>CAVRPA010000022.1:0-28959 GCA_963723005.1 uncultured Acidobacteriota bacterium | reverse complement strand
CCATGCGATAATCACCGCGGGAATACCCGTCCATCCCGGCATCATGCTCTCGGCCCCTTCCGTAACCTTCGCTGACGGCCAAATCGTCGCCGACCGCTTCCGCATCGTCCGCTTCGTCGCCAGCGGCGGCATGGGCGAGCTCTACGAGGCCGAGGACCTCGAGCTGCACGAGCACGTGGCGCTGAAGACGATCCGCCCGGAGATCGCGCAGGACGCCAGCGCGATTGCCCGCTTCAAGCGCGAGGCGTTCCTGGCGCGGCAGGTCACCCATCCGAACATCTGCCGGATCTTCGATCTCTTCCGCCACCAGCCGGCCGGCTCGGCGCCGCCGGTGACCTTCGTCACGATGGAGTTCCTTGCGGGGGAGACCCTGGCCGATCGGCTCCGGCGGGGACCCATGACGACGAGCGAGGCGCTGTCCGTCGTGTCGCAGATGGGGGCCGCACTGGACGCGGCGCACCAGGCGGGCGTCGTCCACCGCGACTTCAAGAGCAACAACGTCATGCTCGTCCCTCAGTCCGACGGGACGATGCGGGTCGTCGTCACCGATTTCGGGCTGGCGGTGCGGCCCGGGGATGGATCGAGCGGCGGGCACGCGCATGGGCATCCCACCCTCACCGGCCAGATTCTCGGGACCCCGGACTACATGGCGCCCGAGCAGGTCGAAGGCGGCGAGCTGACGCCGGCGACCGACGTCTACGCGCTCGGCCTGGTCATGTACGAGATGGTGACGGGGAAGCGGCCGTTCGCGGCCGCCACGCCGCTGGCCGCGGCCGTGCGGCGCCTGTCCGAGCCGCCGCGCCCGCCGCGCGAGCTCGTGCCGGACCTCGATCCCACGTGGGAGTCGGTGATCCTGCAGTGCCTCGAGCGGCTGCCGCGCGATCGATTTCGGCGCGCGGGGGAGGTCGTCAAGGCGCTTGGCGCAGCGGCGCCTGCCGGTATCCGAATCTCGAAGGGCACGCGGATCGCCATCGGGGCCGCGCTGCTGGCGGTCGCGCTTGTCGTGCTCTCCGTCCCGCTGTGGCGGGCGTCGCGCGCGCCGGCGGAATCGCCGGCGCCAACGGACGCACAGGCCGCGCCGGCGCCCTCGCGCCGATCGGTGGCCGTGCTCGGCTTTCGGAACGTGTCCGGGCGCCCGGATGCGGTCTGGCTCTCGACCGCGTTCTCCGAGATGTTGACGACGGAGCTGGCGGCGGGCGAGCAGCTGCGGACGATTCCCGGGGAGAACGTGGCCCGGATGAAGATGGATCTGTCGCTGGCCGATGCCGATGCGTATGCGCCCGACACGCTGGAGCGCATTCGGAACAACCTCGGGAGCGATCTCGTCGTGTTCGGGTCGTACGTCACCGTCGGCGAGCCCGGCTCCGGAACGATCCGACTGGACGCGCGGCTGCAGGACTCGCGCGAAGGCCAGATCATCGCGCAGGTGAGCGAGACCAGTCCCGAGAAGGATGTCCTGCAGCTGGTCTCCCGCACCGGGGCCCGCCTGCGCGAACGGCTGGACCTCGACGTGCTGCCGGCGGTCGCGGTCGCGGAGGTTCAGGCCTCGCTGCCAGCGACCGCCGAGGCCGCCCGCTTCTACGCGGAGGGCCTGGAGCGGCTCCGCCGGTTCGACGCTCTGGGGGCGCGCGACGTGCTGGAGAAGGCGGTCGCCGCCGATCCACGCTTCCCGCTGGCGCATATGGCGCTCGCCCAGGCCTGGGCCACGCTCGGCTACGACGAGCGGGCGCGGGCCGCCGCCGGCGAGGCCTTCAAGCTGTCATCCGGTCTTCCGCGCGAGGAACGGCTGTCGGTGGAGGGCGCCTACCGGGAGATGGCGCGGGAGTGGAAACAGGCGATCGAGGATTACCAGACGCTGTTCCGGTTCTTCCCCGACGACCTCGAGTACGGGATGCGGCTGGTCAACGCGCAGAACGCCGCCGGCGCGCCGAAGGAGGCACTCGCCACCGTCGAGTCGCTGCGCAAGACCGCCGGCACCTCCGATCCGCGCATCGACCTCGCCGAGGCGATGGCGGCGGAGAACACGTCCGACTTCAAGCGCATGCAGGCGGCGGCGTCGGCCGCGGCGGCGCGCGGCAAGGAACAGGGCGCGCGGCTGATCGTGGCGCGCGCGTCGATGCTCGAAGGCACGGCAGTGCTGCGGCTTGGCCAGCCGGAGCGCGCGATCGCGCTCTACGAGCAGGCGCGCACCACCTACGCGGACGCCGGAGACCGCGGCCGGCTGGCCGAAGCGCTCAACAACCTTGCCTCGGCACTGGGGGATCACGGCGACGCGGCGCGCGCCGCCCAGATGTACGAGGAAGCGCTGGCCATCGCGCGCGCCATCGGGCATCGGCACATGGTCGCCCGGCTGCTCAACAACCTGGCCATCCAGCAGCGCCGGGCCGGCGACCTCAACGGCTCGCTCACGCTCAACCGCGAGGCGCTGGCCATTCGCCGTGAAATTGGCGACCGCGTCAACCTGGCGGTCTCGCTCAACAACATCGGCAATGTGCTGCTCGACCTCGGCGACCTCGACGGGGCGATCGCGCACTACGAGGAAGCCGCCGGCATTCATCGCGACATCGGCGACCGCCGCGGCCTCGCCCGCGCCCGCAACAACGCCGGCGTCGCCCTCAAGATGCAAGGGCAGATCGCGCGCGCCCGGGAGGCCAACGAAGAGGCCCTGGCGATTCGCCGCGACATCTCCGACCAGGCCAGCGCCGCCATCTCGCTGTTCAACATCGGCGAACTGCTGGTGCTGCAGGGGGACCTGCCGAAGGCGGAGCAGACACTCGACGAGGCGCTCGCCATCCAGCGCAAGCAGGACATCGGCCGCGGCGTCGGCTATTCGCTGTTCGAGCTCGGCAACCTCGCGCGGCTGCGGGGCGACACCGCGCTCGCGCGCACGCGCCTGGAGGAATCGCGTGACGTGCGCACGAAGCTCGGGGAGAAGCTGACCGCCGCCGACAGTGTTGCGGCGCTGGCGCTGGTGGCGCTGGCCGAAGGCAGGGTCCCGGACGCCGAGCGGCTGGCGAAGGAATCCGTCGCCGCGTACGAGCGGCAGGACGCGCCGGATGGTCATGCGATGGCGCGGGCGGCGTTGGCTCGGGCGCTGATGGCGGCCGGCCGAGGCGACGCGGCGATGGCTGAAGCACGACGCGCGCAGGAGCTCGTCGGCAAGACGCAGAACGTCATCGTGAAGCTGGCGACGGCAATCACGGTCGATCGGGTCCAGGGCCTGTCGCGATCGCAGAACGCCAGGACCGCCATTGCCGACCTCGAACGCGCCCACGCACAGGCGACGGCAATGGGGCTCGTGCCCCTTGCTCTCGAAGCCTCGGTGGCGATCGCCGAAGTTTCCGCCCAGGCGGACCGTCCGGCCGCGGAGGCGCGGCTTGCCGCGCTCGAGAAAGAGGCGCGCACTCGGGGGCTTGGCGGTATCGCCGCGCGAGGCCGCCGCCGCGCGCCAGACGCCTCGACGGTAGCAGTCATTTCCCTTGGCATTCCCGCCCGTTTGGCGATAATCGGCCGCAGTGAGCGAGTTGGGCCGAGTCAAAGACCAGGCGCCGTGGCGCGAGACCCTGCTGAAGGTGCTGACGGCGTTCAACCGCCACCAGGTCTGGAAGATCCTGACCGCTATCCTGGTGATCTGGATCGTCAGCAGCATCGCACTCTACTTCGCGGAGCGTGGCACCAATCCGGCATTCGCGACGCTGAGCGAGTCGTTCTGGAACGTCTGGGTCACCCTCTTCAGCGGGCTCAACAATGCGCCCGACTCTCGTGCCGGGCGGCTCGTGGTGTCCGCCGTGCTTGTCGTCGGTGTCGCCCTGGCCGGTTTGTTCACGGCCAGCGTGGCGTCGATCCTGATCGAACGCTCACTAAGGAGTCGTGAGTTGTCCAACCTTGAAATGTCTGGCCACCTGGTGTTGTGCAACTGGTCGCCGCGCGCACTGGACTGGATACGCGAAGTGCACAGCGGCATCGTCGTGGACAAGCGGCCAGTCGTGATCGTTCACGACACCCCTGACGAAGTCGTGCTGCCCGACAAGCAGGATGAAGCCGCCTTCGACGACGTCTATATCGTCAAGGGCGACCCCGCCAACGACGTGATCCTGCGCCGCGCCAAGGTCGCGCAGGCGCATTCCGTCGTCATCCTGGCGGATGACCGCCAGGACCACCACGCCGACGGCAAGACCATCGTCTGCTGCATTGCCGTCAAGAACGTGTGCGAGCTGGAGCGCCAGCCGAACATCGTGGCCGAGTGCCAGGATCCGAAGTACCGATCGCACATGCGCAAGGCGGGCGCCGATGAAGTGATCTCGGCCGCCGACTTCGGGTTGCGGCTGATGGCGCGCGCCTCGCTCTTTCACGGCATGACGCGCGTGTATCAGGAGCTGCTCTCGGTCCGGCGCGACGCCAACGAGATGTACCTGGTGCCGGTGCCCTTTCAACTCGTCGGGATGGATTTCGTCGCGGCGGCCAACGTGTTCCTGCCCGATCGCACGAGCATGAAGGCGTGCCTGCTCATCGGCCTCTATCGCGGCGACACCATGATGCTCAACCCGGTCGGCGGGGAAGCGGGGCCGCTGCACGAAGCGGATCAACTGATCCTGCTGAGCCAGAGTCTGCCGGATCTGTCGCGGCTGCAGCCGCCCAACGCCTCATAGCGTCTGCACCGGGCGGCTTCACCGAGGGCGCAAGCGATCGCGGCCGCCAGGCCTACTCCGATCGCAGCGCCTGCAGGACATCGATACGCGACGCGCGCGTGGCCGGCATGAGCGACGCGACGATCGCCGCGCCGATGAGCACGACCGCGGCGCCGATAACCGCCAGCGCGCCGGGCAGTTCCACGTGCCCGACAAACCCCTCCACGATGCGGACGAGCGCGTAGCCGCCGGCCGCCCCGGCGGCGATCCCGACTGCCGCAATCCGCGCGCCGTCCCCGAGCACACCGGTGAGGAGGTCCCGCGGTGTGGAGCCGACGGCCAGCCGCACGCCAAACTCACGCGTGCGCGCGCTCACCGAGAACGCCAGCACGCCCGCCATGCCAACGACGGCGATCAGCAGCGCAATGCCGCCCAGCGTCGAGAACACGAACGCGTTCAATCGCTCCGGCGCGAGAACCTCGGCGCGAATATCCTCGAGCGTGGCGGGTCGCTCGACCGCCTGATCGGCGGAGATCTCGCGGACGGTGCGAGTCACCGACGGGATGAGGGCGTGCGGATCGCCTGCGGCTCGCACGAACAGACGGCTGCCTCCGCCCCGGAGCACGTAGTACACCATCATCGACGGCTCTTGCACGACGTTGTCTTCATCCACGTCGGCGACGATGCCGACGATGCGGGCGGGCTGCGGATTGCCAAGATTGGTTCCCAGATTGGAAGGCGTCAGACGCCGGTTGAGCGCCTCACCGTTCGGGAACAGCCGCTGCGCCACGCTCTGGTTGACGATCGCCACGACCTCCTTGTTGCTGCGATCGTCATCGGTAAAGTCCCGGCCGGCGAGGAGCGGGACGCCGAGTACGGCGAAGTAGCCAGGGGAGACGTTGCGCAACCGGCCAGTCGGGCTCTCTTCGCCGTCCGCGGGCTGGTAACCCTCGGCGGCAAACTGCACCTTGGTGGTGCTGCCGTCGCGCCAGGGCACGCTCCCGGCGATCGCGACACCCTTCCACGCCTGGCAGCTCCCTGACGCGGCGGGCGACTTCCTGGAGGACCCCATCTCTCGCCGGGTCGCGCACGCCTGGCCCGAAGACGGCTGGAAGGTCGATCGCCAATACCTGCCGCATGTCGTAACCGGTATTGGCGGTCTGCAATGCCGTCAATGTCGTGACCAGCATGCCGGCTGCCGCAAGCAGCACGAACGTGCAGGCGATTTGAGTCGTGGCAAAGATCCGCAGACGACGGTTCGTGCCCGGGCGTGATCCGCACACCGCCACCGGACAGCCCCAGTCCACCGGACCGATCGGACGCGGGCAGCCGGGGAATGTAGGCGAGCAGCACGGCCGCCACCAGGGCCAGTCCTGCTCCAAGCCAGAGCACGCCGGCGTCCACCGTGGATTCGAGCGCCAGAACGGAGAAGCGCGCGGCATAGCGGCCCGCCACGCCGACGAGCGGCCCCGCCAGGAGCAGACCCAGGCCGGCGCCAGCCGCACAAAGGGCCAGGCTTTCGGCGAGGAGCGTGCGGCGGAGAGCGCCGCGCCCCGCGCCGAGCGCGGCACGCACGGCCAGCTCTGCTTCGCGTCGGACCGAGCGGGCCAGAATCAGGTTGGCCACGTTCGAACACGCGATGATGAACACCACCGCCGCGGCCGCCATCAGCACCAGGAGGATGGTCCGCGCGGGCGACGCGATTTGTTCCTGGAGCGTCCTGACCTCCAGCCGGATCCGCGCCTGCGGAGAGTAGGCGTCGGGATTGTCTCGCAGCATCGACGCGTGCAGGCCGACGAGCTCGGCGCGCGCCGAGTCCACACTGGCGCCCGGGGCCAGCCGGCCGAACAGGTCGGTCATGCGGTGCTTGCGGTCGGTGTTCATCGTCGCCCCGAGATGGTGCGGGCTCACGACCATGTTCGCGATGATCTCGGTCTCGGTTGGATAGGGCACCGACGGCTCGAGGACGCCGACCACGGTCGCCGGCGTTGAACCGAGGCGGATGGTCTGGCCAATCACCGCCGGATCGCTGTTGAGCACGTCCTTCCAGAAACGGTTCGTCAGCACGGCCGCGCCCGCCGCCCCGGGCCCATCATCGACAGGGCTCAACAGCCGGCCAAGGACCGGCCGCAGTCCCATCACCTCGAAAAAGGATCCGTTGACGACCCCGGCCCTGACGAGGCGCGGTTCCCTGGCAAACCCGATCAGCGTGAACTCGACGGTGGAAAAATCGCCGAACGCGGCAATCGTCGTGGCGCGCGACTTGAAGTCATCGATTTCGGGGACCGAGAACGTGAGGTTCTGGATGCCAAGCCCCTGGGCGTCCTGGCGAAGGTAGATGAGCCGATCGGCCTCGCGATTGACGAGCGGACGAAGCAGCACGCTCCGCACCACGCTGAAGATCGCCGCGTTGGCGCCGATGCCCAGGGCGAGCGTCACGACCACGGTGGCGGTCAGGGCCTTGGCCCTGGAAAGGGAGCGCAACGCGAACCGGAGATCCCGCACGAGCGCTTCAGCCTGATCGTACCAACGGCTGTACCACACGCGCCGCATCTCGTCGCGGACGGCGGGCACGTAGCCGAATTCCATCAGCGCCGCGCGCCGCGCGCTCGCCGGACTCTCCCCGCGATCGATGCGTTCCTTGATGTTGATCGCCAGGTGGCCGCGGATTTCCTCGTCGAGGTCGCCTTCATCGGGTCGCATACCGCGCTCCTTCAGTGATTCGACCGATGGCATGGACGAGCCGGAGGCGGGGGTCGCCAGGTGGCCTGGCCATAGTCGTAGACATCCTACGTCCTTAAGACGTAGACGGCCTACATCTCGTTCCCTCGCCGATCGGCACCGACTTCATACAAAAACACTGGTCGATGGCGCAAACGACGAACTCAGCCAGTAGAATACCCAGCAAATGCTCAGGACCTGGTTTGCATTTCAGGCGACGAGGTGTGTGGCGACCGCGATCGTGGGGATCATGCTCTTCGGCGTCTCCCCGTCCGCCGCACAGGACACACAAGACCCCAACCCACCGGACCCACGGCTGCCGCTCTGACCGAGCCTGCCTCGCTGTTCGACCAGGCAACGAGGTTTACGGCGAGCTCGCTGGCACAGACCCCGGGAGAGGCCTCCTGGCTGGCCGAAAATCGGGCGTGCGAGGGCTGTCCCCGGCGCAGTGTCGGCCGGGCCTTGTTTCAGACCACCATGGTCAACGTGATGTACGGCGTGGCGAACCTCGTCCGCGGGCAGGTGACGGCCCGGGTCACGCCCAAGACGTGGTGGGACAACATGGAGCAGGGGTGGGTCTGGGACCTGGACGACTTCACCGTCAACCAGATCGGCCACCCGTATCAAGGCAACAACTACTTCACGACTGGCCGGGCCAACGGCTTGAGCTTCTATGAGTCGGCGGCCGTGGCGGCCTTCGGCAGCGGCACCTGGGAGTATTTCGGCGAAACCAACCACGCGTCCTTGAACGACTTCATCAACACGACGCTGGGCGGCATCGCGCTCGGAGAGATGTTTCACCGTACCGCGTGGCTGTTGCGGGACACCCGGTCCACCGGGAAGGAGCGCATGTGGCGCGAGATCGGGGCGACGGTCATCGATCCGATCACCGGGGCGAATCGCTATTTCCGTGGGGATGGCGGGCGCGTCACCGAGAAGCCGCCAGACATGGTGCCCTCGAACCTGTCCTTGTTCAGCGCCGCTGGTGTGTTGTGGCGCGGCACGCAAGGCAACACGTTCTCGGCGACCGGGCAGCCATTCCTCGAGGTAGACGGGATCTACGGGGATCCCGAAAAAGGGCACAGCCGAACTCCCTATGACGCCTTCGGGGCGAGGCTGCGTTTTGGCGGCGGATCGGCCTTGAGCGAAGCCAAGGTGCGCGGGCGGCTGCTCGGACAACCATTGAGCGAGCACGTCGAGTTCTCCGTCGTCCAGAGCTACGACTTCCAGAAGAACGATGCCTACGCCACCGGATCCCAGTCGTTCGAGGGGGCGTTCAGCTACGCGCACAATTTTTCGTCGAACACCCGGATGTGGGTCCTCGGCTGGGGCGGCCTCACCGTGCTCGGCGCCATCGATTCACTCCCGCGTCGGTGTGACCGAGGTGCCGGAGGAGGAGGAAGAGGGCGAGGGCGAGGGGGGAGACGCGGGGCAGGGCGTGTCCGAGGGGCCGCGCTACTACGACTACGGACCGGGCGGCAATTTCGGCGCGAGCGCGAATTTCTTCCACAACAATCGGCCGTTCGCGACGTTCTTTTACGAGGGCCGTCACATCTACTCGCTCGACGGCGTGCGCGCGAACCACTTCCTGCAGCGCGGGCGCATCGACCTCATGGTGCCACTGAAAGGCGCGCTCGGCCTGGGCGTCACCGGTGAGTATTTCGATCGACGGACGTTCTATCAGGACGAGGCCCGCAGTCGCGTCAACTACCACTACCCGCAGCTGCGCACCTACTTCACGTGGAGGGTTTCGTGAGCCTTTCGATCGGCGCCTGGGTGCGCGGCCTGTGCCTGGCGCTTGCTCCGGTCCTCGCGTTTGCCCAGGCAGCCCCGCAGGCACCCTCCAGCCAGCCGGCCGACGGCCCTTCGAAGTTGTGGTTGGTGGCCGGCGGCGCGTCCGCGACGCTGCGCGGCGACTGTCAGACCTGCGAGGGCGACTATCCGTATCGCCACGCCGGCGCGGTGCTGGGCGATATCGGCTATCGCGTCACCTCTCGCATGGACGTCGGCGCCGAAATCTACTGGATGCCGATTGATACCGCGCAGGGCAACATCCGCACCACGCACCTCGACGCGGTGGCGCAGTTCAGGCCCTGGGTCTCGCAAGGATTTTTCCTGAAGGGCGGCGCCGGGATGGGGTTCGTCCGCAACTGGGTGGACGTCTCTCGGATCGGACTCGTTCAACGGAAAAGCCCTGTCCGTGGTGATCGGCGCCGGGTGGGCGTTTCGGCCGGCCGCGCGAATCGGCTTGCAGCTGTTCGGCATGCAGCACGCGCTCGCGCTGGGCGACCTGCAGACGAGCGACGGACAGATCCCGGACGTGATGGGCAACCGCTGGTCGCTTGGCGCCGCGCTGGTCATTCGCTAGGGCTCGCGTTTCTTCTGCGCCGCGAAGGCGTCTGCGATTTTCAGCGCCACGGCGAACGTGTCCGCGTAGGAGATGTTCGACGTCACGGCCACGACGATCCCGCGCTCGGGGATGGTCATGAGGGACGCTGTCATCCCGCCCAGCGACTCCCCGTCGTGACCGACGGTGCGCGTGGGTTTACCCGCCACGTCAACGTTCTCGAGATCCCAGCCCAGACCGTAACCTGTCTCCTGGCCCGAGGTCAGCCGCTGTGGCGCCTGGAGCAATTGGACCGTCGCGGGTTGAAGCAGCCTGCCGCTATTGATCGCCATGCCGAAGCGCACGAGGTCGGACGGCGTGGACAGGAAGTCGCTGGATCCCGCGTAGCAGGAGTAGTCCACTTCGCGCATCAGGTCCGGACCGTAGCGGGGATCCGCCGCGAACCTCGGGAAGTAGGACGTCGCCCGATCCGGGATCGCCTCCGTCTCGGAGTCGGCCCTGGTGTCGTCCATGCCCAGCGGCTCGAAGATCTGTTTCCGCATGAACCTGAGGAACGGCTCGCCCGCGGCGGCTTCGACCGCCGCGCTCACGAGGATCCAGCCGTAGCTCGAGTAGTGGTACTGGGTCCCCGGCTCGAACAGCAGCGAACGCTCCGCAAACGGCTCCAGCCCTTCGATCGGCCGCTCGCAGTGCGCCGCCAGCAGCGGCCCTTCGTCACCGCCATCGTTCCTGACGCCGGCCACATGCCCCATCAACTGGCGCAGCGTCACGGGCCATTGCTTCGCCGGAAACTCAGGCACGTAGACCTGGATCTCATCGTCCAGCTTCAGCTTGCCCTTCTCCAGCAGCAATCCGACCGCGGCTGACGTGAGCACGGTGGAGGCGGTGCCGATCCTGAACAGGGTTTCCGGCGCGACCGGCACGCGCTGCTCGAGGTCTGCCCAGCCAAACCCTTCGGCCCACACGATGTTGCCGCCCGCACCAACCGCCACCGAGAGTCCCGGCAGGTTCTGTTCGGTGAGGCCAGCTCGGACGATCTGCCGTGCCTGCTCCACCGCGCCGGCCCATTGTGGCTCCGGCGCCGCATGCGTCCTGGACGTCACCTCCTGGGCACTCGGGTGCAGCGGCGTCATCGTGCCGAGGATGTACCCGTAAAGCCCAAGTCCCGCCGCCAGCATCAGGCCGACGGCCACGGGAATCAGCGCGAGCCCTCTCTGTTTCCAGGTCTTCGACCGTCCCCTTGCGCCCTCAACGTCCAACCTCCACCTCCCTGATGTTGTCGCACGATAACCGTCGCCTCGCCATTGGCCACTCGCGCGCGAACGGCGGAACCAGTCGTCGCGAGGTTCGGAGCAGCGCCGTCCAGCGCGCGAACGCGCGGGCGTCGCCCGGGCGCCAGTCGAACCCATACGCCTGGCGGATCGATGGGGGAAGCGATCCGATCGTCAGTAGTTGCATCGCTCGAAACGCCGGCCATGCCACGTACCATTGCGGCGGGTACAGCAGCGCCTGTGCGAGAGCTCGGCTGGTCTCGGTGACGACGAGGCGTTCGCCTGCCAGCATCTCGCGCATGTAGGCGTCGAGCTGCGCCGAGTCTCGCGGCAGCCATCCCGCCGGCATCCCCAGCAGCGGCTCGACGTGCGCCGCTTCCAGGCAGTACCGATCGCGCTCACGAAGCGGTCAGGGGACCCACGAGCAGCTCGTAGGCGAGTGGAACGACTCGAGCAGCGTGGCGTGCACCCACCGCTGCGGGCCCGGGTCGTGAGCGGAGTAGGCCTCGCCCGCGCCTTCGCTGACGCGGCCGCGCACGCGGTCGTGAATCGCGTTGATGCGGGCCGCGGCCGTGATCATCTCCTCCGTATCGCCGAACGTCAGCGCCAGCATCGCGCCCACGGTGGCGCGCAGCCGCCTGACGCTGGCAGCAAGGCTGCCGCGAAAGGCGCTGTGGTCGTGCACGCCGGCGGCAATGGCGGGATGCGCCAGCTGGAGCAGGATGGCACGGCCCCAGCCGGCGACGACGATCGCCTCGCGGTTGACCTTCCATGTCACGCTGTCGGGCCCGGGCCGCGCATGGCCCGAGCGAAGCATTCGTGCGCGTACCGCGGCGCGATGGCGGGAAAGGGTCTGGCCGTCCGCGGGTGCTGGTCTCATCAGAGGCACGTCCTCCAGCGTCGGCGCGCCACTGAGGCCGGTCTTCGAGTGGGCGCGAATTCGTGATGCCATCGTCGCCTGTTGCATGGCTGGAGGATCGCCGTTCGAGCCGCCTGAAGTCCTCAGGGTTCGGTGAGCGTCGTGTGAGATCTTTGTGAGATGCTCGCGAATGCGGGCATTTTCGGGTCTGCCGACGGACCGCGAGTGGAGGCAACGATGAAGCGATCTCTCGCGGCGGCGGTGCTGGCGGCGTGCATCTCCGGCTGGCTGGTCGGCGGCGCAGTGCCGGCCGCGCAGCAAGCCCAGAATCCGCGCCAGCAGCCCGGCGCCATGGTGCACATCTTCGCGCCGGAGCAGCACGACCTCTACGACGGCCACTTCGTCATTTCGGCCAACCGCATACACATGGTCGGCGGCCTGAACGACGCCGAGGGCTGGGATCACCTCGACAACGAAGCCAAGAGCGTCCGGCCTGTCACCGGCACTGCTGAAATCGATGTTGACGAGATCAAGAACACCGGCACCTTCGAGGCCAGGCTGCGCATTCCGGAGGGCGACCTGGTGCTCGCCATCGATCGCTGGCACGAGTTCAGCCCCTGCCAGAACGGCGGCATCGTCGCGTACATCCACGAGCACGGCACCGACTCGGGTTGCGGCGACAACAACTGGCCGAAGACGGTGGGATTCCTTGCCGGGTGGGGTTATGGGCACGCCACCCTGAACGGCAAGCCTCTGTACCAGGACTACGAGATGCACTTCATGGTCACCCAGGGCCTGCGCGATCGGAAGACCCTGCGCGTGAACTATCCCCTTGCGGACAAGAAGCTACCCGGCGGCGAGACCAACCCCGCTACGCAGCAGATCGATTTCTATATCCGCAGCCCCGAGCAGAATCCGAAGAACCGTCCGGCGCGGCAGGTGTTTCTGCACTTTTTCGGGATGGAGATTACCTGGAAGTAGGCTCTTAACCTCCCGGGTCACCGCTGCCGCACGTAGTCCAGCCCGACGACCCCGGTGGGGTAGGGCGTGGCGGATCGCAGCGTGAATCCCTTGTGAGCGTCGGTGGCCCAGATGCGCTTGCCGCGCCCGAGCGTCAGCGGGTAGAGCAGCAGGTGCAGCTCGTCCACCAGGTCGTGCGCCAGCAGCAACGGCACCAGCTGACTGCTGCCATCGGTGACGATGGTCCCACCGGGCTGGGCCTTCAACGCCCGCACTTCCTCGACGATGTGGTCGCGGATGAAGGTGGTGTGGCGCCAGATCGGCGTCTGCAGCGTTCGGGACACCACGTACTTCTTCGGCGTGTTCATCATGTCGCCGAAGGGATCGCCCGGCGGCATCGGCTCGAACGCCTGACCGTGAATCTCGTAGGTCCTGCGGCCGAGCAGGAACGCATCGACACCCTGCATCAGCTTCCCGAAGGCGGCGCCGATGTCGTCATGCCAGGTACCGGCATCGTCCAGCCGCCGTGCTCGAACCCGCCATCCCGATCCTCGTCTTTGCCACCCGGCGCCTGCACGACGCCGTCCATGGAGATGAACTCCGACACGATCAGCTTCCGCATGTGTCCTCCGGTTTCACGGTGAATCACCTTCCGTCCTCTAACAAGACGTCGAACGAGAAGGCTGCGGATCGACAGATGCGGGAAAGGAAATGCCGGGCGACGGCTTCAGTGCGTCATCGAGTAGAGCAGCACGTCAATGCCGACGGCGTAGGCCTCCGGAGAGAACCGGTAGAAGTAGTCGGGGTCCTCGGCTTCCCGCTCCCAGCCGTCCGGGACGTCGGTGTTGTGGACCATCACGACCATCAGTCGGCCATGCGCATCGGCGATCCCCCGCGCGTCGGGCGGGGCGCCGTCTTCGTTCCAGCGCTCGATGATCCCGCCGCCGGTCCGGCGCCAGGTCTGGATCGACGCCATCTGCGGCAGCTTCGGCACCTGGAGCATCATGCGCCACAGAGGGTGGTTGGGTGGCGTGAGGTCCACGACGGGGAACTGACCACGCGGCAGCACGCGGGTGATCTGCTCGTCGAACTGCTCCCTGGCAAACGTCCCGTGATAGTCCGAGACGAACAGGAAGCCGCCCTTCAGCAGGTACTCCCGCAGCCGCGTCAGCTCGATCTCGCTGAAGCGCGCCGTGCCCGCATCCTGCATGAAGGTGAACGGACACTGGAAGAGTGCCTCGTCCGTCAGCCGGACGACGACGGCGTCGGGAACCAGCTCTTCGCCGTCGTGCGTCATCCCGACACGCACCTTCGTCAGTTCGGCCAGCCGCACGCTGAAGTTGATGTCGGCGCCTGGATAGTCCGTGCTCCAGCCCTGCTTTTCGCGGCGATCGCTGGTGAACATCACGCGGCAGAAGTGGAAGGTGCCGTCGAACGTGTCGGCGGTCGGGAACTTCGGCGGCGTGCGGCCGTAGAAGCCGCTCCAGACGCGCTGGGCGTGGACGGCCGCGCTGCCGGCGCCAGCGACGGCAAGGATGCCCGCCAGAATCCAGACCAGCCGCCGCCCTCGCACCATGCCCTAGCCTAACGCCATTCTTGCTCGTCGCGCCCACCGCGCGGCCCGGTCGTGGTCTTTTGGCCTTCTGCCTTCTGCCTTTTGCCTTTTGCCTTTTGCCTTTTGCCTTCCTCCCTCTGCTATCCTCCCTCGCAATGGCGCTGGTCTTCCACAACGCGGCGCTCGAAGCACTGTGTGTGGACGGCGATTACCGTGTCGATCGAGTGCAATCGATCGCCGCGGCGCTTCAGGAGCACGGCGCCCTGACGTTTGCTCCCCTGAGCACAGGTCTCTATCCAGCCTCCAGCGCCTCCGATCTCGGGGCGTCCGGCTACGGGCGCGTCTGGGTTCGCGACAATGTGTATGTCGCGCTGGCGCTGTTGGAGAGCGGACGTCCCCAGGCGGCCGCGGCGGTGGCGATGGCGTTGATGGCGTTCTATCGCAAGCACCAGCACCGCCTGCTTGCGCCGCCCTCCGACGGCAGCCCGCGCGGACTCGCGAATCGGCCCCATGTCAGGTTCGACGGCGAATCGCTCGAGGAGATCAGCGGGGAAGTCTGGCCACACGCGCAGAATGACGCACTCGGCTATTGCCTCTGGCTATGCGCCCGCCTCGCGCGGCGACAGGTCATCACGCCAGACGCCGGCGACTTCGAGACCCTGGCGCTGCTCGCCAACTATCTCTGCGCCCTCCACTACTGGGACGATGAGGACAGCGGGCACTGGGAGGAGACGCGGAAGCGATCAGCCTCCAGCATCGGTACCGTTGTGGCGGGATTGCAGGAATGGACCGCGCTGCTCGAGGAGGAATCCGATGGCACGCCCGTCGGCATGTCGAGGACGACCTTGATCGACACCGCAGTCAGTGCGACTCAGGCCGGGCTGGAGGCCCTTGCCGGCATCCTGCCCGTCGAGTGCACGCAACCCTCGCCGCTGCAGAACCGCCGCTACGACGCCGCGTTGCTGTGCCTGCTCTATCCGCTGGATGTCGTTCGCGGCGAGATGGCCGATATCATCCTCGGTGACGTGCGCGAGCACCTGCAAGGGGAGATCGGGATCCGCAGGTACCCGGGCGACTGGTACCTGGGCGCCCGACTACGACTCGCGCCTCTCCGAAGCGGATCGCACGCGCGACTACAGCGAGGACATCGAGAGCCGGAACCGGCTGCTGGAGCAGCCCGGCGACGAAGCGCAGTGGTGCATCTTCGACCCGTTGATATCGGCCTTCCATGGCAGGCGCTTCCTGGCCACGGGAGCGCCGGCGGATCTGGCGGCGCAGGTGCTCCATTTCAACCGGTCGATCGCGCAGATCACCCCGGACTGGCGTTGCCCGGAGCTCTATTTCAAGCAGCGCGGCAGGTTTGTCGCCAACCCGCACGTGCCGCTCCTGTGGACGCAGGCGAACCTCCAGCTCGCGTTGATCGCGCTGCAGGCGTCGGCCGGTCGGCGGTGATCCGATTTCGCGGAACCTTCGGCCCCGGTTCAACGTCCTTCTCCTTGGCAAGCTGCCCGAGACCCCATGCGATGGCCACCATCGACCGACTGACGCGGGACACACGACAGGCAGTGCGTCGCCTCGTCCGGGACTGGCGCTTCACTGTGGGTGCCGTTCTCATCCTGGCCCTGGGCATCGGCGCCAATACCGCCGATCTTCAGCCTGATCAACGCGACGCTCTTCCGCCCGCAGGCGTTGACCGATCCCGACCGTCTCGTTGACATCTATCAGAACGCGATTAACGCCGGCGGCGTAGACGCCAACTCGTACCCGGCCTACCTGGACATGGCGGCCTACACCGACGTGTTCGCCGGCATCACGGCCGTGAGCGTCCCACTTGGCCACACTTACCTCGATCAGGGCGCGCTGCGGCCAGCCGTCGCCGAGCACACCACCGCGTCGTACCTGTCGGTTCTGGGCCTGCGGCCGGCGCTCGGGCGCTGGTTCACCGACGCCGAGGACACGCGCGGCGCCGCCGTCGTCGCCGTGATCGGGCACCAGGCGTGGACCAGGAGGTTCGGCGCGGACCCCGGCGTGATCGGTCGCATCATCCGAATCGAAGGCGTGCCGGTCACGATCGTGGGGATTGGTCCGGCCGGTCACAGAGGCACGATCAACATCGGCACGGTTACGGACTTCTGGTTGCCGATCTCGTCGATTCCGGCGTTCGGCGCGCCGGCTCGCATTCTCGAGCGGCGGCCTGCGGAAGCGGGCTTCCTAGTGAAGGCGCGCCTTCGGGATGGCGTCACCGTCGCGCAGGCGCAGGCCGCGATGCACATCCTGGGCACACGGTTGGCAGTCGGAGTACCCGAACGAGGATCCGGGCCGGGGCATCTCGGTGTTCGCCTCACGCGATGTGCGCATTCACCCGCAGATGGACGGCTTGCTCGCGACGATCGCATCGGCATTGCTCGGTGTCGTGGGGCTGGTGCTGGCCATTGCCTGCAGCAATCTGGCGACGCTGCTGCTCGTGCGTGGGGCCGCCCGCGCGAAGGAGGTGGCCGTCCGGCTGGCTGTTGGCGCATCGCGTGGACAGCTCGTCCGGCTGCTGCTCGTGGAGAGCCTGCTGCTGTCCACCCTCGGGGGCATGGCCGGCTGCGTCCTCGCCTGGTGGGCCATCCGTTCAATCGGCGCTCTCGATCTGCCGATTGTCGTGGACCTGAGCCTGGACTACCGCGTCCTCCTGTTCGCGGTCGGGCTGTCGGTCAGCACCGGCGTGGCATTCGGCCTCGTGCCGGCGCTCAGGGCCACCAGAATAGAACTCGTTCCGGCGCTGCGCGACGATGGCGGGACGGGAGCGGCGGACCGCCGCTGGTTCACGCCCAGGAACGTGCTGGTCGTCTTTCAGGTGGCCGTGTCGGTCGTGCTGCTGTGCCTCACCAGTCTCTTTCTTCAGATGGTGAGTGTTTCCAGGACGCAGCGCGTGGGCTTTGCGACGGACGGTGTCGCCATGCTGGAGACCGACGCGCGCTACGCCGGTTACTCCGCGGCAGACACGCAGAAACATCTATGAGGAACTGCGCCGGCGAGTCGCCGCGATTCCAGGTGTCCAGTCTGCGGTGCTGGCCAGGGGGCTGCCGATGCAGAGCAATGGCATGTCCGATCAGCTGGTCGTGGACGGAGTCGCGCCGGCCGACGGATCGTCAGCCGGAGCCGATCGGGGCCATCTGGGCGGGACCAGGCTTCTTCGACATGCTGCGCATTCCCATCCTCTACGGCCGTGCGTTCGACGAGCGGGATCGACAGGACGCGCCACGCGTCGCGGTGATCAGCGAGACGATGGCCCGCCGCTACTTCGACTCGGGCAATGCCGCCAGCGCTGTGGGACGGCGGTTCAGGTTTCAGCAGGACGGCAATGCCTGGCTCGAGGTCATCGGCGTGGCGCGTGACACCGGCACCGCCGACCTCGCGGGAGATCTGGTGGACCCCACACCGCACCTGCTCTACCGATCGTTCGTGCAGTGGGACCTGTCTCCGACCACTGTGCTCGCACGGACCGTCGCTCGATGCGGCCGCGCTCGCCGGCGCCATGCAGAGCGAGCTGCGCGCCGTGAATAGCGCTCTACCCGTCGTATCCGCAACGACGATGACGCAGTATCTCGAGGAGTCGCTGATCGCGCCGAAGTCGGTCGCCATGTTTGTCGGGGGCCTCGGGGCGCTTGGCCTGTGTCTGGCCGGTATCGGGCTCTATGCCGTCGTGGCGTTTGCCGTGTCGCGTCGTTCGCGCGAAATCGGGATTCGGATGGCGCTCGGTGCGCGAAGCCGACAGGTGGTGTGGAGCGTAAGCAGGGAAGTGGCCATCCTCGTCGGCGTTGGCACGGGCATCGGGCTCACCTTGTCGCTGCTGGCGATCCTGGCCCTTCGCCTGGTCACCATCCAGACCCCCGGTGTCGCGCTCTATCGGCCGATGGCCGACCCGGTGGCGCTGCTCGCGATTGCGGCCTTCATGACGATGGTGGGAGCGGCGGCTGCCTACGTGCCAGCCCGGCGCGCATCCAGGCTGGATCCGCTCGCAGCGCTTCGCTGCGATTGATTTCCACTTTTCGCCATCCCATAAGTGCCGATTCAAGGGTGCTCAATCGTGACCTCGAACGACAACGCGTTTTCCACTGTGCCACCAATCGATTCGAGGGTGACGTTGGCGGTGACCAACGCCACACATGCGTCACATCTTGGGTGTCGCCATCGTTGCGTTGCCGACCAGCGCTTGCGCCTCGTCGAAGATTCGCGCCAGGTGCTCGTTACTGGTGAAGCTCTCCGCGTAGATCTTGTAGATGTCCTCGGTGCCCGACGGCCGCGCCGCAAACCAGCCGTTCGCGGTCATCACCTTCAACCCGCCCAGGGCCGCGCCGTTGCCTGGCGCGTGCGTGAGTATGGACGTTATCGTCTCGCCGGCCAGCGTCGTCGCCTTGATGTCGGCCGCGGTCAGCCTGGAGAGGGCGCTCTTCTGCGCCGGCGTCGCCGGCGCGTCCACGCGCTGGTAAACGGGCTGGCCCAGGGTTCGCGTCAGGTCCGCATACAGTTCGTCGGGCGCGCGGCCCGAGACGGCGGTCATCTCCGCGGCGAGCAGGCCCATGATGATGCCGTCCTTGTCCGAGCTCCACACCCCGCCGTTGCGCCGCAGGAACGACGCGCCGGCGCTCTCCTCGCCGCCAAATCCCAGGTCGCCGCTGACGAGACCGTCCACGAACCACTTGAAGCCAACCGGCACTTCGAGAAGCCGGCGGCCAAGGCGCGCGGCGACGCGATCGATCAGGCTGCTGCTGACCGCGGTCTTGCCCACCGCGGCGTGCGGCGCCCAGTCGGGACGATGCCTGAAGAGATAGTCGATCGCGACCGCCAGGTAGTGGTTGGGCGCCATCAGGCCGCCGCTCCGGCTGACGATGCCGTGACGATCGTGATCCGGGTCGCACGCCCACGCGACGTCGAACCGGTCCTTCAGTCCGATCAGCCGGCGCATGGCGTACGGCGACGAGCAGTCGATCCGGATGCGGCCATCCCAGTCCGCGGTCATGAATCGGAACGTCGGATCGACGACGTCACTGACGATGGTGAGGGCGACCTTCAGGCGGTCCGCGATCGCGGTCCAATAGCGAACGCCGGCGCCACCCAGCGGGTCCACGCCGAGTGAGATCGTCGACCCCCGAACGAGATCCAGATCGACCACGTGGGCCAGGTCGCTGACGTACGAGCCGATGTAGTCGTGGCGGCGGACCACGGACGCCTTTCGCGCCCGCTGGTATGGCATCCGCTTCACGCCGTCGAGCGCATTCGTCAGCAGGCCATTGGCCGTGTCCTGAAGCCACTGCGTCGTCGTGCTGTCCGCGGGGCCGCCGGTCGGCGGGTTGTACTTGAAGCCGCCATCCTCGGGTGGGTTGTGCGACGGCGTGACGACAATGCCGTCGGCGAGACCCGTGGTGCGGCCGCGGTTGTAGGTGAGGATGGCGTGTGAGATGGCGGGCGTCGGCGTATAGCCGTCGCCTTCGTCGATCATGGTCTGGACGCCATTCGCCGCCAGCACTTCAAGAGCGGTGGCAAACGCCGGCTCGGACAAGGCGTGAGTGTCGATGCCAAGAAACAGCGGGCCATCGATGCCCTGCGTGAGGCGATAGAGGCAGATCGCCTGGGTGATGGCGAGGATGTGCGCTTCGTTGAACGCCGTCTCGAAAGCCGAGCCGCGGTGGCCGGAGGTCCCGAACGCCACGCGCTGTTCGGCGATCGCGGGATCGGGCCGCAGGCTGTAGTACGCGGTGACCAGCCTCGGGACATTGACGAGCATGCTGCTGTCTACGGGCTGTCCGGCTTTCGGGCTGACGGTCATGCAGCTCCTCCTGCGATGACGCTAGCACGAAGCGGCGGCGCACGGTCGTGACGTCGCGTAGGCGGACACCCTAGGACGCAACGAGGACGTATCCGTCATGCGTCGAAGTGCCTTTGCGATCACGATCATGCTCACCGCCTCGGCGGCGACCGCGTCGGATGCGATCGTCCAGCTGAGCGGCTGGGCCGAGATTCCGTCCACCTATCGGCACCCCGGTCCGGTGTCGGGTCAATTCACCACCCCCGTCAACGGCGTGACCCCGCCGTACCAAGGCCAACCAATTCCGGGATTCTCGGGCATGATTCCGTCCCCCGCGCCGGGCCGGTTCATCGCGTTGCCGGACAACGGCTTCGGCGCCCAGGGCAACAGCGCAGACTTCGTCCTCGGTGTCTATGAAGTGACCCCGGACTTCAAGACGGTGGGTGATGGGACCACCTCACGCGGTCCCGTAGCCGTGAACAGCCACACGGCGTTCAGCGATCCCAATCGCCTCCTCAACGCCTCGTACATCACGGATGGGCCGGTCTACAATCGCGCTACCTACTATTCGAACAGCGCGATTCCGGTGGCTCCAGCCATCCGGGACCTCAGGCTGTTGACGGGCGCCGATTTCGACGTCGAGTCCATCGCCCGCATGGACGATGGAACGTTCTGGGTGGGCGAGGAGTTCGGCCCCTACCTGCTCCATTTCGACGCACAGGGTCGCCTCCTGCGCACGCCCATCCGTCACCCGGTGCTGCGCGCGCCGCAGAACCCGCAGAACACGGCGGCGAATCCCGCCAACCTGCCAAGCTCGCGCGGCTTCGAGTCGATGACCCGGAACGGCGATGGCAGCAAGCTGTACGTGACCACCGAGGCGTCGATCGACTCGCAGCCCGACAAGCGCATCCTCGTGATCTACGAGTTCGACACCCGCACGGAGCAGTACACGGGCCGGACGTTCAACTACGCCAAGGACAGCTCCGACTACATCAACGGCGGCGTCAACAACGCCACCAACATCTTCGTGACCGGCGACGTGACGCACGTGGCCGACGACCGCTACATCATCATCGAGCGTGACGACTTCCAGGGGCCGCCCACCATCGCGAATCCGCCGCGGCAGAAGAAGCTGTACCTGTTCGACCTGCAGGACGAGCAGCTTCCGAAGAATGCGGCGGGGCGACGCTTCAAGACGACAGGCACGCGAACTCGGTCCGCTGCCGCTGACCGAATTGGAGATCACGCTCTAGATGGCATGTGTGGTTCACCCGTGCCGACCCGCCGAGGACCGACAGGGCATCCGTGGCGTGAAGGCTGCGAGACTACTTCAGGTTCTTGATCAGCACCTTCGAGCGACGGCCGCTGCGCTCGTACCTCTCGCGGCGCGCCGGCGGCAGATCGTCGGGCGTGCCCTCGGAGAAGCCGGCCTTGGACTGGAAGTAGGTGAACGCCTGCGTGGAGAGCGCGAACACCTGCGACAAGCCAAGCTCGCGGGCGCGGCTTTCGACGAACTGGATCAGCTTGCGGGCGATGCCCAGGTTCTCGTGCGAGGAACTGACGTAGAGGTGGGCGAGCTCGCCCTTCTGTACGTCGGGATCGACGTGCAGCGCCACGCAGGCGACCGGATTCCGGTCGATCTCGAAGATGTAGTAGTCGCCGAGCGCCCGCTCGATGCTGGCGCGGCTGCGTTGCAGCAGTTCGCCCGCCTCCACACCCTTGCGCGTCAGCACCTGGATCGCGTGCACGTCCTTCTTCCTGGCGGCGCGAATCTGCTGGTATTCGTTGGCATGGATCAGCGTGCCGATGCCTTCGTTGGAGAAGACCTCGGCCAGCAAGCCATCGTCTTCGCGGCCGTTGATGATGTGCACGCGCTCCACGCCGGCCCGGCAGGCCGCGGCCGCCTGCTGGGCCTTGGACACGCTCTCCGGCAGGAAGTCGCCGCGGTTCTTCAGCAGCAGCGCGTCGAGGTCGCCGACGCTCATCTGCCGCAGCAACTCGCCGTTCACGATCAGCCCGTCCTGGCTGGTGATGTAGATCAGCTTGACCGCCTTCAACGCGTCCGCCACCGCCACCGCCGCCGAATCGGAGTTGACGCGGTAGGTCTTGCCGTCGCCGTCGAAGCCAAGCGGCGGGATCACCGGGACGATGCCCTGGGCGAGCAGGGCCTGGAGCAACTCCACGTCCACGCGTTCGACCTTGCCGGTGAACTCGAGATCGACGCCCTGGATGATGCCTGCCGGATGCGCGATCACCGCATTGGTCGTCGCCGCGCGGAGGTCGTTCGCCGACAGCCCTTCGAGAATCTCGTGCGTCAGCCGGTTGGCGGCGGTCAGCGCCAGCGACAGGGTCGGGGCGTCGGTCACGCCCGTGCCCTCCAGGTCGCTCGGGACGATGCCTTGCTCGGCCCCGAGGCGCTCAATCTGCGCCGAGGCGCCGTGGACCAGCACCACGCGGATGTTCAGCGAGCGCAGCACGGCCACGTCCAGCAGGATGTTGGCGAAGTTCTCGTCGGTGACGATGGCCCCGTCCACCGCGAGAATGAAGGTCCGCTCGCGATAGCGAGGGACGTATTGGAGGATGCCGCGCAGGTCGGTGGGTTTCACGATGAGTTGCGCGCCGGCAGCGGCGCAGCTGCCTTCATCTTCTCACGGCAGGCGCGCACGGTGCTCGCTGGGCGGTCGCTGACGCTTGGAGAAAACCTGTGAAATCCCTGCAGGATCCCTGAGACTAGCCGACCCCGTTACCGGCATACTCCGCGCCGTTGGGTGATGGATGGGGGAAGGAGCGGCCATGCGTGTTCCTCGACTCTTGTGTCTGCTGTTCAGCGCTCAGCTGCTCGCGTCGAGCTGCGGTGAGACGCCGAGTCCGACCGCGCCGAGCGCCGCTAACCCACCGTCGGTGCAGGGACCGGTCCCGACCCCCACCGGAGAATCCATTCGCGGATTCGTGACGGATACCGCGGGACGTCC
The DNA here is from genome assembly GCA_963723005.1 of uncultured Acidobacteriota bacterium. GTDB lineage: Bacteria > Acidobacteriota > Vicinamibacteria > Vicinamibacterales > UBA2999 > VFZN01. Next base: position 5,852 of record CAVRPA010000022.1, on the reverse strand, counting down.
CGTGGGCGGTGCCAGGGTGGAGGTCGTCGACGGACCGAGCGCCGGCAGCGCCGCCACCGCGGACGTAAGAGGCGAGTTCTCACTGTCTGGCACCTTCGACGAGTCAACTCAGTTCCGCGCCACCGGAGATGGCCACGCGCCGGCGGTGGCCAGACTCGCCAGCAGTTGCTCGACTTGCGTACCCCGGCGTTGGCTGTACTTCACGCTCGACCTCCTGACGGCCCCTGCCCGCGTCGAAGGTCTCTACCTGCTCACCGTCATGGCCGACCCCGCCTGTACGGCCCTGCCCGAGATCGCGCGCATAAGGGTCTTCGAGGTGCGGGTTCAACCGTCAGTGGTGCGGCCTGCCACCGGCTTCGACGTCCTCTTTGGCGGCGCCGCTCTCATCGACGGCTACCGCACCGCCTGGCTCAGCGTTGCCGGAGATTACGTTGCACTGGCGATGGGCGACTGGCATGACGTGCCGGACGTCGTCGAGCGGCTCGGGGACACCACCTACGTCGGATTCGACGGCGGGGGCGCAGCGTCCATCGGCGCCGACCGGCTGGGCACGTTCGATGCGCCCTTCGAGGGTGTGGTGGAATACTGCGAACTGCCCGAACCGATGGGCGAACGGTATGCCTGCAACCCGCCCGCCGGCTTCACCCACGTCGCTTGCACGTCGCGGAATCACCGGGTGATCATGGCACGGCGCTGACGCGCCTCGAGTGGCGCCCGGCGCCCGGTGGAGGCGTGGCACGACGCACGGGCTTTGGAGGTTTCCAACAGGCGGCAGGGGCCGGTTACGAGAGTAAGATAGCCGCCTGCGACGCCAGGATGATGACCATCCAGTTCGGCCCGTTCACGCTCGACTTGAGTCGCCGGCTGCTCACCCGCGATCGCGACGCCCTCCACCTTGCTCCGAAGGCGTTTGAGCTGCTGATGGCGCTCGTCCTCGACCGACCGAAGGCGTTGTCCAAGGCCGCGCTGCAACAGCGCCTCTGGCCCGACACGTTCGTCGCCGAGGCCAACCTGTCCAACCTGGTGTCGGAATTGCGCGAGTGTTTGGCGGACGACCCGCGCGACCCGCGCTACATCCGGACGGTGCACGGCTTCGGCTATGCGTTCTGCGCTGACGCCGTCGTTCGCTCACCACAGGACACCCAGCCGTCACCGCTCTGCTGGGTCGAGTGGCAGCACCATCGCTTTCCGCTTCTCGCCGGCGTGCACGTCATCGGACGCGATCCACACGTCGACATCAGGCTGGATCTGCCCTCGGTCTCTCGCCGCCATGCGCGACTCTTGGTCTCTGCCGAGAGTGCCCTGCTGGAGGATGTCGCCAGCAAGAACGGCACGTTCCGGGCGGGGGTACGCGTTACCACGCCGGTCGAGCTGTACGATGGGGACACCATCCAGATCGGCACGCAGATGGTGACGTTCCACACCCACCCACGGATGGGGTCGACGGTCACCGAACTGCTGGTCACTCGATAGCCACCGGTCCGATGGCCGGGCCTCGCTGCCGCGTACGGCAAGGGCATCATTCACCGGGCGTCATCCTGAGCACGGTGGGATACATGTCGCCCGCACTCACAACCGTGCAGCGCAGGAATTAGCATCAGCAATCGCGCATCAGCTTCCAGCTCGCGCGCTCGTCGTAACGCGGTCATTCGCCGTTGCGGGGCGCAAGCTGCATTACACTCGTCGTGCGGCGATCGTTTGTTGCACGAATGGAGTGTGTATGGCGAAGAAGACGACCGGAGCCTCGAGCGCGGAGACGGCCGATGCAACTGAACAGCGGCTGGTGAAGTTCGCCGAGCAGCTCGGGCGGATGGCCGGGACGCTTCAGGCCAAGGCCGACGGGTGGATGGATCGCGAGACGCTGAACAAGCAGATCGCCAGCGTGCGCGACGGCGCGGCCGAGCTGATCAAGCACCTCGGCATGGGCGCGAAGAAGGCGGCGAAGAAGAAGCCGGCCACCGCGGCCCGCGCGGCCAAAGGACGAAGCGGCGGCACGGTTGACGCGCCCGGGCAAGAAGCATCGCAAGCCGGGCCCGGCCAATCCGGACGCGAGGATCGCGGCGAGCCAGGCGGAGAAGATGCGGGCGGCAAAGACGATGAGCAAGACGCCCCGGCGTCGCGGGCGCGGCTAGCGCCCGGCTACCGGACAGCGGCGACGACCAGGGCCAGCACCGCGATCAGTGCCGCGACGACGCTGATCGCCAGCGGCAGCCAGGTGCCCGCCTGCATGTCGCGAACCGACTGCAGCAAGCCGTCATCGGGCGTGGGGACCGCTGTGCGGCGTGAACAGCGACTGCCGCATCACGCGCTTCGCGGCGATCACGTCGCGGATCCCCTCGTCCAGATGCCGCTGATGGATCGACTTGAGGTTATCGCGCCCGGGCTCCGCGGCGGCCGCCATCGCCGCCTTGAGGACCGCGTTCCGGATGTCGCCGCCGGTGGCCTCGTGGCGCTCGGCCAGCGCGCGGAAATCCACATCCGGGGCCAGGGGGGTGAGCGTGGGATGCATCTGGACCCGCCAGATCTGCTCGCGTTCGTCCACGCCGGGCATTTCGAACAGCACGTGCGTCCGGATGCGGCGCTCGAAGGCCGGATCGAAGTTCGCCGCCAGGTTGGTCGCGAAGATCACCACCCCGCTGAAGGACTCGAGCTCCTTCAGCAGCACGTTCACGACCGTGTTCGCCTCGCGGAGAAACGCCTGATCGGTGGACGATGAGCGGCGCGCGGCGATGGCGTCGGCTTCGTCGAACAGCAGCACCGCGTTCTCCTCGCGCGCGAGCCGGAACACCGCCGACACGTTCTTCGGCGTCTCGCCCATCCACAGCGATTCCATTTCCGCGTAACGCACCACCAGGAGATGCCGCCCGAGGGCGTGGGCGATGGCTTCGGCGCAGATCGTCTTGCCGGTGCCGGGCGCCCCGGCAAAGTTGAACGCCAGCGCGAGGCCGGACGGGTGCCGCTCGCCAAGGCCCCAGCGGTTGAAGATGAGGTCGTGACTGGTGATGTGGACCAGGGCCTGATCGAGCGTGCGCCGCGTCGCCGGAGGCAGGATCACGTCGTCGAAGCTCCGGCGGGGCACGACCGTCTCGACCGTACGGCGTGCGCCAATGAGGCCGGTGAAGGCGCGCAGGAGCGGGTTGGCCATGGCTCGCAGGATGCAAACCCAGGTCCAACTCTCGAGGGTCAGGCGTCGCGAAGCGCGACCACCGGATCCACTCGCACCGCCCGGCGCGCCGGAATGAGGCACGCCACGCTGGCCGTCATCACCAGCACAGCCGCCGCGGCGACATAGGCGATCGGATCCACGGATGACAGGTTCGCCACCGCGCTCCCGAGTACGCGGACGAACGCGAGGGCGCCAATGATTCCGAGCACCAGACCGCAGGCAACGTAGCGCATGCCTTCGGAGTAGACCAGCTTCAGCACGTCCACCGAGCTTCCACCAATGGCCATCCGGATGGCGATCTCGTGAGTCCGCCGCCCGACTGCGTGTGCGAGGATGGCATACAAGCCGACCGATGCCAGCAGGAGCGCGACCATCGCGAACGAAGTAAAGAGCGCGGCATTGCTTCCCGTGCGCCAGTAGGTGCCCATACTGGCCATCCAGATATCGAGGGTGAAGGGCCCCAGCCAGATCGGCAGACCCGGATCCACTTGCCGGACCTCTTCACGGATCGTCGAGAGCATCGTGATCGGCGGAACGGCCGTCCGGACCAGCACCCACATCGATCCGACCGGCTCCTGCTGGAACGGGAGATAGACCACTGGTTCCAACGCCTGCTGCGCGCGGCTGACGTCGTTCTGTGCGATGTTCGGCGCGACGCCGACGACCGTCATCCACGGGCCCGCCGACTCGCCGTTGAACACGCGCAATCGCTTGCCGATGGCGTCTTCTCGCGGCCACTCGGCCTCCGCGAACCGCCGGTTGACGATGACCACGGGAGCACTGTTGCGGTCGGTGACGGCGAATTCGCGCCCGCTGGTGACGCGCGACCCGAGGCTGCGAAAGTAGTCGGCGCCGACGACCAGCACCGGCACAGTTGGCCGCGCTCCGGGAACATCGGGCCGATCGCCCGACGCGTACGCGCGCGGCGGGGCACCGGCGGTGGGGACGGCACTCGCCGTGCTGACCAACTCCACGCCGGCGGTCGTGGCGAGACGGCCGGTCAGTCGATCGAAGAATGCAATTCGCGCCGCAGGGGAGGAGTAATCCTGCTCCGGCAGGTTCAGCAGCATCGTCGCGGTGCGGCTGGTATCCACTCCTATCTCGGCTGTGAACATCCGGGCGAACGTGCGGCCCATGGCTCCGGCGGCCGTCAGCAGCACCACCGCCAGCGCTACCTGGGTGACCACCAGCAGCCCGGAGAGCCGCTTTCCGCGGGCGCCGCCGCTCGTCCGCAAGCCTCCGTCCTTCAGCGTCGCGTGCACGTCAACGCGCGAGAGCCGGAGGGCCGGCACGATGCCGAAGAGCACTGCCGTGCCGAGCGCGAGGCCGGCGAGGTAGGCGAAGACGCGCACCTCCATCTCGTAGTTCAGCAGGTCGCTGGACCACGCGAGCGCCGGCGGATTGGCGGTGGCCGTGTAGGCCGCCACCGCGGCACGGGCCAGCCACCAGCCGGCCGCCGCGCCGAGGATGGCGATCGCGGCGCTCTCGATCATGAGCTGCCGCGCGATGCGCAATCGCGGCGCGCCCATGGCCAGTCTCAGAGCCACTTCCCGAGTTCGGTCGATGGCGCGGGCCAGGATCAGGTTGGCGAGGTTGGCGCAGGCAATGAGCAGGACGAGCCCCACCGCGGCCCAGAGCGCGCCGAACGTAGTGCTGGCGCGCCGATCGACGAAGAATTCCGCGAAGGTGCGTGGTTGAGGCACCCACCCCTCGTTCGTCTCGGGGTAGGCGCGCGCCAGGCGCTGGCCGATCGTGGCCAGCTCGGTCCGTGCGCCGTCGAACGACACACCGGGCGCGAGCCGCCCGAAAGCAAACCACAAGCTGCGTGTCTCGCGCTTCGCGAGGTCGGCGGCCGGGACCAGCGGTATCCACACGTCCTGGCTTTGAGGGAACGTCACGCCTTGCGGCATCACGCCGACGATGGTGGTCGGCGTGCCGTTGATGCGCACGACCTGCCCGACGATCGAGGGGTTCTTCGCATACCGCCGCTCCCAGAGACCGTAGCTGAGGATGGTCACTGGCGTCGCGCCGGCATGCGCGTCTTCGGCGAAGAAATCTCGTCCGAGCATCGGGCGCAGCCCCAGCAGGGCAAACGTGTTGGCGGTGATCCGGGTGGCGGAGGCTCGCTCCACCAGTCCATTCACGTCGCTGAGCGCAATACGGAGGTCCGCGACGGCCCCCAGTCCCTCGAACGACTGAGTCTGGATGCGCCAGTCCTCGAAGTCCGGCAGCGACACGCAACAGCCGCGCCCGTCCTTCTGGGTGCCGATGTAGACGATGCGATCGTTGGCGTCGACGCCACGGAAGCCCCTGAACAACACGGCGCTCGTCACCGTGAACACCGCGGCATTGAGGCCCAGGCCTACGGCCAGCGTGATCACGGCCGTGGCGGTGAACCCCGGGCTTCGCCGCAGCGTTCGCAGCGCGTGACGCACATCCTGCGCGAGGTTCTCCAGCGCCGGCAGTCCGCGCGACTCCCGCTGGAGCTGTCTCGAGGTATCGATGCCGCCAAACCGTACCAGCGCGATGCGGCGGGCTTCGGCGCGGGGCAGCCCCTGCTGCTCGAGGTCGTCGGTCGCCATCTCGATGTGAGCGGCGAGCTCTTCGTCCATCTCGCGGTCGAGCGCCGCGCCTCGAAACTGCGATCGCACCCGCGACCAGGCTGCCCTGATGAGACTCATCTACC
>CAVRPA010000021.1:0-41264 GCA_963723005.1 uncultured Acidobacteriota bacterium | reverse complement strand
GCGTACTGTCCGCCTCGCGCCATCAGCGCTTCGTGCGTGCCCGTCTCCGCCACCCGGGCGCCGTCCAGCACGACGATGAAGTCTGCCATCCGCACCGTCGAGAAGCGGTGTGACACCAGGATGGTGATGCGGCCGGCGCCCTCGTCCTCGCGCACCACCGCCGCGTAGCGCTCGAACAGCGCGTGCTCCGTCTCGGCGTCGAGGGCCGCGGTCGGCTCGTCCAGCACCAGCACCAGCGGGCGATCGCGCATGAACCCGCGCGCCAGGGCAAGCTTCTGCCACTGGCCGAAGCTCACCTCCACGCCGCCCGGCCACGTCGGACCAAGCTGCGTCTCGAGCCCCGTCGTCAGCTTGGCGATGACGTCATCGGCGCCAGCTCGCCCCACCGCTGTTTCCACCGCCGGCTGATTGTCCAGACGAGGGAGATCGCCGACGCCAACCGTGTGGCGGGCCTGGAACTCGAAACGGAAGAAGTCCTGGAACGCGCCGGCCAGCCGGCTGCGCCAGTCCGGCGCCGCGATCCGGCCAAGGTCGGTGTCGTCAACGACGATGCGACCGTGGGTGGGCACATACATCTTGGCGAGCAGCTTGACCAGGGTGGACTTGCCGGCGCCGTTCTCGCCGACAATCGCGATCACCTTGCCCGCAGGCAACTCGAGATCGACGCCCTCGAGCACCAGCCGCGTGGTGCCCGGATAGGCGAACGAGACGCCCTCGAAGCGAATCCCGCGCACGAGACGAGAAGGAGACGATTGATCGGCCGTGGCCACGAGCGAGGCGGCGTAGTCCTCCAGCCAGGCGAGCCGCCGCGCGGAGTCCATCCAGATGCCGCGCAGGAAGCCAACTTCGCCAACCGTCGCGCCGACATAGAACGAGAGCCGCGACCCGGCGGCCAGCGCGAGCAGTACGTCGCCGGCCGAGACGCCGGGCACCGACGACGACGAACACGATGGCGGCCACGAACCCGGCGCCGAAGATTGCCCAGGCCAGCGCGTGCCAGCCGGCGGACGCCCATCGAGCCGCGGCGATCTTCGCGTTCCCGAACTCCCACGTCAGGCGCCGCTCGGTGATCAGGCGATCCGCGATCCCGGTCACCCGCACTTCCTTTCCCGGCGAGGCCGTGGTCGCGACGTCGAACAGATGACGGGCCAGGCGGCCCGCCTCGGCCCCGCGCTCGTACGCGGCCCGCTCGACAGCCGGCCGCCACGTTGACGTGTAGACCGGCGGCAGGGCGCAGAGCACGAGGAGCGCCAGGGCCGGATGAATCGAAACGAGCAGCGCGATCGTCACGCCCAGGCGCAGGATCCAGCCACATGTCGAGAACAGCGACATGTACATGTGATCCAGCATGAAGACCTGGTTGCGCAGCACCGACAGCCGATCGAGATAGTCGGGACGCTCGTGATGGGCGACGGTGGTGATCGAAGCCAGCAGCGTGGCCACGTGCGACTCGAGCGCGATGGTCACCTTGTCGCGGAAGCGACGCTGCACTCGAGTGCTGACGGTGGCGAGGAACCAGGTCGCGGTGGCCGACACGCCGATCGCCAGCGCGCCCCACCGGACGCGAGTCCAATCGCCCTGCAGGACGCCGTCGCCAATCAGCTTGAACCAGAGCGCCAGCAGCGCATCGGGCACGGCGGCCAGAAGCGCCAGGGCGAACGCCGTGACGATCAGCGCCGGCTCGTGGCGATAGCCCAGCTTGCACAGGCGCCACATCGACGAGAGCGCCGGCGGAAGCGCGTCCATCGTGGCCACCTCACGCGAGGACGTCATAGCTCTTCCCCTCTTCGTCTTCGGCGCCGAAGCGCTGCGCCTGGAGGTCGAACATCGTCCGGTAGCGGCCGTTCCGCGCCATCAGCTCGTCGTGCGTGCCGAGTTCGACGACCCGGCCGTGCTCGAGGACGCAGATGCGATCGACATGGCGCACCGTCGAGAAGCGGTGCGAGATGAGGATGGTCGTGCAGTGGCGCGTGGCGGCGAGCAGGCGTTCGAAGATCTCGGCTTCGCCACGCACGTCGAGTTGCGCGGTGGGTTCGTCGAGCAGGACGACCCCCGCGCCCAGCGTGACGGAGGAGAGCGCGCGCGCCAGCGCGACGCGCTGCCACTGGCCGCCGGAGAGATCCGTCCCGCCCTCGTAGGCGCGGGACAGGATTGTGCCGAGCGGCGCCAATCCCTTCGCTCCCGCGGCTTCGAGCGCGCCGAGCACCACCTCGTCTGGTGCGCCGGCGGGCGCGACGTTGTCCTGCAGCGGGAGCTCGAGCCGGACGAAGTCCTGGAAGACCGCGGCCAGCCGCGATCGCCACTGCGCCACATCCAGCTCGCGCAGGTCCACGCCGTCCACTTCGATCGCGCCGGACTGCGGGTCGTAGAACCGGCACAGCAGCTTCGCCAGCGTCGTCTTGCCGGCGCCGTTCTGCCCGACGATCGCCAGCGACGAACCGGCGGGAATTGTGAGGTCGAGTCCCTCGAGGACCGGCCGGCCGCCGGGATAGGCGAAGGTGACGCCGCGAAAGCGGATGTCGCGCCTCGGCAACGCCTTAGCCGATGCATGCCCCGTTGAGAGCTGGCCTTCCGAGGCCATGGCCGCTTCGAGCCGCTTGATCGCCGCCACCGGCGCCGCCGCGCCGTCGAGCGCCCAGTTGAGTCCGCCAAACGCGATCAGCGACGTCCCGACCGCGCATTGCGCGTAGATGACGAGCTCGCCGAGGCCAATGCGCTGGTCGGCGGCCGCCGCGGCGAGCGCCCACATGACGGCGACGTTGGCAGCGGTCACGATCAGCAGGCTCAACGCCAGCGGCCGCTCGCGCAGCCGCGTTGCGTCGTACTGGAGCTTGTGGAGCTTCGTGCGGCGGGCGATGAAGCGCTCGATCGTCCACTCGACCAGCCCGAACAGCCGCAGCTCCTTGCTGGCCGGCGGATCGACCGCGAGGCGATAGGCGTAGTCGGCATCGCGCTGGGCGCTTCTGACGACCTCGGTATTGCGATCGAACCAGACCGCGCTCTCGCGCAGCAGCCAGTGCGTGGACAGCCACGCGCCGGCAAGGACGAACGGCGCCCACCACGTGAAGCCGAACAGGACCGCGGCCGTCGCCAGCCCGCCGATCAGCCCGACCAGGCCTCCGGCGATGAAGTCCATCGAGTACCGAGAGCGGCGGCCCCGTCATGCCGCGATCGAACTCACGCGCGGCGGTCAGGTCGGCGGCGAGGTTCGGGTTCTCCAGATGAGCGAGGCCGGGAGGGCGGACCGCCATTTCCGTCAGGCGGTCGTAGAGGTACGCCGCGGTGCGATCGCCCAGGTTGTGGCTCACCGCGGTCTGGACCGGCGTCAGCACCTGCAGCAGCACGAAGGCGATCCCGAGAAGCGCGAGCGGAGTGGTGATCGCGCTGCCGTGCTGCACGGCCTCGACCACGCGGCCCATCGCCACCGCGAACATCGCCGGCAGCAGCCCGTGCAGCCACACCACGGCCCACCAGGTCAGCGCCAGGCGGCGGTCTGCTTTCGGCAGCGCCGCGAAGAACAGCCACTCCTTCCGCTCCCGTAACCGCCGCAGCATTGTCGGTCTCCTTGCTGGCTGTCGGAATGACCACTCGAGTGTTCCAAGTGGTTAGACGGTTCGAACGAGCGTCGCGATCTTACAGAATGTGGCGACCGATGAGACGGCTATCCCGCCGTCGCGAGGATCGCGTAGAGCTCGGCGCGCCGGAACACCGACGGGCGCCGTCCGAGGTCGATCACCGACCTCAGGCCAGCGTTGGCGAGTCGTCGAGCGACGGTCTGCCGGCTGAGAGGGAACGGCACCCACCGGTTTGCCGTGTCAGTGTCGTACTCGATGAGCAGCAGCTTCGGCTCCTCCATGGCCGCCACAAGCGTCTCGAGGAATGCGTCCTGATTGGGGACGTAGTGCAGCGCGTTGGCCATCAGCACGCCGTCCAGACCGTGGCCAGGCCATTGCGCCGCGGTGAAATCGCCGACGTGAGGGACGATGGTCACGCGATGGCTGGTGCGAGGAAGGGCAGCCAGCGCCGCGGGGTCGGCGTCCACCGCGTGGATGGTGCTCCCGTCCGGCAGCAGCGCCGCCAGCGCGAGCGTGAACGTCCCTCGCCCACAACCGAGGTCGGCCCACGCGCGAGGACGCCCGTGGCTCAGCGAGGGGTGCGCGATCAGGGCGCGCGCGTCAGCGGGCGTCATTCAACGAGAATACCCGCGCAGTCCGCCTAAGTATGGCGAATGCCGCGGGTGCTCAGATCCCGGCGTACCAGGAATAGCCGGCCTCGGCGTCGGCGGAACCCTTTCCGGTGCCGAAGCCGGCGAGCGAGTCGGTGACGACCAGTCGGTTGACGTACTTGGTGCTCTTGTAACCCAGCTGCCGCGGCACGCGCATCCGCAGCGGACCGCCAAAGGGGACCGGCAAATCGCCGCCGTTCATCCCCCAGGCCAGCAGCGTCTGGGGATGCCGCGCTTCATCGAGATCGATGCTGTCCCAGGCGTTGTCGTCGTGCGATTGATAGACGACATAGCGCGCCTCGGGATTGACGCCGGCTGCCTCGAGCACGGCCGCCAGGGGCGTCCCGATCCACTCGGCGATGTACGACCAGCCTTCTTCGCACACGACCTCGGTGATCTGCCGGCCCGCGGGCATCGCGCGCAGCTCGTCGAGCGTCAGCGTGACCGGCCGCGCGACGAGCCCGTCCACCGCGAGCCGCCAGGTGCTGAAGCCTGCCGCCTGGTGGCGCAGGAACGCCTCGTCGCGGTCCCTGACGGAGTTGGCGAACGGCTTTGCCGAGATCATGTGACGCGGAAACTCGCGCGCCATCCCGTGCCGTCCGACCAGTCGATGCGCGGCATAGGTAAGCGTTTCGCCCGCGCCGTACAGGCCTCCGGAGTCAGGCGGCACCAGCCCGAGCCGTCGCCCCATCGCCGCGGTTGCCGCGACGAGGGACGTGCCGGCGGCGGCGAGGCCGGCGGTGAGCAGTGTGCGGCGCGACAGCGGACTCATGGGCGGACCTCCGCGTGGCCGGTGATCATCGCGCGCACGCGCGACGTGAAGCCGGCGAGGACGAGCATGCCGAGGTGCACGAACAGGAACAGCGTGAGTGCCAGCGACAGCGCGAAGTGCAGCGTGCGGGCCGTCTGCCGCCCGCCGAACAGCGTCACCGTGGCGGGGACAATGGCGGTGAACCCCGGAGCCATCGCCAGCCCGGTCCAGATGACGAGCGGGACGAGGACGAAGATCACGACCAGGTAGGCGATGCGCTGCAGCGAATTGTAGGACCACGGGTCGCCGGCAGACGCGCGGGACAGCTGCAGGTGTTCCCCGATCGCGCGGCGCACCGCCGGCCATCGCAATTCGGCGGCGGCCGGGACGAGATTCCGGCGCAGGTGTCCGCTGGCAAACCCGCCAAGGAGGTAGGCCAGCCCGGTCAGCCCCAGCACCCACGCCGACTGAAAGTGCAGATAGCGGCTCCAGCCGTTCTGGTCGGGCAGCACGTAGTCGTAGCCGGTCGGCACGGTCGAGCGCGAGGCCGGGACCGGGAGGGTAAAGAGCGGCGATTCGTTGACGTTCCCCGTCTCGCCCCAGTAGAAGCGCGGGTGCGACAGCAGCACTTCGACGCCGCTCACGAGGAGCGCCAGGAAGGCCAGGGTCGTGAGCCAGTGCGTGATCCGCACGAAGCCCGCGTGGCGCCGAGGCAGCCCGGGAGTGCTCACCGGCGGATGATAGCACTCCCCTCCATCGACGCTTCCGACTCCAGACTTTGCCGATCCCGCCCGATCGTCGCCACCGCCAGCGTGCGGCCCCCGCGCTTGTAGCTGACCGTGCAGTCGCGCGCCTCGAGCGACCCATCCACCTCGATGGCATCCCACTTTTCGGCGTGTCCGACGTAGCTGATGGTGACGTCGAAATGCTGGCTCCAGAAGAACGGCACCGCATCGAAGCGTTCCCGGAAGCCGAGCATATTCCTGGCCGCGGTCTGACCCTGCCGTTCGGCCACCACCCAGTGCTCGACCCGAATCTTGTCGCCGGTGTGAGGATCGGGCCACCGCGCGATGTCGCCGGCCGCGAAGATGCCGGGCACGCTGGTCTCGAGGTACTCGTCCACGGCGACGCCGCGGTCGATCGCCAGCCCCGCCCCTTCGGCGATCGCAATCGACGGCCGCACGCCGACGCCGAGCACGAGAAAGTCGCTGTCGAGCGTGGTGCCGTCGCTGAGCGTGACCACGCGCCCCTCGACGCTGGTGACGGTCTGGCCCAGGTGGAACGCGACGCCCTTCTCCTCGTGCACCTGGCGGATGAAGCGTCCGACCTCCGGCCCCATCACGCGCTCCAGCGGCTGACTTTCGGGCGCGACGACATGGACCGCCAGCCCGCGGGCGCGGAGCGAGGCCGCCACTTCCAGGCCGATGAAGCTGGCGCCCACCACGACCACCGACTTCGCGCCGGCGGCCCGGGCGACAATCGCCTTGCTGTCGGCAAACGTCCGCAGGTAGTGGACCGCCGCGCTGCTCGCCCCAGGAATGTCCAGCCGCACCGGCTCCGCCCCGGTGGCGATCAGGAGCGCATCGTAGCCGTAGGTCTTGCCCGACTCGACGCGGACCACCTTCTTCTGCGGATCGATCGACGACACCCGCGCGTTCAGCACCAGGTCGATGCGGTTCTCCGCGTAAAACTCACTCGAGCGCAGCGGAATCCAATCGTCCTGCGCGGTCCCGGCGAGAAAGTCCTTCGACAGGTTCGGCCGGTCGCTCGGCGCCGCTTCGTCCGCGCTCAGCATCGTCAGCGATCCGTCGTACCCGGAACGGCGGAGCATCTGGGCGGCCGCCAGCCCCGCGCCGCCTCCCCCGACGATGACAATGGCTTCTGGCATCGGCCGCGCACCCGATGGCGATGGCGGCGTGACCGAGGGAGCCTCCAGTTTTTCCCTGACGTAGGCCTTGTCGCCGACCCGTTCGACGCGCCAGCACGGGATCGGATCGAGCGCCGGCGCACGCAGCGCTTCGCCGGTGCTGAGGCTGAAGCAGGCGTGATGCCACGGACAGCGCACCGTGTCCCCGACGACCAGCCCCTCGGCCAGCGGCCCGTGATAGTGCGTGCAGTGCGCGCCGACGGCGAACAGGCGATCGCCCTGCCGGACCAGGATCGCGTCCTCCGTATCCACACGTCCTGACACCGAGCCGCCATCCGGCAGATCTCGCAGCGCAAATCCGTTCCTGAAATCCGGAGACGAGGCGTCGTTCTCGGCTGACATGTGATCTCCCCCGAACTGGCCCATCAAGCTCATGCGATGCCAGACCCATATGGCCCAGCTGTGGCTAGAAGCGCTTCAAGTATGACGCTTTGAGAAACAGTCCACGGTTCACGGTGAGGTACCGGTCTCCCTCCTCCACCGGCACGAGCAGGCCGTTCGCATCGGCCCGCTTCTCGTGCAGCGAGCCGTAGCCGACGTGAAACACGGTGCCCGGCACGAACTCGTACGACGCCAGGAGATCGCTCAGGAAGCGGCGATTCAAGCTGTCGTACTGCGCCAGGTAGCGGACCAGGAAGTGCTTGTCGAACTGGTAGATGGTCTTCGAGTTGATGATGCTGACGTCATAGACGCGCTCACCGGTGGATCGGCGATCGAAGAGCACGGTGTCGAATTCCAGGTTCTCGCTGAGGTGCTGATTCGGCTGCAGTGTGATGCCGCCAAAGACGACCACCGATCGTCCCTGGAACGGGTCTTCGTCGTCGTAATAGATCGCCGGGCCGCGGCGGTTGCCGGCGTAGGCCTCCAGCCAGCGGAACATCTGCATCCTCCCGAACACGAAGTAGTCGTTGCCGATGTCGTAGCGCTGGCCCTGCCAGGCCTCGTGCCCCTGCGCGCGTGACACTTCGACGTAGCCCTGGCGGGTGAAGTTGAAGCGGAGGCCGGCATTGACAATGTCCTCGTCGCCCTCCTGGACGTCGTCGTGCCCGCCTTTCGCGAACACGAACGGGTGCACCCGTTGCAGCCAGCTGTCCGTCGGGTAGAAATTCACTTCGCTGAAGAGCCACGCGGCCGTGAAACCGGTCCGGTTGTAGAACGCGGTGTCCATCTGGAAATCGCGATCGTAGTGCTCGGCCTGACTCTGCACCTGGAACCGTCGTGTCTCGTAGCTGTACGACGCCTGCATGCCGTTGCCGCTCATGTCCTGGCCCTCGAGGCTCGTTTGCGTCGACAGGAACGTCGCCGACACCTGTTGCGCGGTCGAGGGCCGCACCGACAGGTCGCCGCCGACCACCAGGTTGTGACGGCCCGCGTGATTCGTGTCGGTGAAGATCGCGCCGATGTAGTCGGATCGACGCGTGGCGTAGGTGGCGCGGCCAATCGTGAACACCTTGTCGCGATTGCTGAACACGTCGCCGCGATCGCCGACATCCTGAGGATGATCGTCCTGGGCATTCAGCACGCCGAACGTGGTCTTGCCCACCGTGCCGGTCAGCTTGCTGCCCCAATTCGGATCGACGATGCGGCGGGTGTGGACGGCGGTGCGCATGTTGCCGTCGCCGCCGGTGCCGGCGATGTTGAACAGGCCCATGCCCTCCATGAAGAACGGGCGCTTCTCCGAGTAGAACACCGGGTAGCGCTGATTGACCTCCACCTGGAACGCGTCGCTCTCCACCTGGCTGAAGTCGGGATTGACGGTGCCGTCGAGCGTGACGCTGGACGTCACCCCGAACTTGCCGCTGACGCCGACGTTGGCCGTGTCCAGCGTCGGCTCCCATGCCTCGACGCTGGCGCGAGCCTGATTCACGCCGTAAGTCACGCTCGGCAGCAGCTCCATCAGGCGCCGCGGCTTGAGATCGGCGAACAGCAGGTGCGCCGGGCGGTCGAACACCCACTGGCCGGGCAGCATCTCGGGCCAGGCATAGGAGATGCCGATGCGGCTGATCTTCCGGAAGAAGACCAGGCCCATCCGCACGCGATCGCCGCCGGAAAATCGCAGCGTCTGCAGCGGGATCTGCACTTCCACGACATAGCCGTCGGCGGTGGTCTTCGCGGCGCTGAACCAGACGAAGTCGGCGTCGAACTGCTCCCCGGACGCCGACGTGTTGAGCGCGTCCATCTGGCTGGCGCTCGGGTTCGAGAACAGGTGATAGGCCGTCTGGCCGGTGCCGTTCGAATCCAGGCTGATGGCAATCCAGTCGTCGCTGAACGCGTTGTCGCGCTTGCTTACGGTGGTCCGGATGCGACCGGGCTCGTGGTCGAAGCAGTGAAACGCAAAGTAGATATTGCGGTCGTCGTAGGCGATGCGAACTTCAGTGCGGAAGTCACCCGACATCGGGTCGCCGCGGACAGGCTGATACGACTTCCACCCATCAGCCGGAATCGCCAGCGGCGCCCGCGACCACACCGCGTCGTCCAGGACGCCGTCGACCCGTGGCGGTTCGAGGGCTCGCTCGACGGGGAATTCATTGTTGCCTTGGGCGCGGGCGACGGCGGGCAGCAGCACGCCCAGCAGCGCCAGGACGCGAATGGCTTTCATCACGTACCAGGCAGTGAGCCTACTCGCTTTCCGGCGGGTTCAGAATCCGCTCGTCCCATCGGCCTGGGCCTGGGTGGCCGATCGGCTATGGCACGGTGACGACTAGCGGAGCCGTAGGCCGGCGATGTTCCGGGGGAGGTTTGAAGCCTAGCCAGCCGCAGCCAGCAGCTCCATGACGTAATAGAACGCGCCGTCGTCGGCAATGCCGAAGTCGTAGAGCTGAAATCGTGTGAGGCGAGCGCAGGGTCGAGGTCACCTTTCGATAGCTCGACACCGCGACCGCGAGCGCCGCGCCGATTGACAGCACCGATGGTCCCACTCTCGGCAGGCTGGTGAAGAACGCCTGCCGTTCGGACGGCGAGACGATTGCGGTGGGCGGCCCGACCACGAAGGACCGGCGCATCGAGCTGACACCCGCCGGGACCCACGTTCGTCTGGTAACCTGCCCGACGGAAAACCCCCGACGAGCGAACATCCCGTGGCAGAATCTAGCCCAATGCCGCTCAGCCCGGGAACACGGCTGGGTTCTTACCAGATCGTGTCGCTGCTCGGCGCCGGCGGCATGGGCGAGGTGTATCGCGCGCGCGATCTGCGGCTGCAGCGCGAGGTGGCGCTCAAAATCCTGCCAGAGGTCGCGGCCGCGGACACCGGCCGCCGCGAGCGATTCAAGCGCGAGGCACTGGCGGTCGCGGCGCTGAACCACCCGCATATCGTCACCATCCATTCGGTCGAGGACGCGGACGCGACCCTTTTTCTCACGATGGAGCTCGTGAGCGGACGATCCCTGGCCGACACGCTGCCGCCAGGGGGCCTGCCCCTCGCGCGCCTGCTGACCATCGGCATCGCGATCGCGGACGCCGTTGCCGCGGCACACCACAAGGGCATCACGCACCGAGATCTCAAGCCGGCGAATGTCATGCTCGGCGAGGGCGAGCAGTCCGGTCGCATCAAGGTGCTCGACTTCGGGCTCGCGAAGGCGTTTCAGCCGCGAGATGGGCTTGGAGAACCTGACGTCGCGCATCTAGTGAGCAACTCGCCGACGTTCACATCGCCCGTGGTCACTCAGCAAGGAGTCATCCTTGGGACCGTTGCGTACATGTCGCCCGAGCAGGCCGATGGGCGGGAGGTGGACGCGCGCTCAGATCTGTTCTCGCTTGGCGTGGTGCTCTACGAGATGGCGACGGGGCAACGTCCGTTCAGGGGCGAGACGAGCCTCTCGATCCTGTCGTCGATCCTGAAGGACACGCCCAGGTCGGTAACCGAACTCAACCCGGCGGTGCCGAGCGACCTCGGCCGGATCATCCGCCGCGCGCTGGCCAAGGACCCGGAGCGGCGGTATCAGGACGCGAGAGATCTGCGCAACGACCTCGAGGACCTGAAGGCCGCGCTCGATTCAGGCGAGCTGAGCGCGGCGCGGGCGGCCAGCGAGCCAGTTATCGCCCGCAAGGGCTCGCGCATGCTCGTCGTGGCCGGCGGTGCACTCCTGCTGGCCGCGGCCGTTCTCACCTTCTGGAGTCTCCGTCGCGACTCCGTTCCCGGGGCCGGCGCTTCGACCGCGGCCGGCACGTCGCTCGCGGATCTGCAAATTACCCAACTGACCACCAGCGGCACCGCCGAGCGACCAGCCATCTCGCCCGATGGGCGATACGTAGCGTACGTGCAGCGCGACGGCGACAGCTACAGCCTCTGGCTTCGGCAGACGACTACGACCAGCACCGTGCAGGTCGTTCCTTCCCAGCCGGGCGTGACGTTGCTGGGATCGACCTTCACGCCCGACGGCACCTCGATCGATTTCGTCCGCCAGGCCGCCGGCGCACCGGCCGATGTGTGGCGCGTGCCCTTTCTCGGCGGCACGCCACGGCCGTTGGTCGCGGAGGTGGCCAGCCCCATCTCGTGGGCGCCCGACGGGCGGCGAATCGCGTTTCTCCGCACGCGGTTCTCGCCGACGCTGTCGTCGCAGCTGTTCGTCGCGGCCGCCGACGGAGGGCAGGAGCGCCAGCTTGCCAGCGACGTCGCGCCCGAACCGTGGATCTCGTTGGTAGCCCCATGGCGCCCCAGCTTTGCACCCGCGTGGTCACCGGATGGCAAGCTGATCGCGATCGCCGCCGTCGGCCGTGTGGTGTTCGTGAACGGCGAGAACGGGTCGCTCCACGACGTCGTGGTGTCCCCCCAGCCGCCAAGTGGGCTCAGCTGGCTCAACGCCGATTCGCTGGTGTTCAACCAGCCGGCGCAAATCGGGAGCCCAGGCCAGCTGTACCGGTTGCCCTACCCGGTCGGTCCGTTGTCGCGGCTCACCAATGATGTGAGTAATTACGTCGGCGCCAGCCTGACCAGCGACGGCAGCGGGCTCGTCACCGGCCTGCGGGATTGGCGCATGGACCTGTGGGTCGGGGATGGTGACGGCGGTGGCGGTCGCGATATCGTGCGGCGCGCGCCCATCAGCGTCGACCGCCTGGCCTGGTCGGGCGAGCAACTGTTGTACGGGACGGTCGTTGGTGGCCGGCCAGCGATCATGCGAGTGACTCCGGGGCAGGACACCTCGGAAGAAGTGCTGCTCGACGCCCTTTCGCCGGGCGTGACCAGCGACGGCAGCACGATCGTTTTCGTCACGTCGTCACCTGAGCCCGACCTGTGGAAGGCGGACGTGAACGGCCGCCGGATGACCCGGCTCGCGCGGTTGGCCACGATGTCGCGAATGGTGATCACGCCCGACGACCGGTCGGTGCTCTACGGGTCGCTTGTCGACCGGTCGGTGGCGATCTGGATGGTCGCGATCGACGGCGGCACGCCGGTGAAGCTCACCGACGGTGCCAGCGCGTCGGTGTCCCGGGACGGCGCGTCCCTGGCCTTCACCGACAGTCGGGCATCGCTCATCGTCTGCGCGCTTCCCGGGTGCACCTCGCGGCGAACAATTGGTTCCGCGCAATTCGACACAGCGGTGTCATGGGTCCCCGACGGGCGCAGCGTTGCCTACGCAAGTGACGGGAACGTATGGGTGCAGGCGCTGGACGGCGGCCCGCCGCGTCAGCTCACGCGGTTCACCGACCGGCGGCCGATCGGAGATTTTCAATGGTCGCGCGACGGCAAGCGCCTGGCCGTGACCCGGTCCACTGAAACCAACGACATCGTCCTGCTCAAAGGTCTCAAGTAGGGCCGGTGGTGCTCATGGCCGCCGAGGTGATCACGCCACGGCGGCGGCGCGCGCCAGTTCGCCGGCGCGCGGCAATCGATCGACCGTCCGGCACAGGTCCAGCAGCCGGCGCGCCTGTGCCGCCGGCAGGACACCGTCGGCCAGATCGCGGAACTTCTTGTCGAGATCCGCGTCGCTCATCGGACGCTCCACGCTGCCGGCGACGTGCTCGATGGACTGCTCGAGGCGGCGCCCGTCCTTGAGCGTGATGACGGCGCGGACCTGAGCCTCGCCGATCCCGGGCGTCACGGTTGGCACGACGCGGTCCCGAAGCGCCACCACGGCCGGGTCGCGGACCAGCGTGTCGCTGAACTGCCTTGGTCCCGCGGCACCGGCGACAACCGCGACCGCCGCGGTGAAGTAGACCGAGAACTTCCCCTCCAGCCCCGTTTGCGGCGTGCGCTTCCCGGTCAGTTCGAGCACCAGCGGATGCACGGCCAGGTCGATTCGCTCGATCCGATCGGCGGTCAGCTGGTGCGCGGCGCGAAGCTGCAGGCAGGCGTCAATCGTGGGATGCAGGACGATCCCGCAGGCAAACGGCTTGTAGGTGTTGAGCAGCAGTTCGAAGCGGTCACCGAGCTGCCCGGTGATCTCGTCCCACTTCGCCTCGGTGGAGAGGACGTGCACCCACCCGCTCTTGCCCTCGAGTCCGACGTCGGTGGAGGTAAAGTTCTTGGCCGCGAGCAATGCCGCGGTGAGACCGTTCTGAGCGGCCCGGCCCGGATGGAAGCTCTTCGTCATCGAGCCGAACATCTCGCGGAGGCCCACCGGCTGTGCCGCGGCGACGCCGAGCGCCCACACCATCTGCTGTTCGGACAGGCCCAGCAGCTTTCCGCACGCGGCGGCTGCGCCGAAGACACCGGCGGTCCCCGTGATGTGCCAGCCGCGATCGTAGTGCGCGGGATACACCGCGTTGCCGATGCGGCATTCCGTTTCCACGCCAAGGATCATCGCGTGGAGGAAGTCGCGACCGGATACCGGCCGCAGCTCCGCGAGCGCGAGGATTCCCGGCACCACGGGACCAGCCGGATGGATCACGGTCTTGAGGTGCGTATCGTCGAAGTCGAGCACGTGCGAGCTCATGCCGTTCATGAGCGACGCGTTGAGCGCGTCCATCCGCTCGCGCCGGCCCAGCACCGCGGCCTGCGGCGGCCCTGAGAACGGTGTGAGGGCGGCGATGGCAAGGTCGAGCGTCTCGTGCCGGGCACCGCCCAGCGCGCAGCCCATCCAGTTCACCAGCGTCCGGCGAGCCTCGGTGACGACGGGCGCGGGAATGTCTTCCGGGCGGGTACGGACGACGTAGCGAGCCAGCGCGCGGGTGACGTCAGGCGGTGCGTCGGGCGCTTCGCTCGCCGGCCCGGACTGCGCCGGTGCCGTGCCGACCACCCCGGGCGCCAGGCCGATCGCGGTCAGGATGCTGGCGAACTCACGGCGATCGATGTCAGCCATCCGCGGAGCATACCGTCTGACGGCGCGAGGCTTCAATCGGCGCTGACCCCCTCGGGACATCAGGGGCGACGCGGGTGGGCTCCTCAGCGTGGGCGCGGCCCGTAGACCGGCATCGGCTGCCCCACCTCCAGCGCACCCAGGTCGGGTGCCTGGCCAGTGAAGCCGTCGGTGACGTTCGGCATCGCAACGCCGCGATCGACCGCCGCCGACCCCGGCTTCAGCCTCACGTCGATGTCCTCTGCCTTGTAGAGACGCTGGACGGTCGCGACGTCCTTGGCGTCCAGCTTCGCGACCTTCGTGAAGACGTCGTAGTCCACCAGCACGCTGTGCTGATCCTGCTTCGTCGCCTGCGCGAAGGCGTCCAGCGTGGCAAACGCGCGCCGCTCGATCTTCGCCGGGCCCGACTCGTCCGCGGCAATCTTCGCGATGTCCCACGGCGGCGAGTTCCACTGGAACGACTCGGCACCGTTTGGACGGAAGCCGTTGTAGTCCGAGCTGCTGTAGTTGGTATTCGTGCTGACGCCGAACACCGCCGCCTGCGCGTTCTGTCCGAGGATCAGGTTGTTGCGCCAGTGCACGTTCGCCGAGGCGCCGCCGATCGTCTCCGACAGGATCGTGTTGTTGTAGAACAGCACGCCCGGCGATCCGCCGGTGAGCCGCGTCGATCCGCCCGGCGCGTGATAGACGACGTTGCGGATGAAGTAGGCCGGTCCGCCGGTGGACGGCTGGGTGCTCATCGGGTGCGACGCGGAGTTGATCAGCAGGTTCCGCATCACCCGGATGTTGTGCATGCTGCCGTCCATCTCGATCGAGTTGTCGTGGGCGTTGGTGATGTAGTTGCCGTAGATGTCGATGGCGTTCGGACGGCGGTCCCAGAACTCGCGCGTGGGATAGCTGGGGCCCTCGATCGGGTGCGAGCCATCGGGATGGCCGTACATCTCGGTGTCGATGCCGTCATGAAAGTGCGCGACGTAGTTGTGGGCGACGACGTGCCCAGGGCCGTAGAGCCGCACCGCGGTGTACGACTTCATCACCGGCGGGTACTCCTGGCCTTCGACGTGCTCGAACTGCTGCCAGAACGGGCCGGTCCACCCGGTCAGGTGGCGCGGATCGTTCCTGCCGATGAACTCGCTGTCCGCGATGTAGAAGTCGCTGGACGCCGAGGAGTTGGTGAACACGCCCATGCCCACGTCCTCGAAGCGGCACCGCTTCACGGTCAGCCCCTTCGCGCCGGCGATGGCCTGCGTGCCCGCCCAGATCGCGATCTGGGTGTTCCGGAAGGTGATCCCCTCGAAGTAGTTGTAGTCGGCGGCCTTGACGTTGAAGAGATTGAAGTTGCCGCGGCCGTCGAGGATCACCTCGCCGTCACCCGCCGCCTTGATGACGATCGGCTTCTCCGGCGTGCCGTCGGCCGTCAGGTAGTAGGTCCCCTCGAACGTCGTCGTGGCGTTGACGGTGGTCTGGTTCGCGTAGAACTCGTAGTGGTAGGCGTAGAGGCCGGCGTGCACGAGGACCGTGTCGCCGGGCTTGACGCGCGGGCGCCCGCCTGGCGCGGTGTCGCCGGCGCCGCAGTAGTAGTTGTAGGCGCACATGATGCCTTCGAACGCCGGCTCGATCTTCGGCCCGGCCCACTTCGTCGGGTAGACGTGATAGACCTTGCCGCCGGTGGCCGGCATCGGCTCCGGCCGGGTCCGCACCGTGACGACCTTCGTCGCGTTCGCGGCGGGCTTCGCGTCGCCGGCGGAGCGTGCCGGCGATGCCATCGGGATCGGTGAGCACGAAGCGCGCCTCGTAGGCGGTGTCCGGCTCGAGGTCGAGGATGCTGCCGGCAAACATGTTCGGCACCACCAGGTTGAAGATGTTGCGCCAGAACACCTGCTCGCCGTGCAGGCGCAGCAGCGGCATCCCCGTCCGCCACGTCGTCTCGCCCTGCTTCCGGAACGACACGTCAACGCGCGCGTTGCGGTTGGCGTCGCCGTCGATGTGCCACTCGAACCCCAGGTTGATCAGCGTTGGGTGCTCGACGACGAACTCGCCCGGTGTGACCGGCAGATCGGCTGGCGCCGCCCCGACTCGCGCGATCGGAGCGGCGACGCCCAGGAGCAAGGTGACCGCGAGCAGGCGAACAATCGGCAGCGGAGGCAGCGATCCAGACAGCGACCTGAGTTGGGCGGCGCGCATCATGCGCGGATTATATGGGCGCTACGGCCTGATGACGCGGAGCCCTGTTGTCGTAGACGGGACCGGGCTTTCGAAGCGCCTCTGCGCCGGGAGCGTGTACACCTTGGTCGTCCCTGTCGGGTCCACCCATGGCCAGGGCAGGTCGCCAAAGAACGCCGGCTTGCGCGCTCAGATAGAGCGAGTCCGGTAGTTGCTGCGGCCCGTGGTCCCATCGCACGGTGTTGGTGACGTAGTCGAAGTTCCCTTCGCGGGTGACCGTGCTCCGGACCCTCGGGTCAGGTGCCTGGTCCCAGGCGCCTGGGGCGTAGCCGAGTTTCCAGATCGTCGGACGGTTCCCCCATTTGCTCGTCGAGTGACCATAAGTGCCATCGCCGGGGTCCTCGAAGATCCAGCCATCCATGCGTCCGGCTTCGCCCATCACGTTGCCGACAAAGGTGTGCCACCAGGAGCCGAACATCAGCCCGGCAGCCCGGACGTTGTCGCCGTTGGGGTAGTCGCGCCGGCGGCCGCTCAGATGATTGCGGAACACCGTCATCGCCACGGCGCCGCCCCAGGTATCGTCCGAGTCGTAGTTGAACGACAGGTTGCCCTCGAACAGCATGTGGTGCGAGCCCACCAGGTGACTGCCATTGAGGCCCACCTCCACCCAGCCGGGATAGTTCCCGATGAAGCCGTTGTCCACGTAGTTGTAACCGACCACCGAGCCCGCCCCGGACGAACGAGCGACCATCAGCTTGTTGGCGCCGGTGATGATGTTGTTCTCGACCAGCACCTCCGACGCGCCGAAGCTGAGACTGAGCGCGTAGCCGGCCCCACCCGGATACGGGTTGACCGTGTCGTGGATATTGCTGTCACGAACCTCTATCCGGAACGCGTTCCTGATGTCCACGCAGGGATTGGAGTACTGCGCGCACTCGATGTTCTTCGCCCACGAGTACGCCGCGTTCAGGAACGACACGTTGCCATCCGACCCGCCGGTGAGCGTCATGTCCTCGACGCCGGCATTGCGAACGTGGACGCTATCGTTGCCGGTGTACCTGACGAGCTGCGCGAGTTTCGCCGTCGTGTAGGTGATGTGCACCGGAGTGGAGAACGTGATGGTGTTCCCGTTCACCGCCGTCACTTCCTTGATCTCGACCAGTGGCCGTCCTGGGCGGCTGAACCAGGACAAGCCGCTGGGCACCGGTAGATCGCCCTGCGAGGCCGGATTCCGAATCGGCCACGTGAGGCGATCTGTCGCGAGAATTTGCGGTGAGCCTCCCGAGATCCGCGGCGGCAAGGTCATCCACGAGGCGGTGTTGTAGTCGTCCTCATCGAGCTTCACGAACTGCCCCGGCGCAAAGCCGGCGCTGTTCTGCACCGTGACCGACATCGCGCCCTGCACGGCATCGGCGGTCAGGTTCACGGCCGTCGCCTCGTCGATATGAGGCCAGCGAGACGGCCCGATGATGATGATCTGTTCCTGCTCGGAGCTCTGGTTCGTCTTCCGCAGCGTGGTCACGCGCGGCGCCGCGCCGCGGAGCGTGATGCTCTTCCCGATGCGGACGTGATCGTTGACGGTGAACAGGCCGGCCGACAACTGCACCACTTGCCCCACCGGGCAGGCGTCGATGGCGGCCTGAATGCCGGCCGAGGCGTCCTGCGATCCGTTTCCATAGGTGGCGGCGTTGACGATCGCGCACACCTGCGTGCGCGTCGGGATGCCGCGGACACCGGGTGCCCATGTGGTGAGGGAAGTTGCGGGGATGAGGCCGGCGCCAACCTGGGCACCCGCAGTCATCACTGAGCACACGCTCAGCACTAGAACCCCAAAGAACGAACGCATCAAGTACCTCCTGCCGGATTCATCTTCAGACTTGCCACGTCAGCCAGCTAGGCAATAGCGCGCTGACAGTGACTTGCCTAAACCCGAACAAGGGGGACTTGCCCGATCGTGAACTGCTATGAGGCACCGGCCGGGCTGTATCTGTCAAGTGGCCGAAAGGCGTATGCGGGAAATATGCGCGCTGGTCCCACTCTTGCTAGACGTCGGTGAGAAAGGCGGGACACATGAAGCGCTACCTGATCCTCACACTGATCCTCACGGCGAGCGGCTGCGACGATGACAATCCCACCGCGCCGTCAGGCCCCTCGATGAGCTTCTTCGTGACGAGTGCCACCAGCGTCACCGGCAATCTGGGCGGCCTTGCTGGAGCCGATGCGACCTGTCAACGGCTGGGCGCCGCGGCAGGGCAAGGCTCTCGCACCTGGCGCGCGTACCTGAGTGTGGAGCGGGATTCCGCCAACGCCAATCAGCCGGCGAACGCGCGCGACCGGATCGGCGCAGGTCCGTGGTACAACGCCAATCTCGCGCTCGTCGCCAACAACCTGGCCGAGTTGCATTCGCGCACCGGTGATGCCGCCGTGTTTCTCGACGAGCGCGGGCAGCGCATCAATGGTCAGTGGACCAACTCGCCAAGTCCGGTCCAGCACGACATCCTCACCGGCTCGAATGCCGATGGAACTGTCCTTGCCGGATCCACGTGCTCGGATTGGACGTCCGATTCCGTGTCGCTGGCGGCACAGGTGGGTCATTCGGACGGGCTGGGTCCGGGCCAAAGCACAGCGGGCGCGCTGTCGTCGTGGAACTCCGCGCACACCAGCCTGAACTGCGCCGACACGGCGCCGCGGGGCGGGTCGGGAAGGTTCTACTGTTTCGCCCGTTAGCCGTATCATCATCGAACGAGGGAGATGACCATGACACTCGCACGGCAGATCATGAACGTGTCACTGGCGGCGAGTGCCCTGGTGTGGGCCGGGGCCGTCGCGGCGATCGACGCACAGGCGCCCGCACGCACGGTGAACGACGGCGTCTATTCTTCGGGGCAGGCCAGCCGCGGAGAGGCGCTGTTCCAGTCGATTTGCACCACCTGCCACGCGCCGGATCGGTTCACCGGCAAAGAGTTCATGTCGGGGTGGACGGGCAAACCGCTGTCTGAGCTCTTCAAGGTGATTCAGACCATGCCGGAGGACAATCCCGGGAGCCTCAACGCGCAGCAGTACGCCGACGTGATGGCGTTTTTCCTGCAGCTCAACAAGTTCCCCACCGGGTCCGACGAGCTGAAAGGCGACGCCGACGTTCTCGCGAAGATCGGCGTCGAGCCCCTCAAGCCAGGAATGGAGCGGCTGCGGTAAGGCACTCCGCGCGCCAACAACACTACCCCCGCTACTCATCCGAGCTGGGCACGTTCACGGCGGCGGGGGTCGCCGCTGAAACGAGACGACAAGGGCCGCGGCGGTACGCAGGTCGGTGGGGCCAAAGCCAAGGACTGGCGTGCGGCGATAGTCAATGGCCTGTGTGGCCTTCAGCGACAGCAGCCGCGTCAGCGTCACGCTAATCGTCGTCACGCTCGTGCTGCGCCAGTTACTCGCCTCCTCGAAGTCGGCGATGAACGCGAGGTCCTCGGTCAGCGTCGTGCCGGGCCTCATCGTCCAGGTGTAGGCGAGTGCGGCGGAGCCGGTGGCGAACCGCAGGTCCTCATCGAGACGACGCTCGGCGGTGTAGCCGACGCTGGATTCCACGCTGAGCGTTTGGCCTCGCGGCATCGGCGTGGTGAAGGCGGCGCCGGTGGAGAGCGTGCGCCGGTCTTCGATGCCGGCGAACACGTCGCGGGCATACAACCCTTCGCCGAACCAGTTGACGCGCGACCGGATCCTGACGCCGTGGCGCAGTTGCGCGGTCAGCGATTGCGCGCGAGTCACTTCGTCCACGTTGCTGTTCAAGAACGCGGCCGACAGCCGGGTCTGGCGGGCCTTGCTGCGATGCGTCAGGCTGCCGCGGGCGCCGAGGGTGCGCGTCGAAGTGTTGCCGCCAGTGGCGACGAGGGACAGCTCGCTGCTGAGTTCCAGCGTAGGCGGCAACTCTGGCAGCCGTGCATACTGCGTCAACGTGGAGGCGCCCGTGTCTGGCGCCGGCGCGGCGTGCCTCAGCCGCAGCCGCCATTCGCTGCCGTCACGCGTCCAGAAGTCGGTGATCAGACTCCGCAGTACGGCCGGTCGGCAAGTGACGGGGTCGGCATAGATCGTCAGCTCAAACCCTGCCATGAGGGCATCGCCAAGCTGACTCACGTACAGCCCATCAATCCGCGACCGATCGCCCCAGCACAGCGTCACGGCGCTGTGAATCCACGCCTCGCGATCGAGATCAGGCGTCCCACGCAGGACGAACTCGGGGGCGAGCAGCTGTTCCAGCCGGCCACGGTCGCGCGCGTGCACAGCGCTCGCCACTGCCTCTTCGCGTTCGCGAATCTCTGACGACTGGTCCGGCTGCGTGGATGCCTGCGCGGCCTGGGTGTCCCGCACACCCGAGAGCAGCGAGAACGCCAGCACAACCAGAGCCGCCGCTGTGCTGGTGTTGATTGCAAACAGCGTCACTGACTCCCCAGTGTAGGGGATGAGGTGAGCTCATCCGTCGCTGCGGCGGCATATGCTCGCGGTCGATGGGACGACTGATCATCGCTGTTCTTAATCCCGTCATGTTTGTCACTCTCACCACGTCGCGCGACGACGTTAGCCTGATCTCACGACCGCCGATTAAGAGCTGAGCAACGTCGCTTGGTTCGAACCTCGGCGGCCAGTGAGCAGGGAGAAGAGCGATGAACAAGACCAACGACAAGGAGCGCCGGGCCGAGCAAGGGCAGCTGCCAACGAAGACGCCGCCGGTCGTGTCGGCACGGGAGTGGGAAGCCGTGCGCCAGCAGCTGCTGGTGAAAGAGAAGGCACTGACCCACGCGCGTGACGCGATGGCCGCCGAGCGCAGGCGGATGCCGTGGCTGGCAGTGAAGAAGGCGTACCAGTTCGACGGGCCGCAAGGCAAGGCCGGCCTGCTCGACCTGTTCGACGGCCGTCGTCAATTGATCGTCTACCGCGCATTCTTCGAACCAGGCGTGTACGGCTGGCCCGATCATGCCTGCCGCGGCTGTTCGTTCGTGGCCGATCAGGTCGCGCACCTCGCCCATCTGAACGCGCGAGACACCACGCTGGTGTTTGCGTCGCGTGCGCCGCAAGCCGATATCGAGCGCCTGAAGGCGCGCATGGACTGGAAGATTCCGTGGGTCACCATCACCGACAGTTTTGACAAAGACTTCGGCGTCGACGAGTGGCACGGCACGAACGCGTTCATCAAGGACGACGGCGACCGCGTGTTCCGCACCTACTTCGTCAACAGTCGCGGCGACGAAGCGATGGGGAGCACCTGGAACTTCCTCGACATCACGGCGCTTGGCCGACAGGAGGAGTGGGAGGATTCGCCCGAGGGCTACCCGCAGACGCCGCCCTACAAGTGGTGGAACTGGCACGACGCATACGGCGATACCGGATCATCGAAGTGGTCGCGCGTCGTCGATCGCGGTCTCGCGCTTCAGGGTCAGCCGGCCGAGCCGGACGCCGGGAACCGGTAGAGCGCCGGGCAGCACGTTGAACTCGCGGGCAGATTGTGCGTAAGATGCGCGCACACCATCCTGTCTGCGCCGGCAGGGTCTCAACCGTCACGAAGGAGCGTCGCATGACGTCTCGATTCGCTTTCGTGGTTGCGGCCTGCGCCCTCGGTGCATGGCTGCCTTCCTCCGGTCTTGCCTTTGAACCATCGCAGGGTCCGCCGCGCCCTGTGCCGACGGACGCCGCGGTCGATTTCGGCGTGCTGCCGTTGGTGCCGATCGGACCGCCTCCATGCCTGCAAACCACGGGCATCGGCGGTCCGGCCGATCCCTGCGCCTATCTCCTGCATCACCTGACGCCCGAGGAAGTGACGATTCAGAAGGGCGGCCAGGTGACGTTTCAGATTCACGGCGGTGGGCACGGGTTCGCGCTCTACGAGGTGAGCCCCGACACGACGAGGAACGAGCTGGGACAGTTCCTCTGCGCCGGCACGGATCCGCAGATCATCGAGGCACCCGCGAATCACCAGTGCAACCTGTCGGCGACCAATGCCAACGCCCGTCACGTCGTGCTCGACGGACGTGACGACGTGGTGCTGGTGGCGGAGGCAAATGTCACCAACGCGCACCCCGACAACCGCGTGTGGTCCGAGCCAGGTCGCTTGATGTCAGCCGGGGGCCAGCAGTTCCTGAACGGCGGCACCATTCCGGCTGGCGCCACTTCGAATGGACAGTTGATCAGCTACCGGTTCCTGAAGACCGGCCGCTACCTGGTGATCTGCATGAACCGGGTGCACTTCCTGAACGACTGGATGTTCGGATTCGTCAACGTCGTGGGTGGCGTGCAGGCTCCGGGGCCGAACTAGAGCGGAGCAACGCCGCGCGCCGGGAGGCTTGCGCCACTCCCGCGCGCGGTGGTTGGTCGGGACGTCCATACCGGTCGATTGTCGCGCTCGATTCAGCCGATCAGGACTGTTTGCGCGCCCGCAACGATGGCGTTCGGCCCGCCAGCCTCAACTACCGCGTCTCCGGCACGCGCCGCGGGATGCCCACCGATGAACACCGTATTACTCCCCACGGCAACAGCGCCGCCGACGTGGGCGCCGGCGCCGGTGCCCTGCGGGCAGACGTGCTGATCGACTCCGGCGCGCCATGCCGGGCGGCCCTCGATCAACACCGTGACCGCGCCCGGTCCAGGGGAGAGCGGCGTGCCGTGGCTCGTGATGTCGCCGACGCGCGCAGCTGGGGCGCCCATCGCCACCTCAATTGACGTGCACGACAGCGCCGACGAGCGTCAGCGACGCCGAGGACTTGACGCGAACGGGTCCGCTGCCCTCCACCGTGATCTCCGCCCCGGCCTTGACGGTGATCGCCCCGGATGCACGCACGGTGATGCCGCTGGCGCGCCCTTCGATGGTGAGGCGATTGCCGTGGGCATCACGGAGGGTGATCCCGCCGGCAGGCAGCAGCACCTCGAGCGCACCAGCCGCGGGGACCGGTGGACGCGAGGAGTTCCACAAGCCGCCCACGACGTACGGCGATCGGATGTCGCCGCGATCAAAGGCGACGAGCACTTCCTGACCGACCTCCGGCGGCCCGCCCACGACTGGCACGCCGAGAGGCGCAGCGACTCGCGCCCAGTGCGCCTCGTCCGGCCGTTCGTGCCACGGATATCGCACACGCACACGTCCCAGCCCTTTGGGATCGCGGGCGTCCACGACGATGGCGGGTGCGACGCCAGTCTCAGCCATCACGCCTTCCTTTCTTCAGCGCACGATACATCCGTCTCCGGGACCGGGGTGAGCACATCCTGCTGTTCGCGAGTTCGAGCGCGCACGTCGCCTCAGAACCAGAACGCGATCAAGTAGATGCCAATCATCAAGAAGGCGAGCGAGACTTTCACGACGGTGCCGATCAGAAAGCCAATCCACGCCGCCAGCCCCACTCCGGCCGCGCGGCCGAGCTCACGATTCACGCTCAGCTCGCCCAGCACGGCGCCGACGAGCGGGCCAAGCAGCACGCCGGGAAGGCCGAATGGGATGCCGAGCAGCGTCCCGAGCGCGGCACCGGCGACGGCGCTGCGGCTGGCGCCGACGTGGCGGGCACCGAGCGCGGCGGCGACGAAGTCCACGGCGTAGCTGGCGGCGCCGATCAGCCCGATGGCCAGCAGCGTCCAGGGCCCGACGCGAGTGAAGTCGTCGGCCCACGCCGTCATCAGCAGGCCGGCAAAGATGAGGACCGTTCCCGGCAACGCGGGAAACACGATGCCCGCGATGCCAATCACGACCAGGGCGACCCCGACGATCCACAGTAAGACGGGCATCAACCTCTCCCCGCTCCGCGGCTACGAGCGTCCGCGGATTGCACCGACACCGCGCTGAGGCGCCGACCGTGCCAGCTCGACGCACGTTTCGATGAGCCGCGCCAGCGGCGGCGGCACACCGGCCGGTCCTTGAGCCGCTACCGACTCCACCAGCCGCAAGGCGAGAAACGGCTTCGACTTGCGGTGCACGGCCTTCGAGATCGCATGTGATGGCTTGACGTCGCTCATCGTCGTCCCTGACAGTCCTGCGACTTCCCGGATCGTGCCGGCGTGTCCGTTGTGCCAGAAACAGTGCTCGATGTCGTTCTCGGGCAGGAACGTAAGGCGCTCGTGTTCCTCGCCGTCACGGATGTAATGGCGGGCGGCGTCCACGTAGTGCCGGCCGGCCTCGTCGCCATCGGCCAGCAGGTGCCACTCGATGCCGAACTCGCGCGCGGTGCGCACGAGGGGATCGATGCCGCACTGCGCGAACCCGACCGGGCAGATGCCTTCCATCGCCAGGTCGTGGCCCATCACCTGCGCCACCTGCGGCAGAATCCAGAACTCCGACTCGCCTTCGACCAGCAGCCACACACGCGCAAACATCGCGACGCCGCGATGCATGCGCAGGTGG
Source organism: uncultured Acidobacteriota bacterium (assembly GCA_963723005.1). Classification (GTDB taxonomy): domain Bacteria; phylum Acidobacteriota; class Vicinamibacteria; order Vicinamibacterales; family UBA2999; genus VFZN01. The sequence goes on along the minus strand of CAVRPA010000021.1, from coordinate 16,592 downwards.
TAACCGACGCGCCGCAGGGTCTCGCGCGACAGCGCGCGCGGGCGCAGTCCGGACGCGCGGACGATGCCGTCGTGGCGAACGAGTCGGCGGATCTGCGCCAGGGGGGTTACCGACAGCAGGTCACCCGAGTGCGTGGTGACGATCTTCTGCCAGCGTATCCGCGCCAGCAGGCGCTCGGTGGCGACCAGCGTCATCGGGTGCAGGTGCGCTTCCGGATCCTCGATGATCCAGAGCGGGTCCACTCCGGCCGGCATGCCTGCTGGCATCCGGCGCAGCACCGCGGCCAGCAGGAGGACCGTGCCGAGGCGATCGGCAATCGTCATCGTCTCTGGACGGGCCGCCTTCGACCGTCCCGGGTCATTCGCCGTTACGCCGAGGATCTCCAGGATGGCACTCGCCAGGTCGCTGCTGGCGGGATCGACGTGCCTCGGGCTCGCGGCCAGCAGTGCGCGAGCCGCTTGTGCACCGGCTTCGATGCAGGACTCGGGATTGGTGGCACGGCCGCTCAGCAACTCGTCGGCCGCGTGCAGGATCTGCTCGACGAGCACAAGAGCAGTCTCCGCGGCTTGTCCAGGTTCGGGCCGGGTCGTCCCAGGTATTTCTGCGGAACTGTGCCCGGTGAGCGTGCCGCCAGTGACGTGGATCAGCGGCGTGGTGGCGCGCACGTGCTCGACGATCGTGCGCTGGGCGGTTTCGTCGGTCACGCCGTGGACCTCGAGGCGAAGTGTCGGACTTTCGCCGGTCGTGCCCGGAACGCCGGTGGCCTGCACGATCACGCGGCGCGGCGGCGGCTGCGAGGCGGACAAGTGTTGCACCAAAGGTGCATGCCACGGGCTGCTCCACTCGCCTGGCTCGCGTTCCTCGAACGTCAGCGCAATGCGAGGCATGGCTTCCGGGCTGTCGGCGCCGCGCGGGTGATGGAAATCGGTTGGGTCCAGCCGCGGGGTGCTGTCACCGCCCAGCATCAGTTCGAGCGCGCGCAGCAGGCTGCCCTTGCCGCTGTCGTTCTCGCCGATGAGCGTGGTGCTGGCGTCGAACCGCACGGTGGCGGAACGGATCGCGCGCAGGTGCTCGACGTGCAGTTCGCGGAGGAACATGACAGTGGACCGATTGTATGTCCCATAATGAGCGGCGATGAACCCCGCGGAGCTGCGCGGCATCCTGCGCAACGATTCGGTCGGCCTGGTCCTCGGGGTGCTCATCGCGCTGCCCGGCCTGCTGACGCTGGGGCTCGTCTGCCTGCATCGACGCCGGGCGCGCCTGCTGCTCTGGCCCGCTCTCTTTGCCATCCTTTACGGCGCACGCCTCCTGATACGCACCGAGACGTTTCGCCTGTATGTCGATCTGCCGTCCGTGGTCTGGGACCATGCCGAGGCCGCCATCACCTACCTCGTCCCGATTCCGATCGTGCTGTTTGCGCGCGCCATCTTTCCGTCGTGGCGGCGCTTCTGGACCACCGGCGCGGTGGGGCTGACAGTCTTCGCCCTCTACGGCGTCGTCTCGGACGCCATCCGCGGCGAGCCGTTTTCGGCTGCGGTCGCGAACAACGTCATCGCCATCGGGTTCTTCATCGGGATTCTGATCTGGATCTGTCGGCCGGGTCTGACGCCGTCGCGCGAGCTGCGCACGGTACGCGTCGGCGCCCTGGCGGTGTCGGTGACGGCGGTGGTCGACAACCTGCGCGGCATGGACGTGCTGGACGTGCCGGGGCCGGATCTCGAGCCGTTCGGCTTCACGGTCCTCATCGTGTGTCTCGGCACCATCGCGGCGTGGCGCGTGCTTGCCGAGTCCGAGCGCCTGGCCGTCATCGATCGTGAGCTGGCCATCGCGCGGCAGATCCAGTCGTCGCTTCTACCGCAATCGATGCCTCGAGTCCGCGGCCTCACCATCACCGCGCGATACCGGCCGATGACCGCTGTTGCGGGCGACTTCTACGACTTCCTGGAAGTTGATGCCGAGCGCGTTGGCATCCTGGTAGCCGATGTGTCCGGCCACGGCGTTCCAGCAGCGTTGATTGCCTCGATGGTCAAGATGGCGTTTGCGGCGCAGCGGGAGCACGCCGAGAGTCCAGCGGCCGTGCTGACTGGTATGAACGAGACGCTCTGCGGGCGACTGGGCGGCCAGTACGTCACCGCCAGCTACCTGTTCGTCGACGCCTCCTCGCGCGTGATCCGCTACGGGGCTGCCGGGCATCCACCAATGCTGCGGCTGGCGCGGACACGCGGCAGCGTCGAACAGCTCGAACAGAACGGCCTCCTCCTGGGCTTCTCCGGGCGCGCGCCTTATTGCGAAGTGGAGCAGCCGCTACGCGCGGCGGAGCGGTTCCTGCTGTACACCGACGGCCTCATCGAAGCGGGAAACGCCGACGACGACCTGTTCGGGCTCGAGCGGCTCGAGCCGGCACTCGCCGCCTCGGGGCACCTGCCGCCAGACGCCGCGGCTGATGGCCTGGTGCAGACCGTGGATACCTGGTCCGGGCAAGCGCCGGCTGACGATCTCACGTTGCTGTTGGTGGATTGGGACGGGGAGTGAAGCCTAGAGCCTCGCTGAAGCGACCGCTCGCTTCGCCCAGCGCACGAGTTCGTCCGGGTTCTCGAGCACGTCCGCGGGCACTTCGTAGTACCGCTTCGACCCAGCGCGGTTCTTGAACGGCTCAAACGGCTTCATGCCTCGCTTCTGGTACTCGCCGACGGTCTCGTCGGAGACCCGGAAGTACAAGCGGTCCTTGAACAGGATGCCGAAGAAGTCGCCCGCACAGTAGAAGCCGGCGCCGCCGAACATCGCGCGCGCGTGGACCTCGCCGAGCGCGCTCAGCTGGTCGAGGATGAAGGCACCGAGCGAGCCCTCACCCAGAATGTTGTGACGCGCCGCGCGTTTTGCCATCGATTCCCCTGCTGACCTTGCCTCATCATGAGCGGTTCGCTACGGTTGTGGGAACTCAATCAAAGCAACCCTGGCGGAGGCACACCATGAGCGACATACAGACTGAACAGACGGGGCCTCGAGAAGTTGAACCCTTTGCTGCCGCAGATCACCGGACCCCGGCGCGCTCGACCGGCGCCCTTGGTATTGGCGCGGTCGCGTTCGGCGCGGTCGCGCTTGGGGCGACGGCCATCGGGGCGCTCGCCATTGGGCGTCTCGTCGTGGGCGCCCTGAGCTTGAAACGCGCGCGGGTGCGCACGCTGATGGTTGACCATCTGGAAGTGCGGCGCCTTGATGTCCGTGAGCTGAACATCGACAACGTCCAGCCGATTTCAGCATCGTAAGGGCCGTTCTCCGGCGGAACGAGCCTCGCGCCCAACCAGGTAAGGCCGCGACGGCGGTTCGCTCGTCTTATCTCTCGCCGCTCGAATATCGGGACGATTGGCGCAGCTGGGCACGGTCGCACGCGCTTCGAGCCGGGCAGCGGTGCCCTGCTCACGGCAGGGCTGGCGCTCCTGCCAGGGTGTGCCGACGGGCGTGAAGGACTGCCAGAAAGGTGACGTATGAAGGCGTTCACGATTGCACCTCTGATGATTGCCGCGTTGGGATTGACGCTCCCGGCGCTCACCGGCGAGCGCGCAGGACGCGGCCGATGCTACCGGCCCCGCACGCCGCGGCATCGCCCGCGGTTCAGGTGACACCCTTCGTCTCGATCGATTCAAGAGGGTCGACTCCAGTTGGCGCGGCCATCCTTTTTCCGATCGGCTCGTCATTCAGCCTCGAGACGGAATTAGGTTACCGGCGCGGCGAGGGCGATATGAACGCGCTCAACTCCAGCGTGAATCTCCTGTATGACCTGCCGCGCATCGGACGAGCCACCCCATATCTCGCGACTGGGTTGGGGCTCGCTCAGTACGGCGTGCCGGTCGTGTCGCGGAACAGCTTCGTGATCGGGACCGAGCCCAGGGTCGGGCTCGAGATGAACGCCGGAGGCGGCCTCCGCGTTCCGGTCGATGAGAAGTGGGGCATGCGCACCGACGCGCGGTGGTTCAAGTCATTCGGCCGAGACGCGTCAGAGCACTGGCGCGTGTCGCAAGGCGTATCGTTCGACGTGAAGCGGTAACTCTGCCACGACGCCTGAGCGTCGTCATCGCTCCACAGGCCGACGAGGTCGGGGCCAGCATGTACCGCTCGTTCCCTTAAGGCTGAGCGTCGTCGTCGCTCCACAGGCCGACGAGGTCGGCCGGTCAACCGCCGCTCCGGGCGTTCACAAGCACTTGGGCAACTCGCTTTCCTTCGCCCGGCTCAAACAAGCCACGTGGTACCCTCCGCAGCGGTTGTCGGTTCATCGAATCGGCCGACCTCAACGGCCTCTGGATCGACGACGACGCTCAGACAGGGAACTCGCGCCCTGCCCTGAACTCGGACTGCTTGGAAGTGGCGACCACGACCAGGGCGGCGCCTACGATACCGCGTCGCTCAGACGCGCGTCGACTCGCCCAACTCACGCGTCAGGTCGGCTGCGGAGATCTCCCGGCAGCCGCTGGCGTTCTGCCCCGCCCACAGCGGCGAGAAGTCGTCGCGGCCCAGGCTTTCGGCCTTTGCGCGCAGCGGCAACACTGCCGGCAGCGCCAGCGGAAACGCGGGCGCCGCGGCACTGATCGGGCCCAGCTCGCGGATGATGCGATTGACGATGCCGCGGGCGGGACGGCCGGTGAAGACATTCGTGACGGCGGTGACGCGGGCGCGATCGCTCTTCAGCGCCGCGCGGTGCAGGGGGCTGGTCGTCGCTTCGGGGCACAGCAGGTAGGCGGTGCCGATCTGCACGCCGGAAGCGCCCAGCGCCATGGCGGCGGCGATGCCCTTCGCGTCGGCAATCCCTCCGGCGGCAATCACGGGGACCTTCACTGCCGCCGCGATCTGCGGCACCAGCGCCAGCGTGCCCATCTGGCGTGGAGAGATCGTCGGAGAGGAAGATGCCGCGATGGCCGCCGGCCTCCCACCCCTGTGCGATGACGGCATCCACGCCGTGGGCTTCCAGCCAGCGCGCCTCGTCTACGGTCGTTGCCGACGACAAGATCCTGGCGCCCGTCGCGCGGACACGAGCCAACAGATCACTTGATGGCAGGCCGAAGTGAAAGCTCACCACTGCGGGCTTGAACTCTTCGAGCACGTCAGCGGTCTCGGCGCTGAAGGGCTGTCGGCCGGGTCCAGCCTGAATGGCGCTGGCGTCGAGGGCGTACTCCGTGAAGTATGGCGACAACGAGACCCGCCATATCAGGTCACGCTCGGCGTCGGGCTTTGGCTCGGTGTGGCAGAAGAAGTTGACGTTGAACGGCCGGTCGGTCTGCGCACGAATGGCGGCCAGTTCAGTTCGGATGCCGTCTACATCCAACATGGCGCAGGGAAGAGAGCCCAGGCCGCCGGCGTTGGAAACCGCGACGGCCAGCGCGCTGCCCTGCACGCCCGCCATGGGCGCCTGGATGATCGGATACTCGATTCCAAGGAGTGTTTGCAGAGTCATTCGGTTCCACCGAAGTCACATGAGATGAGAACCATCGGTCATGGGCGTGCGCCGGAACGTGCGTCGAGGGTGGCGTGAGTGCCCGTCACCTCGACGGCGCGCTCGCTGGACTCGTTGCCGAACGTCATCACCAGCCTGTACCTGGCCCGGCGGCACGTTCATGATCAGGTAGCTGCCGAAGTCACCCGAGATGGCGGAGTGAGGGGTATTCACCACCACGAGGGAGGCGCGCATGCTCGGATGGATGTCGCACGACACCTCGTACAGGCCGGGCTGCGTGAACGTATGGGTCTGCGCCTGCCCAGGGTCCGTGGACACGTTCAATTCCACCGAGCCGCCCGCGGCACGCGTGACGTACACGTTGTGCACGATGCCCTCGCCGTTGCGGAACTCCACGGGTTGCCCGGCGCGCGCCAGCAACAGGTCGGGGATGAACTGCTGCCCGCGCTGATCCATGACAACGGCTTCCGACGGGGTCGGAGCAGTGACCCCACCCGCGGGCTCGAGTGCCACCACCGCGCCCCGCGGCGCCTTGCCCGTCACCGTGGCCAACCCCGGCTGGGACACGGGCACGGCACTTACGGCGGGCGCGGCCGGTGACGGTGTCGAGCCACCCGAGCATCCGGCGATGAGGGGCACCGCCAGTGCCGCGATCGCCCAACACGCTGACCTCACAACCGATGTCATAGCCCTATTCCCCTAGCAACTTCAGCGCCGCTTGAAATGTCACTCCACGGCACGGGCTTGCCGTGCACCGGCGCCAGCGTGGCGACATCCAGCTTCATGCGCGCCACCTGTGTGGCCAGCGTTCGCATCGACGGCAGCTGCGCCGAGCGCGGCGCCTCGTGCGTGTCGAAGAGGTCTGCCTGGAACACGATGCGCTCGGCCGGGAGGTACGCCATGAGCATGCCTTCCGCGTGCCGCAGCGGCTGCACATAGGAGACGCGAAGGATGCGCCGATTGTCGGTGATGACGTAGTTCTCCTGTACCGTCTCGTAGTTGTAGCCCTCCGACACCTCGGTCGGCGGCCACTTCGCGACGATGTCGGGCTTCACCGTGCGCGGCTCGTAGTTCAGCACGTCGCGGTTGAGGAACGCGAGGTTCTTCATGTGCGTGACGATGGTGGAGCCGATGTGGAGGTAGGTGCGCAGGCCCCCGATGTGATCGAAGTGCGGGTGCGAGCTGATCAGCCAGCGGATCGGCTTCCCTGGCGCCAGCTTCGCGATGGCCTCGATGACGGCGAGGCTGCGCTCTTCGTTCGTCGGCGCCTCGAACACCGCGACGAAGCCATCGAACTCCACCATGTAGCTGTTGGCCGGGCCGCCGCCCATCAAGTAGACGCCGTCTGCCATCTTCGCCACGGTCACCGGCGGAGGCTCGAAGCTCGCGCTCGCCACTTGTGGAGGCACGGGCACGGGCTGGCCGCACGCGTTCGGCTGCACGGTCGGGAACTTCCCGCCGTAGCCGTTGTGGCCCGTGCTCTGGCGGTAGAACTGCCAGTTGTCGTCCCAGCCGTGGTGCGAGTGCCACGCGATGGGCCACTTCACGCTGCCGAACGTCATCTGCTCGGTGGACTCGTGCTCGATGTTGAAATCGCCGAGCGCCGGTTCGTTCACCGTGGTCTTGATGCGCGTGATCTGGTTCCTCGAGTTGATGGTGGCGTCCACGCGGTGCTTGCCGAACATGGTGATGGCCACCACGTACACCTTCTCTGGCGAGACGACGTTGCCGTCGCGGCCCTTTTCGAGCTGCTCCCATCGCCACAGCGCGACGGGGTTGGCGCCGGGCATCCGCGCCGCTTTGAGGAATCCCGGCGGGTTGAGCCACAGGTCCAGCTGATACAGCTCCGCCAGCTCCGGCGGCACCGCCACGGGCGGACCGTCGCCGTCGATGTGCCACGCGTGCGTGCCGTTGACGATGTGCGTCTGGCGCAGAGCCCTCTGCGTGGGCGTGCCGTCCTGCCAACCGAGGCCGTATTTCCACGACGCGGGGTTGAGACCGGGCTTCCGGTCGAAGGTCTCGACGCTGGTGCCCTCCTTCCAGTTGATGGTGCGCGTGTAGTTGGCCAGCGCGTCGATGCGCGGCCAGTCGATGTTCACCGCGTTCTCGAAGGTCTGGCCCACCGCGGCGCCGTAGCCCGTGCCCGAGAAGGTGACGCAGGTGAAGTCGGCTTCGCCGATCTCTCTGGCCGCGGCCTCCAGGATGGGTGCCGGGTCCACGTAGCCGGGCGGGAAGCGCTGCGCAGGTGTCTGGGCGCCTGAAAGCAGCACCAGCGCGGCGGCGGCTGACAGCGATCTCCTCATGAGGGGCCCCTCCGGGTGGAGAGCAGTGTAGTGCACCGCATGATTCGCTGAGGTTGCGGTCAGTCGATGCCATCATGGCGGGTCGCGAAGATTCGGCACTTCCTGGAGGAGATCTCGCTCGAGATTGCGTCGCCAGACAAGGCTCGCCAGCGCGCTTCGCGCGAGGGAGCGGGGCAACCCGGCCGCGAGCTAAACCAGTTGGTACTCCGGCGTGCTCATGATCAGGTGCACGGTCATGCGTAACGCGTCCTCCATGTAGGTGCGGGCCGGACCGATATCGCTCGTCCCGAGCTCCCTGGTGAGGAACGTGACGATGGCGTCACGTGTCCCCGGTGCCGCCGGCACGCGCAGCATCCGGTTCATCAGGTGATCCACCGCCTCGGCGGTGGTCGTGACGTGCGCGTCCGCCAGCATCGCCGAGAGGTCGAACCTGGCCGCCTGACGCGGCGTCGGGATGAGCGTGCGAGCCGCCTGCTGCCAGCCGATGTAGCCCGAGATTCGGGTGTTGAACAGCTCGTCGCGCTCGAGCGCCACGCGGTCGAACGTGCTCATCGTCGACGGATCGTTCAGCGCCGTGGCGGCGCCGATGTCGTAGCCGTCGCGCAGCCGCCGGCCCAGCACGTCGTCGGACCCGGCCGAAAAATTCCAGTCGCGAAAGCCGGTCATGTCGGGAATCAGCACCTCGCGGGCGACGTTGCCGCGCGCCATCAGCAGCCCGGGCGTGATCCAGGCGCGCCCGCCCGCCCAACCGGCCACCGATGGCGGGTTGAGCAGGTGCTGACCCATGGCGATCGTCGCCTGGTTGAAGTCCGGTACGCCGGGCACGCTGTCGGCGCCAAGGTGCTTCAGCATGGCGAGGTAGTGTTCGACCGGCCCTTTGACGTGGCCGCCGTAGCTGGGCTGGCTGTAGAAGTCCCGCGACGAGAAGATTGTCGTCAGCAGCGGCTTCACCTCGTAGTCGTGATCGCGCAGCACCGCGCCCAGCCGGGTCCGCAGCGCCGGCGACAACTCGTCGCGGACGAGGTATCGATAGATTCGGCCGGCGAAGAATTCAGCCGTCACCGGCTGCTCGAAGATGATCCGCAGCACGTCCACGCCGTCGAAGGCGCCGGTTCGGCCGAGGAACGTCTTGGTGCCGCCGTCGTGCTTGGCGGCGTCGACCTTGAACGTCAGATCGTCGAAGTACCAGCCGGTGAACGCGCGGGCACACTCGCGGACGTCGTGCTCGGTGTAGTTGCCGACGCCCATGGTGAAGAGCTCCATCACCTCGCGGGCGAAGTTCTCGTTGGGCGCGCCCCTGACGTTGTACTGCGCGTCGAGGAAGTAGAGCATCGCCGGGTTCCGGGCGACGCCGATGGTCAGGTCGCGCAGGTTGCCGGTGGCGCCGCGCTCGAACAGCTCGATCTGCTGCGCCATCTTGCGGTAGTCGCGCACCTTGTTCTCGTGGGTGGCGAAGTGGCCGTGCCACAGCAGCGCCATCTTCTGCTCCACCGGGTGCGTCGTCTGCAGCATCCGGTTGGCCCACCAGTAGCCGAGCCGGCGGGTCTCGAGCATCGTGGCGCGCAGCCAGTAGAAGAAGCGGTCGGACACCGGCTGCAGCGGCCGGCTGCCCGACGGCTTCACCGCCACCCCCATCGACGTGCCGCTGGCCGCCGCACGATCGGTCGCCTCCGGACGGCTCTCCGGGAACGCGGTGAGCGACGGGTCCCAGAGCCCCGACTCGACGAACGGCTGCATCCGCGGATTCGGAATCGACTCGTAGTAGACGAGCGAACGGACAGCGCGCTCGAGGCCGGCATCGGCCAGCGCCTGAATCTCGGCCGGCGTGCCGCCAAAACCGGCGTGCGCCAGCAGATGGGCCGCGCGGTCGGCGTTCCAGTCGCCGGCCGGCAGCGGCGTCAGATCGTCTTTCCAGGCGGCGGGACCGGGCGACCAGCGGGGCAGGGTGGCCATCTCGTCTCTCCCTATGCCCGGAACAGCCCGAGTGTGTCGAACCTGCGGCCCAGCACCTTGGCGGCGTCGACGCCCAGCCAGCCGTCGATCAGCGTGGCGTAGACCTGACGGAAGTCGGTGGTGCTGGCCAGGTTGTCGCCGAGCACCAGTTCGGTGAGGCTCGGCGGGGTGCCGTAGCAGCCGCCTTTCACCGCATTGCCGATGACGAAGTTCACCTGGGCCGTGCCGTGATCGGTGCCGAGGCTGGTGTTCTCGGGCACACGGCGGCCGAACTCACTGTAGACGTACATCACGACGTCGTCGGCGCGGCCGATCCGCTCCATTTCCTGGAAGAAGCCGGCGATGGCGTCCGAGCAGTAGAGCAGCTGGCGGTCGTGCGGCGAGGCCTGGTTGACGTGGGTGTCGAACAGGCTGTTGCGGAGCGGCACGTAGTAGAGCTGTGTCGGGAAATCGGCCTCGATGAGCGCCGCCACCTTGTCGAGGTCGAGCAGCCGCAGGTCCGGGTTGTCGCGGCCCTTGTACTTGCTCCACGCGGCGCGGACCACCTCGGAGGCCTGCGCGCCGCTGCGGCTGACCTCGCGCACGTAGCGATGGAGGTCGCCGATCGCCTCGTGCGGCGCACCGAGCGCCTCGAGCGCCGCCTTCTCCTGCGCGAACGCCGCGCGCTGGAACCGGTTCGGGTCGGTGAACACCAGCGGCACATGGTGCTCGGCGCGCACCGCCAGCCCCTGGCTGTCGGAGATATTGACGATGAGGTTCTCACGCGTGCCGGCCGGGTCGAGCGCGGACGCCGTACGGCCGAGCCACCCGTATTCGTGGCCGCTGTTGGGCGCGGCGGTATGCCAGAACGAACTCGACGTGAAGTGCGAGAACGATGGCTGGTCGTAGCCGACGCCGTGCACGATCGCCACCTTGCCCTCGTCGTAGAGGCGCTTCATGCCCTGCATCGACTTGTGCAAGCCGAAGTGGGCGTCGATCCTGAGGAGGTCGCGCTCCTTGAGGCCGATGGTCGGCCGGTGCCTGTAATAGGCGGGGTCGCCGTAGGGGACGATGGTGTTCAGCCCGTCGTTGCCGCCGAACCACTCGAACACCACCAGGATCCGGCCCGACGTCGCCGCCGCGGCCGCCGCCCTGCTGGCCTGGCCGAGCACGTGCGGCACCGGGCCGATGCCGCCGAACAGGCCGAACCCCAGGCCGCCGGCACCCAGCCGCATGACCTCGCGCCGCGATACTCCGGAATTCCGCCAGTTGCCTTTGCCGGTCATGGTTGCCTCGCTGCGGCCCGGCTGGATGGGCGCCAGCAGCGTGCCTATGATACGCCGGACGCCACCGGCCTCCAGCCGTTCGGATAGGATCTGCGCTGGAGCGAACGACAGTGCTGATCCCCATCTACGCCAGAGGGTTCGCGGCCCTTCTGTCCGCCTCAGTGGCGTCGGCCCTGATGCCGGCGTTGACCGGCTCAGGCGTGGAACCAGGTGTCGCCGTCTTGATGGTCGACACCGATCGCAAGGCCGGCACCATCGACCGCAACGTCTACGGGCAGTTTCTCGAGCACATCAACCACGCCGTGGTCGACGGGCTGTTCGCCGAGCAGATTCGCGGCGCGGGATTCGAGGCCGAAGACCTTGCCACCTACTGGACCGCCTTCGGCAACGCCGGCGCCGTACGGACCGTGGAGGTGCCGTTCGAGAAGGGCACGACGAGCGTGAGGATTGCCGCCAGTCGTACCGCGGCGGGCATCCGGCAGGACCGCGTCTACCTTCAGAGCGGTGTCGAGTACCTCCGGATCCGCGTGGGTGAAGGTGGAGACCGGATCGCCGCGCGTCGCGTTCCGCGTCCGCGGTGCCGACGGGGCCCCGCTGCACGAGGTGCCGCTGCCCGTCTCCGGAACCGCGTGGCGCGAGGTGCCGTACTCGTTCACCAGCCCGCGGACGGAGACCGCGGCGGTGGTCGAGATCGGGGTGACCGGCACCGGCGCCGTGCTCGTCGACTTCGTCTCGCTGATGCGCGCCGACGCGCGCGCCGACGGCATGCTGCGTCCTGACCTGCTCGCCGCGCTGCGCGGCCTCGACCCGCCGTTCGTTCGCTGGCCCGGAGGGTCGTTCGCCTCGACCTACAAGTGGAAGGACGGCATCGGTCCGCACGCCGCGCGCACCTATCACCCGAACGTCATGTGGGGCGGCTACGCCGACTACTACGGGTTCGGCACCGACGAGTTCATGGGCCTGATGCGAAGGCTCGACAGCGACGCCATGATCGTGCTGCCTGCTCCTGACACCGCCCCCGCGTCGGTGCAGTACGCCATGGACTGGGTGCACTACCTGGTCGATCCGCCGACGACCGAGTGGGGGGCGATGCGCGCGCGGAACGGGCACCCCGACCCCTACGACGTCCGCTACTTTCAGATCGACAACGAGCCGATGAACAACGGCTTCACCGCGGAACGCTACGCCGAGGTCGTCAACCTCTATGGCAGCCGGCTGCGGCAGATCGCGCCGCGGGCCACCATCGTCGCGTGCGGCCAGAAGCGCTCGAACGACATGGTGTGGAGCCAGACGGTGATCGACCTGGCCGGGGAGAACTTCGACGTCCTCGGCGTCCACAACTACGAGTACGAGAGCGATCGCTTCGAGACCGGCATCCGGCGTATCGGCGACTATCTGGTCAAGCTCCGCGACTACGTGCGCGCGTCGGCGCATCCGGACATCAGGATCGCGGTCCTCGAGTGGAATCTCAGCCGCACCTACGACTGGCGAGCCGGCCTGCACGCCGCCGGCAGCCTGATGCTCTACGAAACCCTGGCACCCGAGCTGACGATGACGGCGCCGGCGCTGTTGATGCGCAACACGACCGACGACCCGACCTGGACGGCGTTCATCTATCACGATCACGTCTCGTGGTTCCCCGGCGCTGCCTACGTCGTGCAGAAGCTGTTCCGCGAGCACTACGCCGAGACCTACCTGGCCTCGTCGAGCGGCACCTTCCGCGACATCGACCGGCGGCTGTTGTTCGATGAGATCTCCACGGCGAAGCCCGAAGCCTGGCAGCCCGGGACCGTGGATGCGATTGCGACGGCCAGTGCCGACGGCCGGCGCATCGTGATCAAGGCGGTGAACTACGACGCCAGTCGGCACACGTTACTCGTCCGGCTGCAGGGGTCGCGAGTGCCGGCCGCCGCCACCGTCACGATCCACACGATCACTGCCGCGCCAACCGATGCGGCGTCGCTGGCAGCGCCCGACACGATCAGGCCGGTCGCGCGGAGCCTGCCATGGAGCCCGGATCAGGCCATCGACCTCGAGCCCCACTCGGTGGCAGTCGTGGCGATCACGGCGCGGTGAGGCGATCGGGACGGCGAGGACTTGCCGTCGGGGTCAGGTCACCCTCGCTCACGCGACGAGACGGCGCACGACCTCGCGGGCGTCTCCCAGCAGGATCGGTACGTCCGCAGGAGGATAGCCGCTATTAGCGAGGGTGGGCGATCAGCAGACATTCTCGCCGGGGCAAGTCGCGCCCTTTCATGCGGCCAGGATCCGCCGCACCGCAACCGCGCTGCGGATGACTCGTGCATCTTCTCCAGGATTCGCCGTGAGCTGCAGGCCGAGCGGCAGGCCGCTGGCCACCGGCATCGGGATCGAGATTGCCGGCGTGCCCAACGCGGTCCACGGTGCATTCATGCTCGAGTCGCCCGTGTTCGACAGTCCCGCAGGCGCCGGGCCTGTAGCGCCTGGGTACAGAATCACCGGCGTGGTCTTGTAGAACACCGCCATCCTGGCTCGTGCTTCGGCAATCGAGCGTCGCGCATCGCCGTAGGCCGACTCGGTGATCTTCAGGCCATCCCTCACCAGCTCGGCGATGTGTTCCAGCCGATCGCCGTATTCCTGGTAGCGCTGCTGGTGGAACCGCGCGCCCTCGTAGAACATCACCGTGCGCTGTGACTCGCGAAGGGCTGGCATCATCCGCAAGTCGACCCCGGCGACTTGGACGCCGGCGCGACGCAGGCGGCCGACCGATTCTTGCAGCGCCGCGGCCATGGAAGCTTCGACGTCGGGTAGCGGCTCGGGCACGCCAAAGGTGATGGTTTCGTCGCGCCCGGTCGGCTGGCCGATCGCGTCCCACAACAGCAGCATGTCGTCGGCCGTGTGCGTGAAGAAGCCGATGGTATCCAGGCTCGTGCCCAGCGGCAGCACGCCCTCGTTCGACAGGACGCCGTAGGTCGGCTTGAATCCGGTGACGCCGCAATACGACGCCGGCCGGATCGTGGATCCGCCGGTCTGCGTCCCAATCGCAAACGGCACCATGCCGGCCGCAACCGCCGCGGCCGACCCGCTCGAACTGCCGCCTGGCGTGTGATTCAGGTTGCGCGGATTGCGTGTCGGCGATGGCGTTCGATACGCAAACGCGGTGGTGTGGGTCTTGCCAAACAGCACGCCGCCACGCTCGCGCAACAGGCGAACGATCGCCGCGTCGGACGTCCCGATACGCCCTTTGTAGATCGGCGATCCGTATTCCGTCGCCAGCCCCATGGTTTCGATGATGTCCTTCACACCGAACGGGATGCTCTGCAGCTTTCCCTTGCCGGTGACCGGTTGCGACGCAATCTGGACCCACGCGCGAATGTCGGCATCGCGGGAGCGAACGCGATCGGCCAGCGACTGCAACGCGCGCTCTCGCTCGCTGGTCGAGGCGTTCATCCACTGCGTCAGGGTTTCGAGCGGTGCGGTTTGGGCGCCGGCGCCGGCGGCCATCGCGAGGTTGGCGAGGAGGAACGTCCGTCGATCGATGCGGTAGCCCGGCATGCCGCGGATTGTATCGTCGCTAGAGCAGGACGATAGTCACTATAAAGGGGGTGGGCGGTGAACGGAACGACGTATCAGAAGCACCAATCGCGACAACAGCCGCATCGACCATCCGCTACGGTTGCCGCTCCTTCGCGAGCTGCTGTCGAAACGTCGCCTCCAGCGCATCCACCGCCTCGCGGAAGCCCTGGGGATCCACAAACCGGTTGGCGTCGTAGGCAGCACCGGCCTGGCGCTTCCGGTGCATCCCGAACTGGCTCGCGTGCGAGGCCAGGAACACGTCCAGCGCCAGCGCCTTCTGGGCGGCGAAGGTGCGCGCGTAGGCCTCGCCGATGTCGGGAAACCCCGGCATCCCGCTCACCCTGACGCCCGGGTTGATGCTTCCCATGTTGATGATGCCGACGCGGTAGTCCCTGGTCCCGTCGCGGACGGTGAACGTGAAGCTCGCCGCGCCCTTGGAGTGCCCCGCGTGGAGGTGCAGCGTCAGCGAGTTCCCGCCCAGCGTGATCGTCTCGCCGTCCGCGAGCCGACGGTCGACGCTGACCGGATCGAACCACGCCTGCGGATCCTTGCCCCACCTGAAATCGCTCTTCCCGCCCGACTCGAGGACGTCGGCGTCGGGCGCCGACATGTAGACGCGGGCGCCGGTGATCTTCTGGAGCGCCGCCAGCCCCGCCACGTGATCCCAGTGCGCGTGCGTGGCCGTCAGGATCTTCACGTCAGCGATCTTGAACCCCAGCTGCTCGATGTTCGCGCGAATCTGCGGGACCGAATCGGCCAGCCCGGTGTTGATGACGATGTGGCCATCCGGGGAGGTGATCAAGTAGGTGGATAGATCGTAGGTGCCCACCCAATAGACGTTGCCGACGATGCGGAAGGGTTCGGTGGGACGCGACCAGTCGGGCGGCGCCTGCGCAGCGAGCGGCGATCCGAGGGTTAACCCGACGGCTGCTGCCGCGCACCAGCGAAGCCACTGCGTGTTCATCGTACCGATCCTCCACCGGCCTGTTCGTAGTACTCCATGAACGCCTCGAGACGATAGTCGCTATTAGCGAGGGTGGGCGGTGAACGGAACACCCCTTATCGGACGATCGCGGAGGATCGGGCAGGTGTTCGCCCGTCGCACCGCGCCGGCGGGCTCGTAGTCGATCTCCTCGCGCGCACCTTGGCCGACGTCCCCGACAATGAGCGCGCCGCTGGCCTCAGCATTCCTGGACGTCTCAAGGCCTGTCCGCCTGTTCAGCGGTCTAACGTTTACCGCTTCAGCCGCGGCGGCCCAGTATTCCATCGGCCGCCGTCGGCTGCAAGCGGGGGTAGGCTGCGCGTCGATCAGGTTCACCGCAGCGCCCCTATGAAGTCCCTGATCTCTCTGAGCACCACGTCCTCATGAGACAAGAACACATAATGATTGGCGTTCGGAATTCGGACAACTTTCGACCCCTCAAGCGTGGGGCGAACTCGGCGAAGACGTGCGCGGTGTTCCCAGAGCCGGCCAACAGGACAATGCGCCGGCCCGATCCGCCCCAGTCCAAGACCTCGAGTTCTACATTCTCATCAACGTTGACGAGCTGAGCTTTGTGGGGTGAAGGATTCCGCCACGTCGTAGCGGGCTGTGCCGAGATGCACACCGCACCCGCCAGCAGAAGTGCCGCGAGGAGGAGATCCGTGCGACGGGACATTGGGTTCACCCGGGTGTTAATCGTCGCAGCCTAACTTGTTAGTAGACCGCCGGAATGCCCCGCACGGAAGAGGCCTACCGCCTCTGGACAGGCGCTTCATCGCCCACCACGGGATGCAGCATCCCGCCGTCGCCGACGCGGCCCGTTCAACCGGGCTTCCGAAGCGCGTCACCTGCCACGCGCTGCGTCATTCCTTCGCGACGCACTTGTTGGAGGACGGGTACGAATCTGCGAACCGTCCAGGAGCTGCTTCGAGGATCTCCTTGACGACCTCGTCGGTCAGACGCATGTGACCCCGGTCCTTGTAGTGCACGAACTTGTGCTTGACGCCCGCCTCCTCGAGCTCCGCCACCATGTCGTGCGCCTGCCGCACCGGCACCGACTCATCGTCGTCGGAATGGATGATCAGCAT
>CAVRPA010000020.1:0-1008967 GCA_963723005.1 uncultured Acidobacteriota bacterium | reverse complement strand
TCAATCAGGTGAGGCGCGCCGTTCAGGAGGATGCGGGCGAGGGGGAATTCACGACGTGGAACAAACGCCTCGGACGGGTTCTGTATAAGGGGAGTTGAGGGGTTCTGCGGTTCGGGGTTCTGCGGTTCTGGGGTTCTGAGCGGCCTCACGCCTCGTGCGCGTCTTTCGTCCCGAGCGCGAAGGTCATGCTGCCGTTGGCGACGATGCGGTTTCCGACCCGGGCGCGGCCCTCCAGGACGCCCATCCGATTGCGCAGGCGTTTGACGCGCGCCTCCACCTCGAGCACGTCCCCGGCGTATACCCGGCCGCGATAGCGCACGCGCTCGATCCCGCGAAAGAAGATCAGCAGGTCCTTGTACTCGGGCTTGGCGAGGATCAGGATGGCACCCACCTGCGCCACCACCTCGGTGAGGATGGTCGGCGGCAGCGCCGGGCGCCCGTTTCCCGACGTCGTCGACAGGTAGCGCTCGTTGATCGAGACGTTCTTGATGCCAACGATGCGCTTGTCCGGCTCGAACTCGATGATGCGGTCGACGAGCAGAAAAGGATAGCGGTGGGGCAGGATGCGCTCGATAGCCGAGTAGTCGAGCGGCAGCTTCACTTCTTCGTTCTGCATTGCGGGATGCTCTCAGTATACTTCCCGCTCTGGAGGCGAAGCATGCGCACGTTCCTAGCGGCCGTCGTTTGTGCTGGTGTCACTACTACGGGTCTTGCCCAGCCCCGGCCTGTCACGGTGGACGACGTGCTCGAGTTGAAGGGTGTCTCCTCGCCGATGGTGTCGCCTGACGGGACGCGGGTGCTGTACACCGTGCGGGCCTGGGAGCCGGCCTCGGACAAGGAGCCGAACCAGCGCGAGTCGCGGACGCGCGTCTGGATGGTGCCGGTGGCCGGCGGCCCTGGTCGCCAGATCACCTTCGGTCAGCGCGGCGACTCCCAGCCGCAGTGGTCGCCCGATGGCCGCTCCATCAGCTTCCTGTCTGCGCGGGGGACCGGTACGGGTGAGGACGCGCCGCGGCCGCAGGTCTACGTGATGCGATCCGACGGTGGCGAAGCCCGGCGGGTGACCGACGCCAAGGAAGGCGTCGCGACGTATGCATGGGCGCCCGACAGCCGCCGCATCGCCTTCGTGGCGACCGAGCCGCGCAGCTCGGATGAAACGGCCAAGGTCCGCTCCCGAGACGACGAGCGGGTGTTCGAAGGAGACCTGCGTTATCGGCATGTGTGGGTGGTTGAGATCGCCGACAGCAGCGTGGCGACGCCCATCACCAGCGGACAGGACTACACGGTGGATGCCGGCCCCCTGTCCTGGTCACCCGACGGGAGCCGCATCGTCTTCAGCGCGGGCCTGACCAGCATGCTCCGGGATGAGCGGCAGGACGTGTACATCGCCGAGGTCGCCACGAAGCAGATCACGAAGATCAGCACGAACTTCGGGCGCGACAGCCGCCCGCAGTGGTCGCCCGACGGCACCCGTATCGCGTGGGTGGCAGATCTCAACACCGCCAAACCCAATGGCGATGGCACACCGGCCAGCCAGATCACGCAGTCGCGCCTGATGATCTACGACGTCGCGGCCCGGGTCATCAAGGACGCCTCGTCGCCGTCGTTCGATCTCGAAGCCGCGACGCCGCAATGGAGCCGGGATGGCAGCCACATCATCTTCGCGACGGGTCAGCGTGCCTACACCACCGTGTTCTCGTACGACGTCACCGCCGCGCGATACACCGCCCTCACCGAACGCCGCACCCTGCAACTCGGCTCGCAGAGCCGTGACGGGGCGGTCATCGCGGTCTTGCAGGACTCTCCCGAGTCGCCGAACGACGTCTATGTGACCGGCCCGGACTTCCGCACCTTCAACCGGTTGACGACCACGAACCCGCAGGCGGCCCAGTTCGCGCTCGGCGCCAGCGAGGTCGTCACCTGGAAGAGCGACGGGTGGACGGTCGAAGGCGTGCTGCTCAAGCCGGTCGGCTTCGAAGCGGGCAAGCGGTATCCGCTCCTGGTCGTCGCCCACGGCGGGCCAGCCGGAGCGTTCGTGAACAACTATCGCGTGGGCGGCCTGGAAGGCGGTCAGCTGTGGGCGGGCCAGGGCTGGGCCGTGTTCTATCCGAATCCGCGGGGCAGCACCAACTACGGCGAGAAGTTCCTGCGCGCCAACATCAACGACTGGGGTGGCGGCGACTACCGCGACATCATGACAGGAATCGACGCGCTGGTCGCCCGCGGCATCGCCGACTCCGACAAGCTCGCCCTCATCGGCTGGAGCTACGGCGGCTACATGACGGCGTGGTCCATCACCCAGACGGCGCGGTTCAAGGCCGCGATGGTGGGCGCTGGCCTGACGAACCTGTGGAGCATGTACGGCACCAACGACATTCCCAATGTCCTGATCGGCTACTTCGGCGGGCAGGCGGGGCCGGAGCGGCTGCCGCTCTACATGGAACGCTCGGCGATGACGCGCATCGACAAGGTGGTGACCCCGACCCTCATCCTGCACGGCGGCAGCGACGAGCGCGTGCCGATCGGTCAGGCCCAGGAGCTCTTCCGCGGCCTCAAGGATCGCGGCAAGGCCACGGAGCTCGTGTTCTACCCGCGCGAGGGACACGGCATCACGGAGTACTATCATCAGAAGGATCGCCTCACCCGCATCCAGGACTGGATTTCCCGCTACACGCTCGGTGAGGCCGCCCGAAAGACCAGCAGCCAATGACCGATCGGCAGGATTCGTCGGCGGGGTTTCCCGCCATTCGCGACGCGACCGAGCTCGCGGTGCTCACCGAGCTCGGTCGCGAAGTGACCTCGGTGCTCGACCTCAACGAGCTGCTCGAGAAAATTCCCCAGCTCATTTCACGTCTCACCTCGTTCACGGTGTTCTCGGTCTACCTGCTGGACGAACGGCGGCAGGACCTGCACATCGCCTACGCCGTGGGCTATCCGGAGGAAGTGGTCCGCAATTTCCGCCTCCAGGTCGGCCAGGGCATCGTCGGATCGGCGGTGGCGGAGCGCCGGCCCATCCTGCTCGATGACGTCGAGCAGGACCCGCGCTACCTGCACACGGTCCCCGGCGTTCGATCGCAGCTGGCCGTGCCGCTCCGTCACAAGGGGAAGGTCATCGGTGCGCTCAACCTCCTGAGCGACAAGCGAGCCGCCTTCACCGAGCGCGACGAGATGATCCTGCGGCAGTTCGCCGCCCACGTCGCGCAAGCCATCGTGAACGCCCGGCTGTTCGAGTCGGAGCGCGAGTACGCCGAGACGCTCGAAACCCTCGCGGAGATCGGCCGCGAGATGAGCGCCATCCTGGATCTCGAGGAGCTGCTCACCCGGGTCGCCCACCTGGTGAAGCGCCTCATCAACTACCGCACCTTCGGCATCGCGCTGCTCGACGAGGAGAGCGAGACGCTGGAGTTGAAGCTCGCCATCAAGTACGGTGACAACCCGAAGGCGCTCGAACCGGTGAAGCTGGGCGAAGGCCTCGTCGGCTACGCGGCGCTGCACAAGGAGCCCGTGCTGGTCGACGATGTGACCCAGGATCCGCGCTATATCAAGGCGGTCGAGGACGTGCGCTCAGAGCTCGTCATCCCGCTGCTCCTGAAGGATCGCTGCGTCGGCGTCTTCGATCTCGAGAGCCCGGAGCTCGGCGCTTTTACCAAGAAGCACGTGGAGCTGCTGACCCTGCTGGCGTCTCAGGCGGCGGTGGCGCTCGAGAACGCCCGCCTCTACGAGGAGATCCGCGCCAACGAGCTGCGGCTGGAGAAGGAGCTGCGCTTCGCCCAGCGCGTCCAGTTGGCGCTGCTGCCGCAGGAGCTGCCGAAACGCCTGCGCGGGGTCGACGTCGCGTGGCATTTCGACCCGGCGCGGGAACTCGGCGGCGACATGTACGACTTTCTCTCACCCGAGCCCCACACCCTGGTGGTCTCGGTCGGCGACGTCTCGGGGAAGGGAGTCCCCGCGGCGCTCTACAGCGCTTTCGCCGGCGAGCTGGTGCGCGGGCGCACCTTCCGGCGCCGGCTCGAGACCCGGCGCAGCACGCCCGGCGTGGTGCTGAACGCGATCAACCGCATCCTGCACGAGCGGCAGCTCGAGGAGTATTACTGCACGCTCTGCTACGCCATGTTCGACCTCCGCCGGCGTCAGGTGACCTTCGCCAATTCCGGGCTGCCGTTCCCGGTCCGCTGCAGCGGCGGACGGGCTGAACAGATTCCCATGCCTGGAGTCCCCCTCGGCTCGTTCGCCGGTTCCACCTATGACGAAGTGACGCTCGACCTTCAGGCTGGCGACGTGTTCGTCCTCTGCTCGGACGGTATCTTCGAGGCCTTCGACGAGGAAGGCCAGGAGTTCGGCGCCGGTCGTCTCATCGAGGTCGTGGAACGCTCCCACGCGGCGTCGGCCAAGGAGATCGTCGGTGCGATCTTCGGAGCGGTGCAGGCGTTCCGTGGGGACGCGGAGCAGACCGACGATCAGACGGTCGTGGTGGTGAAGATCACGGCGTAGGCCGTCGCAGACCTCGTCCGGCCGCCGCCCTATCGCTGGCAGGTCGGACAGTAGAACGTCGATCGGCCAGCCTGCGTGCGCCGCGCAATCCTGCCCCCGCATCCCCGCCGCGGGCACCGCTCGCCTTCGCGATCGTAGACACGGAACCGCGCCGAGCTCGACGCTGTCGCCGCTCGATCGATGGCACGCTTCAGCACACGCTTGATGGCGTCGGCCAGCCGATTGGCCGCCTCGCGCGGCGCACCGCCCGCGGTGGCGATCGTGGACGCGCGCCTGAACGGCGACAGGCGAGCCAGGTGCAGCGCCTCGCATGCGTAGATGTTGCCGATGCCAGCGGCGATCCGCTGATCGAGCAGCGCCACCTTGAGCGCCGTCTTCCTTCCGCGGCAGGCCTCCGCCAGCGCGCGAGCATCGAAGTCCGCCGAGAGCGGCTCGTGACCGAGCCGGCTGAGAACGCGATGGCGCGCCAGCTCCTCCTCGCCGAGCAGATCCATGAGCCCGAACCGCCGCGGATCGTTAAAGGTGACGCGGTCCCCCGAGTCGAGGTGGAACACGACGTGATCGTGACGATCCGGCTCGGCGGATTCGCCCCGGTTGGCGGCAGAGGGCGGCTCGACGCGGAACGATCCGGACATGCCCAGGTGAATGATCAGGGTGTCACCCGATGACAAGGTCGCCAACAGGTACTTGGCCCGGCGCATCAGCGATCGTACCGTCCGGCCGATTAGCCGGGCTTCGAACTGTGGCGGAAAGGGCGAGCGCAGGCCGGCGCGACCGAGCTCGACTCGCGCGATGCGAGCGTGAGTGAGATGACGGTCGAGAAGGCGACGGACCGCTTCGACTTCGGGGAGCTCGGGCAACGTCCCAGCATAGCAGTCACCCCTCCAGCACCTTACTGTGGCGGCCGTTCCTCGGCGGCCTCGACTCCCGCCGCCACAGTAAGATGTCGCCGTGCGCCCGGGCGACTCTGCCGGCGATCGAAAGGACGGATTCATGAGGGCCATACTGCCGGTCGCGCTGGTGCTGATGGTTGCGGCCGCCGGCGCGCAGGCGCCTGGCACCGGTGCACCGCCACCGCCCAATCCGCTCGGCAATCCCTGCTCGACGCACCGGAGCGTGTGAAAGAGAACGCCTTCTACAAGGTGCCGCTGCTGCCCGAGGACCGCCGATACGCGGACATCGACGGCATGAAGATGAAGGCGGTGGTCCGCGAGGCGGCGGCGATTTCGCGGCGCGACAAGGCGCGCGGCACGCTGTTCTGGGGACGCAACGTCGGCTTCCAGGGCCACGCCGAGACACAGGACTGGGTCGAGGGCTACTTCAGGAAATTCGGCCTGGAGAACGTCCACCGCAAGTCGTTCGATCTGGCGCCGCAGTGGACGGCCAAGTCGTTCGCCATTTCCTTCTCCAGCGGCGGCACCAGCCTTCGCGCTGAAGACGGCGCGGCCGGCCGAGGACTCGCCCTCTACACCACGCCGGCGGCGTGGAGTTCGAGGTCGTCTGGGTCAACACCGGCACCGCCGCAGACTTCGTCGGCCGCGACGTCAGGGGCAAGGCGGTGCTGATCCAGAGCATCCCGCAGCCCGGCGTCCTGCGGCACTCGATTACGGCCGAGGGCGCCGTGCAGCGCGCCCTCGATGGCCGGCGCGGCGGCCATCGGCATGATGTACGGCATCTCCGACAACTTCACGGTGTGGGAGCTTCGCACGCAAGGCAAGCCGGGGTTCTGCGTCGGCTACGAAGACGGCCGCGCGCTTCTCGAGCGCATCGGCAAGGGCGAATCGGTGAAGGTCAAGATCGCGCTCGAGTCCGAAGAGCGTGCCGGACCTGAAGACCGCCAGCGTGCTCGGCACGCTTCCCGGAACCACGGACGAGGACATCATCATCGTCGCGCACATGGACGGCTACTTCGACGGCGCCATCGACAACGGATCCGGCCTGGCCGTGATGATGGGCCTGCTGGAGCACTTCTCGAAGGTGCCGCGCGCCGAGCGCAGGCGGAAGATCATCTTCCTGGGCTCGGCCGGCCATCACGGCGGGCCGGGTGCGCGATGGCTGCACGATGAGCGCGACACCGTCCTGGCGAAGACCGCGCTCATCATCAACCTGGAACATGTGTCCGCCGTCCGGACGAAATATTGGGGACCGCACCTCCGCAAGACCAACGCGGTGTCGCCGATGCGGTGGTGGGTCTGGGGCAGCCAGCCGCTGCTCGACATCGCGCTTGAAGTCCTTCGCGCGGTTCAACGTCGGCCTGACCGCCGACATGGACACCGGCGCCTCCGGCGAGATCGGCCAGGTGGCGCGCGACGCTCCGTCGATGCAGGTGATCACCTCCCCCGAGGCCAAGCACACCGAGGAGGACACGCGAGGAGTGGGTGCCGGCGGCCGGCCTGGAACAGGTGGGCCGCGCCTACGCGAAGATCATCGACGAGATCAACAGAGCTGCCGCGGCGCGAGCTGTGGCCGGCCACGAGCAGCCCTACCGCTGCCAGGCGGCATTGAGAGACCGACGCCGACCGCATGCCAGCCCTCGACGGACTCAAGGTCATCGATCTCACGCGCGTGCTCGCCGGGCCGTTTTGCACGATGCTCCTCGGTGACATGGGCGCCGATGTCATCAAGATCGAGGAGCCGGACCACGGCGACGATACGCGGGGCTGGGCGCCGTTCATCGACGGGTGGAGCAGCTACTTCCTGGGCGTCAACCGCAACAAGCGGAGCCTCGCGCTGAACATCAAATCGACAGAAGGCGCCGAGGTGCTCACGCGGCTCATCCGCGACGCCGACGTGCTCGTCGAGAACCTGCGCCCCGGCACGCTCGCCAGGCTCGGGTTCGGATTCGACCGGGCGTCGGAGATCAATCCGCGCCTCGTCTACGCGTCGGTTACCGGGTATGGGCACACCGGCCCGCGCCGTGACCTGGCTGGCTACGATCCCGTGCTCCAGGCCGAGGCCGGCCTGATGGACATCACCGGGCCGGCGGAGGGGCCGCCGTCGCGAGTCGGCGTCGCCGTGACCGACTACATGGCCGGGCAGTTCATGTTCGCAGGCATCCTGCTTGCGTTGCGGGACCGCGATCGCACCGGGCGCGGCCAGGCCGTCGACATCTCGCTCTTCGACTCGATCCTGGCAACGATGTCGCTGCCAGCGGGGATCTTCTTCGCGACAGGCCAGAAGCCCCGGCGCATGGGCAACCAGCACCCGTCGATTGCACCTTACGAGACGTTGCGCGCCAAAGACGGTCTGGTGATGGTCTGCGCCGGTAACCCCAAGCTGTGGCGGCAGTTCTGCCAGGCCATCGATCGCCCCGACCTGCCCGGTGATGCGCGATTTGCCGAAAACATCGGACGGCTGCAGCACCGTGCCGCACTCGTCGCCATCGTCGAAATCCAGACCGCGGCCTGGTCGGTCGAGGAGTTCCTGGCACGGCTGGAACGGTTCGGTGTGCCTTGCGGTCGCGTGAGGTCCATCGACGAAGCGCTGGCGGACCCGCAAGTCGAGGCGCGCCAGATGCTCGTCAGTATGAGCCACGCGGAGCTCGGCGACGTGGCCACGATCGGCAACCCGATGACGTCTTTCCGGGTCGCCGCCCTCCTATCGACGACCGCCGCCAGGCCTCGGTGAGCACACCGGGGAGATTCTCGGGGAGCTCGGCTACAGCCGTGCCGACATCGATCGCCTGACGTCAACAAGAGCACGCATATGAGATCGCGGTCATCGTCCCGGCGGCCTTCAATGCCCGACCAGGCCCCGGCCGGCACCGAGTAGTCTGAGTCGGGCGTCTTTGCTACGATGCCCTCGGGCTGGCAGGAACGACGCGTAGCCGGGCGCCAGACGTGACTAGTGAGAGCGCAATCAACGCAATACTCGCGAGGCACACTGCTACGGTTGATGAAGGTGTCAAGCTCCACCGCCCGGCCAGACGAGAAGTGACCCGTGCCTCCAATCAGCCCTGATCGCTGGCGCGCGCTCAGTCCGCACCTGGACGAGGCCCTGTCGATGACCGGCGACCGTCGCGCCGCCTGGCTCGCGGCCATCCGCGCAAGCGACGCGGCTCTCGGTGCTGAGCTGGAGAGCCTGCTCGCTGAGCACGGGGACCTGCAGGAGTCCCGGTACCTGGAAGGCGCACTTGCTCTGGTTCCGCGCTCCGCCGAAATGCCGTCGCTGGAGGGGCAGGTCGTCGGGGCCTACCGGCTGATCTCACACATCGGCCAGGGCGGAATGGGCAGCGTATGGCTGGCGGAGCGCTGCGACGGCCGCTTCGAAGCCCGCGTGGCGGTCAAGCTGCTGAACATCGCGCTCGTGGGCCGCACCGGCGAGGAGCGATTCCGGCGCGAAGGCACTTTTCTCGCCAAGGTGACGCACCCGCACATCGCCCGGCTCATCGATGCGGGTGTCTCAGCAGCGGGCCAGCCGTACCTCGTCCTCGAGCACGTGAACGGTCAAACCATCGACCGCTACTGCGACGAGCACGCGCTCGGGATCGAGGCGCGCATCGGTCTCTTTCTCAATGTGCTGGAGGCCGTCGCCCACGCGCACGCGAACCTGATCGTGCACCGGGATATCAAGCCGGCCAATGTGCTGGTCAGCGTGGATGGCCGAGTCAAGCTGCTCGACTTCGGCATCGCGAAGCTGCTCAAGGACGACGCGCTGTGGGGTGGTTCGCGGGCTGGCGAGGCGGTCGGGCTCACGCGAGAGGCCGGCGCACCGATGACGCCGGAATACGCAGCTCCGGAGCAGCTGGCGCAGGGACAGGTGACAACCGCCACCGACGTGTACGCGTTAGGCGTGCTCCTCTACGTGCTGCTCGAGCGGGCAACATCCCGCGGGCGCCGCCGTCCGATCACCCGTCACGCTGATGCCGCGCCATCCTCGAAGTGGAGCCCCGCCGGATGTCGGACGCCGTTGTTGGCCGGACCGAGGCGCCGGAGGCGCTCGCTCGCCATGCCGCCCGGTGCGGCACAACAGTGGCCAGGCTGCGCCGGGCGCTTCGCGGAGATCTCGACACCATCGTCGCCAAGGCGCTCAAGAAGAACGCCGCCGAGCGCTATGCCTCGGTCACGGCGATGGCGGATGATCTCCGCCGTTCTCTGCGTCACGAGCCGATCAGCGCCCGCCCCGATACGCTGCGGTATCGGGCGACGAGGTTCGTCTGGCGACACGCCCGGCGCCGTGGCGGCGTCGGTGGTGGTCGTCCTCATGCTTGGCGCCTTGACGGTGTTCTATACGAACCGGCTCGCGACCGAACGCGACCGCGCGCAGAGGGAGGCCGCGAAGGCGGCCAAGGTGAGCGAGGCTCTCACCGGACTGCTGATCGGCGCCGATCCAATCGCCAACCGCGCGACCCCGGACGGACTGACGGCTCTGGGACTGCTCGATGCTTCGGCTGAGCGGGTGCAGAAGGAGCTCGTCGACCTGCCCGAGGCGCAGGCCGAGATCTTCACCGTCATCGGAAGGATGTACCGCCGCCTCGGCATGTACGACAAGGCACAGCAACTGCTCGAACGGGCGCTCACCAGCGGCCGGGCGGCGTTCGGGCCGGAGCACGCCAGTGTGGCGCAGACCCTGAACGATCTCGGCGCACTGGCGGCTGAGAAGGGCGACTACAAAGCAGCGGCCGCGAGCCTCGAGTCCGCGCTGAGCATCCGCCGCCACATCTACGGCCCGGAGCACACGAGTGTCGCGGACACTCTTGCCGAACTTGGCCGCATCTACCAGGATCAAGGGTTGAACGGGCGTGCCGAGCCGCTGCACCGCGAAGCGCTGGCGATCCGGCGGAAGGTGCTCGGCGACGAACACGGGGAAACCGCGGTCAGCCTGAGCGACCTGGCGTCGGTCCTGCGGCTGAATGGCGACCTCGACGGCGCCGAGGCGCTGCTCCGGCGATCGCTCGAGGTGAATCGCAAGACTCGCGGCGAAGCGCACGCGATGACCGCGACGACGCTGCACGATGCCGCATTGATCACGGCAGCCAAGGGCGACCGAGGCGCGGCCGAAGCGGCCTTTCGCACGGTCATCGACATTCATCGGAAGGCGTTGGGCGAACGCCACCCGCTCGTGGCCGTGACGCTGAACAGCCTGTCGCGCATTCTGCGCGACCAGGGCAGATATGACGAGGCGCAGGCCGCGCTCGAGGGGGCCCTGGACATCGCGCGCCAGGCGCTGGGGAGCGATCATCAACTGGTCGCGATCTACACGATCAATCTGGCTTCCGTACACCTGGCACGAAACGAGCCCAAGGCCGCCGAGGCGCTGCTTCGGGAGGGCTTGCGGATTCGACTGCTCGCGCCTCAACTCGTGCCGAATCGCCGGCGCATCTTTCCTGAAGACGACTGGAGCGTCGGAGCGACGAAGAGCCTGCTGGGTGCCTCGCTCACCGCGCTGGCGCGCTACAGCGAGGCGGAGGCGGTGCTGCTCGAGGCGCGCCGGGATCTCGAAGCGTTGTCCCCACCGCCACGTCGTGACGTCCAGGCGACCATCGCCCGCCTCATCGACCTCTATGTCGCGTGGGGCAAGCACGACAAGGCAGCTCAGTACCGAGCGCTGCTCGAAGCTCCACCTTAGCGTGGCGCAAACGGCCCGGAAGACATCGGCCGCTAGCCTCGGCACATCACGGGTCGTGGAGTTCGTGTCGTGGGTGTCAGGGACGGAATTCACAACGACCTGATCACGGCAGCGTGACTGAGAATCCTCACAACCGATTGATCTGTCCTGTAAGTCGAGGCGCAGGCTTTCCGTCGGCTGTCCGAAATATGCATACAAATTTCGGACAGAATCCCAAGTCACCGGGACCCTTGGGCGACCAGGTGCGGGCGCGCGTGGCTCACGACGATCTCCATCTCTCGCTCCAGCAGCAAGACGAACCGCACGAGTAGACCGAGCGAGAATCCGGCCAATCGCCCCCGCACCGGGGCCAAGATCTTCGGCTGGTCGATCTTCAGGAGTTCAGCGGCTACTCCTCTTGTTGCTGAGCCTCGGCGGTCTGCTTCAGCGGCTGCTCGATGTCCGCCTGCAGCCCGGCGATCCCGCACCTAGATCCATACTGGTTTGCATGACCCACACTGGAACGTCACGGTTCGCTGACGGCCCGATCTACCATGTGCTCGGTGTGCCATATCGCACGGGGTCGTTGACACCGGGCAGTGAGCACGATGCGCAGCCGTATCGAGACTCCGGTTTCGTAGCACAACTGCAGGTGGCGGGTTGCGAAGCGATGGATGGCGGCGACATCCCCCTGCCCAGCTATCTACCCCATCATGAAGTTCCGCCGATCCGTAATTGGCCGGGACCGCGCATCGCTTGGGAGATCCTGAGTGATCGGTTGATGCCGATTCTGGACCAACCAGGCCACGTGCCGTTGCTGATCGGAGGCGATTGCAGCATCGTCGTTGGAACCACCCAAGCACTGATGAAGTCGGCTGGCCTCGACCAAGTGCACGTCCTGTACATCGACGGCGACTGCGATGACGGGACCCCTGATTCGACGAAAAGCCAGAGTGCGGCATATCTCGCCCTGTGGCTGGCGATGCACGGCCAACCCTTTCGGGCGGGTCCCGGGCTTCCACCTTCTCAAGTCACGATCATCGGCGCGACGCGGGATCGTCAACGTGGAGCCGCGGAGCATGCTCCACGGCTAGTCTCGATGGCAGAGGTTCGCCGGGAAGGAGCGCGCACGACTGCACAGCGGATACTCGACGTGTTGCCATCCTCCGCGTCAGTGGTGCTCCACTTGGATGTCGATGCGTTCGCTGACCACGAGCTGCCGGTCGCCTATTTCCCCCATGACGACGGTTTGACCCTCGCAGAGGGACGCGAGCTGCTAGGGCCGCTATTGGGCGATCAGCGAATTCGGATCATTGAGGTTACCGAGTACGCATCCCTGCGTGACTTTGCGCGGCTGCAGATGAGGCAAATCACCAATCTGCTCGCAGGTGCGCTCGGACGTCGGGGATGAGCGAGAGGGCTCGAACCCTTTGGGGTCAGGTCGTCCTTGCCACGGTTGCCGAGGCCAGAACATTCTGTGGCTCCACAAGGAGTTGCGCTGACATGAATCGCGGTCTGCTGCTCGTAGTTGTGTTCGCGTCCTCAGTTGCCGTCGCATCTTCACAGGTCAGTCAGCCCGACTTCCGTCTACAGGTCGTTCCGGAAATTGTGTACAAAGTCGACGATCCAGGAGGTGCTAGAACGTCGTCATTCGTGTTCAATACTGCCGTGATTTGTTCGACGGATTGCGAGCTCACCCCGATAGCCGCCCGCGTGGAACTCTTTAGTGCCGGATCTATCGTCGAGAGGCAGGATTGGGCGACTGAAATGCTGGCACAGATCAGGCGGATAAGCTACAGGATCGAACCGAACACGCCGCTCGCGTCGCCGACGCGTGCGTTTACGCTGCCCGAAGCATTTGACGTTCGCTTTTACTTCCGCCATCCCCAAGCATTGGCGATCGACTCCGCAGTTGTCCGGATAACAGTCGCAGATATGAAGGGCCGTCGGGCAGAGCAGACGTTGAGGATTCCTATTCGATACTACCAACAGAAGACAGCGCTCACCCTTCCCTTTCGTGGCAAGGGCGTTGTTGGGCAGGACTGGATCACGAACGGCGGCCACGGCGGCGTTTGGAATGCTTTTGCCGTAGACATGCGCGGCCTGGATTCCAACTACGCAGCGCAGTTAAACGATGCCAACGAGAATGCATCGGATGCGGGCTGGGACCGCGAGATCCTCGCGCCCGCGGCTGGAACGGTGATCTACGCCCGCAATGACGTACCCACCAACCCGCGTCCGGGAGAGCAGCCTGACGCCAATAGTTGGTACCTGCCGCTCCGTGACCCGGTTATGGCGTATGCCGGCAATTGCGCAATCATCGACCATGGCAACTCCGAGTACAGCGTCATGATGCACCTGCAACCGGGCTCTGTCACCGTCAAAGCCGGGGATCGGGTCCTCACGGGCCAAGTAGTTGGACGGTTGGGGAACTCGGGCGACGCATTCGGACCACACTTGCATTACCAACTTCAGTCAGGCCCGAGGCTGTTTCAGGACCAGTCGTTGCCGTTCAGGTTTCAAAACGTCGATCCTCCGCTCTTCCGAGGCAAGCAGTTCGATGCGAAATAGGTTGGCGGTGAAGTGAAATGAGCTCGACTGCGAGAGCCCGGAGGCTGGTTGATCGAAGCGTCAGGCTTCGAGTTCTCGTGGCGATCGAGATGCGCGCTACGAGTGCAGCTCGCCGGACAGCACGGAACTCTTCTACAACCCCAACCCCGGTCGAGTCGAGTCAGTGCCCGTTACGACTGCCTGGACGTTCGCGTTCGGGAATCCTGCCGCGCTTCCACGATTCTTCCCCGGTGCCTCCACGCAGACGCGAAGGCCGTTCGATGTCTTTGCGCGATGGCAGGTTCGTCTCGCCGATCACCGCTAGACTGGTGTCGCGTCGTCGAGTGTCCAGTCGCTCCAGGAGATGCGCGTCGGGCTCAATTGATTCACTGAGCTGACCGCGGCCCGCTGATAACCGCCCGGGCCGCTTGGACGAACCCCTGTAAGGTTCGTCGCGAAATTGCGTTCAACCGAAGCAGGGATAGGTGTCTTGCCGCAGAGCTGGCGGGGAGGCAGGGATTCGAGCATGCTCGCGACGAGCGCGCGAGTCGCGGCTTGAACTAGGGACTTGCCGAGCAGCCACGAGCGAGGCTTGGCGAGCGAAGTGGCGGGGAGGCAGGGATTCGAACCCGATAAGGTGGTCCGAGTCCGATCCTCGGGCGTGGCGTGGTCAGGCCGCGTGCTGATCGCTGATCGGCCGCCCCCTCTGACCCCTGATCCCTGACCCCTGATCCCTGATCCCTGACCCCTGACCCCTGATCCTGCCGCTAGTGGTGCTCGTCCACCGCAACCGCCGCGCTCAGGTAGATCGCGGCCAGCGTCATGAAGATGAACGCCTGCAGCGGTGCCGACCATCGAGGCCGAGCATCTGGATCGGCAGCGGCATCAGGAACGGCACGATGCTGGCGATGATGAGCACGACCAGGTGCTCGCCGAAGATGTTCCCGAAGAGACGCAGCGTGAGCGAGAGCACGCGCGAGAGGTGGCTGATCATCTCGATGACGAAGATCACCGGCGCCATCAGCCATCGGTACGCCCGGCAGGACCGCGAAGTGCAGGATGTAGGAGATCGGGCCCTGCGCGCGATGCCCTGCCAGTGGTAGTAGAGCCAGAGCGTGATGGCGCAGCGCGAACGGCACGTTGATGTTGCTGGTCGGCGCGCCGAGGCCGGGGACCTGGCCCATCAGGTTGCCGATCCAGATGAACACGAACGATGCCGCCGAGCAGCGGCAGGAACTGCCGGCCCTTGCGGGCCCGATGGTGCTTTCGAGCTGCGCGACGAAGAAGCTGATGATGTCCTCGAGGACGATCTGGAGCTTGCCCGGGTTCTCGACGCTCAGCTTCGAGCGGATGGCCAGGCCGAGCACGAGGACGATGAGGCAGATGAGCGCGCAGAAGACGAGGTAGTCGGGCGCGTGGATGCCGAGGGGGGCGAGCAGCGCGTTGACCAGCTCGACGAACAGTGACGGGTGTTCGAGGGCTTCCACAGCCCGGTGATTGTACCTAGAATTCACAAGCTTCGGGGGTGCGGACGGTGCGGCCAGGTGCCGGCGGGTCACGGCAGGTGCCGGGCGTCCGTGCGGACGCGGCAGTGCCGACGGGTGCCGACAGGTCGACGGTGGCTCGGGCGTCGAAGGCCGCCGAGACGCCCCGGAGACCTGCGACCTGAGACCGCAGACCTCAGAACCGATCGAGCTCACTCGTGACATCGCCGACTCTTCTCCCGCAGGTGGAGGCCGATCGATCGGCCGCCGAACACGGCGAACTCCTCGACCTTGCCGCGTGACCCTGACCCGCGCGCCTCGGCTGGGATGCGGGTGTTGTCAGAGACCACGAGGATTTCGCCGGTGCCGTCGGCGACCTGATACATCTTGAACGGCACGAGCGGAATGCCCCACGACGTGGTGACCGTGCCCGTGCACGCGTGACGGTGTGATCGACGTAGCGGCCGGGGTTGGTCTTGACCTGGAGATCGATGGCGAGCCCGACGATGCGCACGCGCCAGTCGCGCAGACCAGCGGCAGCGCGAACAGCAGCGAGCACGACGGCGAAGCTTGGCCATGGCATCCGCGTCCTCCTCGCAGACACTGAGGCCGCGGTCGGATCGTGAATGGAGAGCCGGGGTGCGGCGATGCCAGCGCCTGCCTGATTTGCGCACCCCGGTGATCCGCCGCGGCCGCCAGGCCGATATTCAACGCGCGTGCCACACGCGGATCGGGAAGCATTTGCCGAAGCGACATGCGGTCCTGCCGGCGAACCTGCCGCGAAGTGACGCGTCCCGTGACCGCGGGCGACGCCGGCGCCGTTCGAGCTGATGCCTGCGGTCGGACGGCTGGACCGGTGCCGGAGCGGTTCCCGACCTCAATACACGCCGAGGTACCGCTCCGTCTCCCACGGCGACACGTGCCGGATGTAGTCGGCCCACTCCTCGCGCTTGGCTTCGAGGAAGTGCTGGAAGATGTGCTCGCCGAGCGTGTCGCGGACGAGGTCGTCCTTCTCGAGCTCGTCGAGCGCCTCGCTCAGGTTCGCCGGCAGGTCGTCGATGCGCAGGTGCCGCCGCTCGCGGTGGCTCATCTTGTAGATGTTCTTGTTCACCGGCGGGCCGGGATCGATCTGCTGATCGATGCCGTCGAGCCCGGCGCGCAGCATCACCGCCAGCGCGAGATACGGATTGCAGGAGGGATCGGGCATCCGCAGCTCGATCCGCGTGGCCACGCCGCGCGCCGCCGGCACGCGCACGAGCGGGCTGCGGTTCTTCTCGGACCACGCGATCGCCGTCGGCGCCTCGTAACCCGGCACCAGCCGCTTGTACGAGTTCACCAGCGGGTTGGTGATCGCGCAGAAGCCCTTGGCGTGCCGCAGCAGGCCGCCGATGTAGTGCAGGCACGTCTCGCTCAACTGCCACTGGCCGTCGCTCGTCGAAGAACGCGTTCGCGCCGTCCCGCGAAACAGCGACTGGTGCGTGTGCATGCCCGAGCCGTTCAGGCCGAAGATCGGCTTCGGCATGAAGGTCGCGTGCAGGTCGTTGCGCAGCGCGACGTTCTTGACGACGAAGCGGAACGTGCTGACGTTGTCCGCCGTCGCCAGCACGTCGTCGTAGCGGAAGTCGATCTCGTGCTGGCCGGGCGCCACCTCGTGATGCGCGGCTTCGACGTGAATGCCCATCTGCTCGAGCGCGAGCGACGATCTCGCGGCGCACGTCCTCGCCGAGATCGACCGGCGCGAGATCGAAGTAGCCGGCGGCGTCGTGCGTTTCGGTCGTCGGCTTGCCCGTCGCGCCGCTGGAACAGGAAGAACTCGGCCTCGGGCCCGGCCTTCATCGTGAAGCCGCGCTCGGCGGCCAGCGCGATGACGCGCTTGAGCGTCGTCCGCGGACAGCCGGCGAACGGCGTGCCGTCCGGGTTGGCGATGTCGCAGATGATGCGCGCCCGACCCGGCGCGCCGCTCGGCGGTCGGTCCACGGGAAGACCTGGAAGGTGGCGAGGTCGGGCTTGAGGTACATGTCCGACTCCTCGATCCGGACGAAGCCCTCGATCGACGAGCCGTCGAACATGATCCGGCCGTCGAGCGCCTCGCCGAACTGCCGGTCGGGGACCTCGACGTTCTTGATCACGCCGAGGATGTCGGTGAACTGCAGGCGCAGGAACTTGACGCGCTCGCGCTCGGCGCGCTCGAGAATCGATTTGCGGAGCTCGGCATGCGAACCGGCCTGTGCCATATCGGGATTCTAGCCCCTAGTTCCGCGCCGTCCGGCCCGTCTCGCCTCGAATCTGTGCCCAACCAAGAGCCGGCCACTGTCGTCTCAAACTGGCAGGGTGAGGGCGGCTGGGTTCTCCGCCATCCCGCCACGCGAACACGGCGGATGGCGCGAGCCGCGCGCTCGTCCTCGAACGGAGGTTGCGGGCATGTCAGGCAAGGTGCGTTACTGGTCGTTCATTGGCGTGCTGGCGGTCGGCGTGGTGGCCGCCGTATCGGCGCTCGCGGCCCAGGGAGCCAGGGTGTCGCGGGAATTGCAGGGTCCGGGCGAGCGCCGCGAGCTGATGTTCCTCGACGGCCGGGGCAGCCGTCTCGGCGTCATGGTGCGGGATCTGGACGCTACCGACAAGGCCGGCGGCGTCAGGGTGGACTCGGTCGATCCCGAAAGCCCGGCGGAGAAGGCCGGGCTCAAGACCGGAGATGTCGTGGTGGAGTACGACGGCGAGCGCGTGCGCAGCGCGCGTCAGTTCACGCGCCTGGTTCAGGAGACACCCGAGGGCCGGCAGGTGCCGCTCGCCGTTCTGCGGGACGGGAAACGGCAGGCCCTCACGGCCACTCCAGAGGCCCGGGCGTTCTCGTGGGAGATGAACATCGACGGCGATCGAATCCGCCGCGACGTGGAGCGCGGGTTGCGCGAGTTCCGCATGGACATGCCGCCGATGCGCTTCCGCTGGGACCACGATTTCGACGATCTGCTGGCACCGTCGAGCCGTCGGCGGCTCGGGATCTCGGTGGACTCGATGGGCAATCAGCTCTCGCAGTACTTCGGAGCGAGCGAGGGTGGCGCACTCATCACGTCGGTGGAGCCAGGCTCCGCCGCGGAGAAGGCGGGACTGAAGGCCGGTGACGTCATCACTTCGATCAATGGTGAACGGGTACGAGACGCAGAGCAGGTGGTCGACACGATGCGCGAAGTCGGCGATGGCGACGTCACGATCGGCTACCTCCGCGACAAGAAGGCCGGCACGACGAAGGCAACGATCGAGCCTCGTTCCGCACCCGGAGCGAACCCGGGTGAACCCCGCCGCCCGGTTCGTCCCGCGGCGTACATGCGGCCGGTCTGAGGGTCGGGGGAATCAATTGGCGTGGGCGTGCTGCGGCGGTTCGCCGCTGGCGGCCGACGCCGGGAACAACGCCGCGAGCTGGGCGGCGATGATGCCCGCGAGCGCGGCCGAGCGGGCGGGATTCGTCTCGGCCAGCAGTTCGGCCGCCAGCACTCCGTTGGCGCCTGACGCCGAGAGCAGCGGCACGGCCACTGCGCCCGGTTGCTCGTCCTGGGCCGGCGTGATGCCAGCTTCTTCCGTGCGGAATGCAGCTGCCGTCAGGTTGTGATCGTCGATGGCGAATCGGCCCCAGGCGGGCCAGCATGTTCTCGTCGTAGCCATGGGACACGGCCGGCACGAGCTCCTGGCCGCCTCCCGCGGCGAGCCACACCACAACGCCTCGGGCGCCGACCAGTGCGGCCGCCCGGCCGAGCAGCGGGCCAAGTTCTCCGACGTTGGACACCCGCGCGATATCCGCGCAGAGTGAAGCCAGGGATTCCAGCACGGCGACGGGTGCGACCAGCGCCGCGGGTGGCACGGGTGCAGGCGCGGGCGCTGCCACAGGTGCGGCCGGCGCCACGGGCGCCACGGCTGCGGCGGATCGCTCGCGGTTCGGCGGAGGCGAGGATGTCATGTCGCGAAGGTGCAGGCTCAAACCGCCTTGCTCTGTCGTGACCACGGGCTGGACAACGGCGGCGATTTCCCTCCTGGGAACGGGCACCAGGAGGATGAGGGCGAAGATCCACGCCGCCATCAGGGCGCCGGCCAGCAGCGACTGTTCGTTGGCCATGCCCGCTTCACGCGCCGAGGTGGCGCGCGCCATCGCCTGACGCGCGTCGGACACATCGCGCGCCGCGCTGTCGATGAGGTCCCGCGCTTCCGTGAAGATGATGTCCCCGGCGACGAGGGACTGCGAGTCTCTGACCGAGGCGCGCGCTCGGGCCTCGACCGCGGCCAGCCCGTCGAGGCTGGCCAGCGCGGTCGTCAGCGGATGGTTGGCCGCCGTGGACGCCGGCTCGAGCTCGCGCAGCCGACCGCGGAGGCTGGCCAGCTGGCCCGCGCGCCGCCCGGCCCAGAAGGCTTCGCCCTGGCCGGGCGCGACGTAGGCATGGAGGGTGGACCTGAGGTCGATGAGCTCGAAGATGGCGTCGGCGGCCAGCGCATCGGTCTGCTGCGCCGCCAGCCGCATCCGCCCGCGGACCTGCTCGTTCATCGTCGCCCGCCAGACCACGCCCGCCGTGACCGCGACGGTCAGCAGCAGCACGAGGATCCGGACGGAGCGGCGCATCATGGCCGCGTAAGGATACCCGTCGGGGCTGACTCCGGTTGCGCGCGAGATCTCCTCGGTTACCAGCCTCAGCGGAATCACGGCCGGCCTGCGGCGCCCTTTCCATCTGCACGTTGTGGCCCTTGACGGGCGGCAGGTCCTGGAACATGTCGTTCCACTTCCACCGCTCCATCGGGTTGCTCGCCTGCAGCCAGTGCTTCAGCGGCACGGGCCGGTTGAACGTCTGACCGCCAGGTCCGCGTAGCCCGGTGCGTCGGCGAGCGCCGCGCCACGTCGGCGCGGACCTGCTGCGAGCTCGTGTAGGTGAACGGCAGCCCGAGCGCGGCGGCCACGCTGGTCAGGATCTGCCAGTCCTCGACGGCTTCGCCCGGCGGGTTGATGGCCTTCGACGCGGCCTGCACGATGCCCTGATCGTTGGTGTAGGTCGCGTCCTTCTCGACCCACGCGGCGCCCGGCAACACGACGTCGGCGACCTTCGACAGCGCGGTCGCGAGCACGCCCTGGTAGATGAGCACCGGCGAGGCGGCCGCTCGTTGCGCGCCTCGACGACCCACTGCAGGTCGCCCATCGACCCGTCCGGGCCCGGGATCGACGACGTAGAGCACGCCGACGCGGCCCTGATCGACGGCCGCGCGCAGCCGGCGCAGATCGGCGTCGCCGTCGAGCCCGGCGCCCACCGCCAGGCCGAGCGCCGCGGCGCCGGTCACGTTCGGCGCGTCGGTGGCGGGCACGCGGAACTTCGTCTCGGCCGGCTGCTGCTTCTCGGAGCGCCGCCACGTCACGTGGACGTGGCGGCGCCGCCCTCGCCCTTCATGTCCTGCGGCGAGCTGCTTCAGGAGGAACAGCTCCTCGTGCGACGCATGCGCGGAGGCCAGCATCCGCACCGACGCCGGATCCCTGCGGCCGGCGGCGTCCAGCAGATCGCGCACGCTTGCATGCAGCGCGTCCTTCCAGGTCGACGCGCTGCTGCAGCGCCGTCCTTGGTCAGCAGCATGCGGCTTGCGCAGCCGCTGGTCGCCCTCGACCCAGGTGTACTGGAAGCGGCCGATGTCGCACATCCAGAAGTCGTTGACGGCGGGGTTGTAGCGCGGCGTCATGCGGATCAGCCGCGAGCCCTTGGCCCACTCGGGCTTGGCCTTGATCCACGCCGGTGGTGCTGCAGCCCTTCGAGCACAGCGTGCAGATGGTGTCGACGGCGTGCGGGTTGTCCCACGGCCGCGATCGGAATCGGTACTGCCGCGTCGTGATCGCGCCGACCGGGCAGACGTCCATCAGGTTGCCGGAGAGCAGCGAGTGGACGCCCTGCTCGTTGAACGTGGCGATCTCGCTCCCGTTGCCGCGATCGATGATGCCGATCTGGGCGTCGCCGTCGACCTCGCGCATGAAGCGGACGCAGCGCGTGCACAGGATGCAGCGGTTGCGGTTGAGCATCAGCGTCGGGCCGAAGTCGACGTCGGCGCTCACGCCCTCGCCGTCGAAGGTGCGCCGCGGGAAGTCCATCCGGCTCTCGGCGTTGCCGAACTTGTAGGAAAAGTCCTGCAGCGGGCACTCGCCGCCCTTGTCGCAGACCGGACAGTCGAGCGGGTGATTGATGAGCAGGAACTCGAAGACGCCGGCCCGGCCTTCGACCGACTCGGCGTCCGTCGTGTGCACGACCATGCCCTCGCGCAACCGGCGTCGAGCACGACGTCTGCAGCTTCGGCATCTTTTCGATCTTGACCAGGCAGACGCGGCACGACGCGTCGATGCCCAGGCCGGG
The DNA here is from genome assembly GCA_963723005.1 of uncultured Acidobacteriota bacterium. GTDB lineage: Bacteria > Acidobacteriota > Vicinamibacteria > Vicinamibacterales > UBA2999 > VFZN01. The sequence goes on along the minus strand of CAVRPA010000020.1, from coordinate 987,534 downwards.
GTGGTAGCAGTAGTACGGAACCTGGATTCCGGCCTCGATGGCCGCCTGGAGCACCGTCGTGCCCTTGGGCACCGACACCTGCCGGCCATCGATGGTCAGCGTGACTTTTTCCACGCAGAAATGATACTTCACTGACCGGGGTACTCCGGATGCGGTCGCTCGTCGAATGGATCGTGGCGCTCGGCGCCTGTCGCCGGCGTGATCTGGCTGGTGCTTGCCGCTGGTGCGCCAGTGGGCTGCCGCCGCCGACCAGCACGGTCACGCTCGTCGAATCGGCGCTGCCGGCGCTGCCCGACGGCGTGCCCCCGGTGCCCAGAGCGTCCCGTTCCTGATGCTGGAGAACGGGCGTGGCGGTGCGACTGCGGCATGGCCGAACGCGAGATCAAGAGCCGCTCGCTGGCCCGCGGCGCCGGCGGGCCCGCCGGCCGTCGGAGCCCGGCGTGTTCGAGCAACGGATCACCCTGCCGTTCCGTGACGGACGCTCCCGGTTCTGGGTCGTCCTCGAGAAGACCGGAGCCGGTCGCGAACGCGAGGTCACGGCGATCTACGTGAAGTGACAGATGCGGCTGCGGACGGTTCGCACCGGTGACGGCCGGTGCGCGCGGTGCTGCAGCTAGCGCGCGCGCTCGAAGTGCGGCCAGTGCGCCGCGTGGTCCTGGTTGATGCTCGACGCCGTCGCAGAACGGGGCCGCCCTTCACCGGGATGCGCGCTTCCGTGACGGCCTCGGTGAGCTGACCACGACCTCCTCCTGCACCTTGCCATCGGCGTACTGCAGCGTCACCGTGACGGGCAGGTCGTACACATCGCCGATCTGCTCGAGGCGCACCGTCACCTCCTCGCGCCGATCGTCGCGCTGTAGCGCACCCGCGGAATGCCCGAGTCGAAGACCCATCGCTCGAAGAATCGCGCCAGGACTGCGCCCGCTCTCGGCTTCCATCGCCGACGCGGAGATCGTCGGTGCCGGCCTTCGTGAACCGGTGTTCCTTGTAGTACCGCCGCACGCCGGCGAAGAACGCCTCGTCGCCGACCAGCCGCCGCAGCATGTGCAGCACCAGCGCGCCCTTGTTGTAGACGAGCGCGCGGAAGACGCGCGACTCGCCCTTGATGTGCCCGAGCCGGTAGCCGAGGTAGATGGGCCCTTCGTCCGACTGGTCGATGCTCCAGCGGCGGAACTGCCGCAGGATGTCGCGAAACGCATCGTCGCCGCGCCGTTCGCGGGCGTAGAGCGCCGCCATGTACTGGGCGAAGCCTTCGCTCAGCCACTGCTCGTGGTAGTTCTTCCAGCCGACCGCCTGCCCGAACCATTGGTGCGCCAGTTCGTGCGCGAGGAAGAACTCGGGGAAGCTGCTGAAGTTCGCGGGATCGTTCCGCCAGCGTGAACGGCGTCGTCGGCAGGGGGTTGTTGATCACCGCGACATATCCCGGGCGCGTGCCCGCCCGGCAGATTCGACTCGACCATCGCGACGTTGAGCGCGTCGTACGGCACGTCGCCGACGATCGACGCGTAGAGACGCAGGATCTCGGCGATGGTCCCGACGGCGTCGCGGCCGCGGCCTTCCTGGCGTCGATTGCTGTCGACCGTCAGCTCGAGCGTGTTGCGCGCGCCGACCGGAGGGATCGCGCAGCGCCTTCAACTGCGATCCCAGGCTGCCATTCGACCCGACGATCACCACCTTCCCTGGAGTGACGATGTCGACGGCGACGGTGGCCGCGTCCACGCGCTGCATGCGGCTGACCACCATGCTGAGATAGCGCAGCGGCTGCGGCGCGGTGAAGGTGAAGAGCGCGCGCCCGGGCTGCCCCGGCGCCGGCTCCCGACCACCACCGGCGATCCGCTCGCCTGCACGCCGCTGGCCACCACCGCGTATTCGGCGGGCACGGTGATCCGCAGCACCGCCGTCGCGTAGTCGGTGACCTGCGCCTGCGGATACCACTGCGAGCGGTTGCTGAACAGCCACTTGTCCTCGGGGGGGACCAGCTGCATGTCGTCGGGCTGATCGGGCGAGCGCGCACGATCGGCCTGATCGGCTGCCACAGCCACCGAATCGTCACTGATGCTCTGGTCCGCCAGCCGGCCCTGGTAGCTGACGTGCAGCGTCAGCTCGGTATCGCGCGGCACCGGCGTCGGCAGGTTGATGACGAACGAGTTCTGGTTGGTCACGCGCAGGAACAACAGCCGCCCGATCTCCTCGCTGATGACGGAGTTGACGGTGAGCGAGTCGGCGAGCTTGAGCGTGATGGCGCCCAGCGCGAACGCGCGGACGCGCAACTTCAGCCGCGTACGGCCTTCCATCCATTCGCGCTCCGGCGAGAAGGCCGCGTCGATGGTGTAATCGAGCACGTCGTAGTCGACCAGGGCGTCCTCGTCGTAGAACTGGCCGCGGACCGCCAGTTTCTGCTCCGACGCGTAGAGCGCGATGTTCCGCTTGCGCGCCCGTTGGAACAACGAGACGTCCTCGGGCTCCGACGACGCCCGCGCGAAGGTGAGCTTGTCGTAACGGCGGGTCCGCACCTCGGCGACGAAATCGCCGGACTGCGGGAGCAGCGACCAGGTCTCCCGGCTCGAGATCGCTCAGGTCCAGGCTGAACGAATTCCGGATCTCCTCGTCGAACACCTGCTGCGCACGCTTGAACGCGCGCGGGTCGACGGCCTGGAGCCGGCGTGAGCATCGTGTCGCCGACGATCCGCTCGAACTCGAACGGGCTGATGCGCACGAACGCCATGGTGAAGGGCGTGTCGAGCGTCTCGGCGCCGGCGAAGATGCGCACCTGGCCGCGCTCCTCCTTCGGCTTCGGCGAAAAGAAGATGCTGCCGTCGCCGAGCAGGACGAGGGCGGTGACCCCGTCAGCCGTCTCGGAGACGAAGACCTGGCCGGAGGGCAGCCGCACTTCGAAGTCGACGGAGCGCAGCACGAGGTTCTGCGCGGTGAACTGCTTGTCCGGGTGCAGGACGAGGCGGTGGAGCCCGTCGACCGTCGACAGCAAGTCGGCGGCGGCGATCCGCCAGGGCTGCCGCTCGCCCGTGCCACCGCGGGGCTTGCGGATGTCGAGGCTCCAGGTCGCGATGCGGCCGCGTGGCCCGGTTTCGACGAAGACTTCGACGGTCATTCGAAAGCCATCGCCCGGGAGCGTCCCGGCCAGCGGCACGCGATCGCGTTCCTTCACCACCGCTCGCGTGACGCCCACCGGCACGGCGGACTCGAAGAACGTCAGCGATTCGTCCCGATCGGCCGTGGCGGAGAGCAGATCGGTCCACCGCTGGCGATCCATGGCCAACACCGAGGCTTCGACCGCCTGGAGGAACGCCTGAATCGACACATCCTCGGCGCTCGGGGGCTCGACCGGCTGCGCGGATACCGGCACCGAGAACAGGACGAGAGCCAGGCCGATCCAAGCTCTCCGCATGACCGGATTATCCCCTCAATGGGTCTGGGACGAGTAGGCAGTCGGCCCCACGATCAGCGGCGCGGCGGGAGCGGGCGTCGACAGGCTCAGGACGAGGACCGTCAAATCATCGGAGAGTCGCTGATCGCGGCGATGTCGCTCGACCGCCTCGAAGATGGCGCGGCCCAGCTCGGCTGCTGCCGAGGTGCCGTACGCGCCCGCGTGCAGCGCCAGTGTCCGTTCGAGTCCCGCCTCGTCGAAGGGCGTGCCGTCTGGGCTCTCGGCTTCGGTAATCCCGTCGCTGTACATCACGAGCGCGTCCCCTGGCCCGACCTCGATGTGCCCCTGCTCGTAGAACGATCCTTCGAACATCCCCAGCGCGACGCCACCGGTGTTGAGGCGGATGATCGTGCCATCCGGCTTTCGGAGCAGCGGCGGCGTCTGGCCCGCGTTGACGAACGTCAGCAACCCGGTGGCCGGGTTGAACGACGCCAGGAACAGCGTGATGAAGCGGGAGGCCGGGGCGTGGCGGCCCACCTGCAGGTTGAGGCGCCGCGCCAGTGCCGGCAGCGGCATGTCCTCGTCGACCAGCGTGCGCAGGATGGCGAGCAGCAGCGCCATCAGCAACGCGGCCGGGCTGGCCTTGCCCGCGACGTCGCCGAGCGCCAGCAACACCGTGCCGTCCGGCCGCGGCAGGATGTCGTAGAAGTCGCCGCCCACGGTATTGGCGGGTTGGGTGAGCCCGAACGCTTCCACACCAGGTACCGACCACGTGCCTTCGGGGAGCATCGCCCTCTGGATCTCGCGCGCCACTTCCAAATCGCGCTTCAGCGAGAGGCGGTCGGCCACCTCGAGCAGTACGAGGAGGTTCAGGAGCAGGAACCCGGATAGCAGCCACATCGTCCCATCGGCGAACAACGGGGCCGGCACGCCGACGCGCATGAGGAAGAGCGCGATCGGCAGGCGAAAGGTGAGGATCCCGAAACCATTGAACAGCTGGAACAGCCCGATCACCGAGGCGACAAGGGCCAGCCCGTAAATGGCGCGCCTGGCGGGCGACAGCCGCATGGTGAAGGCGAGGAAGAACGCCTGCAGGTACTTGACGGCACGGCGATGCCAGGGGAGGCCCTCGAGTTCGGCCGTGTTGACGCCGCGGGCGAAGAACCGGTAGGCCTCGGGCGTCTCGCGCGTGAACAGCTTGCCGAGGTCCTCGGCGTTCAGGTCCTGTGTGTAGGTGTTGAAGAATTCCCGCGCCTTGGAGGCAGGCGGCATAGACAAATACTACGCCTGGGAGCCGGACGAAGTTCAGAACCGCCTGCTTACTTCTGCCTTTGGCCTTCCCTGGGCAATTCGTACAGCGCGTCGCCCTCCGCGTAGCTCGTAACCCGTCTCGCGCCGTGGGCGTTGAGCCAGGCCAGCAGGGCCCGGCTTTCGTCCGGATTGCCGAAGGCGGGCGTGTGCACCACCACGTGCGTGGTGCCCGCGTCGACGAGTGCGTCCCAGGCCATCTGACCGTCCACCTCGAAGCGTCGAATCGCGGCCAGCCGGCGCCGATACCCTGGCGGAAACGCCCCGCTATAACCGTTCAGGACCCGCTTTCCGTGGACGGCGGCGTAGTAGACCGCGCGGATCTCCCAGGCCGGATCGCCGAAAGGAAACTCCGCCACCACGGCGTCCGCCGGCAGGGCGCGCACATCGGCGTAGATGCGAGGCGCCGCGGCGCGCGGGTACACGCGGGCCGGGGGCGTGGCCTCGTTGGTTGCCCAGGTGTGGTTCATCATCAGCGGCATCGCCGCCCCGTCGGCGACGATGAACACGGCAGCCGCGGCCACGATGAGGGGTCCCCAGGATCGACGCAGGATTCTCGACGCGCCAAAGGCGGCGGCGAGTGCCAGGAACAGCCCGGCAATCATCGCGTAGCGCGCCGGCACTCGGACGCCGGTGAATCCTGGCACGTAGCGGTACAGCGCGTCGTACAGCCCGAAACCTGACACGCGGTAAGGCGCCCGCCGAGGGCGCCGGCCCGAGCGACAACCAGACTGCAATGACGAGCAGGGCCACGATCGCGGTAATCGGCTGCGCGGCGGCGCGGGAGACGCCCGTGCGCCAGCGAGGCGACACCAGCGCGAGGAGAAAGAACGGGATCAGCGTCTGCATCAGCAGACGCACCGGCGTGGAGGCGCGGATCGAGAGTCCCGCGACGCGCACGCTGAAGCCACCGACGAGAACCGTGCTCAGCCACGCGACGGCCTGCACCACGAAGAGCACGATCAGCAGCTGCGTCAGGCGCCGCCGCCAGGTGGGGAGCGGCGGGACGGTCGCCGCGGCCGCGCGACCGTCGGCGACGGCTCCGGCCATGGCGACGAGCGCGAGGATCGGCGCCGTGACGCCGAGAAACGTCTCACCCTCGCCGTGGGGGTGGTAGCGCAGCAGGTGGCCCCAGAGGTGAATGGGCTCGGCCGCGGTCGCATAGGACCAGACGTTGGCGGAGAACGCCAGTACCTCGCCGAATGGCCGCTCGAACGCGTAGAGCCGCTGTACCTCCAGGTACGGCAGCAGGAACGGGAGCGTCAGGCCGATGGTGGCGAGCGCCGCCGCGGCCAGGCTCACCCAGGCGCGGCGATCCCCGAGCCGGCCGGCGCTCCACAGCTGTTGCAGCGACGAAGAGCGGCACGAACGGTGCGAAGTAGAGCAGGTAGTAGCCGCACGACCAGTTCTGGAGGACGAGGGCGATCGTGCCGCCGATCAGCCCGCGCGTGGATCGGAACGCGATGTAGCGGTGAAAGCCCCAGAGCGCCAGCGGCATCCACTGCGAGCTCATCACCTGCAGGTGCGGCACCTGCGAGATGCGATATGGCAGAAAACCGAAGACCAGGCCCGCGATGATCCCGGCGCGCCAGTCGCCCGTGAGATCGCGCGCCAGCAGGTAGGCGCCGATCGCCGAGATGACGAACGTCGAGAGGAACAGCAGGTTGTAACCGAGGATGATGTTGCCGGTCAGCGCGTAGATCGGCGCGATCTGCAGTGCCTGCGCGAACATGTGTTCCGAGAACGCGAGGCTGTACGGCTCGGGGTGGAAGATGTTGCCATTCCAGAACGCCGCCCACGTGATCGTGCCGGTGAGAAGGCGTGGCGCATGCTCGGCGCCCCAGGCCAGGATCCACATGTTGAGCAGCGAGTCGCCGAGATCGCCGGGGACGTCGCGGCTCAAGCCGAGCGCGAGCGGCCACGTGAAGACGAGGGCGAGGGCCGTAAATCCCAGCGCCACCCACGCCAGCCGGCGGTCGCGCGGGCGGGGATCGATCACGCGAAACGGTAGGCGGCCATGTCGTCGTAGATCGCGCCCAGCTCGGCGGGCGGCGCGAGGAACACGACGCGGAAGAAGCCGTCCGCGGGATCGGTGCCAAATCCCGAGCCGTACACGCACGAGGATCCCGGTGGCGCGCAGCAGGCCGAGCACGTAGTCGCGCGTCGGTCCGGCCCGGCGGCAGCGCCACCTTCGGCATCGCGTAGAACGCGCCCTTCGGGGCGCACGCACGTCATGCCGGGCATCGCGTTCAGCCGCGCGGTCGTGAGCTCGGCGCGCTGCCGCAGCTCGCGCCGGAACGTCGTCCTGATGCGATCGGTCGCCGGTCAGCGCGGCGGTCACGCGCGTACTGCATCGGCCCTGGGCTGCACAGCCGGCCGTCCGCCAGCTTCTTGATCGCGGCCAGCGCCGGATCGAGCCGCGGCGTAGCGCCCCACCGCCATCCAGCCAGCCCGCCACCCCGGCGCCAGGTACGCCTTCGACAGGCTCGAATACGAGATGATCGCCGCGTCCGGGTTCAGCGATCGCCATCGGCGCCACAGAACCGTCGTAGGCCAGATCGCCGTAGACCTCGTCGGCGAGGATCACCAGCCCGTGCTGCTCGGCGATCGCGATGAGCGCGCGGCGCACCTCGTCGGGATAGATCGCGCCGGTCGGGTTGTTCGGATCGATGACCACCAGCGCGCGCGTCTTCGGCGTGATGACGCGGCGGATGTGATCGAGGTCCGGCAGCCACTGGTTGGCGGGATCCGTCCGGTAGTACACGCGGCGTCGGCGCCGATTTTCGCCAGCACCGCGGTGTAGAGGGGATAGGTCGGCGACGGCACCAGCACCTCCTCGCCCTCGTCCACGATCGGCCGTCAGCGCCAGCTCGATGCCCTCGGAGGTTCCGGAGGTGATGAGCACACGATCGGGGACTGTGTCCGACGCCGCGCCGCGTGAAATCGGCGGCGACCGCCTCGCGCGCCTCGACGATCCCCGGCGACGCGGTGTAGCCGTTGTGGCCGTCGCGCATCGCCTTGACCGACCGCCTCGATCAGGTGCGGCGGGGTGAGGAACCCGAACTGGTTGGGATCGCCGATATTCAGATAGCGGACCGTCCGGCCTCCCGCCTCGACCTTCCGCGCTTCGGCAACGATATTGCGAATGGCATAGGTGAAGCGGTCGACACGCTGCGCGGTACGGATGCTGGAGGTCGCGGTGGACACGGCAAACATGGTACAGTCCGGATCAGGCTCGCGGGGCAGTCGAAACGGGTCCGCCGCGCGCACGGATGTGCAGGTTCGGGAAGCTCCGTGCCGACATAATGGGTGTCTCGGACACGGCGTCATGTAAAAGCTACATCTTTACATGGTCCGGCGCCGGCATCCGCATCGTTGATAGCGACTTAAATGTCATGAATTCAATAACTTACTGGATTGGCAAGAATCTTGGTTATCCGGGGGGCATGGAGCGGCGCCTCCTCCTCCGCAGCATGCTGGTCTTGGCGGTGTTCACGTCGGGGCCGGTGCTGGCGCAGGGACACGACCGAGGCGGGATGCCCAGGCGGTGTTCAAGGCGGGCGTCGATCTCGTGACGGTGAGCGCGACGGTCCGCGACAGAAAGGGGCGGCTCGTGACGTGGCCTGGAGGCCCGGGACTTCGAGGTGGTAGACGGCGGCGAACGTCGCGCCGATCAGCCGAGTTCCGCACGGATCGCGCCCCACTCAGCCTGGCGATTCTGTTCGATGTCAGCGGCAGCATGGATGTTGCCGACCGCATGACTCGCCGCAAGGTTTGCGGCCCATCACGTGCTCTCTTGGTTGGAGCCGGGTCGCGACGAAGCCGCGCTGTTCACGTTTGACAGCCGGCTGCACGAGGTGGCCCCGTTTACGGTCGATACGCGTGCCTTGAAGGCGCGCTGGGGGAGGTCGATCCGTTCGGGGCCACCTCACTGCACGATGCGATCGCGGAGGCCGCCAAGCGCGTTGCCGTCCGCAACCATCCACGGCGGGCCGTCGTGGTGCATCACCGACGGCATTGATACCGCGAGCGGCCTGACACCAGCGCAGGTATCAGGGCATCGCGAGCGCCATCGACGTGCCGGTCTACATCATCGCGACCGTGCTGCCGATCGATATCCCGGCTCGGACGCGCGCTACCCCGCAGAGCGGTACGCGGGCGCCGGTGGAGAGCGGCACCGTCGAGGATCTCGCGCGCTGGACCGGCGGCACGTTTCATTACGCGAGCACCCCGCGTCGAACGAGCAATGCGGCGACGGCACGTGCTCGACGAGCTGCGGCAGCTGTATCTCATTGCTTCGAGCCGGACGCCACCCCGGGGTGGCGACCGCTCGAAGTTCGGACGAGGGACAGGGACTAACATCGTGCGCGCGCGGAGCGGCTACATGCGCCGGGCGGCCTGCGTCATTGAGTTGAACGGCAGTCGATAACCGACGGAGTGGCTTTTCAGGAGGACCTTTATGCGGAAACAGATGATGGTCGTTGGCAATCTCCGCTCTGACGCTCGCCGTCGCGCCGGCGTGCGCCACCAAGAAGTTCGTCCGTGACCGAGTCGGCCAGGTCAACGACAAGGTCGGCACGCTCAGCCAGTCGCTCGAGGAGACGCAGGAGCGGGTCGCGCAGAACGAGCAGAAGATCGCCGAGGTCGATCAGCGCGCGGCCGCAGGCCAACACGGCGGCCGGCGCCGCCCAGAAGTCGGCTGACTCCGGCGCAGCACGAACGCCACGCAGGCTGGCGAAGTCGGCAAGCGCGCCGAAGCGCGCGCGGCGTCGATCGAAGCCGCGACCCGCAAGCTCATCTTCGAAGTCGGTGCTCAGCGAAGACTCAGGGCAAGTTCAAGTTCGGCACGACCGAGCTGCCCGACGAAGCCAAGTCCGCCATCGACACGATGGTCGGCCAGCTGAAGAACGACAAGAAGAACGTGTGTGGATCGAGATCGAAGGCCACACCGACAACGTCGGCGACCCGCAGTACAACGAGCGGCTGGGCCTGGAGCGCGCCGAAGCGGTGAAGCGTTATCTCTACGAGCAGCACCAGCTGCCGCTCCACAAGATGAACGTGATCAGCTACGGCGAAGACAAGCCGGCGTCGCGACAACAAGACCCGCGACGGCCGCGCCCAGAACCGCCGCGTCGTCATCAAGGTCCTGGCGTAAGGTCTCGCGTTCGACCTGAGCCACTCCGTTCACCAGAAGCCCCCGGCGGGTGACTCCCGTCGGGGGCTTTCTGTTTGAACCGGCAGCGGTTCCTCCGCATACAGCGCACGGCCGTTCCGCCAGCCCGATGCCAGGAACGCAATCGTCAGCCCCGCCGTGGCCGCGGCCGCGCCGACATCGAACAGTCCGAAGGATCCGAGCCCGGGGATGGCGACTCTGGGGTCCCGCATCAACGCGAGCGCTCCGGCGCCGAGCACGAGCCGAAGTTCCGTCGGCCCCATGCCCATGAACGCCATCCTGAACTTGCCCCGCGCGGCCGTGGCCAGAAAGACCTCGGCCATCACCGCGAAGTAGGCGGCGAGCAGCAGCATCGCCAGTACCGGGGTGACGTGGCCGCCCAGCACCAACCCGGCAAACAAGAACGCCGTGCCGACGATATCGAGCACGTGGTCGACGTAGTAGCCGAAGCGCGGCCGCTGCTGCTTCCGCACGCGCGCGAGCGTCCCGTCGAGGCTGTCGCCAAACCAGTTCACCGCCAGCCCGACGACGACCAGGGGAAGGGCCCAGGCGTAGGTACCCCCGGCCGCGAAGGCCGCCCCGACCGCGACCATGCCGGACACCCCGACCGCCGAAAGGTGATCCGAGGTGACCCATCGCGGCAGGCGTTCGGCCATCCAGATCAACGTCCGCTTCTCGAGGTGCGCCAGCACTCCGGTGTTCAGTCTCGAGTGCGTTGCCGCGGCATGCCCTGCCGGGCTCATCGCCGTGCTCATGATGCTCTCCATCGGAAGACGCGCGCAGACAGCGCGACGCTTGGCAAGGTCTTGTCTGCGGCCTCTCTGCGGCCGCCTCTAATTGGGAATGTGCTGGGCGCGCCCCAACAGGCTCACCGCGAACACCAGCTAGAATCGGGCAGATGGACCCCGAACGGTGGCAGCGCGTCCGCGCGGTCCTGCAGGAGGCGGCCGGGATCGAGCCCGGCGAGCGCGTTCGATTCCTCGATCGCGCCTGTCCAGATCCGCAGGATCGGCACGAGGTGGAATCGCTCCTCGCCACTCACGACAGCGACCCGGATTTCCTGGAAGAAGGCGCAGCGCCGCTGGCCGCCGCGCTGTTCGCCCCACGTGGCAGCCTCGCGCCCGGCAGCAGGCTGGGCGCGTATGAGATCGTCCGGGAGCTCGGCCGCGGCGGGATGGGCGTCGTCTACCTCGCCACCGACACCAAGCTCGGACGCCAGGTCGCCCTGAAGCTGCTACCGGAGAACCCCGGCCACGATGGACAATGGCGCGCACGGCTTCGTCGCGAAGCGCGTGCGGCGGCCGCGGTCTCGCATGCCGGCATCGCTCAGGTCTACGCGCTCGAAGACGACCCTGGGGGCCCGAGCTTCGTCGTGTCCGAGTACGTCGATGGCCGGACCTTGCGTGAAGAGATTGGCCAGGGCCCCCTCCCGGTTCCGCGCGCGCTCGACACGGCGCGCCAGGTGGCGAGCGCTCTGGCGGCGGCGCATGCCCGCGGCGTGTTCCATCGCGACGTCAAGCCCGAGAACGTGATGCGCGCCAGGGACGGGACGGTCAAGGTCCTGGATTTCGGGCTCGCGCACATCGATCGCGATGGCAACGAGACCCGGCTCACCCGCACCGGGACGTTGATGGGGACTCCGGGATACATCTCACCCGAGCAGCTGCACGGCCAGGAGGCGGGCCCGGCCACGGACATCTATGCCCTCGGCCTGCTGCTGCACGAGATGCTCGCCGGCCAGCACGCCTTCGCCGGTTCGAACAACAGCGCCACCGCGCTGATGGCGCGCGTGCTCGAGGGCGCGCCCAACCCGTTGCCTTCGGATGTCGTCGCCGAGTGCCCCGGCATCGACGCGCTCGTCCGCCGTTGCCTGGCCAGGCGCCCCGACGAACGGTTCCTCTCGATGGCCGCCCTTGCCGCCAGCCTCGAACATCTGGTGCGCGCCGACGGCACCGCCGTCCCCTTCGCGCTCGCGGCGTCCGAGCCGCCCACCTCCCGGCACACGGGATGGTGGCAGCTGCACCACGTCATCGTCAGCGTCTTGTACATCGCGACGATCCTGCCGGCATGGCTCAACCGCGGAGCCCCGCTGCCGTCTGGGTGCACAACGGCGTAGTCCTGGCTGTGATCCTGGCGGCCGCCCTGGCGTCGACCCTCCGCCTTCATCTGGTGTTCACCGCGCGTGTCCATCCCGCGCACCTGGGCCCAACCCGTCATCGCGCTCGCGCGTGGACCCGTGCGGCCGATGGGTTGATGACGATCGCGCTCCTGGCCGCGGCGGGAGCGGCGCTGCTCCGCGACCGCGTGTGGTTCGCGGCGCTGTTCTTCACCGTGGCCGCGAGCGCCACCGTGGCGTCGCTGCTCATCGAACCGGCGACGACCCAGGCTACGTTTGGAGACGAAGGATGACCGAGTCGAGCGGCGCCGGCGCGGACCTGCCACGGCTGCTCGCGGAGGCGTCCGAGGGCAAGCGCGAAGCGCTCGATGCGCTGCTGCCGCTCGTCTACGATGAGCTGCACCGGCAGGCGGCCGCCTATATGCGCCGGGAGCGGCCCGGTCACACCATCCAGGCGACCGCACTCGTGCACGAAGCCTACCTGCGCCTGATGAAGGAGCCGAACACGCGCTGGCAGAGCCGCGCGCACTTCTGCGCGATCGCGGCGAACTCGATGCGTCAGATCCTGGTCGAGCGCGCGCGGGCGCGCGGGCGCCTGAAGCGTGCGGGAGGACAGCAGAGGATTACGCTCTCCGATGCCATTGCCGCTGTCCCGGCGTCGGGCGGCGCCGTGGACGTCGAGGTGCTGGACGCCGCACTCTCGCGGCTCGCCGAACTGGACCCGCCGTTGGCGCGCCTGGTCGAAGTTCGATTCTTTGGCGGTCTGTCGATCGAGGAAGCGGCGGAGGTGCTTGGCGTGTCCCCGGCGACGGTAAAGCGCCAGCTGGGCCACGGCACGAGCCTGGTTGAAGCGCGAGATGGCGTGGGACCGGGTGAAGCCGGACGAGGGCGGGACGCCATGAGGCAGACCGTGCCTGCCCCATGGTCCGCCGAGAGCGTACCGGTGCTCTACTCGGGCACCGGAAGGACCTGCCCGCGGACTTCTCCGCCGCCGGGTTGACCGAGCTGTGCACGTTGGCGTAGACCTGGCCCAGGACCAGCGCCTCGATGAAGTCGTCCCACGAGCCGATGCCCTGGGCCTGCCGCGGGACCAGATCCGCCGACGTCGCCGTCCCGCTGATCGAGAAGTCGTTCGAGATGTTCGGCTGATCACCGACGAAATTCGACCGACGACCGGACCAGCCACGCCTGGGCCGCCGACGTGGAAGTGCGCCTGCGGTCGCGCCCGAAGGCAGTGTTGTAGACGTCGACCTTGTAGGTGACGGCGCGGGTCGCGGTGTTCAGCGTCACCGTCGCCGTCCCGCCGGAGCCACTCGCGATGCCCGGCACCTCGTTCGCGCCAGACAGAAGAGCGGTGAATCTCAGGGTCTGGGCTTCGGCCGACGCCGATCCAACCAGCAGCGCCAGGGCGGCGGCCCCAGCCAGAGACAGCACTCGTCGCATCGTTGATCTCCTTCGTGCGCGGACACCTTCGGCGCGGCGCGGATCAGCAGCAGAATCCGCGCCAAGCCGCTCCCCGTCGAATGTCGTGGAGAATGACGGAGCGTTGATGGCCGGGCTCGAACGCTTACGCTGGAGGAAAGCGCCTTACGCGACGGGTAATCCGTCGCCGCGACTTGAGTGTGGAGTATCCTGAGCCATCATGGGCGCCCCAGCGCGCAGCGCCGGCCGGCCTCAAACGATGCGACACGTGCGCGAGTTGCTGGTGATTGGCCCGAGCGCGTGGACCGGCTGGGCCTGACCCCGTCCGACTGGCCGGACTGCCGCGTCACCGAAGAGGCCCGTGAGGCCGACGCGCTGGCCCACCTGACGCGGCGCGCGGTCGATGTCGTCCTCACCAGCCCGTCGGCGTCGGCCAGCCGCGTCATGAGCATCGCGAAGCAGGCCCGCCGGCTGCAGCCCGGCGTTCGGGTCATCGTCATCGCCGCGCAACTCGCGCCCGAGGACATCATCAGCGCCTTGAAGAGCGACGTCTACGCGTGCTTCGCCCTCCCGGTTCCCGCCCGACGAGCTGCGCGGCTCGATCAAGCAGGCGCTCGACGACGACGAGTGAGCAGAGCGGGATCGAGGTGGATATCCGCGGTGCCGCACTGGATTGCGCTGCGGGTCGTCGTGCCGCCGGGTGAATGCCGAGCGCCTCACGCAGTTCATGAACGAGCTGGCCGGCGACCTTTCCGAGAGCGATCGCTATCACCTGATCACGGCGTTCCGGGAAGTGCTGCTGAACGCCATGGAGCACGGGGCCGGCTTCGATCCCGACAAGGTCGTCGAGGTCGCCGCGGTCCGCACCGAACGAACGCTGGTGTACTACTTCAAGGATCCGGGCCCCGGATTCGACGTGCACGCGCCGAAGATGGTGGCGTCGGACGACGACCCGCTCTCACATCTGAGCGAGCGAGAAGCCGACCGGCAAGCGGGCCGGAGGATTCGGCTTGCTGCTGGCGAGCCAAGCTCGTCGACGAAGTGCACTTCAACGAGAGCGGCAATGAAGTGATCCTCGTCAAACACAGAGACTAGGGATCAGAAGGATCAGGGGTCAGGGATCAGGAGGGGATCGGTGCTGCCGCCGGCCTCCTAATTCTTGTTACCCTGATATCGAGCAGGTACGGCTGGTCGCGGAGCTCGCGGCTTAGGCGGGTGTGGCGTTCGCACCAGGGATCGAAGTGCTGGGCCATTGCGGCCATCACTTGGGCATTTCGCGTCGTGCGCGATCGCTCCGCGGCGCGGTGGTAGAAGCCGGCGCCAAGCGCGGCGTACCAGCGCACGTTGTGGCGCCCGCGCATCTGGTCGGCGAAGAATCCCGCCAGCAGCAGGCACTGCGCACCTGCGGCCTCCATCATCTCGGCATCGTCCGCCAGCGTGTCGTCGAGGACGTACTGATCGAAGATGCGAGCCAGGCTCGACGGAGTCGGCATGTCGGCGGTGGCGCAGGTGGACACCTGCGCGTAATGCGCCAGCACGCTGGCGTTGTAGAGGAGCTCCTGGCGATCGACGGAGGACTCGGTGACGTCCTGGAGGTGGACGAAGAAGAACTCCAGCGTTCGTCGATGGTCGGTGGCTAGCAGGATGGGCAGCTCGTCCATGTCGTCCTCCGAGCGGCTTCGGCGCCTCTGGCCGAATCGCCTGACTCGTAGATGAGCAAGCGCTGTACCGTCCGCCGGCGTGTGAAATTCGACGAGATTTGACGATGGACCCGAGCCGGCGACGACGAAACTGTCGTGCTGGTGTCCGGAATCGGATCAAGTTACGCCAGAGTTAAGAGCAACTCGGGGGCAGTGCCCGGGGCGGGCCTGGCCGCCGATGGCAGCCGGCCGGCGATGGCTGCTACCGCCGCGCAGACGTCCGGGAATACCCCAGGGTCTCGCGCCACCCGGCTCAACAGCAGGGCTCCCTCGAGAGTGGCCAGGATCTGGCGCGCTCGCGCGCGGTTGTCCCCCGGTACGATCTGCCGGGCCGCCGAGGCCTCATCCAGCCAGCGCTCGAGATACCCGCACTGGGCATCGAAGACGGCGAGCACGGCGGCCCGAATGCGGTCGTCCTGGAGCGCCATCTCCTGACCGAGACCGCCGAAGGGACTGCCCAACACCTGGCGCTCGGCCAGACCCTGGCGGTGCAGCGCATCGCTGCGGTCCACCAGCCGGTGCAGGCGGTCCAGCCCCGGAGAGCCTGCTTCGGCAACTGGTTCGAAGACCTGCTGCCGGATCACACTCCACTGGAGCTCCAGCGCCGCCAGGGCCAGGTCGGCCTTCGTCGGGAAGAAGTGATAGAAGCTGCCCTTCCGGGCCCCGGCGAGGCGGCAGAGGTCGTCCACGCCCGCTGCCGCGTAGCCTCGGCGCGACATCAGGTCCGAGGCGGCGTGAATCAAACGAAGACGGGTGTCGCCTCGCGCCACGACGCGAGCGTACCCGCTTTTGACCGATAGGTAAAGGTGAGTCGTAGCTACGCTGCCACCGATCGCAGACGTATCGTCAAATCAGAACCTAATTGACAGATCGGTCTAATCATGAGCCGCCCGACGCCGACGCCATCACTTGACGTGCCGCCCGCCGTCCACGCGGATGGTCTCGCCGGTCACGAAGTCGGTTTCCACCAGAAACATCGCGGCCTTCGCGATCTCGCTCTCGCCTCCCCAACGGCCGAGTGGGGTGGCCTGTTCCACTGCAGACTGTTCCTCGGCGGTCGTTCCGGGCGGCGCCAGGATGGGACCGGGGGCGATGCAGTTCACAAGGATCTGGTCTTTGGCCAGCTCGAGGGCCAGAGCCTCGGTGAGCGCAATCACACCGCGTTTGGCCACAAAATAGGGCACATAGCCAAGATAGCGAGGCCGGCCGCTCGCCGCCACCCAGTCCGCGAAATTGATGATGCGGCCTCCGCCGTTTCGCCGCATGTGCGGCACCGCCGCCTTTGCGCAAAGGTAGGCGCCGCGAAGGTCGACGCCCAGTTGCAGATCCCAGTCCTGGACCGTCAGGTCGTCGAACGGCCGGGCGCGATAGAGCGACGCCATGTTCACCAGCACATCGAGTCGGCCGAGTTCGCGGACCGTTGAATCGACGAGGCGCGAGCAGTCCGGCGGGCTCGACACGTCGGCCTGCACGAGGACCGCGCGCCTGCCCACGGCGCGGATGGCGCCAGCTGCCTCCTCGGCTTCCTCACCTGAGCGGTTGAACGCGAGAGCCACATCGGCGCCGGCTTCGGCGAAGCGCCGGGCCACGACGGCGCCAATCCGCTTGCTGCCGGTCACGAGCGCCACGCGATCGATCAAAGTCATGCCGAACCGGCCTCAGAGTGCTGCATGGGACCATTCCCCCGACGAGTCCTCAGAAGGGCTGCACGACGGCCACCGGTGCCACGTTTCCCGGATGCGCGGCCGCGGGATGATAACACCGACAGTTGAGCGCGGGCGGGCGCTCGTGCACCGACCTCCGGGTGCTACCATCCGCCCGAGGAGCCCTTGTCATGACGCCGTTTCACCGGACCCACCTGCTCGTCCTCGTCACCATCGCTGGCCTGCTGCAGGCGCCCGCCTCGCTAAGCGCACAGGTGCCCGTGCAGGACCGACAGCCCGCCGGATCGGCGCTGCGGCCAGCCGTGGCCGGGCCCACCGCCGGCGTCTCCGCCGGGCATCCGCTGACCACCGCGGCCGCCCTGGCCACGCTGCTCAAGGGCGGGAACGCCTTCGATGCCGGTGTCACGGCGCTGCTCGTCGGCGGCGTCGTCGAGCAGGATCTCTACAGCCTTGGCGGAGAGGCGCTGGTCCTCGTCTATCCGCAAAAGGAGAAGAAGGTCACGTCCATCGTCGGGCAGGGGTGGGCGCCGAAGGCGGTCAACGTCGATTGGTACCTGTCGCGAGGCAAGACGCTGGCGGGGGAGGGCCTCGACCCCGCGGTCACCCCCGGCGCGCTGCACGCGGCACTGACCGTCCTCGAGAAGTGGGGGACGATGAGCTTCGAGCAGGTGGCCGCGCCGGCGATTGCGTACGCGGAGAAGGGCTTCCCTTTGCGCACCAGCACGGCCCGCGCCATCGAGAACCAGAAGAAGCTGTTCGACAAGTGGCCCGACAACCAGAAGTATTGGTACGGAAGGACGGAAGCCCATTACAAGCCGGGTGACACGATTGCGTTGCCCACGCTCGCCCGGACCCTGACCCGCATGGTCGACGCCGAGCGCGCGGCCAAGGCGAAGGGCCGCGCCGCGGGTATCGTGGCGGCACGCGATCGCTTCTACAAGGGCGACATCGCGAAGGAGATGGTGGCGTTCCTGCAGAAGCACGGCGCGCCCTTCGATCTCTCGGACTTCGCCGAGTTCTTCGCCCGCATCGAGGAGCCGGCCCAGACCAGCTATCGCGGCTACACGGTCTACAAGCACGGCTTCGGGAGTCAGGGACCGATGCTGCTGCAGACCCTCAACATCCTCGAGCAGTTCGACCTGAAGGCGATGGGCTATGGCAGCGCGGATTACCTGCACACCGTGACCGAAGCGATGAAGCTCGCCTACGCCGACCGGGACACGTACTACGCCGATCCTGCGTTTGTCCAGGTGCCGGCCGAGGGGCTGCTTTCGAAGGCCTACGCGAAGGAGCGGGCGGCGCTGATCGATCCGGCGCGCGCCTCGAAGGCGTTCATCGCGGGGGATCCGCTGAAGCACGACTCGAAGGTGAAGCAATGGACCTTCTGGAAGGCGGACGTCAAGGACGGCACGTCGGCCACAGCCGCGGGTGCTGATGCTTCGGCGGCCGACCTGCTGGCCTCACGCGGGCTCGACTCGGCTGGCGTCAGCAAGGATACGACGCACATCGCGATCGTGGACAAGGACGGCAACGTCTTCGATTCCACGCCGAGCGGCGGGTGGGTGAACGGCGCGGTCATCCTCGGCGACACCGGCATCGGCATGAGCGTGCGCGGCGAGCAGTTCTTCCTCGACGTGACGCGCGCCAACCAGATCCGCCCGCGCGCCCGCCCGCGCTACACGCTGACGCCGTCGATGGTGTTCAAGGACGGCCTGCCGTTGATGGCGCTCGGCACGCCCGGCGGCGACAACCAGGACCAGACGATCCTGCAGGCATTCCTCAGCACCATCGAGTTCTGGGACGCCTGGTATCCGAACCTGCACGCCGCGCTGGAGCGCCCGCGGGTGCAGACGCTCCACTTCCTCGGGTCGTTCTGGCCGCACGACGGCGGATTCAACAAGCTCAACGTGGAGGCGGCGGTGCCAGACGACGTGTTCAACGCGCTCAAGGCGCGGGGCCACGACGTGAGTCGCCTCCGCACGTTCGGCATGTCGGGCTGCGCGACGGCGGTACTGATCGATCCGAGCAGCGGCAATCGGATCGCGGGTGCGGATCCGCGAAGGGATTGCTACGCCCTCGCGTACTGATGGCGGCGCGCCTCGTGTTCGTGACGCCTAGCGTCGCGAGCGGTCCACCCACGGGCTCCTTGACCAGCAGCGTCGCGTCCGCGCCCGGCTTGGGCACGAACTTCTGGGTCCGGCCGTACTGGTTGTCGCCGCCATACAGATTGCCGGCGGAATCGACCGAGAAGGTGTGGACCTCGAGATACCCGTCCGGCAGGTCCGGCGGCACCATCCAGGTGTAGAGCCGGTTCCCCTTGAAGTCCAGCTTCACGAACCGGAGCGGCTTCAGGTCCGTCATCCAGACCGCATCGTCATTCACGATGAGGTCCAGCGGCAGTGAGAAGCCGGGCCACGTGTCCACCAACGCCACCTTCTTCGGATCGGTCGTCGTCCGGAACACGTTGACGCGTCCGCCCGATCGATCGAGCGCGAAGATGAGGCCAGTGGGCCCGACGGCGAGGGCGTGCACGCCCTGGAACTGGCCGGGCTCCTTGCCATTGCCGCCGAACTCCGCGAGGTAGTTCAGGCTCTTGTCGAGGATGATCACGCGGTGGTTGTCGAGGCCGTCGGCGATGAGGATCCGGCCATCCGGGAGGAACGCGACGTCCTGCGGCCGGGCGAAGTGGGTGGTGTCGCTTCCGGGCACGTTCTTCTCGCCGAGCGTCTTCAGCAGCTTGCTGCCGTCGTTCGAGAACACGTAGATCTGGTGGAACGTCTCGTTGACCACCCAGACGCGCCGCTCGGGGTCGTACGGGCTGATCCGGAGGCGGTGCGGTCCGGGGCCGTCGGACGCCTCGCAGAGCCGATCCCACTGCGTCCAGCGTTCCTTCACCTGCCCATTTCGGTCGAGCGTGTAGAGACAGTTGCGCCACACCCGGCGATCGACCAGGGTCAGGACGTTCATCTTGATCGACCCGGCGAACCCCGCGTACTCGGGCGGAATCGGCGTCGGGAGGCGGAACTCGCCGCGCTGTGCGACGAAGATGCGGTCTGGCGACTCCGCGAAGACGCCGGAGTTGCCGCCAAACGCGAACCCGGTCTCGGCAAACGGCTTGTGCCAGCCGCGAACGACGTCGTAGGGGCTGGGGCCGACCGGACCCTCGGCAGCAGGCGATGCCGGTGCTGGCGTGGACGGCGCGGCGCCGGTCTGGGCGCCCATCGCGGGCGCAATGGCGAGGGCCGCAAGGACGGCGGCGGCGAGAAGTCTCGGCGTCATGGTGACGAGGAGTGAACTCCGAAGGCCCCGCCCGAGTCAACTTTCAGGACGCAGGCGGGCGGCGGGGCCTAGCTGTCCATTGATGATTGATGATTGGCGATTGACGATTCATTGACGATTGGTGCATTGGCGATTGGGCCATTCAATTGACATGCATGCAATTGAATGCGCCGAATCGACCAATCACCCGATCGTCAATGAATCGCCCGATCATCAATCATCAATCATCAATGGACGCGGGCGGCCGCGAGCAGTGACTTCATGGAGGCGAGCGCCCCGGTCAACTCCTCGCGGCTGCGGCATGTGCAGAAGCGCAGGTAGCCTTCCGCGGCCGCGCCGAAGTCCACGCCAGGCACGCAGCCGATGCGCGCGCCCTTGATCAAGTGCTCGGCCATGGCCCACGACAGCGACTGGCCCGGCAGGCCCGCGTCTTTCACCCACTGCGGGTTGATCCGCAGGAACGCATAGAACGCGCCCGGGCGGCGGCGTGCCGGAAAGAATGCCCGGCGCTGCGTCCTTGACGCCCTCGTAGAACAGGTCGCGGCGCAGCTTCAGTTCCTTCCGGTACTCCTCGATGCACGCCTGCGATCCTTCCAGCGCGCCGATCGCGCCGTACTGCGCCAGCGAGTTGACGTTGCTCGTCGTGTAGAGCACCACCTTCAGCGCACGCGCACGCAGCACCGGATCCTGGATGGCGTAGTAGCCAACCCGAACGCCGGTCACCGCGTAGGTCTTGCTGAACGTGTAGAGCGGAATCGTCCGCTCGTACATCCCGGGCAGCGACGCGATGCTGACGTGCTCGCCATCGAACACGATGTCCTCGTAGGCTTCGTCGGAGAACACCAGCAGGTTCCGCTCGCGGGCGATCGACGCCAGACGCTCGAGATCGGCGCGAGTCAGGATCCCGCCGGCCGGGTTGTTGGGCGAGTTGATGTAGAGCGCCTTGGTCTTGGGTGTGATCGCTCGTTCCAGCTCGTCCAGGTCCCAGCGCCAGCCCAGTCCCTCGTGCAGCGCCACCGGCACCGGCACGCCGCGCGCCGCCGTCACGATCGCCATCGTCGGCGGCCACTCGGGATCGGGCACGATGACCTCATCGCCCGGATCCAGCACCGCGTGCATCGCGGCGTAGATGGCGTGAGTGCCGCCGTTGGTCACCTGCACTTCGTCGGCGGACCCGACGGGGATGCCGTTCTTGGCCTGCATCTTCTCCATCAACAGCTGGCGCAGCCGCGGCAGGCCCGCGGTCGGCAGATAGTGCGTGTGATTGGCGTCGAGCGCCTTCCCGACCGCGTTCTTGAAGGTGTCCGGCGCGTCGAAGGAGACGTCGCCCTGGTCGAGGCGGAACGGGTCCTTGACCGTGTACATCATGTCGCGGATCTTGACGATGGCGGAAAGAGGCACGGAGTCGAGGAAGATTCCCATCTGGTGATCTCTTGAGGTGGTGATCTGGCGATCGAGCTGGTGATCGTTTGATCTGGTGATGTATCTGTCGATCTATCTGTCGATCTTCATCTCGCGACCGCGTCAACCTGGGTCGAAGCGGGTGACAAATTGTCCTTCGTGGCGGCGATTTTGTCGAGCCCGCGGGCGGGCACGACCCACAGCAGGAGATCGGCCTCGTCGACGGTCGCTCTCTTGTCGGGTATCCAGCCGCCCATCGGGAACTGGTGAGACACGATGCGCGTGCCCGGCTTCAAGGCCCGCAGACCCGGCTCGAGGCGCTTCAGGATGTTGGGTGACAGGTACATGGTCACCACGGTCGCGTCGCTCAGGTCGGCCTCGAACAGGTCGCCGAGGATGAACATCACGCGATCGGCGACCTGGGCGTCGACGGCGTTCCGCCTCGCGACCGTGACGAGCGCCGGATCGATCTCGATGCCGACGCCGCGCGCGCCGTACTTCTGTGCCGCGATGATGGGAATGCGGCCATCGCCCGATCCCAGGTCGTAGACGACGTCGGCGGGGCCGACACCGGCCAGTTGAAGCATCGCATCCGCAATCGCATGACGCGTGGGGGTGAAGTGCACATCGGGCGTTCGCACCGGCGGCTGCGCGAGTGTCACGGTGCCGACGGCGGCGAGAATCGACAGGAACCTCACGGCACGAAGCTGGCGATCTGTCCGGCCTTCGTCGAATCGAGGCGGGTGAGGACCTGGATCAGCAACTCGACCGCGCGGTCGAAGTCCGACCGTTGGATGATGCCAGTGTGTCCGTGAAGATAGCGGGTGGGCACCGTCATGTTCACCGAGGGGCGGCCGCTGTCGAAGCGCTGGATCTCGGCGCCATCCTCACCGTATCCGGTGAGGACGTTCGGTTGCAACGGGATGCGCGCCTCCTGGGCGACGTCGAAGAAGAAGTCGCGCAGCTTGCGGTTGGGAATCATCGAGCTGTCGAGCAGGAAGAGGCCGGGGCCGCCGCCGAGCCGCTCCTGCGCCTGCGTCGGACCGATGGCGGGATAGTCGGCCGACACGCCGGCTTCGATGGAGATGCCAAGCTCTGGCCGCGCCTTCTGGACCGCGGTCTGCGCGCCGCGCAAGCCAATCTCCTCCTGCGTCGTGGCCACCCACAGCACCTGTGCGGGCACCCGGATGTTCTCGGCCCGGATGCGGCGGGCGGCCGCGATCATGACGCCGAGGCCGACGCGGTCGTCCCACGCCTTGCCGGCATAGCGCCCGTTGGGGAGGACGAGGAACTCGGTGAGCGGCGCGATGCCGTCGCCGGGACGAACGCCGAGGCGCTCGACGTCCTCTGTGACGTGGCGCCGACGTCGAGAAAGGTGTCGTCCAGCGACCAGACGACGCCGCGCTGCGACGCGGGGAGGACATGGGTCGTGCGCAAGCCGGTGACGGCGGGCACTGGGCCGTTGCGCCCGAGGATCGTCCATCGCTGGTCTGGCAGCGCCTGCTCGAGGATGCCGCCGAGGATCTTCACGCGGATGAAGCCGTCCGGCGTGATGTGCTGCACGATCAGGCCGACTTCGTCCATGTGGGCCGTGACCATGACCCGCGGCCCCGTGGCGCCTCCAGGCAGCGCGGCCAGCACCGAGCCGAGCCCGTCGTACTCGATCGTGGCGCCAAGCGCCGGTGTATTCCGCGACGACGATTCTTCGGACCTCTTCTTCGAACGCCGACGGCCCTGGCGCTTCGGAGAGGCTCTTCAGCAGCCGCGCCGTTTCGTCCAGCGCCGCGGAAGCCGGCGCCGCGGGACGGCCCTGCGCGGAAGTGGTCGAGCCCGCGGCGAGCGCGGCCGCACCGAAGGTGGCGAAGAACCCCCGGCGTGTGGGTGGGGTGTGCGGTGTCATCGAGGATGCCTCCGCGCACAGGCTACTCCCTTCACCGCGCCCCAGTCTTCACTCGAAGTGGCGCAGACGGCCCCGCACGACTCGCGATCACCGCGCCGCCTACTTGCGGTCGTAGACCATGGTGTTCATGACCTTCTGCCCCTTGGCGTCGACGCCGGTCTGCACGACGGTGCGCGTCTTCCCGTCGGCCGAGAGCGTCACGCGGGACGTGATGGTCACCTTGCCACCTTTCTTGCCGATGACTTCGTACGAGCGATCGTCGACGCGCTTCAAGGCGACGACGTCCGCATTCGGATTGCCACGGATCGGGTAGTCCTTGCCGTCGAACCGCGCCGTGAACTCCGATTTCGAGGCGCCGAGGCCGAGCGACTGCTCGGTCACCTGCTTGATGCCGCCGTCCGAGGCCTCGATCGTCACCGTGGAGCTCACCGGCTTGGGCCCTGGACTCATGGTGGTCTTCGAGACGTTGAGCCGCCACGTACCGATCCCCTGGTCTTGAGCCTGTGCGGGGAGCGCGACCGAGGCCGTGACGGCGAGCGCGAGGACTGACCCGACGAGGCCGAGAGGACGTACTAGCATGGAACCCTCCTCGGAAGGAGCCGCGTCGGCGCCGATTATAGACACAGTCGGGGCAACAGGCGAAGACCTGCGACCTGAGCCGTAGCCTGAGGCGGCCAGCTCGAGCAAGGACCCTGATTGCCCGTGCGATGCGGGGAAGGCGCTGGCCGCGAACCTAGCAGCTCACGCAGCGGTGGTTGTTCACCGCGCCCAGGCTCTCGAGCAGCGCGATCGTCTCGGGGAACGGCTGGATGCGCTGCACTGGACCATTCGCGAGATCCACCGTCGTCTGACCGCTGCGCGCCACCGCCTTCGGGTCGGCGCCCTTCGAGACGAGGTAGCGAATGAGCGCGTCGTCGCCGCGCGAGGCGGCATGATGCATCGGCGTGTAACCGTTGTGATCGCGGGCGTTGACGTCGGCGCCCAGCTCCTCGACGAGGAACCGTACGGCCGGCACCCAGCCGTCAGGTACGTGACGATGCGTGTTGCCCGCAAAGCCCAGGCCATACCCGACGCCCGACGCGGCGTGAATGGGCGCGACAGCCGGTCCGCCCCATGGCACCGGCGGCAAGCCCGACCTGTCGGGCGCGTCTGGATCGGGCCCACCTTCCTCGTAGCGCTCCGGCACCTTGGCGGTCCTGATGTGCGGGTCGGCGCCATAGCGGAGCAGCAACTTCATTGCCGGGATGTCCAGGGTGTAGGCAGCCAGCCAGAACGCCGTCGCGCCGGTGCGGTCCACGCCCAGCAGGTCGCGGTTGTAGGTCGTGTACCAGAGCGACTTCGCGAGCCGCGCGTTGACGTCGACGCCGGCGTCGAGGAACGCCCTGGCTAGATCGAGATAGTCAATCTGCTGCTGCATGTAGTCGGCGGGCTGCGGATGGCGCGCCTTGGGCGCCCATTGCATGTTGAGGACGGCGTAGAGCGGCGTGGCGCCGCCGTCGCTGACCAGACGAACATCCGCCCCGCGGTCGAGCAGCTGCTTCGCGAGGTCGAAGTGGCCGTTGATGGTGGCCATGAGGAGGGGGGTCGTGCGGTCCGCCGCGCTCGCCTGATTGATGTTCGCGCCAACTTCCACGAGCGCCAGCGCCGTCTCGGCGTGACCATCGCGCGCGGCCAGCAGCAGCGCCGTCAGGCCGCCGTGCGCACCGACCAGGTCGGCGTAACCGAGCGGTTCGGGCTCGTTGCCCGCGTCGTTGTCGGCCGCCGCCCGGGCGGCCCGCCCGGCCGCGCCACGGACGGGGGACAGCCCCGCCGCCGCCCGCTCGGCCGCGCGCTGCTGCTGAATGGCGGCGATGCGCGCGTTGCGGGCACGGCTTTCCGCCGAATCCTCCCGGTTGCGCGCGCTGATGTCGATGACGCGAGCGGTGAGGGCCGGGTCGGCGCCGCCCGCCATCAGCCGCTTCACGGCGTCGGTACGGCCGGCCGCCGCCGCGAACATCAAAGGAGTCTGGCCCCACTGCGGCTCTCTGGCGTTCGGATTGGCGCCGCGCTCGAGGAGGAGTGCGATCGTCGCGACGTTTCCCGACGCCGCCGCAAAGTGCAGCGGCACGGCGCCCGTGCTCGTCATGGCGCCGGCGTCCGCCCCGCGCGCCAGCAGGGCCCGCACCACGCCGTCATGACCCTCTTGCGCCGCCAGGTGGAGCGGCGTATAGCTGCCCAGCCTGGTCACCGCATTCACGTTAGCGCCGGCCTCGAGCACCGCGCTGGCCATCTCGCTGTTCCCGCGACGCGCGGCCCAGTGCAGGGCGGTCATCCCATCACCCTGCGGCAGGTTGACGTCCGCGCGCTCGGCGACGAGCGTCCGTACGCCCGCGACATCGCCGCGCATCGCGGCATCCGCGAGCGGCGACCGAGGCGCCATCTGCGCGTGGATCGCGGTGCCCCCCAGCGCGAGCCCTGCCGCGACCGCCGCCGCTCGTCCGACGCGTTCAAGCACGCTCTTCATCTCGTCAGCTCCAGCCTCGAGACCTCAAATCCCCGATGACCTCAAGCCCAAGACCCAAGACCCAAGACCTCAAGACCTACAACGCGAATGTCCCCGTCGAGTCGCCGAACTGCTCGATGTCGTCGAGGCCAATCATGTGCATCGCCGACAGCATCACGTTGGCCATCGGCGTGCCCGCCTCGGCGCGGTGATGGACGTTGCCCTTCAGCTTGCCCTGAGCGCCACCGAGGAGCACGAACGGACACCGCTTGTGGTTGTGCACGTTGCCGTCGCCCATCGGAGAACCGTAGATGATGAGGCTCTTGTCGAGCAGCGTCTGCCCGGCTTCCTCCATCGACTGCAGCTTCTGCAGGAAGTAGGGCAGGAGACTGACGTGGTACTTGTTGATCTGCGCGAACTCGGCCACGTTGGCCGGCTTGTTGCCGTGATGCGACGAGGGGTGGAAACCCTTCGTGACACCGCTCTCCGGGTAAACGCGGCTGGAGGCATCGCGCCCCATCTTGAACGAGAACACGCGCGTCACGTCGGCCTGGAACGCGAGCGCCTGCAGGTCGAACATCAGCTTGACGTGTTCGTCGAACGAGTCGGGCACGCCGGCCGGCGCGCCGGGCAGTTCGCGCGCCTCTCCCTGACTGATTACGCGCCTCCACCATCTGGATGCGGCGCTCGATCTCCCGCACGTCGTTCAGGTATCGCTCCATGCGCTGGCGATCGCCCGCATCCAGACGCCGATTGAGGTCGGCCACCTGCCCGGTGATGAAGTCCAGCACGCTGCCGGCGGCCTGCCGGCGCGACGCCCGTTCGGTGGGCGACCCGCCTGCTCCGAAGAGCTGGTCGAACGCCATCCGCGGATCGCGGATCATCGGCAGCGGGTCGGTGGGCGACGCCCAGCTGATCATGTCCGTGTAGACGCACGAGTAGCCGTAGGCGCAGCCGCCGGCCTGATCGACGTTCTCGATGCAGAGCTGCATCGAGGGAATGGGCGTGTCCTGGCCGTGTCGCCCGGCGTAGATCTGATCGAGCGAGACGCCGGCCCGCACATCCGAGCTCTCGGTCTGCTTGGGATGAGTCTGGGTCAGGAAGACCGCGCTCGATCGGAAGTGATCGCCGCCGATCTCCGGTGGCGTGATCGCTTCAGCACCGCGCACGTCCGTGTCGCTGACGATGGTCATGTGGCGACGGAACGGCTCCATCGGACTGAGCGAGCTGGGCGTCAGGTCGAAGGCGCTGCCGCTGGCCACCGGCGACCAGAGATGCTGGGATGCGCCCCACTCGCAGGCGCCGGCGGCACCGTGCACCATCTCGATGCAGACCAGGCGCGTCCGGTCGATGCCAGCCGCGCGGGCCACCGCGTTCCACTGCGCCCGCGCCGGTACCATCGCATCCAACAGCGGCAAGGCGATCGTCGCGCCCAGCCCGCGCAGCATGGTCCGCCGCGGAACGTGCTTGCCGGCTATCACACCCATGGTTCTCATCCCTCCCCTTCCATTGCCCGCCAGTGCCGTCGCGCCTTCTTCGGCGCCCTTCTCCCTGAAGGCCGCCGTCCGGACGATGCCGAGGACGAAGTCGGAGAGGCGGTACTCGCGAGCCGCCGCCTGCCGCACCAGCGCGCGCACGGCCGGCATATCGGTCGCGGTGAGCCGCCGCCCCAGGGCGTAGGTCATCAGGTTCTCCGCAAAGGTCTGCACCAGCACGTCGGTGCGCGAGAGCAGCGCCTTCCGCAGGTCCGCGGGCCCGCCAAGGGGCGTGCCGTCATAGAACGTGCTCGCCGCGTCCACCGGCATGCCGTTGTCCCGGATGCGCCACGCGCCCGTCACGTCGAAGTTGTCGAGCGACAGGCCGATGGGATCGATCATCCGGTGACACGAGTTGCAGGCCGGGTTGGCCCGGTGCTGTTCCATGCGCTCGCGAACGGTCCGCAGGCGTCCTTCTTCGGCGTCGGGCGTGGCATCGAGGTCGGGAACGTTGGGCGGCGGGGCCGGCGGGGGCGTGCCGAGAAGCACCTCCATCACCCACTTGCCGCGGAGCACCGGGGATGTGCGGTCCGCGTGCGACGTGAGCGTCAGGACGCTGCCGTGGCCGAGGAGCCCGGCTCGCCGATCATCGGGATACGACACCCGCCGGAACGCCCTGCCCACGACGCCGGGCATGCGGTAGTGCCGGGCGAGCCGCTCGTTCACGAACGTGTAGTCGGCGGTGAACAGATCGAGCACCGACCGATCCTCGCGCACGAGGTTGGCAAAGAACAGCTCGGTTTCCTGCCGCATGGCCGCCTTGAGCTGCTCGTCGAAATCCGGGTAGTAGCGAACGTCGGGATTCAGCTTGTCCAGGTCCTGCAGCCGCAGCCACTGGGACGCGAAGCGGGACGCAAGGACGTCCGCGCGCGGGTCGGCCAGCATGCGCCTGACCTGCTGAGTCAAGACGGTGGCATCCGAGAGCCGTCCAGCGGCGGCCAGCGCGCGAAGCGGCTCGTCGGGCGCGCTCGCCCACAAGAAGAACGACAGGCGCGAGGCGAGGTCGAAGTCGCCGATTGCATAGCCCGCGCCCGCGCGTGCGCTGGCGGGACGCTCCTCGAACCGGAACACGAAGCGCGGGCTGGCCAGGATGCCTTCGATGGCCAGGCGCACGCCGGCCTCGAACCCGTCCTCGGCCGCGCCCTTCTGATAGAGGGACATCAGCGCCGCCGAATCGCGCTCGGTTACAGGCCGGCGAAACGCGGCCGTCGCCAGGCGCGTGACGATCTCGTGGGCGCAGGTGGCCTGCCGCGGCACCGAGTCGGGATGACACGTGAAGATCGCGCGCCGGCTCGGCGTGTCCGAGACCCCGCTGATGTGGATTGGACCGGTGATGGCCATATCGCGCAAGTGCGGCAGCGTGGTGAAGCCGTACGCGTCCGCAATGCTGGTGCTGGCGATGGACCAGTCGAGCGGTGAGATGAGATCCTGTACCGGTCCTTCGAACCGTCGGATGAACGCGGCGGACACACGATGCGGCCCCGCGGTGATGCGGATCGGCTCGGTAGACAGGTTGAGACCGTCGGGATCCGACGAGTTCATCCACCGATCGATGTCCAGCAGCGCCACGCGCGCGCCGTCTACCGCAACCTCGATCTGCTCGGGCGTTTCGGCGGTGTGCAAGGCCGCGCGGCCGTTGCCATACAACGCGCCCGTCGTCTCGTAATAGAACGACACCCGGAACCGGTAGTCACCGTCCGCCGGAAACGTGTGCTCGACCGAGGTGCCGCCACGGGTGCCGAACGGCGCACCGTCCACCTGCTCGCGCTGCGACACCCAGCGGGGCACGTTGAAGGTGACCTCCCGGGCCGTAGCGCGCGGGTCGCCCACGGCCAGGCGGCTGATCTCGGCGGCCGCGGTGAGATAGGACTGCATCAGCGTCGGCGAGAGCAACTGCGCGTCGGCGACGTTGTCGAAGTTCGCGCTCTTGGGGTCGAGCGGCAGGTACTGGCCGGCATCGATGTCGAGCGCGAGCAGATCGCCGACCGATCGGGCGTACTCCGCGCGGTTCAGACGCTGGAAGGTGCGGCGGCCCGGAGGCGACGCGTCGGCCTTGTCCATCTGCGCTTCGAGCGAGGTCGCAAGATTGGCCAGCACGTCCGCCTCAGGACGGCGGGCGCCGGGCGGCGGCATCTGGCCGGCGCGCAGCTTGCGAATCATCTTCTCGGTGGTCTCGCGGTCCGCCGCTGCATGATCGATCGCGTACCCTTCGAGCGAGAGGTTCCCGGCCCGCGCCCGGTTGCTGTGGCAACCGACGCAGGTGCGGGTCACGACCGCCTGCGGTAGCTCCTGAGTCGGGGACGAGGAGGAGGACACACCGGCAGGGCGCGCGGCGTCGCCGGCGGCCTGAACCGCGGGCGCAGCCTGCCGAGCCCCGGCGACCGTTGCTGCAAGGCTGCCGGAGCCCAACAGCACCAGGCCGGAAAGGATAAGCCGGCGATATCGCATAGCCCTATCCGGCGCATGATACCTGAAGAGGCGAGCCCGCCGGCGCTGACTCGATGGCGTAGGATCGGGCTCCACCATGCCCGTCTCCCTCGCCAACTCCCGCCTCCTGTTCGACGCCCTGAAGGCGGCCGACGTGCGCATCATGTCGGCGCTGCCCGAGACGTGGCTCGTGCACCTGATTCGTCTCGCCGACGAGGACCCCGAGATCACCCTGGTCCGCCTGGCCAAGGAAGAGGAGGGAGTGGGGATCTCGATGGGCGCGCACCTGGCCGGGGTGCGCTCGGCCATGCTCATGCAGAATCACGGCTTCCTGGCGTCGATCAACGGCATCGTTTCGGGCGCGCAGCTCTACCGCATCCCGCTGCTGATGCTGATCAGCGATCGCGGCCGGTTCGGCGAGCGCGACCCCTGGCAGACCGAGGGCGGCGGTGCCACCGAGCCGGTGCTCGAGGCCCTCCGGATTCCCTTCGAGCGGCTCGACAATCCGTCACACGTGCCGCTACGCGTCGCGCAGGCCATGACGCTGGCATACTCGTCGCTCAAGCCCGTCGCGCTGCTCCTGTCGCGCGATCTGATGTGGGAGGAGGCATGAGACGCGTCGACGCGCTGAGCGCGATCTACGAACGGCTGCACGACGGCGCGGTGGTCACCATCATGGGCGCCGTGGCCGCCGAGCTGCAGTCACTGGGACACCGCGAAAACTTCTTCTACCTGCAGCACGCGATGGGACTGGCCTCGTCAGTGGGCCTCGGCATCGCGCTGGCGCGCCCCACGCTGCCGGTGGTTGTACTCGACGGGGACGGCTCGTTGCTGATGAACCTGGGCGGCTTGAGCACGATGGCTCGCTACCGGCCCGGCAACCTCGTACATGTCGTCTTCGACAACGAGTCACTGCTCTCCGTTGGCGGTTTCCCCACGGCGACGAGCAGCGGCACGGACCTGGCCGCCGTCGCCCAGGCGGCGGGCGTGCCGCGCACCGCGATGGCGCGGACCGCCGAGGAGCTCGTCCGGGCCTTCGACGAGGCTCGCGCCTCGAAGGTGTTGACGACGATCGTGGCCAAGGTCGAGGCCATCGGACCGTCGGCATACGTCACGGATCTCGGCCTGCTCGAGAATCGCTTCCGCTTCCAGCGGTACCTGCGCGCGTGAACGTCGATCGCTACTTCGCGCGCATCGGCTACACCGGCCCGCCTACGGCCACCCACCGCACGCTCGCCGCGATTCACCGGCAGCACATGCTGACGGTGCCGTTCGAGAACCTCGACATCCCCCTCGGCCGCCGCATCTCGCTGTCGCCCGAGGCGCTGTGGAACAAGATGATCGTCGAGCGGCGCGGCGGGTTCTGCTACGAGCTCAACACGCTGTTCGGCCACCTGCTGCAGGCACTCGGATATCGCGTCGAGTTCCTCTCGGCGAGGCTCTGGAACGGGAGCCAGTGGGGTCCTGACAAGGATCACATGGCCCTCAGGGTGGAGGCGGACGTCGGATCGTGGCTGGCGGACGTCGGCTTCGGCGAATCGTTCCTGGTACCGCTGCGCCTCGAGTCGGACCTGGTGCAGGAAGCCGGGTTCACGTCGTTTCGGCTGCTGAAAGACGACGACGGCTGGATCATGCAAGCGCAGCGAGACCCCGACCAGTGGGACCACGGCTACCGCTTCACACTGGAGGGCCACGCTCCTGAGTCGTTCCGCGAGATGTGCAATTACCAGCAGACCTCACCGGACACGACGTTCACCCAGCGGGTCGTGTGCTCACGGGCGACCCTGCGAGGGAGGGTCAGCGTAGCCGGCGACCGCGTGATCCTTACCGAAGGCGGTGTGCGGCAGGAGACGCCGCTGGCCGATGCCGCTTCCTTCCGCGCCGCGCTGGCGGAGCATCACGCGATTGAGGTGACGCTCGACGAAGCGGCGGCGATCGTCGCGTGGGCCGGCACGAGAGCGCTCTCAGCCCCCACCTCCTTGTGACGCGCGATGACGCCGTGTGACGGCGGTGGACGCGGGACGTGTCGATCAGGTCCCGCAGAACGTGCGATAGCCCGGGCCGGGCGGACCTGGCGCGCTGAACTCTTCGGAGTCGCGAACCTCATCGTAGGGCGTCGCGAGAACGTCCATCAGCGCCCGCATCGGGGCCAGGTCGTGGCCCTCGGTGGCCGCCTCGAGCGCCTCCTCCACCTTGTGATTGCGCGGGATGAACGCGGGATTGTGGCGGCGCATCAGGGCGCTCGACTCGTCGCGCGACTGCGGCTGCCGTGCGCGACGCGCCTGCCATCGCTGTGCCACGCGCGCGAACCTCGGGATCGGCGAGCGCGTCCGGCCGGACGGCGGCCGCGCTCGACAGCGCGCGGAAGGTGTTGGTGAAGTCGGCGGATCGGCGCTGCATCCAGGCGAGCAGATCGAGCACGAGCGACGGTCGTCCGCTTCCTCGGTGAACAGCCCGAGCTTGGCCCGCGCATGCCGCCCAACCAGTGTCGATCGAAGCGCGGCGGCGAACCGCTCGAGCGCGGCCGTGGCCCGCTCGACGGCCCGATCGGTGTCTGCATCGAACAGCGGCAGCATGGCCTCGGCGAGGCGCGCGAGGTTCCACTGCGCGATGGGCGGCTGGTTGCCGTAGGCATAGCGGCCGCCGTGATCGATGGAGCTGAACACCGTGGCCGGATCGTAGGCGTCCATGAACGCGCACGGGCCGTAGTCGATGGTCTCGCCGGAGAGCGCCATGTTGTCGGTGTTCATCACGCCGTGAATGAACCCGACGTGCTGCCAGCGCGCGATCAGGCGCGCCTGCCGTTCGACGATGGCCTCGAACAAGGCGAAGTGCGGGCTCGGGCGCGTCCGACCAGTTCGGGGTAGTGCCGGCGCGCGTGTGTAGTCGGCCAGCGCGCGCCGAGCGCTGCATGGTCGCGATGCGCGGCCGCCCACTCCATGGTGCCGACGCGGATGTGGCTCGCGGCGACGCGCGTCAGCACCGCGCCCGTCGAGCACCGTCTCGCGATAGACCGGCTCCCCGGTCGTCACCACCGCCAGGCTGCGCGTGGTTGGGATGCCCAGCGCGTGCATCGCCTCGCTGATGATGTATTCCCGCAGCATCGGGCCGAGCGCGGCGCGGCCGTCGCCGCGGCGCGAGAAACGCGTCTGGCCCGCGCCCTTCAGCTGGATGTCGACGCGCTCGCCGCCGGGCGTGATCTGCTCGCCCAGCAGGATCGCGCGGCCGTCGCCGAGCGCGGTGAAGTGCGCCGAACTGGTGGCCGGCATACGCCTGCGCCAGCGGCTCGGCGCCGTCCGGCAAGGCGTTGCCGGCGAAGACAGCGGCGCCGGGCGGTCCGTCCAGTAGCGTCCGGGTCGAGACCGAGCCATCGGGCGAGCGGCCGATTGAAGACGACGAGCGTCGGCTCCCGCACCGGTGTCGGCGCCACCCGCGTGTGGAACAGCGGCGGCAGCTCCGCGTAGGTATGCTCGAGACGCCAGCCTGGCATGCCTCGATCATAGCTGCCGGCCCACGGCGCGTGGCCGCCGGTCTACACAAGCGCGTGCGCGAAGAGGTCGTCGAACGACACGACGTCCAGCGCCTGGTCCGCGGTGGCCTGGAGCACGACCGGCGGCGCCACGCCGGCCTCGAGTGCCTCGGCCCAGCGATGGACCGAGAGGCACCAGCGGTCACCCGCCACGAGGCCAGGGAATCCGAACGCAGGCAGCGGTGTCGAGAGGTCATTGCCCTGCGCGCGCGTGAATTCCAGGAACTCCTGTGTCATCACGGCGCACACCGTATGGCGGCCACCGTCGTCGGCCCCGGTGCGGCAGAAGCCGTCGCGGTAGAAACCGGTCACCGGGTCGGCGCAACAATTCTGCAGCGGCTGCCCGAGCACGTTGGTGGCCACACCTCACCCCCGCAGGAACCGGAGTGTAATTTGCGCCGGAGCTCGTGAGAAACACTCTGCTGGAACTCGATTCATGTCAGCGCCTCCACGCTCGTTGGAGGTCCAGCATGATAGCGGTCCGCTGGCACCCGCCGCCGCCCCTCGATCAGGCTTCGACGCGGGAACATGCAGGGCCCGGGGCCCGTCAAGAATCCCCGAGAGGGTGTCCCATGTCCGCACCACCCATTTCCATCCAGCCCATCCTGCGCGACGAGCTGATCGGCCGACGTGGCTGGCTGCAACAGGCAGCCTCGGCGCCCGTTCAAACGGCTGAGGTGGCACGACTGCTCCGCGAGGTCGATGCCGCGCTCGGCCGGATTGACGCCGAGACCTACGGACTCTGCGAGACCTGCCACGAGCCGATCGAGTCAGACCGCCTGCTGGCCGATCCGCTCACGCGTGTGTGTCTCGACCATCTGACGCCCGCCGAGGCTCGGGCGCTCCAACAGGATCTCGACCTCGCCGCGCGGGTCCAGCGCGGGCTGCTGCCGCCCCGCGAGGCCCGCATCGACGGGTGGGAGGCGGCGCATCACTACCAGCCAGCCGGCGTGGTCAGCGGCGACTACTGCGATCTGATCCGCACCGACAACGGCGACGCGTATTTCCTGCTCGGTGACGTCGCGGGCAAGGGCGTCTCCGCGGCGATGCTGATGTCACACCTCAGCGCCATGCTGCGCACGCTCGTCTCCGTCGGCCTGCCGCTGAGCCAGTTGATGGAGCGCGCCAGTCGCGTCTTCTGCGAGAGCACCCTGCCGATGCACTATGCGACGCTGGTCTGCGGCCGGGCCTCCGCATCCGGTGACATCGAGCTCTGCAACGCCGGCCACCTGCCGCCCCTGCTGGTCGGCCCTCGCGGCGTGGCCACGGTCGACGCGACAGGCCTTCCGATCGGGATGTTCAGCGTGACGAGCTTCGCGTCGGTCACGGTGCGACTGGCCCCGGGCGAGACGTTGCTGCTCTATTCCGACGGGCTGATCGAGGCGGAGAACGCGGACGGAGCCGATTACGGTATGGACCGACTGCGCACGGTCACTGCCGCCGCCCCGCGAACCCCTCGCGCGCTGGTCGACGCGTGCGTCCGCGACGTGGCCGCCTTCCGCGGCCGCCCGCAGTTCGCCGACGACCTGACCCTCTTCGCCGTTTCGCGCCTGTAGTGCGACGAGCGGCCCGCTACGCCGCTGGAGTCGGGTTGGCCGTCGGCAGCTTCGATCGCAGCCAGCTCGCGCCCTGGCGCAGCACCCGCCGCTCCTGGGCCTCGTCGAACAGCGAATAGGCGACCGGCGTCACCAGCAGCGTCACCAGCAGCACCAGCGTCTGTCCGCCGATCACCGCCCAGCCGATCGCGTGGTTGGTCGCCGCGCCGGCGCCCTGCGTAGATTACGAGCGGGATCATCCCGGCGACGAACGCGATGGTCGTCATCAGGATCGGCCGCAGCCGGTCGCGGCTCGCCTGGATCACCGCGTCGTGCGTGTTCAGGCCGGCTTCGCGCAGCTGGTTCGCGTGATCGATCTGCAGGATCGAGTTCTTCTTCACCACGCCGAAAAGCACGAGCAGCCCCAGGCCCGAGAAGATGTTGAGCGACTGCTGGAACACGATCAGCGAGATGAGCGCGAACGGCAGCGTCAGCGGCAGCGAGAGCAGGATCGTCACCGGGTGCAGCCACGACTCGAACTGCGCGGCCAGGATCAGGTACATGAAGATGAACGACAGCGCGATCGCCGAGCAGAAACGCCGTCGCCGTGCGGTTCAGCTCACGCGAGCGGCCGGCGAAGTCGGCGCGATATTCGGGCGGCATGCCCAGATCGCGCGCCGCGTCGGCGATTTTCTGCTGGACCGCGGCCTGCGACGTGCCGGGCAGCATGTTCGCGGTGAGCGTCACCTGCCGCTGTCGCGACGTCCGGCTGATGGTCGCGGGCGCGTCGCCGGGCGCCAGGCGCGCGATGTTGTCCAGCGTGACGATGCCGAGCCGAGTCGAGGGCACGGGCAGCGCGGCAATGGCGCCCTCCGACCCGCGGTTCCGATCCTCGCGCGCGCAGGTACACCTGGTACTGCTCGCCCCCTTCGTTGTAGGTGGAGACCTGATCCCCGCCCACCAGCAGCCGGAGGGCCTCGGCCGCGTCGGTGATCGGCACACCGAGATCGGACGCCTTCGGACGATCGAGGTACACCGACAGCTCCGGCTTGCCGGCGTTGAGCGTCGTGTCCACGTCCACCAGATCCAGGGATCGAGCTTCACCGCCGTGCGCAGCGCATCGCTGTAGCGCTCGAGGCCCTTCAGGTCCGGTCCCTGCAGCATGAACTGGATGTCGCCGCCGCCGCCGCCAGGGCCGCCGGTCATCTGCACGGCCACGCGCACGCCCTCGCCGGCACCGTCGCCGGCAGGACGTCGTCACGGACGTCGGCCATCACCGCGAACTGCGTCCCGATCGCGGTCCTCGATCTCGCGCAGGCGCACGAAGATCGACGCCGTGTTCAGCGTGCCGGCGGTATCGCCCGCCACCGTGACCAGCGTGAAGTCCACCTCGGGCAGCTTGCGGACGGCCGTCGCCACCCGGTTCGCGAGGACGTCGGTGGCGGCGAGGCTGGTGCCCTCCGGCGCCCGCATCGTGATGTCGAACTGCGAGGTGTCGTCCTGCGGCGTGAAGGTGACCGCGGTGAACCGGAACAGCGGGATGCTCGACAGCAGCACCAGCACGGTGCCCGGCCGCGACGATCCCGCGGTGGGCCATGCTCCACCGCAGCATGCGTGCGTAGGCTCGGTCGAGCGGCCCGAACAGCCAGGTTGTGCTTCGAGTCGTGATCGGGGTCGCGCTTCGGCGGCGCCTTCAACCAGTGCGCCGACATCATCGGCGTCAGCGTGAAGCTGACGAACAGCGACACCAGCACGGCGAAGGCCATGGTCAGGCCGAAGCTGGCCATGAAGCGGCCGACGATGCCGCTCATGAAGCCGACCGGAGCGAAGATCGCGACGAGCGACAGCGTGGTCGCCATGACCGCGAGGCCGATCTCGCGTGTGGCCTCGATCGCCGCCTGCATCGGCGGCATGCCCTTCTCCTCGATGAAGCGGTAGATGTTCTCCAGCACCACGATCGCATCGTCGATCACGATGCCGACCGAGAGCGTCAGCGCCAGCATGGTGAGCATGTTGAGCGTGAAGCCCATGTACCAGATCAGCGCGAAGGTGGCGATGATCGAGGTCGGGATGGCGACGGCGGCGATGATCGTGGACCGGAGGTTGCCGAGGAACAGCAGGACGACGCGCCGCGGCCAGCAGCGAGCCGACGATGAGGTGCTCCTCGACCGCCGCGATCGAGGCCTCGATGAACTGAGCCTCGTCCCGGACGATGCGCAGCTCGTAGCCCTGTGGCAGGGACGACGTGGATGATCTGGAGGCGGTCCTTGATGCTGTTGGCGACTGCCACCGTGTTGGTGCCCGACTGCTTGCGGATCTGCAGGAGCACCGTGGCACGCCGTTGACGCTGGCCTGCGTCGGCGGCTTCGGCCATGCCGTCCTCGACACGCGCCGACGTCGCGCACGTGAACCGGGTGCCCCTGGACCTCGCGGACCACGATGTCGCCGAACGCGTCCACCGTATCGACGCGGCCCCGCGTGCGCAGCGTGACCGACTGGGCGCCGCGATCGATGCGTCCGCCCGGGATGTCCGCGTTCTGGGCCTGGAGCGCGCGCGCCACCTCGTTGACCGACAGGCCCTGGGAGCCGAGCAGCTCCGCGTCGAGCCAGACGTTCACCTGGCGCTTGCGCCCGCCGATCACCACGACCTGGCCGACGCCGTCCACGCTCTCGAGCCAGCGCCGCAGCCCCTTGTCGGCGAACTCGGTGATGTCGCGAAGCGGCTTGGCCGCGGTCACGGCCACCGTGATCACCGGTGAGGCGGTCGGGTCCAGCTTCTCGACCATCGGCTGGGTCACGGTGCGCGGCAGCAGCGGCAGGACGCGATTGACGCGATCGCGCACTTCCTGCGCCGCGACGTCGGAGTCCTTCTCCAGCTTGAAGGCCACCACCACCTGCGAAATGCCTTCAGACGAGGTGGACGTGAGCTGATCGATGCCGCTGATGGTGTTGACGGCTTCTTCGATGCGATCGGTGATCTCCGTCTCCACCTGCTCCGGCGCGGCTCCGGGCAGTCGCGTGGTC
Source organism: uncultured Acidobacteriota bacterium (assembly GCA_963723005.1). GTDB lineage: Bacteria > Acidobacteriota > Vicinamibacteria > Vicinamibacterales > UBA2999 > VFZN01. Next base: position 949,654 of record CAVRPA010000020.1, on the reverse strand, counting down.
ACGAGGACGGACGGGAATGTCGACGTTGGGGAAGCGATCGACGCCCAGCTGGCCGAAGGCATAGAGCCCGACGACCGTCAGCGACAGGACGAGCACCCAGGCGAAGACCGGGCGCTTGACGCAGATTTCAGCCAGCCACTGCATGGCTCGTTACCTCGCCACCGTGAGGCGAACGCCGTCCACGACCTTCTCGAGGCCGCGTCGCGACGACGACTTCGCCGGCCTGGAGTCCGCGCGTGATCTCCACCTTGTCGCCGACCACCTGGCCGGTGGCGACGACGCGTTCCTCGGCGCGGCGATCGGTGCCCGCGCCGCCGACGACGAAGACCCGGGGCGTGCCGGCAACGGTACGGACCGCCGCGGCCGGCACCAGCATCGCATCCGCGCGATTGGCCTGCTCGATGCGCGCGGTGGCGAACAGGCCGGGCTTCAGGCGCCCGTCTTCGTTGGCCACCTCGGCTTCGACGATCAGCGCGCGCGACTCGGCGTTGAGCGCCGGCGACATGTAAGCGCACGTGCCCGGTGAAGGTCTCACCCGGGAAGGCATCCACTTCCAGCGTCACCGCCCGCCCGCCGACTACCTCGGCGACGAACAATGCCGGCACCGTGAGCTCGACGCGGAGCGGGTCGATCCGGAGCACCGTGGCCACTTTCGTCCCGCGCGTGACGTAGTCGCCCACCGACACGAGCCGCTCGGCGACCACCCCGGCAAAAGGCGCCCGCACCGTGGCATCGGCGACCGCCTTCTTCGCCAGGCTGGCGCGGGCCCTCGCCGCCACCAGCGACTGGTACTGCTGCAGGGCGCCGTTCCTGGCGGTGTCGTACTGCCGTGCCGCGGCCTCGGCCTGCGCCGACGCGCTGATCGAACTCGGCGGCCGGAGCAGGCGCTGCTCCGAGAGCTGCCGGGCGCGATTGAGCTCGCTCACCGCCAGCTGCTGCGACGCCTTCGCGCTGGCGACTTCGGGCACCCGCTCGACGTCGAAGGGCTCGCCGCCCGCGATGCCCAGACGTGCCTCGATCTGCGCGACGTTGGCCTGCGCCTCGTCGGCCTGCGCCGCCACCTCGGCGCCGGAGATGCGAATCAGCTCGGCGTTCGCACCGACGCGGCTGCCGCGCTCGATGGGCGTGGCGACCACGCGGCCGTTGATCTCGGCCGAGACTTCGGCCTTCTCCTGCGCGACCAGCGTGCCGCTCACGCGGATGAAGCGCGTGATCGACTCCTCGACGACGGTGAGGCTGCCGACCGATACGGCAGCGGTTTCACCCTCGGCGGCGATGGCGCCGGTTTGCTGGCGGCCGCAGCCGGTGGCCAGCACGCTCAGCGCAGCCACCGCAAGCAGGGAACAGAGTCGAGACACGAAACGGGAATCGGGCGGTCATGGCGGCTCAGGGACGTTGACGGGTGGCCGGACGGCGCCGCGCGCTCGTTCGACGTGGCGCTCGCGCGCGTGGTGCGCGGGCGCGGCTCACCGGTGGATCGGCCGCCGCACCGCGGAGGAAATGATCCACGTGCTGGCGGGCAAAGGCATCTGGATCCCGCAGGGCGGGGAGGGTGGCGTCGATCGCCAGCATGTGGCGCCAGAGCAGCAGGGGGCCGGCGAAGGTCAGCGCCAGCAGGTCGGGGTCTGCCGCGCGCAGCCAGCCCCGGTCGATGAAGTGCTGCATCGCCTCGCTGACGCGGACGTGGCCGCTTCCCATGCGCTCCACCAGGTTCAGGCGTCCCGCCCGGGCGAGCCGGAGCCCATCGGACATCAGGATGCGGAAGAGCTGCTGCTGGCGCGGCCTGGCAAAGTCCTCGAGGGAGAGGCGCGCGAGCCGTTCCAGGATCGATCGCGGATCGTCGCCGGGACCATCGAGGGCCGCCGACAGACGTTCCATTTTGGTGTCCTGGTCGGCCGCGATGAGCGCCTCGAACAAGGCGTCCTTGCTCGGAAAGTAGTTGTAGAGGGCGCTTTCACGCACGCCGACCGCGCGGGCGACGTCTCGCAGGCTGGTCCCGAAGAAGCCGCGCTCGCCGAACAGGTCGAGTGCGGCGTCGAGGATGGCCTGGCGCGTGCGCTGTCCGTCGGCGTTACGAGGGCGAGCCATAGAAAATTAATGGTCGCTCATTTAATTCCAGCTGTCAAATGCCTCGTCCAGGAGCCGGCCATGGCCGTGCCCTCGGGCGCGTATGCGCCACGCGATCCCGCCGCATCGGTGCTGTATCAGGTCGTGCGGGACCACTACGAGACGTTCCGCGCGGAGGCGGCGCGCCTGCGGGACGGGGCGGGGCTGCCGCGATTCGTCGAAGACGAATTTCAGCCGTTCCTGCAGTGCGGCTGGCACGCAGGTGGCTTCGCGCGGTTCCGGTGCACGCGCTGCCGGGCTGAGCGGCTGGTGGCCTATTCGTGCAAGGGGCGGGGATTCTGTCCCTCCTGTGGCGGGCGCCGCATGACCGAACGGGCCGCTCATCTCGTGGATCACGTGTGGCCGGATGTTCCCGTGAGGCAGTGGGTGCTGACGCTGCCACCCCGGATGCGCGACGTCCTGGCGTGGCGCCACTATCTCTGCACGGCGGTGGTCGGGGTGCTGTACCGGGCCGTGCAGCGCCACCTGCGGTCGTGGGCGCGGACGCGGGGCCTTGTGGATCCCCGCGCCGGGATTGCCCCTGAGTCGAGGCCCCGCTCATAGCCACAATCGTCGGGATGCGGTGCCTGTAGCGAACGTCGTCGATCCGCCCTACACTGTCGTCGCCACGTCTTCCCAAGGCGTTGCTCAGCAGGTGGGCAGGAACAGTTCCAGAGGAGCCGAAGATGGCGCAGATTTCGAGCCGCCGAGCTTTCGTGAAGCATGCGTCGCTTCTCGCTGCAGGAGCGTACCTCACGCCGTGGGGAAGAATTGCCACTGGCGCCGCTCTCGAGGACGCGATCGCCGAGACCTCGAGCGGCAAAGTTCGCGGCGTCGTGATCGAGACCGTCAACGTGTTCAAAGGCATTCCGTACGGCGCCCCGACGAGCGGAAAGAACCGCTTCATGCCGCCCGTCAAGCCCGCCGCCTGGAGCGGCACGCGCGATGCGCTCGCGTACGGCCCGACAGCGCCGCAAACGAGCGACAACTCAGGGACGACGGCCGCCGGGTCACCGGCGCAGCAGAGCGAAGACTGCCTGGTCCTGAACGTGTTCACGCCCGGCTTGAAGGACGGGCGCAAGCGTCCGGTGATGGTCTGGCTGCACGGCGGTGGATTCTCGAGCGGCTCCGGCTCCGGACGCATTCTTGACGGCACCAGCCTCGCTCGGCACGCACGACGCGGTCGTCGTGACGCTGAATCATCGGCTGAACGTGTTCGGGTACACCTATCTCGGCGACGCGATGGGATCCGACTTCGCGCCGTCGAGCAGCGTCGGTTTGCTCGACATCGTGGCCGCGCTCGAATGGGTCCGCGACAACATTGCGGCATTCGGCGGTGATCCGAATCTCGTCACGATCTTCGGCCAGTCGGGCGGCGGTCGAAAGGTCGCGACGCTGATGTCGATGCCCGGCGCTCGGGGACTCTTTCACCGCGCGATCATCGAGAGCGGCGCGGTGCTTCGTCTGACGACGCACGAGGATGCGGTGAAGCGGACGGACCTGCTGCTCGCCGAGTTGGGATTGAAGGCCGGTCAGATTCGCGAGCTTCAGAGCGTGCCCATGCAGCGCCTGCTCGAGGCTGATGCCGCCGTGCAGAAGAAGATGGCGCTGCGCGAGCCGGGCATGACACCGAACACGCCGATGGTCGACGGCAAGATGATTCCTGCTCATCCCTGGGATCCGAAAGGGCCGGCGTTGTCGGCGGACATCCCCTTGCTGATCGGCTATGCCCATACCGAAGAGACGCTCTACGATCGGCCGACGCCCGAGAAACTGGCGCTCGACGAAGCCGGCCTCAGGGAGCGCGCGTCGAAACGGCTCGGCGCAGATCCCGACAGCGCGTGATTGAAGCCTTCCGCAAGGCGAACCCGCAGGCGTCACCCTGGGACTTGTGGATTCTGATCGCAACCGAGCATCCGCGCGGCACCTACTCGCGCGAGCTGGCAAAGCGGAAAGCGGATCAACGCGGCGCGCCGGCCTTCGCCTATCGGTACGACTGGGAAACACCGGAGGGCGGCGGTCACATGCGGTCGCCGCACACGATCGAGATTCAGTTCGTCTTCAACAACATCAAGATCGCAGGACCGCTCATCTCGAAGATGCCCGAGGCGCATGCGCTCGCCGACAAGACGAGCTCGGCGTGGGTCGCCTTCGCGCGCACTGGCGATCCGAATACGCCCAAGCTGCCACGGTGGCCGGCGTACTCCGCGGCGTCACGCGACACGATGCTGTTCAACAACGAATGCCGGGTCGAGCAGGATCCGGATCGCGGTCCGCGTCTGGTCATGGAGCAGGTGCTGAAGCTGACGTGAGCCGGACGCCCCGGGAGTTGCCATGGATAGACGCGAAATGCTCGCGCGCCGCGGCGCGCGCTGTCTGCGCTACAACTCCTGCCGGACGTGCGCGTCTGTTCCAGGAGGTTGCCACCAGGACAATTCGCCGGCTCGCCGCCGTGCTCGGTCTGACCACGCTGCTGCCGGCACCGGCCCTCGCGCAGCGGCAGATGGAACCCGCGCGATCGTCGAAGCCCTGGACAACGGCAAGTGCCACCTACCACTTTCATGGCGACGAGCAATACGTCCGCGCCCGAGTGATCGAGAGCAACGGCCGGCGCGCGTGGTGCCAGCCGGTTCTCGCCAACTAACCCCTCAATTCACTTCAATTGGGTGTCCATCGGCTGGAACTCCCGTCGAATCGTGCCGGTTTCCGCCGGATCAGCGAGCTGACGGAGTGACCACTCAAGTGAACTGTGGGGTTAATCAGTCGAGCTGGCTGACGCTCTAGCGCAGGTGCTCGACGTAAGCGACGGCAATACCCGTCAGCCAAACCATTGGTAGCACCACGCAAAACAGGATTGCGCCGAGGAACTCCCCCGGCAGGCCGCCATTGTTCACGGTTGTTTCGGTGCCAGCCGCCGTGGCACGCACACCCCTCCGCGCGAACACACGTGGAGCCGAGTGCACGCCGTACGTCCGAGCGCGTTGCAGCCGAGCCGTTCGCGAGCGCCGACGAGTTTGCAGAGACATCACAACCTCCCTGAGTGCCAATTGCGTTTGCATTCCGAACATCGCGAGTCGAGAATAGCGGGCACGATCGAGGGCGGTCATAACGCAGACGTGCTGTTGCGGTGATGTTTCCGTGATGCAGCCAGCCAACCAGATCACATTCGGTCGATTTCGTCTCGACCTGACGAATGAATGCCTGTGGGAAGGCACGCAGGGGATCGCGCTGCGGCCGAAGGCGTTTGCCGTCCTGAGGCTTCTCGTCGAGCACCCGGGCCAGCTGGTGACCAAGCAGCAACTGCTCGACAGCGTCTGGCCCGCGACCTACGTCAGCGATGCGGTGCTCAAGGCCAGCATCCGGCAACTTCGCGAGGCGATGGGCGACGACGCCGAGGCGCCTCAGTACATCGAGACCGCGCATCGCCGCGGGTACCGGTTCATCGGGCACACGAGCGCAGACACGGCGAACTCGCCTCCGGCCAGTGTTCTTTCCGGCGTCGCCATGCCCGCGACACGCAGCGCCCCGGCGGCGGCGTTGCCCGGCCAAGCCCCAACACCTCCTGGGCCGCGAGGTCGAATTCGGCAAGTTGCAGGAATGGCTCGAGCGGGCGCTCGCGGGCGAGCGTCAGATTGTGTTCGTCACCGGCGAGCCGGGCATCGGCAAGACGACGCTGGTCAACGAGCTGCTTCGCCAGGCGTCAGGCGCGACGCGCGTCTGGATCGCAAGAGGTCAGTGCCTCGAACAGTTCGGTGCCGTCGAAGCGTACCTGCCCGTGCTCGAAGGCTTGTCCCGGCTGGGTCGTGCGCCAGGACGGCGCACGCATCACCAACGTACTGCGCCAGCACGCCCCGGCATGGCTGCTCGAGTTGCCGTCACTCCTGCCGCCCGAGGAACGCGAGACGCTGCGGCAGCAGGTGTCCGGCGCGACGCGCGAGCGGATGCTGCGCGAGATGGCGGAGGCCATCGAAGCGATCACCGCCGAGCAGCCGCTCATCCTCGTGCTCGAGGATCTGCACTGGAGCGACTTCTCCACCGTCGATCTTGTGGCCTACCTCGCGCGACGCCGCGATCCCGCCCGGCTGATGGTGATCGGCACCTATCGACCGGTCGAGATGATTCTCGGCGACCATCCGCTGAAAGCCGTCAAGCGGGAGCTGCAGGCGCACGGGTTGTCTCGTGAGCTGCCGCTGGAGTACCTGACCGCGGAAGCGGTGGCCCAATACCTCGCGGTCCGGTTTCCCGGACACCAGCTGCCGAAGCGGCTCGCGCAGCTGGTGCACCGCCGGAGCGAAGGCAACCCGCTCTTCATGGTCAACCTCGCTGAATATCTCGCCGCCGAACGGATCATCGTGCTCCGCGACGCCGAGTGGCAGTTGCACGGCAGCCTCGCGGACATCGAATCGGGGATCCCGGACAGCATCCGGCAGCTGATCGAAAAGCAGATCGAGCGCCTGAGTCCGGACGAGCGGCGCGTGCTCGAAGGCGCCGCCGTCGTCGGCATGGAGTGCTCGTCGGTCGCGATCGGCGCGGGGCTCGACGAGCCGACCGCGTGGGTGGAAGAGCGCTGCGAAGCGTTGGTCACCCGGTACCAGTTTCTCTCGCCGGGACGGTTGGTCGAGCTGCCCGACGGCACCATGACTCCGCGTTACAAATTCAGCCACGTGCTGTACCTCGAGGTGCCGTACCGCCTCCTCCCGGCCATGCGGCGTTCGCAGATCCATCGCCGCGTCGGTCACAGCGGCGAAGCCATCTACGGCGATCACGTCGGCGAGATCGCCGCGGAGCTGGCGATGCACTTCGAGCAGGGCGCCGACACCCCGCGCGCGGTCAAATATCTGCTTCATGCCGCGAGGAATGCCGCACAACGTTCCGCGCACCACGAAGCGGAAGCGCTGGCCCGGCGCGGATTGCACGCGCTGCACCGGCTGCCGCCATCGCTCGAACGCGATCAGCAGGAGCTCGGCCTGCGGTTCATGCTCGGCTTCGCGGTGATGGCCATCAAGTGCTTTGCCGCAGCCGAAGTCAAGGAGGTCTCGGAAGCCGCGCGCGCACTGTACGCCCGCATGGCCCCCTCGGCGCAGGCGTTCAGAGTCGAGTGGCTGCTGTTTCTGTTTCACTACTTCCGCGCGCAGCTGCAGCCGGCGGAGGACATCGCCCGCCAGCTCGTGACGCTCTCGGACACCCTGGGCGACCCGTTTTTCGTCTTCGAGGCGCACCGCGCCTCCGCCGCCACCCTCGTCGAGCAGGGCCAGTTCGAGAAGACCCTCGAACACCTCGAGCAGGTATCGGCCCTGTACGACACCAATCGTCGTCACGAGTCCATGACCGGACAGAGCCCGCGGGTCGTGGCCGACTGTATCGCCGCGCGAGCGTTGTGGGCACTGGGATTCCCGGACGCGGCTCTCCAGCGGGTCGAGCGCGCTCTGTCGCTCGCTCGAGAGTTCTCACGCGGCGAGAGCCTGCTGATCGCCAGTCACTATGCCGCCCACCTCCACCTGTTGCGTGAAGAACCTTCGGACGCGCGAGAGCTCGCGGAAACGGTGATCGGGATCGCGGAGGAATACGGCCTCCCGCTCTGGCACGCCTTCGGGCACATGACCCACGGCGCGGCGTGTGTCGCGCAAGGCGCGATCCAGCCGGGCGTCGACGAGCTGCGGCGCGGGCTGGCGATGTATGAGAGAACGGAGGCGGCAGTCTGGCGGCCGTACTACGTCGGTGTGCTCGCGCAGGCGCTGGCCAGAGCCGGTCGGATCGAGGAAGCCCTGGCGAACATCACGGTCGCGCTGGCCACGGTCGAGGCGACTGGTGAGCGGTGGTGCCTGGCCGAGTTGCAACGGATTGAAGGTGAGCTGCTGATCCAACAGGCGGCCGGGGACGCGGATGAGTCGCCCACTCCGGGCAAACTGCCAGCGGAAACCGCGACAAGAGCGGAGGAGTGTTTCAGACGGGCGATGGCCACCGCTCGCACGCAGCATGCACGATCCTGGGAACTGCGGGCGAGCACGAGCCTCGGCCGGCTCTACCATCGGCAGGACAAGCGCACCGAAGCGCGGCGAATTGTCCGGGACGCGCTCTCCTGGTTCACGGAGGGCCACGACACCGCGGACCAGAAGTCCGCGCAGGCGCTCCTGAACGCGCCGCCCCTCGCCGCGCGCGCTCGCAGCTAGTCCCCTCCCTTACCCACGATCACCGAAACGTCACCGCGACATGACTGTCGCGTCATGACTCCCCTCTCAGGCGGCCGCTACTCTGGCGCTCGTCGCGAATGAATCGCGCGAGATGGCAACCAGGTGGAGGACGTCAATGGCAAATCAGGCAGTTGTTGAACGCTCGGCAATCACGGAAAGCGGTCGTAGCCCTCGAGTCGATCAGGCCGCGATCGTCGACGCGCTCGTGAATCGGGCCGTCGCCGCGCAGCGGCAAATCGAGAGCTGGAGCGAGGAGCGGATCGATCGGCTACTTCGGGCGCTGGGTGAGAGCGTTGCCGAACGCGCTCAGGCGCTGGCCGCCGCGACGGTGGAGGAAACCGGCATCGGCAATATCCACGACAAGACGCTCAAGAACGCCGTCGCCGGCCTGGGCGTCGCCGCCGCAACTCGAGGGGAAAGTCGGATACGGCGAAATCAGCTTCGACAGCGATCGCCAGATCGCCGAGATCGCCAGCCCGGTTGGCGTCGTCGTCGGCCTGATACCGGCCACGCACCCCGTCGCGACCTTCATCTTCAAGGCGCTCATTGCGATCAAGGCGCGCAACGCAATCATCCTCAGCCCAAGCCGGCGCGCGCAGCGGGTGTCGCAGCAGGTCGGGGTGATGATTCAGCGGGTCTTGCACGAAATGGGCGCGCCCGTGGCCCTCGTGCAGTGGACCGCCGAAGAGAACACGCGCGAGACCACGACGGCGCTGATGAGCCACAAACAGGTGGGTATGGTGCTGGCCACTGGCGGGAGAGCCATGGTTGAAGCGGCGTATCGATCCGGTAAGCCCGCCATTGGCGTGGGGCCTGGAAACGCGCCGGCGCTGATCGCTGCCGACGCCGACCTTCCGCACGTGGCGCGGAGCGTCGTGCAAAGCAAGTCGTTCGACAACGGCCTGGTGTGCGGCGCCGAGAATCACCTCGTGGTCGACGCGAGCGTGCGGCCGGCGTTCATCTCGGCGCTCGAGGGCCGAGGGGCGGCCGTGCTCACGGAGTCGGAGGCCGCGCGCTTCCTCGTTGCGGCAGTCGATCGCGAGACGCACCGCTTCAAGCGCCCGGTCATCGGACAGGACGCCTCGACACTCGCCGAGTGGGCGCACATCGAACGTCCCTACACGATCCAACTCCTGGTCGTTCCCACCGAGGCGGTCGCGCCCGGCAACTACCTCACGGCTGAGAAGCTGGCGCCGGTCGTCAGCCTGATCGCGGTTCCCAACATGGACGAGGGGCTGAACGTGTGCGGTGCCCTGCTGGACATCGACGGGACAGGTCACACCGCCATCATCCACACGCAGAGCGCCGATCTCGTCCGGCGCTTCGCGACGACCATCCGGGCCAGCCGCATCCTCGTAGAGGCCGCTGACGGGGGCGGCCGCTAGGGTAGCCAGCCCGTTAAGCCGGCCGCTACCAGCAGCTGTGGCAGAATCTCCAGTTTGCGGCCGCCGCGGCTTACACGGGGCTCGTTGGCCGACACAGACTCCGGCGAGACCGGAATGACGAGCGCCAAGCCTGGGGAGGTCGCGTTATGGGATTGCACGTCGAATCGATGCCGTACCCCGAGGCGATGCTGAATCAGTGGAGGCGCGGTAACTACAAATTGACGAAGGAGTTGCCGGCGTCGTCCTTTCTGCGGCGCATTCTGCACGAAAAAATTCGCAATAGGATCAAGCCTGGCCGCCGATTCTTCGGCGAGACGTTCGTGGCCACACGCGTCGCTCATGTCAACGGTTGGTACGGCTCCTTCAAGTGGCTCAGCTCATGGCCAGCCACAGATGGATCACCCTATGCGACTGAATATCGTGCGGCCCTGAAGAAGCATTTTCCGGCTGTGTCCGAAATCTCGCTGAGCGGAATGCCACTCCGCGAGCATCTCGAAGGCAAGAAGCCAATGCCACCTGATCTCTGGTTGCTCGTCAACGGGGCGCACCAGTTCATCGAAGTAAAGCTTCCTGGGGATACCATCAGGTCGAGCCAGATCGCAGGGCTGGCGCTGATTGCGACGTGCCTGTCTGGTAAACGCCCCGTGTCGGTCTGCGTCTATAACCTGTACCCAGAAGGCCACACACCGACGCCGGTTCCCACCAAGGTCCACGCGCAGTACCGAGGAGTTTTGTGACATCTGCAGGCGGTCCAACCCCGCGATGGAGCCGTTGGCGCCAAGTCTGTCACGTGCGCGCCGCGGCTCATCACGAGATCGTTAGCGGGACAAGCTCTCGGAGCCAGAAATGACTTGGGTTTCAGCAGTCCGGGCAATCGGCGTTCTGGCTGGAGCTGCTTTGGTCGTCACGAGCGCGGCATGGCTGATGTCCAGGCTTCCGGATTCTTCGACGCAGCGCCTCCGAGGCGCGGCCATGAGACATCTTCTCCAACATGAGCGTCCTGTAGTGGCGTACTTATTTGAGCTTGCCGGCGTTCCGGCCGATCTCGATGCGCTCATCGTCCAACCTATGTCGGACGGTGGCATGGGCAGCCTAGCCATTGCGCCTTTCGACAGTTCTCGCAAGCTCGGTTCATCGCCTGCGGAGTGCCACTTCTACGATTTCGATGGCATTCCGGTGTCGGTAGAGCTCAACCTTGACCAGGATGGCAGACCCTTTGAGATTGACGTCTGGCGGGTTGACTTTGCACCGACGGTACGTTGGCCTCAGCGCACAGAGCTTCTAGCTGGCCCGCCCTGACGATTCACTCAAGCCGAAGCCGCTTCGCGGCGTGGCTTAATTCAGGCGTTAGGCCGAGCACATCGGCAGGATGCAGGATGGAGGAATAGTGCCGAGCCGTCTCATCGAGAATCCAAGCTCGAGAACCTGGGGCCTCGTAGGACTCAGTGTGATGCAGATCGTCATTGATCCTGCGGAGATCCGTTTCCTTCTAAGCTCGGACTTCGTTGGCGATGCCGACGAGATCCACTTTCAGCCGACGGCCTTCGGCCGCGGCTGATGCCAATCGTTAGACGGCAGGAGCTAATTGTGAGAACCGTATTCAGGGAGCTCGCCGCCGTTCTGATCGCCCTGTTCCTGATTATGCCCGTTCGGGCCTCTGGGCCGTCATTCGTCGACGTGACGTGGCTATCGATTTCCAACATCTACTACGAGCTTGGGGCACTTCGCATTCTCACTGATGGCTACATCACGCGCCTGCCACAGAGCGCATTCTTCGGAGGTGGAGGCGGGCTTGCCACGACGCGCCAGGCATTCAAACCCGACGTCGACGTCGTTAAGCGGGTTCTCGGCGCACTGGGTGGACCGGCGAGCGTGAACCTGCTCCTCACTGGTCATAGCCACTTCGATCATTCGTTCGACACTGCGACGTGGTCGCAGCTTACTGGCGCTCGGATCGTCGGACCGAAGACGACGTGCTTCCAGACGATGGCCGAGGACATTCCGGCAGGCCGATGCACTGCCGTGTACGGCGGCGAGAGGATCCCCCTCGCCGAGGGTGTGACATTGCGCGTGGTGCGATGGAACCATAGCGGCGACTCGGCGACCAATCCTGAGCAGCACAACCCCGTCGAGCTCGAGGGGGTACCACGGCGAGATCCGCAAACCGGAGGGCTGCGCGGCGGCGTGGCTGAAGATTTCCCAAACGGCGGAGGGAATCGCGCGTTTCTCTTCGTGGTTGACGGCCCGGATGGGCGCTTCAGCTGGTTCTATCAGAACTCGGCGAGTGCCGTTGACCTCAACGTACCGATCGTCATTGGCGGAACAGACTACGGGGCGCCGATAGAAAACCTGAAAGCCGCACTCAAGGCCGAGGGACTTGAATCGGTCGACTTGTGGATTGGAACCGGCGGGCTGTCCATCGCACAACTCGTGCTTCCCGTGGTCAAGGCCAAAGCTTACTTGCCCGTTCACTGGGACGGATTGTGGAGCGAATTCCAGGCTGGAGTTCCGCAGCCGTATGCAGATCCAACGCTGGAGGAGTTTCTCGTGAAGTCCGGTGTCCACTTGATTAAACCTAGCCAGTATCTGGACAAATGGCGGCTGGATCTCAAGGGTGTGCGACCGGTGCCCAACGATGTTGCGAAGCAAGCGCTCGGCTTCGCAAAGAAGTGAATCATTCAGTGAGCGGCCGCTTAACACGCCTGCAACCGACGGCGCCGCCCGCCACCGCAACGTGGCGTCACCCGGCTTGGATAGGGACGCCACTCGACAGCACCTCGCCCGCGCAGCTTACGCGCAGGTGAACGATATCGTGCTGATGGAGTGACCACTCGACGAGCGAACCGCCGCGGGTGAGCGGTTTGGGTTGCGTGTCGAGCAGACAAGGACCAGAGGCGACGCCGACAACTGCCCGCATGCGGCGGAGTCTAGTACCCGAGCCACACAGCGAGCGTCAGCTTCCGATAAACCGTGTGCACGCAGGGGCCGGACCTACGGACATGAACCCTCAGGGTCACATCCACCACCCGCTCCGGCTACGGCAGCAGTGGCGCGGACCTGTTAGTGATTGAGCCGCAAGCACTTCGGGCCCAGCGCGACACGCCTTCCGCCGGCCGGTGCCGTGAGTCCGGGGTTCCGCGTCCGTGATGCCGCGATGCCGTGACGTCGATCCGGCTGCCACAGACGTAACCCTGTAGGCTGCTGCCGCAAGGCCGGCCGTCACCTGACGTCCTTCCGCACCACCGCGAGCGTTGTGCCGGGTGATCGCTACCCGAAGTCCGCCGTGTCTGGCCGCAGGTCCGACGGTTGGTGACCGTGCCCGGAGCACCTGTTGCCGTAACGCCGGGCCAGCCGTACCTGAAGTCCGGCATCCACTGCCGCGATGCCGTCAAGGTGCTTCCGGACGTCCGGGTGACCGCTGCCGTAAGCCCGCCTCACGCGGCCGTAATCGTGCAGGGTGCGAGACCCGCCCGTGCGGATTGCATCATTTCGGTCTGGCGCTGCGAGCGGCGAGGTTGGCACGTTGTCACACATCACTTGCAGACCACCGTCTTGCAGGACGGCCGACCGCCGATCGTCCGTTACGCTGCCTTCACTGGGCGGCTGCAAGTAGTCACAGCCCCTCTAACGCAGCGTTGCAGCCCACGCCCTCCTGGCGCGGGCGCGTCCTCCAGGGTCCCGCCCTCGGTGGTATCCTGCGCGAGCGCGCGCGGCTGAACGCCACGCCGTTACGCCGACCTTGCGGAATGGGAGGGACGATGCCCCTCGATATGGAGATGATCGCAGATCAGATCAGCCGAGCCTTTCGGGGCGAGTCCTGGCATGGGCCTTCGGTGCGCGAAGTGCTGGCGGGGGTTTCGGCGGAAGACGCCGCAGCTCACCCAATAGCCGGTGCTCACAGCATTTGGGAAATCGTCCTTCACCTGATTGGTGGATACAGGTTGGTCCTTCGGCGGGTTCATGGCGAACGCGCGCAGCTCTCACCGGAGGAAGAGTGGCCTCCAGTGGCGGAGTCTAGTTCGGAGGCCTGGCGCGAGAGCCAGTCCACCTTGGAGCAACTGAATCAGCAGCTCCAGAGCGCCGTGCGCGCTTTCCCCGCGGATGGCCTTTCGCAGGAGCTGGGTTCCGAGTACTCGGCGTACATTCAGTTCTGCGGCACGCCTCAACACGACCTGTACCATGCGGGCCAGATCGTTCTTCTCAAGAAGGCACTCTCGGCATCGCGAGGGGCAGCGTAACAACGAGATGGAGCAACAACCCGCAACGAACGACAAAGCGTGTCGAAATAGGGAGAGCATGAAACATCTCACGCCTCGATCGTTGGTCGCCATTCCACTCGCGGCAATCTCGCTCATGGTCATCGCTTGCAGCGGCGGGCAGACGGACTCGTCCGCACAGCCTGCCGCATCCGGCCTCAGGCTGTATGTGTTCGACTGCGGGACTCTGAAGGCCGACCCCGCTCGATTCCGCCTGAAGCCGGAGGAACTCGCCACCACCAATCTATCTGTGCCGTGCTTTCTGGTCGTTCATCCGCTCGGCAAGCTGATGTGGGACCCCGGTGCCGTTCCAGACTTGGATTGGACGCCGACTGGCGGTCCCGTGACGCACCACCTCGCGCTTCCAGATGGAACCGAACGAGACCTGACGTTGAGAAAGCGGCTGCTCGCCCAACTGGCGGAAGTCGGATATGCCCCGAAAGACATCGAGTATCTGGCGTTCTCCCACTACCACTATGACCACACGGCGAACGCAAACGCATTCGCGGGTGCAACCTGGCTGGTGCGCCAAGTCGAGCGCGACGCGATGTTCTCGGAAAGACCACCCGGAGTCATCCAGCCTGCCTACTACGCGGCATTGAAGACGGCCAAAACGGTGATCATCAATGACGACGAACATGATGTCTTTGGTGACGGATCGGTGATCATGAAGTCCGCGCCTGGACACACGCCAGGACATCAAGTCCTGTACCTCAGGCTGCCACGCACCGGCGGCGTCGTCCTGTCCGGCGATCTCTATCATTTTCCAGAGGCGCGCACGCTGAAGCGAGTGGCGACCTTTGACTTCGATCAAGCGAAGACGGCCGTGTCGAGAGAGGCGATTGAGGCGTTCCTCACGAAGACTGGTGCGCAGCTGTGGATTCAGCACGATGACATTGGCAACAGCCGCCTCAAGAAGGCGCCAGATTTCTACGAGTAAGACGCGGTCGGACGACGCGCAGATCACAGCTGGTTGGGACGCCTGACACCCACTGGAGCCGACGACGCCATTGACCGAGCGCGCGGAGCCTCAGTTGTGGTCGTCAACCTTGCGCGCTCTTGACGCGAGTCCGCCGACCACCGGAAGTCCCTCCACACCACCGCGAGCGGAGTGCCGGGTGACCGCGACCCGACTTCCGCCGTGTTCTGGCCGCAGGTCCGGCGGTTGGTGACGATGCTCGGAGGACCTGCTCTCGCAGCGCCGGGACACCCGCACCTGAAGTCCGACATCCGCTGCCGTGATGCCGTGACGGTGCTTCCGAAGGGTCCGGGTGACGCTGGCGTAAGTCCGCCTCACGCGGCCGTAATGGTGCAGGGTGCAGGACATGCCCGTGCGGATTGCTCGCCTTTGATTCACACTAGGACGCGATCGGCCCTCCCGCAGCGGGCACGCATCCTCCTCCGGGGGCTCGAGCTCGGTGGTATCCTGCGCGCGAGATGGCAGGGTCTGAGAACGGGCATTCCGTTAACCGTTGAGGCCCCTAATACGGTCTATCGTCTGCTGAGCCCCCTTCGACGAACGTTCCGATGATCGATGCGGACGGTCATGAGACGCTCGCCGCTGCGGCCGCGAACTTGGCCGGTTGCTCGACGAGCAGGCGGAGCTGGAGGTTGTACAGAACTCGGGCGGGCGAGAGTTCGCGGCGCACTTCCTTCCGCCCGCTTCTGCGGGCCTGCATCAGGCGCACCGCATAGTCCTTGGCGGTCGTGGCGCCACTCACGGATTCGCTGAGGCAGTAGCGAAGCGTTCGCAGCGCGAACGCGGCGTAGTGAAGCGCGGCCGGGCGCTTGCGGCCGTACGGCGCGACGGGGACGTTCTGGTGCTGCGGAAAGGCGAGTGCGAACGCGTCGTCGTGCAGCGCGTTGAACCCTGTCACATCGGGGGCAACGCCGGACAGGAACGTGTACAGGTCGGTGTCCAGATACGGGCACATCGCGGTGAGGGGCGCCAGCAGAGCCGCCGGCATGAGCCCGATTTCCCGCCGCATGCGGTTCCAGAACATGAACTGCGTCGCGGGGTTGAGGCCGCGGTGGGCCCGCATCGCGCTGGACACCTCATGGACGATGGCGTCTCGGTCGAGCAGGGGGACGCCGGCGAGTCCGACGGGCTCGCCGAGCCCGCGCCCGACCATGATGTCCGCCGCCTCGTCGAACTGTTCGCTCTCGAGCGCCGGTCGCCACTCCTTGGGGAGCCAAAGACCGGTGAGCGTGTCCCCGCCGATGCCGTCGTACACCACCTCGACGCTCGATCGCAACGTGTCCGCCACGCCCAGGAACCAGGCGTGCTCATCGGCGAGAAAGTGCGTCTCGATGTTCTTGCGGAACTCCGCTTCGAAGCGGGGAAGCGGATCGATCACGCGGTGCGGGGCGCCCACGCACTGGGCCACGCGGGCCGCGTAGTCGGCGTCGTTGTTGCTGCGAGGCGGGTATTGCCGGGTCGAGATGCACGCCCGCGGGATATCCCCCAGCTCGGCGAGTTGAAACAGCAGGTACCTGGAATCCCGCCCCCCGCTCAGGGCGATGCCCCACGGGCGCGAGCCCGGTCGTCGACGTTCCACGGCCACGCGGACGAGATTGACGAAGCCTTGGGTCGCCCGTGGGCGGTCCATGTCGTTGGGCTCGGCGCACCAGGGCCCACCGTCGACACGCAGTGCTCCGTCCCAGGTGAGGACCCCGCGGGGCGGGACCGCGTAGACGTTCTTGAGCGGCGTGTCGTTGTCGAGATAGAAGCCCAGGGTGAGGAACACCGAGAGCGCCTTGGTATCGAGAGCGACCTCGGGGATCACGCGTGCCAGCGTCGTGAGCGAGGGTGAGAGCGCGATGAAGTCGGGGCCCGCCCCGTAGAACAGCGGGAACAGGCCGAGCGGATCAACCCGCGCCGTCAGCGTCGTGCCGTCGAAGCGCCAGTGCCCGTACACGCCCTGCGGGATGCCGTCGCACAGGTCGGAGAGTTCATGCCCTCCGGTGTACTCGGCGGCGCCGGTGTGGACGAGCCCGCCGGGAGTCCGCCGCACGCAGATGAAGGCGTCCGACGAATGAACGGTCGAACTCGGTTTCACGACGTGCGGGCGCGCAGAGAGTTGGGACGAGGGCATGTGGTCAGTTCGACAGAGCGGACGATAGGTCACTATAAACGAGTCCCCGGGGTGAACGGAACGCGCCTGATCAGACCTTCACGGGGGATTCGCCCTCCGCCACAGCCGCCCCCCGCGGCGGATGAGGTCTTGCCCAGATCCATGAGTGACCTTGAGGATGTAGCTGTCCCCGGCGGATGGTCGAATGGGATGTTATTATGAACTACCCCATACAGTTCGTTCAGAATGCCAGCCATGCCACGGTCAGCCACGTATTGACGGAACAGGTACGTCCTTTTCTCGTGGATAGAGTGATATTCTGCGGCACCAAATGAGAGCGGCCGCGGCTGAGACCGCACCTCTAGGCTGACCATGAGCTTCTCGCACGAATGCTTGGAAACATTGCCGCCCCTCGCATGGGTCTTCCTATGGTCCTCAGATGGGCAAGGACAACTGCTGCACGGCACAGCGGTTGAAGTCGGGCCGGAGGAGTTCTTCGAGGGCTGCTTCGCGGGAGAGTGGGGAGAGAACCTGGCCGCTTGGGGGCATGTCTTCGGTTCGGGAATGAAGATGCACGCCTCTGGTTGGACGGTGATCACTCCATCCCACACCTTGGAGGCCGTCTTCCTCTATCGGCACCTGCGGGGATGGGGAGTCAGCAATTCCCTCGCACTATTGCTGGAGTATCATCGGGTCGAGCTACCCTGGGATCCGCTATATGGTGCCAGGTTCGCCTCGGTGTGCCTCGGCATCAGAGCTTACGAGAAACTCATACTCCGCACACTGGAAGGCGAAGTTTTCCGCGTCCTCTATGACAATGTTGAACTGACGCTCGATGGCAACTATCGCGTCCTTCCGAAGCCTGCGCCGCCTCCGTTTGCGTGCTATGAGGGCTATGTCGGCTATCTTGAGGAACAGCTACGCAAGGCTTTTGCCACAGCGGCGCGGAAGGGTCGCGCATTTGTCTACTCACCCCTTGCAACATGCTCGAGTGGCTACGACTCTGCGGCAGGGGCCGCCATTGCCCACCGTCTCGGTTGCGGCGAAGCTGTCACCGTCCGCACTGCCCGTGGCGGGGACCTCGATAGCGGGCGACCAGTTGGAGAAGCCCTTGGATTACAGGTCCATGAGGTGGCCCGCCCCGAAACCGTCGAAGGAACTTTCGCGCAGGTCGCCGAGTTTCTTGCAACCGGCATGGGCGGTGAAGACTATTGCTACCTCGGGTTTGAACCGTTTCTAGAGGGTAGAGTCTTGCTCACCGGCTTTCACGGTGACAAGATCTGGGAAATGGGGGTGAGGCCAAATGCCGTCCTATCCCGCGGCGACATCAGTGGGTCCAGTCTGCAGGAGTTCCGGCTCCGGAGAAATTTCCTGCATGTTCCTATCCCACTCATAGGTGCGTCGCGGCACACCGATATCGCTGCCATCTCGCGTTCTCCTGAGATGGCTCCCTACCAACTGCGCAATGGCTACGACCGTCCGATTCCGCGGAGGTTGCTTGAGGAAAGTGGCGTGGCCCGTGCCCTGTTCGGGCAACGTAAGAAGGCTGCGAGCATGCTTCTCTTCAAAGATCCGCACCTGCTCGGACCCGTCGCGCAAGCAGAATGCGAGTCTCTCGTGCCTGCAAAGTGGCTGCGAAGTGCTCAGTCGCCGCTTCGGAATGGGATATGGGCGGGGCGTCACATAGCCTATCAAGCTCTCGATCGAATCCGTGGTGCTAGTGCGGCATGGATCAAAGAAGTGCTCGTTCACGATTGGCGGATCTTCGAACACAGCCATTCGCGTGCCGCGCTACAATTTTGCGCTGGCATAGCCTATCTGCGTCGTGACTACAGTCGGTCGCTCAAAGGGCGGTCTGCCCATTCTGCCTCCTAGTGCTACTTTGCCAGATCCACGGATTCGCTCCGGAATCTGATAACGGGCGTTCGGTTACCCCCCCCCATTTATCCTGACCATCGTCCCAGCAGCGACTGCGGCGCCTGGCCGCCGATGATCTTCAAGCGCGCCTCGGGATGCGCCTCGGCAACAAGCGGCCAGATCTTCGCGACGAAGTGCACGATGGACCTGGGGAGGCGGTTCCGGAACCCACTATGAGACACTGACGGGAAATATGAACGTACTGACAGCCACCGGCGACTGCCTCAGGGTCAATGCATGCGACCGATCCGCGGTGGTTGTGCATCGCCGAGGTGGTTGCTAGTCGACATGTCAAGACACCTTCGGATACGCTGACTTCTGACGAGGGAGGGCTGCACGGGATGGCCAGAATCGCAGTCGCGATGCTGCGGGGCGCCCGCGGCGCGGGCACTGAACCCCGCGACCGAACCGGCGCGACCCAGCCCCGCTACTACCTCTTCGACGAGATGTTCTCGCCCATTTACGACTTGTCGAGCCTCGACGCCGGGCCGGCCGCCCTCCGGCTGATGAACGGGCGGGTGCCGCCGTGGGTGCAGCTCGCGCTCGAGGTGCACCGGCGGCGCGATGAGTACGACGCCATCGTAACCTGGGGCCAACGCCTGACGCTGGCGCTGATGGCGATTCAGTCGCTCACCCGCCAGGGCAAGCCCCACGTCGCGATGATGTACTGGTTCTCGAAGCCCAACGTGCGGCTGCCGATGCGCGCCTTCGGCAAGAGCCTGCGGGCGGTCGTGACCTGGCCCTCGGTGCAGCGCCGGTACGCGATCGAAGAGCTGGGCTTCGCGCCCGAGAAGATCCACCTCGTTAAGAACAAGGTCGACCAGGTCTTCTGGAGCCCCCGCGAGCGCCCGGCCGAGATGATCTGCAGCGTCGGCCGCGAGATGCGTGACTACGACACGCTGATCGAGGCGCTCCGCGGCACCGCCCTGCGGTGCCACATCGCGGCCGACCACGTGCGTGTGAACCGCAGACTCCTCGGGCACCGGCTGGTCAGCGCCGAAGAGTTCACCCAGGCCGGCCCAAACGTCACCGTCGGAGCGATGCCGCTTCTCGACCTGCGCGAACTGTACGCGACGTCGCTGTTCGTGGTCGTGCCGCTGCTCGAGTCGGACACCGACAACGGCGTCACCGTGATTCTCGAAGCGATGGCGATGGGCAAGACAGTCATCTGCTCGCGCACCGAGGGCCAGGTGGACGTGATTCAAGACGGGGTGACCGGGCTCTATGTCCGCCAGGGCGACCCCGCCGCGCTGCGGGCGGCCATGGTGGCGCTGTGGAACGACCCGGCCCGCGCGCGCGCGATGGGAGAGCGCGCCCGGAAGTACATCGAAGAGCACCACTCGCTGGAGAAGTTCTGCCGCGACGTCAAGGCGGCGGTCGAGACCTCGCTCTAACCTTAGATGCGCCGCGGCGCAAAATCCGACACCCCGTTCGCGGGGCATTCGCCGCCCGCCACGGCCTCGCCGTCTTGCGGGCTACTTGATGGCGGACAATGACGCGCTGTCCCTCAAGGCTTCCACGACAATGCCAAGTTTCACTGCGGCTGAACCTTTGATTAGCACGGCATCCCCCGCTTGCACGATGCTACCGATAGCAGCGGCGCAGCCATGGCTGTCCGCAAAGGAGCGCTGAACCTGGTAGTGCGTTACGTGCTCACCGACGCCGATCAGAAGGTCGGCCCGCGCACGCGCATAGGCCCCGATCTCCTCGTGGTAGCGCACGGTGTCTCCACCAAGTTCCCGCATCGTGCCGAGGATCGCCACGCGCCTCTGTCCTGGCGATGCACTGGACGCCAGTTCGTCGAGCGCCAGCTTCATCGACAGGGGATTCGCGCTGATCGAGTCGTCGATGATCGTGATCTCGCCGGCCGCGATGCGTTGCAGCCGGTTGGGCACCGGCTTCAGGTCGCCGAGCGCGGTCTCAATCGCAGTGTCTGGAACCCCGAGATGCCGAGCGATGGCGCGCGCGACATTGCGAGCCAACTCGATCCCCCGGCCCTCAACTTCCACGACCGGGGCTCGCGACACTGCAGCCATCGCGAGGACGAGTGGATTACTGCCGTTCAGGACGACAAGGCCGGAAGGCGGAATGGCACGCACCATCGCGCTCTTCTCGCGGATGACCTCCTCCACGCTCCCGAAGTGTTCGAGATGAGCAGGACCGATTTCCGTGACGACACCGATCGTCGGACGAACGATGCGACAGTTGCCTGGAACGCTGCCGTGCAGCCCCGCCGCAATCTCCAGGACCAGCACGTCTGGATACGGTGCCAGGGTCGCGAGCGCGAAGGTTCGGAAGGGCAGCAGCAGGAGGTGCGTCAGCCAGCCGCGCGCCGTCTCAAACCAGCGCTCATAGCCGAGCACGGTCATCGCCACGCCCAGGTTGTTGTTCATGTTTCCAGGCGTCTTGTGCACGACCCCAACGGTGTCGCGCGCATGCATCAGCACGCCCGCAACAGTTTCCTTGGTTGTCGTCTTGCCAACCGAGCCGGTGATCCCGATCACCAGCGGACGGCGGGTACGGATGATGAGAGCGGCGCAAGCAGACAGGTACCTGGCACAACGAGCGCATTCTCGGTGACATCACGCAACCGACTGTGACCGTGCATGTGGTGGCTCCGTTCGAGCGCAATCGGTTCGAGTCGTTGTGCCTGCGCTGCAGTCGAGGGATCTACAGCGACGCTGTTATCCGGGAGGTTGATTCGTCGAGCGACGCACACCAATGCCAGGGCTCGAACCGAACACCAAACGGGTTGCCCATTGGATACGACATCGCGAATCCAAACTCCTGTGCTCGCGCGGAAAGCCACCGGAACGCATCCGTCTCCGCGAAGTCTCCATCGCCAGGCAGGCACTCCGGGCAAGCCAGATCGAGGGCCCGGCCAGTGTGGTGCTCACTGTAGCCTGGTGGCGCAACGGTTCGCATGGCCAGACTCACGGCCTGCCCCCACCGGAGATAGCGCCGTAGGATCTCCGCTTGCTCTTCCCAATCGCGAAACGCAGATATCACAACCAACGTAACGCCATCGGCACTCGCGGCATTACGCATGCTCAGCCAACGAGTCCGCGTGAGGGGTGTCATGCGATGTGCTTCCCACGCGACGAGGTCTGATGCGACCGGTTGGGGCGTCAAGGTCAGGTGCTGCGGTTGGATGCCGAGCTCCCAATGCAGGACCGACAGCCGGTCAGCGCCGTGCATGACAATCGGCGCTGTAACCTGTCGCGCGAGCACCCTTACACGTGCCAGCATGGTCGAATTGTACGGGTCCTCACGGCGCTGCGCCAAGACGGCTCAGGCGCCTACGTTGCGGCAGTCGGCTGAGAGTGGCGTTGGTCGCCCCCCGTGTCGGAGCGCACGCTGGGCTTCGCGTACCCGGCCACGAGTCTCAACACGGCGTCGGCGGCCTCTCTTCGCGCGGTTGCGATGACCGCCCCCTCTTCTCCAGAGAACGGTGCCACCACATCGACGGCGGCCTGGGACTTGCGCTTCGGCCGCCCAACGCCAACTCGTACGCGACGGACCTCGTCGGTTCCGAAGGCGTTGAGGACGCTCCGGACACCTCGATGCCCTGCGTCCCCCCCTCGCTCTCGTACACCGATTCTGCCGATGAGCAGGTCCAGGTCGTCGTGGACCAGTACGCACTCGGCAGGTCCCGCCCCAAGATCCTGGGCCAGTCGTAACAGGGGCGGGCCCGAATGGTTGACCAGGACGAGCGGCTTCGCAAGACAGACCTTCTGTCCTTCCCATTCGACCTGGGCCACCGCCACACTTCCCTCCTCACGCCAGGTTCCGCCAAGGAAGCGAGCAATCTCATCAACGACACGCTGTCCCACGTTGTGAGGCGTGTCCTCATAACGAGACCCGGGATTACCCAGCCCCGCGACGAACTGGATAGGAGACTCCGACACTCGCCAGTCCTGTGCCGTGGCCCGAGAGTCCATCATGTCGCGCCGGCTTGCCGACTCGATGAACGCACCCAGGCCGTCCTTGTCGGCCCCCTTGAGTAATACGAGATCACCGGGCTCCCATCGCCCTCGAAGGGTACTCGCAGCCAGCGTGAACCGAATAGAACGCCAGCAACGCCTCGTCCTGTGGGTGCCGTCTCGCCTTCAGGCACTTCGATGCATGCGGACCTACGAACACGACGCGGTCGGCGACAGCGAGGGCCTCCCGTGCGACCATTCTGAAGGTTCGGTCGGAGTTTCCGGCGTAGTCGGATATCGTGCCGACGATGACGGTCTTGCGGCGCGCCTGCGCGTCACGCATGAATCGCAAGGCGGGCTCGTACGACCAGAGGGACGCCTTCACGTCATCTCGCATGAAAGTGATTCCGTCCGGTAGTCTCGTCGGGCTCATCCGGCCACTGAAGGGCGCTACGGTCCCGACCGCTGCGATCGCTGCAGCGAGAGGCACCTCCATCGCCAGACCCACCGCCAGCGCCGCGAGCACGCACGACACCCAGTGCTCCCCGTAGAGCTGAGTGCGAACGACTTGCGACGCTCCGTTGTAGTGAACAGTGAACGAGAGTGGCTCGGGCCAGGCCGCGTGGATGCCATCGGCGCGCATCATCGCTTCCGGTGCCAGACCGAAAGTAATCTGTCTGGCGGTGCACCTCCGCTCCATGGACCGTACGTGGACGTCGTCGATATTGATCAGAGCGATGCCGTTCGCTGGCAAGGCCGCTATCAACTTCCCTTTCTCCGCGGCCGTCTCTTCAAGTGTGCGAAACACACTCAGGTGGTCGGAACCAATGTTGGTCACCAAGCCGACCGACGGCCGCGCAAGGGCGAGCGGGCCTTCCAAGGGGATCCTCTCGCCACGCACTGCTGCGGCGATTTCGACAACGCAGTAGTCGTGCCAAGGCCGCGCCCTGAAGACGGTCCTGACAAGATCCCAGCTGAGGTTGAAATTCTCGCGGCTCTTGGTTCCCTCAAGGGTACTTGCCAGCACGGCATCGATGAGTTCTTTCGTGGTTGTCTTGCCGCAGCTACCGGTGACGGCCACGAAGGTCACACGCTGAAGCGCGACCCGGCGGTAGGGATGCACTCCCAGCCGAAGAACGGCCTTCGCGACGGCTTTGAGTGCCGTCCGGACTCTGACGCACCACGCGTAGCCAGGAATCAAACGTCTTGTCATAATGTGAAATCTTGAGCGCTGGGCCTGATCCGAATCGGTGGACGGGTTAATTAAGTCGAGTGTAATTCAATCCGCGGTCACAGAAAGCCCTGCAGGTGATCGGCGGCGGTCAGGTCAGGCACCCTGTGGACCACCGGATGCCGCCGAGCACCTCCTCTGGGAGATCAAGCGGCGGCATTCCGCTCGAAGGCCGCCGGACTGATCTTGCCGAGCGTCGAATGACGACGCCGTTGGTTATAGAACACTTCGATGTAGTCGAACAACGCCATCTTGGCGTCGCCGTAGCTCGGGAATCGGTCGGCCTCCTCGCGCTTGATGGTCGAGAAGAACGCCTCCATCACGGCGTTGTCGTAGCAGTCGGCCCGCCGGCGTGAGCCGGCGGTCATTGACCGCACTGATCGCCCACCCGACCACAAACCGCGAGTACAGATCGAGGATCGCCGCGAGATACAACTTGCCGTGCTCGCCGATCAGGAACTCGCTCGTGTCGCCGACCCACCGCTGATTCGGCCCCGCCGCCGTGAAGTCACGGTCGAGGACATTCGGCGCGATCGGGTCGGCATGGTCGCTCATGGTCGTGGTCTTGAACCGCTTCCGCACGCGCCCCTGGATGCCTTCCTGCCGCATCAGCCTGGCCACGCGCTTCTCGCTGACGGCTTCGCTTTGCCGTGGAGGGCGCATTCGCTGCCGAGTCATTCTTGGCGAAGCAGGGGCTGGACCACAGGCGACAGGAAGTCGTCGCCGAAGCGATCTCCTTGCACCTCAACGTGCGAGTACCGTTGTCGCACGGCATCGAGGCCCACCTGCTGCACGAGGGTGCGGCCCTCGATGTTGTGGGCGGGCGGTTCGACGAGGTCGCGGCAACCACGCGCAACGAAGTGCTCGGAGTACATCCTCGGCTCGAGATGAAGAGCGGTCTGGTTGCTGCATTTGAGCAGCAATCAACCATGCGTCCGCGTTCGAGGGCGGGTCTTCTGTGTGGGCTCGGATTCATTTCGATGATCCGGCATGCACCGTTCGAAGATCACACCTGACAACCGCTTGGAGCCGACCGGCTCCGCCGGCGGCTGACGTTAAGCAGCGTAGGCCGGGCGCTCGCAAATGTCGGAACATCAAGACGACGATAGAATGCGGCGTGCTGCTGCCGAACGCCGAGCACGCCATCATCGAGCGTGCAAAACTCGAGGACTACGTCCTATCCTTCAGCCATCCGGTGGGCCGGTTCAAAGCCCGGTTCTTTGCGGGATTGGGCTTCTCGGCCGACCGCTGGGACGTCCTCGAACAGACACTTCGTACACAGCACCTGAGCCAAGACGCCGAGGCGGGCGTTCCGGACGCCTTCGGGCAGCCGTTCACCATCCGCGCTATCCTACGGGGACCGGCCGGTCGATCGGCCTTGGTGGTCAGCGTCTGGTTGATCCGCGCCGGGGAAGCCCAGCCGCGATTTGTGACCGCCTATCCGGGAGAGACGAAGTGACGCCCAACCTGCTCGATGTGGTCGTTCTTACGCGTGACCTGCCGGCCCATGGCCTGCGGCGGGGCGATCTGGGCGCCGTGGTCGACCTGCGCGGTCCCGAGGCATTCGTCGTCGAGTTCGTCGCGGCGTCAGGGCGGACGCAGGCGCTCGTGACCCTGGCTCCCTCTGACATCCGCGCCGTAGCCGACGACGACCTGGTGGCTGTGCGTCCGACCGCGTCAACAGCATCGTGAATCACGGTGCCTGACCACCGCGTGGAGCCGACGGCGTTGAACTGCTGTGGCAGAATTCGAGCGATGACGCGAAGTCGTTGCCCGTGTCCAGATCGTTGGGGAATCGCGTTGAAGCGGTTCGTCGTCTCCATGCTAGTGGCACTATGCCTGGTCGTACCTTCCGTCGGGCACTCTCAATCTGCCGACCCTCGGATGGGCTCGTGGCGCCTCGTTCAAGTGAGCGTGGACTCGAGGGACCAACCAGCGGGGAACAGTACCTGGGTCTATTCACAAGAAAGCTCCGGTCTTCGAGTCGACGTTCATATCGTCACTCCCACCGGTCAACCCCAACATTGGTCCTATCAAACGAAACGTGACGGCGTGGAGGTGCGCGTCCTCGGCAATCCCGCCATAGACCACGTCGCCGTGACGCATCGGAACGATTGGTTAGACGAGATCGTGTACAAGAAGGCTGGCGTGGTTACCACCACCGGCACGAGCGAGATCTCGGCAGACGGTCAGACTATGACTGTCACGCTGCAGACCTCCTCCGACGGCGTGGCCGTCGGCGTGTACAGGAAAACCAAGTGACAATGTCTGCCTAACAAGGCGCTGCAGCCGACGCCGTCCCTGGCCGCGGCGCGTCCCGGTGGTATCCTGCGCGAGCGCTGCGCGGCTGACCGACCAGTTCTCGAGGCTGTTGTCCCGCCAGGCAATGTCGCGCCACCCGGCGTGCTTGAGTGCGTCTTTCGATAGCACGTCCCCCAGCATGCAGTGGGAGCAGGTGGAGCACCTGGTGCTGATGCCCCGACAAGTCGATGTGCTCACCCTCGCGGGCGAGCCACCAGCTGGCGTGTCGACGAGAGATGGGCAGAGCGCAAGGGCGACAAACCGGCTGCATGCGCCGGACCCTAATGGAGCACCCGCGCGATCCACGCGAGGACCAGATGGACACGGTGCAAGCAGCTAGGGTACCTAGTGAGTGGGCGAGTGCGGCATGCAGGGGCGGCTCGGTCGGCGGCGTCAAAGGTTCTCGACGAAATCCACGTCGACATCGCGGCGGTGCTGCTTGGCACTCCAGACGTTGCTCTCAGTGATATCCTGCCTCGCGCGGCGCGGCTTGACGCCTTTCCGTTACGACGACTTGGAACCACGCAGTAGAAACCTCCATGCGAATTGTTTGCGTTGCCGCGGTCTTGCTCGCACTCGCCAGCAGCGCGCGCGCTCAACAAGCCTCGTTGCCCGAGGTCATCGTGCAACGCTTCGTTGACGCGGGGAACGCCCGGAACGCCGACGCGATGGCCGCACTGGTCGCCCCAGATGCGGTCTTCGCGCGATTTCCAGGCGGCCAGGTCATTGCCCGGACGCGTGACGGCATCCGCGAACACTATTCGCGGCAATTGCAGTCTCTATCCGCGGGCTTTCGTATCACCGTTCAGCCACGTATCGTCGAAGGCCAGTTCGTCATCGACCAGGAGCACTTCACGGGAATGCCTGGCGAGCGTGGTCAAGCCACGTGGATGTATCTGGTGCGTAACGGCTTGATCCAGCGCGCCTGGGTTCTTGACGGGCAGGCCGCGCCAGTGCCTTAGGCTGGCTTCTGGTGGCGATCTGGGTGGGCTTCGCGATCCGGGGTGAAGGCTCGATGCGAGCGCTGGCCTGGACGGGTGTGAGTGTAGTGGCCGCAATCGGCCTCAGGAGCGACATGAACGAAGAACTCGAGCGCCTCGTCACCATGTATGACCGCGGTCATGTCAATCGCCGCCAACTGTTACAGGGACTGCTTGGCCTCGGCCTGGGCACCGGCTGTGTCAGCACCCGCAGCGATGCGTCGGCGCCTGGCGGCCTGAGTGAGCCATTGTTCCGCGCACATACGGTCAATCACGTCACGATTCGGACCGCCGATGTTGCTCGGTCGAAGGCGTTCTATCAGTCCCTGACGGGCCTTGCGGTGCGTGCCGAAGACAAGGATTCCTGTGAATTCCGCCTGGAGCATGGCTTTCTTGGCCTGTACGCCCTCGAAGCCGGACAACGCGCCGGCTACGATCACTTCTGCTTCGGCGTTGACGCTTTCGACGCACCCCGCGCGCTGGCGGCGCTCGAGTCAGCGATGCCAGACGCGCAACCGAGTTTGGAGACGGGAGACCAAGTCTTTCTGCGTGACCCTGATGGGGTAAGGGTTCAACTCGCAGACGTGAAGTACAAACGATGAAGCGCCTAACTTAGGCGCGCAACGTCGTCAACTATCACCTGAAGACAGTCAGGATGAAAGACGGCCGTTACGCGACCTGAAGTCGCGCGGCTCCGGGTAAGCCAAAGGCGTCTAACCGGCGTCGCAGCTGGCGTCCTCCGGCCGCGGGCGTGAGTTATCTCGGTTCTCGCGCTCGGTGGTATCCTGCGCGAGCACGGCGCGGTTCAACGCCAGAGCCGTTGACATGGCAGCAGGAGGGGAGCATGCCGACCATCAGTGTCCGCAGTAGCGCAGTCGTGGTCCTGCTGGTCCTTGTGTCCGCTTGCGGAGGTTCGGGCCCGACCTCGCCGACTGCGACAAATCCCAACCAAGCAGTGTCGTCATCGACGCCGCCGCCGGTGACAAGCTTCCCTCCGTTGTCTGGACCCTCCCGCACCTTTATCTTCGATCGTGAGCTGTCGTTTCCCGTTAGCGACTACACGATGAAGTCGCGCCTTGTCCTCTACGACAACGGCGCGTTCGTGCTGCAGTACCCGAGCCTTGGCGAAGGTGGGTATCGTGGAGCGTACAGGGACGCGAACGGCGCGATCACGTTCGAGTGGGAAGGCTGGAGCGCGGCCGGCCCATGGGGCGCGGCTGGCACGGTCAAAGGCGACTCGCTCACGGTCCAGTCCAACTTGATCATGCATTTGACGGATTTTGAGGACGCTGTCTACGTGCTGATGCGATGACCAGGGCCATCATCCGTAGCGACCAGGCCGGAACCGTCGCTCAGACGACCCCACAGACCGTTCTGAAGGGTGGGGACTTCTTCTTGCTGTCGAGTACGTTCGTCGTGCCTCAGACAAGCAGCCAGGTGTGCCGAGCCGCAGTGCTGGAGGTCGCGGGCGTGACTATCTCGGCACCGGATCCCAGTGTCACCCACGCGTGTGTTCAAATACGACGGTAGCTGCCGCATCCAGGCTAGCGGACCGGTGCGCTAAGCTGATCGGGTGAGTCCGGTTGAGCACCAGTTGGTTAGGCGGCTCGATCGCTCCAACGAATGATCCATCTTGATGCGCCGAACCATAGCGTTGATCGTGCTCACGGCCCTGGGATTCGGTCTCCGCTCGATCGAGGCGCAAGGTGGCCGCTCTCTCGATGCCGCCGAAGTCCATCGCGCCATCGATGACTTCCAGAACGCATTAGAGCAGCGCTGGTCCTATCGCTTCGCCAACCGTGCCGACTTCGATGCCCCAATCGCCGCTCTCCGTCTGAAGGCCGCCGCAGGCATGTCCGTCGATGACCTCGGACTGGAGCTCCATAAGATTCTTGCGTTGGGTATCGACGGTCATTCCAGCGTCATCGGATACCAGCTGCCCGGAAACCGCTATTTGCCGTTCCTCATCGAACCCGACGGCGACCGATTCATCGCCTTCAAGCCCGATCGCACGGCGTTTCTCGACGACGGCTTCCCCTACCTGGCGCAGATTGACGGCAGCGACATCAGTGAGTGGTGTGCCGCGGCGGCGGTGATCGTGCCCAAGGGCTCGCCGCAGTATCTCCGTCACCGTTGCGCGGCTCGCCTGCGCAGTATCGATTTCGTGCGCGAGGTCATGAGACGGCCGAAAGAAGACACCGTTGATTTGGCCCTCGTCGCGAAAGACGGAGAGACGCGCAGATCACTGACGGTTGCGCCTCGGGAACGCGTCGCCTCCGTACGGCGTGTGGCCTCGCACCGGTTCGCGCGTGTTGCCGGAGAACGTCGGGTACCTGCGACTCGCGTACCTGGATCAGGCGTCGTCGGTTCGGGAGATCAAGCAATGGATGCCGGCCTTTCGCGAGACGAGGGGTCTCGTCATCGACGTTCGCGACAACGACGGAGGCGACCGCGATGCCCTGCGGTTGATCTACTCCTACCTGGCGGCTGCCGGCGATCCGCCTCACGTGTTTACCGCCGCCGCCTATCGCCTGCATGCGACGCATCCCGACGATTACCTCGCGACGAACCATCGCATGTACCGCAAGGACGCGGTGGAGTGGTCGGGCGCGCAGCGGGCGGCTATTGCGGAGTTCACCAGGACGTTCAAGCCGGAATGGGAGTTGCCCATCGGGCAATTCAGCGACTGGCACTATATGGCGCTGGACCGGCTCACCGACGTGGACATCTATCACTACGACAAACCGGTCGTCGTGTTGATGAACGGCAAGTCGTTCAGCGCCACCGACATCTTTCTCGCCGGACTGAAAGGGATGAAGAACGTCACCCTCCTCGGCACTCCAAGCGCAGGTGGCAGCGCCTATCACACAAGAAGTCGCCCTCGGGGCGACGCCTCTTCGTGTTCGCATCGGCTCGATGGCGTCGTTCCAGGCCGATGGGCGCCTGTTCGATGGCCATGGCGTGCGTCCGGATGTCATCGTCGAACCAACGCCTGAGTATTACGTCGGCGGACCTGACAATGTGCTGGCGGAGGCCCTCAAGCGGCTCGGGACTCGATGAATGGCGAATCACGATCGCATCAAGGTGATTCCCAGGGGAACGCCGGAATCAGCGGGCATGGTGGCAAGCGTCAAGCGAGCGATGGCGATCACCGCTCGTCTCAACCGCGTGACGTTCGACGATGCGGATGAAGTGAGAGCGTTGTTCAGCGAGCTCATCGGCAAGAAGGTGGACGACAGCTTCTCATCCCCGCCGTTCTACGCCACCGGAGGGAGCGACATTACGTGTCGGGCGCAATGTGTTCGTCAATCAGAACTGCACGTTCTATGACCTTGGCGGGCTCGATATTGGCGACGATGTGATGCTCGGGCCGGCTCAGTGGTCACCAGGGATGTCCCTCCGAATACGCTCGTCGGGGGAAATCCAGCGAGACTGATTCGCTCGATTGGACTGAGGCAATGAAAGCCGATGACGAACAGCACCTCGACGGTGCTCGGTTAGGGTGAGCTCACCGCCGCGGTCGTTCAGTTGGCCCTCGTGCTTTGACAAATTCGCAGCGTCGTCTAATCCAGGCCTGTCTTCGTCCAGCGCAGAGATCTGTCTAGTCCGGACCGGAATCAAGCGCGGATTCGCCCAGCCCAGTAACGGGGGCGCCGGGCATCGTGCGCAATCGCGAGCACCCGGATCGACGTCTCCGTCAGCATGTAGACCACGCGATACGGGAATGTTCCGATCGGTGCTCGCCGAACAACCAGGTCACTCGGTAGGTCAGTGGCCAACGGGGCCGCGTGGGGCCACTCTTGCACGAGCGTGAGCGCGCGATCGACAGCATCCAGAAAGTGGGTACCGAGGCCATGCTTGCAGCCCTCGTACCAGAGAGCGGCTTCGTCGAGTTCGTGCGAGGCCTCAGACTCGAACCGTACGTCGAGTGTCACTGCTCGGTCAGTCGCCGGGCCGTCCGCTCCCGCACTATGCTCCAGGGCTCGCCACTAGATGTGCCGCTCAGCACACGGCGCGCCCGGCGTTCAATCTCCACCGCCCACGCCTCCTGGACGGCGGCGGCATCTTCCGGAGCGGCAGTCTCCAGGCTGGCGAGCAGTTCAGCCGCGACATCGGCGCGTTCGTCAGCCGGCAAGGCCAGAGCGTCATGGAGAATCGCCTGCGCTCGCTGCGTCATGGGGCCATTCTAGCATCCACGGCAACAGGCCAACCCGCTGCGACCGACGCCGAGTTGCTTGAATCAATCGCGGTATCTGGAAACGCCTTCAGCACAGCCTTGTCGAACCGCTCAGCGTCCGCAGAAACGCGATAAGCTGTGCGCCTGAAGCCAGACCCTGTCATCGCACCCCACATTCCGCTCCACCCCGGGGCTCATCGATCACGGCCTTTTTGGCGGCACGCGATTGGCCTGCTCCTCCTGGCGGCGTGCGGCTGTTCGCCGATGACGAGGCAGGGGAAGTCCGAGGGCAGCACTCACCTCTTTGTCTGGGCCTGGGACGTGAACCACGACGCCGGGGCGTTTCTGGCGGTTGTCGACGTGGATCGCAGTTCGGCAACCTACGGTCAGGTGCTAAGCACGTTGCCCACGCTGGCTGGGAGCGACGCGCACCACATCGAATACGAGATGACCACGAGCCAGCTGTTCGCCAACTCGTTCGATACCGGGCAGACGTTCGTGTTCGACCTCGGCGATCCCGTCCACCCACGCCTGGTCAGTGAGTTCGGCGATGCCGGACCCTATACCCACCCACACAGTTTCGCCCGCACGCCGAGCGGTACTGTTCTCGCTACTTATCAAGGTCTCGCGGCCGATCACAGCGCAACTGGCGGACTGGCTGAACTGGACGATCGTGGGCGATTGCTCCGGGCCGCGAGCGCCGCAGATCCTCTCGATCCGGACATCCGCCCCTACAGCCTGGCCGTGGTGCCCCAGCTCGACCGCGTTGTGACCACCTCGGCCGACATGCACGGAATGAAAGCGGGGCGGTCGGTTCAGGTCTGGCGGCTTTCGGATCTGGCCCTGTTGCACACCGTGCTGCTGCCGCCCGGACCGCGCGGCGACGAGAACCTGCATCCCGCAGAAGCGCGACTGCTTGGCGATGGAAAGTCCGTGATGGTCGCGACGTTTCGCTGCGGGATGTACGTGCTCTCCGAACTCGACGGAGTTCCCGTCGCCAAACTTGCGCGTTCCTTCCCGTGGTCGCCGGTGGCGGGAGAGGACACGGATTGCAATGTGCCCGTGCGGGTTGGTCGTTTCTGGGCCCAGCCCGTCGGCACTACCGGATCAGTGGTCGTGATGGATGTGTCCAGACCGGAACAGCCGGTGATCGTGGACGAACTCCCGTTCGGCGTCGATGCCCGCCCACACTGGCTCGGGCTCGAGCCCGGAGGAAACCGCATCGTGATGACCGGCGGGGGAACGCTGGCCGGTGGCGTTTACCTGATCGACATGGATCCGGAGACCGGAAAGCTCCAGCTCGCGAGCGATCTTCCAGCCACCGGGTCCGGGATTCCCGGAATCCGATTCGACCGTGACGAGTGGCCCCATGGCAAGACCGGTCCGGCGTTCGCGCACGGAGCGGTGTTTCGTCCCGTGAAATGAGGGAGGTGACATGAGACGGGCGATTCTTGCAGCGGTGATGGCAGCGTGTCTGTGCCCGTCCTACGTGAGTGCTCAGGGAACGGGTTCGAGTCGTCCGAATGTGCTCTTCATCATGACGGACGACCATGCGGCTCACGCGATAGGGGCCTACGGGTCGCGGGTCAATGCCACGCCACACCTTGATCGCCTGGCGCGAGAGGGTGCGCTCTTGACGAGCGTCTTTGCGACCAACTCGATCTGCACGCCCAGCCGTGCCGCGATTCTGACCGGGCAGTACTCGCACCTCAACGGCGTGACGATGTTCAATCGTTTTGACAGCTCGCGGATGACGGTGGCGCGGCTACTCCAGCAGGGTGGCTACTACACGGGCATGGTCGGGAAGTGGCATCTCGGAAGCGATCCCGTTGGGTTCGACCATTGGGAAATCCTCCCGGGCCAAGGGGCGTACTTCGATCCGCTCTTCTACACCGCCACCGGGGAGAAGTCGTACGCCGGTCGCTACGTCACAGAGGTCATCAGCGATCTGGCCCTGGACTTCCTCGAGCGCCGTCCACGGAACAAGCCGTTCTTCCTGATGATGCATCACAAGGCTCCGCATCGGCCGTGGGAACCGACCGACCCGCACGCGGCGCACTTTGCCGCCCAGCGGATTCCCGAGCCGGAGACGTTCTGGGATTCGTACGCCACCCGCACAGATGCGCTTCATGAGAATCAGCAGCGGGTCGCCGCTGATCTGACGAACCGCGATCTGAAGCTGACCCCGCCGGCAGGCCTCAGTGCCGAACAGTTCGCGGCATGGCGCGTGGCGAAGCCGGACCCTGTCACGACAACCCTCGACGGGAAGACCGTGACGCTCACGGGCGAGGCGCTGGTGCGCTGGAAGTACCAGAAGTTCATGCAGGACTACCTTGCCACGGTGCAGTCCGTAGACGACAGCGTGGGACGCGTCCTCTCGTATCTCGACAAGGCCGGCCTCGCACGCAACACGATCGTGGTGTACACGAGTGACCAGGGCTTCTTCCTCGGTGATCACGGACTGTTCGACAAGCGGTTCATGTACGAGGAATCGATCCGGATGCCCTTTCTGGTGCGTTGGCCGGCGGGAATCAAGCCGGGCACCAGAAGCGACGCGATGGCCCTCAACGTAGACTTTGCGCCGACGTTCCTCGAGGCTGCGGGTTTAGCGGTGCCGGCGGAGATGCAGGGGCGGAGCCTGCTTCCTGTGCTTCGGGCCCGCACGCCACCAGACTGGCGCACGGCGATGTACTACAGGTATTACCACGACCCCGGTGACCACAATACGAGGGCGCACTATGGGATCCGGACGCGCACGCACAAGCTGATCTATTTTTGGAAGAAGGACCAGTGGGAGCTGTTCGATCTCGTCAACGACCCGCATGAGCTCCACAATCTTTACGGTCAACCCGGCCAGGACGAATTGACGGCTGGCCTCAAGCAGGCCCTTGCAAGAGTGAAGCAGGAAGTTCGAGACGACGACCGGCTGGCAGACGAGCAGCTACCGAACGGGGTGGACGGCACCATCGCGAGGTTACGCGGAAAATAGCTGGCGAACAGGAGACGACATGAGGGTAGAGGGTGCTTCTCCTCACATAGCCCGCGAGCGACGGGCCATTGGTCTGGGCATCGCGCTCGCCTTTGCGATTCTTGCCGTTGAACGGCCTGTCTTCGGGCAGGCCGCCCAGGACGCACAGCACTGGCTCGGTACATGGTTCGCGTCTTCCACTATGCGCGTCGACCAGCCAGCGGCACAGGCCCAGAGCGCGCCTTCAATCTCGAATGAGCAAGCCTCCGAGATTCCTCCTGCGGTGATGGCCGTCGCACCTTCCCAGAAGTTGGTGTTAGCCGGACAGTCACCACTGCACTTCAACAACCAGACGCTTCGCCAGATTGTCCGCGTCACCGTCGGCGGCTCACGGCTCCGGGTGGTTTGTCGAATACATTCGGTACCGTCCCATTGACGATCGGTGCCGCCCAACTCGCTGTCAGAGACAAGGATGCCGCGATCGTGCCCCGGTCGAATCGCATCTTGACCTTCGGTGGCGAGGCCAGGACGACCGTTCCGGCCGGAGCCGTTCTCATCAGCGACCCGGTGGACCTCGTGGTGCGAGACTTCGCGGATCTCGCGATCGATCTGTACCTGCCCGATGACACCGCAGCCACGGAGGCGCCAATGACCACCCACGCGGCGTCATGGCAAACCAACTATGTGTCGCCGCCGGGAAATCATGCGGGCACCATCAGCATGCCCGTGCAGACGACGACCGCTTATCGTCGTGGAGACGGACTGCCAGGCTCGACCTGGTTCTTCCTGGCTCGCGTCGAAGTGATGGCGCCACCGCAGGCGGGAGCCGTCGTCGCGCTTGGCGACTCCATTACCGATGGAACCGCCTCCACGATCGACACGAACAACCGTTGGCCAGACCATCTAGCCCGGCGCTTGGCGAACGCCGGTGCGCGGATGGCCGTCCTCAATGCCGGCATCGGCGGCAATCGTGTGCTGAAAGACGGCAATGGTCCCAGCGCGCTCGCACGATTCGATCGCGATGTCATCGCGCAAACCGGCGTGACACACGTCATCGTCCTCGAAGGAATCAATGATATTGGGCAGGGACGCGAGAACGCCTCGCCTACCGCAGCCGACCTCATCGGTGCCCACAAGCAAATGATTGAGCGCGCCCACGCGCGTGGGATCACGATCTATGGCGCAACGCTCACACCGTTCGAGGGTGCGAACTACTGGACATCAGTGGGTGAAGCGAAGCGACAGGCGTTTAACGAGTGGATTCGGACGAGCAAGGCGTACGATGCGGTCGTCGATTTCGATGCGGCGGTCCGCGACCCGAACCACCCGACGAAGGTGCTCGCCCAATACGATTCTGGCGACCACCTGCACTTGAACGCAGCTGGCTACGAGGCCATGGCGAACAGCATCGACCTGATGCTGTTGCGACTGCGTTAGGCGGACACATCAAGAGTTAACGCGAAAAGCAGGGAGTAGGCATGCTTCGATCATTCATCCTGAGCGTATCGCTGGCGGGCGTGCTGTTGGCCTCGGGGTCTTGCGTCCACAACCGTGGAGTCGCAGGCATGAATACGACCTGGAGATCGAGAAGGCTGGCGACACCTACAAAGTTTCGTGGTTCACCAATGGCCAGGTCAGTGCAGTCGGCGTCGGCATGGAAGTCGAAGGCGGCCTGGCTGTCGGCTGGCGTCGAGTCAAGGACTAGCATGACACACGCTTCGCTTTGGTTCGCCACACTCCTCGTCGCGAGCACCGCGGTGGCAGGTTGCAGCAGGCAGGAGCCGACGTTCGATTTCTCTGCGTTGCGAACGAAGATCCAGGCAGAGAACGATCGGTTTACGAGAGCTCATGTCGCCGGCGACGTCGCGGCGATCGACGCGATGTTCACGCGCGATGCCAAATCGTTCCCCCCAGGCGCCGAGGCCGCGATCGGATTGGCGGCGATCCACGACTTGACCGTGGAGTATCTGAAACCCGGCATCAAGGAGTTCCGTGAGGAGACGACGGACTTCTACGGCAACGAGGAATTCCTGATTGATCAAGGCAACTACGTCGTCACCTATGGTCCCGACAACGCGGTCGAGCGAGGGAAGTATCTGAACGTGTGGAAACTGGAAGACGGGACCTGGAAGATTCACACGAACATCTGGAATACCAGTGCGCCACCCACAGCGCAAAAGTGACCCTGCGGATGCGGGGCTCTTCGTGCACTTCTCGTTTGTCT
The DNA here is from genome assembly GCA_963723005.1 of uncultured Acidobacteriota bacterium. Lineage (GTDB taxonomy): Bacteria > Acidobacteriota > Vicinamibacteria > Vicinamibacterales > UBA2999 > VFZN01. The sequence continues at coordinate 912,921 of CAVRPA010000020.1, read as the reverse complement.
TGCCGAGCACCGGGTTCAGATCCCTGTCTGCAGGGCAAAGGGTAGAGTTTACGCGAGAGATCCAGCCGGGACCGTCCGGGTCGCGCGCGGTCGCACAGTCGGTGGTGGTCGTGCGGCCCGATTCATAAGCCCCGGCGCAGCAAGGCGGCGAAGCACATCCGGGTTAGAATCGCGAAATGGTCATCACTTCTGGCCGGGTCGTCGGAGGGAAGATCGTGGTCGATGGAGATCCGCTGCCGGAGGGCACCGCCGTAACCGTTCTCGCTCGCGAGGGCGACGAAAGCTTCACGCTGGACGTCGCGGCCGAGGCCGAATTGCTCGAATCGATTGCCGAGGGTGATCGCGGTGCGACGGTTCCCGCTGAAGACGTGTTGCGCGAGCTTCGAAATCGAGAGTGAGCCAACGTCTTCCCGTCAGCTTCACGCGCCGGGCCTCACTGCAGGTTGCAGAGGCCGGACGATGGTGGAGCGTGAACTCGCGCCAAGGCACGGAACGCCAAGCTCGCCGGCGTCCGCCGGATTCTTCTCAGTCGCGTCGGCTATCACCTGTACTACCGGCTCCGGAACACTCCTTCGCCATCGATCGAGATCCTTGCTCTGTGGCACGCCAGCAGGGGCCAGGGCCCAGGCGTGTGAAGCCGCTCGGTAGACGACTGGGAAGGAGTCAGGCATGTCCTGGTGGCAGCGACTGTGGCGTAAGCCCTCGAGCGCTTCACAGCCCGAACGACTTCGTGTCGTAACCCTTACGCTGGACGGGTGGACCGAAGAGACGGCGACCGGCGAGTTGAGGACCTGGCGTGACTCTCAGGGAGACGTGCTGTCCTTGGCGACGGCTGATGGTTCCCTTGGCCTGCCATCCCTTAACGACGTGAAAGGCCTTCGGCAGTGGTGTCGAGCCGTAGCAGCGGGTCGCGAAGCGGGCTTGATTGAGGTGCGTGTTGACGACGGGCCGCTTGGCGCGACCGCCGGACTGATCTACAAGCGGCTCGGGATGCCGGCGTACATCTTCACGGGGATGTTGTTGGTCCCGGGTGACGAGGTCGCGGACGTCTGGACCATCGTCAGTGCCGAGCGTGGGACAACCGGCATCCGTGAAGCGATCGTCACGGCTCAATTGCTGAGTGACGGAAAGCTGACGCTCGAAGATTACGAGACGTCCTGGGCCCAGGATCCGTACGCTCCGACCTACCGCGGGGTCGATCGAAGCGTCCTTCGTTTCCTCTCAGACGATGAAGGGTACGATGGGCAGTTTCCAGACCATCCGCTCTCGAAGGTCAGGCGCGTACTGGCGGCACTACCAGGTGCGGTGCGAATCGAGTCTCGCGGCGAAGCGTCCTGACTGCCGTCGGTTCCGCTGACGCCTTGAGCGATCCTCCATGGACGGCATCCCGCGCCTTCCTCGATGGGTGGTATCCTGCCTCGCGCGGCGCGATCAGCGTGCACGCCGTGGGCTTCGGCCAACCGCTGGCAAGGTGAAAGGTCATGACACATACGTCGACCTTGCTGGCGCCTGCAATCGCGATCCTCATGTGGAGTCCGCGGCCCGATGCCGTGCTCGTCCAGGCGCCGCGGCTTGCGGTCGCGTCACGCATCGCCGTGGGTCAAGCTCCCGGCAGCGTAGATCTCGCGGATCTCAACCGCGACGGTCATCTCGACATTCTTGTGGCGAATGAGCAGGGCCACAACGTGACGATCCTGCTGGGAGCGGGGACGGGACGGTTCACCGAGGCGCAAGGCTCCCCGGTGCCTGCGGGCAACATGCCGAACGACATCGCCGTGGCCGACTTCGACGGTAACGGCGCGTTGGACATCGCGTTGGCGAATCACGAAGTCGAGTACCTGACCGTCCTGCTGGGCGATGGGCGCGGAGGGTGCCGTCCGGCACCGGGATCCCCGGTAAGGGTAGGTGTTCGCCCCCAACCCCCACGGCGTTGCGGCTACCGACTTCAACGGCGACGGCCATGCGGAGCTCGTGACCGATGGCTGGGAGACCGATGAAGTGGAGATCCTTCTCGGCGATGGCAAAGGTAACTTTTCACACCATGCCACCGAGCGCGTGGGCCGACATCCCTACCAACGCGTCCGCGCGTGGGATATCAGCGGGGACGGTCATGCCGATATCGTCACCGCGAACCTGCGCGGCGCAAGTATCACCGTCCTCGCGGGCGACGGTCGGGGCGGGTTTCGAAACGCGCCGGGTTCCCCCTACGCAGCCCATTCGTTTCCGACGGCAGTCGCGCGTGGCGACTTCGACGGAGACGGCCGCCTCGACCTGGCTGCTACGAACTCACCCAGCAACTCCGGGGGACAAGGGCAGGACGGACTCACGGTGCTGCTCGCCGGAGGCTCCGGAGGCTTCCGCAGTGTGGGAGCCTCGCCCCTCGCCACCGGTGCGGCGCCCACTCAGCTCGCCGTGGGCGATCTCGATGGCGATGATCGCGACGAGATAGCGGTGTCCAACATGAACAGCGGCACGGTGAGCGTTGCAAAACTCGCGACGGACGGCCGCGTCGTCGTTGCCGAGAGCATCCCCGTCGGGAGCCTACCCAAGGGGATTGCGATCGGTGACCTGTCCGGCGACGGAAAACGTGATGTGGTCGTCGCGAACAACGGTGACAATGTGGTCGCTATTCTGCTAGCCCGATGAGGATTGACCCCGACGCCGTACCCGACAAGCGTGGTGTTCCATTCCTCGCCCACGGGGTCCTCTAGAATGTCCGCATCTCCCGGCGCATCCGCAACCACCGTTCTCGACTGGGGAATGGTCAGACGGTCCCTGGCGCGGCCATACCGCGTATCGGTCTCGATGATCCTTCTGGTTGCCTTGGTGCCCTTCTATATCTTGATTCCGGAATTCTTTCCGCCAAGGACGAGACACGTTCCCGAACTGGCAATCGACCGCGCGTGGCCCCTGGTCCCGTCCTGGGCGATTATTTATGGCGCCCTCTATCTTTTCTTGATTCTTCTTCCCATCTTCGTCGTCCGGCAGCAGGAGCTCATCCGGCGCACGGTCCATGCCTACCTGCTGATCTGGATCACTGCCTACGCCTTCTTCTTCGTGGTCTATCCGACGGCGGCACCCCGGCCCGACCAGGTGACCGGGGACGGATTCGCCGTGTGGGGGCTGCGAGCACTCTATTCATCAGATCCCCCGTACAATTGCTTTCCCTCGATCCATGTCTCGCATTCAATCGTGTCGGCGCTGGCGTGTTTTCGCGTGCATCGGCGGCTGGGACTCGTCGCCATGATTGCCGCCACGCTCGTCGCCTTCGCCACTCTGTTCACGAAGCAGCACTATGTGCTGGATGTGGCCGCGGGCGCCTTCCTGGCGTTCGTCGCCTACGGCATCTTTCTGCGCGGTGAGTCCTCCGACCAGGTCTCGGAGTTCGACCGGCAGGTCGCCCCTGCTCTTGCACTGTGCGTCGGTGCAGCCGTCGCGGTCGGCGTCGCAGCCTCCTGGTTGGCTTACCTCTGGGGCGGCGAGACGCAATTCAGGTTCGGGCCGTGACTACCCTGCGTCCAATCGAATCGAGCGAAGTGGTTGTGTGGGAACGAGGCCGGCAGTAGTTCCGATGATGAAGGCTATATGACCGATACACGCGTCGCGCTGAACCGGCGGCACTTCTTCGCGTGCCTCTCGGCCATGGGCCTGGGCTCCACCCTCATGCCCGAGGCCCTCACCATCGCCGCGCAGGGTGCCGACATCGTCACCATCGAGGTTCTCGAGGCGGCGCAGAAGCTCGCGGGTGTCTCGTTCACACGCGCAGAACAAGAGGCGATCCTCACGCGCCTCAACGCGACCCGCGGGCACATGGCGGGGTTTGCAGCGCTGCGCAACGCCAACCTCGGTGACGATGTGCAGCCGGCGATCGTGTTCAATCCCGTCCCGCCGGGGAAGGTGTTGCCGTCTGGGCCGCGCGGGCTGATTCGCCGGCCGCCAACGGTGTCGAGGCCGGCCACCGACGAGGCGCTGGCCTTTCTGCCCGTGACGCATCTCGCCAGGCTGATCGAGACGCGTCAGGTCAAGCCGTCCGAGCTCACCGAGCTGTATCTGGCGCGGATTGCCAGGTTCGATCCGCATCCTCCACAGCGTCGTCTCTGTCACGCCGGAGCTGGCGCGGGCGCAGGCGAAGGAAGCAGACGACGAGATCGCGGCCGGCAAGTATCGCGGCCCATTGCACGGCATCCCGTTCGGCCTGAAGGACCTGTTCGCGGTGCGCGGCACCAGGACGACGTGGGGCGCCTCGCCGTGGAAAGACCGGGTCATCGACACCGACTCCACCGTCTACACGAAGCTGAGAGCCGCGGGCGCGATCCTGGTCGCGAAGTTGTCCACCGGAGCCCTTGCCGTTGGCGCGCAGTGGTTCGGAGGCCTGACACGCAACCCCTGGAACACACAGCGAGGATGCCGCGGGATCGTCGGCCGGCCCGGGCGCGGCCACGGCCGCGGGGCTTGTCGCGTTCTCGATCGGTTCGGATACCGGCGGGTCGATCACGCAACCGGCGGAACGAAACGGCCTTGCCGGCCTGCGGCCCACGTTCGGACGCGTCAGCCGATACGGCGGAATGACGCTGGCGTGGACGCAGGACACCGTCGGTCCGCTGTGCCGCTCGGTCGAGGATTGCGCGCTGGTGTTCGACGCGATCTACGGCCCCGACGGCAAGGACAACACCGTCCTCGACGTGCCCTTCGGATGGGATGCCACGGCAGACGTCCGCAAGCTGCGCGTCGGCTACCTCCGCTCCGCATTCGCGGCCCAGCCAGGCGAGACACCCAGACAGGCCGCCGCGCGCCGGAACAACGACGAGGCCCTCAAGGTGATTCGTGGCATGGGCGTTGAAGTAGTGCCGTTCGACTTGCCCGAGGTGGAGATCGCCGCGATCGATTTCATCCGCTGGGCGGAAACGGCCGCGTTCTTCGACGAGCCGACGCGCAGCGGCACCCTCCGCGAGATCGAGAACGGTCCCGAGCAGAGCACCCGACCTGCCGACATCCGCGCCGGCCGATTCATTCCGGCGGTCGAGTACATCCAGGCCAACCGCTATCGCATGCGCGTGATGGAGCAGATGAACGCCGCGATGTCCGACCTCGACCTCTTCCTCGGCGCCGAGGGGCTGCTCACCAACCGTCTCGGCTATCCCATCCTGAGCATGCCCAACGGGTTCTTCGAGGGATCGCCAACCGCGCTGCACATGACCGGCAAGTTGTTCGGCGAGCCGGAGCTGTTGCTCCTGGCGCACGCGTTCCAGTCCAGGACCGACCATCACTTGAAGCATCCGTCGTTGCGGTGAAAGTGCTAGCGCAGGGATGCCGTCTAACGCATGAGGGAGGACACCATGAAGATCGCGGGCATCGTCGCCGCCGCAACCCTGGCCATCGCCATCCACGCGGCCGCCGCGCCGGACGACCCAGTCGCCTACCCTGCGGACTACCGGCAATGGGCTCACGTCAAGAGCACGCTGGTCGGCCCGCAGAACCCGGGCTTTGCGACCAACGGCGGGCTGCACCATTTCTACGCCAACCCGAAGGGCATGGAAGGGTATCGCACCGGCACCTTTCCGGATGGCGCGGTGCTCATCGACGACCTGGTCGAGATGAAGGACGCGGCCACCCCAGGCGTGAGCGACGAAGGCGCGCGCAAGCGCCTCGCGGTGATGGTGAAAGACAGCCAGAAGTTCGCGGACACCGGCGGCTGGGGTTTCGAGGTCTTCAAGGGCGACACGCAGGCGGCGTCGCTGGACACGAAGGGCCGAGCCGCGTGCTCTGCGTGTCATCAGAAGGCGAAGAGCTGCGGTGTTCAGCCGAGCTGCGAAAATAGCAGTCGTCATGCCGAGCCCGGACCACGGCTGAGCATGCATTGCTCAGTCTCTCCCCATCGGTGCCTCATTCAGGCAGATCTGCGAACCGAGGGTAGTTCGATTCCACTCGAGCGAGCGGCCGGGGTTGTCTGGCTCGACGCTGGCGCCGCCAATCACGGCGGCGCCAGCATTTCGAATCACTCTTGCTCGTGTCGATCGTCGCCTACTGCTGCGGCGCCGGGGGTGTCGCCGGGCAGGTGCCGGCAACTTCGCGAATGGCGCTCGCCTCGAACTCCGGAAGATTGATCTTGTCCGGACCAGGGCCGCGGTCGGGCGTCGGTGCGCCCGAAGGGTTGGAGCGTGCCTGGGCCGCCTTCCGGATCAATGCGCCCTGTGACCTCGACGCGCTTGCCCAGGAGAGCCTTCAGCTTGTCGTCGGCCGGTCCTTCGACCTTGTACGTCTTGCCCGCGCTCGGCGCCGTCCCGCTGGTGCCCGTGGCTCCGGGCGTTGCGCTGGGTTTGGCATCGCTCATGGCAATCGTCGCGCCGGCAAGGATGTAGTCCTCCATGACGCCCGCTTTTTCGGCGACATTCGGCTTCCGACCGGGAATCTGATCCTCGCGATAGAGGCATCCGGTCAGGGTCGTCGTCGGCTGCTGTGCCGTGGCACCGGGACTCGGTGCCGGCTGAGTAGGCTTACTGGCTGGCGAAGCCGGCTCTTGTGCGGCCAACCCGGCCACGAAGAACAGCGGCAGAGCCGCGATGGTGATGGGTCGCTTCATGGTCGTTTCCTCCAGGCGCGGTGTGCGCCATTGTTGCGAGGGAAGCTTGCAACGACGGGGCCACTTCCAGCCCATCGGGCGCGTGGGTCGAGCTGGTTCGCCGCGACCTCTTCTCCGCCGCGCATCCTCAGGGCTCGATGATCGGCACCACCGTCCACGTGACGGCGCGCTGCACGAGGCTGCCATCGTTCATCACGAGCCGCACGGAGATGGTGTGCATGCCAGCGCCGATGATCGGCCCGCCGATGCCGGGGCAGCGGAACGAGATCACGCCGCCGGCCCCGGCGCCCGGCCGGACGCAGGCCGCGACGAAGCTCGTGACATCGAGCCCGTCGAAGGTGACGGTGCCGCTCGCCACGCTCCGCCCCTGCGCGTCGGCCAGCAGGACGAGATCGAACGCTTGCCGGGTGGTGTAGGTGCCAGTCGGCGGCGACAGGGTCAACATCGGATCGACGATCGCGATGTCGTCGATCGCGAGCGTGCCGTCGCCCACCGATCCGACGAGGGTGGCCGCGCCGGTCGCGACGTTGATCGTGTAGAGCGACGACGCTCCGGCCGTGGGCCGGAGCACGGCGAACGCGCTGTTGTTGCTCGAGATGTCCATCGCCGCCGGTGAGCCGGCGAAGGTGATACCGAGCGGGCCGATGTCGGTGACGAGCCCGCCGTTCGGGCTCGGAACGCCGTTGATGCCGCCGATCACGGCGAGGCTGTTGGTGGTCTGATTCAGCGCATAGAGCGTCGTCGTGGCTCGCGCCCGCCACCTGGTTGGTGTACGCGACGGCCCCCACCGTCACCGTGCCTGGCGTCAGGTTGGTGTCATCGCCGGCCAGCGCTCCACTGTCGGGTACGAGGCGTGCGTTCTCGTCCTGATCGTTGATGATGCGAACGCGATCAACGGTCGGGTTGAAGTTGATGTCCCACGCGGTGCCCGGTGTCGGCAGGGTCACCGCGCTACCCACCACCGTCGCCGCGCCGGTCGTCGCGTTGATGGTGTAGAGGCGCACGGCTGCATTCGTGCCGTCGGTGGCCATGCCGTAGAGCAGGCCGTTGGCGGGGCGATAATCGATCGCCTTCAGCGTCTCGCCCGCGACCAGTCCCGTCACCACGATCGGCGCGCCGAGCGTGCCGGGTGTGGTGGTGGTGAACCGCACGAGCGTGTTGGTGCCCTGGAGCAGTCCCAGCACCGGCTGGCCTACGGTCTGCGCAGCGGCTGGCGCGAACGAGCCAGCGGTGAAGAGCACGAGAGACACGATACGAGCTACGAGCCGAGGACGAATCATGGCGAACTCCTGTTGAGGTCGGGCGCGCCGGGGGCTTCTCATCGTAGTCTCGGACACCCGCGAGGCGGCTCGTCCACGGTCGGTCACCATGGCAGAATGCGGACAGTTGGTAAGGAGGTAGTCGAGATGGGCACCGCGGCGTCGAGGTGCTCGCGGCATCGGCGCGAGAGGGAATCGATCAAGGTAACGAAGACACTGGAACCCCCGAGGCCTGATCCGGCGGCACTGCGGCGGTGACGAAAGGCAAGGACGATCCATTCTGTGGAGCGGACGCTCATGCAGACGCAGGACGATACTCCCCGCTTCCTCTTGATCGTTCGCGAACGGCTGCGGCCTGGGAGCGAGGACGCGTACAACCAAACCGAGTTGCGGCTCGCCACCGTGTCCGCCACCTTGGGGTTCCCGCATCCCTACCTGGCCCTGGCGCCAACTGCCTCGCCCAACGAAGTGTGGTGGTTGAACGCGTTTGTCTCTCAGGACGAGAAGGATGGTGTCGATGCGGCCTACGCCCGCAACGAGGCTCTCATGGCCGAGATGCGTCCACTGGGCAAACAGAAGGAGGACTTCCGGGAGGCGATCACGAGCAGTTGGATCGCCAACCGACCTGACCTGAGCGGTGACGCAACCCTGCGAATCGCCGGCGCGCGATTCTTCGTCATCGATACGAAGCACGACCCGGGCGCGAACACGGGGGCTGTCTACGAGTCAGCGGCTGGCGAACGATTCCTGATTGCCGCGACGCACGATCCTGCCGCTGCCGAGAACCTCGCGTCGCGCTCGGGGCCTGGCGCCATCGTCCTGGCAGTGCAGCCTCAGTGGAGCTTTCCTGCCAGGGCGTGGATCGATGCGGATTTCGAGTTCTGGGCGTCCAACCCCACTGCACGCGAGCCGGGCTTCCGTGCGTGGCTTGGCGCGGCAATCCGCCGGGCGTCCGAAGAGGACGCTGGCGCGATCCGAATGGCGCACCTGGATTCCATCCACACGATCGGGCCACTCTTCTACCCACCCGACATCGTCGAGGCGTGGAGTGAGGGTCTCACGGCGGAGGTCTACGTCAAGGCGATGCGAGAGGGCGAGGCCTTCTTCATCGCGACTGGCCTGCTCGACGGACAGGAGGTGGTGCTCGGCTTCGCCACGTATCGCGTGGACGATGCGGAGGATGGCGCCTCGGTCTACGTTCGCGGTCGCGCGGCGCGAATGGGCGTCGGCACCGCCCTCCTCCGAACTGCCGAACAGCATGCCCGGCTGAGTGGGGCGAGGAGCATCCAGATCCAGGCCTCGCGAGCCGGTGTCGAATTCTACAAGGCGAACGGGTTCGAAGAACTCGGAGTCTCCGAAGCGGTGCTCATGTCGGGCAAGTCCATGCCGTGCGTGCTGATGCGAAAGCGGCTGCGATGACGATCATTCCAACCGTCCGCTGCCGTCGCATGGCCGATTCGCTGGCCTTCTACACGCAAGGTGCTCGACTTCGAGTGCGTGGACGGCGGCGCCGACGATGGCGATCCCTCCTTCAGCGTCCTGGTGCGCGAAGGCGACCGGCTGTTTCTCTCGAGCCATCGCGGCGACGGCGAGTTTGGCCAGGCCATCGTCATTCTGTCAGACGATGTCGATGCGCTGTTCCGGAAGTTCCTGGCGCGAGGGCTGCAGACACCGGGCAACCCATCGTCGCCGGTGCACGAAGGACCGCTCGACCAGACCTGGGGCACCCGCGAGTTCTACGTGGACGATCCGGACGGCAACACGCTGCGGTTCGTGAAGCGCTAGACTGCCGTTGCGTGCGGCCTCGACCCACTCGTTCACCCGGGCTTGAATTGGAGATCGGCATGACGATCAGTAAGCGAAGGCTGGCCTGCGTCTGCGTGACCATCGTCGCCGTCGCGTGCTCGATGTTCGCGGTCCGTACCGGCCAGGCGCGCACCCAGGCCGCGGAGGCCTACGAGATCGTCGCCACCCGCAACGTCATGGTGGCGGCGCGGGATGGCGTGACCCTGGCCACTGACGTGTATGCGCCAGGGCGCGGCGGCAGCGCGGCTGCCGGTCGGTTTCCGACCATCGTCGAGCGGACGGTCTACAACAAGGACAGCGTCGCGGAGGTGTTGACCAAGTACTTCGTCCCGCGTGGCTATGTGGTCGTCACCCAGGACGTGCGCGGCCGTTACCGATCGGGCGGCACGTGGCGGCCGATCCGCGACGATGGCCCTGACGGTGCCGATCTGCTGAAGTGGATTGCCGCGCAGCCGTGGTCGAACGGCAAGGTCGGAACGGTAGGCACGTCGTACTCGGGCGCCACGCAGCATGCCATCGGCATCACCAACGCGCCGAGCCTCGCGGCGATGGTGCCGGTGGACGCCATGAGCAACGCCGGACAGTTCGGCGTCCGCCACAACGGCGCGTTCGAACTGCGCTGGCTGAACTGGATCTTCAGCCTGGGGAACGCCACGGGCCTGCGCGCTTCGCCCACCGGGTTGGCCCCAACGCCGAACGGCGCGCTGGCCGCTGCTCGAGCCGCCTCATCACCCGACGCCGCAGGAGCGCTGCAGGAGTTGGGCACGCGCATGCAGGAGTACGCGCTGGCGCTGCCGCTGCGGCCCGGGACCACGCCGCTCAAGTTCGCGCCCGAGTACGAGGCCTGGCTGATCGAGGCCATGGGCCATGGCGACAACGACGCCTACTGGGCCAGCATGGGCTCCAGCGTCGTCGATCACATTGCGGAGTATCAGGACGTGCCGTCCTATCACGTCACCGGCTGGTACGACTCGTGGGGCGCGCAGGTGGCGAACCTCAACTACGTCGAGCTGTCGAAGGCCAAGAAGAGCCTGCAGCGCCTGATCGTCGGTCCGTGGACGCATGGCGGCCAGGGCCAGAGCTTCTCGGGCATCGCCGAGTTCGGCCCGACGGCGGCCGTGGACATGAACGCGCTTCGCCATCGCTGGTTCGATCGCTGGCTGCTCGGCCTTCAGAACGGCGTGGACCGCGAGCCGCCGGTGCGTCTCTTCGTGATGGGCGGCGGTGACGCACGCAAGACCGCGGAAGGCCGGCTGTTCGTCGGCGGCGCCTGGCGGGACGAGCGCGAGTGGCCGCTGGCGCGCACGGCCTACACGCCGTACTACCTGCACGCGGATGGCACGCTGTCTTCCACTGCACCGTCGGCTGCCGCCCCGCCGACGAAGTACTCGTTCGATCCGCGCCATCCCGTGCCGACGATTGGCGGCAACGTCTCGTCGGAAGGTGTGCTGATGCCGAGAGGCGCGCAGGACCAGCGCTGCTATCGGGAACACTGGCTCTGCAAGGACACGCTGCCGCTGTCCGCACGCCAGGACGTGGTGGTGTTCCAGACGCCGCCGCTGCAGGAGGATGTGGAGGTGACGGGCAGGCTGGTGGTGAAGCTGTGGGCCAGCTCGAATGCGCCGGACACCGACTTCACCGCCAAGCTGGTCGATGTCTATCCGCCCAGCCGCGATTATCCCTCCGGCGTCGACCTCAACATCGGCGACAGCATCGTCCGCGCCCGCTATCGCGAGTCGCTGAAGACGGCGAAGCTGCTGGATGGCGATCGCGCGGCCGAGTACACCATCGAGATGTATCCGACGTCGCTGGTGTTCAAGCGCGGTCACCGCATCCGCCTGGACATCTCCAGCAGCAACTTCCCGCGCTTCGACGTCAACCCCAACACCGGCGAGCCGCTCAACCAGAACCGGCGCTGGAGAATCGCCGACAACTCGGTGTATCACGATGCGCAGCATCCGTCGCGGATCATCCTGCCGATCATTCCCGCGCGGACGACGAGTCAGTAGCGAGCCCACCGGAAGGAGCGGCTCGTGGACCGCCAGAACCGCGGTGCGGGTGTTCGGGCATACTTTCGCCAGCGAAGTCCATCACGCACATGAAGAAACTGTTGACCGTCACTGCGGTCCTCGAGTTCGCCACGGGCGTATCGCTGCTGACCGCGCCGTCATTCATCGCGCAGCTGCTGCTGGGGGCGGGCCTTGAATCGCCCGTCGCAGTGTTGCTGGGAAGAATTGCGGGCGCGGCGTTGCTGTCCCTTGGGCTGACGTGTTGGCTGGACAGGAATCGCAGCCTGAGCGGGCCCGTGGGACTGGTCGGCGGATTGACCGCATACAACGCGTTGGGTGCCGCCCTCCTCGCCTACGGCGGAGTGGCTGATGCCATGAACGGAGTGGCACTCTGGCCGGCCTGCGTGGCACACGTGGCCCTGCTGATCTGGTGCGCCAGATACCTGCTCGCGTAGTGAGATCGAGCCACAGCCAGATCGAGAGTTCAACGTGAACGGCATCGAACCACTGCGTTGGGACCTGCTCGACACCGCCACCACCACGCTGACGCGTGCCTTTGACGACGACCCGATGTTCGCGTGGATTTTTCCGGACCCGCAGCATCGCGCGTATTCGCTGAACGTGCTGAACCGCGTCCCGCTGACCTACGGCCTTCGCTTTGGCCGCATCACGCAGTTGCACGGCGGCAAGGCCGCGGCCCTCTGGCTGCCGCCGGGCGGCAATGCCACCGTCGGCAGGATGATGCTCTGCGGCCTGCTCGGCGTGCCGTTCCGCGTCGGGTTCCGCGCCTTCACAAAGTTCGCCGTCGCCAACGACATCATGGGGAAGCTCCACGCCAGACACGTCCCCGAGCCGCACTGGCACCTGATGATCGTCGGTGTCGATCCCGAGCTTCAGGGCAAGGGAGCGGGCTCGGCTCTCATCAAGGAAGGCCTGGCGCGTGCCGATCAGGAAGACGTCCCGTGCTTCCTCGAAACGAGCAACGAGCGAAACGTGGCCTTCTACGAACGCTTCGGGTTCGCCGTCGCCGAGACCACGACGCTGGGCCGCGGCGGTCCCAAGGCGTGGGGCATGCGGCGAGATCGCGCGAGCTGCCAGGGCGGTGGTAGTGTGAGCGAATGTCGAACCGCGCGCTGGTGGCCCTCAGCCTGCTCGGGCTGACGCTGCTTGGGACCAGCGGTGTTCCCGCGGCCGCAGTCTCCGGGTTGCAGCCGCCGGCGATTCCGATCGGGGCCGCCGCGCATCCTGTGCCCACCGACGGCATGAGGATCATCCTGCTGGGCACCGGCGTGGGCCCGCCTGTCAACCTGGTTCAGTACGGCGCCAGCACGTTGATCGAGGCCGGCGGCACGCGGCTGCTCTTCGATTGCGGTCGCGGCGCCACGATCCGGCTGACTGAGGCCGGCATCCCACTGGCCTCCGTCACCCGGCTGTTTCTGACGCACCTGCACTCGGACCATGTCATACAGATCCCGGACCTCCTGCTGGCCGGGTGGGTGGTGGGCCCGGGGCGAAAGACGCCGCTGCACGTGTCCGGGCCGCGCGGAACCGCGGAGATGATGGCCGCACTCGAGAAGGCATTCGCCTTCGACATCCACGTCCGGCGTGACATCGACGAGAAGTTCGCGGCCGATGGAATCGCGGTGCGCAGCCAGGACATCGACCCTGGCGTGGTGTTCGATGAAGGCGGGCTGAAGGTGACGGCGTTCCTGGTTGACCACGAGCCCGTCGAACCGGCGTTCGGCTACCGCATCGACTATCGCGGACGGTCGGTCGTCCTGTCCGGAGACACCCGCGTTTCAGAGAACCTGATTCGCGTTGCCGCCGGCGCCGATGTGCTGATCCACGAGGCAGTGGATCCCGTTGCCATGCGCGCTGGGTCACGGGACGCAGCGCTCACCGAGTCGATCATCGCCCACCATACGACGGGCGAGCAGGCAGGACAGGTGTTCGCACGGGTGCAGCCGCGATTGGCGGTGTTCTCGCACGCCCCGGGTTCCGAAGCCCTGTTGGCGCAGGCGCGCCGGCACTACAGTGGCCGTTTGGAAGCGGCGGAGGACCTGCTCGTCATCGATGTCGCCGACCAGATCAGCGTGCGCAGGATTCCGCACTGAGCTGAGGGCTGGAGACGTTGGCGTGCGTTCCCGTCCCGCTTGAGTCGCGTCGCGTGAACGCGGATACTCTCCGTCGATGAAGCCCAAGGCGCCGCCGCCCGCCGAGCCCTTTGCCATCGTCCGCGATATCGGACTGGGACTTCCCGACGTTGAAGCCACGACGAAATACGACGGATCACCGGTGCTCAAGCTGGGCGGCAGTTTCATGGCCGGCCTTGCGGCACATCCGTCGGCAGAAGCCGGCACGCTGGTCGTCCGAATGGCGATCGAGGATCGCGAGACGCTGCTGGAGGATGCGCCGGAGATCTATTACGTCACGGACTACTATCGCCCCTATCCCATAGTGCTGGCGCGACTGGCGCTTCTCGATGCGGCCGCGTTGCGCGACCTGCTGGCGGTGTCCTGGCAGCTGACCGCGGCGAAGGCGCGGACGCGCGGGCGACGACGTCGTTCGGCGGGCCCTGACGGGTCGTCGGCGGCCTGAACGCCGAGGCGTCGCGCTGGCGGTGGAGGAGTCATGGACGAGGATCTGCAGGGTATGTCGCGAGAGGAGTTGATCGCCGCCGTGCGCGCGCTGCGAGAGGGCATCCGCGCTCACCGCGACAGCTCGGGCCAGGAGTTGTGCTGGCATCACCCACAGCTCTGGGGCCTGCTGCCGGAGAAACAAGATCCGCTGCCCACCGTACCTGCCTGGCCAGTGTTCATGCAGGGGTGCGTTCGCTACCGCGAGTCGCTCGATCGCCAGGCTTCCGATGCCCCGAGGTCAACGGCTCCTTTCCCGGGCGATCCAGTCGCTGACTAGAGCGACAGCGGGCCGAACCTCTTCAAGAGCGAGCTTCATATGAAGAAGAAGGACGTGGATCTGAAGATGACGATCCGTCCGCTGACGCCGGAGCTGTGGCCGGCGCTCGAAGATCTGTTCGGGAAGAATGGCGCGTGCGGCGGCTGCTGGTGCATGTATCCGCGGATTGGCAGCGCTTATACCAAGCGGCCGGGTGAGGAAAACAGGGCCGACTTCCGTCAGGTGGTGCGCCGCGGCCCACCTCCGGGCCTGCTGGCGTTCGCCGGCGACCTGGCCGTCGGCTGGTGTCAGATCACGCCGCGTGACGCGGTGCCGTGGCTCGACCGCACGTGGCGCCTCGCGCGCGTGGACGATGAGCCGGTGTGGTCGATCTCGTGCCTCTACGTGCGCAAGGGCTATCGGCGGAAGGGCATCACGTCCGCGCTCGTTGCCGCTGCCGTGAAGACCGCCACCCGCGCGAAGGCGCCGGCGGTGGAAGCGTATCCAGTCGATGCCGCGGTGTCACCGAGCGCGTCCGGAACCGGGTTTGTCTCCACGTTCCGCCGCGCCGGCTTCCGCATCGTCGCGCGACGCACGCCGGCGAGACCGATCATGCGGCGCGACTTGTGATTGAATTTGGGTAATGGCCATCAAGCTCGTCAAGAAGGAGCGCGGATCACGCGCTCTACGGGCACCTGACGCTTTCCAGTTTCTGATCGTGCTGTTGGGCACGGACCCGCTGATTTGGCGCCGCATCCAGATTATGGGCGATGCGTCTTTCTGGGATCTGCACATCGCCATCCAGGACGCGATGGGCTGGAAAGATACTCATCTGCACGAGTTCAAAGTCGTTCATCCCGAGAGTGGTGAGCCGAGCCGCCTCGGAATCCCCGATCCCGATGGCATCGACGAGCGCCCGTGCACTCCAGGCTGGGAGGTGCCGTTGTCGGACTGCTTCGGCTGGGAGTCGCTGCCGGAAGGCGCATCCGCGCACTATCTCTATGACTTCGGCGACAGCTGGCGCCATCTGGTGGCCCTCGAAGACGTCCTCCCGCGCGGCGCCCTGAAGTCTCCACGGTGCATCGCCGGTGCGCGCGCCTGTCCACCGGAGGACTGTGGCGGCGTCAATGGCTTTACCGAGTTCCTCGAAGCGATTGCGGATGCCGGGCATCCCGAGCACGCCGAGCTGCTGCGGTGGGTCGGTGGTAGTTACGCGCCCGAGGCGTTCGACCCCGCAGGTGTGAAGTTCTCAGATCCGAAGCGCCGGTGGAAGCGCGCGTTCGGGCCCGCTGCAGACTGACCCCGGAATCCGAGGCGTCGCTGGCCCGGTTTCGGGCGAGGGCTCTCGGAGGCGCGGCGTGGCTGACAGGCTCGCGCCCAAATTGCGAGCGCGGCGGCGATGCGTGGCGCGCGTGACCGGCGGTCAGGCTGTGCCGACTTGGGAGCCACGCGATGGGCGTCAGGACGAAACCGGGTTAGCGACGACGAGGAGTGCACGCGCCAGCTCCGCCTTCTTGCGGAGTGGCGCGTTCAGCGTCAGTCGGCAATCCGAGACGACGCTGGCCCGGTTTCGAGCGTGGGCTCCCCGGAGGTGCAGCGTGGCCGACGGGCACGCGCGCCCAGTTCGCGTAGCAGCGATCGCAGCGTGGCCGACGGGCACGGGCGCCATCGGCTGGTCGCGAGGCAGCGTGACGCCGTGAGCACCGCTGGCGTGCGCCCTCCGCACGTCCCTCCGTTCGTCCCCGCTAGTCCCTCAGGCCAGCCGCCGTTCAGGGTGCGTTCAGCCGGCGCCCGCTACGCTGCCTCCACATGCGACGCCGCTCGACACCCTGGCTCCTCATCATCGCCGCCGTCGCCCTCGCGCTGGTCTTCGTGTTTCACGTGCTCGCGCCGAATTTCTTGCGCACCCTTCATGGAGGTCAGTAGGACATGTTGAAGACCCTTCCGGCACTCGCCATCGTTCTCGCACTCGCCGCCGGCGCCTCGGCGCAGGAGAAGCCCGCCGTCACCACCGCGGACTTCGCCGGCACCTGGAACATCGAGGTGATGAGCCACCAGATCGCGCTCGTCATCGAAGCCACGGAAGGCAACAAGGTCACCGCCACGATGATGGCGATGGGCCGCGACACGCCCCTCAAGGGCGAGCTGGTGGACCGCACGCTGACGCTGGTCGGCGTGAAGACCGACGCCGAGGCTGCCGCCGCGCCCGATCCCGCAGCCGCGCATGCCGCTGCCGAGCCTGGCGCCGGTCACGAAGCTCACGCCGCCCCCGCCCCCAAGCCGATCGTCGCCACCCTCCAGGACGATGGGACGCTGACGGGGGAGATGATGACTAGCGCGGGGCCGGTGAAGTGGACCGCCGAGAAGCTGAAGAAGCGGAAGGGATAGACCTTGGCCGTGTTCCTGACCGGGAAGCACCTGTCGCGGCGTGCGGTGTTGAAGGGGATGGGCGTCACCGTTGCGCTGCCGTTCCTCGATGCCATGATTCCGGCGCGCGAAGCGTTCGGCGCGCCCGGCGCGAGAGCCACCATGCCGCCTCGGCTGGTGTGCATCGAGATGGTGCACGGCGCGGCCGGCAGCTCGCCGTATGGCCTGTCGCAGAATTTGTGGGCGCCGCAGGCCGTCGGTCGTGAGTTCGATCTCACGCCGACGAGCCTCACGTCGCTGGCCCCCTATCGCGACTACCTGACCATCGTCAGCAACACCGACATGCCGAGCGCGGATCCGACCGACGCGCGCGAGATCGGCGGCGATCACTTTCGATCGAGCGCGGCGTACCTGACGCAGTCGTATATCAAGCGGACGGAAGGCGCCGACGTCGAAGCCGGCATCTCGCTCGATCAGCTCTACGCCCAGCGCTTCGGGCAGGACACGCCGTTGCCCTCGATGCAGCTGTGCATCGAGAACGTGGACCAGGCCGGCGGCTGCGGCTACGGCTACTCGTGCGTCTATACGGACGCGATCAGCTGGGCGTCGCCCACGAAGCCTCTGCCGATGGTGCGCGATCCGCGCGTGGTCTTCGAGCAGATGTACGGCGTGTTCGGGATGGCGTCCACTCCCGAGGGTCGGCGCGAACGACGCGCCGAGGACCGGAGCATCCTGGACTTCGTGCAGCGCTCCGCGAAGCGGGTGGGACTGTCGCTGGGCGCCGCGGATCGCGCCCGCCTGACCGATTATCTCGACAGCGTGCGCGAGATCGAACGCCGCATCCAGGCGGTTGAAGCGAGGAACGGCAGCGGCGAGCCGCGCGAACTGCCCGGCGCGCCGGACGGCATTCCGGACTCGTTCGCGGACCACGTGCGATTGATGTTCGACCTGCAGATGCTGGCGTTCCAGTCCGACATCACCCGCGTCTTCGCGTTCAAGCTCGGACGCGACGGCTCGAATCGCGTCTATCCAGGCAGCGGCTCCACCGGCGCCTTCCACATCGTCTCGCACCACGGCGAGAAGCCGGAGCGCGTCCGCGAGCTGGCGCAGATCAACGCGTATCACGTCAGCCAGCTGCCGTACTTCCTGAAGATGTTGAAGGAGACGCCGGACGCCGACGGCCGTCCGATGCTGGACAACACGCTCGTGATCTACGGCTCGCCGATGGGCAACCCGAATCAGCACAACCACAAGCGCGTGCCCTTCCTGATGGTGGGACGCGTCGGAGACATCAAGGGCGGAGTCCACCTGAAGGCGCCGAACGGCACCCCGCTGTCGAACGTGATGCTCAGCGTGCTCCACTCACTCGGGTTCAACGACCTCGAGAGCTTTGGCGACAGCGAGGCCGCCTTCGCCCTCGCCTGAGCGGACGCGGGCACCGCATGCCGGACCGCGGCGCTCGGTCGCTGCCGGAGTCTTGAGTCTTGGGTCTTGGGTCTTGGGCCTGCCCGTCTGCCGTCTGCCGGATCGGATACCGGACACCGGATCCCGGTTCTCTCCGTTTGCCCCACGCCAACCGCGCGTGTTAGCGTTCGCGCGTGAGTGCAACCCGCATTCGTCGTCGGGTGAACGCGCCCCGCGAGCGGGTGTACGATGCGCTGCTCGACGCGCGTGATCCGGGGCGCTGATCCAAACCAGCCATGCCCAGCGTCCTTCAGGCCATCGGCGGAGGCATGCTGGTGATGCTCGCCGGGACAATCCCGCGGAACGTGCTCTTCGCCGCGAATCTCCGTTACGGCGCCGGCGTGCCGTGGGCGGTTCCTGTCGTCGCCATCTACCTCTGGGGCTTCTGGCGTTACCTCGGAGGCGCGGGGCCTCCTGATTACTCCCGCGCAACTCGGTGCCACAGCCTTCGCGCCAACCGCGTCGCCCGCCGCGTGTGGGTATGGGCGCTCATCGCCGGAGGCCTCGGCATCGTCTGGCTGGTGCTGGCGCTGCGCGTGGCGAATCGGCTGGTGGCACTGCCGGTCCAGCACCTGCCCGATCTCTCCAACGTTCCCAGCATCACCGTGTGGTCGCTTCTTCTGATGGCGGCGCCGGTCGCCGGATTGATCGAGGAAGCGGCGTTCCGCGGCTACATGCAAGGACCCCTCGAGCGACATCTGGGTCTTGCCGTAGCCATCCTGATCACGGGGACGATGTTCGCGGTGGCGCACCTGGACTTCACGCCGGTGCTGTGGCCGTATTACGTCGCCGTGGCCGCGCTCTACGGCACGGTGACGTCGCTCACGAACTCGGTGTGGCCTGCCGTGGCGCTCCACACCGCGGGGAATCTCTACTCGAACCTCGACCTGCTGCTGCACGGTCAGGCCGAGTGGCAGGCCCCGGGCGGCGCGACGCAACTGGTGTGGACGACAGGCGTTGATTCAGCGTTCGTATGGCTCGCGGCCGCCGCGATAGCGGTCGGCGTCCTTACGGCGTGGGCCTTCATGAGGCTGGCGCAGCCGCGTGCGCGCCCTGCGGCTGCCTGACGGACACCGGGTCGGTCCTGAGGCTCGGTCTTGGGTCTTGGGTCTTGGGTCTTGCCGGCCTGCCGGCTGCCGGTCTGCCCGTGCGTCTGCCGGTCTGCCGGTTGCCGTCTGCCGGTATGATGCCCCCAGAGGAGCTTCACCATGCGCGCCGGTCTCTTTGCCGCCTCCGCCGTCGCCATCGCTTCACTCTCGGGCCTCGCCCTGGCCCAGCGTCCGGTCCCGCAGAAGATCGTGATGACACGGGTGTTTCCGCAGCCCGGCCAGATCGGCCTGTTCCTGGCCGCCGCCGATGGCAGCCACGAACGTCCGCTGTTCACGCCCGCGAGCACCGACTACAACCCCGCGTGGGCCCCGGACGGCAAGTCCCTCGTCTTCACCTCCGAGCGCAACGGCTCCGCCGACATCTTTCGCGCCCGTCCCGACGGCACCGGCCTCGAGCGCCTCACCGACAGCACGGCGTTCGACGATCAGGCCGCGTTCTCTCCCGATGGCAAGCAGCTGGTGTTCGTCAGCACCCGCGCCTCGGGCAACGCCGACCTGTGGACGATGGATCTCCAGACGAGGCGGGCGAAGACGTTGACCCTGGGTGAGGGCGGCGATTTCCGCCCGGCCTGGTCTCCGGACGGTCAGTGGATTGCGTTCTCGTCCGACCGCGAAAGCAACCTGCCCTTCGCGCACGGGCGATGGGAGCATCTCCACCTCGTCGATCTCTACATCGTCCATCCCGATGGGACGGGGTTGAAGCGCCTGACCCCGCACGGCGAGTTCTGCGGCAGTCCACGCTGGTCCGCCGACAGCCTGGAGATCGTCGCCGACTGCATGACGGCAGAGCAGACGCTGGACAATCGGCGTGCGTCGCCTCAGCACCCGGAGGACACCCGCATTGTCGCCGTGGACATCAAGACCAGCGCGATGGTCGATCTGCCGGTGGGCGGCGGCGTGAAGCTGAATCCGTCGCTGCTGGCCGATGATGTCGTCGCGTTCATCCGCCGCGACGGCGACGCGCGCGGCATTCACTACTCGAACGGCACGCGCGGCCCGGCCGGCGACATCCGCGCCGCGGCGTGGTCGCCGGATGGCACGCTGGTCGCCTTCCACAAGCGGATCCCGTTCGACCGCAAGCCGTGGGTGAAGACCTACAGCCGCCTTCCGAAGTACGAGCTGACGCTGACGAGCGGCGGCCCGTCGTTCAGTCCGATGGGTGATCGGTTCGCCTTCGTCGGGCCGGCCGAGAACGCGATGGGCGCCGGCCTGGCCGTGGCCGAGGTGGGCGGCACGACGTCCACGATCGTGTATCGCGATCCGGCGCGGAACGTGCTCGGGCCGCAGTGGTCGCCGGACGGCGAGCGCCTGATCTTCGGCATCGGCACGTTCAACGCGTTCTTCAACGGTTTCCTCGGCTTGTTCCTCAAGCCGGAGGATCGGGCCGAGGGCGGCGCGCAGGTGGCGATCGTCAATGCCGACGGCACTGGCTTTCGCGAGCTGACGAGCGGGCCGAACAACAACGGCTTCCCGTCGATGGCGCCGGACGGACGCCGCTTCGTCTATCGCACGTTCGGGCCGGAGGGCGAAGGCCTGCGCATCATGGACATCGACACCAGGCAGGTGACGTCGATTGCCAGCGGCTACGACAATTTCCCGCTCTGGTCGCCGCGCGGCGATCTGATCATGTTCTCCAGGCAGGACGAAGGCGACTACGAGATCTTCACCGTCAAGCCGGACGGCACGGACGTCAGGCGCTTGACGCGCAGCAAGGGCAACGACGCGCACATGGCCTGGTCGCCCGATGGCGCGTTCATCCTCTTCGCCTCAACGCGAATGGGATTCAAGGACGAGGCGACCTACACCGACGCGCCGCAGCCGTATGGCGAGATCTTCGTGATGCGCGCCGACGGCACGGACGTTCAGCAGCTGACCGACAACCAGTGGGAGGAGGGGACGCCGGCATGGCAGCCCGCGCGGAAGGTGTCCACGCAATGAGCGTGGAGCGCGTGTAGAATCACGGCTCACCCGGCCGAAGGCGATGATCGCAGCGGCCGGCCGACACCTCACTCTCCCGAGGAGCCGTCATGCCCAAGGTCGTCTTCACCCACGCCGTCACCGATCCCGCACACTGGGCCAGCAAGCACGCGGAGCGTGTCGCGGCGTTCGCGTCGTGGGGGACCAACGTCGTGGACTACGTCAGCCCCGATGGCGGCAAGACGGTGGCCGTCGGCGTCGATGTCCACGACATGGCCGCGATGCAGGCCGCGCTGACCTCGCCCGAGATCGCGGCCGCGAAGAAGGCGCACGGGGTCGTCGATCCGATCACGATGCTCGTCGAGAAGAGCTGACACCCGTGCCTGGCGCCGACGAACATCTGATCTCGAGACGCCGGGCGCTGGCGTTGTTCGGCGCGGGCGCGCTCGCGCCGCTCGGCGCGTGCGGCAGCCCGGCGCCGGCGCCGGCGCCAGCCTGACTCAGGCCTCCGCGGCTGGGTCCCTTCCCGTGGTTCCGTCAGCGGCAGCCGAGGCGCTGCACTACCTGAGCCTGCAGGAGATCGGGCGGCGCATCGCCGCGCGGCAGATCTCGCCGGTCATGGTCACCGAGCGCATGCTCGGACGCATCGGCAAGTTCGACGCGCGCCTCAAGAGCTACGCCACCGTGATGGCCACGCAGGCCCTGGCCGACGCTCGCGCGGCCGAGACGGGAGATCGCGGCCGGACGATATCGCGGACCACTGCACGGCGTACCCGTGGCGGTGAAGGACCTCTGCTACACGAAGGGCGTGCCGACGATGGGCGGGACGCCGGTGCTGAAGAACTTCGTGCCCGACGTGGACGGCACGGTGGTCGCGAAGCTGCGGAGCGCGGGCGCGGTGATCCTCGGCAAGCTGAATCTCACCGAAGGCGCGATGGCCGGCTATCACCCGGACATGGGCATCCCCGTCAATCCATGGGACGCGACGATGTGGCCCGGGGTGTCGTCCAGCGGGTCGGGCGTCGCCACCGCCGCGGGCCTCTGCTATGCCGCGATCGGCACGGACACCGGCGGTTCGATCCGCTTTCCCTCCGGCGCCAACGGTCTCGTCGGGTTGAAGCCCACCTATGGGCGCGTCAGCCGCTTCGGCGTGCTGCCGCTGGCCGAGTCGCTGGATCACGTCGGGCCGATGGCGCGCACCGTGGGCGACGTCGCCGTGATGTTCGACGCGATCGCGGGCCACGATCCGCAGGACCTCACCTCGCTCAGCGATGCCGTGTCGAGCACGCTGGCCGAGCTCGGTGGCGGCGTGCAGGGACTGCGCATCGGCATCGACCGCAAGTACCACCTCGCCGGCATCGACGCGGAGCAGGCGGCGTCGATCGAAGAGGCGCTGAAAGTGCTCGCCGGCCTCGGCGCGCGCATCGTCGAGGTGCGGATGCCGGATCTGACGGGCATGGTACCGGCGTGGTTCACGCTCGCCAGCGCCGAAGCCGTGGCGGCGCACAAGGCGAACTTCCCCTCGCGCGCGAACGAATACGGGCTCTATTTCCGCGAGGTGCTGCAGGTCGGTTCCGGTTGGACCGAGGCGCAGCTCGCGGGCGCGAAGAAGATCCGCGCGCGGATCACCGCCGGCTTCAACCAGCTGCTGCAGTCGGTGGACGCGCTCGCGTGCCCCTCCGGCGGCGCGCCGGCGTGGCCGATCACGCGCGACCTGCAGATTGGCCCGTTCGCCGCCTACATGGAGGCGTGGGCCAAGGCCTCGCCGCGCAACAGCGAGTTCCCGGCGCCGATGAACCTCGCCGGCACGCCCGCCATCTGCCTGCCGTCCGGGTTCACCGCCGACGGCCTGCCGCTCAGCATCCAGTTCGCCGGGCGCCGCTTGTCGGAGCCGATGCTGTGCCGCATCGCGCATGCCTACGAGCAGGCGACAGACTGGCACGAGCGGCATCCGGATCTCTAGTCGCCCTGAAGGCCGTCCGAGTCAGCCGCGAACGGCTGACCTGTCAGCGGGCCCGCAACCGAGTACGATGCGCGGGATGAGTGCTCCGCACGTGCGGCGCCCGCGCTATCCGGGCAGGAACCCGCGCCGGTTTCAGGACAAATACAAGGAGCTGAACCCCGACCGCTACGCGGCGGAGGTGCAGAAGGTCGTGGCGTCGGGCCAGACGCCGGCCGGCATGCACCGGCCGATCATGGTGGACGAGGTGCTGCGCGCGCCTGGCTCCGGCCGCCGGCGACATCGCGGTGGACTGCACGCTCGGCGGCGGCGGCCACGCGCAGGCGATCCTGCAGCGCGTGCTGCCCGGCGGACGCCTGATCGGCCTCGACGTCGATCCGATCGAGCTGCCGCGCACCGAGGCGCGCCTCCGCGCCGCGGGTTTCGGCCCCGACGTGTTCGTCGCCCATCGCCGCAACTTCGCCGGCCTGCCGCAGGTGCTGGCCGCCGAAGGGATTCCGGCGGCGGACGTGATCCTGGCCGACCTCGGCGTGTCGTCGATGCAGCTCGACAACCCCGACGCGCGGCTTCACCTACAAGGGCGCCGGCCCGCTCGACATGCGGATGAACCCGTCGCGCGGCGAGCCGGCGTCGCAGCTGCTCGCGCGCCTGAGCGAGGAGAAGCTCGCGCGCCCTGCTCGACGGAGAACGCGGACGAGCCGCACGCGGCGCTCATCGCCGGCCTGCTGAAGCAGCAGCCGCTCGAGACGACCGCACGCGCTGGAGCGCGTGGTGCGCAACGGGCCTGATCGCCGCGATGCCCCGCGTGACGGAAGAGGACGTGACGATGTCGATCCGCCGCACGTTCCAGGCGCTGCGCATCGCCGTGAACGACGAGTTCGGCGCGCTCGACGCGCTGCTGCGGTCGCTGCCGCAGTGCCTGGCGCCCGGCGGGCGCGTGGCGATCCTGACGTTCCACTCCGGCGAGGATCGCCGCGTGAAGAAGGCGTTCCAGGCCGGGCATGCGCGAGGGCGTCTACGCCGTCGGTGAGCGACGAGGTCGATGCGCGCGACGGCGGAGGAGCGGTACGCCAATCCGCGCGCCTCGTCCGCGAAGCTGCGCTGGGCCGTGCGCGTCGGCGCGGTCCTGCTGGCACTGATGTGTGCTGGCGCCGCGGCGGCCGCCACGCAGCCGGTCCCGCCTCACGCGGACCACGCGCTCGGCACCGTTGATTTCCCCGTCAGCTGCTCCGCTGCCGCGCGGACGGAGTTCCGCTGAACCACAAGAAGGAACCCATGCCTCGCGTTCTGCTGACCCGCTCGGTGCTCGCCGTCCGCAATCTCGCCGCCGCCACCGACTATTACATCGACGTGCTCGGCTTCATCCGCGATCCGATCGACGCCGACGGCTGGAGCTTCCTGTCGCTCGGCGCGTTCAAGCTGATGCTGGGCGAGTGCCCGGATGCGATGCCGGCCACCGCCCTGGGCGATCACTGGTACTTCGCGTATGTGATGGTGGACGACGTGGACGCCTACCATGAGGAAATCGCCGCACGCGGGGCGCTGGTTCTGTCGACGCCGGAGGACAAGCCATGGGGCCTGCGCGAGTTCGCCCTGAGCACGCCCGATGGCCACCGGATGACGATTGGAGCGTGCTGGGGGATAACTAACCGGCAGACGGCAGACGGCAGACGGCAGACGGCAGCCGGCATCCGGGATCCGGGATCCGTCATCCGGGATCCGTCATCCGCGACCCAAGACCCAAGACTACCAAGACCCAAGACCAGACCCAAGTCCTAAATCCCGAGATGCCGTATTGTTAGCGGCAATGATCAGCTTGCTGCGGGTGCCTCTGATCGGCCTGTTGTCGCTGTCGGCGTGCGCGAATCCGTCACCTGCGGCCGATCCGCCCGCGGCGGGGTACCTGTATCTCTGGACCGCGTCGGCCGACGAGACGCAGCCGGACTTCCTGGCGGTGCTCGACGTCACCGAGACGTCCCGGCCGCTACGGCCGGCTGGTGACGACTATGCCAGTGCCGGGTCGGGGCAACGGCCCGCATCACACCGAGCACGAGATGCCGGCCGACCGCCAGCTGTTCGCCAACGGCTTCGGCACCGGGCAGAGCTTCATCTTCGACCTGACCGACCCGGTCGCAGCCGCGCATCGCCGGCCAGTTCGGCGACGTCGACGGCTACTCGCACCCGCACTCGTTCCTCCGCCTGCCGAACGGCAACGTGCTCGCCACCTTCCAGATGCGGCACGAGGCCGGTGGCATGCGGACCGGCGGCCTCGTCGAGCTGACGCCGGCGGGCGCGTCGGTGCGCTCGCGCTCGGCCGATGCCACCGGGCCGACCCGAGCTCCGCGTCTACAGCGGCCGGCATCGTGCCGGCGCTCGACCGCATCGTCACGACGACCACCGACATGGACGGGACTTCGCCCCGTCACGCAACGCTGCAGATCTGGCGTCTGTCCGACCTGTCGCTGCTGCACACGTTCGCGCTGCCCGACGGGCCGCGCGGCGGCGAAGGCCTGCTGACCGCCGAACCGCGGTGCTGGCGGACGGCAAGACCGTGCTGGTCTCGACGTTCAGCTGCGGCCTCTACCTGATGGACGGACTGGACGGCGAGGCACCGTCCGGCCGGCTGGTAGCGTCGTTCCCGCGGAAGGCCGGGACCTACTGCGCGATCCCGGTGATCGCGGGCCACTACTACCTGGTCACGGTGCCCGCCTGGAGCGCGGTCGTGAGCCTCGACATCAGCGACCCGGCGGCGCCGCGCGAGGTCAGCCGCATCACGCTTGGGCCCGAGACGTGCCGCACTGGATCGCCATCTCGCCGACCAGCGGCGCGTGGTCGTCACCGGCTACGAGGGCATGCAGCACCGCGTGGTGATCGCCCGCTTCGATCCCGCCACCGGACAGCTCGCGATCGACGAGCGTTTCCGCGAGGAAGGCGCCACCGAGCCCGGCTTCCGGATGGACGACAAGACCTGGCCGCACGGCGGCAATGCGAAGGGCATCCCGCACGGCGCGGTGTTCAGCCGAAAGGACGTGTCCGCGGCGGCCCGGTAGGGCAGGACGGCAGGGCAACCGGCAGACGGCAGACGGCAGACGGCAGACGAAACGGCCGGGTGTCCGGTACCCGGTACCCGGTGTCCGGTACCCGAGCGGAAACCGGACACCGGAGACCGGATGCCGGAGCGGCCCTACTGCCTCATCGTGACCACGCCGTCGAGCGGCAGGTCACCGAAGTGCCCGATGGCGCCGGCTCCCCCGAACGTGATCTTCACGTTGGAGAAGGGCAGGGCCGTTCCTCCGGTCAGTTCGATGTCGATCTGCGAACCCGTAAAGCCGGCCAGCGCGCCGTTCGACGTAATCGCCGCCTGGCCCGAGATGCGGTATCCGTTCGGCACCGCCGTGACCTGACCGTCGGTCAGCCCGATATGGTGCGTGTGGGGCGCCCCGCCGCTGGTCGAGCGGATCATCGCCAGGCTGGCGACGAAGTCCACCTTGCCGCTGTTGCCTTTGAGCTGCGCCGACCAGTCCCCCGTGATGTGCCACGGGCCCGAGGCGCTCGTCACGTCGGTGTAGTCGTTGATTACCCCTTCCAGCTTCGTCGGCGCGTTCGATTGGGCAGCGGCCAGACCGGCGGTCGACAGTGCAATTGTGACGACCATCGCGGCGCGGATTAGAATCGTGCTGTGCATACGGTAGCCTCCAGGAATCATCCGGGCGACAGAGTGCCGCCGATGAAGTACGGAAGTCATTAGAGACTCGTGAATAAGTTCTGAATCCGTTCTGAACCCCCTCTCTCCCTGCATGCCTAACCGGCTTGTCTACCTCTTTGGGGACTTTCGTCTGGACCCGACCGAACGGGTCCTGTTCCGTTGCGATCGCCCGGTCGCTCTGACTCCGAAGGCCGTGGAGACCCTGCTCGCACTGGTCGAGCGTCACGGGCGCCTGGTCACCAAAGAGGAATTACTCCGCATCGTCTGGCCCGACGCCTTCGTGGAAGAGAACAACCTGGCGCAGCACATTTCAGTCCTGCGCCGGGCGCTGGGCGACAGCGACGGCGCTACGCCGTACATCGAGACGGTGCCCAAGCGTGGGTATCGATTCGCAGGCGGGGTGGTCAAGCACGTGGAGGGGGATGGCGACCGTCCGGCGGAGGACGCCTCGCCGATGTTGACGCCGGGGCCCGCACCACCGGTCGCCGCCACGTTGACGACAGCGGGCAAGACTCACCCGCAGCCGGCGAGGATATGGGCCGTGCTGGCCGGATTGGCTGTCCTGGTGGTGGCGGCCGGATGGTGGCAATGGAACCAGCCGTCAGGCGCCGCCGCCGCGCCGCCGACCGCGGATCGACCTGGGCAGGCCGCTGTCACGCGTGTTGCGGTGCTGCCGTTCGTGAACCTGGGTTCGCAGGGCGACGAGGCGTTCGTGGCCGGACTGACCGAGGAAGTGGCGAGCCGCCTTGCCGGCCTGAGCCGCCTGGCGGTGCCATCCACCACCACGGTGGCCGGCTACGATCGCCGCGGCAAGAGCCTGCGGCAGCTCGGTGCCGATCTCGGCGTGGATTACGTGATCGAGGGTTCAGTGCGGTGGGCCCAGGCGGCCGGCCCGCCTCGCATTCGAATCACGCCCAAAGTGATCCGGGCGGCCGACGACACCGTGGTGTGGACCGAGCAGTACGACGCGTCGCTGTCCGATTTGATCGCGGTGCAGGCCGAGATCGCGCAGCGGATCGCCGGCGCGCTGGAGGTGGCGCTCGACGCCCGCGAGCGCCGCGCCGTTGCCGCGCGGCCGACCGTCGATGGCGAGGCATACCTGGCCTACATCCGCGGGCTCGCGTCGTACCAGCTAGGGTCGTCCGACACTGCGAACCTGGCGCTGGCGCGCTCGGAAATGGAGCAGGCAATCGCGCGCGATCCGCGGTTTGCGCTTGGCTGGAGCTGGGTGGCTCGCGTCTACGCCTCACAATACCGAACCGGCTCCCAGCGTTCGGCCGGGACGCTGCAGGCGGCGTACCGCGCGGCGCAGACGGCCATCGATCTCGAGCCCGGGTTACCGGAGGCGCACCTGGGCCTGGCGCTCGTGCTGGCGAGCGACCGTCAGTTCGAACGAGCGCGGCAGGAACTCGACATCGCCCGCCTCGGTCTGCCGAACTCGGCGGAACTGTGGCAGACGATTGGGTTCATCGACCAGCGGCACGGACGCTGGAGCGATTCGCTGGCCGCCTACATGCGCGCGTTCGAGATCGACCCTGCGACCACCGCGGACTTGATCGCCGTTCACTATCTGCATCTCCGCGAGTACGCCGATTCGCGGCGGTTCGTGGGCATCGCCCGGGCGGCCAATCGCACAGGGATCGTGGTGCCGGACGCCTGGGGGCACTTCAGCGAGAGCGGTGAGGTGGCCGCGGCGCGGACGTTGCTCGAGTCGGCGCTCCGCATGCGAACGCCGGTGGACGGCCGCGTCCGGGCCCTGCTCGCGCGCTTCGAATGGTTCGACGGCCGCCATCAGCGGGCCCTCGAGTTGATCGAGGCGATGGACTCGGCCGGCGCGTGGCTGTCGCCGAACTTCCGCTACCCGGCGTCGTTAGCCGCCGCTCAGGTGTACGAGGACATGGGCCTCAAGGCCGAGGCCTCTACTCGCTACGCCGACGCGATGGCCGAACTGGAGCGCCGCCAGCGCAGTGCTCCCGATGACTATCAGATCGAGGCCGCGATGGGTCTGGCCGCTGCCGGGCTCGGCCGCGCCGCGGAAGCCATCAGGCATGGCGAGCGGGCCGTCGAACTGCTGCCCGTGACGAAGGATGCGGCCGAGGGGCCGCTTTACCTGTACCTGCTCGCGCAGATCCAATCGCGTGTCGGGCAGCAGACCGCCGCCTTTGCGACGCTCGACAGGATGTTCAGCGCCCCGAGCTTCTACAACGAGTGGTGGGTCGCGCGCGATCCCGGCCTCGCCGCGCTTCGCGCGCATCCGTCGTACCGTGAGCATGTCGATCGGTGGGCGCGGTCCAGAGGCGAGGCGCTGCTGGTGGCTCGCGGGTCCGTGGCGCCCGAGCAGCGTTAACCGGCAGAGTCGGATCGCCGCTCGCGGTAATACAGTAGGACGTTATGAGCTATCGGGACACCGTTGTGGACCTGTACCGGCACCAGGCCTGGGCGGACGCGACCATGTGGAGCGCCGTGATGGCTTCGACCGCGGCGACGACCGACGCGGCGATTCAGGAGCGGCTCGCGCATATTCATCTCGTGCAGCGGGTCTACCTGCAGGGTTGGCAAGGGCGCGAGTTCGATCCGACCACTCCGGCGTTCGTCGATGCCGCGTCGCGCATGCGCTGGGGACACGAGTATCACCAGGCGGCGACGCCGTTCATCGAGGCGCTCGATGCCGATCGGCTCGACGAAGTGTTTCCGCTGCCGTGGGCCGCGATTGTCGAGCAGAGCCTGGGCCGGCCGCCGTGCCCGGTGACGCTGGTCGAGACCTTGCTGCAGATCCCGTCGCACAGCACCCATCATCGCGGCCAGATCGCGGCCCGTCTGCGCGAAATTGGCGGCGAGCCGCCGATCACCGACTTCATCATGTGGGCGGTATCGGGAAGCCCGTCGCCACTGGCCGGCCGCGGCGGTAACGCCCTGACCGGGCGACACGCGTTGCCGGGAACGAGGCCTTCATGCACCGCACACGACATCAGGACCTGCCGTTCACGGGTAGTTCCCACCGCTTTGTCGGCGCCGATCACGGCGACACCAACGTCTCGGTCTTTCTCTTCCACGGCAAACCGGGCGCCGGCCCCGGACCGCACCGCCATCCCTACGACGAGATTCAATTCATCCAGAGCGGCCACGGCGTGTGGGTGGTGAACGGCCAGGAGTTCGAGGCCGGCGCGGGTGACGTGCTCGTGATC
The DNA here is from genome assembly GCA_963723005.1 of uncultured Acidobacteriota bacterium. GTDB lineage: Bacteria > Acidobacteriota > Vicinamibacteria > Vicinamibacterales > UBA2999 > VFZN01. Next base: position 882,664 of record CAVRPA010000020.1, on the reverse strand, counting down.
AAGGCGGGGGAGATCCACAGCTTCCGCAACACCGGCGACGAACCGCTGGTGCAGTTCGACGTCCACCTCAGCCCGCGGTTCATCCAGGAAAATCTTTAGACCGGTATCCGGTGATCCGGTGTCCGGTATCCGGCCTCTGCCTTCGCGTCTGCCGGTTGCCGTCTGCCGCCTGCCGTGCCGGATGCCGGACCCCGGGTACCGGATCCCGTTTACTTCCCGTCCAACACCTCGCGCACCTTGCGCGCCAGTGCGGGTGGTGACATCGGCTTCTGGATGAACGCCATCGACGCCTCGGACACCCCGTGCCGCAGCACGGTGTCCGCGGTATAGCCGGACATGTAGAGCACTTTCATCGCGGGCTGCATTGCCTGGAGGATGTCGGCCAGCTCGCGGCCGCTCATCGTCGGCATCACGACGTCGGTCAGCAGCAGGTGAATCGCGCCGGGGTGAGCCTTGACGGTGGCCACCGCGTCGGGCCCGGAGCGTGCGTGCAGCACACGGTAGCCGTAACGCATCAGCACCTGCCGATCCAGCTCCCGCAGCGCGTCTTCGTCTTCCACCACCAGCACCGTCTCGTGACCGCCGGGCGTGCTCGAGATCTTGGCCGGCGTCCGCTCCTGGGCGCGCGACCGCGCCTCGGGCAGCACGATGCGGAAGGTAGCGCCCGCGCCGGGCTCGCTGTCCACCCAGATGTAGCCGTCGCTCTGCTTGACGATGCCGTAGACCATCGCCAGGCCGAGGCCGGTGCCTTGCCCCTGCGGCTTGGTGGTGAAGAACGGCTCGAAGATGCGGGCCCTGGTTTCTGGAGGCATGCCGGTGCCGGTGTCCGATACGGTCAGCGTGACGTACGGGCCAGCGACGACGTAAGGATGCGTCGCGACGAAGGCCGCATCCAGGTCGGACGCGCCGATCTCGACGGTGAGCCGCCCGCCCTGCGGCATCGCGTCGCGCGCGTTGACCGCCAGGTTCATCAGCACCTGCTCGATCTGTCCGGGGTCGGCGCGAACCACCGCGGACCGGTCGCCCCACCGCGTGACCAGCTCGACGTCCTCGCCCATCAGGCGGCGCAGCATCGGCGCCACCTGCTGCGTGACGTCGCGCAGGTCCAGCGTCTGCGGCTGCAGCACCTGCCGCCGGCTGAAGGCCAGCAGCTGCCGCGTCAACACCGTCGCGCGCTCGCTGGCCAGCTTGATCTGCTGCACGGCCACACGCGCGCTCTCGCCGAGCGCATCGTCGAAGTCGAGCGACTCGTTGTAGCCGATGATCACCGTCAGCAGGTTGTTGAAGTCGTGGGCGACGCCGCCGGCGAGCCGGCCCACGGCTTCGATCTTCTGCGACTGGCGGAACTGTTCCTCGAGCGATCGCCGATCGGTGATGTCCACCGCCATCGTGATCACGGCGTGCCCTTCGCCGGGATCGGAGGGGGGCACCAGCTCGATCGAGAGCAGCACGGTGCGCGTCGAGTGATCGCGCCGGTGCAGCAGGACCTCGACGTTGTTCACGTGCCGTCCGGCCAGCACGCGTTCCATCAGTTCGCGGTGCTGGTCCTCCGAGTCCCAGATCGGCAACGCGCCGGCGCTGCCGCCGAGGGTGTCGGCGGCGCTCACGTCCAGCAGCGACAGCATGGCGGCGTTGATGTGGAGGATGCGATCGGTCGCGACGTCGCTGATCACGCTGGCGACGGGACTGGCGTGGAAGGCGGCCGCGAAGGTGTGATCGCCGCGGCGCCGCGGGGCGTCAGCCGCGTGTCGATCGGCAAGCTCTTCCGTCGAAGTACGCGCCTCTCCCACGGGCTGATGCTCGGGTGCGTCCTTGCCCGGGTCGGGGACGCGGGGGACGTCTCGGCGGTGACGACTCAACGTGGCTCGCAATCCACCTTACGCGCGGGTGCGCGCGTCTGCAAGGAAAGTCGGCCGGGCCGCACGAAGAGTGTGCAAAGCCCGGCCTCGTTGGCCTGGTAATAGCAGAGGTGAAGCCGCTTACGGCTCGACCGTGGCCTTCTTGATGTAGTCCAGTTTCGGGAAGCTCTTGAGCAGGTAGGCATTGCCTTCCGCCTGTACACGACCCTGATCGGGTCCCTTGCCGCGCGGCGCGCCCTCGCCGTACATCGTGTTGATCTTGTCGACGATGTCCATGCCCGTCACCACCTCGCCGAATGGCGCAAAGCCCATCGCGTCGAGGTTGGCGTTGCTGCGGAAGTTGATGAACACCTGCGTGGTCCGCGTCGACGGCGACGCGCCCATCGCGTAAGTGATGAAGCCGCGCTTGTTCGACTGCTTCACCGCGTCCACGGGAATCTGCGCGTTGCGCCACACCGCCGACACCGCGGGGTCGGCGTGGATGCCGAACTGCACCATGAAGTTCGGGATGGCGCGGAAGAACCGGGCGTCGTCGTAGAAGCCGTTCTTCACCAGATTGAAGAAGCGGTCGGCGCCGTTTGGCGCCCATTCGCGAGTGACCTGAATGACGAACTCCCCGACGCTGGTGTCGAACTTCACCTTGTAGGCGGCGGGGGCCTGGGCGGTCAGCCCAGCGGGATTCATGAGAGCTTTGCGGCTGGCCGCCTGTTCGGCGCCCACCGAAACAACGGCCAGGCCGAGAGCCACGGCGAGCAGGGATGCGAGGGGTCGGATCACGTCAGTCCTCCAGCCCCCAAGCGTACTATAGGAACCGGTTCCCGAAGAAGAGAGGAGCGTATCCGTGTCCGACATCATCGTCACGACCACCCCGAGCGTCGAAGGCCGCCGCATCGTCCGCTACGCCGGCATCGTCACCGGGGAGGCCATCCTGGGTGCCAATATCTTCAAGGACCTGTTTGCCGGGATCCGCGACATCGTCGGCGGGCGGTCGGCGACCTACGAACGCGAGCTGCGCTCGGCCCGGGAAATCGCCGTGTCGGAGCTGAAGCAGGCGGCGATCGAGGCCGGCGCCAACGCCGTGGTCGGCGTGGACATCGATTACGAGACCGTGGGCGGCAGCGGCAGCATGCTGATGGTCAGCGTCAGCGGCACCGCGGTGGTCGTCGAGTGACGACCCCTCCAGTCAGGCCTTGAACTTCACGGCGTGCGAGGTCACTTCCTGCTCCGAGAAAGCGAGCAGCCGCTCGGCCTCCTCGCGCAGCTCGGACTTCCGCTTCACCGGAATCGTGACGAACGGCTCGATCACCAGCGTCGCCTCGCGCTTCTTCCGCTCGATCGCCCAGACGCCGGCGACCATCGCCGTCCACCAGCAGCGTGGCGGGGACCAGCAGATTGGGCGAGGTGATGCGCAGCCGGTGCTCCTCGCTGATCACCCGGGTCCGGTCCTGGTGCCCGAGGATCAGATTGTCGAACTCCGGTAGGAACCGTACCGGCGCCGGCGTGTCGGCGTCCGGCCTGGGCGCATCCGGCAGATCGAACAGCTCGCGCTTGCGTTCGTCCTGGAACGTCACCAGCGTGGGGCGCAACTCCTCGAACACCGGACCCAGCTTGGTGAGCCCGGACCACGTCTGTGCATCGGTCACGCTCGCCGGCCCGAAGGCCGCGAGGTAACGCCGCATCAGGTCCCTGGGCGACGAGGCCGTGGCCGAAACCTTCTTGCGCAGCCAGGCGTCGGCGAGCGCGAAATCCGCCGCACCGGGAAACCCCCACTCGGTCTCGCGCTCCGGCACCTGCACCAGGGGCAGCGACATGCGGATGGCATAGGCCACGTGGCGGATGTTGGCCTGGGGAAAGGCCGGCGCGAGGTGATCGCGGATGGCGTCGAACGTGGCGGGCGCGCGCGCGAGCAACTCGCGTGTGGCGCGCTCGGCGGCCGCCATGTCGAGCTCGGCGAGGGCGGCCCCGACGATGCTGGTGATGCCGCGGTCCAGCGCCGGCTGGAGCGGTCCGCGCCAGCCGAGATAGTCGCGCGCGGAGATCAGGTGCAGCGTGCCGCGCATCGCGGTGACGCGAATCACCGTGCGCGCGTGCAGCACCTTCAGCAGGTCCTCGCGCGTGAAGCGGGCGAGGCGGCTCCACAGACCGATGAACGGCGGCCGCGCCTGCTGCGCCTGCAGGCCGGCGAGGCGCTCGATCGCGGCGACCGGCGTCACCGGCTCGCGGGCCAGCAGGAGCTGGCGCGCGAGCAAGGCTCGATTGAGTTGACGCCTCGAGAGCAGACGGTCTGGCGGAGCCGCCAACCTTATTGTTTCTTCCCGGTGAACGTGCCCGAGAGTTGACCGCCAGCCATGTTGACGGTGCCCTTCATGGTGCCGCCATCCACCGTACCGGCGTAGACGACGTCGATCTGCTGGCCCTGGGCGTTCGCGTTGAAGGTGAACTGGATGGCGTTGCCCTTCAGGGTGCCGGTGAAGTCGGCTTCGCCCAGCGTCTGGCTGCTGTAGTGCCCGGTCAGCTTCTCGCCGTCCTGCTTGAACGTGACCGTGGGAGAGCCGCTGCCCCCTCCGGTTTCGACGTTGAAAGTCCACGTGCCGGTCACGTTGACGGCCTGGGCGGCGGTGACGGCCGCGAACGCCGCGACCAGGGTGAGGACGGTGAACGCGCGAGTGAGTGTCCGCATCAGTTGTCTCCTGGAGGGAGGGGTCTCCCGGCCGTCAAGTATAAGGCCGTGCTGCATCTCGCGTGCTATCTTCCCCGAATGGCCCGTCTCCGCCTCCGTTTGGCAGCCGCCGTCGGGGCCCTGCTGCTCGTCCTGCTTCCGGGCTGGGCGATGGCGCAGGCGCTCCCGAACCTGGCGGTGCTGCGCGTCCGCTACAACGCCGCCCGGACCGCGGCCAGGCCTGAAGGCGACCTGAAAGCGCAGCTCGACGCGGTCGACAAGGAGATCACCGAAGCCTTGCGCCTGGGACGGAACGGCGAGGTGCGCCGCCTGCTGGCCAAGGGGACGACGCTGCTCGATGGCCGCGAGTGGACCGACGTCGAGGACTTCCGGCACTCGCTGGTGCTGCGCGCCGAGCGCGTCTTCGCGGATTCCGCCCGCCCGTTCACCGTCCGGCTCGAGCAGATCTACGCGCCGGCGATCGAATTGACGGCGCCGATCACCGCCACGGTGGCGTTGCGGCCGCTGCTGTCGCAGCCGACCGGCACGCCCGAAACGCTGGCGCTCGGCGAGCAGAGCCCGGTGCCGCGCGACCTGCGCGAATCACCGCTCGTCATGGATCTCGACCTGGCTCGGGCCGTGGACGGCCCGCACGAGCTATCGGTCGCGCTCACCCAGGGCGAGCGCTCGCTGGGCCTGGTCACGCTGCGCGTTGCGGTGCAGCGCGGGCTGGACGCGCGCGCGGCGGCGCTCGCGGCCGCCGCCGCGAAGGCGCCGGAGGCGGTGCGCGCCGACATCACCTACCCGCTGGACTTCATGCGCAAGGTCGATCGCGGCCTCGTGGAAATGGGGGGATTCGATCTCGGCCGCGAGCTGCAGGCGGCCGAGGCGATCGGTGCGCAGGCGGCGGGCGGGCGCGATCCGTTCAACGGCCGCACCGGCGATTTCGAGCGGCACTACCTGCTGGCGGGCGCGAACGAGATCATGCCCTACCGCGTCCTGGTGCCGGCGGGCTACAACGCGCGGACGGCGACGCCGTTGGTGATCGCGCTGCACGGCCTGGGCGTCAACGAGGACTCGTTCTTCGACAGCTACGGGCGCGTGGCGCCGAAGCTGGCCGAACAGCACGGCTTCCTGATGGCGGCGCCGCTCGGCTTCCGTGTGGACGGCTTCTACGGCTCGCGGCTGATGGTGGCCGACCAGGCCGATGCCGAACGCCGCGAGTACAGCGAGCGGGACGTGCTGGAAGTGATCCGGCGGATGCGCGCCGACTACAACGTGGACCCCACCCGCATCTATCTGATCGGCCATTCGATGGGCGCGATCGGGACCTGGGCGCTTGGCGCGAAGTACCCGGAGATGTGGGCGGCGCTGGCGGCGTTCTCGGGACTCGGGGCGCCCGCAACCGCGGCGCGCATGAAGGACATCCCGCAGTTCGTCGTGCACGGCGACCGGGACAACACCGTCAGCGTGAACGGCTCGCGCGTGATGGTGGCCGAGATGAAGAAGCTGGGCATGGACGTCACCTACATCGAGGTCCCCGGTGGGACCCACCTGGACGTCGTCATGCCCAACCTGCCGAAGGTGTTTGATTTCCTGGCGACCAAGCGCCGCCCGGCCCAGGCCACCGCGCCATGATCCGCCGCCGGCTCCTCGTCCTCGTCATGGCACTGGCTGTTGCCGGATCGCTGGCGGCCGCGCAGGGCCGTCGAGGCGGACGCTTCGGCGGCACCATTCCGCTCGCCACGCCGGAGAGCTTCGACGGCGCGTTCCACTTCTGCCGCCTGGCGTTCCGCGGCTCGCGCGGCGGTGACGGCGGCGGATGGAGCGTGGACTTTCCGCGCGCCGACGTCAACCTGTCGATCCGACTGTCGGAACTGACCAAGACGCATGTCAGCTTCGATGACGCGCACGAGCCGCGCCACCTGGTCGTCCGGCCCACCGATCCCGAGCTGTTCATGTGCCCGTTCGTGATGGCCACCGAGCCCGGCGCGGCGTACTTCGACGAGGACGAGTCGGCCCGCCTGCGCGACTACCTGAAGAAGGGCGGCTTCCTGTGGGCCGATGACTTCTGGGGCAGCTACGCGTGGGAGTTCTGGAAGGGGCAGATCGAACGCATCCTGCCGCCGAGCGACTACCGCATGATCGACCTGCCGCTGTCGCATCCGCTGTTCCGCGCCCAGTTCCAGATCGAGAAGGTGCCGCAGATTCCGTCGATCAACTTCTGGGGCGGCGTCGGTGGCTCGACGTCGGAGCGCGGTTCCGACAGCGCGATTCCCCATGCGCGCGCCATCGTCGACAAGGCGGACCGCATCATGGTGCTGATGACCCACAACACCGACATCGGCGATTCGTGGGAGCGCGAGGGCGACGATCCGAACTATTTCTACGCCTTTTCCGTCAACGGCTACGCGTTCGGCGTGAACACTTTGCTGTATGCCATGACCCACTAGAGCTTGCGGGATACATTCGTTGACATTTCGGTCCCGGAACCGATACCTTTGCCTTGGCAAAGCAACCGGTTCGTCTTGCGATCCACGGAGAGTCCACTATGAATGCTTCGCAGAGGTCTGGCTGGGGCCTGACACTGGGTCTGGCCGCGCTTGGCGCCGCCGTCGTCGGTCTCGTCGCGCCGCTGGCCGTTGGCGCGCAACAGGCCGCTCCCGCGACCGCCGCCACTGCGCCGGCCGTGACGTTCACCAGGGACATCGCCCCCATCCTGCAGCGCAGCTGCCAGAACTGCCACCGCCCGAACCAGGTGGCGCCGATGTCGCTCATCACCTACGAAGAAGTGCGGCCGTGGGCGCGTTCCATCCGCCAGCGCACCGCGATCCGCGACAAGGCCGGCGCCATGCCGCCGTGGTACGTGGAGAAGAACATCGGCATCCAGCAGTACAAGCACGATCCGTCGCTGTCCGACGAGGAACTGGCGAAGATCGCGCAATGGGTGGAAGCCGGCGCGCCGCGCGGCAACGCCGCCGACATGCCGGCGCCGATTCAGTGGCCCGACGAGGCGTCGTGGGCCATCGGCGAGCCGGACCTGATCGTGGACGGCCCGGAGATCGTGGTGAAGGGCAACGCGCCCGACTGGTGGGGCGACCTCGAGCCGACCAAGATCCCGATCGACGAAGATCGCTACGTCGCCGCCGTCGAGATCAAGGAAGTCAACGACATCAAGCCCGACGAGATCGGGCCGTCATACGGTGGGGCAGCGCTATGTCTACCACCACCTGATCTGGTCAACCGCGGTGATCGAAGAGAACGGTGAGTTGCCCGAGAGCACCGGGCTCGGCGGATGGCCGGTGCATGAAGTGGGCCGCAACGCCGACGTCTTCGACCCGGCCGCGGGCCGGCTGCTGAAGGCGAACTCCAGCATCATCTACGAGTCGACGCACCTGCACTCGAACGGCCGCGACACCAAGTCGCGCCTGCGCTTCGGGTTCAAGCTGCACCCGAAGGGCTACAAACCCGTCTACCGCAGCACGCTGCGCGCGCTCGGCAACGGCCTGGACATCGACATCAAGCCGAACGAAGCCAACCAGCAGCTGCACGCCTACCTCGTGCTCGAGCGGCCGATGAAGGTCGTCACCTTCGAGCCGCACCTGCACGCGCCGGGCGCGCGGATGTGCCTCGAGTACATCTGGGGCATCAACATCCAGACGCTCACCTGCTCGGGCTACGACCACAACTGGGTTCGCCAGTACCAATACGAGGACGACTACGCGCCGCTGCTGCCCAAGGGCGCGATCCTCCACATCACCGGCTACATGGACAACACCGAGAAGAACAAGAACATCCCCGATCCGCGTAACTGGCAGGGCTCGGGCAACCGCTCCATCGCGAACATGTTCATCGACCTGGGCCAGAGCGTCGGCCTGACCGAAGAGCAGTTCCAGGAGGAGATGGCCGCGCGGCGCGAGAAGCGGAAGATGAAGAAGAACGACTACTTCATCGACTGCCCGCTGTGCGGCGTGCCGCCGCCGCCGAAGACGACAACGACGCAGCAGCCGCAGCCGGAACGGTAACCAGCAGACGGCAACGGCAGACGGCAGACAAGGCAAAAGGCAGAAGGCAAAGGCAGAAGGAAACGCGGTTCACGCGAAGGCAGCAGGCAAGGGCTCCGGTTTTTGCCTTGTGCCTTCTGCCTTTTGCCTTTTACAGAGGGAGCTATCGAGAATGAAGCGGGTTGGGTTGATTGGGATGGTGCTCGTCGCGGTGGCGATGGCGGGCGTCGAGAGTGGCGCGCAGACGCCGACGTACCTGAAGGGGCAGAACATCTCGCCGGCGTTCGAAGGCTGGGAGAGCAACCCGGACGGGTCGTTCAACATGCTCTTCGGCTACATGAACCGGAACTGGGTAGAGGAGCTCGACATCCCGGTCGGGCCGAACAACAGCTTCTCACCAGGCGCGCCGGATCAGGGGCAGCCCACGCACTTCTATCCGCGCCGCAATCGCTTCGTGTTCAAGGTCCGCGTGCCCAAGGACTGGGGTGACAAGGAACTGGTGTGGACGATCACCGCGAACGGCAAGACCGAGAGCGCGTTCGCGACGCTGCGGCCCGATTCGTTCGTGGACGACCTGGTGCAGGCCTCCGAACAGGGCGCGCTCGGCGCGGGCGTGAGCTCGCCGGCGATGCGCAAGAACACCGCGCCGACGCTGAAGGTGGACAGCGGCCCGACCCGCAACGTCAAGGTCGGCGAGCCGGTGACCGCTGAACGCGTGGGCGTTCGACGATGGGCAGCCGCGGCCGCGGTTTGGCCCGGGCTCGCGCATCCGAGGAGTTCTTCAATCGGCCCGTCGCCGGCGTGCACCCGTCGCAGCGGGCGCCCGTCGCCCTCACCGTAGGCAGCCAGGCCGGCCTTCGCGTGTCCTGGTACGTCTACCGCGGCGCCAACGCCGCCACGTTCACGCCCGAGCAGACCAAGGTGTGGGAAGACACGCGCGCCGGCGCGAACTCGCCGTGGGCCCCGCGCTGGATCTCGCCGAAGATCCCGGAGGACGGGAAGATCGACACCACCGTGACCTTCAGCCAGCCCGGCACCTACGTGCTCCGCTGCCTGGCCTCGGACGGCGCCATCGGCACGACGCACGACGTGACGTTCGTGGTGACGAAGTAAGGAGCTCGGGGATCCAGGGTTCCGGGTTCTGGGTCCGAGGTTCTAGGTACCGAGTGGCCGAGTCGGCTCCTGAGACCTAGAACCTGAGAACCTGGACACCCTGGAACCGGCTTCTGTGGATACTCAGTCGATGCCGCCCCGACCGTTCTTCAAGGTGATGGCGCCGGTGCTGGCCGGCGCCGCGGTATTGGGCCTGGCGGCGTGGGCGACGACACGCGCGGTCGAGACGCATCCCCGCATCACCACCACGCTGCTCTGGAAGAAGGACATCGCGCCGATCCTGCAGCGGCGCTGCTTCAGCTGCCACTCGCCCAACAACATCTCGATGTCGTTTGCCTCGTTCACCGAGGCGCGCCCGTGGGCCGCGGCGATCCGCGAAGAGATTCTCACGCGTCACATGCCGCCGTGGAGCGCGGTGGCCGGTTACGGCCGCTTCCAGAACGATCCCAGCCTGACGCAGGGCGAGTGGGACCTGCTGGTGGCGTGGGTGGACGGCGGCGCGCCCAGCGGACAGACGCTCGACGAAGAGCAGCAGCCGCCGGTGTTCGCGGCCACCAGCGCGACGTGGGAACACGGCAATCCCGACGTCGTCGTCCAGCCCGCTGCCGCGCATGCGGTGACGGCCGGCGCCGCCGACTCGGTGCAGCGGTTCGAGATCACCGCACCGTTCAAGACCGAGCAGCGCGTGCACGGGCTGGCGTTCAAGCCCGGTGACCGCCGGGTGGTGCGTTACGCCGCGGTCTACGAGACGGGCACCAATCGCTGGCTGTTCTCGTGGACGCCGTGGGGCACGAGCATGCACCTGCCCGAAGGCGTGGCGTTCACGCTGCCGGCGAACGCCAAGCTCTCCGTCGAGATTGGGTATCGCGGCACCGAGGAGGCCACGACCGACACCAGCGAGGTCGGCTTCTACCTGGGCGAGCAAGGCACCAGCGGCGTGGCCGGCGGGCTGTCGATGCAGGCCGCCGCCCTCGAACTGCCCGCGGGCGCGGCGCCGACCCGCACGCGCGGCGAACTGGTGCTGGACGAGACCACCGCCATCTACGCCATCTGGCCGGAACTGGGGCCCGGCGCGGCGTCGCTCGAACTCACCGCGTTTCTGCCCGGCGGCGGTGTCCGGCCACTGCTGTGGCTGCGTGACTATCGCAACGACTGGCCGTCGCCCTACGTCTACACCGACGCCGTGACGCTGCCGCGCGGCACCAGGCTGGTGATGACCGCCTACATCGCCAACGCCGGGGACGCCGCCGTCAAATCGCAACCCCGTCTGCGTCTGGTGCGCGTCCCGCCCCAGACTGCGACTTTCTAGATCGCAGGCACGATGGCGACACGTCGGCGGTTCATCATCGACACGCTGGGCGCCGGCGCCGCCCTGGCAGCCGCCGGCTGGCCGCGGCTGGCCCACGGCCAGGGCGCCAATCCCCGCCCGCCCGCGCAGCGCGTCAGGCCCCGCCCCGTCATCTCCAACGACATCTTCCGCATCGACGCCGAGCTGGTGCCGACGACGGTCACGGTGCGCGATGGAACCGGACGGCTCGTCACCTCGCTCGGACAGGACGATTTCAACGTCGCCGAAGCCGGCAGCGCGCAGCCGATCACCCAGTTCGCGCACGAACGCGTGCCGGTCAGCCTGGCGCTGGTGCTCGACATCAGCGACAGCATGCGGGGCCCCCGCATGGACGATGCGCGGAACGCGCTGCTGGCGTTCGCGGACGACCTGCTGAAACCGGAGGATGAAGCGGCGCTGCTGGTCTTCAACCACGAGTCGCGCGTGCTGCTGGGTTGGACCACGGACCGCGGCCGGCTGCGCGAGGCGCTCGAAGGCGTGCGGCCCACTGGCGGCACGGCCATCTATGACGCGATCAATTCGGCGCTGCCGCTCTTCGAAGACCGCCGCAACCCGCGCGCGGCGATCATCCTCGTGTCCGACGGCGCCGACACCGCCAGCGACATCGCGGTGATCGATCTGAAGCAGCGGCTCGGGCGCGGCGACGTGTTCCTCTACGGCATCGCCGTGGACTCGCCCAACGATCGCGCCTCGACGCGCATCAACCCGCAGGTGTTCCGCGAACTGTCGGCGCAGAGCGGCGGCTATGCCGAGATCGTCTCGTCCACCGCGGACATCGGGCCGGCCACGTCGCGCATCGCCGAGGAACTGAACGCGCAGTACATGATCGGCTACACGCCGACGACTCCCGGCGATGGGAAATACCGGTCGATCCGGGTTTCGGTGGACCGCAGCCTCGGCTATTCGATCCGCGCCCGCCGCGGCGTCGTCCGCTAGGTTCGCGGCGGCCTAAAGGGTTCGCGGCCGGCCGTCACGCCGGGCCTCCGGGAGCCGACGCTCGGGCGGGTCTTGAGTCTCGGGTCTTGGGGCTTGGGGCTTGGGTCGGTTCTGAATGGTTCGGCCTGTGCCGACACCGGATCCCGGACACCGGGTACCGGACACCGGTTCCCCGCTTTCCTTCACTGCCCGCTAACGGTCTCGCCCGGGCGCAACACCTTGAACGTGAACGACACCGTGGACAGCTTGCCGCCGCGCTGGAACTGCACCCACGCCTTGTAGCGGCCGCCCTTCGGGAACAGCGTGTGGAACACCACGTCGGGACCGCCGCCGCTCTTGATGTCCGTGCCCTCGAGCGTCTCTTCAGGGTGCGCGTGGATGTACTCGGTCAGCTCCTCGTTCACGATCAGCGCGTGCGCAAACGCGCCGAGATAGCGTTCGAGGTTCTTCACCGGCTCGCCGGTGGCCTGATCCACGAAGTGCAGCGGCAGATCGAGATCTTCCGAGGCCACCAGGTTGCTCGGCGCCATCCGCAGATCGACGGCGACACCGCCCTCCCGCTTGGTCCATGAATCGTTCGTCGCCAGCGTCGGCACCGAGGACATCACGTCACCCTCGAACCCCGCCGTGACGATCGGCGTCATCAGCACCTGGCCGCTGCCGCCGACCGGGAAGAAGTCGGAGATCAGGACGTAATGGCCGGCCTTCGGCAGCGTGAGCTCGATCGCGAACACGCCATCGGGATCCGGGTGTGGGTGCTCGTGCATGAACACCGTGGTGTCGCGGCTGACCACGAACAGGTGATACGGCATGTCGTGGACGATGGCGTAGTCGGTGACCTTCTTGCGGGTGACCGGGTCCTCGACGTTGAACCTGAACTTCGTCTTCTGCCCTTCCTTCACCACTCCGGGCGCCGTCTCGACCGCGAGCCGGTAGTTGGCCGTGCCGAGGGGGTTGCCGGCCACCAGCGTCATGCCGCAGCGCGGGCACTTGCCAGGCGCCGACTCGACGACGTCCGGGTGCATCGGGCAGATGTAGCCGGTGACCTGATCGGCGGGCGGGGCGGCGGCGGGCGCCTGGGGCGCGGGCTCCGCATGCATGCCGACGGTCGTCACCGCTGCCGACGCGAGCAGTCCCAGCGCGAGCGCAAAGACAGAGATGCGACGCATACGGCAAGCATATCGCAGCCGCCTCTGCCGGGCTGGGCCGCGGCTGGTCCCAACACTCGACCCTTTCCCCTGCAGCAGCCGTGCTGCCGCTGTCGCTCGATGTTGCACGCGTGTGGCAGACTCTCCCGTGCTCCATGCGTGCACATGGGCTGACTGACAGGAGGATTCAATGAGCGCGCCTTCCGTTCTGGGACGACCCCTCTGGTACGAACTCATGACCACCGACATGGCCGCGGCCGAGAAGTTCTACAAGCCGGTCGTGGGTTGGACCACGACGCCGTTCGATGGGGCCGGCATGCCGTACTCGATGTGGACGCGGAGCGATGGCGTCCCGATGGGCGGAGTGATGACACTGCCCGACGAGTTGAAGAAGCACAAAGTCCCGCCGCATTGGCTGATGTACATCGGCGTCGACAAACTGGAGGCCGCCGTCGCGCACGCCACTCGCCTGGGCGGCAGCACGTTGTCGCCGGTCATCACGGTGCCCGAAGTCGGCCGGATGCAGGTCCTGAAGGATCCACAAGGGGCGGCGTTCGCGATCTACGAGCCGTCCTCCCCACCGAAGTCCCCTGAAGGCCCGCCGCAGGACGGCGACACGTCGTGGCACGAGCTGTACACGACGGACAGCGCCGCCGCGATGTCGTTCTACGGCGAGCTCTTCGGCTGGAAGGCGACCGAGTCGATGGACATGGGGCCGATGGGCGTCTACCGGATGTTCGGCCGCAGCACGGAGTCGCTGGGCGGGATGATGAACAAGGTGGACGACATGGCGAACCTGCCGACCGCCTGGTTGATGTACTTCAAGGTGGACGGGGCCGACGCCGCGGCCGCTCGCGTCAAGGCCAACGGCGGCGCAGTGGCGACCGGCCCGATGGAAGTTCCCGGCGGCGACTGGATTGTGCAGTGCACGGATCCGCAGGGCGGGGCGTTCGCGCTGCACGCGAAGAAGCGCTAGCTGCCGAACCGCTGCGCGTTGCGCTCCCGCGCCTTCATCGCCTCCACTTCACGGTCGCGCGGCGCGGCCGTGGTGGAGAGCGAGTCGATCAGCCGGCGCGCGACGCCGGTGACGTCCTCGACGGCCTGGTTGAAGGCGGCTTCGTTGGCCCGCGAGGGCGCCGTGAAACCGCTCAGCTTGCGGACGAACTGCAGCGATGCCGCGCGGACCTCCTCGTCGGTGGCCGGTGGATCGAAGTTGAACAGTGTCTTGATGTTGCGGCACATAGGGGAATAGTGACAGGATCAGGGATCAGGGATCAGGGATCAGGGATCAGGCGATCCGGGCTCAGAGATCCGGCTCCAGCCAACTTCTGACCGACCGATCTCGTCTCATACCGACATGCGTAATGTGCGGCTCGCCTTCCGGACCCTGGCCCGAACGCCGTTCGTGAGCCTCGTGGCCATCCTGTCGCTGGCGCTGGGGATTGGCGCCAATTCGGCGATCTTCTCGCTGTTCGACCAGATCCTCATGCAGCCGCTGCCGGTGCCGGCGCCGCACGAGCTGGTCAACCTGAGCGCGCCGGGGCCGAAGCCTGGTTCTACGCAGTGCAATCAGGCGGGCACTTGTGAGGAGACCTTCAGCTATCCCATGTTCCGCGACCTGGAGCGTGTGCAGGACAGCTTCGTCGGCCTCGCCGCGCATCGGATCATCAACACCAACCTCTCCTACAACGGCCAGACCGAGTCGGCGCGCGGCGTGCTGGTGTCGGGGAGCTACTTCCCGGTGCTCGGCATCACGCCTGCCGCCGGCCGGCTGTTCACGCCGGACGATGACAAGACGCCTGGCACGAGTTATCTGGCCGTCATCAGTCACGACTACTGGCGCCGCCGCTTCCAGCAGGCGCCAGACGCCGTCGGGCAGTCGCTGATCGTCAACGGTCACGCCTTCACGATCATCGGCGTCAGCCCTTCGGGATTCGAAGGCACGACGCTCGGCATCCAGCCTGCGGTGTTCGTGCCGATCACCATGCGCGGCCAGATGCTGACGGGGACGCAGGGGCCCGGATTCGAGAACCGCCGGCAGTACTGGGCCTACCTGTTCGGCCGCCTCAAGCCAGGAGTGACCGTGGATCAGGCGCGGGTCGCGCTGAACGGGCCCTACCGCACGATCGTCAACGAGATCGAGGCTCCGCTGCAGAAGGGGATGAGCGAGCAGACCATGGCGCGGTTCTTAGCGAGGACCGTGTCGGTGGAGCCCGGCGCGCGCGGTCAGAGCCAGGTCCATCGCGAGGCCAGCGCACCGCTGATGATCCTGTTCGCGGTCACCGGCACGGTGCTGCTCATCGCCTGCACCAACATCGCCAACCTGTTACTGGTCCGCGGCACTGGCCGGGCCGCCGAGATGGCGGTGCGGCTGTCGATCGGCGCCAGCCGCTGGCAGCTGGTGCGGCAACTGCTCACCGAGTCGGTGCTGC
This sequence comes from uncultured Acidobacteriota bacterium, assembly GCA_963723005.1. Lineage (GTDB taxonomy): Bacteria > Acidobacteriota > Vicinamibacteria > Vicinamibacterales > UBA2999 > VFZN01. Next base: position 867,165 of record CAVRPA010000020.1, on the reverse strand, counting down.
TGGCGGTGATGGGTGCCGTGGGCGGTGTGCTCGTCGCGAAGTGGACACTGGATTTGATCGGCACGTTCATGCCGCCGGAGGGATTGTCGCTCGTGACCTTCAAGCTGGATCCCCGCATGCTGGGATTCGCAGGCCTCCTTGCGATGAGCACTGGACTGCTGTTCGGCCTGTTCCCGGCGCTGCACAGCACCAATCCCGAACTGGCGACCACCCTCAAGAACCAGGCGGGGCAGCCGTCCGGCGCGAGGACGGCGAAGCGGTTCCGCGCCACGCTCGCCACGGTGCAGATCGCGATGTCGATGGCGCTGCTGGTACCGGCGGGGCTGTTCGCGATGAGCCTGCTGAACGTCAGCAAGGCCAACCTCGGCATGAAGACCGATCACCTGCTGGTGTTTGCGGTGTCACCGTCGCTGAACGGCTACGACACCCCACGCTCCCGGGCGCTGTTCGAGGCGATTGAGGACAGAATCGCGGCGCTGCCCGGCGTGTCGAGCACGGTGTTCTCGATGATCCCGATGCTCGCCGGCGACAACTGGAACAACAACGTCGCGGTGGAAGGCTTCGAGGCGGCGCCGGACACCAACACGTCGGCGGCCTACAACAGCGTCGGGCCGGGCTTCTTCCGCACGATGGGGATGCCGATGATGCGCGGGCGCGAGTTCACGCGCGCCGATGCCCTTGGCGCGGCAAAGGTCGCGATCGTCAACGAGGCGTTCACGCGCAAGTTCGACCTCGGGCCGGACGCGGTCGGCAAGCGAATTCGCGAGGGCGCGGAAGGCCCGCTCGACGTCGAGATCATCGGCGTGGTGCAGGACGCCAAGTACAGCGAGGTGAAGCTCGCTGTAGTGGCGCAGTACTTCACGCCGTACCGGCAGCAGGAGAGCCTCGGCTTTGGCAACTTCTACGTGCGGACCGAGATGGAGCCGGAGCAACTGCTCACTGCCATTCCCGGCGTGGTGAAGGCGCTCGATCCGAACCTGCCGGTGGACGACCTGAAGACGATGGAGATGCAGATCAAGGAGAACGTGTTCATCGATCGGATGATCAGCGTGTTCTCCACCGGCTTCGCCCTGCTGGCGACGCTGCTGGCATCGGTCGGCCTCTACGGCGTGCTGGCCTACACCGTGGCGCAGCGGACCCGCGAGTTCGGCCTGCGGATGGCGCTCGGCGCGGACGGCGCCCGCGTGCGCGGGATGGTGCTGAAACAGGTGGCGGTGATGGCGGGGATTGGCGGCCTGATCGGCCTGGTCGCGGCCGCGGCCATTGGGCAGGCGGCGCAGTCGATGCTGTTCGAGATCAAGGGCTACGATCCCGGCGTGATCGCCGGCGCCACGGTGGTGCTGGCGCTGGTCACGCTGATGGCCGGCTACTTGCCGGCGCTGCGGGCGTCGAAGATCGACCCGATGAAGGCGCTGCGCTACGAGTGAGGCCGCCGCGACGGACTCCTCCGAGCCCGTCACCGCGGTCGCTTCGGGCGAAGTCCGCGCCACCGCCACGGCGGTGCTTCGGCGCGAACCGTCGCCGCGTCTGCCGGTCCAGGCCTCCGGGAGCCGACGCTCGAAACCGGCGCCCCGCGCGCTCGGATTGCCGCCTGTCGCTGAACGCGCCACTCCGCAAACGGGCGGAGCTGGCGCGTGCAGTCCTCGGGCGCGGCACGCTGGTTTCGGACTGACGCTCATCGCGTCGCTCCCAAATCGGCCCGGCCCGGCAGCCGCGGCGCCGGTCTTCGCGCGACGTCCACCCGCGGACTCAGCGCCCTCTCCACCGACGGCGAACGGCCCGTCGGCCGTAGACCGTGCGAGGCCGCCCGAGTTCGAACCGACAACCGCGGCATCCGCCCAGACTGGGCCTGTTTGAGCTCGCGATCCGTCGGCGAGTTGGCCTGGACGCGTGATCCGCGGATGGCGCGGTTGACCGGGCGGCCGAGCGGTCTGGCGGCCGACGGGCCGTTCGCGGCGGTATGACGGTGTGGACGTTGGCGCAGCTGCTCAAGAGCATGCCTCGCGAGAGAGATGCAGTCGCGGGGGAGCCTGCGACCGCGGGCGACTACACGACCGCGTGCTTCTCGACCACGAAGAAGTTGTTCTCGGTCTCCTGGATCGTCACCTCGATGCGATAGTCGAGGCCGCGGCCGGGGAACTTCGTGCGGATCGTCTCGACAACCTTGTCGAACACGTAGATGGCGACGTTCTCCACGCTCGGCCCCTTGCCCTGCAGCACCACGATGCCTTCCGGCTCGAACAGCGTCGGGTCCATGAACGTGGCGTCGTGCGCGGTGACCAGCATCTTGTGATCCAGGTCGCGCATGATCGCCTTGAGATGGCCGAAGTCCAGCGACATGTCGAGGTCGTCGCGCGGGAACTCCTCGGTCGCGATCGCGATGGTGCCGCGCCAGGTGTGGCCATGCACGAAGCGGCACACGCCCGGATAGCCCGGCTGCCGATGGCCGGTGTGAAACTTGGCGTGAACGATGATCTTCTCCATCCGAGACGATCAGTATAGCGGGCTGTCCGGCGCCGGCCCCCAAAGGCTCGCCCACCAGCTTGGGCTCGGAATCGTCCCGGCCGCTAGAATGGCTGGATGCTGCACTGTCAGAAGTCGAATTTCTCGCTGCCAGACGACGAGCACTACCTGAACTGCGCCTACATGTCGCCGCTCTCCATCGCGGTCGAGGCCGCGGGCGTGGCGGGAGTGGCGCGCAAGCGCGTGCCGTCGCGGCTGTCGCCGGCCGACTTCTTCACCGAATCCGATCGGGCGCGCGCGCTCTTCGCGCGGCTGATCAACGCGCCCGATCCATCGCGCGTGGCCATCATCCCCTCGGCCTCCTACGGCCTCGCGATTGCCGCGCGCAACCTGCCCGTCGCCGCCGGCCAGAACATCGTCGTCACGCACGAGCAGTTTCCGGCCAACGTCCACGCGTGGCGCCGGCTGACCCGGGGCCGCGACGCGGAGCTGCGTACCGTGCATCCGCCGGAGCAGGCCGAAGGGCGCGGCCGAGGTTGGAACGAGCGCGTGCTCGAGGCCATCGACGCGCGGACCGCCATCGTGGCGCTTGGCCACGTGCACTGGACCGACGGCACGAAGTTCGACCTCGAGGCGATCGGCGCACGCGCCCGCGAGGTGGGCGCCGCGCTGGTCGTGGACGGCACCCAGTCCGTGGGCGCGATGCCGTTCGACGTGGCGGCGATCAAGCCCGATGCCCTCATCTGCGCTGCCTACAAGTGGCTGATGGGCCCGTACTCGCTGGGCTTTGCCTACCTCGGGCCGCGCTTTGACGAGGGCGAGCCGCTGGAGGAGACGTGGATCGGCCGCGCCGGCAGCGAGAACTTCAAGGAACTGGTGAACTACCGCGACGACTATCAACCCGGCGCCGTGCGGTACGACGTGGGCGAGCGCAGCAACTTCGCCCTGACGCCGATGGCCGTGGCCGCCCTGGAACAGGTGCTCGAGTGGCAGCCGGCGCGGATTCAGGAGTACTGCGCGGCGCTCACCCGCGATCTCGTGGCCCGCGTCGGAGAACTGGGCTATCAGGTGGAGGATCCGCGCTATCGCGGAGCCCACCTGTTCGGGATGCGGGCTCCCGCCGGCACGGACATCAGCGTTGTCGGCGAACGGCTGCGGGAACGGAAGGTGCTGGTGTCGCTGCGCGGCAGCGCCATTCGCGTGGCGCCGCACGTGTACAACGACCAGCGCGACGTGGACGCGCTGGTGGACGCTTTGATCGCTTGAGCCGAGCCGCGAGCGCGGTCGCCGTCCTCCGCTAGAACTTCACCGCCAGCGTGATGTTCGCCGACCGGCCCGGCGCGTACACCGTGCGGACGTCCTGGCTGGCGTAGTACTCCTCGTTCAGCAGGTTCCTGGCCTGAACCCGCACCTCGAGCGGCGCGGCGATGGTGAAGCCGCCCTGCAGGTCGAACAGCGTGTAGCCAGGGACCGCGCGCTCGGTCGGACCGTAGTGCTCGTCCTCCGAGAAGAACGCCAGCCTCGCCTGACCGAAGGCGCGAGCGCCGAACGTCTTGCGCAACACCGTGGTCAGGTTGATCGGCGAGATGTCGTCCAGGTAGGCGTCGTCGTCGAGCGAGCGCCCTTCGGCAACCTGCGAAGCCAGTTCCAGCGAGAAACCGGCGCCGAGGTCGGTCTGTGCTTCGACCTCGAACCCGCGAATCCGGGCCTTCCCGCGGTTGCGGAAGAAGAAGTTATCCGTCGTCGTCTGATACCGCTCGATCAGGTCGCTGATGCGGTACTGGTAGTAGAACGCCGCCAGGCGGTAGCGCGGCTGGGTGTAGCGCACGTTCCAGTCGAATTGCAGGCTGGTTTCGGGATCGAGATCCGGATTGCCGGTGATGAAGCCGCGCCCGGTCGGTCCGCGATAGTAGCGGTCCGACAAGGTCGGGTCGCGGAAGCCGCGCGCCACCTGCACCGTGGTGCTGAGCCCCCCGAAGCTGCCCGCCGTCAGCGCCGCGTATCCCGACCCGCCGCCATTGCCGGTGGAGAGGTCACCGAAGTAACCGCCGGTGTTTTCGGTCACGACGTAGTCGCCCCGCACGCCGGCCCCGAGCGACAGGTGCGAGGCCAGCGCCGTGTCGATGCTGAAGTAGAGGCCGGTGTCGGTGCGGTTGGCGTTGTCGATGGAGACGTTGGGCCGCGTGCTGACGACATCGCCGGCCAGGTCGTAGGTGATGAGGTCGTCGATGGCCTCGAGCCCGAAGCGGCCGTTGAGGTCCAGGCCGCCCTCGAGGCGCGCGCGGCCCAGCAGCTTCTCGCCATAGGCGCGGACGCCGTAATCCTTGGCCGAGATGTCGGCGCGTTCGATGGTGCGGCCGGTGGTCGCGGTCGCAAATCGATCCTGGTCGGTGCGCTGATCGTAGGTGCCCAGGAAGGTGTTGACCGCAACGCGCTTCAGGCCCATCGCGTCCTGGGTCTCGTAGGCGGCCGTGAACCGGTTCGAGTCTTCGTAGGGATAGTAGAAGCGAACCGTTTGCGAGTTGTTGCGCGGGCGATCGATGTCACGGCCGAAATCGCTCTGCCAGCCGACGCTGATCATCCCGTTGCCCACCGCCTGCTCGACGCGCCCGAGGAAGCCGTGATCCGAGTAGCCGGAGTTGAAGACTTCGCCCTGGGGGCTGTCCCAGTCATCGGCCTCGCGGGTATGCGCGGCGAAGAGCACGCTGCCGGCCGGCAGGCCCTTCGACACCTGCCCGGACAGACCGCGTCTCGGGAATGCCGGCGCCGGCGAGCGCGGAGAAGTTCACGGCCCACGGCGACGCCGGGGCCACCCTGCGGGTGCGCACCGAGATGACGCCGCCAAACGCGTCCGACCCATAGGCCACCGAGCCGGGGCCGCGCGCCACGTCGACGCTGTCCATGACGCTGGGGTCCATGTAGGTGGCGCTGGGGCCGACGCGGCGCTCGGATGTCACGCGCGCGCCGTCGATCAGGATCAGCGTTCGCCCGCGGGCCAGCCCGCGCACGGCGGGCACCGCGGCTTGTCCTTCGGACACCTGGTTGACGCCCGCGACGTTCTCCACGGCCTGCACGAGGTTCGAGGGCTGCCGGACCGCGACGTCGCGGCCGCTGAGCGTTGTCGTTCCCGCGGCCGGAGTGGACTCGATGCCCGGCGCCGATCCCGAGACCGTGACCGCCTCGCTCAGCAGCGACTGCACCGTGATCGTCAGCGGCCCTTCACCCAATGATTCCACCGTCACCGGCTTCATGTAGGTGCCGTTCGACTGGATCACGAGGATTTCAAAGGGTGGCGTCGGATCGGGCCGCCAGACGAAACGGCCGTCGGCATCGGTAACCGCCTCACCGGAACGTCCCAGGATGGAGATGGTGGCGCCGGCGACCGGACGTCCATCGGTGGTCACGATCCGGCCTTCCCAGGCGAGCGCGGGCACGACTGAAGCAAGCAGGAGCATCACAACGGTGAGAAGACGCAAGGTCATGAGTGCCCGGCCATTATGGAAGCCGGGGCGACCTACTACCAGCCGTCGTAGATGGATGAGGGTGGGCTAGAGCCCGATCTTCAGCAACTCTTCGATCGCGGCGTACACGGCGCGCAGCCACAGCGGGGCGGTGAGGATCACGATTGCGATCGGCAAGCGCCGTGACCAGCGAGACGTTGGCTTGGCAGCCGGCGGCGCTGGTGCCTCGAGCAGCCGCTGTACGCGCTCGGCAATTGGCTCACCCCGATACAGCGTGCTGGCGGGGAGAGCGCCGGGCGGTGTGGTGGCGAGGCGCGCCACCTTCACCAGCGCCGAGGCCAGATGCAGCCGATCGGAGGAGTAGCTGACGGCGGTTTCGTCCGCGGCCAGCTCCGCCATTGCTGCCCACTCGCGCATCATGCCGGCACCCACCGGCAGCCACGCCAGGGCGTCTGGAGCGCCGGCCATCAGCAGGCGCCTCAGGTTGTCGCGGGCGCCGGCGTGCGCCTGCTCGTGTGCGACGACCGCTCGCAGCTCTCCGGCATCGCAGACCTCCACCACTGTGCGCGCCACGAACAGTCGAGACACGAACAGACCCACCAGCGCGACGATGGGGAAGCGCGAGTCGATGACGAATGCTGGAAGCGGCGAGCCGGGCAACGATCCGCGCGCGGCGTCCACCAGCGAGCGGTGAATCCGCTGTGTCTCTCGCAGCGCCATCGCCAGCCGCCAGAGGCTGGAGGCGATCAGCGCCGCACCCGCGACGGCCAGCGTCAACGCCACCGGTCCCACGCGTTCGATCTTCCCGGTTGGTTCCCAGAGGGCGAAGGCGATCGGGATGCCGCCCCAGGCCAGGATCGCCGCGGCCGCAGCCGGCGCCATGCGCAGCCGGAACAGCCGGCGCGACGTCGTGGAGGCCGAGGACACGGAGTCCGAAGCGGCGCGGCGCCAGGACACGAGCACGATCAGGCTGACGACGGTGGAGACGACCGCATGCGCGGCCAGCACCTGGACGATCGCCCGCGCGAGAAAGCCCAGCGTCATCGCTCTTCATCCTTCTTGAGGCGGATCAGGCTCTCGAGCTCGTCGAGCATCGAGGCATCGCGGCGGCTCACTTCGTCCACGAACATTGAGATCAGCGGACGCATCGAGAGCGCGTCGCCGGGGAACAACGTGGCGAGCGCGGAGCTGGCCAGGCGAGCTTCGGTGTCGGTGCGGCTCCAGCGCGCGGCATAGCCAAACGCACGCCCCATCTTCTGCCGCGTCAGCAGCCCCTTCCGGAACAGCCGATCGGCCGTCGTCATCAGCGTGGTGTAGGCGACGCCGGGGAACGCCGGCAGCAGATCGCGCACCGTGGCGGTGGCCTGGCGAGCCCAGAGCTCCTCGAGCACTCGCAACTCTAGCGGCCCCAGCATCGCGGACGACTGCGAACTGGCGTGCAGCGGATCCCTCACGGGGAGATTATAGTCGTCTTGGGGCTTGGGGCTTGGGGCTTGAGGCTTGAGGTCTTGGGTCTTGAGGCTTGGCGCGCCAGGCCGACAGGTCGACCGATCCCGATCCCAGATCCCCGATCATCACATCACCACATCACTAGATCTCCAATGATCGATACCCTTTTTCTCGATGCCGGCGGCGTGCTGGTGCACCCGTCCTGGACGCGCGTCAGTGCGGCACTGGCCGAGGCCGGCGTGATGGTGGACGCGGCCCGGCTGGCTGCGGCCGAACCGCATGCGATGCGCGCGCTGGACGAGGCTTCCGTGATCGGCGCCACCGACGACCGGAAGCGCGGCTGGATGTACTTCAACCTCATCCTCGACCAGGTGGGGGTGCCGCTGTCGGAGGCGACCGATGCGGCGCTTGCCTCGCTCCGCGAGTATCACCAGGCGCACAACCTCTGGGAGCATGTCGAAGCGGACGTGGTCCCCGCTCTGCGAGCCTTTCGCGAGCGTGGACTACGGCTGGTGGTGGTGTCGAACGCCAACGGGCGGCTGCGTCATCTGTTCGATCGGCTGGATCTGACGCAGTGGTTCGATGCGGTCCTCGATTCGCACGAGTGGGGCGTGGAGAAACCGGATCCGCGGCTGTTCCACCTGGCGCTTGCCGAGTCGGGCGCCGTCGCCGAGCGCACGGTGCACGTCGGCGATCTCTATCATGTGGACGTGGCCGGAGCGCGGCAGGCGGGGCTGGCCGGCGCGGTGCTGTACGACGTGGCCGACCTCTACGCGCACGCCGACTGTCCGCGCGTGCGGCGGCTGGACGAGATCAGTTCGTGGCTGAACGCGACTGACGGCCAGGCATGAGCGACAGCCAGACGCGGAAGCGCGTGCCCTGACCCGGCGCCGAGCTGACGCGCAGCGCCGCCTGGTGACTGCGCACGATGCCGCGCACGGCCGCCAGGCCCAATCCCCGCCCTTGATCCTTGGTCGAGAAGAACGGGTCGAACATGCGCGACAGCGTTTCGTCGCTGATGCCGTGGCCGTTGTCCACGACGTCCACGAACACATACGGGCCGGCATCCACGTCGGCCCCGAACGTCATCCGCGCCAGCGATTCGCGGTCCAGCATCTCCTGACCGGTGGCCACCGTCACCAGGCCGCCTTCGTCCACGGCCTCGGTCGCGTTGATGATCAGGTTCAACACGACCTGCCGAATCTGCGTCGGGTCGGCGTCAACCAGCGGCAGGGGGCCGGGACTCTTGTAGACCAGCGTGCAGTGCCTGGTCACCGAGGCCTCGAGCACGTCCACCATCTCGCGCGTCAGCGTGTCGAGATCGACGCGCTCGGACACCACCCGCCCTTCGCCCGCATAGGCCAGCATCTTCGACACCAGATCGGCGGCCCGCTGCGAACCGATGACGATGGCTTCGGCCGTGCGGCGCTGGCTGGAGTCGGGAGGCGCCTGCATCGCGAGGAGGTCGGCGTTGCCGAGGATGCCCGTCAGCAGGTTGTTGAAGTCGTGGGCGACGCCGGCGGCGAAGACGGTGAGGCTCTCGGACTTCTGCTGCTCCTGCACCCGTCGCTCGAGCGCGTAACGCTCGGCTTCGGCGCGCCGGCGGGAGGAGATGTCGCGGATCACCACGAGCCAGCCGGTGAAGTGGCGGGTGCGATCGCGCACCGGCGCGATGCGCACCTCGAAGAAGCGTGGCCCCGGCTCGGTTCGCACCACGGCGGGGCTGTCGGACGAAGCCCGCGCTTCGGCCGCGGCGTCGTTCCACCACGGCACGGCCTCGCCGATCTCGCGGCCGACGCACATGGCCGTGCAGCTGGTGTAGCGCTCCGAGGCGGCGTTCAAGTCGACGATGCGGCGGTCGCCGTCGAGCACCATCACGCCGTCTTCCATGCTGTCCACGACCATGTCGCGCGCGACCGGCACCAGGCCGAACAGGCGATAGCGATAGAGGCCCCACGTGAAGCACAGTCCCGATACCGCGAACGCGAGCGGCGTGATGTCGAATCCGCCGCGGGCCCGCCACTGCGTCAGGAACGTCAGGTTGCTGGCGACCGGCATCATCACGCCGACGATCACCGCCCAGAACTGCGGCCGGTACGGCGGGGGGAACGTGCTCACGCCGACCGCGAGCATCCACGACCCGATGGCCACGAGCACGTAGGTGAACACCACGTGCACCCAGAACCACGTGCCCGGCGTGTACACCAGCCGCTCTCCCCACGGGGTCTCGTTCAGCGTGATCTCGGTCCAGATCAGGCCGTGCGCCTCGTTCGTGATGGCCAGGACGATCGTCGTGATGGGGATGAGCCACAGGGCCGCGCGGACGGCGGGGCGGGAAGGCCAGGCGATGCGGGCATAGCCGCTGGCGAACCAGAGCCACAGCACGCCGATGCTGCCGACCGAGAGGAATTGCACCTTGTTGAGGGCGATGCGGGCATCGGTTTCGCTGACGAGGGCATGGAGGGCGCTGATCAGGCACCAGTGCGCCACCGCCAGCATCAGCCATCCGAACGAGTTGCTGCCGGGCACGGCGCGGCGGCTTCGGGCAATGACCGCTGCCCAGATGGACAGTCCGGTCGCCAGGAACAGGCCGACGACGTGCAGGGGGAGCAGCCAGAACACCGACGTGCATTCTATCGCTGCCGATCGACCGACCACTCCACAGGATCGTCGGGCCCCACCCCGGCCGGACGTGCGCCGCTCGATGCAGAGAGGTCGGACCACCGCAACCGGCCATGCGGGCCATAGGGATGCATCGTCAGGCGCCCGGGCTCGACGCGCACCTCGACGAAGCTCTGAAAGAAGGGCGCGGTGTTGTAGTCGAAGGCCGCCGACAGCCACTCGGCGGAGAAGGGCCACGCGCCGAAGCTCCGCGTCCACCACCAGGCGGGCCGCTTCCACCACGGCGTCTGGGCGTCGATCTTGGCGATGGCCGCGGCGGACGAGGGGTAGTACGCCCAGTTGCCGAGCGCGGGCTCAGCCGGCCATGCGAGCGCGGATCCAAAGCTCAGGTAAGCGCCGCCACCGCCGTTCACCACGTGCTGGATCACGCCGCCAGTGGCGGTGGGCTCGAGATAGTGTTCGAGGTCGTGGGTGTCGCCGGCCATCACGACGGAGACGCCGTGAGCTTGCAGAAGGTCGTACAGCTTCTGGAAATCCTCGTGGCCGGGTCGCAAGTCCATCCCGCTGGCGTAGAAGGGATGTCCGAGCACCGCCAGGATCGTCTTGCCGCGGGCGCGGGCCAGCGCCTGCTCGAGCCACACCAACTGCTCATCGTCCACCCGCTTGACCACGCCCGTGTCGACGGCGAGCAGGGCGAAGGTGTCGGTCTGGATATCGAAGAAGGGCGCGCGTTGGAATCCGGTGGGGACGTCGTACTCGCGTCGCAGTCGCGTCGCCTCCGCCACCAGTTCGTCGATGCGGTCTGCGGTGGTGGTGCTGATCTTGAGGTCTGCGTTCACGCGCGCGGCCATTGCCGCTCTGGCGGCGCTGGCCGTCAGGAACGTGGCGTTGAAGCCCTCGAGGGCGTCGTACCAGTCGTGATTGCCGGGGATCGCGAACACCGGCTTGGTCACGCCCTTGAACGGCAGCCAGAACTTCGCTTCGTAGTCGCGCATCGCGCCGGTCGGATAGACGACGTCGGACGACACCACGACGAAGCGCACTTCCTCGCGCGAGGCAACGGACAGCAACTGGTCGCGCAGCACCTGCTGCGAGGCATCGCCTTCGCCGGTGTCGCCAATGACGATGAACGAGAAGGCTTCGCCCAGGCCTGGCGGCGCCACGCTGAAGTCGGCGACACGCCCAGCCTGACGCTCCGACGCCGTGACGGCGCGCACCATGGCCGCGCGCCAGTCGTCGGTGCGGGTCTCCGCCCACGAGTTGTAGAGACCGGCGGCCCAGTTCTCCGTGTCGAAGTACCAGCTCATGCCCCACATCGGGACGGTCGCCGCGATGATCGCGGCAAACGGCAGGCCGACGCGCACGCCGCGCCCGATGGCCGCGGGCAGCGAGAGGCGGGCCAGCTGCCACTGCATCTCGGAGCGGAGGCGCGACATCAGCACCGTGCGCACGCCGCCGCAGGCCAGGCGTCCGCGCCGCGACGTCGGTGTCCGCGTCACCAGCCAGCGCCACGCCCGCCGCTCGAACGGGTGGCTCACGCGCTGCAGCATCAGGTGGAACGGGAGCGCCAGCGCCCATCGTGCACAGCAGCGCGACGAGGACGTCGCCGAGCACCGCGGCGACCGGGCCGAGCAGGCTGCTGAGCGACAGTCCGCCGCCCATGCGGCCGGAGTGAATGGCGAGCAGCGTGGCCAGGAACGCCGTCACCCAGCCACGGTCAACGGGAGCGCGGGCCGCGGCTTCGAGCTCGAGCGAGTCGCCAAGGGCTTTCAGCTCGGGGACGTCGTGCAGTTGCAGGTCCTCGATCAGTGAATCGCCGGCGACGTCGCTGGTGAGCACGCGGGCGCGGGCGATCCGGCCCGCCGCGAAGAACAGCCGGAACGCGCCGGCCGCCGCGACGGTCCAGACCACGGCGGCGTTGGCGCGCAGGAAGAGCAGCAGCACCAGGCCGGCAACCAGGTCGAGGGCGCCGGCGGTGAGGCGCCGGGGCTGGCTGGGGCCCCGCCGGCTCAGCCCGCGAGTCAGGTGGCGCACGCCTTCGACGATGAAGGAGACGGCGAGGAAGATGACCAGGGCGTTGCCGCTGAGGAGTGGCGCGCCGAGGAGCAGCCCAGCCATCAGCAGCGTCACCGCGCCTTCCCGCCACGCCGACAGCCGTTCGGCGGCGGTGGGGCGCCGCTGGCCGTGCACCCACTCGAGGATTGCGCCGGCGATCAGGCACAGTCCGACCGACGTTTCCGGGCTCGCGGCGGGGCGCAAAGGGGCCAGGATGGAGAGGCCGGCGAGCACCGTCAACGTGGCCGCAATCCCACGTCGTTGGGACACTTCCCGCCAGTCGAACATGGGGCGATCCTACAGCAGAGGCACGTTAGCGTCCGGCAGCGAATAGTGCTAACGTAAGTGACAGGAAATCCGAGACACCGGAAAGGGGGGCCCTCATTTCTGGGCTCCCTTTTTCTTTTGAGTACCTGGTGTCCAGAGTGGGAGTAGCGATGGGACGCAAGCTGTTTGTGGGGAACCTGCCGTTTCAGACGACTGAAGACGAATTGCACGATCTCTTCAGCCAGGTTGACACGGTGGAAACGGTCACGGTGATGCGTGACCAGATGACTGGCCGCGCCCGCGGCTTTGCGTTCGTCGAGATGTCATCCGATGAGGGTGCGCAGAAGGCGATCGACCAGCTCAACAACACCCAGCTTGGCGGCCGCACGCTCGCCATCAATGAAGCGCGTCCCAAGGCGCCCCGCACCGGTGGATTCGGTGAGGGTGGCGGCGGCGGCGATCGCCGTGGCGGTGGCGGTGGATACGGCGGTGGTGGCGGCGGCAATCGCCGGCGCGAGCCCCGCTGGTAACACCGACAGTCGTCAGGCAACACGAGGAGGAACATGGCCGTACGAGGACCAATGGGCCGGGGAAAGCGCGAGCGCGAACGCGCCCGGGCCGAACGGCATCAGCAGAAGACGGCGCGTCGCGAGGAAGCCAAGGTGCGCCGGGCGTCTGGATCGCGTACGTCTGGCGAGGACCCCGATATCGCCGGAATTGTCCCTGGGCCCCAGGCCAATCCGTGGGGTGACGAGGTCCTGCCCGACGAGAACGATCAGGAAGAAGACGGCGGACAGGCGTAGTTTCATAGACGGGGTTGCCACCGAACAGGTAGAGTGTTCGGATGCGTGTGCACTTGGTCAATCCGAGCCATCTCGCGTTCGGAGTGGCCGTCATCACCCCTCGCTGGCTTTACGTGCTGGCTTCCGCCACACCGGCGTCCTATGGCGACCCGGTCATCACTGACGAAACGCTCGAACCCCTCGACATCGACGCCATCGCGGCCGGCGATGTCGTGGGGATCGGCATCCACAGCGGCAATGCCCTCCGCGGTTACGAAATCGGCCGGCTGGTGAAGGCCCGCGGGGCCCACGTCGTATTCGGCGGCATCCACGCCACCCTCTTTCCCGAAGAATCCCACGAGCTCGGCAGCGCCACGACCGTCGTCAAGGGCGACGGCGACATGGTGTGGGGCCGCGTCATCGACGCGTGTGCCCAGGGGACGCCCGAGCGGATCTACGAAGGCGGCAGGGTCGATGGCGAGCGGCTGTCGAAAGCCCGCTGGGATCTGCTGCCCGAAGATCGCTACATGTGGGCCTCGGTGCAGACCGTCCGGGGTTGCCCGAAGCATTGCTCGTTCTGCTCGGTCTGGCGGACCGACGGCCAGAAGCCGCGCGTGCGCGCCACCGATGCGGTGATCGAGGAGATCGTCGAGCTGCGGCGCAAGGGGTTCCGCTTCATCGCCCTGGCCGACGACAACTTCTATCCGGTTGCGCTGAACGACCTGAAGATGGCGGATCGCCGCACCGACAAGTCCGGCTACGAACGGCTGAAGGCGATTCGCGACGAGCGCTTCGAGCTGATGTCGCGCATGGAGAAGCTGCCGGGCGACATGGTGTTCTTCACCCAGATCACCATGGAAGCGGCCGAGGACCCCGAGTTCCTCGACGCCATGCGGCGCGCCAAGATCAAGGGCGCGCTGGTCGGCATCGAATCGGTCACCCCCGAGGGGCTGAAGGACGTCTACAAGGACTTCAACCTGCACGGCGACGCGCTGGCCGAACGGCTGAAGGTGTTCCGACAGCACGGCGTGCACGTGCTCGGCTCGTTCATCTTCGGGTTGCCGAGCGACACGCCCGCCACCTTCGACGCCACCGCGGCGCTGGCGCAGAAGGCCGACATCACCTTCGCGCAGTTCGTGATGCTGACGCCGTTCCCGGGCACCGTGGACTTCGAGCGCTGGGAGCGCGAGATGGCCGCCGACGACACGCGTATCCAGGGCATTCCGCTGACGCGTCACTGGCTGATCCCGCAAGCCGTGCGCCCGAAGGTCTACTCGCCGCACCCGTTGATGGCGGCGAACGAAATCCGCGACCGCACCCAGGGCGTGTGGGACGAGTTCTACAGCCTGCCGAAGATCTGGCAGCGATCGAAGTGCGTCAAGTCACTGAAGTCGCGGCTGGCATTCGTGCTGGTGTCGAAGCTCTATCGGCAGATGTACGCCAACACCGGCATCGCCACCGACAGCGCCCGCGTCTCGCGCGCGGAACGCTGGGCGCGCATGCTGGCGCCGCCGACCCGCCGGCTGTTCTCCGCGCCGCCGATGCCGGAGCTGCAGGTGCCGAACTAGGCGTCGGCTCCAGGCTCTAGGCTTTAGGCTCTAGGTTCAACAAGGTGCCCGTTGCTTGGCAACGTGGCACCTTGTGCTTTTTGGCCGCTCCGCACCCAGAACCTTGGAACCCCAGAACCCTAGAACCCTAGAACCTGGAACCCTAGAACCCGCTCCTAGCGAAACAGCCTGCCAATCGAAATGTAGTACCGCCAGCCGCCATCGAGGTCGATGCTCACGCCGCCGAAGAGCGGGCCGAGAATCGACTCGACGATCACGCCGCCGCTGATGTTGTTGCTCCAGGTCTTGTCTTCCCACTCGTCGTAGACGCCGCCGGTTTCGAGCCAGCCGCCGGCCAGCACCGGGCCGCCGATCAGCGAGGGCAGGCGGCCGATCTCGTACAGGTAGCCGCCGGTCGCCTGGATGTAGTTCGGGCCGACCAGCGTGCCCGGCACGAGCGCGCCCTGGTTGAACGGCCCGCCGAGCGTGAAGTTGTAGGGCTGTCCCGGCTTGGCGTCGAACGTTGTGCCGAAGCCGGCGCCGCTGACGATTCGGCCCAGTCCTACCCGCTTGAACCACGAGCCTTTCAACTCCATCCTCGTGAAGTCCTCGACGTCGTCGAAAGGTTCTCCGATCGCGGGAATGACGTCGGCGACATCCAGATAGCGGTCGACGCGGGCGCGCAGGTAGACGCCACGCGTCGGCACCATCGGGCTGTTCTGCGTGTCGATCTGCACGTCCAGCCGCGCCAGCGCCTCCGCGCCATCGCGCGTCGGCAGCAGCGGGCTGCCGATGTCCAGCTTCACCTCGGTGTCGGACTGCTCGTAGCCGACGCGTATCTGTGCCTTGTTGCCGATCAGCACGCCGAGGTCGGCGCCCCAGCCCAGCCGGCTCAATTGATACTCGGCCGCAATCTCGCCGTCCTGCACGAAGTAGCGCGGGGCCTCCGACCAGAACGCGCGCGGCGCCAGGAAGAACGGGGTCCCCCAGAGCGGGCGGAAGTTCTCGGCGGACAGCAGCTGCGTGGTGCCGACGCTGAAGTCGAAGCGGAACTCCGAACCGCCGCCGAGGAAGCCGTCGAACGTTGCCCGCCCCGCGAGGTCGGCCGCGAACGTCGTCGTGGACAGGTTGTTCAGCTCGAAGCCCAGTTCCAGGAACGGCGGGCCCCACCCCTTCTGCACCAGCTCAATCTGCAGCCCGGTCTGGCCGTCGCGCTCCACCAACGCGTAGCGGATGGTCTCGTAGCGATCGGTGCCGTGCAGCCGGTCCATGGCCGCCTTCAGTGCCGTCAGATCGAGGGGCTGTCCCCGGAGATCGACGATCGCATCGTCGATCAGCTTGCGGCGCGAGTCCTCGCCGCCGACGACCTCGACGAAGGCCGGCGTAAACTTTGCGCTGCGCCGACGCGCCTGGCGAGCCGCTTGCCAGGCGGCATACGAGACTTCGTCCATCTGATACTTCAGCAGCGCCTCGCGATGGGCTTCGGCCGCCTCGTAGCCGCGTTGGGCCAGGGCGCGGCTCTCCTTCCAGCTCATGCCGCCATACGGCAGGATCCTCGGCACGATCAGCAGATCCGTTTCCTTGAGCGCACGATTGGTGGCGCTCCGCATCATCGTGTCGATGGCCGCGCCCATCACGCTGAAGAGCGTCGGCGCGTTCTTGGCTTCCTGGGTGGATGCCTCGGCCGCCTCGGCGCCGCCACCGACGTCGATGGAGATCACGAAGTCGGCGCCCATGGCCCGCACCACGTCGGCCGGGACGTTATTGAGCGTGCCTCCGTCCACGAGCAGCTGGTCGCCGAGCGCCACCGGCGGGAAGATGCCCGGCAGCGACATCGTCGCCCGCATCGCGTCCGAGAGGCTGCCGGACCCCATGACCACCACTTCGGCCTTGCGGGTATCGGCTGCCACCAGCCGCATCGGCGTCGGCAGCAGGTCGAAATCGGTGATGAGGTCGTATGGAAACGTCAGGCCGTCGATGACCGCATCCACCTCACGGCCGGAGTTGAGGCCGGTCGGGGAGATCAGCCCGCGCTTCAGGCCGAACTCGACCTGCGCCGGGAACCGCCGCGCATCCTCCTTGCGCCGCCATGTCTTGTTCTTGAAGGGAGTGTCGTTGAGAAAGACGGCGTCCCAGTCGATGCCCTCCGCGAACTCCTGCACTTCGTCCGGGGAGAGGCCGACCGCAAACGCTCCTCCGATCAGGCCACCCATGCTGGTGCCCGCGGCGACGTCCACCGGGATGCGGTTCTCCTCGAACCACCGCAGCACGCCGATGTGAGCGAAGCCCTTGGCGGCGCCGCCACCGAACGCGACGCCCACCTTCGGCCGTCGGGCCGTGCCGGTCTGAACGGCCGCTGATTCCACGGTCGTGGTTGCCGCCGCACCCCTGGTCTCGGTCGTCACCGGGGCCATCGGCGACGCGGTGTTCGTGACCGTAGTCGTGCTGCCGGCTGGCCCCTGTGCGCGCGCGGGGCCGGTCACGGCGATCAGCCACAGCAGCGACGCCGCCAACCGGCGGGTGCGGGACGAGGAGGGATGAGTCATGGCCTTAATCCTGACATGGTCGAACCGAACGTTCGACTCCGAGGATTGAAGGCGCGGTCGAATTCCCGCGAGGGCGATTCAGCGGAAGATGCGTCCCACTCCGAAGTAGGTGCGCCACCGGCCATCGAAGCCGTACGAGCCCGCCACGATCACCGGGCCGAGCAGCGTATCCATGATCACGCCGGTGCTGGCGTTGGTGCGCCACTTGGCGTCGGCCCAGTCGTTGAACGCATCGCCATTCTCCAGCCAGAGCCCGGCAAACACCGGCCCACCCATGAAGTCGGGCAGGCGGCCCAGCTGCCGAAGATAGCCGCCGGTCGCGGCGTAGTAGTGATCGCCACGCAGCTCGCCGGCGCCGTAGGCGCCCAGCCGGAACGCCGAGCCCATCGTGAACTGGTTGGTCGCGAGCGGGCTGTCATCGAACGACGTGCCCAGGCCACCCACCACAAAGACCCGGTGCTTCTCGCTGAGGCTCCAGAACCGGGTGCCACGGCCGGACAGCTGCGTCAGCCCGACGCTTGACCGCGTGGTCGCAAACTCGTCCGACACATCGGGGCTGTCGAACACGTAGCTCAGACGCATGTTCGAATAGGTGCCCAGCGACGGCACCGCGGGGCTGTCCTGGCTGTCAAAGCGCCACACCAGTTCGCTCACCGTTTCCTTGCCCTCGAGATCCGGCAGCCCTGGGTCGCCGACGGTGACCGAGGCATCGACGTGGCCGATGTAGGCCCCGAGGCGGATGTCGCTCTGGCGTCCGAGATTGGAGCCGAGGTTGAGCCCGATCCGGCTGTAGGTCTGCCCGTACCTGGCGATCACGGCATCGTCAACGACGAAGTCGGTGGCCGATCTTGCCGATGCCGGCATAGGGAGCGGCGAACAGCGGGCTCGATCGCAGCGGCTGATAGAGCTCGATCCACGCCAGCGGGTCGGATCCGAGCGTGCCGTCGATGCGCAACTCCGATCCGGAGCCGAGCACGCCGAACGCCAGGTAGCGGCCGGTCATGGTGATGCGGAAGTCGCTCGATGTCGTGTTCTCGAGATTCACGCCGAGCATCAGGAACGGCGGCGCGTACGGCTTCGTCTTCCCCCGGATCAACAACCCGCGATCGCCCGTGTCGTTCGAGACGATGTGCCAGGTGATGGTCTCGTAGCGATCGAGGCCGGAGAGCTCGGCGAGGTCGAGCTGGATGGTTTCGATGTTGAAGGGGACGCCCATGTGCTTCGCGAGCAGCGCGTCGAGGCGCTGCGTGTCGTCGCGGCTGAAGCCCTCCACGGTGACGAACGCCGGCACTGGCAAAGTGGTGAGCCGGCGGCCTTGCCGCGACTTGTTCCACTGTTCGTAGTCCGCTTCACTCACTGCCAACGGCAGCAACTGGTCGCGCATCGCTTCGGCGGCCTGGTAGCCCACCGCGATCAGCTCCGGGCCGCGGCGCCAGTCGAGCAACCCGAACTCCTTGATCGGCACGTTGATGATCACGTCGGCGCTGGCGATCGACTGCTTGGTCGACGCGCGCATCATCGCGTCGATCGTCGCCCCGGCGAGGCCGAGCAGCGTGTAGCTGACGCCCTTCCGCGTCTCCCAGCTCGCCGACGCTGACGGCGACCACGCGGTCCGCGCCCATCCTCTTCACCACGTCGGCGGGCACGTTGTTCATGGCGCCGCCATCGACCAGGATGCGGCCGTCCACCTCCACCGGCGGGAAGATCAGCGGCAGCGACATCGTCGCGCGCATGGCCTGCGCCAGCGAGCCCTGGGTCAACACCACCTCGGTGGCGGTGACGAGATCGACGGCCACGGCGCGGAACGGCGTCGGCAGATCGTCGAAGGTCTTGAGGTCGTAGTACGGCGCCGCGATCCGCCCGAGCAGCAGCTCCACCTGCTCGCCGTTGTTCAGCGAGGTCGGCGGGACGATGCCGCCCTTGATCCCGAACTCGAGGCGGGAGGGATAGGCGCGCGCGTCGTTCTTGCGGCGGATGTTCTTGAAGGCAAAACTCGAGGAACCGAAGATCGCGTCCCAGTCGAGGCTGTTCAGCATCGCCTCGAGTTCGTCCGCGTCCATGCCGCTGGCGAACGAGCCGCCGATCAGGCCGCCCATGCTGGTGCCGGCCGCGACGTCGATGGGAATGCGGTGCTCCTCGAACCAGCGGATGACGCCGACGTGGGCGATGCCGCGGGCGCTGCCGCCACCGAAGGCCACGCCGACGGCGGGACGGGACGCCGCGGCGTTACGTGGCGCGGGCTGCTGTGCCGCGGCCTCGGCACCGGGAATCGGCTTGACGACCCCTGCGCGTTGCATCGGGGCTGCGCAACCGACGGAGAGTAGTGTGAGCAGAATGAGGGGGGAGCCGAGGCTGACGCCTCGTGGACTGCGCATGGCGACGATGGTAGTCCACGAGGTCGAACACCACAACGACCGGGTTCGCGCCGGCCTGGTTCCTACGGCGCGCTGGCCGGGGGCACGCGGCGCTTGGTGACCTGCTCGAACGCGTACGCCAGTTCGATCAGACGGCTCTCACTGCACGCGGTGCCCGTGAAGCTGACGCCGTAGGGCGCGGGCCTGGCGTTGAAGCCCTCCGGGAACGGCCTGTTCGGGGGCGCGTTCGGCACCGTCGCGAACGGCACGATCACGGTCGGGTAGCCCGGCTTGGCGGCAATCCCCGCGCCGCTGGCGCCCGGGAACAGCAGCGCGTCCAGCTTGTGCGCCTGCAGCGCTTCGTCGATGCCGTGCGTGGCGCCGAGGAAGATGTCCTTCTTGCGGTCGGCTTCCCACTTCGCGCGATCGCGCGCGAGGTCCACTTCGTCCGACACGTCGAGGTTTGCCTGCTGGTACTTGATCGCGCCCATGTTGGCGTGCGCCCGGTTCCACTCCCGGAGCTCGGTGAGCGTCTTCACCGGCGCCTTGTCGCCCAGCGACGCCAGCCACGCGTTGAAGTCGCGCTTCATCCCGTACTTGAGCGACGACGAGCAGTTGGCGTCCTTGCCGTGCACGTCGTTCGGGCCGGAGCAGGTGCCCCAGACCAGGAAGTTCTTCGCCGGATCGGGATCGATGATGCTGGGGATGTCGGCGTCCACGATCTCCGCCCCCGCCTGCTTGAGGATCGCGATGGCCTCGTCCATGGCCTTCCGCTGATCGGGGTTCAGTCCGCCCCGCGGCTCCTTCTCGCCGGGCACGGTGAGCTCATCGTAGAAGTTGGCTCGCGGAATCCCGATGCGCGCGCCCTTCAGGGCATCGGCCTTCAGGTGCACCGTGTAGTCGCGATTGGGCGGTACGGGGCACGTGGAGGTGGCGGCGTCATTGGGATCCGGCGCCGCGCTCTCGAGCGCGCCCAGCATGATCGCGGCGTCGGTGACGTTCTTCGCCATCGGGCCGGCCGTGTCCTGGTCGGCGGTGATCGGGATGACGCCGTAGCGGCTGATGCGGCCGACCGTGGGCTTGATGCCGACCAGCATGTTCTGGTTCGAGGGGCTGAGGATGGAGCCCGAGGTTTCCGAGCCGACGTTCCCCGCCCAGAAATTCGACGCCGTGCCCGTTCCGGAACTCGACCCGCCGGTCCCCAGCGCGGGACGGCCATCGTCGAAGCGCGCGGGACCGCCGCCGCCGGGGCCACCGGCACCGGGACCGCGAGGACCACGTCCGGTCGCCGTGCCGGCCGGCGCCGGGCCGCGCGGGTCGCGCCGCGGATCGGTACGGGTTGAACCCGTAGCCGTTCAGGCCGTTGTAGTTGCCCGGCATGCCGGCGGCCACCCAGTTGGCCAGTTCGGAGAGCTGGGTCTTGGCGATGATGATGGCGCCGGCGTCGAGGAGGTTCTTCGTCAGGGTCGCGTCGTAGGGCGGCACCAGGCCGACGAAGGCCAGCGCCCCGCCGGTGGTCGGCATGAACGAGGTGTTGATGTTGTCCTTCAGCGCGATCGGGATGCCGTGCAGCGGGCCGCGGACCTTGCCGGCCGCGCGCTCGCGGTCGAGGGCGTCGGCCTGCTCCAGCGCCTTGTGGTTGACGGCGATGACGGCGTTGATGGCGTCCTCATACATCGCGATGCGCGTCAGGTACTGCGTGACGATCTCGCGCGACGTGGTGCGCCCTTCCTTCATCGCCGCCTGCATCTCGGGAATCGTGGCTTCCACGACCGAGAAGGGGGCACGGGGCGCTTCGGCGGCTGGCGGCGCCGCGGGCGAGCAGGCGGCCGTCAGGCAGACCAGGGACACGAGTAGCAGGGTTCGGCTCGAGGGCATTGGGGCTCCGTTCGGGAAGGCGAGGATTATGTGCGCAGATCAGTTCAAAGTTCAAAGTTGGAAGCAATCCCGGCCTGATCCGGCTTACCCGGGCGCTCGGCCGATACGCAGGCGCACCCTCCCTGCCCTTTCGAGCGTCCTTCCCTGTTGTGACCTTTTTTCGTGCACTACCCGGCGGCCTTCTCATCCTCGGTTCCTTCTTCTCCTCCGCAGCTCTGGCTCAGGACACGACCGGCGTCGGCGCCATCGCCGGCCGAGTGCTGGATGCCGCGGGCGCGCCGGTCGGCGAGGTGCGCATCTGCGCGCTCGACACCTCGCAGTGCGTGATCAGCGCGGCCGACGGCACCTTCCGCATTACCGGCCTGCGAGCCGGCGCCTACCGGCTCGAAGTCCTGCCGCCGCAGGGATTGCCGTTCACGAGCGAACCGGTGGCGGTCCGCGCTGGCCTCGACGGCACGGTCGAGGTCGAGCTGCCGCAAGCTGGAGCAGGTGCAGCAGTCGGTGACCGTCACCGCGCCTGCCTACACCGCGCCAGCCGAGGTCAAGAACTCCGGGTTCCTCGTCGCGCCACGCGAGGTCCTGAAGAGCGCCGGCGCGCTGCAGGACGTGTCGCGCTACGTGCAGTCGCTGCCCGGTGTGGTGATTGGCACCAACGACTTCCGCAACGACATCATCGTCCGCGGCGGCAGCCCGCTCGAGAACCTGTTCATCGTCGACAACATCGAGATCCCGAACATCAACTCGTTCGCGAACTTCGCCTCGGCCGGCGGCACGGTCAGCATCCTCGACGCCGAACTGCTGCAGGACGTGACGTTCCTCACCGGCGGGTATCCCGCGCCCTACATCAACCGCACCTCGAGCGTGCTGCAGGTGACGCAGCGCGAAGGCAATCGTCAGGAGTTCGGCGGCTGGGCGACACTCGGGTTCGCCGGCGCCGGCGCGATTCTCGAAGGGCCGATTGCCGGCGGCAAGGGCTCGTGGATTGTGTCCGGGCGCCGGAGCTTCCTGGACTTCTTCACCGACGATGTCGGCTTCGGCGGCGTGCCGGTGCTCTACACGCTGAACGCCAAGGCGGTCTACGACCTGACGCCGCGCGATCGGCTGTGGGTCGTGAACGTGTCGGGGAAGGACAACATCCGCCTCGGTTACCAGGACGATGTCGAACCCGAGGACGAGCTGTCGACGCTGGACATCCGCTACCAAGGCTGGCGCAGCGCGACGGGGTTCAACTGGCAGCGGTTGTTCGGCGCCCGCGGCGTCGGCCTGCTCGGCGTGACGCACTCCGAGGCCAAGGTCGGCCAGCGCGTCAAGGACCTGGCGGCCGACGGCGTGCCGCCCACGGGGCCGGCCGACGAAGCGATCGCGGCGAGCCCGACGGTCTACTTCGAAGACTCGCGGGAAGGGCGAAACCACGATCAAGTACGACCTCACTCTGAACGTGCCCTATCTGGACAAGATCCAGACGGGCGGCAGCTTCAAGGTCTTCCGCGTCGATTACGTCGCGACCTCGCCCTATGGCAACGACACGCCCTACTCGCCGGTGCCGGGCGTGGATCCGTTCTTCCTGAACACCGACTTCCGCTCCTACCAGACGGGCGCCTACCTGCAGGTGACGAAGGCGATGACCAGCCGTGCCAGCATGACGGCCGGCCTGCGGGTGGACGACTACGACTACCTGGGCGAGACGCGGCTCAGCCCGCGGCTGGGTCTGACCGTGAAGCCTGGCGCCGAACGGTGTCGTGGAACGCGAGTTACGGGCGCTACTTCCAGCAGCCGGCGTTCCTGTTCCTGTCGGCCTTCCCGGAAAACCGGGACGTCGTGCCGTGGCGCGCCGACCACTTCGTCACCGGCGTGGCGTGGGTGCCGTCCACCGATCTGCGCGCGACCGTCGAGGTCTACGGCAAGAAGTATCGGGACTATCCCGTGGCGGCGACGCTGCCGTCGGTGTCGCTGGCCAACATCGGCGACACCTTCGACGTGCGCGAGATCCTCTTTCCGTTGACCAGCGCCGGGCGTGGCGATGCCTACGGCGTGGAGCTGTTCGTCGAGAAGCGGCTGACGTCGAAGATCTACGGCCAGACGAACCTGGCGTTCTCGCGGACGCGGCACGCGGCGCTCGACGGGATCCTGCGTCCGGGCTCGTTCGACTACCCGTTCGTCTTCAACGTCACGGGCGGATACCGGCTGACGCCGAAATGGGAGATCTCCACGCGCGTCGCGGCGCTCGGTGGCCGTCCCTACACGCCCTATGACGAAGCGGTGTCGGCGGCGCAGTATCGCGGCGTCTACGATCTGACGCGGGTGAACGGTGAGCGCGGTCCCGACCTACGCGCGCATCGACGTGCGGGTGGACCGGACGTTCACGGTGGGCGGCCAGCCGCTCAATCTGTTCTTCGGCGTGCAGAACCTGACGAACCGCCGCAACTTCGGCGGCTATGTCTGGAATCGCCGGACCAATGCGCTCGACGTCAACGAGCAGCAGGGGCTGTTTCCGATCATCGGGTTCGATTGGAAGTTCTAAAAGGCCGCACGCTCGCGCGCGGTGAGCGGCGAGCTTCGGCACGGTGGGGAGCGCTATCCTACGGCGGCCGCAGGCGTCGGCACTACTGCTCCGCGCGCAGCGGAGCGCCCATCGTTCCGACGCACCGAAGGCTGCGCCCGTCTGCAAGCGCGCCTATCCGCGCGCGACGAGAATCGGGTCGGTGAGCGACGACAGCGACTCGCGCTGCCGCCCCTGCTCGTCGAAGTTCGAGGGTGCCAGCCAGTGCTGATAGGCCGCGTCCAGCGCCGGCCATTCCTGGTCGACGCAGGCGTACCACGCGGTATCCCGGTTCCGTCCCTTGGTGACGATGGCCTGGCGGAAGATGCCCTCGTAGGAGAAGCCCAGGCGCTGCGCCGCGCGCCGTGACGGCGCGTTCAGCGTGTCGCACTTCCACTCGTAGCGTCGATAGCCGAGCTCGAACACCCGCCGCATCATCAGGTACATCGCCTCGGTCGCCGCCGGGGTGTGCTGCAGCAGCGGCGAGAAATGGATGTGACCCACCTCGATGACGCCCATGGCCGGCGTGATTCTCAGGTAGGCCGCGACGCCGGCGGGGACGCCCCCCTGCCCGGCGTCCGCCGACCCGTCGTGGACGTTCACGACGTAGAACTGCGGGTCGCGGCTGGCGATCGACTGCGCGATCCACTGCTCGAACGGCTCGAAGGCGCTGTAGGGCCCATACGCGAGGTAGGTCCAGTTGCGGCCATCGGCATCGCGCTGGTAGGCATCCCACAAGGCTGGAGCGTCGGCGAGGGTGAGCGGCTGCACCGAGCAAAAGCGGCCGTGAACCGCGATCTTCGGCGGCTCGGGCGGCGCCGTCCACCCCGGCAGGCGGGCGCCGATGGGTTGGCCGAACTCGTTGACCTGAGCAGTGTCTGACATCCGCACACTGTAGCAGGGCGGGCTTTTTGGCGCGCCTGCGGCGCGTAGGGATAGAGGCGCGTCGCTCGCGCGACGCGTAGGCGCGCCTTTCGGCGCGTAGGGAACTCGCGCCTACCGCGCGCAGCGCGGCCTTACCGCAGCCGAAGGCTCGGCCCCTTGCCCTACCGCCGAAGGCTCGGCCCAGGAAGCTCGGCCCTCTCCAACCTTCCCCCCGGTCTCGCCGTCGAATCTCGCGATGATGATCCGCTTCGCGCTGCGACGTCTGGTCGAACGGCCCGGCTTTGCGCTGGTGGCCATCGGCACCCTGGCCCTCGGCATCGGCGTCAACGCCGCCATCTTCAGCCTGGTCCAGGCGGTCCTGCTCCGCCCCCTGCCGTATGCCGCGCCCGAAGCGCTGGTCCGCGTCGTCGGGTTCGACGCCGATGACAACGAAGTGGGGAACCTGGCACCGGCCGATTACCTGGATTTCGAGCGCGAGACGCGCGCGTTCGCTTCGATGGGCGCGCATGGCTATGTGGGTTCGTTCACCGTCGCCGGCACGGCAGGCGACGCCGAACGCGTCGGCGGCGTGAACGTCACGCACGGTTTCTTCCCGACCCTCGGAGTTGCTCCGGCATTGGGCCGGACCATCAGCGTGGAGGACGACCAGCCGGACGCTCCGCCGGTGGTGCTGTTGAGCGACGGCTTCTGGCAGCGGCGGTTCGGCGGCAGTCCGGCGGTGCTGGGCACCCAGATCCTGCTGAACGCGCAGCCGGCGACCGTCATCGGTGTGCTGCCCGCTTCGTATCGGCACGTCGAGGTCAACCCCGATCGGTCCGCGGACGTGTTCGTCCCCTACAGGTTCAACCCCGCTTCGGCGAATCGCGGCGGGCACTTCATTCGCGGCGTCGGCCGGCTGGCGCCGGGCGCGGCCATTGCCACCGCACGCGCCGAGCTCGACACCATCGCCGCCCGGCTCGAGCAGCAGTTCCCGGACAGCAACCACGGCCAGGGTGTGCGGCTGCTGCCGCTGCACGAAGCCACCGTCAGCGACGCCCGGCAGAGCCTGGTTCTGCTGTCGGTGGCGGTTGGTCTCGTGTTGTTGATTGCGTGCGCCAACCTGGCGAATCTGCTGCTCGCCGCCGGGGCCTCGCGCCAACGGGAATTCGCCGTCCGCACCGCGCTCGGTGCGTCGCGCGGCCGTCTCGTCGCGCAGCTTCTCACCGAGAGCTTCGTGATCAGCGTGCTCGGCGCCGTCGCCGGCGTGGGCATTGGCTGGTGGGCGACCTCGGCGTTCGGCGTGTTCGGTGCCGAGGCCATACCCAGGTCCGCCGACGCCGGCATGGACGCCGGTGTGCTCGCCTTTGTCGCCGCGGTAGCCGCCGCATCCGCGCTGGTCTTCGGCCTGATCCCGGCGCTGCAACTGTCGCAGGATGCCCTGCACGACACGCTGAAGGAAGGGGGCCGTCAGCCCTCCGGCCTGGTCCGTCGCGGCGCTCGTCAGGCGTTCATCGCCGTCCAGGTATCGCTCGCGGTGATCCTGCTCGTCGGCGCCACGCTGCTCGTGCGCAGCGTCTGGGCGTTGCAGCAGGTGCCCACCGGCTTCTCGCCGGCCTCGGTCGTGGCGATGGACGTGTCGCTGCCGGTGGCCACCTACGCCGAGGGCGAGCAGATTCCGTTCTACGAACGGCTGCAGGCGCGCATCGACACCTTGCCGGGTGTCGTCGCCACCGGTGCCGTCAACATCCTGCCGCTCAGCGGCAATTACGACAGCCGCGGCGTGCAGATCGAGGATCATCCCAAGCCCGATGGCCAGGGCGAATCGCCGCAGGCTCGCTCCGTTACTCCCGGGTATTTCAAGGCGATGGGCATCCCGCTGGTGCGCGGCCGGCTGTTCGAACCGCGTGACGTGGAAGGGGCGCCGCGGGTCGTCCTGATCAGCGAGGCCATGGCGCGACGCTACTGGCCGGGCGACGACCCGGTCGGCCGCCGCATCACGTTCAACAGCGGCATCCCGCGCGCGGAGCAGCAGACGATCGGGGGACCAGGCTCGCGCGAGATTGTCGGCATCGTCGGCGACGTCCGGCACCTCGGGCTGGACGAAGAAGGCGTGCCGATGTTCTACACGCCGCACGCGCAGCAGCCCTCGTATCACACCATGACCCTGGTCGTCCGAGCCGCCGGTGCCGTCGAAGGCCTGCCAGCCGCGGCCCGCGCGGAGCTGCGGCAGATGGACGCCTCGGTGCCGCTCTACCAGGTCCGATCGCTCGATCAGGTGCTGTCGCGCGCGGTGGCGGAGCCGCGCCTGCGCGCCGGGCTGATCGGCCTCTTCGCGATCCTCGCGTGCCTGCTCGCCAGCCTCGGAGTCTACGGCGTCATCAGCTATCTGGTCGCGCAGCGCACCCACGAGATCGGCGTGCGACTGTCGCTCGGCGCCTCACCACGCGACGTCGTCCGGTTGGTGGTGGGGGAGGGCATCCGGCCGGTGATCGCCGGACTGGCATTCGGCGTGGCGGGCGCCTGGGGCCTCGGCCGCGCCCTCGGGTCCATGCTTTTCGGAGTGTCCGGCAGCGATCCCCTCAGCTACGCCGTCGCGCTGTCGCTGCTGCTGGCCGCCGCCCTCGCGGCGACGCTGGGCCCGGCCCGGCGGGCGCTTCGCATCGACCCGATCACGGCCCTCAATCCGCAGCCGTGAGGCTCGCGGGCGCTTGAGGTCTGAGTCCTGAGTCTTGAGGTCTTGAGTCTTGAGTCTTGAGTCTTAAGTCTTGGGTCTTGGGTCTTGGGTCCTGAGGCTTGAGCCTTCCGGAAACCGGACACCGGGTACCGGAGACCACTCCTACCGCATCGGGCCCGCGAGGCGCTTCATCGCCTTCCTGAAATCGTGCGGCGGGCGTGCCTCCACCTCGATGTGGTGGCCGAGCAGCGGATGTGGAAACCCCAGCCGCCACGCGTGCAGCAACGGCCGATCGGTGGACCGCGCGCTGTCGTGTTTGGGGCCGTAGACACGGTCGCCCATCACCGGATTTCCGATCGACGCCATGTGAATCCGGATCTGATGCTGGCGGCCAGTCTCGAGGATCAGTTCCACGAGCGCCGCGCGCGAGCCGTAGTGATCCAGCACGCGGTAGTGGGTGCAGGCCTCCAGTAATTCAGTACCCCAGGTGGCGTCGCGACGCCCGTCGCGATACTCCGACGCCACCGGCCGATCGATCGTGCCTTCGTCGGTACTCGGGGATGCCGTCGACGATGGCCAGGTACGTGCGATCGAACTCGTGGGACTTGAACATCAGCCGGCCGGCGCGGTGCGCGGCCGGGCTGAGCGCCACGGCCAGCGCCCCTGACGTGCCGCGATCGAGCCGGTGCAGCATGCCGGCATACGCCTGGCGGCCCCGCTTGTGCTTCGCGTACTCCTTCACGCGCCCGAGCAGCGTGTCTTCATGGTCGGCCCGTCCCGGCGCCGATGGAATGGTGAGCAGCCCCGCGGGCTTGTTGACGACGAGGAGATCGCGCTCGGCGTGCAGGATGTCGAGCCGTGTCTTCTGGCGTTCGGAACGAGTGGACGTCACTGGCGAAGGTGCTGCTGGAGTTGTTTGAGCATGTCGATGATCTTGCGGGCGTTCTCGGGACCCATGCGGAGCAGTTGCTTCTGCGCCGGGTCGAGCGATTCCAGGGCGGGGTCGGCAAACACCCAGGTCGCGCCCTTGCCTTCGTTGAGACGGATGGGCGCCGCGGGAATGGGGGTGTTGATCAGCACCTCGAGCGCCTGCTGCACCGCCACGTCGACTTCGGAGTTCGTGCGGCCGAGGCCGGTGTAGGCCTCGCTCAGCCGTGGTCGAATCGTGCGGTAGACATTCGCCGCCGCTGCCGGGTCGATGCTGGCGACGGTCTCGGCAATGCCGTCGTAGCGGTGGAAGCTGGCGGGATCGATCGTGCGCGTGAAGCCGCGGCCCTCGACCTTGAATGCCGACGCCGGCGCCAGCACCTTGAGATCCGCCGAAGGCGAGCTTCCGCGCGACACGCGATCGATCGCGACCGCCATCTGCTGGATCAGGCCGTCGGTGGCGAGCCATCGCGCCAGCTCCGGCCGCGACGAGAGCGTGCCGATGAGCCCGCGCAGGAATGGATCCATCGCCTCGAGCGGCGGAAGGGGAGTGGCGGCTGGAGCGGCCCCACCCGGAGGTTGCTGGTGCGCTGGCCGTCGCGGGTGGTGCAGCCGGTGCGGCGTCGTGGCTGCGCATGGTCCACCAGCGCGCGAAGGCGCCTCCGGCAATCGCCAGCGTGACCACGCCGAGAATCAACCATTTCCGTATCTCGTCCGGGGCGCGCGGCGGGGGTGGCGGCGTCACGCCATCACGGTCCAGCTCGAGGTCCAGATCGGCGCCCATGCAGCCAGCCTACACCGGTCCTTATCGCGGCATCGCCATTTCTCATATATGCAATGCATTGACACCTTCGTGACAACGCGTTACATTCCGCCGCATATCGCGTAGGTGCGGGTGAATCTCCACTTCATTCCTGCCCTTGCCTACGGTATTCGAGAAGTTATCGCAATTATTCCCGTTCGGTTGTTTGACCAGCAGGAGGCGCGATGACGAGAGGCAAGGGCAGAGAGGGAACAGGTGTGTTCGCCATGATCGGCCTGGCAGGGCTGCTCATGGTTCTGGCACCAGCGATGGCTTACGCACAGAGCGCCATCGTCGGTTCGGTGAAAGACACGTCGGGTGCGGTTCTTCCAGGCGTGACGGTCGAGGCCGCGAGCGACGTTCTGATCGAGAAGGTGAAGTCGGCGGTTACGGACGGAGATGGGTCGTACCGCATCTCCGATCTTCGACCCGGCGTCTACGTGGTGTCGTTCGTCATGCCCGGGTTCAATACCTACCGGCGTGAGGTGCGCATCGCGGCGGAGTTCACGGCGACGATCAACGCCGATCTTGCGGTCGGCTCGCTCGAAGAAACGGTCACCGTCACCGGGGCGTCGCCGGTCGTGGACGTCACCACCGCCGCACACACCGCGACGCTCGATCGCGAGGCGATCGACGTCATCCCGACGGGCCGCAGCATCCAGGGCATGGCGCAGCTCGTCGTCGGCATCAACCTCAACCTGCCGGACACCGGCGGCGCGCGCGCGATGCAGCAGACCTACATGTCCACGCACGGCATGACCACCGCCAACACCACCGTGCTGGTGGACGGCATGATGGTCAACGGCCTGCAGGGCGACGGCGCCATCCAGAGCTACTTCAACGACGCGATGAACCAGGAAGTCAGCTACCAGACGGCGGCATCGGCGCCGAGACGTCGGCCGGCGGCGTGCGCCTGAACATGATTCCGCGCGAGGGCGGCAACCGCTTCAGCGGCGACTTCAAGATGGCGTCGCGCCCCGGGCGCCTGGCAGTCGAGCAACCTCACCGACCGCCACATGGAGCCGCGGCCTGCGCGCCGGCAACGCCACCGACCGCATCATCGACTACACCTTCGTCCCTCGGCGGGCCGATCAAGAAGGACAAGCTCTGGTTCTTCACCTCGGCGCGCTACTTCTCGGTCAACAACTTCATCGCCAACACGTTCACCGACGAGGGCAGCCAGGGCGTGGACGACCAGTACATCAAGAGCGCCATGGCCCGCCTGACGTGGCAGGTGTCGCCGCGGAACAAGATCTCCGGTTACTTCGACGAGATCGACAAGTACCGCGGCCACGACATGCAGAGCCTGGTCGATCCCGAGACCGCGTCGTGGCAGTGGTTCTCGCCCGCGTACCACACGACCGCCTTGAAATGGTCGTCGCCGTTCACCAGCCGGCTGTTCTTCGAGGCCGGGTGGTCGAGCAACCTCGAGTACTACACCAACAGCTATCAGGACGGCGTCGAAGAGCCGCGCGGAACGGCCGCGTGGTTTGCCAAGGCATCGAGGAACGACCTCGACCTCGGCAACATCAACATCGCGCCGACTTCGCGGCTCACCGAGAGTCCCTCGCGCTACGCGATGTCCGGGTCGGCGACCTACCTCCTCGGCCAGCACACGTTGAAGTTCGGCATGCAGAGCACGTGGGGCTCGTTCATCCACACCCGCGATGCCAACGCCGACCTGGTCCAGCAGTACCGGAGCACCAGCACCGGCGCTCCCGTTCTCGGTGCCGGACAGCGTGCTGGTGCGCAACACGCCGCTCAATTACGGCGAGCGGCTGAACTACGACATGGGCTTCTACGCCCAGGATTCGTGGACGCTCAATCGGCTCACGGTCAACGCCGGCCTGCGCTATGAGAAGTTGAAGGCCCAGGTGCTGGCGGCCGAGTCGCCGGCCGGCCGGTTCGTTCCCGCGCGCAACTTCCAGGCGATCGAGAACGTGCCGAACTGGACCAACTGGGCGCCCCGCTTCGCCGCTGTCTACGACCTGTTCGGCAACGGCAAGACGGCCGTGAAGTACTCGCTGAACCGCTACAACCTGGCGCGGACCACCGGCGTCGCGTCCAACTACAACCCGCTGCTCAGCCAGACCGCCACGCTGCAGTGGCGGGACGTCAACGGCGACGACATCGCCCAGGGCGAGCGCGGCTGCAACTACGGAACTGCCGGGCACCCCTGGCTGCGAGATCAACTTCGCCGGGCTGCCAGCGAACTTCGGCACCGCGGCGCTCGCCACCTACGGCGAGTACCCGCGGACCTGGAATCTCGAGCACGGCCTCGAGCTGCAGCACGAGCTGCTGCCCAACCTGTCGGTGCAGGGGAGCTGGTACAAGGGCAGCTTCAACAACCTGACGGTTAGCCTCAACCAGAGCTGGTCGGCGGCCGATTACACCCCGTACACGCTGTACGACCCGCTCACCGGCGAGCCGTTCACGGCCTACGGGCGAAGTGCGGCGGCGCAGACGCGGCCGTCCGCGTATCTCGACACCTACGATCCCGAGCGCGAAGCGCGACTACCAGGCGTTCAACATCGAGAGCCGCTACCGGCCGTACGCCGGCGCCCAGCTCTTCGGCGGCGTGTCAATCGAGCGCCAGCGCGAGACGTTCTGCACGGCGCCCGACGATCCCGAACTTCGTGTCGACCTCGGCGACCATCGCGGTGCCGATCTTCAACACCGAGCGGCTGTGCGACGAGACGGCACTCGACATCCCGTATCGCACGTCCGGCAAGCTGTCGGCATCGCTGCCGGTCGGCTGGGGCTTCAACGTCAGCACGGCGTTCCAGACCAACATCCCCGACCACCGCCAGCCGGCGCATGACAGCCACGCGCGGGGCCACTCGCTACCCGGCCAACTGCCCGTCGCCGTGCCCGGCCGGCGAGATCATCCTGCCCGGCCGCGGTCTTCAACCAGGCGAGCATGACCTTCAACCTCGATGCCGAGAACGCGGTGCTGGTCGAGCGCATCACCCAGCTCGACTTCAAGGTGAGCCGCACCTTCCGCTTCAACCGGGTGAGCGTGATCCCAACGTTCGAGGTGTTCAACGTGAACAACTCCGACGCGATCATCAGCTACGTCACCACCAACGCACTGAGCCGCGACTTACCTGGCGCCCAACAGCATCATGCAGGGCCGCCTCTACGGCCTGGGAGCGATGGTGCGCTGGTAACCCGATTGCCGGGCGCGGCCTGAGCGCTCGCGCCCGCGTTGATCTCCTCGTTTCCCGGGGGCAGTCGCGCCTAACTGCCTCCGGGATTTTTTCCTCGTTCGTCGCATTCGGTCCTTCGATTGTCTTGCGTCCACCCCGGGCTCTGGAGGAGGCGAACCATGTGCCGACGCGTCTGGTTTCGAGTTGTCTTGCCGGTCGTGATCTTGTTGGGGCTGCCGCTCGCGGCCGCCGCGCAAAGTACCTTCACAGGCGCCGTACGTGATTCCAGCGGCGCCGTCCTGCCAGGAGTCACCGTCGAAGCTTCGAGCCCCGTCCTGATCGAGGGCACCAGGAGCGCCGTCACCGACTCCTCCGGCGTCTATCGCATCGTCGATCTCCGCCCCGGCACCTACGCCATCACGTTTACGCTTCCTGGCTTCAAGGTCGCGCGCTTCGAGGGCGTGGAACTGCGGACCGACTTCACCGCCACGTTCAACGCCAACCTCGAGGTCGGCGCGCTCGAGGAATCGGTGACCGTCACCGGCGCATCACCCGTGGTGGACGTCTCCAGCAATGCGAAGGTCGAGGTCCTCACCCGCGAAGTGCTGGATCAGGTGCCGACCGGTCGCAACATCCAGGCCTACGCGCAGCTGGTCAGCGGCGTCACGCTGAACGTGCCGGACGTGGGCGGGTCCCGTGGCATGCAGCAGACCTACATGTCCACGCGCGGCCTCACCTCCGCCAACAACATCGTCACGGTTGACGGGCTGATGGTGAACGGGCTGGATGGTGACGGCGCCGTGCAGCAGTACTTCAACCAGGCGATGGTCCAGGAGATGAGCTACCAGACCAGCGGCGCGGGCGCCGACGTCTCGCCGGGCGGGGTGCGCATGGCGATTGTCGCCAGGGACGGCGGCAACCAGTTCAACGGGTCGCTGTTCGCGGGCTACACGCAGGGTTCGTGGCTGTCCAACAACCTCGATCAGGACCTCATCGATCGCGGCCTCCGCGCGGCGGGCGGCATCGATCGGATCTACGACGTCAACGCCGGGCTTGGCGGGCCGATCAAGCGGGACAAGCTCTGGTTCTTCGCCACGGGGCGCGCGTGGTCGGTTGATGCCCCCATCGGCAACACTTTCTACACCCCGGACAACGTGCCGTACGCCCAGGGCTTCGCGCAGTGCCAGAGCGGCGCCGCCAGCTGCGAGCAGGGCATCGACGACCAGAGCATCGAGAGTCTGCTGGTGCGCCTCACCTGGCAGATGAGCTCGAAGCACAAGATCTCCGCGTACTA
This sequence comes from uncultured Acidobacteriota bacterium, assembly GCA_963723005.1. Taxonomy (GTDB): domain Bacteria; phylum Acidobacteriota; class Vicinamibacteria; order Vicinamibacterales; family UBA2999; genus VFZN01. Next base: position 833,492 of record CAVRPA010000020.1, on the reverse strand, counting down.
CGACGAGATCAACAAGTACCGCGGTCATGGCATGAACGCGGGCGACGATCCGGCGACGTCCTCGCAGATCTGGACGTCGCCGCGTTACAACTCGGCGGCCCTGAAGTACACCGGCACGCTCAGCAGCAGTCTGCTGGCCGAGGCCGGCTACTCGTTCAACTACGAGGAATACGTCATCACCAACCAGGATGGCGTCAACAAGACGCCGTTTACGCCCGAGTGGTATGCGGGCGCCAGCCGACGCGACGCGAACCTCGCGACCCTCACCAGCGGCCTGGCCAACTGGGGCGGCCGCTATCCCGACCGGTTTGCACTCGCCGGCTCGTTGTCCTACGTCACCGGCGCGCACACGCTGAAGGTGGGCATCCAGGACAACTGGGGCCCCTACATCAACACGCGGGAGGCCAATGGGGACCTCCAGCAGGTCTACCTCTCTGGCGTGCCGAGCCAGGTGACGATCTACAACACACCGCTGCGCTACCAGGACAGCCTGAACAAGGACATCGGCATTTACGCGCAGGACACCTGGACGCTGAATCGCCTGACCATGAACGCCGGCATCCGGTGGGAGTACATGGACGCGGAGGTATCGGCGCAGACGTCGGGTCAAGGACGGTTCGTCCCCGAACGGACCTTCGAGGACATCGCCGATGCCGGTCTGGAAGGACTTCGCGCCGCGCCTTGGCGTAGTCTACGACCTGTTCGGCAACGCCAAGACCGCGCTGAAGTTCAGCGTCAACCGCTACAACGAATCGCGCACCACCCAGTTCGCCGGCCGCTACAATCCACTCACGCTCCAGAGCGCGAACCTGAGCTGGACCGATCTCAACGGCAACGACATCGCCGAAGGGCCGCTGCGCTGCACCTACCTCACCGCCGGCTGTGAGATGAATTACGCACAGATGCCGAACAACTTCGGCATCCGCTCGCTCAACACCGTCGATCCCGACTTCCAGCGCACCTACAACTGGGAGACCACCGCCGGCATCCAGCACGAGCTGTTCCCGCGCGTGTCGGTATCGGGCACCTGGTATCGGCGCAAGTTCCACGACCTGCGCGTCACCGACAACCTGCTCCGCTCGATGAACGACTACACGCCGATCAGCGTGGTCAGCCCGCTCGATGGTGAGGTGTTCAACATCTACACCATCAACCCGGCTCTGCAGGCGGCGGTGGACAACTTCGACACCAATGCCACGGACGGCTTCGAGCAGACCTACAACGGCTTCGACATCACCTTCAACGCGCGGCTGCCGCGCGGCGGGCAGATGTTCGGCGGCTTCACCACCGAGCGGACCACGCGCGTGGTCTGCGGCGAGCCTGACGACCCGAACATGCTGCGCTACTGTGATGACGCCGACAACGACATTCCCTGGCGCCCGCAGATGAAGGTCTCGGGCACCTATCCGCTGTTCTGGGGCATTCAGATCAGCGGCGCCTTCCAGAGCCTGGCCGGCCGCGCGCTCGGCGGATACCCGACCGCCGCACCGGTGTTCGCTAACAAGATCCAGGGACCTGGGTACGGGGACGTGGGCAGCCCGGCGGGCACGTCGTGGCTGATCACGAGAACGACGCGGTACGCGGCCAACTGCACGGGACCGTGCCGTCCCGGGGAACTGGTCGCACCCACTCTCACGGAGGCACAACTGATCGTGCCACTCGTGGCGCCGGGCATCGAGTTCCTGCCGCGGATGGACCAGTTCGACTTGTCGTTCGCGAAATGGTTCGGGCTCGGCGGTTCGCGCCGCTTCCAGTTCCAGCTCGACATCTTCAACGTGTTCAACGCGAACACCGTGCTGGGCGTCCAGTCCGTCAACTACACCACGCCGGCCTACAACCAGCCGAACGCCATCCTGAACGGCCGCACGTTCCGGATCGGCACGCAGCTTCGCTGGTAGCGGAACGCGCTTGTCCGGCGTGCGGCACCGAGGGCGCCGGCGCCGTGTTATCCCGGGAGTGGCCGTGCGCCGGGCCCTCCCGGGTTTTTTCGAATCTGGTGATCTGGAGATGTGGTGAGCTGTCGATCTGATCTGGAGATCGAACGATCTGCTGATCGATCTGGTGATCGTGGGATCTATCTTTTGATCTGACCGCCGAGCGCCTGGCGCGCCGTGGCGAGGTTGCGCTGAGCGTCGGGGAAGTCCGGCTTGATTGCGAGGGCGCGCTCGAAGAGCGTTACCGCTTCGCGGATATTGCCCTGCGACGCGAGCGCGATCCCGAGGTTGTTCAGGGTCTCGGCCGACTTCGGATCCGCCGCGAGCGAGGTGCGGAGCATGGTTGCGGCCTCCTCGAATCGCCCTGTTTCGAGCAGCAGGCTGCCGAGGTCGTAGGTGGCTTGCGCGTCGTTCGGGTTCAACGCCACCGCGCGTTCGAACGCCGCCATCGCCTCTTCGCCCCTTCCCATCGACGACAACACGTTGCCCAGGTTCCGGTGCGCCAGCACCGAGGTCGGCTCCGCGCTGATCGCGGCGCGGAACTCCGCGGCGGCTTCGGCGTACTGCCCCTTGGACGCCAGCGCCATCCCGAGGTTGTTGTGCGCCCCGGCGGAGTCCTGCCCCCCGCTCGCCTCGCGCCCGCCGGCCAGCGCCGCACGCAAGTGCCCCGCAGCTTCGTCGGCGCGGTTCTGCTCCATCAGCGCGTTGGCGAGGTTGAAGTGGAGATCCGGGTAAGCCTCGCGCAGTTTCAGCCCCTCCTGATACGCCTGAATCGCATCATCCACCCGGCCCTGTGCGCGGAGCGTGACGCCGAGATTGTTGTAGGCGGGGGCGTAATCGGGCTGCAGCGCCGCGGCTTTCCGGTAGTGCTCGACCGCTTCGTCGTAGCGAGACGCTTCGTGCAGCGCGGTGCCCAGATTCGTCTCCGTGATCGCGCGCATCCGCGTGGACGACAGCATCGGCCAGTTCACGGCCACGGCGACGCTCGCCACGACGAGGCCCAGCGTGGCGCGACGGGCGGGAGATGCCGCGGCGATCAACCGCGGTGCGAGGACGAGACCGTTCGCCGCCAGCAGCAGAAGGAACGGCACCAGCGGGAAGCGATAGCGCGCGAACACATAGAAGAGGACGACGCTCGCCGCATAGGCGGCGAACAGGGCGAAGAATGGCCACAGCCGGCGGCGATCGGGCCACGCGCCGATCAGGCCGACGAGCGCGAGGGGCACGACGATTCCGAAATGGCCGATCACGCCGAGGACGCGCAGGACAGGCGAGATCTCCTCGTAGCTCTCCTGGCTCTCCGTATCCAGCATCTCGCCGCGGTTCCACAGCAGCGCGAACTTGCGGCCGACGAGCGCCAGCCAGTCTCCCGGCTGGCTGGTGATGTAGGCCAGGGCCTGTTCGGTCCAGTAGGACGACACCTCGCCCGGCGTGAGCGATCGCTGCCGCGCGCGTTCCGCCAGTTCCGTCGCGTCCTGCCGCTCGAACTCCGGTGCGCCGCGCCCGGGGCGAAGCGACATGTAGGTGCCATCGGCGGCCGGGTTGTTCCCGATGTAGAAGTTCGGTCCGAACTGCGAGGTGGTGAGATAGAAGCCCCCGGTGACCGCGTAGTTGCGAGCGGCGACCGGCAGCAGGACGACCGCCAGCCCGAGGGCAAAGGCCAGAATGGGGCGCGCCCCCGATCCGGAATCCGGGATTGCGGATCCGGCCGGTTGTTTCGCCGCCCTTGTTTTCCTGCCGAATCCGACGCTCAGGCTCCACACGGCCGCCACCGCGACCAGCGCCAGGGCGTTCTCTCGCGTCAGGCTCAGGGCACCCATTGCCGCCCCCAGGCCCAGCCACAACGGCGCGCTCCGCAGGCCGGTCCACCAAGCGGCTGACCACCCAGATCGACAGGCAGATGAAGAAGACGTCGAGGACGGACTTCTGGAGCAGGGCGTCGAAGAAGATGGCGGGCGCGTACAGGGCCAGAGCCAGGCCGGCGACCAGTCCCACGCGGCGCGAGAACAGCCGTTCTCCGGCCGCGGCCAGCAGGACGACGGCGGCCGAGCCAACCATCGCCTGGATCAGGCGAACCATGAGCAAATCGCGTCCGAACGCCGCGTAGAGCCCGCCCAGGAAATACGGGTAGAGGGGCGCCTGGTAGAAGACATCGGTGCCGATCCAGTCACCGGCGGCGAGGCGCTGCGCCCACAGGTCGTATGCCCGAGCATCGCCCATCAATACGGTGAAAAAGGCGGTGTCGCGGATGGCCCAGAGATGCAGCAGTCGCACCGCCATCGCGACGACGAAGAGGGCGGCGCCCGGCATGATGAAACATCGTAACCGGCGGGCGCTGCCCGCGTTTCCTGAATCGATGAGCTCATGCGCCTCTTGCGTGGCGTGAATGTTGCAAGGCGCATGGCGCGAGTTTGTTTGACTCTCTTGCACGACATGCGTAGTCTGTGCCAGTTCAGCCGGTGTGTAGGGGGGCGCGTGGCGGCGCCTTCGGCAATCCTCCACCCGGCATTTGTTGTTGGCAAGTATCAGGAGGCGCGAATGACAGTGAAACGCAGCATTCTTGCTGTGACGTTTGCGTTGGCGTGTATCGCCGCGCTGCCGTCCGCAGCTTGGGCACAGAGTGTCATTACTGGAATTGTCCGAGACACCTCTGGCGCCGTGATGCCGGGTGTGACAGTCGAAGCCGCGAGCCCCGCCCTCATCGAGGGCGTGCGCACCGGTGTCACCGACACCAACGGCGCCTATCGCATCGTCGACCTGCGCCCCGGCGTCTACACCCTCAAGTACGAGCTCACCGGGTTCAACACGCAGGTTCGCGAAGGCTTCGAACTGGCCGCGAACTTCACGGCCACGGTCAACATCGACCTGACGGTCGGCACGCTGCAGGAAAGCGTGACGGTCTCGGGCGCATCTCCGGTGGTCGACGTCCAGAGCAACGCCAAGCAGCAGGTGCTGACCCGCGACGTGCTGAGCGCGGTGCCCACGGCCGGCACGATTCAGGGCCTCGGCCAGCTGGTGGTCGGCGTGACGCTGAACGTGCCCGACGTCGGCGGCTCGCGCGCCATGCAGCAGACCTACTTCGCGGTGCGCGGGCAGGGCGGCGCCCAGACGGTGGTGCTGGTCGACGGCATGATGACCAACGGCCTGATGGGCGACGGCGCCGTGCAGGCGTACCACAACGAGTCGATGACGCAGGAAGCCGTGTACCAGACGGCCGGCGGCAACGCCGAGACGCTGACCGGCGGCGTCAACATGAACCTGATCCCGAAGGACGGCGGCAACCAGTTCCGCGGCGGGTTCAAGGCCTTCAAGTCGCCCTCCTCGTGGCAGGGTGACAACCTCACCGACGACCTTCGCGCCCTCGGCGTCAGCGCCGTGGACAAGATCGACAACTTCTACGAGTGGAACGTCGAGCAGGGCGGTCCCATCGTCAAGAACAAGCTGTGGTTCTTCGGCGCGTTCCGCAAGGCCAAGTACGACCGGCCGATCGCCAACACCTACTACACCCCGGAAGGCTTGCCGTTCCCGGCGGGTTACGCGGCCTGCTGCCAGCGGCGCCGTCAGCTGCGAACAGGGCATCTCGGACGAGAAGATGGACAACCCCGTCCTGCGCCTGACCTGGCAGGTGTCCGATCGCAACAAGATCGCCGCCTACGCCGATCGCGCGCTGCGCCTGCGTGGACACGCGATGGGCTCGTTGACCGACCCGCGCACCGCGTCGGTGATCTGGAACACGCCCGACCTTCGGCACCGGCTCGCTGAAGTACACCTCGACGATCTCCTCGAAGCTGCTGCTCGAGACCGGCTTCTCGTTCAACCGCGAGCGCTACGACAACCTGTATCAGCCCGGCATCCTCGCCGAGCGCGGCACCGCCGGCCTGGTACCGCAACGTGCGTCAAGAACGACACGAGCACGGGCCTGCTGTGGAACGCCTCGGGCGCGCAGCTGGGCAACTACCCGGATCGCTACAACATCCAGGGCGCGCTGTCGTACGTCACCGGCACGCACAACATCAAGTTCGGCGGCGCCTACCAGTGGGGCATCTATCCCCGCTACAACAACGCCAACGCCGACCTCTACCAGACCTACAACAACGGCGTGCCGTTCCAGGTGACGGTGCTCAACACCCCCCTGCGCGTGCAAGAGGACCTGAACGCGAACCTCGGCTTCTACGTGCAGGACACCTGGAACCTCAACCGCCTGACCCTGAACTACGGCCTGCGCTTCGATCACAACAAGCAGACCATCGTCGGCCAGGACGTGCAGATCGGCCGCTTCGCCAACTCGCCGGCCTACGACGACATCGCGTTCCCGACGTGGAACGACTTCTCGCCCCGCCTGTCGGTCGTCTACGACATCTCGGGCACCGGCAAGACCGCGATCTGCGCGCCGGCTTCAACAAGTTCGTGACGGCGCAGACCACCGGGTTTGCTCAGCTCTACAGCCCGACGGCGATCACGACGCAGAACCTGCCGTGGACCGACGTCAACCGCGACGACATCGCCCAGGGCGAACGCGGCTGCAGCTACGGAACCCGGGCGCCCCGGCTGCGAAATCAACTTCGCCAACCTCTCGACCGAGCTTCGGCGTGCGCTCGCTGGCGCAGTTCGATCCCGGACATCAAGCGCCCCTATTCGCAGGCTCTCAACTCCGGCATCACCCACGAGCTCGTCGCGGGCCTCTCGGTGGCGGCGGAGTACTACCGCATCGACTTCAAGAACATCACGATGCGGCTGAACTCGCTGCTGAACGCCGACAGCTACAACCGCTTCGAAGTGGCCAACCCGCTCGGCGGCGACAACGTGCCGGTGTGGGTGATCAAGCCGGAGTTCCGCGGCCAGGTCGCCAACATCGACAGCACCAGCGACGACATGAAGCGCAACTACAACGGCCTGGACATCAATTTCAACGCCCGCATCCGCGGCGGTGTCCGTGCATTCGGCGGCTTCAACCTCGAGCGCAGCATCAACGACGTCTGCGTGTCGCGCCCAGAGCGACCCGAACCGTTCGCTCTACTGCGACCAGGGCGACAGCGGCATTCCGTGGCAGAAGCAGTTCAAGGCCACGGTGGTCTACCCGCTTCCGTTCTGGGGCATTTCGGCCAGCGCGCGCGTTGCAGAGCCTGAACGGCTACCTCGTTGGCACCGCGGCACAGGCCTACGGCGGCTTCACCGCCGGCACCGGCTTCGACAACCCCCGCGGCCAGGGCGACGTTCCTGCCAGATCACGCCGAACACGGCGAGCGCGCCGGCCGACCTCCGCGCGGCGCTGACGGCCGCCGGCCAGGCCAGCGCCAACGTGGCCACTCGTGGCCCCGGAGACGGAGTACACCCCGCGCATCAACCAGATGGACTTCTCGTTCAGCAAGAAGGTCAACTTCGGCCGCGTCGGCATGCTGCCGAAGATCGACTTCTTCAACGCCTTCAACTCCGACGACTACTCGTCGGTGGCGACGGCCCAGTACGGCGCGCAAACCTACCTGCAGCCTTCGGTGGTCCTGCAGGGCCGCATCATCCGCGTTGGCGTGGATGTGACCTGGTAGAGGCGTAGACCGGCAGCCGGCAGCCGGCAACCGGTGGTCGGTACAGCAAGACAAAGGGGCGGCTTCCTTCGGGGAGGCCGCCCTTTTTTCGTGGGCGCGGCTGACGCCGCGTAGGCCGCTTCGCGGTAGGACGAGAGGCGCGCCTTCGGCGCGTAGGGAACGATGGGCGCTTCGCTGCCGCGAAGCGTAGGCGCGGCTCGCCGGTAAGAAGGGTCCCGGGCATCGCGGCGGTTCGGCGGCGTGCCTACCGCTCGCAGCGGCTGCCCGGCCTACCGAGCCGTAGGCTCGGCCTCCCGTCCTACCGAGCGCGCAGCGCGAGGCCCTCAGAGAGTCCTATACTGTTTGCAGCATGTCCGTCGTGCGCGTCGTCCTGGCCGTGCTGATGCTGTCCGGCCCGCTGCAGGCCGAAGCCGTCCGCGGTGTGTTCGACCTCGACGGCCGCATCGTCGATCCCCTGGCACTGCCTGCCGGAACACGTGCGCACGTGCTGGTGTTCACGACCACCGACTGTCCCATCTCCAATCGCTACGCGCCGGAGATCCAGCGGCTGGCGGCAGCCTATCGTGAGCGCGGCATTCAATTCTGGCTGGTGTATCCGGTGCCGGGCGACACGCCCGAGAAGATCCGGGCGCATGCGGCGCAGTTCGGCTTCGAGCTGCCGATCGCCCGCGACACGCGCGCGGAACTCGTGAAGCACACCGCGGTGACGGTCACGCCAGAGGTCGCGGTGATCACCGCGGGTGGGGAAGTGGCATACCGCGGACGCGTCGACGATCGCTATGTGGACTTCGGCCGCGACCGTCCGGCTCCGACCACGCGCGATCTTGACCAGGCCCTGACGAACCTCCTGGCCGGCCGCGCGATCGAACCAAAGACCACGCGCGCGGTGGGCTGCATCCTTTCGGACTTTCTCAAGTGAGAGCCGCGGCCATCGCCTCGATCGCGGCACTGCTGGCGGCCTCGGCCCTGACCGCGCGAAGCGCGGCCCTCGTCCCTATCGCGCGTGACGCGGCCCTGCTTTCCTACGCGGCGCAAGGCGCGCCCACCGCGCGAAGCGCGGCCGCTCCTCCGCCTCCGCTCCACCGCGCGAAGCGCGGCCCCGTCCGGGGCGCAGACCGCGCCTGTTTTCTCGCGCGACATCGCCCCGGTCGTCTTCGAAGCCTGCACACCGTGCCACCGCCCGGGCGGCCCCGGCCCCTTCAGCCTGGCGTCCTATCGCGAGGTGCGGCAGCGCGCCACGCAGATCGTGCAGGTGACGAAGCGCCGCTTCATGCCGCCCTGGAACGTCGAACCCGGCATCGGCCGCTTCGAAGGGCAGCGGGTGCTGACCGACACCGAACTGTCGATGATCGAGTCGTGGGTGGCGGCCGGCACGCCCGAGGGGAATGCCGCCGAGACGCCGACGCTGCCGACGTTCCCCGATGGCTGGCTGCTCGGCACGCCCGACCTGATCGTCACGCCGCCGGAGTCGTTCACGCTGACCGCCACTCCGAACGACGCGTTCCGCATCTTCGCGATCCCGCTGCCGGTGTCGCAGCGCACCTATGTGCGGGGCATCGAGTTCCACCCGGGCAATCCGCGCGTGGTGCATCACGCCAACATCCGCGTCGATCGGACCGGCGCGTCGCGTCAGCTCGACGCGCAGGACCCGCTGCCCGGCTACGACGGGCTGATGCCGCGCTCCGCCGAGTATCCTGACGGACACTTCCTCGGCTGGACGCCGGGGCAGGTGGCGCCGCTCGTCGCCCCGGACCTCGCCTGGACGCTCGAGCCCGGCAGCGATCTCGTGGTGCAGCTGCACATGCAGCCCTCCGGCGCGGTCGAGGACGTGCGGCCCGTCATCGGCTTGTACTTCAGCAAGACGCCGCCGGTGCAAACGCCCAGCATCCTGCGGCTCGGCTCGCAGGGCATCGACATCCCGGCGGGTGACGGCCACTACGTCATTCGCGATGCCTACACGCTGCCGGTCGATGCCGACATGCTGGCCATCCAGCCCCACGCCCACTATCGGGCGAAGGAGATCGTCGGCACGGCGACTGTTCCCCGACGGCACAACGCGCCGCGTGATGCACATCCGCGACTGGGACTTCCGATGGCAGCACGTCTATCGCCTGATCGAGCCGCTGCCGCTGCCGAAGGGCACTCGGTTGTCGATGGACTACACCTACGACAACTCGCCGGACAACATCCGCAACCCGGAGGTGCCGCCGCGCCGCGTGCTGTGGGGGCAGCGGTCGAAGGACGAGATGGGCGATCTCTGGTTCCAGCTGCTGACGAAGACCGAGGGCGACCGCGAACGGCTGAACGGCGAGATCGCCACCAAGATGGTCGCCGAGGACATCATCGGCTACGAGACGATGCTGACGGTCACGCCGGGTGACTACGAGCTGCACGATGACGTGGCGCTGTTGTACCTGGGATCGGGCCGGCCCGCTGATGCCGTGCGCCACTTCGAGGCGTCGGTGAAGGCGCGTCCGGACTCCGCGGCGGCGCGCTACAACCTGGGCACGGCGCTGGCGGTCGGCGGACAGCTGGATCGCGCGGTGCTGGAATACGAGCGCGCGATCGCCCTCAACCCGAAGTACGCCGTGGCGCTGGCGAACCTGGGGAGCGTGCTGTTGCAGCAGGGCCGCACGCTCGAAGCGGTGCGACGGCTCGAGCAGGCGGTGGCGCTGTCGCCGGAAAACGTGGAAGGCCTCAACAGCCTGTCGGTGGCCTATGCCGCCCAGGGCAACATCGACAAGGCGCTCGCCACCATCGATCGCGCGCTGAAGCTGCAGCCGTCACCGCAGATCCAGAAACTGCTGCGCGAACGGCAGCGACCAGCTCCGCCGGAAGTAGCGGCTCGGTTCGCGCCCAGGTCACCCGATCTCGAGATAGAGCACCAGATTCCCAGTTCTCCAGATCCAGATCGTCAGCCCACCAAATCACGAGCTCACCAGATAACAGCTGTCTATCGTGCCGACCCTGATGTCGCCACGATCGACTTGATCACCGGCTCGAGCTCCGCCTTCGTCATCTGCCCGGGGTGGTACAGCTTCACCGTGCCGTCGCGATTGATGAAGACCAGGGTCGGCGTCGTCGAGACGCCGTAGCGCGTGAAGATCTCGCCGCTCACCGGCACCATGCTGTCCGACAGCCACGGATAGTGCTGCTGGCGGATCGCCTTGATGTAGGCGGTCTCCTCGGCCGCGGCCGCGGGCTTGCGCGAGGCGACGTAGCCGTACCGCTGCGTCGGCGCCAGGATAGTGAGGCCGGAGTTGGCGTAGGTTTTCTGGAACTCGTCAAGGAAGGGGCCCACCGCCTTGCAGTCCGGGCACCAGTGGGCCCACAGGAACAACACGACCGGCTTGCCTTTGAGGCTGGCGAGCGTCGGGGCAGTGCCGGCCAGCGACTCGCTCGAGGCCACCTCGAACGCCGGCTCACCCTCGAGGCTCAGCAGGTTGATGTTCTTGTTGATGCGCTGGATGATCGACGTCTCTTTGTAGAGGTCGGCTTCCTTGCGGAGGAAGTAGACCGCCTCCGAGCGGTTACCGCGCTCGGCGAGCACCTGCCCGCGCACTTCGATGGCCGCCCCGATCGCAATCGGCAGCCGTGCCTCATCGTCCATCTTCCGCGTCTTCAACGCGTCGGTGCACAGGTCGTAGGCGTTCAGCGCGTACTGCTCGGCCTGATCCAGTTTCTTCGCCGCGAGCGCGCCGCGCCCGAGCCACGAGTACGCCTCCAGGAACTCCGGCGTGGCACCCTTCTCCTTGCGGTACGCCGTGGCGACGGCTTCGGCGCCGGCGAGGTCGCCCTTGCCGATCACCGCCCGCACCTGCTGAATCAGGTTCGGCGGCGCCGCCGGCGCGGCGGCCTGCGGTGCCGCGGCGGCGGGCGCCGCGGTCTGCGCCCCGGGAGACGTGACCGTCAGGCCGAAGATAACGAGGGCAAAGCCAAGGATGCGCATCGCGCGAGGATAGCAGAAGGCGACGTATGCGGCGAACCACGGCTGTGCTGCTATAGAATCAGCCCACCTTGACGGCCCTTCCCCGGATCCGCCCCTTGGTCCGCCTTCTCGCCGCGGGCGTCGTCTTCAGTTGGACGATCGGCCCGGCAGCGATGCAGGGGCCCCCTCCGGCCCAACCCGAGTCCACCGCCTCGAACCCAACGACGGCCACGCGCCACGCGGAAGAAGGACGGCCCCTGTTTCGCCTTTATCCGCCGGCCGAGTACGGCGGCGGCGCGCAGAACTGGGCCTTCGTCCAGGATGCCCGCGGTGTGATTTTTGTCGGCAGTGGCGGCGGCTTGCTCGAGTTCGACGGCATCACCTGGCGCCTGCTCGAGACGCCGCTGCGACAGACCGTGCGATCCCTGGCCATTGCCACCGACGGGCGCATCTACGTGGGCAGCGTCAGCGACCTCGGCTACCTGGCGCCCGACGCGACCGGCATGCTGGAGTTCGTGTCGCTGCACGACAAGATACCCGCCGACGCCCAGCGCTACGGCGACGTGTGGCGCACCTTCGCGCTCGCGGACGGGGTGTACTTCCAGACGGAATCGGCGATCTTCCGCTACGCCGATAATGCGATCCGTGTGTGGAAGCCGGCCGCGCGGTTCAACCGGTCGTCGGTCGTGGATGGCCTGCTGCACGTGTCGCAACCAGGCATGGGCATCACGGTCCTCGACGACGGGGTATTTCGCATCCTTCCGGGGACCACCGCCTTCGCGGCCGAGCCGTATCCAGTGATCCTTCGCTTCGACCAGCGTCGGCTGCTCCTCGGTTCACGCACCGAGGGACTGTTCCTCTACGACGGTGCCGTTCTGACTCCGTTCCGCACCGAAGTTGACGCCCTGATCCGCGGCAGCCTGTACCGCGGCCTGGTGATGCCGGACGGCAACATCGTGCTGACTACGACGCAGTCGGGCGCTGTGATCATTGGTCGTGATGGCCGCCGGGTGCAGGTGCTCGGTCGGGAGCAGGGCTTGCCCAGCGATACCGTCTACTATCCGTTCGTCGACCGCGACAAGGGCTTGTGGCTTGGCTCGGGCGGCATCGTCCGCGTCGAGACTCCCTCACCGGTTTCGTACTTCGACCCAACCGACGGTGTGATTGGCGGCGTGCAGAAGATTCATCGCCACAACGGCCGCCTCTTCGCGGCCAGCGGCGCCGGCGTCTTCGCGTTGAACCCCGGGAACGCGAACACTCCGGCGAAGTTCGTGCAGCTGACCGGCATGCGCGATCAAGCGTGGTGGTTCGCGTCAACCGGCGGCCGGTCCCCGAGCGATCAGGGCACGTTGCTGGTCGCCGGATCGACCGGCCTCTATCGGATCGAGGGTGACACGATCGTGCCGGTGAAGGCTCCCCCCGACGGCTCGCTCCGGGCGGCTGCGCTGCTACCCTCCGTCCTCGACCCGGCGCGCGTCTGGGTGGGGCTGTTCGATGGGCTAACGTCGTTCCGCCAGGTCAACGGCGAGTGGGTGGATGAAGGCCGCATTCCAGGGGTTACAGAACAGGTCCGCTCGCTCGATGAGCGGCCCGACGGGTCGGTATGGGCCGGCACGCAGGCCACGGGGGTATTCCGGGTGCGCTGGTCGGAGCGACCGACTGGGCTACCGGCCGCACGCCCGACAGCAATCGTCGATCGCTTCGGGGAAGCCGATGGCATCTCCACCGGCTTCGTGTCGGTGCAGGCTGTCGATGGTGAACCATACTTTGGCGCGGTCACCAACAAGCTCGGGGTGTTTCGATTCGACGAGGCCACGAGCCGGTTTGTCCGGGTCTCGGAGTTCGACGACATCGGTACCGACATGCGTAACCTGGGCTTCGGACTGACGCAAGGACCGGACGGCCTGCTGTACGTGAACTTCGGTAAGGAGACCGTCGTGATGCGCCGCACGGCCGACGGCGCGTGGAGCCGGGATACCGCGGCGTTTGCCCGGTTCCGGCCGTTCGGCGCTCCGTCGTCGCTGTTCGCCGAGGCGGATGGCACGGTCTGGGCACCGTATAGCCTGCAGGTGATGCGTTTCGACAGCCATCATGCCCAACCGATGGCGCCGCCGCCGACGCCGGTCATGCGGCGCATCACCGTCAACCGCGACCGGCTGCTGTACGGCGGCCTCGCGACCTCATCTGAGAGCCCCCGCCTGGCATCCGTGGACAACGCGCTGCGCTTCGAGTTCGCCGCGCCGCAGTTCCCTTCGGAATCGGCAACGGAGTTCCAGACGCGGCTCGACGGCCTCGACCTCGATTGGTCCGCATGGACCAGCGAACCGCGTCGCGACTACACCAACCTCGGCTTCGGCGACTTCACCTTCAGGGTGCGGGCGCGAAATATCGCCGGTCAGGTGAGCCAGGAGGGGGTCTACGCCTTTGCCATCCTGCCGCCGTGGTACCGCACGTGGTTGGCGTATGCGGGCTACGTTCTGCTCGCCGGGCTGCTCACGTTGATCGCCGCTCGCGTGCAGCGCCGGCGCGTGATTGGCAAGGAGCGGGAGCGGGCCCAGTTCGCCGAGGCCAGGCTGCGAGCCGAGGCCGCAGAGACTCTGGCGCGCACCGAGAGCGAGGGCAAGAAGCAGGTCGAGCTGTTGAGCGACATCGGCCGCGAGGTCACCGCCTCGCTCGACTTCGACACGATCTTCGGCAAACTCTACGAACGCGTGAACCAGATTGCCGACGCGGACGTCTTCGGCGTCGGGCTCTACCATCCCGATCGCCAGGAGGTCGAGTATCGCCTGGCCATCGAGCAGGGCAAACGCTACGCGCCGTATTCGCGCAGCACCGCCGACCCGAACCAGCTGCCCGTGTGGTGCATCACCCACCGGCAGCCGGTATTCATCAACGATCTCCAGGCCGAGTACCAGAAGTACGTCAGCCGCTACGACGAGCAGAGCCGCCCGCTCGAGGACGGCTCGATGTCGAAGACGCCGCAGTCGATCATCTACCTGCCGCTCGAAGCCAAGGACCGCGTGCTGGGGCTCATCACCATCCAGAGCTTCGAGAAGCACGCCTACACCGAGCATCACCTCAACATGATGCGGAGCCTGGCGTCGTACACCGCGATCGCGCTCGACAACGCCGCCGCCTATCGCCAGATGAACGAGCAGGAGCACGAGATCCGCCGCCTGTTCGAGGAGGCGCAGCAGGCCCGGGCCGTGGCGGAGGAAGCCGACGCCGCCAAGAGCGCGTTCCTCTCGACCGTCAGCCACGAACTCCGCACCCCGCTGACCTCGGTGCTCGGCTTCGCCAAGATCATCAAGAAGCGCCTCGACGATCGCATCTTCCCGCTGGTGCCGACCGACGACAAGAAGGTCGTCCAGACGATGCAGCAGGTGGAAGACAACCTGAAGGTGGTGGTCAGCGAAGGCGAACGCCTGACCAAGCTGATCGACGACGTGCTGGATCTGGCGAAGATCGAGGCGGGCAAGCTCGAATGGCACATGGAGCCGACGTCGGTGGCCGAGATCATCGATCGAGCGACGGCGGCCACGGCCTCGCTGTTCGAGCACAAGGGCCTGCGGCTCGTCACCGATGTCGCGCCCGATCTGCCGATGGTCACGGGTGATGGGGATCGCCTCATCCAGGTCGTCATCAACCTGATCTCGAACGCGGTGAAGTTCACCGACAGCGGCTCGGTCACCTGTCGCGCCGTGCGGCGCGGCGGCGAGATCGTGGTGAGCATCGTCGACACCGGCATGGGCATCGCCCCGGCGGATCAGCCCAAGGTGTTCGAGCGCTTCAAGCAGGTGGGCGATACCCTCACCGACAAGCCGAAGGGCACCGGCCTTGGTCTCCCCATCTGCCGTGAGATCGTGGAGCATCACGGCGGCCGTGTCTGGCTGGAGAGCGAGTTGGGCAAGGGCAGCACGTTCTCGTTCTCGCTTCCCGCGCCGGACGCGGTGGTGGGCGACCTGGCCGCGGGCGGCACGCCGCTGGAGCTCGCCGCGCTGATTCGCCGTCTGCGCGATCAGGTGGTGGTGACCACGCCGCGCACCGCCGAACGCATCCCGCGCCTGCTGGTCGTCGACGACGACCCCAACATCCGCGAGCTGCTGACGCAGGAGCTCTCCGAAGCGGGATATCACGTGCGCGTGGCCACCAACGGTCGCGAAGCGCTGGCCGAGGTGCGGCGCGAGCGGCCCGACCTGGTCGTGCTCGACGTGATGATGCCGGAGATGAACGGCTTCGACGTCGCCGCCGTGCTCAAGAACGATCCGCTGACGATGGACATTCCGATCGTGATCCTGTCGATCGTGCAGGATCGCGAGCGCGGCATCCGGATCGGCGTCGATCGCTACCTGACCAAGCCGATCGACACCGACCTGCTGTTCCGCGAGGTCGGCTCGCTGATCGAGCAGCGGAAGTCGCATCGTCATGTCCTCGTCGTTGACGAGGATGCGTCCACGGTGAAGACCCTTGCCGACGTGCTGACCTCGCGCGGTTACAGCGTGTCCGAGGCCAAGGACGCCAACCTCCTGGAGAAGGCGCTCGCGCTGAAGCCCGACATCATCCTGCTCAACTCCGTGTTGTCCGCGCAGTCGGAGAACGTGCGGATGCTCCGCTTCGAGAAGGGGATGGACCAGGTCCTCTTTCTCGTCTACCAATGAGGCCCCCCGTGACCCGGACGATTCTGATCGTGGACGACGAACCGCACCTCCGCATGCTGATCCAGCAGACGCTGGAGGAGCTCGAGGACGAAGGGGTGGAGCTGCTGATGGCGTCGAATGGCGAAGAGGCGCTGGCGACCATCGAGTCGGTGAAGCCGAACCTGGTGTTCCTCGACGTGATGATGCCGAAACTGAGCGGCTTCGACGTCTGCCAGCGGGCCAAGAAGGTGCTGGGCCTTGACCAGGTCTACATCGTGCTGCTCACCGCCAAGGGGCAGGAATTCGATCGCCAGAAAGGACAGGAGGTCGGCGCCGACCTCTACATGACCAAGCCATTCGATCCCGACGCCTTGCTCGACAAGGCCCGCACCGTGCTCGGCCTGTGAGGCATCGATGAGCCGGGTCGGTCTGAAGCAGCTGATCGGGCGATCGCCGGAAGCGCGGGCGCTGATCGACGCGATGTCGGCGGCGCTCGGCTCCGGAGTGGCCGTCGAGGACGCGGACGGGAAGCTCCTGCACGGTGCGCGGAGCGAGGGTCACAGCCAGCGCCACGCGGTGTCGAACGGTGCTGCCGCGCTCGGTTGGGTCTCGGGGACGGACGGCTCCAGCACGGTGGCGGCGCTGCTCGATCACCTGGTGACCAAGGAGACCGAGCGCAAGGCGCTCGGCGCGGAGGTGCTGCACCTCTATCGCGAGATCAACCTGATCTACAACTTCTCAGAGAAGCTCGCCGCGTTGCTCGACGTCGAGCGCGTGGCCAGCCTCACGCTGCAGCAGGCGCGGCAGATGATCGTCGCCACCGACGGCGTGATCATGCTGCTGGACGAAGCCAGCGGCGAGATGACCTCGGTCGCCGGCTTCGGCGACGAGATGCCGGTGCTCCAGGGATTCCGCCGCGGCCACGGCATCATCGGCGCGATCGCCCAGACCGGTGTGGGTGAGATCGTCAACGACGTGGACCTCGATCCGCGGCGCATCACGGAACACACCAGCGTCAAGGCGCTGATCGCCGCGCCGCTGCGGGTGGGCGAGCGGGTGACGGGGGTGATCGCGATTGGCAGCACGCTGCCGATGGCCTACACCGCCGCCGAGCTCAAGCTGTTGAACACGCTGGCGCTGCAGACCGCGACGGCGATCGAGAACGCCCAGCTGTTCGAGCGGACGGTGCAGGCGGCGCGCGAGCGCGAGCGGTTGCTCGCCCTGCACCAGGAAGTGGAAGTGGCGCGCGCCAAGCTCGAAAGCGAGATGAAGCTGGCCGCCCGCATCCAGGCTGACCTGTTCCCGCCGTCGATGCCGGCGATCGCGGGCTACGATCTCGCCGCCCGCAACCGCCCGGCGCGTCAATGCGGCGGCGACTACTACGATGCCATCGCCGTGGGCACGCGGCGGTGACGCGCGCGTGCTGCTGTGCGTGGCGGACGTCGCGGGGAAGGGCCTGCCGGCATCGCTGGTGATGAGCAACATGCAGGCGACGCTAAGGGCCTTGCTGGGGCGCACGGACTCGTTGCCCGCGCTGGCCGGACTCGCGAGCGACCTGCTGTTCGCGTC
Organism: uncultured Acidobacteriota bacterium; assembly: GCA_963723005.1. Classification (GTDB taxonomy): domain Bacteria; phylum Acidobacteriota; class Vicinamibacteria; order Vicinamibacterales; family UBA2999; genus VFZN01. Next base: position 815,881 of record CAVRPA010000020.1, on the reverse strand, counting down.
GACGGCGCCGGAGAAGTACGTCACCGCCGCGCTCGCCGATCTCGAGCCGCGCACCGGCGCGATCCGCTTCGTCGGCGCCGGGCACGTGGACACGTTGATCCTCCGCGCCAATGGCGAGACCGTCACGCTCGGCTCCACCGGCACGCCGCTGGGACTGCTGCCGCCGCTCCTGCCGTACGGAGAGGTGAACCTGAGGCTCGAGCCGGGCGACACGCTGGTGCTGTTCTCCGACGGCGTCACCGAGGCGCAGAACGCGGACGAAGAGGAATACGGCGAGGCGCGGCTGGTGGACTGCCTGCGCGCCGTGGCGGATCAGCCCGCTGCGGTGATGATCGAGCGGTTGATGGCGTCGATTGACGGCTTCGCCGGCGGGGCGCCGCAGTTCGACGACATCACGCTACTCGTCGCGCGGCGGGCCTGACGGGCGCTGGCGCCGCACGGGCCCGTTCACTTCGCCGGGATTTCATCCGGCGTCACCACTTGCTGATGGCGCCGGGTGAGCGCGTTGATCAACGTGCCGGCCGTGACGAGCACGATCGGTCCGACGACCAGGCCGACGAAGCCGAAAGCCGAGCCGCCGCCCAGCAGGCCGATGAACACCACCAGTCCGTTCACCGAGGCCCGTCCGCTCAGCAGCGCCGGCCGAAGGATGTTGTCCACCATGCCGATCACGCCGGCGCCGATGCCGGTGAGGATGATGGCTTTGCCGACCTCGCCGGACAGCAACCACCACAGCGCCACCGGTACCCAGACCAGCGTGGCGCCGACCACCGGGATGAGCGAGCAGATGCCGATCGCCACGGTCCACGCTGCCGGGGCGCCCAGTCCCATCGCCCAGAACGTGATGCCGCCGATCGCCCCCTGCACGGCGGCGACCGCGAGACCGGCGCCGACCGAGGCAATCACGAGGTCGTGGGTTTCCTTCATCAACTGCTCGCGCTCGGCGGTCGGGAACGGCAGCACCCGCCGGAGCATGTCCACGACCCGATCGCTGTCGCGCAGCAGGAAGAACATCGCGAACAGCATGACGAAGATGCTGCCGATCATCCCGAGGAGATTCGCGACCAGGCCGCCGACGCGGGGCGCCATGAAGGTCACCACCGACTGTGCGCCCTGCCTGATGAGTTGCGTGGGATCGTCGGGCAAGGGTGACCGGAATCCGGTGCCGCAGGTTGTCCCAGATCAGCTGCACGCGCTCGGGCGTGGCCTGGGCGGGCAGGGTCTGGGCGAATTCGACCAGCTGAGGCAACTCGCCGGCGAGCATCGAGACCAGGGTGGCCACCGGCCCGACGATCAGGACCGCGGCGGCGAGGGTGGTGACGAGCGCGGCGCGGGAGTTGCCGATGGCGGCGACCAGCCGCCGGTGCAGCGGGCTCAGGGTGAGGGCGAAAATCGCCGCCCATGCCAGTGACGCCAGGAACGGCGCGGTCACCAGGTACGCGAGATAGCCGACGAGGATCAGCACCCCGTAGAAGAGCAGTTCGCCGAACCGTTCGGACCCTGGTCGCCTCATTCGTGTGGAGGGCCTTTCGTCCCCCGGTGGTCATGCTACCCCGCGGCAGGGCGCCGGCGTCCCGCGACGGATCGGGGGTGCCGTGCTATAGTTTTGGTTTGCCGTCCGCCCCAGTGGGCGGGCCGTGTGGGATGACATGCTCTACTACCTGATTGCCGGGATCTACGTGCTGGTCTGCCTTTCCCTGATTGGCTCAATCCTGCTTCAGCAGGGCAAGGGAGGCGACATCGCCAACGCGTTCGGCGGTGGCGGCAGCCAGGCGGCGTTCGGCGCGCGAGCGGGAGCGACGCTCCTGACGCGGGCGACGTCGATTCTGGCGGCTCTCTTCGTGGTGTTGTCGCTGGTCCTGACGACCTGGGGCCAGCGTGGCCCGGGTTCGGTGGTCGGCGGCGTGGCCGCACCAGCGCCGCCTCCGGCCGCGGCCCTCCCGGTGCCGACACCGGCCCCGGCGACGACCACCCCGGCTCCGGCAGCCCCGGAAGCCACTCCGGCACAGCCCGCGACGACGACGCCTCCGCCGACCAGCGGGGCGAAGCCGCCGCAGGGGTAACGGAAGCAGAAGGCAAAAGGCAGAAGGCTAAAGGCAAAAACCAACGCCAACGCCTGATGCCAGCAGCGAGCGGGACCTGCCAAAATATCCCGGTCGTTCTCAGAGTTGCGGAAGTGGCGGAATTGGCAGACGCACCAGCTTGAGGGGCTGGCGGTAGCAATACCGTGGGGGTTCGAGTCCCCCCTTCCGCACCAACAAAGAAAGGCCCCGGAATCCGGGGCCTTTTCTGTTGGTGCGCAAGGGGGACTCAGGCGCTCGGCCTTCGCTTCGCTCGGCCTTCGGGCACGAGTCCATCCATCTCGGGTCGGCTCATTGCCCCGCGGGAAGGATCGCCACCGCGCGCAGCGGCGCGCCGCTGCCGCCGCCGATCTTCATCGGCAGCGCCACGATCTGCGCTCCGGTGACCGGCAACCGCTCGAGCGCCGTCAGATTCTCGAACGCCGGGATGTTGCGCTCGTAGAGTACGCGGTGCGACTCGAACAGCGACGACTGTCCGTAGTCGATGCTCGCGGTGTCGATACCGATGGCCTTGAAGGTGCGGTTGGCCACCAGCCAGCGCGCGGCCTCCGGATGCAGACCGGGGAAGTGTAGTTTCGCGGCCGCCGCCTCGCCCCGCTCCGCGGTGCCCAGATATCGCGCGGCATCGGGCCAGCGGTTCGAGAAGCCGGTGCGCAGCAGCACGATCGCGCTGGGGGGAATCGGTCCCTGCGCTCGTTCCGCGGCCGCGATGTCCTCGATGCTCACCTGGTGATCGGCATTTGCGCTGGCTTGGGTCACGACGTCGATCACATACGCCTCGCCGAACAGCCGCTCGAGTGGCACTTGTTCGACCGACTGGGCACCCTTGGCGAAGTGGACGGGCGCATCGAGGTGCGTGCCGCCGTGCTCGGAGGAGAAGAAGTTGTTGGCGGCGTAGTAGTAGCCGCCCGGCGTCATGCCATCGGCCACCTTCTCCAACCGGTAGGTCTCGGCTGTAGGCCAGAAGACCGTTGTCCCGTCATAGGTGTGCGACAGGTCCACGAGCACGCCCGAGGGAAACGGCGCCGCGGTTGCTGCCGGTGAGGCGGCCGGCCCCGGCACCGCCGAGGGCCCGCAGCCGCAGACGATGAGCGACGCGAGCAGGATCATCAGGCGGCGCATGGCGGCTGCAGCGTTCGGCGGGGAGGTCGGCATCGGCATGCCGGGATGGTAGCCCAACGCCCAGGGCTCGATCAGCACGCCAAGGTTGAGCCGCTCCTCCGAGTCGAGCCAACGCCGATAGAATCCCGAGGTGTCGCTGTGGCGCGTAGCTTCACTCGTCCTGACCCTGCTGGTTGCAGTGGTCGCCCCTGCCGTCGCGCAGCTCCAGACGGCTCGCATTCGCGGCACGGTCGTTGACAGCACCGGGCAGCCGGTGCCCGGCACCGCAGTGGTGCTGACCGATCCCCTGGGCGCCGTGCTGCAGCGAGTCCACCACCGACTCCACTGGACGGTTCGCCTTCGAAGACGTGGCGCCCGGGCGCTTCCTGCTGGGCACCGAACCCGCTGCGACGAGCCGCTCGGCGGCCATCCCGCTCACCATCGAGTCCGCGCTGCCCGTCGACGTCGTCCTCAGGATGCCGCCGCGGCTCGAAGAGGCCGTGCAGGTCGAGGGTCGTATCGACCTCGCATCCACCCGCGCGTCCCTGGCGGGCGAGTCGCTCCCCGAGGTGCCGGTGCGCGTTCGCGGGCGCTCCCTGCAGGACGCGATCGCCACGCTGCCCGGGTGGGCGACCGAGGACAACGGCCTGCTGCATACGCGCGGAGTCGATGACGGCTTCCTGTACGTGATCGACGGCATCCCGGTGTACGAGCGGCTTGACGCGCTGAACGGCATCGCACCCGACACCGCCACCATGAGCAGCATCAGCGTCGTCACCGGCTATGTGCCACCCGAGTTTGGCTACAAGGCCGGCGGCGTGATTGAGGTTCGGTCCTCGGCGGCGACGGATCGCTGGCGCGCGACCGGTGATGCCGGCGTGGGGAGCTTTGCGACCGCGCAAGGCGGATTGGTGGCTGGAGGCGCGCTGACGCCACAATTCGGCCTGCACCTCGCGGGTTCGTCGTGGCGATCCGATCGCCTGCTCGATCCCGTGCACCCCGACAATCTCCACAACACGGGCGCCCAGGGCGCGACCTCTGGCGACATCGACTACCGCGGCGCGCGCGACCGCGCCAGGTTCGGCTGGTCGGCAGGCCAGTCGCACTACGACGTGCCGAACACCGAGGAACAGGAGGACGCAGGACAGGACCAGCGTCAGCGCGTCTGGAATGCCGCCGTCACCGGGTCGTGGCAGCGGGTCTGGTCGGATCGCACGGTCACCCAGCTCGCCGCGTACCTGCGGCGGAGCGGCAGCGCGCTGGAGAGCAGCGACCAGGACGTGCCCCTGCTTGCGGCATCGGATCGATCGCTCGCCAGGACCGGGCTCGTCGCGAGCGTGTCGCAGCAGCGGGGCGCCCACCTGCTGAAGGCCGGCGCCGAGGGACAGGCCCTGTCGCTCGATGAGGAGTTCGGCTTTGCCGTGACCGACGCGGAGGCAGGCGAAGAAGCAGGCCTCAGTGAGGGGGCGCTGGAGCACGACCTGGACCATCCCTTTCAGTTTGCAGACCGCGCTACGCCCAGCCTCTGGTCGATCTACCTGCAGGACACATGGCAGGCCGGTCCGCGTGTGACCGTCGGCGCCGGAGTCCGCTTCGATGCGAGCACGCTGTTGCTCGACCGCCGGCAGTGGAGCCCTCGTGTGGGCGCTTCCTTCCAGCTGGCCAGTGCCACCGTGCTCCGCGCCTCCGTCAGCCGATTCTTCCAGCCGCCGCAACCGGAGAACCTGCTGCTCTCCTCGTCCGAGCAGGCGCGCGAGTTGTCACCCTTCGCATCCGATGACGCCGAGGGCGGCGCCGACGTGGAGCCGGAACGGCAGTGGGCTTTCGAGACAGGCATCGAGCACCGTTTCCGGCGGTGGCGGCTTGACGCGGCCTACTGGCGGCGCGACGGGCGGGAGATGGCGGACCCGAACGTCTTTTTCGGAACGACGGTGATCTTCCCCAACGCGGTGGCGGAGGGCCGCGCCCAGGGCATGGACCTGCGGGTCGAAGTCCCGAGATGGCAAGGCTGGTCGGGCTATGCCAGCGCCTCGATTGGCAAGGTGATCCAGACCGGCCCGATCACGGGCGGCTTGTTCCTCGAGGACGAGATTGCCTTCATCGGTCCCGGCGTGGAGTTCCTGCCGGACCACGACCAGCGCGCGGTGCTGGCCGGTGGGGCCACGTGGGTGCACGCGCGCTCGGGGTTCACGGCCTCGGCCGCGGCGCGCTACGAGAGCGGCACGCCGGTGCAGCGCGACGACGACGAGGAACTCGAGGAGCGCCCAGGGGCTGAGCTCGTGGATTTCGAGCGCGGCCGAGTGAAGCCGCGCTTCCTCGTCTCGCTCGTCGCGGCCCTGCCGCTGGCCGAGTCGGACCGGCTGCGCGTGTTGCTACGAGGGTCGCTGCTGAACCTGTTCGACCGCGCCTACGCGTACAACTTCGGCAACCCGTTCAGCGGAACCCACTTCGGCGCCCCCCGTACCGCCGCCGTCTCGGTGGAGGTCACAATCCGCTGACGGCACGTCAGCCATGGATTTGTCTGGCCGGCTAGATCGCTTCGTCAGCGGCGTGAGCGATGGCGGGCATCGCGGTGGTCTTCAGGTGCAGCGGCTTGAAGGTGGTCACCAGCGCCGCCGAGAGGAAGAGAACCGTGGCGCAGCTGTAGAAGGCGTAGCTGGCGGCCTGTTCCGGGCGCGTATCCATCAGCATGCCGAAGACTGGCGGGGAGATCAGCCCGGCTGTCGCCCAGCCGGTGAGTATCCGGCCATGGATCTGTGACATGCGTTTGGGGCCATAGAGGTCGCTGATCAGCGACGGGATGGTGCCGAATCCGCCACCGTATGAGGCGACGGTGTAGGCGAGCAGCACCCCGTAGAGGACCGGGTTGGAGACCTGGGGCAGGACCAGGAAGACAACGCCGGCCGAGGTGAGCAGCGCGATGAAGGCGTTCACGCGGCCGATGATGTCGGAGATCCACGCCCAGAAGAGGCGACCCAGGCTGTTGCCAACGGAGGCCGCCGCAACGAGCGTGCCCCCGATGGCGATGAGTTCGGTCGGCGTCAGGGACGCGTCGTCTGCCTTGGCGATCATCTGCATCAACGGCGCGAGGAGGCTGATGGTGCCGAGGCCGGCAAGGCTGTAGAGGAAACAGACGACCCAGAGCTTGTACTGGACCGACGGCTCGTGCTCGACGGTTTCGGCGACGGTGGCGGCCTTGCCGTTGTTGGAGGCGAAGCTGGGGCTGAAAATGCCCCGGCACGCGAGCGGCATGATGAGCAGGTAGGCCAGCGCCATCAGCAGGAAAGCCAGGGGGAGGTTCTGGCTGGCGACGTCCATCGCAAGAGGCGCGAAGACCTTGCTCATGATGAAGCCGCCCATGCCGAAGCCCATCACGACCATGCCAGTGGCGAAGCCCTTCTTGTCGGGAAACCACCCGGCGATGGTGGTGACGCCGGTCACGTAACCGGTGCCCAGGCCGATGCCGCTGATGACGCCGTAGCCGAGGCCGACGATGCCGAGGGTGGCCCAGCTGGCGAAGCTTCCGGCGGTATCAGGCGTCACCGCGCCAAACGTGCCGGCCTCCGCGAGAAACAGGCCGAGTGCGGTGACCAGGTAGCCGGTGACGAAGAAGGCCGCGGAGCGCATCATCAATTTGCGCGAGCCAACCGACGCGACGAGCGGGCCGGTGTAGGCGGCGGACAGTCCGAGGCCGGCAACGGCGAGACTGAAGACGCCGCCAATCTGCATCTTGTTCCAGCCGTAGGTTTCGCCGAGCTGCCTCGTGAAGTAGCTCCAGGCGTACACCGTGCCGAGACATGCGAGGAGGAGAATCCCGCAGGCCAGGATGACGCGGCGGTCCGGCGCCGGGCCCTCGCGCGCGTCAATTCGAGTCGTGGGTGTGCTCATGGTGATCGTGCCTTCCGCGGGGCGGTGGTGTCGGCGATTATAGGCGCTGACGTCGCATCCTCCGAATGGCCACGTCGCAATACATGTGGGGTGGAAGAGCGAGATAGGCAAACTCCCAGCCGTCCTCGAGACAGAGCTCGTTCACCGCAGCCACCACCCCGTACGGCTGCATCTCGACCTGCGACCAGACTGTGTAGTCGTTGAAGACCAGGAACCCCTCGGGCTTCACCTTGCGGCGCGCCACGGCGATGTCGCGCTTGACGCCGTCGTACTCATGCTGGGCGTCGACGTAGATCCAGTCGAAGTAGCCATCATCGAACAGCTCGAGGGTGCTGGCGGAGTCCCCGTCGTGGATATGCACGAGGCCGGTGTGGCGTGGATCCTCGGCAAGCTGGCGCACGCCGGGCTGAATGACGTGGTCGATCAGGTGCAACTCCGAGGGAGACGCCACGTCGAGGATCACTCGCGAAAACTCTCCGTGCAGGGTTCCGACCTCCGCAACGACGCCTCCACTCGGAAGGCGGCCTATCAGCTCCGTCCGATTCGGCACCACCGCACAGTGCCGCAGATGCTCGAGGCTAAGTGCCGGAGCGGGGGTGATGAGCCCCTCACCCCAGAACGCCGGTTCGGTCTCCACCTCGTCGAGCTGAACGTGGTCACGCAACTCCCATGGCACCCATGATCCCAGCGGCCGAAGCCGACGAAACCATTCAGCTCGGAGCCGATCGAACCATTCCCAGGATGACTGGCTGTTCTCGGACACGCGCGGAGTCTACCTCCTTCCCAAGCGGCTGCCACCCCACCTCGGGGCCAGCCACCACGTCCGCCATTGATTCGTTACCGTTCGAGACGTATAGTGAATTTCCGGGCAGCAACGCGAAGTTGCGTCCGGGTTGCCTTCCGCCCTGACGTTCCATCACAGGGCCTTGGTTGGGTGCCGACCCCTTACTTGTCTCTCTCGAACGGAGTCCAGATTGTCGCGATATCGTTCCATGATCGTGGCGGCCGCCCTGACCGCCGGGCTGTGGCCCTCAACCGCGGGGGCGCAGGGGATGGAGAACACACGCTCGGTTTCACTCGCAATCGGCACAGGCTTCGGGCTCGGTGGCAACGTCATCACCGAGGCGGCCGGCCATATCAACGGCACCCCGGCCGTCTTCGTCGAGCAGAGCTACGCCAACCATTTCAGCGACGCCCTGAGGGTCCGGGTCATGGGCAATCTGGGGCTCGACTTCAACAAGGAAGCGTTCGTCACGTTTGCCTACAACAAGATGAACGCCACCGAGCGGGTGACGGGATCGGTTGGCGGCTACCCGCTCTACACGCGCTTCGGCAACACGTCGGCGTTCGACGTCGAAGGCGGCGTCCGCTACTACTTCCTTCCCGAGGGACCGACCCGCACCTACGTCGCCGGAGTGGGCGGCATCCGGTTCCACGACCGGGTGGGGGCCACGATCAGGGTGCTCGAGCTGGGACTGACGTTGAACGACTTCGACTACTTCGAGGAGTCGACGATGTTCATCTTCGGCGGCGATACCGGCATCAGCCGCGACCTCTCGGACACGATTGCGATTGGCGCCGAGGTTGGGCTGCGATACCAGCCGAAGCTGAGCCCCGCGCCCATCCTGCCTGGCACCGGTCTCGAAGGGATCAACGACACGGGCAGCCGCGTGTCGCTGCCCATCAGCGCATTCATGACATGGCGGTTCTGATGCACGCAGTCCAGTCCTGTCGGCGGCTCGTGTCGGTGGCACTCGTGGTCGTGGTGATGGCGCCCGCGGTTGCGGCGGCGTCCCGGGACCAGGAGGCGCAGTCCATCGGCCGCCTCGCCATGGATGTGAACAGCGCCGAGCCCAAGGTGCGACGTGCCGCGCTGAAGGCGCTGTCGGCACTGGGCCCCGAAGCCCTGGAGCCGCTCAGCCTGCTGGTCGCCGATCCCGAGCGCGACATTCGCAGCGACGCCATCGCGGCGATCCTGGCCATCTACGTCGAACCGCCGCCCCGCGAACGCGTCGGCAGCGCCGAGGAGGCGTTTGAATGGACCCGTTATCGGGTCACCCCATGGCCCGTGCCGCCCGCCCTGGTCACCAATCTCGTGAAGGCGCTTGCGGACGACTGGTCAACCGAGCGACGCGATGCCGCCTACGCGCTGGGTGTGGTGATGGTGCCGCCCGTGGACCAGCGAGTGGGCGACGAGCTGACCTACTCGCTCGCGGACCCGGCCGGTTCGGTGCGGCTCGCGGCCGTGCGGGCGCTCGGACGGCTCCAGGTCACCAGGGCCGGGGATCAGTTGATCGGACGGATCGTCGATCCGGATCTGCCCGTCCGCCTTGCGGCGATGCGTGCGGTCGGCGAGATCCGCGAGGCGCGGGCGCTGGCCGCCCTGCAGCAGCAACTCGAGTACTACCGCGGGGGGACAGCGGGGCGCACGGCGCTCGAAGCGCTCGCCCGCATCGCGCACCGCTCCTCGGCAAACCTGTTCGCGGAGGAACGCTTCTCGAAGAGCGACGCGCACCGGCGCTACGCGTATGAAGGCATTGCCAGGATGGGCGGGATTCCCGATGCCGACGCGGTGTCCCTCGAACGCCTGCTGACCGAGGAACGCGATGAGGAGGTGGCCGCGGCCATGGCGTTCGCCCTTGCGGCTGCGCGCAGGCCCTACGTCGATCGCCTCGTCCAGGCGCTGGCCGATCCCGATACGGCGAATCAGGCGATCGACTACCTCGTGGAAGTGGGCGCTGCGCAGCCGTCGGCGCTCACCCCGTTCCTGCAGCACTCCGACCCGATCGTGCGCGAGCGCATGGCCACGGCGGTCGGGTTCGTCGGCGACGCCGGCGCCGAGGCCGCTCTGTCGCAGTTGACGACTGATGGCAGTCCGACGGTGCGGAGGGCTGCCGAAGTGGCGCTCATTCGCCGACGCGGAGCCAAGCAGGCGGCGCCCCCCAAGTAGGGATCGCCGGGCCTGAACAGCCCGAGCAACGGCTTACGCCTTCCGGCCTCGGGAGAGCCACGCCAGCACGGCGGCGGCGACGACGTCGTAGGCGCCGCAGAACGCCGGCCACCACTCCGGGACGCCGGGGTTGTCGATGATCTGGGCGTGAACGAAATCGAACATCCCGTGCGCCGCGAGGCCGGCCACGGTCAGCCACAGGCTGTATCTCAGGCCCGCCACGGCACATACCGTGAACGCGCTCATCACCACCGTTTCCAGCACCAGCGCCCGCATCGAGCCGCCGATCACCGCAAACAGCACGTAGTACGAGGCGACGACCAGGAGCACCGTGGGGTAGAAGGCGCGGTCGCGGTCGAGACCGACCAGCCTGGCGAAAACCGACACCAGCGGTGCGAGCAGGGCGCCGACGACGTATCCGATCATGGCTTGACCACGAGCGAGGGTACATTGCGTCGACGTCCCGTGCCCTGCCATTCTGCCGGGCGCCGGTCGGGTTACACTCCGTCGAAGCTGGGGCCGTGGTGCCCGGTTTCGAGGTTGGAGGGGACATGGTGGTGATTGCGCAGAACCTCGTTGAGTACGGCCTCCTCGCGTCGCTGACCACGTCGGCGCAGCAGCGCTGGAACCAGATGTTGAACCTCACCTCGCAGTGGGACCAGACGACGTGGGCGGCCGTGGGCGGGGCGGCGATGCTGGTGCTCGTGCTCTGGAGCCGGCGCTCGTCACGGTCCTGAGGGCCCGGCACGGCTTTGCTTCCCATTGGCCCGGCGTTGCTGGCATGATCGGGAGGTGGCGATCACCAAATCCGAGACCCGATTCACCTGGAACGACCCGCTCCTCCTCGAGCAGCAGCTGACCGACGAAGAGCGGATGGTGCGCGACACGGCGCGCGCCTACTGCCAGGATCGGCTCGCGCCGCGCGTCCTGGAGATGTTCCGGCACGAGCGTCCCGATCCGTCGATCTTCCGCGAGATGGGTGCCCTCGACCTGCTGGGCATCGTCATTCCCGAACAATACGGCGGCGCCGGGATGGGGTACGTCAGCTACGGCCTCGTCGCGCGCGAAGTGGAGCGGGTGGACTCGGGCTTCCGCTCGATGATGAGCGTGCAGGGATCGCTGGTGATGGTCCCGATCAACGAGTTCGGGACCGAGGCGCAGAAGCGGAAGTACCTGCCCAGGCTGGCCACCGGCGAGTGGATCGGCTGCTTCGGCCTCACCGAACCCAACTCCGGATCGGATCCGGGCAGCATGACCACGCGCGCGAAGAAAGTGGACGGTGGTTACGCGCTCACCGGCACCAAGGCGTGGATCTCGAACAGCCCGCTTGCCGACGTCTTCATCGTCTGGGCCAAGAACGACGAAGGGGACATCCGCGGCTTCATCCTCGACAAGGGGATGAAGGGACTGAGCGCCCCGGCCACGCACGGCAAGGTCGGCCTGCGCACCAGCATCACCGGCGAAGTCGTGATGGACAACGTGTTCTGTCCCGAGGAGAACGCGTTTCCGCAGGTCCGCGGCCTGAAGGGCCCCTTCACGTGCCTCAACAGCGCGCGTTACGGCATCGCCTGGGGCGCGCTCGGCGCGGCCGAGGACTGCTGGCTGCGCGCCCGCGACTACGTCCTCGATCGCAAGCAGTTCGGGCGTCCGCTGGCGGCCAATCAGCTGATCCAGAAGAAGCTCGCCGACATGCAGACCGAGATCGCGCTGGGCCTGCAGTCGGTCCTTCGGCTCGGCCGCATGAAGGACGAGGGCACGGCGGCACCCGAGGTCACCTCGATGCTGAAGCGCAACTCGTGCGGCAAGGCGCTCGACATCGCGCGCCTGGCCCGCGACATGATGGGCGGCAACGGCATCGTTGACGAGTTCGGCGTGATCCGTCACCTGGTGAACCTCGAGGTGGTGAACACCTACGAGGGCACGCACGACATCCACGCCCTGATCCTCGGCCGCGCCCAGACCGGGATTGCCGCGTTCGCGAACTGAGGCACCATCCCGACATGACACCGTTACGCGATCTGCACGACCTCGACGCCGCTCTCGTGCGCGCGGCGTCGGAACCCATCGTCATCTTCAAGCACAGCCCCACGTGCGGGGTCAGCGCGCAGGCCTCGGAAGAGATCGACGAGCTGGTGGAGCGTGCGGCGCTACCGCTGCCTCTTTACGTCGTCAGCGTGCGGGCCCAGCGCGAGGTGTCCGAAGCCATCACGAAGCGCTTCGCCATCCGGCACGAGTCGCCTCAGGTGCTGCTGGTGCACCGCGGCGCGGTGCTGTGGCACGCGTCGCACTTCAGGGTGAATGCCGCCGAAATCCACTCGGCGGTCGAGCGCTTCGCCGCCGCCGCGGGCTGACGCCAGGCCTGCGCGCCTCGCTAGACCGGACCTGTCGGCCCGTTCGGTCCCGGAGACGGCGGAAACGCGTCGGTGTTGCGCCACGAGCGGCCCTCGCGCTCCAGCAGCGCGTCAGCCGCGGAGGGCCCCCAGCTGCCAGCCGCATACTCGTGCAGCAACGCCTTGGGCGACGCCTCGATCATCTTCAGGATCGGTGCGACGACTTCCCACCCTGCCTCCACCATGTCGGCGCGGTGAAACAGCGTTGGATCCCCCGACATGCAGTCGAACAGCAGCGTCTCGTAGCCGGTGGCCGGTGCGCTGGCGAAGTAGTCGGCGTAATCGAACGCCATGTCCACGGTTCCCAGCCGTACCGGCGTGCCGGGCACCTTGGCCTGGAAGCGCAGCGAGATGCCCTCTCCGGGCTGGATCCGGATGACCAGCACGTTCGGCTCGGCGGTATCCGCCGCCGCCACGCTCTCGAACAGCTTCATCGGCGGCCGCCGGAACTGCACCGAGATCTCGGACACGCGCGTCGGCAGCCGCTTGCCGGTGCGCAGGTAGAACGGCACGTCGGCCCAGCGCCAGTTGTCGATCAGCAGCTTGAGCGCGACGAAGGTCTCGGTCGTCGAGCTCTTCGAGACGAGCGGCTCGTCGCGGTATCCCGCGACGGCTTCGATCACCGGACTTGCCGGCGGCATACTGACCGCGGACGACGCGGCGCCGCACCTCGTCGTTCGAGCACAAGTGCAACGCGTGCAGCACCCGCACCCGCTCGTCCCGCACGTCATCGGCGCGGAACGAGATGGGCGGCTCCATGGCGGTGAGCGCGAGCAGCTGGAACAGGTGGTTCTGCACCATGTCGCGCAGCGCACCAGCCTCGTCGTAGTATCCGCCGCGGTCCTCCACGCCCACCGTTTCGGCGACGGTGATCTGCACGTGGTCCACATAGCGGCGATTCCACACCGGCTCGAAGATCCCGTTGGCGAAGCGGAACGCCATCAGGTTCTGAACGGTCTCCTTCCCGAGGTAGTGATCGATCCGATAGATCTGGTGCTCGGCGAGCACGGTGCGCAGCCGCTCGTTGAGCGCCTTCGCCGACTCCAGGTCGTAGCCGAATGGCTTTTCGACCACCACCCGACGCGGCTGGTCTGGCGCTTCAGTCAACAGTCCGGCGGCGCCCAGTCCGCTGGCGATTCCGGCCACGGCATCCGGAGGCGTCGCGAAGTAGTAGACCCGGCCGCGCGGTGTCGAGGCATCGCCCTCGATCGCCGTCAGCCGGTTACCAAGCGACTGAAAGCTGGCCGGCGAGTCGAGCGGCTCGAACACAAAAAACATCCGGGGCACGAGCGTGCTCCACACCGCCTCGTCGATCGGATCGGGGCCGAACTCCTCCACGTCGTGCCGCAGCTTCTCGCGGTAGGCCTCGTCGGTCATCGGCTTGCGGCCCACACCGACCACCGCGAACGCGTCGGGCAGCGCCCCTCGGACGGCCAGGTTGTAGAGCGCGGGCAGCAGCTTCCGCGCGGCCAGGTCGCCTGTCGCGCCGAAGATGACCATCGTGGTCGGCGGCGCGATCACGCGCGCGGCTCCACGTGGCCGCCGAACTTGAAGCGCATGGCCGACAGCACCTTGTCCGCGAAGCTCGGCGCCTGACGCGAGCGGAAGCGGGCGAAGAGCGACGCCGCGAGCACCGGCACGGGCACCGCCTCGTCGATCGCCGCCTCGATCGTCCAGCGGCCCTCGCCCGAGTCCTGGACGATGCCGGAGAAGCCGCCGAGGTCCGGTTGCTCCTTCAAGGCCGACGCCGTGAGATCGAGCAACCACGACTCGATGACGCTGCCGTGCCGCCACACCTCGGTGATGTCGTCCAGCTTGAAGTCGTAGGCGAAGCCGGGTGGCTGATCGAGCGACCCCGCGTGACGCAGCACGTCCAGGCCCTCCGCATAGGCCTGCATCAGCCCGTACTCGATGCCGTTGTGCACCATCTTCACGAAGTGGCCCGCGCCGGCGGGGCCGCAGTGCAGGTAGCCGCGGGGGGCGGTGCCGCTGGCAGCGTCCGCAGGCGTGGCAGGCGGCGCGGCGTCTGGCGCGAGCGTGCGGAAGATCGGCTCGAGCCGCGTGAAGATCTTCTGATCGCCGCCGATCATCAGGCAGTAGCCGCGCGTCAGCCCCCACAGCCCACCGCTGGTGCCCACGTCCACGTAGGCGATGTCCCGTTCACCGAGCATCGCCGCGCGACGCACATCGTCCTTGTAGTGCGAGTTGCCGCCGTCGATGACGACATCGCCTGGCTCGAACCTCGCCGACAGGTCGGCGATCACGGCGTCCGTCGGAGCTCCGGCAGGCACCATCACCCAGGCCACGCGCGGCGGCCGCAGCGCGCGCACGAACTCGTCGAGTGACGCCGCTCCCACGGCGCCCTCGCCGGCCAACGCCGAGACGGCATCGGCGCTGCGATCGAACACCACGACGTCGTGCCCGCCACGCATCAGCCTGCGCACCATGTTGCCGCCCATGCGGCCCAGTCCAATCATCCCGATCTGCATCACGCGAGAGTACTCCAGCCAAGGTCCGTGCCGATCGGCAACTCTTCCCAAGGCTGAGTATTCATCCGATGCATCACAGCGGCGGCTGAACCGAGGAGCTTCCGAGAGAAGCTCGGCCCTATTCAGGTCTGGCGTCGATCGTGCAGCTAGCCTTCGCCGTCCCCCGACCTCGTCCACGTCCACATTCTCCGGTCAGACCCGAAGGAGAACTTCAGAATGGTTCGTTCTGTACGTCCGTTTGCAGCGCTCGTTGTCTGCCTCAGCCTCGTGGCCATCACCAACGCCCAGGGCCCCAACGGTCGATTCGGTCAGTTCTGGGGACCGCACATCCAGCCCGCGCCACCCACGATCGGCTTGCGTGGGCCAGCAATCAGCACCAGCCAATCGTCCACCGCGCCAGTTTCTGGCGACATGCTCCATCACTGGAATCGAGGTCGCGATCGATACCAGCGGTCTCGACCATACGCCTGTGGCGGCCGGCGATTCGCGCGTGTTCGGCGAACAACTGGGGCCCGGCCGCTCCAGCCGCGCGATGGCGATCGTGCACATCGCGATCTACGACGCCATCAACTCCATCACCCACCGCGACATCGGTTTCACCGGGATCCCGGACGTCGCGGCAGACGCGTCGGTTGATGCGGCCGTGGCGCGTGCCGCGCACGATACGCTGGTCGCCCTGTTTCCGTCGCAGAAGGCCCACTGCGACGAAATCCTGGCCGAAGACCTTGCCCGCATCCCAGAAGGGTCGGCGAAGGACATGGGTCAGCAGACCGGAGCGCGCGCCGCCGCCGCCATCCTGCAGCGCTCGGCCAACGATGGTGCGACCCACGCCGAGCCGGTGCTGGGCGTGGACTTCATCCCGGGCACCGAGCCGGGGCAGTGGCGACAGGATCCGATCAGCAAGATCCCTCTGGCCCTCGGCGCTCACTGGGGAGATGTCACGCCGCTCGTGATCAAATCCGGGCGCGAGTACCGCGTGCCGCCGCCGCCCAACCTGCACACGCCGGCTTACGCGGAGGCCTATGCAGAGGTCCAGCGGCTGGGAGGCGACGGGATCACCACCAAGACCGAACGAACCACCGACCAGACGATGGCCGGCCTGTACTGGGCTTATGACGGCACGCCGAGCCTCTGCGCGCCGGTCCGCTTGTACAACCAGATTGCCGTGGCAATTGCCGATCTGCGCGGCGCCGACATGGTGGAGATGGCAAAGGTGCTGGCCCTGGTGAACATCGCCATGGCCGACTCGGCGATTGCGGTCTGGGAATCGAAGTACTACTACCAGGTCTGGCGCCCCATTACCGGAATCCGCGAGTCCGACCCCGGGCACCGGCCCGTCTGGCAAGGGTGACGGTAATGCCCGCACCATCGGCGACCCGGTTTTCACGCCTCTCGGCGCGCCGGCCAGCAACCTGAACGGACCGAATTTCACGCCGCCGTTCCCCGCGTATCCGTCAGGGCACGCCACCTTTGGCGGCGCGCTGTTCCAGATGCTGCGCAACATCTACCGCACCGACAACATCCCCTTCACGATGGTGTCTGACGAACTGAACGGCGAGACCCGCGGCAACGACGGCGTCGTCCGCCCGCTCCTGCCGCGCTCGTTCACGACGCTGTCCCAGGCCGAAGAGGAGAACGGACAGAGCCGCATCTATCTCGGCATTCACTGGGCCTTCGACAAGACGGCCGGCATCGATCAGGGTCGCAAGATCGCGGACGACGTCTACACCAACACGTTCCGCGCCCGGAAGTAACTCTCGATTGGCGTGTCCCGGTCTCTTCCGGACCGGGGCACGCCTCGACGGCAGGCGCGCGTTCACCGCCCAACCGGTGCGTGTTAGCCTTGTCGTCACCATGCGGCCCGCCACTATTCCCCGCCTCGGGCTCGTCCTGCTGCTGGCCGGTTCGGCCCTCGCGCTACCGGCCTGTGACTCGCTCTACTACAAGACGATGAAGAAGTTCGGGATGGAGAAGCGCGACATCCTGGTCAAGCGCGTGCGCGAGGCGCGCGAAGCGCAGCAGGAGGGCAAGGAGGAGTTCCGCTCCGCGCTCGATCGCTTCAAGAGCGTGGTGGAAACCGAGGGCAGCAGCCTCGAGGACAAGTACAACGACCTCAACAAGCAGCTGGAGCGCAGCGAGGATCGCGCGAAGAAGATTCACGACAAGGTGAAGTCGGTGAAGGACGTCGCCTCCGACCTGTTCAAGGAATGGGAGAAGGAGCTCGGTCAGTACAGCGATCGGGCGCTGCGCGCGGAGAGCGAGCGTGAGCTGCGCGAAACCAAGCGGCGCGCGCAGGGGGTGATCGCCGCGATGGAGAAGGCCGAGAAGCGCGTCGACCCGGTGCTGCAGCCGCTGCGCGATCGCGTGCTGTTCCTCAAGCACAATCTCAACGCCTCGGCGATTGGCGCGCTCGACAAGGAACTGGTCGCGCTGCGGACCAACGTCGATGCGCTGGTCGTCGATCTCGAGTCGTCCATCGCCGAAGCCGAGACCTTCATCGCGCAGATGGACGCCGACGCCAGGACCGCGACCAACTAGCCGCGGAGCCGCGGCGAGGGAAATCAGCCGCGGCTGCGTTCGACGATCTTCACGAAGCTGTCGGCATCGAGGCTGGCGCCGCCGACGAGCGCGCCGTCCACGTCGGGCTTGGCCATCAGCGCGGCCGTGTTGTCGGCCTTGACGCTGCCGCCGTACAGCACCCGGCAACGCGACGCGGCATCCGGTCCGAACCACTGCGTGAGGCGCGAGCGGATGTGCGCGTGCGCGTCCTGCGCCTGCTCGGGGGTGGCCGTGCGTCCCGTGCCGATCGCCCACACCGGCTCGTAGGCCACGACCATGGCCGCGAGCTCACTGCCGGTCACGCCGTCGAGCCCGGCCTTGATCTGCCGGTCGAGCACCGGCAGCGTCTCGTTGGCCTCGCGCTGCTGCAGGGTTTCGCCGATGCAGACGATCGGCGTCAGCGTGGCGGTGAGGGCGGCGCGGACCTTGCGGTTGACGCTCTCGTCCGTCTCACCGAACAGCGTGCGCCGTTCGGAGTGACCAATCAGGACCCATCCGGCGCCGGCCTCGCGCACCATCTGGGCGCTGACCTCGCCGGTGAACGCGCCCTCCCGTTCCCAGTGGATGTTCTGCGCCGCCACCCCAATCGCCGATCCGTCCAGCGCCGCCGCCACCGCGTGGAGCGCCGGTGTGGTGGGCGCGACGACCACGTCCACGCCGGCGATGTCGCGCACGCGCTCGCGGAGCCCGGTGACGAAGGTCACCGACTCGCGAACGGTCTTGAACATCTTCCAGTTACCGGCGATGAGGGGCTGGCGCATGAAGGTAACCTGAACTCACTTGTCCGGCAGCGCTGCCACGCCGGGCAGCGTCTGTCCGCCGAGGAACTCGAGCGAGGCCCCTCCGCCGGTGGAGATGTGGGTCATCTTCGCCCCCAGGCCGGCGGCGTTGATCGCAGCCACCGAGTCGCCGCCGCCGATGATCGTCGTGCCCTCGACCCTGGCGCAGGCGTGCGCCACGGCCATCGTACCGGACGGCGAACGGCGCCAGCTCGAACACGCCCATCGGGCCGTTCCACACCACGGTCTGCGCGTCCCTCAGCAGATCGGCGAAGACATGCGCGGTAGCGGGTCCGATGTCGAGTCCCATCCGGTTGCCGATCGCGGGGTCGTTGACCGTCAGCACAGCCGTGGCGGCGTTGGCATCGATCGCCTCGGCGACGACGTGATCGACGGGCAGCTGCAGCTGCACACCGCGCGCCTTCGCGTGCGCCATGATGTCGCGGGCCGCGTCGAGCTTCTCGTCCTCGACCAGCGATCGTCCCACCGGCATCCCGAGCGCCTTGAAGAACGTATAGGCCATCGCGCCGCCGATGAGCAGGCGATCCACGCGCGCCAGCATGCTCTCGATGACCTCGATCTTGTCCGAGACCTTGGCGCCGCCGATCACCGCCACGAACGGCCGTTCGGGATCGCCCAGCGCCATGCCCAGGTAGGTGAGTTCCTTCTCCATCAGCAGCCCGGCGCCTGCCGCCGGCATCAGCTGGACCATCCCCGCCACGGAGGCGTGAGCCCGGTGCGACGCGCCGAACGCATCGTCCACGTAGACATCGGCCAGCGCCGCAAGCGCGGCGGCAAAGCCCGGGTCGTTCTTTTCCTCCTCGCCGTGGAAGCGCAGGTTCTCGAGCAGCACCAGCTTCGATCCGCCCGCCGCATGCGCCGCGTCCACGGCTTCCCTGGCCGCGGGGCCGATGCAGTCGCTGGCAAAGGTGACCGGCCGGCCGAGCAGCGACGCCAGGTGATCGGCCACCGGCTTCAGGCTGAACTCGGGTGTGGGCTTGCCCTTGGGGCGGCCCAGGTGCGAGGCAAGGATGACCGTGGCGCCCGCGTCGAGGGCATAACGGACGGTCGGCAGCGCCGAGGTGATGCGCGTGTCGTCGGTGATGCGCCCGCCCTTCAGCGGGACGTTGAAGTCCACCCGAAGGAACAGGCGCTTGCCGGCGACGTCGAGGTCGCGGATCGAATACTTGGTCATGGAGAGGCTGCTACAGCTTCCTCAACAGATCCACGCAGCGGTTCGAGTAGCCCCACTCGTTGTCGTACCAGGCCATCACCTTCAGGAAGTCGCCGTCCAGCACCTTGGTGTAGGCGGCGTCAACGATCGAGGAGTGAGGGTTGCCGCGGAAGTCGATCGACACCAGCGGGTCGGTCGAGAACTGCAGGATGTTCTTCATCGGGCCGTCGGCCGCGGCCTTGAGCGCCGCGTTCACCTCGTCCGCCGTCGCCGGCTTCTCGGTGATGCAGACGAGGTCCACCACCGACACGTTCGGAGTGGGCACGCGCATGGCGATACCGTCGAGCCGGCCCTTCAGCGCCGGCAGCACCTCGGCCACGGCCTTGGCGGCGCCCGTCGTCGTCGGAATGATCGACATGGCGGCGGCGCGCGCGCGCCGCAGGTCCTTGTGCGGCAGGTCCAGCAGGTTCTGGTCGTTCGTGTAGGCGTGGACGGTGGTCATCCAGCCCTTCTTGATCCCGAACTTCTCGTGGATGACCCTGGCCACCGGCGCCAGGCAGTTGGTGGTGCACGACGCGTTCGAGATGATGTGGTGCTTGGCCTTGTCGTAGGCCTCGTCGTTCACGCCCAGCACCACGGTCACGTCGGGGTTGGTCGCCGGCGCCGTGATGATCACCTTCTTCGCGCCCGCCGCCAGGTGCTTGGCCGCATCGTCGCGCTTGGTGAACTTGCCGGTGCACTCGAACACCACCTCAACGCCGAGGTCCTTCCAGGGCAGCTCGGCCGGATCCTTCACCGAGAGGACCTTGAACTCGTCACCGTTGACGGCGATCGCGCCCTCGCGCGCCTCGATTGTGGCGGAGAGGTTGCCGAGCACCGAGTCGTACTTCAGCAGGTGTGCCAGCGTCTTGGCGTCGGTGATGTCGTTCACCGCCACGAAGTCGATGTCCGCGTGGCCGAGGGCCGCGCGCATGATGTTGCGTCCGATGCGGCCGAATCCGTTGATGCCGACCTTCAGTGACATGTATCAGTCCTCCGGATAAACGGCTCATTTTACACAGGCCGCCCGCCTTGCGGGCACCCGGTTTGAAGCGATATACTCGCAGGGACGTAAGTCCTTTAATGTATACCTTTTACAGCGTCCTCGTGCTGGTGGTCTTCGTGATCGCCTCGCCGTGGTTCCTCTACCAGGCCCTCCGCTACAGAAAATACGTCGGCAGCCTCGGCCAGAGGATGGGCTATCTGCCCGTCTCCTTCAACGTCGATGGCGACGAATCGATCTGGATTCATGCGGTCTCGGTCGGCGAGGTGCTGACGGCGCGGCCCCTGATCGCCGCGCTCCGGCAGCGGTACCCCAACCTCCGCATCGTCCTGTCCACGACCACGATTGCCGGCCAGCAGCTGGCCCGGCGCAGCGTGCCGAACGTGGACGAGGTGTTCTACTTCCCGTTCGACCTGGCCGTGTTCGTTCGCCGAACCCTCGACCTGGTGAAGCCCCGGCTGTTCCTGATGATGGAGACCGAAATCTGGCCCGTGGTGCTGCGCGAGTGCCGCGCCCGCGGGATCAAGACCGTGGTCGTCAACGGGCGGCTGTCGTCGCGCTCGTTCCCGCGCTACCGGCTGATCAGGCCGTTCATGCGCCGGGTGCTGCAGGACGTGGATCGCTTCTGCGTGCAAAGCGACGAATCGGCGCGCCGCTTCATCGCCCTGGGCGCCGACCCCTCGACGGTGGTGGTCACCGGCTCGCTGAAGTTCGACTCGCTGGACAATTCGGGACCGCTCCGCGCGCGTGACCGGGTGCTGCGCTATTTCCGGCTGCCGCCCTCGCGTCCGGTGATCGTCGCCGGCAGCACCATGAAGGGCGAGGAGCCGGCCGTGCTCAGGGCGTTTCGCCGCGTGCGCGCCACCTCGCCGACGGCGCTGCTGGTGCTGGCGCCGCGCCATCCCGAACGCTTTGGAGAAGTCACGCAGCTGTGCCGCAACGAGGGCTGGAAGACGGCCCGCCGAACCGAGCTCGCCATCGACGCCGAGCCTCGCGCCGACATCATCGTGGTCGACACGATCGGCGAACTGGCCTCGATCTACCAGATCGGCACGGCCGTGTTCGTCGGCGGCAGTCTTGTGGCCACGGGCGGCCACAACGTGCTCGAGCCGGCGGTGTTCGGCAAGCCCATCGTGTTCGGCCCGCACATGGAGAACTTCCGCGAGATCTCGGAAGCCTTCGTCTCCGCGGGCGCGGCCGTACGCCTGGACGATGAGGGGCAGCTCGAGACGGTGTTGCTCGACCTGCTGGGCGACCCGGTGCGCCGGGCGCGCCTCGGCGCGGCGGCGCGGGCCCTGGTCGAAGCCAATCGCGGAGCGAAGGACAAGACGATGACGGTGATCGAAGCGCTGGTGCAGCCGGCCTCACCGTCCAACGTCGTCCCGTTCAGACCCATTGCTTGATCTCCTGTACGGCGAAATTGCGCGCTGGCGGCGCCGCTCGTTCGAGCGGCACCCGGACCGCCGTCGGCGGCTGGCGCGTCCAGTCATCAGCGTCGGCAACCTCTCGATGGGCGGCACGGGCAAGAGCCCGGTTGTGGCCGCGCTCGCCGCATGGCTGGTGCAGCAGGGCGAGCGTCCGGCGATCCTCAGCCGCGGCTATCGCCGCCGCGACGACGTGCCCGGCGTGGTGGTGGTGTCGGATGGCCAGACCCTTCGAGCGGGGCTCGGCCGTTCCGGCGACGAGCCCTTGATGCTGGCCCGCGCGGTGCCCGGCGCCATCGTCTGCGTGTGCCCGGATCGTCACCTGGCTGGCGTGCTCGCCGAGCGGCGGCTCGGCGCGACCGTGCACCTGCTGGACGATGGGTTTCAGCATTTCAATCTGGCCCGGGATCTGGATGTGCTCGTCACGACGCCCGGAGAGATCGGCGAGGGCCGCGTGGTGCCTCACGGACGGCTGCGCGAGCCGCGCGACGCCGCCGCTCGCGCGCACGTGCTGGTCGTGATGGGCGCGACCGCCGGCGCCGCGGTCACCGAGGGTTGGGCGCTCGGTGTCGGACTCGCCTGTGGCGCGGAGAGAGTGCTGGGCGAGCCCTGCCTCGTCGGCTCAGGCACCGCAGGCTTCCGAGCCCCAAGCCCCAAGCCTCGAGCCCCAAGCCTCAAGCCTCAAGCCCCAAGCCCCAAGCCCCAAGCCCCAAGCCCCAAGCCTCAAGCCCCAAGACCGGGCGCCACAGTCCCTGCCGCCGGGCGCCCGGGTCCTGGTCGCGTGCGGTATCGCCAACCCACGGCGCTTTGTCGAGGACGTGACGCACGCGGGGTATGTGGTGGCTGGTGAGGTGTTGTTCGGCGATCACCACGACTTCTCCGCGCGTGACATCGCGCGCATCTCGGGTGCGGTGATGGAAACCGGCGCCGAGGCCGTGCTGACCACGGACAAGGACGCGGTGCGGTTCGAGGACAGCGGCGCTCGCCCGTTCGTGCTGTATCGCATGCCGCTGACCCTGCGCTTTGATCCCCCGGATGTGTTGTTCGACAGCGTGGCGGCGTTGATCACGGCAGACGGCAGACCGGCACGGCAGACGGCGGCAGACGGCAGACGGATCCGGCAGCCGGCAACCGGCAGCCGGCAGACGGGGAAGGTCCGTCGTGAGGTACGCCATCGAGTACAGCCTGGTGGCGGGTGTGCGAGCCGTGGCGTGCGTGCTGCCTGACGCGGTGATTCGCGTCTGGGGCGCGGCGCTGGGGATGATCTTCTACGGCATCGACCGGCCGCACCGGCGCGTGGCCCTCAGCAACCTGAAGGAGTGCTTCCCGACACGCAGCGATGCCGAGCGTCGCGCCATTGCCCGGCGGACGTTCCGCCACTTCGGCCGGCTGCTGCTCGAACTGCTGCGCTTCAGCGCGCGCACCGACGCCCAGCGCGCGGCCCTGGTCGAGATTGAAGGCGCCGAGCGGGTGCGTCATGCCTATGCTCAAGGCAAAGGAGTGCTGTTCTTCACCGGGCATTTCGGCTTCTGGGAACTGCACGCCATCCATCACGGTTACGCGTTCGAGCCGATCGGCGTGCTGGCCCGCGCGCTGGACAATCCGCGGCTGAACGCCCTGCTCGAATCGATGCGAGGCGTGACCGGGAATCACTGCATCTATCGCCAGGGCGCGGTGCGGCGCGTGTTGAAGACGCTGGCGGGCGGGCACGGCGTGGCGATGCTGATCGATCAGCACATGCACAGCCCCGATGCGATCTGGGTGAACTTCTTCGAGCGTCCCGCGGCGACGACCTCGACGCTGGCGGCGCTGGCGCTGCGAACCGGCGCGCCGGTGGTGCCGGTGTTCGCGCTGCCGCTGCCGGGCGGCCGATTCAAGTTCGTCTACGAGCCTCCCGTCGAACCGCCGCAGGGCGAGGGCCCCGAAGCCATCGACGCGTTCACGCAGCGCTGCACCGACGTGCTGGAGATGTACGTGCGGCGCCACCCCGACCTGTGGCTGTGGATGCATCGGCGCTGGCGCGACGCGCCCGCGCCGGCCTCCAAGGGCATGTTCCCGGCGGCGCAGCAATGAACCTGGTCGTGCTGTCACCGAACTGGCTGGGCGACGCCGTGATGGCGCTGCCGGCCATCGCCGACATCCGCCGGCACTTCGCGCAGGCGCGGCTCACGGTGGCGGCCCGTGGATCGGTGGCGTCGCTCTTCACGATGGTGCCCGGCGTTGAGGCAGTGCTCACCTTGCCCGGGCGCGGCGGGCTGGCAGCGCTGCGGACGTGGCGCCAGGACGTGACCGCGCTGGCTGGCGGCGGGTTCGATACCGCGGTGTTGTTGCCGAATTCGTGGGCCTCGGCGTATGTCGTGCATCGCGCGGGGATCGCCGAGCGCTGGGGCCTGGCCACCGATCTGCGCGCGCGGCTGCTCACGCAGGTCCGCGCCGAAGCCCCGCGGCGCCGCGCACCAGGCCGGCTATTACCAGGCGCTGGTCGCCGCGCTCGGCATCGAGAACGGCCCGGCCTACGCGCGTGTCCAAGTGCCGCAGGGCACCGCCAATCCGATTACGGCGCGTCCCTATGTGGTGCTGGCCCCTGGCGCGGCTTACGGATCGGCCAAGCAGTGGCCGCCCGCGCGATTTGCCGAGTTGGCGGTGACGTTGGCGAAAAGCGGGCAGGCGGTCGTGTTGGTGGGCAGCCGTGCCGATGCCGCGACATGCCAGGCCATCACTCGTGAGGCGGGCGCCGCGAGTCCCGAGTCGGTGACCGACCTGAGCGGACGCACCTCGCTCGCGGAACTGACCGCGGTGCTGGCGGGCGCATCGGCCGTGGTCTCGAACGACTCCGGGGCGATGCACCTGGCGGGCGCCGTCGGCGCGCCCGTGGTGGCCGTGTTCGGCGCCACCAACGAGCACCGCACCGCGCCGCTCGTCAACGGACCGGACGCGGTCCCGCCCCGCATCCTTGCCACCGACGTCTGGTGCCGGCCGTGCATGCTGCGCGAGTGTCCCATCGATCACCGGTGCATGACCGGCGTCACCGCCGAAGCCGTGGCCTCGGCCACAATGGCGATCGTCCAACGCTCATGAGCACGAACATGACTGACGTTCGCGGTCGCCCGGCGGTGTTCCTCGATCGCGACGGCACCATCAACGACGATGTGGGGTACCTGACGGACCTGGCGACGCTGCACATCTACCCGTACGCCGCGGATGCGATTCGCCTGCTGCGCCGCGCCGGATTCGCGATCATCGTCGTCACCAACCAGGGCGGGATCGCGCGGGGCCTGATGACCGAGGCGTTCGTCCTCGAGACGCACCGGCGCATGGCCGATCGCCTCGAACGCGGCGGGGCGACGATCGACGACTGGTTCTACTGCCCGCATCATCCCGAGTCGGTGGTGCCTGGCCTGTCCACGCCGTGTGACTGCCGGAAGCCGGGCGTGGCGATGCCGCTCGAGGCGGCGGCGCGGCACGGGCTGGACCTTCAGCAGTCGTGGGTCATCGGCGATCACTGGCGCGACGTGCAGATGGGGCACGCCGCCGGCATGCGCGCGGTGCTGCTGCGCACCGGGCACGGGTTGGATCAGGAAGCGACGCGCGCGGCCGATCAGCGGGTCGAAGCCATCTGCGATAACCTGATGGCCGCAACGGCGTTCGTGTTGCGTGAGAGCAGGCGCGCCGTCGGCGCGTAGGCTGGAGCAAGGCGTGCATGGGCACGTGAGTGGGAACCGGCGCGCCTTCGGCGCGCAGGCCGCGCTACCGCGCGGTAGGGATCTGATGATCGAGATAACGCGGAAATTTTCGGGCGCGCGGGTGGTCGTGATCGGCGACCTGATTGCGGACGAGTACGTCTACGGTCGCGTGGCCCGCGTCTCGCGAGAGGCTCCGGTCCTGATCCTCGAATACGACTCGACCGAGATGGTGCCGGGCGGCGCCGGTAACGCCGCCAGCAACGTCGCCGCGCTCGGCGGTCAGGTGCGGCTGGTGTCGCTGGTCGGCCGCGACGAGCCGGGCAGGCGCGTGCAGCAGGCGCTGCCGGCGCGCGTCGATCGCCGCGGGCTGGTGCGTCCCGCCGGCTTTCGCACACCCGTCAAGACGCGCATTCTGGCCGGCGGCATCCACTCCGCCAAGCAGCAGGTCGTGCGCATCGATCGCCTGTCGGTCCGCCCCGTGACCGACGCGGAGCGCGCCGCCATCGCGCGCGCGGCCATCGTCGCGGTCCGTGACGCGGATGCGGTGTTGATCTCCGACTATGGCTCCGGCCTGGTGACGCCGGCGCTGGCCAAGGAGGTCGCCGATCGCGTGAAGCGCCGCGGCGTGCCGGTGCTGGTGGACTCGCGTTACGCGCTGACGCGCTATCGCGGGCTGACCGCGTGCGCGCCAAACGAATCGGAAGTGGAGCAGGCGCTGGGGGTCCGCATAGACGATCACCTGCCGGTGCTCGAACGGGCCGGACGGCGCATCCTGCAGCGCACCCGCATGCAGGCCGTGATCGTCACGCGCGGCAGCCGCGGGATGGCGGTGTTCGAGCCCGGCCGGAAGACCGTGCACATCCCGATCTTCGGATCGGATCAGATTGCCGACGTCACCGGGGCGGGCGACACCGTGATGGCCACGCTGACGCTGGCGCTCGCGGCCGGCGCGTCCATGGAGGACGCGGCTCGCCTTGCGAACGTGGCCGGCGGGCTGGTCGTGATGAAGCGGGGCACTGCCACCGTCCGGGCTGCGGAGCTGGTCCGCGCGCTCAGGAGCCGCTGACGCCTGTGCCGAGCGGTGCCGCACTCGCGCTGGTCGTCGCGCAGACGTTCCTCGTGGCCGCGACGGCGACCTGGCTGATCCGGCACGCCGCGCGCCGCCGTGGATGGCTGGCGCCGACGCGCCCCGACCGCTGGCACCGCGAGCCCACCGCTCTCTACGGCGGCGTCGGCATCTTCGCCGGCTTCGCCATCGGCCTGCTGTGGCACGTGCCCTGGTCGCCCTTCATGGGCGCGCTGCTCGTGCTCACCGGCGTCATGTTCCTCACCGGGCTGGTCGATGATGCGACCGACATCCGGCCTCAGACGAAGATCGTGCTGCAGCTCGTCGGCGGGCTGCTGCTCTATGCCGCCGACTTCCACTTCAACAGCGCGTTCGCCTGGTGGCTCGACATGGGCATTGTCGTGTTCTGGGTCGTGGCGATCACCAATGCCATGAACCTGCTCGACAACATGAACGGGCTGGCCGCGGGCACCGCGGTCATCGCCGGCGTGTCGCGGCTGCTGCTGTTTCACCAGACCGGGAACATCGAGGGCGTGCTGGCGAGCGCGGTGTTCATCGGCGCGGTGCTGGGCTTCCTGGTGTTCAACTTCCCGCGCGCCTCGATCTTCATGGGCGACGGCGGCAGCTTCACCATCGGCTTCGCGCTGGCGGCCTTGAACCTCACCAATGGCGAGTCCTATTCGAAGAGCGTCTTCTCGATCTTCATCTTCCCGGTGATGGCGCTGGCGCTGCCGATCTTCGACACCACGCTGGTGTCGGTGGCGCGCTACTTCTCGGGCCGCGCGATCAGCCAGGGCGGCCGCGATCATGCCTCGCACCGGCTGGTCGCGATCGGGCTGAGCGAGACCACGGCCGTCCTCATGCTGTGGGTCATCTCGGCGGCTGCCGGCGTGATCGCCTACCTGCTCTACAACGTCGGGTTCTCGTACGCGATGTTCGCGGTCGCCATCCTGGTGCTGGGCCTGGCGCTTTTCGGCGCGGTGCTGTCGCGGGTGCGCGTCTATCCCGAAGGCACCGAGCCGGACGGACCGGCCTCGGCGTGGGGCTTCACCCTGCCGGGCGAGCTGCTCTACAAGCGGCAGATGCTGTGGGTGATTCTGGACGGCATCACCGTGGTGCTGGCGCTGACCGTTGCCGTGGCGCTGGTGCGGAACGGGAGCACGGCATCGCCGCCGGAGTTGTCGGCGGCGGTCGCCTGCGTGGTGGTGGGCCTGTTCGCGATGGGGCTGTACCGCTGGGACTGGGCGCACTTCGGCGTCAACGTCGCGGCCCGCATTGTCGCTGGCGCCGGCGCCGGCCTGCTGGCGATGGCCGCGCTGCAGCGCGCGCTGCCGATCGACGATCCGTTCTCCGTGACGATGTTGATTCTGGCGTGGCTGACGGTGGGCATCAGTGTCTGCGGCACCCGCATCGCGGTGCGGGTCATCGATCGCTGGCTGCACCGCCTGGGAGGCGTTCGTGGGTGAGGTGCTGACGCGAGACGAGCTGGTGGTGCGCGTCCAACAGGGGCGCGAGCGCGGTCTGCGCTTTGCGTTCGCCAACGGCGCCTTCGACCTGCTGCACGTGGGTCACGTGCGCTACCTCGAGGCGGCCCGCCAGGAGGCGGACTGCCTGATCGTCGCGGTGAACGACGACGAGTCGGTCAGGGCGTCGAAGGGGCCAGCGCGACCGGTGATGGCCGCGCTCGATCGCGCAGAGCTCGTGGCCGCCCTGCGCGCGGTGGATTACGTCGTGATCTTTTCCGAGCCCACGGTCACGCCGCTGCTCGAGCTGCTGAAGCCGGACGTCCACTGCAAGGGCACCGACTACACACTGGACACCGTTCCCGAGCGAGACACCGTCCGCGCCTACGGCGGCCGCATCGCCATCGTCGGCGATCCGAAGGATCATTCGACCAGCGACCTCGTGCGGCGGCTGCGCTGAGACTCCAGGCTTCAGGCCTCTAGCGCGTAAGCTATCCCCTTGTCCACCCGCATCCTCATCGTCAGGCTGAGCGCACTGGGCGACATCGTCCACGCGGTGCCGGTGCTCTCCGCGATCCGCGGGCACGATCCGTCGGCCGAGATCGACTGGCTGGTCGAGGAGTCGTATGCGGCGGTGCTGGGGATGGTGGACGGGCTGCGGCGCCGGATCATCGTGCGGGCGCGGGAGAGCGGCGCACGCGGCCGTGACGTCGTGTTCGCGAGCGGCCTGGGTTACCTGAAGGCGGCCTATTACCTGCGGCGTCAACACTACGATGTTGCGCTCGATCTGCAGGGATTGATCAAGTCGGCGGCATGGGCCAGGGTGTCCGGTGCCAGGCGTGTCATCGGCTTCGCGCCCGGGCACCTGCGCGAGCCGCATGCCGCGCGGCTGTATACCGAGGTCGTGACGCCGCCCGAGGCGCCGCACATCATCCAGAAGAACCTGGCGATGGCCGCGCATCTCGGCGCCCCGGTGTCGCCGTTCACGCTGCCGCTCTCCGCGGCGCCGTCGCCGGCGCTGAGCGCCGCGCTGCAGGACGCCGTGGGACCCGCGCGCTACGCGGTCTTGAACCCCGGGGCGGCGTGGCCGAACAAACGGTGGCCGCCCGAGCGCTTTGGCGCGCTCGCCGAAGCGCTGCTGCATCGGTTCGGCCTGGCCTCGTTCATCACGTGGGGCCCTTCGGAGCGCGCATTGGCCGAGGAGATCGTCGCTGCGTCAGGCGGCGCGGCGCGCATCGCGCCGCCGACGGAGATTGCCGATCTCGCCGCCTTGATGCGCGGAGCGGCGCTGGTCGTCTCCGGTGACACCGGGCCGCTGCACATTGCCGCCGCGATGGGCGCGCCCATCGTCGGGCTGTTCGGGCCGACTCGCCCCGAACGGAACGGTCCGTGGGATCCGGAGGACGAAGTGATCTCGCGGGCGGAGCAGTGCCGGTGTCACCACAAACGGCAGTGCCTGATCGGCGCGCCGTGCATCAACGACATCTCGCTGGACGAGGTGATCCAGGCCGTCGGGCGGCGGCTGGCGAAGGAGAGGCGATCTTCGTGAGGCGGTTCCTGACCCGGTTTCGCGTGGCCCTGGGCTTTGGCCTTGCGGCGTTCGTCCTGTGGCTCGCCCGGCCGGCGTGGAACACCTGGGCCGCGGGCGCGGCGATTGCCGCGTGCGGCGAATTGCTGCGGCTGTGGGCGGCGGGCCATCTCGAGAAGAGCCTCGAGGTGACAGCCTCCGGCCCGTATCGCTACGTGCGCCATCCGCTCTACCTGGGCTCGTCGCTGATCGGCATCGGGCTGGCGATCGCGTCCACCAGCCTGGTGGTCGCGGCGATCATCGGGATCTACCTGGGGTTGACGTTGTCGGCCGCGCGCCGCAGCGAGGAAGCGCACCTGCGCGAGAAGTTCGGCGATGCCTACGACGCCTACGTCGAGAAGCGCATGGCGCCGATGACCCGGACCTTCTCGCTCGAGCGCGCGCTGCGGAACCGCGAGCACCACACGATAGCCGGGTTGGTGGCGGGGTTCGCGCTGCTCGCCGCGAAGATCCTCTTTTAGGCCTCGCCTTCGGGCTCGGTAGAGAGACGGCGGCCGAGCGCGGCTCGGGAAGGCGCGCCTCGCGGCCGTGGCGGCTGCCGTCTGCCGTCTGCCGTCTGCCGTTCTGCCTTTTGCCTTCTGCCTTTTGCCTTACCCTACTCCGGCGTGCCCATTTCGCCGTCCCATCGCGGCACGTCGATGTGGATGTCGAACTGGTCCAGCAGCCGGACCGCGGTGTAGGTGACGAGGTCGTCGAGGCTCGCCGGCTTCGTGTAGAACGCCGGCATCGGCGGGCAGATGACGACGCCCATGCGTGACAGCTTCAGCATGTTCTCGAGGTGAATCTCGCTGAGGGGCGCCTCGCGCACGGCCAGCACGAGACGGCGCCGCTCCTTCAGGATGACGTCGGCGGCGCGGTGGACCAGCGAATCGCCGAGCCCGTGGGCGATCGAGGCCACCGAACGGGCGCTGCACGGCACCACCAGCATGCCCATGGTGCGGAACGATCCGCTCGAAATGGCCGCGCCCTCGTCGTTGCTGTTGTAAACGGTGTGGGCCAGGGCCTGCACGTCCTTGAGGGTGGTGGACGTCTCGTGGAGCAGGGTCCGCGCGCCCCACTTGCTGATGACCAGATGGGCCTCGATGCCGGTCTTCTGCAGCAGTTCCAGCACCCGGATGCCGAAGATCGACCCCGAGGCGCCGGTGATGGCCACAATGAGGCGGTTGCTGTCTGGCATCTCGTCAATATTGACGATTTGGACGGCGACTGACTAGAATTAGATCCTTTGCCGGGGGGTAGAGGGCGGTTAGCTCAGTTGGTAGAGCTCCGGCTTTACACGCCGGCTGTCACAGGTTCGAGTCCTGTACCGCCCACCAGTTCCCGAGCAGCTGTTCGACGGCCCTGGATGTGAGTTGGTGACTGCCGTCCGAACTTGTGATGTAATGAAGCGTTGATTTTCTGCTGACCTGGGCGCCCTGACACCGCGCCGGAACTGACCTCGCCCGATCGCAAGATCCCGCATCAGATCACCAGATCATCAGATCACAAGATCAACAGATTCTCTTTCCCTCCCAGGGAGGGGTGGTAGTTCAGTTGGTTAGAACGCCGGCCTGTCACGCCGGAGGCCGCGGGTTCGAGTCCCGTCCACCCCGCCAATCCTCTTCCACGATCAACAGGTTTGGCGTGCCGAGAGTCGGCGGCGGCTGGGGCCGTCTTCGCGTGGCGCCGGCACACGCGAACCCGCTAGTACAATGCCAGCGCATATTGGAGGTGACGATGACAGGATCGATTCGAACGCTTCGGGTGGACAAGGGCTTCGGTTTCATCAAGGACGACGCGGGCAAGGAATACTTCTTCCACCAGAGCGCCGTCTACGGTGAGGGGATCGACAACCTGCGCGAAGGCGACAGGGTCGAGTTCGAAGTGGGCGAAGGCCCGAAAGGCCCGCGCGCCGAGAGCGTGCGGCGCACCTCGACCTAGACTGAGCAGTATCATTCCCCCATGCCTTTTCGTTCCCTCGCCGGTCACCGGCGGCTGACCGCGCTGCTCTCGCGCGCGATTGGACGGGGAACGTTGCCCCCCACGCTCCTCTTCACGGGGCCGGCGGGGGTGGGGAAGTGGCGCGCGGCGGTTGCCACGGCGCAGACCCTCAACTGTCTGACGCCCGTGCAACCCGCCGACGCGATCGAGCCCACGTATCCTGGCGATCCCGCCCAGGCGACGCTGGGCATGGACGCCTGCGGCGAATGCCGCGCCTGCGAGCGCATCGCACGCGGCATCCACGTTGACGTCATCGCCATCGAACCGGACGACAAGGCCTCGATCAAGATCGACGTGATCCGCGAGGTCCTGTCGCGGACCTCCTACCGGCCGTTCGAGGGCAAGCGCCGCGTGGTGCTGGTCCGCGAGGCCGAGACACTCGAAGTGGCGTCGCAGAACGCGCTGCTGAAGTCGCTCGAAGAGCCGCCGCCCGCCACCGTCTTCATCCTCACCACCGCCGTGCCCGGGTCCTTGCTCGGCACCGTGCGCTCGCGCGCCATGGCGCTGCGCTTCGGCCGGCTCACCGCCGAGGAAGTGTCGACGCTGCTCGTGCGCGACCACGAATTCACCGAGAGCGACGCCCGCGCGCTGTCGGCGCTGGCCGACGGCAGCGTCGGGCAGGCGCTGCAGCTGGGATCCACCGACGTGTCGGTGCTGCGCGAAACGGCGCTGCTGCTGTTGCAGCAGACGTCCGGCCGGGTTGACGCCCAGGGCCGGCTGCAGATTGCCGCCGCGGTGGTCGGTGGGCCGTCGAAGAAGGAGCGCACGCGCGAGGACCTCGCCGTGATCCTGCGCCTCACCGCCTCGATGCTGCGCGACATCGAAGCCATCAACAGCGGCGCCGACCCGCGGGTGCTCGCGAACCCGGTGGTGGCCGGCGATCTCCACGCCATCGCCCAGAACTTTGTCGGCGACCGCGCCCGCTCGGCCTTCGGCGCCGTGGACCGCGCGCTCTTCGCCCTGGATCGCAACGCCGGCGCCAAAGTGGTCACCGAGTGGCTGTCGATGCAGATCTAGCTCCAGGGCCACCCTGAGCGATACTTACGAGATGCGCCGCGTGCGTGTCGGCATCACCGTGGGCGACCCGGCCGGCATCGGTCCTGAAATCGCCGAGAAGGCCCGTGTCGATCCACGCGTGCAGGCCGTCTGCGAGCCGGTCGTGTTCGAGCCCGCCAGCCTGGACGGCATCCATCCCGGCGAAGACAGCGCCGCCGGGGGCCGCGCGGCCTACGACACATTGCTGCGGGCGGTCGAGGCTGCCAGGCAGGGCGAGGTGGACGCCATCGCCACCGCGCCGCTCAGCAAGCGGGCGTTTGCGCTGGCCGGCCTGCCGTGGAAGGGCCACACCGATTTGCTGGCGCACCTGTGTGGCGTGGAACACGTGCGGATGCTGTTCTACGCGGCGGCGCATGGCGATCGCCGGGCGCTCTGCGTGACGCTGGCCACCGTGCACGTGCCGCTGGCTGACGTGCCGCGCCTGCTGACCACCGCCGACGTGGCGCGCACCATCCGCATGACGTCGGAGTGGCTGGTTGGTCTCGGCGTTGCCGCGCCTCGGGTCGCGCTCGCGGGGTTGAACCCGCACGCGGGCGAAGCCGGACTGCTGGGGACGCGAGGAAGACACCGTCCTTCGCCCCGCCGTGGCCGCGGCGCGCGCGCAGGGCGTGGACGCGAGCGGCCCGTTCCCCGCCGATACCATCTTCGTGCGCGCCACGCGCGGCGAGTTCGATGCGGTGGTCGCCTGCTATCACGATCAGGGATTGATTCCAGTGAAGCTGCTCGCATTCGGAGACGCGGTGAACGTCACGGTGGGCCTGCCCATCATCCGCACCTCCGTGGATCACGGCACGGCGTTCGACATCGCCGGGCGCGGCGTCGCCGATCACGGCAGCCTGGTGTCGGCGATTCAGCTGGCGGCCCGTCTGGCCGAGGCCAGGACGCCCCATTCACGTGAGTTGAGGGGTTGATGGCCAGGCCGAAAGACGAAGCGGAAGATACGCTGATCGCCGACAACCGGAAGGCGTTTCACGATTACCACATCCTTGAAACCTTCGAGGCGGGCATCGCCCTGCTCGGCACCGAGGTGAAGGGGATCCGCGAGGGGCGGGCCAACCTCCGCGACAGCTACGCCCAGGTCGATCGCGGCGAGGTGTGGCTGCACAACGTCCACATCAATCCCTACTCGCATCGGGGCTACGTCGATCACGATCCCAAGCGCAAGCGGCGGCTGCTGCTGCACAAGTACGAGATCCGCAAGCTGATTGGCAAGACCGTGGAGAAGGGGCTGACGCTGGTGCCGACGCGGCTCTACTTCAAGAATGGCCGCGTCAAGGTCTCCATCGCGCTGGCCAAGGGCAAGCAGGCGCACGACAAGCGCGACGCCATCCGGCAGCGTGAGGTGGACCGCGAGACGCGGGCCGCCGTCAAGGAGCGACGACGTTGAACCCGATTCCGTTCAACCGCGCCGCCGTCACCGGGCGCGAGGCCGAGTATGTGACGCGCGCGATTGCCGAAGGGCCCATCCACGGCGACGGCCCGTTCACGAAGACCTGTCACGAATGGCTGGAACGTCTGACCGGCTCGCCGAAAGCGCTGCTCACGACGTCGTGCACCCACGCGCTCGAGATGTCGGCGCTGCTGCTGGATCTGCGCGAGGGCGACGAGGTGATCGTGCCGCCCTTCACGTTCGTGTCCACGGTGAACGCCCTGGTGCTGCGCGGCGCGCGGCCGGTGTTCGTGGACATCAGGCCCGACACCCTGAATATCGACGAGTCCGCCATCGAGGCCGCCATCACCCCTCGCACGCGGGCCATCCTGCTGGTGCACTACGCCGGCGTCGCCTGCGAGATGGACGCCATCATGGCGATCGCCGACCGGCATGGGCTGGTGGTGATCGAGGACAACGCGCACGGCCTGTTCGGCACCTACAAGGGCCGTCAGCTGGGAACCTTCGGGGCCCTCGCCACACTCAGCTTTCACGACACCAAGAACCTGTCTTGCGGCGAAGGCGGGGCGCTGATGATCAACGACGTGCGCCACGTCGAGCGGGCCGAGGTCATCCGCGAGAAGGGCACCAATCGCACCCGCTTCTATCGCGGGCAGGTGGACAAGTACACCTGGTGCGACGTCGGCTCGAGCTACCTCCCGTCCGACATTCTTGCGGCCTACCTCCTGGCGCAGCTCGAATCGCACGACAGGATTCAGCGCCGCCGCCACGCGCTGTGGAACCGCTACTTCGAGGCGCTGGCTCCCCGCGCCGCTGCCGCCGGCGTGCGGATGCCGATCGTCCCCGAGCACTGCGGCCATCCCGCGCACATCTTCTACGTGCTGATGCCGACGCTCGAGGCGCGCACGCGCCTGCTGGCGGCGCTGCGCGCGCAGTTGATTCTCGCCGTGTTCCACTACCTGCCGCTGCACCTCTCGGAGATGGGACGACGCCTTGGCGGGCGTGATGGACAGTTCCCCGTCACCGAGAACGTGTGCGATCGGCTGGTGCGCCTGCCGATCTTCTATCAGCTGACCGACGACGATCAGGCACGAGTGATCGAAGCCGTGAGCGACGCCTGGAGCGCATAGCGATGACCTCCCCGACGCCGATCGTGCTGGTGGTGGGCGCCGACGGCCAGCTTGGCCGCGCCATTGTCGAACGCTTCCGCCGCGATGCGATTGTGCACGCGCTCAACCGGCGCGACCTGGACATCACCGATGCCGCCGCAGTAAAGAGCGCGGTGGCGCGTTTGTCGCCGACGCTGATCGTCAACTGCGCGGCGTTCAACGACGTGGACGGCGCGCAACAACAGCAGCCCCTGGCGTTCGCCATCAACGGGCTGGCCCCGGGCATCCTGGCAAGAGCGGCGCATGAGGCGGGCGCCGTTTTCGTGCACTACAGCACCGACTTCGTGTTCGCCGGACGCGAGGATCGCGCGTGGACCGAAGCCGATCCGCCGGAGCCGCAAAGCGTCTACGCGCAGTCGAAGCTGGTGGGCGAGTGGATGGCGCGCGACTGCCACCGCCACTATGTGCTGCGCGTCGAGAGCCTGTTCGGCGGACCGCTCGGCCGCTCCACGATCGATCGCGTGGTGGCCGCGCTCCGCGAGGGCCGCCCGATGAACCTGTTCCACGACCGCACGGTGTCGCCCAGCTTCGTGGACGATGTGTCCGAGGCGACGTGGCAGTTGCTGGAGCGCCGCGCCGAGCACGGGGTGTATCACTGCGTCAACAGTGGCTCCACGACCTGGCAGGGTGTGGGGCAGACGGTGGCCAGGACGCTTCGTCTCGATGAATCGCTGATCGTGCCCACCTCGGTGACCGACGTGGTGATGAAGGCGCCGCGGCCGCAGTTTGCGGTGCTGTCGAACGAGAAACTGGCCCGCGCCGGCGTGATCATGCCCCGATGGGAGGACGCGGTCGCGCGCTACCTGTCGCGGCTGCCCGCATGACGCCCACGGTCGTCATCGTCGGCTATCGCGCCTACGCGGAACTCGAGCAGTGCCTGGCGTCGCTCGCCGCGCACGAACCGGACGTTCCCATCGTGGTGGTCGATCACGCGGCCGACGAAGCCCGAGGCCGCGGCCTGGTAGCGAAGTTCCCACGAGTCACCTACCTGCCCCGACGAGAGAATCCCGGCTTCGCCGCGGGCGTCAACTACGCCGCGCGGCATGCCGGTCCAGGGCCGCTGCTGTTGCTCAACCCGGATTGCCAGATTGCGGCGCCGGTGGCTGGCGCCGCTGATCGACGTGCTGGCCGCGCATCCCGACGCGGGCGTGGTCGGCGGCTTGATTCGCGAAGGGGACGGCGCGCTGCAGCACTCGGCACGCGGCTTTCCCGACATCACGACGGCGCTGGGCGGCAGGACGTCGTGGCTGTCACGGGTGGCGCCGGACAACCCGCTCACGCGCAGGAACCTGAAGGCGGCGCCGGCCGACGGCATCGTGCCCGTGGACTGGGTCAGTGGCGCGTTCACGCTCATCCGCCGCGAGGCCTTCGACCAGGTGAGCGGGTTCGACGAAGGGTTCTTCCTCTACTGGGAAGACGCGGACTTCTGCAAGCGGGCCGCCGACGCGGGCTGGCTCACCCTGTACGCGCCGGTCGCCGAGGCGCGTGCACCTGACCGCGCGAGCGAGCCGTCATGCGCCAATGCGGTCGTTGCGGGCCTTTCATCGCAGCGCGTTCCGCTACTACTGGAAACACGGGGGCGTGGCGGCGCGCCTCGCGAGCCCGGTCGTGGCGCTGGGGTTGATTGCCCGCTTCTTCACACGCCTCGTCACTCGCGACCGATCGTCGGGTTGATAAGGGCGCGTCTCACCTTGTGCCGGCCTCCGAGTTCGCATACGCTCGGTCGCGGTTTTCACGTTCCCTCAAGCAGATTAGTTGTCCACGACGTGGGCCTGGAGAATTTCGATGTCACGCATTCGACGCACCGTGTCGGCGTTGCTTCTGACGGGCACCCTGGCGGCGGCAGGATTAGTCGGCGTGAGTGGGCAGGAGCCTCAATCAGGCGTCCCATCCATTCCAAGCCTGTCGGAACCCGGCCAGGGCCTGGCCATTCGCTCGCGCTCCGCCAAGGATGGTCTGGTGACATTCGCAACGAGGAGCGGCGATGGCCTCCTGCTGCCGGGAGTTGCCGGCACACCTGCCGAAACCCGTGCGCTCGCGTTTGCGGATCTCTACGGCGAGCCGTTCGGCCTTACCAGTCGGGCTGATGTTCGGCCGATGGGGCGGTCGCGCGTGGACGCGCTGGGCCAGGAGCATGTCAGGCTGCAGCAGATGCGCGACGGCGTACCGGTCACGGCCGGCGAGCTGATCGTGCACCTCAGGGGCAACCGCGTCGTTGCGGCAAACGGGCGGACGTTGAAGGACGTGGCGGTGCTGCTCACTCCCAGCATTGCCCCGGCGGGAGCACTCGAGCAGGCGCTGACGCTGCATTGCGAAATACCGGGGCGATCAGGCCGGTGACGCACGGTTCAGCAGTCCGCGTCTGGAAGTCTTCAACCGCGGCATGATCGACGAGGGTACGTTTCCCACGCGGCTCGCCTGGTTCATCGAGGCGAGCGGTGAGGCGCTGCGTCAGTACATCTGGGTGGACGCGCACACCGGCGGCGTCCTTCTCACTTTCAGCCAGCTTGCCGAGGCGAAGAATCGCGCCGTCTACGATTCGGCCCTCGGCTCAACGCTTCCGGGCACGCTGGTCCGTTCGGAGGGAAGCGCGCCAATCGGCATTACCGACGCCAACCAGGCGTACGACTTCGCGGGGCAGACCTACGATTACTTTTTCATCAATCACAACCGGGACAGCTTCGACAACGCAGGCGGCCAACTGCGCTCGTCAGTTCGGTATCGCGACGCGCCCGGCACCCCTTTCCAGAATGCGTTCTGGAACGGCACCCAGATGGTGTACGGCGAGGGCTTTGCGTCCGCCGACGATGTGGTGGCGCACGAGCTGAGCCACGCTGTCACGGAACGCTCGGCCAACCTGCTTTATTACAACCAGTCAGGCGCGCTCAACGAGTCGTTTTCCGACATCTTCGGCGAGACGATGGATCTCACCAACGGTGTTGGCAACGACGGCGCCGGCGTGCGCTGGCAAGTGGCCGAAGATCTGTCCATCGGCGCCATCCGCCACATGATGACGCCGACGCTCTTCGGGGACCCCGGCAAGCTGAGCGACAGTGCCCAGTTCGTGTGTCGCAGTGATGCGGCGACATCGAGTTCGGCCGACAGCGGCGGTGTGCACAGCAACAGCGGCGTGCCGAACCATGGATATGCGCTGATGGTCGATGGAGGCACGTACAACGGCCGCACCATCACCGGGATCGGGCTTGCCAAGGCGGCGAAGGTTCAGTATCGGGCGCTCACCACCTACCTGACGTCGGGATCGGGCTTCGCTGACAATGCACAGGCACTGAACCAGTCGTGCAGCGACCTGATCGGCACCTTGGGCATCACTGGCGCGGACTGCGCCCAGGTGGCGACGGCGCTGCTGGCGGTCGAGATGGCAAATCCGTGGCCGTGTGCCGGCGCAACTCCTCCTCCGGCCACCTTCTGTCCTATGGGCGGCGCACCGACCCCGGTCTTCGCCGACGGCTTCGAGTCCGGCGGCGCCAATTGGTCGGTCTCCTCAACGTCGGGTAACGACTGGGCCATCATCGGCGACTTCGCGAAAGACGGCACCCGTAGCGTCTACGGCGAGGATGTGGAGACACTCTCCGATCACCGACTGGCCATGACCAACGCCATCGTGCTGCCGGCTGCGGCACGGCTCTCGTTCGATCACGCGTTTGAGTTCGAGCACCTGGGTAGCAGCTTCTTCGACGGCGGCGTGCTCGAGTTCAGCACGAACGGCACCACTTGGACCGACGCGGGACCTCTGATCGATGGGGGCCAGGCCTACAACGGCACCCTGGCTGCCGGTAACCCGCTCGGGGCGCGGGCCGGCTTCGTGCGATCGAGCTTCGGCTATACCGGGACACGGCTCAACCTTGCCTCGCTGGCGGGGCAGGCGGTTCGGTTCCGGTTCCGCGTGGGTACCGACAGTTCGGTGGGATCGCTTGGGTGGGCCGTTGACAACTTCCGCATCTACACCTGCGGATCGGCGCCGCCGCCCGGCAGCCCCGAACCTCCGACCGGCCTCTCTGCCGCGTCGATCGCCGGTAACGTCGTCACCTTGCGGTGGACACCGCCGGCGACGGGCGCCACGCCAACCGCTTACCAGCTTGAAGGCGGCGTGAATCCCGGTGAGGTGCTGGCCAGCATCCCGACGGGCAGCGCCACGCCGATCTACACGTTCGTTGCGCCGACCGGGGCGTTCCACGTCCGGATGCACACGATCTCAGGCGCCAGCAGGAGCCTCGCGTCAAACGAGATCCGAATCTTCGTGAACGTGCCGCAGCCGCCATCTGCCCCCACCAACCTGCTGGGGACGGTCAATGGCGACTTCATCGCGCTCGCCTGGAAGAACACATTTGCCGGCGGAGCGCCGACCAACGTGGTGCTGGATGTGAGCGGCGCCCTGGCCACGACCATTCCGCTGGGGGCGACGGACGCCTTCACCTTTGCGGGTGTGCCGCCGGGTACCTACACCCTCAGCCTCCGAGCCCTGAACGGCGCGGGTGCCAGCCCCTCATCGAACCCGATCACCCTGACCTTCCCGGGGGCCTGCTCCGGCGTGCCGCAGGCGCCCGCCAACCTGCTCGCCTACCGCGTCGGCAGCACGATTTTCGTGACGTGGGACCCGGCGGCGAGCGGACCGGCGCCGACGACGTTCATCCTGAACGTCAGCGGCTCCTTCGTAGGAAGCTTCGGCACGCCCGGACGCGGACTGAGTGGTGTCGTCGGCCCTGGCTCCTACACCATCAGTGTCGTCGCCGCCAACCCGTGCGGCAACGGTCCCGCCACCGCCCCGATTACCGTGACGGTACCGTAGCAGGCCGCGGCTGCTGCCGGCACCAATGCCGCCGATGACCAGCCCATCGGCGGCATTCTGCGTCTCCCGGGCCGTGCCCACCAGCCCCCGAATGACGGACAATGGGAGGGTGCTGCCCGTCCTCCCGGTACTGATAGCCATGGCGACCTCCCTCGAGCTATCGATCGGGACGCCGACCGCCGACGCTGGCTCCAAGGCGACCTTCACCTTCGTGCGTGTGGTCGAAGACTCGCGGTGCCCAAAGGGCGTCCAGTGCGTGTGGGAGGGCGACGCGACAATCGAACTGCGAGTGTCGCCGGAGCAAGGTGAACCCGAAACCGTGCAGCTGCACCTGAACGCCAGGACCGCCAAGGACGTGGTCGTCCGTGGTCTGCGGGTCATTCTCGAGCGTCTGGACCCCTATCCCGAGAACGGCCGTTCGACCGAGGCCAGCGCCTATCGTGCCGTGATCGCCCTCACCCATGAATAGGCTGATTTCCCACAGACATCGCGAACCGCATCCGAAACCCGCGCCGGCGCGCCGCCGTCACACACGGGCGTTGCCGGTCATCGCGCTGCTTGCGGCAATGTTCGCCACGGTGGCGACCTTTGCCCAGCCCGGCGACCGCTCGATCCTGACGATGGCCGACGTCGACGCACACCCGAACTTCGATTTGAGGCTGTTCAAGCAGGACCCGCGACTGGCCAGGAACGAGGCGTTGGGCGAATTCATCTCGAGCGTGGCACCGGCTCCCGATCTTGCGGCTGATCTCGCGGCGGATCGCATCGCCGGGGTGGCCGGACTCGAGGCCGCCTTCAAGGGCATCGCCATCGAACGGCAGGCGGGCGTGAACGTCGTCGAGGTGGTGAGCGCGGCGCCAGGCAGCGGCTTCCTCACGCCGCCGTCGGGCGATCGCGTGGCGGCGCTGCGTGGATTCGTAACGGCCAATGCCGATGCGTTCGGCCTCGCCGCATCCGACATCGGGGAACTGCAGCCGGTCGCCGACTACATGAATCCCGCGGGGAACATGGGCTGGGCCGAACTCGAACAGACCATCAACGGCATTCCCGTCTTCCAGGGTGTGATTCGCGGCGGCTTCACCGCCAAGGGCGAGCTGGCCCGAACGACCGGCGCCCTGGCCACGTTCACCAACGCATCGGCGCTCTCGACCGAGCCGAGTGTCAGCGCTGGCCAGGCCGTTGCGCTGGCCGCGGCCAGCGTGGGCTGGGACGTTGTCGAGGGCTCGCTGACGCGGACGGTGACCGAACAGGGCGGCCGCAAGGTGACCTTCGCGCGCGGTTCGATGGCCAACGAGGCCAAGGCGTGGCAGGTCTACTTTCAGCTGGCGCCCGGCGTGGTGCGGCTGGCCTGGGCCACCGAAATCTGGGGTGATCCCGATGCCTTCTTCACGGTGGTCGACGCGGAACAGGCCGTGCTGCTGTTCCGAAAAAACATGACCGCGTACCAAAAACGGCCGGCGACCTACAACGTCTACGCCAGCGACAGCCCCGCGCCGTCGTCGCCGACGCCGGCGTTACCAGGTTCCGGCTACCAGGCGCCGACGGTGACGCGCACGACGGTCACGCTCATTGGCAACGAGGCCCCCAGCACCTTCAACAACCTCGGGTGGATCACCGACGACGGCAACACCACCGCTGGGAACAACGCGATTGCCGGCATTGACCGCGATGGCGTCAACGGTGTGGACGCGCCGGTGACGGGAGCCGCACGGGTGTTCGACTTCGCCTACGACCCCGACGCCGACTCGCCGTTCACCGCCGCCTATCAGAACGGCGACGTCACCAACATGTTCTACTGGGTGAACCGCTATCACGATGCCGCTTACCTGCTGGGCTTCACCGAAGCGGCGCGAAACTTCCAGGACAACAACTTCGGACGAGGGGGGCTTGGCGCCGACCGCGTGAGCGCCGAAGGGCAGGACTCGTCGGGCACCAACAATGCCAACTTTACGACGGGGGTCGACGGCACCCCGGGGCAGATGCAAATGTATATCTGGGACGGCCCGGCCCCGGATCGTTCGGGCGGCCTCGATCAGGACGTCATCTTCCACGAGCTCACGCACGGACTGTCAAATCGCCTGCACTCCAACGCCACGGGCCTCAGTACCGAACATGGCCGGCGGCATGGGGGAGGGCTGGTCGGACTTCTATGCGAGATCGCTGCTCTCCACCGGGGATGAGGACGTCAATAGCCTTTACACCATTGGCGGATGGGCGACAAAACAGGTGAGTGGCCCCGCGTATCTGGACAACTACTACTACGGCATCCGGCGGTTCCCGTATGCGCCGCGCGCCGTCGCCGGCCTCAACGGCCGTCCGCACAGCCCACTGACGTTCGGCGACATCGACTCGACCCAGGCCGATCTCAGCGATGGCGCTTATCCACGCGGCCCCGTCGGTTCAGCGCAATTCGATCAGGTGCACAACATCGGCGAGGTCTGGGCCGGCATGTTGTGGGAGGTCCGCGCGCGTTTCGTCCAGCGCCTGGGCCACGCTGCCGGCAATCAGCGCATGCTCCAATTCGTCACTGACGGCATGAAGCTCGATCCGACCGCACCGACGATGGTTCAGGCCCGTGATGCGATCATCGCGGCGGCCAACGCCGGCGGCGGCACCGCGGCCGACATCGCCGACCTCTGGGCCGGCTTCGCCACGCGTGGCATGGGCACGCTGGCTCAGGTCATTAACCCAGGAACCGGAGCCATTAATTCCACACGGGTGGTGGAGAGCTATCTGACCCCGGCCCCCAATCCGTCCTTTTCGATCAACGACGTCACCACCACCGAAGGTAACGCCGGCACCACGATCTTCGGCTTCACGGTGACCCTGGCACATCCGAGCGCCGCGGAGCACCGGGTGTCGTTCATCACCGCCGACGGCACGGCACTCGCTGGGGATTACCAGAGCACCTCCGGTCAGCTCATCTTCCCGCCGGGGGCGACGTCGATGCCGGTGAACGTCGCGGTGAACGGCGACGTCACGGGCGAGCCCAACGAGACCTTCTTCGTCAACCTGTTCAACCCCGTCAACGGCGTCATCGATGACGCGCAGGGCGTGGGCACGATTCTGAACGACGACGCCGGCGGGCCGATTGCTCCGACGGCGGTCAACGACGCCTTCGCCACCGCCTTCTACACCGCGCTCACTATCACCGGGCCCGGTGTGCTCGCCAACGACAACACCAACGGCGGCGGCGCGATGACCGCCGCGCTGGTGGCCGGCCCCGCGCACGGCACGCTGGCGCTTGGCGCCGACGGTGGATTCATCTACACCCCCACCTGGCCGTTCGTGGGCGCCGACGCGTTCACCTATCAGGCCGTCAACGCAGCTGGCCCGGGCAACGTCGCCACCGTCACGCTGTCCGTGGCGGCGCCGACCACGGTGCAGCCGCCCTTCAACTTCCGCGTTGACGCCGTCTCTGGCAGCACGGTTACGCTGCGATGGGACACGTTGACCGTGGGACCACAGGCAGCGGTCTTCTTCCTCGAGGGCGGCCTGGCCCCCGGGGAAGTGCTGGCCAGCATCCCGACCGCGAGCGCGTCGAACATCTTCACGTTCGTGGCGCCGTCGGGATCGTTCTTCATCCGCATGCACGGGCAGCTGGGCGCGGACAAGAGCCCGGCGTCGAACGAGATTCGCCTGCACGTGAACGTGCCGGTGGCGCCGTCGGCTCCGGCCAACCTGCTGGGCCTGGTCAATGGCGACGGGCTCGGCCTCGCGTGGAAGAACACGTTCGGCGGCGGTGCGGCCACCGGATTGGTGCTCGACGTGACCGGGTCGCTGGCGATCTCGATCCCGCTGGGGCTGTCCGACAGCTTCAGCTTCGCCGGCGTGCCGCCGGGCACGTACACCCTCCGCCTCCGCGCGACCAACGCCGGTGGTTCTAGTCCCGCGTCGAACCCGGTGACACTGACCTTCCCGGGCGCGTGCTCGGGCGTGCCGCAGGCGCCGGCGAACTTCCTCGGCTACCGCATCGGCAGCACGGTGTTCGTGGTGTGGGATTCGCCCACCAGCGGACCCGCGCCGTCGGGTTTCGTCCTGAACGTGTCCGGCGGCTTCGTCGGCAGCTTCGCGACCACCGGCCGC
Source organism: uncultured Acidobacteriota bacterium (assembly GCA_963723005.1). Taxonomy (GTDB): domain Bacteria; phylum Acidobacteriota; class Vicinamibacteria; order Vicinamibacterales; family UBA2999; genus VFZN01. The sequence goes on along the minus strand of CAVRPA010000020.1, from coordinate 771,716 downwards.
TCGATGTCCGGCACGGTGGGATCGGGCAGCTACTCGCTGAGCGTGGTTGCCACCAACGCCTGCGGCTCGAGCGTCGCGCCGCCGGTGCAGGTCGTCACCGTTCCGTAACCTCGACGAGGACCCTCATCGCAAGCCCTCGGAGCGTCGGCTCCGGGGGCTTTTTCGTTTGAAGGATGCGCCTTCGCCTGGCGCTTCGGCCACGCCTCCCTCAAGACTCGCTAGAATGGACAGGATGAAATCAGGCGGGCTGCCGCAATGATGGACCCTTCGCGCTGGCGAATCGGGGCGCGAGCGGTGTTCGTGGACCTGGCGCTCGCCACCCTGGCGATGGCACTGGCCTACCAGTTGCGGTTCGGCGCCGACGAGGCGCCGCACTTCATGACGGCGGCCGCCCCGGTGCTGTTCGTCATCCTCCTGCTGCAATCAGGGCTGAGCACCATCCTCAAGCTCTATCGCCTCGACGGCCAGACGATGTGGCCGGTCCGCCTGGGAGTGGGCGTCATCGCTGGCGCGGCGCTCACGCTGACGGCCGCCTCGTGGCTCGGCATCGACGACGGTGTCTCGCGACAGGCGGTGGCCATCCAGTCGGCGCTGCTGTGCCTGTCCGGCGTGCTGTGGCGCGCCGTGGTTGGCCTGAAGTTCCGCCAGTACCAGGCGGCGACAATCCGCGAGCAGTTCGGCGGGCAGGACCTGGTGGTGCAGGGCGAGGAAGTGGGGTCCATGGCTGGATCGCTGGGCCGCGCGCTGGACTACCGTCACCTGCTGTGGAACATCGTCGCCAAGGATCTGAAGCTCAAGTACCAGCGCTCGCTGCTCGGGTTCGCCTGGTCGCTGCTGAACCCGCTGATGATGATCGGCGTCTACACACTGGCCTTCACCTACGTGATGAAATTGCCGACGCCGCGCTTCGCGCTCTTCATCCTGATTGGCCTGCTGTCGTGGACCTTCTTCGCCGGCGCCGTGATGAGCGCCACCGAAGCGGTGTCCGGGCAGGCGTCGCTGCTGCGCAGCGTGGTGTTTCCCCGCGTGGTCTTGCCGTTCTCTGTGGTGCTGTTCCATCTGGTCCAGTACGTCCTCAGCATCCTGGTATTCCTGCCAATCGTGCTGCTCGTCTACGGCGTCGCGCCGTCGTCGCAGATGCTGCTGTTCCCGGTGTTCCTGCTGCTGCAGGTGCTGTTCATCACCGGGCTGACGCTGGCGCTCTCGACCGCGTCGGCGGCGTTCAGGGACATCAAGCACCTGGTGGACGTGGGCCTCAGCATCGGCTTCTGGCTGACGCCGATCATCTACGAGCCGACGATGGTGCCGGAGCAGTTTCGCGAGGTGGCGCTGCTGGCGCCGATGACGTCGTATATTCGCGCGTATCAGGACATCTTCTACTACGGCACCTGGCCCGACCCTTCGATCTGGATCGTGGCCTCGGTCTACTCGGCCGGAGCATTCGTGTGCGGACTCAGCGTGTTCCTCGCCTACGAGTCGAGCATGCCGGAGCTGGCCTGAAAATGGAGACCGTGATCGTCGCCGAGCAGGTCTCGAAGCGATTCGACATTCATCACAACCGTGCCTATGCCCTGAAAACCAGGCTGCTGGGGATGGTCTACAAGCGCTACCGCCCACGCATCGAGGACTTCTGGGCGCTTCGCGACGTGTCGCTCACCGTCGGCCGCGGCGAGGCCGTCGGCCTGGTGGGTCGGAACGGGTCGGGGAAGAGCACCCTGCTGAAGCTGATTGCCGGCATCCACCGGCCGACCTCGGGCCGCGTGCTGGTGCGCCGGGGCGCCAAGATCGGGACGATGATCGAACTCGGCGTCGGCTTCCATCCCGAACTGTCCGGACGAGAGAACGTCTACCTGAACGCCTCGGTCTACGGTTTGAGCCGCGCTGATGTCGATAGCGTCTACGACGCGGTGGTGGACTACTCCGAGATTGAGCAGTTCATCGATGAGCCGATCAAGAACTACTCGTCGGGGATGGTGATGCGGCTGGCGTTTGCGGTGGCGGCGCACCTCGATCCCGAAGTGCTGCTGCTCGACGAGATTTTTGCGGTGGGCGACGAGGCGTTCCAGGCGAAGTGCCGCCAGACGATGAGGCAGTTCATCGACCAGGGCCGGACAGTGGTTTTCGTCTCTCATTCGGCCGACGCCGTCGCGCAGGTGTGCAGCCGGGTTTGCGTCTTGAGTGGCGGGCGCAAGGTCTTCGACGGGGGTACCGACGAAGGTCTGGCGTTCTATCACGAACAAGCGCAAGCAGAACGGCGATCGTAAGCCTGACCGCGCTTTGAGGGCGCGCGAATTGGTGCACTCAATGGCTTACCATAAACACTCGGCGGATCTGGAACCGTTCTCGAGTTTGCTTTGATGACCAACTTTCCGTGGCCTGTGGTGCGCGGCGTGCAGCCCAACTGGACGGGCCGCGACTTCGATGTCGCAGGCGCCCGTTGCGCGGTGCTTGACTACGAAGCCGGCGAATCCGGATGGAGTGAGGACCTGACGCGCTTCCACGAGGATACAGCCGGCCAGGGAACACATCCCATCGACGTGGCGTCGCGTCGGCGTGCCAGATCAGCGCTGCGACGATATCTTCGAGCCGACGATCCCAACCTCGTCTTGCTCGAGGTAGGGTGCTCCAGCGGCTTCCTGCTCGAGGAACTCGCGGCCGACTGGCCGGCGCGCCTGGTCATCGGGTCCGATTACATTGCTGGTCCTTTGTACCGACTGGCCGCGCGGATGCCCACCATCCCACTTCTGCGCTTTGACCTCACCAAATGCCCGCTACCTGCTGCGAGCCTGGACGCAGTCGTGATTCTCAATGTTCTTGAACACATCGAGGACCACCAAGAAGCCGTGCGGCAAGTCGCGCGAATCCTCAAGCCGGGCGGAATCGTTGTCGTTGAGGTGCCGGCGGGCCCGCAGCTGTACGATGTGTATGACAAGTTCCTGCGGCACTATCGCCGGTACCGCGCCAGTGAGGTTCGTCAGATTCTCGCGGACGGGGGGTTGACCGTGGTGTCGCAGTCGCACCTCGGGTCCCTGCCGTATCCGGCGTTTGCCTTCATCAAACGCCGGAATCGCCGATGGCTCAATGCGCCGGAACAGGTCCAGCAGGCGATAGTCGAACGGGCGATTCGAGACAGCGGTCACGGCGGCTTCTTGAAATGGACGACGGCGGTCGAAGAATGGCTGGCCCGGTGGGTGGATTTCCCGATCGGGATCCGCTGCGTTGCGGTGGCTGTCAAGCCGGCGCGATGAGTCCAACCCGACGCGGTGATGGAGTGTCTTATGGCAAATGCTGCATCGATGCCGAATACAGGACGCTGGCCGAAGCGACCGCCCGTGCTCACCGCCGAACAGGAGCGCGCCCGCGAAGCATTCGTCGCCGTGTGGCATCAGCAGCTACCCACGCGCTACGCGGCCATCGAGCGGTTCAACCATGGCAGCGTGAGCGGACTCCCAATCAAGCCGGGCTCGACCACTCTAGAAATCGGTGCCGGGCTCGGCGCCCACGCCAAGTTCGAGGATCTCACGCGTCAGGAGTACTACTGCCTGGAATATCGGGAGGAGTTCTGCAAGGAACTCCGCAAGGCATTCCCGTCGAATCGCGTCGTCTGTGGTGACATCGAGCAGCGACAGCCATGGCCGGCCGGTTTCTTCGACCGGGTCGTCAGCATCCACGTCCTCGAGCACCTGCGGAACCTGCCCGCCGCTCTGTCGGAGATCAGGCGCTTGCTGAAGGCGGATGGCACGTTCGATGTGGTGCTCCCCTGCGAGGGGGGCTTCGCCTACTCCGTGGCACGTAAGATTTCCGCGGAGCGCTTGTTCCGGCGGCGGTTTGGCATGGACTATACGCCGATCATTCGCAACGAACACGTGAGCACGTTACATGAGATCGTGCATGAGCTGGACCGCATGTTCCACGTTCGCGTTCGCTCGTTCTTCCCATTTCCCATTCCAGTCAGCGCGGTCAACCTGTGCGTCGCATTCAGGCTGGCCCCGAGACGCGCGACCCGCGCGTGATTGAGAGCCGGATGTCGATGAGCCTTGTCAGCGTGGTGATCCCCGCCTTCAACGAGGCGGCGTCGATTGCGACCACGATCAACGAAGCGTTCGACTACTTCGAGAGTCGGGCCATCGCGTGTGAGGTCATCGTGTCCGCCGACGGCACCGACGGCACGCGCGAGCGCGCCGCGGCGCTCGGACGACCGGGCCGCCGCCTCAAAGTCATCGGCCAGCCGATGCGACGAGGCAAGGGCCGTGGGATTCGCGAGGGCGTCAGGCTCTGCGAAGGAGACGTGATTGGCTTTGTCGATGCCGACAACAAGACGCCGATATCCGAGTTCGTCCAGGTGCAACCGCTCCTGGAGGGTGGATACGCGGGCGTGATCGGGTCGCGCGGCCTGCGCGGGGCGCGGATCGAGCGGCCGCAGCCGCTGTACCGCCGGTTGGGTTCGCGCGGCTTCGGCCTGCTGATGCATGCCTGTGTCGGGCTCAACGGCATCGTCGACACACAGTGTGGATTCAAGTTCTTCCGCGGTGACGTGGCGCGCGAGCTGTTTCGACTCCAGCAGATCGATGGCTACATGTTCGACGTCGAGATTCTCTACCTCGCCCGGCAGCTCGGCTACCCGATCGCAGAAGTGCCGGTGCGCTGGCGCGATGACGGTGATAGCCGGCTGCAATTGGTGACCGGAAATATCCGCAACCTTCGGGACGTCGCGTCGATTCGGTGGCGTCATCGTGGCGTCGTGCCAACGGTGGAAACGTCACCGAGGTCGAGCTCGAAAATGGCTGGATGACCATGACCGCCGGGCGCCGGTAGTGCGAAGGCCAGATGGCCGTGGCGCGGGTTCAGCGGGTCGAGCGGCGCTACCAAGCGGCGTCAACTTAGGCGCCAGCATTTCTTGAGGGACGTCAAGCACTCGGCCGACCTGGGTCGACCAAATCGGGCCAGTAGTGCAGGAACTGAAAGTAGCGAGCCGCTGCCTGGGAACCGTCGGCAGGCCGATAAGTGGCGTGCAACGTCGATGACGCGACGCCAAGGCCCCCCAAGCTTCAATGACGAGAACGGCGACGGGGTGTCGTCCGCCGCGAGCACCCGAACGCGCGAGCGGCAGCCGTAGTGTAATATCTCTGGCGAAGATGGCCGCGCGCCTCCGTCGATGAGTCCGCCCTTCGCCGTGACGGACACGCTGCGCTACATGGCACTTGCAGTGCTGTGGACGTTTGCCGGCCGGGCGTTGATCGTCGCCGCCGGACAACGTGCTCTCGGGGCGACCGGCTGGTTCCTTGCTCCGTCGGCCGCGCAGGCCGCTGTTGCGCTGATGCTGGGGATCAGCGTGACCTTCCGTGCGCCGGTTCACAGCGTAGCGACCGCCATCTGGTTGGCGATGGCCGCGCTGGCAACTGTCGGCCTCGTCGATACCGTCCGCGCTGCGCGCTCCTGGCCCTCGGTCCCGACCAACGCTTGGATGGTGTTCGCCGCTGCGGTGAGCGCCCCACTGCTGTTGATGCTTCCGTGCTTTGTCCACGGATTTGGCGCCACGCTGGGCACGTCCCACCCCGATGCCTGGTCGTACTCCATTTTCGCCTCGTATCTCTGGGAGTATCCCCGGGGGACGCAGGTGGGCCTGGGGCCGGCGTACCAATGGGCCACCAATCTGAGCGGCACGCGGTTCGTGTCGGCCGCGCAACTCGGTTGGTTGGCGACGGCTACCAGCCAAGGGGACACCGCCGGTGCGTACGGTTTGCTGCTGGCGATGAGCAGCTTCGTCATGGCCGGCGCGAGCGCGGCGGCCGGTCGCACGTTTGGCCTACCGAACGTCTTGCTGACGCTTGTCGCGGTAGGCGGTGGCGCCGGAAACTGGATGGCGAATGCCATCTTGGTCAGCAACCTCGACAACATGCTGGCGCTCTCCTATGTTCCCGCGCTCGCTGCCTTGGCCCTCGATGAGAGCCCCACGCCATTCCCGGGCCGGTGCGTCGTTTGCGGAATCCTCGGCGCAGCCACGCTGTACACCTACCCGGAGTTCGCTGCGGTCTGTCTGGGGTGCAGTGCCCTGTTTTTCGTCACACCTTTCCTCAAACAGCGGTTGGCAGTCACGATACCGGGCGTGTTGCTCGGTGTTCTCGTCGCCGGCATCCTGGTCCTGCCCTACGCGAATGAGTTGACAGGGTACGTTGCTCGACAACTCGCCAGTGGCGTCGCGACCTCGTCGCGCCCCGCAGAAGGCATGTTCTCAGGCCTTCTGCTGCCCCTTATCCGGCCCGCCGCCATTTGGGGCCTCGGCCCGGAGGATGCAGCCCGGGCGCCATGGTGGCCGACGACCGGGGCGGCGATGGCGCTGTACGCGCTCGCTTTGGTCGGATTCTGGCGCCTCACCGTCAGGCGCGTCGTGGCGCCACTGGCCGTCATCCTGGTTCTGGTCGCGGGCTTCGGGGTGTTCGAGTATCGATACGAGTACCTCCTACGGCGCCTACAAGTTCATCCTTCTCGGCTGGTGGCTCATGGTCATCGCCGTGGCAATGGGTGTACAGGGAGTGCGCAAGGGTTCACGTAGGCCTCGCGTGCGTGGCAACGCTGGTCGCGATGACGACGTTCGGCGCGACGTTCGAGCGATCGGTTCGCGCGTCGCTTGCGCCACCCAATCCCGACATGGCCGCGCTACGGAAGGTCCGTGACGTCAGCACCTTCTCCGCCGGTGCACCCGTCGCGATCGCCGTCACTGACGACACGGCGGCCCACTGGGCTTCGTACTTCCTCCGTGATTCAAGAACCAGGCTCGTCTCGCCAACCGGCTATCTCGCCGGCGCGAATTTCGCAGTCATGGAGCGGTCCATGCCAATCCCGTTGGAGAGCGTGCAACTGCTCCTGACCGACGCCGCCGACGCTGGGCCGGTCGTCGAGCAGGAACATTGGCAGAAGGTCTGGGGTACGGCTCAGTACGCGCTCTGGGACGCGAGAGATTCGGGATGGGCCATTGTCGGCAAGGTCGACAACGGCTACCCCTACGCGGCTGGTCCCAATCTGATCTGGGTGGGAGATAAACCTGTGACGGTCTTCGCCGCTGCCAATGCACCCGGCATCGCGACCATCCACGCGACGCTTGCGCTCAGTCAGGCAGCTACGCCCGACATGGCGTTTAGGCTACGCGCCGTAGACGGTATGGGCAAGCAATGCGAATGGACCGTGCCGAACGGCAAATTTTCCCTGACACTCGGCCTGCATCCAGGCGAGAACGTCCTGCTGCTGGAGAAGACCTCGCCGATCGATGTTCCCCTGTTACCGACGGCCGATCAGCGACACCCATTCATGGTCGGGCTGCTGGCGCCGACCTTGACGTTCAGTCCGGGCAATGCAGATGCCTCCGCCTATTGCCGGTAGCGGAACCTTTTCCCAACCGGCGCACGCAGGCGTCGGGCCTTGTGAAGAGCACTTCCTGCTGAACGACGAGTCGCGACCACTGGTCACGAATGACCCTGACGAGGTGAAGATGAGACTGGACTGGATCGGCCACCCCTTGTACCAGCTCAACAGGCTCGAAGTGCCAGACGAGGCGGTGGCGCGCGACCAGGGCCCGATTCGCGGGTTCAGCGCCGCGGCCGGGTTGACGGTCAATGAGATCACGTTCGCAAACTGGTGCGGCCGTCCGGCGCTGCTGGGGCTGCAGGACGTGATGATCATCACGAGGAGCTAGCCAGGCGACGCGATGATCACAGGTGCCCCCACCGTCTCTCGTTTGTCCAAAGCTCAGGCGCCTCAGGTACTCACCATCTTCGTTCGCGCCGGGGTGTCGGACTATGCCGACGCCGAAGCGGCGCTTGCGGAACTGTTCGCGCGTCAGATGCCTGAAATCCGGCGCGACTTGTTAGTGGTGGACAATCTTCTGCCTGCCGGAGTGACCGAGGTCGCGCCCGGCCGGACCGCGATCGGCGGGGACAACAGCGTGTGGGAGTTCTCTGGGGTGGATGCGGCACTGGCGCACCTGGGTGCGTCCATCTGGCACTACGACGTCGTGAACGTCGTGACCTCGGCCTTCATGCAGCTCTACGTCGCGTACCTCGAACGGTTCAGCGCGGACGTCGTAGCGGCGGTCCACCGCGCCCGGATTTGTGTGGGGCATATTGATTGCTACAACGAGCCGGTGCGCATCGGTGCCTATGAGAGCCAGCACTGGCTACGCACATCCTTTCTGATGGTGCCGGTCGCGGAACTGCTGGCGTTACGGACGTTCGTGTCGGCGCGGCATCGCCGGCCGTGGTTCAGCGGACGGGCTGAAGATCCGTTCGGTGACCGGTCACCCATCGACGAGAGGTACCGCAGTTATCTGACGCGCTGGCTGCTCGGGCAGGATATCGGCCAGGGCGTCACGTGGCACCGCGCGTTGACGCTCGATGCCGACGGCCTTGGGATGTTCGAGCAGAAGGCGCTGGCGATCATCAATGAGCATCTGCTAAGCATCCGCTTCCGTGTCGCGGGGTGCCGGCTCGTCGACGTCACATGGTTGTCGGCAATATTGCGGAACGGCCTCGCCCCACAGTGGGACACTCCGTGGTGGCAGCAGTTGGCCGAGCGTGACCGAGACGCGATTCGAATCGATCCGTCAATCTAGAGGGCCGCGCGGCGTCAGCATGGGTCGGAGTCGCGGCCCCGCCGCTTCGAGGACGCGTGGTATAGTCGCGGCGTTTGTTTCACTCCGGGGACACCATGGAAACTCTGATCCCACCCGTCGAGATGCTCTACGACGGCTCTTCCTCGACGCAGCAGTTCGTCGACTTCGGCGAAGGCTTCCTTCGTCACATCCTCATTCCGCGTGCAGGACTGCAGCCGAGCGACGTGTTCTTCGACCTAGGGTGCGGCAATGGCTCGGTGGCACGCGCGTTGACGGCGTTTCTGCAGCCGCCGGGCCGCTACGAGGGTCTCGACATCAACGGCGCCAGCGTCACTTGGTTGCGAGAGCACTACCGTGATCAGACATTGTTCAACTTCACCCATGCCGAGGTCTACAACAAGATGTACAACCCCGGCGCAACGGTGAGCGCGGCCGAGTATCGCTTTCCCTACGCCAGCAGCACCTTCAGCATGGCGTTGCTGAAGTCGGTTTTCACGCACATGCACCCAAGGGACGTTCGTCACTATCTCACCGAGTTGGGCCGGGTCCTCCGTCCGGGTGGCCGCGCGGTGATCACCTATTTCCTGTTGAATGACGAATCGCGCGCACTGATGGCGGATGACCGGGATGAGGTGAAGATGAGGTTCGAATGGGAGGGCGATCCATTGTGTCGCGTCGCCAACCTCGACGTCCCGGAACACGCGACCGCGCACGACGAGGGGCGGATCCGCGCGTTCACCGCTGCAGCCGGCTTCACGGTGAATGAAATCACCTATGGCAACTGGTGCGGCCGTGCGGCACTCCTCGGGTTGCAGGACGTGATGATTCTCACCAGGGTGTAGCCCTCCATCGTGTGAGTGTCTGATGTTCAGGCCCGACTCCCTGACCGCCGCCATCTACGAATACGAACGCTCCCTCCCGGACCACCGGGCGGGCACCCTGGATGCGCACGTGTTACGCGCAATCGAGGACCTGGTACCCGCCACCATCGACGCGTCACTGGAAACCGGGTGCGGGAAGAGCACGATCCTCCTCTCGAACCTCAGTGCACGGCATGTCGTGTTTGCCTACGACGACCGCGATCAACCGAACAGCAGCGTTCATTACTATTCCGATTGCCCGTTGTTCCGAAAAGACACGACGACGCTGGTTTCGGGAGCGACTCAGCTGACGCTACCGAGGTACGTCTTCGATCGGCCAGTGGATGTCGCACTGCTCGATGGTCCCCATGGCTATCCCTTTCCGGAACTCGAGTATTACTACGTGTATCCGCACCTACGATCGGGCGCCTTGCTCATCGTCGACGACATCCACATTCCGACGATTCACAGGCTGCATCAATTCTTGTCAGAAGATGCGATGTTTGACCTGGTGCACGTCGAGCGGACGACCGCTTTTTTCCGCCGCACGGAGGCACCGGTCTTCTCGCCGCTCGGAGACGGGTGGGAGCTTCAGACGTACAACCAGCGACGTTTTCCGGTTGATCCGCACGTTCCCGCCTCCGCCGTCCCGCAGCCGGCTGTAGACACGGAGCAGGGGTCCGACGCGGGCGCAGCTGCTGAGGCGCTCGAGCGCGCGCAGGCGGATCTCGCGGCCGTTCGGCGAGAACTCGAAGCCGAGCGCGAGCAGGCGCAGTGGTGGAGGCATGTTGCCGATGAACGCCGACTGAAACGCCGGCTCGCGCGGCGTTTTGGCGAGTGGGCGTTCCTGAAATGATGGGATGAAAGCCCATCGGCTCAGGGCTCAGGCGCGTCGGTCGGGATGTGCGAGGCCCCGGTTCAGGCCCGCGCGCGCGGCCAATTGAACTGACGGGGTCGCGCCCACTAGGCGCTCGATCTCCGACAATAGCCGGGCCGCCGCCGAATTCCAGGTCCATTGCGGCTTGCGGCCGCCCTCGAGCCTCACCGGCTCGACGCTCTCGCCGCGCGACAGCCGCAGCAGCAGCGTCACCAGCGATTGTTCGGAATCAAAGGTCAGGAGTCGTCCAGGCCCGCGGTAGGCGGAGGCCAGTTCATCGACCAAGTTCGACGCCCGGGCCACGACCGTGCGGTCGTAGGCCAGGCCCTGAACGATCGGCAGACCGAAGCCTTCGTAGAACGACGGGAAGATCACCGCCTCCGCGTGCGCGTAGCAGGCGTGCATCATGTCGCTGTCGACCGTGCCGCTGTCGAATCGCGTGACGCGGTCGGTGCGCGGCTGGTCGCGGTCGCCGAACACCACCAGGGGCTTCGTGGGAAACGCCCGGGACAGCAGATCAACGGTCGCCCCGATGTGCTTGTGGTCGTACTGGTTCCCGACGACCAGCCAGTACGGCTCTCCGACGGGTGCGGCGGCCGCCGGCGCCAGATATTCCGACGCATCCAGCGAGAGCGGACACGAGTGCAGGGACACCGCCGGCGCAGCGGTGAAGCGGTTCTCGAACCGTTCGCGTGAGAAGTCAGAGATGAAGAACACGGCGTCGGCCACGGCCGCCATCCGCTGCCATACCGCATCCAGTTCAGGCGGGGCGCAGTACACGACGTCCCAGGCAATCGTATCCAGCATCCAGTAGGCGTTCACCGCGGCGAGGCGGCCCAGCGTGTCGAGGTCGCTTTGGTACCAGGGCTGCGACAGCCTGAGGGCGGCCGCATAGCGTTCGGTGGGCATGGCCGTGCAGATGCGCCAGGCCGGGTACCGCTGATCCAACACGTAGTGCATGGCCGAGTCCTCATGCACCCACAATGTGATCTCACCATCCGGGCGCGCACGGTGCAGCGCGTCACAGATGTGGAGGATGACGGCGGACGTCCCGTTGAAGAGGGCCGTCAGGTTCCGTGCGTCCAGCAGCAGCGAGCGTGGATGGTCGAACGCCGCCGCCAGCAACCGCTCGGCGGAACGTTCAGGCGAACGCTCGTGCTCGGCTTGGACCCGCCCGAAATCCGGCCACGTCCGCCGGACGGTGGCCAGCGCCCCTGGTGAACAGCCCCATGGGACGGGTTCCGTCCCGCCGAAGCTGGCAATCGCCCGGTTGCACACCACCGTCCTGAAGCCTGCTCGGCGAGCCCGCACCGCGTAATCCACCATCGCGGCCCATAGGCCCGGGGTGGCCGGTTCGCCGATGGACAGGCTGCCAACCAGTTCGCGCCGTACCATCATCACAGGCGCCGCGCACTCGGTGACCACCTGGTAGTCGGGCAGCGAGGCCAGCACGCGCAGCGGCGCCGTGTCCGTCGAGGGGCCGAACTGGCAGTGGAGACGCAGCCGTCCTGTCTCATGACATGCGAACCGCGGCACGGCGACGCCGAACAGCGGATCGAGTTCGAAGGCCTCGAGCAGGTGGCTCACCAACTCGCCGCTCGGAAGCGCGCCGCCAGCCACGACCAGCAGGGCTGCGTCCGCGCTCGCAGCCAGGTCGAAGGCCCATCTGCACGCGCGATACCCGTCATCGGAATCGACGAGCGCCCAAGGGCCGTCGTACTCCATGCCACACCCCATGGGGGTGCGGACGATGGCGCGACACACCAATCCTTTTAGCCGATCAGCGCGGTCGAGGCCGGACAAGGTCGCGCGCGCGGCTGCGTGCGGCAATCCGGCGAGATCGATCAGCGCCACCACGGCGCGCGATGGACCGGCAGGGTTCCTCCTCATCTGGGGTGGCGTCCGAGGAAGTGGTCCACCCGCTCATCGAGCGCGCGGTAGATAACACCCGCCGACAAGTCGTAGGCGATGGCCCTCACTTCCTCTTCGTGGATCGGTGACTCGGCAGCGGTGAGCCGCTTGATCACGGCATCCGCGAAGTCCTGCCAGTCGCACACCTCGTCGACGAATGCGCCCAGGGTTTCTGAGAGGCCGTCGCGGTTGTGCGGCCAGCCCACCACAGGTGTGAGATGCGCCAGTGCTTCCACGGTCTTGATCTTGAGACCGGTGCCGGCGACCGCCGGATTGATTACCACCCGAGCGGACTCGTACTCGAGGGCGAGATCGGGCACATGGCCCAGCACTTCAACCCCGGCCGTCCCCGGGGGCACCGCGCGGCCGACCCCGCCGGCCACGCGCAGCACCGCGCCCGGCACCGAGGTTCGCACCCGAGGCCAGGCGAACCGCAGGAAGTCACGAAGCCCGACGAGGTTGAGGGCATTGCTGGAGCCCGGCAGGAACGCGACCGGCTCGGTTGGCCATGCCCGTGCGGTGCGCACGTCCGCGTCCACTCCAGTGACGATCACGTCACGGCCGTGCGGCATGGCCTCGAGCGCAGCGGCGTCGGACGGATGAATGGCGACGATCAGGTCGGCGCGGCCGGCCATGCGCGACTCGGCATCCACGGGCACCCCCGCGTCGCGGATGCCGTATGCCATGACGTTGGAACCCTTCTGGGAGAAGACGTCAATGGTGTCCACCACACGCAAGGAGTCCGGACCGATCTCGGTGAAGAGTCGCGTCATGAAGATGTACTCGGCTAGGACAACCGTTGGGCCCAGAGCGCGCGACAGAGCGAGCGTCGCGGCAAACACGGTGTCGTGGCAGAACGCGCGGTCCGATGGCTCGACGGGCGGCCCGATGTCGTCTGGTGCAGGGAGCGGCAGTCCCGACAAGGGCGACAGCACGTCCGGCACATCCCGCAGGCGGTGGGTTACGCGGCCGTCCGGCTGGCACAGCACGATGTTGCCCAGTTCCGCGGCCAGGTGCTCAAACGCTCCGGGCGCCAGCGGCTCGCTGGGGATGGGGGCGAGCACCAGCACGATGCGGAATCCCCGATTCTGGAAGTGCCGGAGCAGCCGCGCCAGACGATACTCGTTGCCCGCGCGCACCGGCCAGGGCGACACGTGGCTCACGCAGAGCACGGTCGGCACCGTCGCGTTCTCGCTCGAGACGCGCAGCACAAGGGGGGAGTCTTGTCGCGATGGCGCCACCGCGCCTCGTCCGCAGGTGCGACCCTCGGCGCGGCCGTACCTGAGAAAGTGTGACAGCGGATCCGTGACATCCCGGGGAAGGTCCGGATTGGCGGTCAGATATCCGGACACCGAGAACTCCGCCGAGGGGTCGCGATGCTCACGCCAGCCGTGCTGCATGAAGTGCAGAAGCGGGTTCATGCCGCGGACCTCAGGATAGCGTCGCAAATAGTAATCCGGGTTGAACCATGGGTTCGGCCACAGGCCGTCGCGCCAACCCCACCGCAGGTAGTGCACGAGCGGGTTGACCCCGAGATCGCGCAGGCCGGCGGCCTGCTCCAGATAGAAACTGGTGTCGAACAGGGGGTGTGGGTCGAGATCCTCGCGGAGACCGGCCTGCAGATAATGCAGCAGGACGTTGTAGCCGTGTGCCCGGACATCGGGACGCTGCTCCCAATAGAAGCCGATGTCCAGCAATGGATGCGGCGAACGCCCCTCGCGGGCGCCGTGGCGCACGAAATGCTCGAGCGGACTGATGCCGGCCAGGTCGCGATTCGCCTCCGTGTAATGGCGCGAGGAGAACAGCGGATGTGGATCCACGTTCTCGCCGGCGCCCCTCCGCAGATAGTGGAGCAGCGGGTCGACGCCAGCTATACCGAGATCCGGCCGCTGCTCCAGCACGTGCCGGGCATCGAACAACGGGTGCGGCGACGCACCCACGAAGGCGCCAACGCGGACGTAGTGGGTGAGCGGAGTGAGAGCGGTGACTGCGCTGACACTCCCGGGGGGCCATTGGGCCAGGTAATGCCGAGCGTCGAACAGCGGGTGCGCATTGCGGAGCTCCCATCCTCCCGATTGCAGGTAGTGCTGCAGCGGCGGGACCGCTGCCAAATCCGGGTTCTGCTGCCGGTACCAGGTCGGGTCGAACAGCGGATGCGGCGACTCGCCAGCGGCATCGCCAGCCAGCAGGAAGCGCGCCACCGTATTGGCGAGCGGGGGAGCAGCCGTGGCCGCGCGATAGTGCGCCGCGTCGAACAGGCCGCTCTGCGCCAGGAGCGATGTGAGCCGGCGGTAATCGCGGTGCCGCAGCCGGATCACGCCGCGCGCGAACCGGAGCGGCCGGCGAATGGCCCAGCCGAGCGGGATGCCCGCCTCTCGCAGGCGCGCCCTGACGCGGGCTGGACGGGAGGCGCCGATCGCTGATTGCACCTGGGGCACCCGCGAGGCCGCCCCTAGTCGCACGTGTTGCTCGAAGGCCTCTGTGGCCCCCCGAGTCTGCTGCAGCGTTGCCTGCATTTCCCTAATGCGCTGCGCCGCGGCCTCTGCGCTGTGCTCCGCGCGTCGGACGCGGCCCGACTGCAGTTGCTCCCGTTCCTGACACTCGGCGAACTCTCTCGAGCTCTCAGCCGCTTCGGCCTGGGCGGCGTCGAGCCGCCGCGCCAGGTCGTCGCGAACGGCTTCGATCGCGAACAGCTGATCCTGCAACCCATCGCGCTGCGCGATGACGCCATCGCGATCGGCTTCCGCCTCGGCGATCTGCCCCAGCAGGAGCGCCCGCTCATCGCTCGTGATACTCGCCGCCGCTGTACTCTCCGACGCGTGGGCGGTGTCGACGGCGTCGCCAGCGGCTTGCAGGCTGGCATCGTACGCCAGCTGCAGGCGCATGGGATCGCCCAGCGCGCTGAAGAACCGCCTCACGAGCGAGGCTTCCTCATCGTCATTCGACAGGCTCACCAGCCACGAGACGTCCGCGTCGATGTTGGCGCCCACGGCCAGCACGCCGAGGCCGTGCCCATGCGGGAACGTGAAGGACGGAAACTGCGTGCCCAACTCGGCCCAGTAGCGCCAGACACCGAAGTCGCCTTCGCGGACGTTCACGTCGTGAAACAGGACCACCGCCCGGGAGCTGAGCTTCCCGCGCCAGGTCTCGAAATCGTGCCGGACCGCGTCGTAGGTGTGCAGCCCGTCGATGTGCAGCAAGTCGATGCTGCCATCGCCGAAGTGTGCCAGCGCCTCGTCGAAGGTGGCGCGCACGAGTCGCGAGAAACTCGCGAAGTGCAGATCGTGGAACGCCGACCACTCGCGAAGGATCTCCTCGCCGTAATAGCCGGCCTGGGCATCGCCGGCCCATGAGTCCACTGCGTAGCACGTCGCGTCAAGGCCGATCGTCTGCACAGCCTGGGCGAAGGCCGCGTAGCTGTTACCGCTGTGCGTTCCCAGTTCGACCACGACTCGCGGGCGCAGGGCGTCAACCAGCCAGAACGCAAAGGGCACGTGCGTCACCCAGCTGTTGGGTTCGACCAGCCGCACCGGCCTGGTCAGCACGATGGGCCGCAGCAGTCGTTGCTCGAGTGACAGTTGCGACATGCAGCCACCGAAGTATAACGCCACGGCTACGGCAATCGCCGTGCCGCGCAGCCATTCGCCGCCGATTCGGCCGCGCCCGCGCGGCTGGGATAAACTAACCCTCTTCATGCATGCCTTCGTCACCGGCGGGGCCGGCTTCATCGGCAGTTCCCTTGTCGATCGCCTTCTGGCCGATGGCCACGACGTCGTCGCCTACGACAATTTCTCCACCGGCCAGCGCGAGTTCGTCGCCGCCGCCCTCACGCATCCGCGCTTCAGGCTGATCGAAGGCGACACGCTCGATCTGCCAGCCCTGACGCGGGCCATGGCCGGCTGCGACGTGGTGTTCCACCTTGCCGCCAATGCCGACGTGCGGTTCGGCACCGAGCACCCGAAGAAGGATCTCGAGCAGAACACCATCGCCACGTTCCACGTGCTCGAAGCGATGCGCGCCAACGGCATCAAGCGGATCGCGTTCTCGTCCACCGGCTCGGTCTACGGCGAGGCGCACGTGTTCCCGACGCCGGAGGACGCGCCGTTCCCGGTGCAGACCTCGCTCTACGGCGCCTCCAAGCTGGCGGGCGAGGGGCTGATCGCGGCCTACGGCAGCGGCTTCGGCTTCGAGGGCTGCATCTTCCGCTTCGTCTCGATCCTCGGCGAGCGCTACACCCACGGCCACGTCTTCGATTTCTACCGGAGCCTTCGCCAGGATCCCACGCGCCTCACCGTGCTCGGCAACGGCAAGCAGCGCAAGTCGTACCTCTACATCGGCGACTGCCTCGACGCGATGCTCCTCGCCATGGAGAAGACGCGCCGCACCATCGAGGTCTACAACCTCGGCACCAACGAGTACGTCGAGGTGAACGACTCGATCGGCTGGATTTGCGAGCGGCTCGGCATCTCGCCGGCGATGGAATACACCGGCGGCGATCGCGGCTGGATCGGCGACAACCCGTTCATCTTCCTCGACAACGCGAAGATGCGCGGCCTGGGCTGGACGCCGAAGCTGACCATTCGCGACGGCATCATCCGGACGCTCGAGTACCTGCAGCAGAATCCGGAGCTGCTCGAGGCGCGCGCATGAAGGTCGCGGTCCTGGGGTGCTGGCACCTCGGCTCGGTCACGGCGGCCTGCATCGCCGCCGCCGGTCACGAGGTCGTCGGCTACGACCCCGATGCCGCTGCGGTCGCTGGGCTGAACGCGGGCCGCCCTCCGATCGCCGAGCCCGGCCTGGCCGACCTGGTGGCCGCCGGCACCGCCGCCGGCCGGCTGCGCTTCACCACCGATCTCGCCGCCGCGGTCGCCGATGCCGACATCGTCTGGGTGGCGTTCGACACCCCGGTGGACGATGAGGATCGCGCGGACGTGGACTATGTGGTGAATCACGTCAGCGCCGCGTTCCCGCACCTCGAAGGACGGCGCGCTGGTGCTCAGCTCGTCGCAGCTGCCGGTCGGCAGCATCGCGCGTCTCGAGCGGGCACTGGGCCGCCGTCGCCGGCACCCGCCGCGTGTCGTTTGCCTGCTCGCCGGAGAATCTGCGGCTCGGCAAGGCGATCGAGGTGTTCACCAAGCCCGACCGCGTGATCCTCGGCGCCCGCACCGCCGACGATCGCGCCCGCCTCACCGCGCTCTTCGCGCCCATCACCGACCGCCTCGAATGGATGTCGGTCGAGTCGGCGGAGATGACCAAGCACGCGATCAACGCGTTCCTCGCCACCTCGGTCACGTTCATCAACGAGATCGCGGCGCTCTGCGAGCAGTCGGGAGCCGACGCGAAGGAAGTGGAGCGGGGCCTGAAGACCGAGAAGCGGATCGGCCCCTACGCCTACCTCGGGCCCGGGCGCGGCCTTTGCCGGCGGCACGCTGGCGCGCGACGTCGTGTTCCTGAAGGCGCTCGGGCGCGCCACCGATCGGCCGACGCCGCTGATGGACGGCGTCGAGTCGTCCAATCGCGAGCATCGCAACTGGGCGCGCCGCCGGCTGGCGTCGCTGCTCGGATCGCTGAAGGGCCGCACGGTCGCGGTGTGGGGGCTGACCTACAAGCCCGGCACCGACACGCTGCGCCGCTCGACCGCGGTCGAGTTGTGCCGCTGGCTGCTGGAGCAGGGCGCCACCGTCCGCGTCCACGATCCCGCGGTGCCCGCACTGCCGGCGGACCTCGCGGCCGCGCATCGCAGCGCCACGCCCGAGGACGCGGCCCAGGGCGCCGATGCGCTGGTCGTTGCCACCGAGTGGCCGGAGTACCGCAAGGCGGACCTCGCCGCCCTGGCGACGCGGATGGCGTCTCCGGTCGTGCTCGACGCCAACCGCTTTCTCGCCGCCACGGCCGGCGCCGATCCGCGTTTCACCCTGATTTCCGTGGGGGCTGGATCATGATGCCGTTCTCGCTCGCCGGTCGCTCCGCGCTCATCACCGGTGCCAACCAGGGGCTGGGACTCGCGATTGCCCGCGCCTACGTGCAGGCGGGCGCCAGCGTGATGCTGTGCGCGCGTGACGAGGTGCTGCTGGCGCAGGCGCGCGACGAGGTGGCGGCGCTGGCGCGGCCCGATCAGCGCGTGCTGGCGATGCGCGCCGACGTCTCGGACCCTGCCGACGTCGAGGCGCTCGTGGCCGCGACCATCGCGCAGCTGGAGGCCTTCCAGGTGCTCGTCAACAACGCCGGCGTCTACGGCCCGATGGGCGGCATCGACGAGGTGGACTGGTCCGAGTGGACGCGCGCGATGGACATCAACATCAACGGCTCGGTGCTGCCGCTGCGTGCCGTGCTGCCGCATTTCAGGCAGCAGCAGTACGGCAAGGTGGTGCAGCTCTCGGGTGGCGGCGCCACCAACCCGCTGCCGCGCATCACCGCGTACGCCGCCTCGAAGGCGGCCATCGTGCGGCTTGCCGAGAGCGTGGCGCTGGACGTGAAGGACGACGGCATCGACGTCAACAGCATCGCCCCTGGCGCGCTGAACACGCGGATGATGGACCAGCTGCTGGCGGCGGGCGCCGAGGCGGTGGGCGAAGGCTTCTACGAGCGCATGAAGAAGACGGCCGACGGCGGCACCACGCCGCTCGAAGTCGGCGCCGCGCTCGCGGTGTACCTCGGGTCGGCGGCCAGCGACGGCATCACCGGCCGGCTGCTGTCGGCGCCCTGGGATCCGTGGGACGCGCTGCAGCAGCATCGCGGCGACCTCGATGCCTCCGACATCTACACCCTGCGGCGCATCGTCCCGAAGGATCGCGGCAAGACATGGGGAGAGAAATGAGTCTCGGCGTGGCGATTGTCGGTTGCGGGCTGATCGGGCGGAAGCGCGCCGCGGCCTTGCCCGGCGGGCACCTCGTCGCCTGCGCCGACCTCGACCTCTCGCAGGGCCGAGGCGCTGGCGCGAACGGCGCCGGGCCGAGCCGCCGGCAAGCCCGCACCGGTCGCGGTGCCGCGATGGCAGGACGCCGTCACTCGCGCCGGACGTGGACATCGTGGTCGTCGCGACCACCAACGACGCGCTGGCGGCGGTCACGCAGGCGGCCATCGACGCCGGCAAGCACGTCATCGTCGAGAAGCCGGCCGGCCGCACCGTCGCCGAGGTCGATCCGCTGCTCGCGTCGGCGCGCGCCGGCGACGTGCGCGTGCGCGTCGGCTTCAACCACCGCTATCACCCGGCGCTGCAGAAGGCGCACGAGATCGTCGAGCAGCGGCGCGCTCGGCCCGCTGATGTTCATCCGCGGCCGCTACGGTCACGGCGGACGGGTGGGCTACGACAAGGAGTGGCGCGCCAATCCCGAGCTGTCCGGCGGCGGCGAGCTGATCGACCAGGGCGTGCACCTGATCGACCTCTCGCGCTGGTTCCTCGGGCCGTTCGCGTCCGTCGACGGGTTCGCCGCCACCTACTTCTGGGACATGCCGGTGGACGACAACGCGTTCATGACGCTGCGCACCGCGGGCGGGCAGTGCGCCTTCCTGCACGTGAGCTGCAGCGAGTGGAAGAACCTGTTCTCGTTCGAGATCTACGGGCGCGACGGCAAGCTGGCGCATCGACGGCCTCGGCGGCAGCTACGGCGTCGAGCGCATCACCTGGTACCGGATGCTGCCCGAGATGGGACCGCCCGAGACCACGAGCTGGGAGTATCCCGCGCGGCGACCAGTCGTGGTCGATCGAGTTCGCGGAGTTCGTCGAGGACATCCGCCAGCGGCCGCGAGCCGGACCGCCGGCCTGGCCGAAGGCGAAAGCCGCGCTCGAAGTGGTCGAGGCCATCTATCGCCGGAGCGGCTTCATGGCCGACTCTCGACTCGCCGACTCCCGACTCCCGACGATGATCATCACCCGCAGCCCGCTGCGCATCACGCTTGGCGGCGGCGGCACCGACCTGCCGTCCTACTACCAGCGACCACGGCGGGTTCCTGGTGGCCGCGGCGATCGACAAGTACGTCTACGTCACGGTGATGCGGCCGTTCGTGCCGGGCATCTTCCTCAAGTACTCGCAGCTCGAGCACGTCGAGCGCATCGACGAGGTGGAGCACCGGATCATTCGCGAGGCGCTGCAAGCAGCTCGACTTCCGGACGCCGCAGATCGAGATCACCACGCTCGCCGACATTCCGGCGGGCACGGGCCTCGGCTCGTCCGGCAGCTTCACCACGGCGCTGCTGAAGGCGCTCTACGCGCACCGCAAGCGGCTCCTGCACCCGAACGAGCTGGCCGAGCTGGCCTGCGACATCGAGATCAATCGCCTCGGCGAGCCGGTCGGCAAGCAGGACCAGTACATCGCGGCCTACGGCGGCCTCACCTGCTTCACGTTCAATCCCGACGGCACGCGTCGAGGCCGAGCCGCTGAAGATCCCGATGGACGCGCTCTTCAACCTCGAGGACAACCTGCTGCTGTTCTTCACCGGCTTCTCGCGCAGCGCCGGCAGCATCCTCGCCGACCAGAAGAAGCGCAGCGAGACGCACGACGCGACGATGCTGCAGAACCTGCACGACGTGAAGGAGCTCGGCCTGCGTTCGCGCGACGCGCTGATGAAGGGCGACACCGCCGGGCTTCGGCGCGCTGATGCACGAGCAGTGGGAGCAGAAGAAGCGGCGCTCGGGCGGCATGAGCAACCCGCAGATCGACGAGTGGTACGAGCTGGCGCTGAAGAACGGCGCCATCGGCGGCAAGCTGGTCGGCGCCGGCGGCGGCGGCTTCCTGATGTTCTACTCCGAGGATCACCGCCGCGCTGCGCGCAGGCGATGGCGCAAGGCCGGGCTCGAAGAAGTGCGCTTCCGCTTCGACTTCGAAGGCACCAAGGTCCTGCTGGCGTGAGCCTGCCGGTCGCGATTCTCGCCGGCGGGCTGGCCACGCGGCTGCGGCCCATCACCGAGACGATTCCGAAGGCGCTCGTCGAGGTTGCCGGCCGGCCGTTTGCCGAGCACCAGGCCGAGCTGCTGCAGCGCCAGGGCGTCACCGACGTCGTCTGGCTGGTCGGCTACCGCGGCGACCAGATCGAGGAGGCGCTCGGCGACGGCAGCCGCTGGGACATGCGGTTCACGCTACGTGCACGACGGCCCGGTGCTGCTCGGGACCGGCGGCGCGCTGCGCCGCGCGCTGCCGCAGCTGGGCGAGGCGTTCTTCGTCATGTACGGCGACTCGTACCTCGAATGCGATTTCGCCGCCGTCGAGCGGCGTGTTCCGGCCAGCGCGGACGCGCCGGGCTGATGACGGTGTACCGCAACGAAGGGCTGTTCGACACGCAGCAACGTCGAGTTCGCCGACGGCCGCATCGTCCGCTACGACAAGACGACCGCGCACGCCGGCGATGCGCCACATCGACTGGGGCCTGGGCGTCCTGAAGGCCGAGCGCGTTCGCGCCGTATCCCGACGGCGAGCCGCTCGATCTGGCCCGCGTCTATCAGGATCTGCTGGCCGCCGGCGACCTGGCGGGCTACGAAGTGACCAACCGGTTCTATGAAATAGGATCGCCGGAGGGCTCGCCGATACGCGATGCGTACCTGCGGCGCCGAGCGAAGGAATCATGACCTATACCGAACAGCACCTGGCCGAAGCCACGCAGATCCTCCAGCAGATCGACCATGCCGCGATCGAGAAGATGGCGGACGTCCTCGCCGCCGTGCGCGCGCGCGGCGGCCGCCTGTTCTTCCTCGGCGTCGGCGGCAGCGCCGGCAACTGCGGTCACGCGGTCAACGACTTCCGCAAGCTGGCCGGCTTCGAGGCCTACGCGCCCACCGACAACGTGTCGGAGCTGACCGCGCGCACCAACGACGAAGGCTGGGAGACGGTGTTCGTCGCGTGGCTGAAGGGCAGCCGGCTGCGCAAGGAAGACGGCGTGTTCGTGTTCTCGGTGGGCGGCGGCAGCCTCGAGAAGAACATCAGCCCCAACCTGGTGCAAGCGCGCTGCAGTACGCCCGCGAGAGTCGGCGCCGCGATCGTCGGCGTCGTCGGCCGCGACGGCGGCTACACGGCGACGGTCGCCGACGCCTGCGTGATCGTGCCGACCGTGAACCCCGACACCGTGACGCCGCACAGCGAAGCCTTCCAGGCCGTGGTCTGGCACCTGCTGGTGTCGCACCCGAAGCTGAAGGCGAACGCGACCAAGTGGGAGTCGACGCGCTGAAGGCGTGGCCGAGCCGATGACCTTGCCGCGTGCGGCGTTCCTCGATCGTGACGGCGTGATCAACCGCGCGGTGGTGCGGAAGGGCAAGCCGTACCCGCCGGCGACGGTCGACGAAGCTGGAGATCCTGCCGGGCGTGGCCGACGCGCTCGCGCGCCTGCAGGCGGCGCGGCTACGCGCTGGTGGTCGTCACCAACCAGCCCGACATCGCGCGCGGCGCGACGACGCAGAGCGACGGTCGACGCGATCCACGCCCACATGCGCGCCGCGCTGCCGCTCGACGACATCCGCGTCTGCCCGCACGACGATGCCGACGGCTGCGATTGCCGCAAGCCGAAGCCCGGGCTGCTGCTGCGCGCGCCCGCCTACGACATGGCCGCCAGCGTGATGATCGGCGACCGCTGGCGCGACATCGAGGCCGGCCGCGCGGCCGGATGCGGTGTGACAATCCTCGTCGACTACGGGTACGATGAAGCCGATTCCTCACGAGCCGGATGCACGCGTC
Organism: uncultured Acidobacteriota bacterium; assembly: GCA_963723005.1. Classification (GTDB taxonomy): domain Bacteria; phylum Acidobacteriota; class Vicinamibacteria; order Vicinamibacterales; family UBA2999; genus VFZN01. The sequence continues at coordinate 748,801 of CAVRPA010000020.1, read as the reverse complement.
GGGTCGCTGGCCGAAGCCGTCGACTGGCTGCTGACCCATGATGGCGCGAACGATTAGGACCGACATGAATTTGACCGATCTCAGGACCAAGATCTTCGCCGACGGCGCCGAACTCGACGGCATGCTCGCGATGTACCGCGAGCCGCACATCAAGGGCTTCACGACCAACCCGACGCTGATGCGGAAGGCCGGCCTCACCGACTACCGCGCCTTCGCCAGGGAGGTGGTGGCCGCGATTCCGGATCGGCCGATCTCGTTCGAGGTCTTCTCCGACGAGTTCGCCGACATGGAGCGGCAGGCGCGCGAGATCGCCACCTGGGGCGAGCACGTCTACGTGAAGATCCCGGTCACCAACACCCGGCGCGAGCCCGCCTACGACCTGGTCAACCGCCTGTCGCACGCCGGCGTGAAGCTGAACGTCACCGCGCTGATGACGCTGGAGCAGGTGCAGGCCGTGACCGACGCCCTCAAGGGCGGCGCGCCGTCGAACATCTCGGTCTTCGCCGGCCGCATCGCCGACACCGGCCGCGATCCGGTGCCGCACATGAAGGCCGCGCTCGAGATCATGAAGGTCGAGCCGAAGGCCGAGCTCATCTGGGCCAGCCCGCGCGAGCTGCTGAACGTGTTCCAGGCGCACGACATCGGCTGCCACATCATCACCGTGACCAACGACATCCTCAAGAAGCTGTCGCTGCGGGACAAGGACCTGTCGGACTACTCGCTCGAGACGGTGAAGATGTTCCACGACGACGCGCAGGCCGCGGGGTTTTCGATCTAGGAGCCGGACAGCGGCAGCCGGACACCGGATACCGGTCCCGGTCCCCGATTTGCCTCACTTCCGTCCATCGCGGTATCGTTTAGGGCTGTTATGTCAAAGCGCGCACTCATCACCGGAATCACCGGCCAGGACGGCTCCTACCTCGCCGAGCTGCTGCTCGACAAGGGCTACGAAGTCTTCGGCGTCGTCCGCCGCCTGAGCGCGCCCAACGAGTGGCGCATCGAACACCTGCGCGACCGGATCACGATGCTGCAGGCCGACCTGCTCGATCAGCTTTCGCTGATCAAGGCCGTCGAGCAGTCCGACCCGCACGAGTTCTACAACCTGGCGGCGATGTCGTTCGTGCCGGCGTCGTGGGATCAGCCGATGCTGACCGGCGAGTTCAACTCGCAGGGCGTGACCCGCACGCTCGAAGCCATCCGCCGCGTGAACCCGAAGATCCGGTTCTACCAGGCCTCGTCGAGCGAGATGTACGGCCGCGTGCGCGAAGTGCCGCAGACCGAGATGACGCCGTTCTACCCGCGCAGCCCCTACGGCGTGTCGAAGGTGTTCGGCCACTACATCACCGTCAACTACCGCGAGAGCTACGACCTGTTCGCCTGCGCCGGCATCCTGTTCAATCACGAGTCGCCGCGCCGCGGGCTGGAGTTCGTCACCCGCAAGGTCACCGATGGCGTCGCCCGCATCAAGCTGGGGCTGTCCGACCACCTGGGCCTCGGCAACCTCGACGCCTGCCGCGACTGGGGCTTTGCCGGCGACTACGTGCGCGCGATGTGGCTGATGCTGCAGCAGGACCAGCCAGACGACTACGTCGTGGCGATGGGCGTGGCCCACTCGGTGAAGGATCTCGTGCAGGAAGCGTTCAGCCACGTCGGTCTCGACTGGCAGGAGTACGTCCGCACCGATCCCCGCTTCCTCCGCCCGGCGGAGGTCGATCACCTGATCGGCGATCCGACGAAGGCCAAGACGGTGCTGGGCTGGGAGCCCTCGGTGGACTTCACGAAGCTCGTGCACATGATGGTGGACGCCGACCTCGACCGCGTCGCGCGTCAGCAGGCCACGATGGGCGCGGTCGCGCACCCCTGACGGGCGCGCGGTCCGGCCCCCCATGACGGTCGGCCTCGTCATCGTCAGCTACAACGCCGCGGCCTACATCGGCCGCGCGCTTGCCGCGGTGGCCGCGCAGACGCGACCGCCGGACGAAGTCGTCATCATCGACAACGCCAGCTCGGATGGCACGTGCCGGGCCATCGAGCAGGCCACCGCGGGATGGTCCATTCCCGTGCGCGTCGTGCCGGCCGGTGGCAATCTCGGATTTGCCGCCGCCAACAACCGCGGCGTCGCGTTGCTTCCTCACCGCGATCTCATCGCCCTCCTCAATCCGGATGCCTTTCCCGAGCCGGGCTGGCTGGCCGCCCTGTTAGCCGCCGCGGAGGCCCACCCCGAGGCGGGGTCGTTTGCTTCGCGCCTGATGCTGGACGGTAAGCCCGGACAGCTGGACGGCGTCGGCGACGTGTGCCACGTCAGCGGCCTGGTGTGGCGGCATGCGCACGATCGTCCGGAACGGGACGTGCCCGAGGCCGGCCGCAGCGGGCCGGTGTTCGCCGCCTGTGCCGCCGCGGCGCTCTATCGCCGTGACGACTGGGTTCGCCTGGGAGGGCTCGACGAGCGCTTCTTCTGCTACGTGGAGGACGTCGATCTCGGCTTCCGGCTGCAGCTCGCGGGGCGGCCGTGCCGCTACGTCGCCGATGCGGTGGTGCATCACCTGGGATCGGCCAGCTCCGGCGTCGGCAGCGACTTCGCCGTGTATCACGGCCATCGCAACCTGGAGTGGCTGTTCCTGAAGAACATGCCGGCGCCGCTGCTGTGGCGCTACCTGCCGCTGCACCTGGTCACGTGGCCGCTGCTGCTGGTGTGGTTCACCGCGCGTGGACGCGGCTGGAGCTTCGTGCGCGCGAAATGGGATGCCGTGCGCGGGATGGGCGAAGCGTGGCGCGCCCGCACCGCCGTGCAAGCGCTGCGAGTCCGCACGCCTGCGGAAATCGGCGCGCTGCTGGATCACAGCTCGCTGTGGAAAAGGTTCAGACGCCGGCAGACGGGGGAAGACGGACGGTAGTCTTGGGTCTTGAGTCTTGAGTCTTGGGGCTTGGGGCTTGGGGCTTGGGGCTTGGGGCCTTCTGCCTTTTGCCTTTTGCCTTCTGCCTTTTGCCTTTCTAGGGTCTTACGCGCAGGACCCCGAGCATGGCCTCGTGAAGCGCCATGTGGAGGTCCAGCCGCTCGGACGGGACCGCGTTGGTCCAGTTGGCGCCGAAGCGTTCGATGATCTCCCGATCGGAACGGCGCCGCTGTTTCTGCAGGCGCGCGCGCCGCTCGCTGAGCTCCGGGAGCATGGCCACGAAGTCGCCGAGTCCCAGCAGCCGAGCCACCGTTGACGTCGGCAGCCACTCCTGGCGGCCTTCGAGACCGGTGGTCGGGCCGGTGTGCTCGATCAGGTAGGTTGCCCGCGCGCCTGTGGAATCCGAGCCGTCGCGCACGCCGCGCGCGACATCGAGCGCGGCACCGGCGATGCCTCGAGGGCCCACCCGCCGCAGGTTCCTGAGCGTGCCGAACTGCCGCCGGGCGCCGCGGACGCTGAGCGCGTGCAGCAGGCGCGCCTTGACTACGCGCGGGTGGAGGCCTCGCGCCATCCCCTGCCACCGCCGTGGCTCGATGATGCCGTCGTTGGCACGGCTGAACGGTGTAGTGAGCAGCGCGCGGTCGGTGGCGAGCAGCAGCGCGGCGGGTAGCACCTGCTGCAGCGTAGACTCCTCGAGCAGCGAATAGACCATCCGCAGTGCATTGCGCTCGAACGCGCGCACGCGCGCGGGGCTCTCGGTGCCGGAGGTGCCGTGATGCTTGTGATGCACCACGGCCTTCGGCGCGAACCAGACCTCATGGCCGAGCATCCACAGCCGCCATCCGAACTCGACGTCCTCGTAATAGGCAAACGTCGGCTCGTCCCAACCGCCGCTGGCTTCGAAGACATCGCGGCGAAACAGCACCGCGGCGCCGCATCCGAACAGCAGCGGACGCTCTTCGAGCACGACGTCCTCGACCGGCAGATCGTAGCCCTGCGCGAAGCCGCGGCCTTCGAAGTTGACCAGCCCGCCGGCGAAGTCCACCCGCTCGCCTGCCCAGTCGACGATGAACGCACCAACGGAGGCGGCGTTGCGGCGATCCGCCACGTCCATCATCGCGTTCAGCCAATCGGCTTCGACCTTGGTGTCGTCGTTCAGGAACACCAGCCAGTCGCCGGTGGCGACCCGCGCGCCGGCGTTGTTGCCGCCGGAGAAGCCCAGGTTCTTCCCCGTGCGCACCACCCGCACGCCAGGGTAGTGGGCGCGAGCGACGGTGGTGGGATCGTCGGCGGATCCGTTGTCCACGACGATCACTTCCGTGCGATCGGCGGGCCAGGCGTGTTGCCGCAGCGAGTCGAGACACTCCGGCAGGTGCGTGGCGCCGCTGGCGGTGAGCACCACGATCGACACCAGCGGTTTGCCAGACGGCGTGACGGCGGTCGTCGCGCTCTCCGGGTTCGGTCGCGCACGACGCTGTGCCGGCGAGGCTGAGGCTCCGCGTGGTCCGCAGCCCGAACAACTCGTCGATGCGCAGGTCGTGAATGAGCGCCCGGGCAGCATCCTGATACGCGTCGCCCGCGTGGTGCAGCTTCAGCGGCTCCGGGAACAGCTGGAACAGCTCCTCGTCTGAAATCTTGCGTGATGCCTGCACGTGCCGCCGCTTCTCCTTCAAGGCCGGCAAGGCCCGAGCGAAGTCCTCGAGCGCCAGCATCGTCGCGATGACCGGTGACGGCAGGTGCAGCCGATCGGGAGCGGTGTGGCCGAAACGAACGGCCTCGCCATCCAACTTGGCGCCGGCGAAAGCGCGAGCGAGCGTCAGCGTAACAGCCGCGGGCAGGACGCGGGCCAGGGCTTCGTCGCCGTAGTTCTTGTAGAGGGTGAACAGCGCGTTGCGCTCGTAGACCCGCAGGCGCAGCGTGGTGCCCCAGCCGCTCGCGGTGCCGTGCAGGCGGTGATAGGTGATGGCGCCTGGCGCCAGCACGGTCGGCAACCCCGCCAGCGTCATCCGCCAGCCGAGGTCGAGGTCCTCGAAATAGACGAAGTAGTCGTCGTCGAAACCACCGACCTCGAGGAAGGCCTCACGCCTGATGGCGAGCGACCCGCCGCAGCCGAAGAGCAGCGGCTGCTCGGCGTAGGCCCGGCCGACCGGCAGGCCGTGATCCACCTGCCACGCATGGCCTACGAAGGTCGGCAGCCCACCGACGAAGTCGATGTGGCGGCCGTCCCAGTCGAGCATGCACGACGCCGCGGCCGCGGCGTCGTGGCGTTCGAGCACGTCGACCAGCGACGACAACCACGTCGGCTCGACGCGCGTGTCGTTGTTCAGCAGCACCACCACGTCGCTCGCGCTCTGCCGCACCGCGATGTTGTAGGCCGGTGCGAAACCGCGATTACTCCCGAGCGCCAGCACTCCCACGCCGGGGTGCGCCTGACGGAGATACTCCAGCGAGCCGTCGGTCGACCCGTTGTCCACCACCGTCACCGAGGCGTTCGGATAATCGAGCTGGGCGAGCGAGGGCAAACAGCCTTCGAGGTGCTTGCGGCCGTTGTAATTCAGAACGAGGATCGTCGCGGTAGGAGTGAGCGGCATTCTCGCGACAGAGAAAGTCCAATTGTAGCACGCAGGTTTTCTGCACCAGAATGAAGGGATGCGCAGTGTGCTGAAGGCCTGGCGTGCATTCCAGGCGCGCCCACGGGCCGACCGGATCCGCCTGCTGCGGACCCTCGCCGGGCACGCGCGCGCGCACGGCCTGCGCTCGGCGCTTGGCCGGGTCCAGGCTACTGCGGCGGTGGACGGCAATCGCGACGCCTACGTCGTCTGGTGCGAGACGCATACGCCTGATCGGGCCGCGCTCGAGCGCATGCGGCGCGAGTCCGCGACGTGGCCCGTGCAGCCGCAGATCACGATTCTCACCGCTGTTTACAACACCGATCCGCGGTGGCTGCTGGCCTGTGCCGATTCCGTGATTGCGCAGACCTATCCGCATTGGCAGTGGAGCCTGGCCGACGATGGCTCCACCCGGGAGGAGACGTTGGCGGCCCTGCGGATCATCGCCGCCCGCGACAGCCGCATCGTGGTCACCCACGCCGCGAAGAACGGCGGGACCGCGGCCGCCTCGAACCTGGCGCTGTCGCGCGCCACCGGCACCTACGTCGCGTTGCTCGATCACGACGATGCCTTGATGCCGCATGCGTTGCACCGTCATGGTGGAGCACTTGAACGGCGCTGGCCGCGACGCCGACGTCCTCTATTCGGACGAAGACAAGCTGGAGCTGGACGGGACGCGTTGCGACGCGTATTTCAAGCCCGACTGGTCGCCCGACCTGTTCCGCTCGTCGATGTATGCGTGTCACCTGCTGGTCATCCGACGATCGCTGGTGGAGCAGGTGGGCGGGTTCCGAAGCGCTTTTGATTTCTCGCAGGACTACGACCTGATGCTGCGTGTGATGGAGCAGACCAGCCGCATCCATCACATTTCGGACGTCCTGTACCACTGGCGCAAGGTGCCGGAGTCCACCGCCCTCGCCGGGGATCGCAAGCCGACCGCGCACGGGGCCGGCGCCCGCGCGCTGCAGGATCATCTCGATCGCACCGGTGTAGCGGGAGAGGTGCTCGACGCCGGACCTGCCGGCCTCTACCGGATGAAATACCGCATCACCGGGACCCCGCACGTGTCGATTGTCATGCCGACGCGGGATCCACACGGGCCTCTGGCCAGGCGCACGCTGGAGGCGATCGGCAGGAGCACCGCCTATCCTCATGTGGACCTGCTACTGGTGTCTTCATCCGGGGAAGTGCCACAGCTGCCGAAGGGTCACCTTCGCATGAGAGGCCTGAAAGCCGATGGCGAGTTCCGCCTTCCCGCCTGGCTGAACCAGGGCGTTCGCGCCACCGAGGGCGATCACATCCTCGTGCTGCACGACGATGTGGAGCCGCTGACGCCCGAGTGGGTGGAAGCGATGCTGGAATTGTCGATTCAGCCGGGCGTCGGCGCAGTCGGCGCCAAGCTGTATTACGCGCACGGATCGCTGCAGCACATCGGGCTGCTGGCCGGCGTCAACGGCGTGTTCGGCCGGCCCTTTCAGGGATTTGCGCCGGAGACCGTGGGCTACTACTCGGGCGCGAACTGCATTCGCAACTACAGCGCGGTCAGCGCGGTGTGCCTGATGACCCGGCGCGACGTGTGGGAACGCGTGGGCGGTTTCGACGAGGCGCTGGCCGGGCCCGCGGCCGATCTGGATTACGGGCTGCGCGTCTGCGAAGCCGGCTTGCGCGTGGTCTTCACGCCGTACGCGCGGCTGACGCATCACGAGTCCGGCGGAATTTCGCAGCGGCAGCTGACGCCCGAAGAGAGCGCACACCTGCGCCGCAGGTGGGGAAGGCGCCTGGACGAAGATCCGTACTACAACCCGAACCTGAGCCGGGTCGATGTGGACTATCGGGTCGATCCGCAGGCGGGACTTCGGGCGGACCTGACCAATCGCGTGAGCTGAGGCGTCAGAGCGAGCCGAACCTGAAATGCTGCGCGCGGGGGTCGGCGGCCCACGCGGTCAGCGACAGTCCCTGGCGGTCTTTCTCGCTGAGCACGGCGCCGTTGGCGATCAGCGCATCGAACTCGCTCTTCAGACCCGCGTCGCACAGCGACCAGTCGAGATCATCGGCGACGGGTGACAGCCCGGCCTCACAGGCCGGGTTGTATTCGCCGCTGCACAGATACTCGATACGCGACTCCATCGTGAAGAAGACGCCATGCGCGAAGCCGGGTGGAAGCCAGATCCACTCGCCGCTGGGCGCATCGCTGGGCGCCGCCATGTCGTGGGCGGCAATCTTGCCGAACGTCGGCGAGCCAAGACGGATGTCGAGGAACAGGTCGACGAGGCGCCCGTGCACGCAGCGCACGAGCTTGCCCATGTACGGATTCCACTGGAAGTGCAGCCCGCGCACCACCCCGGCCCTCGACCAGCTTTCGTTCATCTGCGGCAGCGACACGCCGCGCAGGAACGCCAGATCGGGGTGCTGGTCGAAATCGCCGCGACGGAACGGTTCGGCGAAGTAGCCGCGACTGTCGTGGAAGCGGGCGAAGCGAACGACCTTGATGTCGGGAAGGGCGAGAGCGGTGACGGATTCAACTTTCATGCGGGCAGACGGAGCAGCATTATGACAGAGCGCGATCAGGGCACGACGACGGTGATCTGATTCGACTCCGCGCTCGAGCCCGCGCCGTTGATGGCGGCGATGGTGACGAGATACGTGCCCGCTCCCGCGGGCACGGTGACCGACGTGCCGGTCACCGGCAGCGCGGCAATCACCGCCGCCGACCCAGGCAGCCGCGCCTGGATCAAGTAGCTGGTGGGCGAACCGCCCGATGCGGGCGGGGCCCACGAGAGTGTGACGTTGCTGCCGCTGACCGATGCGGGCGACAACGTCGGAACGCCGGGTACTGCTGGCGCCGCGACCGTGAACTGCACCTCGTTCGAGGTGGCGGAACCGGCCGCGTTGGTCGCCACGACGCGCACGTAGATCGGCGCGCCGACCGGCGCGACGGCGGTGATCGAGGTGGCGCTGCCCATCGGGGCGACGGCCAGGTTCGACGCACCCGGGCTGGTGCCCGCGTACACGGTATAGCTGCTGGGCGTGCCCCCGGGGCCCGGCGACCAGCTCAAGGTGACTGGATTCGCGGCCACCTGAGCGGGTGACAGCGAGGGCACGCCTGGCAGAGCGACCGGCGCTGGTCCGAGCGTGACCGTGCGTGTCTCTGATGACATGCCCGGCGCGCCGCCGAGTGCGAGGCTTCGGACCCGCAGGTAGTACGTGCCGTTCGCCAGTGCGCCGGAGTAGGCGCCAGCGGTCGGCACGATGACGGTGAAGGCTGCTGGACTGAACCCCGGGTTCCACGACCCATCAATGGCGTATCCGCCGACGGCCGGCCCGCCCGCAGGCGCCTGAAACGAGACGGTCACGGTGTTGCCGCTGCCCGTCGCCTGGAAGTTCTGCGGCGGCAGCGTGGACTGCGTCACCTGGATGGGGACGTCACCGAGCGACGACAGCTGACCGGTCAGCGTCGATCGCGCAAACACTTTCAGCGATCCAGGGCCCCTGACTGAGACCGACATCGACCACACGGAAGCCCGCGCTGCGATAGGGGGACGCGGGATTCGCGACCGCGTCACATGTCACCGCGCCGCCGCTGAGCGGCGCGAACTGCAGCGTGCCGAGCCCGCCGCCGAAGCCAAGTGCCAGAGTCGTCCCTGCGGCGTATCCCTGGACACCGGCGCCGGCCACTGCGTAGACGGCCACATCGTTCATGTTGATGCCGCCGGTGTTGGCGCCCTGGTCGAACGCGCAGCCGTTCAGCGTGAACGGGAACGGCACCATCTGCCCGGGCGCGGGCGAAGCGAGCGTCAGCTGCGGGCTGGTCCCGGTCGTTGAGTAGACGACGATCGGTCCGGTCGCATAGGCGCCGCTGACCTGTTGCACGCCGCCGTTGGTTTCGACGACCTCCGTGTAGATGACGTAGCGGCCCGGCGGCACGGCCTTCGCGACCGGGTCGAACTGATACTGCAGCACGGCGTTCGGGCTCACGCCAGGCGTGGTGTGCAGCAGCGCGCGACCCGCGCGCTGCGGATAGGTCTCGATGTAGACGCGCGACTCGTAGGTGCTGCCGGCGGTGTCGGCATCGGTGAAGCTGTAGCGCACGGCGAACTGCTGGCCCAGGGCCACTTCATCCGGCGCCGTCAGCGACACGTCGTCGATGTCGAATCCGGTGGCGGTGTCGCCGAACTCATGCGGATCGATGCGGAAGAAGCGGATGCTGCGCGACGGCCACGGCGTGGTCGGGCAGGCCGGGCACTCGTGCTCGATCCCGCCGTTGGCGGCGGTGAGCGAGGCGAGGTCGATCGTGTACTGGTTGAAGCCGGGCCAGACCCGCATGTCCTGCGACTGCGTCATGACGCTGGCGTCGGCGAACGACTGCGAACCCCACAGGATGCGCGTGACCGAGCCGGTGCCGATGTCGTAGGGGCGGTGCAAGCGCAGCGAGAACGTGACGTATTCGTGGCGCGTGCCGCTCAGCGGCGGAATCGCGCCGTTGAGGAACTCGATCGTGGGGTCGCCCAGTTGCGACGGCGTGGCGCCTGTGCTCGAGGCGCGGAGCATCTTGCTGCCGGGCGTCGCGCCAGGGCGGTCGCTGGGCACGATGCCGCAGCCGCCGCCACCACACACGCCCCCGGTCACGGAGATGTTGGAGATGGAGGCCACGTCGGTCGCCTGCTCGAAGTCCCAGCGGTCGCCCCCGCGGGAGAGGGCGGCGTAGTCGCTGCCCGGGTCGCCCGTCATGTCGGGATCGATCACGGTGACGGCAGGCGGCGTGTTGATCTGGAACGTCGAAGGGGCCGAGGTGCCGTTGCCGCACACCGCGCGCAGCGAGTAGCTGCCAGGCGGGAGGACGCCGTAGTTGAACTCGCGCTGGTTGTTGTTGCCGGTGGAGTCGGTCACGACGTAGTTCACGCCGCCGGCATCGGTAATCATCAGCGACGAGAACGATGCGCAGCTGTTCAGGTTGACCGTCATCAGCGCGGCTGGCGCCTGGCTGTTCGACGCGGTGAGCCGCACCCAGTCGATCTCGATTCCCTGCGATGCGAACGACGAGGCCGGGTCGAGCCGAAGCCCGCGCACCAACGTTTCAGCGGCGTAGGCCGCGGGCGTGCCCGTGCAGGCACCCCCGCCGCCACAGGCTGCGACGAGCTGGCTGCCGCCGCTGCCCGCCTGCGTCAGGTCGAACACGTAAATCTGTTCGGAGGTGCCCGCGGGAATCGCCGTCGGCAGCAGGGCGCCGCCGGCGCGGTTCAGGTAGTTCGGCGCCGCGTACGAATCGTGGAACCAGTACGCCACCATCTGCTGGTTGGCCGGTGCGCCAATCACCCGCATCTTCACGGCGAGCTTGCGGTACTTCGCCGTCTCGATCGGATGCGTGAGGCCCGTGCGCCCCGGGTTGAGGGCAATGGCATCGCCGCGGTAGAGCATCATCAACTGGTTGTCGCCGGCGGCCTGCCCGACGAACCGGCCAATGGCCGTGTTGATGAACGTCGGGCCAGTGCCGTTGGCGTTCCAGAGGTTGGCCGGGTTCGTGGCCCAGCCCCCGAACTCGTCGGGATTGGGGCTGACGTCGGCGTGGTTCGAGAAGTCCCAGGGGTCCTGAAGAACGTCGGTGGCGTAGTCGGGCCCGGCCTTGAACACCTGGCCCATTGCGGGAGACGTGATCGAGGGCTGTGCGAACGCACTGGTGGCCACACCTGTGACCAGGACCGCACCAAGACCCGAACGAAGCCACGCCCTGAGCATGATTACCTTTTTGTGATCCGCGGACGCCAGAGCGTCCCAGAGCGGCACATCTCGAGAGCCCGCCGGGGCTCGCGAAGGTTATCTGAGCAAAGGCTTTGCCAGCAGCAGTGCGAGGAACCCAGCGAGGCCGAGGCCGGCCACGATCCACGATTGGGTCCAGTGCTGCGGGCGGTAGACGAAGCGCACGGTCCACTCGCCGGCAGCCGGCACGAAGACGCCCTTCAATGCGTGATTCACCCGCAAGTACGGGACGGATTCGCCGTTCAGTGTGGCCTGGAAGTCGTGCTCGACAAACGCCTCCGAGAGAACCGCGAGCCCAGCACCGGACGTTCGTACCTTGAAGGATGTCGAATTGGGTGTCAGGAGATAGTCGGTGGCCGAGACCATTGCCCCGGTGGCTGGCAAGGAGGCCACGGCCGCCACGGTTGACACATCTTGCTCGTCAACTGACGAAAAAGGTCCTCCGGACGACTGCAGCATCGCAGCCAGGCCCGCCGGACCGCGGTGCCGCGACACGCCTGCGGTGAAGAACGCGCGAGGCCACGGCGAAGGCCGGGCCACCATCCGTACAAAGTCCCGCCCGTTCATTGGCAGCACATGCGCTCGGTCCGGGACCATGTCGGCGCGCGCCACCAGGTAGCGTACGTTGATCATGTCCAGGTAGCGACTCGCGAACGGCAAACTCGAGGGCTCCAACATCGCCCACCATCCCCACGACGTTCGCTCGATTCCGGCGGCATCGCTCAGCGACTCGATTGTCGGAAGCCGGAGCGCGTCGGGCCCGCCGATGCCCTCGATGTGCCACAAGGCCTGAGTGCCCGGGAACATCACGGCGCCGAGAGGTGCCACTCGATACGGCTCAACGTCAGCCCCTCTTGGCAGACTGGCGAGCGCCGGCGTGATCGCGTCGATGTCGGCGCGCGGGCGCGGCTGAATCAGCAGGGCATCGACGGCGCCCACGCCGGTTTCGAGCTGGAGCCCGTTCGTGAACAGCGCCGTCATCGCGGCGAGCATGAGCACCAGGGCACCGCTCGGCAGCAGCCGGCCGGTGAGGACGGGCAGGCTAATCAACGCTACCGCGGCGCCGATCACCGAGCCCATGCCGACGATCGTGGTCAGCTGAAAGGCGCTGCCGGGTACGACGGACGCGCAGAGCACGGTGGCTGCCGCCGCGCCGCACGCCAGCTGCACCGGCGCACCGTCGAGCCGCCTCGTCCAGCGCGGCAGCGATGCCGACGCCGGCGACCAGGAGTACGGGTGCCAGGCTTGCCGCCAGGAACGCGTTGGCGATGTGATGGATGTTGGGGATGAGCGGCAGCCTCCGCAGCCACTCCTCCGGCACCATACCGTAAGCGACGGCGGCGATGCCGGCGCACGCCAGGAGCGCGCCCAGGCCGATACCCGAGCGCAGCCAGGCGGATCGGGTAGGCAAACGCGCACAGGGCGGCCATCACTGCCAGGGCGTTCGCTCCCGTGAGCGTCGGTCCAGGTGCGGCGCCACCGAGCACGTAACCCACGGTGTGCGGCCACGACGCGAACTGCAGGCTCGGCGTGTCATACAGAGTCCACGAGCGGCTGAGCGTGTCGAGAAACACCCACCAGTGCGGAGCGCCGACGAGCATCGCCGTGACGCCGCCAAGCAACGCGAAGTCGACGCGGCCCAGCTTGTCCTTCCACGCGCCGGGAGCCACGAGCAGTCCGAGCATGCCCGCGGCGTGCGCAGCGACGAGCGCGATCAATCCCTCCTTCGGCGTGCTGCCGACCAGTTGCAGCCACGTCACCAGTGCGAGCAAGGCGCCCGCCCGCGCTCGATCGCCGAGGGCGGTGACGCGCGCAAGGCGCGCATAGGCGAACAGAATCCACGGCGCGTAAATGATGGAGAAGTACGCCGGGTGATTGAACCGCGCGGTGAAGTGACCGACGAACGGCGCGAGGAGCGCCACGAGCACCGCGGCCAGCCCGTTGCCGGTCACCACCGCCACGGCCAGGCCCGAGCCGATGGCGAACGCCACGCGGCCGACGATGAAGCGGAGGTCCATCGCCACGCTGGGATCGGGAATCGCGAGCGAGGCGAGATGGAACGGATCGAGGAAGAACGTCTGCGCCTGCCCCCACAGCGGCTCGCCGATCGAGTTGTAGCGGTTCCATAGCGGGAACTCGCCATGCGCCAGGGCTTCACGCTGCACCATGGTGTAGGGCAGGATGGCCCACATCATCGCGCCGACGTCGGCGCCCCGCGCGAACTCAAACCGCTGATCAGTGGTGCCTGGGCTGTACGGCGGTTGGTCGTACAGGACGTAGGCGGGGCCGTTGCCGGGCGCCACCAGGCTGCGTCCAAGCAGTAACGGGTACACAGCGACCAGCGACGCAAGCACGCCGGCCATCACCACCGCGAGGTACGGGCGCCGGCTGGTCACTGCGATCATGGCGGTCAGAGCAGCGGCCAGAGCCGTGCTGCGATCGAGCAGGGTGGCCAGCAGCAGGACGGCGAGTGCCGTCAGGGTGCCCCATGTGGCGGCGCGACGAAGATCCGTGCGATCTGGTGCCAGCAGCAGCGCGCTCGACGGTTCGTACAGCACCTGCGGATCGTTCGCATCGGGCGTCGTCACGATGGCGACGCTGCCGTCCGTTGCCCGCTCCAGCGACACCTGAGCTCCGGCGCGGATTTCGTCCAGCGGAATGCGTAAGGTCTCTTCCCCGGCGCTGTTCAGGATGCGCATGCTCCGCACTTCGTAGCGGCCCGCGCGGCCATTGGGATCGATGCGGAGCAGCCGATAGCTGCCGAGCGGAATGGGGAGCTGGTAGGTGTGGGCCTCGGGAGACGGCGCCAGCGCCGCGTTCACGGAGTCCGCCTCCGACACTCCGAGGCCGCGGTCGTAGAACACCTGCATCGTGCCGCCGGTGTCCGCCACCATCACGATCTCGAGGAGGTGGGGCGGGGCATCTTCGAGCGTGTTGGCGACGGAGCCCAACGCTGGAATCGCGCCCGCCATGACCGCCGCGGCGAGGCGCGGAATCCACCGTCTCCACTGATGCTCGAGCACGGCGCAGATTGTACCCCTCGCGCGCGAGCGCCGCGTCCTGTTAACAGGCCATCGCCGGTGAATCACCCGTTATCGGGGCCCGCTTGCTACACTAGTAAGGCTCATGCCATCGACCGCGCCGTCACCGGAGCAGCCGCGGCTGTCCGCCTGCCCCCTGTGCGGCCACGCGCAGCTGGTTTACCAGTTCACCCACGATCTCAGCCCCATCGTCCGCTGCGACGGGTGCTCGCTGTTGATGCGCAATCCCCAGCCCTCTGACACGCAGCTGGCGGCGATCTACACCGACACCTACTTCCTGGGTACTGCGCCGACCGGCAAGGCCGCCGCCGCGTTCGAGAAGGAAGTGAATGCGCTGAAGCGCGCGACTGCCGCCGGGTATCTCGATCGGATGGAAGCCTATCGCGGCTGGACGCCTGAGACACGCAAGGGCAAGAGACTGCTGGAGATCGGCAGCGGCCTCGGCAACATGCTGATCGAGGCGCGCGAGCGGGGCTACGACGTCACGGGCGTGGAGTACGCCTCGGCCTCGGTGGCCCGCGCCAATGCGCGGCTCGGCCAGGACGTGGTCGTGCAGGGCACGGTGGAGTCCGCGCCGCTCGGCGAAGGCACCTTCGACGTCTGCGTGTTCGCGGACGTGATCGAGCACACGCGCGATCCGCTGGCGGTGGTGGCGCGCGCGTGGGAGTTGCTGGCCCCTGGCGGCACGCTGTTCGTGGCCATTCCGTCGCTCGACAGCTGGTCGGCCCGGCTCATGAAGCAGAGCTGGATGGAGTTCAAGGCCGAGCACTTGTTCTATTTCGACAGCCGGACGCTCGAATCGCTGCTCGTGCGCGCGGGCTTCGACAAGGTGCGGATCGATCGAGGACGCAAGACGCTCAGCCCCGGCTACGTGATCGCGCACTTCGAGCGCTTCCCGGTGCCCGTCATCTCTCCGCTCGGCAAGCTGGCGAAGGCGGTGCTGCCGAACGCGCTGCTGCGGCAGCAGCGTGACCGTGGTGGCAAGCGGCATCGACGTGCTGGCGCACAAAGCCCCTGAAGGACCGGTGGATCGACGGCAGGCGAAGCTTTCGGTGATCATGCCGGTCTTCAACGAGCGGAACACCTTTGCCGATGTCGCCACGCAGCTGACGGCAAAGCAGATTCCGGGCGTGGAGATGGAGTTCGTGATCGTCGAGAGCAACTCCACCGACGGCACGCGAGACGAGGTCCGCAAGTTCGAGGGCCGCCCGGGCGTGAAAGTGATCTACGAGGAGCGCCCGCGCGGCAAGGGCCACGGCGTGCGCACCGGATTGAAGGCCGCCACCGGCGACTTCGTCCTGATCCAGGACGCCGACCTCGAGTACGACCTCAACGACTACGAGATCCTGCTCGAGCCGCTGCGGGCCTATCGCGCCGCGTTCGTCCTCGGCGCGCGTCACGGCATGGACGGCAAGACCTGGAAGATGCGGCACTTCACCGACCAGGTGTTCGTCAGCCAGGTGATGAACCTGGGGCACCTGTTCTTCACCGGCCTCTTCAACGTGGTCTACGGCCAGCGCCTGCGCGATCCGTTCACGATGTACAAGGTGTTCCGCCGCGATTGCCTGCACGACCTGACGTTCGAGTCGAATCGCTTCGACTTCGACTGGGAGCTGGTCGGCAAGCTGGTGCGCGCCGGCTACATCCCGATCGAGATTCCGGTGAACTACTCGTCGCGGTCGTTCAAGGAAGGCAAGAAAGTCAGCTTCTGGCGCGACCCGTTCACTTATTTCCGCGCCTGCTTCAAGTATCGCTTCGTGCGATTGGGGAAATAGGCGCGGGCCCATCGCCGTGATTGAACGACTCCTGCGCGCGGCTCTCTACCGACTTGGATACGGGCGCGCGCCGCTGCCGGGCGAAGTGAGCGTGGGGACGGCGATCGCCGGCGGACACGTCGACCACGTGATCGTGCATGCCGATCGCGTGCTGGCGGTCGCCGGCTGGGCGCCCGACCTGTCCTCGTTCCGCCAGGCCCTGTCGCTCCGTATCAACGGCGCTGTCGTCGCCGCCACGCATGGCTTTCGTATCACTCGCCCGGATGTATTTGCCTCAACCGAGGACGGCACAGGCTTCAGCGGGGCGATTGTGGAGTGGGTGCTGCCGGAAGTGGCTTGCGACATCACCCTCGAGGCTGACGGCCGCACGCTGGCCACTCTGAGGGTGCCGGCCGGCGCCGCTCCCTCGTATGAGGCGCTCCGCGAGACGTCGGAGATCCGTCACCGCGAGCACATCTACGCGTCCGGCCCGCCCGTGCACGAAGTGCTCGGCGAGAGTCTCGCGATTGCGCGCACCGTGCCGCAGCCGGTGCTGGATTTTGGCTGCGGCGGTGGCGCACTGGTCCGCGCACTGAGGGCTGAGGGCCGGGAGATCTTCGGGCTGGAATTGGATCGCCCGCAGATTCATCAGTACCTGCTGCCCGAGGCCGCGCCGTTCGTCACGCTTTACGACGGCGCCGGGCCGGCGCCGTTTCCGGATGGGCACTTCGCCAGCGTCACCTGCTGCGAGGTGCTGGAGCACATGCCCGATCCCGCGGCTGCCGTGGCCGAACTGGTCCGCCTCGCCCGCGAGTGCGTGTTCATCACGGTGCCGGACATGTCGTCGATTCCGCGCGGCTTCCGGCACGGCGTGGTGCCATGGCACCTGCTGGAGGCGACGCATCTGAATTTCTTCACGCAGCAGAGCCTCGAGGCGTTGGTTGCTCCCTACGCCGAACGCGTAGATGTCGCCCGGGTCGGCGTGGTGCGTTGCGGGCCGTTGACGTATTACACGTCGCTGGCGGCACGTGTGGTGTTGAAGCCTAAAGCAAGTCGCTGAGGCCGCCGGCCCCCATGAACCGCCTTCGAGCCATCTGCCCCGTTACCCTCATCCTCGCCATTTGCCTCGCCCTGATCCCTTCGATTGCCGCCGCGCAGAGCGTGTTCTACGGCGCGGTCATCAGGGACTTCTACCGTGGCCCCACAGATCTTTACGAAGCCCGCCTCGCGGATGGGCGCGTGACCGGCGTCGAGCTCGTCGCAACGGTTGATGGGGTCCGGGCTGGCCAACCCGTCATTATGGGATTGGGACGATATGTGGTCTGGGCGACGAGGCCTCACGCCTATGCTCCCCCCGAAACACGCCGTATCGTGTTGTTCGACCGGACGACACGGGCGATCGGATTCATGGAAGGGGTGTCTGCTGAAGCCCTGCCCGTAGTAGCCGACCCGGCCAGGTTGCGCGGCTGGACCGTATTAGGTTCGGGTGTGGTCGAGGTGTCACCCGCCGGAACTCGAACTCTTTCTGCATGTCGTGGGGTCGTCAGCAGACGGGGAGCGGCTGTATGTGTCCACCGGCGTCTCGAATGTTGCGGAACGGCGACTCTTTATTCTGAACAGCAGTGACGGAGCGGTACTTCATGAGATGGTGGGGCCTCCCCAGCCCCCGACACTCAGTGATGACGAGGCTCATGTCTACGGCGCAACGTTCGACACTGGGGGTCGGTTCTTCGCCAAGTTCGACGTCTCCAACGGAATGGAAGTGGGCCGATTGGCGCTGCCGCCGAACCCGCCGTCTGGCACGATTGGTGTTCGATCGGTTGTTGTGGACGAGCGACGCCAACGGGCGATCGTCTCGCTGTCGTCCTGCGTGAGTTGGGAGTGCTCGGGCATCTATTGGACGATTGACACGGACACCATGACCGAAGTTGCGCGCGTGCCGACGACCGGCCCTGCGATACTGCGGCCAGACAACGCGGCTGGCGATGTGGTCGGCGTGGCTGCACGCGTCAACTACGGCCACTCCGGCGGCTGTTTTCCAGGTCACCTGCAGATGGTCACGATGGCAGATGGTCTCGTGCGGTCCAGCGCAGGGCCGTTCCCGACGTTTGGCGACTGCGTCGCTTCGGCCATCGCGACGCCACCAGGATCAACCGAGCTTGCGACCGCCATGGTCACGGGTTCCACTGCGAAGCTGTCCTGGTACCCGTTGCCGGCGCGGTCTTCTATCTCGTCGAAGCCGGTAGCGTGTCCGGGGCCGCGAATCTCGCCACCTTCCCGGCGCAGGCTGGGACGACGCTCTCCGTGACCAACGTGCCTCCCGGCTCGTCTTCGTCCGGGTCCGCGCGGTGAACTATGTGGGACCGAGTGCAGCATCGAACGAAGTCCTGGTCGTAGTGCCATGCGGGTTCCGCTGATGAGACACGTTCTTCCCTTGTGTGCTCGCCATCATCATTGCCCTCGTTCCACCGGATGCTGCGGCCCACCATGTGGTCTACGCGCTCGTCCCCCAAGGCTACTCCGTCGGGTACCCTCCACCGACCGGACCGACCAACCTTGTTCGCGTGCGTATCGACGGCGATCGTCTTGGACGGGTCGTCACCCTGGCCACCATGCCGGGAGTCGGTGGCCACATCTCGGTCACGGCGGGTGGGCGATTCGTGCTCTGGACGACCACCGACAACGGCCTTTGCCGACTGGGAATCTTCGACACGGTGGTGCAGGTCAACAATCTCTCGCCCTGCTCGGAAACGGCGCCCCTGGCTGATCCGCTCAGAGAGCGGGTGATTGTCTCCGCCGGCAACGGCCTCACGGTGTTTGACGCGAGCGGTCTCACACCCATCCCCAACACGCGAGGCCTCAACCCACACGCGATGTCCACGGACGGCGAGCGACTGTTCGCTTTGCGGGCGGTGAACAACGCGGTGGACCTGGAAGCCGTCGACGTCTCGACGGGTTCGGTCAGCTGGAGCATTCCTCTTGGTGTGTCCACCTTCAAGGTGGTGAACGAAGACGAGTCGCTGGTGTTTGTCACCGCCAACAACTCACGCGTCTTGCGTGCCTTGGATGCGGATTCTGGCGCAGTGGTCCACGAGATGGCCATGCCGGATCCCGGCAATTCCTTCCTGCTTCCAGGCGATGGACAGACGGTGGTCGATACTGGCCGTCAGCGTCTGGTCATGGCCCTCAGCTACATGGCGGGCTTCAACCCGCCCACGGGAGCGTATTGGACGGTGGACATCGGGACCTGGACCGAGGTGAGTAGAGTGAGCGTGCCGGGACCCCCAAGGCTGGCCCGGGGCCGCACGAGTGGAGAAATCTTCGGCACCGCGCAACAGTACCCAAAGACTCCTTATTGCTATACCTGCACCGGCAGTGACTTATGTCCGCGTCACCCCGGAAACCGGCGCGATCGTGCCGCTGGGCCCGATCCCGGGAGGCCCCTGCGTCTCGTTGGACGTGGCGTTCGCTCCGATTGCGCCTCGAGCTGCAATCCGCCACTGTTGCGGCGAAGAGTGTGACGCTCGCCTGGACCCAACCACCCGGGGTGACGACTGGCACAGTCGTGGAGGCTGGCAGCGCACCGGGTTTGGCGAACCTGGCGGTGTTGCCGGTGCCGGGAGGCGCGACGAGTGTGACCGTAGTCGACGTGCCGTCGGGGTCGTATTACGTCCGTGTGCGCTCCTTGAATTACACCGGCCCGAGCGCGCCGTCGAACGAGATCGTCGTCGTGGTGCCCTGAGGACTCGAGATCTGGTGACGAGCCCGCCCTCAGGATGACAGGGCGCGATCGAGCAAGTAGGCGTCGCCGACCCTCGGCGGCCGAGCTCCAGCACGCGTAGCCTGCCCTTCACGCCTCCGATGCCGAATATCGCCCACTGACGCCGGAATCCTCGCAGCGCAGCCGGAGCCAGCGCAGCTTCTGCAGAGGATGTCCTCGGGGATGGCGAAGAGTCGTCGCCCGCCGATGTCGATTGCGTGGCGCCGCGGATTTGCGGAGGCTTCCAAGGCAGTATAGTCCCGCGATGAACAGGTCCACCTTCACTTGCGTGGCGTGGTGGATGAGATTCGCGCTTCGCCGATCCCGCACTGTGCGCGTCAGCGCAACCGCGCGGTCGCAGTACTCGTCCTCGAGAACACGGCTCTAGCGCGCGATGTGAACCTCGTCCATCGAGCGACGCAGTGTATGTCGATCGTGGAGCGCGCTTCTGCCGCCATGGAACTGGCGATCGATCCACCTATGCTGTGGCACGCCAATCTCGTCGAGTACCCGCGCGACGATCACCGCTGCGTCGAGCGGATTGCAAGCGTGGTCACCGACGGTCCAGGTCATTCAACTCGGGATAGGCCGACGCGCGCCAGTTCGTCGCCCAGCGTGACCTGTGCGAGACGGAGGAACTGCTCCCGTGGAGAGGCGTTCGCATAGCGCTCGCGCCCGCCCGCCATCGCTAGATCCCGCACGGCAGCGTTCATCTGCATCACCAGTGTGACCTTCTCCGCTGGCGTCATCTGCGCCACGCCTCGACCTGGCGGGCCTCGATGTCCGCTTCGGTATCCAGCGCAAGTGGGCTGCGGTCCACAAGGGAAGTATAGGATCGGGCGCGGATCCGTGAGGCGGCATCCACTATCGTGACCCCGGGGCGCGGGCCCGAACTCAATGCGGCGGCGCCTATCCGTCCTGCTTGCTCACGATTTTCGCCACCCTGGCGCCGATCGCCAGTGACGAGGTGAGCCCCGGAGAATCGATGCCGGCCACCTGCACGACGCGCGGGTTCACCGTGTCGCGCGCAATCAGGAAATCCGCGAACGGCTGATCCGGCGGGCACAGCTTGGCGCGGATGCCGGAGCTGCCGGGCTGCAGATCCGCCAGCGTGATCTCCGGCAGCAGCGCCCGCGTCTCGTCCACGAAGGCCTCGAGCGGCAGGCGGTCGCGCTCGTAGTCGTCCTTGCCGTCCTGGTAGCGGATTGTCGGCCCCAGCAGCACCGTTCCCCACGTCGTCTTCGTGAGATGCACGCCGAGGCTGTGTCCCGGCGTGTGGGGGACGGGGTAAACCATCCCGTTCACCAGATACCGGCTCCCTGGCGCGAGCTCCGCGTACTCGCCGCGGCATGGGTAGATGGTGAACGACTGGCCGCCGAGCATGCGGCTCACGTCATCGGCGTACAGCCCGGCGGCGTTGACGACGGTGGTGGCGTGAATGGACTCGTGCGGGGTCATCACTTCGATGCGATCGCCGGCGGGGCGCGCGTCCGTCAGCTTCGCGGCTCGCAGCACGGCCACGCCCGCGGCCTCGCACAGGCGCGTGAGCACGCGGACGTAGGTCTCGGGTTCGATCCGGCCCGACGTCGGCGACCACAGCGCTGCCACGCCGGAGACGTGCGGCTCGCGAGCGGTGAGGTACGCGCGATCGACCATCTCGACCGGCACGCCGTTGGCAGCCGAGCGCGCCGCGAGGGCTTCGAGCGCGGGAATCTCGGCCGCGGAGGCGGCGACGATGAACTTGCCGCAGCGGGCGTGGGGCACGTCGTGGCGGGCGGCAAAGTCGTAGAGCCGCTCGCGGCCCTCGACGCACAGGGCGGCCTTGATCGAGTCGGTGGGGTAGTAGATGCCGGCATGAATGACGCCGCTGTTGCGCGTGCTGGTCTCGTGGCCGAGGCGCGGGTGCTGCTCGAGGAGGCACACCGACCGCCCGGTTTCGGCGATGGCGAGCGCGCTGGCGAGGCCCGCCACGCCTCCGCCGATGACGGCCACGTCGATGTCGGTCATTGCTGGCTATCATCGCCGCTCGCTGGCCGCGACGGCAAACGAGGGCTGGCCGTTCGCGTTAGTCGGCAGAAACTGCTGCAATTCCGGAGATCGTGCCAGGCGCCGGTGGTGCGCCGGCCCGACGGCGCCGCTGCTCGACGCGCGGGTTGGCAGAAACTGCTGCAAATTCAGGCCGATCGTGCCAGACCCCGTTTGTTGCGCCGGACCGCCCCGACCGACTACGATCAGATGTTTGTGACGGTTCCACTTCTCGACCTGCAAGCCCAATACCTCCCGCTTCGGCAACCGCTGCTCGACGCCCTGATTCGCGTCGCCGACAGCCAGCGCTTCATCATGGGCCCCGAAGTCGAGGCCTTCGAACGCGAAGTCGCCGCCGTCGTGGACGTGCGGCACGCCGTCGGCGTCTCGTCCGGCACCGACGCGCTGCTCGCCGCCCTGATGGCCCTCGGCATCGGCCCCGGCGACGAAGTCGTCACCAGCACCTTCTCGTTCTTCGCCACCGCCGGCTGCATCGCCCGCGTCGGCGCGAAGCCGGTGCTGGTGGACATCGACCCCGAAACCTTCAACATCGACGTCGTCGCCGCCGCCCGGGCCTGCACCGCCCGCACCAAGGCGCTGATGCCCGTGCACCTGTTCGGCCAGAGCGCCGACATGAGCGCCGTGCTCGCGCTGGCGGATGAGTACAACCTCAAGGTGATCGAGGACGCGGCCCAGGCCATCGGCGCCAGCGACCATGGCGGCAAGGTCGGCGGCATCGGCAACCTCGGCTGCTTCTCGTTCTTCCCGAGCAAGAACCTGGGCGGCTTCGGCGACGCCGGCCTCGTCACCACGAACGACGACAAACTCGCGCACAAGGTCCGGCTGCTCCGCAATCACGGGATGGAGCCGAAGTACTTCCACAAGACCATCGGCGGCAACTTCCGCCTCGATGCCATCCAGGCCGCCGTGCTCCGCGTGAAGCTGCCGCACCTGGCGGGCTGGACGGAGGGCCGTCGCGCCAACGCGGCCCGCTATCGCCAGCTGTTCCTGGACGCCGGCCTCGTCGGAACGGTGCAGCTGCCCTCCGAGCGGCCCGACCGGTTTCACATCTACAACCAGTTCGTGATCCGCGTCGCCGATCGCGACGCGCTGAAGCAGCACCTCGACGCTGCAGGGGTGGGCACCGAGATTTACTACCCCGTGCCGTTCCACCTGCAGGAATGCTTCGCCAGCCTCGGTTACAAGCAGGGCGACTTCCCGGTGGCGGAACAAGCGGCCCATGAAGTGCTGGCGCTCCCCATCTATCCCGAACTGACGGCCGACCAGCAGCAGTTCGTCGTCGAGCAGATTGCCGCCCACTATCGGCCGCGCACCTAACGCCCGATACGGATGAGAACCCTAGAACTCTAGAACCTTAGAACTTGAAGGACTCGAGATCCGCGATGGACCTGAAGAAGCGAATTGAATCACGTGAAGCGGTGGCCGGCATCATCGGGCTCGGCTACGTCGGCCTGCCCCTGGCGGTGGAGCTGGCGCGCGCCAACATCCGCACCATCGGATTCGACACCGACGTTCGCAAGATCGGCGAGCTGGCCGCGGGCCGGAGCTACATCCCGGACGTCCCCTCCGAGCACGTGGCCGAGGCGGTGAACACCGGGATGCTGATCCCGACCACCGATCCCGCATCGCTGGGCGAGGCCGACGTCATCGACATCTGCGTGCCGACGCCGCTTCGCAAGACCAAGGACCCGGATCTCTGCGTACGTCGTGAAGGCGGTCGAGACCACGGCCGCGGTGCTCCGCAAGGGGCAGCTGATCATCCTCGAGTCCACCACCTACCCCGGCACGACCGACGAAGTGGTCAAGCCGATCCTCGAGGCCAACGGCCTCAAGGCCGGCCGCGACTTCTACCTGGCGTTCTCGCCCGAGCGCGTCGATCCCGGCAACCCGACGTATCAGACGAAGAACATCCCCAAGGTTGTCGGCGGCATGGACGAGATCAGCACCGATGTTGCTGCCGCGTTCTACCGTCAGGTGGTGGACACAGTCGTGACGGTGACCTCCACCCGCGCCGCCGAGATGGTGAAGCTGCTCGAGAACACGTTCCGCGCCGTCAACATCGGCATGGCCAACGAACTGGCGCTGATGTGCCACCGCATGGGCATCGACGTGTGGGAAGTGATCGACGCCGCCAAGACCAAGCCGTTCGGCTTCATGCCGTTCTATCCCGGCCCTGGCCTGGGCGGGCACTGCATCCCGATCGATCCCTTCTACCTGTCGTGGAAAGCGAAGCAGTTCAACTTCGAGGCGCGCTTCATCGAGCTCGCCGGCCAGGTGAACGCCTCGATGCCCGAACACGTCGTGACGCGGGTCGCCGAGGCCCTCAACGCCCACAAGAAGCCGATGAACGGCTCGAGGGTGCACGTGCTGGGCGTGGCCTACAAGCGCGACATCGACGATGTGCGCGAGTCGCCGGCGCTGGACGTGATCGAGCTGCTGATGCGCCGCGGCGCGACGGTCACCTACTCCGACCCGTATGTGCCGGAAATCGATCACGGCCCGCACCAGATGAAGGCCGTGTCGATGGACAGCGCGATCAAGGCCGGCGCCGACTGCGCGGTGATCGTCACCGACCACAAGTCGTTCGACTACCCGAGCATTGTCGCGTCGTTCCCGCTGATCGTGGACACGCGCAACGCCCTCAAGGGCGTGAAGAGCGACAAGATCTTCGGTCTCTAACCTGAGTTGAGCCCGGTCAGGGTGTCGAGTGAAGCACTCGCGCCCTGATGCCACTTCAATTCCAGCCTCCAGCCTTCCCCGATGGCTCCTCCAATCAAACTACCGACTCGCGCGATCTTCTGGGACATCGATGGCACGCTGCTCGTCACCGGGCGCGCGGGCATGATTGCGTGGGAGCGGGCCTATGCGCAGGCCACGGGCGGGCGCGCGTTTCCGACGGTGCGCCCCGACGGCCTCACCGACCATCAGATTGCCGCCTGGCTGCTCGGTCACACCTCGGCCAGCGACGTGCCCGGCGCGCCCGAACAGTCCGCGGCGTCGCGGCTGGTGCAGGGCTACGAGCAGGAGCTGGCAGACGCACTGCCGCTCCGTGAAGGCCGCGTGCTCGACAACGTGGTGCCGCTGCTCGAATGGCTGCGCGGCGAGCGGCCGCACACCATCTCATGGCTCGTCACCGGCAACACGATTGGCGGCGGGACGGCGAAGTTACGGCACTACGGGCTGAGCGATTTCTTCCGCGCTGCCGACGCGTCGGTGGCGGGATCGTGGGGCGACAGCAGCGCGCCACTGCTCGGCTCGTTCTCGAACCGGGTGGAGCCCCGCGCCAACATCGTGCGCCGGGCGCTGCAGATGGCGCAGGCGCGCCTGCCCGGGCTGCGGGCATCGGAAGCGCTGGTGATTGGCGATACGCCGCACGATATCGAGGGCGCGCACGCGATTGGGGTGCCGGTGCTGGCGGTGGCGACCAACACGCACTCGCTCGAAGAGCTCGCCGCGCACCAGCCCTGGCAGGTGATGCCGCGGTTGCCAGACCGCGAGGCGTTCGCGAGTTTGCTCGATCAGGCGCGGTGAGCGGTCAGATTCCGTCAGCCCGCGCGCGGCCGACGGCGGCCACGAGCGTGCCGAGCGTCGCCGCGATCGCCGCGTCCTGCACCGGATAGCCGAACAGCAGCGCCGCACCCATGCCGGCGAGCATCACGCGCAGGATCATCTCCTCGCCGCCGCTGGTGCTCGATAGCAGCGCCCGTATCGTCAGCATCGTCAGCCACAGAATCGGCAGGAAGCCGAGCAGCCCTTGTTCCGCCAGCGTCTGGCGCCACAGGTTCTGCGCGTTGTCGGGCGGGATGACGGTGCCCGTGAGGCGCTGGTAATAGACGGGCGCCTGCGACGCGAAGCGCCCGATCCCCACGCCGGTGAACGGGTGCTCGTTGATCGCCGCGATCGCTGCCAGGCCATAACCGTCGCGGCGCCAGAACAGCTCGTAGGCCATCAAGTGCGGCGCACCCTTCGGCAGGGCCGCGACGAGCCGTCCCACCGGTGTGCCCGCCGGCGCCTGCGACGCGGCGATGGTGGTGACCACGGCCAACGCCAGCGTGGCCACGACGACCGTGAGGGCCATCGTGCGGCGCGTGACCCCACGCGCCACCGCCCACATCAGTGCGATGCCCGCGATGCCTGCCGCCATCAGGATGATGGTGGTGCGCGCTCCGGATAACCAGGCCGCCAGCCACAGCCCGATAGCGAGCGGCGCGCCGATCAGGGCGCCAATCAAGCCGCCGGCAGCCAGCATCGCCCACGCCAGCGGCGCCCACAGCGCCGTCGCCACTCCCATCGGGTTGGCGTCGCCCATCATGCCGACCGAGCGCTGGAGCGAGATCCATGGCTCGCCACTCAGCCACGACAGGTTGACGAAGTGCTGATAGAGCGCCGCGCCCCCGGTGACGAGCGCCGAGACCAGCAGCGGCGCCGCCCAACGCGGGATGCTCAATGGCTCCGCCCGCATCTCGCGGAGCTGGCGCCGTGAGGCGAGCAGCCGATCCATCCAGAGGGCCACGGACATCTGGATCAGCGCGGTCGTGACGATGGGCCCGGCCGCCAATGACGGCGCCATGGAGTAGTTCAACTCACGCGCGGCCACGAACGGCCAGGTAACGGCCACCGTGGTGGCCCACCAGGCGAGCGGCACGCGCCAGCCGTCGCCAGCCTGCCACCGGCCCCACGGCACGCCGCCCATCACCAGGCCGGTAAACGCGGCCAGCCAGTAGGGCATGCCGGCCAGCGCCGGGCCGCCGATCAGCCGCACCACACCGTAGGCGACGTAGGCGAAGAGCAGGATGACCGAGGCAGTGACGCCGAAGCGGAGGCGGGCGCCAACCGCCGCGCCCAGGAACACCAGGGTCAGGCTGACCAGCACGGCTGGCTGAGCGCCCAGTGGCCGCAGCCCGGCGGCCACGGCCAGGAGCATCGAGGCGATGACCAGCGCGCGAGTGAGGATTCCCAGGGGTAGGTTCATTCGGCGCGATCAGCAGGCGGGGCCGCGGCAGGTCAGCGTTTCCACGCGACCACCGCATAGTCGAGTGGGGCGTAGAGCTGGGCGTTCAGTCGCTCCATGTTGCGATCGAACGTATCGGCCAGCGCCACCAGCGCGCGTCCCTCGTCGCCGGTCACCCGCATATCCACCGCGCGTGCCGCCGCCGGGGCGGCAGCCAGCTTCTCGCCCTCCGGCAGTGGCGCCCGCAGCTGAATCTCGGCATCCAGGAATCCCGAGGCGACGACGACGAACTTCAGCGTATCGGGATGGATCGGGCGCACGTGCGTGAGGTCGCGGATGTAGCTGGTGAAAAACGCCGACCACGAGGCGACGTTGATGGTCTCGAGCGCCATCGGCGAACCGGGTGACAGCACGCGGAACGCCTCGTCCAGGAACGCGAGCAGATAGTCCGGCTCGAGGTGCTCCACGACCTGTGCCGCGATCAGTCCGCCGAGAGCGCCATCCTCGAGGCCGCGGAGGTACGACAGCGCATCGGCCTCGGTGACGTCCAGGCCCGCGCCGCGGCACTGCTCGACCATCTCGTGATTGAGATCGATGCCGCGTGCGCGAACACCGCGCTCGGCGAGGGCCTGCAGGAACTCACCGCGGCCACAGCCGACGTCGAGTACGTCCTGCCGATGGGCGAACAGCCGCACGTAGTCTTCCTGCCGTGCGCGGATCAGCTCGCGGTCGCCGCGGAACAGATCCTCGAAGGCGACGTACTTGTGGCTGGCCAGGGGAGAGGATGACAGCGCCTCCGAAGGAGCGCCGCCGCGCGAGGCGGCACGGTCGCCGGGGGCCTGGTGCGGCGCAGGCGCGCTGTCCATGCCGCGGTGGTCGCGAGCCGATCCCGGCACCGCAGCCGTTCCTGGCTGCACTCGTTCCGTCGAAGGCACCGCACCTGTGTCTCGCGACAGCTCGCGCTTCAGTGCCTGCACCGTCATCTGCATCGTCGCCAGCGAGGTGCGCAGACCTTCGTACCGTTCCCACCGCTTCAGCACATCGTCCGAGACCCCGCTCAACGCACCGGCGAGCCCGCGCACGGTGTGCGCCAGCTGGTCGTGGGCCTCGGCGACGTCCTCCGAGATGCGCGTGGCGAGGCCGTTGAACTCGTAGTCCTTCGTGTCCACGAACGGCGTCAGCTGCTGCAGGAACATGATCAGGCGCGACTCGAACGCCAGCACCTGATCGATGTGCTGACGCAGCAGGTCGATGGTGGCCGCCAGCACTTCCGGCTGCGCGCGTTGCGGCGCGATGTTGCGGTTCACGTGATCGACGACCGCGGCGTTGAATGCCTGCTGCTGATCGAGGGCCGGGCGGATGAGACCGAACACGAAGCGCGCCAGCCGCCCGCGCCAGCCGCCAGGCGCCGGCAGCGCTCGCGTGATCTCCCAGCGTTCGTTGAGCGGGGTGACCTGTGCTTCGTCCGGGCCGGGTGGCCGCGCCGGCACTGCCGGCAGCGCGAGGATCGCGGCGTCGAGCGCGGTCAACGCCTCGTTGTAGCGGCGGTCGGCGTCGTGACGCGCGGTCTTCAGGCGTACCAGGTCCGCTTCGGAGACCGTGCGGACAACTTTCACCGCCCGACGATCCCCTCGAGCGGGCTGCTCGCGGTCGCGTACATCTTCCTGGGAATGCGACCGGCCAGGAACGCCAGGCGTCCGGCTTCCACCGCCAGCTTCATCGCTCGCGCCATCGCCACCGGATCCTGGGCGCCGGCGATGGCGGTGTTCATCAGCACGCCGTCCACGCCCAGTTCCATCGCCACGGCGGCGTCCGACGCGGTGCCCACGCCGGCATCGACGATCACCGGCACCCGCGACTGCTCGCGGATGATGCGGATGTTGTTGGGATTCTGGATGCCCAGGCCCGATCCGATCGGCGCGCCGAGCGGCATCACCGCCGCGGCGCCGGCGTCTTCCAGCTTGCGGCACACCACCGGGTCGTCGTTGGTGTAAGGCAGCACGACGAACCCTTCCTTCACGAGCACCTTCGTCGCCTCGACGAGCCCCGCGGTGTCCGGGAAGAGCGTCTTCTCGTCGCCGATCACTTCGAGCTTCACCCAGTGCGACATCCCGGCTTCTCGCCCCAGCCGCGCGGTGCGGATGGCTTCGTCCGCGGTGTAGCACGCGGCGGTGTTCGGCAGCAGGAAGATGGCGTCGGTGTCGATGTAGTTCAGCAGCGATTCGGTCTGCCGGGTGATGTCCACGCGCCGGACCGCCACGGTCGCCATGTCGGCGCCCGAGGCCTGGTGCGCGGCCCGCATCACCGCGTGCGAAGGATATTTGCCCGTGCCGACGATGAGGCGCGAGCGGAACTCGCGGCCGGCAATCACGAACGCGTCGGTCATGTAGGAATTCTACCCCCCGCCGACGAAGTTGACGATCTCGATCACGTCGCCGGAGGCGAGCGCGGTCTCGTCGTACTTCGCGCGCTTGACCACGGCCTCGTTCACTTCCACCGCCACGCGCCGCGCATCGATATCGAGGTGCGCGAGCAGGGTGGCAACGGTGAGCGGGGCCGGAACGTCGCGGGGATCGCCGTTGAGGATGACGTGCATGACGGGCTTTCTTCAGCGTACCGGCGGGCTCGGGGCCGGTCAAGGCCGGTGCCGGAATCGGTCCACAACCGTTCGTTATCCAAGCGATTGGAAGCATTCGCATCCGGTATTTGAACGTCCGTTCCAGAGCTATAATCGATCTGATATGTCTCCTCAGACCTCCGCGTCCGATCCGCTGGGTGTGCCCGGGTTCACGTTCGCCGACCTCCACGACCCGAAACGCCTGCGCGATCTGTACGACGCCTTCACCGCCGAGGTGAGCCGGACCGAGCCCGAGCTGTGGCAGCAGTGGACGCAGTACCGCGAAGTGCCGGACGCGCTCGGTCCCGTGGCGAAGAGCAACCTCATCGTTCAGATGGCGCCGCACGTCAGCCGCTTCATGTCGCGGCTGTTCGGCGTCGGCGCCGAGGCCGAGGCGCTCGTCGCCGCCACCGCGGCCTACGACGACCTGTTCCGCTTCAAGATCGACTTCGTGCGCCGCCGCGCGCTGCCGCTGCTGAAGGGCGGCGCGCACGTCACGGCCACCGCCGAGGATCACGCCTACGTCGCCAGCCTGGTGGCCGGCCCGCTGACTGCAACATCGGCGATTCCGGGCACGCCCGAGGCCGAGCTCGCCATTGCCCGCGCCGGCTGCATGCTGCTGGATCGTGACGCGGCCGCGAAGGCGTCGGGCAGCGAGGACGAGAAGACCGCCATCACCGCGCAGATGGAGTCGTTGAAGCGGTGGACCGCCGCGCACGCGCACCATCCCGCGTATCGCGACTGGGTCGTGTTCCGCTTCCCGGAGACACTCGACGCCGATCACCTCGTCCAGATCCAGCGGCCCGACCCGGGGTTGCCCGAACTGATCACCGGACCCGACGGCAAGCTCCGGCGCCGCCAGGGTTTCGTGCTCACCGATTCGCGGTTCTCCGATCGCGAAGTGCTGAGCGAGATCCACTACTGCGTGCTGTGCCACGAGCGCGACAAGGACTCGTGCAGCAAGGGCATCCGCGACAAGTCGGGCCAGCTCGCCGAGAACGCGCTGGGCATCCAGCTGCCCGGCTGCCCGCTCGACGAGAAGATCTCCGAGATGCACCTGGCGCGGAAGCGCGGTGACGCCATCGGCGCGCTGGCCATTGTCGTCATCGACAACCCGATGTGCCCGGGCACCGGTCATCGCATCTGCAACGACTGCATGAAGGCCTGCATCTACCAGAAGCAGGAGCCGGTGAACATCCCGCAGGCGGAGACCGGCGTCCTCACCGACGTGCTCGAGATGCCGTACGGCGTGGAGATGTACGGCCTGCTCACGCGCTGGAATCCGCTGAACGTGCAGCGGCCCTACGCGCTGCCCTACAACGGCCGCAGCGTGCTGGTGGTGGGTCTTGGCCCCGCCGGCTACACGCTGGCGCATTACCTGCTGAACGAAGGCTTCGGGGTGGTGGCCATCGACGGACTCAAGATCGAGCCGCTGGCCGACGACATCAGCGGCGCGCACGGCCATCCGCCGCGTCCGGTGCGCAACTGGAGCGAGATCTACAGCCCGCTCGACGAGCGCGTGCTCGAAGGGTTCGGCGGCGTCTCCGAGTACGGCATCACGGTCCGCTGGGACAAGAACTTCCTCACGCTCATCCACCTGACGCTGGCGCGCCGGCAGAAGCTGAAGATCTACGGCGGCGTGCGCTTCGGCGGGTCGCTCCCGATCGAGGAAGCCTGGGAGCGCGGCATCGACCACGTGGCCATTGCCGCCGGCGCGGGACGGCCGACGATCATCGACATCAAGAACAACCTGATTCGCGGCATCCGCAAGGCCAGCGACTTCCTGATGGCGCTGCAGCTGACCGGCGCGTTCAAGAGCGACGCGCTGTCCAACCTGCAGGTGCGGCTCCCCGCGGTGGTGATTGGCGGAGGCCTGACCGGCGTCGATACGGCCACCGAGCTGATGGCCTACTACCCGATTCAGGTGGAGAAGACGCTGACGCGCTACGAGGCGCTGTCCAGGGACCTGGGCGAGGCGCGCGTGCGCGGGATGATGGATGCCGAAGAACAGGGCATCCTCGACGAGTTCCTGGATCACGGCCGCGCGGTGCGGGCCGAGCGTGCGCGGGCCAGGGCGGCGGGCGAGGCCCCGGACTTCATCACGATGATTCGCGGCTGGGGCGGCGTCACGCTGGCCTATCGCAAGCGCCTGCAGGATGCCCCGGCCTATCGCCTCAATCACGAGGAAGTGACCAAGGCGTTCGAGGAAGGCATTGCCTTTGCCGAGAACCTGTCGCCCGTGGAAGCGATCCCGGACGACTTCGGCCACGTGGCGGCGATGGCCTTCACGCACCCGACCCCCGACGGCGACGCCCGCGTCGAGCTGCCGGCCCGCACCGTGCTGGTGGCCGCGGGCACGGCGCCCAACATCACCTACGAGAAGGAGCACCCGGGCACGTTCAAGCTCGATGGCAAGCAGCGCTTCTTCCAGGGCTTCCGCGCGGCGAAGCAGGCGGACGGCAGCTTCGCGCTGGAGCCGGACGCGAACGGCTTCTTCACGTCGCACAACACCGGCGGCAAGTTCGTCACCTACTACGGCGACAACCACCCGCGCTACAACGGCAACGTCGTCAAGGCGATGTCGTCGGCCAAGCACGGCTACTCGCACGTGGTGGCGCTGTTCGCGGACGAGATCAAGGCGCTCGAACCGGCGGCACAGCCGGACCGCGAAGCCGCGTGGCAGAAGATGGTCTCGCGCTTCGACGATGAACTGCTGGGGCGTGTCGAGCGCGTGGTGCGCCTGACGCCGACCATCGTCGAGGTGATCGTCAAGGCGCCCGCGGCGGCGCGGCACTTCCACCCCGGACAGTTCTATCGACTGCAGAACTTCGAGCGGCGGAGCCCGCACCTGCACGTGGACGACCACGTCGCGGCGATGCTGATGGAAGGCATCGCGCTCACGGGTGCGTGGGTGGATCGCGAGCAGGGACTGCTGTCGCTGATCACGCTCGAGATGGGGGTGTCGAGCCGGCTGTGCGCCTACCTGCGCCCAGGCGAGCCCGTTGTGGTGATGGGTCCTACTGGAACGCCAACCGAGATTCCCGAAGGTTCGGCTGTGCTGCTGGCTGGCGGCGGCCTCGGCAACGCCGTGCTGTTCTCCATTGCCAAGGCGCTGAAGGCGCAGGGCAACCGGGTGATCTACTTCGCCGGTTACAAGAACGGCGCCGACCTGTTCAAGCGCGAGGACATCGAGTCGTCCACCGATCAGGTCGTGTGGGCCACCGACATGGGCGATGAGATCGCCCCTTCACGTCCGCAGGACACGCACTTCCGCGGCAACATCGTCCAGGCGATGGTGGCCTACGCGGAGGGCCGGCTCGGCGAGATCGCCGTGCCGCTGAAGGACGTCACCCGCATCATCGCGATCGGCTCCGACCGCATGATGAACGCCGTGCGCCTGGCCCGTCACGGCGCGCTGCAGCCGTACCTGAATCCCAATCACGTCGGCATCGGCAGCATCAATTCGCCGATGCAGTGCATGATGAAGGAAGTGTGCGCGCAGTGCCTGCAGCGCCACGTCGACCCCGCCACCGGCCGCGAGGAGTTCATCTTCTCCTGCTACAACCAGGATCAGGAGCTGGACCGCGTGGACTTCGCGAACCTCCAGGCCCGGCTGCGGCAGAACAGCGTCCAGGAGAAGCTGTCGAACCTGTGGTTCGAGCACATCCTGGACCAGGCGGACAAGGAACTGGCGCACGTGTAGGGGCTTGAGGCTTGGGGCTTAAGTCTTGGGTCTTGGGGGGTCTAGGTTCTAAGGTTCTAGGGTTCTAGGGTTCTAGGTTCTAAGGTTCTCGCTCGGAACCTCTGCCGTTCTGTCGTCTCGTCTCCGAAGGTCGGACCCCCGGGTTCCGGGTACCGGGTACCGGATACCGGACACCGTTTCCCAGC
This sequence comes from uncultured Acidobacteriota bacterium, assembly GCA_963723005.1. GTDB lineage: Bacteria > Acidobacteriota > Vicinamibacteria > Vicinamibacterales > UBA2999 > VFZN01. Next base: position 715,487 of record CAVRPA010000020.1, on the reverse strand, counting down.
CATAATTGGCCGGGTTCTCGTTCATGCTCGCCACCGGCACCAAGATCGACGATCGCTATGAAATCCTGGCCCCGCTTGGCGCGGGTGGGATGGGGCAGGTGTATCGCGCGCGGCGGGTGCGCCTGGGCGATGAAGTGGCACTGAAGGTGATGCAGGCTTCCAGCGAAGCGCCACCAGAGCTCCACGAGCGGTTTCTGCGTGAGAGCCGGGCCTGCGCTCAGCTCCGCCATCCGGGGATTGTCGGGATTCTCGACTACGGCGTGGATGCGGCCCGGCAGCCCTACATGGTGATGGAGCTCCTGAGCGGGCCCAGCCTGGGCGACGAGATCCTGGTCGAGGCGCCGATGCCGCCCGCGCGTGTGGCCGGAATCCTCACCGAAGTGGCCGCGGCTCTGCAGATGGCGCATGAGCAAGGCATCACCCATCGCGACCTGAAGCCCGCCAACATCGTGCTGCACCGCTACGGGTCGGGCGATCGCGCCTACAAGGTGATCGACTTCGGTCTCGCGGTCATCAAGGAGACGACCGATGCCACCCGCCTGACCGACCCGAATCTATTCATCGGCACCATGGCCTATGCCGCCCCGGAGCAGATCCGCGGCGATGCGATCACCGCGGCGGCCGACATCTATGCGATGGGCGTCATCACCTACGAGATGTTGACCGGCGTGCGGCCGTTCGACGCCACCGATCGCCTGACGCTGCTGAACCAGGTGCTGACCGTCCGGCCGGTGAAACCCACCGAGCGCCACCAGCCGCTGCCGCCCAGCCTCGACGATGTGGTGCTGCGCGCGCTGGCGAAGGAGCCGGCCGAACGCTGGCCGTCGATGGAGGCGTTTGCGGCGGCGTTCGAACAGGCGGTGGGCGCCACCAGGCCGCAGACCGTGGCGGCCGAAACCGGATTGCTGGCGCGCTACGAGCTCGGCGCTCCGCTTGGCCGTGGCCGGCTCGGGAGCCTGGTCTACAAAGGCACTCACCGGGCGCTTGGCATTCCGGTGGCCATCCGCGTGCTGAAGAACGAGGACCTGCCGCACTGGGACGTCGTCCGCGCGCGGTTCCTGCTCGAGGGGCGGACGCTGCAGACGTCGCATCCGAGCCTGCTGCACGTCCGTGATTTCGGCGAGGACGATCGCAGCGTGTTCGTCGTCACCGACCTGATCGATGGGCCCAGCCTGCGTCAGGCGCTGGCCGAGCAATCGCCGTTTCCGTGGAGCCGCGTCCAGCACCTGATGGCCCAGGCGCTTGACGCCGTAGCCGCGCTCAACCGCCGCGGCGGGTACATCGCCGGCGTGAACCCCGACATGATCCGCCTCACCAGCGAGGACGGGCACGAGCGGATCGTGCTGTCCACGGCCGGCATCGCGTCGGTGCAGGACGTCCTGGCGACGATGCGCGAGCAGGAACTGCGCGGGCAGGAGGCGAGCGAGCAGGAGCTGCCCTACGTGGCTCCCGAGGTGCTGATGGGCCGCGCCCCCGATCCGCGCGCCGATGTGTTCACGATGGGCGTGCTCGCGTATCAGATGACCACGGGACGGCTGCCATATCGCGCGGCATCGATGCCCGAACTGATTGGTCAGATGCTGCAGACCACGCCCGTGGCACCTGCCGCCCTGAACGCGGACGTGCCCCCGGGCGCGAGCGACGCGATCCTGAGCGCGGTCAGCGGCGGCGCCGAGGCACGTGCGGTGTCCGCGCGCGTGCTTGCCGACGCCCTGGCGCGTTGACATCGCGTCGATTCTGCACCATCGTGGTCGAGTTCGAGGATGTCTCAGCTTCCGTTCGACACACCCGCTGATCTTGCGTTCAAGGGCGAGACGCTGGTCTTCATCGGCCGGCTGTGGTCGCTTGGCCGCAAGGACGCGCGCAGCACGGTGGAGCGGCTGGGCGGCACCTGCGGCGAGGACATCACCCCGCACACGACGTCGGTGGTGGTCGGCGCGGACACCTACCCGCAAGGCGTCCCGACCGCCGAGGCGCTGGCGGAGGACCACTCCGTGCACGCGCAGAAGCTGCGGCGAGTCGCGCAGTTGAATGCGGAGCGGCCGGACAGCATCCGCGTGATCGGCGAAGGGGAGTTCTGCCGGGTGGCGGGGCTGCCGGACCTGCAGGATCGCCGCGCACAGCACTACAGCCAGAAAGACGTGCTGGCGATGTACCCGCTGCTGCGCGAGGATCACCTGCGCTACCTGCAGAAGTGGGGCTTCATCACGCCGGTGGTGCGCAACGACGCCGGCACCTGGTACGGCTTCAGCGATCTCACCACGCTGCGGCAGCTGCACACCGCGATGCAGCAGGGCGGCGCGTTCCGCGCCCTCCTGCGGGACATGCAGGCGGCGCGCTCCGGCCAGCTGGCGTTCGACTTCCGGCTCGACGCCCACCAGGCGCGCATCATCGAGCTGCGGCCGCGCAGCCGCACCCACAGCCAGGATGTCGCGCAGCAGATCTCTCCCCGCGGACAGATCGAGGCCTCGCTGGCGACGCGCAGCGTCGCCCAGGGATCACCCTCGGACCGGGCCCGCAGCACCGCCGAGCAGTACTTCCTGATGGCGTCGCTCCTCGACGATGGCACCGCCGAGCAGACGGAGGAGGCGGCGATGGCCTATCGCCGCGCGCTCGAGCACGATCCCGAGCTGGTTGCCGCCATCATCAACCTCGCCAACATCCGCTATGCGAAGGACGAACTTGCCGAGGCGCAGGCGCTCTACGAGCGCGCCATCGGGCTCGACCCGACCTACTTCGAGGCGTTCTTCAACCTGGGAAACATCCACCACGATCACGGCAGCTACGTCGATGCCGAGGCGTGCTACCGCGAGGCGCTGGGGCTGAACGCCGGCTACGCCGACGCGCACTTCTACCTGGCGGTGACGTTGGAGAAGATGGGCCGTCCGATGGACGCGCGCACGCACTGGCGCGCGTATCAGAGCCTGGCGCCGCGGGGGGAGTGGATCGAACTCGCGCGGGAGTTCTCGGACTAGAAGGCAAAAGGCAGAAGGCAAAAGGCAGAAGGCAAAGCTGCGAGTCAGCTGTCTCGCTTGCGTTTTGCCTTTAGCCTTTTGCCTTTTGCCTTGTTCTTCGCTTACCAGCGATAGTCGTCGCGGGCGGGCTCGTCTTCGCGTTTGCGGGTGATGCGCTTGGCCTTGTAGTACGCGCAGTCGCCGCACCACGAATCGGCACTGAATCCGGCGACACCGGCCATTGGCAGGACGTCGCGATGACCGCAGTGTTCGGGGAGGCCGTTATCGGCCGGCTTGCGCCAGCGGCAGCTCTGGAATTTCTCGACCGGGGACAGTTCAGAGGACATCAAATCCCACCGATTGTTCAACCGAGCGCCAGTTGCGCTCCTCGGCCGGTGACACCAGCGTCACCGCATGGCCGGAGGCGCCCGAGCGCCCCGTGCGACCGACCCGGTGCACGTAGGTGTCGGCGGTATCCGGCACTTCGTAATTGACGACGTGCGCGATGCCTTCGATATCGAGGCCGCGCGCGGCGATGTCGGTCGCGACCAGCACCGGGTGCTTCCCGGAGCGGAAGCCTTCGACCGCGGCCATCCGTTCGTGCTGCGAGCGATCGGCGTGCAGCGCCGCGGCCCGGATGCCCCTGGCCTGCAGGTGCCGCGTCACTTTATCGGCGCCGATCTTCATCCGCACGAACACCAGCACGGGGCCGGTGGCGTCCTGCTTGATGAACCTGGCCAGCCAGTCGATCTTGTCGGGGCTTTCGACGGCCTGCCGTTCGTGGCGGATGGTCTTGGCCGCGCCGCGGGTGCCGACCTGCACGAACTTCGGCGCGCGCAGCATCTCGGTGGCCATCCGCAGAATTTCGCCGGGCAGCGTCGCCGAGAACAGCAGCGTCTGCCGATCCGGCGGCATCGACGACATGATGCGCTGGACGTCGGGCCAGAAGCCCATGTCCATCATGCGGTCGGCTTCGTCCAGCACCAGCACCTGCACGCGCAGCAGGTCCACGGCGTCGTGCCGCATGTGATCCATCAGGCGCCCGGGTGTGGCGACGATGATGTCCACGCCGGCCTTGAGGGCGCGTTCCTGCGGGCCCATTTCGACGCCGCCGAACACCGGCGCGGTGGTGCAGGGCGAGTGATAGGTGAGGCCCGCCAGCGTGTCCTCGATCTGCACGGCCAGCTCGCGCGTCGGCGCGAGAATCAGCGCGCGCGTGTAGGCCTCGCGCGCGGGATCGCCGTAGTGCGGCTGCTCGCGGAGCAGGCGCTGCAGGATGGGGGCGGCAAAGGCCAGCGTCTTGCCGGTGCCGGTTTCGGCGCAGGCCACCACATCGTGTCCGGCCAGCGCGAGCGGAATCACCGCGCCCTGCACCGGTCGCGTGCCCTCGAACCCGAGGTCGGCGAGACCGGCGGCCAGCCGCTTGTCCAGATGCAGCGATGCGAACGGCAACGGCGCCGCGGCGGCGTCCACGGTCTGCCAGTCGAGATTCGGCGGCGGCGCGGTGGGGGCCGGTATCGAGGCCGGGCGTCCGCTGCGCCGCGAACTGCCACCCGACGCGCCCCGGCGGCGCGGGCGTCGTGAAGATGTAGGACGTGAATTCAAGTGCGTATTTCGAACTAACGCGCGCGGAAGGTGATGATGCCGCGCTGAGGGTCGTAAGGTGAGATGCCGACGGTGACGCGGTCACCGGGCACGACCTTGATGCGAAAACGCCGCATACGCCCGCTCAGCTGGGCCAGCACTTCGTGGCCGGCGTCTACCTGCACGCGGTACAGTCCACCGCTGTGCACGGCAACCACCGTGCCCTGCATATCAATCAGATCGTCTTTGCTCATTCAGGACTGCTGTCGGCTTTCAGCTATCAGCCAGAGACCCGTCCGCCAGCTGGATGCTGGGGGCTGGAGCTGAGAGCACCGACATTGTGTCACGCTCCGGGCGCCGCATGCAAACGGCGAACCGCTTCCTCCACCTGCCTGGCCAGAGCGGCGTAGTCGTCCCCAGTCAGGCGCATCGGGGCCCCGAAGGTGACCGAACAGCGGCCGGGCCGCGCCATTTTCCACGTGGTGTGGAGCACCCGATCGACCCCCTCCAACCGCACCGGGACGACAGGAATCTGCAGCCGCGAGGCAATCATCCCGATGCCGCCCCGGAACGGCCGAATCTCACCGGTGGCCGATCGCACCCCTTCCGGAAAGATCAGCACCGAGAAGCCGTCGCCGGTGACCTCGCCGATGTAGCGCAGCGTCTGCCGCGCGCCCGCCTCGCGCTGCGGCAACGGAAACGCGTTGAAGAAGAACGCCGCGAGATAGTAGTTGAGACGGTTGGTGATCACCTGGCGCGTCGAGTGCTGCTCCGGGAAGAAGTGCGCCTTGAAGAACTCCTTGGCCATCGCCGGCGCGGTGCGCGCGCGCCACGCGCCGGGCATCGCCGCCAGGATGACCGGGACGTCGAGGTGGCTCTGGTGATTCGCCGCGAACACGACCGGACCGTCGAGGTCCTTCAGGTGCTCGAGCCCGCTGACGCGGACCCAGGCGAATATCCGCGCGATCGGCAGAATCCAGGTGGCCTGGCTGGCGCGGCGGATCCATCCGACCGGGCGCGTGCGGTTCCACCGCGGGAAGTCCACCGGCTCGTCGACGGTGGCCTCGGTCGGTCCGGCCTCGAGCAGCGTCTTCAATTCGTCGAGCGTGCGCGCCCCGGCGAACTTGGTCTCGTCGATACGCGTCTGGAACTTGTCCTCGAGCGCGACCATCAGCTCCACGCGCTCCAGTGAGCTGAGGCCCAGCGCCTCGAGCGTGGTCTCGCCGGACACCGCCCGTCCCGCGGCGAATCGTGAGAGCACGGACTGCAATCCATCGCCGCTGACGGGCGCGGCCTCGGGGCTGCCGCCCGCGTCCACCCACTGACGGATCGCCGCGCGCTTCAGCTTGCGCGTGCCTTCGGTGCGCGGCAGCGGTCCGGTGGTCCACAGCGACACACCGCGCACGCGCTGATGGTCCGCCAGCCGCGCGTTGGCGGCGGCGACCACTGCGCTCGGATCGATGCCCGGCTCGAGCACCAGCACCGCGTGGACGCGCTCCTCGGTGCGGCCCGCCTCGCGATGCCCCACCACCGCCGACTCCACCACGCCCGCCACCGCCTCCAGCTCCCGCTCCACATCGTCGGGATAGACGTTGAGGCCTTCGGGCGTGACGATCATCTCCTTCTTGCGGCCGCGAATGAACAGCCGTCCCTGGGCATCGAGCTCGCCGATGTCTCCCGTGTGCAGCCAGCCCTCGGGGTCGCGCAGACGCGCCCTCCGGAGTCGGCGTCGGCGTCGGGAGTCGGCGCCCCGTCTCCCGGCCGGCGTCTGCCGGCTGCCGGTTGCCGTCTGCCGGTTCGTAATACCCCTCTGTCACGTTCTCGCCGCGCACGAGGATCTCGCCGTCCTCCGCAATCTTCACTTCGACGCCGCCGACCGGGGTGCCCACCGAACCGGTGTTGGTCTTGAACGGGTGGTTCAACGTGACGATCGGCGCGGTTTCGGTGAGGCCATAGCCCTGGATGACGACGAAGCCCAGGCGCTTCCAGAAGTCCTCGAGCTCGGGGCCGAGCGGCGCGGCGCCGACGACGAAGGCCCAGAACTTCGCGCCGAACGCGCGGTGAATCGATCGGTAGCGCCACCAGCGCGCCGGAATCGACAGCCCCTTCGGCGGATCCGCCGCCTTCGGCATCCATGCGCACCACGTGCTCGCGCAGCACGTCCAGGATCTTCGGCACGCAGACGATGACCGACACGCGCCACTCCCGCACGCGGGTGACGATGTCGTGCGGGTTGAAGCTGCGCATGAAGACGACCGTGCCGTCGACGAGCGGCGGGATGTTGGTCGCCATCGACTGCCCGAACAGGTGGCTCAAGGGCAGCAGGTTCAGGAAACGGAGCGGCAGGAACGGACGGGCGTAGGGCTTGTACTTCGCGACCTCGGTGGCAACCGGCACGAGGTTGGCGAGCAGGTTCTTGTGGCGCACCACCACGCCCTTGGGCTCGGCCGTGGCGCCGGAGGTGAAGACGATCTGCGCGACGTCGTCACGGGTGATGGCGAGCGCGGGCAGGGGACCGTCGGCTTTCCAGTCGAAGTCCGCGAACGACCACAGCGGGACGCCGGGGCTGAAGTCCATGGCCGGGGTGCCGGCGGCGGGAGGATGCGCCGCCTCGTGTTCCACCTCGGCGCCCGCCAGGGCGACCCTGGCCTTGACGATGCCCGCGACCTTGCGGGCGAAGGCGGCCGACGAGCGGTAGTCGATCGGCACGACCACGACGCCGGCGATGACCGCGCCCCAGTAGCACGCCAGCCACTCGGCGCAGTTCTCGCCCCAGAGCAGGACCGTGTCGCCACGCTGGACGCCCGCGGCCGCCAGCCGCGCGGCAAAGCCGCGGGCCGCGGCAGTGACCTGCGCGTAGGAAAAGCGCCGCACCCGGTAGCCATCATCGTGAATGACGAACTCTCCGCGCCGCCCTTCCAGCGAGCGGAACACATCGATCAGCGTGGTCAAAGCACGTTTAGTATCATCTGTCCCACGTGGATACGTCACGGCTTCCGCCCGCTCTGGTGGTCGGCGCCCACTACGATACGTTCCTGCAGCGTGCGCTGCGGCGGTTCTTCGAGCGTGCGACGCTCGAGTCCGAAGCCGTGCCCTCGCCCTCGTCCGATGGCCGGCTGGCGATCGAGCCGACCGGCGATCCCGGAGCGCTGGTGGTCCGCTGGTTCGGCAATCGCTACGTGCTGCGCGTGCCGCGGTCGCGCCCGTTCACCGAGAACGAGGTGCGGTTCGCGCGCGCCATCGGCCTGGTGCTGTCGGCGCGCTTCCACGCCATCCTCAAGCCGCAGGCGATGATCGAGCAGGGCGGGCTGTTCCGCGGCGCGATCGAGGATCGCTACGTCGGCGCGTTCTTCGATCCGGCGGTCTACGCGCCCGGTCCGATGGTGGTCGCGCCCGATCGCGTCGCCGAGGTCATCGAGATCCTGCGCGTCGCGGCGCTCTCGACATACGAGAACCATCCGATTTCCACCGGCGTGCTGCTGCTTGGCACCGACGAGGATCCCGTTGCCGCGGAAGGGGCCGGGACCGTGGGGCCGCAGTACACTGGCGCGCTGACCTCGATCAAGAGCTTCTTCCGCCTGGCGGACGGCATTCGAACCGTGTTCCTGGTCGCCCGCGACGGCCGGCTCCTCGACATCGTGGACATGGACCGCTGGGCGACCGCGGCCGCGGGCGCCGATCCGCTGAAGGTGCCCTGCGCGGAAGCGTACAACCCGCACGCTCGCGCCACCCTGTCGGGCGGGCACGTGGCGGTGGTGCTCAGCCCGCAGCGCGAGATCAAGGTCTTCGCCCAGGGCGAGCAGGCGTTCGCCTTCAGGAACGCCGACTGGCACCTGCTGGATCTGACGGCCAAGTATCAGATGTGGGAGGCGGCGGTCGGGTCGGAGTCGCTGGCGCGGCGGCTGTTCCAGACCGCGCTGGATCTGTCGGACGCCCGTCAGGGCGCGCTCTTCGTCGTGCTCCGCCGTCCGCTCGAAACGCTGGGCGAGCTGGTGGCCGTCGAGGATCGGCTGGACGTGGAGCCGGTGGGCGAGGTGCAGGATCCGGATACGCCGTCGCGGCGCCACCTGCTGCACGTGCTGGCGGGCCGCACCGTGACCGACCTCGATGCCACGGTCCTGGCGGCGCTGGCCACGCTCGACGGCGCGATGGTCTGCGACCCGTCGGGCCAGCTGCTGGCGGTGGGTGCCATTCTGCGCCATCCGCTCGCCGCGCAGGGCGATGGGAGCGGCGTGGCCGAGGGCGCGCGGACGACGGCCGCGATTGCCGCGAGCCGTTTTGGTCCGGTGCTCAAAGTGAGCGAGGATGGGCTGATCACGTGTTTCGATAGCGGTCGCGTCTGGGATATCTGACGCTGGCCATTGGCTTGAAAGGTCTTCATGCCGTTGCGTGTGTTCTTGACTGGCGGGACGGGCTACGTAGGCTCAGCGGTGCTCGAAGCGGCGATCCGCGCGGGTCATCAGGTGACCGCGATCGCGCGCGACCCGGAGAAGGTTGAAGCCCTCACGCGCGGGGCGCCACGGGTCTCCTGGCCGCGCTGGACACGCCCAAGCGCTACATGGAGGCGGTGCTCGAGTCCGAGGTGGTGATGCACACGGCGCTCGAAGACTCGCCGCGCGGCGCCGCGCTCGATCGTCAGTTCCTCGATCAGGTGCTGCCCGCCATCAGCGAGACCGGTTCGGCCAAGATCTTCATCTACACCTCGGGAATCTATGTGCTGGGTCCCGCGCCAGAGCCGGTGGACGAGAGCGCGCCCCTGGCACCGATGGAGATTTCGGCGTGGCGTGTGCCGCACGAGCAGCTGGTGAAGGACGCCGTCACCATGAGCCTGCGGACGATCATCGTCCGCCCCGGGGTGGTGTACGGCGGGCGTCGCGGCATCGTGTCGGACCTGCTGAAGAATGCGCTGAACGGCCTGGTGCGGGTGATCGGTCCAGGGACGAATCACTGGCCCTGCGTCTACGATCGCGATCTCGGCGAGCTCTACGTGCGGCTGGCGGAGAGCGCCGAGGCCTCCGGTGTCTACTTCGCGAACGACGAAGCGGACGAGACCGTCAACGACATCGTCGAGGCGGTGGCCAATCATCTGTCGCAGCGACCCGATGTCCGGCACGTGCCGATCGAGGAGGCGCGCTCGAAGATGGGGCCGTACGCCGACGCGCTGGCGCTCGATCAGAAGATACGGAGCGGGCGGGCGCGGACGCAGGGATGGACCCCGTCGCTGCGCAGCGTGTCGGGGAACGTTGCCCGGCTGCTCGAAGAGTTCAGGAACGCGCGGAGCTGACAGGGAAGGCCTCGGCGCTTGCGCGCCTCGGTAGGCGGCGCGCTTCGCGCCCGTAGGGGCCTCGCCGCTTCGCGGCTCGGTAGGCCGGCGCACGATCGCGCCTATCCGTCCTAGCCGCGCAGCGGCCTATCCGTCCTACGCGGAGCGCCTGTGTCTCTGTCCGCTGCCGCGCCTCCGCGCCTTCCCTCCCTGCTATGCTTTCGCTATGCGACTTCCAGCCGCGCTCCTCGCTTTACTTTTCCTCGTCTCGTGCGCGCCGGCACCGGCGCCGCCGGCCGCCGCTCCACCCGCCGGACCCGCGGAGAACGAGATCAACGCGGCCTCGCTGACCGCGCACCTCCGGATGCTGTCATCGGACCTCTTCGAAGGACGTGCACCGTCGACGCGCGGCGGCAAGCTGGCGGAGGAGTATCTCGCCACCCAGATGGCCGCGCTCGGCCTTCAGCCCGCCGGCGACAACGGCACCTTCTTTCAGCAGGTGCCGATTGTCGAGTCGACCGTGGAACGGACCTTCGCGTTGAGCGTCCCGGGCAACACCTATCGCTACTTCCAGGACGTCGTGGCGTTCTCGGGGCTCGAGAGCGCACGGGTCCAGGTGCAGGGCGACGTGGTGTTCGTCGGCTACGGCGTCAACGCGCCGGAGCTGAAGTGGAACGACTACGCCGGCGCCGACGTGAAGGGCAAGTGGGTGATGATCATGGTCAACGATCCGCCCGCGCCCGCCGACGAACCGACGCTGTTCGGCGGCCCCGCCCTCACGTATTACGGACGCTGGACCTACAAGTACGAGGAGGCCGCTCGCCAGGGCGCGGCCGGGGCGCTGCTCATCCACACCGACGAATCGGCGACCTATCCATGGCAGGTGGTCCAGACGCTCGTGGAGCGGCACGCAGTACTCGCTGCCGCCCGAGGCCGGGACACCGGCGCTCGGCATCAAGGCCTGGATGACGGAGAGCGCGGCGCGCGACCTCGCCAAACGCGGCGGCAAGGACCTGGACGCGCTCCGCAAGTCCGCGTCGGGGCGCGGCTTCAAGGCGGTGAACCTTGGTGTCCGCGCCGCGGCTACGCTGCAGCAGCGCTCGGCCCGCAAGACCGCCTCGAACGTCGTCGCGAAGCTGGCCGGGACCAACGACCAGCAGGCGATCGTCTTCACGTCGCACTGGGATCACTTCGGCATCCGCGATCCGCAGCCCGGCGATGCCAAGGACGCGGACCGCATCTTCAACGGCGCGTACGACAACGCGTCAGGGTGCGCCGGCCTGATCGAGCTGGCCCGCGCGATGGCGCGCGCGCCGCAGAAGCCCGGCCGCTCGATGCTGTTCGTCTTCGTCACCGCGGAGGAGTCGGGGCTCCTGGGATCCGAGTACTTCGTCTCGCACCCGCCGATGCCGCCCGCGCAGATGGCGGCGAACCTCAACGTCGATGGGCTCAACTACCTGGGGCCGACCAGGGACATGGTGCAGCTCGGCTCGGATCGCTCGACGCTGGGGCCGATGCTCGAGGCCATCCTGAAGCAGCGCGGCCGAACGCTCGGGAAGGACCTCCATCCGGAGCGCGGGTATTTCTTCCGTTCGGACCACTTCCCGTTCGCCAAGCTTGGCGTGCCGGCGCTGTCGATCTCCGAGCCGAAGGAGTTCACCGGCCCGACGGCCGCGGCGCTGCTGAAGAAGCAGGAAGACTACAACGGCAAGGACTATCACCAGCCCACCGACCAGTACGATCCGTCGTGGGATTTCAGCGGCGCCGTCGACGACCTGAAGGTGCTGGCGCAGCTGGCGTGGCAGATTGCCGCCGCGCCCGAGATGCCGAAGTACAACGACGGCGACCAGTTCGCGAACGCGCGGAAGTGAAAGGCAAAAGGCAAAAGGCAGAAGGCAGAAGGCAGAAGACAGGAGCGCTGGAATCGTGGGACTGGTCACACTGAACGACATCAAGGCCGCGCGCGAGCGCATCACGCCCGCAGCGCGGGTCACACCGCTGTTCGAGGTTCCGTTTCCGCAGCCGGCGTCACAGCCGGGCGCCGACTCCGGGCCGGGCGCCGACTCCCGACTCCCGGCTCCCGACTCCCGGCTCTATCTGAAGGCCGAGTCGTTGCAGCCCATGGGCGCGTTCAAGATTCGCGGCGCCTACAACATGATCTCGCAGCTCACGCCGGAGCAGCTGACCCGCGGCGTCATCACCTACTCCTCGGGCAACCACGGCCAGGCCGTGGCGATGGCCGCGCAACTGCTCGGCGCGCCCGCGGTGATCGTGATGCCGACCACCGCGCCAAAGGTGAAGGTGGAAGGAGCGCTGTCGTACGGCGCCGACGTGGAGTTCGCGGGCACCACCTCCACGGACCGCCATACGCGCGCGCTGCAGCTCGCGTCCGAGCGCGGACTGACGGTGATTCCGCCGTTCGATCACGAGCAGATCATCGCCGGGCAGGGAACTGCCGGCCTGGAGATTCTGGAGCAGTGCCCCGAAGTGGGCGCCATCTACCTGCCGATCGGTGGCGGCGGGCTGCTCTCGGGCGTCGCGGCGGCGGTGAAGCTGTCGAAGCCCTCGGTGCGGATCATCGGCGTCGAGCCCGAAGGCGCGCCGACGATGAAGACCGCGATTGCGGCGGGTGAGCCGGTGTCGCTGCCGAAGACCGGCTCGATCGCCGATGGCCTGCTGACCATTCGTGCCGGTGACGTGACCTTCGCCCACGCGCGCGAGTTCGTGGACGAGTTCGTCACGGTGCCCGACTCGGCGATTGCCGAGGCGGTGGCGTGGTTGTTCCGTCATGCGCGACTGGTGGTGGAACCGAGCGGCGCGGCGACCACCGCGGCCGTCATGCTGGGACTGGGCGACACGAAGGGTGCGAAGGCCGTGGTCGCGATGGTCAGCGGCGGCAACGTCGCGCCCGAGGCGTTCGCGAAGTACGTCGCGGCGAGCGCTTAGTCGAGCGAGTGACGCGGCCGGGGACGGAAACTACGGCGTTCCCTGGCCGCCGATCACCACGCGAGCGGCGGCTTGCGCCTCCTCGATCGTCGTCACCGCGCCATCCAGCTGCTGCTCGTACACCGCCTTCAGGATCTCACCCATGCGCGGTCCGGGCGTCAGCCCCATCTCCAGCAGGTGCCGCCCCATCAGGATCGGTGACGGCGGGCGGTGCTCCACACCCAGCGTCCGGGCGCGCTCGATGAACCAGTCCATCGCCGAGCAATCGAACGTGCCCGCGCGCCCGTGACAGTCCGCGCGCGCGAACCGGGTGAGCAGCTCCAGGTCCACGCGCTGCGCGAGGCGGCGGAACGCGCCGTCCTTCAGCGTCTGCTGTGCCTTGTGAAACGCGCTCGGCCGCAGGTGCTCCGCGACAATGCCCAGTACCTGCGTGCGGACGTCGACGCCGTCCAGGGTGTTGATGTTCAGCCGATCCAGGATGCGCGTGGCCGGCTCCACGCCGGCCGCCTCGTGCCCCGGCGACTTGACGCGGCCATCCACATGAATCGTCGTCTGCGGCTTGCCGAGATCGTGGCACACCGCGCCCAGCATGACGATCGCGAGCTGCGGCCGCGCAAGATCGGCGTTGCGGTGCCGCGCCTCGTCGATGACCATCAGCGTGTGCGTCCAGACGTCGCCTTCGGGATGCCACTCCGGATCCTGCGGGCAGGTGTAGAGCGGCACCATTTCGGGCAGCAGCTGCTCGATCACGCCCAGCTCGCGCCCAAGGGCGAAGCCGATTGACGGGCGCTCGGCCACGATCAGCAGCTTCTCGAATTCGCCCCAGACTCGCTCTGCCGGCAGATCGTCCAGCGCGATCGCGCGGCAGATGGCGAACGATGCCGGCTCGAGCGTGAGGCCGAACCGGGCCGCGAACTGCAGGGCGCGCAGCACCCGCAACGAGTCGTCCGCGAACCGATCCGCATCGACCACGCGCAACACCCGCGCGTCGAGGTCCGCGCGTCCGTTGAATGGGTCCACGTACTCGCCGGTGAGCGGGTCCCACGCCACCGCGTTGATGGTGAAATCGCGCCGGCGCGCCGCGTCCTCGACCGACATGAACGGGTCGCCTTCGATCGCGAAGGCCTTGTGCCCGCGGCCGATCTTCGACTCTCGCCGCGGCAGCGCCACGTCCACCGCGCCCAGCTTGAAGACGGGGAACGCCTGCCCGATGGGTTCGACGCGGCCGAGCTCCTTCAGCACCGCCGGCAACTGCTCCTGTGCGATGCCGAAGACCTCCATGTCGAGGTCCTTGGACCGCCGCCCCAGCAGTTGATCGCGCACGAAACCGCCCACGGCCAGCGCCCGTCCGCCGCGCTCGCGAACGTGCCGCGCGATGCGCGTCGCCTCCGCCGCGATATGCGCGGAATCGGTCGTACCCGCGGTGCTCTCCACGTCATGAGCTTACACGGTGATCTTCGCGACGACGCCGTGGGGCACGTCGGTCAGACGCCGCCGTCGGGCCGATGGGCAGACGGTCGCGGAGTGTGGCAAGCTACGCGGCATGCGCAACCTGATGCTGCTGGCCGTCGTGTTTGCCGCGGGCGTTTTCGCCGGACCTCGCCTCGGTATGGTGCAGGCGCAGGCGGGACCGAAAGTCTACGAACTGCGCACGTATACCGCGCCGGAGGGCAAGCTCGCGGATCTGCACGCGCGCTTCCGCAACCACACGCTGCGCATCTTCCAGAAGCACGGGATGACAAACGTCATCTACCTGGCGCCCACCGACGCGCCGCCCTCGCAGAACACGCTGGTCTATCTGCTGGCGCACCAGAGCCGTGACGCGGCAAAGGCCAGCTGGGACGCCTTCCGCAACGATCCCGAGTGGAAGAAGGTGGCGAGCGAGTCGCAGCTGAACGGCCCCATCGTCACCAAGGTGGACTCCGTGTTCCTGGAGGCCACCGACTACTCGCCGATGAAGTAGGAGGACCGCGTCCCTGATGGATCCCGTCGTCGACCTGCTGAAAACCCTTGTCGCAATCGATTCGGTGAACCCCTCGCTGGTGCCCGGCGCCGCCGGCGAATCCGCCGTGGCGCGGGCGCTGGCCGAGCACATGCGCGCGATGGGCCTGACCGTGCACGTTCAGGAAGTGGCCGACGGCCGGCCGAACGTGGTGGGTGTGCTCGATGGCCGCGCTCCCGGTCGCTCGCTGATGCTCTGTGGGCACATCGACACTGTGGGTGTCGCCGGTATGACACGGCCGTTCGACCCTGTCGAACGCGACGGACGCGTCTACGGGCGCGGTTCGCAGGACATGAAGAGCGGCGTGGCCGCGATGGTGGACGTCGCCCGCGTACTGATGCACGGCGGCGGGCTGGACGCCGGTCAGTTGATCGTCGCGTGCGTGGTGGATGAAGAGCACGCCAGCATCGGAGCGGACGCGCTGGTCACGCGCTGGAGGGCAGACGGGGCGGTGGTCACCGAGCCGACCGACCTGCGAATTGCCATCGCGCACAAGGGCTTCGAGTGGGTGGAGATTGAGACCGAAGGCGTGGCCGCGCACGGCAGTCGCCCTGCGGACGGCCGCGACGCCATCCGCCTGATGGGGCGGGTGTTGACGGAACTGGACGCCCTCGATCGCACGCTCCAATCGCGCGATCCGCATTCGCTCCTTGGCACCGCGTCGCTGCACGCGTCACTCATCCACGGCGGACGCGAGCTGAGTTCGTACCCCGATCGCTGCCACCTCCAGATGGAACGCCGCACGATTCCCGGCGAGGCGCCAGGCAGCGCCGCACGGGAAGTGGCCGCCATCCTCATGCGCCTGTCGGAAGCCGACGTCTCGTTCAGGGCCGCCAGCCGGCCGATGTTCGCTCGCTCGCCGTATGAGATTGCCGCGTCGCATCCGCTGGTGAAGGCGATGCAGCAGGCGTCGCCGGCGGCCGCCGCGCCGATCGGGATGAGCTTCTGGACCGATGCGTCGGTGCTGGGGGACGCGGGCATTCCGTCGCTGCTGTTCGGCCCCACCGGCGCGGGGCTGCACGGCGTAGAGGAGTGGGTGGAAGCCGCGAGCGTGATTGCCTGTCGAGACGCCCTCGTGGCGCTGACGCGGCTTTGGGCCGCTAGCGCGGCCGGCTAGCTCTCGTGCTGCCTGTCGAGGACGATGCCGCGCAGCACGAATGCCACGTTCGCGGGGCGCTCGCCAAGGCGGCGCATGAAATACGGGAACCACTGCTTGCCGAACGGCACATAGACGCGCACGCCGTAGCCCTCGGCCACGAGTGAGGCCTGCAGGTCGCGGCGGATGCCGTAGAGCATCTGGAACTCGAACCGATCCTTCGCGTAGCCCTTCTCCGCCGCATATCGCCTGGTGGCGTCGATCATCGCCGGGTCGTGCGTGGCGATGGCGGGGAAGTGGCCGTGGTCCAGTAGCTCGCGCATCAGTTCGATGAACGCCGAGTCCACCTGCGACTTGTCCTGGAACGCCACCGTCTTGGGTTCCTTGTAGGCGCCCTTCACCAGGCGGACGCGCACGCCCATCCCGTTCAAGGTCGCGACGTCCTGCGGCGATCGGATCAGGCACGACTGGATCACCGTGCCGAGGCTGCGATGCCCCTGCTGCCACAGGGTGTCGAGCACCTGCAGCGTGCGATCGGTGTAGGGCGAGTTCTCCATGTCGATGCGCACGAAGAAGCCGTGCCGGTCGGCCGGCTCCAGGATGCGCCGCATGTTGTCCACGGCGGTGGCCCGATCGACGTCGAGTCCGAGCTGGGTGAGCTTCAGCGAGACGTTGCGCTCGATGCCCGACTGGACGATGGCGTTGAGGATGCGCGTGTACTCCTGGGCGGCGGCGTTGGCTTCGTCGAAGCTGGCCACGCTCTCGCCGAGGTAGTCCAGCGTCAACCGCAGGCCGCGGCCGGGCAGATCGCCGACCGCGCTGATGGCCTCCTCCACGGACTCGCCGGCGATGAAGCGGCGGGCGAAGCCGCCCTGCCGCATGCCGTAGCGAGAGGCGAGGCGCTTCAGCGTCTCGACCTGGGCGAGCGAATGGAACAAGGCCTTTGAAGCGGCGCCTATCATCGGACGACGAACCTCACGCTAGTGCGTCGCGCCGGCCGGCGTGAGCAGGTGCTGGATGCTGCGGCCGTAATAGCGCAGGACGTTGCGATCGCGGACGCGGTATCGGCCTTCTGCGGCGACGATGATGCCGCGGGTCTGGAGCGGTTCGGTGGCCTCCTCCAGCACTTCGGCGGCGGAGTGCACGGCGAGGTTGGCGCCCGTGGCGGCAAGAGTATCGAGGATTGCTGTGATGCGATCCGTGAGATCGGCGCGCGTGATGTTGGGGCGCATGGCCGCCGCCAGCACCGCCGTCGGCACCACCTTGTAGAGGCGGCCGATTTCGCGCTGCACCAGGTGCGCGAGATCCAGGACCGAGCGCCGCGATTCGCCGTCGTAACCGTCGAGCGGGATCGGCCGGCCGAACGTCACGAACGCGCGGCTGCGATAGCCCACCGCGTAGCGCACCATCTCGGCCAGCTCGCGGCTGAACGCGCGCTGCCGCCGCTTGACCTTCTGCCGCGCCAGCACGTGATCCTCGAGCACCAGGTCGTAGGACACCGCCACCGGCACGATCGACAAGCCCGGCAGGTTGGCGCTGAGGCACGCGCTGAAGAGCCCCGTCTTCGGATGCTTCAACTCGCCGCTGTAGCTGCGGCCGCCTTCCGGATAGAAGAACAGGTCGTTCGTGTGCAGCAGCGTTCCGACGTAAGCCTTCAGCGTGATCAGGTAGGCGGGATCCTTCGTGTTCCGGCGGATCGGCAGCGCGCCGGTGACGTGCTTGTGAATCAGGCCCAGCGGACCGCCGAACAGGTTGATGCCCGCGGCGATGATCGGCGGCCGTATGCCCGCATCGTCCAGGACCAGCGGCTCGACGAGGTAGTCGGTATGGCTGCGGTGGTTTGATGCCCACACCACGCGACCATTCGCCGTGGCGGTCGTGGCGTATTCCGTGTTCTCGGCCACGCGGTCGATCTTGCGGAGGATCGGGTACAGCGGGTACTCGAGCGCGCGATACAGCTCGTAGCGCTGCGTCGTCCGCAACTCCTCGAGGTACTCGAGAATGCGCGCGCGGGCCTGATCGCCGCTCAGGCCGTGCCCGCCTTCCAGATACCTGGCGACCTCGTCCCGGTTCAGGTACTGCTTCGGTGATGTCATCCATCTGGCGCGGCCCCGATGATAGCCCCGAGTGGTGGGCCACGTCATCCCCGCTCGATGGCGCGGCAGATGGCGTCGGCGAACGAGGACGTGGTGGCCGTGCCGCCGAGATCCGGCGTGACGTGCCCGGTCGCGAGCACCTCGCGGAGCGCCGTCATGATCGATTCCGCCTTGGCGTCTTCCTGAAGGTGCTGCAGCATCAGGACCGCCGACAGCAGCAGCGCCGTCGGGTTGGCCATGTTCTTGCCGGCGATGTCCGGCGCGGTGCCATGCACGGCCTCGAACACCCCGACGCCGTTCAGCCCCAGGTTCGCGGCACCCACCACTCCCAGCCCTCCCACGAGTCCGGCGCACAGGTCGGAGACGATGTCGCCGTAGAGGTTGGGCAGCAGCAGCACGTCGAGCCGTTCGGGGTGCATCACCAGGTGCATGCAGGCCGCGTCCACGATGATGTCCTTGAAGGCCACATCGGGGTAGCGCGTGGACACGGTCCGGCAGCTCTCCAGGAAGAGGCCGTCGCCGAGCTTCATGATGTTGGCCTTGTGGATGGCCGTCACCGTCTTGCGCTTGTGGCGTCGCGCGTACTCGAAGGCAAACTCCGCGATGCGCTCCGACGCCACCGCGGTGATGATCTTCAGGCTCTCGACAACGCCCGGCACCACCACGTGCTCGAGGCCGGCGTACAGGTCCTCGGTGTTCTCGCGGACGATGATCAGGTCAACGCCGGAGAAGCGAGAGGGCACCGACGGCAGGTTCCAGACGGGCCGCAGGTTGGCGTAGAGGTCCAGCGCCTTGCGCAGGCCCACGTTCACGCTGGTGAAGCCCTTGCCGACGGGCGTGCCGATCGGTCCCTTCAGCGCCACCTTGTTGCGGGTCACCGAATCGAGCAGCGCCTGCGGCAGCGTCGTGCCGTGTTCCTTCACCGCTCCGGCGCCGGCCGAAAAGGTTTCCCACTCGGGCGTGAAGCCGGTGGCGGCCAGGATTCGCACCACGGCGCCAGTGACTTCGGGTCCGATGCCGTCGCCAGGAATGAGCGTGAGGGTCTGAGACATAAGCGGGTTGGGAGTCAGGGGTCAGGGAACAGGGATCAGGGAGCAGGAATCAGGGAGCAGGGATCAGAAGTTAGGAACGGGGAGCAAGGGATCAGGGCCTCAGGACTCAAGACGCAAGGCTCAAGACCCAAGGCTCAAGACCCAAGCCTCAAGACCCAAGCCTCAAGCCTCAAGCCCTCAAGCCTGCGCACGTCCCCCCTCTCGTGACTCCCAGAAGACCAGCAGCAGGGCGCCGACCGCGGTGGCGCTCAGCAGCAGGTTCGAGATGCCGTGCAACTGATAGAACGAGGCCCGGCGGGGGTCGGTGGTGGGGAGCGCGGCGACCGAGCCGCCGATTTCGCGCTGCATGGCTTCGACGCGCGGGCTGATGCCCAAACCTGAGGCGAGCACCATCAGGAACATCAACATGATGATCGAGGCGCGAATGCCGTAGGCCACCGGCTTGGGCCCGAGCAGCCGGCGGATTGTCAGGGTCAAGAGCATGACCACCGCGGCGCGTAGAAGATGAGGTGGAGCTTCGCCAGAATGGCGCCAAAGACCTGCCCGGCAAGTACCCGGCCTTCCACGGGGTTCCACGCCTCGAGGACGCTGAAAATCGTGGGGGCCGCCACCAGTCCTGCCACCGCCATCCCCCCCAGCCAGACACCCAGGGCCAGGATGTACAGGTAGCGCAACACGAACATCCGGTCATTATAGCGGCCCTCCTTCGCCCGCCCCGCTCTGATAAACTTTGGCGTTCTGTTCCCATCTCTGGAGGGTTTCCGGTTGGCTGTTGACGCATCTCTGCTCCCGAATCTCAGAAACATCGCCACACGGCTCCGCATCGAGTCCATTCGCGCCACCACGGCCTCGGCCAGTGGCCACCCGACGACCTGCATGTCGGCGGCGGACTTGATGGCGGCGCTGTTCTTCGCCGAGATGCGCTTCGACCCCGCTCACCCGCAGCATCCCCTGGCCGATCGCCTGGTGATGTCGAAGGGGCACGCGGCGCCGTTGCTGTACGCGATGTGGTCGGAAGCGGGCTTCATTCCCCGCGAGCAGCTCACCGACCTGCGTCTGTTCACCTCCGATCTCGAAGGCCACCCCACGCCGCGGCTGCCGTTCGTGGATGTGGCAACGGGATCACTCGGTCAGGGCCTGTGCGCGTCGATCGGCACCGCGCTGAACGCACGCCGCATCGGCTCGGACTATCGCACCTACTGCCTGATGGGCGACGGCGAGACGGCTGAAGGCTCGGTGTGGGAAGCCGCGTCCGTGGCGCACCTGCACAAGCTGGATGCCCTCTGCGCGATCGTGGACATCAACGGGCTTGGGCAGAGCCGTTCGACCGAGCTCGAGCACGACATGGACACCTACCGGCGACGCTGGCAGGCGTTCGGCTGGCACGCGATCGTCATCGACGGTCACGACATGGCCCAGATCGTCGCCGCCTTCGACGAGGCGCGTGTCACGAAGGGCCGGCCGACCGTCATCCTCGCGCGCACGCTGAAGGGGCAGGGCCTGGCCCTGACCGCCGGCAAGCCCAACTGGCACGGCAAGGCGCTGACCGCCGAGCAGGCCACCGCGGCCTACGCCGAGCTCGAAGCGCAGCTCCAGCCCGAGACGAAGCCGACCCCCGCCATCCCGGCGCCGCCCGCGGCGCCGAAAGCCGAAACTCCCGCCGCGCTGCCTGCCCCGTCCTACAAGCTGGGTGACATGGTCGCCACCCGTGAAGCCTACGGCACCGGCATCGCCCGGCTCGGCGCGGTGGATCCTCGCGTCGTGGCGCTCGACGCCGACGTCAAGAACTCCACCTTCAGCGAACGCTTCGAAGCCGCTCACCCGGAGCGCTTCTACCAGTGCTTCATCGCCGAACAGGTGATGGTCGGCGCGGCGATGGGGCTGGCGGCGCGCGGCGCGGTGCCGTTCCCGTCCACGTTCGCGGCGTTCTTCACCCGCGCGGCGGACTTCATCCGCATGGCCGCGATCAGCGGCGTCAACATCAAGCTGGCCGGCTCGCACGCCGGCGTGTCGATCGGCGAGGACGGCCCGTCGCAGATGGCGCTCGAGGATTTCGCCATGACGACGGCGCAACCGAACTTCACGGTGCTGTATCCGAGCGACGCGGTCAGCACCGAGCAGCTGATCGGCGAGATGGCGAAACATCACGGGCCGATGTACATGCGCACCTCGCGCCCGAAGACGCCGGTCATCTACAAGAACGACGAGACCTTCCCGATCGGCGGGCTGAAGGTGCTGCGCCAGAGCGCGGACGACAAGGCGACCGTGATCGGCGCCGGCGTCACGCTGTTCGAGGCGCTCAAGGCCTACGACGCGCTGAAGGCGGAAGGCATCGCCATTCGCGTGATCGACCTCTACTCGATCCAGCCGATCGACGCGGCGTCGCTCGTCGCCGCGGGGCGGGAGACCGGACGCCTGATCACGGTGGAGGATCACTACCTGGCCGGAGGCATCGGCGACGCGGTGGCGCGGGCCGTGGCATCCGCCGGCCTCACCGTCACGCACCTGGCGGTGCGCGAGATTCCGCGCAGCGGCAAGCCCGACGAGCTGGTGGATCACTACGGCATCTCGGCCCGTTCCATCATCGAGGCCGTCCGCTAACCACAGTCGCTCGAGTGGCGCGTCCATCTGCTCGCTGATTCGAGCGGACGGGCGCGAACGATGGGGAATCCGACCCGGCGGAATGCACAACTGAAGTGATTGGGGGTTAGAGGGAGTTCGCATGTCCGTCGCTCGGAGGACCGCCGGTGTCATCGGTCTCGTGCTGGCACTGCAGGCCGGCGGTGGCGCGCAGCCGCGCACCCCCGGCGTGCAGGAGGCGGCGTGGGCGCCGGATGGCCGGCGCGTCGCCGTCTCGTATCTCGATCGGATCTGGACCATGGCGCCGGACGGCCGCCAGCCGCGCGCGCTGTCGGCGGCCGACTCCGGATCGGTGGAGCGCGAGCCGGCGTGGTCACCCGATGGCACCCGCCTCGCCTACGCCGCCTCCAAGGGCGACAGCTTCGACATCGTCGTCGCGTCGGTGAAGACCGGCGCTTCGTCGGTGGTGGCTGCCATGGCCGGCGACGAGCGCTGGCCGTCGTGGACGCCAGACGGGCGACTCGTGTTCGCGCATCGAGCGGCGCCGCCGACGGGCCGTGCCGCCGATGCCAGCCGCCAGTGGGATCTCTACATGGCGCTGCCGGTGGCCGGATCCGAGACCTGGCAGACGCCGGTGCCGCTCACCGACACGCCCGACAGCGAAACCTTTCCTCGCGTGTCGCCCGACGGCACACGCGTCGCCTTCATCTCGGAACGCGACGCCGAAGACGACGTGGACATCTGGTGGATGGCGGTGCCGCCGGCGAGCGCGAGCAAGCCGGTGCCGCTCGGCGCCCGTCCCGCCGCGGCCGGCGAAAGCAGCCCGGCATCGAAGCCATCGACGGACACCAAGCCGCCTCGGGTGACTCGCGCCGTGCGCGCCCGCGGCACCGAGGCCTACCTGTCGTGGGCGCCGGACAACGATCGCCTGGCGTTCTATGCGGTGCGCGAGGGCATCGGCTCGGTGTGGGTGACGACTGTGGAGCCCGCGCGTCCGGAAGGCGCTGATGCCCCAGAACCGCGCGCGAAGCCGGCGGCTCCGCCGCAGCTCGTCTCCCGGCGTGGTGGTGCCCCGGCGTGGTCACCCGACGGCAGCACGATTCTGGTGACCGGGCTTCCCGATCCGCAGCCCGTCTACAACGGCAACCCGCAGCGCAGCGAACTGGAAGCGCCACCGATGTTCGCGCTGAACGCCGCCTTCCAGATGTGGCGCGTCGCCGCGCCGCTGCCGGTGCACGACAGCGGCGGCGACATCGCGCTGGACCTTCCGCTCGCGCCCGCGCAGCTCACCGCCACGTTCGACCGCGTGTGGGAGACCCTTCGGACCCTCTACTACGCCAACGGCCCATCGCTATCATCGTGGACCCGCGCCAGGGACACCTACCGACCGCGCGCCGCGGTGGCGAAGAGCGAGGGCGCGTTCGAGGCGATCGTCGACGAGATGGTGGCGGAGCAGCCGCTGATCAAGCCGGTCGTCAGCTCGAAGGGCGGGATGGTGGTGTCGGGCAATCCGCTCGCGTCCGAAGCCGGCCGCCTCGCGTTCGAGAAAGGCGGCAACGTCGTCGATGCGATGATCGCGGTGTCGTTCGCGCTCGGCGTGGTCGAGCCCGAAGCCTCGGGCGTCGGCGGCGACGGATCGGCCGTGCTCTACCTGAAGGGCATGAAGCGGCCGACGGTGATCGAATACAAGGACATGACGCCGATCCGCGCGACCCCGGACAACCCGGCGATCGTGCAGGACGGGCGGATTGTCGCCGATGGTCCCGCGGCGGCGAACATTCCCGGCGTGGTGGCCGGCCTCGATCATCTCTACCGCAACTACGGCAGCGGCAAGGTGAAGTGGGAAGACCTGGTGGCGCCGGCGATCGCGCTGGCCGATGAGGGGTTCATCCTCGACGAGTCGCTGCCGACGAGCATTGCCGAGGGGCGACGCTACCTCGAGAAGTGGCCGGAGGCGGCGAAGATCTACCTGCCCGGCGGCAAGGTGCCGCGCCCCGGCGATCGCTTCTTCAACAAGGACTACGCGACGACGCTGCGCGCCATCCAGAAGGGCGGCGCCGATGCGTTCTATCGCGGCGAGATCGCGCGCAAGATTGCCGCGGACATGGAGGAGAACGGCGGCATTCTCAGCTACGCCGACCTTGCGCAGTACCGGGCGATCGAGCGCGAGCCGGTGGCCGGTCACTACCGCGGCCACACCCTCTACGCGGGCGGGCCGCCGGTTTCCACGGGCATCCAGCTCTTCGAGTCGCTGCACGTGCTCGAGCAGTACGCGCCGAAGCCGGGGGCTCGGCTCGTCACCGACGCCGACTACTTCCACTACCTGATCGAAGCCTGGAAAGTCCGCGACCCGTTGCGGCGCGTGGCGGACCCCGAGCGATGGCCCACGGAGTTCGCCGAACACCTGACGCCCGAGCACGCGAAGATGCTGTTTGCGAAGATCGACCCGGTGACGGCTTCGCGCTACGAGCGCACGCCGCCTGACGATCCGACGGGCAGCACGCCGACGGCGCCGACCGTGACGCCGCGCATCTCGACCGGCACCACGTCCTTCGCCGTGGCCGACGCGGAAGGCAACATGATTGCGGTGACGCAGACGCTGAGCACGTGGGGCGGCACGTTCTACGTGTCGAAGGGGCTGGGCTTTCTCTACAACAACCACTTGCGCTCGAATCGGCTGACGCCGGGCGCCTACGGCAGCCTGCTGCCGCTGATGCGATCGAGCACGGCAAGCGTGCCGACGCTCGTGTTCGAGCGCAAGGCGAACGGCGATGAAGTGCCGAAGCTCGCGGTGGGTTGCGCCGGGAACGCCTGGATCCCGGTGTCGGTCTACAACATCATCACAGGCGTAATCGACGGCGGCCTGGGCGCGCAGCGCGCGATCGAGGCGGCGCGATTCCTGCCCGGCCGCGACGCCGCCGACCCGCTGGAAAACGGCGAGCGCGTGGAGATCGAAGATCGCTTCCCGCGCGCCCTGCTCGACACGTTGACCAGCCGCGGGCATCTATTCCAGAAGATCGGCCGAAAAGGCGAGGTCCGCTACGGCTATGCCGCGGCGATCACGGTTGACGTGGCGAACGGCTCGGTCGAAGGCGGCGCGGAACCACGACGCTCGCACGCTGCAGTCGCGGCGGAGAGGCACTAGACAGGGGCTTGGGGCAGGCTTGGGGCTTAGGTCTTGGGTCTTGAGTCTTGGGTCTTGGGTCTTGAGGCTTGAACTCGAACGGACGTCACGGCAGCGAGCGGATCGTAACGGTATAGTTCGCAAAATCGCGGCATAGATCAGCGAGATCACGACATCAGATCTTGCAGATCACTCGATCACCAAGTCAGATCACCAGATCACCACCTCACCAGATCACAAGGTTCAGCCCATGTCTGTCATCGAACCCGGCAAGAAGGCCCCTTCGTTCTCGCTGAAGGATCAGCACGGCAAGACGCACACGTTGGCCGATTACGCCGGCCGGCCCGTCATCCTCTACTTCTACCCGAAGGACGACACGCCGGGCT
This sequence comes from uncultured Acidobacteriota bacterium, assembly GCA_963723005.1. Classification (GTDB taxonomy): domain Bacteria; phylum Acidobacteriota; class Vicinamibacteria; order Vicinamibacterales; family UBA2999; genus VFZN01. The sequence continues at coordinate 690,404 of CAVRPA010000020.1, read as the reverse complement.
GCACCACCGAAGCCTGTGCCTTCCAGGACAACCTGCCGAAGTTCGGCAAGAGCAAGGCCGCCGTGCTGGGCGTGAGCGTGCTCGACGAGAAGAGCAAGGCAAAGTTCGCCGAGAAGTACTCGCTGACCTTCCCCCTGCTGGCCGATGCTGATCACGCGGTGATCGACAAATACGGCGCGTGGCAGGAGAAGTCGATGTACGGCAAGAAGTACATGGGCGTGGCGCGCATCACTTACCTGATCGACGCCGACGGCAAGGTGGCCAAGCGCTGGGACAGCGTGAAGGTGAAGGAGCACGCCGAGGAAGTGCTGGAGGCGGTTAAGGAACTCTAGGTCCGGCAACCGGCAGACGGCAGACCGGCAGACGGCGAACCGGCAGACGAGCCGCTGAGGCCGTAGAACCCTAGAACCTAGAACCCTAGAACCCTAGAACCCCAAGCCCCAAGCCCCAAGCCCAAGCCCAAGCCCAAGCCCAAGACTCAAGACCCAAGACCCAAGACCGTGACCACCCCGCCGGCCCGCGCTGAACTGCGACTGCACGTGCACGGGATGGACTGCGCCGACGAAGCGGCGCTCGTCCGTCACGTGCTGGCGGTGCCAGGCATCCTCGACCTCAAGTTCGACCTCGTCGGCCGTCGCGTGGAGGTCTCCTACGACCCTTCGGTGCTGCCTGCCGCGACCATCGTCGCGATGGTTGCGCAGACGGGCCTGGGCGTGCACTCGCACGAGCGCGGCGAGCACGTTCACGACGACCATCACGCGCACACGCATGCCAGCCACAGTCACGACCGGGTGCACTGGTGGGTGGCGGCCAGCGGGCTGCTGATGCTGGCGGGGTGGCTGGCGGATGCCTGGTATGCGGACTCGTGGGTGGAGGCGGTGTTCGGTCACAACCACGCGGAAGCCGGGGCCGACGCGCATCCTCTGGTCTCCACGGCGATCTACGGGGCGGCGATTGCCGTCGGCCTGCGCCCGGTCGTGCCGCGCGCCATTGCGTCGCTGCGCCATGCCCGGCTCGACATGCACGTGCTGGTCTGCATTTCGGCCATCGGCGCCACGATCGTGGGCCAGTGGGCGGAAGGCGCCGCGGTGGCCTGCCTGTTCGGCGTCGCCCACCTGATGGAGTCGTGGAGCATCGAGCGCGCGCGTGTGGCGGTGAGCGAGCTCGTCGGCCACGAGCCCGGATGGGACGATGACGGGAAGGTGGAGTCGGCGCAGGTGGAGCGCTTCATCGAGCGCTTTGCCGCGGTCTATACGCCGCTCGTCACCGCCAGCGCGCTGACGCTCGTCATCGTGCCGCCGCTGTTCGACGGGCAGTGGGCCACGTGGTTCTATCGCGGATTGATCTTCATCGTGCTGGCATGCCCGTGTGCGCTGGTGATCTCGACGCCGGTCACGGTCGTGGCCGCGCTCACCTCCGCGGCCCGGCGCGGCGTGCTGTTCAAGGGCGGGCTGGCACTGGAGCGCGCGGCCGCCGATCCGACGGCCACGATCACGAGTCGCGACGTGATCCTGATGCCGGGCGCCGCTGCAGACGGTGGGCGGTTTGCCGGCGCGCACGCCGCGGCGGGCGATGGCCGTCATCCGTCAGAACGTGGCGCTGGCGCTCTTCACGAAGCTGGCGTTCCTGGTCTCGGCTGCGATGGGCGCCTCGCCGTTGTGGCTGGCGGTGCTCGCCGACACCGGCGCCACCGTAGCGGTCACCCTGAACGGACTGCGGTTGCTGCGGGCCCGGTAGCCGACTGAGGCCACCGGGCCGGCCCGTTTCACCGCGGGGCCTTCGACAGGCTCAACAGGTTCGCGAACAACCGATACGCGCCAGGCACACCCGCCGGAAGCTGGCGGAACCACGCGTACGAAGTGTAGACGTAGCGTCCCTTGCCGATGTCCGCGTAGAGCTCGCCGCCGCGGTTCACGTCCTCGTTCGGATCGCCGGACTCGAGCAGCGGCGTGTACCTGCGGATCGAACGTCGAGAACGCGTACAGATTGCGCTCCTGCACCCAGTCGGCAAAGTCACCGGGCACGATCGCGTTCGGGAACTGAAAGCGTGGATGCGACGGCTGCAGGATGCGGACCGCCGCGGTCTCGTCCGTCACCCGCGCGCCGATGACGCCGGGGAACGGCGCCAGCCCGCGCTGGGCGTAGTCGCCTTGCTGGTACTGGACCACCATCGTGCCGCCGCGCTCCATGTACTGGCGCAGCCGCAGCGTGTTGGCGACGAAATCCGGCCGCGCCTCCGACGCCCGCACGCCGACGACGATGGTGTCGAAGCGGGAGAGGTCGCCGGTGGAGAGCATCTCGCTGTCGATCAGCGTGACCGGCACGCCCATGCGGCGGATGGCGTCCGGCACCTGATCGCCGCTGCCCATGATGTAGCCCACCGTCACTGGCGCGACCTTCACGTCGAAGGCGCGCACCCGCGCCAGGGCCGGCGCGTAGAGCCGGTGCGTCTGGATGTGCGGGTAGGCGATGGTCTGCAGGTCCTGTGTGTAGCGCGCGGCGCCGACGGTGGCGCGCACGCCGACGTCCACCGTGCCCACCGGCACGGGAGAGGGCGCGTTCAGCGTGAACGAGGCGGCGGTACGCTCGCCGGGCTTCAGCGTGAAGGGCGCTTCGGCGGGACTGGCGGTCCAGCCTGCCGGTGCAGTGAGCGACAACGTGCCGCTCACCGGCTGGCGTGACTGGCTCGCGACGCGGACCACCATGGTGCGCTGCTGCGGCGCGGCCCCGGAGGGCACCACCAGCAGGCGCGAGTCGAGGCCGACGGTGAGGGCCGGCACCACTTCGACATTGCGGCGGATCTCGCCGCGCACGCGATCGGCGAAGCGATACTCGACCGGCCGTGTCAGCTCGAACGACACGCCCGCCACCTGCACCGGCAGCGACGCCGTGAGGAGCGGCCCGGCAAAGGGCGCGCCCTTCGGCGATCCCGCCGGCCAGTCGAACAGATCGCCCTTGCGCGGCTGCGCCAGCCAGTACGGCTGCGTGAGCGGCGCATCGGCCGGTGCCTGGGCGCGGAACGACGTGGACGCGGTCGCCGTCTCGCGGAAGAACCGCGCGAAGGGATTGTCGGCGTCGTTGTCGTCGGGTCTGGGCATTTCGGCGATGGTCCAGCCCTTCGGACCGGTGACGAGCGGCTTGCCCAGCGTGATGCCGTCGGTCGTGTCGAGGAACGCCCGCACGTCAACGGACAGCTCGTCACCGGGCGTCACGGTCTCGGCGTTGGCCAGCGGGTCGAGCGTGATGCCCGCGGCCGAGGCCAGGGCCTCCACGAAGTCGCGCTCCTTGAAGGCGAGCAGGAAGTCGGCTTCGGCGCGCGCGTCCGGCGTCGCGGCGGTCAGCCCCTTCGCCGCGGTGCGAGCGGCCCGCGTGGCCGTGAGGCCCCGCGCCAGTGCCGGGACAATAGTGGCAGGCGTGCGCGCGTCGTAGGTCCGCGCGGCTTCTTTGGCGGCGGTGTCCATCGCCGCGAGCTCCGCCTGCAGGGCGCCGGCCGGCAGTCCGGCCAGGGCGGCCAGGCCTGGCACCGAGGTGTCGATGCCATCGAACAGGCTGGTTTCGTTGCTGCCCGCGCCGGCGGCGCGGTTGTTCACCAGGCGCAGCGCCGATCGCTGCGGTCCGAGCAGCTCGATGCCGCCCATCTCCTGCGACTTGTGCTGACTGCGGCCTTCCGACGCCACCTCCGAGTACCGAGCGTCCGATCACCGGGTCGACACGGCCCGTGGCGATCTGCGTGGTGGCCGGCGCCGCGGGATCGGGGCGGAAGAGTTGTCCCACGTACAGCTTCTTCGCCTGCCAGGGGCGCAGGCCTTCTTCCAGTTGTTCGGGGAACTGCGCGGGATCGGCGGCGGCCGCAAATGCCACCGGCGTGAGTGCGCCGGAGAGCTGATGCTGACCGTGCCCATCCGCGGGCGTGCCGCTGAAGCGTGCCGCGACGACGAGCGGGCGGTACTGCCGGATGATGCGGACCATGTCGCCCAGCACCTCGCGGCGGCCCCACTTCGTGCCGGCTTCCTCGAGCGTCTTCGAGAAGCCGTAGTCCATGGTGCGGGTGAAGAACTGCTCGCCGCCGTCCAGGCGGCGAGCCTGCAGCAGCTCCTCGGTGCGGATGACGCCGAGCGCTTCGAACAGCTCGGTGCCGATGATGTTCTGGCCGCCTTCACCGCGATTGAGCGACAGATACGCCACCCGCGCGTGCTCGGCGCGCGCCAGTGTCGCAATCAGCGCCGAGTCCTCGTCGTCGGGGTGGGCGCCGGTATGAAGGGCGCTGGCGGTGGTCTGGAGCCGGCCGAGCAGGAGCGTGAGCCCGGCGGCGCCGCGGTTGTAGATGGGACGGACCTGTGCGGAGCCCGCACCGGTGACGATCAGGATGAGCGAGATGATGAGAAGGAATCGGCGCATGTGGTTGATGGTTCACAGCCATCGTACCCCACGCCCGCCAGGGAGGCGGACGTGGGGCGATGAACGGGCGGAACCATCAGTCGAACGGGACTAATCCCTCACACGCGCGCTCATGAGCGGTCAGAGGCGATTCTCACGACCGGGACGGCGTTCCTTGCGGTACTCCATCCGCTGCTTCGACCGCTCCTGCATCTGCGCCCGCAGCTCCTTGGCCTTCGCCTGCTGTTCGGCGGTCAGCACGCTGAAGACCTCCTGGTGGACCCGGGCGCGCATCACGGCGGCATCCGCTTCGACGACGGACAGCTCACCGCTCCTGGCGCGAATCGCCGCCTCGTCCACGGTGTCGGCGGTGACGAGCGCGTTCACGCTCTCGTGCGCCGTGCGCAGCCGATCGCCGATTTCGCGGAACTCGGCTTCGTGCGTCTTGGCGATGCCGCGAATTTGCTCGCGCTGAGCGTCGGTCAGCTCCAGGGCGCGAAGACCGGGGCCGAGCTCGCCGAGCAGGCCCATCGGGCCTCCCATGGGGCCACCAGGGCCGCCGAATCCATCAGGGCCGCCGGGTCCGGGGCCCCTGCGGTGCGCGCCTGGCTCGCCCGGCGGTGGGCCGTCCTGCGCGAAGGTGGTGGCCAGCGCCAGACCGGACACGGCGAGGATGCTGACAATGGCTGTCGTTCGAAGCATGGTCGTCATTGATGGTTCTCCTTGAACTCCCTGCTCTATGAGACGGGATTGTGATGGCGCCGCCATGGCCCGGCTGTGAAAAATCTGTGGCAGCGCGTCTCCGCCGCCCCGGTCGCCGTCGTATGTCAGTACCAATCCATACGTCAGACCGCGCCCCCGGCTTCCACATGCCTCACGTACTCATCGTCGAAGACGACGTCCATATCCGCGATTTGATTGCGCTGCACCTCGGCCTGGAGGGGTTGCAGACCTCTGCCGTGGGCGATGGTCGCGAGGCGCTCGACCGTGTCACCACGGAGGCTTTCGACCTGGTGGTGCTCGACCTGATGCTGCCGGGCATCGACGGCATTTCCATCTGCCGCGCGTTGCGGCGGTCGGGTCCCAACCAGGATGCGCCGGTACTGATGCTCACTGCGCGGCGCGAGGAGAGCGACAAGGTGCTGGGCCTCGAGAGCGGCGCGGACGACTACCTGGCGAAGCCGTTCGGCGTGCGCGAACTGGTCGCACGCGTGCGTGCCTTGCTGCGGCGGCCGCGCGCATCGCAGATTGCGGCGGCCGCGGCCGCCACCGCGGCGGCTGGAGCCGGCGAGCCGGTGGCGACGTCGGAGCGTTCCGTCACCGTGCACGGCATCGAAATCGATCCGGCTCGGCGCCGCGTGCGGGTGCGCGGAGAAGACGTGGAGCTCACCGCGCAGGAGTTCCGGTTGCTGCACTTGCTGGCGTCGCACCCGGGCATCGTGTTCAGTCGCGAGGCGCTGCTGTCCAAGGTGTGGCCGGACCACACCTACGTGACGCCTCGCAGTGTCGATACGCTGGTCAAGCGGCTGCGGCGGCGGGTCGAGGTCGAGCCCGCGGAGCCGACGCTGGTGCTGACCATCTGGGGCAGTGGTTACAAGTTCGCCGATGTCTGAACGCCGTTGGTACCGGAGTCTCTACTGGCGCATCGGCCTGGGCTTCATCGTCCTGCTGGCGGTGATGCTGGCGGCGCAGGCGGCGTCCTTCGTGTGGATAGCCGTGCAGACGGAGGGCGGCCAGCCCGAACGGATGGGGCAGGATTTCGCCGATCTGGTGGCCGCGGAGTTCGAGTCGGAGCTGGCAAAGAACCCGTCCCTCGATCTCAAGCAATACGCCACGTCGCGGCTCTCGCAGTTTCATCGCCCGGCGTTCGTGGTGTTTCCGGACGGTGCGGTGATTGGGCCGCCCGGGGTGGATGTGCCGCCCGGTCTCCTGCGCTTCGCGGATTTCAGAGCGCGCGGACCGCGGCGCGGCGGGGGCTTTGGTGTCCGGCCCCCGAACGACGGTGGTCCGCCGCCGCCGCGGCGACGGCCTGACAATCCTCAGGGTCAGTTCAGCCCGCCGCCAGGCGAGCCGCGGCCGTCGCCACGCGAGGGGGATGGGCGACCGGGCGTGCCTGCCGACGACCTGCGCCGCCTGCCTCCAGACGACGGGTTCGGCCCGCCGCCGCCCGGCCCCGGGGCGCCGCCGATGTTCGCGCGCCGCCGGCTCGCCATCGCTCCTGTGCGTGCGCAAGGGCAGACGCTGGCGGTGGTTTTCGTGTCTCCGGTGGTGGGCGTGCGCCGCATCACGCAGGAGCTGGGACCGTGGCTCGCGGTGGGCAGCCTGCTGCTATTGGTGGGCGGCATCGGCGTGGCGGCCTTGCTGGTGTTCAGGCCCGCGCATGCCCAGCTTCGGGCGCTCGAGGAAGCCGCGCGGCGGTTTGGCGAAGGCGATCTGCACGCGCGGGCGCCGGCCGCCGGTGGCGACGAGGTCGCGGCCGTGGCGCACGCCTTCAATCGCATGGCGGACGACCTGGGCGCGCGGCAGACGCAGCTGGCGGAAGCCGATCGCGCGCGGCGTCAGCTGCTGGCCGACGTCTCGCACGAGCTGATGACGCCGCTCACGGCGATTCGCGGCTACTCGGAGACCCTCGGCCTGCCGCAGTTCGGGCCGCCGTCCCCGGACGGCCAGCGCTACGTGCGCATCATCCAGGAAGAGGTCGAGCGCATCGAGCGGCTGGTTGGCGATCTGCTGGACCTTGCGCGCTACGAAGCGTCGGGCATGACGCTGGTCACCGAGGAGGTGCCGATCTCCGAGCTGTTCGATCGCGTCGTCGCCCGTCACGAGCAGGCGGCGCGCGAGAAGGGCGTGACGATCGACGTGCGGCTGGCGGATGAGGAGCTGACGGTCATCGCCGATCCTCGGCGACTCGAGCAGGCGCTGCAGAACCTGGCGTCGAACGCGCTGCGGCACACGCCACGCGGCGGCCGCATCACCGTGGCGGGCGAAGCACGCGATGGCCGCGTGTGGCTGCGTGTCGCCGACACCGGCGGCGGAATTCCCGCCGAGCACCTGCCGCACGTGTTCGACCGGTTCTACAAGGCCGACCCCTCGCGAACCGACACCGGCTCTGGCCTCGGGCTGTCGATCGTCAAGGCGATCGTGGAGCGTCACGGCGGCCGCGTCGGCGTGCGCAGCACGCCAGGGCTGGAGACCGTGTTCGAGATCGAGCTGCCGGGCCTGGTGGTGCCTGCGAGCGGCGACACGCGGCCATAGCGGCGGGCCCGCTCGACAAGAACACCGGCGCCGGTCCACCGCAACTGTGACTGTAGCTATCGCCTGACGAACTCGGCGGCCCACGTCGTGCGGCCCTCACATTCGATCAAGGTCGCCTCGCCTGTCATCCGGCCATCGGCTCCCGTGAGCGTCAGACCGCCACAGTTGTCCGCTGGCCGGTGGTCAGCGGTACCGGGCATGCACGACCCGTGAAAGGGATGAGCGCGCTGTTCCATTCGTCCCTGGTCGATCAGCCGCCGGCAATGAAACCGCAGTATGTCGACCGTCGGGTAGATGGCCATGAACGACCCGGACAGAAGACGATTGGGATGTCGGCGAGCCCTGGTCCTCCACCGTCATCGTGATGGTGGCCGAGCTGCCGGCTCGTGTCAGCGTGCCCTCCCACCTCGTGGTCGGGCGCGAGGCACCGGGCCCGGTGATGGTGGTGGGCGACGTCGGGCTGCTGCACGCGGACGCCGACACCGCAACCGCCAGCATGCAACTCCTCCAACTGTTCTGGCTCTCCTCGGTTGGTCCGCAGAGCCCACAGGCCCTGTCGGGAACTGGCCATCGGCAGGTCGCCCGGCCAGGCCGGTGGCCAGATGAACCCTTGTTGCCAATCGTTGGTCCGCCAACGAAGATGCCCGGTCGCGGCGTCGAGAGCCACCACGAACCCCGACACGTACGGAACAAAGGCGACGCTGTTCGCCGCCGCCATCGAGAATGCAGTGGACCCGAGCCGCCCGCCAGCAAACCGCCAGACTCCCGCGGCCGGCGAAGTCGTAGCCCACCACGTATCCGGTGGTGGACCCCACCACGATCGTCGAGCCGACGACCGCGAGCGCACGATAGTCCTGCTCGCTCGCTGGAACAATGCTGTCCAGCTCGCCCTTGAGAGCCGAGCGTCCACCTCAGCTCTCCACTTCTGCGATCGACCGCCCATACCTGGCCGTCACCGCTCGCCGCAACCACGAGTCGCCGGCTACACAGGCCGCCCGTCATGTGTGTCGAGACCGCACCCCTTGGGAACGTCGAACCGCCACCGCTCGTCGACCGTCGGCGACGTTCAACGCTACGAGGCCTCCGCTACTGGGTGGCGGCTATGACGCGTAAAGCCTGCGATGACCAGCCGCCTCTCGACGCGCGGGCCAGTAAACGGTGCTTTCCCCTTCGGGATCGATGACAGCAGTCCACTCCGACCCGTCCTGCCCGCGTGTCGATCGCGTAGAAGTGGCCGGACGCGGATCCCGCAACGCGATGTCGTCTCGGTGCACGTCGCCAAGGTAGGGCCCTGGAGCGTAACCGTCTGCGCGGAACGAACGTCCACCGTCGACGGCCTGTGACTGCGATCGATTGCGACGACGTCGTACTCGCCGACCAGCACTGACAACTGGTCACGCCAGCGCATGGCCATATGTGACGCCCTGTTCTCCGGTCTCGACCCGCCATTGTTCGCTGCCATCGGCGAGCGACACCTTCAACAGCTGATGTTCAGCCGTGAGGGCGAACACGTCGCCACCGCCAATTGCCGGTGTACCAATCGTGGCCTGGGCTGTGCGCCAAACCGGCCTGGCAGTCGGGTCCCAGGTGGGCGACTGCCTGGGTGAGGCCAGTCGCGACGTCAGAGAAGGCAGATGACCGCCAGGCCGATTGGTCGCGCCATTACTCGCCTCCGCTCCACCAGATCGGCACTCCTGAGGCATCGACGATGACGAGATGCCCGTCATCGAGGATGCTGGCGTAGGCGCCCGGGAACCCCCAGGTACCCGATGCCCAGACCGGCTGGCCGAACGCGTTGTACATCACCAGGTTGCCGTCGCCCTGCATCTCCACGTGCCCGGCTGGTTGTCCCTCGGTGCTGGCAGCCCACACCGGCCCTCCGCCCCGCTGGTAGATCACGAGGTTGCCGTCCGACTGATAGCGGAGGACGTAGGTACCGCTCGGAGACGCCAGCTCACGATCGGGGAGCAATCGTTGCCCCGGGACCAATGACCATGACCCTGGCCCGCTCGGCGCCGTCGGAGTGGAGGACGAACCGCCAGTCCTTAGCTGGACGCGAAGGACGTTGGTGAATACGTCGCGCAGGATGTCCGGCGAGGACGCGATCTCGCGGATGTGTGCGGGCCCGATGAACCCCAGATTGCGCCCCGCGGGAAGAACTGCGCGACTGGTCGACACCACGCCATCGTGTGATATCCCGCAAGTGAAGTCGTCGGTGACGGCCCAACACCAGGACGGATCGAACTCCCGAAGCTTCGCGGCAGAGGCGAACTGGAAGGCGTTGAGCAACGTCTGCGCCGGTACTGTTCCAGGTGGGTATGTGGCCCGGAGGTACGCGGCCGCGGCGTCAAAGGTCACGATGGCAATCTGAGTCGTCTGCGCGACGTAATCCTGACACTCGGGCCGCCACCGCGACCGCGATTCCAGCCTTCCAGTATTCGCGCGCCACGAACACCAGTCCCACGCGCTGTCGCCACCGCATTGGCCTCGCGCGCGAGATTTCCCGGGCCATTCAGCTGCTTGATGAAGTCCGATCGAGGCTGACATCTGGCCCAGGACGGGCACGCCAGTGGCGACCCCGAGCGTGGCGGCCAGTTCGACCATCGTCGTGGAAGTGATCGAGGACACGCCTCCCATTGACGCAGCTGACGAACGGCCACATCCAGCTGAACTCGTTTGGCGCGTCGCCCAGGATGCTGATCAGAAAGTTGACCGAGCCAAAGAGTCTGCTGGTTGACGCGCATGATGTCGAGCGCGCGATCGGCCAACAGCGCGCCTTCGTGTGGTGTGCCAAGCGTGACGATGCTTCGCAGCGGCCGCCATTTGCTCCACTCGCGCGCGACAATGCCTCCGTTGCTGTGCCCCACGGCAATCGTCGACGCCGGGAGTCCAGCGCCACCGGACTGAAGGGTCCGCCCCTGGTTCTCGTACCAGTCGCGCCACTCCAGATTTGCGGCGTACGCCGTGATTCGAAGTTGCTGTTCAAGTCGCGTGGCGGTATCGCGCCAGGCGTCCGCGCTGCTTGCCAGGCCATGAATGAACACCGTCGGCACATCCTGCGCAGCGGCTGCGCCTGAGTACGCGGCACAGACCGACGCGACCGCGACGCTCAGAACCAGCCGGCGGATCGTCGCCGCGCCGATCATCGGACACCGCCCGTCACCACCGTGTAGGTGGTCGTCGTCACGTTGAGCGCCCCGGCCTCGTCGTCTGGATCGGCGAGGACCTCGTCGCGCTGCGACGAGCAATAGAAGCGGCCATCCGGCAGCGTTGCGTAGGACAGCGACGACCGCTGCACCAGGCGGCCGGCCCGCATGGTGTTGATCTCCTTCGGCAAGGCGGTGTCGGGATCGACCAGCACTTCCTCGAAGGTGTCGGCCTCGTTCCGCACGAATCGCTCGCGATCGCCCAGTCGTCCGACAGGCGAACCGAACCGCGCGACGAGTGCCCGCCGCCGCGCGTCGCTGGATCGCTCGAGACCGAGCCCCGTCGAGCTCTCCGCCTGCGGTGTCTCGTTGGCAAGGGCCGCGGCGCCAACTCCCGGCTGGCCCGCGAGCGGGCGCTGCCGCCGTGGTCCCGCTTGCATCCGCGCGGGCGCTGTTGGTCGGAACGACTTTCCCGGTCGGATCGACCACCGTGATGCCGTCCCGGTCGTTCACCAGCACCCTGAATCCCGCGCTGGGGTCCTTCAGCGGTCCGCGGCCTGGGAAGGGTGGTGTGTTCTGAAACGCGATCTCGGTGGAGGCGCCGCGCGGCCCGCGACGCTCGGTGACGCGGTAGCGCACCTTCGGCATCCGGGAGACGACGACGCCGTCTCGATCCACCGTCGTGCGTTCGACGACGACATCGGCGGAGAAGCTGGAGGGGGTGGCCGGCCCGGTCGCGGGTTGATCGGCCTGTGCCTCTCAGCATTCCAGCCAACACGCACACCGAGAACAGGGCACACGCCGCGAAGCGGCGGAGACGATCGGTCATGGCGAGTCCTTTCGATGGGCCCGGCTCGACCTCCTCGCCCCGGCACCGAGCAGACGCGTGCTGGTTGTGCAAGGGAAGTGCCTGAGGGCACCGGCGCGTTTGCGGCGCGCCGGTCGATCAGATTTTGCGAAAGGTGTGAGGAGATTGCGGAGGGACAGGCTCGGGCAGCGCTTCTGCCCGCCCGAGCGTGGGTAGTTTGTTCCGGAGCAGCGCCCCCGAAGGGTAGCCGCTACCCGTTTGTCAGGCCGCCGCCGGCTCCAGCGGCCTGGACGCCGAGGCGTGCAGCAGGCCGGCGAAGATGGCCTGCAGCAACGCGGTTTCGTCCGCCAGCACGTCGAAGACGTCCGGGCGGTTGAAACGGAGGGCGGTGCCGTTAGTCGCCGCCACCAGCGTGGCCGGCAAGGGCTTGCCGCTGAGCGTTTGATACATGCCGATCACGTCGCCGGAATCCGCGGTCGAGACACGACCGCTGGTGGTGGTGACGGTGACGGTGCCGGTGAGGACGATCAGCATCGACGGCTCGGAGATGCCGGCCAGCGGATCGGTGCCCGCCTTCAACGTCAGCGGCCGCGCGCACGCCGCGAGGCGCAGCAGCTGGGCGGCCGTCGCCTGCGAGAGCAGCGGGCTGGCCTGCAGCATCAAGACGCGGTCCACAGGCTGCAGCCCCTCGGCCACCTTGCTCTGTACCTCCGGCGACAGCTCGCCGTGCTGCAGCACGCGTTCCTGCAGATCGCCCTGGGTGTCGATGATCCACCGCATGATGCCTTCCGCCAGCTCCACGTTCTCCGCGAGCAGCGACAGGAAGTGCTCCGTGGTAATCGACAGGCTGATGGTCGGCTCGAGCGCGCGCACGCTGCCGCGCATCGGGTGGCCTTCCAGAATCTCCTGGAACGCCAGCGGCGCGGGCGCGTCGAGCACCTGCTCTCCGTCGCTGCCGGTCGCCACGACCCGGCCGTCGAGGATGAACTGCAGCGTGCCGGCTGACGCGCCGCGCTCGTAGATCTGGCGGCCGGTCTCGTGGCGCACCTGCTTGCCGAGCTCGACGACGCGGAACAGCTCGTCCACCGACGTGAAGTCGAACAGCGGCAGGCGGCGCAGGCGATCGACGAGCACCACCGCGGGCAGCGGCTCCTGCCACAGCTGACGGCGCCGTTCCTCCGGCATGCGCGACGCGGCGAGCGCCCACGATGCCGCCTCGAACACCAGCCAGTGCCGCACGTCGCGATGACCGAGCACGTGCTCGAGATCGTCGGCCAGCGACCACAGCTTGCGCTCTTCGATCAGCAGGATGGCGGCCGAGGCCACCACCTGGTTGTCGTCGTGCACCAGCTGCGCGACCGTGTCCTCGAGGTCGCGCGGCCGCGTCTTGTAGATGACGTTCCCCTTGCGCACGCGCTCTTCGGCCGGCATGTCCTCGACGAGCAGCATCACCCGCCGCCGCACCTCGCCTTTGAGCATGTTGTCCAGGAGCTCGAGCGCTCCGGACCGTTGCCGGCCTTCGGTGGTCCGCAGCGCCACCGACACCGCCGCGATGTCGGATGGGGAGTAAACGAGCCCGAGCAGCCGGAACACGCGGTCCGTCGCCCGCCGGCGACGCTCTTCGAGCGCACGGGCCAGCAGCGAACCGGTGTTGACACCGCCGAGCACGAACAGGTTCGTATACAGCGTCAGCGCGTTGAACGCCCGTCCCGCCTCGACGAGCACGTGCTTCTCGACGGCAGCCGCGTCAATCGTCACGGTCGGGTGGTCGAGGCGAAGGTGTTCGAGCGCGGCCACCGCCTTGTAGCGCAGGAAGCCGTCCTCCGCATCGAGCGCGCCCAGCAGCGCCTTGACCGACGCCTCCGACGGAATCCGCGCCAGCGTGGACGGCACGTGGCGCCGGACCCAGATGTCCTCCTCGTGGTCCGCCATGAAGTAGGCCAGGGTCGGCACCACGGCCTCGCCGTAGCCCACCAGGACCTTGCGGACCGGCTCCTTCAACCGGCGGTTCCGCATCAGCGTCACCAGCGTCGGCACGTACAGGAAGTCGTCGCCGCCAATCGTGCCGGCGCTGTTCACCGCCGCGCGCGCGACGAAGTAGTTGTCGTCGTACATCAGCGGCACCAGCAGCGGCCGGAAGCGCGGATTGGCGACGAGGCCCAGTGCCCGCGCCACCTGGCGCCGCCGCTCGGCGGCGGCTTCGCTGCTGTCGGCGCTCAGGCGCTTGAACGTTTCCTCGGCGCGGTCCACATCCGACGGCAGCTCGCTCGACGCGAGGGCGGCCGCGGCCGTGACCACCAGGTTCGGATCGGCGTGGTCGAGATACGGGCGCATCACGTCCACGGCGGCCTCGCCGCGGAGCGTGGCCAGCGCACGCGCCGCCGCCAGCCGCACTTCGCCGTCTTCGTCGCTGAGCGCGCGTTCCACGCCGGGCAGCCAGTGATCGGCGCGATCGCGGTTCGTGTAGCGCGCGACGCGCAGCGCGCGGGTGCGGACGTCAGCCGACTGATGGTGCAGCAGGAGCGGTGTCACCAGCTGCCGCTTGTCCAGCGCCTCGAGCATGTCGATGGCGTAGAGCACGCGCCGCGGTTCGGGGTGGGAGAGCTCGGTGAGCAGCGTCTCGATCGACGAGAGGTCGGCCGTGTCGAGCCGCACCTCGGCCGGACGCACGTCCTGCTGCTCGATGCTGCGCCGGAACGCCTTCAGGTACTCGCGGCGGGCGTTCAGGGCGAAGGCGCCCCAGATTGCCATCATCGTGATGCTGGCGTAGCTCAGCTGCGGCCAGCTGAGGGCCAGGCCCCACGGCTGAACCAGGACCAGCAGCATGAGGGCTCCCAGCCCCTTCGCGACGCGGTCCACCGTCACGTCGATGAAGGGCTTGGCCTGGTACTTGACGTCCACCGGCAGCGGCAGGAACAGGATTTCCCGCGTCGTCTTGTCCACCGTGTAGCGGAGCGAGGTGTCCATCACCCGGGCCAGGCCGGAGGTCCAGAGCGCGCCGGAGGTCAGCATCAGGAGCCCGGTCGCCGAGTCCACGACCGGGATGATCAGGAGCGCGAAGCCGATGCCGAGGTAGCGGTGGATGCGGCTGGTCAGGGTGATCTGGATGACGAAGCCGATGAGCGAGGTATAGGCGCCGACCTGCGACAGAAACGCCGTGACGGCGCCGACGTTGGTGGCGCCCTTCTGCGCCGCCGCCGCCATGTTGAGCTGCTGCTCGATGATGGCCGCGCCGATCGCCGCAAAGCCGATGACCATGGCGATGGTCTGCAGATGCCGGGACGAACGCAGCAGGCGGATCGCCTCCGAGCCGCTCACCCCGCTCTCCTCGCCGGTCTTGCTGGCGTCACTCTGCCCGGCAGCCGGCTCCTTGCGGATGATCGCCGCCACGATCGTCGTGCACACCGCCAGCGTGATCGCGCTCACCAGCAGCACGGAGTTGGTGCCGATCCGCTCGACAAAGGTCGAGGTCATCGTCGCGCCGGCGAAACCGCCCAGGCTGGCGCCCGCGCCGATGAACCCGAAGATCCGCTTCGCCTGCCGCGGGTCGTAGACGTCGTTCGCCAGCGTCCAGAACTGGCTGATGAGCAGGATGCCGATGATCAGGCCGAACAGGTAGAAGCCCACGGCCACCACGCGGCTCGTCGGGTACTGGCCGAACAGCACCCAGAACGCGCTCATCGCCACCACGATGCCCGTGAGCGTGATCGGAATCATCCAGCGGCGCGGCGCCAGCGCGATGGTCCGGGTGTAGCCCTGCATGATGAAGCCGATCACGATGCCCGCCCCGAACTGGATCCAGGGCAGGTTCTCGGCGCCCAGCTTCTCGATGAACAAGCCGCGGGTGACCGGCTTGATCATGTTGTACCCGGCCATGGCCAGGAACGAGTAGAGGAACATCAGCAGAACGGTGGTGCTTTCACCATCCCGGAGCTGGACGATCGGGCGGATCAGGCGGGCGAACACGCGGGAATCTTACCCTAAGGTAAACTCCCATCTTCCCGCCCCCCTGGAATGGTGCTGAACCTGCAACGGCTCCTTGGTATGAACGCCCGCGAGCTTCGGCGCGCGTTGCCCCTGTTTGCCTACCTGTTCCTGACCATGGCGGGCTCGGTGGCCAGCAAGTCGGCGCGGGACGCCCTGTTCCTGGAGCGCTACGAAGCGGTCGACCTGCCCTATGTGGACATCGCCATCGCGCTGATCGTGGGCGTGGTGGCCTCGGTCTACATCCGGGCCGGCGAGCGGCTCAACCTGCGGAACCTCCAGGTGGCCAGCCTCCTGGGGTTTGGCGTGTCGGCCCTGGGGTTCTGGTGGTGGTCCACGCTCCCGGGAGGCGAGAGCCCGGCCCTGTTCCTCCTGATCTACGTCTGGGTCGGCGTGCTCTCGGTGCTGATCCCGGCCCAGGTCTGGACGCTGGCCAACTTCGTCCTGACCACCCGGGAGGCCAAGCGGGCGTTCGGGCTGGTGGGCAGCGGCGCCATCCTTGGCTGGATCGTCGGTGGCCTGATGACGCGCGTGGCCGTGGGCCGCTACGGCACCGAGGCCATGCTGCTGCTGACCGCGCTCACCCAGGTGGTCAGCGCCGGGCTCGTCGTCCTTATCTGGCGCGTTCGGCCGACGCAGGTGAACGGGGACGGCCCGGCCGGTCACGAAGGCGGGGGAGGCGTACTGGCCGCCCTGGAGGTGATCGCCGGCTCGCGCTACCTGAAGGCGATTGCCGCCGTGATCCTGCTCGCCTCGCTGGCGACCACCGTCGAGGCCTGGCAGTTCAAGGCCATCGCCAAAGCCGCGATTCCCGACACGGAAGAGCTGGCCATGTTCTTCGGGACCTTCAACATGGTCGCGGGGATGGTGTCGCTTGCTCTGCAGCTGCTGCTCACCAGCCGCGTGCTGCGCCGGCTGCGGCATCGGCATGACGCTGTTCATCGTGCCGGTCGCCCTCACCTTCACCTCCGTCGGCGTGCTGGCCACCGGCACCCTCCTCGCCGCGACCATGCTCCGGGCGAGCGACCAGGTGCTGCGCTATTCCATCGACAAGGCGACGGTGGAGCTGCTGTACCTGCCGGTGCCCGTGAACCAGACATTCGTCGTCAAGTCGTTCATCGACACGGTGGTCTACCGCATGGGCGACGGCCTCGGCGGCATGATCGTTCTGATCTTCGCGACCGCTCTCGGCTGGAGCCCCGTCGACATGGCGTGGGTGTGCCTCCTGCTGCTCGGCGGCTGGATGGCGGCCGCCGCGGTCGCGCGCCGCGAATACGTCGAGAACCTCCAGGACAGCATTCACCAGCATCGCCTCGACGCCGAGCGAGGCTCCGCGCCGGTGCTCGAGCGCATGGCGTCGGAGATGCTCACCGCGCGGCTGTCGGGGGACACCGGCGAAATCGTCTACGCGCTCAGCCTGTTCGAGATGGCCCACGATCGGAAGGTGCACCCCGCCGTGCGGGGGCTGCTGAAGCACCCGATGCCGGAGGTCAGGCGCCGGGCGCTCGCGCTGCTGTCGCGCGCCGACGATCTGGGCGTGAAGGAACAGGTGCAGCAGATGCTGCACGACCCCGACCTCGAAGTGCGGACCGAGGCGCTGCTCTATCTGACCGAGCACGGCAACGTCGACCCGCTGGCCAGCATCGAGTCGGTGGGTGATTTCGAGGACTTCTCGATCAGGGCGTCGATGGTGGCGTTCCTGGCGCGGCCCGGCCGCGCGCAGAACGCCGACGCAGCGCGCCTGATGCTGTCGAAGATGGCGGAGGAGTCGGGGCCGGAGGGACAGCGGACGCGGCTCGAAGCCGCACGCCTGATCGGCTTCCTTCCCGATCTCTTCGATCGAGAGCTGCGCCAGTTGCTGCAGGACGAGGACCTGGAAGTGGCCAAGGCCGCGTTCTCGGCCACGGCGCAGCTGAAGAAGCGCATCTTCGTGGGCCGCATCATCGAGCGCATGGACGAGCCCGCCCTGGTGCCGGCGGCGGTGCAGGCCCTCGCCTCGTTCGGCGATCGCATCGTCGGCACGCTGCGCGACTTCCTGGTGGACGCCGACATGCCGCTGGACGTCCGCCGCGAAGTGCCGGACGTGCTGCTGGCCATCGGCACGCGCGGGGCGCAGAACGTGCTCACCGAGAGCGTGCTCGATCGGGACGTGGTGCTGCGCTACCGCTGCATCGCGGCGCTCAACAAGCTGGGCCAGATCCATCCAGAGCGCCCGGTGGACCGCAAGATCGTCGAGTCGGTGCTGGCCGCGGAGATTCTCGGCCACTACCGCTCCTACCAGGTGATGGGCACGCTGGCACGCACGCTGTCGGACTCGTCGGATCCGGTGCGCCAGGGGCTGCAGGAGTCGATGGAAAAGGAAACGGAGCGCATCTTCCGTCTCCTGAAGATGCTCTATCCCAGCCACGACCTGCACAGCGCCTACGTCGGGCTGCAGTCGCGTGATCCGGTGGTGCACGACAACGCGCTGGAGTTCATCGACACCATCCTGCCGCCGGAGATCCGCGCGGTGCTGATGCCGGTCATCGACCGCGACGTGGACATCCCCGCCCGCATCGAGCGCGCGAACCAGTTGCTCGGATCGCAGCTGGGCGGACGCGAAGAAGCCGTCGAGGTGCTGACCAGCAGCGCCGACCCATGGCTGCGCTCGTGCGCGGCGTACACGATTGGCGAGCTGCAGCTGGCGCGGTTCGGGCAGCTCCTGGACGAATGGACCCGCGACCCGGATCCGCTGCTGCGGGCATCCGCGGTGGAAGCGCGCCAGAAGTTGAAGGAAGCCGCAACGCGCGCGCCAGGCCTGGAGATGATCTAACCGCGCGAGGGTCGCCGGGACCGCCCGGACTCGCGTCAGGGGCGGATGGCTTCAGCCGCAGGGGAATCGGGCCAGGCGGGCAGCGGCCGGGCCACGTATCCGGCGTGCGCCAGCTTCTGCTGGAAGAGCGCGGCCTGCGACGCCGCGAACTGCAGCCGCACCATCACCCGCAGGACGATGTAGAGCTGTCCGAGCGCAAAGGCCAGGACGCCCGCCGACGCGCCGGGCGCCACCAGATAGTAGATGCCGACCACCAGCAGATAGACGCCGACGTTCATGGCGTAGAGCGCGAGCGTTTTCGCGGGGTGCCGCACCACGAATCGCGTGCCGGCAACCAACGCGCCCAGCATGCTCCGCCGGTCTTCCACGACGGCGCGAATCTTCGCGTAGTCGAACAGGATGTTGACCCCGCAGACGAGCGCCGTGAACACCAGATACAGCGCCACCCGCACCGCGAACGCCGTCCGCTCGACTGTGAGGTCGTGAGTCGCGAGCGGATACACCGTGTCGAAGAGCCACGGATGGAGCCGCGCGAAAAGCAGCCAGTACACCAACGCTGCCACGACGCCCAGCCGCAGGAAGCGCACGAACCAGACGCCGCAGGCGGAAAAGAACGCCGCCGGCCCAAGCGCGCGATCGCGCGCCAGCCGCTCCAGCACGCCGCCGGCCAGGAACATCGACAACACGATCTGCGTGCCCACGAGACCCGCCAGCGCCGGGGCCAGCGAGCGGTTGTCGGCGAGGCGGCTCAGATTGTCCAGCACCGCCGCAAAGCCGATGATCGCGGGAACGAAGGTCTGTCCGATGCCGGACGCCTGCACGAGGAACTCGTTCCACCAGTCGTAGTTCGCTCCCCGCGCGGCGGTGTCGGCCATCAGGCTGTCGCCAAGATGGCCGGCGAGCAGGCCGTGCAGCACCAGCGCCGCCGGCAGGGCCACGACCAGCGTCGAGAGCCACAGTCCGACGACTACCCACGGCGCGCGCCGCACCCGTCCGAGTCCTTCCGTGAACGCGTCGATCATCTTGGGTCTTGGGTCTTGGGTCTTGAGTCAGCCGCGCGTCACACGAAGAACGAGTAATCCATCAGCAGATCCTGCACCCATACCAGCCACTGCAGCGTCCAGTGGTCAGCGGCTTCGGCGGCCTGCGGGCGGAGGGTGATGCTGTTATTCGTGTAGTTCACGTCCAGCAGCAGCACGCGCTCCGGATCCACCTGGACCGACACGGCGCGGGTGGGTTTCTCGTACATGTACGGCTGCCAACGGCCCTGGCCGTCCCAGCTCTCGCGCACCTGTTCGCCGTTCTCGAAGGTTATCAGCACGTCCACCGGGAACGTGGCCTCACCCAGGCGACGGACCACGACCGTGGTGCGGAACAGGGCGGCGTTCGTCTTCTCCTCGTACGCGAGTGGGGCTCCAGGCGACGGCTCGCGGAATCCACGCGAGGTGACCTCGGTGCTCTCCAGCCGTTCGGCGGCGTAGTCGAACACGTTCGAACTGTCGAAGACCTGGTCGAAGAACCAGGTCATGTCACGGCCGCTCTCCGCGCTCACAATCTCGAAGAAGTCGTTCGGCTGCGGGTGCTTGAAGCGGAAGCGCTGGAAGTAGGTGGCCATTACGCGCTGCAACCGCTCCCATCCAAGGTAGCGCTCGAGGGTGTGCAGCCAAAGGGCGGTCTTGCTGTAGGTGATGCCGGTGGTGGACCCCGGCCAGTACATGTAGCTGGGCGTGGACTGGGCATCCCGCTCGGCCACCCGCCGATAGGAGTCCAGGTAGTTGTCATCGGTCGCGCGCGACAGCGGAATGTCACGAAACTGCCAGGGGACGAATCCCCCGAAGAACCGCTGGACCAGGTAGTTCGGCGTGAACGCCACGGACTGGACGCGGGCGTCCGAGAACGTGTTGAGCCCTTCGTCCATCCACGCCGACGTCACTTCGTTGCTGGCGACGATGCTGTACCAGAACTGGTGACCGGCCTCGTGCACGGTGACGGCTTCAGGCTCGTTCGATTGCCGCGGGGCCAGCCAACTCGTGCCGGCGGTGAAGAGCGTCGGGTACTCCATGCCGCCGGAATCGCTCTGCCACGCCGGATCGACGATGGTGATCTGCGGGAAGGGATAGGCGCCAAACCACTCGCCGTAGTACTTCAGCGCCGCTGCCGTCGCCGCGAAGTGGCGATCCTCCTGCCCGCGGTGCTCCGGCTGCAGCAGCAGCCTCATCGTGACCGGCGGCAGCGTCGGGTGCTTGAACTGCTGCGTCACCTCCACGAAGTCCGGGCTCGTCGTCCAGGCGAAGTCGTGCACATCGTCCTGTTCGTAGCGGTGGATGGTGGAGGCGCCGTCGTCGGTGCGGGACACTTCGCGGCCGGTGGCGCCGACCACCCAGCCCTGGGGAACGGTGAGGCGGACGTCGTAGCGTCCGAAGTCGGCGTAGAACTCCGTGTTGGCGAAGAACTGGCGGGCGCCCCAGCCGTCTCCTTCGAAGACACCGAGCTTGGGGAACCACTGGGCGATGAAGAAGTAGTTGCCGATCCCACCGGTGCGCGCGAACGTCCGAGGCACCTGCGCCTTCCAGGCGACCCGCAACTGGATGGATTGACCCGGAGCAACCGCGTTCGGCAGGTCGGCCGCGGCGAGCGAGCGGTCGTCAGGGTTCTGATCGCTCGGCTGGATGTAGCGGAAGCCTGGCAGCAGGTCCGGGCCCGACGAGCCATCAGGATTCATCAGCCGCAGCTCGGTGATTTCCTGCCACCCGTACTCGGCGGCGGGCCGCTCCAACGCGTCCTTCGCCTTGCCGGCCAGCTTCAGCTGTGAGATCCAGGTGGAGTCGGTGTTTCGCCACGCGTTCCAATAGAGGTGCAGGCGGATCGAATAGGCGGGGATGCCGCCGGGATTGCGCCAGGTGATGACTTCGCGCCCGGTGAGAGTGCGCGCGGTGGCGTCGAGCGTGGCGTCGATGCTGTAGCTGGCCGTGTCCGGCGCGAGGCCTTCGCCAGCTTGCGCGCCGAGTGATGCCGGCGCCTGCACACCGGCGATGAATGCCATGGCCGCGGCCGCCAGCCACACCTTCCGTCGAAGTCCCATCGTGTCCGTTCCGCTGCTGATCCTACACTGTCCCCTCGCGCGGGCCTGCCGCATATAATCGCCGGGTTCATCATGCCCATCCGCGTGCTCGTGTACGGACTCGGACCCATCGGGTCGGCAGTGTCCCGACAACTCGTCGCCCGCAAGGGCTTCTCGCTCGTGGGCGCCGTGGACACCGACCGCAACAAGGTGGGCCTGGACGTCGGGCAGGTGATCGGAATCGACAAGAAGCTGCGGATTCGGGTGACCAACGACGCGGTCGGCGGCATCACGCAGTCCGCGCCCGACGTGGTGGTGATGTGCACCACGTCCTCGTTGAAGAAGGCTCTGCCGGCGATCCAGACCGTGCTGAAGCTGAAGACGCCGCTCGTTTCGACCACCGAGGAACTGTCGTATCCCGTGGGACGGAACCGCACGCTCGCGCGGCAGATCGACGTGATGGCGAAAAAGGCGAAAGTGGCGGTGCTCGGCACAGGGGTCAATCCCGGCTTCGCGATGGACGCCCTGCCGGTGATGCTGAGCGGAGCGTGCGAGCGCATCGACCGTGTCCGAGTGGACCGCGTGCAGGATGCCCGCATCCGCCGCCTGCCATTCCAGCAGAAGATCGGCGCCGGATTGACCATCGCGCAGTTTGCCGCGAAAGTGAAGGATGGCTCGGTGCGCCACGTCGGCCTGGCCGAATCGATCACGATGATCGCGACGGCCCTCAACTGGCGGCTCGACGAGATCACCGACGAGATCACGCCGAAGGTGGCGACCACTGCAGTTGAAGGCGAGCTGCTGGCCGTCGATCCCGGCTACGTGTGCGGCATCGTCCAGGACGGCATCGGCTATCGCAAGGGCGAGGCCGTGATCACTTTGCACATGGAAGCCTACCTGGGCGCGCCGGAGTGTTACGACGCTGTCACCATCGAAGGGTCGCCCCGCATCACGCAGCGCGTGACCGGCGGGATTCATGGTGACATCGCCACCGCCTCGATCGCGGTGAACGCGGTTCCCCAGATGTTGCGCGTGGCCCCGGGCCTGCGGACGATGATCGACATGCCGATCGTGAGTTATCGAGCCCAATGACCAACAGACGCGAATTCGTTCAGGCCACCGCCGCGGCGCTGGCCGCCCTCGGACTTCCCTCGCACGTGTGGGCGCTGCAGGACGGCGAGGAACCGGTCACCTTCACCGACTACACCGACGACTTCAAGATCGAGGCGCAGCCGGCAAGCCCCACCGTGCGCTGCTATGACCTGCGAACGCTGACCTCGTGGGCGACGCCCAACGAGGACTTCTACGCTTTTCACCAGACGACCACGCCGCAGGTGGACGCGGCCGCGTTCCGGCTGCGGATTGGCGGCCTCGTCGACAAGCCGATGGAGCTGACGCTGGCGCAAGTGATGGCGCGGGCGGGCAAGCGCGACGAAGCGGTCACGCTGGAGTGCTCGGGCAACTCGAATCGCCCCACCCGCATGGCCGGCTTGCTGAGCAACGGCGTGTGGACGGGCGTGCCGCTGGCGCCGCTGCTGAAGGAGTGCGGCATACAGGCGGAGGCGCGCGAGGTGGTGTTCCTGGGCGCGGATCCGGAGAAAGAGAAGAAGTGGCAGGCGGGGAACCGCGAGTTCGTGGCGCCGCATGGCCGCAGCGTCTACGTGCAGGACGCGCTCAACCCCGAGGCCATGCTGGCGTTCCACCTGAACGGCAAGCCGCTGCCGGCGAAGAACGGGTTTCCGCTGCGGCTGATCCTGCCCGGCTGGTACGGCATGACCCAGGTGAAGTGGCTGTCGCGCATCGAGGTGATCGATCGCCGCTACGAAGGGCAGCACATGGCGCGGAACTACCTGAGCCTGCGCGCGGTGGATTCTCCCGAGGGCCCGGTGTGGCTCGACCAGTCGATCAGCAAGACCAACATGAAGTCGGTCGTCGCGCGCATCACCCGTCGCAAGGCGGGGACCGGCTGGGACTATCGCATCTCGGGTCCGGCGTGGGGAGGACAGACGCCGATTGAACACGTCGAGGTGCAGGTTGACGGCGGCGCCTGGCAGCGCGCCCGCATCGACGACCGCCGCGGCAAGTACGCCTGGCTGCTGTGGTCGCTGAACGTGAAGGATCTCAGCCCGGGCAACCACACAGTAGTGTCGCGTGCGATTGACGCGAAGGGCGTGATTCAGCCGACCGAGGACGAACGCAAGACACGGCTGGCGAGCGGCCGTGAAGACAACGCGCAGTGGGTGCGCGAGATCAAGGTCACCTAGCCGCGCCAGTGGTGCGGTGGCGCCTGGACTAGAACAGCCCCAGCCGCTGCCGCTTCAGAAACAGCCCCTTGCGCGACAGGCCCAGTATCTGGGCGGCGCGTTCGAGATTGCCCTGACATTGATCGAGCGCCTGCGCGATCAACACGCGTTCCACGTGCTCGGTGGCGGCGGACAACGGCTGATCGGTCCGGACCAGCAGCTCTGATCCATTCAAGGCCCGCGCGGCGGCCGCCGGAGGCCGGCTGCTGGCAATCTCCGGCGACAGGTGCTCGGGCATCACCAGGGCGCCGGGCTCCGCCAGCGCGGAGAGCCGTCGCAGCTCGTTGGCCAGCTGGCGCGCATTGCCGGGCCAGTGGTAGAGCGACAGATACTCCATGGCTTCTTCAGACACGCGGATCGGGTCGCGCTGGGTTTCGCGCGCCACGCGCTCGAGGTGGGCCTGGACCAGCAGCGGCACCTCCTCGCGGCGTTCGCGCAGCGGCGGCACGCGCAGCCGGACGACATTCAGCCGATAGAAGAGGTCCTCGCGGAAGCGGCCTTCGTTGACCAGCTGATCGAGGTCGGCGTTGGTCGCGGCGACAATGCGGACGTCCACGCGGATCGGGCGGGTCTCGCCGAGCGGCAGGATCTCGCCGGACTCGAGGAAGCGCAGCAGCTTGGGCTGCAGCTCCGTCGGCATCTCGCCAATCTCGTCGAGGAACAGAGTGCCGCCTTCGGCGGCGCGGATGAGGCCGCTGAATTCATCCACGGCACCGGTGAACGCGCCGCGGCGATAGCCGAACAGCTGGGCATCGAGCATCTCGCGCGGCACCGTGGTGCAGTTGAACGGCATGAAGGCGTGGCGCTGGCGGCCGCTCGCCTGATGCAGGGCGCGGGCGATCACTTCCTTGCCGGCGCCGGTTTCGCCGGTGATGAGGACGGTGACGTTGCTGGGGGCGACGCGGCGCGTGGTCTTCACCAGTTCGACCATGGCTTCCGACGCGCAGACCAGGCCGAGTTGCTCCTCCGGCGACTGCTCCGGCCAGAGTGAGGTCCGCTCGCGTTCGTCGCGGCGCATGGCGGTGAGCGTGACCGAGGCGTGGGCCATCCGCTCGACGGCGATGACCGTGGCGCGCGCCGTGGGACTGGCGGACGGCGCGACCAGGACTTCGTAGGAGCGCTCGCCGAGCGTGCCGAGCGGGATGCCGGTGCCCTGGGGCGAGCGGGTGGCGTTGACGTCCGAGGCGGAATCGGGCCGGGCGGTGATCACGCGCCGCACGCCGGTGGCGTCTTCTTCGATGAGGAGGGCGTGGTTGCAGGCGCGCGCGTCGGCCAGGAGGTCGAGCACTTCCATGCCGAGCAGCGGCGGGTGAGCGGCGAGGAGCGT
Source organism: uncultured Acidobacteriota bacterium (assembly GCA_963723005.1). Classification (GTDB taxonomy): domain Bacteria; phylum Acidobacteriota; class Vicinamibacteria; order Vicinamibacterales; family UBA2999; genus VFZN01. The sequence continues at coordinate 665,331 of CAVRPA010000020.1, read as the reverse complement.
GACCGCCGCCGAGGCTTCGATGACGCGCCCGGGGGCCGCGGTCCTCGTGGTCTCGACGACGAGCGTGCCATCGAGGCCGGCGCGGCGCTGGACGTCGGCGCAGGCGGTGCGCTGCCCGATGGCGTGGAAGATGCGCATCGCTCGGGCGAAGTGGGCGCGGGCGGCGTCGCGGTCGTCGGTGGCGAGGCAGCCGGCGACGCGAGAGGCTTCGGCAACCAGTTCCAGGGACGGATCGGGGTTCTCGCGCATGGTCCGGGCGAGGAGGGCGGTACCGTCGAGCGGGCGTCCGCTGGCGCCGAGCGCTTCGGCGGCGGCGAGCTGCATGCGCTCGAACAGGTTGCGATCGGCCATGCGCTCGACGCGCGGCAGCGTCTCCTGCGCGAGGCTGGCGGCTTCCGCGGCGCGGTTGCGCTGCAGGAGCCATTTGACGCGGGTGAGGAGATGCCACAGCCCGTAGTATGAGAAGCCGCCTTCGAGCTTCTGTGAGAGTTCGGATGCAATCCTCATCGGTTCTGCAGCCGATGTTTCCGTACCAAACTCGAGGGCGTGTAACGCTAGTCCGTCGAGAATGCCCAGTTCAGCGCCCCCACCGCTGCGGCAGATTCGAAGAGCAGCTCTTAACTGAGACTCAGACTCTGTCGGCTCGCCTGATGACATCAACGCATGTGCCAGATTCGCCCGAGCAACCACCTCGACTGATGTCGAACCGCATGAGACCGCTGCCGTCAGCGCTTTGCGGCATAGTAGCTTTGCGCTGGCAAGGTCAGATGCCAACAGGGCTACGGTGGCGCTCTTGAGAAGATGATCGGCGGACAGGACGGAGTTGTCGAATCTTGAGAGCAAGCCGCCTGCGAGCTCCAGATGCCACTTTGCACGTCGGATTGCGCCTCGTTTGGCTTCGATCTCAGCGAGGATAAGCCGAAACTGGATCGCCAAGTCGGAGCGTCCGGCCGCGCTGACTAGTGCACGAGTGGCTTGTACTTGTGGAACGGCGGCATCGGGGCCGACCCATGCTGTGATCGCTCCGAGACAGGCTACGTGAACCTTTGCCGTTGCCACCCTGTCTCTTGACTCACTTGCTAGAGCCTTGCTTTTCTCGAAGACACGATGGCCCTCTTCGATACGCGACATCCTGAAATGCTGGGATCCAGTTACCGCAAGGGCCCTCGCACCTAGGTCCTTTCGGAGGTCGCCACGCCGCAAGACCGCGTCTGCTCTGTCCAGGGAAAGGTCGCTGGAAGACGCAGCGTCTAGGAGTTCGGCTTCACCAACGATTTCGTCGGGGGAGAGTTGGCGTGCCTTCCGCAGCTGTGCAAGAGCCGAGAGTGCTTGCCCTATCTTTCCAGAATCTGCGAGTGAGACCCAGGTCTCAGCCATCTCAATGCACGGTGGGATGCTTTGCAGTTGCAGGAGGTCGAACGGACTGTTCGCGCGCGATCAAGTCCTTCAACGGGGGCGCTTCAAAACTCTTGGCTACTCTCTCGACGAAGTCAATCGCTGCGTCATCAAACGTCTGACCTGGCGCTGAGAAGAGAGTGAGGGCACCAGCTACGTTACCGGCCGATAGCACCGGCACCGACAGACAGACGCGCGAATCTTTGAAGACGTTCTCAAGTTCAAGCTGGCAATCAGCGTTCGCGATGCGCCTGGCATTAGCGACGACCCAACCGGTCACTCTCGATCCGATAGCAAGTCGGAAGGGACGTACACGATGAGCTTCCGGTCCTACGATATCAGCGACAAAGATGTCGTCTTTGATCGGATCCTTAAGAAAGGCAATAACCAAGCTGGCGCTCAGTTCTTCGCGGATGGAAGCCAATATTGTCTTGAGGGCGCTACTTAGATCCGAATCCAGCGTGGGTATCAACTCGTTGGTATCGATTTTCCGATCTTGCGTCGGAACGATCTGATGGCTGTCGACCGCAACACTTCGAATGTAATGCTCTGCGAGTCGATCCTTTACGGCGATAAAGGTATCCACTACGAGAGGATCGTACATGACGCCACGCCGGGCCATTAGAATCGCGATGGCTTCTTCATCCGGCAGGCGCGGCCGATATGGTCGATCTGAAGTTAAGGCGTCGAAGCAGTCGACAACCGACAAGATGCGAGCACCTAGGGGAATCTGCGTGCCCTTCAGGCCGTCTGGATAGCCGGTTCCGTCCCAATTTTCATGATGATGCCGAACGATGGGCACCACGGGATACGGGAACTTGATCGACGACAGAATATCGGCGCCGACTCCGGCATGGAGTTTCATGCGCTCAAACTCCCCAACAGTCAGTTTGCCAGGCTTGTTCAGGATATGTTCTGGAACCACCAGCTTCCCGAGGTCGTGTAACAGCGCCGCAGCCTCGATCGCGCTCAGTTGAACAGGATCGTTGACACCGACGGCACGGGCCAGTCCCAGGGTGTGTTGTTGCACTCGCCGAATGTGCCCGTGTGTGACCTGGTCCTTGGCGTCGATCGCGGTCGCTAGAGTCTCGATCGTCGACAGGTGGAGGCGCTTCATCTCGTCAACGTGCTTGTTGGCGTCATCGACCCGGCCTAGTGAAAACTTGTAGGTCAAGTACGAGATGACTACTAGGGGCACGATGATGCTGAAAGCCGTCAGGTCGACCGTCTTCGTGTAGGCCACCAAGAGGGCGGCTACTGAGGCGCCGCCAAAGTAGTTAACGGATAGCCAGAGAAAGTTGCGCCGCCAAATCTGAAACGGGGGCTGCCCCTTTTCGAAGGAAAGGGCGCCCGCAACCAAAGCACTGTTCAGGACGAAGTAGATGGACGTCATCGCCACCAGCGGTCCCAAGATCTTAGGGAGCGGGGCGGACGCGATCGAAAGTGGCTGCAGGCCAGAGATAGCGTAGAAGACAGTTCCCGCTATCCATATAGACAGCGCAGCGGAGGCTAAGTTGAACAGGAGTTTGAGAGGGGCCTGCGGAGCTTTACGCTTTGCAGCAAGGGTTGCGACGAGAGTGTCTAGGGCGACCGTCAGTGTGCCTGCGGAAGTGCCAAAGAGCAAAACGGACGTGAAGACGAATGTCTCCGAGACGGAGATACGGGCGGGCAGTCCAGGGACGGCGACGGTGAAGGAACCTGTCAGAAGGGTCAGTAGCGCTAGAAAGAACCACTCCGAACTGACGGGAGTTTGCGTACAGAGTCGCGATGCAGATGCCGATGGCAATTAAGCCTAGGGCAGCAACGCTGGCGACATAAATCTGACCGCGAACCGGTAGGTTCATCGAGTTGCTCTGAGGCCCCTGGAACCAATTTCCCAGGGGCTTTCCCGCCTTAGCGGGTTGTGGGCCTACTCGCCCCAGATAATGAGTCGGTTCATGATGCTAACTCCTTTAGACCTTAACGGATAGCCCTAATCGGATAGGCCTAGTCGGCCCAGATGATGGTGTCGGCCCAGATGATGGTGTCGCGCCCAGATGATGGTGTCGGCCCAGATGATGGTGTCGCGCCCAGATGATGGTGTCGGCCCAGATGATGGTGTCGGCCCAGATGATGGTGTCGGCCCAGATGATGGTGTCGGCCCAGATGATGGTGTCGCGCCCAGATGATGGTGTCGGCCCAGATGATGGTGTCCGCCCAGATGATGGTGCTCGGGAGAAGCCGGCTATCAGCCCAGATGATGGTCTGGGGAGCGAGAGGAGCGTAAGTCGGTCCCCAGAACTCCTCATGACTGTAGGAACGGGGGGCCGACCTGACCGGTCAGCACTCCCTCGAGCCGCAGCCGGCCGGCGCCGCCCGCAATCAGGCCCTCATTCGGCAGGAATTCCGCGCTGCCCTGCAGCGCCAGCTTCACCAGGAGCGGCGACAGCGCCGGCTTCGACTCCAGCAGCAGCGCCACCGCACCACTCACCACCGCCGCCGACATGCTGGTCCCGCTCATCGCGAAGTAGTCGTTCGCCCCGGGGCCATCCACCAGACGGTCAGGGAACTGGCTCATCAGCGCGCCACCCGCCGCCGCCGTCGAGACGATGCGGCTGCCGGGCGCGACCAGGTCCGGCTTGACGATGTGATCCACGTTCGTCGGCCCACGCGAGCTCCACGGCGCCACCGTGTCGTCGCTCGGGTCAACAGTGCCCTGCGTCCGCAGGGCTCCGACGGTGATGGCGAACGGCGAGATACCGGGGGAGGTCACGCTGCCGAGCACCGTGCGGCCGTCTTCGGTTTGCCCGAAATTGCCCGCCGATGCCACCACCACCAGCCCGGCGCGCGCCGCGCGCTCCACGGCCTGGCACAGCGGATCGTCGCGGTAGCTCTGCGTCGGCGCCATGCCGAGCGACAGGTTCAGCACCCGGATGGCATAGCGGCTCTTGTTCGCAATCGCCCAGTCGATGGCCTCGATCACGTCGCTCGCCTTGCCCGAACCGTCCGCGCCCAGCACCTTCAGGTTGAGGAGGTGCGCACCCGGCGCCATGCCGGTCTCCGCGCCTTCGACGCCGTTCCGGTTGGACTTCGCCGCGACGATGCCGGCGATGTGGGTGCCGTGTCCGTAACCGTCGCCGCCGCGGCCGCGCTCGTCGGTGAAGTCCAGGTTCACGACCACGCGGCCGGCCAGCGACGGATGCGACGCGATGCCGGAATCGATGATGGCGACGCCGACGCCACGGCCGCTGGTCGCGCCGAGCTCGGGGATGAGGCCGGACCATGCCGCCTCGGCACCGGTCGTCTGGGTGGTGATGGCCTGCGACTGCACGGTGGCGTCTGCCGACACCGAGTCGACTTCGGCGTCCGCGGCCAGTGCCGCCAGCGCCGATCCCGACGCCGTCAGCACCGCGCCGGTGCTGAGCGTCTTCTTGACGGTCAGGCCGTGGCGGCGAGCCAGCCGCTCGATGCGGTCGGGCGTCCCATTGACGATGACGTCCACGGCGTCGCCCCGGCCAGCCGCGAGACGCGCCTGGAGGTCCGACGAGAGGCGTGCGCCGCCGGGGGCCGCATCGACCGCGGTCGAGGCGACCATCAGGGTGAGCGCAAGCGCGAACGAGAACGCACACTGCCATGTCGACCGAGACACGCCCTGGGGGGCGGTGTGAATCGCGTCAGTCGGCTGCAGAGTCATGTTGGTTTCCTTGGTAAGACGAACGTGGCTGACAGGGAGAACGTCGCTGGTGTTCAATTGAAGCTACGCAGCGCGTCGAGGGAGGTCATGAGGACTCGCTGCGATCCGCCGAGCGTGCGGACCGTCTGCAGACGCCCTTCGCGAATCCGGTAGTAGACGGTGCGGCGCGACACGCCCAGCAGGCCGGCGGCCTGGTCGATGGTCACGCTGCGGCCCAACTGCGGCTGGAATCCGGTTGTCGGCAGATAGCTCGTTGAAAAAGTCGCCATGTCCATGTCTTGCAAACCTCCGCACTCTCTAGTAGCGAAGGCGGTGCCAGACTGAACCGTGCCGCCCGGATCGGGTCCTAAGTCATTGCGCCCGCGAGAGTTGGTGGTTTACGATGCGGGTGACTTCCTGCTGGGCCGGAAACGGCCCGTCGGCCAAGAGATTGGCCCTTCGGCGAGGTTGCCGAACCACAGATCGCAGAAGTTGCACACATTCCCAACGAATTCACGATCGTGTGCAGTTTTCAGACCGGCCAAGATATTGGCCACCCGGTTAAAAAGTGAACCGACAACCGCGCACACTGCTGACGCTTCTGCTCATCGCCGCTATCGCCGGTACCGGGTTACCTCGTCTGGAACGACATCGCCGGCCTCAGAAATCCCGGCGGTCTGCCACCGCGGGTGGAGCAGAAGCCGCAACGCGGCGGCAGCCTCACCGTGACTCAGCGCAGCGAGCCGCGCTCGTTCAATCGGCTGGCCTCGGGCAGCAGCGTCACCGACGTCGTCTCGCACCTGACGCAGGCCAAGCTCGTTCGCATCAACCGCGCCACCCAGCAACTGGAGCCATGGCTCGCGGAGACCTTCGAGACCGCGCCGGGCGGCACGGTCTTCACGCTGAAGCTGCGCGAGGGGCTGACGGTGGTCCGACGGCACGCCGTTCACAACCGAGGACGTGCTCTTCACGTTCCGCGCGCTGCAGGACGAGAAGGCCGGGAGCGTGCTGGCGTCCGCACTAGAGATAAACGGCCAGCAGATTAAGGTGAGCGCGCCGGATGCGCGCACCATCCGCCTGGAATACCCGGCGCCGTTCGGTCCCGGCCTGCGGCTGCTGGACAACCTGCCGATCCTCCCGCGCCACAAGCTGGAAGGGGCGCTGAGCGCAGGAAATTTCGCGCAGTCGTGGAACGCCGCCACCCCGCCGGGAGACATGGCGGGCATGGGGCCGTTCCAGCTGGTCCGTTACGACGCCGGCCAGCGCCTGGTCTTCGCGCGCAACCCCAATTACTGGCGCAAGGCCGACGATGGCACGGCGCTGCCGTACCTGGACGAAGTGGTCATGGAGATCGTCCCGGACCAGAGCGTGGAGCTGTTACGGCTGCAAGGCGGGCAGGCCGACATGTTCCAGTACGCGCTCCGCCCGGAGGACATCGCCACGCTGCGGCCGCTCGTGGATCAGAAGCGCGTGTCGCTGATCGAGCTGGGCGTGACCACCGATCCGGACGTGTTCTTCCTGAACCTGCGAGACCGGCATTGGGCCAAAGACCCCCGGCGGGCGTGGATCACCCGGCGCGAGTTCCGGCAGGCAATCTCGCATGCGATCGACCGCGAGGCCTTTGCCGACGCCATCTACCTGGGCGCCGCGGTGCCGGTGTGGGGGCCCGTGACCCCCGGCAACAAGGAGTGGTTCTCGCCCAACGTGCCGCGTTATCCCTATTCCGTCGAGAAGGCGCGCGCCATACTGGCGGGGATCGGGCTGACCAACCGCGACGCCGACGAGTGGCTCGAAGACGAGCACGGGACCGAGGCGCGCTTCACGCTGCTGACGTATCGCGCCAATCAGGTGCTGGAGCGCGAGTCGGCGATGCTGCGGGACGAGCTGCGCAAGGTAGGCGTGGCGGTGGACGTGGTGCCGCTCGAGACCAATGCCTTGATCGACCGCATGCTGCGCGGCGACTTCGAATCGATCTTGTTCAACTACGCCGCCACCGACCTGGACCCGGCCATCTCGCGGGACTTCTGGCTCAGCTCCGGCGCCGCTCACGTCTGGAACATGGCCCAGGCCGCTCCCGCGACACCGTGGGAGAAGGAGATTGACACCCTCATGGCGCAACAGACCGCGACCCTGGATCAGGCCGAGCGGCGGCGCCTGTTCGCCGAGGTGCAGCGGGTGTTCGGGGAGCAGGTGCCGGCGCTGTACTTCGTGGCGCCGCGGCTTTACATGGGCGTCTCGTCCCGCACGCTGAACCTGACCCCCTCCGTGCTGCGGCCGCAGTTGCTCTGGTCTGCCGACACCATCGCGGTGACGCCGTAGAATGCTCAACGAGTGGTGACCTACTGCGTCCGCCGACTGCTCCTCGCCCTGTTGCTGGTGTGGGGCGTGGCGTCGGGCGCGTTCCTGCTCACGCGTCTGGCACCCGGCGACGCGACCATTCAGGAAGGCCCGTTCGCCGACCCCGGCAGACGGCAGGCCGAACGTGAGCGGCTTGGCCTGAACCGGCCCATTCTCGAACACTACGGCGTCTGGCTGGGCCGCGCGGTGCGGCTGGATTTCGGAGAGTCGATCGTCTACTCGCGCCCGGTGTCCGACCTGGTGCGCGACCGGGCTGCGAACACGGCCATCCTCGCCAGCGCCGCGTTACTCCTGGCCACCCTGATCGGCCTGCCTCTCGGCGTTTACACGGCCACCCACAAGGGCGGGCTCGGATCCCGGTTGGCGCGGGTGGTGTCGATGCTGCTGCTCTCCACGCCGCCGCTGATCGGTGCGCTGGTGCTGGTCCTGCTCGCCGTGAAGACCGGATGGTTTCCGGTCAGCGGCATGACCTCCATCAGTGGTCTTTCTGGTTGGCGCTGGTTCGTGAACGTGTTGACGCACCTGCCCGTGCCCGCGCTGGCGCTGGCCCTGCCGCTGGCGGCGACCCTCGAACGGCTCCAATCACAATCGCTAGCCGACGTGCTCGCACGAGCCCTTCCTTCGGGCCACGCTGGCACGTGGTGTCGCTCCGCGGGACGCGCTGCTCCGGCATGCCTGGCCCGCGTCGCTCGGTCCCATCCTCGGGCTTTACGGCGTGATGGTCGGCTCCCTCTTCAGCGGCTCGTTCGTCGTCGAGGTCGTCACCGCCTGGCCGGGATTGGGCCGTCTGATGGTGGACGGGCTCGGCGCTCGCGACATCTATCTTGTCGCCGGAACCGCTGCGGCGGGCGCCGCCTGTCTCGCGGCGGCGACGTTCGTAACCGACGTCGTGCATGCCGCCATCGACCCTCGTGTCCGGGAGTCCCGCTGATGCCGAGGCGCGCGGCCGCGCTGCTTCTCGCGCTGACCGCGGTTGCCGTGGCGGCGCCATGGCTCGCGCCGTACGATCCGGGCGCCACGTTCCGCGGCTATCGTCACGCGCCGCCGATGCCGCCGCGCCTCTCCGAAGGCCTGGCCGTGTATCCGCTGATCATCGAGAGCCTGCTCGAAGAGCGGTTCTCGGAAGATCGGACGCAGAACAGTGGCCCTGCCGTGGAGCAGCTGCGCGCACCGATCCGGCCTTCCTGCTTGGCGCGGACAAGTCGAGCCGCGACGTGCTGTCGCGCCTGCTCGCCGGCGCCCGCATCTCCCTTGGCATCGGCCTGCTGTCGGTCGTGCTGGCGGCGGCCCTGGGCGGGCTGGTGGGGGGCTGGGCCGCCTCGCGTGGCGGCTGGATTGACGACGCGGTGATGCGCGTGTCCGACTTCGTGCTGGTCCTGCCCGTGCTCTACGTGGTGCTCGTGCTGCGCGCCGTGCTGCCGCTGGTCTTGTCGCCTCTCGCACGTGTTCCTGCTGATGGCGGCTATCTTCCCGCTCGTCGGCTGGCCCTTCGTCGCGCGCGGCGTGCGTGCGATCGTGGCCCGCGAGCGGGAGCGCGGAATACGTGCTCGCGGCGCGCTCGCTCGGCGCCAGCCGGGCGGCAGATTCTCTGGCGCCACTTGCTGCCGGCGTGCGTTGGCCACATCGCGGTGCAGGCCAGCCTGCTGCTGCCGGCGTTCATCCTGGCGGAGGCGGCGCTGTCGTATGTGGGCCTGGGCTTTCCCGACACGGTGCCGACGTGGGGGACGATGCTGCGTGAGGCAGCGGATGTGAACGAACTGTCGCGCTTCCCCTGGACCGCTACCCCCGCCCTCGCGATTTTCGTCGTCACGCTGGCCACGAACCTCGTCCTGCAACGCCGCCCGAGCGATCGCCGCGCCTCGCCGGACCGGCCGGTGGTGCGGCCTCGGCCCATTGGCGAGCGCTCTCCAGATCACCCGATCACCAGTTAAGATTGTGATCCCAGATCATCAGGTCAACCACATCATGAGATTCACCGGACTCTTCCACCCTCTCGTCACGCCGTTCACGCCCGAAGGCGACGTGGATCCGGGCGCGATTGCCCGCAACGCGCAGCGGCTGCTGAAGACGCCGCTCACCGGCCTCGTGGTGCTGGGCTCCAACGGCGAGTCGCCGCAGCTGGAAGACGATGAGTCGGACCGAATGATCGCGGCCGTGCGCGACGTGGTGCCCGCCGGACCGGCCGCTGCTTGCGGGCGCCGCCCGCGAGTCCACGCGCGCGACGATTGCCGCCTGCCGCCGCGCCGCGGCGCTCGGCGTGAGCGCGGTGATGGTGCGGACGCCGTCGTTCTACAAGAACATGATGACGACCGAGGCGTTCGTGAGGCACTACACCGCGGTGGCCGATGCCTCGCCCGTGCCGGTGCTCCTCTACAACGTCAGCGTCTACACGGGCGTCACCCTTCAGGCCGACGCCGTCGGCCTCCTGTGCCGGCACCCGAACATCGCCGGCATCAAGGAGAGCGGCAACGACATGCAGTTGCTGGGCGACTACCTGGCCGCGTCCGCCGGCGCCGACTTCGTGGTGCTGTGTGGATCGGCGACGTCGTTCTACTCGGCGCTGGCGCTCGGCGTGCACGGCGGCGTGCTCGCGCTCTCGGGGCTGTTGCCGGACGAATGCGCGACGTTACGCGCGCTCGTCACCGAGGGTCGCTTCGCCGAGGCGCGGGCGCTGCAGTCCCGCCTGATGCCCCTGGCGCGAGCGATCGGCGCTCAGCACGGCGTGCCCGCGTTGAAGGCGGCGCTGACGCTGGTGGGATTCGAAACCGGCGACCCGCGTCCGCCGCTGCGCCCGGCGCCCGCCGCGGTGGTCGCGCTGCTTCGGACGCAACTGACGGCCGTGGGCCTGCTTGCCGACGACACGGTGGAGGCTTTGTAGAGAAGGAATCAGGGATCAGGGATCAGGAGTCAGGGGTCCGGAACCTCAGAACCCTAGAGCCCAGAACCCTAGAACCCGCCGTTCCGCTGTCTCCGCCAGATGGCAGCAGCGGTCGCGCGGACGGCGGCGACGGGCCGATTCCGGCCACATTCCAGCCCTCGCGCCCGTGGCATGGGCGTTGCAGTCGCGGCTCACGTATCGATCGCGTGTCCTCATTCCCGAGGTGCCAGTCATGCGCCGCCTGACGCTTGCCGTCCTCGTCCTCGTCGTCTCCGTGGCCTGCGCCACCAATCCCGTCTCCGGCAAGAAGGAACTCAGCCTCATGAGCGAGGCCGAGGAACTCGCCATCGGTCAGCAGGCGGACGCCGAGATTCGGCGCGAGATGGGCGTCTACGACAACCAGGAACTTCAGCGCTACGTGTCGGACATCGGCATGCGGCTGGCGCGGCAGTCGCACCGGCCCAACCTGCCGTGGACGTTCACGGTGGTCGACAGCCCGGCCATCAACGCGTTTGCGGTACCGGGCGGCTACGTCTACATCACGCGCGGCATCCTGCCGTATCTCGAAGACGAGGCGGAACTGGCCGGCGTGCTCGGTCACGAGATCGGCCACGTCACCGCGCGCCATGCCTCGCAGCAGTATTCGCGTCAGGCGGCCGGCGGCATCGGCCTCGCGGTGCTCAGCATCTTCGTGCCCCAGGCCGCTCCTTTCCAGGACGTCTCGTCGATGGGCCTCGGCGTGCTCTTCCTCAAGTACGGCCGCGACGACGAGCTCGAGTCGGACCGGCTGGGCATGGAGTACGCCTCCGCGAACGGCTGGGATCCGGCGGCGGTGCCGCGATTCCTCTCCACGCTGGCCCGGGTCGAGCGCCACGAGCGAGCGCGGTGTCCCGAACTGGCTGTCCACGCACCCCGATCCCGCCTCCCGTGTCGGCGTCGCGACGCCGGTCGTCGCGAAGTTCGCGTCCGACAAGGCGACCACGACGAACGAGGAGGACTTCGCGCGCGCGATCGACGGTGTGGTCGTCGGCGACAGCCTCGAGCAGGGCATCGTTCGCGGCAACGCGTTCCTGCATCCGCTGATGCGCATCGCCCTCGAGTTCCCCGAAGGCTGGGAAGTGGCGAACACGCGCGGAGCAGGTGATGGCCCGCGAGCCGGGGACGAAGCACTTCATGCTGCTGCAGCAGGTGGAGCAGCCTCGCGGCCGCGACATCGACCAGGTGGCCATCGACGCGATGCGCCGGGCCGGCTACTCGGTGATCGATGGCTGCGCACGACACGCTGAGCGGCCTCGATGCGCACATCGGCGTCTATCGGGGATCCCTGAGCGGCGTGGGCAAGGTGGTGATGCGCGCCGCGCACGTCGCGATGGGCCGCCAGGTCTACGTCTTTGCCGGCTTCGCGCCCGAAGGCGAGTTCGACCAGGTGGACCGCGAGATCGGCCCGGCGCTGAAGACGTTCCGTGAGCTGAGCGCGCGCGAGGCCTCGCAGGTGCGGCCGAACCGCCTGTCCTACTACACCGTCAAGCAGGGCGACTCGTGGCAGTCCATCGCCCAGCGCGCCGGGCGGGGCATCACCAACGCCGCGACGCTGGCGATCATGAACGGCCACGAAGTGTTCGAGCAGCCGGAGGCCGGCGAACGCGTGAAAGTCGTGGTCGAAGGCTAGTAGGCGATAATGTCGAGGTGCGGCGTTTTCGGCGTGGCCTGCTGGCTGCGGCAGCCTTTGCCTTCGGCTACCTCATCTACGTCTACCTGACCCTGCCAGACGTCCGGGTGCTTGCGAAGGAGAACCCGCAGACCACGGCGTTCATGGAACTGCGGGTGCGAGAGGCGGAGGCGCAGAAGCGCAAGTTCAGCATCCGCAACCGCTGGGTGCCCTACGGGCAGATCTCTCCGCACCTGAAGCGCGCGGTGATCGTCGCGGAGGACGCCGCGTTCTTCGATCACGACGGCATCGACTTCGACGAGATCAAGGCCTCGCTCGAACGCAACTGGGAGGATGGCCGCTTCACGCGCGGCGCCAGCACGATCACCCAGCAGCTGGCGAAGAACCTCTACCTGTCGCCGTCGCGCATTCCCGTGCGCAAGCTGCGCGAGCTGTTCATCACGCGGCGGCTCGAGGCCAGCCTCACGCAAGCGCCGGATCCTCGAGATCTACTTGAACATGATCGAGTGGGGCGACGGCATCTTCGGCTGCGAAGCGGCGGCGCGCGCCTACTTCGGCAAGAGTGCCGCGGAGTTGTCGCGAGAGGAAGCGGCGCTGCTGGCCGGCGCCATCATCAACCCTCGCGAGCTGAGTCCCGGACATCCCGACCAGGCGCCTGCTGCGGCGGCAGCAGATCGTGCTGCGGCGAATGGGCGGCGGGTAAGCATCAGCCGCTGCCGTCCGTTTTGCCTTTAGCCTTCTGCCTTTTGCCTTTCGCTCAGGGCTTCGGCTTCTTCTCTTCGTCCTTCTTCTTGTCCTCGTCCTTGTCGCCGCGTCCGAACACGCGGGACCAGAAGCCGCGCTTCTTCTTCGGCTCCTCCGGCGCGGCCGTTGTTTCGGCCGCTGCCTCCGCGCGCTCCTCGACCACCGGCGCGCTGGCGGCAGGTGCCGCATCGATCGCGGAGTTCCGCTCGGCCGCCGGCGCGTCGCGGAACCAGTCGCCCATCTTGGCGAGCAGCGAGCGTCCGACGTGCAGGTGGCACGTATCGGTGGGTTCCGTCCCGCGCACGAAATACTCGCTGGAGATCATCGATCGCTCGGTGGTCGAGCCATCGCGGGAGCGTGACGTGCGCGGAGTCGCAGCCCGAGGCCGGCCGCTTGCCCGACAGCCGGCAGACGCTCACCGAGACGATGTCTGCGGGGCGTCGGTATCCACTCGGCCTTGGCGTTGGCGGTGGCGGACTTCATGAAGCCGGCCCACAGCGGCACGGCGACGTCGGCCGCGTAGGCGTTGCCGGGCAGGATCGGCGCGGGCGTGTCGAGCCCGACCCAGACGCCGCTGACGAGCGACGGCGTGAAGCCGACGAACCACGCATCGTGGTAGTCGTTCGTCGTGCCCGGTCTTGCCGCCGGCCGGCAGCTTGAAGCCGAGCTGCCGCGCCTTCCATGCCGTGCCCGAGTTGATCACGTCGGCCAGCATCGACGCCATCAGGAACGCGGTCTGCGGCGTCACCGCCTGTTCGGCGTGCGGCTCGCTCGTGAAGATGACCGTGCCTTCCGCGTCCTCGACGCGCCGGATCAGGACCGGCGTGTTCAGCATGCCGCCCGCGGCGAAGGTGCCGTAGGCGGCGGTGAGGTCGAGCAGCGTGACCTCGCCGGAGCCGAGCGCCAGCGACGGCACCGCCGGGCACGTCACCCATGCCGAGCTTCTTCGCGTAGGAGACGGCCGACGGGATGCCCGATCTCCTCGATCATCCGCACCGCGGCCTTGTTGCTGGACGTGCGCAGCGCCGACCGCATGGTGATCTCGCCGCCGGTCGTGTGCTCGTCGTCGGGCGTCCACGCCCCGTCGGGGAGATCCACCGGCTGGTCGAGCTCGGTGATCAAGCTGGCCGGCGTGTAACCGGCTTCGAGCGCGGCCGCGTAGACGAACGGCTTGAACGCCGAGCCCGGCTGACGGCGAGCCTGGGTGACCCGATTGAAGTGGCTGTCGGCGAAGCTGCGCCCGCCGACCAGCGCCCGCACGTGTCCCGTGGTCGGGTCCATCGCCACCAGCGCCGCCTGCAGCCTGCCGGGGTCGTCCTCGGCGGCGCGCTTCCGCGCCTTCAGGGCCGCGGCGCGTCGCGCGTCCAGGTCCTTCAGCGACGCGGCCACCGCTGCTTCCGCGGCCTTCTGCATGTTCAGGTCGATGGTGGTGTAGACCTTGAGGCCGCCTTCGTAGACGCGCTCGCGGCCGAACTGCTCGACCAGCGCCACGCGCACGTGCTCCTTGAAGTACTGGCCGTAGGGTTCTTCGACGCGGAGCGCGTCCTTCAGGTAGACCTTGGCGTCGCGCGCCTTGCCCAGCGTGGCCTCGTCGATCATGCCGTTGTCGTGCATGGTGCGGAGCACGATGTTGCGGCGGGCCACCGCGCGCTCGAGGTTGACCGTCGGCGCCATCGTCGACGGCGACTTCACCAGGCCCGCAATCAGCGCGGCTTCGTCCACGGTGAGGTCGCGGGCCGGCTTGCCGAAATAGCCGAGCGAGGCGGCTTCCGCGCCGTACAGGCCGGCGCCGAAATACATCTTGTTGAGGTAGAGCTCGAGGATCTGATCCTTCGTGTACTCGTTCTCGATGCGGATCGCGAGCAGCGCCTCCTGGATCTTCCGCGTGAAGGTCTTGTCCAGCGTGAGGAAGCTCTGTCGCGCGAGCTGCTGCGTGAGCGTGCTGCCGCCCTGCGCCATGCGGCCCTGCCGGATGTTGGCGAGACTGGCGCCAAGGATGCGGACCAGGTCCACGCCGTTGTGATCGTAGAAGCGCTGGTCCTCGATCGACACGATCGCTTGAACCAGGTGGGCGAGATGTCGGCCAGCGGCACGTCGCGCCGTTGTTCCTGGAAGATCGAGAAGGCCGGCTTGTCCGAGGCGTCGTAGATGACCGTGGCCTGCGCGGTCTGCTCCAGGCCCTTCAGCTCGCCGCGCGCCGGCAGCCCCGTCATCACCGAATGGACGGCCCACTGCGAGGCGCCGAGGACAGAACCCTGCACCAGGGCGCCCACCGACCGCGAGGGCCCAGAGGATCTGGTGAGAGTAGCGGAAACGGAGGGACGGCATAGGGGGTGTGGACGACTCCTGGCGATCCGCTCGCCTGCTCTCTTTACTGCAAGCGGGGTACCACGCGAAATGTCGAGGCGGGACGGGTTTTTCGCGAAAGCGGACACGATTGTGCCGCCAGGCGAGCAGGAATTACACGGTCAGCGTATCAGGTTCACACGGATCGGCTCAAGGTCAGCGCGGACGCCGAGCCCCCACGTACCGCCGGTTCCAGTATTCGGCAGACAGACGCTCCACACGCACCACGCCCCGCTCGCTCGGCGCGTGAACGAACTGATCCGGCCCGATCACAATGCCGACGTGCGAGGCGCCGGGTGCGACGGTGGTGAAGAAGACCAGGTCACCGGGCGACCAGAGTCATCGCGCTGCAAGCTGCGTCCCAGGCGGAACTGTTCGCGCGTTTCGCGGGGCACAGTGACGCCGTGCAGCCGGTAGACGTACTGCACGAATCCACTGCAGTCGAAGCCCTCGGGGGTCGTGCCGCCATTCCGGTACGGCGCTCCGCGCAGCGAGAGCGCGGTGCCGGCAACCGCAATCGCCTCCGCGTCTCCAATCGGGCGCAACGGCTCGGCTTCGGTGGGCCGAGTGCCTGAGGGGTTGGGAGGCGTTGGCGCGGGTGGCGGGTTCTCTGCACCACCGGGAACGGGGAAAGGTCTGGGCACGGCCCCGGACGAGGCGCAGCCCGCCGTCAGCGCGGCTGTGGCCAGCAGCAGGATGACGAAGAGCACAGAGCGAGAGCCGGCCGGCATGCGTATCACTTTACATATCGGCAGCACCCGGCTCGTGGTCCACCGACGATTGATTGAAATCCCGTAACTAGTTGTCGTACATCGCTTTACGAGATTCTGTCGCTTGACAGAACCGGGGCAAGCCGGGCAGAATACACGGGCAGAGCGACATCATGGAGCAAACGCTCCTCCTCAACGCGACGTTCGAACCCCTCAAGGTGGTTCACTGGCAGAAGGCGGTCACGCTTTGGTGCCAGGGCAAGGTCGAGATCATTGCGCATCACGACCGCGAAATCCGCGCTGTGTCGTTTTCCTTCAAAATGCCGTCGGTCATCCGCTTGCTCCGCTACGTGCGCATCAAGCAGCGGTTCGACTACGTTCCCTTTTCGCGGGCAAATATCTACGCTCGTGACGAGTACACCTGCCAGTACTGCGCCCGTGTCCTGCCTACACCCGAGCTCACCTTCGACCACGTGGTGCCGGTGTCTCAGGGCGGCCGCAAGGACTGGGAGAACATCGTCACGTGTTGCGTAACATGTAACCGCCGCAAAGGCGGCCGCACCCCGCACGAAGCGAGGATGGCCCTGGTGCGTCACCCGCGCCGGCCGAACGCGGCCCCCGCGATTCGCATCACCATCGGTCTGCGGCAGGCTCCGGACAGCTGGCGCGACTACCTGTACTGGAACCTGGAACTGGACGAGACCTGATCTGTGCCCGTGCTGACCAACCTCGAGCCCTTCCGCGTTGTGCATGGCGGCCGGCTCTGGGTATATGGCGACGGCTTCCCGACGCCGACGGCGCTGGCTGACGATGTGACGATCGGCGGCGTGCCGGCGCGCATCTCGTTCGCGGCCCCGGATCGCATGGCGGTGGTCGTTCCGGACGGCGTCGAAGGCGACGACACGCCCGTGAAGGTGTCGTGGGCGCCCGGCGCGACGCTCTATGCGCACGTCGGCCGCGTGCTCGCCACCGGCCTCCACCAGGTGGACAACCCCGTCGTCGATCCGAGCGGATCGGTCTACGTCACCTATTCCGGATCGCGCGGCCAGCAGGCCGCGGTGTCGGTGTTCCGGGTCATGCCGCTCTCGGGCGTGCGCGAGCCCTTCGTGCACGGCCTGGTGAACGCCACCTCGATGGCGTTCGGTCCCGACGGCAAGCTCTATGTGTCCAGCCGCTTCGAAGGCCGCGTCTACCGCGTGCACGATGACGGGCAGTACGAGGTGATTGGCTCGGACCTGGGCATCGCGACGGGACTGGCGTTCGCGCCCGACGGCAGCCTGTTCGTCGGCGATCGATCGGGCACGATCTTCCGCATCGATTCGAAGGGCCGCACCGAAACGGTGACGACGCTTCCCGGCAGCATGGCCGCGTTTCATCTCGCGATGGGCCCGGACGGCTGGCTCTATGTGTCGGCGCCGACGCTCTCCACCTACGATCTCCTGCGGCGCGTTGACGAGAGCGGCCGCGTCGAAGTGCTCGACTGGGTGTTCGGCCGTCCGCAAGGACTGGCGTTCGACGCCAACGGCGTCCTGCACGTGGTCGAAGCGCTCGCGGGTTCGAGCGGTGTCTATGCGCTGCGGCCCGGTCGTCCGCGCGAATTGGTGCTCTCGGCGCCAGGTCTCGTCGGCCTCGCATTCTCGGGCGAAGGCGCGCTGTTCGTCACCTCGAACGACACCCTTTACGGCTTCGGGTTGCGCTGACTCTTCGGCTACACTCGGCCGGACATGTCCCACCTGTTTGCGCGAAAACCCATCGCGGACCTCGTCGTCACCGACGAGGCGCGATCGCTGAAGCGCGTCCTCGGCGCGGGCGACCTGGTGATGCTGGCGATCGGCGCGGTGATCGGCGCCGGCATCTTCGGCGCGATCGGCACCGCAGCGGCAGGGCAGGTGGGGCCGGACGGCGCCATCATCCGCTACGGCGCGGGCCCGGCGCTGGTGTTCTCGTTCATCCTGCTCGGCGGCGCCTGTGCCCTGGCGGCGCTCTGCTACGCCGAGCTCGCGTCGATGATTCCGCAGGCGGGCAGCGCCTACGCCTACTCATATGCCACGCTCGGCGAACTGGTCGCGTGGATCATCGGCTGGGACCTGATTCTCGAGTACGCCGTTGGCAACGTCGCCGTGGCGATCTCGTGGGGCGACTACTTCACCACGCTGCTTCGCGGGATCGGCATCAACCTGCCGGCCTTCCTCACCACCGGATATCGCACCGCGCTCCTCAGTTCGAATCCCGACGTGCACGGCCTGCTCCAGACCGCGCCGCACGTGCTCGGCCTGCCCGTGCTGCTCAACCTGCCGGCGTTCGGCATCGTCATGCTGATCACGTGGCTGCTGCTGCGGGGCGCGCGCGAGAGCTCCACCGTCAACACGGTGATGGTCATCATCAAGCTGGCGGTGCTCACGTTGTTCATCGGCGTCGGCATGATGAACATCAACCCGGCCAACTACACGCCGTTCGCGCCAAACGGCTTCACAGGCATCCACCAGGGCGCGGCGATCGTGTTCTTCGCCTACATCGGCTTCGACGCCATCTCGACGGCGGCGGAGGAGACGAGGAACCCGCAGCGCAATTTGCCGCTGGGCATCCTGGGTGGACTGGCGGTGTGCACGGTCATCTACGTGATTGTCGGCATCGTGCTCACGGGGCTGGTGCCGTACCAGGAACTGGCGGTGGCCGACCCGCTGGCGCGCGCGCTCGAGATTGCCGGCTTCACGCGCGTGGGATGGATCGTGGCGCTCGGCGCCACGGTCTCGATGTCCACGGTGCTGCTGGTGTTTCAATACGGGCAGCCGCGCATCTTCTTCGCGATGGCGCGCGATGGGCTGCTGCCGGAGTGGGCGGCGAAACTGAACCCGAAGACCCGCGTCCCGGCGGTGACGACGCTGATCACCGGCGTGCTGGTGGCGTTGGCGTCGATGATTGGCGACGCCGCGGAAACCTACGATCTCACCAACGTCGGGACGCTGTTTGCGTTTGCCCTGGTCTGTGCCGGCGTGATGGTGCTGCGGGTGAAGGAGCCAGAGCGGCCGCGTCCGTTCAAGGTGCCATTCGTGTGGATCACGGCCCCGCTGGGCATTCTGGCGTGCGTCTTCGTCATGGCCGGGCTGCCTTACCAGGCCTGGGAGCGGTTCGCAGGCTGGATCGTCATCGGCCTGCTCATCTACTTTTTCTACGGATACGGTCACAGCCGGCTGCGGCAGGGTCTGGCACGATAGCCCGCGATTCGCGGCAGTTTCTGCCTTCGTCGCAGAAATTGCCGCGAATTGGCGGGTATCGTGCCAGACCCCGCCAGAACGCATACAATTGGGGATTGGGCTGTTCACCTGAACGCCCGCTGTACCCATGCCGCACGACTGGATCTCCGTCCGGGGCGCTCGCGTCCACAACCTGAAGGACATCGACGTCGATATCCCGCGCGACAAGCTGGTGGTCATCACCGGCCTGTCGGGGTCGGGGAAGTCGTCGCTCGCCTTCGACACCCTCTACGCCGAGGGGCAGCGCCGCTACGTCGAGTCGCTCTCCGCCTACGCCCGGCAGTTCCTCGAGCAGATGGAAAAGCCCGACGTCGACCTCATCGAAGGTCTGTCGCCGGCGATCTCCATCGAACAGAAGACCACCGGCTCCAACCCGCGCTCCACCGTCGGCACCGTCACCGAGATCTACGACTACCTGCGGCTGCTCTTCGCCAACATCGGCGTGCCGCACTGCCCGACCTGCGGCCGTGAGATCACCTCGCAGTCGATCGAGCGGATCGTGGACCTGGTGATGACCTACCCGCAGGACACCCGCCTCACCGTGATGGCGCCGATCGTGCGCGGGCGCAAGGGCGAGTTCAAGAAGGAGCTGCAGGGCCTGGCCGCGCGCGGCTTCACCAAGGCGCGCATCGACGGGCAGCTGCGCTCCCTCGAGGAAGACATCGCGCTCGACCGGCGCAAGAACCACAACATCGACATCATCGTGGACCGGCTGATCGTCCGCAGCGGCATCGAGCGGCGACTGGCGGCCTCGGTCGACATGGCGCTGCAGCTGGCCGACGATGTGGTGATGATCCAGTCGCTCGAGCAGGGCGACCGCCTGTACTCGCGGAAGCTCGCCTGCGTCGTCTGCGGCATCAGCGTCCCGGAGATGTCGCCGCGCGCGTTCTCGTTCAACTCGCCGCACGGCGCCTGCCAGGCGTGCCAGGGCCTGGGCGCGACCTGGGATTTCGACCCGCGGAAGATCGTCCCCGACGAATCGAAGTCGCTGTCGCAAGGCGCGATCATGCCGTGGGCCCGCGGCGACGCGGCGCTCGTGGGCGAGGCAATCGCCACGATTGCGCGGCACTGGGGCATCGTCGGCCACCACGCCGTTTGCGAAGCTCAGCAAGAAGCAGCGCGAGCTGTTGCTGTTCGGCCCGCCGGCCCGTACCGCCGAAGACGAGGCGCCGAAAAAGGCCGGGCGCGCGACCACGGCGAAGACCGCGAAGAAGAAGAAAGCCGACGAGCCGGATCCGTTCGGTCGCGACTTCGAGGGCGTGATTCCCAACCTGCGCCGGCGGTTCGATGAAGGTTCGTGGGCGGTGCAGGAGGAACTGGACATGTATCGCGCGCTCACCGCGTGCGCGACCTGCCAGGGACAGCGCCTGCGGCCGGAGAGCCTGGGCGTGACCATCAAGGGCCGCACCATCGCCGAGTACGTGAACCTGCCGATCTCGGAAGCGCTGGCGGTGTTCGATTCGTTCGAGCTGCGCGATCGCGAGGCGATCATCGCGACTCGCATCCTGAAGGAGATTCAGGACCGCGTCCGGTTCCTGCACGACGTCGGCGTCGGGTACCTCACGCTCGGCCGCTCGGCCGCCACGCTGTCCGGCGGCGAAGGGCAGCGCATCCGGCTGGCGACGCAGATCGGCTCGAACCTCACCGGCGTGCTCTACGTGCTGGACGAACCGTCGATCGGGCTGCACCAGCGCGACAACCGCAAGCTGCTGTCGACACTGCAGCGCCTGCGCGACATGGGCAACACGGTGGTGGTGGTCGAGCACGACGAGGACACCATCCGCCTGGCGGACTACGTCATCGACCTTGGTCCCGGCGCCGGCGAACTCGGCGGCAAGGTGATCTTCCAGGGCACGCCGGCGGCGCTGGCCGCGAATGGCACCGGCTCGATGACCGGCGCGTACCTGAGCGGCCACCGGCAGATCGAGCCGCCCGCCACGCGGCGCAGCGCCAAGCAGGGCGACCTGGTGATCCGCGGCGCGCGCGCGAACAACCTCAAGGACATCGACGTCAAGATTCCGCTCGGGCGCTTCGTCGCGGTGACCGGCGTGAGCGGATCGGGCAAGAGCACGCTCGTCAACGACATCCTCTACAAGTCGCTCGCGCGGCAGATCTACAAGGCCGGCGACGAACCGGGCGAGCACAGCCGCATCGAGGGCACGAACTACGTCGACAAGGTGATCGAGATCGATCAGTCGCCGATCGGCCGCACGCCGCGATCGAACCCCGCCACCTACACCGGGCTCTTCACCTTCATCCGCGAGCTGTTCGCGATGGTCCCGGAAGCCAAGGCGCGCGGCTTCAAGCCGGGCCGCTTCTCGTTCAACGTCAAGGGCGGCCGCTGCGAGGCGTGTCAGGGCGACGGCGTCATCGCCATCGAGATGCACTTCCTGCCGAACGTCTACGTCACGTGCGAGCAGTGCAAGGGGCGGCGCTACAACCGCGAGACGCTGGACGTGAAGTACCGCGGCAAGTCGATCGCCGAAGTGCTGGAACTGACGGTGGACCAGGCGCTGCCACTGCTCGAGAACTTTCCGCCGCTGGCGACCAAGCTCCGCACGCTGCAGAGCGTGGGGCTGGGGTACATCGAGCTCGGCCAGTCGGCGACCACGTTGTCGGGCGGCGAGGCCCAGCGCGTGAAGCTGTCACGCGAGCTTTCCAAGCGCGGCACCGGCCGCACGCTCTACATCCTCGACGAGCCCACGACGGGGCTGCACTTCGAGGACGTCCGCAAGCTGTTAGATGTGCTCATGCGGCTCGTTGATCAAGGTAATACCGTCGTCGTCATCGAACACAATCTCGACGTGATCAAGTCGGCGGACTGGATCGTGGATCTCGGGCCGGAGGGCGGGTCTGGCGGTGGCCGGATCGTCGCGCAAGGCACGCCCGAGCAGGTGGCGCGGACGCCGGATTCGGCGACCGGGGCGTTTCTGGCAGCGGTGCTGAAGTCCTGACAGAACTGCGGACCGCCCCTCGGAATTGGTCGGTAACGGGCCCGCCGTGAAGCCGCGGGCAATCTCGCGCAGGTCGTCGTTCAATTCCGCCGAGAAACGGGCGGCTGTGGCAGAATTGACACAGATCAGGCTCAGTTAGCTGTGGCCCGCTTTACACAGTTGCCCGTGCTCTCTCACCGTGTCGGCGGCTGGTAAGTGCTGATTTAGCAAGCACTTGCCGCGATTGGAGAGGCTCGTTTCACGCAGGCATCAGCTTTGCTTCCTTACCGGGCGTCGATAAGCGACTCCAGAGGCGAATGGACGTTCAACAGACCATCAAGCGTCAGATTTCATGTGCCGGCATCGGACTCCACTCCGGCCAGAAGGTGACGCTCACGCTCAAGCCCGCAGCGGCCGACACCGGTATACGGTTTCGTCGGACCGACCTGGGCGTTGAGATTCCGGCAACCGTCGAACACGTGTCGGCCGTGCAGTACGCCACGGTGCTCGGCCGCGACGGCGCCACGGTTGAAACCGTAGAACACCTTCTGGCCGCGCTCGTGGCCACCGGTATCGACAACGTGGTGGTCGAACTCAGCCAGCGCGAAGTGCCGATCATGGACGGCAGCAGCGCGCCCTTCCTGTTCCTGCTGCAGGAAGCCGGCGTCAAGCGCCTCGGCCCGGCTCGCAAGTACCTGAAGGTGCTCAAGCCGCTCCAGATTGCCAGCGGCGACAAGCGCATCGCGGTGTATCCCTCCGATCACTTCAAGGTCAGCTACACCATCAGCTTCGACCATCCGCTGCTCAAGCACCAGACGCGCACCGAGCGCATCACCGAGCAGAGCTTCAGCGAGCACATCGCCTCGGCGCGCACTTTCGGCTTCCTGAAGGAAGTGGAGTGGCTGCGGCAGCAGGGACTGGCGCTCGGCGGCTCGCTCGAGAACGCCATCGTCATCGGTGACACCGGCGTGCTGAACGCCCTGCGTTTCGACGACGAGTTCGTGCGTCACAAGATCCTCGACGTGGTGGGTGACCTGGCCCTCGTCGGCTATCCCGTGGTGGGCCACGTCGTGGCGCACCGCGCGGGTCACGCCCTGCACACCGAACTCGGCCGGGCGATCCTGGCCGACCGCGAGGCCTGGGCTCTGGTCGAGGCACCGGACCTGGCTCCCGAGGAATCGGTCTTCGGCGTGCCCGCCACCGCGCGCGCCCACTAAGCTCTCGCTCTTCGTCGCACCTCCAATCGCCGGGCCGCGTGTCTCACGCGGCCCTTTTTTTGTCCGCAAGCTGACGCAATGGATGGCGGCAGTCCGTTCACAGCGTGCAGGTCGAGAGGCGCGCTCGGTGCGGGCCGAGGCCGAACCCGGACCGGGTGATACACTCCCGAAAACCCGGGAGTCTTCATGCCACGCTTGCGTACTCTGTCCTGTCTCTCAGTCCTGTTACTGGCCGCCGCGGTTCCGCTGTTCGAGCCGGTGGTTTCCGCGCAGACGCCCGACCCCGCGATGGTGGCCAGGGCCCGCGCCATCCACGATCGCGTCATCGCGATGGACACGCACAACGACATCAACCCGCGCGACTTCACGAAGGAGCGCAATTACACCCAGCGGCTCGACAACCAGGTGAACATCCCCAAGATGGTCGAGGGCGGGCTCGATGCGTCGTTCTTCATCGTCTACGTGGGGCAGGGACCGCTGACGCAGGACGGCTATGACAAGGCCTACGCGCAGGCGGTGGAGAAGTTCGACGCCATTCACCGGCTGACGGAGGAGATTGCGCCGGACAAGATCGGCTGGCGCTGACCGCCGCCGATGTGCGCCGTATCGCGGCCAGTGGCAGAGAAGGTGGCGCTCATCGGCGTCGAGAACGCCTACCCGCTCGGCACCGACATGTCGCGGGTGAAGGAGTTCTACGATCGCGGCGGCCGCTACATGTCGCTCGCTCACAACGGCCACAGCCAGTTCGCCGATTCCAACACCGGAGAGCGCGACGGCCAGTGGATGCACAACGGCCTGAGCGAGATGGGCCGGCAGGTGATCATCGAGATGAACAAGTGGGGGATCATGGTGGACGTCTCCCATCCCTCCAAGCAGGCGAACCTCCAGGCGATGGCGCTGTCGCGCGCGCCGGTGATCGCCTCGCACTCGGCTGCCCGCGCCGTGGCCGATCACAGCCGCAACATGGATGACGAGCAACTGCTGGCGCTCAAGAAGAACGGCGGCGTCATCCAGACGGTGGCCTTCGACAGCTACGTCAAGATCAAGCCGCCCGATTCGGCGGAGCGCGCCGCGGCCATCGCCAAGCTGCGCCTCGAGTTCGGACTCGCAGGGCGGCGGCCGCAGAGCGGGCAGGCCGACGCCACGCGCAACGAGTTCCGGCGTCCGCATGGCGGAGCTGGACGAGCAGTTTCCGCCGCCGCCGATGGCCACGGTCTCGCGACTTCGTGGACCACATCGACTACCTGGTGAAGAAGATCGGCATCGACCACGTCGGCATCTCGTCCGACTTCGACGGCGGGGGCGGCGTCAAGGGCTGGAACGGCGCCGACGAGACGTTCAACGTCACGCTCGAGCTGGTGCGCCGCGGCTACACCGAGGAACAGATCGGCAAGATCTGGAGCGGCAACCTGTTGCGCGTGATGGACGAGGTCCAGAAGGTCGCCGCGGATATCCAGGCGGGGCGGAAGTGACGATCGTCGGTCCTGCCTGTGGCCGTCTTCATGCCTTTTGCCTTTTGCCTTTTGCCTTCCGCGATTTCTCTGTAGACTGCCCCGCCATGAAGCGATCTTCGTGGCGGCCCTGTCTCGTCTCCGCCATGCGGGCCGGCGGCGCAGCAGCCGCCGCACCGCAACCGCAGGCGCCGCTGCCCAAGGGACAGATGCCGGTGCTCGGCCGCCCCACCGAGTCGACCGACGAGGTGCCGCTCTTCAATTTCGACGACTACTTTCCCGGCGCGTGGGACTTCGAGTGGAACGTCCCCGAGTGCCCGCATCGGCCCTGCCGGGCCGGTCACCGGCACGACGGTCTACACGCAAGTGGACGCACCACGTTACGAGGCCGAGACGAAAGCCGAAGGGCCTGCCGGCGCGTTCACCATCAAGGAACGGATGGTGTACGACAGGAAGCCAAGAGCCATCACCAAGCAGGTGACCGACAGCCGCGGCTTCTCGCTACTCGTCGAAGGCCACCGTGGCCGGCGACCTCGGCGGGATCTACTACATCCTCTTCACCAGCGACACCTTCGTCGCGCAGGGGCAAGAAGGTCCAGCTGAAGGAAGCCGTGCGGACGCTGTCGCCCTTCAACTACCGCGTGGCGACTGACGCTGTCGGTGGATGGCGGACCGTTCACGAACTTACGGCAACCCCTGGTGGCGCAAGCAGACGAAATAGGAGTACCCACATGCATCGAGCTCGCTGCCCTGACGGCCCTCGTTCTCGCGGCACTGCCCCTCGCCACCCTCGCCCAGGGCGATGGCGGCTACCGGCTCGTGCCGAACTGGCCGACGCTGCCGGCGGGCATGTTCTTCGGACTGAAGGACGCGCCGCCGCCACCCGCGGAGCGCGAGGCGCAGGCCGCGGCCCGGCGCGCGCAGGGCGGGCAGCAGCGCGGCCGCCACGACCAACGCCGGCGGCCCACCAACCAGCCCGGCATCTCGGGCCTGGCCATCAGCCAGCAGGATCTGATCTACGTCTTCAATCGCGGGCCCAAGCCGGTGATGGTGTTCGACACCGAGGGCACGATGGTGATGGCGGGCGCCGATCAGGAGATCAACGGCAAGACCATCAACCCGTCGTGGCAGCACTCCGGGACCGTGGACTGGGACGGCAACGTCTACATCATCGAGCGCGACGCGCATCGCATCGTCAAGCTGAGCCCGAAGATGGACAAGTTCCTGATGCAGCTCGGGACCACCGGCGAGAAGGGCACCGACGCCAAGCACTTCGATCTGCCGTCCGGCATCGCGGTGCTGAAGAACGGCAACATCATCGTCACCGATGGCTACGGCAACAACCGCGTGCTGCTGTTCGACAAGGACGGAACGCTGCTGAAGCAGGTGGGCAAGGGCGCCGGCGGCCCGGCCGACAAGGGCACCGGCAACGGCGAATGGGTCTCCCGCACAAGCTCGCCGTGGACGCGCAGGAGAACCTCTACATCATCGACCGCGAGAACAAGCGGGTGCAGGTGTTCGACAAGAACCTCCTCTACCTTCGCGAGATCAAGAACGAGGGCTGGAATCCCTGGGACATCGGCATCTCGCGCAAGGGCACCGACGGCTTCGCCTACATCGCCGACCACGCTGCTGGAGCGCGTGCACAAGATGCAGCTCTCCGACGGCAAGCTGGTGGCCACGTGGGGCTCGCAGGGACTCGGGCCCGGCCAGTTCGACTGGGTCCACGGCATCGTCGTCGACTCGCAGGGCGCGGTCTACGCGGCTGATACTTACGGCCAGCGGCTGCAGAAGTTCGTCCAGGCCAGCGGATCGCGGTAAGTTCGCAGGGCCTCGCTTGCGCTCGGCGGGCGCTGCGCGACGCGTCGCAGCAACCGACCAACTAGGAGTTGACGGCCGAGCGGCGTGCGTCGCTCGACCCACCGGCAAGACCGGCCGGTCACAGGGCCCTCGGCACCACAAGCACTCGAGCGAACTCGCGCTGGCTCGCTGCGCTCAAACAGCGCCAGTCCCAGCCTCGGGTCCCTGTGTCGGATTCCCGAGCGGCCGTTCTTGACGGCGTGCCGATCGACACGCCGCTCGCCCGCACCCTGTGGCCGGCTGACAACGGTCGTGTCCTACGCGCCGCAGGCGCGCCCAGCTCCGAACGAGTCCCTACGCTCCGAAGGAGCGCCTTGTCTGTGCCTACGGCCCGAAGGGCCGCCTTCGTCCTGCCGAAGGGCCGCCCGTCTATCCCGCCATCACGCGCGTGATAGTCCAGTAGATCCCGACCGCCGCGATCGCCAGCGATGCGGGCACGACCACGCGCCGCCGGTAGCGCTCGCCTTTTGCGAACGGCGCGGTGACGAGCGCGGCCGCCGCGATGACCGACACCTGGCCGAACTCCACGCCCAGATTGAAGGACAGGAGTGCCGTGAGGAATTCTCCGCGCGGCAGCCCCAGCTCGCGCAGCACGCCCGCAAACCCCAGCCCGTGCAGCAGCCCGAACAGGAACACGACGCCGATGCGCCACGCATGCAGCTCGCGCGTAATCAGGTTCTCGATCGCGACGTACGCGATCGAGAGCGCGATCAACGGCTCGACGACCCGCGGCGGCAGCGCGACGATGCCGTAGATGGAGAGACCCAGCGTGATCGAGTGCGCCACGGTGAAAGCGGTCACCTGCGCCAGTACCGTTCGCAGCCGCGTGCTCAGGAGGAACAGGCCGATCACGAACAGGATGTGATCGACGCCCTTCGGCAGGATGTGCGTGAAGCCCAGGACGACGTACTGCCGGATGACCGTCCACCGCGATGGCGGGATGAACTGGCCCGTGAGGTCGATGGGCCGGCTCCACACCGTTCCGCCGATCCATTCGGTGTGGACCTGGCCATCGGCTCGGGAAATGGTGAGCGGGTAGGGATCCGCCACGATGCCGTAGAACCACCGCAGCATGCGCGCGTCGGCGCCGATCCTGCCCTCCAGTCGATAGTGCGCCGCCATCGGCGTGCCGTCTGGCTCGGTGGGTGCAGCCGGCGGCTGGTACACGACCGAGGAGGGTCGCACTTCACGTCCGTCCACGTAGAGGACGATGCGGTCCACCATGACGGGGGCGAGGGCCGCGAGGCGAAGGTCGCGATCGGCAGGGGGAAGCCGAGTGCCTTCGGGTCTCACGGGGAGGTCTGGATAGTCCACGAGGAACGGCTCGAGCCGCAGCAGCAGCCATTCCGGATCGTTGGCGAGATCGAGCGTGAACGACCCGTCCGCGGCGAAGGTGAGGTGAACCCGCGTCCGCTCGAGATCGTGGGCCGAGGGACGCGCGGCGGCCGCGAGCCACAGCCCCAGCACGACCAGCGGGACGGCGCCCCATCGGACCAGCACGTCGGTTATCATAGCGGCCCCATGCGAACCTCTCTGGTCGGTGCCCTCGGTCTGGTCCTTGGATTGGCGGCGCTGGCCGTCGCGCAGCCTGCCTCGAAGAAGGTGGACATCGTCTCGGTCACCGGCTGCCTGCGCGAGCAGAGTCCTGGCGCGTGGACGCTGGTGGCGGCTTCCGAGCCGGTGCCGAGCGTTGCGAACGCCCCGCCGAAAGAGGAGCTGCCGACTACGGCCCCGGCTGGAAAACTCAGCTTTCAGCTGATTGGCGTCGGCCAGTTCAACCTGCCGACCATGAAGGACAAGACCGCCGTTGTCCGGGGGCTGCTCATCAAGGACACGCCGACGTCCCGGCTCAACGTCACGTCGGTGGTCGAGGCCCTGCCGGCCTGCGCGGCAAGCGCCCCGAAATAGGCTAGTATTTGGTCGGCATTCCGGCCCGAGCCGTCGGGCCCCGTCCACTGTCCCCGGGGGGTCATATGAAGCGCGTGGTCGCTCTGTTCGCCGGCGTCGTCCTCACCGCGGCATCGATCTCCACCGTGCAGACCGCGCCGCAGTCGGCGCCGGCCGCCGCGCCCGACGCGCCCACGTTCGCCAAAGACGTCGCCCCGATCGTCTTCGACAAGTGCGCATCGTGCCATCGCGAAGGTGAGGTGGCGCCGATGTCGCTCCTCTCCTACGAGCAGGTGCGGCCCTGGGCGCGCGCCATCAAGAGCAAGGTCGTGTCGCGCGAGATGCCGCCGTGGGGCGCGGACATGCGCGAGACGCTGCCGATGCGGAACGACATCAGCCTCTCGGAACAGCAGATCAAGACCATCGTCGCGTGGGTGGACGCGGGCGCGCCGAAGGGCAATGTCGCCGACATGCCGCCGGCGCCGACCTTCGCGACCGGCTGGACCTACGGCAAGGAGCCCGACTACATCCTCGAGATGCCGGTCGAGTTCGACATCCCTGCCGAAGGTGAGCTCGGCGTGCAGATGTTCTACTCGAAGGTGCCGTTCACCGAGGACCGCTTCGCCGAAGTCGTGGAACTGCGGCCGGGCAACGGCAAGGTCGTGCATCACGCCGGCATCTTCTTCGTGGACATCCCAGAAGGCTCGACGCTGAAGGACGGCCGCATCGTCGGACCGGACGGCAAGGTGGTCGGCGACCGCGGTTCGAAGGGCCTGCCTTCGACGGAAGGCGGCCTGCCGGGATCGAGCAAGCTGCTCTCCTGGGTGCCGGGCCGCGGCCTCGATCGGCATCGCGAGAGCGTCGGCAAGCGCATTCCCGCCGGCAAGTACATCAACTGGCAGATGCACTACAACCCGACCGGCAAGCCCGAGAAGGATCGGACGCGGCTGGGGCTGTGGTTCAACAAGGTGCCGGTGACGCACGAAGTGCTCATCCGGCAGGCGGGCGATCCGCTGGCCACCACCAAGGGCGGGCTGTCGCTCTACCGCGCTGAAGGCAGGGAGATTGAATACAAGGCGGACCCGAGCAGCACGCGCCGCTCGCGCACCACGCCGAACATCCCGCCGTATGTCGAGAACTGGAGCCTCACGGGCATCACGCCGGTGACCGAAGACATCACGCTCTACGCGATGTCGCCGCACATGCACCTGCGTGGCAAGAGCCTGAAGTGGGTGGTCACCTATCCCGACGGCCGCGAGCAGACGATCCTCAACGTGCCGAAGTTCGACTTCAACTGGCAGTTCAACTACGAGCTGGCCGAGCCGCTGAAGATTCCCGCGGGCAGCAAGATCTCGGGCATCGGCTTCTACGACAACTCGCCGAAGAACAAGTGGAATCCGGCTCCGCACCTCGAGGTGTACTGGAGCGAACAGAGCTGGGACGAGATGTACCAGCCTTTCACCGAATACTCCGTGGACAGCCAGGACCTGACCAAGGCGGCCAAGCCCACGACGAGTTCGCCGCAGCAGAAGCAATAACCGCTCGGGTCGCCTGGGTGGTCAATCCGACAGTGCGCTGATCCGCTCGAAACCCGGCACAAGTCACGGGAATTCGGGCTGATGGCGCACTCAGCGGAAGTGAATTGAGGGGTTAGTGGGGAAGCGTCAGGCCTACGGCCTCGTCGTGTTGCGCCTCTGCCTGGGCGTGTTCTTCCTGTTCGAGGCGATCGGCAAGATCGGCTGGTTCACCAGCAGCGCGGTTCTCTCGAGCCGCCTTACCGAGTGGTTGCAGTCCGCGGGCCCGCTCAACCGCCCGTACCTGCAGATGCTGTTGCCGGGCGTCGAGGTCTTCGCCCGGCTCGTGCCGCTCGGCGAGTTCGCCGTGGCCGTCGCGTTCCTGCTGGGCGGCTACACCAGGGCCGCGGCGGCGCTCGCCGTGCTGATGGTGCTGAACTTCCACTTCGCCAGCGGCGTGATCTTCCAGTACAGCTACCTGACCAACGGCTACGGCCTGCCGGTGCTGGGCGGTCTGTTTGCGCTGGCGATCGGCGGTGCGGGGCTGCCACTCAGCTTGAAGAAGTAGATGCCTGACGCTGGAGTGGAACTCTCATTGGTCTTGGGTCTTGAGTCCTGGGGACGGTCGCCATGCGTAGCCTGCGGTTTGCCCTGCTCGTCGCGCTCATTCAATTGACGCCGACGCCGGCCTTGGCGTGCTCATGCATCGTTCCCGGCGGATATACCAACGCCAGGAGGAGCTCTACGCGAGGTCCAGTTTGTTTCCACGCACGGTATTCGAGGCCACCGTGTCGTCAATCTGGGAAGGCATCGGGCCGTTGAAATCACCCGTCCGGCTCGTGTTCCTTCGGGACCATCGCGCCTGGCGTGGACGCCCGGCCGGGATCATCCTGAATTTCGCTCGGAACGGTTCCGTGGCGATTCGACGTTCCAAGTCGGAGAGCGGTATCTGATCGATGGGGCCTACCGTCTTCCCGATGCCGTCGTGACTGGTGCGTGCTCGCTGACCCGGCGGATCGATCTGGCCGCCGACACGATCGCGCAGCTGAAGGCGCTCACCCCTCCCTGACCGCTCTGCTTCCGCACCCATCGCACCTGAACTAGAATTCCCCCCATGCACCGACGAGCTTTCTGCTCGCTAGTCGCCTTTGCCGCCCTCACGGTCGCGCCGACTCTGATCACTGCGCAAGCTGGCGCCGCCCGCACGTTCCAGGCGCGTCTCTCCACCGTCCCGATCGACCTGACGATGGCGAGCACCATTGCCGGCAGCGGCTCGGTGACGGGACGCTGAAGGGCCGCACGCTGGTGCTGGCGGGGAAGTTCACCGGGCTGAAGACGCCCGCGACGGTGGCGCGCGTGCATCGCGGCCCAACCCGCGGCATGCGCGGCGATGCGATCTTCGACCTGACCGTGACCGCCAACGGCACGAGCGGCGAGCTGAGCGGCACGCTGGAGCTGAGCGCCGCGCAGGTGGAAGACCTGGAGAAGGGCCGGCTCTATGTGCAGCTGCACAGCGAGAAGGCGCCAGACGGCAACTTGTGGGGATGGTTGCTTGGCAAGGCTTAGGTAAGGCAGAAGGCAAAAGGCAAAAGGCAAAAAGACCGGCAGACGGCAACCGGCAGACGGCAGACGGGAACAGGCAGCCGGCAACCGGCGACGGCAACGGCAACCGGCCCAAGCCCCAAGCCCCAAGCCCCAAGCCCTAAGCCCAGAGCCCCAAGCCCCAAGACCTAAGACTCAAGACTCAAGACTACTCAAGACGACCCAAGTCCCAAGACCCTGAGGCGATGAAAACCGTGACGAGACTTCTTCCCATCGGTGTGGTGGCGCTCGGCTTAGGTCTCACTCTGAGCGCGACTCCGGCGCCGGCAGTCGTGGCACAGGCGCCTGCGGGGCCGCCGGTGTTCACTGCGGCCCAGGTGTCGGCGGGCCGCACGGTGTACGGCGCGCGTTGCGCGGGCTGTCACCTGGCCGACCTCCAGGGCCGTAACGAAGCCGCGCCGCTCGCCGGCGCGAACTTCATGAACGCCTGGCGCGGGAAGACGGCCGCCGAGTTGTTCCAGACCATCCAGAGCACGATGCCGCCTGGGGCGGCTGGCACGCTTGGCGCGGAAGATTACTTGAACGTCACCGCCTATCTGCTCGCCGCCAACGGCGCGGCAGCGGGCGCGCAGCCGCTCACAGCGACGACGAGCGCCGTCATTGGTTCTGTGGCGACCGGTGTGGCAACCGCCAGCGTGATCAATCCGGCTCCGGGCGGCCCCGCCGCCTGCGCCGCGGGCGCAGGGGCACAGGCCGGCGCGCGGCCGCAGGGCCCCCCGCCGTCGCGCGGACACAGCGTGCAGGGCGAGGTGCCGAACTACGTGCCGGTCACCGACGAGATGCTGCGCACGCCGCCGGCCGGCGACTGGTTGATGGCCCGCCGCAATTACCAGGCGTGGAGCCACAGCCCGCTCACCGAAATCACCCGCGCCAACGTCAAGGACCTGCGCCTGGCGTGGTCGTGGTCGATGAACGAAGGCGGCGCCAACCAGACCAACCCGCTGGTGCACAACGGCATCATGTATCTCGCCAACACCATGAACATGGTGCAGGCCCTGGACGCCGCGACCGGCGACCTGATCTGGGAGAACCAGGTCGGCCCGAACCAGGCCATCGGCTTCGGCTCGATGCGCAACATCGCGATCTACCAGGACAAGATCTTCCTCGCGACGACCGACGCGCGCCTGGTGGCGCTCGACGCGCGGACGGGAAAGCTGCTCTGGACGACGACGATCGCCGATCGCACCAAGGGCTTCTCCAACACCTCCGGGCCCATCGTCATCAAGGGGCTGGTGGTGCAGGGCCTGCAGGGGTGCGACCGCTACCGCGAAGAGCGCTGCATGATCAGCGCCTACGACGCCGACACCGGCAAGCAGGTCTGGAAGTTCTACACCATCGCGCACACGGGCGAGCCCGGCGGCGACACGTGGGGCACGCTGCCCGACATGATGCGGCAGGGCGGCGAGACGTGGATTGTCGGCAGCTACGATCCCGACCTCGACCTCACCTACTGGGGCGTCGCGCAGGCCAAGCCGTGGATGCCGGCCAGCCGCGGCACATCGATCAAGGATGCCGCGCTCTACGGCGCGTCCACCGTGGCGCTCCGCGGCAAGGACGGCACGCTGGCCTGGCACTATCAGCACATCCCGTCCGAGACGCTGGATCACGACGAGGTCTTCGAGCGGGTGCTGATCGACATCGGCCAGGACAAGGTGGTGTTCACGATCGGCAAGGCCGGCATCCTGTGGAAGCTCGATCGCCGGACCGGGCGCTTCATGGGCCATCGCGAGACCGTGTTCCAGAACGTGTTCACGCGCATCGATCCCGAGACCGGCGTGCCGGAGTATCGCGACGACATCAAGAACCAGAAGCTCGACCAGTGGATCAGCTCGTGCCCGAGCACCGAAGGCGGGCACAACTGGCAGGCGATGAGCTATCACCCCGGCGAGGGGCTGATGGTGATTCCGCTGACGCAGTCGTGCATGGAGATTGCCGCCCGTCAGGTCGAGCTGAAGGCGGGATCGGGCGGCACCGCCGCCGGCCGCCGCTTCTTCGAGATGCCGGGCTCGGACGGCAACATCGGCAAGCTCGCGGCCTACGACGTGAAGACCCTGCGCCAGGTGTGGACGCGCGATCAACGGGCGCCCTACCTGACGGCGGCGCTGACCACGGGCGGCGGGCTCACGTTCATCGGCGATCTCTCGCGCTACTTCCGCGCGCTGGACGTGCGCACCGGCGACGTGCTCTGGGAGACGCGTCTCAACACCGCGGTGCAGGGCTACCCGGTGTCGTTCACCGCCAACGGCAAGCAGTACGTCGCGGTGACGACCGGCGTCGGCGGCGGCAGCCCGCGCCTGGTGCCGCAGACCATCGCTCCGGAAATCCAGCCGCCCGCCAGCGGCCACACTCTCTACGTGTTCGAGCTGCCGAAGAAGTAGTTCTCCAGCCGCACCCGCATGAGACGCCTGCTCGCCATCGTCTGCGCTCTCACTGCGTACGCGTTTCCCGCCGTCGTGTTCGCGCAGGCCTCGCCGGTGCCGCCGGCGTCGGGTGTCACCGGGCAGAACGCGCCCACGGCGGCTGAACGGAAGCAGGCCACTGCCACTCGCATCGAGAGGGGCACCATCCGCGTAGACGGGCGGCTCGACGAAGCCGTCTGGTTCAACGCCACGGCGATCACCGACTTCATCCAGAAGGAGCCCGAGCAGGGCGCGGCCCCGACCGACGCGATGGAGGTGCGCTTTGCCTACGACGGAGACGCCTTCTATATCGGCGCGCGGATGTGGGCGCGCAACGCCAGGGAGATTCAGGCGCCGCTGGGCCGTCGCGACAACACCGATCAGGCCGAGCACATCCTGATTGCGCTCGACACCTTCCTGGATCGCCGAACCTCGGTGGTGCTGGGCGTGACCGCGGCCGGCGTGCGGCTGGATCGCTATCACGGCACCGACAGTGAGGAGACCTTCGACGCCAGCTTCGACCTGGTGTGGGTGGCGCGCAGCTCGATCGACAGCGACGGGTGGTCGGCCGAGGTCTGGATTCCGTTCACCCAGCTGCGCTTCAATCCGCAAGACGACCTCACGTGGGGCCTCAACGTGCAGCGGTTCCGGCCGAGCATCAACGAAGAGGACACCTGGGTGCTCATCCCTCGCACCGTGCGTGCCTGGGCCTCGCGCTTTGGCGAACTGCAGGGCGTCTCGGACGTGCGGCCGGCGCGCCGCATCGAACTGCTGCCGTATGTCGCCGCGACGTCCACTCTCTATGGCGACGCTGCGGGCGACAACCCGTTCCGCCAGGGGGCGAATGCCGGCGGCCGTGTCGGCGCCGACGCCAAGATCGGGATCGGGCCCAACCTGACGTTCGACGCCACCATCAACCCGGACTTCGGCCAGGTGGAAGCCGATCCCGCGGAGGTGAACCTCACCGCCTTCGAAACGCGCTTCACCGAGCGGCGGCCGTTCTTCCTCGAAGGGTCGCCGCTCTTCAACATCGGCCATCCGAACTTCTATTACTCGCGCCGCGTGGGTACGCGGCCGATTGGCCCGGCCACGGCGGACTACGTGGAGTACCCGCCGTTTGCGTCCATTCTCGGCGCGGCAAAGCTCACCGGCCGGCTGCCGTCGAAGACCTCGATCGGGTTCCTCGCGGCGGCGACCGCGGAGGAGTCTGCCGACATTGCCGACGCCGCGCTCGGCGAAGAGCGCAGCGTGCGCGTGGCCCCCCGCGCCTACTACGGCGTGGGGCGCGTGCTGCAGGAGTTTGGCAGCAACGCCTCCACGGCTGGCGTATTCGCCAGCCTGGTGCACCGGGATTTCAAGGACGTCGATCCGCTGGCGGACCTCTACGCGCGGAACGCGGCGGCCTTCGCCGGCAACACGCTGCTGCGATTCAGGGGCGGGCAGTACCAGTTCCGCGCCGCGGGAGGGGGCTCGGTCGTCACCGGCACCGAGGCCGCGATGACGCGCGTGCAGCGCTCGAGCGCGCACTTCGCCCAGCGGCCCGACCGCGACTACGCCGTACTCGACCCGACTCTTACGTCGCTACCCGGGTGGACGGCGCAAGTGGACTTCAATCGAACCGGTGGCCGCCACTGGCTGTGGGGCGCCAGCAGCAAGGCCGACTCGGTGAACTTCGAGACCAACGACTTTGCCGTGCTCAACGGCGCCGATGGCCTGCTGGTCTCGGGCAATCTCACCTACCGTGAAACCCAGCCTGGCCGGGTGTTTCGCGGCTATTCCTTCGTAATGAGCGCCTCCAACGACTCGACGCTGCGCCTGCTCCGGCAGGAAGGCACGATGCGCGGGCAGATGAACCTGACGTGGGCGAACTTCTGGACCACCAACGTGTCGGTGACGCGCAACCAGCCCCAGATGAGCGCCTCGCTCACCCGCGGCGGCCCGCTGATGGCGCGCGGGCCCGGATGGACCACGCAGGTCGGCGTCGGCAACCGAGCCGCGTCGCAGACCCGCCTCACCGCCACCGCCACTGCGGCCCGTAACGATGACGGCGCGTCGATCCGGCGCATCACTGGGCTGGTGTCGTTCCGGCCGGCCCCCCGCTGGCAGTTTTCGGCCGAGCCGTTCTACGACCGCGTCACCGAGCCGCAGCAGTACGCCACCACGTTGCCCGGCGGCCGGGAGGAGACCTACGGCTCGCGCTACGTCTTCGGGTTCATCGATCGCAGCACGGTGTCCACGAAGTTCCGCATGGGCTTCACGGTGAAGCCCGACATGAACCTGGACGTCTACGCCGAGCCGTTTGCCGCATCGGGACACTACTACGACTACGGCGAGCTGCTCGAGCCGCGGAGCCGCCTGCGGCTGAAGTACGGCACCGACGGCACGACGCTGGTGGTGAACGAGGACGGCAGCCAGACGGTGACCGCCGACGGCTCGACGTTCACGCTCCGCAATCGCGACTTCAACACCCTGTCGTTCCGCTCGAACGTCGTGCTGCGCTGGGAATGGCGGCCGGGCAGCACGCTGTTCGTGGTCTGGCAGCAGGCGCTATCGGACACCGCGATCCTCGGCGACTACGTGAACATCGGCGACATGTTCCGCTCGGTCACCGTTCCAGGACCGAACCTGTTCGTGGTGAAGACGACGTTCTGGCTGCCGATCCGATGACGGCTGCGGCGTCGTCCGCGCAGCGACTACCAGCGCAGTACCGAAGCCGAACCGTACCGCCAACGACGACAGCGGGTCCACACGTAACGGGTCGCCGCTGACCGGATCGGTGTTTACAGGAAGCAGCACGTCGCCGGTCAGACCAAACGTGACGCCACGCTTGGTCGTCAGGAGCGTTCGCTCGAATCCGGCAGTCAGGTGCCACTGCGTGTCCGGGATGGCGAGGTTGGGCGTGACGGTTGTGAGCGGGCCGGCGTTGAAGCTGCCGCCGATCGGCATTCCGTATACAACGGCGATGCGTAGTTGCGGACCCCGAGCAGCCCGGCGGAGATCACGCCGAGGCGGGTGGCGTGACGCACCCTGCCTTGAATAACCCACGGGGCGTTGCGATTCGCCGGAAGGGTAAACCGGTCGAGACCGCTGGTGGCGCCGCAGGCCGTGCAGTCGAAGTCAATGACCCGGAAGAGATCAGGTGTTGTGGTGGGCGTACGATCGGCCCACCACGGGCCGTTCACGATCGGGATCTGCGATGGCTCCGCCGGGGCGGGTTCGGGCGCCTGTGGTGGCGCGCTCTCCTGGCTCGGCGCGGCCGTCGGGCTCTCCAGCGACAGCACCTGGGCCGCCAACGTCGAGTCCGACGCGCTGACGAGCCCCATCAGCATGCTCATCCAGAGCAGGTGAGTGGAGGCGGACGACGGAGGCATGACAGAAGGTAGGACGCCACAGTGGCCCGACTGGCCTCGTGGTCAGGCCCCAGGCCCGGGCAGCGCCCGAACCTGGAACCTGGAACGTAGAACCTAGAACCTAGAACCCTAGAACCCAGAACCCTAGAACCCTGGAACCTACTTCCCCAACCGATACGCGATCAGCTCGCCCGGGAACCCCGGCGCACTCACCGACACGGTGATGTACTGCTGACCGTTCAGCAGGTAGGTCATCGGCGAGCCCGTCTGCGGCGCCGGCATGTAGACCGCGCCGACGTCGGCGCCGGTCGCCTTGTCGTAGGCGCGCAGCATGGCGCCCTGTCCCTTCGGCGTCGTCACCATGCCGCCCTCGCCGGCGATCACCAGCGTCTTGGTGGTCAGCACGCCGATGCGGCCCTGGCGACCCGTGCGGGGAATCGTCACGCCCTTCAGCGCCGGGCTGTTCTTGATGTTGTCCGGCGTATCGCCGTGCGCGATCTGCCATGCCAGCGTGCCCTTGTTCAGGTCGAGCGCGGTGATCCGTCCGTAGGGCGGCTTGATCAGCGGCAGCCCCTGCACGGTGGTGTTGGGGAACGCCGGACGGCCGCTCTTGTCGGCCGGGTCGGAGGCGAAGCCGCGGACGTAGAGCATGTCCGACTTCTGGCCGTCACCGGGCGTCAGGCCGAGCGCCGACACGTTGGTGTTGGAGAAGATGTAGAAGATGTTCGTCTCGGGATCGAGAGAACCGCCCTGCCAGTTGGCGCCACCGGTGACGTTCGGCAGCATCAGCGTCGCCAGCGGGCCTTCCCACTTGCTCACCACCGGCGGCGTGAACAGCGGACCAATCTTGTAGCGCGACACCAGCTTCACCGCTTCCGCGCGCAGCTCCGGCGTGAAGTCGATCAGGTCGTCGATGGCGACACCCTGCCGCTCGAAGGGTGGTGGCTTGCTGACGAACGGCTGCGTCGGCGAGTAGTTCTCACCGGGGACCTCGCCCTTCTCGACCGGGCGCTCTTCGATCGGCCACACCGGCTGACCGGTGGCGCGATCGAACACGTAGACCCAGCCCTGCTTGGTCGCCTGCGCCACGGCCTTGACGACCTTGCCGTTGATGTTCAGGTCCGCCAGGATCGGCGCGCACGGGATGTCGTGATCCCAGATGCCGTGGTGCGTCAGCTGATAGTGCCACTTGCGCTTGCCGGTGGTGAGGTCCACGGCCACCAGGCTCTCGCTGAACAGGCTGTTCCCGGGCCGATGGCCGCCGTAGTAGTCGCCGGTCGGCAGTTCAACGGGCATGTAGACCAGGCCCAGCTCCTCGTCCACGCTCATCTGCGCCCAGACGCCGGTATTGCCGCTGTAGCTCCAGGAGTCCTTCTCCCAGGTCTCGTTGCCGAACTCGCCGGGCGACGGAATGGTCTTGAAGATCCACAGCCGCTTGCCGGTCTTCACATCGAAGCCGCGGACGAAGCCCTTCTGGTTGGTCTTGCTCTTGGGCGCGCCGCCTTCCATGTGCGCGGCGCCGACGATGATGGTGTTCTTCACCACGACGGGCGCGGAGTGCAGGCCGACCTCGCCGGTGACGAGGTCCATCTCCTGATCCATCTCCAGCTTCAGGTCGACGATGCCGTCCTTGCCGAAGGACGAGACGCGCTGACCCGACTTCGCGTCGAGAGCGACGAGCTGGTAGCCGACGGTCACGTAGAGGATCCGCTCCTCTGTGCCGTCGCTCCAGTACGACAGGCCGCGGCCCGACAGCTGCCGGGGCGCGGCCGCCGCGCGCGGGCCCTCGTCGATGTTGTGCATCCACTTCATCTCGCCGGTGGCGGCGTTGACGGCCACGGCCGTGCGGCGCGCGCCGGCGGTGAAGTAGAGCGTGCCCTTCACCATCAGCGGCGTGGACTGGAACTGGAACTCGGGGCGCGGCCCGAGATTCTCGGTCTTGAAGCGCCACGCCACTTCCAGCTTGTCGAAGTTCGTCGCGTTCACCTGATCGAGCGGCGAGTACCGCGTGCTGGCGAGGTCGCCGCCGTAGGTCGGCCACTCTCCGGCCTTGGTCCCCGTTGCCGCGGGTGCGGCGCTCTGCCCGGCCAGCGGCAGCACCGCGGCCGCTACGAACAGCGCCAGCGGGGCCGCCCGCAGGCCCCAGCGTTTGAAACTCCGAGTCATGTAGAGGTCCTCCAAGGAACAGGGATCAGGGATCAGGGATCAGGGATCAGGGATCAGGGCAGGGGTCTGGCTGCCAGTCTGCCGGTTGCCGTCTGCCGTTACTTCCCCGCGTTCTCATACACCTTCAAATTCGCCGTCGCCGTGCCGATGCACACGACGTCCATCTTCTTGTCCGCGTTCATGTCGGCAATCGCGCAGCCCGCGCCGGCCATGCCGCCATCGTCGAGCACGTCGCGCGTCCAGGCGTCGCCCTTGGGGCTGCTGGCGCGATAGAGATAGATGCTGCGCTTGCCGCCCCGCTCGCCGACGATGATCTCGTCGGTGCCGTCGTTGTTGAAGTCACCGGTCATCAGCGTATGGCCATCGGTGATGGTCTCGTCGATCACCTGACGCGCCCAGGCGTTGCCGTTCGGCAGGTAAACGGCCACCTTGTTGCCGTGCCACGGCTCGATGGCGGCCAGGTAGCGCCCGCCCTTGCCGACGCGGCCAGGTGCGATGTCGCTGGTGCCGCTCTGCGGCCACGCGCCGGGATCGCCGTCCACCACCTTGGTGCGGGTCCAGCTGCCGTTCTGGAACTGATGCGCGAACACGCCGTTGAAGCTGGCGCTCAGTAACGCCTCGAATTTCGAGTTGTTCCAGGGCATCACCCACAGGCCGTGAATGACGCCGGAGTCGGCGTCGGTCACGCTCTGGCGCTTCCAGTCGGGACCGCGGTAATAGAAGATGCCGACCTTGTCCTTGTAGTCCGGCGCGATGGAGTTCGCCCCGATGAGCGGCGCGTTCACCAGGACCTTGCCCTTGCCGTCCACATCCACCCAGCGCACGCGGTGCGCCGTGGGCGCGCGATCGATTTCCTTCATGTCCCACGGCCCGGTGGGGTCGCCCTTGTGCGAGAGCAGGTAGAGCGTGCCGGCGCTCTTGCCGTAGACGGTGGCGAAGTCGGCGGCCAGCGCCACTTCGGGGATGCCGTCGGCATCGGTGTCGTAGACGGCGGCGTTGATTGGGGCGTTCACGCCCGTCACCATCACGTGCTTTGTCCAGGTGCCGTCGGCGGCGCCCGGGTTCTCGTACCAGGGCACCTCCTTCATGCCGGTGGCCACGGCGATGATGTCAGGCCGGCCGTCCTTGTTCAGATCCGCGATGACGCTCTGGTAGCCGCCACGGAGGCCTGTATCAACGGTCCGCGCGGTGAAGGCGAGCGGCGGCGGCGCCTGGGCGGCCAGCGGCAGGGAAACCGAGAGGGCCGCTGCGCCCAGGAGGAAGATGGGATGCCTGAACATGGGCTAAATCTACTCAAAGATGGGCTGGGGCGGAAGAAAAAGGCAAAACGCGACGGGCCGCCAGCTAGCGCTCCCGTTCCCGTTGCAGGTCGGGCTCCACGACCTTCGTATAGCACGACGGGCAGATGCCGTGGCTGAATCGCGTGTTCGTGTGCGTTGAGACGTAGACCTCAACCGAGTGCCAGTAGTTCTCGTCGTCGCGGACGTTCTTGCAGTAGGCGCAGATCGGAAGGAAGGCGCGGAGCGTCTTGACCTCGGCGAGGGCCGTTTGGAGCTCGGCCAGCAGCCGATCGCGCTCGTCTTCGACCTGCTTGCGGGACGTGATGTCGCGCGCCACCGAGTAGATCACGCGCCGATCGGTGTCCGGCGTGGCGTTCCACAGCAGCCAGCGGTACGACCCGTCCTTGCACAGGTAGCGATTCTCGAAATGGCGCGCCTGCGCGCCGGCCCGGACGCTCCGGTTCTGGTTCAGGGTGCGCTCGCGGTCGTCCGGGTGGACGAATTCGATGAACGGCTTCGACATCAGCTCCTGGCGCGTGAAGCCGAGCGTTGTCTCCCACGCCGGATTCAGGCGCTTGAAGTGACCGCTGAAGTCGAGGAAGCAGAGGAGGTCGATCGACAAGTCGAAGAAGCGATCTTCGAGATCGCGAACGCGCCGCTGTTCGTCATCGTGCTCGAGCGAGTCGGGCATGGGTGTCGGGGTATGCGGAACGGCACGTATTGTCGCATGCACCGCCCGCTTCACGGTTGAGCCGGAGAAAGTTTTCCTGCCTCGTGCGTGCCTTCCAGCCCGGCGGTCTCAACTGCCGAGAACCCGCGTCGCCGAAGCGGGGCGGAGGCACGACCGCGAATGGTCGAGCGGCTATACTGCCGCCCGCGCTCCCAATCGAGCGCAGAACTGAGGTCCTGATGAAGCGTTTCCTGTTTTCCTGCACCCTCGCGGCCGTCCTGTTCGCAGCCGCTCCCGCCAACGCGCAATCCCTCGGCACGTTCCGCTGGCGTCTCGCTGATTTCTGCAGCGTCGTCAACGTCAACGTGATCCAGCAAGGCTCGTTCTATCAATTGGTCGGCTTCGAGGAGCAGTGCGGCGGAAATCCGCGCCTGCCGGTGTACGGGTCGGCGATGCTGCAGGCCGACGGCACCATCTGGCTGGGATTCACGACCATCTTCCCGTTTGGCAACGGCCTGCACACCCAGGTGACCCTGAACTCCACTCTGAGCGGCTTCTGGCGCGACAACGCCAACCAGTCCGGGGCGTTCACGCTGAATCCCGGGCCGGGGCCGTTCACCGGCGGCCCGCGCATCACCCCGATCGAGCCGATCACGGGGGACGGCGGCTCCAAGGGCGACACGCTCGAATCACTGCAGGCGCAGCTCGCGGAGCTTCAGAAGCGAATGGCGGCGCTCTCTGGGAAGCAGCAAGACTGAGGTCTTGCGTCTTGCGTCCTGGGTCTTGAGTATTGAGGTTCGTGCCTTTGCCCAAGGCCCAGGCCCAGGCCGCAAGACCCAAGACTTAAGACCTAAGACTCAGGTCCAAATTTCCGAACTACCGCGCCGGCTTCAACTTCCCTTGATGGCAGGCCATGCACCCGATCTCCGGGTTCTTGACGCCGGCGAAATGCTTGTTGAGGCCGCCGACCATGCCGCGCATGCGGCGGCCGACCGTCTTCTTGGGATTGGCGTCGGAGCCCCAGTTCTCCCCGTCGTGGCAGAACGAGCAGCCGACCCCCAGCGAAGCGGTGAACACGCCCATCTGCAGCGCGAGTGAGCTGTCGCCGTTGAAGGCGGACTCGTAGCGCTTCGCGTCGCGCTCCCACTGCTCCTGGGTGATCTTCGGCGGGCTGAGCTTGCCCTGGTGGCAGGTGTTGCAGGTGACGCCGCCGTAGCTCTTGAGCGCGCCCGCGTTCAGGTCGGTCACCATCTTCGACATCCGGTAGGCGATATCGAACGTCGGCAGGTAGGCCAGGTCCCATTGCCCGTCGAGGTGGCAGTGCGTGCACTCCACACCAAGGGCCTGGGACCACTCCTTCATCTTCGCATTCACATCGTCCTGCGCGCGCAGGGTGGCGAACGACGACACGACAAGGCACACCACGATCACGAAAACTGGGGACCGGCGCATGGCCTATAGACTAACGCAGGGTGGCCTGCCGTTGTCGCGCCGACCTCGCGAGAGGGAATGGCCCGGCTGCCGCATGAGACATGGCGCTAGACTGCACCATGCCCACGTGCCCAGGCAGATGGCTCCGGACGACGATTCTGCTGCTCGGGGCGTTGGCGTCGTCGTGTTCCGGCCGGACGTCCGCGCGCACCGACGCGCCGACGCGGGTTGTCGTCAACGGTGTGGAGCTCCACTACATCGAAGCGGGGCAGGGCGACCCGGTGATCCTGCTCCACGGCGACGAGAGCGACTATCGCGCGTGGGCGCCGCAGATCCTGGTGCTGAAGCCCCGTCACCGCGTCATCTCCTATAGCCGCCGCTATCACTTTCCAAACAACAATCCGATTTCCGGCACCAGCCACTCCGCGCTCGTGGACGCCGAGGATCTCGCCGGGCTGATGGCGCAACTCGGGCTGCCATCGGCTCACCTTGTCGGCACGTCATACGGCGCCTTCACCGCCCTGGCCTTCGCCATCAAACATCCCGAGATGGTGCGCAGCCTGGTGCTGGCGGAACCGCCCGTGGATCAGTGGGTCACCGGCGACGCGCGCGGCGCGGCCCTCTATCAGCAGTTCATGTCCACCGTGCACGAGCCCGCCGGGCAGGCATTCGCGAAGGGTGACATCGAGGACGCCATGCGCATCCTGATCGACTCGTCCGACGGGGCCGGCGCGTTCAAGAAGCTGCCGCCGGAGAACCGGAACGCGATCATGTCGAACGCGCGGTTCTTCCCAGGCCCTGACTGCGTCTTCCGATCCGTATCCGAATCTCTCACGCAGCGACGTCAGCCGGCTCGCCATGCCCATCCTGATCGTGAAGGGGGTTGAAACGGACGAGCTGCACAAGCTGGTCACCGAGGAAGTCGGTCGCGTGCTGCCGCAGGCCCAGCGCGTCACCATCGCGTGGGCCGGCCACGCCTCGCCTCGGCAGAATCCCGACTCGTTCAACTACGCGATGCTCGAGTTTCTGGCTGCAGCGAGCAAGAGCGATAAGAGCCCGGCCGGTGTCCGGTAGAATCGGCGCACGATGACTTCCCGCACGCAGGGCGAACTGGATATCGTGCTGGCGCCTGCCGGCGCTGACGACCTCCCCAGCATCGAAGCGCTGTTGACCGGCAGCCAGCTGCCGACGACGGACGTGGCGCAGCACCTGGGTGGGTTCATCCTCGCGCGTGCCGAGGGAGAGCTCGTGGGCACCGTCGCGCTTGAACGGTACGGCGAGGTGGCGCTGCTGCGCTCGGTCTGCGTCGCGCCTTCGCATCGAAGCCACCGCGTGGGCCGCGCCCTGCTGGACGCCATCGAGTCCGACGCCGCGTCGCATGGCATCCACCACCTGTATCTCCTCACGACAACCGCTGCCGACTACTTCGCGCGGCACGGGTTCGAGACGATCACGCGTGATCAGGCACCGCCCGCGATTCAGCAGACGGCGGAGTTCCGCACCCTGTGCCCTTCGTCTGCGGTGTGCATGCAGAAGGCGCTCAGCCTCGACGCGTCGTAGGCCGCTGTCGGTCGGAGCCTCGTCACGCAATCAACCCCGAGACTGGAGAACGAGCCGTTGGGAAAGAATCGATTGGAGGCCTTCAGCGATGGCGTCATCGCCATCATCATCACCATCATGGTGCTGGAGCTGAAGGTGCCGCATGGCGAGACGCTCGAGTCGTTGATGCCGCTGGTGCCCGTCTTCCTCAGCTACGTGTTGAGCTTTCTCTACGTCGGCATCTACTGGAACAACCATCACCACATGCTGCACGCATGCACCAGGGTGACGGCGCCGGTGCTGTGGGCGAATCTCCATCTGCTGTTCTGGTTGTCGCTGTTCCCCTTCACGACCGGCTGGATGGGCGAGAATCACTTCGCGCCGATGCCCTCGGCGCTGTACGGCGTGGTGCTCCTCATGGCGGCCATCGCCTATTGGCTGCTGCAGCAGGCGATCATCGGCGCCGAAGGCCCCGCCTCGATTCTCAGGAACGCCGTCGGCCGCGACTGGAAGGGCAAGCTGTCGCCGCTGCTCTATCTCGCGGCGATTGCGTCCACCTTCTGGGCGACGACCTCGTGGATGGCGCAGGTGATCTACGCCTGTGCCGCGATCATCTGGTTCGTTCCGGACACGCGCATCGAGCATGCGCTGCAGCACAAGGA
The DNA here is from genome assembly GCA_963723005.1 of uncultured Acidobacteriota bacterium. GTDB lineage: Bacteria > Acidobacteriota > Vicinamibacteria > Vicinamibacterales > UBA2999 > VFZN01. The sequence goes on along the minus strand of CAVRPA010000020.1, from coordinate 620,364 downwards.
CGGCTGACCGCACAGGAAGATGAACGATGCCACGCTGCTCCCGAAAGCCATTGTCGCCTTCCTGGCCCTGCCGGGAATGGTCGCGTTCCTGATTCCGTTGGCGCTGCTCGCACCTGGCGGCCTGGACACGTTCTCGAACCCCGTCGGATTCATTCCACTCTGCGTCGGCATCGTCTGCCTCCTGTGGTGCGTGGTGGAGTTCTACCGAGCCGGCCGAGGCACGCTGGCGCCGTGGACGCCGCCGAAGGCGCTGGTGGTCACCGGACTGTACCGATACTCACGCAATCCGATGTACGTGGCGGTCCTGCTCATCCTGCTGGGCTGGGCAATCGGCTTCCGGTCCTGGACGCTCGGGAGCTATGCCGTCATGATCGCGATCGCATTCCATCTGCGTGTCGTGCTCAACGAGGAGCCCTTCCTGATGCGAGCGCACGGCGAGGCATGGCAACGCTACGAGTCAACGGTTCCGCGTTGGTTTGGGGTTCGTCGCCGATGAGGCAGGTCCCTGGCGAGTTATGAGTAGACTGGCCATGGTGACAACCTTCATCCTGCCGGGCCTGGGCAACTCGGGCCCCGAGCACTGGCAGAGCTACTGGGAGCGTGAAGACTCCTCGTGCCGGCGCGTGATGCAGGCAGACTGGGACACGCCACACATCGCGGACTGGGTGCGTACCCTGTCTATCGCGATCGCGGACAGGAAGGGCCCGGTGGCGCTCGTCGCCCACAGCTCGTCGTGCGCGCTCGTCGCGCACTGGGCACGTGCCGCGACGCCCGAAGCCCTGGCACGGGTTCTCGGGGCTTTGCTCGTCGCCCCGAGCGATCCCGATGGTCCGAACTACCCGCAGGGTCCGATCGGGTTCTCTCCAGTGCCGCTCGACCCGCTGCCGTTCCCCAGCATCGTCGTGGCCAGCACGAACGACATCTACATCAGCCTCGCGCAGGCCCGTGTCTACGCGAACGCCTGGGGCAGCTCATTCGTCAACGTCGGCGCCGCCGGTCACATCAACTCCGAGAGCGGTCTCGGACGATGGGCGGTGGGCCACGCGCTGCTGGCGGCTTTGCGCGATGGGATGTCCGAGGCAGATGCCGGAACGACCGACCGCTAATCTGCGCACGGTGCGATTGACGCCCGCCGATATCGAGATGGCGCGGCGGCTGTTCTTGCTGATGGCCGAGGTGTTCGAGGAACCGACCGAGCCGCTCGGCGACAGCTACATCGAACAGCTCCTGAACCGGCCGGAGTTCTGGGCGATGGCCGCGGTCGTCGATGACCAGCTCGTGGGCGGCGTCACGGCCCACGCCATTCCGATGACGACTTCCGAATCGTCCGAGCTCTTCGTCTACGACATCGCCGTCCGTGCTGACGTGCAACGGCAGGGGATCGGTCGCGCGTTGATGACGGCGCTGCGCGCCGCAGCTACGGCCGAGGGCATCGGCGACATGTTCGTGCCGGCCGACAACGAGGACACGCACGCGCTGGACTTCTATCGAGGTCTTGGCGGTGTCCCGACACCGGTGACGTTCTTCACGTTCGAGGGAGATCCGGAGTGAGCGCGACAGGCGCCCCATCGCGCGGGTCGTCCAGCGCGAGGGTACCCGGCGTTCATCTGCCGATCATGATCGCCGAGGTGCTGGAGCATCTCCGCCCCCGTCCGGGCGATGTGGCCGTGGATTGCACGCTTGGCGGCGGAGGCCATGCGCGAGCGATCCTCGAGGCGCTGCAGCCCGGCGGACGGTTGATCGGCCTGGATGTGGATCCGCTGGAACTGCCCCGCACCGAGGCCCGGCTCCGCGCCGAGGGTTTTGGCGCTGACCAGTTCGTCACCCGGCACCACAGCTTCGCGGCGTTGCCCGAGGTTCTATCAGCGGAGGGAATCGGCAGCGCCGACGTCGTCCTCGTGGATCTCGGGGTGTCGTCGATGCAGCACGACACGCCGTCGCGAGGGTTCAGCTACAAGGGCGTGGGCCCACTCGACCTTCGCATGAACCCCCAGGCCGGCGAGCCGGCGTCTGCGCTGCTCGCGCGGCTGAGCGAGGCGGATCTGGCGGCCATCCTCACCGCCAATGCCGACGAGCCTCAGGCGCTGTTCATCGCTCGGCTCCTGAAGCAGCAGCAGGTAGTGACCACGCACGCGTTCGAGCGCCTGGTCCGCACCGGGTTGACCGCCGCGATGCCTCACCTGTCGAAAGCGGAGGTGAAGATGTCGGTGCGCCGCACCTTCCAGGCGCTGCGCATCGAGGTGAACGACGAGTTCGCGGCCCTGGACGCGCTCCTGCAGTCGTTGCCGCGGTGTCTGAAGCCGGGAGGCCGGGTGGTGATCCTCACGTTCCATTCTGGCGAGGATCGGCGAGTGAAGAAGGCGTTCCAGTCTGGCGTCCGGAGCGGGGTTTACGCCGCTGCCGCGAATCGAGTGGTTCGGTCCGCCAAGGCGGAAACATGGTCGAACCGCCGCGCCTCCTCCGCAAAGCTGCGCTGGGCCGTCCGAGCGCCGGCGTAACGAAAGGCGGCCCTTCCCGCGCCTGGTGAGGGCCTTACGGGCCTGCCGGTTTATGGCAGAATTCAGGCTCTAGGCTTCAGGCTTCAGGCTTCGGGCTAAGGACTCAAGACTCAAGCCCCAAGCCCCAAGACCCAAGACCCAAGACCCAAGACCCGAGACTCAAGACCCAAGACCCAAGCCCAAGTCAGCCACAGGCCCCACGCCTCGAGCCCCAAGCCCCATGTGGTCCACCGACACCCTCTGGTTCGACGTCGCCGTGGTGATGACCATCTTCGCCGTCGGCAACATCCTGTTCGGCCGCTTCGAGGAGCACAAGCCTCGCCCGCGCCGGCTACTGAAGGTGCTGATTGTCGTCGCGGTCACGGTCGCGCTGTCGGCTACAGCTGGCCGCGCATGGGCATTCGCGGTGCTGATGGTGCCGCTTCTCGGTGCTGCCTACGTGCACCTTGTCTGGCTGCCGCGCCACGGCATCAACGGCTGGACCGCTGAGCCTCGCGACAAGTACCTCGAACTCCTGCGCCGATCGCGGCATTCACGATAAACCACGCACCCGAGCCCTCGAGCCATGAACGCAAAACGTCAGACACCTGCCAAGCCAGCGTCAAAGCCCAGGCCGAGCGGTCAGAACGAAGGGCAAGACCACGGCGACGGTGAAGGCCCGGGCCGCAAGCAAAGCGAAGCCGAAGGCCGCGCCTGAAGCCCACGACCATCGACGAGTACTTCGCGGGTCTACCGTCGGCGCAGCGCGCCGCGCTCGAGCGCGTGCGGCGGGTCATCCGCGCCACCGCGCCGGAGGCGCAGGAGTGCATCAGCTATCAGATCCCCTCGTTCAAGCTGAATGGCAAGGGGCTCATCTGGTTCGGCGCCGCGGCGCATCACTGCGCTATCTACGGTGTGGCGAACGATCCCGCGCTGCAGGACTACGACACCAGCGGCAAGGGCACGTTGCGCTTCACCATCGAGAAGCCGCTGCCAGACGCGCTCCTTCGCAAGCTGGTGATGGCGCGCATGAAGAGGATCGCCACGAAGAAGTGATCGCGCGTGCATGGTCGCTGCGCGTTAGCGCTTGTCAGCCGCGGACAGCTGAACCATGAGCTGGGTGAACTGCCGTGGTCAGCATGCTGCGAGTAGACATTCATGCCTGCCACGATCGTTCGAGGTGCCCGATGCGAGTAGCGGCGCTGTACGACATCCACGGCAACCTGCCGGCACTCGAAGCAGTGCTCGAGGACGTCCGTCGCGCCGGCGTTGATCTCGTCGTCGTGGGCGGGGACGTCTGCCCAGGCCCGATGTGCGCGGAATCGCTCGCATGCCTTCGCGCGCTGGTCTGCCCACGCGGTTCATCAGCGGCAATGGCGACCGCCAAACTCTGGCGCTGGCCTCGGGCGAGGCGGTCGTCGGGGTCCCGGAGGTCTACCTGCCCGCGATGCGCTGGGTGGCCAGCCAGCTGGACGCGGAGGCACTGTCGGTGATCGCCGAATGGCCAGGGACGCTCGCGATCGAGACCGAGCCTCTTGGGCGCGTGCTGTTCTGCCACGCCACGCCACAGAGCGACACTCCCATCTTCACGCGGCTGACGGCCGAGGAGCGCCTGACTCCACTCTTCGACGCGACCGGCGCCGACGTCGTGGTGTGCGGGCACACGCACATGCAGTTCGATCGGATGGTCGGGTCGGTTCGGGTGGTGAATGCCGGCAGCGTCGGGATGCCGTTCGGCGAGGCCGGCGCCTATTGGCTGCTGCTCGGATCCGATCTCCAGCTGCAGCGCACGGCCTACGACCTCTCGTCGGCCGCCGATCGGATCCGCGCGACGTCCTATCCTCAGGCCGAGGAGTTCGCCGCCCGCTCTGTGCTGCACCCGCCTGCCGAACAGGAGATGCTGGACTTGTTCAGCAAGGCCGAGCTGAGGTGACTGCCGCCCAGGCGCGCTCGTGCTTCGACCTATGGCACAATCCGCTCGGCCGTCCTTCCCCCAACACATTCACAGGAGCCCCCCTTCATGCCTCAATATCTGATCGAGCGAAACATCCCCGGAGCCGGCAAGCTGACGCCCGAGCAACTGCAGGGCATTTCGCAGAAATCGTGCAGCGTCCTCAACGAGCTGGGCCCGCAGATCCAATGGGTGCACAGCTACGTCACGGGCGACCAGATCTTCTGCGTCTACCGCGCGCCCGACGAAGAGATGCTGCTCGAGCATGCCCGCCGCGGCGGCTTCCCGGCCGACAAGATTTCGCAGATCATGACGACGATCGATCCGACGACGGCCGAGTAGGTGGAACGCGTCGCGAAATGAACAGCGCCGTTGTGCGCAGCTGAGGGTGCATGAAGCCCTTGTCGCGGACTGCCAGCCTGACCGGGTTCTTTCTGCTCACCTTCGTGGTGACCTGGTCGGCGTGGCTGGCCTCGGCGCGGTGGGGCGGTGGCCAGCCGCTGCTGTTCGGTCTCGGCGGACCGATCTTCCTGCTCGGCGTCTTCGCCCCCGCACTGGTGGCGATTGGCCTTACCGCCGTGCAGGATGGCCGCGAGGGCGTGGCTCGGCTGCTGTCCCGGATCGGGCGATGGCAGGTGGCGGCGCGGTTCTACCTGTTCGCGGTGACATACCTCGTGGTCATCAAGCTGACGGCTGCCGTGCTGCACCGCGCCGTGCTCGGCGTGTGGCCGATATTCGGCGACACGCCCTGGCCGCTGATGCTCGGCGCGATCCTGGTGTCCACGTGGGTGCAGGCGGGCGAAGAAGTGGGCTGGCGCGGATACGCCCTGCCCCGGCTCGCAGCCAGCTTCGGCCTCGGTGGCGCCAGCGTCGTGATCGGCATCATCTGGGCGCTCTGGCACCTGCCGCTCTTCTTCATCCCCGGCACCGGCAGCGATGGCCAGTCGTTTCCCATCTACCTCCTCCATGTGACCGCGATATCGGTGGCGATGGCCTGGCTGTACTGGAAGACCGATGGCAGCCTCCTGCTCGTCATGCTGATGCACGCCTCGGTCAACAACACGACCGACATCATCCCGGCGGCCGTACCCGGCGCGACCAATCCCTTCTCGCTTCGCCGGATCGACAACGGCCGTCTACACCATCGTGCTGTCGTGGCTGCTGGCCGCCGTGCTCATGAAGCAGATGCGCGGCGCGCGCCTTGCGGTCGACGAGCGGCATGGCTGACGAGCTGATGGCGAAGGTCGCGATCGTCTTCGCCGTCGCGGCAGTTGCCGCGCTGCTCGCACTAGGCGCCGTGTGGCGCCTGCAACGGGGAGTGTTGTTTCCGGCGCCGCCGTCGCGGGCCCTGTCGGCTGGCCGCGGCGTAGAGCCGGTCGTCATTGACAGATCGGCGGGCGGGTATCAGGCGCTCCTGCTGCCTTCACACGCGACGCGGACCCGGTCGCCGGTGGTGATCTTCGCGCACGGCAACGGCGAACTCGCCGCCGACTGGATCGACGAGTTCGAGCCGATGCGAAGCTGGGGCTGGTCCGTCCTGCTGCTGGAGTATCCCGGTTACGGCGGCTCGCCTGGAACACCATCAGAAGCGTCGATTCGGGCGGCCGCGCTCGCGGTGTTCGACTGGGCGGCCGCCGATCCGCGGGTCGATGCCAATCGCATCGTTGCGTATGGCCGCTCGATCGGCGGGGGAGCCGCTGTCCAGATCGCCACGGCGAGGCCGGTCGCGGCGCTGATTCTCGAGTCCTCGTTTACCAGCACCCGCCCACTGGCGGCGCGATATGGCATTCCCGGCTGGCTGGTACGCGACGTGTTCGACAACCTGGAGGCGCTGGCCGGGTACCGGCGGCCGCTCCTCGTGATCCACGGCTCCGACGATCAGCTGATCCCCGTCAGCGAGGGGCAGGCGCTGGCCGCGGCGGTGCCGTCGGCCGAGTTCCACGCGCTGAAGTGCGGTCACAACGACTGCCCCCGGCCATGGGCGCTGATCCGAGGGTTTCTCGAGTCCCATCAGCTGTTGGCGGCCGCTCCCTCGTCTTCGGGTTGAGGCGCGGTAGGATCAATCAATGGAAGGCGTGAGACACGGGCGGCTCGCCGCGGCGGCGGCGACCCTTGCACTGGCAATTGTGACCAGCGCGCGGTCGTCCGGCCAGGCGGGGGCGGCTTTTGTCGGCACCATCGACGAGCATCCCGCGATCGAGTACATCGCGCGGCCCTCGTCCGATCGGGTGGCGCTACTCAATCGCGCCCTCACCTCCGGCCAGCAGTCCCTGTCTCGTGACCCGCGCCTGGGTTATCTGCGCTCGGTTCTCGAGGCGCTGGGCGTGCCGCTCGAATCGCAGATCCTGGTCTTCTCGAAGACCGGGGTGCAGCGTGATCTCACCGGCCCCACCAATCCCCGCGCCCTCTACTTCAGCGACCAGGTCGTGGTCGGCTACATTGCCGGCGCGCCGATGCTGGAGATTGCCGCGCAGGACGCCCAGCAGGGCATCCAGTTCTACACCGTTGATCAGAACGCCCAGGGGCGCGCCACCTTCTCGCGACGGACCGAATGCCTCGCCTGTCACATCTCGCTGAGCACGCTGGAAGTGCCGGGTGTGATCGACAGGAGCAACATGGTGCGCAGCGACGGCGGCGTGATGCCGCGCCTCGGCAGCTTCACCGTGAATCACCGGACGCCGCACACCGATCGATGGGGCGGCTGGTTCGTCACCGCCGACGCCACCGCGCCTGCCTACATTCAGCTCGGCAACCTGGGCAACATTACCGTTGCCGAGCATCCGACGTCCGGACCCGCGCTGTTCTCGAACCACGTGTTCACCGAGTGGATCGACCAGCCGTCACAGACCCGACGCTACCCATCGGAGCTGAGTGATATCACCTCGCTGATGATGTTCGATCATCAGATGCACGCCATGAACCTGCTGACGCGCCTCAACTGGGAAGCCCGCGTCGTGGCCGCGGCAGGTCGGCTGGATCCGCAGGCGGCCGGCATGCGGGCCCGGGTGGAGGAACTGGCGGACTACCTGCTGTTCGTCGGCGAGGCCCCGCTGGCGCTCACCGTGACGCCGCGCCCAGGGCTGGCTGAGTACCTCGCCGCGCGCACGCCGCACGATCGAAAGGGCCGTTCCCTCGGCCAGTTCGATCTCGAGCAGCGGCTGATGCGCTACCCCTGCAGCTACATGATCTACAACCCGGCCTTCGACGGGTTGCCTCCGGCCATCAAGCAGGCGGTGTATCGACGTATGCACACCATCCTCACCGGCACCGTTCGCGATTCCAGGTATGCGCATCTCTCGCCGGTGAGCCGCGAGGCCATCCTGGGCATCCTGCGCGACACGAAGCCGGACTTCGCGCCGAGCGTGTCCGAGTGACCGCCGTACCGACAGCCCGCCGCGTCCGGTGGACCGCGCTCGGCGTGCTGGCGCTCACCCTGGCGCTATCGGCGCAGACCGCGACGAAGCCGCGGGTAACCATTCTCACCACCGGCGGCACCATCGCCAGCCGGGTCGGCGCGTCGATGCAGGATGGCAACACGCTGGTGGCCGCGGTGCCGCAGCTGCTCGATCACGCGGCCATCACCGTCGAGGAGGTGACGCGCGTCGGCTCGTCGCAGATCACGCCGGCCCACTGGCTGACCCTCGCGAACCGGATCAACACGCTGTTCCGTGACGACCGCGCCCTCCGCGGCATCGTCATCACGCACGGCACCGATACGCTGGAGGACACGTCGTTTTTCCTGCACCTCACCGTGAAGGACACGCGGCCGGTCGTGGTAACCGGCTCGATGCGATCGGCCAACGAGATCTCGGCCGACGGCCCGGCGAACCTGCTGAACGCGGTGCGCGTGGCGATCTCGCCGGAGGCGGCGGGGAAGGGCGTGCTGGTCGCCCTGAACGAACACATCGCCTCGGCGCGCGACGTGTGGAAGACCGACAATCGCCGCGTCGAGACGTTTCGCTCGCCCGAGCTCGGCTTCCTCGGCTTCGTCGATCCGGACGGCGTGGTGTTCTACCGGGCGAGCCTGCGGCCGCACACGGCCCAGTCCGCGTTCGATGTGAGCGGCGTGAAGACGCTGCCCGAGGTGGCCATCCTCACCGATTATCCCGGCTTCGATGCAGCCCTGATGGACGGCGTGATAGCAACGAAGGCGTCCGGCGTGGTGGTGGCCGGCTTCGCCGGCGGCAGGATGAGCGCCGGTGCGCGCGAAGCCGTGAAGCGTGCCGCCGCGGCCGGTCTCGCCGTCGTCGTTGCCTCGCACGTACCAGGCGGACGAATCGTCGGCGATCCGGTCGAGGGGCTCCCGGCGGTCGTCGCGCGCGATCTCTCGCCCAACAAGTCGCGAGTCCTGCTGATGCTGGCGCTCACGCAGTCGCGCGAGCTGAAGGATCTGCAGCGCGTCTTCGATACCTACTAGGCGGTCGGTTCGCTCCAGCGTCAGACGCACGGCAGTCTGACGGGACTTACTCGGCGCGGAGACCCTCAACCGGATTCACGCGCATCGCGCGGATGGCCGGCGGCAGGCAGGCGCCGATCGCCGCGGCGAGCAGCAGGGCCGCAGCGGCTGCGGTCGAGCCGACATCGCCCGGAGAGACACCGTAAAGCACCCGTGTCAACGCGGTGTGCGCCAGTTGCACCAGGCCGATGCCGGCAACCAGGCCCACCCCCACGAGCACCGCGCTCTGGCGCAGCACCAGGCCGCCCACTGCCAGCGGACGGGCGCCGAGCGTGAGCCTGATCGCGAGCTCGCGTGTGCGAAGCGCCACCGCCCACGAGAACAGCCCGTAGACGCCCAGCGCCGCGAGCAGCGCCGCCAGCCCGCCGAAGAACAGCAGCACGCTCATCAGCAGGCGGGGCTCCGCCGAACGCGCCGCGAAGCGTTCTCCCCAGGTGCGTGCGGCGGCCATGGGTATCTGCGGCGCAGCTTCACGCAGCCCCTCCCGAATCGCCGAGAGCGCCGCCGCGCGATCGGTCGCCCGCACCGCGATGAACACCTCGGAGAACGGGAACTGCCTCGTGGACGTGTAGATGGCCGGTTCAACGACCTGTCCGAGCGGCACGTTGCGCAGGTCCTTCACCACGCCGACCACTTCGTAGGGGAAGCCTTCGTGCGTCTGGGAGGCAGTTGCCTTGAGGTTCACGCCGAGCGGGCCGATGCCGCTGGCGGCGAGCCTGATGACCGTGCCCACGGCCCGCCCCTCTGGGAGATACCGGCGGGCGAAGCTTTCGTTGACCACCACCACGCCCGATGCGTCGGCGCCGTCGAACGCCGTGAACGCCCGGCCGGATGCGATCTCCGCGCCCATCGCTTCGAAGTAGCCGTCGCTCACGCTGTGCAGCTGCGCCTGCGACGCATCGTCGGGGCGGGCGGGCATGGGTTGTCCCTGCAGCAGGAACGGATTGCGCCAGCCAATCTCGAGCGGCAGGAAATTGCTGGCGCCGGCGAACTGCACGCCGGGCTGCCGGCGGATCGCGTCGAGGATTGCCTCATGCGTGGTGCCGACGGCGGCCCACGCCTGCCGAGGCGATGTCCCGCGCGGCACGGCGGCCGGCGTCACCTGCACGGTGGTCACCAGCGCCTCCTCGGCCTGCACGCCCATCGGCGTGTCCATCATGTGGCGCACGGTGCGCACGAGCAGCACCGAGCTGACGAGCAGCGCGCAGGCGAACGCGACCTCGGCGGTGACCAGCACCGAGTACACCTGACGCGCGCCTCGAGAGCTTCCGCGTTCGCCCGACTTCAAGTCGGAGGTCATCGACCGTTTCAGCAGGATCACCGCGGGCAGCAAGCCGAAGAAGACAGTGGTCACCGTGACGACCACGAGGCCGAGCGCGAGCGCGCGAATGTCTACGCTGGCTTCGTTCAGCCGGGGGATGTCCACGGGCATCAGCCGCACGATGAGGGGGAGTGCCGCCGCGGCGGCCGCGAGCCCCAGCGCGGCGCCGGCGGCAGACAGGACCAGGCTTTCGGCCATCAGCTGCTTCACGAGCTGCCGCGGTGAGGCGCCGAGCGCCACCCTGACCGCCATCTCACGCTCGCGCGACAGCGCCCGCGTGAGCAGCAGCGAGGCCACGTTCAGGATGCCGATCACGAGCAGGAGCGCCACGGCCCCGAAGAGGACCATCAGCGCGGGACGGTAGTACCCCAGCTGTTCGTCGAGGAGGGGCACCAGCCGCGATCCCCAGCCAGTGCCGGGGCTATTGCGGGTGTTGCCGAAGTCGACCTCGAGGCGGGTCCACAGCGCATCGACCGCGCCCTGCGCCTGCTCGATCGTGGCGTCTGCCTTCAGGCGGGCCACCGCCTCCATGAAGTGCGCCCGCCGGCTGTGCTGGGTCATGTCCCACTCCAGGCGCTGCCACACGTCCACCTCGTCCGGGTAGTGGAACCCCGGCGGCATCACGCCCGCGACGATGTACGGCGTGCCGTTGAAGAGCAGTGGACGGCCGATGACGGCCGGGTCGGCGGAGTAGCGGCTCCGCCAGAGCCGATCGCTGATCACCGCAATCAACTCGCCGCGCGCGAAGAGTGGTCCCTGATCGGGGAAGCCCTCGCCGATCTGCGGCGAGACGCCGAGCACACTGAACAGATTGCCGCTGGTCTCGATGGTGTTCACGCGCACCGGGTCCATCCCTGGATCCGTGAGGTTGATCCCAGGGCGCCACCAGGCTGCCGCGTCCTCGAACACCGGCAGGGCGCGCTGGTCCATGAAGTTGACCGGCGAGATCGGGTCGTGGCTGAGCGCCTGCTGGCTGTTGGTGTCCCAGATGGTCACCAGCCGATCGGGCTCCCGATACGGCAGGGGCGTGAGCACGACCGAGTCCACCACCGTGAAGACCGTGGTGGCGGCGCCGGTGCCGAGGCCGAGGACCAGCACCGTGACCAGCGCGAAGGTCGGGTGCTGACGGAGCTGCCGCAAGGCCGCAATCAGGGCTGTCATGGATGGATTGGACGGGCGAGCGGCGCCAAGCGTTGGCATCGTCTGGCGGGCCGGTAGAATAGCTCCGCGATGCCCAAGTCCCGCCGTACCCCGTTGCCCATCAAGATTGGCATCGCGCTCCTGCTGCTGGCGGGCGTGGCCGTGCTCTTCATGCGCTCACTGGACGACGCCCGGGCCGAGCCGTTCACGGTGAGGGGCGAACACCTGGCGTCGTGGACCCTGGCCACGGATGGCGCCGCCGAAGGCGACCGCGCGGTGCTGGCCCTGACGCCGCCGCCGGAGATGCCGCTGCGGCTGTTCCGGCAGGTCTTCACGCGGGCGGGCGAATCGCTCAGCACCCCGCTCAATCCGGGGATCGCGCTCGTGCTGGCCGAGGAACTGCGCGGCATCAGCGTGCCGACCGACGAACTGATGGCGATGGCGCGCACCGCCGGACTCGATCGCGCGCGAGTCAACCCGCGCTGCATGGGCTATCGGCGCGACTCGAAACCGGGCGCGACCCGTCAGGTCTACTTCATCGTCTTCGACATGCCGGAGTTCGGCGTGTTCCGGCAGGCGCTGGCGGCCCGCGCCGGCGCGCTTGGCGGCACGGCCTTCAATGCCGCCGCGCTGTCGCCGGTGATGCCGATGGCGGGGCAGCCGGATGTGTCGGGGTGGATGCCGATCGTCGTGGACGACAAGGACTGCATGGCGCCGAGTCGTCGCGGAATGGATGATCTCGACGGATCTGGATCAGGAGAGATCTGTGATGAGAATCGCAGCTGGGTTGATGCTGATGGCGGCGTCGGTGGCGGGGATTGCGGCGCAGGGCACGCCGGTGCCGCCGCCGTGGGCGTTTACCGTGAACACCCCGCACCAGCGGGTGCGGCCGCGCCTGCGGCTCCGGCAGCGCCGGCGGCGGACACCGCGCCGAAGCGCGTGCCGGGGAGCGACGCGTCGTTCACCGTCGCGCAGACGCGTGATGCGTTCAACCCGCCCGACTGGCATCCCGCCGGTCATCCGCCGATGCCTGCCGCGGTGGCGAACGGGCGCAAGCCCGAGATGCGCGCCTGCGGCTTCTGTCACCTGACGAACGGCCAGGGCCGTCCGGAGAACGCGTCGCTGGCAGGCCTGCCGGCGGAGTACATCATCCGGCAGATGGCCGACTTCAAGAGCGGCGCGCGCAAGAGCAGCGAGCCGAAGATGGGCCCGCCGGCCGCGATGATCGCCGACGCGAAGGCCGCGAGCGACGACGAGGTGCGGGCCGCGGCGGAGTACTTCGCGTCGTTCCCGTTCAAGAAGTGGGTGCGGGTGGTCGAGGCGAAGGAAGTGCCCCAGACGCGCATCGCCGGCTGGATGCACGTGCCCACGTCCGGCACCGAGCCGCTCGGCCAGCGCATCGTCGAGATGCCGGAGGATCTGCCGCGGACCGAGCTGCGCGACGGCGCCTCGGGCTTCGTCGCCTATGTGCCCGAAGGCAGCATCGCGAAGGGGAAGGCGCTGGTCCAGGCCGGCGTCTACGGCCGCGAGGCTTGCAGCGTGTGCCACGGCGAGGACCTGAAAGGCATTGGCCCGGTGCCGGGGCTCGCCGGCAGGTCGCCCAGCTACACGGTCCGCCAGTTGTGGGACATCAAGCACGGCGCGCGCCGGGGGCCGTGGTCGAGACTGATGAAGGGCGCCGTGTTGCAGCTCACGCTCGACGACATGATCGCGATCGCGGCCTACACGGCCTCACTGGAACCGTTAGCGGAACCCCGCCCGGTTAGCGCACGACGAGCGGCTTGGTCGTCGTCGGCGAGCCGCACTTCTCGAACCAGTCGATGCCTTCGCTGACCAGGTCGAACTTCAGCGCGTAGCGGCCGGGCCGTTCGGGGGCGGGGACTTCGATCTCGATGTCGGCCGACCCGCCCGGCGGGATGTCGCCGGGCAGCCAGGCGCGCGCGTAGTCGCGGTTCAGCATGGTGCCGTCCTCGGACATCAGCTGCGCCCCGAGGCGCACGAGACGACGGCCATAGCTGGCCTGCGCGCGGAACGGCCGCCCCGAGAGGTTCTTCACGCGCGTCTTCACCTTGACCGGCTGCGCCGCCCTGGCGCGGAGCGGGAAGCCCGGAATCAGCGTCCGCACGTCGATCTGCGCGCGCGGCGTGGTGCCGGGAATCGCGTTCCCCAGGCCACTCATGTCCCACACTTCGTTGACGATGCGCTGATGATCGGGCGACCCGGCGGCAAACCGCCGCGAGTATGAGTCTTCCGGGTGGTCGGTCAGTTCCCAGCACAGGCGATCGACGCCGGCCTCCGCCGCGAGCTGACGCGCGCGGTTCATCTCCTCGTCCGAATCGTTCCAGTTGAAGAGGATGTAGCGCCAGTTCAGGTGCGGCACGTCGCGCCCGCTCTTCTGCTTCTCGTCGGCCATCGCCCGCAGGTTGGCCAGCGCCTTGTCGAAATTGCCGCGCTGCCGGTACTTCACGTAGGTGTCCTGCGACGAGCCATCGATCGAGAAGGTCACTTCGTCGATGCCCGAGTGCACCAGGCGCCGCGCCTTCTCCTCGGTCAGCGCCAGGCCGTTGGTGCTGGTGTAGAGATAGATGTGCGGGAACTTGCTCTTGATGTACTCGCACATCTCGACGGCGCGCTTGTGCAGGAACGCTTCGCCGTAGTTGAAGAAGTCGATGCGCCCGAGCGTCGGCCCGGCTTCGTCCACCGCCTTGGTGAACACGTCCCAGTCGAGCATGCCGGCCTGCCGCGTGCGGGTGATGCCGGTCTCCGGCGCGCAGCACGACTGGAAGCACGAGATGTTACAGGCGGCCGTGCACTCGATGTACATGCGGCCCGGGAGCGGCCCGACGTTCACGTCGCGCTGCGGGATGGCCTCGTCCGGCGCGAGCGGCAGCTTGAGCGGGCAATCGCCGCAAAACGACGAGCCCCCGGTGTTCAGATCCTCGCGCAGCTGGCTGGCGGTCGGCCCGGTCCAGATCTCGGCGACCGTCGCCGTCCGCACATCGCCCAGCACGCGCTTGGCGTACGGATCCGCGCAGCCGCAGACGATGCGGCCGTCGCAGAGCATGACGGCGATGGAGTGCGGCCAGGAGCAGGTGAAGCGGGTGGCGAGGTAGTTCTCTGACATGGTTCAGGCTCTAGGCTCTAGGCTCTAGGCTTCAGGCTCGAGGCGTCCGGTTCCGGACGCTAGGCTTTGGGCTCGGTCTTCGACAGCTTCTTCATGTAGCTCTCGAGCCGGTCGTTCTCGTACTTCACCTGGTTGAGGAAGATGCTCTCGACGAGATAGGCACGCAGCTCCTCGTCCGACAGCTGTGACACCAGGTGGTTGATCTCGCGATTCATCTCCTCGAAGCTGCCCCCGTCGAGGACCTTGGCGGTGACCTCGTGGAACAGGGCTTCGAGGATGGCGAGCAGATCGCCGTCGAGCTGAATGTCGACGCCGGTGGTTGTCTTGATGCTACGCATGATTCACGCCCCGAAGCTTTGCACCGCGCTCGCTTCGTCCGGGAACATCTTCAGGAAGTTGTGCGCCCCGGTCATGGTCAGCATGGTCTCGACGCGCTTCTGCACGCCGGCCAGCCGCAGCACGCCGCCCGCGGTGGTGGTCTGGCGGTAGAGATCCATCAGGCAGCCGATGGTGGCCGAGTCCACGTAGGTGACCTTCGACAGATCGATCAGCACCTTGCGATCGCCCGCGGCGAGCAAGCCGGTGACCGCGCCGGAGAAGTCCTGCAGCAGCGGATACATCATGCGGGTCTCGCCAATGCGGACGATGGCCACGTCTTCGGTTCGGTCGGTCGTGAGGTTCATCCTCGTACCCCTTCGAGTTCGTCGCGCAGCCGCTGGATCTGGCGGGCCAGTTCGGTGCGTCCCCGGTTGATGCGGGATTTCACGGTGCCTTCTGGCAGGTGGAGCTTGTCGGCGATTTCCTGGTAGGTCAGTTCCTGGATATCGCGCAGCATGACAGCGTTGCGCAGCGTCGGCTGCAGCTCGGCCATGGCGCGGCGCAGCAGTTCGACGCGGCCGCGGGTTTCGAGTTCGGCGTAGGCGCTCGGCGTGATCGCCGCCGGCATCAGCTCGCCGGCGTCGACGTCGCGGTCGATCGTCTCGCGCTCTTTCCGGACGCTCCGGTAGTGGTCGATGCACAGGTTGCGCGACACGCTGACCAGCCACGTCTGGAAGTTGGCGCGCCGGTCGAACGTGTGCAGCGACTTGAAGATCTTGAGGAAGATGTCCTGCGTGAGGTCCTCGGCCTCGTCGTGCTTGCCGGTGAACTTGTAGGCGATGTTGAAGACCTTCCGCCGGTGCTGACGGACGATCTGCTCCCAGGCCTGCTGATCGCCGGCAAGGCACTGCTGAATCAGCGTGTCGATGGCGTCGGTGGGAACCGGAGAAGAATCTGACATGAGGCGCGGATTAGGTGCCCCGGCAGGCGGGGCCAGAATACCACGAAACCCCGGGGCGCCCGGCTGCGCCTTCGCGCTATGATCGCGGGTCGATGAGCGCCCTTCCTCCCCTGCCGGCAGCCCCGGCCGCGTCGCCGGCCGACGCCGCCACCCTCGAACAGATTGCCGCCACCGTCGGCACCCCGGCCTACGTTTACGGGGCGGACGCCATCCAGGCGGCCTACCGGCAACTGGACGCCGCCTTTGGCGACGCTCCGCACGCCATCCACTACGCGATGAAGGCGAACTCGTCGCTGGCGATCGTGCGGCTGGTGCGCGCCCTCGGCAGCGCCGCCGATGCCAACTCCATGGGCGAAGTGGACGTCGCGCTTCGCTGCGGCTTCACCCCGGCCGAGATCGTGTTCACCGGGGTGGGCAAGAGCCCGGGCGAGCTGGAGCGCGCCGTGGCGCTGAACCTGCTGGCGATCAACGTCGAATCGCCCGGCGAGCTCGAACGGCTGGCGCGCCTGGCCGCCGACCGCGGCGCGGTGGCGCGGGTCGCCTTGCGCGTCAACCCCGACATCGATGCGCAGAGCCACCCCCACATCTCCACGGGGCTCAAGTCGAACAAGTTCGGCGTGCCGATCGACGTCGCCCCGGCGCTGTTCAAGGAGATTGCCTCGCGCCCGTCACTGAAGGCCGTGGGCATCCACGTCCATATCGGCTCGCAGATCACCGCGCTCGACCCGCTGGAACGCGCGGCCGAGGCCGTGGTGCGGCTGGCGGCGGAGCTGCGGGATGCCGGCATTGCGATCGAGCACCTGGACTTCGGCGGCGGCCTGGGCATTGCCTACGATGGCGGCGTCGCTCCGGATCCGACGGACTATGTGCGCCGCATCGTTCGGGCGGCGGGCGGTTCGGGACTGAAGCTCGCCATCGAGCCGGGGCGAGTGCTGGTCGGCGCCGCCGGCGTGCTGCTCACCCGCGTGGTGGACGTGAAGCAGTTCCCCGGGGCGCGTCGCTTCGTCGTGCTCGACGCCGGCATGACCGAGCTGATGCGGCCCGCGCTGTACGGCGCGTTCCACCGCATCGAACCGGTGCGGCCGCGGCCCGGCGCGCCCGTTGCCGTGGACGTCGTCGGACCGATCTGCGAGAGCACGGACTCCTTCGCCCGCGATCGCGAGCTGCCGCCGGTGGAAGTCGGGGACCTGGTCGTCGTCCGCGACAGCGGCGCCTATGCGGCGGCGATGGGCTCGAACTACCTGCGGCGGCCGCTGCCGCCCGAAGTGCTCACCGAAGGCACGACCTGGCGCGTGACGCGGCGGCGCCAGACGCTGGACGACATGCTGGCCCTCGAGAGCTAGGCGGAGATTCGATGCTGGGACACGTGCTGGCCTTCGAGGGCCTGGATCAGAGCGGAAAACAGACTCAGGCCGAGCGGCTGGCGGCCTTCTTGCGCGCCGAAGGGCGACGCGTAGAGTTCCTGTCGTTCCCGGAATATCCCACCGCAATCGGCGCGGAGATTGGCAAGGCGCTGCAGGGCGAGCGGCACTACGAGGCCGATACGCTGCAGTTGCTCTACATCGCCAACCGCTACGAGTTCCGCCCGCAGATGCTGGAATGGATCGCGGCCGGTGCGGTGGTCATCTGCGATCGCTACCTGGCATCCAGTGTTGCCTACGGCGAGGCGCAGGGGCTGGATCCGGCGTGGCTGCTCGAGGTGCAGCGCCACCTGCCGCAGCCCTCGCTGACACTGGTTCTGGACATCCCGCCGGAGGCCTCGTTGCAGCGCAAGCAGGCCGCGCGCGACAAGTTCGAGCGCGATCTGCCGCTGTTGTCCAGGGTGCGAGCCAGCTATCAGCGCCAGGCCCAGGCGCCTGGCTGGGTGCTGATCGACGGGCAGCAGGACAAGGACGCCGTCAGCGCGGCGGTGGTCAGCGCGGTCCGGTCACGACTCGCGCAGCCGTAAGGGCACGCACCTCCGCGGCGCCCTCTTCCAGCAGCACCCGCGCGCATGCCTCGAGCGTCGCGCCGGTCGTCGCCACGTCGTCCACCAGCACGAGCACCAACCCGTCGAGGGTGATGCGTGCGTGACGGCCGCGCGACTGCGCCGCGACGCGCCTGGCCTCGCGCCGGTTGAGGGCGAACGCCGCGCGGACGTTGCGGTGGCGCTGCGCGGCTGGAAGGGCGACCTGTGGCGGCGTAAACCGCACGCGCGTGAGGAGGCGATGCACCGGCCTGGCGAGGCCCGCGGCCAGCAGGTCGGCCTGATTGAAGCCGCGGCTCCACTCGCGCCGCGGATGGAGCGGCACGGGCACCACCGCGTCGGCGCCCTCGAGCAACTCGCAGCCTGCCGCTGCCATCAGTGCCGACAGCGGAGCGGCCACCGAGCGGCGCCGGTCGTATTTCAGGGCATGGACAACCGCGCGCAGCGTGCCCTCGTACGGGCCCACCGAGGCCTGACGCGAGAGCGGGCGCGATCGTCTGCGGCAGCGCGGACATCGACCGTGGGCGCGAGCCGTCTGGCGCCACGGGGGCAGCGGGTCGCCGCATCCGAAGCAGAGCGGCGCGGTGAAGGTGATGAGGGTGGCCCAGCAGGCGTCGCACACGGCGCCGTCGAGCGGGTGAGGGATGGCACCGCCGCAGGCGGCGCAGGGCGGCGCGAAGATCCGCGCCAGCGCGCGGTTGACGACGGCGCGCAGCGTCAAGGGTGACGCCGCGCGGGATTACTCCGGCGTGTCCTCGTCGATGGCGATCGGCTTGGCGGTGCCCCACAGGCGCTCGAGGCCGTAGAACGTGCGGGCCGAAGGCGAGAAGACGTGCACGACGAAGTCGAAGTAGTCGAGGAGTATCCACTCCGCGCTGCGGTAGCCTTCCACGTACGCGGGCCGCGAGCCCTGCGCCTTGAGCGCCTGTTCCACCGCATCGGCAATCGCCTGCACCTGCCGCGAGTTCGCGCCCGTGGCGATCACGAAGAAGTCCGTGAACGCATCGCTCTTGCGCAGATCCAGGACCACCATCTCCAGGGCCTTGCGGCCCGAGGCCGCGTCGAGCGCGGTCTGGATGGACTTCGGCAGCTTGGGCCGGCGGGTCGCCGCCGTTTTGGCCGCGGTCTTGGCCGCCGTCTTCGTCGTCTTGGCGGTCTTCGTGGCGGTCTTGCGTGCGCGAGTTGGGCGAGGGCTAGTCTGGGTCATGCAATACAGGCTCCAGGGCAACGGCAACCGGCTCGGGGTGCGAGGCGCGGGCGTTCAGACATACAGGTGATGGTCGGCGATGTAGGTCGCGACCTGATCGGGCACCAGGCCGCCGAGCGGCTCGCCGGCCGCGACGCGGCGGCGGATCTCGGTGGACGACACGTCGGGCGTGGCGGCATTGACGAGGAAAATCGAGGGAGATGACGCCGAGCGAAGCGTCGATGCGGGGGTCGTCTCGCACGGGACCATGCGCGGGGTCAGGGCGGGGAGGCGCGACCGGAGGTGGTCGAACGACGTGCCCGTGCGCGCGATCACCACGAAGTGCGCAAGCTCCAGCAGGTCAGGGTAGTGACGCCACGTCGCAATATCGGCAAACGCATCGGCTCCTGTCACGAAGAAAAACTGCGATGCGGGCTCGGCGGTCCCGAGCGCGATGAGCGTGTCGTAGGTATACGACGGCCCACCACGGACCAGCTCGACATCGGACGCCTGCCAGCCTGGCACTTCGGCCACGGCCAGCGCGGTCATCTGCAGACGATGATAACCGGATGCGAGCAAGCTGTCAGTTCGATGTGGCGGCGCGTGGGACGGGATGAACAACAGCCGGTCCAGGGCCAGTGTGGCCTGAGCCGCGCGGGCTGCTGCGAGGTGGCCCAGATGAATGGGATTGAACGTGCCGCCGAGGACGCCGACGCGGGCGCCGGTCATGCCTCGGGCGAGTCCTCGGCGCGGGCCGCGGCCGCGAGCTCGCGCTCGGCCAGACGCCCCTCCGCAATCGGCACCCACAGCGCTTCGAGGAGCGCCGGCAGGCCTTCGCCGGTCACGGCGGAGATCTTGAAAAACGGCAGCTTCAGCTTCTTCGCGCGTTTCTGCACCGCCGTCACCCGGGTCTCGTCGTCCACGGCGTCGAGCTTGGTGGCGACCACCACCTGGGGCTTCTTCAGCATCGACGGGTCGTACAACTCGAGCTCGTGACGGATGGTATCGAAGTCCTCGACCGGGTCGCGCCCCGATTCGCTGGAGACGTCCACCAGGTGCACCAGCACCTTGGTGCGCTCGATGTGACGCAGGAACTGGTGGCCGAGCCCGTGGCCCGAGTGCGCGCCCTCGATGATGCCGGGCACGTCGGCGACGACGAAGCTGCGATCGTCGGTGAGCGACACGACGCCGAGGTGCGGGGTGAGCGTGGTGAACGGGTAGTTCGCGATCTTCGGCTTGGCCGCCGAGATGCGCGAGATCAGCGTGCTCTTGCCGGCATTGGGGAAGCCGACCAGGCCGACGTCCGCCAGCAACTTCAGTTTCAGCTGGAGCTGGGCTTCAGTGCCGGGTTCGCCGGGCTGCACCTTGCGCGGCGCGCGATTGGTGGACGTGGCGAAGTGGGCGTTGCCGAGGCCGCCGCGGCCACCCTTGGCCACCACCACGCGCTGACCCTCTTCGGTGAGGTCCGCGAGCTCTGAGAAGTCACCTGTTTCGGGATCGCGCACCAGCACGGTCGTGCCGACGGGGACCTTCACGTCCAGGTCCTTGCCGTTGCGGCCGTGGCGGTTCGAGCCTTCGCCGCCGCCGCCGCGCTGGGCCTCGAAGTCGGGATTGAAGCGGAAGTGGACGAGCGTATTGCGATGGGGGTCGGCGACGAGGTAGACCGAGCCGCCCTTGCCACCGTCGCCGCCATCCGGGCCGCCGCGCGGCACGAATTTCTCGCGGCGGAAGCTCATACAACCGCGGCCGCCGTCGCCGGCCTTAACGTGAATGTCGGCTTCGTCGACGAACATCGTGCTTAACCCCGCAGTTCACGTGAATGGAGCTTTCCGTCAGCCTTAATCCGGCCTCGAAAAGACAAAGGACACGAAGCTCACGATGGCGCCATCGCCGGGGCCTTCCGAAGAAGCCCGGCGCGCGCGCGTCGTGACCGTCGTGTCCCTTGGACGAATCGTGATGCTACTCGACGACCGGCTGCGGCTGAATCGAGATGAAGCGGCCGCGCGAGCCGTGATCCTCGAACTTGACGACGCCGTCGATCTTGGCAAACAGCGTGTCGTCCTTGCCGAGGCCGACGTTCAGGCCGGGCTTGTACTTGCGACCGCGCTGGCGCACCAGAATCGAACCGCCGGTGACGACGTTGCCTTCGAAACGCTTGACGCCCAGGCGCTGCGAATTGGAGTCGCGCCCGTTACGTGAACTGCCCTGTCCCTTTTTTGTAGCCATGGTTCTACGCCTGAATCTCGGTGATGCGCACGCGGGTCAGCAGGCTGCGGTGGCCGGCGGTCCGGCGGTACTGCTTGCGGCGCTTCTTCTTGAACACGCGGACTTTCTTGCTCTTGTCGGTGCGGTCGATCACGCCCGTGACCACGGCGCCGGTGACGAAGGGGGCGCCGGTGAGCACCTCGCCCGCGTCCTTGCCGACGAGCAGGACCTGGTCGAACGAAACGGCGTCGCCGGCCTGGCCGGTGTGGCCATCGACGGAAATGATGGCGCCGGGCTCGACGCGGAACTGGTGGCCGGAGGCCTTGATAATCGCAAACACGGTTCTTCTCCGCTTGAATGGGCGCGCCCCGGTCGACGTTCGACAAGGCGCAGGAACCCCAAAGTGTAGCACGGACGGGGAGGGGCGAGGAAGGCCGCCGCCTTCGGCGGCGGTGGGAAATCGGGCGCCGCCCTCCGGGCGGCCTAAGGGCCTCGCCCTGCGGGCTCGGTTGGAAAACGGGCCATCGGACGGTGGGCGCCGCCCGGCGGGCGGCGTAGGGGGCCGTGAGGCCTCGCCCCTGCGGGGCTCGAATCGGGCCGTCGCCTGCGGCGCCTTTAGGCCTCGCCCTACGGGCTCGGGCCGACAGGCCTAGCCGCGCGCGGAAACGGCGCAACGTCCGAGCTTACGCGGCGAAGCCGCGCCCACGCTGCGCGCAAGCATCCGTCGGCGCAGCGCCTTGCCTGCCTACGCACCCGAAGGGTGCGCGCTGTCCGTTACCTACGCGGCGCAGCCGCGCCTATTTGATCAGCACGCGGTTGCCGCGAATCTTCTGCGCGCTCAGGGTGTTCAGGAACGTCGGCAGCAGGCGGTCCATCAGCTCGAAATACGAAGACAGCGCCGGCGTCTGCTGGTTGGCGTTGTAGAGGATCTCCTCGCGGAACGATTCGCTATACAGCTGTTCGCCGGTGCGTCCGTCGATGAACACGAACGTCGGGCGCAGGATGTAGCCCTTGCGCTCCATGTAGGTGCGCACCGGACTCACGATCCGCCGCCCGAACGAGTCGTAGGTCTCCTGTTCACGCTGCACGAACCCCGATCGGGCGTGCGGCACGAACAGCACCGAGCCGGTGACGATCAGCGCCTGCTCGTGTTCTTCGCCGACCTTCTTCCAGTACTCCGTGTCCGCGAACACCTTGGCGTACCGATCGAGATCCCGTTCCTCCCTCATCAGCGGGAGCTGACCGTCCTGGGCCTCGGGCGCCTCGGTCGCGGATGGCTGGCCCTCGCGCGGGCTCGACACGGGTTCTCCCGCGGGCAGCGACGGCTCCGATGGAGGCGGCGGTGGTGGTGATCCTCTGGAGGCGGACCATCGGAGGGCGAGCTGCCGACTTCCTGCAGCGCCCGCTCGGCCAGCGGCAGCGTGTCGGCATCGACCACGCGCAGGATGTTCTTGTTCCGGAGCTGACTGCGAATCAGCCGGACCGTCTCCATGTTCGCGTCCACGTCATCGCCGGCGCCGGCCAGGAAGCCGGCGACGTACACACGCTGGAATGGCGTGATGTCGAGCTTGGGCGCGATCGGAGTCTCGATCGGGATTTCTACGGAGCCGCTGCCACCGCACGCCGTCTGTGCGCCAACACAGGCAAGGACCAGACTAAGGCTGGCGACCGTCTTTCTGAGCCGCTCGGTCATTGAGTTCCTTGAAGAGGTCGTAGTTCTGCTTGATGAGCTGATTGTTGGGCTCGAGCGCGATGGCCTTGTCGTAGGCCGCGCGCGCCTTGTCCAATTGTCCGTTCTGCTCATAAGCCACCGCGAGGTTGTTGAACGCGGCGGCGTAAGTGGGATCCAGCTGGGTGGCGCGTTCCCAGCGGTAGATCGCCTCACGCCAGAGGCCGCGCTGCGCCACCTGGACGCCGAACTCGACCTGCTCTTTCGCCGGCCCCCGTTGATCGGCCCACGACGGATTCGCCGCAAACAGGAGGAAGACGATCGCAAACGTCAGGTGACGGGCAGGCATGGCTCTCTCTGGTCACTATAGCGACAGGTCAGGAGGCCAGCAAGCGATTTGCCTTGCCCGGTCGCGAGGATTCGGGTGTAGGCTGTCGCAGGTCACGGGCGCCGGCGGGAGAGCCGGCATGTCCCATCTCTGCGTCACCCTCGGCGAATCGTTGTTTCCCTCACGCCTCGGTTCCATTCCCTCACCTCCCGAACGGCTCTGGGTCCTTGGTCACCCCGAACGCCTGCCGGAATGGTCCACCCGGTCCATTGCGGTCGTGGGATCGCGCGCCGCCTCCCGTGACGGCCTCGACAATGCCCGCCGCGTCGCCGAGGGTCTCGCGCGCGCCGGGGTAGTGGTGGTCAGCGGGCTCGCGCGCGGCATCGACAGTGTCGCGCACCGGGCCACGCTGGACGCTGGAGGCTGCACCATCGCGGTGCTTGGTTCCGGCCTCGATCGGCTCTATCCGCCCGAGCACGAGGCGCTGGCAGACGAAATTGCCGTCACCGGCGCGGTGGTCTCCGAGTATCCGCCGGCGACGATGCCCCAGCCGTGGCTGTTTCCCAGGAGGAACCGGCTGGTCAGCGGCCTCGCCGACGCGGTGGTTGTCGTCGAGGCGCCGGAGAAGAGCGGCGCGCTCATCACCGCGTCCGCGGCACTGGAACAGGGCAAGGACGTGATGGTGCTGCCGGGGCGGATTGCCGGCCACCGCAACCGTGGCGGGCACCTGTTAATTCGTGATGGGGCAAAGCTCGTGGAGTCCGCGGACGATATCCTCCTAGAGATGGGCTGGGATGCCGACCGGCCGCCGATTGGCCTTGGGCCTGCCGAATCGCTGGAAAGTGTTGAATTCACAGTGGATGACGTCGCCAGGGAAACCGGCGAGCCGACCGCGGCGGTGCTGGCCAGGCTCCTTCAACTGGAACTGGCCGGCGAAATTCAGCGCATTGGATCCGCCAGATTCCTGCGGGTTCGAAGCCGCATGCTAACGTAGTCTGTTCAGTAGAACCGAAATGCCGAAGCCTCTTGTCATCGTCGAATCTCCGGCCAAAGCCCGGACACTGGCCCGCTTCCTGGGGAAGGACTATCACGTCGAGGCCAGCTACGGCCACGTGCGCGACCTGCCCGAATCGGCCGCCGATGTACCCAAGGAGATCAAGGGCAAGTCGTGGGGACGGCTTGGTGTGGACACCGACGGCGAGTTCAAGCCGTACTACGTGGTCCCCTCCGACAAGAAAAAATACGTCACCGCCCTGAAGACGGCGCTGAAGGATGCCTCGGAAGTGATTCTGGCGACGGACCCCGATCGCGAAGGGGAATCGATCAGCTGGCACCTCCAGGAGATCCTCAAGCCCAAGGTGAAGGTGCGCCGGATTGTCTTCCACGAGATCACGGAAGAAGCGATTCGACATGCCCTCGCCGAGGCGCACGAGCAGGTGGACCAGAACCTCGTCCGCGCCCAGGAGAGCCGCCGCATCCTCGATCGGCTCTACGGCTACACGCTGTCGCCGGTGCTGTGGAAGAAGGTTCAGACCGGACTGAGCGCCGGCCGCGTGCAGAGCGTGGCCGTGCGCCTGATCGTCGAGCGCGAGGAGGAACGCATCGCGTTCCGCTCCGCGTCGTACTGGGACATCGACGCCACGTTGCGCGCCGACGGTCGTGACTTCGTCGCGACGCTGGCCAAGCTGTCGGGCGAGCGCCTCGCCACCGGCAAGGATTTCGACGCGCAGGGTAAACCCACCGGCAGCAAGGTGCGGCACCTGAAGAATGCCGAGGAAACCAACACGCTACGCGAGGCGCTGATGCGCGCGCTGCCGTGGACGGTGACCTCGGTCGAAGAGAAGCCGTTCACGCAGCGCCCGGCGCCGCCTTTCACCACCTCCACGCTGACCCAGGACGCCAACCGCAAGTTCGGGTTCTCGGCCGAGCGCACGATGCAGGTCGCGCAGCGGCTGTTCCAGGGCATCGACATCGGCGGTGGCGATCTCGAAGGTCTCATCTCCTATCACCGAACCGACTCGACGACGCTCAGCGACAAGGCGCTGGGTGAAGCGGGGCAGGCCGTGTCGGAGATGTACGGGCCGACGTATTACAAGGGCCCGCGCCAGTATCAGACCAAGGTGCGCAACGCGCAGGAAGCGCACGAAGCCATCCGCCCCACCGATTTCCGCCGCACGCCACAGGCGCTCGAGCGGATTCTCGAAGGCGACGAGCTGCGGATTTACGATCTCATCTGGAAGCGCGCGATTGCGTCGCAGATGGCCGAAGCGCGTCTGCTGCGCACGACCATCGAGATCACCGGCCGCACCGCCGCGGGCGACGAAGGCGTATTCACGGCCAGCGGCAAGGCGATCGAGTTCCCCGGCTATTTGCGCGCCTATGTCGAAGGTAGCGACGATCCGGCGGCCGAGCTCGACGAGCAGGAAACCCTGCTGCCGAAGCTGGCGGTCGGCGATCTGGTGCAGGCGCCCGACCAGCTCGAAGCCAGGGTGATTGCGGTCAAGGTGGAGACCAAGGGTCATGAGACCTCGCCGCCGGCGCGCTTCACCGAAGCATCACTCGTGAAGCGTCTCGAAGAGGAAGGCATCGGCCGCCCCTCGACGTACGCGCCGACCGTGGCGACCATTCAGCGGCGCGGCTATGTGTCGCGGCAGGGCAAGGCGCTGGTGCCGAGCTTCACCGCGTTCGCGGTGACGCGCCTGCTGCGCGAGCACTTCGGCGACTACGTCGATCTCGGGTTCACCGCGGAGATGGAGGCCACCCTCGACCAGATCTCCAACGGCGAACGCGACTGGCTCGACTTCATCCAGCAGTTCTATCGCGGCGACGGCAAGCACCACGGGCTCGAGAACCTGGTCGAAGAGAAGGGCCAGTCGATCGACTATCCGGTGTTCCTTGTCGGCAACGATCCCGAGAGCGGCCTGCCCGTGCGCGTGCGCGTGGGACGCTACGGCCCGTTCCTGCAGCTGGGCGAATCGACTGACGAGGGTCCGCGCGCGTCACTGCCCGACGATCTCGCGCCGGCCGATCTGACCATCGAGAAGGCCACCGCGCTGTTGAAGGCCAAGGCACAGGGCCCCAAGGCGCTCGGTGCCGATCCGGCCACCGGCCAGCAGATCTACGTGATGCTGGGCCGCTTCGGCGCCTACGTGCAGCTGGGCGAGACGCCGGAACGCGGCTCGGACGAGAAGCCGCGCCGCGCGTCGCTCGGCCGCGACTTCAGCGAGGACACGATTACGCTGGCCGACGCGCTGAAGTTGCTGTCGCTGCCGCGCGATCTCGGCACCGCCGACGACGGCGAGGCGATCGTCGCCAACGTTGGCCGCTTCGGACCCTATGTGAAGCACGGGACCGAGTTCCGCTCGCTCGAGCCGACCGACGACGTCTATGTGATCTCGCTCGAACGAGCCCGCGAGCTGCTGGCGCAGCCGAAGAAGTCGATGCGCCGCCAGCGCGCCGCGCCGAAGGAACTGAAGGCGCTCGGCAAGCATCCCGACAGCGGCGAAGCCGTCCGCGTCCTCGACGGCCGCTACGGTCCGTACGTCACCGACGGCACCACCAACGCGTCGCTGCCGAAGGGGCTGGCCCCCGAATCGCTGAGCATGGACCAGGCGCGCGAGCTGTTGCAGGCGCGCGCGGGCAGCTCGAAGTCGAAAGCCTCGCGAGGGCGCAAGGCCGCTCCCAAGGCCAAGGCCGCGCCGGCGCGCGCACGGAAGAAGGCTCGCGCCGCCTCATGATCCACATCGTCGGCGGGGGGTTGGCCGGGTGCGAGGCTGCCTGGCAGGCCGCTGAACGCGGCGTCGATGTGGTCGTGCACGAGATGCGTCCGGTGGTGAAGACCGCCGTCCACCAGACCGATGGCCTGGCGGAGCTGGTGTGCAGCAACTCGTTCCGCGGCGACAAGCTCGATAACGCCGTCGGCCTGCTGAAGGAAGAAATGCGGCGGCTCGGATCGCTGGTCATGCGCGTCGCCGACGAAGCGCGCGTGCCGGCCGGCGCCGCGCTCGCAGTGGACCGCCACGTCTTCTCCAACCTCATGACCGCGGCCGTCCAGGCGCATCCGCGGATCACCGTGTCGCGCGAGGAAGTGAACCACGTGCCGACTCCGGAGAGCGGGTGGTCGCCGGTGATCGTGGCCACCGGCCCGCTCACCTCCGACGCGCTGTCCGCCGACATCCAGCGGCTGGTGGGCGACGAGCATCTGTCCTTCTACGACGCGATCAGCCCGATCGTGCTCGCCGATTCCATCGACATGACGAAGGTGTTCCGCGCCTCGCGATGGGACCGGAACGTCTGGACCAAGCCGTCGCCCGACGACCCGTCCGCGGTGATCGGCGCCGACGGCCAGCCGGAGTTCGTGCCGCCAGTGCTCACCGAGCCTGAGGGCGACTACCTGAACTGCCCGTTCACCAAGGCCGAGTACGACGCGTTCTACGACGCGCTGGCCGCGGCCGAATCGGCGACGGTGCACGACTTCGACAAGGCCAACTTCTTCGAGGGGTGCCTTCCGATCGAAGTGATGGCGCATCGCGGACGCGACACGCTGCGCTTCGGGCCGATGAAGCCGGTCGGCCTGACGGACCCGCGCACCGGACGCTTCCCGTACGCCGCCGTGCAACTGCGGCAGGACACCCTGGCCGGCGACCACTTCAGCCTCGTCGGCTTCCAGACGCAGATCAAGTGGGCCGATCAGGCCCGCGTGCTGCGCATGGTGCCCGGGCTCGAACAGGCGGAGTTCGTGCGGTTCGGCATGGTGCACCGCAATACCTACATCTGCGGACCGAAGGTCCTGCTGCCGACATGGCAGACGCGGATGCGCCCGGACCTGTTCTTTGCGGGGCAGGTTTCCGGTGTCGAAGGCTACGTGGAGTCGGCGGCCTCGGGTCTGCTGGCCGGCATCAACGCTGCCGCCGTGGCGCGGGGCGAGGCACCGCGCACGCTGCCTCGTACGACGGCAATGGGCGCACTGGCCTATTACGTATCGCACGCCGATCCGGCGCACTATCAGCCGAGCAACATCACGCACGGCATCATGGAGCCGCTGCCGAATCCGCCGCGCGACAAGGCCCGCAAGAAGGCGCTGGTGGCCGAGCGCGCGCTGGCCGCGCTGCAGGATTGGCTCGGCGACGCGCGCGCTGAGCGCCCGGTAACGCCCATGGCCCCCATCACGCGTCACGGTCTCGCCGCGCGACGGAGGGGCCTGCTGTCGCGAGGCGATCCGCCGGACGAGCCCGAGAACCTTCGCGATCACCTCAAGGCGTTCCTCGCCTTCCTCGAGCTCAATCGCAACGTCTCGCCGCATACCGTGCGCGCCTACGACTCCGACGTCGCGCAGTACCTGGCGTGGCGGGCGGCCGACTGTGACCGCAAGATCTCGCAGCTGCAGACCGCGGACCTGGACAGCGCCAGCATGCGCGCGTGGATGGCCTCGCTCAACCGGGCCGGACAGGCACGCACGACGGTGGCGCGCAAGCTGTCGGGCGTGCGCGCGTTCGTGCACTACCTGCGCCGCGAGGACGTCATCGACGGCGATCCGACGCTTGCCGCCGTGGCGCCCAAACTGGACAAGACCATCCCGGTCCATCTCTCCGAGATCGAGATCACGGCGTTGCTCGATGCCATCGATGTCGGCACGCCCCTCGGCCGCCGCGACCGGGCGATGTTCGAGTTGTTCTACGCCTCCGGACTTCGCTTGAGCGAGGTGGTGGGCGTGGATCTCGAGGACGTGGATCTGCACGCCCGGCTCGTGCGGGTGCTCGGCAAGGGCGGCAAGGAGCGCGTGGTGCCGTTCAACCACTCGGCGGGCGACGCCATCCGCAGCTGGATACAGGCGCGCGGACAAATCGTGATCGGCGTCCAGACCGGCGCGGCGGGCCCCGCTCCCGAACCAGGCAGCCGGGCCGCGCGTGCGGCACGCGTCCGCGCCCACAGCCGCCGCCGCGATCAGGAGCCGCTGTTCATCAACGCGCGAGGGGGCCGCATCACCGGGCGCAGTGTCGATCGGCTGCTGCGAAAGTACGTCGCGCAATGCAGCACGCGGCTCGGCATCAGCCCGCACGCGCTACGGCACTCGTTCGCGACCCATCTGCTGCAGCGCGGCGCCGACCTGCGAGGGATTCAGGAACTGCTCGGGCACGCGCGCATCAGCACCACCGAGCGCTACACGCACGTCAATACGAAGCAGTTGATGGAGGTCTACCGCAACGCGCACCCGCGGGCGAAAAAGGCCGCGGCGCCCTCTGACGACGAGCCGCGGTAGGCCGCGCTTCGCCTCTCAGCTCGCGACCGTGATCCGGCGCTTCGGCATCTCGATCGCCAGCGTCTTGATCTTGTAGTTCATCACGCGCGGGCTGATGCTCAGCAGGTCGGCCGCGTCCTTCTGCACCCAGTTCGCCATCTTCAGCGCTTCGGTGAGCGCCTGCCGCTCCACTTCTTCGAGCGCGATGCCGGTTGGCGGGATGCGCACCACCGCGGACTCGCGGCCCATGCCGGATCCCTGTGCTGAGTCGCCCAGCCGGAGATCGTCGGCCGTGACCACGGCGTGCTCGGCCAGCAGCGCCGCGCGCTCGATGGCGTTCTCCAGCTCGCGGATGTTCCCCGGCCAGTTGTAGCGCATCAGCAGCTTCTGTGCGTCGGTGTCGAGGCCGTCCAGGCGCTTCTTCAGCTCGTTGCCGAACCGCCGCAGGAACGAGCCGGCCAGGGCCAGGATGTCTTCCTTGCGCTCGCGGAGCGGCGGCGTCTGCACCGAGACCACGTTCAACCGGTAGTAGAGGTCCTCGCGGAACGAGCCGGCGGCCACCATCGACGGCAGGTCACGATTGGTGGCGGCGATCAGCCGCACGTCGACGCGGATGGTGCGGGTGCCGCCGAGGCGCTCGAACTCGTGCTCCTGCAGCACGCGCAGGATCTTGGCCTGCGTGCTCGGGCTCATGTCGCCGATTTCGTCGAGGAACAGCGTGCCGCCGTCGGCCTGCTCGAAGCGGCCGATGCGCTGGCGATCCGCGCCGGTGAACGCGCCCTTCTCGTGGCCGAACAGCTCGGACTCGAGCAGGTTCTCCTGCAGCGCGGCGCAGTTCACCTTGACGAAGTTGCGGGCCGAGCGCAGCGAGTTGTGGTGGATGGCGCCGGCAATCAGCTCCTTGCCGGTGCCGGTCTCGCCGTGGATCAGCACCGTGGAGTTGCTCTTCGCCACCTTGCGGACCACGGTCAGCACGCGCTGCAAGGCGGCGCTGTTGCCGACGATCTTCTCGAATTCGTAGCTGCCCTGCTGCTCGTTGCGAAGGTAGTCGAGCTCGTGGCGCAGGCGCTTCAGTTCCAGCGCCTTCTCGATCTTCACCTCCATCTCCTCGATCTCGAACGGCTTCTGCACGTAGTCGAACGCGCCGCTCTTCATCGCCTCGACGGCGGTGTTCACCGTGCCGAACGCGGTCATCAGGATCACCGACACCGTCGGGTGCAGCGACTTGGTGGTGCGCAGCACGTCGAGCCCGTCCGAGCCGCCCATCTTGAGGTCGCTGACCACGACATCGAAATAGCTCTCGTGCAGGCGCTCGAGCGCGGCGTTACCGTTCGAGGCTTCTTCCACCTCGTGGCCGGCCGCCGAGAGCGCCAGCGCCAGGCCGCGTCGCAGCGCGTCGTGATCGTCCGCCACCAGAATGCGTGCCATCGTCGTCCTCGTCGTCCTTGCGGTTCAGTGCGCCGGCTCGATCGGCAGCGTCACGCGGAAGCGCGTGCCGCCGAAGTCACCCGCGGCCAGGTCGATACGGCCTTCGTGAGCGTCCACGATCTTGCGCACGATGGCCAGGCCCAGGCCCGACCCCTGGGGCTTGGTCGTGAAGAAGGGCTGGAAGATCTTCTCGACGCGGTCCGCCGGGATGCCGGGACCGTTGTCGACCACGTCAATCACCACGCTCGGCACCGGGTGCTGGGTGTCGGGCACCAGCGCCCCCTCGTCGGCGGTGTGTGCCTCGGTGACGACGATCTGCACGTCGCCCTTGCCTTCGAGCGCCTGATAGGCGTTGATGATCAGGTTCGCGAACACCTGCGTCAGCTGGTGCCGATCGGCGCGGATCCGGGGCAACTCCTGGGGCACCGACATCTGCACCTGCACCGCCCCGCGGCGGGCGTGCCCGTCGGCCAGCGTGATCGCGCTCGCCAGCGCGTCGGCCACGGCGGTGTGCTCGACCTGCAGCCGCACCGGCCGCACGAAGTCCAGCACCTCCTGGACGATGGCGTTGGCCATCTTCGCTTCGCTGATGATGTCGGCGACCAGCGCTTGCGCGTCGGCGTTGTCCGGCGTCTTGCGGCGGACCAGCCCGGCCAGCACCTCGATGCCCGCCAGCGGGTTCTTGATCTCGTGCGCCATCACCGCGGCCATCTCGCCCACCGCGGCCAGGCGATCGCGCAGGCGCTCGCGCTCTTCCATCTGCTCGACGTAGGTGAGGTCCTTGAAGAACATCGCCGCGCCGATCACCTCTCCGGCTTCGCTCTGCACCAGCGACAGGCTGTAGCCCACGACCGTGTCGGTGGACTTCATCCGGATTTCGGCACGGCTCGGCAGGCTCGGCCGGTCGAATACGCCGCTCAGCACCCGCAGGATGTCGGCGTGCTCGGCCAGGACCAGTTCACAGCGCTGCCCGGAATAGTCGGCCTCGGGCAGATCGGAACAGCCGCCGTGCCTCGGCGTTCAGCAGCACCAGGTTGCCGGCACGATCGATCGCCAGCACCCCGCTGCGCATGTTGGAGACAAGGCAGCGAAAGAACTCCGCGGAGACAGCGGCGGCAGACGCCGCAGGGGCTTTGACCGTAGGCATGCCGATTCCGTCACTGGCAAACGTCGTGCCCCCTTCGTGGGGCTTCGCGAACGCTCATAAGTGCTTGCGATTACAGAATTTGGATTATTGCCCACTCGGGCGTAGATTACAAAATCGTCAGAAACTAACGATTTTGGTCGAGCTCGGCAGTCAACATCTCCCACTGGCCGAGCAGTTCGCCGACCTTCCACATCAGCGATTGATGCTCGTCGAGCACCGGCTTCGACGCCTCGTGCTGGCCGTAGAAGCCGGGGTCGGACATCCTGGCTTCCAGCGTCTTGATCGCCTGTTCGGTCTCGGCGATGCGCGTCTCGAGCTCGCTGATCCGGTCCTGCAGCGCCTTGCGCGCCTTGTCCTTCTTGCGCTGCTCCGCATCGTCGCGTTTCTTCGCGGCGTAGTTCTGCGGCGGCGCGGGCGGGACTTCAGGTTTTGCGCTCGACGGTTTTGGCAGGACGCGGCGCGTTGGCAGGACGGCGAGACGCATCGGCCGGCTTGGCGTTGCTCGAACTGGCTGCGGCCGGAGGCGTCGTGGGTGCGGTCGCGGCCGCAGGGCCGGCGGCTTCCTGCCGCTGCTTCCACAGGAACGCTTCATACCCGCCGGGATAGAGCACAGCCTGGCCACCGCCCACGTCGATCACCTTCGTCGCCAGCCGATCGACGAAGTAGCGGTCGTGCGAGACGAAGATCAGCGTGCCGCCGTAGTCGGCCAGCGCTTCCAGCAGCACTTCCTTCGAGTCGATGTCCAGGTGATTGGTGGGTTCGTCCAGCAGCAGCGTATTCGACGGGTGGAGCAGCATGCGCGCCACCGCCAGGCGGGTGCGTTCACCGCCGGACAGTACGGCCGCCTTCTTGTAGATGTCGTCGCCGGAAAACAGGAAGCCGCCGAGGATGTTGCGGATGGCGGGAATCATCGTGTTCGGCGAGCCGGCCGCCAGCGTCTCGTAGACGGTGAGCGTCGGGTTCAGCTTGGTCGCCTCGTCCTGGGCGAAGTACTGCATCACCACCTGGTGGCCTTCGATGCGTTCGCCGGCATCCGGCGCTTCGGCGCCCGACAGCATGCGCATCAGCGTGGACTTGCCGGCGCCGTTGTGGCCGACGAGCGCGATACGGTCGCCGCGCTCCACGTGGAGGTCCACCGACTTCAGCACCACCTTGTCGCCGTAGGTCTTGCGGGCCTGCTTCAGCTCCAGCACGATGCGGCCGCTCTTGGCCGAGGCCGGGAACTGGAACCGGATGCGCTTGCGCTCGGGTGGCACGTCCAGCCGCTCGACCTTTTCGAGCATCTTGATGCGGCTCTGCACTTGCGCTGCCTTGGTCGCCTGGTAGCGGAAGCGATCGATGAACGCCTGCACGCGTTCGATCTCCTCGTCCTGGCGCCGCTTGGCCTCGCGCAGCCGATCCAGGCGCGCGTCGCGCTCGACGAGGTACTTGGAGTAGTTGCAGTGGTAATCGGTAATCGTCTTGAGCGACAAGTCGGCAATGCGCGTGACGACGGCGTCGAGGAAGTAGCGGTCGTGCGAGACGACGATGACCGAGTGTGGATAGGAGGTGAGGAACTCCTCGAGCCAGTTGCGGGCGTCGAGATCGAGGTGATTGGTCGGCTCGTCGAGCAGCAGCAGATCCGGCGCGCTCAGCAGCAACTTGGCCAGGGCGAGCCGCATCTGCCAGCCGCCGGACAGGTGCTCGGCCATGTCGGTGAACGACGCCGACTCGAAGCCGAGCCCGTTCAGCACGGTGCCGACCCGCAGCTCCAACTGATAGCCGTCCGCCATGCGGAAGCGATCCTGCAGCTCGGAGTAGCGGATGAGAATCGCCTCGTGCTCCGACTCCGGGACCTGCGCGTCCGAGAGGCGCTCCTCGAGGTCGTGCATCTCGACCTTCATGTCGAGGAGCGGCTTCAGCGCCTGGTTCGCCTCGTCAACGATGGTGCGGCCGCGATGGGTGAGTCCGTCCTGAGGCAGGTAGCCGAGCGTCAGGCCATTCGGTTTCTGGACGACGCCGGAGTCGGGCTCCTCGAGCCCGGCCAGCATCTTGAGCAGCGTGGTCTTGCCGGCGCCGTTCGGACCGCACAGGCCGACGCGATCGCGATCGCCGATCTGCCAGGTGACGTTCTCGAGGAGAACCCGCTCGCCGAATGTCTTGGTTAGGGTCTGAAGCTGGATCACTACTCGCCGAGGGCCTTCGCCGCCGCCGCCAGGACCTGCGGGACGCGGAACGGCTTGGTGAGATAGCCGGCGACGCCGAGATTGACCGCCTCGATGGCGCTCGACTCGGTGGAGAAGCCGGTGATGATGATGACCGGCAGATCGCCCTTGAAGCGCTTGGCCTCGCGGATGAGGGAGAGGCCGTCCATACCCGGCATCTTCAGGTCGGCGATGAGCAGGTCGTAATGTCCCAGGCGCAGACGCTCGACGCCGGCGCGTCCATCCGGAGCGGTGTCCACTTCGTATTCGGCAAGGGCCAGGGTCTTCGACAGCAGCTCGCGGATGCTGGCTTCATCGTCGACGACCAGGATGCGCGGGCGCCCGGCGCGGCCCTGCGGCTTGTCCATCGCGACGGCGGTGGGGCGGTCGCTGCGGGGGCGCTGCGAGTCGAGCCACGCGTCGATGTCGCGCTTGCGGAATCGCCACTGACGTCCGACCCGTACGGCGGGAATCTTACCGGCCTTAATCAGCCGGTACACGGTGCGCAGATTGACCTGGAGATACTCCAGGACCTCTTCCGTGGTTAGAAAGATCTCGTCGTTCGGGAAATTTGTGGCCACTAAGTGTCTCTGTGTCCGCTAGTTTACCCGTTTTTTCGTCCGGAGTGAACGATCTGGCCACCACGAACCGACTTTCGGCCGGGGCCCGCCGTCTTACACAATGGATAGAGCAGAGAGACCCGGGTGCTCCCCTTCATGGCGTCGACAGACGAAGAGCTCGTGGCGCGCTCCGTAGCGGGCGATCACGACAGCTTCAACCAGCTGATCCTCCGCTGGGAGCGGCCGATCTACGCCCTCGCGTACCGGGTGATTGGCCGTGACGAAGACGCCCGGGACGTGTGCCAGGAGACCTTCCTCCGGGCCTTCCGCGCGCTGCCCGGATTCAAGGGGCAGGCGAAGTTCTCGTCCTGGCTCTACCGGATCGCCCTCAACCTCTGCCGCGACTGGATCCGCCGTCAGAAGCGGACGCCAGTGGTCGCGGCGCCGGAGGGCATCGACATCATCGAGCTGGCGGCCGACCAGGGCCCGGTCGAATCCATCGAGGATCTGGTCGCCCGCAAGCAATTGAGTGAGACGGTAGCCATTGCCATGCAACACCTGCCGGAAGAACAGCGCACGGCCATCATCTTGAAGGAGTACCACGGGCTCACGTTCCAGGAGATCGCGGATCTCCAGGGCTGCCCGTTGAGTACCGTGAAGACGCGGTTGTATCAGGGACTGAGTGTGCTCCGCCGGGACCTCGAGTCGCGGGGCATGACGCGCGGGCGCGCGAGCGAGAAAGCATCATGACCGAGTTGTTTCAGTGCGACGACAAAGAGCAGCTCGTCGCGTATCTCTACGACGAGCTGGACGAGCTGACGCGACGCCGGATCGACGAGCACCTCCGGGTGTGCGCGACCTGCACCGCCGAGGTCGGCGGCCTTTCGGGCGTTCGGCAGGAGCTGGCCGGGTGGGTGCCACCCGAGGCCGAGCTCGGGTTTTCGATCGTGCCTCGGGTGAGGGACGAGAGTCCGGCCCCCGCGCCGGTGCTGCATCCGGCACACGGCTGGCGTCTGCCCGACGTGCCGGCCTGGGCGCAGGCCGCGGCGGCGGTGCTGGTGATGGCCGCCGGGCTGGCGATCGCCAATGTGCAGATCCGCTACAACGCCGACGGGCTGGTGGTCACCACCGGGTGGATGGAGCGGCAGACGCCGCAGGCGCCCGCGGCGACGCCGGTGACCCCCGTCTCCACGTCGGCGGACGGTGACTGGCGCCCGGCACTGGCCGCGCTCGAGTCCACGCTCCGCGACGAAATCCGCGCCGCCCGCACGACCGCGGCGCCGGTGAACGCGTCGAACATGAAGGGGGCCGACCTGCCGATGCAGCGGGTGGCCCAGCTGATCGAGGCGAGCGAGCAGCGGCAGCAACAGCAGCTGGCGCTTCGTCTCACGCAGTTCAATCGCGACCTGGAAGTGCAGCGGCGCTCGGACCTGGTGCGCATCAACCAGGGGTTCGGGCAGTTCGAAGGACGGGCCGGCGCGGAGATCGCACGGCAGCGGCAGATGCTCGACTACATCATGCGAGTGTCGGCGCAGCCGCCGCCGCAGTAACGCATCGATGACGCCTGAGTGCATGGAGTTACGAGCAATGGTGACGAAGGTGTTGGGTTGTGTGATGGTGACCGGGCTCGCCTGCGCCACGCCCGTGTGGGCTCAGGAGGCGGCGCCGGCGGCGCGTGCGGCCGACCGCTCCGAGTTGCGCCATCAGATCTATGTGATGGAAGGCGCCCTGGCGCGCGCCGTCGAGTTCGGCGCGCAGCGCCTGAATCGCGAACTGCGGACCCTGGCGCCCGAGATGTTCCTGCTCGCGGGCAACGCCCAGGCCCGCGGCGTCTATCTCGACGGATACGGGATCTTCTTCGACGTCTCGGTGCCGATGCTGCGCCAGAGCATGATGTGGAGCCTGCGCATGATGCTGCAGCAGGACGACACCAGCACCAAGAACGCCATCGCCGAACTGCGGCGTCACATCCAGACCGAGACCAACCCTGCCGCGCGGCAGTCGCTCGAGTCGGCGATCGCGCGACTCGAGGCGCAGGCCTCGCCGCTGGCGCCGGTGAACCGCCCGCAGGGCGGCGCCGTGGCCGCGAGCAATGGCAATGTCACCGGCGGCAACGTGTCGACGGCGATGATGCGCCCCGAGGCCGCGCCGCAGGGCGCCGCTCCGGCGCCGTCCGCGCCGTCGGGCGACACGCCGTGGCTGATGGACACCAACCGGGTCTACACCGAGGCGGTGCAGCGCGCGTTGATCGACGCGATGATCGACTTCAGCGCGCCGATGACGATTGGCAACGACGAGTGGCTCACCGTGGCCGCGCGCGACAACGAGCAGCGCGACACCCTGGCGCCGCAGGACCCCTACGAAGAAGTCGTGACCGTGTTGCTCCGCATTCGCGGCGCCGACTTGAAGGAATACCGCGCCGGCCGGATCGACAAGGAAGAAGCGCGGAAGCGCGTCCGGATCGGCGAGTTCTAGCCACCAGCGGGCGGGTCCCGCCGGGGCCCGCCGGAACAATTGCTGCGGCGTGGTGTCATACACTTAACAACGTCATGACCGCCATGCGCACCTCCCGCATCGCCCTTCTCCTTGCCGTCGCCTTGACGACGGTGGCCGGCGGCGGCTGCCG
Organism: uncultured Acidobacteriota bacterium; assembly: GCA_963723005.1. Taxonomy (GTDB): domain Bacteria; phylum Acidobacteriota; class Vicinamibacteria; order Vicinamibacterales; family UBA2999; genus VFZN01. The sequence goes on along the minus strand of CAVRPA010000020.1, from coordinate 583,080 downwards.
TCAAGAGGTGGATCCCGTCACGACGCTCGAGCCCGTCGACGTCGTCACCGGCTGGTTCGACGCCGGCATCGTGTCGGGCAAGAACAAGCTGGTTCCGAGCGTCTCGCTGAAGCTGCGGAACAAGTCGGGCGACCAGGTGCGTTCGGTCCAGGTCAACGCGATTTTCCGGCGTGTCGGCGAAATGGAAATGTGGGGCGAGCACTTCACGATCGGCGTGCCGCGCGAAGGCCTGGCTCCGGGTGAGCTCACCAAGGAACTGGTCCTGCAGTCGCAGCTCGGTTATACCGGCGAGCAACCCCGGCTGCAGCTGCTGCAGAACAGCCAGTTCGTGGACGCGAAGGTCGAACTCTTCCTGAAACAGGGATCGCAGACCTGGTCGAAGCTCGCCGAATATCCCATTCAGCGTCAGTTACTCACGCGTTAATCGATTCCATTCACCTTCGGCGGTCATAAAAGCGCGCGCCTCCGCGTATACTCGCGCGCATGGCCTCCGCTCCGCCAGCTCTCGAGCGCCGCCTCGGTCCGTACGACGCCGCGGCCATCATCGTCTCCAACGTCATCGGCGGGGGAATACTCTTCCTATCCCCGGTCATCGCCGCCGGCGTCCCCAATGCTGTCTGGTTCATCGGGGCCTGGCTGGCCGGGGGCGCGCTCGCCTTTGCCGGCGCCATGGCCTACGCCGAACTGGCGTCGGTGCGCCCGCGTGCGGGCGGCGAATATGTCTACCTGAACGCCGCGTACGGCCGGCTGGCGGGCTTTCTCACCGGTTGGACTTCCTTTGTCGCGGGGTTTACAGGCGCCATCGCCGCGAATGCCATCGTGCTGGCGTTCTACATCGGCCGATTCATCCCGTGGGCGTCGGTTGACTCCGCTTACTTCGTGCTGCCGCTGCCGTTTATCCCGCTGACGGTGTCCCCGCAGACCATCGTCGCGGTTTCGGCGATTTGGCTGATGTCGTTCGTGCATCTGCGCGGCGTGGGGCCGGGCACACTCGTGAGCAACATCCTGGCGGCGCTCAAGGTCGGCGCCTTCCTGATGTTCATCATCCTGGGATTCAGCTTCGGCACCGGTTCGACCGCCAACCTCACGCAGGCGGTCGCGCCGGTCGCGCCGAGCGCCTGGCTGTTCGCGTTCATCCCGATCATGTTCACGTATTCGGGCTGGAACGCGGCCACCTATGTCGCAGAGGAAGTGCGCGACCCGGGAAAGAACGTCGCCAAGGCGCTGGCCATCGGCACGCTGGCCGTCACCGCGATCTATGTCTTTCTCAACGTGCTCTACATCTACGTGATTCCGATCGACGAGCTGGCCAAGGTCAAGGGCAGCGTGCTCGACATCGTCGCCGATCGGCTGCTCGGTACCGCCGCCGGCAACATCATGGGCGTGGTCTCGATCATCGGATTGCTGGCCGGCATCAGCGGCAATACCTTCGCGGGGCCGCGCGTCTATTACGCGATGGCGCGCGACGGGGTGTTCTTCGAACGCGCCGCGGCGATTCACCCGACCTATCGCACCCCGGCCAACGCGATCGTGGCGCAGGGAATCTGGTCCACGCTCCTGGTGCTGTCCGGCGGCGCCAACGCGCTGACGACCTATACCGGATTCACCGTCGTGCTCTTCGCCGGTGTGGCGGTGACCACGTTGTTCGTGCTGCGCAGCCGCGAACCCAACGCACCACGACCTTTTACGGCGCTTGGTTACCCGATTGCGCCGGCGATCTTCGCCGTCGTCAGCCTGTTGATTGTGCTGAACGCGCTGTGGACGGATCTCGTGTCGCCGATGACGACCGGCCAGCCGTTTGGTCCATCGGCCGCCGGCCTGCTGGTCATCGCCCTCGGGCTGCCTCTCTACTGGTGGTTCTCCAGGAAGCATCAGGCATAGGGCAGACGTCAGGGATTCGCCTTCATTCCCTGAGTAATCGTCATCGTGCGATCCGGCTGGATGTGCACATCGAGCGTGAGGGTCTCGAAGCCATCCATCCGCACTTCGATCTTGTGTCCGCCCGGTGCGAGACGCAGGGACTGGAACACACCGTCGAACTCGTCAACGGAGCCGGCGAGGAAGCCGTCCACGAACACCTGGGCCTCGCGCGGCTTCATCTTGAGCCTCAGCCCGCCGGTGTTGAACGTCGTCGAGCCGTAACCCCAGCCGGGATACGGCCCGTATCCACCAGCGGCCCACATCAGCGACCACGGCGCGTAGAACATCGGGCTCCATCCGAAGGCGCCGCTCACCCAGAACGGGTCGTAGTAGTAGGGACGCGCCATGTAAACCGTTGACGGGCCCCACCAGCCCGCGTAGCGGGTGCCGCCCCGGGATACCCATAGCCGCCGCCCGGATAGCCGCCGCGCCCACCGGCGTTTCCACTGTTGACGCCGCCACCGCGCGAAGAGTCGCCGCTGCCGCCGCCGCGGTTACCGCCGCCACCACCCCGGCCGCCGCTGCCACCACCTCCACGCTGCGCATTTGTCTCAGCCGGCGCGTCAACGCGCTCTACCGCTGAGCCTGGAGCGGAGACGGTGCTGGGTGCGGGATCGGGAACGCTGATCTTGATCGGGGTCTCGGCTGGGGGACTGGACTCGGGAATCGGAACCTGGGCATGAGCGAACGCGGGGAATCCAACTCCCAGCGCGGCCGCCACGAGCGCCGCAGGGATGAATGACGTCATGACGAAACCTCGAGCACTCGGCAGGCGCTACTGCAGACTGCAAGCGGCCTGCCACGCGCGTGCGCGCGAATTCAGGCCTGAAGTGCGCGCGGTGCGCCGCAACTGTCCTCCGTTGCCCCGTCTCCCTGTCCTCGTGAGAGACTAGCGAGAGGGCATGACATCCACGTTCCCCGCATTCCACGCCACCACCATCCTGGCTGTTCGTCGCGACAATCGCACGGTGCTCGCCGGTGATGGCCAGGTCACGCTTGGCGCGACCATCGTCAAGCAGGGCGCGCGCAAGATTCGTCGCCTGTACGGCGACAAGGTGCTGGCCGGCTTCGCGGGATCGGCCGCCGATTCCTTCGCGTTGTTCTCGCGCTTCGAATCGAAGCTCGAACAGTTCCGCGGCAACCTCGAACGATCCGCTGTCGAACTGGCGAAGGACTGGCGCACTGACCGGGCCCTGCGGCGGCTCGAAGCGATGCTGATCGTCGCCGACACCAGGTCGATGTTCCTGCTGTCGGGCACCGGCGACCTGATCGAGCCGGACGAAGGCATCGTCGGGATTGGTTCCGGCGGCGCGTTCGCCCAGGCCGCGGCCAAGGCGCTGTCGCGCAACACCACCCTCGACGCCCGGGCGATCGCCGAAGAATCGATGCGCGTGGCCGCCGAGATCTGCATCTACACCAACGCCAACCTGACCTTCGAAGAGCTGTGATTCCCCTTCCTGAACGCTCCGCCAGCGCCGTCGACAGCCTGACGCCTCGAGAAATCGTCGCCGAACTGGACAAGTACGTGGTCGGCCAGGCCAAGGCCAAACGCGCCGTCGCGATCGCGCTGCGCAACCGCCTCCGCCGGCAGAAGCTGCCGGCCGAACTGGCCGACGATGTAGCGCCGAAGAACATCCTGATGATCGGGCCGACCGGCGTCGGCAAGACCGAGATCGCGCGCCGGCTGGCGAAGCTGGCGCAGTCGCCCTTCATCAAGGTCGAAGCCTCGAAGTTCACCGAGGTCGGCTACGTCGGCCGCGATGTCGAGTCGATGGTGCGTGACCTCGTCGAACTCGCGGTGGACATGGTCCGCGAGGAACAGCTGAAGGACGTGGCGTTGAAGGCCGAGCAGGCGGCAGAGGAGCGTCTGCTGGATCTGCTGCTGCCGCCGCGGCCATCCGCGCCTGACGAGAATCCGTCGGTGGCCCGCGACGCGCAGCAGGCGACCCGCGAGCGCATCCGCGAACAGCTGCGGTCCGGGAAGCTGGACGAACGCGTCGTCGAGATCGAGGTGCAGGACCGCGGCGTCCCCTCGCTCGAGATCATCCAGGGCTCGTCGATCGAAGAGGTGGGCCTCAACCTGAAGGAGATGATGCCCGGCTTCTTCCAGGGGCGATCGAAGCGGAAGCGCGTGCCGGTGCCCGAGGCCAAGGAGCGGCTGCGCGCCGACGAGGAACAGAAACTCGTGGACATGGATTCGGTGTCCCGCACCGCCGTCAAGCGAGTGGAGGAGTCGGGCATCATCTTCGTTGACGAGATCGACAAGGTGGCGGGACGCGAGGGCTCACAGGGTCCGGATGTCAGCCGCGAAGGCGTGCAGCGCGACATCCTGCCGATCGTCGAGGGCACCACCGTCAACACCAAGCACGGCATGGTGCGCACCGATCACATTCTGTTCATCGCCGCCGGCGCCTTCCACGTCTCGAAGCCGTCGGATCTGATTCCGGAACTTCAGGGCCGCTTCCCAATCCGCGTCGAGCTCGACGCGCTCGGCCAGGCCGAGTTCGTCCGTATCCTCACCGAGCCCCGCAGCGCCCTGATCAAGCAGTACACCGCGCTGATGGCGACCGAGGGCGTGACGCTGACGTTCTCCAACGAGGCGATCGCGCTGGTGGCCGAGTTCGCCGCGCTCGTCAACGAGCAGACCGAGAACATCGGCGCCCGCCGGCTGCACACGATCATGGAGCGGCTGCTCGACGAGATCTCGTTCGACGCGCCCGACCTCAGCGGCCGATCGATTACCATTGACGCCGACTACGTGCGCAGGATGCTCGCGGACATCGTGCGGAACGAAGACCTGTCGCGTTACATTCTGTGAAGCCGTCACTGCGGGGACCGCGCGTCCTCTTCCTGCTGCTCGTCTGCGTGGGCCTGCTTGCCGCCTGTGGCAAGAAGGGTCCGCCGCTGCCGCCACTCTCGCGCGTGCCGGCGCCGCCCGCCAATCCGCAGGCAGGGCGCTTCGGCGACGACGTCTACGTCTGGTTCACGGTGCCGTCGGCCAATGTCAGCGGCCAGTCGCCGGCGGACGTGTCGGCGATCGAGCTCTACGCCGTCACCTCGGTCATTCCGCCCGGCGGCCCCGACATCATGGACGCGGCCGAGAAGATCGGGACCTATCCGGTGTACGTGCCCGTGGCGCCGCCGCCGGCCGGGCCTGATGGCGCGCCGGTTCCGGCGTTCCCCACGCCGCCAGGTTTTGCGCAAGGTGTAGTCGCGGTCGTGCGCGAAACGCTGACGCCCGAGCTTCGCGCTGCCACCATCCTGCCGCCGCGGCCGGGTCCTCCACCACTGCCGGTGCCAGACGACGTCGAGCCGCTGACGGGACCGATCGTCGGGCCGGCGGCCGGGGCGTTGCGCCGCTACTATTTTCTCGTCGCCGTTGCCCCTCGCGGCCGCGCCAGCACGCCGACCGCGGTGCTGTCGGTGCCGGTTGACGACGCGAGCGACCCGCCCGCGGGCCTGCGTCTCGAGTACACCGAGACTGGCATGACCCTGGCGTGGGAGCCATCGTCGAATGGGCACGTGGCGTCGACGACCGCGGTCGATCCGACGCTGCTGCCGGCAAAGCCGCTCCTGCCACCGCCCAGTCCCACCGGCTATCACGTGACCGAGGTCCCGAAGACCGCCGCCGCATCGCCGGACCCGTACGCGCTGGCCCTGCCGACGACGGTGACCACGCAGCCGCTCAGCACCACGACGTTTGCGATTCCGGGCGCGGTCCGCTACGGCGAGGAACGTTGCTTCGCCGTGCGCCCGGTCGACGTCGTGACCGGCACGGTTACGGTGGGCCGCGCCTCCGCTCCCGCGTGCGTGACGCCGGTGGACACGTTCCCGCCAGCGCCGCCGAAGCAGCTGGCCGCGATCGCCGGTGTGGGCGTGATCAACCTGATCTGGGAACCGAACAGCGAGGCCGACCTGGCCGGCTATATCGTGTTGCGAGGGACCGCGCCAGGTGGCACACTGCAGGCGCTGACCCCGACCCCAATCCGCGAAACCACGTATCGTGACCAGACGGCCACGCCCGGCGTTCTCTACGTGTATGCGGTTGTGGCAGTGGACAACGCCTCGCCGCAGAACGTCAGCGGCCAGTCGAACCGGGTGGAAGACAGCAGTCGCACTCCGTAACCTGGAACCCTAGAACCCCAGAACCCCAGAACCCTGGAACCTCAGAACCCTCTATGGACCGCATCTACCGCGCAAGGCAAGGCATGGGTGGCTGTTACGTACTCGAACGTGACAGCGTCTTCTATTGGCTGGGCGGCGACATCTACGGCGACTACTGGCCCGGCAAGGAGATTAGCGCCAACGAGAAGCTGTCGTGGCTGGCGCCCGTGCGGCCGTCGATCGTGGTGGCGATCGGGCTCAACTACAAGGACCACGCGGCCGAGATGAACAAGAAGCTGCCGGAGGAGCCGCTGGTGTTCCTCAAGCCGGCGACTGCGGTGGTCGGTCCCGACGAGCCGATTCGCCTGCCGGCCTGGGCCGGGCGCATCGAGCACGAGGCCGAGATGGCCGTGGTCATCGGCCGCACCGCGTCCCGTGTGTCCGCGGCCGAGGCGATGAACTACGTGCTGGGCGTCACCTGCCTGTGCGACGTCACCGCCCGCGAGCTGCAGGTGAAGGACGTGCAGTACCTCGCGCGCCAAGGGCTTCGACACCTTCGCGCCGCTCGGTCCCTGCATCGCGGTCGGCCTCGATCCGTCGAACCTGGCGGTCGAGGGCTGGGTGAACGGCGAGCGCCGGCACAACTCCAATACCAATCAGCTGATCTTCCCGGTGCCGTACCTCATCGAGCACCTCACGCGCTTCATGACCCTGCAGCCCGGCGATGTGGTGACGACCGGCACGCCTTCGGGCGTCGGCCCGCTGCAGCCGGGCGATCGCGTGATGGTGAAAGTGGAGGGCGTGGGCACGCTCAGCAACCCCTGCGTCGCGGCCTAGCATGGACCCCATCGAACGACTTCGTGATCTCGAGCGCCGCGCCGAAGAAGGCGGCGGCGTGGAACGGCTGGCGAAGCAGCACGATGCCGGCAAGCTGACCGCGCGCGAGCGGATGGAGTTGTTGTTCGATCCCGGCACGTTCGAGGAGGTGGACAAGCTGGTCACCCATCGCTGCCGCGACTTCGGGATGGAGAAGCAGGTGATCCCCGGCGACGGCGTGGTCACCGGGCACGGCCGCGTGTTCGGCCGGGTCGTCTACGCCTTCGCGCAGGACTTCACCGTCTTCGGGGGCTCGCTGTCCGAGACCAACGCCGCCAAGATCTGCAAGGTGATGGACATGGCCGTGCGGAACGGCGCGCCGATCGTCGGCCTGAACGATTCCGGCGGCGCGCGCATCCAGGAAGGGGTGGTCTCGCTCGGCGGCTACGCCGACATCTTCCTCCGCAATACGCTCGCCTCTGGCGTGGTCCCGCAGATCTCCGCGATCATGGGCCCCTGCGCCGGCGGGGCGGTGTACTCGCCCGCCATCACCGACTTCACCATCATGGTGAAGGAGTCGAGCTACATGTTCGTCACCGGCCCCGACGTCATCCGCACGGTGACGCACGAGGACGTGACGAAGGAAGCGCTCGGCGGCGCGATGACGCACAACGAGAAGAGCGGCGTCGCCCACTTCGCCGTGGAAGACGATCGCGAATGCCTGGCGCTGATCCGCGAGCTGCTGTCGTTCATGCCCGGGAACAATCTCGACGATGCGCCGCGCAAGGCCAGCGACGATGCGCTGGATCGCGAGGACGCGTCACTCGACCAGCTGGTACCGGCCTCGCCGAACCAGCCCTACGACATGCTGGATCTGATCCACACGATCGCGGACGAGGGCTACTTCCTCGAGGTGCACCAGCACTACGCGAAGAACATCGTGGTCGGGTTCGCCCGGCTCGGCGGACGCCCGGTCGGCATCGTCGCCAATCAGCCCGCGTATCTGGCGGGCACGCTGGACATCGATGCCTCGGTCAAGGCGGCGCGGTTCGTCCGGTTCTGCGATGCCTTCAACATCCCGCTCGTCACCTTCGAGGACGTGCCCGGGTTCCTGCCCGGCACCGTGCAGGAGTACGGCGGCATCATCCGTCACGGCGCCAAGCTGCTGTATGCCTTCGCCGAGGCGACGGTGCCGAAGGTGACCGTCATCACGCGCAAGGCGTACGGCGGGGCCTACTGCGTCATGTCCAGCAAGCACATTCGCACCGACTTCAACTACGCGTGGCCGACAGCCGAAATTGCGGTGATGGGGGCGGACGGCGCGGTCAACATCCTCTACAAGCGCGAGATCGAGAAGGCGGCGGATCCCGGCGGCGATGCGGCAACAGAAGGTAGCGGAGTTCCGCGAGAAGTTCGCCAACCCTTACGTCGCGGCGGAAAAGGGCTTCGTGGACGAGGTCATCCTGCCGCGCACTACGCGCCGGAAGCTGATCCAGGCGCTCGCCACGCTCGAAGGCAAGCGCGACAAGAACCCGCCGAAGAAGCACGGGAATATTCCGCTGTAGGAACAGGGATCAGGGGCAGGGATCAGGGATCAGGGATCAGGGCAGGGAACAACGAGCCGGGTCCGGCTTCACCTGTCTGCTCTGGGTTCTCCTCTTACCGGATACCGGATACCGGATACCGGATCCCGGATCATCCGATCCCGATCCCCGATCCCGGTTTACTCCGCCGCCCGCTTCGCCTCGGCCTCGTAGCCGCGCGCCAGGTTGTAGAGGGCCATGTCGAAGAACTCGCTGATCATGCCGTTCAGTTCCTGCAAGCCCTGCATGTGCACCGGCAGCATTGTGTCGCTGTCCACGCGCGGGAACGACGACTCGATCAGGCCGTTGTCGCGGATGTACTTGCTCAGCTGACGCTTCAGCAGAATCACCGCGTAGACGACCTCACTGAGCGGCACGCCCTGGGAGTGCCGCTGTCGCCCCCAGTATTCGAACTCCTCCTGTGCCACGCGCTCGTTGGCGGCGCTGATCCAGTCGCCGAGGTGGTTGTGGATCCGGAAGATCCGGGCTTCCAGATCGCGCAGTGGCAGGTTGTGGAACGAGGGCGTCCGATCGTTCGCCATCAGTTCGGTCAGCACCGCCGACGTCAGTTGCGGGGCGTGGTTCTGAATCAGCTCCACTATCCGCGCGGATAACATCTCGACACCCTCCGTTCGTTTGCGTGCCGCGATTCGACCTAACCGATGATGGCGGCCGATGGCGGTCCCGCCACCAGACCCAGAGGCAAGGGGCGTTCCACGCGATACTAGCGTGATTTGGGCGCACTGCCGCGGTTTCCGGTGGCCTCGCCCGCGGGCAACGGACCGGGCTGCCGGAATGCCGCCAGGTTGTCAGGGTGTGGCCCACGCGGTCCGGCGGATTTCCTCCCGAACCAGCGCAGCGAGATCGCCGGACGCCTGCGTGGCATCGAGCCGCATCCACGTGATCTCGCCGGCATCGGCGGCCTGCTGGCGCTCGAGGACCTCCACGGTGGCGTCCGAGACGTCGTGCTGCCGCTGGCGCAGGCGGTCGGTCAGCGTCGGCGTCGGCGCGTCGAGCCACACCCCCGTGAAGGGAACGGCGGCCGCCGCGGCGAGGCGGGCGACCTCCTGGCGCCTGTCGGCAGCGAGAAACGTCGCATCGACCACGACGCTGCCGCCCGCCACCAGCACGTCACTCGCCCTCATCAACAGCGCGCGATAGACCTCATCCGTCGCCGTGGCGGTGTAGCCGTCCGGTCCCAGGCGCTGATCCGGGGCGAGATGGAAGAGCGCCTTTCGCACGACGTCGCTGCGCAGCACGACCGCCCCCGGCGGCCCCCCGGCACCCGGCGCGAGCGCGGCCGCCAGCGTCGACTTGCCCGACCCCGACAAGCCGCCGATGGCAATCAGCCGTGGAGGGACCGGCGTCAGCACCTGCGTGGCGAGCGACAGATACTCGCCCGCCCGAGCGACATAATCCTGGCGACGGGCGTCGTCGGTCTCGATCGCCGCGCTGGCCAGACTGGTTTTGGCGCGCACCGCGGCCCGGCAGCCCAGGAACAGCGGCAGCAACGGCAGCCCGTCGAGATCGCCGGTCCGGAACAGGTACTGGTTCATGACGATGTTCGCCTGCGCCGAAAGATCGCGTGCCAGCAGGTCCATCAGCAGGAACGCGACGTCGTACCAGACATCGATGCACGCGAAGTCGTCGTTGAATTCGATGGCGTCGAACAGCGTCGGCTCGCCGTCCAGCAGCACGATGTTCCGCAAGTGCAGGTCGCCATGGCACTGCCGCACGGATCCGCTCGCGCGCCGCCGATCCAGCACCTCCCGCCCGGCATCGATGGCGCGTTCGCACATCGTGGTCACGTCCCGCGCCGCGGCCGCGTCGATCCGCGATCCCGCGGCCTCGAACGCGCGGGCGTTGTCGTCCACGACCGCGCGCATTGCGTCCGCGCCGCCGCGATGTGGCGCTGGTGCCGCCCCGGCGTGGAAGGTCGCGATGCGGTCCGCCAGCTGCGAGGCCAGGCGGCCCGAGATGCCGCCGCTCGTGGCGAGGCGGTCGAGCAGCTGGTCCTGAGGAAAGCGCTCCATCACCACCAGCCACTCGATGGGAGCGCCTTCACCGCCGAACGCCAGCTGGCCGTTGGCGGCGCGAGTCACCGCCACGACGTCCACGTACAACCGCGGCGCCGTGCGCCGGTTGAGCCGCAGCTCGACTTCACAGGCGCGACGCCGCAGATCCAGTGTCGAGTAGTCGAGGAACGAATAACGGATCGCTCGCTTCACCTTGTAGGCGCGCGAGCCGGCGAGGAACACGCTGGCGCTGTGCGTGTCGATGCGCTCGACCGCCGGCCGGCCTGGATAGCTGGCCGGATCGGAGAGCCACGCAAGGACCGCGGCCTGCTCGTCGCCGATGGCCGCTACCATGCCATCACCCCGGCGGCTTCACCATCGGCACGAACCGGACCGGCAGGCTGCGGACGGTGGCGATGCCGTCCTTGGACTTCGTGACGATGACCAGCTCCTGATCGCCCGCGGCCGGGCCCACTGGCAGAATCATGCGTCCGCCGACGGCCAGCTGCTCGACGAGGGCCTGCGGAATCTCCTCGGGCGCCGCGGTGACGATGATGCGTGAGAACGGGGCGTGCTCCGGCCAGCCCTGGTAACCGTCGCCGGCGCGCACCTGCACGTTGCGATATCCAAGGCGAGCGAGCGTTTGCCGTGCCCGCTCCGCGAGCGCCGGCACGAGCTCGATTGAGTAGACCTCGCGTGCGAGCTCGGCCAGGATCGCGGCCTGGTAGCCAGAGCCCGAGCCAATCTCGAGCACCACGTCCGACTCCGTCAGCATCAGCGCCTCGGTCATGAACCCGACGATGTAGGGCTGCGAGATGGTCTGGCCATAGCCGATCGGCAGGGCGTGATCGCCGTACGCCACCTGTTGCTGCTCGGCCGGCACGAACTCGTGCCGGGGCACGCGTCGCATCGCTTCGAGCACGCGTTCGTCGCGCACCCCTCGTCCCCGGATCTGGCTCTCGATCATCTGGCGGGCTTCCTGTTGTCGGTCCTGCGATGCGGCGCTGCCCGAGCTGCTCGCACCCACTCGCCAGCAGCGCGGCCAGGAGCAGGCCACTGGGGGCGAGGGCGACGGTGCGGCAGCGCGGAAGAGGAAGCCCCTCGCGCGCGGACGCGGCCATACCCCCGATCTCATCACGATCCAGGCGGAATGCAAGCCCGGCGGCGGGCAGCCCTTGCGTATCTAAGTGCTAGAATCAGAAGAGTTTCTGGCCGATGAAAAAGATCCTGATCGCGAACCGCGGCGAGATTGCCGTCCGAGTCATCCGCGCCTGTCGCGACATGGGGTTGTCGAGTGTGGCGGTCTACTCGGAGTGCGATCGGGCGGCACTCCACGTCCGGATGGCGGACGAGGCCTACTCCGTCGGTCCCAACCCGCCGCGCGAGAGTTACCTGCGCATCGATCGCATCATCGACGTGGCCCGTCGGTCGGGCGCCGACGCCGTGCATCCGGGTTATGGGTTCCTGGCCGAGAACGAAGACTTCGCCGCCGCGTGTCGCGACGCCGGCCTCACCTTTATCGGCCCGTCCCCCGAAGCGATCACGCTGATGGGCAGCAAGACCGCGGCCCGTCAGGTGGCGATCGCGGCCGGCGTGCCGGTCGTGCCTGGTACGGAATCCCCGCTAAGCGATGCCGTTTCTGACAGCGAGGTGCTGGCGATCGCGGAAGGCATCGGCTATCCGCTGATGCTGAAGGCCGTGGCCGGTGGCGGCGGCAAGGGCATGCGCATGGTGTCGCAGCCTGCCGACCTGCCCGGCGCGCTGCGCGCCGCGCGTTCGGAGGCCGGATCGGCCTTTGGCGATTCCGCCGTGTACCTCGAACGCCGGATCATGGCGCCGCGCCACATCGAGGTGCAGCTGCTCGGCGACCACTTCGGCACCGTCGTGCCCTTCGTCGAGCGCGAATGCTCGATTCAGCGCCGCCATCAGAAGGTTGTGGAGGAGAGCCCGTCGCTGGCGGTCTCGCCCGAGCTTCGTCACCAGATGACCTCGGCCGCGGCGGCAGTGGCCAAGCGGGCCGGCTACACCAACGCCGGGACCATCGAGTTCCTGCTCGACGAGGACGGATCGTTCTACTTCCTCGAGATGAACACCCGCCTGCAGGTGGAGCACCCCATTACGGAACAGGTGTCGGGCGTGGACCTCGTGCAGTGGCAGATCCGCATCGCGCGCGGCGAGCGCCTGACGCTCGATCCGGCGGCGATGCTGGTGCCGCGGTGTCACGCGGTCGAGTGCCGCATCTATGCGGAGGATCCCGACACCGGCTTCATGCCGTCACCCGGGCGCATCCACGGTCTGCGCGTGCCGCAGGGACCGGGCATCCGCGACGACAGCGGGCTCTACGAGGGCGGCGAGGTGCCGATCTACTACGACCCGATGATCTCGAAGCTGATCACGTGGGCCGAGGATCGCCCCGAGGCGCTCGCGCGCATGAAGCGGGCGCTGGCCGAGTACGAGGTGCGTGGCATCCGCACCACGATTCCGTTCTTCCGCTGGATTCTCGAGGACGAGGACTTCAAGGCCGGGCGCTTCGACACCACGTTCCTGGATCGCAAGCTCGCCGCGCGCAACGGGCAGCCGCTCGATCCGGCGAGCGAGGATCATGCGGTACTGGGCGCCATTGCCGTGGCGATCCGTCAACTCACGGCGGCGGCGGTTTCGGCGGCGGAGACGCCCGCGGCCACCAGCCGCTGGCAGCAGTCGGCCCGCGCCGGCGCGTTGCGCTAGGCCGGACACTCAGGCGAGGACGTTACACGTGCAGTTCGAACTGGAGATCGGCGGCAAGGTGAGGACCGTGCGCGTGTCCACAGGCGACGATCGGCTGGACGTCTCGGTGGACGATCGCGTGTTCCAGGTGGATCACCGGGCGGTCGGCCGCCAGTCGCTGTCGCTGCTGGTCCGTGAAGGCGACGGCGCCACGCGCAGCGTCGACGTCACCGTCGTGGCGAAGCCTGGCGGCGCGGGCTTCGACGTCTCGCTGGACGGACAGACCCTGCCGGCGGCGCTGGTCTCGCGCTTCGGCCGTCGTGCCGGCGAGACGGGCGCGCAGGGCTCGGGTCCGCAGCACGTGATCGCGCCGATGCCCGGCAAGATCGTCCGCCTGCTGGTCGGGCCCGGTGACGCCGTCGAGCCGCGCCAGGGCCTGGTCGTCATCGAGGCGATGAAGATGGAGAACGAACTGCGCGCGTCGAGGGCCGGCCGCGTGAAGTCCATCAAGGTGGCCGAAGGCCAGTCGGTCGAAGCGGGCACGCTGCTGGTCACCGTGGAGTGAGCCGGTGAAGAAGTGGGCCGCCGCGGTCTACCGCTACTCGCGAGCGATCACCATCGTGGTCGCGGTCAGCCTGGCAGTGGCGCTCGTCAGCGTGGTGAGCGTGGACCTCGGCCCGGCCCTGAAGGCGCGCGCCGAACGGGCCGGCGGCAACTGGCTCGACCGCGGTCTGCACATCGGCCGGCTCGGCGTGCAGCTCGGGCGCGGACGGTTCGTCATCGAGGACCTGGTCATCGACGGCATGCGGCCCGGCGAGGATCCCTGGCTCGTCGCCAAGCGCGTCGAGGTGTCGCTCACCTGGGGCGCCTTGTTCCACCGCGAGGTGCTGCTCGACAGCATCGAGATGACCGACTGGCGGATGGTCGTCGAGAGCTTCCCGGATGGCCGCCAGACCTTTCCCCGCGTCACCGGTCCGCCGCGTCCGCCCCGCACCGGGCCATCGCCGGTCGTCACCACGCTTCAGTACGTGCGCGCGTGGCGAGGCGAGTTCGTGTATCGCGATTTCGGCTCGAACTGGAGCGCGGTCACGCGCAACATCGACGTCAACGTCGCCAAGCTGATCGAGTATCGCGGCGGCATCCGTTTCTCGAACAGCACCATCACGATCCAGAACTACCGGCCGATGACCGCGAGCATGGGTGCCACGTTCAAGGTCGTGAACGGGCAGGTGGTGTTCGATCGGATGCGGCTCATCACCGACGGCACGGTCAGCGACGTCACCGGGGTCGTCGACATCGCCCGCTGGCCCGAGCAGATCTACCAGGTGAAGTCGAAGATCCAGTTCCCCGAGATGCGCCCCATCTTCTTCGCGGGCGACAAGTTCACGCTGCACGGCGTGGGCGACTTCACCGGCACGTTTCACATGTTCAAGGGCGGGCGCGAGCTGAAGGGCTCGTTCTACAGCGAGGAAGCCGGCGTCAACCAGTTCCGTTTCCCGAACCTCGAGGGCGACCTGATTTGGGTGCCCGATTGGATGGAGGTGACGCGCGCCACCTCCGGGTTCTACGGCGGGCACACCTCGTTCAAGTACCGCATGGCGCCCCTCGGCAAGCCGAAGGAGCCAATCCGTTCGCGCTTCGACGTCGAATACACGGACGTCGACGTGCTGGCGCTGACCAACCTGCTCCAGACCGAAGGCCTGCGTGTGGCGGGCCGGGCCTCGGGCCGCAACCTGGTGGACTGGCCGAACGGCAAATGGGCCCAGCGCGTCGGCGACGGCGACGTCACGATTGCGCCGCCCTCGGGAGTCAGCGTGATCGGCTCGCGGCTGCCGGCAGAGGCCGCGGCCGAAGCCGAGGGACGGGCGCTCGTCCAGGGCCCGTTCAGCAACAATCGCCCTCTTCAGCCGGTCGGGATCGGCGGACACATCACCTATCGCTTCGACCCGCAGGCGATCTGGCTCGAGCCGAGCGAAATGGCCACGGCCGAGACCTATGTCGCCTTCGAGGGCGCGACCGCCTGGGGTGATCGGTCGAAGATTCCCTTCCGCGTCACCAGCACGAACTGGCAGGAGAGCGATCGTCTCCTGGCGGGCATCATGACGGCATTCGGCGCCTCGACGATGGCCATCCCGATTGACGGCGTCGGCCGTTTCGACGGCGTGATGCTCGGCGCGTTCAGCCGGCCTCGCATCGAGGGCCGCTTCGTCGGCGACAAGCTGCACGCGTGGGGTGTGACCTGGGGCGCAGTGGACGCCGACTTCGTCGTCGAGAACAGCTACGCCAACGTCAGCCGCGCCGTGCTGCGCGACGGCTTCTCGGAGATCGACGTCACCGGCCAGTTCTCGCTCGGCTACCCGCGCAAGGACGGCGGCGAGGAGATTGACGCCCGCGTGCGCGTGACCAACCGCACGGTGGCCGACTTCCTCGGGGCGTTCGATCTCGAGGACTACGACGTGCAGGGCCTGGTGTCCGGCGACTTCCACCTGTACGGCCAGTACACGCAGCCGTTTGGATTCGGCCGGCTGGCGATCCGGCAGGGCACCGCCTATGGCGAGCCGTTCGCCGAGGGTGAGGCGGCGCTGCGCTTCGAGGGCGCGGGCGTGCGCCTCGACGGCCTCACGGTGCTGAAGGGCGGCACCACCGTCACGGGGGCCGCCTATATCGGCTGGAACGGCGCCTACTCGTTCAACGCCGACGGCCGCGGCATGGCGGTGGAGACGCTGGCGGTGGCGGCGATGTCGAGCGGCCCGGGCTTCACCGGGCTCTTCGATTTCTCGGCCAGCGGCAGCGGCACGTTCAACCAGCCGCGCTACGACGTCAAGTTCGGCGTCCGCGACCTGTTCTACGGCGACGAAGGCGTGGGCGAGGTGTCGGGCCGCATGTCGGTGCAGGGCACCGTGCTCGTCTACGAGATGGAGGTCGCGTCCACCCGCCTTGCCGCGTCGGGCACGGGCCGCATCGCGCTGACCGACGAGATGGACGCGGAACTGTCATTCCGCATCACCGACACGTCCCTCGATCCCTACGTGCGCGCGTTCCAGCCGCAGCTGTCGCCGTTCACGTCGGCGGTGGCCAGCGGCACGATTCGCGTGGTCGGCGAGCTCTACAACCCGGACGCGCTGCGCGTGGACGTCGATGTCGAAGACGTCGCCCTTCGCTTCTTCGACTACGAGCTGAAGAACGCCGGCAATATCCGGATGAGCGTGGATCGCCAGGTGCTGCAGGTGGACGCCCTGCGCCTGGTGGGCGAGGACACCGAGCTCGATCTCGCGGGGACGGTAGACGTCCCGAAGCAGGCGCTGGCCCTCACCGCGAACGGTGCGGCGAACCTGGCGGTGCTGCAGGGCTTCGCGCCGGACGTGCGCAGCTCCGGCCGCGCCGAGGTGGCCGCGCGGGTGACGGGCACGGTCGAGGCGCCGGTCGTCTCCGGCACGGCGCTCCTCTCCGACGGACGCCTCCGACACTTCGGTGTGCCGCACGCGCTCGAAGCGCTGAACGGCATCGTCACGTTCACGGCGACGGGCGTGCAGCTGGACGGGCTCAGCGCCCGGTTGGCGGGCGGGCCGGTCCGCTTCGCGGGACGCGTCGGGTTGAACGGCTACACGCTCAGTGAATACGACGTATCGGCCACCGGCACCGACATGCGGCTCCGGTTCCCCGAAGGCATGCGCTCGGTCGTGGACGCGAACCTCGCACTGCGCGGGCCCAGCACGGCGCTGGTACTGAGCGGGCTCGTCACGGTGAAGAGCGCCACCTGGACCCGGCCATTCGACACCTCGGGCGGCCTGTTCAACTTCTCCGGCAGCGGCAATGCGATTCCGGCCATCGAAGGCGCCCTGTCGGAAGCCGCGCCCAATCAGTTGAGCTATGACGTGCGGCTGATCGCCCCGTCGAGCCTGCGCATCGAGAACGATCAGGCTCGGATCATCGCCAGTGCCGACGTCAACCTGCGTGGCACCTACGAGCGGCCGCTGGTGCTGGGCCGCGCCGACATCGAGCGCGGAGAGGCCCGCTTCGAGGGCCGCCGTTACCTCGTCACTCGCGGCACGCTGGACTTCACCAACCCCGATCGCATCCAGCCGTTCTTCGACATCGAGGCCGAAACGCGCGTGCGCGTGCCACAGCAGACCTATCGGGTCACGCTGCGCCTGGCCGGGACCACCGAACGGCTGCAGCCGGAGTTCACGTCCGATCCGCCCCTGCCGCCGCTCGACATCCTGACGATGCTGTTCAGCGATTCCGGGCCGAGCGGCGACTTCGAGCTGGCCGCGCAGCAGCGGCCCAACGAGCGGCAGCAGCGCCTGCTCGAGGCCCGCGCCACGCGCGCGCTCACCGGCACGCTGTCGGCCGAGGTCGGGAAGGTGGTCCAGGAGACGTTTGGCGTGGACTCGTTCCAGATCACCCCGCTGCTGGTCGATCCCTATCAGCAGTCGGCGCGCCTCAACGTCAATCCCTCGGCACGCGTCACCATCGGCAAGCGCATTTCGGATCGCATCTACCTGACCTACGCGCGCAGCCTCTCGTCCTCGACCCGCGACGAGATCATCCTGCTGGAGTTCGACCAGAGCGAATCACTGGCGTGGGTGCTGTCGCAGAACGAGGATCGCACCTACGCGCTCGAGATGCGCAAGAGGCACACCTTCTGATGCGGCTGGTGATCGCCCTGGTGACGGCGCTCGTCACCACCGCGGCCACCGCGGCTCAGGCGCAATCGATCGACCCGCTCATCGGCCGGCTCGTCACCGACGTGGCGGTGGAAACCACCGAAGGCAGCAGCGTTGACCCGGGCGTCATCGAGTTGGTGGAAACGCGCATCGGCGAGCCGCTGTCGCTCGAAGCGGTCCGCGACACCATCGATCACCTGGTGGGCCTTGGCCGCTACGACGATGTGCGCGCGATGGCGACCCGCGTTGCCGATGGCGTCCAGCTGCGCTGGGTGCTGCGACCCATCCGGCTGGTGACGCGCATCACGGTTAGCGGCGGAGGGGACGTGCCCGGCTCCGCGGTGCAGTCGGTGATCGACGAGCGGTTCGGCGGCGAGATGGCCGAGTCCAGGGCGCCGGAGCTGGCGGCGGCCGTGAGCGCGTTCTATCGCGACCACGGCTATCGGGCGGTCGAGGTCTCGCCGCTGCTCGAACCGGGCACCGCGCAGGGAACCTCCACGCTGACGCTCCAGGTGAACCCGGGGCCACGCACGACCATCGCCTCCTCGTCGATTACCGGGACGCCGACCGAGCCGGCCGCGAAGATCGTGGAGCGCCTGCAGATTCAAGCGGGCCGCGTCTACGACCGCGTCGAGCTGCTGGAGCGGCTGCTCGACTACGAAAGCGATCTGCGCGGCCAGGGCTTCTACGCCGCGGCGGTGCGCGAGAGCACGACGTTCTCCGAGGAGACCCACACCGCGACGGTCGAAGTGGCGGTGGACGCGGGCCTGCGTGTCCGCCTGGTCTACGCCGGCGATCCCGTGCCTGGCGGCTCGCTCGAATCGCTGGTGCCGGTGCGCGAGGAGCGCTCGGTGGACGAGGATCTGCTCGAGGACGCGAGCCGGAACATCGAGGCCTACCTGCGCGAGCGCGGCTATCGAGCCGCTCAGGCGCCGTATACGCGCAGCGAGCAGAACGGCGAGCTGCTGCTGACCTTCACCGTGACGCGCGGCCCGCTGCACCACGTCAACAACGTATCGATCGGCGGCAATACGACGCTGCCCAGCGCCGAAATCGAACCGCTCCTGAAACTGAACAGGGGCGACCCTTTCGCGGACGCGCGTGTGTCGGCCATCACCACGGCGATCGAAGAGTTGTACCGGGTTCGCGGCTACGAGCGCGTCGGGGTGAAGCCCTCGGTCGAAGTGCTGCCCGAGACCGGCGACAGCGTTCGCTTCCGCCCCGTTGACGTCCGCTTCACCATCGTCGAGGGGCCGCAGACCACGGTGGATACCGTGAGCATCCAGGGCGCGCAGGGTGTCCCCGAAGAGAAGCTGCGTCCCGTGCTGGGACTGCAGCCTGGCCGGCCTTTCTACCGGCCGCTGCTCGCCGCGGATCGCGATGCGCTCAGCCGCACCTATCGCAACCAGGGCTATCTTGCCGTGGCGATTACGCCGGCGGTGTCGTTTGCCGACGAGAATCGCCGCGCCAGCGTGGCCTGGACCATCCGTGAAGGCGAGCAGGCCCGGGTAGATCGCGTGCTGATCACCGGCAACACGCGCACGAACGCCGACATCATCCGGCGCGAGATGCGGATTGGACCCGGTGACCCGCTCGGCGCGGAGGCGATTGTCGAGAGCCAGCAGCGGATCAGCCAGCTCGGGCTGTTCCGCCGCGTCCGCATCTCGGACCTGCCGCGTACCGGATCGCCGCTGCGCGACATTCTCGTCACGGTGGAGGAGGCGCCCGCCACCGGCATCAGCTATGGCGGTGGTATCGAAGTCGGCCGTCGCCTGCGGGATTCCCCGGATGGCGGCCCGGCCGAGGAGCGTATCGAGGTGGCGCCGCGCGGCTTCTTCGAGATCAGCCGGCGCAATCTGTGGGGAAAGAACCGCACGCTGACCTTTTTCTCGCGCGTGTCACTTCGGCCACGCGATCCGGAGATCGACAACACCGACCCCACCGACACCGGCGGTTATGGGTTCAACGACTATCGCGTGACCGGCACCTTCCGTGAGCCCCGGGCGTTCGGCCGCCCCGGTGACGCGCAGTTCACCGCCTTCCTCGAGCGAGGCATCCGCGCCAGCTTCAACTTCGATCGGCGCGGTGTCCGCGCCGACTACGCCAGGCGCTTCGCGGCCGGTCTGACGGCGACCGTGCGCTACACCAACGACTACACGGAGCTGTTCGACGAGCAGATCGCCCCCGAAGACCGTCTGCTGATCGACCGGCTCTTCCCGCAGGTCCGGCTGTCCACGTTTTCGGGTGGTGTGCTTCGCGATTCAAGGGATGACGTGCTCGATCCGCAGCGGGGCACGGTGCTCGGTTTCGACACCTCGGTGGCGGCGCGCGCCTACGGTTCGGAAGTGGGCTTCGGGAAGACGTTCCTGCAGGGCTTCGTCTATCGGCACCTGCCCGGCTCGCGATTCGTGGTGGTCGGCGGCGCCCGCCTCGGCCTGGCCCGTGGCTACCCGCGCGACCTGCCCCGGGTGGACGAAAACGGCCAGCCGGTCCTCGACGAAAACGGCGACCAGATCGTTGACGTGCTGGAAGAGGTGCCCGCGAGCGAGCGCTTCTTTGCCGGCGGCGACTCCACGGTTCGCGGTTTCTCGCTCGATCGTCTGGGTACCGTGGAGACGCTGGATCCGCAGGGGTATCCCCAGGGCGGTAATGGATTGCTCGTGTTGAATGCCGAACTCCGCGCGCCGTACTGGAAGGGGCTGGGCCTGGTCGGCTTCGTGGACGCCGGCAACGTGTTCCCGCTCGCCAGCGACATCGAGATCGGCGAGGTGCGGGTGGCAACCGGCTTCGGCGTGCGCTACCGTTCGCCGATCGGGCCGCTGCGCGTGGACCTCGGTTTCAAGGTGAACCCGCGCACGCTGCCGGATGGGACTCGCGAGCGCGGCTCGATCTTCCACATCTCACTGGGCCAGGCCTTCTGATGCTGATGATCCGTGCTGCTCGTGTCCATGCTCGTCGGCCAGACACCGGAGCTGGTGGACCGCACGCTGGCGATCGTCGCCGGGCGGACGGTCACGTTGTCCGACGCCCGCACCGCGCTGGCGCTCGGCCTGGTTGAAGGCGCGGCAGTCGATGCGGACGTCGTGCAGCGGCTGGTGGACCGCGAGCTGATGCTACGAGAAGTCGATCGCTACGATCCTCTCGAGCCCACTGTCGAGCGCATCGACGAGCGCCTGGCGGCGGCGCGCGCCGTGGCGGGGGGCGAGGACGGGCTTGCCCGCGTGCTGCGCGACGGCGGCTTCGCGGAGCGGCGTCTGCGCGCCTGGATTCGCGACGATCTGCGAGTCGAGGCCTATCTGCAGCAGCGCTTCGCGATGGACGAACGGCGGCAGGACCTGATCGCGGATTGGATGAGCGATCTGCGCCGGCGCACGCCGGTCACGCTGATCGCGCCATAGGTCGTCCGTCAGACCGTCCGTTGCAGGTACGAGACCACCACCTGCGCCGCGTTGGCGAGGCCATGGCTGACGACGCCGGCGGTGATGCTGCCGCGTGACAGGTAGACGAGGCCCCAGAAGGCGCCGAGCAGCCCGGTCACGATCATCGCGTCCCAACCCTGGACGACGTGGCCGAGGCCGAAGCCGACGCTCGTGAGGATCAGCCCGGCGGTCGGCCCGCCGAGATCGGCGCGGAAGCGGTGGAGCAGGAACGCGCGCTGCACCTCCTCGCGCACGCCTCCCGCGACGATGGACACGACCATCAGCACGGCCGCGCCGCCCAGCGTACGAGCCATCGCTTCGAGCGGATTGTCGGGGACGTTGCGCAACTGGGGGTTCAGGGTGCGCAGCAGCAGCAGCGTCGCGGAAATGAAGACGAGCACGATCGGCACGAGCATCAGCCCGAGGAGGATCTCGCGGCCCTGCCGGCGGTGGCCGCAGAGCACCTCGCGCACGCTTTCGCCGCGCCGCCTCAGCAGCCAGGCGACGAGGGCCGCCAGCAGGACGGTATCGCCCAGCGACACCGCGGCGATGAACGCGAGCGAGAGGCCACCATCCGGCCCGAGCGGCGCCAGGCCAGCCAGGCGAGCAGCACCCGTCAGCGCCAGCTGCGTGGGGAGCCCCGAGCAGAGCACGACCTCCCCGATCGATTCCCACTGACGACGGGCGATCATCCCTTGGAGGGATGGTACACTCGTACCCTGTGAGTCAGGTGACGCGGACCAACGCCGAGCGCGTGCTGATCGTCGAGGACGAGGAGTCCACCCGGAGCGGGTTGGCCGAGCTCGTCCGTTCGTGGGGCTACGCGGCCGACGAAGCCGGTGACGGCGCCGAGGCCCTGGAGCGAATTACCGAGTTCCGCCCGACGATCATCGTTTCCGACCTGATCATGCCGCGGATGAACGGGCTCGAGTTGCTGCGCGCCATCCGCGAGGACATGGACAACGTCAAGGTGATCCTCCTCACCGCGCAGGGCACGGTGGATACCGCGGTCGAGGCGGTGAAGGCCGGCGCCGAGGATTACCTGAGCAAGCCCGTGGACCCGCAGCGTCTCCGGCGGCTGCTCGATCGGCTCACGGAGCTGAACGCGCAGAAGCGCGAGAATCAGGCGCTGCGGCGCCAGCTGACCGACCGCGGGCGCTTTGGCCGCATCATCGGCCACAGCCCGGTGATGCGCGCGATCTATCGGGTGATCGAACAGGCGGCGCCGACTCCGGCTTCGATCCTCATCCTCGGCGAATCGGGCACCGGCAAGGAGCTGGTGGCACAAACGATCCATCAGTTGAGCCCGAGGGTCGATGCGCCCTTCGTCGGCCTCAACTGCGCGGCCATCCCCGAGACGCTGCTGGAAAGCGAGATCTTCGGTCACGAGAAGGGCGCCTTCACCGGAGCGATGGACCGGCGCGCCGGCTGCTTCGAGCTTGCCGACCGCGGGACGCTGTTCCTCGACGAGATCGCCGAGATGGCGCCGGGCACGCAGGTCAAGCTGCTGCGCGTGCTGCAGGAGCGGCGCTTCCGGCGCCTCGGCGGCCGCGTCGAGCAGGAAGTCGACGTCCGGGTCATCGCCGCGACCAACGTCAAGCCCGAGCTCGCGCTGCGTGACGGGCGGCTGCGCGAGGACCTTTACTACCGGCTCAACGTGTTCTCGCTCGAATTGCCGCCGCTGCGCGATCGCAAGCAGGATCTGCCGCTGCTGATTCAGGCGTTCATCGACGAGTTCAACATCCGCGACCATCGCACGGTCAATGCCCTGACGCCCGGAAGCGATGCGCTTGCTCTCCGACTACGACTGGCCGGGGAACGTGCGCGAGCTGCGCAACGTGATCGAGCGGGCGACGATTCTGGCGCGCGGGGACTACATCGAGCCCGAGCACCTGCCGCCGCTGGGCGCGGTGCGGGCTAGCGCCCCCGCACCAGCTGGCATTACGCTGGTGCCTGGCATGACCGTGGACGAGGCCGAGCAGAAGTTGATCCTGGCGACGCTGGAGGCCGCGGGCGGCAACAAGACCCGGGCCGCCGACATGCTGGGGATCAGCCTGAAGACGCTGCACAACAAGTTGAACCGGATGAAGGGCGAAGGGCATGTCGCACAAGGCGGCTAGCGGGCTGGTGACTTCCGGCGCGCGGGTCGTCTGTGGGATTGCCGTGGCTGGCGCGATTGCGCTGGTTGGCCAAACGACGCCGATGGCGCAGCGGGGCGCCCCTGCCGCGGCGCCCGCGTCGTCGCCGGCCAGGAGCGTGGAGGTCGTCGAGCGAACCATTCTCGACCTGCAGGCCGAGATGACCGCCGGCCGCACCACGGCGCGTGACATCGCCGCCGCGCACCTCGCGCGCATTACCGCCTACGACAAGCAGGGACCGACGATCAACGCGCTGATCGCCCTCAATCCCCGCGCGCTCGAGGACGCCGACGCGCTCGATCGCGAACGCCGCGAACGCGGGCCGCGCGGTCCGCTGCACGGCATTCCCCTCGTCATCAAGGACAACTACGAGACCGCCGACATGCCGACCACCGGCGGTTCGGTGGCGCTCGCCGGGTTCAGGCCCGGGCGCGATGCCGTGCAGGTGGCGAAGCTTCGCGCCGCGGGTGCCGTGATCCTCGGCAAGACCAACCTGCACGAACTGGCCGCCGGCATCATCACCATCAGCTCGCTCGGCGGGCAGACCCGCAACCCCTACGATCTCGCCCGCACGCCCGGCGGGTCGAGCGGCGGCACCGCCGCCGCGGTGGCCGCGAGTTTCGCGATGGGGGGAATGGCGAGCGACACGTGCGGGTCGATCCGCATCCCCGCCGCCAACAACAACCTGTTCGGCCTGCGGGGCACCCTCGGGCTGTCGAGCCGCACCGGCATCATTCCGTTGTCGCACACGCAGGACATCGGCGGCCCGCTGGCCCGCACGGTCACCGACCTGGCGCTGCTGCTCGATGCCACGGTGGGTGACGACCCGGCCGACGCGATCACCGCCGGCGGCCGCGATCGCCGGCCCAAGAGCTTCCGCGACGGCCTGTCGGCGGGCGCGCTCAAGGGCACGCGCATCGGGGTGCTGAAGAACCTGTTCGGCGCCGCGCCGGAAGACGCCGAGGTGTCGGGCATCGTGCGGAAGGCGCTCGACGAGATGAAGGCACAGGGCGCCGAGATCGTCGAGATCACCATCCCCGGCCTGGACGAGGTCGTGGACCGATTCGAGCCTGATCAACCTCGAGTTCAAGACCGACCTGATGCGCTACCTGGCGCAGTTCCCGAACGCGCCGGTGAAGTCGCTGCAGGACATCCTGGACCGCGGCGATTTTCATGCCGCGCTCGAGGCCACGTTCAAGCTGCGGAACGCCGCGGTGCCCGATCCCGAGGAGATTCGTCAGGTGCAGGCCCGCCGCCAGGCGCTGGTCGCCATGGTCAACGCCGCGTTCGACGAGCATCGGGTCGAGGCGCTCGCCTATCCGACGCTCCGCCGCCGCCCGGTGGTGGTGGAGGAGACGCAGCGGGGCACCACCTGTCAGCTGAGCGCCAGCACCGGCTTCCCCGCGATGGCAATGCCGGCCGGCTTCACCACCGATGGTGTGCCGATCGGCTTCGAGATGCTGGGGCCGGCCTGGAGCGACGCGCGGCTGCTGTCGCTGGCATTCGCCTACGAGCAGGCGGCACGACCGCGGCGCGCGGCGCCGACCACGCCGCCGTTGGTGAACGGCGTGGTTCCGGGCTCGATCTCGTTCGAGGCGACCGCCACCGAGCCCGGCGCGTCGCTGCGCGTGCGATTCGACTACGACCCGGTGTCGGGACGCCTGTCCTACGACTTCCCGCCGCGGACCGTGGCAGCCTCGCTGCATCGCGGAGCCGCCGGCGCCGGCAGCCCGGTGCTGCACCGCCTGATCGATCCGGCATCACCGTCCATGCGCGGGATGGTCATCCTGCCCGCCTACCAGCGGACGGCGCTCGTCGATGGCGAGATGAGCGTGCTGGCGCAGACGGGCGAGGCGCGCGTGACGCTGCCCCTGCGGGTGCCCCGGTAGCCTCTGTGCACGTCGCTGTCACTCGCAGCCGCTTCCGTTCCGCGGACGTCCGCGGGGCCTCGACGCCACGGGCCTGATCCGATCATGCCGCTCTCGATCAAGCAGAAGCAGGTGCTCGGCATCACGACAATTGTCGTGCTGATTGTCGTCGCGCTCAGCCTGCTGCAGATTGGCACGCTGGTGCGGGTGCTGCTCGAGCAGGCGACGTTACGAGCCGAACTGGTCTCGACCGGCGTCTTCCACCAGACCCGTGACGTGCTCGTCAGCCGCGAGACGGCCTACCAGGACATCCGCTCCAGTCCGACGGTGCTCTCCGCGCTCGAGTCCGCGATGTATTCGCCCGAAGTCCTCTACGCCGCGATTGTCGATCGCACGCGGACGGTGATCGCCTCGAACGACCCGTCGCAGGTGGGACGCACGCTGCCCGCCGGCGAGGATCTGCCGCGGCTGGTCGCGGCAAACGGGTACGAACAGGTGCGGGCGGTCTACACCGAAGGCCGCACGCTCGAGTGGCGCCAGCCGCTGTCGCTTGGCGACGAGCCGTTCGGCGAGATCTGCATCGGGCTGTCCACCATCCTGATTCGTCAGGAGCTCGATCGCTCGCTGGTCCCCGCCGGGCTGGCGGTGGGGCTGGCGTTCATCATCGCGGTCAGCGTGGCGATGCTGCTGGCGCAGGTGGTGCTGCGCCCGATTCACGTCATCACCAGCGGCCTGACGCGCCTCGGGCGCGGCGAGCTGGACAAGCCGCTCGACCTCCGCGACGAGGAGTTCCGCGACCTGGGTGACGTCTTCGACCAGGTCTCGGCGCAATTGCAGCTGGCGGTGGGCGATGGGCCGAAGCGCGCGCAGCTGGCCGACCTCACGCGCCGCGTCGCCTCGCTCGGCCGGCTCACCGCGGGCGTCGCGCACGAGGTGAAGAACCCGCTGAATGCGATGACCATCCATCTCGAGCTGCTCAAGCAGAAGCTGGCGTCCCCGGAGCCCCGCTCGGCCGCGCGTCATGCCGAGGTCATCGGCACGGAGATTCGCCGGCTCGACGACGTGGTGCAAGGCTTCCTGAAATTCGTGCGCCCCGAAGACGTGACGCTGGCGCCGGTCAAGGTGCGCTCGCTGGTGACCAGCGTGTGCGACGCCATCGCGCCCGAAGCCGAGCACACCGGCGTGACCTGCGAGAACGCCTGTCAGGACGCCGTCCTGGCGGTCGAGGGCGACGAACCGCTGCTGCGGCAGGCGCTGCTGAACCTGGCGCAGAACGCCGTGCAGGCCATGCCGAAGGGTGGCAGGCTGCGGATCGCGTGCGGGACCTCCCGCGACGGACGGGTCGAGGTGCGGGTCTCCGACACCGGCGACGGCATTGCGCCAGAGAACCTCGCCCGCATTTTCGACCTGTACTTCACGACCAAGAAGCGGGGCAGCGGCATCGGCCTGTCCCTGGTCTTCCGCACGGTTCAGTTGCACAACGGCGATATCGACGTTGAATCGACAGTGGGTACGGGCACAACATTCGTGATCAAACTGCCTCGCGCGCGATAGGATCGGAGTACTGCATGCGACTGCACCCCCTGGCCGTCGTGCTGGTGTTGTGCGCGTGCGGAGCCGGATGCTCCGCGCGGGCCCAGGTCCCGGTTGTCGAACCCGAGCTGCCCGTGCTGGCGCCGCCCCCCGCGCCGCCGCGGATAGTCGCGACCTACGCCGAGCCCGAAGCGCCGCCGGTTGTCGAAGCTCCGCCGTTGGCCGAGCCCTCGGTGCCCGTCCGCCCTCAGCCCAAGCCCGTGGCGCCACCCCCGGTGCCCGGGCCAGTGACCAACGAAGGCCCTCCGGCGCCGCGTCCGCCGGCGCTCACCCTGACCCCGGTGCCCGGCACCGAGGCCAAGACCGAGGCCTCTATCCGCGCCCTGCTGGCGCGGGTGTCGCGCGATTTGTCCCGGGTGAACGCCGCCACGCTGAACTCCGACGGCCGCACCGAGTTCGACGCCGCGCGCCGGTTCGTCCAGCAATCCGAGGATGCCTTGAAGGCGCGCAACCTCGTCTATGCCGGAAAACTCGCGGACAAGGCGAGCGCGATGGCGGCCGTCCTGGTCCGTTAGGCAGTTCCGGAAACATTGCGGAAAAAAGGTTGTCATGCGAAAATATGGCGAAGGTCATGTTTTCGGCCATAAATGTCGATATTTAGCGTTCGACCTAAAAGACACACGCAACATCTTGTGGTTTACGGCTATTGACAACCGGTAGTCGGGGGCGCATATTGAGCGTCGCGCGCGAGAACGAGGTTCGCGGCGGCGGCCCATCCCAGCGGCCAATGTCACGGACACGATCGAGCCGGTAGCCATGAGCACGACTGCACAAAACGACACGCGCGCGCAACAAGCAGATTAAAGAATCTTTTTTCGCGGGAGACGTCCCCCAGGGGCGGGTGTCCTCGCTTGGGTTTGGAGGGAGCATGCAGGACGGTGCTCAGAAGCTGTCGGCGGCCGCTGCCGGACAGCAGTCGGTCGGGTCGTCGGTTCACAGCGAGAACACGGATACGGCGCGCCAGGGCGCGCGCGCGGCGGCCGCTCCCGGACTGGAGTTCCCGCGGTTCTTCACCACCGCCGGACAGGACCCGTTCGATCAGGTTGAATGGGAGCTTCGCGACGCGGTCATCGGCAACGAGAAGGGCGCCGTTGTTTTCGAACAGCGTGGCGTGGAGATGCCGAAGACCTGGTCGCAGCAGGCGACCAACATCGTGGTCTCCAAATACTTCCGGGGCCATGTCGGGTCGCCGGAGCGCGAACGTTCGGTCAAACAGCTCATCGGCCGGGTGGTGGACACCATCACCGGGTGGGCCCGCAAGCAGAAGTACTTCGCCTCCGAAGACGCGCTGCTGGCGTTCAGCGACGACCTGAAGCACCTGCTCGTCGAGCAGAAGGCGGCGTTCAACAGCCCGGTGTGGTTCAACTGCGGGTTCGAGAAGGCGCCGCAGTGCTCGGCCTGCTTCATCAACTCCGTGGACGACACCATGGAGTCGATTCTCACCCTCGCCAAGACCGAGGGCATGCTGTTCAAGTACGGCTCGGGCACGGGCAGCAACCTGTCGAACATCCGCTCGGCGCGCGAGCTGCTGGCCGGCGGCGGCACGGCGTCCGGCCCGGTCTCGTTCATGAAGGGCTTCGACGCGTTCGCCGGCGTCATCAAGTCGGGCGGCAAGACGCGCCGCGCGGCGAAGATGGTCATCCTCAACGCCGAGCACCCCGACATCGTCGACTTCATCAACTGCAAGGTCGAGGAAGAGAAGAAGGCCTGGGCGCTGATCGATGCCGGCTACGACGGCTCGTTCACCGGCACGGCCTACGGCTCGGTGTTCTTCCAGAACTCGAACAACTCGGTCCGCGCCAGCGACGAGTTCATGCGCGCGGTGCTCGACGACGGTGTGTGGCAGACCAAGTCGGTCACCACCAGCGAAACGATGGACACCTATCGTGCCCGCGACCTGATGCGGCTGATTGCCGAGGGCACCTGGGTGTGCGGCGATCCGGGCATGCAGTTCGACACCACCGTCAACGAGTGGCACACCTGCCCGAACACGGCGCGCATCAACGCCAGCAACCCGTGCTCCGAGTACATGTTCCTCGACGACTCGGCCTGCAACCTGGCGTCGATCAACCTGATGAAGTTCGTCGCCGCCGACGGCGAGTTCGACGTCGAGTCGTTCCGGGCCGCGTGCCGCACGCTGATCACGGCGCAGGAAATCCTGGTCGACAACTCGAGCTACCCGACCAAGCCGATCGAGAAGAACAGCCACGCCTTCCGTCCGCTCGGGCTGGGCTACGCCAACCTCGGCGCGCTGCTGATGTCGCGCGGCCTGCCCTACGACAGCGATTCGGGCCGCGCCTACGCCGGCGCCATCACCGCGGTGATGACCGGTGAGGCCTACGCGCAGTCGGCGCGGGTGGCGCGCGATCACGGCGGTCCGTTCGCCGGCTACGACGACAACCGCCAGCCGTTCCTGCGCGTCATGCGCAAGCACCGCGACGCGGTCAAGGACACCATCAATCCGAAGTACGTCCCCACCGACCTCCACAACGCCGCCAAGCAGGCCTGGGACGATGCGGTGGAGCTCGGCGAGGACTTCGGCTACCGCAACGCGCAGGCCACCGTGCTGGCGCCGACCGGCACCATCGGCTTCATGATGGACTGCGACACCACCGGCGTCGAGCCGGACATCGCGCTCGTCAAGTACAAGAAGCTGGTCGGCGGCGGAATGATGAAGATCGTCAACCAGACGGTTCCCATGGCGCTCAAGCGCCTGGGCTACACCGCAACGCAGATTGACGACATCATCAAGCACATCGACGAGCACGAGACCATCGAGGGCGCGCCGCACCTGCTGGAGCGCGACCTGCCGGTGTTCGACTGCGCCTTCAAGGCGGCGCGTGGCGAGCGGTCCATCCACTACATGGGCCACATCAAGATGATGGGCGCGACCCAGCCGTTCATCTCGGGCGCCATCAGCAAGACGGTGAACGTCCCCAAGGACGCCACGGTCGAGGACATCGAGCAGGCCTACCTGGAAACCTGGCGTCTCGGCGCCAAGGCGGTCTCGATCTACCGCGACGGCTCCAAGCGCACGCAGCCGCTCAACACCTCCCGCGATGCGAAGGCGACCGCCGCCGTCGCGCCGAAGGAGCTGATCGACGCGGCCGTGGCCCAGGCGCTGGCGGCCCGCGCGCCGCAGCGCCGCAAGCTGCCGGACGAGCGGCAGGCGATCACCCACAAGTTCGACATCTCGGGTCACGAGGGCTACATCACGGTGGGCCTGTTCGAGGACGGGATGCCGGGCGAGATCTTCCTGGTCATGGCCAAGGAAGGCTCCACCATCTCGGGCTTCGCCGACGCGTTCGCCCAGGCCATCAGCTACGCGCTGCAGTACGGCGTGCCGCTGCAGGCGCTGGTGGACAAGTTCAGCCACGTGCGGTTCGAGCCGTCGGGCATGACCAAGAACCCCGACGTCCGCTTCGCCAAGTCGATCGTCGACTACATCTTCCGCTGGATGGCGTCGAAGTTCCTGTCGCCGGAGGCGCAGTTCCGCGCCGGCGTCAACAATCGCGACGAGGCCGAGAGCAAGCCGCAGGCGGCGCTGGAGATTCCGGCGCCGAAAGTCGGCAGCGCCGAGACGGTGACCGCCACCGTCACCGCCACCCGCGCCATCGTCCCGAGCGGCTCGCCGTTCGCCGCGATGCAGAACCAGGAGGACGCGCCGCCGTGCACGACCTGCGGTTCGATCATGGTGCGCAGCGGCTCGTGCTACAAGTGCAGCAACTGCGGCACGACCAGCGGCTGCGCGTAGCCGCCGACACCGCCCGCCTCCGCCGAGCCGCTTCGGCGCGGCGAGATGGCAGGCACGACCGGTACGACACATGAAGAAGGGCCGGGGCTTCACCCCGGCCCTTCTTCGTTTCGACTGAAGTCACGAGATCACCAGATCACCAGATCACCAGATCGATCAGAAGATCGATCTTCAGATCGCCAGATCATCAGATCAGATCACCAGCTCACCACCTCACAAGATCAACAGATTCACGTTTTTCGTGCCCGACCCCCTTCCCTCCCTGCTCGAACGTTACTGGGGCTACACCAGCTTCCGCCCGTTACAGCGCGAAGCCATGGACGCCGTCGTCCAGGGGCGCGACTCGCTGCTGGTGCTGCCCACCGGCGGCGGCAAGTCGCTGTGCTTCCAGGCGCCGGCGCTGGTGCGCGACGGGCTGGCGCTGGTGATCTCGCCGCTGATCTCGCTGATGAAGGACCAGGTGGACACGCTCGTCGCCAACGGCGTGCCCGCGGCCTACTTGAACAGCGCCATGGCGCCGGAGGCACGGGCGACGGTGATGGCCGGGCTGCGCGAAGGCCGATATCGCCTGCTCTATGTGGCGCCGGAACGGATTGCCGGCGAGGGCGGCGGCTGGATGTCGTGGCTGCAGGCCACCTGCCCGCTCAGCTTCGTGGCGATCGACGAGGCCCACTGCATCAGTCACTGGGGACACGACTTCAGGCCGGAGTATCGGCAGCTCGGGGCACTCCGCGCGGCGATGCCACAGGTGAGCTTCCATGCCTACACCGCCACCGCCACCGGGCGGGTGCGGCAGGACATCGTGTCGCAGCTGGGCCTGCGCGAGGCGGTCACGCTGGTCGGCTCGTTCGATCGGCCGAACCTGCTGTATCGCGTGCTGCCGCGCGCCTCGCTGAAGACGCAGCTGCTGCAGGTGCTGTCGCGGCACCGGGGCGAGGCCGGCATCATCTATTGCCCGACGCGTCGCGACGTGGACGACCTGTCGGAATGGCTCAAGGACGAAGGCTTCCGCGTCAGGCCGTACCACGCCGGGCTCGCGGACGAGGAGCGGCACCGCAACCAGGATGCGTTCCTCAACGAGTCGGTGGACATCGTCGTCGCCACCGTCGCGTTCGGGATGGGCATCGATCGATCCGACGTGCGTTTCGTGATTCATGCCGGCGGCCCCCAATCGCTGGAGCACTATCAGCAGGAGGCCGGCCGCGCCGGCCGCGACGGGCTCGAAGCCGAGTGCGTGCTGATCGTCTCGTCGGGCGACTTCCTGCGATGGCGCGAGCTCCTCAACAAGAACGGCGAGCTGACCGAGGCGCGCCAGGCGCTGCTCCGCGACATCGAGCGCTATGCCGCCAGCGTCGGCTGCCGCCACAAGCGGCTGGTGAGCTACTTCGGCGAGGTCTACACCAAGGACGATTGCGGGGCGTGCGACTACTGCCTCGGCGAGCTCGAGACGGTGTCCGATCCGATCACGCTGGCGCGCAAGATCCTGTCGTGCGTCGCGCGGGTGGGGCAGCGCTTCGGCGCCGCGCACGTCGGCAGCATTCTGCGCGGCCATGCCAGCGAGCAGGTGAAGACCCGCGGCCACGACGCGCTCTCGGTGTTCGGGTTGCTGAAGGACATCTCGATCGACGAGATGCGCGGCTACATCGATCAGCTGATCGCGCACGGGCTGCTCCAGCAGGCCGGCGATCAGTACCCGGTGCTGCACCTGTCGGCCGACGGCGCCGCGCTGCTGAAGGATCCGGCCGCGTCGAGCGGCCTCTCGCTGGCGCGCCAGCGGAAGCCCGAGAAGGGCCGTGCTCCCCGGCGCTCGCGCGTGGAAGCGGAGTCGTGGGAAGGTGTCGATCGCGAGCTGTTCGAATCGCTGCGCGAGTTGCGGCTGCGGGTGGCCCGCGAGCGCGGTGTTCCGCCGTACGTCATCTTTCACGACACCACGCTGCGCGAGCTCGCGCGGCAGAAACCACAGACGGCAGAGGCGTTGCGCCACGTCTACGGTGTCGGTGCGAGGAAGGCAGAGGATCTGGGAGATCAGGTGCTCGAGACGATTCGAGCGGCGGGGGTTTAGGTTCTGGGTTCCAAGGTTCTAGGGTTCTAGGGTTCTAGGGTTCTAGGGTTCTAGGGTTCTAGGCTTCTGGGGTTCTGGGTTCAGGCTCTAGGCTCTGGCTTTCCGGCTCTCCGACTCCCGACTCCCGACTCACGTCCCCGACTCCCGTCTCCACTCTCCGACGGCCCCGTCTGCCGGTTGCCGGCTGCCGTAGACTGAGAGCCATGCCGACCCCTCTCTCTGGCCTCGACGGCTTCGACTGGACCACCCCTTTCATCGCCGATGCGTGCATGCAATTGCAGCTGCCGGTACGGCTGGGCCGTCCGGGGCTGTTGCCCATCCGACCTCAACTGCGCGCGGCTGGGCGGGTGGCGCCTGCGGTCCACTCCGGCAGCACCGACGCCTTCCTGGAGGCGATCTCTCTGGCTGTGAGCGGCGACATCCTGGTCATCGACAACAACGGGCGGCTCGACGAAGGCTGTATCGGCGATCTGGTTGCCGGAGAGGCGCACGTCAGCGGCCTGGCGGGGATCATCGTGGACGGCGTTCACCGCGACAGCGCGGCCATTCGCGCCATCGGCATCCCGGTCTGGTCGCGGGGCACCGCGCCAAACGGGCCGCTCGAGCTGCGGCGGCGGCACGTCACCGCGCTCGAGGCTGCGACATGCGGCCCGACCACGGTGACGCGCGAGGATGCGGTGTTCGCCGACGAGGACGGCGTGCTGTTCGTGACGCTGACGGATTGCCCGCGCGTGATCGCCGCGGCCCGGGAGATCGCCACTCGCGAGCAGGCCCAGGCAGCTCGGCTGCTGGCCGGAAATCCCCTCCGCGATCAGCTGCGCCTGGCGGACTACCTCCAGCGCCGCGCCGAAGATCCGGATTACACCTTCCGCGAGCACGTGAAGAGACTCAAAGCCGCGATCGAGATCTGAAGATCCTCAGATAGGTCTGAAGATCCTCAGATAGATCGGGCGATCCCGCGATCTCCAGATCAGATCCCGAGATCACCAGCTCACCAGATCTCAAGATCTCAATTCTTTGGATACTTCTTGTCTCCCTTAATCTCCTGAATCTGCAGGATGTGCCGTTGCGCGTGCGTGGAGATCATCAGGAACCACTGATAGACGTCCATGTTGCCCTCGATGAGCTTGCGCCCGCGGAAGTCGTCCTGCGACTCGCGCGCCAGCGTCAGCATCGTCGCGCGCAGGGTCGTGAACGAGGCGAGGGCGTCCGCCGCCGTCTTGAAGCGGCCGTCCGGCACCCGCGCGTCGCCGGTGGTCGTCCGCTCGGTCCGGTCGATGCCGTACCAGAGGATGCCGGCGTCGGTCGCTTCCGGTTTGTAGCCGGGCGTGACCGGCGTCTTCAGCGACGCCTGCACCTGCTGCCAGTACTGCGGCTCGGCAATCGCCAGATGCTCGACGACGTCCTTGATCGACCAGGTGTTGGGCGACGGACGAAAAGTCAGTTGAGCGGCGGACAAGCCGTCCACCTCGGTTGACAGCCAGTGCTCGGTCATCTCGAGATGGGCGACCAGGCGCTGACGCTCGCCGGTGGTGAGGGAGCCCGCGGCCACGGGGGCCGCGTGAACGAGGACAGCCAGCAGGATGGGCAGGGCGGAGAGGGTTCGCATGACCGCACCTTGCGTCGGTGAATGCCGCCGGTCAACGGGTTGGTGACGGACGCGCTGGACCGCGCCGCAGCCGGCACGCCGGCAGTGACCAGCCACGGCGCCAGAACGGCCCCGGGTGGCCGGCGGCTGCGATATACAATTGCCGCACCCACCCCATGACCAGGCAGGACCTGTCACGTCGGCTCCCGAACCATCGCCTATCTCGACTCAGTCCCCGGCGCTTCCGAACTCCGCACCATCGTTCTGCTGCACGCTTTTCCGCTGGGCGCGAACATGTGGGAGCCGCAGATCCGCAGCATCCCGCGGGGCTGGCGTCTGATTACGCCGGACCTGCGCGGGTTCGGCGGGACCACCGATCCGGATGGCGCGTCGCCGACGATGGACGACTACGCGAAGGATGTGATCGATCTGCTGGCCGAACTGAAGGTCGAGCACGCGGTGCTCGGCGGCTGCTCGATGGGCGGCTATGCGACGTTCGCGACGATCCGGCTCGCGCCCCATCTGGTGAGCGGCGTGGTCCTCGCCGACACGCGGGCCGGCGCCGATACGCTCGAAGGGCGATCGAATCGCCGCAGCATGCTGGCGCTGGTCGAACGCGAAGGCGCCTCCGGCGTGGCGCGGGAGATGATGCCCAAGCTGCTGGGGGCGACGACGCGCGAGAGCAATGCCACGGTCGAGTCCACCGTGCGGCGCCTCATCAAGCAGCAATCGCCCGACGCGATCCGCGGCGCCATCGTGCGGATGATGGAACGGCCGGACTCGACCAGCATCGTCGCGGCCCTGAGGGTGCCCGCGCTGATTGTGGTGGGAGCCGAAGACGAACTCACGCCGGTGGAGGAGTCGCGCAAGCTGGCCGAGGCCATTCCCGGATCCAGGCTGGAGATCATTCCCGGCGCGGGCCACCTGGCCAATCTCGAACAACCCGAGCCCTTCAACACGGCGCTCGTTTCCTTCCTCTCTGCATTCCCATGAAACACCTCGCACTGGCCTCGCTCGTTGCCTGCCTGCTCGTCGCCGGCCTCAAGGCCCAGGATCCACCGCCGCCGTCGGTCGATGCCCTGCACCGCGCATTCGACACGGTCCTCGACATCTACGTTCGCGACGGGCTGGTCTACTACCACGCCCTCAAGCAGGAACGCCCGCGGTTCGATCGCTACGTGGCGTCGCTGGCGGGCGCGACGCTGCCCGAGTCCGCCGACCGCAACCAGAAACTCGCGTTCTGGCTGAACGCCTACAACGCGTTCGTGCTGCAGACGGTGATCGACAACTATCCGATCCAGCGGCGCAGCCAGTCGTTTCCATCAGGCAGCATCCGGCAGATTCCGGGAGCCTTCGAGCGCAGGACGTTCCGAGCCGCCGGGCGTACGGTCACGCTCGACCAGATCGAGAGGGACATCATCGTGCCGCTCGGTGATGCGCGGGCGGTGCTGGCGCTCGGCCGCGGGGCCCTCGGCGGCGGCCGCCTGAAGAGCGAAGCGTTCTCGGCGGAGCGCATCGAGGCGCAGTTGAACGCCGCGACTCAGGAAGTGGTGGACCGCCGCGAGATGGTGTTCGTTGACAGGCAGAACGGCATCCTCAGCGTGAACCCGATGTTCTCGTGGCGCGAGGCGGCGTTCATCGAGAGCTTTGCCGACAAGGCGGCGCCGGTGTTCGCGAGCCGCAGCCCGCTCGAGCGGTCGGTGCTGGCGATCATCGCGCCGCTGGTGGTGCGATCGGAAGCGGACTTCCTGGAAGAGAACCGCTTCAAGATGGAGTTTCACGAGTTCGACTGGCGGCTGAACGATCTGACCAACAGGCGGTAACGGGCGATGGATCTCGGACTGAGCGGCA
This sequence comes from uncultured Acidobacteriota bacterium, assembly GCA_963723005.1. Classification (GTDB taxonomy): domain Bacteria; phylum Acidobacteriota; class Vicinamibacteria; order Vicinamibacterales; family UBA2999; genus VFZN01. The sequence goes on along the minus strand of CAVRPA010000020.1, from coordinate 546,996 downwards.
AGGTAGCGGTGATCACCGGCGCGAGCCGGGGATTGGGATTTGCGACGGCCCAGGCGCTGGCCGGCGAGGGCTGCACGGTGGTGATGGCGGCGCGCGGGCTGGAGGCGCTGAACAAGGCGGCCGACAAGCTGCGCTCGCGATGGGGCCGCGGCTCGAAAGTGGTGCCGGTGGCGTGTGACGTCTCCACGCCCGACGGCGTGGACCACCTGATGGAAACCGCGATCGTCGAGTGCGGCGGCATCGACGTGCTGGTGAACAACGTCGGCCTCGGCCGCGGCGGCTCGCTCGAGCAGACGAGCGACGCCGACTGGCGCGAGGCATTCGACAACACCCTGTTTCCGGCGATCCGCTGCTCGCAGCTCGCCGTGCCGCACATGCGCCATCGTGGCGGCGGCGTCATCGTGGTTGTCTCGTCGATCTACGGCCGCGAAGCCGGCGGCCGGATGACCTACAACGTGGTGAAGGCCGCGGAAATCAGCCTCACCAAGTCGCTGGCGCAGCAGCTCGCCAAGGACCAGATTCGCGTCGTCGGCGTCGCGCCCGGTTCGATCCTGTTCGAGGGCGGATCGTGGTGGAAGCGCCAGCAGGAAGACCCGAAAGGCATCGCCGACTTCGTCGGGCGCGAGCTGCCGTTCGGCCGCTTCGGCGCACCCGAGGAAGTGGGCAACGTCATCGCGTTCCTGTCCTCGTCGCGCGCCAGCTGGGTGAGCGGCACCACCGTCGTCGTCGACGGTTGCCAATCGAAGGCGTTCTAGTGGACTAAGCGCCCGGCTGCTGCGCCGCGAGCTTCGTCCCGCCGCTGAACCACAGGTAGTACACCGGCAGGCCCGCGAGCACGACCGCGAAGGTGATCGACGTCCACTTCGGGTCGGTGATGAGCGCGTTCACCACCAGGTAGCACGCGGCGGCGATGAAGATCGCCGGCACCACGGGGTATCCCACCACCTTGTAGGGGCGCTGCAGATGCGGATGCGACTTGCGCAGGCGGTAGAGCGCCGCGACGCTGAGCGCGTAGAACGGCCACATCGCCAGCACGAACGTGTCGGTGAGCTGCTCGAAGGTCTGCGTCATCACCATCGCCACGCCCAGCACCGCCGCCAGGCCAATGGCCACGTACGGCGTGTTCCATGTCGGGTGCACCGCGGCAATCGGCTTGAAGAACAGCTTGTCGTCGGCCATCGCGAAGAAGATGCGCGGCGAGGCCAGCATGCTGCCCATCAGCGAGCCGAAGGTCGAGATCATCACGACCACCGCGATGAACGAGACGCCGACCTGGCCGAAGATGGCGCTCAGCGTGTCGGCGGCAATCAGCTTGGAGTTCTGCAGCTGGCCAATCGGCGTCACATACAGGTAGGCGGCATTCGCGAGCAGGTAGATGGCGATGATGGCGATGGTGCCGAAGATGATGGCGCGGGGGAGATTGCGCTGCGGGTCGGTGACTTCACCGCTGGCGAAGGTGAGATCGGCGAAGCCGTCGTAGGCCCACATCACGGAGATCAGCGCCAGGCCGAACAGCCCGGGGTTGACGGCCGCGCCGGTGGAGGCCATGTTGGTGAAGCTGGCACCAGCTCCGCTGCCGAGCAGGAACGACGCCAGCACAAGGAACGCCAGCGCGCCGAACTTCGTAATAGTTGAAATACCGGCAAATAGTGCGCCGAGGCGGACGCCGACGATGTTGGTGACAGCCGCGAAGACGATGGCCCCGGCCGCCAGATAATCGGCCCACGCCGGATGGAGGAGCGGGTCGATGCCAAAGGTCCGCAGGAAATACTCGCCGAACACCGACGAGATGCCGCCGAGCGCGGAGGCGCGGATCAGCACCAGTTGAGCCCATCCGTAAAGGAAGGCCGAGGGACGCCCCCAGCCCTCGCGCAAATAGACATACATGCCGCCGGTCTCGGGCATGGCGGCGGACAGCTCGGCAAAGGCGAGCGCGCCGCAGAGGACGATGATGCCTCCGAGCACCCAGACGCCCATCATCATCATCGGGTCGGGCACGCGCGCGGCGATGCTGGCCGGTGTCCGGAAAATGCCGCCGCCAATCGTGATGCCGATCACCAGACCGATGGAACTCCAGAGCCCGAGCCTTCGGACGAGTGTCGCCATATGCCAGCGAACTATAATGTAAAGGTGCCTCACGGCGCAGACCTTCCCGGAACCTCCATCCTCCAGTACCGCGTGATCAGCCGCCTGGGTAGCGGCGGCATGGGTCAGGTGTACCTGGCGGAAGACACGCGCCTGGGCCGTCAGGTGGCGCTGAAATTCCTCGCGCCCTCGCTCGACATGAACGCCGACGCCCGGAGCCGGCTGGTGCGCGAGGCGCAGGTGGCGGCGCGCCTGCGCTCGCCGCACATCGCCGTGGCCTACGACCTGGTCGAACACGAGCAGGGCATCTTCATCGCCATGGAGTTCGTCGAAGGCGAGCTGCTCTCGGCCCGCATCGCGCGGGGGCCGCTCGCGGTCCCCGACAGCCTCGACATCGCCATGCAGGTCGCCGACGCGCTGGATGAAGCGCACGCGCTGGGCATCGTCCACCGCGACATCAAGAGCGGCAACCTGATGATCACCGCCCGGCAGCTGGTCAAGGTGCTCGACTTCGGCCTGGCCAAGGCCATCCCCTCGCGCGATGGCTTCGCCACCGAAGCCTCGCTGACGATGGCCGGCATGGTGGTGGGCACGCTCAACTACATGCCGCCCGAACAGCTGCGTGGCGGGGAGGTGGACCACCGCGCCGATCTGTTCTCGCTGGGCGTGGTCCTCTACGAGATGCTGACGGGACGGCTTCCGTTCGCGGGCGAGTCGATGGCCGATGTCGCCGATCGCATCCTGAACCGCGAGCCCGAAGCCATTGGACGCTACAGCTACAGCGTCCCCGCGGAAGCCGAGTCGATCGTCCGCAAGGCGCTGGAGAAGGACCCGGCGTTCCGTTACCAGTCGGCGCGCGAGTTCTACGTCGATCTGGCCAACGCGCGGCGACGCCTGCGCGATCAGCCGTTTGCCGGATCCTCCGCCTGGCGCGGCCCGATCGATTTCTCCGATCCGGCCGCGGGCCTGCCCGGCCCGATGCCGGGGCCGTCGAAGCCGATGGCGCGATCGGTGGCGGTGCTCACCTTCACGAACATCACGGGCGATCCGTCGGATGAGTGGATCGGCCAGGGCATCGCCGAATCCCTGACCGCCGACTTCGCGAAGATTGGCGGGCTGGTCGTCATTCCGCGCGAGCACGTGTTCGACCTGCAGCGCAATCTGCCCTCCGGCACCCGCCCGGCCGACGATCGGCAGTCGATGGAGCTGGGCCGCCGGCTCGGGGCGAGCTTCGTCGTCGCCGGTGGATATCAGCGGATTCGCGATCGTGTGCGCATCACCGGACAGGTCGTCGATGTGACGACCAACGAGTCCGCCGCCACGGTGAAGCTCGATGGCACCATCGACCAGATTTTCGAGCTGCAGGATCAGCTGGTGCAGGAGCTGGCACGCTCCGGCATGGCCCACGAAATCGGCTCGTCGGAACGCCACGCGATCGAGCAGGACACCGACGTGTCGGTGGAGGCGTTCGAGGCCTATTCACGGGGCATGCTCAACCTGCGGCTGGCCTCACGTGAATCGGTGGATCGCGCCATCGGCCTGTTCGAACACGCGCTGGCGATCGCGCCTGGCTACGTCCAGGCGATGATCTCCCTCGGCAGCGCGCTCGACCTGAAGGGCTACTTCGAGAGCCTGCCCGATTTGTTGCAGCGCAGCCTGGACCTGCTGCAGCAGGCGGTCGCGCTCCGTCCGAATTCGGCGGAAGCCCACGTCCGGCTCGGCGAGACGCTCGCGGATCTCGGCCGGATGGACGAAGGCATCGCCGAGATGCACGAGGGCCTGCGGCTGGCGCCCGACAACGCCGAGGCGCACTCGAACCTGGCGCGCCACTACTGGATGGGCAAGGGCAACGTCGACCTGGCGATCACCCACTTCAGGCGCGCGCTGGAGCTCAACCCCGATGCCGGCTATACCCACCTGCAGTTGTCGCTGCTCTTCGCCCTGAGGGACGATCTGGACGAGGCCGAACGCGTGGCCCGTGCCGCCGTGCTCCTGCAGGAGCAGGCGATGTCGGGAACGCAGGGCCTGCTGGTGGTGGGCGCGCGGTCACGCCTGGGCTATGTCTTCTACCGGCGCGGGCATTACGACGAGGCGATTCGTGAATACCGGCGGGAGCTCGAGTACGTCGCGATGAGCGATCACGCGCTGCGCGAGCGGACCATGATCGAACTGTCGCAGAAGCTGGCCGCGGCCTATCAGCGGAAGGGCGATCAGGAGAACGCACTGAGCTATTTCGAGCGCGCCGTGCAGCTCTTCGATCAGCGTCTGGCCGCCGGCTCCGACGATCCCTATACGCGCTACTACATGGCGGCGTTGTATGCGATGCGCGGCGACTCCGAGACGACGAACCGCCATCTCGAACGGCCGCTCGCCGAGATCGGGCCCTTCACGCGCTGGCGCCTGCCGCGCGATCACGACTTCGACGCCGTGCGCGATCGGTTGCCCGCCTTCGAGGAAGTGCGCGGCTAGCATCGGCGCCGCGCGAACGACGGCCGCGACCTCGGGCCGTCTCTACGTGGTCGTGGCTTCCAACCGGGCAAGCCGCGAGCACACCGCCATCACCACGCGATCGCACCGTGGGGCGTGGAACTGGAACGCGGTGGCCGCCGCGTCGCCCATGCGCGCGGTCAGTTCGCGCCGCAGGATCGCCCTGGCGCGGTGCAGGCGTGTCTTGACCGTGTCCTCGTTCAGGCCCAGGCACTCGGCGGTCTCGAGGGTGCTCAGGCCCTCGACGTCGCGCAGCATGAACACCCCGCGGAAGACATCGGGCAGCTCGGCCACCGCGCCTTCGATCTCCCTGGCCAGCTCCCCGCTGTAGGCCGCCTGCTCCGGGTCCTGACCCGGTGACGTGATTCGATCCGCCACGGATTCCCCTCCTTCTCCGCGATCCTCGAGCTGCAGCAGGCGACCCGCTTTCCTGACCCGGCTCAGCGCTTCGTGGATGGTGATGCGGGTGAGCCAGGTCGAGAACTTCGCGCGGTCCTCGAACTGCCCCAGGTGCAGGTAGGCATTGATGTAGGCCTGCTGCATCACGTCCTCGGCCTCGTCATCGTTGTGGATGATCGATCGGGCCACGCGGTACAGGCGCTGGTTGTAGCGCCGCATCAACACCTCGAAGCACGCGTGGTTCCCGCCACGCACCGCCTGCACGAGATCTTCGTCCGACATCTGTAGGCTCATCGACTCCTCATCTCAATAGAGTGCCGCGAGGGTCAAAAGGTTCCCACCAGAGCCGTTGTCACCTTTCGGCTCCTTGCCCACTCTCATGGGCAGGGACAACGCGATGATACGCGGGGCTCATGGCTCTGCTGGCGGGCGCCGAGCGCCTGCATTGAACCAAAAGGGGATGTGATGCGCACACCGATGACCGCTCTTCTGTCGCTGGCGTGTGTCGGGCTCGTCCTGACCACCGCCAGCCGGGCCCAGAATGCCGTGCCGCCGCCGACCTTCGACCGTGTGATCCGTGACCACGCGGAAGGACTGTTCGAGCGAGGCCGGCAGATCTTTCGCTACGACACCTTCGGCGACGAGGTGTTCTGGGGTGACACGCTCAAGCTGCACCAGGCCATCGCCGGCGCGGGGCAGGGCGGCGTCGGCCCCGGGGTGAGCCCAAGGACGGCGCTGGCAGTGGGCCTCAAAGTTGACGTGGAGGCGCTACCGGCACACGTCCTCCAGGCGGTCCGCCACGGCCGCCTCGACCTCGATGACCCGGCCGTCACGCTCGCCCTCCTCGATGCCAATGCGGTCGTCGGGGTGAAAGGATTCCGCGGCCCCGACGGCCGGCTCAGCTCCGTTGGCATCCAGTGCTCGTTCTGCCATTCGACGGTGGACGATTCGTTTGCGCCCGGTGTGGGGCGTCGCCTCGACGGCTGGCCCAATCGCGACCTGAACGTCGGCGCCATCATCGCGCTGGCGCCGGATCTCAGGCGGTGGCCGATCTCCTGCAGACCGATCAGGACACGGTTCGCACGGTCCTCAGGAGCTGGGGCCCCGGGAAGTTCGACGCGCAACTGTTCCTCGACGGCAAGGCGTTCCGGCCGGACGGCCGCAGCTCGGCCACCCTCATTCCCGCGGCGTTCGGGCTGGCCGGCGTCAACCTCACGACCTACACGGGGTGGGGCGGCGTCTCGCACTGGAACGCGTTCGTCGCCAACCTCGAGATGCACGGTCAGGGCACGTTCGTGGACTCGCGGCTTGAACGATCCGGTGCAGTTCCCGGTGGCGGCTCGCGCGGGATTCGGGAACGTGCGCCACGACCCGGACCTCGTCACGTCCAAGCTGCCGGCGCTCCAGTTCTACCAGCTGTCGATTCCGGCGCCGAGGCCCTCGCACGGCAGTTTCGATCCGGCGTTGGCGGAACAGGGCAAGGCCGTGTTCAACGGCGCGGCCGGCTGCGCGTCGTGTCACGTGCCGCCGCTCTTCACCGAGCCCGGATGGAACATGCACACGCCCGAGGAGATCGGCATCGACGACTTCCAGGCCTCGCGGTCCCCGGACCGGCGCTACCGGACGACCCCGCTTGCGGGTCTATCGGCCCGACGGACGGGCGGCTTCTACCATGACGGCCGCTTCGCCAATCTGCGAGCCGTGGTCGAGCACTACAACCAGGCCCTTGCGCTGGGGCTCACGGACGACCAGAAGGTGCGGCTCGTCGAGTACTTGAAATCGTTGTAGCCGGATACGCTGGCTGGCTCACGCCTCGGTCAGCTGCAGAATTGCCAGCGCCAGCACCTTGGTCGAGTTCACCAGGTCGTCCACGCGGCAGTACTCGTCGGGCTGATGCGCCTGTTCCAGTTCGCCCGGGCCGTAGGCCACGCAGTGCGGCACGCCGGCGATTCGCGCCACGTGCTTGTGATCGTAGGTGCCCGGGCTGGCCACGCGCGTCGCGGTCCGGCCCAGCACGCGGCTGACGCCCGCTTCGATCGCGGCAATCACCGGCGAGTCGTCTGGCGTGCGCGTGGGATGGACCACCATCAGGTCCTTCAGCAGATACTCGACGCGCGGCACGCGGGCGCGGACGCGCGCCAGCACGTCCTCCACCTCGCGGCGCGTGGCGTCGAAGCCTTCTTCGAGGAGAAAGCGGCGATCGAACACCGCTCGGCACACATCGGCCACGCACGGCGTCTGGATGCCGTCCACCGGCTGGCCGCCGAAGACGCCGTTGATATTGAGCGTGGCCTGGCGCGCCAGGTCGGGGACGACGGGCACTTCGGTGCGGCGCGACGCCAGCACCGGCATCAGCTCCTCGCGGATGATCTGCAGCAGCTGGCCCATGCCGTCGATGGCGCTCACGCCCAGGAACGGCATGCTGCCGTGAGCGATGTGCCCGCGGGCGGCGACCTCGAACCAGTAGACGCCGCGGTGGCCCACGCACACGCGATCCACGTTCAACGGCTCGGGGATGATGCAGTAGTCGGTGCGGGTGGACGACAGCCGCCCGTGTTCCGCCAGCCACGCGACGCCGGCAAAGCCGCCGCTCTCTTCGTCCACGGTGCCGCTCACCTCGATCGTGCCGGGCACCGGCACGCCGGCGCGGCGAATGGCCTCCGACGCAAAGGCGGCCGCGGCGATGCCGGCCTTCATGTCGCACGACCCCCGCCCGTAGATTTTGCCGTCGCGGACGATGCCGCCAAAAGGCTCGAGCGTCCAGCCTTCGCCTGCCGGCACGACGTCGAAGTGACCGTTCAGGTGCACCGTCGGCCGCGGGCGAAGCCCATTCCGAGTGCCGACGACGTTCAGCCGCGGATAGCGTGTGGTGTGCTCGGGCCGGCCCTCTGCCGCGAAGTACTCGATGTCGAAGTGCAGGCGCTTCAGCGTGTCGCCGATGTAGCGCGCGCAATCCTCGTAGTGCTCGCCCGGGGGGTTCACCGTGGGGATGCGGATCATCTCGGACGTGAAGTCCACGATTTCGTCCGCGGCGCGTTCCACTTCGAGCAGAACACGATCAACGAGGGCGGGGGCCAGGTGCGTCACGCTGCTGATCGTATTACCGGATGGCCGTGAACGGTCAACGGGCATCGCCGGCGCCACACGCGGTGACGCGGCTGCTACTCGCCGTTGTCCTCGGGCTTGGTGAAGCCGGAGCAGATCAGCTGACCGGTGATCGCCGCGCCGGTGTCGGCGCGCAGGTCGAGCGTGAATGCGCCGCCGGCGCCTCGGGCCTCGAAGGTGGCGGTGCCGGAGCCGGCGCGGTTGGACGGCGGTCCGACCGGCACGGTGTTGACCTTGTGGGTCTTGCCGCCGGCCGTCACGAACAGCATGACGCTGTCGCCCTTACCGCTCAGCCGCCACATGCTGAAGTTGACGTTCTGGTTGCCGTCGGTGCGGCGCGCGCCCCACTGGGTGCCCGGCGTGTCGTAGAGCCCGCCCTCCGTGGAATGAATGCACTCGCCCGGGCCGCTTGCCGTGTAGCTGGCCCCGCCGATCTTGAGGTTCACCTGTAAGGTCGTCACCGGCTTCGCCTGCTGGCCTGCCGCGTGCACCCCGGCCGCTGCGAGAGTGGCCACGACCGCTCCTGCCTGCGCCCACCACCTGTTCTGAATCGTCTTCGGCATGCGCCATTGTGACGGGCCTGCTGAGTTCGGGGCAAGCGGAAGACGCGAAGGTCTGGCATGGGCATAATGGCCCTATGGCGAAGAAAGTGCCGGCCGACCCGCTACGCTCACATCTTGTGCGCCTGCTCGACTGGGAGGAGGCGCACGCCGGCTTCGACAAGGCCACTCTTGGCCTGCCGGTGGAGCTGCGCGGCGTGCAGGCCTCGGGCTTCGAGCACTCCTCGTGGCAGTTGCTCGAGCACCTGCGCCTGGCGCAAAAGGACCTCCTCGATTTCTGTGTGAACGCGAGCTACGAACACGCGCTGACGTTTCCCGACGACTACTGGCCGCGCAACCCCGAGCCGCCGAGCCCCGGAGCCTGGGACGCCAGCGTGGCGGATTTCATCGCCGATCGCGAAAAACTGAAGCAGCTGATCTGCGACGCCGTGGATCTCTTCGCGATCGTCCCGACCGGCAAAGGACAGCAGACCTACCTGCGCGCGGTGCTGCTGGTGGCCGATCACAACGCCTATCATCTGGGCCAGCTGGTGGCCGTGCGGCGAGCCCTCGGCTGCTGGCCCTGACATCGATCCTATTCGCGGGCTCGATGGCGCCGGCGGACCGCTCTCCGCTATCATGCCCCGCATGCGACGTCCCCTCACCGCTCTGGGTCTGCTCTGCCTGCTCGCCGCGGCCGTTGTCGATGGCCAGACGCCCGCACCCACAGTCAATCGCACGCTCACGGCCGTCGCCGGCCTGAAGGTCGGCCATCACACGCTCGCCGAACGCCCCACCGGCTGCACCGTGATCCTGGTGGACGGCGAAGGCGCGGTCGGCGGCGTATCACAGCGCGGCGGTGCCCCTGGCACGCGTGAGACGGACCTGCTCGATCCCGGCAACATGGTGGACAAGGTCAACGCCGTGGTGCTCGCCGGCGGCAGCGCGTTCGGCCTCGAAGCGGCGACCGGGACGGTGCGTTGGCTCGAAGAGCACAACATCGGCTGGGACGTCCGCATTGCCAAGGTGCCGATCGTGCCGGCCGCTATCCTGTTCGACCTGCCGGTGGGCGGCAACCCGAAGATTCGACCGACCGCGGACTGCGGCTACCGCGCCGCGGAAGGGGCCTCGACCGCGCCCGTGGCGGAAGGCACCCTCGGCGCCGGTGCCGGTGCCACGGTCGGCAAGAGCGGCGGCCCCAACCGCTCGATGAAGGCCGGGCTCGGCAGCTACAGCGTCACCCTTGCCCAGCGGCCTTACGGTGGGCGCCATCGTCGCCGTGAACGCGGTGGGCGACATCATCGATCCCGACACCGGCAAGGTGGTGGCGGGCGTGCGGAATCCCGACGGTACGTTCGCGGATGCCCGGATGCTGCTCCGTTCCGGACAGACAGGCCCGCGCCCGCGCGCCGCGGAGAACACCACCATCGGGTTAGTGGCGACCAATGCCCGGCTCACCAAGGCGCAGGTCAGCCGCATGGCGCTGATGGCCGACGATGGGTTTGCGCGCGCGATTTTCCCGTCGCACACCATGGGCGACGGCGACACGGTGTTCTCGCTGGCGACGGGCCAGTGGACGGGTGACGTGGACATCACGCAGATCGGCGCGCTGGCGGCCGATGTGATGGCGCGGGCCATCGTGCGCGGCGCCACCGAGGCTACCGGCATTCCGAACCTCCCGGCGGCCCGGGACCTGAAGAAGTAGCCGCCACGTGAACCTCTCGCTCGTCCTGCTCCTGCTCTACTCGGTCGGACTGCTGGCGCTGGGACTCGTCATCGGGCGGCAGGTGAAGGGCGCCCGCGATTTCTTCGTGGCCGGCCGCGCGCTCGGGCCGGGGCTGTTGTTCTCGACGCTGCTCGCGGCCAACATCGGCGCCGGGTCCACGGTGGGCGCGACCGCGCTGGGATACCGCGATGGCCTGTCCGCCTGGTGGTGGGTGGGAAGCGCCGCGGCGGGCTCGATCATTCTCGCGCTCTGGATCGGACCCGCCATGCGCCGGGTGGCCGCCAGGCACGACCTCCGCACGGTCGGCGACTATCTGGAGTTGCGCTACAACGCGAGCGTCCGCGGCATGGTCGCGTTGCTGCTCTGGTTCGGCTCGCTGGCGATCCTGGCCGGCCAGCTGATCGCGATGTCCTCGATCCTGTCGGTCGTCGCGGGCGCCCCGAAATGGGTGGGCTGCACGATTGGCGGCGCCTTGATCACCATCTATTCGTCAGCCGGAGGATTGAAGGGCGGCGCCTGGGTCAACATGGTGCAGCTCAGCGTCAAGATGGCTGGCTTCGCCGTGGCGCTGCCGCTGGCGTTGTCGGCGGTGGGTGGCTGGTCGGCAGTCACGTCGATGCCCGTTCCGCACGACGACTACTGGAACTTCTGGGCAGGCGGTGGCTCGGGCATCGTCTATCTGGCGCTGCTCGGTCCCGCGTTCATCGTCTCGCCTGGCATCCTGCAGAAGCTCTACGCGGCTCGAGACGATCGGGCAGTGCGATGGGGTGTCGGCCTGAACGCACTAGGCCTGTTGCTCTACGCGATCATTCCGGTCGTGCTGGGCATGATTGCCCGCGTGCGTTTCCCGGCACTGGAGTCGCCCGATCAGGCGCTGCCGATGATCCTCATGCACGGACTGCCGCTCGCGGTGGGCACGCTGGGGCTGGCGGCGGTGTTCTCGGCGGAGTTGAGCGCGGCTGATGCCGTGCTGTTCATGCTGACAACGTCTCTGTCGCAGGACCTGTACAAGCGGTTCGTGAACCGGGCGGCCGACGAACAGCAGGTGCTGCGCGTGGCCCGCGCGACGACCGTGGTGGCCGGCGCCCTGGGCACCGCGCTGGCCATCGTCTCACCCACGGTGATTGGCGCATTGACGATCTTCTACACGCTGCTCGGCGTGAGCCTGTTCGTCCCGATTCTCGGCGGCCTCTACCTGCCGTCGATCGGGACGCGTCACGCCATTGTCGCCATGGTGCTGGGTGTCGGGACGGTGGTGGCGGTGCAGGTGACAACGGCGGGCAAGGGATTCGGCATGCTCAGCCCGGCGTTGATTGGGTTGGTGGCGGCCGTGGCGGGGCTTGGCGTCATGCTCGCCGTGAGTCCGCGGGCGGCGATGCGGCAGCACGTCTGACCGCGCCGCGCAGACAGACGATCACGAGGAGCGATCTCGATGGCAGCGGACATGTTCAGGTTGGACGGCAAGACCGTCGCAGTGGTCGGCGCGGGCAGCGGCATCGGTGAGAGCGTTGCCCTGGCGGCGGCCGCGCAGGGCGCGCACGTAGCCTGTTTCGACCTCAGCGCGGCGAGCGCGGCGTCGGTGGCCGAGCGGATCACGACCGCGGGTGGGTCAGCCGAATCGGGCGTGATGGATCTCGGCGACGACGCGCAGATCGAAGCGGGCCTGTCGGGCCTCGCACAACGGCGCGGCAAGCTGGACGGGCTGGTCTGCACGCCCGCCATCAACGTCCGCAAGCCCATTCTCAAGTACTCGCTGGCCGAGTTCGACAAGGTGGTCAACCTGAACCTGCGCGGCAACTTCGCCGCGTTGATGGTGTCGGGCAGGATCATGACCGCGCAGAAGTCGGGCAGCATCGTGCTCTTCTCCTCGATCCGCTCCATCGTCACCGAGCCCGGGCAGTCGGTCTATTCGATGACCAAGGCCGGCATCCTGCAGCTTGCAAAGACCGCGGCGGTGGAGTGGGGCACGCAGGGCGTTCGGGTGAACGCGGTCGGGCCCGGCGTCGTGGAGACGCCGCTGACCGCCCCGATCAAGGCCAATGCCGAGTGGTACAAGGCCTACGCGATGAAGAACGCCTTGAACCGCTGGGCGCAGCCGAGCGAGATGGCCGGGCCGACGGTGTTCCTGCTGACCGACGCGGCCAGCTACATCACCGGCACCATCATCTACGCCGACGGCGGCTGGCTGGCGGCCGATGGCCGCTTCACTCCTCCGGGGATGTAACCGATGTCTGGATCACGCCATCGCATCGCCGTCATCCCTGGTGACGGCATCGGCCAGGAAGTGACGCCGGCGGCGCTGCGCGTGCTGGAGGCGGTGACCCGTCGCGCGGGCATCACGCTGGAGCACGTCGAGTACCCGTGGGGGTGCGACTTCTATCGCGAGACCGGCCGCATGATGGCCGCCGACGCGCTGGAGCAACTCCACGGCGCCGACGCCATCTACCTCGGCGCCATCGGCCACCCGTCGGTGCCGGATCACGTGTCGGTGTGGGAGCTGATCCTCCCCATCCGCCAGCGCTTCGAGCAGTACGTGAACCTGCGGCCGATGCGGCTGATGCCGGGCGTGTCGTGCCCGCTCGCCGGCCGCACGTCCACCGACATCGATATGGTTTGCGTCCGCGAGAACAGCGAAGGCGAGTACGCGGGCGTCGGCGGCCGCGTGCATCGCGGCACGCCGCACGAAGTGGCGGAGCAGACGGGCGTCTTCACCCGCATGGGCATCGAACGGGTGTTGCGGTTTGCCTTCAGGCAGGCGCAGTCGCGGCCGCGCAAGATGCTGGCGAGTGCCACCAAGTCGAACGCTCTGCAGCACTCGATGGTGCTGTGGGACGAAGTGGCGGACCAGGTGGCCACCGAGTTCCCGGACGTGACGATGAGGAAGTATCACGTGGATGCGCTCGCGGCACGCATGGTGACGCACCCGCAAACGCTCGACGTGATGGTAGCGTCCAACCTGTTTGGCGACATCCTCACCGACCTCGGCGCCGCGGTGTCGGGCAGCCTGGGGGTGGCGCCGGGCGCGAACCTCAATCCCGAGCGTCGGCATCCGTCGATGTTCGAGCCGATTCACGGCTCGGCGCCGGACATCGCCGGCAAGGGCATCGCGAACCCGATTGGCGCGATCTGGGCCGGGGCCCTGATGCTGGACCATCTCGGTCATCGCGATCTGCACGATCGAATCGTCGGCGCCCTCGAACGGGTGCTGGCGAAGGGCGAAATCCGGACGCCCGACCTGGGCGGCCGGCACGGCACGGCCGAACTGGCCGAGGCCGTGGTGCACGAAGCTGCGCCCGCGTAGGCGAGCGCTTTTTACGGCCGCGTCGCGTGGCGGCCGTCGTTGTCATCTAAGCTGCGGTTGTGTCCAAGGAGGTCGGGCGATGAGACGTTGGTTTCCGATTGGCAGTGCGATTCTGTCGTTGCTGCTGCTGCTCCCCGTCGTGGCGATGGCCCAGGCCACCGGCCAGATCAACGGCATCGTGCAGGACACCTCGGGTGCGGTGCTGCCCGGCGTGACCATCGAGGCCACCAACGCCGGCACCGGTGCCATCCGCACCGCGATCAGCGGCGCGGATGGCGGGTTCACCATCCCGCTGCTGCAGCCTGGTGACTACAACGTGAAGGCCAGCCTGTCCGGCTTCCGCAGCGCGGTGCGCGAAGGCGTGCGCGTGACGGTGACCGAGACCGCGCGCGTGGTGTTCGACCTCGAGGTCGGCCAGCTCACCGAGACGGTCACGGTCACCGCGCAGGCCACCCTGGTCGAGACCGCCAACGCCACCCGCGGCATCGTGGTTGACGAGCAGAAGGTGGTGGACCTGCCGCTGAACGGCCGCAACTTCACGCAGCTGGGCACCCTGATTCCCGGTGTCGTGGCCCCGCCGGTCGGCCTCGGCGGCCAGAACGGCGACGCCACGCCTGGCGGTTTCGGCAACGCCACCGGCGGCTTCAACGTCAACGGCATGCGCAACCAGTCCAACAACTTCCTGATGGACGGCGCCACCAACAACGACACCTTCAACACCGGCTTCGTGCTGCGCCCGCCGCCCGACGCGATTGAGGAGTTCAAGATCCTGACCCATGCGTTCGGCGCCGAGTACGGGCGCAACGCCGGGTCGGTCGTCAACGTCGTGACCAAGTCCGGCACCAACACGCTGTCGGGCGCACTGTGGGAGTTCAACCGCGATGACGCGCTACAGGCGCGCAATTACTTCGCGGCCCCGGATCAAGCGAAGCCCGAGCTGAAGCAGAACCAGTTCGGCGGCGCGCTGGGCGGACCGCTGGTGCGCAACAAGCTGTTCGGCTTCGGCTACTACGAGGGGTTCCGCAACGACACCGGCATCACCAACAACGTCATCGTCCTGTCGGAAGCCCAGCGCCGCGGCGATTTCTCGGCAACGGCCGCGGCGATCCGCGATCCGCTCACCGGCCTGCCGTTCCCCGGGAACATCATCCCCACGAATCGGCTGGCCGCGGCCACGCAGCAGCTGCTGAACGACTTCGTGCCGCTGCCGAACTCACCCGGCAACCGCTACGTGGTGTCACCCACGGTGAACGACGTGCGCGATCAGTTCGGGATGCGGTTCGACTACCAGCTCTCGGGCAACCAGTCGTTTCTCGGCCGCTACATGCGGAGCGACACCGAGCGCACCACACCGCGGGTGATTGCCGCCGTGGATCAGAAGGCCCTGGCCACCCTGCAGGACTTCATGGTCTCGTACAACAACGTGATCAGCTCGAACGTGATCAACCAGTCCCGCTTCTCGATCAATCGGATCACCGCCACGCCGGCGGTGACCTCGGGGCTCGATCCGCGCACCTACGGCATCAACCTGACCAACACCAATCCTGCGGCCGCGGGGCTGCCCTCGTTCGCAGTCACCGGCTTTTTCGGCGGTGGCACATCGGCGTTGGGCGATCCGCAGCAGCCGTTCATCAGCCGCGTCAACCATGTCTGGCAGCTGGCCAACGACACGACCTGGATCAAGGGCCGCCATTCGCTCAAGGGCGGTGTGGACATCCGCCGCGAAGCGATGAACATCCAGAATCCGAATCGGCCCAACGGTGACCTGACCTTCAGCGGCGGCATCACCGGCAACGCCGCCGCGGACTTCCTGCTGGGGTTTGCCGCACAGACCCGCGCCACGACGACGCAGACGATTCAGGACGGCTATGGCTGGCTGTTCGCCGGATACGTTCAGGACGAGTTCCGGGTCAACTCGCACCTCACTGTGAACCTTGGCCTGCGCTACGAGCTGCCGACGCCATTCGTCGACGTCAACGACGCCATCACCGCGTTCCACACCGGCGTCCAGTCGGAGGTCTATCCGGCGGCGCCGGCCGGCCTCGTCTATCCGGGCGACCAGGGCGTGCCGCGCGGCGTGGTGCCGACCGACAAGAACAACTTCGCGCCCCGCTTCTCGGTGGCGTGGGATCCGTTCGGCGACGGCAAGACCAGCATCCGCTCGGCCTTCGGGGTGTTCTACGACGCCCTCGCGGGACAGGGCGACTTCTTCCAGAGCGGCGTGCTGTCGCCGCCGTTCACGCCCCTGGTGGAGTTGAATGCGCCGACCGCCAACCCCACGCTGATCCCGATTGCCGACCCGCTCCGGTCGGTCGCCGGGCCGCCGAACCCGTTCCCGCCCGCTCTCACCATCATCGGATGGGGCGACGAGTTCGACTCGCCGTACGCCTATCACTTCAACGTCGGCGTCCAGCGGCAGATTGGCGCGACGCTCGGCGCCGAGGTGGCGTACGTGGGATCGCGGGGACACGGGCTGCCGATGTTCATGGAAGTGAACCCGGGTGTTTACGTCCCGGGCCAGACGACCCAGGGCGCTCGAATCATGCCCGCGTTCGCGCTGGTGCGTCCCACCTTCTCCGCGGCGCAGTCGTGGTACGACTCGATGCAGACCAGCCTGCGCATGCTGCCGACTCGCGGCGTGAACTTCCTGGCCTCGTACACGCTGGGCAAGGCCACCGACCACGTGTCCGGCCTCAACATCGGCGGCGAGTCGCGCCCGGTGCTGCCGGTGGCTCAGGGCGATGAGGCCAGCATCGAGCGCGCGCTCGAGTACGAAAAGGGCCCCGCCCTGTTCGACGCCCGCCACCGCTTCGTCCTCAGTTTCGGCTACGAGCTGCCGCGACTGGAGGACAAGGCCGCAGCGGTGCGGCTGATTGCCGGCGGCTGGCAGCTGAATGGCATCTACCAGGCGCAGAGCGGCTTCCCGCTCAGCATCAATCGCGGCGCGGTGCTCGACATCCGCTACCAGACCTGGCGGCCCGACGTCACCTGCGACCCGAACAACGGGCCGAAGACGACCGCGCAGTACTTCGACACCAGCTGCTTCAACACGCGCACCCTGGCGGAGACCGGCGAGCGCCCGGGCGATGTCGGGCGCAACACGGTCCGCGGGCCCTGGCTTCCAGCGCACGGACCTGTCGATCTTCAAGAACTTCCACTTCGCCACCAGCCAGCGGATCCAGATCCGGATCGAATCGTTCAACCTGTGGAACCAGGAACGCTTCGGCCAGCCGGTCGGCACGCTGGGGGCCGCGAACTTCGGGCAGATCACGACCGCCGAAGACGGGCGCATCGTGCAGCTGGCGATTAAGTACAGCTTCTAGAGGTTCTAGGGTTCTAGGGTTCTAGGTTCTCGGGTTCTCAGGTTCTCAGGTTCAGAGTTGAGGTTGACCGTGTATTAGGGGTTCCCGGTGTCGTTGTTGGATACCGGGGCCCCGACCATCTTTCCCCCATGAACCGCCGTTCCTTTCTTCACCGTAGTGTCAGCGGACTTGCCGCCGCGGCGGCGGTCCCGGTCCGCGTCTGGGCCGGGCAGGCGCCGGCCGTGATCACCTCGGATCGTGTTCGGCCGCGCATCGACTACGGTGTCGCGGCAGGAGATCCCACGCCAGGCAAGGCGGTGGTGTGGGCGCATGTCGATCGCCCGTCCCGCATCACCGTCGAATACGCGACGACGGAGTCGTTCACCAACGCTCGACGGGTGACAGGCTCGATCGCCACGCCGGAGACCGGGCTCACTGCGCGTGCGGTCATCGGTGATCTGCGGGAAGGCCAGGACATCTTCTACCGCGTCCGCTTCGAGGACGTCGCCGACCCGCGCATCGTCAGCGCGCCGGAGGTGGGGAAGTTCCGCACCGCGCCAGGCGCCGGGCTGCCTGTGCGGCTGGCGTGGTCGGCGGACACCTGCGGGCAGGGCTGGGGCATCGACACCTCGCGCGGCGGCATGCGCCTCTTCGAGACGATGCGCCTCGCGAAGCCCGACGTGTTCCTCAACGTCGGCGACACCATCTACGCCGACCAACCGCTGCGCGAAACCGTGGCGCTCGACGATGGCACCGTGTGGCGGAACCTGGTGACGCCGGCCAAGTCGAAGGTGGCCGAGACGCTCGACGAGTTCCGCGGCGCGCATCTCTACAACCGTCTCGACGAGCACTATCGGCGCTTCGCGGCGGAGGTCGGGCTGGTCGCGATGTGGGACGACCACGAGGTTCGCGACAACTGGTATCCGACGCAGGTGCTGGGAGCGCAGGCGCCGTACGAAGAGAAGCGGGTCTCGGTCCTGGCCGCCCGGGCGCGACAGGCGTTCCTCGAGAGCTATCCCATTGCTCCAGGACCTGGCGCCGACTCGCGCATCTATCGGACGATCCCCTTCGGTCCGCTCGTCGAGGTCTTCGCCCTCGACATGCGCACCTATCGCGGCGCGAACAACCCGAACGTGCAGACCTCGATGAGCGCGGAGACCGCGTTCCTGGGATCGGAGCAGGCGCGATGGCTGGCCGACGCGCTGACCGCGTCCAAGGCGACGTGGAAGATTGTGGCCGCCGACATGCCGCTCGCCCTCATCGTCGCGCATCAGCCCGGGTTCCACGAATCGGTTGCCAATGCCGACGCCGGCGCGCCGCTCGGACGTGAACTGGAGATCGCCGGACTGCTGAAGACGCTGAAGGATCGCAAGGTCAGGAATGTGGTGTGGATCACTGCGGACGTGCACTACTGCGCGGCGCATCACTACGACCCGGCGCGGGCGAAGGGCGTGGACTTCGATCCGTTCTGGGAGTTCGTGGCCGGTCCCGCGCACGCCGGCACGTTCGCGCCGCCACCGCTCGATGCCACCTTCGGACCGGAGGTGCGCTACTCCGGCGTCCCCGCGGATCTCGCGCCCAATCGCTGGCCCAGCGTGGGGCTGCAGTTCTTCGGTCAGATCGACGCCGACCCGCGGACCCGGGTGCTGACGGTCGGGCTCGTGAACCTTGCCGGCGAGCGAATCTTCTCGACCGAGCTCGAGCCGGTCGGTTAACACGGGCGAGGCGCCTACCCGAGCCTCAGCGTCTCCACGGCATCGAGACGTGCCGCGCGGCGCGCCGGCAGCGCGCAGGCCACGCCCGCGGTCAGCAACAGCACCGCGGAGACCGCGGCGATCACCAGCGGATCGGCTGGCGCCACCTCGAACAGCAGACTGCGCAGCGATCTCGCGATCGCGATGGCGCCGCCCAGGCCGACGAACAACCCGACCAGCGCCGGCGCCATGCCCTGGGAAATCACCCAGCGGACCACGTCAGCGCGCCGGGCGCCGAGGGCCACGCGCAGTCCGATGTCGCGGCTGCTCGAGGCCACGGCGTAGTTGACGACGCCGTACAGGCCGACGGCGCCGAGCAGCAGCGAGAGCAGGGCGAAGATCGACGTGAGCGCCATCTGGAACCGCCGCTCGCCGACGGTGGACGACACGACATCGCTCATCATGCGCACTGCCAGAATCGGCAGATCGGCGTCCATGCTTCGAATCGTAGACCTGATGCGCGGGGCCAGCACCGCCGGGTCGTCAGCGACGCGTGCCACCAGCGTCATCGGACCGCTGGCCCACTGCGTGTGAGGGCGGTAGACGATCGGCAACGGCTCCCGATCGAGGGCGCCTGGCCGCGCGTCCTGCACGACGCCGACGATCATGATGAGCGGCGATTTCGTGTTCCCTTGCCGGATCTGACGACCCACCGCCGCCGGCGGCTCCTCGGCGGGCCACAGGCGACGCGCCAGCGATTCGCTGATGACCGCCGCCGTTTCCGCTTCCTCGTCGTGGAGGAACCGGCCGGCCCTGAGCGCGGTGCCGCTTGCGGCGAAGTATCCCGACGTGACGCTGCGGATTGCGGCTATCGGCCGCTCCATGACGACCTGCTCGAACAGCGGGTCGGTCGGCAGCAGAATCGTGCGGCTGGCGCCGGTCGATGACGCCACCGCCGGAAGATCGCTGATCATCCCCGCCGCGGACACGCCGGCCAGTGCGCGGATCCGATCGGCGAGGTCCCGATAGAAGGCGATCCGGCGAGCCGACTCGGCGTAGCGATCGCCGAACAGCGACAGATCCGCCGTGATCACGTTGTCGATGGCATACCCGCGATCGGCCCGCATCAGGTGCGCGAAGCTCTGAAGCAGAAGTCCCGCCGAGACCAGCAGGGCGGTCGCCAGCGCCATCTCGGCGCCGACCAGCACGCGCTGCAACCGGCCGGCCCTGCGCCCACCGAACGAGGTGCGCCCCGCGTCCTGGAGCGTGACCGCAGGATCCGATCGCGACGCCCGCCACGCCGGATAGATGCCGCAGGCCAGCGCGGTGACGACACTGGCCGCGATGGCAAAGGCCAGCATCGGGATGCTCACGCCGGGATCGGCCACTCGCACGTCCTCGGGACCGTAGGCGGCGAGCCCGCGCGCGCCAAGCGGCGGCGATGGCCACGCCGATGCTACCGCCGGCGAGCGTCACGATCGCCGCCTCGCTCAGCGTCAGGCTGACCAGGCGCGCCCGGCTCGCACCGAGGGCGAGGCGTGTCGCGAACTCGTGCGCGCGCGTGATCACCCGCGCGAGCAGCAGGTTCGCGATCGCGGCGCACGCCGTCAACAGCAGGAGCATGGCGGCGCCGAGCACCATGAGGAGGCGCGCGCGGATCCTCGACGCGAAGATCTCCCGCACCGGCACCAGCTGAACGAAGGGGGCGGTCTTGATGTTCGGGAGCTGGGCCGCGACCAGCGCGTTCAGCGACGCCTCGAGCTGCTGGCGCCCGGCCTCGAGGTGCTGGCCCGGCGCCAGTCGAACGAGCACTCCGTGATCCCAGCTTTCGTTCCTCAGTTCCCCGGCGGTCGGCGCGATGGGGCGCCAGACATCAATCCGTGAGGCGAACGGCACCAAGGGGTGCAGCTGGTTGCCTGTCGGCACTCGCAACGATGGCGGTGCAATGCCGACCACCTGGTGGCTCTCGCCGTTGATCAGGATGGCGCGGCCGACGAGCGCCGGGTCGGCGCCGTAGCGACGACGCCACAGCCCGTCGCTGATGACGACCACGCGATCGCTGCCGGCCTGCTCTTCTTCGGGGCCGAAGCCGCGGCCGCGTGGAATCGTCACGCCCAGGAACGAGAAGAAGTTTGCCGAGACGCGGGCGCCACCGAGGCGTTCGGGTTCGCCATCGCCCGTCAGGTTGATCTCCCAGGCGCGCAGCGCCGACATGCCGGAGAAGGCCGAATCGATCGTCCGCCACACCAGGTAGGTCTGTATCGATGCCGGCACGCTGGGGATCTGCTCGCGCCGTTCGGGAATCACGATCTCCGCGCTGTAGATCCGGTCGGCGTCGGCGAACGGGAGCGGCTTGAGCAGCACCGCGTGCACGGCGCTGAAGATGGCGGTGGTCGCGCCGATGCCGAGGGCGACGGTGACGATGGCGGCCAGGGCAAAGCCAGGGCGCTGCGCGAGGTTGCGGCCGGCGTAGCGGAGGTCCGCTACGACAGCGTCGATCCAGGCCACGCCGTTCATGGTGTAGACGTCCTCACGGACGCGCGTCGTGTTGCCGAGCTGACGCCGCGCTGCCACGGCCGCCTGGCCGGGCTCGAGGCCGTCCCTGATATAGCGCTCGGTCAGCAGCTCCAGGTGCGACTCCAGCTCCTCGGTGACATCATCGACGGCTCGTCGCCTCGAAAGCCGCCATGCCGAGCCGTCCGCCGAGCGCCCGCAGCCGCTCGATGGCGCTCATGGCTCCTGCACCAGGCGAAGGAGTCGTGTCATCACGCCCGTGATGCGCTCCCAGTTCCTGGTCTCCACCTGCAACTGCCGCCGCCCGGCCGCGGTGATGGTGTAGAACCGCGCGCGCCGATTGTTCTCCGAGGTTCCCCACGACGCGGAGATCCATCCCTGATGCTGGAGGCGCGTCAGCGCCGTGTACACCGTCCCCTCGTTCAGCCGGAGCGCCGAGTCGCTCACCTGCTCGATGCGGCGTGCGATGCCGTAACCGTGGAGCGGCCCCATCGCCTCGAGGGAGGTCAGGATCATCAGGTCCAGCGTGCCCTGGAGCACATCGGTCCGGGGCGGCGGCTCTCCTTTGGCCATTGCATAGGAATACGCTCCGACCTTTGGGATGTCAATAGGAGCCGACGAGGCCGAACGCCGGTGCTCCTTTCGCCAAGTTTTCGTGTAGCATCGTCTACACAGTTCTACGCATGGCGGCGCAGTCAACATCTCAGGTCCCAGCCATCCGGACACAGGAGCGCAAGGAAGTGGCGCTGCAAGGCGCCCTGCAGGTGCTGGCTCCTGGTTCGGCCGTCGATCGTCCGGACACGCCAGACGGGGTGGTGACGGCCGTGCGCCGGATTCCGGCCACGCCCGCCACCTTCGCGCCGTTCCCGGACGGGCTGGATCCGCGGCTGGTGGAGGCGCTGGCCTCGCGAGGCGCGACGCAGCTCTACACCCATCAGGCCGAGGCATTCGCCCACGTCGCCGCCGGACGCAACATCGTCGTCACCACGCCGACGGCGTCGGGCAAGACGCTGTGCTACAACCTGCCGGTGCTGGACGCGGTGCTGAAGAACCCCGCCACCCGCGCGCTCTATCTGTTCCCGACCAAGGCGCTGGCGCAGGACCAGATGGCGGAGCTGCACGAGCTCGCCGGCAAGATCAGCGAGGCCGGCGGCGAGGACGTCGGCGTGCACACCTACGACGGCGACACGCCGCAGGACGCGCGCCGCACCATCCGGACGCGCGCCCATGTCGTGCTCAGTAATCCCGACATGCTGCACGCCGGCATCCTGCCGCATCACCCGAAGTGGGCGAAGCTGTTCGAGAACCTGCGCTACATCATCATCGACGAGCTGCACGCGTATCGCGGCGTGTTCGGCAGCCACCTGACGAACGTGCTGCGGCGGTTGCAGCGCGTGTGCCGCCACTACGGATCGGATCCGCAGTTCATCTGCTCGTCGGCGACGATCGCCAACCCCGCGGAGCTGGCCGAGCGGCTCGCCGAGCGGCCGTTCACGCTGATCGAGAAGAGCGGCGCGCCCCGCGGCGAGAAGTTCTTCGTGTTCGTGAACCCGCCAATCGTCAACCGCGAGTTGGGGATCCGCCGCTCGTGCCTGAACGAATCGCGCCGCGTCGCGGGCGAGTTCCTGCGCCGCAACCTGCAGGTGATCCTGTTCGCGCAGAGCCGCCTGGCGACCGAGATTCTCACCACCTACCTGAAGGACGATTTCGAGGACGTGCCGGGCATGCCCGAGAAGATCCGCGGCTACCGCGGCGGCTACCTGCCGCTGCGCCGGCGCGAGATCGAGAAGGGACTGCGTGACGGCCTCGTGCGCGGCGTGGTCTCGACCAACGCGCTCGAACTGGGCATCGACATCGGGGCGCTGGACGTGTCGATCATGGCCGGCTACCCGGGCACGATTGCCGCCACGTGGCAGCGCGCGGGACGCGCCGGCCGCCGCGCCGCGCGGTCCGCGGCGGTGATGGTGGCGTCGAGCGCGCCGGTGGATCAGTTCGTGGTGCGGCACCCGTCGTACTTCTTCGACGCCTCGCCCGAGCACGCGCTGATCAATCCGGACAACCTGAACATCCTGGTGAATCACGTCAAGTGCGCCGCGTTCGAGCTGCCCTTCACCGCCGGCGAGCAGTACGGCCGCGTGGACGTGCAGGAAGTGCTCGGCGTGCTGCAGGAAGCCGGACTCGTGCATCGCTCGGGCGGCGACCCAGACGACGACAGCACCGGGCAGTGGAACTGGACCAGCGAGTCGTACCCGGCGGACGCGGTGAGCCTGCGGTCGGTGTCGTCCGACAACTTCGTCGTCGTCGATCAGACGGGCGAGCCGAAGGTGATCGCGGAGACCGATTTCACCAGCGCGCTCACGATGCTCCATCCCAAGGCCATCTACATCATCGAGGGCCGGCTGTTCCAGGTGGAGAAGCTGGACTTCGAAGGACGCAAGGCCTACGTGCGATCGGTGGACTGCGACTACTACACCGACGCCATCGACTACACGAAGGTGACGATTCTCGACTGCTTCGCCAGCGACGATGCCGCGATTGCGCATCACGGCGAAGTCCATGTCGTCTCGCGGGTCGTCGGGTTCAAGAAGATCAAGTTCCACACCAACGAGAACGTCGGGTCGGGTGAGCTGGATCTTCCCGAACAGCAGATGCACACCACCGCCTACTGGCTGGAGGTGCCGGCACACATCCTCTCGACGCTGCCCTATGCCGTGGACGATCGCCGCGACGGCATTCGCGGCCTGGCGTTCGCGATGAAGAACGTCGCCCAGCTGCTGCTGATGTGCGACCAGCGCGACATCGGGCTGTCGGTGAACGCCGGCGACGAGGTGACGCCGGAGGCCGTGGCCGGGCAGGACGCGCCGCGCATCTTCGTCTACGACGCGTATCCCGGCGGCATCGGCTTCAGCGCGCCGCTCTACGGCATGCACGACGAGCTGCTCGCCCGCACGCGCGCCCTCATCCAGGGCTGCGACTGCGAAAACGGTTGCCCGACCTGCGTCGGCCCGATCGGCCAGACCGGACCGCTGGCCAAGACCGTGGCCCTGCGCCTGTTGCAGCATCTCGTCAGGCCCACCTTGACGGCGGACAGCGGCGAGGCGCTTGCGGCAGGAGAAGGGCCTGTTCATTCACTGCCGTCCGTCGCCGCCGAAGACGACGTTCCCTTTTAGCCGTGTCTACTCTCACCGATCGACTGCGCGGGATTGTGGGCGGGGGCGGGGCAGTGCCTCGCCTGGCGCCGGAACTTCGGTCCGACGGCACGTTCGCGCCGTCCGCGCCGCTCCGCCCGGCCCCCTGCGCCGCTCGCGCCTGACGCGCTGGCCACGGCGGCGGCGGTCCTTGGCGGATCCGTGGCGACCAGCGCGAACGGTGCGATCATCCTGGTCGATCGCCACTACGCCGCCTCGGAGATGTACGGGCGCGTGCGAATCGGCGACGTCGTCGAGACGCTGCTCGACGCGCACGAGGCGAGAGATCTGCTGGCCACGCGGCCTGCTTTCGCCAAGCGGCCGACTCCGCCGACTCCCGGCTCCGACTCCCGACTCCCGACTCCCGACTCCCGCCTCCCGACTCCCGACCCGACTCCGACTCCCGACTCCCGACTCCCGACTCCCGGCAGTCTCTGTGGTTCCTCGACCTCGAGACCACGGGGCTGGCCGGCGGCGCGGGCACGCAGGCGTTTCTGGTCGGTTGCGCCACCATCGATCGCGACGGCGTCTCGCTGCGGCAGTTCCTGCTGCCCGGCTACGAACACGAGCCGACGCTGCTGTCGGAAGTGGCGGCGTGGGCCGCGGCTCGCGGCGCCATCGTCACCTTCAACGGCAAGTCGTTCGACGTGCCGCTGATCGAGACCCGCTACCTGTTCCACCGGGTGCCGTTCCCGCTCGAGGGCATGGCGCACGTGGACATGCTGCACCCCGCGCGGCGGCTGTGGCGCGCGCGCGGCACGCTCGACGGCGGCGTCGAGGCCAGCTGCTCGCTGGGCACGCTCGAACGCCTGCTGGCCGGGGTCCATCGCGTCGGCGACGTGCCGGGCTTCGAGATTCCCGCGCGCTACTTCCAGTTCGTCCGCGACGGTGACGCGCGGCCGCTCGAAGCCGTGCTGGAGCACAACCGCCTGGATCTGGTGTCGCTCGCGCTGGTGATGGCGCGCGCGCTCACGCTGATCGAGCGCGGACCCGGCGCCACGCGCGACGCCTACGAGTGTCTCGGCCTGGCGCGGGTCTACGACAAGGGCGGTCGCTGGGACGATGCCGAGGCGGCGTATGTGCGGAGCATCGAGCTGCTGAACCGCGTGGGCCGCGATCCGGAAACCTGCGGCGAGGCGCTGCGACGGCTCGCATGGTGCCGCCGCCGGGCGGGCCGCGTGAAGGAGGCCGCCGCGGCCTGGCAGCAGCTGGCGGATCTGCCGCGCTGTCCAGCGCAGCTCCGCCGCGAGGCGCGCGAGGCGCTGGCGATCTTCCACGAGCATCGCGCCCGCGATCTCGAGACGGCGCACACGCATGCGCGTCAGCTGCTGAGCGACCAGCCGATCGGCCGGCGCCGCGACGAGGCGGAGCACCGGCTGCGGCGAATTGAACGGAAACTGTCCAGAAACACGTCGGGCTCCAGCTTGTGGCCGGAGCCCGAATTGTTGAACGCGAAGCCGGACGCCTGAACGGCGGCCGGGCTAGTTGGCCTTCTTGGCAGGAGCCTTCTTGGCCTTGGCTTCCTTGGCGGCAGCGGCCGCGCTGCGGCGCTGCTCGACGGTCTGGGCGCCGAACTTCTTGTTGAAGCGATCGACGCGGCCCTCGGTGTCGAGCATCTTCTGCCGGCCGGTGAAGAACGGATGGCAGTTGGAGCAGATGTCGAGGTGGAGGTCCTTCTGGGTCGAGTGGGTCTCCCACTTCGCGCCGCAGGCGCAGTGAGCGGTGACCGCGTGATATTCGGGATGAATGCCTGATTTCATGGTCTTGGTCCTTGGTTGCCGGATCCGGGACGTTGGCTCAGGGAGATGCCCGGGCACTGTCCACTTACCGGCCGTTGACGTAACACCCAAGTATATCAGGCTCCGTCATCGTCGCGGTGCCCGTCCCGGAGCAGGTTCACGGCCCGGGCGGCCCAGGCCAGCCCCAGCCAGCCGATGATTATGGCGACGGGAACGGACAGCCATCTGGGCCAGAGGAACGCCACGGTCGAGATGGCCAGGGCGAGCCCGGCCCCATTGAGCAGCGTCACGGCGCCAGGGGTCGAGGCCCCTGGCGGGATCGCCGGTCCATTGATCGCCCACGCACAATCCGGTGACGAACGCGACCTGGCCGTCGACGCCGATCATCTTACGGTGATCGCGCGTCAGCCAGGTGAAGGGCGAGTCGAGGCGCGGCGGGTTGAAGGCGCGCGTCTCCACGCCCGCGTCCGTCAGGATGCGCCAGAAGCCGCGCGACGCCATCGTGCTGACGCTGCCCATCCAGTCGCAGAGCAACCGCACGCGCACTCCGGCGCGCGCCCGCTCGGCGAGCGCCTCGGCGAACATCCACCCGGTACGATCGCTGTTGATGTTGTAACTCTCGAAGTGAATCCAGTCGCGGGCGCCGGCAATGGCCTCGAGCCAGGCGGGGTAGTTCTCGCGGGCGTCCCTCAGCAGCGTGACCCGGTTGCCGGCCACCAGCGGCGCGCCGGCGGTTCGCGAGAACGCCTGTTCTGCCAGTAGCCGGAGGGAGGAGGCACGTGCGGAGTTTATCAAGGCGATGTCCGCCGACGAGGGCTGCACCAGCCCGACAGGCATGCGCCTTGCTTTCCGAGGCTCTGGACAGATTCGTGTCTCATTGAATGGACAGGCCTCGTATGACACCCATTACTCGTATTCGCGCCACGTCCCTGGCGTTCGCCCTGCTGCTTCTTCCCGCTCTCGCGCACGCCCAGGACCAGAACTTCCGCGTCTCGTTCGGTGCCGGCGCCACCGCCGGCGCGATCGACGGAGAGCTGTCGCTGGGAGGTTCCTTCGGCTACCGCTTCTCGAAGTTCTTCTCGTTCGACGTGGATGTCGTCGGCGCCTTCGGGGCGGCGGATCGCTTCGACGACCGTCTGCTTGCCGCCTCGGACGGCCGTGAACTCGGCATCGGCCGCATCGGCAGCCTGATCGGTCGCCGCAACGGCGTATTCGACTTCGGCCAGAACCTGCCAATTCTCACGTTCCCCACCAACCTCCGCGTCGAGACCGACGGCCACACGCTGCTGTCCACGGCCGGTATCCGGTTCCTGATCCCGTCCCGCAGCGACCGCTTCCAGCCCTATGTCAGCGGCGGCTTCGGCGTGTCGCGCACCGAAGAGACCTTCCGGCTCTCGACCGAATCGCTGAATCTTGGCGGGCGGCTTGGCAACACCATTCCAGGGCTGGACTTCGACGACTCCACATCGCACGTCGGCCTGGTCGGCACGGCGGGCATTGGCGCCAGCTTCCGGGTGTTCAAGGCCCTGTCGCTGGATCTCGACGCGAAGTACTACCGCCTGGACCGCGGCCGTAATCTCGGGACCTTCGGCGGAGGCGTCAGCTACCGCTTCTAGGCCGGAAGAGCATGGCTCGGCTCGCAGGGGATTGCGGGATAATGGACGGCAACCCCGGCGCGGGGTCGATACCATGCCCTTCGACTGTGCTCATCGTGCGTTCCACGGCGCCAACGTCTGCCTGACCGACTGCCCGACCCGCGTCGAGGCTGGCGGATTCCGCTTTGCGCGCGTCGAACGCGGCGGCGAGCCGCCACCTGCCGATCCGCGCGTGATCGACGTGGCGATGCTCGACATGCACCACGGCTGGCCCAACCTGGGGCACGAAGCGCTCGTGGATGTCGTCCAAAACGCGGTCTGCGATCTGCGCGCGCACCTCGCACGCACCGGACTGAGCGTTCGGGTCGTCTCCTACGACGTGCGTCGAGGCCACGCGCTGCCCGAGGCCCCAGGCGGTCGACATGCCATCTACATTGGTACCGGCGGACCCGGTCATCTCGACCCGGCGCTGAACGACGGCCGCGAAGGCTCTCAGGGCATCGTCGAGGACCCGGCGTGGGAAGCGCCGCTCTTCAGGTTGTTCGACGCGATTCACGCCGACCCGGACGCCTCGCTCTTCGCCGTCTGTCACACCTTCGGAGTGATGTGCCGGTGGCTGGGGATTGCCGACGCGGTGCTGCGCGGCTCGGAAAAGGGCGGCAAGAGCACCGGCATCCGTCAGAACGTCCTGTGCCCCGAGGGACAGGCCCATCCCTGGTTTGCACCGTTCGCACGGACCCTCGCCGACGGCGAACGATTCCCCGTCCTCGACAATCGTCTCTACGATCTCGTGCCGCTGGGGCCGACGCCGCCCGGAGTCGCGCTGCTGGCCACCGAGTGCGACGACGACGGCACGCCGGGCGACGCGGTGACGATGGTCGAAGTGTCACCGCGATCGAACGAGGCCATCCCGCGCATTCTCGGCGTCAATCACCATCCGGAGATCGTCAATCGCCGTCGCCAGATCGTGCTGCTGGAGAAGAAGCGCGCGCGTGGCGGCGTGGACGAACAGTGGGTGGCCGAGCGCCTCGCCGCGCTCACCCAGCCCATCGAGGATGACGCCAACGATCTCCACCTGCACCTCACGTCCTGCTATACGCTGATGGCGCCACTCCGCTTCGCGCTCTATCGCGAGGTCCGCCGGCGCGCGGAGGCGCTTGGCCTCGATCCCGGCTTCGACGAGCGGGATCTCCCCCTGGTCTACAGTCCGCAGCACGTCGCCTTACCCTCTCGCTGAGCCGGCGCCGCATGATTCCGAAGCCTCCGTTCGCCGCCGACCTCACGCTCGAACAGGAACTGGAGGCCTTCAGCGCGCTGAAGCCGAGGCTGACGGAGGTCTGGGACGCGCTGACCGCCGCCGACGACAGCCACTGCACCTCGGTGGTGGTGCCGTCGTTGACGCTGGATCAGGGCGAGCTGAGCAAGTTGTCCGGCGCCGCGTACTACGAGGAGCGCCTGCTGTTCCTGTTGATTCGGCTGCGCAATCCGCGCGCGCACGTGGTCTACGTGACCTCGCAGCCGGTTCACCCGATGATCCTCGACTATTACCTGAACCTGCTGGCCGGCGTGCCGGCGGCGCACGCTCGCGCGCGCCTGACGATGCTCTGCTGTCACGACGCCTCGCCGCGGCCGCTCACGCAGAAGATCATCGAGCGGCCCCGCCTGGTGCAGCGCATCCGCGACGCGGTGCCGAACGAGTTGCGGGCCTACCTGACGGTGTTCAACTCGACACCGCTCGAGCGCAAGCTCGCCGTGCTGCTCGGCATTCCGCTGAACGGCCTCGACCCGGAGTTGCGCCATTACGGCACCAAGTCCGGGAGCCGGCAGGTGTTCCGCGAAGCGGGTGTGCCGCTGCCCGCCGGGTTCGAGGACATCCACGACGAGCACGACGTCACCAGGGCCATGGCGGAACTGCGGCGCTGCCGTCCCGGCATCCGCCGCGCCATCGTCAAGTTGAACGACAGCTTCTCGGGCGAGGGCAATGCCGTCGTCACCTATCCCGAGTCGTCCACCGGCGACATCTCGGCGGCGCTGTCGTCAATCGTGTTGCCGACGCCGGCCGTGACAGAAGAGTCGTACTTCGACGAACTGAAGCGGATGGGCGGAGTGGTCGAGGAGTACGTCGAAGCGGCCGAGAAACATTCACCGTCGGTGCAGCTGCGCACCACCCCTCGGGGCGAGTCGATGCGCATTTCCACGCACGATCAGATTCTCGGCGGTCCGCAAGGCCAGACCTACCTGGGTTGCCGCTTCCCGGCTCACGATGACTACCGGCAGGCGATGTCGGAGATGGCGGATCGCATCAGCGCGGTGCTGGCATCGAAAGGCGTAGTCTCGCGCTTCGGCGTCGATTTCCTGGCCTATCGGCAGCGGCCGGACGAGCGTTGGAACCTGGCGGCGCTCGAGATCAACCTGCGGCTGCTGGGCACCACCCATCCGTTCCTGGCGCTGAGCTTCCTGACCGGCGGACAGCTCGATGCCACCACCGGTCAGTTCATGTCGCTCGGCGGACGCCCGAAGTTCTACCGCGCCACCGACAACCTTCGTTCCGATCACTACCGCGCCCTCGTCCCGGAGGATCTCCTCGACATCGTCACCGAGAGCCGGCTGCACTACAGCCATCGCACCGAGAGCGGCGTCCTCTTCCACCTGATCGGAGCCGTCTCGGAGTTCGGCAAGCTCGGCGTGACGGCGATCGCCAACACCGCTGAGGAAGCGGATGAGCTTTACGCCCGGACGTTACAGGTCCTCGATAGAGAATCGGCCCACGGTCTGTAACGATCATCCAACCGAAAGGGAGTGAATGCATGGGCATGCTCGACGATCTGATGAAGAACTCCGGCGGTGATCTGGGATCGCTTGCCGCGCTCGCGGCGCAGAACCCCCAACTTGTGAAGGCGGCGATGAGCCTGCTGAGCTCGAAGGACACGTCGGTGGGCGGAGCCGGTGGACTGGGCGGGCTGATCCAGGCGTTCCAGGGCCAGGGCCTTGGTGACGCCGTGGCGTCGTGGGTCGGCGGCGGCCCGAATCAGCCGGTGTCGCCGTCGCAGGTGACGAGCGCTCTGGGCCCCGACACCGTCAGCCAGTTCGCGGCCAAGGCCGGCATCGGTACAGGCGAGGCGTCGTCTGTGCTGGCGTCGCTGCTGCCCACCTTGGTCAACCAGATCACGCCCCAGGGGAAGGCCCCTGATGGCGACGCGCTCGAAGGCGCGCTTGGCTCGCTCCTGTCCGGCTTCATGCGCTGAAGCCGCGGCACCAGGCCGCTCACCATCGCGGCTGTTGCTGCGTCAGGCAATGAATCGCGCCGAGGCCCCAGATGAGCGCGCGGCAATCGACGCCCACGACCCGCCGCTTCGGCATCAGTCGCTGCAGGATCGACAGCGCCCGGCGGTCGCGCGCGGCCTGGCCGAACGTCGGCACGAGCAGCGCCCCGTTGACGAAATAGAAGTTCATGTAGGTGGCCGGCAGCCGCTGCCCGTCGTAGCTCACCGGCCGAGGCATCGGCAGTTCGACGATCTCGAACGGCCGGCCCTGCGCATCGCGGGCGCGCGCCAGCTTCCGGCGGTTCTCCTGCAGCACCCGGTAGTTGGCATCGCTGACATCGTCTTCGATGCCGATGACGATGGTGCGCGCGTCCACGAAGCGGGCGAGGTCGTCCACGTGCCCGTCGGTGTCGTCGCCCTCGATCCCGTCACCGAGCCACACGACGTGCTCCTGGCCGTAGTAGTCCTTCAGGTACTGCTCGACCTGGGGACGTGACAGCGTCGGGTTGCGGTTCTTGTTGAGCAGGCACGACGTGGTCGTGAGGATGGTGCCCTCGCCGTTGAAATCCACGGCGCCGCCCTCCATGACGATGCCCGGATAGAACACGGGCAAGTCGAGACCTTCCGCCACACGCGTCGGGACCGCATCGTCGGCGTCGAACGGCGGGTACTTGCCGCCCCAGGCGTTGAAGCCCCAGTCCACCACCGCCGCCTCGGTGCGGCCGCGTCGCGTGCGGAGCACGAACGCCGGACCGTGATCGCGGGTCCAGCACTCGTTCGTCGGGATCTCGTGGAAGCGGATGCGGCGCAGAGGCACGCCGCGCACTTCGAGCACGTCACGGACGATGTGCCGGTAGTTGGTGTTGGGAACGTTCAGGTGCACCGGCTCGAACCGCGCGATCGTGGCGATGACGCGGATCACGTCCTCGATGGAGTCACGATAGCGCGCGGGGAACGAGATGCCCTCGGGGCGCGGCCAGCTGATCCAGGTGCCGCTATGGCGCGCCCACTCGGGAGGGAAGCTGTAACCAAGCGACCTGGGGGTATGGACAGTTGAGGGCATGGAATCTCGTGATCTCGTGAGGTGGTGATCTGGTGATCTGGATCTGGTGATCTGGGGGTGAGATCTGGGATCTCAGGATCTTTCCAAGCTCGTCCAGTCTCGAGCCCCAAGTCTTAAGACTCAAGACCCAAGACCTCAAGCCCCAAGCCCCAAGCCCCAAGACTCAAGACTCAAGACCGACCCCGTTCAGTCGCTAAACCGTCGCGTCAGGTCGCCGTACGCGTCGATCCGGCGGTCGCGCAGGAACGGCCAGTGCGTCCGGCTGAACTCGACCTTCGCGAGGTCGCAGTCCACCAGCACGACGGACTCGCCGTCCACCGGCGCGCGCTTGACAATCTGGCCGTCGGGCGAGGCCACGAACGACTGGCCCCAGAACTGGATGCCGTCCTTGTTCACCGGCTTGCCCTTGCCGTCGCGGACGATTTCCAGGCCGCTGCGGTTCGGCGCGCACACGTAGCAGCCGTTCGCCACCGCGTGGCTGCGCTGAATCAGCTCCCACGAGTCGTGCTGCGCCTTCCCGTACTGCTTCTTCTCCGACGGATGCCAGCCGATCGCGGTCGGATAGAACAGAATCTCGGCGCCCTGCAGCGCCGTGAGGCGCGCTCCTTCGGGGAACCACTGATCCCAGCAGATCAGCACGCCGATCGTGCCCTGCGAGGTGTGCCACGCGCGGAAGCCGGTGTCACCCGGCGTGAAGTAGAACTTCTCGTAGAACAGCGGATCGTCGGGGATGTGCATCTTGCGATAGATGCCCAGGATCGATCCGTCCGCTTCGATGACGACCGCGGTGTTGTGATAGAGCCCGGCCGCGCGCTTCTCGAACACCGAGGCGACCACGACCGCATTGTATTTACGCGCCACCGCCGACAGCGCCTCGGTAGAGGGGCCGGGAATGGTCTCGGCGAGGCCGAAGAACCGGTGGTCTTCCACCTGGCAGAAGTACTGCGATCGGAACAGCTCCTGCGTGCAGACGATGCGCGCGCCGGACTTCATGGCGCGCTCGGCGAGGCGGACCTGGTTGTCCAGGTTGGCCACCGGATCGTCGCCGCACGACATCTGCGTGAGACCGACTTTGACAATGCGGTTGGAGGACGATGGTGTGCGTCGTGAGGCCATAGCGGATCTGTCCAGTTATAGCACGGTGCAGAGGTGGAAGACGGTGGCGGATAAGCTCGGCGGCGGCCTTGAAATGATCTGGGTGTGTCGGCTACAGTCCATGAGCCGTCTTCCGGCCAAGGAGCTGAAAACCCGATGACACGTTCTCTCGCACTCGCCTCGATTGTTCTCCTGTCGGCGTCGCCCGCCTTCGCGCAGATGGCTGGACCGCCCCAGAAGATCACTCTCGCCCAGGGCATCACCCGCGCCTACGACGGCGTGAAGCGCAATCTCACCGAGATGGCCGAGAAGATGCCCGAAGCCGACTACGGCTACAAGCCACACGCGGACTCGCGCGCTTTCGGCCAGCTCTTCGCCCACGCCGCCAACAGCATGTACGGGTCCTGCGCCGCGCTGAAGGGCGTCGCGAACCCCAACCAGGGCAAGAACCTGGAGGAACTGCTGAAGACCAAGGCGGAATTCGTGAAGGCGATCAACGACGCGTACGCCTTCTGCGACGATGCGGTCAAGGGCATCACCGACGCGAATGTCGCGGAGATGGTGAAGCAGGGACAGAACGAGGTGGCGCGCGGCTCGATCGTCGCCGGCCTCACGTCGCACAACAACGAGATGTACGGCACCGGCGCCGCCTACATGCGCGCGAAGGGCCTGGTCCCGCCGTCCACCGAGCGCGCCAACGCGCCGCGCAAGCCGGGGCAGTAGAGCCGCGGCGTTCTAGGTTCTAGGTTCTAGGTTCTAGGGTTCCAGGTTCGAGCCGAACCTCGAACAACACGCTACAGCCGGGCGCCGCACACGTGCGGGCCCGGCTTTTTCTTTGTTCAGCGCCACGTCGTCGCGATCCGCTACATGACGCGCATCGCGGAAGACGATGCGCCTTAGCGGGACACCGCGCGGACGAGCTCGCCGGTTTCCTGCTCCTCGACCTTCCGGGCCACGTCGGCCTGCGAAATGATCCCGCAGACACAGCCCTCGGCGTCCACCACCGGTACACGGCGGATCTGGTGCTCCTCCATCCGCGCCAGCACGGCGTCCAGCGAGCTCTCGAGGGCAACCGACGTCACCGGGTGCGTCATGGCATCCTGCGCCGCCACGGCCGAGGGATTCTTCCCGACGGCCACGACCCGGCACACGATGTCGCGATCGGTCACCACGCCGATCAGTTTCTTCTGCGCGTCGACCACGGGGATTTCGCCGCAGTCGCAGTCCACCATCATTTTGGCGACGTGGTTCAGGGTCTGGTCCGCGGTGCAGCACTGCGGGTCGGGGGTCATGAGGTCTTTGGCTGTCTGAGGCATGGGCCACCCGACTGCAAAATGCCGACCAGCGCCGGTGGGTAGCGGGCTACCTGTTAGCGGAAGGGCTATACCACCCGATAGACCTCGCGCCTGCCGGTGACGTACATGTCCGTGTAGCCCTTCATCAGGTCCTGGATGTCGGTTCGAGTGGCGTAATCGGCCATCGCGCGGTCGAAGGTCGCCAGGTCATCCGTTTCAACCTCCACCACCACCGTGTTGAACGCCGCGATGTAGTCGGTGAGCACGCGCGTCTTGAGGGTCGTCATCTGCGACATGACCTGCTTGAGCAGCTTCGCGAGGGACGATGCCTTCCCGGGTTTTGCCGTGAACGTTTCGCGGACGATGTACATGGGGGCCTCCTGAGAATCCGGGATGTTAGCAGACCTCGACGGCGGCCACAGGCCCGCGGCGGAGATTACCTCCAGCTGGACCCTTTGTGCCACGGGCACAGGGGTTCTTTGTCCCTCGACGGCCGTAATGCAGAGGCGTAAGGTCCAGGTGTTCGAAATCCCATCGGCAGCCGTTACTACACATACCGGGAGATTTTCACGTTCGCGAGGAC
Organism: uncultured Acidobacteriota bacterium; assembly: GCA_963723005.1. GTDB lineage: Bacteria > Acidobacteriota > Vicinamibacteria > Vicinamibacterales > UBA2999 > VFZN01. The sequence continues at coordinate 512,023 of CAVRPA010000020.1, read as the reverse complement.
GAGACGCGGCGTTCGTGCCCGTTAGGCGCCCCAGGTCGTGACCTGCGTCACGCGTATCGGCAAGACACAGAGGAGAAGCGATGAAGAAGACGCTCTCGGCGCTGCTTGTGTCGTCGGTGCTGCTGCTGCCCGTTGCCGCGCAGACTCCCTCCCCCCAGGGTCCTTCGGCCAAGGTGGACTACGAGAAGGACGTCAAGCCTCTGCTGTCGCAGAACTGCTACTCGTGCCACGGCCCCGAAGTGCAGCAGTCGGGCCTCAGGCTCGACCTCCGGCAGAACGCGCTGCGTGGCGGTGACTACGGGCCGGTCATCGTGCCCGGCAAGAGCGGCGAGAGCAAGCTGATTCATCGCCTCGTGAATGGGGACGGCGGCATGCAGATGCCACCGACCGGCGCGCTGCTGGCCGAGGAGATCAACGTCATCCGGGCGTGGATCGATCAGGGCGCCGACTTCCGCAACGATGTGGCGGAGGAAGCGCCGCCGCGGCCGATCGACCCGCGCCTGGCCACGCTGCTCGCGGCCGTGCGCTCCGGGTCCCGCGCCAAGGCCGAGCCGGCGATCAATGCCAATCCCGATCTGTTGAAGGCGGCCGATCCTGGCGGGTCCACGCCGCTGCATCACGCCGCCGGGTACGGCAGCGTGGAAGTCGTCACCTTGCTGCTCGATGCCGGAGCCGACGTCAACGCGAAGAACCGCCGCGGATCGACGCCGCTGTTCTGGGCGATTGATGACGAAGCGAAGGTGCGCCTGCTGCTGGCGCGTGGCGCAACCGTCAACCACCGGCAGGTGGAAGGCCGCACGCCGCTCTATCAGGCGGCCTCGATGGGCAGCGGACATGCGGTGATGCGGGTGCTGATTGCGGCCGGCGCCGATCCGAACATCCCGATCGCCAACGGCCGCACGCCGCTGATGGCCGCTGCCGGCCGAGGCGACCTCGAGGCGATGCAGCTCCTGGTTGACGCCAAGGCGCGGGTGGATGTGCCGAATGGCGCGGGAGAGACCGCGCTGGTGCTGGCCGCCGCTGATGGCAATCCTGCCGCCATCCGGTTCCTGCTCGATCAGGGCGCCGACGCACGCGCGCGCACGAAGCGCAACGAGACGTCGCTCGGCAACGCCGCCACCGCCGGGAACGACGAGACCATCCGCATGCTGCTCGAGCACGGGGCCGAGGTGAACGTGCGGAACTCCCGTGGGTATTCGGCGCTGATGCTGGCCGCGAGCTCGGATACGATGCCGGCCGGCGCGGTGAAAGCGCTATTGGCCAAGGGCGCCGACACCAGCTTCAAGGGCGACTACGACGAGACCGCACTCGCACTGGCGAGCAAGCGCGGTGACACGGAGGTCTCGCGTCTGCTCGGCGGCACGGTGCCCCCCGCGGCGGCGGCCATGGCGGCACACGGGCCGCAGGCCGCCGCTCGCAGCATCCCCGATGCTGTCGAGCAGGCGCTCCGCATGACCGAAAAGCAGAGTTACAACTTCATTCGCATCGGCGGGTGCAACTCGTGCCACTCGCAGGACCTGCCGTCGGCCGTCGCGGGTTTTGCCCGCCGCCGCGGCCTCCGTGCGCCGCAGGAGATTCCACAGCTGCCGCAATCGATGATGCCGTCGCCCGAACGTTTGATGGACTTCTCTGTCGTCAGCGCGCCGAGCACGGCCTGGGAGCTGGTGGACTTCGGCATGAACGGAGTGCCGCCGAGTGCCTACACCGATGCCGCCGTGCGCTTCATCAAGTCGCAGCAGACGCCGGCGGGGAACTGGTCGGGCAACGAGAGTCGTCGTCCGCCGATGAACGCCGGCGAGTTCCAGTCCGCCGCGGTGTGCATCTACGCGCTCAAGCACTACACCCCGGAAGGCGGAGAAGCGACGACGGCGAAGGCCATCGCCCGCGCCGTGCAGTGGCTGGAAAACGCCACGCCGCAGACGACCCAGGACCGCGCGTTCCACGCGTTGGCCCTGGCCTGGGCCAACGACGGATCACCGAGCGCCAGCCGTTCAGCACGCGCGTTGCTGGCGACGCAACGGCCCGACGGTGGCTGGAACCAGCTGCCGGGCATGTCCTCCGACGCCTACGCCACCGGGCAGGCGCTCTTCGCGCTGGCGACGGCAGCGAAGATGTCACCCACGGAGCCCGCCTTCCAGAAAGGCATCGACTACCTGTTGAAGACGCAGGCCGCCGACGGCACGTGGCACGTGCAGACGCGTTCGATCTGGCTGCAGCCGTACTTCGAAAGCGGATTCCCGTACGGCCGCGATCAGTTCATCTCCACGGCCGGCACCGCGTGGGCGGCGATGGCCCTCGCAACCGCGGCGCCGCAGCCGTCCACGTCGCAGGCGAGGGAACGGTGAAGAGGGCTTGGGGCTTGAGGCTTGAGGCTTGGGGCTTGGGTCTTGGGTCTTGAGTCTTGGGTCTTGGGCTAGAACCTAGAACCTAGAACCTAGAACCTAGAACCTAGAACCTAGAAGCCTAGAACCTGAAGGGCTCCCTACGGCCACCCGGCCTGCGGGAGCCCCTTCACTACCTTCAGCGCGTTCTGGTAGTACAGCTTCTTCAGCACGACGTCGGGCAGCCCCATCCCGTACAGCTTCCAGAACGCGTGATAGTCGCGGTAGTAGTCGAAGTACTCGTCGTTGGTCTCGAACACGCGCCAGTAGTAGGGATACTCGTCCGGCTGGAACGAGTCCTTGCCGAACATGATTCGGTCCTGATACTTGAGGAAGAAGTCGTGCGCGGCGCGTGGCTGGCGGCCAAGGTCGTAGAGGATCGCGCCGACTTCGACGGTGACATTCGGAAACTCGTCCAGCATCTTCGCGGCGCGCGCCAGATCGTTGGCGTGCCAGCCGAAGTGCGCGGCGATGAAGCGCGTCTTCGGATGCTTGCGGAAGACGTTGTTGCGCTCCGTCATCAGCTGCTCGAACGTCACCTGTCCCGGCTGGTTGTTGCGGCGGCTGGGGAAGAGCGAGAGCTCGAGCCAGCGCTCGTTGGTGTAGTCGAGCTTCTCGAAGAACTCCTGCGGCTCCGCGGTGTGGATGAAGACCGGGACGTCGAGCCGCGCAAACGCCGCCCACAGCGGATCGAGCTCGGGGTCGTCCACCTTCAGCCGGCTGCCGTCCGGCTTCCGGGTGTTGAGGCCGAATGATTTCGAGATCTCACCGACGCCCACTGCACCCGCCTTGACGTCGGCCTCCAGCTGACTGGCGGCCTTGGCGCCCCAGCCCGGCCCGACGTTCCGAAAGTCCACGCCCGCCATCACGCGGAAGCGCTCCTTGTGCGGACTCGCTGCCAGCGCCTGCAGCGTGCGGGTCAGCCGGTCGCCGGAGACGTTCTCGGCCACCAGCATGATCCGCAGGTTCAGCTTGTCCATCTCCGCCACGATCCGCGCAATCGAATCAGCGGAGGTGAGATCGCCCGGGTGCCCGTGGACGTCGATCGCGGGGAACCTGGCCTTCGGGACCGGGTGCTGCGGCGTCACCAGCGTGGACTTGGGGCGGTAGTCGAGGATGCTGGGCGCCGGCGCATCAGGCGCCTGGCACGAGCCGGGCCGCACTTCGGTGGTGCCGGCCGGGCAGGCCTCGCCGGCAGCGACGCGGGTGCCGCGCATGCCGGGCCCCTGCGCCACGGCCGCCGCACCGAACACCGTCACCACCGCCAGGGCCATCGGAAAGGAATGTCGCATGGCTTCTATTATGTCGCCCGGCAGGGCCTTGACGCGGCGCTCGCCGTCGGCCAGCATGCCCCGCATGACGCAGGCCACGCGACTTTCCGCACTCGCTCTCGTCGGCGTCGGCGTGCTGCTGGCGACGCCTCAGGCGCAATCAACGCCGGCGGCGCTTTCGCTGGCACTCGCCGGCGACTCGATCATCACGCGGCCGATTGCGGTCTACCAGGAGCCCGCGTTCACGCGCCTCATCGGCCTGATCCGCGGCGCCGACGCGTCGTTCACCAACCTGGAGATGCTGTTCCACGACTACGAGCCATACGCGATGAACGAGAGCGGCGGCACCTACATGCGGGCCGAGCCGGCGCTGGTGAAGGACCTCGTGTGGGCCGGCTTCGACATGGTGTCGCGCGCCAACAATCACTCCGGGGACTACGGCGCGCTGGGGATGAACCTCACCACCAAGTACGTAGCCGAGGCCGGACTGGTGCAGGCCGGCGTGGGGCAGAGTCTGGCCGAGGCGCGCGAGGCGAAGTTCCTTGAAACGCCGAAGGGCCGTATCGCCCTGATCTCGGTCGCCTCGACGTTCCCCGATCACTCCCGAGCCGGGCGCACCCGTGGCGACATGCCGGCCCGGCCCGGGTTGAACCCGCTTCGCTTCACCACCACCTACGTCGTCACACGCGAGCGCTTCGCGCAGCTGCGGCAGGTGATGGGAGACATCAATGGGCGGCCGCCCGCCGACGGCGACACGCTGAACTTCTTTGGCCGCCGCTTCGTGGTGGGCGACCAGCCCGGCATGAGGACCGAGCCGCTGAAGGAGGACCTGGACGAGATCGCGGCGGTGGTCCGGAACGCCTCGCGGATGGCGGACCTGACTTTGGTGACCATCCATGCGCACGAGGGCCACATCGACCGCCTCGTGCCGGCGCAGTTCCTGGTGACGTTCGCCCGCGCCATGGTGGACGCCGGCGCCGATGTCTTCGCCGGCCACGGCCCGCACGTGCTGCGCGGCGTCGAGATCTACAAAGGCAAGCCGATTCTCTACAGCCTCGGCGACTTCATCTTCCAGAACGAGACGCTGCTGCGCCTGCCGAGCGAGAACTACGAGACCTACGACCTCGGCGCGGATGCGCACGTCGCCGATTTCAACGACCGGCGCTATCAGAACGACCAGGCCGGATTCCCCGCGGACCGGCTGATCTGGGAGGCCATGGTCGCGGTGCCGCGGTTCGATGGCCACCATCTGCGGGAGCTGGCGCTCCACCCGATCACGCTGGGCTTTGGCGGCAGCCGCACGGCGCGCGGCCGCCCGATGCTGGCGGAAGGCGCGCTTGGCGACAAGATCCTCGCGGACGTCGAGCGGCTGTCAAAGCCCTTCGGCACCCGGATGACGACCAAGGGCGGTGTGGCGTTCGTGGAGGTGGGTGGGGCGAGCAATCAGTAAGCGCCGGTCAGATGGAGCGGGACGCGCCTTCAGCGTATGCTGTCCCGCATGTTGTTCCGCGGCTCCGTTCAGGACCTGCAGCAGCGCCTCGCCGTCGAGCAATACGTCGCCGACCACGGCCTGGCGGTCTCGATCTTCCTGGCCATGCGCCTTGGGCGGCCCTTGTTCCTCGAGGGCGAAGCCGGAGTCGGGAAGACGGCGCTCGCCAGTGCCGTCGCCGCGGTGATTGGCGCCGATCTCATCCGGCTCCAATGCTACGAGGGGCTGGACATCAGTCACGCGGTCTACGAGTGGGACTACGCGCGGCAGCTGGTCGAGTTGCGCATCCTCGAGGCCGCCGGCGAATTGAGCCGCGACGGCGCTCGCCGCGAGCTGTACAGCGACGCCTTCCTGATCAAGCGGCCGCTGCTCCAGGCCATCGACCCGGCCCGGACGCGCCCCGCGGTGTTGCTGATCGACGAGATCGACCGGGCCGACGAGGAGTTCGAGGGCTACCTGCTCGAGCTGCTGGCCGAGTTCCAGATCACGATCCCGGAGATCGGAACGATCCGCGCCGCCATGCCGCCGCTCGTGATCCTCACCTCGAACCGCACGCGCGAGGTGCACGACGCGCTGAAGCGGCGGTGCCTCTACCAGTGGATTGAGTATCCCGCCTTCGACAAAGAGCTGGCCATCGTCAGGGCCCGCGTGCCGCACGCGTCGGCGCGGCTGGCCGCCGAGGTGACGGCGCTGGTGCAGGAACTGCGGACCGCCGAGCTGTACAAGCTGCCGGGCGTGTCCGAGACGCTGGACTGGGTGGCCGCCCTCGCCGCGCTCGATCGCGACGCGCTCGACGCGAACGCCGTGGAAGCGACGCTCGGTGTGGCGCTCAAGTCCAAGGACGACATCGACGCGATGCGCGGCGACGCCCTGGTGGGCCTCGTCGCGCGAGCCGTGTCCAGGCACACCGCCTCGATCGGTTGACGATCAGCGGGTGATCGCGATGGCGGCCCTCCTCGACAACCTGCTCGTGTTCGGCCGCTTGTTGCGGGCTCTCGGCCTCGAGGTGCACGTCGGACGGTTGCTCGACATCGCGGAGGCATTGCCCCACGTGAATCTGGCGGCGCGCGAGGACGTGTATCACACCTGCCGCGCCCTCCTCGTGCACCGGCACGAAGACCTCGCCGTGTTCGACCGGGCGTTCGACGCGTTCTGGCGGGTGCACGGCGACGGTCTGCCCCTTGCGAAGCGGCAGCCTGAAGAGGCGCGTCCGGTTGATTCTGGAGGAGGAGCGGCAGCACTCGCGATGGCCTCAGCCGCCGTCGGCGACGCCATCACCGGCCCGGCGAGCGGAGCGCTGCAGACCTGGAGCGCCGCCGAGACGCTGGCGCACAAGGACTTCGCCGAGTTCTCGGCCGAGGAGATGGCACTGGCGCGGGCCGTCATGGACCGGCTCGAATGGACGCCCGGCGAACGCCGGACACGCCGTTGGGTACGCGGGCATGGGCCGCGCGTGGACCTTCGGCGCGCGCTCGCCCGCAGCGTCCACACCGGGGGCGACGTGTTCGAGTTGCCGCGACGCCGGCGTCGCACCCACCCGCGTCCACTGGTGGTGCTGTGCGACGTCAGCGGCTCGATGGATCGCTACTCGCGGATGCTCCTGCACTTCGCCCATGCCATCGAGCGGCGCCATCGCCGCGTCGAGGCGTTCGTCTTCGCCACCCGGCTCACCCGCGTCACCGGCGCGCTGCGCGCCAGGAGCCTCGATCGGGCGGTGTCGGACGCGTCGCGTGCCGTGCCGGACTGGTCCGGGGGGACCCGCATCGGCGAGGCCCTGCGTCAGCTGCACCAGCGGTGGCGGCGTCGCGCGCTCGGCGGCGGCCCGGTCGTGCTCATCATCTCCGACGGGTGGGACCGCGGCGATCCGGCTCTCCTCGCCGACCAGGTCAGGCGGCTGCAGCGGAGCTGTCATCGCCTGATCTGGCTCAACCCGCTCATCGGCACCCTCGACTACGCGCCCCTCACACGTGGACTGCAGGCCGCCTTGCCCTACGTGGACCACTTCCTGCCCGCGCGCACGCTGTCGAATCTCGCGGAGCTGACCGTACACTTGAACACGCTGAGGCAGTGAGGCTGAATGGAAATCTCCGGCACCTACACGTTCGACGCTCCGCCCGATCGCGTCTGGACCCTGCTGATGGATCCCGCCGTGATTTCGGACTGCATCCCGGGCTGCGACAAGTTCGAGCCTGCCGGCGAGAACAGCTTCCGCGTCCGGCTCAAGGTGGCGCTGGCGGCGATCACCGGCACCTACGAGGGCACCGTGACGTTGACCGACCAGGTGCCGCAGACCTCGTACCGGCTGGTGGCCGAAGGGCAGGGGCGGCCCGGCTTCGTCAAGGGGACCTCGATCATCACGCTCCGTCCGGAGGGCGCCGTCACCATCGTGGACATCTCGGCCACGGTGCAGACCGGTGGCGCGATTGCGCGCCTCGGTCAGCGGCTGATCGGCGGTGTCTCGAAGATGATGCTCGACCTGTTCATCGCCTGCCTGCAAGGCAAGCTGGCGAAGAACTGACTACGCGCGGGCCGCGGCGGCGTGCAAGGCGCGTCGCGCGAACACCGGAATCATCGCCCGCCGATAGTCCGCGCTGGCGTGGATGTCGGCGTTGAGGTCGCCGAGGTCCTGCCCGGCCGCCTGGAGCGCGCGCTCGACTTCGCTGGACGCCGGGGCGTGGCCTGCGAGCGCCTGCTCCACCTTCGGGAGCCGGCAGGCGTGGGAAGCGGCCCCGGTCAGGCCGACGCGTGCCGCCGCAATCTTCCCGCCATCCATCTGGAGCGCCACGGCGACGCCGACGATCGCATAGTGGGACGCGCGCTGGTGAAGCTTGGCGTACGCCGCGGTCCGCGCCGTCGCGAACTGCACGTTGACGAGGATCTCGTCGGCGGCCATATCCACCGTGAACAGGTCCTCGAAGAAGTCGCTCGCCTTCACCATCCGCCAGCCCTTCGGCCCCTTCAGATGGAACTCGGCATCGAGCGCGATCAGCACCGCCGGCATGTCGGCCGACGGATCCGCGTGCGCGACGCTGCCGCCAATCGTGCCGCGATTGCGCACCTGCGGATCGCCGATCGACGCGGCGGCCTCGGCGATGGCCGGGCACCGCTCCCGCAGGAGCGCCGATGTCGCGACGTCGTGATGCACGGTGCAGGCGCCGATCACGACCTTGCCTTCCCGCTCGCGAATGCCGCTCAGTTCCGGGACTCGGCTGATGTCGATCAGCAGCTGCGGCTCGCTGAGGCGCAGCTTCATCAGCGGCACCAGGCTGTGCCCGCCGGCGATCAGCTTGCCGGCGCCGTCGGCTGCCTGCATGCGTGCCAGGGCATCGTCCAGGGAGGTGGCGCGGGCGTAGTCGAATGCCGAGGGGATCATGCCTGGCCTCCGTTGATGATGCGCCACAGCTTCTCGGGCCGCAGCATCATGTCGATGTGTTTCACGCCGAACACGGAGAGGGCGTCCACCGCCGCGTTGACGATGCTCGGCGTCGCGCCGAGGGTGCCGGCTTCGCCGACGCCCTTCGCGCCGAGCGGGTTGACCGGCGTCGGAGTGACGGTGGCGTGCAGCTCGAAGCGGGGGAAGTCGGTGGCCCGCGGCAGCGCGTAATCCATGAACGACCCGGTCATCAACTGGCCGTCGTCGTTGTAGACCGCTTCTTCGATCATCGCCTGGCCGATGCCCTGGGCCAGGCCGCCGTGGATCTGCCCTTCGACGATGAGCGGGTTGATCAGGTGCCCGGCATCGTCGACGGCGACGACCTTCAGCAGCTTCGGCTCGCCGGTCTCGCGATCGATTTCGAGCATGGTGATGTGGCAGCCGAAGGGATAGGTGTTGTTGGCGGGCTCGAAGAACGCCTCTTCGCTCAGCCCCGGATCGAGACCAGGAGGCAACGGCACTGGCACATAGGCGTAGCCGGCGACCTCGGCGAACGTCTTGGCGGATGCCGGCGCGCCCTTCACCCCGACTCGCCCGTTCTCGAACACGATGTCGTCCTCGTGCGCCTCGAGCAGGGCGGCGGCGAACTTCGCCATCTTGGCCTTCACCTTGCCACCGGCCAGGTGGAGTGCGGTTCCGCCAACGGCCTGCGAGCGGCTGCCGAACGTGCCGATCCCCTGTTTGACGACCGCGGTGTCGCCATGATGGATGGTGACGTGGTCGATCGGCACGCCGAACTGGTCGCCAAGCATCTGCGCGAATGTCGTCTCGTTACCCTGGCCGTGAGGAGAGGCGCCAGTCGTGGCACTGATGCGGCCGTCGCGCTCGATCGTCACCTGTGAATGTTCCCAGCCGCCGGTCGGGAGCGAGGACGAAGGCCCGAGACCGCAGACCTCGACATACATCGCCAGCCCGAGGCCGACCAGCCGCCCGTCCTTCCGCGCGGCGTCGCGCTCGGCGATCAAACCCTTCCAGTTGGATTCCTTCAGCGCGAGGTCGAGCGCCTTCTGATAGTCGCCGGAATCGTAGACGGCTCCCATCTGCGTCTGGAAGGGGAACTTGTCCGCGCCGATGAAGTTGCGCCGCCGGAGCTCGGCGGGATCCATCTTCAGTTCGTGCGCCAGCATGTCCATGGCGCGCTCGACGAAGTAGGTCGCCTCGGGGCGGCCGGCGCCGCGGTAGGCGTCGGTGGGCGTCTTGTTGGTGAAGACCTCCGTCAGCGTCGTGCGAATGGCCGGGATGTCGTAGGTGCCGTTGGCCATCAGCATGGTGAGCGTCGGAATGGCCGCCGTCAGCAGCATGTTGTAGGCGCCGACGTCGGCAATCAGCCTGAGCTTCAGCCCGAGCACTTTCCCGTCACGTTTCGCCGCGACGTCCACGTAGCCGATGATGTCGCGGCCATGGGTGGTGGCGACGAAGGCTTCCGATCGATCCTCGATCCACTTGACCGGCAGGCCGAGCGCCTTCGAGACCGCGGCCGCCACGTACTCCTCGCCGTAGATGTTGATCTTGGCGCCGAAGCCGCCGCCGACTTCCGGCGCGATGGCCCGGACCTGGTCCTGGCCGAGCCCAAGCATCGCCGCGATCATCGTCCGCAGGATGTGGGGATTCTGAGTGGACGACCAGATCGTCATCGAGCCCTTGCCCGGCTCGAAGTGCGCGACCACGCCGCGCGGCTCCATGGCGTTCGGCACCAGCCGCTGGTTCATCATGCGCTGCGAGATGACGACCTCGGCCGCCGCGAACGCCTTGTTGACGGCGGTGTCGTCCACGGTGCCGTCGGCGCCGACGCCGGTGCCGCTCGGCACGAGGGCCACCGCCAGGTTGTTGGCGAAGTCGGCGTGAATCACCGTCGGCTGCCCGGTCATCGCCAGTTCGGGATCGACCACCGCCGGCAGCGGGTCGATGTCCACGACGATGGCATCCGCGGCATCGCGCGCGGTGTAGCGGTCGCTCGCCACGACCACCGCCACCGGCTCGCCGGCATAGCGGACGACGTCCACCGCCACGGCACGATGCGGTGGGGAAGGGAAGGGCGTGCCGATCGGCATGGGCGCCAGCAGCTCCGCGATGCGCGCGCCGGTGAAGACCGCCTCGACGCCCTCCATCGCCTCCGCCGCGCTGGTGTCGATCGAGCGGATGCGCCCGTGCGCGACGTCGCTGCGCTTGAATGCCAGGTGCCGCATGCCGGCCACCTTGATGTCGTCCACGTACGTGGCTCGTCCCTGGATCAAACGCGGATCCTCGCGACGTTTCACGCGCTCGCCTACGAGCTTGGGCAGTACGGGAGAGCCGGCCATGGGGTCACCCCTTGTTCGCAGCGTGCTGGATGGCGTTGACGATGTGCTGGTAGCCGGTGCAGCGGCAGAAGTTGCCGGAGATGCCCTCGCGGATCTGCTGCTCGGTGGGCTTTGGCGTCTCGTTCAGGAGGTTGGCCGCCGACATGATCATGCCGGGCGTGCAGTAGCCGCACTGGAGGCCGTGTTCCTCCCAGAAACCCTGTTGCAGCGGGTGCAGCTCGCCGTCCTTGGCGAGGCCTTCGATCGTGGTAATCGAGGCGCCGTCGGCCTGGATCGCGAAGATGGTGCAGGATTTTGCGCTGCGCCCGTCCACGAGCACCGTGCACGCGCCGCACTGGCTGGTGTCGCAGCCGACGTGCGTGCCGGTCAGCAGCAGCTGCTCGCGCAGGAAGTGGACGAGCAATACGCGCGGCTCGACGTCGCCCTTGCGCACCTTGCCGTTGACCGTCATCGAGACGTGAGCCATGGGTCCTCCCCCCGGTGAGGGAGTGACGATAGCGAGGTCGCTACTGCAAGTCAATCACCGTCTATGCCGAGACGTTAAGGCAGGAGCGCCGCCGACGGTGGGAGGAGGGCGGCCGGCAGGTCCCGGCCGCGCTCACGCCGGCCGCCTACTTCTGCATTGCGGCCATGAATTCGGCGTTGCTCTTGGTCTTGCCCATCTTCGACAGCAGCAGTTCCATCGCTTCGGTCGGCGACAGTGGCGTCAGCACGCGCCGCAGCACGTAGACGCGCTGCAGGTCGTCCTTCGACAGCAGCATCTCCTCCTTGCGGGTGCCGCTCTTGATGATGTCGATGGCGGGGAACACCCGGCGGTCGGCGAGCTTGCGGTCGAGGTGCACTTCCATGTTGCCGGTGCCCTTGAACTCCTCGAAGATCACCTCGTCCATGCGCGAGCCGGTGTCGACCAGCGCCGTCGCGACGATGGTCAGCGAGCCGCCCTGTTCGATGTTGCGCGCGGCGCCGAAGAAGCGCTTCGGGCGCTGCAGGGCGTTGCTGTCCACGCCGCCCGACAGGATCTTGCCGGAGGTCGGCGCCACCGTGTTGTAGGCGCGCGCCAGGCGGGTGATCGAGTCGAGCAGGATCACCACGTCCTTGCGGCACTCCACCAGGCGCTTGGCCTTCTCGATCACCATCTCGGCGACCTGGACGTGGCGCTGGGCCGGTTCGTCGAAGGTGGAAGCGACCACCTCGCCCTTGACCGAGCGCTGCATGTCGGTCACTTCCTCGGGCCGCTCGTCGATCAGCAGCACGATCAGGTAGACCTCGGGGTGGTTGATGGTGATCGCGTTGGCGATCGACTGCATCAGCATCGTCTTGCCGGTGCGCGGCGGCGCGACGATCAGGCCGCGCTGGCCCTTGCCGAGCGGGGTCATCATGTCGAGGACCCGCGTCGACATGTTGTCGGGGTCGGCCTCGAGGCGGATGTGCTCCTGGGGGTAGAGCGGCGTGAGGTTCTCGAAGAAGACGCGCTCGCGGCCGCGGTTGGGCGCCTCGAAGTTGATCGCCTCGACCTTGATCAGCGCGAAGTAGCGCTCGCCTTCCTTGGGAGAGCGCATCTGCCCGGAGACGGTGTCGCCGGTGTGCAGGTCGAACTTGCGGATCTGCGAGGGCGAGACGTAGATGTCGTCCGGGCCGGCCAGGTAGTTGTAGTCCGGCGCGCGCAGGAAGCCGAAGCCGTCGGGCAGCACCTCGAGCACGCCCTCCGAGAAGATCATCCCCACCTTGGCCGCGCTTGCCGCGCAGGATCTCGAAGATGAGCTCCTGCTTGCGCAGGCCGGTGGCGTGGGGGATGTCGAGATCCCGCGCCACCTTGGTCAGCTCGGCGACGCTCAGTTCCTTGAGGGTGGTGAGGTCGATGACGGCGGGTTCGGCGGTGGCTATGCCGTTGGGGGCGGCTGCCGTAGCAGTCTTGCGATCAGTGTCCACAGTGCTTCCAGTCCTTCGCCGGTGAGCGCCGAGACGGGCGTCACCGAACCTGAGTACCTGCGCTCCAGTTCTCCGACATGACGCTTCCGTTCGGATTGCGTCAGCTTGTCCACTTTCGTGGCGACGACGTGGCAGTCCACGCCGTGATCGACCAGCCAGGTCCACGCCCGGATGTCGGTGTCCAGCCCCGGATGGCGGCTGTCCACCAGCAGCAGCGTGACGCCGCGGCCGGCCGAAAAATAGTCCCCGGCCAGTTGATCGAAGGCCGCCCGGGCCGAGTCTCCGCCGCGCGCGTAGCCGTAGCCCGGCAGGTCCACCAGGAAGAACGGTGGCTTGCCGCCGGCCTGCACGCGATAGAAGTTGGCGAGCCGTGTCTTGCCGGGCGCGGCGCTCGTTCGGGCCAGCGTCTGGCGGACCAGGGCGTTGATCAGGCTCGACTTGCCGACATTCGAGCGGCCGACCATGGCCAGCTCCGGCAGGCTCTCTTTCGGGAAGCCCTTCGCTTCGGCGGCGCTCGTCACGAAGGCGGCCGAGATGGCGCCGCCGCTCGTGGCTTTCACGAACGTGCCCCCGGGAAGGCGCGGAACGGAAAGGCAGAAGGCAGAAGGCAGAAGGCAGAACCGACGTGCACGCACGCGATGCTTCTGCCTTTGGCCTTGTGCCTTTTGCCTTGTCCTGTAACGCCACTCTCAGTGCGTGGTCGCTTCGGCCGAGTCGCCGATGTCGCCCGTGTCGGCGGACGGCGGCAGCGGCGTGAGCGGACCGTCGAGCGCGATCTTCAGCACTTCGTCCATCGTGCCGACCAGGTGCACGTTCAGCCCGTCCAGGACGTTCTTGGGGATGTCGGCCAGGTCCTTCTCGTTGTCCTTGGGCACGATGATCGTCTTCACCCCGGCGCGGTGGGCGGCAAGGATCTTCTCCTTCAAGCCACCGATCGGCAGGACCTTGCCGCGCAGCGTGATCTCGCCGGTCATCGCGACGTCGCGGCGGGCGGGAATGCGGGCCAGTGCCGAGATCAACGAGGTCGCCAGGGTGATGCCGGCCGACGGCCCATCTTTCGGGATGGCGCCTTCGGGGATGTGCACGTGGACGTCCACCTTGCGGTTGAAGTCCTTCTGGATGCCGAACTCCTCGGCGCGCGAGCGCACGAAGCTCATCGCCGCCTGCGCCGACTCCTGCATCACGTCACCGAGCTTGCCGGTGAGCGTCAGCTTGCCGCGGCCGGGCATCAGCGTCGCTTCGGTGATCAGGATCTCGCCGCCGACTTCGGTCCAGGCGAGGCCGGTGGCGATGCCGATCTCGTTCTGCTCCTCCGCGACCGTGGGACGGTAGCGCGGCACGCCGAGGAACTCGGTGACCTTTTCCGGCGTGATGTTGTCGAAGGTGCCGGCGCCGTCGTTGACCACCTTGCGGGCGACCTTGCGGCAGACCGAGTTGACTTCGCGCTCGAGGTTGCGCACGCCGGCCTCGCGCGTGTAGCGCTGGATGATGGCCTGCAGGGCGTCGATCTCGAAGGTGATGTTCTTGTCGGTGAGGCCGTTGCCTTCCACCGCCTTCGGCACCAGGAAGCGCCGGGCGATCTCCACCTTCTCCTGCTCGGTGTAGCCGGCCAGCTGCAGCACTTCCATGCGGTCGCGCAGCGCCTGCGGGATGGTGTGCAGCACGTTGGCCGTGCACAGGAACATGACGTTCGAGAGGTCGTACTCGACGTCGAGGTAGTGATCGAGGAACGCGTTGTTCTGCTCGGGGTCGAGCACTTCCAGCAGCGCGGCCGACGGGTCGCCGCGGAAGTCCATCGACATCTTGTCGACTTCGTCGAGCAGGAAGACCGGGTTCATCGAACCCGCCTTCTTCATCATCTGGATGATCTGGCCCGGGAACGCGCCGATGTAGGTGCGCCGGTGGCCGCGGATCTCGGCCTCGTCACGCACGCCGCCGAGCGACAGCCGCACGAACTTGCGGTTCATCGCCCGCGCGATCGACTTGGCCAGCGAGGTCTTGCCGACGCCCGGAGGGCCGACGAAGGTGAGGATGGTGGCCTTCGGCTTCTTCACCAGCGCGCGGACGGCGAGGAACTCGAGGATGCGGTCCTTGATCTTCTCCAGCCCGTAGTGGTCCTCGTTGAGCACCACCTCGGCGTTCTTGAGATCGCGGTTCTCCTTGGTCTTCTTGTGCCACGGCACCGCGATCAGCCAGTCGAGATAGTTGCGCGACACGGTCGCTTCCGCCGACATCGGAGGCATCGACTCCAGGCGCTTGAGCTCCTGGACGGCCTTCTCCTCGGTGTCCTTGGGCATGCGCGACTGGTCGATCTTCTTGCGCAGCTCCTCGATCTCGTTGCCCTTCTCGTCCTTGCGGCCCAGTTCCTTCTGGATCGCCTTCATCTTCTCGTTGAGGTAGTACTCCTTCTGCGCCTTCTCCATCTGCTTCTTCACGCGAGACTGGATGCGGCGGTCGACCTGCAGCTTGTCGACTTCGGCTTCGAGGATGCTGGCGATGCGGTTGAGGCGTTCGAGCGGCGAGACGATCTCGAGCAGGTTCTGCTTCTCGTCGACGCCGACCAGCAGGTGGGCGGCAATCGTGTCGGCCAGCTTGCCCGGGTCGTCGACCCGGACCGCGGCGATCATCGCGTCGTAGTGCAGGTTGTTCGACAGCTTGACGTACTGCTCGAACAGCGACACCACCTTGCTCATCGTCTGCTCGACGTCACCGGCCTGGTCCTTCGACTTCTGCAGGACCTTGACGACGACGCGGTAGAAGCCCTTGTCGTCCTTCCACTCGATGACGCGCGCGCGGTCGACGCCCTCGACCAGCACCTTGATGTTGCCGTCCGGCAGCTTCAGGCTCTGGACCACGTTGGCGACGGCGCCCATCGTGTAGATGTCCTCGGCCTTGGGGTCGTCGGTGGACGCGTCGTGCTGCGCCGCCAGGAAGACCCGCTTGTCCTTCGCCAGCGCGTGCTCGAGCGCGCGAATCGACGAGGGCCGGCCGATCACGAACGGCATCATCATGTGCGGAAAGACGACGACGTCGCGCAGCGGAACGATGGGGAGCGTTTCGTAGACTTCGGTCATAGAGGTAGACAGGGATCCGTAACCAGAAAATCAGGACTCAGGAACCGGGGTGGGGCGCCGCCCCATCCACAGGACTCGAGACCCAGGACGTGTCAGGACTCAAGCCTCGGCAGGCGAGGGCCGTGGCAGGTCTCCTGCCGGCGGCCGCCTGCCATCTGTCGCGTTATCCGGCCTTTTCGATCACTTCGAGGCCCGTGTTCTTGGTCACCACCATCTCGCGGGTGATGACGCATTCGCGGGACTTCTTCTGGCCCGGCATCTGATACATCAGGTCCAGCATCAGGTCCTCGATGATCATGCGCAGGCCGCGCGCGCCGATCTTGCGTTCGAGCGCCATCTCGGCGATCGCCTCGACCGCGTCGTCGGTGAACCGCAGCTTGACGTTCTCGTACTCGAACAGCTTCTGATACTGCCGGGTGATCGCATTTCGGGGCTGGGTGAGGATCTGGACCAGGGCCGGCTTATCGAGCTCGTGGAGCGTGCCGGTGACCGGCAGGCGGCCGACGAACTCGGGAATCAGCCCGAAGCGGATCAGATCCTGGGGCTCGAGCTGCTCGAGCACCGCGCCGAGGTCGCGCGACTTCTGCGACTTGATGTCGGCCTTGAAGCCCATCGCCTTGCGGCCGATGCGGCGTTCAATCACCTTCTCGAGGCCGACGAAGGCGCCGCCGCAGATGAAGAGGATGTTGGTGGTGTCGATCTGGAAGAACTCCTGGTGCGGGTGCTTGCGCCCGCCCTGGGGCGGCACATTGGCCACCGTGCCTTCCAGGATTTTCAGCAGGGCCTGCTGCACGCCCTCGCCCGACACGTCGCGGGTGATGGAGGGGTTCTCGTCCTTGCGCCCGATCTTGTCGATCTCGTCGATGTAGACGATGCCCTGCTGGCACTTCTCGATGTCGCCGCCGGCCGCCTGCAGCAGCTTGAGGATGATGTTCTCCACGTCCTCGCCGACGTAGCCGGCTTCGGTGAGCGTGGTGGCATCGACGATCGTGAAGGGGACCGACAGCAGCTTGGCGAGCGTCTGCGCGAGCAGCGTCTTGCCGGTGCCGGTCGGCCCGATCAGCAGGATGTTCGACTTGGAGAGCTCGACGTCGTTGCGGCTGCGCGGCTGCTTCTGGATTTCCAGCCGCTTGTAGTGGTTGTAGACCGCGACGGCCAGCTTCTTCTTGGTGAGTTCCTGGCCGATGACGTACTCGTCGAGGAACTTCTTGATTTCGGGCGGGCTCGGCAGCGACGTGCGGGTGCCGCGATTGTCGAACTTGTTGTCGTCCGCAATGATGTCGTTGCACACCTCAACGCATTCATCACAGATGAACACGGTGGGGCCGGCAATGAGCTTCCTGACGTCGTTCTGGTCTTTATTACAGAACGAGCAGCGCAGGATTTCGCCGCCGTCGCCGTTCTTCTTCACCATTGGGCCAGCACCCCTAGATTACACCCGTTTCCGAATGACATCGTCAATAATCCCGTATTCTTTCCCCTGGTCCGCCGACATGATGTAGTCGCGTTCCGTGTCGTCCTGAATGCGCTTGGCGTCCTGCCCGGTGTGCTTCACCAGGATCTCGTTGATCCGCTCGCGCATGCGCAGGATTTCCTTCGCCGCGAGGTCGATGTCGGTGGCCTGGCCGCCGAGCCCGCTCATCCACGGCTGGTGGATCAGGATGCGCGAGTTGGGGAGGGAGAAGCGCTTGCCCTTGGTGCCCGCCGCCAGCAGCACGGCGGCGATGGATGCCGCCTGGCCGATGCAGAAGGTCTGCACGTCCGGACGGATGAACTGCATCGTGTCGTAGATGGCGAAACCGGCCGTGATCGAGCCACCCGGGCTGTTGATGTACAGCGTGATGTCCTTGTCCGGATCCTCGGCTTCCAGGAACAGCATCTGTGCAATCGCCAGGTTGGCGACGTTGTCGTCCACCGGCGTGCCGATGAAGATGATGTTGTCCTTCAGCAGACGCGAAAAGATGTCGTACGCGCGCTCGCCGCGGTTGGTCTGCTCGACCACCATCGGCACCAGCGTGTTGTTAGGCACTCCGTATCGCATGCGTGTCTTCCTGACCCCTGATCCCTGAACCCTGAACCCTGATCCCTATATCGACACGATCTTAGCTTTACCCAAGGCCCAGGTGACGGCCTTTTCGCGCCGGAGGCCGGCCGCCAGGCGTGGCAGCTCGCCGTCCTGCTCGAGCCGCGCCCGGATCGAGGCCGCCGACCGGCCGGTGCCTTCCGCATAGCGGTCGAGTTCGGCGGCAAGGTCGTCTTCGGTGACGGTCAGGGCCTCGCGCTTGGCAATTTCGTCGAGGGCCATGGCCGATTTCACCGATTCGATGGCCGGATCCTGCTGGCCCTGCCGGAACGCCGCCCAGTCGATGTTCACCTGGCGCGGGTCGATCCGCTGATCCATCAGGCGTCGCGCGAAGTCCTGCATGCGGCGTTCCACCTCGTGGTCGATGAGGGTGGGCGGCACCGCAAAAGGCACGCGCTCGGCCAGCTTTTTCATCAAATCGCTGCGAACCTGGCGATCGGCCGATTCGGTGGCCTCGGCCTCGAGATCGCTGCGGACCCGCGTGCGAAGGGCCTCGAGCGACTCGAATTCGCCCAGATCCTTGGCGAATTCGTCGTCCAGGGCGGGCACCACGCGGCGCTTGATCTCGTGCACGGTCACGGTGCATTCGAGTGTGCTGCCGGCAAGGCCGGCATCGGAATAGTCATTCGGGTAGGTCAGGGTGAACGATTTCGTCTCGCCCACCGCCATC
Source organism: uncultured Acidobacteriota bacterium (assembly GCA_963723005.1). Classification (GTDB taxonomy): domain Bacteria; phylum Acidobacteriota; class Vicinamibacteria; order Vicinamibacterales; family UBA2999; genus VFZN01. Next base: position 493,393 of record CAVRPA010000020.1, on the reverse strand, counting down.
CCGATCACCTGCTCGTCGAAGCCCGGAGGGTTGGTGGCGGCGCCCATTTCGATGGAGGCCTGCTGGTGCTTGTCCTCCGGCGCCTTGATGCCATCCTTGTCGGTGCTCTGGCGCACCAGGTCGATCACGACGGTATGCCCCGCCTCGACCGCCGTGCCGTCCACCGGCTCGAACCGGGCCGCTCGCTCGCGCAGGCGTTCGAGCGCCTGGTTGACGGCGTCCTCGTCCACGACGACCGGCTGCTTCCGCAGCTCGATCTCGGAGAGGTCGCCGGGGTCGAAGGCCGGCACCACGTCGAACGTGGCGGTGAACTTGAGCGGCTGGCCCTCGTGGACGCTGAGGTCCTGGATGCTCGGCTGCTCGACCGGCTGGACGCCGTGCTCGGCCAGGGCGTCCTGGACGGCGTGGCCGACCAGGTGCTCGGCGGCATCCTGGAGGATCTGTCCCTTGAAGCGCTGCAGCACCACCTTGGCGGGCACCTTGCCGGGCCGGAAGCCGGGCAGGCGGGCCTGCTTGCTGTATCGGGTCGTCACACGGGTGATCTCGGCGTCGACCTTGTCCGTGGGAATTTCTACGACGAGATTCTTGCGAGTCTCGCTGACGTCTACCAGTTCCGTCTTCATGCGTCTTGGGGTTGGGTGTTGGTGAAAAGAAACGTACGTGCAGCTTTCACGGGCACTGGCAGCCTGGGCGCGCCGAAGCTCGCGCATTCGCGCGAGCGGAGCGGGTGGTGCGAAAGGGGGGAGTCGAACCCCCATAGCCTTGCGGCTACCGGATCCTAAGTCCGGCGCGTCTGCCAGTTCCGCCACTTTCGCTCAATGGGTGGGCTGGAACCTCGTAAGCCAGCGTAGCATGGTTCGTGACTTTCCCGTGACGTCTAGCCGGGCTCGGGCGGAGCCCCAATAGATTGCGGTGTCCCACCCTGCGTGCTACCATTCGGCCGTTGTCATGTCTTCACTAGCTTTGAACGTCGATCCCTATTTCGGCCTCTTCACCTCCGAGCTGAATGGGTCGGGGGAGCCGACGCTCGTCCGTCACACCGAAGCCCCGGCCACCATTCCCGACCCGCAGACGGGCCGGCCCCTGCGCATCTCGACGCTCGAGAGCCGCGCCAGGGCGATTTGTCCGTCCTGTGCCACCACGGCCGAGGGCGGGTTCATCTCGTTCGTCGGGGATCTGCGCCTCGCATACGCCTGCCCGTCCTGCGTCCAGCTCGTCTGGCTGCCGGGCGCGTAGAGACCGCGACGCAGGGTTCAACAGTTACAAGTTCACAGGGCCGTGCGGTTGAGCTCAAAGCTCGACCGGCGCGATTGCCTCGCGTTGAACTTTCAACGTTGAGCTCGGAATCGAGACGTTCGTCACCAGCAGCTCTTCCACGACGCCTCGGCGGTCCGCTCGGGTGTTGATCGCGCGGCGCGCCGGAACCCGGACTGCCCTCAGGCCCGCCGCCCTGGCCGCGCCATCCGCCTCGAACAGCTCGAGCACGACCGGCGCCGTCGAATTGCTCAGCAGCACGGTGACGCCGCGCTCCGCCAGCGTCACGGCCACCTGCTGCAGGCGCGCCTGGTCGGCGTCGGTGAACCCCCGCGCCGTATAGGAGCGGAAGTTCGCGGTCGGTGACAACGGGGCGTAGGGCGGATCGAAATAGACGAAGTCGCCGGCGACGGCACGATCCACCACCGTCTCGAACGATCCCAGTGACAACCGCACGCCAGGGGCGGCCAGCGTCGCCGAGACCTGCCGGAGCAGATCGGCATCGGTGATGCGCGGCTTCAGGTAGCGGCCCGGCGGGACGTTGAACCCGCCCGACTGATTGACGCGGAAGAGCCCGTTGTAACCGGTGCGATTCAGGTAGATCAGCATCGCGGCGAGGTCGGCCCCATAGGCGTCGAGCGATCCGCCTGCCTTCCGCCATGCCTCACGACGAGGGTTGAAGCGCTCGTCGCGCACGCGCAGATAGTGATCGGCGCCGCCACTCGTGTGACCGCGTTCCAGCCGCTCGAGCCCGCCAATCACCTGGTCCACCGAATCGCGGACCCGCAGATAGCAGCCGATCAAATCGGGGTTCTCGTCGGTCAGCACCGCGCCGCGCGCTGCGAGATCGCCGCGGCCCACGAGATCGAAGAAGACCGCGCCGCTGCCGAGAAAGGGCTCGTGATAGGTGGCGAAGCGCGGAGGGTAGAAGCGACGCAACTGCGGCAACAGCTGCCGCTTGCCGCCCGCCCACTTCAGGAAGGGACGCACGACGCATGGTAGCGCATCCGCGCCGCGGCATCGTTTGCGCGCGCCCGGTGGAGAAACCGAGCGGTCAGAGCGAGGACTCGCCTTCGACCCACCACCACAGCGCGAGCGCCGACGTGAGGAGCATCGCCGCCAGCACCACGGTCCGCAGGTCGTCGGCCAGGCGCGTCAACCAGGGCTGCACCGCCGTCCCCAGCGCCTCGATCGTCGGCCGGTCCACCGTGAGCCAGCCGAACGAGAAGGCCAGCGCCACGCCGCCCATCGTGATCAGTCCCACACCGATCGCGATCGCGATGTTGAACCCGATATCGACGATCTGCTCGGTGCGCCACCGCTCCTGACCCACCTGCTGCATCACCCGCGCGGTGAACCCCTGCGGCGGCAACGGTAGTTCCCGCGCCATCAACGTGCGGTCGAGCGCACGCGCCAGCGTCAGGCTCGCCGTGCAGCGCGCGCACGTGGCGATGTGCGCCTCGGCCTCGGCGGGTGGGCGCTCGCCCTCGGCGATCGCCTCGATCAGTTCGTCCAGCTGATGGCAGGTCACGTCAGCGAAACTCCGTCTCGAGCAGATGCCGCAACTGCCGCTTCGCGCGATGCAGGTGCGTCTTCACCGTTCCCATCGGCAGGTCCAGCGCCTCGGCCAGTTCCTCGTACCGCAGGCCCTTCATGTAGTGGCCATGAATCAGCACGCGGTAGTTCACCGGCAGGCGGCGCAGGGCCTTTTCCATGCGGTCCCGCAGGGCCAGTTCCTCGAATGACCGGTCCGCGGCCCCGAACTCGCGCGGCGGGCCGTCGCCGGTCCCTTCGAGCGGCTCGGTCGGCACGGGCCGCGGTTCCGCCATGAGCAGGTTCACGGCCACCCGGTAGATCCACGTCGACAACCGCGACTCGCCGCGGAAGTAGGGCAGCCCGCGGTGCACGCGCAGGAACACCTCCTGCGCCATGTCCTCGGCGCGCCCGGGGTCGCGGATGCTGCGGGCCACCAGGGCAAAGACCAGCCCTTTGTACCGCTCCACCAGTTCCCGAAACGCCTGCTCGTCGCCCTCGCGGCACCGCTCCACGAGCTCGTGCTCGGAGGTCGAGTTCATTTCCGACATCATTGGAGCGGCCAGGGCCGCGAATTGTTTCAGGCTGCCTCGCCGATGCCGCTGGAGCGGGAAAGGCGGTTGAAACAATTCACCGCAGGGCCAAGTCTAAGCCTTCCATCAAGAGGGAGTAGCCCCGCATGGATTCCGACGAGCTTGTTCTGTTCTTTCTCCTGCCGATCGCGGTGATGGTCGACCGGCGTCATCGTGGTCATGGCGGGCCTGCGGCACCGCGCGAAGATGCTGGAGCTGGTGCACCGCGAGCGTGTGGCGATGATCGAGCGAGGCATCATGCCTCCGGAAATGAACCCGATCCTGGCCGAGTCGCACCGGATGCGTGACAACGGGGCCGTTCGCGGCCGCTCGTTCTCGGTCGGCATCATCGTCGTCGGCTTCGGGCTGGCGTTGATGACGATCATCGGCGTCGCCGGCGGCGACGTGACCACGGGGATCGGCATCGGCGGCGCCATCGCGATCCTCGGTGGCGCGTTCATCGTTCGCAGTGTGCTCACCTCGTCTCGGAGCCGCCCCCGCCCGCGTTCCGCCGTCCTCCACCCGACGCCTCCGACCGACGGTCCGGCCGGCTAGGCTCGTCGGTACGGGCTACAGGCCCGCGGTCGAACTGGACGTTCACAATCCGCAGTACCCTGTGGTCGTCACGATCCTGATCGTGAAGACCGCATGACGCACTTCAACGGCACCACCACAGTCATCGCGCCGGAAGGCACGGCCTCCACCTGGGCCGATGTGTGGGCGTACCGCGAACTGCTGTACTTCATCGTCTGGCGTGACTTGCGGGTGCGATACCGCCAGATGGCGCTGGGCGTGGCCTGGGCGATCCTGCAGCCGTTCTCGACGATGGTGTTGTTCTCGATGGTGTTCGGGCTGCTGGCCGGGGTGCCCTCGGACGGCGCCCCATATCCCGTCTTCAGCTATGCGGGGCTCGTGCCCTGGACTTATTTCGCGGCCGCACTGGCGCAGGGCGCAGGCTCGCTGGTGAGCAGCCAGAGCCTGCTGGCGAAGGTGTATTTCCCCCGCCTCATCGTGCCGCTCGCCGCTGTCACCGTCCCGCTCGTGGATGCCGCGGTGTCGATGGTGATGCTCGCGCTGATTATGGCGTGGTACGGCATCGCGCCAGGCTGGGCCATCCTCACCTTGCCGGGGTTTGCCCTGCTCGGAATCGTGTTTTCCGGAGCGGCAAGCATCTGGCTGTCGGCACTGAACGTGAAGTATCGCGACGTCAGCTTCGTGGTGCCGTTCCTCATCCAGTTCGGCCTGTTCGCGACACCAGTGGCCTATCCCAGTTCGCTGGTGCCCGAACCCTGGCGGTGGTTCTATGCGCTCAACCCGATGACCACGGTGGTGGACGGGTTTCGCTGGGTGCTTGCCGGTACGCCGGCGCCGACACTGGAGATGGTGGTGGCGTCCACCGCGGCGGTGGCCCTGACGCTGTGGTTGAGCCTCCGTTACTTCCGGCGCATGGAGCGGGTGTTCGCCGATGTCCTCTAGCGCGGCCCCGGTGATCCGCGTCTCCCAGCTGGGCAAGCGCTATCAGCTGGGCCGGCGGCCATCGGCCCAGCTGCGCGAGCGCATCGTCGAGAACATGTGGGCGGCAGTGCGCGCCGTCACCGGCGCCGTCGATCCCGAGGACGCGCAGACCCTGTGGGCGCTGCGCGAAGTGTCGTTCGAGGTGGCCGCTGGCGAGGTCGTCGGCGTCATCGGCGGCAATGGGGCGGGCAAGTCGACGCTGCTGAAGATTCTGTCGCGGATTACCGCTCCGACCGAAGGCCGCGCCGAGGTTCGCGGGCGGGTGGGGTCGCTGCTCGAGGTGGGGACCGGCTTCCATCCCGACCTGACCGGCCACGAGAACGTGCTGCTGAACGGCGCGATTCTCGGTATGACCCGCGAAGAGATTCTTCGGAGGTTCGATGCCATCGTCGCCTTCGCCGAGCTGGACGGCTTCATCGACACACCGGTGAAGTACTACTCCAGCGGCATGTACGTGCGGCTGGCGTTCGGCGTGGCCGCGCACCTCGAGCCGGAGATTCTGATCGTCGACGAAGTGCTGGCGATCGGTGACGCTCGGTTCCAGCAGAAGTGCCTGGGCAAGATCGCCGAGGTAGCGCGCAGCGGGCGCACGGTGCTCCTCGTCAGCCACAACATGGCCGCGGTGCAGCGGTTGTGCACGAGCGCCCTGTTGCTGGATCGCGGCCGCGTGGTGTTTCAGGGCGACCCCCGCGCCGTGGTCAGTCGATACCTCTCCGGTGACGGACGCACGCGCTACGTCGCCGCATCGCCGGGGCCAGGCCCGGTCGTGCTCGACGCCGAGCTCATCGACATCATCGGCCGGCCGGCGCCGCGGCCACGGGTCACCGATCCGATCATCGTGCGCATGCACGTGCGCCTGCCGGCGGGATCGGCCAGCACCCGCCTCGGCATCAGCGTGCTCTCCGCGGATGGCGTGCAGGTCTTCACCTCGAACCTCGACGATGTAGGGCAGCAGCTGCCGGACGGGCCGGCGTTGCTGCGCGCCGACGTCAGGATTCCGGCGGATACCTTGATGGCGGGTGACTATCACGTGGCGACGAGCCTGTGGAACGAGCTCGGCATCCTCGATCTCCAGGAACCGGCGCTGTCGTTTTCAACCGAGCCGGGCACGTCGGTCCTCTATCAGCGCGGCACCGAACGCAAGGGGCTCGTCCACGTCGAGTGTCGCTGGGTAACGGAGACGCTCACATGACGGCGGGACGGCGTCGCGACTGATGCGCCCGCGCGACTTCACGCACCTCGGCCTCTTCGTCAAGGAAGCGTTCCTCGATGATGCGCTCCTGCGGCAGGTCCGTCAGGCCATCGCTGATGATCCGGGCGATCCCGCCGAGATTCTGGATGTCGGCAAGGACGGGCTGACACTCAGTGCCGAAGTGCGGCGAGCATGGGACGTCACCTTGTCGGATGCGCTGGAGAAGGCAGTCCTCGAACGCCTCGAAAGCCTGCGCGGCGAGTTGGAGCGCTGGTGCCAGCAACCGCTCGAGAGGTGCAGCGGCCTCGCGGCGCTCCGCTATCCAACCGGGGCGTTCTATCGCACTCACCGCGATGCCAGCGGCCATGCCGACGCGTTGGGCTTGCACCGGCGTGCGGTGTCGGTGGTCGTCTTCGTCAACAGCGGTGAAGGCCACGCCAGCGCCGAGTTCTCGGGTGGCGCCCTCCGCTTGCACGAGCTCGTGGACGGCGACGATGACGGACTCGATGTGTGGCCGGAAGCAGGCACGCTCGTGGCCTTCCCGTCGTCCCTGCTGCACGAAGTGACGACGGTAGAGCGGGGCGAGCGCTACTCGCTGGTGGCGTGGCTGATGGCGGCGGAGCGGCCGCACACCGCGGCGGCAGAGCCGACGAAGGTGTAGCAGTATGGGACAATCGTCGTCGGGGCGTCCGCGCGCCCAGGGATGAGGGCTCGTGCGTAAACGACGATGACGAGTGGCACGTAACCGGTTCATACTCGGTCCGCCAACCATGCCTACCACTACGTTGCATCGGTGGCTGCTCACCGCAGCCCTTGTCGCCGGGACGATCGCCGGGACGAACGCCTCGAACTGGCCTGAATGGCGCGGCCCCTCGCGCGACGGACGTTCCGCCGAAACCGGACTGCCCGAGAAGTGGTCGCCTCAGGGCGAAAATCTGGCGTGGAAGGTGCCGTACGGCAGCCGGTCGTCACCGGTCGCGTTCGGCAACCGCATCTACATCAACACGGTAGTCGGTGACCTCGGCCACACCCAGGAACGCCTGGCCGCCCTCGATGCGGACACCGGCAAGCTGCTCTGGGAGCGGCGCTTCAGCGTCTACCTCAGCGACGTGCCTCAGCACCGGGCCGCGTGGGCCTCGCCCGCGGTGGACCCGGCCACCGGCAACATCTACGTGTTCACGGTCGGCGCGCAGTTGTTCTGCGTGTCGCCGGAGGGCAAGCCGCTGTGGGATCGCTCGCTGCCCGAGGACTTCGGCGCCGTCACCACGCACGGCGGCCGCACCACCTCGCCGATCGTCGATGGCGATCTCGTCATCCTCAACACGCTGGTCCTGGCGTGGGGCGATCTCAACCGCCCGGGCAATCGCTACTTCGCGTTCAACAAGCGCAGCGGGCAGACGGTGTGGGTCAGCTCGCCGCAATCCCGTCACTACGACACCAACTACTCCACGCCCGTGGTCGTTGACCTGCCGACCGGCCGGGCGCTGATCGTCGGCGGCACCGACGGCGCGTACCACGCGCTGCGCGTCAACACCGGCGAGAAGATCTGGTCGATGGAGGTGAGCAAGCGCGCCATCCTCAACAGCGCCATCGTCCGCGACAACGTCGCCTACATCACCCACGGCGAAGAGAACATGGACACCACGGAGATGGGCATGATCGCCGCCGTGGATGCGACCAGAACCGGCGTGCTGACGGCGGACGCGTTCAAATGGAAGGTGCACGGCTTCCTGCCGACGTTCGCCTCTCCGGTGATGGACGCCGAGCGCCTCTACACCATGGACAACGGCGCCATCGTCGGCGCGTTCGACCTGAAGACCGGCGCGCGGCTGTGGACCCGGACGCTGGGGACATTGCAGAAGGGCTCGCCGGTGCTGGCCGACGGCAAGCTCTACGTCGGCACCGAGAACGGCAAGTTCTTCATCCTGAAGCCGTCGGCCAAGGGCGTCGAGGTGCTCGACGAGGACGTGCTCGGCACCGCCGACGCTCCGGAGGCCATCGTCGCGTCGCCGATCGTGGCCGATGGCCGCGTCTACATAGCGTCGATGGACAACCTCTACGCGATCGGCCGGCGGAAAGCCGGCGCGACCGGTCCTGCGCCGACCGTGACGTCGCGATCCACCGAGCCGGCTGCCTCGGTCCAGGTGTTTCCGTACGACGCGCTGGTCGCGCCCGGCGGCAAGCAGACCTACACGCTCCGGCTGTTCGACGCGAAGGGCGCGTTCATCCGTGAGGAGCCTGCCGGCAACGCGACGTGGACGGTCGATCAGGTGAAGGGCGCTGTCGATGCGAAGGGCGTGTTCACCGCCGGGGACGGTAACTCGGCGGGCTTCGTCAAGGTGACGGTAGGCACCGCGTCGGGGCTGGCGCGCGTGCGCGTGGTGGCGCCGCTGCCCTGGAGCTTCGACTTCGAGAACCCGGGTGGCGAAGCGCCGCCGTCGTGGTGGGTGGGCGCGCCGACCAAGCTGGTGCAGCGCACGGTCGAGGGCGTGGGCAACGTGCTGGTGCGGCCGCGGGACGAAACGGTGGGCCGCCGCGCCAAGGTGCTGATTGGGCCGACCGACTGGTCGGGCTACACCATCGAAATCGACGTGCGCGGCCGCGAGCAGCGGCGTCAGCGCGGCGACGTCGGCCTCATCAACCAGCGCTACGGCCTCGTGCTCTTCGGCAACGGCCAGAAGCTCGAGCTGCACCCGTGGCAGGCCGCCGACGAGATGACGGTGCGCGTGCCGTTCAAGTGGGATCCCGACGCGTGGTATCGGATGAAGCTGCGCGTGGACAACCAGCCGAATGGCCAGACGCTGGTTCGCGGTAAGGTGTGGAAAGCCGGCGATACCGAGCCCGCTGCCTGGACCATCGAGAAGACCGACACGATTCCCCATCGCGCGGGCAGTCCCGGCATCTACGGCGACGGGATCGCGGATGTGTATTTCGACAATCTCAGGGTCTATAAGAACCAGTAGGGATCAGGGATCAGGATTCAGAGGATCAGGAACAGGGATCAGGTCTGGTCATGCGCAATATCCTCACGCTCTTCTTCATTGCCGCGGCCTCCGTCGCGCCTGTCCGCCGACTGGCCGATGTGGGGCGGCACGCCGTCCCGCAACATGGTGTCGTCGATGACCGGCGCGCCGACCGAGTGGGACGTCAAGACCGGCACGAACGTGAAGTGGGTGGCCGATTTGGGTTCGCAGTCGTATGGCAACCCCACGGTCGGCAGCGGTGTCGTGATCATCGGCACGAACAACGAGCTGGCCCGCGATCCCAAGCAGGGCGGCGACCGGGGCGTATTGATGGCGTTCCGCGAAGCCACCGGCGAGTTCCTGTGGCAGGCGGCGTTCGAGAAGCTGTCCTCGGGGCGCGCCAACGACTGGCCGTTCCAGGGCATCGCCAGCTCGCCGCTGATCATCGACGGCATCGCCTACTTCGTGTCGAACCGCGGCCAGGTGATTGCCGCCGACGTCGAAGGGTTCCACGACAACGAGAACGACGGCACCTACAAGGACGAGAAGCTGACCGGCAAGAACGATCCGGACTTCGTCTGGGTGTTCGACATGATGGAAGAGGTCGGATCGTTCCCGCACAACCTCTCCAACTCGTCGCCGGTGGCCTACCAGAACCTGCTCTTCGTGAGCACGTCCAATGGCCAGGACGAAAGCCACGTCAACATCCCGTCGCCGAAGGCGCCGGCGATCATCGCCATCGACCGCGCGACCGGCAAGCTGGTCTGGGAAGACAACTCGGTGGAGGATCGCATCCTGCACGGCCAGTGGTCCACGCCGTCGGTCGGTGAAGTGGGCGGCGTGATGCAGGTGGTGCACGCGCAGGGCGACGGCTGGGTGCGCGGCTACGAGGCGCTGACCGGCAAGAAGCTGTGGGAGTTCGACACCAATCCCAAGGACTCGGTCTGGCCCAAGACCCGCAACGAAGTGATCAGCACGCCGGTGATCTTCGAGAACGTCGTGTACATCGCCAACGGCCAGGACCCGGAGCACGGCGAGGGCGTCGGCCACGCCTACGCGATCGACGCGACCAAGCGCGGCGACATCACCCAGACGGGTCGGCTGTGGCACTTCGACAAGATCCGCCGCTCGATCTCGACCGCGGCGATCAAGGACGGCCTCATCTACCTGGCGGACTTCAGCGGCTTCCTGCACTGCCTCGACGTCAAGACCGGGCAGCTGTACTGGACGCACGACATGTTCGCCGCGATCTGGGGCTCGCCGATGATCATCGACAACAAGGTCTACCTGGGCGACGAAGACGGCGACATGGTGGTGCTCGAGCACAGCAAGACGTTGAAAGTGATCTCGGAGCAGAACATGGGCAGCGCCGTCTACTCGACCGTGGTCCCCGCCAACGGCGCGCTGTTCGTGATGAACCGCAACCAGCTCTACGCGCTGCAGCAGGGCACGCAGCTCAAGAAGCCAAGCGCTCGGGGACAGTAGATCCGGATGCGCCGCCGCGAGTTCCTCCTGGCCCTTGCCGCCGCCGGCCTGGCCCCGGCGCCGTGGCTGCGCGCGCAAGGGACCGCGCGGACGCCGGCCTGACGCGTGGCCGCAGTTTCGCGGCACGCCGTCGCTGACCGGCGTTTCGGCCACCACCATCCCGCAACAACCGAAGCTCGCGTGGACCTGGGAAGGCGGCGAGGCGTTCGACTCGAGCGCCGCGATTGTCGATGGCGTGGTGTACATCGGCGCCGCCACCGGAGAGCTGCTCGCCATCGGCCTTGCCGACGGCAAGCTGCGGTGGCGCTACAAGGCGGGCGAGTCGATTGGCGAGTCGTCGCCGGCGGTCGCCGGCGGGCGGGTGTTCATCGGCGACCTGGACGGCGTGGCCCACGCGGTGAACGTCGCGGACGGCAAGGCGGCCTGGACCTTCAAGACGCCGATCCGAGATCAAGTCCTCCCCGGTCGTGGTCGGCGAGACGGTGCTGATCGGCTCGTACGACGGTTCGCTCTACGCGCTGAACATCGCCGACGGCAAGCCGCGGTGGTCGTTCGCGACCGAGAACTACGTCCACGGCGTGCCGTGCATCGTGAACGGGGTCGCGCACTTCGCCGGCTGCGACGAGGTGTTCCACGCGGTCCGCGTCAGCGATGGCAAGGAAGCGTTCCAGACCTCGGCCACCGCCTACACCGGCGCCTCGGTCTGCATCGTTGACAACGTCGCCTACTACGGCACGTTCGACAACCAGGTGATCGCGCTCGACCTGGCCAAGAAGGCAGTTAAGTGGCGCTACGAGCACCCCGATCGCAAGTTTCCCTTCTACTCGTCCGCCGCGGTGATCGACGGAACGATGGTGCTGGGCGGGCGGGACCGCATGGTGCACGCGCTGGATGTCGCGACGGGCAAGGCGAAGTGGACCTACATGACGCGCGCCCGCATCGACTCGTCACCGGCCATCGCCGGCGGCCGCGCCTTCGTCGGGTCCAGCGACGGCCGGATCTACGGCCTGGATCTCTCGAGCGGGAAAGTGGTGTGGGAGCACGAGGACGGCGGCGCGCTGACCAGCTCGCCGTCACTCGCCTCCGGCCGCATCGTCATCGGCTCCACCGACGGAAGGGTTCTCTGCTTCGCCTGAGATGGAAGCTCGCTGAATCTGGTGATCTGGAGATGTGGTGATCTCGAGATCGATCGACAGATCTGACGATCGTCGGATCCAGATCGCCACGTCACCAGCTCACGAGATCTCCAGATCTATCTGATCTATCTACTTGAACTCCACTGACACCATCGGTCCGTCGATCTTGATGCCCTTGATGTCCTTCAGGTAGGGCTTCACTTCCGTCAGCGACGCGCCGGGGCCGATCTTGCCCTGGAGGGCCTTCAGCTTCTCCTGGTCGGCGAACAGCAGGCCGAGGTCCATTTCCATCAGCGTCACGCGCGAGCCCTCGACGTACTCGGCATTCGTCTTCACGATCGAGCCCAGCACCTCGAGGTTGATGGCGATCTTGAAGCCGTCGAACATCGTCTTGACCATGTTCATGACGGTGGGGTCCGACATGTCGGGGCCGCCCTGGGGCTTCTCGGTGTTGACGCCGGCGCCCGGCTTGTCCTGGAACTGCACCGTCAGCGTCGAGGTGCCGCCGGCGTTCTTCTTCAGCGTGAACTTCACCGGGTTCTCGGGAGGCTGCGGCGGCGCGGCCATCAGGCCGTCGGTGCTGCCGCTCATGCTCGGATCCTGGCTGACCTGCACGAGGTTGATGTCGTCGAACGCGAAGATCGCCTTCGAGCCCTCGAAGGTCCCGAGCTTGGCGGGCTCGGCCGAGACCAGGCGCACGCCCTTGCCCATGCGCTCCGCCGTGCGCTTCAGATCGGCTTCGTTCACGCCGCCGCCCGGCTGGCCCGGGCTGGGTCATGCCCGGCATCATCGCCTTCATCGCGCCGGTGTTCACGAGGGTGGTCTGTTCGACGGTGCCGCTGCCATCGGGCTTCACCTTGATCAGGGTGGAGCTGTTGATGCAGGCGGTGAGCGTGGCCGACGCCGCGATGAGCAGCAGGACACGAAGAGTGCGCATGGGACCTCCAGAGTCAGGGGCGCTTGAAGGCTTATCTCCATCATACCTATACTGATGCGATGCAGAAGGAAGGCGTGGGCCGGACGGCGCTGGTCACCGGCGCCTCGGCCGGCATCGGGCGCGCGTTCGCGGAGGTGCTGGCCGCGCGCGGCTATCGCCTGGTGCTGGTGGCCCGCCGCGCCGATCGGCTGGAGGCCGCCGCCGCCGAGCTCCGGCAGCGTCATGGCATCGAAGCCTCGGCGATCACCGCCGACCTCGCGGAGCCGAGGCCGCCGCCGACTGGCCGCGGAACTGGAGCGGCGCGGGCTGGCCGTGGATGTGCTGGTGAACAACGCGGGTTACGGCGTTCCCGGGCGCTACGAGCAGAGCCCGTGGGCGCGCCACGACGCCAACCTGCGCGTGATGGTCACCGCCGTCTGCGAGCTGACCCATCGCCTGCTGCCGGGAATGATCGAGCGGAAGTGGGGCCGCATCATCAACATTGCGTCGCTGGCCGGCCACCTGCCGGCGCCCGCCGGCCACACGCTCTACGCGGCGACCAAGGCGTTCCTGGTGCGCTTTTCCGAATCGCTGCACGCCGAGCACGAGCGCGACGGCGTCCACACCTGCGCCGTCTGCCCCGGGTTCACCTACAGCGAGTTCCACGACGTGACCGGCACGCGCGACAAGGTGAGCCAGATGCCGGCCGCGTTGTGGATGGACGCGCCGACGGTGGCCGAGCAGGGCTATGCCGCGGTCATGCGCGGCACGCCGGTCTACATCAACGGCCGCGTCAACCGCGGCATCGCCTGGCTCGCCCGCGTGATGCCCCAGGGCCTGGTCCGCCGCGCCGTGGCCGGTTCGGGGAAGAGGTTCAGGAAGACGGAGTAGAGGCCGGGATCTAGAGACGCCTAGGGAACCCGAGAACCCTGAGAACCCGAGAACCCCGAACCCCGAACTTCCCCCGCCCCGCTTCGTCTAAGGCGGGGGAGGCGCAATGTTGCAGGACATCCGATACGCGTTCCGGTGGCTGCGGCGCAGCCCGGGGTTCACCCTCGTCGCGGTGCTGTCCATCGGGCTCGGCGTCGGCGTGAACACCGCGATGTTCTCGCTGGTCGATGCCCTGCTCTTCAGGCCGCTGCCGGTCTCGGCCCCGTCCACGCTGGTGGACCTCTTCACCACCAGCAGCGATGGCGACGAGTACGCCACCTCGTCCTTCCCCGATTTCACGGATCTCAAGGCGCAGAACGACGTCTTTGCCGACATGACCGCCTACAGCCCGGTGTTCGCGCCGCTGGCGCTCGGCGAGCGCTCGCGGCTGGTGGTGGGCCAGGCCGTCACCGGCGAATCACTTCGCGATGCTGGGCGTCCCGGCGCATCTCGGCCGCACGCTGCTGCCTTCGGACGATGATGCCGGGCGCGACGCGCGTCGTGGTGATCTCGCATCGGATGTGGCAGAGCGATTTCGGCGGCGCGACCGCGGCGCTCGGGCAAACGCTCACCCTCCGCGGGCTTCAGTACACCATCGTCGGCGTCACGCCGCCCGGACTTCCGCGGCGTGGTGCCGCTGGTCGCGCCGGAGCTGTGGCTGCCGATGGCGCACGTCGACGAAGTGGAGCCGTTCGGCATCACCGACGTCGTGCCGGGGCCGCGGGCGCACGCAGCTCGAACGTCGCGGCATGCGCTGGATGTTCGTGAAGGGCCGGCTGAAGCCGGGCGTGACCGCCGAGCAGGCGCACGCCAACGTCGCGCTCATCGGGCGCCAGCTGCCGAGGCGAACCCGCAGACCAACAAGGATCGGCGGATGTCGGCGGTGCCGACCACCGAGGTGCGGCTGCTGGTGCCGCAGGCCGAGCGGCATCATGTCGATGGGCGCGGCCGGGCTGATGTCGGTGGTCGGCCTCGTGCTGCTCATCGCCTGCGCGAACGTCGCCGGCATGCTGCTGGCGCGCGCCTCGGCCCGCCGCCGCGAAATCAGCGTCCGCCTGGCGATTGGCGCCAGCCGCTCGCCGGCTGGTGCGCCAGCTGCTGGTCGAAGGCCTGGTGCTGGGGCTGCTCGGCGCGGCCGCATCGATTGCCTGCGCGTGGACTGTGATCCGCTCGCTGCTGGCCATCGAGTTGCCGCTGCCGGTCGAGATCTCGCTCGATCTGCGGCTCGACTGCGCGCGTCCTGGCCTTTGCCGTGGCTGCCTCGGCGATCAGCGGCGTCCTTGCCAGCCTGCTGCCCGCGCTGAAGGCCTCGTCGCCCAACCTGGTCGCCGATCTGCGCGGCGAAGCACCGGCCGGTCGCGTCGGCGCCCGCCGGTTGGCGCTTGCGCGACGTGCCTCGTCGTGACGCAGGTGGCGCTCACCGCCGTGCTGCTGGTGGTCGCGGGGCTGCTGCTGCGCAGCCTTGCCGAATCGCAGCGCGCCGACGTCGGATTCCCCACCCGCGGGCCTCGCGCTGATCTCGTTCGACACCGACATGGTCCGCTACACGCCCGAGCGCGGCGCGCAGTTCTGGGCCGAGACGCTGACGCGCGTCCGCTCGATGCCGGGGGTGGTGTCTGCCGCCACTCGCCTCGCCGACGGCGCCGTTCCAGTTCAACTTCAACCAGCAGGAGCTCCGCGTCGACAATCGCACCTACGCGGAAGGGCAGCGCGGCGAGACCATCGAGAACGTCTCGGTCTCGCCCGGCTACTTGCCGACGCTGGGCGCTGCGCGATCCTCGAGGGCCGCGATCTCGATGGCACCGATCGCGCCGGCGCTCCGCTGGTCGCGCTGATCAACGAGACCATGGCCCGCCGCTACTGGCCCGAACGAGAGCGCCGTGGGCCACACGTTCCAGCGCCGTCAGCACCGGCAACGCAATACCGCGTCGTCGGCGTCGTCGCGAACCACAAGATGCACGGCGTGCTCGAGCGGCCGTCGCCGCTCGTGTACTTCGCGTCGGAGCAGCGGCCCGACCCGCTACAACTACCTCATGGCCCGCACCGCCGGCGACGCCGGCGAGCTGCTCGCGGCCATTCGTCGCGAGCTGCTGAGCATGGAGCCGGGCCTCGTCTTCCTGGGCAACTCGACGATGGAGCAGCACCTGGCGGTCAGCCTGATGCCGGCGCGCGTCGGCGCGACGCTGGCGACGGCGTTTGGCGCGCTCGGCACGCTGCTGGCGGCGATCGGCCTCTACGGCGTCATCGCGTTCTCGGTGGCGCGCCGCACGCAAGGAGATCGGCGCTGCGCATCGCTCTCGGCGCGCAGACCGGCAGCGTCCTCGGCATGGTGATGCGGCAGGGCTTCGGCCTGGCCGCCATCGGGCGTGGTCATCGGCGGAGCGTTGGCGGCTGGCGGCCGCGTTCACGCTGCGCGGCCTGCTCTACGGCATCACGCCGATGGACCCGGTGGCCTGGCTCGCGGCGATGCTGACGCTGCTGGCCGCCGCGGCCATCGCCAACCTCGTGCCCGCCCGCCGCGCGATGCGGGTGGACCCGATGACGGCACTGCGCACCGAATAGGCGCCAGGGCGCCGCCTGCGTTAGTGTCAGGAGCATGATTTCCCGCGTCCTCACCCCGGATGATGACGCGCTGCTGGCCGACGAGCGCGAGTGCCTCGGCCGCCTGCAGCGCGCGCTGGCGAGCGCCGGGGCGGATGCCGCCGATCAGGACGCGCTGGCCCAATCGATCCGCCGCCTCGACGAGCTCTTCCTGCTGGTGGTCGTCGGCGAGTTCAATTCCGGAAAGAGCACGTTCATCAACGCGCTGATTGGCCAGCGGGTGCTGGAGGAAGGCGCCACCCCCACCACCACGCGGGTGCACGTGCTGGTGCACGGGCCGGCAGTAGCCACACGTCTCGTCCACGGCCTCGGTGGACACCATGGCCGCGCCGGTCGAGATGCTCCGCGAGATCCACATCGTGGACACGCCCGGCACCAACGCCATCTTCCGGGAGCACGAGGCCATCACCACCGACTTCGTTCCCCGCGCCGACTTCGTCCTGTTCGTCACCTCGGCCGATCGCCCGTTCACCGAAACGGAGCGCGGCTTCCTCGAGGTGATCCGCGAATGGGGCAAGAAGATCGTCATCGTCATCAACAAGGTGGACATCCTCGAGACCGCCGCGGACCTGGAGCAGCGTGCTCAGCGTTCGTGCGGCAGAGCGCATCAGCCTTGCTCGGGGTCGAGCCTTCGATCTTCCCGCTGTCGGCCCGGCTGGCGCTTCGCGCCAAGCTGTCAGGCCAGCCGATGCCCGGCGCGGAGTCGTTTGGCGCGCTCGAACAGTTCATCACGACGACGCTCGATGAACGCGAGCGTCTGCGGCTGAAGCTGCTCAACCCGATTGGAGTGGGGCGGCGTCTTGCCGACCGGCACCTCGCGGCGGCCCAATCCGAGCTCGCCCTGCTGCAGGACGACCTGCTGGCGATCGACGACATCGAGCGCCAGCTCGCGCTCTATCGCGAGGACATGGCCCGGGAGTTCCGTCACCGGCTGTCGTCGGTGGACAACGTTCTCCACGACTTCGAGCGGCGAGGCGTCGCCTTCTTCGACGACACGCTGCGTCTCGGGCGGGTGTTCGACCTGCTGAACAAGAGCCGGCTGAAGGCAGAGTTCACGCGCGACGTGATTCAGGACATGCCGGCCCTGGTCGAGCGGCAGGTGATGGACATCGTGGACTGGATGGTGGCGAGCGACCTGCGGCAGTGGCAGGGGGTGATGACGCGCATCGAGTCGAGGAGGATGGCCCACGCCGAGCGGCTGACGGGCGCGGTGGACAGCCGCTTCGAATACGACCGTGCGCGGCTGCTGGAAACGGTCGGTCGCGCGGCGGAGCGAACGCTTGGCGACTACGACCACGCGCGGGAGTCCGACGCGATGGCCGAATCGGTGCGAATGGCCGTGGCCGGCACCGCATTGGCCGAGGTCGGGGCGCTGGGGCTGGGCGCCGCGGTCACGGCGCTGGCGACCACCACCTTCGCCGATGTCACCGGCATCCTGGCCGCGGGCGCCATTGCGGTGATCGGGCTCTTCGTCATCCCGGTGCGCCGCGCCCAGGCCAAGTCGACGATGCGCGCCCGGATCGAGACGATGCGGCGGGAGCTGGTGGCGTCGCTGACCGCGCAGTTCGATCGCGAGGTGGACCGCAGCGTGTCGCGCATCCAGGATGCGGTGCTGCCCTACACGCGCTTCGTGCGCGCCGAGCGCCAGCGGCTGGACGCCGCGCGAGGCGAGTTGACGGCCATCGGCGATCAGTTGGGCGGCCTGCAGCGCCGCGTCGAGCAGCGGACCGCCCGCTAGGCTCAACACGCGACTGCCAGGATCACGGTTGCGGCGCACAGCGCTGCCCTGCGGCTGATGCGGCAGGTGCCGCTGGACCGCCGCTGCGTCGAAGCGAGCGCCGGCTGGCAGACCGGTCGTGCTGCCGGTCAAACCCAACGTCCGCTTGAACGAACGCTGAGGCCAACTCGCCTTGCATCGGCGCGCTCAAACAGGCCAAGTGGCGAGCGGACGCCGGGTTTGTCGGATCCCGAAGCGGCAGCACTCCAACGGTCTGCCACCCGCCGCTCGCTCCGCCGCCTTCAGCCGACCCCAGCCAGGTGTTACAGAGGCCATGCGCGATCTCCACCCACGTCAACGACGAGCGGTTGCTGACGCAATGGTGCAGAGCCTCGGGACCCGTGACCCGTAGAGAACGCGCGTGTAGCGCGGACGCGGGAGGGCGGGTTGGTCGGCAGGCCGTTGGAGGGCGGCCGATTCACGTGCCGACACGCAGGCATCACCCGGCCTTGTCTGAGCGCACGATTGCAGGCGAGTTGGCCTGAGCGCACTTGCGTCTGGCGGAGCGTTTGACCGGCCGCCCGACCGGCCTGCCTGACCAACACGGCCTCCAGCGTCACGCCAGACACGCGCTCCTGCGGACGGCCGGCGCAACTCCGGTCTACAATGCGGTCTCCCTATGCGTCTTCTCCTCAAAATCGTCGGTGTGCTGCTGCTACTGGTGCTCGTGATTGCTGGCGCCGGTTTCCTTTACTTCATCAATCGATTCCCCGAGGTGCCGCCGGCCCAGGCCGTGACGCTGCCGACGTCTCCGGACGTCGTGGCGCGCGGTGCCTACCTGGCGCAGCACGTCGCGGTCTGCGTGGACTGCCACTCGGAACGCGACTGGACGAAGTTCGCCGGCCCGCTGAAGCCCGGCACCTTCGGGCAGGGCGGCGAGCGGTTCGACACGCCCAACTCCGGCGTGCCCGGCACCCTGTATGCGTCCAACATCACGCCCGCCGGGATCGGCGAGTACAGCGACGGCGAACTGGTGCGCGCGGTCACGACCGGCGTCGCCAGGGACGGCCGCGCCATGTTCCCGCTGATGCCCTACACCGAACTACGGGCAGCTGGCCTCCGACGACATCCAGGCCATGCTCGCCTACGTGAGGACGCTGTCGCGCATCGACCATCAGGTGCCCGCGCGGTCGCTGGACTTCCCGATGAACCTCATCGTCAACATCATCCCCACGGCGGCGACTCCGGGTGTCCGGCCCTCGCCGGAGGATCGCGTCGCCTATGGCAAGTACCTGGTGACAGCCGCCAGCTGCGGCGAGTGCCACACGAAGATTGACGACCGCGGCCAGAAGCTTCCGGGGATGGACTTCGCGGGTGGCTTCCAGTTCGCGGGCGAGCAGGGCTACCGGGTGCGCAGCGCCAACATCACGCCCGACGCCGACTCCGGCATCGGTCAGTGGACCGAGGAGCAGTTCGTGAACAAGTTCAAGGCCTTCGAGGCGCCGGACGATCACGTGCTGACCGACGCGGAGCAGCGCCAGAACACCGCGATGCCGTGGAAGCAGTATGCGGGGATGACCCGCGAGGACCTCGGCGCGATCTACACCTATCTCCGCACCCTCAAGCCGGTGCTGAACCGCGTGGACAAGTTCCCCGACTCGCATCCCACCGCGCAATAGCGGGACACCTGGCAGGGCCGGCCGCTCCATCCGCGCCGGCCTCGGCTACTATGACGGGCAGTGGCTGAAGAGACGTTCGACCTGGCCATCATTGGCGGCACGATAGTCTCCGCTGGACGCGAGCATCCGTCCATCGTCTGCGTGCGCGACGGGAAGATTGCCGCCATCCGATCCGCGAGCGACACCGTGGTCGCGGAACAGACTTACGTCGCCAAGGGCCTGCACATCCTGCCAGGCGTGATCGATCCGCACGTGCACACGCGGCACCCCGGCGGCGAAGCGCGTGAGGACTTTGCCTCGGGCACGTCGGCCGCCGCGGCAGGCGGCATCACCACGCTCTTCGAGATGCCGATCTCGAAGGTGCCGACCAACTCCGCGAAGAACCTGCGCGCGCGCGTCGAGGCGATGGCCCCGCAGGCGCACATCGACTACGCCCTGTACGGCGGCGCCGGCAAGGACAACCTCGACTCGATCGTCGAGCAGGCCGAGGCCGGAGCCATCGCGTTCAAGACGTTCCTGCAGCCGCCTCCGGCCGGGCGCGAAGACGAGTTTCACGGCCTGTGGTGCCGTCACGACGACCTGCGCTCCGTGATGGACGCGGTGCGGCTGACGCGCCTCCGGCACTGCTTCCACTGCGAGGAGCCCGGGATGTACGGGCCGCTCCGGGCCCGCCTCGAAGGACTCGGGCAGACGAAAGGCCGGGCCCATGCGGAGAGCCGGCCCGCGGCGTGCGAGGAAGTGTCCGTCGCCGTCGTGCTGGCGCGTGCGGCCGAGAAGCCGCTCCCCATCGGCATCGTCCATTGTTCCAGCCCGATGTCGGCTCGCCTGGCCGCCGATGCCCGGCTGCGCGGGCTGAACGTTGCCGTCGAGACCTGCACGCCGTACCTGTTCTTCACGATGGAGGCGCTCGACAAGCTGGGCCCGTACGCGAAGTGCAACCCGCCGCTGCGATCCGCGACGATGCGCGACGAGTTGTGGTGGGCGATCCAGGGTGGGCTGATCGAGTACGTCGGCACGGATCACTCGCCCTTCCTGGCCGAGGACAAGGAGCGCTTCGGCGACGATATCTTCCAGGCGCCGCCCGGCATCGCCGGGCTGGAGACGTTCGTGCCGTTGATGCTGACCGCCGTCAGCCAGCGGCGCATCACGCTGCCGCAGGTCGTAGCGGTGTGCTCGGAGAATCCCGCGCACGTGTTCCGCCTGCCGAACAAGGGCCGCATGACCGTCGGGTCGGACGCCGACTTCACCATCGTCGACATGAAGCGGGCGTGGCGCTTCAAGGCGGCGACGGCGCTGACCAAGTCGCGCGCGAACATGAGGCTGTGGGACGGCTTCAGGATGAAGGGCGCGGTGATCACCACGATGGTGCGGGGCGTGCCGGTCTACCAGGACGGCCAGGTCGTCGGTGATCCGGGCTACGGGCGCTTCCAGCGGCCCGACATGGAGGTCGATGCCGGGCGTCCCATCGCCGGCGCATTGTGGGGCGCCGGACCGTACTAGCTCTCGCCGCGCGCGGCAACTGCGATATCGTTGTCAGCTGCTGACATGACCGACTTCCTCACTGGCGTCTACAACATCACTCCCACTCCGTTCGCCGACGATGGTTCGCTCGACATCGACAGCCTGAAGCGGCTCACCGTGTTCACGCGCGACAAGGGCGTGCACGGCATGACCATCCTCGGCGTGCTTGGCGAGGCCGACAAGCTGACCGAAAGCGAGCGCGACCGCGTCATCGCCACTACGGTGGAGGCGGCAGGCAGCGGCTTTCCGATCTGCGTCGGCACCACTCACGCCGGCACCGACGGCTGCATCGCTTACAGCCGCCGCGCCCAGGAACTGGGCGCCCGCGCCGTGATGGTGGCGCCGCCGAAGCTGGCGCGAGCCAACGATGCCGCGCTCGAGCGTCACTACCTCGCGGTGGCCGAGGCGATCGACATCCCGGTGGTGGTGCAGGACTTCCCGCCGTCGGTGGGTGGCATCCTGATGAGCGTCGAGGTGATCGCGCGCATCGGCGCGGCGTCGCCGCGATGCCGCTACCTGAAGCTCGAGGACGAGCCGTCGCCGATGAAGGTGAGCCAGGTGCGAGCCGCCAACCCGGACATCCGCGTGCTGGGCGGCCTCGGCGGCATGATGTTCCTCGAGGAGCTGCGCCACGGCGCGCACGGCACCATGACCGGGTTCGGCTACCCGGAGATCCTGGTCGACATCTACACTCGTTACACCGCGGGCGACATCGACGGCGCGACCGGCGTGTTCTACAAGTACCTGCCGCTCATCCGCTTCGAGAACCAGCCGCGGATCAACCTCGCCATCCGCAAGCACATCTATCACCGCCGGGGCGCCATCGCGACGCCGCGCGCCCGGGCACCCTTTGCGCCAGTCGATGCGGAGACGCTGGCCGACCTCGACGACATTCTCCGGAGATTGGACCTTCGCTCATGAACCTCGGATTGAAGGGGCGCCGCGCCCTCGTGCTCGCGGCCAGCCGTGGACTGGGATACGCCTGCGCGCGCGGGCTCGCGCAGGAAGGCTGCGACCTGGTGATCTGCAGCCGCGATGAGGCGCGCATCCAGGCGGCGGCCGAACAGATTCGCAAGGACACCGGCGCGCGCGTCGAAGCGCTGACCGCCGACGTCAGCAACGCCGCCGAAGCCGAGCGCCTGGTCGGCGCGGCGGTCGCGGCCTATGGCGGGCTGGAAGTCCTGGTGCACAACGCCGGCGGACCGCCGGCCGGCCCGTTCACGGCGGTCACCGAACCGCAGTGGGCGCAGGCGTTCGAGCAGAACCTCATGAGCTTCGTCCGCATCGTCCATGCCGCGGTGCCGGAGATGAAGAAGGCCGGCTACGGCCGGGTGCTGACGATTGCCTCGTCGTCGATCAAGCAGCCGATCCCGAACCTGGTGCTGTCGAACGCCTTCCGCGCCGGCGTCTGGGGACTGGCCAAGACGATGTCGCAGGAGTTGGCGCCGCACGGCATCCTCGTGAACGTGATCGCACCGGGCCGGATTTCGACGGAACGCATCGCCGAGCTGGATCAGGCCAACGCGACGCGCAGCGGCAAGGCCATCGAGGACGTGCGCAAGGCCTCGGTGGCGTCGATTCCGCTGGGCCGTCTCGGCGACCCCGAGGAGTTCGCCAACCTGGTGGTCTTCCTGGCCTCGGAAAAGGCCAGCTACATCTCCGGGCAGGGAATGTTCGTGGACGGCGCGGCAGGGACGTCGCTGTAGCGCGGAGAGTTTCGCGGCGGAGCGTACAATGTCCCTTGTGCGCCTCATCGCCCTCCTCTTGATCTGTGGACTGGCCGTCGTCCAGGCACAGGAACCCGAGACGAAGCCAAGCTTCGAGGCATGGCTCGAGGGGGCGCGCAAGGACGCGATTGGCCGCGGCATCAGCGAGGCCACGGTGGCCAAGGCACTCGATGGCCTGGAACCGCTCGAGGTGGTCGTGCAGCGCGATCGCTCCCAGGCGGAATCCGTGCTGACGGTGGACGAATATGTCCGCCGTCGGCTCACCCCGAAGTTCGTCAAGACCGCCAACGAACGCGCCGCGGCCGAGCGCGCGACCCTCACGAAGATCAGCGCGCGCTACGGCGTGCAGCCGCGCGTGCTGGTGGCGATCTGGGGGCTGGAATCGAACTTCGGGCGCTTCAGCGGCGTGCGCCCCGTGGTGCAGGCCCTCGCCACGCTGGCGTGGGAAGGACGGCGCGGCGCGTTCTTCAAGGACGAGCTGATGAACGCCCTCCAGATCGTCGATCGCGGCGACATCGAGCTCGCCGTGATGAAGGGCTCGTGGGCCGGCGCGATGGGGCAGACCCAGTTCATGCCCTCCAGCTACTTGAAGCACGCCGAGGACTTCGACGGCGACGGCGATCGCGACATCTGGCGCTCCACGCCGGACGTGCTGGCCTCGATCGCCAACTATCTGAAGGCCTACGGCTGGCAGACCGACCAGACCTGGGGGCGCGAGGTGAAGTTGCCGCCAGGCGGCGCCGATGCGCTGCTCGAGAAGGTGACCCTGCGGGCCACCGGGTGCCGCGCCGAGCGCGAGATGAGCGAGCCGCGGCCGCTCGCGGAGTGGCAGAAGCTGGGCGTCCGGACGGTCGAGGGGCGCGCGCTGCCCAAGGTGGACCGGGCGGCGTCGTTGCTGCCGGCCGGCAAGCGGGCGTTTCTCGTCTACGCCAACTACGACACGCTCCTGGGCTACAACTGCGCTCACGCCTACGCGCTGGCCGTGGGTCAGTTGGCCGATCGCATTCGCCGCTAGTACAATCAGCCCTATATGGCGTCCGCGGAGAAACCGTCCCTCGGTCTGGTCGTCGCGTGCGCCATAGGCGCCGTGGTGTCGATGGCCGCGGGGGTGTACTTCGGCGGCCACGACCAGCTGCCTCTCGCGATGACCGGCACTGGACTGTTCGTCCTGCTGGGCGGACTCACCTTCGAGCTGGCGCGACGCCGCTCGGCCTGATCACAAGGATTTCTCGATGACCCCAGATCTGCTCAAGGGACTGAACGCGCACCTGACGCTCGAGTTCCGTGCCTCCCACGAATACCTGGCCATGTCGATCTGGCTCGCCGAGCACGATCTGCCGGGCTTCTCGAAGTGGATGCGGCAGCAGTCGTCCGACGAGCTGATGCACGCGCAGCGGATCATCGACCACCTGGTCGAGCGCGATCAGAAGGTGCAGCTGCCCGCCGTGGACGCGCCGCCGATGGAGTGGCCGAACGCCGAGGCGCTGTGCGCCCACGTGATGAAGAACGAGCAGGAGGTCACGGCCTCGATCAACGACCTGTACGCGATGGCCGAAAAGGCCAAGGATCGCCCCGCCACGATCATGCTGCAGTGGTTCGTCACCGAGCAGATGGAAGAGGAAGCCGCGGCGCGCGCCGTCCTCGGCCGCATCCGCCTCGCCGGCAACACCGGCGTCGGGCTGCTGATGATCGATCAGGAACTGGCCGCCGGCAACATGCCCGGGATGCCCTCCGACCCCGCGGGCGCGGGGGCGTAAGGGAAGGCAAAAGGCAAAAGGCAGAAGGCAGAAGGCAAAGGAACCGGCAGACGGCAACCGGCAGCCGGCAGACGGAAGAACAGCCTTCAACCGGCAGCCGGCAGGCGGAAAAACGAACAAGCGGCAGCCGGTAACCGGCAGACGGCAGCCCCGCAGTCGGCAGACGGAAGAACGACCAGCCGGCAGTCGGCAGACCGAGCGGCAGTCAAGGCAACCGGCAGACGATGGGGGACTGCCGGACTCCGGATACCGGACACCGGATCCCGGACCCAATTCCTATGCCAGTGAGACGATGGAATGCGGCTCTTGAGGGGCCGGTGTCGGAGACCGCGTTGCGAGCCCGGCTCGAAGCCATGGGCTATCGCGTCGCGCGCTACACCTACGAGCCCGGCACGCTGTTCCCGGATCACACGCACGGCGTGCACAAGATCGACGCGGTGATCTCCGGCCGCTTCCGTCTGGTGGTGGGTGGTCATCTGGTCGTGCTGGGGCCTGGCGACTGGGTCGAAATCCCTCGCGGCGCGGTACACAGCGCCACGGTGCTTGGCGACGAGCCGGTGGTTGCGTTGGACGCGATCAGGGTGGGGGCGTGAAGCAGGTCTTGGGTCTTGAGTCTTGGGTCTTGAGGCTTGGGCCCTGAGAACTGCCCCTTGATCCCGCATCCTGATGCATGATCTCCGAACCCTGATTCCTAGTTCCTGATCCCTAGCATTCCTATTCCTGATCCCTGATCCCTGATCCCTGATCCCTTTCTCCCTTATCCCTTTATGCGTATCGCAGTATTTGGCACCGGCGCGGTTGGCGGCTATTTCGGCGGACGACTGGCCGCCGCGGGCGAAGATGTCACGTTCATCGCGCGCGGCGCGCACCTGGCGGCGCTCCAGGAGCAGGGGTTGCGGATCACCAGCCCCAAGGGCAACATCGCGATTCCGGTGAAGGCCACGAATGACTCCGCCTCCATCGGTCCGGTGGATGTGGTGCTGCTCACCGTCAAGCTCTATGACGTTGATGCGGCCATCCCCTCGCTCGCCCCACTCATCGGGCCCGACACCGTGATCATCACGCTGCAGAACGGCGTCGAGGCGGTGGACATGGTCGGCAAGCACGTGGGCGCCGATCACGTCGCCGGCGGCGTCGCCTACATCGTCGCGGTGGTGGACGAGCCGGGGCACATCCGTCACACCGTCGCCGACCGGCTGGTGTTCGGGGAGGCGGACGGACGGCTGTCGCCACGGTTGCAGGCGTTTCAGGATGCCGGCCGCGGCGCGGGTTTCGTCGCCGACTTGACGCCCGGCATCGACACCGAGCTGTGGGTGAAGTTCGTGCGGCTGGGCACGTGGAGCGGCATGACCTCGGCGACGCGCTCGGCGATGGGGACGATCCGCGAGCACCCGGAGCTGCTGGCGATGATGGACGCGGCGCTCGACGAAGCCATGGCCGTGGGCCGCGCGCGCGGCATCACCTTTCCCGACGGACTGGTCGAGGGCACACAGGAGATGGTGCGAAACTTCCCCCCGGGATCGAAGTCGTCGATGCTGGAGGACCTGGAGCGCGGCCGTCGCCTGGAGTTGCCGTGGCTGAGCGGCGCGATCGCCCGCATGGGCCGGAAATGGGGCGTGCCGACGCCGACGCACGGATTCATCAACGCGATCCTGCTGCCGTTCGCGAACGGACGGGGATAGGCGCGCCTTCGTCGCGTAGGGGGACTGGCGCTTCGCGAGGGGATTCGGCCGCTCGGCATGGGCGCGGCTTCGCCGCGTCGGGAGGCGGGCGCCTCGCGTGGATTCAGCCGCTCGGCGTAGGCGCGCCCCGCGGCGCGTAGGGAAGACAGGCGCCGGACTTGGGTTTTAGGAGCTGGGAGTTGGAACCAGAACCTCGAACCAGAACCCAGAACATAGAACCCAGAACCCAGAACCCAGAACCCAGAATCCAGAAGCCGGATCCCAGAGCCAGCCCCAACCCCCCCGTCTTCGCCAAGGCTGCGGCGCGGCGAGCAAGCCTCAAGCCTCAAGCCCAAGCCCCAAGCCTCAAGACTTGAAGCCCCAAGCCCCAAGTCGGCCTGTCCCCCCGCCCCTACGCCGGCGTGATGTCCGCAACCAGCTGCCAGCGGCCCCCAGGGCCCGCCGTCCATACCCGCACGTAGTATCCCGGCGTCGCCTTGCCGTCAGCGCCGGTGACCACGGCCTTGCCCCAGGTGTAGCCCAGATCACCGGACGCGCCGGTCTCGCTCTTCATCGGTTCGCTGGTCATCGTCGTGACGTTCGACGCCAGCCACGCCACTGCCGCGTCGCGCGAGGTCAGGGGCAGCACGCCGTTGCGATGGAGACGAGCGCCGCTGTGCAGCACCGAGCGGAACGCCTCGGCCGCGCCCTTCGACGCCAGCGTTGCGCTGAAGGTCTTGTCGGCATCGAGCAGCGTGCGCTCGGCGTCAATTCGCGTCGAGGCTCGCTTGCCCGCGGCCTGCGCCGGAGACCGCACGAAGCCTGGCGCGAACGGCACTTCCCCAGGTGGACGAACACCGATGTCCAGGATCACCTTGAAGGTCCCGTCCGCCTGCTTCTTCCACACCGAGAAGTAGCAGCCGTGCCGGATGCTGCCGTCGGGCTGCGGATATCGCACGGGCCCCGTGAGGTAGCCCAGGTCGCCGCTCGCGGCGATGTCGCCGGTCCGCGGCTCCCACTGAAACGCCACGGCGCCGGGCGGCGGTGCCGGCTGCTTGCGCAACCGTTCGCGCGCGCTCCCGGGCTCCGGCTGGAAGTTCACGGACTCGTCCGCGAAGAACTCGATGAACGCTTCCCGCGGCGTGGCGTCGCTGGCGCGTTTCGAGAACGCTCGCTCGGCCTCGGCCATTTTCAGCAACGCCGGCGGGGCAGTGGTCGGGGCGGTCGAGCCCACCTGCACGGACCACAAGGGAATCACAGCCGCGACCAGCGCCATGACGGCCGCAACGGCCAAACTGAACGTCTGATGGAGCAGGGTGAACATGACTGGGATTTGCCGGGACCGGCCTCGAAGTATCACGCCTGGCCGCTGATACCATTCACCCGCTCCCGGCATATCCATGGCTGATGCGATGAACGCGTCTCCGGACGATCAGGCCCTGCGCGCCCTGATGGCGAGCTATCAGGCGGGCCGCTTCGAGGCGTTCGACGAGCTCTACGGGCTCGTGGCGCCCGTGGTGCGTCGTTTTCTCGCCGGACGGATCCGCGACGCGGCGCGCGCGGAGGACGTGCTGCAGGAGACGTTCCTGCAGATGCACCGGGCGCGGCGGAGCTACGACCCCGCCTACCCGGTGGTGCCGTGGGTGATGGCGATCGCCCGTCACTGCTGGCTGATGGAGTTGCGGCGCACCAGTCGCCGGCCGGTGAGCGACGTGGACATCGCCGATCTGCAACCGGCGGTGCGAGCCGAAGCCGAGTCATACGCGGCGGCCGCTGACCTCGACCGGGCCCTGAGCCAGGTGCCCGCGGGCCAGCGGCAGGCTGTCGTGGCGCATCACGTGTGGGGCCTCAGCTTCCACGAGATTGGCGCGCAGCTGGGCATTGCGGGGACCGCGGCGAAGCTCCGCTCCAGCCGCGGGATGAGGCGGCTGCGCGAACTGCTGGCTCCGTCTCGCGGAGAAGGTGGCCCTCGTGGCGACCGAGACGGTCCTGGCAGTGGCCGCGTTCGTCGACGATCCCATGGCGAAGAGTGACCGGTGATCGGGTGGAGTGATGGAGCAGCGATGGACATGCCGATGACGAACCGAACTGAAGCGCACCTGCCGGCGGCCCTTCGCGTGAGGCTGGCGGCCGACTATGCGGCGGTGCGGCCGCTGCCGCCTCCACTCGCCCGCGCGCTGATCCTCGCGCCGTTTGCGCTGCTTGCGCTGGTCGCGGCGCCGTGGTGGTTCGAGCTGCGCGTGGATATGGTGAGGCTGGGATGGGCGCAGGCGTGGGGCTGGTCGCTGCTGCAGTCGATCGCCGGCGTGGTACTGGTCGCGGCCGCGCTGCGTGAGGCCGTTCCCGGGCGGGCGTGGTCGCGTGTGCCGCTGGCCCTGTGGCTGCTGGCACCGGTCGCCCTCGTCATCGTGGTGACGTTCACCACCTACGGAGCCAGCCCGATCGCGCTCCGCAATGGCTGGGCGATCGTCGGCGCAATGTGCCTGGCCGGATCGCTGGCGACCGCGCTACCCGGCGCGGTGTTGTCGGCGGTGCTGGCCGCGCGCGCCTACCCGACGCGGCCGGGGCTGACGGGTCTGCTCGGCGGGCTCGGCGCCGGCCTGATGGCCGACGCCGGCTGGCGGTTGTTCTGTCACTTCTCCGAGCCCGCGCACGTGCTGAGCGCGCATCTCAGTGGCGTGATCGCGGCTGGACTGTGCGGCGCGCTGCTGTCGCACCGCCTCCACACCCGGCCCCTGGGAACGCTTGAACCTAGAACCTAGAACCCTAGAACCCTAGAACCCTAGAACCTTGGAACCCTAGAACCTGCCGCCCTACTTCCCAAGCTCCTTGTAGATCACCTCCACGTTCGCCTTGGCGCGCGTGATGTTGTAGGCCTTGAACTTCTCGGCCGGCACGAAAGCGGTCACGGCCGCGTCTGCCGTCTGGCCACTCTTGGCTGACGCCGTCACCGAGCCGACAAAGCTCTTCATGAACTCGCCGAAATCCACGAACGTCTGCCAGGTGGTGACCGCGCTGTGGCCGGGGATGACCGTGTCCACGCCCTTGATGCCGGCGGCGGCCTTGGCGAGCGTCTCGGGATAGGCGAGACCGGAGCCGCCATTGTTGGTGTCCATCAGCGGCGTGCTCAGCCCGGCGAACGCATCGCCGGTGTGCATCACGCGCAGGTTGCGGAACACCACGAACGCGTCGCCGTTGGTGTGCGCCGCGCCGAAGTAGTAGAGGTCGATGGCGTCGTTGCCGCCGAGCACCGTCATCTTGTCGGTGAACGTCTTGTCGGCCAGGCCATGCTTCTTCGCCGGATCCTTGAAGACGTCCATCTTCATCATGTTCGTGGCCGTATTCTGCTGCGCCACGATCTCCACGCTGGCGGGGAAGAACTCGTTGCTGCCGACGTGGTCGCCGTGGGTGTGGGTGTTGATGATGTGGGTCACCGGCTTGTCGGTGACGCTCTTCACCTTGTCCAGGATCGGCTGTCCCCAGTTGGCGAGCTTGGTGTCCACCAGCACCACGCCGGTGGCGGTGACGTAGGCCGCGGTGTTGCCGCCGCCACCCGTAATCACATACAGGTTGTCCTTCACCTTTTCGATCTGCGCGACGTTGGGGCCGGCAGCCGGCTGCTGCGCGGCATACGGCACGGCGGCCATGGCCAGCGTGCCGGCGACGATGATGGAGCCGAGGGCAATGGTGCGAGTCATGCGGCAAATCCTAGCATGGCGATGCGGTAGTGCTACGATGCCGCAACTCATCCGAACAAGGAGCTTCAGTGTGATGCGTCGAGCCCTTCCGATCAGTCTCACCGTCTGCGTCACACTGCTCGCCGCCTGCGGGACGTCGCCCGCTCCTGCCCCGGCCGCCTCATCGGAGACGACGCTGTGGCCCACGAAAAACTGGACCATGGCCACACCCGACGCCGAGGGATTGGACGCGGGCGTGCTCGCGAAGTTGGACGCCGAGTTCGCGGCTGGTAGGCACGGCTACATCGACAGCATGCTGGTCATTCGCCACGGCCGGCTGGTCTTCGAACGCAGCTATTCACACGACTACAAGGGGTTGTTCGCCGGGCAAGCGGATCAGACCCGGGGTCCCTACAACTACTACGACCCGGACTGGCATCCCTACCGAGACGGCGATCTCCACACCATGCAGTCGGTCAGCAAGAGCGTGACCTCGGCGCTCGTCGGCATCGCCATCGGCCGCGGCGAGATTCCCGGCGTGCAGGTGAAGATGGCGCCGTACTTCTCGGACTTCCGCTTCAAGAGCGACCGTGAAAAGTGGGACGCCATGACGCTGGAGCACGTCCTGACGATGACCGCCGGCATCAAGTGGGACGAGTCCACCATCACCTACACCGATCCAGCGAACAGCGCCGCCGGGATGGAGAAGAGCGAGGACTGGATTCAGTTCGTGCTCGACCAGCCGATGGCCGCCGATCCCGGGCAGACCTTTGTCTACAACAGCGGCGCCACCGAGCTGCTGTCGTATCTGATCAAGAAGACCACCGGCCGCGAGGCGCACGACTACGCGCGCGAGCACCTCTTCACCCCGATCGGGATCGACCGCTTCTACTGGAAGCAGACGCCGAAAGGCCTGGCCGATACCGAAGGCGGGCTCTACCTGACGCCGCGTGATCTGGCGAAGTTCGCGTACCTCTACCTGCGCGACGGCATGTGGGACGGCAAACGCGTCCTGCCGGAGGGTTGGGCCGCGGCCTCGACGCGGCCGCTCATCGCGACCAGCATCAACCCGCCGAAGAACCGCAAGTACGGCTACCAGTGGTGGCTGCTGCCGCACACCAGCGAGAACCGCTACGCCTATGCCGCGATCGGCTACGGCGGGCAGCTCGCGATCGTCGTGCCCGAGCTCGATCTGATCGCGGTCTTCACCGGCTGGAACATCTACGACAAACCGACGCTGTCGCCGCAGCTCGCGCTCGAGAGGGTGCTCGAGAGCGTAAAGAAGTAGGTCTTGAGTCTTGGGGCTTCAGGTTCTGGGTTCTAGGTTCTGGGTTCTAGGTTCTGGGTTCTAGGTTCTAGGCTCTGGGCCGGCCTTCCGACTCCCGACTCCCGACTCCCGACTCCCGTCCCGGATACCGGATACCGGATACCGGGTACCGGATTACCGCCGTTACCTCGGACTGACGAAGAGCCGCTCGACGAACCAGTAGGTGCCCGCGAGGATTACCGCGACCGATCCCCATCGCGCCATCGCCGTTGCCACCGACGGACGGTTGCGCCCGGCCAGCGCCAGGGCACCGGCGGCCACCACCACGATCAGCAGTTGGCCGATCTCGACGCCGGCGTTGAACGAGACCAGCGACCACACCAGCGCGTCTTTCGGCAGGCCGAACTCACGCAGCACCGAGGCGAAGCCGAAGCCGTGCACCAGGCCGAAGAAGCCGGCGAACAATGGTCGCGCGTCGCGAGGCGGCGATGCCGCGGCGCTCTGGCCCCAGCGCTGCCGGTCGTGCAGCACGAACAGGTTGTCGGCGCCCACCACCACGATCGTCAACGCAATCAGCGGTTCGATGAATCGTGCCGGCGGGTTGACGACATCGAGCGCCGCGAGCGAGAGCGTGATGCTGTGCCCGATCGTGAAGGCGGTGACGATCAGCGCCAGGTGCCGGACCCGGCCGCCGAGCAGCAACAGGCCGACCAGGAAGAGCACGTGATCGGGGCCGATCAGGATGTGCTCGATGCCCGACGCGATGAACGTGCGGACCAGCGCCGCCCGGCCTTGCGTGGTGCCCGCGTAGTAGCTCAGTGAAGGCGCATCCGCCGTGAGGATGCTCTGTTGCTTGAGCGCGCCATCCTCGTAGATGTTCACGAACGTCTGGTGAACAGGGTCGTAGGGGAACATCACCGTCTGGACGTGACCCGGGCCGGCCGCGCGCCGGCGTCGAACGACAGCCGCAGCGCGAAGCGGTCCGCGTCCACATCAAGCGCCGTCCACCGCAACGTCCTCACCTCTCCATCCATCGTCAGGTGGAGGCGCTCGGCAGCGAGCGACTCGAGCCGCGCGCGAAGGGTGGCGGCAAAAGCGGGGTCGAGCAGGCGATCTGGCGGCTCGATGCCGAGGTCGTGCGCGACGTCGAAGTCGTGCAGGATCACGGAGCCGTGTGCGCCTTGCGCGTCGAGTGAGAGATCCAGATAGGAGAAGGGCGCTGGATGAGCCGCGGCGACGCGGGCGAGCGCCAACAGCAGGCACACGAGAAAGCGCGCGATGCATCAGTGTCGCCAGCGAAGGGCGTGACGGCGTGCTGGTCACGTGGGGAGGCGGAGGTGTCACCCGCGTGGGTCTACCGCGAGAACCGTGGCCCACAGCCACGTCATGCACACGAGCGTCGTCAGCACCACGTCGCTCGGCCAGTGCGCGCCCAGGACGATCCGCGCACCCCAGCCGAGGACGATGACCATCGCGGTGACGGAGGCGACGACCGGCGCCAGGTTCTGCCGGGAGCGCCGCGCCAGCAGCCAGACGGTGCCGAAGGTGACGGCGATGAACGTGGTGAACGTGGACGGGAAGCTGAAGCCGGCCGGCTTGCCGACGACCGCGATCAAATCGGCCGAGGGCCGTGGTCGCTTGGCGATCAGCTTGGTCGCCTCGGCGCCGAACTGCTCGACTGCGATGGCGCCAATCGCGATGACGGCGCCCTTCCATCCACCCAGCCGCCACGCGAGGATCACGGCGGCCGCCATCACGATGTACTTCGTGGGGGCGGTGGCGAGGCTGGTGATGGCCGAGGCCCACTCGGTGCCGGGCGACATGGCCTGGATGACGCGCGCCAGGTTGACGTCGCCCGCGAAGTAGGGCTCGAGCGACGCGGCCGCGAAGACGAGCACCGAGACGGCGAGAGCCAGCGCGAAGGGGCGTACCTTGGGCGGCACGCTACAGCGCCTCGACGACGACGAACTGTGCGGTGGCCGAGCCTTCGCGCAGCTTGCGGGCGGCGGTGTACTCCGGCGAGTTGTAGAACCGCTGCGCTGCGTCAAGGCTCGGGAACTCGATGACGACGACGCGACTGCGCGCGGGTGGTCCTTCGAGCGTCAGGGTGCGGCCGGCGCGGGCCAGGTAGCGTCCGCCGTACTTCGTCACGATATCCGGCGCCAGCTTGGCGTACTCGGCGTAGCGCTCCGGATTGCTGATGTCGGCCTGCACCAGGATGTAGGCGCGCTTGGGTGTCTCGGTTGCCTGCTGCGTCGCCGAGATCACGCCCATCACGACAATGGCCACCACGACGAGGGCGGCGTACGACGACATGCGGGACCAGGTCATGCGCTTCACTCTACTGGCCTTGCTCGCGCGGCTCAAGCGTGCCCAGCAGCAGGTCGCGCATCCCGGCCAGCCGCCGGCTGCCCAGGTCGCGCAGCACCGCGCGGCGGCCCGCGGAATAGGCGAGCACCCGGGTCCGGCGTCGTTCGATGAACATCACGAAACCCTCGGGATCGGCCACCAGCGCCTCACGGGAGAGGCGGTCGATGGCGTCGCTCGTGTTGATCTGGTTGTCCAGGTAGTCGCGCGCGATGTCGCCAATCAGTTGCTCGATGGCCGTGAGGTGCACTTCGACCCGTGCCAGGCGATCGACGTCGGCCACCCGCAAGCCTGCCGCCGGCGCCAGATGATCGCGGTACACCGCGACGCGCCGCTCGTAGGGCATGGCGAGATCGGCGCCGGCCTCGGCGGCGCCTTCAGCCAGCACCAGATCCGGACCGAATCCCGGGACCAGCGCGTATTCCTGCCAACCGCGAGCGCTCACGAGCTCGTCGCTCGTCCAGATGTACTGGGCGTGATGTCCGGCGTAGCCTTCGTGGCAGGCAAGGCGCAGCGCCCGAGCGAGATCCAGCGGGCGGCTGGCGTTCACCTCGATGCGGGTCTGGTGCCGGCCCAGGTAGCGTGCGTGCGCATCCCAGGGCAGGCCCGCGACGAAGGCCAGGTCGATCGACTCATCGGCGGGCAGCGGCATCGATGGGGCAGCGGCAGCACGGCACTGGTCGAACGCCAACCGCATCACCTGTTCACGCCGCGCCTCCGGCACCACGAAGCGGCGGCGGAATGCCGACACCCGCTCTGCGAGCGTGCCCGTGCCGGGCAGTTCTGCTTCGAGCGCCTCGCGCGCCCGCACCACCTGCTCCAGATCGGCCCGCTCGGCATTGACGCCCAGGCCGAGGGTGGCCTCGGCGTCGAACGGCAGCGACTCGCCCAGCAGGCGGCGTGCGGCCAGCGACAGCGCCTTCAGTTGCGCATGCAGGTGAGCCGCCCGGGCGCGCGAGGGGCCCGCGTTCGCGAGCACCGCGCGCTCGCTTTCGGCGACCAGCACGTCGATGTCGCGGCCGATGTTGTACACGGGCCGGCGAGCTCCCGCAGGCGCCGGCGGCTCGGTCAGCCAGTGATCGATCAACGAGGGGTCATGACGCGCCAGATCCTGCGCCAGCGAGATGTAACGCGATGCAACGGCCGTGAGCTCGGCGGCGGGATCAACCGGCGGCGCCGGCGCCGCGCAACTTGCGACCAGCATCATTGCGGCGCATATGATCCATTTTTCGGCTCCTCGCTTCACTCGGAGCATTAGAGCACTGTTGACCCAGCGACTGAGAACCTGTAGAACCCAATGACTGACACGGCAGCCGGCAACCGGCAGACGGCAGACGCCTGTGCTGACCCTGACGCCTGAGCCCTGAAGCCTTGGGCCTAGAGCCTGAGCCTTGATTTGAAGGAGATTGACGATGCGTCGACTGTGCACGTTCGGGATGGTGATGGCCTTGTCGGCCGGGTGTTCGCAGCCGGCGCCGCCGGCGTCGGAGGCGCCCAAGCCCGCTGCGGCCGCGAAGCTGGGAGTCCGTCCCCAGGGCGATACCGAGATTCAGCCCGACATGGGGCAGGTGCCGCCCGAACTGCAGAAAGTGTTCGCGCACATCGACGAGAACATCGATGCGCACGTCGAGAACCTGCAGAAGTGGATCCGTCAGCCCAGCATCTCGAACTCCGGTGAAGGCATTCCCGAGTCCGCCGAGATGGTGAAGGGCTTCTTCGACGAGCTCGGCTGCCAGCAGACGCAGATCTTCGATCCGGGCATCACCGAGTACGGTTCGCCCGCCAACCCCGTGGTCTACGCGAAGTGCGACGAGGGCGCCGAGAAGACCCTGATGATCTACTGGATGTACGACACCATGCCGGTGACGCAGCCCGACGCGTGGGTCGCGCCGCCCTTCGAGGGCCGGCTGGTGGAGCAGGCGCCCTACAAGAAGGTGCTGATCGGCCGCGGCGCCACCAACTCCAAGGGCCCGCAGATGTCGCAGCTGAACGCCTTCCGCGCGATCAAGGCCGTGCACGGCAAGCTGCCGGTGAACCTGATCTTCGTCGCCGAGGGCGACGAGGAGCGCATGGACATCGGCCTGCGCAAGTTCGTCAAGGATCACCCCGAGCTGCTGGCCGGCGCTGACGCGATGCTGCTCTTCGGCAGCCAGTCGCCGAGCGGCGGTGGCGGCTTTGGCGGCGGTTCGGAAGGCTGCGTCTACGTCGAGCTCACCACCAGCGGCGCGTCGTGGGGACGAGGTCCCACGGTGTCGGACATCCACGGCAGCAACAAGCGCGGCGTGGACAGCCCGGCCTGGCGGCACATCAAGATGCTGGCCTCGCTGGTGTCGGATGACGGCAACACGCCGCTCATCGACGGGTTCTTCGAGGGCATGCTGCCGATCGAGAAGTGGCAGGACGATGAACTGAAGGCCGCGGCGCAGCGCACGGACTTGAAGGTGGCCGCGGAGAACGTCGGCGTGGCGCGCTACATCTCGGACGACCCCTACACGATGCTGAAGATGCAGCGCTTCGGCACCTCGTTCAACCTCGACGGCATCTGGGGCGGCAACATGTATGCGGGCGGCGCCGGCGCCATCCTGCCCAACAAGGTCACCTCGAAGCACAACTTCCGCTACGTCCCCAACATGAAGGGACCGGACATCGTCAAGAAGCTGCGCGCGCAGCTCGACAAGAACGGCTACAAGGACGTCGAGGTCAAGATGATCGGCGACGTGCCGTGGGCCAAGATGAACAGCGACCACGAGGCGGGCCGGGCACTGAAGCGCGCCTACGAGGTGATGAACATCCAGAGTGGTCCGCTCAAGGGCGAGTGGGGCATCGGCGGCGGCGGCGCCGCGGCGGGTGGCTACTGGCCGGCGTACCTGTTCGGCAACGGCGAGGTGGGCGAGAAGGTGTCGTCGTTCGCGGGCGTGCCGATCGTCGGCGGCGGCGCCGGCAACGGCGGCCGCGCGCACGCGGCCAACGAGTACCTACGTGATCGAGGGCGCGGGCAAGGTCTACGGGATGGCGGGCGCCGAGAAGGTGATCGCGGCCATGGCCTACGCCTTCGCGGGCAAGATTCCGGCGGCGCCGGCTAAGTCGACCACCAACTGATGCCGCTACTGGAAACACGCAATCTCACCAAGGAGTACCGCGTGGGCGATCACCTCGTCCACGCGCTCCGCGGTGTCTCGCTCGGCATCGACGCCGGCGAGTTCGTCACGATCGTGGGGCCCTCGGGTTCGGGCAAGTCCACGTTCATGCACATCCTGGGGTGCCTCGATCGGCCGACGACCGGGCACTACCTGATGAACGCTCGCGACGTCTCCACGCTGCCGCCAGACGAACTGGCGCGCGTGCGCAACGAGATGCTGGGATTCGTCTTCCAGGGCTTCAACCTGCTGGCCCGAACCTCGGCGGTGGAAAACGTCGAGCTGCCGCTGCTCTACACCCGCCAGGGCGTGGTGAAGTCGGCGGAGCGGCGGAAGAAGGCGATGGCGGCGCTCGATGCGGTCGGGCTGACCGATCGCGCCGAGCATCATCCCAACCAGTTGTCGGGCGGGCAGCAGCAGCGCGTGGCGATTGCCCGCGCCCTGGTGGCCGACCCATCGGTGCTGCTGGCGGACGAGCCCACCGGCAACCTCGACACCACGACCAGCCACGAAGTGATGGAGATCTTCGGCCGCCTGCGGCGCGAGCGCGGGCTTACCATTGTGGTGATCACGCACGAGCGCGACATCGCCGCCTACGGCTCGCGCACCATTGATTTCCGCGACGGCAAAGTGACATCGGACCTGCACCATGATCAAGCGCTGGCTCAGCCATCCCATCGTTGATCTCGCGCTGAAGGCGCTCGGCCGCAACCGGCTCCAGACCGGCCTCACCATGCTCGGCATGATGGTCGGGGTCGCCACGGTGCTGGCGATGATGGCGGTGGGCGCGGGCGCGCAGCAGTCGATCGAGCAGCAGGTGCGAGCCGCCGGCCTCAATCAGCTGACCGTGCGCGCCGGCAACTGGCGCCCGAAGGTGGAGGACACCGGCGAAGCCATCGCCCACGGCGACGCGCGCGACACGCTCACGTTGCCGAAGCTGCCGGGGCTCGAAGAACCGGGGTCCGGTTTCCGGTCTCCGGTGTCCGTTGACCGATCCGGTTCCGATCCTTCGGATACCGGATACCGGACACCGGGTACCGGCCCCCGTCTGCCGTCTGCCGGTTGCCGTCTGCCGTGCAGTGATGCCGTCCCCGCCTCCTTCCATCCCGAAGACGATCCGATGGAGAAGCACGATCACCCGCTGGCGCGTCAGCGCCTGGGCGATCTCGAGGCCGGGCTCGGCTCCGCGGCCACGCTCTCGTTCGCGGATGCCGAAGCCATCAAGACGCTGCGCGGCGTCCAGTACGTCGCCGGCGGCGTGCACGAGAACGCGCGCGTCCACCTTGGCGACAAGCGCTGGTTCACCCGCATGCACGGCACCGACGTCGAGATGCCGTCGATCAAGCGCGGCTGGATGCTCTCGGACGGCCGCTTCTTCACGCGCCGCGAGCAGGACAACGCGTCGCAGGTGATCGTCATCGGGCAGGTCGTCGCCGACAAGCTGTTCGGCGCCGGCAAGAAAGCCGTCGGCCAGGAAGTGATGATGTGGAACCAGCCGTTCGAGGTGGTCGGCGTGGTGACGAGCTCCACCTGGGTGGTGCAGCCCGCGCCCGGCGACGACCAGTTCGACGCGGTCTACATGCCGTACACCACCACGCACCGGCTGCTGAACCTGTCGAAGCTGAACGACATCACGATTACCGCGGCCTCGTCCGGGCAGGTGACAACGCTGGCGCGCGACATCACGGCGTTGCTGCGGCAGCGCCACGGCATTGGCGACAATCAGGCGGATGACTTCACGGTGCTGACGCAGGCCACCAAGGCGCTGACCACCGGCGGGCTGCCGCCGAGCGTGGCCCGGGCCGTGGCCGGCAACGTCGCCGAGCTCGAGAAGGTCACGCTCGAACAGCTCGCCACCACCCTGGAGCGTGCCAGCCGCACCATGACCTGGCTGCTGGCGGCGGTGGCCGCGGTGTCGCTGGTCGTCGGTGGCATCGGCATCATGAACATCACGCTGCTGTCGGTCACCGAGCGGACGCGCGAGATTGGCCTCCGCCTGGCGGTCGGCGCCCGCAGCCGCGACGTGATGAAGCAGTTCCTGATCGAAGCCGTGACCATCAGCCTGGCAGGCGGCGTGGCCGGCATCATCCTCGGCATCATTGCCGCGGCCCTGATCGCGCGCACCCTCAACTGGGCCACGGTGGTCTCGCCGATGTCGGTGCTGCTGGCCTTCGGTGTCGCCGGCGCCGTGGGCATCTTCTTCGGCTGGTATCCGGCCAAGCGCGCGTCGCTGCTCGATCCCATCGTGGCGTTGCGGCGCGAGTAGCGCGCCTGGTTCAAGCGTTCGCCTCATCCATATGCTGCTCCGCCTCATCGTCTGCACCCAGATTGCGCTGAAAGCGCTCGGCCGCAACCGGCTTCGCACGGCCCTCACCATGCTTGGCGTGATCATCGGCGTGGCCGCGGTGATTGCCATGGTGGCGCTCGGCAGCGGCGCCCGCGCCTCGGTGGAGCGCTCGCTGAAGTCGGCCGGCACGAACATCATCCTGGTGAGCGCCGGCAACTTCACCCGCGGCGGCGAGACCATGAACATCGCCAACGGCAACGGTTCCGCCACCACGCTCACGCGCGAGGACGGCGACGCGGTCCGCGCGATCACAGGCGTGCAGACTGCGGCGTCCGGCGTCCGCACGCGCGCCTGGGTGAAGGCGCCGCATCGGCAGTTCTTCGGTCAGGTCCGCGGCACCGACCCGGCGCTGGGCGACGTGCATGGCTGGACGTTCCTCGAAGGCGAGTTCCCCGCGCGCGACGATGTCGCGGTGCTGGGGAAGACGGCGGCGGCCGAGCTGTTCGGCGAAGGCTTCGACGCTGAAGGCGAAACCGTGACGATCGGCGACCACACCTTCACCGTGGCCGGCGTCGCGCGCACCAACGATTCGGATCAGGACGAGACGGTCTTCATCTCGCTGGCCGCTGGACAGACGCTGTTGAACATCAGGCACCTGCACACCATCACCCTGGCGGTGGAGCAGGCCGGCGACGCCACCCGCGTGGCCATGGAGATCGCTGACGTGCTGCGGCAACGCCACGCGAAAGGCCGTCAGGTGGCGACCGCCGTCGGGCTTGGCGGGCTGCAGGGGCCGGGCACGCTCGGCGTAGCGGACGACTTCACGGTGAAGACCCAGGCGGCCGCCAACGTCACCAAGGGCCTCTACACCTCGGTGGCGGCGTTCGCGCTGGCCAACATGCCCAAGCTTGACGAGGTGACGCTGCAGGAGATGTCCAGCACGCTGTCGCGCGCCGGCAGCACCATGACCGCGCTCCTCGGCAGCATCGCCGCCATCGCCCTCATCGTCGGGGGCATCGGCATCATGAACATCATGCTGGTGTCGGTCACCGAGCGGACCAAGGAGATCGGCCTGCGGCTGGCGGTCGGCGCCAGGCGGCGCGACGTGCTGCTGCAGTTCCTGGTGGAAGCGGTGGTGATGAGCCTGATCGGCGGCACGCTGGGCGTGATCGCGGGCATTGCCACTGCGCGGGGCCTGACGGCGGTGCTCGAGTGGCCGACCGACGTCACGGCTTCGACGGTGGCGATGGCGTTCGGCATCGCCGCGTTCGTCGGCGTGGCGTTCGGCTACTACCCGGCGCGCCGCGCCTCGCAGCTCGATCCCATCGACTCGCTGCGCTATGAGTAGGCGAGCGCCCGAGAAGCTCACCGCCGAGGAACTGCGCCGGCGATTCCGATCGCACCTGGCCCAGAACGCGGGCATCGCGGCGATCGCGCTGGCGGTGTCGCTGGCGGCCGGCATGGCCGGTTATCACTGGCTGGCGCCGATGCCCTGGGTGGACGCGTTCATGAACGCCTCGATGCTGCTTGGCGGGATGGGGCCGGTGGATCCGCTCGGCAACGACACCGCCAAGCTGTTTGCCGGCGCGTATGCCATCTACTGCGGCGTGGTGTTCATCGCCACCGTCGGCCTGGTGCTGGCGCCGATTGCGACGCACGTGCTGCACCGCTTCCACCTCGACGACAAGGACTGAGAGGCTTCGTGGATCGACGGGCGTTCCTGCGTTATTCAAGTGGCGCGCTCGCCGGTGCGGCGGTGGCCTCGCGCACCAGCCGCGCGGTGGCGCAGACCCGCACGGCGCTGTCGATGGTGCTGACCGGCGACGTCATTCTGACGCGCCGGGTCTCCGGCCTCACCGAACCGGCCTTTACCGCGGTACGCGCGCTATTGACGGAGGCGGACTGCACCATCGGCAATTGCGAACTGGTGATTGCCGCGCGGAGCGAAGGGGTACCCTCCGCGGCCGGCCGCAGCCTGAGCTCGGTGGTCCGCCCGCACATGGCTGACGAACTGCGCTGGCTCGGCTTCGACATGATGGGCACGGCGAACAACCACACGCTGGACTATGGCACCGGCGGGGTGGCCGCCACCATCGCCCATCTCGATCGTGTGGGCATCGTGTCCGCGGGCACGGGCGTGAACCTGCAGCAGGCGGCGGAGCCGCGCTACTTCGACACGCCAGGCGGGCGAGTGGCGCTGGTGGGCTGCGCGTCCACCGTGGCCCCGCATGCGCCGGCGGTATGGGCGCGCGGCGACTATCCCGGGGTGCCGGGCACCAACACCGTGCGGCTGGTCCGGAAGTATCAGGTGACGAAAAGCATGCTCGACGCGATCGCCGGCGCGAGCACCGCGCTGGCGCCCGTGCAGTTCAGCGGCGCCGCGTTCCCGGTGCCGCCGGGCGTGACGTTCATGGGGAGTGCGTTTGTCGAAGGCCCGACAGCGGACCTGCTGAGCGACCCGCATCCGGCGGACGTGAAGCGGATTGCCGAGGCGATTGCCACCGCCCGTGCCTCGGCTCGAATCGTCGTGGCCTCCATTCACGCGCACGAGATCTACAGGGACCT
Source organism: uncultured Acidobacteriota bacterium (assembly GCA_963723005.1). Classification (GTDB taxonomy): domain Bacteria; phylum Acidobacteriota; class Vicinamibacteria; order Vicinamibacterales; family UBA2999; genus VFZN01. Next base: position 451,934 of record CAVRPA010000020.1, on the reverse strand, counting down.
CACGACTCCCGACCCGTTCCTGCCGAAACTGGCGCATGCCGCCATCGACGCCGGCGCGGACGTCTTCGCCATTCACGGCAGCCACTACATGGCCGGGATGGAGATCTACAAGGGCAAGCCGATCTTCTACGGCCTTGGCGATTTCTTCTTTCAGTACCACACGTTCGAGGCGCTCGGCGCCGACTCGTACGAAGCCTATGGTCTGGAGCCGCTCAACACGCCACCGAGCGCGGTGGTGGACAAGATCCCGTTGCGGGGCGGACGTCAGTTGTGGGAAACGATTGTGCCCCGGCTCACCTGGGACAGCGGCCGGCTGACCGGCATCACGCTCCAGCCGGTGACGCTGGGGATGGACCGGCCCGTCCACGACCGCGGCACGCCGGTCGTGCCCGCCGCCGCTGACGCCGAGCGTATCCTGGCGGACTTCACGCGGCTATCGAAGGCCTACGGCTGCGACGTCCGCGCAGACGGCGCCACCGCCACCGTGCGCCTCGACCTAGCGGCTGCCCACGACGCCGCGCGCGCAACATCTCCAGATCAACCGATAGATCAACAGATCGATCTCCAGATCTTCAGATCTCCAGATCAGATCTCGAGATCACCACCTCGCGAGATCACGAGATTCCACCTACTTTGTCTTTGGCACCAACAGCAAATCCTGGAAATCGAAGCTGAAGTCCGTCGCCGGCGAGACGGCCTCCATCCGGGCCCGCTCGATCGAGCCGTCCGGCTTCAACGCGAACGTGACGAAGGCGTCCGCGCGCAACTCTCTATCGGTCCAGCGCGCCACGAAGGTGTCGTGCTGCCAGTGCTCCAGCGTGCCGACCAGCGCCGGCGTCTTCGTGAAGCGAATCGACAGCTTGCCGCCAGCCTCGTCGATCTGGATGTCGCCGTACCACTGGTCGGTGTAGGTGCCGGCGTAGCGGGCGAGCGGGAGCGACGGCGTCGAGGCGGCAGCACGGGCCTGCGCGCTCTTCAGTTCGGCGTCCGCCACGCCCGCCAGGGCACGCCCACGCACGATGGTGTACTGCGCCACCCAGTCGGTGCCTTTCACACCCAGATACTGATCGACCACGTAGTAGGCGAGGGCGTTGAAGGCCTCGCCCGACTCCTGGTTGGTCAGGACCGACACCCCGAGCCCGATGTCCGGCACCAGCAGCACGCGCGAGACGAGGCCCGGCAGTCCGCCCGTGTGCGTGAGCACGAGGTGGCCGCGATACTCCCGCACGTTCAGCCCCAGCGCATAGCCCGAGACGAACGACGCCAGCGGCGCGAGCTCCGCGGGCGGATCGGGGTTCGGCATCGGCGTGACCAGCGTTGACAGGTTCCGCCACGTGCGCTCGGAGAACAGGCGGCTGCCGTCGGCCAGCTGGCCGCGTCGCAGCAGCACGCGCATCCACGCCGCCATGTCGGTGGCGTTCGAGAGGATGCCGCCGGCGGGATTGGTGTTGTCGCTGGCGAACGGCTGCACCACGCGGACGCGCTCGTCGATGCGCGCGTGCGGCGTGGCGACGTTGCCGCCGTTGGCGGCGGTGTCGAAGCGAGGGTGGCTGGTCGTCATCCCGACGCGCGCCAGGATGCGGGTGCGGATGAAGTCCTCCCACGACATGCCGCTGACCGCTTCGATGACCTCGCCCGCGACCAGGTAGAGCACGTTGTCGTAGGCATAGGCGCTGCGGAAGCTGGTGGCCAGCGGCAGGAAGCGCAGGCGGTCCGCCACTTCTCGCCGGGTATAGGTGGATGGCGGCCACCACAGCAGGTCGCCGGCGCCCAGGCCGAGGCCGCTGCGGTGAACCAGCAGATCGCGCACGGTCATCTCGCGCGTGACATACGGATCGGACAGCTGGAACCAGGGCAGATAGCGCACGACCGGCGCGTCCCACTCCACCTTGCCCTCCTCGACCAGCAGGCCGAGGGCCGTCGCCGTGAAGACCTTCGTGTTCGAGGCGATGCCGAACAGCGTGCCGGTGTCCACCGGCTCCGGTGCGCCCAGCTTGCGGACGCCGTAGCCTCGCGCCACCACCACCTTGTCGTCCTTGACGATGGCCAGGCTGATGCCGGGGACGTCGAATGCGGTGCGGACCCGCTCGGCGAAGGCGTCGAGCCCGGGCGGCGCGGACGGCGCCTGCGCGCCGATCGTGGCGACGAGCAGGACCAGGACGAGCGGCACGGCGCGGCCTACACGACGCATGGGACCTCCGGAGATGAAAGCGCTAGCGCTTGGCCGGCACGAAGGGGATCTCCACCTCGTGCGGCTGGCCGCGCAGATCGTAGTTGACCTTCACCATCACCGCATCGCCGGTGACCGGCTTGCCGGTGCCCGTCCAGCTCTCACCGGCCTCGTCCACCGCCAGCCGCAGCATCTCGGGCTCGGCATTGGGACGCGAGACGGTGACGGTGACGTTCGAGGCAATCGACGCCGGCAGTTCGGTGCGCACCGCGTCGCTCAACCACAGCTCGTAGCGGCCCGCCGGATCGAGGACGACCTCGTAATGCACGTCGCCGTTCATCAGCACCATCCCGCCGTGGTGCGCGGAGTGATCGCCGTGCGGCTCGGTGATGCCCTGGTGTTGGGCGTCCTTCGGGGCGGTCTGCTCCGCGACCGGTGCGGGCGGTGCCGGCTGCGTGCATCCGCTCAGCAGGCCGGCGAGCGCGAGTGCCGCCGGGATCGTTCGTGGCCTTGCCCTTCGTGTCAACGCGTGAAACCTCACTTGAAGATGGCCTTCGGCATCTTGACGTGCACCCCCATCGTCCCATCCACCAGCTGCGTGATGGCCACGTCGCCGGCGACGCTGGTCAACTGGTAGGCGGTGTGCTTGTCGAGGTGCCTGGTCTCGACCAGAAAGTCGATCATCTCCTGAATCGCGATTCTCGTGGCGGCAGTGAGGTCGACGTCGATGCCCATGCTGATGTAGTCGGTGACCGTCTCCGCGCGCGGCCACTTCAGGGTCATGCCCTTTCGGACCGTCAGCTGCACGCGTCCGCGCAGCGAGGTTTCGATGGCGGTCTGATCGACTTCGCCGTCACCCTGTGCGGCATGACCGTCGCCGATCTCGAACAGCGCGCCCGGCACGTGCACGGGAATCCACAGCGTGGTGCCGGCCACCAGTTCCTTGTTGTCGAGGTTGCCGGCATGAATGCCCGGCGGACTGCTGTTGACGCGTCCGGCAGCCGGCGGCGGCGCCACGCCCATGCTGCCGAAGAACGGCTTCAGCGGAATCTCGATGCCGGGCCTGAAGACCCCGATCATGCGCTGACGATCGAGCGGGATGATGGCCATGGCACGGCCCTGCTCGCAGTTCTCGCGCACGAACCCGTTGCAGCCGTTGTAGCCGTAGGCGATCGGCAGATCGATCGACAGCACTTTCACCTCGAGCGCGTCGCCGGGGGCGGCGCCTTCGACGAACACGGGCCCGGTGAGGATGTGCCCGCCCGGGCCTCGATCCGTCACCGCGCTGACGATGCCGCGCAGCGAAGCCTGTACATCCTCGGGCTTCACGCCGGCCTTCTCGAGGCGATCGGGCGTGGAGGTGAGCAGCGTGTCCACGTCCAGGATGTCGCCCGAGGCGATGCGCAGCACCGGCTTTGCCTCGGACCAGTAGTAGCCGTACGCCACCGTGGCGGGCGTGGCCTCCAGGCGATGTGTCCTGGGCGATTGGGCGCCGGCCGAGGCGGCGGCGACGACGACGAGCAGGGCGGAAACGGAAGTGCGCATGTGGGACCTAGGCCGCGGGCGGAAACGTGGGTGAATCGGGCGTGGGGTCTTCGAAGGGCGCGGGCACCGAGTCTCGTTCGGGCGTGGCCATCACCGCACCCCAGGTGGCCGCGATGCCGCCCACCCATTCGGAGGCCGCGATCGCCGCCTGCATCAGGCTCATGCCGTCGAGCATCAGGCCGACGGAGCGGGACGTGGCCATCGCCACCAGGGCGCAGGCGCTGGCGAAGAGCCCGACGCGGACGAACTCGCGGCGCATGGCGCAGATCAGCAGGAACACGCCGACGCCGATCTCGAGGCCGCCGTACATCGCGCGGAAGTCGGTGCGCGGCCTGGTCGTGGGGAACGCGATGCCGACGATGGCGGCCATTTCGCTCGGATAGAAGAGGAAGACGAATCCGAAAACCGTATAGGTGAGCGCAATAAACGCGAGCAGCAGCCGCCAGGGCGTCATGGCGGGATTCTACCCGAGTACACTGGGGCGCTCGTGCAATGACGCAGGCGTGAACGCGGGGGGCGGCCCCGGTGGACAGGAGACGGCGCGGATGACGGATCAGGCGGAAGTGCCATGGTATCGGCAGGTGAGTGCCCAGCAGTGGAAGACGTTTCTGACCACCTTCACGGCGTGGACGCTCGATTCGTTCGACTTCACGATCCTCACCTTCGTCCTCATCGACATCCAGCAAAGCTTCTCGGTGAACCGCGCGCTGGCCGGGCTGCTCGGCACGGTGACGCTGCTGTTCCGCGTCGTCGGCGGCATCGGCGCGGGCACGCTGGCCGATCGCTACGGCCGCAAGGGGCCGATCCTGTTCTCGATCGGCTGGTACACGGTGTTCGCGTTCCTGAGCGGCCTGTCTACCACCTACGTGATGCTCTTCGCATTCCGCGGCCTGTTCGGCATCGGGATGGGCGGAATGTGGGCGGCGGGGATGCCGCTGGCGCTGGAACACTGGCCGGCCAAGCTGCGCGGCGTCGCCTCTGGCATCCTGCAGGGCGGCTATTCTGCCGGGTTCCTGTTGTCGTCGCTCGTTTATCAGCTCGGGTATCCGCTGATCAGCGATCGGCCTGAATGGGCGTGGCGGCTGATGCTGTGGGCCGGCGTGGGGCCGGGCCTGATCATCTTCGCCCTGATGCGGCGCGTGCCAGAGAGTCCGGTGTGGCTCGAGCGGCAACGTGAGCTCCGGGCGCAGGGCGTGGCGCAACGGCTGTCGCTGGCCCGCCTCTTCGATCGCGATCTGATCTGGGTGACGCTGCACACCTCGCTGCTGATGGGCGGCTTCGTCTCGATGTACCAGAGCACGACGTTCTGGTATCCCACGCTGCTGACGCAGTTGAAGCTGCAGCCGCTGGCGTTCCTGCTGTTGCTCAATGCCGGAGGCTTGATCGGCTCGGTGGCCCTGGGCGCCCTCTCGGAACGATGGGGCGGACGGCGAGGCGCGGCCACGCTGGGCGTCGTGCTCGGGCTGCTGGCGGCGCCGGTCTATCTGTTCTCCACCACGAGCGGCGGGCTGCTGCTGGGGGCGTGGCTGATCGGCTTCTGCGCGTCAGGCGCCTGGGGCATCGTGCCCGGCTACTTGTCGGAGCGGTTTCCCACCGACGCGCGCGGCGTCGGCACGGGGTTCTCGTATCACGTCGGCGTCGGCATCGGGTCGTATGCGCCGTACCTGATCGGGGCGATGCAGGATGGCGGCACCGATCTGCGCATGGCCATGCTTCAGTGCATCGCCACGGCCGGTGTGGCGGTGCTGATACTGCTGTGGCTCGGCCCGGAGACGCGGGGGCGGGAGCTGGTCTAGGGGCGGGCGGGAAGTGTGAGCCTTAAGTCTCGAGTCTTGGGTCTTGGGGCTTGGGGCTTGGGGCTCGGGACTTGAGACTTGGGTCTTGAGTCTTGGGGCTTGCGGCTTGCGGTTCGAGCGCGTGCACTCGGCAAGGCGAATGGACGCGTCGAGCCGAACACGTTGGCGACCAGCCGATTCAGCATTCCGACACCTGACTGACGGCGAAGACTCGGCCTGTTCGAGCGCACGGCTCGCGGCGAGTTGGCCTGGACGCACATCGCTGCCGGAAGTCAGGTGACCGGCTGGTCGACGGTGTTCGGCGCGACGTGGCCCGTTCGCGTCGGCCGACGGAAGGCGCTCAAGCCCCCAAGACCCAAGACTCAAGACCCTAGGCATTCTCCATCACTCCGTTCATCCCTTCCTCTAGCTGGCGTCGCTCCCTTCCGCTACGATCGACGCATGCAGGACGTGCGCATCGCGCTTCGCAACCTCCGCACGCGGCCCGGCTTCACGCTCGTCGCCGTCCTGACGCTGGCGCTGGGCATCGGCGCCAACACTGCCGTCTTCACCGTCGTCAACGCGGTCCTGCTCCAGGCGCTCCCCTACGAGGACCCCTCCCGCGTGGTGGTCCTCACCGAGCAGACGCCGCAGTTCCCGAGCGTCTCGGCCACGCGCTACAACTACGACGACTGGCGCGCGCGTAGTCAGTCGTTCACCGGCGTCGGCGCCGTGCGCGCGACCAGCCTGACCATCAGCGGCGGCAGCGAGCCGGAACGCGTCCCGGCCAAGATGATCAGCGCCACGCTGCTGCCGGTGCTCGGTGTGGCTCCGGCCGAGGGGCGGGCCTTCGACGAACGCGATGACAAGCCAGGCGCCGAAGGCGTGGTGCTGCTCGCGGATGGATTTGCGCGGCGTCGCTATCCTCAGGGTGGCGCGCTGGGACAGCGCCTGCTGCTCGACAACCAGCCGTACACCGTCATCGGCGTGCTGCCGGCGCGCTTCGAACTGTTCCAGCCCGCCGACCTCTATGTGCCCTTCGGCCCGTGGGTGGCGACTCTGCCCGAGGATCGCGGCTGGCACCCGGGGATCTTTCCGGTCGCGCGCCTCCGTTCCGACGTCTCGCTGGAGGCGGCGCGTTCCGAGCTGCAGGGCATCTCGCTCGCACTCGAGCAGGAGTTCCCCGAATCGAATCGCAACGTGCGCGCCATGGTGACGCCGCTGCAGGATCAGGTGGTGCAGAACGTGAGACCGGCGCTGCTCCTGCTGCTGGGCGCGGTCGCGCTGGTGCTGCTCATCGCCTGCGCGAACGTGGCCAACCTGCTGCTGGCGCGGGCCGTGGGCCGCCAGAAGGAGATGGCCATCCGCACCGCGGTGGGAGCCGGACGCGGGCGCCTCGTCCGCCAGCTGGTTGTCGAGAGCGTGGTGCTGTCGAGCGTCGGCGCCGCTGTTGGCCTGCTGGTGGCGTCGTGGGGCGTGTCGCTGCTCACCGGTCCCGCGGTGGCCGGCCTGCCACGCGCCTACCTGATTGGCGTGGAATGGCCCGTCGCGGTGTTCGCGATGGTCCTGGCGGTGATCACCGGCATCGTCTTTGGCCTCGTGCCCGCGCTGCAGGCCACACGCGTGGATCTTCGCGAATCGCTCAACGAGGACGGGCGCGGCAGCGCGTCCGGCAGCGTGCGTCACCGGCAGCTTCGCGGCGCGCTGGTCGTAGCGGAGGTGGGGCTGGCGCTGGTGCTGCTGGTTGGCGCGGGCCTCCTGCTGCGCAGTTTCGCGGCGCTGACGACGGTGTCGCCTGGTTTCGACGCCAGCAATCTGCTGGTCGTTGACCTGCCGCTCTCGCCGGCGGCCTATCAGGATGACGTGGCGCGGAGCACGATGGTGGAGCGCTTGACCGCACGCATCCGGCAGCTGCCGGGCGTCCGCAACGCCGCCATCACCACCATGCTGCCGATGAACGGCAGCGGCTCGACCATTCACTTCAACCGCGCCGCGAAGCCGCCGCGTGGGCCGGACGACTACATCATGGCGGGCTATCGCGCGGTCAGCCCAGGCTATCTGGACACGCTCGGCATTCCGCTGCGGCAGGGCCGGCTGCTCGACGAGCGCGATCGTCAGGGCTCGCCGGCGGTGGTGGTGATCAACGAGAGCATGGCCCGGCAGTTCTTCCCGGACATCAACCCGCTTGGCCAACGGATGCAGCTCGGCACCGAGCCGTCTCCGGACTTTCCGACGATGGAGATTGTCGGCGTCGTCGGGGACGTGAAGCAGTCGTTCGAAGCCGGCGCGAAGGCCGAGATGTTCGTGCCCTACCTGCAGTTCCCGGATCCGATTCTCGCCGGCATGTATCGCAACACGTCGCTGGTCGTGCGCACGTCAGCCGACCCCACCGCGCTCGCCGGCTCGGTGCGGGTCGCCATCCGCGAGATCGACGCCAACCAGCCGCTCGTCAACCTGCGCACCATGGAGCGCGCGATGTCGAACAGCGTGGCCCAGCCGCGGCTGCAGATGGTGCTGCTCACGCTCTTTGCCGCCATCGCGGCGGCGCTGGCGGTGGTCGGGGTCTACGGCGTGATGGCCTACACCGTGTCGCAGCGCACCCAGGAGATCGGCGTGCGCGTGGCGATGGGCGCGTCGCCCGACGCGGTGGTGCGGCTGGTGGTGGGGCAGGGCCTGCGCCTGGCGGCGACAGGCGTCGTGCTGGGGCTGGTCGGCGCGGTGTGGGTGTCGCAGGCGATGCGGGGGCTGCTCTTCAACATCAACGGGCTGGACCCGCTGACGTTCGTCGTGGCGCCGCTGGTGCTGCTCGCCGCCGCGATCGTCGCCAGCTACATCCCGGCCCGCCGCGCCGCGCGGATTTCGCCGATCGTCGCGCTCGGCCGGTAGGTGGCTAGCCGATCGCGCCGGTCCGTGACGCGTGGATGAAGTCGATGACCGGCGGCGCGATTCCGCCAGCGCGCAGATCCGCATTGACCTGGCCGCGATGATGCTGCCCGTGCACCGGCAGGTGCGCGAGGATGTCGCCAAGCGGACTGCTGAAGGGATCGCCCTTCAGATTCAGGTAGTCAATCACCCGCACGACGTCCTGTTCGCTCTGCGTGTCGAGAAACCGCGTCCAGCCTTCGTGAACCTGCGCGAACTGCGCGCGCAGCTCGCCCGGGCTGAACGCCGGATTCACGCCGAACGGCGGCGGCGTGCCGGTGACGCGCGCCAGCCAGATGCACTTGGCGCCGAGGATGTGGTTGAGCCACGCCATCGACGCGGGCGCCTTCTGGGCGACCGGCTCGACGGCATCGAGCGAGACGTTGTTGGCCCAGTGGTCGAACGCGAACATCCGCCGGTGGTAGGCAAGCATGCTGTGACCTCAATCTACTTCGGTTCCGCGACCTTCGGCACCAGCATAGGTCTTCTCGAGCGACTGCAGGTACTCGTTGAACAGCGCCTTGATGCCCGCGAACTCCTTCTCGACGGCCGCACGGTAACCGGCGTCGGTGGCGAAGTCGTGGAGGAGCGCGGCCATCGCCTGGGTCTGCACGATGAAGCCGTTGTGTCCCACAGGCTTCAGGTTGTCCTGTTCCATCTCGTAGGTGTGGTTCGGCCAGTCCGACGTGTAGGCGGCGAAGCCGATGCCGGGGATGTCGCGCGACACGCTGCCGCTTTCCTCGAAGCCCTGCGGCTTGCCCGGCGCTTCCTGCACCTTTCCGGCGCCGTACTGCTTCATGTAGGTGAACGCCAGCTCGCCGAGCGTCGCCACCGAGATGCCGTCGCGGTTGCTGCCGTAGTTGTCGATCTTCACCTTGGTGCCGGTGGCCAGCGCCGCGGCCCTCGCCGCGTTGTCCACGAACTCGCGCACCTGCTTCAGATACACCTCGTCTGGATAGCGGATGTAGAAGTCGGCCTGTGCCCGATCCGGCACGACGTTCGGCGCGGTGCCGCCTTCGGTGATCACGCCCTGGATGCGCGCTTCGGGACGGAGATTGCTGCGGACGCTGTCGATGTTGTCGAACAGCTTCATCACCGCGGTCAGCGCGTTGCGGCCATTCCACGCCGTCATCTGGTGCGCGGGCGCGCCGCTGAAGGTGTACTTCACGCCGTCGATGTTCAGGCAGCACGTGCCAAAGCCTGGCGCCGGTCGTGAGGTGACCGTGCTCGCGTGGCTGCGCACGATCACGTCCATCCCATCGAACGTGTGATTGCGGTGCATCGTCGTCTTCGCGGAGGGCTCGAGCAGCTCCTCCGCGGGTGTGCCGAACACGGTGACGGTGCCGGGGAGCTTCTCCTTCGCCAGGAATTCGGCGATGGCCACCGCCGCGGCGATGCCGATCGGGCCCTGCGAGCAGTGCTGGTCGCCGTGGAAGGCGCCGTTGGTGCCGCGCAGGGCGTCGTACTCGACGACCACGCCCATGTTCGGTTTGCCGCTGCCGCCGCGGTAGCGGGCGAGGAACGCGGTGTCGAAGCCGCCGACGCCAACTTCCACGCTGAAGTTGTGCTTGCGCAGCGCCTCGGCCAGCTTCTCGACCGAACGCGTCTCCTTGTAGCCGACCTCGGGATGCGTGCAGATGTCATCGGAGAGCGCCAGGAACTCCGTCTCCATCAACTGCTTCGCCCGCGCCGCCACGCCGTCGCGACGGGCGCTGGTCGCCGACAGCCGCGCCACCATCGCCGGCACGTCGAGCGACGTCTCGAGCGTCGCCATCTTCTGCAGCACGTCCTTCGCCGCTTCGCGCTCGGTCTGTGTCTCCTGCGCAAGCGCAGGTGCGGCCATCCCAACTACCACCACAATCACCGCCGGCCAGGTCGTCATGAGACTATTCTACCGACGATGCGCCCACGTATCCTTCCGTCCTCGCATTGTGCAGCGTGGTGCGTGGTGGTGGTCGCCGGTCTGGGGCTCGCCGGCGTGCAGGTCCATGCCCAGACCCGAATTCACCTGATACTCAGTGGCGTGTACGGACCAGGCTGCGAGCCGTATCCCGAGCCCCACTCGCTTCAGTGCTATCGCCAGCCAGGTGCAATCCTGGAGATTGACGTGGAATCGGCCACCGTCGTGTCGCAGACGGTGATCCCGGAGCAGCCGGCCAACCCCGGCCTCACCGTCACGGCCGATGGCCGATATGTCGTGTGGGGTGGGAACGACGGACGGTCCGCTACCGAGTCCGCAACCTTTCTCTCCTATCGCGACCGGGTCACGAACATCGCCACGCCAGCTTACCGGCAACCGTTTCCAATCCCGCTCGACAGCACCATGTCGACACTCGTCGCGCATCCGACCGACGTCAGGGTGTACGCGAGCCTGCCAGCAGCATTGCTGGAGGCCAGTGCCGACGGTATCCGCCCGATGAGCACGTTCGCTGAGTTTCCTCTGGCTATTGCGCCGCAGGGGGATGTCGCAGTCAGAGACCGGCACGTCGTGGACCTCGGAACCGGCCGCGTGATCTGCACGCTGCCCCAGGCGCCCTGGTTCCGGTTCGCGTTCTCGCGCGATGGATCGGTGTTGTACGGAACAACAGTGGGCACCGCACATCTCACGACGGTCATCGCCAGGGTTGACGCCCGGACCTGCCTCAGGGAACTGGAGCGGGAAGTCAGCGGTGGGGGCCTGCTCAGCGTCGACCCGGTCACGGAACGCGTCTTCCTCGGGCTCACGGCATTCGACGGTCGGACGCTGGAGCCGATCGGAACCGTTACGGTCGCTCCGGGAGCGTTCCGCGGGTACCGAATGGTCTTTGAAGACCATCGCCCGCGCGCCTATCGGTTGAGCATGCCGTCGATCTCGGACAGCCCCCCGTTTCTCAACCGGGTGGAGGTCATCGACACCGAATCGCTGGCGGTGATTGCCGCTGGGGATCTGGTGCTCGCTCGACGCGCCACCGACATTGCGGTCGTGCCCGTGCCGCCACCGCCGCAAGGCGTGCAGGCGACGGTGCAAGGGACGGCCGTGCGAATCGCATGGCAGGCGGGCCGCGGACCGGGGCTCGCCACCGGCTATCGCCTCGAAGCGGGCTCGGCGTCCCGTCTGGCCGACCTGGCCACGTTCGAGCGGGACGGAACCGAGTTCGCCGTGGCGGGCGTGCCAGCGGGCACCTACTTCGTGAGGGTTCGGGCGCTCAACGCCGCCGGAGTGGCGGGCCCACCCTCGTCCGAGATCGTAGTGACCGTCGGAGCCGGGCCGCCCTAACTGAGCGCCCTGATGACGTCCCAGCGCGTGATGATGTAGGTCTCGTCGCTCTTGAAGTCGCGCACCAGCACCGCGGGACTCTGCGCCGTCAGCATCCCGGCCAGGGCCTCGACGCCGGTGGAGATGTCCGCGAAAGGCAGCGCCGGCTGCATGATCGCTTCGACCGGCCCCTTCAACAGCTCCGGCTCCTTGACGATGGCGTCGTAGAGGAAGCTCTCGCTGACGGTGCCGACCAGGCGGCCGGCGGCGGTGACCGGGATCTGCGAGTAGGCGTGCTCGGTCATCAGGTTGGCGGCCTGCGACACCGTTTCGTGGCAACCGATGGTCGTCAGCCTGGCCTTCTTGCGGTCTGCGACGAGGTCCTTGGCAGTGAGGCCCGTGCGATCGAGGAAGCCCTTGTCGCGCATCCACTCGGGGTTGTACATCTTGCCCAGGTAGCGCGTGCCGTGGTCGTGGAAGATCACCACCACGGTCTCGCCTTCCTTGAAGCGGTCGGCCAGCTGCATCAGCCCCGCCATCGCCGAGCCGGCGGAGTTGCCGGCGAAGATCCCTTCCTCGCGCGCGATCCGGCTGGTCATGATCGCGGCATCGCGGTCGGTCACTTTCTCGAAGTGATCGATCACCGAGAAGTCCACGTTCTTGGGGAGGAAATCCTCGCCGATGCCTTCGGTGATGTAGGGATAGATCTCGTTCTTGTCGAAGACGCCGGTCTCCTTGTACTTCTTGAAGACCGAACCATAGGTGTCGATGCCCCACACCTTCACCGACGGCTTCTGCTCCTTCAGGAACTTGCCGACGCCGCAGATGGTGCCGCCAGTGCCGACGCCGACCACCAGGTGATCGACGGCGCCGCCGGTCTGCTTCCAGATCTCCGGGCCGGTCTGCTCGTAGTGCGCCTGCGCGTTCGAGGGGTTGTCGGTACTGGTTGGCCTTCCAGCTGTTCGGCGTCTCGCGCTCGAGGCGCGACGACACCGAGTAGTACGAGCGCGGATCCTCGGGGTCCACATCGGTCGGGCAGACGATGACGTCGGCGCCGAAAGCACGGAGAGCGTCCACCTTTTCCTTCGACTGCTTGTCGGTCGTCGTGAAGATGCACTTGTAGCCCTTGACGACGGCGGCAATCGCGAGGCCCATGCCGGTGTTGCCGGAGGTGCCCTCGATGATCGTGCCGCCCGGCTTCAGTCGTCCGTCGCGCTCGGCGTCCTCGATCATCTTCAGGGCCATGCGGTCCTTGATCGAATTGCCCGGGTTGAAGGTCTCCACCTTCGCCAGCACGTCGGCCTTCACCACGCCCTTCGTCAGACGGTTGATGCGGACGAGCGGCGTGTCGCCGATGGTGTCGAGGATGGTGTCGCAGATTCTTTTGGTCATTGAGCTCACGAATGCTGTGCTTCGAAGATTGTACTCCCGCTGCCGCGCCCCGCACCGCGGAGCTGGAAGTTCGGCGCTATGATGTCCGCGTTTGTGTACAGGAGGCGAACGATGTTCGAGGTGGACACGCTGGTCGATGCCACGGATGCGGAGCTCGACGCGCTCTTCAGGAACGCCACGACGCTGAGCCTCGAACGGTTCATCAACACGGGCCAGCACCAGATCGACCCGGCGCGGCGCGAGATCTTCAACGACGCGCGCTGGAAGGGGTTTCTGCCCAAGGGGCTGCCGCTCGGCGAGGCGGCCGCCCGCCTGTCCACCGGCTACGCCAAGCGATTCTGGATGCAGAAGGGGCGCTGCCTCGGAGAGACGCAGTACCTCGACGGGCGCGTCCTCGTGAAGCACCTGCTCGAGGAGATGACCATCGAGCAGCCGGTCAACGACCTCGTGCCGGGGCGGTACATCATCCTCCGCTACACCGACCCGGTGTTCGAACACATCTTCTACGACGTGATGAAGGCCGTCACTGACGACGTGATCCTCTACCGCGGGTACGCCGGCACCTTCCCGGACGGTCGCCGCGGCTGGACGGGGCCGCTGATTCGCCGCTATGGCTACGCGCAGGCAGGGGTTGACGACCACGCGGCAATGATGCGGACCGCCACGGAGCCCACGCGGCAACAGCTGCTGGGCACCTGGCGCATGGACGTCGTGCACGCACAACAGTCGCGAGGCGTCGCCCATCTCACGTTCAGCGGCGGCTCGCGCGGGCCGGTGGAGAGCCGTCTCGAGGTCACGGACGCCGGCCGTGGTCTGCTGCCTCCGGCCGTGATCCGTCACTTCACGTCTGCCAACTTCACGTCCGCGGCGCGGGAAGCCCGCCGCGTAGACGAGGACCTGCTGGTGGGCAGATGGGTGACCGACCTGGAGGGGCCGTTCGCCAGACTGGCCATCGCCGGTTCGGTGCGACTGTTCAGGCCCGAAAAGACCCGCGCGGGCAAGCGCCGATTCGCGCTGCACTACCTGTTGTCGCGCGCGTCATGAGCACCCGGTCTCGCTACGCCTTCGCGTCCTCCGGGCACGGCGCGTTGCTGTAGCCGGAACGGAACGCCCGCACCGTGCCGGCCGCCGGGTCGAAGCGGTGGCGCCACACGCACGCGGTGTCGTTGGCCAGCAGGTGAATCGAGATCGACGGCACGTCGGACACGGTCTTCACGTAGTGAATGTCGTCGCGTGGCGGGATCAACGAATAGAACTCGCCCGTCTCCATCGTCTGGCGCTTCGATACCTCGAGTTGCGCTACCGTGTCGCTGGCGCCGTCATCCAGGCGGCGGTAGACGGTTTCGTCCTGCCGTCCGCGATAGACGCCGATGAGGCCCCAGGCGAGATGATCGTGGACCGGCGTCTCCGCTCCCGCCGGAATCACCAGCGAGAACAGCGTCAGCGAGCCGTCTTCTGCCCGATAGAGCGCGTACTGCCCGATGCCGCCGCCCATGCCGCTCGACAGATCAGGCGAGGCGTACTCCTCTGGCAGCCATCCCGTGGCCGCCAGCAGCTTCGCGAAAGCTGGCTTCAGCGCAGCGACGCGCGTGGCCACGTCAGGCACCTCGTCCGTCAAGCGCCGCGTCTCGGCGATCAGCTCGCGGATCTCCGGCACGTCGACGAGGAAGCCGAATGGCCGTGGCGCAGAGGAATCCGAGGCATCGGGGTGGTGGTGCTGGCCGAAATCGCACATGCGCGAATTGTAGCCCCAGCGACGGGCGACGCGCCCGGTGAACGCCGCCCGTCGTCCCCGAGAGCTACGGCGTGCGCGTCGAGGGCAGCGCGAAGGCGACGAGCGCGGCGTCGGCGCCGGCGCTGGTGGCGACCACCACGTACTGACGGCCGTTCCTGCGCGCGATAGGTCATCGGCGTTGCCGGTCACGCGTCGCGGCTGTTGGCACGCGCCACAGCGTCTCGCCCGTCGACGAGTCGAGGGCGTGCAGGGCGGTGTCGTTGCCGCCGACGAACACCAGCCCGCCGCCCGGTGGCCAGCACCCCGGCCGCGCCGGGCAGCGCCCAGTTGCTCCGGCAGCGTCGACGCCCTTCAGCGCCGGATGGCTGCGCAGTCATGCTGGTTGTCGCCGAACGGCACGCGCCACGCGATGCGCGCCCTCGTTCAGATCGATGGCGACGACGTGGCCGTACGGGCGGCTTCAGCAGCGGCAGCGGCGGCAGGGGCTTGCCGTCGGCGTCCTGACCCGGCGGCACGAAGTCGCGTGGAACCGCCGAGGTCGCCGACGAAATCCGCGTCCACTTCCGATGCGCGCGGGTTCGACGGCGAGCGATTCGACCGGCGACGACGCGTGCCAGGCTGGCCTGGTTCGTGGTCTTGACGAACAGCAGGCCCGACTCGCGCGTCGAACGCCGCGCCGCCCCAGTTGGCGCCGCCGATCACGCCGGGCCGCATCAGCGTGCCCTGCGGTGGATGGCGGCGTGTAGAGCGGTCCGATGCGGTACTTCTGCATGCCGGCCTGCGCCGCGGCCTTCAGCTCGGGCGTGAGGTCGAACGCGTCCTCGAGCGTCACGCCCTGCTCGGTGAAGGCGGGCGGCCGTGGTCGGGAACGGGCTGCGTCGGCCAGGCCTGCTCGCCGGCGACGTCGCTGGCCGGCACCGGGCGTTCTTCGATCGGCCACACCGGCGTGCCGGTGACGCGATCGAAGACGAAGGCGAATCCCTGCTTGGTGAGCTGCACCACGGCGTCGATGCGCCGGCCGCCGACGGTGATCGTCACCAGGTTCGGCGGCGATGGCGGGTCGTAGTCCCAGATGCCGTGGTGCGCGAGCTGGTAGTGCCACTTCCGCTTGCCGGTGGTGGCATCGAGGCACACCAGCGATTCGCCGAAGAGGTCGGCGCCGAGCCGGCGGCCGCCGAAGAAGTCGTTGCTCGGCGTGCCGACCGGCACGTAGAGCAGCCCGCGCGCGGCATCCAGCGTCATCGGCGCCCACGCGTTGGTGTGGCCGGTGTAGCGCGTAGAGCCCTCCGGCCCACGTCTCGTGGCCCTGCTTCGCCGCGCTGCGGGATGGTGTGGAAGGTCCACACCTGCTTGCCGGTGCGCGCGTCGAAGGCGCGGATGTCGCCGGGCGGGTCGTTCTTGTAGACCAGGCGATCGCCGACGCCGTTGCCGAGGATGATCGAGGTCCTCGATAGACCACCGGCGGCGACGTCTTCGTGTAGTGCTTCTTCTCGATCGGCCAGATCAGGCCGCTGCTGAGGTCGATGCTGCCGTTGGTGCCGAAGCTGTCGACCGGCTTGCCCGGTCGCGGCGTCGAGGCAGATGAGCCGGTAGCGCGAGTTCAGGAAGATGCGCAGCTTGCCGCCGTCGCGCCAGGCGCGCGACGCCGCGATGCACGAAGCCGGTGCCGTTCGGCGGCTGGCCGTCCTCGTAGGCCTTGCGGGTCGAACGCCCACAGCTCGCGTCCGGTCTCGGCGTCGAGCGCCACCACGCGGTTGTAGGGCGTGCTCACGTAGAGCACGTTGTCGATCATCAGCGGCGTGTTCTGGAAGTTGCCGGGCCGCGTGCCGAACGCCTCCATCGGCGCGTCGCCCGGTCGTCCATTCCCACTGCTGGCGCCAGGCTGGCCACGTTGGTGCGGTCGATGTCGGCCAGCGGCGAGAACTTGGTCGCCGCCTGCATCGCCGCCATAGACCGGCCACTCCTGGATCGCCGGCTGCGTGCCGGACCGCGCCCGTCAGCGCAACCGACGAACAGCAAGGCGCAGCACACGTCGGCCTGGCACCATGGTCCGCCTCACTTGATGGCTCGCGGCCGGAACGTTCTTGTAGACGCGGCCGCCCTTCATCACGAACAGCACCTGGCGCACGGCACCGATGTCCTGCCAGCGGATTGCCCTTCACCGCGACCAGGTCGGCCTGCAGCCCAGGTGCCAGCGCGCCGATCTGCTGGCCCAGGCCCATCGATTCGGCGGCCAGCGAGGTGGCGCCGACGATGGCGTCCATCGGCGTCTGGCCGCCGTCCTTGCACGCGGGTCACGATCTCGCGCGCGTTCTGGCCGTGCGCGCCGGCCACCGCGTCGGTGCCCATCGGCATCTTCACCTTCGACGGCCAGCGCCCGCTTGAACATCGGGTAGTTCAACGGCACCTGCTTCTCCATGAAGGCAAAGCCCTCTTCGTTGTAGTTGCCGATGCCCATGTACTTCGCCTTGTTCTCGACGTAGTTCTGCAGCACGACGCCGATGTTCGGGTCGAAGTAGACGCCGTGCTCGGCCATGTACTTCGAGCGTCTCGGCGCTGATGCCCGAGCCGTGCTCGACCTGGCTGCATCCCGCCTTCGCTGCCGCCATCGCCGAGCCGTCGCTCTGCGCGTGCACCAGCGTCCGCAGACCCTGGGCCCTGGCCTCGCCGCACGCCGCCTTCAGCTGCTCGTCGGTCATGCGTCTGCGCGCCGCCCTCGCGGATGCTCTTCGAGGCGAAGATCTTGATGAAGTCGGCGCCCTCCGCCTTCTGCTTGCGGACGTAGGCGCGAAGCGTCTGCTCGACGTCGCCCGTGCGCTCGTTCATCGAGCCGAGCGACGACAGGATGCGCGGCCCGGGCAACTCGCCGCGGGCGATGGCGTCGCGCAGGTCCTTGTCGCCCGGGGCGCCGGCGCTCTGCACGGTGGTGAAGCCGTTCATCAGCGTGACGTAGGCGTTCTCGGCGCGCGACAGCGCCATCTCGGCCGGCGTCTCGCCCTGGTTCTGCGCCCGGCCGTCCTTGCCGAAGTGGTAGCCGATGTGGACGTGGACGTCGATCAGCCCGGGCATCAGCGTGACGTCGCCCGAGGTCGTAGGTCACCGGCCCGGTGCGCTCGATCGACGCGCCACGATCTTGCCGTCGCGCGATCTCGACGGTGCCGTTCTGCAGCACCGCCGCCCTTCCCGTCGAGCACCCGTGCGGCGCGCACCGTGATCGGCGTCGCTGTGCCTGCGCCTGCGACGCGATGCGGCCGCTGACGCAGGCAGCGACCACAGCCGGTGAACACGAGCGATCCGACTCAGACACCGCGCATGGACGGCCTCATCCGTGGCCTCAGAACGTGATCCGGCCGCCGATGCGCAGCAGCCGCGCCCATCACGATGGCCGACGGCCGGCCCAGCGAGCCGGGCCCATCGTCTGGTTGACGTTGGTCGGCGGCGTTGTTGTTGAACACGTTGTAGAGGTCGACGGTCGGCTCGAAGCGCACGTGCCGCCCACGCGTGAACGATCTTCGCCACGCGCAGGTCGAGCAGGTTCACCCACGGATAGCGGATAGTCGCCGCGTTCGGCCACCTGCACATTCTGCGTCACCTGCGTCAGGCCGGGCACGATGCGCCGTGGTCACCACGTAGGTGCGCGTCTGCGGCAGGCCCGACGCCGAGCGCAGCGATCCCGACGAGCCGCACGCTCGGCCGGCAGCGTGTAGCTGAAGCCGGCCGCGAATCTGGTACGGCGAGTCGAAGCCGATGTTGCCGCGGTTGTTGATGCGCAGGTTCGGGTTGTTCAGGTCGCCGGTGTCCTGGTCGCCGTAGTCGCTGCCGATGGTGAAGCCGCCGAAGATCGTCGGCCTTGGCTCAGGCGCGTGTTGATCTGCGAACTCGACGCCGTTGTAGCGCTGCGTCAGGTCGGGCACCGTCGTCAGCACATTGCGCACCTGGCCGCGCGTGGCCGGGTCCTGGTTGTAGACCGTCAGCGGCTGCATTGGTCGAGCGGGTTGGTGATGGTCACCGGCGTGTAGGCGCTGGACGGCACCGCGTCGTTCACCGTCGTGTAGAGGTCCCAGAACTTGCGGCCGAAGTAGGCCAGCCATCACCGACGTGCGGCTGCCCAGCTGACGCTGCACCGACGACGTTGTATTCCCACTGGAACGGGCCGCTTCAGGTCGGGATCGACGAAGCCGAGGCTGGGCTGCAGCGAGCCGGTGCAGCGGTCGAAGGCGATCTCGCCGTTCTGCGCGTTCAGGTCGCCGTTGGTGTCGGCCCACGGACAGGTCTGGAAGGCGATGTTCTTCTGGTTGAGCGGCTGCACCAGCGTGACGCCGGCCAGACGGTCGTAGCGGCTCAGGCCGGCCTTCACGCGCGGTGCGGCCGTCGCCGAACAGGTCCCACGACAGCCCGAACCGCGGCGACAACGTGTTCCAGTTGACGATGTTCTTCTGCGCGGCGAAGTCGCGCGCCGGCACCCAGCGTGCCGGCGCCGGCGCTCTGCGCCGGAATCGACATCACGAAGCGCTCGTAGCGCAGGCCGGGGTTGATCGTCACGCGGCCGAAGCGCCACGAGTCCTGGACGTAGATGCCGGTGTTGACGCCGGATTCCTTGTGGCCGCTCGGGTTGTTCACCAGCCGCACCGAATTGCGGCACGCCGTTGTTGACGATCTGCACGATGTCGCCGCGGGTCTCGAACAGCTCCTGCGACTAGCCGGTGCGCACCTGGACGCCGGTCTTGAGGTTGTGCGAGCCGGTGACGTAGGACACGAAGCCCGCGTAGGTGCACATCCGCGCGGTGTTGATGTCCTGGCGCGGCGACACGCCGCGTGAAGATCGACTGGATCTGGTCGAAGGTCGCGATCGCGTCCGGCGCCGCGTCGGGCTGGAACGACAGGTTGTAGTTGACCGGCAGCGTGAACACCGACGACCTCGGCCAGCAGGCGGTTCGAGATCGGCGAGCTCCACTTCGACCTGGCCGATGTAGTTGAGGCCGGTGGTCTGCACGACCGACGAGATCGGCTCGTTGATGCTGGCGGTGATCCAGTTGTTGGGCCGGTGGCCGCGCCACTTGATGCTGCGGTCGTAGTGCACCGTGAACTTGTTGCGCTGCGTCACCTGCGTCGTGAACCGGAGCGTGCACGTCGGTCAGGCGCTGGTCGTCGAGCGCCTGCGCGCCCTGCGACGTGAAGGTGTTGCCGAGGTAGTTGTTGGCGGCCCAGCGGCGGAACGTGCTGAAGAACCACAGCCGGTTCGCGCACGATCGGGCCGCCGAACGTGAGGTTGACGTCGTAGACGGTGTCGACGCGGTTCTGCGCCGTGAAGCCGCAGCGCGCCGCAGCTCGTCGTCGAGGTTGTTGCTCTGCATGCTCTCGTTGGCGCCGGTGGCGAAGATGCCGCCGTGGAACTGGTTGCCGCCGTCGCGCGGAATCATGTTGATCTGCACGCCGCCGACCGGCGCCTCGGCCGGCAGCGTGCTGGTCTGGTAGCTGATCTCGTCCATCAGCCCGTCGTTGAAATAGAAGCCGGTCTGGTTGCCGCCGAAGCCGATGTGCTGGATCTGGACGTTGTCGACCATGAACACGTTGTCGTTGTTCGACGAGCCGTGCACCTGGAGCGTCGGCTGCTGCATGATCTGCGTGCCGCCGACGTCCGGCGTGTTGGTGGTGACGCCGGCGATCAGCTGGCCGACGGCGAACGGATCCTTGCCGGTCGGAATGGTGTCGAGCATCTCGCGCGTCATCACCGACTGCGACACCGAGTTGCGCACGTCCACGAGCGGCGAGGCGCCGGAGACGGTGATCGTCTCCTCGAGCTAGCCGACCGCGAGCTCGGCGTTGACCGTGGCGGTGAACGAGGCGGCGAGGCGGATGCCGTCGCGCTTCACCGTCGCGGAAGCCGGTGAGCGTGAAGGTGACCGTGTACTCGCCGGGCCGCAGATCGGTGATCTGGAACCGGCCGGTCGCATCGCTCACCGTCGCTGCGGGATGCCCTCGATCAGCGCGCGGCTCGCCGCTTCCACCGTCACGCCCGGCAGCACGCCGCCGGAGGAGTCACGCACGACGCCGGCGATGCCGCTGGCGCTTTGCGCCGCCGCGGCTGCGGGCCACAGTCCGAACGCACCGATGACCAACCACGCATAGACCGCTGCTGCTCGTCCGATGTGCCTGCACACCATTGGGACCTCGCTTCAGATAGATCGCATCAGCCTTGGAAATGGCGAATGCGCGAGACAACGAGTGTGGGGGGCGCTGATGATGCTGGCAGCGCGGGTGATTGTCAAATAGCGCGAGCGAATGCGCGCGATACGGTTTCGGAGTGCGGAACTGAAAAAGGCCGGTCAGACGCCCGTGGGCACCTGACCGGCCTGTGTGAGTCGAACGCCCGCGTGCGGCTTATGGCAGCGCGTAGGCGGCGTAGCCGCCGTTCATCGGCACGACCACGTACTGCTTGCCCTGGTGCAGGTAAGTCATCAGGCCATACGTGCCGAGGCGCGGCGTGCCCACTTCGCCGACGCGCTTGCCGGTCTTCTTGTCGATCGCGAACAGGTGCGGCTGGTTGTCCGCGGTCTGTCCCGTCGCCAGCAGCAGTGTCGAGGTGGCCGCCATCGCCGCGTGACCGCGACGGCCCCAGTTGGTGTCCACGTTCATGCCCTTCAGCATCGGGTTGTTGCGGAACGCCTCCTGCTGCTTCATGTCCATGTCGCCGTGCGGCACCACCCACAGGTGCTCGCCGGTGTTGAGGTCGATGGCCGTGATGCGGCCGACCGGGCCCTTGAAGAGATCCGGGATGCCCGCAAGCGGGTCGTTCGGCACCGGCTTCGGCGCCGGCGGGCTGCTGCCGCGCGCCGTGGCCCACTGCGCCACCGTCTTGCCGGTCATCTTGTCGTTGTCGCGTTCGATGGCCGGCGCCAGCAGCGTCGGCGAGCAGCCGCTCGTGGACGTGATGAAGATGACGCCGCTGGCCGGGTCGGCCGCGGGTGGACCGGTGATGTTGGCGCCGCCGCCGCCACCGGGGCAGACGTTGACGTGGCCCTTGCCCTCGGCGTTGCCGCGATGGCGCGGCGCGGCGAAGAGCGGCGCCAGCAGATCGCGCTCCTGCGCGCGCTGCAGCGCGATCTTCTTCATCTCCGGCGTGTAGTCGATGAGCTGCGCCTCCGTCCGCCCCTGGAGATCGAACGCCGCGGGTTTGGTGACGTAGGTCTGCGTCTTCGGCAGTTTCTCGGTCGGGACCTGCGGACTGCGGCGCGGGCCGTTCCTCGAACGGCCAGATCGGCTGTCCCGTCTGACGGTTGTAGGAGTAGACCCACGACTGCTTGGTGACGGTGAACACGCCGGGGATGCGCTGGCCGTTGACGTTCACGTCCAGCAACACCGGCGCGTTGGGCACGTCGTAGTTCCAGATGTCGTGCTTCACCTGCTGGTGGTGCCAGACCCGCTTGCCGGTCTTGACGTCCAGCGCCAGCAGCGTCGTGCTGAACAGGTTGTCGCCCGGCCGGAACCCGCCGAAGTAGTCCATCGTCGCGCCGTTGGTCGGGATGTAGACGAGACCACGCCCTGGGTCGGCCGACATCGGCGCCCACGACGAAATGTCGCCGGTCCACTTCCACGCGTCGTTCTCCCACGTCTCGTGGCCGAACTCGCCTGGCCGCGGAATCACGTGGAACTTCCACATGAACTTCCCGGACTTCATGTCGTAGGCCAGGATGTCGCCGGGCACGTTCTCGATGCGCGTCTGGTTGTAGCCCTGCTCGGCGGAGTTGCCGATGATCAGCACGTCGTTGACGACGATCGGAGGCGAGGAGGTGGTGATGTAGCCGAGCTCGAGCGGCAGGCCCTTCGCCGGGTCGTAGGTCTGCTTCGAGGCCGTCCACGGCTCCCAGTCCGCGATGAGGTCCTTCAGCATGTCGATGGAGCCGCTCTTCGGGAAGCCCGTCACCGGCACCGAGCCGCCCCAGCCTTCAATCGGCTGCCCGGTCTTGATGTCCAGCGCGTGCAGGAAGAAGCCCGGCGTGGTGACGAGCACCGCGCCCTTGCCGTTGATCTTCGTGTAGGCCACGCCCTTGCCGTGATTCGAGCGCATCGAGTACTCGTGGCGCGGCGTCAGCGGTTCCTGGAACGACCAGATCGTCTTGCCAGTCGCCGGGTCCATGCCCACCACCGTGCGGCGCGGACCTGAGACCGTGACCAGCATGCCGTCCATGTAGATCGGCAAGCCGCGACCGTTGATGTCCCCGACTTCCATGCCCGGGACTTCGCCCTTCCACTCCCACGCCATCTTGAGGGAGCCGAAGTTCGAGGCGTTGATCTGATCGAGCGGGGAATAGCGGGTGGAGGTGTCGCCGCCAGTGATGGCGGGCCACTCGCCCTTTTGTTGCGCGCTCCCCGGCATGCCGGCGATGGCAAGACCGACGACGACGGCAAAGACACCAAACAGGGCGGGAGCCGCCCACTTCCTCGTGGGTCCAGTTCTCATGGCCACCTCGGGAACGAAGGAACGCGCTGATCCTCGGGAATTCCGGCCAAGGATGCTGTTGGAGGCCGAAATTGTCAACCCGGTGATATAAAGAGCGCCGTTGCATGGCTCAGACGCCACCGTCCCGTCAGCACGCCCGACCCGAGGCTGGGCTGGGTGTGTTCGTCGTGCCGCTGGCCCTGACGGGCGCCTTGCTGGCGCTGGGCCTGCTGCCGCGGGTGCGCGAAAGCGTGCCGCTGGCGTGGTCGTTCTGGGGCGCCGCGATCGGATTGCTGGCCTGGCAGGGCCTCCTCGCCGTGCGCGCACTTGGCGAAGGGGCCCGCGGGATCACCCTTGCGCCGCCGCGCGCGCAGCATTACATCCAGGGCTTCTGCCACCTCTGCGTCTACAGCTACTGGGGCTGGTATTGGCCGCCGGTGTACGACTACGCGCCTCTGCTCGCGGGGCAGCTCGTCTTCGCGTACGTCTTCGACATCCTGCTCGCCTGGTCGCGGCGCGAGGATTACGCCCTCGGCCTCGGGCCGTTTCCCATCATCTTCAGCACGAACCTGTTCCTCTGGTTCAAGGACGACTGGTTCAGCCTGCAGTTCCTGCTCGTGGCGGTGGGCTTCCTGGGCAAGGCCTTCGTGCGCTGGGATCGCGACGGCCGGCGCGTCCACATCTTCAATCCGTCGGCCTTCACCCTGGCGCTGTTCTCGCTGGTGCTGCTGGCCACGGGCACGACCAACATCACGTGGGGGCAGGAGATCGCCACCACGTTCGGTCTCGGCCCGCGCATCTACCTGGTGCTGTTCCTCGTCGGCCTGGTCGTCATGTACTTCTTCTCGATCACGCCGGTGACGGCCGCTGCCGCCGCGACGCTGTTCGGGGCGAGCGCGCTCTACCAGGCGGTGACCGGCGTGCCCTACTTCGTGGACTCGGAGATTCCCGCCGCGGTGTTCCTCGGGCTGCACCTGCTGGTGACCGATCCGTCCACGTCGCCACGCACGCCATTCGGGCGCGCGATTTTTGGCGTGCTCTATGGCCTGGGGGTCGTCGCGCTGTACGCCATCCTCGGCGCCATGGGGATGCCGACCTTTTACGACAAGCTGCTGTGCGTGCCGCTGCTGAACCTGGCGGTGCCGGCAATCGATCGGGCCGTGCGAACCATGGGCGATCGTCCGATTCTGGCGTGGCTCGGGCTCACGGGCCCGCTCGGCCGGGCCAACCTCGCGCACATCGGCGCGTGGGTCGTGTTCTTCGGCGCGATGACGGCGCTCGGCGCCACCGACGGCATGCACCGCGGCGATGCCCTGCCGTTCTGGCAGCAGGCCTGTGCCGAGAACCGGCCGCAGGCGTGCGGGCGGCTGCTCGGCATCGAAGCCTCGTACTGCGGCGACAACGCGGGCTGGGCCTGCAACGAGCTGGGGCGGTACTACGTTGAAGGACGTCTGGTGCCCGCGGATCAGGATCGCGCGTTCGCGTACTTCTCACGGGCCTGTGAAGGGCGCTATCAGGCGGGCTGCATGAACCTGCTCGACTCGGCCGCACCGCTGGCCACCAATCCGCGTCCGCTGGACTTGCGGCTGCTGCTGCGTGAGGGCGGGCCGAACCTGCTCGAGATGTCCGAGCCCGATCTCTATGCCCGCGCCTGCCGTCATGGCTGGGGGTTCGCCTGCGAGAAGGTCTCGGCTTCCCGGTGACGCGAAGATGGCTCGCGGCGTTGCTGCTCGCTGCCCTCGCGGGTGGGTGGCTGGTGCACGGACAGATCACGTCCGGACCAGCGGGCGACGCGCTGCCGGACTTCGTCGAAGTGCCCGCCGGCCCGTTCACCATGGGTGCGGATCCGGCTCGCGATCCCCTGGCGTTCGACAACGAGCGCTGGTCGGCCGCCGCCGGCGAGGGCACGGTCGATCTGCCCGCGTTCCTCATCGCGCGCACTGAAGTCACCGTCGGGCAGTTCGCCGCGTTTGCCGCAGCGGGGAAGTGGGCGGTCTCACCTCAAGCGCTGTCGGGACCGCCCTCGCATCCCGTCACCTTCGTCACGTGGCCCGAAGCGCTGGCTTACTGCCGATGGCTGGAAACCACGCTGCAGCAATCGTCCGTCGCGCCCCCGGCCGTGAAGCAGCGCCTGGCCGAAGGCTGGCGCGTGCGGCTGCCCAGCGAGGCACAGTGGGAGAAGGCCGCGCGCGGCACTGATGGGCGACGATTCCCGTGGGGTGCCGAGCCGCGCCGCGATCGCGCAAACTTTTCCGGATCGGGAGCAACGCCGGTGGGGCAGCTCCCGTGTCCCGAATGTCCATATGGCCTCGCGGACATGAGCGGCAATGTGTGGGAGTGGACCTCCAGTCCCAACCAGCCGTACCCCTACGACCCGAACGACGATCGCGCGAACCTGGAAGCCGATGCGCTCTGGGTGATTCGCGGCGGTCACTTCGGCGATGAGGCGCGGCTGGTGCGGACCACGGCGCGCGGCGCGGCGGAGCCCGGGGCGCGGCGGGCGTTCATCGGTTTTCGCGTCGCGCTCGTGCCGCCGGCTCGCTAGGTCAGGCGCCGTCCCAGCACCCGTCCCGCCGAATCGTCGTCTTCCTGTTGACATTCGACAGGACTGCTGCGAGGCTCCTGTCGATGAACTACAAGACCATCGGCCTCGCCCTGCTCCTGGCCGCCGGGAGCCTTCACGCCCAGACGCCAGCGGCGCGCGAGCGCGTGCTGGTGCAACCCGCCTGGCTGGCGGAACACCTCCAGGACCGTGACCTCGTGCTGCTGCACGTGGGACCGCGACCCGAGTACGACGCCGGACACATCCCCGGCGCGCGATTCCTCAACTTTCAGGACCTGGCGGTCACCGACCGCTCGGCCGGTGGGCTCACGCTGCAGATGCTGCCCGCCGACGTCCTGCAGCAGAGGCTGGCCGCGGCCGGCATCTCCACCCAGTCGCGCATCGTCGTCTACTTCGGGCGCGAGAACCCGCTGGTGTCGCCGACGGCGCGCGTGATGTTCACGCTCGACTATGCCGGGCTGGGCGAGCAGGCGTCACTCCTCGATGGCGGCCTCGAGGCATGGGTGAAGGCTGGAAAACCGCTGTCCACCGACCTGCCCGCGGAGCGCACGGGAACGCTGTCGCCATTGACCCTGCGGCCGATTGTCGTGGACGCGGAGTTCGTGAAGGCAAACCTCGCGAGCAGGAACATCGCGATCGTCGATGGGCGGAACACGGGGTTCTACAGCGGCGCGCAGACCGGCGGCGGGCCGACCGCGCCGCACAAGACCGGACACATCCAGGGCGCGGGGAGTGTGCCGTTCAGCGACACCGTTGACCAGGCGAACCGCCTGAAGCCAGCGGCGGAGTTGCAGAAGCTGTTCGCGGACGCGGGCGTCGAGCCGGGAGACACGGTCGTGGCCTACTGCCACATCGGTCAGCAGGCGACGCAGGTGATTCTGGCCGCGCGCACACTCGGGCTGAGGGTGCTGCTCTACGACGGGTCGTTCGAGGAGTGGTCGCGGAAGGACTACCCGGTCGAGAATCCAGCGAGGAAGTAGGTACCCCAGGAGTCGGTCGAGCAACATCGGACGACCGTTGACAACGGCGGCGTCACGCCTTTTGATGCTCGCTCTGCATGGCTGCCAGACGCGCTCGTCCCGAGCCGCGTGGCACGGCAGCGGCGTGGCGGCTGCCAGACCGTTGGCGGTGGGCCGATTCAGTGATGCCGACACACGTGCCGCTGGGCTCCACTCGGCCTGTTTGAGCCGCGAGGTCCACGGCGAGTTGGCCTGAGTGTCTTGTGAATCCAGCGACGCGTGTGACCGGCCCACCGACGGGTCTGGCGGACGCCACGCCGCTGCCGGGCACGACGCTGCGACGCCAGTTCTTTGGCAGCCGATATTCGGCCCCCAACACTTCGGAGGAGACCCGATCGCCGGAAGTTGCGCACCCCGCCCGTGCAGCCGATCGCCTCGTCCCTGTTACACTCGGCGGCGCACCGGAGGACCGTCATGAGACAGCTCGTTCTCGGAGTCACACTGGCAGCCACGCTTGGGCTGCTGCAACTGATGTCAGGCGCCCACGCCCAGACGCCTGCGGCACAAGCCCCCGCACCGGCACCCGCGCCGGGCTCGCAGACACCGGCCCCAACCGCGGATCCCTACGCCGGGAACGCCGCGCCAGGGACGGCCGGCTTCCCGCTGGCCGCCCCGGCCGGCGCCGACAGCAAGGCCAGGGACACCGCGCCGCCATTTGCCACCAACGCGGGGCCCTTCGATCCGGCGACGTGGAAGTATGGCACCGCTTTCAATCCGCCGGCCGGCGCCGGGTTATGGAATCCGGTGAAGGTGAAGATGCAGCAGGGCGGCAAGGTCACCGGCGGGACGCTGTTTGCCGCGACCGATCCGAGCACCTACTGCGCCATGGCGAACGCCGGCTACGACTTCATCTGGACCGAGATGCAGCACGACCAGCGCGACTGGCAGGCGGTGGCCCGCATGTGGCGCACGTGCCCGACCGCGAAGGCGGTTCCCGGCGTCCGCGTCGCCTACACCGACGAGCGCGAGATTCAGCACGCGCTCGACGCCGGCGCGCTGGTGCTGGTGGTGCCCACCGTGGATACCGTGCAGGAAGCAAAGGACGTCGTGAACTGGGCGTACTTCCCGCCGCTCGGTCGCCGCAGCAACGGCGGAGGTCAGGCCTTCGACTCCACGATGTGGGGCACGGTTCCCGGCGGCTATCGCAACACGGTGAACGACAACCTCGTCGTGATTCTGATGATCGAAACCCTGGAAGGGTTGAAGAACGCCGCGGAGATCGCGAAAGTCCCCGGCGTCACCGCCATCTTCGCCGCCAGCGGCGACCTTGCGAACTTCACCGGCTACCGGCAGGGACAGCCCGACTACGAGCGCGCGATCAACATCGTCCACGACGCCGCGATCAACGCCAAGGTCCGCCTGTGCGGCCCTCTCGCGTGGCGCGACCGTCCCGACTTCACCTGCTTCCAGGCCGGCAGCGAAACCGCCGCGATCGCGCGTGGCGTCGCCGCGGAGTTGGGACCGCTGGCAAACACGCAAGGGAAGGTCACGGTCGGCCCGCTCGCCACCCAGCCAAAGCCCTGAACCCCGAACCCTGAACCCTAGAACCCTAGAACCCTAGAACCTTAGAACCCTAGAACCCAGAACCCAGAACCCAGAACCCTATGCCCCCTCCCGATCCTCAACCCGCCATTGCGTGGCTGAAGCGCAATGGTACGAAGGCGCACCGCGACGGACTGGCGCGCTTCGCAATCCCCACCGAGCGCGCGCTGGGCGTGACGATGGGGAAGATTCAGGCGCTGGCGAAACAACTGGGACGTGACCACGCGCTGGCGCAGGCGTTGTGGGAGAGCGAATGGTTGGAGGCCCGCATGCTGGCCGCCTACGTGGACGATCCGTCCGCGGTGACCGCATCGCAGATGGACCAATGGTGCCGCGGCTTCGACAACTGGGCGGTATGCGACACCGTCTGCTTCGCGCTGTTCGACCGCACGCCGCACGCGTGGCGCAAGGTGACCCAGTGGGCAGGCCGCAAGGACGAGTACCAGAAGCGCGCCGCCTTCGCGCTGCTATGGGGCCTCACCGTCCACGACAAGACCTCCGCGGACCAGCCATTCCTGAAGGGGCTGACGCTGATCGAACGCGCCGCTACCGACGAACGGCTCTACGTGAAGAAGGCGGTGAACATGGCGCTGCGTGCCACGGGCAAGCGCAATGCCGCGCTGCACAAGGCGACAGTGGCCATGTCTCAACGCCTCGCCGCCTCCGACGATGAGACGGCGCGATGGGTGGGCAAGGATGCGCTGCGCGAGTTGAACAGCGCATCCGTGCTCCGCCGCGTCTCCGCGAAACGCAAGACCTGAGGATCAGGTCTTCGGCGCGGCCCAGGGCTCGAACCCCAAGCCCCAAGGCCGCGAGCCCCAAGCCCCAAGCCCCAAGCCCCAAGCCTCAAGACCCAAGCCTCACGACCGTCCCGATCCCCGATCCCTGCTCCCTACGCAGTCACGTATGTAATCGACCCCGGCGTCGTCAGCAGCTCGCCGGTTTCGAGCCACGTCTTCAGCCCGGACAGGATCATCGGCCAGCCGCCGTAGAGCTGATCGTTCGCGCCCTCGCGCAGCCGATCGTGCGTGACGGTCAGCCGGCACGAGTCGCGGACCTGCTCGATCTCCCAGGTGATCCGCGACGGGCCTTCGCGCTTCACGTCGTCGCTCCACAGCGCCACCATCGTCTGCACCAGCCGCCGTGGCGGATCCACTTCGAGGATCTCGCCCTCGCCCAGCATCACCGTGCCGTTGCGCGCGCTCATCGTGTACTTCGCGCCGGGCTTCAACTCGCCCCACACCCCGGCGCCGAAGTTGTACTTCTCGCGCTGCTCGGGCGTGACGATCGCCTCCCACAGCCGCTCCGGCGTGGTCTTGATATAGATCTCGAATACCTTCTCCATCGTTCTCTCCAGTTCGTGTTTGAGGTCGCTGAGTCCGGCGGCCCACGGTTCCGCGTACTTGCTCACCCAACGGTCGTGGACGAGCCTGATCGGGACGGCATTCAGGAAGTGGAGCTTCTCGCGTCCACGGCGCTTGGTGACGACCAACCCCGCCTCTTCGAGGATCCGCAGGTGCTTCATCACACCGAAGCGGGTCATCGGGAGGCGCTGTTCGAGCGAGGTCAGCGTCTGTCCGTCCCGCTCGAACAATTCATCCAGCAACCGTCGGCGGGTCGGGTCGGCCAGCGCCCTGAAAACGTCGTCCATGTTGATGATTTCGAATTTATGTGACCATATGGTCACATGTCAAGCTGAGCCACAAAGAATGCCTCAGATCGCGGTCTGTGGCAGCATTCGCCCGAGCGGGTCGCCTGTGACCACCCTGCCCATGGCGAATTTTGACGACGAACTGCTGGCCGCCATCGAGTTGCACTCGGTCGAGCAGCTCCGTGCGTTGGTCGAAGGTGGCCTCGACCCACGCGCGCCCGTTCGCGAGAAGTCGCCGGTCACCTGGCTGACGGAGATGTACACGCGATCGGACAGGTTCGCGGCCTGCCTTCGCCTGCTGCTCGAGGCCGGCGCCACCCTGGACGATGCCGCGATCGCACCTGTGCTGCTCGACGATGCCGAGGCGCTGGAGCGCGCGATCCGGAAGACGCCAGCGCTCCAGACGCATCGCACGACGATGGCCAGTGCCTTCACGCCGCTGAAAGGCGCGTCGTTGCTGCACGTGGCCGCGGAGTTCGGCCACCTTCGAGCCGTTCGCGTGCTCCTGGAGCACGGAGCCGACGTCGATGCGCGGGCCGCGGTGGACGAGAACGGCCTCAACGGGCAGACGCCGCTGTTCCACACCGTGAACTCTCATGCCAACCGCTCTGGAGCCATCCTCCGCCTGCTGCTCGATGCCGGCGCCCGCACCGACGTGCGCCTGGCCGGCATCACCTGGGGCGAAGGGTTCGAGTGGGAGACGACGTGCTTCGATGTCACGCCGATCTCGTATGCCCAGCTTGGCCTGTTGCCGCAGATGCATCGCCGGGAGCAGGACATCTACGACAACATCACGTTGATGCTGTCTGCCGCCGGCCGCGCTGTGCCGGCGCTGGCCAACGTGCCTAATCGCTACCTGACCCCGCCTTCCGTCACGGAGACATCATGAGCCGCATCGTCATTGCCTGTTATCGCGCGAAGGCCGGACAGCAGGAGGCGCTCCGGGAATTGATCCGGGACCACGTGGCCACGCTGCGGGCCGTCGGCCTCGCCACCGATCGCGCGCCCATTACGATGGAGGCCGCGGACGGCACTATCCTGGAGGTGTTCGAGTGGGTGTCGGCCGACGCCATCAAGGCGGCGCACGGTCATCCCACGGTGCTGAAGATGTGGGAAGCCTTCGGCGCGGTGTGTGACTACATGCCGGTGGCGCAGGTGCCTGAAGCGTCGCAGTTGTTCTCGGACTTCACGCCCGTTGAGGTGCATTCATGATGTCTCGTCAATGGCGAGGCGTCGCCTACCGAGAGCACGCGGAGGCCTACCTGCAGCACTTGCGCGGCGCGACGTTCCCGGCGCTGCGGCGGCTTCCCGGCTTCATCGATGCGTCGATCCTTCGCCGCGAGGTTCCCGAGGGCGTGGAGTTCCTGATCGTGACGCGCTGGACGTCCTTCGAGGCGATTCGCGCCTTCGCCGGCGCGAACGTCGAAGCGGCGGTGGTGCCCGAAGCAGCGGCGGCGATGATGGTGGACTACGACCGGGTGGTGCGGCATTACGAGGTGCTGGAGTGATGGTCTCCGCCTCGCGTCTTCGGACCGTCGGCGTATGGGCGTGCCTGCTGCTGATCGCCGATCAGGCCCACGCGCAGAACGTGTGTCGAACGGCGGCGCTTGGTGTCCAGGTGCTGGGGTCGGGCGGGCCGTTCGCCGGCTCCGATCGCGCCTCGACCAGCTATCTGGTGTGGGTGGACGGACGCGCGGCAGTGATGGTGGATGCCGGCGGTGGCGCCTTTCTTAGGTTCGGCGAATCCGGCGCCGAACTGGAGGCGCTGTCGCTCGTCGCCGTCAGCCACCTCCACCCTGATCATGTGGCGGATCTCCCTGCGCTGCTGTGGTTGAGCGAACGTGCCCGCAAGCAGCCGCTGCCGATCGCCGGCCCGTCGGGCAATGACGCCTTCCCCGGGAT
The DNA here is from genome assembly GCA_963723005.1 of uncultured Acidobacteriota bacterium. Classification (GTDB taxonomy): domain Bacteria; phylum Acidobacteriota; class Vicinamibacteria; order Vicinamibacterales; family UBA2999; genus VFZN01. The sequence continues at coordinate 420,043 of CAVRPA010000020.1, read as the reverse complement.
CCGGCTGTTCCTGCGCCGGCTCTTCGACGGCGCCACCGGCGCGTTCCAGGTCCTCTCGGGGACGGTCGGCGGACCCGGTGCCGGTGTGTCCCTCGACATCTCGGAGATCGATGCGGCGAGCACTCAACCCGTGAACGTGTTGAGCGCCGGCACGCTGCGCGTCACCGCGTTGCCGGTGGCGCACGGCAATGCGCCCGCGATTGCCTACCGCATCGACGTCGGCAACCGGGCGATTGTCTTCAGCTCGGATCAGAACGGCAAAACCCCGGGCTTCGCCAGTTTCGCCAAAGACGCCGATGTGCTGGTGATGCACCTGGTGCTGTCGCCGCTGGCGGTGGCTACCCAGCAGGGGCTGCACGCCGCGCCGAGAACCGTGGGCGAGGTGGCGACCTCGGCCAATGCGAAGAAGCTGGTGCTCGGCCACTTCACGAAGCCCTCGCGTCTCGAGGCAGCGCCTGACACGTTCAGTCTGTCGGACCTGCCAGGCAGCGTTCGCGAAGTGTCCGCCACTTATAAGGGGCCCGTCGTCGTCAGCAAGGATCTCGAGTGCATCACGGTTCCCTGAACGACCAGGAGGCGAGACATGAAGTTCTCGACGCTACTCAAGCATCCGAGCGCGTTCCTGCCGCTCACAATGTCCACGATCGCGTTTGCGATCGTGATCGGCTACCTGGCAGTCAACGGCATCGTTCGCGAACCCGACGAAGGAACCGCCGCGCATCTCTGGCAGCTTCTGATGGCCGGGCAGATCCCCATCATCGGGTTCTTCGCCATCAGGTGGCTGCCGTCCGCGACCAGGCAAGCGTTGGTCGTGCTGACGATGCAGGTTGGTGCGGCGCTGGTGGCGGCGGCTCCGGTGTTCGTCCTCGGCCTCTGACCGCGTCGCTTCGGCCGCGATGCGTTCGTGACCTGGAGCCTTCTGTGGCAGAATCCGGCCCTATGCCGCTGCTGTTTTCGTATGGCACTCTGCAGCAGGAAGACGTGCAGCTTGCGACGCTCGGCCGGCGGCTCGATGGCCACCACGACGAGCTCGTCGGCTTCGAGCCCTCGCAGGTGAGAATCGAGGACCCGGGCGTGGCGGCCACGCTCGGCAAGACGCACCACAACAACGTGCTTGCCACCGGAAACAGGGGGAGCCGCGTCGCCGGCACGGTATTCGAAGTGACCGACGATGAGCTCGCTTGCATCGACGGCTACGAGCGTGTGTTCTCGTACGTGCGGCTGACGGCGCCACTGGCGTCGGGCAGAGTGTGCTGGGTGTATGCGCACGCCACGAGCACGCCGCAGGTCACCTTTCGTCACGCGGTCCGTGACGACCTGCCCGCCATTGTCCGGCTGCTCGCCGACGATCCGCTGGGCGCCAAGCGTGAGCAAGTCACGACGCCGCTGCCGGATGTCTACTACGCCGCCTTCGACGCCATCGAGCGCGATCCCAACAACGAGCTCATCGTGGTGGAGACCAACACGCACGCCGTGGTTGGCGTGCTGCAGATGACGTTCATTCCCGGCATCACCCACAGCGGCAGTTCGCGTGCGCTGATTGAAGGAGTCCGCGTCGCCGCCGAGGTCCGATCCGGCGGCGTCGGGCGCCAGCTGATGGAATGGGCGATCGCACGCGCTCGAGAACGCCGGTGCCGTGTGGTGCAACTCACCTCTGACAAGTCGCGGATTGACGCCATCCGCTTCTACCAGCGTCTTGGATTCGTGGCTTCTCATGAAGGGCTGAAGCTGACGCTGCCATCGACGGAGCCCGTCGATGCCTGACCGGTGCTTCCCCAGTGTCCACGCGCCGGCCGGTGTTCTGGCGCTCGTCACCATCGCCTGCGCGGCCGGCTGTGGCGACGGCGTGGACACGCCGTCCAGTCCGAGCTTCGCTGGCGGCTCGAGCAGCCTGACCGTGGACCCCGGTGCCTATGTTCTGGTCGCGTCGGCGTCCGTCACTCCGGTCGTCGGTGGCCAGACCGTGTCGCTCGAAGGCTGCTCGGGCGCCGGGACATTCGCCGGAGTCTCGATCCTGTCGTTTGTCACGCTCGGGCGCGACGGCGCCGCCTGGGTGGCGCGGTCCTCGACACCGGAGGACGGCAACGTCGAGCTCCGGCTGGTCACCGCGCAGAGCTCTCTTGGACCCGTGCTGATGGCAGGCTCCGCGCAAGGCACCGCCGTCGATCGCCGCGCCGCTGGCAGCCTCGGCCTGGCATCCATGACGTTCAGCGGCGCGGCCGGTCCCGCAGCAAACCTGTCGGGCTCGTTCACCGCAGCCTCGTCCTCCTTCACCGGAACGGGGGAGGGCGTGCTTGCTGTGAGCACCCCGATTGGCAGCGGATCGTGCAGTCGAGGCGTGTGGACGATTCGCAAACCGGCGGCCTGCGAGCTGACGAACAGCTGCTAGCCGGTCCGCATCGCGCCAGCGACTCGTGTGGCAGAATCAGCGGCACGATGCGCAACAGCAGATGGCCTTCGGCGCTGGCCGTTCTCGGCGGCTGCGGCGCGCTGGGGCTGACGGTGTGGGTGGGACGCAACACACCGCGCGTGCCAGCGTTCCTGATGGTTCCACTGGCATCGTGGCTGCTGATCGCCGCGGGTGCGGGAAGCGCCGCCTGGGCCGCGCGAAAGCGATGATGCATTTCAGTCACGTCATCGAGATCGACGCGCCGCCGTCGCGCGTCTGGCCGATCATGAGCGGCGTCGAGCGCTGGCACGAATGGACCGCCAGCATCCGCGGCATCAAGCGCTGGGGCGACGGCCCGCTGGCCGTGGGTCAACGGGCGCTGGTGCGGCAGCCGAAGTTCCCGCCCGCGGTGTGGACCGTGACCGCGGTGGAACCTGGGCTCAGCTTCACCTGGGAGTCGGTGGGGCCAGGCATTCACGTGACGGGATGTCATCGCATCGAACCCACCGCGAAGGGCAGTCGCGTCACGCTGTCGCTCACCTACGACGGCGTGCTCGGTAAGCTGATGGGGCGTTTGACCAGCGGGATCACCAACCGCTACATCGCCATGGAGGCTGCGGGGCTGAAACGCCGCAGTGAAAGCGAATCATGAGCGTGCGCGTCGTCCGTCTCGGCTCTCCCCGCGTGCCTGGCGAAGGCACCCGCGTTGGCACCGTTCGTCGTCCGCCGCGCGGCGTGCCGAAGGCGAAATTCTCCGCCGACAACTGGTACGACGTCTGGTTCCCCAACCTGGCTCCGTCGGTCGAAACGATGAAGCTGGGGCAGGGCGCGACGACCCCGGCAGAATGGGCGAAGTTCACGAAGAAGTACCGGGCGGAGATGGCCGCGCCTGACGCGGCACACGCCGTGGCGCTGCTCGCCACGCTTTCGCACACCGCGAGCTTCTCGGTCGGCTGCTACTGCGAGGACGAACAGCACTGCCATCGATCGGTCCTGAAGCAACTGCTGATCGAGCAGGGTGCGAAGGTCGAGCCGTGACAGTGGTGCGTCAGGCAACCGCCGCCGACGTGCCCACGTTGCTCGACCTGATGGCCGAGTTCTACGGGGAATCGTCCTATCCGCTCGATCGTGCGTGGGCCGCGCAAGCCTTTGGCGATCTGCTGGAGGACTCGTCGCGTGGGATGGTCTGGCTGCTCGAAGTGGATGGCGCCCCTGCCGGACATATGGTGCTCTCCGTACGGTTCGCGATGGAGTTCGGCGGCTTGCTGGGTTACATCGACGATCTGTTCGTGAAGCAGCGCCTTTCGACGGCAAGGCGTGGCGCGCGCAGGGCTCGTGACTCTGCTCGAGGACTGCCGGCGCCGGCGGATGCCGCGCGGTTCACGTCGAGGTGGCGCCGGACAACGTCGCTGCGAACGGGCTCTATCGCAGCTTCGGGTTGGCGCCGGGGGCGGACGAGCGACTGCAGCTGACAGTGGTCCTGCGGGGGTGATCATGCGACTGATCGACTGCACGCGCGCGCACGCCGGCGAGATCCTCGCCATCCTGAACGAGGCGATCGTCAACTCGACGGCGCTGTGGGACTACGAGCCGCGCTCGCCCGAGTCGATGGACGCGTGGTTCGCCGCCAAGGAGGCCGGCCGCTTTCCGGTGATCGGGGCGGTGGACGAGGCCGGAACCCTGCTGGGCTTTGCCAGCTATGGGACGTTCCGCGCCTGGCCGGCGTATCGGTACTCGGTCGAGCACTCGGTCTACGTCCACAAGGATCATCGTGGACAGGGTCTCGGCCGGGCCCTGATCGCGGCGATCGTGGCGCGTGCCCGCGAGCAGGAGTACCACAACATCGTGGCCGGCATCGAGGCGAGCAACGACGCGAGCCGCCGCTTGCACGTCGACATGGGCTTCCAGCCCTGCGGAACGATCCGGCATGCCGGCTACAAGTTCGGGCGATGGCTGGATCTGGAGTTCTACCAGCTGCTGCTCGACACGCCGGCACAGCCGGTGGACGCGAAAAAGTGAGGGGCGGTTCCGGTGTCCGGTCTCCGGTTCCGACATCCGGTATCCGGTAACCCCCGGCGGAGGCGGCCGACGCCAGTGCCTCGGACGTCAGAGACGGATGGCGGACACCGGGTACCGGTACCGGGTACCGGAACAAGATCCCACAATTGCGATGACCGAAATCGATCGACAGGTGAGAGCCGTCATCTACCGCACGCTGCTCGAGCAGGGACAGGCGCCCTCCGTGGCGGCGCTGGCGTCGCTGCTCGACGTCACCGAGTCACAAGTGACGGCGTCGCTGCGGGCGCTGGCCGAATCGCACGCCATCGTGCTGCGCCCCGGGACCGACGAGCTCTGGATGGCCCACCCGTTCTCCGCGATTCAGACCGATTTCGCCGTCCGTGCCGGCGGCCGAAGCTGGTTCGCCAACTGTGTGTGGGACGGCCTGTCGATCCTCGCGCTGGTGGGCGATGGCACGCTCGACACCCACTCGCCGGCGACTGATGCGCCGATTCGCTTCGAGGTTCGTGATCGCATCGTCTCGGGCGAGGGCCTGGTCCACTTTCTGGTGCCGGCCGCGCGCTTCTGGGATGACATCGGCTTCACCTGAGCCAACATCCGCGCCTTCCGGTCGGAAGGCGAACTCGAGTCGTGGCTGCGTTCCACCGGTCGGCACCGCGGCGCCGTCGGCTCGCCACAACAGGTCTACGGCCTGGGAGCGGAATGGTATGCGACGCGATGTGATCCCGACTGGCAACGCGCCTCCGCGGCCGAAGCGGCGGCCATCTTCGCGCGCCATGGCTTCATCGGACGGGTTCTGGGCGCTGGGATGAGGGAGGCCTCACGCCGATGGGCGCGCCTTCGGCGCGGAGGGCAAGGGCCGCGCCTTCGGCGCGGTAAGGCGAGCCTTCGGCTCGTAGGACGGAATCAGCGCGACGTATCCTACCGGCGAAGCCGGCCCTGTCTTTCCCTACCGCGCCGCAGGCGCGGCCTGTCCTGCAAGACCCAAGACTCAAGACCTAAGACTCAGGTCGCAAGCCCCAAGCCCCAAGCCGCCCAGCGCCCGTCAGCGGCGCGTCTATTTCGACACTTTCGCGAACTCCGCCTGCAGCTTGGCCAGTTCCTGCTGCAGATCCGAGAAGCGGTCGTAGGCGTCCTTGCCGATCTTCTGATCGGCCTGGCTGATCATCCGCTGCACGTTGCTCAGCTGATCGATCAGCATGCCCTGCGTGTAGATGCCCGGGGGTCGTTACCACCTGCGCCCACAGCTGCTGCAGCGGGTGATCGTACTTGGTTGACGCCGGCGTCGCGCCGGGCCCGGCTGGGGCGACGGGCTTGACGCCCGCCTTCTTCATGGCTTCCTCGATGTTCACCTGGAGCTTGCGCGCGTCGCTCATCGCGTCACGCACGCTCAGCTGCAGCTTCACCTGTTCCGACAGATCGCCGTCGGTGACGCCGTCCGCCGCGATGCGCGGATCCGATTTCACTTCGAGCGTGCGCGTGGTGGTTTGCCCGCCGCGGTCAGCTTCACCAGGTACTTGCCCGGGGGCACAAGCGGTCCGCCCGGGCCGCCGTCCGGAGCGTTGGGGGCCCATACACCGGGGTAACGCAGGTCCCACGTCAGCCGCTGCATGCCGGCTTCGGGCTTGAGGCCCGGCGAGCTGCCGCCGCCGCGACGGAACGGACCGCGCATCTCCTGACCGCCACCCGGCGCACCACCCGCGGGCAGCACCGGGAAGGCGCGCAGCACCTGGCCGCGCGCGTCGGTGATCTCCACCTTGGTGTCGGCGCCTGGCGCGTTCTGGAAGTAGACGTCGATTTGCGCGCTGGTGCCGGGATACTCCGGTGCGTCGGGCGACGCCGGCTGGGCGCTGTTGCGGATACGAATCGCTTCGCGTGGTGTGAAGATCAGCGTCGCCGGCATCGCGCCTGCCGCGGCCGGAGGCGGTGCCGCCGTCGCTGCTGCCTGGTCGTAGAGCGACGCCAGCGAGAAGCGCGGCTGCACCACCGAGAGCGCGAGCGCGGAGGGGACCGGCCCCGTGGAGGCCTGCGCACCCTGCGCGGTGGCCGCCGGACGCGTGCCACTGACGATCGCTCCCAGCTGCTGCAGCGGCGTCACGTTGTCCATGATCCACGCCGACCGGCCCATGGTCGAGATGACGAGGTCGTTGCGGTGAACCTTGATGTCGGTAATCGGCGTCACCGGCAGGTTCTGCTGCAGCGGCTGCCAGTTCTTGCCGGCGTTGAACGAGACGAAGAACCCGAACTCCGTGCCGGCGTAGAGCAGGCCGGGCTGCTTCGGATCCTCGCGGATGACGCGCGTCGGGTAGTCGGCGGGGATGCCGTTCTTGCCGTCGGTCAGCAGCGTCCACGTGGCGCCGTAGTCGTCCGTGCGGTAGATGTAGGGCTTCAGGTCGTGCTCGCGCATGAAGCGATAGGCGGCGATGTAGGCGCGGCCCTTCGCGTGCGGCGAGTCTTCCACGGTCTGGATGCGCGCCCCCACGAGACCCGGCGGCGTGACGTTCTTCCACGTCTTGCCGTTGTCGCGCGTGATGCTGACCGGCCCGTCGTTGGCGCCCACCCAGATCACCCCGCGCTCGAGGCGCGACTCGATCATCGAGTAGATGGCGGAATAGACCTCTTCACCGGTGACGTCGCGGGTGATCGGGTTGCCCGAGACGATCTGGTATTCCGCTTCATGCGCCGTCAGGTCGGGGCTGATGATGTCCCACAGGATGCCCTCGTCCGTCGAACGGTGCAGCACGTGCGACGCCTGGTAGATGACCCGCGAGTCGTGCGGCGACACATAGACGACGGTCTGGCGGGGGAAGCGGAACTTGATGTCGTCCGGATCGTGGCCGTAGCGGTTCTGCGGGTAGACCCAGTAGTGCTTCTCCTGGCCGGTGGTGGTGTTGTACCGGCCCACCTCACCCTTGCACGCGCCCCACACCACCTTGCCGTCCGGCTTCGGCCAGATCTGGCCGGTCTCGCAACCGGAGGCCTGCTGCCACGCCTGCGCGGGATGCTCGAACCCCCACGACACCGGCGGCACGCTCGGGATGATCACCGTGCTGTTGTCCTGCTGCGGCATGTAGAGGCGATAGGGGTACTGCTCGTCCACCGCCACCATGTAGTACTCGGCCGTCGGCTGGTTCAGGATCGACGACCAGCTCTTGCCGCTGTTCAGGCTGACGTTGGCGCCGCCGTCGTTCACCTGCAGGATGATGCTCGGGTTGTCCGGGTTGAACCACATGCCGTGGTTGTCGCCGTGCGGCGTCTCCACCGAGGTGAACGTCTTGCCGCCGTCCACGCTCTTCTGCAGGCCGAGCTCGTTCACCCAGACTTCGTTCTCGTTCTTGGGATTGACGTTGACGTAGTGGAAGTAGAACGGCCGCGCGCGCAGGCGCTGGCTGCTGTTCACCAGCGTCCACGATTCTCCGGCGTCGCTCGAGCGGTAGAGCCCGCCCTTGTTGCCGAGCGCTTCCACCATCGCGTAGAGCACCTTCGGGTTGCTGCGCGCGATGTCGATGTCGATCTTGCCGATCAGGTCGTCGGGCAGGCCGGCCGTCATGTGCTTCCAGGTCTCGCCGCCGTCAGTGGACTTGTAGATGCCGCCCTCTGACGCGGGGCCGCCGCTGATGATGTCCCAGCCCTTGCGGAAGCCGCGATAGGCCGCTGCGTAGAGGATGTCGGGATTCTCCCAGTCCACCTCGATGTCGCGCGCGCCGGTCTGGTTGTTGATGAACAGCGTCTTCTTCCAGGTCGTCCCGCCGTCGGTGGTCTTGAACACGCCGCGTTCGTCGTTCGGGCCGAAGGGCGAGCCGAGCGCGGCCAGCCACACCGTGTTGGTGTTGAAGGGATGGACCTTGATGCCGCCGACCTGGCCGGACTCTTTCAGTCCCTTGAACTGCCAGGTCTTGCCGGCATCGGTCGAGCTGTAGACGCCGCGGCCGATGATCACGTTCGAGCGGATCGCCGCGCTGCCCGTGCCGACCCACACGTGGTTGGGGTTCGACGGCGCCACATCGATCGAGCCGATCGAGCCGGTGGACATCTGCCCGTCGCTGACCGGCTCCCACGAGATGCCGGCGTCCTCGGTCTTCCACACGCCACCGCCGACCCCGCCGAAGTAGAACGTGTGGGGCTGCTGCCGGACGCCCGAATAGGCCGTGACGCGGCCGCCGCGCGTGGCACCGACGCTTCGCCACTTCAGCTCCTTGAACGCGGCCGGCGGCACCACCGCGTTCGCGTCACCCTGGGCGCTGAGCAGGGCGAAAGAGGACTGGCCTTGAGCCGCCAGCGCAGCCAGGAAGGCGGCGAGGACGATCAGGCGTCGGAAGAGTGACCGGGACGGCATAGACATGGACCTCATAATCGAAGCGCATCCGCCGGAACTTCTGCGGACGACAGCCCAAAATTATAAGGCAGAAGGCAGAAGGCAGAAGGCACGAAGGCACAAGGCAGAAGGCAGAACCGAGCGTTTTGCCTTTAGTCTTTTGCCTTTTGCCTTTCAGTTCCCAGCCGCTCCAGGGCCGCACAGGCTCTGGCACTCGCAGGCCCTTTGCGCTCGCACAGCGTGCGCGCTTCCCCCTCGGCTGCAGACGGGTCGCGCAGCCGCGCGGCGCCCACCACCGAATACCACTCGGACTCGACCATCACCTGTTCGGAGGCGCTGCCCGGCATGCCGCGCAGGATCTCCAACGCGTTCTGCGGCTCGTCCATGAAGAGGCGCGAGATGCCCAGGTAGAGCGTCGCCACCGGGTCGCCCGGGTGATCGAGCAGAAAGCCGTCCAGCGCCGTCGCGGCGGCCACGTAGTCGCCCTTCCGATATGGCTCGAGCGCGGTATTGAGGGCGCGGGCGGATGGAGTGTTCCCGACGCTGGCCGGCGCCTCGAGCGGCTCGAGCGGAAACGCCGCCAGCCATCGTGCTGGGTCGACGGTCGCCGGATCGGGCGCGTTCACCACGCTGGGACTTCCGACCTCCGGCGTCGGCGTTGCCCCGCCCATCAGCCGCAGCGCCACGGCCACGCCGATGGCGATGGCCGCAGCCGCGCCGACGCGAGGACCCAGGGCGGAACCTCTGGCCGCGGCAGACGAAGGTTCAGGAGTGGGCGTCGGCATGATGTGTGGGGCCTCGCCTCCAGCGCGGTGCCGGCGGGAAAAGGTGGCGGCAGTATACTGCGCCACCATGACCCGATACGCCGCTGGATTGCTGATGCTGGTCTCGCTCGTTGCCGCCGGCGGTGGCGCTCCGATCGCCGTCGACGCACAGACCGCGCAGCCGGGGACTTCCGCCATTGCGCCAGCTGCCGTGGTGCTGGTGCCCGATGCGGTGTTCGACGGCGAGCGCATGCAGCGCGGCTGGGCCGTGGTGGTGGCCGGTGAACGGATTGTCGCCGCGGGACCTGCCGCGTCGGTCACCAGGCCGGCCGGAGCGCGCGAGACGCGGCTGGCCGGCCTCACCTTGATGCCGGGCCTCGTCGACGGCCACTCGCATCTGCTGCTGCATCCTTACAACGAGACCACCTGGAACGACCAGGTGCTGAAGGAGCCGCTGGCCTATCGCGTGGCGCGCGCGGTCACGCATGCGGAGCGCACGCTGATGGCGGGCGTCACCACGGTGCGCGACCTCGGTACCGAAGGCGCCGCCTACGCGGATGTGGGACTGAAGCGCGCAATCGACGAAGGGCTGATTCCCGGTCCGCGCATGCTGGTGGCTGGCCCGGCGATGGTGGCCACGGGCAGCTACGGACCGAAGGGCTTCGCCTCGGAATTCACCGTGCCGCAGGGCGCCGACGAAGCCGACGGTGTCGAAGGCGTCACCCGCGTGGCGCGCAATCAGATGGGCCACGGCGTGGACCTCATCAAGATCTACGCGGACTACCGCTGGGGCCCGAACGGAGAGACGCGACCGACCTTCACCGTGAACGAAATCACCGCCATCGTCGAGGCGGCGAAGAGCAGCGGACGAGCCGTGGTCGCGCATGCCTCCACGCCCGAAGGCATGCGCCGCGCCATCGTCGGCGGCGTGGAGACGATTGAGCACGGCGACGAAGGCACGCCCGAGGTCTGGAAGCTGATGGTCGAGAAGGGCGTCGCCTACTGCCCGGTCATCGGCGCGCCCGATGCCACCGCCCAGTACGCCGGCTGGAAGAAAGGCGAGCAGCCCGAGCCGGAACGCCTCGCGAAGAAGCGCGTCACGTTCAAGGCCGCGGTCGCCGCGGGCGTGAAGATGTGCTTTGGCGGCGACGTCGGCGTCTACCCGCACGGCGACAACGTGCGTGAAGCCGAGCTGATGGTGGACTGGGGCATGACGCCGATGGCGGTGACGGTGGCGGCCACGTCCGGCAACGCGACGTTCTTCCACCTGGAGAACCGTGTCGGCCGGGTCCGCGAGGGCCTCATGGCCGATCTCATCGCCGTCGAAGGCGACCCGACCGCCGACATCGCCGCGCTGCGAAAGGTGAAGATGGTGATGAAGGGCGGGCGGATCTACCGGCAGCCCTAGGAAGAAGGCAAAAGGCAAAAGGCTGAAGGCAGCTGCAGACGGCAACCACACTAGCGCGAAGGCGCGCTCACGGCTTACAATCATCTGATGCGCACAACGGCTGATGTCGTCATCGTCGGTGGCGGCTGCATGGGATGCAGCCTCGCCTGGCACCTCGCTCAACGCGGCGTCACCAACGTCGTCCTCATCGAGCGAGAGGCGCAGCTGGCCACCGGGTCAACCGGCAAGAACGCCGGTGGCGTGCGCCACCAGTTCTCCAACCCCGCCAACATCAGCCTGTCGATCGAATCGATTGCGATGATGGCCGACTTCGAGGCGCGTGTCGGCACCCCGATCGACTTTCACCAGGACGGCTACCTCTTCCTCGTCTCGAAGGCCGCCAACGTCGCCGCGTTCGAGAAGAACATGGCGCTGCAGCGCAGCATGGGCGTGGATGTCCAGTGGCTGTCGCCGGAGGATGCGGCGCGCATCTCGCCGGGCATCGACGTGGCGGGCATTCGCGGGGCGGCGTATTGCGCGGCCGACGGCGTGGCCGATCCCAACGGCGTCACGATGGGATTTGCCAAGGGCGCGCAGGCACGCGGCGTGGAGATCGTGCGCGAGACCGAAGTCACGGGTGTCCGCCTCGCGCAAGGCCGCGTGGCCGAGGTGCAAACCTCGAAGGGCAACATCAGTACGCCGGTGCTGGTGAACGCGGCCGGTCCGTGGGCCAAGGGGATCGGGCGCTACCTCGGCGTGGACGTGCCGGTCGAACCGGAGCGCCGCCACATCTTCATCGCCACTCCCGAGCGCGGTGGATCCTGGGACGCGCCTGAATGGGCGGGCCGAATGCCGCGCTCGAGGGTCCTCGTCATCGACTTCGAGACCACGTTCTACTTCCATCGCGAAGGCCCCGGGCTGCTGTTCGGGATGGGCGACCCGGACGAGACGCCGGGCTTCGACACGACCGTGCGGTGGGACTTCCTGCCCAAGGTCACTGAAGTGGCGATTCGTCGCCTGCCCGCCATGGCCGACGCCGCCGTCTCGCACGCATGGGCCGGGCTCTACGAGATGACGCCGGACCACAACGCGATCATCGGCCCGTCATCGGACGTCGCCGGCTTCTACACCATCGCCGGATTCAGCGGACACGGCTTTCAGCACGCGCCGGCGGCGGGTCGCATCCTCGCGGACGTGATGACCGGTCACGATCCGAAGTTCGATCTCACGCCGTTTGCGCTGGATCGATTTGCCGGGGCCGTGAAGAGCGGCGAACTGAACGTCGTCTAAGGACCGGGATCCGGGATCGGGATCCAGGGATCAGGTGTCCGGACGGATTCCGGTGTCCGTCCGCGAAGAATCTGGGGCCGCGAGGCAAGCGCGGATGATCGGCTGACGGCGGGCCAGCCGCGGGGCGCTTCGCGCAGCGGTGGCGCTATCATCCCTGGCGCCGGCTGATGGACAGCCACGACTGTCCGTAGGTCCGGTCGCGTTCGCGTTCCTCCGCCCGCAGGCCGCGGCGATCGCACTGCTCGAGGATCCAATCGAGGCCGTGATGGATGCAGCCGGGCACGTCCGAGTCGTGGCTCGTCCCGATCCATCCGTCGCCCTGGTAGTCGGGGTTGTCGCCGTCCGGCGGGAGGTAGGTCGTGAGGAAGATCCCGCCGGGCGCCGCGTCCCGGACGAAGCCGTCGAGCATGGCCGCAATCTGTCGCTTCGAGGCGTGCGTCCAGATGGAATAGGCGAGAAAGAAATCGAACGTCCCGCCGAACACCGACGTGTCGAAGCGGGGGTTGGTATCGAATCGCGGCCGCTTGGCCGCCTGTTCGTCTGGTTCCAGCACGAGGCGGCGGCCGAGATCCAGGCGCGTCGCGTGCGGTTCGATGCCGCAGTACCGATCGGGCTGGAGGAAATGAATCAGCCAGTAGCCCGCCCTCAGGACGCCGCAGCCGATGTCGAGCACGCGCGAGTCGACGTCCAGCCCTTCGTTCAGCAGGTAGATGAACTGCTCCCGCCCGCCGGCCTCGTAGTCGGCGAGCGGGAATCCAAGGAAGCCGTACGGCTCCAGTGCGCCGGCCCTCTGCTGCAGGGTCATGACACGTCCATCCAGGTGGCCGCCCCGCGCATGGCGCCTCCTAAGGCGTCAGCCCCCGGTAAATCTTTCCGTCCTTCATCACGAACGCCACGCGGCGAAGCGCGGCGACGTCGGTGAGCGGGTTGCCGGTCGACGGCGACGAGATCCGCCGCGAACCCCGGCGCGATCGTGCCGATCTCCTTGCCCAGCCCCATGGACTCGGCCGAGATCGAGGTCAGCGATTTGATCGCGTCAGCAATGGGCTGCCCTGATTTCACGCGTTCCAGCACCTCGCGCATGTTCTGACCGTGCGCGCCGGCCACCGCGTCGGTGCCCATCACGATCTTCAGCCCCGGCGTCTTCAGCGCGGCAGTGAACATCGCGTCCTTCTGGCCGAGCGCCTTCTCCATCGCGGCGAAGCCCTCGGCGTTGTAGTTGCCGATGCCGTCGAAGCGGGCGCGGTTCTCGAGGTAGTTCTGCGTCACCAGCCCGATGTTCGGATCGAAGTAGACGCCGCGGTCGGCGAGCATCTTCAATGCCTCGGGCGTGGCCAGGCCGCCGTGCTCCACCACCGTGCAGCCGGCGCGGGCCGCGCGCATCATCGATTCCGGGCTGTGCGCGTGCACCATCGACCGCAGGCCCTGAGCCTTCGCCTCGCCGCACGCCGCGTCCACCTGCTCCTGCGACAGCGTCGGCACGCCGCCGTCTCGGATGCTGGCCGAGGCGAAGATCTTCACGAGGTCGGCGCCGTCCGCCTTGCGCTCGCGCACCTGCTCGCGAATCTGCTCCGGCGTCAGCTTCGGGTTGCTGATCTGGCCGAGCGACGACAGCAGGCGCGGCCCCGGCAGCACGCCGCGGGCAATCGCCTCGCGCAGCGCCTTGTCGCGCGGCGAGCCCACGCTCTGCACCGTGGTGAACCCCGCCATCAGCGTGACGTAGGCGTTCTCCGAGGCATAGAGCGCGTTCTGCTCCGGCGGCTCAGGACCGGTGTGATACCGGCCCTTGGCGTCGAAGTGCCAGTCGATGTGGACATGGGTGTCGATGAAGCCCGGCAGCAGCGTGGCCTCGCCCAGATCGATGGTGACCGGACCGGACGCCGGGCCGACGCTGACGATCTTCCCATCGCGGACCGTGACGACGGCGTTGTCGACGACGCCGCCAATCCCGTCGATGACGCGCCGGGCCTTGATGGTGATCGCGGGAGACTGGGCATGCGCCGCTTCAGGCAGGAGCCCGAGCAGCGCGGCGACGAGAAGCACAACAGTGCGTGTCATAGGCTCCGCAGATTACCGCATGTGGCATCGCAGGCGCCCAACTCATGAGCGGCGCCGAACGACTGTGCGAGCCTCAGGCCACAGCGAAGGAACAGGTTGAGGAGAGCACTGCCATAACCAACCCATTGCTTACCTCTTCGGCCCGGCCTGGTATTTGCACCTCTAGAAAGGCAACCCCCAAAATCGAGCAAACCATGCCCCGTACGAGGAGAAATTACATGAAGCAGTACCTCATTCCCGCGACCCTGGCCGGGGCGCTCGCGCTCACGGTTTCGGTGGCGGCCCAGACTCCGCCACCCGCTCAGACTCCGCCACCCGCCACCACAGCCCAGACGCCCACGCCGGCCGCGGGCAGTGCCGGTGACGGTGGAAGGCTGCCTGATGCGTGAGGCCGACGTGCCGGGGAAGAAGGCCAACGTGGCCGAGAAGGTCGGCATTGGCGAAGACTTCATTCTGACCAGCACCAAGATGGTGAAGGGGATGGCGCCAGGCGCCTTGTCCGCTCCGCCTAGTGGAGCGGTTGGAACCAGCGGATCGACCGCCGCGATGTACGACATCGAGGGCATCGACGACGGGACGCTGATGAAGCACATCAATCGACGCGTGCAGGTGGACGGAACCTTCGAGAAACTCGAAAACGCGACGAAGGCCGGCGAGTTGGTCGAGATCAAGGCGACCGGCATCCGGCCGGTGGCCGGTGAGTGCGCGCCGAAGTAGCCGCACTTGACGGGCGCGGGCCTCGCCCGCGTCCGTCGAACCTCAACGCTTCAGCACGGCTTCGGCGCGGAACAGCTCGTCGGCCGACTGCAGCGTGATGTTCTTCAGCCGTTCCGGATAGTTCGCAGGCAGAGACGCCAGGAACTGGCGGACCATCGCCGCCACTTCGGGCGAGTTGTGTCCGCCGAGGATCGAATCGAGCCAGCGCTTCGGGAAGAAGATATCGCCCGTCTTCTGGATCTCCCACAGCATCTCGAGACTCGGCATCACGTAGCCGGTGGACGCCCGGGCCCGAAGCGGGTGGTGCAGGTAGTTGAGGCCTTCCAGGACCCACGGCTCCCGCCGCCGGTTGTTGACGTCGGCGAGCGAGCGGAACCACTTGTCACGTTCGGCCGGGTCCGCGGAGAGCGCGGGCATCACGAACTGAAAGCGCCCCTTGCGATCGGGGTTCTCGATGCGGGTGAGCTGCTCCGCCAGAATCGCCTTCCAGCCATCCACTTCGCGGACCGCCAGCTCCAGAGCGAGAGTCGTGTAGTCGGCTTCCGCCAATGGCAGGCCCGGCACCGTCTCGGTCTTGGCCCACACTTTTCGCAACCACTCCACGGTTGGCGCCGTGAGCGACACGTTGCGCAGCGCGCTGAACCACGCGGCCTTCTGACTCGCCGTCCCGGCGTGGTCCAGGCCGTCGCGCAGCACCTTCTCGAATGTGCCGGCGCGCTCGGTTCGTTCAGCCGCCGGCAGGAATCGCCACCACGCATTGCCTGCATAGCTCAGCACCCGCGACGTCATCTGCTCGTCGGTTTCCTTCGGCAGCGCCGCGGTGGCGAGATCCATGAACGCCGCAGGGGCCACGCGGCCGTCGAGCACGCCATCCCAGAGCGTGACCCAGGCGCTGCCCCTGGTGAGCGGATCGGCGATGTCCGGTAGCGACCGCGTCAGGTACGCGAGCGACGCCGGATCGGGCACGATGTCGCCGTAGGCCCAGCCCTCACCATTCGCCAGCACGAACGTGGGAGCGGGTTTGCCGACGGCTTCTCTCGCCTCGGCGCTGGCGCCGTCGAGCGCGACCCGCATCGTCTGTGCTCCCGATGCGCCGCCGAGGACCACGCGCAATTGCTGCGGCCAGACCACGCCGCGCTTCATCGGGTCGCTCTGCTCGAAGGCCAGCCGGGTGATCTTGCCGTCGGCCACCTCCAGCTTCGTCGTGATCGTCGGACGACCCGGCTGTTCCACCCACACCTTGCTCCACGCCCGCAGGTCGGCGGGCGTGCGACGGTCCAGCACCTCGATCAGATCGTTCCAGGTGGCGTTGCCGAACTTGTGCGCGTTCAGGTACTCGCGCAAGCCGTCGCGGAACGATTCCTCGCCGAGCAGCGCCTCGAGGTGCCGCATGATGACCGGCGCCTTCTGATAGATGATCGCGCCGTAGAGGCTGCCCGCTTCGTTGAGGTTGTCGAGTTGCTGCCGGATTGGGTTCGCGCCCAGGGGTGCGATCCACTTCGTAGGCCGCTGGGTAGTTCGACAGCAGGAACCGGAGGTCGTGGTTCACGGTGGGGAAGGACGGGTTCACGATCTTCGCCGCCATGAAGTTGGCGAAGACTTCCTTCATCCACACATCGTTGAACCATCTCATCGTCACCAGGTCGCCGAACCACATGTGGGCGGTCTCGTGCGAGATCACCGAGGCGCGGCCGAGCAGCTGGTTCTGCGTCGCGGATTCGTCCAGCAGCAGACCCGACGCGTTGTAGAGAATCTTCCCGGCGTGCTCCATGCCGCCGAACTGGAACGCGGGGATCAGCACGAAGTCGAACTTGCCGAACGCGTAGGGAATGCCCGTGTAGTGCTCCATGAAGGCGATGGCCGCGGCGTGGAGGTCGAAGATCGCCTCCTTGTTGCGGGTCACCTTGGCGGCGTCGGTCTCGCGGTGGAACATGCGGAACGTGCGGCCGTGGCGCGTGGCGGTCTCGACCTTGAAGTCGCCGACGACGAAGGAGAAGAGGTAGGTGGAGAGCGGTTCGGTCTCGGCGAAGGTCACCGAGGTCGTGCCGTTTGCCGACGCCAGGACCCCATTGGTGCTGGGCGCCCGGGCGGGGCCCGCCGCGGGTGTCGTGCCGCGGACGACCGCCGTCGGCGATTGAGACCGTTGCTCGCCGCCTTCCACTCGGACGGGTAGGTCAGGTCCAGGGTCCAGCGCGCCTTCATGTCCGGCTGATCGAACACCGGGATCGCCTGCCGCGCCCGCGCCGGCACGAACAGCGCATACATGAAGTCCGCGCTGCGATTGAGCGAGGCGTCGCCGGCATTGAACGTGACGACGACCTCGTTGCGGCCGGTCTTGAGCGACGTGCTGGGCACGATGATGTGCCCGTTCAGGTATTCGAACGCCGCGTCGGCGCCGTTGGCCTGCACCGTCTTCACGTGATCGCGGCTGGTCTCGAAGTCGATGACCAGCGGCTGGGTGTTGCTGCGCAGGTCGAACGTGATGCGGTTGGTGCCGGTGATGGGCTCGGCCAGCGCCTTCGGGACGTTCAGCGTGAGGTGATAGCGCAGGTCGAAGATCACCGCCGCGCGGCTGGTGGCGACATCGAGCGCCACGCCGGCCGGCGGCGAAGACGTCTGCGCCCACGCCGCTGCCGCACACACGAGGAAGACCGACAGAAACCCCAGGGTCCGCATCGCACAAGGGTAGTTCAAAGTTCGAAACCCGCGCCCCCGAACCCTGATCTCTGATCCCTGATCCCTGATCCCTGATCCCTGTCCTGCCCCCTACGAAGTCCTGAGAGCCGTGACCGGTTCCACATCCGCGGCGCGTCGTGCCGGCAGGTAGCCTGCGGCGGCGCCGACAAGAGCGAGCGTGACGGCCGCCACCATCAGCGTGATCGGATCCGTGGCCGAGAGGCCGAACAGCTGCGACGCCACCAGGCGCGACAGCCCAAGCGCCGCCGGCACGCCAATGACGATGCCCAGGCCGGTGAGGATGGCCACTTCGCGCAGCACCAGCCAGACGACCGTGCCGCGTTCAGCCCCGAGCGCCATGCGGATGCCGATCTCCCTCGTGCGCCGCGCCACCGTGTAGGACATCAGCCCGTAGAGGCCGACCGCCGCCAGCAGCGTCGCCAGCAGTCCGAACGCGGCCGACAGCACCGCGAGCATGCGTTCGGTGAACATCGCCTCGTCGATCGTGTTCTCCATCGTTGTCACGTTGTAGACCGGCAGCGAGGCGTCGAGGCGGCGAACCGACTCGCGGATCCGGTCGACGAGCCCGTCCGCGCCCTGCGGCGTGGCGCGCACGTAGACGGTCATGCCGGTGAGCTCGGTGCCCTGCTGGAGCGGGGTGTAGACGAACCGGCGGATCTCGTTGTCCGGCGTCGTCCCCTCGCGCATGCCGCCGTGCAGCGAGTCCTTCACCACTCCGACGATTTCGATCGCTCCCGGATTCCTCAGCACGCGCCAGCCGAAACGGCGGCCAATCGGATTCTCGGTGCCGAAGTAGTAGCGCGCGAACGTCTCGTTGACGATGCCGACGAGCGGCGCGCCTTCGGCGTCTCGCTCGGTGAACTCGCGGCCGAGGACCAGCGGCATCCCCATCGTGCGGAAGTGGTCCGGCGCCACTTCGTTGGTCCACGGATTCATGTTCTCGTCGGGCTTCGACTCGTAGCCCTGCACCTGGATGGTGCGGCTCGAGACGCTGTCGGTGAGCACTGGCTCGGCGGCCATCGTCGCGCCGCGCACGCCGGGAAGCCCCTGCAGTTCCTGCTGCAGCGTTTGATAGAAGCGCTTGATGCGGGTCTGGTCGTATCCGGCCAGCTCCGGGCTCACGCGCGAAGGACACCAGGGCCGTGGCGTCGAAGCCGGGGCTGAGGTGCTTCAGGTTGTAGAGACTGCGCGCGAACAAGCCTGCGCCCGCGACCAGCAGCATCGACACCGCCACCTGCGCCACCACCAGGCTCTTGCGCAGCCGCGCGTGCGACGCGCTGCCGGCGAGCGAGCCCGCTTCCTCGCGCAACGTCTGGTTCATGTTGGGACGCGAGGATTGCAGTGCCGGCGCGAGGCCGAAAACGACGGCGGTGAGGACCGACACCACGAGCGTGAACAAGCCGACGCGGAGGTCGGGCGTCGTGGACAGCGCCTGGGCGGAGCCGCCGGATGGCAGCAGCCCGACCAGCAACTCCCCAAGCCAGATCGACAGCACGAGGCCCACGATGCCGCCCGCCAGCGACAGCAGCAGGCTTTCGAACAACGTCTGGCGCATGATGCGCCCGCGGCTGGCGCCGAGCGCCAGCCGGACGCCCATTTCCTTCTGCCGGGCGGCCGCGCGCGCGATCAGCAGGTTGGCGACGTTGGCGCAGGCGATCAGCAGCACGAGGCCGACCATGCCCATCAGCACCGCGATTGGCGTGCTGAACCCGCCGCGCATGCCCGACAAGCCGCGGCCTGCGGGCTCGACCACGATATTCTTGGCGCGGAAACGCTCCTTGAAGAGGGCGCTGGAGGATGCGAACTCCGGGACCGACTCCAGTTCGCCGGCGTTGATCTGCTTGTAGAGCACATCGACACGCGCCCTGGCGGCATCGACCGACAGCCCGGGCTTCAACCGGCCAACCATGTTCACCCAGCGCGAGCGGCGGTTGTCGAGGTCATCCCACGTCGGCGTGATCTGCGCCTTCATCATCAGCGGCACGAACACGTCCGGCGTCTCCAGTGCGACGACGCCGGCAAAGCCGGGCGGCGCGACGCCAATCACGGTCATCGTCGTGGTGTTGATGGTCAGGGTTTGATTCAGGATCTCGGAGCGGCCGGCAAACCGCCGCGTCCAGTAGGCGTGACTCAGCATCACCACCGGATGACCGGCGCGCACGCGATCGTCATCGGGGGTGAGGGCGCGCCCGAGCACGGGCCGCACGCCCAGCACCTCGAACGTGTTGCCCGAGATCATCTCCACGGTGACGCGCTCGGCCTGACCGGCCTCGACCAGGGTGGCCGACGCCGGGGCGCGGGCGATGAGGCCGGTGAACACGTCGTTGCCGTCGCGGAGGTCCTGATACATCGGATACGAGAACGTCCGATCGTTCTGCGTCCGTCCGTTGAAGGGGCCGGGACCGTCGAGCTGGACCAGTTCTTCGGGACGCGCTACCGGCAGCAGTCGCAGCAGGAGCTGATCCATCAGCGAGAAGATGGCCGTGTTGGCGCCGATGCCGAGGCCGAGCGTCAGCACGACCACCAGCGAAAACGCGGGTGCGTGGAGCAGGGTACGGAGTGCGTAGCGGAAGTCGGTGATCATGGACGCCTCAACCCGTATCTGACGGTAACGATGCCGCTCCGGTTGGGAAAGGCGATCAAATTGCTGGGACGGCCAGGACGAGGGCGTTGTGCGTCTTCAGGACCGCGGTGGCGATGCCGCCCGGCACGCCGAGCCCACGTTCGCGCAGGCCCATCACGACCAGGCCGGCCGGCTCCATCGCGGCGGCGTGGCCGATTTCCTCGGCCACCAGCCCGGTGCGCACGATCACCTCGCGCACCGCGCCCGGACCAAGCGCCTGGGCGCGCTCGAACAGCGCCTGCTCGGCATCGCTCGAACTGGCGCCCGGATCCACCACGGTCAGCAGCACGAGAGGCTGGCGCGCCAACTCCGCGACATGGTGGGCAATCGACAGCTGCGCCCGGTTGTGCTCGGCCAGGTCCACCGCGGCCATCACGGTGCCGACATGGAGGCTCGCGCCATGGGACGTCAGTGTGACGATGTCGAGATCGCCAGGGGGAATGAGGAGGATGGGGCAGCTCGCGCGCTCGAGCAGCGCCGAACTGGTCGAGCCCATGAACCAGCGCGCGAACCCGGACCGCGCATGCGTGCCGGCGACCAGGAGGTCGTACTCGTCGCCTGAGAAATCGAGGATGGCGTCCGCCGGCTGGCCCTGGGTGACGCGAACCACGCGGACTTGTGGCTCGCCCACATAGGTCGCGCCGGCCGGCAGCGTTCGCGCCAGGAGCGCGTCGATGGCGGCGTGCTCCTCGCGCGGGTTGCTGTCCGAGACCCTGAGCACCGTGAGTTTGGCGCCCGACGCCCCCGCGATGCCCACCGCATGGCGAAGCACACGCGGGCCAAGGTCGGAGTGATCCAGCGCGCACAGCACGGAGGTGAACGGGGCCATGGCCCCATTCTACTGATGTGGCGGCCCGGTCGGGACGGGTGCGCCAGAATACGGCCAGACCCGGGACGGTGTAGTCATAGAAGGGGCAGGGAACCGGCAGACGGCAAGGGCAAAAGGCAGAAGGCAGAAGGCAGAAGGCAAAAGGCAAAGGCCCAAGGCCCAAGCCCCAAGCCCCAAGCCGCAAGCCTCAAGACTCAAGACTCAAGACTCAAGACTCAAGACTCAAGACAAGAAAGGTGGCCTCCGTGACTCGACGAGAACTGGTGACAGTGGGGGCGTTGGGGGCGCTGTCGGCGACGGCGTCCGGCGAGATCGACGGGCCTGGCGGCGGAGGGCGGGGCGGTCGAGGCGCAATCGCCCGAGGCGGTCACTGCGCAGGCGCTGCACGACATCGCGCAGGAGATGGGCGAGATCCGGAAACTGCTGCGGGACGGACTGATTGGACCGTCGCTGAGCGACGGAGTAATCGTCGAGATCAGGCGGCAGTTCGGGCTGTTCCTGCGCGCCAACCAGAAGTATCCGGACTTCTGCGAGATCGGTCCCGGAGTCTTCACCGAGCTCTACGACTGGCACGTCCGCCATCGTCAGCCGATTGAGATCACACGCACCGACAACCGCATGACCATCCGTTTCATGTTCACCGGGATGCTCCTGCGGCCGGAACAGGATCCGGGCTACGTCGGGATCCCGTTCGACCGAGCCTAGGCGAACACTCGATCGCGTGGCTGCGGGGAGAGGCAGGCGCGTCGCCGGACGCGCCCGTTCGCTACGTCATGAAGCCGGCGAGACGCTTGATGCCCTCGGTGATCTTCGCCGTGTCGTGGACGAGCGGACCGAACGAGATGCGGACGCCATTGGTGATCGACGGGCCGAAGCCGCGGCCGGGGACGACGAGAACGCCGGTGGCCTTGAGCGCCTCGGGCACGAACGCCTCGGCGTCGCGGCCGACATCCACGACCGTGTAGAGCCCGCCGCGTGGCACGAGCCGCGGGCGATGGAGGTAGGTGTCCACGGCGTCGAGCGTCACCTTCGCCGCTTTCTTGTAGAGCGCGTTGGCGAAGTCCACGTAGCGCTGGAGGGAGCCGCTCGGGATCGCCACCTTCAGGTAACGGGCCATCGTCATCTGCTCGAGCGTGTCTGGACACAGGATGCTGCACTGCTGCACCCGCTCGATGGCTTCGATCACACTCGGAGCCGCCTCGATCCACCCCAGCCGCCGGCCCAGTCCGCGCGCCCACTTCGAGTTCGAGTGGATGCCGATGACGTGCGGGTGATCCGCGGGCGACCAGCTGTAGTACGCCGGATACGGCGAGAAGTACTGGCACTTGTAGGCGAAGTCGATGGCGAGCCAGGCGCCGGCATCGCGGGTCCGCTCCAGCATCACCTCGGCCAGCGCCTGCGGCACGATCTGGCTGGTGGGATTGTCGGGCGCGCCGAACAGCACCAGGCGCGGCTTGTGCAGGTCGAACAGCCGGCGAAACTCGCGCGCCACGCCCTCCGGATCCGTGTCCGGCAGATACGCCCACGTCGCCGCGTCAATCACCGGCAGCCTGACGATGCGCACGCCGGGCGCCGCGAAGGCGAGCTGCCCCTCGTAGTTGGCGTAGGTCGGATCGAGCAGCAGCACCGTGTCGCCCGGATCGACGAGCGTCCGGAACAGGTCGTGCGTCAGCTGCGTGCTGCCCATGCCGACGGCGATGTGCTCGGGTCCCAGCCGCGGCACGCCGAACAAAGCCGCCTCGAAGAGCGCGATCTGCTCGCGGCACTCGAGGTCGCCGAGCGTCGCGGTGTAGCCGCCGCTCTTGTGGAACAGCGCCGGGTCGTTGACGATCTCCTGATAGGCCTTCCGGAACTCCTCCGGCGCCTCGTGATTCACCCAGCCGCCGCCGAACGAAATCACCTCATCGGGGTCGAGGCCCATCGCCAGGATGTTCTGCCGCTCGGCCATCTTCATGATCTGGCGGATGGGTGAGGGCGACGACATCTGGGCGCGAACCAGGGACGAGAGGTGTGGGGCGGTGGCCGACGGCATGGCGCCGATCATAGCAACCTTCGGGGCGCCCGGTCCGTCCAACCACCGCATGGACACCCTGCTGCAGGATCTGCAGGACCGGCCTGCGCGGCTTGCGACGGAGCCCCGGGTTCACCGTCGCCGCCCTCGTCACGCTGGCCCTGGGCATCGGCGCGACGTCGGCCATCTTCAGCGTGGTCCGCGCCGTGCTGCTGGCGCCGCTCCCGTATGCCGAGCCGGATCGCCGCGTGCTGATCTGGAGCCGGTGGGTGGGCTTCGACAAGACCTGGCTGTCCAGCCAGGAAGTCGTGGACTACCGCACGCAGAGCCGCACGCTCTCCGCCGTGGCGGCCTGGGGAACCGGTCAGCAGAACCTCACCGGCGACGGCGATCCGGTCCGCGTTGGCGTGGGCACGGTCACCGCGAACACGTTCGACGTGCTTGGCGCCACGCCGGCGCTGGGCCGGACCATCCGGCCCGAGGAAGACGTCCCGAATGGCGCGCCGGTGGTGGTGCTCAGTTACCGGCTCTGGCAGACCCGCTACGGCAGCGATGCCGGGATCATCGGGCGCAAGGTGCTCCTCGACGATGTGCCGTTCGAAGTGGTGGGGGTGATGCCGGACGGCTTCCGGCTGCCGACGGACTTCACCGAGGACGCGGCCGAGCCCACCGAGTTGTGGCGTGCCATTCAGTTCGACATGTCCCAGCTGCAGCGCGGCAGCCATGGCTACTACGGTGCCGCAGTATTGGCTCCAGGGCAGACGGCGCAGTCCGCCACCGACGAGCTGAGGTCGCTGACGAACCGATGGACCGAGGCGGGACTGTACCCGGTGCCGATGCAATTCAGCGCCTTTGCGGTTCCGCTCGACCAGGAGATCCGGGGCGGAGTCCGACCCGCGTTGTGGATTCTCAGCGGCGCGGTCGCGTTCCTGCTGTTGATTGCCTGTTCGAACGTCGCCAGCCTTCTGCTCGTCCGCGGCGACGCGCGCCTCCGCGAGATGGCTCTGCGCACGGCGGTTGGCGCCGGGCCGTCGCGACTGGTGCGGCAGCTCTTCACCGAAAGCCTGCTGCTGGCGATGGGCGGTGCGGTCATCGGCCTGGCCGTGGCATCCGCCGGGCTGCGGACGCTGATTGCCCTCGATCCAACGAGCCTGCCGCCGTTGGCACCGGTTGCGCTCGATGGCACCGTGGTGGCCTTCGCCCTGATCCTTGGCGTCTTCACCACACTGCTGTTCGGCCTGCTGCCGGCGCTGCGCACGCTGCGGCTGAACCTCGTGGATGCGCTGCGCGAGGGCAGCCAGCAGGCCACCGTCGGCGGCGGACGTCAGCGCCTGCGCTCCGCGCTGGTGGTCGCCGAGGTCGCACTCGCCGTCATCCTGATCGTCGGCGCCGGGTTGATGCTGCGCAGCCTCTCGGCGCTGGGCCGCATCGACCTGGGCTTCAATCCGGACCGCGTCCTCACGATGCGTCTCTCGGTGCCGTCCGCGCGCTACGACACGCCGGAGAAGGTGGTGAGCTTCTATCGCGAGCTGCTCTCGCGCGTGCGCACGCTGCCCGGCGTGGAATCCGCGGGTGTGGTGCGGGTGCTGCCGCTGGCGACGACGATTGGCGACTACGGGCTGGACATCGAAGGCTACGAGGAACGGCCCGGCGCCAACGCCAAGGGCGATTGGCAGATCGTCTCGGACGGCGCCTTCGAGGCCATGGGCACCCGTCTCGTGCGCGGCCGCTGGTTCACCGCCGCGGACACCAGCGAGTCGCAGCCGATCGCGGTGATCAACGAGACGCTGGCGCGGCAGTACTTCCGCGACGGCAGCGCCGTGGGCGGGCGCCTGCGCGTCGGCAGCATGAAGAATCCCTGGGCCACGGTGGTCGGCATTGTCGCCGACGAGCGGCACAACGGCGTGACCGGGCTGGTGAAGGAGAAGTTCTACATCCCCCACAGCCAGTGGCATGTCGCCACCGGCGGCAATCTCGTCCGCAACGCCTTCATCGTCGTGCGCAGTGCCAGCGATCCGATGCGGCTGGCCGGGCCCATTCGCTCGGAGATCCGCGGCCTCGATAACAGCGTGCCGGTCGCGAACGTGCGGCTGATGCGCGATGTGGTGGCGGCGTCGCTCGCCACGCCGCGGCTCACCGGGTTCCTGCTCGGCACGTTCGCGGTGATGGCGCTGTTGCTGGCCGCGGTCGGCCTCTACGGCGTGCTCGCCTATGTGGTGGCGCGGCGCACGCACGAGATCGGCATCCGCCTGGCGATTGGCGCCGATCGCGGGCAGGTCGTCGGCATGGTGCTGCGGCAGGGCCTCACGCTGGCCGCGGTCGGCCTCGCCGTCGGCTTTGCCTGCGCCCTGGGCCTGACGCGCCTGATGGGCAGCGTGCTCTACGAAGTGACGCCGGGCGACCCGTGGACCTATGCGGCGGTGGGCGCGGCGTTGCTCGCCGTCAGCGTGGCGGCGAGCGCCATCCCTGCTCTGCGCGCGGCCCGAGTGAATCCGCTGGAAGCGCTACGCGCGGAATAGCGGGCGGAGCCACACCACGCGCGTCTGTCAGAACGTGGCGGTCGGGTTCACCGGCGATCCCGAGCCGCCGGGGGCGGGCAGGGCGGTCACGGTCAGCAGGAACGTCCACCGCTTCAGGCGGGCGGCAATCGGCGCGACCTCCTCGAGATCGGCGACGTCGATCATCGGCATGCCCAGCGAGTTGATCGCCAGCATGTGAATCGGACGCGGGAAGCCCTCGATGTTCGACGGCTGCACGTCCTGCACCGAGTCGCTGCTGATGAGCGCCACGTCGCGCTGCTTGAACCACGGCATCACCGACACATGGAAGCCGGCCGACTGCTGCGCCGAGGGCCACGGGCCGAGCTCCTTGCGGCGGGCGAACCGGCCGGTGCGCAGGAACAGCGCGTCGCCGCTGCCGATGCGGATGCCGCTGAATTTCTCCCAGGCCTCGAGGTCGGCGATCGTGACGGGAGTGCCTGGCTCGAGCCACTTCACGCCCTTCATCAGCGGCAGGTCGATCAGCACGCCGCGGGTCATCAGGCCGTTCTTGAACCCGAGGATGCTGTTCTTCATGCAGCCCGGGCCCTCGCCGAAGCCTTCGCGCGTGGGCGTGGCCTGGTGATACTTCTCAATCTCCCAGCCGTTGTAGGTCTTGCCCTCGAAGATGTAGTGGCAGAGCGAGTCCATGTGGGTGGTGGTGGTGGCGTGATAGGTGGACGAGATCACGTCCATCGCCGCGCCGGACCGCATCTTGCCGTCCGGTCCCATGAAGAACTCCTGCTTGAACGGCGTCGGGTTGTCGGCGAGCACGTCCTTGTCGAGGGTGTGGGCCAACGACACCGCGATGCCCTCCTTCACCAGCGCCACCGCGGCCTTGCGGACGGCCGGCGTAATCAGGTTGAAGGTGCCGATCTCATCGTCCTTGCCCCACCGGCCCCAGTTCGAGATGTCCTTCATCATCTGCACGACTTCGGCGCGCGTGGGATTGCGGGGGCCCGTCTGGGTTGCGGTGCCTTGCGACTGCGCCACCAGCGACGGTGCCGCCGCGATACCCAATGCCAGCGTCCCAGCCAGCGCCGCGCCGAACCAGATCGAGCTCTTCATGGGGCCTCCAATCTGGGAGGACGGTATCACGAGGCGGCCGTCTTACAATTCGAGGAATGTCCGTTGCCGTCACGCCCGCCATCCGCGTGTTGCGCCAGCACTCCGTGCCCTTCACCGAGCATGCGTATCGCTACGAGGCGCGAGGGGGAACCCGCGTCTCGGCGCGAGAGCTGGGCGTGGACGAGCACGCGGTGATCAAGACGCTGGTGATGCAGGACGAAGGGAAGCAGCCGCTGATCGTCCTGATGCACGGCGACCGCGAGGTCTCGACGAAGAACCTGGCGCGCCAGATTGGCGCGAAGGCAGTGGAGCCGTGCGACCCGGTCGTGGCCGAGCGTCACACCGGCTACCAGGTCGGCGGCACCTCGCCCTTCGGCACGCGGAAAGCGCTGCCCGTCTATGTCGAACGCAGCATCCTCGCACTGCCGCGGATCCACATCAACGGCGGCAGGCGCGGATTCCTGGTGGCGATGGCTCCTGCGGATCTCGTGCGGGTGCTGTCAGCCAACGCCCGTTGACGCGGCGATCGCGCGCACCGACGCCTGAACGGTGCGACGGGACGTCGCTGAATCTGCGTCGTGCCGAGCGTCCGCGGGACGCCGAATCTGCCATTCCTCGCGGTCCACTCGGTTGATTCCGGCCTGAACTCAAGGTGGCCCGCCGTTCGCATCGTCTTCCGCAGCGGACGACGGTATGATGCGCGGATGCAGGGGGAGGACCCCATGGAACAGATGGCGGCTGAGGATCGGCGGCTCACGTACGCCGACTTCCTGCTGTTCCCCGACGATGGGATGCGGCACGAGATTATCGACGGGGTGCACTACGTGACCGCCTCGCCGAACCTTGGACACCAGGACCTGGTGGGCCGGCTGCATCTGGCCATCGGCAACCACCTGGCGACGCGGCGGCACCAGGGTCGCGTTTTCCTGTCGCCCCTCGATGTCGTGATGTCCAACTACGACGTGGTCGAGCCAGACCTGCTGTTCGTGGCGGGCGATCAGCAGGCCATCCTCACCGAGGCCAATGTGCAAGGGGCTCCCGCGCTGCTGGTCGAGGTGCTCTCCCCGAGCACCCGTCGCCGCGACGAGGGCATCAAACGGCAGCTGTTCGATCGCGTGGGCGTGCGCGAGTACTGGATGGTCGATCCGAAGGCACGCCGGGTCGTGGTGTTCCGTCGGTCGAATGGTGGCGCGCTGGAGGAAGCGGAAGTCCTTTGCTGCGATACCGGCGCAACCCTCACGACCTCACTGCTTCCGGACTTCGCTCTGGCGATCGACGCGTTGTTCGAGGTCTGGTAGGAACCCGCCCGCTACGTGCGCCTCAGCCAGCCTTTGGGCACGAGGTCATAGGTCCAGTCGCATCATCGGCTCCGGCGTGACGGCGTAGCCGAGGCTGGTATAGACGCGCTCGCCGGCGGCCGTGGCGTTCAGCGCCAACCGCTCGACACCGGCGGAGCGGCACCACGCGTGCATGGCGTCCATCAGGCGACGGGCCAGCTCCCGGCCGCGATGCGCGGGGTCCACGTAGACGTTGTAGACGAACGCCATGCGGGGGTCGAAGCGCAGGGGCCCCGGCGACCACGGCATGACGATCAGCCCGCCGCCGCCGACCACCCCGGCCATCTGGCCCGCGCCCGCAGTGTGATCCTCAATCATCCAGCCGCGATAGGTGCCGGCTGGCACCGCGTTCCGATACCACGCCGTGCATTCCTCGGCCATCCGCGCATAGTCACACTGCGTGCCCATCTCGCGGAACATCTGCTCGCGATGGTGGACGATGTGCGGGACGTCGTCCACGGTGGCCGGCCGAATCACGTGAGTCATGGCAACACCTCTGAAGCCGGCCGTCCGCGTCCAACGGCGAGGATGACCAGCGCGGCGGCGGTCCACAGGCCGCCGACCATCTGCGCCAGGGGGCTGGCCTCGGCGATCACCCACAGCGTGACCGCGGCGCCCAGCACGGGCACAACGTAGTGTGCCACGCGCACTACGCCGCGCCGCTGAGCCGGGAAGTATCCCACCACCGAGGCGTGGAGCAGCGTGAAGGCGCCGAGCGCGCCGACGTCCACGATCGAGACGAGCACGTCGAGGCCATCGGGCCGCCGCGCCGCCCACACCGACACCGCCAGTGTCAGCAGTGCCGCTGTCATCAGCGAGGCGCGCGGAACCCCGTGCCTGGCATCGACCGAGGCGAGTGCCCGCGGCAGACGGCCGTCGCGCGCCATGCCGAACAGCAGGCGAGCCGCCGCGGCCTGCCCGGTCATCGCGGCGAACGCCGGGCCGACCGCCTTGGTCACCGCGATCACGGTGGCCAGCCACGGCGCCAGCGCTGCCCGCGTGATGTCGTAGAACGCGGTGCCCTGCCGCTCGGGATTTGCGGCGAGATCCGCAGGCGCCAACTGGCTCAGCAGGCTGGCGAGATACGTCTGCGTTACGAACAGCACGCCGGCCACGACCAGGCAGAACAGGATGGCGCGGCCCACCTCGCGCGAATCGCCGGCATTCTCTTCGGCGAATCCGGCGATCGCATCGAAGCCGAGATACGACAGCACGGCGACCGAGATGGCGCCCACCACGACCGACGGCTCGAAGGCCCCCAGCCCGACGAGTGGCGAGAGCACCGGGCGCATCGGCCCGGTCGAGGCCAGCGCCGCCAGCGCCATGACCACGAAGACGAAGAACACCGCGATCTCGACCAACAGCACGATCGTACCGACGCGAGCCGCCACGCGCACGCCGACCAGGTTGAGCGCGGTCGTCGCGGCGAAGGCGATCACCGTGAAGATCCACGCCGGCACTGCGGGCATCAGGGCATGCAGGGCGATGCCCGAGAACAGGTAGGCGACCGACGGGATCAGCAGGTAGTCCAGCATCGCCAGCCAGCCGGCGAGGAACCCGGCCGGGCGGCCCAGGCCCTCGGAGGCGTACGCGAACACCGAACCGGCGTGCGGCACCACCCGCGACATCTCGGCGTACGACCAGGCGGTGAAGGCCATCGCGATGGTCGCCAGCACATAGACGAGGGCGACGCCGCCGTTGGTGCGGGCCTCCAGCACGCCGAAAACACCCACCGGCGCCAGCGGCCCGATGAACAGCAGCCCATAGACGATGAGGTCGCGAAGCGTGAGGGTGCGACGGAGAGTGGGGCGCGGCAAGAACGCGCATTATAGCGGCACCCTCGTGCACTCCGTCGTCCGGGACGAGCGGCCAACGGCGTGGTAGGCTCCGTGCGATGGGAGGGCGAACCATGACGAGACTCTTGACCCTTGGCGGCGTGCTGGCAGCCGGCGTGTTCTCGATGAGCGTCGCCGCGTATCAGCAGCCGGCCGCCCCGCCGGCGCCGCGCGTGGTGGAAGTCGAGAAGTTGAAGGACAACCTCTACGTGATGAAGGGCGGCGGCGGGAACTCGGCCGTGTTCATCGGCACGCAGGGCGTCACCGTCGTTGACACCAAGAACCCCGGTTGGGGGCAGCCGCTCCTGGAGCAGATCAAGAAGGTCACCGACAAGCCGGTGACGAGGATCATCAACACCCATACGCACGGCGATCACGTCAGCGGCAACGTCGAGTTCCCGGCGACCGTGGAAATCGTGGTCCATGAAGTGACCAAGTCGAACATGGAGGCGATGCGCCCGGTCACCGGCCTCAACCCGCCCCCGGCCGGTCCCAGCATCTTCCAGCAGAACAACGGTCGCGGCCTGCCGACCAAGACCTTCCAGGTCACGATGACAATCGGCGAAGGCGCCGATCAGATCGATCTCTACCACTTCGGCGCCGCCCACACCGGCGGCGACGCGTTCATCGTCTTCAGAGCGCTGCGGACGATGCACACCGGCGATGCGTTCCACACCCGCGACCTGCCGATCATGGACAAGAACAACGGCGGCAGCGGCATTGCGTTCCCGGCGACGCTGATGAAGGCGGCGGCGGTGCCGAACGTGGACACCATCATCAACGGCCACAATCCGACCACGACCACGCCGGCCGACATGAAGACTCACTCGGCGTTCCTCGCCGAGTTCGTGAAGTTCGTGCAGGATGGCAAGCAGGCCGGCAAGACCGTGGACGACGTGGCGAAGACCTGGGTCACGCCGGCGGCCTACACCAACTATGCGAAGCCGAACCCGGACCGCGTGCGCGCCGACGCGCAGGTGATCTGGGACGAGACGAAATAGCGGCGGGGTGCGCAGCCCTAACGCTGCACGTACGGGATCTCGGTGAACATCGGCAGGCCCGCCATGCGGATGATCTCCAGCAGATCGAACCGCTCGTGGAACTCGCGCCCGTCGCGGTCGATCAGCACCGCGGTCGGGTCGAGCGGCGCCAGGCGGCGGAACTCGTCGTCGATCAGCTGAAAGCGGCGCACCATGTTCTCGACGCCCTCGTGCGGGCGGTTGCGCATGATGATCTGACGTTCGATGGTGGCGCGGCTCGAGGTGAGCACGATGATCCGATCGGGCCGCCACGCATCGCCCATGATCGCGACCCGGCGCAGCGCGTCGTGGTAGGCGGCCGGGTATTCGGGGATGTGGGCCTCGAGCGTCATCCGCGCGCCCTCGAAGAAGATCACCCGGCCCGCCGTGTCGTGAGCGGCGGCGTCACGGTAGTTGGCGTCGTAGAGCCGCGCGAAATACTCGGTGACGCCAATCGGGTTGCGGCCGGCGGCGATGTCCTCGAGGACACGCGGATGCCAGACGCCCTTCTCACCTTCGCCGTACGAGCCGTTGTGGTAGAGGTCGGCGAGCTGGCGCACCAGTGTGCTCTTGCCGACGCCGGGTCCCCCGACAATCGCGACGCGCATAGGGTCCCTGGCCTCTGCTGAGTGGCGTCCCCGCCGCTAGGCGGTGTCGCGGGCGGTCGCCCGGGCCCACGCATCCTTGAGCGACACGGTGCGGTTGAAGACCGGCGCGTCGGGCCGCGAATCCAGGTCGGCGCAGAAGTAGCCCAGGCGCTCGAACTGGAAGCGCGTGCCCGGCGCCGCGGCGGCCAGCATCGGCTCCAGCCGGCAGTCGGTGAGCGCCTCGAACGACGCGGGGTTGATCAGGCTGGTGAACTCGACGCCGGTCTTCGAAGCGGTGCCATCCGGATCTTCCACCGTGAACAGCCGATCGTAGAGCCGCACCGTGGCGGTGGCGGCGTGCGCCGCCGACACCCAGTGGAGCGTGGCTTTCACCTTGCGCCCATCCGGGGCATCGCCGCCACGCGTGGCGGGATCGTAGGTGCCGCGCAGCTCGACGATCTCACCGGCGGCGTCCTTCACGACCTCCGTGCAGGTGACCAGGTAGGCGTTGCGCAGCCGAACCTCGCGGCCCGGGGCCAGCCGGAAGAACTTCTTCGGCGGGTCTTCCATGAAGTCGTCGCGCTCGACGAAAATCTCGCGCGAGAACGCCACCTTGCGCGTGCCGGCGGCCGGGTCGTCTGGATGGTTGACGACGTCCATGTGCTCCACCTGACCCTCGGGGTAGTTGGTGAGCACCAGCTTCAAGGGACGCAGCACCGCCATCGCGCGCGGCGCCCACCTGTTGAGATCCTCGCGCACGCAGTGCTCGAGCAGCCCCATGTCGATCACGTTCTCCTTCTTCGCCACGCCGACGCGCGTGCAGAAGTCGCGGATCGATTCCGGGGTGAAGCCGCGGCGGCGCAGCCCCGAGATGGTGGGCATGCGCGGGTCGTCCCAGCCGCTCACGTGCTTCTGGGCCACCAACTGCAGCAGCTTGCGCTTGCTCATCACCGTGTAGTTCAGGTTGAGCCGCGCGAACTCGGTACTGCTTCGGCTGGTGCTCGGTCTCCGCCTGCTCGATGCACCAGTCGTAGAGTGGACGATGGTCCACGTATTCGAGGGTGCAGAGCGAGTGGGTGACCCCCTCGATCGCATCGGACAGCGGGTGCGCGTAGTCGTACATCGGGTAGATGCACCACGCATCGCCGGTGCGGTGATGATGCGCGTGGCGGATGCGATACAGCACCGGGTCGCGCATCGTGATGTTGAGCGCGGCCATGTCGGTCTTCGCCCGCAGCACGTGGGCGCCATCGGCGAACTCGCCGGCGCGCATGCGGCGGAACAGGTCCAGGTTCTCGTCCACGCCGCGGGTGCGGTACGGCGAGTCCTGGCCGGGTTCGGTCAGCGTGCCACGGTGCTCGCGGATCTCGTCGGCGGTGAGCGAATCGACGTAGGCGGCGCCCTTCTGAATCAGGCGCTCGGCGAATTGATAGAGCTGCTCGTAGTAGTCCGACGCATAGAACTCGCGATCTCCCCAGTCGA
Source organism: uncultured Acidobacteriota bacterium (assembly GCA_963723005.1). Taxonomy (GTDB): domain Bacteria; phylum Acidobacteriota; class Vicinamibacteria; order Vicinamibacterales; family UBA2999; genus VFZN01. The sequence goes on along the minus strand of CAVRPA010000020.1, from coordinate 387,079 downwards.
ACCCCAGCCACCGCACATCGTCCTTGATGGAATCGACGTACTCGACGTCTTCCTTCACCGGGTTCGTGTCGTCGAAGCGGAGATTGCAGACGCCGCCGAAGTCCGCGGCGACGCCGAAGTCCACGCAGATCGCCTTGGCGTGGCCGATGTGCAGGTAGCCGTTCGGTTCGGGAGGAAAGCGGGTGACGACGCGGCCGCCGTTCTTTCCGGCGGCGACATCGGCGCTGACGATCTCTCTGATGAAGTCTTGCGGGGTCGGATCCGCCTTGATATTCGCGTCTGACATACCTGGGAGCACTTCAGCGTATCGCAAAACGCGACCGCTGAGGTGCCCGAGCGCACGCCTCCTCGACTCGAGCGATCAGAAGGGTCAGTTCCCGGCGCAGGGGGCGCCGGCGAGGAACGCCAGCACGATCAGCGGGTTCCGGCCCCGGCGCGTGAAGCCGTAGCTCGTGCCTCTCGGCACCACCGCGAAGCTGCCGGCGGCCAGGCTGACGTCCTTGTTGTCCATCCGCAGCGAGCCCTCGCCGCCAATCACGTACATCATCGCGTCCGCGGAGGGGTGCTGGCGATCGGCCCACGCCTCGCGCACCTGCCACAGCACCGACTGCCCGACGCCGCTGCAGCCGACGAGATTCTCCTTGTGCGGTTCCTTGCTGGAAATGAAATTGCGCTCGATGTAGTCGAGCAGCGCCATCGACTTCGGCGCCGACGGCGGCGGCAGGCTCAGGTCACTCTTCGCCGGCTCGGCCGGCGGCGGGGGCGGCGGGGGCGGCGGGGGCGGCGCCGCGTTCAAGGTGACGATCATCGCCGGCGCGGCCATGCCGGTACGCCAGATGAGCTCCTTCTCGAAGGTGTAGAACCCCTCGCGCTCGAACCGGACGCGGTGGGTGCCGGCGGGCACGTTCAGCATGCGCAGGCGTCCCTCGGCCGTGGTCTGGCCCTGGCGATCGGCGACGCCGACCAGGCTGACGGTGACGCCTTCGAGCACCGCGCCGACACCGTCGGTGACGGTGAAGTTGATGGTGGTGCCGGCCGCGGGCGCCGGGGCCTGTGCCCTCGGACGAGCGGGCTGGGTCCGCGCTGGTGGTGCCGGTGGCGGAGTGGACGGAGCAGGCTGCGTGGGGGCGACCTGCAGCCACGTCAGCAGGAGCAGAGTGACCATGGCCGATGGTACTACGGCCCAGAGATCGGAGCTAGCCGACGAGCGCCAGCCATGCCGCCGCTACCGCGAGCGTAGCGAGAGTAATCGGCACGCCGACGCGTGCGTGCGTCTTCCAATCGATCTCCACGCCGAGCCGCCGCGACTGGTCGACGACGATGATGTTGGCGATGCTGCCGACGATGAACAGGTTGCCGGCCAGCGTCGAAGCCAGCGCGAGTACCGCGCCAGCGAGCGGGTGCGACGCCACCGGCAGCAGCAGCATCACCGCCGGCACATTCGAGACAACGTTCGAGAGCACGGTGGTGACGCCGAACAGGACCGCGGGGTTCGCCAGGTCGAGGTGGGCCATGCGGAACGCCATGAACACGCCACCGAGCTGACCGGACTGCTGCACCGCGGCGTTGACGACGAACAATCCGGCGAAGAGCACCAGCAGGTGCCAGTCCACCAGGCCCAGCATCTCGCGGGAGGCCATCTCGCGCGACGCGAGCAGGACGCCGGCGGCGGCGAGCGCCACCACTTCGCGCGGGGCGCCGCTGAACAGGAACGCCGCCATCACCACCGCCACCACCGCCACGCCCTTCATCGTTTGCCAGTGATCGTACGGCGTCGCGTCCACCACCGGCAGCGGAGTGCTGCGATACCAGCGCTCGCGATACGCCAGTTGCAGGACGGCCCACACCACGCCGAGCCCGATCAGGGCCGGCACACCGCCCTCCCACAGATACCGGGTGAACGAGAGGTCGAGCACTTCGCCGATCAGCATGTTCTGCGGGTTGCCAATCAGGGTGCCGGCGGACCCGACGTTCGAGCCGCAGGCCAGCGCCAGCAGGAACGGCACCGGGTCGAGGCCGCGGCGCGCGCACAGTTCCAGCAGCACGGGCGCCATCGCCAGGCAGACGATGTCGTTGGCGAGGATGGCGGAGAGCACACCGGCGGTGAGGACGACCAGCGCCAGCAAGTGCGAGGGCGTGTGATCGGCGGCGCCAAGGCGACGTGTCACCACGGTGTAGAAGCCGCCCAGCCGAAACTGCGCGGAGATCACCATCAGCCCCAGGAGCAGGGCGATCGTGGCGACGTCGATGGCGTTCCAGGCGTCCTGCAGCGAAATGCGGCCCGACGCGATCAGTGCGATTGCGCCGAGCAGGGCGATGCCGGTGCGATCCAGCTTCAATCCCGGGAACTCGCCGAGGATCATCCCGAGATACACGAGGACGAACACGCCCCCGACGACCAGGTCCACGGCGAAGTGTAGCATCGCGAGGGATCAGGGATCAGGGAGCAGGGAGCAGGGAGCAGGGGCGCTGTCCGTTCCGCAGCTGGCGCGCCGGCGCTGGTAGGATGTGCCGGTGACCTCACACTGGAGACGACCTCTCGCCGCGTTCGCGACCCTCGCGGTGTGCGTGGCGGTGCTGCACGCGGACTTCCCGAAGCCGCTCGGCGCGGTCAACGACTTTGCCGAGGTCATGAGCGAGGAGCAGGAAGCGACGCTCACCGCCCTGCTCGAGAAACTGGAGCAGGACACCACCGCGGAGGTCGCGGTGGCCACGGTGACTACGCTCGACGGCATGAGCGTGGAGGAGTATGCCAACCGGCTGTTCGCCGAATGGGGCATCGGCCGGCGCGGCAAGGACAACGGTGTGCTGATCCTGGTGGCGCCCGGTCAACGCGAGATGCGGATCGAGGTGGGCTATGGCCTCGAGGGCGTGCTGCCCGATGGTCTCGCGGGCGAAGTGATTCGCGCCAACTTCCTGCCGTCGTTCCGGGACAACAACTACGGCGCCGGTATCGTCTCGGGCACGCGACGGGTGGCCGACATCATCACCCGCAACCAGGTGGTAACCGCGGAGGAACTCGCCGCCTTGGAACGCGCGGCCAACCCCGCGGCGGCCAGCTGGATCATGACGGGGTTCCTGGCGCTGTTCGTCGGGGTCGGCGCGATCGTCGCGGGGACCGGAATTGGCGCGCGCACGATCATGCCGGCCGTATTCGGGCTGATCTTCAGCGGCCTGCCGATGTTCATGTCGCTGCTGATCCTCACACCCCTCCAGACGGCGGTGCTGTGCATCGTCGGAATCGCCGTCCTGGTCCTTGGCGTTCGCATGGGCCGGAAGCCCGGATACGCCGCTGGCGCCCGGGGCAAGGCCACGCCGGGCCAGGGCGGGAAATGGGTGTGGGGGGCGCGTCGAGCGGGGGATCGTCCGGCGGTTCGAGATCGTCGGGTTCGTCGGGCTCCAGTTTCGGCGGCGGCCGCTCGGGTGGCGGTGGCGCGAGCGGACGCTGGTAGGTCTACTTCTTTCGCGCAATCCGGAACACCGCGAGGTGCTCGTCCGGTTTCCCCTTCGACCAGTTGTGCCAGCTGGCGCGAAGCTCGTCCGGCGTCAGGAACTCGAGCGTGACCGCGTGCATGTGCGACGTGATCGCCGGGTCGATGTTCGTGCCACCGTCGTAGTCGAAGGCCAGCGTGTTGCCGTTCACGCGTGTCGCCCGCATCCGCGGCTGGTTGCCCGCGGAGCAGTAGTGCGTCAGCACCAGGTCGCCGCCGTCCCGGTAGTAGACCGTCACCATTTCCCCTGGTGTGCCCACCGGGAAGGCTTCGACGACCGTGGTGCCGCCACCGGTCACGCGATAGGTCACGGCCACCGCGCCCTTCGGGCCGAGGATGCCATCGACGTCAATCCAATCACCCTCGAGGCCCTTCAGCCGCTCGAACATGTCCGCGGCGGGCGAACTCTGCGCTCGCACGCTGCCGGCAGCCAGCAAGGCCAGCAACAAGGACACCACGGCGGTGGGGGCGATGTGTTTCACGGGTGACCTCCGTTTGGGTAGTATCCAACAACCGGCGCGCGACGTGCCACGAGCTGCCGAGACTGGCTGACGCGTGCAGCGCCTGACCGGAGAGGATCCATCATGACGCTCGAACGGCTTCGTGAACTCTGCCTGTCAATGCCCGGCGCCACCGAGCAGATTCAGTGGGGCGCCGACCTGGTGTTCAAGGTGGGCGGCAAGATGTTCTGCGTGGCGTGCACCGAGACCAGGGCCGATGCGCCGGCGTTGTCGTTCAAGTGCGACGCCGAGCGGTTTGCCGAGCTGGTGGAGCGCGACGGCGTGCGGCCCGCGCCGTATCTGGCCCGCGCAAAATGGGTGGCGCTGGACCGCTTCGATACGCTGCCGGTGCGCGAACTGACGCCGTTAATCGAGGAGGCTTACGCGCACGTGCTGGCAAAGCTGCCCAAGGCCACGCAGCGGGCCATCAAGCCGGCGTCGAAATCCTGAAGTTCCGCATCATCCCCATGTCCTCGTGCTCGAGGATGTGGCAGTGATAAAGGTACAGCCCGGGAAAGCGCGAGAACGTCACCTGGATGCGGACGGTCTCGCCCGGCAGCACCAGCACCGTATCGTCCGCGGCCGAATCGACGATGCCGGCGAGCAGGGCATTGCCGTCCGCGCCGGTGCGCGACAGCACGCGGAACTGCGGCCCGTGCAGGTGGACGGGATGGGCCATGCTCATGCCCATGGCGTTGGGCTGATTCTGGATCTCCCACACCTGGGTGGCGCCCGGATGCGACGGTCTCGTCCGGGCTCACGGTTTCCATTTCGAAGGTGCGGCCGGCGAGCAGCCAGTTCATCTGCAAGAACGTGAGCGGCACACGACGCACGGGGGCGTCGGGCTGCGGTCGCCACACATCGGGGGGCGTGCAGAGCCGTTCGGGTAGCTGGACGCGCGGTCCGGTGGCGCTCGAGACCCGCAACGTCATCAACGTGATCGGCGCGCCCTGCGGCATCGGGCCGCTGCTGCTCATCATGCCGACGTGACCGACGGCCTCGGCGGGGAAGGCGAGGCTGCGCAATTGCAGCTCGCTGCCCGCCGGCCGATCCGTCAAATCCAGCAGGACATCCGCGCGCTGGCCCGGCGCCAGCGTCAGCGTCGGCGTGACCCGGGCTCGTTCGAACAACCCACCCTGCCCGCCGATCATCGTGATCGGCAGCTCGTCGCTCCAGGCGACCTTGTAGATGCGCGCGTTCGAACCGTTGACGAGACGCAGGCGGTAGCTGCGCCGGTCCACGTCGATGGCCGGCTGCACCTGGCCGTTGACGAGCACGCGGTCACCCAGCCAGCCGTTGATCGTCTGCATCATCTCGGCCATGTTGCGGCTCATGCCGCGTCCGCGGCCCATGCCGGGCCCGGCGGCCGCGCCGGCGTAGACGAACTGGTTGTCCGCGTCGATGCGGCGGTCCTGCAGCACGCACAGCAGTTCGGCCGATCCCGACGGCAGTCCAAGCGCGTCCTCTTCCTCGTCCGACACGATCAGCAGCCCGGCGAGTCCCTGATAGACCTGCGCACCAGCCCGCATGTGGGGATGCGGGTGATACCAGTAGGTGCCGGCGCGGTTCAGGACCTCGAACTCGTAGACGTACTCGCGGCCGCCGGCAACGGCCAGCCGCGGATGACCGTCGGCCGATTCGGGCACATCCAGCCCGTGCCAGTGCACGATCGACGGCTCGGCGAGACTGTTCCTGAAGCGAATCCGCACCTTCTGGCCGCGTCGCAGGCGAATGACGGGGCCGAGGTACGATCCGGGAATCACCTGCAGCGCCGATTCGGGCCCGTGCTGCACTTTGCCCGTGAAGCGCCACACGCGCGTGGGAGCGCCGGGCAGCAGATTCAGTTCGCCGCGCGCTGCCGTGAGCGAGAGCTCGACGTCGGGTGCGCCGGTGAACGCCCGTGGCGCCTGGCCTTTCTGGGACGCGCCTGCGATATCGCCGAGTGGCGCCAGGCCCGAGGCGAGCGGTGCCAGGCCGAGGAGTCGCAGGAGCTCCCGGCGGTTCATCTACTTCGGGCCTCCCAGAAGCGCGACCAGCGCCCAACCGGTGGTCGAGAGCCGAAGGGCGGCGTTCGGCTTGGCGCCGGGCCGCACGGTTTCAGGCCAGCTGCCGTCGGGCTGCTGCTGGGCGGCGAGATAGGCGCGAGCCTTCCCGAGCGCATCGCGCAACTCCTCGACGCGATAGGTGGAACGCGCCAGCCGCGGATCGCTCTCCAGCTGATGCAGCGCGAGCATCACCAGCGCGGTGTCGAACACCGTGGCGGGCGAGTCCGCATCGGGCCCCCAGCCGCCGCTCTCCTGCTGCGCGCGCCTGATGGTTCCCAGGCACGCGGCCCGCTGCTTGTCGGCCATCACGTCGGAGGTGACGCCCAGCCCCAGCAGCACCCCGGCCGCATCGAACACGTTGGTGATCTCGACGGTGCGCAGGTAGCGGTCGGTCTGCGCGACCGCGAAGTCGTCGGGCTGCCGCCCGGAGGCGATGAGCGTGGCGCGTGCCACCCAGGTGGCGACGGTGGTGCCGTAGGTGATGGGGGTGCCCAGGCCCGCGGCTTCGACGGGCGCCCACGATCCGTCGGCCTTCTGATCGGCAATCAGCAGCTTCGCGGCCTCCAGCAGTGCGGGACTCGGATTGAGGTCCTTCTCGCCGGCCGCGGCGAGCGCCGCCGCAAACTGCAGACGTGCCAGGCCGAGATCGGCCTCGCCGTGATGGGTCTTGTTCGCGTTCCAGCCGGCGGGGGCGTTGAGGAAGGCGAGCGTGCCCTTCAGCGCCTCGGCGGTGTCGTGACCGCGTGCGCCGGCCATGAACAGCGCGCGTGCGGCGTCGCCGTTGTGATGACATGACGCGCATCCGCTGGCGGTCTGCGTGGCCGACACCTCTTTCGCCAGGAACGCCACGGCCCTGGATTCCGGTGTGGCCGGCGCCTGCGCGTGCAGGGCCATCGTCAGCGCCAGGCCAAAGCCGGCGGCGGTCAGCAAGTGCGACGTCATGCCGACCATGGTAAGCGCGAATGCAACCGGCGTGGAATCACCCGGGATGTAGAATTTCGTGATGCGCGCGTACCGTGCCGGGCAAGCAGTGGAAGACCATTGCCGGCAATGTCATGAAGACCGGATGCACACCGTGATCGTGGTGGACGGCCAGGGCCAGCCCATCCGAGCGCGCTGCGACTACTGCGGTAGCGAGCACAACTACCGCGGCGGACCGAGAGGGAACGGCAGCCGGCAGCCGGCAGACGGCAGACAGAACAGGCGACGGCGACCGGTACCCGGTATCCGGTGTCCGGTACCCGAAACGACACGGGAGCCGACCGGCCAGTGTCGGCACGTTCCGAGGCGACGCGGTCCGAACCGTGGCCGCTCGTCAGCGAGCGCGAAAGGCGCTATCCACCCATGAGTCACGACACCACGACCAGCGATCTCGAGAGCCTGCTTCGCCGCGTCATCCGCGAGGAGACCGGCCTCACGCCCGCGGCCCCGGCGGAGAAGTGGCGAGGCGGAGAGCTCGTGCTGCGCCCAGGCAAGCCTGGCCTGCAGGAAAAGAGTTGGCCGATCGAGACGTTCTTCCACAAAGTCGTGATGCTGCGCAACCGTCTGCGCACGCTCGAACAGCAGGTGAATGCCTCGGACCTGCCGGACGACCAGAAGGTGAAGATCCAGAGCTACATCACCGGCTGCTACGGCTCGCTGACCAGCTTCAACGTCCTCTTCGCCGACGAAGAAGATCGATTCACCGGCGCCGCGCAGGATTGATCGACCGGTTCTATTCGGGCAGCTCGGCGCTTCGAGGCTCGGGCAGCAGGTACGAGCAAACCAATCCCGCGCCATAGACGAACACGGCCACGCCGGCGGCGGCGTACGACAGCTTCATCTGCGGCGACGAGCCCGGCATCACGTTCACCAGCTGCGTCGTCACGAACGCGAAGCCGGTGCCGAGCATGCGGCCGCCGATGTTGGCGGCGAAGCCCTCGCCCGTGCCGCGCAAATGCGTTGGGATAGACGCGCGGCAGATAGTTCCCCCAGAAACTGAACTGCGCCACGGTGAAGAACCCGGCGAAGAACATGCCCCAGCGAGTGAGGTCCAGGCTGGTATTGGCCGCATAGGCAAAGACCAGCGGCACGACGATCAGACCCGGCACCTGGAACAGCCGAATCAGCTTCTGGCGCGAGACGATGCGGAGGGCGAGGAAAGCCAGCGCGAAGCGTCCCACCAGCCCGCCCACTTCTTGATATGCCTGCACGCCCGCCGCCGTCTGCTGTTGCTGCGGCGGCGCCATCGTCCGCACCTCTGGAAGCCCTGGCACGATGCGGGGCATCTGCTGGATGGCGCCGAAGGCGGCGCCGTAGGCGCACGCGAACATGATGGTGGTGACGATGGTGGTGCGTCGCAGCTGCGGTGTGAAGATGGCGGCGAGTGACGGGCGCTTCAGCGTGCCCGCGGCCTTCTTCGCCTGCCACGCGGGCGACTCCGGCAGGAAGGGGCGGATGAGGATCAGCGGCAGCGCCGGGATGACACCGGAGATGAGCGTGTAGCGCCAGGGCGAGTGGCCGCCGGCAATCTCCGGGAAGTGCTGCGAGTAGGTGACGGCAATCGCGTAGGCGCCGGTCACCATCAGCCCGCCGATCGACGAGAACGCCTGGGTATAGCCGAGCGCGGCCTCACGCTGCTTCGGATCGTCGAAGATCTCCGCGACCCAGGCCACCGCGGCGACGAACTCCACGAACACACCGATGTACGTGGTGGAGCGGAGGACCAGCAGCATCGTGATGCTGGTCGAGTAGCCGGCCGCCATGGCCGAGAACGCGTAGAGCAGGATGCTCCACACCAGCACCCGCCGGCGCCCGAAGCGGTCCGTGAGATAGCCGCCCAGCAGACCGAAGGCGCCTCCGACCAGGGCCGGCACCCAGAAGAACATGCCCACCCAGAAATTGAAGTCCGGGGTTCCGGGCTTGAAGCCGGTCAGCTCGCCAATGGCCGGGCCCACGACGAGCGGCGCCATCAGGACTTCGTAGATGTCGAACGCAAACCCGAGCGCCGCGATTGCGCAGATGAGCCACTGCAGTGGAGTCAGACGGGGCATGTCACCTCGAGAAAACGGCAGACGGCAGCCGGCAGCCGGCAGTCGGGCCTGTGCGCCCAGGCAACAACCACCCCAAGTCGCGCGTAGTATACCGAGACACCACTATGCTGACGTCGCGAATCAAATTCCTTCTATTTACGTTCCTCATCGGCGTCCCGTTGACCGGAGCAGCCCAGACCACCGCCAATCTCTCGGGACGCGTGCAGGATACCAGCGGGGCCGCGCTGCCCGGGGTCGCGGTCACGGCCAGGCGGGTGGACACTGGCTTCGAGCGACAGACGACATCGGACACGGCGGGGCGATATGCGCTGCCGTCGCTCCCGGCCGGCGATTACGAGCTGCGGGTGGAGCTCTCCGGCTTCCGCTCCCTCGTGCGCCGGGGGGTCACGCTGAGCATTGCCGCAGAACGTCGCCGTGGACCTCACCATGGAAGTGGGCGGCCTGGCGGAAGCGGTCACGGTCACCGCGGACACGCCCACCGTGAACACCCGTGCCGGTGAGCTGAGCTACCTGGTTGATGCGCGGGCCATCGAACAGTTGCCACTGAACGGCCGCAACTACACCGATCTCGCCTATCTGCAGCCCGGTGTGGTGCCCTTTCCGCATCGCGACGGCGGTTCGGTGGTGGCGCACGGCCTCGGCATGAGCGTCAATGGGCAGGATCCGCGTGCCAACGTCTACCTGCTGGACGGCACGCTGTTGAACGACATGACCAACGGCCCCGCCGGCAGCGCCGCGGGGACGGCGCTGGGGATGGATACCGTGCAGGAGTTCCGCGTCGAGACCAACGCCTACAGCGCGGAGTTCGGCCGGATGGCCGGCGGCCAGGTGAACGTGTTGACGAAGGCAGGGGCGAACGCCGTTCGCGGCACCGCCTTCGAGTACCACCGCAACGACGCGCTCGACGCGAAGAACTACTTCGATGTCGGCGACCAGCCCCCGTTCACCCGCAATCAGTTCGGCGGCACGATCGGCGGTCCGGTGAAGCAGGACAAGCTGTTCTACTTCTTCGGCTATGAAGGGCTGCGCGAGAACCTGGGCCGGACGATCACCTCCAGCGTGCCCGACGAGAATGCCCGCAGAGGCCTGCTGCCGGACCCGGCCAACCCCGGCCAGTTCCTGAACGTCGGCGTGAACCCGGCGGTGGCGCCGTACCTGAACGAGTATCCGTTGCCCAACGGCACCAACCTCGGCGACGGTACCGCGCTCTACAGCTTCCAGGTGGATCAGACGCTCGACCAGGATTTCGTGCAGGGCCGCGTCGACTACAACCTCGCGCCCGGTGCGCAGCTCTTCGCCCGTTACACCTTCGACGACGCCGGCCAGCGGCTGCCGCTCGACTATCCGCAGTTCCCGCGCGACTTCGTGTCGCGCAACCAGTTCTTCACCGGCGAGTACCGGCAGGCGGTGTCGTCGAACCTGTTCAGCACGTTCCGCGTCGGCTACAGCCGCACGCGCGTCGGACAAACGGTGGAAGCCAACACCGCGCTGCCGCCGTTCGTGGCCGGCCGCGAGTACATCGGCAACATCGATGTCGGCGGCCTGCAGCGGTTCGGCACGCAGAGCTCCGCCGACGTGCGCTTCCTGCAGCAGGTGCTCAGCCTGCAGGCCGATTCCGCATGGACCAGGGGGCGTCACCTGGTGAAGTTCGGCGCACTGGCCGAGCACTACCAGCAGGACATGGTGAATCCGACGTTCAGCCTCGGCACCTATTCCTTCGCCAACCTGCGCGCGTTCATGGAGAATCGCGCCACCAGTTTCATCGGCCTCACGCCCGAGGCGACGTTCGTGCGCGACTGGCCGTTCTGGCTGGCCGGTGCCTACCTGCAGGACGAATTCCGCGTCCATCCGCGCGTGACGCTGAATGCCGGCCTGCGCTGGGAGTTCATGACGATGCCGATCGATCAGGAGGGCCGCGATTCGGCGCTCGTGAACCTGACGGATCGCACGGCGACGACCGGACGCCTGTACGAGGACGCCGATTACAACAACTTCTCGCCGCGGATTGGCGCGGCGTGGGACGTGTTCGGTGATGGCAGCACCGCGGTCCGCGGCGGCTATGGGCTCTACTACGCCACGAACAGCTCGCAGAACCTGATCGTCACGGTGACCAACCCGCCGCAGACGCCACGAGTGGTCTATCAGACCCCGACCTTCCCGAACCCGCCGTTCGAGCGCACCTCGGGCCTGTCGATCCGGCCCGTGCAGTGGGACGTCGAGACGCCGTCGGTGCACGTGTGGAACGTGAACGTGCAGCGCGAGTTCTGGGGCAGCACCGCGCTGACGCTGGGATATGCCGGGTCGCGAGGCACGCACCTGATGCGCAGCAACGACGTCAACACGGCGGCGCCAGTCACCGGCTCCGATGGTCAGCCGTTCTTCCCGGTCGGTGCGCCGCGGCAGAACACGGCCTGGACCACCATCGAGCTGAAGAGCTCGGATGGCGACTCGTGGTACCGCGCGCTCATCGTCGATCTGCGCCGGCGCTGGTCGAACGGCGTCTCGTTCCAGTCGTCCTACACGTGGGCCGACTCCGAAGACACGACGCAGGCCTCCACGTTCTTCTCTGACGCGACCAACGGCACGACGTCGGCGTTTCCCGAATACATCCCCGATTACAACCGTGGGCCGTCGGACTTCAACACCGAGCACAACTGGGTGATGAACGCGACGTGGGACCTGCCGTGGGGGCGCGACCTGACCGGCGTCAGTGGCGTGCTGTTGTCCGGCTGGCGAGTGGCGGGCATCGCGACGCTGCGGAGCGGCTACCCGCTGACGGTGTTCGTGCAGAACAACCGCTCGCGCTCGCAGTGGCAGCCTTCGCTCGGCCCCGGCATCGGCCGCGATCGGGCCAGCTACGCGCCCGGCTTCGGGCCGGACAACGCGGTGAACGGCGATCCGGCGCAGTGGTTCAATCCGCAGGCGTTCGCGCTGCAGCCCGCGGGCACCTTCGGCGACACCGGGCGTGGCGATCTGACCGGACCGGACCTGCGCACCGTGGACCTGGCGTTCTCGAAGGACAACCGCGTGCCGATCGGCGGCTCGGACAGCCGCCTCGAACTGCGCATCGAGGTCTTCAACCTGTTCAACCGCGCGAACTTCGGCATCCCGAACCTGATCGCGTTCGCGGGCGCGGCCGACGGCGAGCCGGTGGTCGGCAACTTCGGCCGCATCCGCAACACGGTGACGTCGGCCAGGCAGATGCAGTTGGGGCTGCGACTGCGCTTCTAGGAAACGCCGTGACGGCCATGCCGTCACCGTGGCAGTATTCCGCGTGGTGCCACGCGCGCGTCGCGTGCGGCCCAGGCCTTCTGAAAGGATTCTTCATGTCGTGGATCATGCTCGCGTTCGGAGCGGCGCTGTCGTGGGGGTTGTATGGCGCGTCGCTGCACAAGGGCCAGGTGGAGCTGGGTAACCCCTTGCGAGCGCTGCTCTGCGTCGGCGTCGCCTACTTCCTGATCGGAGTCGTCGTGCCGCTCGTTGCGCTGTCGTCGCAGGGTGAGCTTCGCAACTTCAACGCCACCGGGACCATGACCGCGACGATGGCCGGCGCGCTGGGCGCGATCGGCGCCGTCTGCATCATCTTCGCGTTCCGGGCGGGAGGCCTGCCCACCTACGTGATGCCGATCGTGTTCGGCGGGGCACCCGTGATCAACGTGCTCACGACCCTGGCCCTGCACCCGCCGAAGGCCGCCGTCAACCCGCTGTTCTTCGCCGGTGTGCTGATGGCCGCGGCCGGCGCGGGCATGGTGCTCTACTTCCGGCCACAAGCCTAGAACCCTAGAACCCTAGAACCTGGAACCTAGAACCCAGAGCCTGGAGCCTTACCAACGGCCCACAGCCAGCCGGCGGTGCGCAGGAATAGTTGTCCATCCTTGATGGCGACGGAGCTGAGCGTGTAGTCCTCCATCTTGTTGGCGGCCAGCAGCTCGAACTTCGGGCCCGCACGGAAGACGCTGAAGATGCCGTCCTCGCTGGCGATATAGATCTTGCCGTCGGCCAGCACCGGTGACGAGCTGTAGGTGCCGGGCTCGAGGCGCTGCGGGCCGTAGATGGTCTTGCCGGTCTTCAGATCCAGGCAATAGACCACTCCACGGTCGGTGATCACATACACGTGCGTGCCATCGGTGACGGGCGTCGGCACGTCGGGGCCATTCCCGAACTCCCACAGCTTGTGCGACGTGGTCACGTCGCCGCGGCCACCCGCGCGAATCGCCAGGATGGGCCGTTCCCGGCTCGGCGCAATCACGATGTCGCCGTGCACCACCGGCGACGCGACGATGCGGTACGCCGGATCGTTGTCCGGGTTCAGCCCGTCGGCGCGCCACAGCTCCTTGCCGCTGGCCGGGTCATGACCGGTGACGACATCCGCGCCGGTGATGACGATCTCCGCGGCCTTGCCAATGCGCACCAGCGCCGGCGTGGTGTAGGCGTCGGGTGATTCGCGAATCGCGCGGTTCGGCCGTTCCACCCTCCACTTCGTCTGCCCCGTGGCGCCGTCGATGCGCAGCAGGTAGGAGGGGTCATCCGTCTTCATGCCGTGCAGCACCGGCACGATCAGGTCGCCCTCGAGCAGCAGCGGCGAGTTGGCGTAGCCCCAGTTCAGCCCGAAGCGTCCGTAGTCCTTCTGGATGTCGCGCATCCAGAGTTCCTTGCCGCTGAAATCGAACGCGCGGATGAAGCCGGTACCGGTCGAGACCCAGACGCGCTTGCCGTCGGTCACCGGCGACGGCGACGACATGTTCTGCTTGCGCTCCTTGTGGTTGCCCTCGCTGAGGTGCCGCTTCCACATCACTTCGCCGGTCGTGCGCCGCACGGCCCACAGCGAGAGGTTGTTGCCATCGGCTTCGGCGACGTTCAGGAAGATCGTGTCGCCCCAGATGATCGGGGTCGCGCCGCTCCACTGCGGCAGGGCCAGCTTCCACGAGACGTTCTCGGTGGGGCTCCAGCGAACCGGCAGGTTGACCTCGGGGCTCACGCCGTTCGCCGTGGGTCCGCGCCACGCGGGCCAGTTCGCCGACAGCATGGCCGAGCCGGAAACGACGGCCGCGAATGACAGCATCAGGAGACGTCGCACGTGTTCAGCCCTCCACCTTCCATACGATGAGCCGCTCGGCGTCCTTTACGACGATCGTGCGGCCGGCCACCGCGGGATGTGCCCACGTTGGGGAGTCGGCCACCGCGTAGCGCTTCACCTCCTCCAGCCTGGAGGCCAGCGCTCGCGCGATGATCAGCTCGCTGTTGGTGGTCGAGAGCAGCAGCCACTCGCCGGCCCGGATGATGGACGCATTGTCGCCTTCGCGTCCTCGCGTGCTCCAGAGAATCTTGCCGGTCGCCGGGTCGAGCGCGACGAACTGCCCACGGTTGCGATGCGAAAGCGCGATGATCGCCTGTGCGGTCGCAGCCGGCGAGCTCATGTACAGCGACACCTGCTCGTTCCTCCAGACCTCCTGAGCCTGCCAGCCACCGGCAGCGCGCGACACCCGATAGGCGATGGTGGGTGTCTCGAGCCCGGACGAGATGACGAGGCCGTTCACCACCAGCGGCGTCACGGAGTTCTGGTCGAAGCTCGTCCGAAGCGGCACCTGCCACAGCAGTGCGCCGTCGGAGGCGCCGATTCCGACCAGGCGATTCTGCGACTGCGTGACGAACTGCCTGGTTCCGCCAATCTCGGCCACCACCGGAGACCCGTAGCCAGGGCCGTCGCCGGTCCAGCGCCATCGCACCGCGCCGGTCGCCGCGTCGAACGCCGTGAACGCGCCCTTGTCGTGACCGCCCATGAACGCGATGACCCGATCGCCGTCCACGAGCGGGGATGTGGCCGTGCCGTAGATCGGCAGCGGTTGCGCGGCCGGCGTGCGCCACAGCACCTTGCCCGTCTCGAGGTCGAAGGCCGAGAGCACGCCGCTGATGCCGAGCGTGAAGACGCGGCCGCCGGCGATGGCCGGCGTGGACTTCGGTCCGGGCCCGTGCATCTGCGCCGCGGGGTTGATCTGATACGGCGCATCGTAGGCGTCCTGCCACAGCCGCTTGCCGGTGACGAGATCGAACGCCCGCACCACTTCGCGCGCCGCTTCGCGGGTGTGCACCACCACCTTGCCGTTGGCGATGACCGGCGAGGAATGGCCGACGCCCACCTGCGCCTCCCACACCTTCGTCAGCGACGCCGGCCAGACGCGGGGGGCGTCGAACGCCGCCACGCCATCGCGCGCCGCGCCCCGCCACTGCGGCCACGACGGCGCCTGCGCCACAGTGGCCGCGGTCATGGCGACAGAGAGCACCGCGGTCGTCAGGGTTCGCTGAATGACATCCTTCATCGTCTGCCGTCTGCCGTCTGCCGTCTGCCGTCTGCCGTCTGCCGTCTGCCTTTTGCCTTTACTCGTTCTTGATCGCCTCGACCACCGTCACCCTGGTGGCCACCGCGAGCGCGAACACGGAAGACGCAAGCCCGGCCAGCACGACCGCTGCGAGCACGAGTGCGAGCGCAGCGTAGGGAAGGGTCTGTCCGCGCTCGGCAATCGCCGGCGCCACGGCCAGTGCCGCGGAGACCGTGCCGATCAGCACGCCGCCGCCAACCAACGCCGCGCTCTCCGCCAGCACCATCGTCGTCAGATTGCTGCGCGCAAAACCGATCGCGCGGAGCAGTCCCCATTCGCGCTGCCGTTCGAGCACGTTGCGCGCCAGCACGGCGCCCACGCCGAGCGTGCCGAGCAGCAAGCCGAGAGCGCCGAGGGCCTGGAACGTGGCGAGATATGTGTTCTCCACGCGATGATAGGACGCCAGCCGGACGCGCGTGTCCACGGCGTCAACTCCGGAGTCCGCGAGGCGATCCTCGATGAACGCCGCCACCTCCGCCGCGCGCGGCTCCGGCGATTCGATCAACCACACGCGATAGCCTTCCTGCCGGGGGAACAGCTTCACGAATGGCGCCTCGCCGATGATCAACTCCGATTGCAGCACGCTGTCGGCCAGCGACGCGACGATGCGGAAGCGGACCGGCGTGATGCCGTCCGGTGCGAACTCGAATACGTCCCCGACCGCGAGGTGAAAGACGTAGGTGAGGGTGGTCTGGTCGGCAATCGCCGGGACCGCGCCGTCCTCCAGCGTCTGGTCCAGCAGGGTCCACGGCGATGCGCCCGCCGCCGAGGCGCCAGTATCGGCAAACCGGAAGCGTCCCGCGAACTCTGCGGGGTTTACCCCGACGATGCGGGGGTTCTGCGGCTGATAGAGGCTGAGGCAACTGGCTTCGTCGCCCGGCCGTAATCGCACGCGGGTCACACGGGTGCCGTCCAGGGCGTCCCCGGCATCGAGGCCCATCGCCGCGCGGCCCGCGGGCGTGTTCGGGTCGTGCATCAACGGCGAGCGCCGATTCGGCCATCAGGACAAACCCGCCCGTGCCGCCAGCGGGTTCGAGCGACGTCGTCGCACCGTCTCGCCGGAAGGCGACGACGCTGACGAGCACGAACGTCGCGAACGCAATCAGCGAGAGGGTGAGGACCGTGCGCGTCGGCCGCCACGCGGTGTGGCTCTGGCCCAGCGCCCAGACACCGGCGACGCGACGCCGCGCATTGCCGCCATCCGCGCCGGCCAGCAAGCGAGCCCGAGCGAGCAGGAGCCCCGATACGAGGAGCGCGCCGCCAGCGCCGAAGAATCCACCCGTGGCCTCGAGCATCCCGCCTCGGACCGCCGCGATCAGCGCCGCGGCGACAATGGCGAAGGCGATGCCGAGCATGGCCGTGGCGCGCGTGGCACTTGCGGGCGCGTCGGGCGTAGCCCCGAGCAATAGCGAGCGCGGTGATCGTTTCGCCAGCGCTCGCGTCCCCATCCACAATGCCAGCAGGGCCGCGGCGTTGGCGCCGAGCGCTCCCGCTACCAGCGCTGCCGGGTCCACGTGCAAGGTCAGCGCGGTGGTGCCCACGGCGTCCACCCACCACGTGCGCAGGCCGTGCATGATCAGCGCCGCGTATCCGACGGCGCCGGCCAGGCCGATGACGACGCCGACTGCCGTGATGAGAATCGCCTCGCGCAGGAACACGCGGCGCACCTGGCGCGCGGTGAAGCCGACCGCGGCCAGCAGTCCCACCTCACGAGCTCGTTGCTCGAGGCTCAACGCGAAGAAGAGGTACGCGATGAGGAGAGCCGAGGCGACCAGGAACGCGCTGAAGTAGAGGAAGTACTCGCCGAAGTCGGTGGTGCCCTCGGCGGCGGCCACGGCTTCCTGCCGGACGGGACGCACCACCACCTGGCTGTTCATCTGCGCCCGCACGGCGGCGGCCACCGCGTCGGCATCGCGCAGCGCGAAGCGGATCGACGAGATGTTGCCGAAGCGCGAGCCCCACAGGCGCTGTCCCGTGTCGATCGGCACGAAGGCTTTCGGCGCACCGCGCCACTGGTCCCAGTAGTCCTCGTCCTTGGGGCGCACCTTCGACAGATTCACCGGAAACGGCGGATCCCAGGCGCCGAGATCGGGAGCATCGGTGATGCCGGGATAGTCGGGCGTGAGCGTCCGGTCGCCGCCGATGCGCATCATCGGCAGCACGCCCTGCATGGAGAACGAGGCGCGGCGCGTGTCCAGCCCGCCCTCGTCCGTCCACACGAAGTACTCCAGGTGCACGGTGTCGCCGATGCGCGCGTCCAGATCGTCGGCGGCCCACTCGTTCAGCCAAATTGGACCGTCTCGTGGCGGATCGGCCGCGTCCGGCGTTCGCGACTTCGTGGGGGCTCTCTCAGGGGCTGGGCGACTGCGTTCGGCCTCCGTCACCTGCACGCGGCCCACCCGCACGCCGCCGCGCCCGACGTTGACCTGCAGCGAGCCTCGCACCTGCGGATCGCCTTCGCTGATCGCGTCCGCGCCGGGTGCCGGCGGGCCCACCGGCACCGACAGGCGGCTGTAGCCGTCGATGTCGATGGCCGTGACGGTCGAGTAGGGCGTCTCGCGATCGCCGATCCGGATGCCGTTGGCGACGTAGGTCAGCGCCGGCACGCCGGGGCGCTGCAGCCGTGCCAGCGTGTCGAGCACGCGCTCGCCGATGTCCGGGCTGATGTAGCCGCCCAGCCCTTCGAGCGCCATCACGCGATCGCCGGGAACGCGCCGGATGCGAAGACCGTGATCCGGAAGCGTGGCGCTGGCCAGCCAGGCGCGCTGAACCGCATCGACCGGCGCGATCGACGCGTCCGGCGCGCCCTCACGCGACGCCTGTTGCACCAGGATGGTGTTGACGCGCCCGCTCAGCGTCAGCTCGCGCTGCAGCAGGCTGAGCGGCACGAACACCACCGGCATCGGCGCCTGGCCCGGCACCAGCGAGAACTCGCCCAGGCGATCGGCGGCGAGCGTCCGGGTCAGCGTCACGCGGATGCGGGTGCCCCCGTCATCACGCCGCCCCTGCAGCGTGCCGAGCGGGATGTCCTTCGGTCCGCTCACGCGCAGCACCAGCGCATCCCCGTTCGCGGCGCCGAGCTCCGAGGCGAGGCTTTCACTGAATGCCGACTCGCGTCCCGACAACGGCACGTGCGCCACGCCGTGGAACGCCCAGAACGCATCGTCGATGCCGTAGATCTGCACGCGCGCGGCGACACGGCCCGACGCGGTGTGCGTGACCGTGCCCGGCACCGCGATCAGGCCGACGGTGGCGCGCACGGTGTCCGGAGCGGCGACGACCATGCCGTCTCCCAGCCGCTGGCTGAAGCTGGTGAGCGTGGACACCGCCAGGTCGGTGGCGCCGAGGCGCTGCAGGGCGAGCTCGCGCAGGCTGGCGCGGACCGAGACGCCAACGAGCAGGGCGCCGGCGAGGACGGCCACCGCCACCGCGACGCCGGCTGCGACCAGCACGTGCAGCGCGCGGTAGTGCCACAGCGAGGCGCGCGTCATGGACACGTCACGCCTCCCGGATGCGTCCTTCGGCCATCGCCAGCCGCCGATCGAAGCGGGCCGCCAGGGCCGTGCTGTGGGTGACGACGAGAAGCGTGGTGTGCTGCTGGATCTGGAGACGGAGCAGCACATCGGCGACGGTCTCCGCCGTGTGCGCGTCGAGGTTGCCGGTGGGCTCGTCACACAGCAGCAGGCGAGGGCTGCGAACCAGGGCGCGGGCGATGGCGGCGCGCTGCTTCTCGCCGCCGGAGAGCTGAGCCGGGCGATGGTGCGTGCGGGGCTCGAGGCCGACAGCCGTCAGCAGCACGCGCGCGCGATCGGGCGCGTCGCGATCCGGCTCGCCGACCAGCGTCGGCACGAGGACGTTGTCGAGGACCGTCAGCTGCGGAAGCAGGCAGTGATCCTGGAACACAAACCCCACCTCGTGATTGCGGAACTTCGCGAGCGCGTCCGGCGACAGCCCATACGGATTCGTCCCGTCGAGGTCCACGGCGCCCGAGCTTGGCGACTCCAGCCCGCCGAGCGATGTACAGCAGCGTGCTCTTGCCCGACCCCGACGGCCCGGTGATCACCGCCGCTTCGCCGGTGGCAATCGTCAGGTCCACGCCGTCGAGGACGCGCAGCGGTCCCGCGGGCGTGGCGTAGGTCTTGGCGATGGATGACAGGGTGAGCACGGGATAAGAGCAGGGATCAGGCAGGATCAGGAATCAGGATCAGGGATCGGGGATCAGCTTACCGCTTCACGATAAACCGCTTCCACGCGTTCGGCCATGCGCGTGACCGTGAAGTCGCTGCTGACGCTGGCCCGGCCGCGACGCCCGAGGTCGGCGGCCTTCTGCGGGTCGCGCCAGAGTTCGAGCAGCGCGTCGGCGATGGCAGCCGGCTCGGCCGAGGCCGCAACCAGTCCGCCGCCGGTGGCGTGGACGACGTCCGGCAGCGCGCCGTGATCGGGGGCGACGACCGGCAGCCCCGCCGACATCGCCTCGAGCAGGTAGAGCCCCTTCGGCTCGCGATAAGGGCTGGGCACCGAGAACACGTCCAGCTCGTGCAGAAACGCGTACTTGCCCTGGCGATCCGGCGACCCTGCGTATTCGAATTCACTATCGAGGCCCGCGGCGCGAAGGCCGCGCCGCACGCCGTCCAGATAGCCCTGCTGGTCCGGGCCGCAGAAGCCCGCGGCTCGCAGCCGTGACGGCGGCAGGCCGCGCTCGTGCCGCAGGATGCGATAGGCCTCGGCCAGCACGTGCAGGCCCTTCTCCGGCGCGATGCGGGCGAAGTAGCCGATGGTGAATGGCGCGCGCGCGAGCGGTGCCGGCGGCCCGTCCGGCGGCGAGACCCCCAGCGGCACCACCCTCAGCTTGTGTGAAGGAATGTCCAGGTAGCGCTGCATCAGGTCGGCGCAGTACTGGCTGACCGCCACGAACATGTCCACGTTCGCCACTTCGGCGCGAATCAGATCGAGAGCCTGCTGACGGAAGGGCGCGGGCAGTCCGTCGAGGAACAGGTCCTCACCCTGGAGCGTGACGACGATCGGCACACCGTTCAGCGCGCGCTTCAGCGGTCGCGCGAGTGAAATCAGCAAGGTGTAGGGGATGTTGACCAGGTCGGGCCTGGGCTCGTCGCCGAGCCAGTCGAGGAGTTTCTCGATCTCCTTGCGCTGCCGTCCGTCCTCGCCCTGCAGCGTGGACACCGTCATCGCCCCCAGCACCGCCGGGTCCACGGCAATCGAGCCGCTCGAGAACGCCTTGATCACCCACGGCGCATCCCACAGGCGATCGAGCATCGCCGGGGTATGCCGGAACAGCGACAGGTGCTGCTCGAGGTAGACGCTGATGCCGCCGAAGAACACGCGCTGCTGACGGCTGACGTTCTCTTCGTCGGTCAGCGTCGGCGTATAGAAGGGCAGCAGCGTGACGTCGTTTCCCCGCTTCATCAGCGCCGCGGCCAGGGCGTTGTCACGCAGGCAACTGCCGCAGTACATCGAGGCGGCGCCGGCGGACAGCAGGAGCAAACGCATCAGGGAGCTACTGGTGTGAAGACGCCGTTCACGGTCACGCCAGCCGCTGAATCGCGCGGCGCGCGTACAGGTGCTCGAACAGGTTGCCCTCGTGCGGCTGGTCCCACCCGATGCGGGTGGTCGGGATGTCGCCGAAGTTCAGGCGGTCCACGTGCGGCGACGCGACCATGCGGGCGCGAAGCGCGGGATCGTCCGAGATGCAGGTGACCACGAGCGAGAATCCAAGGCACGCCGGCAGCGCCTCGGCCGGCACCTGGACGACGCTGGCGTAGGGGAACAGGAACTCGCGATTCGCCAGCGCGTGGTCGGCGTCGCAGCGCACCACCGTGGGCAGCAGATACGTGCCGCCGTGCGCGCTCACGACGCGGCCGGATCCGCGGATCTGGGCGGAGATGTCCCTGGCCGGTGTGCCGTCGACGGCCTCGGCCGGCGTCAAATCCTGATCGATCGTCGCCGAGATGCGATGTGCCGTGGCCGGATCCGCGAACGGCGCCAGCACCGCCTCGGCATCGTCCCAGGCGCGCGGCGTGACCTCGGCCAGCCGGGCCGCCAGCGCCTCGGCGATCGCGTCCGCGTGCTTCGTCACCCACACCCCGGACGCGTTCACGCACGAGCGGCCGCCGTTGTTGGCGATCGACTCGGCGATGGTGTCGATATAGGAGGGCCAGTGGTCCGCGGCATCCGGCCCGATCACGACTTTGCTGTAGCCGGGGCCGTGCACTTCGACGCGCGGATCGCGCGTCCAGCGCTTGGTCGAGCCCACGTCGCCGAACACCATCCCACGCCCGCACGAGCGCAGGATCTCGTTGCCGCCCGCGTGATCGGTCGGGTAGTAGCTGAACACCTCGGCGGGCACGCCGGCACGAATGTAGGCCTGGATGATGCGGAACGGCGTCCACGGCTCGGCGCTGCCCGGCTTCAGCACCAGCGGCATCTTCAAGACGATGGCCGGCGCCCACAGGGAGTGGACGCCGGGCGAATTACTCGGCAGCACCACGCCGAGCGCGTCGGTGCGCGGGAAGAAACTGAGCAGATGGCCCTCGTTCTCGCCCATGCCGGCATCGAGCAGCGACAAGTCCAGGCCGCGTGTGAGGCCGGCCAGCACTTCTTCCACGCGGCTCAGGACGCCGTGCACCTTGGCCATGTTGCGGCGGACACTCGCCCACGGCATGCCCGTGGTGGCCGTCACCTGCTCCACGTAGTCCTGCGGCGTCTGGCCGTGACCGCTGGTCTCGTCGAGCGGCAGCGTGTCGTGCATGAACGACTCGGCGGCGCGATGCGACGCCGCCACGAGCTCGGCCACCGGCATCGCCGCCAGTCGCGCGCGGGCCGCCTGCTGCGTCAGCAAGTCGCGCCGGATGAGCCCGACGTTGGCCTGGCTCATCGCCACGAACGGTTCGCGGGTGCGGAAGTGCGGCACCACCACGGCGTCCACGCTCCGGTAGGCCCGCCCCCAGCGCAAGATCGGCAGATTGATCATCAGTAAACGCCCTCGACCACGGCCTTCTGGAACCGCGAGAACGGCCTGACGTTCCGGACGCCATCCCAGGGATACTGCGCGCACGGCGGCTCACGCTCGCACTCGTCTCGTTCGAGGAAGTGCGGCATGAAGAACTCTTTCGTGAGCGTGGTCAGACGCACGCGGCCGGTCGCCCCGTACTCGACCACCTTCGTCTCGTCGTCGGGATCCACCACCTCGATCATCGCGCGCGGCGCGGGCGGGTAGTAGATGATCGCCCAGTTGTCCCCGGGCTCGGGCGGCTTGTGCCCGGCCAGGCCCATCAGCGTGTTGCCGTAGGTGGGCGCGAAGTAAGCGCCTTCCATCAGCTCCTCGACCGCGAAGCGATGGAACTGGGGTGTCATCTCGGTGCCGCCGCAGAAGACGCCGGTGACGCCCGCCTTCTTCAGCGAGATGCGCTCGCAGAGCGCCTCGAGGAGCTTGGGCGTGGTGAACAGGCACTTGATGGTGTCGTGCGCCTTCAGCAGCGTCAGCGCCTGATCGATCACGTGACGCTTGTAGAGCTCGACCATCTCGATGTCGCCGAGCTTGATCAGCTTGATCACCCAGCGCGGGTCGAGGTCCACCATGTAACAGATGCCGCCGCGATGCTGTGCGAGGTGCTCGATCGCCAGGCGCAAACGGCGGGGGCCGCTCGGCCCGATCTCGAGCCAGTCGGCACCCTTCGGGAAGTACTGCTCGGGCAGGGTGTCGCTGAAAGTCGAATAGTCGATGCGGAAGTCGTCCACGTTGATGCGGGACTTGGGCACCCCGGTGCTGCCGCCGGTTTCGAAGACGTACACCGGGCGGCCGGCGTAACCCTTCGGCACCCATCGGCGCGCATCGCCGCCGCGCAGCCATTCGTCCTGGAACGGGCCGAACTTGTCGAGGTCGCCGTAGGCGCGCACTTCGCGGCGCGGATCCCAGCCCGCCCGCGCGGCCCAGTCCAGCCAGAACGGCGCGCCGGTTTCCGGGCTGAAGTGCCACTGCATCAGTTCGCGGACCCATTGGTCCAGCGCCTCGCGCGCGCGGCTGAGTTCGACGGAGGAGGGGGCGGTGGCGACCGGCATGTCAGGAATTCTAGTGCAAAGAAAAAACGGGAGCGGGCCGGAAACCGACCCAGCTCCCGTTCGGCCGACGCGACCAACGAAACAGAGCGCGGAGAATGTCCCCGCCTCTGTCGGGCTTACTTCGGCATGAGGACGGTATCAATCACGTGGATGACGCCGTTCGACGCCGCGATGTCGGTCTTCACCACGTGCGCCTTGTCGACCATCACCTGGCCGCCCATCGTCGACACCTTGATCGAGCCGCCCTGCACGGTCTTGGCGTCCTTCACCTTGACGACGTCGGCGGCCATGACCTTGCCCGGCACCACGTGGTAGGTGAGGATGGCGGTGAGCTTGGCCTTGTTCTCCGGCTTCAGCAGGTCCTCGACCGTGCCCTTCGGCAGCTTCGCGAACGCCTCGTCGGTCGGCGCGAACACCGTGAACGGGCCCGCGCCCTTGAGCGTGTCGACCAGGCCGGCCGCCTGGAGCGCCGCCGCGAGCGTCTTGAACTGACCGGCGGCCACCGCCGTGGCCACGATGTCGCTGCCCTGTGCGCGAGTCACCGTGCCAGCGGAAAGCGAGAGCGCCGCAACCGCCGCGCCGAACACGAGAGTCTTCAGTGTCTTCATGCAGTGTCTCCTTGGATGATTCCCGATGCTGCGGGGTAGGACGCGGCGCCGATTGCCGCAAGATGCGGGGAACGCGTGATGGCGACAAAGATGATTTGACTCAGGCGGCGCCTCGGGATAATCATTTTGCCTGTAGAGAAAATGATTACGCCCACGCTTGCCCGCGGACTGCAGTCGTACGGAATTGGTGACAAGCTCCGCGCCCTGCGGCTCAAGCGCAAGCTCGGCCTGGTGGAGCTCGGAAGGCACACCGGCTTATCGCCCGGGCTGCTGTCAAAGATCGAGCGCGGCAAGATGGTGCCGACGCTGCCGACGCTGCTGCGCGTTGCCCTCGTCTACGGAGTGGGCCTGGACTATTTTTTCAGCAGCGCGGCGTCGCAGCGGACGCTGGGAATTGTCCGCGCCGCCGACCGCCAGCGGTTCTCAGAGCGGTTGGGCGGGCGAGACGTGGCCTGGGAGTTCGAGTGCCTTGATTTCACGGCGACGGAACGGCTGATGAACGCCTACCGCGTGCGCTTTTGTCAAACCGCCCAACGCCCGAAGCTGCACGAGCATGCAGGCGCGGAATTTCTCTATCTGCTGAACGGCAAGCTGAGCGTCGTGGTCGCGGGAACCGAGCACGTGCTCACCGGCGGCGATGCGATGTACTTCGACTCCTCGCAGCCGCACGGCTATCGTCGCCTCAGCGCGCGTGAGCCGGAAGCGCTCGTGGTGACGGTGCCAAAGACTTAGAGAGCGATGCCTCGGCCCCCGAGCCGTGCCTGGCTACCGCGGCCGCCGCGGCACGAACGCCGAGGTGCGCGCGACGTAGTCGGCGTAGCCCGGCCGCGTCTTCAACAGTCCGCGCTCGAGCATCGCGACACCGGAGACGCGGAGCAGCAGAAACGTCATCAACGCGGGGCCGGCCAGGCCCTTCCAGCCGCCCGCTGCACTGGCGCCGATCAGGCCCAGGCCCCACCACAACAGCGCCTCGCCGAAGTAGTTGGGGTGACGTGAATATCGCCACAGCCCGCGGTCCATCACGCGGCCGCGGCTGCCGGGGTCGCGCTTGAAGGCGGCGAGCTGCGCATCGGCGATGGCCTCGAACAGCAGCCCGGCGACAAATAGAAGTGTTCCCAGGATGTCGAGGGCCGAAGGGAATGCCGCATCGCCTCGAGCGGCGAAGTAGAGCGGGCTCGAGACCAGTCCAGGCGACGACCGCCTGCAGGACGAACACCTGGAAGTAGCTGCGCCACCACCATCGCGGCCCGTGCTCGTCGCGCCACGCCCGGTAGCGTGGGTCCTCGCCGTGGCCGACGTTGCGCCGGCCGATGTGCCAGGCCAGGCGCAACGCCCAGACCGTCGTCGCGCCGAGGATCAGCCATCCGCGGGGATGCGCCGGCGATGCGAATCGCAGGTAGACCATCAGGGCGAGGATGAACGCCGGGCCCCACCAGATGTCGACGATGCTGGCGTTGGCGAACCATAACGAGGCCAGCCACAGCAGCGTGAACATCACGAGGAGCGCGTAGAGCGCGTCGATCATGTGGGTGCGGGCGCTGGGGCCGCGGCGCCCGTCAGCGCATGGGATATCGCGTCGAGAGGAAGTCCACCAGCGCGGGCTTCTCCGCCTCGCTGACCACCGCGCCCCAGCGCATCATCTTCTCGACCTCGCGGGTCCAGCCCGTCGGCGAGAGCCGCTGTTGCTCGGTGAGATCCGCGCCGTGGCACATCAGGCAGGCGCGCTTGAACACCGTCTCGCCCTCGGCCGCGCGGCTGTGCGAGGCGATCGGGAGCGGCGCGAAATGGGTGGAGAGGTAGCCGAGCAACGCCGGCCGATCGGCCTCGCTGACCGTGGCGCCCCAACGCACCATCTTGTCGATCTCGCGCCCCCAGCCGGCTTCGTTCAGCTTCTGCGACGTGATGAGGTCGCTGCCGTGGCAACTCATGCAGCGGGCTCGCAACACCTCCGCACCGGCCCCGTCGGGCAAGTCGGACGCTGCGCTGCCTGACGCAGGCGCCTGCGCCGACAGCCCGGCCACGAGCACGTTCAGCAGGATCGCCGCCATCCCCATCGCGACGCGCAGCGGCCGCTGGTCGCGGGCGCGGCCGGCGACGTCCCGCCGCATCACTACTTCACCTCCACTCGCACGCTGTCGTACTGGTTCCACAGATAGCCCGATGGATTCCAGTGCGACACCGCCGGCTGCACCGCGCCCTTGACGTCGGTGGCCCGCGAGAGGATGAGGTGCGACTCGGACCGCGTGGCCTCGAACGTGTACTCGAAGCGCCGCCAGGTGTAGGGCTGCAGTTCGCCGACCAGGCGCGCGGGCTTCCACGTCGCACCGCTGTCGGTGGAGATGTCAACCGACGCGATCTCGGTTTCGCCGGCCCACGCGAAGCCGGCGACCGGAATCTTCCCGGGGCTCAGCGTTGCGCCGTCGAGTGGTGTGGTGATGAGCGACTTCACGACCAGGCCGGTGAGCGGCGCCGTGTCCTTGGCGTCCACGGCGGCGCCTGGCGCCACCCGCTTCACCGGATAACGGTAGCCCGTTGCCACCCAGAAGCTGTCGGTCGGGGTCTCGGAGACGTGCAGCGTGGTCAGCCACTTCATCGCATACGCGCCTTCCCATCCGGGCACGATGGCGCGGAGCGGAAAGCCGTGGACGGGAGGAATCGGCTGGCCGTTCATCTCGTAGGCGATCACCGTGTCCGGGTGCATCGCCTTGTCCATCGGGACCTGGCGCACGAACGCGGGCATCGTGCCGAGCGGCTTGTCCGCGCCCTGCATGTGGACGAAGCGAGCGGAGCTCTTCGCACCCGCCTTCTTGAGAATGTCGGCGAGCCGCGCGCCGGTCCATCGCGCGGTGCCGACCGCGCCCTTCTTCCACTGGATGCCGGCCACCGCCGGCGTGAAGAACGCACGGCCGTTGCCGGCGCATTCCAGCGTCACGGTCACGGTGACCGGCGGCAGCGCCCGCAGGTCGGCCACGCTCAACGACAGCGGCGTGGCGACGTCGCCGTCGACGGTCAGCTTCCACGCTTGCGCATCGAGTGAGGTCGGCACCGGCAGGTGCGACCGCACATAGAACCTGTCCACCGGCGTGATGAAGCTGTCGAGCAGCGCGACCGGTGTTTCGTAGTCGGGAGGGCGCGTGGACAGGCGGGTGAGCGCATCCTTGCCCCATGAATTCGCGGCCGGCGCCTGCGCAAAAAGGGAGGTCGTGCGGATCAGGGGCGCCGCCGCGGCCGCAGCGCCCAGCCGCGTGGCCAGCGCCATCAGCTCTCGTCGGGTCATGGAGGGATTGTAGTGGATCAGGGATCAGGGATCAGGGATCAGGGATCAGGGATCAGGAGATCAGGCGGCAAGCCCGCAAGCCGCAAGCCCCAAGCCCCAAGCCTCAAGCCTGCTCCAGTCTCTCCATCAGGATCTTCCATCGCCGTCGCGCCACCGGCACGGTCTGGCCGTTGGCGAGCAGCACTTCGCCGGTGCCATCCGGAAACGGCCGCGCTTCGCGCACACCATCGAGATGCACGATCACGGTTCGCGAGATCTGGCAGAAGTGTTCCTCGTCCAGCCGCCGGGCCAGCGCCGCCAGTGTCGGCTGCATCGAGAGTTGCTCGGTGGCCGTCAACAGACGGGTCACGCCCTCGTCGAACGTGAAGGCGACGACGTCGGCGCGTGGCACCACGCGAAAGCGGGAACCGCGGCGTGCGAGGAAGCGCGTAGGCGTCAGTCCCTCTCGCCGCGCCGAGACATCGAGCCCGCGTTCCTGATCGCGCACCGACGGCTTCTGCCGGACGCGATCGAGCGCCGCTGCCAGGCGGGCGCGGTTCACCGGTTTCAGCAGGTAATCGGTGGCGGACAGCTCGAAGGCGTCCACCGCGTACTGATCGAAGGCCGTGCAGAAGATCACGAACGGGCGCGGCTGCCCGAGCGAGGCGGCGACATCGAGACCCGAAGCGCCCGGCATCTGGATATCCAGGAAGACGACGTCTGGCGCGACCTCGGCGATGCGCTCCGCCGCCTGCACGCCATCCTCGGCCTCGCCGGCGATCTCCACGTCGGGATGCGCCGACAGAAGCTGCCGCAGCCGCTCGCGTGCCGGCTGCTCATCGTCCACGAGTAGCGCTCGGATCATCTGTCAGTCCCCTTGACGACCAGCGCCGTCACATCGTCCTGATGTTGCCGTGCGCCGCGGTGGCGGCGGACTCCGTCGAGGAGCGCCGCACAGAGCGTGGCGGCTGGGGCGTGCCGAAGGCCCTTGACCAGTGCCGCGACCCGTTCGACGCCGAACTCGACGTCGCTGCCGTCGAGCGCCTCGATCACCCCGTCGGTGAATGCCACGAGGATACTTCCAGGCGGCACGCTGATGTCGGTGCTCGTGAAGCGGGCGACGTCCATCAGGCCGAGTGCAGGACCCGTCGACATCAACTCCACCTGTTCGCCATCCGCAGCCGGGAACAGCAAGGCTCCGGGATGGCCGGCGTTGACCACTTGCATCCGGCGAGCCGTCGCGTCGAGCGTGGCGTAGATCATCGTCGCGTAGCGCTGGCCCTGCGTGGAGGCGAAGAGATCGGCGTTCAACACGCCGGCCAGGTCGGTCGGCGCGAGCTTCGCGTGCCGGGCCGCCGTCTGCACGCGGCCCTGCACGGCCGTCGCGACCAACCCCGCGGCTACGCCCTTGCCCGAGACGTCGCCGATGAGCAGTCCCCAGGTATCGTCCTGCAGCGCGAACGCATCGTAGAAGTCGCCGCCCACGCCGGCCGCCGGCAGTGACGCCGCCGCGCAGTCGAATCCGGGAATCGGCGGGAGGGCGCCGGGCCACATGTCGGCCTGCAGCGCCGACGCCGTGGCGACATCGCGCTCGGTGTCGCTGCGATGGTGCAGGCGGACGCGAATGCGCTCCAGCGTGGACGCGAGCTTGGCGCGGCTCACCGGCTTCAGCAGGTAGTCGGTCGCATCGCAGGCGAACGCGTCCATCGCATAGCGCTCGTAGGCGGTGGCAAAGACGACGAACGGGCGCGGCTCCGGCAGCGAGGCGGCCAACGTCGTGCCGCGCACTTCGGGCATCTCGATGTCGAGAAACAGCACGTCCGGCCGGCGGTCGCGGACCAGCTCTCGCGCCTCGTCGGCGTTGCCGGCTTCGCCGACCACCGACACGCCACCGGCTTCGTTCAGCAGGTGACGCAGGCGCGCCCGCGCCGGCGGCTCGTCGTCCACGATGATCGCGCGGATCATGCGGCCACCCGCACCATCGGCATGGTGATGCGCGCGATGGTCACCCCGGCCGCTTCGTCGCGCTCCAGCTCGAGGCGCGCCCGGCCGCCGAAGTGTCCCGCCAGCCGCTCGCGGACGCTGCGCAGGCCGAAGCCCTCGCCGTCGCGCGGCAGCACGTGCGTGGCGCCCGGCCCCGGCCCGTTGTCGCGGACTTCCACGGTCACCTGATCGGCAAGAGTCCGCACCATCACGTCGATTCGACCTGGTCCGCGCGTCTGCGAGACGCCGTGCTTCACCGCGTTCTCGATCAGCGTCTGGAGCAGCATCGACGGCACCTGAGGCACCGGCGACAGATGATCCGAGTCGATGCCGCAGGTGAGGCGCGGGCCGAAGCGGGCGCGCTCGACGTCCAGGTAGGCCCGGGCGAACGCCAGCTCCTGATCGAGCGGCGCCCACTCCGAATCCGAGCGCCGCAGCGTATAGCGGAAGACCTCGGCCAGTTGCTCGACCGCCTCGTCGGCACGACCGGGATTGGTGTGAATGAGCGAGGCGATCGCGTTGAGGGCGTTGAAGAGGAAGTGCGGGTTGATCTGGGCCCGCAGCGCTTTCAATTCCGATCGACTGGTCTGGAGCCGGAGATCCTGGGCGACGAGCTCCTGCTCCTGCCGCTTCTGCTGCAGGCGCGTCGTTTCGAGCAGGAAGCCGAACACCCCGGCCAGCGATCGCAGCATCTGCAGGTCCTCGCTCAGCAGCCGCCGCCCCGTGGGATCGCCGCTCACCACGAACCGCACCCGCGCTCCGGATGGCGTTGCCGCGTCCGCGCTGATCGCCGCGGCGGGCGAGCGGGTCGTCGTCGAGCCGGATACTGATCGCCGTGCTGAAGATCTCGGCGAGGCGGCGCTCGGCCTCGACGATGAGGGTCTCTTCGCCGGTCGCGGGCTGCATCGCCCCGAGCAGGTGCTTGACGGCTTCCACCGCCGTGAACTCGCGGCCGAACCACAGGTGGTCGAGGCTGCTCGAGAGCGAACGGGAGAGCCAGGGCAGCGCCATCGCCGCCGGCACCAGCAGCATCGCCGCCAGCCAGGGCCGCACCGGTCCCGGCGGCAATTGATCCATCAGCGGCTGCACCACGGCGAACACCAGTCCGAGCGCGACGATGGTCGCAACCAGCATCACGCCGCGCTTGATCACGAGATCGTAGAACTCGAAACGGTTCTCGAAGTACACCGCGACGATCAGGAAGAAGATGGGCGTGGAGCGCGTGACGCGATCGAAGATCTCGACCAGGATGCTGGTCTCGTTCAGCAACGCGACGCTGATGAAGATCACCGTCACGATGAAGAACAGCACCAGCATGGCGTTGCTCATCCGCCGCTGGGCGTCCGTCTTTCGCTTCGGCCGTCGCCGCACCATCACCAGCGTGGAGTAGACGCTGGAAATCGTGAAGAGGATGCCGAACGTGGAGCCGATGAAGCGGCCAAACGCCACGGGACGCGGCCACCACCCGAAGATGCTGCCGAGCACGACCACGCCGATCGCCGGGCTGGCGATGTACATCACGGCCAGCGGCCAGCGCCAGGTGCGGGCGACGGCCACGCCGTCTTCCCGGGTGCGCGTCTCCCGGTAGACGAGATGCATGATCAGCGGGGGAAACAGGAAGGCGAGGGCGATGACCGCCACTTCGGCGGCGCTCATCCGCCGCCCGTCGAAGACGATGAAGGTGAACTCCGCCCACGAGTTCAGGGCGAACCAGATCGTGCAGGCGACGAACATCGTCAGGCTGACGCCGTCCACGGACGTTTGCGGGCAGGGGCGGCCGTCGGGGTCCACCGCCCAGACCGGGGTCGCCTGGCGCAGCGCCATCAGCGTCGCCGACCCGTAGGCGAAGGCGCCGAAGATGCAGACGACCAGGAACACCAGGCTGACGACGGTCATGTCTGCATCAGTTTACGGGCGAGGGGGTGCCCGGGGTCCGCTGGATCGGCCGACCGGCGGCGGCGGGGCGTCGAGCGGTCGGGGAACGGGATCGAGCGGGGATGGCAGAAACTGCATCAAAAACCGGCCGATCGTGCCAGACCCCAGTTGCCACCGTGCGGTGTCGGGGGGCACCATGCTGCGTGCTCACCAGGTTCGCGCCGGCGCCCACGGGGTTCCTTCACCTGGGCCACGTGGTCAACGCGCTCTATGTCTGGGGCCTGGCCGAGGCCGACGGTGGCAAAGTGCGCCTGCGCATCGAGGATCACGATCGGCAGCGTAGCCGCCCGGCCTTCGAGGCGGCCATCCTCGAGGACCTGGCGTGGCTCGGCTTCGAGGCCGACGGACCGGTGGTGAAGCAGAGCGACCGCGACCCGCTGTATCGGGCCGCGCTCGACGTCCTCGTGCGGCAGGGCCTGGTGTACGGCTGCTCGTGCACACGGGCGGAGCTCCAGCAGCTGCCTGCGGGAACCGACGGCGAACGGCGCTACCCGAACACGTGCCGGCATCGCGGCCTGGGGTTGGATGACGGGCTCGGCTGGCGCGTGCGGCTGGAGCCCGCGACGGAACACTTCGAGGATCGCCTGCTCGGACCGCAGTCGCAGGATCCCGCGGCGCAGTGCGGCGATCTGCTGATTCGGGATCGACTCGGGAACTGGACCTACCAGCTTGCCGTGGTGGTAGACGACATGGATCAGGGCATTACCGACGTCATCCGCGGACAAGACCTGCTGGCGTCCACCGGGCGGCAGATTCAACTGGCGCGCTTGCTCGGCCGCGATCGGCCGCCCCGTTTCGCGCATCATCCGCTGGTGATGAAGTCGCCGACGGAAAAATTGAGCAAGTCCGATGGCGCGACCGGCGTCCGCGAACTGCGAGCGGCGGGTTGGACGGCCGCGGCGGTCCTGGACCGTGCCGCCACCGCCGGAGCGGTGGACCGGAGCCTGCCTGCCGTCGCGCGTCGTGCCTTGGGACGATCGTAAATCTCGAGATTTAACAGCCGACCGCCTCTATACTGCTCAGGCTTTACGCGTGTGGGTGCGCCGCCATCCCTCACGCGCCGTTCCGGCGGCTTCTCTTCCCCCAGGAGGTTCCATGCCGAAGTATCTGCTCAAGGCCAGTTACACCGCGGAAGGCGTTCGCGGCGTCATGAAGGAAGGCGGCAGCAAGCGCGAGGCCGCGGCCCGCGCGCTCGTCAAGTCACTGGGTGGAAAGGTCGAATGTTTCTACTTCGCCCATGGGGATGCCGATGCGGTCGTCATCTGCGACTTCCCGGACGTCCCGAGCGCGCTCGCCGGGGTGATGGCCGTGAATGCCTCGGGCCTGGTGACGGCGACGACGATACCGCTGCTCTCGGCGAAAGAGGTGGATGCCGCCTCGAAGAAGACCGGCAAGTACCGCGCCCCCGGCGCCTGAGGGGTGGGGTCTGGCACGATACCGGCCGAAATGACGGCGTTTTTGCCACCTGGGCAGAAACTGCCGCAAATTTCGGTCGATCGTGCCAGACCCTAACGGTGCCTCAGCACCTGGCCGGGGCGGGCGTCGGTCTGGGTCCCGCCGCGGACGACGAGGACGCCGTTGACCAGCACGTGCACGATGCCAGTCGGATACTGATGCGGGTCCGCATACGTCGCGCGATCGCCGACGGTGCCCGCGTCGAACACCACGACGTCGGCAGCCTTGCCCGCCGCCAGCCGTCCGCGATCCGCGAACGCGAACTGATCCGCCGGGAGTGACGTCATCTTCCGGATCGCCTCCTCCAGCGTGATCACCTTCTGCTCCCGCACATACCGTCCCAGCACGCGCACCGCGTTGCCATAGCCGCGCGGGTGCGGCACGCCTTCGCCGAAGGTGTTCAGCCCCGAATCCGACGCGATCGACACCATCGGGTGCTTGAGGATGCGCGTGAGGTCGTCGTCCGACATGAAGTGATAGACCATCGACGCGCCGCCGGCGCGCAGCATCCTGCGCATCATCTCCTGCTGCGTCGCGAGGTCCGCGGCCCCCAGCACCTTCTGCGACGCCTGCGGAATCGTCAGCCCGTTCAGCGAGCGGTCGGTGCGGTACTCGGCGATGCGCGCGAAGTCGTAGTCCTCGAGCCCGCGCTCGCGGATCAGCTCGCGCATCTCGGCCCGGATCTTCGCCCAGGTCGCATCGTCGTCCAGCCGCTCGTCGATCTTCTCCTGGCCGCCCTCGAGCACCCACGAGGGAAAACGGATGCCGAGGTTCGAGCTGGCGGCGTCATAGAGATACTGATCGGCGTTGACGCGCAACCCGCGCGCCCGCGCGGCGTCGATCATCGCCAGCGCCTTCGCGCTCGCGCCCCATCGGCTCGGCGCGTCCACCTTCAGGTGTGAAATCTCCAGCGGGCACTGCGCCTGCTCGGCGATGTTGATGGCCTCGCCCACGGCCTCTTCGAGCGTCGTTCCCTCGTTGCGCATGTGCGTGGCATAGACGCCGCCCCGCCGGGCGGCGGCACGCGCCAGCGCCACGATCTCACCGGTCTCGGCATAGGTGCCGGGCACGTACTGCAGCCCGGTGGAGAAGCCCACCGCGCCGTCGCGCATGGCCTTGTCCACCAGCGCCTCCATCTTCGTCAGCTCCTCCGGCGTGGCCTGGCGGTTGACCGTGCCCATCACCTCGCGGCGCACGGTGTTGTGGCCGACGAGCGTGGCGTAGTTGATGGCCGGCTTCGCGGCTTCCACCTCGGCAAACCCCTTCGCCACATCGGCCGCCGACCCGCCGCAATTGCCGGCGACGACCGTCGTCACACCCATGCGGACGAAGTGGGGGATGGCAGGCTGCGTGGCAATCTCGTCCACGTGCGTGTGAACGTCGATGAAGCCGGGCGCGATCACCAGCCCGCTGGCGTCGATCGTCTCAGCGCGCGGTTGCGCCCGTGAGCGCGCCAATCTCGGCGATACGGCCGCCGCGGATGCCGACGCTCGTGACGACGCCGGCTGCACCGGTCCCATCGACCAGGAGCCCGTTACGGATGAGGATGTCGAACGTCGCGCCAGGCTGCGCCGCGGGTGCCGCGCCGACGGCCAGCGCAGCCATGAACGAGAGGGCCAACAAGCGTCGAGACACGCGCGCATTCTAGCGGAACTTCGGCGTATGCTGGGCCGATGGCGCGCTTCCACTGGGGTCCCCGGCGCTCCCGAGTCACGCTCGAAGACCCGCCCGTGTTGTCGCCGGCGCTCGACGCGCCGCGCGATACCGAGCCGCTGATCGACACCTCCGATCTCTCGGTGCTGGTGCGGGCCTTTCACGGACCGGACCAGCCGTCGCCGCCCGAACCCACCGCCACCAAGGATGCGCAGCTCACCATCTCGCGGTACGATGGGGACATCTTTGCCGACCGACAGATCTACATATTCGTGGACGACGAGCCGTGGGGGAAGGTCCGCTACGGTAACTCGATCACGCGCGAGCTCAAGCCGGGGCCGCACAAGGTTCGGGCCTTCAACACGTTGTTCTCGCGGACCATCGAACTCGATCTGCATCCCGCCGAGCACGCGCGCGTCCGCTGCGGCAACGGTTTCCCGCGCGCCGGGTGGTTTCTCATGATGTGGCTGCATGCCACCTATCTGCTGGTACGCTTGGAACGGGAACCAGCCGATTCATGAGTGCCCGACTGCTGATCACGCGATCCCAACCCGACGACGTGCAGGACCGCCCCATCCGGCTGTGGCTGGACGGCGAGCGGCTGGACAACCTGTCGTATGGGAAATCCTTCGCGCAGGATATCGCTCCGGGCCCTCATGTGGTAAAAGCTCACAACACCCTGTTCGGCACGACCCTCGCGTTCGAGGCGGCGCCGGGAGAAGAAGTCCGCCTGAGTTGCGCCAACGGCATGACGGGCGGCGGAAAACTGATGGTGCTGCTCATGGGCGTGGCCTACCTGCGGGTACGGCTCGAGCAGCTCCCGTCCGGAGCAATCGGAGACGTATCGTGAGAACGTTGTTGGCCATCGGGCTCGTTGTCGCCACCGTATCGGTGGCCTGGGCCGCGGATCGCATCTTCACCAATCCCAAACCGGACGCTCATCTGAAGAAGCTGTTCCCCCAGGCGGTGGCGTTCTCGCCGCTCGAGGGCACGCCGCTCCATTTCAAGGCCTACGCCGTTGACCCGAAGACCAAGCCCGATGCGCAGCCGATCGGCTATGCGTTCTGGTCCACCGATCTCGTGCCGCAGGAGCGCGGCTATCACGGCGCCATCCACTTCCTGATCGGCCTGGATCTCACCGGCATCATCACCGGCGTCGTGCTCGACTACGACTCCGAGCCGTACGGATACTTCTCGGTGCAGCCGGCCACTTTCGTCGCGCAGTTCAAGGGCAAGAGCGTGCGCGATCCGTTCAAGCTCGGGCAGGACGTTGACATGGTCTCGCGGGCCAGCATCACGATGAACAGCGCGGTGCGCGCCATCCGCGACAGCTCGCGGGCCATGGCCCGTCAGTTCCTGAACCCGGCGTCGGTGAAGCAGCAGTGATTCAGCCGGAGGTGGATCCCTGGGGCTTCGATGAGGCCCCGGTCGAGACCTTCGCCGACGTCCTGCGGCCACAAATCCCGGATCTGGTGGCGCTGGTCGTCTTCTTCACCTTCGCCTACATCAGCTTTCGCCGGAAGAGCGTCCCCCTCAAGTACGCGACGCTCGTCGCCTCCGTGGCGTACATGGGGTTCTACAAGAGCAGCCTGATCTCGATCACGGACGTGTTCCGCCTGATGCAGGCGGACCTGCCGCTGTTCCGCTCGTCGCTCACGTGGTACCTGCTGGCCGGCGTCACCGTGGTGACGACCGTGCTGTTCGGCCGCTTCTACTGCGGGCGGGTGTGCGCCTTCGGCGCGCTGACGCAGCTGATGGACGCGGTGCTGCCGGCGCGCCTGCGCTTCGAGGTGCCGCGGGCGATCGAACTGCGCGCGGCGTGGATCAAGTTCGCGCTGCTCGGCAGCGTGCTGGTCTACTTCCTGGTCACGAAGGACATCACGATCTACCGCTTCGTCGAGCCGTTCTGGATGTTCACGCTGGTGGGAACCACGCCGATGTGGATCGGCGTCGGCGTGCTGCTCGTGGCCAGCGTGTTCGTGCGGAACGCCTACTGCCGGTTCCTGTGCCCGGTAGGCGCGACGCTCGGCATCATCTCGAACCTCACCATCTTCAAGATCAAGCGGTGGTCCGAGTGCAGCACCTGCCGGCTGTGCCAGAAGACCTGCGAGTGGGGCGCGATTCAGGGCGGGAAGATCCTGGTGACCGAGTGCGTCCGCTGCGACGACTGCGAGCGGCTGTATGCGGACGAGCAGAAGTGCCCGCACTGGCGCATCCTGGATTACCAGGCGAAGAAGCTGAAGGTCCTGCCGCTCAAGCCGATCTAGGCGGGCGCGCCCGGAAGCCGGGCGCGCGCCACCGTTCCTGTCCTTACTGCGGCCGCGTCACCGGCGCCGGGACGGCCGCCGCGCCGATCACCGACTCGCATCCGGTTCTCGGGCCGCGCTCCATCTCGCAGCGGACGAAGGCGATGCGATCCTTCGTGAACGCGCTCATCAGCCCCCGCGAGCTGTCGAACTGGTCCGTTGCCGTAGGGCTTGAGCGGATCCTCGCGCATCGCCTCGTCGATCAGTTCCAGCTGGCGCCGGATCTCGGCCTCCATCCACGTGGCGTCGCCGACGGGTTCGGACGCGCTGTCGATGGCGCGCTGCAACTCCGCCAGGTACATCGCCTTGTATTCGGGAACGCGCATCAGCTTGTTCATCAGCACGTTGGCGTCGTGGCCCTCGTTGGTGGGGAAGCTCGGTCCCCAGAACGTCACGTCATCGTCCCAGGCGATGAAGACGTGCTGGGTGCGGTTCTCGAGGCGATACAGATAGAAGTTGTTCACGCCCCAGGTGCCGAGCACGCCGTCGATCTCGGCGACGAAGTTCTGTGCGGCGACGTAGCGGATGAACGCCGGCAGGTCGAGGAGGGGACTGATCGCAGCGGGCAGGCGATCCTCGCGGGTCTCGTTCACCAGTCGCACCAGCTCCTCAATCGGGCGGTACTTCTCTTCGTCGCTCTTCGATTCATTGGTCTTGGCGTCGAAGCGCACCTTGTAGGGGCCGAGTTCCTCGCCGAGGTGTTCCAGGTGCCACTCGTTCTCCCAGTTGAACTCGAACAGGAAGCCGTCGTTCTGCGTGTCCTCGTCGATGGCGCCGAAGACGCGGGCCAGCAACCGCTTGTCCACCGATTCGACGATGACATAGAGTCCGGCGTACTTGTTGTCTACGTAAAGCCGGGCATGGGCCTCGCGCGGTGCGGGGATGCCGAGCCGCGCGAACAGCGCCATCGTGACGGTCTCGTGGATCCCGGACGAATCCTGCGTCAGGTTGTCGAGTACCAGCGACTTCAGGCCGAGAAACTGCAGGTCGGTCGAATAGTGATCGAAGTCGACGCGGAGGCCGGGCTTGTTGCCGCTGCGCGAGCCGTGACCGCGTGAACGGATGCCGACGTTCCGGACGGTGACGCCATTCCAGGTGAGATCGGCGGGGTAGTAGGTGTTCTCGAGGAAGTCTGCCTTCAGCTTCTCCCAGTCGGCGGAATGGAGTCGCAGATCCACGCGCTGGAGGACCTGGCCGTTGAAGAGATCGTCGGCGGTTTGCGTCCATCCCGTGGCCGGGATGACCGAGAGCGCCAGGAGCAGAACAATCGTTGCTGTTGGGCGTCTCATGATCTAAAATCTACCTTACATCAGCCTTTCGGTCGAACGTCCTACGACCAGCAGGGCCACAGAGGTTCTATTTACTTGTTCCCCTGCTCCCCCCGGACGATCGGTGTGACGTTTGTCGTCGGGTGCGCTCTCGCATCGTCCTGGTGCAGTGGGTCGCCGACCTCGCCATCGGTAGCTTCTCAGTCGGGCGCCCAGACCGCAGTGAGTGGACCGTCCGCTGGCTTGCCCAGCGGTGACCCGGCCTCTCCTCCCATCAATCCCCAACCCCCGACCATTCCAATTGGCAACGGCTCCGCGACGATCAATGCGATCGGCGATACCGGCTGGTGCGGATCCGCTGGCATGGCCCAGGTCGGGCGGCTCCTGGGCAACCTCGGCGGCGACGTCCTGATGCTCGGGGATTTGGCCTATATGAACGGCTCGATTGACGAGTTTCGCCGCTGCTTCGACCCCGACTTCGGCCGGTTGGGCTCGCGGCTGAAGGCGCTGCCCGGCAACCACGACTACGGCCAGCCGAACGCCGAGGGATATTTCACGTACTTTGGCGACCGCGCTGGTCAGGGCCGTCGCGGGTTCTACGCGTTCAACGCCGCCTCCTGGAAGGTGCTGATGCTGAACTCGTCGGTGCCGCTCGGCCGGGGTTCGGAGCAGTACAGCTGGGTCGAGAACCAGCTCCGCACCGACCCGACCCGCTGCACGCTGGCGGCAGTCCATCACCCGTTTGACAGTTCCGGCCAGAACGGCCCCAATCCCTGGCTGCGCGACGTCTTCGACCTGCTCTACCAGAATGGCGCGGACGTCCTGCTGGCCGGCCACGACCACATCTACGAGCGGTTCGCGCCCATGGACGCGAACCAGAGGCCCGATCCGCACCGGGGCATCCGGCAGTTCACCGCCGGCACGGGCGGCGCCCCGATCTATTCCCGTGGCCGGGCCGCGGCCAGCTCCGAGCTCGTCATCCAGTCCCACGGCGTTCTCCGCCTGAAGCTGGAGCCCGCGCACTATGAGTGGGAGTTCCTGGACGTTGCCGGCAACGCGGTGGACCGCGGCCTGACGATCTGTCACTGAAGAGCCGGTATCCGGTCTCCGGAGTCCGGTATCCAGGGTACCGGGGACGATGTCGGTCATCACACCGATAGTGACGGACCCACCCAGGCCGTTTCACGTGGGGCCCCAAGCCCCAAGCCCCAAGCCCCAAGCCCCAAGCCCCAAGCCCCAAGGCTCTAGGCTCTAGGCTCAAGACCCAAGACTCAAGACCTCTCGCCCGCGCCCTGCTATTGCGTCGGCTGGCGTTCCACCGTCAGGCGATCGCGTAGTCCGCAGGAGATCTTCACTTCGCTGTCGGCCGTCACGATCACGGCTTCGACGCCCGGCAGGCGCTCGACGAGCGCCATCCCCTCGTCCGGTCCCATGATGAACACGCCGGTCGAGAGCCAGTCGGCCTGGAGCGCGCTGGCGGCCAAAATGGTGACGCTGCGGCACCCACGGGCGGGCTGCCCGGTTCGCGGGTCGAGGATGTGGTGGTAGCGCACGCCGTCCTTCAGGAAGAACCGCTCGTAGTCGCCGGACGTCGAGAACGTCTCGTTGTGGAGCTCGATGGTCGCGAAGCTCTCTCCGCCCGCGCCGCGCGGATCGTTCAGTCCCATGCGCCAGGGGCGGTCGCCCCGGCGGCCCGAGGCATAGAGGTCGCCGCCCGCCTGCAACGCGAAGTCGTTGAACCCGGCGGCGCGCAGGAGCGCGGCGGCGCGGTCCACCGCATACCCCTTGCCGATGCCGCCGAGGTGCACCTTCACTCCCGGTCGGGTGATGCGGGCGGTGCCGGCGGCACGGTCGGTAACCACGGCCGCGTGATCGATCAGCGGCAGCCGCGCCGCGATCTCGTCCGCTGACGGCACGCGATTGTCCTGATCGTGATCGAACCGCCAGATGTCGCTGAGCGCGCCAAAGGTGACGTCGAACGCGCCGCGCGTCTCGCGGCTGCCGTCCTGCGCGGCGTCCAGCACGGCCAACATGTCCGGTCCAACGGCCACCGGGTCGGCTCCGGCCGCCGCATTCAACCGCTGCACGTCGCTCCCCGGGCGCCACACGCTGAGCGCGTCTTCCAGTCGATCGAACTCCGCGAACGCCGCGGCGATCGCCGCGCGCGCCGCCGCCTCTTGCTCCGTCCACACCGCGATCCGCAACTCCGAGCCCATGGCCAACCGCGTGTCGTCGACCAGGGCCGGGGCAGGAGAGCCGGTCCGGCAGGCCGGCAGCCCCAGGAGGATGGCGAGGCCAAGAGCGACGGTCGCGGATTTCACTGGCAAGGGATGCATTATCGAGGGGCCTGTACTTTACATTGAGGGATGACCACTGTGCATCACACCGAGTCCGGGGCCCATGGACGATTCACCGTCGAGGAGGAGGGCCGGCTGCTCGGCGAGCTGACGTACTCGCGGGCCGGGGATGCCCTGGTCATCCTGGATCACACCGCTGTGTCGCCCCACGCCCGCGGCACCGGCGCGGGCCGGGTGCTGGTGGATGCGGCGGTGGCCTGGGCCAGGCAGACCGGCACAAAGCTGATGCCGTTGTGCCCGTATGCCCGCTCCGTGTTCGAGAAGGACGCGTCGCTCGCGGACGTCTGGCACAAGTAATCACCCGCTCACTCGGCGCGCAGCGCCTCGGCGGGATCGTGCCTCGCCGCCCTCCGTGCCGGCAGCCAGACCGCGACCAGCGTGGTCATCAGCATGAGCACGGCCACGGACAACAGCACCTCGGGATCGATCGCCCGGCTGCCGAACGTGCTTGCGGCAAGCAGCCGGTCGGCGGCCAGCGCGCCGAGGCAGCCGAAGACAAGGCCGCCCAGCGCCAGCCGAAGCCCGGTGCTGGCCGTGTCGTACACAATCGTCGCCGGGGAGGCACCCAGCACCATGCGGACGGCGATCTCGCGGCGCCGGCTCGTCACCATCTGCATCACCAGCGCGAACACGCCGAAGCCGGCGAGCAGCGTGCCGAGTACGGCAATCGGCGCCAGCAAGTTCGACAGCAGCCGTTCGACCGAGAGATGACGCTGCAGGCGCTGGTCGAGCGACAGCACGTCGAACGCGGGCATCCGAGGGTCAGCGGCGGACACCGCCTGGCGCAGGGTCGCAGGGGACAGCGCGACGCCAGGGGCTGACCGCGCCACCAGCAGGACCTGGCGCCCGATCCATTCGAAGACACCGGCCGGCGTCTGTCCAATACTGATATAGGCCTCGGGCTCGGTTACTTCTCGCGGGCCGCGGTCCTTCGAGTCGCCCACCAGACCCACGACCTGCCATGCAGCCGCGGCGTCGCTGAAGTCCTTGACCGCGAACTTCACCGCCTGTCCGACCGGCGATCGGCCGGGCGTCAGGCGCGACGCCAGCGTCTCGTTGACGAGCATCACCGCGCGCGCACCGGCGCCATCGCCCGCGGTCAGGTCGCGTCCCTCGATGACGGGCACACCCAGCGCGCGAAAGTAGCCCGGCGAGACGATGCGGATGCGGACCTGGCGATCGGTGCCCGGCGCAAACGCTTCGGACACCAGCGCCACGTCTGATCCCGGCGCGCCGCCGGCGAGTGGGACGCGCGAGGCGACCGCGACATCCGTGACACCTGGCAGGGCGGCGACAGCGGACACCACGCGCGTCAGCGCCGCGTCGAGCTCCGCGGGACCGCGGTAGTCGCCGGCCGCCAGGCGCAGGGCCGCCGTCCACACGCCATCAGGCGAGTAGCCGCGCGGCGCCTGCATCAGCGCCTGGGTCGTCTGCCACATCAGGAGCCCGGCCGAGCCCAGAGTCATGGCCAGGGCAATCTGGGCCATCACGAACGCGCGGCGGAAGCGATCGTCACCACGCACCACTCCGCGCGCCGTGCCGACAACCGCACCGGCGAGAGTGCCGCCCGTCTGCCGGATGGCCGGCGCCACGCCTACGAGCGCCGTGACGACGAGGACGAGCGCGGTGACGAACGCGGCGGTTCGCCCGTCCACGCTGGCAGCGCCCAGGCGCGGCAGGTCCGCGGGCAGCAGCGCCATCAGCCCGGCGGTGAACCACTGCGCCAGGAGCAGCGCCAGCAGGCCCGCCACCGCCGTGACGAGGAGCGACTCGGTGACCAACTGGCGAATCAGCCGGCCCCGGCCGGCGCCGAGGGCCGCGCGCACGGCCAGTTCCGCGCGGCGCGTGTGCTGGTCGGCAATCAACAGGTTGGCGGTGTTCATCGCCGCGATCAGGAGCACGATGAGCGAGGTGATGAACAGCGGCTCCAGCAGACGCGCTGAGGTCCCCTCGAAGGCCCGCCCGAAAGGCGTCGCCTGCGCCCCGAGCAAAGCGCCATCGCTGCCCACAGCCCCAATCGACTGCGCGATATCGGTCAGTTCACGGCCGGTGGAGGAGGTCGCTCCCGATGCCACCATTCGGCCCACCACCTTCAGGTAGCGCGGACCGCCGGGCGACAACGCGTCTGGCGACCACGACAGCGGCGTGAAAAAAGCGCCGCCGACCGGCAGCTGGTCGGCATTGGCCTCGAGCACGCCGACGATACGACGGCTGCGTCCGTCGAGGTCGACCTGGCGTCCAACGACGGACGGGTCACCGCCAAACCGGGACTGCCACAGCCGATGTGTGAGCACGAGCACCGGATCCGCGCCGGCGCGTTCGTCGTCCGCGATGAGAGGCCGGCCCGCCACGGCGGTGACGCCCAGGGCGCGAAACAATCCCGCGGTCGCCTGCGCGCCGTCGAGGCGCTCGGCTCCGCGCGCGTCTCGCCAGGTGGCTGCGACCGGCCTGAGCGCCCCCACATCGATCAATGTCCGGGCACGACTCGACCATGCGGCAAAAACGCCCGGGGAGGTGTCGCCCCCGACGCCCCGATCAAGCGACTGCACCCAGATCACCCGATCGGCGGCAGGCAGCGGAAGGCTCCGCCACAGGGCCGCATCGGCGACGGCAAAGATGCCGCCGGCCATACCCATTCCGCTGCCGAGGAACAGCACGGCCAGAGCCGGAACAACGGGACGACGACGCCACAGGCGCAGGGTGGCGCGGAGATCCGCGGTCACGATGTGCCCTCCATGACAGGAATGTAACGCACATGAAACACGGGTGTAACGGACGCGTCATCTGTGCTTGCCACACTCACTGTTGTGTTGCGATCCATTACGCTTCGCTCCGTTTGCCTGGCCGCCTGCACGGCTGCCGGTCTGCTGCTGCCCGCCACCAACGCGCACGCGTCGAATGAGAGCGCTGCTGAGGCTGCTGCGCATCCTGCGCGATCGCGGCTCCATCACCGCCGAGGAGTACGACGAGCTGCGGGTATCGGCCGAAGCGCCAGACGCCAGCGCCCCTCCAGCCGCCGGGGGGCAGGTCGCCCCGGTGACGGCGGCACCCACTCTCCAGACGCAGGAATCGGCCACGAAGGTTCTGACCTCGACCGAACAGGCGCTCACCGGCCGACTTGCAGGCGGTGGAGGCGCAGCTGGCGAAGCAAGACCCGGAAGTCGTGGTCAAGAAGGCGCTCGGCAACAAGTGGTACGAGCGCCTGGGCATGCGCGGCTACACGCAGTTCCGGTTCACCGAAGTGGCGCAGGGCGAAGGCCCGGCGCTGGAGGTGCCCGCGGATCGCTCGGTGAACGAGAACGAGTCGTTCCTCATCCGCCGCGGCCGCTTCATCATGAGCGGGGACGTCTCCGAGCATCTCGCGCTGTATGCGCAGGCCGACTTCAACGCCTCGACCGGCGCCGCCGACTACT
Source organism: uncultured Acidobacteriota bacterium (assembly GCA_963723005.1). Classification (GTDB taxonomy): domain Bacteria; phylum Acidobacteriota; class Vicinamibacteria; order Vicinamibacterales; family UBA2999; genus VFZN01. The sequence continues at coordinate 343,324 of CAVRPA010000020.1, read as the reverse complement.
CGCTGCAGATGCGCGATCTCTATGCCGACGTGAATCTCGATGCCAAGAAGGCGTTCCGGGTCCGCATCGGCCAGTCGAAGGTGCCGTACGGCTGGGTCAACCTGCAGTCGAGCCAGAATCGTGGCCCGTTCGAGCGCCCCGACGCGCTCAACTCCGCCGTCGAAGGCGAGCGGGACTACGGGATGTACTTGATGTGGGCGTCGCCGGCGGTGCGCCAACGCTATCGCGACCTGGTCAGCCAGGGCCTCAAGGGGTCGGGCGATTACGGGTCGGTCGCGGTCGGACTCTATTCGGGCCAGGGCCTGAATCGATCGGATCAGAACGGCGATCCGCACGTGCTCGCGCGCTGGGCGTATCCGTTCAAGCTGTCGAACGGTCAGTTCGTCGAAGTCGGCGCGCAGGGCTATTACGGCAAGTACGTCACCTCGACCCAGGCGATCACCACGGACGGCGCGACGTTCACGCCCACTGCTCCAGCCGACGGCGTGATCGACGAGCGCGTGGCCCTGACGGCGGTCTGGTATCCGCAGCCGATCGGTGTCGAGGCCGAGTGGAACGTCGGCCGCGGTCCCGAGCTCAGTGAGGACTATCGCAGCATCAACCGCAAGTCGCTGAATGGCGGCTACGTGCAGGTGAACTATCGCCGGGCCGATGGGCCGCGCTCGTTGTTCCCGTTCGTGCGCTGGCAGTACTACGACGGCGCCCGCAAGTTCGCGCGCAACGCGCCGCGCGAGCACGTCAACGAAGTGGACTTCGGCCTGGAGCTCGCGCGCTGGACGGAGCTCGAGCTGACCATGATCTACACGCGCACGTTCGAACGCACGCGCACGAGCCTGTTCCCCTATTCAACGACGCGCGACGCAAACCGAGTGGGGTTCCAGGTGCAGTGGAACTACTGAGGAGGGGACACTAAAGGCGAAAGGCGAAAGGCAGAAGGCACAAACTGAAGCCCCAAGCCCCAAGCCCCAAGCCCCAAGACTCAAGACTCAAGACCCAAGACTTAAGCCCAAGACCAGCGCAGACCGCCCCGTCTGCCGTCTGCCGGCTCTTTTGCCTTTAGCCTTGTGCCTTGTGCCTTGCCCTTGTTACCACTGTCGCACCCGGCCTGTATCGACGTGCACGAAATCCGAGGCGGGGTAGTAGCCGACGCCGCCGCGGCCGGTCACGAGGGCGGCGGCGCGGAGCTTGCCCAGCGGGATATCGGCGAGACGGATGTCAATCGCCTGGCCCTGCATGTGAAGGCTGCGGCCGGCCACGCCTTCGCTGGCGCGGCGGAGCATGGCGTTGGTGTTGGGCGAGCGATAGCCGGAAATGACCTGGAACGGTTTCCGGGTCTCGGTGAGACGGGCGAGGTTGTGCAGCAGGTCGAGCAGGCCGCGATCGATGACGTGCTCGTCGCCGGTGCGGAAGTCGCGCAGGAAGTGGTTGACCGTCTCGAGCGCGTCGGGCAGATAGCGGTCGCCGAGCGCGTATTCCACCGAGAGTTTTTCGCCGGTGTGGGTGTGGACGAAGTCGAGGGCCCGCGCGTCGCGGCTCGCCGCCAGCAGCGGGCGCGCACTTGCGAGGACAGGCACGGCGGCGGCCAGCGTGGCCACGAACTGACGTCGGCAAATCGGGCGCATGCACACTCCCCTGCACGAAGGAACAAGAGCTCGGCCGTGAGCCTGGTGCGGCTCGCCGTCACGGCACGAATCGGGGTCGGGGGACGTCCTAATATACCATCCGGACCCGAACTCCTGATATTGTCATAGGTTCGTGACCGCAGGACAGACCTCAGAAGCCATCGCGCGCGAGGTGGCGAAACGCCGCACCTTCGCCATCATCTCCCACCCAGACGCCGGCAAGACGACGCTCACGGAGAAGACGCTGCTGTACGCCGGCGCGATCGAGCTGGCCGGCGCGGTCCGTGGCAAGAAAGCCCAGCGGCACGCCGTCTCCGACTGGATGGACATCGAGCGCGAGCGTGGCATCTCGATCACCTCGGCCGCGCTCGAATTCGATCTGTTCGACCGCCGGGTCACGCTGCTCGACACGCCGGGCCACAAGGATTTCAGCGAGGACACCTATCGCACGCTGCTCGCGGTGGACAGCGTGGTGATGGTGATCGACGCCGCCAAGGGCATCGAGAGCCAGACCCGCAAGCTGTTCGAGGTGGCCCGTCAGCGCCACCTGCCGATGCTCACCTTCATCAACAAGCTCGACCTGCCGTCGCGGGATCCGCTGGATCTGCTCGACGACATCGAGCGCGTGCTCGGCGTGGCGGCCGTGCCGATGAACTGGCCGATCGGCACCGGCGATCGCTTCCGCGGCGTCTACGATCTGCAGCAGCACACGGTCCTGTTCTACGAGCGCGGCGATCGGCGCGGCGACCGTCGTACGCCGGTGGCCGTCGCCAGCGCCAGCGACCCGAAGCTGGGGGAGCTGATCGGCGAGGAACGCCGCACCGAGCTCCTCGAAGGCGTGCACCTGCTCGAAGCCGCCGGGACGCGCTTCGATCCCGAGGCCTACCGCGCGGCGAAGCAGACCCCGGTGTTCTTCGGCTCGGCGCTGTCGAACTTCGGCCTCGAGTCGTTCCTGGCCGCGCTGGTTGAACTGGCGCCGCCGCCGCAGCCGCGCGAGACCGACATCGGCATCGTCGATCCGGCGGCCGAGGACTTCAGCGGGTTCATCTTCAAGATCCAGGCGAACATGAACCCGCGGCACCGCGACCGCGTGGCGTTCCTGCGGGTCTGCTCGGGCGTGCTCACGAAAGACATGCTGGTGCGCAACGCGCGGCTCGACGAGCCGGTGCGGCTGTCGCGGCCCAGCCGCTTCTTCGGCCGCGAGCGCGAGACGGTGGAAACGGCCTATCCCGGCGACGTCGTCGGGCTGGTCAACCCCGGACGCTTTGCGATCGGCGACACGCTGTATGCCGGCACCAAGGTGCGCTATGCGCGCATCCCGCACTTCCCGGCGGAGTTCTTCGGCGCGCTGCGGCTGCGCGACGTCAAGTACAAGCAGTTCGACGAAGGCATCCGCCAGCTCGAAGAAGAAGGGCTGATGCAGGTGGTGTTTCCGATCTACGGCAAGCGCGAGCCGATTCTCGGGGTCGTCGGCGCGCTGCAGTTCGACATCGTCGAAGCGCGGATGCGCAACGAGTACGGCGTCGAGTGCCAGGTGGACAAGCTGCCGCACGTCGCCGCGCGCTGGGTCGAGCATCCGGCGGGCCACCAGATGCGCCTCCCGCAGGGAGTGCTGGACTGCGTCGATCGCGACGAGCGCCGCGTGCTGCTGTTCCAGTCGGACTGGGAACTGCAGTACACCGAACGCGAGAACCCGAACGTCAAGCTGTTGGCGGTGGCGTAGAACCGGGGGCCGGTATCCGGTATCCGGTATCCGGACCGATCCCGGATCCCTGATCCCATCCTGATCCCTGATCCCTGACTCCTGATCCCTTCCCTATCCCACCACGAGCCACGCCACGGCAGCCACCGCGACGCCGAGCACGGCATCCACCAGGTAGTGATAACGGCCAAGGACGGTGGCCACCGTGATGCCGATGGCGATGGCGAGGAACACCCCGCCGATCGCCGGCAGCGCCTCCACCATCACCAGGGCCAGGGCGATCGCGCCGGCGGCATGCGCGCTGGGCAGCGTGTTCACCTGTATGCTGCCGCGCTCCAGCACCGCCAGGTTCAGCTGACGCAACGCGTCCACCGATGCCGTTGCCGGTGCGGCCTCGATGGTCCGCGGCGGACGCGTCTGCAGCCAGGGCAGCGTGGCGTAACACGTCAGCTCGGCGGCGAAGACGACCGCCCAGTAGCGCGGCAGCCAGCCGGCTTGTCCCGCAACGGCCAGCACCGCCGCGCCCACCGGCACCATCGCGTACACCAGCAGGTAGAGCAACTCGAAGGTCGATCGCATCGCCTTCACACCGCTGTACGCACGCAGCAGGCCCGTGTCGATCAGGGCCGTGGCATCCACGCGCAGCAGCCAGCGTTCGAGGGGGAGATTGGGTGTGACGAAGAACGCGCCGGACACCCGGTAGGTCGCCAGCACGAAGAGGCCCGGAACCGCCACCCACGCCACCAGCGGGAAGGGGGCCGGACCGGCCTCGATCCGCGGCCACGCGATGCCTACGGCCAGGCTCGCGCCCAGGACCGCCAGCGCGGGCACGCGGGCCCGGTAGAAACCTTCGGTCCAGACCAGGCGACCGCCGTCAGGTATACCGCGTAGCCAACGACGAATTCCAGCCAGGTAGGCATTGCCACACCCGGTAATGTGACGTGGCGCGGCGGATCGGCTCAGCGCCTTGAAATGCCCGGCAATTGCGCCTGCGCCGCGCGGACCTCGTCTTCGGTGAAGGCGGCCACCAGGTACGGCTCGCCCTCCAGCATCGTCGTCACGTCCTTCAACGAGAAGCCCAGCGTCCGCAGGCGCGCGGTGTCGATGTAGATCTGGTTGTTCGCGGCGTCGCCATAATAAGTGACGACCTTCTTGTCCACCGGGTCGAAGCGGGCGTGAATCCGCTGGGCGATCTCGTCGATGTAGTGGCGCCGTCCCGGCGGCCGGCTCGCCAGGCATGCCGTGATCGGCGGTGATCGCCAGCAGTCGCCCGTTCGGACCGGCCTTCTTGTCGATGATCCCGAGCAACCGCGTCATCTGGCGATCCAGCTCCGCCATCTCTTCCTTCATCTCCGGAGCGTCCGGACCGTAGGCATGGCTCACGTAGTCGGGGCCCTTCATGTTGATCATCAGCAGGTCGGTGATGTCGTCGGCGCCGAACGCTTCGTTGGTGGCAATCGCCGCCAGCGCCTCGCCCTCGAAGCGTTGGAACAGGCTCGACGCGCGGAAGGAGTTGCCGTTGGCGATGTCGTGCCCCATCCACTTGCCGCCGGCTTCCTTCCAGAAGCTGGCGCCGTTCACCGCCTTCAGGTAGTCGGGCATCGTGTAGCACTTCGGGTTGGTTTCCCATCCGGCATCGCGCGGGTTGTAGCTTGACGCGATCACCCGCCGGCCGTTCACCAGGCACGCGCCGCGGCCGACCAGTCCCGCAGTGGCACGGATGGCGCCGCCCTGCCCGACGATGATCGCCCGGCCGTCGGTGGTGAGGTTCCACACATCGGCCAGCGTCAGGGCCATCAGCTCGTTCGGGTCGAGGTCGGCGTAGGCGGGTTGCGGCTTCTGCGTCACGCGGCTGAACAGGTTGTTCGCCGCCAGGCCGTGGAAGCGCGGGTCGGTGCCGGTGCCGATCGTGGCATGGCCCACGCTGGTCAGGGTCGGCAGGTAGTTGATGCGCGCGTTCGAGAACCAGGCGCCCTCTCGCCGCAGGCGTGACAGTGTCGGCATCACGTCGGCGTACTTGTCGAAGTTGTCGGCGCGCATGGCGTCGAGCACGACCAGCACGACGACGCGGGGCCGGGTGGCGGTGTCGATGCCCTCGCGCAGCACGCGGCCGATCATCGTCGGCGGCGGCGTCGCGCCGATCAGCGCGGCCAGCGTGGGGGCCACGTCCTGCTGCACCACCGCTTCGCGATGCTCGCCGGGCTTCACGAACGGCGCGCCGTGCAGCAGCACGGGGATGTGGACGTCGTACTCCCAGGGCGAGCCGTGCATGAATCCGTACAGTGGATCGCGGTCGGTGATGATGTCGCCTTCGCGCGGGATCACGAACAGCTGTCCGCTCCGGCCGGGAAAGTAGCCGCGCGCGAACATCTCGAGCCACTGCTGGCGCCCCGTCGATTGGGGCGCGGTCGCAGGCGCAGCGGCCGGCGGGGGAGTGGCCGAAGCGGCAGGGGGCGTCGAGGTCGTCGAGGCACACGAGCTGGCGGAGATCGCGATCACGATCGAGACAACGACAGCTACGGCCAGAGAGCGGAACGGGTTCGTCATAGGATGGTGGGAAATCTGCGGCCTCGACGTTATCACGAGGCCTTTCGCGGGAGACGACGGCGGCATGACGATACGCAGGGGATCGCCCACGGCAGGTGCGATCGCGGCCACGATGGTCCTTGAGGAGGGTGTGGCGGCGCCATCGTGGTCCGCCCCCGCGTTCCGTCAACGATGGCGTCTACACTTCGGCGCGGCCCAGCTTCGAGGCCGCGACTCAGGTGTTCGGCGCGCATGAAGGCAGACGTCGGGGAGCCATGAATCAGACCCTACCGAACCCGGCGCCTCGGATTGACGCCCTCCAGCGGCTGTATCTCGGCGCGCTGCGGGCAGCCGACTGGCTTCATGCGCATCGTCCGTTGGTCCTTCTGGTGGGCGGGCCGCTCCTGACGCTGACCCTCGTCGCCATCAACCAGTTCGTCCTCTTGAACTTTCCCAACTCGGGTGACGAGTACGTCTACCTGTATCAAGCCGAGACCATGGCGGCCGGGCGGCTCTGGAACCCGGCGCCGCCTTCGCCCGAGATCTTCGCGACGAACTACGTGATTCAGGAACCCGGCCGCGTCTTCGGCAGCTTTCCTGCCGGCTGGCCGCTGGCCCTCGCGCTGGCGTTGATGCTGCATGTCCCGGCGTGGCTGTTGAACCCGTTGCTCGGCACGTTGACCGCGGGATTGCTCTGGGCCCTGGGGACGCGGTTGTACGGCCCGCGCGCGGGCGTGCTGGCGGCGATGCTGGTGGTGGTCTCGCCGTTCTTCCTCTTCAACGCCGCGTCGTATTTCTCGCACACGTTCTGCGGCGCGTTGCTGCTGGCCGCCGCCTGGCTGGCCGCACGGAACGATCGCGCGCCCGTGTGGGTCCCGCTCGCGGTAGGCGCGCTGATTGGCTGGGCGGTGCTGGCGCGCTATTTCACCGGGGTGGTGTGCGCGATTCCCATCGTGCTGTGGCTGATCAGGCCAGGCGTGGCGCGCGTCCGCACGCTCGTGCTCGTGGCGCTCGGCGGCCTGCCATGGGTGCTGGTGCTGATGGCCTACAACACCGCGCTGTCAGGGAATCCATGGACGCTGACGACCACACCGCTGACGGTGTCGCTGTGGTTCAGGGAGGGCTTCGTCCTGCGCGGCGCCGACATCCTGTCCACGCACTTGTTGCGCCACCTGCTGTGGACCCCGCCGGTGATGATCATCGCCTATGTGTATCTATCTGTCGCGCGGCGACCGCGAGTTACGGCGCGGGGCGCTGGATTGGATGCCGGTGCTGATGGTGGCGACGCTCTACTTCTACGTCGAGCGCGGCGGCAATCAGTACGGCCCGCGGTTCCACTATGAAATCTTCCTGTTCCTGGTGGTGTTCGTCGCCGGCCATCTGTTCCGCCCGGGTGCCCCGGCGCTGATCGGGCCACAACGGCTGCTGTTCGCACTGACCGTCTGTCAGCGTGGCGCTGATGCCGTTCTCGTTCACCAGAAACGTCGTCATCGAACAGCGCGTCATTCGCGAACGCATGGACCCATTCACCCGCGTGGCGGCCGCGAATCTGCCACCGGCGCTGGTGCTGATCGACGGCCGCGTCGGCACCGCCCGAGCGATGCCGGCGATGGACTTCACGCGTAACGGGATCGATCACAACGGCCGCCCGGTGCTGTTCGGCCTCGATCTGGGCGAGACCGAGCACTGCGCGCCGGCGGCGAGACTGCCAGGCCGCACGACCTATCTCTACGTCTGGGACCACGCGCGGGCGATCGGGCTGCTGCAACCGCTGCATTGCCCGTAGCGGGCCGCCAAGAGGACTGACTGTCAGGTGACTTTTGTCCTGATGTCTGAGGAAGTGTGCACCCATCGCAGATGGCCGTAAGTGACCGGGCACGGCCAATTGCGGGAATCTGTCCTGGCGCTCTTCTTGCTATTAGAGCAACCGTGCGCGAACTCAAGTCGTCGTCGGCCTGATCAGCGTTGCGGGCCGCGGGACCACCGAGGCCCTCATGTTCAACCTGCCGCTCCAGCCGATGGCCGGCGGCAACGTGTAGGCGCACTACGACCAGCCCCACAAGAAGTAGGGCTGGTCACCTGCCGGCTCCCCCGGCAGGTCTGTGCGGGAAGGGCGACGGTCCGGGTATACCGGGCCGCCGCCTTTCGTTTTGTACAGCCCGCGCTATAATTCGCTGTTTATTCCGGACCGAACATCGCGGTCCCTGCCAGCGCCCCGGCGCGGCTGGCGGGCGCGGCAGCTGATTGAAGGAGCACCACGAGTGGCGAAGATCAAGGTCAAGAATCCCGTCGTCGAGATGGACGGCGACGAGATGACGCGCATCATCTGGCAGAAGATCCGCGAGCAGCTCATCCTCCCGTATCTCGACATCGATCTGAAGTACTTCGATCTCGGCATCGAAGCGCGCGATCGCACCAACGACCAGATCACCATCGACTCGGCCAACGCGACGCGCGAGCACGGCGTCGCCGTGAAGTGCGCCACGATCACCCCCGACGAAGCCCGCGTCAAGGAGTTCGGCCTCAAGCAGATGTGGCGGTCGCCGAACGGCACCATCCGCAACATCCTCGACGGCACGATCTTCCGCGAGCCGATCATCTGCCGCAACGTGCCGCGCCTGGTCGCGCACTGGGACAAGCCGGTGGTCGTCGCCCGTCATGGGTTTGGCGATCAGTACCGCGCCCAGGACTTCCACTTCCCGGGCGCCGGCACCATCACCCTCAGCTGGACGCCCGAGGGCGGCGGCGAGGCGATCAACCGTGAAGTGATCAAGACCAAGGGCGGCGGCGTGGCGCTCGGCATGTTCAATCTCGACGCCTCGATCGAGGGCTTCGCGCGCGCCTGCTTCACCTACGCGCTGGGCCGCGACTACCCGGTCTACCTGTCAACCAAGAACACCATCCTGAAGGTCTACGACGGCACCTTCAAGAACACCTTCCAGCGCGTGTTCGATGCCGAGTTCAAGACCCAGTTCGACGCCAAGGGGCTGACCTACGAGCACCGGCTGATCGACGACATGGTCGCCGCCAACATGAAGTGGAGCGGCGGCTATCTCTGGGCCTGCAAGAACTACGACGGCGACGTCCAGTCCGACACCGTGGCGCAGGGGTATGGCTCGCTGGGCCTGATGACGTCCGTGCTGATGTCGCCGGACGGCAAGTCGGTGGAAGCGGAGGCGGCGCACGGCACGGTGACGCGGCACTACCGGATGCACCAGCAGGGCAAGCCGACCTCGACCAATCCGATCGCTTCAATCTACGCGTGGACCCGCGGCCTGCAGTACCGCGGACGCTTCGACGACACGCCGGAGGTGGTGCGGTTTGCCGAGACGCTCGAGCAGGTCTGCGTGGACGTGGTCGAATCCGGCCGCATGACCAAGGACCTGGCGATTCTCATCCGCGAGGATCATCCGTATCTGTCCACCGACGAGTTCCTGAACGCGATCGACCAGGAACTGAAGACGCGCATGCAGTAGTCCGGTCGCGGGAGGTCACGAGCGATCGACGATCTCCCGCACCTTCGTTCTCAGCGTCGCCGGCGTGAGGGCTTCCGCCGGAGCGAGTGCCTGCCTCCACCACGCTGTGCCGCCTCCCGGCATCGTCAACGCAGCCCCTTACTGTTGACTCTGCACTTTGCGGGCGTTTGCGGTCGAGCACCCGGATCGGGAAGGATGAAGGGAGATGTCGTTCGGCGCTCTCGTGTTCGTAGTTGGTGCGGCCCTGCTGCTGCCGGGCGCACCCGCGAACGGCCAGTCCTCCCGCGCCCCTGATTGCACCGACTGGCGCGAGTGTCGTCAGTTGGTGGAGAGCGCCCTTGAAGCTGGTGAGGTCGAGCACGCGCAGGACCTGGCGTGGCGGGCCGTGCAACGCGGCCCGAAGGACGATGCGGACCTGATGTTCCTGCTGGCGCGCGCCCAGAGCCGCAGTGGCCGGCCGCACGACGCACTGGTGATGATCCGGCGCCTCGCGGAGCGCGGCGTGCGCACCGAGGCCGATACCCATCCCGACCTCGAGCGGATGCGGGCGCTGGACGCCTGGCCCGAGACCGAGGCCATTGTCGCGCGCGTCAACGCGGGCGAGCCGGCGAAGCCCGTGGCGGCGGCAGCCGCAGCGACTGGCAAACCGGCACGCGGACGAACGGCCGAGCCGGCAGCGACGTCAGCGGCAGCTAACACCGGAGCCGCGTCGGGCGGCCCAGCTGGCGGCTCGGCGGGAACCTCGACAGCTGCCGTACCGTTCGGCGCGAACGAAACCCTGCGCTTCAGCGCGGAGCGTTTCGTCGCGGCCGGGTTGGCGTACGACGCCGTGTCTCATCGGTTCGTCTACGGCGATCGCGACGGCCGCAAGCTGCGCGTGGTCGGTGTCGGCCTCGACCATGCCGTCGATCTGGTCCGGGCTGAATCCGCCGGCTTCTTCAATGTAAGGGCCCTCGACATCGACACACGGCGCGGCGATCTGTGGGTGGTCAGCGCCAGCGAGAATGGCAGCGCCGCGGCGCTGCATCGGCTGCAGCTCGTCTCGGGCCGTCCTCTGGCGGCCGTGCCACTGGTCGGCGACCTGCTGCCGCTCTGGCCCGTGGATCTGACGGTCACCGATGGCGGGGCCGTGCTGGTGCTGGACCGTGGTGGAAGGCTGCTGCGCCTTCGGCCCGGCAGCTCCACGCCCGAGGCGCTGATGCCGCTCAACCTGGAGGGGGCCACCAGCGTGACCGCCTCGGGAGAGAACGTGGTGTTTATCGCGGCTCGGGACGGCGTCTCGCGCGTGGACCTGACCAGCAAGACGGTCACCGCACTCGGTTCCGCGAAGGACATCTCGCTGGCGAGCTTCGAGCGTTTGCGCCGCTATCGTGGCGGCCTGGTCGGCCTGCAGACCGATGCCGACGGGACCCGTCGGGTGGTGCGCCTCGAGCTGACCGCCAATGGCCGCCGGGTGCGGCGGGCGGCGCCTTACGATACCCGCTTCGACGCGGCTGCCGGCCCCATCGCGCTGGCGGTGTCCGGCGATGAAGTGTCTCTGATTACCGGCGGTCCGGACCCATCTGGGTCGGTCGCCGTTCCGTCCGCCGCCGGCACCCCCGCCGAGCTTTCCGTGCACCGCCTTCGCCTTCGTTGAATTGGGGAGATGCCAATGGTTCGACTTGCCTTGCCGACACTGGACGACATGAAACCGGAACAGCGCGCCGTGTACGCGCAGACCGTGGCCGGGCGGCGCGGCTCCGTGCCCGCCAACGTGCTGGTCTGGTTGCACAGTCCGGATTTGGCGGCGAGGGCGCAGAAGCTCGGCGAGTTCGTGCGCTACGACACGAAGCTGCCGCCTCATCACTCGGAACTGGCCATCCTGGTGGTGGCGCGCCACTGGACCGCGCAGTACGAATGGGCGGTTCACGCCGCCGAGGCCACGCGCGCGGGCGTGCCGGAGTCGGTCATCGACGCGATTCGCGAGAAGCGGACGCCCTCCTTCGACGATGGGGCGTCGCGAGCGATCTTCGACTTCAGCGCCGCTCTCGTCAGCACCGGACGGGTGCCCGACGATCTCTACAAGGCGGCCGTGGCGGAACTGGGCGTGCGGCCGCTGGTGGAGCTGGTGGCCCTGATCGGCTACTACACGATGGTGGCCCTCACGCTGAACGCCTTCCAGATCGCGGCGCCGGCGGGATCATCTCCACTCGACTGACCACAAGGCGTTACCAGATGGCGAATTCCCGCATCTCAATAGTGAAGAGGGGAGGAGCCTGATGCTGCGAACGTGCCCGTCGTGTGGCCGGAAGAATCGCGTACCCATGGATCGCGTGGCGGATGAGGCGCGCTGCGGCGCCTGCAAGACCGCGCTGCCACCGCCGTCCGCACCCATCGACGCCGACCCCGTGCTGTTCGACGACATCGTCCAGCACGCGAGGGTGCCGGTGCTGGTGGACTTCTGGGCGGCGTGGTGCGGCCCGTGCCGGATGGCGGCGCCCGAGGTGGCGGGCGTGGCCGCCGACATGGCCGGTCGCGCCGTGGTGCTGAAGGTTGATACCGACCGTCATCCCGAGCTCGCGGCAAGGTACGGCGTGCAGGGCATCCCCAACTTCGTCGTGCTGAAGAACGGACGGGTCGCCTTCCAGCAGGCCGGTGTGGCCCGCCGCGCCGACATGCGCGGCTGGATCGAGCGGGCGGCGGCGGGGGCGTGAGGTCTTGGGTCTTGAGTCTTGAGTCTTGGGGCTTGAGTCTTGGGGCTCAAGGCTTAAGGCCAGCGGCTTGGGCCTGGACCGGACCCCTGACTCCTGACCCCTGACCCCTGATCCCCTGATCCCTGACCCCTGATTCCGCCCGTTCCCCCGGGGGTTACCTCCGAGATCCCGGCGGCGGCACCCACCTCGCAGCAGAAACGCTCGAATTTGCCGCCTGGTTCCACCACTGCCGTTGGAACCCATTTTGCTCACCTTGGCGTGTCGGCACCATTTCACCACTCCCAAGGAGACTCAGCATGCTTCGACACGTGCTCGTCGCAATTGCCGCCGTTGCCACGTTCGCCACCGGCGCTGCCGCGCAGACGAAAGTGGATCAAGCTCCGATCAAACAGGTCCCGGCCTCGGACGCGCGCGCGATGTTCGACAACTACTGCGCGGTCTGTCACGGCAAGACCGGCGTCGGCAATGGTCCGGCCGCATCCGCGCTTGCCAAGGCGCCCGCGGACCTGACGAGGATCGCCGCCCGAAATGGCGGGACCTATCCGGAAACCAAGGTCAAACGCTATATCGAAGGCCTGGACGAAGTGCCCGCCCATGGATCGCGCGACATGCCGATGTGGGGAGACCTCTTCAGATCGCTCAACAGGGACACTGCCCAGATCCGCGTCCAGGCCCTGTCCGATCTGTTGAAGGGGATGCAGGTCAAGTAGCACCGTCACGCGTGCCCATGACGGTGAGGGGGTGATGGCGTCATCACTCCTCACGGTCTCCGTGCGCCCGCGGGTGTGCTAGGTTTTCGAGCCATGACCCGCCGTGAACTTCTGGCCTCTGCGGCCGCGTGGGCCGCAACCGTCGCGGCAGCGCGCGGCCAGCATCAAGGCGCGACTCATCTCCAGACCTCCGGAGGTCCGGAGGCGTTTACCGGCACGCCGGATGCGACGCTCCGTATCGGCCCGCTGAACCTGGAGATCGCTCCGGGACGGGTCGTCAAGACGATCGCCTACAACGGCCAGGCCCCCGGGCCGGTGCTGCGGGCCCGCCAGGGCCGACCCTTCAACGTCGAGGTGTGGAACGACACCGCGGACGAGGACATCGTCCACTGGCACGGCCTTCACATTCCGTCGGACGTGGACGGCGCCTACGAAGAGGGCACGCCGGGCGTGCCGCCGCGCGGAGGGCGTCGCCGCTACACGTTCGTGCCCGATCCCGCCGGCACCCGGTGGTACCACAGCCACAATCATGCCGGGACCGACCTGAAGCGCAGCACCTACACCGGCCAATTCGGCATGCTCGTGGTCGAAGGCGCCGACGAGCCGGGCGCCTACGATCAGGAGGTGCCGCTGCTGCTTCATGAGTGGGAGCCGCGCTTCACGACACGGGGACCGCGCGACGTCGAGTTCAAGTACCACTCAATCAACGGGAAGATGCTGGGAGGCGGCGAGCCGATTCGCGTACGTCAGGGGCAACGCGTCCTCTTCCGCATCGTCAACGCGAGCGCGACGTTGCAGCACCAGCTGGCGCTGCCAGGGCACCAGTTCCAGGTCGTGGCTCTGGATGGCAACCCGGTGCCGAACCCATCGACCGTGCCGATGGTGGACCTCGCGCCCGGAGAACGCGTCGACGCGCTGGTGACGATGACGCAGCCGGGCGTGTGGGTGCTGGGCGGGGTGAAGACGGCCAGCCGGGAAGCAGGGCTCGGCATCGTGGTGGAGTATGCCGGCGCCACCGGCCCGCCCCGCTGGCAGGCGCCGGCGCCCTTCGTGTGGGACTACACCCTCTTTGGCGGCCGCAACCCGGCGCCGGAGCCGGACGGGCGTCTGACGCTGGCGTTTCGGGCGCGCGAAGATGGTCATCACTGGATGATCAACGGCAAGTCGTATCCGAAGACCGACCCGATCGTCGTGCAGCCGAACAAGCGCTATCGCTGGGTGCTCGACAACCAGAGCGCCGATCCGCATCCGATCCATCTGCATCGACATGCGTTCGAACTGGTTCGGATGGTGGACAAGCCGACCTCAGGCGTCTGGAAGGACGTCGTGGTGGTGCCGGCGTGGAAACAGGTGGAGATCGACGTGCCAACCACGCAACCCGGCCTGTCCCTGCTGCACTGCCATCAGCAGTTCCACATGGACATGGGCTTCATGACGCTACTGCGCTACGCCTGACGGCCGGCGCCCAAGCCCCAAGCCCCAAGCCTCAAGCCTCGAGCCCCTGGCCCAAGACTCAAGACCCAAGACCCAAGACCCAGCGGTTTGTCGCTTACCGAGGCTTCGGATGCGTGTGCGTTTTCCCCGAAGGCGGTCCCACCTGCACGGTACCCATCAGCCCGCCCTCCGCGTGGTCGAGGATGTGGCAGTGGAACATCCATTCGCCCGGGCGTTCATCGAACAGGATGAGGAACCGCGCGGTGGTCTTCATCGGGATGTTGACGGTGTCTTTCCAGGCCAGGGGCCGGATCGGCTGATCCTTCTCGTCCAGCGCGATGAAGAAGTAGCCGTGCAGGTGAAAGGGATGATCCCACTCGGTGTCGTTCTTGATGTCCCAGATCTGGGTCTCGCCGAGGGCGGCAACAAACGGCGCCGCTTCCCAGTAGGGCACGCCGTTGACACGGAACTCCGACTTGCCGTCCTGACCGGCCGGCGGCAGCGTCAGGACCACGGGCACGCGCGTCGCGCCGGCGGTGCTGGGCGGCACGATGGTCCGGTGGATGGCGGGCAGCTTCTTCGCCGGCAGCGGTGCCTCGTCGGTGAACTGAATCGTCAGCAGCTCCTCGACGTCGCGGTACTGCACGCTGCCGTAGCCACGGTTGTAGAGCATCGCGCGCACGACCACCGTGCTGCCTGGCTTGCCGGTGGGCGCGAGGATCACGTCCACGCGCTCGCCCGTCGTGATGAGCAGCGTGCTGCTCGTCACCGGTTCTTCCTGTAAGCCCCCGTCCACGCCAATCGTGGTGAACGGCTGGCCATCCATGTCGAGGAGGAAGAAGCGGCTCTTGGCGGTGTTCACGATACGCCACCGCTGCGGCACGCCCGCGCGCATCCGGATCGTCGGCTTGCGCTTGCCGTTGACGAGCACGTACTGTCCCTCGCGGCCGAACACCTGACCTGCGGGGCCGCCGCTCTCGGAGGGCTCGAGCGCGCCGAACTTGTCGAAGCCGATGTCGCTCAGCACCAGCGTCAGCTGGTCGGCCACGCCGACCGCGTCGTCCGGATCGTCCACCTGCAAGGCGCCGTAGAGGCCGAAGCCCACCTGCGCGGCCGACATCACGTGCGGGTGATACCAGTAGAGCCCGGCATCGCGCACCACGAAGTCGTAGGTGAACACGTCGCCGGTCTTCATCTCTGGCTGTGAGATGCCGGGGACACCGTCCATCTCGATCGGCACGCGCACGCCGTGCCAGTGGACGGTGGTGGCCTCCGGCAGCTGGTTCTTGAAGTGGACGATCAACCGATCGCCCACCTTGGTCCGAATCAGCGGCCCCGGCAGGCCGCCGTCGTAGGTCCACGCCTTCACCTTCAGCCCGGCCTCCACCTCGACGTCGGCGACGCGCGCTTCCAGATCGATCTCGACGACGGCCGGGTCGGGATTGCGATCGACGGCCTCGCGCAGCGCCACCGACGGCGGCGCGCCGGCCCCGGCCGTGGGGGCGGGCTGTGCCTGTGCCAGCCCGCCGGTGATCAGAACCCCGCCGCGACGACAGCGCGCGCGGGTGAACAACGGGAAGAAGGTGACGGTGCTCATTGACGTAACTTTCAGATCGAGCGAGGCGCGGCGCCGGCGGGCGCGGTGTTGCGGGCACCGGCGGGCTCGTAGCTCCAGCCGAAGACGAGCCCGGTCATGAACCAGGTGAACGCGCCGACGCCGACCAGGAACACCGTGTC
The DNA here is from genome assembly GCA_963723005.1 of uncultured Acidobacteriota bacterium. Lineage (GTDB taxonomy): Bacteria > Acidobacteriota > Vicinamibacteria > Vicinamibacterales > UBA2999 > VFZN01. The sequence continues at coordinate 327,424 of CAVRPA010000020.1, read as the reverse complement.
GCCGACAATCCGCAGCCAGCGGAGATTCTCGATCAGCGGCTGCTGCATGAAGTCGGCGCTGCGGGCGAACCACAGCCCGTGCTCGACGCTGGCCCAGGCCTGCAGCAGGCCAATCGGCAGCAGGCTGATGCCGACCATCAGGCTGAGCCCGATGTTCATACACCAGAATCCTACCGCGAGAGGGCGCTCGCGCCACGCGTGGCCGAGGGTCAGCAGCCGCGCAATCAGCACGATGAGCCCGAGCGAGAGCAAGCCGTAGACGCCGAACAGGGCCGTGTGCGCGTGCACCGGCGTGGTGTTCAGCCCCTGCATGTAGTAGAGCGCGACCGGCGGATTGATGAGGAAGCCGAAGACGCCGGCGCCCACCAGGTTCCAGAACGAGACGCCGACGAAGAAGCGGATCGGCCAGCGGTAGCGCTGCATCCACGGCGCGGCGTGCTGCATGCGGCTGGTGTTCCACGCCTCGAGCCCGATCAGCACCAGCGGAATCACTTCCAGGGCGCTGAACGTGGCGCCGACCGCCATGATCGAGGTGGGCGTGCCCGCAGAAGTACAGGTGGTGGAACGTGCCGGGGATGCCGGCGAACAGGAAGAGCGCGCTCGAGGCGATGACCGCGGCTCCGGCGTGCTGCTTCTGCACCAGGCCGAGGCGCGCGAAGATCAGCGCGAGCGCGGCGGTGGCGAACACCTCGAAGAAGCCTTCGACCCACAGGTGCACCACCCACCAGCGCCAGTACTCCATCACCGTCAGGTGCGTCCGCGCGGAGAAGAAGAAGCCGGCGCCATACATCAGGCCGACGGCGGTCGAGGCCGCGGCGAACATCCACACGAGCGAGCGCGAGCCGTCGTGTCTGCGCCAGCGCGGGCGCCAGCGCCGCGCAGCATCAGCGCCAGCCAGATGATCAGGCCCGAGAAGAGCGCGATCTGCCAGAAGCGGCCGAGCTCGACGTACTCGTAGCCCTGGTGGCCGAACCAGAACGACTGGTTCAAGCCAAGCCGCTGGTGGATGGCGAAGTATTCCCCGGCCAGCGAACCGACGACGACCACGAGCAGCGCGCCGAACAGGATGTTGACGCCCAGGCGCTGGAATCGCGGCTCCCTGCCGCCGACGATGGGCGCGAGGAACAGGCCGGCGGCGAGGAAGGCGGTGGCGATCCAGAACATCGCCGTCTGGATGTGCCAGGTGCGCGTCAGGCTGTAGGGCAGGTACTCCGCGAGCGGAATCCCGAAGAACGACTGGCCCTCGACCGTGTAGTGCGCGGTGACCGCGCCGAGCACGACCTGCACGCAGAACAGCGCGACCACCACGGCCACGTACTTGGCCAGCGCGCGCATCGAGGGCGTCGAGCGTGACCGCGCCGAACGGGTCGGTGGCGGGCGCCTGCACGCGAGGTTCGTCGTCGCCGCGGAAGGCGCGCCACCACACGAGGCCGCCCACGCCGGCCAGCAGCAGGACCACGCTGACCATCGACCACAGGATGTTGGCGCCGGTCGGGCGGTTGTTCGACCAGCGGCTCGTGCGGCCAGTTGTTGGTGTAGGTCACCTCCTGCCCGGGGCGATTCGTCGTCGACGCCCAGCTGGTCCAGAAGAAGAAGGCGGTGAGCGCCTTGCGTCGATCGGCATCGGGCACGACCACGCGCTGCATGGCATAGGCCTCACGCAGCGTCGAGAGCGCCTCGTCGCCGCCGTAGAGGCTGTCGTAGTGCAAGGCCGTGCGCCGCATTGCTTCGGCGCGATCCGCCGAGACGACCACGGTCTCGTTGGCCACGTCCATTTGGGTGCCGCGCATCTCGCGCACGAGCCGATCGCGCAGCACCGCCTGTGTGGGAGCGTCGAGCGCGTCGAAGCTTGCCACGCCCTCGGCCTCGGCCCAGATGCCCAGCATCTCGGTGGCCTCGCGGTGCAGCCAGTCGGCCGACCAGTCCGGCGCCTGGTACGCGCCGTGACCCCAGATCGAGCCGAGCTGCTGGCCGCCGGTGGACTGCCACACCTGCTGGCCGGTCAGGATGTCGTCGCGCGTCATCAGCACGCGGCCATCGGCCGTGGTGACTTGCGCGGGAATCGGCGGCGCCTGTCGATAGACATCGCGCCCGAAGAAGCCGAGGATGAAGAACGCCGCGAACAGCGTCAGACCGAACAGCACCCACAGGCGCCCGTGCCGGGGTGCTACATCGTCGTCGTCGGAAAGGGTCAGCATGATGACGTGAACCTCGATGAGTCGAATGAGGACGAATACGAGAATGAGGACGAATGAGAACGAGTGAGAATGGATCGGCGAACTAGGCGTTCAGCGCCCGGCGGAACAGCACGTTGTTTTCCAGGTGGATGTGTTCCATCAGCTCCTCCTCGAGTTGCTGCAGCCCCAGGTAGAGCGCGCGCCAGGTCGGGCAGGCATTCGGCGGAGGGGTGAGATCGTTGGTGAGGCGACGGATTCCCTGCAGGTCGTCGCCGTGATGCTCGTGCTCGAGCTCCATCACGTGCACCGGCGCCGACGCGCGCCAGCCCATGCCGGCCACGATCAGCGGAAACAGGATCTGTTCTTCCTTGCGCAGGTGATCGAGCACCGAGGCGTACATCGCCTCGAGGTGCGCGGTGAGGCCGGTGGGACACTCCGGCTTGGCGCCGTGTCGCCCTTCCACCTTGCGCGCCATCGCGACAAGGTCGGGCAGGGCGAGGCGCAGCCGGCGGTGATAGGTCTCCACGATGTGCGCCACCAGCACGTTGAGGGGGGCCTCCTCCCAGCGGATGCGCTCGCCGACCATCGGGTTCTCCGCCTCGATCGCGTCGAGGATGGCCTGCGGATCGATGTCGCGCTCGCGGCAGGCTTCCGCCAGCGGGCGTCGCCCGCCGCAGCAGAAGTCCAGGCGATGGCGATAGAAGACGCGGGCGGCGGCCGGGTGGGTGACGGCCAGTTCGGCAAGGGTGGTGGTGGCTGCGGCGTTCATCATGGCTCCTGCCCCTGAACAGAGCAGTATCGATGCCGACTTATTGGCCTAGTCGAATCAACAACTTGCAGTCGGTGTTATGATCGGCACAACGTTCTGGCGTTATGAAACGACAACCATGTTGCAGGAATCACAACAGGCGAAGTCGCTGGAAGTGCTGCTCGACATCGCCCGCGATCTGACCGCGTCACTGGCCGCGTCGGACCGATACGCGCGGCTGATCGCCGGGGTCCGCCGGCTGATTCCCTGCGATGCCGCGTGCCTGCTGCGGCTGGAGGGCGGCGAGCTGGTGCCGATGGCCGGCTATGGGCTGACCGCCGCCGCGCTCGGCCGGCGCTATGCGCCACGCGAGCATCCGCGGCTCGACGTCATCCTGCGCTCGGCCGAGCCCGTGCGGTTTCCGAACGACAGCGCCTTGCCCGATCCGTTCGACGGCGTGATTGAAGCGGCGCCAGGCGCCGCTGCACAAGGTGCACGCGTGCCTCGGCTGCGCCCTCACCGAAGGCGGCGAGGTGGTCGGCGCGCTGACCGCCGACGCGCTCGAGCCGCACCAGTTCGACGAGCTCGATCCGCGCGTGCTGGCGACCCTGGGCGCACTGGCCGGCGCGGCGCTCCGCACGACGTCGCTCATCGAGGCCCTCGAACGGCGGGCCGTGCATCGTGGGCAGGTGGCGAAGGAGCTGCTCCGCACCGCCGCCGAGTCGAGCGGCGGCGCGATCCTCGGCACCAGTGCCGCGGTCGTCAAACTGCGCCGGGAGATTGCGCTGGTCGCGGCCTCCGACCTGTCGGTGCTCATCACCGGCGAAACCGGCGTCGGCAAGGAGCTGGTGGCGCACCACGTTCATTCGGGCTCGTCGCGCGCCGACGAGGCGATGATCCACGTGAACTGCGCGGCGCTGCCGCTGTCGATTGCCGAGAGCGAGCTGTTCGGCCACGTGACGGGCGCGTTCACCGGCGCGACGCGCGATCGCGCGGGGAAGTTCGAGGTCGCCGACAGCGGCACGCTGTTCCTCGATGAAGTGGGTGAGTTGTCGCTGGAGATCCAGCCCAAGCTGCTGCGCGTGCTGCAGTACGGCGAGATTCAGCGCGTCGGTTCCGACCGGACGCACCGGGTGAACGTGCGGGTGATCGCGGCGACCAATCGCGATCTCGAGCGCGAGGTGGCCGCCGGGCGATTCCGCGCGGATCTCTATCACCGCCTCGCGGCTTTTCCGCTCCATGTCCCGGCGCTGCGCGATCGGCCGGAGGACACCCCGGTGCTGGCGGCGCACTTCGCCGACGCCGCCGCGCGGCGGCTCGGGCTGGTGGGAGTGCGGTTCAACGCCGGCGCGATGCGGCTCCTTGGTTCGAGCGACTGGCCCGGCAACGTCCGCGAGCTGGAGAACATCGTCGGTCGCGGAGTGCTGCGCGCGTCGTTCGGACGGGATCGCGCGCAAGTGACCGAGGTGGATGCGTCACACCTCGACGTGCGTCCGGTCGAGGGGATGGCGCCGACGGCGGGCGGGAGCGCGGCCGCGGACACGCAGGCCGCCGCAGGTTCACTCGGTGAGCGGGTCGAGCGCTTCGAGCGCGAAGCGATTCTCGACGCGGTCCGCCGCAACGGCGGGAATTGGGCCGCCGCCGCGCGCGATCTCGGGCTGCACCGCAGCAATCTGCATCATCGGGCACTCAGGCTGGGGTTGAAGGAGTAGGGAATCAGGGACAGGGATCAGGAGTCAGGGATCAGGGAGACGGAATCTGTTGAACTGGTGATCTCGTGATCTCGAGATCTTCAGAATCTTGAGAACGCCGGATCTCTCGATCTTCAGCACCCCTGGAACCTGAACCAGAACCCTAGAACCCTAGAACCCAGAACCCTAGAACCCTAGAACCCTAGAACCCTAGAACCCTAGAACCCTAGAACCAGCCCACAGCCCAAGCCCCAAGACTCAAGCCCCCAAGACCTAAGACGCAAGACGACACCCGTTGCGGTCTATGGCAACATGCGCCCATGAAAAGAAGACAACTGCTGGCCGGGGCCGTGGTGGGCCTGGTCGCGACGCTCGCGGCGAAGCGGCTTCGGGCGTCCTTCGACGAACAGGGGTCGCACGCCGCCACCCTGACGATGCTCGATCAGTTCGCCGCGGCGTGGAACCGGCACGACGTGGACGGCCTGATGGCCTGCATGGCGCCCGAGTGCGCGTTCGAGACGGCCGCGGGCAAGGATGTCAACGGGACGCGGCACGTCGGCCGCGATGCGGTGCGCCGGGCCTATGCCGCGGTCTTCGAAACCTACGCCGACGCCCGGTGGAACCACCCGGCGCACTTCGTCGCCGGCGATCGCGCGGTGTCGGAATGGACGTTCACCGGCACGACGAAGGACGGCACCAAAGTCGAGATGAACGGCTGCGACATCTTCACGCTGCAGGGCGGGAAGATCGCCTTGAAGAACTCCTACCGGAAGCAGCGCGGCTAGCGGCCCGGCGGGCGCGAGCCGGCGCGGCGATCCACGTCGCGCGGGTTCGGCAGCGCCCCGGGCGGCCGCTGTCCGCTGTGGAACGTGACCGGCGTGCGGCTCGACTCGTCCACGATCAGCTGAAAGACGTCGGGCCGGGCGTAGTGGCCGACCGCGTCGAAGTCCATCCGCGCGCGGGCGATGTCGTGCAGATCGATTTCCGCGGTCAGGATGGTCTCGCCGCTGAAGTCGGGTCCGGCCAGCACCTCGCCGAGCGGGCCGATGATGCAGCTGCCGCCGCGCGAGATCACCGTCTGCGGATCGTCGCCGAACTCGGTCGGGTAGTCGGTGGGATAGTCCTTGCGGCGGGCGAACTGATTGGCCGAGAGCACGAAGCAGCGGCCCTCCTGCGCGATGTGCCGCATGCTCGGCAGCCAGGTGGCTCGCGCGTCGGCGGTGGGCGCGCAGTAGATCTCCACACCCTTGGCGTACATCGCCGCGCGGAGCAGCGGCATGTAGTTCTCCCAGCAGATCACCGCGCCGATGCGGCCGATGTCGGTGTCCGCGACGGTGAGCGTCGAGCCGTCGCCAAAGCCCCACACCAGACGTTCGGACGCCGTCGGCATCAGCTTGCGATGCTTGCCGAGATAGCGGCCATCCGAGCCGAGAAAGACCACCGTGCAGTACAGCGTGCCGCCGCTGCGCTCGACGACGCCGACGACCAGGTGCGCGCGATTGGCGCGGGCGAGTCCGGCCATCCGATCCACGTGCGGGCCGGGCACGTCGATGGCGCTTTCCCAGTGACGGCGGAACTGCTCGCGGCCCTCCGCGGTTCGCGAGCCGACGACCGCGCCGAAATCGAGGCCGCGTGGATAGCCGGCGACGAACGCCTCGGGGAACAGCGCGAGATGCGCGCCGCGCCGTCCGGCATCGGCGGTCAGGTCACCAAGTTTCTGCAGCGTGCGCTCGACATCGAACGCGACTGGCGCCGCCTGCACGACGGCAACGCAGTACGGACCTCGAACCGGAAGTGGTGCGCTCAAAGGGGGGAGGCGCCTCCTGGATGAGAACTATACAGCGCTCTACCTCATGCGCCGATAGGCTATCGTTGTTTTCTGTGCGGATGACGCGTCGAAATTTGTGGTGGTACGTCGCGGTCGCGACTTTAGTCGCCCTCGGGGTTGACTGTCGTCGATCCACGACGCCTCCACGCGCGCCGATCGGCATTCCGCAACAGGTCGGCGCGTGGGAAGGCAGCGGCGATCACACCATCGGATTCGTCAGCAACTCCGGCAAGTTCCGCATTCGCTGGGCGACGCGTCCCGAGCCGGGTCAGCCCGACGGCGTGTTCCATCTCACCGTGCACAGCGCGGTCAGCGGCCGCCCGCTGCAGGAAGTCGTTGACCAACGCGGCATCGGCGAAGGCACCTTCAACTTCGAGGACGATCCCCGTCAGTACAACTTGATGGTGAGCTCCTCGGGCCTGCTCTGGTCCATCGTCGTTGACGAGATCGTGCTCGTCACGCCCTCGTCCTAGCAACTGCGACGGCTGCGCGGCCGAATACCAGTCATCTCGTCTCCCGACTCCCGACTCCCGACTCCCGACTCCCGCCTCCCGCCTCCCGACTCCCGACTCCCGTCTGCCGTCTGCCGTCTGCCGTCTGCCGGATCCGGATCCCGGACCCCGGCTCCCTGCTCCCTTCCCCATCGTGTACTCTTGGCGGGTCAAAACCGGAGACCTGCCCATGAATTACCGCGTCACGTCAGCTTTCCTCGGCGCCTGCCTGTTGACCACGATGACCGTGGCCGCGCAGCGCCCCGCCGATGCGCCCGCCACGGCGCCCTCCGGCAAACCGCCCGACACCGTGATGCTCGAAGAGCTCACGTGGGCCGAGACCCGCGACCTGATCAAGGACGGATGGACCACCGTCATCATCGGCACCGCGGGCACCGAACAGAAGGGACCGCACATGGTCGATGGCGAGCACAAGTTCGTCATGACCTACACCGCCGACAAGATTGCCCGCGGGATGGGCCGCACGCTGGTCGCGCCGGTCGTCACCTATGTGCCCGAGGGCAGCTGGGAGACGGTGGGTGGCCACATGGGGAAGCCCGGCACGATCACGCTGCCCGAAGAGCGCTTCGTCGATCTGCTGGTCAACGCCGGCCGCAGCCTGAAGGCCGGCGGCTTCACCAAGGTCGTGTTCCTGGGTGAATCGGGCGGCAACCGCACCGGCATGCGCACCGCGGCCGAGCAGCTGAACACCCTGTGGAAGGGCAGCGCCACCGCCTACTGGGTGGACGACTACTACACCAAGGCGCATCACGATCAGGAAGTGATGGCGGCGAAGGTCCTCGGCGTGCCCGAGGCGCAGGTGGGCAACCACGCCAACATCCTCGACACTTCCGAATTGCTGTTCGTGGCGCCGCAGCACATCCGCCGCGATCGTCTCGTCGGCAACGACTACGAGAACAACGGCGTCAGCGGCATCAACCAGGCGAAGTCCTCGCCCGAGATCGGCCGCCAGCTCCTGCAGATCAAGATGGACCTGGCGCTGGCGCAGTACAAGCGGATGCTGAGTGGCGCCGAGCCGCCCGTACCGGCGTTGCCCGCCCCTCCCGCCGGGGCCGGCGGTGGCGCCCGCGGCCCACGTCCGGCACCGCCTGCAGGACCCCGCCGTCCCACGGTGGAGACCGCTCCGGCGAGCAAGACGCCGACCAACGCTCCTGACACGGTCTTCATCGACGAGCTGACGTGGGAGGAGACGCGCGACGCGCTGAAGGCGGGGAAGACCACGGTCATCATCCCCACCGGCGGTACCGAGAAGAACGGGTACCACATGGTTCTCGGCAAGCACAATTACGTCGTCACCCACGCCGCCAACCTGATGGCGCGCCGGCTGGGGAACGCGCTGGTGGCGCCGGTCATCCAGTACGTGCCCGAGGGCGACCCCGATCGCCAGAACCAGGGCGCGATCACCCTGCCGTCGCCGGCCTACGACATGCTGCTCGACGCCGCGGCGCGGAGCCTCAAGGCGCACGGCTTCACCGAGATCCTGTTCATCGGCGACAGCGGCGGCAACCAGGCCGGGATGACCGCGGTGGCCGCAAAGCTGAACGAAGAATGGGCCTCGGCCGGCACGAAGGTCTATGGCTTGACCGACTACTACAACGTCGGCCGCGACAACTACCGGGCGTGGCTGATGGCCGCCTTCGGTTACGACGATGACGTCGTCGGCAGCCATGCGGGGATCAGCGACACCTCGCAGATGCTCCACGTCTACCCGGCCGGGGTGCGCAAGGCGCAGATCGTGCCGTGGGGTGGTGCGAAGGACTCGGGCGTCACCGGCGATCCGTCGAAGGCGACCGCCGAGATTGGCCGAATGGGCATCGAGTTCAAGGTGAATGCCGGCATCAGCCAGTACCGTCTGCTCAAGAACCCGCCGCAGCCGCGCGGCGGGCGCACCCCTCCCGGCCCCGGCCGCTGAACGCACGGCAATCCCGCGCGTCCCACCACTCGCCCCAGGGCGGTGGGCGCGCGGACACCGACCGTGCAAGGGGCTGCCCAGCGCCGCCGGTATCGCGATACTCTGTAGGATACCGATGCCGACCCATTTACTTCGCATCACGGCCCTTTGCCTGCTCGTGGCCGCAGGCGCCGCTTGTCGCAGCGCCAGCCCCGTTGCCGGCACCGCACCAGCCACCCCTTCAAGCCCTGCCGCCGGCAGCCCCGGACTGATTCAGCCGGGCGCGCCCGGACAGGACGGGCGCACGATGAGCGTGGCCGACTCCACCGACCTCTCCAAGGTCCAGTTCACGCCTGCCGACGTCAAGTTCATGCAGGGCATGATCGGGCACCACCAGCAGGCCATCGAGATGGCCGCGCTGCTGCCGACCCGCACGAGCCGCGACGACATGAAGTTGCTGGCCAAGCGCATCGAGGTCTCGCAGCTCGATGAAATCCAGATGATGCAGGTGTGGCTGAAGTCGCGCGGCCAGACGCTGCCGGACCCCCACGCGCATCACCAGCACGACGCCGTGCTGATGCCGGGGATGTTGTCGCCGGAGCAGATGGCGCAACTGACCGCCGCCAACGGCGTGCAGTTCGATCGGCTGTTCCTGGAAGGCATGATCCGGCACCACGGCGGCGCGCTGACGATGGTGCGGGAGCTGTTCGCGTCGCCCGGAGCCGGGCAGGACAGCGATATCTTCGCGTTCGCCTCGGACGTCGAAGCGGATCAGCAGATGGAGATCGATCGGATGGGTGCGTTGCTGAAGGAGCTGAGAAATGAAGTCTGTGACGACACGCGTGTGGACTGTCGCCGCCCTGCTGGGCGGTGTCGTGCTGGTGGGAGCGGCGCAGCAGGCGCCGGCCGATCCGAAGGATCCGCGGATCGGCCTCAAGCCGGGGCTGCGAGACGCCGGTACGGCCGCGCGCAACATGGAACTGACGGCGACGATGCCGCGGCCCGAAGGGTTCTTCAATCCGAAGCAGCCGGCGGGCGAGCCGAGCGGTCCGGAACGGGCCACCCCGCCCGCGGATGGCAAGCCGACCGAGGGGACCGCTGCCGCAACGCCTGCCACATCGAGCGCTCCAGCCACGCCCGCGGCGCCCGCGGAAGCCGGCGCCAAGCCCGCCACGCCTCCGCGTCCGGGTGGTGGCGGTCTCGACTTCGCGAACTCCGACATGGCGTTTGCCGGCACCCACATGTGGGTCGGCAACTTCCATGGCTTCAACACCTACGACGTCGAGAACCCGAAGAAGCCGCAGCTGATTGCCTCGGTGGTCTGCCCCGGCGGGCAGGGTGACGTCTCGGTGTGGGGCAACCTGCTGTTCATGTCGGTGGAGCAGACCCGCGGCCGCATCGATTGCGGCGTGCAGGGCATCGGCGACACCGTGAGCAAGGAACGCTTCCGCGGCGTCCGCATCTTCGACATCAGCGACATGCGCAAGCCCCGCCAGGTGGCGGCGGTCCAGACCTGCCGCGGCTCGCACACCCACACGCTGGTGCCGGACAAGAACGACAAGTCGCGGATCTACATCTACGGCTCGGGCACCGGCTCGGTGCGGTCGGGCGAAGAGCTCGACGGCTGCTCGGGCGAGGAGCCGGAGAAGGACGGCAACACCGCCCTCTTCAGCATCGACGTGATCGAAGTGCAGATCGCGGCGCCGCAGACCGCGAAGATCATCAGCCGGCCGCGCATCTTCGCCGACGAGACCGGGAACATCGCCGGACTCTGGAAGGGCGGCGACCATGGCCCCGGCACGCAGAGCACCAGCCGGACCAACCAGTGCCACGACATCACGGTGTTCCCCGAGGTGGGGCTGGCCGCGGGTGCGTGCTCGGGCAACGGCATCCTGATGGACATCTCGAACCCGGTGCAGCCCAAGCGGCTCGATGCGCGTGAACGACAAGAACTTCGCCTACTGGCACTCGGCCACGTTCAACAACGACGGCACCAAGATCATCTTCACCGACGAGTGGGGCGGTGGCACGCGGCCGCGCTGCCGCGCGACCGACCTGCCGAACTGGGGCGCCGACGCGATCTTCGACATCGTCGACAAGAAGCTGCAGTTCAAGGGCTACTACAAGATGCCGGCGCCGCAGACCGACCAGGAGAACTGCGTCGCGCACAACGGCTCGCTGATTCCGGTCCCGGGCCGCGACCTCATGGTGCAGGGCTGGTATCAGGGCGGGCTCTCGGTGTTCGACTTCACCGACTCGGCCACGCCGGTCGAAGTGGCGTTCTTCGACCGCGGTCCGCTCGACGCCAAGGACCTCATCACCGGCGGTTACTGGTCCACCTACTGGTACAACGGCAACATCTACGCCTCGGAGATCGCGCGCGGCATCGACATCTTCCGCCTGCTGCCGAGCAACTACCTGTCGCAGAACGAGATCGACGCCGCGATGCTCGTGCGGCACGAGGAGTTCAACCCCCAGCAGCAGCCCAAGGTCAGCTGGCCGGCGACGGCGGTGGTGGCCAAGGCCTACGTCGATCAGCTCAACCGCACCAGGGGGATCCTGCCCGAGCGGGCGGCGGCGGTGGTCGCGGCCATGGACCGGGCCGAGGAGATGCGCTCGCCACGCGATCGCGGCGCCAGCGCTGCCGCCGATCAACTCGGCACCCTGGCCACGCAGCTGGAGACCGACGCCGCGTCGGCATCGGGCCGCGATCAGATGCGTCTGAAGGCCCTCGCCGATACGCTCAAGGCCCGGGCCGCCCGGCTCCGGTAAATCTCCCTTCCTCTCGTCGGCGCTCCCCTGGGGCGCCGGCGGGCGGGGAATCTGACCGGGAATTTCGCCTGTTGTTCGTTTTTGAACAGCGCTCGCTTCAAACTCTGCTATCGTCAGCCCCTTATGGAACTGAATCACCGAGAAGTGCAAGGCGTCGTCGTGATGGACCTGGTAGGCCGGCTCACGTCGACTGATGGCGGCATTCTGGCCGAGCGCGTGGCGCGGCTGCTGACCGAAGGCCACATGAACTTCGTGCTCAACCTTGGCCACATGAACTACATGGACAGCAGCGGCCTGGGCGACGTCGTGTCGTGCTATTCGAAGGTCCGCAAGGCTGGCGGCACGGTGAAGCTGGCGCAGACGACCGACCGCATCAAGGACTTGCTGGCCATCACGCGCCTGGTGACGGTGTTCGAGAACTTCGACACGGAAGCCGAGGCCATCGCCAGCTTCGGCACGCCCGCCCAGGCCTGACGACCGCTGGCCGTCGGCGCGCCGGCTTCCGGTGCGCCTGCCTCTCTCTTCGCTCGCCCCCCGCGCGAAGGAGAGAGTGCTGTACGGTTTCCCACCTCGCCTCCGTCATACCCCGCTCCCGGGCTCGGCCGTTGACAACAATTCGTTACATGCGCGACCGGCAGGTGTAGTATGTCCCCGTCAGATGGGTGTCATAGACATCAGGGAGCCCCAGCGTATGCCACAGCACGAAGGCCTGAACCGACGATCGTTTCTGAGAAACGCGGGTTTGACGGCACTGGCCGCGGGTGCGGCTGGCGCTGGCGCCCCTCTCGCCGCTGCCCCGTTCGCGGGGTCCACAGGCACACTCGCGCAGGGCGCGGGTGGGAAGTACGACTTCGACACCCCGTACAACCGGTTCGGCACGCACTCGGTGAAGTACGACCAGCAGATTCGGGTCTACGGCCCCAATAGCGTCGAGGTCGGCATGGGCATCGCCGATATCGACTTCAAGGCGGCGCCGTCCATCACCAAGGCTCTGCAGGATCGCCTGCTGCACGAGAACTGGGGCTATCTCGACCTGCCCGCGTCGTTCACCGAGAACATCATCAGCTGGAACAAGCGCCACTACGGCGTCACCTTCGAGCCGTCGCAGATGGTGATCACGATGGGCGTCCACCCGGGGCTGATTGCCACCCTCAGGACGTTCTCGCCCAAGGGCACCAAGGTGCTGCTGCAGACGCCGACCTACAACGGCTTCTACGGCGACCTCACCGCCACCCAGACGCTCGCCGAGGAAGTGCCGCTCAAGCTCGTCAACGGCACCTTCCAGATGGACTTCGAGGCGTTCGAGAAGCAGATCAGCGTCGACACCAACTCGTTCATCCTGTGCAACCCGCAGAACCCGACCGGTAACTGCTGGAGCGCCGAGGACCTGCTGCGCATCGGCGAGATCTGCCTGAAGCACCGCGTCGTCGTGCTGGCCGACGAGATCCACTGCGACTGGGTGACCAAGGGGCAGAAGTACACGCCGTTTGCGAGCCTGGCCAACAAGGACGTGGTGAACAACAGCATCACGTTCAAGGCGGCGAGCAAGTCGTTCGGCCTGGCCGCCCACAAGATCGCCTGGTTCTACACCACCAACCCGGACTACCTGGCCCGCATCAAGGTCAACCACCGCGCCGAGCTGAACACGCTGGGCATCGTCGCCAATCAGGGCGCGTATACGCCGTCGGGCGAGGACTGGCTGGTGCAGGCGGTGGACTACGTGGACGGCAACCACGACTTCGCGCTGGACTTCATCAAGAAGAACATCCCGATGGTGAAGACCTACAGCAAGGCGCAGGGCACCTACTTGATGTGGCTCAACATGACGGACCTCGCCGAGAAGATCAACACCAAGGCGCTGGCCGAGGCACACAACAAGGCGAAGGCCGCGAACGAGCCGATGCTCAAGCCCGAGCAGATGCTCGAGCGCTGGCTGGTGAAGTACGCCAAGGTGCACATGAACCAGGGCGCCGGCTACGGCAAGGGCGGCGAGAACCACGTGCGCATGAACATCGGTACCTCGCGCAAGACGCTCGAGAAGGCGCTCACCAACGTGGCGGCGGCGCTGAAGCCGGCGACACTGTCCACGGCGCTCTGAGGCCGGAATTCGCTTTGCACCACCGGGCCGGGGGCACACGCTCCCGGCCCGTGTAATGTACCTGGCCTCATGGCGCGCATCGTCATCACGACGTTCGGATCGTTCGGCGACGTCAATCCCTACATCGGTCTGGGCCTGGAGCTGCAACGGCGGGGGCATCATCCGGTGCTTGCGATGCCCGGCATCTTCCGCGAGCCGGTCGAGCGCGAGAGACTGGCGTTCGCGGCCGTCCGCCCCGACCTCGACCCCGACGATGCGGGACTGACGGCGCGCATCATGGATTCGGCTCGCGGCCCGGAGACGCTCTTCACGGAGTTGCTGGTGCCGCAACTGCAGGCGAGCTACGACGATCTCGACGCGGCGGCGGAAGGCGCGGATCTGATCGTCACGCACCCGGCGTCGATGGTGGGCCCAATCCTGGCGCAGAAGCGGAAGCTGCCGTGGGCGTCCTCGGTCCTGGCCCCGCTCTCGTTCTTCTCGGTTTCGGATCCGATGGTGCCGCCGCCGGCGCCGTGGCTGCACCCGCTGCTGGTGCGATCGCGGGCGGCCAGCCGCGCATTCGGCTGGATGTCGGATCGCATCACGCGGCGATGGGTCGCGCCGGTGCAGCGCTTCCGCGCCGCCCTGGGCCTGCCCGAAGGTGCGAATCCGGTGCTGGCGGGGCAGCATTCGCCGCAGCTGGTCCTGGCGCTGTTCTCGCGCGTGCTGGCCGATCCGCAGCCCGACTGGCCCGCGCACACCGTGGTGGCGGGCCCGATTCTGTTCAACGGCGCCGCCACCCCTGAGGCCTCAGCGGAACTCGAACGCTTCCTCTCCGAAGGCGACCCGCCCATCGTGTTCACGCTGGGTACGTCGGCGGTCGAGGCCGCGGGATCGTTCTACGACGTCAGCGCCGAAGCTGCCCGCCGCCTCTCGCGAAGGGCGGTGCTGCTGGTCGGTCGTCATGCCCGCAATCGCCCGCGCGCCACCGGGCCGGACGTGCTGGCCGTGGACTACGCGCCGCATGCGGCGCTGTTCCCGCGGGCGGCGGCGATTGTTCATCAGGGCGGCGCCGGCACGCTGCACCAGGCCCTGCTCGCGGGCCGGCCCACGCTGGTGGTGCCGCACGCGCACGATCAGCCGGACAACGCGCACCGGGTGGAGCGGCTGGGCATCTCTCGGACGGTTTATCCAACCCGCTACACGGTGCCGGCGGTCGAGCGGGCGCTCGGCGAGCTGCTGGTTGACGAGCACTTCGCAGCGCGCGCACGCGAGGTGGGGGAGGTAGTCGCGGCGGAGCGGGGCGCCTCCAGCGCCGCCGACGCGCTCGATCGCTTGCTGCGCTAGCGCCTGCGTTCGAGCAGCCGGGAGATCGCGGCGTACACGAAGATCGACGCGGCGAGGCTGGGGAGCGTCGCCCCGATGCTTCCCGCAGCGTAGAACACCGCCGCGCCCACGACCCACGCCGAGACGCCGGCGATAGACCAGCCGCGATGCGTGGCATAGGGGCCGGCCTTGTCGTACAGGTCCGCCACGTTCACCGGGCGCCGCAGCACGAAGTAGTGGGCGAGCAGGACGCCGCCAATGGGCACCAGCGACCCGGCCAGGACCAGGGTGAACGACGCGAACTGCTCCAGCCAGGCGGTGGACATCAGCCCGAGCGCGGCACCGATGCCGCCGATCAGCCAGATCACCACGCTGTCGCGAGCGCCGGCCGCAGGCTCTTCAGCGCCAGCGCGGACATGTAGATGTTGACGAAGTTCGTGGTGAGCGCCGCCAGCGCGAGCAGCGTCGCGCCCCACCAGCCGAGGCCCAGCGAAAACACCATGTCGCCCGGATCTGCTGAATGCGCCAACGCCGCCGCTACCAGCCCGAGCGGCATGAACCACAAGGCGGTGAGCGCCAGTCCGGCGAACACCGCGACGCCCGCGGCGCGGGCCGAGCGCACGTATCGGGGATAGTCGGCGAACATCAACAGCCACGACACCTGATACCCGGCCACGATGTCGAGGCCCCGCACGATGTCGGCGGGCGGCACCGGGCCGTCTGGCCACGACGGCGTGGGTGCGCGCCAGCAGGCCACGGTGAACACCG
This sequence comes from uncultured Acidobacteriota bacterium, assembly GCA_963723005.1. Taxonomy (GTDB): domain Bacteria; phylum Acidobacteriota; class Vicinamibacteria; order Vicinamibacterales; family UBA2999; genus VFZN01. Next base: position 311,634 of record CAVRPA010000020.1, on the reverse strand, counting down.
CGCCCGAGAGCAGCAGGATCGGCACGGCGACGCGATCGACGAGCGCCGCGGCCCGCGGGCCGCCAAGCACGATCAGCGTGGCCGCGAGGCCGAGCCCCACGGCCCACGCCGCAGGCGTGCCGAAGTTCGTCAACCGTGCCGTGATCGAGGCGGCAATCACGTTGTTGAGCGCAATCCACGCGAAGTTCGTGACGAACAGCAGCAGCGCCAGCGTCTGCGCGCCCGACAACCCCAGCGCCGCTCTCGAGGCGACGATGGACGGCACGCGCAGCCGGGTGCCGATCGGCGCCAGTGCGGCGGTCAACAGCGCACCGCCGACGGCGCCTACGGCAATCACCGTAACGGCGGCCGCCAGGGAGAAGGTCGCCGGCAGGCTGGCGCCCACCTGCAGCGTAGTGGCGACGATGTTCGCGCCAACGAAGATGAGGAAGAGGTCGAACGGCCGCTGAATCTGCTCGTCGGCGCCGATCGGGCTGAGATCGACCGGTCGCATCGCGAGCCGTTCACCAGCTGCCGCTGGCGCCGCCGCTCGAGACGGTGGTGTCGTATCCCGCGGCGGTGATGGCAGCGGCGATGGCCTGCGGCGAGGTCTGCGCCGGGTCGAACGACACGGTGGCGCGATTGCCAGGCCGATCGACGACCACGCTGGCGACCCCGGTCACTTTTTCGGCGGCCTCGCGCACATGACGCTCGCAGTTGCCGCAGGTCATGCCGGTGACGGCGAATGAGGTGGTGGTCATGAGTCCCTCAGCTCTTCGGCTTGTAGGGCGTGGGCCCCGGCTCGGGCAGGCGCGGCGAGCCCGCGCGCACCCAGGTGTCATAGCGAAGCCGCAGCGTCTTCACCGGATTGCCGCTCTCGCCCGCCTTGATGTTGTCGTCGGTCACGCTGATGTAGGCGTAGTACTTCCCATCGTTGTGCGTCACGCCGGGCTGGTCGGTCTTCTCGGCGATGGCGATGTAGGCGACGTGCGCGGTCTTGTTGTCGCAGGGGACGAACTCCATCGGGTTCGCTCCGCAGTTGCAGCGATGGTCGCCGCCATTCGCGTCGGCGGCTTCCATCGCGGCCATCACGCGGTCGGCCAGCGTGCCGGTGGCGCGGGTGAACGCCAGCGCGGCCTGGTGCATCACGGCATCGCCGAGCAGGGTGTTGCCCTGCACCTGGTAGAAGATGTCCGGACCCACCTGGCCGCCGAAGTAGAGCGACGACTGCGAGTTGCCGGTGCCGTTGAAGCCGGCGCGGTTGTTGCGCGCGGTGATGGTGCCGCCGTTCGGCATGGCGAGGATGCCGAACTGGCGCCGTTCCATCTGATTCTCGGGCTTGCGGGCGGCCTCCTGCGCCTTCAGCAGGTCGAGGATCTGCGGCGGCGGCGTGCCCTTCTTCAATTCGTTGTAGACGAGCATCTGATTGTCACGCGTGTTGTCCACGCCCGACTGGCATGCGGCCACACCCACGCCGGGGACGATGACCGCCTGCACGTCCATCAGGTCGCGCGCGCCATTCGGCTTTCGTTCCGGGAAGCCGCTCTGACGGACGCAGGTCGCCGAGGCGATGATCACCTGGCCGGTGCGGGCGTCGAGCGCGATGACCGACCACGTGGCAAAAGCAGGAGCGTGCGAGGCAAGCAGCAGGATCAGAGCAAGGACGCCGGTTCTCATGCGCGAAAGTCTACCAGAGCCTCCGCGATGCTAAGCTTTGCTGGTGATCATTCGTGGACTCTCTGCGTCTCCGGCGAAGTGCCACGGCTCCTGGTGGGCCGCCATCCTGTGCGTATCGATGGCCGTGGCCTGCGGCGCCGCGCCGAACACCGTCGCGGACACAGGAGCGGCGGAAGTGGCGCAAGCCAAACCGCAGGACATCGATCACCTGGAGCCCCGGCGCGATTCGGTGGGGCCGCGGCCGGCCCGCTTCACGTGGACCGCAGTCAAGAACGTCGAAGTCTACACGCTGCACGTGTGGAATGAAGTTGACGTGAAGGTGTTCGAGCAATCTGGCCTCACGGCGACGACGCTGGCGTGGCCGGAGGGGCTGGATCTGCCGTTCGGCACCTACTTCTGGGCGGTGACCGCGCAGCGCGACGGCAAGCCCATCGCCGAGTCGGGCCTCTCCGCCTTCGTCATCACCGAGTGACCATGCCCGATCCGGCGCGCACGCTGCTGCTCGAAGCCGACGATGTGCCCGGCGTGCTGTCGCGAGTGGCGGCGGTGTTCGCGGCGCACGACGCGAACATCTCGGGCATCCAGACGCTGACGGCTGCCGGAGGCCGCGCCACGATGACCATCGAGGTCGGCGACGGCGCGGACCTCGGGGCGCTGGTGCGCGACCTCACCGCGCTGCCGCTCGTGCACCGCGTGACGCTCGAGCCGTCGCTGCTGTCCATCTACGGCAAGCGCGTGATCATCATCGGCGGCGGCGCGCAGGTGGGGCAGGTGGCGGTCGGCGCGATCAGCGAAGCCGATCGGCACAACATCCGCGGCGAGCGGATCTCGGTGGATACGATTCCGCTGGTGGGCGAACAGGCGCTGGCTGCAGCGGTCCATGCGGTGGCCCGCCTCCCGCGCGCGAAGATCCTGGTGCTCGCCGGCGCGATCATGGGCGGCGAGATCGCCGAGGCGGTGCGCGAAATCCGGCGCCAGGGGCTGCTGGTCATCTCGCTGAACATGGTCGGCAGCGTGCGCGAAGCCGCCGACCTGGTCGTCACCGACCCGCTGCAGGCCGGCGTCATGGCGGTGATGGCGATTGCCGACACCGCGAAGTTCGACATCGCGAGGCAGAGGGGGAAAACCTACTGACCGGGATCCGGTAGCCGGTACCGGTATCCGGCAGACCGCGAAGGCAAAAGGCAAAAGGCAGAAGGCAGAACACGGCAGACGGCAGCCGGCAGACGGCAGACGGCAGACGGCAGCCGAGCAGACCGGCAGACGGCCGGAACCTTAGGACCCTAGAACCCTAGAACCCTAGAACCCAAGAACCCTAGACCCAAGCCTCAAGCCCCAAGCCCAAGACCCAAGACCCAAGCCTCAGCCCAAGCCCCAAGCCCCAAGCCCCAAGCCCCAAGCCCCAGAGTACAATCCGCCCGACTCGTTCCAGGAGACCGATCGATGAAGCTCAACCGTTTCACCATGTTTGCGATCAGTGTGGGTGTGGCCTCGGTCGTCGGATTGACGAGCGCCCAGCAGGCGCCGCCGAACCCCAAGGACCCCCGCATCGGCCTCAAGGCCGGGCTCCGCGACGCGGGCACGGCGGCCCTGAACATGGAGCTGCTGGCCAACATGCCGAAGCCGGAGGGGTTCTTCGATCCGGAAGCCCCGGCGGGGTCGCCGACGCCGCCCGAGCGCGCGCCGGGGGCGCCGCCCGAGCCCACGCCGGCGCCAGGCACGCCGCCACCCCCGCCGCCACGCGGCTCGGGCTTCACGAACTCCGACCTCGCCTTCTTCGGCACTCACGTCGTGGTCGGCAACTATCACGGCTTCAACATCTACGACGTCGAGAACGTCCGCAAGCCGCGTCTGATGACCTCGATCGTCTGCCCCGGCGGACAGGGTGACGTCTCGGTGTGGGGCAACCTGCTGTTCATGTCGGTGGAGCAGACGCGCGGGCGCCTCGACTGCGGCCTGCAGGGCGTGACCGAGACGGTCAGCAAGGAGCGCTTCCGCGGCGTCCGCATCTTCGACATCAGCGACCTCCGCAAGCCGCGCCAGGTGGCGGCGATCCAGACGTGCCGTGGCTCGCACACCCACACGCTGGTGCCCGATCCGAAGAACCCGTCGCACCTGTTCGTCTACGGCTCCGGCACCAGCTCGGTGCGCCCGGGCGAGGAGCTCGAGGGCTGCTCGGGGCTCGACCCGAAAGAGGATCCGAACACCGCGCTCTTCAGCATCGACGTGATCGAGGTGCCGCTCGGCGCGCCCCAGAACGCGAAGATCGTCAACCGGCCGCGCATCTTCATGGACGAGAAGACCGGTAACCTCTCGGGCTTGTGGCAGGGCGGCAACCACGGCGAGGGCACGCAGACCTCGCGCATGACCAACCAGTGCCACGACATCACGGTCTACCCGACCATCGGCCTCGCCGCGGGCGCCTGCTCGGGCAACGGCCTGCTGATGGACATCTCCGATCCGATGAACCCGAAGCGTCTCGACCACGTCGTTGACAAGGGCTTCTCGTACTGGCACTCGGCGACGTTCAACAACGACGGCACCAAGGTGATCTTCACCGACGAGTGGGGCGGCGGCTCGCGGCCGCGCTGCCGCGCCACCGACCCCATCACCTGGGGCGCCGACGCGATCTTCGACATCGTCGACCAGAAGCTGCAGTTCAAGGGCTACTACAAGATGCCGGCGCCGCAGACCGACCAGGAGAACTGCGTCGCGCACAACGGCTCGCTGATTCCGGTGCCGGGGCGCGACATCATGGTGCAGTCGTGGTACCAGGGCGGCGTGTCGATCTTCGACTTCACCGATTCGGCGAATCCGGTCGAGATCGCGTACTTCGATCGTGGTCCGGTGGACGCGGCCAACCTGATGTCGGGCGGCTACTGGTCCACCTACTACTACAACGGCTTCCTCTACGGCGCCGAGATTGCCCGCGGCATCGACATCTTCCGCCTGCTGCCGAGCGAGTACATGTCGCAGAACGAGCTCGACGCCGCGGCGCTGGTGCGGTGGGAGGAGTTCAACTCGCAGCAGCAGCCGAAGGTCACCTGGCCTTCGTCGGTGGTCGTGGCCCGCGCCTATCTCGATCAGTTGAAGCGCAGCAAGGCGATCCCGGACGCCCGCGCCGAGCGCCATTTCGTCGACGCTGGACCGCGCGGATAGCATCCGCAGCAGCGACCGTGGCGCGGCCCCGGCCGCGGCCGAACTGGTGACGCTGGCCGGTGAGCTCGAGCGCGACGCCGCGACTGCCACCGGGCACGATCAGTCGCGCATGCGCGCGATGGCGGAGACGCTCAAAGGGCGCGCCGCGCAGCTGCGCTGAACCATGGAGCCGGCGGTGGTCGGACACCGCCGGCGCTCCATCGGCATCTGAACCAACAGTCGCGGCCGGATGTCCCTGTCCGCGGTGGTGAAAGGCATCACTCGTGTTGCGATCTCTGGTCCTCGCCGCGGCGCTCGCGGTTTCCGTATGCGTTGCCGTCCCCGGCGCGCGGCAGCAGCCCGCGGTGGTCGATACCGCGACGATCGGCCCGCAGGTGGGCACCGCGGTGCCTCAGTTCTCGGGCACCGACCAGTTCGGCGTCACCCACACCCTCCAGTCCTCGCTCGGCGCCAAGGGCGCCATGCTCGTCTTCTTCCGTTCCTCGGATTGGTGACCCTACTGCAAGACGCAGCTCGTGGAGCTGCAAAGCCGGTATGAGGACATCAAGAAGCAGGGGCTGACGCTCGTCGCCATCAGCTACGACGCTCCCGAAACGTTGAAGGCCTTCACCGCTTCGCGCGGAATCACGTTCCCGCTGATTTCCGACCCGGGGTCCGCCATCATCAAGCGCTACGGGCTGCTCAACGAAACCATGGACCCGAAGTCGAAGTTCTACGGCGTGCCGCATCCGGGCACGTTCATCGTCGATCGTCGGGGCGTGGTCGTCTCGCGCTTCTTCGAGCAGGCATACCAGGAGCGGTTCACCACGGGCACCATCCTCGCGGCGCAGGGAGTAGATCTCCCGGCCGGCGCCATGACGGCCAGCACCTCGCACCTGTCGCTCACCGCGTCCATCAGCGACAGCGTCGCCGCGCCAGGCTCGCGGATGGCGATCGTCGTCACCGTTACGCCGCGCCCGACGATGCACCTGTATGCGCCGGGGAAGCACGACTACCAGGTGGTGCAGTTGACCATCGATCCGCAGCCGTGGCTGCGCCCTCAGGCGACGGCTTACCCATCGTCGGAGATCTATCACTTCAAGCCGCTGGACGAACGCGTGGAGGTCTATGCGAAGCCGTTCCGCCTCACCCGCGAGGTCACGCTGCTGGCCACGCCCGAGGCGCAAAAACAGCTGGCCGCCATGTCATCGGTGACCATCACCGGCGCGCTGGAGTATCAGGCCTGTGACGATCGGGTGTGCTTCAATCCCGCGCGGGTGCCGGTCAGCTTCACCGTGTCGCTGAAGCCGTTGGATCGACGTCCTCCGGGGCCCTGACGCTCGAGAGCGGGACATCGGTCTTCCGGCGCTCGGTTGGTCGCGGCCGTCATCCCTCCAGGCCGGTCACGTCAGCGGCGCCGACGTCAGCCGGCGCGAACGCGGAGCCGATCTCCCGACGCGATGCCGTCGATGCCACAAACCGCGATCGGGCAACTCAGTCCGTACAGGAACGCGGCAACGATGGCGCCCACCGTCAGGATGGGATCGGGCGTGGCCAGGACGATGGCCACGGGCCCGGTGCCCAGTCGGATGACCTCCGCCAGCACCGCCGACGAAGACGATGACCCGCGCCCGCCGGGCATCACCAGCACGCGGCCGGCCACATTCAGGCCCCGCTGCGGATGCGAGTGGTCGATGATCGCGCCGGTCTCCACGTCGATGCCGCCCCAGAAACTGAGCGGCTCCGAGAGCACGAGCGCCGGGCCCTCGGCCTCGCCGCGGGCCAGTGACTGCGCCTCGCGCCTCATGTCGCCACCCGGGTGACGCGGCCTTCCGCGGCGGACCGGACACAGTCCTCCAGCGAGCCGAACGCCACCTGCACGCCGATGTTGCCCGGCGCGTAGTGCGCCCACTTGCCGGAGTTGGTCATCACCGCGCCATCGAGCCGCTCGAGGATCGGCGTGAGGTAGGTGCAGGTGTCCACCACCGGGATCACACCGAGCTCGCGAGCGCCGTCGATGCGCCCATCCAGTTCCAGTTGCCGCAATGTCGCCCGGCCGGTGTTGACGTAGACGGGAATGCCGCGAGCCGGCGCCTCGGCCCTCAAGAGCGGCAGCAGCCGATCCCATTCATCCAGCGAGAAGTGCGGCGTGCCGAGGCAGACCGCCGTGATCGCGGTTCCGGTGGGGACCGTGGAGAGCGATTCCAGCGCGCGTGCCACATCAACCGGGGTGATGACCTGCGTGTCGTCGGGCGTGCCGCCACCGAGCGCGTCGCCCAGCGTCGGCGCCTCCGGCGTGATGCCGACCGCGTGAAACAGGGCGACCGAGCCGGACGAGGCGGCGGCCGCGCCCATGCCCTTCAGCTGGTCCTCGTGGCGCGGCGTCGGCAACCCTTCGATCACCGGAATGCGATCGCCGCTTCGCGAACCGATGATCAGGCCGATCGCGACGAACAGCGCGTCGGTGGGCGTGGGCGAGTCGCCGAAGCCTTGCAGCCGGAACAGCAGCTGTCCCCGGCGAGGCCCGTCGAGGTGCAGCCCCCAGGCCGGCGCCCGGCCGGTGAGCGCGCAGCAGAGATCGATGAAGTCGCCGTAGCGGTTGGTGCGCGCGCCGATCACCGAGTTCGCGAACACGATCGCGTTCGACTCGCCCCACGCGATCTGCTCGCCGAAGACCGGCCGGAAGCGCGTTTGATAGGGCGCGCAGGTGAACGACGGCTCGCACCCGAGCGCCAGGTGCGCCTGCATCAGCCGCTTCCCGGGCGCCGCCTGCGCCGGCGACAAGCGGATCAGCTCCGGATGGATCAGGTCCATCGAGCCGACGTTCAGCGTGGTGGGCACCCGCACGCGGCCGCCTCCCGCGGTCAGCCGCTCGGCGAAGTCGAGGCTGGCCTGCCCGTGATAGAGACAGCCGTCGATGTGCGCCCGCGAGATGTCCAGCAGCCGCTCGGCGCCGACGGCACGCGAGAACGCGGCGAGCACCTGCATCGCCGCCGCCGCCGTGGCGCCCGCCTCGCCGTGGAGCAGGCTTGAATCGCCGTCAGAAAGGATCAGCGGCACGCGCCTATGCTACCTGCGCCTACAGCTCGACCTGGACGCCGAGTTCGACGACCCGCTCGGGCGGCAGCCGGAAGAAGCCGGCGGCCCGGCCGGCGTTGCGCGCCATCAGCACGAAGAGCTGCTCGCGCCACTTGGCCATGCCGGGCGCCGCGGTCACGATCAGTGTCTCGCGGCCGAGGAAGTAGGTGGTGTCGTCCTCCGGCACCAGGCCCGCCGGAGCATACCGCTGGAGATCGTTGGGCACGTCCACGTCCTCCATGAAGCCGTATCGCATCGTCACCGCGAACACGCCGAGGCCCAGTGGTTGCACCGTCAGGCGATCGGCGTCTTCCACGTACGGCACCGGCATGGTCGTCACGAGCAGCGTGAGCACGCGTTCGTGCAGCACCTTGTTGTGGTGCAGATTGTGCGCCAGCGCCGGCGGCGTGCCGCGCGGCTGCGCCGTCATGAAGACCGCCGTGCCCGACACCCGGGCCGGGTCCTGCCGCTCGACGCTCTCCAGGAACGCCGAGATGGGGATGGCCCGCGAGGTCAGCCGCTCGGCGACAATGCGCCGGCCGGTCTTCCAGGTCGTCATCATCGTGAAGAGGACGGCGCCAATCACCAGCGGCAGCCAGCCGCCGTGGGTGATCTTCAGCGCGTTGGCGCCGAAGAAGGCCAGGTCGATGGTCAGGAACACGCCGGTGACCGCGAACACCACCGGGCGCGGCCAGCCCCACCGCTCGATGGCGACCACGTGCAGCAGCATGGCGGTGATCACCATCGTGAGCGTCACGGCGATGCCGTAAGCGGCAGCCAGCGCACTCGACGACCCGAACCCGATGACGATGGCCATCGTGCTGATCATCAGCGCCCAGTTGGCCTGTGGCACATAGACCTGACCGATCTCGGCGGACGAGGTGTGGTCGATGTCGAGGCGCGGGCAGTAGCCGAGCTGAATCGCCTGGCGCGTGAGCGAGAACACGCCTGAGATCAGTGCCTGCGATGCGATGATCGCGGCGGCCGTGGCGAGCGCCACCAGCGGCAGCACCGCCCATTCGGGCGCGAGCAGGAAGAACGGGTTCTCGGCGGCGCCCGGGGTCGTCAGCAACAGCGCGCCTTGCCCGAAGTAGTTGATCAGCAGGGCCGGCAGCACCAGCGAGAACCACGCCACGCGGATCGGCTTCTTTCCGAAGTGACCCATGTCGGCATAAAGCGCTTCGCCGCCGGTGACCACCAGGAAGACCGCGCCCATGACCGCCACGCCGTGCAGGCCGTGCTCGGCGAAGAAGGCGACGGCATGGCGCGGATCCAGGGCGCCGAGCACTTCGGGCGCCGCCATCATCTCGCGGAAGCCAAGGGCCGCGATGGTGAAGAACCAGACCACCATCACCGGCCCGAACAGCCGGCCCACGCTGGCGGTGCCGTGCCGCTGGATGGCGAAGACCCCGACGAGGATGCCCAGGGTGACCGGCACGATATAGGGCTCGAACAGCGGCGTGATGACCTTCATGCCCTCCACCGCGCTCAGCACCGTGATGGCGGGCGTGATCATGCCGTCCCCATAGAGCAGGGCGGCGCCGAACAGCCCGAGCAGCACCAGCATGGGAGGCGGCGCGCCGGTGTTGGGGCGTGCGGGCAGCAATGCCGCGAGGGCGAGGATGCCGCCCTCACCGTGATTGTCGGCGCGCATCACCAGCGCGATGTACTTGATCGAGATGACCAGCACCAGTGCGTAGACGATCAGCGAGAGAACACCGAGCACGTTCTCGTGCGTCGGGGGCACGGAATGCGAGCCGAAGAAGCACTCGCGCATCGCATACAGAGGACTGGTGCCGATGTCTCCGTAAACGATGCCGACGGCGGCGAGCGTGAGGGGAAAGAGAGCGCGATGGGGAACGGCGCTGGACAGAATGCCTCCAAACTGCCGACGAGGTTAGCTGACGGGCTCGAGGTTTGAAGTCCTCTACCAGGTGAATCCTGGATGCGCCCCACCGGTGGGTCCCCCGTGGCGCGCGTCAAGCGCGCCTTTGGCAAGTCACAGTGTGCGCCTATCCGCCGCCGGTTGTCCAGACACGCTGCAGGGCCCGCACGAAGGCCTCCGGCTCTTCCTCGTGGGGCCAGTGCCCGGCCGCGTCGATGCGGGTGGTGTGTGCGTGGGGCAGGGCCTGCTGCCAGCGTTCGAGAAAGGACGAAGGAAACGCGGTGTCGCGCATGCCCCAGAGGAGGTGCACCGGCACCCCGGCCAGCTGGTCTCGCCGTTGCCAGAGTCGATCGAAGAACACGCTGGAGTCCAGCAGCGACTTCGCCAGCGCGAAGAGCACCCGCTCGCGCGAGTCGGGATCCGGGAACAACCGCAGATACTGCTCGTGAATGGCGGGCGTGAGGCGACGGCGGTCACCGTAGGCTGAGGGCATGATCAGCCGCTGCGACGCGTTCAGCCGGCGATAGAGCCAGCGGCCCACCGCGCCGCGGATCATCGCCGCCTTCCGCCGCATCGACGGGTCGTCGTCGAACGACCACATCCATGAATTGACCACCACGACCCGCGCGAGGCGAGCGGCGTGATCGAGCGCCCAGTCGAGCGCGATGGGACCGCCGAAGTCGTGCACCACCAGCGTGATCGGATCAGCCGGCGCCAGGTGCGCCATCGCGGCGCGGAACCGCCGCGCGTGGTCCTCAGGCGCGTAGCCGGCGTCGCTGGGTCGATCCGACAGTCCGAAGCCCAGATGATCGAGGGCGACCATGCGGTGCGCGCCCTTCAGCCCGGCGATCACGTGGCGCCACTCGTAGCTCCAGGTCGGGGTGCCGTGCACCAGCACCACCGTGTCGCCCGTCCCTTCGTCCACGTAGTGCAGACGGCCCTCGGGAAGCGCGACGAAACGCGGCGTGTAGGGCCAGCCGGCGCGGTCCAGCCACTCGGGCGTGCTCATGCCGATAGTCAATCATGCTTGATTGAATAGGTCAATACTGACTTGACTAATCATGAAGGCTTCGCGATGATCGGCGTGTGCCGCGCCCTGCATCGCCGTCGAGCAGCCAGCCGCCTTCGTCGTCCGGCCTCGGGCCGCTCCTGTTCGAGTGCGCCCGCCTCCTCGACGAGGTGGCCCAGGCCGAGGTGAACCGCGAAGCCGGCCGGCGGCTGCTGACCCCGGCGCTGGTGCGGCTGCTGCCGCACCTGTCGCGCGAGGGAGTCAGGCCGACCGAGCTCGCCCGGCGGGTCGATGTCAGCAAGCAGGCGGTGGGCCAGGCGCTGCGCGAGCTCGAACGCCTGAAGTTCGTGGAGCTGGTGATCGATCCCGCGGATGGGCGGGCGCGGCTCGTGCGCCTGACCGTGGCCGGCGCGGCGGCCTACGCGCACGGGCACGACGTGCTGGCGTTCTACGAGGCGGCACTCGCCGAACGGATCGGCTCGCGCCACGTGGCCGCGGCGCGCGAGGGATTGATCAGGATGCTGCCGGTGTTGGAGTCCTGGATCGCAGCGGGCGCACCGACCCGCGACACGCCACGGCACTCATCGTCAGCCGGCAAAAGCCGGCCTCCGGCGGCGGGCGGCACCCGTCGCCGCGCGCCGAAGCGCTGACGACTGTCGCTATTTCGTCTTCTTCAGCGCCTTGTAGTGTTCCTCGATCGGCTGGAACGGCCCGAACCGGTGCTGCTCCTCGCGGAAGTCGTCGGCGTAAGGCCCGTAGGGATTGTCCACCGGCTTGGTGGCCTTGTCCGGATAGTCGTGCTCGAGGTTCGGCCATCGCCGGCCGCGGCTGGGAGTTGATGAACGCCGAGACGTCGAACGCCTCTTCGTCGGTGAGCGTTGCCTGGCCGAGGGGCATGCGGGCCTTGATGAAGCGCGCGGCCGTCAGGACGCGGTGCATGCCGGCGCCGGTGTTGAAGCTGTCCGGTCCCCACAGCGGCGGGAACAGGTACCCCTTGCTGCGGTTGGCCGTGGCCAGCAGCCCCAGGCCGTCGGTGCCGTGGCACTGCGCGCAGCGCGCGCCGTAGACGACCTGCCCCTTGGCCAGGTCGGCGGCCCGCGTCGGGGTCTTGAACGGCGCCGGCTCCTCGACCTTCTTGAGCGACGCGCCCATCGCGTCGTACTGCGAGCCGAGCGACCGGAGGTAGGCGGCCATCGCCATCATCTCGGGGCTGTCCATCGGCAGCGGCTTGCCGTTCATGCTGCGCGTCATGCACTCGTTGATGCGATCCTCGATGTCGGTCTGGGTGCCGGCGCGGCCCGAGAAGCGCGGGTAGTGCTCGTCGGTCTGGAGCAGCGTCAGCGTCCCGGGCTCGGTGCCGGTGGCCAGATGGCAGGAGCCGCAGTTCAGCCGGCTGTTGATGTAGCGGCGCTCGGGATCCGGATGATCCTGGCCGAGCAGTTCGGCGGTGTGGGCGATCAGCCGCCGCCCGTATTCCTCGGTGGCGTTGGCCGGCAGCACCCGCGTGGACGCGTCACCTTCCGCAGTGGACGGCGCAGCGGTGACGCTCCGGGCACGCCGTAGAGCGCCGCGGCCACGGCCAGCGCGCCCACGACGACGGAGGCCGCGATGACGACGGTGAATCCGCCGGAGTCGCGGCGCGGTTCGAGATCGGTCACGACACGTGCTCCTGCCGGACCTCGGCCTCACGCTGCTGCGACCGGTCATAGCCCGTCGTCCGATCGTGAAAGCGGTGCTTGGGCCGCTCGATCCAGGCGCGCAGCGCCGGCGACACGGCCCACGCCGCGATGAACGCCACCGTGAACAGCACGGAGGCCAGAACGATGAGGTCGGTGATCATCGGCCGGTGTCTCCCGGGGCGACCTCGCCCGCATAGAAGCTCCGTACATAGTGTGCCACCGCGACGAGCTCCGCGTCAGACAGGCGCGACGTCCACGGCGCCATGGAGGTGCCCTCGATGCCGTTGCGCAGCACTCGCAGGCTCTCGGGCAGCGTCGGCCGCTGCCGCCTGAAGCTGGCCGGCGCCACCGGCAGCGACTGAGCCGCCGTTCCGCTGCCGTCGCCGCGCTCGCCGTGGCACTGCAGGCAGTTGGCGGCGTAGACGCGCTGGCCGATCTCGAGCAGGTGCGCCGGCAACGTCGGGCTCGGCGACGTCGCTAGCCCGCAGCGCCCGCACCGCCTGCGCAATCGCCGCCCGGTCCTCCGCGGGGTGGGCGCGCCACGCCGGCATCGCGGTGCCGTCCACGCCGTTCCACAGCACGTCGGACAAGCCGCGCCAGCGAGTAGTCGTGCGCCGCCAGGTTGGTCGGGGCGGGCAGCAGGGCGGCGCCGCCCGGTCCGTCTCCTTCGCCGCTCGAGCCGTGGCACGTCGCGCAGTGACGCGCGTAAAGCTGCTGCCCGCGCGCCAGGTCGTTGACCGGCGGCAGCGCCGGCGCCTCGTGCGTCCGGCGGGTGCGTGACGGCGCTGCGCGTTCAGCGGCGCTCCGAACGCCATCTGCGCCATCTCGTCGTCCGGGCAGTTGCAGGCCTCGCGCGCGTGGGCCTCGCCCTCCGGGCCGGCCAGCTCGCGCGCCCGGCCCAGGGTGTCGAGGTACGCGACGAGATCGCGGGCCTCCTGACGCGGGCGATCGGGCGCGCCGTCGAACAGCGCGCGATACGGCGGCATCACCGAATCGGGGACCACGGCGCGCGGCGAGAACAGATGCGTGAATTGCCAGTCGCTGGTGCGGGTGCCGCCGGCGCGCGTCAGGTCGGGGCCGATGCGCCGCGTGCCCCACAGGTGCGGGTAGTCGAGGCGCGTCTCCCAGGCCAGCGTCGGCGCGCCGAACCGCTGCATGTCGGCAGTGCAGGTAGCGAACCTGCTGGGTGTGGCAGTAGGCGCAGCCTTCGCGGCTGTAGATCGGCGCGGCCGCGCCGGGCGCTGGCACTCAGCCCGAGCGGCTTCTCCGGCGACATCAGCCGCGGTCTGCTCGTCGAGCACGCGCTTGGGCCACACGCCCAGGAGCACGACCGACATCACGAAGAACGCGACGCCGGCGACGCTCGCCACCACGTAGGCCATGCGCAGCGCGCGCTGCGGCTGGGCGCTCACGACGACCTCCACGGGCGCCGGCGCAGCCTGCGGCGCGATCGCCGGCACGGGCTCCGCACCGACGCGGTGATCGATGGCGTGCAGGCCCGCGCCGCGCGGGCCGGTGGTGAGGCCCGGCCAGCAGCGCGATGAAGCCGGCGGCCAGCGGAATCGCCGACAGCGTGCGCACGATCCAGTACGGCCGCGTCGCCTTCACCGACTCGATCCACGGCGCGCCCGACTGTCCACAGCTGTCCCTGGATCAAGCCGGCAATCGTCAGGTCCGACACCATCAGCACCAGTCCCGACGACCAGCAGCCAGTAGGACCACTCGATGGCGCGCGCGTTGTAGCGCGCCCAGGGGATGCGCTGCCACACGTGCACCAGCCCGCCGGCCGCCGCGAACGTGGCGAAGCCGAGCATCGCCAGGTGCGAGTGGCCGATCACCCAGTCGGTGAAGTGCACCGCCTGGTTCACCGCCATCTGCGCCTGCGCCGCGCCCTGCATGCTGACGATGAAGTAGAACAGCGTGCCGGTGGCGACGAAGCGCAGCCCGGGATCGCGCGCGACATAGCCGGCGCCGCGCAGCGACAGGAACAGGTTGGTGACGACGATGATCACGTCGACGCCGAGCAGGGCGGAGGCGGTGATGGCGCCGATCTGCGCCGCCATCGGAATCACCGAGAACACGTAGTGGTGCGTGCCGTTCAGCGGATAGAGGAAGAACAGCAGCCAGAACCCGAGCATCGACAGGAAGTGGCTGTAGATCGGCCGCCCGGTGGACGGCGGGAATCACGAAGTAGATGATCGCGAGCGCGAGCGGCGTGACGAACAGCCCGATCGCGTCGTGGATCCAGAGCCCGCTGAAGGCCGCGCCGCTGGCGCCGGCGACCAGCTCGGGCACGATGTTGCCCATCGGATACGCGAGCAGCGTGAACACCAGGCCGCCGAGGATGTACCAGCTGGAGACGTAGAGCGATTCGAGCCCGCGGGTGAAGAACGGCGGCAGGAACTGCACCGCGGCCATCACCAGCCCCACCACGACGAAGACGTCCACGACGAGCGGGAACTCGGCCCATTCGAGCGGCTGGCTGACGCCGGAGAGCACCAGGATCCAGCCGGGCAGCCATCACCGCGAAGTTCCACAGCCCGAACAGCCAGAGGCCGAGGCGGCGGCTGGTGACGGGCTGGCCGGTGAGGAGCGGGACGCCGTGGTAGAGGAACGCGAAGAACGCGTTCCCCAGCCAACCCAGCATGATGCCCTGCGTGTGGGCGTAGCGCAGCCGGCCCCAGCCGAGCCACGCCACGTCCTGCCCGAGATCGGGCATCAGCAATTGCAGCGAGACGATGATCCCGAAGGTGGCCGAGACGAGCAGCGTGACGAGCGACGCGAGACCGTGCGCGTGCACGAGCCGCGTCTCGACCAATGGAGCAGAAGCGCGTAATGCCAGACCGGACCGCCTACTTGTTGATCGGGATCATGATGTGCGCCCCGGGTGTCCCGGGCAGCATCAGCCACGGCGTCCCGCGCAGTTCCAGCGCGTCCTCACGCGCGCTCGCCGTCGTCACGCCGATCGTGTCCGGCGTGGCGCCCGGCACCGACAGTACCCACAGCAACTGGATGCGATCGCGTTTGCCATAGAGCCGGTACGACATCGTGCCGAACGGCGTCGGCTTGAGGGTCCCGGCCTTGGTGGCCTCCTCGACGGCGAGTTGGATCGCCTTGTCGTCCGCGCCCTGCGCCCTGAGCTTGGCTGACATGTCGCGACGGGGCGCGCTGACCTTGTTGTAGCACCAGGTGAAGCCGTCCGCCCCGCGTGGCATGCACTCGAGGGTGTTGGTGCCCGGACGCAGCACGATGCGGCTGCCGGTCTTCGGATCGTACTTGTAGACCGCCGCGCCGGCGCGCAGGTCCTCGGGCAACGGCAGCGTCGCCTGGGTGACTTCGTCCGCCGCTTCGTCGGTGATCGACGAGGTCTTCGGCGTCGGGTTGATCGGGATCATGATGTGCGACCCGGGGGTGCCGGGCAGCATCATCCACGGCAGCCCGTGGCCCTCGAGCGCGTTCTCGCGCTGGCTGGTGGTCGAGACGCCAATCTGCTCCGGCGTCGCGTTGGGCTGTGACCACACCCACAGGTTCTGGATGCGATCGCGCTTGTCGTAGCCGCGGTAGGACATCATCCCCGGCGGCGCCGGCGGAAGGGTCCCGGCCTTCTGCGCGGCGGCGATGGCCTCGCTGACTTCCTTCTCGGACTTCTTCTGCGCGGTGAGCTTGGCCTCGAGATCGCGGCGCGGCCCGAACGCCTTGTGATAGCAGCGCTCGAATCCGTCGGCCATCTTCGGCTGGCACTCGAGGAAGTTCGTGCCCTGCCGGAGCACCTTGCGTTCGCCAGTGGTGGCGTCGTAGGTGACCACGGTGGCCCCGGCGCGCAGATCGTCGGGCAGGATCGAGACGGCCTCGGTGATCTGCGCCTCGGCGGTGGGTGTTTGGGCGGCGGCCATCCACGGGCTGGCGAGCGCCAGGACCGCGAGTACGCCGATCGACTTCTTCATGCTGCCTCCTTGACCATCGAAACCACGGACGACCGAATCGTCACTGCCTGTTGTACCAGATGCCCGCGGCCTGCGCCTGCTGGATCGCGATGACCATCGCCGGCACGATCGTGACGCCGGGCAGCAGGTTCGCGCGCAGCTCCTTGTCGATCGCGGCCGCGGTCCCTTTGCCCTTGGCTTCGAGCTCCAGCGTCCACAAGCCGAGCGCGTTGTTGCACAGCAGGAACTTGGTGCCCATCTTCTGCAGGTTGGGAATCGCCAGGCCCGTCATCGCGTCACCAGCCATCGGGATCACCGGCATCTGGATCCGCTGAGTCAGCAGGTGGCCATCCTCCTTCGTCGGAGCTGGCGAACACGTTCCGCGTGTAAGGCTTCCCGCTCGCATCCTTCAGCCCGAGGTATTCACCCAGCCCGTACTTCGCCCACATCGCGTCGTTGAAACCAAGCCCGATGCTGGAGGCGGAGCCGACGCTGTAGAACGAGCTCACCGCGCCGGCCTGGCCGGCGGCGGCGCCGGTGGCGGTGTAGGTGGACAGGTAGTTGAGGATGTGCAACAGCCCGAAGCCGTTCATGTGCTGCGGGCAGTCGAAGAAGCAGCGGAACTTCCCCGGCACTTCCTTGATCCAGGCGTCGCCGCCGCCAACCTGTGCGGCCGCGACGGAGGGCAGACTGGCGGCTGCCGCCACGCCGAACAATCCGGCGAGGAAGCCGCGACGGGGGTGCGTGCTGGTGTCATGCATGGACAACTCCTCGGAGATAACGGGTTCACATGAGGCACAAATCACACGACGACTGGCGCGCGGCGCCCCTCCCGCCACTGACGGCGAGGCGCCGTTATCCGACGAACAACAGGCTGAAGCCGTACTCCTGCGCGTGGGTCACACCCACCACGCCAGCAGCGACGAGGCGCGCGCTGGGAATGAGGTTGGCTTCCATTTCCTTCAGGACCGCATCCGGATCGGCGGTCTGGCCGGCAATGCGGCGCGACAGTCCGCGGCTGGCGGTGCCGCAGACCATGAAGCGCACGCCCCGCTTGGCGAGATCCGCCAGCTGCATGCGATCGCCGGTGTTGAAACTGTTGGTGGTCGGCGGCGCCGCGGCGGGGTCGCCGCCGCTGGCCATCGACTTGCCGTACTTCGACCAGATGGCGTCGGTGTAGCCATAGGCCGTGGCGGAATGGCGCAGGACCATGATGATGGCCACGTCCGCCTCGTCCACGCCGTAGCCGGTCTTGTTGCCGGTGAAGAGATTGCCGGTGAAGCGGATGCCATCGGGGATCCCGCCAGGCGACGTGACGTCGATGACGACGCGGTGCTTGCCGGGCATCTTACCCATCCACTCGTCGGGCTCGTGGCGGGCGGGCGCGAACGTACCGGCCGGCGACTGCGCTTCGATCGATGCCGCGCCCAGTGCCACGGCGGTGGCAGTCACACCCAGGCCGGTCATCATCTGCCGGCGTCCCTTCACATGCTTCGTCATCACGATCCTCCAGGACGCGCCGGGAGGGTCGATGCCACCCCGGGCGTGCCCGGATTATACGTGTTCCGGATGGTCGCCGGCCGCGGGGCGCATCCGTCAACGCGCGATTACGGCTGCGGTTGCAGCACCCCCTGGAACGGCACCACGTACCCAGCGGCGACGTTGACGTCGAACGCGAGCGGCTGATAGCCCGGCGCGCGCAGTTCGACGCGATGCACGCCGGTCGACAGCGTCAGCGGCCGGTCCTGCGGACCGAAGTCGTCCGCGCGTCCGGCGTAACCGCCATCGACCCACACCTCCGCGTCCGGTGGGCGTCACCTCGATGCTGACGCCTCCGTAGGCCACCGTCCCGGGAGCCGTGGTCCCCGGCACCATCGTGATGCCGCCCGGCGGGGGCGCCTGCCCCGGGCTACCAGTCGCGGGATACCCGGAGGAGTTATAGGCGGGGTAGCCGGTTGACGGGTAAGGGGAGGGGTAGGGCACCGGATACGGAACCGGGTAGGGCGCGGGATACCCGTACGCGCCGCCGTAGTAAGGAGAGAAACCTCCGTAGGCGAAACTCGGGAACGGGACCGCGAACCCTGCGTAGAAGCCGATGCCGAGAGTCGTGTGCGGCCGGAACCGGTAGTACGGATGCGAGTAGCGGTACGGCGGGCGTAGACCGGACCGGGGTACGGGCCATAGAACGGTCCGCGGAACGAGTTATAGACGGGGTGGCGGTACGTGCCGTAGACGGGACCGGGGTAGCCATACGGCGGTCGGCGGTGCTGCGCGCCGACGCCGGGCGTCATCACGACGACATCACGACCGGCGCCGCCGGGAGGCGGGCCACCGTCAACAGGACGCGGCACCGCGTGGCGGCCGGCATCCGGTGGGGGAGTCGCTTGTGGCTGGCCGCTTCCACCGTCACGGCGTCCGCCGCGCTGGTCGGCATCCGCGGGCGACACAGAGAGCGCCACGGCCGCGACAACGCCGACGAGAGTGAAGATCCTGGCGCGGAACATGTGAGTCCTCCGGCGACCCAGGCAGGCGGCCCGATGATAGCGCAAACGCGACCGGGTCAGCGCGGTTTGCGATAGCGGAAATCACAGTGGCTGGCGCCGCCCATGATCGTCTGCGTCCGGCTGAAATGGACCTCGGGATTGAAGCCTTCAATCAGTGCCGCGTCGCGATTGCAGGACAGCACGGCCCCCAGCTCAGGGATGCCGAGCGCGCGATACATCTCGGCGTAGCGGCAGCGGGTGACGTCGAAGGCCAGCTCCTCATCGGTCTGCTCTCGCACCGTCATCGTCAGCGCGCCGTCCCGGGTCCAGGGCTCCAGCGTGCCGGCAAAGCTCGAGAGTGACGCATCCTGTCGCGCGTCGGCCATCGCCCGGCCCTGCTCCCGCGCCAGCCCGACGATGACGTCGCGCACGATCTCGATCACGCGCTCGCGCCCGAACTCCTGCCCCAGCGCGTCCACGACGGGCGCGAGGATGCGGGCTTCGATTTCGCGGCGGGTGAGCACGCCCACGGCGTTGAGGCGATCCACGTCGGCGATGTTCTCGGCCATGGTCCGACTATAGCGCCAGGCTTGGCCGCCAGCGACAGTCCGCAATAACTGCGATCAGGGCATCGCCCCAGAAACGGAACGTTCTGCGGCGGTCGCGGCTGGTCCACGCTCGCTCACCTGCGTAACGGCGTGGCATGCCGCTCGCAATGAGATGCGCCGTGACGAGGTGTAAAATCGACTCGTGGACGGGGAGAACGCCATGCCGACCGCTCACCGCGATACGCGCCTCACCTACGACGACTTCGTGCGCTTTCCTGACGACGGGATGCGGCACGAGCTCATCGATGGGGTGCACTACGTGACGCCTTCGCCCGTCCTGCGGCACCAGCAACTGTTGGGGCGATTGCATCTCGCGATCGCCAGTTTTCTCGAAGAGCGGCCCGATCTCGGTCAGGTCTTTCTCTCGCCGCTTGACACCGTGTTCTCGCCCTGGGACGTGGTCGAACCGGACCTGGTGTTCGTGGCTGGCGATCAGCTGGATATCCTGACGGAGCCGAACATCCAGGGTGCACCAGCGCTGGTCGTCGAGATCTTGTCGCCTGGCACGCGCCGGCGCGATCTGGGGATCAAGCGGGACCTCTTCGATCGCGGCGGTGTGAGGGAGTATTGGGTGATCGATCCGAAGGCCCTCGACGTGGCCGTCTATCGCCGGGCCCCGGATGGCGATTTCCCCAAGGTGGCGCACGAGCGCGCCGACGCTGATGCAGTGTTGACGACGCCCCTGTTGCCGGGATTCACCCTCTCGCTTACTCGACTCTTCCGGTAACGGGCAGTCGAGCCGCCCGAGAACCGTCGGCTCACACTATCGACCGTCGGACGCCGACGGTATCCGCTGAATCGGCCGGCTAGCGGCTGAACGCGACGATCGCCAGCACCAGCGCCACGGCTGCCAGCGCCAGCGCGCCGCCCGCCATCCACAGGGCCAGGCGCAGGCGCGCTTCGGCAACGCGCGCGGTCTCGTCGAGCGCGGTCACCGTGCGCTCGAGCTGCTCGGCCAGTTCCTTGGTGTGGGCGGCGTTGCGGGACACGGCCGCGCGCAGTTCCGCGATCTCCGGATCGGCGGTTCGCGACGAGAACGCCGGCGACGCCGCCGACAGGATCGAGCCGAGGTGCGGCAGCACCGCCCTCAGCACCGGAATCAGAAGCGCCATGGGGTCCTCGATTGCCTGCGGGTGATGTCAGACGCGGCGCAGTTGCACGCGTTCCACGCGATGGTCGGCGCCCTTCTGCAGGATCAGGTGCGCGCGCATCCGCGTCGGCAGGATGTTCTCGCGCAGGTTCACGCCGTTGATGCGGGCCCAGATGTCCGCGGCGATGGCCCGCGCCTCGTCTTCGCTGACGTCGGCGTAGCGATGGAAGTACGACAGGGGATCCTGGAACACGGTATCGCGCAGCCGCAGGAAGCGCTCGACGTACCACGACTCGATGTCGCGCTCGCGGGCGTCGACGTAGAGCGAGTAGTCGAAGAAGTCGGACGCGAACAGCTGGTTCTCGGTGTAGCTGGCCGGCGGCGCCTGCAGCACGTTCAGGCCCTCGACGATCACGACGTCGGGGTGGCGCACCGTCTGCGCCGCGCCGGGGACGATGTCGTAGCGCTGGTGTGAATAGACGGGGGCGTGCACTTCGGGATAGCCGGCCTTGAGATCCGCCAGGAAGCGCACCAGGGCGGCCCGATCGTAGCTTTCGGGAAAGCCCTTCCGGTGCATCAGGCCGCGGGCTTCCAGCACCGCGTTGGGGAAGAGAAACCCGTCCGTCGTGATCAGCGCCACCGACGGGTGATTGGGCCAGCGCGAGAGCAGCGCTTGCAGCACGCGCGCGGTCGTGCTCTTGCCCACGGCGACGCTGCCGGCCAGGCCGATGATGAACGGCACCTTCTCCGCCTCGTTGCCGAGGAAGGTCTGCGAGGCGCGATAGAGCGACTGCGCCGCCAGGACGTGCAGGTTCAACAGCCGCGACAGCGGCAGGTAGATCTCCGCGACTTCCTGCAGCGACAGCTTCTCGTTGAGGCCCCGCAGCGCGTCGAGGTCGTCTTCGGAGAGCGTCATCGGCGTGCTGTCCCGGAGCTTGGCCCAGGCGTCACGATCGAAAGTGAGGAAGCGTGACAGCGGCGCCGTGGCGGGTGGGGGCGGCATCAACAGGACCGTGGTCCAGCATCCTCCGGAACCCTGTCTCGGTCAACCGGGGAACCGAGGCCTGGGCGGCGTGGTCGAGCCGCTCGGGTTGCAGAAACTGCTGCAAATCGAGGCCGATCGTGCCAGACCCCAGGTACAGACGAAGGGCGCGGCAACCTGTCGGTCACCGCGCCCCTGTCAGACTCGATCGAGTCGTCGATCCGGACTAGAACGAGAAGCGGAAGCCGATCTGGCCGACGCGCTGCTCGCCCTGCTGGAAGTCACCCGCAAACGCGTCGGGCTGCATGAACGCCGCGCTCGCTGGTTGTTGACGATGGTGAAGGCCGGGTTCTTCGCGTTGAGCAGGTTGAAGACCTCCCCGATCGCTTCGATGCGCGCGTTGCCGCCCAGGCGGAAGCCGCGCGACACGCGCAGGTTCATCTGGGTGCGCCACGCGCCGCGGCTGCAGTTCCAGGTCTCGCAGGCGCCGATGTCCTCCGGCGCCTGGCCGACGTCCGTGAACTGGTAGGCGCGTTCCGGGAGGTCGTTGTTCTCCCGGTTCAGGTTCGTGTCCACGCCCGTGATGGTCTGCACCGGCAGCGGCGAACGGTAGAAGTAGGTCGGCGCGATGGTGAAGCCCTTCACCAGCCACACCATGGCGAGCGTGCCCTGGTGACGCGCGTCGGTGCGCGAGGTCGGGCCGTAGACCCGCGGGTCGTCGTAGAGCAGCTCGGCGTCCTGCAGCAGGTTGGCGTTCAGCTCGTCGGACGCCGTGCCGATCTGGCTCTTCGCCTCGGCCAGCGTGTAGGTGACGCGTGAAGTCCACGTTGTTCAGCATGCGGCGCTTGATGCCGGTGATGAGGGCGGTGTACTTGCTCTCGCCGGCGCTGATCGCCGGCCGGGTGCCGATGGCGTCGGGGTCGAGGTTCAGGAACGCCAGCCGCCGCGGATACGTGGCGCCGCCACCGACGATGCCGGTGTTGATGCGCGGACGCACGTTCAGGTCGCGGCCGTCGGCGCGGACGAAGTCCGCCGTGAACACCGTGCTCGCCGCCAGCTGGTGCGACCAGCCGAGCGAGGTCTGCCGCGTGTACGGCATCTGCAGCCGCGGATCGGTGAACTGGCCGAACAGCGGCATCGCGTTCGGATTCGCCTGGTTCTGGCTCGGGATGTTCGACAGCGGCTGGCCGACCTGGTAGAAGCTGCCGTCCGGGTTGCGGATGCCCGACTGGTTGTCCACCGACAGCACCGCGCCGAAGCCCTTGCCCGTGGCGTCGCTGGCCGCGAACAGCGCGTTCGAGTTGGTGTAGGCCATGTCCATGTAGATGCCCCAGCCGCCGCGGATCACGTCCTGGCCGTTGCCGCGGACGTCGTAGGCGAAGCCGAGACGCGGCTGCCAGTTGTTGGTGTCGTTCTTCGGGTTCTGGCCGAAGTTCTCGAGGCCCTTGATGCCGGCCAGCTGACCGGCGCGCGCCGGCGTTCTGCATGATCACGAAGTTCGGGTTCAGCGACTGGTCGAACTGGAAGCCGTCGATCAGGTCGTAGCGCAGGCCGAGGTTGATGGTCAGCCTGCCCGTCACCGCCCAGTCGTCCTGCACGTAGAACGCGTACTGCTTCAGCGGGATGTTGGCCGAGGCGTCGCCGTCGTTCAGCGTCACGTTCGAGATCGGCCCGTTGATGTCGTCGGTCAGGTAGGTGTGCTGCGCGACGCCCTTGCCCGAGTTGAAGGTGATGAACAGGCGCGGCTCGTTGATGAAGTTCACGCCGGCCTTCATGTCGTGGCCGACGCCGCCCTTGCCGGTGAGGTGCCACGAGAAGTCGTCGCGGAACTGCCACTTCTTCTGCTCGGTGGTCTGCGGCGTGTTCGGGCTCTGCCCGATGGCGACGCCGTTCGGGAACAGCCGGTAGGGGTCCTGGCTCGCGCGCGGTGATGTTGTTGGCGAAGTCGGCGTACTGGAAGATGAACTCGTTCAGCTTGGTGCCGCCGATCACCCAGTTGTGGTTGCAGGTTGATCGAGTTGAACTCGTTGGTGCTGTCGCCCCAGTCGCTCGGCGCGCGGTTGTGCGGCGGCGCCGTAGGGCTGCGAGTTCTGGTTGCGGCCGTAACGGACCGACAGGTAGTTGGCCGAGTTGAGGTTCGCGGTCACCTTCACGTTGAGCAGCGTCTCGCGGTACGGCGTGTCGTAGGTGCCGTCCAGCTCCGGGAACAGACCCTGGGTGGAGACCACCTGCAAGGTGTCCTGCTGCGTCCGCTCGACCGCGGCGAAGTAGTGCAGCTTGTCCTGGATGATCGGGCCGCCGAAGCTGCCGCCGAACTGGTTGCGGCGGTAGTCCTGCTTGTCGGCGTTGTTGTTCTTCTCGGTGGTCGTCTTGGCGTTCATCGACTTGTCGCGGAACAACTCGAAGAAGCTGCCGTGGATGTTGTTGGTGCCGCTCTTGGTGACGATGTTCATCACGCCGCCGTTGCTGCGGCCGTTCTCGGCCTTCGAGCGCGAGGTGACGAAGTTGAACTCCTGGATCGCTTCGAGCGGGAACAGCTGCAGCAGGCCGCCGACGGTGTCGTCGTTGTTGTCGCCGCCGTCGATCTGGTAGTTCACGTTGCGGCCGTTGCCGCCGTTGATCTGCGGCGAGTACTGCGTGCTCTTGGTCGGGTCGGAGTGGTTGCCGAGGCCGACGCCGGGCAGCGTCGCGGCGAGGTTCGCGAACTGGCGGCCGTTCAGCGGAATGCTCTCGATGCGGCCGATGTCGACCACGCCGCCCACCGACGACACGGACGCTTCGATCAGCGGCGTCTGCGCCGGTGACGGTGACGGTCTCCGCGACGCTCGCGACCCGCAGCGAGAAGTCGAGCGTGATCGTCTGGCCGACGTTGACGATGACGTCCTTGCGATCGATCTTGGTGAAGCCGACGAGCTCCACCGTCAGGTCGAAGCGGCCGACCGGCAGCGCGCTCAGGCGGTAGACGCCTTCGGCATCGGAGATCGCTTCGCGCGTGAAGCCGGTCGATGCACTCGAGGCGATGACCGTGGCGCCGGGAATGGCCGCGCCCTGGTCATCGAGCACGCGGCCGAGAATGGTGCCGGTCGTCTGCTGCGCCGATGCAGAGACGCTGGTGAGTAGGAACAACGCCAGGAGCCACACGGCTCGTCGCATCGTTGACATAGAGACTCTCCTTGGGAAGTAACAACAATCAACAACAGAACAACAGTTAAGAAGCTGAACACTACAGACCCCCTCCTGTCAAGGCGCTGTCCCTGCCCGTAAGACCATGAATCGAAAGAAGTTGCGCAGAAATTGCGCAGTTTTGACCGTTCGTCCCAGATGAATCGCCCCGGCGGGGGCGTGCGCCTAGCGGAGGGCGTCGAGCAAACGCCGCACTTCTGCGCGTTGCGGCGCGTCCGGCGGCAGCTGGCCAAGCAGGGTGCTGGCTTCCGCCGCCGCCCCCGCGCGGTCGCCCGACCGGGCCAGCGCGCGAGCCAGCGCAAACCGCGCCTCCAGCAGGCCGGGCTCGGCGGCCAGGGCCGTCCGCAGTTCGGCGATGGCGGGCCCCACGCGGCCCTGGGACAGCTCCAGGATCCCCAGGTTGGCGGCGACCACCGGGTTGCCGGGCTCGGCCCGGCGCGCCGCCAGCAGCGCCTCGCGGGCGGCCGTCAGGTTGCCGGCCTGCCCGAAGCAGTCGGCCAGCCCCAGGCCGGCGTCGGCGGACGGCATGCCGGCCTCCAGGGCGGCCCGCAGGTGCGGCTCCGCCTGCGCACATCGGCCGCGCTCGATCTCGGCGAAGCCCAGCCGGAGGTGCGCCTGCGGATTGGGCGGGTCGTCGCGGAGCACGGCCTCGAGGGTGGCGATCAGCTCGTCGCCCCGCACCTCGCCCGAGGTGACCGTGGCCAGGCGCGACGCCACCGCGATGCGGTCCTTGGGGTCGGGCCGGGTAGCCGCGCTCCCGGGACGGCGCGGTGCCGCTGAGATACCCCAGGCTTTGAAGCCGCGCGACGGCCTCCGGCGCCATGGGCGGGGAGGCGCCCGGCTCGGCAGGGCTCCGCCGCGTGGTCTCGCCATCCAGGCGCGCCGACGAGCTCGGGGTTCTCGCCGATCCGGTTGGCCGACTCTCCGGGGTCGCGCGAGATGTCGTACAGCTCGGCGCCGCGGCGCCGCGATGTACTTCCACGGCCCTTCCCGCACGGCCCGGAGGCCTGCCCACCCGAAGTCGAAGAGCGGCGCGAACGACTCGGCGTAGAGCTGCCGCGACGGCAGGGTGCTCGCCCGCCAGCGCCGGGGCCAGCGACAGCCCGTCGCCCTCCATGGCCGGCGTTCCCGTGAGCGCGGTGAGCGTCGGAGCCAGGTCCACCAGCGACACATCGCCCGGTACGACGGTGCCCGGGCGGACGCCGGGGCCACGCATGACCAGCGGCACCCGCAGCGTGGTGTCGTAGACGAAGATGCTGTGCCCGATCTCGCCGTGCTCGCCGAAGGCCTCGCCGTGATCGCTGGCGCCGACCACCAGCGTGGTCGCGGCCCGGCCGCCGAGCGCCGCGAGCAGCCGTCCCACCTCGCGATCGGCCGACGGCGATGTCGTCGTCGTAGCGCGCCTGGGCCGGCGCGCCCGAGCCGGGCGTGCCGTACGGCGCGTGGGGTTCGAAGAGGTGCACCCAGAGAAAGAACCGCTCGTCGCCGTGGGCCTGCAGCCAGGCGAGCGCGCGGGACACGGTGTCGGCGCCGGGCCGTTCGTTCAGCGGCCGGCCGTCCGTTCCGCGCGGCAGTTCATCGTCGTACTGAGTCGAAGCCGCGGGTGAGCCCGAAGCGCTTGTCGAGCGGAAAGGCCGACACGAACGCCGCGGTCGCGAAGCCGGCCGCCTTGAACGTGGTGGCCAGCGTCGGGACGGCCTGCATGGCCATCCCGTTGTGCCGGGCGCCGTGGCCTGGCGGATAGCGGCCCGACAGCAGGCTGGCGTGCGACGGCAGGGTGATCGGGGCCGGCGCCCACGCGCGATCGAAGCGCGCGCCTTCGCGCGCCAGGGTGTCGAGCGCCGGGGTGCGCGCGGCTGTGGCGCCGTAGGCGCCGACGTGATCGGCACGCAGCGTGTCGATGGTGACGAGCAGCACGCTTCTCGCCGGTTCGGGCGGCCGCGGCGATGTGCAGGCGGCAGAGGCCGGCAAGCAGGCCGATCAGCCAGACGCGCGAGGTCATCGGCGCTCCAGGTTGCCGAGGAGCGCGCGGGCCGCCTCGCGCTCGCGGGCGTAGGGGCCCGGCGTCGACAACACCTTCCGATATTGCGTCGCCGCGCGCGGCAGGTTGCCCGACTCCTGCAGCGCGATGCCGAGGTTCAGCTGCGCTTCGACGAACGCGGGGTCCTGCGCCGCGCGTTCGAGCCACGGCACGGCGTCGGCCGCCCGCCGCTGCTGGACCAGCACGACGCCGAGCCCGTTGAGCGCATCGCCGAGATCAGGGGCGCGCTCGAGTGCCGTCTTGTAGGCGGCCGCCGCGCCATCGAGGTCGCCAAGGGCCCGCCGCGAATTACCGAGGTTGGCGAAATACACGCCGTTGGTGGGGTCCTGCCTGGCCGCGTGTTCGAACGCGCGCGCCGCTTCATCGTGCCGGCCGGCATCGGCCAGCAGCAGACCGCGGCCGTTCAGAGCGGAGGGTTCGTCCGGACGGAGCGCCAGTGCGGCGTCTTCCGCGCGCCGCGCCTCGTCGGCCTCGCCCAGATCGCGCGCGACGACGGCGAGCTCGTGGTAGAGCGACCAGTCGCCAGGCCACTGCTTGACCGCAGCGCGCAACCGGGTCAGCGCGTCTCGAGCCACGTCCCGCTGACGCGAGCGCGCGAGCGTAGGTGGACGCGAAGATCGGCGAGCCCGGATAGCGCGCACTCAGCTTCGACAGCGCGGGCAGTGCCCTGGCCGCGTCGCCGGCAGTGACATCAGCGAGCGCGGCTTCGAACGAGGCCCACGCATCCATCGCGGTGGCGGCGTCCACGCCGCCCGTGTCGGGCACCGTCACGGCGCTCGGCGCCACGTAGCCGAGGGACTGCAAGCGCGCCGCCGTTTCCGCCGACACCGCCGGGGCGCCTCCCGCGCGGCCGTCGCTTGGGGGGCGCCTGATCTCGGCCAGGCGGGCGGTCATCGCCTTCGTCATGGGAGCTTTCGTCGCCGACACGTCGGACAGCTCGCCCGGGTCGGTCGAGAGATCGAACAGCTTCGGCGTGCTGGACGCGACCAGCTTCCAGCGCTCGCGAATCAGCGCCCGCACCGGCGTCCAGGCGGCGACCGTCGGATACTCGCTCTCCGCGTAGGACTCGATGTCGGTCGAGGGCAGTTCAAGGAGACTGCGACCCGGCGTCGCCGCGCCGCTCACGCCGGCGATCGCCATCACCGTCGGCGCGATGTCCACCAGGCTCGCGGCATCGGCCCGCTCGGCGGCGGCCACGCCCGGGGCGCGCACGATCAGTGGCACCCGCAGGGCCGGCTCGAACAGCAGCATGCCGTGCGTCGGCTCGCCGTGCTCGCCAAGGCTTTCACCGTGATCGCCAACCACGACGACCGCCGTCCGGGCGGCATCCGGCGCGCCGATCGATCGCGGCCAGCAGCCGCTCCACCTGCGCGTCCACGTACGCGATCTCGCCGTTGTAGGCATCGCCGCCGGCGCGCTGCCGCGCATCGGCCGGCGGAGCATACGGCGCGTGCGCGTCGTAGAAGTGCACCCATAGCAGCCACGGCGCTTCGGCGCCGATCCGATCGAGCTGCGCTATCGCGGTGTCGGCAACCGCTGTCGCCGGCCGTTCCGCCTGCAGGACATCGGTGGCCCGCGGATCGCGCGCGATGCGATCGTCGTACTCGTCGAAGCCGGCATCGAGACCGAATCGCCGATCCAGGACGAAGGCGCCGACCACCGCGCGCGTCTGATAGCCGGCCTGCTTCAACTGCGCGGCCAGGGTGGCAGCGCTGTCCAGTCGCGGCGAGCCGTTCAGGCGCAGGCCATGCGCCGGCGGCCACTGGCCGGTCATGATCGAGGCGTGCGCGGGCAAGGTGAGCGGCACCACGCTGCGCGCCTCGGTGAAGCGCAGGCCTTGCGCCGCCAGGCGGTCGAGCGCCGGCGTGAAGCCGCGGCCGACGCGATCCGCGCGAAAGGTGTCGAGCGTGACCAGCAGGATGTTCGCACGCACCGGCGCCGGGGCGGGTGTTGGCGCGGGCCGGCAACCGCCCGAGGCGATCGCGGCAGCCAGAGCGGCGAGGACGAGGCGACGAATGGTGGTCACGGGCCAACAGCGATGATATGCCGGGTCGCGGCGCTCAACGTGCCTGTGCCATGATGAACCGCTGATGGCGTTGGACGCCCTGGAATCGGAGAGCATCGAGATCCTGCGCGAGGGCGTGGCGGCGGGCGAGCGCCCCGTGCTGATGTACTCGATCGGCAAGGACTCGTCGGTGCTCCTGCACCTGGCGCGCAAGGCGTTTCACCCCGGCCCCCTGCCGTTTCCGCTGCTCCACGTCGACACGACCTGGAAGTTCAAGGCCATGTACGCGCACCGCGAGCGCATGGTCCGCGAAGCCGGCGCGCGTCTCATCGTCCACACCAACGCCGAGGGCCTGGCCGCGGGCGTCACGCCCTTCACCCACGGCTCCAGCTATTACACCGACGTGATGAAGACCGAGGCGCTGCGGCAGGCGCTCGACGCGCATCGCTTCGACGTCATCTTCGGCGGGGCGCGCCGCGACGAGGAAGCCTCGCGGGCCAAGGAGCGGGTCTGCTCGTTCCGCTCGCAGGGCCACCGATGGGATCCCAAGGCGCAGCGGCCCGAGTTGTGGGCGATCTACAACCTGCGGATTCATCCCGGCGAGAGCATTCGTGTTTTCCCGCTCTCGAACTGGACCGAGCTGGACATCTGGCGCTACATCGAGCGCGAGTCCATCCCGATCGTTCCGCTCTACTTCGCCGAGGAGCGCCCGGTCGTGGACCGCAACGGCACGCTTGATCATGGTCGATGACGAACGGTTCCCGCTGCTCGAAGGCGAGCAGCCGCAGCGCCGGCTCGTGCGGTTCCGCACCCTTGGCTGCTATCCGCTGAGCGGCGCCATCGAGAGCCCGGCCACGACCGTCGCCGAGATCGTCGCCGAGACGGCGGCCGCCGCGGCGTCCGAGCGTCAGGGACGGCTGATCGACAGCGACCAGCCGTCCTCGATGGAGAAGAAGAAGCGGGAGGGCTACTTCTGAGCGCGTCCCTGCTTCGCCTGATCACCTGCGGCAGCGTGGACGATGGCAAGTCGACGCTGATCGGACGGCTGTTGTACGAATCGCGGGCCGTGTTCGAGGATCACCTGCGCGCGCTCGAAGCCGACTCGCGCCGCTTCGGCACGCAGGGCACGCGCCTCGATTTCGCCTTGCTGGTCGATGGCCTGCAGGCCGAGCGCGAGCAGGGCATCACCATCGACGTCGCCTATCGCTTCTTCGCCACCGCCGCGCGGCGGTTCATCGTTGCCGACGCGCCCGGTCACGAGCAGTACACGCGGAACATGGCCACCGGCGCCTCGACCGCGGACCTCGCCATCATCCTGATCGACGCGCGGAAGGGCGTGCTGCCGCAGTCCCGCCGCCACACGCGTATCGTCGCGATGATGGGCATCCGGCATGTGCTGCTCGCCGTGAACAAGATGGACCTGGTGGACTACAGCCAGCAGGTCTACGACGCCATCGTCGACAGTTACACCGCGTTCGCGGCTCAGTGCGGGGTGACGGCGGTGCGGCCGATTCCGATCTCGGCGCTCGAAGGCGATCACTTGACGGGGCCGAGCCCGCGGATGTCCTGGTATGACGGGCCGACCGTGATGAGCTATCTCGAGAACGTCGAGGTGTCTGGCCCCCCATCGGCCGGCGCGTTCCGGATGCCGATCCAGATGGTCAATCGCCCCGGCCCGGACTTCCGCGGCTTTGCCGGCCGCGTCTGCATGGGTGCGGTGCACCCCGGCGATCGCGTGCGGGTGCTGCCGTCCGGCGTTGAAACCCAGGTGGCGGCGATCGTCACCCTGGATGGGACCCGCAACCGCGCCGAGGCTGGCGACTCGGTGACGTTGACGCTGACCGACGAAGTGGACGTCGGACGCGGCGATGTCATCGCCGCCGCGGCGGAGCCGCCGCAGGTGGCCGATCAGTTCGAGGCCCGGGTGCTGTGGATGGGCGGGCACGACCTGATTCCCGGGCGGTCGTACCTGCTGAAGACGCACGCCAAGGAAGTGCGCGCCTCGGTGACCGCGATCAAGCATCGCGTGGACATCGAGAGCGAGGCGCACCTGGCGGCGAAGACGCTGGCCCTGAACGAGATTGGCGTCGTCAATCTGTCCACGGCGCAGCCGCTCGCGTTCGAGCCCTACGCCGTGAACCGGACGCTCGGCGGCTTCATCCTGATCGACCCGCTCACCTTCGAGACGGTGGGCGCCGGGCTCATCGACTTCGCGCTGCGCCGGGCGTCGAACGTGCACTGGCAGGCGCTGGAGGTCAACCGCTCCGCGCGCGCGCTGCAGAAGCAGCAGCAGCCCCGCTGCGTGTGGTTCACCGGGCTGTCGGGATCCGGGAAGTCGTCGATCGCGAACCGGCTCGAGCAGCGGCTGTTCGCCGCCGGCCGGCACACCTACCTGCTCGATGGCGACAACATCCGCCACGGCTTGAATCGCGACCTCGGCTTCACCGAGGCCGATCGCGCGGAGAACATCCGTCGCGTCGCCGAAGTGGCGCGGCTGATGGTGGACGCCGGCCTGGTCGTGCTGGTGGCCTTCATCTCGCCGTTCCGCGCCGAGCGCGAGGACGCGCGTGCGCTGTTCGCGGAGGGGGAGTTCATCGAGGTGTTCGTGGACACGCCGCTCGACGAGTGCGAGCGCCGTGACCCCAAGGGGCTGTACGGCAAGGCACGGCGGGGCGCGCTGCCGAACTTCACCGGCATCGACAGCCCCTACGAGCCGCCGGAGCATCCCGAACTGCACGTCCGCACCACGGACCGGACCGTGGACGACTGCGTCGAGCAGATCCTGGCCGTCGTTTCCTGAGCCATGGATCCGATGCGCGTGGCCGCCGGCGCCCTCACGGGCTTCGTCGTCGGCATGACAGGAGTGGGTGGCGGCGCGCTGATGACGCCGATCCTGCTGCTCGTGTTCGGCACCGCTCCGCTCACGGCCGTGGGCACCGATCTGTGGTTTGCCGCCATCACCAAGATCGCGGTGTCGGGCCTGCACGTGCGCCAGGGCCTGATCGACTGGCTGGTGGTGAGGCGTCTATGGACCGGAAGCCTGCCGGCGTCGGTCCTCACCGTGGCGTGGATGGCGCGTCATCCGATGGACGAAGCGAGCGTGACGTTCGTGAAGATCGCGATTGCGATCGCGGTCTGCATCACCGCGCTCAGCCTGGTGCTGCCTCGCTCGCTTTCACGGCCGTCCACGGCGGGGCGGTCGCTGTCGCGCGCGGACGGGACCTGGCCATGGGAAGGGCCGTTGACCGTCGTGGCCGGCATCGCCCTGGGGGCGCTGGTCACGCTCACCTCGGTCGGCGCCGGAGCGCTGGGCGCCGTGTTCCTCTACCATCTCTACCCCACGAGGCTCACACCCTCGCGGCTGGTCGCGACCGACATCGCGCACGCCATCCCGTTGGCCTTCTGCGCGGGCATCGGGCACCTGGCCATCAGCCAGGTCGATGGAGGACTGCTCCGCGATCTGCTCGTGGGTTCCGTTCCCGCGGCCCTTGCCGGCGCGTCTGTCGGATCGCGCGTGCCTCAAGGCCTGCTGCGTGTCAGTCTGGGCGTGGTCCTGCTGGCCGTCGGGCTGTTGATGTTGCGACAGGCGACGTGATGGGTCGGGTCACTTGACGATGCGTCCGCTGGTGGTGAACTGGCGGTAGTTCGCGTAGGTGGACTCCGTGATGACGAACTGGTTCAACGTCGGCGAATCGTAGCGTTCCGTCATGGTGCGCGGCACCCAGGCCGACAACGCCGCGTCGCGGACGTAGGTCACGATCAGCCTGGCCCGCGATGGGCTCCACTCCACCGATTGCGCCGGCAGCAACAGTTCGGTCTTCACCACTGCCCCCCGGCGACGTTCCACCCAGAAGCGACCGCCGACCGGGGTGGGCTGATCAGCCACGACGAAGAGATAGGGCGCGGTGCGCTCGCGAAATTCGATCACGTCGCACGGGCTGCCGTCCACGGTCTCGGAGCCGGCGCGCTTGAATTCGAACCGGGGGCTGATCGCGGGCGTCAGCAGCCACATCGCCAGGGTTGGGGTGTTCAGCGTGCGCGGGATGACGCCGATATTGAACCGCGACCCTTGCTGCGCGATCCGCTCGAACAGCCGAAGCGCTTCGGGCGTCGAGGACGGATGCACGGAAGGAAGCCGGACGCGATCGGCGTCGGGCAGAGCCTTCCCGTCCACGCGCAAGACGTCGCGAGCGAGCAGCCACAGTTCGCCGTCCACGACGTGAATCAGCGCGACTTCCGACTCGAGGACACGCCGTTCGAGTGTGATCCCGGCCGACGAACCGGGGGAGAGGGCGCTCATGGATGGCCGCACCTTCACCTCCTGCACGTAGTGCTCGTCAGCCACCAGCGACACGTTCTGGGCGGCGAACGCGATCGCGTGCTGAATCGCGGTCTTCATGAAGGGCGGCGCGGGTCGGGTGGCCGCGGGCGCCGACGGGACGCTGGCCGACAGCGCCCGGCGGTTGTCTTCGGTCGCCACCAGATCGGCCAGCCTGAGGCGCAACCTCGAACGATCGTCAGGGGTGGTGACGAAGCGCTCGGCGCGAACCGAATCCACCAGCCGCTTGAGGCCTTCCAGGGCTCGACCTTCGGCGTTCACGTCCAGGACGATCAGCGTTCCCCGGGACTCGCGCAGGGCGTTGCGGACGGCGTCGAGCCCACGGAGCGGCGCGACCCGGAAGGGAAGGCCGCTGCTGGCGAACACGACCGTCGTCCGACCGGCAGCGGCGGACTGGCGGATGCCCTCGGCAAGTTGGGTGAGCGTCTGGCTCGCGAGCTCATCGTGGAAATCGAGGACCATCCGCGCGCGGACGGGCAGATTGGCGCCACAGGTCGCGCCCGTTATGGCCGCGCACTCGCGGTCACGGACCGTCTGCAGCGC
The DNA here is from genome assembly GCA_963723005.1 of uncultured Acidobacteriota bacterium. Classification (GTDB taxonomy): domain Bacteria; phylum Acidobacteriota; class Vicinamibacteria; order Vicinamibacterales; family UBA2999; genus VFZN01. The sequence goes on along the minus strand of CAVRPA010000020.1, from coordinate 277,992 downwards.
GACCCTGTTGCCCCGGTAGATCTCGAAGGCTTCGGCGAACGAGAGGTTCAGCCCCTCGGGTCGGCGGCCGATTCCCGGCAAGGGCTGAATGGTCACGCCAGGGAACAGGTCCCCGAGCACACCGTCCATCTGCCGCTCGCGCTCGGGCGCGGCGTCGAGGGGTTCCCGGACGGCAACCACGGCAGGGGTCGGCGGTCCCTGCGCGCCCAGGGGCAAGGCCACCAGCGCCGCAAGCGCTGCTGCCGCGCATCGTCGCCCCCAGACGGAGGGCCCGTGTCGTGTCGCCATGGCGCTCACGTTGATACCATATCGCCATGCGGAAGGTGATTGCCGTCGCCGTGATGGTGGCGGCGCTTGCGGCGGTCTGGTTCGCCGCGCAGCGTGGATGGGTAGGGGGACGCGCCTCGGGGCCCAAGTCGGTCCTCCTCATCAGTATCGATACCCTGCGGGCCGATCGACTCGGCAGCTACGGCTACAAGGCGGCGGCGACACCCGTGCTCGACGCGCTGGCGGCGCGCGGCCTGCGCTTCGAACAGGCGGCCACGGTGGTGCCGCTCACCCTGCCCGCGCACAGCTCGCTGATGACGGGCACGTTCCCTGCCTTCCACGGCGTGCGCGACAACGGCGCGTTCTACCTGGACGACTCGCTGACCACGCTGGCCGAAGTGCTGCAGCCGCGCGGCTACCGGACCGGCGGATTCGTCGGCGCGTTCGTACTGGACCGGCGCTGGGGCATCGCGCAGGGCTTCAGCGAGTACTTCGATCAGTTCGACCTGTCGAAGTTCGACATGGCCGGCGGCCTCGATGCGGCCCAGCGGCCGGGCCGCGAGGTGGTCGATCACGCGTTGGCGTGGCTCGAGCAGGACATCGACCCAGCCGTTTTTCGCGTGGGTGCATCTCTACGATCCGCATGCGCCGTACGCCCCTCCCGAACCATATCGCTCGCAATTTCCGGCCACGGCGCAGGGTGCCTACGACGGTGAAGTCGCGGCCACCGACGCGCAGGTCGGCCGCCTGCTGGCGTCCCTCGAGGCCAGTGGACGGCTGGCCTCCACTATCGTTGTCGTGGTCGGCGATCACGGCGAGATGCTGGGCGAGCACGGCGAGCAGCAGCACGGGTTTTTCGTCTACGACGCGGCGGTTCGGATTCCACTGATCGTCGCCGGTCCAGACGTCCCTGCGCGCGCGGTGCACGAGCAGGTGCGCATCGTGGACGTGATGCCGACGATCCTGGATCTCGTGGGGGCGGAGGTTCCGGCCGCCGTGCAGGGGACGAGCCTGGTGCCGATGGGGCGCGGCGAGCCGCTGGACCTGCTGGCGCTCAGCGAGACCTGGTATCCCCGTTATCACTACGGATGGAGCGAGCTGACCGCGGTGCGCGACGGCCGCTTCAAGTTCATCGCCGCGCCACGCCGCGAGCTCTACGACATCCAGGCCGATCCAGGCGAGTTGAAGGACCTCTCTGCCGAGAACCCGCGCATGGCCGACGCGCTCGAACGCGGCCTGCGCGACATGGCCACCAAGACCGCGGCGCAGGCGGTCACGCAGCAGCCTCGCGCGGTGGATCCGGCCGTGGAGCAGCAGCTGCGCGCGCTTGGCTACGTCGCCTCCGGCGTCACGCGCGCGGCGATGGCCGACAAGCCGCGCGGCGATCCCAAGGACAAGATCGGTCTCTACAACCTGCTGAAGCGCGCCGCCCAGGATTCCGTCGACGGCAAGATCGATGACGGCATTGCCAAGGTGCGCGAAGTGCTGGCGGCCGATCCGGAGGTGATCGAAGCCTTCACGATGCTCGGCAACATGCACACCAAGGCCGGCCGGCCGGCGGACGCGATTGCCGCTTATCAGCGGGCGCTCGCCGTCGATCCCGAGCACGAGGGCGCGGCCTGGAGCCTGGCGCTCGCCTATCGCGCTGCCGGCAAGGACGATGAAGCGCGGGCCGGGTTCGAACGGGTGATGCAGCTGAATCCCCGCGGCGCCAAGCCGCTGTATCAGCTGGCGGAGCTGTCGATGGCGAAGGGCCAGTTCGCCGAGGCAGCGGGCCTGCTCGAGAAAGGGCTGACGCTCGACGCGGATCGCGCGGCCTTTCTCGTGAAGCTGGGCGAAGCGCGCATCGAGCTCAAGCAGTTCGATGCGGCGGAGAAGGCGCTGACCGAGGCGATTGCGGCAAAGGGCGACCAGGCCATGGCGCACTACGATCTCGGCCTGGTGCACGAGGCCCGCGGCAACCTGCCCGCCGCGATGGCTGCCTACGAAGCCGAGATCGCCCGCAGCCCGAAGCTGTTCCAGCCGGAGTTCAACCTCGCGAAGCTGCTGACGAAGGCAGGACGCGCCGGGCGAGGCGCTGGCCCATTATCGTGCGGCGGTCGAGAAGAAGCCCGACTTCGGCACCGGCTACCTGTACCTCGCCAAAGCGGCGCTCGATGCCGGTGATTTGAAGGAGGCCGAGCAGGCCGCCGTGCGGGGACTTGCGTCGTCGCCCGATCCCGCGATGGCGCCGCTCGGGCACTACGTGCTGGCCGACGTCTACTCGCGGCTGGGACGTGAGGCCGAGGCACAGCGTCATGTCGCGGCCGGCCAGCGCGCCGAACGGCTGGCAGGGGGAAGGCCTTGAAGTCCGGCAAACGGCAGCCGGCAGACGGCAGCCGGAAGACCGCACAAGGCACAAGGCAAAAGGCAGAAGGCAGAACCGTCGACGGCAGCCGGCAGACGGCAACCGGCAGACGGCAGCCGGCAAGCCGAAGGCACAAGACCGCAAGACTCAAGACCGCAAGCCGCAGCCGGCAGACTGCAGCCGGCACGCCCCAAGACCCAAGACCGCCAAGCCTCAAGCCTCAAGCCCCAAGCCGCAGCCGGCATCCTGCTCGCGGCTGCGTAGTGGCTCTCGTCCTGAGCATCGCCGCGTGCAGCTCGTCTGCGCCGTCCGCCCCGCCCGCGGCGGCACGGGCGCCGAAGCACGTGGTGATCGTCACCATCGACACGCTGCGTGCCGATCGTCTCGGCGTCTATGGCAACACGACCGTCGCGACGCCGAACCTGGATCGCCTCGCGTCGGAAGGCGCGATGGCCGAGCACGCCTCGGTGCACGTGCCGCTGACGCGGCCGTCCCACATTTCGCTCTTCACCGGCCTGTATCCGGCCGAGCACGGCATTCGTGACAACGTCTCGCCGCCGCTCGGCGGCAAGGTGCCGGTCCTGGCGGAGATCCTCCAGCAGAACGGGTTCAAGACCGCGGCGTTCGTCTCGTCGATCGTGCTGTCGCGGCAGTCCGGGCTGGCCCGCGGGTTCGCCGATTACTCGGACAAGTTCGACATCGGCGAGGACGATGCCCGCTTCCTCAACACGATTCAGAAGCGCGGCGACGCCACGGTGGCGGAGGTGACGGCGTGGCTGGGTGCCGCGGGTGCGGACCGGCGCTTCGCGTGGGTGCACCTCTACGATCCGCACGATCCCTACGAGCCGCCGGAGCCATACGCGACGAAGTACGCCGGACGTCCTTACGACGGGGAAGTGGCGTGGTCCGACGAACTGGTGGGCCGGATCGACGCGGCACTCGCGTCGGCGAAGCTTCGCGACGACACGCTCCTCATCGTCACGTCCGATCACGGCGAGGGCCTCGACGAGCACAAGGAATCGGTGCACGGCTTCTTCGTCTACGAGTCCACGCTCGCCGTGCCGCTGCTGATGCGCGGGCCGGGGATTACGCCCGGCACCAGGCTGAAGGCGGTGACGCGCACCGTGGACATCATGCCGACCGTGCTCGACCTGCTGGGCCTGGCGTCGCAGACGCCGAAAGTGTCCGGTCGATCGCTCGCCGCGGCGCTGCGCGGCACGCCGCAGGACGAGGAGCCGACGTTTGCCGAGTCGCTGGTGCCGCTGGTGCATTACGGATGGAGCGACCTGCGCGCGGTGCGCGACGGTCAGTGGAAGTACATCCTCGCGCCGCGCCCGGAGCTGTACGACCTGGGACAGGACCCGCACGAACGGCAGAATCTGATCGACAAGGAGCCGCAGCGCGCCCGCGCTTACCGATCGGGCATCGAGCAGCGCCTCCGTGAAGAGCAGGCGCTGCTGCGCGACACCGGCCCGGCCGCCGCCTCGGTTCCCGCCGATCTCCTCGAGAAGCTGGGCGCGCTTGGTTACGTCAGTTCGTCCGGACCGGCTTCGTCTCGCGCGACAGGCGCCGATCCGAAGGACAAGATCGAGGAGTACCAGATCGTCAACACGCTGATGCGCGAGGGACTGGTCAACCTGCGCGAAGGCCGGTTCGCCGCCAGCTACGCCGGGTTCCAGCAGCTGTTTGCGAGGGGCATCGACAGCTTCGAGGCGCACTACTACGCCGCGCGCGCGCTGGTCGGCCTCAAGCGCTGGCGCGAGGCGGCGACCCACTACGAAGGGGCGTTGCAGAAGCTGCCCGCCTACACCGCCGCCTACATCGGCCTGGCCGAAGTGCATCTGGCGGAGGGCAAGCCGAACCTGGCGCTCGAGGCGGTGCGGCGCGGCCTGAAGGTGGCGCCTGACGATCCGCGGCTGATCGAGCGCGAAGGCGACGTGGCGCGGCGGATGAACGATCCGGTCGCCGCCGTGCGCGCCTACGAGCGCGTGGCGCAGCTGGCCCCGAAGGATGCGCTCGTGCGGGTGAAGCTGGGCGAGATGTACCGCGACCTCGGGCGCTCGGCCGATGCCGCGCGACTGCTGCGGGAAGCGGTGCAGCTCGATCCGGACACCGCGTCGTACTGGAACTCGCTGGGGATGATCCTGGCGGGGAACGGCGACCTCGCGGCGGGCGAGCAGGCGTTTCGTGAAGCCGGCACGCGCGACGGCGCGAACGCGCAGTACGCCTTCAACCTCGGCCTGGCCCTGGCGCGACAGAACAAACGCGCCGAAGCGGAAGCCGCCTTCCGCCGCGCGCTGGAGATCGACCCTGGGTTCGCGCCCGCGCGACAGCAGTTGGGGGCGATTAAGTAGGTCTTGAGTCTTGAGTCTTGGGGCTTGGGGCTTGGGGCTTGGGGCTTCTGGGGCTTGGGCTTCAGGGTTCTAGGGTTCTAGGTTCTTGGTTCTCGGTTCTGGGCCTATCTTTACTCCCGACTCCCGTCAGGCTTTAGGCTCTACCGTCTCCCGACTGCCGACTCCCGACTCCCGACTCCCGTCATCGTCCGTACAAGAAACCGCCCGGGGCCGCGTGTGTCGCAACCCCGGGCGTCTCTGTCTTCAGGCTCCAGGCTCTAGGCTTCCGGCTTTACGTCTGCCGTCTGCCGGTTGCCGGCTCTTTTGCCTTCTGCCTTTTGCCTTCTGTCCTAGAAGCGGAACTTCGCGCCCAGCATCAGCCGCCGCGGGGCGATGAAGCGGGAGGGCACGAGGTAGTTCACGTTGCCGAGACGACGGTCGAGCACGCTCTCGTTGGCGTCGCTGTTGAACAGGTTCAGGAAGTCGCCGAACGCGGCCAGTTCGGCGTTGCCGCCGAGACGTGAACGACTTCTCGAGTGCGGGTATCGAACGTCGTCCAGGTGTCGGTGCGCAGCTCGCCGTCCGATCGACATTGGCCACCGCGCGTTGGTGCCCGGGATGCCGGTGACGGCTGGTCGAGAGGCGGGCCTCTTCGATGATCGGCTTGCCGCTCTGGCTCTGGAAGTTGAACGACGACATCAGCCCCCAGGGCAGCTGGTAGATGAACTGCGTCTTGAAGACCACCGGCCGGTCGCTCTGCAGCCGGCCATCGCTGTTGATGAAGTCGTTCGGGTTCTGACCGAAGATGCCAGCGGTGCTGGTCTGGGTGGTCAGCGGTGTCGAGCGCGCCGAGCTCGAACCGAGCCGGCCCTCGGACTTCGACAGCGTCAGACCGAAGTTGGCCTGCCACCGGTTCGACATCCGCTTCTTCACTTCGAAGGCGACGCCGTTGTACCGCGAGAACATCCGGTCGTCGTTCCGCAGCTGGAAGAGGCGCGAGTCGGCGCCGCTCGTCAGCTGGTAGACCTCGCTGATGTTCGACGCCCGCGGGCGAGCGTGAACGGCACGAGCCGGTAGGTCGCCGCCGATGTCGGGGAACGCCGTCTGCTCCTCGCTCCGCTTGTAGACGTAGCTGACCGAGAGCCCGACGTCCGCGCCGGCCTGCTGCTCCCACGCCAGGATGAACTGATCGGTGTACGGGTTCTTCAGATCCGGATCGACCGTCAGCTGTGAGGTGTCGGAGACGAGCTCCGTGACCCAGCGGCGCGCCGGCGGCGTTGTAGAGGCCCGAGAACAGGTACCTGCGGCGTGATCGACGGCGTGGTGTTGTCGAACTCGCCGGTCACGATGCCGCGGTAGTAGCGGCCGTAGTGCGCCTTCAGCAGCGTCGAGCCGCTGTCGGTCAGCCTTGAAGGTGACGCCCAGGCGAGGCGACACGCACTTGCCAGCGGAAGACCTCGTCGACGGCCCGCGATTGCTGGCCGGTGGGGTTGCCGTTGGCATCGAGGAGGTCCTGCGCCGCGAAATAGGCCTTGCTGTCGTCGTAGCGGAGGCCCAGGTTGAGCGTGGCGCGGCCGAGCTGATAGGTGTCGTCGGCGAAGATGCCCGAGCGCCTTCATGCGGCCGCCCTGCGTGTACGGCAGCTGCGTGTAGCCGTAGGCCGGTGTGGCGCCGTAGGTGTAGATGTAGTCGTTCGGGCCGTAGGTGTACTCGCCCAGGCCGCTGTTGTACTGGACGCCCACCTTGAAGTCGTGGCTGCCGCCCATGAACGTTGTCGGCGTACTTCGTGACGCGTGCCGGAGAACGCCGGTCTTCTCGCTCTTGCCGTCGTACCACGAGTAGATGCCGCCGGTGATCTGGCCGGTGTCGAGGTCGTTGTAGCGGCGCGCCACGCGCGGGCCGCCGTTCGAGCGGATCGCCGTGGTCCACGCCGTAGAAGCCCGAGTAGCGCGCTTCGATCACCGTCGTCGGGTTGAGGACCGACGACCACAGGAAGCCGGGCGAGGGGTTGTGGCCGTTCTCCACGCTGATGCGTGCTCGGCGCCGTGTTGGCCGTGGCGCGCGCCGGGAATGCGGTAGAAGTCGTCGTGCTTCTGGAACTGCAGGCGGTTGTCCTGGTTGATCTGGTAGTTCAGCTTGTAGAAGTAGCGCTTGGCCGATGAACTTCGCCGGGAACGTCGGGTCGGTGCCGGGCTGCGACTCGGAGTCCTTCTGGTACTGGTACGAGCCGAAGAACCAGAACTTGTCCTTGCACGATCGGCCCGCCGAGCTGCACGGTCGTGTCCTTGAACTCGTCGCGGTTGTAGGGCAGGCCGTCGTCCTGTTCGTCGGTCGGTGTTGCGGCCGGTCAGGTCCTGGTTCTGGAAGTAGAAGTTGGCGTCGCCGCGGAAGGCGTTGCTGCCCTGGCGGGTCACGACGTTGAACACCGCGCCGCCCAGGTTGCCGTAGTCGGCCGGCGCGCCGAGCGAGAGCACCTGGATTTCTTCGATCGCGTCCGTGTTCGGCCACGGCCACGCCGCGCCGGTGAGCGGCGCGGTGAAGTCCGTGCCGTCGATCAGGTACAGGTTCTCGTTGGTGGCCGAGCCGAACGACTGCGAGCGCGAGCTCGTCGAGGTCGCCGCGCTGACGCCGGGCGCCGCGTTGATCAGGTCGAAGAACGTGAAGCGCCGCACCGGCGCGTTCTCGACCCATTCGCGCGAGTAGTTCGTGGACACCTGCGGTGGTGGTCGCATCCACGACCGGCGACTCCGCCGTGACCGTGATGGTCTCGGACTGGGTGCTCAGCTTCATCTGCGACGTTGATTTCAGCCGTGCCGCCCAGCGACACCGGGATGCCGGTCTGCGCGGTGGTCGTGAAGCCGGCGAGCTCCGCGGTGATGTCGTAGGTGCCGGGCGGGAGGTTCGGGAACCGGTAGACCCCGGTTTCGTTGCTGACGGTGGTGGGTGCGCCGGGAACCGCCGCGTCCCTTCGAGCGTGACGGTGACGCCGGGCAGGACGGCGCCCGGATTCATCGGTGATGACGCCGCGGATGCTACCAGTGGTCTGCTGGGCCGAGGCGGTCCAGGGTATGGCTCCGAGCGCGACGATCGTGCATAGAAAAACTAAGCAACGCCGCATTGGGTTTCCTCCAAGAAAAGACATAAGCGCCAGCCGCTGGCGCACAACGACACCGTCGGCGGGCTGTCATACGCAGTACGCACATATGACGGACCCGTTTCGGGCTGCGCGAATTATCCGGCTGGGGTTCGCAGGAGTCAACGTGCATTTCCGAACGCCTGATCGGTCGATTGGGAGGAGTGATGGGTCGAATCCGGGGGATGAGTGGGGCGTTGACATGCAGCAGTCGGGAGGGCTACCGTCCCGAAACGCATGGCCCCCCATCCCTTCCAGCGAGAAACGACCCGGTTTGCGGCCCTTTCCCTGAAAGTCGTCCTGCTGCTGGCCTCCGCCAGCTGGCTGGCGGCGGGAGGCACGAGTCAGGAGACCCTGGCGCCCGGCGTGCGTCTCGAGAAGAACGTCCCGGGCCGCATGCGCGACGGCGTGCTGCTCCGCGCCGACGTCTATCGGCCGGCGGGGGCCGGGCCGTGGCCGGCCCTGCTGCAGCGCACGCCCTATTCGAAGAACGATCGCGACGCGGCCCGCCGGTTCAGCGCGATCGCCGCGCGCGGCTACGTGGTGGTGGTTCAGGACACCCGCGGCCGCTACACCTCCGACGGCGTCGCCGTCCCGCACGACGAGGCCGACGATGGGTACGATTCGGTGCAGTGGGCCGCGGCCCTGCCCGGAGTGAACGGGCGGGTGGGGATGTTCGGCGGCAGCTATCTCGCCACCACCCAGCTGGAGGCCGCGACCCGGCGGCCGCCCGCGCTCGTGGCGCTGTTTCCCGCCTCGTCCTACAGCCGGCGCCACGACATGGTGTTCCAGGGCGGCGCGTTCTACCTGAGCGACGGGCTCGGCTGGAACCTCGGGCAGGCCATGGACGTCCGCCGGCGCGTCCTGACGCCCGGCGTCGATCGCGACGGCCCCATCGGCCTGTCTCCGGCCCAGTCGGCGCAACTACGGTCAACCTGGCTGTGGCACCTGCCGCTGAAGTCGTTCAACGAGTTCGACCTCGAGCGCTTCGCGCCAGGCTACCGCCAGATGCTGTCGCACCCCGACGCCGACGCGTTCTGGGCGCCGGGCGACATCGAGAGCCTGCACGATCGTTTCGAGGTGCCGGCGTTCCACCTCACCGGCTGGTACGACACGCTGCTGACCGGCACGCTGCGCAACTTCGCGGGATTGCGCGAGCACGCGGCCAACGAGACGGCGCGGCGCTACCAGCGCCTGGTGGTGGGCCCCTGGACCCACGCGCGCCCGACCCGCGCGTCCACGAAGATCGGCGACGTGGACTTCGGCGCCGACGGCGGCTTCGAGTCCGACGAAGCGATGATCGGCTGGTTCGACCACTGGTTGAAGGGCGGCGACCGCGCCGCCGTGGAGACGGCGCCCATCCGCCTGTTCGTGATGGGCGAGAACCGCTGGCGCGACGAGCAGGCCTGGCCACTGGCGCGCGCGCGCACCACACCGTTCTACCTGCGGAGCGCCGGACGTGCGGCGACGCTATCGGGTGATGGCCGGCTGGAACCGATGGCCCCCGGCGAGCGAGCCCGCGGATCAGTTCGTCTACGACCCGAAGGATCCGGTGCCGACCGGCGCCAGCGGCGGCTACTCGCGCACGCCGATGGATCGGCGCGAGGTGGAGCAGCGCAAGGACGTGCTCGTCTACCAGACGCCGCCGTTGACGGAAGACATGGAGGTGACCGGGCCCCTCGCGCTGACGTTGTGGATTCAGTCCACTGCTCGGGACACCGACTTCACCGGCACGCTGGTGGACGTGTTCCCCGACGGCACCGCCCGCGCGCTGGCCGACGGCATCCTCCGCGCGCGCTATCGGAAGGGCAAGACCACGCCGTCGCTGCTGACGCCGGGCGAGCCGACCGAGGTGACGATCGACCTGGGCGCCACCTCGAATCTGTTCCGCGCCGGCCACCGGATCCGGCTGGAGGTATCGAGCAGCAACTTCCCGCGCTTCGATCGCAATCTGAACACCGGCGGCGTGTTCGGCGAGGATCCCGCGGGCGTGCCGGCCACCCAGACCATCCTGCACGACGCGGCGCATCCCTCGCGGTTGCTGCTGCCGATCGTCGCCCGCCAGTCGCCGCAGACGCCGGCGGCTTCCGCGCCGGTTGCGCCCACGCTCGCCGCGGCCGCGCCCCCGCGCTCCCCGGCGGTGCAGGCGATGGAGGAGCGTTTCCTGAACGGCGTGTCAACCGAGTCGATCAGCGCCATTCACAAGCAGGTCACCGAGCACCCGCACATCGCGGGCTCGCCGCGGTCGATGGAGGTGGCGGAACGCGTGCGGAAGGCGCTGGATCAGGCGGGCCTGCAGACCGAAGTCCGCGAGTACCTCGTCCAGCTTTCGACACCACGCTCGATCAAGGTGGACATCGTGTCGCCCGAGCCCTCGTCGTTGACCGTGCGCGAGCCGGTCCTGCCGCGGGATCCCGATAGCGCCGACCCCGAGCTCGGTCCGGCGTTCGTGGCCTATTCCGCGTCCGGCACCGTGACCGGCCCGGTGGTCTACGCGAACTACGGTCTGCCGCCGGACTACGCGCGGCTGGCCGCGGCCGGCATCGACGTGCGCGGCAAGATCGTCATCGCGCGCTACGCCCGCAGTCATCGCGCGGTGAAGCTCCACACCGCGGAGCAGGCCGGCGCTGCCGGCATCATCATCTATTCGGATCCGGCCGACGATGGGTTCGCGCGCGGATCGACGTGGCCGGACGGGCCGTGGCGCGCCGACTTCCAGTCGCAGAGCGGCAACGGCAAGTACAGCTGGTTCTGGCACGGCGATCCGCTCACGCCCGGCGTCGGCGCGACGCCCGATGCGCCGGCGCTCGATCCGGCAACGGCGCCGACCCTGCCGAAGATCCCTGCCGTGGTGCTGCCGTGGCGCGAGGCGGCAAAGATCCTGTCGAAGCTGGGCGGGCCCGTGGTTCCCTCGGGCTCCGGCTTCCAGGGCGCCTTGCCGTTCACGTATCACCTGGGCCCCGGGCCGGTGACGGTAAAGCTCGACGTGCAGATGGACGCCGGGCGCCGGCCCATTCGCAACATCATCGGCAAGATCACCGGCCGCGATCCCGATCGCTGGATTGTGCTGGGCACGCATCACGATGCGTGGAGCTTCGGTGGCATGGACCCGGGCACCGGCCTCAGCCCGACGTTCGAAGTGGCGCGCGGTCTGGCCGCGCTCGCCCGATCGGGATGGACCCCGGAGCGCACGATCGTCTTCGCGTTCTGGGACGCGGAGGAGTTCGGGCTGATCGGCTCCACCGAGTACGCCGAGGCGCTGCAAAAAGAGCTGCGCGAGAAGGCCATCGTCTACATCAACACCGACCTGTCGATGCGCGGACGCTTCGATGGCGGCGGCACGCCGTCGCTGCGCGACTTCCTCGTGCAGGTGACGCGCGACGTGCCGCACTACGATGGCAAGGGCTCGGTCTACGACGAGTGGCGCGCCACCGAATGGCAGCGCCAGCCGGCCGAGCGGCGCCGGCGCGGGCAGGACGGCTTCGAGGTGGACCTGGCTGCGCTCGGCAGCGGCGCCGACTTCGTCGCGTTCCAGGATTTCCTCGGCCTGCCGACCATGCAGATGGAGTTCGACTTCGAGGGCAGTTACGGGCCGTACCACTCGAACTACGACACGCGGCAGTACGTCGAGAAGCACGTCGATCCGGGATTCAAGGTCGGCCAGACACTGGCCCGCGTGCTCGGGCTGACGGTGATGCGGCTGGCGTCGGCCGAGGTGCTGCCGTTCCGCTATTCCTACTACGCGCAGAAGATGCAGGAGTTCATCGACACCGCGAGCACGTGGGCGGTGGACGACAACGGCCGCCAGCGGGTCGCGCTGGACCTGTCGAAAGCGCGCGCCCTGGCCGGCGACGCCGCCCGTCGAGCCGCGGCCATCGAAGCGCGTCTCGCTCGCCCCGAGTCGAGCGCCGCGAGCGACCCCGCTCGCCTCCGTCCGCTGAACGACGCGCTGATGCATCTCGAGCAGCAGCTGCTCGACGAATCCGAGCCGCCCGCCACGCGGTGGTATCGTCACGTCATCTACGGGTGGAACATCTACTCGCTCTACGAAGGCCAGCCGCTACCGGGCCTGGCCGAATCGATTCGCCTCGGCGACGCGGCAGCGGTCGCCCGTGAAATCACCCGCCTGGAACAGGCGCTCGACCGGTTTGGCCGTGCGCTCGAGGAGATTGCCCGTCTTGCCGACACACTCGAAGCTCGCTGACCGCGTCCGTATTGCACGGAGCGGCTGTGTTGCCCTGGCCTGCTGCGCGATCGCGTTGCTGCAGCCGGGCGGCGCCGCCCGCGCCCAGGAGCGCGCCTCGTTCGTCATCACCAACGCGCAGGTCGTGGACGGCACCGGCGCGCCGGCGCGCCGGGCCGCGGTACGCGTCGTGGACGGCCGCATCACCGAGGTGGGGGCGATCACGCCGTCGAGCAGCGATCGCGTGGTGGACGCGCAGGGCCTGGTGCTGGCGCCGGGCTTCATCGACACGCACAATCACTCGACGGAGGGATCTGCTCACCGAGCCGATCGCGGCCACGCAGATCTCGCAGGGCATCACCACGCTCGTCGTCGGACAGGACGGCAGCTCGCCGTGGCCCATCGCCGGCTATCTCGACAAGCTGCGACGCGAGCCGCCGGCCGTCAACGTGATGACCGCGGTGGGGCACGCCACCATCCGCGAGCTGGTGATGGGGAAGGACTACAAGCGCGTCGCCCGTCCCGATGAAGTGGCGCGGATGACCGAGTACGTGGGGCAGGGCATGCAGGAAGGCGCCGTGGCGTTGTCGTCGGGCCTCGAGTACGAGGTGGGCAGCTACTCCGCGACGGACGAAGTGGTGGCGATGGCCCGCGCGGCCGCGCGCCAGGGCGGCTTCTACATCTCGCACGTGCGCGACGAGGCCGACAAGTCGTTCGACGCGATGCGCGAGGTGATTACCATTGCCGAGCAGGCAAAGCTGCCGGTCCAGAACACGCACCTGAAGCTGGGCACCGCCGGTGTGTGGGGCAAGGCCGCGGAGGCGCTTGAAGCTGTTCGACGAGGCCCGCGCCCGGGGACTGGACGTGACCGCGGACGCCTATCCCTACGACGCGTGGTCGTCCACCATCACGGTGCTGATTCCCAGCAAGCGCTACGACGACCCGGTGGACGTGGCCAGGGGGCTCGATGACGTGGGAGGCGCGGCGCACGTGCTGATCACCAGGCACGCCGCCCACCCGGAGTACGAGTTCAAGACGCTGGCGGCGGTGGCGGCATCGCGTGGGGTCACGCCGGTCGAGCAGTTCATCCAGATCGTCAAGGACGGCGGCGCCGGGGTCGTGTGCACGGCGATGATCGAGGAGGACATCCGCGCCTTCTATCAGTGGCCGTTCACGATGGTGGCGAGCGATGGCGGCATCGGCGTCCGGCATCCGCGCGGTGCCGGCACGTTCCCGCGCGTGCTCGGCCGCTTCGTCCGCGAGAAGAAGTGGCTGACGCTGGAGGAGGCGGTCCGCAAGATGACGTCGATGCCCGCGGCCCGCCTCAAGCTCGCCGATCGCGGCGCCATCAAGCCGGGCATGTGGGCCGACCTGGTCCTGTTCGATCCCGCGACCGTGATCGACAACAGCACTTTCGACGAGCCGTTCAAGCTGTCGTCGGGGATCCGCGGCACCTGGGTGAACGGCATCCGCGTGTGGGAAGAGCCTCAGCCGACCGGAGCCCGGCCAGGCCAGGTAATCACGCCGGCGAAACGCTAGGCACCTGTGACGTCGTGACGTCTCGAACCGATGAACCTGAACCCGAGAACCCGTTGAACCCTAGAACCTTAGAACCTTAGAACGTCGACTCACTCCTGCGCCGCGCCCGCCAGTACAGCCACAGCCCGACGCCGATCGGCACGCCCACGCCGAGAGCCATCTTCATCTCGAAGATCCAGACGTTGCCGACGTCACCAGTTGGCAGGAACACCGCGACGATCCCCGCTGCCGTGACCAGCGCGCCGACGGCTCCGGCCACGCGCTCGAAGCCACGGGCCGTATCCAGCGTCATCAGCGCCAGGAACACGTAGACGAACGGCACCAGGTTCAGCACCACGGCCGCCCGCAGCAGCACCTGATACGCCTCGGCCACCGTCGATCCCGCCAGCGACAACGCGGTCAGCGCCGCCGAGATCACGCCGCAGGTCAGCAGCGCCACGTAGGGTGAGCCCCAGCGAGGGTGCACGCGCCCCAGCGCGGCCGGCAGCGCGCGATCGAGGCCGGCGACGAACGGGATGCGCGACGGCCCGGCGAACCAGGCGGACGCCGAACCGCCGACCGACAGCGCCATCACAATCGCAATCGGGGCCACCAGCCAGCTGGCGCCGGCGGCAGCTGCGCCCTGTTGCACGGCCTGCATCACGCCTTGAATGGCGCCGAGCTCACCCGGAGGCACCAGCGCGATCAGCGCGTCGGCCACCAGCAGATACGCGACCAGCGCGATCACGCCGGTGATCACGATCGATCGCGGCACGTCCCGCGCCGGATGCCGGATCTCGTCCGACATCGTCGAGGCGAGCTCGATGCCGATGAACGCGAAGCACATCACGCCGAGCGCGCCGGCCATGTCGAAGGCGGTGCCCTGCACCAGTACCGGCGAGGTTGCGGTGCCGGTCCAGCGCGCGACCGCGGCGGCGATGGCGACCAGCACCACGGTGGCCATGCCGCCCGCGCCGCCGATGTTGTTGATCCACTTGCCGACGCCCATGCCGCGGATGTTGGCCGCGGTGATGAGCGCCAGCCAGCCGAAGGCGACGCCGCCGACGAACCAGGGATTGTCCACCAGTCCGGCCGTGCGATCGCCGCCGGCGAATGCCAGCACGCCGGCGAGATAGACGAGCAGCACCGGCACGTAGAACAGGCTGTTGGTCCAGTAGCACCAGCCGGAGATGAAGCCGTGCAGGCCGCCGAAATGCTCGCGCGCCCACAGGTAGACCCCGCCCTCGCCGGGGTAGCGCTTCGACAGCGCGAGCACCGCAATCGCCTCGGGGACGAAGAACGCCAGCCACGCCAGCAGCCACAGCGCCAGCGTCGCGCGGCCGAATCCGCCCACCGGCGGGACCACGTTGACGTTGACGATGGCGACCGTGCCGAGGAGGACGAGATCGGTGAGCCCCAGCGTGCGGGGAATCCGGGCCGGGGGTTGCCACGCAGTGTCTGCCCTTCTGCGTCTAGCGGTCGTCTCGGGTCTTGGGTCTTGGGTCTTGGGTCTTGGGTCTTGGGTCTTGAGCCTTGGGGCTTGGGGCTTGGGCTCGCCGTCTGCCGTCTGCCGGTTGCCGTCTGCCGGTCCTTATCCCTTCAACAGTTCTTCCACCGCGCGGTGGCCGTGATCGATCGCGGCATCGGTATACGAATAGGCCGCGGCGTCGGCATTCGCGATGGCGATGCGCCCGAACGGCTTGCGGGCGACGGCGCAGGGCTGTTCGCCGCCGTTCACCCAGAAGTCGTCTTCGAGCGAGTTGTACTGGTAGGCGTAGCCGTGCGGCCAGCGGTTGACGGTGATGCCGAGGATGTCGCGCGCGGGGTCGAACCCGCCGCCGCCGAGCGCGCGGCCGAGGGAGTCGCGGATGCCGCGCTCGATGGTCTCGAACGAGGTGGACAACAACTCGGCGCGACCGGCGCGATGCTGCGCGCGCGTCGGAAGTCCAGGTTTGCACGCGGCCTTGCTCAAGTGCAGCACGACGGGCTGCGCCGGGTCGGTCTGGTGCTTGTAGGTGCCGAGGCTGACCGGGAAGTCGAGGTTTGCCGACGTGTGACACATGCCGGGCATCGACACCCGCTGGATGCCGAGCTTCTGGAAGGCCGTCCACTGCCGGATGAAGACGTTGGTGTAGATGAGCGGCACCTTGATGGCGTAGTCCAGCGCGGTCTTCTGCGCGGCCGGCAGCTCCGGACAGAGCGCCGGGATCACCGTGTGCCAGCAGGCGAGCACGGTCGAGCGCGCAGTCACGCTCTTCAGCACGCCGTTCTGCTGGTAGGCGATCTCCACGCGACGATCACCGGTGGCCGGCCCGGTGTGGCGCACGCGGAGCACCGGCGCGCTCAGGCGGATGCGAACCGCGGAGCCGGCGGCGTCCAGCTTGCCGTAATCCGCCTTCGCCGTCACCACATCGTCCATGGTGGAACCGGGGATGGCGCCGGGGATCAGACGACGCACCAGCAGCCGCGCGACCGAGGCGTTGCCGTCGGGGAAGTGGAAGTAGTAGTTCTCGCCTTCCTCGGTGCCCATCGAGTCGAAGTTCTGGCCCGGGCCTGGTTTGTCGTCGAGCCCCATGCCCTGGAAGCCAGGCAGGCCCAGCGCGAACGCGTCCTGTGCCGGGACACCGTCCACGCCGACGCCGAACAGGCCATGCGTTCGCGCCTGATAGGGCCACAGCACGCCGGGATCGAGCTTCCACATCGTGGTGACGAAGGTGGTGTAGCTGATCCGGGCGAGGCGCGCCTTCTTCTCCGACGAGGACAGGCCGGGCATCGGATCGAACGATTCGGTCTGCAGCCGCTTCAGGTCGCGCGCGACCGCGGCGGTGAGCGGCGCGGCCTTGATGAATGCCTCGTCGCGGACGTCGCCGACCACCAGGCGGTCGGCGCCGAACGCTTCCTTGTTGAAGAACATCGACGGGCGGAGGCCGAGCGACTTGTAGAGCCCGGAGTCCAGCACCTTGGCGTAGCGGGCGACGTCGATGCCGAGCTCGGTGATCAGGTCCTTGGCCACCTTGCTGTACGGCTGCGGGCTGTCGATCGACTGGGTGCCGCCGTAGCCGATGTAGGTGCGGCCGTCGTGCGAGAACTCGTTGCGCTTGGCGTGGCCGCCGAAGTCGTCGTGGTTGTCGAGGATCAGAATGCGCGCGTCGGGCCGCGCCTTCTTGAAATAGTGCGCCGCGGCCAGGCCGCTGATGCCGGCGCCGACGACCACGAGGTCATATTCCTCCCGCGTGTCCTGAGGCGCACCGGCCTTGGTCCAGAACGCGCTGTCGCGCAGCGCGTGCAGCACCTCGAACGAGCCCTGGTGCGACCCGCGCAGGCCGGTGAGCGCCGGCGGATAGGGAGCCCCCTGGGCAAGCAGGGCGCCGAGGTCTCCAGGCAGGCCGCTGGAGACCAGCGCGCCGCCGACACCGACGGCCACGCCGTTCAGGAAGTCGCGCCGCGTGATCGCGGCCCCCATGCCAAGCTGCCGATCCGTGCTGCTCATGATGTGGCGCATTGTAGTCCCGTCGGCACGGCGTATCATCACTGTGTTTCGATGACCCACATCATCCATCGCCACCTGCATGTCACGCCCCCGGTTGCCGCCAGCGCCGACGGGGTCTTCGTCACCGACGCGTCGGGGATGCAATACGTTGACGCCTGCGGCGGGGCGGCGGTCTCGTGCCTCGGGCACGGCGATCCCGACGTGCGCGCCGCGATGCACGCGCAGATCGATCGCCTGGCCTACGCTCACACCAGTTTCTTCTCGTCGGAGCCGGCGGAGGCGCTGGCCGAACAGCTGGCGCGGACCGCGCCGCCCGGCGTGAATCGCGTCTACTTCGTGAGCGGCGGGTCGGAGGCGATCGAGGCGGCGCTGAAACTGGCGCGGCAGTACTTCGTGGAGATCGGGGAGCCGGAGCGCAGCCTCTTCATCGCGCGGCGGCAGAGTTATCACGGCAACACGCTCGGCGCGCTGGCGGTGGGGGGCAACGAGCCGCGGCGCCGGCTCTACGCGCCGTTACTGATCGACGTCCAGCACGTGTCGCCGTGTTACGCGTATCGCGACCAGCGCGCCGACGAGACGCCGGAGGCTTATGGCGCGCGGCTGGCCACCGAGCTGGAGACGGCCATCGAGGCGTGCGGGCCGAAGCGCGTGATCGCGTTCGTCGCCGAAACCGTCGGCGGCGCAACGCAGGGGGCGACCACCGCGCCTCCCGGCTACTTCAGGGCGGTCCGTGAGATTTGCGATCGCCACGGCGTGCTGCTGATTCTCGACGAGGTGATGTGCGGCATGGGGCGGACCGGCACCCTGCACGCCTCCGAGCAGGAGGGCATCATCCCGGACCTGATGACGATCGCCAAGGGCCTCGGCGGCGGCTTCCAGCCGATTGGCGCGGTGCTGGCACACGAGGCGGTGGTCTCCGCGCTGTCGCGCGGCAGCGGGTTCTTCCAGCACGGGCACACCTATCTCGGACACCCCGTGGCGTGTGCCGCGGCGCTGGCCGTGCAGCAGGTGATCGAGCGTGACGGGCTGCTGATGAACGTGCGGCTGAAGGGCCGGCTGTTCAAGAGGATGATGCAGGAGCGCTTCGAACATCACCCGCACGTCGGCGACATCCGCGGGCGCGGGCTGTTCTGGGCGATTGAGCTGGTGCAGGACCGGGACCGCAAGACGCCCTTCGACCCCGATGCCCGGCTCCACGCCAGGGTGAAGCGCGAGTGCATGGCGCGCGGGTTGATGACATACCCGATGGGCGGCACCATCGACGGCCAGCGCGGCGACCACATCCTGCTGGCGCCGCCGTTCATCGTCGAGGAGTCGCACCTGGAGATCATCGCCGAGCGTCTGCACGGCGCCATCGACGCCGCGGTGGCTTCGATCGGCTGAACACCAGACGTCTCATCGTCTCCGCTCTCCCAGGCAGCCGCATACTGACGAAGGCCTCGCTGCATTCCGGACCGGTCGGTCGGGCCGGTCAACCATGCCGGCGGCATCACAAGCACTGAGGCAAACTCGCCCTGGCTTCGAGTGGCTCAAACATGCCGCGTGGTGACCGCCGGCATGGTTGTCGGCACTGCGAGCGGCCGACCTCCAACGGTCCGGCCTACAACGAGGCCTTCGCCAGCTCGCCGCTGCCAGTTGAACGTGGTGCCCCAGGTTGCATTCCAGGTCACGGCCGACCCTTGGCCTGCCGCGCCTCGGCAGCCGTCACCGTGAAGAAGGCGTCGGCGTACGACAGACCGTTGGAGGATGGCCGACTCAGGCGCCGACAACCACGACGCCGGTGAGCACTCGGCATGTCTGAGCACTGCGAAGTCTGGCGAGTTTGCTCGAGTGCTTGATCGACCGGCGTCGAGGTTGACCGGCCAACCGACCGGTCTGGCGGACGCCGAGGCCTTCTTCAGGCTGAGGCTGCGTATCGCGGCGAGGGCTTGGCGAACCTTCCGTGTTAGGTCAGCCCGCCGACGCCGATCAGCTTCGTCTCCAGATACTCGGACAGCCCCTCGCTGCCGCTCTCGTGGCCGATGCCGCTCTGCTTCCAGCCGCCAAACGGCCCTTCGGTGGCGTGCGGCGCCCACTCGTTGACGCCGACGATGCCGAATTCCAGCCCTTCGCTGGCCTTGACCGACGCGGCAAGATTGTTGGTCCACACGTAAGCGGCCAGCCCGTACGGCGTGCGGTTGGCGAGCGCGATCGCCTCATCCAGCTCATCGAACGTGATGATCGGCATCACCGGCCCGAAGATCTCTTCCTCGAACACCGGCATCTCCGGCGTGACACCGGAGAGCACCGTCGGTTCGAAGAAGTAGCCGCGCGGCAGGTTCGACGGCGCCTGACCGCCGGCCATCACGTTGACGCCGCCGCGCGCGGCGCCGGTGACGAGTGCGGCGACCCGGTCGCGCTGGCGGGCGTTGATCAGCGGCCCGACCTGCACCTCGGGATCGAGCCCGCTGCCCACCCGAAGCCGGGACGCGCGACTGGCCACGCGCTCCGCGAACGCCTCGGCCACGCTGCGCTGGACCAGGAACCGCTGCGGCGCCACACACACCTGCCCGCCGTTGCGGAACTTGCTGGTCACGGCCCCGGCCGTCACCGATTCGAGATCGACATCGGGCAGCACGATCACCGGCGCGTTGCCGCCCAGCTCCAGCGACAGCCGCGTCACGGTCCGCGACGCGCCGTCCATCAGGAGCTTGCCGACCCGCACGCTGCCGGTGAAGCTGATCTTGCGGAGCGCCGGGTGATCGAGCATCTCCTGACCCATCGACGCGGGGTCGCCGTTCACCAGGTTCAGCACGCCCGCGGGCAGGCCCGCCTCGACGAGCAGCGCCGTCATGTCCATCGCCGTGAGCGGCGTGAACTCCGAGGCGCGAGCAACCACGGTGCAGCCTGCCGCCAGTGCCGCGGCCCAGGCCCGCGCCGGGTTGTAGGCGGGGAAGTTCCAGGCGGTGATCACGCCGACCACACCGAGCGGCTGGCGCAGGACGGTCAGCCGCTTCGTCGCGACGCGAGACGGAATCGTCCGTCCGTACGCGCGTTTGCCCTCTTCGGCGAACCAGTCGAACAGGTCCGCGCTCACCATCCACTCGCCGCGCGCCTGCGCGAACGGCTTGCCCGATTCCAGCACCGTCGTGCGCGCCAGGTCGTCGGCCAGCTCGCGCATCCGCGCCGCCGCTCGCTGCAGGATGGCGCCGCGCTCGTATGCCGTGCGCCGGGACCAGACGGGGAAGGCCCGCGCCGCGGCCTCGATGGCAGCGTGGCAATCCTCGCGCCCGCCAAACGGCACCGTCCGCACGACCTCTTCGGTCGCGGGGTTGATCACGTCCCAGGTGCCGCCGGAGGCCGCGCCCGTCCAGGCGCCGTCGATGTGCTGCTGATAGGTGAACGTCATGAGGAGCCGAAGTATACGGCGTTCCCGGGTATACGATTCACGCATGCGCATTCGATCGGTCTTCGTCTCCGGGTTCATCGCCGCCGTCGCTGCCCTCGCCTGGCAGCTTCCTGCCTGGTCACAGGCTGGCACCTTCGATCTCGTCATCCGCGGCGGGCGAGTGGTGGACGGCACCGGCAGCCCATGGTTTATCGCCGACGTCGGGATCAAAGGCGACACCATCACGGCCGTTGCGCCCCGGCTCGACGCTGGAGGAGCGACGATCATCGACGCGCAGGGCCTTGTCGTCTCACCCGGCTTCGTGGACGTGCATTCCCACGTGGAGCCCTACGACGGCGGCCAGGACATCATCGGCAACCCAGCCGCCGAGAACGACGTCCGCCAGGGCGTGACGACGGTGATCGGCGCGCCGGATGGCGGCGGCTCGGTGCAGGTCGGCGCGTATCTCGAGAAGGCGCTCGCCGCGAAGCCGGCGATCAACGTCGGTGCGTTCATCGGGCACGGCTCGGTGCGGCACGCGGTGATGGGCGACGAGAATCGCGCCGCGACGCCCGAGGAGCTCCAGCGCATGAAGGATCTCGTCCGCACCGGCATGCGCGAAGGCGCGGTCGGCCTGAGCACCGGCCTGTTCTACGTGCCGGGCAACTACGCGCCGCTCGATGAAGTGGTGGAGCTGGCGCGCGTGGCCGGCGAGCTCGGCGGGATTCACCAGTCGCACATGCGCGACGAGGCTGCGCACGTGCTGGACAGCGTCCGCGACACCATCGCCATCGGCGAGCGGGGCGGCCTGCCGACCCAGGTGACGCATCACAAGATCATCGGCAAGGTGAACTGGGGCAAGAGCGTGGACACGCTGCGCCTGGTAGACGAGGCCCGCGCCCGCGGCGTCGACGTCACCATCGATCAGTATCCCTACACCGCGTCGAGCACCTCCATCCAGGGAGGCCTGGTTCCGCAGTGGGCGCAGGAAGGCGGGCGGGACCAGATCCTGAAGCAGCTGCGCGACGAGACCTTCCGCGGCAAGGTGCTGGCGGCCATCGTCTCGTCGATCGAGAACGACCGCGGTGGCGGCGATCCCGCGAACGTCGTCCTCGCGGCGTGCGCGTGGGATCCGAGCCTGGCGGGGAAGAGCCTGGCGCAGGTGCTCCGCGATCGCGGCCGGCCCGTCACCATCCCACGCGCGGCCGAGCTCGTGGTCGAGATCGTCGAGAAGGGCGGCTGCAGCGCCATCTACCACGCGATCAACGAAGAGGATCTCGTCCGCATCATGCAGCACCCCGCGACGATGATCGCGTCGGACGCGGCGCCGGGCATCCCCACTTTCGGAAAGGCCGTGCCACATCCGCGAGCCTATGGCACCTTCGCGCGGGTCCTCGGTCTGTACGTCCGGGAGAAGCACGTGCTGACGCTCGAGCAGGCGGTCCGCAAGATGTCGTCGTTTCCCGCGCAGCGGATCGGGATGCGCGATCGCGGCCTCATCCGGCCGGGCCTGAAGGCCGACGTCGTCGTCTTCAATCCCGCAACCATCATCGACCGCGCCACGTTCGAGAAGCCGCACCAGTACGCCGAGGGCGTGTCGGCGGTGATTGTGAACGGGCAGGTGGCGCTGAAGGGCGGCCAGATGACGGGCAACAGGGCAGGACGGATCGTAAGACGCTAGCCGCGCGGGCCCCTGCATCCGGCGGGTTCGACCGACGGACGTGCACGCCGACACCCACTAAACCCGAGGACCACCATGTCAGCAGCAGACTCGACTCAGACGCCGCCGCAAGCCGTGCTGATGCAGATGTCGATGGGCTACGCGGTCCCGTTCCTCCTGCGGACGGCTGCCCAGTTGAGCCTCGCCGATCATCTTGCTGACGGCCCTCGGACTGCGGCCGAGCTCGCTGCCGCCACCAGCACCCATGCGCCGTCGCTGTACCGCCTGCTGCGCACGCTGGCCTCTGTCGGGATCTTCAGCGAAGACGAATCGCACCGGTTCTCGCTCACCCCGCTCGCTGAACCCCTCCGCTCCGGCATTCCGGGCTCTGTCAGGACGTCCATCCTCTCGATCACCGGAGATCTCTTCGTCGTCCCGTGGTCGAAGCTGCTCTACCCGGTCCAGACCGGCCAGCCTGCTTTCGATCACCACTTCGGCGTCCCGTTCTTCGATCACCTGGCCATCAATCCCGAAGAAGCGGCCCTGTTCAGCGATCTGCTGATCGGCATCAACCGGGCGGATCCGCCCGCCGTTGCCGCAGCCTATGACTTCTCCTCGTTCTCACACATTGCCGACATCGGCGGAGGCACGGGGCACCTCCTCGCCACGGTCCTCGCCAGCCATCCCGGCCCACGCGGCACTCTCTTCGATCTCCCGCACTGCCAGGCTGGTGCTGATGAGCTCATTGCATCCCGAGGCCTGGCGGACCGCGTGACGTTCACTGCTGGCAGCTTCTTCGAGAGCATCCCGACGGGCTGCGATCTTTATCTGATGTCTCACATCGTCCACGACTGGAGCGAGGAGCAGTGCCTCACCATCCTGGGCAACTGTCACCGCGCCATGTCGCCGACCAGCCGCCTGCTGATCATCGAGATGGTCCTGTCGGAAGGCAACGCCTTCCACCCTGGCAAGATGCTCGACATGACGATGCTCGCGACGACTCCCGGCCAGGAGCGCACCGAGCCCGAGTACCGTGCTCTCCTTGAGAAAGCGCACTTCACGCTCACGCGGGTGATCCCGACCAGTTCCGCGGTGAGCATCGTCGAAGCCATCCGCCTTCCCGATCCCGAATAGGATGAGCCGCTTGTAGCCCAGGATAGGGAGGCAGCCTACGAGGCGATGCCCAGACGGCCAGCCGCCTGAGCCAGTCGACGGTCGCGGGTCCAGAAGCGCTCGCCGGCCAGCCTCGCCGACGCGAGCAGATGGACATCGACCCACCCCAGGCCGCTTCGCATCAGCGCGTGCGCTTCGACGAACGCGAGCACTTCTTCGTGCTCCACCAGCGGCGCTTGCGGCAGACTACGAAAGAGTTCCAGGATCTCGCTCCTGTGACGGAGCGCGCCGCAGGCGAGCTCGCCCACCACGAACGGATGGCAGAGCACGGCCTCTTCCTGGAGCAACCCGGCGAGTTGTCGGTCGGCGACCCGCAAATGATCGACCCAGACGGACGTGTCGACCAGGATCACGCCGTCCTTCGCCTTGCCGGCGCGCGACGCCTGGGGATGGACCGCAGGGCCTTCTCGGAACCGCCCAGGACCGCCAGTCGTCTGGCGCTTTCGCGAGCGATGAGCGCCTCGAGCCCGGCTCTGACCACCGCCGTCTTCTCGCGAAGGCCGCTCAGCTGGGTCGCCCTTCCAAGCAGGGCGTCGTCGATATTGAGGGTCGTCCTCATATGCATCAGTATGCTCGTTTGATGCATACATGGTCAAGCTCGTAGAGCCAGTTGCGATCGACGACGAGGCCGCCCTCGACCGGATAGCAGACGAAGGCCGGCGCGACGCTGGTGTGCCCGCCGGCCCTCGTGACCCGAGTGCTCACTTCTTGTCGTAGACGCCGACGGTAGAGATCTTCTGCCCCTGAGCGTTCATGCCACTGGCCGTCACCGTGCGGGTCTTGCCGTCCTTGGACACGCCGCTCGTCGCGGTCTGGACGACTTTGCCGCCCTTCTTCCGCGTGAACTCGATCGTATGGCTGTCCACGCGCTTCGCCACGACGGCATCCCAGTCGGAATTCCCCGTCACCGCATGGTCCTTGCCGTCGAACATCGCGGTGAAGCCGGTCATTGTCGGTTTGCCGTCCGCGCCGGTGCCCGTGGTCGAGACCTTGAGTCCGTCTCCGGCGGCGGCAAAGACCGATGTCTGATCCTTTGGTGGCGGGCCCGGGGTGTACTTCGATTTCGCCACGTTGAGGACCCACGTCCCGATGTGCGGATCCCCCTGCGCGAAGGCGATGTCGGGACGAACCAACGCAAGCATGCTCAGCAGAGCCACGAAACCAGCGACGCCGACGACGAGCCTGGTGTGTCTCATGGTGCGACTCCTCTCTCAGATGCGGTGTTGACGGCGGCCCACGCCGGCGGCCCGTATCAACCGACATCCGGCTACCGGACAGACCACCGGATTGGTCCGGGTTCTGTCCGGCCTGTCGGAACCGCCTAGCGCGTGGCGGTGACGGTACCCGTGCGGCTCAGTTCAGCACGGCGTACCGAGATGAACTCCTGCTGATTCACGATCATCTTGCGGAGCTCGTCAATCATCGCGGGGAACTGCGGACCGAAGTGCTTCTGCAGCAGGGTTGCGCCGGAAGGCGCGTCGAGGTCGCCCCACTTGGCGAACTGCTGCGTGCGGCGGTAGGTGGAGCCACTGCCCGGCCCCATCCGCAGCACCGACCGCCCAACGCCCGGAGATCCAGCGGCCGCCTGGTAGGCCGGCTTGAACTTCGCCAGCATCGCCTCGTAGTTCGAGGACATCGCGGGCTGGACGCGGGTGACCTGAACCCGCACTCCGATCGGCGGCGTTGCGCCGGCGGCGGGGGCGGCAGTAGTCCCCAGGTCCGGCAGGTTCTCCCACACCTCGTTGACCATGCGCTCGGTGGCGGCGCCGTTCTCCTTCATCAGGCGCTCGGCTTCCTGCTGACCGTAGGCCTTGGCCAGGATCACCGGAATCGTGCTCCAACCGTCGCGATCGGCCCACGAATTGAAGCCGACGGCCACGCGATACGTGCCGCCCGGCTTGCCGAGCGTCACGGAGTAGGTCGTCCACGTCTGCCTGGCGCTCACCTTGTCGGCGGCCGCCACCAGCTTCTTGATGTAGTTCTCGAGCACCAGCTCCGAGCCAGGCTTGGCGTTGATTTCAACGACTTGCTGATACCGCACCGGGCCAGCCCCCTGGGCGAGCGCGATCTGGGCCGAGAGCACGACGAACGCCGCGACGACAGGAATCTGTAGACGCTTCATTGAGCCTCCTCACGGTCGAAGAGACGCGAGGGTCGTCGATTCGGCGGCACGATGTCGAACGAGGGGGGCCTCGCCGTCCTCCGCGGGCAGGAGCATACGCCCGCAGGCGGGGTCTTGGGAAACGAAAACGCAGCCCTCGACGGCTCTCGCGGCCGAGCCGTTAGGTCCCGTGGACTTGCTGCCCCGCGACCCAGGTGCCGGTCACGCGGAGGCTGGTGAGCGCTTCGGGCGGCGTCGTCCGGATGTTGCCCGACAGCATCGCCAGGTCGGCCAGCATGCCCACGCGCAGGCAACCGCGCTCGCCGTCGTCGCCCGAGGCGATCGGCGCCGCCGCGCGTGTAGGCGTCGAGCGCTTCGTCCAGCGTGATGGCTTCGTCAGCCGCCACCGGCTGTCCCTCGGCGTCGAGGCGGAGCATCGCCGCCTGCATCCCGGCCAGCGGCGAATCGTTCTCGACCACCGGCGCGTCGGACGACAGCGCCACGGTGAGGCCCGCGTCCAGCATCGCCCTGACCGGATAGACGTGCGCAAACAGCGCGTCGGGCAGGTAGCGGCGGAAGTTCAGCCCCAGCTCTCGCACGAAGATGGTCTGCGGCGCGGCAATGACGCCGATCCGGGCGGCGCGGGCCAGCTGCTCCGGCGTCGGCAGCCCCAGGTGCTCGATGCGATGGCGGACGGCCGCGGGCGTCAGCGCTTCATACACTCGCAGCACCTGTTCGATGGCGCGGTCGCCAATGGCATGCGTGGCGATGCGCCAGCCGTTGTCGTGCGCCGTGCGCGCGAGCGACAGGAACTCCTCCGCCTCCAGGCGCAGCACGCCGCGCGTGTCGGCGTGCCGGTACGGGACGCCGAGCGCCGCCGTCGCGCCGCTCAGGCCGCCATCGGCGAAGAACTTGATGGTGTCGATCCGCAGGCGATCCGAGACGTGGCGTCCGGCGGGGAGCGGCAGCGGGCCGCCGCCGTCGATCATGCCCAGCGCCATGACGTTGATGCGGGCCGGCAGGCGCTGGTCCGCGTCCATCCGCCTGTAGACCTCGGCCAGTTCTGGAATCACGCCGGCATCGTTGGTGCTGGTGATGCCGAGCGACAGCTGATGCCGCATGGCGGCGGTGATCATGGCGGCGTATTCGTCGGCGGTGGGCTGCGGCACGTGGCGCAGCACCAGACCGATGGCGGTCTCGCGAAGCACGCCCGTCGGCAGGCCACGCTCGTCGCGGTCGATTTCGCCGCCGGCGGGCGGCGCGGTGTCGGCACCGATGCCGGCCAGTTCCAGCGCGCGGCTGTTGCAGGCGATGATGTGCGCGCAGGTCCGCATCAGCACCACGGGCCGGTCGCTGGTCACCTCGTCGAGGTCGGCCCGCGTCGGGCCTCGCCCGTCCGCGAACTTCGCTTCGTTATAGCCGCGCCCGTAGACCCAGGCGCCGGCGGGCAACGCCCGCGCTCGGTCCTTCAGCCGGACGGCGAGATCGGCCAGGCTGCCGGCGCCACGCACATCGAGCAGCGTCGTCAGCAGATGACCGATCTTCCAGATGTGGGCGTGCGCGTCAACGAACCCGGGGAGCAGCGTGTGCCCGCCCAGGTCCACCACCCGGGTGTCGGATCCCCGAAGGTTCAGGACGTCGTGATCGGAGCCGACCGCGACGATGCGCCCGGCGGCGACGGCCAGCGCCGTCGCACCCTCCGGGCCATCGCGACCGGTCCAGAGCACTCCGTTCCGGAAGATCGTGTCGGCGCTCGTCACACCCATGCGTGGCGATCGAGAGCCCGCTTACGCGGGCTGCAGGCGGTTGGCGAGCCCGGCTTTGGCTTCCACTTCCGCCAGCGCCTGCTCGATGACGTCAAGTCCCTCACGAAGCTGATCGTCCGTGATCGTCAGCGGCGGCAGGAACCGGATGCCGTTGGTGAAGAGGCCGGCGCGCATCGCGATCACGCCATTCTGGAACGCCGCCTTGATGATGGCCAGCGTCTCGTCCGGCGCCGGCTCCTTGGTCTCGCGATCCTTCACCAGCTCGATCAGCATCATCGAACCGAGGCCGCGGACGTCGCCGATGATCGGATGACGCGCCTTCCAGCCGTCGAGCGTCTCGCGCAGCATCGTGCCGATGCGCTCGGCCCGGGCCAGGAACGCCGGCTGCCGCATCATCTCGATGGCCGCGATCGCCGCCACGCAGGTGACGGGGTTGCCGCCATAGGTGCCGCCCATCCCGCCGGTATGCGTGGCATCCATGATCTCGGCGCGCCCGGTGGTGGCGCTGATCGGCATCCCCGCGCCAAGCGACTTGGCGGTGACGATGATGTCGGCGGCGATGCCGTAGTGCTCGAGCGCGAACAGCTTGCCGGTGCGGGCAAAGCCGCACTGCACTTCGTCGGCAATCATCACGATGCCGTGCTGATCGCACAGCTCGCGGATCCGGCGGAGAAAGCGCGGCGGCACCGGCACGAACCCGCCTTCGCCCTGCACCGGCTCGATGATGATGGCGGCCACCTCGCTCGCATCGACCTGCGCGGTGAAAGCGTGTTCGAGCTGCTGGATGCCCCAGTCGAGCCCCTGCTCCGCGGTGGTGCCGCGCGGCGTGCGATAGGCGTTCGGCATCGGCAGCCGGACGATGTCCGACGCGAACGGGCCCATGCGTCTTCTTGAACAGGCTGTACTTGCTGGTGAGGCTCAGCGTCAGCAGGGTGCGCCCGTGGTAGCCGCCCTCGAAGCAGATGACGCCTGGCCGCCGGGTGTAGGCGCGCGCCGCCTTCACCGCGTTCTCCACCGCCTCGGCGCCGGTGTTGGCGAGCAGCGTCTTCTTCGGGAACGCGCCCGGCGTGACTTCGTTCAGCAGCTCGCACAGCCGCACGTAGGACTCGTAGGTGCCGACCAGCGAACCCATGTGGATGAGCGACGCGGCCTGTGCCTGCACCGCCTCCACCACGGATGGCGGGCAGTGCCCGACAGCGAGCGCGCCGATGCCGCCGACGAAATCGAGGAAGGTGTTGCCGTCCACGTCGTGGACGAGCGCCCCCTCGGCGCGTTCCACCACGACCTCGGTCGCCTTGCCGAGGCCATTCGGGACCGCCGAGGCCCGCCGCGCGAGGGTCGCGCGGCTGCGGGGGCCGGGAACTTCCGTCTTCAACTGGATCGCAGCCATTACGTTTGCTCCTTCACTGATGGGCCGGTCGTGGTCGGCCGGACGGCGCCGGGCACGTCCTTCGCCGCGTCGAGCACGATGAGCACGCTGTAATTGTCGCAGACCGGGTCCTGCAGGTAATCCTTCAAGAGCGCCCGGAACTCGAATCCCACTTTCTGCTGCATCGAGAGCGTCGGATCGTTGATTCGCCCGGCAACGAGCCCCTCATAGTACGCCTCGGCGGTCATGCGATCCTTCACCGCGCCGTAACCGCTCATCATGCCGGCCGTGACCTGCCCGCGCAACCCAAGCTTCCAGACCAGCTCCTGGCGCGCCGCGTAGAGCGCCTGGGCGAGGCCCCTGCCGCGATAGTCCGGGTGGACGCCGATGTCGGCGCCGTACAGCCACGGACCGTCCGGTTCGTGCGAGGTGAGCCAGCCGCCCTGGATGACGTCCGCGAAAGTGTGGTCCAGGTGCGCGAAGTCGAAGTGCATGCGGATGGTGGCGGTTGCGGCCACCACGCGATCGCCATCGAGCCCGACGAACTGTCCCTCTGGAAACAACTCCAGGTGCTTCACGTAGTGCTTCGCCTTGAAGCGCTCCTCGTCGGCGAGGGTCGGGAACACCACGCGCTGCAGCGCGTCCAGTTGAGGGGCGTGTGCGGGCTCAGCCGAGGCAACGACCAGGCCGTTCGGCAGCACCCGCCGATAGCCGCTCACGCGCGGGCTCGTCGGCTCGGTCATGGCACCGGCGCAGTATACTCCCGCCACCGGTTCCAGCCCCAAGTCATGGCCCGATCGATCGCTCCTGTCCTTGTCGCGTGCGCGGTGACCGTCCTCCTTGCGCTCGCTGGCTGTGCGCCGGCGCCGCAGGTCAGCGGCCGCGTCCTCGAGACGGACGTCGCCGTTCCGATGCGCGACGGCGTGGTGCTTCGAGCGATCGTACTGCGGCCGGGCCGCGAGGGCCGCTTCCCGACGCTGGTCTATCGCACCCCGTACGGCGCGCACGACACGCTCGATGACGGGACGACCTTCACGCGAGCGATCGAACGCGGCTATGCGGTAGTGGTGCAGGACGTGCGCGGGCGATACCGATCCGACGGCGAGTTCCGGCCCTACGAGAACGAAGGGCGCGACGGCTTCGACACCATCGAGTGGGCGGCGCGGCAGCCGTGGTCCGACGGCAACGTCGGCACGTTCGGACTGTCCTACCCGGGCGCGGTGCAGTGGCTGGCGGCGATGGAGTCGCCGCCGCACCTCAAGGCGATGGTGCCGGCGATGACGTTCTCGACGCCCCAGAACTTCTTCTTCACGTGGGGCGTGTGGGACCTGTCCTGGATCTACTGGATCTGGCAGAACATCGCGCCCGACGTCCGCGTGAAGCAGAACCTGCCGGGGCCGAAGACCGGCGCCGAGGCACGCGCCGCCCTTGCCGCGACCGAGGACAAGATGCTCGGCACGCTGCCGCTCGATCAACTCGAGGAGCTGCGCGATGTGGCGCCGTACTACTACGACTGGCTGCGCCATCCGCCGGAGGATCCCTTCTGGGACTTCGCCGAGCTTCGCGGCAAGTACGCGCGGACCAATGCGGCAGTGCTCAACCTGTCGGCGTGGCACGACGACAACTACGGCCCCGAGGGCGCGACCACGAACTTCGCGGGGCTGGTGAAGGCACGCGGCGGGAAGGCGGACCGGACCGCGTTGCTGATCGGGCCCTGGGTGCACGGCTCGGATGCCACGGCGCGGACGAAGTCCGGCGATCGTGAGTTCGGTGCGGCCGCCGCCATCGATTACGACAACGTGGTGCTGGATTGGATGGACCAGCACCTGCGCGGGAAGGGCGCGCCTTCGTCCCTTGGCCCGACAGTGCGCTACTTCGTGATGGGCGCGAACGAGTGGAAGACGTCGTACGCGTGGCCGCCGCCGGCGAAGGCACGGTCGTACTTCCTGTTGCCCGCCCGGAGCGGGCCGGCCAATCGAGGCACGCTGGCCGAAGCGCGCCCCGCGGCGGGGTCGAAGGCCAGCCAGATCGCCTCTGATCCGGACAATCCGGTGATCAATCCGCACCAGTCCGCCGGGGCGCACGATTACCGCGCGCTGGCGGAGCGCGCCGACGTGCTCACCTTCGACTCCGAGCCGCTCGATCGCGACACCGAAATCACCGGCCCGATCACCGCGCGGCTGTTCGTGTCGTGCGATTGCCGCGACACCGACATCTGGGCCCGCCTGCTCGACGTCGCACCGGACGGCACCGCCTACAACCTGATGAGCCCCGGCCTCGACGTGCTGCGTGCCAGCTACCGCGAGATGGAGAAGGGCCGACAGCTCCTGACGCCGGGCACGATCTACGAGCTGCGGCTCGACCACCTGATCACCAGCAACCAGTTCAAGCGCGGGCATCGCGTGCGCCTGCAGATCTCAACCAGCTTCTTCCCGAACTTCTCGCGTAACCTCCACACCGGGGATCTCGAGACGACTTCGGGACGACGGCAGCGCGCCACGATTCGCATTCATCACGACGGCACCCATGCATCGCAGGTGGTGCTGCCGGTGGTGGAGGAGTAGGGAACCGGCAGACCGGCAGACGGCAGACGGCAGACGGCAGACGGCAAACCGGTACCGGCAGATGGCCGGTGATCCGGTATCCGGTGTCCGGTGTCCGGCCCCAAGCCCCAAGCCCCAAGCCCCAAGCCCCAAGACTCAAGACCCAAGACTCAAGACTCAAGACTCAAGACTCAAGACGACAAGGCACAAGGCAGAAGGCAAAATGAGAACGCTCTCGCACAGTTCGCGTCGGTGGTTCGGTGGCGCTGGCCGCGGTGATGCTCTCGGCGTGTCAGACGCAGCCGGGGCAGGCGCCGGAAGGCTCGTCACCGGCCGGCACCGCGCAAACCGCGGATCTGATGATCGTCAACGGCCGCGTCTTCACCGCGGACGAGTCTGGCACCGTGGCGCAGGCCGTGGCGGTGAAGGGCAACACCATCCTGCGGGTTGGCTCGGACGCCGAGCTGGCGGACCTTCGCGGCCCGGGGACACGCGTCATCGACGCGCATGGCGCGACCGTGGCTCCGGGATTCAACGACTCGCACGTGCATTTCCTGTCCGGCGGTCTGTCGCTGGGCGACGTCGACCTGGCCGGGCTCACCACGCTTCGCGAGGTGCAGGCCGCCATCAGCTCGTTCGCGGCGAAGAAGCCGGCCGATGCGTGGGTGAAAGGCCGGGGCTGGCTTTATTCGCCGTTCCCGGGCGGGAGCCCGACCAAAGCGCAACTCGACGAGATCGTGCCGGACCGCCCTGCGGTGATGACCTGCTACGACGGCCACAGCATCTGGGTGAACTCGAAGGTGCTGGCGCTGGCCGGCATCACCAGGGACACGCCCAACCCGCCGAACGGCGTCATCGTCAAGGATCCGAAGACCGGAGAGCCCACCGGGCACCTGAAAGAAGCAGCGACAGACCTCATCGATCCGGTGATGCCCAAGCTCACGGACGAGGACCGGCGTGCCGCGCTCAAGGCGGCGGTGGCGCACGCGCTGCAGTACGGCATCACCAGCGTTCAGAACGCCGGGGGCAGCCTCGAGGAGATGGACCTGTTCGATCAGTCGCGCAAGGCCGGCGACCTGCAGGTGCGGACCTACCTGGCGACCTCCGCCACGTCGGCGACGACCGAAGCCGATGTCGATCGCATGGACGAAACGTGGAAGCGGTTCGGTGACGATCCCACGGTGCGCACCGGCATCGTCAAGATGTTCGCCGACGGCGTGATCGAGAGCCGCACCGCGGCGATGCTGGCGCCGTACACCAACACCACCAGCGCGGGTGCGCCCAACCTCTCGCCCGAGGAGCTCACCCGGATCGTCACGATGTTCGACAAGCGCGGCTGGCAGGTGCAGATTCACGCCATCGGCGATCGCGCCATCCGCATGTCGCTCGACGCCTTTGAGCACGCCGCCAAGGTGAATCCAGCGCCGGCGCGCGGCCGCCGTCATCGCCTGGAGCACATCGAGGCGATTGCCGAGGCCGACATCCCGCGCTTTGCCGCCCTCGGCGTGATCGCCTCGCAACAGCCGATGCACGTGGTGCTGGGCGACATGAACTCGGCGAAGCCCGCAGGGCCGTGGCCGGACAACATCGGTCCCGAGCGCGCCTCGCGCGCGTGGGCCTGGCAGCGGATCCGGGCGGCCGGCGGCCGCATCACGTTCGGCAGCGACTGGCCCGTCGCGCCGCTCGAGGCCGGGCAGGGCATCTGGCTCGCCTCCACGCGCCTCAGCCAGCCGCGCGGCCCCGCGCAGGCGATGTCGATCCAGGACGCGCTGAAGGGCTATACGATCTGGCCGGCGTTCGCCTCGTTCGACGATCAGCGCAAGGGCACGATCGCGCCGGGCATGCTCGCGGATCTCGTCGTGCTGGCGTCGGACATCCTGGCCAAGCCCCCGGCCAAACCCGGCGACGTCGTCGTCCAGACGACGGTGTTCGATGGCAAGGTCGTTTACGAGAGGGCGAGGAGCTAGGAGCAGGGATCAGGGATCAGGGATCAGGGATCAGGGATCAGGGATCAGGGATCGGGATCGGGATCAAGGATCCGGTTTCCGGTTTCCGGGTACCGGACACCGGGTACCGGATACCGGTTTACAACGTGACGCCCAACCGCTTTGCGAGTCCGAACGCGCCGGCCATCGACACCACCATGAACACGATCAGCCAGTGCACGCGGAAGCCGAGGACGTCGAGGCCCGGCTCCGGGTAGGTCAGCGAGATGGATTGGATCGGACCGCTCGCGTCCAGCGGCGGCTCCGAGGGGTAGAGCAGCAGGTCGAGCAGTCCATGCGACACCCGCAGCGGCGACCGTCGCGCGATGGTGTCGGACACATGCACGGTCTTGGTGGACGCGTGGTCTCCGGCACGCACCGTCACCGTGAAGTCGCCCGCGGAGAGCGGCACGATGCGCCACAACACTTCATTCGAACCGGCGAGCTGGACGGCGCCGGTGTCGACGCGAATCTCCGGCGGCGCCTCGAGCACGGGTGCGGGCGTCGCACCCGGCGAACTCACCGCACCCGCGGCGCTGTCCATCTGTGCCTTCAGCAGCACCGCCTCCCCTGGCACGAGCCCCGCGTATCCATAGAACGCCTGCAGCTGCGCGATGACGATGACCAGCGGAATGGCCATCCATAGCAGCGGCACCAGCGACAGCCGCAGATAGCGGGCGTTCTGCCACAGCAGATCGCCGACCGCGCGCAGCATCGCCACCAGGTCGTCGTTGAACAGCCGAATCTCGAACAGGCCGGCGTGCATCGCGCGCTTGGTCGTCGCCATGCGCGGCTGATCGGACGTCCGCGCCACCACGAACAGCATCACGACGGCGGTGACCAGTGACACCAGCACCAGGCTGACGAGCGGCGGCACCATGGCCAGCAGCGCAAAGACCGCGTCGAACGCCCACGTCGCCGCGGCGTTCACCGCCGCCAGCGCGCGCTCAGGAAATGTAGCCAAGCCCCTTCAGCTTCTTCTTGATGTCCTCTTCCGAGTCGGACCCTTCGAGCTTTGCCAGCTCCTTCTCGATGACGTGGGTCACGAACTCGTCCACCGACGAATAGCCGGCCAGGTCCGCATAGCGCTTCACCTTGGCCATCAACGCCTTGTCCAGCTTGATGCGTGGTCCGAACATGTCAGCGCTCCTCGGTGCTGCTGCGATGGGGGAAGCCTTCGACGCCGAACTCGGCGAGGATCGAGGCCGCCAGGTCCTGGATGGACGGCGCCGGCCGCTTCAACGGCCGGTTGGAGAGCAGGATGCCCGGCACCGTCTCGTGATCCATGCAGTGGTCGCCGCTCCACGCGCTGGTGTTGTCCACGAACACCTCGCGCGGCAGCCCGCCCAGCGCCGATTCGTCCGAGCCGCGCGTGCCCTTGGCGTAGCCGACGACCAGGTCGGGGGCGACGTCTTCGTTGCCGGCCACATGGTAGACCTGCTCGCGGTGATACATCTTCGTGATGGCGGGCAGGCCCGTGCCGGGATCGACCGCCGCCAGCAGCTTCGCCGCAATCTCGTTCGCCAGCGCCTCGCGCTCGGCCGGATCGACGATGCCGTCCTTTTCGCGGCCCTTGACGTTCAGGTAGAGCCCATTCAGCCCGAGGCCGTAGGCGCGCGTGCGCGACCAGTCCACGTTGCCGAACAGGCCCGGGTCGTCGGCGCGGTTCGGATCCAGCAGCGTCAGGTAGCCCTGATCGCGCAGCCAGCTGTTCAAGTGCACCGCCCGGCGCCACGACGTGAAGCCGTGATCCGACATCACCACCAGCAGGTCGTCCGGCCCCAGCCGCGCCAGCGTGTCGCTGATCACGACGTCGAGACCGCGATAGAGCTCCTCGACGACGGCCTGCGTTGGGGCCGTCCCGGGCGGCGTCGTAGGCGGGATGCTGCGGGTCGCGCGCGCGCCACATCATGTGCGACACCTGGTCCACGTTGCCGAAGTAGTAGAAGAGCAGCCCGTCGGTGAAGCTGATCCAGCACGTAACGGTACTGCCGCAGGTTCTCTTCTCCGGCGATCCGGGCCTGGGTGAGGAACTCGGCATCGGTCAGCACGCCGGTCTTCAGGCCCTTCGTGTCCTCGGGCATGCCCTGCGTGTAGAAGCGGCCGGTGGCCTCGGCCAGTTCCGCCGCATACGAGCCCGGCGTGGACACCGGCATCGCCGGCTCGAACGGATCGATGTTCACCGGGCTGGCGTACATCTCGAAGAACGGATCGAGACCCTTGAGGAAGAACCGCACTTCGCCGCTCAGCGACTGCGTCGGCGCCAGCGGGAAGCTCACCGGAATCCAGTCGCTCCATTCGCCGACCGCCAGCAGCCGCTCCTCGGCTCCCACGACAATCTTCACGTGCTGGTTGGCCCGGTCCAGATGCGCGGTGAACTCGGCCTGCACCTTCTCCGGAGCGCGAAGGAACGGGTTGTCGGGACCGTCGAGCGTGGCGTGCACCACGCCGTCGCGCGGCTTCACCTGGTGCACCACGCCGCCCGACAGCGTCTGTCCGGCAAACGCAAACGGCTCGGAGGTGTAGAGCCCGAACGTGCCATAGGTGCCGAGGATGTCGGGCGTGCCCATGCCGCTCAGCTCTCGAGTGGCCGAGCCGGACGGCGGAAAGTTCGCCGGCATGCGGATGATGGTGGTCGGCACGCCTTGCGCCTCGAGCAGCTCCCAGAACGGCTGGCCCTTGCGCAGCAGTTCCACCGTGCCGCCCGACAGCGGCAGCTGCCAGCGCCCGAGCCCGATGGTGCGCGACGCGCCCTCGGTCCTGGTCGTGGACAGGTACGGGCGTCATCGTCTTCGGATCGCGATGGATGAAGTCGAAGATGCCGTGCGCGCCGGGGTCGAGGCCGGTGATGAAGCTCGACCAGGCGACGGGGCTCTGCGGCGGGATCGACGTGCCGAGCGCCGCGAAGCCGCCCGAGGCGGCCAGCTTCGCAAACCCCGGCATGCGCCCGCTCTCGATCATCTGGCGCGTGAGGTCGTAGTCGAGGCCATCGAGGCCGAGCACGATCACCTTGCGACCGGTGGCGGGACGCGCCTGGCACGCGACACTGGCCATCGCGGCAGCGAGCGTGGCGACGAGCGCGAGCATCAGCGCGGCCGATACCCGTGCCGCGGAGGTGAAGGCCTGTCTTCGGGCGCGGGTGCGCGTCACGCCACTACCGCCAGCGGGCGGCCGTCCATGTGCGGCGGCGGCTCGATGCCGAACAGCTTCAGCGCGGTCGGCGCGATGTCCACCAGCGCGGGCTCGGCCGTGTCCACCTTGCGATTGCAGAAGAACACGCCCGGCACCAGCCGCGGGTCGATGCAGTGGTCGCCGCTCCACGGCTTCACGTTGTCCTCGAACACCGGGCCCGACACCATGCCCGACGCGCAATCCCACGAGATGCGATAGCCGGCGTTGTAGCCGATGATGAAGTCGGGCGCGTTCTCGCGGTAGGGGCCGTCGTAGATCTCCGCGGTGTCGAAGGCTTCGTTGACGCCGATGGTCGCCTTCTCGTCGTCGCTTCAGCCCGCGCAGCCTGGCCACGATCTCCTTCTTCAGCGCGGCGGCATCGGCGCCCGGCTTGACGATGCCCTCGCCCTCGCGGCCTTCGAGATTCAGGAACAGGCCGGTCAGCCCCAGCGCATAGGCCCGCGTCCGCGACCAGTCCACGTCGCGCAGCCATTCGGTGCTGCCGTCGGTGCCGGGCTTCAGCGCCAGATAGCCCTCGCGCAGCAGCCACTGATTCAGGTTGACCCCGCGGCGGAACGAGCTGAAGCCGTGATCGGAGATGACCATCAGCACGTCGCCGTCCTTCAGTTGCGCCCGCACGCGGCCGACCAGCGCATCGTTGTGAAGGTACAGCTCGCGGATGGCGTCCTTGTGCGGGGCCTTCTCGCGCCCGCGCCCGGCGGGATGCCCGGGATCGATGTCGCGCCAGAACATGTGCTGGATGCGATCGGTGGCGTCGAAGACGCAGACCAGGGCGCCCTCGCGAAGGCGGTCGAGCGCGGCGAAGAACATCGCCTCGCGCTCGCGATCGATGTCGTACGTCTGCTTCAGGAACGTCCCATCGTCGGTGACGCCTTCGTTGAGGCGCCCAGGTATCCTCCGCGAGGCCGAGCGTGGCGAACGCGCCCACCTTCTTGGCGAGGTAGGTGGCGTAGTAGGCCGGATGCGAGATGGGCATCGCCGGCGATTCGGGATCCAGGTTGATGGGCGCCACGTAGAGCGAGAAATGTTCGCCCATCTCGGTGACGAGCAGGCGGGTGAGACCCTTGACACCCACGCCCGGCAGCGCCGAGAACTGGAGTGCCACCCAGTCGCTCAGCTCGCCCGGCGTCAGGACGATCGCGGTGTCGCCGATCGTCACGGTCACGCGCGAGGCGGCGCGATCGAGGGCGGCCTGAATCGGCAGGACCAGCGGCGGCGAGTTCTCGAGGAACGTGTTCTCCGGGCCCTCGAGCGTGGAGGTCATCCGGTCGCCGGTCAGCGAGACGTGGATGCGCACGCCGCCTTCCTTGAACTTCTCGGCCGGCGGGCGCGTGGTGTAGAGCAGGAAGGTGCCCTGCGTGCCGAGCAGATCGGGCACGCACATCGCGCTCAGCTCGGCGCCGTAGAAGTTGTCCGGAGGAAACGTGATGGGGACGCGCAGCACGGTGCTCCAGATGCGGTGCTCGCCGAGAATCGTCCAGAACGGCTTGGACCGCCGCAGCAGTCGCAACTCCGGTTTCTGCAGCGGAATGCGGTACCGGCCAAGCTTCAGGAAGCGCTCCACCTTGCCGATGCGGGTGGACGAGAGCATCGGCAGGTAGGTGCGGCGATCGCGATCGAGGAAGTCGAAGATGTTGTGACGCGCCGGGTGGGCCCCGGTGCTGAACGACGACCACGCCACCGGCGACAGCGATGGAAACGTCGTCTTCAGGCGGCGATAGCTGCCTTCCTTCGCCAGCGCGCTGAAGTTGGGCAGCAGGCCCTCGCGCATGAACTGGTCGGTGAGCTTCGGGTCCTGGCCGTCGAGGCCGACGACGACGAATCGGGTGATGGCGGCCTTGGGGCGGGCCGGCAGGGTGAGCAGGCGCCACGCCGCGCGGAATGGCCACGCCAGCAGCGTGAAGGCGACGACGAAGAACGTCGTGACCAGCACGAACGCCGAGGACACCAACGCGAAGCCGGCTCCGGGGCCGATGTATGCTGAGGCCGGCGCCGGCGCCGCAAGGAGCAGCATCCCCGCGAGCGTGAGCGTGAGCCAGAGAGGGCGGCAGCGCAAGGGGTGGAACCTCCCGACACTGTAGCCTGCGCCAAAGGCAGAAGGCAAAAGGCACGGCAGCGGCGGCAACAAGGCAGAAGGCAGCACACCCGGATGGCTCAGTCGTTCCTCCGCCGCCTGCGTCGCGGCAAACCGATCGTCGTCGTGTCCGGGTTGCCGCGGTCGGGCACATCGATGGCCATGCGCATGCTCGAAGCCGGCGGCCTGCCGCTCGTCACCGATGGCCTGCGCACCGCCGACGACAGCAATCCCAACGGCTACTACGAGTTCGAGCCGGTCAAGGAGCTGGACAAGCCCGGCGACCACGCCTGGCTTGCCGACGCCCGCGGCAAGGGCGTGAAGATCATCTCGCTGCTGCTGACGCACCTGCCGGAGCGCTTCGACTACCAGGTGGTGTTCATGCAGCGGGATCTGAACGAGATCCTGGCGTCGCAGGACAAGATGCTCGAAGTGCGCGGCGAGGAGAAGGGCGCGGCCGACGACCGCATGCGCGCGCTCTACACCGAGCACCTCGGTCGCGTGGACCGCTTCCTGTCGCAGCGGTCGTGCTTCTCGACCCTCCGCTTACCCTACGCCGGCGTACTGGCAAACCCGGCCGCCGAAGCCGCGCGTCTGAACGAGTTCCTCGGCGGGTCCTTGAACGTATCGCGCATGGCGGAAGTCGCGGAGCCGAAGCTGTATCGGAACCGGGGTGAGGCCGGGAGATAGTCTTAAGTCTTGAGTCTTGGGTCTTGCGCCTGACACTTGCCCAAGCCCCAAGCCCTGAGCCCTGAGCCCCGAGCCCGAGCCCCGAGCCCTGCGTCCTGAGTCTTGGGCCCTGAGACTCAAGACAGGCTCAAGACCTAAGACCCAAGACCCAAGACCTAAGCCCCTAGCCCTTCCCCCTCGCCGCCCTGTCGAACCGCTCGCCGAACTCGGCGAAGGCCGGCGTCGGGCCCTTCCACCGCAGTTCGTCCACGTTCTCGAACAGCGCCACGTCGGACCTCAGGGTGGCCAGGTCTCGAAACAGGAGCGCCTTCTCGCGCTCGCGCTGCAGGGTGGCGGCCAGGACCGCGGGCCTGGACGCGTTCACGCCCCACGTGGTCGAGTCGGCGGGAATCGCCTCCAGGTGTCCGAACTTCGCCAGCACCGCCGCCGCGGACTTGGCGCCCCATCCAGGCAGGCCGGGGAACCCGT
Source organism: uncultured Acidobacteriota bacterium (assembly GCA_963723005.1). Classification (GTDB taxonomy): domain Bacteria; phylum Acidobacteriota; class Vicinamibacteria; order Vicinamibacterales; family UBA2999; genus VFZN01. The sequence continues at coordinate 238,333 of CAVRPA010000020.1, read as the reverse complement.
CGGCGCTGTCGCCCACGAGCGCCAGGTAGTCGGGGATGGACGCCGGCGGCACGCCAAACTTCGCGATCACGCCGGCTTCATCCCGAGTGGTGCGGGCGCGACGATCCATCTGCACGATGCGCGTGCCGCGGACGCACTGCGCCAGGTCCTTGTCCGGCGTGCAGATCAGCACGCGCTCCACGCGCGGATCGGCCGCCGCCTTCGCCGCAGCGGAGGCCAGCGCATCGTCGGCCTCGTATTCCACCATTGGCCATACCGCCACGCCCAGCGCGTAGAGCGTGTCTTCGAGCAGCGGGAACTGCGCCAGCAGATCCGGCTCGATGCCCTCTCCGGTCTTGTAGCCGGGCCACATCTGGTTGCGGAACGACTCGATCACGTGATCGGTCGCGACGCCGATGTGAGTGGTCCCCGCCGTCATCATGCCCAGCAGGGACGTCACCACTCCGCGCACGGCCCCGACTTCGCGGCCGTCGCGATCGCGGGCGGAGGGCACCGCGAAGTAGTGCCGGAACAGCTCATAGGTGCCGTCGATCAGATAGATGTCCATATACGGTCGTCACACACAGTGTCGTTACCAGCCAGATCATCGGCTCCACCTGGAAGCGATAACGTGATTCCTCCAGGAACGTCAGCATGCTGCTGGCGGCAACCACGTACAGGATCTGGAACAGACAGAACAGCAGCAGGGCGCCCCGCGCCCGGTCGTCGGAACCGCCTCGCCGCACCAGGCCGATGGCCTGCCACAGCCCCCAGAGCCACACGATCGGTAGGAACACGTACAACCCGAACGGCGCGACCGGGAAGCGGTGGACCAGACCGTTATACCCGCGTTCGTAGCCGCCGAGCACCTGCCGATGCTGCGCGTGGGGGGACCGATCGGTGCCGGTGCGGGGATGCCACTCGGTCGAGGGACGGAACAGATCGCGCAGGCCGGCCTCCACGTTCCGCACATAGCCCCAGGGCCTGGCACGCAGGTAGTGCAGCACGTCCTGCCGGCGCGCGCGGTGCACCTTGAGCAGGAACCAGTGGTTGAAGTTCGCGGCCTTGACCGACGGGTGCTCGAGGCGGGTGAGCTGCGGCGGCCACCCCGCGTGCTCGCTCGTTTCGAAGAACCGCACGTAGTCGCGCGGCGGCGCGTAGGCGCTGACGGCGGCAAATGGCGAGAGCGTGCCCTCGGCAATCCACTGATTGCGTTCCGCGAGCGGCAGGCGATCCACCGTCACCAGGTGGAAGCTGGCCGGCCCGAATGTCGAGGCGGCGAACTCGCCGAACAGCGCGAGGTTCTTCCCGTAAACGCCGGCCAGCAGCAGCAGCGGCCCGATGGTGGCGACCACTACGTGCTTACGTGTGCCCGGGTTCGTGAACCACAGCGCCAGCGCCGCCATCACCACGAACCAGACCAGGTGGAACGTGCTGCGCGTGGCGCCGATGACCGCACAGATAGTGAAGAACGCCAGCCAGGCCGAAGTGGACGATGCACGCATCGCCCGATGGAACAGCACCGCCGCCAGGCAGAGGAAAGTGGTGATCGGCAGCTCGTAGAGGTAGAGATGCTCGAAATAGATCTCCGCGGGCAGCGCCGCAAACCCTGCCGCCACCCCGAAGGCCACCCGCCGCGACAATCCCACGCGCTGGCCGAGCGCGAAGGTCAGGTTGACGAGCACGAGACCCATGGTCGCAAACAGGACGTGAGCCGCGTGGCCGGGGTCTTCAGGCGCGGCCTTCAGCAGCAGGCCGGTCACCAGGTTCATGCCCGGCGGAAACGCGTGGAAGTAGTAGAGGGTTTCCGCCAGCCGATCGCGAAGGTCAAGCGGATCGGCCATCCACATCCAGTCGAGACTGAACGAGAACCGCAGTCCGGCAGAGGCCAGCGCCACGCGCGAGAGGATGAATATCAGGCTGAGGAGGACGTGGCCCACGTTTGCGCGCCCATGATGGATCGTTTTTGTGATACCAAACAGCATGCCGTTTTCGCCGCTCGAGATCCGCCGTTCCGCTACCACCGACTACGCCGACATCTTCACCCCCGCCGCCATCGCCGCCCTTCACGCCGTTGCATCCCTCGACGACGACCGCCAGGCCGTGATGCGCGGCCGGGTCGCGCGCCGTGCGGCCCGTGCCGCCAGCGGCGAGCGCATTGCCTTCCTGGATCCGTCCTCCGTGATCGCCCGCACTGCGATCCGCGTCGAGGACGCCCGCGCCGGCCGTTTCACCGGCAGCGCCATTCCAGGTGATTTGCAGCGCCAGTGGATCCAGGGCACCGGCCCCGCCGCCCGGCCGCGCGCCACGCTGGAGCAGAGCCTCCGCAACGTCGCCTACGCGCTGCTGTCGGGCGCGGATGGCTGGATGTTCGACGGCGAGGATGCGCTCGGCCAGCTGGACTCGATGTCGCTCGACAACCAGCGCAACCTGAAGCTGGCCATCCACCGCGATCCGGTCTTTCTCCGCACTGCCGAGCGCGTCGCCGCCGAGATGAACGCGTGGGCCACCGGCTTCCTTGGCCGGTCCATCGTGGACGACTGGCAGTCGCAGCTCGACGTCACCACGAAGATCTTCCGCGCGCGCGGGCTGCACCTGGACGATCGGCATGTGCGCCGCGCCGACGGTGCACGGCTTCTCGGCTTCCATCGTCGATGCGGTGCTCTACGTGGTCAACAACCACCAGGGACTGGCCGCCGCCGGGTCGTCGATCGTGCTCTACCTGCCGAAGATCCAGACCGCGGAGGAAGCAGCGCTGTGGCACGACATCCTCGCCGCGCTGGAAGGCCACTTGTCGCTGCCGGTGGGCACCATCAAGGCCTACGTGCTGGTCGAGCAGGTGGAGGCGTGTTTTCAGCTGATGGAGATCCGCGCGGCGCTCGGGCCGCGCTTCGTCGGCTTCAACACCGGCCGCTGGGACTACATCAACAGCGTGTCGGACGCGATGGCCTGGGACCCGTCGTTCGTGAACCCGAACATCGACGCCATCACCATGACCTATGGCTACATGCGGCACTACGAGGACCGCGTCCGGCGAGCCGTGAACACGCCGGATCGCGCGGGGCAGTGCGCGCTCTGGCAGGGCGGGATGGAACCGAACATCCCGGTGGGCTCGGAGGCCGGCGTGCAGGCCGGCATGGCCCGCGCGCTGGCCGGGGCCGAACGGGAGCAGCGCGAGGGCGCCAGCGGCAAATGGGTCGCGCACTGGAAGATGGTCCACATCGTCCGGCCCGTGTGGGAGCGGGTGGGGCAGGACAACCAGCTGGGGCGATCCTTCCCGCCTCTCGGCTACACCGCATCCGACGCGGATGCGCTGACGACGCTCGAGCCCGCCCCGCTCACGGTGCGTGGGGCGCGCGATCTGCTGAGCGTGGGCCTGCAGTACGGCAACGCCTTCCTCCAGGGTATGCAGGCCGCCGCGCTGAAGCCCGCCGACTTCTTCGGCAACGACGATGTGCTGTACCTGATGGAAGACATGGCGACGGGTGAGATTCGCCTGAGCATCCTGTGGGAGTGGCTGCACAAGCGCGCGGCGCTGACTGCCGCCGACGATGCAGTGGGTGTGCGCGCAGGCGATCCGTTCTCGTCGGCGCTGTTCGCGCGGTTGCTGGCCGAGGAGTACGCCAAGCTGCTCGCCGCCGGCAATCGCGACGTGCACGACGATTCGAAGGGCACGACGCTGCCGATCGCGCGAGCCATCGTCGCGCGCTATGTGACCGAGCCGATCAAGCTGCCGTGGTACATCGACCTGCTGAACGTCACGCTGGGCGTGTCGGATCTGGAGAAAGCAACAGAGCGCATCGATCGCCTGGCCACCATGTTCGAGCGCGATGGCACGCGGCTGACGGAGAACGTGGACTTTGAGGCTTGAGGCCTCAGGGGCTTGAGGCTCGGGGCTTGGGGCTTGGGGCTTGGGGCGCGCGCCGTCAGCGGGAGACCGGCAGCTGGTCCAGGAAGCTCCGCATCGACAGCGGGTCCACGGGCTTCACCAGGTGCGCGTCGAACCCGGCCTCCGACGTGCGCTGGCGATCGCGATCCTGGCCCCAGCCGGTGAGCGCGATCAGCACCGTGGCATGGCCGCCCGGCAGGCTGCGGATGCGGCGCGCCGCCTCGAAGCCGTCCATGCCGGGCATCCCGAGATCGAGGAAGACCACCTCGGGCTGGAACGATTCGGCGGCCCGCACCGCCGAGGCGCCGTCGTACGCGGTCCGCACCTCGCAGCCGAACACCGTCATCACCATCGCCAGGCTTTCCGCGCCATCGCGATTGTCGTCGGCAATCAGCACTCGGCGATTCAAGGGACGCTCGGTTCCGGCCTCGTGGTCGTTCAGCGCCGGCTTGCCGGCGGGGATGCCGGCCGGCAGCCGCACCTCGAAGGCGCTGCCTCGTCCGATGCCTTCGCTTCGAGCCGAGACGCGGCCGCCGTGCAACTCCACCAGTCCACGAACCAGCGACAGCCCGATGCCGATGCCGCCCTGGGCGCGGGTGCGTGCCTGGGTCGCCTGCGAGAACATCTCGAAAATCGACGGGAGTGCCTCGGGTTGGATCCCGATGCCGTCGTCGGCCACGACGACGACGACCTCGCCGTCGCGAAGCTCCGCGGTAATGCGGATGATGGCGCCCTGGTGTGAATACTTCGAGGCGTTGCTGATCAGGTTCGAGAAGACCTGCGCCAATCGCATCGGATCGGCATGCAGTTGGATCGGCGCCGCCGGCATGGTGATGGAGATCGACTGCGCCGCCGCCTCGACCACGGGTCGGCACGTCTCCTGCGCGGAGTCCAGCACGCTGCGCAGCGTCAGCGTTTCCTTGCGCAGGTCCAGCTTGTTGTGAGTGATGCGAGAGACGTCGAGCAGGTCGTCGAGCAATCGCGCCATCTGCCTGACCTGGCGCTCGATGATGTCTCCGGTCGAGCGGATTCGCTTGTCGTCCGGCAGCGCCAGACGCAGCGCGGCGACGCCGTTGCGGATCGGCGCCAGCGGATTGCGCAGCTCGTGCGCCAGGACAGCCAGGAACTCGTCCTTGCGCCGGTCGCTTTCGCGAAGCGATTCCTCGAGCGCCTTCCGGCCCCTGATATCGCGGGCGATTGACGAGGCGCCGATGATGCGGCCGTTCGTATCGCGGACCGGAGAGATCGTCAGCGAGACGTCCAGCACTTCGCCGTCGCGGGCGACGCGCAGCGTCTCGACGGGCATGACCCGCTCGGCCCTGGCGACCTGTGCCAGGAACTCCTGCTCCAGCGGGCGCAGGTGGTCGGGGACGAGCATGATTGACGTGGCGGCCGACGACCTCCTCGGGGGAGTAGCCGAACATCGCCTCGGCGCCGGCGTTCCACGAGAGGATGCGCCCGTCGAGCGCCTTGGTGATGACGGCGTCTTCAGTGCTCTCGACCACCGCGGCCAGCAACCCACGCACTTCGTCCGCGCGGCGGCGATCGGTGATGTCCAGTACGAACCAGCGGCTCTCGACCAGGACGCCGTCCTGCCAACGGCCGCTGGCGCTGACGAGCGTGTGCCTGATCGCGCCGTCGCGGCATCGAAGGCTGAGTGGCGAGTTGTGCAGGACTTCGCCGCCGCGCAGTCGCGCCAGCAGGTCCTCGATGACGTTCGAATCGTCGTTGAACTCGGAGACGTGGTGGCCGACGTATTCGGGCGCGCTATACCCGAGCAGATCCAGCTCGGCCTGATTGGCACGCCGGATCACACCGTCGGCCGAGACCCACTGCAGTCCGACGGTGGCGCTCTCGAAGAAGTCGGTCAGTTCCTGCTCGCTGGCGCGCAAGGCGGACTCGGCCTGTCGCCGCTCGGACACGTCGCGGAACACCAGCACGCTGCCGCTGATGCGGCCCTCGCGATCGCGGATCGGCGCCGCGCTATCGTCGATGGGGCACTCCCCGCCGCCCTTGCCGACGAGTACGGTGTGGTTGGCCAGGCCGACGATGGTGCCGTCGCGCAGGGCACGCAACGCCGGGTTGTCCACCGGTTCACGCGAGGTCTCGTTCACGATAGTGAACACCTCAGTCAATGCGCGGCCATCTGCCTCGGCCGTGGTCCAGCCGGTCAACCGCTCGGCCACCGGGTTGACCATGGTGACCCTGCCCTCGGCTTCGGTGACGATCACGCCATCGCCGATCGAGTGCAATGTCGTCTGCAGGCGTTCGGTTTCCAGACGCTCGCCGGCGCGAGCTTCGTGCAATCGCCCGGACATCTCGCTGATCAGCCAACCGCTGAGCCCGAACATCGCCAGCGCAACCACGTTGGGGAAGTCCACGCCGACCTCCAGCCATGGCGGCTTGACGAACAGCAGCACGGCCGCCGCACCGCTGAGCACGGTGGCCGCCATGCCTTCACGAAAGCCGCCGTACCACGCCGCGGTCATCACCGCCGCGAAGAACGTGAGGTACGGGACGTCGTCATGCAGGACGGGGGAGAGGGCGTAGCGCACACCCGCTGCCGTCAATGCCGCAATCAGCGCAACCAGATAGGGGAATCGTCGTGCGACGGTCATTGGGGAGGACCAAAGGATAGTTCAAAGACACCGCGATCCAACGATGAGGTGCCCAACGCCCGGCTGGACAGCCCCGGCCATTGGCGCGTGGCATACCCCGTGCAGTGTGAATGACCGGGAGGGAGAACAGGATGAGTCCTCAGCTGGCGCCGGTCCTCGTGATGCTGTTGGTCATGGCCACATCCGCCCCTGCGGATGCCGCCTCGGCCTGCGCGGAAGAGACGCCTGATCTGTTGCCCTCGATTCCCTACTCCGCCATTCGCCGGCTCGAAGCGGAGAACCGGAAGACCGGCCGGCAGGGGTGGATGGAAGTGCGGACGACGCTCGACCGCGACGGCATCCTGACCATCACGGTGCTGTCCGAGGGCGGCTCCGAACAGATTCGCAACAAGGTGCTTCGAGCCGCCTTGCAGGCGGAACAGGACGTGGTGGGGAAGCGGCGGCGGGGGACGCCGGCGGCAGCTACCAACTACGAGTGTGGCGAGGCTCAACTGGAACGGTCGGGCCTGCTTCGGCTGCCGCTGCGACCGAAGGAGAAGAGCCGGCACCTGGTGGTAGGAGACCTCTTCATGCAGCCGGCCACCCGCGACGTGGTCAGCGTGAAGGGCCAGCTCGCCAAGAGCCCATCGTTCTGGATCTCGCGTGTGGACGTGGAGTGGACCTACCGGCGGGTCCACAAGCAACAGGTGCTGCCGGTGTCGCTGCAATCCACCGCCAACGTGAAGATGTTCGGCCCGTCCACGTTCCGTATGACCTACGACTACGAGAGTGTGGATGGCGAGCCCATCCTGCGGCGCACACGCGCGTCGCGCTGACGGCGTCGCTGCCAGCCAGCCGTCGAGCCTCCGACGGCGCCGCGTCCTGCCTGTTCCGGGATCGACTTGCATCTTCCTTCCAAACCTACCGCACCGCGCTCCCGCGTCAGCCCCCTAACGGAAACTGGCGGCCGACTCCGGGCTGTTGCTTGTCTTGCTCGATGATGAGGAATGTCTGGGCGCCCTCAATGAATCCGGGCTTCGTCTTGCGGCGTCGGCAACGTTGCCTTCTCTGGATCCATGTCACCTGGCGGTGCGCCCAGGGGCCGGCGGTGGTAACCGCGTTTGGCGGCACCGACCGCGAGCATAGTGAGCCCGAGTGCGAAGAGCAGTCCTGACAGAGCGGCCGTGTTGGTGTCGCGATTGTCCGCGCCGGCCAGGCAGGCGTTCACCGCGCCTGCCAGACCGGCCACGAACAGGACGAAGCCGCTGATCATCACGGCGGCCATTGCCTAGCGGTCCTGCCGCTCGGTGCGATCGGCCACCGCCTCTTCCGCGTCTTCGCGGCGGTCGTCCTCGTCCTCGCGGGTCTCGCCCAGGTGGGTGCGTTCCCCACGCTCCTCGATGCCCAGCACGTCACCGGGCTGAGCGCGGCCTGTTCCCGTTTCTGGCGTTACGTCAACATTCTTCCGAACAGTCATGTCGGTCTCCCTCTAGAATCCGCAACCGACCTGGTTGGCGGCAAACCACAGCACGATCAACGAGAACGGCACTCCGAGCAGCCATGCGACGCCGTACTTCATGGGGGTCTCCTGTGACGGGCCAGCGCCGCGTCATTCCTTATCGTGCGGCGCGCACGACAAGCTGGTTGTTGACGCGATAGCCCGTGGCCTCGCGCTGTGCCACCACCTCGGCCTTCACACGCTGATCGGTGGTCGGCACGGTGCCCTTCAGCGTGACCGTCTTGTTCGTGTGATCGGTGTCCACATTGATGCCGCTGGCGTCGAGGCCTTCGGCCGTGGCGAGCGCCAGCTTGACGTCGGCCGTCTCGACGGCAGCGCCAGTCCGATTGCTGGCATCGCGGGCGGCTTCACCCGCGCGTTCGCCGGCTGTGCCAGTCGCCCCCGGTTCCGCTCGATCGCCAGGAACCTGGGCTGGACGCTCGGCAGGAGCGGGCGCGCGATCTGCGTCCCGCGCCGGCGTGGCGGTGTCGCTGCGACCGCAGGCCGCGACGCTCGCGAGCGTGCCCACGAAGACGAACTGCTGCAGGATGCGATACCTCATGGTCTGAACCCTCCATCCCAATCAAGTGCAGAGCACGTGCCACTGGCGATCCGCCGAGACTTCCTTGGGGAACCCGCGGCTCATCCGTCCCTCGGGACGGCGCCCGGCTCAGATGTTCCCGGTCACCAGGCCCAGCGTCGCGACGACGCTTGGGCGGCGTACCGAGGGGGGTCTCTTTCGCGCTGGGCCGGCGGACACGGACGGTACCGGGAACGGGCGTCGCGCCAGGAACCGGTGTCGAGCCGACTGCGGCCGCGCTCTGGAAGCGGGGCCACGTGTGCAGACAATGCGGACAACGGAAGATCGCGCCAGTTTCGTCGCGATCGAACATCGGCTCGGCGTGCCGTAAACACTGCCCCCGCGCGAACCACGCCATCAGATTCATCATCGATGTGTCTCCTTCGAGTCCTCGCCCCATCGGTAGCAAGATGCTCGCCAGTACTGGAGAGCTTCCAGCTCCGGCGTAGCGGCCTCGCAAGGCCGAATGTGGGCAATCCGGTTCGTACATGGCGAATCCGGCCGGCAGAGCTGCCTGAGCCGGATTCAGAAAGCGCCGAACGCTAGGGGTTGACCTGAAGCGTGGACTTCACGTCTGAGACGCCTGGCGTCTTGCGCGCGATGTCGATCGCCTTGGCGGCTTCCAGCTGCGACTTGACCGCGCCGGAGAGCGTGACCACGCCCTTGAAGGTATCCACGTCAATCTTCAGGCCGGCTACGTCAGGGTCGTTCAGCATCGATGTCTTCACGCGACCCGTGATGGTGGCGTCATCGATGGTGTTGCCGACGGACTTGCCGCAGGCGACAGTGCCGAGCACGGCGGGCCCGGCGAGCGCCACGGTCAGACACAGCGCAGGAAAGGGTCGACGGATTGTCAATGCGATCTCCACGGTTGAGGGTTGACCGTTAGAAACGGAAGGTGACGCCAAACGTGCCGCGCCAGAAGTCGAACGTGCCGAAGTCCAGGTCGATGTCGCTGCTGCCGTTACTGTCCTGGACGCTGCGGAAGTAGCGAATGTCACCGCGCAGGCCGACGTTGTTGCTGACGAAGCCCATCACCCCGCCTCCCACGTTCACGCCGAAGCTGTTGTCGTCGATATCGAAGAACTCGTCAGCGTCAGCGACGCGGGTACGAATCAGCCCGGCGCCACCAGACACGTACGGGCGCACCGGGCCGAGAGGCGCTCCGATGATCAGGTTGCCCATCAGCGTCGTGGCATTGCTCTCCTGAATCGACAGGTCCAGGCCATCGTCTTCATCGAACAGATCGGGCGCGAAGGCGCCGTCCACTTCGAAGCCGATGACGCCCGCACCCATCCAGCCGAATGACGCGCCGTAGGTAACGTTCTGCCCATTGGTGTCACCGCCGAACGTGACGCCCAGGTACGGAGTGAACAGCCAGTCCGCCCGCGCCGGCGCGGCCGTGACCACGAGTGCGACGAGCGCTGCCGCAGTAGTGAATGCAATTCGATTGAGCATGAGTCTGTGCCTCCAATGAAGTAAGCCGAGCCGTTATACGCACCGTTCCAGAGCAGAAGTCGTGCCGCCGACGCGTTTGTGATGTGAAGGAAGGACGCGCCGGGGAAATCGGCGAACCGATTTCCCCGGGGTGGTGGTGGGCACTTACGGGGCTTGGTGGTGCGGAGTTCCTGGGCCAGTGCTCGGTAGCACCGGCCCGCACTATCTCTATAGCAAGGGGATTGCCAACTCGCCTCGGTATACGAAAGTCACACAGTTTTCGAGGTAACGGGCACGTTTGCTGCTTTCATACCGTTCAGGAGCCGTCAGCCCATGAGCGAGATGAGAACCCGAGCCACCCAAGATCAGCAGACCTCGACCGATGATGAGCACGGCTCCGGCCGGTTGAGTGGAAAGGTGGCGATCATTACCGGCGGCGACTCGGGCATTGGTCGAGCCACAGCCGTGCGGCTCGCGCGTGAAGGCGCGAGCGTGACGATCGTCTATCTTCCCGGCCAGCAGAACGACGCCGAGACCACTGCGGCTCTCGTCGGCGAGGAAGGGCAGCGGTGCCAGTTGTGCCCAGGCGATGTCAACGAACGCGCGTTTTGCGACAAAGTGGTGGGCGACACGCTCGAGAATTACGGCCGGCTGGACATTCTGGTGAACAACGCCGCCTGTCAGGATCATCCGTCGGACAGCACCGGCATCGACGACGAGCAGTCGGACCGGAGATTCCGGACCAACATCCACGCCTACCTCCACATGACGCGTGCGGCGGTCCCGCATATGGGGAGAGGCGGTGCCATCATCAACGTCGGATCGAGCAGCGGGCCCGAGGGCAGGCAGCAAACCCTGGATAGCTCCGAGACCAGGGGAGCGATTCACGCCTTCACCAGATCGCTGGCGCAGAACCTTGTGTCCGAGGGGATTCGGGTTGCCGACGCGAACTGCATCAGCGGCGAGGTGCTCAGCCTGCTCGGGGCGCAGTCGACGGCAGCATGAGAACTCCGATCCTGACCAGTTAGAAAGGACAACCACCGTGGCTCGCACGTCTCTCCCCGGACTCATGCTGGGCGCCACCGCGCTTGGCCTTCTCGCGATTGCCAGGACCCGGCCTCCGCGCTACTCGTTTGCCGGCAAGGTGGTGCTGATCACCGGCGGCTCGCGGGGCCTGGGCCTGGTGATGGCGCGCCAGCTCGCGGCCGAGGGTGCGCGAGTAGCGCTGATGGCGCGCGACGAGGACGAACTCGCACGCGCCGCCGACACCGTGTGGCCGCAGCACCACGTGCTCGTGGTCCCTGGCGACGTCCGCGTGAAAGCGGATTGCGCGCGCGCAGTGGCCTCTACGGTGGCGCACTTCACGCGGCTCGACGTGCTGATCAACAACGCCGGCATCATTGTCAGCGCCCCGGTCGGCTGCACCAGCGTCGATGACCTGCGCGCCACGATGGACGTGCACTTCTGGGGGATGATTCACATGACCAGCGCCGCGCTGCCACATCTGCTGGTCAGACGCGGCGCTAGGGTCGTCAACATCTGCTCGATCGGCGCCAGGCTGGCCGTACCCCACCTGTCGGCCTACTGCGCCAGCAAGTTCGCGCAGGCTGGCCTCTCGGCGGTGCTGTCACAAGAGCTGCGCGGCCACGGCGTCACCGTGTCCACGGTGTACCCGGGCTTGATGCGCACCGGCTCGCACCTCAACGCGCGGTTCCGAGGCGACGTGCAGAGGGAGTTCGCCGCCTTCGCGCTGGCCAGCGGCCTGCCCGGTATCTCGATGGGCGCGGAGCGCGCCGCCCGCCTGATTCTGGCCGGCGTCCGTCGAGGCCAGGCCGAGGTGGTGGTGCCGTTCACCGTCCGGCAGATCGCGCGCATCGCGGCGATGGCGCCGAACCTGTTCTCGAGCGTGATGGGATGGGTGAACCGCGCCCTGCCGGACGGCACTGGAGAGCAGGCCTTCGATGCGATTGTGCCGACGCGCGGGGCCGAGCTGCGGCTGCCCGCTCCCGTGCGTTCGGCGATCGTGCTCAGCGAGCGGGCGGCCACGCGGAACAACGAGCGCTCCGTCGCCGCCCCGTCCTCCTGAGCTCGGTTCAGGGACGCAGCACCACTTTGGTGCAGGCGTCTTCCTTTTTCAGGAACGTGTCGTACGCCTCGGCCGCGTCGCTGAGCGAGGCGCGGTGGCTGATCACGACGGTGGGATCGATGGTCCCGGCTTCGATGTGCGCCAGCAGCGGCGCCATGTAGCGGTGCACGTGGGTCTGTCCCATCCGCAGCGACAGGCCCTTGGCGAACGCGGCGCCCATCGGCACCTTGTCCAGATACCCGCCGTAGACGCCTGGAATCGACACCACCCCGCCCTTGCGGCACGCGTGGATGGCCTGTCGCAGCGCCTCGAGGCGATCGGTGGTCATCCACATCGCCTGCTTGACCCGATCGTAGCGGGCGCCGAACGACCCGGTGCCGTGCGCCTCGAGGCCTACGGCGTCGATGCAGGCGTCAGGCCCACGGCCGCCGGTCAGGTCCATCAGCGTGTCGTGGACGTTCTCGGTCATGAAGTCGATGGTCTCGGCGCCGGCCGCCTCGGCCATCGCCAGCCGCGCCGCGATCCGATCGATCGCGATGACCCGCGATGCGCCGAGCAGGAACGCCGACCGAATCGCGAACTGTCCAACCGGTCCCGCGCCCCACACGGCGACGACGTCGCCGGCGCGCAGCTCGCAGTTCTCGGCGGCCATGTAGCCGGTCGGAAGGATGTCCGAGAGGAACAGTCCCTGTTCGTCGGTGATGTGCGCCGGCAGCCGCAGCGGTCCGATGTCGGCGAACGGCACCCGGACGTATTCGGCCTGTCCGCCTGAGAACCCGCCGTACAGATGCGAGTAGCCGAACAGCCCGGAGCCGCTGGAGCCGTACAAGGTTTCGAGGGTGCCGGCGTTCGGGTTCGAGTTGTCGCAGAGCGACCACAGGTCGCGGCGGCACGACACGCACCGCCCGCAGGCGATGGCGAACGGCACGACCACGCGATCGCCCACCGCCAGGTTCTTCACCGCGGAGCCGATCTCGACGACCTCGCCCAGGAACTCGTGACCCAGGATGTCGCCGCGCTTCATCCCCGGGATGAACCCGCCGTAGATGTGCAGGTCCGAGCCGCAGATCGCGGTCAGCCGCACGCGCAGGATGACGTCTTCGGGGTCTTCGATGTAAGGATCGGGCACGTCCTTGACGCGCACGTCGTGCGCCCCGTACCAACACACCGCCTTCATGTCAGGCTCCAGTCTTTGAGGTGGCGTTGGCCCGGAGCGTGACCTGCCGGCCCAGCTCCAGATACCGCTTGATGTCGCGGAGACACTGAGTGACGACCTGGTCGGCGCCGCGGCCGAACAGGCCGGCGAGACCGGCGCCGAGGCGACCGAACGGCGGGGAGTACTGCATGTGGACGGACAGCTCGGTGCCTTGACCGCCGGGCGCCTCCTTGAACTGCACGCTGCCCGCGCTGACGATGTCGGACTCGCCCACGGTGCGCCAGCCGATCACCCTCTCGGGCACGTCGTTGATGATCTCGGCGGTCCACGTCGCCAGCGCCGGTGTGGATCCCTTCGCCGGCTGCCAGCGACCAGCGCGAACGGCAATCGTCGAGGCGCTCGATGGTGATGCTCGATGGCAGCGCCATCGACAGGTGATCGAGATTGCGCCAGAAGGCGTAGACGGTTTCGACGGGCTGCGCGATGGTGGTGGCGGCTCGAAGGTGCGCCCCCCTGGACCCGCCCAGGGCTCGGCGCGTAGACGCCGCCGACGTCGGCCTCGCGCGCGGCCGGCGTGCCGGCAGCAGCGTAGGCCGGGCAGTAGCCGGTTGCGCCGCGAACCATCAACGCGCCGGAGATCGCGGCCAGCGGACCGCGGGCGCGCGGCAGTTCAGCGGCCAGCGCCAGCGCGCCGAGCCCGGTGAGCACGGTGAGGACGCGTTCGGCGTGAGAGACGTTCGGTTGAGCGTGAGGTGATACAGCGTGCATGACAGATTCCTCCCGCGGACGATTCTCCAGCGGACGGCCCGCCCGACGCCGATCCCCGGGGGAACGGAACCGGCGTCCTGAGCGAACGACAACGAGATGGGTGACGCGGGCCGCGCTATGCCTTCGACTCGCCCTCGGCGTCTTCGTCTTCTTCCTCCTCGTCCTCGTCCTCGTCGCTCTCGTCCTCGTCTTGATCGTCATCCTCGGCGCCGGCACTGGCGGCGTCGTTGATGCCCGCCTCGGCGAGCGCGGTCAGCTTTTCGTCGGCGGCCTTCTCCTCGTCGAGCGTGTCGCGCAGCAGCTCCGCCACTTCGCTGAGGCCGAGGCCTTCGGCCCAGGCGGCGGCGGTGCCGTAGGCCGCCATCTCGTAGTGTTCGGCGCGCTGCGCCGCGGCGATGATCATCGCGTCGAGCACGGCGGGCTCGGCGTCTTCCTTCAGGGCGTCGGACCCTTCTTCGATGATCCCGGCCATGCCGGCGCAGGTCTTCGCGCGCGGCTTCTCTTCGAGCAGCTCGAACACCTGCTCCAGCCGGCCCACCTGGTTCTCGGTCTCGGACAGGTGCGACACGAGCGCTTCGCGCAACTCGTCGCTGCTCGCGGCCTTCGCCATCTTCGGCAGCGCCTTCACGAGCTGCTTCTCGGCGTGGTAGAGATCGCGGACTTCGTCCACGAGGGCATCCATCAACGTATTCATTTCGGCCATTGCTATCTCCTTGTCGGGGCGGGTGCTGGCGCGGTCGCGCCACGGATCGTGGATGACTGCTGCACGACTTGTTCCAGAACCAAAGTTGAGAAGAGGGCTGTTTGGAACGACCTTGCGGGGGCAGAAGGGAATCGAGTGCGGCACCGCGGGCTCTTGTGAGCACCGCGGTGCCAATCATGGGGGTGAGGCTACCGCTGGTTGCGCGGATCGATCAGGACCATGAACTCGCCGCTGTTGTCGGATCGCTCGCCATCGTTGACGCTCAGGTAGAGCAGGCCCGCGCCGGGCATCTGGACCGCGGGCAGGTTACCGATCGCAAACGGGCCGCCGTCCTCGCCGATGCGCCCGATCAACGCTCCGGCCGGCGCGTTCGGCACGGGGGCCTCCGGCGCCATGCGCGAGCCGCCGGCGGGCGATGCCACATCCTCGGGATTGACCGAGAGACGAACCTGGCCGCTCACGTTGAAACCGAGCCGCTGTCCGCGACGGACGCGGTATGGAGTCGGGATCCACTGGCCAGTTGGCCGGCACGCGAATGGCGCCTGCCTGAGCCGGCTGTCCGCCCTCCGGCGCGGCCGCCCCTTCGCCCAGTAGCGTGTAGGCAGCCGAGATACACGCGGCCGATGTTGTTGCCGGGGACGCTGCGCTGCGACCCGTCGGTGAGCTGGAAGATGAAGCGCCGTTCCTTGTCTTCTTCACCCGCGGCGGATCCCGGTCCGCCGGCGATATCCACGAGCTTGCCGGTGACGGTGCCGCCCGTGGTGAGAAAGGCGACTTGTTCGGGACGGCGCGCCTCGCGCAACTCCGTCTCAGGGAGCCCGCTGGCGCCGCCGACGCGATCGATCAACGCCACTTCGCCGATTGGCAGGCGCCGTTGATCGTCGCGGGTCACGCGCACGAAGAGCGTGCCGCCTTCGAGATCCTCGAGGGCGCCCCGCACAATCTGGCCGTTGCGCAGCTGCACGGTGACGTTGTCGGGGGCCTGTTGCGCCGGCAGCGTCGCGACGGAGATCACCACGGCGGCAATCCACGCAAACGACGACAGGCCGGGGAAGTCGGTCTGCAGCGCCGCCGGCTGCGCGCGCGGCGACGGCGGCTCGGTGATCACCGGTTTCTCGGACGGCGCCTCCATTGGCGGCGCGGTGGGCGGTGGATCGATATTCGGTTCACGATCCACATCGGGCCGGTTCGGATCGTCCGGGGGGACGACCGGCTGTTCCGGGGACTTCGGGTATTCCGGACGCGTCGGCTGTGTTGGATCCATTGGGTTGGGCATGTCTGCTCCTTGCCATCGATCAAAGCAAGATGCTCGCCACCCGGTGTCGGTATTACACTCAATAGGCCCCTCCGCACGCCCATGCCAGCTGAACAGTACCTCGACACCGTCGAGCACTTCGCGCTGCGTTTGTCGTCGAATCACTCGGTGCTCGCCGCCGCGTGGCTCGAACGGCTCGATCAGCTGCTCGAGGTGGAAGCGCGCCAGGTGTTTCCCTCGCACCAGCTGCTCGACCACATCCCCGAGTTGATCAATCAGATCGCCGCGTTTCTTCGCGCGCCGGAAGATCAGGCCATCGCGGCGGACACCGTGGTGATGGCGAAGGCCGCCGAACTGGGCCTGCTGCGGTTCGATCAGCGCGCCTCGGTGCACCAGGTGCTGCGCGAATACCAGATCTTCAGCGAGATTCTCGAGGAGTTCTTCGCGCGCGAGGTGGCGGCGCTTGGCGAGCGCAGTGATGCGCTGGCCGTGGTGCAGGTTCTCAGCCGGGCGCAGCAGGCGGTCCGCGTGCTGATGCAGAAGACGGTGGACGCGTTCATCACCCGCTACACCGAGACCATCGAGCGGCAGAATGCGCAGCTTCGCAACTTCAGTCGGCTGGTGAGCCACGAGATTCGCCAGCCGCTCGGCGTGCTCCAGGTGCTGACGCGCGTGCTACCGGTGCCGGAGGGCGACAACGACGCCCTGCGTCTCCGCGACACGCTCGATCGCAACGTCGGCCGTCTGGGCGAGGTTGCCGGCATGCTCGAGCGCCTGGCGCGCCTGTCGCGTCCCGACAATGCGCCGAACGAACAGCGGGTCGAGCTGACGGCGCTGGTGCGCGACGTGGCCACCCAGCTGTCGGACATGGCCGAGAGCCGCGGCGTGTCGTTCGTGATCGACGAGCAGCTGCCCGCGTTGGTGGCCGATGCGGGCCGGCTGGAACTGGTGATGATGAACCTGCTCGCCAACGCGGTGAAGTACAGCGACCCGGTGAAGGCGTCGCGGGTGGTGCGCGTGGAGTACGAGGCCGCCGCGCCGCGGCCGCGCGTGTGCGTGCGTGACAACGGCATCGGCATCCCCGCCTCGAAGGTCGCGGTGATCTTCGATCAGTTCGTGCGGGTGCATGCGCATCTCGACGTCGAGCTCGGCGCGCAGGGCATGGGGCTGGGCCTGTCGATCGTGCGGGAGTGCATGGACGCGATGGGTGGATCAGTCCGCGTCCAATCGATGGAGGGCGTGGGCACGACGTTCGTGCTCGAGTTCCCGCCGCAGGCCGGCGAGCCGCCTGCACCTGCTCCGCAATAGACCGTCGGTCAACGCGACCTGCTCAGCCTCTCGATCCTCACCTCAGCGGCAATCGGTGGCACGCTTCCTGCTCCTTATGGGAGTGGTCAATCACGACCAGTCCGATGGGGAGACCGCAATGATCAACAAAGACGAAGCCGCCGGAAAGCTCGAGCAGGGGAAGGGCGTGGTCAAGGAAAAGGTCGGTGAGTGGACCGGCGATACCGACCTCGAGGCCGAAGGCATCGGGGATCAGGTCGCCGGCAAGGTGCGCGAGAAGACGGGCACTGTCGAACGGAAGGTCGACGAGACGCTGGACAGCGTCAAGAAGACCCTGAATCGCTGATCCCGCACTCCTTCATCTTGTTGAGCAGCGTTTTGTAGCTCACGTTCAGGTATGCGGCTGCCTTGCGGCGGTTCCAACGGAAGCGGGCCAGCGCCTGGTCGATGGCTTCCCGTTCCGCCCGCATGGCAGCCGTGCGGGCGAGGGCCTGCAGGTTCACACCTTCGCTGCCGTCGCTCTCCACCACTTCGTCGGCGCCCTCGAGATCGGAGTCTGCCGCCGTCTCGATAGCGGTTTCGCTCGCGGCGACAGCCACGGGCGGTGCCACGGGGGCGGGCGGCGGTGCCGCGGGAGCCGGAGCCGCTGGGGCCGGGGCCGGCGCGACGGACACGGGCGGCGCAGGCGGTGGCGTCGCGGGCTGAGCGGGCAGCGGCGAGCCTCCGGCGACGCCGGCCTGGCGCAGGCGCAGCAGCTCGGTGAGAATCAAGTGTTCCTCCTGAAGCACCACGAACCGCTTCATCATGTTCTCGAGCTCGCGGATGTTGCCCGGCCACGCATAGTCCACCAGCGCCTCGATCAGCACGCGGCTCGGCCGCACCGGTGGCCGGCGGTAGACGTTGGCGTACTTGGCGAGGAAGAACTCCACCAGCGCCGGGATTTCCTCGCGGCGCTCGCGCAGGGCGGGCACGCGCAGCTCGATCACCTGCAGCCGATAGTAGAGATCTTCGCGGAAGGTACCCGCCCGCATCATCGCTTCGAGGTCGCGGTTGGTCGCGGCCAGCACCCGCACGTCCACCTCGATGGGCCGGTTGCTGCCGAGGCGCGTGAACTCGCGGTCCTGCAGCACGTGCAGCAGCTTGGCCTGCAGCGCCGCCGGCATCTCGCCGATTTCGTCCAGCATGATGGTGCCGTGCTGCGCGAACTCGAACTTGCCGATGCGGGTGTTGCCGGCGCCGGTGAAGGCGCCGCGTTCGTGGCCGAACAGTTCGCTTTCGAGCAGATCCGCCGGCAGCGCGGCGCAGTTCACCTTGACGAACGTCTTGGTCCGGCGGCCGGAGCGGCGGTGGAGCTCGCGAGCGATCACTTCCTTGCCGACGCCGCTCTCGCCGCGCAGCAGGACGCCGACATCGCTGTCCGCCACGCGCTCGACCATCGCCATCACGGGCAGCATCGCCGGGCCCGAGCTCCAGCACGGCTGCGCGCCCTGGGGGTCCTCGGCCATCTGCGCGCCCAGTCGAGCCACCTCCGCGCTGAGCGACTCGCGTTCGAGCGCGTTGCGGATGGCGGACTCGAGCGCGGCTTCACCGACGCCGTCGGGATCGCCGGGCTTCAAGACATAGTCGGCGGCGCCCAGTCGCACCGCTTCCACGATCGTCGCCGGCGCCTGGCGGCCCGATAACATGATCACCTGCGCCGCCGGATGGGCGCTGCGAATGGCCCGCAGCGTCTCGATGCCGTCGAGATCGGGCATCAGGACGTCGAGCAGCACCACGTTCGGCGCCGCGCCGGCCCGCAGTCCCTCGAGCAGCGCCGTGCCGCTGTTGTACACATCCACGGCGTAGCCCTGGGTGCGTAACAGCGTCTGCAGGAAGTCGGTGAACGCCGGGTCGTCGTCAACTATTGCCAGCCGTGCGGTCATTCGGGTGCCATCTCCACGGGAAATGCAATCGCGGGTGCGCCTGCGGCGTCGCCGACGCGGCCGCCGACGCTCGCAATGAGCCGGCAAGCCAGCGGGACGGCCAGTCCGTGACCGCGCCAGGGGTCGAACTGCCCCCCGCGGCCATCAGCGGCGGTGATGAACCTCAACTCCGCGCCGCTGATTTCGGCGCGGACAGCGTCGGGAGCGTTTCGGGCCATCGCCCGAAGCACGGTGCTCACGGCTTCGGCCAGCCGATCCACGCCCGCGCCGACGGTCATCGTCAGGGTGCCGGCGAGGGCGGGGAGTGTAATCGTTACGCCGTGCTCGCGTAACTGCGCCGCCACGCGTTCCAGCAGCGGCGCGATGCTCGCGCGCACCGGCGCGCCGCCGGTCGGCTCGGCCAGGAAGCCGCTGGCCTCCTCGCACAGCCGCGAGATTCGACCGAGCGCCTGCTGCGTGCTCGCCAGGGCGCGATCGCGGTCGTCGGGGGTTGTGAGTCGTTGCTCTCGGATCAAACGCAGGTAGCCATGCGCCACGCCAAGTGGCGTCCGGACGTCGTGTATCAGCAAATTGAGTACCCGTTCGGCGTCGGTCATCGGCTTTTCTGGAGTGGCACGTGCATTGATGTGCCGCGCAACGGGGACGCGTGCAAGAATCGAGTCCACTATACCAATGGCGGCCACCTCTACTGTACTGATCGTTGACGACTATCCCGACGCCCTCGACGTGTGGGAGGTGTACCTCCGAGCGTCTGGTTTCGAAGTCCTGACTGCGGCCGACGGCAGCCAGGCGTTGCTGGCGGCCTCGACGCACCTTCCGGATATCGTCGTCATGGACCTCGAGATGCCGGGTCTCACCGGCTACGAAGTCGCCCGCGAGCTGCGCGCCCACGAAGCGACGCGAGGGATTCCGCTGATTGCCTCGACCGGCCACTCGCATTCCGCGCAACTGGACGAAGCCCGCCGCTGCGGCTTCGACTCCATCATCGTCAAGCCGTGCGAGCCCGACGCGCTCGTGCTCGAGATCCGCCGCCTCCTCGCCGCGCCGCCGCCAAGGCTCTGCTTCGACCGGGCAGTAGCTTTCCACTAACAGGTAAGTCCCTTCCCTCTTCGCCGGCCGGCAGGCTGGCTCGCCCTCCAGGCAGGCTGGCACGGAAGGTGCTCAGTGCACCGGCGAGGTGCGCATGTTCCTAGCCGGCAACGTCACTGAGACCGTCCTCGTCTTCGTCGCCTTCGCCGTGTCGATTCGGCCGGTGCTGATGCGCGCGGCCGTGGTGGGTCGGATGCGGCAGTGCGCGATCCCGCTTCTGCCGCGCTCGCGGCGGCAGGCGGACTCCTGGCGCGCTGGCGGCGGCGTCGCTCGAACGGTGTGACCTGAACAATCGTGGGCGCAACGGATCGCGCCCGCACTCAGCAGAAGGAGAGCGACATGTATCAACGAGAACGGGACGCAGGGACGGGTTTCACGATGGGGCTGATGGCCGGCGCCGTGGTCGGCGCGGGCGTGGCGCTGCTCTTCGCGCCGAAGGCCGGCGTGGAACTGCGCGAGGAACTGGGCGAGTCGATGGGTTCGCTGCGTGAGGCGGTGGCCCGCCACGTGCGCGACCTCGCCGATCGCGCCGGCGTGGACCTCGATAACCTCCAGGCGAGCGTGGATCGCGCCACCGAGGCTGCCGAGACCACTGCCAGCCAGATGATCAACTCGGCGGCCGAGCAGGCGCGCGGCATGACGGGTCAGTCGAACATGTGAACGTGATCGGTCACCCCGTTTGCCCGAGGAGGCAACACTTATGCTGAATACGATTCTCGTCGTGCTGATTGTGCTCTGGCTGCTGGGGATGGTGAGCTCGTACACCCTTGGTGGTTTCATTCACATCCTGCTGGTGCTCGCGGTTGCCGTGATCCTGATCCGCGTGATCCAGGGCCGCAACCCGGTATAGCCCCTCAGCTCACACGAGTGGGTCTTGCCCACAGCTTCGGTGAACTGAGGGGTCAGGCGGGACCCGGGCCCTCGGGCGAGCATCGCGCCGCATGTGCGCGACCACCGCCGGGGGCTCGGGCGACGGTTCGTCGCTCTTCTCTCTTTGCCGCCCGCCGCTCATCGCGGCCGGCCGGCTCGCCGCCCGCCCAGATTGAATCGTCCGTCGTCTCGCGCTCGCCGATCGCCGTTGCGCCGACGTGGTCCCCCTCTTGCTGACGCGTGACGAGAAGACAGGAGCTCCCCACCATGGATGCCGTGCGGCACACGCTGCAGAACGTATTCGGACTCGACGGCTTCCGGCCAGGCCAGGAGGATGCGATCCGCTCGGTGATGTCTGGTCGCGACACGGTGGTGGTGATGCCGACCGGCGCCGGCAAGTCGTTGTGCTATCAACTTCCGGCGCTCCACTTGCCAGGTCTGACGCTCGTCGTATCGCCATTGATCTCGTTGATCAAGGATCAAGTGGACAAACTCGGCGGGCTCGGCCTCGATGCCTCGCAGCTCGATAGCACTCGAACCGCGCGCGAGCAGGCAGGCGTCATCGACGATGTGGCGCGCCAACGTCTCGAGTTCGTGCTGACCACGCCCGAGCGGATGAACGCCGCGGAGTTTCAGCGCACCTTGAAGGACGTTGCCATCGATCTCATCGTGATCGACGAGGCGCACTGCATCTCGCAGTGGGGCCACGATTTCAGGCCGGCGTACCTCGGGCTGCGGCGCGCCATCGAGGCGGTGGGGCGCCCGCCGGTGCTGGCGCTGACGGCCACCGCCTCGCGCCGCACGCTCGATGACATCAGCGAGCGGCTCGGGCTGAGTGAGCGCCGCCGTCTTCAACCACGGGATCTACCGGCCAAACCTGTTCCACGAGGTGCGTCCTGCGTCGGGTGACGGCGACAAGCTGGATCAACTGGTGCCGTTGATCTCCGAGGAGCCGGGGGCCGGCATTGTCTACGCCTCCACGGTTCGCAACGCCGAGACCGTCTACCGCCGTCTCACCGGCCTCGGCGCCGAAGCGGAGATCTATCACGGCCGGCTCTCGGCGTCGTCCCGCCGCCGCGCGCAGGAACGGTTCATGAACGGCGAGCGCCGCATCATGGTGGCGACCAACGCCTTCGGCATGGGTATCGACAAGGCGGACATCCGCTTCGTCGTTCACTACAACATGCCCGGATCGCTCGAGGCCTACTACCAGGAGGCGGGGCGAGGCGGGCGCGACGGCAATCCGGCGCGCTGCGTCGTGCTGTGGGGGAAGGACGATGCCCGCACGCATCAGTTCTTCCAGCACACCAAGTACCCGCGCAGCGCGGCGATCAAGGACGCGATCGCGGCAATCGGGCGGGCCGGCGCGCGCGGCATCACGCTGCGCGCGCTCGGCGAGCAGACCGGCGTCTCGGTGCGCAAGGCCAACGTGATCGTCAATGCGCTGGAGGATGCCGGTCTGGTGCGCGCCGCGCCCGACGGACGGCTCCACGCCACAGGGGAGACCGGGGTTGACGTCGGCAGCCTCACCGCCACCTACGACGCGCTTCGCGAAGCCGATGCCCAGAAGCTGCAGCAGATGACCATCTACTGCCAGACCGCACTGTGCCGCTGGCACAAGCTGCTCGAGTATTTCCAGGACGATGAGGCGGTGATCCCTGCCTGCGGTCACTGTGACAACTGCGAGCGGGCTCTCCAGCGCTCGGCTGCAGCGCTGTAGGCCCCGCGGGCCGGGATGAGTATTCCACTCCACAGTTGCCCCGTCCACGCCACATCTGAAGCCCGGCTTCGGCCGGAAACGCGCGCCCCCTCCTTGGCCTGCGAGTTGCACACTACGAACCCCAAGCGGGTAACCGCACCCGTGAAGCCCAGCCATCGCCATCGACCGAAGGATTGGAAGACGCCATGCCGACGAACAGCACCCAGCACACGGCCACCTCCCGCGTCATTCGCGGCATCAAGGACAGCGTGTCCGGTCAGGTCCAGGGTCAGAAAGACCGGGCCGCGGAAGGCATTGTCGGTATTGCCGAGGCGGTCCGGTTGCTCAGTGATGAGTTACGCGGGCACAACCAGGTGATGGCCAACGTGGTCAACGCCGCCGGGACACGGCTGCATGACGTGGCCGATGTGGTGCGCGAGGCTGACGCGGCTGAGATTGCTCACAACGTGGCTCAGTTCGCCCGGCGGCGCCCCGTGTTGTTCGTCGGCGCCGCGTTTGTTGTCGGCCTCGCCGTGTCGCAGTTGTTGAAGACCGGGGCGGCCAGCCGGGGCGCCGCGTGGATTCGCGAGGAGGCCCAGAGCCTCGAGGACTTGTCGGTGTCGAGCGTTGGCGCCTGAACGCTTACGCGCGAAGAGGGAGACACCATGGCAAACGGCGATCGGGTAGAACGGTCTCTAGGCGAACTCTTCCAGGAGTTGTCTCAGGACACTTCCACGCTCATCCGGCAAGAGGTCGCCTTGGCTCGCGCCGAGATGACGGAGCGGGCCTCGGCGTTCGCGCGGGATTCGGCGCTCATTGCGGCGGGCGGTGTGCTGGCCCACGTGGCGCTGCTTGCCGCGACCGCGGCTCTCATCATGGGTCTCGTCCAGCTTGGGCTGCAAGCGTGGCTATCTGCCCTGATCGTGGCGGCGATTTTCGCCGTGACTGGTGGCGTGCTGGCGGCAGGCGGTCGCGCCGCGCTCAAGCGCCGCTCGCTGGCGCCGGTCGAGACCGTGGATTCCCTAAAGGAGACGGCGCAATGGCTGAAGAACCAAACCAGGTAGAGACCGACATCATCAAGGCCAACATCGAGAGGACCCGCGACAACATGAGCGGGACGATCGAAGAGATTCAGGAACGCCTGAATCCGAGCAATCTCGTGCAGCAGGCCAAGGACTCGGTGCGGGAAGCGGCTGTCGAGAAACTCAAGGGCGCGGTGATCACCGCCAAGGGCGCGATCGATAGCGCCAGCGAGGCCGGCAAGCGCGCGGCGGACACCGCCAGCGAAGTGGGTAAGCGCGTGGCCGACACCGCAAGCGAGGCGGGCAAGCGCGCGCTGAGCACCG
Organism: uncultured Acidobacteriota bacterium; assembly: GCA_963723005.1. GTDB lineage: Bacteria > Acidobacteriota > Vicinamibacteria > Vicinamibacterales > UBA2999 > VFZN01. The sequence continues at coordinate 214,172 of CAVRPA010000020.1, read as the reverse complement.
CGACCGTGCAGGGGAAGCGTGCCTTGAACACGGCCAACGAAACCGCGCGGCGGGCCGCGGTGCAGGCGAAGACGTCGGGTACCCGGGCGGTCTCGACCGCGCAACAGAACCCGGTGGGCGCGGCGCTGGTCGCCTCGGGAGTCGCGTGGCTCGTGTCTCGCAGCCTGACGTCGCGTCGCCGACGCTTGTCGGCGGTGCCCCGGACGAGGCGTGACGACGGGCGATCGGGCATGATGGCCAGCCGGCAGGCTCAAGGCGCATTCGTGGCCGGCGTGGTCGGCTACTACCTGATCAGCCGCCAGATGGCGTCAACGCGTCCGCGGACGGCGTCGCTCGAATACGATCCGGCGGCCGACGGCACGAGCGGCACGGAACGGCTGCGCCGCTCGCTGGTCGAGCCGGCGCGCGAGCTCGGCGCCTCGGCTCAGCGGCTCGGGCGCGAGGCCCAGCGCAGGGCTGGCGAGTACGCGGGCCGCGGCAAGGACCTCGGTCAGCAAGTGTCGCGTTGGGTCGAAGAGAACCCACTGGCCGTAGGCGCGGCGGTTGTCGCGCTCGGAACAGTGTCTGGGACTGTCGATGACCGACGACGCCGATTGGACGAGCGATTGGCCGGAGACGACCAGTCGCCTGAGCGGCATGTGAGACAGGACCCCGCACCTGCGAGCACGACAATCGCGCAGGTGTCGGGTCCACTCACGCTTTCCGCCGGCCTGGCGACCGCGCTTGCGGGCCTGCTGGTTCTGATCGGCTGGGCACTCGGCTCCACGCAGGCCGCCAGCGTCGTGACGGGCTGGCGGCTGATGGTGCCGTCCACGGCATTCGGCTTCCTGTGCGTCGGCATCGGCCTCGCGCTCTCCAGCGTGCGCGGGGCCGACCGTCGCGGCCAGCGCCTCGCGGTCCGGGTGCTTGCGGCCGTTGCTCTCACCCTGCCTGTCCTGACCCTTTTCGAATACTCGACCAACGTGCGCCTCGGCGTGGAGTCCTGGCTCGGCTTCGATTTCTCGCAGCCGCCGGATTCGTTATGCGGGCCGCATGTCGGCCGTCACCGCGGCGTGCTTCCTGCTGCTCGGCACCGGGCTCGGCGCGCTGACATGGCCAGGCCGCTGGGGCTCCGGCCTGGTGCGGCTGGCCGCTGGCGCGGCGTTGGCGATGAGCTGGCTGGCGCTGGTCGCCGTGTCGTTCGACGTCAGCCGCCTGATCGACGAACCCCGGTACCCCGGCATGGCCGCGCTCACGATCCTGTTGCTGGCAACCAGCAGTGCAGGTGTGTTGACCTGCTCGTCGCAGGCGGTCGCGCGTCTGCGCGACGCGCACGCCGATGCCGTACTCGCCCCGCGGCTGCTGGTCGCTGCGTTCGCCCTGCCGATGGTGCTGGGACGCATCCAAGTGTGGCTCGACGGCGTGATCGACCACGGCTTGTCGTCTGCCATCGTGACGGTCGCGTTTGCGCTGGTCGTGACCGTGGCGCTGTGGCGGGGCGCAGCCGGCATGCAGAGCCTGCATCAACAGCGGCAGCACCTGCTCGAGGATCTCGAAGCGCGGGTCGTCGAGCGCACCCGCGAGCTGGCCGCGGCCAACGAGGAGCTGCAGCGCAGCCAGGAACGGCTGCGCGAAGCCGACCGGCGGAAGGACGAGTTCCTCGCCACGCTGGCGCACGAGCTGCGCAATCCGTTGGCGCCGATCCGTACCGGCATCGAGATCCTCAAGCAGGAGGACGCGCCGGTCTCCGCCAAGGCCCAGGCCCACGACATCATCGCCCGGCAGCTGCAGCACATGGTGCGCCTCATCGACGATCTGCTGGACGTGAGCCGCATCACCGCCGACAAGCTGACGCTTCGCCAGGAGCGGGTGGACGTCATCAACGTCGTGCACCAGGCAGTGGAGACCGCTCGGGCCGCGCTCGATCGCGCGCGCCACACCCTGACGCTTCACCTGCCGGCGCTCCCCGTGATCGTGGTGGGCGACCCGACGCGGCTGACCCAGGTGGTGGCCAACCTGCTGCTGAACGCCTGCAAGTACACGCCGCCCGGCGGACGCATCGACGTCACGGCTCAGGTCGAGGGCTCGCGCGTCGAGTTGGAAGTGCGCGATACCGGCATCGGCATCCCCGCGCCGTTCCTGCCTCGATTGTTCGAGAAGTTCTCGCAGGTGACGCCGCCGCTGGACCGTGCGGGCGGCGGCCTCGGACTCGGCCTCGCGCTGGTCCGCGGCCTTGTCAGCCTGCATGGCGGGTCCGTCGAAGTACGAAGTGAAGGGAGGGATCGTGGCAGCCGGTTCATCATCCGGCTGCCGCTCGCGCCGCCTGCGGAAGTCGTAGACACGCGGCTCGACACAAGCAGCACGCTCGAGTTGCACCCGACCCCGCGCCGCGTCCTTGTGGTGGACGACAACGAAGACAACGTGGGCGCGCTCGCTCAACTGCTCCGGCAGCAGGGACATCTGGTGGAAACCGCGATCGACGGTGAGGCGGCGTATACAGTGGCCGAGCGCTTCCGCCCCGAAGTGGTCCTGCTGGACATCGGCATGCCAAAGCTGAACGGCTACGAGGTGTGCCGCAGGATCCGGCAGCAGCCCTGGGGCCGCGCAATGCGGGTGTTCGCACAGACGGGATGGGGGCAGGCCGAGGATCGCCGCAAGACCGAAGAGGCGGGGTTCGACGGGCACATGGTCAAGCCAGTCGACCCGGTCGCGCTGCAGTCGGTCCTGCGCGCCTGACTCGCGCGCTGGCATCATTCTCGGATGCGTGTTCTCAATGGCAAGAAGCACACGCAACGCCACACGCCGCCACCTGTGATCACTCCATCGGAGACGAAACCCGATCCTTCGCCGACCGCTGACTCGACGCTGGACGAGACCATCGAGTCCAGCTTCCCTGCGAGCGATCCGCGCCCTCCTCCATTCCGGATCCCGATCCGCCGAGCCCGCCGGACCAGGAGCCTCCGCCACGGCGCCCTGACGGTGCACGCTCAGCGAAGCACCGTGACCAGCCGATCTGATGACGAGGTTGCACGACGCCGCCGACTGCGCGCCGCCAGGCGCGATGCCACCGCGTGCCGACGCTGCCCGCTCTGGCGGACCGCGACCCAGACGGTGTTTGGCGCCGGCGACGTAGGCGTCGCCTTTGATGCTCGTTGGCGAGCAGCCCGGCGATGTCGAAGACAGGGAAGGGCTGCCCTTCGTCGGACCGGCGGGCCGCGTCCTGTCCGGAGCTCTCGACGAAGCCGGCAGACCGACGTCCCGCGCTTTGTGACCAACGCCGTGAAGCACTTCAAGTGGAGCCGCGCGGCAAGCGTCGCCTCCATATGAAACCCAACACCGCCGAGCTGATGGCCTATCGCCTCTGGCTCGAGGAGGAATTGCCACGTGCGCCCCATGGTGCTGGTCGCGCTCGGATGCGACTGCGGCGCGCGCCGTGATTGGTCCGGGCGTTCGAGTCCTGAAGGATCGCGGCACCTGGTTCCCTTCGCCACTCGCGACCCAATGTCACGGTCACGGTGCATCCATCGTCGATTCCTTCGCGCGCCGGATGAGGAGGCGCGGCGCACGGCCATGGCGGCGTTCGTGGCGGATCTCCGAGCCATCGCGAAGCGTCTCGAACGGAGCCTGCGGTAACCGGCTCACCGACCTGACACCGCCCGTGAGAAGCGGAGCGCCCTATCGGCCGCGGAGGCATCTCGCGGCCGCTCGGGGTTGGGCGCGGAATGAGAAAAACGCCGGCATCGTCGGTTGTCTTTGTGCCCAGAGTGCCTCAATCGGCGGACCGCACGACCTGCCGGCTTCCTTGTCCTCGTGAACAGCGCGACCATGGCGAGACCCCCAACTCCCACGACGACCGCGGCGACGAGGAGAGCGGCCCGCAATCGTGACGGCGTGCAACTCGCCGGCGCCGGCCGTTGCGACAGCGCCGAGGCTGATGATTGCGGTGAGGCCAGCAATGCGGACCACCGCGTGATTGACTGCCGATGCCAGTCCGGCCCGGCTGCTCGAGACCGACGTCACGGCGGCGTCCGTCAGCGGCGCCGCAGCCAGCGCCAGCGCAGCGCCGAACAGAGCGGCCCCGGGCGCGACGTCCCACCCCGAAAACGTTTCGCCCACAGCCAGAGCGATCCAAGCCAGCCCGAACCCCGCGAGAGCGGCGGCAGTCGCAATCACGGCGCGGGTGCCGAAACGGTGAGCCAGCGCTCCGAGCGAAGGCGACAGCAGCCACATCGCCATCGTAGTCGGCAGCGCCACGGTGGCGGCGCGCGTCGCCGACCAGCCTGCCGTCGTCTGAGCAAAGGTCGTCAGCAGGTAGGTGAAACCGATCAATCCGAAATAGAGCACGAACGTCTCGGCGTTGCCGGCCAGCCAATTGCGCGAGATGGCTGCCACGTTCGGCAGACTCTGAAGCGCCCGCCATGCGAGAGTCGCCGCTGCCAGCGCATGGCCACAGCGACGCCGGTGCTGCGGCTGACGCCGAGCGCTGCCGCATCGATCGCGGCATATGTCAGAGCGGTGAGGGCCACGCCGCCGGCGAGCGCCCGGCCACCAGCGGCGAGGGGGCGACGTCTGCGCGCTGCTCGGAAAGGCCTGACGACAGCCACAACGCCACCGCCGCCGGCGCCGCCGGCAGCACGAAGACGGCTCGCCACGACGCCGCGTCGATCAACACTCCCGCTAGCAGTGGCGCCAGCGCGCTGCCGAATCCGACCCATCCAACCAGACGCCCAAATCCCTCGGTGCGCGACTCGCTCCCGCGGCTGCCGTCGCGTCACCGAGCGCGATGGTCGCCGGCAGTACGCAGGCGCCGCCGGCGCCCAACGAGGCGCGGGCCAGCATCAGCCACGACACGCTGCCAGACATCGCGCCCAGTATCGCGCCGGCGATGATGAGGCCGAGGCCCATGCGCAGCGCTCGACGCCGGCCGTAGCGGTCCCCGAACATGCCAGCCGGCAACAACAGGCTGGCCAGGGCGAGGGTGCTGGCGTTCAACAGCCACTGCTGTGCCAACCAGCCGACGTGAAGATCACGCACAATCGCCGGGATGGCGACGACGGTCGCCGTGGCATCTACGGTTGGGATCGCGGCCGCGAGCAGGATCGAGGCGAGCGGCTCCGCCACTCAGGCCGTCGTCGTTGCCGCCGACGGCTGTCATCTCCGTTCCAGTTTCCACCTGGTCCGACAGCCGCTGCAGGGAATTTCACATCGACAATTCGTCCGCAGTACCAATGCCATCAGCGCCGCCAGCCAGCCGTGCTGTTTCAACTTTTTCTCAAGGTGGGTCTCGCCACTGTCCTCACCGCAACTGCTCGCGCATATACTCGACCCGTCAGGAACCCGAGAAGCCATTCCCCATCGTCGGCATCGGCGCCTCGGCTGGTGGACTGAGCGCGCTCACCACTCTGCTCGACGCGCTGCCGGCACAAGCAGGTCTGACGCTGGTCGTGATCCAGCACCTCGACCCGTCGGCCCAGAGTCATCTTACCGAATTGCTGCGCGGCACACCGCGATGGCCGTCGTGGATGCCACGCACGGCGCCAAGGTGGAGCCCGACCACGTCTATGTGATCCAGCCGAACACGGACGTGGCGATTGCCGACGGCGTGCTCTCGGTCACCGCCGCGGCCTGATGATCGCCGGCCGCACTATCCGGTCGATCATTTCTTCCGTCGCTGGCGGCCGTGCAGGGCCCGCACGCGGTCGGCGTGGTCCTGTCGGGCACCGGCTCGGACGGCACGCTGGGCATCTGCGAGATCAAGGCGGCCGGCGGGCTCACCTTCGCGCAGGACGAGTAGTCGGCGCAGTATCCGGGCATGCCGCAGAGCGCCTCGCCAGCGGCGCCGTCGACCTGGTGCTGCCGCCCGAGGAGATCGCGCGCGCATCTGGCGACGCTGCCGCAGCATCCGTACCTGGCCGGCACGACGCCGAGCGCGCGTCGACGGCCGGCGACCACGCCGAGCAGTTTCAGCGCGTGATCGCGCGCCCTGCGCACCACCTCGGGCGTGGACTTCAGCCAGTATCGCGACACCACGATCAAGCGGCGCACGGCGCGGCGGATGGTGCTGCGCGGCATCACGTCGCCGCGCGACTACGCGCGAGTTCGTCGAGCGCGACCGCGCCGAGGCCGAGGCGCTCTATCGCGACGTGCTGATCAACGTCACCAGCTTCTTCCGCGATCCCGAGATGTTCGAGGATCTGAAGCGCGAGGTGTTTCCGGAGATCGTCGCCGGCAAGCGCGAGGGTCGCGCCGATCCGGGTCTGGGTGCCCGGGCTGCTCGACGGGCCAGGAGGCGTACTCGGTCGCCATCGCGCTGCTCGAGTACCTCGACGACAGCGAGCAGCCAGCCGGCCGCATCCAGATCTTCGCGCACCGACCTGGGCGATCCCGCCGTCGCTCGATCGCGGCGCGCGCCGGCCTCTACCCGGAGAGCATCGAGGCCGAGGTCAGCCCGGAGCGGCTGCGGCGCTTCTTCACCAAGGAAGACCGGCGACTACCGGGTCCAGAAGCAGCGTCCGCGACATGTGCGTGTTCGCCCGGCAGAACGTCACGGTCGATCCGCCGTTCTCGCGCGTCGACCTGATCACCTGCCGCAACGTGCTGATCTACATGTCGCCGCCGCTGCAGCAGCGCCTGCTGCCGGTCTTCCACTTCGCGCTCAACCCGGGTGGCTTCCTGGTGCTCGGCATGGCCGAGACGGTCGGGCCGTCCGGCGACCTGTTCGAGCTGGTCAACCGCGCGCACAAGATCTATCGCAAGAAGGAGACGGCGAGCCGGCCGCCGCTGACGTTCATGGCCGACGACTGGCTCGCCGGCGCGCCGGCCGCGGCCGCCGGCGCCGCCAGCCAGCCGCCGGTGGATTTTCAGCGCGAAGCCGATCGGCTGATCGCTCGGCCGCTATGCGCCGCCGAGCGTGCTGGTGAACCAGGACTTCGAGATCCAGCAGTTCCGCGGCCGCACGGCGCCGTTCCTGGAGATGCCCGGCGGGCAGCCGACGACCAACCTGCTGCGGCATGGCGAAGGAGGGCCTGTTCCTCGAGCTCCGCAGCGCGCTCACGAAGCGCAGGACGACCAAGGCGCCGGTGGTGCGCGAGGGCCTGCGCGTCGCGCGACGGCGGGGGGACATCGAGTTCACGCTGCGCGTGCTGCCGGTCAGCGTCGCGCCACCAGCCGACGTGCTGCCTGCTGGTGGTCTTCGAGCCGAACGGACTGGCCGGCGCTGGTCGGCCGGCCGCCGCGCGCCCGACGACGGACCGCGGCGACTGCCGACGCGCGACGTCGCGTGGCTGCGCCAGGAGCTGGCGTCGACCCAGCAGTACCTGCAGTCGATCGTCGATCAGCAGGAGTCCGCCACCCAGGACCTGCGCGCCGCCCACGAGGAGATGCTGTCGAGCAACGAGGAGCTGCAGAGCACCAACGAGGAGCTCGAGACGACGAAGGAGGAGCTGCAGTCGTCCAACGAGGAGCTGACCACGGTCAACGAGCAGTTGCAGCACCGCAACACCGAGCTCGACGTCGCTGACGACGACCTGTCGAACTTCATCGAGCAGCGCCGGCCTGCCGATGGTGGTCGTGGACCGCGATCTGCGCGTCCGCCGGCTCACCCCGGCCGCCGCAGGCCGCGTTCAACCTGCTGCCCTCGGACGTCGGCCGCTCGATGGAGCACATCAACTCTCGCCTCGACAACGACACGCATCGGCAGCTGGCCATCGAAGGCGATCATCGATCGGCCGCGGCCGTGGGAGCAGGAACTGACCGATCGGGACGGCCGCTGGTGGCTGCTGCGCGTGCAGCCGTACCTGACGGCCGACGGCGTCATCGACGGCGCGACGCTCGTGGCCGTTGACGTCGACCTGGTCAAGCGCGCGCTGGAGTGCTCGAGGCGCGCGACTACGCGTCGCCATCGTCCAGGCCGTGCGCGAGCCGCTGGTCGTGCTCGATGACGCTGCGCGTCGGCATGGCGAACGAGGCGTTCTATCGAGTTGTGCGGCGTGACGGCCGGAGCAAGTCGAAGGCCAGCCGTTCTGAGGAGATGTGCGACGGGATCTGGAAGACCGCGGAGCTGCGACGGGCGCTGAAGGCGCGTGCTCGGCGGCGCCACGCTCGAGAACTTCGAGATCGTGCGCGGCATGCAGGGCCGGGGCCAGCGGACGCTGATCGCTCAACGCCCGCGGCATCGCCCGCCGACGGCCGCGCGCCGCTGGTGCTGCTCGGCATCGACGACGTGACCGAGCGCCGGCAGGCCGAGGCGCTGACGCTCGACGCCGAGACGCTGCGCCGATCGACCGGCGGAAGGACGAGTTCCTCGGCATCCTCGCCCACGAGCTCCGCAATCCGCTGGCGCCGATGCGCTTCGCGGTGGAGATTCTGCGGCGCGCCGGCGACGACAACGGACAGACGACGCAAGGCGCGCCAGGTGCTCGACCGCCAGCTGACGCACATGGTGCGGATCGTCGACGATCTGCTCGACGTGTCGCGCATCACGCAAGGCAAGGTCGAACTGCGACGCGAGGTCGTCGACCTGAAGAACGTGGTCTCGGCGGCCGTCGAGCTCTGCCAGCCATCGTCGATGCCGCCGGGCAGGACATCACGGTCTCGCTGCCCGACGAGCCCGTGAAGCTCGACGCCGATCCGGTGCGGCTGGCCCAGGTGCTGGTGAACCTGTCAACAACGCGGTGAAGTTCACGCCATCCGGCGGACACATCTGGTTGATCGCCGAGACCACCGGCGAACAACCCGAGGCGCCGGATGCGGTGCGGATCAGGGTCCGCGACACGCGGCATCGGCATCGCTCCCGACGTGCTGCCGCGCATCTTCGACTTGTTCATGCAGGGCGATCGCTCGCTGGAGCGCACGCGCGGCGGGCTGGGCGTCGGCCTGACGCTGGTGCGCAGCCTCGTGCTGCTGCACGGCGGCAGCGTCGAGGCGCGGAGCGACGGCCCGGGTACCGGCAGCGAGTTCGTCGTGACGCTGCCGCTCGATCCGGCGCAGCAGCCGGCCGCGCCGCGGCGCGACGCCGCCGACGCCACCGAGCCGCGGCAAGCCGCTGCGGATTCTCGTCGCCGACGACAACGCCGACGCCCGCGAGATGCTGAGCTTCGTGCTGGGACGGAAGGCCACACCGTCAAGGCGCGTGCCGGACGGGCCCGGCGCCATCGCGGCCGCGGCCGAGTTCAGGCCCGAGGTCGCGATCCTCGACATCGGCATGCCCGGGCTCAGCGGCTACGACGTGGCCGAGCGCCTGCGCGGCATCGCGCCCGCGACACTTCATCTGGTCGCGCTCTCCGGCCTGGGCCAGGAGGCCGACCGCTCGCGCGCCATCGCCGCCGGCTTCAACCACCACTTCACCAAGCCGGTCGACCCGCACGCGCTGGTCAGGTTCCTCGCCGCGTTGCCCTGACCAGTGCACCCCAACCGGAAACACGCCCTGCTGCTTCGCGCGGATTGCTTTTGCAATCTGCCTAGAAGGGTAAGCCAGGTCGAGACCGCGGTTCGTGCGCGATGCACACATTGCGCCCTCTACTACTCAGATGGTGGTGTACGGGTTCGGAAACGCGTCCGGGTGGCAGCCGAGGACCACCCCTCGTCCCGCCACGGCAACGATCCGGATGGCGCGAATCCTGCATTAGGAAGGCGCCGGCGATCGCAAAGGCGCCTTCGCCAGGCAGAGGAGGCAGATCATTATGAGCAAGACCATCTTCGCTGCCTGCGGTGCATTCGCCATCGCGGGACTCACAGTCACGGCTCAGAGCACTTCCACCCCGTCGACCTCGCCTCGCCGTCCACGCCACCTGCGCAGACCACCCCAAGTGCGCAGGCCGGCAAGACCATGACGGTGACAGGGTGTCTGGTACCTTCCAGCGCCAGTGGTTCGATGGGCAGCACCACTCCGAGCACGTCGGGAGCCACGACGCCCGGCACTACGGCTGGCGCCACCGGCACCGCGGGCGCCGCGGGCAGCACCGGCGGGCGGCGGCGTTCATGCTGACGAAGATCGAGACCGGCACGGGCACCGCGGCCACCGGCACGACCGGCACGACGGCGCGGCCGGCACCACGGGCAGCACCGGGTCGACCGCTCCACCATGGGTGCGCACAGCACGCTGTTGCTGAAGGCCGGATCGACGGTCGTCCTCAGCCAGTACGTGAACCAGAAGGTCGAGCTCACCGGCACGATGGATGCGAGCGCCGGCAGCATGACCAGCACGGGCTCGACGCCCTCGGGCACCGCGGCCGGCACGACCGCGCGCAGGCACCACGGGCACGACCGGCGCGACGGGCACGACGGGTGCAACCGCGTCGGGTGGCACCACGGGCCCGGCTTCGGCGCCCACGCTGAACGTCACCAACGTCAAGGTGGTTTCGAAGACCTGCTCGTAGACCCAGGGTGACGTCCCCCGTCACCGACGGTCGGCAGCAGGGCGTCGCTCGAGTGGCATCCCCCGCCGCTCCAGCGCCGCCCGTCCTCATGTACCGGCCGTGTCTCCCGCCGGCGCCTGCTCTTGGGCCGCCAACTTCACCAGGGCCCTCGATACCTCCGCCACGCTCCATGCTTGTGCCACGCACCCCCGTGCCGTGAACGGCGCCTCCGCATCGAAGATCTCGCTGATCGAACCCACGCACGCCGCCGAGGTCACGTGGGCCAGTAACGGCGAGAGTAGTGTTCGTGCGCCCTCCGCATCGTCGGGATGCACCGCCAGCCACGCGTCGATGAACGATCCGATCAGCCATGGCCAGACCGTTCCCTGATGATAGGCGGCATCGCGCGTGCGCAGAGCCCCGAAATAGCTCCGCTTGTAGTCGGGGTGAGCAGGCGAGAGCGTGCGCAGTCCGACCGGCGTCAGGAGTTCGGACGCGACGCTGTTCAGGACCGGTTCCCAGTAGACCCGCTCGAGCGGAGAGTGGGTCACCGCCAACGCCACGATCTGGTTCGGCCGGCACGCGTCATCGTCCCCACGCTCGCCATCGACCACATCGTAGAGACGCTGCCGTGAGGCATTCCAGAACCGCGCATTGAACGACTCGCGGCAGCGGTGGGCCTCGCGCGCGATGTCCTCGGCGAGCATGCCGCGCCCCGCCCTCACCATCCACGAGGCGAGCAGGACGAGCGCGTTGTGCCACAGCGCGTTGATCTCGACGGGCTTGCCGCGCCGCGGCGTCACGACCCAGCCATCGACCAGCGCGTCCATCCACGTCAGCTGCACGCCGTCGGCGCCCTGGGTCAGCAGGCCGTCGGCATCCACATGAATGTTGAACAGCGTGCCCTCGCGGTGTCGCTGCACGATCTCCTCGAGTGCCGGCAGCAGCTCGTCCACCAGGGATCGATCGCCGGTCACCGTGTCGTAGCGGTGCAGGGCATGGAAGAACCACATCGTGGCATCGGCGGTGTGATACAGCCCTTCCCGTTCCCCTTCAGGGAACAGGTTGGGTATCAACCCGTTCCGCACGTGCAGGCCGAAGGTGCGGAGGATGTCTCGTGCTTCGTGATGTCTGCCGGTGACGAGCGCCAGCCCTTCCAGGCTGATCATGGTGTCGCGGCCCCAGTCGGTGAACCAGTGATAGCCGGCGATGACCGTTCGCGCGTCGGCGCCGACGGCGCGGGCCTGCGCTTCGTCCCGTACGCGGGTGGCGGGCCTGACGATGAACTGATCGGCGGCGAGAGGAAGCAGGAACGTTTCGGGCCGCTGGAGCGCTTCGTCGCTGGACGCGAGCAGCCGCTCGCGCCTCGTCCACTCCAGCTCGAACGCCGCCGCCGGGGACAGCGCGGCCATATGCTCCCACGTTTCGGTGCTGGCCGACAGGAACAGGTCTTCGCCTTCCGTCAACGTCACCGACACCGTTCCGGGCGAATGCATGGAGCCCAGGTGCTCGTAGCCGCGGTCTTCCTCGACGGCATAAGGCACGAGGTTCCAGTTCTCGGGCGCGACGGCCAGCGCTGAGGCATCGGCCCCCGTCACCTGCAGCCGCAGCACCAGCGGATCGTCCGCGCGCTTGAACTCGTAGCATGCCGGCGCCACGTTGGCACTGACGTAGGACCGCGACTGTTCCGGCGTCAACAGGCCCTCGTGCGGCCTGAAGTCGAGCCACGGCTTCAGGCGCAGCGTCACCGACGGCACCGAGCCGGTGAGGCGATAACGCAGGTGCACCGTGTTCTGTCCGTTGGGCATCATCACCGACTGTTCGATGAACGCGCCTTCCTGCAGTTCGAAGGTCCATTGAGGCAGGCCTGCCTGGATGCAGAAGTCCATGCGGCCGATCGGCGGCGGATCCGCGTCACGGCCCGGCCGCAGGCAGCCGGCCCGGCCATCCGGCAGTTCGACGACCTCTTGAAGAGCGTGGAGGAGCAGCACGCGCCCCACCGGTGCCGGATGTGCGGCCACCAGCAGTCCGTGAAAACGGCGCGTCGGCGGACCGTCAACACTGCCCGAGGCGTAGCCGCCGAGTCCGTTGGTTACCAGCCATTCGAGCGGCGCGTCACCGTCTTGATGTGTCGCGGGGTGTTTCTTGAGGAGCAGCAGGGCGCGTGTGGTCATGTGTCAGCAGGGACGGGATGGAAGACGGTGGCCGCGTGGCCCGTTGCCACGACGACCTTGGGCGAAGCGCAGGCACCCAGGCCCGCGCCGCCATACCGTGGATCCTCGGAACACCACAGGACGGACCACGCGCACGACTCGGGTGGCGCGCACAGCGGCTCGCTCGTGGCAGCGATGTTCAGGTCCGGAGACAGGTTCAGGATCAGCAGCCGGTCATCGTCCGGCCGCCGCCCGGTAAAGCGCAGCGCCAGTGACTGGTCACCGAGCGTGGCGCCGAGGAGCCGCACGGCATGTTGACCCAGTGACGGGTCGTTGTGCCGCAGGCGCAAAAGGTCACGGTGCATCTGCCAGTACCGGCTCGAGCTCGACCGGGATATCTCCGAACGGCCGGCACGCCTCGAACACCGGGCGGCCGATAGAGGCGCCGGCGGTGGCCTCTGCGTCATGAAAGGACGCCGCTCGGCCGAATTGACCGATGAACTCCTGCCGGCCGATGTGCACCATCGGCTGCAGGTCGGGGCCGTGGTCGGCGAAATAGCGGAACGGCACCCGCGATCCCCACTCCTGGCCCTGGAACAGCAACGGCGTCCACGGGCCGAGCAGCAAGAAGGCCGTCATCGCCCGCCACCACGACGGGCTGGTCACATCGATCAGCCGGCGGCCCGATGCCAGATTCGCCACCTGGTCGTGGTTCTCGATGAAGGCGACGAACTGATGCGACGGGCGATCGAGGGCCGGCGCGCCGCGCGGCGCCGACTGCCACGGGTAGTACTGTCCCTGGAAGAGGAACCCAGACTGCGCAAGGGCCAACCACTCGCGGCTGCTGCCGGTGTAGTCGGAGAGGTACGCCTCGCGAATGCCGGTGAGTGTCACCCGCGTGGAGTGGTGGAAGTCCTCGTTGAAGAGGCCATCCAGCCCGTAACCGCCGTCGGCCACCGGCCGCATCAGTCGCGCGTGTTGCGGTTCGTGTTCGGCGATCACGATCACCGATCTTGACGCCGCGGCGTCGCGCGCCACCCGCGCAATGGCCGTGACGATGTGCTCGGACGAGCTGTCGATGAGCTGCTGGGCGGCGTCCAGCCGGAACCCGTCGATGTGAAAATCGCGAATCCAGTATTCGACGTTGGTCAGGACCAGCTCCCGCATGCCGTGGGCCCGCTCGTCATCGAAGTTCAGCGCCGTCCCCCATTCGTTCTTGTGGCGCTCGGTGAAGTAGTGGGGCGAGAACCGCGGCAGGAAGTTGCCCGACGGACCGAGGTGGTTGTAGACGACGTCGAGGATGACTCCGAGTCCGAGCTGATGAGCAGTGTCGACGAAATGCTGCAGGTCCGCCGGGGTGCCGTAGGTGTGCATCGGCGCGAACCACTGCACCCCGTCGTATCCCCAGCCGAAGTCGCCGGCGAACTCGGCCACCGGCATCATCTGAATCACCGTGACGCCGAGCTCGCGCAGCTGCGGCAGGCGCGCCTCCGCCGCCCGCCACGTGCCATCGGTCGTAAACGTGCCAACATGGATTTCGTAGAGCACCTGTCCGGGAAGCGCGACCCCTTCCCACGCCGCGTCGTGCCATTCGAAGGACGACGCATCGACGAGCGTGGATGGTCCCTCTGGGCCCTCCGGCTGCCAGCGCGAAGCCGGGTCCGGGTAAAGGCGAGGGTCATCGGGAAAGCGAAAGCCGTATCGGGCGCCTGCTCGCGCCGGCACTTCGGCCGCGAAGTACCCACCGGCGTCGCGGCGCATCGGCATCGGCACGCCGCCGACCTCGACGCGCAGGCCCGTGGCCTCCGGCGCCCACACGCGGAACGACGCGTGATCGGGCGTCAGCAGTTCGGCGCCGATCGGATAGCGCCGCGTCGCCGCCATCAGGCCGCGCCCCCGGCAGCCGCCGGCATCATCAGAACCATCGCGTAGGCGTCCACTTCGAGTCCCTCTGCCGGAACCAGCGTGCCCTCGCCCCGGCCGCACGCCGTGTTCACCATCACCCGCCAGGGCCCGACGTCGGAGACCGGAATCACGAAGCGCATCGGCCGGTCGCCGGCGTTCAACAGCAGCGCCGCGTCGGCGTCACCGCGCCTGCCGACGAGCGCGAGATGCGCGCGCGGCTGCTCCCAGTCGCCGTTGGTCATCTCGGTGCCGTCCTCGCGCAGCCAGCGGACCTGCAGACCGTCGCCTGGCCACTCGTCTTCCATCAGCCACGGCACCGTGTGGCGGAGCGCAATCAACTGTCGCGTCAACGCCAGCAGCGCGGGATCCATGGCATTCCAATCGAGCCACGAGGTCTCGTTGTCCTGGTCGTACGGGTTGTCGTGGCCGTGCTGCGTGCGCCCCCACTCGTCGCCCGCGGTCAGCATCGGCGTGCCCATCGACAGCAGCAGCGTGGCCAGGAGATTCCGCTCCATGCGCTGACGCGCATGGGTGCGGGCCTCGTCCGACTCCAGCGACTCCAGTCGCGGCGCCGTCATCGCCAGGTCGCGCAGCGTCAAGCCATCGTGGCTGGCGATGTAGTTGATGCTGGCGCTCGGCCCGCGGCCGCTGCCCTGGAACAGGTCCGCGCTGCCGGTGATGCGGCTCGCCACGTCGGGCAGCCCGCCCGGCCCGCTGCGCCACAGCGTGCGGATGCTCTCGCGATACTTGTCGTTCCACTCCGACCAGTGGTACGGGAAGTTGCCCGTCTGATAGCCGTTGGTGCCCGTGTCCCACGGCTCGGCAATCAGCTTCACGCCCTGCAGCACCGGGTCCTGGTGGATGGTGGCGAAGAACGCGGACCAGGTGTCCACGGTGTGGACGCCGCGTGCCAGCGTCGCCGCCAGGTCGAAACGGAAGCCGTCGATGTGCATCTCCGTGACCCAGTAGCGCAGCGAGTCCATCACCATCTGCAGCGCGTACGGATGGCGGAGGTTCACGCTGTTGCCGGTGCCGGTGTAGTCCATGTAGTGCCGTGGGTCGTCGGGCACCAGATGGTAGTAGGCCGGATTGTCGAGGCCCTTGAAGTTCAGCGTCGGTCCCAGGTGGTTGCCTTCGGCGGTGTGGTTGTAGACCACGTCCAGCACCACCTCCAGGCCGGCGCCGTGCAGCGCCTTGACCATCGACTTGAACTCGCGCACCTGGCCGCCGCGCTCGTCGGCGAAGGCGTACTCGGCGTGCGGCGCGAAGTAGCCGTAGGTGTGATAGCCCCAGTAGTTGCGCACGCCCTTCTCGAGCAGATGCGGCTCGTGCGCGAACTGCTGCACTGGCATCAGCTCCACGGTGGTGACGCCCAGCCCGCGGATCGCTTCGAGGGCGGCCGGCTCGGCGAGCCCGGCATACGTGCCGCGCAGTTCCGGCGGCACTCCGGGGTGGAGCTGGGTGAAGCCCTTCACGTGCAGCTCGTAGATGACCGTGCGCTCCGGGGCATGCCGCGGTCCGCGGTCGTCGCCCCAGTCGAACGAGGTGTCGACGACGAACGATCGTGGGGCGCTGGACGCGCTGTCCTGTTCGTCGAGCTCCATGGGATCGCCCCCGATCGGATAGGAGAACATCGCCGGGCTCCACTTGATTTCCCGGGACATCGCCTTGGCGTAGGGGTCGGCCAGCAGCTTGGCCGGATTGCATCGAAGCCCGCGCGCTGGATCGTAAGGGCCGTGCACGCGGAACCCGTAGGCCTGGCCTGGCGCCACGCCGGGCACGAACAGCTGCCACACGAATCCGGCTTCGGCCCGCATCGGCAGCCGCGTCTCGTGGTCGCCCTCGTCGAACAGGCAGAGCTCCACGCCAGCCGCCTGGCTGGAGTAGACGCGGAAGTGTGTGCCCTCCGGCGTCCAGGCGGCGCCGAGCGGTCCGTCAATCGTGGTCATTCTGCGCTCCGTTCCAGTAAGGCGACAGGGAAGTGGTGAAAGAGCGCCTGCACCAGGCACTCGCCGCCATCGAGCGTAGCCTCGCCAAGCACGTGGCTCCACGAGCCGGCGGGCAGCATCACTCGGGTGTCGTGCCAGTCCGAGTCCAGCGTTCGAATCGGCACCACAACGGCGAGGGCGGAGCCGCGCTGGAAGGCGACAACATGTTCGGCGCGCGGGCCTCGGACTTCGAGCGGGGTGTAGGCCGCCGCGGGATCGAGGTCCGGGTGGCGCGCGCGCAGGGCCAGCGTGCGCGCCAGCGTCCAGAGCTTCGGCAGACCCTCGTCCATCCGCGCCAGGACGGCCGCGGCCGGCAGCGTGGCGCATTCGTCGAGCAGCAGCCGCCTGGTGTCGAAGTCAACGGCGGCGCGGTTGTCGGGGTCGGTCAGCGCCAGCTGCCACAGCTCCGACCCCTGATAGATGTCGGGCACGCCGGGTACGGTCAGCTTCAGCAGCAGCTGCGACAGCGCCTTCGTCCAGTCTGCCGGATGCAGCGTCGCGACGAATCGCGCTCAGCTCCTCGATGAAGGCCGCATCGTCATACAGCCCGTCGACGAAGTGATGGACCGCGCGTTCGTACTCTTCCGACGGCGTCAGCCAGTCGGTGAACACCTTCGACTCGCGCGCGGCTTTTTCGGCGTGCGTGTGGGCGCGGTCGCGCGAGAGCGGCCACGCCCCCGCAAGGGTCTGATAGAGGTAATACTCGAAGTTCCGATCCGGCTGGCCATCGATGCGATGCGCATCCGACCGCTCGGCCCATCGCCGGGCCAGCTCGATCCAGGTATCCGCGGCCTCGGTGAGCATCGTGAGCCTGGCCCGCACGTCCTCCCCGCGTTTGGAGTCGTGGGTGGCCGTGCTGCGCATGCCACGCGGGTGCTGCAGTTGCCACGCCTGCATGGTCCGGTGGAACGCGGCGGCGTCCGTGGAGAACTGCCCGGGGTCGGCGCCCACCTCGTTCAGCGCCAGGCAGCGGTGATAGCGGTAGAACGCGGTGTCCTCGACGGCCTTGGCCGCGACGGCCGTGCAGAGTTGTTGGAACGAGGCGACGAACTCGCGGCCCTCACCGTCTTCGCCGCCGGTGGCGAAGAGGTGCGACGCAAAACTCAGCAGCGGCGCCGGCACGTCCGGGCGGCGTTGCTGCACGCTCGCAAACAGCGCGTCGAGCACGGCGGTGTCGATGGGGGAGGGCCCCTGGGCCGAGACATACGTGCGATAGACGCGCGCGCTTGCGGCCAGTTCCTCCACCAGCGTGGTGGCGTCGCGGATTGAGAAGTCCCGAAGCCGGATGTCTCGCAGGCACAGCCGATGCAGCGCGAGCGCCACGCGTTTGGCATCGCCCGAGAGCCAGTGCCCGAGCACTTCATGTCGTGCATCGTCCACGACCTCGTCGAAGCTGTCGGTCAGGCCGGTGAACTCCTGGTACGCCGTGGTCATCGGCTCTTCGGCTTCGGGGGCCATCAGGAGCCGCGTGACCAGGGCGCCGAACTCGTAGCCGGTGGTGCCGTCCACCGGCCATGGCGGAAGGATCTCGTCGGCCGCGAGAACCTTCTCCACGACGATCCACTGGTCAGGGGCCTGGGAGCGCAGCCTCTCGAGATACTGCGCCGGGTCGGCGAGTCCATCGACGTGGTCGACGCGGAGGCCCTGGACGCTGCCGTCGCGGCACCACTCCAGGACCAGGCGGTGCACCGCCGCGAACACGTCTTCCTGGTCCACGTGCACGCCCACCAGTCCGTTCACGTCGAAGAAGCGCCGGTACGGGCTCTCGTCCCGAGCCAGCCGCCACCACGTGAGCCGGTAGTGCTGCTGTTCGAGCAGATCGTGCAGCCGTGCGCGATCGCGATTGATGGCCGTGGCCAGGTTGCGAAGATCCTCTTCCGATTGCGGCGCTGCTACCACTCCATCGTGAAGCGAGGCCACCGACGCCGCGGAAAGGGGAAAGCGATGCGTGGCATAAGCGAGCCGCAGACGTCCGTCCTCCACCACCAGTTGAAGGCGGCCGGCGTCGAGCTCCTCGCCATACGGCTCCCCGAGCACCGGGATGAACAGCACATGCCCGGACTGCGCGTCGTCGGTCTCGCCTCCGAGATCGAGGTCGAAGTAATGGAAGTACTCGCTGTCGCTGCCATGTTCGAGCAGGTCGTTCCACCAGGCGTTGCCTTCCAGGGCCAGATGGTTGGGAACGATGTCCGCCACCAGCCCGAGGCCGAGTCGATGCAACGCGTCCACGAAGCGGCGCCAGCCCTCCGTTCCGCCCAGCGCTTCGCGCACCGCCGCGGGATTGCTGATGTCGTAGCCATGGCGGCTGCCAGCCACGGCTTCGAACACCGGCGAGGTGTACGCATGCGAAATGCCGAGCTCGGCCAGATAAGGCACGAGCGCGGCCGCCGGCTCGAAGCCAAACGCAGGTTCGAGCTGCAGACGATAGGTCGCGCGGATGACGTTCAAGGTCAGCACTTGGCTTGCATGGTGCGTTCCAGCCATGGAGCTCAACGGCTGAGACGCTGCGCACCCAGAATAGGCACCCCCTTACCCAGCCGTGCGATCGGGCAGAGCTGGTGATGTCAGCGGAACGGAATCGATCTTGCTCCAGCATCCGGGATGGCACGCGCACTCTGGAAGGGTCTGGTCAACTTCGGCCTCGTCAACATCCCGGTCGAGCTGCACGTCGCCGCTCGCGATCACACGCCGCGCTTCCGGTTGCTGCACCGGACCGACCTGTCTCCCATCAGCATGGAGCGCGTCTGCCAGAAGGACGGTCACGCCGTCGCGTGGGCGGACCTGGTGAAGGGTTACGAGATCGAGCCGGGACGCTTCGTCGCCGTCACCGAAGACGACTTCAAGACCGCGGCGCTGGAGCGCAGCCGCAGCATCGACATCCTGGCGTTCGTGCCGCTGGACGCCATCGACGTGCGCTACTGGGACACGCCGTACTTCGCCGCCGCTGCCAAGGGCGCCGAGCACTCGTACGCGCTTCTCGCCGAAGCGCTGGCCAAGAGTGGCCGGGCCGGCATCGCGAAATACGTGATGCGGCAACGGCAGCACCTGTCGGCGCTGTTGTCCGTGGACGGCCGCCTCATCGTGCAGACGATGCGCTTTCCTGAAGACCTCGTGTCGCTACCCGAGGCGCCGTCGCGACAGAAGCTCGCAGCCCGCGAGCTGACGCTGGCCTCTCAGCTGATCGAGGGAATGGCCGACACCTGGGAACCAGGCCGCTATCGTGACGACTACGTGCCGGCGCTGATGAAGGTGATCGAAAGCAAGGCCAAGGGCGCCAGCCCTCGCCGTCCCACGGGCCGCAAGCCGGTGCAGACCAATGTGGTGGACCTCGTGGCGCGGTTGAAGGAGAGCCTGGCAGCGACGTCGGGAACAAAGAGTGCGAAGAAAGCGGCGGGCAAGCCGGCGGCCCGGCGCGGCAGGAAGCGGGCGGCGAAGAAGAAGAGCAGCAGCGGCCGCAAGACGCACGCTGCCTGAGTCAGGCACGCACACCACGACCCGGCAGGCGAGGCCCAGCCGAACGCGGCGAATCATCGCGGCCTAGTCGGGTTCACCGGCCGTCACATCCAGCGTGCGCAGGTCCGAGTCGTCGGCAGGGTCGTCGAGTGCCGCCTCGTCGGGCTCGGTGGTTGACAGATCCGACTCCACCGGCGAACTGTCGGGTTCGAGGATGGACTGGGCTTCCATCGCTGTGCTGGTGATCTCCATGGCGCTGCTCCCGCGCCCATCATACGCCTCCTCACACATACGCCGGCTTACATGCGCGATGGCTCCTGGCCGAGGTGGTCGTGGCCCGTGGCTTGCACTACATCACGCCATGGGGAGGAACCCCTCGAGTTGATGACAACTAACATGGAGAGACTCATGCAGGGACACAACGCCGCAGTTCGCGCAATCTGCCTCGCGCTACCGATCGTGTTCGTCGCCGCGTGCTCGCAGGACTCGGAGCGCAACGCGCCCGTGACTACGACCACGCCAGCAGGACAGAGCAGCGCGCCACCGGCCGCGGTCGCCGAGAAGCGCGATACCGCACTGGTGCGTGTGGTGCACGCGATTCCCGCCGGCGCCGCGGTGGACGTCTATGCCGACGACAACCAGGTGTTCGACAAGGTGAGTTTCAAGGACGTGACCCCGTACAAGGAACTTGACGGGCAGCGCTACAACTTCAACATCTATCGCGCCGGGACCGCCGTGGCGGCGGGCACGCGCAACGACCCCAGGCCCGAAGGAACGCGCGGCACGGCCGACCGCTCGGTGGCCCGCGGTACCACCGGCTCTGGCGATCAGGCGCTGGCCAGCAACAGCGAGGGTCTGGACGACGGCGACTACTACACGGTGTTCGCCCTGCCGGGCGAGGACGGTAACCCTGCAATGCTGCGAGTGGTCGAGGATCGGCACGAGCGGCCGAGCGTCGATCACGCCCGCGTGCGCGTCGTGAACGCCGCGGCCGATACCAGCGAGATCGATATCTTCGCGCAGGGACAGGCCGATGGACTGCTCGCCGGCGTGGACTTCCAGTCGGTGTCGGACTACGACGAGGTGAACCCGTTCAGCGGTGCGCTGGAAGTGCGCACGCACAACGACGTCACCCCGGTGACGACGCTGCCGGACATCCGCCTCGAGGCGGGGAAGAGCTACACGATCGTGGTCGTGGGCAGCCGCCGCCGCGCACCGAAGCTCGAGGCCTTCGTCATCGAAGACGTCGTCGGCGCCCCCACCACCGCAGCCCGGCGCTAGTCGCCTCCGCAACCTTTCGGATACCGCTCCCGTCTACTCCTATTGCAATCCAATAGGAGTAGACGTTATGGTGTACGGGAGCGAGAGACATGAGCCGTCAGGACAAGAATCCGGTGTGGCAGGGCACGTTGTCCCTGATGGTGCTCCGCACGCTGCTCACCATGGGCAGCGTTCACGGCTACGGCATCGCGCGACGCATCGAGCAGACCAGCGACGGGCGGCTGAGCATCAACTACGGCACGTTGTATCCCGCGCTGCTCAAACTGGAGCAGGAAGGGCTGATCGCCGCATCCTGGGGGGTATCCGAGAACAACCGCAAGGCCCGGTTCTACGCCCTGACGAAGGCAGGACAGCGGCAACTGGAGCGCGACACGCGGCAGTGGGAGGAAGTCTCCGCGATCATGACGCGTTTCCTCACGCCGGCCGATCGCTAGTCGCCAACAGTAACCGCACCAGCACGGAGGTCTCATGCTGAAGCACCTTCGCGCCTGGGCGATTCGCGCTGGTGCGCTCTTCCGCCGTTCGCGCGGTGAGCGCGAGTTCGATGAAGAGCTCGCCAGCCACCTGCAACTGCACATCGACGACAACCTGCGCGCCGGGATGACGCCCAGCGAGGCGCGGCGGCAGGCGCTGATCGCGCTTGGCGGCATCGAGCAGACCAAGGAGGCCCACCGCGACCGGCGCGGCATCCCGCTGATCGAGACGTTGGGACGCGACCTCCGCCACGGCATCCGCGGGTTGATCAAGACGCCCGGCTTCACGCTCCCGGCCATCGTCATTCTCGGTCTCGGCATCGGCGTCAACACCGCGGTGTTCACGATGGTGAACGCCGTGATGCTGCGGCCGCTGCCGTTCCAGGAATCCGATCGGTTGATGAGGCTGTGGCACACGCCGCCACCGCTGTTCGCGGGTCAGCAGGTGTTCCCGCTGTCGCCGGCCAACTTCCTCGACTGGCAGGAGCAGAGCCGCTCGTTCGAGAGCATGGCCATCTACGGCAACCGGCCGCGCACGCTGACGGGCCAGGGCGAGCCCGACGCGCTCTTGACCGCCCGTGCCTCCGCGGCAATGCTGCCGATCCTCCGCATGCAGCCGATCATCGGCCGGACCTTCACTGCCGACGAGGATCGAGCCGGCGGAGAGCGCACGGTGATCCTCAGCGAAGGGACGTGGCGCAACCGCTTCGGCGCGCAGCCGTCGGTGCTGGGACAGAAAATCATGCTCGACGGCGAGCCGCACACCGTCGTCGGCGTGGCTCCGCAGGCAACCGCCTTCGTGAGCAGGGTGCAACTGTGGGTGCCGCTGGCGTGGAGTGACGAGGACCGCGCCACCAGGGAGAACCACAACTATCTGGCGATCGCGCGTCTGGCGCCTGGCGTGTCGGTCGAGCAGGCGCAGGCCGACCTGACGACGATCTCGCGGCGGCTGGAGCAGCAGTATCCGGAAGCCAACAAGGACTGGGGCGCGCGGGTGCTGCCCCTTCACGAGGACCTGGTCGGCGACGTGCGGCCGTCGCTGCTCGTGCTGCTGGGCGCCGTGGGACTGGTGCTGCTGATTGCGTGCGCCAACCTCGCGAACCTGTTGCTGGTGCGCACGCATGGCCGGGCGAAGGAGATCGCGGTGCGCACCGCCCTCGGCGCCAGTCGTGCCCGCGTGATGCAGCAGCTGGCGGTGGAGGGGCTGCTGCTGGGCGTGTGCGGCGGGCTCGCCGGTCTGCTGACCGGCGTCTACGGCGTTCGCGTGCTGGTCGCGTTGTTCGGGACGCAGTTGCCGCGCGTGGCCGACGTCACGGTGGACGGCTCCGTCCTGGTGTTCACGCTCGCCGTGTCGATTCTGACTGGCCTGACGGCCGCCGCCGCGCCGGCCTGGCAGTTCACAAAGCGCGACGCCAATAGCGTGCTCAAGCAAGGCGCCGAGCGCGGCAGTTCGTCTGGTGGCGATGGGCGCGTCCGTCAATTGCTCGTCGTCTCCGAGGTGGCACTTGCTCTGATGCTGCTGGTGGGGGCTGGACTGCTGGTGCGCAGCATGGCGGGGCTGCGGGCGCTCGATCCCGGTTTCGATCCGCGCAGCATGCTGACCGCGACCATCGACGTACCCGAGGCGAAGTACCCGACGATCGTGGATCGAGTCAGGTTCTTCGATCGCGTGCTCCAGAACGTCCGCGCGCTCCCCGGCGTGGTATCGGCGTCGTCGGTGGACACGTTGCCGCTGCAGGGTGGATCGTCGCAGCCGGTCGCCGTGGAAGGGATGCCCATCGTGCAGCAGTCGGAGCAGCCGGTGGTCGCCGTCCGCATCAGCGCGCCCGGCTACTTCAACACCGCGGACATTCCATTCGTCAACGGCCGCGATTTCGGCGAGCAGGACGGGGAGCCGAACCGCCCGTTGGTCGCCATTGTCAGCGAGCAGACGGCGGCGCGGTTCTGGCCGGGCCGGAGCCCGATCGGTCAACACATTACCCTCGGCCTGATGTCGAACGAGCCCCGCGAGGTGGTGGGGGTTGTGGGCGAGGTGCGCGTCGAGCAGCTGGACGGACGGGAGCCGGAGCCCACGATCTACCTGCCGACGGTGCAGCTGGGCTTCAGCAACACGACGCTGGTGATCCGCACGGCCGTGCCGCCGAACAACCTCACGCGCGCCGTGATCGGGGCCGTGCGTGCGGTGGATGCCGAACAACCCGTCCTCGACATCATGACCATGGATGCCGTGGTGGAGGAGTCGCTGGGGCAGCGCCGTTTCGCGATGTGGCTGCTGGCGGGCTTTGCCGGACTCGCGCTGCTGCTGGCGTCAATTGGCATCTACAGCGTGCTGGCGTTCGCCGTTCGGCAGCGGGTCCGCGAGATCGGCATCCGCATGGCGCTCGGTGCGCCATCAACGGTGGTCGTCCGCATGGTCATGCTCGAGGGTTTGAAGCCCACCGTCACCGGAGTCGTGCTGGGGTTGTTGCTGGCGGCGGCCCTTGGTCGAGTGTTGACAACGCTGCTATACGGTGTCACCGAACACGACCCGGGCACGCTCGGCGCGGTGGCGGTCGTGGTCATTCTGGTGGGCGTGGCGGCCACGCTGTTGCCGGCATACCGCGCCACGCGCGTGGACCCCGTTCGCACGCTCCGCAGCGAGTAGCACAGCGACTCCTGCCGCGATCGTCGCCAACGGCACTGCAGGTAAGATGCGGCCATGTCACTTGAAACCTGGTGCGGGCTGGCAGGGGCGTGGCGTGCCACCTATTCGTTGCACGGTGATCCGAGCTTCGAGGGCGACTCGCCGTCCGATGCCGTCGTGACGCCGATGCTGGGCGGGCGGTTCGTGCGCATCGACTACGCCTGGAGCGATCGTGGCAAGCCACAGGCGGGAGAGATGCTGATCGGCTTCGAGTCCGCACCCGGCCTCGTCACGGTGGTGTGGATCGACAGCTGGCACAACGGCGTGCGCATGCTGATCAGCACCGGCTCGCTGGAGCAAGGTCGCGCCATCGACGTGCGGGGCGTGTATCCAACGGGAGTCGACTCCCCGGACTGGAGCTGGCGCACGCGGCTTGAAGCGTCAGCCTCGAGCTGGACCATGACGATGTTCAACGTCTCGCCGGATGGGGACGAAACGCTGGCGGTGAGCGCGCGGTACGAGCGGGTGAGCCCGTGAAGTCGTTCGGCGCGCCATGGGGGAAGGGCCTGTGGATCTCCACCACCATCGGCTGCTTCGTCGTGGGCGTGCCGACGGTGTATCAACTGCTGAACGGCCGGTTGATTGGCTGGCTGTTGCTGGCCGTGTTGCTGGTGCCGCTCGTGTGCACCGTGCGGGGCTACACCATCACCGACACGGACCTCGAAGTGGCACGCCTGGGATGGACGAGCCGCTGGCCGCTGGCGGATCTGCAATCAGCAACCGTGGAGCGCGGCGTCATGGCCCGATCGTTCCGCACCTTTGGCAATGGCGGCCTGTTCGCGATTACCGGACGGTACCGCAACGCGCGGCTCGGCGCCTACCATGCCTACGTCACGGACTCCGAGCGAACGGTGGTGCTGCGATTCCCCTCGCTCACCCTCGTCGTCTCGCCCGACGACCCGGAGGCGTTCGCAAGAGCTCTGGGGGAGCGCCAGCTGCGTTGACAGCGATCGTCAGATCCTCAGATCCCTCAGATCCTCGATCCCGATTACCCAGATCACCAGCTCCCGAGATCACCAGCTCACGAGATGACTTCCCTCACCGCCCCCTGAGTCCCGCCGCGTCCACCTCGCCCCCGTAGTGATGGACCACTTCCGCGGCGATGCGTCCCTCGGCCACGCGCAGCTCCTCGCTCGAGCCGCGGTGATGGCCCGCGAACACCACGATCACAATCGGCTCTCCCTTCACCCAGACGATGCCGGCGTCGTTGGCGACCCAGGGTTGTCCGTCACCGGTCTTGTGGGCGATGGTCACGCCGTCGCCGAGATAGCGGGGCAGGCGGTCGTTCACCTGCTGCTTCTTCAGGATGTCGATCATCAGCTCGCTCGACTCCTTGGAGACCAGCTCGCCTCTGGCCATCTTCGCGAACAGCCGCCCGGTGTCGCGCGCGGTGCTCTTGCCGAAGTAGAGGCCGGTGTCTTCGATCACGTGCCGGAACGCCTCGCCGACCGCGGCCGACGGGTACTTATCGAACGGGAACTCCACGGTCTTGTCGCCCGACGCTCCGGCCCATGCCGGGTCGAGCGTGGACAGCCAGAGCCGATCCCAGTCGAGATCCGAGAACCGGAGACGGGTGTGGCCGAGGCCGAGGCTCGCCATGTAGGCGGTGACCGCGTCACGGCCCACGAGATCGGCCAGGGCGTCGGTGGCCTGGTTGTCGCTGATGATGGTCATCAGCGTGAGCAGGTCCTTCACCGTGGGTTGCAGGCCGGGTTCGAGCGCGTAGAGCACGCCGGAAGGAATGCGACGCTGTTCGGCGCGCATCTCGACGCGCTGATCGAGCCGCAGCTTGCCCTGCCGGACCTGGTCCAGCACGGTGGCCATGATCGGGATCTTGATGACGCTGAAGGTTTCGTAGTCCGCATCGGCGTCAATCGCGACCTGCTCGCCGGTGCGGAGATGCTCCACGTATACGGCCATGCGCCCGTCCACCCGATCGCGAATGGCCCGCAGCCGCGATTCCAGCGTGTCGGCAGAGGTCGATGGCGCCAGTCGATCCGCTGCCGCCGTCAGCAGCGCTTCGTTCTTCGCGATCGCTGCTTCCACCAGCGACGCCTGCTGCCGTGCCGCGGGCCAGTCGCCCGCGTTCGGCCGCCTCGGTGATGCCCGGCAGCGTCATCGCGGCATAGGTGTAGCGGGGCGCGTAGAGCAGGTGCTTGAACCACGGCCGCCCCGGGATGCCTTCGGGATGGGCCCAGTTCCCCTCGAAGGCCAGCAGATCCTGATTCAACCGGTTGGCGGCGTCGGGCGCCAGGGTTCCGGTGGCGAGTGCGGTGTTCACGCGGTGATCCAGGCGCCGCGCCGCGGCGCGAAGCGCGCGCGTCCGCTCCACGAGCGGGCTCGTATCCAGGTTGCCGGCCAGGTTCGGAATCTTGTCCAGGGACCGCACGAACTCGCGCAGGCTCGCGGCCTGTTCGTCCAGCGCGTACGGCAGCACGTCGGCGTTGGCCAGGCGAAGGGCCAGCGTGCCCCACAACTGCGCCATCAGCGTGTGATAGCGAAAGCCGGGATCGCCAATCGTCTTCACCCAGTAGTGGCTGTCGTAGGCGGAGTGATACACGCCGTACGGTCCGTCGAAGGTCATGTCGATGACCGGCCGGGCAAGAAAGTTCAGGAAGACCGTGTGATCCGAGCCGCTGCCGATGCGGGTCGTGACCAGCGACTGGTCGGGCATCGTGCCTTCGGCCGGACCGTCTTCCGGGTCCAACGGCTTCCGCCATGCATCGTAGAGCGAGACGCCCGAGGGATCGCGCAGATCGCGGGCGACGTCCACCATCAGCGGGGCCAGCGAGCCGACGGCCGAGGCCTTGAGGTTGGGGCCGGAGGCGGAGGAGTCCACGTTCAGGTAGGCCACCAGCTTGGTGCGCAGCTCCGACGCGAACTGCTCGCCCCACTCCGTCGAGCCGGTGAGCGTGACCTCCTCGCCGTCCCACGCGCAGAAGATGAGCGTGCGGCGAGGACGCTGCCCGCGCTTCGCCATCTCGCCCAGCACCCGGGTCGTCTCCATCATCGTCGAGGTGCCGCTGCTCGGGTCCACGCCGCCGAACACCCAGGCGTCGTGGTGATTGCCGAGCGCGATCCACTCGTCGGGGCGCTCGCTGCCGCGAAGGCGCGCTTCCACCACCCAGTTCGGCTGCACATCGGTCCGCATGTCCACCTTCATGCGGACCCGGGCCTCGCCGCCGAGCCGGTACTGGATCTTGAGCGCGCCCTGCCACTCCTTCGGCGCGGGAGGGCCGCCGAGGCTTTCCAGGATCGGCTGCGCGTCGCGCCACGACATCGGCACGCCCATGATGGTCGGCACCGACACCGCTTCTTCCTTTGCGATGCGCTTCGCTCCGGGCGTCGATGCCCAACCCGGGGTGAGCGGATCGCCGGGGACGATGTAGTCGTAGGCGATGCCGCCGCGCTGGAAGTGGCTCTCCGGGCCGTAGGGGCCCTTCGGGAACACCGCGCCGCGGGTGAAGCCGTCTTCCGCCGGGTCCGAGTAGACGATGATGCCGGCCGCGCCTTCACGCTGCGCGGTCAGCGCCTTGAAGCCGCGATAGCTGTAGGGATTCGAGTAGCGGACGATGACGATCTTGCCGCGCGGATCGATACCGTTCGCGCGCAGCCGGTCGTAGTCCTCGGGATTGCCGCTGTTGGCGTAGACCACCGGTGCGGTGACGTCACCCGAAGCCGAGAACGACAGCCAGGCGTGACTGATGTCCTTGTGCTTCGTGTCCGGATCCTCGGGATAGGGATCCTCCTCGAGCGTCGGCACGTAGCGGCGCGGCGACACCATCTCGACGCGGACCTCGCGCGGGTTCGACGACAGCACGTCGTAGCGGTGGATGGCGACGTCCTCGAGGCCCTGCTCGCGCCAGGCCTGGGCGATGCGCTCGGCAATCGCCTTCGTGCGGGGCGACGTCGCAGGATGTGGAACCGAGGTGAAGTAGCGATGCCACTCGGTGATCCGCTCGGCCGACGGCATCGACTGCATCGCCCGTTCGATGTCCCGCTGGCTGGCGGCCCGCGCCGGACGTGAACCCGCGAATCGGCTCGGCGGCGCTGCCGGACGGGGCCGGCGCCTGCGAGAACACGGTTGGACCGAGCGTCAGCAGACCGAGACCGAGCGTCAGAAGCGTGCGGGGCGTGACCATGGGGAAGGCTCTCCGTGCGGCTGGTGTGCCCGCATCCTACACGACCACCGCGCGGAGCGAGGCCCTTACGGCGCGAAGCGCCGCCTTCCGCGAAGCGCCGGCTCAGTCGTCTCGCCGAACGCGTAGAGCGCCGCTGTCGTGCGCACGTAGATGCGGCCGTCGGCAAACGCCGGCGTGGCATAGGTGTCCTCGCCGAGGTCGTTGATCGCCTTGGGCGTGATGTCGCCGCCGGGGGCCACCACCACGACGGCCCCGGCCTCGCTGGTGAAGAAGATGTGGCCGTCAGCTGCCACCGGTGACGCGAAATGCGGCCCCGGCGCGCCCGTCAGGCGCCCCTGCTTGATCATCGCGCCGGTCTCGGGGTTCAGCGTGGTGACGATGCCGTTGTCGTTGATCATGTAGAGCACGCCGCCATAGAGCAGCGGCGAGGGCAGCTGCGGCACCGTGCGCTGATACTTCCAGCGGATCGCCGTGTCGCTCATGTCGCCGGACCCGCCGAGGCGAATCGCCAGCATGCCGTTCTCCGAGTCGAGCGCCGCGCGGTAATAGGCCCACTCGTCCTTCGAGAGCACGCCGTTGGCGTCCAGGTCGGTGGCGTCGAACCAGAACGCCGCCGTGTACTTCGGGAACTCGGTCTTGGAGATGGTGCCGTTACCATCGGCATCCGCCGTCTTCCACACCTCGTCGGCGGGCGGAATCGACACCTTGTTGCCCGGGTCGTTGACCGGCGCGCCGTAGCCGTTCACGTAGATGGTGTCGCCGCCAATCACCGGCGTCGACTTCATCTCGAACGACAGGCCGCCCACCCACCACAGCTTCTTGCCGGTCGCTGCGTCGTACGACGTCAGCAGGAACGAACCCGGCAGCAGGATCTGATCCTTGCCATCCGGACCCTTCCACAGGATGGGGGTGGAGTGGCCGCTGCGTGCCTCAGGCCGATCGACCTTCCATCGCACCTTGCCGGTGCGCTTGTCGAGCGCCATCACATACGAGCCCAGGCTCTGATCGCATGCCAGCACCAGCATGTCGCCGACGATGATCGGAGAGGCGCCCATGCCGTAGATGTTGCTGAAGGGGCCGAGGGGCATGGTCCAGAGCTGGGTGCCGGCGGCGTTGTAGGCGACCAGGCCATAGTCCGGGAAGAACACGTAGACGCCGTCGCCTTCGACTGCCGGACTGGGCGACGCGGCATTGTTGCGCTTGTCGATCAGGCGGGTCTTCACCTCCGGCGCCGGGCGCTCCCACAGGATCGTGCCGCGCTGCCGGTCGATCGCCATCGTCACCAGCGTCTCGCCACGGAACGCGGTGAGGTAGACGCGATCGCCGTGCAGGATCGGCGAGGAGTGGCCTGGTGGCAGCGCCAGCCGCCACAGCATCTTCTTGCCGGGACCGAACTCGGTCGGCACCTTGGTCGCCGCCGACAGGCCACTACCGTTGGGCCCGCGGAAGCGCGACCAGTCGGGCGCATCGGCGGCGGTGAGCACCGCGCTCGCGACCAGCAGTGTGAACGCAGAGTGCAGGGCGAACAGACCGAGGCGGATCGAATGGCGGCGCATGAGTAATTGTACGCCGCCAACGCCGCCTGCCGTCGAGTTGGCGCGCGGAATAGTTGAGCCTCTGACAAATGTCCGGGGCCGGGCCGTGGGGCTGGTCACTGCCGCAGTTCGAGCCGCCAGTCCGGCGCGATCCGTGCGAGGTGATCCAGGAGGGCGAGGATGAAGAGGGCCATGCCGGTCATTTCGCCCATTTCCTCGATCGTGGCGATCACGCCGTAGATCACGTCGTTGCTGCGCGTGGTGAAGTAGGCGCTGCCCACCAGTTCCATCCCGAGCGCACCGCCGACATAGACGAAGCCGGCGATGAGGAACGAGCGAAGACTCGACCGCGCCAGGGCTGCGAGGAAGCCGGCGTGCGTGATCGCCAGCAGCACCAGAAAGGCCGCGGCAGCGGCATCATAGTGCGTAGGGCCCGGCTGTCTTCTGTGTTACTTTCCGACTCATGCTTAGCCGACTGTTCCTGGCAGCGCTGCTGATCCCGTTCGGCCTGCAAACGCCCACGGGGCCGGACGCCGCTGCCGAACAGGCACGTATGGACGCGCAGAACGCCGCGCTCCGTGCGTTGCTGGCATCGTCGCCGCGGCTGCCACTGACCAACGGAGCCCTGCCGGCGAAGCCGAAACATGACGGCTGGGCACTCGGCATGGTGTCGTGGGTCGCCTCCGACGCGTCGGGGCTGATCTATCTGCTGCAGCGGGGCGACAAGGCGGACCCGGTGGTCGTCCTCAACGCCGAGGGTGAAGTCGTGCGGTCGTGGGGGAAAGGCATGTACACCATGCCGCACGCCATCCGGCTTGACCCGGAGGGCAACATCTGGACGACCGACGCCGCGAGCTCGATGGTCTACAAGTTCTCGCCCAAAGGCCGGCTGCTGATGAAGATCGAAGTCGGAGGGCAGCCGACGCCTTGCGGCAACTTCTGCAGTACCACCGACGTGGCGTTCGCGCCCGACGGGCACGTGTTCATCGCCGACGGCTATCGCAACGCGCGCATCCTCGAGTACACCCCCGACGGCAAGAAGGTGAAGGAGTGGGGTGCCGCCGGCACCGGTCCCGGTCAGTTCCGGTTGCCTCACTCGATCCAGGTCGGCCCGGACAACATCGTCTACGTGGCGGACCGGGAGAACGGCCGCGTCCAGCGCTTCGATCGCACCGGCGTGTACCTGGGGGAGTGGACGCAGTTTGGCAAGACCTTCGGCCTGAAACTCGTCGGCGACGCGCTGTGGCTGTCCACCATTCCCCGCGGCCCGAACACCGCCCCCGGCTGGATGATCAAGATCGACAAGGTCAACGGCACCGTGCTCGGATACACGGACTCGCAGGGCAACCACGGCATGGAGGTGATGAGCTCCGGCGATCTCCTGCTGGGGCCAGGGCCGGATCAGATTCCACAGCGCTATCGATAGACCTAGCTGGCTCCCAGCTTTCTGAGTATTGCCTCGGATCTCGGTAATCCGGGCGCGCCCGGCGATCGACCCTGCGGCAGGCGGGGAAGCGTCAGCTCGAGCGGCGTCTTGCCGTCCTTGTTGCGCGCGTTGAGCGATGCGCCTCGTTCCACCAGCAGTTGAATCACCGACGGCATGTCGTCGCCGGCGGCGCCGTGCAGCGCGGTGTCGCCAGTGGCGAGAGAGACGTCGTTGACGTTCGCGCCGGCATCGAGCAGCAGCGTCACCGCGGTGAGCACGTCCGGCTCGGCCCGCGGCACGACCGGTGTGTCGGAGTCCACGATGTTCCAGCGCGCGAGATCCGAGGGTCGTGCTTCCTTCTCGACGGGTGTGCCCGCCGCCACCAGCAGCGCGCTCGTGCCATCGGCCAGCGCGGCATCGGCCCGCGCACCAGCCGCCAGCAGTGCCCGCATGATGTCGGGTTCGACATAGGCCGCGGCCACGATCAGCGGCGTGGCCCCTTGCAGCGTGGTAGGTAGTGCCCACTGCGAGCCGAAGCGGCGCACCGGGCTGCCGCGGG
Source organism: uncultured Acidobacteriota bacterium (assembly GCA_963723005.1). Taxonomy (GTDB): domain Bacteria; phylum Acidobacteriota; class Vicinamibacteria; order Vicinamibacterales; family UBA2999; genus VFZN01. The sequence continues at coordinate 182,240 of CAVRPA010000020.1, read as the reverse complement.
TGATGGGCAACTCCGGGTTGGCTTTGCCGGCGATGAGCGCCTTGACGGTGGCGAGATCGCCGCGCAGCGCGGCGGCATGGAGAGCCGTGTAGCCCGCCCCGGCCGCGTTGGGATCGGCCCCGGCCTCCAGCAGCACGGCGGCGAGCGACGGATGTCCGGACAGCGTCGCCATGACCAGCGCGGACGTGCCATCGGCGGCCAGGTCGTTCAGCTGGCGCCGGCGGCCAGCAGCTGCGCGCGCGGACTCGACGCTGCCCGATTGCGCCGCGAACATCAGCGCCGTGCTCCCGCCCCGCTCCAGCGTGCGCGCATCCTGCATCGCCGTCTTCACGGCGCGGCGCGGGCCGCGGTCCAGCATCACCGTCAGCGGGCGCGCGGCAGTGCGCGCGTGCACGTCGGCGCCATGCGCGAGGAGCAGCTCGACGATGTCCGGGTGCCGCCGCGCGGCCGCCCACATCAGTGCGGTCTGCTGGCGCGCGCGTTCGCGGGCGTTGACGTCGGCGCCGGAGGCCAGCAGCAGGCGCACGGCCTCGAGGCTGCCGCTGCGGGCCGCCTCCATCAGCGCGGTGACCCCCGACGGCGCGGATGTCGTGGCCTTGGCCCCGTGATCCAGCAGCAGCTTGACGATCGTGGCATTGCCGGCGGCGCTGGCCAGATAGAGCGGCGTGATGCCGAGGTCGTTGGCGACGTCCACCGTTGCGCCGGCGCCGATCAGCATCTGCGTCAGCTCGATCTGCTCGGCGTGTACTGCCCAGTGCAGGGCGGTGGCGCCGTCGCCTTCAGGCGCGTTGACGTCCACGCGGTGTCCCCAGCAGGGCGCGGACGGCGGCGACGTCCTGCTGCCTCACCGCATCCACCAGCGGGCTGGCGGTCAGCAGCGCGGCGATGAGCCACGTGATCATGCCCGGCTCCGAGGCAATTGGCGCATCGCGAATCTCGATGTCAATCCAGGCTCACGCGGCCGGAGCTGTTGCCGATGTTCTCGACCGGGACGCCCAGCCGATCCAGCAGGCTCAGATGGAAGTTCGCCAGCGGCGTGCCCTTCGCGTACTTGATGTGGCGCCCGCCCGTGAGCTGTCCGCGCGCGCCGCCGACCAGCAGGATCGGCAGGTTCTCCGGCACGTGGCCGTTGCCTTCGCTCATGCCGGCGCCGTACATGATCGCCACGTGATCCAGCAGCGTGCCGTCGCCGTCAGGTGTCTGGCGCATCTTGTCCACGAACTCGGAGAACAGCGACACGTGGTAGTGATTGATCTTCGCGCACTTCTCCATGCGTGCCGGATCCCGCTGATGGTGTGAGATCGGGTGGTGGGCGTCTGGCACGCCGATCTCCGGATAGGTGCGGCCGCTGAACTCGCGGCCCATCATGAACGTCACCACGCGCGTCACGTCGCCTTGATAGGCGAGCAGCTGCAGGTCGAACATCAGCCGGGCGTGCTGCTCGAATGTCTCGGGAACGCCCGCCGGACGATCGAACGACGGCACCTCGACGTTGAAGGCCATCGCCTTCTGGATGCGCCGCTCCACGTCGCGCACGCTCTCGAGATAGCCCGAGATGCGGGTCCGGTCCGGCGCGGCCACCGAGGCCTGCAGACTGGCGACTTCCGCGAGCAGTGAATCGAGAATGCTGCCTTTCTGCCGCGCGCGGGCGCGGCGGGTGGCGGCATCGCTGCTGGCGCTGTCGCCGAACAGCCGCACGAACGCCGCGGCGGGGTCGTGCTCCATCGGCAGCGGCGCCGTCGGGCCGGCCCAGGCGATGGTGCCGGTGTAGACACAGCTGCGGCCGAAGTCGCACGACGAGCCGGAGTCCACCGACTCCAGCGCCAGTTCAAGGGAGGGCAGAGCGGTGTCCTGCCCAAGGACCTTCGCCGCAATCTGATCGATCGAGACTCCGGCCCGGAGGTTGCGGCTGGGTGTGACGTCGGTGAGGAAGCGCGTGCTGGCGTCGGCGTGGTTGTTGTACTGCCGCTCGCCTGGCGGTGGCGGCGGAATGCTGTCGAGCCCGCTCACCACCAACAGGCGATCGCGGAAGCGCTCCAGCGGCCGCAGCGTCGGCGTGAACTCGAACGCCGCGCCTTCGGCGGTGGGGAACCACTGACCCGGGATGACGCCGTTCGGCACGTAGACCGCGCCGAAACGCAGCGCCGGCCGTGCCGCGGTCTGCTCGAGCGCCGTCAAGGCCGGCACCATCGCGTCCAGGAACGGCAGCGGAATCGCCGCGCCGATCGTGCGCAGCATGGTCCGGCGCGAAAGCGCCTTCTTGGTGATCATCATGAGGCGGCTTTCCCCATCTGGAACGGTGTGCTGTTGACGATGCCGAGGATCAAGGCGGACCAGCGATGGCCACCCGCCGCGGCGTCGCGGATGATGCGGCGCAGGGCCGGTTGATCACGATAGTCCACGTGGCGGCCGAGCGCGTAGGTGAGGAGCTTCGTGGTCACCGTGTGCACGTAGTCGTCGCGATGCTGCAGGATGAAGCGGCGCAGTCCCGGCAGTCCCTCGATCGGCGTGCCGTCGGCGAACACCGCCGCGGCGTCCACGGGCACGCCGCCGCTGACCGTGCGCCAGCGGCCGATGGCGTCGAGATTCTCCATCGCGAATCCCAGCGGATCCATCCGCACGTGGCAGACGGCACAGGCGGGGTTGCGGCGATGCGTCTCCATCTGCGCCCGCATCGACAACGGGCGGCCGTCCTCGGTGGTGGCCTGCAGATCGGGCACATTCGGGGGCGGGGGCGGCGGTGGCATGCCGAGCAGGTTCTCCAGCACCCAGAAGCCGCGCACCACCGGTGCCGTGCGATCTGGGTAGGACGTGACCATCAGCAGACTGCCCTGGCCGAGCAGTCCGCCGCGCACACCGTTGGTGAACGTCACCTTGCGCAGGCGCTGGCCGACGATGCCGGGCACGTCGTAGTGTTCCGCGAGCCGCTCGTTGATGTACGTGTAGTCGGCGCCGACGAGGTCCAGGATGCTGCGATCCTCGCGCACCTGCTGATCGACGAACGTGGTGGTTTCCTGGATGAGGACGCGGCGGAGGTTCTCGTCGAACTCCGGAAAGATGTTCGGATCCGGCAGCCAGGTCTGCGCCTTGCGCAGCCCCAGCCACTGGCTGGCGAAGCTGTCCACGAGCGAGCGCGAGCGCGGGTCGCGCAGCATCCGCGTCACCTGGCGCGACAACTCGGCGGGGGCGCGCAGCTTCCCCTGTTCGGCAAGGTCGAGCAGGGTGTCGTCGGGGATGCTGTTCCACAGGAAGAACGACAGGCGTGACGCGAGTTCGAGATCGCTCAGCCGATAGACCGAACCCGGCGCCGCGTTGGCCGGCGTGCGCTCGATACGGAACAGGAAGTTGAAGCTGACCAGCATGCGCTCGAGCGCCGACTGGATGCCGCCCTCGAAGCCGCGCTCGGCGCGCCCCTGCTCGTAGAACTCGAGCAGCGTGTCGAGCTCCGCGTCCGTGACCGGGCGTCGATACGCGCGACGGGCGAGCGTGGAGAGAATGTGACCGCGCGCAGGCGCCATCGTCACCGGCCGCGGCGGCCGACTCGGCGTGCATATCGCCGATGTCGCGGCACGTGAAGATGGTGCGCCGGCTCGGCGTGTCGCCGGCGCCGCTGGGGTGGTACGGCCCGTGCACCGTGAGCGCATCGACCGCGGCATAGCCGTCGTACTGCTCGTCGGAGCCGCGGCCGAAGTCCACCTGCAGCGGCTGCGCGATGCCCTCGGGCTCCCACGGGCTGGCGACGAACGACGCGGTCACCATGTGCGGACCCGCCGGAACCGCGGTCCGCACCTCCAGGTTCGCGTCGGCCGCGTGCATGTAGAGCTCCCACGGCGTGTCGCCGACGATCTCGCCGTTCCACGTCAGCGGCCCCGGCGTCCCGGTCGCTTCGCCGCCGACGGTGAACCGCTTGATGCGCACGCCGTCGATCCGGAGATCCAGCTCCTGCGCCTGCCCCATCCCGACGATGTAGTCGTAGACCTGGCGGCGCAGGCGAATCTTGAAACCGTATTCGCCGTCGAGGGGGAAGTCGTGACGGACCGCGAACCCGCCGCGCGAGCCGAACGGCAGGTCGTCTCCCAGCCGCACGTCCTGCTCGAGCAGCTTCGGCACGCGGTAGGTGATCGACGCGGGCACCTGGCCGAGCGTGACATCGCCGACGGCCTGGCGGCTGATTTCGCGCGCCGCGGCCAGGTAGCGTTCGAGATGCGACGGCGACAGGGCCAGGCTGGCCGCGACGTTGTCGAAACCCTCGTCGGCTTCGTCGGGCAGCAACAGCGTGGCGGCGTCCACCTGCAGGCTCAGGAGGTCGCGGATCGCGTTGCGGTACTCGGTGCGGTTCAGTCGATGCACGCCGACGCGTCCGGGGTCGGGCTTGGCGGCGGCGGCGCGGTCCAGCGAGCCGGCGACGGTGGTCAGGACGGTGGCGAGGGTAGCGGCATCCGGCCGGGGTCGGCCAGCTGGCGGCATCTGGCCGGTGCGGACCTTCTGAAGCACCTTCTCCCAGAGCTCGGGGTTGGCCGCCGCGTCTCCGAGCGCAGCCGGGTTGAACGACAACCCCGCGGCGCGGACGCGATCGTTGTGGCAGGTGACGCAGTAGGTGTCGAGAAAGACCGACGGGGCGAGCGAGGTCCTGGACTGTGCCGCGTCGGCGGCCGGCCCGGCCGGCGCCCGCCAATCGGTGGCCGGCGCTGGGACGGCTGGCACCGGGCTGACGGCGCGCGACGCCGTGCCAAGGCATGTCAGCCATGCCAGGCCCAGCGCAATCGCGGTGACCGTTCTGCGCATTCCCAGCCTGCCTCCAGAGGCGAACTGTATCAAAAGGGCGCGTTGCCTAGAAGGTGATGCATGACGATACAATCTCCTCGTCTCGATTCAGGAGGAAACCCACGATGATTCGCGCACGATTCGCAGTGATGGCCGGTGTGGCGCTGGTGCTCTCGACGGCCCCCGCGTTTGCCCAGACCCCCGACGCCAAGCTGGCGACCTACAAGACCGACGCCGCCAGGGGCGTGGACGAATTGGCGAAGATGGCGCAGGAGATGGTGGACTCCGTCTTCAGCTTCGGCGAGCTGGGCTTCCAGGAAGTGGAGACCTCGAAGTACCTCACGGGGTTGCTCGAAGCCCAGGGATTCAAGGTGCAGCGCGGCGTGTCGGGCATCCCGACCGCCTGGGTGGCCACGTGGGGATCCGGCAAGCCGGTGATTGCGCTCGGCTCCGACATCGACGGCATTCCGCAGGCGTCGCAGAAGCCGGGCGTGGCCTACCCCGATCCCATCATCGTCGGCGCCCCCGGGCACGGTGAAGGGCACAACACCGGCATGCCGCTCAACATCGTCGCGGCGATTGCGGTGAAGCGGATCATGGAGCGCGACAAGCTGCCGGGCACGCTGATGCTGTGGCCGGGCGTGGCCGAAGAGCAGCTCGCCTCGAAGGCCTGGTTCGTCCGCGACGGCATGTTCAAGGACGTGGATGTGACGCTGTTCACGCACGTCGGCAACAACCTGAACGTGTCGTGGGGCGATGGCGGCGGCAACGGCATGATGTCGGTGGAGTACACCTTCGAGGGCGAGACCGCGCACAGCGCCGGCGCCCCTTGGCGCGGCCGCTCGGCGCTCGACGCCGTGGAGCTGATGAACGCCGGCTGGAACTATCGCCGCGAGCACCTGCGGTTGTCGCAGCGCTCGCACTACGTGATCACCAACGGCGGCGACCAGCCGAACGTCGTGCCCCGCAACGCCAGCGTCTGGTACTACTTCCGCGAGAACGACCAGCCGCACATCCAGGAGCTGTGGGACATCGGCAACAAGATGGCCGAGGGCGCGGCGATGATGACCAACACCAAGTGGACGTCGCGCATCCTTGGCACGGCCTACCCTCAGCACATGAACAAGACGGTGGCCGAGGTGATGTACGAGAACATCAAGAAGGTCGGCCTGCCGACGTGGAGCGAGGCCGATCAGGCGTTGGCGAAGGGCCTGCAGAAGGAGCTCGGCAACGCGCGGCAGGACGGCCTGGCGACCAAGGTGGCCGAGCTCGGCGGCCCGGTCAAGAACGAGGACAACTACGGCGGCGGTTCGGACGACATCGGTGACGTGTCGTGGACGGTGCCGACGGTGACGCTGCGCTATCCGGCGAACATCCCCGGCCTGCCCGGCCACAACTGGTCGAGCGCCATTGCCAGCGCCACGCCGATCGCCCACAAGGGCGTCGTCGCCGGCGCCAAGGTGCAGGCGATGACCGTGCTCGACCTGCTGACCCGTCCCGAACTGGTGGCGCAGGCGTGGGACTACTTCCGCAACGTCCAGACCAAGGACCGCAAGTACATCCCGTTCATCACCAAGGACACGCCGCCGGCGATTCACCTGAACGCCAACATCCTCGGCAAGTATCGCGAGGAGATGAAGAAGTACTACTACGACCCGACGAAGTTCGGGACCTATCTGGAACAGCTCGGCATCCAGTACCCGACGCTGCGCCCGGCCGGGAGCCCGAAGCCGGAGTAGCCTCGACGTCACGGAAGACGGTCCGCATGTCCGCGATCGATCGCCCGGGATACGGCGACCTGGCCGCCGCGGTTGGCATTTCCGCCGCCGCGTTCGGGATCCGGCTGCTCATCGATCCGTTGCTCGGGGGGCTGCAGCCGTTCGCGCCGGGGTTCGTGGCGGTGGCCGCGGCGGTGTGGTACTGGGGACCCCGAGCCGGCCTCACCACCGCGGTGCTGTGTTATCTGTGGGGGTCGTTGGCGTTCATGGAGCCGCGCGGCTCGCTGAAGATCCTGGGCATCCAGAACTCGTCAGCGCTGATCAGCTTCTTCGTGCAGTCGCTGCTGCTCGTGGTCATCGGCACTAAGGCCCGCACGGCGCGCGCCGTCGAGGCGCGCTTCCGGGCGGCGCAGGAGATTTCCCTGCATCCGTTCACCATCCTCCTTGCGGTGCGCGATCGGGCCGGCATCATCCAGGATTTCGAGTGGACCTTCGTCAACGACGCCGCCGGGCGGGCACTGCGGACCACGCCGCAGGAACTGCTCGGCAAGCGCCTGCTCGAACGGTTTCCGGGCAGCCGCGCCGACGTGTTCCCGCTCTACCGGCGGGTGCTGGACTCCGGTCAGGGCGCCGAGCTCGAAGTGGAGTACCGCGCCGATGGCCTCGAAGGCTGGTTCAGGAACATGGCCGTGCCGCTCGACGACGGCGTGGCCACGTCGTTTGTCGAGATCACCGAAAGCAAGCAGCTGCAGCGCACGCTCACCGACCGCGACGAGACCAAGGATCATTTCCTCGCGGTGCTGGCGCACGAGCTGCGGCAACCGTTGAACGCGATTCTGATGGCGGTGCACTCCAAGGACGCCGAGGGCCCGCGCGCCGAGCGCGTGACCCAGCTGCTGGATCGCCAGGTGACACATCTCAGTCGCCTGGTGGGCGACCTGAACGATCTCACCCGGCTTCACCAGGGCCGCCTCACGCTCGTCAAGGCGCCGATCGACATCAGGCAGACCATCATGGCCGCCGCCGAGACCTGCCTGCCCCTGATGCACGCCACCCGGCGCACCCTGCACGTCGAGGTGCCGGATCAGCCGCTGATGACCGAGGGCGATCCGGTACGCCTGCAGCAGGTGTTCAGCAACCTGCTGTCGAATGCCGAGCGCGCGACGCGCGACGGCGGCGACGTCGAAGTGACCGCGATGGCCTCGGCCGACGGGCGCACCATCGAGATCTCGGTCCGGGACACCGGCTCCGGCATTGCCCCGGAAAAGCTGCCCAGCATCTTCGCGTTGTTCGCGCAGGACCGGCCCAACTCGGCGCAACTGGGCGTCGGCCTGGCGCTCGTGAAGAACCTGGTCGAATTGCACGGCGGCCGCGTCCAGGTCGCGAGCCGGGGGCTGGAGGAGGGCGCGATCTTCACCGTGACGCTTCTGGCGGCGCCCAGCAGCGTGGTTGCCGCGAGCGTGAACGACATCGGAGCCGCACGAGCGGCGAACCTTCAGGGAGCAGAGACCTCATGACCCGTAGCCGAACCCTCACCCTCACGTGTGCCGCGCTGATCGCCGCGGCGGCCGCCACCACCATCGGGCAGGCCCCGGCGCCGCCGCGTGGCGCGTCGGGCCCTCCCGAGCACGCCAAGGTGACGCCGATCAACAACCTGCCGAATCCCTACGAGACGGTGCGGAGCTGGGGGGCGTTGCCGGATGGGCGGAAGTGGGGATCGGTGAGCGCGGTGAGCGTTGACACCGACGGCAAGCACGTGTGGGCCGGCGATCGCTGCGGTGCCAATTCGTGCGCCGGCTCGAAGGTCGATCCGATCGTGAAGCTCGATCCGAGCGGCAAGGTGGTCAAGAGCTTCGGCGCCGGGCAGATCCTCTGGCCGCACGGCATGGACGTGGACAAGCAGGGCAATGTCTGGGTCGTGGACGCGCGCTCGGCCAGCGAGGCCGAGTTGAAGCAGTATCCCGACGCGGCCGGCAAGGGGCACACGGTCACCAAGTTCAGCCCCGACGGCAAGGTCCTGCTGGTCCTGGGTACGCCAGGCAAGGCCGGCAACCCTCCGGAGGCCTTCACCGAGCCGAATGACGTGATCGTGGCCCCCGACGGCAGCATCTTCGTCGCCGAGGCGCACAACGCGCAGTTTCTCGACGCCGAGGGGCCAGGCGCGATTGGACGCATCTCGAAGTTCTCGCCCGACGGCAAGTTCCTCAAGAGCTTCGGGTCGTTCGGGTTCGGCAACGGACAGTTCCGGGGCCCGCACGCCCTGGCGTTCGACTCGAAGGGCCGGCTGTTCGTGGCCGATCGCGGCAACCGGCGGCTGCAGATCTTCGATCAGGATGGCAAGCACCTGGACACGTGGTACCAGTTCAGCCGCATCAGCGGCCTCAGCATTACCGCCGACGATACGCTTTACGCCATCGATTCGGAGTCGGACGACAACTACAACCCCGGCTGGCGGAAGGGGTTGCGGGTCGGCAGCGCCCGCACCGGCGAGGTCTGGTACTTCGTGCCCGAACACGTCTCGAAGCAGGCCTCAGGCATGGGCGGCTACGGTTCAATGGGCGAGGGCGTCACTGTGGACGCCGCCGGGAATGTGTATGCTGGTGAAGTGGGTCCCATTCAGGGTCTGACGAAGTTCATTCCGCGATTGAAGCGCTGATACGCCATGAACCGACTGATCCCGCTCGGCCTTCTGCTCTCTCTCCTCGGCTCGGTCGTGACCCCTGCCCAGCAGACCACGTACCTGAACATTGTCTCGTTCAACATGCTGGCGCCGGCGTTCGCGCGGCCGGCGAGTTACCCGGAGGGTTCGGGACCGCTGCTGGACACCGCCGTGCGAAGCGCCGCTCTCCGCCACACGGTCGCCAGCCTCGCCTCGAACGCGTTCCAGGACGGCCGGTTCCTGCAGGCGGACGTCATCGCCCTGCAGGAGGCGCAGCCTGCCACGCTGGCGGCACTGTTCCTGCCGGGTGGGTTGGTTGACACCGAGTGGTTCCTCTTCAACGTCGCGCATCGCGAGGACTACTGGAGCGAGGATTACGTCACCGACCCCGCCGAGATCGCGGAAGCGCCGTGGACCGCCAACCATTTCGGCCACGGCAATGCGCTGCTGGTCCGCCGCTCGTCGTTCGACACGCCGTCGGGCTTCCCGTTCACCGCCACGGTCAACACCGATAGCGGCAATCGCGCGCCGGTGTTCGTGGGCAGCCTTGGCGGACGGCCGGTGCGGATTTCGAGCGTCCACTTCGACAGCGCGGCCGGGCGTCGGCGAGCGGAGCTGATCAGCCACTTCGAGCAACTGCCGCCGCTGGCGGGCGCGGTGGACATCGTCGCCGGCGACTTCAGCACCGATACCGAGCATGGCAACTCGCAGGGCGAGGTGCGCCGCGCCGGGTTCGTGGACGGCGTGTCCGCCGTTGGCGACTCGGACAGCACGCTGCCATATTCGACGGGGCACTACTCGAGTCACAACAAGGTGATCGTGGACCAGGTGCTGGCGCGCGGCGCCACGCCGCTCGAAGGCCGCATCCACAACTTCGGCCTGTTTCAGCGCTTCCCAGCGAAGGCCACTGGCGGGCAGCGTGACGACATCGAGGACGCTCGCGTCCAGGCCGCGCTCGCGGAGATTGGCGCCGACCACTTCCCGGTGGTCGTGCGCGTCGGGTTCTGATCGCGCCGGGAGTCGGGTTCCGATCGCGACGGGAGGTCGGGAGTCGGGAGTCGGACTCTGATCGCGGCGGGAGTCGGGAGTTGGAGCCGGCCTGGCGGCCAGGCTCACCCTTGTCGCGACGCTTTGAGGCGCTGCCGCTTATGACTGCGGCACCGGCACGGGCGCCGCGCCCAGGTCGTCGCCGGTCTCTTCGTCCTCGCCGGCCGGCGCCACGGGATGGCCGGCCGCATACGCTTCCATATCGGTCTGTCCCAGCAGGCGGCTGGCCACGGTGCCTGCGGTCATCGAGCCGCTGACGTTCACCGCCGTGCGGCCCATGTCGATCAGCGGTTCCACCGAGATCAGCAGGCCCGCGAGCGCCACCGGCAGGTTCAGTGCGGACAACACCACCAGCGCCGCGAACGTTGCCCCGCCGCCAACGCCGGCGATGCCGAACGACCCGAGCGTGGCCACCGTCACGACCGAACCGATGAACGACAGCGACGTCGGATCCACGCCCGCGCTCGGCGCGATCATCACCGCCAGCATCGCGGGGTAGAGACCGGCGCAGGCGTTCTGGCCGATCGTGGCGCCGAAGCTGGCGGCGAAGTTCGCGATCGCCGGCGACACGCCGAGCCGATCCACCTGCGTCTCCACGCTGAGCGGAATCGCCGCCGCGCTCGAGCGCGAGGTGAAGGCAAACGTCAGCACCGGCCAGATCTTCTGGTAGAAGCGCACCGGGCTCAGCCCCGCCAGCGTGATGATCGTCGCGTGCATGAAGATGATGATCATCATCCCGACGTAGGAGGCGACGACGAAGCTGCCGAGATTGATGACGTCGTTGACGTTGGAGGTGGCGACCACTCTGGCCATCAACGCCAGCACACCGTAGGGCGTCAGGCGGATGACGATGCGCACCAGCCGCATGATCAGGTGCTGGAACGTCTCGATGCCCTTCAGCACGCGTTCGCCGATTTCGGGATTCTCCTTGCGCAGGCTGAGCGCCGCCAGCCCGAGCAGCGCCGCGAAGATCACCACGCCGATCACCGACGTCGAGCGCGTGCCGGCCAGGTCGGCGAAGATGTTGCTCGGCACGAACGACTGGAGCAGCGCCGGGATGGTGAGCTTGGCGGCCTCGGCGACCTGCGCCTGCATCGCCGATCCCTTTTCCAGCTCGCGCGCGCCCTGCACCAGGCCATCGGCCCGCAGACCGAACAGCTGCGTCATGCCGATGCCGATCAGCGCGGAGATCGCGGTCGTCACCAGCAGCAGGCCGAGCACGCTGCCGCTGATGGCGCCCAGCGAGCGGGCGTTACTGAGCTTGGTGACCGCGGCCAGGATCGACACCAGCACCAGCGGCGCAATCACCATCTGCAGCAACCGCACATAACCGGTGCCGACAATGCCCACCCACGGCAGCGTGCCGGCGATGGCCGGGCTGCCCAGCCCGTAGATGGTCTGCGCCAGGGCGCCGAGGGCTGCGCCCAGCAGGACCGCCAGCAGCACGTTGCTCGAAACCGACCCGCCGTTCCGGCGCCGCCGCACGAGGAAGGCAATCGTCAGGGCGAAGACGACGACGTTGGCGAAAACTGGGAGATTCATGCGCGCTCCGGAACGGTTCAGCCGAGGTTGAGGTGGTCAGTAGACCCTACCACCAGTTGGATGCCGCAGAAAGCCGAACGGCCCTTCGGGGAGGAAGGTGGGCCGACGCCGATGACGAGCATCAACAACAGCGTGCGCGGAAGCGGTGCCCCATGGAGATGGGCGAGTCTAGCGCTGCTGTCGGCGGTCCGTCAATGAGGGCGCGGTACGGGTGTTGCACCTTCGGTCACCCATCATGGAGAACACGCTGCAGACGTTTTACGACCTGGTCGATGAAATCGAGATCGCGATGATGACCACGCGGCGGCGCGACGGACACCTGCGATCGCGGGCGATGGCCAATCAGAAGCGCGCCCCCGGCGCCGATCTGTGGTTCGTCACCGCCGACGGCGCCGCCAAGCTGGACGACATCGCCAGCGATCCCCACGTCAACCTGGCTTACTACAAAGAGAGCAGCCGCGAGTGGATCTCGGTATCCGGCATGGCCACCGTGTCACGCGATCGAGAGACGATCCGCCAACTCTACGCACCTGATTGGCGAATGTGGTTCGGCGATGGCGGTGATCCCCGTCACGGCACCGCTGACGATCCACGGATCGTGCTCGTCGGCATCCGCGTGCATGCGGCCGAGTTCCTCGAGGTGAACAAGCCGAAGCCGGTGGTGCTGTTCGAGTTGGTGAAGGGCTGGCTGACGGGCTCGGAGCCAGAGCTCGGAGAAATGCACGCGCTGAAGGAACCGCGACGCCCAGGCACGTAGAGGGGCAGGGGGTAGGACTCTCGAGTTCTAGGGTTCTAAGGTTCTCGGTTCTCGGTTCTAGGGTTCTAAGGTTCTCAGGTTCTGGTGAGGACAGGTGGCGCGATGAACGCCGCGAAGCGATTCGTCGCGCCACCTGAACCCGCGCTAGGGCAGCTTCAGTACCTGGCCTGGCTTGATCTTGTCCGGATCGGTCAGCTGATCCTTGTTCAGCTCGAAGATCTTCATGTACGCACCGGCGCTGCCGAGGTGCTCCTTCGCGATTGCGCCCAGCGTGTCGCCAGCCTTCACGGTGTAGGTCTTCGCCGCGCCTGCGGGCGGCCCGGTCACCTTGATGTCGGCGACGATGTCATTCTGCCAGGTGGGGATCGTCTTGATGGCGTCCCACAGCTCGTTCTTCTCGGCATCGGTGGCCACCGTGCCCTTGAAGTAGAGCTTGCCGTCACGCTCTTCGGCGTTGCCCTGGAACTTTCCCTTCGCGGTCTGAATCGCGTACGCGTACGTGTCTCTCAATCCCATCTGTCACCTCCGCGACTTGAATGAATCCGACTCGCCAGAATAACGCGGTAACACGCGACTCGGATCCATTCATTCGTCGCCAGCTCATCGTCGGGACCCGACTCCACCGCAGCAGCGAACGTTACGCGCTGTCTCGCTTCACGCCGGCCGAGGCGCTGGCCGATCTGTCGGAGAGGCTTGCGTCCTTGCGCCGTGGCTGCTCGCCGGATTGCTGCAGCAGCTTTGCGACCAGTGCGGTCCACCCGGTCTGATGGCTGGCGCCGACGCCCGCGCCGGTGTCGCCGTGGAAGTACTCGTGGAAGGGGATGAGATCGCACCATAACGGATCGTCGTTGAACAGCGCTCGATCGCCAAACACCGACCGACGGCCGTCAGCGTTCTTGAGGAACGTGCAGGTCAGCCGCTGCGAGAGTTCGGTGGCGACCTCGCGGAGCGTGAGCTCGCGGCCCGAACCGGTCGGGCACTCGACGCGGAAGCCGTCGCCCAGGTAGTGGTGGAACTTCTGGAGTGCTTCGATCAGCAGGAAGTTGACCGGAAACCAGACGGGTCCTCGCCAGTTCGAGTTGCCGCCAAACAGGCCGCTGGACGATTCGCCGGGCTCGTAGCCGACCTGGTGCTCGTGCCCATCGACCGTCATCGTGAACGGCTGCGCGAGATGGCGGCGCGACAGCGCGCGGACGCCGTAATCGGAGAGGAACTCCGATTCGTCGAGCATCACCTGAAGGAGCCGGCGCAGGCGATCGGGCGACACCACGGCCAGCAACCGTCGCTCGGCATGCCCGGGTGTCCGCATGCAGGCGACGTGCTCGATGAGATCCGGACGGTTGGCGATGAACCATTCGAGCCGCCTCCTGAAGGCCGGCAGGCGGTCGAGCATCTCGGGCTCCAGCGTCTGGACCGCGAACAGCGGGATCAGCCCCACCATCGAGCGGACCTTCAGCGGCTGCCGACGGTTGTCCGGCAGGTTCAGCACGTCGTAGTAAAAGCCCTCGGCGTCGTCCCACAGGCTGATGCCGTCGGCGCCGCGGTTGTCCATCGCATGTGCGATGTAGAGAAAGTGTTCCCAGAACTTGCTCGCGAGGTCTTCGTAGGCGTGATTCTCGCGGGCCAGCTCCATGGCAATGGCCAGCATGTTGAGGCAATACATCGCCATCCAGCTGGTGCCGTCGGACTGCTCGATGTGACCGCCGGTCGGCAACTGCGACGAGCGATCGAAGACGCCGATGTTGTCGAGCCCGAGGAAGCCCCCCTGGAAGACGTTGTTGCCCTCGGTGTCCTTGCGGTTCACCCACCAGGTGAAGTTCAGCAGCAGTTTCTGAAACACCCGCTCGAGGAACACCCGGTCGCCCTGACCCTTGCGCTTCTGCTCGATCTTGTAGACGCGCCACGCCGCCCACGCGTGGACCGGCGGGTTGACGTCACCAAATGCCCACTCGTAGGCCGGGAGCTGGCCGTTCGGGTGCATGTACCACTCGCGCAGCAGCAGGACCAACTGCGCCTTCGCGAAGTCCGGATCGACCAGCGCCAGCGGCACGCAGTGGAAGGCCAGATCCCAGGCGGCGTACCAGGGGTACTCCCATTTGTCCGGCATCGAGATCACGTCCGCGTTGTAGAGGTGATCCCACTCGTGGTCGCGCCCCTCCAGACGCTGCCCGGGCGGCACCGGCTGCGTGGGGTCGCCCTTCAGCCAGTCGCGAACGATGAAGTGGTAGAACTGCTTCGACCACAGCACGCCGGCGAGTGACTGCCGCATCACCTCGCGTGCGTCGTCCGAGAGCGAGGCGGGAATGATCGTCGCGTAGAACTCGTCGGCCTCGGCCTTGCGGACCGCGAAGATGCGATCGAACTCGGCGTCGAAGGGTCCCTCGCCGAAAGCGGACGGTTGCCGATCCGTCAGGCGCAGCCGCAGCTCGACGCGCCCCCCGGCAGGCACGACTCGAGCGTAGTGTGCCGCGACCTTGGTGCCGCGCGGCACCGCGCTCAGCGCCGTGCGCACGCCGTTCACGACCGCGTCGTTGATGCCGTCCTTGAAGGGACCCGCGGCCGGCGTGCCGAAGAGATGAGGGATGTTGGTGTGGTTCTCCGTGAACATCAGTTCCGGGGCCTGGTCGGCGTAGAGCCAGCGCGTGCCGAGCAGCGGCTCATCGAGCTGGACGATCGCCAGGCCCTCAGGCGAGTGAAGTGCCCGAAGTTCCGGGCGCGCTACGGTCTCGTCCCATGACCAGGTGTTGCGGAACCACAGAGTCGGCAGCACCCGAAGCGGTGCCGCGACGTCGGCGCGGTTCTCCACCGTGATCTTCATCAGCACATCGTCCGGGTCGCCCTTCGCGTACTCGACGAAGACGTCGAAGTAGCGTCGGTCATCGAACACCGCGGTGTCGGCCAGTTCGAACTCCGGCTGGCTGCGGTCGCGGCTGCGGTTCTCGCTGACCAGTTGCGCGTAGGGGAAGGCCGCGTGCGGGTACTTGTACAGGTACCGCATGTAGCTGTGGGTCGGGGTGGAATCGAGGTAGTAGTAATACTCCTTGACGTCTTCGCCGTGGTTGCCTTCGGTGCCGGTCAGCCCGAACAGACGCTCCTTCAGGATGGCATCGCGCTCGTTCCACAGGGCCAGGGAAAAGCAGACGCGCTGATGGCGATCGGAGATTCCGGCCAGGCCGTCCTCGTTCCAGCGATAGGCGCGCGACCGGGCGTGCTCGTGGGGAAAATACTCCCACGCGGCGCCGTCCGCGCTGTAGTCCTCACGGACCGTGCCCCAGGCCCGCTCGCTCAGATAGGGCCCCCAGCGGTGCCAGTTCATGGCCCTTGCCGCGTTGTCCCGCAGTCGTCGCTCTTCGGCAGTCATGGCCCATCTCTCCCGGCTCTGCCGTCAGATGCTCGTCGCCGGGTTCCGGTGTCGCACGTCGGAGTTGAGACTAGCGCACCCAGGCGCGGAGCGCTTCCTTGTCCATGGTCTCCACCAGCGCGCGGTTGGCGCGGCACCCGGCTGGAGAGGGACTGTTCGCCTCGTTGTTGTACTTGTCGGCGGTGTTGAAGCAGCGCGCGATCGGCCTGATGATCACCACCTGCGGCGTCGAGCGTGGAAGCGCCTTGTTGAAGTAGCCGTAGTTGGGCCGCACGAGCGGATGGCAACCCGCGGCGGGCGCGGCCCTGAACCTGGTCGCGAGCGAGCTGCCTTTCGCGGCGTAGCACGACGGCGCCTCGAGTTCGGCGGGAGAGAGTTTCGCCAGCGAATCGGTGACCTCCGTGACCGCGCGTTGCGCCGACAGCAGGAGTTGTGAGCTCGCGCCGGCGGGCCCGAGCTCTTTCAGCACCGTCGCTTCCTCGATGCGCAGCGACTCCTCGATCTGCTTCATGAAGCCCTGCGGATCCGGCAGCGTGGCCGCTGCCTGCTGCGCATCCTTCAACCGCTCTGCCCGCCGCGCGGGGTCGCGAACCTGCGCCAATTGTTCGGTGAAGGCATCGACGCTCTGCTGCGCCTCGGCCACCACGGCCTTCCTCGCCTCGAGTGTCAGGGTCAATGCGCCCTTGAGTGGGAGGGGCGTCCACAGCGTCGCGGGATCCCGCGCGACGACGAGGCCGTCGCCGTAGCGGGGGATGCCCGCAATCTCCCCCTGTGGCAGCGGCTGCAGGTAGGCGTCGGTGTCGACGCTACCCCAGTCGTCAACGTGACCGCTGTCGATGGTGCCGCGAGCGACCGTGTTCACCGTGAAGGACATCAGCGCGGTCTCACCCGTGTCCTCCCGTATCGTCTTGCCGCCGCGGACGTACTCGAAGATGGGGAACGCGCCGAACGTCAGCGCGCCCGACAGGGGCATGTCGGCGCCGCCGGGCTGGCCGGGTGCCGACGCCGAGACGTTGTACGAGCTCAGATTGCCCCAGGTCTCGACGCTGAACCCGACAGGGTTGGCCACGCCGGAGGCGCGCCGCAGAATGGCGTTGAGCGCGGTCAACTCGGTTTCGAAGGCCTTCACCAGCGCAGGAGTCGCCGCCGACGACTTTCGGGCAGAACCTTCCGCGAAGAATGGCTTCCACGGCTTCCACGTCCCGGGCGCATCCGGCAGCGACCGGGACTGTGGATGCACCGGCACGGCCGTGGTCACGGCGGCCAGTAACGTAAGGAGGCCAACTCCGGTTCGAAGACGAAGAGACATGCGTCTTATTGTAGAGCCGGACCGTGCAGGCTCGCGTCAGGCTCCCGCGTGACGAGCCGGGACCACGTAGGTCCAGCCGGGCTGCCACTCGAACTTCGCGCCCACCGCGTCGGACAGCGGCACGCCCTTCAGCAAGTGATCGAGCGCGTAGTGCGTGGCCCGATGGCCGATGACGAGGACCCAGCCCCCGGGCCAGGCCACGGTGAGATCGCCCAGCCACGACGCGACGCGTGCCGTCGTTTGCGAGTAGCTCTCGCCGCCGGGGAAAGGCGTGTCGATGGAGGCGACGCGCCGGCGGTCGATCTCGCGAGTGGGCCTGCGCGCCATCGTCCCGTAATCGCATTCGCGCAGCCGCGCCTCGCGCATCACCGGGACACGTGTGCCGAAGGCGATTTCGGCGGTCCGCCACGACCGTCGCAGATCGGAAGCCACGACCAGCGAGGGCAGGTCCAAGGCGTACCGGACCCCGAGCGCGGCCGCTTGCTGCTCCCCGATCGGAGACAGGTCAACGTCGTAATGACCGGAGGCCAGGGCAGCCTCGTTATCGTACGAAGTGGCGTGGGTCTCGAAGACCAGTCGTCGCGCGTCGGTTTCCATAACTGGCACGCCTGTGGATCCTCCGAAAGGTTACGCTTGATCCTGACTCGAATGGCCAGGTTCCCCGTCGCCGCCTTCGCCGCGCTAGCCACTGTCACCCTGGCGGCGCAGGATCTACCCAACCTGCTGGCATCAGCCAGGCCGGCCGAAGAGGTGCTGGCCTTCGAGAACGATTACGTACGGGTCGGTCTCGTGGCGCTCGAATACCCCGCGGCCGAACGGCGCGTCGCCGAGGCGCGCCCTGTCGTGCTCTACATCCGTTTGACGCCCAGCCCTGGGGTGCTGAATACCAGACTGCTCGAACCCCCGCGCGGCGCCGCGCCGTCGTGGCGGCCTGGGGTGGTGCCGCGCGCCGTCCACATCGAGTTGCTGAGGTCGCCGCCTCGCCCGCGCGAGCTCGGGGAGCCCGGCACCGACCCCCCTTCCGATGCCAGCGAGGCGCGCATTTGGCCGGGCGGTCGCCTGCTGCAGGCCGTGTTCCGCTCGCTGCGCTACGGCCACGGCACGGGCCGATATCCCTCCGTGACGACCTTTCTGTCGGACGGGACGGTCGAGGTGTCGAGCCGGGGCATACGGCGCCGCATGGGCGTGCAGGCGGGCGATGCCTTCTGGTTCGACGGCGGGACGCGGCTGACCGTGCTCACCGACGAGCCGGTGGGTGTGGCGATTGTGCAGCTGTATCCGCCATGAAGCACGGCCGCCGGTATTCAACGAACCTCACGTGAGGCCGTGTGCGACTGGACCGGCGTTACACTGCTGGAAGTCCGATGACATCGATGAGAGCGCTGCTTCTCAGCGCACTGTTCGTCGTCGTGCCGTTCCCGGTGTTCGTTCAGGGGCAGAGCGTCCTGCACGTCACGGTCACGCTGCTCGACGCCGACCAGAAGCCGATGCCGGTGCCGCGGCACGTGCTGCTCGTCAGCGACAATCCAGCGTCGGCGCCGCCGCGCCGGGTCCTGACCGCGCTCGACGGCACGGTTGACATCAAGTTGGTGCCGGGGACGTACACCGTGGAATCGGATCGCCCCGTCGTGTTCAATGGCCAGGCGTATCAGTGGACGCAGATGGTGGACGTCGCGGGCGGCCGCGACGCCGCCCTCGAATTGACCGCGGGCAACGCGGAAGTCGAACGCGCCACCACCACCGAAACGGCCACGACAGCGGGCGCCTCGCTCGAGAACGATCCATCCTTCCTGCTGCCTCGCTGGCAGGACAGCGTCGTGGCTCTCTGGTCGCCGACCGCTCGCGCGTCGGCATTCGTCATCGACCGCAAGGGGCTGCTGGCGACGAATCAACATGCCGTCGGTGATGCGACATCGGTGGAGGTGCAGCTCTCGGCGTCGCTCAAGGTGGCGGCGAAAGTGCTGGCCTCTGACAAGACGAGAGACGTCGCGATCCTGTGGATCGACCCTGCGCTCACCGACTCGCTTCGGCCCGTGCCGATCGACTGCGCCAAGCCGAGCGCTCGTGTGCAGGACGGGCAGGAGGTCGTCGCCATCGGCGCGCCATTCGGCCGGCTGAAGGGGCAGACGACCGGCATCGTCGGCGGCGTCGAGCCGCGTGTGATCGTGGCTGATTTCAGGCTCGACTCGGGCGGCAACGGCGGGCCGGTGTTCACCACCGCGGGCGTCGTCGTGGGGATCTCGTCAACGGAAGATGTCCGCGAGGGCGCAACCCGCGGGGATACCCGGGTGGCGCCGATCGATCAGGCGTGCCAGGTCGTGGCGTCCGCTGAAGCGGCAATGCGTGGCGCCGCGCCGCCTGCCACACACCTGCCTGTGGAGCCCCCGCGATCGTCACCCGCGGTGGCGCTCGACGAAGTGGTCCGCCGGCGCGCGGGCAGCCTCAGCCCGGCGCAGATTTCGTCGGCGGACTTCGATATCTCGTTCCTCACACCGGTGCAGGTGTATGCCGCGCGGCACCGGTCAGAGGGGGGCGCACGCGATCGCTACGCGGATGCCGGCCGGCTCGACGTGGCGGCGGAACGGGCGCGCATGCTGATGGAGTTCGGCGCCTGGTCCGAATATGTGGCCGCGTTCCCGAACCTGCTGCTGGTGCGGGTGACGCCGCGGCTGGTCGAGGGCTTCTGGACGATGGTGGCGCGCGGCGCCGCAAGCACGCAGGGCATGTCGCTGCCGCCGTTCAAGCGCTTCAAGCCCGGCTTCTCGCGGATGCGAGTGTTCTGCGGCGCGTCAGAGATGACGCCGATCCACCCCTTCACGCTGGAGCAGCGCTTGACCGAGAGCGACGCGATCGTCGAAGGCCTTTACGTCTTCGATCCTGCCACGCTCGGCCCCAAATGCGGGACGGTCAAACTCATGCTGTATTCGCAGAAGGAGCCGGACAAGGCCGACACGCTGATCGTCGACCCGAAGGTCCTGAAGCAGGTCTGGCAGGACCTGGCGCCGTAGGGCGCTACGGCATCACATCGTGCACGACCCGGCCGCCGACGATGGTCATCAGCACCGTCGCGTCGCGCAACCGCGGCTCGGGGCAGGTGAGGGGATCGTCCGACAGCACCACCAGGTCCGCGAGCTTGCCCTTCTCGATCGATCCTTTCTCGGTCTCTTCCATCATCAACCAGGCGTTCCCCATCGTGGCCATGCGCAGCGCCTCGGCGCGGGTGACGCGCTGATCGGGACCGAGGACGCCGCCCGAGATGGTGTCCCTGGTCACGAAGTGATAGAGCGTCCAGAGCGGCGGGTAGGGCACCACTGGCGCGTCGGTGCCGGACGAAACCGGCAGCCCGGCGTCGAGATACATGCGCACCGGCGTAGTGAGCGCCGCTCGCGCCGCTCCCCAGTACCGCACCAGACTGGGACCGGCCAGATACAGATGGTCCTGGACGGAGAGCGCCAGGCCGAGCGTCTTGATGCGCGGCAGATGATCGCGCCGGCCGATGAACGCGTGCTCGATCGACCAGCGCCTGCCGCTGATCGGCAACTGGGCGTTGGCTCGCTCGTAGGCGTCCAGCACCATGTCGATCGCGGCGTCGCCCACGGCGTGCGTGGCGACCCGCCAGCCGCGCTGATTGAGCAGCCGCACGACCTCGGTGTACCGCTCACGCTCCATCGTCTGCAGACCGCGGAACGTCCCACCTTCGCCCCACGGTTCCTCGTACGGCTGGCGCATCAACCCGCCTTCGAAGCCGCCGTCCACCGCGAGCTTGATGCCGCCAATGCGAAGCCACGCGTCGCCGTCGCCCTGGTGCAGCCCGGACTCGTCCAGCGTCCTGGCCACCGCCGCGGCATCGCCGCCAGGCCGCAGCAGCGCATTGACGCGCATCGTCAGCAGTCCGCGCTGCTGCAAGTCCTGGAGACGGCGATAGTCGTCCACCGAGATGCCCGGATGCCGAACGGTCGTGAGTCCGACGGCGTTCAGCGTCTTGTACTCGGCGATGCGCGCCGCCATCTGCTCGTCGCGCGTGCGCGACGGTGGCGGCGGCAGCGTGATCAGCGATCGCGCGGTATCGACCAGCTCGCCGTTCAGGCGCCCGTCCGGATAACGCGTCAGCCGTCCGCCTTCGGGGTCGGTCGTCTTGTCGTCAACACCCCAGCGGCGAAGCACCGCGGAGTTGACGATGTATTCGTGTCCGCCCCGGATCAGGATCACCGGATGATTCGGCGCGACGCGATCGAGGTCGTCGCGGAGTGGCAGTCGCTGTTCCTTCAGCTGGGCTTCGTGCCAGTCGCTGTTCGAGACGATGGCCTCGCCGGGCATCGTGGTCTGGGCGCGGGCACGGATGGCGGCATACACGTCGTCGAGGGAGCGGGCGCGCGACAGATCCACGCCCGGCCCACCGCCGGCGCTGTGCAGGTGGTTGTCCATCAACCCGGGAATGAGCGCGCGGCCGCGCAGATCGATCTGGCGTGCCGCGGGACCCGCGGTTGCCCGCACCTCGGCTGTCGTTCCCACCGCGACGATCCGATCGCCGGCGATGCCCACGGCTTCCGCGATGGAGAACGCGCCATCCACGGTGATGACTCGGCCGTTGTAGAGCACGAGGTCGGCGCGGACGGCGGGCTGCGCAATAGGCGCATCAGCTGGCGCCGCGTGCGTCATGGCCGCCTGCAGCGCCACGGCCAGGACGACGAGACGAAGCGTGGAGGTCACACGCGGATGGTAGCGGAAACCCTGCGGTCGAGCTGGGCTATCGATTAGAGTGAACCGACAGCCCGGCTCGACTACTCTGTCTGACGTCATGACCAGACAGCACCAATTCGACCAGACGACGGTGGCCGTGGTCATCACGGCGGCGATGGCGCTCGTCGGCGCCACCTCAGGAGGTCGTGCGCAGACACCTGCCCCTCCCGCCCCTCCCGCCGTCGCTCCGCTCGCGGATATCAAGCTGCCGCCGGGCTTCCGCATTTCAGTGTTCGCGTCAGGGCTGCAAGGCGCCCGCTTCATGGCGGTCAGCCCCGACGGAGTGTTGCTGGTGGCGCGGCGCCGGACCCACGAGGTGGTCGCGCTGCCCGACGCCAACAAGGACGGCGTCGCCGAGCCGGTCGTGGTCCTGCGCGACATGCCGAACGCACACAGCCTGGCATTCAAGGACGGCTACCTCTACATCGCCACCACACCGGCGGTCCGACGTGTGAAGTGGGTGAACGGCGCGCCTTCGGGTGAGCCAGAGGTGTTTGCCGAGCTGCCGTCCTCGACGCCCGCCGTCCACACGTCGAGAACGCTGGGGTTCGGCCCCGATGGGCGTCTCTACGTCTCGATTGGCTCGTCGTGTGATGTCTGCGTCGAGGCCGACCCGCGCCGCATGACGATTCAAGTGTTCAACCGCGACGGCTCGAGCGCGGGCGCGTACGCGACGGGTCTTCGCAATGCCAACGGCTTCGACTGGGAGCCGCGCACCGGCCGGCTGTTCGCGGGCGACAACGGCCAGGACGGCAGCGGTGAAGCCTTTCCCCCCGACGAGATCAACATCGTCGAAGCAGGCCGCGCACTACGGGTTTCCCTTCTTCGTCGGCGGCAGCGTGCCGAACCCGTCGCCGCTGATGAAGGACGTGCCGGCGCCCATCACCAGCGCGCAGGCGATGCCGCCGGCGTTCTCGCTGCCCCCGCATGTCGCGGTGGCCGGGCTGCACTTCTACACCGGCACGCAGTTCCCCGAGGCCTACC
Source organism: uncultured Acidobacteriota bacterium (assembly GCA_963723005.1). Lineage (GTDB taxonomy): Bacteria > Acidobacteriota > Vicinamibacteria > Vicinamibacterales > UBA2999 > VFZN01. The sequence goes on along the minus strand of CAVRPA010000020.1, from coordinate 159,359 downwards.
GCAACAGCCTGTTCGTGGCGCTCCACGGATCGACGGCGATCCCGCAGAAGGTCGGTTACAAGGTGGTGCGGCTGGTGATGAAGGACGGGCAGCCGAGCGCGATCGAGGACTTCGCCAGCGGCTGGCTGAAGGACGGCGTTGTCACCGGCCGGCCCTCCGGGCTGATGACCGGCGCCGACGGCGCGTTGTACCTGTCCGACGACAGCCAGGGCTTCATCTACCGGATCGTTCATCCATGACCACGCCCGCGCCGCGCCGTCAGCTGGCGCTTCGCTCGTATCTGCTCCTGCTGATCGCGGGTTCGATGCTGCCGTTCCTGGTCGTGAGCGGCGTGCTGCTGCTGCGTCTCCTTGGCGACAACCGCGAGGGTAATCAGCGGATTCTCATGGAATCGGCTCGACGGCAGGCAGCCGCTCTGGATGGCGACCTGGATGCCACGGTGCGGACTCTGCAGGCGCTGGCCTCGTCGCCCGGTCTGGCGGACGCGAACCTCGCAGGATTCGATGCCGCGCTGCGGAACGTCGTCGGCACGCAACCGGGCTGGCTGTCAGCGCGGCTGCTCGCGCCCGACGGCCGCGTTCTCATCGACGCCGCGAGACCCGGTGAGACGACGACCGCGCGGGCGGTGGACCCGGCCAGCGTGCTGGCGACCATCAACGGCGGCGCGCCGGTTGTCGCCGCTCTGCGGCGTGGGCCGAGCGGACGGCTGGCCTTCGGCGTTCGCGTGCCGGTGCGCGAGGACGGCACCATTCGCTATGTGCTCACCGCAGTCGTGACGCCCGACATCGTCGCGGAGTTGGTGGCGAGGCTCACACGTGGCCAGAACGAATGGACGCGCGTGATCGTGGACACGGATGGCACGATCGTGGCCAGGACGCGCAGCCCGGAGCGCTTCGTCGGCGAGCCCGCCACGCCGTCGTTCATGGCCCGCGTCAACGCCAGCGCGGAAGGGTTCTATCGCGACACCTCGCTCGAGGGCGCCGAGGTCTACGTCGCGTTCGCGCACTCGGCGCTCTCCGGGTGGACGTCGTCGGTGGTCGTGCCGGTCGCGGTCATGGACGGTCCCCTTCGCCAATCGACGACGATGCTGGCCCTGGTGGCGCTGATCGTGCTGTTCGCCAGCATTGGCGGGGCGAACCGGCTGGCGGGCCGCATCTCTTCCGAAATCGGATCGGCGGCGCATGCCGCGGAGGCGCTGTCGCAGGGGCGACCGGTCGCCGGATCCACGTCGATTGTCAGCGACGTCACCCGGTTGCGGCAGGCGTTGGAGCAGTCGAGCACGCTGCTGATCGAACGCGGCCACGAACGCGATCGCCACCTCGCCCAGGCGGAAGCGGCGCGCGCTGAATCCGAGAACGCCAACCTCGCCAAGGACCAGTTCCTCGCCATGCTCGGGCACGAGTTGCGCAACCCGCTGGCGCCGATCGTCACGGCCCTCGGTCTGCTGAAGGCGCGCGGCACGATCTGGACGAAGGAGCACGCCGTCATCGAACGGCAGGTGGCGCACATGTCACGCCTGGTGGACGACCTGCTCGACGTGTCGCGGATCACCCGCGGCGCGCTGGAGATCCACCGCGACGTGGTGCAGCTCGATGACGTGATCACGAGGGCGACCGAGATGGCGGCGCCGCTCTTCGAACGCCATCGCCATCAGCTGAAAGTGGACGTCGCCGGCGGCCTCCGGGTCCGCGGCGACGGCGTGCGCCTGGCGCAGGTGTTCTGCAACCTGCTCACGAACGCCGCGGAGTACACCCCGAATGGCGGCACCGTGTCGGTCTCGGCCCGGCGCGCCGGCGAGGAGATCGTCGTCGACGTCACCGACAACGGGCGCGGCATCTCGCCGGAGCTCGCGCCGCGCATCTTCGACCTGTTCGTGCAGGGGCCGCGCACCATCGACCGCGGCGAAGGCGGCCTCGGGCTCGGCCTGGCTATTGCCAGCAGCCTGGCCAGCCTGCACGGCGGCCGCATCGTGGCGCACAGCGATGGTGAGGGCCGCGGCAGCACCTTCACCGTGAGGCTGCCTGCGCAGGAGGAGGAGCAGGCCGCGCCCGCCGGCGCCACTCAGCCGCCTGCCCTGCGAAGGCCGTCGGTTCGCGTGCTGGTGGTGGACGACAACAGCGACGCCACCGCAATGTTGTACGGGCTGCTCACCTCCAGCGGGCACATCGTCGCCACCGCCGCCGATGGGCAACAGGCACTCGATCTACTCGAGACCTTCGACGCGGACGTCGCGCTGCTGGATATCGGGTTGCCGGTGATGGACGGCCTGGAACTCGCCCGGCGCATCCGCGCACGCAAGGGCGCCGGCTCGCCGCTGCTGGTGGCGGTCACGGGCTACGGACAGGCCGAAGACGTCGCGCGCAGCCACGCGGCGGGGTTTGCGCACCACCTGGTGAAGCCGGTCGATCCGGGCGTGCTCCTTCCGCTGCTCGTCGCCCCGCGCTGATGCCACGCCGACCGCTGACGGCCGGATCCCTAAGTCCGCGGTCCGATCCGCAGGTCTACGTGCAGCGTGACCACGCCAGGCTCGGCGCGCACCGTTGCCGTCCTGATGAAAGGCGCGATGAGACGTGGATCGAAGGCCGGCCGCGCGGCAGGTGGGTCACCGGCGTGCGCCAGAAAACTGGCAATCATCTCGTTGATCAGCGACTCCTTCACGGGAATGGAACCCGTGAGCGACGCGCCGTCAAAGGCCGTGAAACCGTTCGCCATCTGCGCCTTCAGCCATTCCTGCATCCGAACCTCCGTGCCCGTCGCCGCGGGCTGATGTTCTTCGGTCAGCGCACACCGGCTTCGAAGTCGACGTGCACGCGACCTGGGGTGGTCCGCAGCCGCGCGCGCAGCAGGTAGGACCAGAAAGGGTGCGTGGCGTCCACGCCATCGAGCGCGCCGACGTCGAAGGTGACCCGCCGGCCCTCGATCCGGAGCGCCGGCAGGCGCACCGCCTGCTTGAGTGCCCACGCCACCATGACGGAATTCAGCTCGAACGAGACCTGGGGCGCGCCACCGCCGACGCGCACTTCGTCATCGAGCACGGCCGCGGCGCTGACGATGCCGTAGCGAGCCACGAGCCGATTGGAATCGAGGATCTCCACCGTGAGGCCGGGTGGTATGTGCGGCGATCGGCGGATCGCGTCGTTCAGCACGGCTTCCGTCAACGGCAGCGTGCCGGTGAGCCGCGTCCCGACCAGGCGCGCGAAGCCCGACTCGGCTTCACGTTTCAGCAGGTCGGCGATGCGCTCCATGACCAAGGGTAAACGTTCCGGCTCCGGCGCATGCTACCGTTTCGGTCGATGAGCCGCCTGATCCTGCTGGTGGTTGCGGTGGCGCTTGGGCAGCAGCCCATCCGCACGCCAGACGTGATGTTCACGCCGACGCGGCACGCCATCGCCGACGCGATGCTGCAACTGGCGAATGTCCAGCCCGGAGACGTGGTCTACGACCTCGGGTCCGGCGATGGGCGCATTCCGATCATTGCCGCGCAGAAGTATGGCGCACGGGGCATCGGCATCGAGATCGAGCCGCGCCTGGTCGCGCTGGCACGGGCCAACGCCGGCGACGCGCAAGTGGCCGACCGCGTGACGTTCGCGGTCGGCGATTTGTTCACGGCCGACCTGAGCGAGGCGACGGTGGTCACGATGTATCTGTCGCCCAACATCCTGAAGCAGATTGAACCCGGGCTCCGGGCGCTGAAGCCCGGCACGCGCATCGTCTCGCACCAGTTCCCGATGAGCGGGTGGACCCCAGACAAGCGAATGGTGATCGACGAGGCGGAGATTCTGCTTTGGATCGTGCGTTGACCAGGGTGACCGGTCGACGGCATCCGGCAGACGCCCGATTGACACCCTGGCGGTTGCGAAAGGGTTATTCGGATGTCCGGAAGTGCTGCACGAAGGTGAATGCCCCGTTCTTCGTGTATCCACCGCAGCCCACGGCTCCATACCGAGAGTTGCGCATCGTCTCGTAGTGACCACCACCAGGCCCTTCCGCCCAGAACGCAGCGATGATGGTGGCAATCGCCTGCCTCGCAGAACCGCCGTTCAGCGGCCAGCGAATGGCCGAATTTTCCGCCCACGCGATCGCTTTTGGGCCGTGCAGCCCGCGGCTGTAGTCGTGCGCGCGGTTGCGGCCGTGATCGCTGGCTGCGGCCCGATCGGCGTAAGCCTCGATGGTCTCGGACCCGGTCACCGGCCCGGTCCCCGCCATCGCGCGGTAGCGGTTGGTCTCGCTCACGCAGAACGCGCGATCGTCGGCATTCAGGATGGTGGAGGCCGAGGGCTCCGCCGGCAGCGAGGCGCAGCCCGACAGGGAAACGATGAGCCACACCGGCACGACGGCGAATATGACGCGCGAGAAGGACACGCGTCGATCGTAACCGGTTGCTCCGGTGCGGCGATCGCGAACGGGGTGACCTCCGCTACTCGCTGCGTAGCGCGGTGACGGGTGCCACCCGCGAAGCGCGTGCCGCCGGCAGCAGGTAACCGGCACCGGCCGCCAGGGCCAGCATCGCCGCGGCACCCGCGAACACCCACGGGTCGGTGGCACTCGTTTCGAACAGCAACGCCCGGAGCACCCCCGAGCCAGCCCAGGCGAGGACCGCGCCGGCGACAAGGCCGGCGGCGCTCAGCACCAGGCCTTCGCGCATCACCAGCGCCAGCAGTGTCGTGCGGCTGGCGCCCAGGGCGGCGCGGATTGCCAGCTCGCGTTCGCGTTGCGCGACGGTGTAGGACATCACGCTGTAGATGCCGAGGATGGCCAGCGTGGCTGCCAGGGCGCCAAACAGCACGCTGAGCCACGACAGCAATCCGGACGTGCGGGTTGCCGTGGACACCACATCGTCGAAGGTGCGCACCGCCGCGAGGGCGACATGGGGCGTCATCGCCGCCAGTTCGCGGCGAATCGCCCCGGTCAGCGCCGACGGATCGCCGGCACTGCGAACGACGTACGACATGGTGGGCGAGGGGATCTCGGCAAACGGCACGTAGAGTTCGGGATCGGGCGGCGCGTCGGGCCGGCGGGATCGCACGTTGTCAACGACGCCGACCACTTCCCGTACGGCATCCGAAGGGTCGAACCCGATGCGCACGCGGCGGCCGATGATCTGCTGGGTGGCGAGCCCCGGCCACAGCCTCGAGGCGAGCGTCTCGTTCACCACGGCGACGGCGGGCATGCCGGCGCGGTCGCGATCCTCGATGGCGCGTCCTGCCAGCAGCCGCACACCCATCGCCTGGAAGTACCCGCTCATCACGATTCGCATCTCCGTGACCGGCACACCCTCGTCCTCGCCATGCTGGTCGTCGCGGCGGGCGCGGCCGTTGTTGCCGGTGGCGGCCACGGGCAGCATGTTGATGGCGGAGACGTGCGACACGCCAGGCAGGGCACGGACGCGTTCGGCGAACTGCTGCTGGAAGCGGAGGATCGCGGCATCGCCATTCGCGACGAACGGAGGCAGACCGACGGAGAACGTCAACACCGGTGCGCGGGTGACACCGAGGTCCTGCGCTTGCAGGCGCAGCAGGCTCCTGGTCATCAGGCCGGCAGTGGTGACGAGCGCCAGGGCGAGCGCGACTTCGCTGACGACGAGCAGGCGGCTGGCGCGCCGGGCGCGATGCGCGGTGACCGCACGGCCGGAGCCGGACTGGACCGCGGCATTCAGCTCGGCGCGGACCAGGTTGACCGCCGGCGCCAGCCCCGCCATTGCGGCGGCGACCACCGCGACCGCGAATGAGAACAGCAGCACCGGCAGATCGAGGTCGATGGCGGCCAGGCGTGGGAACGATGCCGGCGCCTGGGTGACGAACACCCGCACCAGCGCCCACGCCAGCGCCAGGCCGGTCACGCCTCCGGTCAGTCCGAGCACCAGGGTTTCGCCCATCACCTGCGCGACGAGGCGCCCGCGCCCCGCGCCGAGCGACGCGCGAATCGCCAGATCGCGCTCGCGCACGACGGAGCGGGCCAGCAGGAGGTTGGCGACATTGGTGCAGGCAATCAGCAGCAGCAGGCCAGTGGCGCCGAGCAGCACCCAGAGACCCCGCGATGCGCCCTCGGTGACGACCTCATGCAGCGCGCGGGCGGTGAACGTGTACGTGTCCTCGGGATGTTCTCGCGTCATCTGCGCGGCCAGGTCTGCCAGGCTGTTGCGCGCGGACCCGAGCGTCGCGCCAGGCTGCAGGCGTCCGAACGTCATCAGGTAGTTGCTGCCGCGGTTCGCCGGATCGGCCGTGAGACCGAGGGGCAGCCACACTTCAGGCCGCCAGATCTCCGCGAATGCCGCCGGTGCCACGCCGATCACGGTGTAGGGTTCACCGTCAACGAGCGCCGTCGCCCCCAGCGCCGAGGCCGACGCCTGGAAGCGACGACGCCACAGGCTTTCGCTGATCACGGCAACGCGCGCACCACCGCGCCGGTCTTCCTCCTCCGTGAACCAGCGCCCCACCACTGGCGACGCTCCCATCACGCGGAAGAACGACGCCGATGCGGTGGCGCCGGCGAGGCGTTCAGGCCCTTCGCGGCCCGCAATGGTCACGCCGCGTGGAGCCCACGCCCCCAGCTCGGTGAACGTCCGCTGTTCGCGCGCCCAGTCGAGGTATCGCGCGTAGGATGCCGAACCGTAGGTGAGGCTCGGCAGCTCGCTGCGCCAGACCTGCAGGATGTCCTGGGACTTCGGGAACGGAAGCGGCTCGATCAGCACCGCGTGCACCACGCTGAAGAGCGCGGAGGTCGCGCCGATGCCGAGCGCCAGCGTCAGGACCGCGGTGGCGGCGAAGCCGGGAGCGCGTCGGAGCAGGCGGATGCCGTAGCGCAGGTCGCCCAGAAAGGCCGGCATGGGACCTTGGACGAGCGGACACGGCCGAGCGTTGATTCTGTAGTCGCCTGTTCTGGGCCAGCTGATCCTCCAGCCGGCAGCTTCAGCTGAACGCGTCGCCGGCTATGCTGGCGCGCGCTCCCGGCCAGGCCCGAGAACTGTGATCTCGGCAGTCAGCGCCGCGTTCGGCGGGATGATACCGGGCACTCCGTGATCCGCGTATCCAAGATGGGGCGCAATCTCCAGCCGGCGGGTCCCGCCCACGCGCATCCCGTCCATGCCATAGAAGAGTCCACTGGCGAGTTGGCCGCGGTTGACGCGGATTTCGGTGACCAGCGTCTCTCCATCGTCTTCGAGCCTCGCCTCATCCACGGGTCCCCAGGGCGCTGGCCAGCGCACCGGCTCGCCCTGGTTCAACCACAGCCGCAGACGGATTCGATACTGCTGCTGTCTGCGCACCGGCGGCCCGGTCCCCGCGACGTCCTCGAGCAGGGTCAGCCCGGAGCGCAGCCGCTGCTTGATTGGCTGGCCCTTGCGCGCCATGGCCGACGCCAGTTCGGCCAAGCCGGCAGATTCCGCCATCTCGATCGGCGTGTCGCAGTCGTCGATGCGCGTGCGCAGACTGGGATCGGCGCCGGCGCCAAGCAGGATCGCGATGGCCTGCGGTTGACGCACCGCCACCGCCATGTGGAGCGGCGTGTAGTCGTTGTGGCCGCGCTGATTCGGATCCGCGCCGAACGACAGCAACAGGCGAAGGACGTCCTCGAAATCGGTGCGCGGCGTCGCACCGGGCGCCTCTTGCGAGCAGCTGAGCGCCGCGATCAGCGGCGGGAACCCATCGTCCACGGGCGCGTTGGGATCGGCGCCGAGTTCCAGCAAGGTACGGATGAACGACAGTGGGCTGTGGTAGACGGCGAACACGAGACACGAGCCAATTTCGATCGGCATCACGCCGTTCGGCACGGCTGACGGGTCGTCCACGGACGCTCTCAGCGCATCGAGGTCGCCGCCGACAAAGGCGCGTTCGATAGCCTGAATCTTCCGCGCGTGCGCGCAGCGCTCGTCGTCACTGTGCATGGGGCTGTCTGGCGTCGCCCATTGTATCGACTACCGCCTCGAGCGGTTCATCTCGCGTCTCATATGGTGCGCGACGACGACCGAGGGCGGAGCAGCGGAACGTCGTCCGCGTGATCGGCGAGCGGCCCGGCCGGCACGTCCAGGCGGCTGACGGCGTCGCGCTCGCGGCGGCGGATGGCGCGGAACCGCTCGAAGGTGCTCCGCTCGTCGTCCAGCCCCACCAGCGATCGCAGCGTGGTTCCGGCGAACGTGTGCCTCATCATCGACACGCCGTGCCGCAGCACGAAGCGTGGGCTGTGCCGCAGCGCGGCGGGGAAATGGCGCACCTTCATCCAGCGTTCCGCGCGCCAGCGCAGGAACTCCACTTCATCGGCAGACACGTGCTCGGTTCGGACGACGGCCGTCGTGCCGTCGTAGTGCGCCACGTCGTCGTCCACGATCAGCCCGCGGCGGCGGAACTCCTCGGTCATCGGCGTGCGCGGGTACGGTGTGGGGTGCTGGATATAGGGCCAGTCCACATACTGACGGGCGAACGCCAGGTTCGCCTCGACCGATTCTGGCGTGTCGTCAGGGTTGCCGACGATCAGGCCCCCCACCACATACAGGCCGTGACGATGCAGGTGCTCGATCGCGGTCACCGACGCGTTGCCGACCGTGCGGCCGTGCTCGCGCCGCGCGTTCTTCGCCGAGGCGTTGAGGAACGCCAGATCGTCGGCGAGGACGTTCTCGATGCCGAGGAACACGTAGCGGAAGCCCGCGCGCCGCATCAGCGGCGCAAGCGTGGCGCCGTGCTCGGCAAGCGGCGCCGTCATCGCCTGGACGACGAAATCCGTATCGTGCAACCCGCGGGCAATGATCGCCTCGCACAGGCGCGAGAAGCGCTGGACGTCGAGCGTGATGTTGTCGTCCACCAGGAAGATGGCCCGGGCCCCGTGTTGCCTGGCATCGGCGATGTCGTCCAGCACACGCTCGATCGGATAGGGATGGAAATTGCGCCCGCGCATCTCGATGATCGAGCAGAAGCTGCAATCGAAGGTACAGCCGCGCGACGTCTCGACGACGTCAACGGGCCGGCCGAGCAGCGTGTAGCCCGTCAGCACGCGTGCATCTCGCGCCGGCAGCGCCAGCGGCTCGCTGGCGAGCCTTGCCACCGCACGATTCGGGTTGTGGACCAGCGCACCCTCGCGGCGATGCGACAACCCCGGGATCTCCGCCAGGTCGCCGCCATGCTCGAGCGCGCGGAGCAGCGCCCTGAACGTGTGCTCGCCTTCGCCCCGCACCAACGTGTCGATCGCGTTGGCGGGTTCGTAGGCTTGTGGCGCGAGGCTTGGATCGTAACCGCCCGCGACGATATGCGCATGCGGGGCAAGGCGCCGGACCAGCGCGGCTGTCGCCAGCGCGGTCGCGCGCTGGAAGGTCATGATCGACAGCCCGACGACATCGGGCTGCAACTCTCGAATCAGCCGCGTGATGGTCGGCGCCACCTGGCCCTGCACCAGGACGAGGTCGGCGATGGCGACCCGGTGATGCGAATCGATGTTGCCGGCAAGGGCGGCCAGCGCGCCATTCGGCATCCGGATGGCGATCGGTGCCATGTGCTCGAACGAGTCTGGCATCGACAAGAGCAGGACGCGCATCGTGCCTCCCTCCTGATCCCCGAGCAGCGCCGCAAGGCGGCGCAAGTCAGTATAGGGGCTGGAGTGCGCGAGGACAGACGGATTGTCTTGGCAGCGGCAGAGCCGGAACGATCGTCAGACGATGTGCTGCTTGACCGCGTACTGAATCAGCTCTGCCGTCGTCTTGACCTTGAGCTGCGACATCATCCGGTATTTGTGGAAGGCCACCGTTCGCGGCGTGACGTCCAGCACCGCGGCGACCTCCTTCATCGAACGCCCCTCGGCGAGCAGCTGCAGGATCTCGCGCTGGCGCGGGGTCAGTTCGGAGCCGGCCGTGCCGCCTTCGAGTTCCAGCAGCGATTCGACCAGGCCCTCCGTGATCAAGGGCGTCACGTACGAGCGGCCCTGGAGCACTTCCTGGACCGCCGCCACCAGCTCGGAGCGCGGCGCAGCGCTTCACCAGGTAGGCCGACGCGCCAGCCCGGAACGCCTCGGCAGCGAGGTCCGGATCCTCGTTCATCGTCACGAACACCAGCTTCACCTGCGGCAGGGCCTGCTTGATCTGGCGCCCCGCCTCGAGGCCGTTCAGCAACGGCATCGAGATGTCGAGGATGATCAGGTCGGGAGAGAGCGCCAGCGCCGCGGCCACCAGGGCGCGGCCGTCGCTGACCTGCCCGACGATCTGACATTCACCGGCAAGCAGCGTCTCGTACGCGCCCAGCAGCAGCGCGTGATCGTCGGCCAGCAGAACGCGAGGCCCTTTCATCGTCAGCGCTACTCTACCTCGGGGCGACCACGGGCCGGAGTCACGAGGCACGGTTCTGCACCATCCCGATCGAGCGACGATTCGGGACTCCTGGGAAGGGGCACCGTGGCTTCGACGCGCGTTCCGGCGCCCGGCGTCGAGCGAATGTCCAGCGTGCCGCCGAACGCTTCGAGCCGTTCCCGCATGCTGATCAGCCCGAGCCCCCGGCGCCATCCCGCGTTCACATCGAAGCCAACGCCTTCGTCCTCGATGGTGAGCGTCAGACCGTTGGCGCCGTGGTTGAGTCGCACGGCGACCCGGGCGGTTCCGCTGTGCTTGGCGGCGTTCTGCAGCGCTTCCTGTGCGATCCGGAACAGGCACAGCGTCAGTTCGGCCGGGAGGGTTGCCGGGATCGGGTCGTGGGTGAACGTCGCCGTCAGGCCCGACTGCGACAGCTCACGTTGCAGGCCCTTCAGCGCCGAGACGAGGCCCATCAGCCGCAGCTTGGCCGGATGCAGCCGGTGGGACAGTTCGTGCACGCTGCGGGCAATGTCCTGCGCCCGGTTCACGGCGTCGTCGGCCATCGCGACCGCATCGCCCTGGGCCGTGCCGCCGAGCAGCTCGAGGTCGATCTGCAGCAGCGCCATCTGCTGGCTGATGTCATCGTGCAGTTCGCGCGCGATCCGCGCCCGTTCGGACTCCTGCGCGTTCAGCAGCCGTGCGCCAAGGTCCCGGATGCGCTCGTAACTGCTGCGCAGTTCGACGTTCGCGGCCCCGCACCTGTTCTTCGGCCTGGCGCCGTCTGGTCCGCTGGACCAGCAGCCCGGCGATCAGCGCGCTCTGCGCCAGCAGGAGCGCGAGCGCGCCCAGCACGTAGACCTGATAGCGATCCCAGATGGTGGGCTCGCGGAAGAGGACACGGGTGCCGGCAGGCAAGCGGGATTCGGGCACCCGCCATCGCTGCAGCTGGCGCCAGTCCACCTGCGCGACGTACAGTTGCGGCGTTCTGACGGGAATGCTGCCGGCGTTCGCGCCGCGGAGCACCTCGAGCGCCAGCGTCGCGACCTCCTCGGCCTGCAGGGTCTGGACCTTCAAGCTGCCGCCCAGGATCCACGGTCCATCGCCGAATCCACCCAGCTGTAGACCGGGGCATTCGCCACGCGCGTGACCCGCTCCAGCGACTCCAGGGGATGGAAGTTGTCGCCCTCGCCATCCTGGTAGACCATCACGGAAAACACCATCGAATGCAGCGGTAGTGTCGCGAGCGCGTCCCTCGAGCTCGCGCATCGGCAGCCCGGCCAGGTAAGTCACGGCAAACCGGGATTGGAAGGGCTTGAGTTGCTCGCGCGCCAGCTTCTCGTAGGTCTTGTCGGTACTTGACGCGCCGGTGACGACAAACACCTGCCTGAGGTCGGGCTGCAGGGCGGCGGCGAAGTCGAGCGTGGCGCCCAGACGGGGATCGGCGCGAAGTCCCGGTTTCGTTGGCGACGGCCGGCCGCCGGTCTGTCATGGACACGAACACGATCGGCGTCTCGGGGAACAGCTTGTCGCGATTGGCCTCGACGAAGTCGAGGGCCGTTTCCTGCATCGCGATCACGACGTCGAACCGGATGCCGCTGTACTTCACCAGCAGGTAATCGCGGAATCCGGCCTGATACGTGGGATCTTCCGACCTGACGAGATCCAGGTATTCGGAGTAGTAGTCGAGGCCGGCCGGGAGCCCGCGCCCGAGCAGCCGGGGCAATTCGCGATCGCCGACGATGGCGACCTGCGCGTCGCGCCTGGCGGCATAAAGGACGAGCACCCGCTTCTGCTCCTCGGCGAACGCACTGCCGGCGGAGCCGAGCGCTGCGCTGACCGTCACGGCGAGAATCGCGAGGAACCTCATCGTCGGGCTGATGATCCCAGAACCGTTCCGGTTAGTAAAGATGACGTGGCCCCCCTGTCACTTTTGCCCTGCCTCCCTGTCAGCTCCGACAGTTCCGATGGTTGTGAGGACCGGCGTAGGGTACCCAGCTATGGGAATTAGCCACCACGCCGGTAGCGGCTCCCGTGGACAGCGCCCTCGAGGCTCGTCTCGCCGTGAGGGCGAGCGCCCTGGAGCGCCTCAGGAGCTCCCGCTAGCGCCTCGCTTCGGCATGCGCTGGCCCAGGCCGAGCTCGTCGCACCCACCGCTTCCACCGTGCTCCTGCTCGGCGAGACCGGGGTGGGCAAGGAGTTGTTCGCCGAGGCGGTACACGAGTGCAGCCCCCGCGGCCGGCGTCGCATGATCAAGGTCAGCTGCGCCGCGATTCCGCAGGCGCTCATCGAAAGCGAGCTGTTCGGGCGCGAACGTGGCGCCTACACCGGCGCGCTCGCGCGGCAGATCGGCCGCTTCGAGGCCGCCGACCAATCCACGCTGTTCCTCGACGAGATCGGTGACCTGCCAGTCGCCGTTCAGGTCAAGCTGTTGCGCGTCCTGGAGCAGTTCGTTGTCGAGCGGCTGGGGAGCGACCATTCGATCAAGGTGGACGTCCGGATCATCGCCGCCACCAACCGCAACCTCGAGCAGGCCGTCCAGGACGGAACGCTCCGCGACGATCTTGTATTTCCGGTTGAACGTGTTCCCGATCGTGGTGCCGCCGTTACGCGAGCGGGTTGCCGATATTCCTCAGCTGGCCTGGGACTTCGCACGCGACTTCGCGCGGTGCTGGGGCAAGCGGATTGACGCGATTGCGCCGGACTCCATCGAACACCTGCAGGCGTATGCCTGGCCCGGGAACGTGCGCGAGCTGCGCAACATCATCGAGCGAGCCGTCGTGACCGCGACCGGGCCCCATCCTGACCGTGTCGCTGCCGCAAGCGTCCCCAATACGTCGGGGAGCATCGATGACGCTGCAGAGCGTCCAGATCGAGCACATCCGGTCGATCCTGCAGAGCACCCGCTGGCGGATTCGGGGCGCCGGAGGGGCGGCCGACCGCCTGGGCCTCAAGCCCTCCACGCTGGAAACCCGCATGGCGAAGCTCGGGATCTCGCGGCCAGCTGCCCTATAGGTGATTATCTCGATTGCCAGTCCCCCGACGTCCCGTGCCGATCTCCAGAACTCGAACTCGGGCGGTGCGACGTCCGAACTCCTTCGCCGCGGCGCAATCGCGCATGAAGATGTCCAACTCCCGGCCTTTCACCTCGCGCCCGGTGTCGGCGACGTCATAGTCGCGGTCAAACGGCTTTCCCAGCCCCTCGACCCGAACCCGCGAGCCGAGCGGCAGCACCTGCGGATCGGCGGCGACGATGCCGCGCCGCGTCTGCTCGCCCGAGCGGTCTCGCCTTCGTGCAGTACGCCGTCATCTCCATACGGACCACGGCATTCCGGCGAGGCGGCGCGTCCGCCGCCAGAGGGTGCGCGACCAACAGCGCCGACAGGACGAGCCAGGTCGTTCGGGTGGCCATGCTCGATTTCACCTCCAACACGCGTACCAGCTCGGCGGCAGCCCGAAAAGGGGAGCACGGCCTTGGGCGCACGACGCTCTCGGCCGTTCACGGTTGGCAGAAACTGCCGCGTTTTTCGAGCTATCGTGCCAGACCCCGTGCCCGGGATGCCTTGCGGGCGACCGTGAGAAACGCCTCGACGACGGGCCGCGGCGGACCGCTCGGCCGCACCATCGACAGGCGCACCGTCGCACGCGGAATCGGCTTGTAGGCCACGCCCTTCCACGACATCCGCTGCACGGCCTCGGGCACGATCGTCACGCCCACCCCGGCGCCGACCAGCCCCACGGTCGTGTAGACCTCACGGCTTTCCTGGACGACGTTCGGCGTGAACCCGGCTTCGCGGCAAAGCCGCATCACCTGCTCGTGCAGCTGCGGGGCGATCGCTCGCGGGAACAGCACCCATGGTTCCTCGGCGAGACTCGCAAGCGGCACGCGCGCGTCACCGGCGGAGGGGTGGTCGCGATGGACCGCAATCAGCAGCGGCTCCTTCGCGAACGGCTCGGCGTGCAACCGCGGGTCGGTTTCCGCGCCGCGGACGAATCCGACATCCAGATCGCCGCGGAGCAGCGCGTCCACTTGCTCCGCCGTGGCCAGCTCGCGGAGGTCCATGCGCACTCCGGGATACCGCGCCCGGTACGCGCGCACGACCTGCGCCAGGGTGGAGAACATCAAGGTCGGCCCGAACCCGACGCGCAGTACGCCCACCTCTCCCGCCTCTGCCTGCCGCGTCGCCTGAACCGCGGCCTCCACATCCCGCAGGATGCGACGGGCCGACTCCTCGAACACCCGGCCCGCGTCGGTGAGCGAGACGTGGCGGCTGTGGCGCTCCACGAGCCGCGCTCCGACCATCTCCTCGAGCTGCTTGATCTGCACGCTGAGCGCCGGCTGCGAGACCGACAGCCGCAGGGCGGCACGGCCGAAGTGCAGCTCGTCCGCCAGCTGGCAGAAGTAGCGCAGGTGCCGGAGCTCGATGCGGGCGGACTCGGTCATAGTCATAGATTATCAATCGTCCGTGTATCAGGTATTGGACATATTGATCGGCGCGGCCTAAGTTGGGCAGATGCACAGCCCCAGCGCTCGCGCGCTGCTCGCCGCGGTGGTGGACTACGCCGGCCTGTTTCCCCCGGCGGCGCTGTCCATGCCCGAGGCGGTCGCGGAGTACGCGGCGGCACAGCGCGGCAGCGACGCCTGGATGCTGGGCCGCTTCGTGCTCACCGCCGCGCGACTGCCGGAGTTCGCCGAGGCGATGGCGTCCATGGCCGCCCCCGCCGAGGGCTGGCGGCTGAGCGCCATCGTTCGTGACGGTTCCCAGGCCGATCGCGACGCGATCAGCGCCTTCAACGCCGCGTCCGCACGTCATCACGCCGTCGTCGACACGATCGAGTGCAAGCCGCAGACGCTGGAAGGCATCGACTGGCTGGCCGAGGAGTTTGGACCGTCCTTCGACGTCTACGTCGAGGTCACCGCCGGCGACGACGCCCCGCGCTGGCTGGAGCGGGTGGGCGAGCGCGGATTGAAAGGCAAGGTGCGGACCGGTGGGCTCACGCCCGACGCATTCCCCAGCCCGGCGGCGCTGCTGACCTTCATCGAGGCTGCCGTGCGGTTGAGGGTGCCGTTCAAGGCCACTGCCGGCCTGCACCACGCGGTGCGCGGATCGTACCGGCTCACCTACGAAGACCAGGCCGCGCAGGCGCCGATGTACGGCTACCTCAACGTGATCCTCGCGACCGCGGCCATCCGCGCCGGTCTGCCACGGTCCGTCGTCGAACAAGTCCTCTGCCAGACCGACACATCGTCACTGGTGTTCTCGGACGAGTCGATCCGCTGGGGCGCGGCCGAATGGCCCGCCGGCATCGTCGGGGGCACGCGCGCCGAGCAGCTCGTGAGCTTTGGCTCGTGCTCGTTCCGCGAGCCCGTTGACGAACTGCATTCCCTGATCCCTGATCCCTGATCCCCGACCCCTGATCCCTGATCCCTGATCCCTGATTCCTGATCCCTGATTCCCGGAGCACCCCATGGGCCCTTATCCACACGACGCCGCACCGCCGACCATCAGCGACGCCAATCCGATGGGCACCGACGGATTCGAGTTCGTCGAGTTCTGCCATCCCGAGCCCGCCGAACTCGATCGGCTGTTCACGCAAATGGGCTTTGTCGCCGTCGCGAAGCATCGATCGAAACAGGTGACGCTCTATCGGCAGGGTGGGATCAACCTGATCCTCAACGCCGAGCCCGGATCCTTCGCCGCCGGCTTCGCCGCCAAGCATGGCCCCTCGGCGCCGGCGATGGCGTTCCGCGTGGTGGACGCGAAGTACGCCTACGAGCGGGCGCTGTCGCTGGGCGCGAGGCCGATTGACCGGACCGCGGCGCCGGGGGAGCTGGAGATTCCCACCATCGAGGGAATCGGCGGGCTCCACATCTATCTCGTGGACCGCTACGGCGACAAGGGCTCGATCTACGACGTGGACTTCGAGTGGCTGGGCGAGAAGGATCCGGCGCCGCCCGGCGTTGGCCTCTGGTACATCGATCACCTGACGCACAACGTCTATCGCGGCCGGCTCGGCGAGTGGGCCGGCTTCTACGAGCGGATCTTCAATTTCCGTCAGATCCGCTACTTCGACATCGCGGGCCGGATGACCGGCCTGCATTCGCGGGCGATGACCAGCCCCGACGGCAAGATCCGCATCCCGATCAACGAGGACGCCGGCGAGCAGGGCCAGATCGAGGAGTACCTGCAGCAATACGGCGGCGAGGGCATCCAGCACATCGCGCTTGGCGCCCAGGACCTCTACGCGTCGATCGAAACCCTGATCGACCGCGGCGTGGACTTCATGCCGGCGCCAAACCCGATCTACTATTCCCGCGTGGATCAGCGTCTCGCCGGTCACGGCGAGGATCTGGCGCGGCTGCAGAAGAACGGCATCCTCATCGACGGTGAAGGGGTTGTCGAGGGCGGCTACACCAAGGTGCTGCTGCAGCGCTTCGGCAAGACCGCCATCGGCCCGATCTTCTTCGAGTTCATCCAGCGCAAGGGCGACGACGGCTTCGGCGAAGGAAACTTCAAGGCGCTGTTCGAGTCGATCGAGGAGGATCAGATCCGCCGCGGCGTGCTGAAGGCCGAGGCGGGCGTCTAGGCAGGCCCATACTTCAGGGAGCGCACGCACGCCGATGCCGTGGACTTACGCCGCGACCGTGTCCGAGCTCGCGGCGCGTGACGTGATCGGCGTTGAGTGCGAAGGGCGGCGCTTGGCGTTGTACCGCCTGGACGAAGAGGTGTTCGCCACCAGTGACGCCTGCCCGCATCAGGGCGCGTCATTGGCGCAGGGCTGCGTCGTCCAGGGCTTCATCGAGTGCCCGTTGCATTTCGCGCTGTTCGACGTCCGCACCGGCGAAGCCGACGGCGCGATGACGACGAAGGCTGTCAGGACCTATCCGACCAGGATCGAGGACGGCACGATTTACGTGGACCTGTCCGACGCCGAGGAGACCGTTTGATGAACGCAGGCTACATGTCCGGGTTCGGCAACGGCTTCGAGACCGAGGCCCTGCCCGGCGCCTTGCCGATCGGCCGCAACTCGCCGCAGAAGTGCGCCTACGGCCTGTATGCGGAGCAACTGAGCGGATCGCCCTTTACCGCCCCGCGTACCACCAACGAACGCTCCTGGCTGTATCGCATCCGGCCCACGGTGGCGCACTTCGGCCGCTTCGAAAAGGCCGACATCGGCCTGTGGCGATCCGCGCCCTGCCACGAGGTGGACGCTGCCGATCGCGCCGATGCGATGGAGCGCGATCGCGATCCCCGCCGAGCCGCTGTCGTTCGTCGAAGGCGTGCGGACCATCACCACGGCCGGTGATGCGGGCACGCAGGCGGGCATGGGCGCCCACGTCTATCTCGTCACCCGCTCCATGGAGGACGAGTACTTCTACAACGCCGACGGCGAGCTGTTGCTGGTGCCGCAGACCGGCGAGCTGCGGCTGTGGACCGAGTTCGGCATCATCGACATCGAGCCCGGCGAAGTCGCCGTGATCCCGCGCGGCGTCAAGATGCGCGTCGAGCTCAGGAGCGGCCCGGCGCGCGGCTACATGTGCGAGAACTACGGCGGCGCGTTCACGCTGCCCGAGCGCGGGCCGATTGGCGCGAACTGCCTCGCCAATCCACGCGACTTCCTGACGCCGGTCGCCGCCTACGAGGACAAGGACGTCGCCTCTCGCCTGTATGTGAAGTGGGGTGGCGCGCTGTGGACGGCGACGCTGGATCACTCGCCGCTCGACGTCGTGGCCTGGCACGGCAACTACGCGCCGTACAAGTACGATCTGCGGCGGTATTCGCCGGTCGGCCCGGTGCTCTACGACCACGCCGATCCGTCCATCTTCACGGTGCTGACCTCACCGTCCGAGACTCCCGGCACCGCGAACATCGACTTCGTGATCTTCCCGGATCGCTGGCTGGTGGCGGAGAACACCTTCCGTCCGCCGTGGTATCACATGAACGTCATGAGCGAGTTCATGGGGCTGGTCTACGGGCAGTACGACGCCAAGCCGCAGGGCTTCGTGCCCGGCGGGTTCTCGCTGCACAATACGATGCTGCCGCACGGGCCGGACGCCGACGCGTTCGAGACCGCCAGCAACGTCGAGCTGAAGCCGAAGAAGCTCGAAGGCACGATGGCGTTCATGTTCGAGACCCGCTTCCCGCAGCGCGTCACGGCCTACGCGGCCGGTGTTGATGCGCGGCAGGAGGCCTACAAGGACTACGGCCGCCTCCTGAAGAAGCACTTCAACCCCCAACAGCCGTAGGCACGGCGGAGCTTCGTCATGGCCCGGTTCGACGACACGCACGATCCGACCGTTCCGAGCTGGGTGGCCTCGGCCAACGGGCATGCCGATTTTCCGCTGCAGAACCTTCCCCTGGGCGTGTTCACGTCACTGGGCGACGCATTGCCCCGCGGCGGCGTGGCGATCGGTGACTACGTGCTCGACGTGGCGGCGGCCCACCAGGCCGGCCTGTTCTCCGGCGACGCGGCGCACGCCGCGGAACTCGCCATCGGGCCTCGGCTGAACCGCTTGATGGCGGCCGGCGCGGACGCGCGGCAGGCGCTGCGGCGCCGGCTGTTCGAGCTGCTCACCGAAGGCGCCGCCGAGCGCCAGGCGCTGGAGCCGAAGCTGTTGCCGGCCGGTGACTGCACGATGCACCTGCCCGCCGACGTCGGCGACTACACGGACTTCTACGCGGGCATTCATCACGCGATGAACGTGGGGAAGCAGTTCCGGCCCGACAACCCGCTGCTGCCGAACTACAAGTACGTGCCGATTGGCTATCACGGGCGAAGCTCGTCGATCCGTCCCTCCGGCGCCGCGGTGCGCCGCCCGAACGGACAGCGCAAGGCCGCCGGCGATGCCGCCGCGCCGCCCGACTTCGGCCCGTCCCGCCGGCTCGACTACGAGCTCGAGCTCGGCATCTGGATCGGACCGGGTAACGAGCTGGGGACCACGATCCCGATTGCCGGCGCCGCCGAGCACATCGCCGGGTTCTGCCTGCTCAACGACTGGTCGGCGCGCGACATCCAGGCGTGGGAGTACCAGCCGCTGGGCCCGTTCCTCGCCAAGAATTTCGCCACCAGCATTTCACCGTGGGTCGTGACGCCCGAGGCGCTGGCGCCGTTCCGGATTCCGCAGCCGCCGCGTCCGGACGGGGACCCGGCGCCGCTCGCCTACCTTGCAGACGAGGCCGATCAGCGCGAAGGCGCGCTGGAGATCGAACTGGAAGTGCTGCTCCTGACGGAGTGCCTGAAGGCGCAGGGGCTGCCGCCGCATCGGCTGTCGATTGGCAGCACGCGGCACATGTACTGGACCGCCGCGCAGCTCGTGGCGCATCACAGCAGCAATGGCTGCAACCTGCGGCCGGGCGATCTGTTCGGCTCCGGCACCTTGTCCGCGCCCACGCCGGACGGCGCCGGCAGCCTGATCGAGATCACCGAAGGCGGCAAGCGCCCGATCCAGCTGGCGTCGGGGAACACCCGCACGTTCCTGGAGGATGGCGACGAGATCATCTTCCGGGCCCGCGCCAGGCGCGAGGGCTACGCGTCGATCGGCTTTGGCGAGGTCCGCGGCACCGTGCTGCCGGCCTGAACGAGGTCTCCCTTCCGCTCTCCGGAAGCGCACCCCGGCTTGCTGGGCATTACCAGATCCGCGTGCGCCGATCCGGCGCGACCCACATCCGATCCGTCTCCTTCACGTCGAACGCGCGGTAGAACTCCGGTGTGTTCACCAGCGGTCCGATCACGCGAAAGCGGTCGGGTGAGTGAGGGTCGGTCAGCACCTGCTGGCGGCGCGTCTCGTCGCGCATCTTCGAGCGCCAGATCTGCGCCCAGCCGACGAAGAAGCGCTGATCGCCGGTCAGGCCGTCCAGCACCGGGGCCTCGCGGCCCTCCAGCGAACGGTGATACGCGCGCAACCCGATCGTCACGCCGGTGAGGTCGCCGATGTTCTCACCCAGCGTCAGCTTGCCATTGACGAACAGTCCGGGCAGCGCCTCGTAGGCGGAGAACTGGCCGACGATCCGCGCCGCCCGCCGTTCGTACTCCGTCGCGTCGGCAGGAGCCCACCAGTCGCGCAGGCGTCCCACCGAATCCGATCGGCGTCCCTGGTCGTCGAAGCCGTGCCCCATCTCGTGCCCGATCACCGCGCCGATCGCGCCGTAGTTCACCGCATCGTCGGCGGTCACGTCGAAGAACGGCGGCTGCAGGATGCCCGCGGGGAACGTGATCGAGTTGCGCGCGGAGCTGTACTGGGCGTTGACGACCTGCGGCAGCATCGTCCACTCATCGGGATCGGACGGCTGTCCCACCCGCGCCAGCTGGTAGCGCCGCTCGAACTCGGCGGCCCTCATCATCGTGACGACGAGCTCGCCCGGACGGACCTCGAGTCCCGTGTAGTCGCGCCACTTCACCGGGTAGCCGATGTTGGCGCGGAACGTCCGCAGTTTCTCGCGGGCTTCGACCTTGGTCGGCGGGGACATCCAGTCCGACTGGTCGATGGCCTCACCGAGCGCGGCCCGCAGATTCTCGATCAGCCGTGCCATGCGCGCCCGTGACTCGGGCGGGAAGTGCCGTTCGACGTAGGCCTCGCCGACCACATGCCCCATCGACGCGTTGAGGGCATCGACGGCGCGCTCCCAGCGCGGCGGGTTGGCCTTGCGCCCATTGAGCGTGGCGCCGCGGAAGGCGAACTCGGCGTCCACGAACGCCTTGCCCAGGTAGGGCGCGTACTCGTCGAGCAGCGCCGCCTTCATGTACCGCTTCCATCGCGCCACCGGCACCGACGCCGTCAGCTTTGCCAGGGCCTCCATGTACGAGACCTGATTGACGATGACGCGCGGCGACTCGACGCCAAGCCCGCGCTGCCACTGGCGCCAGTCGAACCCGGGAAACTTCGTGCCGAGGCTGTCGGACTCCATGGGGTTGTGCATCGCCACGCGATCGCGCGACTGCACCGCCGACCACTGCGCGCGCGCCAGGTCGGCCTCCAGCTGCAAGACCTCGGAGCCGGCCTGTGCCGCGGCCGGATCGTTGGCGAGCGTGAGCAGCGTGGTCACGTAACGCGCGTACTGCTCGCGAGTGGCGGCGTAGGTGGCGCCCTCTTCGAGGTAGTAGTCGCGGCCAGGCAGGCCGAGTCCGCCCTGACGGACCGCCAGCGCCATGACCTCCGGCCGGTCGGCGTCGGCAGTGACCACGGGTAGCACAGGTGTACGCACGCCGAGGATTGCCAGCCGCACGAAGGCGCCCGGCACCTGTGCGCTGGTGCCGATCGCATCGATGGCCGCGAGCTCCGCGGCGAGTGGCTGCAGCCCGATGCGCTCCACCGCCGTTTCGTCCATGAAGGTCTGGTAGAAGACGCCGATCTTCTGCAGCTTCGCCGGCGCGCCCGGGCGCGCGCCTTCTTCCGCGAGAGTGCGAAGTTGCGCCTTGATGCTGTCGGCCAGAGTCGAGAAGCTGCCGATGCGGGTCTTGTCCGCCGGGATCTCGGTGCGAGCCTGCCATCCGCCGTTGACGTGGGCGAAGAAGTCGTCCTGCGGCCGGATGCCGCGGTCGAATCCGGCGGCGTCAACGCCGGACCTCGCAGGACCCGGCGGCCGCGCTCTGGGCGCGGGGATGGGTCGCCACCGTGGCGGCCGCGAGCACGAGGACGAGAACCGCGCGTGGGAATCGTGGGCGCATGGCCCGCAGATTCTAGTTCAACGCTTGCGCGGGCGCCCCGGGATTGCAATCGGCCCGGTCTTCTGCACCTCGGCCCACACCCTTCGTCCCACCTTGTCGGCCTCGGCAATGATCCGATCCTCGTCCACGGTGAGGATCTTGCGGTCGCGCATCACGAAGCGGCCGTCGATCATGACGGACTCGATGTCCGAGGCCTGGCCGTTGTGGATCCACGTGGAGACGATGCGCACCGACGGCACGAGGTGGATGCGCTGCGTATCCAGCACCAGGATGTCCGCCTTCTTGCCGACCTCCAGCGACCCCACCGTCGTGGACTGCCGCACGGCTCGCGAGCTGCCGAGCGTGGCGTCCTCGAGCACGTCTTCGGGCTGAGGCAACACGCCGGGGAACTCGTCGTCGCGGCGGACGCGCTCGGTGAGCATCGCCACCCGCATCACCTCGAAGAGGTCGTTGGTGTTGTTGTCGGTGCCCATCGCGATCGGCACACCGGCCGCGCGCAGCGCGGGGATGGGGGGAATGACGCCACGGTTGGCCGCCATCGCCGCCTGATGCGACACGATCGTCCCGGACTTCGCCAGCAGCGCGATGTCGGCATCGTCCACGTAGCGGCAGTGCGCGGCGAACAGCCGCGGGCTGAGGAAGTCGTGCCTGGCGAGGAAGCCCACCGGACTGACGCCGTGGTGCTTGCGTACGTAGTCCACCTCGGCCCGGCTCTGCGACAGGTGAATCGTGTAGCCGAGGTCGTGCTTCTCTGCGAAGGCGCGGACCGCGTGCAGCAGTTCCGGCGACGAGTTCTCGGCCAGAGCGGCGGCGGGGAACACGCTGATGCGGCCCTGCTCCTTGCCGTGCCAGGCGGTGTAGAGATCGCTGATGCGCTGCAGGCCCTCGTCTCGCATCTTCGCCGAGAATCGTGGCGCCTCGCCCCTGGCGAGAATCTCCGGCGACATCGGCGAGCCGCCTTCGCGATCGGTGGCGGACTCGGCGAAGACGCAGCGGATGCCGGTGCCGGCCAGTCCGGCGGCGCCGTTGGCAATGCCGCCGACGTTCTCGACGATCGTCGTCGTGCCGGTACGGATGGCTTCGAGCGCCCCCACCGTGACCATCAACGACGCCTCTTCCCGCGAGACCAGGCTGGTGGGCTGCACGGCCAGGCGATAGCTGTTGGGAAACCCGAAGTCCTCGTTGAAGCCGCGCGACAGCACCTGTCCAAGATGCGCATGGCAATTGATCAGGCCCGGGAAGAGGGCCTTGCCCCGTCCCTCGTACACCTCCGCCTGCGGATAGGTCTTGAGGACCTGATCGGTCGGACCGATCGCCACGATCCTGTCGCCTTCCACGGCCAGGGCCACGTCGTTCTGCACCGCATCGACGGTGACCACGGTGGTGCGGGCGAAGACGACGGTGCGCCGTGTCGCGGGCTGCGCCTGAACGGCGCGCGGCTCGAGCAGCAGCGCCGCGGCGCCGACGCCGGCGCCGGCGAGCAGCTCGCGGCGGCTGATGTGGGACTCGGGCATCTCTCTGGGTTCCTTTCAGGGCATCCGGAAGCGTTTGTCGTCGATCGGCGGATTGACTTCGATGGATTCGACGACGATGTGGACGCGGTCGGGGCGGCCACGCGCGCCGATGTCGATCGAATGCGCGAACACGGCACCACCCACGGAGCGATAGTCGCCGTACACCGTCTCGAGGAGCACGGTGCGGCCGCGAACCTGTCGCGTCGCTTCGGTCCTGACGAGCAGGTAAGTCTCCGCGTCCAGGTAATGCTCCTGGGGTGGCCCCGTCTTCGAGCGTCACCCGGATGTGCAACGCCTCGCGCCCGGCGAGCGTTTCCCGGCCGATCAAGGCGAGCGTGTAGCCCTTCCGCGCACCGCCAGCGAGCGCGCCCTCGAGGTCTGCCTGCTCCGCGGCCACCTGCGCATTCTCCGGTTCGAGGGCCTGCGGGTCGAGGACGCCGGTGAGCGGCGACACCTGCCAGCCGCGCTTGCCGTCGTAGGCGTAAACCCCGGTGAGGCCCTGGAACGTGAACTCGGTTCGCACGCGACCGGGGCGCTTGATCTCACGGGTGACGAGCGCTTCGCGACCCGGGCCCGCGAAGGCCCGGCCGGTCATCCGCAGCGAGCGGATCGCCTGCCAGCGCTCGCTGCCGCCGCGCGCCGCCATGTGCCGGGCGACAATCTCGTCGATCGACTGTGCGCCGGCGGGGGAGGCGAGCGAGCCGAGCAGGGCGACGCTCGCCAGGATCAGTCCGACGAGCCGGCCCGGCATGACGTGAATCATCGCTGCTCACCGGGCTCGGATGGGGGACCGGGCCTGGACGGCGGACGATTCGGCGGTCGCGACGGCGGCCTCACCGATGGCGGCGACGGGCGCACCGGCGCGATCGGCTGAGTGGGCCAGACGGGCGGTCCGGGTCCCCAGCCACCCCAATACATCGGATACCCCGCGTTCCCCGGCACGGTGGTTTCAGCCGCGCGGGCTCGCGCCTCCGCGTCGGCCGCGCGGGCCTCGGCCTCCTGCGCGCGCCGCTCCGCGTCGAGCCGCGCCAGTTCCGCGGCCTCGGCGTCGGTGCGCTGGCGAAGGATGGCGTCCCGCTCGGAGGGGGTGATCCACTCGCCCTCGAACTGGACGAACCCGCGCGCGGCGTAACTCTCGGCTTCGGTCACCCAGCGGCCGTCGAGTTGCACTCGTCCCAGGCCCTGGTTGGCTTCAGCGTTGCCGGGGTCCAACTCCAGCACGTGCTCGTAGGCCGTGCGCGCCTGTGTCCCAAGGCCCTGGCTCGAGGCCCATTTCGCCAGCTGCAACCAGCCCTGACGATCGTTGGCCGCCAGCTTCTCCGCGCGCTCGTAGTAGTCGTCCAGGACCGAGCGGCGCGCGTCGATGCGGACCACGCTGCTCATGGCAACGGTGACCGTGCCCGCGCCCACGTCCACTTCGACCGATGTCGCCGTACGCGACAGGATGCGCCCCGAAACCTTGCCGCCCCCTTTCAGGATGACATCGTCGGCGTGGAGCAGCGCTGGCAGCAGCGCGAGGAGACAGGCGAGGCAGGCGCATCGGCGCATGGCAGGACCAGCCGTACGCCGCATGCTACGCTGGCGACGCCGTGTCGACGCAACGGCCGCCTTGTGCCCCCGCGCACCCGCGTCTACAATCGCCCACCATGACCCGCCTGATGCTCGCGTGCCTGCTGTGCCTTGCCACGGCCGGCCTGATCGCCCAGGACTATCCGCACGCCTTCCCTCGCGAGGGCACGCGGCAGATCCTCGACAACGCGCGCGTCACCGTGTGGGAGGTGAACTGGCGGCACGGCGTCTCGCAGCCCTTCCACCGGCACAAGTACGACATGGCGGGCGTCTATCTCCGCTACGGCGAGATCACGGTCACAAGCGTGGACGGCAAGGACAACGTGGGGGCGTCGTTGGCAGTGCCGCGGCCGTACTTCCAGGTGAAGGGCATCACCCACCGCGAGGAAGCGCGCGGCAAGCCCGGCGATCCCGAGCGGCTCGCCATCATGATCGATCTGAAGGACGTGCCGGCCTCCACCGTGGCGCTGCCGGGCGGCGCGGCAGCGGCCTTCCCGCGCGCCGACGCGAAGAACGTGCTCGAGAACGAGCGGATTCGCATGTGGGACGTCACCTGGGCGGCGGGACAGCCGGCGCCGCCGCTGCAATACCAGCAGGACGCGGTGGAAGTGGTGGTGACGGGCGGCACGTTCATGGTGCGCGGCACCGACGGTTACGAGACCGCGCGCGTGGTGGCGCCAAAGGACGCGCGGTTCATCCCGCGGGGGCACATCGAGTCGATGCGCGCCACCGACGGCGCGCCCAGGACGATCACCGTCGAGATCAAGTAGCCGCAGCGCCCCAAGCCCCAAGCCCCAAGCCCCAAGCCTCAAGACCCAAGACCCAAGACTCAAGACCTCAAGTCTCAGGCTCCAACTCCCGCACCTCCACCTCCTCGGCTTCGACGACGTGGAGGTACTGCTCCGCCCATCGTCCCGCGTTGTCGAGCGACTCGGCCGAGACGATGATGTAGCCCGCGATCAGTTCCTTCGTCTCCGTGAAGGGTCCGTCAAACACGCTGATGCCGCTCCTTGGCGTTCTTGTAGCGCCGGCCTTTTCGACTGGGGCGCATGGTCTCGGAGAGGATGTGCCCGACGCGGTCCGTGTCCTCCCTGGCCAGCCGCTTCAGCTCGGCACGCTGTGGCGCCGACGGCGTTCCCCCGGATTCAGTACGAAGGCGTGGCGTTGCGCACGACCATGTAGCGGCGCGCGGTGACGCCGGCCGGCGCCGGCGCCATGCCGATGTCCCACGGCTCGCTGACGGGCCGGATGTCGAACTCCATCGGCTCGACGTCGCCCAGCGCCTCGGCCTGTCGAGACGCCCACTCGATGGCGTCGTCCAGGGAGGCCGCGCGCAGAATGCTGAATCCGGCGGGGAGCGCGTGCTCCCCATCGAACGGTCCGTTGATCACGGTGCGTTGGCCGGCGGCAAACCGCAGCCGCACCCCTTCGGCGCTGGCGCGGAGGCCCTCGGCGCCGAGCAGCACCCCCGCGTTCGCCAGGCCGCCGAGCATTTCTCCGACGCGCGCAATCAGTGCCGCGCTCGGGACGGCGCCCGATTCCCAGTGCGCGTTGGTCTTGTGCATGATGATGAAGCGCATCGGCGTCATGCCAGGAACTCCACCGCTGCCGGCGTCAGGACCGCCGGTTTCACGTTGTGCGTCTGTCCCGCCAGCTCGCCGTACCGCGCGCCGGGTACCACGCCGGCGATCGCCTTCGCCGCGTCCCGCAGCCGCGCATCGGTCTTCGATCCGTTCATCACCAGCACGGGTACGCCGATCGACGCGTAGCGATCCCGTGGAATCCTGAACGCGGTCATCACCGCGGCGTCGTAGGGCAGGGTGTGGGCCACGGCTTCGAGCTTGCGCCAGACCCACGGCATCAGCCGCATCATCACGACCATCGGCGCCGGCGCGCCGACCATGTCCTTCATGAAGTACTTCACCGCGCCGCCACGATTTCCGGCCGCGATCAGCCGCTTCAAGTGACCTTCGTGCACGGCGCCGCCGCGATCGCCGCCATCGTCCACGTACGGCGGCTCGTAGGCGACGACCCTGGTCACGCCGAGACCGCTGGCCGCCGCCTCCAGCGCGAGCGCTCCGCCGGACGACAGCCCGAGCAGCGCCGCCGAGCCTCCCGCCTCGCGGATGATCGCCGCGAGGTCCTCGACTTCGCGCTCCCTTGCATACGGCGGCGTATCGCCGCTCGCTCCGCGCCCGCGACGGTCGTAGGCAAAGACGGTGAAATGCCTGGCCAGCAGCGGCGCGAGCGCCGGCGACGGGCCGAAGCCGCGACTGCAGAGCGCGCCATCGACGAGGATCAGCGGGGGGCCGCTGCCGGATCGTTCGTAGGCAATCGGGGTGCCGTCTTTCGACTTGACGTGACTCATGACCGCCTCCGATCGTGCCAGGGCAGGAACGCCTGCAGCCGGCCGTCCCGCATCATCAGCCCGACCCACAGCAGCGCCGCGATGTAGACGGGGAACAGCACGTGGGTGAACAGCGGATTGCCAACGCGTACGTGGGTTGCGACCGCCCCGCCGAGATAGCCGGTGAGCAGCACCGCACCCAGGACCGACGTGCGTGGGACTAGATACACAAGGACGCACGACAACAAGGTGACGCCGAGGCTGAACACGATATCGGGAGGGTACCGAGTTGCCGGGTGCCGTCGATGACCGGCGCGACCCGAAGCAGCTTGCCGATGCTGTCGAAGATGAGGAACGCGACGGCCAGCCCACTGATGAGCCTGCCCGCCAACGGATGGTCTTGCGTGACTGTCTGCATTTCTTGCCTCCACCTATCCGTCGAACGGCCCGGAGGCCGATCGACAAATGGCTGCGGATGCGATGATGGGGGGAGTCACGATGCACGCGGTGAGACATGGGTGACGGATTGTTGCTGAAAGCACTGGCGGCGTTGACGCTCGCCACGTGGGCGATCGGAGTGGTGCCGGACACCGTGGCCGGCCTGCCCTCACGCGTCGAGAGCTACTTGACGAGCGTGGTGCGGCCAACCCCGGCCGAGCGCCAGGAGCTGATGCGTGGCGGGCCGCTCACGAAGCTGCTCGACGTGGACCCGAGCAAGGAGGTCGCGGTCTTCGGCGCGATC
Organism: uncultured Acidobacteriota bacterium; assembly: GCA_963723005.1. Lineage (GTDB taxonomy): Bacteria > Acidobacteriota > Vicinamibacteria > Vicinamibacterales > UBA2999 > VFZN01. Next base: position 131,259 of record CAVRPA010000020.1, on the reverse strand, counting down.
TGGATCGACGCGCCGATCTCGCGATATGTCGAGCTCGTGAAGGACATCGAACGCCTCGAAAGCGGCGGCGGCTTCAAGACGACGCAGCGCATCAGTTCCTCGCCCCGCCTCGAGGACTTCAGCCAGCTGCGTCTCCCGGACGAGGATTTGCGCGACCTGCGGACCTGCCGCGTCGGAGCCTGCAAGGTCAAGCTCGGTGAGCAGGCGCTCCAGCGGTTTCGCACGGAGGTCGACTGGGACGCGGCCAATGCCCGGGCGGCGGCCGACGCGTTGATGCAGCGGCTGGCCTTCGAGTACGTGACGCGCTACCTCGAAGGCGGCAACGCACGGTTGCCGGTGTATCGCGACCGCGAGCGCCCGACCGATCTGGCCCAGGAGTTCCAGGCGATGGTTGACCAGGCGCCGGAGTTGACGGCCCACCTGCCTGCGGTCCACCGCTACCTGCTCGACTTCCCCAAGGTGGCGCTGCCGGATTCGACCTCGTTCCTCTATTGGCAGGAAACGGAGTTCGGCCTCAAGCCGACGATCCGGATCAGCCATCTGACGATTCGAGAAGGCGTCGAGGAAACCGTCGTGGTGTCGAAGATGCTGTACGCGACCCACTACTTCCTGACGGGCGTCGAGCTGCGGCTGCTGCTGCCCGATCCGCCACGTGGTCCCGGCTTCTGGTTCATGACAATCAGCCGCAGCCGCTCGGACGGCCTCAGCGGGTTCCGCGGCCGCGTCCTGCGCGGTCGCGTGCGGAGCAACGTGCTGGAACGGTCATTGGCCGGGTTGCAGAGAACGAAGCAATTGCTCGAGGTCGCCCCGCTAGCCGGCCAAAGCGCGCTCCGTGGTGTCTAACCCCACAGTTCACTTCAGTTGAGCGTTCCGTCCGCTCGGACAGGAGGGGGCCGGCATGGCGATGTTCCTTTCGGACCTGCGATCGGCATGGCGCCAGCTGGCGCGAAGCCCCGGGGTGTCCCTCGTGGCGGTGCTCTCCCTGGCCCTTGGCATCGGCGCCAACACCACGGTGTTCACCCTGGTGAACGCGCTGCTCCTCAGCCCCATGCCGATCCGCGACATGTCGCGCGTCGTGGTGATCGGCACGAGCGAGGTGCGCGACGGCGCGCCTCAGTTCCTGGCCGGCACCTCGCGGCCCAACTTCATCGACATGCGCGATCAGCAGTCGGTCTTCAGCGGGGCGGTGCTCACCGGGTTCACCCCGCTGTCGCTGTCGGGCAGCGGCGAGCCCGAGCAGCTCTTCGCGCAGATCGTGTCCGGCAACTACTTCGACGTGCTCGGCCCGCCGCTGGCCGCGGGCCGCACGTTCCTGCCAGACGAGGATGAGCAGCTGGGCGCCCACCCAGTGGTGGTGCTGTCGTACGGGCTGTGGGTCCGGCGCTTCGGCGGCGACCCCGCCATCGTCGGCACGAGCCTGACCTTGAACGGCCAGAGCTTCAACGTGATCGGCGTCACCGCGGAAGGCTTCCGCGGCACCTTTCCGGTTGGCGGTCCGGATCTGTGGGTGCCGTTCGCGATGTACCGCGAGGTGCTCACCGGGCTGGGCGCCGAAGGCTACAACTCGAGGCGCGGCCTCATCTATCAGGGGTTTGGCCGCTTGAAGGACGGCGTGACGCTCGAGCAGGCCCAGGCGAACGTGGACGGCATCGGCCGGGGCCTCGCCGAGAGTTACCCGACCGACAATCGCGGCCGCTCGTTCGCGCTGCGATCGCTGACCGAGGCGGCCTTCCCGCCGGCGTTCAGGCAGCAGCTGGTGCTCGCGGGCGGCCTCGGCATGGCCGTGGTCGGCCTGGTGCTGCTGATTGCCTGCGGCAACGTCGCCAACCTGCTGCTGGCGCGCGCCAGCAGCCGTCGCCAGGAGATTGCGGTGCGGCTGTCGATTGGCGCCAGCCGGCGGCGGCTGGTTCAGCAGTTCCTCACCGAGAGCCTGCTGCTGGCCGTGGTTGGCGGCGTCGGCGGCCTGTTCGTCGCCTACTGGTCGCGCGCCATCCTGTGGGCCTACCGTCCACCGTTCCTGCAAGTGGGCGCCCTCAACCTCAACTTCGACCCACGCGTCCTGGGCTTCGCGCTGGCGGTGTCGGTGGCGACCGCGCTTCTCTGCGGCCTCGCGCCGGCGCTGCAGGCATCACGGCCCGACCTGGTGACCGAGCTGAAAGAGCGAACGACGCTGACCAGCGGCACGCGCTGGTACAACGTCCGCCACCTGCTGGTCATCGGCCAGGTGGCGCTGTCGCTCGTCACGCTGGTGGCGGCCGGGCTGTTCCTGCGCAGCCTGGGCAATGCCCAGCGCATCGACCTGGGGTTCGATGGCGATCGCTTGATGGTGCTGTCGATGAACGCGGGCACGCAGGGCTTCGACGAGGCGCGCGGCCGGGAGCTCTACCGGCGGACTCTCGAGCGCCTTTCAGGCGTGGCGGGCGTGGAGTCGGCGACGTTGTCCTCGGCGGTGCCGCTCTTCAACGGCGGGTTCTCGCGCACGACGTTCCGCGACGATCAGGACATCAAGGATCCGCGCAATGGCCGGCTGACGCAGGTGAACGAGGTCGGCGATCGCTACTTCGAGACGCTGGGCATTCCGATCCTGCGCGGCCGTGCGTTCACCCCGAACGATCGGCAGGGCTCGACGCCGGTGATCATCATCAACGAGGCGATGGCGAAGCAGTTCTTCCCCAACGAGGAGCCGATCGGCCGTCACCTGCACATCTTCAACCGCCCGCCGGCGCGCGAGATCATCGGCATCGCCAGGACCATCAAGTACAACACCGTCGGCGAGGAGCCCACCACGCACATGTACCTGCCGATCGAGCAGAGCTATTCCTCTCAAGTGACGGTGCAGGTCCGCGCCGCGGGCGATCCCGACAGCGTGCTCGGCACGGTGCGCCGCGAACTGCAGCAGCTCGAGCCGACGATGCCGTTGTTGAACGTCAACACCTATCGATCGATCATGGCGACGTCGTTGTGGGCGCCGCGCATGGGCGCTTCGCTGCTGACCGCGTTCGGGGTGCTGGCGTTGCTGCTGGCGGCGGTCGGCCTCTACGGGGTGATGGCCTACAGCGTCACGCAACGGACGAGGGAGATCGGCATTCGCATGGCGCTCGGCGCAGAAGGGCGACAGGTGCGCGGCATGGTCGTGCGGCAGGGCTTGTGGCTGGCCGTCGGGCGGCGTCGTCCTGGGGATTGCCGGCGCCTTCGGCTTGTCGCGGGTCGCCGCGAGGCTGTTGTACGGCATCGCCGGCGCCGATCCGCTCACCTTTGTCGTGGTCCCGGCGGTGCTGCTGGTGGTGGCGGGCATCGCCACAATGTTCCCTGCGTGGAAGGCGAGTCGCGTCGATCCGGTGGACGCACTGCGCGTGTGAGCACCGCTTCGGGGGAATGCCCCGGAGACGAACAGACGAGTTAAGCGCACCGGCGAGGGAGGGTCGCCACCGTGGCTCACGGTTTGCATCCTCATCAGCTGCAATGCGGGGCAGCCAGCGAAGTCTCCTGAGTCGCCTCTCGGGTTGGGTAGCTTTTACCTCCTTGTTGGTATCGGCCGCCTGTACCTCGTCCTCGAGCACCGTCACATCGCCGACCTCGGCTCGCTGTCCGGTCGAGCTCGCTGCGTCGCCGGCCACGGTTGACGCCGCCGGCAGCAGCGGCCAGATTGCCATCGCCGTCAATCGTGAATGCACGTGGGACGCGCGCTCGGAAAGCGCCTGGATCACGCTTGCCACTCCAACCAGCGGTCAGGGCGAGGCGAACCTCGGCTACACGGCCGCGGCCAATACCCAGGTGGCGGCCCGCCGCGGCTCGGTGGTCGTCAACGATTCGCGGATTGAAATTGCCCAGGCGGCGGCGCCCTGCCGGTTTGAGTTGAGCGCTCCGGGCGGCAGCGCCCCAGCCACAGGTGGCGCGCTGTCAGTTGCGGTCTCGGCGCAGGCCACGTGCGCGTGGACCGCGGTCAGTCAGGTGGACTGGGTGCGGATCGACAGCGGACGCGAAGGCAGCGGTCCGGGCTCGGTGACATTGGGCGTGACGGCCAACCCGGGTGTGGCTCGACAGGGCACCGTGGTTATTGCGGGACAGAGCTATACCGTGTCGCAGCCCGCGGCGGCGCCGGCCGGCTGCCAGCTCACGGTGACGCCGCTTGCGGAGTCGTTCGGGACCAACGGTGGGGAAGGGACCCTGCGGGTGGCGGCCTCAGCGGCGAATTGCCCCTGGGCCGCGGCGTCGAACGCGTCCTGGATCACCGTCGCCACGGGTGGCGGCAGTGGCAATGGCACGGTGCGCTACGCCGTGGCGGCGAACGGTGGCGCGGCCCGGAGCGGAACCATTTCGATTGCCGGCGCCACGGTCACGGTGTCGCAGGCGGGCACGTCCACGGGCGGCTGCGAGCTCACGGTGTCGCCGGGAGCAGAGTCATTCGCGGCCAGTGGCGGGGACGGTACGGTGCGCATCACGGCCTCCGCTGGGAATTGCCCCTGGACCGCGGCGTCGAATGCGCCCTGGATGAGCGTGGCCTCGAGCGGCGGCAGCGGTAACCGCGACCTCCACTATTCGGTCGCGGCCAATACCGGCGCCGCTCGTACTGGCACGCTGACGATCGCCGGAACCACGGTCACCGTGACCCAGGCCGCGGTTCCGCCGCCACCTGCCTGTACCTTTACCGTCTCGCCGCTGACCGAATCGATTGGCACCGCCGGCGGCGACGACGATGACCCACGTCGACGCCTCGTCGGCCAGTTGCCCCTGGACCGCCGTCTCAAACGTGCCGTGGATGACGGTGGCCGCTCCCGGCGGGACGGGCGACGGCAATGTGCGTCACACCGTGGCTGCCAACACCGGCGCCGCTCGCACCGGCACGCTGACGGTGGCCGGGGCCACGGTAACCGTGACCCAGGCCGCCGCTCCGGTCTGCCAACTCACGGTTTCGCCGCTGACGGAATCGTTCCCGACGGCCGGCGGCGAAGGCACCATTCGCATCGACGCCTCCACGGGCAATTGCCCCTGGACCGCGGTGTCCGGGGTGCCCTGGATCGTCCTCGCCTCCGGCGGTGGCAGCGGCGGACGCCAACCTCCGCTATACGGTCGCTACCCAACACCGGCGCGGCGCGGACCGGCACAGTGGCTGTGGCTGGGGCCACGGTCAGCGTGTCCCAGGCAGCGATCCCGCCGCCCGGGCCGATAGAACTGCGAGGAGAGATTTCTGCGCTCGCCGGGCAATGTCCCAATCTCACGTTCACTCTGGATGGCCGCATGGTGCGCACCAACGCGCAGACGGTCTTCGACGATCGCTGCGACCGGATCAGGAATCGTCGGGACTACATCGTCTCAGGCCTGGTGCAGCTCGATGGCACGGTGCTGGCACGTCCGCGTGAGGGAACAGTGATGCGAATGGGACGGTGTCGTCGATTCTTCATGATGGTGGGCGTGGTTGTGCTGTGGCACGGGCCGGCCTACGCGCAGGACTCGATCGTCGACACGCTGTCGTTCCTCTTGACCACTCAGGCGGTGCCGACCGGCGACTTCGTCAAGGACCGGCAGTCGGCGGAAATCACGCGCGACACCATCGGGCGGCTGCTGCTGACCGAATTGACGACGACGCCACTGACCTCGTCGTCGGGCGGCTTCTCCTATCGATTCAACCCGGCGATTGGCACCGTGGAGCGTGCCAGCGAGAGCTTCGGCCCGTTCTTCACGGAGCGCAGTCTCACCGTGGGCGGCCGCCGCGCCTCCGTCGGCGCCCAGGCTCAGATCGCGCACTATTCACGCCTCGACGACTACAACCTTCGTGACGGCACCTTTGTCACCACCGCGAACCAGTTCCGCGACGAGCCGCGGCCGTTCGATGTCGAGTCCCTGACCCTGGAGCTCAATTCGACGACCGTGACGGCGTTCGGCAACTTCGGCCTGCACGATCGCATCGACGTCGGGGTGGCCGTGCCGTTCGTGCGGCTGTCGCTGGAGGGATCGCGCCTGAACGTCTACCGCGGCAGCAGTCTGCAGCAGGCGAGCGCGACGGCGACGGCGACGGGCTTTGGCGACGTCGCGCTGCGCGGCAAAGCCAATCTGCTCGATCGCGGCGCCAGCGGCCTGGCGGTGATCGGGGAATTGCGGCTGCCGACGGGCCGCGAAGAAGACCTGCTCGGCGCCGGCGAGGCGTCGTTCCGGACCGTCTTCATCGGTTCGTCCGAGGTCGGCCGTGTGGCCTTCCACGGCAACCTGAGCGGCACGTTCGGCGGCCTGTCGGACGTGGTGGATTATCGCGGGGCGGTTACGGTCAGCCCGGTGCCGCAACTGACGCTCGTCGGCGAGTTCCTCGGCCGTCGGCTCTCCGACCTCGGCAGCCTGGTCGAAGAGCGGGTAGGCCACCCCTCGATTGCCGGCGTCGACACCATCCGGTTGATCTCGACGGGAGAGAGCATCAACACCGCGTCGATCGTCGTTGGCACGAAGTGGAATGTGAACGACACCTGGCTGGCGAACATCAACCTGTCGTTCCCGGTAACCGGTCGCGGCCTGCGCTCCGACGCACAGGTGGTGTTCGGCGTCGACTACGCGTTCGACTGGTGAGCCCTCAGCGCGCCTCCGCGCTGGAGATCAGCCAGTGTTCATCGCCCTTCTCAACGCGGAACGTCCACTGGCGCGATTCGGTGCGCTGATACTGGCCGCCCACGCGTGGCACGTAAGTCGTGACGCCGCGGCATTCCACGTCGGCCGAGGCGCTGAAGACGTTCATCCAGCAGTTATCAAAGGTGACGCGCTGCGAGCGCAGGCCATCGAACGCGCGGGCCAACGCCCGCTCGTTGACCGTCGGCCAGACTGACTTGACGAGGGTGGCGTTGCGCTGCTCGTAGGCCGTCTGCAGGCGCTGCAACGTCGCAGTGATGCCGTCGATCGCAGTTGCTTCGCTGGCGGCTCCCGCCGGTTCGACGGTCCCGGCCGGTGGGACTTCCGGCGCGGCCGGTGACGCCTCCGGCGCAGGGCCTTCGCCTGCCGTCGTCGGCGGCAGCGTCCGGTCCGTGCTCTCGCTGCTCAGCACCGCGGGTGTTGAGGGCGGGTCCGTTCGCGCAACGGTGTCGGCGGCCGGCGGAGGCGGCACCGTCGCGTTGTTCCGCCGCGGCGCGGGCGCGGCAGGCGGCGCTACGACCTCAGTGGTGTCGGAGCGGTTGCTCCTCGCGACCGCCGAGCCGACCGCGTTCTCTGGTCTTGCACCGGCGGTATCCACCGGGCCGTCCTTGGGGAGGGGCCGACTGGCCGCGCTCAGGTGAGCCGGAGAGGATGGCGACGACAGCCGGGAGGATGACAGGGCGCTCTGCCGGGCCCCGCGCGCCAGCCAGTCTGCTGCCGACAGGCTCCCGGGGATCGAGGGCGTGCTCTCTGGGGCAGCGAGTCTATTTACCGCTGCGGAAGACTCCGTCGACGGTGTTGGCTCAGAGGTTGCGCGCGGATCCTCTGGGACGGGGACCACACCAGCGGTGCCCGTCACCTTTTCGATCGGGCCGGACGAAGCGGGATTGCCGGACGGTATCGCCGGTGCTCGCGTCGCTGTTTTGGAAGAGTCGGCGGGATACATGCCCGGGCCGTCGGCTGGCAGCAAAGCTCATGCCGATCGCGAACAGAAGGAACGTCATCGCGACCATGCCGAGCCAGCGAAACCCGAAGGCTGGAACTGGCGTTGCGGCGACAGACATCTTCGAGTCGGTCGCGCTGCCGTCACTGCCGTCAGTGTGAGAAGGCGGGTAGACGGGCGCCACGTCCCACGACACCGCCGAGTTGTCGCTCGGATTCAAAGGGTCATCGAGCGGTTCGTCCGCCTCTGCTCGAGGCGTCGGTGCCCCTAACAACATCTCCTCCGGGGAGCGCCACGGCGCCGAAGCGCGCGCGGACTTCGACGGGAACGCGTCGAGTGCATGCTCCCCGGAAGCATTCTCCTCGGCCCAGAGCGGGCGCTCGTCGGCGCCGGGTTCGTCGGCGATCACGAAGTCAGTCGTGGGCAGCAACTCGTCAGGAAGCGCCTCGTCGGCGGTCGATGAGAACTGTGCGGTCGCAGCCGGCGGGTGCGCCTTGTTCAGGCCGTCAACGGTCGCCGCTTCACTCACGAAGTCGTTGAGCGCGCCGGTGAGCTCGCCGTAATCCGCTAGCCCGGTCGCGCTGGCTCGATCTGAAGACTCCTCGGACGGGACTGTCGTGAGCGTGCCACTCGAGCATCATGCGACGTTCACCACGCTCGGTCAAACTCAGGCGCAGCGTTAAAAGATGAGCTTGCGCGGTTCCTGGCCGCGCTGAACCCTGCCTTGCGTGTCAGAATGGCGCTTAATCAGACCGCATCGTCGACCGCATCAGGAGCGACATGGATTCACGAGCCCCCTCACCTGTCATCCCCTCCGCGTCGGGAAGTGGCGCACCGCCGGGTGCAGCGACCGACTCCGAACCGTTTTCACGGGCCCTCCTCTCGGCCATGCTCGCGCTCAACGAGGGCGACTTCTCGGTCCGATTGCCGCGCGACCTGACCGGCGTGAACGGCAAGATCGCCGACGCCTTCAACGACACCGCCACGGTGTGCGCACGGCGCGCGCTGGAGATTGCGCGTGTCACGCAGAGCGTCGGCAAGTCGGGCAAGCTGAAGCAGCGCATGAGCGTCGCCGGCGTGCGTGGCGGCTGGGCCGAGGAGGTGGTCGCGATCAACAACCTGATCGACGACCTGGTGTGGCCGACGAGCGAGGTGACGCGTGCGGTCGGCGCGGTGGCGAAGGGTGACTTGAGCCAGTCCGTGCCGCTCGAAATCGAGGGCCGCCCGCTCGAGGGCGAGTTCCTGAAGTCCGCGAAGCTGGTCAACACGATGATCGATCAGCTGTCGGTGTTCACCTCCGAGGTCACCCGGGTGGCGCGCGAGGTCGGCACCGAAGGCAAGCTCGGTGGCCAGGCCAAGGTCAAGGGCGCGTCGGGCGTGTGGAAGGAACTGACCGAGTCGGTCAACCAGATGGCGGGCAACCTGACGGCGCAGGTGCGCAACATCGCCGACGTCACCATCGCCGTCGCCAACGGCGACCTGTCCAAGAAGATCACCGTCGACGTCCGCGGGGAAATCCAGCAGCTGAAGGAGGCCATCAATACGATGGTCGATCAGCTCCGCGGATTTGCCGCGGAGGTCACCCGCGTCGCGCGCGAAGTCGGCACCGATGGCAAGCTGGGTGGCCAGGCGGTGGTGCCAGGCGTCGCCGGCACCTGGAAGGACCTGACCGATTCGGTCAACGCCATGGCGTCCAACCTGACCGCGCAGGTCCGCAACATCGCCGGCGTCACCACGGCGGTGGCGCGCGGCGACCTGTCGCGCAAGATCACGGTCGACGTCAAGGGCGAGATCCTCGAACTGAAGATCACCATCAACACGATGGTGGACCAGCTGAATGCGTTCGCCTCGGAGGTCAGCCGCGTCGCCCGCGAAGTCGGCACTGAAGGCAAGCTGGGCGGCCGGGCGATGGTTCCCGGCGTGGCGGGCACGTGGAAGGACCTGACCGACTCGGTCAACGCCATGGGCGCCAACCTCACCGCCCAGGTGCGGAACATCGCCGAGGTCACGACCGCGGTGGCGCGCGGCGACCTGTCGCGCAAGATCACGGTTGACGTCAAGGGCGAGATCGCCGAGCTGAAGGACACCATCAACACGATGGTCGATCAGCTGAACGGCTTTGCGTCGGAAGTGACGCGCGTCGCGCGCGAGGTCGGCACCGAAGGCAAGCTGGGCGGACAGGCGCTGGTGCCGGGTGTCGGCGGCACCTGGAAGAACCTCACCGATTCGGTCAACTCGATGGCCTCGAACCTGACCGGCCAGGTCCGCAACATCGCCGACGTGGCGACCGCGATCGCGCGCGGCGACCTGTCGAGCAAGATCACGGTCGACGTCAAGGGCGAGATTCTCGAGCTGAAGAACACCATCAACACGATGGTCGACCAGCTGAACGCGTTCGCCTCGGAAGTCAGCCGCGTCGCGCGCGAAGTCGGCACCGAAGGCAAACTCGGCGGCCAGGCCGAAGTGCCTGGCGTGGCCGGCACCTGGAAGGACCTCACCGACAACGTCAACTCGATGGCCTCGAACCTCACCGGCCAGGTCCGCAACATCGCCGATGTGGCCACGGCCATCGCCCGCGGCGACTTGTCGCGCAAGATCACCGTCGACGTGGAGGGCGAGATCCTTCAGCTGAAGAACACCATCAACACGATGGTGGACCAGCTGAACGCCTTCGCCTCGGAAGTCAGCCGCGTCGCCCGCGAGGTCGGCACCGAAGGCAAGCTGGGCGGGCAGGCCGAGGTGCCGGATGTCGCCGGCACCTGGAAGGACCTCACCGACAACGTCAACTCGATGGCGTCGAACCTCACCGGGCAGGTCCGCAACATCGCCGACGTCGCCACCGCCATCGCCAACGGCGACCTGTCGCGCAAGATCACGGTGGACGTGAAGGGCGAAATCCTGGAGCTGAAGAACACCGTCAACACGATGGTCGACCAGCTGAACGCGTTTGCCTCGGAAGTGACGCGCGTCGCGCGCGAAGTCGGCACCGAAGGGAAACTGGGCGGCCAGGCGGTCGTCACCGGCGTCGCCGGCACGTGGAAGGGCCTGACCGACAACGTCAACTTCATGGCCTCGAACCTGACCGGCCAGGTGCGCAACATCGCCGAGGTCGCGACCGCGGTGGCCCGCGGCGACCTGTCACGCAAGATCACCGTGGACGTGAAGGGCGAGATTCTCGAGCTGAAGGACACCGTCAACACGATGGTGGATCAGCTGAACGCCTTCGCCTCGGAAGTCAGCCGCGTCGCCCGCGAAGTCGGCACCGACGGCAAGCTGGGTGGCCAGGCTGTGGTCACCGGCGTTGCCGGCACGTGGAAAGACGTGACCGACAACGTCAACCAGATGGCGGGCAATCTGACGGCGCAGGTGCGGAACATCGCGGAAGTGACTGTGGCCGTCGCCACCGGCGACCTCTCCAAGAAGATCACGGTGGACGTCCGCGGCGAGATTCTGCAGCTGAAGGACACCATGAACACGATGGTGGAGCAGTTGCGCTCGTTCGCGGCCGAAGTGACGCGCGTGGCCCGCGAGGTCGGCACCGAAGGCAAGCTGGGCGGGCAGGCGGAGGTGCCGGGCGTGGCCGGCACCTGGAAGGACCTCACCGACAACGTCAACTCGATGGCCTCGAACCTGACCGGCCAGGTGCGCAACATCGCCGACGTCGCCACCTCGATCGCCCGCGGCGATTTGTCGCGCAAGATCACGGTCGACGTGAAGGGCGAGATTCTCGAGCTGAAGAACACCGTGAACACCATGGTGGACCAGCTGAACGCCTTTGCCTCCGAGGTCAGCCGCGTCGCCCGCGAGGTCGGCACCGAAGGCAAGCTCGGTGGTCAGGCCGTCGTCCCCGGTGTCGCCGGGACCTGGAAGGACCTCACCGACAACGTCAACTCGATGGCCTCCAACCTCACCGGCCAGGTGCGCAACATCGCCGAGGTGACGATTGCGGTGGCCAACGGCGACCTGTCCCGGAAGATCACCGTTGACGTCCGCGGCGAGATCCTGCAGCTCAAGGAAGCCACCAACGCGATGGTCGAGCAGCTGCGCTCGTTCGCGTCGGAAGTGACGCGCGTCGCGCGCGAGGTCGGCACCGAAGGCCGGCTCGGCGTGCAGGCCGTCGTGCCCGGCGTGGCCGGCACCTGGAAGGACCTCACCGATTCGGTCAACGTGATGGGCGCGAACCTCACCGCGCAGGTGCGCAACATCGCCGAAGTCACGACCGCGGTGGCGCGCGGCGACCTGTCGCGCAAGATCACGGTTGACGTCAAGGGCGAGATTCTCGAGCTCAAGAACACCATCAACACGATGGTCGATCAGCTCCGCGCCTTCGCGGCGGAAGTCACTCGCGTCGCGCGCGAGGTCGGCACGGAAGGCAAGCTCGGTGGCCAGGCCGAGGTGCCGGGCGTCGCCGGCACCTGGAAGGATCTCACCGACTCGGTCAACGTCATGGCCGCCAACCTCACCGACCAGGTGCGCGGCATCGTCAAGGTGGTGACGGCGGTGGCGGACGGCAGCCTCCGGCAGAAGCTGACCGTGGAAGCGAAGGGCGAGGTCGCGGCGCTGGCGGAGACCATCAACAACATGACCGACACGCTGGCGACGTTCGCCCAGCAGGTCACCAACGTCGCCCGCGAAGTCGGCGTCGACGGGCGGCTGGGCGGCCAGGCCAACGTGCCGGGCGCTTCGGGAACCTGGAAGGATCTCACCGGCAACGTCAATCTGCTCGCCGCCAACCTGACCAACCAGGTGCGGGCGATCGCCGAGGTCGCCACCGCGGTGACCAAGGGCGACCTGACCCGCTCGATCCAGGTCGAAGCCCGCGGCGAAGTGGCGGAGCTCAAAGACAACATCAACACGATGATCGGGAACCTGCGGGCGACCACCGACTCGAACCAGGAGAAGGACTGGCTGAAGACCAACCTCGCCAAGTTCACGCGCATGCTGCAGGGGCAGCGCGACCTGGTCACCGTCGGCAAGCTGCTGCTGTCGGAACTGGCGCCGCTGGTGGGCGCGCAGCAGGGCGCGATGTACCAGATGCTGACCGATCTCACCGACAGCGCCCCGGCGCTGTCGCTGCTCGCGGGCTATGCCGTCGGCGACGACCAGGCGAAGCGCGTCGAAGTCGGCATCGGGCTGGTCGGCCAGTGTGCCATCGAGAAGCAGCGCATCCTGCTCACCAAGGTGCCGGCCAAGTACGTGCGAATTCGCTCGAGCCTCGGCGCGACCACGCCGAAGAACATTGTCGTCCTGCCGGTGCTGTTCGAGGGCGAGACCAAGGCGGTGATCGAGCTGTCGTCGATCGAGCCGTTCACCACCACCCACCTCACCTTCCTCGAACAGCTGACCCAGTCGATCGGCGTGGTGCTGAACACCATCGAAGCGACGATGCGGACCGAGAACCTGCTCAAGCAGTCGCAGCAGCTGACCATCGCGCTGCAGACCCGCCAGACCGAGCTGCAGCAGACCAACGAGCAGCTCGCGCTCAAGGCGCAGGAGCTGGCCGAGCAGAACGTCGAGGTCGAACGCAAGAACAAGGAAGTGGAGCAGGCCCGCCGCGCGCTGGAGGAGAAGGCGGCCGAACTGGCGCTCACCTCCAAGTACAAGTCCGAGTTCCTCGCGAACATGTCGCACGAGCTGCGCACGCCCCTCAACTCGATCCTGATCCTCGGTCAGCAGCTGGCCGACAACCCATCGGGCGGCGCTGGCGACCAAGGAAGTCGAGTTCGCCCGCAACATCCACTCGGCCGGCACCGACCTCCTGACCCTGATCAACGACATCCTCGACCTGTCGAAGATCGAGTCCGGCACCGTCACCGTCGACGTCGAGGAGATTCCGTTCGCGTCGCTGCGCGAGACCGCCCAGCGCACCTTCCACCACGTCGCCGACTCGAAGCACCTGGACTTTTCCATCGTCATCGGCAAGGAACTGCCGCGGACGTTCACGAGCGATCCGAAGCGTCTGCAGCAGATTCTCAAGAACCTGCTGTCCAACGCCTTCAAGTTCACCCACCAGGGCCGGGTGGACATGCGGGTGCGGCAGGTCACTTCGGGCTGGTCGCAGGATCACCCGGTGCTGCAGTACGCGACCTCGGCGGTGGCGATCGAAGTGGAGGACTCGGGCATCGGCATCGCGCCGCAGAAGCAGAAGCTGATCTTCGAGGCCTTCCAGCAAGCCGACGCCGGCACCAGCCGCAAGTTCGGCGGCACCGGCCTGGGGCTGGCGATCAGCCGCGAGCTGGCGATTCTGCTGGGCGGCGAGATTCGGCTGGTCAGCGCGCCGGGTCAGGGCAGCCAGTTCACGCTCTACCTGCCGTTCAACTACACCGGGCCGGCCCGGGTGGAGAGCGCGCCTGCCGCTGCCGACGCCGTGACGCACAAGCCGGCCGTCCTCGCCTCGGTGAAGGCCGACCCGGTCGTCGTGGACGATCGGGACAACCGTGCAGGAGGGCGACCAGACCGTGCTGATCGTGGACGACGATCCGCACTATGCCCGCGTGCTGCTGGGCGTGGCCCGCGACCGCGGCTTCAAGGGCATCGTCACCGGCCGCGGACACGCGGCGCTGGCGCTGGCCAGGCAGTACCTGCCCACCGCCATCACGCTCGACGTGTTCCTGCCGGACATGCTGGGCTGGACCGTGCTCAACGACCTGAAGCTCGATGCCAGCACCCGGCACATTCCGGTGCAGATCCTGTCGATCGAAGAGGAGCGCCAGCACGGCTTGTCGCATGGAGCGTTTTCGTATCTCGTCAAACCCAGCAGCACCGAGGATCTCGAGCACGCCTTCGAACGCATCGCCTCGTACGTCGTGCCCCACAAGAAGCGGTTGCTGGTGGTCGAGGACAACGACCTCGAGCGCATGAGCATCGTCGAACTGCTGATGCACGACGACATCGAGGTGGTGGCGGTCGGCAGCGGGGAAGAGGCGCTGGAGGTGTTGAGCGCGATGCCGGTCGAGTGTTGCGTCGTCGATCTCAGGCTGCCGGACATGACGGGATTCGAGCTGCTGGCACGGATGCAGGCCGAGCGGCACCTGCGGGACACACCGGTGGTGGTGTTCACGGGCAAGGATCTCACCGCCGACGAGGAAGCCGAAATCCGGACGGTCGCCAAGAGTGTCGTGCTGAAGGACGTGCAGTCGCCGGAGCGCCTGTTCGATGAAACGGCGCTGTTCCTGCACCGCGTGGTCGCGTCGCTGCCGGAGCCCAAGCGCCAGATGCTCGAGCGGCTGCATCGCTCGAACGACGTGCTGCGGGGCAAGAAGGTGATCATCGTCGACGACGATGCCCGCAACATCTTTGCGCTGAACAGCGTGCTGGAGAACCACGGGATGGAGGTGCTGACGGCCAACAACGGCCGCCAGGCCATCGAACTGATCGAGCAGACGTCGGACTTGAGCGTGGTCCTGATGGACATCATGATGCCGGAGATGGACGGCTACGAGACGATGAGGGAGATTCGTCGCAACCCCGACTACCGGACGCTGCCGATTCTGGCGCTGACGGCGAAGGCCATGAAGGGCGACCGGGAGAAGTGCCTGCAGGCGGGCGCCTCCGACTACATTGCCAAGCCGGTGAACCAGGACCAGTTGCTGTCGCTGTTGCGCGTATGGTTGTACCGTTGACCGGCATCAGGGCCATGAACGACGAAGGCGTCAAGATCCTGATCGTCGACGATCAGCCGCGCAACCTCGACGCGCTGGAGGTGATGCTCGAGCCGCTCGGCTGCACGCTGGTGCGGGCCCACTCCGCCGACGAGGCCCTGCTGGCGATGCTGCGGGAGGACTTCGGGGCGCTGATCCTCGACATCCGGATGCCGGATATGAACGGCATCGAGCTGGCCACCCTGGTCAAGCAGCGGAACCGCACGCGGGATGTGCCGATTCTCTTCCTCACGGCCCACGTCTCGGAGGAGGAGGAGGTGCTCGAAGCCTACGGCGTGGGCGGCGTCGACTACCTGAGCAAACCGATCCGTCCCGACGTGCTTCGCTCGAAGGTCGCGGTCTTCGCCGAGCTGCACCAGAAGACGCGCGCGCTGGTGGCCCTGAACGAAGAGCTCAAGCATCAGGTGGCCGAGCGCGAGCGAGCCGAGATCACCCTCCAGCAGATCAACGTCGATCTCGAGCTGCGGGTGGCCGCAGCGCACCGAGGCCCTGGCCCGCGCGAACCAGCGGGTCCGCGACAACGAAGAACGACTGCGGTTGGCGATCGACATGGCCGGCATCGCGCCGTGGGAACTGGACGTCACCGCCACCGCGCCCGAGCCCGGATCGGCGTCGCCGCCTCGATGGTCCTGGAACATGCGGATGCCGCTGCAGCGATGGACCGGCGCCCTCGAAGAGCTGTGGGGGCTGGACCCGGGCAGCGTCAGGACCTACGAGGACCTGCATCAGCGCGTGCACCCGGAGGATCGCGGGGCGCTCGAGGCGCACTGGGCCGCCGCGCTGGCCGAAGGACGGCCCTTCGAGATGGAGTACCGGATTGTCTCGGGCTCGGGAGCCACCCGCTGGATCTATTCGAAGGGCGAGCCCGTGTACAACGAGGCCGGCGAGCCCGCTCGCCTGATCGGCAACAACATCGACATCACCGAGCGCAAACGGACGGACGAGGCGCTCAGGGCCGCCGACCGCAACAAGAGCGAGTTCATCGCGATGCTGGCGCACGAGCTGCGCAATCCGCTGGCGCCGATTCGCACCGCGGCCGAGATTCTGAGCCGCGCGGGCGGCGGCAGCGATCCTGCGCAGGACCAGGCCGTGGACGTCATCGGCCGGCAAGTGCGGCAGATGACCCGTCTGGTTGACGATCTGCTCGACGTCAACCGGATCGCCCAGGGCAAGATCATCCTTCAGACCGAGGCGGTCGGGCTCGACCAGATCGTGAGCGAAACAGCGGAGACGTGCCGGCCGCTGTTCGATCACGCCGAGGTCCAGTTGACGGTCGCCTTGCCCACGGCGCCGGTCCTGGTGGCCGCCGACCCCGCGCGCCTGGCGCAGATCGTTCACAACCTGTTGAGCAACGCCGCCAAGTTCACGCCCCGGGGAGGCCACGTGCGTCTGACCGTGCAGGCGGACGGAGGAAGTGCCGTCATCCGCGTCGTCGATGACGGCATTGGCATTGCTCACGAGCAGATCGACAGGGTCTTCGATCGATTCTTTCAGGTGGACACCTCGCTCGAGCGCGCCACCGGCGGCCTGGGGCTGGGGCTGACGCTGGTCAAGACGCTCGTGGAACTGCACGAGGGCACGGTCTGCGCCAGCAGCGCCGGCAAAGGCCTCGGTACCGAGTTCGTCGTGTGCCTGCCCCTGCCGGCCGAACCGTTGACGCCGCTCAGCGCCGCTGATCGAGGAACGAATCGAACCAGCCGCGCGACGGATCCTGATCGTGGACGACAACCAGGACTCGGCGGCATCGCTGGCCCTGCTGCTCGAAATGGCCGGCCACACGATTCACGTCGCGCACGATGGCCTCGATGCCGTGGAAATGGCGGCGCGCGAGCAGCCCGATCTCGTGCTGCTCGACCTGGGCCTGCCGAGATTGAACGGCTACGATGCGGCGCGGCGGATTCGCGCGCTGCCCTCCGGACGGTCGGTGGTCATCGTGGCGGTCACCGGTTGGGGGCAGGATTCGGACCGGCAGAAGACCGTGGAAGCCGGATTCGATGTCCATCTGGTGAAGCCGGTTGATCCGGACGCCCTGATGAAACTGATTGCCGCGCATCCCACCACGCTGGGGCGAGGCTAGCCGGTCGCTAATCGAACAGCCGCTCCAGAATCCTGCACGAGCGTGCGGCGTTCGGCGGCGGAGAGTTTCTGAAAGGGCTCAGGTGGCGCGGCCATCCGCTGGTGCAACTGCTCGCGCAGCCGCGCACCGGTTGGCGTCAGCGCCAGCACCTTGACGCGGCGATCGGCGGGGGAGGCCTGCCGCACGATCAGCCCGCGTGATTCCAGTCGATCGACCAACCCGGTGACGTTGGAGGCATCGCACGCCAGCGTCTCGGCCAGCCGGCCCATCGGGATCGGCTGTTCCGGCTGCATCAGATACAGCACGTGGCACTGCACCGGTGACAGGTTCAACTCGCAAGCCACGCTCGGCAGCTGCCCGCGCTGCGCAAAGAACAGCCGCGTCAGCAGTTCCCAGGCCTGGCAGGCCTCCGGCTTGTCTCGTCCCACCCGCGCATCATACTGGAGGACCTATATAGTTGACAATCTAAACTATTGAGTTTATCCTCGTTTTCATCATGAGCAGACTCAGAATCGTTCCCCTCGATGACGCGGTGGTGTTCCCCGGCATGCCGGTCACCCTGCCGGTTGATGTGGGTGGCGATACGCATGTGCTGTTGATTCCGCGGCAGCAGACCACCTACGCCAAGGTGGGCGATCGTCGCCGCGGTGGAAGGGCGCGTCCGGCTGCCCGGACAGGGGAACGCGGTGTCGCTGACCGCGCTGCATCGCGCCGTGCCCGGTGTGGCCGCCACCGATGCCGATGGGGTGCTGCGCGTCGAGGCCGAGGAGAAGCCCGACCAGACGCCGCCGGCAGCCCAGACCCGCGAGCTCGAGCGCGACTATCGCGCCGTCGTCGAGGAGATCCTCGGCCTGCGCGGCGACGATGGCCGCATCAGCGCGTTCGTGCGGTCGATCACCCAGCCCGGCGCGCTGGCCGACACCGCCGGCTATTCGCCCGACCTGAACGTCGAGCAGAAGATTCAGCTCCTCGAGGCGCTGGACGTCGTGCAGCGCCTCACGCTGGCGCTGAAGTTCCAGCAGGATCGGCTCACCGAGCTGGTCGTCCGCAAGCGCATCCGCGAAGACGTGGAAGGCGGCGCGCAGAAGCAGCAGCGCGACTACTTCCTGCGCAAGCAGATGGACGCCATCCGCAAGGAGCTTGGCGAAGACAACGAGTCGGCCACGGGCGACTATCGCGACAAGATCGCGAACGCCGGCATGCCCGAGGCCGTGCAGCAGCAGGCCGAGCGCGAGCTGGCCCGGCTGGAGCGCGTCGGCGACTCCAACGCCGAGTCCGCCACGATTCGCACCTATCTCGACTGGCTGCTGTCGGTGCCGTGGGCGAAGCGTTCCGAGGAGCGCCTGGACCCGGTGCACGCGCGCGAGGTGCTGGATGCCGATCACGAAGGCCTCGACGAGGTGAAGAAGCGGATCACCGAGTACCTGGCGGTGCGCAAGCTGAGGAGCGAGCGCGGCCTCGCCGACACGCGACGCTCGGGCGTCATCCTCACCCTGGTCGGCCCTCCGGGAACCGGCAAGACCTCGATCGGCGAGTCGATTGCCAGGGCCACGGGCCGTCAGTTCGTCCGCATGTCGCTCGGCGGCGTGAGGGACGAGGCCGAGATTCGCGGCCACCGGCGCACCTACATCGGCGCCATGCCAGGGCGCCTGGTGCGCGCGCTGCGTGACGCCGGCACGATGAACCCGGTGATCATGCTCGACGAGGTGGACAAGCTCGGCGCCGACTGGCGCGGCGACCCGTCGGCGGCGCTGTTGGAAGTGCTCGACCCGGCGCAGAACCACGCGTTCCGGGATCACTATCTCGACGTCGAGCTCGATCTGTCGCACGTGCTGTTCGTCGCGACCGCCAACGTGGCCGACTCCATTCCGGGTCCGTTGCTGGACCGCATGGAGGTGATTCAGTTCGACGGCTACACGACCGACGAGAAGGTCGCCATCGCGCGCGGCCATCTGTGGCCGCGACAGATCGAACGGAACGGCCTCCGCACCGAGGAAGTGGCGGTGACCGATGACGTGCTGCGGCAGATCGTCACCGACTACACGCGCGAGGCGGGCGTGCGTCAGCTGGAACGCGAGCTGGGCACCATGCTCCGCAAGACGGCGACGCAGATTGCCTCCGCCGAGCAGCCGCTGCCGATCGTCATCGACACGGCCGCCGTGCGCCAGGCTCTCGGCCGCGCCAAGGTGTTCCACGAGGCCGCGGTTCGCACCGCGGTGCCGGGCGTGGCCACCGGGCTCGCGGTCACGGGCACCGGCGGCGACGTGCTCTTCGTCGAGGCCGCCTCGATGCCGGGTTCGGGCGGACTGACGCTGACCGGTCAGCTCGGCGACGTGATGAAGGAATCGGCGCGCATCGCGCTGACCTACGTGAAGAGTCACGCGTCGGAGCTGGGCATCGATCCCCACGCGCTCGATGGCCACGAGGTGCACGTGCACGTGCCGGCGGGCGCGATCCCGAAGGACGGCCCGAGCGCCGGCGTGACGATGGTGACGGCGATTGCGTCGCTCCTCACCAGCCGGCCGGTCAAGAGCACGGTCGGCATGACGGGTGAAGTCACGCTGCAGGGGCGTGTGCTGCCCATCGGCGGGCTCAAGCAGAAGGTGTTGGCGGCGCATGCGGCCGGGCTCACGGAAGTGATCGTGCCGGAGCGAAACGCGGCCGACCTCGATGATGTCCCGCGCGACGTGCGCGAGCACATGACGTTCCACATCGTCAGCTCGGTGGCCGAAGTGCTGGCGCTTGCGCTCGAAGCCATGCCGCTGGCGAAGGCGGCGTAGGTGTCAGACTAGAGCAGGGCGAGCGCCGGCTCGCCCCGCCCTTTCAGCGCGCGCGACACGTCGGCGGCGATGCGCGGATCGATCGGCGCCAACTCCCGCACGAGGTCGCCTTCCACGGCGGCCAGCGGCACGCCGTCGCGATAGACGATGCGGCTGCCCCCGGCGGTCCGGATCCGTTCGCCGGTCGTGACAATCCCGGTGAGGTTCAGTGGATCGGCCGCGCTGATCGTCACCAGGCTGCGGTCGGCCTGGATGCGGCGAACCTCGCGCAGCCGTGCCACGGCGTCGGGAAGCGCGAACT
Source organism: uncultured Acidobacteriota bacterium (assembly GCA_963723005.1). Taxonomy (GTDB): domain Bacteria; phylum Acidobacteriota; class Vicinamibacteria; order Vicinamibacterales; family UBA2999; genus VFZN01. Next base: position 110,885 of record CAVRPA010000020.1, on the reverse strand, counting down.
GTTCACCGGACATGCCGGTCACGAAGCGGCCGCTGCGAATCTCACCTCGGGCTTCGAGCCGCCGGTAGACGCGGGCGAGCTCGCGCCAAGTCGCGGCGTTGGTCTCCCTGGCGAGCAGGCGCCGAAACACAACCCCGTAGCGGCGGAGCAGCGCCCACGCCTGGAGCTCGACGGCCTCCTCACGGGTCACGTCCCCGGTGCCGGCCGCGACTGCCGTCCAGCGCCCGGCAAAGTTGCTCCGCCGATCGTGCAGCGCCGGGCGTCCGCGCTCGGCCCAGACCAGGGCTCGCAGCCCGGAGAATCCATCAGCGGCTGCCAGTCCGCAGGCCACCAGTTCGCCGATCGCGTAGCGCAGCTGGTCGGCGTCGAGCGCGCAGGCCGCGGTCAGATCGCGGAAGAACGACGCGCCACGCGAGCGGAGCGCAGACAGCACGGTGCGGGCGTCGTCGCCAATGGTCGGCTCGTCCTCCTCGGGTTGTCCGCAGCGCTCGCCACGCATCGGCGTGCTCGCGGAGGAAGAGCGCGATGGGCGTTGCCGGTACCAGGGCCGCTGGCGCGCCCGCAGTGGCGGCGGGCGACAGGCGAGCCCACCCGGCCTCGCCCGCGAGGCAGAGCATGTCGAGCATCGACGGGTCGTAGCGATCGAGCCGCGCCGGCAGGACCGCCCGCTCCCACGCGCCTGCCGCCAGTTCGTATCCATCGAGAGCGGTGACGATCTCCCTCAAACCGTCGCTTCCCGCCAGGCGGCACGACGGCTCGACGTGCTGCCAGCGGAACAGGAAGCGCATGAAGTCCGCCGGGCTGACCGGCTCGATCTCGGCGCGCAGCCGGTTCAGGGTGTAGCGATGGATGCGGGCGAGCAGCGTTCGTTCGCACCATTCGAGCGCGGCGCCGCCCGGCGTGAAGCGGCCGCGCAGCACCACACCCTCGGCCTCGAGCGCCAGCAGCGCGGCATCGGCATCGGCGACCACGATGCCCAGCGAATCGGCCAGCGCGGCGGCGGTGACGGGACCGGTCAACGACAGCCGGCCCCTGAGGATCTCCGTGATCGCGTCGGCGCGCGACCACGACCGGGCGCCCCGTGACGCCGGCGCCTGCAGCGCCGGATCGACGACGAGCGCTGGATGAATCGCGCGCAGTTCGGGCAGGCGCTCGGCTGCCACGACGATCCCGCGTCCCGACGGCCGCCAGGTCGCCAGTGGCGGCCGCGCCTGCGCGGCGCGCCGCCATGAGATCGGCGAGCAGCTCCGGCCGCACGCCGTCCAGCTCGTCGCAGGCGAGAAAGCCCGCCGTCAGCAGCACGTCGTGCAGCTCGTCGGCATCACGCGGATCCGGGCGCTCCTCCTCGCGGACGCGCGCGATGGCGCTGGCGTCGAGCGCGCCGAGGTCTGCCGCCGACGCCGGGTCGGTGGCCCGTCTGGATTGCACCGCGTGGCTCCGTCGTTCCTCCAGCGGCGCATCGTCCAGGAACGCGTAGGGGCGCGCGTTGAGGATGTCGTGGGCGAACAGCGACGGTTCAGGCGTGTCGCGCGCCACCAGCCGCAGCTCGCCGCGGTGAATGCGGCCCAGCACCGCGCGCAGGCCCTCGAAGTCCATGGCTTCCTGAAGGCAATCCCGTACGGTTTGGGAGACCAGCGGATGATCGGGGATCTGCCGATCCCCGGGGATGTTCTCGAGGCACGCGGCCGCATCCGGGAAGACGGCCGCCATGAGGTCGTCCGCCTGCATGCGCTGAATCTGGGGCGCGACCTTCCGCCCGCTCCTCGCTCTGGGCACGGCCAGCGAGATCGTGGTGTTCCATCGCCATCGCGTCTTGAAGACCGGCGCGTCGAGGAAGGCCTGCACCAGCACGTCGCGCGTCGTCTCCGGGTGGAGGTAGCGGAAGACGTCCGACAGGGGGAACGAGTGCTGCGGTCCCAGCGAGAGCATCAGCGCGTCCTCGGTGGCGGCGGCCTGCAGCTCGAAATTGAACTGGCGGCAGAAGCGCTTGCGCAGGGCCAGCCCCCAGGCCTTGTTGATGCGGCTGCCGAACGGGGCGTGCAGCACGAGCTGCATGCCGCCCGCCTCGTCGAAGAAACGCTCGAGCACGAGCGTCTCCTGCGAAGGAACGACCCCCAACAGGCGGCGCCCCTCCGCGAGGTAGGCAATGACCTGCTCGGCGGCGTCCCTGGCGAGACCGGTCTCGGTCATCATCCACTCGGCCGCGCCGACAACTTCCGCTGGAGCGTCGAGCCGTCGATCGAGCTCGGCTCGCAGGTCGCTGACGGCGCGCGACAGTTCGTCGCTGCGCGCCGGCGCTTCGCCCAGCCAGAACGGGATGCTCGGCGGTGCGCCCTTCGCGTCGGCCACCCGGACGTCGCCGCCCGCCACTTGCAGGATCAGCCACGAGGCGTTGCCCAGCTGGAAGATGTCGCCGGCCGTGCTTTCGATCGCGAAATCCTCGTTGAGCGTGCCGATGAACGTATCGTCGGGTTCCTGGACCACGCGATAGTCGGCAATCTCGGGGATGGCGCCTCCCGAGGTCTGGGCGAGGAGCCTGGCGCCCCGGCGACCACGAACGGTACGCGTTGACTTCGTCGCGGTGCACCAGCGCAGCGCGGCGGCCGCGACGGGTGGCGAAGCCGTCCGCGGTCATTTGCAGCACGCGGTCGAACGACGCGCGCTCCAGGTTGCGGTAAGGCCAGGCGCGCGTGACCAGCGCGAACAGATCGTGTTCCGCGTAGTCGAGGGAGGCGGTTTCGGCCACGATCTGCTGCGCCAGCACGTCGAGTGGCGCATCGTTCGACACGATCGCGTCGAGCAGGCCGGACCGGATCGATCGCAGCAGCGCCGCGCATTCGACGAGATCGTCGCGCGACACCGGAAACACCCGTCCCTTCGGCGTGCCGGTGATCGTGTGGCCGGAGCGGCCGACCCGCTGCAGCAGCGTGGCAATCCGATGCGGCGAGCCAATCTGGCAGACCAGATCGACGTGGCCGATGTCGATGCCGAGCTCGAGCGAGGCGGTGGCGACGAGCGCCTTCAGCTGTCCGCCCTTGAGACGAGTCTCGGCGTCGAGCCGTTTCTCCTTCGACAGGCTGCCGTGATGCGCCGTCACCGCATCGTCGCCGAGCCGCTCGCTCAGGTGACGCGCGACCCGCTCCGCCATGCGGCGCGTGTTCACGAAGATCAGGGTTGTCTTGTGGGCGGTGATGAGCGTCGTCAGGCGGTCGTAATACTCCTCCCAGACCTCGTGCGACATCACCGCGTCGAGCGTGGAGCGTGGCAGTTCGACACCGAGGTCCATTTGCCGCCGGTGGCCGACGTCGATGATGGCGCAATCGGCGGAGTGGCCGGCGGTGAGGTACCTGGCGACCTCCTCGATCGGCGTCTGGGTCGCCGACAACCCGATTCGCTGCAGGGGGGCCTCGGCCACGGCCGCGAGACGTTCGAGCGTCAGCGCCAGGTGCGCGCCTCGGCGCGAGCCGATCACGGCGTGAATCTCGTCGACGATGACCGTGCGTACGGTGCGCAGCATCTGGCGGCTGCGGTCCGAGGTGAGGAGCAGATACAGCGATTCCGGGGTCGTGACCAGGATGTGGGGCGGCGTCCGCAGCATCGCGGCCCGCTCGGAGGGCGTCGTATCGCCGGTTCGTACGGCCGCGGTGATGCGCGGCGCACGCACCCCGGCCGCTTCCGCCAGGCGGCGAATGCCGGCACGTGGCTCGGCCAGGTTCTTGAGGATGTCGGCACTGAGTGCCTTGAGCGGCGACACGTAGACGACGCGGACCTCTTCAGGCAGCGGCGCGCTCTGGCTTTCCTCGTGCAGCGCGTTGAGGGCGGTGAGGAAGGCCGCCAGGGTTTTGCCGGAGCCGGTAGGGGCGGCAATCAGCGTGTGGCGGCCGCGGGCGATCGCGTCCCAGCCTCGCAGCTGCGCGGAGGTCGGCTCACCGACCTGAGTCGTGAACCACTGACGAACGATGGGGTGGAAATCAGAGAAAGCCACGGGTACAGAAGATCCAGTAGTGGCGGGAATCTTGAGTATAGCGCCGAACCCCGGGGAGCTCATCAACCGGGGCGACGGTGGTGCTCCCGGTCGATGAGGGCGGCGGCACTGGCGGCGCTCGCCACGGCCAGCGCCACGGCAATCCACACCACGTCGCGATAGCCGGAGACAAACGCGGCCTGGACCGCCTCACGAACGTCGCCGTTCCCGGTCTCGATGGCACCCAGCTTCGGGCGCTGCGCGTCAATCGCCGCGCGTTCAGCGGGCGGGAGATTGAGCGCGGTCAGGCGGCGGTCGAGCGCGCGATTGAAGCCGACGTACAAGACCACACCGAGCACCGCGATCGCCATCACCCCAGCGACCCGTGACACCGCATTGTTGATGCCCGAGGCGACGCCGGCATGGGCCTGCTCGACGGAGTTCATCACGGTCGTGGTCAGCGGCGCCACGCTGATGGCCATGCCGAAGCCGAGCACGACCACGGCGGGGAAGAAGGTGCGCCAGTACCGATCCGCCTACGGTGGGCCTGGCAAACAGGGCGAACCCGGCCGCCGCCACTAGCGGCCCGGCGATCAGTGGCAATCGCGCACCATACCGCTCAATCAGCCCGCCAGACCAGCGCGAGAGGAAGAACATCAACAGGATGAACGGCAGGAGAGCGGCGCCGGCCTCGGTCGCCGAGTAGCCCTGGATCTGCACCAGGTTCAAGGGAAAGAAGAACAGCACGCCACTCAATGCGGCATACAGAAGCAGGGTGATGAGATTGGCGCCACTGAAACTGCGCGAGCGGAACAAGGTGAGCGGCAGCATCGGCGCGGGTGATCGCCATTCAACTACCAAGAATCCGCCCAGCAGGATGAGTCCTGCGACTCCCGCCAGTGGAGCAGCCTCGATCAGTCCGAAGACCAGCGCCCCGAGACCGGCGGCGGTCAGCACCACGCCCGGCCAGTCGAGCCGGGCCGCGTGAGCGCTCCGAGTCTCGGGCACGCGCCAGATGGCGATCGCGAGGACGACCATGGCCAACGGGACATTGATGAAGAAGATCCAGCGCCACGACGCGTGTTGGACGAGCCATCCCCCAAGGACAGGCCCCAGTGCAGCCGTCATCGCGGTGAATCCGGACCACGTTCCGATCGCTCGACCGCGCTGATCTGCCGGAAACCATGCGCTGATGAGCGACAGGCTGCCCGGCACGAGCAGCGCGGCGCCCAGTCCTTGCACGGCACGAGCCGCGACCAGCTCACCGATGCTTCGGGAAAGCCCGCACCACACTGACGCCGCGGCGAAGATGAAGACGCCGATGGCAAAGACCGTGCGGCGCCCTCGGAGATCGCCGAGCGCGCCGCCGGTCAGGAGCAGAGCGGCCAGTGTCAGGGCATAGGATTCGACCACCCACTGGATGTCGGACAACGTCGCGTCGAGCGCGGCCTGCAGCGCCGGAAGGGCGACGTTCACGACGGTGCCGTCGATGAACGCCAGACTCGATCCGAGAATCGTGGCCGCCAGCACCCAGCGGCCTCGGCCCGTATCGCCCGGATCGGCAACCCCTGCCAGGATCGCGCCTTCATCGCATGGAGATTTGGCGAAGGTGACCATTGCCGATGATCACACGACCGTTCCAGAGGCTCATAGGCCCTAGGTCCAATAGCCGAGGCAAGGGGATGGTCCTAGGCTGAATTGCCGGCGTTCGCCGGCAGGAATGTCATGGGGCGACCAGTCCGGGTGGCGATTGTCGATGATGATGAGGCGTTTCGCCGTGCCCTGACCAGACTGCTGGTCACACTGGGATTCGACGTGTGGTCCTGCTCCTCGGCCGAAGAACTGCTTGCCTCCGCCGATGCCCTGGACCGCGACTGTGTCGTTCTCGACGTCCACCTGCCGCGGATGAACGGCATCGAGTTGAGGCGGACGCTGGCCACCTTGCGCCCGGCTCTTCCGGTGCTACTGCTGACCGCGGATCCAGTGCTGGTGAACCGGCCAGCGGCGCTGGAGGGCGCCACCTGTCTCGAGAAAACGGTACCGAGACGGGGTGCTCGTGAAGACCATCCTCGCACTGGTCGCGCCCATCGAGGGCGGGCCCGCAGTTCCCGGTACAACCAAAGTCCCATAGTTCGGAGCGGTGGCCGCTCGTAGACTCCGCACGTGTCGTCCGCCGCTGCGCTTCAGCCCGCGACCGCCGCCAACGAAACCGCTTCGGATCTGATCTGGATTCCGGGCGGCACCTTCCGCATGGGCTCGGACCATCACTATCCAGAGGAACAACCAGCGCACCTGGTGACGGTTGATGGTTTCTGGATGGACCGCGCGCCGGTCACCAACGAGCGCTTCGCCCGATTCATCCGCGAGACCGGTCATGTCACCTTCGCCGAGGTCCCGCCTCGTGCCGAGGATTATCCCGGAGCGCTGCACGAGATGCTGTTCGCCGGTTCGCTGGTGTTCGTCCAGCCACCGGGCCCGGTTGACCGCAGCGACCTCAGTCAGTGGTGGCAGTACGTGAAGCACGCGGACTGGGGCCACCCGGATGGACCCGGCAGCTCGCTCCACGGCCGCGAGCAGCACCCGGTCGTCCATGTCTCGTACGCCGACGCGGTCGCGTTCGCCCAGTGGGAAGGAAAGGAACTGCCGACCGAAGCCGAGTGGGAATTCGCGTCGCGAGGCGGTCTCGACGGCGCGGTGTTCGCCTGGGGCGACTACTTCGCGCTCGGCAACCGCTACCTGGCCAACACCTGGCAAGGCGAGTTCCCCTGGCGAAACCTGGCCGACGACGGCTTCGTCGGCACCTCACCGGTGGGAGCGTTTCCGCCGAACGGCTACGGGCTCGTCGACATGATCGGCAACGTCTGGGAGTGGACCAGCGACTGGTACCAGTCGAGTCACCCGCAACAGGTGATGAAGGCCTGCCGCATTCCCCGCAACCCGATCGGCGGACCGGTAGAAGCGAGCTACGATCCGCGCCAGCCGAAGGTCAGGATTCCCCGCAAAGTGCTCAAGGGCGGTTCTTATCTCTGCGCGCCGAACTACTGCAAGCGATATCGTCCGGCCGCGCGGCTTCCCGAGCCCGTGGACACGTCCACCAGCCACGTCGGCTTCCGCTGCATCGTTCGGCGCCCGTCGTCTGAAGCGTGAACATGGACGATCCGTTGACGCGGATGTTCGGCGACCTCGTCGGCCGGCTCACCGGCCCGATGACGTTCCGGCTGATTCTGCAGCCGTTGATGGCCAGCGTTCAGGGCTGGCGCGATGGATCCCGGGACGCGCGCATTGGCCGCCCGCCGTACTTCTGGACGATGTTCACCAACCCCGATGGCGAACGCGCGCGGCTGCTGAACGAGGGCGCGCACGCCGTGATGCGCGTCATCGTGCTGGGCGTCCTGATGGATCTGGCCTATCAGTTGACGGTGTTCGGCTGGGTCTACCCGGTCGAGCTCGTGGTCGTGGTGCTGGCGCTGGCCTTCGTGCCCTACGTGCTGATCCGGGGCGTGGCGAATCGTGTGATGCGGCGGCGGCTGGTCCGGCGAGGCATCCGCACGTGACATCCGGCGTGTAGTTCATCACCCAGGAGGCGTCGTGGCCCTGCATCAGGCTCTCGGCAAGGACTCGGAAGAAACGGCGTCGCTCGACACCTACGCCCACGGCCTGAGTGCCGGGAGGCTTCCGAAAGCCCACATGCCGAAAGGCAGTGTGCCGTCGGCAGTGGCGTACAACCTGATTCGCGACGAGCTGCTGCTCGATGGCAACGCGCGGCAGAACCTGGCCACGTTCTGCACCACGTGGATCGAGCCCGAGGTGCGGCAGCTGATGGCCGACTGTGTCGACAAGAACATGATCGACAAGGACGAGTATCCGCAGACCGCGGAGATCGAGTCGCGCTGCGTCCACATGCTCGCCGACCTCTGGCACGCGCCCGACCTCGCCACGACGATCGGCTGTTCGACCACGGGCTCGAGCGAGGCGGCGATGCTGGGCGGCCTCGCGCTCAAATGGCGTTGGCGCAAGAGGAGGGCGGCCGCCGGACAGGCCGGCGGATCGCCCGAATCTCGTGTGCGGGCCGGTGCAGGTGTGCTGGGAGAAGTTCGCCCGCTACTTCGACGTCGAGCTGCGCGCAGATTCCGCTCGCCCCGGCGCAGCTGGGCATGACGCCCGAGGCAGGTGGCCGCGTTCTGCGACGAGAACACGATCGGCGTCGTCCCCACGCTCGGCATCACCTTCACCGGCGCCTACGAGCCGGTCGAAGGCATTGCCGCGGCGCTCGACGACGCTGCAGGCGCGCACCGGGCTCGACGTTCCGATCCACGTCGATGGCGCCAGCGGCGGCGTTCATCGCGCCGTTCATCCAGCCGGATCTGCGCGTGGGACTTCCGCCTGCCGCGCGTGAAGTCGATCAACACGTCCGGGCACAAGTACGGGCTGGCGCCGCTCGGCGTCGGCTGGGTCATCTGGCGCGACTGCCGCAGGAACTGCCCGAGGATCTGATCTTCCGCGTCGACTATCTCGGCGGCGACATGCCGACGTTCGCCCTGAACTTCAGCCGGCCGGGCGGCGAGATCATCGCGCAGTACTACAACTTCATCCGGCTACGGGCGCGAGGGCTACCGGCAGCATCCAGCAGGCGTGCGTCGACACCGCGCAGTTCCTCGCCGGCGAGATCGCCGCGGCATGGGCCCGTTCGAGCTGCTCTACGACGGGCGGCGGCGGCCTGCCCGCGATCGCCTACACGCTCAACGATCCGGCCGCCGCCGGCTTCTCGCTCTACGACCTCTCCGATCGCCTCCGCATGCGCGGCTGGCAGATTCGCGTCGTATCCGCTGCCGGCCGACCGGCAGGACACGATCGTGCAGCGGATCCTCGTCCGCCACGGCGTCAGCCGCGACATGGCCGCCCTGCTCGCCGAGGACCTCCGCCGCGCGATCGACACTTCCTGCGAGCCCATCCGGCGACCGGCGCTCGCTCGGAGCACCGCGTCGTTCCACCACTGAGTACCGATGACGAGGCCTGGTCAAGTTCCTCGGCGAACAGCCGTTCATCACGCTGTTCCTCGTCCTCGGCTTCGGGCACCTGCTGGGCCGCGTCAAGGCTCGGGTTCTTCTCGATCGGGCTCGACCGCCGGCTCGCTGCTCGTCGCGCTCGGTCGTCGGCGCGCTCGCCTTCAAGCTGGGCGGCGTGCGCATTCGCGATCCCGGATCTGGTGCAGCACGACGTTCCTCGCGCTCTTCACCTATGCCATCGGCCTTCGCGTCGGGCCGCAGTTCGTGAACGGGCTGCGCAGCCAGGGCGTGCAGCTCGTCCGTTGTCGTGCTCGTGACCACGACCGCGGCCTTCGCGATCGCCTTCGGCGGGCAGCCGATGGCTCGGCGCTCGCGCCCGGGTTTCGCGCCCGGCATCCTCTCGGGCGGCAACACGATCAGCGCGGTCATGGGCGTCGCCACGGCCGCGGTGTCCACCGGCGCCTATGCCGTCCCCGCGGGGTTCACGGCCGAACAGGTCAAGGCCAACATCGCCGCCGGCTATTCGCTCACCTACATCCTCTCGATCCTTGGCATCGTCCTGCTGGTCCGCAACCTGCCGGCGATGTTCGGCATCGATCCGGTGGCGGCCGGCCAAGTGAGAGCGAGCGCAAGTTCGGCGCACGAGGGCCACGCCCTGCCGGGCACCAGCCAGCGCGTTCGACGTCGGCATGCTGCCCGTGGACGTGCGCGTGTTGCAGCTGGCCAGCAACACGCTGATCGGCCGGCCTGCCAGCGAGGTGTTCGAGCGCTTCGACACGCCCGTCCTGAAGCTGACGCGGGCCGGGGCGGTCCTCGATCTCGACGGCGACCCGCGCGCTGCTGGGAGGAGACCTGCTCACGGTGGGCGGGCCGATTGCGGCGCTGCTGGCGCGTCTCGGCAGTCATCGGCCCCGAAGTTGACGATGAGACCGGCGCGACATCTCGACGTCGACCAGGCCGACGATCGTCGTGACCGGCCAGGAAGTGCGATCGGGCGAGACGCTCGACGGAGCTCCGGCACGAGCCTGCCGAGCTTACGGCGTGCGCGTTCGCGCGCTGTTCCGCGGCGGACACGAGCTGCCGCTGCTGCCGGGCGCGGCGCTCGCATGTGCACGACGTGGTGCGGGTCATCGGCCCGCCGAGCGGCGTCAGCCGATTCATCGCCGCGCTCGGGTCAGGCCGTGCAGCCCGACCGACGCTCACCGACATCGTGCACGCTGGCGCTCGGCATCGCGATCGGCTATGCGATCGGGCTCTATCACCGTGCGGATCGCCGGGGTTCCCGTCGGCCTCGGGACCATGGGCGGGGTGGTCGTGATGGGGATCCTGGTGTCGTGGGCGCGGACGATCTTCCCGGGGTTTGGCGGGCCGGTGCCGGAGGGCGCGCGTCAGTTCCTCGAGAGCGATCGGCGTGGATCTGTTCGTCACCGGGCTCGGCCTGACGGTGGCGCCGTCGATTGTCGAGTCGCTGTCGCAGGGCGCCGTCACGTTCAGCGCCATCGGCCTTGGCCTGGTCACCGCCGTCGTGCCGACGTTCCTGTCGTGGGTGGTGGGACTCTACGTGCTGCGGATGGATCCGATCGTGCTGGCCGGCGCCGTCTCCGGCGCGCGCAACAGCACGACCGCGATGAAGGCCATCTCCGACGAAGCGCACAGCGAGATGCCGGCGTTCGGCTATCCCGTGCCCTACGCCCTCAGCACCATCGTGTTCCTGATCTACGGCTACCTGACGATGATGCTGTCGTGACGTCGAGCGCCACGGGACCGGGCCGAGGCCCGCGGTCCCGTGGCCCCTTCACTCTAGTGGCCGGCGCCGCCGGCCGATTCCTGCATCCGCTCGCAGCGCCTGGTCGAGCGAGAACGATCCGGGCTTCTGCCGCGGCGGGAACTCCTTGAACGTCTCGAGGAACGGCACGATGATCACCGACGCCGCCAACGCGATGTAGTCGTGGTGCAGGAACCACTCGTAGTAGCTGTTGGAGGTGATGTCGGCGCGCTCGTAGCGGATCGGTGCGCAAGTTGAAGACTTTGGGAACGCGAAGCTGGACGAACGGCTCGGCCCAGATCCGCATCGTGCCCTGGACCCGCTGCTCCGAGAACACGACCTTCCAGTTGTCGAAGCGCAAGGCGACAGATGTCGCCATCGTCATTGAAGTAGACGAAGCCCTTGCGCGGGCTCTTCGTCCTCCTTGCCGGTCAGGTAGGGCAGCAGGTTGTAGCCGTCGAGGTGCACCTTGAAGGTCTTGTCGCCGACCTTGTGCCCCTTCTTGAGCTTCGCGGCGATGTCGGGCTCACCGGCCATCGCCAGGAACGTCTGCAGCCAGTCGTGATGCTGGACGATCTCGTTGGAGATCGAGCCGGCCGTGATCTGTCCCGGGCCAGCGCACCAGCATCGGCACCCGATAGGCGCCTTCCCAGTTGGTGTTCTTCTCGCTGCGGAACGGCGTCATGCCGCGCGTCCGGCCACGAGTTCATGTGCGGGCCGTTGTCGGTGGAGTACATCACGAACGTGTTCTCGGCGAGGCCCTGCTGGTCGAGGAAGTCCAGCATCTCGCCGACGTTCTTGTCGTGGTCGATCATCGTGTCGTGGTACGGCGACTGCCAGCGGCCGGCCTGGCCAAGGCTCTCCTTCTTGGTGTGCGTGAAGAGGTGCATGTGCGTCGTGTTCAGCCACACGAAGAACGGCTTGTCGTCCTTCTTCGCGCGGCTGATGAAGTCCTTGGCCGAGGCGACGAAGTCGTCGTCGCAGGTCTCCATGCGCTTCTTGGTCAGCGGGCCGGTGTCCTCGATGGCCTGCTTGCCGACGCGGCCGAAGCGCGGGTCCTCGGTGGGGTCGTCCTTGTCGGTCGCCTTGCAGCGCAGCACGCCGCGGGGACCGAAATTCTTGCGGAACTCCGGAAAGTCCTTCTCCGGCGGGTAGTCGTACATCTCCGGCTCTTCCTCGGCGTTGAGGTGGTAGAGGTTGCCGTAGAACTCGTCGAAGCCGTGGACGGTGGGGAGGAACTCGTTGCGGTCGCCGAGGTGGTTCTTCCCGAACTGGCCGGTCACGTAGCCTTGCGCCTTCAGGAGCTCGGCGATGGTCGGATCTTCGGCGCGCATGCCCTGAGGCGCGCCAGGGATGCCGACCTTGGAGAGCCCGGTGCGATAGCAGCTCTGCCCGGTGATGAAGGACGCGCGCCCGGCCGTGCACGACTGCTCACCGTAGGAATCGGTGAACATCATGCCTTCCTTGGCCAGGCGATCGATGTTGGGCGTCTTGTAGCCCATCAGGCCGTGCGAGTAGCAACTCAGGTTGGGTTGCCCGATGTCATCGCCCCAGATGACGAGGATGTTCGGTTTCTTCTTCTGCTCGGCCATGTCTTCTCTCCTCACACTAGGGTTGAAACGGATAGATCCGGCGCCAGTCGCTCTTCATGTCCACGACCACCCAGCCGCGGGCCGGCGCTTCGTCGAGCGCCCGGGCCAGGGTGCCGATATGCGAGTCGCGGTCGTAGGCCCACTCACGGTCGGCATCGGTGTGGTGGACCAGCATTCCGAAACGCGGGCCCGCACCAGCCGTGGTCCACTCCAGCATCTCGAAGTCACCATCGGAATTGCCGAAGGCCGCGATGGGCCGCCGGCCAATCTGCTGCTGAATCCCAACTGGCTTGCCGGCGCGGTCGTCAACGAGATCGATGGCCGGAAGCCGCAGCAGTGCAGGCGCCTTCGCCTGCGATCGGTACTCCAGCTTGGCGCGGCTGCCGACGACCTGCTCCGGCGGGATACCATAGACGCGCTCGGTCCACGGCCGCATGAACTCGACGCCGCCGCCGGACACGATATAGGTCTTGAAGCCGTTCGCGCGCAGATACGCCAGCACCTCCAGCATCGGCTGGTAGACCATCTCCGAGTACGGCCGCTGCGTCTTCTGGTGCTTCGCGGCGCCAATCCACTCGCTGACGATGGCGGCGAACTCGTCGGTGCTCATGCCGGTATGGGTGGCGCCCATGAGCTCGAGCAGACCTTTTTCACCGCTGGCCATCACTGCCTTCATGTCGCCGTCGATGACGCTCTGGAACGGCTGTCGCCCCTTCCATTCCGGATGCTGCGGCGCGAGCGCTTTCACACGGTCCAGCGCGAACATCACCTGCGTGTAGACCGGTTGTTCACCCCACAGCGTGCCGTCGTTGTCGAAGACCGCGACGCGCTCGGCCACCGGAACGAAGTCCGGGCCGCCCACCGTGGTGACTCTGGCGACAAAGCCCGTCATCGCGTCTTTCGCGCGGCCGCTGTTCCACGACTGCAGGGACGCCGCGCTGGTGCCTGCCTGTGACGCCTCCATACCCGCGGCCGCTGGTGGCGCCGGCGGCGTGGTGCCGCCGCTGCAGGCATTGCTCAGCGCCAGCGCCAGCCCGATCAGGGCCGCAGCCACTGCTTTGTGAGGTGACGGCGAAAAATCCTTCTGGCTCATACCTTCGGCTCGTGGTTCATGGCGCCCCGTGAACGACTGAACGTGACACGTGTGAATCCCGCTCGCCATCGGCCGCCGGGAATCTGTTGATCGGCACGATCGTCCGAAGGATCAGCTTCCAGGACGAAGTCACGGTGAAGGGAATGACCGGCTGCAGGTTGAGGTTGATGAGCGTCCGCTCTTGCGTGAGTCGCGTCATCAGGATCCTGTCGCGTCCGATTCACGAACGGGGGCTCGATCGCATCCACGTCAGCGTTGGCGCCGACGCGTCATGCTGCTCATCGTAGCCATGCGAAACGGGAGTCGCTGTACGACAAAAGTCCCACGAACCCACACACTCCAGGTGGGACCTAGGTCCAATTGGATGGCGAGCAGGCGGCCGTCTACACTGCCGCGAAATTAGTCACGCCCTGGAGGTCCCATGCGATCCTTGCCGTTCCGTGCCGTCTGCGCCTCGCTGTCCCTGCTTCTCACGGCGGGGGTGGCGGTTGCCCGCACCGCGCCCGCGCAGACGCCGGCACCCATGCCCGCCACGACGAAGCCCGTCACACTCTCCGCAACCATCGAGGCCATCGACAAGAGCACCCGCATGATCACGCTCAAGGGGCCGCAGGGAAATCTCGCGACGGTCTATGCGGATTCCAGCGTCAAGCGCTTCGACGAGCTGAAGGTCGGCGATACCGTCAAGGCGACCTACTACGAGTCGATTGCGGTGAACGTGCGTCAGCCCGGCGCTCCGGCGCCGCCATCGTCGGATGGGGGAGTTTCCCTCAACCCGTCGCGGCCCGGCGCTACCGGCTCGGTGCAGGAGACAGTGACGGTCACCGTCATCTCGGTCGATCGTCCGAATCGCGCGGTCACGCTCAAGCGCCAGGACGGCTCGATCATCAGCATGCGTGTGGAGAACCAGCAGTACCCTGGACATGGCAAAGCCCGGCGCGACCGTGGACATCACCTACACGAAGGCGCTGCTGATCGCGGTCGAGCCAGGCAAGTAGGACCGGAAGCTATCCTGCGGCGCGCAGTCGGGAGCGGACGGGAAGCGTGGGCGGCCGGGGGGCGCGAGGCCGTTGCAGGTAGCGCCACGGCACGACTGACGATGCGTCACTCTCTGCAAGCCCGGCCGGCTCGCCTGGTTGCGTTCAGGTGACGGCGGCGGATGGCAGGGCCACCGTGAAAACCAGCCCCCTGGGCATCAGCCGTTGTGCCGAAATCTCACCGTAGTGAGCCTCGACGATCGACCGGGCGATCGGCAGTCCCATGCCCATGCCGTGCGGCTTGGTCGTGACAAAGGGTTCAAAGATCTTCCGCTCCATGCCATCGGCGATGCCTGGTCCCGAGTCGGCGACGCTGATTGCCGCCCGCCCATCCGGCCGGTTTGCGGTCTCGACGACGATTCGACGTTCGGTCGCTGGTTCCTGCACCACGGCATCCATGGCGTTGATCACCAGATTGAGCACGACCTGCTGTAGGTCCACTCGATTGCCCGAGACCCACGGCGGCTGGAACGCCAGTTTCAAATTGACCGAGATGTTCCGGATCAGGGCGTCGCTGCTCACGAACCGCTGGATGTCGCGCGCCAGCGCGTTGAGGTCCACGCAGGCCGGCGGGACGTCGGCGCGCGTGATCATCTCGCGCATGCGTCCGACGACATCCGACGCCCGCTCCACGTCCTCGACGGTGTCCTCGACGATCAGGCGGAATAGCGGGATATCCGGCGGCTGCACCTCCAGGAGACGGCGCGCGGCCTGGGCGTTGGCCATGATCGCGCCGAGCGGCTGGTTGATCTGATGGGCGAGCGAGACCGCGAGCTCGCCCATGGTGGAGACCCGCGCCACCTGGGCGAGCTCCACGTGCATGCGCCGGATCTCGATCTCCGACTGGCGCCGCATCGTGATGTCCACCTGGCTGACCACGGCCCCGCCCTCGGCCCGGCTGAGCGGCACCGCCGACACCGCGTACCATCGGTCCTGTCCGTTGCCCGAGCGCTGAAGGAACTCGCCGGCAAACGACTCGCCGGCGCCGCCCAGCACCGACTCGAGACCACTCACCAGGAACTCCGACTGGGCGAGCCCAGTGGCGCCGATCCTCCGCCACGACGCGAGCAGATCGGCGCCCAGGGAAGCGGAGGCCACACCAGCCCCATGCCCGCCGTCCACGCTGGCGCCCCAGGCGCCGTTGATGCCGATGATTCGGCCGTGGCGGTCCAGCACCGCGATCTCACTGGAAAGCGAGCCGAGGATCGCCGAGCGAATCGACTCGCTGGACTTCAGCGCGTCCTCCGAGCGGCGACGGGACAGCGCATTGGCAACGACCTGCGTCAGCAGCTGCGCTTCGGCCATCGCCGGCGCCGACCACGAACCGCTCCCATGGTGAGTGCCCAGCGTCAAGGCGCCGAGAAGGCGAGTGTTGTCTACGAGGGGCAACACTATCGCCGATGAGAGATGGAGCTCCGTCGAGGCGCCGACGAACTGGCCGGGCACGCCAACCGGACGTCCATGCTCGACGCGAGTGATCGACGGACGCGGCCCGAAGGTTGACAGCGCCCACGGCAGCGCCGCGGCCCCGCCATCCGCGGCCAGCGGCGTCAATGCGGGCGCTTGCCATTGATGGGTCACGGTCGGCGCCTCGCCCTCGGGGCCCGGTTCGACCAGCCACACGCGATCGGCCTCCAGGGCTTCACCGATGACGCGCAGGCACTCGCCGAGCGCGCTGGCCACTCCAGCCCGACCGGCGCCGAGAAGGAGGCGCGAGATTTGCGACACCAGTTCTTCGAAGCGCAGCCGCTCCTGCAACCGCGCTACCGCCGTCCGCCGTTCGTCCAGCAGCGCCGAAACGCACATCAGCGGGATGGCCATCATCACGAGGTACATCTGGAACGCCATCACCCGCTCGACTGGAGGCAGGAACGCGAAGGGGCTGGCGCCTTGAAGCGCGGCTTGACTGGCCACCGCTGACACGATCAGCAGGCCGCCGCTGATGCCAGCGAGGCCGAGCCGAACCGCGGACCAGAACAGGAAGGGCAGGAGGAAGGCGGTTGGTGTCGGCGGCACGCCCATCACGGCGCCGGACATGCCGCCGCCAATCACCACGAGCGTCGTTGCCGCCAGTGCCGCACCCACCACCAGTGCTTCCACGGCTGGTTCGGGCTGGATGGTCACCCGGTCCCGGAACGCACGCCAGCCGAGCACCAGCACCGGCACGACGCTGAGCTCGGTGAGGACGTTGGCGAACGTGCGCATCTGCCACACCTGCCAGTAGTGCTCACCCACCGTGAAGTTCACGACGGCGGCGTCGGCAAACGACGAGATGACGGGGCCGGCGACACCGGCCGTGAGGATGAAGGCAGCCACCCTGGCCAGGGTGTCGAATCGCGTTGGGGCGTCGCTCAGCAGGCGAAGGCCGATGGCGCCGACGAGCGCCTCGAGGCAGTTCGTAAGGAACAACGACACGATCAGCGCCCAGGGCCAGCCGACGCTGGATTGCACGATCAGGTGGGGAACGAACGCCCCGGCCAGGCACCAGATCCAGTGCCGCGGCGCGGTCAACAGCAGCGCCGCCGTGAGGATCGCGTTGGGCGGCCAGATGAGCGACGGTGTCGCAGGCGGCAGGCGGAACGCCAGCCCGGCGAGGGAGCCGACGTAATACGCGGCGCCCACCATGATGACGATTCGCGTCGGCTCAGTCCAACGACCCGTTGGGGATGGCATGGAGGCGCACTGCCATCCTAACGCACGACTCTCCTCGTCCTGCCACGTTTGAACACGAGATGCTGAGAAATGAATTGGCCACGCATGAGTTCGATGCGTGCGGCGCATCAGTCCCGCACCCCACCGGGAACCGGTCGGGATGTTGGCACTCTCGGCTTACGCCGGCGTCAGTGCACCGACGCGATCGACAAGCCGCACCAGTTCGGCCACGGATCCGACTTCGAGCTTCGTCATTACGCGCCCGCGATGCACCTTGACCGTCTTTTCGCTCGCACCGAGCTCGCCGGCGATCTGCTTGTTCAGCATGCCGCGAGCCACCAGCGCGCAGACTTCACGCTCGCGCGGCGTCAGGCGGTCGTACAGCTCTCGCAGGTGCCCGGATTCCTGCTTGCGCGCGAACTGCTGGCGGCTGAGCGCGTCGGCTCGCGTGACTGCTTCCTGCAGCCGGGCGACGTCGGGCGGCTTGGTGAGCACGTCCACGGCGCCGGAGCGCATGGCCCGCACGGTCGTTGGCACGTCTCCATAACCGCTGATCAGCACGATGGCCAGAGGCGAGTCGTCCTGAGCCAGTTCCTCGAGCAGATCGAGCCCCGAGCCGTCACCCAGGCGTACGTCGAGCAGCAGGCAGCCAGGGTCGGTGGCGGCCGTCGTCGCCTTGAAGCCCGAGACGCTGTCGTGGGCGCGCGCGTCCCAGCCACAGGCCCGCAGCAGGCGAACGAGGCTGCGGCGCATGGACGGGTCGTCGTCGAGTACGTGGATCACTGTGGATTCCGCGAGCATGGCAAGTCCCCTCACGTTTGTCGTCCGCAACACGCACTCCCGGGGGGCACCAGGAAGGTTGCGTTGTGCTCAACTGTGTCTGCGCGTTGTAAGGCTGCGATGGTAGACAACTCGAGCGCAGGATGGAAGTAAAGACTGGGTAAATTTACGGCTGGGCCGGCTGTGGAGGGCTGAGCCAACGCATCAGTAGAAGACCTCGAACTGCCGGGATAGGCCCAAGGTCCAACTCGCCCTCGCCCTCTTTTTGGCAGTTAATCCCATCCATGGGCACGCCAGAAGCAACGCGATCGACCGCTGCGGTCGATCACGGATGGATCGGTTCCGAGGTGCTGCGGACCAGGGTCGGCGACTTCCCGTTCGCGAACAGCTATCCGACCGGCGCCACCACGACCCGCCTGCGCGACGCGCTCGTCTTCAGTCGCGCCGTCGAAGCCTTCCTCGTCCAGATGCACGGCGTTTCCTGGTACCGCGTCTGGAAAGGCGTCGCCGAGGCCGGCCCCGGCGCACCGAATCAGGTCGTGCTCTGGGAGACCCTGATGGACGGCGCGACGCTGCTGCTCACGGGGAACTGCGAGACGGTCTACGGTCTCTGCGCGATTGACTTGAAGCGTGACGGCCCGGTGGTGATCGAAGCGCCGCCGATGCTGCTCGGCGGCATTTCGGACCTGTGGCAGCGCGAGATCATGGGCATCGGCCCGACGGGGCGCGACCAGGGCAAGGGCGGCAAGTTCCTGTTGCTGCCCCCGGACCACGACGGCCCGGTACCCGATGGCTACATGGCGGCCAGGTCGCAGACCTACAGCGTGGTCTTCGGCGTGCGCGGATTTCAATCCGCCGGCGGTACCGCACCGGCGGTGTCGGTGATGAAGACCACGAGAATCTTTCCCCTGTCGGCATCCGCGAACCCTCCGGCCACGGTCTTCGTGAACGGGTCGGGTCAGGAGATCGACACGATCTTCCCGGATTCGGGCCAGTACTTCTCTGACCTCGCCTGGATGATCGAGCGCGAGCCGCACGACAGGCTTCCGTCGCACGAGCGGTTCCAGCTCGCCGCGATCGGCATCGAGAAGGGCAAGGCGTTCTCGCCGGATGAGGCTCGCAAGACGTTGTTCGATGAGGCGGCGAGGTGTGGGGCTGCCATGGCCCGCGCCAACAGCTTCGATTCGGACGACCCGGCGCGCCTCGTCTACGGCGACCGCCGTTGGGAGTCGGCGTTCATCGGCGGTTCGGCCAGCTGGGATTCGCAAGGCTACGTCAACACCGACCGCCGCTCCGGCTTCGCCTACATCGCGATTGGCATGTCGCCGGCGATGGTGGAGAAGCACGTCGGGACCGGCTCGCAGTATTTGTGGACGCCCCGCGACGCGAGCGGGGCATTTCTCGACGGCGGCAAGCGCTACCGGCTGCACGTTCCGCCGGATATTCCGGTGAAGAACTTCTGGTCGGTCGTCGCCTACGACGCCGACAGCCGCTCGATCCTGCGCAGCGGCCAGAGGTTTCCGTCGGTCAGCACCTACACCGCTCCGGCGACGAATCCCGATGGGTCCATCGACATCAACTTCGGGCCCGCCGCGCCGGCGGGGACCGACAGTGGCAGCAGGAACTGGATCCAGACCACACCGGCGAAGGGTTGGTTCGTGCTCTTCCGCTTCTACGGGCCGCTCGAACCGTTTTTCGACCAGAGCTGGAAGCCCGGCGACATCGTCGAGGTTGGGTAGTCGCGATGCACCAGCGGGCGAACGAATTTCACCAGGCCCTCGACGGAGGGGCGTGCTGTGCCCGAGGCCGTCGAGCCTGGCCAGGAACGTCTGCGCCAGTTCGGCCTGACGCAGCGCCGCGATTGCCAGTCCCAACAGGAGCCGCGGGCTCACCGGCACCAGCCGCGTGTCGCGCCCCGGTGTACCCAGGAGCGGCTCCTCATGCGCCGCGGCGGACAGCCACTTCTCGTGAAACGCGCTGACGTCGCAGGACGCGAACCCATGCGTCGGCACGCGTACTGGAATTACCATGGAGTGGTCTCGACGCGTCACGCGAAGTCTGCTGAACCCGAGTTGATCGCAATGAGCACACCTCCATCCGCACCAGGCATCGTGGACCGTGAGCCGGACGCGAGCCGCGCCGCTCTTGTGCCACCGTTCCCGGACATGGTCTGGATTCCCGGCGGGACGTTCCGCATGGGTTCGGACAAGGACTATCCGGAAGAGCGACCGGCGCATCGAGTCACGGTCGATGGGTTCTGGATGGACCGGTTCCCGGTGACGAACGCGCGCTTCGGCCGATTCGTCGAGGCGACGAGCCACCGGACATTCGCGGAGATTCCACCCGATCCCGCCGATTACCCAGGCGCATTGCCGGACCAGCTCTTCGCCGGCTCACTGGTATTCATCAAGCCGAGCGGTCCGGTCGATCGCCGCGACATCAGGAACTGGTGGCATTGGGTGAAGGACGCCCAGTGGCGTCAGCCGTACGGACCGGGCACCTCGATCGCCGGGCTGGAACAACATCCGGTCGTGCACGTCTCCTATTCGGATGCCGAAGCCTTCGCGCAGTGGGACGGCAAGACGATTCCCACGGAAGCGGAATGGGAATTCGCCGCCCGCGGCGGCCTCGACGGCGCACCGTTTGCCTGGGGCAACGAATTCCTGCCGGGCGACCGCTACATGGCCAACACCTGGCAAGGCGAGTTTCCCTGGGAGAGCCAGAACAAGGACGGCTACGAGTCCACGTCGCCGGTGGGCGTGTATCCGCCGAACGGCTACGGCCTGCACGATGTGATCGGCAACGTCTGGGAGTGGACCAGCGATTGGTACCAGCCCAAACATCCCGCCGACGCTCCCAAGGCGTGCTGCATCCCGGTCAACCCGCGCGGTCCGCGAGCCGACGTCAGCTACGATCCGCACCAGCCGCAAATCCCGATTCCCCGCAAGGTTCTGAAGGGGGGCTCGCATCTCTGCGCGCCGAACTACTGCCGGCGGTACCGTCCAGCCGCGCGCTTTCCGGAACCGATCGACACCTCGACCTGTCACGTTGGCTTCCGATGCATCGTCCGGCCTGACACTGCAGGAGCCTGACGTGGCAAGGACCTCGACCGCGGCGGATCCACTGGCGTGCCGGTGATCAGCTGGCGGGTCGTGATGCCGACAGCGTTGCTGTTGGCCGTAGGGCTCACGCAAATCGTCCTGACCTTTACCACCGGCCTGACACCGTGGAAGGGCGGGGGATTCGGCATGTTCGCCGCACGCTTACCGTGCTGTGGAAGGCAGTGCTGTCACCGGACTTCATCGACGGCCCTTCTTCCGCATGACGATGATCGTGGATGAACGGTTCGAGGCGCTGGTGCGGCTGGCCGGCGGCCTGAGCGCTGACGAGATCGAACAGCATCGCGCGGCGCTGCAGCCGCTCGGCGCCGGGGCGGAGTTGGCGATCGATGACTCGCTCGTGGAACCGCCGGCGTTCAGGCGATTGGCCCTGCTCCTCACCTGGGGTGGTGTGGGGATGGAGGCGGCGCTGGCCGCGGTGTTCCTGGCTCCGCTGTCGCCGGGGCTGTTCTGGCTCCGGCATGCGTTGCTGCTGGCGTTTTGCGCCGTCACCTATGCCGTCGCGCCGGTGGCCGGCTTCGGGTGGCTGCTGCTCGCCATGGGAGCCAGTCAGATTGACGAGCCTCGCAGGTGGTGGGTCGCTGCCTACGTGACGGCCTGGCTGCTGGTGCTGGCCGGATCGGAACTGCCGTGGGCACCGTGGTTGGCGGCAATGCTCGGACGTCCAGGATATTGATGGGCTCGATCGGCCGCGTCACGCGCATCACGCGCCTTCGCGTGTGTTTGATGCAGAATGTGAGAGACGAGTATCCCATCCATGACCAGGGCTGCTCTGCTGCGCGGTGTTGACCTTGCATTCCATGGAACCGAGACGTTGGGGCAGGAACGTGCCGTCTCGGTGGATATCGGGCCGCGCGGCGAGTTCCGCATGCTGCTCGCCACCGATCCCATGACCGCATGTGGCGACGCCGAGCTGGCGATTGCGCAGTTCGCGCGAGTCGGGATGGTCCGCGTCGACGTGGTGCACGTGCTGAAGCCTGGGGGCCTGACCAGGGAGATCTGGCAGCGGCTGCGCGATACGCTGGCCGGTCCGTTAAGTGGAACCGTGGACCACCACATCGTCGAGGGCGTCGACCCGGCCGAGACCATTGCCACGTTCTGCGGGAACGGCAACTACGACTTGCTGATGGCACCTGCATCCTCGCGTCACGACTGGTGGCTGCCATGGCATCGTTCGGTGCGGGCCGCGATTCTGCGGCGCAGCCCCGTTCCGGTCTGGACCACCGGCGCCAGGCATCTCGACTCATTGCATCGTCGCCAGGTCCGACACGTCGGATGCTTTCTGTCCCTTGAAACGGGAAGCGATACCCACGTGCGCTGGGCCGCCGACTTCGCGACGCGCCTCGGCGCGAGGTTGCACCTGCTGCATGTCGTGCCGCCGATTGACGACGGCACGATCGCTGCGGCGTTCGAGTTGGATCGCCCGCTGTGCGCGGACGAAGCTCACAGCCGCCTGCAGAAATGGATCGTGGGTGGCGTGGACGCGGCGACGACAGTGGCGGTCGGCACCCGGCGTCAGGAGATCGGCCGCCTGGTCCAGGCCGAGGCGGTCGACCTTCTGTGCATCGCCTCGCAGGACGCGCTGCGCGGGTCGCGGATGTCGCCTGGCCTTCGGGCCGTGCCGTGTCCGGTGGTCTGCTGTCAGTGAGCGGTCGCCGCCCACGGCGACGCCAGCCGTTCCCACGTGTCGCAACCTGCCTACTCTCTCCATTATATTTTGATTCTCATTTCATTCTATCTGCAGGTCTGGACTTCCGGCCTGACCAGGGCATCATCCGCCTGCACGAGCAGCGCGTGGTGATCCTCAGCGCGGCGGCGATGGGGCTGCTGCGCAAAGAGCTCATCGACACGCTCGGCGCATCGACACCGCCCGGCGGCTGCTGCTGCGGTTCGGTTATGCCGACGGCTATCACGACGCGGTCAACCTGCGCGACCGGTCGCGCTGGACGGACCCGCTCGAGGCGCTCCGCGCCGGTGCGGATCCTTCACACGCTCGAGGGCATCGTCCGTGCCGAGGTCGATCCGACGTCGAGTTCGACGCCGGCGATCGGGACGCTTCGAGGCGGAGGTGGAGTGGCACGACTCGTACGAGGCCGAGCAGCACGTCCACCATTACGGCACCAGCAGCCGCGCCGGTGTGCTGGTCGCTGGCCGGCTACGCCAGCGGCTACGCCAGCGCCTGCCTCGGGCAGGAGATCTACTTCCGCGAGCAGTCGTGTGTCGGCGCAGGGGCGACAGCACTGCATCGGTCGATCGGCAAGGATGCCGCCAGCTGGGGCGACGAGCTCGAGGCGTTGCGCCTCGACTTTCAGGGCGCCGACTCTCGGACGCGAGGTCGAGCGCCTGCGCGGCGCCGTGCATCAGCGAGCTGCAGGAGCTCGCCAGGCGCGAGCGCCACGCTCGAGAAGCGC
The DNA here is from genome assembly GCA_963723005.1 of uncultured Acidobacteriota bacterium. Classification (GTDB taxonomy): domain Bacteria; phylum Acidobacteriota; class Vicinamibacteria; order Vicinamibacterales; family UBA2999; genus VFZN01. The sequence goes on along the minus strand of CAVRPA010000020.1, from coordinate 87,466 downwards.
GAGCGCGAGCTCGAACCTGCTGCGCGAGCGCATCGCTCGCCACGCCGGCGTCGAAGCACTTCGTCGCCGCGCAGCGCGGCGATGCAGGAGGTGCTCGAGCTCGCCGCGCAGGTCGCGCCGCTCGACACCACGGTGCTCGTCTACGGCGAGAGCGGCACCGGCAAGGAGTTCGTCGTCCGCATGATCCACGAGCAGAGCGCGCGCGCGAGCGGCGCCGTTCGTCTCGGTCAACTGCGCGGCGCTGACCGAAACGCTGCTCGAGTCCGAGCTGTTCGGCCACGTGCGCGGCGCGTTCACCGGCGCGGTCCGCGACAAGGCCGGCCTGTTCGAGGTCGCCGGCGACGGCACGCTGTTCCTCGACGAGATCGGCGAGGTGGCGCCGACCGTCCAGGCGAAGCTGCTGCGCGCCCTGCAGGAGCGCGAGATCCGGCGGGTCGGCGGCGAGCGCACCATCAAGGTCAACGCGCGCGTCGTCGCCGCGACCAACCGCGATCTGCAAGGCGGCGGTGGCGGCCGGCGACCTTCCGCGAGGATCTCTACTTCCGTCTCGGTGCGCTTCGTCATCACCGTCCCGCCGCTGCGCGAGCGCCGCGAGGACATTCCGGCGCTGGTCCACGAGTTCGTGCGCCGGGCGGCGATCGCGGGTCAAGAAGGACGTCCAGGCCGTGTCGGCCGAGGCGATGACGGCGCTGATGAACTACCGACTGGCCCGGCAACGTCCGCGAGCTCGAGCATGCGATCGAGCGCGCCGTGATCCTCGCGCACGGGACGAGCGTCACGGTCCGCGAACTGCCACCCGAGGTGTCGCAGCCTGCGCGCCGGCGACCAGTTGGACGACACGCTCGATCTGAAGGCACAGGAGCGGGCGCTGATCGGCGGCGCTCGAACGCTTCAAAGGCAATCGCAAGAAGGCGGCCGAGGCGCTGAACATCAGCACCGTGACGCTGTGGCGCAAGATGAAGGAGTCCTTTTCTCGATCGCTAGCGCAATAGTGGCCTCATCTTTGCTCCGCTAGAGGCAGGCGCGTGGTTGCATCGTCGCCGACCGAATCGGCCAGCGGAAGCGCAATCACGGAGCGTTCAAACGAAAGCGTGACCCTTCATCTTGTAATGCAGCGGTTCGGTCGCCTCGAGGAGACAGCGATGCAGACACTCGTCGATATGGTCATCCGTGCGTCAACTGCGCTAGTCGCGCAGACCCTGCGCGAGTTCGTGGCGCGGCGCTTGTCCTTCGTCCTCCGGCCGTTCGAGCATGGGGTTCGACGGGTCAAAGTGCGGGTGTCGGACCTGAATGGCCCCAGGCGAGGCGTGGATACGGAATGCCTGCTGGCGGTGGAACTGCACGACGGACGACGCATGGTGACGACGGCGCGGATCGCGGTGTCGTTTACAGCGATTGCGGACGCGGCGAGCCGGATGCGTGAAGCACTTCGTCGCGAACTCGCCTCTCGCCGGAGGTAGCGCCACTCGGTGTAAGAAGCGCAAGCGGCCCGGTAGTTGCAGTCAATCGGGTCAGTTGCCAATCATGTTCGTCTTCCATCGTCTCTCCTCGTCGTCGCGCCGATGCCAATCGGGTGCCGGTGTGGCCGGTCTCGCCGGTCGACGCATCACGCCGAGCTTCGCGCCTCGCTGATTCCTTCTGTGGGGCGCGCGCGCGTCTCTGCCCGGCGCGAGCGCGTCTGGAAAGATAATCTCATTCATTGCGCGGTCACTTCTCGAGAGGTGATCGGATCATGTAGCTATACAGCTTGCTCGGAGTAGGAGTCGGAACCGCCACGCGCGCGTTGTCGCAGCGATTGACCACTGGCAGCGGATGATCGCCACGGCGCCGCCTCGAGTCCGCCGCGCCGACGATATCGCGGCGAGAGTGCGCGCACGCTATCCGGGCGTCGTGTACCGAGCGCGGCGGCCTTCGGCATCGCGCTACAAACTCGTGTTCCTGCGTTCCCGCGCGTCTGCGCGCTCCGCGAGCCGTTCGAGATATCTTGCGCGCGGCGATCTCTTCTCGACGTCGCAAGCTACCATTGAAAGCCATTGCGTAGGCCATGCCGCTCCGAGTCGCCTTCTAGTCATACGCACTATATACGCGGCACGCTCCAGTAGCCATTCTGTCCGTTGCACTCCCGCGCGATGAGCGCAGTCAACGCGTCGCTCATGTCACCGCCTCACTGCCTGGGCGGATAGATACCGGCCGTGCAGATGGAATAGGTGAGGCCATTCGGCGCCGCCGCCCTGTAGATCCGGCAATGTGAACGTCGTAATGCCGTCGCCGCCGTAATCAACGCCGAGGAGCGAGAACAGGGCCTGGTTCGTAGCGATGGGCAGCAGCTGTCCGCTGGCGGGCGTGCCATTGGCGACGCTCCCCGCGGTGAGAATGATCTCTCCCATCGTGCACTCCGCACCCCTGCCCATCGCCGCCCGATTGGTGCTGGTGCCGAAGAGCGCCTGCGCGCCCGCCGAGCCCGCTAGTCCAGTCGCGCGCAGGGCCTTCGGTCCGTCGAGCCGCACAACCCGATGGACCAGTCGCGCCGGTCAATCCGGCCGGACCTATCTTTCCAATATCTTCCGTGAGTCCGACGGGCCCCGCCGGCCCCGTGTCTCCAACTATACCCTGCGCTCCAGCGGGCCCGATGTGGCCTACCGCACCCATGGGACCCATCTTACCTTTCGGGCCAGCCAGACCTGGAAGTCCAGGCGCGCCCGGCTGCCCCGCGGTGCCTTGCGGGCCCGCCGTTCCGGCGGTTCAGAGAGGCCGACAACGAGAATCGGCGTTCCAGTATCCGTCCCGTCGAGAGGGCGGCGGGCACTAACGTCTGCTATCGGAGGTGACCGCCTGGATGTAGTAGCGGTCCAGCGTGCTGTAGAGGAACGGTGACCGTCGTCGACGACGGCCTGGCCGGCGCCGTCGAGTTGCCCGGACGCCACCACCGCGTTACTCCGTGCCAACGAGGATCTCGCCCAAACGCGAGCCCCGCGCCAACGGCGCTGCCGAGTACCACGAAGTAATGCCCCGGCGGTCCCAGACGGTGGCGACACCACGCGCCCTGAGCGACCCACTCTGTGACAGGTTCTATTCGTTGCCTCGCGCGAAAGCCACTCCGTCATGACCTGAAACATCGCGCCAACCCACAGCGCACGACTCATCACTTACACCAACGAGAACGACATCTTCAACACGAACCTCCTGCGAGCACGGGGAGCTCAAGCTCGAGTTATCGGCAGCATCGGTTCGTTGGGATAGAGCGAAGAGGACGCGCGTCGGCTGCGGCCACACCGCGTGGGCGGTGCACTGGAACATTCGCGCCCTCGTAGACGGCTAGTCCGTCTGGAGGGCCCTGATCGGGTCGATGCGGACCACGCCCCGAATCGCCAGGCCGCCCACAATCACACTGATCACGACGAACCCGAGCGCCACGCCGAGGTAGGTGCGGGGGTCATTCGGAGCGATGCCGAACAGCACGCCTCGCAACGCGGCGCCGAGCCACAGGCTCGCCGTCAATCCAACGGCGATGCCGGCGACGGCGAACGCCACCGTCCGCTGCAGCAGACTTAGCACGACGTCCGAGGTGCGCGCACCCAGAGCGAAGCGCACCGCGATTTCCCTGGTGCGGCGGCCGACCATCAACGCGAGCAATCCGTAGAGCCCGGCCAGAGCGAGCGTGATGGCCACGCCAGCGAAGGCCGACACCACGCTCATCGAGAAGCGGTTGGTGGCACTGGCCGCGCGCACCATCGCGGTCAGCGGTTCCACTCGGCTCACACGCAGGCCGTCACCGCCGCCGACGGCGCGCCGCATTCCATCACCGAGCGACGACGGCTGGATCTCGGTGCGGACGGCAATGGTCAGCGGCGTGTCCGGCATCTGCCAGTGCGGGACATACATCATCGGGCGAACGGCCTCGTCCGGTGCATCGAGCGCGCCATAGCGGGCGTCGCCGACAACGCCCACGACGGTGAGCCAGCCCGACGAGCCCAGCTTCACGCGGCTCTCGAGCGGGTCGCCATCGGGCCAGAACCGCGCCGCTGCCGTCTGGCTCAGAACCACGACACCGCGGCCGCGGTCGGCGTCGTCGAACCCGCGACCACGTTGCAGCGGGATGCCGAGCACCGCGAAGTAGTTGGGCGACACGACACGATAATCCGTGTCCGGCAGCGGCCGTCCCGCCTGGTGTGTTCCCTCGATCTCGAACGTATTACCGCTGTTCGAGCCCGAAAAAGGTAAGCCATCGGCAGCGGCTGCCAGCGTGACGCCTGGCTCGGTGGAGAGCCGGGTGAGGACCGCGTCCACGCGGGCGACCCGCTGAGAGCGATCGAGCAGCGGTGGCCACGCGACAGCTATCGACAGGACTCGATTGCTTTCGAACCCAAGGGCTCTGGTGTGCAGGTTCCTCACGGTTTGTACCAGCAGTGCCGCGCCGACTACCAGCAGCACCGCGCTGCTGATCTCCACGACCACGAGCAGGGGCAACGTCCGCCCGGACGCAGGTTCGGATGCCACGCCTCGCGACCGCATCCGATCGTGCAGGCTGCGCGTCGATCGCCAGGCCGGCACCACTCCGGCGAGCATCGCCGACAGCATGCTGATCGCCGCCGAGGCGATGAACACGCGCGCGCTGAGTGTGACTTCGTCCAGCCGAGGGACGGAAGCCCCGCCGGACTCGCGAAGGAGGCCAATCCCCCAGTGCGCGGTGGTCAGACCAACAGCCCCGGCGATGGCCGCGAGGATGACGCATTCGAGCAGGAGCAGTCGCACGAGGTTGCCGCGAGAGGCTCCGAGCGCCACCCTGACCGCGAGCTCCCGCTCGCGGGTGGCGGATCTGGCCAGAACGAGTCCAGCCACGCTCGTCGTGGCCATCAGCAGGACCAGCAAGACAGCGCCCGCCGTGAGCCACAGCGAGCGTCGCAGCTCGGGGCTGACGATGGTGTCGAACAGCGGCAGGACGGTGACACGCCAGCCCTCGTTCTGCCCCGGCCGCTCCTCGGCCAGTTGCGCCGCCACGGCGTCAAGGTCTCGCTGCACGGTAGCGGCGCCGCGCGGCTCGTGCGGGCGGGCAAGCACCCGCAACACGTGAGCGAAGCGGGTGGGAGCTGGCACGTCGGTGTCGAGGGGAATCCAGACGTCGGCCCGGGCGTTGGGCACTTCGAATTGTCTGGGCATGATGCCGACAATGGTCAGCGGCCGCTGCTCGACGACGATGCCGCGGCCGATTGCATCCTGGGCGCCCCCGAACTGGCGGTGCCAGAGACCGTCGGAGACGATTGCGACCGGGGCTCGCGTCTCGCCCGGGGTGAAGGTTCGTCCCACCGCCGGTTGAACGCCGAGCAGCGGGAACAGATCCGGCGACACCTGCATGACCGACAGCGGCTCGGCGAGCTCGCCGTCCGACGGAATGACGCGCGGCCGTTCGTAGGCGGCGAGTTCCAGAGAGGGCGCCGTGCGGGCACGCCAGTCCTCGAAATCGGCGGGCGAGACCGAGAGGAATGGAATCTGCCGGTCGTCGTTGCGGGACCACACGCGGACCAGTTGATCGGGGTCCTTGAATCGCAGCGGGCTGAGCAGCACACCATCGATGACGCTGAAAATGATGGTGGTGCCGCTGATTCCCAGGGCGAGGACGGTGACGGCGGGAATGGTGAAGGCCCGCGCCGCCGCCAGGGTCCGCACGCCGAAGCGCAGTTCACGCCAGACGACCTCGACTCGCGTGGTCCTGACGTCCGCCACGGCAGTTCGGACGGCTGCGGGCCCACCGAACGCCACGGCGGCCAGGCGCCGGGCTTCCTCAGGCGTTGCCCCCAGCGCGCGATGGCGCTCCGCTTCCTGGTGCAGGTGGAATTCGAGCTCTTCCTCGACCTCGCGCGCAATTTCGTTTCGACGCCGGAGACCGCGGACCAATGCCAGCCATCGCGTCAGCATGGTGTCCCTCCTGGAACCGAGGGCGATCGTTACTCCGCGCGGAGGACGCGCTTCATCGAGAGCGCGAACTGCTCCCAGCTGGCCGTCTCCGACTCCAGCCGCGTTCGTCCGGCTGCGGTGAGCGTATAGACACGGGCGCGTCGGTTGTTCTCCGACGCCGTCATTGCCGACTCCACGTCGCCGTTGAGCTCGAGACGATGAAGCGCGGGGTAGAGGGAACCCTGGCTCGCATTGAGACCGTCCTGCGAGATTTGCCGGATGCGGGTGGCGATGCCCCACCCGTGGTTGGGGCCGAGCCCGAGAATCTTCAAGATCAGCACGTCCAGCGTGCCCTGAAGCAGTTCCTTCTTCGCCACGGCCTCGCTCCTCTCGATCTTCGAGAGGTCAATCTTGACGGCAGTCCTCTCGGAGGTCAAGAGGAAAGGTGGGGGCGCGGTGCCTGGGCGTAATAGCGCAGGAACTCATCGAGCGCGAGCGGCTCTGCCAGAAGATGGCCCTGGCCCCACTGAACGCCTGCGTTCTTCAGAACCTCGGCCTGAGACGGGGTTTCGATGCCTTCCGCGACGATCTGCAACGAGGTGGAGGCGAGGAGGGCGGCCAGGCCGTCGAGCCACCCGGGGCGGCGTTCACGCACGTCGCCATTGATTTGCTGGACCAGCGACTGGTCCACCTTGACGAAGTCGAATCGACAACGCATCAGGAGCGCCAGGTTGGTTCCAGAGAGCATCGTGTCGTCGAGGGCGATGCGCGCGCCGGTTTCAGGGGCGCGGTTGAGCGCATCCAGTCCCTGCTGATCGGGCACGCCGCGTTCGGTAATCTCGAGGATCAGCTGCCCGGCCCGGGCGCGCAATCCCGACTTCTTCGCCACGTAGTCGAGGCCGCCGCGGCCGAGGATCTCCGGAGGAATGTTGATGGCGATATTCGCCTCGGGGTTCGCGTCGAGCCAGTCGTTCAACTCGACGGCGACGGTGTCAATCACCCAGTAGGTGATGATCCCGGACAGCGGGGTGCGGTCAACCGTCGGCATGAAGCTGCCGGCGTCCATCGTCGAACCATCCGGCCGCTTCCAGCGAATGAGGGCCTCGGCCCCCAGGCAGCGGCCATCCTGCAGGGAAACGATCGGTTGGTACTTGAGGAAGAACTCGCGCCGTTCAAAGGCCACCTCAATCGCGTTCAGGTCGAGATCGTCGCCCTCTGCCATGGCTGGAGTATATGGTGATTGTGGCTGGGCTGCGCCCGCTGCGTGACGTAACGCCCGCCAGTGATGAGGATCGGTCCGCACCCTGCCGGTGTTACCAATACCCGATCATGCGGCCGGCCCCGATCGCCGAGGTCCAGCAGGCAACCGACAAGACGGCCATCCTGCTTAACCATCGTCGGTCGGAGGGCGTAGCGGAGCCGGCCCGGAGCGCGCGCCAGGCCGAGGAGCGATTGACGACAATCGCATTGGCCAGGCCGAGAGCGATGGCAGGGAATTTCACCAGGAAGAATGGATTTCCGGCGTACTCGGTGCCGTTCGACGCCAGCAGGCCAATGCCGCTGCCAGCAGCGAGCAGGAATCCTGCCGCGGCCACCGGCGATGCGGCGTCGGCGATCGCAGCCAGCGACGCCGGGCTGCGCGAACGTCCGATCCCCAGCAGGGTCAAGTCGATGATCAGCACCGAGCCGAATAGCGCGGCGATTCCGAAAATATGCGCCAGGTTGACCGCTGGGTAGGTCCACGGTCCGGAATCACGCACGAGATGGCCGAGCGCCGATTGCTCGAGCCATGTCAGGAAGCTGATCACGCGCGCTCGCGAGACTCAGCTGCGGTCCGGATAGACGTTGAACAACCGATCCTTCCACCGCAATCGTTCGGTCTTGATCTCGAACGTCTTCGGGTCCTTGTGACGGTGGCCATAGGCGGTGACCGTCTCACCAACCGGAATCATGCCCGCCTTCAGGCCGGCTCGCTCGGTCCGCGGCGGTGGGGCGAGGACGACGTTCCAGACGTGTCCGTCGGCGCGAACCTTCAGCGAGGCATGAGGACCAGACGTGGACACGGTTGCTTCGACCGTGCCGGTAATCTCGAAGTCCTCGGAGCGATATCCCTCCCATCCGTGGTGGGCGAGCGCGGATCCTCCGACGCTGATCGCGGCGGCGAGCGCACTCGCGAGCCACAGGCGACGGCTATAGCTGTGCTTCTGCATGTGCACCTCCTGAGCCCATCCTACGTCACCGCACGGTCGGCGGTGCAACCCTCGAGCCCTCTTCGCAAGTGGCTAGGCGGACGCTTTCGTGCCTGACGGCACCGCACCGCGACTGGTCCCCGCTGCGATGGCCGCGCCGCCTTACACCAGCAGCTGGTAACCGCTGCCGTGCACGGTGATGATGAACTGCGGCGCGTGCGGCTGCGGCTCGATGTGGGTGCGCAGCTTGGCCATGTAGTTGTCCACGGTGCGGGTCACCGACAACTCGTGATAGCCCCACACATCGCGGAGCAGCTGCTCGCGGCTCACCACCTCGTTGCGGTGTGCGAACAGGTACCGCAACAGCTCGAACTCGCGCGCGGACAAGGCGATGCGCTTCCCCTTCTTGAGCACCAGCCGTTGCCGCGGGATGACCACGACGTCGCCCAGTGCGAACTGCTCGCCGCTCGGCGAACGCCAGTCATCACGACGCACCTGCGCGCGCACCCGGGCCAACAGCTCACGCACGCTGAACGGCTTGCTCACGTAGTCATCGGCGCCCAGGTCCAACCCCCGGACGCGGTCGTGTTCCTCGGTGCGCGCCGTCAGCACCACGATCGGCACACGCATGCCGCGCGAACGCACCTGCTCGCAGACCTCGAAACCGCTCATGCCCGGCAGCATGACGTCAACCAGCAGCAGCGCGAACTGCTGGCTGGCACACCGCTGCAGCGCTTCCTCGCCAGAGGCCACCGCGGTGACGCGGTAGCCCTCGAACTCGAGGTTGTCCACCAGCATCGATCGCATCTGCGGCTCGTCCTCGATCACCAGCACGTGACGAGGCTCATCGACGCGGGCGCTGCTGAGGCTCAAACCGCCACCTCCGGCGCCGCCCCAGGACGTTCGGTCACCCCGGTTGGTTCCGCCACGCAGGGCAAGGTCACCCGAAACGTGCTGCCGACGTTGGGCACGCTCGACACTTCGACCCTTCCTCGTTGGGCATGAACGATCTCGCGCACGATCGGCAGGCCGAGACCGAAGCCGGGGGAGTGCGAGGCGCCATGAACGCGATAGAACCGCTCGAAGATGCGGGCCTGGTCGGCCCTGGCGATGCCGACGCCGCGGTCTTCGACCGTGACCACTGCCAGGTGGCGCTCCACGCCGACCGTCACGGTTACCGGCTGGCCGGCACTCGAGGTACTTGACGGCGTTGTCGAGCAGGTTGGCCACCACCTGCTCGAGGGCGGCGGGGTCGCCCAGCACGTAAGGCCCCGGTCCCTGCTGGCGCACGTCGAAGTCCACCTGCCGGCTGGACAGGCCGTGCGCAAAGGCGTCAACGGTCTCGCGGACGAGCGCGCCGAGATCGACGCGTTCGAACTCGTAGGTGCGCGCCTGCTGCACGCGCGAGAACTCGAGCACGCGCTGGACAAGGGTTGAGAGTCGCTGCGCCTCGGCGCGAATCGTGTCCAGGTACTCGACCAGCTTCTCCGGCGACCGGATGCGGTCCATCTGCAGGGTCTCGGTGGCCGCGACCAGCAGCGACAGCGGGGTCTTCAGCTGATGCGAGACGTGTGAGACGAAGTCTGTCTGCATCCGCGCCAGCTCGGAGGATCGGCGGTGCGCCTGCACGGTCAGCCCGACGGCGACCAGCATCAGCATCACCGACAACACCGTCGGCCAGTAACTCTGTCCAGCCCCGGCGCCGACGTCGGCCAGGCCGGGAGCGCCCACCTCCACGGTCCACGGCCGCGGCGGCACGCCGGCGGCCAGGCGCGACCGGATGTCCTCGAGCGGATAGAACAGCACCGGGAGCGTGATGCGCGCCCCCTCGGCCTCGGAGGGCAAGTCTCCATAGACAACGGTGCCCTGGTCGTCCGTAACCCTGAGCTGCAAGGCGGCCGGGCCGCCCCGCCGCGAAAGGATCTCGCTCAGGCCGTTGCTGCGCCGGCCGGTCAATAACCCGCGCGCCATGGTGGCCGGATCGATGACGAAACCGAGCACCGCAAAGTAATCCAGGCGCCGCGCGTCTTCCCAGAACAGCCGGAGGAAGACCTGCCGGCGACCGGCCCCGACGTTCTCGGCGGCGATGTAGATCTGCTGCGACTCGGCATGCTGCCTGGCCAGCGCGACGACCTCGCGGCCCATCGCCGGTTCGGGTGTGAATCCTCCCTCTCGCCCATAGAACATCACGGCGTCCGTGGCGGCCGCGCCGGGCGCCACCCGCCAGGCGATGAATCGTTCGACGTGGGGATAGGCTTCGAGGCCCTCGCTGAAATGGTGCGCGACCAGGTCCATGCGGCCTTCACGGAGGTCGGGGTGATTGACAGCCGCCAGCGTATCGAAGACCGGGCCGTCGAGCGTGCGCCGCACCTCGCGGACCACGTCCTGCGCGGCCTGCTCCGACAGCTGGCGAACGATCACCCGTGTCTGCTGCTGCAGGGTGGTGATCGCCTGATGCTGCAGATAGAACACCAGCGCCGCCGCGCCGATCGTGGCGATGATGGCGAGAATCAGCGGATGAGGCCGCTTCGATGGACCGACCAGTCGCATGGCGATGGTGTGACCGGAGCGAACGTTATTTCTCATCGACTGAGGGTGTCAAGGTGAGCCCTCGACACCCTCCCATCGTTAGCTGCCGGCGCGAGCCACGCGCAGCTCCTGTCCCATCAGCTTGGCCGGATCGGCGTTCGGCTTCGGGCGGAACTTCTGCACACGCCCGCCGAAGACCTCGGCCGTGTACATGTTGCCGTCCTGATCGACGGTCAGTGAGTGCGGGCCGTTGAACTGCCCGGGCTGTCCGCCGGGTCCGCCCCAGCCATAGAGGTATCGCCCGTTCAGGTCGTACTTCAGCATCCGCATCGTCCCGCCGTCGGCGACCCAGAGGAACTGATCGGTCGAGATGAAGTGGGCGTACGGCGACGACCGGACACCGGTGGTCCACATGTCCAGGAACTTGCCGTTCTCGTCGAACACCTGCATCCGCCGGTGTCCGCGATCGACCACGAACAGCCGGCGGTCCTGGCTGATGGCGATGCTGTGGACGGTGTTCCACTCGTTGGGGCCCGGATTCTTCGGGTCCTTGGGCGGCGTGCCCCAGTCCATGATGAACTTGCCGTCCTTGTCGAACTTGGCCACCCGGGTGCCGCCGTAGCCGTCGCTGATGAAGAAGGTGCCGTCCGGCAGCCACGCGATGTCGGTGGGCCGATCGAAGAGCTTGCCCGCGTCGCGTCCACGCTGGCCCTTGGTTCCCAGCGTCATCACCAGCTTGCCGTCGTAGGTGAACTTGTAGATCACGTGCAGCTGGTCGTCGAACACCCAGACGTGCTTCTCGGGATCGTACGGGCTCATCTTGATCTTGTGCGGCCCACGGCCGCACGTCATCTCGAACAGCTTGTCGTGCTGCGGCCACTGCTGCACCATCTTGCCGTCCCGGTCGACGACGAAGATCACGTGGTGATAGCGGCGCTCCCAGCCGCGCTTTGCCGCGGGCTCGCAGGTTGCGCCCAGGCCATCGTCGTTGCCGGTGGCGCTGCCTCGCGAGGGATTGAGCATCGCGTATGGAGTCCAGGGGGCGGCGCCTGGCGGCAGCGGCAGTTCGCCGCGCTGGGCGATCCAGATGCGATCGGGTGTCTCGGCGAACACCGCGCCCACCGATCCCCACGTCCACCCGTCGTGCTTCACGCCGTCGGCGCCATCGGGCAACGGCTGCGGCCAGTTCGGCACCGGTTCGTACGGCCCGAACTCTTCCTGCCCGCCGCGCTCCTGCGAGGCGGGGGCGGTCGCCGCCGCGGGCGAAGATGCCCGGCTGGCATCGGCGGTGTTCTCGGCTCCGGGCGCGCACCGCGCCATTCCCAGAGCCACTACGGCGATCGGAACCAGAGGCCACCATCGTCTGTCCATCGTGATTCTCCTCGTTCATTGAATGATCGGGGTCGTCGCCGGACCCAACCCGCGATACACGAACTTCTGCACGCGCTTCCCCTCGTAGGTCTCGGTGATGTAGAGATGGCCCGCGCCGTCCACGGCCAGGTTGTGCGCGCCGTAGAACTGGCCGGCCCAGTGGCCCGCGCGTCCGAACGCGCTGACGACGCGCAAGGTGTCGCGCCGCAGGATCCACACCTGCTGATTGGTGCCATCGGGCACGATCAGGAAGGTCTGCGCCGGATCGGGAGAGAACCCGATGTCCCAGACCGAGCCGCTGCCGAGCGTCTTCTTCGCGATGAACGCCTCCTGCACGAACGTTCCATCCTTCCGGAACACCTGAATGCGATCGTTCGTGCGGTCGCAGACATAGACGAGGCCGTCGCGGGCGATGCGCACGGCGTGGACGATGCGGAATTGCGGCGCGGGTGGGCCGTCCGGGTCGTACTGACTCGGCTTGTTCTCGTGCTGCACGGCGCCGCTGAACGGGCTGGGCAGGCGCTCGCCGGCCTGCGTGAAGTAGCTATCGTCTGGACGTTTGCCATAGGCGCCCCAGTGGCGTTTGTAGGCGCCAGTGCCGGCATCGAAGACGATGACGCGGTGGTTCACGTAGCCATCGGCGACGTACAACTCGTTGGCCTCCCGGTCGAGGGTCATGTTTGCGGCGCCCCCGAGGTTGCGGATGTCGTTGCTGCCGGTGCCGGCGCCCTTGCGGCCGATCTGGAGCAGGAACTTGCCCTGGCGCGTGAACTTCAGGAGCTGCGCGTCCTTCTCACCGCCGCCGCCGAGCCAGACGTGATCGCCGTCCACGAGGATGCCGTGCTCGAGGTCGGGCCACTCGTAGCCTTCACCAGGACCACCCCAGGCCGAGACCACCTTACCGGCCTGGTCGAACTCGATCACCGGTGGCGCGGCATGCCAGATCGACCGGGTTTCGTTCGGCTGCAGGGTTCCCGGCCGATGCACGATCCAGACGTGCTGCCTTTCGTCTACGGCGACGCCGGCGATGGCCCCCACGAGCCAGCGATCCGGCAGCGGCTGCGGCCACGCCGGATCGACTTCATAGACCGGCACCTGCGCGGACGACGACGCCACCGCCGGCGCCGCGGCCTGGTTGGCCGCAAGCCCGTCGTGGGCGTGGGTCCATCCCCCGCCCGCGAGAGCCGCGGCCATCAGGCCGGTGCGCATCCACCCTCGAAGGTGATCGGTCAGTTCGTGCCTCGCATGTAAGCGCCCACCAGGTGAGCGGGGTTGGCGCCCTTCTTGGGCCGGAACTTCTGCGGCCGCCCGACGTGCACGTCGGCGGTGTAGAGGTTGCCCTCGCTGTCGGTGTGGAACTGATGCACGCCCCAGAATCCTCCCGGGATCGCGCCGAACGTCCCCCACGAGAACAGCAGCTTGCCGTTGAGATCGAACTTGGTGAACTTCTGGGTGATGCCATCGGCGACCCACAGGTGCTGGTCCTCCGAGAGCAGCACCGAGTAGGGCCGCCGGATGTTGGGCCACGCATCCAGGAACTTGCCGTTCTCATCGAACACCTGGATTCGCGAGTTGGCGCGGTCGCTGATATAGATGCGGCGGTTTTTGTCGATCGCAATCGCGTGCACGGTGTTCATGTAGCCCGGGCGCGTCTCGGTCGGTTCGTTGCCTTTCTGGCCCCACGTCAGAATGAACTTGCCGTCCTTGTTGAACTTCACCACTCGCGTGTTGGTGTAGCCGTCGCTGACGAAGAACGTGCCGTCGGGCAGCCAGGCGACGTCGGTCGGCCGCGCGAAGTGGGTCTCGTCGTTGCCCTGACTGCATCGGCGTGCCGACGGTCATCACCAGCTTCTTGCCGTCGCGGGTGAACTTGTAAATCGCGTGAGCGCCATCGTCCACGAGCCAGACGTGGCGGTCGGGATCGTACGGGTTGACCAGGACCCGGTGCGGGCGCACGAACATCTTGTTGTGTTGATCCCACGATTCGATCAGCTTGCCGTCGCGATCGACGACGTTGAACACGTGCTCCCATCGCGGGTGGCGCGCCGGATCCTTCTGCGACATGTCGTAACCCGAGGCATTCCGGGACGGGATGAAGCTGTCGGCCGCGCCCCGCGTCTCCTTGATGGCGGGCAGGCACCCGCGGCTGAAGATGTAGACGCGGTCCGGGCTCTCGGCCCAGATGCCGGCCGTCGAGCCGATGACGTTGCCTTCGCCGCAGTAGTTCTGCGGCCAGCCGGCCACCAGGTCGTAGGGCCCGGTTTCGTCCCCACCGCCCTTCTCCTGGGCGATCACGGCGACGGCGAGCAGGAGTGAGAATGCCGCGGCGGCGGCGCCGATGTGCTTGATCACAGTGGTCCCCCTTGACGATGGTCCTTGCGGAGCTCTTTGATGAACGTCTCTGCCTGCCTGGCTTCGGGCGTGCCAGGGTGGTTCGCGACCACCTGGTCGAACAACTCGAGTGCCTTCTGCACCTCGTTCTTGCTGAAGTGGACCTTGGCCATCCCGAGCGTCGCTCCCGCCGCGCCCGGCTTGGCAGCCAGCACTCGGGCGAACTGTGCCTCGGCCTCGGGAATCTTGCCCTGGGCGAAATAGACCGCGCCCAGCGTGGACACGGCTTCGACGGCCAGGGGATCGGTGGCCAGATTGGGATTCGACGCCAACCCCTTCTCGAGCGCCGCCACTGCCTTGTCGTAGGCTTTCATCTCGACGTAGGCGCTCCCCAGCTGGTACTGGATCGCGGCGTCGCCCGGCGCGAGCGCCGCGGCCTTTTCGAGGCTCGCGACGGCGTCGTTCGAACGATTCAAACGGAAGTAGGCCAGCGCCAGGTTGACGTGGAGCGCGGGCACCGCGGGTGATTGCGCGATCGCCGCCTCGAACAGTTTCGCCGCCTGCTCGAAGTTGCCGCTGCTGAAGGCCGCAACCCCTTCCTGCAGCTCTTTCGAGCCGCCCGCGGCCGCCTTCGCCAGCTTGAAGTCGAAATTGCGGTCGGTGCCGGCGACCAGCTTCACCTTGTCGCTGATTGGCTGATACCCGTCGCGCTCGACCGTCATCTGGTACTCGACGGCCTGCAGGCCACGACGGTAGAAGCGGCCGTCCTTGCCGCTCGTGAGCACGACCTCACGACCGCGATCGACGTTGACGAGGCGGATCTTCACCCCTTCGATCGGGGCTCCCGCCTCGTCGAGGATCTGTCCCTTGATGACGCCCAGCTCCATCTGCGCGATGGCGGGGGCGGCGCTGCACAGCAGCGCCACCAGCCCGAGTACCGCGATCACCATCGATCGCCTGTGATCCGAACGCATGACTGCCCCCCTGATGGGATGTCCGGTCGATTCCGATACGCTCCACTAGAAGCGGAACCGAATGCCGAGCTGCGACTGCCGCGGGAAGTTGGCCGACGTCGCCACCAGGAAGTTCGGCGACGAGCGGTTGCCGGTCGGCGCCACCTCGTTGAGACGGTTGGCGATGTTGAACATGTCGAAGAAGAAATCGAGGCTGTTCGAGCGCCCGCCCAGCGGCAGCTGGTAACGAACTGACAGATCGACGGTGACCGACTCGGGACCGCGGATGCCAAAGGGCACGGCCCGTCCCTGGCCGTCAACTTCCGAGACAATCGGCCTGAGCAGGTCGTCGAGGCCGGCGATTGGCCGGTCGTTGTTGTCGAGGTCGCCGTTGACGTCACGGCCGACGGTCTCGTTGATCGGCGCGCCGCTGATCGCGCTGATCACGGTGGCGAAGGTCAGCGACCGCCACGGGTTCCAGGTGCCGCTGGCCGCCAGCACGTTGGTGCGGTTGGCCGTGAACTCGCCGTAGTCGACGCGGGGGTCGTTGTCGAGCCACACCCGGCGGGCGTCGGGGTTGCCGATGCCCACGTAGTCGGACCGCTGCAGCGTGTAGGCGATTCGCCCGCTCCAGCGGTTGGCCATCCGCCGCACCAGCGACACCTGCAGCGACTTGTAGTCGCCGTCGAAGACCGGATTGGTCTGCGACTGCAGCACGCGCTGGAAGTTCACGCCGCGCGCCTCGGGCGGAATGATCGTGCCGTCGGGATCGAACACCGCCACGCCCGGCCGCACGCCGTTGACCGGTTCGTTGATGTCGATCACCCCCAGCTGGTCACGGGAGGCGTTGGCGACGTAGTCCACCGACAACGCCATGTTGCTGATGATCTCCTGGCTGAAGCCCAGGCTCCACGACCACATGTGCGGCATCCTGCGGTCGGGGCTGTCCACCCGCGGGTTGGCGTTGAACGCGGTGCCCGCGACCACGGCGTCGCGAAGCTGGTTGAGCGCCGCCTGGGCGGCGGGCGACAGCCGGGCCACGCCGGGATTACCGGCTGTGTCGGTGATCATGTCCGGCACGAGGACGACTGGCGCCAGCGGATGGGCGGAGTTGATCGAGATGCTCGGAAACAGCGTCTTGACGCCGCTCTGCTTGAGCGTCAGGTCGTGCACCACCGGCACGTAGGCGTAGAACTTGCCGACGCCGCCCCGCACCACGGTGCGGCCGTTGCCGCCGGCGTCCCAGGCGAACCCGGCCCGGGGCGCGATCGCGTCGTTGTGGTTCGGCGTCTGCTCGTGGTTGTCCCAGCGCACGCCCAGGTTCAGCGTCACGGTGCTGGTGAGGCTCCACTTGTCCTCGAGGAAGAGATACCGGCGCTGGTCTTTCGAGACGACGGCGTAGCCGTAGTCGTCCTCTGGACCAACGACGACGTTGAACTGGAACGGGTGGGTGAGCGGATCGGCCGGGTTGTAGCCTGCGTCGCCGCGGAACTGGAAGGTGCCCGAGTCCAAGGTAAAGCGCGGGTCCATGTTGTTCCAGCTGTAGCCGCCGCCCGCCTTGAAGGTGTGCTCGCCGCCGAACAGCTGCGGCACGAAGTAGCTGAAAGCCTGGTCGAGGACGTAGCTGCGGATGACGGTGGTGAAAAAGCCGCCACCGCCGGTGCCGGTGATGTAGCTGGCGTGCTCGTTCCGCTGGCCGATCGAGAAGGGATCGCGGCCGCCGAACCCGATGGCCTCGCCGTCCTCGTTGAAGAACCCCTGCGGGGCCGTGGTCAGCGACTCGCCGATGCGGCCGAAGCGGGTGACGCTCGACAGGCGGTCGGTGATCACGCTGGTGTAGGTGCCCGCCCACATCGTGTCGTGGTCGGCCTCCCAGACCTTGGCGTCGGGGGTCTCGCTATTGGTGTTGAAGCCCTCGCCGCGCGACGCGGCGTCCTCGAGCAGCCAGCGCCCGTTGATGAAGTTGCTGTCGTTCAGCTGCAGGTCGCCGCGCGCGAAGTAGTTGTTGGCCCGGACGGTGAAGGCCCCGACCTGGCTCACCGCCAGCGGGGCCGCCGAGTCAGGAAAGTTCTTCTGGCCGGAGATGTCCTCGTTGTCGCGCTCGTAGGTGAAGTAGAAGTGGGCGCGGTTCTGGACGATCGGGCCGCCGAGGCCGAACCCGGCCTGGAGCGTCCGGGCCGGAGGTTTGGGCTGACTGTCGGGCAGGAACAGGTCGCGGGCGTTGAGGGTCTCGTCGCGGAAATAGGAGTAGGCACGGCCGTTGAACTGGTTGGTGCCGCCGCGCGTGACCATGTTGATGATCGCGCCGGCCCCGCCGCCGTACTCGGAGCTGTACTGGTTGGCCAGCACCTGGTATTCCTCGATGTTGTCGAGCACGACCCGCACCTGCGTGCCCTGGCTGCCGCCGAGGCGGTCGTCGTTGTTGTACATGCCGTCGAGCAGGTAGACGTTCTGTTGCGACGGCGACCCGTTGGCCACCACCTGGCCGCCCTCGAACGTCGAGGTGGCCGGGTTGGGCGTCATGCCGGGAATCAGCTGGGTCAGCCCGGTGAAGTTGCGGAAGTTCGACGGGACTTCCTCGATCTCGCGCCGCGACAGGCTGCCGCCGATCTGGTTGCTTGTGCGCTCGACGAGCGGCGCTTCACCGGTAACGACGAGCTTCTCCTCGACGCCGCCCACCGAGACCTTCAGGTCGAGCGTGACCACCGAGCCTGGTGCCAGCACCATGCCGGGGCGCGAGGCGCCGCCGAAGCCGGCCATCGTGACCGCGACGTCGTAAGTGCCGGGTTCGAGGTTGGGCACGGAGTACGCGCCGGTCTCCGCGGTCGTTGCTTCGCGGGTGAAACCGGTGCCGGTATTGGTGACGACGACCGTTGCCCCGGGTAACGCGAGGCCGTCGGGATCCAGCACCTTGCCGGAAATCGACCCGCGTTGCTGGGCAATGGCCGAAGAAGCCGTGACTGCTAGACACGTAACGAGCAACAGGAGGCGCGCCGCAGACACCATGTAACCCCTCCTTAGTGGGGAGTTCGTCGAATGGGGCAGAGCGTAACGCCAACCGCACCGAGAGCCGTGTCAAACGATGTCTATGGATTGTCTCTAAGATGTCTATTACGCATGGGTCTCCGCACCTCAGCCGTGACGCCGTGCGACAAGACAACTCGCAGACACTTCCTGGACATCCTTTTACTCGGCCCGGCCCGCCGGCGCTGCTACAACGTAGCCGTGCCCGGCGCCGCGCCCGCCGATGGCACGCGGGGGCAAGGGGTGGGCGCGGAGGAGCGCACATGAAACCGATTGCCAGTCCTGGTGACACTCGTCATCCTCGCAGGTCCGGCGCCAGCCCTGGCACAGGGCGACCCGTCCATCACCAGCGCCGAGCCGTTCAAGCTGGCCACCTTCGACGTCAACGGCGAACCGCGCATCGGCATCGTGCTGCGCGACGAGCTGGTGGTCGAACTGGCGGCCGCGAACCGTGCGTTGCAACGCGACCCCGCGTATCCCGCCATCCCCATGCCGGCGGCGATGATCGACTTGATCGGCCGCTACGAGTACGGGATGAAGACCCGCCTCTACGAGATCGTCAATCACCTGGTGCAAGGCAATCGCCTTGCGGGCGCCCAGCGGCCGTCGTGGGTGCACGATGTGAAGGCGGTCGACATCATGGCCCCGCTGATGCCGGGCAAGATGCTGAACGCCGCCGTCAACTTCTACACGCACGTCGGCGAGACCGGCACCGCGGAGGAGCAGAAGAAGGCGGAGGCAGAGCGCCGGGCGAAGCGCGGCGTGCCGTACCTGTTCCTGAAGCCCACCCGCGGCGCGGTGGTCGGCGATGGCGACGACGTGATCATCCCGCACGGTCGGGATCGGGTGGACTGGGAAGTGGAACTCGGCATCGTCATCGGCCGCACGGCCAAGTACGTGCCGGCCAACAAGGCCGCTGAGTACATCTTCGGCTACATGGTCACCGTCGACGTGTCGGATCGGGGCGGCCGTCCGCCCGACTCGCGTCCTGGCTCCGACTGGTTCGTCGGCAAGGGCCACGATACGTTCGCGCCGATGGGCCCGTGGATCGTGCCCAAGGAGTTCTACGGCGATCCCATGAAGCGCCTGCGCCAGACGCTCAGCGTCGACGGCAAGGTGATGCAGGAGGCCGGCGCCGCCGACATGATCCACTCAATCTACGAGCTCATCGAGTACGGCTCGTCGATCATCACGCTCTATCCGGGTGACGTCGTGAACAACGGCACGTCGGGAGGCACCGGCATGGGCCAGGCCTACCGCGGAGCGGAACGCTTCCTCAAGCCGGGCGAGAAGATGGTGGCGACGATCGACGGCATCGGCACGCTCACGCTGCCGGTGGTCGCCGGAGCGGGAACCGGCGCCCGGAACGGGGTCGCGCCTGCCGGCGGTCAGTACCTACCGCAAGTAGGAGCGCGCATCAACACGCGAACTGGCGATGTCGGGAGCCATTCCGCGACATCGCCAGTGGCGCGTCCTACTTCTCCGGTGTGACGGTGGAGTCGTGCATCCAGCCGCGGTCTTCGTTCTTGTACCAGCGCATGACCATCCCCGTCGTGCGCAGGTCCGGGGTGAGCTGCACTTGTATCCACTCCTTGTCGCGGCCCAGCACCGTGAGCACACTGTCACGCGGCACGAGCACGAGCACTTCGGTGGTGGTATTGGGGCCCGTGTGCACGTTCGCGTGTCGGGTCGGGACGCGCACGCGCTCGGGGGCGGGCTGGGTGGCGGCGCGTCCTGGTCGGACCAGCAACCCCACGGCGGCGGCGAGCGCGCCGAGCACGGCGCGGCGAGATGGCTGGGACACGGCACGGATACTCGATCGACGACGACGTCCTGTCAAGTGCCGGTCATCGGATTCATACTTCACCGGAGCTGTCACATGCTGAAACCGAACGTTGTCGTGCTCGTCGTGGCTGTGCTGGTGCTCGCTGGTACCAGGTCACTGGCCAGTCGCGGTTGCCCGGGGGCAGAGCCAGGTCGAGTTGAAGGTGGTGCCGTCCGCGATGGGTGACTACGAGGTGGTGCCCAACTGGCCGAAGCCTCTGCCCGACACCGATCTCTCGCACGACGGATGGACGTGGGGATCCGGGGCTGGCGTGTTCGCCGAGAGTCCCGACAAGGTCTGGGTCGCCCAGCGCAGCGAGATCCAGCTGCCGGCCGGCGCCACGCCGTGGATCTGCCCGTGCCTGTTGACGCCGCGACGCACGAACACCGGCCGCCGCGCGTACTCGGGCAAGGATTACGCCTACGAGCAGCGGCGCCACCATCTGGTGTTTGCTGTCAATCGTGAAGGGCAGACCATCGAGGAATGGCTGCAGCACGACGCGCTGCTGGCCCCACCGCGGGGTTCCGGACCCGGTGAGGCGGGCCGCGGGCCGCACAAGGTGCTCATCAGCCCCTACGATCCTGAGAAGCACGTCTGGATCGTGGACGACGACCAGCACATCATCAACATCTTCACCAACAACGGCAGGCTGGTGCGCACGATGGGTGAGCGCGGGGTGCCGGGACGGGGGCCCAACAACTTCAACAGGCCCACCGACATTGCGTGGCTGCCCGACGGCACGTTCTTCGTGGCCGACGGCTATGCCGGCACCAGGGTCGCGAAATTCGACCCCACAGGCAAGTTCCTGATGGACTGGGGCCGCCCGCCGGTCGATCCCGACCAAGCCCGGGCCGTATGAGTTCTGGTCGGTGCACAGCATCGGCATCAGCCGCGATCGGCGCATCTTCGTGGCGGACCGCGAGCACCATCGGATGCAGGTGTTCGACGAGCAGGGCAAATTCCTCGAGATGTGGCCCACGGGTCACGACTCGGCGGTGTTGACCCACATCGTCACCGAGGACGACTTCATCTGGGTAGCCGATTGGACCACCGACCGCCTGATCAAGTACGACCTGAACGGGCGCTATATCCTCGACATCGGTGGGCATGGGCCGCAGCCAGGTCAATTCGATGGCGTCCACCAGATCAGCGTCGATCAGGAACGCAATCTGTACGTGACCGAGGTCGCCAACGACCGATCGCAGAAGTTCAGACCCAAGCCCGATGCCGACCCGGCCAGAATCATCGGGCCGATGGTCGGTTGGGGCCGCGCCGCGAGGTGACCGGTCAGCGCGGTGCCCCGGTCTGCGACGACGAGGCCATTCGCCAATCCCAGTGCCTTCTCACGGGCTGTCAAACAGGACCACCCGCCAGCAGACGTCGCCCTCGGATCTGTTACTCTCCGCGAGTAATGGGCTCGGACCTCCGTCACGCGATGCGGTCGCTCGTTCGAGACCGTGGGCTGGCCGCCCTGGCTGTGGTGCTGCTCGCGCTGACGAGTGGGGCGACGGCGTCCCTGTTTGCGCTGGTGGACGCGGTGTTGTGGCAGCCATCACCGTTCGCCGATCCAGCCCGCACTGTCGTCGTATGGCAACGCGATGACACGCGGGCGACGCCGGTTGTCGAAGTCGCGCACGGTCAGGCCGAGAACTGGCGCCGTAACACCTCCGCCTTCGAAGCGCTCGGCGTCTTCAGCTCGGTCAACGTCTCCGTGGCGATGATCGACGGCGACACGCGGACGCGAGCGTCGTCGAGTTGGGTATCCGCGGCGTTCTTTGACGCCGCCGGCGTAACGGCCAGCCTTGGACGCGTACTGGACGAAGACGATGAGGCGGGCAACGCGCCGCGATCGGTCGTCATCAGTGACGCGTTGTGGAGGGCACACTTCAACTCGAGCCCGAACGTGATCGGGCAGCGTGTGCGCCTCCAGCTGCGCGTAGCTGCGCCGGTCAGCAGCCTGGAGATCGTCGGCGTGATGCCGGCGGGCTTCGAGTTCCCCGGGAAGCCGACCTGTGGCTGCCGGCCGCGCCGATGATCCGGTCGATTGCCCAGCCGGACCCGAACGATCCCGAGGCCAGGGCGTGGTACCTCGCCAACTACAACGTGTTCTACGCCCTGGGGCGCCTGCGCGGCGGTGTCGGTGCCGTGCAGGCCCGACTCGAGCTCGAAGGCCTCATTCGCGCGGATCACGCTCGCCCGACCGGTGCAGCCACGGACGCGGTCGTGACACCGATTCAGGACTATATCGTCGGGCACACGAAGCCAGTCCTGTGGTTGATGTTCACCGGAGCCCTGCTGATGCTGGTGCTGGCGTGCAGCAGTGTTGCCGGCCTCCAGGTGTTCCGGGCTGCCCGGCAGGATCGCGCCATCGCGATTCAACTCGCCATTGGCGCCTCACGTGCCGGGCTCATCAGGGCATCGTTTACGAGAGCGGCCTGATCGCCTGCGTGGGCGCATGCGCCGCTCTTGCGGTGGCGTGGGCGCTGACCCGCGCGCTGGTCGCCATGGCGCCGTCGGATGTGCCTGGGCTCGCTGCCGCAAGCGTCGCACAACCGAGCGTTCTGTGGGTCGTGCTGTCCCTGGCCGCGGTCACCGGCGTGTTCACCGGACTGTGGCCTGCGCTGTTCGTCAGCCGCGTCGATGCCGCGCGTACCCTCACGTCCGGTGCGCGCACGGCCATGCACCCTCGTGAGCGGTTCCTGCAACGGCTCGTAGTCGGGTGGCAAGTCACCGCGGCCGTCGTCTTACTGACCGGTGCGGCCCTGTTCACGAGGAGTGTTCAGCAACTGGATCGAACGCCGTTGGGCTTCGACACCGACGGCCTCGTCTCCATCAATCTTCAGCCGTCGGCCAGCACGCGGGAGGGGTGGGATCAGTTCTTCGAGACGTTGCAGGATCGGGTGAAGGCGCTGCCTCATGTGCGCGGCGCCGGCGCCATCGCGTTGAGGCCGCTGAGCGGACCCGTTGGTCACGACTCGCTCCCGGTCATGAAAGAGCAGGCGGGCCTTGGTCCTGACGCCCCCTGGCGGAAGAACCCACGGGCGAATCTCGAGGCGGTGACGCCGGGCTACTTCGACGCGATCGGTTCGCGCCTGCTGGCGGGCCGGGATTTCACCACATCGGATGTGGCCGCCGTGACCAATGTCGTGATCGTCGGCGCTTCCATGGCCGCCCATTTCTGGCCGGGGCGAAGTCCAGTGGGGGAGCTCATGCTGGTTCCGACTCAGCGCGAGCCAGGCAGCATCGAGCAGCCGCGCTGGCAGACGGTCGTCGGCGTCGTGGACGATGTGCGCTATCGAGGGATCACCGATCCTCGCCTCGACGTCTACTTGCCGTCCCGGCAGTCCACCATTCGTCTCAACGATTTCCTGGTGCGCACGGCAGGCCCCGCGCCGCAGATTGCGTCCGACGTGCGGCGGATCGCTCGCGAGCTGGATCCCGGTGTCGTGGTCGGCGAGGTCGCAGTGCTGCGGGACGTGGTCGAGCGCGAGACGGCCCCATGGCGTTTTGCGATGCGGGTGCTCACGGGCTTTGGCGCCCTGGCCGCGGCGCTCGCGGCCGTCGGCCTGCTCGGGCTCGTCTCGCTGATGGTCGCCATGCGGCAGCGCGAGCTGGGTATCCGCGCCGCGCTCGGCGCCACTCCCGCGCGGCTGCGCGTGCACGTCCTGGCCGAGACGTTCTGGCCCGCGGTGGCGGGCACCGGGGTGGGAGTGCTGGTGGTCGCGGCCCTGGGCGGCGCGATCGACGCGCTGCTCGTCGGCACTCCGGCCCGCGATCCCCTGGTGATCGCCGGCGCCGCGTTCGCGACCCTGGCCGTCGGACTGGCCGGATGCGTGCGACCCACGAGCCGCGCCGCGGCGATCGATCCGGCGGAGGCGATGCGGAGCTGAGTCGCCGCCGTGGACATCAAAGTCGTGCCTGCCCCGGACGATCTGGCGTACCGCGTTGACGCGAACGCGCGCATCACGTTCGTGAACGACCGCTGGGACGTCTTTGCCCGAGACAACGGCGCGCCCGAGCTCGCCGGCGCCGCGGTCATCGGCCGCCTCATGAGCGAGTTCATCTCCGGCGCCGAGACCTGGCACCTGTACGGGTTACTGACCCAGCACGCACAGCGTGTCAGCCGGCCATTCACGCTCCGCTTTCGTTGTGATGCGCCACACGCTCAGCGCTTCATGCAGATGCGAATCTCGGCGCTGAACGACGGGCAGATCGAGTTCCATTCGCACGCCCTGGAGATTCGGCCGCGCACGGCACTGGCAGTGTTGACCGCCGGGGCCGAGCGCGATCCGTCACGTCTGCTGCACATCTGCAGCTGGTGCAACCGCGGCGAAGTGCACCGCCAGTGGATGGAGATCGATCAAGTGGTGATGACGCTCGGCCTGTTCGAGGGGCAGCCGCTGCCGCGTCTGACCCACGGCGTGTGCGACGAGTGCCAGGCACGAGTCGAGGCGGAGTTCCACTCGGCATGAACGCGTCACTTCTTCTTTTCTTCCATCGTCGGCTCGAACGTCGGCGGCACCAGCAGCTCACCTTCTTCGAAGTAGAACTGGACGCCGGTCTCGAGCTGCACCTTGGTTGTCGGGGACCCCGGTGGGCCGATCCGTAACGTGGCCTCCACGCGCTCGCGCTCACGCAGGCGTTCCGATACGAGGTTCTTGCGCGCCGGAATGGCCACATGGAGATCCGTCGCCAGATCCTTCTCGGTCAGTTCGACACCAGTGACCGTGACGGCGAGCACCTGGTCGAAATCCGGCGCCGCGAAGATCGTGTGCGCCAGGTAGCGCTCCGGCCCGGTGCCGAACATGATGTATCGAGTGTGGCGGGTTTGGTCGCGGTCGGGTCGAACATCCGGCCATGAATGACGCGCTTCACTTCAACCGACGTCTTGTCGAGGCCCGAGATGGGCTCGCTGTCCGGCGCCTCCAGATGACCGCGAACAACCGACGCAGTGAAGGCCGGCAAGCGTGGCTTGTCCCGAGGCGTGAACACCCGCGTGAGTACGAACGGCTCGGGGCCCAGCGTGTAAATGCGGGTGTCCGGATGCGCCTGCCGATCCTTGCGGTAGAGACCGGTCACGTCCTTGCCCTGATTGGTGAATGCCGCTTCCACGATCACCTGATATCGGTGCGGCGACACGAACGCGGCCTTGTTCTTGTTGAGGCCGCCGAACATCGGCAGGTGAGAGAGAAAGACGGTCCGCTCGCCGACGACCAGCATGTTGTGCGTGTTCGGCGGGTCCTCCATTTGAGCGGTCGCTTCACCAATGGAAGGGACGCTGGCGGCGACCAACGCGCCGAGTGCGAGCTCGGTCACGAACTGGCGTCGGCCGATGGTCATGTCGAGTCGTGAGGGCATGGTGTTACTGTCTCCCTTCGGACCGCGCACCGCACCAGCTCAACGCCGGAAGCGCACGAACCGATCGTCCGGCAACGCGTCCTCGGCCGTGTAGGTCACCGCGTCGACTTGCGCGCTGTTGTGATCCTGCAGGATCAGGTTGCCGCCCTGGTTGCCGAGCTGCACGCCGTTGCCGTCGAGCGACGATCGCTGACGGACTGCCCGAGGCGATCGTCGTGTTGATCGGCGTCACCCGCGCGTTCTTGTCGACCAGCCGCCAGTTGCTGAGCGTCTGCGCCGTCGTCGACAGGCTCGCCAGAACGACGATCTCCTTGCCCGGATCGGCGCCGCTCGGATTGATCAGCGCGCGCTCGATGTAAACCGTGCCGGATCGGACCGGCGTCGGCGGCTCTGGTCCGCCCGAGATGAGCTGGCCGATGGTGGCTGAGCCCGGCGCGGCGTTGCCCGCGGCGTCGGTCGGAATCGCGCTGGGTCTGGAAGCCGAGGAACAGACCGAGATACCGGTCGGGGAACTCCGAGGATGAGCCCGCCGTCGTGAAACACGCCGTTGTCGCCGGCGTGCGGGCCGACGTTGCCCTGGTTCATGTGAATGTCGTGGATGCCGTGCAGGCCGTCGATGTTGCCGAACTCGGTGTCGATCGGCTTGTGCAGGTTCCGATCGAACTTGGCGCCGAACGCGTAGAGCTCGCCGCCGGCGGCCTTGCACTGATCGAGATAGAGCGACAGCAGGTCCTGCAGGTCGTCGCTGCTCGCGCTGCCGGACGGCGGCAGCACCCGGCCGAGCGTCCAGTCGAACAGCGGCGCCTTGACGTAGTCGAGCGCGTGGTCGGCATTGCTGGCCGACGGTGCTGAATCCCGAGGCGAGCCCGGGAAGCGACGCCAGCAGCGGGTTGGCCCGACGAGCGGATCGACGACCCAGAACGCGACGTTGGAGCCGGTGTCGGACTGCACGTTCACGGCAATCCGCCACGGTTGCCCGCCGTCCTCGAGCACGCGAATCTGCAGGTGCGGCGTCGACGCGTTGTCTTCGCGCTTGTAGCGGTCGGGACGTCCGCGAAGCACACCGTACAGAATCGCCATGCGACCTCCCTGATTCCGGGACGCCTGGGCCGGCATCACAACGGGTGAGCCAGCGCCCGTCGACGGGCAAGTGAGCGCCAGTCTCTGCCCCAGGTGGCGGTGTGTCAATTTGTTCCGGGGCCGATCGTCCGGCTCAGCGTGCGACGAGCGCGAGCCGAGGAGACGTGCGGCGGCGCGGAAGCTCGTGCTCTCGCGCCGCACATCCTCGATGGTCTACTCGGCCAGCGGGATCCCTGGGTGCCCGCCCTGCTGCGAGCACCAGTGCACGAGGCCGTCCTCTATGGCTTGTGCATGCTCTTCGGTACCGAGACGGTCTGCGTCTCGCTGGATACGTAGCCCTCGCTGTCGGGTACCCTGATGCGGATGGTATAGGTGCGGCCGTCACCGGGGCCGGCCCGCTCGGCGCGGAGCAGCACGGTGTGGTCGTCAACGACCACCGTGTCCCCGAGTGAATTGCCGTCGCCGCGCCCATTGTCGGGCTCGCTGCTGACGACGGATAGCGCCGTTGTCGCGGTCGCACCGCAACTGGTGGTCACGGTGTAGTCGACCCGGACGCGAATCATCTGGTGATTGGGCGGCCACAGCACGCTCGGGCTCACCGCGGTGTCGCCAATGATCGGCGGGCTGGCGAGGCACCGTGTCCACATGGTGGCGCGGAGGTATTGTCCCTCCCCGGCCCTACTACCGCCGACCACCTGCCCGGCGTCGTTGATGCCGTACGCCCAACTGGTGCCACCGCCGCTCAGCGTCCCGAGGCCCACCATGCCATCGGCAGCCGTCCAGACGAACGCGTTAATTGCGCCGCTGGCCGTGCTGCTCGCGCCGACCACATGCCCGGCGTTGTTGATGTCGAACGCTTGACTGAAGCTGCCGCCCAGCGTCCCGAGGTCGACCATGCCTCCCGCCGCTGTCCACAGAAACGCGCGAGCCGCCGCCGCCGGTGCGGCTCTCGCCGACCACCTGCCCGGCGTCGTTGATGGCGCTCGCCGAACTAGTGGGGTCACCGCCCAGCGTCCCGATGTCCACCATGCCGCCAGCCATGGTCCACAGGAACGCGTGATAGCCGCCGCCGGCGGTGCTGCTCCCGCCGACCACCTGCCCGGCGTTGTTGATGTCGGACGCTTGACTGGAGCTGCCGCCCAGCGTCCCGAGGTCGACCATGCCACCGGCCGCGGTCCAAAGAAACGCGTGGGAGGTGAAAACGTCTACGAAGCTGGTCCCTCCGACCACCTGCCCAACCTCGTTGATGCCGTCCGCCGCACTATAGCCGTCGCCCAGCGCGCCAAGATCGGTGGGGATCCAACCGGATTGCGCGTGCGCCGGGCCCCCGAGCGCCGCGGCGAACGCGACAGCTGTCATGACGCGGAAGCGGAGACGCAGAGACGAGGTGACCCACGTGCGTGGCCCGGTCGATAAATGTGCGTGAGCATTACAGCACCCCGTGCGAGTGACGACGAAGACCCGGCCGATGCTGAACGAATGACTGGTGCCTAACGTGCAAATCGTTTGCCGCGCATTGGTCCCCTGAAATCGCCCATCTCTGGCGCCGGCCGGGCACAACCGATGGACCACCGGCAGAAGGTGACGGCAAGCCGTCCGGCAAGAGGTGTCGATGAGCCTTTGCCGCTCGCTACGATCGCGAGCCGAGCAGGCGCGCGGCGGCGGCGCGGAAGCGCTCGTGAAGCGGGCCGGTCACGAACATCCAGCGAAGCACGCGCACGCTGGCGGCTGCGCTGGCGCCTGCCGGCATGATCTCGTCGAGCGTCTTGATTGGCTGGGTGCGGATGCGGTCGAGCAGCGCCACGCGATGCACGCACGACACGGTGCAGTGCGGCGCACAGCTCTTCTCGCTCGTGCTCTCGCGCCGCACATCCTCGGTGGTGTACTCGGACAGCGGGATCCCTGGATGCCCGCGCTGCTGCGAGCACCAATGCACGAGGCCGTCCTCGCAGATGTAGAGATAGCGGCCGCCGGCCCCGCACTGCCAGTCGTTCGGCCGCCCGAACGCGAGGTTCCGCTGGAAATCGTTCTGGCTCTGGACCGTGTAGAACGGCGCAGTCAGCGAGGTGATCTCGCTGTAGACGCGCAGCTGCTCCGGCGTCAGCGGCATCAGGCGGCCGTGACCGTTGTGAATGAGGCCGACCGTCGCCGTGAGACCCAGTTCAATCGCCCGCCTGGCGATCGTCAGCGCGTCCTCGGGAGTGCTCAAATCGCCACCGAGCACCGAGTTGATGTTGACGCTGAACGCGGCGCGCCTCGCCAGCATCTGCAGCTTGGCGTCGAGCACCTTCAGGCTCTTCTTCGAGATGTCGTCAGGCTTCACGTTGTCGATGCTGATCTGCAGGTGATCCAGCCCGGCGTGGTTGAAGCCCTCGATGCGCTTCTCGGTGAGGAGGTAGCCGTTGGTGATCAGTCCCGCCAGCGCGCCGGTTCCACGGATGTGCCGGATGAGCTCGTCGAGGTCGGGGTGCAGCAGCGGCTCGCCACCGCTGATCTCGATGTTCGCCGTGCGCAGCCGGGCGAGGTGGTCGATGCGCTCGCGCATGGTCGCCAGCGCCACCGGCGGCGAATGCTTGTCGTACTCGTTGCAGTAGGTGCAGGCCAGGTTGCAGCGGCGGATCGGGACGATCTGCGCGAGGACAGGATGACTCGCGGACTGGAAGCCCCGCGCCACCATTCTGGCCTCCCGCCACTTGCGGTCCACGGTTCGGAGCATGCGCGGCGGCCGCGGCATAACCGGGATCATACTGCCGGATGCCGTCTGCCGGGTTGCGTCACCACAGGGCGCCACTACGGCTGGCGCGCGGGCTCGAATTCGTACAGCGACGCGGCCAGCCGTTTCAGTCCACGATCGTGAGCGATGAGGTCGAGATGGAGTGACGACCAGTCCGACAGCAGCAGGGTCTCGTGGCCCTGCCCGTCGTAGGTCTTGAGGTAGCCGCGGCACGACTCGCAGTGGTCGATGCGCAGGCCGGGTTCGCCCTCGATCGCGACGCTCGCGAGCCGCTGAGAGTCGCTTTCACAGAACGGACAGCCGGTGCGCTTGAACTGCCAGCGGGTGCCGCAGCAGCCGCACGAGAGCAGACGCTTGCGCCCGGGGTCGGCGCCAACCAGTTGCGCCATGGCCGGCAGCGATCCGCACGTCGGGCAATACCGGCGAAGCCACCGGTCGTCGTCTCGCCAGGTGTCGAAGGCGTTCACGACCGGCCGCAGGAACCGCGCCATTGCCGTCCACGCCACATACCGCAACAACCCGGGAAACGGCGGTGTGATCGTCTCGTCGCCCAGGAGAAAGTCGACGATGCGGCGCGAAGCGTCCGACGCAGAACGCAGGTCCGTGTCGAGCGCGCGGGTCTCGGCCACGAGCCATTCCGGCGACGCTTCGGAGGCCAGTCGTTCGAGAAGCGCTGCCGCCATTCGGCCGCCCGGTTCGAGATCCACACCGGCATCGGCACTCGTCAGCAGCGGCACGCCGGCGAGAAAGTCCGTGCGGTAGTCGTTCCAGTCGGGGATACGGGCGTCGAGGACCTCGATCCCGTCCGCCGCGCGATCGACCTGCGCGGACAGGTCAGCGAGCGGCCGGAGGTACGAATGCGCCTCCAGCCACAGTTCCCGGGTCATCGGCTCAGTGTCCCTCGATCGGCTGCGCCCTGGAGAGAACCGGCATCAGGCGGGCTGCCAGGCCGAAGAGGAAGATCGTCGCGGCGATCAGGCCGATCGACACGCCCCACTCGACGATCGACGGCAGATAGCTTTCCGGCGCCTCCCAGGGCATGCGGCCGCGGAAGGTCATCGCGAAGAGGACGACGTTCATGCGGTTGTAGGCGACGCCGGTCACGGCGAGGAACGACGCGATGGCAAGAACGTCGGGCCGCTGCCGAAGGGACTTACGGGCCAGCAGGATCGAGCGGCAGCACGCCCCCGAGAAGGATCTCGGCCCCGAAGGCTGACGCCGAGACTGCCGGTGAAGGCGCCGGCGAGCTGGTTGCGAACCGCCATGTCGCCCAGGCGGAACGCGAGGTAGACGAAGAGCGCCCAGAACGTGATCTGCCCGACCGAGGCGAGCCGCGTGATCTCGAGCGGGCGCCGCCAGCCCTTCGCGATCCACATGTCGATGAGGATCACCAGCGCGGTGCCCGCGGCAATCGACGACAGGAAGAACGAGATCGGCATCACGGGCGACCACCACTGCGGCGCGAGCATGTTCGGCATCAGCAGGTACAGGGAGCCGAGCGAGCTCTGGTGCATGGTCGAGAGCGTGACGGCGGCAATCGCCAGCATGATCGGCTCGGCCTTCTCGTCGCGGGCGCGGAAGATCCAGGCGAGGGCGCCGAAGATCACGGCCGTCGCGAGGGCGTAGAGGACGTTGCGCGACAGCATGTACACGAACAGCGTCACCGCCGCCGCCACGTAGGCGCCGTTCCATCGCCGCCACATCGCCGCGGCCCGGTGGTATCCCCAAGTGCTCGAAGGGCACCGGCAGGAACTCGAGCAGGAGGATCGTGACGTAGAGGCCGACGCACCACGAGACCTCGAACATGGCCGAGTGCTCCGGCGCGTTCAGGGCGAGCGCGTAGAAGTGCCAGGGCAGGCCGAGGTCGGCGAGCAGCGTGACCGTCACGAACGAGTAGCTCAGCAGGCCCATCAGGACGGCGGTGCGTCCCAGCCCGTAGAGATCCTTGCGCTGGAAGACGTAGATCACGCCGGCCATCGCGAATGCGCCCGCGGCCACCGCGATCCACACCAGGTCGAAGAGGATCCACAAGCCCCACGGGTAGGTGTCGGAGAGGTTGGTGCTGCCGCCAAGCCCCATGGCGAAGCGCGCGACGAGCGAGACGGCGCCGAACGCCATGAGCACCAGGAGGACCCAGTTGAACGGCGTCAGCAGCTTGCTCCCGAGGATCTCGAATTCGACGTGGCCGTGGTCGTGAGACGCAGCCGAAGCATCCGCCACGGCTTGAGCCCGCTTCCGGAAGAAGGCATACCCGGCGCCGAGCAAGGCGCCCACCGCCATCACGGCGGGAGGCACGGCGCCGAGCGCGGTCTTGGTGAAGGCCGGAAACGGCTTCTCACCGTAGGTCGGGAAGCCGAGCTTCTCGAACGGAACGGCCGAGAGGTACAGCACGCTCGTCCCGCCGAGCTCCTTCTCGCCGTAGATGTGGTCCACGTACCTGTCGGGCCGGTCGGCGATGCGCTTGTGCGCGAGCGCGAGCATCTCGTCCCGCGTGCCGTAGCGCAGGGCGTCAGCCGGGCACGCCTTGACGCAGGCTGGAATCGCCATGGTGTTGGCGAACTGCCTGGCCGCCTCGTCGGATAGCGGTTTCTCGTTGAACGCGACCGGCGCCGGCTGGGGAAGGCGATCGGCGCAGTGCGTGCACTTCGAGATCTGTCGGGGCGCGTGAGTTCCATTCCGCGGTCGGCACGTCCCAGGGACACGCCAGCTGGCAGTATCGGCAGCCGATGCAGTCGTCCACGTTGTACGACACCGGTCCGTCGGATTGCCGGTAGAGCGCCGTCGTCGGGCACGCCGAGACGCAGGCCGGCTCCAGGCAGTGCAGGCACCGCTGCATGACGAAGGCGGATTCCACGCCTCCCGGTTTCGCGGGGTTCTCCATTTCGTGGAACGCGATCAGCGTGAGCGTCTTCGCGCTCAGCGTCGCCGGGTTCTGGAAACCCAGTTGGTCGTCGAGCTCGGTCGCCTCGCCGTCCTTCTCGTTCCACTGCTTGCACGCCACCTGGCACGCGCGGCAGCCGATGCAGTTGGCGATGTCGATCAGCGTCGTCCTGATTGGCCCGGTGACTGGTTCCGACGTCATGTGCGTCCCCTTGGTGCTCCGGACCTTCGTTTGGCACGCCGACCGGCGGCGACCACGTTGACGAGGCACGCCTTGGTCTCCTGGGTTCCCGCTCCGGGATCCGAGGCGTCGATCGTGAGGTGGTTGACGCTCGGGCCCGTCGAGAGTCCCTGGAAGCCCCAGTTGTACGGCATCCAGACGACGGTGACTTCGCGGTCGCCGATCTTCAGCGCCTTCATGCGCGGCGTGACCAGGGCCTTGACCTCGAGCTCACCGCGCGCCGACGAGACGCGGACCCAATCGCCCGACTCCACCTGGAGCTTCTGAGCGAGGGCGATCGGCAGTTCCAGCACCGGTTCTGGAACGAGCTCGTTGAGCCAGGGAATATTTCGCGTCGTCGATCCCGCGCACCAATGTTCGGCGACCGTCGACGTCATCAGCACGTAGGGGAACTTGTCGGCCGTGCCGATCGGCTGATGCGACGGCACCCGCGGATACTTCACCATCGGGTTGCTGTTCACGCTCGGGTGAAGGACGTTCTCCACCGGGCTCTCGATCGGTCTCGTACATCTCCGGCAGCGGGCCGTCCTTCGGCACGTAGGCGACGTCGCGCCAGTAGTCCGTGTACCTCGGGTCGGGGTCTTTGTAGACGGCGGCGAAGAGGCGCCCGACGCCCTCGGCGCCCATATGGAAGGCGCGCTGCCCGTTTGGCGTGTCGGGGCCGTCGGTCAGCACGGGAACGTCCGGCAGGTCGTGGCCCGCCCAGCGTTTGGCCTTCTCGTCCCACCAGATGATGGGTTTCGAGCCTGGGTAGGGCTTGCCGTCCTTGTCGCACGACGCGCGGTTGTAGAGGATGCGCATGTTGTTCGGCCACGTCCAGCCGAAGCCCGGATAGAGGCCGAGGCCTCCCGGATCCGTGGTCGAGTCGCGCCGCTTCGAGAGGTTCTCGCCGTTGGCGAAGACGCCGGCGTAGATCCAGGCGCCGGACGACGTGGAGCCGTCGGACTCGCAGATCGCTGACCTTGCGGATCAGATCGCCCTTCTTGAGTCCGGTCTCCGGGTTGTCGCGCAGCGCGTAGCCGTTGATCTCGCGCAGCACGTCCTCGGCCGTGGTGTAGGTCCAGGACGCCTTCTTGATGATCTCGTCGCGCGGCTCGGTCGAGTCCTTGACCAAATCGCGAACGGCGCGGAAGACCTGATCGACGATCAGGCCATCGGGCCTGGCTTGCCCCGGCGGCTTCACGGCGGCGTGGCGCCATTGCACCATGCCGCCCGAGTTGCTGATGGTGCCGTTCTTCTCCATGAAGAACGCCGCCGGCAGCAGGATCACCTCGGTGTTGATCGACTTGGGGTCGACGCCAGGACGCTTCCAGAACGCCGCCGTCTCCGTCTCCCAGATCTCCTGGACCACGAGCGTCTCGAGCTTCGCCATCGCCTGGAACGTCAGCGTGAGATTGGGCAGCGTGACGGCGGGATTCTGGCCGACGATCCACAGCATCTTCAGCTTGCCGGCGAGGGCGTCCTCGAACATCGGCATCGTGCCGTAGTCCTTCACGGCATCGCGCTTGGGCAGCCACTCGTATCGCATAGTCGTTCTCGAAGGTGGCCGCGTCTCCGAAAAATGCCTTGAGCGTGTTGACGAGGTAACGGCTGTCGGCGATCCCGTTCTTGCGCACGTAGTGGTAGATCGTCGGCTCGGCATTGGTCGGCGAGTTGAGGTAGCCGGGAATGTAGTTGTAGAGCACGGCCATGTCGCACGCGCCCTGCACGTTCGGCTCGCCGCGCAGCGCGTTGACGCCGCCGCCGGGCTTGCCGATGTTGCCGAGCAGCAGCTGCAGGATCGTGAACGAGCGGATGCCCTGCACGCCGGTCGTGTGCTGGGTCATCCCGAGCGCGTAGAGGATGGACCCGGCTTGTTCTTCGCCATCATCTCGGCGATCTGCCGGATTTGATCGGCGGGAATGCCGGTGATGCGCTCGCCCATCTCCAGCGTGTAGCGCGAGACGAACGTCTTCAGGCGCGTGAACACGCAGTGCGGATCGTCCAGGCTCTTGGCCATCCGCGGATAACGCTTCGCATCCAGCTGGTATCCCCAGGTCCTGGTGTCGTACGAGTGTGTGGCTCTCGTCGTAGCCGCTGAAGACGCCATCCTTGAAATCGAACGCCTCGTCGCCCAGGTAGAGCGCGTTGGTGTGCGTGACGACGTAGTCTTCGTCGTAGAGCTTGTTGGCGATGATGTGGTTGATCATCGTGTTCTGGAACGCCGTGTCGGTGCCGGGCCGGATGCGCGCGTAGACGTCGGCCGCGGCCGAGGTGCGCGTGTAGCGCGGATCGACGTGGATGATCTTCGCGCCGTTTTCCTGGGCCTTCCGAATCCACTTGAAGGCCATCGGGTGGTTTTCGGCGACGTTGCTGCCTTCCACCAGAATCGTCTTGCAGTTCTGCAAGTCGACCCAGTGGTTGGTCATGGCTCCTCGACCGAACGTGGCCCCCAGACCGGGGACCGTGGGGCTATGTCAAAGCCTGGCCTGATGTTCGATGTAGGCCAGCCCCAGCAAGCGGGCCGCCTTCTGAAAGAGGTAACACTCCTCGTTGGTGTTCTGCGCGCCGCCCATGAAGCCGATGGCGTCGGTCCGATTGACGGGCACCTCTCGAGTTGCCGCCCTCGTGAGGGATGAAGCTGCGGGGCGTTCTGGAGCCGATCACCCGACGCGCGATCGACCGACAAGTCAGGCGCATCCACCTTCTCGGTCGCAATCCACGTCTCGTCGCGCGTCTTCCGGACCTTCTGTCGCGACGCGCGCGATCGCGTCGTCCCAGGAGATCTCCTCCCAGTGGTCGCTGCCCGGTGCCCGATAGCGCGGCGTCGTGAGCCGGTTCGGGGAGGCGTGCGTCGCGAACATCGAGATGCCCTTGACGCACAACGACCCGCGATTGACGATGTGGTCGTAGTCGCCCTCCATCTTCAACAGCTTGCCGTCGCGGACGGCGGCGATCATGCCGCAGCCGCACGAGCAGAAGTTGCAGGAGGTGGTGAACTCGCTGACGTCCGAGAGCTTCAGGTCCTTCGTCGCGGCGCGCATCGCCGGCACGTCGAGGAGCCCGCCGAGCGCGAGCCCCGACCCTCCGCCGAGGGTCAGCCGGAACAGGTCTCTGCGGCTGATGGCCCCCGGAGCGTCCAGGAATTCATCCATGGGTTGGTCTCCCTGCCGCTACGGTGCATTCGAGCCCGCGCCGAGTCAAGCCCAATCTGGACGAGCCGACGTCATTTGCGCGCGATGGCCCAGACGACAGGGTAGTCCGGCTCGTTCTCGAGCGAATGGCGCCAGCGTTGGTAAATCTGCCACCGGCTTCCGCCAGGAGGTGCTTCATTCCGGTTTCCGTCCACCGCGAGCAATCGTTCGGAACGGGATGGATCTTCACCAGGAACGGTGTCGTGATCAGGAACGAGCCGCCAGGTCTGAGCATGCGATGGACGTTCCTGGCTGCCCGGTATGGCCACAGCAGGTGTTCGAAGACCTGCTCGGCAATGATCAGGTCGAAGGTGTCATCCAACGGAGTCCCGATGGTCCGAGGGCGTCGGTCGCATCGCCCGATCGGACGAACGGCCCGACCACTCGCTTGAGCCACACCCATCCTGTTTCGCCGACAGCACGGCGAACGTTACGCCATTGACGGCGACCGCCGCCACGGCATTTCGTGGCCCCCACGAAAAACGGTGGGATCGGCGAATGTCTAACGGGTGTAAGACGGAAGAGTTCGCCTGGCGAACTCACAGAGTAATGCCGGCCTGAACGGCATCTACTGTTGCGCTGCCGAGCGATCTCGGTTGCGCCTTTCCGCAATGGACATGACATGGATCTGAAGCAACTCGTCGTCCTCGCCTTGCAGGTGAGCATCGTCGCGATCGTCTTCAGCTTCGGGCTGAAGTCCACGCTCGACGACCTGCTGTACCTGTGGCGTCGTCCAGGCCTTCTGCTGCGTTCGCTGCTCGCGGTGTTGGTCATCATGCCGGTGCTGGCGGTGCTCCTCACGCGGTTGTTCGATCTCCGTGATTCGGTCGAGGTCGCGCTGATCGCCCTGGCGATCTCGCCGATGCCGCCGCTGCTACCGAAGAAGGAAGTCCAGGCGGGCGGCCGCAAGTCGTATGCGCTGGCGCTGATGGTGACGATGGCGGCTCTTGCCATCGTGGTCTGCCCGTTGGCGGTCGAGCTCCTGGGGACCTATGCCGGCCGTTCGTTCGGTGTGGCGCCAGGCGCCATCGCCCGGATCGTGCTCGTCACTGTCGTC
This sequence comes from uncultured Acidobacteriota bacterium, assembly GCA_963723005.1. Taxonomy (GTDB): domain Bacteria; phylum Acidobacteriota; class Vicinamibacteria; order Vicinamibacterales; family UBA2999; genus VFZN01. The sequence continues at coordinate 50,829 of CAVRPA010000020.1, read as the reverse complement.
CTGCCGACGCTACTGGGTATGGCCGTGCGGACCTGGCTGCCCGGCCTTGCCGAACGCCTCGCGCCCCTCGTTGGCCGCGCCGCGACGGTGCTTCTGGCGCTCGCGGTGCTGATGCTGCTCGCCGGTGCGTGGCGCGCCCTGTGGGCCGCGGTCGGTGACGGAACCCTGATTGCGCTGGTGGTATTCGTGGCGATCGGCCTGCTGGTCGGGCATCTCCTGGGCGGGCCCGACCCGGATCATTCGGTGGTGCTGGCCCTGTCCACCGCGAGCCGGCACCCGGCCATCGCCCTGTCGATCGCGTCAGCGAATTTCCCGGACGAGCGCTTCGGGGGCACGATTCTGCTGTATCTGCTCGTCGGTGCCGTCGCGGCCATGCCCTATCTTTCGTGGCGCCGACGCCGTACTTCCAAGGAAGTCAGGTTCGCATGACGATCATCCGGTTGGGCTTGACGACGAGACGCGCTTTAAGCTCAACTTCCAGCCGGTTCGTACCCTTCCCCATGAACCTCGGTGGCGGTGCAGGCATCTTCACCGCCGCGCCAGACGTACGCTCCGACTGGCGTTTCCGCTTCCAGGCGACGCTGCTGCTGCCGCGGCAGTGATCTTCAGTGGAGGTTCGACATGAAATGGAACGAACGTATCGCAATGTCGGTCGCGATGGTGGCGGTCACCGGCCTCATCGCCCACGCGCAGCTGGCCGCACCGGATGTCTCGAAGACCGCCAATCCAGAACTGGTCGGTTCGCTGGCCAAGGAACTAGGCGCGACGCCGCAGCAGGCTGAAGGCGCCGCCGGTGCCTTATTCGCCGCTGCTAAACAGAACATGCCCGCAGCCGACTGGACCAAGGTGAGCGCGGCCGTGCCGGGGATGGACGACCTGCTCAAGGCCGCACCGACTATGAGCGCTGTGGGTACCTCGGGTTCGGGAGCGGCTCCGACGGCAGCCGGGGTGATGGGCGGGGCTGCAACCATGGGCGGCGCGGCCGGCGCTTTCTCGAAGCTCGGGCTGAAACCGGACATGGTGGCGAAGGCTGTGCCGATCCTGACGCAGTACGTCTCGAAAACCGGTGGGGCCGATGTCGGCGCGTTGCTCGCCGGTGCGCTGAAGTAGGACTTTCGGAAGAACCTGTTCGAGCGCCCGATCGACATCGGGCGCGGGCAGGTTGGGGACGATGCGGTGGTGGTGCGGTCCGCGTGGAGGGGCGCGCGGGCCTGCACACTCACCGGCGCTGAAGGTGCGCGGCTCGTTGAGGCTGTGACACTATTCCAACGCTTCCCAGAGCTGTTTCCGGACGCCACGCGTGAGCCCTCTCAAAGCCCCCAGTCTCCGGCAGCTCTGCCGCTACGCGATCGCGCGCAGCCTGTTCGATGCCACCAGCCTGTCTCGGGCGATCACGCGTCTGGGCTTCGTCCAGGCCGACCCGATGCGGGCGCCTGCTCGCGCCCAGGATCTGATCCTCGCGCCGCGCGTGAAGGGCTATTGCGCCGGCGAGCTGGAGCGCCGCTACCCGCGCCTGGCGATCGAAGAGGCTTTCTTCTTCAACTACGGCTTCCTGCCTCGCGGGACGCTGGCCTTGCTGCATCCGCGCGAGGCGCCGTGCAGCTGGGACGCCGGGATGCAGGCGCGCGCCTACGATGTCCTGGCGTTCGTGCGCCAGCATGGCTGCACCCACCCCAGGGACGTGCAGGCGCATTTCGACCATGGCTCGCATCAAGCGCTGGGGCGGCAATCTGAATGTCAGCGCGCATCTATTAGAGGGCCTGCACTATCGCGGGCTGCTACGCGTGGCGCGGCGCGAGGGCGGCACCCGGATCTACCAGGCGATCGAGCATGCGCCGCAGGACAACAGCGCCGAGGCCAGGCTCGCGCGCGCCGGCCAGTTGCTGGATATCGCGATGCAGCTCTACGCGCCGCTGCCCGCCGCCAGCCTGGGCTATCTGTGCAGACTGCTGCGCCACGGAGTGCCGCACCTGGCCGACGAGATGCGGCAGATTCAGGCGCACGCTGACTCCCGCTACGCCCATGCGCAGGTCGACGGTCGGTTGTGGTTCTGGCCGCAGGGTGAGAACCCCGTGGCCGCACGGCACGAGATCGACGACAACGTACGCTTCCTCGCGCCTTTCGATCCCGTGGTCTGGGACCGGCGACGCTTCCAGTTGTTCTGGGGCTGGGAATACAAGATCGAGGCCTATGTGCCGGCCCACCAGCGCCGCATGGGGCATTACGCGATGCCGATGCTGTGGCGCGAGCAGATGCTTGGCTGGGCCAATCTGAAGGTGGTCGACGGCCGCTTGCAGCACACGCTGGGCTTCGCCGGCCCGCGGCCACGCGGCCGCGCCTTTACGCTGTCGCTGGACGAAGCCTTACACCGGATGCAGGAGTTTCTCAGCGTCGGGTCATGCTGAAACCGGCAGTCGGGGCCGCCCAGCGAGCACCGGCCTTCGGCGGTCGTGGCCGAGAGCGTCTCCACGATCAGCCCGAAATCACCGTCGGTGCACGACATGCTCTCCATCGACACTGCAGGCGCGCCAGTGCTAGTCACGTAGAAGCCAGCCAGCAGCGTGTGGTTGCAGAAGGTGCTGGTGAACCGGCCGAACGTCGAACCGGCGAACGGCGGATTGGCGTTCAGCTGCAGCGTGAAGCCGGTGATCAGCCGGCCCGAGGGGCGTGGCACGTGGTTGGTGATCGTGCCGGCCCAGGTGCCGATGAGTGAAGGCAGGTTCGTGGGCGGTACCACGAACGACACCTCGGTACTGGCGCGGACGCACCGCATGCGTTCAACGCCTGCAACCTGACGAAGTAGCGGGCGCTCGGCGCCGGCGTCGCGATGGTCGTAGTCGTGGCCGGAAAGTCGAAGACGCCGACGTCGGTGGCGCCGGAGGCCGACCCCGCGATCAACCGGTAGCCGGTTGCCGCAGGGCCCGTGCGGGGGAAACTCCAATCGGCCCGGAAGCGGCGAACGCGACCACGCGCACGTAATAGACGCCGAACGGTGCAGTGACCGAATACACCAGCGCGTTGCCCACCGGGAGGCTCACCATGGTCGTGCCCGGTGTCAAGGTGCTCTTCACTGCCGGGCTGCCTCGGCAAGCGGATGAGGCGGCAGCCACTTGAACGGCGAAGCCCGCGCGTTCATCATGCAGCACCGGGACGTTTCTTCTGTGGTGGTGTCTCTCTCCTGCCGCGACCTGAACTGGAGGTTGGTATGAAGAACTCAGTTCTTGGAGGTGTGTGCCTATCGGTCTCTCTGCTCGTTTCGTCGCCAATTGCTGCCCAGGCCGCCGATGCCGTCGTCACGTGGAACGAGAATGCCGCGAAAGCCGCCACGGCAGCCTGCCTGCACATCAGCGGCAACGGCCTGGTCGAATCGCGGATGTATGCGATGGTGCACGTGGCCATCCACGACGCAGTGAACGCCATCGAACGCCGCTCGCGCCCGTATGTCTTCGACGCGCAGGCGGGCAACCCCACATCTCTGGATGCCGCCGTAGCTGCCGCCGCGCGCGGCACCCTCGTCTCGGTCATCCCGACGCTGCCCGAGTCGCCGGAATGTCGCGCGGCTGGCGTCGCCAGCGCCGAGGCATCGTATGCCGCCGCACTCGCCGCTATACCGAATGGGCCAGCCAAGACGAACGGCCTGACGCTGGGACAGGCCGCCGCAGCCGCAATCATTGCGCTGCGGGTCGGCGACGGATCGGATGCGCCGATGGTGGATCCCGCCTATCCACAGGGAACCGAACCGGGCGAATGGCGCTTCACGCCCGGCTATCCGTTCGCGTTCGGAACGCACTGGGGCGCGGTCACGCCGTTTGTCCTCCACCACAGTTCACAGTTCGGTCCGCAGGCGCCGTATCACCTTGGCAGCAAGAAGTATGCGGCCGATTACAACGAGATCAAGCTGATCGGCGGAGACGACATCACCACGCCCAGCATGCGGACCCCCGACCAGACCCAAATCGGCTTGTTCTGGATCGAGAGCTCACCTCTGGCGTGGAATCGTCTCGCACGTGCCATCTCGATCAGCAAGACGCTCGACCCGTGGGAGAACGCACGGTTGTTTGGACTGCTCAATCTGGCGATGGCGGATGGCTACATCGCGTCATGGGAGGCCAAGTACCGCTACCGATTCTGGCGGCCGGTCACCGCGATTCGGCTGGGCGACACGGATGGCAATCCCGCCACCGAGGCAGTGCCGGATTGGACGCCGTTGGAGCTAACGTATCCGATGCCGGATCACGATTCCGGCCACGCGGTACAAGGTGGGGTGGCGGCGGAGATCCTGAAGCAGTTCTTCGGTACCGACAACATCGCATTTACCGCTTGCAGTACGACGGTCGGCCCTCCAATGGGCTGCACCGACCCAACGCCGGTGTACCGTTCGTACTCGAGCTTCTCGCAGGCCGCCGATGAGAACGCCGTGTCGCGGATCTACATCGGCATCCACTTCCGGAACGCCGTCGAGGACGGGGTTCGGCACGGTCGCAAGATTGCCGAGCGGGCCGTCCACCTGTTCCTCAAGCCCGTCCACTGACCGCTCCGTCAATCGGGCCGCGCACGACGCAACGAGGCCGATGTCCCGGGTCCTCGTTGCCTGCGCGGCCCTGCCGCATCTCACCTCTGAGAGGCGGTACGCGGCGGACCACACCCGCCTTGGTGTTGATGAAACACTTTGGTTCCGATGCGGTGCGCACCCGACCGCCGCGCGTTGACTAGCGAGTCTGTCCGTCCCGGACCGGCGCGCCGATCCACCAGCAGACCCCGCCCTGGTCGATCACCCCGGCGTTTCGGTGGCCGTACGGTTTGTCTTCCGGCTCGCTTTCAGATGTTCCGCCGGCCGCGAGAGCTCTGGCGTAGGTCGCATCGACGTCCTCGACCCACAGATACAGCGCCGCGGGACGGGGCTTCCAGGTTCCGCCGGCCTGGCCGAGCATGACCAGCGAATCGCCAATCGTGACCTCGGCGTGCATCACGGTATTGTCCGGGTTCCTCTGACAACCGACCTCGACCCCTCCAAAGGCGGCCTTCAGAAAGGCGAGCTCGGCGTCCGCATCGGACACGACGAGGTACGGCGTCACCGTGCGATAGGTGTCTTTTGAATCAGCCATGGTGCATCCTGGCAGATTGTGTCCGCGACGGATTGTAGAAATGTGACTACAGTCGAGCGATGACCGTCGTCCGCGCGGCCTGTCCTTACGTCTAATCAGCTTTGGTCAGTAAATTGACAACCTTAAGCCCAGCCAAGGAGCCTCAGCCATGTCCACTGTTGCCACTTCAACGCTGCTCGGCCGTCCACTCTGGTACGAATTGATGACCACCGATCCCAAGGCCGCGGAGACGTTCTACGACCGGGTGGTCGGCTGGACCTCGGCGCCCTTCCCGCCCTCGCCTCAGCCCTACACCGTGTTCAACCGAGAAGGAGGAACTCCGGTCGCGGGGGTGATGGCGACGCCGGATGGTTTGAAGGCGCCGCCGTTCTGGGCCATGTACGTCGGCGTGGTGAAGCTGGAAGAGACCGCCGCCAAGATCAAGCGCCTTGGCGGCAGCGAGTGTTCCCCTGTGATAGACGTACCGACGGTCGGCCGCATGCAGATGATGAAGGACCCGCAAGGGGCCGCCTTCTACATCTACGAGCCGTCGAGCGCCGAGCACCAGCCTGAGGCGGACGCCGTGGTCGGCGACGCGTCGTGGCACGAGCTGATGACGTCCGACGCGCCGGCGGCAATGAAGTTCTACAGCGACGTGTTCGGGTGGCAGCCCAGCGAGTCGCTCGATATGGGCGAGATGGGCAAGTACCACATGTTCAACCGTCCCCACGGCATGATCGGCGGCATGATGAACCAGTCTCCCGAAATGGCACACGTACCGCCCAACTGGCAGGTCTACTTCCGCGTGCCAGACATCACCGCGGCCGTCGAGCGCATCAAGTCGAACGGTGGATCCATCCTCAACGGGCCGATGGAGGTTCCCGGCGGTGACTGGATCGTGAACGCGATGGACCCGCAGGGCGCCGCGTTCGCACTTCATGCCAAGGCCGCGAATGTTTGACTGGCTGGTGCGAAGCCTGAGGTCCACGCCACGGTCCGTCCGGGGCGTGGATAACCTCACGACGGCGGAGGCGTTGCCCTCACGCATCGGGCACTATGCCATCACCCACAAGCTGGGTCAGGGCGGGATGGGCGTCGTCTACGCCGCGCGCGACGAGCGGCTCCATCGCCCCGTCGCCCTGAAGATGATCTCGTCACGGTCCTACGACGACACCACGCGCCAGCGCTTCTGGCGTGAGGCGCGCACGGCGGCGAGCGTCAATCATCCGAACATCTGCCAGATCTACGACATCGGCGATGACGAGGGCGACGACCTGTTCATCGCGATGGAGCTGCTCGAAGGCGAGCCGCTCGACCGGCGCCTGCAGCGAGGGCCGATGAGTGTATCGCAGGGCGTGCCAGTCGCCCTCGACATCCTTGCCGCGCTCGCCGCCGTGCACGCTCGCGGCGTCGTCCATCGCGACCTCAAGCCGTCCAACGTGTTCCTGACGCCGCATGGCGTGAAGGTGCTCGACTTCGGCGTGGCCAGGCCACAGCCGGAACAGGCGCTCACCGCCGCGGCGAATCTCACGGGCGCCGGCGTCCTGGTCGGCACTCCCGGTTACATCGCACCCGAGTGCATACTCGGCCAGGCAGCCGACACCAGCAGCGATCTGTTCGCGGTGGGCGCCATCCTCTTCGAGATCCTCGCCGGCCGACCCGCGTTCGCAGGCCGCACCGTCGCGGACGTGCTTCGCGCCACCGTGTGCGACCACCCCCCGGCCCTCACCGGCCATCCGGCCGTTTCCGCGGTCGATCGCGTGATTCGCCGGGCGCTCGCCAAGGAGTCTGGAGATCGGCCGGGGTCGGCCGATGAGATGGCCCGCGAGCTGCGCGGCATCCGCATCGGTGACACGGGAGATGTGCCGGCCGTGGCCCAGGTGCTTACGCGTCTCGTGGTGTTGCCGTTCCGCGCGTTGCGCGCCGATCCAGAGTCGGACTTCCTGGCGTTCAGCCTGCCCGATGCGATTGCGACGTCGCTGTCCGGCACCGGCTCTCTGGTCGTTCGCTCGAGCGCCGTTGCGGCGCGATTTGCCGGGGAGACGCCCGACCTCAAGGCCCTGGCGGCGGAGGCCGACGTCGATCGCGTGGTCACGGGAACGCTGCTCCGTTCGGGTGAGCAGGTGCGGGCGGCGGTGCAGCTGATCGAGGCGCCGTCGGGGACGCTGCTGGCCTCGCTGACCGTGCAGTCGTCCCTCGGCGACCTGTTCCAACTTCAGGACGACATCTCCAGGCGCGTGGTCCAGGCGCTCTCGCTTCCGCTGGTCGGCCTGGCGACCCCGACGCCCGACGTCCCGCGCGACCCGCAGGCGTACGAGCTCTACCTGCGCGCCAACGAGCTGGCGTCGAGCCACGAAGGGCTCGTGCGTGCGCGGGACATGTACGAGCGGTGCCTCGCGATCGACCCGGACTTCGCACCGGCCTGGGCGTACCTTGGCCGCTGCCATCGGGTGATTGGCAAGTACATCGACGGCGCGGCCGACAGCGAGTCGCAAGCCGAACGCGCCCTTGGGCGCGCCCTTGCTCTGAACCCTCGGCTTGCCGTCGCCCAGAAGTTCTACGCGCACCTCGAGGGCGACACGGGGCGAGGGCGGGAGGCCGTGGTTCGCCTGCTCACCGAAGCCCATCGCCACGGTAACGACCCCGAGTTGTTCGCGGGGCTCGTCCACGCCTGTCGCTACTGTGGGCTGTTCGAGGCGTCCGTCACCGCGGATGCCGAGGCGAGGCGGCTCGACCCGAACGTCCGGACGAGCGTGGTCGAGACGCTGTTGCTGGCTGGTGACATCGAGCGGCTGCTGGCGCTCGACCGTCCCTCGCAGGCGACCGGCACCGACGACGGGAACCGGGTGATCAGCCTGGGAATGGCCGGGCGCCGCGAGGAAGCATTCGAGGCGCTGGCGCACATGAGCCGGGTATCACAGCTTCCGGTGCAGCGGGCGTTCATGGGGTACCTGTCGGCGTGGCTCGAGCGCCGGCCCGGCGACATGGTTGTCGATGAGGCAAAGTTTGGACGGCTGAAGATTCAGGACGACCCGGAGGCAATTTTCCGGGAGGGGTGGATGCTGTGCGATGTCGGCGAGCACGACCAGGGGCTGCGCCGGCTGCAGCGTGCGGTCGCGAGAGGCTACTTCGTGGCGCCGACGCTGGCCGCCAGCCGACACTTCGATCCGCTGCGGCAGAACCCGCAATTCGAGGCATTGCTGGCCGAGGCCGAAGCCGGCCGGCAGGCCGCGCTGACGGCATTCCGTGAGGCGGGTGGGGAGCGCCTGCTCGGCGTGACCCTGGCCTGAGTGGTGTCCGAGGGCCAATCCGCTCGCCGATCCGTGCCGTCGATCCGTCGAAGCAGCCGTTGGTACTGCGCCTACTGGCACCGAAAATTCTTCGCGTCGTCCGTGCTGCCGCTGCCCGTGTAGTGCGCCGTTGTCGGGTAGGCACACAGGGGCCGCGTGCGATCGACGATGCCGGCGGTCAGATGTGCGGCGTCGAGGGACTGCGGCTTCTTCCCAGTGGTGACCCATCGGTCGATCGCGGCGACCTTGTCGAAGACGTCGGTGCCAGGACCGCCCTGGCAGTGCCCCATGCCGGGCACCATGAACAGCGCGAGCGAATCCGCGGCCGACGGTCCGACGGTGTCGGTAATCTGCTTGTACATCATCAGGCTCGTGTCCGGCGAGACGAGCGGATCGGCCCAGCCTTACTCACAGCTTCCCCCCTTAATCCACAGATCCATCCCGCTCACACCCGTTATCCCCTTGACGGCACGCTCCACATCTCCACTTGATCTGGTATCCCACTCTCTAAACATCTCCCATCCCTTCTCACTCGCCGAGAGCCCCACTCCGCCCCATCCGAGTTCGGAGCCTGGATAGTAGCGGCCCGGATGGAGTGTTGATCCGCTCTTTGGATCGCGGATCGGACGCATCATCGCGTTCGCGGTCTCGATCTGATCCGGTGTCAGGCAATCAGTCCGATCCTCTCCGCGGCAAGTCAGCGTCGAGAAGTCGAAGGCACACTTCGTGGGGTCCTCGATGACCCTGTCCTTCACGCCGTCCACGGCGTCGCACCGATCGAGGACCGCTGCGTGAATCATCGGATACTTGCTCGCGGGAATCACCGCCGCCGGCGTGCGATTCACGTAGGTGTTCAACCACACCCGCGCGGCATAGAGCCGCATCTGGTCCCACGAGGGATCGCCCGCGACGATGCCATCGAAGTCGTCTGGGTAGCGCTGCGCTTCGATCAGCGCCTGGCGTCCACCGGTGGAGCACGAGTTGAAATATGCGTGCGTGGGGCTGGCATCGTAGTGCGCGGTGACCGCTGTCTTCGCGGCAACGGTCATCTCGTGAATCGCTCGATACCCGAAGTCCACGAGCTTCTCGGGATGGCCGGCGACGAAATCGGCGTTGCCGCCGACGTGACCGGTATCGGTGCCGACGGCGGCGTATCCCGCCTTGACCGATGCCGCCAGATGCGGGGAGTGTAGATCCAAGTGGATTCATTCCATGGGCTCACTTATCGTGGGGAGGATGACGTCCCCCCTCGTCTCCGTGGTGGTGCCCGCCTATAACGCCGCCTGGTCGCTGGACGAGACCCTGGCATCGGTCTGCGCGCAAACCTATCGGGATATCGAAGTGCTGGTGGTTGACGACGGCTCCAGCGATGCCACGGCGGAGCTGGCCACCGCGTGGTCACGACGCGATGCCCGGGTTCGGCTCATCAGTAAGGCGAACGGCGGTGTGGCGTCGGCGCGCAACCGCGGCATGCGCGAGGCGCGCGGTGTCTACGTCGCCCCGATCGATGCCGACGACCTCTGGGAGCCGGACCATCTGGAGCGCCAGGTTGCCGCCCTGGAGGCGGCGGGACCGGATGCCTGCATGGCGTTCGCCGAATCGGTGTTCGTCGATTCGAATGCCCGGCCGTTGCCGGCCGCCGTGTGGTGCCCTTGGGAAACCCGCACGGACACGCCCAAGCCGCCCGAGACCGACTTCCGCGGCCTGTTGTTGCGCAACTCAGTGGCGAATGGCAGCGCCGCCGTGTTCCGCCGTGACCGGATGCTCGAGGCAGGCGGGTACGACGAGGGTCTGCGCGCCGCCGGCGGACAGGGCGCGGAGGACTGGAAGCTGACCCTGACGCTGGCCGCGAGCGGGCGCGTCATCTACGTGCCGGCCGCGACCGTCCGATACCGCATGTCACAGAGCAGCATGTCGTCGGGCGCGGTTCCGGCGATGCGGCGTGGCGTGCTGATGGTGATCGACCACGCGCGCCGGCACGGACCGCCCCTGGCGCCCTGGAACTACTGGCACGCCCGAACCCGGATGCTGGTGTGGATGCTGCCGCGCGCCATGCGGTCGGGCCAATGGCGTCAGGCGCTGGGCCTGGCGGTCGGTGCCTATGTCCTGAACCCGTTATGGTGGGTGAAACCCGAGCCGTGGACGTTCATCTGGCGAACCTGCACGACGGGTGTGGCCGAGGTGCTGGGCCTCCGGCGCCGTAACGCGCAAGGACAGTAGTTCGCGCGCTGCCTACTGACCAGCCTGTGCCGTCGTTGTCACATCGTTTCGTGTATTAACGTGGATTTACGCTGCCTGAGTACCTTATGGTGTGAAGGTTCGCGACATCGCGAGGTCCCCGTCGTCATCTCGTCGGTTCAGCGAGGTCGAGCGTTATGCCCGTGTACAACATCGGCTTCGTGATGGAGCAGGCGCTCGGACATGTCACGCACACCCAGAACCTCCAGGCCAACGTTCCGAACGACCACGAGATCCGCGCTCACTGGGGCCTGATCCCGTATGAGGCGCGCGGCCTCGCCGGTCGCATCCCGTTTTACAACAGCAACTGGACCGTGCGAGCTGGCGTGCGCGCTCGACGCGTGGTGGCCCGGATCGCTCGCGATACGCGGCTCGACGCGCTGTACTTCCATACGCAGGTGCCGGCCATCCTCGCCACCGACTGGGTTCGGCAGATCCCCAGCGTCCTCTCGCTCGACGCCACGCCGCTGCAATACGATCAGCTCGGTGAGCTCTATCAGCACGGCCTCGGGCCTGACTGGATGGAGAAGCTGAAGTGGCGGCTGAATCGCGACTGCTACAGCGCGGCGAAGCACCTGGTGGTCTGGGGCCAGTGGACCAGGCAGGGGTTGATCGACGGCTATGGAGTTCCCGCGGACAAGATCAGCGTCATTCCGCCAGGCGTGAATGTCCGCCAGTGGCAGCGGCCCACACCCCGCCTGCGCCACGAGGGCCCGGTGAAGATTCTCTTCGTTGGCGCAAACCTCAAACGTAAGGGCGGCCTGCTCCTGCTCGAAGCCTTTCGACCCCTGCGCCCTCTCGGCGTCGAGCTGCACGTGGTGACGAAGGATCGGGTGGCCCCCGAGCCCGGGGTGTTCGTCTACCACGACATGCAGCCGAACAGCCAGGCGCTGAAGGACCTGTACCACCGCTGCGATATCTTCGCCCTGCCGACGTTCGGCGACACCCAGCCCCTGGTACTTTCTGAGGCCGGAGCCGCGGGCATGGCGGTCCTGTCGACGGACGTGGCCGCCATCCCGGAGATTGTGCGTAATAACGAGACCGGGTTGATCGTGCCCGCCGGCGATACGGCGGCCATGAGCGAGGCACTGCGACGGCTCGCGGCGAGTCCTGATTTGCGGATGAGTCTGGCCGAGCGGGCGATGGCTCACGTCAACCGCGAGTACGACGCGGAGAAGAACTCCGGCCGACTGCTCGACCTGCTCAAGGATCAGGCAGATATTGCCAGGACGAAGGCGGGTGGACGGGTCGAACCCAGCCAGGTCGTCAAAGAGAAGGCCCGGCCGCTCTCCAGCACGATCGGCAGTATTGGCGGGGACGCTCGTTAGCGGAAACCCGGACGGCACGCGGGACGCGTTCAACTCCGGCGTTCACCCGTTGCGCTTCTGCAGCCGCCGTACGCGACGACGAACCGACGCTGCTAGCGCCGGCCCCAGATCGCGAAGCACCTTTCGCAGGCGAGGGTGGGTGTACAACTGTTTCAGGTCGCGATGGAGCAACACGAAGTCGTCCGGCAGAAAGTCGCGAGGAATCTGCCAACGCGCGACCTTGCTTGACGTAGAAGAACAGGTTCTGGCGATACCAATACGGAATCGTTTCATCGCCGAGAATGCGCTGGCGAACAAGATCGCGGCGAACGAAGTCATTGCTGCGAAACAACGACGACCAGAACCCGGCCGGCTGTTCGTTGATATGGCCCTTGCCCCCCTGGCCGGGCACCGCGGCCGAGAACAGCACGACGTCGGAGGTCGACGTGAGCCACTGCACCAGCGACGAGGCACGCGATTGACTCAAGTGCTCCGCGCACTCCAGGCTGGTGGCCAGGTCGAAGCGCCCGAGATCCGGCAGTGGTTTTTCAAGATCTGCCGCATGAAAGCACTCGCGGGGAATCAACAGATGCGGCTCGACGGCCGCCTAGTCGCCCAGGGCAAGTCGCGCCACCCCGGCCTTGCTGAATTCCCGCAGCCACCCGCCGGTGCCGCCGCCCACGTCAACCACGGAGCTCACGGGGCCCGTCAGTTCGACGACCAGCGGAACAATCGTCTCGGCCGCGTGGAGCGATCCGCCGACTTCGTCCAGATGTCGATACCGATTCTCGCTCATCGACGTCTCTTCGGGAGTATAACAATCAACTCCAATCGGACGCGATGTGCATATAAGGAGGCGACACATTGATGGATCGCGACCAGCCGTTGGCGATGGGGGAGCTGGATGCCATGCACGCCTATTGGCGTGCCTGCAACTACCTGTCCGTCGGCATGATCTACCTCAAGGACAACCCCCTGCTGCGGGAACCGCTGGCGGTCGACCACGTGAAGCACCGGTTGCTGGGGCATTGGGGCGCCAGCCCTGCGCTGTCCTTCGTCTGGGTGCATCTGAACCGGATGATCGTCAAACACGAGTTGAATGTGATCTTCGTGGCCGGTCCCGGACACGGCGCGCCTGGGGTGCTGGGGCCCGCGTATCTCGAAGGCACGTACTCCGAGATCTACCCTGACAAGAGCGAAGACGCGGAGGGCATGCAGAAGTTCTTCAAGCAGTTCTCCTTCCCGGGCCAGATCGGCAGCCACGTCACACCCGAGACGCCCGGCTCGATCCACGAGGGTGGGGAGCTCGGTTACAGCCTGTCGCACGCCTACGGCATGGCGTTCGACAACCCCGACCTGATCGTGGCCTGCGTGGTAGGTGACGGCGAAGCCGAGACCGGGCCGCTCGCCACCGCGTGGCACTCGAACAAGTTCCTCAACCCGGTGCGGGACGGCGCGGTGCTGCCGATCCTGAACCTCAACGGCTACAAGATCGCAAACCCCACCATTCTGGCTCGCATCAGCCACGCGGAGCTCGAAGCGCTCTTCACCGGATATGGTTACACGCCGTACTTCGTGGAGGGCAGTGATCCGATCGAAATGCATCAGAAGATGGCGGCGACGCTCGATGTGGCCATTGGCGAGATCCGTGCCGCGCAGTCTGAAGCGCGGGCCTCCGGCACCGCCGCCCGTCCGCGCTGGCCGATGATCGTGCTGCGCTCGCCGAAAGGCTGGACGGGGCCGAAGGAGGTCAACGGACACAAAGTCGAAGGCTTCTGGCGCGCGCACCAGGTGCCCTTCAGCGACGTGCGGACCAACCCGGCAAACCTGCAATTGCTGGCGGACTGGATGGGCAGCTACAAGCCGGGGGAGCTGTTCGATGCTGACGGCAAGCTTATCTCCGAGTTGAAGGCGCTGGCGCCCCGAGGGGTGCGGCGGATGAGCGCCAACCCGCACGCCAATGGCGGATTGTTGCGCAAGGACCTGAAGCTGCCGGACTTCCGCGATTACGCCGTCCAGGTGCCGGCGCGCGGAGCGCTGGAGCACGAGAACACCAAGCCGCTTGGCGAGTTCCTCCGCGATGTGATGAGGGGGAACATGACCTCGTTCCGCGTGTTCGGACCGGATGAAACCGCGTCGAACCGGCTTCAGGCCCTCTACGAAGCGAGCAAGAAGACGTGGATGGCCGATCTGCTGCCCGAAGATCTCGATGGCGGCGAACTGTCGCCCGAGGGCCGGGTCATGGAGATGCTGTCCGAGCACACGCTGGTCGGCTGGCAGGAAGGCTACCTGCTCACCGGCCGCCACGGGTTCTTCCACACCTACGAAGCGTTTGCCCACGTCGTGGACTCGATGTTCAACCAGCACGCCAAGTGGCTGGACATCAGCAAGAACCACGTGCCCTGGCGCGCGTCGGTCGCGTCCCAGAACATCCTCTTGTCGTCAACGGTGTGGCGGCAGGATCACAACGGCTTCTCGCACCAGGACCCGGGCTTCATCGACCTCGTGACCAACAAGAGTCCGTCCGTCACGCGGGTCTACCTGCCACCCGACGCCAACACGCTGCTGGTCGTCGTTGACCAGTGCCTGCGCAGCATCGACTGCATCAACGTGATCGTGGCGGACAAGCAGAAGCACATGCAGTTCACCACCATCGACGACGCCGTCGTGCACTGCGCGAAGGGCATGGGCATCTGGGCGCGAGCCAGCACCGACGCCGGAGAGGAGCCAGACGTCGTCCTGGCCTGCTGCGGTGACGTGTCGACGATGGAAGCGCTGGCCGCCGCCGCGATCCTGCGCGAGCGAATGCCGGACCTGAAGCTGCGCTTCGTGAACGTCGTCGATCTGTTCAAGCTGCAGCCGGCGTCCGAGCATCCGCACGGATCGACCCATCGCGAGTTCGACAGCGTGTTCACCACCGACACGCCGATCATCTTCAACTTCCACGGCTATCCGTGGCTGATTCACAAGCTGTCGTACCGCTTCGCTGGTCACGCCCACCTGCACGTCCGCGGCTATAAGGAAAAGGGGAACATCAACACGCCACTCGAGCTGGCAATGCTCAACGAGACATCGCGCTTCAACCTGGTGATCGACGTCATCGACTGGGTGCCGAAGCTGCGGGCCAAGGGCGCGCACCTCAAGGAGGAGATGAGGAACGCGATCATCGACAACATGAATTACGCCCACGAGCACGGTACGGATCGGCCCGAGGTCGCCGGCTGGACATGGCCGTACTGAGAACAGCGACTCGTGGCCGATTCACCCGCTGCCGACCAGGATCTCCATCGACCGCCCAGCGACAGGGAGCTGGGCCTGCTGCAGTTGTCCACGGTCCTGTACTATCTCCACGAAACCAATCCGGACAATGGTCTGGTCCGCGACAAGACCGATCCGAACGCCCCGGTCAGTATTGCCGCCGTCGGCATGGCGCTGGCGACGATTCCGGTCGTCGTCGAGCGAGGCGTCCTCTCCCGGGACTTCGCAGCCAAGATCGTCCTGAAACGTCTGCGCTACCTGCTCGCATGCCCGCAGGGTCCCGAGCCCGATGCGACGGGTTACAAAGGGTTCTTCTATCACTTCCTGGATATCGACACGGGGCGCCGCGTATGGCAGTGCGAGCTGTCGACCATTGACTCCGCCTTCCTGTTCGCCGGCGCTTTGACCGTCGGCGCGTACTTCGACCGCGACACTCCCAACGAGATCGAAATCAGACAGTTGGCCGATACGCTCTACCGTCGGGCCGATTGGAATTGGGCCCGCAATGGCGGAGCCACCCTCACGCACGGCTGGCGGCCTGAGAGCGGGTTCATCCCACACCGCTGGCAAGGTTATGACGAGGGCTTGCTGCTGTACATTCTCGGACTCGGCTCGCCGACCTATCCGCTGCCGCCCGAGAGCTATCGCGCCTATTGCGCGACCTACCAGTGGAAGAGCATCTACGGTCGTGAGTTGCTGTACTCGGGGCCGCTCTTCACCCATCAACTCTCGCACCTGTGGATCGACTTCCGCGGCATTCGCGACGAATTCATGCGGGAGCACAGCTGTGACTACTTCGAGAACAGCCGGCAGGCGACGTTCGTGCAGCAGGAATACGCGGTCCGCAATCCCGGGAATTTCGTCGGCTACGGCGAACACTGCTGGGGCTTCACGGCGTGCGACGGACCTGGTTGGGCCAGGCGCGCCGTCGGCGGCGTGGAACGCGAGTTCTTCGACTACGTCGCCCGAGGCGCGCCATTCGGTCCGGATGATGGCACGGTCGCCCCGTGGGTGGTCGTCGCCTCGCTGCCGTTTGCTCCGGAGATCGTCATCCCGACACTTCGGAACTTTGCCCGGATGGACCTGGGGATGACAGGGAAGTACGGGTTCAAGCCGTCGTTCAATCAATCGTTTGCGGTGCCGGACAGCCCGACCGGCTGGTGGGTCACGCCGTATCACTTCGGCATCGATCAAGGGCCGGTCGTGCTGATGATCGAGAACTACCGGACGGGACTACTGTGGAAGATCATGGGCCGCTGCGCGGCGGTTGTCGATGGGCTGCGGCGGGCGGGATTCAGCGGCGGTTGGCTGTAACCCGCACCGCGATCAGAACCGCGTACGTTCGCAGTACAACGCCACCTGTTCGAGGAGCGCATCGATATCGATGGGCTTCCGCACTTCTGCCAGGGGCCCGATGCGCCGCGCGACCTGCACCTCATCGTCGAGTCCAGAAATGATGATCACCGGCGTATTGGCGAGCGCGGGACTACGCTGTTGAGCCGCCCGGAACGCGAATCCATCCATGCCCGGCATCTGAAGGTCGAGCAAGATCAGGGACGGCGACCTATCTCTGGCCAACGTCAGTGCCTGCTCGCCGTCAGGCGCGGTCATGACGGAGTAGCCGTGCGATTGCAGGAGCTCAGCCAGAAACACTCGAGTGCTGGGGTCGTCCTCCACGATCAGAATCGGACGCTCTGCGTCGCGCATCGACGTGGACACTGCAAGACACCTGCCCGATCTCACGGCCCAGTGTAAGGGAAGCCGAGGGGCGGCACAAAGGTGCCTGCCTCTAGGCAGATCGTGATTGTCGGGCAACCCGCGGGCGGGGGGCCCGCCAGCTCACCGGCCCGGCATCGCGCGCGGTTCAAGCGCCCGGGGGCTTCTTGACCGCTTCCTTGCGCCGATCCTTCCGCCGGTCCTGGGCGTGGTCGGTTCCGGGCGCGTCGACGATCTCATCTCGGTCCTCAACCTTCTCCTTCGCGTCCTCCTTCTTCTCCTCGGCTTCCTTCTTCTTCTCTTCCTTATCCTTGTCCGCGTTCTTGGCCTTCTCCTTGGCCTTGTCAGCCTTCTCCTGGCCAAGGACGATCACCGGAATGCTCAGCATGGATAGCCCGGCCACGAACGCTCGTCGACTGATGGTGTTCGGCACAACGTCCCTCCTTCACCGACTGGCGCGTCAACCAAGACACACCACCTTGAACCATAGCGCAATATCACCTGCCGCGCACGACCTCGCCTCACGCGCCGAGCTACTGGTTCGTTAGTGACGATGTCCGAGCCAATCCGTCTGGCTCAGCTGGTCTTAGCTCGACCTTAACGAAATCTCCATGTTGTCTGCCGTATAAGATTCGCCGGGAGGTTCGTGATGGTCCCACGCCTGGCCGGCTTCGTCGTCGCGCTGACTGTCGTGATCGCTGGAGCACAGGCCAGCGCGCAGGCGCCGCAAGCGCCGGCAGACACACAGCTGCCGCCAGCCATCTCGCTCCCGCCTGCGTTCGATCGCGTGCTGCGCGACTACGAAGCGGCGTGGCGCGACGGCGATGGGCCACGGCTGGCCGCGCTCTTCACGGAGGATGGCTTCGCGGTGCAGAGCGGCAGCCCGATCAGGCGCGGACGGGCCGCGATCGCCGGCGGCCTGACGAAACCAGGCGGGCCGCTGCAATTGACGGCGTACGCCTACTCATCGTCGGGCAACGTCGGCTACATCGTCGGCGGCTACCGCTATCCGGCGACGGTCGGCGCTGGCGGCCGCTTCGTGCTGGCGTTGCGAAGCGATCCGGACGGCCGCTGGCTGATCGCCGCCGATCTCGACAACAGCGGTCCTCGGCCAGCGCGCTGAGCGAAGAGCGGCGGGCCAGACTGACGGCTGGCGTCCGAATAACGGCGCCTCAGCGCGAGGAGAGTGTGACCGCATCGGACACGACGCTGCGGCCGTTCAGCGGCTGCGTCGGCCGGTTGTTGTCGCGGATCAGGCCGGTGAAGGCCTTGATCTGGTCCGCCGAGAGTTGAATCGGCGTCGTCATGACGATCCAGCGCACGCCCTCCGAGCACGGCGGCGTAGTGAGCGAGCCGTCGTAGCGATAAGACGTGCGGGTCGTCGG
Organism: uncultured Acidobacteriota bacterium; assembly: GCA_963723005.1. Taxonomy (GTDB): domain Bacteria; phylum Acidobacteriota; class Vicinamibacteria; order Vicinamibacterales; family UBA2999; genus VFZN01. The sequence goes on along the minus strand of CAVRPA010000020.1, from coordinate 32,551 downwards.
CAACAGCCGGTCGACGTCCACCTTGACCGCAGGGTAGTGGGTTTCCACGCCCTTCTGCTTCGGCAGACTGGACCAGATCGGATCGAACGCCGCATTGTGCGCGCCTTCCTCGATGAACACTGCGACCACCGCCAGCTTGCCGCCGGCGCTCTTGTGGACCATGTGCATCTCCATCGGGAAGTGCTTGCCCTTGACAGTGTGCTCGCTCGGATCGTGGAAGTGGTACTGGACCAGCGCGTAGCTGTCGTTGGCGATCGTCAGCGTGTCGCCGCCTTCGTAGTTGATCTGCACGGTGTGGCCGTTGTTGATGCCGTCGGCCACGTGCTCGTGATGCGCAATCCTGAGCGTCGCCGGCTGGAACAGCATCTTCAGCAGAAGGGTTTCGTTGGCCGGAACCGTCGCCGCGATGTCGATGGGCGATTGCGACTGGCCCTCGCCGCAGGCGGCGAACTTCGGGCTGAGCGTGCCCCACGTGGCCGGATTGCCGGCGCCCTCGTAATGCCACACCGGGTCTCCTGCCGCGGGCGCGACGGAAGGCTTCGTCGTCGCGCCGGCCGCACCGCCTGGCTGGGCGCCCTGTCCTGGTCCGGTATTACACGCCGCTGAGATCGACCCGGCCAGCAGCACGGCCGCCAGCAGGCCACAGCTAATCGATGAACCGTTCGTCATGATGGCTCTCCTGTCCGTTGAGCATTGGTGGCTAATTCAGTCGGTAGATGGTGGAGAACTGAAACCGCCAGGCGTCGCCGCTTCCTCCGTCCTGGTTCGCTCGTCGTCCCCAGAGGACCTCGCCGGCGAAGTCGACCAGTCGATAGGGCGTGTACCACAGACTCGCGCGCACGTCCTGGACCCGGTCGATAACGCCGGGTCCCAGTCCGGCCGCATCGTCGACGGAGGCGGTGCTATATGCGAGGCCGGACTTCAGGTCCTGGCGCCAGTGGATGGTGTAGCCGAGGCTGATCGCCTGCGAGCGCACCGATGAGAAACGGTTGTCGGCCGACAGCGTCGCGTCGAGGCTCTGTCCGTTCAACGCCTCGATGTAATGGGCGATGCCCTCACCGATCGCGAACTGCCCCTGAACCAGATTACGGCCGCCTCCTGGCGCGACGAAGGTGGCATTCACACCCCACCCGGCTTCCGCGACGTCTTCGCTTGCCTCGATCGCGTCGAAGCGGATCTGCCGGACGAGACCCGCGACCTGGACGTGCCCGGAGCCGCGCTGGTATCGCACGAAGCCGGGAATGTCCGGCATCTGGCTGCGGGGCGATCCCGTCAGCTCTGATGGCACCACGAACTGCGGCGTCGGTTGCTCCACGGCCACGGCCCACGTCCAGTTCGCGCCGATCCGACGCGTGAATCGGATCATCGGCTGGCGGATGAACACCTCGCCGTCAGGCCCTTCGAAGTCCACCGTCAGCGGGCGGGCCGAGATGTCCTGGAACGTGGACCAGGTCTGCCCGCCCAGGATCGCGCCGAACTCGCCGTAGGCGTGCCGCAATCGGAACGAGTTGTTATCCCCGAAGAAGTCGCCTTCGACGAACGCGCGGAAGTGGTGTCCGCCACTGCCGTCGGAGCGAACGTCGAGGTTGAACCGCGTTTCCCGGGCGTGAATCGTCGTCTGTCCGCTCTGGGCCGCCGCCGCCGTGCCGTCGGCGGGAATCGTGTTGGCCTTGAACTCGTAGACGTTGCCGATCGCGCTGAAGTCCTGGATGAAGTCGACCTTCACGTAGCCGCCGATGCCGAGCGAGAGGTCGGTGCCGGGGATCCGAATGGATTTCGGGAACAGCCCTTCCTCCACGATCTTCGGCGCCGCTGGTTGCGCGTTCCCGTCTTCGCCTGCGTCGGCCGGTCCCTGCTCGGCGCGGGCGGAGGCCGGTAGACCGACCAGCGCCACCAGACAGGCGGCGGCGTGCCACATCCGTTTCATTACTCGTCCTTTCTGTGCGATTCAGTGCAGTCTCGCGACTCAGGCCGCGCTGACTTCTGGTCCCCGGACTGCCAAGGCAGCAACGATGAGCGCTGATGGTACTGACGCCAACGGATGAGCGGTATTGGACCTTGGACCTAGTCACGACGCGCAGGTCGGGCGGCGATACGAGGCCGACTGGCGCCATGTCGAGCCGAATGGGACGATACTTCCTTACGAATGCAACGGCACTCGTCTTGCCTCCTATTCGTCGTCGCTGTCGTGCTCGCCAGCGCTGGCTCCGCGGCGCGGTCTGCCGCAACGTTGGGCGACGCCTCGGCCGTGCACGACTGGCCCGCTGTGATGGCGCTTGGAGAAGGCGCCGCGCTCCGACTCGCTCTCTCGGCAGGGGCCTCCACAAACGGCCGGCTTGTCTCCGCTGAGGCCGCTCAGATCACGATCTCCACCGGAAGCGCGAAACGCACCCTCCTGGTTCCCGACATTCGCCGAATCGCCGTCGTCGAACGACGAACGAAGCAGAAGGCCAAGTGGGGGTTCATGATCGGCGCGGTCGGCGGCGGTCTGCTGGGCGGCCTCGGGACGCAGAGCAACCAAGGCGCCTGGGCGGCCATGCTTGCTGCGGGATGGGGGCGATTGGTGCGCTGATAGGCGCGTCCGATGGTTTCTTCGATCACGAGGAAAGGATCGTGTACGTTGCGAGGTACACGCCCTCCCCCCGACCCTTCCAGATTGCTGTGGTTCACGGTCAGCGCTGCGGTGCAGCCTTGCACAACCCCTTGGGAGTCCAGGCGTGCGTCACCGTCGTCGCGGGTTGCGACGCGTCATGAAGAATCAGGACGATAGACCGACGTTCGACGGTCCCCGTGGCCGTCAAATGCATCGGCGGTCCGGCGGGGACAATGACCGGTGGGCCGCCGGCCCGTCCGACCATGACTCCGTCTGGCGTCTCCAGGCATGTCTCGCCCGCCAGGGTGTACCACGCCTCCGGACCAGAGTGTGTATGGCTGTTTGCCGTCATGCCGGGAGTGAAGATCGCCTCCATATACATCGCCGAGTACGCGACGCCGGGGCGAACCGGCAGCGGACCGATGTCAGCGACATGGTCGCCAGAACTGGAACGCCAGTCGCGCCCCGCGATCGTGAACAGCCAGAATTTGCCCAATGATTCGACCACGGTGCCGCCGCCGGCCTTGGCGGCTTCCGCCGCGGCCCGGCTCGGAAAGGTATCCAGGTGCCAGAACACCGTCTCCGATGGCAGTATGCCGACTGGATCATCGACGATGATCCAGCAACCGATCTCGCCCGCTCGCGATTCTCGCGGTCGGCACATTGGCTGATCAGACGACTGGGCAAGGGCGGCGCGGCTCCCGTCGAGCATCGCGACGATCCACCACAAGGCGATCAGTGACAGGCGCATGACTGAATCCTACTCGCGATGGACGCGGTAGTCGGTCGCGGTTTGAGTGCGAGGTGAGGTGGCCTGGCCCAGCCGGATCGATGTGCCCCATGGCTGGACGTGCATGATAGGCTCCGGCACGAGGCGCCACGATGATCCATCGCTACGCCAGAGCCGCAGGATTGCTTGCAGTCGTCCACGTCTTCTCGGCACGCTTGGGTGGAACGCGATCGCGTCAGGGGTTCGCGAGAAAGGTCAGTGGTTCATCGCGACGGGCACGTGGAAACGCGAAAGGCATCTGTCTACTACCCTTAGGGGCAGGTCGGCGCAGATGCAAATTCGTCTAGGATACCGGCAGCATCTTGCCCGCAAGTGCGGGACACTCCATGAACCGACCCATCCGAATGCCGTTCTCGCTTCTGGAGGCCGCATCACCGATTCGCGGTGTTGATCTGCGGCTGTCTGCTGGCCCACGCGACGCTCCAGACCAGCGTCGCGCAACAGCAACCGCTGCAACTCGGCGGCTCGTACTCCGGACTTGGCGAACGCCGCCAGCGCCTGGTTGACGACTGGCTGGCGCGCCTCGAGATCACCACCGGCCAGCGGTTGGAACCCGGCCGGTTTTACGACGAGGTCCTCTCCGTCTCCTCGAAGACGACGTTCGACGGCGTGACGCACGCGCTGATGACGACATCGCTCACGGACGCGGCGGGGGCGAAGTTGACGGGGTTGGGGGATGCGCTCGACCTGATTGAGCGCGTGGAGTCGATCAGTGGCCAGATCCCCGGGGCGTCCGGCGATCACCAGTTTCGCATCTACATCCGACTTATCCCCGACGCGCTGGACACGCTGGCGCGGTCGCAGGAGTTCAAGCGCGGTGTCGACAACACCGTCTTTCACAAGGGCTACCCGACCAACTATCGCGCCCAGGGTGGTACGCCGTCGATTCAGATTTCGATTGCGCCTGACGGCCGTCGCGCCGACGTCGACGTGGACTACCGCTCCTCGAGTTTTCCGGCGGCGATGTTCAACGGACACTTGAGCTCCGCGAATTCCGACGTGCGCGCCGGCAACAACGTCGACCGTCATAACGGGCGGTGGGCCGGCCTCGAGAACTGGTGGCGCAGCTTCTTCGGCGTCGACCTGCCGCGCGCGCCGGCGGACGAGAAGCCGTCGGTACTGGCGCTGCCGAGAGTGCCGCGGGCCGGCAAGAAGAACATCGACGTCATGGCAAACGACTTCCTCTCGGCCTGGCTGGTCGAGGGCGACGTCATGGCCGCCATGGGCTACGTCTCCGAGCGGGCGTATGCGTGCATCGCGCAGAATGCCGACGATCCGTCGACGGTTGATCGCGGCATGGCGCCGTTTCAGCTGGTGACGAATCTGAAAGCCGCGCACGATACGCTGGGTCAGCGGACAACGCTCGATGGGTTGATCGTCGGCGTGCGTCTCGCCACGCCCGGGCTGAAGGTGGTGCGACAGCCGCATCACGCGCAGTTTGTCCTCTACTCCGTGCCGGACGATGTGGCCGCCGCCTTCGATTGCGAAACCCGGCTGACGCCGGGTGGCGCAAAGAAACCCGCGCGCCAGTACGGCAACTACTTTGGTTCCACATTCTTCGTGGACGGCCACCCGGATCAACGCGTGGCCTTGCTGTGGGGTAAGGACAACGGCTACTGGAAGATCGTGTCGTGGACGACAGGCGTCGACGACGCCCGCGCGCCGGTCGCGGCAGACGCCGTCACCATCACGCGCGTGAAGGCCGATGCCGGGTTCGAGGCAGCGGCGCAGGAATTCCTGCAGGCCTGGTTGATCAGGAAAGACTACGACGCGGCGTTTCGCTATCTCTCGCCCGCCGCTTACGCCTGCTACGATCTGGCGCGCAATCCTGCCGATCCCGCGTCGACGTCACCAGAGGATGCCGGCCGGAAGATTCGCGCCGGCCTCGAACGCGCCGGGCAGTCGGCGGGGACTGCGCGAAACCTGGACGCCATTCTCGTCGCGGCAGAGCCGATCCATCCCGCGGTTCGCGTCATGGATCACGCGCGCTCGCAAACGTTCAGCCTGACCAGCATGCCGAACGCCATCGGCGATGCGGTCGAGTGCGACGCTCGCGCCCACGGCGCTATCCCGCCCGATCCCCTGCCGCTCGAGTACGGAAAAGCGTATGGCCTGACCGTTCAATTCGGTACCGGCGCCGGCGACACACCAGTGCTGCGGATGATGTGGCGCAACGAGAGCGGCGCGTGGCGAATCAGGAGTTACGACCTCGAACTGCCGTAAGCACGTCACCTTTGGCTGGGATGCCCATTCCGTCTATGAAAAGGACATACATGAAGACCCTACGCATGCCATCCGGCGCTCGTCGCGGCATTGTCGGCCTGCTCGTCACGATGGCTGCCGTGGCTTGCTCCGGGCAGGAGGCGGCGCCGCCGGCGCCAGCCGCGGCAACAGCGTCGGCCGACGCACCAGCCAGCGCGCCTGCGGCCGACGCGCCCATCCCCGCGACCGCGTCCCCGTACGATGCCCTTCCGGAAGCCGTACGGCTGGTGATGGACAAGCCATTCACGGGTGATTTCGACGCGCTGGTCGCGCGCCGGTCGATCCGGGTCGGTGTGACGTTCAACCGCACGCACTACTTCATCGATCAGGGACAGGAACGGGGGCTGACGTACGAGACCCTGAAGCTGTTCGAGAAGGACTTGAACGAGGACCTGAAGACCGGCAACCTCAAGGTGCACGTGGTGATCGTGCCGATGTCGCGCGATCAGCTCTACCCGGCGCTGTCGAGCGGCAAGATCGACATGGTCGCGGCCATGGTGACGGTCCGGCCGGAACTGGAGAAGCTCGCCGCATTCTCGGACCCGACGCGGACGAACGTCAGCGAAGTCGTGGTCACCGGCCCGGGCGCGCCGGCCATTGCCACTCTCGACGACCTTGCCGGCCAAGAGGTGTTCGTCCGCAAGGGGAGCATTTATGAGGAGAGCCTCATCACGCTGAGCGATCAGCTGAAGGCACGCGGCAAACCACCGATCGTGTTCGTCGAGGCCCCCGCCGTCCTCGAGGACGATGACGTGCTCGAGATGGTCAACGCCGGCCTCGCGCCAATCACCATCGTGGACGACTATCTGGCCGAATTCTGGAGCAAGGTGTTCACCAGCATCAAGGTGCACAAGGACGTCACGGTGCGGTCGGGCGGCAGCCTGGCCGTCGCGTTTCGCAAGGAAAACCCCAGGCTCCGAGGCGTCGTGAATACGTGGCTCAAGAAGCACGGCAAGGGCGACGGCTTCCGCAACACCGTCGAACGTCGCTATCTCGACAACGTCAAGTACGCGAAAAACGCCGCGGCCGACGCCGAGCGCCGGAAGCTCGACGGGGTGATCGCGCTGTTCAAGAAGTACGGGGCTCAGTACGACATCGATTACCTGCTGATGGCGGCGCAGGGCTATCAGGAATCGACGCTGGACCACAGCGTCAAGAGTCCCGTCGGCGCGATTGGCGTGATGCAGGTGATGCCCCCGACCGGCAAGGAACTGAAGGTGGGTGACATCACGGAGCTCGAGCCCAATATCCACGCCGGCGTGAAGTACATGCGCTTCATGATGGACCAGTACTTCAAAGACGAGCCCATGGACAACGTGAACAAGACCCTCATGACGTTTGCGGCCTACAACGCCGGGCCGGGACGCCTGCGGCAGCTCCGGCGCGAGGCGGGACAACGGGGCCTCGATCCCAACGTGTGGTTCGGCAATGTCGAGCGGGTTGCCTCGGAGCGGATCGGCCGCGAGACGGTCACCTACGTCAGCAACATCTACAAGTACTACATCACCTACAAGCTGCTCACCGAGCAGCTGGAACGACGCGAAGCGGCGAAGGCTGGGGTCGCGAAGCCGAAGTAGACAGGCTCGCGGAGAATCAAGGGCGGTCTGGGACACCCCTTACTCGCAAAGGCTCAGGAGTGGTGCGTGGCCGCAACCGATAACGCAGAAGGCATCGGTCCGTGGGACGGCCCGGCGCTCGCGACGTTTCGCGAATGGGACCCGGTCTTCGTTGCACCGATGGTGGCGCCGAGCGCCGCGCCGCCCGTGGGGGGAGGCCAGCCCCGCCCACTCACACCCACTGCAGCGGTGGTGCGCAGCCTCAACATCACTGCCCCCACCGCAGGCACAGTGATCTTGAACGCCAGCGGCTATTTTGCCTTCCCTGATACGTCGACTCTCGATGCAGCGCGGTGCTCGATTACGACCGGAACCGCGGTCGACTTCTCACACCTGATCGTCTTCGGGGAGAACACGGCGAACGGGATGAGCCACGTTCCGTTTGGCGCAACACGAGGGTTCTCGGTGGCCGCCGGCACGCACACCATCAACCTTGTCTGCGAAGAGGCCTTCGGTGACACGGCCGTCGGCGGCTTGGAAGTGACAGCGATGTTTGTGGGTGGCGTATAGGTGCATTCGGCGCGCAGGTTCGGGACCGGGTCGCACCGGCGCTGGGCTAGTTGTTCGCAATCCTGATGTTGCTGATGAACATCCGGTCATCCGGCGGGCCGCTCAGATCGAACAGCATGGCGTCGAACTGAAGGTCGGCGGGGATGCCTTTCTCGTACTCGGCGACTTTGATTTGGCCGACGAACACCTGCAACAGGTCGCCCTTTTTCTTGAGCGTCACCGTGACGCGGTTGTTCGCGGCATTGTTCGAGAATCCAGGCGCTCCCGCATACTTCGTCCCGCTCAGGTAGCCCTGTGCACCCGGGAACTGGCCCTCGATGACGACCTCGCCATCGCGGCCGTCGAAACCGGGACGGATCCGCACGCTGAGGGACGACGCCGGTCCGGCCGTTTTGGACAGCTTGAAGGTCAGTCCACGGGCGCCCCACCGGTAGTTCTGCGCGGCGACCACGTCGTAACTCACCTCGAAGTCACGCGGCAGCGGCGTCTTCATCGCCGCGGGCGATATCTGCATGCCGCCCATCGCCGCCCAGTGACCATCCAGTCCCTTCAACTCCGTGACGACACTGGAGGCGCCGGTGTTATCCAGGGTGCTCCGCCAGTTGAGGGGCTTCTTGCCGAGGGCCGATGACGAAAAGTCTTCGAAGAACACCACCGCGGGATCCGCCGCGTTCTTCGTGGCTGTCTCGGAGGGCTTGCCGGCGACGGCCGCCTCGGTGAGCGAGGGGGAGCGGAGGGGTTTGTACGGCTGCCCCTTCACCTTGCCGGGATCGAAGAAGTAGTCGTAGATGTACTGGAAGTCGACGTTGTTGAGGATCGCCTCGTGCAGGCTCAGGCTGATCGGATCGTTCAGGTGCGCCGTCCAGTACATGACGATCCACTGGGGCGCGTCGGTCTTGCAGAGTTCGACCACCCGGGGATCGATGGTGTAGACGGGCAGCCGCGTCGGCGTGCCCCCATTACCTTCGAACACATCGGGATAGTTCTCGAGCAGCACGCCCGGTTCGGTCGTCCAGACCTCGGCCGTCTCCTGCAGGCGGTTCCGGTACTTGTCCTTGTTGCTCCTGAGAACCGCCATCCGTTTCTCGTGATTCGTGTTCAGGTACCCGGTGAAGTAGTCGATGCTCTTCTGATTGCCCTTGTTGTCCCGAGCAATTTTCTGCGTCTCCGTTTCATACTTCCTCGCCACCGCCGCTTCCAGGGCCTGCAGGTACTCGCCCTTGGTGATCTTGATGAACGGATCCTGGTGGTCCTTGGTCAGCACGACGACCCTCTTGTTCCCGGTCCTGCTGTCCCGCACGAAGCGCGTGGCAAACTGTGCCAGCACCGGGTGCCGTGAAACGTCGGTCGCCTTGTCGAGGGCTGTCCCGTATCCCTGCTGCTCGAACGTCGGCAGCGTGAAGTAGTAGCGCTCAGGCGTGCTGATGGTGTCCATGGACTCGCCGTAAGTGCCGTTGGCTTCGATGCCCCAGTTCACGCTGTCGGTCGTCAGGGGCTCGATCTTCTTGTTCACGCCGTATTTCAGCTGCATGTAGAGCTTGGCGAGAGCCCCGTAGGCCTGGGGATGCGCGGCGGTGTTCTGGTTGTACGGGCTGAGTTTGGCGTTGCGGAGCTGGAGGACATCACCCAGCGCGCCCTTCGGCAGATAGCTGGCCTGCATCCAGCTGGTAAAGAGCCGCGCGATGGAGAGTTGCGCGGGCGAGTACACGCGCGTGTCCACCGTGATTGGCGCCGTGGCGGGCTTGTAGTCGTAGATCCTGATCCACCCGAGGACCTGGTCCTCCATGGACCTCAGGGGAATCTCCTGGGCCGAGAGGGCCGCCCCGGATAGCGACCACACCAGGACCAGCGAACCGACCACCGCCGCGCGTGCACTCATGATTACTCCTTGAGGCTATCCGCCGATGTGCAGAAGCCAATTCGTGATGGCGTGCCACGTGGTCGACGCGCTGAAGGGAATCCTGGCAATCTGAACGACGAGCAGGAAGAAGCCGGCCGTCACGTACGCTGAATGGACGCGGCCCCGCTGTCGCCAGTCGCGAACCATGGCGACGATGAGCAGGCTGTTCGCCAGGAAGCTCGGCGCCAGGGCAAACGCGACGGTCGGTGGCTCGCCCTGTCCCGGCGCCGCCATGCCTTCAGGCGCCAGCAACAGGAACAGGATGCGCGCGATCGCCGGCGGCAGGACCGTGATCGAGGCCGCCAGCATCAGACGCATGTGCACGTCGGGTCGTGTGACGTTCGCCATCGCACCGGCCACGAGGCCGGCAAACAACGCCACAATCGACAGCGGCACGATGGCAAACGCGCGGACCTGGGGCTCGTAACCGCCCGAGGTCCCTGTGTCGAGGGTGTGGATCACGACCGCGACGCCAGCAAAAACCATCGCGGTCGCCAGCGAGATCCCCGCGAAGCCGATGGCGCGATGGTGCTCGAAGCGTCTCGCCACGGCGAGCCGGGCCTGCGTGATGAACAGCACCGGCCAGGCTGAGAACAGCAGCCCGTGCACGTGAAGGATTGGCGCTCCGCTGAACGTTTGAGAGGCCACAGGTGCCCAGTAAGTCGGGATGAAGCCCGCAATCGCGACCAGGGCGCACACATACGCCATCCTCACGTAGAACTGGCGCTCGTCGACGCCCGACCTGGGGAGAGCAACCGGCGATAGCGGTACTTCGACAACGGTCGTCTGGGCCATTGAGCCGATAATCCTACTTCCCATTGCGTCGCGGACCGACCCAGAAAAGGACCTGCCTTGGCTGGCGCCTACAGTACGCCTCGCAGACGGAGCACGTCGAGAACCAGGGCCGATACATAGATCACGCACAGGCTGGTGAACAGGACGGGGCCCAGCCTGGGCTGCGGCTTCGGGGCGCGCCGCATCTGTGCGCGGCATCGCGCGCGGACCTGTGCGGACCGGCGTTCGTCAGGATGCAGCGGTGGCAGCTGGTCCACGCTTCGCAGCAGAAGGTCGGCCGCATCGTCAGGGGTCATGCAGGCACCTCGTTGAGCGCCGCCAGGGCGGGCCCGTCAACATCGAGGCTGGCCGCCAGCGCCGCCCGCGCGCGACTGAGCCTCTGGCGCATCGCCTCGGGGGAAATGCCGCAGACAGACGCGGCTTCGGCGGGACGTAGCCCTTCGACCACGACCAGCAACAGCGCCTCGCGGTAGGCGAGTGGCAGCGCGCCCATCGCGGCGTCGATGCGCCGCCCGGCCTCGCTGGCGACCGCCAGGTCGAATGGCGAGGACGGCGCCGACCCCGAGGGCCAGAGGCCGATCAGGCCGACCGCGTGCGAATCCTCCAGCATGCGCGAACGGCGATAGCTGACGTAGAGATTGCGCGCCACGGTGAACAGCCAGGGACCGAGCCGTGTGTCAGCCTGCAGGTGAGCGGCCCGGGCGACCAGCCGCAACCAGGTTTCTTCGAGAAGATCCTCCGCCACCTCCCGCCGGCGCGACAATCGAGCCAGGAAGTTGAAGAGCCGCGTATTGAAGCAGTCGTGCACGACATCGAACGCGTCGGGGTCGCCGGCGCGCAACCGGCCGACGAGGGCGAGCTCCGAATCGCGGTCCATGCCGTTCATAACGCACAGGCGGGCCGATCGTGACACGTGTCACGCCTTGCCCAGGTGAGCGTTATATCCCGTTTGGAGGCGAGAGACATGGAGTTGTTCGATATGCTTGGCAATGCCGGCATCGTGGCGCGTCTGAGTATGCTGGTGAGCATCTTCCCGCTCGGCGCCGGGCTGGCCTACGTGCTGCGCCCGAGCGAACAGCGCCTGGCCTTGATGCGGCCGGTGTCGCTCGCGGGCCTGTTTGCCGCGCTCACTGGCACCGTCACTGGCGCGATCAACGTGCTTCGAGGGATCTGGATGAGCCAGGGGCCGGTGGACTGGGACGTTGTCGCCGTCGGGTCGGCGGAAGCGCTGGTGACCCTGTTGCTCGCCTTTGGCTGTCTGACCGTGGCGTGGCTCTGTGTCGCCGCGGGGCTCAGGCGCCAGATCTAGCGGCCGAAAATTACTCCGTTCGTAGCGCGATCGTCGGTTCAATGTTGAGCGCGCGGCGTGTCGACTCTATCTCACGTTCCGCACCCAGAGGGCGTGGGCATCTGCCCGTTGAACGCCGTCCGCGCCCTGGTTGCTCATCGGAGCGATGGCCTCGAGGACTCCGTTGCGGCCGCCCTCCGTGATCTTGAGCACGCCAACGCCGGGTGTTGCCCCCGTGCTGACATGCGGGTCGCCTGACAACGGACTCGGCCCGCGGAAGCTCAGGAACATGTGCGTGCCCTCAGGCGACAGGGCAAGGAGATCGGGAGTCGGGTCCGGAGAAAAATGTCCGCAATGCCCGGCTGTCTGCAGCATCTCCGCCGTGGGAACGACCCGCTCACGGCCTGGCACACTCAGCCACGGCGCGAGATCGATCACGTTGACGACCACGTCTGTCGCGGTGTCCACGACCCAGATGTGGTTGCGTCCACGATCCGCCACCCACAAGTACGAATTGTGCTTGGTCAACGCCGCCCCGTGAGAGTCCGCTCCCTCGGCATCGTCACTGAAGACCACGTTCGGCAACGGAGTGTTGACGCCGTTGACCTCCGAGTACAGGCCCGGTCCCAGCGGGAACGCGTACAAGTCCGCCTCATAGAGATTGGCAGCGGTCCCGCCGCCCGAATCGAGGTACATCTTGTTCCCGACCTGAGCCCCAAGGCAGCCGTTGGGATGAATGGTGCTCCTGTCGTACTCAGCCACGATGCGCATCGGGGTCGCCTTCGCGTCGATGACGAACAATCCTCCGCCGCGAAGGGTCACGAAATTCAACACACCGGTGGACTCGATAATCGGGCAGATCGGCGCATTGTCCGGACGGAGGTCGGCGTGCTGGCAGGCGAAGCCGTTGGGAGTCGTGCAGGTCGCCAGGTCGATTCTGGCGGCGTGATCCAGGACGAACGTATTGGTCGCGTAGTTGGTGTTGATTCGCTCGTAGAGCTTGCCGTTCTGGTTTGCGACGGCAACGTAGGTGTCATCCGGAGAGGGGAAGGACTGATGCACCTGGCGGACGCCCGTGGAGCCAATCGACGTACGAATACACGTGATCGGCCGGCGCGACCGGGCATCCATGAACAGCACGTGGCCACTGGCCACGAACGACACGATGGCGTGCGTGCTGGCCGGTTCATCGTCAACATGTGCGGCCGCACCGGGTTGGCCCCAGTCTGCGCCACGCACAGCGCCGCGGCAGCCCCTCCCAGGTCCACCTTCTCCGCCACCGCGTGCTTGTTGACCTTCTCCAGATCCTTCGCCTGCCAGATGTAAATCGTCCCGCCGTAGTTCTTGCCGGCCGAATCGGACTGATCAATCGACCAGACCTCGCCCCCGCTGTTGCCGGGAGCAAGCGCCAGGGAAAAAGGCAGCAGCAGCGCCAAGAAGGGAACCACCGTCATCTTCGTCATCATGAGCCTCCGAGGGCCTGACTGTGTGAAGGGAATGGCGGGACTAGCTCTCGATTGGTGCTGTCCCCCCCCTTGGAACGCGCCAATTATGTCGCCAACCGTATCGGTGTCAAGCCGTCAAGGGCGATCCAGCGCCCGGCGGTGCCGCTACGTGCACCGTGTCGCCTTTCGCGGCCCATTTCCGATTACCAGACTGACGCGGGGCTTCGATGTGCCGACCCTGCCGAAGTGACTGCGCCAATGTGCTGTGTTTCTCTGGAGGTTTACCGTGACGCTGTGCCGAATGGGCGTTCTCGCCGCCCTGTGTCTCGCATCGATCAGTACGTCGGCTTACGCCCAGTCCCTGGGAACGTTCCGCTGGCAACTGCAGCCCTTCTGCAACGTGATGACGGTCAACGTGACCCAGCAGGGCGCCATCTATGTGCTCGACGGTACTGATGACCGCTGCGGCAATGGCAACCAGCCCGGTAGTGCGGTTGGTATCGCGTTCCTCACGCCCCAGGGGCTCGTCGGATTCGGCATCACCACGGTCCTGCCCGGCGGCATTCCCGTGCACACCGAAGCCACCCTCAGCCTCTCTTCCTTGAACGGCACCTGGCGAGACAGCGCCGGCGGCAGCGGTGCCTTTGTCTTCAATGGCGCACTGCCGGGCGCGACTCCGCGACCGATCCCATCGGGGGGCATCCGCCCATCGTCGATCACGAACATTCACATCGCCAACGACGCCGTCACGACCGCGAACATCGTCGACTCAAGCATCACGAGTATCGACATCCTGGACGCTCCGAGAGCACAGTTCGCGGGGGGAGGCCCGCCCCTCCCGCTCACCGCCGCGGCCACCGTAGTCCGCAGCATCAACATCACTGCTCCTACAGCGGGCAGACTGGTGGTGAACGCCAGCGGTTATTTCGCTTTCCCTGATACGTCGACGCTGGACGCCGCGCGGTGCTCGATCACAACCGGAACCGCGGTTGACTTCTCACACCTGATCGTCTTCGGGGAGAACTCGGCAAGCGGAATGAGCCATGTTCCCTTTGGCGCCACTCGAGGGTTCTCGGTAGCTGCAGGCACGCACACGATCAACCTTGTCTGCGAAGAGGCCTTCGGTGAGACGGCCATCGGCGGCTCGGAAGTGACGGTCATTTTTGTGGGTGGCGTGTAGGGCCCTCACTTCGCGCCTCTGGAGGGTTGCGGCGTGACTGAGAACGACCGAGGCGAGGCAATTCGAATCGAGACGAGAATTGGTGCGCCCGGTAGGATCTAGCCCTTGGGCGCCACGTGCGTCAAGACGAGAGGGCCCGACCGGTTGTTACGGCCGCTCGGCAATCCAGATGTCGACTTCCGAGCGCTCGGCGCCGTAGTAGATCATTCGACCGTCCCGACTGATCGCGAACACTTCCGCGGTCGATCGTCCAGGCAAGCTCACTTCGACGACGGTCCGCTGACGCGTGACCGTATCGAGCACCACCAACTGCCACCCATTTTTCGTGAAGTACACCACGCGGCGACCGTCGGGCAGCCATCGCACACCGGGCGTCGGATCCCGCGAGACGAGGGTGGTGGTGCCCGCGGACAGGTCGTATACCGCGACACCCGAGGGTTGGCCGCTCTCCAGGCGCAAGGAGCCCGCCAGGCGGGAACCGTCCGGCGACCAGGCGGTCTGGCTGAACGACTGGCCATCGATCGTGCTGCCCGGCAGCGCTGTGGGCGTGCCGCCAGGTGTCAGCGGCGCGGTGAACAAGCCGATCGCCGCCGAGATGCCCGCGAACACAATCCGGTCCCCGCTGGGCGAGATCTGCGGGTACATCACTCCTGAGTCCGGTCCCGTGATCTTCCGCAAGCCGCCGCCATCCACCCCGATTGACCAGGCTGCCCAGTTGCCGTCTCTGCTCGAATAGAACACCAGCGACCGCCCATCGCCGGAAAGCATCGGGGCGCGGTCTCGGGCCGCATCGTCGGTGACTCGCCGCATTGGCCCGCCCGGCGGCCCCACGAAGATGTCCTCCTGCCGGTCACCGATGCTGAAGTAGGCAACCAGGTCGCCTTTTGCGGAGATGTCGCTCGGTACGCGGATGTTGCTCTCGGTGGCGAGCACAGCTGGCACGCCCGCCCGCATGGTGGCCGGATCGAATGGGATCGCCACGGGGTTGATGGCCCCGATCGCCGACGCGAAGGCCAGACGCGCACCGTCTTTTGAAAAGCGCGGACGTGAACTCGAGGCCTGTACCCCGAGAGTCACCGGCTCGGGTTCGCCGCGTGGCCGCCCGGTCGTACTGTCCACGCCGATGCGCCATAAGTTCATGGCTCCGCCGCGATCACTCGAGAAGTAAATGTGGCGACCGTCTGGCGACCAGACCGGCGACCAATCGATGGCCGGATCCTGGGTGACGGGCACGGGATTGCCGCCGGCCGCCGCCACGGTATAGAGGTCGCGCTGGCCGCCCGTGGTACTCCAGTAGACCAAGTGCTGGCCCGACGGCGACCACGACGCCTGCATGGCGTCGGCGTCGACGATGACTCGAGAGAGGCCACCGCTGATGTCCGCGATGTGAAGCGCGCTGAGGCCCATCCGGGAGGCGGGGTTCACGGCTTCCTCGGTGGTGAAAGCTATGTGCCGGCCGTCGGGCGACCACGCAGGGTCGAAACCGAGCTCGGTGAGCCGCCGGACCGATTCCCCCGTGGCGCCTGCAATGAAAATGCCCCCCGCCTCGTCGGACTCGTGGAACGCCATTGAGGCCCCATCGGGAGCGTAGACGGGTCCCCCTTCGTCCCTCTCGGGATCGTCGACGATGACGGTGGCGTTGCGGCCCCCGACGCGCTGCGCATAGATACCCGAACTCCCGTTCACACGGGCGGCGTAGGCTGCGGTGCCACCATCCGGAGTCAAGCTCGGCGCGGTCTCATCACCGGCGGCTTCGCTGATGCGTGTGAAGGACACCCACTGCGGCGCGGATGTGCCCGGCGTTGCCGGTATCCACGCTGCCAGCGCTGCGACCAGTGCGGCGGCAGCTACGGCCCATGGCACCCAGGTCGGCACCCGTCGATCTGGTATCGCGGCATCGGGCGGGGCGGTGCCGGGCGCCGGGCCGGAGGACAGCGCCTCCAGCGCAAAGGCCAGGTCGCTGGCAGACTGGAACCGAAGATCAGGCACCTTCTCGAGACAGCGCCGGACGATGCGATCGAGGCCGGGGGCGAGGGCGATCTGCGACGGATCGATCTCCGCAGGCTCCCTGGTCAGCACGGCGGTGAGGGTGTCCGCGGCGGTGTCCGCCTGGAACGCGCGGAGCCCGGTCAGCATCTCGTAGAACACCGCGCCGAACGCAAACACGTCCGCACGGTGATCGACGGCGGCGCCGCGTACCTGCTCCGGCGCCATGTAGCCGACGGTGCCCAGGATGACGCCGGCCGTGGTCAGCCCTGGCCCCTGGGTTACGTCCGCGTCGGGCAGGTCGAGGGGCTTCGCCAGGCCAAAGTCCAGGATCTTCACCTGGTCCTGGCGCGTCACCATCACGTTCTCCGGCTTGAGATCACGATGCACGATGCCGCGGGCATGTGCCGCGGCCATACCTTTCGCCAGCTGCACGCCGTAGGAGAGGGCGCGTCGCATCGGCAAGGCTCCGGAGCTGATCATGCTCCGCAACGTCACGCCATCGACGAGCTCCATGACGACGAAACTCGTGTCGTTGGTTCGCGCGAATTCGAAGATCGAGAGGATGTTCGGATGGGACAGCTTCGCGACGCTCATCGCTTCGCGCTCGAACCGCGCCAGCGTCGCGGGATCGTTCGACAACGACGGCGGAAGCACCTTGATGGCGACCTCGCGATCGAGGCGGGGGTCGCGGGCGCGGTACACCTCGCCCATGCCGCCGGCGCCAATCGCACCCAGAATCTCGTAGGCGCCAAGCTGCGACCCGGTGATCAGCGCCATCGGCAGCAACTCTCGGCGAAGGTCCACATCATTCGAAGGGCCGCGCGCATCTGCGCGCCTGCGCCGTGAAGTCTACATGGATCGTCGCGGTCTGGCTCGAGGGCTACGTCACCCTCGACACACCTGAGCTAGGTGATTCGGGGAGACTGCGCGGTCGCGCCAAGCCTCGGGATGGGCCGGCCGTGGCACGGATACGGCCCATCGTCGTGGCGTAAATGGATCCAATCGGCCACTGAGTCACGGACGTCGAGTTTGATCGTGCCCTTGAAGGGTCTCTTTTGGCTGCTCACACAATTCGCTACCGCCGCCGCGGCAGCAGGATGACGAGAGCCCCTCGGAGTTTCCAGGATGGTCCGACGTCCGGATGTGCCACGAATCCGGCGACGCCGAACTGGTAACTCGCGGGGAACGTGCCAACGACGACAAACTTGGCCAAGATCAGCTTCAGCACGACAACCGTTGGGCCTGCGCTCCACTTCCCGGTGCCGAGGGTAGGCACACTCGTCGAGGGAAGATTGAGGGCTGGCCCCACACCCCACGTCAACCCGGGCTTCGAACGCGAGAATGTCCGCCGAAGGCCGGCGCTCCGCCGTCGACCAGCGCCGGCTGGCTCACGAAACGGCGAGCGCAGCCCGGGCGAGCCAATTGGACGCCGCAGGCCGAGAATGGCCCTTCGACGTGGAATCGACGGGATCGCGACCGGCTTCAGAATTGTGTGACGCTGGACCTGACCGTGGCCGGGGCGCCGCTTGTCAGGTCGCCAGTCTTCACGCCGCGAAACGCATTTTCAGCTGCGGCGCCTTCAGCCGCGGCCTTCGTGACCGCGGTCACGAGCGCCTGGTACGCAGTGGCACTCCCGGCGGTCAACTTCAGTTCGATGAGACCGTCCGACGCGATCGCATTGACTGAGTTGCCACCGGTCAGGTTCGTGATCTGGTAACTGCCGGCGGGCAGTGCCTCTTGAATCAGGATGACGGCACGGGCGGCGGCATGCAGGGCACTGACGCGTCCATAGCTGCCGTAACTGTGGCCACCAGGGCCCTGGAACTCGACGCGCACCCCTCCTGACTGCTGGGCGAAGGCGGGCGTGCCGGCCGCGGCGACGCCGACGACGAATGCGAGCGGATATATCAGGCGCTTCATGATCGGATGCTCCAGAGTTATCGGACGACTTCTCGTGTCCGCTGGCCAATCGGGCCGATGGATGGTTGCACGATGCTGCCATCCGCAGCGTGGAACCCCGACACGATCAACGCGGCGGTGAGGACGCGATGCATGCGGGACACTTCGGTGGCGGGCAAGCCGCGCGTACCCCACTCCCAGAACGCATGTCCGCCCGCGCCGGCGGCCGAGGACGCCAGGCTGAATTGATAGGTCGGGACGCCGGTGTGCGCGGGGACGTTGTCATTCAAGCTGCCCGCTCCGGTGCCGACCATCGGTGAGCTGATCGCGCCCAGCTGGATGCCCGACTGAAGTCCGGCGTGGACCGCGACGTTATCAACGCTGTCCGCCACAAAGGCCGGCCGCAAACCGAACCACATCAGCTCGAGGCTGATGGCTTCATCGCTACCATCCTTGCGCCCATGCCTCGCGTTTTCGGCGGACACGCCGGCCTGGAACATGGGCTCGATGGTATTGCGCATGTCATCGAGTGTTTCCTTGCGCGTTGAGCGCATGTCGACTTCGAGCGCGCAGCTCGGCACACTCATGCCCGGAGCCGGCGGGGGCTCGCAGCTGGCGCGGCCGACGGTGTAGGTGGTCTTCGGCGCACCGTCTCGCAGGTCCGTCGGCGTCTTGACGTCGGCGATCTTGGCGATCGCCGCGGCCATCGCCGCAGGTGCGCTTGGACCGTCCGGGCGCGGCGATGGCGCCTTGAACTTCATCTCGAAACGGTAGCTGCCGACGAAGTTGACGGTCCCGCCGCCCTCGAGACCGAAGTTGGCGACGATGTTGAGGGGATTGGAGCCGGTGCCGGCCTTCTGGTCGAAGCCGTAGAGCTGCTTGACGCCTGCCAGGTTGCCCTTGCCCTCCTCACCGGCGGTGCCGCAGATCCAGATGTCGTAGACCGGCTTGATGTTGTGTTTCTTCATCGCGGCCGCGAGCACGAATGCGTTGGACGTGCTCGGCATCATGTCGCCGTAACCGGGCACGTAGATGCGCACGCCTCCGCCGGCTTCGGCTTCTTTCGCGTTGGCGAAGACCTTGCTGGCCGTGGCGTACTTGTCGTTCTCGACGACCCGGCCTCGATCATCGAACGACAGTTCGTCGGGGATCGCGGCCAACTCCTCAGGCGTTGCGACCACCGGCTGTGCGTACGGCTGGAGCTTGATGCGGATGGATGGGTCACCCGACTTCGGCAGTTCTTCAGGGTTGACGACGTCGATGTGTCCTTCGACGAGCACCTTGGGAAACTCGCCCTTGTAATGTTGAGCGTCAGCGCGGCCCGCGTACGAACCCTTGATCACCACGCACGCGTTGTAGACCGGAAGACCATCAACGATGTTGGTGTCGGTGCCGGCGATGACTCCGTCCGCGCGCGTCATCACTTCCGCTGGAGAGAATCCCCAGTCGTTCACGAGCCGGCGATGAATCTCGGCCGCCTTCAGATGCTCCTGGCGCGGCGGCGAGGGGATGCGAACCAGCTCCAGGAACTGATTCCATCGTGCCTTGGCGGCCGCATCCGAGCTTTGTTCCTTGATCAGGGCCATGACTTGCGGATCGTTGGCGATCTTCTCCGCGGCAGCGACAACCGATGCCGGAATCGTTGCTGGCGTCCCAGCCGGAGGGGATGGGGGTGCTTGTTGTGACGCGCCAACGACGATCGTGGTCAGGAGGATCGTTGCCGTTGCGACAAGCGCGATTTCCCTATGAGGACGTGTCATCTTGTCTCCGACTGACTGCCAAACGCCTCAATTCTAAGGGGAAACGGTGACATGTGACTAGAGTCGTCCCGCGCCGCGGGGAGGACATTCGAGCCGTGGCGAGAATTGGTGAGCCGCATTTCGCGAGTTGGAACCAGCTCGACGGGTGGTTGCGACAGGTTGAGAGGCATTGGAGGTTGCACCTCCTGCTGTCGCTCGCGCGAGCCCTGCCCACGTGAAAGGCGAGCGCGTCGGTCCATTGAAGTCGGTGATGGTCGAGGGTTCGACGTCCAGGCCCTGGAGCCCGGCTGGCTCCCCCGGCCACGCCGGCGGCGGGCGCGGCGACGCAAACGCCGGGGGAGCTGCGCTTGACGATCCTCACGCGCAACAACACGACCGAACAGGAGTTGGTGGCCGGCTGCATGAAGAACTCCCCGAAATGGGGACGCTCCGAGTGCGAGTTCTGGGCGCCTTCCAAACGGCGGCACCATCCCGGCACCGTCCCGAACGTTCCCTCCGCCTTGCCGCCGGTCGGCCACCTGTTCCCGAAGATCACGGCGCCGACGTTGATTCTCAAGGCCGATGCGCAGGGAGATCTCAGGAAGCAGAACGAGGACATCGCCAGCCGGCTGCCGCGCGGAAAGATAGTGCATATCGAAGGGGCTGGGCACAACGTCCGGCGCGAGAACAAAGCGCAGACCATCGAGGCGATGAAAGCATTCCTCAGGGGAACGTAGCCTGAGCCACCGGCACCTCGCTGGCGGTAACATGTGCGGCATGTTTCGCCGCATCGCCGTCGTGCTCGCGTGCCTCGCCGCCCTCGCGGCGTGTTCCCCGGCTGCTCCTCCGCCGCCGACCTACGATCTTGTCATTGCCAATGGGCGGGTGATGGATCCGGCGTCGGGCCTCGACGGCGTGCGGCATATCGGCATCACGGGCGGGCGCATCGAGGCGATCTCAGAGACGCCGCTCCAGGGCACGCGCGTCGTGGACGCGGCGAACCATGTCGTCGCTCCGGGGTTCATCGACCTGCACGAGCACGGGCAGCAGGACGAGTCGTACCGGATGATGGTGCGCGACGGCGTCACGAGCGCGTTCGAACTCGAGGTCGGCACGGGCGACGTGGCGGCGTGGTACGAGGCGCGGAAGGCCGGCCAGATCGTCAACTACGGCGTGGCCGCCGGACACATCCCGGCGCGGATGCGCGTGTTGAAGGATCCCGGCCAGGGCTTGCTCCCCGCTGGTGTCGGCGGCAGCGGCACGGCCACCGACGCGCAGATCGCCGAGATGGAGGCGATCGTCGAGAAGGGCCTCCGCGAGGGCGCCGTGGCCGTGGGTCTCGGCAGCGCCTACACGCCCGGCGCGCCGATGTCCGAGATCCAGCGCATCCTCAAGGTGGCGGCCGCGGCCGGCGCCGCGGCGCACATCCACATGCGCGGCGACGTCACGGGCCTGCACGAGACCATCGCCGCCGCCAAGGCGGCCGGGGCGGCGCTGCACATCGTCCACGTCAACTCGGTGGCCGGCGACCAGATCGACCAGTTCCTGGCTGCGATTCAGGCGGCGCGTGACGCGGGACAGGACGTCACGACCGAGGCGTATCCCTACGGCGCCGGGATGACCGAGGTCCAGTCGGCGCTCTTCGACGACTGGAAGACGTGGCCCGACGAGAAGTTCCAGTTGCATCAGCTCGTGCGCACGGGCGAGCGGCTCACGCGGAAGACCTTCGAGCAGGCCCGCAAGGAGGGCGGCACGATCATCATCCATGGCCGGTCGGACGAGCAGACGCGGAAGGCGATCGTGAGCCCGCTCTCGATGATCGCAAGCGACGGCTTCATCGAGAACGGCCGCGGGCATCCGCGCACCTCGGGCAGCTACGCCAAGACGCTCGGGAAGTACGTGCGGGACGAGAAGGTCATGACGCTCATGGACGCGCTCGCGCGCATGACGGTCATGCCGGCGCGCCGGCTCGAAGCGCGGGTGCCCGACATGGGACGCAAGGGACGTCTCACCGTGGGCGCCGACGCCGACGTGACGATCTTCGACCCGGCCACCGTGATCGACCGCTCGACTTATGAAGACGCGAGCATCCCCTCGGCGGGCATTCCGTACGTGATCGTCGGCGGGGAGGTGGTGGTCGATGGCGGCGCGGTGACGTCGGCGCGCCCCGGACGTGCCGTGCGCGCGCCGCTGAAGTAGGACTATCGGCCCTTGTCAGCCGGCCGGAGCCCCGCCTCCGCGACGTCCTCGGCGTGACCCGATCGATGTTGAAGTGTCCCGCGGTCAATGCTTTGTCGCAATCAGGTACAACCGCTTCGACGTGGTCAGCCACAGCGCATCGCCGATCAGCGACGGAAGCGAATAGAGCGCCCCGTCCATCTCGATCTCGCCCAGCAATTCCTTCTTCCGCCCGGTACGAAGGATGGTCATGGTGCCGTCTTCGTTTCCAACGTACAGCCGGTCGCCGGCCAGCAGGAAGCTTCCCCAGATGGCCCCGTAGGTGTCGTGTTCCCAGACGAGAGTGCCGGTCGCCGCGTCCAGGCAATAGACCATGCCACCAACGTCCCCCACGTAGAGCAAACCGTCCTTCTCGATCGGCGTCGCCACCACGCGCCCGACCTGGCGAGACGTCCACAGGAGCCGGCTCGCGGTGACGTCTCCCTGGCCGCTGGGGTTGATCGCGTGCACCAGTGAAGGTGCGTTGCCGTGCTCAGGGCTCTGTCCCATCGCGACGAAGACCCGGCCGCCGGCAAACACCGGTGAAGCCACGATGAAACTCCGCGAGAAGACGCCGGGGCGCGGTAGCCAGCGAGCATCTTTCGGGTTGCCGTCAAATTTCCAGATTTCGTGACCGGAAGCCGCGTCGTAGGCCCGCAGCCAGCCATCTCCTCCGCCGAACAGCACCTGCATGCGCCCGTTGACGTCGGCGGCGACAGGGCTGGACCACTGACCGTGCAGCACCTGCGCGCCGGCGCCGACGGCGCGCCACACCACGCGGCCGGAATCTTCTCCACCGCGATCAGGCTGGGGGCGCGCGGTGATGGGACGCGCGTGTGGCCCTCATTCAGCCCGTTGGAGGTAGACACGATCAGCAGATCACCCACCGGCAACACGTCACTACGCGTGGACTCGTGCGGAAAGACACCCAGCCGGCCACACATGTCCAACTCCCAGACGATGTCGGCGGCAGCGTCGCCCTCGAAGAGTTCATCCTGATACGCGCCGTCGTTCGCGCCATCACGGAAACCCTGCGTGTCGAGACTTCGGAGTTGGCACTCGGCGGTGACGTAGTACAGCCGGTTTCCCTCCACATACGGCGTGCTGGTCGTCGACGGCAACAGGAACTGCCGCAGGCCTCGCTCCACTCGCGGAGCGACGTCCTGCCACAGGAACTGTCCATCCTTCGCTTGGAATGCCATCAGCACGCCGGCATTTTTCAAGTAGGCGGGGTTCATCTGCCGGCCGTTGTCGGTGCCCACATAGACCGCATCGCCAGCAACCACGGGACGACCGTAGGTCTCGTCTCCCAACGGGACACTCCAGACGATGTTCCGACCGGTGCTCGTGTCCCAGTCAACCGGAGGATTCCCGGCCTGGACGACTGTCGTCTGGAGCGGGGACGCGGCGGATGGTGCGGGCACGACGTTCGACGAAACCGGCGGTGCAGTTGTGATTCCAGCGATTCGACTCAACGCCCACTCTGCCTCGTCGCGCAATGCGGGATCGTCTGCTGCCGCCCTCAGCGCTTCTCGGGCCGACTGCGCCCTCGGTCCGATGCTTCCCAAGGCTCCCGCCGCGAAGATTCGCACATAGAGGAATTCATCCTGCAGCGCTTCGATGAGCTGCGGCACTGCCGACTGCGCGGCCGGGCCAATGCTTGCGAGAGCCTCACACGCCGCCCATCGAACGCCGGGGACGGGATCGCCCAGGGCTGCTGCCAGGACGTCAGTCGCCCTGGCCGCGCGCGGGCCGATCGACGCCAAGGCCTCGGCCGCGTAGACGCGGACGTACGGATCCTCGTGCGAAAGGGTGTTGACCAGCGCGCTCACCGAAGGGCTGGCCCGCTCGGCCAACGCGCCCAGGGCGCGTGCGGCATCGCCGGCCACCGTCGAATCCTCGTCTCTCAGAGCCTGCCGCAACGCCGGCTGGATCGGCTCCGTATGCGGTACCAGATCGATCAACTCACTGACGGCGCCGCGCCGGATGGAGACCCACTCATGCCCTAGCAGGTCCACCAGCAGCGGAATGGCAGGAGGGCCGATTCGCTGGATGACGCGAAACGTCGCAACATGCAGGTCTTCATGCTCCGTGCCGAGCAATCGTCGCAACAAGGGGAACGAACCCCGCCCTGCCTGGACGAGGGCGGCCTCGGCGGTGGCGCGGACCTTCGGGTCGCGGGCCTGGAGGCGGTTTGCCCAGTCAAGCACCAGGGCGGGAGTTCGGGAAAGACTCGACTCGGTGGGCGGCAGCGACGACTGGGACCGTGCGACTGCCTGGCTGAGGCCCACCGCAAGGATGATTGCGAGAGCATGCTTCGTGCGATTGAGGAGCGCCGCGCGCACTTTAGCCATAGCGCATGCAATTATCCTGGATCCTGCGAGTTCCACCCTCTTGCCGGTGGCGACCTCGTAGACCCGCACCTCGCGGCGGCGGCGCGCTTGCGTGCCCGTCGCCCGCTTCAGCGCCAGATCGAGACGCCCGGACCAGCCCAGCACGGGCCACGTCGGCGCGCTGGCGAGGTTCTCCGGCCCGCACACCCCACGTGTCCAGGTCGCGCATCACCGGCCGTGCGCCTCCAGGCGCGCGAGGTTCGCGGCGCGCTGGTCGGCCCACGTCGCGTAAGACCCGTCGGCTAGCATCTCGTGGAGGCTTTAAATTGTCGACGCCGTCTCGAAGGCGACACAGGAACTCCTGTCGGTCGCGCCGGACGACTTCGACAGTGTCGCCCTGTCCCGCGACAACAAAACGCTGTATTTCACACGCGAAATACAGCGGGGCGACATCTGGCTGATGACGTTCAAATAGACTCCCGCTCGACGAGGTCGAGCGCCGGCGCGGAGCCAAAACTGCCCGCGGCCGGTCGGCACGATCTGCAGGTCGGAGAACGATCTGAGTGGTTTGGTGTTTCGTGTCGTGCCCGACCTGCGGAGAGCACCTTGAGCGCAACTGTTGCTGTCGAGCACTGCCCAGGAGATCCTCACCGCGATCGCGTCGCCCTGCTCAGCTCACGGAAGGTGCGAACCGATTTCCACCACTTGACGGGTCACAACCCAATGGCTCAGGTCGGTACTGCATCAATTTGCCCTGCTGTGACCGTCGAGATCACGGAGCCCAGTCTCGGTGCAGCGCACTGGAACAGCTGGACGTTGCAGATAACCGGCTTGCATCGCCGGCCGGCTCGTATACTCCCGGTGACGTGGCCCTCACGCCTGGTACCCGGCTCGGCCCCTACGAGATTGTCTCCGCCCTTGGCGCCGGTGGCATGGGTGAAGTGTATCGAGCGCGTGACATTACACTTCGGCGTGATGTCGCGTTGAAAATTCTCCCGGATGTGTTTGCCGGCGACCGCGACCGCGTCGCGCGCTTCAAACGCGAAGCCCAAGTCCTTGCCGCCCTGAACCATCCCAACATCGTCACGATTCATTCCATCGAACACGAGGCCGACGTTCCATTCCTGACGATGGAGCTGGTGGAAGGCAAGCTGTTCTCGGAGCTGATTCCCAAACACGGGCTCGCGATCGACACCATCCTGGGGACTCGCGATCCCTCTCGCAGACGCACTCAGCGCAGCGCACCAACGCGGCATCACGCACCGCGATCTGAAGCCAGCCAACGTCATGGTCAACGACGAGGGTCGATTGAAGGTCCTCGACTTCGGTCTGGCCAAACTCAGAGAGGATTACACCGGCGTCAGTGGCCTGTCTGAAGCGGCGACAGGACCCCTCACCGGCGAGGGCCACATCGTGGGCACGGTGGCCTATATGTCGCCCGAACAAGCCGAAGGCAAGTCCGTCGATTATCGATCCGACATCTTTTCCGTCGGCGTGATGTTGTACGAGATGGCGACCGGCGAACGACCGTTCAAAGGCGACACGAGTCTGGCGCTGCTGTCGTCTATTCTCAGGGACACGCCGCCGCTCGTCACCGATGTGAATGGCGCGCTGCCTGGCGATCTCGCGCGCATCGTCCGGCGATGCCTGATCAAGGATCCCGAGCAACGCTACCAATCCGCGAAAGATCTGCGCATCGACCTCGAAGAACTGAAACAGTCGTTGACTGCCCGTGAGTCGGCGCCCCTCGCCGCGGCGACGCCGTCGCGATGGGCGACACGGTTGGCGGTTGCGGCTGCCGGTCTGGTGGTCGTGGCGGCATGCACGCTCGTGTTCCTGTATCTGACGAGCGCGTCACTGGAAGCCACCGATTCGGTGATGGTCGTGCCGTTTACGAACGTTCAGAACGACACCAACGTGGAATACATTGCCGACGGGCTCTCGGAGTCGCTCACGAACACGCTGTCCCGGCTGCCCACGGTTCGGGTAATCGCGAGGACCACGGCGTTCGGGTACAAGGGGCGAGAGATCGACGTTCGCACCCTCGGGCGGGAGTTGAACGTCCGGGCCGTCGTTACCGGCCGGGTCTCTGGTACGAACGAGCGGCTTCGCGTGCAGGCAGACCTCGTTGATGCGAGTGCGGGAACCCAACTGTGGGGCAAGCAGGACGAAGGTAAGCCGGACGACATGCTCCAGATACAGGAGGATGTTGCAAGGAATGTGATCGAGCGTCTTCGCTGGGACGTCAGCGAGGCGACTCAGCGGCAGCTGACGCGGGCGCCGACGACCAGTCCAGAAGCATACGAGCTGTATTTGAGAGGTCGACACGCCCTTTCTCGCTCAACAGTCGCGGACACGCAGAAAGGCATCGAATTTTTTCAGAAAGCACTGGAGTTCGACCCGGCCTACGCACTGGCGTATACCGGCCTGGCTGACAGCTACCTGGGCCTGTCTGGCATGCATCTGGTTCCGAAGGACGCGATGGTAAAAGCCCGGGCCGCGGCCAAGCACGCCGTTGAACTCGATCCCGCCCTTCCGGAAGGGCACGTCTCGATGGGCGTCACTCAAATGTATTACGACTACGCGTGGCGCGAGTCAGAGGAGCAATTCAAACGTGCCATCGACCTGAATCCCTTTGAGCCGTCAGTTCGATTGTGGTATGGCTGGAACCTCGTCCTGAGGGGGGACCATCGCGCCGGTATCGCTCAGGCACAGCGTGCGCACGAACTCGATCCATTGTCGTCGTTTGTCGAGACGGGGCTCGCCCAAATGCATTACTTTGCCGGGCAACCCGAGGTCGCCATCCAACGAATGCGGAGTGTGGTCGGATCCGATGCCGGATTTTTCAACGGTCACTACTACCTTGGAGTCGCGTACTTGTATGCCGCGCGATACACCGAAGCTATTCAGGAGCTGGACCAAGCCTCGCGATTGGACCCCCAGCAGGCGCAGCCGATTGGGTATATGGCATACGCGTACGGCAAACTCGGTGACACACGATCGGCAGGGCTGCGACTCTCCGAATTGAGGAAACTGAGCGAGTCCCGATACGTGTCTCGGTATGTGTTTGCCGTAGCGCTAGTCGGCATGGGTGCCAAGGAGGAAGCGATTCAGAGCCTGCAAAAGGCCTACGACGACCGTGACGACATGATGACACTGCTGGGAGTTGACAGCCTCTTGGACGATTTGCGCGCAGACCAGCGCTTTCAAGACTTGTTACAGAGCATGGGACTAGATTGAACCGTCAAGCCGGGCCAATGTGACGCCGCCTCGGCTCGCGGGCCATTCAGCCCGGTGTCGTCTTCCAGCCAGATGCGTGGGCATGCGGTAAACATCGAGAAGATCGGCGAAGTCGGCGCCGTCGTGGCATGAACGCTCGATCGCGAAGCCATCGTCCAGAACGTGACCGACATCGCAACGGAACTGACTCGCGCCTCGCGCAGGTTGCGTAGCTGACTGCCGCTCCCGGCCTGATTGCCGAGGTATTCCGGGCTGCAGGAGGCGCCAGGGCGGCGCCACCTGCAGGCTTCATCGTCTTCGCGACGCGTCAGGAAATCAGGACTCGACGGCTTATGTGGCCGTTCCGCTCCCAATATGTCCGTTTGCTGGCGAGGAAGGGATCGTCCGGCGCTGGCTGCATGTGGCCGTCGACATCGAACGCTCGCGACGTGACCTGGTGCTCGCCTGGAGAGGGCGTTCCCCAGTCGAACGTCCAGAACCTCCACGCGTAATCACGCGCCTTCTTCCCCCGTGACGAGGGGCCCGACAGCTGCGCGGCGGTCCAAGGCCCATTGTCGATCCTCACCTCCACTCTGGCGATCGGAGCGCCCCAGGCGACGCCGACGACCAGGTACCGGCTGCCGCGACGTATGACTTTGGCCGGCGCCGACTTGAGCAGCTCGTGGCTCACCGTCGCGAAGGTCCATAACGTCTGGCCCTCACGCTCCTCTTCCCGAACCTGGACGTAGTCCCGCGCCATGAAGCGTCCGGCGAAGCGATGGTCCGTCACTTCGATGCGCGTCAACCACTTGACGTTGGCGACTCCGTACCAACCTGGCGCGATTAAGCGCACAGGGAAGCCGTTTTTCTGCGGCAGCGCCTCACCGTTCATTTCGTAACAGAGAAGGTTGGCAGGATGGAGCGCTTCCTCGAGCGACATGCTGCGGGCAAACTGTTCGGTGATCGTCAAGTCGAGGCCGCCTTCGGAATCGGGCACCACCGTGCCGGTGCGGCCGGCGCTGACGATTCCTACATTGTCGTGAATGGTCACCGTGCCGCTATCAACTCCCCAGAAGACGACCTCGGTCGCCTCGTCCAGGATGCCCGCCTGCTTGAGGAGCGGAGCCAGACGCGCGCCACCCCAGCGGGCAGTGCCGATGCCGCCGAAGAAGAAGTCCGATGACGTGTCGGCATTACCGGAGCATTCGAGGGTGTAATCCACTTCATGGAACGGGCGGGCTTTGATGTCCTCCAGGGCGAGTGACTGAGGGTGGGCGACGAGTCCCTCGATTGCGACTCGCCAATTCGCAGCATCAAGGCCGGCCGGCCGGCCGTAGTGCTGCACATAGAAGAAGTCATCGGCAGGTGTCAGGAAGGAGTCGAGCTCTTCCCACTGCAGCAGGTTGCCCGTGATTTGGGGAACGGGGTTCGGGGGCGGCTGATCGAGCCATGGAATAACCTGCCCACCTGGGAGAACGAAGGTTTGTGCGGAGTCAGACAGGTAGTCGTCGAGGGGGACTGTCTTTTGCTGGCCAAGCTGGCCAGGGAAGGCGTGCGCCGGGCCAGCCAGCCGCAGCACCCCGAACCCGGCCAAGGCCGCACCACCACCCTTCAACAGCGTGCGTCGCGAAACGTCTCGATGGCGCATGGGGACCTCCTTTATTGCTAGTCGATCCTGCGATTCTCCTTCTCACGTTGCGCGCGGTGAAGCGAGGCATGCTACACCCGCTCACGACGAGAGGAGACGCCGATTTCTCGCACCAGAGATTGCTGAGCGGCAGGGGCATCGGAGCTGTCGGGAAGCTCAGCGGGTACGCGCCCGGCCGTCGACCCGGGCGGACGTAGGGTGCACCGGGCTTTCACGAGGGGCATGAGGAGCTCGGCCGTTGCGGAAGGAAAGCGGATCCTGCGGCGGCGATTTCCACCTCATCGCGGCGGAGAAGGCGCGTCTCGACCTGTCGAACCGGTGCTTGCGTGCGGAGCCTTGTGGCGTGGCTGCGACCGGCCTGAATCCGCTCACGCCAACCGGTTCGGGCAGTGAAGGTCCTCGTGGATAAGGACATCAACTAGGTGATGGGTGAGGGTGTGCTTGTCGAGTGACAGATCGGCGACCAAGCGCTTCAGCCTGGCATTCTCGTCCTCGCGCGACCGAAGTTGGCGGAGCTCGCTGATCCCCAGGCGAAGCGTTTTCTTCTTCCAAATGTAGAACGTCGCTTCGGACACACCCATCTGCCGACAGACATCCGCTGGCGGCGTGCCGCTCTCCACGTGCCGGAGCACGTAGGCAATCTGCCCTTCGGTGGACTTCGACTTCTTCGTGGTCCTCGCTCCTTGGTGAGGGACCGTCGGAAGCCGCCATCTTGCTCTAGTTTCAGCTGCCGTCGTTTTCAGGGGAGACGTCAACGCAGCCGTTGCGCAAGGAGTCGGCGGAAGACTCGATGGAGATGGCTTCCCGCTGCGCCGGGTCCAAACCGTCTCCGAGGAACCCGTGACTGCGTGCGCGTGACGCGCAACAGGGACCGGCAGAAGCTTCGCGAATTCAATGGCGGCAATTCACTTGCCGGAAGAAGTGCCACACCGGTGCCACACGCGTGCGTCCGCAGTCGTCGCGAACGCGATGCGCGTTGTGCTCAACGTGTTGGCTCACAAAGGTTTGCGAAGAGGTCGCGTCAATCGTGGACACGCTCGACCAACAGACGAACGTCTGTTGGTCTGCGCGCGCGCAGACAGAAGATGTGTCACGCCAAGTGTTTGATTGGAAAGGACTTGGTGAGCCCGGTAGGAATCGCTCCCGCTCGCAACGAGCCTGCGAGTTGCGGCGTGACTGAGAACGACCGCGGCGAGCCAATTCGAATCGGGATGAGAATTGGTGAGCCCGGTAGGAATCGAACCTACAACCAACAGATTAAGAGTCTTCGGACAGAGCCAAGTCACGCCGTCGCAGATCGTGATTTCTCGAACGAATCGTGACTCTCCGCAGCCCCTGAAGTCTCGTGATTCGGAAGAAGTGCCACACAGTGCCACACGGGCGACGCTGACACGTTGACCGGACGAAAAGCCGATTCAGTGCGCAGGGCACCTCGGACGAAGACGGCGCTCACGTCGTTGCCAACCGCCGAAGGCTCTGGACAATGGGTTCTAGTTCCACCCACGTGGTGAACGCAGATTGGGCGTCGCGCATGCCGTCCGGGCGGAACGCGAGCGGCGCGGATTCATGGACACGCCACTCATGCAGCGTTCGTGGAGGGAGCACCCACCCATGGCCCTGATTGTAAAGCCGCTGCGCCAGCGAACGGTTCGTCGACCGGTCAGAAGCGAATGGCGACCGACGCGACGGCGAACTGCAGCCACGCGAAGTTGTACGCCTTGTCGACATCGGCGCCGCCCTCGATGGTGCGATAGCCGCCACCGATCTCGAGGCGCGGCGTCGGGCTCCACACCGCCTTGGCAGACACGTCGAAGGCGCGCCCCTGCGGCGCCGCGCTCCATCGGCATCGAACACCAGCCGCCACTGCCTCGAGAGACGAACTTCGGCGTCGAGATGGGCGAGTGGCACCAAGCCGAGGTCGGTGTACTCCGCGGACACGGCCGGTTGCTCCAGCCGGATCCTGGCGTCGCGGACGAAGCCCGTGGCGCCAACGCGCCAGGTCCAGCGGTCGCCCCGGAAGAAGCTGTAGCGATAGGTGGCCCGATACGAGCTGAACTTGTAGTTCGCGTCCGTCGGCACGCCAGGCTCGAACGTGCCATCGTCGAACACGATCTCCGTGGCCGGCACGCCCGAGCCGTTCACCTGCAGCGGCGCATAGGTGAGCCGGAATCCATGGCGCTCGTGATGTCGAACGTCAACTCGACGCGCGTGGCCGGGCTCGCCTCGTTCCCTGTAATCGGCGACCGAAAACTCGGTTCCGGTGTCGGGTGGAATCCGCACGTCGTTGCGGGGAACCCAGACCGCCGCGCCTTCGACTAGCACGCCGTACCGGTAGAGTTGGGCCGACGCGATCGGCGGGTCTGCCGCCAGGATCAGCAGGATAGCGGTGGTAAGAACACACGCACGAGCGGTCACCACGGTTACGACGTCACGCCCCGCTCCGAGGTTGCACGCCGGCGTCCTGGGCCACCCCGTCGAGCGAGCCTTGGGTCGCAGGCACCATGTTCCGCCTCAGCTGAGCGCCCCGATCACGTCCCATCGCGTCGTGATGGGTCTCGTCGCTCTTGAAGTCGGGGACCAGGACCGCCGGGCTCTGGTCGGTCAGCATCCGGGCCAGCGCCTTGACGCCGGTTGAGATGTCGGCGAGTTTCCTGGGCGCTGCCCAGAGTGGCCGTTCGAGCGCGGCCGCCATGACGGCCGAGGCAGTAGAATGAGGGCAGCCGGCCGAGGGCGAAGGGATGGTCCAGCTCGAACAGCATCGTCACGCGATTCTTGAAGCCGCGGCGCGCCACGGCGCGAGAAACGTGCGCGTCTTCGGCTCCGTGGCGCGGGGCGACGACCGAACGGACAGCGACATCGACCTGCTGGTCGAGATGGCGGACAATCGTTCGCTGCTCAATCTGGTCGCGCTGGAACAAGAGCTCGAGTCGCTGCTCAATCGGCCGGTGGATGTCCTCACGACGCAGAGCCTCGCGCCCGCCATCCGGGAGCGCGTCACTGCTGATGCGCGAGCGCTGTGAAGGACGAACGGCTCTATCTCGGTCACATTCGCGAGGCAATAGCGAACATGCGGACGTACGCGGCCATGGGTGAACCGACGTTCTGGGCTGACCGCATGCGGCAGGACG
>CAVRPA010000019.1:0-373995 GCA_963723005.1 uncultured Acidobacteriota bacterium | reverse complement strand
CTGGCCGACGTCGGGCTCGGCTACCTCACTCTCGGCCAGCCGCTCACGACGCTGTCCGGCGGCGAGCGGCAGCGTCTCAAGCTGGCCAACCAGATGGCCGAGAAGGGCGGCGTCTACGTTCTCGACGAGCCGACGTCCGGCCTTCACCTCGCCGACGTCGAGCAACTGCTTGGCCTGCTGGACCGGCTCGTGGACTCCGGCAAATCGGTCATCGTCATCGAGCACCATCAGGCGGTCATGGCGCACGCCGACTCGATCATCGACCTCGGCCCCGGCGCCGGCCACGACGGCGGCCGGATTGTCTTCGAGGGCACGCCCACCGCTCTCGTCGCTGCCCGCTCCACCCTCACCGGCAAGCACCTCGCGGCCTACGTCGGCAGCTGACGGCGGCGCCACCAACTGACGATTCGAGGTCCCGCCAACAGCAGCAGCGCCGCAGCCGAGCAGCGCCGCCGAGATCGGCCGCGTGACGAGCACCAGCGGCGACCCTTCGGCAATCGCCAGCGCGCGGCGCAGCTGCTGTTCGGCCATCGGCCCGAGGATCACGCCGATGATCGCCGGCGCCAGCGGGATCGAGCGGCACCGCATCAGGTAGCCGACGCCGCCGATCGCGTAAAGCAGGCCGACGTCGAACGCCGAGCGGTTCACGCTGTAGGCGCCGGCGCTCGCCAGCATCAGGATCGCCGCCGTAGAGCACCGGTCGCGGGATGGTGAGCAGCCGCACCCAGAGCCCGACCAGCGGCAGGTTCAGCACCAGCAGCATCACGTTGCCGACGTACAGGCTGGCGATCAGCCCCCAGACGAGCCGCGGCTCGTGCTGGAACAGCAGCGGCCCCGGCTGCAGGCCGTACTGCTGAAACGCGGCCAGCATGATCGCCGCCGTGGCGGTCGTCGGCAGCCCGAGCGCGAGCAGCGGCACCAGCGTGCCGGCCGCCGCCGCGTTGTTCGCGGCCTCCGGTCCCGCCACGCCTTCGATCGCGCCGCGACCGAACTCGCTCGGGTCGCGCGCCAGCCGCCGCTCGAGCGCGTAGGAAAGGAACGTCGGAATCTCTGCGCCGCCGGCCGGCAGCGCGCCGAGCGGAAAGCCGATCGCCGCGCCGCGCAGCCACGGCTTCCACGACCGCGCCCACTCGTCGCGCGTCATCCAGAGCGATCCGCGCAACATGATCGATCTCGGCGTCGAGATGCTGGCGCGAGGCCGCGTACAGCACCTCGCCCACGGCGAACAGTCCGACGGCGACGACCACGACGTCGATGCCGTCGAGCAGTTGCGGGATGCCGAGGGTGAGCCGCGGCACGCCGGTCAGCGGATCGATGCCGATCACCCCGAGCAGCGAGCCCGAACAGCAGGCTGGCGAAGCCGTCGAGCCGCGACTCGCCGAGCACCGCGGACACGGCGACGAACGCCAGCACCGCCAGCGCGAAGTACTCCGCCGGCCCGAAGCGAAGCGCGAACTCCACCATGACCGGCGCGCACACCGTGAGCGCCGCCGTGCGCCAGCGTGCCGGCGACGAACGAACCGATCGCGGCGGTCGCCAGCGCCGCGCCGCCGCGGCCGGCGCGCGCCATCTGATGGCCCTCGACGGCCGACATCACCGACGCGCTCTCGCCCGGCGTGTTCAGCAGGATCGACGTCGTCGATCCGCCGTACATGCCGCCGTAGTAGATCCCGGCGAACATGATGAACGCCGACGTCGGATCGAGCGAGTAGGTGACCGGAAGCAGCAGGGCGACGGTCAGCGCCGGGCCGATGCCTGGCAGCACGCCGATCGGCGGTGCCGAGCGTAACGCCGGCAAGCGACCACAGCAGGTTCTGCGGCGTCATCGCCACGGCGAAGCCGCCTGCGAGCGCGGTCAGGGTGTCCATGTCGTCAACGCCCGGCAGTGAACAGACCCGGAGGGAGGGACACGCCCAGACCGTAGGTGAAGGTGATGTAGACGGTGGCGCAGAACGTGATGCCGAGGAGCGCGTCGCGCAGCCATCGCCGGCTGCCGAATGCCGACGCGGTGCACGCAAAGAGCACCGTCCCTGCCGCCACGAACCCGGCCAGGTTCAGCAGCCCGACAAACGAGACGAGACCGATGGCCACGCGAACGACGGGGGCGCTCGTTGGTGTGCCCGTCGGCCTGGCGTGGCGCTGCCGTCGGACGAAGAGCGCGATCAGCACAATCGCGCTGCCGCCGAGCACCAGCACGGGAAACAGCCACTCGCCGGTCCGCGCGGCATTCGTCTCTCCGGCCGACCCTCGCAGCCGGGCGACGATGCGGCCGATCCGCACGCGTTCGGCGTCCAGGAACTGCGTCGAAGGCAGGTCCGGCCAGGTAAGAGTCGGTCCAGCCGAGCCTCGTCAGCGTCGCGCGCCACGACTCGCTATGCGCCATCCGCTCGACGACAGCCGTCAAGCGCCTGTCGCTGGCCTTGATTGAGACCGGGTGGCGCGACGACCGCGCGCCAGTTCTCCAGCTCGACGTCGAGTCCCTGCTCGATCAAGCGACGGCACGTCGAGATTGGGCAGCCGCCTGGGCGCGGAAATGCCAATGGCCCGGAGGCGGCCCGATTCGATGTGCTGCGCGAACTCGCTGTAGCCGCTGATGCCGGCCGTCACCTGTTCGCCGAGCAGCGCCGTCACCGCTTCGCCGCCGCCGGAAAACGCGATGTAGTTCGTCCGTCGCGGATCGACGCCGGCCGCCGCGACGATGAGGCCTGCAAGGATGTGGTCGGTGCCGCCGGCCGAGCCGCCGCCCCAGGACACGGCCGCCGGATTCTCGCGCAGCGCGCGGACCAGGCTCTGCATGTCGCGGTGCGGCGAGGTCGCTGGAACGGCAACGATCTCGTACTCGCCGGTGAGCCGCGCGATCGGGGTCGACCTGCGCCAGCGATACCGGCGACTGATTCCAGAGGATCGCGCCGAGCATCACGAGGCCGTTCACGAGCAGCGCGTCGCCATTGCCGCGCCGGCCGTCAACGAATTGTGCGAGACCGATGGTGCCTGCCGCCCCGGGCACGTTCTCGACCTGCACCGTCGCCGTCAGCGCCTGGCGTTCGATCTCGCGCTGCATCTCGCGCGCGAGCTGGTCCCAGCCACCTCCAGGCGCCGCCGGCGCAATGATGGTCAGACCGGGTAACGCCGGCTGCTCCGCGACGGTCGGCGTTGTCTGCGCACCCGCCACGCCCACGACGCCGAACGACCAAGCGAGGGCGGCACAGACGACAGACGGCCAGCAGCCGTTGGACGCGCCCGGCACACGACATCATCCGGCGACCGTACTTGGCCGCAATCTGCGCGTCGGCTTTCGCCACATCGACGAAATATACCCGATGACAGGGGCCAGTTCCGCCAACTCACTCGCTGCTGCGGGTGAGCAGTGTCTTCAGCGAGTCCGCGCCGAAGCCGAGCACGAACACCGCGATCGCACCCGGCAGAGAGGTCGAGCGAGCGCAGCTTCTCCTCGGCACCCGCTCGCGAGACCAAACCCGATAACTAGCAGCAGCGTCACGAGCAGACTGCCGATCGACAGCCAGGTCTGCGCTTCGACCGCCGATTTCGTCCTTCGCTCCAGCGCCAGATGTGTCGATCCCAAGTTTCCAGCAGCACGGTGTCTCTTGCCGCGCTGCTTCAGTGTCGACGTGGATCAGGGAGCGGTCCGGATCCACGTCAATTCGCTCTCAGCTTGGCCACCAGCGCCTTTCAGCAGGCGCCATCGACCAGTGAAGAAGTAGGTGACCACCCAATCCCGGCTCGGCAACGGCTCGCTCGTCGATGGTCCACCCGCAGGCGATGGCCCGCCGCGCCGCGGCGACTATCCGCTCCAGGCCGCCGAAACCGCAGGGCGATGTCGGTGAGCTGATACACAAGCGGCGTCGTCAGGATCGACATCGAAGTACACCGCTCTTGGCTCTGATGACCTCGGCGAGCAGGTCAGTCGAGATACACATTCTGGCGGTCTCATCGACCACGTCGCGCGCTCTTCGACAGCGATTCGTCAGGCCCCGGCTTGAGCGCCTTCGAGCAACCTGCTCGCGTTGGTCCAATCGTCCGCTTGCGGATGTCGTCATCCGGCGAATGTTCCACCAGCTCCATGTACTGCGACGAGCAGCGCGGCCTTGCTTGAATCGCCATCTTCGTGCCGGACGAAGTCGGTGCGCGGCGGTGGAAGTCGGTTCCGTCCACCGGCTGCGGTAGCGGCGGGAAATCAATCTCCAGGGTCGCAAGCAGCTTCGAGCACCGGCTCCCAGTCTCGGGTTGGTGGTCGAAGGTCTGAATTCTTCTGTTCTCAGCGTCCTGCAGATCCTCTGGACGAGGCTCGTCGATGAGCGTCTGCGGAATCTCCGGCATCCGGACTGGGCACGGCCAACGCCGCCATTCTGGGCCATTCGATGTCTTCGATCGCCTTCGCCTCGGTGGCGCTTCTTCCTTCGCGCTACGGTTGAGAATCTCGCCGTCAATCGTCGCCTCTGAAGAGCTCCACTTCGCGTCGACGGCATGGTGGCGCTGTGGCGCTGCACGCTCTGCAGCAGGTCTCCCACCGGTCGAGACCCACGTGATGCGCCGCGTGAAGCGCTCCAGCCGCTCCTCGAGGCGGGGCATGTCGACGCCCGACTGCGGAAACACCGGCCAGTAGCGCGCGGAGTTCCAACCGCAGGCGCTTCTTCTCGACGCGCATCTGGCTGAGCAGGCGGCCGTCGATCGGATCGATCAGGTCGTCGAGTCCGGCAAGCCGCCCCTCGATGTCGTACAGCCGCTGCTTGATGGCGACGCGCCGTCTTCTGCAGCGGCAGGATGAAGTTGACGAGCAGCGAGGCCGAGATGCCGAGCAGCAGCAGGAACAGGATCGATACCGAATTGACCAGAGTCCCTGCCACGGTGCGTTCCAGTAACTGAGACTGGCGGTGATCGGATAGCGCTTGACCGGAAATGGATAGTTCCGCAGGCTCTCGTGCGGCTCGTGCTCCAGCGTCAGCACGCCGCCGCGCGTATCGCTCCGAAGCGTGCCGCTGCTGAGGAATCCTGAAGTGCTCGGAAGGCATGCTCAGCTTCAGCCTCACCACTCTTGTTCGGCGCCACGGTCTCGACGCCGTCCCATGGCATATCCATCGAATCTGGGCGTGCCAGCGAAAGCGGTACTTCATCGGGTCGTCGTTGCGCAGCGTCAGGTACGTGTCACGGTTCTCGTATAAAGGGCAGTTCGGCCCGCTCCGGCGTCGGCCCGTCGATCTTCAGATTGAAGGGCACGGCGTACCTGAGCGCCATGAGGTCAATCACCTTCCCGGTTCCGTTCATCAGGCTCGCCGCGGACGGTCCGGGTTGCCAGAGGTTGGTCGCGTTGATGGTGACGTCGAACGCCGCCTTCGGCTGAAGCGGCGCGTCGTCTGCGAACCACCGCTTTCGTCATCGCGTCGGCGACGGACAGCGTGGTCGCGGCATCGAGATTGTCCGGCGCGCCATCGCCAGCGGTCTTGAACTCGGAGACGAAGAGTTGCAGCGTGAGCGGTTCCGGCCCGCGATTGCGAAGCCGGATGGTTCCTGTCGCATGGCCGTCCTTGTCCACGACCAGGAGCGGGTTCGTTTCGGCGCAGAGCACGCAGCCCTCGGGGCTCGGCTTCGGCTGGAAGTCAGTGGTCGGCGCCGATGGATTGTCGGGTCCGCAGCCGGCGTTGCCTTCGCGCCGCCGCTATTACAGGCGCCCGCCAACACCACGAGGGGGGCCACCAACGCCACGAGAAAAAGGAGTCTGCGGAGCATGGCCATCGCCTCCCTGGACTGGACTAGTCCGGGCCCCCCCGTATTAGCGGTTCAGATTGTGGCGGGAGAGTAACACACGGGTTCGTCATCGCCGCCGAGGCGGCGTCGCGCCGAGCTATCCAATAGGGACGCCGTCACTGCGTGTGGCCACCAACTTGCGCGTCGGGGACCAGCCGAAGTAGAACTCACTGTTTGATTCAGCTCATCTGAGCGTTACCCCATCTGTAGATGCGACGGTGCTGAGTTGATCACCGGCCGCTGGGAGACTCGGCCCGATCTCCGTCTCTCATGCGAGGTAGTGACGACGGGCGCGCGATGAGGCCGACCGTGTCCACGGTGGATTGCTGCAAACAGGAGGGGAGTGGTCATGGCCGACGTTCCTCTGAGCTCGCCGATTCTTCGACTCGACTCCTCGATTCCCAAGAAGGAGCTCGCCAAGATTCGCGACAACTTCTCCGCCGTCGTGCTCGACGACAGCCACCTGTGGCTGGGCGGTGACGAGGGCACATCCATCGATCGCATGACTCGGGGCGCCGATGGCAACTTCGGCGATCACCAGCGGTTTGACCTGGCACCTCTGCTGAACCTCCCTGGCGGCGAAGAGGAGATCGACATCGAGGGGCTGGATGTCGATGGTGGATACCTGTGGATGATCGGTTCTCACAGCCTGAAGCGGAAGAAAGCGGAGGCCGGCAAGACGGTGCCTGAGAACATCAAGCGCCTGGCGAATCTCTCGGCGGACGGCAATCGCTTCACGCTCGCCAGGCTGCCTCTCGACGCGAGCGGCAAGCCCGTGGCGAAGCAGGGCGCCCTGACGGTGGCGCGCCTGAAAGGGGATGCCCAGGGCAACCTCTTGACGGAAGCGCTGAAGAAGGACGAACACATCGGCCCGTTCGTGCCGCGCGTGTTGCCCAACGGGACGGTCCAAGGGATCCCCAGCAAGGACAACGGGATGG
The DNA here is from genome assembly GCA_963723005.1 of uncultured Acidobacteriota bacterium. Lineage (GTDB taxonomy): Bacteria > Acidobacteriota > Vicinamibacteria > Vicinamibacterales > UBA2999 > VFZN01. The sequence goes on along the minus strand of CAVRPA010000019.1, from coordinate 367,294 downwards.
ACGTCGAGGGGCTGGCCGTGTCCGGCAATCGTGTGTTCCTGGGTCTCCGAGGACCGGTGCTGCGGGGCTGGACCGTGATCATCGAAATCCAGGTCACCGCGGGCGCGGGCGGCGTGTTCAAGCTGGACAACCTGGGGCCGTCCGGCGCGCACATCCGCCGGCACTTCCTGCAGCTCGAGGGCCTGGGTGTCCGCGACCTCGTCATCCACGACAAGGACCTATTCGTGCTCGCGGGCCCGACGATGGATCTCGATGGGCCCGTGGGAATCTACCGCTGGAGTAACGCCCTGGAGCAGGATTCCGACTCGCTGACTCCCTGACGACCCGAAGTTCGCGCTGACGGATCTGAAGAGGGTGGTCTCGGTGCCGTTTGGCATTGGCAAAGACCACGCTGAAGGGCTCACCCTGGTGCCGGGTGCTACCCTTGCAGGAATGGTGTGTTACGACTCGCCGGACAAGACCCGCATCGAGGGGGCCAACGGAGAAGGCGTGCGTGCGGACGTCTTCAAGCTGAACGCGTAGCCGATGACCATTACCCGTCTGTTCCTGGTGAGACACGGGGCTACGTCGGCGACGGAGGAAGACCGCTTCTCCGGCTCGAGCGGCGCTGAACTGTCCGAGCAAGGCCGGTGGCAGGCCGAGCGTCTGGGCGAGCGTCTCGCGCACCTGGAGATCGCGGCGATCTATTCCAGTCCGCTGTCGCGCGCGTTGGAGACTGCCCGCATCGTCGGCGGGCACTGCCGGCTCGAGCCCGTGACACGCGAGGGGCTGAAGGAGATCGGACACGGCCACTGGGAGGGCATGAAGCGCCGCGATGTCGAACACGAGTTCACGTCCGAGTATGCGGCGTGGGAGGCCGATCCCTTCACCTTCGCGCCCAACGGTGGGGAGTCGGGCCTCACGGTGCTCGCCCGCGCCCTGCCGGTGATCCGTGACATCGTCACGTCGCATTCCGGAAGCCAGGTGCTGGTCGTCTCGCACAAAGCCACACTGCGGCTGATTTTGAGCAGTCTCCTGGCCTTCGACCCGCGCGGCTTCCGTGACCGTCTCGATCAGTCGCCGGCCTGCCTCAATGTCGTCGACTTCCGGGATCCGGCGCGGGCGCGCCTGATGCTCTTCAACGACACCTCGCACTACGCCGAACGGCCTCGGATGCCCGAAGGGAACCTGTCGAAGTGGTGGGATAAGTGATGATTCGCCACATCGCGCCGCAGTTCTTCACGACGGACATGGCGGCGACCCTGGCCTACTACAGGGACCAGCTGGGCTTCGACTGTGTCGGCACGTGGCAGGACCCGCCGTCCTATGCCATCGTTGCTCGCGACCAGCACAAGATCCACTTGCGCCTTGCCGAACCGCCGGCGCCGAATCCGGACAAGTATGCAGACGAACTGCTCGACGCGTACCTGTTCATCGACGACGCGGACGCGCTGTACGCGGAGTATTCCGCTCGTGGCGTCGAGTTCACGCGGACGCTCGGCAACACACCGTGGCATTCGCGCGAATTCGTCGTGAAGGACTGTGATGGCCGCCTGCTGGCCTTCGGCGCGGAAATTCATTTCAGTTGACCTCGCTCGACGTTCGGACGAAGCTGGCGTCGCGCAGGGACAAGCCCTGCCGGCAGAGGAGAAAAGCATGCGTGTGTATTCCGGATCGCGGATGGTCGTTGGCATCGCCCTGGCAGCGCTGGTCAGCGGCTGCGGTGGCTCTGGCTCGGCGCCGGAAGGGCAAGACGCCTCGCTCGATGGACCAGGTGTGCGGTCCGCGCTCGCCGCGATTCGTGGCGATTTGATCCGCCAGCACATGAGCACCCTGGCCGACGACGCGCTCGAAGGGCGCGGGTTGGGAACCCCGGGATACGACGGCGCCCTCAAGTATGTCGAGACCACGCTGAAGGCCTACGGGGTCGAGCCTGCCGGTGAAGGCGGCACGTTCCGGCAGCGGGTTCCGCTCAGGAACAGCGTGGTGGTCGAGGACAAGAGCTCGATGAAGGTGACCTCACGGGCAGGGGCGAAGACGCTCTCCTACGGCGTTGACTACCTGCTCGGGGGCGATCAACTGCGCGAGCAGGTGGCCATCGACAACGCGCCGGTGGCGTTTGTCGGCTACGGCGTCAGCGCTCCCGCGCTTGGCTACGACGACTACGCGAACGTCCGTCAACGTAGAGGGCAAGGTGGTGGCGTACCTGAGCGGCGCACCGCCCAGCCTGCCAAGTAACGAGCGCGCCTATTTCTCCTCCGGCGCGGTCAAAGACGCCGAGGCGGCGAAACGCGGGGCGATCGGCACGATCAGCTTCACGTCGCCCGACGATCCGCGCTTCCGGTGGGACGTCAGTGTCGCCACCAGCAAGCAGGGCAGCTTCGCCTGGATCGATGCCCAGGGCCAGCCCAGTCGCGGTGATCCGGCGCTGCGCGGGTCCGCATCGCTGAACCATTCGGGAGTGGCGGCGCTCTTTGCCGGCGCGCCGACGCCCCTCGCGGACGTCTTTGCGGCCGCCGCGGCCAGCCGGCCGCAGGCGTTCGACCTGCCGGCGCGCATCTCGCTCGCGACCAGCACCACCCATCGGGACATCGAGAGCGCGAACCTGGTTGGACGCGTCAAGGGAAGCGACCCGCAGCTGCAGGCCGAGCACGTTGTCTACATCGCCCATGTGGATCACTTCGGGCGCGGTGTCGCGATGAACGGCGACGACATCTACAACGGGGCGCACGACAACGCCTCCGGCGTTGGGGTGGTGCTGGAGATCGCGCACGCCATGACGACGCTGCCGACGCAGCCCCGGCGCTCGGCGCTGTTCCTGTTCGTGACCGCCGAGGAACGGGGGCTTCTTGGCTCCGACTACTTCGCTCGTCACCCAACGGTGCCGCGCGACTCGCTCGTGGCCGATCTCGCGCTCGACATGCCGTTCCTCTTCCACCCGCTGCTCGACATCGTGCCGTACGGCGCGCAGCACTCGACGCTGTTGGCGCCGGTGACGAAGGCGGCGCAGCACCTCGGGATCGGGATGGCCGAGGATCCGATTCCCGAGCAGGTGCTGTTCATTCGCAGCGACCACTTCAGCTTCGTGCGCCAGGGCATCCCGTCGCTCTTCATCAAGAGCGGATTCAAGACCGGCGACCCGGCGCTGGATGGATCCAAGATCAACGCGGCGTATCGCCGCGACGTGTACCACAAGCCGAACGACGACATGTCGCAGCCGTTCGATTTCGAAGCCGGCGCGCAGCACGCACGCCTCAACTTCCTGACCGGCTGGCTCGTGGCGCAGGAGACCGCGCGCCCCGCCTGGAATCCGGGCGATTTCTTCGGAACGCTGTTCGGGAGCGCGGTGACGGCGACGCACTGAATCGGGAGCTCGTGAGGGCTCCTGTGGCATGAGCGGATTTCATACCACCTCGGTGGTATGTTTAGATCGGCTCATGTCTGATTTTCTCGATTCGAGGCACTTGCGCCTGGTCGCCGAGGTCGCGCGCACGGAGAGCGTCACTCGCGCAGCCGAGCGGCTGCACGTCACGCAGTCGGCGGTCAGCCATCAACTGCGCGAGATCGAAGACCGACTGGGCACTGCCCTGTTCGCCCGTTCCGGCCGCCGGATGTGCCCCACACCCGCGGGCCGCCTGCTGGTCGAGGCCGCCGGCGACATCCTCGCGAAGATCGACCACGTCGAGCACAGGGTGTCGCAGCTGGCGCGCCAGATCACCGGCGAGCTGCGCGTGTCGGCTCATTGCCACACTGGTTACCACTGGCTGCCGGCGATTGTCGACGGCCTGCGGCGCCGCTACCCGACCTTCGAAGTCCGGATCTCGCCCGAGTTCACGCTGAATCCGATTGGTGCGCTGCTCGACTCCAATCTCGACCTGGCGATCGTCAACGACGACTCGGACGACCGTCGGCTGCGGTTCCACGAGCTCTTCGACGATGAGCATGTCGCCATCGTCCGTCCTTCCCATCCGTGGGCGGAACGCGCGTGGATCACGCCCGAGGAACTGGTGTCGGAACAGCTCTATCTGTACTCCCGGTCGATCGACGACAGCTTCCTCGTCCAGAAAGTGCTCCGCCCGGCCGGCGTCCCGCTGCAGCGCGTCACCTACCTGCAGTTGACCGAGGGCATCCTGGAAATGGTCAAGGCCGGTATGGGCGTCAGCGTCCTGCCCAGGTGGTCGATCGTCAACGTGATTGCCGCGGCCCAGATCGTCCCAATCCGCATCACCAGGCAAGGGGTCTTCCGCAAGTGGTTTGCGGCGACGCTCCGTGACGCGCCGCGGACACCATTCGTCGACGAGTTCCTCCGTCTGCTGGTTCAGCACGGACCGGCGGCGACCAAGCCGCGGCGCCGGCGCCCCGCCTAGCTTCGCAACACCTGCGCCGGAAGCACGCGCAGGACCCGCAGCGCCGGCAGGCACGCCGCGGCAATGCCGACAACGGCGATCACGCCGATCGGCCACGCCGGTAGTTGAGCGCGTCCACGCTGCCGACGTGCTCCATGCGATCGCGCCAGTATCGCGCAGAGCGCCGCGCCCCCGGCGAATCCCGGCGACCGCACCCAGCGCAAGATCCGCGGCGGATTCCAACAGCACCAGCCGCACGACGGCGCCAGGCTGCGATCCCAGCGCCAGTCGTACCGCAAACTCCTTCGTGCGATCGATGACACTGCGGTAGGTGACGCCGGAGATGCCGACGGCGGCAAGCACGAGGCCGAGCATGACGATGATTCCAAGGATCATCGTGCGGAAGCGCTCGGGCGCGATTGATTCCGAGATGAACACCTCCATCGGCTGCACCCGGCGCAACGGCAGCGATACCGTCGATCGTCCTTCAGGGCTCCCCTGACGAGCGGTGCGACCGACGCCGGGTCAACCGCGGTTCGAATCACGAATGCGACCGGCGTGTTCGAGTTGTTGTTCTGCGCCCACGGCAAATACAACGTCGGCTCGGGTGCCTCCGTCACGCTCACATCAGACACATCGTCCACCACACCGACGACGGTCAGCGGTACCGGATTCGTGATGTCGCGAACCAGGACCCGGCCGATGGGATCACCGTCTGGCAGCAAACGCTCCGCGAACTGGCGGCTGATGATCGCCACCTGCGGCTGATCCGCAACATCGTCCTCGCCGAAGGCGCGTCCACGCGTGACCTTGATCTGCATGGTCCTGAAATAGTCGGTGCTGACGCGGCGGAACTGCACCGTGTGCGGTTGGCGATCCGGTGTCGGGCGGTCCTTGACGTTGATCATCGTCTGGAACGAGAACCCGGGCACGAAGGTGTTCTGCGTCGTGCTCGCGCCGACCACGCCCGGCAGCGCGCGAATCCCCGCGAGGATGCGCTCCACCACGGCGGCTCGTGATTCCGGCGCCTTGTATGCGGCATCGGGCAGCCGAATCTGGGCCGTCAACACGCCGGCGGATTAAACCCCGGGCTGCGCTGCGACAGGTCGCGCAGCCCCTGCACCACGACCGCGCCCGCCATCAACAAGGCCACGGACAACGCCACTTCGATGGAGACCAGGGTTCGCTGCAACCGGATGCCCTGGGAGAGCCGGTCGCGCGGCTGCCGATGGCGGAGGCCGCCGCGGACATCTGGCCGCGCATCGCGCGTATCGCTGGGAAGGCCGACGCGCCGATGGCCGCCAGCATTGCGACGCGCGACGCTGAACAGCTGGACGCGCCAATCGATGGCGACGCTACCAAGCGTCCGGGCGATTGTCGGGTTGATGGCGAGCAGTGCCGGAACCGCAGCCGCGGCGAGCAGCAGGCCGGGTATCAGCCCGCTGACGCACACGATCAGCAGCTCGGCCAGGTGAACGCGCACAACGTCGCCGGACGTGGCGCCCAGAGCCAGGCGAAGCGCCAGTTCGCCGGAGCGCGCCATCGCCTGCGCATAGGTCAGGTTGGCGATGTTCACGCACGCGATCAGCAGCACGAACGCTGTCGCCGCCAGCAGCATCAGCAAGGGCGCGCGCATCGAACCGTATTGCCAGTCGCGGGCCAGCTTCGACGCCGAGCAGCCAGCCGGTGTGGGTGCGTGGGAAGTCCTGCGCGAGCTGGCGATTGATCGAGCGCCAGCTCGTCTCGAACCTGGGCGACCGTTGCGCCCGGAGCGAGCTCCGCGACGGCCTGGACGGACCGTGGCGGTCCGCGTGGCTGCGGCTCGGGGTTCGCATAGAGCGGCGTGAAGATATGCGCCTCCATGAACGGCACCGCGAACGTCGGTGCGAGGATGCCGATGATCGTGTGTGGCTGGCCATCGATGACGAGCGCTGAGCCAAGAACACTGCCGGCACCCAGCGTGTCGCGCCAGTAGCGATCGCTGATGATGGCCACGAACTGTCCTGGTTGCCCCTCGCTATCGAGGAACGTCCGGCCCTGGGCGATGGGCGCCGCCATCATCGGGAGCAATCCCGTGGTCACACTCACCGCCGGCGCGACCTCGGGCTCCTGGTTCAACGTGATCACCCGTTCGGACAGCAGGTAGCCCTCGAGACGGGCCAGGGTGCGGGCCTGTTCTGCGAAGGCGAGGGACTTCCATTTGCTGCACCGGATTTCGCTGCAGTGCACCCGTCGTCCCGGGCGGTTGACTGAACAGGTGCACGACCTCACCCGTGGTCGAGAACGGCATCGGCCGCAGCATGGTCGCGCTGACGACGGCAAACATCGCGGCGTTGGCGCCGAGCACCAGCGCGAGCGTGCCGGCACAGGCGAAGAAGTACGCCTTTCGTTGGAGCAACGAACGCCAGGCCTGCCGAAGTTCCTGTGGGAATGTCGCCATGGTCCGAGGGTAGCGTCGGACCAGCGAACCCCACAGTGTCATTTCCTCATCAATTCATGAGCGCAGCTCAACCAGCCGCGAAAGCTCCGCAAAAAGAAAACGGCCGCCGGTAACCCGGCGGCCGTCTGCTCAAACAGCGATCGCTGACGCGGTGCTATTTCTTGCGGCGGTTGTAGGTCACGTGCGTGACGCCCGTGATCTTGCCGTCCTTGTCCATGCGGATGTACTCGTTGCTGATCGTGTTGTTGTCTTCCGACAACGTGTTGATCACCACCTGGTACACCACGCCGTCGCGCTTGTTGAGGATGCGGATGCTCTTCGCGTTCCCATTGATGAGCTCGACGGCCGTCTCGGAGCCCGGCTGGCCAGCGACCGGACGGAACTTGCCGTCGAAGAGGGTCACGTAGCTCCACTCGTCGCCCGGCTTGCTCGGGTTGCTGACGGTGAGCTTGCTGCCGCCCTTCTCGAAGGGCTCGTAGGTCATCACGTTGTTGGGATTGGTCGAGTTGTCCCAGACCCCGAATCGGGCTTCACCCTGAGCGGAGCTCGGGGTGGCGGAGCAGAGCGCGGCGGCGAAGACGGCAGTGCAAACGATCAGATTTCGGTAGCGCATCGATTCAATCCTCTTTGGAGCCTTCGGCAGTCGGAAAAACCAAGTCAGCATACCGAATGCCGGGAAACGCTGCAATGGTGAGGAAAACCTGAAGCAATCCTGATGCTCGTCACATGACATTCGGCCCTACACTCCGCGCAGTTCAGGGAGGAAACCATGTCACGAACCGTGATGAGTAAGTGGTCTGTCTGTTTCGTACTGCTGTCGCTGCTGGCACTGCCGGTGTGGCGGCCGCGGATATCGTGATCGACTGGAACGTGATCGCCGAGCGCGTCGCCCCGCGTTTTGGCGGCCCGCAGCCACAGGCTCGGGCGGTCGCCATGGCCCAGATCGCGGTTCACGACGCGCTGAATGCGATCGATCCGCGCTACGACCGCTATACCAGCGTCGGGCTGGGCGATCCCGACGCGTCGCCGGACGCAGCCGTCGCGGCGGCCGCGCGGCAGACCCTGCTGGGACTGCTGGCACCGCTGCCCAGTACTCCGGAGAAGCAGGCCGCGATCGCCCTCATCGAGGCCGCCTACGCGGCGAGCATTGGACCGGGCCCGTACAGTCCGTCGACCCTGGCCGGCATCGATGTCGGCAACGATGCCGCCGCGGCGATTCTGGCGCTGCGGGTGGGTGACGGCTCCGACGTGCCGAATCCTCCTTTCACGCTGCCCCCCGGCCCCGGCGTCTATCAACCGACGCCGAACCCGGAGTTCCCCGCGGTGGTCACCCCGTTTGGTGCCGCCTGGGCTCACGTCACGCCGTTCGTCCTCAACCACGGGCACCAGTTCGAAGTCGAACCTGGCGCCATCTTCGACCTGGCCAGCGCCGACTATGCCCGCGAGTACAACGAGGTCAAGCAGGTTGGCAGCGCGCGCGTGCGCGGCCTGCTGCCCAACTCCGAGGAGAGCGACATCGCCCGGTTCTGGCCTGGCGGCGGCTCGAACTGGCAACAGACGACCCGCGACATCGTGAGCACCAAGGGGCTTGATCGTTGGGAACACGCACGCCTGTTCGCGCTGTTGAACGTCGGCCAGGCCGATGCCTTCATCGCCAACCAGGTGTGGAAGTGGACCTACACGTTCTGGCGGCCGGTCACCGCGATTCGCTGGCCCGACGATGGCAACCCGGACACGGCGAGCGATCCTATCTGGCGCCCGTTCCTGGTCACGCCTCCGTATCCCGATTACCCCTGCGCGTTGCCGACGAGCGCCGGCGCCGCGGCCGAATCGCTGCGCCAGTTCTTCGGCACGGACGCCGTGCCCTTCACCCGCACCTTCAATGCGGGGGCGGTGCCGCTGCCCGACGGCATGCCATCCCTGCCTCCCAAGGCGATCACGCGCAGCTTCGAGACGCTGTCGGACTCCACGGCCGACGCGCAGAGTGCCCGCGTCTATGCCGGCATCCACTTCCGCGAAGGGTGCGAGGCCGGCGCCAAGCAGGGTATCCAGGTGGCTCGCTTCGTCGCCAAGCACTCGCTCACGCCGGTGAAGGGCAAGCCGGCCAAGGACAAGTAGCGGGCGGGTAATTCACAGGACTGCATGAGGGCGCGCCGGTGCAGGGCGCCCCCATGCGGTCGTCCAGGGAGGTGTCGGCGGCACTTGCGAGGTGGACTCGGTGCACGTTGACGACGCGACGAGCAACAGCGTATCGTGCACCGAGCCCCCATCCCCCATGTCCGCATCGCCTTCGCGGTTCGGCCCCTACGAGATCACCGGTCCACTCGGCGCCGGTGGGATGGGACAGGTGTTTCGCGCCCGCGACACCCGCCTCCACCGGACGGTCGCGATCAAAGTGCTCCACGAGGCCGGCGCACTCGATCCCCTGCGTCAGCAACGCTTCGCCCGCGAGGCCGTCGCCGCGAGCGCCCTCAACCACCCCAACATCATCACCGTCTACGACGTCGGCGTCGAAGGCGACACGCCGTACCTCGTCTCCGAGCTGATCGAGGGCGCCTCGCTGCGCAGCGAGATGCTGCGCGGCCGGATGCCGCTCAAGCGCGTGATCGAGATCGCGCAGCAGATTGCCGACGGTCTCGCCGCCGCGCACGAGGCCGGCATCGTGCATCGGGATTTGAAGCCCGAGAACGTCATGGTGACGCCGGACGATCGCGTCAAGATCGTCGACTTCGGGCTGGCCAAGGCCGCCGGCGACGACGAGAGCTCCATGGCGGCGCACACCCAGACGCAGACCGCCGACGGCCTCATCATCGGCACCGTGCCGTACATGAGCCCCGAGCAGGCGCGCGGCGGCAAGGCCGACTTCCGCTCGGATCAGTTCGCGCTGGGCGTGATGCTGTACGAGATGGCGACGGCGACGCATCCCTTTCAACGCGAAACGTCGGTGCAGACGCTGTCGGCGATCATCGCGGAGGATCCGCCCGACCCGGCCCAGGCCACGCCGCCGGTCCCGTTCGCCCTGCGCCTGCTGCTGCGGCGGCTGCTGGCCAAGAACCCGCGCGAGCGCTTCGCAGCACACCGCGGATCTGGCCGCCGAGCTGCGCACGACCCGCGAGCTGCTCACCGAGGTCACGAGCTGCCGTCAGCACGCCCGTCGTCCTCCCTCGTTCGATCTGGCCGCGGCGGATCGCGGCGATGGCGTTGATTGCGGCGGCCGGACTCGTCGCCGGGCGGGTCGTCGCGCCGGTCGAATCGCGACCGAGCTTCGATCGGTTCGTCCCCTTTGCCACCGACGCGGGCTATCAGGGGGTGGCGGCCTGGTCGCCCGATGGCAGGACGCTCGCCTATGAAGCCGAGATCGACGGTGTCGTGCAGATTTTCACGCGCGCGCTGGGCTCGCCGATGCGCACGCAGATTACCCGCTCGGCGTTCGACTGCTTCAGCCCGTTCTGGTCGAGTGACGGCCGGCACATCTACTATCACTCGCTGGCGCGCGACACCGATGCGTTGTGGCAGGTCAGTCCTGCCGGCGGAGCGCCCGACGTCGTCATCGAAGGCGCGACCCGCGCCCACGTCTCGCCCGACGGCCGTTCAGCGATGTTCCTGCGACAGGAACCGCTGCAGACGAACATGACGCTGTGGACGGTGTCGTTGCCGGACGGCACGCCCGAACGGTACGCTCGCGGGCCGCTCGCCGATCAGACATTCGCTGGCGGGCACTTGCGTTTCTCGCCCGACGGCACGAAGGTGATGGCGTGGCTGGGTCCGGACATCGACAGCTTCTGGGAGATACCGCTGCCGACCGGCGAGCCCCGCAGCCTGCTGCCAAGCGTGGCGGGGGTCGGCCGTCTGCCGCCGAGTTTCACCTGGCTTCCGGACAATCGCCACCTCGTCGTCACCCGCTCCGACGGCCCGTCCCCAGGCACTCATCTCTGGCTGGCGGACACGCGGACCGACGTCGTCACTCCGCTGACGACGACGTCGCTCAACGAGAGCTCACCGAGCCTGTCGCCCGACGGACGCACCCTGGCGTTCGATTCACAGGCCACGGATTTCGATCTCGTGGAAGTGCCCATGGACGGCACCGCGCTCCGGCCCTTCCTCAGCAGCACGCGTAATGAGTACGACCCGGCGACGTCTCCCGTGAACACGCAGTTCGCGTACGTCACCGACCGCACCGGCAACCTGCAGATCTGGCTGCAGAACGAAGAGGGCTACCTGCAGCAGTCGCTGGTCAGCGAGTCCGACTTCGAGGGCGGCGATGCGTCGCTGGCGATCGGGTCGCTGGCGTTTTCACCAGACGGCAAGCGGTTGGCGTTCCAGCGCGCGGCCACCTCCCAGACAGCCGGCGGTTCCGTCGTGGATCACCTCCACTTCGGGTGGCACCCCGATGGCGATCGGCGGCGAGGCCACTTACCAGGACGCGCCGACGTGGTCGCCCGATGGCGAATGGATCGCCTACGTCTCTGGTCAGGGGAGGCTGGGCGGGAACCTGGCGCTGGTGAAAGCGCGCGTCGGCGACGGGGGCAGGCACGTGATGCTCGCGCCCGATATCCCGCCCTTCCTGGCGCGCCCGCAGTGGTCGCCCGACGGCAAGTCCATCCTGTGCGAGACCGCGGATGGGCTGATGGTGTTCGCGGCGGACGGCAGCGGATCGCGCGCCCTGACCGATCCCGGCTGGCTCGCCTACGCCTGGGATGCGGACGGGCGGCGCATCTACGGCCTGCGCCCGACCGAAGACCAGCATCACTTCATGCTCGTGGCGCTCGACGTGGGCACCGCGGCGATCCGGGTGATCAACGCCAATCTGGGCACCATCCCGCAGGCGCTGCAGCCGATTCGAGGGTTCAGCCGTCTGCGGAACGGGAACTTCCTGACCTCGATCGCCCGCGTCCGGTCGGACATCTACCTGATGGAGGGTCTTCGCCTTCCCGAAACCTTGTGGGCGCGGCTCTGGCCGTTCCGGCGCTCCGGCCGCTGAGGAAAACCTGAGCTTTTCTCAAGAACTGTTCAGTTCGATCCGGTTCTATACTCCGAGCACTTTGCAGGAGGCCCCAATGTCGCGAAGCGTGCTGCTCGTCGTCGCTCTGGTCCTCGGCGTCTCAGCGTGGTATCCCGCGGCTCTGGCCTGCGGTGACAAGTTCCTCATGGTCGGGCGCGGCGCGAAGTTCCAGCGCGCCTATGCATCGGTGCACCCCGGCAAAATCCTGATCTACGCCAGGCCGTCCACCGACGCGAAGGCCGCCATTCGCGATCCACAGCTGCACAAGGCACTGCGACAGGCAGGCCATGCCGTCTCGGTGATCGAAGACTGGGCACTGCTCGAAGCCGCGCTCAAAACCGCACCGACCGACGTGGTGCTCGTGGACGTCGCCGAGGCGGCGAGACTGCAGGCGGCCATCGCCGCGTCACCGACGCCTCCCGATGCGCTGTTCGTCGCCTTCCCGGCGGCGATGCCGCCGGCCGACGTCGTCTGCCGGCTCAAGTCGTCCGACAAGCCGATCCGGTTTCTCGATGAAGTCGAGAACGCGATGAAGGCGCGCAGCAAGCGCGCGAAGGTCTCGTGATGCGTCACCGACGCCTCGCACCCGCGATCCTGGCGATCTTGATTGGTCTTCCCGTTCTCGACACCGATGCGCTGGCCCAGGCGTGGGTGCCCGCCCAAGGCGAAGGGTCGGTGTCCATCGCCTTCCAGGACATGAAGGTCACCAAGCACATGGCAGCTACTGTCTCGGTTGAGGCCGGCAATATCGACACCAGCATCCTTCTGGCCGACGCCACTTTCGGCCTCACCGATCGAATTGCCGTCGATGTCGCGCTGCCGCTGGTGCGTTCGAGATACATCGGACCTTTCGCACATCCGCAGACCGACATCGATGACGGGGTCTACCGCACCTCGTTCAGCGACGTCCGCTTTGCGGTGCGCTACAACCTGGTTCGCGAGGGCGCCGTCATCACGCCGTACATCGGCTCGGTGGTCCCCAGCAGCAACTACGCCTACTACGGCCACGCGGCGACGGGCCAGCAGCTGAACGAACTGCAGGTCGGCGTCTATGCCGCCAAGCTCCTCGAGCGCGGGCTGCCGGGCCTGTTCGTCTCGGGCCGCTATGGCTTCGGCTTCGTGGAGAAGGTGCTCGACATCTCCCACAACCGGAGCCTGGGCAACCTCGAGGTCGGCTACTTCTTCAACTCCCGGTTCCGCGCGTTCACGATGGCCAACGCCGGATTGACGCACGGTGGGATCGACTTTCCAATCAACGGGTTACCGGGACTGCCCGTCGAGTACAAGCAGAACCACGATCAGATCCAGCGCGTGAATTTCCTCGAAGTGGGGCTTGGCGGGGCGTTCTCGATGACCGATTCACTCGACGCGTTCGGGTCGTTTTCGAAACAGGTGGCGGGCCGGAATGGTCACGTTCTGGATCGAGGGATCACCGTCGGGCTCAGCTGGGGGTTCCGGCGCAAATCGCCGGGGGAGTCGGCGGCCGCGACCGCTCCGGCGAGTGACGCTCCCGACGCCGAGACCGAGAAACGCGAAGGCACGCTGCTCAGGTGCATCTGCCAGAAGTCATGAGCGTCTGCGCGGGTCGCTCAGCGACGACAGCGACTGCGTCGAGTTGGCGGACTGGGTTCGCCTGAAGGTGAAGACCAGCGAGCCGACCCGCAACTGATCCCCATCGACGACCGGCGTGGGACGCTCGACGCGCCGGTCGTTGACGTAGGTGCCGTTCTTGCTCCCGAGGTCCTCGAGCACGCTGCCGTCCGCCTCGATCACGAGCCGCGCGTGGCGCCGCGAGACGGTGCTCGACTTCAACAGGGTCACGCCCGGGCCTTCGCGGCCGAGCACGTTCTCCGCAGCGAACAATCCAACCTCCTCGACGCCAACCAGCCAGGCGATCGGTCCGGCTTCGGCCGATGGCTGGTGAGCGGCGCGGTCCGGCGACTGAAACGCGTAGCCGAAACCGTGCACCGTGCGAATCAGGTGCGGCTGGCGATGCCGGTCGTCGATCGCAATGCGGATCTCGGAGATCAGGGATGGCAGGCTGCTGGCCGACACGAAGGTGGCCGGCCACAGGCGGGCGTGCAGGTCGGCCCTCGACACCGCGTCCGGCCGGCGCTCGACGAGCAGCGCCAGCAAGTCGAACGCCTTGTTCGACAGGTGAATCTCGGTCCCGTCCATCCACAGCTGACGAGACGACGAGTCGAACGTCAGATTGTCAATCTGCAGCCGCAATACGCCTCCCGGTCATGCTGGACCGTAATCTTATGACGTCCCGCCATTTGTGAACTCTACTCACAACGCCTTCCAGATCTAACGGGCTATTCACGCGCGGCATCCGTGGCTAGGCTCAGATCATCATGCAGACGCGCACACTCGGCAGCAGCACCCTTGAAGTCTCGGCGCTCGGGCTTGGCTGTATGGGACTGAGCTTTGGCTACGGCCCGGCCGTGGACAATCAGCAGGGGATTCAGCTCATACGGTCGGCGGTCGAGCGCGGCATCACGTTCTTCGATACCGCCGAAGTCTATGGCCCCTTCACCAACGAAGCGCTCGTCGGCGAGGCACTGGCCCCGTTCCGCGGCCAGGTGGTGATTGCCACCAAGTTCGGGTTCAAAATTGAGGATGGCAAGCAGAGCGGCCTCGACAGCCGGCCCGCGCACATCCGGGAGGTTGCCGAAGCGTCGCTCAAGCGACTGAGGACCGACGCCATCGACCTGTTCTACCAGCACCGCGTGGACCCCGACGTTCCGATCGAAGACGTCGCCGGAGCGGTGAAGGACCTGATCCAGGAAGGCAAGGTCAAACACTTCGGTCTGTCCGAAGCCGGCGTCCAGACCATTCGTCGCGCACATGCCGTCCAGCCGGTCACGGCGCTGCAAAGCGAATACTCGCTCTGGTGGCGTGAGCCCGAGGCCGAGGTGTTGCCGACGCTCGAGGAGCTCGGGATCGGGTTCGTGCCCTTCAGTCCGCTGGGGAAGGGGTTTCTCACCGGCAAGATCGACGAGCACACCACCTTCGACAGCTCGGACTTCCGCAACATCGTCCCGCGCTTCACGGCGGAGAACCGCAAGGCGAACCTGGCGTTCGTCGCCTGGCTGACCACGTTCGCCGAACGGAAGAAGGCGACACCCGCGCGGATCGCCCTCGCGTGGCTGCTGGCGCGGAAGCCCTGGATCGTGCCCATCCCCGGCACCACGAAGGTCTCGCGGCTCGACGAGAACCTCGGCGCCGTGTCGGTGGAGCTGACGGCCGACGATCTGCGCGACATCGAGGCCGAGGTGTCGAAGATCGCGGTGCAGGGGGCCCGGTACCCCGAACACCTGGCGCGACTGACCGGGCGCTAGGCGATAGCGCGCGATCTCTTTGCGCCAGTGCGCCGCCGTGACCCCAGGCAGAGATCACGGCGTCTCGTTGATGGCGCGCGCTCTTCGTCGAGCGCGCGCGACTACTTCACGGAGTACTTCGTGAACGCGCCGCCCGCCTGGGTCAACGAGTTCGGCCCCTCCGCCGCGTAGACGTTGCCCTCCGCGTCCACCGCGACGCCTTCTCCCGCCGTGCCCTGGTACACGCGATCTTCGCGCTCGAATGGCGGAATGAACGCGGTGATCCGGTCCTCGTCGAGGGGACCAATCCGCACGCCGTTGCGCCAGTTCGGGTGGTTCAACGGCCCCGACTCGGAGTCGATGGCGTAAACCAGGTTGCCCTTGATGAAGAATCCGCTGATCCGGCCGTAGCTGTAGCGCGACTCGAGGTACTTGCCTTCCTGGTCGAAGATTTCGAGCCGATGGTTGCCGCGATCCGCCACCCAGAGCCGGCCTTTGGCGTCGAACATCAGGGCGTGGGGCGTGCGGAACTCGCCATGCTTGACCCCAATCTGTCCCCACGACTTGATGAACTTCCCGTCCGCCGAGAACTTGCTGATGCGGGACGTGGCGCCGCGCTTGAGACCCTCGGCGACCGCGGCGGTGGTGACCATGCCTTGCGCGTCGTGGCCATCGGACACGTAGATACTGCCGTCGGGCCCGACGACGACGTCGTTCGGCTGGTTGAACTGCCCGTCGGCGTTGCCCGGCTTGCCGGCGATGCCGAGGCTCAGCAGCTTCTCGCCCTTGGGGTTGAACTTGTGAACCTGGTGGCCCTTGGTGCCGTCCTTGTTCCCGGCGAAGTCGGCAATCCACACGTTGCCGTCCTTGTCGACATGGATGCCGTGCGGCGTCACCATGATGCCCTTGCCGATGTTGGCGAGGACCGCGCCGGTCTTGCGGTCGAACTTGAAGACCGGGTCGACCGGGTTGTTCTCGCAATCCACGGGGCCGCCGCCGGCCGTGCCGGCGCCGCAGCGCTCGTAGGCCCAGATCTGGCCATCCTTCGGATCGATGTCGATACCCGCCGACGTGCCCCATTTCCGGCCCGCCGGCAACTGGCCCCAGTTCTTGGTCACCGTTCGGCGCCGGGTTCGGCAGACCCTCGCCCGTGATGGGGTTGGCTACGGTCGCGGCTTTGGCAGCTTGCGCCGACACTGACGTGCTCGCGCCGGGCCCGGCGATCCAGGCAGCGAGCACGAACGCGGCGCAAGCGCCGAAGGCAGAGAGCAGGATTCGCGGCGTGGACATGGCACCTCCTCGTGAGTCGATCCAACGGCAGAGCGAAGACACGTGGCCCGGCGTCAGCGACGGCGGACGTCATGAACGTGCCATGACCGGGGGATTATCGCTCACTCGGCCCGGTTGGCGAGCGGGCTCATCGGGAGGTGTCGAGCGCCACGAGGTCGTCCCGCAGTGCCAGCAGGCACGCACGGTGGTAGAGGTCCGCCTCCAACTCGGCCCCGCGCCGGAAATCCCCAACCGCCCCGTCCACCTTGCCGCCCAGCCAGCGGAGGATCCAGGTCTCGCGCACACGGGCGCGATAGCGTCTGGTCAGGAAGTTGCCGTCCGGTGTCTCCCGGACCGCCCATTCGACGTCCGAACCCGGCGTTTCGAACGGGTAGCGCAGGGGGCTGTCGAGAAACGTCTCGACGAGGAACGGCAGGCGCCAGTCCGGCTCCTCGAGAAGGCGGGCCGAGAAGCCCTTCAAGCCGGGCGTGCGGGTAAGCGTCACATCGGCGGCGAGGCGTTGCGCTCCGACCTCGAACCGGCCAATCCGCGTTGCGGCATCGGCCCTGGCGCGAAGACGTTCCGGGAGACCACGGTCAGCCTGCCCTTCGAGCGGGACCAGGCTCCCATCCCGGATCCGCAGGCGGACCGTCCACAGGCCGTCGGCGGCCTCGAGCGTCCACCACGTGACGCCCGCAGGGTCAGCGACGATCAAGGACACCTTCACCGGCTTGGCATACTTCTCGAGGAAGGCGGCATGCCGAGGGGCGAAGCCGCTGATGCCGGCTGGAGTCAGCCGTACCGCAAGGCGTACGGACGTCGCGCCCTGCGCGTCCGGCTGCAGCGACAGTGTTTCGAGGCGGAAGAGGAGGCCGAACTGCGCCGAGGCCCGCGGCAGTATTTTCGCGATCGCGGCGCGCGCCGAAGCCTCGGTGGAGCGTTCGGCGAAGTGGAGGACGGTGTCCAGCGCGCCGGCGAGGTCGGACGGCCGCGCCTGTCCGATCGCCAGATCGTCGGTCGCCGTCCACTCGAAGCGCCCGGCGGCCAGACGCTGGAGCTTGACGCTGCTCTTGTACTGCCCCCTCACCGTAGGCCGCGGGGCCTCGGCACGGATGCCGATGTGATACGCCCCGCTCGAGGCATACCCGGCAAGATCGAAAGCGCGCCAGTCGCCCCCTCGCGTCGTCCAGGCGGCGGCATCGTCGAATATCAGTGAGGGAACCAGACCAGACCGAGCCAGCTTCGGGCGCAGCGCCTCGAGGCCCGCCTCCCGCTCGATTGGTCCGAAGCGATCGGCCAGGGCCGCCACGAGATCGACGAGCCCGTCCCATCCGGCCAGGCGCCGGTTCAGATCGCGAGCGGAGAGAGAGGAGATCGACAGCGCCAGCAGAAGGGCGCCGGCGACCGCGACGCGATGCACCCGTCAATGCTGACACAATGTCGGCATGCCAGCGCTGGACGGACTGAAAGTCATCGACCTCACCCGGGTGCTCGCCGGTCCTTTCTGCACGATGCTGCTCGGCGACATGGGCGCCGACGTCATCAAGATCGAAGAACCCGAGCTCGGCGACGACACGCGCGGGTGGGCGCCGTTCATCGACGGCGTCAGCAGCTACTTCCTGAGCGTCAACCGCAACAAGCGCAGCGTGGCGCTGGACCTGAAGTCGCCCGCAGGCGCCGAGGTGATGACGCGCCTCGTCCGCGAGGCCGATGTGCTCGTCGAAAACCTGCGGCCGGGCACGCTCGAGCGCGCCGGCTTCGGATACGAGCGCCTGGCGACTCTCAACCCGCGGCTCATCTATGCGTCGGTCACCGGCTACGGTCACACCGGGCCGCGTCGCGACGAAGCAGGGTACGACCCGGTGATGCAGGCCGAAGCCGGGGTGATGGACATCACCGGCCCGGCCGACGGCGAGCCCTCGCGCGTGGGTGTGGCGGTCACCGATTTCCTCGCCGGGCAGTTCATGTTCTCGGGCATCCTGCTGGCGCTTCGCGAGCGGGATCGCACCGGCCGCGGCCAGGCCGTGGACATCGCGCTCTTCGACGCGATTCTCGCGGCGATGACCCTGCCGGCCGGCATCGCCTTCGCGACCGGCCGGTCGCCGGTCCGCATGGGCAACCGGCATCCGTCGATCGCGCCGTACGAGACGTTCCGCGCGAAGGACGGGCTGGTCATGGTGTGTGCCGGCAATCCGAAGCTGTGGCGGCAGTTCTGCCAGGCCATCGAGCGGCCGGACCTGCCCGACGACCCGCGGTTCGTGGACAACAACGGCCGGCTGCGTCACCGCGATGCACTGGTCGAAGTCATCGAAGCGTGGAGTACGCCGCTGACGGTAGCCGAGTTCGTGGCCCGCCTCACTCGCTACGGGGTGCCGTGCGGCCGCGTGAGATCGATCGACGAGGCGCTGGCGGATCCGCAGGTGGAGGCGCGGGACATGCTCGTCACGATGTCGCATCCCGTCCTCGGCGACGTCAGATCGATCGGCAACCCGATGGCGCTGTCGGCCTCGCCGCCGAGCTATCGCCGGCCGCCTCCGTCGTTGGGCGAGCACACCCGCGAGGTGTTGCTCGAGCTCGGCTACGGCGAGCACGAGCTCGCTCGCCTCGACCCGCGCGCCCGAGCCGGACTCGGGTAGGATGACCAGCCATGAGGCTGCGCCTGCTTCTCGTTGCCGCGCTCGTACCGATCCTCGCCGCGCCGGTGCCCGCTCGCGCTCAAGACGAGGGCCCGGCTGCCCGCAACCCACGGCGAACCGACGGCCCATGGTTCGGCGTCGAGCTGCCTCCCGGGCCTGACGCGGCGCCGGCGGTAGTCGTGGGCACCCGCACGCCCAGACCCGTGACACTCGCCCCGGACCCACGGTCGCCCGAACTCGCGACCGCGTCGCTGGTGCGCGATCTCGAGACCATCGTCGGGTTCTCGAAGAGCAGTCGCGCCGATCGCGAGATCGGCAACGGACAGCTCTGGGGAAGGGTCGCCGGTCTGCCTTCTGCCGATCGCACCGTCGCGTGGGCCGCCGACCAGTTGAAGAAAGCCGGCATCGCCGACGTGCGCCTGCAGGAAGTGCGGCAGGACGCGGCCGCCGGTCTGTGGCTGCCGCTGTCGTGGGAGGTGAAGCTGCTCGGCGATGCGGGATTCGGCGCGGGGTCTGCCGATGTCACCCTGCAATCCGCGATTCCCGTCGTGCCATCCGAGATCGCCGGCGGAACGCTGACGGCACCGCTCGTCTACATCGGCAGCGGCGGTCCGGCGGTGCTGCAGCAGATCGACGTCGCCGGCAAGATTGCGGTGCAGCTGACCGTGCCGCAAGGGCACATGCTGTTCGAGCGTGGCGCCGTCACGTCACAGGCCCAGGAGCTGTTCCGGCGAGGGGCAGTGGCCGTGCTCACGCTGCTCCGGCTGCCCGGCAACGAGCGGGGACGTGATTTCTCGAACTGCGGCGGCCCGTGCTTCAACATCGGCGGGCGGGACGGCTGGTTCGTGGAGTCCGTGCTGAACGAAGCCGCTCGCCGCAAGACCGGCGCGCCGGTGCGCGCGCAGCTGACGCTCAAGGCCGAGACGCGCCGCAACCTCGTCGCGCATAACGCCGTCGCCATCATTCCAGGACGACAGGCTGGAGAGACCGTGCTCATCGACGCGCACGCGGACGCCTGGTTCGACGGCGCCGGTGACAACGCCGATGGCCTGGCCGTGATGCTGGGCCTGGCCCGCCACTTCGCCAGGCCGGAGAATCGCCCTGAGCGGACGCTGGTGTTCATCGTCAGCGCCGGCCATCATACGCCGGGCATCAACGGTCCGCGGGCCTTCGTCGCCGCCAACCCCGGGCTCGCGGCGGGCGCCGTCTTGATGCTGAACATCGAGCACGTCGCCCAGCGCAACTTCTCCCCGGCGCGCTCAACGTTCGATGATGGCTACCGTCAGGCGATCGCCGACTCAGGAGAGGCGCCCACCTACGCCGGGATCTCGACCAGGGCGCCGTTCGTGGATGCGCTGTTCCAGAAGGGCGTCACTGAATATGGCGTGAACTTCGTGTCGGCGACGTCCGACATGGGGAGCGGAGAAACCGGAGGCTTCAACGCGCTGAAGGCGGCGCGGGTGACGGTGATGCAGGCGCCCCCGCTCTATCACACGACCGGCGAGGTGCTCGACGTGATCTCGGCGCCCGGGCTCGAGCGCATGGCCCGCTTCCTCGCGCTCTTCATTCGTGAGACGGCGGCGGCCCCGCGCGGGCAGCTCGGGCGGCAGCCGTGAGTTCGAAACGTCGCAATCACAGCAGTGGGGCGAATCGCGTGTAGGATTGGCGGCAGCAGGAGTTTCGATGCCGCACAGCCGCCACGATCGCCGACAGTTCATCAGTGCCACCAGCGCCGCGCTTGCCGCCATCGCGGGCGCGCCGGAGCTGGCCGCCGCGCAGGCCGCGGCCGCGGCTCAGACGGTCGGCACAGGCGGAGGCAGTCCGGACCTCATCGTGATCAACGCCGTGGTCTACACGATGGACGCGCGGACGCCCCGGGCGGAGGCATTTGCCGTCTCGGCCGGGCGCTTCACGGCGGTCGGTTCGACCAGCGATATCAAGGGCCTGGCGGGCAAGAACACGCAGACGTTCGACGCCAAGGGGATGACGGTGGTGCCGGGCTTCATCGACTGCCACAACCACGCGGGCGGGGAAGTGCTGCTGAACGAGGTGCTCGTCGGCAATCCCTTCGAGGTCGAGTTCGTCAGCATCCGCAGCATCATCGGCAAGCTCCGGGACCGGGCGCAGGCGACGCCGGCGGGCACCTGGGTCGAAGGCTTCTTCTTCGACGACACCAAGCTCAGCGACAAACGCGCGCTCAACGTCCACGATCTGGACGAGGTCTCGACCGAGCATCCGGTGATCGTCCGCCACCGCGGCGGGCACACCTACTTCTACAACAGCAAGGCGTTCGCCATGGCTGGCATCACCAAGGACACGCCCAACCCGATGGGTGGCACCTACGACAAGGATGAGACCGGCCAGTTGACGGGCAGGGTGACCGATCTCGCCTCGGCGCCGTTCAGCAAGGTTGGCGCGCGGCGCACCTACACGCCGGCCGAAGCCGAAGAGCGTGCCCGCGCGGGCGTGGCGCACATCTCGAAGCAGTTCGCGCGCTACGGGCTCACGACCGTGCACCACGAGGGCGGCAACCTGCAGGCGATGCAGGACGTGCGCGCCGCCGGGGACCTGCGGCACCGCATCAGCTACGAGGCCAGCGGTCGTGTGCTCGAGGCGATGATCTCGGCCGGTATCCAGAGCGGTTTCGGCGACGACTGGATCAAGTTCGGCGCCACCTCCGAGCACACGGTGGACGGCTCGTTCTCGGAGCGGACCATGGCGCTGAGCACGCCGTATCCGGGCGTGACGCCGCCTTACAAGGGCAACGTCACCGAGACCCAGGACACGCTGAACGAATGGGTGGAGCGCGTGCACCGCGCCGGTATCCAGGTGAACTGCCACGCCAACGGCGACGTCGCGATCGACATGTACCTGACCGCCGCGGAGCGGGCGCTGAAGCTTCTGCCGCGCGCCAATGCCCGGCCGAAGATTACGCATTGCACCCTGGTCAACCCGTCACTGGTCCAGCGCATCAAGGCGATCGGCGCGGTGCCGGCCCTGTTCACGACCTACGCCTTCTACAATCCCGACAAGTTCGTGTACTACGGCGAGGAGATGATGAAGAACTGCATGGCGTTCCGCTCGCTGGTGGACGCCGGCGTCTACGCCGCCGCAGGCTCGGATTTCAGTCCGGGACCGTTCGCGCCGCTCATGGGCATCCAGGGCATGGTCACGCGCAAGGGGTGGGACGGCAAGGTGTGGGGCGCCAACCAGCGCCTCAGCGTCAGCGAGGCGATCGCCGTGAACACCTACAACGGCGCGTGGGCCTCGGGCGAGGAAGCGATCAAGGGCTCGATTACCGCCGGTAAGCTGGCCGACTACGTGGTCCTCGCGGACGATCCGCACACCGCGGACGTGGAGAAGATCAAGGACATCCAGATTGTCCGCACCGTGGTGGGCGGGACGATCTCGCACCAGGCGTGAGGACGTTGGCGATGACTCTTCGGCTGCGCCGACGCCAGGCCTCGGTCCTTCTGTCTCTCCTCGCCGCCCTCGCCTCGGCGGCGGTGCTGGCACAATCGATCGTCGCGCTCCCGAACCGATCCGGTTCGCTGAAGTTCGGAGTGATTGGCGACAACGGCACCGGCGAGCGGCAGCAGTACGAAGTCGGGGCGCAGATGTTCAAGTCGTACGCCACGTTCCCCTTCGACCTCGTCATCATGCTGGGCGACAACATGTACGGGGGACAGCAACCCGCCGACTTCGTGAGAAAGTTCGCGCAGCCGTACGCGCCGCTGCTCGCGGCCGGCGTCAAGTTCCAGGCCTCCCTCGGCAACCACGACCGCCCGCAGAACGTGTCGTACCCGGGGTTCAACATGAACGGCCAGCGCTATTACTCGTTCGTGCGTGGCAACGTTCGATTCCTGGCGCTCGACAGCACGTTGATGGACGCCAAACAGGTCGCCTGGATCGAGGCCACCCTCCAGGGCGCCAAGGAGGAGTGGAAAGTCTGCTTCTTCCACCATCCCCTCTACTCGAACGCCGACCGCCACGGATCGTCGGTCGATCTGCGCCTGCGGCTCGAACCGATCTTCCAGAAGTTCGGCGTCGACGTCGTGTTCTCCGGCCACGACCACGTCTACGAGCGGATACACCCGCAGAAGGGCATCGTCTACTTCGTCTCCGGTGCGGCTGGACAGCTGCGGCGGGGCAACATGAGCCCGTCGCAGCAGACCGCGGCGTCCTTCGATCAGGACCAGAGCTTCATGCTCGTGGAGGTTGCGGGAGCCGAAATGAACTACCAGGCCATCACCCGCACCGGCAGGGTCGTGGATTCTGGTGTCATCCGGAACGAGACATCGCAATGAGCACCGACCAGGAGACAGGGACGTCCCACCAACGCCGCGGCTTCCGGGGCCGGATGCGGTCCACGGTTCCGCGGCTGTCGCGCTTCGCGGTCGAGCACCTGCTGTTGCTGCCGCTGGGGGCGTTGATCGCCCTCGTCTGGGTCAACACCGCCCCGGAGAGCTATTACCGCTTCACCTTTGCGATCGCGTTCGCGGTGAACGACGTCGCCATGGTCTTCTTCTTCGGCTTGATTACCAAGGAGGTGATCGAAGCGACGGCGCCGGGCGGTGTGCTGCACTCGTGGCGGCGCGCCATGCTGCCGGTGATCGCGTCGATCGCCGCGGTCGCGGTGCCGGCGCTGCTGTACGGCCGGGTGGTCGATGCGCTCGACGAACCGATGCTGGCGATCGGATGGCCGGTGTCCATGGCGACGGACCTCGCGATCGGCTATTTCGTGGTGCGGCTGATCTTCAAGCTACATCCGGTGATCCCGTTCTTCCTGCTGCTCGGCATCGGCTGCGACGTGCTTGGATTCCTGGCGCTGGCGTTCCTCGACGAGACTGGCGACGTGAATCTGGTGCTTGGGTTGGCGATGCTCGCTGGCGCGATCGTCATGGCGTTGGGGCTGCGCCGGTTGCGGGTCGTCAACTTCTGGCCCTATCTGATCGGCCCCGGCGTGGTCGCGTGGCTGGCTTGTTTCTGGAGCGGGCTCCATCCGGCGCTCGCGCTCATGCCGATCATGCCGTTCCTGCCGCACGCACCGCGCGACCCTGGTTTCTTCGTCGATGCGCTCCCCAATGCGAAAGACACGCTGAGCCGGTTCGAGAACTTCTGGCGATACCCGGTGCAGGTGACGCTGTTCTTCTTCGGTCTCGTCAACGCCGGCGTGCCGATGGGCGCGCTCGAGGCCGGCACCTGGGGACTGCCGATTGCGGCGCTGATCGGCAAGCCGGTTGGGGTGCTCGTCGGCGCGGGCCTGGCGCGGCTGGCGGGCTTCGACCTGCCGCAACGCGTCGGCTGGCGCGAGCTGCTCGTCACCGGGCTGATCGCGGCGATGGGTTTCAGCATCGGCCTGTTCTTCTGCTCGGCGCTGCTGCCGCCGGGACAGATGCGCTCGGAGATCAGCATGGGCGTGCTGCTGACCCTCGCCGCGGCGCCGCTCGCGCTCGCGTGCGCAGTGGTTCTGCGGGTCGGCAGGTTCTCCGAATCGGCTGGTTGACGCGCGCCTCGAGCCGCGTCTCCCGCGCTCTCACTCCATCCGCAACGCCTTGATCGGCGCGATCGCCGCGGCCCTCGTCGCCGGGACGATGGAGGCGATGAACGCCGCGACCGCCAGCGATCCCGCCGCAATCGCCAGCGCCGCCGGATCCCAGAACTTCACGCCGAACAGCTGCGACGAGAGCAGGTACCCTGCGCCAACCGCGAAGGGGAGTCCCAGCACCAGCCCGGCGACCACGCGCCGGAACGCGCCCCCGAGCACCAGCCCGATCACGCGCCGCTGGTTGGCGCCGAGCGCCATGCGGACACCGATCTCGCTCGTCCGGCGGGCCACCGAATACGCCGTCACCCCGTAGAGGCCGATGGCCGCCAGCACCAGCGCGATCACGCCGAACAGGCCTGCCAGGCTCGCCACCGCGCGCTGCTGATCGAACGTCCGCTCCACCTGCTGCTGCAGGGTGCGCATGCTGATCACCGCCAGGTTCGGATCCGCCTCGGACAGGGCCCGCGCCACCTGCGCCTCGAGCGCGCCGGGCGATTCATTCGTGACCAGCAGCAGCCCGCCGACGTAGTGGGAGGCGGTCTCGACGCGCTTCATCATCTCGCTGGCGTAGTTCACCGACTGCGCGAGCGGCACGAAGAACATCGGACGCGCCGGGCGATCGAGCTGGAACGACTGGAACCGGGCGTTGCCCACCACGCCGACGATGCGGAAGGAGTTGACGTTCTCGGGGAGGTTCAGCCCGAAGTGCTGATCGAGCGGATCCTCTTCGGGCTTGAAGAAGCGTTTCGCGAACGCCTCGTTCACCACGGCCACGTTTTCCGCGGTCTCGTTGTCGGCGGCGGTGAAGTGGCGGCCGCGCACGAGCTTCACGCCGAGCTCCTGCAGGTACTCCGTGCTCACCCGGTCCCACGACGCGCCGGTCTGCTCGCCGGGAGCGGGCAGGGGCTTGCCGGCAATCAGGATGCCCTCGCCCCAGTTGTTGGTGAGCGGGTTGTAGAGCGCGAGCCCGGCGCTCCGCACGCCAGGGATGCGCTCGAGCCGGCCTTCGAGGTCGCGGTAGAACGCCGTGAGCCGCTCGCCGGTGATCGACGCCGAGGGGCGGCCCACCGACACCAGCACCCGCCCGTCGCGATTGAACCCGAAGTCCTGTCCCTCGAGATTGCCAAGGCTGCGGCCGAGCATCGTCGAGCCGGCCACCAGCACCACCGAGAGCGTGGCCTGCACGACGAGCAGCGCCTTGCGCGCGAACGACGCCCGATCGCCGGCGGTGCGGCCCGAGCCGCGCAGCGCCTCGATCGGATCGGTGCGCGTGGCCAGCCAGGCGGGCGCGGTGCCGAAGAGGAGGCCGGTCACCAGGGCGAGGCTGCTGGCGAAGGCCAGCACCAGCGGAGACGGCATGGTGTCGATGGGCAGGAGGCTCGCGCCCGAGAACGCGAGCGACAGCAGCAGGCGGGATGCGGCCACCGACACGATCAGGCCGGCCAGGGCGCCGCCGATGGCGAGCAGCACGCTTTCCACCAACGCCTCGGTGACGATCTGCCGGCGTGACGCTCCCATCGCCAACCGCACCGCCGTCTGGCCGCGGCGCGCCACCGCCCGGGCCAGCAGGAGATTCGCGACGTTCGCGCACGCGATCAGCAGGACCAGCGCGCAGACGGCCATCAGAATCCGCAGGCTGCGTCCGTACTGTTCCTTCATCACGCCGACGCCGGCGCCGGCAGGCACCACGGCGATCACCTGTTGCGGCAGCACGCGCTCGATTTCGGCCAGCCAGTTGGGCGGATAGCCGGCTTCGTGCTGCATCCACTGCCGCAACAAGCCGGTGAGCCGCGCCTCCATGCCGTCGATCGTCGCGCCCGGGCGGAGGCGGCCGATCACACGCAGCCACGAGGAGATGGGCTGCCGCAGCAGTGACGTTTCGGTGCCGGCAATCAGCGGCTCCTGCTGCAACGGCACCCACATGTCGGGTGGGTCGGCTTTCAGCGTCTCGCCGAAGAAACCCGGCGGCGTCACGCCCGCGACGGTGAAGGCCTGCCCCTCGACGACCAGCGTGGACCCCACGATCGAGGCATCACCGCCGTAGACGCCCTGCCAGGCGTGATACGCCAGCACCACCACCGGCGCTGCCGCCGCCGCATCGTCCGCCGCGGTGAAGGCGCGGCCGGCGACCGCATTCACGCCGAGGGTGGTGAAGTAATTGCCGGTGACGTAGGTGGCGCGGAGTGGCCGCGGCGCGTCGCTCACGCCCTGCCGGCGGACGCTCATCCGGCCCATGCCCGCCTGGAAGGCGGTGAGCTCCTCGAACTCCGGGACTTCGGCCTTGATGCGCTCGAACAGCGGGAACGAGAACATGCCCCAGCGATCCTGGGGGCCGCCCTGCACGCAGCAGTTGTCGCCATCGCCAATCCGGTAGAGCCGGGAGGGGTCGCCCACCGGCAGCGACTTCAGCATCACCGCGTGGATGAGCGTGAAGATCGCCGTCGTGCCGCCGATGCCCAGCGCCAGCGTCAGGACGGCGGTGGCGGTGAAGGCGCGCGCCGAGCCAAACTTGCGGAGCGCGTAGACCAGATCGCGGCGAAGGTTCCCCATGCCGTGCTTAGACGGAGCCTGGGCTCGATCCGTTGTGCGCCGTCTGCGCCTCGGCGGTGCCTTCGGAGGCCACTGGTCGCAACACCGACAACGGCACCACGCCGAGATCCGACAGCACTGACGGCGCAGCTGTCGAGGCCGTCGGCATCGGTGAAGTGGCGAACCCCTGACGGGTCACTCTTGTGCCGCCGGCACCAGTGTCTCCGCTGGAGATCCAGAGGTCGCGTGTCCTTCTGAACAACGAAGGGGGGATCGGGTCCAGCTGCCCACCGCGGGCGTCAGGCGCCTCCGCCGCCACGGGACCGGGCGAAACCCTCGCCTGGTGCAGAGCCAGACGACCCCCGCCGTTCGGACATGCCAGTGAAGTGCTCTGGGGAGGCCGTCTCGTCACTGAACACAGGATGAGCAGCTGCTCAGCCGGCGTCGGCATGCCACGAAACCAATCCAGGCCCAGGCTAGGTGCACGCCGGCTCGCAGCTGGGAGGCCATGGCGCGAGGAAGGCACTCCCCTCGGCCCCAGACGGAAGAGCTGGTACATGAACATGCGTAGTCGGCAGGGGCCCGAGTCGTTACACTGGGCGCCGCCAAGGGGTGGAGGGCTCCGTGTCGCCAGCAACCGACCCGCCGGGATCCAATAACAGCCGCGCCAAGGTGCGCGTGTCGATCGTGGCGCCGACGCCGGTCTGCGCGAGGCGCTGACCACCCTCATCGGCCAGAGTGAAGGCCTGAGTTGCGTCGGTCGCTACGGAACGGTGGAACAAGCCGTCCGCGGCCTCCGTGGTGCGCCGTCGGACGTGCTGCTCCTGGACGTGAACATGCCGCGTGAGTCTGGCGCCGAAGGAGTGCGGCGCATCCGCGAAGCACACCCCGGGACGGCCGTGCTCATTCTCACCGCGTTCTCGGACGAAGCGCGCATTTTCGAGTCCATCTGCAACGGTGCGCTGGGCTACCTAATGAAGTCGATCACGCCCGCGCGGCTCATCATGGCCATCGAGGACGCCGCGGCGGGAGGATCACCGATGTCGCCCGAGATTGCGCGCAAGGTAGTGGCACTGTTTCAGCGCACCGGGCCGCCGGCTGATGGCGACGCTCACTTGACGGCTCAGGAGCTTCGCCTCCTCTCGCTCCTCGCCTACGGCCACACCTACCAGGCAGCGGGCGACGAAATGCACGTCAGCCTCAACACCGTCCGCAACTACGTGCGCAGCATCTACGACAAGCTGCACGTCCACTCGAAGTCCGCCGCCGTGGCCAAGGCCTTCCGCCAGGGCTTGATCTGATCCCTCGCGCGCAAGAAAAACGCATGTTCATGCGCTGCCTGGCGCCTGGCAGCACCGGCATCATCTGTCCGCCGTCGGCCGCCGGTGCCGGCAGCAGGATGGCTCGAGAACATGCACCGTTGTCACACGGCTGCCATCATGTTCGGATTGCTCGTCACGGCGCTACCGGTCTGGGCAGACGATTGCACCACGTTGCCCCGCACGCAGATGCGCGTGCGGCTCACCATTGCGCCGGGGCACGGGCCTGAGGCCGCTCGCACCATGAGAGGGATCGTGGACACCACGTGGCGGCCCGAGGGACTGACTTTCGATTGGGTCGAAGGCCACGATGATATCGACGCCTGGAAGGGCATCAACATATGGGTGGCCGCAGTGTCCGGGATGCCGGTCAGCGGTGCTGGCGGTGTGCTGGGCGAGGTCGTGTTCCACAACGGCGCGCCGCAGCGCCTCATCCGCGTCTCCATCGACGCCGCCATCGCCTGGGTGCGCCATGACGAGATCGCGCGCCTCGGCACATCGACGCTCGTGCTCGACCAGGGCCTGGGCACGACCGACGCCCTGGTGCCACGTGCACTCGGACACATCATCGCCCACGAGATTGGCCATTTCGTACTGGGGACGATGCAGCATTCGTCCTCGGGGCTGATGCGCGCCACGTTCGAGCGGGCGCGGCGCTTGCTGGTTCGGCCCGAGACCCTGCGTTTGGATGCCGCTGGCCGGGCACGCCTTGCCACGAGGCTGACCGAGGCCGCTGGCTGTCCCTGACCGAAACCGATGCACCCTGGCAGACCATCGGGATGAGCCCGCCCGGAACCTGCGAGAATGTCGGCAAGAAGCGCACATCGGGCGGGTTCGTGAGTGCCTGATCTCTGGCTCTGTCGGTCGCGATCCAGGCGGCCACGGCGCGGCCGATGGCGCCGACCTCCGAGGCACCGCCCGGCGGGGCCTGACGGCAGCGGCATCGGCCAGTCCGACGCCGTGCTCTACCTTGGCCCTCCGAGTGCCAATGACATTCTCCAGGATCGCGCCGGCGGTGTGCG
This sequence comes from uncultured Acidobacteriota bacterium, assembly GCA_963723005.1. Classification (GTDB taxonomy): domain Bacteria; phylum Acidobacteriota; class Vicinamibacteria; order Vicinamibacterales; family UBA2999; genus VFZN01. The sequence goes on along the minus strand of CAVRPA010000019.1, from coordinate 337,881 downwards.
CCGACGCCTCGTACCTCGTAAAGGCGTCGAGAGCGAATGGCGTGGGCCGGCATGCCCGATACCGAGGCGGAGGCGCTCCTCGCACGGGACTGCGGCCCCCAGAAGTAGGGCCGCGCGTCCCGCCGCAGGTCACTCGCGCTCGTTCTGACGGGCGGCGCTTCGCCGCGCCCGGCTACTTCTTCGCCGGCTTCGACACGTCCGGCACATCCTCGCCCAATGCGGTCGCCAGATCCTGCTGGTGCTCCTGCTCCTGCCGCAGGATCTCGCGGATGTCCTCGGCGATGGCGTATTCACCCAGCGCCTCGCACTGTTTCACGCGCTCGCGATAGTTGCGGATGGTGTCGTTCTCGTTGTTGAGGTCGGCGCGCAGCATGCCCTTGGCGTCCTCGGTCAGCACCACTGGCAGCGCCTTGGCGGCGGGCATACCGCCCAGGTAATCGACTTGCTTGGCAATCGTGAGGGCGTGCTGCAGCTCCTCGCCCGCATGCACTTCCAGCTCCTTGGCAATGCTCATGTATTCCGCGCCCTTGAGGGCCTGCGAGTAGACCACGTACGCGATGATCGCCTGATACTCGCGCGCCAGATCCTCGTTCAGCAAGTCGATGAGCTGTTCGCGGGTCACGGTCTTGCCTTTGTCTTCTGATGCCACAAAGCCTCCTGTAGACACGGGGTGCTCATTTTGGAACGACGGCACCCATCTGTCGCGTCTCAATCGTCGCCACAGCAAAGGTAGTGCCCGAAAGCATCACGACGCCGGCACAATCTTCGGGTGCGTTACCGGCGGCGCCTGGGCGCCGGCTCCAGCCTGGGCGGTCGCACGCCGCGGCGTGTGGCCGTGGTATCGAGCCGCACATAGTCGAGCTCGAGGCCGGCGGCCGCGCTTCGCAGCAGCAAGCCGCCACGGCTCATGTCACCTCGCCCGATGAACGACGCCGGATAGTGCAACCGTTCACCGAGGACCGGAGCCAGCGCATCCACGTACTTGTTCGACGCGATGCTGCCGAGCAGGATCACGCGCGTCGCGTCGGACAGCCGGTTGGCGAGGAGCGCGACATCGCGATCGAGCGGCGCGCGATAGGCGCTGTCACCAGAGGCGATGTCGGTGGCGGCGAACTCCTCGAGCAGCGAGATCGAAACCAGGCTGTCCGGCGTCTGCAGCCCACGAGTCGGCGTGATGATGTAGCTCGTGGGCCCGGACGGGTCGGCTTCCGAGAACGCTTGCGCGTAGGCTGAGCTTGCCGCGGAAGTAGAGCGCGCTCATGAAGGTGAACGCGTCGCCGAGGGTGAGCGTGCCCGCGCGAAGGCGATCGGCCGCCGGGGAGGTGGCCGCCGGCTTCAGCAGCATCGCGGCGCGGCGCCCGTCACAGCGTGCAGGGGACAGCAGGAACACCTGAGAGGGTGCCATCCCACGATCCTAGCGCGTTGTCTCGGTTCAGCGTGATACGTTCGCCCGCTTCGCCATCGACGCGGAGCCCAGGACTGGGCCATGCGCACGAAGTCGGCGATGGAGGCGGCCAGCATTTTCTGCATCACGCGACTGCGGTGAACCTTGACGGTGCGAATCGAGCAGCCGATATTGGCGGCGATCTGCTTGTTGAGCAAGCCAGCGACGACGCTGTCGCAGACCTCGCGCTCACGAGGCGTCAGCGCTTCGGACCGCATCGGCCGCCTGCCGTCGCTCGATGCCCCTCGCAAGTGCGGTTTCAACAGCGCGCAGCAGGGTTTCGCGCTTCACAGGCTTGGTCAGGAAGTCCACGGCACCTGCTTGTACGGCGCGGACGATCATCGGAATGTCGCCATGACCGGTCAGGAAGACGATTGGCAGCGGCGGCGCGTGCTTCTTCTCGAGCGCTTGCTGCAGTTCGAGACCGCTGGGGCCTGGCATCTGCTCGGGACCGACCTTGGAACGTGGACGCTGAAGATGCCGAGGACGGAATTCATGGCGATCGTAAAGAAGGATCTCGAGTCACTGCGCGGCTTCATGGCGTAAGCTCAATTGAGGTGAAGAGCCCTCTCAATCGCCGCGGCTTCCTCGGCACGGCTGTGGTGGCGAGTGCCGGAGCGGCGTGGACCAGCCTGTCGTCGTCGTGGAGCGCGCGCTTCCTGCGCGAGCGTGTCCGCGAGTTCGGGAAGGACGTGCCGCCCGCACCGCACCGGCCCGCGCCGACCACCTGGGACGACAATGCCATCACTATTGCCTGGCTGGGGCATGCCACGGTTCTGGTCAACTTCTACGGGCTGCGCATCATCACCGACCCGGTGTTGTTTCCACGCATCGGCGTGGACCTTGGTGTCGGCAGCCTCGGGCCGCAGCGTCTCGTGCAGTGCGCGCTGACCCCGGAAGAACTTCCGGAGCTCGACCTCGTCCTCGTCTCCCACGCGCATTTCGATCACCTCGACCGGCCATCGCTGGCATCGTTGAGGGGCCGGCCAGCGGCGGTCATGGCCGCGGGGACCTCTGATCTGTTGCCGCGGGACCACTACTCGTCGGTCCAGGAGCTGCGCTGGAACGACACGGCGCGGGTGAGCACGCCACGGGGCGACGCGCTGGTGCGTGCCCTCGAAGTGCGGCACTGGGGCGCGCGGCTCGGCCGCGACACCTGGCGAGGCTACGGCGGCTTCGTGATCGAGCGCGAAGGGCGACGGCTGCTGATCGGCGGCGACACTGCCCAGACCAACGCCTTCGCCGCGCATCGGCGCTTCGGGCCCTTCGAGGCGGCGGTGATGCCGATCGGCGCCTACGACCCGTGGATCACCAATCACTGCACGCCAGAGCAGGCGGTGGCGATGGCGGACGCGGCGGGGGCGCGGCTGTTCGTGCCGGTCCACCACCGCTCGTTCGCGCTGAGCCGGGAGCCGGTGACCGAGCCGATCGAGCGCGCCGAGGCGATGTTGCGGGCCGAGCAGGGACGGCTGGGGTGGCGCGACATCGGCGAGACGCTGGTCATCGCGGCGTGAGCTCGACGCCTGCCGCCGGCCGGTCTGTTTCAAGCTTGAATATTTTAGGCTTGTAACATCTTCGCCTTCTGCGCCATCCTGTCGCCGTTTTCCTTTCAGGCCCACACGATGCGCGTGGCATGTCTTGGCGGCGGTCCGGCGGGCCTCTATCTGGCCATCTCGCTGAAACTCCGCCAGCCGGCCCACGAGGTCGTCGTAGTGGAGCGCAACCGCCCCTACGACACCTTCGGATGGGGCGTCGTCCTGTCGAACGAGACCCTCGACAACCTCGATCGCAACGACCCGCTAACCGCGGCGACCATTCGCGACTCGTTCGTCTACTGGGACGACATCGCGGTGCACTATCGCGGCCAGGTGCTGCGCTCCGGCGGCCACGGCTTCAGCGGCATCGGCCGGCGGCGGCTGCTCAACGTGCTCCAGGACCGCGCCCGGGAACTCGGCGTGGAGCTGCGGTTCGAGACGGAGATCGAGGGCCTGGCGTCGTGGCGTGACTGGGACCTCGTGGTTGGCGCCGACGGCGTCAACTCCAAGGTGCGGACCGAGCTCGCGCACGTCTTCAAGCCCGACATCGACGTCCGCGCCTGCAAGTACATCTGGCTGGGCACCAACCAGAAGTTCGATGCGTTCACGTTCGTCTTCGAGGAGACGCCGCACGGCTGGGTGTGGGCGCACGCCTATCAGTTCGACGCCGACACCGCGACGTTCATCGTCGAGTGCTCGGAGGACACCTGGCGGCGGTCCGGCTTCGATCGGATGGACGGCGCCGAAACCGTAGCCGCCTGCGAGCGGATCTTCGCGAACTACCTCGGCGGTCATCCGCTGATGACCAACGCGCGCCACCTGCGCGGATCGGGGTGGCTCAACTTCAACCGGGTGCTCTGCGAGCGGTGGAGCCACGAGAACGTGGTGCTGCTCGGTGATGCCGCGGCGACCGCGCATTTCTCGATCGGGTCCGGCACGAAGCTGGCGATGGAGAGCGCGATCGCTCTCGCCGAGCACGTGGACAGCGAGCCGGATCTGGCGTCGGCATTGGCGCGCTACGAAGCGGAGCGGCGGGTGGAGGTGCTGAAGCTGCAGAGCGCGGCCCGCAACTCGGTGGAGTGGTTCGAGAACGTCGAACGCTACCTGCATCTCGATCCGGTGCAGCTCAACTACTCGCTGCTCACCCGTTCGCAGCGCATCGGCCACGAGAACCTGCGTCAACGCGATCCGCGGTGGCTGGCCAGCGCCGAGGCGTGGTTCGAGACCACCGCCACCGGCAAGGAGCCCGCCATGCCGCGGGCGCCGATGTTCGTGCCGTTCCGGGTGCGTGAAGTCGAGCTCGCCAATCGGGTCGTGGTCTCGCCGATGGACCAGTACCGAGCGGTGGATGGCACGCCGGGCGACTGGCATTTCGTCCACTACGCGGAGCGCGCCAAGGGCGGCGCCGGGCTCGTCATGACCGAGATGACCTGCGTCACCGCCGAGGGCCGCATCAGTCCGGGCTGCACGGGCCTCTATCGGCCGGAGCACGAGCAGGCCTGGGCCCGCATCGTGGACTTCATCCACGCCGAGACCGCCGCGAAAGTCGGCATTCAGCTCGGGCACTCAGGCCCGAAGGGCTCGACGCAGCTGGGCTGGGAGACGATGGATGCGCCGCTCGACGCCGGGAACTGGGAGGTGATTGCGCCGTCGCCCGTGCCGTGGTCGCCGGCCAGCCAGATCCCCCGTGCCATGACTCGCGACGACATGGACGCGGTGCGCGACGCGTTCGTGGCTTCGGCACGCATGGGGGCGCGCGCCGGTTTCGACTGGCTGGAGTTGCACTGCGCGCACGGCTATCTGCTGTCGGCGTTCATCACGCCGCTCACCAACCGTCGCGACGACGAGTATGGCGGCACGCTCGAGAACCGGCTGCGCTTTCCGCTGGAAGTGCTGCGCGCGGTGCGGGAGGTGTGGCCGGATGGCAAGCCGATCTCGGCGCGCATCTCGGCGCACGACTGGGTGGGCGAGGCAGGCATCACGCCAAGTGACGCCGTGACCATTGCGCGTCTTTTCGCCGACGCGGGCGCCGATTTGATCGATGTCTCGGCCGGCCAGACCTCCATCGCGGCCAGGCCCGTCTACGGCCGGATGTTCCAGACGCCATTCTCAGACCGCATCCGCAACGAGGCGTGCCTGGCGACGATGGCCGTCGGCAACATCTACCAACCCGATCACGTGAACTCGATCCTGATGGCGGGGCGTGCCGACCTCGTGTGTCTGGCGCGGCCGCACCTGGCCGATCCCTACTGGACGCTGCATGCTGCCGCCGAACTGGGCTACGACGGCGCGGACTGGCCGAAGCCGTATCTGCCGGGACGCGATCAGCTGCGGCGGCTCGCGTCGCGCGCCGACAGCATGACGGGGAAAGTTTAGGGATCAGGGATCAGGGATCAGGGAGCAGGGAGCAGGGAGCAGGTGAAAAGCTTACTCGAGGGTCACCACGCGCTCGTTACCGGCGGCGGCACCGGCATCGGCGCGGCGATTGCCGCCGCGCTTGCGGCCGAGGGTGCGGCCGTCACCGTGGCGGGCCGGCGTCGCGCGCCGCTGGAGGCGGTGTGCCGCGACACTGCCGCGCGCGCAGGCGGTCGTTGCGGACGTGACGCGCGAGGCGGACTGCGTTGCCATGGTGCAGGCCGCCACCGCAGTCTTCGGCCCGGTCGATATCGTCATCGCCAACGCAGGCGCGGCCGAAAGCGCGCCAGCGTCGCGCACCGACCTTGCCTTGTGGCAGCGGATGATCGACCTCAACCTCACGGGAGCCTTCCTCACCGTTCGCGCCTGCCTGCCGGGTGTCACGCGGCGCGACGCCCCGGATGGTCAGCTGCGCCGGGTCGTGTTTGTCGCCTCCACCGCCGGCCTCCAGGGTTTCGCGTACGTCACCGCCTACTGCGCGGCCAAGCACGGCGTCGTGGGCATGATGCGCTCGCTGGCCATCGAGCTGGCGCGCACGGGCGTCACCGTCAATGCCGTCTGTCCCGGCTATACCGAGACGCCGATGCTCGAGTCGTCGATCGATTCGATCGTTGCCGCCACCGGGCGCAGCCGTGCGGCCGCGCGCGAGGAACTGATCGCGGCAAACCCCGACGGCCGTCTGATCACGCCGGCCGAAGTCGCCGCGGTGGTGCGAGGGTTGTGCACGCCGGAGGCCGCCGCCACGACCGGCCAGGCCATTCGAATTCCGCCCGAGGAGGCCGCGTGAGCGCGACTGCCGCGCGGCTCGGGTCCCGGGTGCGGGCGCCGCAGACGACCTCGAAGCAGCGGCTGCGCCTGTGGCTCCGGCTGCTGCGCGCCGCGCGGGCCATCGAAGGCGCGCTGCGCGAGCGGCTGCGTACCACGTTCATGATGACGCTCCCGCAGTTCGACGTGATGGCAGCGCTCGCCCGCACGCGCACCGGCATGACGATGACGGAGCTGTCGCGGCTGCTGCTGGTGTCGAATGGCAACGTCACCGGCATCATCGATCGGCTCGCCGCCGAAGCGCTCGTGACGCGGCACACCGCCGCGGCGGATCGCCGCGCGGTCCGCGTCACCCTGACGCGCGCCGGGGCCGACCGGTTCGCCGAGATGGCCGCCGCGCACGAAGCCTGGGTGGACGAGCTGCTTTCCGATTTCACGAAAGCCGACACCGAGGTCCTCATCGCGCATCTCGATGGCCTGGCCGGCCGCATCCGCAATGGAGAACGACGCCCATGAGCATGGCGAACTTCACACCCCGCCACTTCGACTGGCGGCTCGAGAATGGCATCGCGACCGTCAGGTTGACGCGGCCCGAGCGGAAGAACCCGCTGACCTTCGACAGCTATGCCGAGCTGCGCGACACGTTCCGCTCCCTTGCCGACGCAGACGACGTCGCGGCAGTGGTGCTCGCATCGAACGGCGGCAACTTCTGTTCGGGTGGCGACGTGCACGAGATCATCGGCCCGCTGCTGGACCGGGACATGAAGGGGCTGCTGGCCTTCACGCGGCTGACTGGTGACCTGGTGAAAGCGATTCGCGCGTGTCCGCAGCCGGTGATCGCGGCCGTTGACGGCGTCTGTGTCGGCGCCGGTGCGATGATCGCGCTCGCTTCCGACCTCCGGCTCGGCACGCCGACGGCAAAGGTGGCGTTCCTGTTCACGCGCGTAGGACTGGCGGGCTGCGACATGGGCGCTTGCGCGATGCTGCCGCGCGTCATCGGCCAGGGACGTGCCGCCGAGCTCCTCTACACCGGCCGGACGATGACCGCGGAGGAGGGCGAACGGTGGGGCTTCTTCAATCGCCTCGTCCCGGGCGCGGAGCTGGACGCGACGGCCGCCGATCTGTCGCGGCGGCTGGCCGAAGGACCGGGATTCGCGCACATGATGACCAAGACCATGCTCAATCAGGAATGGTCGATGAGCGTCGATCAGGCGATCGAGGCCGAAGCGCAGGCGCAAGCCATCTGCATGCAGACGCGCGACTTCCGCCGCGCCTATGACGCGTTCGTGGCCAAGGCCGCGCCGCGGTTCGAGGGCAACTGAGGGACTGTCGATGGCTGACGCGAGCTTTCTCTCCTGGCCGTTCTTCGACGCGCATCATCGTGACCACGCGCGCCGGCTCGATCGCTGGGCTGCCGATGCGCTCGTGGCGGTGGACCATCACGACGTGGACGGCACGTGCCGTGCCCTGGTAGCGGCGCTCGGGCGTGACGGCTGGCTCGAGGCCACGGCACCGTCGCCGGACGATCCCGACGCGCGCCTCGACGTGCGCACCCTGGCGCTGTCGCGCGAGACGCTCGCGCGCCACGACGGGCTGGCGGACTTCGCGCTGGCCATGCAGGGCCTCGGGGCCGGACCCATTTCGCTGTTCGGATCTTCCGAGCAACGCCGCTCCTGGCTCACGCGCACACGTGCCGGCACCGCCATCCCCGCCTTTGCGCTCACCGAGGCCGAGTCGGGGTCGGACGTCGCCGCCATCGCCACGACCGGCCGCCGCGATGGTGACGACTGGGTGCTCGACGGCGAGAAGACCTGGATCTCGAACGGCGGCATCGCCGACGTCTACGTGGTGTTCGCGCGAACCGGTGAAGCGCCAGGCGCAAGAGGACTGAGCGCGTTCATCGTCCCGGCGGTCACCCCCGGCCTGTCGGTGGTGGAACGCCTGGAGGTGATCGCGCCGCATCCGCTGGCGCGGCTGCGCTTCGACGCTTGTCGCCTGCCGGCGGCTGCGCTCATCGGTGCGCCCGGCGACGGCTTCAAGATCGCCATGGCAACCCTGGACGTGTTCCGCGCCACGGTCGGTGCCGCGGCGCTGGGCTTTGCCCGTCGCGCTCTCGACGAGGCGGTGGCCGTCTGTCGCTCGCGCCAGCGCTTCGGCGCCCCGCTGGCGCAGTTGCAGATGGTGCAGGGCCACCTCGCGGACATGGCGCTCGACGTCGATGCGTCGGCGCTGCTCGTGTATCGCGCCGCGTGGACGAAGGACACCGGCGCCTCCCGCGTCACGCGCGAGGCGGCGATGGCGAAGCTCCATGCCACCGAGGCTGCCCAGCGTGTGATCGATGCCAGCGTCCAGCTCCATGGCGGCGACGGCGTCCGCAGCGGCCACGTGGTGGAGCGCCTGTATCGTGAGATTCGGGCCTTGCGCATTTACGAAGGAGCGTCCGACGTGCAACGGGTGGTCATCGCGCGCGCCGTCCTCGCAGATGCCGGCGCGGGGGTGTAGGGCATGAGCGACGCCTCCATCCGACTCGAGCCGAGCGCCCACGTGGACAGTTTCGCGCGGGATCGACTGCCTCCACCACACGAATGGCCCGAGCTGCTGCTCGATCGCCAGGAGTTTCAGTACCCCGCGCGCCTCAATGTCGCGGTGGAGCTGACCGACCGCATGGTCGAGCGCGGCTTCGGCGATCACGTCGCGCTCATCGGCAACGGCCGCCGGCGCACGTACAAGGAACTGAGCGACTGGTCGAACAGGCTGGCCCACGCCCTGGTCGAGAACTACGGAGTGCGGCCCGGCCATCGTGTGCTCATCCGCTCCGGCAACAACCCGGCACTGGTCGCAGCCTGGCTCGCCGCGACCAAGGCGGGTGCGGTCGTGGTGAACACGATGCCGATGCTCAGGGCCGGTGAGCTCACGAAGATCGTGGACAAGGCCGAGATCTCCCTCGCGCTCACCGACAGTCGCATCGCCGACGAGCTCGTGGCCTGCGCCAAGGACAGCCGCTTCCTGAAGCAGGTGGTGCCGTTCGATGGCACGTCCAACCACGACGCCGAGCTCGACCGCGTGGCGCTCGACAAGCCGGTGCGCTTCGACGCGGTGCCGACGTCTCGCGACGATGTGGCGCTGCTCGGCTTCACCTCGGGCACGACCGGGGAGCCGAAGGCGACGATGCACTTCCATCGCGATCTGCTCGCGATCGCCGACGGCTATGCAAGAGAGGTGCTCGGCGTGACGCCGGACGACGTGTTCGTCGGCTCGCCGCCGCTGGCGTTCACGTTCGGCCTTGGGGGCCTGGCGATCTTCCCGCTGCGTTTTGGCGCCACCGCGACGCTGCTCGAGAACGCCTCACCGGCGAACATGGTCGGCATCATCGAGACTTACAAGGCGACGATCTGCTTCACGGCGCCCACGGCCTACCGCGGGATGATGGCCGCCATGGACGCCGGCGCCGACCTGTCGTCGCTGCGACTCGCGGTGTCGGCGGGTGAAACCCTGCCCGCCCCCGTCTTCCGCGACTGGATGGCGAAGACGGGCACGCCCATTCTCGACGGCATCGGCACCACCGAGATGCTGCACATCTTCATCAGCAACCGCGTCGGCGATGCACATCCTGGCTGCACCGGGCGCCTGGTGACGGGTTACGAGGCCCGCATCGTCGACGAGGACATGCGCGAGGTGCCGCGTGGCACGGTGGGACGGCTCGCCGTGCGCGGGCCGACGGGTTGCCGCTATCTGGCCGACTCGCGTCAGGCGGCGTACGTTCGCGACGGCTGGAACCTGACCGGGGACGCGTTCTCGCAGGACGCCGACGGCCGGTTCCATTTCGCCGCCCGGACCGACGACATGATCCTGTCGGCGGGCTACAACATTGCGGGGCCGGAGGTGGAGGCGGCGCTCCTTGCGCACGCCGACGTCGGCGAATGCGCCGTCGTCGGCCGGCCGGACGAGGAGCGCGGGCAGATCGTCACCGCGTTCGTGGTGCTGCGGCCGGGCATCGCGCCGGACGAGGTCGACGGTGAAGCGCCTGCAGGATCACGTGAAGGCGTCGATCGCGCCCTTCAAGTACCCGCGAGCCATCAACTTCGTGGACCAGCTGCCGAAGACGGCAACCGGCAAGATTCAGCGCTTTCGTATGCGAGGCGGGTCGTGACCGCAGTTTCTGCGTCGTTTTCGACCCGATCGTGCCAGACCCCAAGGACCCATCATGAATTTGCCACACCTGCAGTTTCTGCAACCCGACGGGTGGGCGCCGCCGCGCGGCTATGCCAACGGCGTGGCCGCCGAGGGCCGCATGGTGTTCGTGGCAGGACAGGTCGGCTGGAACGCGCTGCGGCAGTTCGAGACCGACGACTTCGTCGGCCAGGTCGAACAGGCGCTGCTCAATATGGTGGCCGTGCTGCGGAGCGCCGGGGCAGGGCCGGAGCACCTGGTCCGGATGACGTGGTACGTCACCGACAAGACTGCCTACGTAACGCGGCAGAAGGAACTGGGGCAGGTCTACCGGAACGTCATCGGCCGCCACTACCCGGCGATGACCCTGCTGGTCGTGGCTGGATTGCTGGAGGATCGGGCGTTGGTCGAGATCGAAGCGACGGCGGTGCTGCCGGCCTGAGTGACGCGCGGTACCGTCACGGCTTGAGCCCGAGCGACGCCTGGCCGGTCTCGGGGTTGAACGGCACCGACCCGTGGTCGTGCGTGATGACCCATCGCCCGGCCCGTCGCTGCAACCCAAGCGTCTTGCGGAAGAACATGTCGATGCGCGTGCCGTTCCTGAGCGTGCCGACCACGCGACTCAGCATCGACGCGAACGCCACATCGTCCGCGGCCGTCACCACGATGTCCTGATTGTCCCAGCTGATCGGCCCGTCGAACGACGCGACCCACGCGGCGGTTCGCTCGCGCACCGAGCCTCGGCCATTGCGCCGCAACGGATCGACGACGTCGAACGACACCACGTCCTCCGCCACGTCCGCGATCATCGTTTCCACGTCCCCTCGCCGCACCGCCGACGCCTGAGCATCGACGACGCGGCGGATGTCGGCATCCGGCGTAGTCGTCATGAAGCCAGTGTTACGACGAGCGCGCGGAGTGCGTCAAGCTCATCGCCCGCGAATGCTCGGCTAGCGTTGCGCGGGCGAGTAGGTGACGCCGTCCGGGCTCTGCTGCACTTCGACACGGCCCAGCGTCTCGCCGGAGATCAGATCCAGGACGAGCATGGAGTTGTCGTTGCGCACCGTCACGAAGGCGTGCCGGTTGTCCGGATGCGGGAAGACGCCGGCGGTGGAGGGCTTGTCCACCTTCGTCATCCCGAGCGGGATTGATTTCGCAATCGTCTGCGTCGCGACGTCACCCAGCACCAGCGACGAGGCGTTGGCGTGAGGCACCAGCGCGTACTTGCCGTCAGGCGTGAACTGCACGCGATAGGGGAAGCCCGGCGACGGCAGGTGCTTGACCACCTCGAGCGACCGCGTGTCGATGATCGAGATGGTGTCCGCGGCACGATTGCCGGCCCACACCCAGCGGCCGTCCGGCGTCACGCCCACGCCCTCGCTCTCGGCGCCGGTCTTGATGTCCTTCAGCTTGCGCCCGCTTGCGAAGTCGAACGCGCTGACGCTGCCGTCGCGGAGGTTCGAGCAGTAGAGGCGGGTGCGATCGGCCGACAACGCCAGCATGTGCGACACGCCAGCGTCGGTCTTGAACACCCGCTCGATGGCGCCGGTGTCCACGTGCACCAGCAGCAGCGCCTGGTTCGCCTCCGACGTCACCACCACGCGCTCGCCGTCCACCCAGCGCACGTCGTGCGGCGCGCGGTACTCGCCAAGGTCGATGGTCTTGATGGTGTCGCCGCTCGGCAGCGCCAGCACGCTCAGCACCTTCTGTTGCCCAACCCCGGCCTTGTTGTAGTTGGTCACCACCACGCGGCGGCCATCCGGCGACACCGCCGCTTCATGCGGCCCGCCGACCACCGCCACGTGCCGGTAGGCCGTCATCGTCTTCAGATCGATTAACGTGACCGAATCGGATTGCTGGTTCACCACGACGACGGTGCCGCTCAGCGAGGGCCGAGCTTGTTCGGCGCGGACGAGCGGTGACAGGGCAAGGATGACGAGAGCGATCAGGTGATGCGGGCGCATGCGGCACGGTATGTCGTGCGCGAGCCCGGACGCAAGGGCCGCCGCCGGCGGGAGCGGCGGTTTACGGTGACGAGTGCCGGGACGCCGGGCCGGCACCGTCTGCTGAGTGACCGCGCGCCTCTGTGAAAGAATGCGGCGCACCATGGGATGGTCGCCAGATTCAGAAGCCTTGCGCGGCCGGGTTGTCGTTGTCGCCGGGGCCACTCGCGGTGCGGGGCGGGGCATCGCCGCGGCGTTTGGCGAAGCCGGCGCGACGGTCATCTGCACCGGTCGCAGCACCAGGGCGGCCCGTTCGGAATACAACCGGCCAGAGACCATCGAGGAGACGGCTGAACTTGTGACGCGGCTGGGCGGCCATGGGGTGGCCGTCGGCGTCGATCATCTCGACCCGGCGCAGGTCGAGGCCCTGGCGGCGCGGCTGCGGAACGAGCACGGCCACATCGACGTGCTCGTCAACGACATCTGGGGCGCCGAACGGTTGAAGGGCGGTCCAGCCGACTGGAACACACCGATCTGGAAGCACGATCTCGAGAAGGGGTTGCGAATTCTCAGGCTCGGCATCGAAACTCACCTGGTCACCTCTCACTACCTGCTGCCGTTGCTGATCGATCGCCCCGGCGGGCTGCTGGCGGAAGTGACCGACGGGACCACGGGATACAACGCATCGCATTACCGGATCTCAGTGTTCTACGATCTGGCGAAAGCCGCGGTGAACAGGCTGGCGTTTTCGCAGGGCCATGAGTTGAAGGCGCACGGCGCCACCGCCGTCGCGATCACACCCGGCTGGCTGCGGTCCGAGATGATGCTGGAGAATTTCGGCGTCTCCGAAGACAACTGGCGTGAAGCGCTCCACCCGCGCGCCGGCGACCGTCCGCCGGCGCCGCCAGACTTCGCGCTTTCCGAATCGCCGCGCTACATCGGGCGCGCCATCGTTGCGCTGGCGGTGGATCGAGACCGCGCCCGATGGAACCAGGCATCGGTCACGTCCGGCCACCTCGGGCGTGAATATGGCTTCACCGACGTGGACGGCTCGCGACCCGACATCTGGCGATGGATGGAAGAGGTCCGCGAGGCCGGTCGAGAAGGCCACATCAGCGACTACCGCTAGGGCGCCGCAATGGAAGGGCTTGCGTCAGTGGCTGGGCTGTCGCACCATCTCGCCGTGCGGGCTGTTCACCTGATCCTTCTGACCACCGTTCTGGGCTGCCCCGCGTGGGTGATCCACGCCCAGGAGCCCACCGGCGAAACCCAGTCGGCGGACGACACACGCGCCGCAACCCTGCGCGCGGCACGCGAGAAAAAACAGCAGGAGACAGTGCCGCCGGAGCCGAACGTTCTCGAGCGTGGGCTGAGGGCAATCGAGCGCGGCGGCGTGCCCCTCATAACCAGGGACGGCCTCTACGCCAAGCTCGGCTCGCTCACCACCGGCAGCGGCTTCGCCTACGGCGCCGGATATCGCTCGCACCGCTTCTTCGACCGCGACGCCGGTCTCGACTTCTGGGCCGGCGCGACGATGACGCAGGTACCTGGGCCGCCCAGGCACGCCTGCAACTGCCGATCGCGCCGGACGGCCGCATCGTTACAAACACTTACTGGCGGCGTCACGATTACCCGCAGGAGGACTTCTTCGGGATTGGGCCCGATTCGGCCCGAGCCGATCACACGACGTTCCGGGCGCTGGCGACCACCGTTGGCGCGCGGGTGAACGGTCAGCTCGTCGGACCGCTGGCCGTGGGCGGCGGCGTCGAGTACCTCAGCCCCAGCGTCGGCGACGGCAAGGACAAGAAAGTGCCGCCGATCGGCGACGTCTTCGACGACACCACCGCGCCCGGGCTGGATTCGCAGCCCGACTTCGTGCGGTCCCTCGCCTTCGTGGATGTGGACTGGCGCTCGCCCCGCAACGCCCGCCGCGGGGGCTGGTACCGGGCCGAATACAGCCATTACGAAGACCGCGATCAGAACCTCTACTCGTTCGACCGGTTCGATCTCGACGCCCGGCAATTCTTCAGCGTGCTGTCGGAACGACGCATCTTCGTCGCCCGCGCCTTCATTTCCACCTCTCACACGCCGGGCGACCAGACGATGCCGTTCTACCTGATGCCGAGCCTCGGCGGCAACGATTCGCTGCGTGGGTTTCGCGAGTACCGGTTCCGCGGCCCCCACGCCCTGCTGCTGCAGGGCGAGTATCGCTTCGAGATCTGGTCGGGCCTCGATGCGGCCTTGTTCTACGACGCCGGCAAGGTGGCGACGCAGCGTCAGGATCTCGACTTCAACGACCTCGAGTCCGACTACGGCTTCGGGTTCCGGTTCAACACCGACGACGGCCTGATTTTCCGTGTCGATTCGGCCTTTGGGAGCCGCGATGGCAAGCACCTCTGGATGGTCTTTGGCGGAACGTTCTAGACGCTGGCGGGCCGCCGCGGCCGTTGCCGTGGCCTTTGTCGTCGTCGCCACGGGGTTCGTGCGCGTGGCCTCGCCGCGGTTCTATCCCGACGATCCGATCTGGACGGATGACGACATGGCGCTCGACGCCTCCGGCGCCGCCCCGATTGAGGACGCCAACAGCTACGACTTCGTGGTGAACACGTTTTCGACGCCAGGGGAGAAGCGTGATGTCCGGGCGCTGAACGTGAATACTCTCGACGAAGTGCCCGACTCGAGCTGGTTCCAGAACCGCTCCAGGCGGAGCCGAACGGTCGCCGACATCGTTCGCGGGCCGGACCGGCTGCCGTCCATCTCGCTCGAAGGATGGATGGTCAGCGGCGGCAAGTCCACCGGCGTGCAGCCAGGCTTCCGGATGACCGATCCGCAAGGCCAGCTGTATCAGATCGAGTTCGACCCCCCCGACAACCCGGAGATGGCGAGCGGCGCGGAGATCATCGGCACGGCGTTCTATCACGCGTTCGGCTATCACGTGGTGGACGTCTACCTGGCCGAGCTCGACCCCGATAAGCTGGTGATCTCCGAGAAGGCCACGTTGTGGGACCCGCGCGAGGCCCGGCGCCGCCGGCTGACCCGCCGTGAGCTCAACAAGGTGATCCGCCGGGGCGCGCAGCAGGAGAACGGCAAGTACCGGGTGATCGTCAGCCGCTTTGCCGAAGGCACGCCGCTCGGCAACTTCCGTTACTACGGCACGCGCCCGGACGATCCCAACGACATCGTGCTGCACGAGCATCGGCGCGAACTGCGCGGCGCCCGGGTCTTCGGCGCGTGGCTGAACCACGACGACTCGCGTGGCGTCAACAGCCTCGACATGCTGGCGACGGAGAGCAACCGGAAGTTCATCAAGCACTACATGTTCGACTTCGGTTCAATCCTTGGCAGCGGCACCGTCTACGAGCAGCGGCATCGGCCCGGCAACGAGTACATCCTCGAATGGAAGCCGGGCTGGCTGACGCTGGCCACGCTCGGGTTCTATACGCGGCCATGGCTGCACATCGACTACCCGGACGACATGCCGCCGGCGGTGGGCCGGATCGAGGCCACGGCCTTCAACGCCGCCGAGTGGAAGCCGGAGTATCCGAATTCGGCGTTCGACAACATGCGGCCCGACGACGCGTTCTGGGCCGCGCGCATCGTCGCCGGTTTCGACCCCGCGTCGATTCGGGCCATCGTCGAGAAGGCGCGCTACAGCGACCCGCGCGCCACCGACTACATGACCGACGTGCTGATGCGGCGGCAGGAGAAGGTACTCAGGACGTGGCTGACCGGCGTCAACCCGATCGTGGACGTCGCCCTCAGCGACTCGGGAGAACTGACTTTCGAGAATGCGGCGGAGAAGGCCGACGTCGCAAGCCCGGCGCAAGCTTACATCGTGCAGTGGTCACGGTTCGACAACGCGACCGGCACGGCGACGAGAGTGGGCGAGGCGCAGGAGACGGCCTCGACCACGTTCATGGCGCCAGCCGCCCTCGTTTCCTCGGCCCGCGCCGGCGACTACGTGGAGGTGAGCATCGCCATCCGCCATGCCGAGCACGCTGCGTGGATGACTCCGGTCACGGCCCACTTCAGGCGCGGGACCAATCGCTGGGAGCTCGTCGGGCTCCAGCGGCTTCCCGAGCAACGATGACGATCACGCCATAATCGCGCATGGTCAATCCGTCCGGGAGCGACGCGCGGACGGGTCAACGCGTCGCGCTGGCAGGCATCCTCGCCAGCGTGTGCCTGGCCGCGATGAACATCGCCGTCGGCTTGATGACACAGTCCACCTCGGTGTTCGCCACCGGCGTGGAGTTCGCGGGCGACGTCCTGGCCTCGGTCGTGGTGCTGTTCGGCCTGATCGCCGCGACCAGGCCGCCCGACGACGACCATCCGTACGGCCATGGTCGCATCGAGACCCTGGCGGCGTTCGTCGTGGGGCTGGTGCTGAGCATTGGCGGTGCCGGCATCTGCTGGAACTCGCTGCAGGAAGTGGGGGCGGAGCATCCACCACCGGCGATGACCGCCATCGCCGCGCTCGCCGGCGCCATCGTCGTGCGCGGCGTGATGTCGGTGATCAAGTTCCGGGTCGGCCGCCGGATCCGCAGCACCTCGCTCGTCGCCGACGCCTGGAACGACGCGGTCGACATCCTGTCCGCGGGCGCGGCGCTGACCGCCGTGGCCCTCACCATCTACGACAGCTCGCGCTTCATGGCCGCCGACCACTACGGCGGCTTCGTCGTCGGCATCGTCGTGATCGTGACGGGGCTGCGCGTGCTGCGCGACGCGTCGCTCGAGCTGATGGACACGATGCCCGACGGGCAGATGATGGAGAAGCTGAAGGCCACGGTGCTCGCGGTCCCCGGGGTCCGCGGCGTGGACAAGGCCTACGCACGCAAGACCGGGATGTCGTATCACGTTGACCTGCACATCGAGGTCGATCCGGCGATGTCGGTCGCCGATGCGCATGCCGTTGCCGGGCGCGTCCGTCACCAGGTGCGTGGCGAACTGGGGTGGGTGGCGGATGTGCTCGTGCACGTGGAACCGGCGGGGGCCGACAGGGGTGAGTGATCGGGTTTCTGGAGATCCAGCGGGAGGCGCAGCCACGGAAGAGTTTGTCTCTTTATGTCTCCACGGCTATGCTCTAGCCGCAGCCCCCCAACCTGTGCGTATAGACCCACGCCCGATCCTGGTCGTCGAAGACGACGAGAACAGCCGCCTGATGATGGTGACGCTGCTCGATTTGAAGGGCTATTCCGTGGTGACCGCGGCCAATGGCGCCGAGGCCTTGCGGGTGGCGCGCCAGCAGCTACCCTGCCTCATCCTCCTCGACCTGATCATGCCGGTGATGGACGGCGTGGAGTTCCGCGCCGCGCAACTGGCCGACGCCGCGTTGTCGTCGATTCCGGTCGTGTGCGTCTCGGGGCGCTACAACGCCGCCGACCTGGCACGGGAGATCGGCGCCGTGGCCCTGCTCGAGAAGCCGATCGCCGTTGACTCGCTGCTGGACGCGGTCCGGCAGCACTACCCGACTCCCGCCGCCAACTGAGACCTCGCAGAAAAAAGAACGGGAGAATCCTTGGCGCGGATTCTCCCGATAATGGAGGCTCTCAGGATGAGGCACCCTCATCCTGACGCGCCGGTGTGACCACCGGGCGACGCCTCGCGAAACTCTGTGTGACGCGGCTGAGGTCAGCGCGCGGACGCGGGTGTCATCGCCCGCCCGATCGCCGCGCCGATTGCCCCGGCCACGAACGTGCTGCCGCCGGCGATGGCCATGTTGCCGAGCGGCACGTCGCCGAGAGCGGTGGACACCAGGCTGCCGAGCACCCCCGCCACGCCACCGGCAATTGCGCCTTGCGCCGCCGTACTGCCCAGCGGCATCGCGCGCGTGCCGCCCGCGCTGAGCCAACCCGTGATGACGCCGATCGCCGTGCCCGCGATGGGAAACAGCATCCCTTGCTGTTCGGGGGACATGAAGTGGCCCACCACCACCATCAGCGTCTGCAGCACCGTGCCGAGCCCCGCGCCCTTCGTCAGAGAAGCCGTGTTCATGACCCTATCCTCACTGGAACTTCGACCAGTCGAGCGGACCGGTCGCGAAGCGCTGATGCAGTTGCGTCAGCAGTTGTGCATTGCCCCTGGACAGATACTCGTACGCGGCGTCCCATTCGGCGCCGTCCTTCCACCCCGTCTGCATCAGCGTCACCCTGGTGGCCGTCGGGCTCACGGCCGCCAGGCTGAACGTCACGTCGGTGCGCTCGCTCCGCACGGTCGGGAACTTCTCCGGCGCCATGGCCTTCATCACCAGCTCCTTCCGTGGCACGAACGAGACGATGGTGCCGCCGCCGGTGGCGGTGGGAGTGTAGAGCACCAGCCAGTCGCCGCCGGGGCGCAGGTCCACCCGGGCGTCTTTCCAGAGCCAGGTTTCCATCCCGGCCTCCGTGCTCATCGCCTGCCACACTTCGTCGAGCGAACCGGGCACGACGACCTCGAAGCGCAGGGCCTTGTGCGGGCTGGTGATCTTCTGGACGGTGACAGGGCTGGCCTGCGCGACCGTGAATGCGAGGGCGAGGGTGAGGGCGGCGATCATCGGCGGGCGCTCCTTCGGGATGTCCGGCGCGCGGGCGTCGGCGGAGGTGACGTGCGGGTCAACGCGGTGATGTGCATGCGCAACTGGCGGACGCAGGTGTCGAACAGCGCGATGGAACGATGCGCGCGCGATTGCATCACGGCGCCTTCCATCACGGTGAGCACGAACACGGCGACGTCGTTCGGACTGGGCACCCTGGCGCGGCGCAAGGCATCGGCCACGGCGCCGGTCCAGCCGTCGAAGTTCCTGGCGATCAGCGCGTGCGCGGGCGTGTTCTCCGGATCGATCTCCAGCGCCAGGCGGCCGATCGGGCAGCCGTAGGTGCAATCGGTGTCGAGCAGGCGATCGCGGTACGACTCCAGCAAGGCGAACACTTCGTCGAGCGGGCCGGTGGCCCTGGCGCGGGCCGGCGCCAGCACGCGCGGTTCGAGCGCGTCGACGTAGGTTTCGAGCACGGTCCGCAGCAGCGCGTCCTTGCTGTCGAAGAAGTGATAGAAGCTGCCGCTGTTGGCCTGGGCCCGGGCGAGGATTTCCGCCAGACCGGTGGCGGCATAGCCCTTTTCCCAGAACAGGTAGCGGGCCGCCTCGATCAGGCGCTCGCGGGTGTCGGGAAGGTTGGTGCGTGCCTTCACTTGATTGAACGACCAAGTAAAGAGCCGCCGGCGCGAATTGTCAACCGGGAGCGGCTGAAGCCAGTGACGGATGGTGGGAGGAGCGCGGAAGGCCCGAGGGCACCAGGGCAGTGGGACGGTCCGGTGGCGCGTGGAGCGGAGCCGCCGGGAGCGGTCAGTCGTCCGCCGGTTCGTCGTCCGGGCTCGGGCGGAACAGTACCAGCACCTTGCCGACGCTCTGGACCTGCGCCGCACCCGTGCGGGCGCAGATTGCCGCCGCGAGGTCCGCGCGCGCCTCGCGATCCGCGCCGCCGATGCGCACCTTGATGAGCTCATGCACGGCGAGCGCGCGTTCGAGCTCCGCGGCCACCGACTCGGACAGCCCCGCGTGCCCCACCTGCACCACCGGTTCGAGCGCGTGCGCGCGGGCCTTCAGTTGCGCGCGTTCGCGCGGCGTCAGCGTGATGGGCATCCGACGATTGTAGCTGCTTGGGCCAAAGGCGGCGCGGGCCGTGCTCAGGCGGAGTGTCTACCAGGGCGGCAAGGTGTTGAGCAGGTAGCTGCGGAGATATGAGTCGGTGGACGCCTGCAGTTCCGCGGCACTGCCCTCGAAGTGGATGCGTCCCTGGTGAAGCACCATGAACCTCACCTGCGGGGCATTCGCGGCGTCGGCGCTGACGATCCGGACCCGTCCGTCGCCACGGACCGCCGCGTGGGTGGCGACATAGAACGCATCGCGAATCTGGTGCGTCACGAACAGCGCGGTCACGTGCTGCAGGTCGCGGAGCTTGATGATCTCGTCGTCCACCATCATCGCGATGATCGGATCGAGGCCCGTGATCGGATCGTCGAGCAGCACCAGGCCCGGCTCCGGCGCCATCGCCCGCGCAATCGCCACCCGCCGCCGCTGTCCGCCCGACAGTTCCGACGGCAGCCGGTCGATGAATTCGCTGAGCCCGATGAAGCCGAGGACCGCTTCGACGCGAGCGTGCACCTGATCCTCGGGCAGGTGCTGTTCCACCAGCCGGTAGCCGACGTTGTCCTCGACCGTGAGGGAGTCGAAGAGGGCGTTCTCCTGGAAGACAATCCCGATGTTCTCCCGCACTCGCAGCAGCTCGTGCTCGGACATCCGCTCGATCGGTTCGCCGTTCACCAGAATGCTGCCCTCGTCCGGCTTGAGCAGGCCAAGGGCCAGCTTGAGGATGACGGACTTGCCGGATCCGCTCGCCCCCAGGAGGATGGTCATCGATCCGGCGGGCAGCACGAAACTGAGATCGCGAAGGACCGCCAGGTCGTCGAACGCCAGCGAGACGTGGCGGAACTCGACGGCGGCGACAGCCGCCTCGTCGCCCCGGCTGTGCGAGCCCACGCTCGATCCTAGCACCCCGAGCATTCCGGGGGGCAGATCGAGTAAACTTCGCCGGGACAGATCGTCTCTCATTTGGAGGACTCATGGACGTCAGGCATCCACTTTCTCGTCGTCGCTTTTTCGGAGGGGTCGCCGCGGCCATGGGCGTCCTGGGGCTGCGACCCTCGTCATCATTGTTCGCTCAGGGCCAGACGGCACAGTTCCGCGGCTCGGACGCGGATTACGACTCCTTCGCCAAGCTGGCGAGCAACGAGAACAACTGGGGCCCGCCCGAGTCCGTCATGAAGGCCATGACCAGCTCGTGGAAGTACGCCAACCGCTACGGATATCCGGACGGCAACGTCGTCCAGGCGATTGCCGAACACCACGGCGTGAAGCCCGAGAACATCCTGCTGACCGCCGGCTCCGGCGAAGTCCTGCAGGTGATGGGCACGACCTTCCTGCAGAACGGCCAGAAGGTGCTCGGCGCCGACCCCTCCTACGGCTCGGTCTACCAGCACGCGACGAACATCAAGGCCGATGCGATCAAGCTGGCGCTGTTGAAGGACTACCGGCAGAACGTGCCGGCGATGATCGAGGCGGCCAATCGTAATGCCCGCGACATCGGGTTCTTCTACCTGTGCAACCCCAACAACCCCACCGGCGTGGTGGTGACCGCGAAGGAAGTGAAGCAGATCCTCGACGGCATCCCGAAGGACATGCCGGTGCTGATCGACGAGGCCTACCACCACTTCGTGGACGACCCGGCCTATGGCACCTCGGTGCCCTACGTGATCGAGGGACGCCCGGTGGTCATCGCCCGCACGTTCTCGAAGATCGCGGCCCTGGCGGCGATGCGCATCGGCTATGCCGTGGCGCCCGCCGAGATCATCCAGCGGATGCGTCCCTACTCGATGAACAGCGTCAACGTGCTCGCGAAGTGGGGCGCCGTGGCCTCGCTGAAGGACACGCAGGGTCAGGCCGAGGTGAAGTCGAAGATCATCACCCTCCGCAACAAGACCACCGCTGAACTCGAGGCGTGGGGCTACCCCGTCATTCCGTCGCAGACCAACTTCTTCATGGTCAGCCTCGAAGGCCGCACCGTGCAGCCGGTGATCGAGGAGTTCCGCCAGAAGGGGGTCCTCGTCGGCCGTCCCTTCCCGCCGATGCTGCAGCACCTGCGCGTGTCGGTCGGCCTGCCCGAAGAAATGGACCGCTTCCTGAAGGGCTTCAAGGAAATCTTCCCCAAGAAGACGACCTCGACGATCGCCCAGGGCTAAGTCACACCTGATGCGGGCCGGCCACTGCGCCGGCCCGCGTCATCTCTCCCACCTCCGCGCCGCCCACCCGGCGCATCGCCTCTCCACTCCATCAGCTCCGCGCGGGATACCTCACGAAGATCAGCAGCGGCACGACCGCGCTGGCGATCATCCAGCCGATCGCGAACGACTCCGCGCCCTCGGCCAGGTTCACCACCTTGATGGCGCCCTGAACCACGAAGTGCAGCAGCGCCGGCGCCCAGATGGTGTTGCCGCCGAGCTCGTAGAGTCGGGCGAGCGGGAAGCTGATGATCACCGACAGCAGCAAGGCCGCGAGCGCGACGGGCCAGGGCATGGTCCAGAAGAGCAGCAGATGCACGCCGACGAACGGCACCATCGACAGCAACGCCGCGCGCCAGAACGAACGGCCGATGCGCACATAGCGAAAGAGAAAGCCGCGGAACAGCACCTCCTCGGCAATCCCGGCCTGCGCGAACAGGCCTGCGGCAGCATCCAGCCCCAGCCCGGAAGCAGGCGCAGCGTCATCCCGCTCGCGCTGCCGATGATGATGCCGGCCAGCAGCAGGAGTGCGGCTGCCGCGAAGCCGAGCAGGACACCTTGCCGCCGCGGCCTGCCGAGGCCCAGGTGGCCGATGACGATGTCCAGTGACGGCCTGAAGAGCAGCCAGTCGGTGACCGCGACGGCCGCCACCACGATCGTCGCGATCGCAATGCCGGCTTCGCCTCGCTCGCTCCCGAGACGGCTCGCCACCAGGTGAAACAGGGCGAACACCGCCGCGAGGCCAAGGACCAACCGCAACCATCGGCCTGGCCCGGTGACGAAGGCTGGTACGGAAGTGTCCAAGGTGGGGATGCTCGTTCAGGTCTGTCCCCGCAGTCAACGTCGCGCAAACCTTTGCGCGGGTCGTCCCGTCTAATCCAATCGTAGATAACATCGCATTATGTCGAAGCGCGCGCTGCCCGCCCTCACCCATCTCCAGTACCTCGTGCTGGGCGTGTTGCGCTCGGACGAGCAGCCGGGTCGCGTGCTGCGGCAGGCGCTGGCCAGCTATGGTGTCCGGCGCAGCGGCCCGGCGTTCTACCAGCTGATGGCGCGGATCGAGCGGGCCGGGCTGGTGGAAGGCTGGTACGAACAGGTCACGGTGGGGGACCAGGCTGTTACCGAGCGGCGCTATCGCATCACGCGCGACGGCACTCGACAGTGGGCGGCGGCGCACGCCTTCTACGAAGAGCTGGCGCGCCTTCCGGCGCGCGTCCGGTGGTCCGATGCCTAGCCACTGGTTCGAGCGGCTCGGGCGCCTGCTGCCGGAGGAGACCAGGCGCGATCTGTTCGAGCCCGCTCTCGCCGACCTCCGCTACGAACATGCGCGCTGCCGTGGCGGCGCGGTCTCCCGGTCGTCACGCCTGCGCCTGCGCGTCTGGTTCGGAGCGAGCGCGCTGTGGCTCGTCGCCGACTGCGTGCGCCTGCAGCTGATCGACCGGCTGTCGAGGCGATTCACGGCACGCCGCGTGGCGACGACACCGCCGCGAAAGGAATGGCTGACCATGTTTGCATTCGATTTGCGACACGCCCTGCGCCTGTTCCAGCGCGAGCCGGCCTTTACCGCGTCGGTGGTGCTGACGCTGGCGCTTGGCATCGGCGCCAATACCGCGCTCTTCGCCCTGGTGCAGGCCGTGCTGCTGCGACCGCTGCCGTATGCCGATGGCGATCGCCTCGTGCTGGTGAAGCACCGCGATGTCCGCTCCGGGCTGTCGAAGCAGGACATCGCGATCGGCGACTTCGCCGATCTGAAGGCACGGCAGCAGTCATTCGAGGCATTCGCGGGCTACTCCGGCTTCCAGGCCCCGCTCGTTGGCGCCGGCGAACCGCTTCGCGTGCAGGGTGCGATGTTCACGCCGGAAGCGTTCGACGTGCTCGGCCTCCAGCCGGCGATGGGCCGCGGCCTTCCAGGCGGCCGACGCGCGTGAAGGTGCGGCGCCGGTGGTGATGGTCAGCTACGAGCTATGGCGGACGACCCTCGGCTCGGATCCGCTGATCCTGTCGCGCTCCATCCAGCTTGGCACCACACGCCGGCTGGTGGTGGGCGTGGCGCCGCCGGGGTTTCACTTCCCACCCGCGGCGCCGACCGACGTGATCGTCCCGGCGATGGTCCCGGCCACGGCGCCGGCCCAGCGGCGCTCCGGCTGGATCTACGGGATCGGCCGGCTCAAGCCGGGCGTCCCGCTGGCGCGCGCGGAAGCGGAAGTCGCCGCCATCTCCGAACAGTTCGAGCGCGAGTTCCCGCAACAGAACCAGGGCTCGCGGTACTACACCGAAACCCTGCGCGACGGGCTGGTTGGCGACACCCGTCGCCCGCTGCTGATGCTGCTGGCGTCGGCGGGCTTCGTGCTGCTGATCGCCTGCGTCAATGTCGGCAATCTGCTGCTGGCTCGATCGCTGGCTCGTCAGACGGAAATGGCGATGCGGCTGGCCCTGGGCGCGGGGCGATGGCGGCTGGCGGCGCAGACGCTGACCGAAGGCCTGGTGCTGGCGCTTGCCGGT
Source organism: uncultured Acidobacteriota bacterium (assembly GCA_963723005.1). Taxonomy (GTDB): domain Bacteria; phylum Acidobacteriota; class Vicinamibacteria; order Vicinamibacterales; family UBA2999; genus VFZN01. The sequence continues at coordinate 313,297 of CAVRPA010000019.1, read as the reverse complement.
GGCCTGCTCGGCGTGCTGGTGGCGTGGCGAGCCGCACCGGCGTTGGCCTCGCTGATGCCGCAGTCGGCGCGCATTCCCGGGCTCGAGCGCGTCGATCTCAATCCCGCGGTGCTGGCGTTCTCGGTTGGCGCCTCGATCGGCGCGGCGTTGGTGTTCAGCGCGGTGGCGTGTCTCGGCGTGATGCGGGAATCCGCACGCGATGCGCTGCTGGTCCAGCGTCGCACGACCATGACGGGCGGCGAGCGACGCGCGGCCTCTTATCTGGTTGCGGCGGAGATTGCCCTGGCGGTCGTCCTTCTGATCGGTGCAGGGCTCACGCTGCGCAGCTTCGCCTCGCTGATTGCCGTGGATCCGGGCTTCACCGCGGACGGTGTGATGACCGTCCAGTTCGGCTTGCCGGCCGGCCGCTACGCCGGGCAACCCGCGCGCACGGCCGCGTATCAGCAGATGTTCGACGCGTTGGCCGCGCTGCCAGAGGTCGAATCCGTCGGCGCCGCCGCGGTGACCCCGCTCACCGGCAACAACTGGACCGCGCCACTGGTGCGGCCCGAGCATCCGCTGGCGGCGGGGCAGCGGCCGACCGAGGTGGGTTGGCAGGCCGCCTCTGGCGGCTACTTCCGCGCGCTGCGTATTCCACTGCGCGACGGCCGGCTGTTCGACGCGCGCGACAGCGGCGACGCGCCGCCGGTGGTGATCGTCAGCGACTCGATCGCCGAGCGCTATTTCCCGGGTGAGAACCCGGTCGGCAAGCGCATCCAGCTGGATGACGGCACCGCCGAGATCGTTGGACGCGTAGGCGACATCCGGCGTGCCTCGCTCAGCGACGTGCCGCGGGCCGACCTCTATTTCCCCTTCGAACGGCAGAACGGCAACGGCATCACGCTGTTCATCCGCACGACCGGCGATCCCCTGCTGGCCTTCCCGGCAATCCGTGCCGCGGTTCGCCAGGTCGAACCCAACGCGTTGCTGTTCGAAGCGCGCACCCTGTCGGACATCGCCGCGCAGTCGGCGGCGGCGTCGCGCCTGGCGATGCGCCTGCTCGGCGGCTTCGCGCTGATCGCGCTGGCGCTGGCAGCGGTCGGCATCTACGGCGTGATGTCCTACAGCGTCCGGCGGCGCACCCGGGAGTTGGGCACGCAGGCTGGCCCTCGGCGCCAGCCGCCGGGACATCGTCTGGCTGGTGATGCGCGAAGCCGGCACGATCGCCGGAGCCGGACTCGTGGCCGGGACGGTGGCGGGGCTGGCGGCGGCCCGGGCGATGTCATCATTGCTCTACGGCGTTGCGCCCTGGGATGCGGTATCGCTGGCGGCGGCGGGTGCGGTGCTGATCGTCACCGCGCTCGGCGCCAGCTATCTTCCCGCCCGGCGCGCCTCGCGGCTCGATCCGGCGACCACGCTCGCCAGCGAGTAGGGAAGTCGCCAACCATTCGGGCCCGGCCCATCGTCAGACCCTATGTAGCAGTGCTACTATGGGTCCGCATGAGACGACTCAGCATTACCGCCGTCAGCGTGCTGCAGGCCATTGCCGCCGGCTACGAGTACGGCTTCGACATCATCGATCACACCGGCCTGCCGAGCGGCACCGTCTATCCGGCGCTCAGCCGCCTGGAGCGCGACGGTTTCGTCCGCTCCGCGTGGGAAGACGAGGCGGAGGCGCACGCGGAGGGGCGCCCGCCGCGGCGCAACTATCGGGTCACGGCTCGCGGCACCACCGCGCTCACCGACGCCGTGGCGTTCTATCGCGCCCTCCTGCCGGCGCGGCCACGAGCTGTGCGGAGCTGACGTGAGCATGCGCATTCCCCCTCCGGAACCTCGCGCCAGAACGGTGGCCGACCTGTTGCTGCGCCTCGCAGCGCCGCTCGTGCCGCACGACCTGCGTCGCGACTGGCTTCGCGAGTGGCGCGCCGAGCTCGCGCACATGTCCCGTCGAGCGGAGCGGGCGGGCCGGGTCGCCGATGCGTCCTGCGCCTGGCGCGCGGCTGGCGCGATGCCGCACGCGGTGTGGCTCCGTTGGGATCGATGGAGGATCGAGATGATCTGGCAGGACGTGAAGCACTCCGTTCGGACACTGCTGTCGAAGCCCGCATTCACGGCGGTGACGCTGGCGACGCTGGCGCTCGGGATCGGCGGCAATGCCGCCATCTTCGGCGTGGTTCACGCCGTCCTCCTCAGGCCGCTGCCGTTTCCCGAGCCGGAGCGGCTCGTCCAGGTCTTCAAGACCACCGTGCAGCAGCCGGATCGCATTGGTGGCACCGCGACCCCACCGGATTTCGCCGACTGGCGGCGGGAGAACCGCGTCTTCGGTGAGCTGTCGGCGCACGTCGAAGGCTCGTACGCGCTCACCGGCACGGGCTCCGCCGAGCAGGTGCCTGGCGCCGACGTCACCGGCGGGTTCTTCGCCGTGCTCGGCACACCGGCCCTCGCCGGTCGGACGATCACCACCGCTGACGATCCGGTCGGCGGCCGCGACGTCGTCGTGCTGAGCCACGCGTTGTGGACGCGCCGCTTCGGCGCGGATCCCACGCTCATCGGCCGGACGCTGCAGATCGATGGCGTCACGCGCGAAGTCGTGGGCGTGATGCCTGCCGGCTTCCAGTATCCGCTCCAGTCCGAACTCTGGATTCCGCTCCGCTTCACGGAAAGGGACCTGACGACGCAGCGAGGCGCGCACTACCTGGACGTGCTCGGGCGGCTGCGGCCCGGTGTCTCGATCGAAGCCGCGCGTGGCGAGATGCGCCAGATTGCTGCCACCCTGGCGGCCGCGTTCCCCAGCACGAATCGCGACTCCACGGCGTCGGTCGTCCCGCTGCGTGATGCCGTGGTGCAGGACACGCGGCAGGCGTTGTTCGTCCTGCTCGCGGCGGTGGGCCTGGTCCTGCTGATCGTCTGCGTGAACGTGGCGCACCTGATCCTGATTCGCGCGGTGGGCCGGCAGAAGGAGATGGCGGTGCGTGTCGCCCTTGGCGCGAAGCGTTCGGGCCTGGTGCGCGGGCTGCTGGTCGAAAGCCTGCTGCTCGGCGTGGGCGGAGGCATTGGCGGCCTGATCCTTGCCTACTGGAGCACCGCGGCAATTGCCTCGCTCGATGCCGGGATGGGTATCCCGTTGCTCAGCCAGACGCGCCTCGACGCCACCGTCGTGGCGTTCACGTTCGGCATCTCGCTTGCGGCCTCCCTCCTGTTCGGCACCGTACCCGCCTGGCAGGCGACCTCGATCAGCGATTTCGCCGTTCGCATCAGGCAGGCGGGTGGCAGCACGACGAGCGATCCCCGGCGGCAGCGCCTGCGAAGCGGACTGATCGTCGCGGAGACCATGCTGGCCGTGGTTCTCCTGGTCAGCGCCGGCCTGCTGGCTCGCAGCTTCGACCGCCTGCGCTCCGTAGATCTGGGCTTTGCCACCGATTCGATACAGACCTTCACCATCAACCTTCCGGACACGCGCTACGCGCAGCCGGAGCAGCGCGCGGAGTTCGTCGGCACGCTGTTGGAGCGCCTGGCCACCAGGCCCGACGTCGAGGCGGCAAGCGCCATCTTCGGGCTGCCGCTGTCCAACTTCCGCTACACGATCTCCACTTCGACGATCGACGGCAGGAAGCTGGCGGACGAGGAACAGACCCGCCTGTCGCTGCAGGTGCGCGTGGTGACACCGGACTTCTTCAAGGCGATGACGATTCCGCTCACGCGCGGCCGCGCGTTCTCCGCCGGCGATGCCCGCGGCGCCGAGCCGGTCGTGATCCTCAGCGAATCGGCCGCCGCGAAGTTGTGGCCCGATGGCGATCCGATGGGCCGCCACATGGAGCTCGGAACCACGCTCGGACAGGGCCTCAGGGCTGGCGGCGCGGTCGTCGGCATTGCCGCCGACGTGCACAGCCTGGGACCGTCCGTGCCCGTGCGTCCGACGATCTACCTGGCGCACGCGCAGTTCCCGGTGAGCATGGTCAGCGTGGTGCTGCGCACCAGGGGCGAGCCCGCGACGCTCATTGCGCCGGCCGCGAGCGCGCTTCGCGATCTGGACCCTGACGTGCCCATGTTCCGCGTCCGATCGATGGAACAACTGGTCGCCGCCGCCGTCGCCCAGCCGCGTCTCTACACCGTGCTGATCGTCTGCTTCGCGACGACGGCGATGCTGCTGGCGGCGATTGGCCTCTACGGAGTGCTGTCGTTCGCGGTGGGGCAACGCACGCGCGAGATCGGCATCAGGATGGCGCTCGGTGCCGGCCGGGGACAAGTGCTGCGCATGGTCATGGGGCAGGCCGGTCGCCTGGCCTTGACCGGGATTCTCGCTGGCCTGCTGGCGGCGGCCGTGGCGAGCCGGGCATTGAGGGCGCAGCTGTTCGAGGTGGCGCCCACCGATCTCGCGACCTATGTGATCGTGTCGGTCGTGCTGCTCGCGGTCTCGCTGTTGGCCAGCTCGCTGCCGGCCATCCGCGCCGCGCGGGTCGATCCGATCCGCGCCATCCGCCACGAATAGCCGCGTCGCGCGTTACTTCATCAGGTCGTACGCGCCTTTGACGGTCTCCGACGAGGGGAACACGCGATCGGCCTGCGCCGCGTTGAGGTCGAACGTGCCGGCGATGGCGGCTTTCAGCACGGCGCGCGTGTCGAGCGTGGGCTTCAGATCGCGGCCTTCGAACAACGCCGAATCGCCCAACCCCGGCCAGTCGGCGAACAGCCGCGACTTCGCCACGTTCGGACCGATCAGGAACCCCGCACCCGCGGTGCCGTGATCGGTGCCGCGCGTGCCGTTGGGCCGGGCCGTGCGGCCGAACTCCGTCATCACGACGACGGTGGTGTTGGACCAGGCGGACTGCATCTCGGTGCGAAACACCGTCAGGCCCTCGGCAAGCTGTCCCAGAAGCCGATCGAGCGCGCCACCGGCCAGCCCCTGGTTGGCGTGCGTGTCCCAGCCGCTGAATTCCATCGCGGCGATGTTCGATCCGCCTTCTTCGCGGAGGATGTGCGCGGCCGCGCGCATCAGCGGCGCGATCGCGCCACGCCGCGCGCCGTTGCCGGCCATCGGCTCTTCGCCGACCATGTCCTGCTGCTGCAGTGCCGCCTCGAATCGTCCGTGCAGCGCGCTGTCGCCGCGATAGAGCAGCGCCAGCCGCTCCAGGTAGGCATCGTCCACGACGCCGAGCTTCGCGGGCGACCAGGTCTGGACGTCGAACGAACCGCTCAGCGAGCGCGGCATGCCGGCGGCGATGGCGATGCCCGAGCGCGATCCTGGCATCACCTGCAGCAAGCGGTTCAGCCATCCGTCCGCCGAGCCCGCCGGCTTGTCGATGCCGGTTTCGAGAATGGCCTGGCCGTCGAAGTGGCTGCGCGTGCGATACGGGATGGCCATGGCGTGCAACACCACGAGCTCGTCCTTCTGCCACAGCTCGCGGAGCGGTGCCAGGCCTGGTGAGAGACGCGAAGGTGCCGTCCAGCGGCACAAGGCTCTGGTCGTCGTAGGCCAGCGCGCCGCGGAGCGCGGCGTAGGCGGGATCGCCATGCGGCACCACCGCGGCCAGGCCGTCGAAGCCGCCTCGCAGCAGCACGAACACCAGCCGGCCGCGCTGCCGCACCTGCGCGAACGAGACGAGCGGGCTGGCGAAGGTGGCGAGGCCACCCTGACACATCGTGCGAACGAAGGCTCGGCGGTTCATCGCTATCTCCACTGAAAGTCGGGACCGGCAATGGCCAGGGCGACGCGTTCGGCGGCCGTGATGGAGGTGTCGGCCAGAAGGGGCCGCAACGGATCCGCTTGGGCCACGTCCACCACATCGAGCAGCGTGCGCGGATCGGTCTGGCGGCTCGTGCCGCGGCGCGTGAACGTCCGCGCCAGCTCGGCCCGATTCAACAACGAGTCGGGATCGGCCCATTCCTGCATCGAATCGCCGAAGCCCTTGGGGGCCGCCGGGGACCACAGCGGATGCCGCAGCTGGCGGAGCGCCGCGACCTCGCGCTCGTCCGCTTCCTGCTGGCCGAAGGCCCGGAGCACGGCCACCAGCCAGTCCTGTGGCGTGCGGAATTTCCGGGTGTCCGGGCTCCACGCCTCGGGCAGATCGATCAGCGCCCCCGACACGGCGCGCAGGTCGCCTTCGCTCTCGCGGAACACGCGAGCGACGCGATCCACCGCGGAGGCTGGCGGCGTATCCGACACGAAGTGCGTCACCAGCTTCGTCGCGACGAAGCGCGCGGTGGACGGTGTGCCGGCACAGGTCGCGGATGATGCGTTCGCCCTGACCGACGCCTTCGTCGTTGTAGCGCTTGCCGAGGATCGTGCGGGCGCCGGGCTCGTGGAGCAGGGGCCTGTATGCGAACGACATCGCCTCGTCGCCGCGTGCGGTGGCCCCGCTCGGCGCCGCGCGCCGGCGTCCCATCGGCGCGGCGTCGGGGCCGTCGTTCAGGCCGCCGATACTCCACCCGGTCAGCGCCTTTGCCAGCTCCTGCACGTCCTGCTGCGCATAGCCGCCGTCCACGCCCAGTGTGTGCAGTTCGAGCAATTCGCGCGCGTAGTTCTCGTTGAGCCCTCGCTGCGCACGTGCACCGCGCGCGCGCTTCGCGCCAGGCGAACCCGGGCCGATCGACTGGAAGTTGTCGAGGTAGATCAGCATCGCCGGATGCCTGGCCGAGGCCAGCACCAGGTCCTCGAACCTGCCCAGCACGTGCGGGCGAATCACTTCACGTTCGTAGCTGCCAGCCAGCGGCGCCACCTGCACCTTGGCCGCCGCCGAGACGCAGAGGTGATTGGACCAGAACGCGACGAGCCGCTCGACGAAGGGGCGATCGGTGCTGACTCGCTGGGTGAGGCAGGCGCGGCTCTCGGCGACCGCAATCGCCACCAGCCGCCGGCGTGCCTCCTGGCGCTTCGCCTGATCCTGCGCGGCTGCCCGCACGGCGCGCAAAGCCTCCGCAATGGCCGTGGGTGACGCAATGTCCGGCGCGGTGATGCTCGGGGCGGCGCCGCCGAGTTGGGTGCGGAGCCACCCCCGAGGATCCGCGATCCGGCCTCGTTCTGCAGGCCGCGCGCCGAGGCCGAACCGGTTGAGGGCACGGAGCGTCAGGTCCATGCCTCGATTAGAGCCCCAGGCGCGTGCCGGCGCGAGTGAAGAATTCGTGACACCGATGCGGCGAAGCCGTGTCCGCAAGGGCCGCGGGAGCAGGCGCCGCCGACCCTTAGTTGTTGGAGATCTCCTCCGCCGCGCGAAGGGCCAGGCCCGTGGCGACCGACGTCAGCTCGTGGCCGCCGCTGATCGTGGCGCCAGGGAATCGCGCCTCGAACAGCCGGCGCACCGCCGGCACGAACGACGACCCGCCGGTGAGGAACACGGTGTCGATGGCCGAGCTGAGGAGCCCCGTCCGCTCCAGCAGCCCGGCGATGCAGGTGTCGATCGTCTCGAGATCCGGCGCCAGCCACTGCTCGAACTCCGCGCGCGTCGCGGGCCAGTGGAGCGATACCGGTGACAGCGGGAAGTTGAAGTCGGCGCTCTGCGCGGATGACAGCGCCGTCTTGGTCGCGTTCACCTGCTCGTGCAGCTCGTAGCCCAGGTCTTCGTCCACCAGGTGGAGAAGGCCGGCGATGCCGTCCTTCGCGGTGGACGTCCGCTGCACGCGCGTCAACATCTCGATCGTGCTCGCCGACTTCAGGAACGACAGGTGATGCCACCGCTCGAGCCTGGCGTATACCCACTCCGGCGTCGGCAGCATCTTGTCCGGCGGCGACAGATACTCCGAGCCCTTGCCGAGCTGCGGCGCGACGGCATTCCGCACGATCAGCCGATCGAAGGCATCGCCGGCGATGGCCACGCCGTCGTTGCCGAGAATTCTGATCCCCTCGCTGCCCGCTACCGACGGCGGCTGCAGCGCGAGGATCGAGAAGTCGCTGGTGCCGCCGCCGAAGTCGCCGATCAGCACCGTGGCCGGCTTCTCGAGGCGCTGCCGGTAGGCATAGGCGGCCGCCACCGGCTCGTACTCGAACACCGGATCGCTGATGCCCGCGTACTTCAACGCCGTGCGCAGGCGACCGACCGCGAGGTCGTCGTCTTCGGCACTGCGTGTGGTGGTGAAGTGCACCGGACGGCCGACGATGGCGCGGGCAGGGAGGGGACCAAGCGCCTCGGTTCCAGCGGCCAGCAGCCGCTGCAGGATGAGCCCGATCAATTCCTCGAGCGATCGCTGCTTGCCGCCGATCTGCGTGCCGGTGAAGCTGCTGTCACCGAGATAGGTCTTCAGCGACTGGATGAAGCGGCCCTTGTGCGCGGCCTGGCGGTATCGCCGGATCGCTTCGGGCCCCGCGGCGACGCCGTCCTTCCGCATCGGCCCGCGGATTGGCTTGGGGTCGAAATACAGGATCGATCGAAAGGTGTCGGTCGTGCCGTGTTCGGTGGCGAAGTGCGCCAGCTGCGCGGTGCCGTCGCCGTTCACCATCGCGAGCGCGCTGTTCGTGGTGCCGAAGTCGATGCCGAGCGCGCGTCGGCTCGAGGTCTGAGGTGTCATGGGAAGAGAAGATCGTATTCGATGTTCCACTTCCCACGACGCGCCTCAGCGCCGGCGCCTCTGCGGCGTCAGCGATCGCAGGTGCCCAGCACGCGCACGTCCTCGACGTCCACGCGCTGCACCGCCACCTGATACTCCCGGTCCTCGCCGTCGCGGCCGGTGCTGAACCACGGCGTGGGGATGCGCGCCTTCTCGGTCTTGCCGGCAAACTTCAGCTCGACCGTCGTGAAGTCGTCGTGGCGTTCGATCTCGACTTCGCCCTTCTTGACGTCCTCGAGGTCACCCTTGATCTCGACCAGCTTGCCGACCTGGTCGGTGAGGTCCTTGTCGTCCAGCCAGTAGAGCAATCGCCCGGCCGGATTCTCCGAGGCTCGGCGCCCGCCGTCCTGAACCGCCACCATGATGTCGTTCTTGCTCCACACCAGGGGCATGCGCTCCACCGGCGTGTAGCGCTCCGCTCGCGTGACGCATCCGCGGATCATCACATCGTCCTTGTCGACAGAGATGCCGGACTGCTGAGCCCCAAGCGAGACCATGGACGCAGCTGCAAACGCGGCGATCGCACCGCACGTTGAAAGTTTCATGGCTCCAACTCCTGCCATAGGAGGTGCAACATCGGGGCCATTGCGCCGAGCCGCCTCGTTTCTATCTCTACTGATGAGAGTCTCGGATGGAGATGGTCGCCGGCAATTCGCCGAGCTCAGCCGCGGACGGACTAGAAGAGGGGCAGTTGTCTACCACGAGGCGCGGGACGCGACCGGCTCGTCCGCCGGTCGTCGAACACGGTGCGGCCACCGAGTGAGGGTGAGATCAGACGCTCGTGCGCGATGACCGCATCGACGTTCGCCTCGGGAAGACGGGCCGCCTCAATCCCTCGGGTGAACGCGTCGAGACGACGCATCCCGTCGAGTTTGTCGGTGTGACCAAGCTTCGCCGCGTCGAGCGCGCGCCGGATTACCGCGATCGACTCGTCATAGATCTGCAGCGGCACTGGGAACGGATGGCCGTCCTTGCCGCCGTGGGCGAAAGAGAACCGCGCCGGGTCGTCGAAGCGCGTGGCCGTGCCGTGGACCACCTCGGCGACGAGTGCCAGCGATTGCAGAGTCCGCGGTCCCAGCTGCTCGAGCAGCAGCAGCGAGGCGAAATCACGAAGCTCGCGTTCGTGCGCCAGCGCCAGCACCGCCCCCAGTCGCCGGGCGTGCACATCCGACGGCCGCACGTCGTGATGCGCGGGCATCTCCAGCCGGCTGACGGCTGCCAGCGTGCGGGCGGGATCGTCCTTGACGATGGTCAGCAGCGCGTCCTGAGCGGGTCGGGCGCGACGGTCCACCAGGTTCTGAATCGTACCGGCGTGCGCGCCGACGATGGCGGTGTGGGGATCGGCGGTGAAGTCCTGCACCGCCGCCGAGTGCCAGTGATACCGGCGGGCCGTGCGCGCCGCCTCGTTCATGCCCTGCTGCACGACCGCCCAATCACCATCGCTGGTGACGATGAAGGAGTGGAGGTAGATCTGGAAGCCGTCGGCGACGGCGTTGTTGTCGATGCGCGCCGTGAGCCGGCTGGTCCGCACCAGCGCATCGCCGTTCATGCCCACGCGATCGGCGATGTCGCGCAGTTCCTGCGGCGTGCGGAGCGACTGTTTGCCGCGGCCGCCGCAGATGTGGATGCCGAGCTCGTGGGCCTTGGGGTTCAGGCTCTTCTTCAAGGCACTCATCACCGACGTGGTGATGCCCGACGAGTGCCAGTCCATGCCCATCACCGAACCAAGGGCCTGGAACCAGAAGGGGTCGCTCAATCGCGCCAGCAGCGCCGGCCGTCCGTAGTGATGAATCACCGACTCGGCAATCGCGCCGCCGAGCGACGCCATGCGCTCGGCCAGCCAGGGCGGCACACGGCCGCCGTGCAGCGGCAGATCGGCGACACCGGAACGCTTCACACGATCATTCTGCCACCGTCGAAACACCGGCCAAGCCGAGGTGGCTCGCCAGGTAGGGCGCGGTGCGGCTGCTCCGGGCGCGCGCGACCTTGGCCGGAGGCCCGAAGGCCACCACGCGCCCGCCCTCATCGCCGGGGCCGGGCCCCATGTCGATCACCCAGTCGCTCTGAGCCACCACTTCCATGTCGTGCTCGACGACGATCACGGTGTTGCCCGCGGCGACCAGTCCGGCGAGCTGCGTCAGGAGCTTTTCCACGTCGAGCGGGTGCAATCCCGTCGTCGGCTCGTCCAGCACGTAGAGCGTGTCGCCGTGCTGCGCGCGCTGCAGTTCGGTCGCCAGCTTGATGCGTTGTGCTTCGCCGCCCGAGAGCTCCGTGGCCGGCTGGCCGAGGCGCAGGTAGCCGACGCCCACCTCGCGCAGCACCTCCAGCGCATGCCGGACCGGCGTCTCCTCGTCAAAGAACGCCCACGCATCGTCAACGGTCATCGCCAGCACCTCGGCGATGTTGCGGTCGCGGTACAGCACTTTCAGCGTGTCGGCGTTGTAGCGGGCGCCGTGGCAGGCGGGGCAGGGCGTGTAGACGCTGGGGAGGAAGAGGAGTTCGACCATCACGAAGCCTTCGCCGGCGCACGTCTCACAGCGGCCCTTCGCCACGTTGAACGAGAAGCGTCCGGCATCGTAGTGGCGCGCCCGAGCGGTTCTGGTGGCCGCAAACAACTTGCGCACGTGATCGAACAGGCCGGTATACGTCGCCAGATTGGACCGCGGCGTGCGTCCGATTGGACTCTGATCGACGCGTACCATGCGCTTTACGCGGGCCATGCCCTCGACGATGCGTCCATCGCTGGCGGCAGCAGCGCGCTCGAGCGTGTCGGCGCCTGGCTCTTCGGGCGAGGCGACGGCGCCCAGATGCTCCGCGACCAGTTCCACCAGCGCCTGACTGACCAGGCTCGATTTCCCGGAACCCGAAACGCCGGTCACCGTCGTGAGCCGGCCGAGCGGGAACGCGACATCAAGTGCCTTGACGTTGTTCCTGGTGACCGCCGTCAGCTTCAGCCAGCCATCGGGTGCCAGCGGCGTGCGTCGCAACGTGGCCTGCTGTGCAAACACATACCGTCGGGTGACCGAACTCTCGGCATCGGCCAGACCGCCGAGGGGACCGCTGTACAGGACGCGCCCGCCGTGCACACCGGCAGCGGGCCCGAGGTCGATCACCCAGTCCGCGTGGCGGATGACGCCCAGATCGTGCTCGACGACGAAGATCGAGTTGCCACCCGCCTTCAACCGATCGAGCGCCCGCAGCAGGGCTTCGGTGTCTGACGGGTGCAGGCCGGCGGACGGCTCGTCGAGCACGTAGACAACGCCGAACAGATTCGATCGCACCTGGGTGGCCAGGCGCAGGCGCTGCAGTTCTCCCGGCGACAGCGTCGGGGTGCTCCGCTCGAGCGTGAGGTATCCCAATCCGAGGTCGAGCAGCACACCGAGGCGGGCACTGAGATCCTCGGCGATGTGCTGGGTGACGAGCACTTTCTCGGGGTGGTCCGACTGCTTCGCGGCCCCTGGCTTCGCATGCTCGGCGAACGGGGCGATGAGACTGGCGAGTCGCTTCAGCGGCAACCGGGAGATTTCCGCAATGTCCAGGCCGGCGAAGGTGACGGACAACGCCTCCGGCCGCAGGCGCTTCCCGTTGCACGAGGGACAGTCGGTGCTGACCAGATAGCGAGACACCCGCTTCTTGATCAACGGACTCTCCGTCTGCGCGAAGGTCTGCAGCACGTAACGCCTGGCGCCGGTGAAGGTGCCCATGTAACTCGGCTCGTCCTTGCGCTTCAGCGCGCGGCGGACCTCTTGAGGCGTGAATCCGGCGTAGACCGGCACCCGCGGCTGTTCGTCGGTGAAGAGCAGCCAGTCGCGATCCTTCCTCGGCAGCTCACGCCACGGCCGGTCCACGTCGTAGCCGAGCGTCGTGGCGATGTCGCGCAGGTTCTGCCCGTGCCAGGCCGGCGGCCAGGAGGCAATCGCCCGTTCACGGATCGTCAGCGAGTCGTCTGGCACCATCGACTGCTCGGTCGCATCGTGAATGCGCCCGAGCCCGTGGCACCGCGGACAGGCGCCTTCCGGCGTGTTCGGCGAGAACGACTCGGCATAGAGGATTGGCTGCCCGCGCGGATAGACACCGGCGCGCGAATACAGCATCCGCAGCAGGTTGGAGAGCGTGGTGACGCTCCCGACCGACGATCGGGTGGTGGGCGTGCCGCGCTGCTGCTGCAGCGCCACCGCCGGCGGCAATCCGTCCACGGCGTCCACATCCGGCACGGTCATCTGCTGGAACAGCCGTCGCGCATACGGCGACACCGACTCGAGGTAACGGCGCTGCGCCTCCGCGTACAGCGTGCCGAAGGCCAGCGACGACTTGCCGGATCCCGAGACGCCGGTGAAGACCACCAGGGCATCGCGGGGGATTTCGACGTCCACGTTCTTGAGATTGTGTTCGCGTGCCCCGCGAACGCGGATGAAGCCGTCTGGTGCGCGTGTCACCGGCGCCTCGATGGATGACGTGTGAGTTGGGTATAGCGCTGCATCAGCGGCGTCACCGAGACGCCGTGCAGCACGATCGAGGCGGCGACGATGACCAGCGTGATGATCGGCCAGCAGCCGATCGACCGGCGCGGGCACGCCGTGTGTCATCGCGTAGGCCAGATAGTAGAGCGAGCCCACCCCGCGCACGCCGAACCAGGCGATGAACGCGCGCTGCGGTTTCGAGAGCGGACGCCCGAGACAAGCTCACCAGCGTGGCCGCCGGACGAATCACCAGGAAGAGCCACGCCGCCAGCCAGACGCCGGGCCCACCTGCTGGATGTCCGCCAGCATCGCGCCGATGACGATGACCACGGCCAGCTCGCCGAGACGCTCCAGTTGCTCGTTGAAACTCAGAACGGCACGCGCCATATAGGCCGGCGCGCTACTCGGGTCGGTCGCTTCTTCCTCCTTGCTGCCGGCTGCCGAGGTCACGTCTGGTGGCGCGACGACCTCGCTGTGCTCGCGCTCGATTCGCCGCATCGACAGCCCGGCCGCGAACACGGCCAGAAAGCCATAGGCGTGGACCAGCAGGGCGATGCCGTAGGAGAGTGCGATCAACCCGAGCGCCAGGAACTCGTCGAGACCCACCGCTTCGCGATGCTCTCGGCGGAGGTACAGCACCAGCTTGCCGATGCCGGCGCCGCAGAGCGTGCCGACGCCAAGTCCGGCCACCACTGCCCACACCAAATCGACGGCCACCCAGCGCACGCCGAGGATACCGAGCTCGTGCGTTCCGAGCAGGCCGAGCCCGAGCATCACGAAGGGGAACGCGGTGCCGTCGTTCAAGCCGGCCTCGCCTGTCAGGCTGAAGCGCACCGGCTCGGCGTCGTGTTCGTGCGACACCTGGACGTCGGAAGCGAGCACGGGATCGGTTGGCGCGAGCACCGCGCCCAGCAACACCGCGGCGCCGAGCGGCAGCCCAAGGAATGTCATCGAGAGCGCGGCGATACCGCCGACGGTCAGGGCCATGGCGGCCGTCGCGAGCACGACCGGGCGACGCCACCGTCCATCGGAGAAGGGCAGCCGCAGTTTCAGCCCAGCCGTGAACAGCGACACGATGACGGCGGCTTCGGTCACGCGTTCGAGCGCCACCGCATTGTCGAGCATGGTGAGGCGGAGCACGTTCGCGCCCCACGGGCCGAGCAGGGCCCCGACGCCGAGATAGTAGATGGCGGCCGTCAGCGGCAGTCGCTTGAGGACGGACCCGGTGAGGGCCACGCTGATGAGCAGGGCACCCGCAATGACGAACCACGCGGTTGCCATGTTCGACTATAACGCGTCATGCCAACATTGTTGACATCGGCCCGCCACATGCTTACATTGTTGACATCATGCCGGCGCCACTCGGCGAATTCGAAGTGATTGTGCTGCTGGCGGTGCTGCACCTCGGCGATATCGCCTACCCGCCGGCGATTCGCACCGAGATCGAGCGCCGCGCCCGTCGTCGCCGTGGCCCGCGGCGCGGTCTACGTCACCCTCGACCGGCTCGAGACCAAGGGCCTGCTGGCGTCGCGTGACTCCGATGACGGCGTCGAGAGCGGCGGGCGTCCGCGCCGCTACTTCCGCGTCTCGGCGAAGGGCCTGCGAGCGGTGCGCCAGTCATTGGCGGTCGTCGAGCGGATGCGCAGCGGCCTCGAGCCGTTACTGGACGAGTCATGAGCACCAGCGAGGCTGCCGCGGGTCGTCGCCTGGCTCGCGCGCGCCCTCGCGCCGGCGCGGAACGCCGCGTACGTGCTCACGGAACTCGAAGACGACTACGCCGCCGTCCGCGCCACGGCAATCCGCGCCAGCTGCGGCGATCTGGCTGGCCCGCGAAGCCGGCTCTCTGCTGATCTCGTACCTCATTGCGGCCGGCTGGCGGCTGAACGATCAAGTGCCGCTGTGGATCCGCGACATACAGCTCGTCGGCCGCGGGTTCCGCCGCGCGCCGTTCGCGGCGTGCGCCGCGGCGGCCATGCTGTCCACCGGTCTGCTGGCCGTCCTCCTGACCATCGGACTCGCGCGCACCCTGCTGCTGCGCCCCGTCAGCGCCAACCACGGCCAGGCGGTGCGCCGCATTGCGGCGGTCGAACGCGACGGGCGCACCGTGCAGAGGTTTTCGTTCGCGGAACTGGCTCGCCTCCGGGAGCGCGTAGGCGGTGCCGGCACGATCACGTCCGTAGCGCTGACACCGATCGTGATGCGCGTCGAAGGCGCGGACTTGCAGACGATGGCCGAGGTGGTTGACGGGCACTATTTCGGAGTCACCGGCATCACGACACTGATTGGCCGCGGTCTGCTCTCGACCGACGATCGGTCCGGCGCTTCGCCGGTGATCGTCATCGGCGAGCCGTTCTGGCGCCGGAGGCTCGCCGCGTCACCAGGCGTTCTCGGTACCGAGGTGAGGCTCAACGGCTCCGCTTACACGGTCGTCGGGGTGGCGAACACCACCGGTTCGAGCAGCTTCCTTGGCGCCAGCGTGGACGCGTGGGTGCCGATCGCGCAGGCCGATCCGCTGCTCGACCGCGAGTGGCGCACCGATCCGGCACGACGGCTGTTCACGGCGTTCACACTGCCAGGATCCAGCCTGCCCGAAGTCGAGGCCCGGCTCGAGGGCGCCGCCGCCGATCTCGCGCGGCTCCTGCCCGTGCCCTGGCGCGAGCGGCGCCTGACGACGGCGCCAGGCAGTGTGCTGTCGGGAAGCCAGCGCAGCGCGGTGGTGATGCTGGTGGCGGTGCTCGGTGGGCTCTCCGCGTTGATCCTGGTGACCGCCGCCGCCAATCTCGGCGGCGTGCTGCTGGCGCGCGCGGCCGCGACGCGCCGTCAGTCGGCGATTCATCTCTCGATGGGCGCCGGACGCGCCGCTCTCGATCCGGCGTCAGCTGATCGAGGGCGCGTTCCTCGGCTCCGCTGCCGGCGTCATGGCCCTTGGCGTCTATGCGTGGGCACGCCATTCCCTGGCGGAAGTCGCGGTGCTGCCGACGCTGGCGCTGCGCATTGACCTGCCATTCGATTTCCCGCTGGCGGTCATGGTGATCTCGGCCGGAGCCCTGACGGGCCTGTTCCTGGCGAGCGGACCGGCGGTGTGGGGGGCGCGCCTCGACCTCGCCGGCGCGTTGCGCGATTCGCCGTCGCGCGAGCGGTGACGGCCGGGCGGTGACACGCATGCGTCGCGTGCTCGTCTCGATCCAGATGGCGTTGACGCTGGTGCTGGTCGTCGGCGCGGCGCTGTTCTCGCGAAGCCTGAACGCGATGGTGGACGCGGATCTCGGATTCCCGCGCGAGGGCATGGTCGCCGTCGACTTCGACCTCGAGCCGTCCGCGCCGGACAAGGCCGAACTGCCCGCGCTGGCTCGCGAGGCGCTGAACCAGGTCGCGTCCTTGCCTGGCGTCACCGCTGCGTCGATGTCGAATCGGGCGCCGGTCGATACGTCCACGCCGACGCTGGACGTCCGGAAAGACAGCGCCGAAGGAGCGCCGGTAACCGACGTCACGTTCGCGACCATCACCTCGGGCTACTTCGAGACCGTCGGCATTCCACTCATCGCCGGACGTGCCTTCCTGCCAGGCGAGATCGACACAGCAGCCGCCGTCGCGATCGTGAACGCCAGCCTGGCGCGCCGGCTGTGGCCCGACGACACTGCCATCGGGCGCGGCCTGTTCATGGCCGACGATCGCACACTCGTGCGCATCGTCGGCGTTGCCGCCGACGCGAAATACCGGACCCTCACCGAGAGCGGCCGGCCGCACGTGTATCGCCCGACGCCGCCGCGGTTGGGGCTGACGCTGCTCGCGCGGACAACATCCGACCCGCGCCAGACGTTGCGATTGATGCAGCGCGCCCTCGACGGCATCGGCCCCGGCCTCGTCGGCTTCTTCCCGCGCACGGAGGATGACCACCTCGTCGTGCAGCTGCTGCCGACGCGCGCGGCGGCCGGCGCGGCCTCACTGCTCGGGGCGCTGGCCCTTCTGTTGAGCGCGGTCGGGCTGTACGGGCTCGTGTCGTGGTTCGTCGAATTGCGGCGCCGCGAGATTGGCGTGCGAATGGCACTGGGCGCCAGCCCGCGCGACATCCGCTCGATGATCGTCGGACAGGCGCTTCGGACGGCCCTGCCCGGTGTCGGGGCAGGGCCTGATCGGCGCGGCAGCTCTGGGCCTGGCGGCACAGTCGGCGCTCTTCGGCATCGCACCGGTCGATCCCTTCGCGCTCGGGGCGGGCGTGTGTGCGCTCATGCTCGTCGTGGCGCTCGCGGCCTATGCGCCGAGCCGCCGCGCGACGGCCGTGGACCCGGCGACGGCGCTTGCGACAGTAAGCCCCTCTCGCCACTCAGGTTCGGCCGCGGGAACCGAGGGTGGCGCAGGCCCAGCCGTGGGCGCGTCCGGGCGGGCAAATCGCTCAGGTTGACGTCGTCGCGCTCCCTGCATATGATGCGGAAGCTAACAGTTGGTGTTGGCAAACCATTTCGTTCCTTTTGCCTCAGGACCGCGACATGCTCAGTTCGAAGACGTTCCGCACCGCCACGCTCGCCGGAGTCCTGGCGCTGGGCGGCGCGCTGGTCGCCACCGCCCAGCA
This sequence comes from uncultured Acidobacteriota bacterium, assembly GCA_963723005.1. Taxonomy (GTDB): domain Bacteria; phylum Acidobacteriota; class Vicinamibacteria; order Vicinamibacterales; family UBA2999; genus VFZN01. The sequence continues at coordinate 295,750 of CAVRPA010000019.1, read as the reverse complement.
GAAACCCGAGCCCCTGACGATGGGGCCCGCCCGCGAGCGCGGTGCGAGCATCACCCCGGCCTTCGAAGGCTGGTATCAGAACGAAGACGGCAGCTACAGCCTGCTGATCGGCTACTTCAACCGCAACTCGAAGGAAGCGCTCGACATCCCGATCGGGCCCAACAACCGCATCGAGCCCGGCGAGCCCGACCAGGGCCAGCCCACCCACTTCGAGATCGGCCGGCAGTGGGGCGTGTTCGTCCTGAAGGTGCCGAAGGACTTCGGCAAGCAGAAACTCACCTGGACCGTCGTCGCGAACGGTGAAGTTCAGTCCATTCCCTTCACCCTGAATCCCGGCTACCCGATCACCCCGTACGAAGAACTCGGGATGGGCAACAAGCCACCGGCCCTGGCGTTCGCCGAAGGCGGGCCCAAGGTGACCGGCCCGCCCGTCAACGTGGCGGCAACCCTGACCGGCAAGGCCGGCCAGCCGGTGCCGATTCCGGTGTGGGTGGAAGACGGCAAGTCGAAGTTCGAGGAACGGCCGAGCGCGGCGCGCGGGGGCCGGGCTGCGGCGGTCGCGACCGTCTCGTTCCACAAGTATCGGGGCCCCGGCACGGTGACGTTCGAGCCGGCCCGGATTCCGGCCCAGCAGCAGGGCGAAAAGGTGGCCACCACGGCGACGTTCTCGGCGCCGGGCGAATACCTGCTGCGCGTTCAGGCGAACGACGAGTCGGGTGAGGGCGGCGGCGGATTCCAGTGCTGCTGGACCAACACGTACGTTAAGGTGACGGTGCAGTGAGGCTCCTAGTGAGGACCGGTATGAAGCAAACACTCCAACAGGTACGGCAGGTCGTCGTCAGCGTGTGCGCGACGGGCGCGGTTCTCGTGCTGCCCGGCATCGCCGCGGCGCAGGCGCCGGCACCGCCGACGTTCGCCAAGGACGTCGCCCCCATCTTCCAGGAGAAGTGCGAGGCGTGTCACCGGCCCGACTCGATCGCGCCGATGTCGCTCAAGACCTACGCCGAGACGCGTCCGTGGGCCCGCTCGATCAAGGCCCGGGTCGCCGACCACACGATGCCGCCCTGGGACATCGACCGCACGGTCGGCGTCCAGAAGTTCAAGAACGATCGCTCGCTGACCGACGCCGAGGCCGCGACGATCGTCCGCTGGGTGGACGCTGGCGCGCCTCAGGGCGACCCGAAGGACATGCCGGCCGCCCGCACCTGGCCCGAGGATCAGGGCTGGAACTTCGCGCAGCTGTTCGGCCAGAAGGAGCCCGACCTGATCGTCAAGTCGCATTCCTTCACGATGCCGGCACAGTCGCAGGACGCGTGGGACAAGCGCATGACGCCCTCGGGCATCACCGAGCCCCGCTGGGTGCGCGCGATCGAGATCCGGCCGACGACCGTGAAGGGGCGCAAGATCACCCACCACGCCATCGCCTACCTCGAGCAGGAGGAGCCCGATGCGGCGGCGAACGCCGGCCTTGGAGCCTTCTTCATGGAGTGGGCCGTCGGCAAGCAGGGCGAGCTGATGCGCCCCGATACCGGCAAGCTCCTGCTCCCGGGCTCGAAGTTCCGCTGGGACATCCACTACTCGCAGGCCGGCGAGGAGATCACCAACGAGGTCGAGATGGGCCTCTACTTCTACCCGAAGGGCCAGGAGCCGAAGTTCCGCACGACCCTGTCGCTCGTGCCAGCCGCCCTCGGGACGATGGACATCCGTCCCAACACCGTGTCGATGGCCGAAGGCTTTACCGTGCTGCGCGAGAACGCGCGCATCGAGAGCTACCAGCCGCACATGCACCTGCGCGGCAAGGCGATGATGGTGGAAGCCATCTACCCGACCGGGCGCAGGGAAGTCATCAGCCTGGTCAGCAGCTTCAACTTCAACTGGATGACGACCTACGTCTACGCCGACGACGCGGCGCCGCTGCTGCCGAAGGGGACGATGCTGAAGGTCACCGCGTGGCACGACAACACCGCCGCCAAGAAGAGCAACCCCGATCCGAATCAGTGGGTCGGCTGGGGCGATCGCACGGTGGACGAGATGGCGCACGCCTGGATCAACATCGTCTATCTGAAGGACGAAGACTACAAGGCGGAGACCGAGAAGCGCCGCGCGCCGACGACCCAGACGCAGTCCCCGCAGCAGCAGAAGCACTGACGCTCGCGCGCCGGGCACCTTCAATCACAGGGGAGACGGCCTAACCGCCGTCTCCTTTGTTTTTCACGAAGCAGCTGTGGAAGAAGAACAGATTTCGCAATCACCGAAGACGAGCACCAGCGAGCTGGTTGACGTTGTCTACCTCGTGATGCAGGCCATCTGGGCCGACATGCGGCGGTCGCGCCGTGCCATCGAGCCGTCGCAGTGGGCCACGCTCCGCAAGATCGCCCGCGGCCCCTGCACGATGAGCGAGCTGGCGCGCCACAAGGGCGTCAGCCTCCCGACCATCTCGAAGTCCGTGGACATGCTCGTGCGGCGGGCCTGGGTCGAACGCTTCGTTGACGACACCGACCGGCGTCAGACGCTGGTGCGCCTCACCTCCGGCGGGCGTCGCGTGCTGGCCGAGTGCCGGCGCCGCGTCGAGCTGCGCCTCGACGAGAAGCTCGCGACCCTCACGACGGCCGAGCGTGAGCAGGTGACCGCCAGCCTGCGCACGGTGCGCGACGCGCTCGTGGCCGAGGACTGACCAGCCGGTCTCGTCAGCCGCTAGCCGGGCTGGATGGCCCGCGCTGGCGCACCTCCTGCATCTTCCTGGCAGGAGGATCGAACGTGAGAAACCACACACCGACATACGCCGCCATGGCACTCACTCTGGTCATGGCGGGGGCAGCCTGTTCGTCCGAGCGCGCGGCTGAGCCGCGAGGCGACGGCCAACCCGGGTCTGCGCGATGCCGTGACCGTGGCCGGCTGTCTCACCGGGAAGGACGGACGAGTTGTCCTGACGGCGGCGCCGGATCCGGGCGTGGTCGCGGCGGCGCGACCAGGCATGGGCGAGCGCGACACGAACAGCTACGTCCTCGTAGGCGGGAGCAACCTGCAGGCGCATCTCGGCAAGCGCGTCGAAGTCTCGGGCACCCTCGTCGGCCGTCAGCAGGAGCTGGAACACGAGGCGAAGAGCAAAGAGCGAGTCGCCGACCGGCACCAGCGGCCAGCGCGACACGCCCACGGTGGAGACGAAGGAAGAAGTGGACCTCGAATTCCAGCAGCTGAACGTCGACCGACGTGCGCGAGCTGGCGCCGACGTGCCAGCTGAATCCGTGAACCTCGCGGCGGCTATCGGATCCGCTGGATCGTCAGAAGGGTCCGGCGGATCTCGTCGTCCTTGCCCTTCTCCTTCAAGCGCATCCAGAGCCGATCGATGACGCGCGCGTCCACGAAGCCCGGCACCGTCGTGCCCCATTCCTGCGCGGCGCGAAAGGCGTCGAGCGCGGCGACGGTTTCTTCGGTGTAGACCATCGCGCCGGCGCCGGTCGTCGGGATCTCCTTGTCGTTCGGACGGTAGTAGCCCAGCGCGTGCAGCATCAACTTCAGCTGCAGGACATCGCGTCCCATGAACTGCTCGAGTTTGCGGAACCCCAGCGTCTCGCTGGCGGTGTCGTAGATGCGGCGCAGCTCGCCGACCGGCTCCGGGTGCTCGCAGACGTTGATGTTGACGGTGATGCCGTCCGGGCCGCCGCGACATGCCGGGCCGCGGGTCGGCCACCAGCACCGCCGCGGACTGCGTTTCGCCGTGACGTCCGTCACCGCCGAGCACGTGGCCGGCGGTGAGCGCTTCGATCATGCGATCGGCGAGCGTGCGGACCGAGCCCTCGCTGGCCTGGAAGGTGTCCGCCACGGCGTCCACCACCTTCGGGCTGACGAGCGAGTTGCCCTGCACGGCGAACGTCGCGCCCTTGCGCATGTGCACCCAGTCGCCCTTTTTCTCGTCGCCGTACTGGCCCTTGCCGGTCCACTGCGCCGAGCGCCCCTTGATGTCGATCACGCCGACCTGCCGGCTCTCACGGCCCTGATCGGCCGCGACGACCTGGTTCATCGCGTCCTGCGGCGCCACGCCCTTCGCCAGCAGGTCGAGCAGGTCATTGCCGTACTCCACCCGCGTGCCGCCCTGCGTGGCCACCGCGCCGACGCCGGCGCGCACCCACGGCACGGCGTTGCCGACGCAGGGGTTGCGGGTGGTGACGATCACGCCGGTCTCGCCGGTGCCGGGGTCCACGGCCACGATCGAGAAGGTGTGGAAGTTGATGTCCTTGCCGGTGCCCCAGGCGACCGGCTCCTGGGCGTGAGCCAGGGAAGCGAGCAGGATCGACGCGGCGAAGCCGCCGAGAACGCGTGCGTGCATAGTGGCGAGGAGTATATCGGGACGTCTTTGGTCTTGAGTCTTGAGTCTTGAGGTCTCGGGTCTTGCGGATTGGGGCGAGTGCCGGGAGTCGTGAGTCGCGAGTCGGGAGTCGCGAGCGCACCCCAGAACCTAGAACCTAGAACCTGGAACCTAGAACCTAGAACCTAGAACCCCAGGACCCTAGAACCCTAGAACCCTGCGTCTTCGAGCTGATGCGTCGGGCCTCGTTGCCGCGGCCGCTGCGCCCTGTCACAATTCCAAGGATCATCCGTCTTCGCTGATGGAGGGAGGAAGTGTGACTCAGCAGGAGACTCCATCCGCCGCCTTCGAGGCGGTGCGCGCCCGCCTGTTCGGGCTGGCGTATCGCATGCTCGGCTCGCGCGCCGACGCCGAGGACATCGTCCAGGAAACCTACGTGCGGTGGCACACCGCCCAGCCGGGGACCGTCGAGAACGCGGAGGCGTGGCTGGTCACGGCCGCCACGCGCCTTTCGATTGACCGGCTGCGCCGATTGAAGACCGAACGCGAGGCGTACGTCGGCCCATGGCTGCCCGAACCGATCGTGGAGGAGACCCCCGAACGCCTGCTCGAGCTGTCGTCCGATCTGTCGATGGCGATGCTGACGATGCTCGAGACGCTGGCGCCGGATGAGCGCGCGGCGTTCCTGCTGCACGACGTATTCGACGTGGACTACGAACGCATTGCCTCGATCCTCGGCAAGAGCGAGCCGGCGTGCCGCCAGGTCATCCATCGGGCAAGGGGGCGGGTGAGGGGCGATCGCAAACGTTTCGAGTCCACCGAGTCCGGAAAGCGGGAGCTGCTCGAGCGGTTCACGGCCGCGATGGAGGCCAGCGACGAACAGGCCTTGCTGGCGCTGTTCACGCCGGACGCCACCTGGACGGCCGATGGCGGCGGCAAGACCGCGGCGTCGCCACGCCCGCTGATCGGCGTCGAAGCCATTGTCAGGCTGGTGATGGGCCTGCGACGACGGTGGTGGGCCGATCTCGATGTGCTGGTGACCACGGTCAACGGCGAGCCTGGGCTGTGCATGCGCGTCGAGGGCCGCCTGATTGCCGTGATGGCCATCGAGTCGAGCGACGACCGCATCCAGTCGGTGTATGCGGTGGTGAACCCCGACAAGCTGGCGGCCGTCGAGATTCACTGACCGGTGTCACACCCCGTCGGGCCATGCGTCTGAGCTGATAAGGAAGGAGAACTGAAATGACACCACGCATCGATGCTACGAAGTACATCGGATCCGGAGTTGGCCGCGCTCTGCTGCACCTTTCGAACGAGAGCATGAAGAGCGGGCTCGAGCGGCCATTGCTCGAGCTGATCAAGATTCGCGCCTCACAGATGAACGGTTGCGCCTACTGCATCGACATGCACACCAAGGATGCCCGCGCTGGCGGCGAAACCGAGCAGCGCATCTACGCATTGAATGCCTGGCGCGAGGCGCCGTTCTTCTCGGAGCGCGAACGCGCGGCGCTGGAGTGGACCGAAGCGGTCACCCGCGTCGGCGACACGCACGTGCCCGATGAAATCTACGAGCGCGTCGGCCGGGAATTCGACGAGGCGGACCTCGTCAAGCTGACCATGGCGGTGATCGTGATCAACAGCTGGAACCGTCTGGCCGTTTCGTTCCGCGCTCCCGTGGGGACGTATCAGCCTCAGCCTGGGGCACACACGGCAGTCGCAGCCGGGTAGATCCATCCCGCGGCAGGCGCCGACGCGGCCCTGGCGTGTGCATTGCAGGAGCCCGCCCGGTCAGAATAGACGGGGCGGGAGGCAGGCGGATGGCCAGGACAACGCTGCGGGGACTTCATGTGATCGTGGCCGGCGCCGGGCTCGCCGGCCTGACGGCCGCCCGCGAGGTCGCGATGCGCGGCGCAACGGTTCACGTGGTGGAGGCGCGAGCGCGCATCGGCGGCCGCGTGTGGACGGTGCGCCGGCCGGACGAAGCTGTACACCTTGAAGCTGGTGGCGAGTTCATCGATCACGAGCACGAGGCAGCCCGCGGGTTGGTGAAGGCGCTGGGCCTGCCGCTGACGCGCGTGCTGCGTCGTGGCTTCGGCGCCGCGCTGTCGGTGGGCGGCGCGATCCGTCGCTCGAACTCCGAGGGCGCACGCTGGCGACAGCTGAATCGTCTGCTGAAGCCGGAGATCGCAGCTTTCACCGACGCCGCCTGCGACTGGAATAGTGCCGTCGCCGGCGTCATTGCCGGTGTGTCGCTGCAGGATGTTCTGGAGCGGCGTCGATCGCACCCGCGCGTGTCCGCCATGGCTACCGCACTGCGCGGCTACTATCTCGCCGACCCCGATCAGCTGTCCGCCCTGGTCGCGGTGGAGCAGAGCGCCTGCAGCGGCACGCCAGGACGTTCCCCGATGTACCGGATTGCCGGGGGCAACGACCGCCTGCCCGATGCCCTGGCCCGGGCGTTGCCCGCCGATGCGCTGCTATTAGGGACCGTCGTCCGGTCGGTGACGACCGGCGAGGCCGGTGTGCGCGTCATGGTGAGATCCGATCAGGGCCGCCAGGCGGAGTTACGCGGCGACTACGCGATCCTGGCGCTGCCCGCGCCGCTGCTGCGGGAGTGCGGGATCAGTCCTGCGCTCGATGAGGTGCGACAGACGGCGATCAGCCAACTCCCGAACGGCCCAGCGACGAAGGCGTTTCTCCGGTTCGAGACGCCGTGGTGGCGACGGGCGAACAGGCCGCGGGCTTTCGCCACGAACCTGCCGTGCGGCGCCGTGTGGGACAGCGCGGAAGAGCAGAAGGGAACGGCCGTGCTCACGCTGCTCGGCGGAGGCCGTGCCAGCGAGACACTTCAGAAACTGATGTCGTCGGAGCCATCGCGCCCGACGGCCCTCACCTGGCTCGGCGCACGCCATGCAGGGCAACTGGTTGGAGACCCTGTCGTGTGGGAGCGCGATCCGTGGGCGCGGGGCGGCTACGCCGTATTCGGCCCGCGATTCGAGCCTCGTTGGCGCGACACTCTGGCGCAGAATCACGGCCGCATCCTCTTCGCCGGGGAACACACCAGCCGGCGATGGCAGGGCTTCATGAACGGCGCGATCGAGAGCGGCATGGACGCCGCGCGGACGCTCGAACAGCTCCATCGCCTGCGCCAGCTCACGGCGCCATGAGGCGCCCGAGCGGCCGCAGACTCTCCACGCGATCCGCCACCGACTTCACGACCGCCAGCATCGGTACTGCGAGCAGCGTTCCCCACGCGCCCCACAGCCACGTCCAGATCAGCAGGCCGAGAAACACGCTCAGCACGTTCATGCGTTCGGCGCGGCCCATCAGCGGCGGCGTCAGCAGCCAACCTTCGAGCGACGTGATCGCCAGCGCCGCGGCGGACATCTTCATCGCGTCGGTGGTGCCGCCCTGGACGAGGCCGACCATGAAGAGGCCGCCGGACACGATCACGGGACCGAAGTACGGGATCGAGTTGAAGACCCCGGCCAGCACACCCCAGACGACCGCGTTCTGCGCACCCATCCAGGCCAGCACCGCCCACGTCGCCCCAGCGACGATGACGGAGGTGACGAGCCGGACGAACAGGAAGCGTTGGATCTGCGCGTTCACGTCCGCGAGGATGGTTGCGACGACCCTCCGCTTCTCCTCGTCTCTCGAGAGCGCGACGATGCGATCGCTGGTGTCCGGCCCCGCATAGAGGAGGAAGAACATCAGGAACACGATCACCATCAGGTTGCCGGCGAGCGCGACGATCGACTGGCCGGCGCGCTGCGCCGCGGATGCCGCGCCGTTCATCACCTGTGCCGGCACCTCCCCGGCGCTCGGCGGCGTTTCAGGCGTTTGAGACGATCGAGTCGCCGGCGCGTCCTCCTTCGCGTCCGTGGGGCTCGCCCCTGCCTGGTCCTGCGGCGACGCGGCAGGCGTCATCCCGGCGGAGTCGAGCATCTTCTCCATCAACTCGCGCGCGCGCTCGGCCGCATCGGGCAACGCCTGCACGCCGCTCACGAGGTTGTCCTTGAGCGAGTAGGTGCCCCAGCCGAGCCCGCCGAGCAGCACGCCCAACACGAGTGCGGTGGCCACGCCGCGCGGGATTTCACGCCTCACCAGCCACGCGACCAGCGGTTCGAGTGCCAGGCTCGCCAGCACCGCGATCACAATCGGGATCAGCAGGCCCGACGCGATCCGCAGGCTGGCCAGCATCGCCAGCGTGGCGAGAATCCACAGCGCCCGCGTCTGGCTGGCGGGGTGCGATGCGCTGGGGATCACGGTGGAGTCCTGGCGGTCCGGCTGGGCCATGTTCCCGCCTTATCAAGAACGCTGCCAGCGAACCTCCTCACTGCTGCCGTTGCTCACGTGACGACTGGCATCGGCGTGCACAACTTCGGCATTGGCTGGCACCAAAATGCCCTTTCAGGTTGAGCCGGGCTCCGTCGCCGCGGTTTGAAACTTGCACCTCAATCGGTCATGTCAGCGAAATGCCTTCTCCCGTTGTTCGCAGCAGGTGCCGTCTGGTCGAGCGGATGTGCCGGTGCATCGCGTCATTCCGAGACGACGACCCTTGGCGCGTCGCCGACTCTCGTAGCGCCCAGGACGGCGGTGGTTCCCAGCATCGACGTGGTCGAGGCCATTGGATGGGATGGAGAGGAGACGCCGGCTCCGGCCGAGGGGCTGGCGATCATCGCCTTTGCGCGGTCACTCGATCACCCGCGTTGGCTGTACGTCCTGCCCAACGGCGACGTGCTCGTGGCGGAGACGAATGCGCCCCCTCGCCCCGACGACAACACCGGTGTCCGGGGCTGGTTCTTCAGCCGGTTCCAGAAGAAGGCTGGCGGCGCGGTGCCGAGCGCGAACCGCATCTCGCTGCTCCGCGACGCCGATGGCAACGGCGTCGCCGAGACGAAGACCGTCTTCATGCAGGGCTTGAACTCGCCCTTCGGCATGGCGCTCGTCGGCGAAGACATGTACGTCGCCAACACCGACGCCGTGGTGAAGGTGCCCTACACCGAGGGTGCGACGACGATCAGTGCGGCGCCAGCCAAGGTTCTGGATCTGCCAGCCGGCCCGCGCAACCATCACTGGACCAAGAACATCGTCGCCAGCCCGGACGGCCGGCGCCTCTACATCGCGATCGGCTCCAACAGCAACGTCGGCGAGAACGGTCTCGACGAAGAACAGGGGCGCGCCGAGTTGTGGGAGCTGGATCTGCAGACCGGCGCTCACCGGACGTATGCCAGTGGTCTCCGCAATCCTGTCGGGATGGCCTGGGACCCGCTCACCGACAAGTTGTGGGTGTCGGTGAACGAGCGTGACGAACTGGGTCCCGACCTGGTGCCGGACTACATGACCGCCGTCCAGGAAGGCGCGTTCTATGGCTGGCCCTTCAGCTATTTCGGCAACCATGTGGACGATCGCGTCGAGCCGCAGCGGCCCGACCTGGTGGCCACGGCCGTGGTGCCGGATTACGCCCTGGGTGCGCACACCGCGTCCCTGGGCCTGGCCAGTGCGGCGGGCAACACCCTGCCGCCCGCTTTCGCCGAGGGCATGTTCGTGGGCCAGCATGGATCGTGGAACCGCAAGCCTCGCAGCGGCTACAAGGTCGTCTTCGTGCCGTTTCGTGACGGGCATCCGGCGGACCTGCCGATCGACGTCCTCACTGGTTTCGTGCGCGAGAACGGCGACGCGATGGGACGCCCGGTTGGCGTGGCCATCGACAAGCGGGGCGCGCTTCTCGTCGCCGACGATGTCGGCAACACGGTGTGGCGGGTCAGCGGTCGGGTGCAGACGACGTCCCGCTGAGTGCGGGCCTGTTGGCGCGCGGCGGGTGGGCGTCAGTCGATCCGTTCGGCGGTTGTCGGCTGCGCCTCGCTGGTCTCCGCTCCACGGGCGACTGGTCGCTGCGCCCCGGCTTCCGCCACCAGCGCTTCGATTTCCCGGTACTCGCGCCAGTGGCGATGCGTCACCTGCATGATGCCAACCAGCGGCACCGCGAGGCACACGCCGACCAGCCCGCCGAGCGCGGCCCCTGCCCACAGCGCGACGACGATCGCCAATGGGTGAAGGTGCAGCGCGCGGCTGATCAGCCGTGGATAGATCACGTAGTCCTGCAACAGCCGGAGCGCCGCGAGAAAACCGAGGATCGCCAGCACTCGATCCGGCGCGACGGCAGTGGCGACCACCGCGACGACCAGCGGCCCCGCCAGCGGAATCATTTCCAGGAGGCCGGCGGCCAGCGCCAGCGTGCCGGGATATGGCAGGCCGAGTGCCGCGAAGCCGATCCAGCACAGGGTGCCGACAATCAGCGCCGACACCGTCTGTGCCCGCGTGTAGGCGGCCAGCAGGCGGTTGAGATTGCCGAGGAACTCGTTGCCGCGCCACTGCAGGTGCGGCGTGGGCAGCACGCGTGAGGTGGAACGGCGGAAGCGGTGCCAGCGCGTGAGCAGCAGGAACGCTACCACCGGCACCGTGGACAGCCACGGTACGAGCCCGCGGATGTGGACCAGTTCGCTGCCGAGATTGCGCGCCTCGTTCTCCAGGCTCTGCGTGACCATGCGGGTCACGGCATCGACCGGTGCGTTCACCGAGAGAGGCAACCCCAGCGCCTCGTGCCAGCCTTCCGTGGCGTGCAATTGACTGACGAAGCGCGTCGTGTGTTCCGGGACCAGCACGCGCATGCGTGCCAGCGCCTCGGTAATCCGGGGACCGTTGAACGCCCACACCGGGACGGTGATGGCGGCGAGCGCGCCGTAGAGCGCGAGCGTTGCCAGTCCACGCGAGAGCGGCCGGCCGTGCCGCGACGGCGCCGCGGCGTAGCGCAGTCGTTCCGCAGCCGGTGCGATCAAGTAGGCGAGCACGAACGACAGGAACGCCACCAGCAACACCCCGGTCGCGGCGAACTGGTCGAAGACCACGGCCAACACCACGAGCGTCACGATCAGCGCCGTTGAGCCGAGGTACACGGCCGCACGCCAGCGCTCGCGAGTGCTGGTCGGCTTGCCCCACGGCAGTTCGGTGTGAACGTCGGTGACGGGCGTCTGACGCACCTCTTGATTGTAGATGCTCCGGCGCGACCGTGGGAGTCGCCGAGATCGCCAAGGTCGCTAGATAGATCCCCAGATCCGTCGATCTCCAGATCAGATCTCCAGCTCACCACCTCGCCAGGTCACTACATCCCAACTTCTTCCTGAGACGGGAAGCCATGCTGCTTCCGCCCCACGTCCCCTTCGTGCTCAGCCGTTGTCTTGTACAGCTCGAAGCGGCCGTCCAGGGCGGTGTCGGCGAGGCTCCGCTCGTGGGCGGCGCGCTGCCGGGCGCTCATGGGAGAGAAGTCCCTGGCAACAGCCAGGTTCTGCCGAAGCACCCTCATCGAGTCGATCCCCGACACGGTGGTGCAGACCGGGAGGCTCATGGCATAGCGCAGGGCATCCTTCACACTGGAGGCTTTCTTGCGGATGACTCGGCCATCCCCGCCCAGACTCTTCATCCCGATGGCGGCAATCCCCTGCCGCGCCAATTCCGGCAGCACCTGAGTCTGGAAACTGCGGAATGCGGCATCGAAGCCGTTCAGCGGCAACTGGCACGCGTCGAACGGGAAGCCCGAGGCGAGCATGCGCAGGTGGATCTGAGGGTCCTTGTGACCGGTGAACCCGATGTAGCGAACCTTGCCCTGCGCCTTTGCCTGCTCGAGGGCCTCGACGACCCCGCCCTTCGCGAAGTGACGCTCCGGGTCGTTGTGGTACACGCACTCGTGAATCTGCCAGAGGTCGAGGTAGTCGGTCTGGAGCCGCCGCAGCGATTCGTCGAGCTGGCGCATGGCGACTTTCGCATCACGGCCGTGGGTGCACACCTTGGTCATCAGGAACACCCGATCGCGCCGGTCGCGGATGGCGCGACCCATCCGCCGCTCGCTCTCGCCCTCGTGATACTCCCAGGCGTTGTCGAGAAAGTTGATGCCGGCGTCGATCGCGGCATGGACGATCTTCAACGCTTCCGTGACCGTCTTTGGTTTGCCGAGGTGGTATCCGCCAAGGCCGATGATGGAGACCTGATCGGAATGCCGCCCAAAGGGGCGGCGGCTGATGGATGGGCTCACGACTACCTCCAGGACAGTCCGAAGCAATTCACCTGCCGGTGTAACGTTCGCGACCACTGACGCACTAGGCTGGCGGAGGTAACTTATGAAGTCTTTCGTTCATCCGTCCGCCGGCGTGAGTACTCGGGTTGATCGGTACCTGGCGGTGCGATGGAAAAGCGGCGTGTCGGCGGACGATCGGGCCAAGCTGCTTCGCGCCGCAGGCGTTGAGCTGGCCGGCCTGGACGAGAAAGCGCTGCCGCCGCTGCCTCAGGTGAATCAGACAGATGGCCTGTCGTGGGTGCAGGGGGCAAAGGGCGGCAGCGTGCCTGCCGAGGCCATCGCCACGCTCGAGAAGAGCGAGCTGGTGGAGTGGGTGTCGCCTGGCTATCGTGCCGGGCAGGACGCATCGACCGTCTTCACCGTCAACCCGACGCGCCTCTACGTAAAGGAGGCGGCCCTGCTTCGCGTTGGCGGCCTGGCCGCGCTGGGGGTCGCGGCGTCGGTCGATTCCGCGCGCGCGACGCGGCTCCGCGGCTACGTGGCGCTCGAGGTCGAGAATCCAAGTGTCGCCGAGGGCCGTACGGCCATCCAGGCGGCGTCGGCGGCGACCGCCGCGGCCGGGGGCGGCACGGCGGCGCTTGAAGAAGGCGACATCAAGTACGAGACCATCCCGTTCCTGTCGCCCGCCTGCGGCGGCTGTGGCTGCGGCTCCGGCTCAGGCCGATCCCACGAAGGCGGCGCCGCGGTGGCGTGCCGTCCGCCATCCACCGAGTTCACGCCCAACGACCCCATGTTCGGCCTGCAGTGGGGCCTGCAGCGGACCAACGTTCCGCGCGCCTGGGAGATCGCCCGCGGCTCGGCAGCGATCACCGTGGCGGTGATCGACGAGGGCGTGCAGCTGAATCACGCCGACCTCAACCTGCACCCGCAATCGTGGAACGCATCCACCGACACGCCGGACGGCAGCCCGACCGGCAATCACGGCACTGCCTGCGCGGGAATCATCGGCGCGAGCCTCGACAACGGCCAGGGCGTGGCCGGAGCCGCGGGCGGCGTCCGCATCATGGCGATTGCCACCGCCACGTGGGCGGACGTCGACATCGCCGAGGGGCTGTACTTTGCCGCCGACAATGGCGCGCGCGTCGTCAGCATGAGCTTTGGCGTCTACGCCTCGTGGAACACGTGGGACTTCTCGCTGATTCAGGACGCGCTGCAGTACGCCTACAGCAAGGGCCTGCTGCTGGTCGCGGCCTCCGGCAACGAGAACCAGGCGCAGGCCCGCTTTCCGGGCAGCGATGCCCGCACGCTCTGCGTCGGCGGCAGCAACCGCAGCGACGAGCGCAAGCGGGTCGGCGACACCTCCAGCGAGAACTGGTGGGGCGCCAGCTGGGGCCCGGACGTGGATGTCGTGGCTCCTTGTCTCGAGATGCCGACCACGGATCGCCTCGGCGCCTCCGGCTATGCGGCCGGCGACTACTACGATCACTTCAACGGCACTTCATCTGCCACGCCGCTGGTGTCGGGGATTGCCGCGCTGATGTTCAGCAGCCGTCCCTCGCTGACGAACGTCGATGCGCGACGCCTGATCGAAAGCACGTGCGACAAGATCTCGCCGGCGCTCTACGCCTACGCGAACGTCGGCACCAAGCCCAGCGGCACCTGGAACGCCGAAGTCGGCTACGGCCGCGTCAACGCCGAGCGGGCGCTGCTCGCGGCCTGCACGCTTGGGGAAGACACGCACGAGGAATGCTCGGGCTGTGGCGGAGACTGCGTGGAGAAGACGCCGAAGGCTTGCCGGGCGCCGGCAGCGCCACCGTGGCTGGCGTTCGACCGCTGCCTGATGTTCTACGAAGCCCGGGCGTTCGATCTGCCGAACCTCCAGGATCGCCGCCTGCAGGTGCGGGTCGTCTACGAGCACTGCCTGTCGCTGCTCGGACGCCAGCAGGGGCCGCTGCTCTACTCGGTGACGCTGCTGCCGGGTGAGAAAGTCCGCATCTTCGAATTCGACCGTTATCGCCGGGTGAAGTCGTCCACCGAGCGCGTCTCGGTGCACACCTCGTTCCGCCAGACGATGAGCGCGCTGTCGCAGAGCCGGCGCTCGAATTCGTCATCCGCCTATGCCGATGCGCTGGTGGATATCCGATCGCACTCCGATTCGTCGGTCTCCGCGGGCGGCGGGCTGGCCGGGTTCTTCGGCGCGCCGCAGGTGAAGGGCGAGACCGGGGTAGACACGCAGACCACTGTCGCCTCTGGCTCCTCGACGACAACGGTGGCCGAGCAGTTCACGCAGATTGCGGTCACCGCCTCGCAGGCCATCGAGGCCGAGCGGTCGCTCGTCGTCAGCCGCTTCGAGGAGAGCGAGCACCAGACCACCACCGAACGCACCCTGCAGAACGACAACCACTGCTACGCCGTCACCTACTACGTGCGGCGGGTGAACGAGGTCTACGCCGTGCACACGCGCGTGGCGTCCATCGAATGGCGCCTGGGCGACGGAGCGTGGCGATCGTTCGACGACACCGACGGCCTGTCCGATGGCATCCGGAAACTGCTGGAGCAGATCCGAAGGCAGTTGCCAAAACCCGGCGATCGCCGTGAGGACGCGCGGCAGATCACGCTGCCGACCGACGGCACGCTCTACGAAGCGGAGCTCGCGCACTGCTCGTCGTGCGAGCCGATGCGCGAAGCCGAGGAGATGATTCGGCTGGAGCGGATGCGCCTGGGGGCCCGCCGCGAGTGCCTGCAGACCGAACTGCTGGAACTGGAACTGGAACGCCGACGGTCGCTGGCGGCCTCGGCGAACGCCGCCCCGCTGGAACTTGGGCCCATGTCCCTCCTGCATGGGTAGCCCATCCGCTCCGCCCGGCCGCGGGCGGGTGGCGGTGAGACCTCCGGGCTCCTTCGATGCCAGTCGAGGGGCCCGGGAGTCACCGAAGTTGGGATGGGCAGAGTCGTCTGTACAGAATGTGACAGCTCGACCGCACGATTCCAGCTAGAGTGTGAGGGTAGCCGAGGTCCCACACCTCAGGCGTCAGGTCCATTCATGCTCCACGAATTCGTTACCGAGAACCGCGAAGGGATCATCCAGCGGTGTCGCGTCAAAGTGGCGGCGCGATCGGTGCCGCCGCCGACGCCCGCCGAGTTGACCTACGGGATTCCGCGGTTCCTGGACCAACTCGTCGAGATGCTCAGGGATCCGCTCGGGTCCACGTCGGAGATGGACCTCAGTGCCGCCCATCACGGCCGCCAGTTGCGCCTGCAGGGGTTCACCGTTTCTCAGGTCGTGCACGACTACGGCGACGTCTGCCAGTCGATCACCGATCTCGCGATGGAGAAGGACGCGCCGATCAGTGTGGACGACTTCCGCACGCTCAATCGCTGCCTCGATGACGCCATCGCCAGCGCCGTGACGGAGTACGCACGTGAACGGAATCGGGGGATGCGCGCCGTCGCCGCCGCGCAGGAGGATCAGCGGTTTGGATTTCTTGCCCACGAGGTCCGCAACCTCGTGCACACGGCCAGCATGGCCTTTGAAATTCTGCGGACGGGGAACGTCGGCGCTGGCGGCAGCACCGGCGCGGTCCTCAAGCGCAGCTTGTCCGGGCTCACGGACCTCATCGATCGCTCGGTCGCCGAGGTCCGGCTCCGGCACAATACCCAGGACCGCGATCGACTTTGCTGTCGCCGACCTGATTGACGAGTTGTCGCCGTCAGCCGCGATGGAAGCCACCGCTCGCGGCCTTCAGCTCACCGTGCACACGGGCGCGCCCGGCCTGACGATGCACGCCGATCGCCAGATTGTGTCCGCCGTCGTGGTCAACCTGCTGCAGAACGCCTTCAAGTTCACGAGGCCGCACAGCGCGCGTGACCCTCACCGTCAGCGCCGATGTCGATCGTGTGCAGATTTCGGTGGCCGACGAGTGCGGCGGCCTCCCCGACGGGCGATATGGACGATCTCTTCCGCCCCTTCGAGCAGCGCAGCGCCGATCGCACCGGGCTCGGGTTGGGCCTCGCCTTCAGCCGCTGGGGCGCCGAGGTGAACGACGGTCGCATCTCCGCGCGCAATCTGCCGGATCACGGTTGCGTCTTCATGATCGAACTGCCCAGAGTCGCGGACATGCACGAGGAGCACGTTCATTGACCGGACCGCCACCGACGCGGACGCGAAAGATCCCGGCCAGACGCGCGGCGACGCGCGCAGCGATGCCCGGTACGCGCCCGCGCGCCCGCCCGCGGCACGCCGCTCGCCGTGGACTGGACCGGCGTCCAGACTCAGCGCACCGACTATGCGCCTGGCAGCGTGGTCTTCGCACAGGGCGATCCCGCCACCACCATCATGCACGTCGAGTCTGGCAGCGTCCGACTCTCGGTCGTCTCGCACACTGGCAAGGAAGCGGTGGTCGCGATGCTGGACGAGGGCCACTTCTTCGGTGAGGGGTGCATGGCTGGGCAGACCGTGCGGATGGCGACGGCGACGGCGGTGGAGCCGACTACGGTGCTGGCCGTGACACAGCCGGAGATGACGCAGCAACTCCGCACGGCTCCCGCATTCGCCGAGCGGTTCCTGAAGCACATGCTGACGCGGAACATCCGGATCGAGGAGGACCTGATCGATCAGCTGTTCAACTCGACCGAGAAGCGGCTGGCGCGGACGCTGCTGCTGCTGGCGCGCTACGGCGAGCCGGAGGCCTCCCATCGGGCGCTGCCCAGGGTCTCGCAGGAGCTGCTGGCCGAGATGGTCGGGACCACACGCCCGCGGGTTAACTTCTTCATGACGAAGTTCCGCAAGCTCGGGTTCATCGACTACAACGGCGCGTTGAAGGTCAACAATTCGCTGCTGAGCGTCCTGCTCCGCGACTGACCCCGGCGGGCTGGCCCGCGGCTTGCACCTGAGCGATACTCATGCGCATACCCGACTGGCTCGAACCCATGGCCGCCACCCTGACGGACAAACGGTTCTCCGACCCGGCATGGACCTTCGAGCGCAAACTCGACGGCATTCGCATGCTCGCCTTCAAGAGCGGTGGCGAAGTGCGCCTACTCTCGAGAAACCGCCTGTCGCTCACGAAGGATTATCCGCACGTTGCCGAGGCGCTCGCCGCGCTGCCGATCGAGCAGGCCATTCTCGACGGCGAGGCCACCGGCGCCTGGGGCAAGCAGGGCAGGGCCGACTACTACGTGTTCGATGTGCTGTGGCTGAACGGAGAGGACGTCACTGCGAAGCCTCTGACGGAGCGGCGAGCCTTGCTGCGGACCATCCCGTTCCGGTTGCCGGTGGAGCGGGTCAAACCGCTGGCGGGCCCCGCGCCGTGGGAACGCGCGTGCGAGGAAGGTTGGGAAGGCGTCATCGCCAAGCGCCTCGACTCGCCGTACGAGCACCGCCGCTCGAAGCAGTGGCTGAAGATGAAGTGCGAGGCCACGCAGGAACTGGTGATCGGCGGGTACACCGATCCACAAGGCAGCCGCGTCGGCCTCGGCGCCTTGCTCGTCGGCTACTTCGAAGGCGAGGACTTCGTGTTCGCCGGCAAGGTCGGCACTGGCTTCGACACGGCGCTGCTTCACGAGCTGCGGGCCCGTCTTGAACCGCGGCGCCTGCCCGCCGCGCCGTTCACGAAGGGGACCGGCCTGCCGCGCCTGCGGGTGACCTGGGTGGAGCCGGAGGTGGTGGTGCAGGTGGCGTTCACCGAGTGGACGGTGCACGGCAAGCTGCGTCATCCGCGGCTGCTCGGCGTCCGCATCGACAAGTCCGCGGCGCAGGTGACGAGGGAGCGGCCGTGACGGCGCCGGCGATCACTCATGCGGAGAAAGTCCTGTTTCCCGACGATGGCATCACCAAGGGAGAGCTCGCCGCGTACTACGACGCGGTCGCGCCGGTGATGCTGCCTCACCTCCGCCGCCGGCCCATCACGATGGAGCGCTTCCCGAACGGCATCGGCGAGAAGGGCTTCATCCAGAAGGACGTCAGCAAGGGGTTTCCCGAGTGGCTGAAGCGGATCGAGGCGCCCAAGAAGGGCGGCACTGTTCACTATCCGCTGGCCAACGATCGGCGCTCGCTGCAATGGCTGGCCAACCAGAATGCGGTCACGCTTCATGTCTGGTCGTCGCGCACGCCGCGCCTGGATCGGCCGGACGTCTGCGTTCTCGACCTCGATCCGTCACGGGACGAGCCCGAGGTGCTGCGCGAGGCGATGCTGGCCATGAAAGCGGTGCTCGACGAGCTCGGCCATGCCAGCTGGGTGAAGACGTCGGGGTCGAAGGGCTTTCACGTGGTGGTGCCGATGCCGGGGCGCGCCACGTTCGAGGATTCGTCAACCTTGGCCGATCGTGTGGCCGGGATCCTGGTCGAGCGGCACCCTAGGACGCTGACACAGGAATTCACCAAGGCCGATCGCGGCGAACGAATCTTCATCGACACGGCACGCAACCGCCCCGGGGCGACGTTCGCCGCCGCCTACACCGTGCGGCCGAAGCCAGGGGCGCCGGTGTCGGCGCCGTGCACGTGGGAGGAAATGGAAAACGACACGGTGCGGCCGCAGACCTTCACCCTCCGCACGATGGCCGACCGCATCGCGGCGGTGGGCGATCTCTGGCACGACCTGCCGGCGAGAAGGGCCGGCGCTTCGCGCCGGTAGGACAGGGGCCTCGGCGCTCTCGCGCCTCGGTAGGATCAGGGCCTCGGCGCTTCGCGCCTCGGTAGGCGGCGGCTTCGCCGCCGTAAGGGCCTCGCCGCGTTGCGGCTCGGTAGGAACAGAGGCGTTACTCGCGCGGGGCGCGGAAGTGATCCGTCATCCAGCGGGCGGCGAAGTTCACCAGCGCGGCGGCATCGAGCAGTTCCGCACGCGCCTGCCCGATCTGGCCCTGCGGACTGTCCGTCGCTGCCAGGAACGCGTCGAGGATCTGCGCGAAGTAATCCTCGCCCGGATAGTCCACGATGCCCTCACTGTCATCCAGGCAGTGGACGACCCGGATCTGCGGGCCCAGCGCGCCACGGACGCGGGGTTGCCGCACCACCCGCCGTTTGTTCGGGACATCGGCCAGGTATTCCGCGTAGTGGATCAACGTGACCGTGTCGCGGTCGGCGCCGAGTCGCAGCACCCGGCCTTGCGCCTCGACCAGGCGCTCGAGCGGCGAGCCCGGCCCGTAGTAGTCGTCCCACGGCACCTCGGACAGCAACGCGTCGGCCAATCGGCCTCGTGCGCCGAAGCGTCCTTCGGGATGATCTGAGACGACCGTGCCAGGCGTCTGGCGGAAGATTTCGGCCAGCACGCCGATCTCGGGATCGGCCGGCGTGAGGTGGCAATCGAATGGCTCGCCGCCCTCGCGGGCGCCGAGCGTCATCATCACGGTTCCGGTTTGCCCGACCGCGGCATCGAGCGCCCGCACGACGCCGGCGGCGCCGTCCTCGACGGGACCCATCGCACGAAGTGACGCGTGCACCATCACCACGTCGCCGTCGGCGATGCCGAGCCGGCGCAGGCTGGAGGTCAGTTCGTCACGGCTGAGCGGCTTGACCGTTCCTGTCACCACGGGCCTCGTTCACCAGCCGAGCCGCGACTTCGATCAAGCGCTCGGTGTTCACGGGCTTGGTGAGGTGCACCTGGTAGCCGGCCTGCAATGCCCGGTCCTTGTCTTCCGCCCGCGCAAACGCGGTGAGCGCAATGGCGGGCAGCGCCGCGGGCCCGTAGCCACGCTCGCGGATCGCCCGGATGAAGTCGTAGCCGTCCTCGCGGGGCATGCCGATGTCGCTGACGATCAGGTCCGGGTGGAACGAGTCGAGCTCGTTCAACGCCGAGGAGACGTCCGACAGGTCGTGCACCTCGGCCGCGGCCTCGCGAAGGATGCGGCTGATGAGGATGCGCGCATCGTAGTCGTCTTCGACGACGAGGACTCGGACGCCGCTCAGGCGGCGTTTGTGATTCCGGTCGGCATCGGGCCTCGACCCGAGCGGGGCGGTCAGCCGCGGCAGCCTGACCGTGAACGTGGCGCCGTGGCCGGCGCCCTCGCTGTCCACGGCGACGGTTCCGTCGTGCGCCTCGACCAGCTGTTTGACAATCGCCAGGCCCAGGCCGAGGCCGCGGTGCCGGCGGGTGGTGCTGGGATCCTCCTGGCGGAAGCGCTCGAAGACATGCGGCAGGAATTCGCTGGCGATACCCTGGCCTTCGTCACGCACCATCAACACGGTCTCGTGGTCCGATCCCGAGACGCTGACCTGGACCGTGCCTCCGGGCCGGGAGAACTTCACCGCGTTGTCCACCAGGTTCCAGATCACTTGCTGGAAGCGCGCCTGATCCCAGAACACGTCGCCGACCCCCGGATCCAGCGAGAGTTCGAGTTGGACACCCCGAGCCTGCGCCGGTGGCATCAGTGCGGCGACGGCGGCTTCGGCGGCGCTATTGGGATCGAACCATTCGAGGTCCATCGCCAGCTTGCCCGCCGCGATGCGGGACACGTCGAGCAGGTCGGCGATGAGCTGGGTGAGGACCCGCGCATTGCGCTCGATGGCCTCAATTCCTCCGGTGACCGGCGCGCCCGCGCCCACCAGGGTCCCCCTCAGAACATGTGACCATCCGACGATGGCGTTCAGCGGCGTCCTGATCTCGTGAGACAGCGCGGCGAGGAAGTCGTCCTTGAGGCGATTGGCGCGCTCCGCGTCGGCCCGGGCCGCACGCTCGCTGGTCAGCAGCCGCTCGCGATCGGCCTCGACCGCCTTCTGCCGCGAGATGTCGGTAGTGATGGCGAGCCGCGTGTGCGGCAGGGAGTGCACGGAGATGCTCCACTCCAGTTGCACCTCGCCGCCATCACTCCGGATCACCGGCATGACACCGCGCCAATTGCCGGCCGCATCCAGCGCGTCGCGGATCTCGGTCATCTGAGGCACGGCACTCTCGGCCACGAACGAGGCGATCGGCTGGCCGAGAAGATCCTCGCACGCTCGTCCCAGCGTCAGACAGACCGCCGGGTTGACGTCGATGTAGCGGAGATCCTCGCTGACGAGCGCGATGCCGTTCAGCGCCTGTTCGAACACTGCCTTGAACTTCGCTTCGCTCTGGCGCAGGGCCTCTTCCGCGGTGCGCGCGCGCAGAAAGGCCCGGACCGTTGCGATCAGCACCGGCGGCTCGACCGGCTGCGTGATGTAGCCGTCGGCGCCCGATTCCAACCCCTGCACCTTGTCGACGTCGTCGACGAATGTGGCGGAGAGATGAACGATGGGCGTGCGCGCGGTGCGTGGCTCGGCGCGAAGCCGGCGGCAGACCTCGAAACCGTCCATGTCCGGCAGATTGACGTCGAGGACGATCAGATCCGGATTCTCCGACGAGCGTTCGAGTGCCTCGCGCCCGGTCGTCGCCTCGAGCACGACGAAGCCCGCCGAGCGCAGGACCCGGGTGGTCGAGTAGCGCTTCGGCCCGTTGTCGTCGACGACCAGGATGCTGTGCGGAAGACTATCCGCCATTGGGTACTCGTGGCGCGGATCGGGCCGGGGCCGCCGTGGGCGCGCCGTGCGGGAGGCTCCCATTGAACTCGGTCGGAATCGTCACCGAGAACGTCGATCCCTCTCCAAGGACGCTGGTGACCGCCACGTCCCCGCCCAGGACGATCGCCAGCTTGCGGCTGAGAGACAAGCCCAGGCCGGTGCCGCGCAGTCGTTTCTGGATCGGCGCGTTCACCTGCACGAAGTCCTGGAAGATTTCGCCGAGGTGTTCGGCCGCGATGCCGATGCCGGTGTCGGTGACCGCGAAGGTCACAAGGCCGTTGTCGTCCAGCCGGGCGGTGACGCGGACTTCGCCGTTCTCCGTGAACTTGAGCGCGTTCGAGATGAAGTTGCGGAGAATCTGCGACAGCTTCTTGTCGTCCGTGTAGATCGGCGGCACGCCGGTCGGCTCTTCGAAGATCAGCGACACCGTGGTCGAGGAGGCAATCGGCTTGAACATCCCGCGCAGGGCGGAGAACAGGTCCACCATCTCGAACCACGCCGGAGAAATGGTGACGCGGCCGGCTTCGACCTTGGCCAGATCGAGCAGGTCGTCCACCATCTCGGTCAGCTCGGCGACCGAGGTCTGGATGAACCTGACCTGCCGTTCCTGCTCGTCGGTGAGCGGCCCGTCGAGCCGGTCGAGCATGATCCGGATGATGCTGCGGATGGAGCCGAGTGGCGTGCGGAACTCGTGGCTCATGTAGGAGAGGAATCGGCTCTTCAGCTCGGTGATGTCACGCAGCCGCGCGGCGTTGTCATCGAGCTCGGCATAGAGCGCGACGACGCCGTGGTTGGTTTCGGCGAGCTCGTCGGTGAGGGCCGCGATCTGTTCCTCGTAGGCGCGGCACTGGTCGGCGTAGCGATCCCGTTCGGCTGCCAGCTGCGTCTCGTTCATTGCAGATGCCTCCCTCATGCCGCCCGCATCACCACGATGGTCGCGTCGTCACGGCCGCGCAGAAAGTCCCGGTGCAGCACCCCGGCGACGACGGCGGGATGCCGCGTGATCAGACCGTGATAGTCGTCGAGTGCCCAGCGGTTGGAGAGGCCGTCGGAATGCATCACCAGCAGGGCGCGCTCGGGCCAGGGATAGTCGAACTGCAGGACCTTTCGCATCTGCAGACCGGCGGTGCCGTTCTGACTCATCATGCCGCGGCTGGCCTCGGGACTGACCACGCAGGCGGAGATGTTGCCGACGCCGGCGTAGCGAACGACGGCTGCGGGAGAGACATGCGCCGCAGCGATGGCGGCACCCCGGCTGCCTGAGAGGGCCCGGTGGGCATTCTCGCAGAACGCGGCCGGGCCGTCGAACCACTGCTGCTCGAACAGGCGTACCGCCAGGTCCGCGGCCTTGGCGGCCTCCGGTCCGTGGCCAAGACCGTCCACCACCATGACCGCGATCTCGCGATCCCTGACCGCCACCCGCCACGCATCACCGCAGAGTTCTTCGTGCGGGGCCGGCGTGCTGATCGCAGCCCATCGAAAGGCGGCCGGAGTGGCGCTCGGAGCAGCGGCCGCCACCCGAGCGAAGACCACCGTTCCCTTGCCCGGCAGCGAGTAGAGATCGAACTCGGCTGCGAGACGCCGGACCGCGCCGAGGCCGTTGCCCGGCGTCCCGCCGGTGGAGAACCCGTCCTGCAGGCACTTCTGGACGTCGGCCATCCCGGGCCCGCCATCGATGGTCATCACCTCGAGGCCCATGCCCGATTCGGTGGACACTTGCAGGATGACTCGGCCATCGCGCCCGTAACGTGCCAGGTTCGTCGCCAGTTCAGTGGCGACGATGGCGGCTTCGCCGCGCTTGACCTCGGGTAGCCCGGCCTCGTCGGCCATCCGTGTGGCGGCGCGGCGGACCTGCCCCACCTGGCTGACATCGGATACGGGAATGCTGAGCGGTCGAATCATGCGGCGACTACTTCCAGCGCGTGATGGTGACTCGGGTGCCGATGTCGGGCCCGGTCTCGATCTCGAAGTCGTTCACGAGCCGCTTGGCTCCGGACAATCCCAGTCCCATACCGGTGCCGGACGTCCATCCATCGGTCATCGCCAGGTGCAGGTCGGGGATGCCGGGGCCGCGATCGATGAAGTGCAGGCGGAGGCCCTGGCGGCGGCCGTCGGTGACCACTTCCCAGCGCATGACCCCGCCGTTGCCGTAAATCAGGGCGTTCCGGCCCAGCTCGCTGGCCGCCGTCACCAGCTTGGTCTGGTCGACGATGCCGAAGCCCAGCTCCTGCGCCAGGCGGCGCACGCCCTGTCTGGCGAGGACGACTTCCTGCTGCGTCCGGAGCGGAAGCTCGTCAGCTTTCGTGTTGGCCATCGAAGGCGTCCTCAGCCAGCCGCGAGCGCAGGCGTGCCATGCCGCGCTCGACATCGAGCGCCGTATCGACGCCCGGCAGGCTGAGGCCGAGTTCGACGAGAGTGATGGCCACGGCCGGGCGCATGCCCACCAGCACCGTCTGCGCATCGAGAATGCGCGACATGGCGGAGATGTTGGCAATCATCCGGCCGATGAAGGAATCCACCATGTCCAGCGACGAGATGTCGATCAGCACGCCCTTCGCGCCGGTGCGGGCGATGTGGGCGGTGAGATCGTCCTGCAGCGTCAGCGCCAGCTGATCGTGCATGTCCACCTGGATGGTGACCAGGAGGAAGTCGCCCATGCGGAGGATCGGAATGCGTTCCATCAAGGCCCCTAAGGCTGCGCAGGCTTGGCTTTGGTGACGGTCAGCCCCGAGCGCTTGAGCGCCAGCGCCAGTGCGTCAGCCAGGTTGGCCTTGGTCGTCACGCCCTGCAGATCGATGCCGAGATGCACGATCGTCTGCGCGATCTGCGGGCGGATGCCGCTGATGATGCAATCCGCGCCCATCAGCCGGATCGCGGTCACCGTCTTCAGCAGGTGCTGGGCGACCAGGGTGTCAACGGTCGGCACACCGGTGATGTCGATGATCGCCACTTCGGCGCCGGTCTCGACGATGCGCTGCAGCAGCGATTCCATGACGACCTGCGTGCGGGCGCTGTCGAGCGTGCCGATCATCGGCAGCGCGATCACGCCGTCCCACAGCTTGACGACCGGGGTGGACAACTCCAGCAGTTCTTCCTGCTGGCGGGCGATGATGTCTTCCCGCGATTTCTGGAACGTCTTGATGGTGTGCAGCCCCAGCTTGTCGACGAGCTCGCTGACCGTCCAGGTGTTCGCCATTGCCGCCGCCGCGTCGTCCGCGTGAGCCGTCTGGACGCGCTTGAATAGCGGCTTCTTGAGCGACAGGACGAACGTGGCCGTCTCTTGCGCCGAGAAGCCCTGAACGGCGCGACCGCGTGACAGCGAATCGAGGAACTCCCGCACCGGCTGCCATTCCATGGACGTCGGATCGACGTTTGACGAGAGGCTGCGTCCCATCAGCGTGAGGAACTCGTCGGCCTGGGACTTCGCTTCGGCCTCGCTGATGCGGCTGTCAGCACCGGCGGCCTGCAGTTCGGCCCACCACTCCGCGAGAAGACTCGCGCTGTCCTTCTGCAGGAGATCCGCGGTTGCTTTGCGATCAGTCGCCATCATGTCTCCAGGATTTGGGCTGCGAGGGGGGTGGGCTTAGGGTTGGGGGTGTGCCCAAGGGGCGGCGCACACAGAATAGTGGATGACTACCCACGTCACAACAGGAGAGAGTGCCGATTGGTCTTGGGTCTTGGGTCTTGGGTCTTGAGTCTTGAGTGGAACGGCCACGTTCGAGTAACGCTGAGGTTGACTCTGCCAGCAGCGATGAGGTGGCTACGACTGCAGCAGCTCTCCTGAGCGTTTCGATCGTGTCCGCCTCAGCAGCCGGCTTGTCTTTCCGCCACCTCAACATGCGCGGGAAGCGCACCGCGATGCCCGATCGATGGCGCGCGGATCGGGCGATGGCCTCGAAGCCGAGTTCGATGACGTGCACCGGCTCGACGTGACGCACCGGCCCGAATCGCTCGACCGTGTGCCGGCGGATCCAGCGATCCATCTCGGCGATCTCGTCGTTGGTGAGACCCGAGTAGGCCTTGGCGACGGGGACCAGCTCGCCGTTGTCCCACACGCCGAAGGTGTAGTCGGTGAGCAGGCTGGCGCGCTTGCCCGAGCCTGGTTGCGCATAGATCAGCACCGCGTCGATGGTGTGCGGATCGATCTTCCATTTCCACCAGTCACCACGTTTACGGCCCACGCCATATGGCGAATCGAGCCGCTTGATCATCAGTCCCTCGACGCCGCGGCCGCGCGAGTCTTCGCGCAGGCGGGCGAGCTCGTCCCAGCTCGCCGCGTCGAGCAGCGGCGAAATCTGCAGCGTCGGCGCCGCCTTCGCGCCGTCCCCCTCGTCTTCGTCATCGTCGAAAGGCAACAGGGCATCGGCGCGCGGCCTCGAAACGGGCGCCGGCCCGCGCTGCGCTCGAGCGCCGGCGATTGCCGCCACCAGCAGCTCGCGACGGTTCGCGAGGGGCAGGTGGCGGATGTCGATGGCGTTGTGCTCGAGGATGTCGTAGGTCATGAACACGACCGGGATGTCGCGCGCCTTCCGCGACACCTGCCGCTGCCGGCCGATGCGCTGCTGGAGGGCCGAGAACGGCAGCGGCCGATCGCCCCGATAGGCGAGCACTTCGCCGTCGAGCACGGTGCCGTCGGGCAAGGCGGCGGCCGCCTCGCTGACCTCGGGGAAGCGATCGGTGATCAGTTCCTCGCCGCGTGACCACAGGTGCAGGTGTCCGCCGCGCTGGACCAGCTGCGCGCGGATGCCGTCCCATTTCCACTCCACCTGCCACCGCTCGCGATCGCCCAGCACTCTGGCGATGTCTTCGGGGCCGGCCACCTCGTGCTCGATGGGAGCGGCCAGGCAGAACGGATACGGTCGAGAGAGGTCGATCGCGCTCACGCCTGGCGCGGTCATCGACGCGTACCAGTCGGCGGACGGCGTCCAGTCGCCCATCAGCCGCGCGGCCACCGACGTCGCGGGAAGCGCCGCCGCCTGCGCCAGCGCGCGAACCACCAGTGTCTGCGACACGCCCACGCGAAGCTCACCGGTCAGCAGCTTCAGCAGCGTGAACCGCTCCCATCGCCCGAGCGCACGCACCCAGTCGATCACCTGCTGCTGTTGGCGTTCGGCGGTGGCCTGACGCAGCGGAAGGATGCGATCTTCGACCCAGTGGGCCAGGCTCAGCTCCTCTGCGGGCGTCGAGGGCAGCTGATCCAGGATGAGCGCCGCGGTTTCCGCGCCGTCGCCGACGACCGCGTAGCACTCCGACAGCAGCCAGTCGCTCAGGCCGGTCGCGGCCATCGCCCAGTCGCCAATCGCCTTGCCGGGCACCAGGCGCTTCAGACGACGCCCGGTGAGGAAGAACACCGCCCATGCCGCATCCGCGGGCGGCGCCGAGGCGAAGTAGCTCGCCATCGCTTCGACCTTGGTGTTGGTGGACGTGGTGGCGTCGATCGCCGCGAACAGGCGGGCAAAGCGCGTCATTCGTAGTCGTCCGCTCCGCCCTCGTCTTCCCACGCCGTCCGGATGACGCCCGATTCAAGGTCGTGCTCCCGCAGGTAGCGGGCCAGCGGCTCGGCATGGCCGTGCGTGGCGAGCACCCGGCTCGCGCCGGACTCGCGAATGGTCGAGAGCAGGGAGGGCCAGTCGGCATGATCCGACAGGACGAAGCCGCGGTCGTAGGCGCGCTGCCGCCGCACGCCGCGGACGCGCATCAGACCGGAGACAAGGGCATCCGAGATGTCGCCGAGCCGACGCATCCACGGTGTGCCGCGCGCCGACGGCGGGGCAAGGACCAGCTCGCCCGCGAGCGACGTCCCGCGCGCCCTCTCGACGAGCGTCTGCGTCGGCAACATCCGCACGCCGGCGTCACGGTAGACGTCGATCATCGGCACCATCATGCCGTGGACCAGCACCGGCTGGTCGGTGACGCGGGCCAGCTCGGCGAGCAGCCGCTGCGCCTTGCCGATGGTGTAGCAGAAGACGATCGAGGTGAGACCGCGGTCGCGATTGCCGGCCCACCACTCCATCATCTCGGACACCACCTGTTCGGTCGGATCCCAGCGGTAGATGGGAAGCGCGAACGTGCTCTCCGTGATGAACGTGTCGCACGGCACCACCTCGAACGGCGCGCAAGTGGGATCGGCCGCGCGTTTGTAGTCTCCGGAGATGACCCATACGCCGCCGGGACCCTCGATCCTGATCTGAGCCGACCCCAGGACGTGGCCGGCCGGATGAAAGCTGACGCTGGTCTGGCCGAGGGTGATGCGCTGGCCATAGGGCATGGACTCCACGGTGGCGTCCGATCCGAATCGCCGGGCAAGCAGCGGCGCGCAAGGATCCGCGCACAGGTACGAGGCGCTGCCGGCGCGCGCATGATCGCCGTGCGCGTGGGTGATCAGCGCGCGCGGGACCGGACCCCACGGGTCGACGTGGAAGTCGCCCGCCTCGCAGTACAGACCGGCTGGCGTCTCGCTCAGCATCCTCAACCCCTCAACTCACTGAGGGTTAAGCCTGGCGCAGGCTCTGAATCGGGTCAACCGTCGCGGCGCGCCGCATCGGAATCCACGACGCCACCACCGCGGCTGTCAGCGCCACCACGGCCGCGGCCGCATAGGTGGCGGGGTCGCTGGCCGAGACGCCGAACAGGATCGCGGCCATGGCCCTGGCCAACCCGAACGCGCCGACCAGTCCCAGCACCGTGCCGAGCGCCGCCAGCCTCAAGCTGCCGCCCACGACCTGCCTTGCGATCTCGCGCGCCGAGGCGCCGAGCGCCATCCGCACGGCAATCTCCGGTGTGCGCTGGCTCACCGAGTAGGACACGACGCCGTACAACCCGGCCGTGGCCAGCAGGACCGCGACGATGGCAAAGGCGCCGAACAAGCTGCCGAGCAGGATGCCCGAGGAGGCTTCGTCGGCGAACTGGTCGCTCACCGTGCGGAGTTGCGATGCCGGCAGGTCCGGATCGACTTCACGAATCGCCTGCCGCAGATCGGCAGCCAGGCGCGCGGGCGCCGCGGCGCTGAGGATGATGTGTGTGGCGCGGGCCGGCCGGTGCTCGTCGAGCAGGAACAGCATGGGATCGATCGCCTGATCGAGATCGGGGTTTGCCGTGTCGCGGGCCACGCCGATGATGGTGGCGTCCAGCGCGGGCCGCCCGTCGATCGCCGGCAGCCGGATGGCCGCGCCCAGCGCCTCGGTGGCGCCGCCGGTGAAGTAGCGGCGCGCGGTCTCGGCCGAGACGACGGCCACCGCCGTCGGGCTGGACTGGTCCGCGGCCTCGAAGCCGCGTCCGGCGATCACCGGGATGCCGGTCACGCGGAAGTAATCCGCGCTGGTGACGGTCAGCCCCGCCGAGGGGCGATCGCGTTCCTCCGTCACCGGCCGTCCGACGATCTCGAACCCGGTCGGCGAAGCGAAGTGCAGGGAGGGAATCTCGGTGGCGAGCGTCGCCGCCTCGACGCCGGGAATCGCGCGCGCCCGTTCGATCAGCCGCTGTCGCAAGCGCAGCGCGTCATCGTCGCCGGCGACCTTCCACTCGGGGA
Organism: uncultured Acidobacteriota bacterium; assembly: GCA_963723005.1. Classification (GTDB taxonomy): domain Bacteria; phylum Acidobacteriota; class Vicinamibacteria; order Vicinamibacterales; family UBA2999; genus VFZN01. The sequence goes on along the minus strand of CAVRPA010000019.1, from coordinate 266,370 downwards.
TGTCGATCTGCGCGGCGATCAGCCGCGACGGGTTGTAGCCGAGGTCCGCCCGCGAGACCGCGCGCACCGACTGCACCACCAGGGCCGAGACGACGGCCAGCGTCACCGCGAGCGCCACCTGGAGAACGACGAGGGTGGAGCGGCCGCGAGAGCCGCCGCCGACGCTCCGGAGCGTGGCCTCGTTCAGCGCCGGTCGAACGTCGCGCCTGAGCATGCGCAGCGTCGGCAACACCGTGAAGATGAGCGGCGCCACCAGGGCCAGGGCGATCGCGAACATGATCACCCGGACGTCGAAGCCAATCTGCTTGAAGAACGGCTCCGACGCAATCGCGTGCATGCCCTGCAGGCCGGCGGCGGCGACGGCCAGGCCCGCCAACCCGCCGGCGATGCCGAGCACCAGGCTTTCGGCGACGATCTGCCTGACGATCCGGCCGCGGGTGGCGCCGAGCGCGGTGCGCACCGCCAGTTCCTGCCGGCGTCCGATCAGGCGCGCGATCAGCAGGTTGGTGACGTTGGCGCAGGCCAGGAGCAGCAACAGGCTCACGACCACGGACAGCATGGACAGAACCAGCCACATGTTGGTGCCGCCGAGCGCGTCGCGGGTGGTGCCGACGCGGACCGTCCACTCGCGATTCGTCTCGGGATGCGCCTCGGCCAGCGTGCGGCCGATCGTCGATACCTGCGCGTTGGCGTCCGCGATGGTGCGGCCGTCGGCCAGCAGGCCCATCGGCCGCCATCCGCGAATGGTGCGGGCCGCGGTGACCGGATCGGTGGTCTCCGGCAGCCAGACGTCGATCTCGGAGAGGTTGCCGAGCTCGATGTCCGGCGCCAGCACGCCGACCACGTCGTGCGGCTCGCCGTTGACGATCAGCTGACGGCCGAGGATGTCCGGCGCCGAGCCAAAGCGCGTGGTCCACGCCTGGTGGCTGAGCACGAGCACGCGCGGCGCACCGGCCGACTCGTCGCGGATCGAGAGCGTGCGCCCGAGCCTGGTGCCGAGCCCCCACAGGCCCTGCACGTCGCCGATGACCCGCATGCTCAGCACGCGCTCCGCGGTGTCGCCCGCCCGCAGCGTCACCTGGGCGCGCCGCCACGCGGCCAGCCGCGTGAAGGTGTCGGCGCCGTCACGAAAGGCGGCGTAGTCGGGCAGCGAGACTCCCGCGCGGTCGGGAGCGGCGCCAGGGCCGCTGGCGAGAATCCACCCCAGGCGATCGGCCTGCTGGATCGGCAGCGGCTTCAGCACCAGCACGTTCGCCATGCTGAAGATCACGGTGTTCGCGCCGATGGCCAGGGCGAGCGTGATCACCGCGGCCCACGCGTAACTGGGATGGCTGACGAACAGCCGCACGCCGTGGACGATGTCTCTGAGGAAGGTCAGCATCGCAGGATCTCCGGTGAGGTGGGGAGCCGGCGGCGGCGTGCGCCACGCGGGGATGTGCCACAGCGCGCCGAGCGCGCGGCGCCAGTAGGCAGCGCGGGCGCGCCAGGGGTGCGCGCGGGATTCCAGGGCGAACAGCTCGTCGAGATCGCCGGCGACGGCATCCACCAGGTGAGGAGCGACGGTGCGCTCGAGGATCCATCGCGCGAGTCGTGGAGGATTCATTGCGCCTCCAGCACGCGTTCCAGGCCGTCGGTCATGCGGGCCAGGGCGCCGAGGGAGGCGCGCAGCACGCGCAGGCCTGGGGGAGTGACCTGGTAAACGCGCTTGCCGCGTCCGCCGCGCTCGGCCGTTGGCTCGCCGAGCTGGCTGCGCACCAGCGACTTGCCCTCCAGGCGATCGAGGGTCTTGTAGACGGCGGCGATCGAGACCGAGCGCGAGGTTCGGGCTTCGATCTCCCGCCACACCGGCACGCCATAGGCGTCGGCCCCGCAGTGGAGCACGCCCAGCATCACCAGTTGTTCGAATTCGCCCAGGGGCGACACGTCGGCCATGCCGATCTTAGACGATGTCTAAGATATAAAGTTCCGCGACGGCCCTACCGCTGTGCCGAGCCCGCGGCCGAGGCGCGCCTGGGCGCGGATGCGGACGGTGTACTGGTTCTCGGCGTTCAGGTTGATCAGCGCGACAAAGGCCCGGCCGTTGTACTGGCCGACCGTTCCCGACTGCGACACCTCCGCCACTTCCCAGCCGGCCGGCAGCAGCACGGTGTTGCGCAGCCCCTTCATCGCCCGCGAGAAGACCAGGTCGCCGCCTTCGACGGTATAGCCGGGGTCGTTCAGGGTGCCGGTGATGCGCAGGTGCGCGCTCTGCTTGTCGCTGGTGATCGGCACTGGCGAGGGCGACGCGTGGTGATGGCGCCGGCCCTTCGCGGGCGGCAGGGTCTTCGCCGTGTCCAGGTCGACGACCTTCAGATCCTGCAGCGGCAGGTACGACAGCGAGTCGAGCGTCGCCTTGCGCCCTTGCGGTAGTCGCTGTAGCTCTGATCCACCGTGATGCGGTGCGACTCCGGCGTATCCAGATCGTACAGCGTCTTCACATCGTCGAAGAACATGTCGGCGGACTTCGTCGGCGCGAACGTGGCAGACGTGCGCCGCGCGTGGATGGTGACCGGGTTGCTCTGGCCGCTGGGGTTCGCGAACGCCAGCTTCAAGCGGCCGTCGCTGGTGGTGGACATCTGCGCCGCGACGTTCGAGGACAGGAACGCAAAGCCCTTGGGCAGCAGCACGCCCAGGCGATAGCCGCTGAGGCTCCGCACCCAGACGATGTCGTCGCCGTTCATCTTGTAGGTGCGCGGATCCTTGTAGGTCTTGTAGATCAGCACGCGACCGATGCCGCCCTCGGGAACGGGAATCGGCAGCTTCGCGTGGATAGCGTGCGTCTCCGGGTCCTTCGGATCGATCTCGTAGGTGAACGGCATCGGCTTGCCGGTGCGCGGGTCGTAGACCTCGATGTCAGTGCCTTCGCTGCCGCCTCGCGTGGCGTTCACCAGCTCGGTGGCGCCGGTGCGCGTTTCCTCCGGGAGGAAGCGGATGCGGAACGATTCGCTGCCCGGCTCGAGGATCGCGTACTCGGTGTAGGCGTCCTGCGTGAACAGGCGCGTCAGCGGCGGCGTGGGACGGAGCGAACCGTCCGGGTTGGCGCCGCCTGGAAACGGATTGGGAGCGGCACTGCGCTGTTGCGCGGTTGCTACCACCAGCCCCGCAGCCATCGCGCACGCCGTTGCCAACAGCTTCACCGTGGTCGTTCTCAACATGCGCGAAGTGTACTCGATGGCACGCGCGCGAGCGCGCCGCCGCCTCGGCGCTAGGACTTTGCGGGATACGATGCGTTCCACCCGACACAAAGGAGAGCGCATGGCGACAATCACGACGAAGGATGGCACGGAGATCTACTACAAGGACTGGGGCGCCGGGCAGCCGGTCGTCTTCAGCCACGGCTGGCCGCTGAACGCCGACAGCTGGGAGTCGCAGATGTTCTTCGTGGCTTCGAACGGCTTCCGCGCCATCGCCCACGATCGGCGCGGGCATGGCCGATCCAGCCAGCCGTGGGGTGGCCACGACATGGACACCTATGCGGACGATCTGGCGGCCGTGATCGAGGCGCTGGACCTGCGCGACATCGTGCTGATGGGCTTCTCCACGGGTGGCGGCGAAGTGGCGCGCTACGTCGGCCGTCATGGCACCAGCCGCGTCGCGAAGATCGGGCTGATCTCCGCGGTGCCGCCGCTGATGCTCAAGACCGCGGCCAATCCCGGCGGCCTGCCGATCGACGTGTTCGACGGCATCCGCGCCGGCTCGGTGGCCAACCGATCGCAGTTGTACAAGGATCTCGCCAGCGGCCCGTTCTTCGGCTTCAACCGCCCCGGCGCCAAGCCGTCGCAGGGATTGATCGACTCGTTCTGGGCGCAGGGCGTGCAGGCGGGGCACAAGGCCACCTACGACTGCATCAAGGCGTTCTCCGAGACGGACTTCACCGCCGACCTGAAGAAGTTCAACGTGCCGACGCTGATCGTGCACGGAGACGACGATCAGATCGTCCCGATCGACGCGGCGGGGAAGGCTTCGGCGAAGCTGGTGCCGCACGCGACGCTGAAGGTGTTTGCGGGCGCGCCGCATGGCTTGACCGACACGCACAAAGAGCAGCTGAACGCGGAGTTGCTGGCGTTCCTGAAGGGCTGAGGAGAGGCGGTCCGCCTCAGGCATCGCCGGCGCGAAGAATCTTCAGGAACACGGCCTCGGTCTGTGGCGAGGGGCTGCGCCCAGCTCGTCGCGCAGCAGCTCGCGGCAGCGGCCGAACACCCCAGTGCCTGCGGCGCGATTGCGCGCGACCCCGCGTGCAGCCGCATCAGTTCCTGATACGCCGTCTCCCGGAACGGTTCCAGCTCGAGGACCTCGGACATGTACTGGAGGGCGAGACTGGACTCGCCGTTCACGCGACTGATTTCAGCGAGGCAAGTGAGGGCGCGGACGAGCAGGGAGCGCTGCGCCGCTCGCCGTGTCTCGATCCACGGCGCCTCGAGGTCGGTGAGGAACGGCCGACGGCCGACGGTCACCACGATGTTGGCCATCCCCCACGCCGTGCCGGTGTCGCCGCGACGCAGTGCGCCTTCTGTTTCGTCGACGGCATTGGCGGCGGCTTCGAGATCGATCCATGCGTCGGCAGGCAATCGCAGGTTGATGGACCCCGACCGTGTCTCGATGCTGGTGTCCGGCGGCTCGAGGCCGGCCTTCTTGAAAGTGCTCCGCAGCTTGCTGAGCAGGGCGTTGAGGGCGCCCTCCACCTCGGGCGGCGGATGATCGCCCCAGATCGCGCACGCGAGATCGCTGCGACTGAGGGGGCGGGTTCGGTGGCACGCGAGGTAGACAAACGCCAATCGGCCCTGCCGTCCTGGCAGCTGATGCTCATCGACGCGGCAGGTGCCGTGTTCGATGACGACGTGTCCAGTCAGGTAGATGCGCGGGCCCGCCAAGGTTCTGCCAACCTCGCTCCAACGTTCCGATAAGGTCGCTGAGTATATAACCGACGACGAAGGGAGAGCCGGCCATGGAAAAAGTCATCAACTGCCCGTGCGGATTCGTCGTGAAGGGGAACTCTGATGAGGAAGTGGTGGCGCGGGCGCAGGAGCACGCGAAACAGGTCCACCAGATGGAACTGACCCGCGAGCAGGCGCTGGCGATGGCGAAGCCGGCGTAAGGCCGCCGGGGGTACGCTCCGTTCCGATCACGCGCCGGCCGGCGAGGTCGGGTGCGCGTGGGTCATCTCTCGTGCTAGCGTGTCTGAAGCGCTTCGTCTTCGGCCACACGCATGCGACCCAAGCCACAGATCCTGTCCGAGTTCGAAGAGCACCGGGACACCCGCTGGCGCCGCGAGAACACCCGTCAGGTGGAATCCGCGCAGGACGCGGAACGCTTCATCGAACAGGTGGGCTTTGCCGCCTGCCTCACCGATTCTCGCAAGCCGGGACCGTCGCTCTACGTCGCGGTGTGCGGCCGCCGCGACGCGGTGCTGCCGCGCAATGTGCAGAAGGACCCAGAAGCCTCGCTCACCTGGGTGCTGAAGGACGAGCTCATCGGCCGCGGCAAGGTCTACTACGCGAAGCTCGCCCGCGGCAAAGCGATGTTCCTGGCGCCGCGCATGGTCCCGTACTTCCAGGCCATCTGGGGCCTCCGCAAGGCGGAAGAGAAGGCGCGCCTCAGCAAGGACGCGCAGGCGTTGCTCCGCGTGCTGCGCCGGGAGTGGGAATCGAGCACCGCCGACTTGCGCGCGGACTCGGGCGTGAAGGAACGGGTGGCGTTCACGCGCGCGCTGGACGAACTGCAGGCCGCGATGCTGGTGTTGCCGAGCGCCGTCTACTACCAGCCGAAGTTCACCTACATCTACACGCTGGGCGTGGGCCGCTTCCCCGACCAACTCCGCCGTCGCGTCAGCCGCGACTCGGCGCTGCGTGAGATTGCCCGCTGCTTCCTCGCCAGCGCCGGCATGACCATCCCCGGTGAGCTGGCGCGCGTCACCGGACTGTCGCGAATGGAAGCAGGCCGCGGTAATCGCGCGCTGGTCGCCGAAGGCTTTGCCATCATGGACGCGCCGGGCTTCTACCGGCTGGCAGAAAGCGCCAACGGTATACTCGGGCCGTGTCCTCCTCCCGAAATCGAGTGACGGCCGGCGCCGTGTTCCGCGCGCTGGTGCTGCTGATCGTGGTGCTCGTGCTTGCGGGCGCCGCGGCGGCCTACTCGATCCTCGGCCGCGGTCTCGGCACCCGCGTGCAGCCGTCGGCCATCGAGGCCACGATCTCGCGCGCCTTGCGCGGCCTGGCCACGCCGCGCGCGATGCGCAACGCGAAGAACCCGGTGGAGCCGACCGCGGCTGTCCTCGACGAGGCGCTCGCGCACTTCGCCGATCACTGTGCCTCGTGCCACGGCAACGACGGCAGCGGACAAACGGAGATCGGCCGCAGCTTCTATCCACCCGCGCCCGACATGCGGGTGGCGCCCACGCAGTCGCTCACCGACGGCGAGCTGTTCTCGATCATCGAGAACGGCATCCGCCTGACCGGGATGCCTGCCTGGAGCACCGGCACGCCGGAGGGCGAACACGGCAGCTGGGCGCTGGTGCACTTCATCCGGCGCCTGCCGTCGCTCTCGCCCGACGACCTCGCGCGGATGGAAGCGCTGAACCCGAAGAGCCCGGACCAGTTCCGCGAAGAAGAGGAGACCCGGCGCTTCCTGGCGGGGGAGGATGCCTCCAGCCAGGCGCCCACACCTCAGCCGTCGCACAAGCATCCGCAGATGATGTATGCTTGCCTTGGCGCCGAATGACCCGACGCTTCACGCTTTCCTTGTTCGCTGCGTTCGCGCTGGCGATCGTTCCGGCCCTGGCCCACCCCGGCCACGATCACAAGATCCTCGGCACCGTGACCATGGCCGCCGCCGATCACGTGATGGTGAAGGACAAGGCCGGCAAGGACGAGACCGTCCACATCACCAAGGACACCAAGGTGCTGAAGGACAAGAAGGCCGCCCAGGTCGCCGACATCAAGACCGGCATGCGCGTCGTCGTCACCGCGGTGATCGCGAAGGTGGACAACGTCGAGCGCCTGAACGCCACGACGATCGAGCTGGGCGCGGCCCCGACCTCGAAGTAGGCGCGCTCGGGGCGATGGCTGGCGTCATCCGTTGGGCCTCGGCCATCGTCGGGTTCGTGTGCGTGGTTGCCGTGCCCGGCCTGTCGGCGCACGGCGTGTCCGCCGCCGACCGCGCGTTCATGGAGCAGGGCGGCCTGATGGCGTTTCTCTACCTGGGCGCCAAGCACATGGTCACCGGCTACGACCACCTGCTGTTCCTCCTCGGCGTCATCTTCTTCCTCTATCGCCTGCGCGACGTCGGCGCCTATGTCACGCTGTTTGCCGTCGGCCACAGCGTGACGCTGCTGTTCGGCGTGCTGAGCGGCATTCACGTCAACGCCTATCTGGTGGACGCCGTCATCGGGCTGTCGGTGGTCTACAAGGCGCTCGACAATCTCGGCGCCTTCCGCCGCTGGTTCGGCATCCAGCCGAACACGAAGGCGGCGGTGTTGATCTTCGGTTTCGTCCACGGCTTCGGCCTCGCGACGAAACTGCAGGACTTCGCGCTGCCGCGCGCCGGGCTGGTCGCGAAGATCGTCGCGTTCAACGCCGGCGTCGAGGTGGGTCAGTTCCTGGCGCTGGGCGCCATCCTCATCGCGATGGCCTGCTGGCGGCGCACGGCGGCGTTCGAGCGCCAGGCCTTTGCCAGTAACGTGCTGATCATGACCTGCGGCTTCGTGCTGCTCGGCTATCAGCTCACTGGATACTTCCTCCAGTAACCCGTGCCCGACACGTCAACGCCCCATCCCTCATCGGCGCAGCTGCTGCGCGCGACACTTCTGGCCATGATCATCGCCGGCGTGCTGCTGGTGACAATCGTGCTGCCGGCCGAGTACGGCCTGGACCCGACCGGCATCGGCCGCGCGCTCGGGCTGTTCCGTCCAGCCGCGAGCGACGCGTCAATTGACGCTGCCGACGCCGGCGACAACGAGGGGGTCGCGGGCAGTTCGGCGGGCGAGGAGGGGGTCGCCGCGGGCGCGGTCGCAGCATCCCGGTCACTGCGGAAGAGCCCCACGCCGTATCGCACCGACGAGATGAGCCTGACGCTGCAGTCCGGCGAAGGCGCGGAGATCAAGGCCGCGATGAAGCAGGGCGAGCGCCTGGTCTTCACCTGGACCGCCACCGGCGGCGGCGTGGACGTGGACATGCACAGCGAGTTCCTCGGGGCGCGCGCCGGCGAGTCGATCAGCTACTGGAAGGACGAGTTCCAGACCAGCGGCCACGGCTCGTTCGAGGCGCCGGCGGCAGGCAACCACGGCTGGTTCTGGCAGAACCTCACCGACGATCCGGTGACGGTGACAGTGAAGGTGAGCGGGTTCTACGAGAAGCTGTTCAGACCCTGAACCCAGGCGCCGCATGATCGAACGACTGCTCCACGACCTTCAGCTCGCCTGCCGCGGCTTGTGGCGCGCCAAGGCGTTCAGCCTCGCGGCGGTCGCCACGCTCGGCATCGGCACTTCGGGCGCGACCGTGATCCTGGCGCTGTGGCAGGGCGTGCTGCTGCGGCCGCTCCCGGTTCACGATCAGCAGGGTCTCGTCGTGGTGTGGCGATCGCTGCCGCCCTCGCACGATCAGCACTATCCCTTTGGCGATCGCGAGATCGCCGCGGTCCGCGACGCCAGCCGGACGCTGGAGGACGTCGCCGGAGTCGCCACCAACGGACTCGCGCGCTGGGTCGCGCTCGACGAATCGGTAGCCACCTACGTGAACGGCGCGCTGGTCACCGGCCGCTTCTTCGACGTGCTGGGCGTGCAGCCGCTGATGGGCAGGACGCTGCGGGACGCGGATGACCGTGACGGCAGCGAGCCGGTGGTGGTGATCAGCGCGGGGTTCTGGCACCGGCGCTACGGCGGCGCGCCGGAGGTGCTCGGCCGGCGGATCACGCTCGACGAACAGTCATTCACCATCGTCGGCGTGATGCCGGCGGGCCTCGACTATCCGCGGGGAGCGGAGGCGTGGCGCGCGACGCGGTCGGTACCGATATCGCCCACGTTCGGCGATGCGGCCCGCCAGGAAGTGGACATGATCGGGCGGCTTCGCCCGGGCCTGACGCCGGCGCAAGCCGCGAGCGAACTGACGGCCATGTCCCCTCAGCTCGACGCCATCGCGCCGGCCGGCGCTCCGAGAGGCTTCTCAACCGTGGTCCGGCCGTTCGAAGAAGTGGTCACCGGCGCGGCACGCCCGGCCCTGCTGGCGCTGCTGATTGCGGTGGGCATCGTGCTGCTGATTGCGAGCGCGAACGTGGCGAACCTCCTGCTGATGCGTGGAGAATCCCGCCGCGGCGAGCTGGCGATTCGCTCGGCCCTGGGCGCGGGTCGCTGGCGAATCATCAGGCAGCTGCTGCTGGAGAGCGCGGCGCTCTCGGTGCTGGCGATGCTCCTCGGGCTGGTCGTCACCTGGTGGAGCCTGCAGTGGCTGATCACGATTGTCCCAGAGGGGCTGCCGCGCATCGAGACGGTGCGGGTCGATGCCGTCGTGGTGCTCTTCGTCGCCGGCGTGGCGGTTGTCACGTCGCTGCTGGCCGGCGTCGTACCAGCCCTGCTCTCCGCGCGCACGGACATCGTCTCGCAGCTGCGCATGGGCGCGCGTGGCGTGACGGACGCCGCCACGGGACGAGGTCGTCGGGGCCTGGTCGTCGCGCAGGTCGCCCTCGCCGTGACCGTGGTGGCATCGGCCGGGCTGCTGACACAGACCATGGCGCACCTGCAATCGGCGAGCACGGGGATCGCCTCGGACCGGCTGGTCTTCGTGAACCTGTCGATGCCTCGGGACAAGCAGGCCGATCGACCGAGACACGCGCAGTTCCTCGCGGACGCGACCGCGTCGTTACAGGGGATTCCTGGAATCGAGGCGGTGACCCCAGTGAACGTGCTGCCGTTCGCGGGTGGCTGGAGCGTCCCGGTGTTCGCCGCCGAGGGGCAAACCCAGGCGCAGGCCGCGTCCAACCCCTCGCTCGGACTCGAGTCGGTGCACTACAACTACTTCGATGCGATGGGCGTGCGGATCGTCGAAGGCCGAACCTTCACGTCCGCCGACCGCGACGGCGCCGAGGACGTGGCCATTATCAGCGAAGACGTCGCGGCCCGCACCTGGCCCGGAACGAGCGCGATCGGCAAGCGCCTCAAGATGGGTGGGGCAGACTCAGCGGACAGCTGGCTCACAGTCGTCGGCGTCGCGGCTTCGACCCGCTACCGCGATCTCGCCAGGCCGCAGGCCACGCTCTACCTGCCGGCGGCACAGTTCATCGACGCGGCGCAATCACTCGCGGTGAGGACGACGATGCCGATCGATCAGCTCGTGTCGATCACGCGGGCGCGCGTGCAGGACCTCGATGCCGACGCTCAGGTGATGGGCGTCGCGCCCTTCTCCTCGATCCTGGAGAAGCCGCTGGCTCGTCCGCGCTTCAACGCGCTGTTGTTCGGGATCTTCGGGTTGGCGGCACTGTTCCTGGCCACGATCGGCCACTACGCGATGCTCACGGCGTCTGTCGGGCAACGCGAGCGCGAGATCGCGCTCCGTGTGGCGCTCGGCGCCACGCCTGCCAACGTCCGCGGCCTGGTGCTGCGAGAGATCGCGTGGCTGTCGGGGGCCGGCGCCGTGCTCGGACTGGTCGTGGCGACACTGACCACCCGGTTGCTGCGTGCCATGCTCTACGGCGTGGATCCGCTCGATGCCACCACGCTCGCGGCAGCGGCCATCGTGGTCGCGGGCGCGTCCGTGCTGGTGTCGTGGTGGCCGCTGCGACGGGCGACGCGCGTCGACGCTCTGGCGGTGCTGCGCGCCTGAGGCCGACGTCACTCCGCGCGCAGTGCCTCGATCGGCGCCACCCGCGTGCCGCGGCGCGCCGGCACCCACGACGCCAGCGTCGCCACCAGCAACAACACCGCTGCGGTCGCACCAAAGGTCCACGGGTCGAGTGGCTCGGTCTCGAACAGCATCGTCGTCAGCAGGCGCGTCAGCCCGGCCGCGGCGAACAGCCCGACGACGACGCCTGCGGACACCAGCTTCAACGCCTTGCCCAGCACCAGACGGAACACCGACTGCGCGGTGGCCCCGAGCGCCATGCGCACGCCGAACTCCTGCGTGCGCTGCGACACCGCATACGCCATCACGCCGTAAACGCCGATGCCGGCGAGCGCGAGCGCCATCAAGGCGAACGCCGTGAGCAGCACCGAGATAGCCCGCGGCTGCGCCAACGTTAGCGTCCACCACGTCCGACATCGTGCGGACATCGGCCAGCGGCAGCGTCGGGTCGATTCCGCTGACGGCCGATCGCACGCCGCTGACGAGCGACATCGGATCCATCTGCGTCTTGACGACCAGCGTCATCAGCCCCAGCGTCAGTTGCGAGTGCGGGATGTAGACCGCCGGACGAATCTCGGCGTCGAGCGTGGACATCTTGATGTCGCCGACGACGCCGACGATCTCGACATCGAGGCCGCCGGGCCGCCCAATCGACACGTTCAGGCGGCGGCCCAGGGGATTCTCACCCGGGAACTGCTGCCGCGCCAGTGTGTCGCTGACCACGGCGACAAGCGGCGCGTCCGCTGCGTCACCAGCAGCGAAGTCGCGCCCCGCCAGTTGCGGGATCCCCATCGTCCTGAAGAAACCTGGTGTAACCGGCCTCACTTCCGTGTTGGGCAACTCACCCGCGGCCGGCGTTGGCCGGTCGAGGCGATGGAAACTGGTGCCGATGCCGGGGCCCGACATCGGCAGGAACGTCACGCCGGCTGCACTCTGCACCCCCGGCATGGCGGCCACGCGCGAGATCACGTCCGTGTAGAACGTCGAAATCCGTCGCGGCTCGCTGTACTGATCGCCCGCCACCTGCACCCGCGCCGTCAGGACGCCGTCGGCCACGAAGCCGGGGCTGATGTGCTGCAAGGCGACAAAGCTGCGAATCAGCAGTCCGGCCCCTGCGAGAAGAACCAGCGACAACGCCACCTCCGCCACCACGAGCGTGTCGAGCGCTCGACGTGAGGCAGGGCCGCCGCCGTGCCGACCGCCTGCGCGCAACTGATCGTTGGCATGGCTGGAGGCAAAGAGCGCCGGTACCAGGCCGAACAGCAGACCGGTGCCGAGCGCCAGGAGCAGCGTGAAGCCGACGACCGGCAGATCGAGCGTCACCTGATCCAGGCGCGGCACCGGGATGCGGTCCGCGACCAGGACGAGCAGTCCGCGATGGAACGCGACGGCCAAGGCGAGGCCGGCCAGTCCTCCCGCCGCACCGAGCAGCAGGCTTTCCGTCAGCATCATCCGCAGCAGCCGCCCGCGCTCGGCCCCAAGCGCGGTGCGCAGGCCCAGCTCGCGCTGGCGAGCCGTGCTCCGCGCAAGCAGGAGATTGGCCACGTTGACGCAGGCGATCAACAGCACCAGGCCCACCGCGCCGGCGAGGATCAGCAGCGGCGTGCGGATCTGCTCCACGGTCAACTCGTGAATCGGCACCACGCTCACCGACCAGGCGGTGTTGCGCTGCGGCACTTCCGTTTCGAGCTGCGCGGCAATCGTCTTCATCTCGTCGGCGGCCTGCTGCACCGACACACCGTCGCGCAGCCGCGCCACCGCATGAGACGAGCCGCGGCCCGGCGCCGCGCGCAGCCGCTCCAGCGTCCAGCCGTAAGGCACCAGGAAATCGGCCCGCTGGCCCTCGATCGTGAAAGCCGGAGGCATCACGCCGACGATCGAGCGAGGGCGCGAGTTGGTGGTGAGCGTCATGCCCAGCACGTCCGGCCGTCCGCCGAGCCGCGTTTGCCAGAATTCGTGGCTGATCACGATGACGCCGTCGTTGCCCTCGAGGTCCTCGTCCGTTGAGTAGGTGCGGCCCATCTCCGGCTGCACGCCGAGCGCGGGGAACACTTCTGACGAGGCAGACAGCCCTACCACTTCCTCGGGTCGATCGTTGAGGACGATGTTGAGGCGAGTGGGCCCGACCATGCCGAGGTGCTCGAACGACCGGTTCCGCTCCTGCCACGCGACGAAGTTTGCCGGTCCGACGACGTTCCTCGGGCGGTTGCGCCGCAGGTTGTTCTCCCAGATCGTGACGATGCGCTCCGGGTCGCGGTAGGGAAGCGGCCTGAGCATCACGCCCTGGACCACGGAGTAGACGGCCGAGGTCGCGCCAATCCCGAGTGCCAGCGCCAGCACTGCCGGAACCGTGAAGCGCGGCGAGCGCAGGAACGAACGCACCGCGAAGCGGAGATCCTGGACGAGATTCGTCATGGCCTAAGCTTGGACGGTTGGGAACCCACGAAAGTTGTGGCCGAGCCCTGTCGATCTGGCCGGGCCTCGTTCGACGTCAGATCAAGAGCCCGGAACTGGCGGCCACCGAAGGCTCCAGGCCCGACTGAGCATAATCGTTCCAAACAGGAGATCCGCGATGAAGTTCATGGTGATCGTCAAGGCCACGAATGAGTCCGAGGCGGGCGTGATGCCCAGCACCGAGATGCTGACGGCAATGGGCAATTACAACGAAGAACTGGTGAAGGCCGGCGTCCTGCTGGCCGGCGAAGGCCTGCAACCCTCGTCGAAGGGCGCGCGGGTGCGGTTCTCCGGCACCTCGCGAACCGTCGTCGACGGCCCGTTCACCGAGACCAAGGAGCTGATTGCCGGCTTCTGGATCCTCCAGGTGCGTTCCAAAGAGGAGTGCATCGAGTGGGTGAAGCGCTGCCCGAACCCGATGCAGGGTCCTTCGGAGATCGAGATCCGTCAGGTGTTCGACGCCGACGATTTCGGTGAGGCCCTCACGCCCGAGCTGCGCGCGCAGGAAGAGCGGATGCGGGCGGCCGGCGCGAAAATCGGCTAGCGGCTTGCTGGCGCCTCGCGAAGATGGTGGAATCGGTAGCCGTGACGGCTACCGATCTCCATCGTACGGTCGAGACAGTGTGGCGCATGGAGTCGCCGAAGATCATCGCCGCCCTGACGCGCATGGTCCGCGACGTCGGCGTGGCGGAAGAACTGGCGCAGGACGCGGTGGTGTCCGCGCTCGAACAATGGCCGGTCGAGGGTGTGCCGCGCAACCCCGGCGCGTGGTTGATGGGCGCGGCCAAGCATCGCGCCATCGATCGGCTGCGGCGCGGGCGGATGCTCGACCGCAAGCACGAGCAGCTGGGCTACGAGATCGATAGCTGGCGCGCCGACGCCACCCAGGGGATCGAGGCCTCGTTGGACGACGATGTGGGCGACGACCTGTTGCGTCTCGTGTTCACGGCGTGCCATCCGGTGCTGGCCACCGAAGCGCAGGTCGCGCTCACCTTGCGACTGTTGTGCGGCCTCACCACCGAGGAAATTGCGCGCGCATTCCTGGTGCCCGAGGCGACGATGGCCCAGCGCATCGTCCGCGCGAAACGGACCCTGACGAAGGCCAACGTGCCATTCGAGGTGCCGCGCGGCCCCGAGCGAGAAGAGCGCCTCGCCTCGGTGCTGGCCGTGATCTATCTCGTCTTCAACGAGGGCTACTCGGCGACCGCCGGTGACGACTGGATCCGCCCCGCGTTGTGCGACGAGGCGCTGCGCCTGGTCAGGGTGGTGGCCGGCCTTGCGCCGGACGAGGCCGAAGTCCACGGACTGGCGGCGCTGCTGGAACTCCAGTCATCGCGGCTGAAGGCGCGCGTGGACGCGGCCGGGCGCGCGGTCCTCCTCAACCAGCAGGATCGCGCGCGCTGGGATCGGCTGCTGATCGCTCGTGGCCTCGACGCACTGCGGCGTGCGCGGCGCCTCGCCCCGGATCCAGGGGCCGTACACCATTCAGGCCGGCATCGCGGCGTGTCACGCCACGGCGCTTACCCCGGCCGATACCGACTGGCCGGCGATTGTCGCGCTCTACGATCGGCTCTTGCGCGCGTTGCCGTCGCCGATCGTCGAACTGAATCGGGCGGTCGCGGTGTCGATGGCCTTCGGTCCGCAGGCCGGGCTCGACCTGGTGGAGGACCTGGGCCGGGTGCCGGCCCTGGCCGATTACCACCTGCTGCCGGCGGTGCAGGGCGATCTGCTCGAGAAGCTCGGCCGGCTCGACGAGGCGCAAGCATGCTTCGAGCGGGCGGCCGATCTGGCCCAGAACGGCGCCGAGCGCCAGCTGCTGCGCGAGCGGATCGGGGGTCTGGCACGATAGGGCCGAAATTGCGGCAGTTATTGCGATGCTGGCAATAACTGCCGCGAATCCGGCCCTATCGTGCCAGACCCCTCACCGGCCCGTCTCGCCATGTGGGGCGTGCACGGGCTTGGACTCCGGCGACCAGCGCTGCCTGAGATACACCGCGAGCCATACCATCGAGGCGATGGCCAGAAATTCGCTCTGCCAGTTCTGGAACGACTCGAACCAGAAGCGCGGCGAGGCCAGGTAAGCGGTGAAGGTAGGAGCGGCCTGACCGTGCGTCACCTGGTCGTCGGCGTAATCGGCGAACCCGCCGGCGGCATGCCCGGCCCATGACACGAGGAAGAGCAGCACGAACGCGAGCCCGAGCGAAAATTCGTAGAGCCGCAGGATCCATCCGCCGCGCCGCACCGGCCAGGGCGCGCCGGGCTGATCGGCGAAGTCACGCGGGTCGATATCGGCCAACTCTTTCGCGCCAGGCCGGCGCGATTCCGGCGAGCCCTTCTGGACCAGGACCGTCGTCAGCAGCACGAAGACGGCCATCTGCAGGAACTCGCTTTCCCAATTCTCGAAAATCGCCTCCCATGGATGCCCGGTGGCCAGGTAGCCCGATGGGCTGACCCGCGGCCGTCCGTGATCGTGCTGCGTGGCGTTGTATTCGTAGAAGCCGGTGAGAAGTTGTCCCGCCAGGAAGATCAGGAAGAACGCCATCAACACCAACGTCAGCGCCCGGTCCCGCAGCCACGCAATCACGCTGCCCCCTTATGTCATTTCGGTCGCGCCACCGTCTTGTGCTTTGCCGCTGCCGGCTTCCGCGAAACCGGCGACGGTTTGGCGCGCGGCGGCAGTGCCGCATCCTGCAACGCGTAGGCTTCAGCCATCCAGTCGGTCAGCGGCGCTTCAACTTCGTCCCGATGCTTGACTTGCACGATGTGCGCCAGCCGGGTTGACGACACCCGCTTTACACTCCGGATTTGCGGCGACTGAACCGTGTGACCGAGGAACAGGCAGAGCTCCAGGTAGCTGCGCTTGGGCCGCACGAAAAAATAGGCGGTGCGGCGCGCGAACATGATGCAGTGGTGTGACGCGTAGATGCGTTGCTCGCCATAGGCCGCGGCTGTTTCGCGCACGCGCTCCCACGCCTCGCGCAGATCCTCGGACAGGTCCTCAGTCAGCGCCTCTTCCGTCGTGGTCCAGCAGTCGTGCGCTTCACCCGGCTCGATCCACTGCTTGCAGTGATGGCAGGTCCGGCCAGTCATGGTGCGAACATCATCGCTCACGCGACCGGGCCTTCTTCGCCTTCTTGGCTTTCTTCGCCTTCTTCGCCTTGCGTCCGCCCTTGGGTGGCGGCACCTTGGCGCCCTTCTCGCGGGCCTCGCTCAGGGCGATGGCGATGGCCTGCTTTCGGCTGGTGACCTTCTGCCCGCTGCTGCTCTTCAGTGTGCCTTTCTTCTTGCGGTGCATCGCCGATTCGACACGCTTCGTGGCCGCTTTGCCGTACTTCGCCATGCTCACCTCCAGCATGTGCGCGTGCAAGCGGAGTGCCGGAGCGCGCCAGTTCAGGAGTGTCGGATCTCCCTGCGCTACGCGCGTGCGAGCTGGACGAGGTCAGCCGCCCACTGCCGCACCGGCCGCGCGCACCAGCCTCACCCGATCTCCGACGCGAATGGTGCCGCCACGTATGACCTCGGCGTTCAGGGCAAGGCGCCCGCCGAAGCGCCGCCCGATATCGCGGAGCACCTCCGGGTCGCGCGCCAACGTATCGGGATCGACGGTGGTCATCGGGCAGCGGCCGCGGCGCGAGTCCAGCCGCACGATGGCGTTCCCGATGCGAAGCTCAGCGCCGGGCCATGTCGTCTCGTCCATGCCGGCGACGCCGCCGATCAGGATGTTGGGCCGCAGGCGCCGCACGTCGCGGCCGAATGCGGCGACGGCCCCGTCCGTGGCCACCAGCAGCGGCAGCACGTCGAAACGCTCGGGCCCGTCGTACGCCTCCAGCCACGCATCGTCACCGGCGGCGGCCTTGACCAGAGCCAGGGCCGGGGCGCTGTCCCAGCGATGGCCGTTGATCAGCGGCACGCCGTCCGCCGCGAGCGTGCCCCGCAATCCCAGCAGGTTGGAGTGGCGTCGCGAGGTGCGGACACCCTCCGGACCGTGCACCTGGACGATGCGATCGAACGGCACGCCATCGTCGGTGAGGGTGGTCTCCGTCAGCGCTTCGCCTGCCAGCGTTTTCACGGGATAGCGCCACAACCCGGCGACGTAGAGATTCTCCGCCATCATCCGTTTGATGCCGGCGACACTCACGAGGTCCACGAAATCACCAGATGAATTACCCCGGCAAACGCGCAACAATTCGCTGGCGGCGCGAGAGTGATCCGGCGCGACCGTCACGCGAAAGCTCGACAGCACATGTCGAAACTCGAAGTGATCCGGTGCGCCAGACGATGTTGCGCTCGAAAGGAGTCCGGCATGACGAAGGCGTCTCGACCCGACCCGAACATGCGGTGGCTGGCAGTCGCGGCTGGAGTGGCCGCGGGTGTTTACGGCGCCTACGCGGGCTCTCACCTGGTCACGGTATGGGAACCCCGCCCGCCCCGATCCCGAGGAAGACGATCCGCTGCTCGATCACTTCATGCCGAGCTATGAAGTGGTCGAGCGGCATCAGGTACCGGTGAACGCGCCGGCCGCGGTGACGCTTCAGGTCGCCCGCGACATCGACCTGTTCAACTTGCCTGCCGTGCGCGCGATCTTCAAGGGACGCGAGCTCCTGCTGGCCAGCGCCCCGACCGCGCGTCCGCCGTCACGCGGCATGCTGGCCGCGGTGCAGGAGCTTGGCTGGGTGATGCTGGCCGAGGAACCGGGGCGCGAAGTGGTGATGGGCGCGGTGACCAAACCGTGGGAGCCCAACCCGGTGTTCCGCCCGGTGCCGCCGGACCAGTTCCGGGCGTTTGCCGAGCCTGGTTACGTGAAGATCCTCTGGAACCTGCGCGCGGATCCCACGAGCCGCTCCTCCTCGATCTTTCGCACGGAGACGCGCGCCGTCGCCACCGACGCCAGTGCGCGTTCGCGCTTCCGCGTCTACTGGTCGCTCCTCTCGCCCGGCATCTATCTGATTCGCTGGTTGTCCCTGGGCCCCCTCAAGGCCCAGGCCGAGCGGTCGCCTCGTCCGCGTCTTGCCACCTGACGGCTCTCGCGGACGCCAGCCGAGCCGCGCGAAATCCTGCTGGTGCGCAGGCAGGACCCATCGCAGAATAGGTGGCAATGGTTCCGACCTTTCTCGCCGGAGGCGGCGAGTGCGGTGCCCTGCTGCGCGCTTTTCCATGGTCCACGACCGCCGTCGGGCCGGTGGAGACCTGGCCCGCCAGCCTGAAGACGACGGTCGGCACCCTGTTGCACTCCCGTCATCCGATGTTCCTGTGGTGGGGACCGGATCTGATCCAGTTCTACAACGACGCCTACGTGCCGAGTTTCGGCAAGGGCAAGCACCCGGCAGCGATGGGGCAGCCTGGCGCTGAATGCTGGCAGGAGATCTGGCCGATCATCTGGCCGCAGATCGACGAGGTGATGCGCCACGGCACGCCCAGCTGGAACGAGGATCACCTCGTGCCCATCTACCGCAACGGGCGGCTCGAAGAGGTGTTCTGGACCTACGGCTACTCGCCGGTCTTCGACGACGATGGGCGCATCGGCGGCACGCTTGTCGTCTGCACGGAGACCACGACCCGCGTGCTGGCCGAGCGCCGTCTCGATTCGCTGCGCCGGCTGGCCGAGGCGGCGTCCCTCGCCACGAACGCCGGGGCCGTCATCGAGGCGTCGGCCGATGCCCTGTCCGCCTCGGACCGGGACGTGGCGTTCGCGCTGTTCTACCAGGCGGTCAGCGCGGGCCCTCCGCGCCTGCTTCGGTCGATTGGCGTGCCCGACGATGCGGTCGAGTCGCCTTGACGAGGCATGCCGTCGCGAACTCGAGACGTTGACCGATGCCGGCACCACACTCACGGTGCCGCCGGATGTCAGGGTGGCCCGCGGCTGGCCCGAGCCGGTTTCGAACATGTTCGTTGCGCCGATCGGGGCCGGCGCCGATCGGCCGGCTGGGTTCGTGGCCTTCGGCCTGAGCCCGCGGCTGCCGTTCGACAGGCAGTATCGCGAGTACCTGCTCCAGATTGCGCAGCAAATCACGCACACGCAGGCTCGCATCGAGGCGTTTCACGTGCGGGCCGTCGCCGAGAGCGAGCGCAACAACCTGCTGGAGCAGGCGCCGGTCGCGACGGCGCTGATGACCGGGCCGCGGCACGTGTTCCAGCTCGCCAATCCCCTCTTCCTCCAGATCGTCGGCCGCCGCGACATCGTCGGCCAGGCCTATCTCGACACCTTCCCGGAGCTGCGGGGGAGCGCGATGCCCGGCATCCTCGATCACGTCTACCGCACGGGGGAGCCGTTCACCACCGACGAAATGTTGATTCCGCTCGATCGCGACTTCACCGGCGTGATCACCGAGTGCTTCTTCAAGTTCAACCTCGCGCCGATGCGGAACGCCGCAGGCGAGGTCTACGGCATGATGGCCGTGGCCGTTGACATCACCCCGCAAGTGGTGGCGCTGCGCGGCGTGAAGCACGCGCACGCGGAGCGCGAGCAGCTGCTGGGGGAACTGCAGTCGGCCAGCCGGGCCAAGGACGAGTTCCTGGCGATGCTGGGACACGAATTGCGGAACCCGTTGTCGCCGATTCTCACCGCGCTGCAGCTGATGACGCTGCGCGGCATCAGCGGCGCGGAAAAGGAACGCGAGATCATCGAGCGCCAGGTGAAACACGTGGTCGGCCTGGTGGACGATCTCCTGGACGTCTCGCGGATCACCCGCGGGATGATGGAACTGAAGCGCGCGCGCGTGCGGCTGGCCGACGCGGTGGCGAGGGCGATCGAGCAGGCGAGCCCGCTCGTCGAGCAACGCCGGCACAGCCTTCATGTCGATGTGCCTTCGGATCTCTACGTCGATGGCGACAGCAGCCGCCTGTCGCAGGTGGTGGCGAACCTGCTGAACAACGCCGCGAAGTACACCGAGCCCGAAGGGCTCATCTTCGTCCACGCCGAGCGGATAGACGACACCGTGCGGCTCTACGTCCGCGACAGCGGGATCGGCATCGACCCCGGCCTGCTGCCGCACCTGTTCGACGCCTTCGCCCAGGAACGGCAACGAAGCGATCGGTCGCAGGGCGGCCTGGGGCTGGGTCTGGCCATCGTGCGAAGCCTGGTCGAGGCCCACGGCGGATCGGTGACGCTGCAGAGCGAGGGGCACGGCCGCGGGGCCGAATGCATCGTCGTGCTGCCGAGCGCGGGCGACCTCGCGGCGCCGGTCGAGATGCCCGCGGCGGGATATGCCACGGCGACGGCCAACGGTTGTCGCGTGCTGCTCGTGGACGACAACGAAGATGCCGCCGAGATGCTGGCCCAGTCGCTGGCGGCCCTGGGCCATCACGTGGAAATAGCGTTCGACGCCCCCGAGGCGCTGGACCTGGCCGGGCGCTACGTGCCGGATGTCGCGTTGCTGGATCTCGGTCTGCCCGTCATCGACGGCTATGAACTGGCGAGCCGCCTTCGCCAGCAGGACGGCTGGCAGCGCGTGCGGTTCGCCGCGCTCACTGGATACGGCCAGCCGGTCGACCGCGCTCTCACCGCGAAGGCCGGCTTCGACGTTCACCTGGTGAAGCCGATCGATCTGCGGGAGCTGGACCGCACCATCCGTCGCCTGCCGGCCTCGAGAAGCGACGCCGGCTAAGGGGGCAGCCATCTATCCCATCCTGTTTCGGATCGGCACCTTCGAGGTCACCAGCTTCGGGGTGCTCGTCGCGATCGGCGCGATCGTCGGCCTGTGGCTGTTCGAGCGCGAACTGCGCCGCGCCGGGCTGCCAGCGAGCGCCATCGACGCGGGTTTCGCTGGAGTGATTGGCGGACTGGCTGGCGCGAAGCTGTTGTGGGTGACGGAGCACGCCGGTGAGGCGCCGATCGCGCAACTCCTGCTGTCTCGCGGCGGCATGAGCTGGTTCGGCGGCTTCGCTGGCGGTGTCGTCGCCGGACTGGTGCTGATGCGGCGTGACCGGTTGCCGATCACCGCCGTGCTCGCGGCCGCCACGCCTGGCCTGGCCGTCGGGCACGCCATCGGTCGAATCGGCTGCTTCATGGTCGGCGACGACTACGGCCGGCCGAGCGACCTGCCCTGGGCGGTTGCCTTCCCCGAAGGTTTGCCTCCAACCACGCTTCCCGTTCACCCCACGCAGCTATACGAAGCGGCGGCCCTGGTCCCGATCGCGTGGCTGCTCCTGCGCTGGCGGCGAGAAGGGCGGCCTGACCGTGCGGTGCTCGGGGGTACTTCGTCATGGCCGGAACGTTGCGCTTTGCGATCGAGTTCCTGCGAGTGAACACGCGAGTGCTGGGCCCGCTGACGGTGGCGCATCTCGCTTCGGCTGGAGTGGCCCTCGTCGGCCTGGCGCTCCTCGCGCGGCCACCCGCGTCCGAGCGCCGTTGAACTCGGCGGCTGGAATCTGCCCTACTGAACCCGCTTCAATCCTGCCGCGGGTACTCGCTGCGATGGAACGGGCCTAGGGTGCGGGCCAACGAGCCGCCGATCAGGCACACTTGACCGATTCTTTCTGGCGCCAGAGATGTCATGATGCGCTCCGAGGGCATCGTAGCCCTGAGCGGCATGCTGAACCGACTTGAAGAGCGCTGGCCCCCGTCGTCGCAGACTGCCGCTCCCTCATTCAAATTCCCAGGAGTTAACCATGCGCGTGTTCGTTCGACAGATAGCTACGGCGATGACGATGGTCGTGCTTGCGGGCGGGTTTGCCACCCTCAGTGCACAGCAGCTTCCGACCGTGATGGCGCAGGGGTTGGACAACCCCCGCGGCATCGCGTTTGGTCCCGATGGCATGCTCTACGTGGTTGAAGCCGGTCGCGGCGGCACCAGTGCGCTGTGCCTGCCGACGCCGAATGGGATGGGTACGCGATGCTACGGCGCCAGCGGCGCGGTGACGCGCATCACCGCCCCCGGTGTGCATTCAAAGGTGCTGACCGGTCTGCCCTCCCTCGCCGTGGCCAGCGGGGCAGAGGCCACGGGACCGCAGGACATCGCCTTCGGCTTCGGCCGTGCCTTCATCACCGTCGGTTCCGGCGGCGACCCCGCGCTGCTCGCGCCGTTCCGCGCGCAGAACATCAACTTGGGCCGTCTGCTGCAGGTCTCGCTGCAGGGCGTGATCACGCCGCTCGTCGACGTCGCGCAGTACGAAACCGCGAACAACCCCGAGCCGACGATGCTGGACTCGAACGCGTTCGGCCTGGAGATTCTCTCGAACCGCGCGGTGATGACCGACGCCGGCGGCAACTCGCTGCTGCAGGTGGACACCAACCTGCACCATCTCCACCCTCGCGGTGTTCCCGCGGCGCAACGTGATTGGGCCTGGCGGTGCCACGGTCCCAATGGAGGCCGTGCCGACCTCGATTGCCCAGGGACCGGACGGCAGCCTGTATGTGGGTGAGCTGACCGGCTTCCCATTCCCGGTAGGAGGCGCCCGCGTCTATCGCGTGCCGGCCAACGGCGGGACACCGGTGGTGGTGGCCGAAGGCTTCACCAACATCATCGACATCGCGATCGGCGCCGACGGCGCCGCCTACGTGCTCGAGCACGACGCCAACAGCCTGCTGGCGCCCGGCAACACGGGCCGCCTCACCAGGATCGGACCGTTCGGGTCGCGCACCGAGCTGGCGGCGGGCCAGTTGTTCGCGCCCGGCAAGATGGTGATTGGCCCCGACAACGCCATCTACGTAACGGTCAACGCCTCGTCCGCGGGCATTGGCGGAGTCCTGCGCATCGCGCAGTAACGATCCGGCTCGAAGACGGTGCCTGCCAGTAACACGCTGGTGGGCACCGTCGTCCGTCCTTGCCCGCCGGCTACTTCTTCATCAGCAGGACCGCGCCAGCCACCAGGGCCACCGCGCCGGCCAGGGGCGGAATCGGCAGACTCTCGTGTTTGTCCGCGGTGATCTCAATCGGGCCCGCGTCCACGACCTTGTCCTTGCGCGTCCACGAAAATCCCCCGTACAACAGGCCGATCAAGCCGAGCGCGATAAGCAGCACGCCAAGTGGTCTCATGATGTGGTCTCCTTAACCGTCCTGCTGAGTAGCAAGATGGCGGCCATCAGGAAGAGCCACAAACCCGGCTGTAGTGGGAACGGCGTTGCTACTAAATGGCAACGCACGGGATGGCATTTCACGTCGTGAGTGCCGTTTCGTCACCTCTCGCGCATCGCGGCGGTCAGCGGCGGCGCACGCACCGGACACCCTCGGTACTTCCGTGCCGGACGACGCGAATGGTCCGCGCACGAGGGGCTTTCGACGATTCGACCTGCCTCGGGCAGCGTTGTGACCTACGAACCCGCCCGCCACGGCTCCGCGGAGTTCTGTGGCAGAATCCGCGCCATACCGGCGCAGTCATGCCGTACCCAGGGAGTATTCGATGAGAAGAAGGGTGCTCGGCCACGCACGAACCAGGGTGATGACCATCAAGACCGTGGGCCCGTGGCGGGTGCTCGCGGCGGTCCTCGGTCTGGTGTTGTGCATGTCGGCGCCACCCTCCGGGCAGACAGCCGGCGTCGCCGCGCCCCAGTATCCCGGCATGCCGAGCGAGATCCCGACCCGATTCGAGGCGGTCACCGACACCTTCGATTACACGCGGCGGGACGTGATGATCCCGATGCGCGACGGCGTCAAGCTGCACACCGTCATCCTGGTGCCGAAGGGCGCCAGCGGCGCGCCGATGCTGCTCACGCGCACGCCCTACAACGCGACCGCGCTCACGAGCCACGCGCAGAGCGCCCATCTCGGCCCGATCCTGAACGGCTACGACAACGCCACCGACGTCATCGTCGAGGGCGGCTACATCCGCGTGGTCCAGGACGTGCGCGGGAAGTACGGGTCGGAGGGCGACTACGTGATGAACCGCCCGCTGCGCGGGCCGCAGAATCCGACGCCGGTCGATCACGCCACCGACACCTACGACACGATCGATTGGCTCGTCAAGAACGTGCCGGAGAGCAACGGCAAGGTCGGCATCCTCGGCATCTCCTATGACGGCTTCCTGCCGCTGATGGCGCTCGTCAATCCGCACCCGGCGCTCAAGGTGTCGGTGCCGATGAACCCGATGGTGGACGGCTGGATGGGCGACGACTGGTTCCACAACGGCGCGTTCCGCCAGCAGATGATGCCGTACATCTACGACCAGGCCGCGACGCGCAGCAACGAGGCGCAAGTGGTGGACGCAGCCACTTCGACGACTACGACATGTTCATGCAGGCGGGCTCGGCCGGCGAGCTCGGGCGCCGGCGCGGGCTCGAGCAGATCGGCTTCTGGCGGAAGCTCGTCGAGCATCCGACCTACGACGCGTTCTGGCGCGATCAGGCGGTGGACAAGGTGCTGGCGGCCCAGCCGCTGAGCGTGCCGGTGATGCTCGTGCACAGCCTCTGGGACCAGGAGGACATCTACGGCGCCCTCGCCGTCTACAAGGCGATCGAGCCGAAGGACACCGCGCAACGACAAGGTGTTCCTGGTCATCGGCCCCTGGCATCACGGCCAGGAGATCGCGGATGGCAGCGCGCTCGGCGCCGCTGAAGTTCGACAGCGACACCGCGCTGCTACTTCCGCCGTGAGATCCTGCGCCCGTTCCTCGACCAATACCTGAAGGACGGCGCGCCGAAGGCGGATGTTGCCCCGGTCACGGCGTTCGAAACCGGGCACGAACACGTGGCGGCGCCTGCCGGCCTGGCCGTCCGGCTGCGCGAGCGGCTGCACCGATCACGCCGACGCCGCTCTATCTGCGGCGCCGGGCTGAAGCTGGCCTTCGACGCGCCGAAGGCCGGCGACGCCGCCTTCGACGAATACGTTTCGGATCCCGCCAAGCCGGTGCCGTTCCGCGCGCGTCCGATCCAGCCCGATCGGCTACGGCAACGGCTGACCTGGGCGCAGTGGCTCGTCGACGATCAGCGCGAAGCCTCGGGCCGCCCGGATGTCGCTCGCGTTCGTCTCCGACGTGCTGACCGCGCCGCTGAAGATCAGCGGCCAGCCGATCGTCGAATCTCGATCGCGTCGACCAGCGGCACCGACTGCCGACTGGGTGGTCAAGCTGATCGACGTCTACCCCGACGAAGTGGCCGGCCAGCCGGCGATGGGCGGCTATCAGCTGATGGTCGTCGGCCGACATCTTCCGCGGCCGCTATCGCGAGAGCTTCGAGACGCCGAAGGCCGATCGCGGCAGACAAGCCGCTGCTGTATCGCTTCGCGCTGCCCACCGCGAACCACGTGTTCCTGCCGGGCCACCGGATCATGGTGCAGGTGCAGTCGAGCTGGTTTCCGCTCTACGACCGCAACCCGCAGACGTTCGTGCCGAACATCTTCTGGGCGAAGCCGGGCGACTATCGGAAGGCCGTCGCAGCGCGATCTATCACGCGCCGGGCCAGGCGAGTTTCGTCGAGCTCCCGATCGTGAAGACACCCTGAGGTGTGAGCCGCATCTGGAAGACGGATCGAGCAGACGTCGCCGATGCAAAGACCGCACGTTTGTGCGGCCGCGGATTGTGGTAGCGTTCCCCCAGCCCATCCGTCCCGCCCTCGTCCGTCGCTCGCACTCGCCGTTTCTTCGCTTCCGCAGCCGCAGTCCGCCGGTCACTCGTCCCCAGGCGCCGCGCTCAGTCGCGGCAGGAGTAGCGCATGCGCAGATCATGGGTATACGGCTAACTCCGGGACCTATGACGTGAAGGGGACCACGCTGACCCCCCAGTCGTCGTCGCCAAGAACCCGAACGTCATGACCAGCAAGACGCCTGCGCAAGAGGAGTTGAAGTGGGAGGGACCGGGGACCGTCTATGTGACGGGCACGGCTGCGGGCGGGAGCGGCAAGGTCGTGACGAAGCTCCAGCGGATCGAATAGCAGGCGCGCCCGTCGCGTTCTGGGACCGAGCATATGACCGAACGCCAGGCATTCCCCCATGCGACGGTTCTGATGCTCGGCCTGGCGGTGCTGCTCAACTACGTCGATCGCGCCAATCTGGCGATGGCAGCGCCGCTCGTCCAGGACGAGCTCTCGCTTTCAGGCGCCCAGATCGGCGTGTTGCTGTCCGCCTTCTTCTGGGTGTATGCGCCAGCGCAGGTGCTGGCGGGATGGCTGGTGCACCGGTTCGACATCCGCATCGTGCTGGGAGCGGGAGTCGCGCTGTGGGCCGCTCGCCACGCTGGTGACCGGGTTTGCAAACGGGTTCGCCTCACTCCTTCTCCTGCGCCTGATGCTCGGCCTCGGGGAGAGCGTCACCTTTCCCAGCTGGCAATTGATCCTCGCGCGACACACCGCCGAGGACGATCGCGGCCGGCGAACGGCTTCATCGGCGCTGGCCAGGGCGTCGGGCCGATGCTCGGCACCCTCTTCGGCGGTCTGGCGATGGTGCAATTCGGCTGGCGTGCCATGTTCATCGGCCTCGGACTCATCACGTTCCTGTGGCTGTGGCCGTGGTTCGTCGTGACGCACCGACGGTGCACTTCGACGCTCCCGCCGAGCACAACGAGACGTCAGTGCTCCTACCTGGCCATCCTCTCGCGGCGCGAGTTCTGGGGGCGGCACTCGGCCACTTCGGCATCAACTACGCCTTCTATTTCGTCATGACCTGGCTGCCCTCGTTCCTGGTGAAGGCAGCCGGGTTCACGGTGTCACAGATGGCGGGAATCGGTGCGGCCATCTTCGGCACCTATGCCGTTGCCACAGCGCTCGGCGGTGTGCATCTCTGATGCGTGGATCCGTCGCGGCGGCACAGCGACGCGCGTGCGCAAGACATTTGCGCTGACGGGTGCGCTGGGCGCGGCGGTCACGATTGGGGCCAGTGCGTTCATCGAGCCGCGCGCGACGGTGTGGCTGCTCGGCGCGGCCGGCGTGTTCTTCGGCCTGACAACCTCGACGATGTTCGCCATCAGCGGAACGCTCGCAGGCCCCCGGGCGGCAGGCCGCTGGGCCGGCGCGCAGAACGTCGTCGGTCAACTGGCGGGCGTGGTTGCGCCCATCGTGACCGGCCTCATCGTCGATCGCACCGGCGCCTTCACCTGGGCATTCGCCTGTTCCGCAGCAGCGTCCGTGCTGGCGATGGTGGCTTGGGGCACTCCTCATTCCGCGGGTGGCGGAGGTGCGGTGGCGAGCATCGTACGCGCCAGCTCCGCTCGCGCCAGTTGCCGGTGCGAGCCTGCCCTGAGGCTCAGCGGCCAGGCAACCAGTTGAGCGCGATGGTCACGACCGTGTGCGACTCGGTTACCTCGGCCCCCCGGATCATGAGAAACAGCTGGCCATCAAGAGACACGTCATAGCCTCGCAGGAGGAAACCACGAGAGCTCAAGCCCAGATGGTAGGTGCTCGTCAGGAGCTGGCGCGCCCGGATTGCCGAATTGCTCCGGAGTGCGGCCTCCACGTGCCCACAGGCCAGCTCGCGCCCTAGCCCCAAGCCCCAAGCCCCAAGCCTCAAGCCTCAAGACCCAAGACCCAAGACTTGTCTTGCCCCTCTAGTTTCCCCCTCCGCCGAGCGGTGGGCCAGGAGGCAGCGGGAAGCGTGAGCGGGGCCGGCCTCCCCAGGGCGGCATGGCGCTCTTCGGGGCGTTGGCGGTCGGGTTCTCCAGGTAGCGCGCGATGTCACGTTCGGCCTGGCGGTAGTGCGCTTCCGTCAGCGGGTTGGTGTCCTTCCTCGTCTTCAGCGATTCGCCCAGCCTGGCAATCTGATCCAGCGCATAAGCGCGCGCTTCGGGCGTGGTATCGGCGTGGCCGCCGAGAATCATCATCGCGTCCAGCGCCACTCGCTCGGTGACGCGCCGCAGGGATCGGAGGCGCGGGTCGTTGTCCGGCGCCGCTCGCCACGTGTGCGTGAGCACCGCGTCGATCACTTCGGGCAGCGACAGCGCGCCGGCCTGGCGATCGGCAAAGGCCACCAGGCGCCCGGCACGCGCCGGCGCGAGCAGCGGCTCGAGCACCATCGCCGACAGGATGCGCCCGGCCCGGAGGTGATCGAAGGCATAGTCTTCGACCAGGTCCTCGAGGTTGTTGACCGGGCTCGGCGTCAGCTGCGCGAGCAGCGTCTCGGGAATCGCCAGGTTGACGGGCTCGATGCTCTCCATCAGCAGTCCGAGCACGTCGCGCTGCAGCGCGGCCGGCACGATCTCGGTCGGCGGCAGCGTCTCGCCCTTCACGACGATGTTGTGGTACATGCCGCCGACGTAGCCGAGGCCCGCCTCGATGGCGTAGCGGTGGTGCATGTAGGTCATCCACAGCCGCAGATCGCGCAGCGAGCCGATCGGCTCGCCGGCCTGCAGGATGGCGGGGCCGTACTGCGCCAGCATGATCTTGCGGGCGGCCATGGTCTCGCGCAGGTACTCGGTCGGCGTGGCGCGGTCGTCGTACCACACCCAGCGCGGATCGGTGTCGGGCACGTAGAGGATGTTCTTCGCCCGCATCTCCGCGATGATCCCGTCGAGCGCGGCGCGCTCCTTGTCGGGAGCGAGCTCGGTGTAGGCGTAGCGGGTCATGAAGTCGTCGTAGAGGCCGGTGGTCGGCTCGAACGCCTCGCTCAGGTCCAGGCGATCGCCGGTCACCTTCACGCGCGGCGTCGGATACTCCATCACCGAGGCGCGGTTGTTGATGCTCGACGCCCAGTTGTGGCCGAAGCCCATCACGTGGCCGAGCTCGTGCGAGGTGAGCAGCGACTGCCGCCGCAGCGCCAGCTCGCGCTGGGCCTCGGGCATCGACGCCCCGGCCTGTGACGCCAGCGCCAGCACTTCGTCGGGCACCGGCAGGACCATCCCGCAGCTGTCGAAGCCGGCGTCGTTGCCGCGCCCGTCGGTGGTCGGCGTGTAGCTCTCGAAGTAGTTGCCGATGGTGCGGATGCGGTGCGAATCCATGCGGGTCTTCGAACCGAGAATCTCGCCGGTGCGCGGATCGCGGAAGGTGCCGCCGCTCGAGAACCCGCGCTCGTCGCGGTTGATCCACAGGATCCACGCGTAGCGGATGTCCATCGGGTCCATGTCCGGCGTCGGATCCTTCACCTGCACGGCGTTACGGAAGCCGGCGGCCTCGAAGGCCTTGTTCCAGGCGAGCGTGCCCTCCTTCATCGCGCCGCGGATCGGTTCGGGAATGGCGGCATCCAGGTAGAACACGATCGGCTTCTTCGGCTCGCTCATCGCGGCGCCGGGATTCTGCTTCTCGAGGCGCCAGCGGGTGACCCATTCGACATCGGTGTTCTGGTTGAACGGCTTGGCGTAGTCGCGGAACGCCACCGAGCTGACCCCGATGCGCGGATCGGCGGGACGCGGCGTGTAGCCGGTGGGCGCCCGCAGGAACGAGTGATGGATGCGCATCGAGAACGACTGCGGATCCGGCGTCACGTTGGCGACGATGCGCCCCGGCGTGTCGGCGGCGAAGGTGAGGATGGTCTCGATCTCGGTGTTGTCGGGGAACGCCTTCATCCGCGGCGGGTAGAACGCGCTGCGGGCGGCGTCGAATCGGAACGCGCCCTGGTTGGTACGGCGCAGCTCGCCGATCACGTCGCCGGCGTCGCGCATGAAGAGCGGCGTGGCGTCCACCAGCACGCGCCCGCCCTGGTCGGCCTCGACCGGCAGCGCGGCGAGCACCGAGGTGGGGAACGAGTCCCGCACGTTCTCCTGCAGCGCGGCATGCCCGTTGACGGCGCGGTACCGCAGGTTCTGCTGGACCACCAGCACGCGCGGCCCCGATCGCTGGAAGTGCACGACGCTGGTGCCCATGATGCCGCGATCGAACGACAGCTCGACCGAGCCGCCGCCGCTGGCGGCGGAGACGTAGTAGAGGACGTCCTCGTTGAATGACGGGATCTCCATCAGCACGCGCCCGCGTGCGGCATCCCAGTAGAACGGCACGAACCCGTCAGCGCGGGTCATGCCCGTCGTCCGCTCGGCGAGCGTGGCGGCGGGCGGTTGCTGCGCCAGGGCGAGAGCGGGACCGCACAGGGTCAGGAGACAAACAACGACAACACGAAACATCACGAACCTCCAGGGCGCGATTGTAGATTGAGGGTCGCGATGCGGTGATGCTATCTGCGACGCTCACCCATGCGCGCGGCGGGGCGGCCACTGTCGGCCGGCAGGCGCCTACTCGGCGGGCGCGCCGAGCAGATACTTCGGACCGGTCGGCGCGGGCACGCCACCCTGCGGCTCGACCGTCACCGCCAGCGCCGCGGGCCGCGTATTCAAAGTCGGCACGTCCGCGACCAGCTGGAAGCGGCCGCGCGCATCGGGCACGAAGGTCCCGGCGCTGATCGGCTGGCCATTCGCGATGGCCCACAACTGATACACCTGCGCCGCCGGCAGCGCCGGCAGGTCGCGGGCCGAGAAGATGATGGTGTTCTCCGAGGCGCTGACGAACGCCTTGGCCTGCGCCCCCGCGGCCGGGGGCACTCCCGCCAGCGACACGAACAGCAGATCGTCGGCGGACATCACGTCCAGCTGCCGCCGATAGGCGACGAGCGTCGTCTGCGCGGTCTGCGCGCTGCGCTCGGCCTCGGCGACGCGGGCCTGCCACAACGCCAGCGTGGTCCGCATCTCCGCCAATTGTCCGCGCGTCTGCCACAACCCGCCGATCGAGACCGCGGCCAGCAGCGCCGCGGCGGTGGCGAGCCACGGCGCCCACGCCGCACGCGCCGGCACCGCGATGGCCGCGGGGACCTCGCGCGACCGCATCTGCGGTGGGGGGAACTGCGCGGGCGTCGCGCTCTGCGGGTGATCGGCGCCGAGAATCGCCGCCAGGGTCCGCGTTCGCAGCTCCGGCCTGGGGCGCACTTGCGGCACGCTCTGTCCGACCGCGTCGGCGGCCAGCCCGAATTCCTGGAGCGCTTCGCGGCACGCCTCGCAACCGGCCAGGTGGGCCAGCAACGCTTCGCGCGTCTGCCGGTCGTCGGCATCGACGACGAAGAGCGGCATTAGCGTCGCGCGCTTCTTCGTGCGTCATGCCTCTCTCCCCTTCGGTGCGACCACGTCTCGAATGCGCTGCAGCCCTGTGCGGATGCGCGTCTTCACGGTTCCGATGGGCGTGTCGGTCCGTTGCGCGATTTCGGACTGCGTCAGGCCCTCATAGTAAGCCAGCTCGAGCGTGGCCCTTTGTTCGGCGGGCAGCGCGGCCATCGCCTCGCGGGCCGCGGTCACTTGCTCGGCGTTCGCCGCCATCCACTCTACGCTCGGGGCTGGGTCCTGGATGTTGGCCATGGCCTCGACGTCGCCCGAAGGCTGCGGCGCGGCGCCCCGCCGGCGCAACCGATCCAGCGACCGGCTCCGGGCAATGACGGTGAGCCACGCCCCCACCGCGCCCCTCGAGGCGTCGAATTTTGCCGCCTGGGTCCAGACCTGGGCGAACACCTCCTGGGTGACGTCCTCGGCGTCCGAAGCGTCGCGGACGATGCGGAGCGCGAGCGAATAGACGAGCGTGGCGTAGCGGTCGTAGAGCCACTCGAGACCGGCCGAGTCGCGACTGGCGACGCGGCGAATCGCCTCGCGATCGTCGAAACCGAGCGTCATGCGGTCGTCGGCCTCATCGTCGGGATCAGCATACCCCCTAACCCCTCAGTCCACTTGTGGTGAGTGTTCCATCAGCCCGAACTCCCGCGACGGGTGCCGGTGTCGAGCGGATCGGCGAGCTGTGGGCATGACCACCAAAGTTTGCGGTGGGGTTAAATCCGAAAACGTGGCAGGCGCGTAAGCACTGACGGAGGACACATGAAAAGACGACTCGCCACGCTGCTGGGCTGCGGCGCCGCACTTGCCGCACTGGCCCCACCCCTCACGGCTTCGAATCACCGGGAGGCACCCATCACCGCTCTCGATCACAAGGCGGACATCACCGATCTCTACGCCTTCATGAGCTATGGCCCCGACAGTGCCGGCAAGATCACGCTCATGATGAGCGTCGATCCGCTGCTGGACACCGCGAACGGCCCCAACTGGTTCCCGTTCGACGACGAGATTCTGTATGAGCTGAAGATCGACAACAACCACGATGCCCGCGAGGACATCACGCTGCAGTTCCGCTTCGAAACCGATCAGCGGCTGCCCAACCTGTTCCAGGTCTACGCCGGCGCGGACAACGGTTATGCCGCGCCCGCGAACTCTCCGGCGCCGGTCGCGCCCGGCACGCCGATCGTGCCGCCCCGCATCACCAGTTTCCAGTCCGCCGGCCTGGGGCAGCGCCAGCGCTACACCGTGACGGCGTTCCGCGGCAACGAGCAGTTCGATCTGCGCGCGGCGGACGGCCGGCCGCTCTACGCCGTGCCCGCCAACGTCGGGCCGCGCACCATGGACTATGCCTCGCTCTACGAACAGGGCATCAACACCCTGTCCTCGGGCATCAAGGTGTTCGCCGGCACGACCGACGACGCGTTCTGGATCGACCTCGGCGCGACGTTCGACACCTTCAACCTGCGGAGCTCGGTGGCTCCCGGAGTGATGTCGCCGGCGCAGGATGCGGCGAGCGAGAACTTCTCGCCCGACACCGTATCCGGCTACGGCGTCAACACCATCGCGATCGAGCTGCCCGTCAACCTGCTGACGCGCTCGGGCCGCGTCGAGCCGGCGAGCTCGCCCGCGGCGACGCTCGGCGTGTGGGGCACGACCTCGCGGCCGCGCGTGTCGGTGCGCCGCAACAGCAACGGCGTGCCCGATCGCTCCGGCCTGTTCCGCCAGGTGCAGCGCGTCGGCAATGCGTTCATCAACGAGCTGATCATCGGCACGGGCTCGAAGGATCGCTTCAGCATGGACCAGCCGGCGAACGACGGCCAGTTCGTGAACTTCTTCGCCGACCCGGCGCTGCCCCGCGTGCTGAACGCGCTCACCGGCGGCGTGCTGGCGATTCCACCGGCGCCGCGCTTCGATCTGCGGCCGCTGGTGCAGTACGTCGCCCCGATTGCGCCGGCGGGCACTCCGGCCGGCCCGATTGCCGACCTGCTGC
The DNA here is from genome assembly GCA_963723005.1 of uncultured Acidobacteriota bacterium. GTDB lineage: Bacteria > Acidobacteriota > Vicinamibacteria > Vicinamibacterales > UBA2999 > VFZN01. Next base: position 233,187 of record CAVRPA010000019.1, on the reverse strand, counting down.
GCATCAACACCGGCGTCGCGCCCACGCCGTTCGCCTCGGCCAGCCGCCTGGGCGTGCTCGGCGGCGACAACGCCGGCTTCCCGAACGGCCGCCGCGTGTTCGATGACGTCACCGACATCGCGCTGCGCGTGGTGGCCGGCGGCGTCCTGGCCGCGCCGTTCCCGGGCTACAACGCCGGCATCAACGGCAGGCTGGGAGACGGCGTCAACGTCAACGACGCGCCCTACAGGCCGGGGTTCCCCTACATGGCGTACTCGCCGAGCGGCCGCGATCGCCGTCACCTCGATCCGACCGAACCCGGTTGCACCGCGGGCGGAGGGGCATCGTGCCCTGGCCAGTAAGACACCAATCACAGCAGGAAGGGACGCCGGCAGCCGCCGGCGTCCCGGCCCGTTGGTCGACGAAGTTCGTCCTGCTCTTCGGCGGCCTGGTGGCGATCTGCATGGCGGTCGTGGCCGCCTCCGCGCGCAGCTCGCAGCCGGAGCAGCGCGCCGGCGACGCGCCGGCCTCGTTCGTCACGACGGGCGCGAAGTCCGGCACCCCCGCCGAGCAGCGCATTGCCGCCGCGCGCGAAGCGGTGGATCTCCACCCCAAGCGCGTGGACGGCTGGAACGAACTGGCGCTGGCGCTCGCGCGCCGCGCGCGTGAAACCAGCGATCCGAAGTTCTACCAGGAAGCCTGGGCGGCCACCGAACGGGCGCTGGCGGTGGAACCCAATCATCTCGAGGCCCGCAAGCTGCAGGTCTGGATCCTGCTCGGGCAGCACGAGTTCCCGCGCGCCGTCGAAGCGGCCGAGCGGATCAACAAGGAGATGCCCGACGACGTGCTGGTCTACGGGTTCCTGGTGGACGGCTACACCGAGCTCGGTCGCTATGCGGAGGCGGAGAAGGCGGCGCAGTGGATGCTGGACATTCGGCCCGGCAACGTTCCCGCGCTGACCCGCGCCGCGCACCTGCGCGAGCTGTTCGGCGATCACGAGGGCGCGGTCGAACTGATGGACACGTCCTATCGCCGCACCGCCGATGCCGAAGTGGAGGACCGCGCGTGGATCCTCACGCAGATCGCGCATTTGTCGCTGCTCACCTGCCGCACCGAGGCGGCGGAGCGCCTGTTGAACGAGGCGTTGGCCTTGTTCCCCGACTATCACTACGCGCTGGCGCAGATGGCCGAAGTGCGTGTGCAGCAGGGCCGCTTTGCCGACGCGGTGACACTGCGCGAGCGGCATGTCGCGGTGGCGCCGCATCCGGAGAATCGCTTCGAGCTCGGTGTCGCGCTCGAGCGCGCCGCCCGCGCACCCGAAGCGAAGGCCGTGTGGACAACGTTCGAAGCCGCGGCGCGAGGCGAGATGCAGAAGTGGGACTCCGCCAACATCGAGCTGGTCTACTACTACGCCGATCACGCGGACCGCGCGGCGGAGGCGCTGACGCTGGCCCGCAGGGAAGCGGCGCGGCGTCAGGACGTGAGGACGCTCGAGGCGCTGGCCTGGGCGCTGCACCAGAACGGCCAGTCGAGCGCGGCGCGCAAGGAGATCGACAAGGTCCTGGCCGTCGGCGTGACGCAGCCGGCGACGTTCTACCGCGCGGCGGCGATTGCCGCCAGCCAGGGTGACGCGGCCAAGGCCGGGGAGTACGCCACGCGTTCGGTCGGCATGTGCGGGTCGTCGTCTTTTGCCAGCGCGGCGCGTGGTGTACTGGCGGAACTCGCGTCCACACGGTAGGCCGTGATGATGTACTCCTCGATGGAGCGCGCCGGACGGCGATCGCGTGTCGCGTGCGTCGTCGTGCTCCTGCTGCTCGGCCTGGCGCGCGCGACGTGGGCGCAGCCGGCGCCGGGCAGCATTGCCGGCACAGTCACCGATCAAACTGGCGCGGCCCTACCAGGCGTCACCGTTGTTCTGCGACAGGCGGGAGGTGCGGTGGCGGAAAGCGCCATTGCCGGGGCTGATGGCCGCTATCGGCTCGACGGCATCCCGCCGGGCCACTACGCGATCGAGTTCCAACTGCCGAACTTCGTCCTGCTGCGTCGAGACGTGACGATCGAGCCCGGCCTCGTCCGCCCGGCCGACGCCACGCTGCGATTGACGATGTCGGCGGACGTGACGGTGACGGGCAAGCGGACGTTCCGGAACATCGCCGACCTGGATCGTCCCGATGGCGGGCTGATTGGCGTGGCCGACTCCGCGAGCGAGGGGCTGATCACCGGCCAGCAGATCGACGCGCGGCCGATCATGCGGGCCGGGGAGATCCTCGAAACGGTTCCGGGCCTGATCGTCAGCCAGCACAGTGGCGAGGGCAAGGCCAACCAGTACTACCTGCGCGGCTTCAACCTCGATCACGGCACCGACTTCACGACGACGGTGGCGGGCGTGCCGGTGAACATGCCGACGCACGCGCACGGGCATGGCTACTCCGATCTGAATTTCCTGATTCCCGAGCTGGTGAGCGGCGTGCAGTTCCGGAAGGGGCCGTACTTCGCCGAGGAGGGCGACTTCTCGGCAGCGGGCGCCTCGCACATCCGCTACACCAACGCGCTCGACGGCCCGCTGTTCCGCGTCAGCGGCGGCGAGGATGGCTGGGGCCGCGTGCTGGCGGCGGCTTCTCCACGCCTGGGGAAGGGGCGGCTGCTGGTGGCCGCTGGAAGTCAACCACAACGACGGCCCGTGGGTGCACGGCGACGACTATGAACGATTGAACGGCGTCGTCCGCTACAGCGTGGGCGATACGCTCAACGCGTGGTCGGTGACGGCGATGGGCTACGACGGGTCGTGGCAGGCCACCGATCAGGCGCCGCGCCGCGCCATCGACAGCGGCGCGTTCTCGCGCTTCGACGGTGTGGACGACACCACCGGCGGCGCCACCTCGCGCGTGAGCCTGTCGGGCGACTGGCAGCGGACCACGCCGGGCGGGCTGACGCGGGCGAACGCCTATGTGATGCGCTATGCCCTCGATCTCTTCTCCAACTTCACCTACTTCCTCGACGACCCCGTGAACGGCGATCAGTTCCAGCAATCGGATCGCCGCGTCGTGTCCGGAGGCCGCGTCTCGCATCGCCGGACGCCGCGACTGGGCGGACGGCCGACGGAACTCGTAGTGGGCGCCGACCTGCGGCACGATGCGATCGGCAAGGTGGCGCTCTTGCACACGGTGGAGCGACAGGCGCTCTCCACCACGCGCGATGACCGCGTCGGCCAGACCTCGCTGGCCGGCTACGTTCAGCACGAGGTGCAATGGACGCCGTGGATGCGTTCGAGCGCGGGCCTGCGGGTGGATCGCTTCACGTTCGACGTCGAGGCCGTCCAACCCGAGAACAGCGGCACGGCCAGCGACGCCATCGCCAGCCCCAAGGGCGCGCTGATCTTCGGCCCGTGGCGTGCGACCGAGTTCTACCTGAATGCGGGCATGGGCTATCACTCGAACGACGCTCGCGGCACCACGCTCACCATCGATCCGATCAGCGGCGAGGCGCAGGACCGGGTCACGCCGCTGGCCCGCGCGAAGGGCATGGAAGCGGGCATGCGCATGGTGCCCATGCCGGGCCTCCAGACCGACGTCTCGGTGTGGCGGCTGGACCTCGATTCGGAACTGCTGTTCATCGGCGACGCCGGCAACACCGAAGCCAGCCGCGCCAGCCGTCGCTGGGGTGTGGAGTGGAACACTTACGCCACGCCCGGCGCTGGCTGACGCTGGACGCGGACCTCGCGTGGTCGAAGGCCCGCTTCACGGAAGAGGATCCGGCAGGGAACTACATTCCGGGCGCCGTTGAGCGCGTGATGTCGGCGGGCGTCACGCTCGACGCCGGCCGCAGCACGTTCGGCAGCCTGAGACTGCGCTACTTCGGCGGCCGCAACCTGGTCGAGGATGGCAGCGTTCGGTCGAGCCCGACCCGCCTGCTGAACGGACAGGTCGGTGTGCGGCTGGCATCGCGAACCGAGTTGGTGCTCGACGCGTTCAACCTGCTGAACGCCGAGGCCAGCGATATCGATTACCTGTATCGGTCCCGACTGCCCGGCGAAGTCTCGGAAGGCGTGGAAGACATTCACACGCATCCCACGCTGCCACGCACGCTGCGGGTGTCGGTGCGCTGGCGGCCCTGAGTCGGGATCTTCTCCGCGCCGCTCGCATGTAAGATCGCGCCACCATGCGCGCGTTCTATCATCCCGATCAGGCCCTGCACGATCCCCAGCAGTACATGCGCAACGGGCGGATCATTCCGCCCAAGGACCTGCCGGTGCGGACGACGATGCTGCTCGAGGCCCTGGCCGGCCTCGGTATCGTCCCCGAGACGCCTGGCGCCGACTCGGCCGATGCGCGGCTGGCGGTGCACACGAAGGAGTTTCTCGATTACCTCGCGACCGCGTGGGATCGCTGGGGCGAGCTTCCGGAGCGCGGCCCGGAGGTGTGGCCGAACACGTTCCCCTACTGGAGCGGCCGTCCCGAGGATCCGGCCCGTCCGCCCTGCCCGGCCGAAAGCATCGTGGCCCGCACGGGGTGGTATCTCGGGGACCTCTCCGTGTCGCTGGGGCCGCACACCTGGACCTCGATTCGCCGCTCGAGCGACGCCGCGCTGGCGGCGGCGGATGCGGTGCTCGCGGGCGAGGCGTCTGCCTACGCGCTGTGCCGGCCGTCGGGCCATCACGCGCGCGCCGACCGCGCCTCGGGTTTTTGTTTCGTCAACAACACCGCGGTGGCGGCGGCTCGGCTGCGCACGCGCTTCGCGCGGGTCGCCGTGCTCGACGTCGACGCGCACCACGGCGACGGCACGCAGCAGATCTTCTACGACCGCGAGGACGTGCTGACCATTTCGGTGCACGCCGATCCCCGCAACTACTATCCGTTCTTCACCGGCTACGTGGACGAACGGGGCACGGGAGACGGCGGCGGTTGCAACATCAACCTGCCGCTCGCGCACGGCTCTGGCGCTGACGCGATGTACGCCGCCGTGGATACGGGCTGCTCGCGCATCCGCGCCTACGCCGCCAGCGCGGTGGTCGTGGCGCTCGGGTTCGATGCCCACGTCCGCGATCCGATTGGCGTGCTGCGGCTCGAAAGCGCGGACTTCGCCGGCATCGGCGCTCGCGTGCGGGCGCTGGGGCTGCCCACGGTGATCGTGCAGGAGGGCGGCTATGCCATCGCCGACATCGGTGATTGCCTGGCCGCATTTCTCACAGGATTCGCCGGCGGCGAAACCCCGGCCGTGTAGGCAGGCAGGACATGTGACGCCGGAAGCCAACCGCGCATACCATTCGGCTGTGACGTGGAACCCGCCAGGCATACGGACGTGGACGTCGAGAGGTCCTGCCAGCCTGCTGCTGGGGGTTGCCATCACGCTCCCGGCGTGTGTTGCCGGCGGCCCGGGGGAGCCGGCTGGATGGGCCGCCAACGCCCAGTCGCAGCTGGCTCACGAATGGGATCGGGCGGCCGACACGCCGCCGGAATTCCGCGAGCGACTGGTCGAGAGCCCGATGGCTTTCTTCCGGTTCGTCAATCGCCCGTGGACGCATGCGGTGTGCGACGCGTTTGCGGACGAGACCAAACAGTTGCCGACGGCCAGACTCCACGGGGACGCGCACGTCGAGCAGTACGCGGTGACCGCTACCGCTCGTGGGCTGGACGATTTCGACGACTCGGCCCGTGGGCCCGCCGTCGTGGACATGGTGCGGTTCATCGGTTCTCTCGAACTGGCGGCGGAGCAGCGCGGCTGGAGGGTGTCGCTGCCGCCGGCCATCGATGCGTTCTTCGAGGGGTACCGGCAAGCGCTCGACTCGCCGGCATATCTGCCTTCGGATCCCGCCGTGGTACGGCGGCTGCGGACCGAGCCGCTCAAATCTCCACTGGAATTTCTCGCGTGGGCCGACTCGCTGATGGAGCCAGTGGGCCCGGACGATGTTGTCCGGCTGGATACATCCTGGACCGCTGTCGAAGCGTTTGCGGTTCGTACGGACCCGCAGTTCACGCCGGCGTTCTTGAGGCGAAAGGAGTTTGGCTGGTTTCGCATGGGGATCGGCAGCGCCTTCACTCGCAAGCTGCTGATCCACGTCGAGGGCCCGTCGCCGGCGCCCGACGACGACCTGGTCCTGGAAGCGAAGGAGATGGTCGCCTTCGACCGCGATTCGTGCGTCAGCATCCCGCGCACCTCCGAAGCCTTCCGCGTGGTCGAAGGGTTGCAGCAGATGGGCCGTTTCGACCACCGCCTGGTGGTCGCCATGCCGGGGCTGGCCGGTGCGAGGCCTGATGGTGTGGGATGGTGGGTCAGGGGCTGGGATCGTTCTTACCGGGAGCTCCAGGTCGCCGACCTGGAATCGCCCAACGACCTTCGCGAGCTGGCGCACGACGTGGGCGCCCAGCTCGGAGCCACCAATCTCTTCGATCCCGCAGGCCCGTACACCAGCGAAACTCGGCTCGCCGAGGGCCTGGCCATGGCGCGCCTCGAATCCCGCATTCGCCAGGTGGCTCACGAGTTGACGGTCGAGCTCCTTCAGGCGTGGGAGCAAGGGAGGTGAAGGTGATGGCCCGTTGCGCGATTCTGGTGTGTGCCGTGGTGCTGTCGTCGCTGGCATTGAAGCGCAGGAGCCTGCACCCGCACCACAGCCGCCGACGGTAGCCATTTCGGTCGAAGCGACGGGCGAGTCGGTGCCGGTCATCTTCTTCAACCGGTCGATCGTCGTCCTGCGTGCCAGCATCATGGGCCGCAGCCCGGACGAGCGCCGGAACCTGGCCGTCCGGATGATGGACGACCTCGTGGAGAGAGGGGAGACCGGTCCGGTGACGGTGACGACCACCGAAGGTGGGGTGCTGATCGCGCGTCGGCCGTCGCGTGATCACCGGCCTTACCGAAGCCGATCTCGACCCCGTGGCGGGCGAGGACCTGCAGACGGCGGCGCGCGAGGCGGCCGCGCGCATGCAGCTCGCGCTGACCGAGGCGGCGGAGGCTCGGCGGCCCGGCGTGTGGCTCCGCGGCGGCGCGCTCTCGCTGCTGGCCATCCTGGTGAGCGCCATCATCCTGTGGCTGCTGGGTCGGACACGACGGGCGACCGTCGCGCGGCTGTCGGCGCTCGCCGGGCGCGATGGCTTTTCCGTATGTGCCCGGCAGCGATACGGACGACGCCTCGGTGACTTCGTCCGGATCGGCGACGTCGAAGGCACGATTACCGATGTCGGCCTGCTGTCGACCAAGCTACGGACGCTCAAGGCCGAGGAGATCACCATTCCGAACGCGGTGGTCGTCTCGCAGACCACCACCGACTACTCGCGCTACCCGGAGGCCGTGCTCACGGCCGCCTCGATTACGGTCGGCTACAACGTGCCCTGGCGGCAGGCGCACGCGCTGCTGTTGCTGGCGGCGGAACGGACGCCCGGGATCCGCCGCGAGCCGATCCCGCGCGTGATGCAACTGGCGCTCGAGGACGTGCGCGTGAACTACACCCTCATCTTCTGCCTCGAAGACCAGCAGCTGCGGAACGTTGCCCTGAGCGCGCTCCACGCCCACATCCTCGACCTGTTCAACGAGTACGGCGTGCAGATCGTGACGCCCAACTACGAGGCCGATCCCCCGGAGCAGAAGGTCGTGGCCAGGGCGGACTGGTTCGCGGCTCCGGCACGGCCTGAGTCGACCGAAGGCTGACGCGTGGCGTGCTGCCCGAAGGCAGGCTTTACACTACGGCAGCTGAACCGCACCAACTCACTGACCAGAGGACGCCCTGATGTCGACCTTCACCCTGTTCCACGTGGTGATCAGCCTGATCGCGATTGCCGCCGGTTTCGTGGTGCTGGCCGGCCTGCTCCGCGGCCAGCGGCTGGACGCGTGGACCGCGATCTTTCTCGTGACCACGATCGCCGCGCTGTATCTGCGTCATCTCGAAGGCGGCTGGCGGCGCGCCTATGTGGTGACGGCGATTACCGCGCTCTATCTGAATGTGTTCGTGCTCGTGGTCCAGCTCGCATTCTTGGGCCTGGGCCGGGCTTCGGTTCGTCGATTCCAGCCGAGCCGGGCGTAAGCTTGCATTGGCGCGACGGGTCGCGCCACACTGCACTGCGGAGATCCACCCTGATGAGTCAGATTACATTGACGGTGAACGGGAAGCGGCAGACGGTGGACGTCGAACCGACGACCCCGCTTCTGTATGTGCTGCGCAACGACCTCGGCCTGCAGGGCCCGCGTTTCGGGTGTGGCCTCGGACAGTGCGGCGCCTGCACGGTCATCATCAAGGGCGAGGCGGTGCGCTCGTGCATCCGGCCGGTGTCGGCGGTGGCCGGCGCGGAGATCACCACGCTCGAAGGCCTCGCCGTGAACGGCAAGCTCCATCCGCTGCAGCAGGCCTGGATCGACGAGCAGGTGCCGCAGTGCGGGTTCTGCCAGAACGGCCAGATCCTCACCGCGAAGGTGCTGCTCGACAAGAACCCCGCGCCGAGCGACGCGCAGATCCGCCAGGCGATGGCGACCACCCTGTGCCGCTGCATGACGTATTACCGCGTCCAGGCCGCGATCAAGCGCGTGGCGAAGGTGAACGCATGACCGCCTCACGCCGCGACTTCCTCAAGACCTCCGGCATGCTGGTCGTCGGCTTCAGCGCGCTGCCGGCGCTCGAAGCCCACGCACTGACCGGCGCCTTTGCGCAGGGCCCCGGCCCATATCCGGATCCCGATTTCCATCAATTGGACTCGTGGATCGTGATCCGCGCCGACAACAGCGCCACGTTCTACGTCGGCAAGACCGATCTTGGACAGGGCACCGGCACCGCGTTCCGCCAGATCATGTCGGACGAACTGGACATCGCCTACGACCGCACCAGTTGCGTGATGGGCAGCACCGACGTCACGGTCGATCAGGGCGGCTCGGGCGGCTCCGACGCCCTGCAGGCGGACGGCTGGCCGATGCGCCGCGTCGCCGCGGAAGCGCGCCGCGTGCTGCTGGAGATGGCATCCACGCGCCTCGGTGTGCCGGTGGCGGCCCTCAGCGTAAGCGACGGCGTGGTCACCGTGACCGCGGACCCGGCCAGGCGCGTCACCTACGGTGAGCTGATTGGCGGCAAGCGATTCAACGTCACGCTGACCGGCAAGGACACCGACAGCACGACCGGCACGGCGCCGCTCAAGACCGTGCAGCAGTTGAAGATGGTGGGGCAGTCGCCGCAGCGGTACGACATCCCGGCCAAGGTGGACGGCTCGTTGAAGTGGGCCGTGGACGTGAAGGTGCCGGGGATGCTGCACGCGCGGAACGTCAAGCCGCCCGTGGCCGGCGCCACGCTGGTCAGCATCGACGAGTCGTCCGTGAAGGCGATTCCCGGCCTGGTCCGCGTGGTCAGCAAGGGCAACTACGTGGCCGTGGTCTGCCGTCGCGAGGAGGAGGCCATCCGCGCCGCGCGACAGCTCAAGGTGAACTGGCAGAAGCCGGCTTCGGCGCCGTTCCCGGCGTCCGACGATCTCTTCACGTTCATGCGCGCGGCCACGCCGACGGTGAGCACGCCGCCGACCGTGGTCGGCGATCCTGCGGGCGCGATCACCGGCGCCGCCACCGTGGTCGAAGCCGATTACGACGTGCCGTTTCAGGGTCACACCTCGTTCGGGCCGGCGCATGGCCTGGCCGATCCCTCGAACGATCAGATGACCATCTACTCGAACGAGATGAAGTCGTACGGCCTGCGTAACGGTGTGGCGCAGTTCCTCGGCATCCCCCGCGATCGCGTGCGGGTGGTGTGGATGGAGGGGCCGCAGGCGTTCGGCCGCACGGCGGCGGGAGACGCGGGATTCGAAGCGGCGTTCCTGGCGAAGGAGCTGGGCCGGCCGGTTCGCATGCAGTGGACCCGCCAGGAAGAAACCGCCTGGGACACCAAGGGCCCTGCCTATGCGGTGAAGATGCGCGGCGGCCTGGACGCGCAGGGTAATCTCGTCGCGCTCGACTACGAGGCGCGGGCTGCCGATCACAATCACCTCGGCTACAACGAGCACGACTCGGTGCTGATTGCGCAGCTGACGAATCAGCGCAAGGCGACGCCGGCCCGCGGCGGCGCCTCCACGCCCAACGACATGTACGCCGTCGCGAATCGGCGAATGGCCACCCACGTGGTGTCGCTGCCGCTGGTGTGGGAAACGCCGGTTCGCACCGGCAACCTGCGCGATCCAAACGGACCGCAGGTGACCTTCGCGTCGGAATCGTTCATCGACGAACTGGCGATGGCCGCCAAGGCCGACCCGGTGGCGTTCCGCCTCAAGCTGCTGGAGGCCGGCACCGCGGACGATCGCGGCTTCAAGCGGGCGCGGTCCATCGCCGTGGTCAAGGCCGCCGCCGAGAAATTCGGGTGGGACGCGCGACCCTCGCCGAAGCCGCGCGCCACCGGCGACATCCTCACCGGCCGCGGCATTGCCTACGCCTTCCGCAGCGAGACGGTGGTGGCGCAGATCGCCGAGGTCGAGGTCAACCGCGTCACCGGCCACGTGTGGGTGAAGCGATTCGTGTGCGCCCACGACTGCGGCCTGATCGTGAATCCCGAGGCGCTGACGCGGGCGCTCGAGTGCGGCACGCTGCACTCGCTCAGCCGCGCCCTCTACGAAGAGGTTCGCTTCGACACCGAGAAGGTGACCAGCGTGGACTGGATCACGCATCCGACCCTGACGCACCTCGATGTGCCCGAGCGCATCGACGTCGTGCTGGTGAACGGCGATCCCAACCCGCAGCGGCCCGACCTGCCGCACTACGGCGCGGGTGAGACGATCTGCAAGCCGACGCTGGCGGCTGTCGCCAACGCCATCTTCGACGCCACCGGGGTGCGGCTGCGCCGCGTGCCGTTCCGCGACGCCCGCGTGCTGGCGGCGCTGAAGGCTGCCGGAGTCTGACGATGTGGGCGAGGACGCTGTTCGCGTTGGCGGCGGCGGCATCCAGCCTCATCGGCAGTGATGGGGGCCGTCAGGCTGTCGCCGGCGCGGATCGGCAGCAGCCCACGGGGCCTTTCAGCGCCTCCACCGACCTCGTCGTCGTGCCGGTCGTGGTCGAGGACCGCAAGGGCGCTTCGGTCCGGACCCTGCGGCAGGAGGACTTCACGCTCACCGAGGATGGCAAGCCCGTCGCGATCGAGACGTTCGTGGCGCCGGCGGCCTCGGCCGAGGGCGGCATGGGCGCCGACGGCCGCTTCGTGGTCGTGGCGCTGGACAACATCACTACCCCCGCGGAGATTGCCTGGCGGGTGAAGGACATCGCCAACTACTTCGTGGACCGGATGGGGCCGGCCGACGACCTGTCGGTGATCACGCTCGCCAACGGCCGGGCATCGTCCGGCGGCGGGCAGGAGGCCGCGCGCGCGGCGATTCGGCGTTTCGGTCCCACGATCTACACCGCCCGAACGCGCGCGGAGGTCGTGGCCGAGGGCCTTCAGTCACTGGAATCGCTCACCGAGCAGATGGCGAAGTCGCCTCATCGGCGCAAGGTGCTGGCCATCATCGGCGCCAGCCACATGTTCAACCCCAGTGAGCCGTCGGCCTTTTCCGATGTCGGGGCGAACCTCAGCGTGCATTGGGAAGGCGCGGTCCGCAACGCCAGCCGCAGCAACGTGAGCGTCTATCTGATCGATCCGCGCGGCCACACGCCGATGGCCGAGGCCACCTCTCAAACCTCGCCGTCCAGCGAGTCATCCGACGCATCCGGTGGCGGGCCGAACGCCCGCCAATCCTTCGTCTATTCAGGCGCCGACACCTCAGGCAACTTCACCAATCGGACTGGCGGTCAGGCCTGGGTCAACACCAACAACTACAAGGGCGCGGTCGAGGCGATTTGGCGCGACGCCGGGACCTACTACCTGCTTGGTTACCGGACACCGGTCAACGACCACCGGCTGCACGACATCGAAGTGAAAGTGCGTCGGGACGGCCTGAAGCTACGAGCCCGCCGCGCCCGCGGCTGACTTGATCGGGCCGTTGGCGAGGTCCCCAAGCCGCCAAGCCCCAAGCCCCAAGCCCCAAGCCCAAGCCCCAAGACCCAAGACCTAAGACCCAAGACCAAGGAGCTACAGATACCCCAGCCACCAGTCGCGCCGCCGCTCCTTCAGGCGCGCGAACCACAGGCACAGCGGCCAGGTGAGCAGCACCACCATCACCCACACCACGTATACCGTGGGCAGGCTGTAACCAAACCCGGGCGGATACACCTCCGCTGATCCGCCCATCGACGGCATCGGATGCACCAGAAAATCCACGCGCCCGTACTTCGCCCATGCGAACGGGAAGGCGAGCGCATGCGCCAGCAGGAAGTGCGTCAGGAAGAAGAACAGCGGCACCCGCCCGACGACGACCAGCGGGTTCGAGGCGCGTAGCGGGCGACGAACGAGCCACGCCAGGGCCAGCAGTGAAGGTCCGATCGTCATCAGCAGGAACAGCAGCGACGGCGGATACTTCGTCGTGTTGAGGAACGACATCAATCCGGTGCCGGGGATGACCGTGGACCAGGGCGAGGGGTCGCCGTAGACGTTGAGCCCGCGCAACACGAGGAATGCGATGGTGAGGAACGAACCCCACTGAAGCAAAGGCAAAAGGGAGAAGGCAGAAGGCGAAACAGCCCCTGCAGACGGCAGACGGCAGTCGGCAGACGACAGACGATCGGGCGCAATCGGCAACCGGCAGACGGCAGCCGGCAGACGGGACCACCCGGAAGTAGCACGACGCGAAGCAGTAGCCCGCTGCCATCACCGCCACCCAGGGCACCAGCGGATACGCGACGATCACCGGCGTTCCACCGACCAGGAACGCGCCCGGCTGGTGCAGGATGTTCCAGACGAAGGCGAGCGGTCCGAGCTGGCGCGCCCTGATCGGATCCAGCAGGTTGTGCAGCGCGATGACGGCGAGGCTGAGCGGCGCCAGCACCCGCACCGGGAGGCGGCACAGCAGCGCCAGCCCGATCATCGACAGGCCCAGCGCCCACAGGACGGTCAGCAGCAGCGGGCCCTCGGTGAGACTGAGAAAGAACCCGAACCGCAGCACCGTCAGTTCCAGCACGATCAGCCACAGTCCACGGGTCCATAGATAGCGCGACAGCATGGCCGTGGTGCGCCCCTCGCGCGCGACCCACAGGGACGCGCCGGCGCCGGCCAGGAAGAAGAACACCGGCGCGCAGAAATGCGTGATCCAGCGCGTGAAGAACAGCGCTGGGTAGGTGCGCGTCAGGTCGTCCGGCCTGAACACCATCGCATCGGCGTGGAAGAAGTCGCGCACGTGATCCAGCGCCATGATGATCATCACGATGCCGCGAAGCGCGTCGAGCGAGGTCAGTCGGGCAGCAGCAGGCCGGCTCACGGGTGACCACGAAAGTATGCCCGCATTCCCGGCTGTCGAGCGCCGAGGGCGCGCTAGAACCTGAAGCGGATGCCGATCGTGGGCAGGCGAGGGATGGCGCGATCCCGTTCCTCGACGATCAGCGGACGGTCCGAGTCCGGATCGTATTCGAGTCTCGGATCGTAGGCGCCGGCGTTCTGGCGATTGAGCAGGTTGATCACCTCGGCGTACAGCTCCCATCGGCCGGCAGCGCCGCGAGGCCGCCACGTCAGCCGCACATCCACGCGGGCGAACAGCGGCAGGCGTGCCTGGTTGATGTTCGTGGTCGATCCGTAGTTCACGCCGTACACGAGCAGGCCGAGCTCGTCCCGCTTGGGCAGGAGTTCGTCCGTGATCCCGTCGCCATCCGCATCCAGATCGTCCTCGTCCCCCATCACCCGTACGCCGAGCGGCGCCGTCCGTGGAAACCCCGAAGCCACCCGCACGGTCGTGCCAAGCTCCCAGCGCGGCGTGAATCGGTAGGCGGCGACGGTCGTGAACGCGTGACGCCGGTCGTACTCGAATGGGTAGACCTGGCCGTAGACGTCACGATCCGCCTGGCCCCACGTGTAGCTCGCCCAGCCGGTGAGCCTGGCGTCAATTGGCGGCGCGGTCCTCGAGAGGAACAGGTCGAAGCCGTAGGCGCGCCCGCGGCCGTCGTTGGCCGGCACCGTGGTGATTACCGGATCCACCGGGATGCTCCACGCCAGATCGGCAGGGAAGTCGTAGCGGGCGACGCGCGCCAGCCGCGCCTCTTCGGTTTCGAGCAGACCCACCAGCAGATCGGAGAAGCGCTTGTAGTAGCCCTCGACCCGAAGCATCGTGCCCGCCGGCAGGTCACGTTCGAGGCCGACCGACACCTGCGTCGAACGCTCGCTGCTCAGCGCGCGCACGGCGTCGTTGGTGAAGTCGAGGACGTAGTCGCTCTGCGCCAGCTTCTCGTAGCCGGGGCTCTGCGTGTACATGCCGAGCGCCGCCTTGATCCGGCTCGATGGGCTCAGGTTCACCGTGCCGGCGACACGCGGCGAGGCGAGCACATCGCCGGTGATGCCGGCGTAGTCGAAGCGGAGGCCGGCCTCCACCAGCGCGCGCGCGCCGAGCTGCCAGCGGTCCTGCAGCCAGGCGCCGCCGCGGGTATAGCGTTCCGACGAGTCCAGCAGGTCCGGCAGCCCCGCGCCTCCCTGCTGGCTCGAGCCGTTGGCGGCGTTCTGATTGCGGTCGCCGTCCACCTCGAAGCGCAGGCCGGTCGAGAGATGATGCGCCTCGGCGCCGGTCTCTACCACGTGCGTACCGAGCGTCCACGCCAGCTCCTGCCGGATCGAGACGTCCGTCACCGTCAGCGCCCGCTGGAACTGCACGTTGGCCACGCCAAAGGCGATGTCGCCCGGGGCATTCGAGCGCTGACCCTGGTCCTCGAACGCCGCATCGACGCCGAAGGTGGAACGCGTGTCGGAGTAGCCCACCACGGTGTGCGACTGCCCGCGCGTGCCAAGCGACGCGTCGAAGCGGAGCCACGCCAGGTCGTTCTCGGTGTCGTCGTCAATTTCGCCTCGCGCGTCGTCTTCGTCCACGGCGATGGCCGCGGCTTGCCGGCTGCTGAGACCGAACAGCGTGAAGCGCCGGCCGGGTGCCGGTTCCCACACGCCCTTGGCCTGGACGTCGGCGAAGGCGGGGAATTCCTGGTCGGTGACGCGCGCGGCGACCAGGTCGTAGTACGTGCGGCGTCCGGTTACCAGCCAGGAGCCGACGGCATCGCCGGGAAGCCCGCCCTCGAGCACCACGTTGGCGTCGGTGATGCTGAGGGCCGCGGACCCGCTGAGGCCCTGTCCGCTCACGCCGTCGCGGTTCTCGATGACCAGCACGGACGACAGCCGATCGCCGTACTTCACGCTGAAGCCACCCGTGGCGAGCTCGAAACGCTGAATCGTCTCGGGGTTGAAGGCGCTGGTGAGGCCGAACAGGCGATAGGGATCGTGGATCTCCACGCCGTCCATCATCGTGAGGTTCTGATCCGGCGACCCGCCACGGACCGCGAGGCGACTGCCGAACTCCTCGGTGGCCGCCACGCCGGGCAGCGTCTGCAGCGTGCGATAGACGTTGTCGAGCGCACCGGGCGTGCGCAGCACCTGCACTGGCTGCACCACGGTAGTAGCGGGTGCGGGGACCGGGGACGGCGCCACCACATCGACCGAGGTGGCAAACCCGGTGTCGCGCGCCAGCGCGAGCTCTGCGTTCAGCACATCCGCGCCGCGCGCATCGAGCGTGGTCGTCAGCGGGAAGTAACCGGACGCGGTGACCTGGACGACGACTTCTCCCGCCGGCGTCTCGAACGTGAATCGGCCGCCCTGGTCCGTCGTCGCCAGGGCGTCCCCGGTCGACACCACCGCCGCGACAATCGGGGCCCGCGTGCCGGCATCCACGACGATGCCCGCGATGGTTCGGCGCGGGAGCGGCGGCGCTTGCGCCGCGCTGATGCCGGAGCCCATCATCAGGACGGCGACCACCAGACGGAGCAGACGCATCCTCCCATCGTACCACTCGCTCGTGACGTGCCGTATGATCCGAGACCCATGGCTCACCACGTTGCGGAAGATGGCTGCCGGCTCGCCTACGAGGTCACCGGCCCGGCGGACGCGCCGCCGCTGGTGCTCTCCAATTCGCTCGGCACCGATCGGTCGCTGTGGGACGCGCAGATGCCGGCCTTCGCGGAGCGGTTCCGAGTGCTTCGCTACGACACCCGCGGGCACGGTGCGTCCGGCGTGCCGGAGGGCGACTATGACATCGAGCGGCTGGGGCGCGATGTCCTTTCGTTGATGGACGCCGTCGGCTTTGCCCGCGCGCACGTGTGCGGTGTGTCCATTGGCGGCCTGACGACCCTGTGGCTGGGCGTGCACGCGCCGGAGCGCGTGAACCGGCTCGTGCTGGCGAACACCGCGGCCCGGATCGGAACGCTCGCCACGTGGACCGAGCGGATGTCCATTGCCCGTGACCAGGGACTGAACGCCCTCGCGGACGCGACGATGGGGCGGTGGTTCACCGAGCGCTTCCAGGCCGCCGCGCCGGCCACCATCGCGCGCTTCCGTGCGACGATGGTGGGCCTGCCGCGTGCGGGCTATCTCGGCTGCTGCGCGGCGCTGCGCGATGCCGACCTGCGGGGCGAGGCGTCGTTCACGAAGGCGCCCGCGCTCGTCATCACCGGCACGCACGATGTGGCGACCCCGGCGGCGGACGGGACGTGGCTGCAGCAGCAGATCCCCGGCGCGGAGCTGGCGGAGTTCGATGCCGCACATCTCTCGAACGTCGAGCAGGCCAGCGCGTTCACCGAGCGCGTGCTGACGTTTCTGGATGCGATCACGGAATCATTGTCATGACGCCACTCAACCGACGCTCGATGTTGTCGTCAATCGCCGCAGTCGTGACGGGCGCGTGGTTCGCGCCCCGGCTGCGGGCACAAGGAAAGGCACCCATGTACGGACTGATTGGAAAGATGCTCGCCACCCCGGGCAATCGCGACGCGCTGGTGTCGATTCTGCTCGAGGGCACAGGGGGCATGCCCGGCTGCCTCAGCTACGTAATCGCCACCGATCCATCGGATCCCAATGCGATCTGGATCACCGAAGCGTGGGACAACGCCGACAGCCATGCGGCGTCGCTGAAGCTGCCGGCCGTGCAGCAGGCCATCGCGAAGGCGCGGCCAATTATCGCCGGCATGGGCGAACGATTCGTTACGGCCCCGGTGGGTGGCCATGGCCTCGTGGCCGTACCCTAGAATGAAGGGACATGCAGACCCAACGATTCCTCATCACGGGCGGTAGCCAGGGCATCGGCGCCGCGCTGGTCGCGCAGGCGCGCAAGGCCGGACACCAGGTGGTCTTCACCGGCCGCAACGACCAGCAGATCTCGCGCATCGCCGGTGACACCGGCGCGCACGGCCTCCAGGCCGACGTCTCGGTGGACGGCGACAACCAGCGTACTGTCGAGGCGTGTCAGTCGCAGATGGGCGGCGTGGACGTGTTGATCAACAACGCCGGGTTCGGCTACTCGGCGGAGATCGGCGTGCTCGACGTCAACAAGATGCGCACCCTGTTTGCGACCAATGTCTTCGGCGTCGTGGACCTCACCAACCGCGTCGTGCCGCTGATGAAGGCGCAGGCCTCGGGCGACATCGTCAACGTGGCGTCCACGTCGGGCATGAAGGGCGGCCAGGGCGCGACGGCCTATGCCGGCAGCAAGTGGGCGCTCCGCGGCATCAGCCAGTGCTGGCAGGCCGAGCTGCGGCCGCACGGCATCCGCGTGATCTGCCTCTGCCCGTCCGAGGTGCAGACGAACTTCGGCGGCCGCACCGGTCGCAACAACCCCAACAAGCTCTACTCGGACGACATCGCCGCCACCATCCTCGCCGGGCTCGGCATGCCGCGGCGCGTGCTGTGGCCCGAGCTGGCGGTGTTTGCGACCAACCCGTGGAAGGAAGACTAACCCCTCAGCGCGCGTGAGTGGTCGTGCCCACAGCTCACCGGGTCCAACCGAAACCGGCAAAGCGTTCGGGTGTTCGAGCTGATGGAATACCCAACCCAAGTGAATTGAGGGGTTAGCCTGCACGGATACGACCTGATCCTGACCATCACCGGCGGTCTCTCGGCCGCGCTGGTGTTTGGCTACATCACTCATCGCCTCGGCCTGTCGCCCATCGTCGGCTATCTCCTTGCTGGCACGCTGGTCGGGCCGTACACGCCCGGCTTCGTGGCCGACGCGGCGCTGGCCGAGGAGCTCGCCGAGATCGGCGTCATCCTGCTGATGTTCGGCGTGGGCCTGCAGTTCCACATCGAGGAGTTGCTGGCGGTCCGGCGCGTGGCGATTCCCGGCGCCGTCGCGCAGAGTGGTGTGGCCACGGTGCTTGGCGCGCTCCTCGCCGTTGCGTTCGGCTGGACCTGGTCGGCCGGCATTGTCTTCGGCATGGCGCTGGCTGTGGCCAGCACCGTGGTGCTGGTTCGCGTGCTGGCGGACAACAACCACCTGCACACGCCGACGGGTCACATTGCCGTCGGCTGGCTGGTGGTCGAGGATCTCTTCACCGTGGTCGCGCTGGTCATGCTGCCGGCGCTGGTGGGGGGCTCGGAAGCGTCCGCGCCGTTGTGGCAGAGCCTGCTGATCACCGCGGTCAAGGTGTCGGCGCTGGTGGCCTTCACAGGCGTGGTTGGCGCGCGAGTCATCCCGCGGCTGCTGGACTACGTGGCGGCCACGCGCTCGCGCGAGCTCTTCACGCTGACGGTGCTGGTGCTGGCGCTCGGCATCGCTGTCGGGTCGGCGCTGATTTTCAGCGTCTCGATGGCGCTCGGCGCGTTCCTGGCCGGCATGGTGGTCGGCCGCTCGGAGTACAGCTTCCGCGCCGCCTCGGACGCGCTGCCGATGCGCGACGCGTTCGCGGTGTTGTTCTTCGTCTCGGTCGGGATGCTGCTCGATCCCGGGGCGCTGCTCGAGACGCCGTTCCTGATCGCCGGCGCGCTGGCCATCGTCCTGATCGGCAAGCCGCTGGTCGCGTTCGTCCTGGTCTGGGCGATGCGGTATCCCTTCGGCGTGGCGCTCGCCACCGCGATCGCCCTGGCGCAAATCGGCGAGTTCTCGTTCATTCTGTCCACGCTCGGGCGCGACCTGGGGCTGCTGACGACCACTGCCACCAACACGCTGGTCGCCACCTCGATCGTCTCGATCGTCATCAACCCCTTGCTCTATCGGGCGATCGGTCCCATCGAGCGAGCCGTCATGGGCGTGCCGTCCCTGGCGAGGCTGCTCAACCGCGAATCGCCTCCGGCCGCCTCGCAGGCTTCGCCGGCACGGGCCTCGCGCACCGCGAATCCCGCGCATCACGCCCTGATCATCGGCTATGGCCCGACCGGCAGAACGGTCGTGCGCCTGCTGCGCGAAAACGGCATCGCGCCAACCGTCATCGAGCTGAACATCGACAACGTGCGCGCGTTGCGCCAGGACGGCGTGGACGCGGTCTATGGCGATGCGACCCGTCCAGACACACTGGAAGAAGCCGGCATTCGCCGCGTCGGCAGCCTGATCCTGACGTCGGCGGGGATGGCCCACAGCGCCGAGGTGATTCGGGCGGCGCGCGACCTGAACCCGTCGCTGCGGGTGCTGGCGCGCGCGGCCTACCTTCGCGATCTCTCCGAGTTGAAGGCCGCGGGTGCCAACACCATCTATACCGGCGAGGGTGAAGTGGCGCTGGCCTTCATCGAGGACATCCTCGGCCGGCTGGGTGCGACCGCGGAGCAGATCGATCGCGAACGGGCGCGCGCTCACGACGAGTTGTTTGGCGGCGGAGCCTGACGCGCGGACCGGCTGGCGCCGCCGCGCCCTCCGCCCGCATCGATCTCGTCGCGGGGCGACACCAGCGATCGCAACAGACCGGCGAAGGTGACGGCCCATGCGGCCAGGGCGACGTACACGGTGACTGCCGGAACGCTGGTCAGGAAGTCGAGCCCAGTCGCCTGCGCCAACCGGAAGGTGCACACGGTGTACATGCCGATGGGGAACACCATGCCCCAGTACTGCGGGTCGTACTGCAGCGGAAAGCGTTGAATGACGTGCCGCCACACGCCGAGCAGGATCAGGAGCGGAATCCACCAGGTCGCGGCCGCCCAGAAGAACAGCGTGAAGCCGATCAGGAACGGCCGCAACTGCGCCATGAGCGGCCAGGTGTCATCCTGCAGCAATAGCGACGACCCGGCCAGAGTGGTGATGGCCACGGCGCCCATGTTGATCCAGTACGGCGGCGTCAGCTGCTGCATGCTCAGGGGCATGAACGTGAAGCGATAGAAGATCAGCGTGATGATCATCAGGTAGAGCATCGCCCCGAGCAGGTACAGGCACAGCGTAAAGAACAGGATGCCGTCGCGGGATCCGGGCAGGCCGGGCGATAGCAAGGTGCCCAGCACCGACACGGCCTGGGTGGCGACGATGCTCAGCAGCCAGCTGCCGTTGAGGCCCGCTTCGAGCGACGGCTTCTGGTCGCGCACCACGACCGCGGTGAAGAAGGCGTACATCAGCACCACCCAGAGCGCGATGCCCGCCAGCCACAGCAAGCGGGCCGCTTCCACCTGGCCGCCGACAATCAACAGCTGGCTGCCGAGCATGCAGGTCCCGGCGACGACGGTGAAGAAGCCAGGTCCCCTGGCGTGGCTGGTGAGATCGTCGACGACGCGCGGAAAAAACCAGACAAGTCTCGCGGCCAGCAGCACCACGAGCACGACGTAGCTGATGACGTTGACTCCGAGCAGGGCCCAGGCCACTTGCGGCATCTGCAGCAGCTGCGCCGCAATCGAGACGATGCCGGTGGCCATCACCAGCGCGAAGTAACCGGGAAACAGGTCCTGAACGAACCTCGCGAGGCGCATCTAGTCCAGCCTGGCGAGATAGACCAGCAACCCCGCATTGAGGCCGAGGCATCCGAGGCTGGCAACAGCCGCGGGAACGACCGTCGCGGTATCGCCGCCGAGATACGCGTTCATCGTCGCGGTGAGCAGCCAGAGCTGCAGCACTACGATCATCACCACCAGTGCGAGCATCGCGTTGACGATGGTCATCCGCTGCGCGCGACGAGCCCGGCCGCTCATGTGAGGGTCGCCTCCGCGCCAGTGGCGTAGACGCCGCCGTCGCGCACATCGAGGAAGATGCGCGGGAGGGCGCGCTGCGGCGGCCCCGCCAGCGGCTGTCCGGTGTGCAGGTCGAACCAGCCGTTGTGGCAGGGGCAGTGCAGCCGTCCCTGCTCGACGGCTGGAATTACCGGGCACAGCAGGTGCGTGCACTGCTGGTCGTAGGCGACAAAGGTCGCCTCACCGGTCCGCACCAGCAGCCGCGGCGTGCTGTCGTCGGGATAGATGAACGTCTTCGCGCCGCCCACAGCGAGTTCGTCCACCCGGGCCACCAGCCGGCGCGGCCACGTTGGTGAGACGGTCGTCAACTGGCTCTGTGCCACGATCCAGAACTGCCCGGCGGCGAGCGCGGCACTGGTGAGGACGATGAACTTCACGAGATCCCGGCGCGCCACGTACTCGTCCTCGGCCACGTCGATGGGAAAGTCCCGCCGCCATCGCGGCTGCTCGGTATCGGGGCGGCCGTCCGGCGCCGGGGTGCCGTCGGATGGGAGCGCCCCACGGGTTGCGTGATCGCGCGGGCTCTCGATCATGCGTCCTCCCCCGGACCCTGGAACACATCGTCGAGCATGTCGTGGCCGATGGTGGGCTCGTACATCGCCGCGGTCACGTCCACCACCGCGACGCGCGCGTCGCGGGGCACCATGATGTTCACCTTCGTCCGGATCGTCTGCAGGCCGAACTGGAAGGTGTTGACCGGTGTGGCGTGAGGGCGCAGCCGGGCCATCTCCTCGCGGGTGCCGAAGGCCAGGGCCTGACTGGGGCACACCGAGGCGCACCACGGCTTGAGTCCTTCCGACGTACGGTCGTAGCACATGTCGCACTTCATCATCAGGTTCATGCGGGTCTGCATCTTGGGCACGCCGAAGGGACAGGCGAGGACGCAGTTGTTGCAGGCAATGCAGCGCGGCTTCCGCGCGGTCTGGACGATGCCGTCCTCGGTCTTCTTGATCGCATCGGCCGGACAGACCTCGGCGCAGGTCGGCGAGTCGCAGTGCATGCAGACCACCGGCGCGGTCTGCGTGGAGTGCGCCGGATCGACGTAGTCGAGCTGAATCATCGACTGGCCCTTGTGGGTGCCGCACTCGGTGCAGGCCTGGATGCAGGCCTGGCAGCCGATGCAGCGGCCGGCGTCAACGAAGAATTCAAGCGCGTCTGGCACGGGCATGGGGTGGTCCGGTCGGAGGTCACTGTTGCGGTTCGAGAGTGCCGGCATATGCCGGCGGCCCCTCGGCTTTGTGCAGTCGAACGGCGCAGACCTTGAACTCGGGGATCTTCGACACCGGGTCCTGCGCGGAAACCGTGAGCTGGTTGGCGCTCTTCTGCCCGCCCCAGTGATAGGGGATGAACACGGTGTCGGGGCGGATCGTCGTGACGACGGCCGCGCGCAGCGTGCAGGTGCCCCGGCGGCTCTCGGCGGTGACCCAGTCGCCGTCGGCGATCTGCAACCGGGTGGCCAGCCGAGGGTGCATCTCGATTCGCGGTTCGGGACAGTGATCGACCAGCGGGCCGATGCGGCGGGTCTGCGTGCCCGACAGGAACTGCGACACCACGCGGCCCGTGGTCAGGATGATTGGATACTGCGCGTCCACGTCCTCGGACGGACCGATGTACGGCGTCACGTTCCAGCGCGCCTTCCCGTCCGGGAAGTAGAACGGCCCGGCGCCCCTGGCCACCGGGTTCCACGAGCCGGGCTCGAACAGGCGCACGGTGCCCTGCGGCGGCGGTTCGGGGACACCCGCGGGCGTCTCGGCAGGGCAAGGCCAGAACACCCCGTACTCCTGCTCGATGCGTTCGTAGGTGATGCCCGAGTAGTCGGCGATCCCGCCTTTCGAGGCGATGCGCAGTTCCTCGAACATGTCCATGGGCGAGCCGAAGGTCAGGCCCTGCTCGCGGCCGAGCGCGGCGGCAATGTCCTGGATGATGCGCCAGTCCTGGCGGGCTTCGCCCGGACAGTCCACGGCCTTGTTGATCCGGATGACGCGGCCTTCGGTCTGGGTGACCGTGCCTTCGTCTTCCTCCTGCAGGGATCCGGGCAGCACCACGTCCGCGTACCGCGCGCTCTCGCTCATGAAGAAGTCGATGGCGACGTAGAAGTCGAGTTTCTCGAGCGCCTGCCGCACGAAGTTGTTGTCCGGCAGCGAGACCACGGGGTTGAAGCAGAGGCTCAGCAGGCCCTTGATCTCGCCGCGGTCGATCTTGCGCACGATCTCGTACGCGTCAACGCCGGGCTGCGGCAGATCGGCCGGATCCATGCCCCATACGCCGGCGACGTAAGCGCGATGATCCGCATTGCCCAGGTCGCGTCCTCCGGGCAGCTGATCGCATTTCTGGCCGTGCTCGCGCCCGCCCTGCCCGTTGCCCTGGCCGGTGATGGTCGCGTAGCCGCAATTCGGCCGGCCGATGCGGCCCGACGCCAGCACGATGTTGATGGCGCTCAGCACGTTCTTGACGCCGTTGGTGTGATGCTCCAGTCCGCGGGCATGACACAGGAAACTCGTTGCGGCCGTGCCCCACATCTCCGCCGCCTGGTGAATCGACCGCTCGGCAATGCCCGTCACCTCGGCGGTGCGGCGCGGTGTCCAGGCCGCGACCTCCGCGGCGACGGCCTCGAAGCCCGTGGTGTGCGCCTCGATGAACGCGTGATCGAGCCAGTCGCGCGCGATCATCAGGTGCAGGATGCCGTTGAAGAGCGCCGTGTCGCGCCCCGGCTTCACTGGCAGATAGAGGTCGCACGTGCGCGCAATCGGGGTGATTCGCGGATCGATGACGATCACTTTGGCGCCCTGCTCGCGGGCCTGCCAGATGTAGTTGGTCGTGATCGGGGCGCACTCCGCGATATTGGCGCCGCACACCATGATCACGTCAGCGCCGAGCATGTCGCTGGTCGGGTTGGCGGCGCGGTCGATGCCGAACGCTTTCTTGTTGCCGGCCGCCGCGCTCACCATGCAGAGCCGGCCGTTGTAGTCGATGTTCGCGGTGCGCAGGCACATGTGCGCGAACTTGCCCATCAGATAGGTCTTCTCGGTGGTCAGGCTGGCGCCGGAGAGGATGCCGAACGCGTCCGCGCCGTGCGCCCGCTGAATGCGGTCGATGGCTTCGGCCACGCGGCGGATCGCCTCGTCGTAGGGCATCGCCCGGAATCCGCCATCGGTGCCGGCGTGCCGTTCGTAGGCGTGCAGCAGCCGGTCCGGGTGCGCCTGCTGCAGGTAGCGCTTCACGCCTTTCGGGCAGAGCATGCCCTTGTTGAACGGGAAGTCGTACCACGGTTCGACGCCGGTGATGACGTTGTCACGCACCTTCAGCTGCAGCCCGCACTGCTGGCCGCAGAAGCAGCAGTGCGTCTTCACCTGGCGCTCTGGCGTGTCGCTGGTATCGAGGCGGCTGTCCCGCGCGTAGGCGCGGTGCGGCCCGAACACGCTGATCGTCTCGCGATCGAGCGCTGGCGTCGGCAGGCCGGAGTTGACGGGATCGCTCATGGCACTCGGCTACGGATGGAAACGGTCGGCGTCCTCGAGGCCCAGAGGGCCCTGTCCCACGGCGCGATTCACGCCGATCGGCCTCGGCAGCGAACCGGTCTGCGGCAGCGGCGCGCCGCCGCGTCGCCCCTGCCACAGCAGCCCCTGCGCCATGACCAGCGACGCACGCCGGCACGCCGGGCAGATCCACTGATAGTGCTCGGCCGGGCTGCCGGGAATGTCGTAACGGTATCCGAGCTGGCGCTCGACCTCGATCAGGTCCTCGACGTGCATGCGCGAGCTGAACGCGTGGCCGCAGCGACGGCACCGCGCGGCCTCTTCTTCCCGCCCCACATCCTTGTAGAAGCCAACGCCCAACTGCGCCGGCCGCTGGAAGATATGGAAGAACTTCCCGAACGGCAGCCACAGAAAAGTGCCGATCACCGTGATCGCATGCGCGATCGCGATGAAGGTGTAGGCATAGCCCTTCATCCAGGTGTAGCTGGCGGTCAGCATCAGGCCGGTGAGGCTGACGGCAAACAGCAGGATGAGGGGCATGAAGTCTTCCGCCAGCCGCTGCACGGCTCGCGCGCCCTGCTCGCGCATGCGGCGGCGGATCGCCAGCATCACGCCGGCGATGACCAGGAATGACGCCCAGACCAGGCCGTGGAAAAGAAAGAACCCTGCCATCGAATCGTGCGGGAAGCGGAACGCGGCGAAGCCGAACGCCACCGCCTCGTAGGTCGACAGGTCGCCTGGCACCGGCCGGAAATGCAGCCAGCCGAACACCAGCGGGAAGGTGATCGCGACCGCGAGCAGGCAGCCCCACATGATCAGCATGTGCGTCAGGCCTCGCATCCGGTCGCGCGCGAAGATGAAGCGGTTGGCCAGCACCTCGGTGCCGATCCGCTGCACCCAGGCGATCGCATGGCGGCTGCCGTGGCCGCGGCGCAGGAACGTCTGCCAGCCGCGCCGCCAGTAGACCGCCGTGGGTGGACGCTGCAGCCACATCGCATAGCGATAGGTCAGGCCGAACGTCGCAAACAGGACCGAGAAGGTATAGCCGACGAGCGCGGCGTCGAAGTGCGCCAGGTTGCGGGAACCGGCGACGATCAGCACGCCCAGCAGCAGCGTCGTCCCCAGGCCCCACAACAGGGGCTTCATGGTGTCGCGTGTCACGACAGCCGAGGCAGGATCGCGACGCATGCCGGATGGTAGATCGGATCAGTCCCGCGGCGCATGGGTGTGGCGCTGGTGCAGAATGGGGGGATGGATCTCCTTGGCATCCACCACCTGACGGCGGTCTCGGCGAAGATTCGCGACAACCACCGCTTCTATACCCAGAGCATGGGCATGCGCCTGGTGAAGCGCTCGGTGAACCAGGACGACGTGAGCGCGTACCACCTGTTCTACGCCGACGCGAAGGGCAGCCCCGGCACCGACCTCACGTTCTTCGACTGGCCGGTGCCCACCGAACGGCGCGGTACCCGCAGCATCGTCCGCACCGGGCTGCGCGTGCGCGATGCCGTCTCGCTCGAGTGGTGGCGGCGGCGATTCGACGAGCTGGGCGTGACCCACGGCGAGATTGCGGAACGCGATGGGCGGGCGACCCTGGAGTTCGAGGATCCCGAGGGCCAGCGCCTGGCGCTCGTGAACGACAGCGGCGCCGGCGACCCGCCAACGCCGTGGGACGCGAGCCCGGTACCCGCGGAGCATCAGATTCGCGGGCTGGGCCCGATCACCATCAGCGTGCCGGCGCTTGCCCCCACCGGCATGCTGTTGACCCGCGTCCTCAACATGAACCAGACCCGGGAGTACGCCTACGACGACCCGTCGAAGGCGGTGGTGCACGTGTTCACGATGGGCAGTGGTGGCGGTCCGCATGCCGAACTGCACGTCGCGGTGCAGCCCGATATGCAGCCAGCCCGGCAAGGGGCCGGCGGCGTGCATCACGTCGCGTTCCGCTCGCCGGACGCCGATTACGACGCGTGGGCGGATCGGCTGAACGAGCTCGGCATCCCGAACAGCGGCAAGGTCGATCGCTTCTGGTTCCGCAGCCTGTACGTGCGCGAGCCGAACGGCGTGCTGTTCGAGATCGCGACCGAAGGCCCCGGCTTTGCCGTGGATGAAGACGCGGCGACGCTGGGGGAGAAGGTGGTGCTGCCGCCGTTCCTCGAGAAGCAACGCGACCAGATTGTCCGTAACCTCAAACCGATCGACTGATCCGACGCCAGATTCGGGAGAGCCATGTCCACGACCCTCGATCCCCATGCCGGCCAGTCCGTGCTCGCCAGCGGCGCCGCCCTCACCGACGCGCGGCTGGTCGCGATCCTGTTACACGGACGCGGCGCCTCCGCCGAAGACATCCTCGGCCTCGCCTCGGATCTCCGGTTGACCGACGTTGCCTATCTTGCGCCGCAGGCCGCCGGCAACACCTGGTATCCCTATTCCTTCCTCACGCCGATGGAGAAGAACGAGCCCAGCCTGAGCTCGGCGCTCGGGACGATCGCCGCCCTGGTCGCGGACCTCGGAGAGCGCGGCATTCCGCCCGATCGAGTGGCGCTGATGGGCTTCTCGCAGGGCGCCTGCCTCGCACTCGAGTACGCGGCGCGTCATGCGCGCCGCTACGCGTGCGTCGCCGCGTTCAGCGGCGGCTTGATCGGGCCGCCTGGCACGCCCCGGGACTATGCCGGCTCGTTCGACGGCACCGCCATCTTCCTCGGCTGCAGCGACATCGATCCGCACATTCCGCTCGAGCGCGTGAAGGAGTCGGCTGAGGTGTGCCGGACCATGGGGGCCACGGTGGACGAACGCATCTACCCCGGTATGGGCCACACGGTGAACGTGGACGAGATGACCACGGTTCGGGCGATGCTGTCCGGCGTGTGAGATCAGGCGCGGTTGAGGACCTGGCCGACGCTGTCGAGCAACGACTCGGCGGTCAGCGGCTTGGAGATGTGGGCGCCGAATCCCGCAGCCAGCGCGCGCTCGCGCGCGGCCGCACTGGCAAATGCCGACAGCGCGACCGCTTTCACGTCGCCGCCCCGTTCGGTCGGCAGCCGTCGCACCTGCTCGAGCAGCCAGTAGCCGTCGCGATCCGGCATCGCGATGTCTGAAATCAGCAGATCCGGACGATCGTGCTGGAGCAGGCGCAGCGCCTCCGCGGAGCCTGACGCCGCGGTGACGCGGGCTCCGTGCATCTGCAGCAGCGAGGTGAGCACCTCGAGCGAATCGGGATCGTCATCGACCACGAGGATGTGCAGGGCGTCGAGCGTGTCGCTGGCGGCCTCACGCGGGGTGGCCTCCGTGGGCCGGACCAGCGCCGGGATGATCGGCAACACCACCACGAACGTGGAACCGGTGCCCTCGCCAGCGCTGGCGGCGTTGATGCGGCCGCCGTGCATCTCCGTCAACTGCCGCGCCAGCGTCAGGCCCAGCCCCAGTCCCTGATAGCGTCGCGTCGTTGACGCATCCGCCTGTTTGAACCGGTCGAAAATGGACGGCAGCGCTTCGGGGCGGATCCCGATGCCGGTGTCCGCGATCGTGACCACGACCTGGTCGCCGGAGCTCTCGAGCGAGACCCGCACATGGCCGCCGCGCTCGGTGAACTTCACCGCGTTGCTCAGGATGTTCCAGAACACCTGCTGCAGCCGGGCCGAGTCGCCCCAGACGTGCGGCAGGACGCCCTCACGGGCGAACTCGATGACCACGCCGGCCTCCGCGGCGCTCGGCCCCACCGTCTCGATGGCCGCCTGGATAATCGGCGCGAGCGGTGTATTGGCCAGGTCCAGCGGCATCTTGCCGCTGGAGATGCGCGAGGCATCCAGTAGATCGTCCACGAGCCCCGCCTGCACCTTGGCGTTGCGGTGAATCACGTCGAGCCCGCGCTGGAACTGCTCCGGCGCCTCGCGCAGGATCGACGCCCACCCCATGATCGCGTTGAGCGGCGTGCGCAGCTCGTGCGAGAGCGCGGCGAGGAAGTCGTCCTTGGCCCGATTCGATTCCTGCGCCTGACGATAGAGCCGCGCGTTCTCGATGCCGAGCGACGCGCGCCGGGCCAGGTCCTCGGCAAACGCGAGGTCGTCGCGGTCGTAGACGCGCTCGCCGGGTCCCAGCGCAAACGACATCACGCCGAATGGCGATCCTCCCGCCGACAGTGGCACGATCATCACCGAGTGCGGGCCGAGCGAGCGCATCAGGGCCAGCTGCTCGGGATCGCGCGCGGCCGCCACCAGCGCCTCGTCGGTCAAGCGCTCGTGAAGAATGGGCCGACCCGAGCGGAGGACCTGATAGGCCCCTGACGGGTGGTCAGGCCGCAGTGCATAGCGTTCCGAGTAGGCGCGGGCAAACGCCACCCGTTCGGGATCCGCGTGGACGACCGACAACTGCCGCAAAACCCCCTCGTCGTCGAGCAGATCGACGATGCACCAGTCGGCGAAGCTCGGCACGGTGAGGGTGGCCAGCGATTCGAGGCTCTTCCGATCGTCGAGCGAGCTCAGGTGCTCGCTGATCTCGGCCAGCAGCCGGGCCCGGGCCGCAGCCTTGACCGCCGCCTGCTGCAGCGCCTGCTGTTCGGCGTGCAGCTCCGCGCTGCTGATCGCGGCGGCGGCGAGATGGCCCAGCGCCTGCGCGATTTTCACGTCGATAGCGTCCGGGACGTGGTCGTCGCGGTAGTAGAACGCGATGCCGCCGTCGACGCTGCCGCGTACCGCGAGCGGGACCGAAATCAGCGCGTGGACGCCCTCGCGCGCGTAGGCGCTCAGGCGATGTTCCAGGCCGGGCGTTGCTCCGACATCAGTGATGACGAGCGTCTCCTCGCTGGTCGGGCCGTGCCCTGCCGCCGGAACCTCCTGGGCGGCAAATTCCGCGCTGATGCCGGCGCTCGCCACAATGCGCCAGACATTGCCACTCACCCTCCACACGGCATAGCCGTCGGCGACGATCGACTGCCGGGCAAGGGCCAGGACGTCGTCGCCGATCGACACTGCGTTCAGTGAACCGAGCAGGGCGCGCGAGCCTTCGGCCAGGCGCGTCAGGCGCAAGCGGGCACCAGCCTCCCGATCGAGCGCCGACTCGGCGCGCGCGAACAGGACCGCGTTCTCGATCTCGACTCGTCTTCCGGGCGCTGATGTCCATGCAGACGCCCGACATCCGCTCGGCCACGCCGGCCTCGTCGTACTCGACGCGCCCCTTGCCCTGGACCCATCGCACCTGGCCCGCCGGCGAGACGATGCGGTATTCGACGTCGTGCGGGGCGCCTTCTCGGAGGGCGCGCGTGGCGGAGGCGAGCACGCGGTCGCGATCCTCAGGGTGAACCTCGGCAAGGTAACTGTCGAAGGCGCCGTCGAAGGTGCCGTGCGCGAGGCCGTGCAGGCGCTCCATGTTCTGCGACCAGTGGACCCGCCCGCTCTTGACGTCCCATTGCCACGTGCCCATGTTGGCGGCGTCGAGGGCGAACATGATGTGCTGCTCGCGCTGCCGGCTCGCGAGATCGCGGGCGTGACGCTCCATCGCCAGCGTCATCAGCGCTCCAATTGCGCGCGCCGCGTCGAGCGAGGCCTCGTCCAGCGCGTGCGGGCTGGCCCAATACAGCATGAACTTGCCGATGGTGCGCGGCCCGGCGCTGAGGGGGATGAAGGCGAGCGCGCGAATGCCTTCGCGGCGGAACGCGTCGAGGTAGGACGCCATCCCGGGTTCTACTTCGACGTCGGGCACCAGGACAGGCGTCGGATTCACCGTGTCGGGGCGCCAGGGCGAGTGGCCACCCACCTTCTGCCGGTACTCGTCGGACAAGCCGGTCCAGGCGCGGAACCGCATCACGCCGTCCTCGTCGAACAACAACACCGACGCCCGCTCCACGGCCAGGGCGTGCTGCACCGCATCGAGCGTCATGGCGCAGATCTGGTCCGCGGACGTGGCCGCGGAGAGGCCTGTGGCCAGCGTATGGAGGACGGAGGCGAACTTCATGGCATGGGCGGCGGCGCGGGGATACGCGCGCGAACCCAATGCTGCTGTACTGCCGGGGTGGTGTCAACTGCTGTCGGCGCCACCAGAACGCCAACGGTGCGCAAATTGACGCGCAACCTCAGCTGTCCAGCTCTTCCGCGACGTCGGATGACGGTCCGCGATAAATCAGCGAGGCCCCCAGGGCGGCGAAACCGAGCGCGAGGAGCCCCCCACCGATCCAACCTCCGCTGGCGCTGAGCGCGGAGAACCACCCCCGCGCTGGCTCGAGCCCGGTGTGCGTACTGGACGGCGACAGGATGATCGCGAACGCGCCAGCGACCAGGAACACATCACTCCCGAACAGATAGGCCCACCGCGACCCGATCCGGCGGCTCCCGGCCCACAACACCAGAACGATCGCGACGACATAGATACCTGCCGCTACGGCCATCGTCATGACGTTACCCTCCTTGGGGCTTCTACCCAGAGCGCGTGTCGCGAACGCCGAACAGCCGCCGCCTGGAGCGCGTGGTCCGGCGTCACCGATCGAGGCGGGGCGGGTATACTCGGATCGTGACCTTCCTGCCGCGGTGCGTGATCAGCCTCGTGCTGATGCTGTGCTTTGCCGGCACGCCGTCGTTGTTGCTGGCGTGCGCGGTCATCTGCGCGCCCGGCACGATGACGCACGGCCTGGCTGCCGCCGCGACGGATGCCGCGCCTGCCGCAGACGTGTCGGCGCACGAGCACATGCACCATTCGACGGCGGCGGGGCAGTCCGCGTCGGTCAGCACCGCCTCACCCCGGCCGGCCTCGAGCGCGACCGCGGCGAACCTCGCCACCTCGGCCGATGCCGTCGGACGCGGCTGCTGTGTCCACACTAGCACCAGCGCCACCACGGCCACCACCACAACCCGCGCCGATGTCACGGCACTGGCGGCCCCCGCGGCGCTCGCGGTTTTCATCACGGTACCGGCCGGGCATGACATGGGTCAGGCCAGAGCCTCTCTCGTCGGACCATCGTTCTCGCCCGCGCCTGCTCGTTCCCCGCTAGTCCTTCGGATTCTGATCCACTCCAGCACGGCGCTTTGCGCCACTGCCCGTCCTCGACCGTCACGCCGCCAGGCGTAATGGATTCGATGAGCACGTCCCTGACGTGCCTGGAGTTTGGAGTAATGACGACGAAGGCTTCTCGACGTGAGTTTGTGAAGGGGTTGGCGATGACCGGGATGGCGGCCAGCGTGGGCGTGCTTCGCGGCGCCGCCGCCGCGGCGCAACCGATGCCCGCCACCGGCCCGGCGGTGCTGACCGGATCCGAGTTCGACTTGCGCATCGGCACTTCGACCGCCAATCTGACCGGCCGATCGCGTACCGCATTGACCATCAACGGATCGTTGCCCGGCCCGACGCTTCGGTGGCGCGAAGGCGATACGGTGACGATGCGGGTCGCCAATGCCCTCGCCGAAGAAACCTCGATTCACTGGCACGGCATCCTGCTGCCGGCCAACATGGACGGTGTGCCGGGGCTCAGCTTCGACGGCATCCACGCCGGCAAGAGCTACACCTATCGCTTCCCGGTCAGGCAGAGCGGCACCTACTGGTACCACAGCCACTCGGCATTCCAGGAGCAGCTGGGTGTCTACGGTCCGCTCGTCATCGAGCCGCGCCAGCCGGAACCGTTCGCGTACGACCGCGAGCACGTGTTGTTGCTGACCGACTGGACCGACGAGAATCCCGCGCGCGTCTTCGCCAGGCTGAAGAAGCAGTCGGACTACTACAACTTCCGGCAGCGCACCGTCGGCGACTTCTTCCGGGACGTCGGGCGCAACGGCCTCGGGGCCACGCTGAGCGAACGGCGCGCGTGGGGCGAAATGCGGATGAGCGCCGGCGATCTGGCCGACGTCACCGGCTCCACCTACACCTACCTGATGAACGGCCAGCCACCGGCCGCCAACTGGACGGGACTGTTCACGCCGGGCGAGCGGGTTCGGCTGCGGGTGATCAACGGCTCGGCCATGTCGTACTTCGATCTCCGCATCCCGGGATTGAAGATGACCGTCGTCGCCGCCGATGGCCTGCCGGTGAAGCCGGTGGAGGTGGACGAGTTCCGAATCGCCGTGGCGGAGACCTACGACGTGATCGTCGAGCCGTCGGGGCAGGAGGCGTTCACGATCTTCGCGCAGGCCCTCGATCGTACCGGGTTCGCGGCCGGCACCCTTGCCGTGCGGACCGGGTTGCGTGCGCCGGTGCCGGAACTCGACGCGCGACCGGTGCTGTCAATGAACGACATGGGACACGGCGGTCCCGACGCGCCAGCGGCCGACCCTCATGCCGGTCACGACATGCCGCCGGCGCCACCGGCCGACCCCGCAGGCGGCCACGACATGAGCGCGATGGCCACGGTCCCGCATCCCGCCACGGAGAAGGGTAATCCCCTCGTTGACATGCAGGCGACGATGCCGGTGTCGAAGCTGGACGATCCGGGCATCGGGTTGAGGAACAACGGCCGCCGGGTGCTCACCTACGGCGACCTGCGCAGCACATTCCCCGATCCGGACGGACGTGAGCCGGGGCGCACCATCGAGCTGCACCTGACCGGGCACATGGAACGCTTCGCCTGGTCGTTCAACGGCGTGAAGTTCTCGAACGCCGAGCCGATCCGGCTGACCTACGGCGAGCGGCTCCGCATCACGCTGGTCAACGACACGATGATGACGCACCCCATCCACCTGCACGGCATGTGGAGCGACCTCGAAGACGATGACGGCCGCTTCATGGTGCGCAAGCACACCATCGACATGCCTCCGGGCAGCCGGCGCAGTTACCGCGTCACCGCGGATGCGCTCGGCCGCTGGGCCTATCACTGTCACATGCTCTTCCACATGGACGCGGGCATGCTCCGCGAAGTGCGCGTGGACGAAGGGGGCCGTTCATGAGGGGCGGGCTGCTGACCGCGCTCGTGCTCGTGGCGATGTGTGCGCCGGCGGCGGCGCAGCCGGCGACGCACGAGGATCACCAGCCGCCGGTCGTGCATCAGCACGACGAGGCACAGCCGGAACCCGCCGCCGTGGACCTCCCGGCGTTCATTCCGCCGCTCACCGACGCCGACCGGGCGGCGGCGTTTCCGGACGTCCACGGCCACGCGATGCGCGACAACGCGGTGAACTACTTCGTGCTGTTCGATCAGCTCGAGTGGGAGATTGGCAGCGGCGCGGACGCGTTCGCGTGGGACACGAAGGGCTGGGTGGGACGCGATCTCGATCGCTTCTGGTTCCGCACCGAAGGCACCGGCGGCGAAGATGGCCTTGCCGAAGGCCACGCGGATCTGCTCTATGGGCGCGCGATCTCGCGGTGGTGGAATGCCGTGGGTGGGCTCAGGCAGGACGTCGATCCCGGGGCGCCGCAGACGTGGGCGGCCATCGGCGTGCAGGGGCTGGCGCCGTACTGGTTCGACGTCGAAGCCACGGCCTACGTCGGTGGATCCGGCCGGACCGAGTTCCGGGTCGAGACCGAGTACTCGTTCCTGCTCACCAACCGGTTGATCCTGCAGCCGCTCGTGGAGCTGAGCGTGTTCGGCAAGGACGATCCCGAGCGCGAAGTCGGCCGCGGCATCAGCACGCTCAACGCCGGCCTCAGGCTGCGTTACGAGTTCCGCCGCGAGCTCGCGCCCTATGTGGGCGTCACCTGGGACCGCTCGTTCTTCGGCACCGCGGACTACCAGGAGGCGGCCGGCAAGCCGGTCGGCCGCACCCGCTTGGTCGTCGGCCTGCGCATCTGGATGTGAGCCGGGCTCAATACTCCACAAACGCATCGTCGGGATAGCAGTAGAGCCACTGCTCGCCCGGTTGTGCGGACGCGATGACCGGATGGGTGCTGGACCTGGCATGCGCCGAGGCATGCCGGTTTGGCGAGCTGTCGCAGCAGAGCGTCACGCCGCAGCTTTGACACGTCCGCAGGTGCACCCACGGATCGCCGGTCTTGACGCACTCCGCGCATTCGAGCTTGGCCGGCCGCTTGATCGTCTTCACGGCGTTGATGTGTCCGCACGTACTGGCGCTCATGTCTCGTCTCCCTCTCTGGAGCTTACACGGCGGGACCGCTGCCGTGCCGGTCCCGCGTGCGCCAGCGCGGCCCATCGCGCCGGGCGCAGCTCACGTGCGCGGCAGCAAGGCCTCGAGGCGATCGTAAGACACGGACACGCCGCTCTCCATCCCGGACTGCAGCACCGTGTCGCGCGTCGCGCGCGATTCGTAGCGGACGGTGTTGCTCAGCGTGGTGATGCCGTCGCGTTCCTCGAGCACCGTGGTCGAGAGGCCGACGCCGGGATACCACGGGTCGTCGAATCGCTCGGTGGCCACCAGGCGCTCGGGCGAAACAACCTCCTGGAAGAGGCCGCCCATGGCCATCGTCTTGCCGCTGGACTCGCGCCGCCAGGCGTAACGGTAGGCACCGCCGACGCGGAGGTCCACTTCGCAGATCACCATTTCCCACCCGGGCGGGCCGAGCAGCCACTGCTTGAGCAGGGCGGGCGTGGTGAGCGCCTCGAAGACCAGCGCGCGCGGCGCCCGGAAGACCCGCGTCATCATGATGTCGTGGTCGGTGGGCGTGGTGATGGTGAGTGTCGCCGTGTTCGCCATGGATGCTCCTTCAGCGCCTGGGGCGCCTTCCGACAGTCGTTCCGGTTGTTCGGTGAGTTGCCCGCTGCACGCGCTTTGCGGGCTTCTGTTCCTGCATCTGCTGCAGCAGGGTGTCGAGGCGGCGGAAGTTGCCGTCCCAGATGGCGCGATAGCCGTCGAGCCATGCGCTGGCGTCGGCGAGCGGTTTCCCTTCGATGCGGCAGGGCCGCCGCTGGGCGTCGCGGCCGCGCGTGATGAGGCCCGCGCGTTCCAGCACCATCAGGTGCTTGGAGATCGCCGGCTGGCTGATGGCGAACGGGCCGGCCAGCTCGGTGACCGATGCCTCGCCAGCCGACAGGCGGGCGAGGATGGCGCGCCGGGTGGGATCGGCGAGCGCCGCGAAGGTGGCGTCGAGGTGATCGGAGAGTGCTTGTGTATAACGCATTGGTTTCAAAACCATATGGTTATATACAAGCGACGCGGCCGTGTCAAGAAGGTGTTTTTGGCGGCGATTTCGTGTCGATTCTCACCGTCGAGTTGGCGTTCCAGTCGAGCCGGTCGGCTCACATGGTGTGCCATGATGCCTGCATGAACAGCGTGAGTACGCCCCCGGAAACAGAGCGGCCGCGGGATGTGTCGTCAACCGGCATCGATGGGCTGGACGACATCCTGTCAGGCGGCTTCACGCGGCGCCGGCTGTTTCTGGTGGAGGGCGTGCCCGGTTCCGGCAAGACCACGCTGGCGCTGCAGTTCCTGCTGGCCGGCGCCCGGCGTGGCGAAGCCGTGCTGTATGTCACGTTGTCGGAAACCGAAGAGGAGCTGCGGGCCGTGGCCGCGTCGCACGGCTGGAGCCTCGACGGCATCAACGTTCGCGAGTTGACCCCGCCCGAGGGGACGCTCGACCTCGACGAGCAGAACACCATGTTCCACCCGTCGGAGATCGAGCTCGCGACGACGACGCGGCTCATCCTGGAGGATGTCGATCGCCTGAAGCCCAGCTGCGTGGTGTTCGACTCGCTGTCCGAGCTGCGGCTGCTGGCAGGGAGCGCCCTCCGATACCGCCGCCAGATCCTGGCCCTCAAGCAGTATTTCGCCACGCGCGAGTGCACGGTCGTCCTGCTCGACGACCTCACCGCCAGCGCGCACGACCTGCAGATGCAGAGCATTGCGCACGGGGTCGTCCTGCTCGAGCAGATGAACCCCGAGTACGGGTCCGAACGTCGCCGGGTCAGGGTCGTGAAGTACCGCGGTGTCCAGTTTCGCGGTGGCCACCACGACTACATCATCCGCAAGGGCGGCATCCAGGTGTTCCCGCGCCTGGTCGCAGCCGAACATCGGCAGGCGCCGACACGACGGAAGATGGCCAGCGGTCTCGCCGAGCTTGACGCCCTGCTCGGCGGCGGCATCGAGGAAGGCACGAGCACGCTGGTCGTCGGTGCCGCGGGCACCGGCAAATCCACGCTGGCGGCCCAGTTCGCGGCCGCCGTGGGCGGGCGCGGCGAGCCCGCTGCGATGTTCCTGTTCGACGAACAGCCGGACACGCTGCTCACGCGATGCGCCGCGATGGGCCTGCCGCTCGGGCCGCATCTCGAATCCGGGTTGCTCACTCTGCAGCAGGTGGACCCCGCCGAGCTCACGCCCGGGGAGCTGATTCACGCCATCCGGCTGGCGGTAGAACAGCGCGGCGCCAAGATCGTGGTGATCGACAGCCTGAACGGCTACCTCAACGCCATGCCGGAAGAGCGCTTTCTCACGATCCAGTTGCACGAACTGCTGATGTATCTGGCCCAGCAGGGCGTAGCGACGATTCTGATTGGCGCCCACCAGGGACTGATCGGCTCGCAGATGCACACGCCCGTGGACGCCAGCTACCTGGCTGACGCCGTGATCCTGCTGCGATACTTCGAGGCCAGAGGGGAAGTGCGGCAGGCGATCTCGGTGATGAAGAAGCGAGGCGGCAGCCACGAGCGGACCATTCGCGAGCTGCACATGAGCAGGGGACGGATTCACGTCGGCGACACCCTCAGGAATTTTCGAGGCATCCTCACCGGTGTCCCGGTTTATGAAGGCCCACCCGGCACCGAGGAGCCGCTGCCGGCGTCATGAGGATCAAGGACAGGGCAGCCCTGGATCGACGGGTGCTCGTGATGGCGCGGACCAGCAAGGACGCCGCCACCACGGAGAGGCTGCTCGCCCAGGTGGGTATCGAAGCCGAGACGTGTCAGGGTCTCGATCAGCTTGCGCGCGAGCTCCGCCGCGGGGCGGCGGCCATGGTGATCCCCGAAGAGGGACTGTCACCCGCGGCGATGGCCACCCTCAGCGGCATCCTCGCCGAGCAGCCGGCCTGGTCCGACTTGCCGGTGCTGGTGCTGACACGGCCTGGCGCCGATTCGGTGGAGTTGAGCGAGGCGCTGCGCATGCTCGGCAACGTCACCGTGCTCGAGTGTCCCTTGCGCGTGCCGACGCTGCTGAGCGCGGTCCGCACCGCGATCCGCGCCCGGGATCGGCAGTACCAGATCCGCGGCCACCTCGCCGAGCGGGCGCGGGCCGAGGAGTCGTTGCGGCAGGCCGATCAGCGGAAGGACGAGTTCCTGGCCACCCTCGGCCACGAGCTGCGCAACCCATTGGCGCCGGTCTTGACCGGCCTCCAGCTGCTGAAGATGTCGGGCCGCGACGATGCCACTGCGGGCCGCGCGATCGCGGTGATGGAGCGGCAGATTCGGCATCTGATTCGGCTGGTGGACGATCTCCTCGAGGTGTCGAGGATTACCACGGGCCTGATCGACGTTCGCCGCGAACCACTCGATCTCGCGTTCGTCGTGCGCGCCGCGGTGGACACGAGCCGGCCGGCGATCGAGACGGGCCGCCACGAACTGACGCTGGATCTGCCGTTGCAGCCGATCGCCGTCTCTGGCGACCCGGTGCGTCTGACGCAGGTGTTTGCCAACATCCTGACGAACGCCGCCAAGTACACCAACCCTGGCGGGCGGATTCACATCAGCGCGCGCCGGAGCGACGGCCACGCCGTCGTCTCGGTTCGCGACAACGGCATCGGCATCCCGGTGGATCGCCTGTCGGCGGTCTTCGACATGTTCACGCAAGTCGATCGCTCGAGCCGCCGCCTGCAGGGCGGCCTCGGCATCGGGCTGACCCTGGTGCGCAGCCTCGTCGGCATGCACGGCGGCAGGGTGTTCGCGAAGAGCGATGGCCCCGGCACGGGCAGCGAGTTCGTCGTCGAGCTGCCGATGCTGGCGGGCCGCGCCGATGCCGTCGAGACCGCCGAGTCGATGGCGGGGAAGGTGCCACCGCGACGGGTGCTGCTGGTGGACGACAACGTAGACGCCGCCGAGACCCTGGGCATGCTGCTGACGGCGCTCGGTGCCACGATTTCGGTGGCGCACAGCGGCCGTGCGGCGCTGGCCGCCCTCGACACCTTCGATCCCGACACCGTGCTGCTCGACATCGGCATGCCCGAGATGGACGGCTACGAAGTGGCCCGGACCATCCGGGCGCAGCCGCGGCACGCTGACGTCCTGCTGATCGCCCTCACCGGCTGGGGGCAGCAGGACGATCAGCGACGCTCGCGAGCCGCGGGGTTCGATCACCATCTCGTCAAGCCACCGAACATCGATAAGCTGCGCGAGCTGCTCGGCTCCGGCGGGTCGCGCGTTGAGCGGACGCTCTGACACGATGGCCCACGTCATCGCTTGCCTCGACCGTACGATGGCCAGCTCGAGTGTCCGCTCCTGTGGTGCTTGCTCACGACCGCATGGTTTGAACAGAATCGCGTGATGCGTGTTGCGGATCCGTTTGTCGGTACCAGTGAGTTGGCGGAACGGATGCGCACGTTTGACTGGTCGCAGACCCCGCTCGGGCCGGTCGCCGGATGGCCGCAGAGCCTGCGATCGGCGATCAGCATCTGCACGGGATCGCGCTTTCCCATTGCGATCTACTGGGGCCGCGAGCTGACGCTGCTCTACAACGATGCGTGGAGCCCGATTGCCGGCGACAAGCATCCCTGGGCGCTCGGCCGCGGCGCCGCCGAGGTGTGGCCCGAGATCTGGGAGGCCATCGCGCCTCGCTTCCAGCAGGTGCTGGAGACCGGGGAGTCCACCTACCTCGAAGACGGCCTCCTCCTGATGCATCGGCACGGCTACACGGAGGAGTGCTATTTCAATTACTCGTTCTCCGCGATTGTCGGCGAGAGCGGGGCGGTTGACGGCATCTTCAACGCGGTCGTGGAGACCACGCTGCGTGTGATCTCCGAGCGCCGTACGGCGCTCCTGCGCGAGCTCGGCGAGCGCATCGGCGGCCTGCGCTCGGTGGACGAGGCGTGCGTGGCCACGGCGCGCCTGATGGCCGAGGACGGGCGCGACGCGCCGTTCTGTCTGGTCTATCTCGTCAACGAGGAAAAGCAGACCGCGCGCCTGGCCGCGGCGTCCGGCGTGGAGGCGGGCAGTCCTGCCGCGCCCGCCGAAATTCCTCTCGATGAGCCCGGCTCTGCCCTGTGGCCGTTGGGGGCGTTGCTGAAGACGCGCGACGTGGACGTGGTGACCGGGCTGCGGCCCAAGGGCGTGGCCGTGCCCGGCCGGCCGTGGCCGGAAGCCGTGGATGCGGCGTTGATCGCACCGTGCGCGGGATCGGAGGGACGCGCCTCGGCGTTTCTCATCGCCGGCGCCAGCCCGCGCCGCGCCATCGACGACGAGTACCGGCAGTTCGTGGCGCGAGCGGCCTCGCACCTGGCGATGGCGCTGTCGGCGGCCCACGCTTACGAGCTGGAACGCAGCCGCGCCGATGCGCTGGCCGAGATCGATCGCGCCAAGACCGCGTTCTTCTCGAATGTCAGCCACGAGTTCCGCACGCCGCTGACCCTGTTGCTAGGGCCGACCGAAGAGGCGATGGCCTCGCCAGCGGGTGCGCTCTCGGGCGACAGCCTCGACACGGTGTACCGCAACGCCCTGCGGCTGCTGAAGCTCGTGAACGCGCTGCTCGATTTTTCCCGCCTCGAAGCCGGCCGCATGGCGGCCTCGTTCGAGCCCACGGACCTGACGCAGCTCACCGCCGATCTGGCCAGTTCGTTCCGCTCGGCGTTCCAGCGCGCGGGGCTCGAATTCCATGTCAACGCCGGCCCGCTCTCGGGACCCGTGTTCGTGGACCGGGCGATGTGGGAGACGATCGTCCTCAACCTGCTCTCGAACGCGTTGAAGTTCACGTTCGAGGGGCGGGTGTCGGTGGAGCTCACCGAGTCCGACGACCAGGTCCGCCTCTTGGTGCGCGACAGTGGCATCGGCATCGCCCCCGCGGACATTCCACGGCTGTTCGAGCGTTTTCATCGCATCGAAGGGGCCCGCGCGCGCACCCACGAAGGCTCGGGCATCGGCCTCGCGCTGACCAACGACCTGGTGCGATTGCATGGCGGCACGTGCAGCGTGGAAAGCGCACCCGGCGAGGGCACCACGGTGACAGTGTCCATGCGCCAGGGGACCGCGCACCTGCCCGCTGATCGCGTCAGCGGTCCTCGGGTCGAGTCGCCCGCGCCATCGTCGAACGCCTTTGTCGTCGAGGCGCTGCGCTGGCTCCCGGACGGCGACAATCAGGGCGACGCCCGCTCGCCCCTGGCGGTCGCGGTGGATCGCGCTGCTGATGCGATGATGGCGGACGACCTCACGACGGCTCCCGGCCGGGTGCTGGTCGTGGACGACAACGCCGACATGCGCGCTTACCTCACCCGCCTGCTGCAGCGGCATTGGACGGTGGAAGCGGTGAGCGACGGCGCGGCCGCGCTCAGCGCCGTGCGGCAGCAGCCGCCGGACCTCGTGCTGAGCGACGTCATGATGCCGCACCGTGACGGATTCGCGCTGTTGCGCGCCCTGCGTGGCGACGCGCAGACCGCCTGGATCCCGGTGGTGTTGTTGTCGGCCCGGGCCGGCGAAGAGGCGCGGATCCAGGGGATGCAGGCGGGCGCCGACGACTACCTCGTGAAACCGTTCTCGTCACGAGAGCTGGTGGCCCGCGTCAACGCGCAGATGCGCCTGGCGCGCGGCGCCCGCGAACGCCAGGAACTGCTGGCCCGCGAGCGGGACGCGCGCCAGGAGGCCGACCTCCAGAAGCAGCACCTCTATTCGTTGTTCATGCAGGCGCCGCTGGCGATCGTGGTGCTGCGCGGTCCCGAGCACCTGATCGAGCTTGCCAACCCGTTCGTGTGCGGCATCTGGGGCCGCCGCCATCGCGACGTGATCAACCGGCCGCTGTTCGAGGCGTTGCCGGAGTTGCGGAGCCAGGTGTGGAAGGAGCTGTCCGATCAGGTGTACGCGTCGGGCCAGGCTCAGAGCGGCAGCGAAACGGCGGCCCAGTTCAGGCGCCGGGGCGACGGCGCGCTCGACACCCGCTATCTGAACTTCGCGTATACGCCGCTTCGCAATCCGCACGGGCAGGTGGACGGGCTGCTGGTGATTGCCTCGGACGTGACCGATCAGGTGGTGGCGCGCCGCGAGATCAGCGGGCTGCGCGAAGCGGCGGAAGCCGCCAACCGCGCCAAGGACGAGTTCCTCGCAATGCTCGGGCACGAGCTTCGCAATCCCCTCGCGCCGATCCTCACCGCGCTGCAGCTGCTGAAACTGCGGGGCGTGGACGCCGCCGAGCGCGAGCGCGGCATCATCGAGCGACAGGTCAAGCACCTGGTCAGCCTGGTTGACGATCTGCTCGACGTCTCGCGCATCACGCGAGGCAAGATCGAGCTGCGGCGGGCACCGGTCGAGATCGCCGACGTGGTGGCGCGCGCCATCGAGATGTCGAGCCCGCTGCTCGAGCAGCAGCGCCACGATCTGCGCGTGGACGTGCCGCGCACCGGCCTCACCGTGCACGCCGACGCCGGGCGGCTGGCGCAGGTGGTCGCCAACCTGCTGACCAACGCCGCGAAATACACCGAGCCCGGCGGGACTATCTCCGTGATCGCGCGCGCCGAGGACGAGGAAGCCGTCTTGATCGTCCGCGACACGGGTATCGGCATCGAGCCCGAGATGCTGCCGCGGATCTTCGATCTCTTCGCGCAGGAGCGGCAGACGCTGGAACGATCGCAGGGCGGGCTCGGGCTGGGACTGGCGATCGTCCGCAGCCTCGTCTCGATGCACGGCGGCTCGGTATTCGCCAGGAGCGCGGGCAAGGGCCACGGCGCGGAGTTCACCATTCGTCTGGGCCGGATTACCGTGGGAGTGGCGGAAGCGAGGCAGGAAGGCGGGGAGCCCGTCCGGTCAACGCCGGTGCCGGCCCGCTCGCGCGTGCTGATCGTCGATGACAACCACGACGGGGCGCTGCTGCTGGCCGACATGCTCTCCACGTTCGGCTACATCACGCGCGTGGTCCACGACGGGCCGTCCGCGTTGCGCGAGGCCGAGGAGTTCCTGCCGCACATCGCGGTCCTCGACATCGGGCTGCCGGTGATGGATGGGTACGAGCTGGCCAGCCACTTCAAGGAGCACCCACGCCTGGCGCAGATGCGGCTGGTGGCGGTGACCGGCTACGGCCAGGAACAGGATCAGCGGCTGTCGGCGCGCGCCGGCTTCCTCGCGCACCTGGTGAAGCCGGTGGACATCGATCAGTTGCGCGCGGTGCTCCAGGCGATCAACCCGGCCGGCGGCCAGCGAGCCGCGCAGGCCGCCGACAGATAGCGGCCCGGGCCCGCCGCTCAGACGCGGGCCAGCGTGAGCGCGAAGCGCGCGCCTCGATCCACCCACTGTGCCTGAGGAACGAAGCCGCTGTCGCCCAGCAGCCGCGCCAGCGACTGGTCGTCGAACTTGTACGAGCTCTCCGTCCAGATCGTCTCGCCTTCGTCCATCGTGAAGTCGCAGGCGGCGCGAGGAATTCGCACGCGCTGGCGGCGTGCGCTGACCAAATGCATCTCGACCCGCGACTCGCTCGCATTCCAGACCGCCGCGTGACGGAATCCGGACACATCGACCTGGCCATCGAGCTCGCGATTGATCCGCACCAGCAGGTTGCGATTGAACGCCGCCGTAACGCCCAGCGGATCGTCATAGGCGAGGATCAGATCCCGTTCGGGCTTTACCAGGTCCACGCCGATCAGCAGTTCGTCGCCGGGCCGCAGCACGCGTCGCACCCGCGCGAGCAGGTCTCGTGCGGGATCGGGCTCGAAGTTGCCGATGTTCGAGCCGAGAAACGCCACCAGCGTCCGCCCGTCCGGCGGCGTCGCGCGGCGAATGCGTTCGAGCCCCTCCTCGTACGACGCCTCGTGCGTCACCACCTGCGTGGGGACGACCGCCGCCAACGCCAGGGACGCGGCGGCGAGCGCGGCGGGCGAGACGTCGATGAGGTGCAACTGCCCCGGCGGGAGGCCAGGCGATGCCGAGGCCAGGAGCGCCGCCAGCTTCTCGCCGCTGCCGGATCCGAGCTCCACGAGACGGGCCGGGGCGTCGGGGCGGTTCAGGATGGCGCGCGCATGCGACCGCAACAGCCCGAGCTCCGCACGCGTCACGTGGTACCACGGAAGCCGGGTGATGGCTTCGAAGAGCGCGGACCCCAGCGCATCGTAGAAAAATCGAGACGGCAGTTGACGAGGCCGCCGCGACAGGTAGAAGCGCACTTCGCCCGCGAACTCGGCAAGTAACGCTTCGGCAGGGCTCGACGCAACCAGCGCACGCTGGGGGGCGGCACTCATGCGCGCCTCGAGTCCGTGTCGTCGGCCACACAGCGGAAGGTGGCGTAGACGTACGGATATCGGGGCCGGAACCAGTTGCGGAACGATGGCCGCAGCAGCTCGCGCGCCGTCGCCGGCGAGGCGCCTTTCATCACGTAATGCTCGCCGTCGAAGAAGTCGGCGGAATATTCGGGATAGGACGGCATCGGCTCGAAGCCGGGGAACGGGCCGAACACCGTGGAGGTCCACTCCCAACCGTTGCCCACGAGATCCTCGATGCCCCACGCGCTGGCGCCCTCAGGATGCGTACCGGCGGGCTCCGGTTCCCAGCACGAGAAGTCGAAGACGCCGTGGCGCGCGGCCGGCGGCGCATCACCCCAGGGATAGCGCTGGCCGTGTCCGTTCCTGGTGCCGTAGGCCGCACGCTGGAACTCGGCCTCGGTGGGCAGCCGGCAGCCTTTCCACCGCGCGTACGCGCGGGCCTCGGCGTGGCTCACGTAGACCGGCCAGGCCGCGGGCAGCGGCACCAGCTCGAACATGCCGCGCCAGAACCACTGCTCGTGCTGGTAGGTCCAGAACATCGGGTGCGAGATTCCCGCCGCGCGGATCCACTCCCAATCCTTTGGCTGCCACCACCGTTCGTCGGCATAGCCGCCGGCATCGACAAACGCCATGAACTGCTCGTTGGTCACGTTGTGCCGCTCAATCTCGAACGCCGGCACCTGTTCCACGCAGGCCGGACGCTCGTTGTCCCAGGTGAACGGTTCGCTCAGCGCTTCCACACCAAGAGTGGCGACCCCTCCGGGCACCTCCACCCACGCATGAGGCGGCGTGGAGCCCTCGACGCGAGGCCGATAGCCATGTGGCCGCCGTTTCTGCGAGTAAGGAATTTGATGCCACATGTAGAGCAGCGTTTCCTGGTGCATCGCCTCGTGCTCGAGGATACACAGCGCCGCTTCACTGCGGTGGAGC
This sequence comes from uncultured Acidobacteriota bacterium, assembly GCA_963723005.1. Classification (GTDB taxonomy): domain Bacteria; phylum Acidobacteriota; class Vicinamibacteria; order Vicinamibacterales; family UBA2999; genus VFZN01. The sequence goes on along the minus strand of CAVRPA010000019.1, from coordinate 188,595 downwards.
AGGGGATCATCAGGCTGGTCGATATCGTCGTGCGCCAGCGCGTTCAGCACCTGCTCGTCGGCCCTGGCGGCAAACGCCTTGACCTGTTCGCGAGTCGGCCACAGGGCGTTCGAGGAGGCATGCGCAGAGGCAGCCGTCTCTTCAGGATCGATGCCGCGAGCGAAGAGCGACTCGAGGTGGGCGTCGATGCCCGGGCGGCCGAGCCCGCGTTTCACGAGCGTGTTGAAGCTGAAGGCGGGGAGATGCCCCTCGTAGAACACGACCGGCTGGCGCAGCGCGATCGGCCTGACGTAGTACGCCCCGTCATCCAGCAGATCGAAGAGCGCAGCTGAGCGGGCACGGTTTCGGCGATACCAATCTACGAGCGGCATAACACCCCGGCATTCGGTTTTCGTGCCAAGAACGGAAGGAGGGCGGTCGAAATCAAGAGTGCAAGAGCTTGGGGAAGCGACTCTCGCACTCTTGAACGTTATCAGTTCGGCTGACCCGACGGTTCGCTACAGCACGTCGCTGCTGCCGGTACGTTCGAAGTCGCGGCGCAGCTCGTCCGCGTGGCGCTCGTCGCGCGAGCGAGTGCCGACGAAGATGCCGCCATCACGGATGCCCTTCTCGTAGTGGGCCGCGCGTTCCTCGGGGATGCCGGCGCCAATCATTGCACCGATCAGGCCTCCGGTCGCCGCACCCGCTCCGGCACCAGCCAGTGCGGCCGCAATCGGACCGGCGACCACGAGCCCCAGACCCGGAATGACGACGGAGCTGCCTACCGCGAAGATTGCCGCGAGGGCGGCGCCGACGCCGCCACCGATCGCGCCGCCGGTCCCCAGGCCTTCGGCCGCTTTGGTCCCGCCCGACAGCTCGGTACCCGGCTTCACATCACCGAAGTAACGACGACGCGTCTCGTCGCTCATCATCACGTCCACATCGTCCGCCTTGTAGCCATGGCGAGTGGTCAGGTCCGCGTACGCACGCGACGCCTCGTCCGGAGAGCGGTAGAGGCCGCTCACGTATCCGCTGCTGGTCGTGTCGGTCGTCCGATTACGGTTGGGGTTAAGTGTCTCGGCCATTGTTCTCCTCGTGGCGCGATCCAAATGGAGTCGCGCGTGTTACTCGTCGAAGGCGCCGATGCCGAATGGCAGCGCGACCTCCGCGCGAACAACAGGCTGCAAGGGGCGTGCCCTCCGCTCTCCCCCCGGGACGACTGTGCGACGCAGCACTGAACGCTCACAGAAGGAAAGGATTCGGACAATGTGGGAATGCAAGATGCAGCGTCACCAGCAGAGGAGACGCGCGTGGAACTGAGAACCAATGAGTTGTTTGTATTACCCGACTTACTCCATCTTGCGCAGCTGGCCGCCCGACTGAGCGTTGCGGCTGTGCTGGGTGGCGTGCTGGGACTGGAGCGCGAGCAGCGCGGCAAAGCCGCCGGCTTACGCACCCACATGCTGGTAGCCCTGGGAGCAGCCCTCTTCACCGTGGCGCCGCTCGAGGCAGGGATGGAACTCGAAGGGCTGAGCCGCGTGATTCAGGGCGTGGCGGCGGGTATCGGCTTCATCGGCGCTGGCACGATCCTCAAGCGAACGAATGAAGAGGAAATCCAGGGCCTGACCACCGCTGCCAGCCTGTGGCTGACCGCCGCGGTCGGGATGGCGGTGGGCGCGGGCCGGCTCTGGCCACCGTTGATGGCAGTGCTGCTTGCGTTTTTCATCCTGCACGCGCTGGGGGCCATCGATCGTCTGCGCCAGCGCGGCCGTGAGCAGACGGGGGCTGACTCAGCTGAGGCCGAAGACCCTGAGAATCAGACCGAATAGGAACGCGAATGGGATGCCGACCGCCAGGATGCCGACCGGGACTGCGAGCGCCATCAATACCGCGCCCACGCCATTACCGGCAACAGAAAGTATCTTCATGAATTCCTCGTGACCTTCAACAGAACAGACATGGAACCTCAAAGCGTGCGATGATCGGGGATACCAACATGATTGTCACCATTGGCATCGCCGTCGTCGTGGTTGTGGCCCTGGCTGCGCGCTTTCGGCCGCGTGGCCGTCGCAGCGCGGGAAGCCTTGGCTCGATGAGCGAGCGGTGGCTGGCCGAGAATCGCGCGTCGCACTCCAACTGAGCATTCCGGTACCAACCCGTCCGCAACGAGCCAGTCGAGTTTCGACTGATGCGGCCGGTGGCAGGCGCCACGCTCTCGATGCGCGGCGCTGACTTGCCTTCGCGACTCGCGTCCCCATCACGAACCGCATCTCTGGCCGCGCCAGCGAGTCCGCCGCCGCGCCGCGTTTCAAGAACTTCGAGATCCACCCGTTCGCGTCGCTGTCGCTCGCAGCACGAAGGACGACGGTGGTCGTCGCCGGCACGACTCGGCATGGTGATGAGCTTCAAGCGAGTCGTGAAGCGTTGGCGTGGCGGTCTCGCAGTGACGCGGCAATCGATGGCCGATGACGGCGACGCGCGGGTTTCGGTTCTGAATGGGCTAAGCGTTGCGGGGTTGACGAACGACTCGGCGCGGGCTGGCCGCACGACAGTAGCAGCGGCTGTCCAGAGCTTAGCAGCAACGGCGGCGCCGCGTAACGATAACGAAGACAGGTTCGAGTGAGCCACAGCACTGGAGAGTAGATGCACGATTCCGATAGCAGCCGGTTCACGGGTCAGGCCGCCAGGGGTAAACCCGTAGCCGAGGCCGTCACCGACTGCCCGTTCTGTCGTTCGAACAAGGTGACCCAGAGCGGCAAGACCGTCTCGACCGAGACCTACTGGCGCTGCCTCGATTGCGGTGAAGTGTGGAATCCCGCTCGTGACGCCGCGCTGCGCCAGCGCCGCGGACGGTGGTCGTGACGCGGCGCGTCGACGCGGGGCGCTAGAATGTCGCGTGACCGCGAACGCCGAAGGCCCTGAACGCCCGCCCGATCCGCCGTGCCCGTCCTGCGGGGCCACGCTGGTCTATGTCGATACCGAGATATCGTCCGGCGCCTTCCGCCCGCAGGCGGCCTCGATGCCTCAACTGGCCATCCACTACTACGACTGCGCCGCCTGCCAGACCTGCTGGAAGCTGGGGAATCGCCTCTTGCCAGACCCGATCCGCCAGATCCTCCGATAGGCTCTGGGCTCCAGGCTTCAGGCTCCGGGCTCTAGAACCCCAGAACCCCAGAACCCCAGAACCCCAGAACCCCGGAACCCCGGAACCCGTACCGTTCCCCCCTTGACCCCGCAAGCTGGTACACTATGGGGTGTTCCGCTTTCTTGAGTCCTGCCGCTGTTCCGGCCCGCGCCGGAAAAACGTCTCGAGCCCTCATCGAAGCCACACGCGAATCCTCGGGTTTCGTGCGCTGCGCCGGTTGCTGATCGATCAGCCGCCGGCAGGGGAGCATTCGATCGGCAATCGTGCCGTTCGATCGACGTGACGACGACGACCGTATAGGAGCAGACATGGCAAGCATCAAGGGCACGATCAAGCGACTGGTTAGCGACAAGGGTTTCGGCTTCGTGCAGGCTGAAGACGGCACGGAGTACTTTTTCCACCAGTCGGCGTGTGCCGACGTCCGTTTCGACGAACTGCGTGAAGGTCAGGCGCTGACGTTCGAAAAGGGCCAGGGCCCCAAGGGTCCGCGCGCCGAAAACATCCGCGTGGCCTAACCACCGGAGCGCGCTCTACCGCGAACGGGCAGGGCGGCGCTTGGGAACATCCGTTCCCGACAACGCCGCCGTACTCGACACTTCGCGTTTCACATGGGCGGTCGCCATCGGAGCGACCGCGCCTTTTCCCTCCCTCGACAACCCCACGCCACAATTTGCGTCGTCACTCGTCGCCGAGCGCAGCGGCGGCAAGACCCAAGACTCAAGACCCAAGACGCAAGACCCAAGACTCAAGACTCAAGCCCTCACCGCGCTTGCGGGATCCGCTCGCGCAGCGTCCAGCCCATCTTCTTCATCTCGCCCCGCAGGCGTTCGCTGACGCGTCCCGTCGTCTGCACCTCGATCGACGTGGCGCGCAGTTCGGCCTTCGCCCGAGAGTCGATCTCCGTCATCGCCTGGCGCGTCTCGGCCGTCGAGCGCAGATAGTCGAGGGGCAGCACCACGATGGCTCGCGCGCCGCGCGCCGCGACCAGCGCGCGCGAGTCGGTCAACACCGCGGTCACCGGCCCCGCGGTGTGCAGCCGCTGCAGTAGCTCCGCGCTTTCGACGAAGAACAACGCCTCGCGCTCGCCCGACGCGCGGGCAGCGGCGGCGACGTAATCGGCACTGCCTGGCACCCTGACGCGGCCGAGCGCCATCGCCAGCCGCGTCTGCGAGGTGAGCGTGTAGCCGCGGTTCTGGAAGAACACGGCCGCATCGGCGGATGGCACGCCCAGCGTCTTCAGCGTCTGCTCGTTGATTTTGCGCAGCTCCTCGGGATCCTTGCCCCACACCAGATCGCCCACATCAGCGGCGGTGGTTACGATTCGAGGAATCGGCAGGATCACCTTCGTCGCGATCGAACCCGCGGCGTCGATCTGGCCGATTTCCTTGAGAGCCTCGCGCAGCACCGGGTTGGTGGTGTACGGATCGGCGCCCACTTTTCGCGCCCAGCGCCGCATCGCCGATGACACGCCCAGGACGGAATTGGCAGCGCCCTCCGCGGCGCCGTCGCCGTCGCCGGCCGGCTTTGAATCGTTGCCCGCCGAGTCCACGGCTCGCTTCGTCATCCGTCCGAGGTTGACCCCGAACCGCTTGACCCCGGAGCCGATGCCCTTGGCGGAATCGACGGGATCGGTCACCACCTTGCCCACGCTCCTGCCGACGTTGACGACCGAGCCGCCGGCGGACTTGAGGAAGACCTCGCTCGTCGATACTTCCTCGAGACTGGCGAGCGCGCGCACTTCGTTCAGGCGGGTGGTGAGCTGCGACAGGCCCACCGCGTGCAACTCGCCGTAGTCGGACACGATGTCGAACTCGTGGAAGAAACTGTCGGTGACGACCGCGTCGCGGACGGCATGGTGCGGCCCCTTCAAGACATCCGGCGCAAGCAGGGCGGAGGCGCGGAATCGCGGTGCGGCCTCGTCACCGGTCTGGGCGGCGAGTGTGGTGGCCACGACCAGGACGATGGCCGTGGACGCTGCGGGCAGGTGAAAACGCATCCATCATTCTGGCTCACGCGTGAAGAAGTGCGCACCTGTGGGCCTCAGGAAAGGGGGCTTGACAATGAGTGTGATAACACGTATTCTCTTCTCATGCCCCGGCCGCTCCACGCCGAACTGAAGTCTGCCAGGCCCTTCGATCTGGTCGAAGAAGAGGTGCACCTCAGCATCGTCCGCACGGCAGCCCAAATGGAGCACGCCGTCTCGCAGGTCCTGAAGCCGTACGGATTGACGCAGACCCAGTACAACGTGCTGCGAATTCTCAGAGGCGCGGGCCCCGGTGGGCTGTGCCGGAACGAAGTGGGCGCACGGTTGGTCAGACAGGTCCCGGACGTGACCCGCCTGCTCGACCGGATGACCGACCTGCGGTTGATCGGGCGGCAGCGGTCCGACAGCGATCGGCGCCTGGTGCGGACCAACATCACGCCGAAGGGCCTCGAAGTGTTGGCGTCGCTCGACGAACCGGTCCGCGAGTTCCACCGCAAGGCCCTTAAACACATCAGCCAGTCGAAGCTGCGCAGCCTGATCGAGGTGCTCGCCGAAGTGCGACAGGCCGATTGAACGCCCCGGTAATTTTTTTGGCTTAATAAGTGTTGCAACACCTATTGTTCGAACCGACATCTTAACTGTTAAGGAGCTGACACATGATCGCCACGACGACCCGCACCTACGCCATCGACAAGACGCATTCCGAAGCCGGTTTCCAGGTCCGCCATCTCATCTCGAAGGTTCGCGGCCGCTTTGCCGACTTCGACGGCGCCATCGAGTTCGACGAGGAACAGCCCGCGCAGTCGTCGGTGACGTTCACCATCCAGGCGGCGAGCATCGACACCGCCACGCCAGACCGCGACGCCCATCTCCGCTCCGAGGACTTCTTCGCGGTGGACAAGTACCCGACGGTCACGTTCGTGAGCACCCGCATCACGCCCAGCGGCAAGGACGCGTTCGAGGTGGCCGGCAACCTGACGATGCGCGGGGTGACCAAGGCGATCGTCATTCCGGTGGCGTATCTCGGCAAGGTCGCCGACCCCTGGGGCAGCCAGCGAGTGGCCTTCGAGGCCGAGCTCACGCTCAACCGCAAGGACTTCGGCCTGAACTGGAACGCGGCGATCGAAGCGGGCGGCTTCATCGTCGGCGACGAGGTGAAGGTCAGCCTGTCGATTCAGGCGGCGGGAAAGTAAGAACGGCAGACGGCAACCGGCAGACGGCAGACGGCAGACGGCAAACGGCAGTTGGCAGACGGCAGTGGGCAAGCGTTCTAGTTTTGCCTTCTGCCTTCTGCCTTCTGCCTTCTGCCTTTTGCCTTTTGCCTATTTCCCCTTGAGGGACACCTTCTGAACGCGCCAGTTCGTCAGCTCACCGATCAGCAGCTCGTTCTCGTTGCGGCAGTCGATGGAGTTGGCGAGACCGAACTCCTTCGGCATCTTCCCGGCCGACCCGAACTTCCCGACCACTGTGCCGTCGAGGCGCACCTTGAAGATGGCGGCGTCTTCCATGCCGTCGGTGTCTCCGGCGTGTGACACGTAGAGATACTGCGTGGCGCCGCGCGTCATGCACATCGCGAGCGGCGTGCCGATGTTGCCGAACTCGCTCTTGAACGTGCCGTCGGCGTCGAACACCTGGATGCGCTTGTTGCCGGCGTCGGCCACGTACACCATCCCTTTCGCGTCGATGGCGATCGCCTTCAGGCCCTTGAACTGCCCCGGCTCGGAGCCGGTGGATCCCCAGTGCTTGATGAACCGGCCGTCCTTGTCGAGTTTGGCGACGCGGTTGTTGGCGCCCATGCCGTCGGCCACGTAGATGTTGCCGGCGGAATCCCACGCCACGTCACTCGGGCGGCTGAAGGAGGACCCCGGCGTGCCTTCGCCGGGTTTGCGGTTCGCGTTCGGGCCGCCCGGTCCGGCTGGGCCAGGCCCGGGGCCAGGAGCCGGCGCGGCACCTGCCGCGGGAGCCGGCCGCGGCTGCGGCGGCCGCACGGCGATCGCCTCCGGCTTGCGACCGAGCACCAGCGCGACGCGGCCCTCGGCGTCGAACTTCACCACCTGGCTGGCGCCCTCGTCGATGGTCCAGACGTTGTCCTGCGGATCGATGCGCAGCCCGAACGCGGCGTTGAAGCCGTAGACGTCCTGGCCCCACTCGCGCACGAACTTGCCTGTCTGGTCGAACAGGAACAGGCGCGAGCCGTTGCGGTAGAACGTGCGGTTGTCACCCAGCGTCCCGTACGGATGGCCGGTCCGCGTGTAGACGAAGATCTGGCCCTTCGAATTGGCGCCGACGCCGCCGACCTCGCCGACGAAGACGTCGTTCGGAGTCTTGAGCAGGTCCGCCACGGTGTCGAACGCGAGATCCGGCGCGGTGCCCTGCGCCACCAGCGAAACGCCGCCGGCGACGAGGGCCGCGGCCAATGCCTTGAGTGTGCGTGTCATCGTCAATCTCCTACTGCGCACTCGTGGTGGAGGTGGGCTTGAGCAGAATCTTCTGCGAGCGCCAGTTGTTGATTTCGGCGGTGTAGATCACGTTCGGATCGCGGCAGTCCATCTGGTGGATGGTGGAGAACTCGCCGGCGGCTTTGCCGGCGCGCCCGAACTTGCCGATGATGGTGCCGTCGAGCTCCATCTTGTAGACCTCGCCGGTGAACTCCGCGCCGGCGGCGGGGGCGCTGTCCTGCCACGAGTTGGACGAGTAGAGGTACTGCTTGCCCGGGTTCTTCGGGCCGGGCCCGCCCGAGACGCACACCGCCCACGGGTTGCCGACGGTGGTGTAGTTCGCCTTCCAGTTCAAATCGTTGTCGAGCACCTGGACCCGCGCATTGCCGCGATCGCCGACGTAGACGTTGCCCTGGAAGTCGGTGGCGATGGAATGCGGGGTGTTGAACTCGAGGTTGCCGTTGCCGCGCTTGCCCACGGCCTTCACGAAGCGGCCGGTCTTGTCGTACTTCACGACCCGCGCGTCGAAATAGCCGTCGGACACGAAGATGTTGCCCTGCTGATCGAAGGCCACGTCGGTCTGGCGCCCGAAGCGGTATTTCTCGTTGCGGCCGTGATACGTGCCCTGTCCCGGCATGTCGCCGAGCGAGGCCACCGGATCCTGCCGGCGGCCGATCGTCATCAGCACCTTGCCCTCGGGGCTGAACTTCACCAGCATGTCGGTGCCTTCGTCCACCGCCCAGATGTTGTCCTGCGGATCCACGCGCACCGAGTGCGCGAAGGCGAAGCCGTAGTTGCCGCGCCCGATCTCCCGCACGAACGCGCCCTGCGGGCGTGTACTCGAACAGCCGCGTCTCGTTGGCGCGGTGGTAGATGAAGATGTTGCCCTTCGAGTTGGTGGCAATCCCCATGTTCTCGCCGGTGTAGATGCCCGGCGGGTTCTTGAAGAAGTTGGGCACGGCCTCGTGCGGAATCACTGCCACGTTGGTGGCCGTCGCGCGGGTCTGGGCCGACAGCGGCAGGATGGCCAGCGACACCGCGCCGGCGAGCGCGAGGACCACGAGCGAAAAAGGAACGGAACGCCTCATGCGAGCAGCCTCCGGAATCTCACGGGAACGGCGGTGAGTGGTCGGAATCTATACGACTGCGGGGCGGGCGGCAAGTCACATCAGCAGCCACAGCCCCCACAGCACCAGACCGGCGCCAAAGGCGCGGCCCAGCCATGCGCCGCCCGGGGCCAGTTGCTCCGCGCACAGCACCACCGTCAGCACCGCCATCCACGCCAGGTTCATCACCCCCAGTGCGAACCCGCTCAGCATCACCAGCCAGCAGCAGCCGAGGCAGTAGGCGCCGTGCACCACGCCCATCCGTAGCCCGCCGATCGGGCCGTTCCTCCAGTTCGCCAGGAAGTAGGTGAGCGGGTTGCGGCAGTGCGACAGGCACGCCTGCTTCAGCGGGAGGAACTGGGAGACGCCGCTCCCCATCAGCACGATGGAGGCCATCGACGTCGTCGGCCGATCGCCGGTCATCCACCCAGCCTGCTGCACGGCGAGCTGCAGCAACGCGGCCGCTCCGCTGTAGCCGAGCCAGACGATGAAGTAGCCGCCGGTGAACGCAATGGTCGGGCCGGGAGCCCACGTGCCGGCGGCGTTGAGGGGCCCCGGCGTCGACAATCGCGCAAACGCCGTGATCCACGGCAGCACCGTGGGCGTCATCATCGCCACGACCATCACCTGCCACATCGCCACCGCGTAGAGAAATCCGTGCACTCCGCCGGCACCGTGATGCGGGATGACCAGCGCCTCGCCGGCCAGCCATCGCCAGGCCGCGACTGTGGCGAGGGCGGCGCAAGAGAACAGCGCGAGCCGTTGGACGGCCGGCCGGGTCAGGCGACGGCCCACTCGAACCGCGAGTGCAGTCCGTGCGACTTCTCCGTGTGGATCGCAATCACCCCATCGTCATAGCTCGTCTGCCCGAGCGCGATCACCTGCGAGGAGCCGTGGATCTGATTGAAGATGTTCTCGAACGTCACCGGCTGCGAGCGATCGCGGCCCTTGATCTGGGTGATGGACGTTTCGAGCAGCCCCGGAATGCGGGCGCGCTTCGTGGCGTCCTCTTCCGAGAACTCGATCGGCAGGAACCGCGTCTCGAGCCAGCGGGAGACGAACTTGGCGAGCAGGCCCCACGAGCCGCCGGCGCGACCGGTGAGAATCGTCTCGAGGGCGACCCGCTGTTCGGATGAGGCTGCCTCGTCAATGATGACGACCTCGGTCCAGTTGCCCTCGATCATGTGCTGCGGCGAGTCGAAGGCGATGAAGGCCTTCAACCCCGACAGCGGCACCTCGCCGAACTGGCCCTCGTCGATGCGAATCGCCCAATACCCGACACAGCGCTCGTGCGTGCAGGCGTTGCTGAAGTGCATGTGACCGGGGCACACGAGCTGGCAGCTGCAGTTCTCGAACATCAATCCGCGCGCGTGCCAGGCCGGAGTAGGGGGTGCGCTCATGCCTGGGTAGTCTATAGTTTCTCCACGTGCCGAGTGGAACCGCGCCCTCACACCCCAGCTCGCCGGCGGAATCCGCCTGGCCGCTGACGCTCGCTGCCTCGACGCTGGCCGCCGGACTGGACGCGGCTGATGTGGACGCGGCGTTCGCGCAGGGCGCGAGTGGCGAGCTGCTGCCCGCCGCCGCCAACGATCCCGACGTTGTCCTGGTCTGGCACCGCGGTCGTGGCTGGGAGTCGCGCCTTCCCGCCGGCGATTCCGCGCGCGGATGTCCTCGACCTGTACCTGCCGTTGTGCAGCGCCACTTCGGCGCGTCCGATCACTGTCGGCCACCTCGGTCAGAGTGTGGACGGCTTCATCGCCACGCACTCCGGCGACTCGCAGTTCGTGACCGGGCACGAGAACATCGTCCACCTGCACGCCCTGCGCGCGCTCTGCGACGCGGTGGTGGTAGGCGCCGGAACGGTTGCGGCCGACGACCCGCAGCTGACCACGCGCCATGTGTCGGGCTCCCACCCCCTGCGAGTCGTGTTCGATCCCTCGCGCCGGCTGACCGCCGGGTATCGCGTGTTCACCGACGCGGCGGCGCCGACGTTGTATGTATGCGACCAGGGGCGCCTGCAGCCTGGCGAGACACATGTCGGCTGCGCGGAAGTCGCAGGCGTCGCCATCGACGGTGCAGGCGGGGCGGTTGGCGCGCTGCTGCGGCTGCTGCGCGACCGCGGGTGCGCGCGCGTGTTCGTCGAGGGCGGCGGCGTCACGGTGTCGGCGTTCCTGGAGGCCAACCTGCTCGATCGCCTGCACCTGGCGATCGCGCCGGTGCTGATTGGCGAAGGGCGTCCGGCGATTCGCCTGACGGCCCGCGACCGCCTGCGCGACTGCGCGCGGCCGCGCTATCGCGTGTTCCGGATGGGCGGCGACGTCCTGTTCGACTATGAGCTCGGGGCGGACGCCACCGTTGAGACCGAGACCCCGAGCGAGTCGCCGCGGGTGTCGCGCATCATCTAGCGCCTCGCCGAAACGGACTGACGGATCCGTTCCAAGGCGAGGCATTCAGGCCGGTTTGGGACAAGAGTGGGGATGCGTGTCAGTCGAAGGTCTCGTGAGCGGCCTGCTTTGCGTGCCGGGAGACAGGCTGACCTGTGAGGGAGATGATCGGGGAGCGCGGTTCACACGGGCGGAATCGAATTGCGAATCTCGCGGAGCAGCGGCATCGTGCCGTGCGCCGCGCACCAGCCCTCGATGTAGTTCCAGTCGAGGTCGGCCACTCGGACGCGCTCGCGGCGTTCGAACCGAGCGGTGTCGTGCGGGTCATCACCACACAGGAACAACTCGCAGACGAATGGATTCTGCCGAAGGGTCACGAGGTATCGCGTCGTGCCGGTGACCGCCTCGAAGGCGGCCTGTGGTTCGAGGCGCAGGTCGTCCGGCAGGACTGCCGCCAGGTCCGAGATCGACGCCGAGCCGAGCCGAATCAGGAAGTCGGCGTCGCGGGTCGCGCGCGGGATGCCGTGGAAGTTCGACGCGAGCGAGCCGACGATCATGAAGGGAATCGCCGCGCGATCGAGCGCGTCGATCACCGCAACGGCAGCCTCGTCCGCGGTCATGACGACTCGAGTGAGCTGACCCGGTCCAGGCGCGCGCGCAGCAGCGCCTGGACGCCTGCGTCATCCAGATCCGGGTGTTGATGACGGATGCCATCACGCATCACGCGGCAGGCGCGCTCGAACAACCGCGGCCCTTCAAGCAGTTTGTCTTCCGGCGCCATCGCGCGCGCGCGGACGATTTCTTCGCGGTAGAGAAAGTCGGCAGTGACGGCGATCGACTCCATGGCAACGGCGTCATTCTAACCTACGGACTGACGCGCGGGCGGCCGAGCGATCACGCGCCAGCCCGAGGTCGCCAGTCCTGCGGCCCGGTTGAGGGCGACGCTAATGCTGCCGCACGCCTCGATGTCAGGCAGACGGTCCGAGAGAAGACGGGCCGCGCCTGAAGCGCACCAGCTCGTAGCCAATCCACCCGCGCCGCAGGCAGGTCTGCAACGCGCTGCCGCCGGCGAGCATGCCGAAGCGCGACTCTTCGAGCGGCAGCCAGCCGAACATCGCGACGAGCGCCGCCACCACACGATCACGCGGGCGGCCCAGCTCCAGCCAGGGCGTGAGGTCCGTCGCCTCTTCCTGCACGAAGCCGGCATCGCGGGCGAGTCGAGTGAGCGCATCGCGCGTGAGCAGCGAGTTGATGTGCCACCCGCGAGCAAATCGATCGAGGGCCCGCGCCGCCTTTGGATCGGTGGCGTCCTTGAGCAGGTCGTCGCAGATCACCAGCAGGCCTCCCGGCCGTATCAGCCGCGCCGCCTCGGCAAAGAATCGATCCGGCGCCGGCCCGTGCACGAACGACTCGATGGCAAAGGCCAGGTCCGCGGTCGCGGTGCCCGCGGGCAGCTGGGTGTAGTCGCCTTCGATGCAGGTCACGCGATTGGAGAGCCCACGTCGCGCGGATCTGTTCCGCTCCCAGCCGTGCCTGCACCGGGCTCAACGTGATGCCCGTTCCGCGCAGCGAGAAGCGCTCCGCCATGTAGCACAGGCTGCCGCAGACACCGCATCCGAGATCCACGACGTGAGGCGTGGCGCCGAGCGCCGGCAACCACTCCAGGATGCGATCCTCGACGTAGTGAAACGACTGTTCACGGGTCGTGACGCCCGGCCCCCAGATGGCCCGGTGGATTGCGCCTTCACCGCCACCCTGGCCATAGGCGACAAACGCCCGGGTCTGCTCGTCGTAGTACCGCCGCACCTGAGCCGCGTCGAATCGCGCCATGATGCTCGTCGGACTCAGTGCGGCGCCGGCCAGGCCGCGAGATCGTAGTGGCCGACCACCGCCTGTGAACGGCCGTTCTCGATGTGCCCTTGTCGCCGTGCCAGCCAGCTCTTGATTGTGCCGGCGAGGTCCGCTCGCTGCTCGAGCGCCGCGCCGGCCAGTCCGTCGATCAACAGCTCCTGGAACTCGCGTTGCGTGGTGTCGATCACCCAGTCGGAGCTGGCCGCCTGCACGACATACCCGGCATCTCCAAACGCCGCTTCGGCCGTGGCGTGCGCCGCGGGACCGGTCGCGGGACCCCCCAACCCCTTGTCGCGCAGCTGGTGCGCGTTCAGCAGGTCGCGGAGCAGATCGTCCTCGGGCTCGAGCGGCACGAAAGACGACCCGCCGTTGTAGGTGAGGGCGAACAGCGCCGCCGCGCCCGCATCGCGGCAGCAGGACGCCAGCTCCCGCAGCCACGACTCCGAGACCAGATCGAGGATCGCCGAGCCCGTGACCAGATGCCGCCCCGAGAAGAGCAAGGAATCGAGCGGCAGGTTCAGGTCCATCTGTCGAGGGGCCACGAGGCAGTCGAGGCCATTGCCTTCCAGCGCGAAGCCGTCCGGCGTTGGCCGTACGGCATAGCCGCGTGCTCTGGCCCATGCGGTCGTACGGTCATAGACGAGCGACAGCAGATCGGGGCTGCGATCCACCAGCAGCCACCGCTGCCGCGGCGGCAGGCGTTCCACCAGGTAGCGGAGGTTGGAACCGGTGCCGGTCGCCAGGTCGAGGATGTGCACGGTGTCGTGCGACCCGAGATGTGTCGCGATGTCGCGTGTGAGACTGCCGGATCGCGAGGCCCAGTCCGTCGCCTCGCGCAGCCGCAGCCAGTGTGCCAGCGCCTCGTCCATTACGTGCTCAATCCTTCCAGGGCCGCGCCAAAGCGGCGGGCCGCCTCGTCCCACGACGGCAATCGACTCCGTACCCGAGCCGCGCCCGCGGTCAGCCGGCGCCGCAGCGCCTCATCACCGATCACGCGAGTCAGTGCGTGGGCGAGCGCTTCGACATCTCCGGGCGGCACCAGCAGGCCGGCCTCGTCGCCCACCAACGCCGGGATCGCCCCCGTCGTGGTGCTGACGATCGGCAGGCACCGCGCCAGCGCCTCGGCCACCGCCATGCCGTAGGTTTCCTGCCGCGTGGCCAGCACGAACACGTCAGCCGCATCGTACGCGCGATCGAGCGCCTCGCCATTCAGCTCGCCGGTGAATCGCACGCGATCCTGCAGGCCCAGCGAGTGCGCCAGCGCCTGCACACGAGCGGCGGTGACCGGATCGCGCGTGGTGCTGCCGGCGCACGTGAGTTGCCAGTTGAGTGGCCGGCACGCGCGCGAGAGCTTGCAGCAGCACGTCGTGGCCCTTGCCCGGGTTCAGCGTGGCCACCGACAACAGGTGCACCGCTCCGCCAGGCGTGCCGCGTGCCGCCGGCGCGGCATCGGTGCCGGGCTCCACCAGCGTCACGCGATCCGCCGCGACTTCGTACTCGGCCAGAAGCGGCAGTGTGGCGGCGCCAGTGACCAGAACCAACACCGCCGACGCCAGCGAGCGCGACTCCGACTGACGAAATCGGGCCGCGGTGGCTTCATCGAGACCGACATCAGCTGCGATCGGTAGGTGCACGAGCATCACGAGCCGCAGCCGTGCTGCGTGGAGTTCGAGCACACCGGGCAACGCGCTGGCGGCGAGGCCATCGACCACCACCACCCGGCCCGATGGAATGTCGCTGAACACCCCTGTCGCAAACTCGACCGCCTCATCGTCGGGACGCGGAAAGGCGCCGGGCAACTCCCGCACGTCAGCAGACCAGCCCTGGGTGCGCAGCGTCTCGACGATCCGGCGGTTGTAGACCGAGCCGCCGGTCCTGGCGTCGAGCCGGCCCGCGACGACAAAGGTGACGTCGTGGTCCATCAAGCGGTGGCGCGCACGCGGCCTTCGTAGGACGCGGAGGCAACGTGCGATTCGTGCAGCGTCACCTTGAGGGACTCGACCGCGCCGGCGCCGGGACCCAGCTCGCCCGCGCCGATCGCCGCGACGATGCCGCTGAAGATGTGGCGGGCGAGGAACTCCGTGGTCGTGTTCTTCCCCGCAAACGCCGGCACCTCGTCGAGGTTCCGGTAGTTGATCTCGGCGAGCAGCCGCTTGAGCGTATCGCCGGCCCGGCCGATGTCCACCACGATGCTGTCGGCATCGAGCTCCGGCCGCCGGAACTCCACGTCCACCACGAAGGTGGCGCCGTGCAGGCGTTGCGCGGGGCCGAAGACCTCGCCTTTGAAGCTGTGGGCAATCATCATGTGGTCGCGGACGGTGACGGTATACATGGGGTTCGGGGTTCTAGAGGTTCTGGGGTTCTAGGGTTCTAGGGTTCTAGGGTTCTAGGGTTCAGGGTTCAGGGTTCAGGGATCAGGGTTCGTAGCGGATCCGGTGGCACAGCACGTTGCCGGGCGCGGCCGCAAGGCTGGTCATCAGTTGCGGCAGCGATTCGAATGCGCTTTCGCCGGAGATCAGTACGTCGAGCACGGGTTCGCGCAGCAGGGTGAGGGCCAGCTGCATGCGCCGGCGATAGTCCCACCGCGAGCGCTGCGCCGGGGCGATGCGCCCGACTTGCGACGAGACGATCGACAGGCGCCGGGCGTGGAAGGCCGCGCCCAGGTCCAGCGGCACGGTGCGATCGCCGTACCAGCTCATCTCGACCACCGTGGCTTCATCGCCGGCCACGCGCAGCGCCAGGGCCAGGCCGTCGGGCGAGCCGCTGGCGTGGATGACGAGGTCGGCGTCGGCGGCCGCTTGCGAAGGCTCGACGAACGGCACGCCGAGTGCGCGCGCGACATCGGCTCTCGCCGGGTTCACGTCCACGAGCTGCACGGTGCAGCCCGCGACGCGCGAGGCCAGCCATGCGACCAGGCACCCGACGGTCCCGGCGCCGATCACGGTGATGCGATCGCCAACGTGCGGGCGCGCGTCCCACAGGCCGTTGATGGCCGTCTCGAGGTTCGCGGCCAGCACGGCGCGTCCCGGCGGTACGCCTTCGGGCAGCACGTGCGCGGCGGCGGCCGGCACCACATACCGCGTCTGGTGCGGATAGAGGACAAAGACCTCGCGGCCCAGCATCGACTCGGGTCCGCGCTCGACGACCCCGACGTTGCAGTAGCCGTACTTGACTGGGGCGGGGAAGTCGCCGGCCTGAAACGGCGCGCGCATGCGGGACCACTCCGTTTCCGGCACATGCCCCCGGAACACGAGCGACTCGGTCCCTCGGCTGACGCCGCTGAACCTCGTCCGCACGACAACGTCGCCCGGCGTGGTCGCAGGTAACGTTTCGTCGCGGATTTCCCCGCGTCCGGGCTCGGCCACCCAGAACGCGCGCGCGGTCTCGATCATGTCGCTCCATTCTGTTTCCGTATTGCCACAGTTACAATGGCCCGGCTTGCCCACGCTGGTGACGACGCTGCGCCTGCGCGTGGCCCTGATGGCCTTGATGGGTCTCGGGCTCACGCTGTCGGCGGGGCTGTGGATGGCGCGGGTGTTCCACCTGTCGCCGTCGTTTCCCTGGCTGGCCGCGGCCATCTTCGCCGCCGGGATGGCACTGGTGCTGTCGGTGGGCCTGCCTCATCATCCCTTCCCCCGATTCGGCGCCGCCAACCTCGCTACGATGTCGCGCCTGATGCTCGTCACGCTGGTGGCGGGATTCGTGCCCGAGGATCGGTTACCGGATCGCGCACTGCTGATCGTGGCATTGGCGATGCTCTGCATCGCGCTGGACGGCGTGGATGGCTGGCTGGCGCGCCGCTCCCGACTGTCGAGCGCCATGGGCGCGCGGTTCGACATGGAGACCGACGCGCTATTGATCCTGCTGCTGTCGCTTCTGGTGTGGCGCTACGACAAGGCGGGTCTCTGGGTGCTCGCGTCCGGGTTGATGCGCTACGTGTTCGTCGGCGCCGGCTGGGTGCTGCCGTGGATGGCGGGCCGGCTGACGCCAACGGCCCGCGGCAAGACGGTGGCCGTCATCCAGTTCTTCGGATTGAGCATCGCCCTGATGCCGTTCGTGCCGCCGCCTGCCAGCGGGCTGGTGGCCGGGCTCACGCTTGGCGCGCTGGCCTGGTCGTTCGCCGTGGACGTCGGGCGGCTGTGGAATCAGCGGACGGCGGACGATCGCCGCTGATCGTGGTGGGCCGACGCGCCTTCGGGCCCGAACGCGTGCAGGAGGGTGGGCACGAGCCCCGGCATCGGGCCGAGCGCCGGGCGCCGAGGCTCCATGCCGTCGAGGAACCCCGCCGCGCGCAGCCGATCCATCATCACACCCGGTCGCGCCACCACGTGAATGGGGACCTCGTACGTCGCACCGGTGCCGCTGACTGCGGCCACGGGCTGGTGATCGCCAATCAGGATCATCACGAGATTGTCGCCGGCGTGCTGGCGGACGTAGCCCGCGAAGGTGGTGAACTCGTAGGCCATCGCCTTCGCGTAGCTCGGTGACAGGTTGGTGAGATCGGGATTGGCGGCCATCGCGCGTTCCACATCGGCTGGATCGAACGGCGCGTCCGTCAGCAGTTTCCACCAGTCGGGTTGGTATGGCGCCACGGGACCAAACGGGGCGTGGGTGGTGCTGGTGGGAAACACCGCGAACACCGGCTGCCGGCCAGCGGGGCTCAACTCCAGCTCGTCGAACTTCGCCAGCGTGAACTGATCCGGAATGCTCCACCAGCCGAACTTCGGGCCGCCATATGCCAGCCCATCACGGCCGTGGATCTCGTCGAAGCCGTAGAACGCCCCCTCCGGCCACGCCTGGCGCATGCCGGGCATCACCGCCACGCTGCGATATCCCTGGCGGCGGAAGGCCTTCGGCAGCGTGTCGCGCGTGGAGCTCATCACGGCCACGTACCCGTACCTGGTCGCGCACCTCGACGCCGGTGAGCAGGCTGAGATGCGCCAGCCAGGACGAGGCGCCAAAGGTTGGCGAGTCCACGTAGGCCGACACCACATCGCGTCCGGTCTCGCGCGCGGCTTCCGCCAGATCGCGACGGCTGGGCGCGAGCGCCTCGGCGAAGACCGGGTTGTCGTAGGTGACAGCGCCGTACGCCTCGACGAAGGCCAGCAAGACGTCCGCGCCGCCCAGCCCGTCCAGCCCGCCGGTCATCTCCGGGCTGGCGGCCAGGGCCGGCGCCGCGCGTCGTGGCCCCGCCATCGCCAGGACGAAGCGCGCCTGCCGGGCGTACGCGCCGGTGGTCGGAGGGGCAAAGACGCGGCTCGTCGCGGGTGTGGCTGCGAAGACGGTGCCGGCAAACGCGGCGATGACGAGGGCGGAGGCCGCGATGAGCGCCCGCCGCGATCGCTCGTTGACCACCGCGCTCGCCACCTGCCGCAGCGCCGCGCGGGACAGCAGCCAGAGCGCGGCCAGCAGGGCGATGAAGGCGGTGACGCCGAGGGCGATCAGCCAGGGCGGGACCGCGCGCGCCAGCATCGCGATGACGTTGCCGAGGTGCTGCGAGTCCCAGTACAGGTTGAAGTCGCGCCCGTACAGTCCCGGAGCAGTCACGTCCAGATAGTGACCGGCCACCAACACCACCCACATCGTCGGCACGAGGCGGCGGGTCAGCCTGGCGGCATGGCGATGGAAGAGCGCCAGCAGCAGCACGCACACGGCGAGCTCCACCGACAACGCGTTCTCCCAGCGGATCTTCGGCGTGGGCCAGATGTTGCCGAAGGTCAGCGACGCGTTCAGCAGAACGAGGGCGGCGGCCAGGGCGGGCCAGGCGGTCCAGGAAAGCACGGGTGCGAGCCAGGCCGAGTCCTAGACGGACTCGAGGAAGTGGCCGAGCTTGTCCTTCTTCGTCTTCAGGTAGTGCTGGGTGGCCGCGGTGGCCATGATCTCGAGCGGCAGCCGCTCGTTGACCGCGAAGCCCTCGCCGACCAGCCCTTCCAGCTTCTTCGGGTTGTTGCTCATCAGGCGGACGGAGCTGACCCCCAGATCGCGCAGCATTTCGAGGGCGGCGCGATAGTCGCGCATGTCGGCGGGGAAGCCGAGGCGCTCGTTGGCCTCCACGGTGTCGGCGCCTTCATCCTGCAGTGCGTAGGCCCGGATCTTGTTGGCGAGGCCGATGCCGCGGCCTTCCTGATTCAGGTAGATCAGCACGCCCCGGCCCTCGTCGGCGATGCGCTTCATCGCCGCGTGGAGCTGCGGGCCGCAGTCGCAGCGGGCCGAATGGAAGATGTCGCCGGTGACGCACGATGAATGCACGCGCGTGATGACGTTGGTCCCGTCGCCGAGCTCGCCGCGAACCAGCGCGACGTGCGTTTCGTGCTTGCTGGCGGTCTCGTAGACGTGAATGGTGAAGTCGCCCCACTCCGTTGGCAACTGCGCTGACGACACGCGTCGGACCGGCTCGCGACGACTGAGGGCGTTCGACAACGCGCCCGTGCGTTCACGGAACCAGAGCAGGAGAGACGGCATCAGTGGTGCTGCTATCGCCAACGCCTTGATCGTACGGGCGATTGGCAGAAAGTGTCAACGACACTGATTAGGGGTTAGAAGCGGAAGAGCCGGTTCACCTTGACGACGAACGCGCGATTCTTCAGCCCCGGATAGCCCTGGCCGGTGGTGTCGCGCTCGTCGGTGTAGACCGCGAACACTTCACTCCCGGGGCGGTACTCCCACCTGAACCGGAGGTTGGTGCTGAAGGCTCGCTCCGCCGAACCGTACTGCAGCAGCGCGCTGAGGAACATCAGCGGCGAGAACGCGTAGTCGGCCCGGGTCCGAAGCAGCGTGTTCGTGAAGTCGCCGGCCGGCAACGTCACCTGGTTGTAGGTGACACTCGGCTCCAGCGAGAACTGTTTCATCAGCGCCACCCGCGCGCCGCTGATCGTCAGAGACTGGATGTGGCCGTCGTAGAACTGGCCGGCCTGCAGCGCCACCGTTCCGGACATGCGCCGCTGTTGTCCGAAGGCGTAGCTGGTGGTGACGTTGTTGAAAGGGTATTCGCCCGGGGGAATCGCCACGCCCGGCGACACCACGAACGGCCTCAGCAGCAGCTCGTAGTTGTTGTTGAAGTCGAACACGAACTGGTCGCTGTTCTGGAACTCGGTCAGGAAGTGCGCCGTGTTCCGGCTGGACTCGATGTTGTGGTCGCGGTTGACGACATACTCGGCCGCGCCTTCGACGAGGTAGCGCCGCACCACTTTGCTGCTCCGCATCCGCGGGCTGAAGCGGCCGGCCGCGAAGCTCCGGCCGAAGCCGCGGCGCTGCACGAACCCGATCTCCGGATAGTAGTTGGCGCCGACGTCGAGGTAGTCGAGGCGCGCGCCCCAGCGGTCCCCGGAGTAATCCACCTTGCCCTGGTAACTGCCCTCGTCGCCGTCGCGGTTCTGCGACTCGCTGCGCGCGTAATAGGCGTTGGCGGTGACGTTCTGGAAGAACGAGAACGCGGCGTCCACCCCGTAGGCCTGGTTCGAGGTGGCCACCGTCGGCGAATCGCTGCGGTTGGTGAAGATGACCCCGATATTGCTGCGGCGGAGGATGTCGCGGCGGGCGCGGAGCACCGTGAAGTTCGTGCGCGGCGTGCAGGCGGCATACGGCGCCCCGCAGTTGTCCGGTTCGATGTCGGTCAGCGACTCGTAGCCGGTCTCCATGTTCATCGCACCGACCGCGGTCTTGCCCAGCGTGCCCGACAGCCGGCCGCCGGCGATGATCGGCACCTCTCGCGCGTTGTTCAGGCCGATGCGCCGCGTGAAGAACAGCTGCGGCGCGTTGTTGCTGATGCTGGTCTGGCCGCTGAATCCCGCCTGCCCGGACGCGCGGGCGAACTCGAACGTGCCGCGACCCTCCAGGAAGAAGTCGCGCTTCTCGGGGAAGACCACGGGGAAGCGCGTCAGGTTCACCTGCTGCTCGTCCACCTCCACCTGCGCGAAGTCGGTATTGATGGTGAGGTCGGCGGTCATGTTGGCGTTGATGCCGTACTTGGCGTCGAGCCCGGCGGTGGCGTCGAGGTCGTTCACCAGCTGCGGCGAGCGCAGCTTGTCGGTGGTGAGCTTGGAGATGCCATAGGGCTTGAGCTCGACGTTCTTGCTGGCCGGCGGCAGGTCGAGGCCGACCAGCGTGGCCGCGGCCGAGGCGCGGAAGATGCTGGTGACGCCGCCGGTGGCGGCCGGCACGAAGGTCAGGTGCGTCCACTCGTTCTTGCGGCGGATCGCGCGCCGGATCTGCAGGCCCCATTCCTGATCCGTGCCCGAGACGTAGCGGATGGACTTGAACGGAATGGCCATTTCCACGGTCCAGCCGCCATCGAAGCGGCCGGTGCGGACGAACCACACCGGGTTCCAGTCGGCGTTGGGGTTGCCCTCGTTGGTCACCACCTGATCGGCGCGGGCGCCGAGCGGGTTCGTGTAGAAGTTGAAGCCGTTGCGGCGATCGTGAAAGGTGTCCAGCAGGGCGCCGAACATGTCGTTCTGCCGCAGCTGGTTGGTGTCGCGGCGCAGTTCGTTGGCGGTCCATTCCTCGGGCGGAGCCGAGTCCCAGCAGCGGCACGACAGATAGAAGTTGTTGTCGTCGTAGGTCACCCACGCCTCGGTCCGCTCCGTCGCCGGCGCGCCCTCGTTCGGCACCGTCTGGATGAAGTCGCTCATCGACTTCACCTGGGTGTAGACCTCCTCGTCCAGCACGCCGTCCATCGTGAGCGGCTTGGTCAGCCGCGTGGCGCGGACCATGACGCGGCCGTTGTCGCCGCGGACGATCACCTCCGGCGCGACGGGCGGCGGCGGGTCGGGCATGCCTGGGACGTTGAATTGCCGCTGGGCCGATCGCTGGGCCGGCCGGCCCGCGCCAGAGGTCGTGCTCTGCGCCGCTGCCGGAAGGCTGCAGGCGAGGATGACAAGGCCGACGGCACAAGCCAGCCACAGGCTTCCACTGACCGATCGAGTGAGCGCACGAGTACCGGCGACGACAATCACGGGATGTTCCTGTGGGGCATTCGCGAGACGCGGAGGGTCTGTAAGCCCAGACGCGATAGTTGCCGAACGAGGATACCGGCAAAGCATGAGCCGGGTACCATTCGATTCAGTTGTGGATGTGAGCAGTTTTAGTTCTAGGGTTTCGGGGTTCTGGGGTTCTGGGGTTCTAGGGTTCTAGGTTCTCAGGTTCTAGATGAAACAATGACGGGATGCCTCATCTCTTCGAGCCCTTCACCTTGCGCGGCGTCACGTTTCCTAATCGCGTCTTCGTCTCGCCGATGTGCCAGTACTCCTCGGAAGACGGCCTGGCCAACAGCTGGCACCTGGTTCACCTTGGTTCGCGCGCGGTTGGTGGGGCGGGACTGGTGATGACCGAAGCCACCGCGGTCACTCCGGAAGGGCGCATCAGCCCGGAGGACCTCGGCATCTGGAGCGATATGCACGCCGAGGCGTTGGCGCCGGTCGTCGCCTTCATCAAGCAGCAGGGACGGGTGCCCGGCATGCAGCTGGCGCACGCGGGCCGGAAGGGCAGCACCAAGCGTCCGTGGTCCGGGCATGGCGCGGTCAGCGTGGCCGATGGCGGCTGGACGCCGGTCGGGCCGGGGCAGGAGCCGTTCGCGCCGAACTACCCGGTGCCCGACGCGCTCGATACCGGCGGCATTGGCGCCATCGTGGCGGCCTTCCGGAGCGCGGCTCGCCGGGCTCGCGCCATCGGGATCGAGGTGGCGGAGGTTCACGCCGCCCACGGCTACCTGCTGCACGAGTTCCTCTCGCCCCTCAGCAACACGCGGACGGATGCCTATGGCGGGTCGTTCGACAACCGGGTGCGGTTGTGCCTCGAGGTGGTGGACGCTGTGCGTGCCGAGTGGCCGGAGTCGCTGCCGGTGCTGGTCCGGATCTCGTCGACCGATTGGGTGGAGGGAGGCTGGGACATCGAGCAGTCCGTGGCTCTGGCGAAGCGGCTCGCGGACCACGGCGTGGACTTGGTCGACTGCTCGTCGGGCGGCAACGCCGCCACGGCCACCATTCCGGTTGGCCCCGGATACCAGGTGCCGTTTGCCGAACAGGTGCGGCGCGAGGCCGGCATCGCTACCGGGGCGGTGGGCCTCATCACCACGCCCGAGGCCGCCAACGCCATCATCTCCGAGGGTCGCGCCGACTGCGTGTTCCTGGCGCGTCAGCTGCTGCGGGATCCGTATTGGCCGCTGCATGCCGCCGAAGCGCTCGGCCACCCGATCGACTGGCCGTCACAGTACCTGCGTGCGGCGCCCGCGGGAACGGTCGGACGGTAGAGTCCAAAAGGCAAAAGGCAGAAGGAACAAGGCAAAAACATTGCCTTGCGCCTCCTGCCTTTCGGGCTTCGCCTGCTTCTTTTTGCCTTTAGCCTTTTGCCTTCTGCCTTTACTTTTGCAGATTGAACCGCTGCACCCGGCGTCCCGTTGAGGCCTCACCGACGATGAGGTTGCCCTTCGAGTCGATGCTCATGCCGTGCGGGCGCAGGAACTGGCCGAGCTGACGGCCGCCGCGGCCGAACTCGCCCACCACTTCCATGTCGCTGCGGCGGAGGATCCACACTTTGTGGTTGGTGCCGTCCGCCAGATAGAGCCACTGCTGCTGCGGGTCCTTCGACAGCACGACGACGAACGACGAGCCCGAGGAGAGCGTGGCGGGCGCGATGATCTTCTCCATCACGAACTTGCCCGACTGCTCGAACACCTGGACGCGGTTGCCCCGACGATCGGCGACGTAGATCTTGCCGTCGCTCGATCCGGTCAGGCCGTGCGGCGTCGAGAACTGCTTCGGCAGCAGGCCGCCCATCATCGTCTTCGGGTCGAACTTCTCGGTGTCGTCCGGCTTCTCGCCGTAGGCGCCCCAGTGACGCTTGTAGGCGCCGGTCGCGGCGTCGAACACGATGATGCGGCGGTTGCGGTAGCCGTCGGAGATGAACACCTCGTTGGTCTTGGGATCGACCCAGACGCCCGACGGCCCGCCGAGCAGCTTGGTGTCGTTGCTGCCGGCGTTCTTGTCGTACTCGCCGATCGTCATCACCAGCTTGCCGTCGCGCGTGAATTTCATCACGCGGTGGTGCATGTGCGTGCCGACCCACACGAAGTCGTTGTGATCGACGAAGATGCCGTGAGGATTGCGCGGCCACTTCTCGGGCTCGTCCTTGGCCTTGTCGCCCCAGCCCTGCACGACCTTGCCGTTCTGGTCGAGCTCGATGACGACGGGAGCCGCCTTGCAGCAGGTGCCCATCGGCGGGGCCTGTTCCTCGTAGAG
Source organism: uncultured Acidobacteriota bacterium (assembly GCA_963723005.1). GTDB lineage: Bacteria > Acidobacteriota > Vicinamibacteria > Vicinamibacterales > UBA2999 > VFZN01. Next base: position 164,474 of record CAVRPA010000019.1, on the reverse strand, counting down.
CTCTTCTTCGGTGAGCGTCTCGGGCAGGCTGGTGATCCAGGTGTGGTCCTTCGAGTCCACGAACACGCCGGTGACGGAGCCCATCACCCAGTGGTTCGGAAACTCGAGCGGCCAGGTCGGATCGATCTTGAACGTCGGTGCGCCGGCGGCCTTGGGGGCGGGCTTCTGCTGCGCCTCGACCTGGCGCGCGGCGAACACGCCCAGCATCAGGGGAAGTGCGAGCAGGCAGGCGCCTGCAGCGGTCTTATGAATGGCCTTCATCTAAGATTCAACTCCTTCGAGCCGGACCAATCCGGGCCCGGCCGTCGTCACCATACCATGCGTGCGCGCAGCCGCCGTTAAAGGATTCCGGCGAGTGGCCGATGACATGGACATGACTCTCGCCGACCGCGTGCGCCGCAGCTGCCCGACCTGCGGCGCCGGCTCGATCAAGGCCCTCTATATGGGCGTGCCGCTGCGCCTGTGCGAGGACGAGACCTGCGAAACCGGCTGGGGGCCGGGCCGTGAACTGCTCGGGCTGGTGCCAGTCGAGGCGGCCGAGGGCGGGTTCGTGTTCTGGATCTACGACGGCCCCTATCCGCTGGCGCTGGCGTCGTGGCTGCTGGCCGGGTTCGACGCCAGCCACGACGATCACGACGAGCTGCCGCTCGCGCGCTAGGCCGCGGCGGCGCCGGCCGCGCGTGCTACAGCGCCAGGTTCAGCCACACGAACGCCACGTGAGAGTGCGTGCGCTCCTGGTTCGGCGCTTCGGACGTGGTCCACATGTAGCCAAGCTCCAGCCCGACCTTCGGATTGAACTGCCTGAGCACCCCGCCAAACAGCCGGTTCTGGTCCACGCCCTGCCATGGGCCGGCTTCGGTGTCATCGAGTGTCACGAAGAGCTCGTTCCAGCCGACCAGTGACCACGCGCGACTCTCGTTCAGCGGTCGAACCGCGCGGCCCATCATCCGCAGCCGATGCGAGTTGTCGGCCCAGCCGTCCTGGAACCGCTGCTCGAGCCGAAGCCGCATCGACGGCGTGAAACGACCGGCGTCGGGAAACGTGGCCGAGAACTGCTCCCAGATCCGCTGCTCGTGCGTGACGCCCGTCTCCCGGCGGCTTCGCGATCCACGCGTAGCCTCCCCACAGCGTCATGCGGTCGCCCAGCCGGCGGCCGAGCGCGGTCCGGGTGATCACCTGATACGACTCCGATGCGTCCTGGTACCAGCGCGGCTGCTCTTCGAGATGGAGCCGCCAGTTGTCCGACAGCCGCACGGTCGCCACCACCTGCACCCACAGTTGTCCATCCACGGTGTCCTGGGCCGCCGCCACCCGCGGCACCAGGCACACCATCGTCATCAGCCCCCACACCATCGCCGTGCGCATGGACATCAGTATGAATCGAGTGGGCGGCGCGTGGTATTTTTCGGCATGCTGCCAATCACGATCGCCACGCTGCCGGTTCGCGAAATCTTCCCCGGCGTGCGTGCCCGCCTCGTACATACCGACCGCGTCACGCATTCCTGGGTGGAGCTCGACGCAGGCGCGACGTTTCCGGATCACCATCACCCGCACGAACAGATCGTCAGCGTCCTCGAGGGCCAGCTGGAGATCGTGGTGAGCGGCGAACCATACCTGCTGACGGCGGGGACGGTCTTCGTCATCCCGCCGCACGCACACCACGCCGGCCGCGCGGTGACGGCCTGCCGGGTGCTCGACGCCTTTGCGCCAGTGCGGGAGGAATATAAGTAACCGGCAACCGGCAACCGGCAACCGGCAGACGGGAAGGCAAAAGGCAAAAGGCAGAAGGCAGAACGGAAACCCGGTATCCGGTATCCGGTGTCCGGTAGAACTGCAACCTCAAGGCAAAAGGCAAAAGGCAAACCGGCAGACGGCAACCGGCAGACGGCAGACCGGCAGACGCCGAAGAACCGGCAGACGGCAGATCGCAAGCCGGTATCCGGTCGCGGGCGACGACGGACCGCACAGGCCCAGCCTCGACCCTCAGAACCCAGAACCTCAGAACCCCCGCAAGCCTCGAGCCCCAAGACCCAAGACTCAAGACCTGGGTCTCAGCAGCCCCAAGCCCCAAGCCCCAAGCCCCAAGACCTGTCCCCGCCAAGCCCCCAAGGCCGTCGTATACTCGGCGAGATCCGCGAATTCGCGGACAGGGTTTTGAGGAGGCGTTTGTGCGTGCACGGCTGATTGTGGCAACGGTACTGATTGTGGGACTCGGCAGCCTGGCGATGGGGCAGGCGCCTCGGAAGTCGCGGCTGAATCCGGTCATCGAACTGCTCGAGCAGAAGAAGCCCGTCTTCGGGCTCTATGCACCGTCCAACCGTCGGGGTGGACCGCCGCAGCCTGGCGCCGTCGCGCCGGCCGTGCAGCTGCCGGAGAAATCGCCGGCCGAGCTCGCGAAGGAAGCGCTGGGCTACTCGAACAGCGACTTCGTGTTCGACGGCAGCATGGAAGGCAACTTCGACCGCAGCTACACCGCCTACGCGGAGTTCGTGAAGGGCGTGGCCCAGCTGGGCCTGTTCACCAAGAGCCCCGCGCATCGGCTGCATCATCCGCTGATCGTGAAGTCCCCCGAGATCGCGCCGGATCCGGCCACCGTCGGCGCGCAGATCGGCAAGCAGCTGAATCTCGGCGTGAGCGGCGTGATGTTCGTCTCGGTCGAGAGCCCCGACGAAGTCCGGCAGGGGCTGGCGGCGATGCGCTTCAAGTCGAAGGGCGGCACGCGCAGCGAGGACGTCGGCTCGGCGCCGGCGCTGTGGGGCCTGAGCGAAGCGGAGTACAAGGCCAAGGCCGATCTGTGGCCCCTCAACCCCGAAGGCGAGCTGCTCAACTGGACCATCGTCGAGAGCAAGGCCGGCCTGGCGAAGGTGCGGGAGATCGCGGCGGTGAAGGGCATCGGCGTGCTGTGGCCCGGCGCCGGCACGCTGCGCGGGGTGTTCAGCACGACCGACGCCAGCGGCAAGCGCGTGCTCGACGAAGCGGCGTGGGAAGCGTCCATCCAGCAGGTGCTGGCGGCCTGCAAGGAATTCAACGTGCCGTGCGGCTTTCCCGCCAACGCCAACGACATCGAGATGCGCATGAAGCAGGGCTTCAGCGTGTTCGTGATGAACTGGGGTGACGCCGGGTTCAAGACCGTCGACATGGGCCGCAAGATTTCCGGCCGCGACGCCGGCAGCCGCTAGTTCACTCTCTCAGGACGTCCGCCGCCCGGCGGGCGTCCTATCGCTCCCTCATCCTCGCCGCGGAAACGTCACTCCTCGTCCGAGAGCTTGGCGCGCCGCGCCTTGACCGTCGCGCGCCGCTTCTTCGTGGTCAGCCGCCGCTCCTTCGCGCCCTTCGTGGTCTTCGTCGCCTTGCGGCGCACGGGCACCATGGTCGCCTGACGGATGAGGGCGACCAGCCGCTCGCGCGCGGCCTCGCGATTCTGCGTCTGCGTGCGGTGTTCGCGGCTGTCGATGAGCAGCACGCCCTCGCCGGTCATCCTTCGCCCCGCCAGCGCCGACAGCCGGAGTTTCACGTCGGACGGCAGCGACGAGTCCTGCACGTTGAAGCGCAGCTCGACCGCGGTCGCCACCTTGTTGACGTTCTGGCCGCCCGGCCCCGACGCGCGGACGAACCGCTCGTCGAGCTCGCGTTCGTCGATGGCAAGCGTGGGCGTGATCTGGATCATGACAAGAGACTCGCTGCCTCCAGTCTACGCGTTAGCGCGCCCCGCCGCGCCGTGCTCGCGGGGGAGTCCGCTATCATGCGATGACCATGTCCGCGAGCGCATCCGACGACTACACCATCGATCGCGATGGCGCCGACACCGGCGTCTTCGTCCTGAAGCGGCGAGGCGCCGCGATTGGCCACCTCGACTACCACCTCGGCGATGACGTCATCTACATCGACTACGTCGAAGTGCTGCCGACAGAGCGCGGGCTGGGGCTCGGCGTGCTGCTGGTGGACGCCGCCGTGGACTGGGCACGCGCCTCGTCGCGCAGCGTGGAGCCGATCTGCGGCTACGCCAGGCGCGTGCTGGTGTCGGCGGAAAGATACCGGGATGTGTTCGACGCCGACGCGCGCTAGGCGCTCGCCGTCGCCGATCGATTCGTCCGTCAGCCCTTCGGCTCCTTGAACATCAGGAGCAGCATGCGCGACGGAACCGGCGCGTCCACCGCATGCGGCACGTTGGCCGGCATGCGAACCACGGTTCCCGGCAGGGCGTGGACCGGTGCGCCGCCGATCGTCAGCGTCAATTCACCCTCGAGCACCAGTACCAGCGCGTCGTAGGGCGTGCTGTGCTCGCTCAACCCCTGGCCCGCATCGAACGCGAACAGCGTGAGGTTACCGCCCCCGCTCCGGGCGAGCACGCGGCTGGCGATGCCCTGTGCGGTGGGCGTAATCAGATCGGCGAGCAGCAGGGCCTCAGCGGCCGGAATGGTCGACACGAAAACCTCCTTCGTAGATGACGGGCGCGCCGCCGCTCAGCATGCCGGGCTTTGGCCGGTTGTGTTCGACCAGCGGCACTGCCGCATCGGGTACGAACCCCGCGGCCCCGAGTTCAGCCAGCAACTCCGCAGCGGTCAGAAAACATTGCGGCTCCCCGGAGAACTGCGTGAAGACGAATCGCTCGCCGGGAACCGGTAAAGCGTCAGCCGGGAGCGTATTGCGCGAGAAGGTGAAGACGAACAGCATGCCGCCGGGCGCCGCGGCCCTTGCTGCTTCACGCACGCCGGCGCGGAACTCGTCGGACGAGCGCGCGAGATTCCAGATGCCGTGGGCGACGATCAAATCGAACGCCCGCTTCTCGAACGGGCAGCGCGGTCATCGGCGCCTGCACCACGTGCACGCGATCGTCCGGCGCCTCTTCGTGCGCGCGCCCACGCGCGGCCGTCAGCATCGGCCACGAGAGATCGGTGCCGACGATGCGCCAGCCGAGGCGAGCCAGGGGAACGGCATTGCGGGCGGCGCCGCAGCCGATGTCCAAGGCCCGGCCGCCAGGCCGCCGCTTCAGCTCATCCACCGCGACCTGCATCAGCCGGGCGTTGGGCGGCGACTTCGCGAAGCCGGCGACCGTCTGAGGCGTGCTCCACGACGAGCCGGCGAGAGGGTCCACCTCCCCATGATGCTGCAGTCGGACTGGTGACGCGCACAATCCGACGGCTCTCAGCCGGAACTGACGAGATTCCGGCAGGATCTCGCCCTGGCGCAAGGGCCATCCACCAGCGTGGGGCGATTTGACGGCGCCGGCAATCGGCCGCTCTTTTGCAAGACCTCGGCTGGAAAGGGGAGAGGGACATGGACGTGATTCCGCAGCCGCCAAGCCCCTGGGATCTGCGCGCTGACGATTTTCCGATCGAGGGCACCAACCGGGCGAAACTGGGCTTTCTGATTCGCTATGCGCTGCTGGCGCCCTCGACGCGGAACACCCAGCCGTGGTCGTTCGCCATCGGACCCGATGAAGTGGAGATCCACCTCGACACCACGCGATGGCAGCGCGTCGCCGACACCGATCAGCGTGAGATGTTCATCAGCCTTGGCTGTGCGCTCGAAAATCTGCTGATTGCGGCGACGCACTTCGGCTACCGCACCGCCGCGGATTACCTCTCGGGCGTCGATGACGAGACGCCCGTGGTCCGGGTGCGCTTCGAGGGGGCGGGCCGCCTGCCGGCTTCGCTGCCCGACCCACGGTTCAAGGTCATGACCCACCGCCATACGCATCATGGGACCTATGACGGTGCACCCGTGGAAGCCGAACACCTCGCGGCGCTCTGCGACGCCTGCACCGAGCCCGGCCTGCGCGTGCATTGGATCACCAGCGATGACGGCCGTGCAGAGGTCGATGCCCTTGTCATGCGGGCGGACGCGATCCTGCTGTCGAACCCCGAATACCGCCACGAACTGGGTGAGCTGATTGGCACCGGCGTCTTCGGCACGCCGTGGCTGCTGGCCGCGCTGAGCCGCTTCGCGGTCTCGCACCTGATGCCGGCCTCCAGCTACGCGAAGGCCGATCACAAGGCCCTGATGAGCTCTCCCGTCATCGGCGTTATCTGCGCGCACGCAAACTCACACCAGGCGCAAGTCCGCGTCGGTCAGGTGCTCGAGCGCATCTACCTGGCGGCCACGACTCTGGGGCTGAGCCTGCAGCCGGTGAGCCAGTTGCTGCAACTGCAGGAGACGGCCGAAGCCGTGGCGCGCATGCTGCCGGACCAGGCTTGCGTGCCGCTGCAACCGTTCCGGCTGGGGCACGCCTCGCCACCCCGCGTGCACTCGCCGCGGCGCTCGCTGGAGGAAGTGCTGCGGTGAAGGACGCGGGTCACGTATCATGGGTCGTTTCGGAGCGACCAACGTGGCCAACATCCTACAGAACCTTCCCGCCGGCGAGAAAGTCGGCATCGCATTTTCCGGCGGCCTCGACACCAGCGCCGCCCTGCATTGGATGCGCGCCAAGGGCGCCATCCCCTACGCCTACACCGCCAATCTCGGGCAGCCCGACGAGACCGACTACGACGACATCCCGAAGAAGGCGATGGCCTACGGCGCGGAGCTGGCGCGGCTCGTCGAGTGCCGCCCGCAGCTGGTCGCCGAGGGCCTGGCGGCCATTCAGTGCGGCGCCTTCCACATCTCCACCGGCGGCGCCACCTACTTCAACACCACGCCGCTTGGCCGCGCCGTCACCGGCACCATGCTCGTCGTCGCGATGCGCGAAGACGAGGTGAACATCTGGGGTGATGGCAGCACGTTCAAGGGCAACGACATCGAGCGGTTCTACCGTTACGGGCTGCTCGCCAACCCGAACCTCCGCATCTACAAGCCGTGGCTGGACCAGCAGTTCATCGACGAGCTGGGCGGACGCAAGGAGATGTCGGAGTACATGATCGCGCACGGCTTCGAGTACAAGATGAGCGTCGAGAAGGCGTACTCGACCGACTCGAACATCCTCGGCGCCACGCACGAAGCCAAGGATCTCGAATTCCTCAACAAGGGCATCACCATCGTCCAGCCGATCATGGGCGTGGCCTTCTGGCGCGATGACGTGACGGTGAAACCCGAGACGGTGTCGGTGCGCTTCGAGGAGGGGCAGCCGGTGGCGCTGAATGGCCACACCTTCGGCGACGCGCTGTCGATGTTCACCGAGGCGAACGCAATCGGCGGGCGGCACGGGCTCGGCATGTGCGACCAGATCGAGAACCGCATCATCGAGGCGAAGAGCCGCGGCATCTACGAGGCACCGGGCATGGCGCTGCTGCACATCGCCTACGAGCGCCTCGTCACCGGCATCCACAACGAAGACACGATCGAGCAGTACCGCAACAACGGCCGTCGTCTGGGCCGGCTGCTGTATCAGGGCCGCTGGTTCGATCCGCAGTCGATGATGCTGCGCGAGACGGCACAGCGCTGGGTGGCCGGCGCGGTGACCGGCGAAGTGACGCTGGAGCTGCGGCGCGGCAACGACTACTCGCTGCTCGACACCGCCAGCCCGAACCTCACCTACAAGCCGGAGCGGCTGACGATGGAGCGCGGCGAGGCGTTCTTCACGCCGCAGGATCGCATCGGTCAGCTGACGATGCGGAACCTCGACATCATCGACACCCGCGACAAGCTTCGTATCTACACGAAGTCGGGGCTGCTGGGGCCGGGCAGCGCCGGGGTGCCGCTGCTGGGAGAGAAGAAAGATTAGCGAATCTGGTGACCTCGAGATGTGGCGAAGTGATGATCGGGGGAGCTGGAGATCGGGAGATCTGAGAGCTGAAGATCTGGGGCCGGTATGGGTGACCTTGGACGAACTCTGATGCTGCTGGGCGGTGTGCTGCTGGTGCTGGGCGCGCTGCTGTCGTTCACCGGGCGCCTGCCATGGGTCGGCCGGCTGCCCGGCGATATCTCGATCGAGCGCGAGAACTTCCGCTTCTACTTTCCGCTCGCCACCTCGATCGTCATCAGCATCATCCTCTCCCTGCTGGTGTGGCTGTTCCGGCGCTGAACCGGCGCTATTGAACGGGCGGACTGCCCCAGAACACCCACGGCGCCGCTGCACCGCGGTTCGGATATGATGCGCGCGATCCAACCCAGGTCGTGCACAGGTGCCATTGGAACCTCGCCCGATCGCCGACATCGCCCGAGCCGTCGTCGACGGCACGGCCGTGGACTGGTCTGAAGCCGCTGCCCACTCGCATCCCGACGATCGCCGGCTTCTCGAGCAGTTGGAGGTGGTCGCGGGCATATCGTCCCTCCATCGTGCCGGCTCGACACCTGCCCCGGTGGATGGGCCGCGCGACACGCTCACAAACGCCCCGGCCACGTGGGGACCGCTGAGAGTCTTCGAGCGCATCGGCCGCGGCGCCTGCGGCGATGTCTACCGCGCCTGGGACGCACGCCTGGATCGGGAGGTGGCTCTCAAGCTTGTTCCGGCGAAAGCAGCCGGGGGCGCGTCAGACGCCTCCTCGATCATTCACGAGGGGCGGCTGCTCGCGCGCATCCGTCATCCGAATGTCGTCACCATCTACGGCGCCGAGCAAGTGGGCGACCGGGTCGGCTTGTGGATGGAGCTGGTGCGGGGGCGCACGCTGGGAGACATGGTGCGCGCCGGCCACCAGTTCACGCCGGCTGAAGTCATTCGGATTGGTCTCGAGGTCGCCAGTGCCGTCGAGGCTGTGCACGCCGCCGGCCTGCTGCATCGCGACATCAAGGCGCAGAACGTGATGCGCGCCGACGATGGACGGGCGGTGCTGATGGATTTCGGCACTGGCCGCGAGCTGCGCGACACCGGCTCGGACCTGACCGGAACGCCGCTATTCCTTGCGCCCGAGGTGCTGAAAGGGGAACCGGCGACGGCGCGGAGTGACATCTACAGCATCGGGGTCGTGCTGTACCACCTGCTCACGGGCACCTATCCGGTAGAGGGCAGATCGACGCGGGCTGTTCTCGACGCGCACGATGCCGGCGAGCGGTCGAGTATTCGGCGGCTGCGCCCCGGGTTGCCGGCTCGGTTGGCCCGGGTCATCGATCGCGCCCTCGATCCCCTGCCCGAGCTACGCTACGATTCGGCCCGCAGCCTCGGTCTCGACCTCCAGGCGATCGCCGCGCCGGCGACGCCTGTAACGGGGCTCGGTCACTTCCTCGCTGCGGCGCTGGTAGTCGTGACTGCGGGGCTGGTTTGGCAGGCGATACCGGCGTCGACCGGTGCGGCGACATCGAGCGAATCGCCGATCCTCGCGGTGCTGCCATTCGTGGATCTCACCCGCGACGCGGACAGTGCGCTCATCGGCGATGGCCTGACTGCCGAGGTCGTCCGCAGCCTGGCGTCGATCGAGGGGCTGGCCGTCCGGCCGGCGATCGCGGCGGCCAACCGCGGCGACGCGTCTCCAGATCCGCAGACGGCCGGTCGCCAACTCAATGCCAATCTGGTGCTCAGCGGCTCGATACTCGCGGCAAACGGGCGGCTCAGGGTCAACGCTCAACTGGTGCGGGTCGCCGACGGCGTGACCGTCTGGGCGGACTCCATCTCACGGGATGGCATCGACGTGTTTGCCGCCCATGACGAGATCTCGCTGGCCATCGTCAACAAGCTGCGGTTGCGGATGTGGCGCGGTCAGCGCCGCTATCAAGTCGATCCGGACGTCTACTACCAGTTCCTCAAGGCGCGCGGCCTGCAGGCCCGGCGGCACGCGGACAATGCCGGCAAGGCGGCCGCTCTGTTCGAAGAGGTGATTACACGGGAGCGTGCGTTCGCGCCGGCCTGGGCAGGGCTGGCCAGCACGCTCAGCGCGGTTTCGCGGGCGGTGCCCGGGGATGTGCAGCCCCCGAGGGACCCCAGGCTGGAGGCCGCGGCCATGGAGGCCCTGCGTCTGGATCCGTTGCTGGCCGATGCGCACGCGGCCCTGGGCATCCTGTACGCAGGCGATCGACAGTGGGCGCGCGCCGAAGACTCGTTCAGGCACGCCCTCGCGCTCAATCCGAGCCAGGCGACCATCCACACCGACTTCGTGCTCACGGTGCTCCTTCCGTCGGGGAGACTGGCGGAGGCACTGGAACTGCTGGCCCTCGCGTCCACGGTCGAGCCGCTGTCACTCGACGTGCGACGAGTTCGGGCGTTGATTGAGGTGGATGCCGGACGTTATGAGGAAGCAATGGCGAGCGCGCGCTGGGTGCTCGAACGGGATCCGGCATTTCCATTCGCCGACGTCTGGCTCGGCCGGGCGCTGGTGCTTGCCGGCCGGCCGGACGAAGCCGTCCCGATCTTCGAGCGTACGCCGGACCGATTCGGGTATCTCGGCTACCTCTACGCGGTGACCGGCCGCGGAGCCGAGGCCGAAGCGCTGGCAGCGGCGCGGCCCGACTCCCCGGCGCGGCAGATGCTGATCTACGCTGGCCTCGGCGACGAGCGGCGCGCAATCGAGGCCTTGGAGCGGGCGTTCGAACTCAACTGGTGGATTGCCGCGACGTGGATGGATCGGCCCGAGATGGCGATCCTGCGCGGGCATCCGCGGCTGGGCGTCATCAAGAGAAGGCTCGGCTTCGCCGAGCCGTGAGATGTGTCATGGCTGAGAGCAGGAGCCGGGAAACCCCGTTCGAACGAGCTCCGGACGATCCGTCGAGCACCGCTGACCTGCTGAGCCGGGCACGACAAGGCGATCGTGCGGCGCTCGATGAGGTGTTCGCACGCCAGGCGCAGATGCTGCGACGGTGGGCGAGCGGGCGCCTGCCACACTGGGCACGTGGCGTCACCGACACCGACGACCTGATCCAGGACGCTCTCCTCCAGACGTTCAAGCGGCTGGACGGGTTCGACGCCCGTGGGGCGGGCGCGCTCAATGCTTACCTGCGTCAGGCGGTGATCAACCGCTTGCGCGACGAACTGCGCCGGCAGCCGCACCGGCCGGTTGCGCTGCCGTCAGAAGGGTCGCTGAGCGCCGGCGGGCCTTCGCCGCTGGACCTGGCGATCGGGGCCGAAGCCGTTGCCCGCTACGAGCGCGCGCTCGACCGGTTGCGGCCCGGTGAGAAGGAGTGTCTCGTCGCGCGGCTCGAGCTTGGTTTCAGCTTCGAGGAGCTGGCGGAATGGACCCACCGTCGCTCCGCCGATGCGGCGCGGAAGGCCACCGAGCGGGCGCTGGTCCGCCTGGTGGAAGAGATGGAGCGTTCGATGTCCGGTTAAGCGGGTCTCGCCCGTTTAGGGGGAACCATGCCTTCCATCCCCCTCGTCCTGTTCCGTGTCGTGCTTGCCATCCTGTGGTTACCCGCCACCGTCTTCGCCCAACCGCTCGGATGGGCGCTGGAGGTCCATCAACCCTGGGACTACGGCGACCCGGACCGGCTCATCGTCGTCAACCTGAATTCCGGGGCGGAAGTTGCGAGGTTCGAGGCCCCGCCTGGCGTGAGCTTCGGGAATGGTGCCGTCACCCCCGACGGCCAGTACCTACTTGCTGGCGACGAGTGCCGGTCTCGCCCGTTATCGCACGCTGCCTGTGGCCTTCGACCGGAACATCGGTCCCTCCGGAGAGGTGACTCACCTCGCTGTTGCACCGACGGGTACGCGCGTGCACGCGATGGGGCCACATGGCCGGGCGGTGGTGGATTGGCAGTCCGGCGCCATCATCAGTGTCGAGTGCTGCGACGCGCCGGAAGTGCACTTCACGCCCGATGGGTCGGTCCGCTTTCAGCATCTCCGATCGCAGACCACCGGGTTCGTGAGGGTCACGGCTTTCGCTGAATCGGCGGGGACGCTGCTCTGGGAGCACGAAGTTCCTTACTACGACTGCGGGCCGGGTGCGGCCAGCAGCAGCTACTTCGCCCTCAATTGCTTTGACTGGGACGACCCGGTGATCTACTTCTGGAACGTCGTCGACCGGAGCCGAACATGTTTTTGTCCGTCTGCTGTGGATCCGGCCTTGCGTGGCACGGCGAACGGCTGCTCATCTCGCATGGCAACTTTGACTGGACCGCGACCCGGCTGTCCGCGTACGACCTGCAAGCGGGCACCATGACCGTGGTCGCCGAGCGGGCGGGAGGATCCTTTGCGAGTCCATGGCGGGTGACGGTCGCACCGGGCGATCGCTTGGCATATTGGCAGACGCGATACAACGTGGCTGGGGAGAGCACGCCGGACATAACCGTTTACGATGTGATCGATCTGGCGGCCGGCACTCGGGCTGCGACTGGACGGTTGAAAGGTTTCCAGGACGATTTCGATATCAGCCTGGAATCGATCTGCGAGCTGGCAGTCCCCGCGGTGGCTGCGGCGCCTCTCGAAGGTGGGGTCGTGCATTTACCTGTCCTTCCTGAGTCCTCCTGTGTGGCATGGCGCGTGGCAAACCAGCCGGGCGTGCTCAACCCCGGACCGCACGCTGGGCCGGCCACCATCCTCGTGCGAACGTGGCCCAACGCCGAGGCGGCACCCAAATCCATACCGATTCAAATCGGCCGGCAGACCGTAACCATCACGCAGCCGAGCGGCGTGCCCGCCACGCCCGCCTTCGAGGCAGCGGTCGCGGGAGATCGGGTCGGGCTGTCCTGGGCGCCAGCGATTGGGGCCGGCATCACCGCGTTCATCGTCCGCGGTGCCATCGCCGGTGGTGCCGTCACGGACGTACTCCAGGTGCCCGCATCCTTGCGCGACTGGATCTCGCCCCCCTTGCCGCCAGGGTCCTACGAAGTGGAGTTGGTCGCGGTCAACGGGGCCGGGCGGAGCGCCCCCTCCAATCGCCGTGCCTTCAGCATCGGTGTCGCCGGGACACCAGACCCGCCGTCCGGTCTGACCGCGTCGGTCGGCGATGATCGCGTGGCCCTGTCCTGGACGCCCGCATCAACCTCGCCGGCGCCGGCCGGGTTCATCGTCGAGGCCGCGGCGAACGGGAGTCCGGCCTTTGCGCCCGTAGCGCGGACTGACGCGCCGTCCTTCGTGGCCACCCGAGTCCCCGCGGGCGTATGGGATGTGCGCGTCCGCTCCGCGACCGCCGGCGGCGCCAGCGAACCCTCGGCCGTGATCAGCGTCACGACGGCGCCTTGCACGGCGCCGCCGGGGCCGCCTCAGGCGCCGTGGGCGCTGTGGACACGGCCGTCGGTCAGTATCCGCTGGTCAGCTCCCTCCACTGGCTCTGTCGAGGAGTACGTGATCGAAGTGGGCAGCGCCAGCGGACGAGCGGATCTCGGGCAGTTGATCGTCCCGAGTACGCGCGTCACGCATATGGAGCAGGTATCGGCACTGGTGGCGTTCGTACGGGTGCGCGCGCGAAACGCCTGTGGTACCGGGGCGCCCTCGCCGGAGGTCGCCGTCGTGATCTACTGATCGCCAGTCGGTTCGCAACGGAGTGTCCTTCGCTCCATGGACGAGGTGGATCGATCGATGTCCGGTTAGGGCGGGCCGGCTCGTTTAGGGGGCATGTTTGACACTCCTTTCCGCCATCGGCCTCGAGGCTCGCGCCACCGCGCTCGTCGGACGCGCCGGGGCGCCTCGATTTTCGCGCTGTGCGCAGGGCTCCTGCTGTATGTCGGGGTGGACCAGGCGACCGCCCAACCACATGGCTGGTCCGCTGGGCTCCGCCGCCTCGAAGTGGTCAACCTGGCCTCGGGTGTGGTGCAAGCTTCTTTCGACGCCCCTGACGGAGTCAGCTTCGGATCAGGCGTACTGACGCCCGACGGCCGCTTCTACCTGCTCCCGACCACTCGAGGCATCCTCCGCTTTCGCACCGATTCGCTGTCATTGGAGCGGACGATCGGTTCAGACATGCCGATCACTCAGCTGGCGGTCCCGCCAGCCGGGACGCTGGTGTACGCCGCAACCAGCACTGGTCTGTCGGTCGTCGATTGGGCTTCCGGCGTCCTCGTCAGCTCGCGCTGCTGCAATGAAGTTTCGGCGATTCACTTCACGCCGGATGGCCGAATTCGGCTGGAGGTCACCGGAGGTTTTAACGACTACCGGCTGACAGCGTTCGTGGCAGCCACCGACACGAGGATTTGGAGCTTCCCCCTCCACTACAACTGGATTGAGGTAGCAGCGAGCAATACGCAGGTGGCCGTGAACACCGACTACAACGACTCGCGTGCGGTGCTCATCTTCAGCGTTCTCGATGGCACCTTCCAGGCATGGCTCCCAGGGGTCGCACCCAATGGCATGGCGTGGCGTGGCGCAGAACTACTGGTCTCAGAAATTGACTACGTCGATCCTCCGATCCCGAGCACATACCGGCTACGGCTGTATGCGTTCGACCAGGCGTTACGTAGGCGGGTGATCGCGGACCGGATACCGGTCCATCGCGGCCTCACCGGCGTGGTCACCGTCTCCCACGATGCGCGGCGCGCGTACTGGCTTTATTACGATTCGGCAGACCACTTCAATCCGAGTTACTTATACGACGTCATCGATCTGGACACGAATGCCTTACTCGGCACGGGCCGGCTCGGTCAGGGCTTCGTAGTGGGCTTCGCCGTCGAGGGTCCGGAGGCGTGCGTACTCCTCACGCCATCCACGGTGACAGCGCCAATCGAGGGCGGCGTCGTCGGTATTCCCGTTGTTCCCGAGTCAACGTGCGTCGCGTGGTCAGCGCCCGGTCAGCCGGCCGTACTGAATCCCGGTCCGCATTCGGGCCCCACGACGCTGCTCGTCCAGACCTGGGCCAACACTGCGGCGACGCCGAAGTTGACGCCGGTCGTCATCGGCTGGCAGACCGCGCTCATCACGCAGCCGAGCGGCGTGCCGGCCGGGCCCGCGCTCGAGGCCGCGGTCTCCGGCGATCGCGTGACGTTGTTCTGGACGCCAGACATCGGCGCCGGCATCACCAGCTTCGTGATCCGCGGCGCGATCGCGGGCAGCGAGGTCTCGGATGTGTTGCAGGTGCCTGCCCACCTGCGCGCGTGGACGTCGCCCCCGTTGCCGCCAGGATCCTACGAAGTGGAACTGGTCGCGGCCAACGAGGCCGGACGGAGTGCTGCCTCCAATCGCCGCGCTTTCAGCATCGGCGTCGCCGGGACGCCAGAACCGCCGTCCGGGCTGACCGCTTCGGTGGCGGACGATCGCGTGGCCCTCTCCTGGACGCCGGCGTCGGCGATCCCCGCTCCGTCCGGGTTCGTCATCGAGGCTGCGGCGAATGCCAGTACCGGCCTTCGCGCCAGTGGCGCGGAGCGACGTGCCGTCCTTCGTCGCCACGCGCGTGCCCACGGGCACGTGGCAGGTGCGCGTTCGATCCGCGACCGCGGGAAGTGTCAGTGAACCCTCGGCGGTGATCAGCGTTACGACCACACCCTGCGTGACGCCGCCGGGACCGCCACAGGCGCCGTGGGCGTTGTGGACCGCACCCTCGGTCAGCCTCCGCTGGTCACCACCTTCCACCGGAGCGGTCGAGCAGTACGTGATCGAAGTGGGAAGGACCAGCGGAGCCGTGGATCTCGCGCGGCTGGTCGTGCCGGGCACGCGCCTCTCCCACACCGAACCGGTCTCGTCACTGGCCGCGTTCGTACGCGTCCGCGCGCGGAACGCATGTGGCGAGAGTGCGCCGTCCGCCGAGTTTCCGATCATCGTCTACTGAGCGATCGTTCAACTGGAACAACCTGGTGACCTTCACCGCCAGCGTTCGGTTGAGGAGCGCCGGGTCCGCCGACGCCTCAGGCGTGTCGCGACCGTCGCCGTAGACGAAGAGCTCGGCCGGCCCCTTCTTGAGCCACGAGCCCGCCGGAGGGTCTGCTCCAAACCTCAAGCCCCAAGTCCCAAGAGCCAGGCGCTTCGGCGAAGGCTATCGCGTCCCACCAGCACTTTGGTGCCACGCCAATCTGGATCCGATGCCCGATGCATGTACGCCCCCCGCACCGTAAATTTCCGGCTCGTGCGTATCTGAACCCTCAACCAGGAAGGCGGCCCCCATGCCTACCAGTCGATCCGCTCCGTTCTGCCCGTTACGATGGCTCCTCATCGCGGGCGCAGCTTGTCTGTTGCTCATGCTGAACTCTGCTCTGGTGTTTGCGCAGACCGGAACGGTCAGCGGCACCGTCACCGATTCGGGTTCCGGCGCGCCAGTGGCGGGATTGGGCGTATTCGTGGTGACGGTGCAAGGCTCCGAGGCCGGAGCTGGTATCACGAACGCCTCGGGTGTCTACACCATCACGGTGCCGATTGGTGCGCTCTATTACGTGAGGACGGGCTTCACCAACGGTTACATTCCCGAAGCTTTCCCGGACGTTCAATGCCCGATTGGCACCTGCACTTCGGCTGAGCTGCGCGAGTCGGAACCGTTCTCGATCACGTCAGGCGGCGCGGTCACGGGTCGCAATTTCGCCGTTGTCCGAGGCGGAACGATTTCGGGCACGGTGACCAATGCCGCAGGGACGGGCGTGGCGAACGTGTCCGTCACCGCCGTGACTCGCCTTGGCACTCAGACCTTCACGTACGTTGGCTCGACCAATGCCTCCGGCAACTACACGATATTCGCCTTGCCGCAGAGCACGTATTTTCTCTACACGTCGAACAACCAGGGACTCCGCAATGAGTACTACGACGACATCCCGTGTCTTGTGTTCTGTTTTTCGACGAACGCCCTGACCGTTGGCACGCCGGTTCCCGTTTCGCTGGGCGCCGCCAGCGCCGGACGGGACTTCAGGCTGGAGACCGGCGGGTCGATCACCGGCGTGGTCACCAACGCGGCGACAGGACAGCCATTGCCAGAGCGTCGGTATCACGGTCAGCGCGCGCGTGAGCGGGACGGTCCTGAGCAGTACGCTCGCCACCACGAACGCCAGCGGCGAATACACCATCCGAGGTCTGGCCGCGGGCGCCTACGCGCTCTACACGAGCTCCAACACCACGACGAATGAGATCTACCCGGATCTGCTCTGCGTCAACTTCTGCAACTCGACCACGTCCGTTGACAGCGGTGGCGTCGTCAACGTGACCCTCGGCGCCACGACGCCAGGGATCAACCTCGCGCTCGATCCGGGCCTCACTGTGTCGGGAACGGTGACCAACGAGGTGACCGGTCTGCCCGTGCAGAATGTGACGGTGACGGCGTACTTGCGAGTCGGGCAGAGCTTCTCGGGCCGTTCCGCTTCTACCAACGCCCAGGGCCAGTACACGGTCCCGGGACTCGTGGCCAACACCTATGTGTTGGCGATCTTCACGTCGCAGTTCGTCAACGAGGTCTACGACAACCGGCCATGCAGCGGCAGTTGCAGCACCACGGCGCAACTCGCCGCCGGAACCCCGGTCGAGGTCAGGCCTGGTGTCAATACCTCGGGACGCGACTTCGCACTGCAGCCGTTGGCCACCGGTTCGGGGCAGGTCACGGGAACGATCACCGACGCGGCCTCCGGCCTGCCGATTGCCGGGATTGGTGTCGAAGTGTGGATGCTGTCTGGTTCGTCGATCGTGGGAATCACGGCCGCGACCACAAACCTCTCTGGCGTCTACACCGCCACCGGCCTGCTGGCCGGCTCCTACCGGGTGGACACCGCGGGCCTGCACCCCTACCGGAACGAGGCGTTCGACAACGTGCCCTGCCTGAGCACGTGCTCGACGACGATCATCTCCGGCAGCACCCCGGTGAATGTCTCTGCTGGCGGCACGGCCACGGCGAATTTCGGCCTGTCGGCGGGAGACGGCATCTCTGGCGTCGTGACCGATTCGGCGACGGGCACGCCGCTTCAGGGCGTGACAGTCAACTTGTATCAGGTGGGCTCGAACCTGTTTGCTGGCTCCTTCACCACGAACCGCCGCGGCCAGTTCTACATTCGCGGCGTGCCCAACGGGGACTATGTGGCGGTCACGAGCAACTCGCTCGGCTACTTCGACGAGATTCACAGCAACATTCGCTGCACCTTCAGCTGTTCGGTCGCGACCGCGGTCGCGTCTGGCACGCGGATCACCATCAGCGGTGCGGCAGCGTTTGCCGGACCGGATCTCGCCGAGCTCGTCGGCGGCATCAACTTCGGGCTCGACGTCCGCACGCAGGCCCCGAATGCGCCGTCCAGTCTGCGCATCGTCACCGTGAATTCCACTGCCACGTTCACGTGGACGCCTCCGTCCCTCACCAACGCGGGCGCGCCGCAGAGCTACCTGCTCGAAGCAGGGTTCTCGCCGAACACCACCGCAATCACGCTTCCCATCCCGGGAACCGGCACGACGTTCGCGGTGCCGGGCGTCCCACCGGGCACCTACTATGTCCGGGTCAAGGCGGTGAACGCCCACGGTACGAGCACGGCGTCGAACGAAGTCATGCTCGTCGTCGGCGCGGGCGGCGTCGGGTTGCCTGACGCACCGACAAACCTGAGTGCTTTCATGGCCGGCGACAAGATCACGATGACGTGGACGCCGGCGCTCGGAGGCGGCCCGGCCAGCGGCTACGTCGTCGAAGCCGGTTCCTCCAGCGGGGCGTCGAACATCGCGGCGTTGGACGTGCCTGGCGCGTCGTTCGCCTTCAGTCCGGTGCCCAACGGGTTCTACTTCCTGCGCGTCCGGGCCCGGAACGCGACGGGCGTGAGTCTACCGTCCGCCGAGGTCATGCTCATCGCCGGCAGCGTGCCGGCGCCGCCCAGCTCGCCATCGCTCTCGCACACGGTGAGCGGATCGACGGTCACGCTGAGCTGGGCCGCGCCGGCGTTCGGTCCGGTGACCGAATACATCGTCGAGGCGGGTTCGGCGACCGGGCTGTCCAACCTGGCGGTGTCGCGAGTCGGGAACGTGCTGACGCAGAGCTTCGCTGGCGTGCCGCCTGGTACCTACTATGTGCGGGTCCGCGCTGTGAACGCACTGGGCGCGAGCATCGCCTCGAACGAGCGGATTGTCATCGTGTTCTGAACGCACATCGCGCCTGGCGGCCGCAAAAGGCCGCCAGGCGCGATGTGCCCGCCTGCTAGGTGCCGTCAGCAGGCAGGTCCCAGCAGCGCGGCATTAATGAAGATGAGCATGGTCGCCTCCCAGCGTATAGCCAACGCCGTCTGCCACTCGCTCCGCGTCACCGACGGGCCGCATCGTCTCCTCGTCGAGGGCCTGCTGGAACAACGATCCGTCGCGCACGAAGAAGAGCCGCCCGGGCGCGGCGGCGCCCAAGCCATCGTTGCGGAGCACCGGCGTGACGCGACGTGACGTGAGATCGCTGGCGAACACGCCCTGATTGGCCGGATCATCGCTTCGCTGGTAGAGGATGAACCGATTGCCGTCGGCGAGGAACTGCGGCCAGACGTAATTCGTGGTGACCTCGGCTGGCCGTAGGCTCGATCACCACCGCAGGTGCACCGCCGGTGGCCGCCACTCGCCAGATGCCTCGATTGGGAGCCGGGGCGAAGAGAATGACGCCGTCGCGATTCCAGCTGCCCCCACGCGCGAGCGGGGCATCGGCCAGCACCTGCGGCGCTCCCCCCGTCGTGTCGACGGTCTTGAGCTTGCCGCCGGCGAAGAACCCGATCGATCGGCCGTCGGCCGACCAGAACGGGAACGCGGCATCATCCGTGCCGGTCAGCGCCTGGGCCTGCCCCGTCTCGAGCGAACGAATCCACAGCTGCGGCACGCCGCGGCGCGGCGTCGCGACGAACGCGATCCGGCGGCCGTCGGGTGATAAGGCGAGCTGCACCGTCGAGGCGACTGGGGACGGGGACCAATGGGTCCCTGGCGGTGGCATCACCTCGAAGCGCATCTCCGGCGCAGCTTCTCCGGGCGGTGTGAAGAAGAGACGCGAGCCGGCCGCGCCCAAAGCGAGAGCCACCACGCCGGCCAGGGCGGCCGCCGCGGTTTGCACGCGCGTCCAGCGGCCGGTGGTGGCGGCCCCAACGCCTGCCGGTGCGGGAAACTCCGCGGCCAGGCGAAGGGCTGTGGCGAGATCCGCACCGCTCTGCCAGCGCTCGTCAGGGTTCTTCGCCAGGCATCGGTTGGTGATCCCGGCGACCAGCGGGGGAATATCGGGCCGCAGGCTCGCCATCGGCGCCGGATCGCGCTCGAGGATGCCGGCGATGATGCTCGCGGGAGTCCGGCCGTCGAACGATCGCGCCCCGGTCAGCATCTCGTAGATCACGCAGCCCAGGGCGAACAGGTCGGTCCGGGCGTCGACGGGACGCCCTTCGAGCTGTTCCGGCGCCATGTACTGGCAGGTCCCGAGTAGCGTGCCCTCGGCGGTGATCGCGAGTTGCGGTGACGTGACGGCCGATGCCGTCACGCCAACCACGGGGGGCTGCGTCAGTTTGGCCAGTCCGAAGTCCAGCAGCTTCACGTTCCAGCGGTCGGCCCCGGCCTGCCCGGCCCGCGTGAGCATGACGTTACCAGGCTTGAGGTCGCGATGGACGATGCCTCGGCGGTGCGCGGCTTCGAGCGCACCGGCGATCTGAGCCGCGATGACGAGGGCTTCGTCGAGCGGCAGGCCGCGCCCGCCCTGACGGCGTAGCCGCGCCGCGAGCGTCTCTCCTTCGAGGAGCTCCATGACGAGGAAGGCGATGCCATCCTGATCGCCGATGTCGTGAAGCGTGCAGATGTGCGGATGCGAAAGCTGTGAGATGGCGCGCGCTTCGAGATCGAGCCGCTGGCGCAGGCCGGGGTCGCGCGAGAACGCCTCGGGCAGCACCTTGACGGCCACCGCCCGATCGAGCCGCGTGTCGCGCGCACGATACACTTCGCCCATCCCGCCTGCGCCGAGCGCGGCGATGATCTCGTATGGGCCGAGACGCGTGCCGGAGGCCAGCATCGGCGGTGCGTCATTCTGCCATGGTTGCCCGCCTTCCGAAACGCGCGCTCTGACGTCGAGAGGTGAGACGTGAAAGGTGAGAGGGTCGGGCCGGCTGGTGCCGGGGGGCGAATGGTCTAGCGACGATCTTCATTTCGTAGACACCACCACGGTCTGCGGCGCCATCGCCAGCCGGTGCATCTCGCTCGAACGGAAGCCGGCCTTGGCGGCCATGCCCTTGAGTTCGGCGAAGGTGTAGGCATCGCCGGCCGCGGTGGTGGCCAGCATGGTCATGGCGAACGCCGCCTGCTCGGGTGGCGACACACGATCGTCGTTCGGCACGAACTCGAGCGTTACGACTCGGCCCTCCGGATTGAGCGCGGCGTGCACCTTCTCCAGCAGTCGCGTGCAGGTGGCGGCGTCGAAGTGGTGCAGGAAGTTGGTGAGCAGGACGACGTCGTAGTCCGAGTCGAACGGCAGGTCGAACGCGCTGCCTGGCAGGGTCCGATGTCGATCGGCGACGCCGGCCTTGGCCGCGTTCTCGCTCGCGACCACCAGGACCGCGGGCCAGTCGAGCGCGTCCACGGTGGCCAGCGGGTGCCGTTGTGCGATCGTGATCCCGAACACGCCGTGCCCGGCCGCGATGTCGAGCACCTTGAGCGGCTGGTCGGCGGGGTAGTCGCGCGTCACCAGGTCGGCGATGAAGTGCGCCGCCGGCGTCATCAGCGGCACCATGCTGCGCGCGAAGTCCACCCACCACGGGTTGTTGGGCTCGACCGATCCCTGTCCGTCGAGCAGCGTGCCACCCTTGCGGACGACCGCCGCCATGTCGTCGAAGTTGTGGCGCAGGTCGCCCAGCAGGAAACTGGCGACCGAGCCGAAGTAGGCCGGCGAGTGTTCGTCCAGGAACAGGGCCGCATCCGGACTGGCGCTGTAGTCGTCGCCATGCTTCTGGAGCAGCCCGGCAATCACCAGGAAGTCGCAGAGGACACGGACGCCTTTCTCGGACGCGCCAATCCGGGTGGCGAGCGCCGCGGCCGTCGCGCTGCCGCGGCCGAGCGCCGTGAACAATCCGAGATCGATTGCGCCCTTGAGCGCACGGGACGACTGGTGCGCGTTGACGAGTTGAAGGATACGTTGCGGGGTGACAGGGGCGGTAGCGGACATGGGGACTCCTTCAGCGTGAGGTCACGGGAGACTACCAGAGATCTGTTACAGTCCCCGCTCAGGAGGGGTTGTGGCAGACAAGCTGGTCGGCACCAACTACGTCACCCCGGATATCGTGGCCAAGGTCACGGGCCGCGCCCGCTATGCCGAGGACTTCCGCGCCGAGGGCATGCTCTTCGCGAAGCTCCTGCTGAGCCCGCAGCCACATGCGCGCGTCACCCGTCTCGACACCCGCGCCGCCCTCGCGATGCCGGGCGTGCGCGCCATTCTCACCGCCGACGATCTGCCCGATCTGGCCGGAGCGGAACGCGCGCTGACCAACGAACCGCTCTACGGCGGAGAGCCGGTGCTCGCGGTCGCTGCCGTGGACGAGTTCACGGCCGCCGAGGCAATCGAGCGCATCGACATCGAGTTCGAGTCGCTCCCCTTCGTCATCGATCCGCTCGACAGCCTGCGGCCCGGCGGACCCGACGCGCGTGCCGAGGGCAACGTCTGGGGCGTGCCGCCTGCGGCCGCACCCGGGGCGCCGCCGGCGCGGCCCGCGGTCGAGCGCCTGAAGTGGACCGAGGCCGATTTCGCCGAGGCCGCCGAAGGCCGCCTGCCGATGGGCAAGGCCACGGAGGAGTGGACCAACGGCGATCTCGACGCCGGGTTTGCCTCCGCGGACCTCGTCCTCGACGAGACCTTCGTGGTGCAGTCCACCGGGCATCACCCGCTCGAAACGCGCACGGCGATGGCCTACTGGCAGAACGGGAAGCTCTATCTCCACTGCTCGACACAGAGCGTGGTGCGCACGGTGGACGCGGTCGCGCGATGGGTGGGCGTGGAGCCGTCGCAGGTCGTGCTGATCAGCGAGTACACCGGCGGCGGGTTTGGCAGCAAGGGCGGCGGGTCGGTGACCATGGCGATTCCCGCGCTGCTGGCGAAGAAGGCCGGCGCGCCGGTGATGATGCGCGTGAGCCGCGAGGAAGAGAGCTATTTCGGACGCGCCCGCACCAGCATGGTCGGCCGCGCCAAGGCGGGCTTCACGAAGGACGGGCGCATCACCGCGCTCGACTTCTTCATCGTCCAGGACGGCGGCCCGTATGGGCCGATGGGCGATCACCGCTCCGCCGGGCTGGCCGCGTCGCTCATCTATCAGCCGGGCGCGATGCGGTGGCGCGCCGTCAACGTGTTGACGAACACGCCGCCGCGCACGCAGCAGCGCTCGCCCGGGCCGATGCAGGCCAACGGCATCATCGAGCCGGTGATCACCAAGGCCGCCAAGGCGCTGGGCCTGGACCAGATCGCGATCCGGCGGATGAACTCGCCAGAAGGGAAGGCCCCGTTCGGTCCGCCGGCCGCCAACGGACAGCGGCGCCATGTGACCGGGGCGTTCGTGAAGGAGGCGCTGGATCGCGGAGCGGAGCAGTTTGGCTGGTCCGAACGCGTGGCCCGATCCGGTCAGAGGCGCGGCAGCAAGGTACGCGGCGTCGGCGTGGCCATCGGCCCGCATGGCGCGGGCTCGGTGGGTTACGACGGGTTGATGACCATCCGTCCCGACGGCAAGCTGTACGTGCAGTCGGGCGTCGGCAATCTCGGGACGCATTCGGTGATCGACCTCGCCCGCGTGGCCGCCGACGTGCTGGCGATGCCGTGGGAGCGCGTGGAAGTGATCTGGGGCAACACCAGCCAGGGCCTGCCGTGGACCTGCATGTCGGTGGGGTCGCAGACCACGCACGCGATGACGCGCGCCAATCACGCCGGCGCGATGGACGCGCGGCGCAAGCTGCAGGAGATTGCCGCGCGCGATCTGGGCGGCGCGCCCGACGACTACGAACTGGGCAACGAGCGGGTGTTCCGCAAGGGGCAGCCTGGCCGCGCGCTCACCTACGCGCAGGCGGCGCGCCGCGCGATCGAGATCGGAGGCCGCTTCGACGGCCACGAACTGCCCGGTGACATCCACGCGGTGACCAAGACCGCGGCCGCGGGCCTGGCCGGCCTTGGCCTGATGGGCGTGGCGAAGGACGCCTACCCGCGCGACGGCGAGACCTATTCATTCGTCGCCGGCTTTGCCGAAGTGGAGGTGGACGTCGAGACCGGCGCCGTGACGCTCGTCGACTTCCTCAGCGTCGGCGATGTCGGCCTGGTGGTGAATCCGCGCAGCCTCACCGCGCAATTGAACGGCGGCGTCTGCCTGGGCATCGCGCACGCGCTCTACCAGCGCCTGGTCTACGACCCGCACTACGGGCTGTCGCTGGCGCGCCGCTTCTACAGCAACCGGCCGCTGACGATCCTCGACGTGCCGCACACCATGCCCGCGGTGGCGCTGGGCATTCCCGATCCGGAAACCCCGGTCGGCGCCAAGGGCGTCGGCGAACCGCCCGTCGGCGCCGGCTATGGCGCGGTGCTGAACGCCATCGCCGATGCGATCGGCGTCGACGCCTTCAGGCGTGCGCCAGTGACGTCGGACGTCGTGCTGATGTCACTGACCCACGGCCGACGTATGCACGAGCCACTACGCGCACACATCTGATCCCTGATCCCTGATCCCTGACCCCTGATCCCTGGTTCCTGGTTCCCATCTCCCAGTTCCTAGAACCTCGACGTCCTCACCCAGTGATCGGCGCGGGCCCAGCTCGCGGCGAAGTCCTTGTCCACTTCGGCGTCCGATTTGCCCTGGCCCTTCAGCGCCTGCTGCAGGCCAAGCAGCGACCAGCCGTTGTGCGGGTGCTCCTTCAGGTCGTCGCGGTACACCTTCTCGGCATCGGGGAAGCGCTTCGCGTCCACGAGCGCCGCGCCCAGCCAGTGGCGTGCGGTGAAGGGGAGTGGCTCCGGCTCGTCGTACTCCAGCTCGTCGTCCAGTTGAACGGCGCGCTCGAACGCGGTGATGGCGCCGGGCAGATCCTTTTCCTTCCACAGGATTTCGCCTTCCAGGATGCCGGCGAGCAGTCCCAGGATCCGCTTCGCGGGGTGCTGACGGAACTCCTGCGTCGAGGTGTCGGCGGTCTTGCGCACCCGGCCCAGATAGAGCTTCGCGAAATCGACGTCATCCCGCTTCAGCCGCGCGTAGCCCTGGGCGAAGTCCCAGACGCTGGCCGGAATCTCGCGCTCGGGCCGCTTGGTGACCTCGATCACTTCGTCGAATCGCCCGAAGCGGATCATGGTGAGCACCTGATACATGGTGTCGCTCGTGCGCTTCGTGTAGTCCTTGCCGGCCTGCATGGCGATCGCGCCCTGCCCGTCCATCGACGCGGCGTAGAGCAGCATGTGCAGGTTGTGATCGGGATAGATGGCGAATCCTTCGCCGATGTCGGCCTTGAGATCGGAGTGCCACGCCTCGAGATTCGCGCGCACCGAGTCGGACCAGCGGCCCACTTCGTTCCAGGTGTGCGACGGCATGTGCTGGATGTGGCTGGCGCCGGGGATGCTGCGGCCGAGGAACTCGGCACAGGCCACCGCCAGTTCCGGCTTCACCGTGGACTCGGTCGCATGCACGTAGAGGTGGCACGCGCCGGGGTGCTGCTTGTCCCTGGCCAGCACCGACTCGAGCACGCCGTGCAGCCGCTTGATGTTGGGCGCGTTCACGTCGCGCGTGCCGCGCCGCGGCTCGAGCAGGAACAGCGCGTCGCCGTACAGCGTCATCGCGTCGAGGTCGTTCGGGTATTTCTCGGCCAGCTTGCGCATCGACTCGGCGTAGGCCTCGTCCTGCTGCCGCCGCGTCTTGACGTCGAACTTCTCGACGTAGCGCACCGACAGCGCGTCGATGTAGTCGCGTTCGACCGGAGAGGCCTGGCCCTTCATGCTGATGGCCTTCTGCAGGGCGTAGTAGGCGAAGGGCGACTGGTCGGCCGGCATCGGGCCGTTCAGGTACGAGCCCCAGGCCCAGGCCTCGCCCCAGTAGCAGATGGCGCAGTCCGGGTCGCGCTTCCACGACTCCCGGAACGAGCGCACCGCGTCGAGGCGCGCGAAGGAGTACATCATCTGGAAGCCCTGGTCGAAGAACTTCTGGGCTTCGGGATTTTTCGAGGAGATTGGGCGGGTGAAGGTGCCGAGGCCGGTGGTGAAGAGCGAGATGGGGTCGGCGACGTACTTGGGGAGGGGACCGGGGTCGGGGGCCGTCGGCTGTTGGGCGGCCAGCCCTGTCGTCAGGATGAGGCAACAACAACACAGTGCGAGAAGAGCGCGACGGACCTGAATTCTCACGTATCCCCCTGGGGTCGAGGACCCTCGATGCGGCCGTGCCGCCAATCGAGGCGGTGGCGCGCGTATGCTAACACTAGCTGAGCTGCTGGACGTTGCGCGCACTGCGTTGAAGGAAGGTGCGCGTGGCCCGGTGCGGGCGCGTGCCGCGAGTGGTGGAGCCGGCCGATGGAACCAGCCGCTCCACGCACCCGGGCCGAGCCTGCGGGCGGTCTAACCCCTCAGCTCACTTGTGTGGAGGGTCCATCGGCTCGCTGGTACGGACGGACGGGCGCAGACGATGGGGCGTCCGCGCTGATGGAACGCTCAACTCAAGTGAACTGTGGGGTTAAGACTGATCGATCGTCACCGAGTTGATGACGATTTCCTTCACCGGGCGATCCTGCGGGCCGGTCTGCGTCTTCCCGATCTTCTGGATGACGTCGAGACCGTCCACCACTTCGCCGAAAATCGCGTGCTTGTTATCGAGCCACGGCGTCGGCGCCAGCGTGATGAAGAACTGCGAGCCGTTGGTGTTGGGGCCGGAGTTCGCCATCGACAGCAATCCGCCCTTGCTGTGATTCAGTCCGGCGCCGAATTCGTCGGCGAAGCGGAAGCCGGGGCCGCCGCGGCCCGAGCCCTCGGGGCAGCCGCCCTGAATCATGAAGCCGTCGATGACCCGGTGGAAGATGAGGCCGTCGTAGAAGGGGCGGGTGGCCGGCTTGCCGGTCTTGGGGTCGGTCCATGGGGTCGCGCCGGTGGCGAGGCCGACGAAATTGGCG
This sequence comes from uncultured Acidobacteriota bacterium, assembly GCA_963723005.1. Classification (GTDB taxonomy): domain Bacteria; phylum Acidobacteriota; class Vicinamibacteria; order Vicinamibacterales; family UBA2999; genus VFZN01. Next base: position 137,758 of record CAVRPA010000019.1, on the reverse strand, counting down.
ACCGTCTTGGGGGCCTTGTCGTCGAACAGGCGAACCTTGAACGTGCCCTCGGAGGTATTGAAGGTGGCGTGCATCATCCCATGATCTTAACCCCTCAGCTTAGAATGGCGAGCATCATGCGCATGCCTCAGCTGGTGCTCGCGGTGGCCATTCTCATGGCCACGACCATTGGGGCCCAACAGCCCGGCGCTCCGGCCCTGATCGGCGCCACCGAGTCCACGCTGAACGGCATCGCCGAGGTCAAGGGGCAGGTCACCATCCAGGTCAAGGGCGCGCCCGTGGCCAAACGCTTCGTGCTGCGCCATCCCGCCGACGCCGCGCGCTGGAACGGATCGCTGGTCATCGGTGCGCACGGCGGGTCCGGCGGCAACAACTTCGATCCCACGGGCAAGGTCATCGGCACCGATGAAACCGCGCTGGACGATGTGATTGGCCGCCATGCGGTGGCGTCCGGCTTTGCCTACGCCAGCATGGATCGCGACGGCGCGGTCAGTGCCCGCGAAGGGTTGGCGCTGACCAATCAGTTCGCCGCCATCGCGACGGCGTCGGTGGCCAGCCGTCTCGGTCGCGCTCCCGCGCGCATGTATCTGGTCGGCCTGTCGATGGGCGGCGGCATCACGCGGGCGGCGGCCGAGGACCCTGCGCGAACCTACGCCGGCACGCTCATCATCGCCGGCGCCGGCGGCGACCTCGCCACCCGGACGGCGCGCCAGGCGCAACTGGCCGCGCTGTGGCCGGGTGTGGACCCGAAGCGCAATCCAGGCCTTGCTCCGACCGACCCGAAGCTGAAGGCATTCGCGGAGGCCATCGGCACGCCTGTCGCCGCCCGAAGACTGTGGCCCTACACGGCCACCAATGCCGTCAACGCGGCGTCACGTCCGCCGCAGCCAACCGGCGAGGACTCGACCGGTCGGCTGATGGTACCGACCATCGAAGTCGCCGGCACGTGGGACGACTTCGTCCTGAAGGAACTGCTCGCGTATCAACGTCGCGTCGAACCGAAATCAAACCACCGCCTCTACCAGGTCGACGGCGTGTGGCACATGTCCGGCGACGACGACGGCGTGCAGTCGTTCATGTACATCGCGTCACGAATGGGGCTGGACCCCGACGTGCCGAAGGCGATGAGCGAAGGCCCGTCGTACCTGCCCACGGTGCGCGATGCCTTCGATCGGCTGGTGCGCTGGGTCGAGCGCGGCGAAGCGCCGCCGCTCAGCCAGACGGTGAAGCCGCAGGAGAAACTCAAATAGAGTTCACCCCTCACTCCCCAAACGTGATTCCCTGGGCGAGCGGCAGCGCGGTGGACCAGTTCACCGTGTTGGTCTGGCGGCGCATGTAGCTCTTCCAGGCGTCGGAGCCCGACTCGCGGCCGCCGCCCGTTTCCTTCTCGCCGCCGAACGCCCCGCCAATCTCGGCGCCCGACGTGCCGATGTTCACGTTGGCGATGCCGCAGTCGGATCCGCGTGCGGAGAGAAACTCCTCGGCGGCGCGCATGCTCTCGGTGAACACCGCGCTCGACAGCCCCTGGGGCACGCCGTTGTGCAGCGCGAGCGCCTCGTTGAACTGGTCGTACTCGAGGATGTAGAGAATCGGCGCGAACGTTTCCTGCCGCACCACGTCGGTCTGTCCGGGCATCCGGACGATGGCGGGTTCCACGAACTGGGGACCGATGTCCGGCCGGAGGCCGCCGCCGTGGACCACCTCGCCGCCCTCGGCCCTGGCCTGCGTCAGCGCGGCCTGCATCTGATCCACGGCCTGCTTCGTGACGAGCGGCCCCATCAGCGTGCCCGCCTCGAGCGGATCGCCGATGCGCACCTGCCCGTAGGCCTTCACCAGCCGCTCGCTCAGGGCGCCGGCGATCGAGCGATGCGCGATGATGCGGCGCGTCGAGGTGCAGCGCTGCCCGGCGGTGCCGACCGCGCCGAAGACGATGGCGCGCACCGCCATCTCGAGGTTCGCGTCAGCGGCGACCAGGATGGCGTTGTTGCCGCCGAGTTCGAGGATCGTCCGGCCGAAGCGCCCGGCCACGGTTTGCGCGACGTGGCGGCCGATGGCCGTGGAGCCGGTGAACGAAATCAGCGGCAGCCGCTCGTCGTGCAGCATGGCCTCGCCGATGGTGCGGCCCGAACCGACGGCCAGGGTGAAGATGCCGGTCAGGCCGTGGTCGGCCATCACGCGGTTGGCGATGTGCTGCACGGCCACGGCGGTGAGTGGTGTCGGTTCGGCCGGCTTCCAGATCACCGTGTCGCCGCACACCGCGGCGATCGCCGCGTTCCACGACCACACCGCGACGGGGAAGTTGAACGCCGTGATCACGCCCACGGGCCCGAGCGGATGCCACTGTTCCATCATCCGGTGGCCGGGCCGCTCGGAGGCAATCGTCAGACCGTAGAGCTGCCGTGACAGTCCGGTGGCGAAATCGCAGATGTCGATCATCTCCTGGACTTCGCCGTGACCCTCCGCGCGGATCTTGCCCATCTCGAGCGCCACGAGATCGCCGAGCGGCTCTTTCATGGCGCGCAGGGCCTCGCCCAGGTCGCGCACGATCTCGCCGCGCTTTGGCGCCGGCACCTCTCGCCACGTGCTGAAGGCCTCGGTCGCGGCAGCCGCCACACGCTCGTACGCGGCGGGGCTGGCCAGCATGACGGTGGCGATCGGTTCGCCGGTGGTGGGGTTGAACGAGGTGAGCTTGTGGCCCTCGGGCTCGCTGATCCAGCCGTCGGGTCCGGTGCAGACGCCGGGGTTCATGGGGCTCAGCCCCAGTGCGTCGAGAAGGGCAGCGTGCGTGGTGGGCATCCCTCTATTCTGCCCGACGTCAGGGGCGCGCAAGCAAACGGTCGCGCGTTCAGAATAAAATCGCTCGATGCACAGGCTCGGCATTTCAGTCCTTGCGGGAGTTCTCTGGTCCACCGTGCTCATGGGCCAGGCCGCCGCTCACGAACAGCCGGCCGATTGCTACCGAGCCCACACGGGCCGCGCAGATTGCCGCGCAGCAGGCGGCCAAGGCGAAAACACTGCTCCCGCCCACGCCGAGCCGGGCCGAGGCGCTGGTCAAGAAGATCGAGGAACAGTTCATCTCCGGCAGCCTCAACTGGCATCCCTTCTTCGAGAACGCCTATGCCGGCGGCGGGTTCACGCTGGGCGCGGGCTATGCGAAGTTCGTCAGCGCCTACAACACCATCGATGTCCGCGGCAGCATCACCTTCAGCGCCTACAAGCGCATCGAGGCGGAGTACCGCGCGCCACGCCTGTTCCATCGCCGCGGCGTGCTGTCGGTGCTCGGCGGATGGCGCGAGGCCACCGACGTCGGGTTCTACGGCATCGGCACGCCGAACACGTCGATCGACGATCGCGCGAACTACAGCTTCCGGCAACCCTACCTGGCGGCGGATCTCGAGGTGCGGCCCCGTCGCCGCACCCTGCTGGTGGGCGGCTGGACTGGAGTACTCGCAGTGGGATCAGGGATCGGGCAAGGGCTCGGCGCCGTCGGTGGAGGAGGTCTATACGCCGGACACGCTGCCGGGGTTGGGCGCCAAGCCGACCTACCTGCAGCCGAACGCGACGCTCGCCTTCGACTGGCGCCCGGCCGCCGACTACGCCCGGCGGGGCGGCTACTACGGCGCCACGATCCGGAGCTATGCGGATCAGGACGGCCCCTACAGCTTCCGCCAGGTCGACTACGAGGCCATCCAGCACATCCCGATCCTGAGGGACGCGTGGGTGCTGTCGCTGCGCGGCCGCGTCGAGACCACCTATACCAAGGGCGACGAGGTGGTGCCGTTCTTCATGCTGCCGGCGCTCGGCAGCGGTTCCACCTTGCGCGGCTTTTCGAGCTGGCGCTTCCGGGATCGGAACAGCCTGCTGCTCACCGCCGAATGGCGCGTGCTCGTCAACAACTTCGTTGACACCGCCATCTTCTACGACGCCGGCAAGGTCGAGGCACGGCGCGGCGATCTCAACCTGGAGGGGCTGAAGAGCAACTACGGGATTGGGTTTCGCCTTCATGGACCGTTCGTGACGCCGGTCCGCATCGAGCTGGCGCGCGGCAACGAAGGGATCGCCCTCGTGTTTGGCGCATCCGCCGCTTTCTAGGACCACCCGATGACACGCCAATTGATTGCACGCTGGTCGTGGCTGCGGGCCGCGGGTGCCGGGCTGGCCGTGATGGCAGGCCTGCTGATCGCCCACGTCGACGGCGCCCAACCGCGGTTCTTCTCGGACGATCCCCTGCTGCGCGAACCGGAGACCCAGGACGCGTCCGGCGCGACCCCGTGGGAGGTCAACCTGTTCTACGACCTCGGCTACAACCTGTTCGTCACTCCGCGCAAGACGCCCGAGGGAGTTCGAGCGCAGAACATCAACACCATCGACGAGGTACCGGACTCGAGCTGGTTCACCAACCGCATCGGCACCCGTCCGCTGACCAACGACGAACTGATCAAGGGCCCCAACAGCGGCAAGGCGCCGGATCCCTCGTCGTGGACCGTGATTCACGAGAAGACCTCGGGGTACGCCGCGGGCTTCACCGCGAAGGACGCCGCCGGCGAGACCTGGTTCGTATCGTTCGATGCGCCGGCGGATCCCGACGGTGCCACCGGCGCGATCGTCGTCGCGACCAAGCTGTTCTGGGCGCTCGGCTACAACCAGGTCGAGAACTTCCTCTCGGAGCTGGATGTCAGCCGCATCCACATCGATCCGTCGGCGACGGTCAAGCGCCCGTCCGGAGCGCGGACGCCGATGACCAACGATGACGTCCAGGCGCAACTCGAGCGGGCGCTGAAGCGCCGCGACGGTTCCTATCGCGTCAACGCCGGCAGGCAGCTGCCGGGCAAGGTGCTCGGCGGATTTCACTACGAAGACACCCGCTCCGACGATCCCAACGACATCGTCCCGCACCAGCATCGGCGCGAGCTGCGGGCGCTGCGCGTGTTCGGCGCGTGGATCAACCTCACCGACATGAAGGCGGGGAACACGCTCGACACGGTGGTGACCGACGGGCCGCGCAGCGTGGTCCGGCACTACCTGCAGGACGTCGGCTCGACCTTCGGCGTGGGCGCCAACGGGCCGCACGACTGGAACGAGGGCTGGGAGTACGTCTGGGACGGGCCCCCGTCGGTGAAGCGCCTCCTGACGTTCGGCCTGGCGTTCGGCGGGTGGCAGTTCGCGCCCTACGAGCGCAATGCCAGCATCGGCCGCTTCGAGGGCGATGCCTTCGATCCGTTGACGTGGAAGCCGCGGGCCCCGACCACCGCCTATTTCGAGATGCGCGACGACGACGCGTTCTGGGCGGCCCGGCGGGTGGTGGCGTTCTCGGACGAGGCGATCAAGACGGCGGTCGGCACGGCTCGCTTCAGCGATCCGCGCGCGGCGACGCTGCTGGCGGAGGTGTTGATCAAGCGGCGCGACAAGATTGGCGCCGCCTACCTGCCGCGCATCAACCCCATCGTCGAGCCGGCACTGGACGCGGCGGGCGTCCTGACGTTCGCCAACGCGGCCGTGGACCACAAGGTGGCGACCGCGCCACGCCGCTATACTGCGGTGTGGTCTGCTTTCGACAACGCCACCGACGCGGTCACGCGCATCGGCGACACCTCAGGAGACACCACGCGCATCACGGCGCCCGCGGGACTGCCCTCGGCGCCGGGGGCGTACGTGCGCGTCGAGCTGTCCGCGGATCATCCGGAGCACCCGTCGTGGGCCCGGCCCGTGCACGTCTACTTCCGGCGTGGCGGCTCCGGCTGGTCGCTCGTCGGTCTGGAGAGGGTACCCGGGCAGCCGTGATGAAGGGCGTGCAGTGACGCCCGCCGACATCGCCGCGCTGGTCCGCGGCCTGCACGCGGATCCCTTCGCGGTGCTGGGGCCGCACGAGGCGGGGCACGATCTCGCCGTGCGCGCGTTGTGGCCGGGCGCGGCGGCGATCGATGTGGTGACGCCGGCTGGTGATGTCCTCGCGGCGATGAACCGCGTGCACGAGGCCGGGCTGTTCGAGGTCATCCTGCCGCAGACCACGCGCGGCGACATCGATTACCGCCTGCGCATCGCCGAAGGCGGCGGCCGTACGCTCACCCTCGACGATCCCTATCGCTACGGCCCGGTCCTGACGGCCTACGATCTGCACCTGTTCGGCGAGGGCACGCATGTCCGGGGCTTCGACAAGCTCGGCGCGCGGCCCATCACGCACGGCATCCGCGACGGCGTGCATTTCGCGGTGTGGGCGCCAAGCGCCCGCCGCGTCTCGGTGGTCGGCGACTTCAACGGGTGGGACGGCCGCGTCCACCCGATGCGGGCGCGCAGCAGCGGCTACTGGGAAATCTTCATCCCGGATATGCGCGTCGGTGAGCGCTACAAGTTCGAGGTGCTGGGCGCCGACGGGCGGACCGTGCTCAAGGCCGATCCGAACGGCCGCTACTTCGAGACGCCGCCGCTCACCGCGTCAATCGTCTGGAACAGCGACGGCTACGCGTGGGGGGACGAGGCGTGGATGGCGGCGCGCCCCGCGCAGAACCGGTGGCTGAAGCGGCCGATGTCGATCTACGAGGTGCATCTGGGCAGCTGGCGCCGTTCGCCGGAGGGGCGGCTGCTCACCTATCGCGAGATGGCCGCCGAGCTCGTGCCCTACGTGAAGGAGATGGGCTTCACCCACATCGAGCTGCTGCCGGTGATGGAGCATCCGTTCACCGGCTCGTGGGGCTATCAGGTGATTGGCTTCTTCGCGCCGACCAGCCGCTTCGGTCCGCCCGAGGATTTCAAGGCGTTCGTGGACGCGTGTCATCAGGCGGACATCGGCGTGATCCTCGACTGGGTCCCGGGCCACTTCCCGAAGGACCAGCATGGCCTGGCGCGGTTCGACGGCACCGCCGCCTACGAGCACGCCGATCCCCGCCAGGGCGAGCATCAGGACTGGGGCACGCTGGTCTTCAACTACGGCCGGCACGAGGTGCGATCGTTCCTGCTCTCGAACGCGCTCTACTGGATCGAGCAGTTCCACGTTGACGGCCTGCGGGTGGACGCGGTGGCGTCGATGCTGTACCTCGATTACTCGCGCCAGGAGGGGCAGTGGGTGCCGAACCAGTACGGCGGCCGCGAGAACCTCGAGGCGATCGAGTTCCTGAAGCAGCTGAACATGCTCCTCGGCGCGGAGTGCCCCGGCGTCGCGGTGTTCGCCGAGGAGTCCACCTCGTGGCCGGGCGTGACGCGGCCGGTGCACCTCGGCGGCCTCGGGTTCACCTACAAGTGGAACATGGGCTGGATGCACGACATGCTCGAGTACACGAGCGGCGATCCCATCCACCGCAAGTGGCATCACAACAAGATCACGTTCTCGCTGATGTACACCTACAGCGAGCAGTTCGTGCTGCCGTTCTCGCACGACGAAGTGGTGCACGGCAAGCGGTCGATGATCGGCAAGATGCCCGGCGACATCTGGCAGCGCCACGCGACGCTGCGGGCGCTGTACGGCTACATGGCCGTGCATCCCGGCAAGAAGCTGCTGTTCATGGGCGGCGAGATCGGGCAGTGGCGCGAGTGGAATCACGACGGCGAGCTCGACTGGTTCGTCCTCGGCGATCCGGCGCACGCCGGCCTGCAGCGCTGGGTGCGCGATCTCAACCGCTGTTACGCCGCCGAGCCCGCGCTCTGGCAGGACGACCACGATCCGCGCGGCTTCCAGTGGGTCGATTGCACCGATGTCGAGCAGAGCGTCGTGTCGCTGTTACGGCGGGGCGACAGTGCCGCAGACACGGTGGTGGCGGTCGTCAGCTTCACGCCGGTCCCGCGGCCGGCGTACCGCATCGGCGTTCCTCGCGCCGGCACGTATCTCGAGCTGCTGAACAGCGACGCCGCGGCGTATGGCGGCAGCAACATCGGCAACGAGGGCCAGGTGCGGACCGAGCCGATAGCCGCGCATGGCTTCGAGCAGTCGCTCAACCTGATGGTGCCGCCGCTCGGGTTCCTCCTCTTCAAGCTGGACGCGCCCCCGGTGGCGGAACCCGTCGCCGACGCGGCTGAGCCAATGCCTGACGCGCTGACCGATGGCCATGACAAGCCGGTCGTCGTTGCCCAGGCCTCGAGCCCCAAGCCCCAAGCCCCAAGCCTTAAGCCCCAAGCCTAAGCCTAGAGCCTGGAGCCCAACCCGGCATGCGTCCTGCAGTGTCCCGCTGCAGGATGGCGTTTCCCCGCCGATTCGTTCCGGTTCCGGACAACGTTGTTCGGCTGCGGCCACTGCGTGGGATGAACAGTGGGACGAGTGACTCTCTGCTTGATCGGAATCGCCCAGACGCCGATAGTCGGACGATGCGCATGGATCGCCACGGTCACATCCGGCTGTTCACCATCTTCGGCGTCGCGACTGCGCTGACGTTCTTCTCGTCCTTCCAGGCGTTCTACTTCGTCTCCACCTTCACCGAGAAGCCGGCGCCGTACTCGCTGCTGTTCTTCCTGAACCTCGGGTATTGGTATTCGTGGGCGTGCATCGCCCCGGCCATCCTGTGGGTCTCGCATCGCTACCCGCTCGACAAACAGCACTGGCACGTCTCGCTGCCCGTCCACGTCGTCGGCGTGTTCCTGGCCACGACGCTGCACATCGCGATGGCGGTGTCGTCGCGAATGCTGACCGGATGGGCGCTCGGCGAGAGCGAGCTGGCGCTCAGCGATTCCGGCGGGTCATGGCAGCTCGAAGCCCAGCGGATGTTCTTCCAGTATTTCGACTGGGAGATGATGACCTACTGGGCCATCGTCGGTCTCAGCCATGCGCTCGGCTATCGCCGCGAGGCGCAGGCGCGCGCGCTCAGCGCCAGTCAGCTCGAAACCCGCCTGGTCGAGGCGCAGCTGCAGTCGTTGCAGCGCCAGTTGCAGCCGCACTTTCTGTTCAACACCTTGAATACGATCTCGGCGCTGATGCACCGGGACGTCGAGGCCGCCGACCTGATGATTGCGCGGCTGAGCGATCTGCTCCGCATCTCGCTGCAGATGGTCGGCGTGCAGGAGATCTCGCTCAAGGAAGAGCTGGATTTCCTGTCCAAGTACTTGGAGATCGAACAAACGCGCTTCCGGGACCGTCTCACCGTGGTGTTCGATGTGCAACCGGAGGCTCTGGACGCCCTGGTTCCAAACCTTATTCTTCAGCCGCTCGTCGAAAACGCTATCAAGCATGGCATCGGGCCGCGGCCCTCGCCGGGCACGATCGCCATCAAGGCACGACTGGCGGGAAGCGATCGTCTGGAGTTGATCGTCCAGGACAACGGCGTTGGCATGTCGGCGGCACGGCTCTCCGACTTCAATCGGGGAGTGGGTCTCTCGAATACGCGTGCGCGGCTGGAGCACTTGTACGGACCGCTCCACCGCTTTGAATTCCGGCAGCCCCCCGAAGGCGGCCTGCAGGTGCTGATCGCGGTGCCACTGGAAGCGGTGGCAGAGGAAGTCATCGGGGTGCGGGTCGTGGAGGGCGCTGCGTGAACAAGATCAGAACAATGGTGGTGGACGACGAGCCCATGGCGCGGGAGCGTCTCGTGGGCCTGCTGGGGCAGGAAAAGGACATCGAGCTGATCGGCGAGTGTGCCGACGGCTCACAGGCGATATCGGCCATTCAGCAGCAGCAGCCGGACCTCGTGTTCCTGGACGTCCAGATGCCGGCGTGCGACGGGTTCCGGGTGATCGAGAACGTCGGACCGGATCGGATGCCGGCGGTGGTGTTCGTCACTGCCTACGACGAGTACGCGCTCAAGGCGTTCGAAGTGCACGCCATCGACTACCTGTTGAAACCGTTCGGGCGCGACCGCTTCCAGCAGTCGCTGCAGCATGCGCGCGCGCACGTCGAGCGGCGGCGCGCCGGCGACCTTGGCCGCCGGCTGATGGCGCTGGTGCAGGACATCAAGCCGGAACCGCAGCGGATGGACCGCCTGGTGGTGAAGTCGGGCGGCCGCGTGTTCTTCCTGCGCACCGACGACATCGACTGGGTGGAGGCGGCGGGCAACTACGTCCGGCTGCACCTGGCCAGCGAGTCGCATCTCTTCCGCGAGACGATGAACAACATGGAGGCGCGGCTCGACGGCCAGCGCTTCGTGCGCATCCATCGTTCGCGCATCGTGAACTCCGACCGCATCAAGGAACTGCAGCCCTGGTTCAACGGCGAGTACGTCGTCGTGCTGAACAACGGGACGCGCCTCACGCTGAGCCGCGGCTATCGGGAGCGGCTGCAGGACCGGCTGGGGAAGGGGTTCTAGAGGGCGCGCCGTCGGCGCGTAGGGAGTTACAGGGGCGCGGCTTCGCCGCATTGGCGGCGCTGCGCGCCGTAGGGTCGGTGACGACGTGTCTAACGGGCGAAGGGAGTCCGACCGGCGAAGCCGGCCCTGAATCCTACCGAGCGGAGCGAGGCCCTTATGTCCGAGCACCACGGCGAGAAAGAGCTGGCGGCCTTCATCCGTGCCGGCGCGGAGAGGCGCCACGATCAGGCGTTTGGCGACTACTTCAAGGGCCGTAACGCCTCGTGCGCGCTCGGCGCCGCCTACGAAGGCATGTATCGGCTGCCCGACAACCCCGACGGCACGCGTCCCACCAAAGATCTGGAGTGGTTCTTCGATTGTCTGGAGGGATCGGTGAGGCGGTGCCCGGCTGACGGCTGCAGAAAGAGGCTCACCCTGGCCTCGATCCTGGTCCATCTGAACGACGAGCACCGATGGTCGCGCGAGGCCATCGCCTCGTGGCTGGAGAAGGAGAACGGGAGCAAGGAAGGCGCGCCTGGCGGCGCGTAGGGCGGAGGGGCTGGAAGGCGCGCCTGCGCCGCGTGGGCGGCGCTGCGCGCCATAGGGAAAGCTCCTGCCGAGCGGAGCGAGGCCCTGTTTTCTTCCTACCGAGGGCGAGGCCAAAAAAAAGGCGGGACCGAGTCGCCTCGATCCCGCCTTGAGCTAAAGCCTAGAGCCTAGAGCCTAGAGCCTGCCCCGCTAGAAGTTCACGCGCAGGCCGAACCGGATGACCCGTGGCGAGAGGATCTGGCTCACGTTGTTCGCGTTCGCGGCCGCCTGATTGCGGCGCTGCGCCAGCACCGTGTTGCCGTTCATCAGGTTGAAGATCTCCATCGCCGGAATCAGACGGATGCCGCCGAACTGGAAGGCGCGATCCACCTTGAGGTCGAGCTGCTGGAACGTGTCCAGCCGCACGTCGCCGAGCGGATCCATCAGCGTCTGAATCTGACCCGCCGAATTGGCGCGGTTCGGGCTCAGCACCGACTGCGGGAAGGGGTAGCCCTGGCGCGCCTGGTAGCCCGCGCCAACGTTGATCTCGAGCGGCACCGTCACCGAGCCATTGAGCTTGAACAGCCACTTGGCGTTCGTGAACACCGCGTCCACGCCGCTGCCCGCGCTCTCCGGCGCGTACTGATACCCGTTCCACAGGTCGATGTTGGTCGGGTCTTCGTAGGCGTTGGCCGAGCCCCAGTTGTCGATCGCGTTGTTGTAGGCGTAGCTGCCGCTCATCGCCCACCGGTTCGCCATGCGCTTGCGCATCGTCAGCTCGAAGCCGTTGAAGTCGCGCGTGCGGTCGGGGACGTTGGTGCGGACGAACTCCGACGGAATCGGGATCGTCGGCTGGAAGTAGGTGACCTGCTCGCAGCGCGCGGTGGCCGGGCAGGTGGCCGGGGTGTAGTTGACCGGCACGTAATCGGCGCTCGTCAGGCCGACGCGGTCCTGCCAGTTGAAGTTGTCGTACTTGCGCCAGATGTAGCTGGCGCCGACGGCGAGGCCGTTCATGATCTGGTGGTCGATGCCGGCGATGACCTCGTAGGTGCGATCGTTCTCGATGTTCGGGTCCACCGTGCCCGGCGACAGGAAGTTCGACGGGTTGGCGGGGTTGTACTCGTTACTGCGGCTGAGCGACTGCCCTGAGGTGTTGACCTCGCCGGCCTGCACGAAGCCGTCGCCGTTGGTGTCGGCCCAGGGATAACGCACGAACACCGCGCCGGTGGCCGCCAATTCGCCGGACAGCTGCCCCGGCGCCATCTGGCCGTAGTAGGTGGCGAACGAGCTGTTGAGCACCGTACGGCCGGTGCCGCTCAGGTCGTAGGTCATGCCGAGACGGGGCGACAGGTTCTTCCACGTCACGTTGGCATCCGCGCCAGGGAAACTGACCGCCGGCAGGATGGCCGGCAGAATCGGGTTCGCCGCCACCTCCGCCGCCAGCGCCTCGTCGTCCTGGATGTCGAACCGCAGGCCGAGGTTCAACGTGAACTGCTTCACGGTGTAGCTGTCCTGCGCGTAGAACGCCCAGGTGTCGAGGTGCGAGATCGAATTGCCGTCGCGCCACAGGTCCACCGAATTCGGCACGCCGTTCGTGTAGCGCGCGTAGGCGTTGCCGCCGCGATGGTTCAGGCTGGTCGAGTGGGCACTGCGCCACCGCAGGCCGGCCTTGAACGCGTGATCGCCGCCGAGCGAGTTCGGCAGGAAGTAGTTCGACGTGACGTCGAGGCTGTTGGTCGGGCGGGAAAAGACCGACGCCTGGAACGAACGCGAATACGCGCCAGTGGTGGTCTCGAACCGCGGCTGGACGTCGGCCAGCGAGTCCTCGTGGAAATCGAGGGTGAAGTTGTTTCCGACGTGCGCCCACTGCACGTCCACCAGGAAGCGGTCGCTGAACACGTGCTGGTCGCTTGCCTTCCAGATCGGGACCGGGCCCGAGTTCCAGCCGAACGTGCCGTAGCGCGAGTCGGTGTTCTTCTGGCGGTAGGTGGTTTCGATGGGGCGCGTGTCGGACGCATCGCGCGCGTTTCTCACTTTGCCGCCCCACGTGTTCTGCAGGCCGAAGCGGTTGCTCTCGAAGGGCGCGACGGTGACCTTCCAGTTGTAGTTGTCGAGCGTGGTCAGGTCGGTCTCGAGACAGTCGCGCAGCCCCTGCGTGTCGGTGGGCGGCGTCGGACGGCACGTGGGCGTGTCCTTGTAGAAGCCGACGACGCCGACCTTGATGTCCTGGGTGCCGTAGCTGCCCCAGAACCAGGCCTTGCCGCGCTTGATCGGGCCGCCGACCTCGAAGCCATAGTCCTGAATGTTCTGGATCGGCGAGCCCGAGCCCGCGCCCTGTGCGCGCAGTTCGTCGTTGATGTTATCGGCCTGGAAGTTGTCGTCGGTGACGAGGAAGCGGCCCGAGCCCTTGAAACGATCCGTGCCGCCGCGCGTGACCAGGTTGATGCCCACGCCGCCGGTCTGCTGCGACGCGTCCGCGCCGCCTGTGGTCACCTGCATCTCCTCGAGCATGTCGAAGTCGTAGTACATCGGCGAGGAGCCGGTGGCCGACATGTCGGTGACGTCCACGCCGTCGATCGACCACTTGTTGTTGCCCGTGCTCGATCCGCGCGAGATGTAGCCGGACTGCTGTCCCGACTGGCTGCCGCCGACATTGGCGCGGTCCATCGTGATCCCGGGCGTCTTCTCGAGCATCACCCAGGGGTCGCGCGCCGTCGGCAGACCCTGCAGCGACTCGAGGTCGAATGAGGTCTTGGTGCCCGTCGCCTTGGTATCGATGAGGGGGCTTTCACCCGTCACCGTGACGGTCTCCTGCACCGACGACAACTCGAGTTCGGCGTTGATCTGCGCGGAGAATCCGATGGTGATGCGGACGTCGGTGCGCTGGATGGTCTTGAAGCCCGGCAGTTCGAAAGTCACCATGTAGGTGCCGATCGGCAGCTCCGGGAGTCGATAGCTGCCGGTCTCCGACGTCAGGGCGACGCGCGGCTGGAGCAGCGCGGGGCCGGACGCCGTCACAGTGGCCCCTGGCAGCACTGCGCCAGAGCCGTCCGTGGCCTTACCGAAAATTTCACCTGTCTGCTGCTGGGCGGATGCGGCGCCGACCGTCAAGGCCAGCAGCGCCGCCACCAACGCGGTTCTCAAAATCATCCAATCCTCCTCAACGACGATCGTGGTGACTGACCCGGTTAGTCATACCGGGTCCAACCCTGTCAAAAGCGGTTTGTCCCAGAATTTGCACCATTCGTACCAAAACTCGGCCCCAGCTCTACCGCAATAAACTGAGCAATTACGCGGCTGCCTCCAGATGAGATTGCCGGTTGTCCAACAATTTGGAGTGGGTAAATTCAGAATCTTGACGCCCGCCAGCGAGCCTGGTCCGCCTTCATGCATGGCGTGTCAGCCAAGAGACCGATGAGTTGACGCCTTTTACATCGAAATAATCGAATCGGCGCCGGTGTTTTTTGTCATGGTGCGGCGCGTCTGCCGCTTGCTAGCGTAGTGCTCCCGAATCAGCGAGGAGTCCCCGTCCATGCAAGCACCGACCGCCGCCGAAACACTGCGCGCCGATCTGCCAGCCAGCCTGGTCGTCTTTCTCGTCGCCACTCCGCTCTGTCTCGGTATCGCCCTCGCCTCGGGCGCACCGCTCTTCGCCGGCATCATTGCCGGCATCGTCGGCGGCATCGTCGTCGGTGCGGCCAGCGGGTCGGCGCTTGGTGTCAGTGGACCGGCGGCGGGCCTCGCCGTGATCGTCCTCACCGCCATCCAGACGCTGGGTTCGTGGGAGGCGTTCCTGCTGTCGGTGGTGATCGCGGGGGCGCTGCAGATGGGGCTCGGGTTCGCGCGCGCCGGCGTCATTGGCTACTATTTCCCCTCGTCCGTCATCAAGGGGATGCTGACGGGCATCGGCCTGACGATCATCCTCAAACAACTGCCGCACGCCGTCGGTTACGACGCCGATCCCGAGGGCAACATGTCCTTTGCCGCCGCCGCGGGCGGCGACAACACCTTTTCGGCCGTGGCGCACATGTTCTCGTTCATCCAGCCCGGCGCGCTGGTCGTGGCGCTGGTGTCGCTCGCCATCCTGGTGCTGTGGGAGCGACCGTTCATCAAAAAGATGAAGGCCTCGCTCTGGATCCAGGGCCCGCTCGTGGCCGTCGCCACGGGAGTGGCGCTGAACGCGTTCTTCAAGGCGAGCGCGGCGGGGCTCGAGATCGAGCCGTCGCATCTCGTGCAGATTCCGGTCGCGAGCAGCGTCGCGGGCTTCCTCGGGCTGTTCACGATGCCGGATTTCTCGCAGGTGGGGAACCCGATCATCTACAGCACGGCGCTCACGATTGCGGTGGTCGCGAGCCTCGAGACGCTGCTGTGCGTGGAGGCCACCGACCGCCTCGACCCCTACAAGCGGGTCACGCCGACGGATCGCGAGCTGAAAGCTCAGGGACTGGGCAACCTGATCTCCGGCTTGATCGGCGGCCTGCCCGTCACGCAGGTCATCGTCCGCAGTTCGGCGAACATCCAGTCCGGCGCGCGGTCCAAGCTCTCGGCCATCCTGCACGGGGTGCTGCTGCTGATCGCGGTGCTGGCGCTGCCCGGCCTGCTCAACCAGATTCCCCTGGCCACGCTGGCCGCCATCCTGCTGCTGGTCGGCTACAAGCTGGCCAAGCCGGCGCTGTTCGTGTCGATGTACAAGCTCGGCTGGTACCAGTTCGTGCCCTTCATGGTGACCGTCATCGGCATCCTGACGACGGACCTGCTGGTCGGCATCGGGCTCGGCATGGCGGTCGCGGTCTTCTTCCTGTTGCTGACGAACTACCGCAACCCGTACTTCGTGGACGACCGGCCGCACAAGCCGGGTGAAACCGTCCGGCTGACACTGTCGGAGGACGTGTCGTTTCTCAATCGCGCCACCATCATGCGGACCCTCGACGCCATTCCGCCCGGCACCAAGGTGGAGATCGACGCCACGCGATCGGTCAATATCGACTACGACGTCTACGAAATTCTGAGGGACTTCGAGCAGCGCGCGCGCCTGCTCGACATCGATCTCACGGTGAGCGGGCTCGACACGCTGCGCAAGGACAACGACGCGATGCGGCGCGTCGGCCGGGTGATTCGCCGCGAGCAAAAGCGCGTGGCGCGTCGGGCGACCGCCTGACCGCCCGCCAGGAGAACAATCGAGAGACATGCGTACGCCAGACCAAAGACATTCAGTCCAGCCTGACCCCGAGCGCGCCTTCCAGATGCTGAAGGACGGGAACCTGCGGTTCGTCAACAACCTGCGCTACAACCGCAACCTGCTGCAGCAGGTGAACGAGACCTCCGAGGGCCAGCACCCGTTTGCCATCGTCCTGAGCTGCATCGACTCGCGGACCTCGGCCGAGCTGATCTTCGACCAGGGCCTGGGCGACATCTTCAGCGTGCGGGTGGCGGGCAACGTCCTCAACGAGGACATCCTCGGGAGCATGGAGTTCGCCTGCCAGATCGCCGGCGCCAAGCTGATCGTGGTGCTGGGGCACACCCGCTGCGGCGCTGTGAAGGGCGCCTGCGATCACGTGAAGCTGGGACACCTCACGGGCCTGCTGAACAAGATCCGCCCGGCGGTCTACAGCCGTCGAGAAGGCCGGCCAGATCGCGGCCGGCAGCGAGCCGTTCGTCGAGGCGGTGGCGGTGGAGAACACGCGGCAGCAGATGCACGCGATTCTCGATCGCAGCCCGATCATCGAGCACCTGTTCGACAAGGGCGACGTGGGCATCGTCGGCGGGATGTATTCGGTGGAGACGGGCGAGGTCGAGTTCTTCGATCAGCAGTTCCACGGCGCGGTCAGCGCGGCCGACCTTTCGGCGGCGGACCATCAGGTCACCACGCGATAAAGTTCTCCTTGGACGACGAACGGCCTCCGGTGGGCACGCATCCCACCGGAGGCCTTTTTTTCTGCTGACCGGGGGCAGGGCCCCCGATCGCAGAATCTGCTACGTTTTCGGGGCGATCGTGCCAGACCCCGAAGTGTCTACCAGTTGAACTTCACACCGAACTTCGCGATGCGCGGCGGAATCACCGTGGTCGCCTTCTCGAAGGCTGTGCCCGCACGCCAGTTGATGTTGATGGCGGTGTTGGTGTTGAGCGTGTTGTAGAGGTCGAAGAACAGGCCAACCCGCGCCTTGGTCGCGAATGTGAAGCGCTTCTCGACGCGGAAGTCGAGGAGCGTCACCGTCTCCTGCCGCCGCGTTCCAATCGGCTCGGCGAGAATCAGCTGCGCCGTGTTGAAGTTGAGATTGGCGGCGATGACACGGCCATACGGTGCGCCGCTCTGCATCTTCAACACTGGCGTCACGTGCATGCCCCAGCCGGCATCCACGGTCCCCTGGACCTTGGCAGTCCAGTTGGTGAACTCGTTGAACGTGCGCTCGTTCGGGTTCGTCGGGTAGGCGCCGCCCAGCGAGAAGTTGCTCACCGCGGTGGCGAACGTCTGACCGAAGTAGGTCCTCGCGTACTCCTCGGTCCAGATGTAAGAGTAGGAGGCGGTCATCGACCAGCGGCCGCTATAGCGCTTGTTAGCCGAGAACTCGAGCGTCTTGTAGCTGCCCTCGTAACCGGGGATGTTGCGGGTCACCTGGTTCGAGCCGCGCGTCGTATCATCGAGGTTGAAGCCGGCGATCGGTGCGCCGTCGTCGGCGTTGCCGGCAACACCGTCATCGCCCGGATCGACGATGGTGACCGGGACGTTGAACGCCTCGAACGGCCGCGCCACGTTGTCCTGCTGCCAGCCGTCGTTGTCTTTCTTGTAAACGTAGCCGATCCGCAAGCCCAGGTCCGTCAGCAAGGCGCGCTCGATGAAGAACGACGTTTCGTCGGCGTACGAGTTCTTCAGGTCGGGATCGATCGAGGCATTCGCGACACCGCCGAATCGCGTGATCAGCGTCGTCTCTTCTCCCTCCTGATAGATCCGATCATTGTTCCGGTCGGTCCAGTTGTAGTCGGAATACTGGTCGGTGGTGTTCGGATTGATCGCCTGCGCCAGGCTGACGCCGGTGTTGAAATAGAACCGACCCCAGTTGGCCTTCAGGACGGTCTTGCCATCGCCAGTCAGATCATAGGTCGCACCAAGCCGCGGCACGATGTGGTTGAAGGCGACGACCTCGGAGTTCTCGGGAATCGAGATCGCAACGGGGTTGAACCGAGCCACTGGAATCGTCTGCTCCGGCAGCCAGACGCGATAGCGGTCGAAGCGCGCGCCGACGTTCAGGGTCAACCGATTGATCCGCCAGGTGTCGGTGACGAAGAAGCTGGTCTGCGCGAGGGCATTCTGTGAACTGGTGCCGCTGACGTACTGTCGGACCGAATTGGGCACCCCGTTGTTCAGGAAGTGGATGACGCTGTTTTCGTATCCCTGCTCCCAGATCAGGTCGCCCGACTCGTCCAGGTACTCGCCGCCGAACTTGAAGTTGTGCGAGCCGCCGGCGAAGTTGTCCTTGAAAAAGCTGAGCGCGCCCGTGTACTGGTTGCGCCGCCGCTTGCTCAGCCAGTGACGGCCGCCGCCGCTGATCTCGTTGGTCGCCAGATCTTCGTAGCGGATCGCCTCGGTGTTGCTGTCGAGACCGAAGTTGTAGCCGAACTGGCCGGCGCGGAACTCAGCGAACATGTTCTGGCCGATGGTGCCGTTCCACTCGCCCTTGTAGACCCAGCTCGGCGAGTCCTGCAGGGTGGTCGAATCGAACGTGAGATGGACCGGTGCGCCCAGCCGGTTGCTGCTGTCCGTCCGGTACGGCTGCTGCTTGGTGCCGTGCTGCAGGTAGCCGATGAACTTGTTGTTCTGGTTCATCTGATACGTGGCCTTGCCGGTGTAGTTGAACAGCTTGGTGTCGAACGGCGTTCCGTCCTGAATGACGCCGGACGGAGGCGCCGCCACCGAGTTCTGCTGATTCAGATACGCGAAGTGGCCCCACACCTTGTCCTTGACGATCGGACCACCGACGCCAAGGTTGAAGTTCTTGTAGCTGGCGAGCCGGTTGCCGTCGGGACGGATCGTCGCGCCGGGAGCGGGGCGAACCTGATCGGGGTCGAGGTTGCTGCTCTGGATGTCTTCGTTCTCGTAGTCGTAGTAGACATCGAGGCCGAGTTGATTGCTGCCGCTCTTGCCGACGAACTGCGTCAGCACGCCCGGGTTCGGCATCTCGGCCGAATTGCCTGCGGCGCCGATGAACACTTCCTCGAACGAGCCATAGTCCAGATAGAAGCCCGCGGCCGAGGTGCCTTCAGTGGTGTTGATGCCTTCGATCAGCGGCCGGTTCTGGCCAGTGTAACCGTAGGCGAAATACGTCGTCTGCGTCCCCATGGTCGAGCCACCGACATCGACGCGGTTGAGCGTCACTGAAGGCGTCGTAGCGAGGAGCGACCACATGTCGCGGGCGTTCGGGATCGACGCCAGCGCCTGCTGGTCGTAGTTGGTCTGCACGCGCGTCGCCGAGGTGTCGATCACCGGCGACTGCCCGCTGACCGTGACGGTTTCCTGCAGCGTCGCCACGTTCAGGGCGACGTTCACCTCGGCATTGAACCCGAGCGTGACGCGGACGCCCTCGCGGACGACGTTTTGGAAGCCGGCGAGTTCGTACGACAGCCGGTATTCCCCGGGGGGTACAGACGGGAACCGGTACAGTCCCGACTCGTTCGTGACGGCCGTCAGCTGGCCGATCTGCGCCGGGCTGGTGGCGGTCACCGTGACGCCGGGAAGCACGCCACCCTGGGCGTCCTTCACTTCGCCGTTGATGCTGCCGGTCGAGCTTGCGCCGCCGCCCTGGGCAAACGCCGGGGCGGTCGAAAGACCGATCACCGCCAGCAGCGCCCAGAGGACGTTGGTCCAACGCTTCATTCGGAAACCTCCTGAGAGAGATAACAGCCCGCGGTCCGTGTGTGGGCACGGTGGGGGGCGCGCCGCAACACGCGGCCCGCGCAGGAGGTTGAGCAATTCCGGTGCCTCGTCACGCCCCCCCGCACAGCCACCTCAATCCCAACCGTTTTTGGGACGAACGACCATCTACAGGGGTGAATCGCGTTCATTTGAGCCCAGGGACCGCGGAGGGACGAATCGCCACGCCAGCCTCGGGGGCCCAGTCTTCAATCGCGTGGAGTGGAATTCGTGAAACTGAATCGGCGCGGCCGCCGACTCACTGCATGCAGGACGGGTAGCGCTGTGACGAACGAGGCGATCAGCGCCACCAGCGTCAGCCCGAGGCAGCCGACCGCCAGGGCCAGGTGATCGACACGCTCGCGCTTGCTCGGGTCCAGCACGAGCGACGCCAGCCAGCCGCCGGCAAAGCCACCGGCGTGGGCCCAGTTGTCGATCCCTGGAAAGATGAGTCCGAACACACCCATGAACAGCGCGTACTGCAGCCCAGCTTGACCAACGTGGCTGTTGCCGGTGCGGCGGCCGTAGTGGACCAGAGCGCCGAGCAGGCCGAAGATGGGCGCGGAGGCGCCAACCGAGAACATGGCACCGCCGACGATCGGCAAGTGGCCGAGATAGAGACCGGCAATCGAGCTGACGGTGAAACCGGTGACCCCGGCGACGGTGTAGATGATCACCATCCGCCCGGCGCCGAACAGATCGGCCACGGCTGGCGCGAGCTGGCGGATCCACATCACGTTGAAGACCACGTGCAGCACCCCGGCGTGCAGCCAGCCCGCCGTCAGCACCGTCCACCAGCGGCCGAACTGGAACACCGGCACCGCGCCGCTGGCCCCCATCAAGAAAAGCACTTCGGTGCTGGGCGACAGCATCGCCTGGATGCGCGCGCCCGGAGAGCAGCAGCGAGATGACGTAGAGCGTGATGGTGCCGCCGACGACGAACGGCACGAAGCCCAGATCCTGTCCAAGCCGCCGCAGCGCCGGTCCATAGCCCCACAGCCCGGGGTTCCGCCGCCCGCAGTTGTAGCAAGTCTCGTCGTTCACCCCCACCAGCACGCCGCACGACGTGCAGATGACGGAACCCTCGGTTTGCCGCTTGAACATGGGTTTAACGGTACAGGCAGGGTGGGGGAAGTTCAAAGTTCATAGTGAACTCTGCTCTCCGAACTAACGCGTCTTCGCTCCCCCGAAGTGTTTCCGGTACCACGCGATCGATCGCTCGAGCGCGTCGGTGATATGGCGGGACTCGCGCAGGCCGTGGCCTTCGCGCGGGTAGCGAAGCATGGTGGTCTCGACGCCGACGTCATGCAGCGCGATGTAGAACTGCTCGGCCTCTTCGATCGGGACGTCGTTGTCGTTCTCGCCGTGCACGAACAGGACCGGCGTCTTGACCTTGTTGGCATAGCGAATCGGCGAGCGCTCCCACAGCATGTCGATGATCAGGCGCTCCTCCGCGTCGCCGCGGGCACGCTCGTGCGGGAAGGCGCCGTACTCCACCGCCAGGTAGTCGTGGTAGTAGGCGAGGTAGTTCTGCGTGACCAGGTTCGAGATGCCGGCGCTCGGCACGGCGGCCTTGAAGCGCGGCGTCTGCGTGACGATCCAGTTGGTGAGCTGTCCGCCATAGCTGCCGCCCTCGATGCCCAGGCGGTTGCCGTCGAGCCAGGGATACTTCGCCAGCGCCGCGTCCACGCCCGCCACGACATCGCGGGCTTCGGCGCCGTTCTGGTCACGGAAGATCGCGTCCGCGAACTTCTGCCCGTAGCCGGTCGAACCGCGGTAGTTGACCATCAGCGACGCCCAGCCGAGGCCGGCATACACCTGCGCCTTGTGGTTGAACGCGGGACCCTGCTGCCCGTGCGGCCCGCCGTGAATCATCACGATCAGCGGCACCGTGCCCGGCTTCGCGGTGGCGGCGGTGACTGGTCGGGTGAGGAACGCCTCCACGGTGAAGCCCTCGTTGGTGAAGCTGATCGCTTCGACCGGGGCAATCTGACGGCCGCCGAGGAGCGCCTTGTTGAGCGTGGTCAACGGCGTGGCGGCTGCGCTTGCCGTGTCGCTGGACGCCGCTGGGTCCACGACGAACAGCTCCGCAGGCGAGTCCGGCGACGCAAAGGCATAGGCCAGCTTGCCTGCGACCACCGAGAAGGCGCCGACACTGCCGGGCCGATTGACGACCAGCGTCGGCACGGTCGCCGGCAGCGAGGGAGTCAGCCGACGAGGCCTGCGCCGCGGCGGCCGCGGCCCGCGGGGCGGGCGGTACCGGCAAGGACGCGAGCCGGACGTTGCCGCGCTCCTGCAGGGTGAAGTAGAGCTGCCGCCCGTCGGGTGACCACTGCGGTGGTCCCTGCCGGTTGTCGATCGACTGGCCGACTTCGATCCTGGCCGACCCGTCCGAGCGCATCACCCACACGTGCGTGTCCTCCTTGGTCGTTTCGGAGGAGGTGAGCTCGCGCGTCGTGCCCGAGAACGCGATCCGGGTGCCGTCCGGCGACCACACCGGCTCGTATTCGGCGCTCTTGGTGCTGGTCAGCCGCTTGACGATGCCGTCGCGGGAGGTGACCGTGAAGATGTCGTAGTTGAACACCTTGTCGGCGTTGGCTTCGCGGTTCGAGACGAACAGAATCTGATCGCCCTTCGGCGACCAATTGATGGAGTGTTCGTAGTGAGGACCGTTCGTCAGCTGACGAGCCGCGCGCGAGGCCACGTCCACCACGAAGATGTGCAGGCGCTTGTTGTCGTTGAAGCGGGTCAGCCCTTCCGCGGCGGTGGGCTTGAACAGGTAGCGCGTGATCACCATCGGGTCGCCGTTGGCGTTGTCGGTTTCCGGGCCCTCGGTGGCGGACAGGTATGCCAAAGAGCGGCCATCCGGCGACCACGCCACACGCTCGCCCGACGAAGGCAGCGGATGGTTGGTGCTGCCGATTGGCGCGACCAGGCGAGGCGCGTCGCCGCGGCGATCGGCCACGATCAGGCCGTTGCCCTCCTCGGTGCGGCCGAAATAGGCGATCCACTTGCCGTCCGGCGACCAGCGCGGCTCGGAGCCGTTCTCGAGCTGCACGGTCTCGCCGGAGGTCATGTCGCGCAGCCAGGTGCTGGCTCGAGGGACGGCCCGGCCGATCGTTGGCCGCGACCGAATAGGCCAGGTCTGCGCCGGACGGCGAAAGCTGCACGTCACCGACCGACTGCAGTCGCGCGTAGTCCGCGATCTGCACCGGAGACTTCGACTGCGCGCCCGCGGCGCCCCAGGTTCCAGCCACGACCACACTGACGGCACACAGAATCCTGCGCATCTGGTCAGTATAGGCAATAACGGGCAGAGGTCAGGCGGTCGTCATGTCCAGACGACGGGTGCCAATGGCGAAGCAGATGTAGCCGAAGACGAGCAGGATGCCGCACGGCAGCAGCATCTCGGTCAGCGTGAAGTCACGCCAGAGCGCGCCCTCGATGGCGCGGATGGCCCATTTCACCGGGCTGATATTGCCGGCGGTGGACATCCAGGCCGGCATCACGATCTGCGGCACCATCCCGCCCCCGAGCATCGACAGCGGCATCATGATCGCCCAGGCGGCGCCGGAGGCCGCCTGTTCGGTCTTGCCGAGCGTGGAGACGAGCATCATGAAGCCGCAGAACGCCAGTGTCGCGCAGAGCGAGGCCAGAAGCAGCAGCGGCCACGAGCCCGGCCGCACCGCGAACAACGTCACCCCCATCGCGTAGAGCAGCGTCTGCACGACCACCATCGCGACGAAGCAGGCCAGCGCCTTGCCGCCGAGAATCTGCGCCCGCGACAACGGCGCCATCGAGAGCCGGACGAAGGTGCCCCTGGTCCGTTCGCTCACCAGGCTGAGCCCGAACGACATGGCGCAGCCGATGAGGCCCCAGATCACGCCCTGCGGGAACGTGATTTCGAACGGGTTGCGCGGTCCGCTGCGCTCGCGGGTGATGGGCGCGCTGACAATCTTCAGCGGCTGCCACTGCGACCCGCCGGCCGAGGCCTCTCGCTGGCTTGCCGGCGAGCCGACGAACGTCTTCAGTTCGCCCAGGAAGTGCACCAGCTCTCGTGGCGCCGCGGGGTCACGCGACGCATCGCCAATCGCATTGTCCACCATCGCCGTCGATGCCGTGGGGCTGGACAGCATCTGCTGCATGTCCGAGGCCGCGGCCTGCATCAACAGGCCTTCGAGCATGCCTGCTTCGGCTTTTCTCGAGGGGTCCGCGCCCACCTCGATTTCGCGCGGCGGTCCGTAGAACATGCGCTGTGACCCAGCGCCGAATCCCGGCTTGATCGCCAGGAACGCGGCGAGCCGGCCGCGCCGCACCGCCGACTCGGCTTCTGCGCGCGGCATCATCGCCACCTCGAAGTGTCCGGAGGACTCGAGCCGGGCGATGAACGTCCGCGATCCCTCCGAACCATCATCGTCCACGACGGCGATCTTCATGGCCCTCGTGGCGTCACCCGAACCGGAGAACGCATAGCCGAACATCACCGCGACGATGACCGGCCAGATGAAGGTGAAGAAGAACGCCATCCGGATGCGGGGCAGTACCCGGAGGTCCTTCAGGGCGAGCGCGAGGATGGGGCGCATGATTCAATCCCTCAGGTTGCGGCCGGTCAGATGGAGGAAGACCTGTTCGAGCGTCGGCCGCTCGACGTGGAACGTCAGCACCGGCGTGCTGGCGGCAATGCGGTTGAGTTCGGCGAGCGGGTCGGACGTGTGAACGCGGGTTTCCCCGGCGGCCGTGACGGCGACCAGGGTGGGCGGGCCGCCGTGCATGGCGAGCAGTTCGTCGAGCGTGCCGAGCGCGAGCAGCCGGCCGGCGTCGATGATCGCGATGCGGTCGCACAGCCGCTCGGCTTCCTCCATGTAATGAGTGGTGTAGATCACCGTCAGGCCATCGCGGTTCAGTGATTCGATGTTGTCGAAGATCGCGTTCCTCGACTGCGGGTCCACGCCCACGGTGGGCTCGTCCAGGAGCAGCACGTCGGGCTGGTGAACCAGCGCGGCCGCCAGGTTCAGCCGCCGCTTCATTCCACCGGAGTAGTCGCCGGCGCGATCGCCGGCGCGCTCCGACAGCCCGACGAACGACAGGCACTCCGACACCCGGCGACCGAGCGCGGTGCCGGAGAGGCCGTAGACCTCGCCGAAGAACCTCAGGTTCTCCTCGCCGGTCAGCAGGTCGTAGACCGCCAGCGACTGCGGCGCCACTCCCATGCGAGCCCGCACGCGCGCGGCGCTGGGCGCACCCAGCCCTTCGATGACGACGCTGCCCTCATCGGGCTTCAGCAGGCCGACCGCCAGGCTCACGGTGGTGCTCTTGCCGGCGCCGTTCGGCCCCAGCAGGCCGAGCACTTCGCCCCGGCGGACGGTGAGGGACAGATCGTCCACGGCAGTCAGGTTGCCGTAGCGCTTGCGGACGTGGGTCAGGGTCAGCATGATGAACACTGGCTTGGACGCTGCCGCGCCCCGGCTGTTCACGCGCTGCCGCCGAACGGCGGGTTTGGCCGATCGAGCGGCGTCCCCGGGGATCATCGTAGAATTGCCCATCGCTACCGAAGTCCTCGTCATCCTGCTGCTGATCCTCGCCAACGCCGTCTTTGCGATGTCCGAGATGGCCGTGGTCGCCGCCCGCAAAGTCCGCCTCCAGCAGCGCGCGGACGATGGCGACGAACGCGCCGCGGCGGCCCTGCAGCTCGCGAATCACCCCGCGCAGTTCCTCTCCACCGTGCAGGTGGGCATCACGCTGGTCGGCATCCTGGCCGGCGCCTACGGCGGCGCCACGATTGCCGAGAAGCTGGCGGTCTACATCGCGGCGACCGTGCCGCAGCTGGCGCCGTACGCCAACGGTGTCGCGCTGGGGACGGTGGTGGCCGTCATTGCCTTCCTGTCGCTGGTGATCGGCGAGCTGGTGCCGAAGAACATCGCGCTGACGCGGCCCGAGACCATTGCCTCGTGGGTGGCCCGGCCGATGATGTGGCTGTCGCGCGTCGGCGGGCCGTTCGTGGCGCTCTTGACCGGCTCCACCAATCTCATCCTCCGCATCTTCGGCATCAAGGGCCAGGCCGAGCAGCACCTGACCGAAGAGGAGATCAAGGCGGTCATCTCGCAAGGCGCGGAGAGCGGCGTGCTGGAAGCCGAGGAAGAGTCGATTGTCCAGCGCGTGCTGCAGCTGGGCGATCAGCGCGTCTCGGCGATCATGACCCCGCGGCCGGACATCGAATGGATTGACGCCGACGCCTCGGCCGAGGAACTGCGCGCGTTCCTGGCGTCGCACAACCACACGCAGTTCGTGGTGTGCCAGAGCGGGCTGGACAACGTGCTCGGCATCGTGCGCTCGGCCGACTTGCTGCCGATGGCCATGCGCGGTGTCGCGATCGAGCTGCGCACCGTCACCCAGGACGCGCTGTTCGTGCCCGACTCGATGCCGGCGGTGCAGCTGCTGGAGTCGTTCCGCTCGTCACACAAGCACATGGCGCTGGTGATGGACGAATTCGGAGCGGTCGAAGGGATGGTCACCGTCACCGACATGCTCGAAGCGCTGGTCGGCCATCTGCCCGCCAATGCGAAGGACGCGGCCAGCGTGTTCGTGGCCCGCGCCGACGGCTCGTTCCTGGTCGAGGGGTCGGCTTCCATGGAAGAAGTGACGACGCGCTTTGCGCTCGACCCGCTGCCGGCGGAGGAAGCCGGCGCGTATCACACGCTCGGCGGCTTCGTGATGGCGCGCCTCGGCCGCGTGCCCGCCGCCGCCGATCACTTCGAGTGGGGCGGCACACGCTTCGAGGTGATGGACATGGACGGCCGGCGCATCGACAAGGTACTGATCAACCGCGTGTCCACACGCCCGGTCGCCGGCGGCTCACCGGAGAAGGAGACGGCTCCTTCCAAGTGAGCCGTCGTTAGACTCCGCCGCGTTTCGCGATCCAGCTCCACTGCTCGTCGGACACCGGCATCACCGACAGGCGCGGCAGGCGGACCAGCGCGAAGTCCGCGAAGCTCTTCACCGCCTTGACTTCTGCCAGCGTTACCGGCTGCTTGAGCGGCGAGCCGGGCACCAACTCCACAGCGTAGAGCTTGCCCGAGCCGTCGCTCGGGTCCGGCTGTGGCGTCGTCGCGACCCTGGCAATACCCACCACCGCCTTCTCGCTGCCGGTGTGGTAGTAGAAGACCTGATCGCCCGGCGTCATGCCGCGCAGATGCCGTTGCGCGACGGGATTTCTCACCCCGGACCAGACGGTGCGGCCATCCTTGACGAATTGAGAGAACGGGTAGTTCGCTGGCTCTTCCTTGACAAGCCACTTCATGGAAGCAGGATAACCGATAGGCGCAGGGATGGGGACCGCGGACGAGGCGGAAGGGATCAAGGGATCAAGGGATCAGGGATCAGGGATCAGGGATCAGGGATCAGGGATCAGGGATCAGCGCACGTGGCTGTCGATCACGCGCGAGATGGCGCGACGGCAGACCGCACAGAACTCCTCGCTGCGCGTGAACATGATGCAATCCACCGCCGGGCGATACAGGCCTTGCGCTTCGTAGCGGGCGCCTTCGAACGCGCCGATCTTTCCGGCGAACTTCTCAGACGGAAACTGCCGCCCGTCCATCTGCGCTTCTTCCTTGAAGAGCGCTTCCATATCGGCCTCGGGCCGGCCCTGCTTGCGGATCTCCGCGCGTTTCGTCTGCGCGGCGCGTGACCGCTGCTCGTACTCCGCCTTCTGCCACGGTGTCGGCAGCGGCGTGCCCGGCTCGACCAAATCCTTCCACTTGGGCGAGGCCGGCGTCGCCGTGACGTTCGGCTCCCACGGTTCCTCCCGCGCGCCACTCGGCAGGTAAGCCACCGGCGAGGTGTAGTACTCGTCGGCCAGCGCGGCAAAGTGGTGGCCGAACTCGTGCACGAACACATACGGCGAGAAGGCGTTGTCGGCCGCCACCGTGCTGTAGAGGCCGTAGATGCCGCCGCCGCCGTACGCGCGCGAGTTGGTGACGATCTCCACCACGTCGTAGGGCGCGTAGGACGCTACGCCGCGAAAGGCCTTGTTGTTGAACGTCAGCACGTAGCGCTCGGTGCCGAAGGCGTCGTAGGTGGCGCCGACGGGCGAGGCGCGGTGCAGGCCCTGCGACGGGCGCGACACCCCGGACTCGCGCGCCGCCGGCACGAGGCCCCAGACGTTGAAGTCGGTGCGCCGCTCCTTGAAGGGCGAGGTCGAGAACAGCACGCTGACGAGCCGGCGGGCGTCGGCTTCGAACTTGCCGCGCTCCGCCGCCGTGTAGCCGTCGCCTACCAGCAGCAGATCCACCTTCTTCGCGGAATCGCCGTTGCGCTCGATGGCGATGACCGCACCCGGATTCGGCTCGGGCGGCGCGGTGTTGACGAACATGTTGGCCGGGTCTACGGTCGTCGTCCACACGTCGCGCCATTGGTCGCCGGCGAGACGCTTGCGGATGCTCACCGTGACCGGCGCCGCGGGCGCCGGGAATCGCACCGACTCGTGAAACGTCCTCGTCGCTGTCTTGGCCTCTTCCGTGGTGACCCACTCGTCGTAGATGGAGCCGAAGCCGGCGGAGAAGAGGACGCGCTGCGACGCGGCGTCGCGCACGTCAACGCCGTAAGCGCCGTATCGGATGGGATCGTCGATGGCGCCCGCGGGCCCGGGCCACGGCGCCGGTTCGATCGCCACCTCGTCGAGGGCGAACAACTCCTGCGTGCTATTGCCCGTGTGGAAGTAGTCCACGCGCATGGTGCGGGTCGGCGCGGCCGGCGTCTGCCCGGCAAGCGGCGGCAGGACGGCCAGGGCGAGGGCGATCACCTGGAGCAGCGTGCGCA
Source organism: uncultured Acidobacteriota bacterium (assembly GCA_963723005.1). Taxonomy (GTDB): domain Bacteria; phylum Acidobacteriota; class Vicinamibacteria; order Vicinamibacterales; family UBA2999; genus VFZN01. Next base: position 109,308 of record CAVRPA010000019.1, on the reverse strand, counting down.
TGTGCCGCATGCTAGCCCAGGTGTTCCGGAATCACGCGATGTGAGCGCCGACGGTGTTCACGTATACGGCGTAAATCGATTGGCTGGCCGCCATGAACAGGCGGTTCCGTCTGGCCCCGCCGAAGCACACGTTGGCGCAGGTTTCGGGCAGCCGGACCATGCCGAGACGGTCTCCGGTGGGCGCAATCACCTGCACTCCTGGTCTCGCACCAGCCCAGATATTGCCATCGACATCACACCGGATCCCGTCCGCAGCAGTCGCCGCTCCGGTGCCGGGAATGTCGAGCTTCACGAAGACCCGGCCATTGCGCAGCGTTGTTCCGTCCACGTCGAAGACCCGAATCTCCCGCTGTCCGCCAGTGTCGGCGACGTAGAGTGTCTTGTAGTCCGGCGAGAAGCAGATCCCGTTCGGCCCACCGAAGTCATCGCCCACCTTGTCGACTCGTCCAGTCCGGCCGTCGACACGATAGACGGCCACCGGCAATTCGGCTTCCGCCTTGGCGCCTTCGTAGTTGCCCGCGATGCCGTAGGTCGGGTCGGTGAACCAGATGTCGCCATCCGGATGGACGACGAGATCGTTGGGCGAATTCAGGCGCTTGCCCTGGAAGGTTTCGGCGATGACCGTCACCTGGCCATTTGCCTCGTAACGCACCACGCGACGGCCGCCGTGCTCGCAGGACAGTTGTCGGCCCTGATAATCGAAGGTGTTGCCGTTGCTGTTGCCGGCAGGATTACGAAACGTGGAGACATGCGCGTCCTCATCGAGCCAGCGCATCTGGACGTTGTTTGGAATATCGCTCCACACCAGGTAGCGGCCGACGCCATTCCATGCCGGGCCTTCCGCCCAGAGCGTGCCGACATGCAGTCTCCGGATGGGCGTGTTGCGAACGATGTAGCGGTTGAAGCGGCTGTCGAGCGCGACGATGTCCGGGTCGGGATACGCGATCGGTTCCTGCCGCGACCAGTCGCGCGGCGTGGGCGCCGGGGGCACCGGCAGGGCCTGCGCCACCGCTCGTGCCGCGGTGACGGCGATACCGGCGCCGGCCGCGACAAATGTCCTGCGGTCCATCATCACTGCTCCTCTCGTGAACCTGGCGTGTAGGTGAATTCGAGCACCGCTCCAGGATGAGCGAGCGTGCCGGTGCGCTGGTCCCGGGCGTTCTGGGTGCTCCCAAAGTTGTCGGTGACCAGGACGATGTGGCGCCCATCGGGGCTCACGGCCAGGTCACGATATCGATCGGCCGCGCGGAAGTATTCGAGCGGCGGTCCGTCGATCGCTTTCCCGTCATCTCGCAGTTTGAGGCGGTAGAGCACACCAACCCTCATGCCGGTGACGAGCAGGGAACGATCCCAATCCGGGATGGCGGCTGCGGCATACACCTCGAGGCCGCCCGGAGCTGCTGTGGCGTTTCTCAGCGTCGCGAAGTCGTACGCGGCTGGCACCGTGAAGAGCGTGGCCAGTGGCTCGACGAAGTCCGGGTGCTGCCAGGACGACTCCGTCGCCGCAGGCACTGATGATGGCGGGCGCAGCACGTCGAACTTGAGTGACTGGCACGGCTCTGGCGATGCCGCCGACCAGTTCGCGTAGGCGTACCCGCGATCGTCACGGAACCCGGCCACGTGCGGCCAACCGTAGTTCTTCCCGGCCGTAATCAGGTTCACTTCATCGTCGGAACTGGGCCCGTGCTCAGAGGCATACAGCAGGTCGTCCGGCCCGAAGGCCATCCCTTGCACATTGCGATGCCCATAGGTGTAGACGTGGCTGCGCACGCCGTTGAGCACCGGGTTGTTCGGCGGGATCGAGCCGTCGGGATTCAGGCGCAGCAGCTTCCCCTGGTAAGAGCTCCAGTCGCCTGCCGATACGTCGCGCGCGACAGGAAGGTCCTGCGCGCGGATGGGATTGCAGTAGTTCTGGAGGTAGTTGCTGCCCTGGTCGCCGCGCGAAAGATAGAGGGTGCCGTCACGACCGAACGCCAGCCGCCCACCGCCGTGATCATCGTGCGCCGGCAGGTCGTCGAGGACGTCACTGGGTGAAGCGAGCGTCTGCCGCACGGCGTCGTAGGTGTAGCGGCGGACGCGCAGGCGCCGCGCCTGGCCGGGGCCTGGATCCGCATCGTACGTGTACGCCAGGTACACATAGTCGTGGCCGCGCGAGCGCAGCAGGTCCGGGTGCAGGGCCATCCCCATCAGCCCATCCTGGACCGCCACCTGGTAGACATCGCCCAGGACCAGCGCCACATGGCGCGAGCCGTCAGCCGGGTTCACCCGCGTCACGCGGAAAGCGGTTCGTTCGGTGATCCACAAGTACCCGTCCGGTCCCCAGGTCACCTCCCATGGGTTCTCGAGACCGGAGGCCACAACCCGGCTGCTGAACCGCTCGGGGCCGATGTTGTGGCGATCGCGGGGATTCTGCGCGTCGAGCAGCGCGACAACGGTGCTCAGCATCAGGGCGGTGCCGGAGGCGACCACGCGGCGGGTCATGGGTGTGGGCGCGAACCTTGTCACCATCGCGCGCGTCTGTCAAGTAGCCGATTCCGCTAGCATGACGTCATGGATGTGCGCCTGGTCGCGATCGACATCGACGGCACGCTGATCGACAGCCGCGGCCGGATCCCGGAGGCCAACGTCACCGCGGTGACGGCGGCATTGGACGCCGGCGTGCACGTCGTGCTGGTGACGGGGCGCAGCTTTCCGTTCGCGCGCAGAGTGGTGGAGGCGCTGCCCCCGACGGTCACCCTGATCGCCTCGAACGGCGCCATCGAGCGAACGCTCGACGGTCACACCGTCGCGCGGCGCCTGCTGTCACGCGAGACCGCGCGGCAGGTGCTCGAGCACACGCGCGAGTTCCGCGACACCACCGCGCTGATGTTCGACCGCGAGGCCGAGGGGCACGTCGTCGCGGAGGGCATGGACTGGGAACATCCAAACCGTGGCAGCTACTGGGAGGGGCGCCGTCACTGGATTGGCCATGCCTCGCCGCTCGAGGATGCGCTGACCGAGGATCCGATTCAGGTGATGTTCAACGGCGACGTGGAGACGATGCGGGTGATCCACGAGTCGCTGGCGGGACTGGGCCCGATGGCCGTGTGCCGGACCGAATACGAGCGGCGGGACTTCGCCCTGGTCGATGTCACCGCCACGACGGCCAACAAGGGCTACGCGCTGGCCGCGCGCGCCGCCGCGCTTGGAATCGCCCCGGCGCAGGTGATGGCGATCGGCGACAACCTGAACGACGTCGAGATGCTGGAATTCGCCGGCGTGCCGGTGATCATGGGCAACGCCGTTGACGCGCTGGGTGGTCGTGGCTGGCACCAGACCGCCACCCACGACGACGCCGGCGTGGCTCAGGCGATCTGGCGTTTTGCGCTGAACGGCACCGCGATAGCGGATCACCGATAGAGCGATAGACTCAATCTATCTATCCTTCATCGCTCCGCGAAGCTTGTCGGCCAGCGAGCCAAAGCCCTCGGCCGGTGCGGCATCGGCGCGCTCCGAATACTCGCGCAGCTCCTGACGTTCCTGCGCATCGATAATCGCCTTGCGGCTGACGCGAATGCGGCGGCCTGAGGGATCGGCCTCGACCACCATCACCTCGATGTCGCTGCCGACCGGGAAGGCCTTGGCCACATCGGCTTCCCTCGCCAGGCCGGTCTCGCTGAGCGGCATGAGCGCAGTGCGGCCGGGCGCCAGGAACACGAACACGCCAAACGTCTCGTGACGCTCGACCTTGCCGGTGATGCGGGCGCCGGAGGCCATCTCGCCGGCGGAGGAGGCGACACGCTCGCTCGCGCGCGTGGACCCCTCGGGGACGATCGCCACACCGATGCGCTTCTTGTCGAGATCGATGGTCAGGATCTCGAAGTCCGCGGTCGTTCCCACCGGAACGGCGCGGGCCCAGTCCTTCGGGCGCCCGGTCGGCGCGAAGGTGGAGAGGTGCGCCAATCCTTCGACGCCTGGCTCCAGCTCGACGAAGGCGCCGAACTCGGCGATGCGGGTGACGCGGCCGCTCCGGACCTGGCCGACCGCGTAGGTCTCCGGCACCTTCGACCACGGATCCTCGGTCAGCTGCTTCAGGCCGAGCGCGATCTTCCCCGAGCCCTCTTCCACACGCAGCACCTTCACGGTGAGTTCTTCGCCAGCGGTCACCGCCTGCGAGGTGTCAGTGACGCGCGACCAGCCCATTTCGGAGACGTGGAGCAGGCCCTGCACGCCGCCGCCCAGATCGACGAAGGCGCCGAACTCGCGCACCGAGACCACGCGTCCCGTCAGCACCGCGCCGGGGACGATGGAGCGGCGGACTTCCGCGGCGTTGGCTCGCTGCTCCTCTTCGAGCAGGGCGCGGCGCGAGACGACCAGGTCGCGGCCCTCGTTCTTGTACTCGATGATCCTGAACGTGTAGACCTTGCCGACGTGCACTTCGGGGTCGGCGGTCCGCACGGTGTCGATCTGCGACAGCGGGCAGAACCCGCGCTGTCGGGCGATACGGACTTCGTAGCCGCCCTTCACCGTCTTTTCAACGGTGCCTTCGACCGGCAGCCCGGCGCGGAAGGCGTCCTCGAGCTGTCGATCCGTGGCGGCGCCGCGTCCGAGCTTGCGTGAGAGCTGCACGCCGCCGACCGTGGACATCACCACGGCCTGGATGCGATCGCCGACGGCCACCTCCAGCTCGCCGTCAGCGTTCTTCAGCTCGCTGACGTTGACCACCGCTTCGCTCTTGCCGCCGACGTCGACGAGGGCGACCTCAGGGCCGATGCGGACAATGGTGCCCTCGACGGTCTGGCCCTGGCTGACCCGCTTCGCCTGCAGCGAAGCCTCGAACATGGTGGCGAAATCTTCTTCTTCCATAACAGCTCCCCCCTAGGTGTGTGTGCCAGGGGCTTCGTGCCCGGTCTTCTCCACGTACTCGATATAGGTGCCGGGGTAGACCAGCGGCTCGCGGCTGGTGCCGCTCTCGCCACCCAACTCCAGCACCCGATTGCCCAGGCCGCGCAGGAACATGCGGTCGTGCGAGACGAAAATCATCGTGCCCTCGAACGACTTCAGCTGCTCGACCAGCATCTCCTTCGTCGCCAGGTCAAGGTGGTTCGTGGGCTCGTCCAGCACCAGGAAGTTCGGCGGATTGAACAGCATCCGCGCCATCGCCAGCCGCGATTTCTCGCCGCCCGACAGCGCCCGGATCTTCTTGTCCACATCGTCGCCTGAAAACTGGAACGCGCCGGCCAGGGTGCGCAGCGCACCCAGTCCCTCGCGCGGGAAGTCGTTCTGCAGCTGCTCGATCAGCGTCAGATCCGGGTCCATCACGTCGAGCGCCTGCTGCGCGAAGTAGCCCATCTTCAGGCTCGCGCCCAGCCGCACTTCGCCCTCGTCCGGCGCCAGCACGCCGGCCATCATCTTCAGCAGCGTGGACTTGCCGGCGCCGTTCTTGCCCATCACCGCCCAGCGCTCGCCGCGACGCATGGTGAGGTTCAGGCCGTCGTAAATGACCCGCTTGCCGTACGTCTTGTGCAGGTTCTCGACCACCGCCACCTGGTCGCCGGAGCGCGGCGGCGTCCGGAACTCGAACTTCACCACCTGCCGCTTCTTGGGCAGCTCGATCTTCTCGATCTTGTCGAGCGCCTTGATCCGGCTCTGCACCTGCGACGCCTTGGCGGCGTGCGTCTTGAAGCGCTCGATGAAGCGCTGCTCCTTCGCCAGCATCGCCTGCTGCCGCGCATAGGCCGCCTGCTGGTTGGTCTCGCGGATGGCCCGCTCGCGCTCGTAGAAGTCGTAGTCGCCGGAGTACGAGATGATCTCGCCGCTGTCGATCTCCGCGATCTTGGTGACGATGCGGTTCATGAACTCGCGGTCGTGCGAGGTCATCAGCAGCGCGCCGTTCAGCGACTTCAGGAACTGCTCGAGCCAGATGATCGACTCGATATCCAGGTGGTTGGTCGGCTCGTCCATCAGCAGGACGTCGGGCTTGCCGAGCAGCACGCGGGCCAGCGCCACGCGCATCTTCCAACCGCCCGAGAGCGCGCCGACATCGCCATCGATCTGGTCGTCGGCGAGTCCCAGCCCGTGCAGCACTTCGCGCGCCTGCGCCTCGAGCGTGTAGCCACCCAGGTGCTCGTACTCTTCCTGGACCTCGCCGAAGCGGGCCAGCACCTTGTCCATCTTGTCGGCCTGCGCCGGATCCTCCATCGCGTGCTGAAGAGCTTCCAGCTCGTGATGCAGATCGCCCAGCCGGCCGCTGCCGGCAATGGCCTCGTCCAGCACCGACCGGCCCGCCATCTCCTCGACGTCCTGGCGGAAGTAGCCGACGGTCAGCTTCCGCGGCACCGTGACCTCGCCTTCGTCAGGCACTTCCTCTCCGACGATCATCCGGAACAGCGTGGTCTTGCCGGCGCCGTTGGGGCCGACCAGGCCCACCTTCTCGCCGGGATTCAGCTGGAACGAGGCATCCACGAAAATCAGCTGGCGGCCGTACTGCTTGTTGATATTGGAAAGGGAGATCATCGGACTTCAGGGAAGGGATCAGGGATCAGGGGTCAGGGAGCAGGGTTCAGGGATCGGTGTTCAGGGCCAGGCCGCGCGACCAGGGCAAACAACAAGGATAACGGATCCCGCCCCGGTCGGGGAGGCGCTATCCGCCCCAGTGGGCTTCTACGCGATCGTGCCCAGATGGGCGAGCAACTCGCCGTTCACAAAGGCGGCGTGGGTGATGGGAAGCCCGTGCGACGCGTCGGCGGCCTCGACGTAGCGGGCGCCGGGGATGCCCGTGGCCATCACCCGGCCGACGCTCGGCGGGGCGATCGGATCGTGCGCCGCGCTCATCACCAGCGTGGGCAGCCCCGCAAGCGCTGGAAGCCGCGTTGTCAGGTTGGTCCCGCGCATCGCCTTCAGCTGCACGTCAACGATGGGGAGCTGGTCGCCGAGATCGTGGCCGAACAGGGCGGCGAGCTCGGCGGCGTTGGCCTCCGGATCGCCGAGATTACCAGGGGGCATGATGATCGCGAGGAACCCGCGCCTCCTCATCTTCCGCGTGCCCACGCGCGAGCGGAGGCCCAGCCAGATCATGCGCGGGGTGAGCGGCGCCGCGGCTCCGCCGCTGGCGAACGTGCACAGTAACGAGAGGCTTCGCACGCGCGGGCGAGCGTCCAGCGCCAGCTGCAAGGCGACCAGGCCGCCCAGTGAATGCCCGATGACGTGCGCCGACTCGATGCCAAGCCCATCGAGCACCGCGCGGGCATCGTCCGCCATCTGTGGGACGGTGATTGGAGCGGCGGCGGGAACGCTCTGGCCGACACCACGGTTGTCGAACGTGACGCAGGTGAAGTGCGCTGCCAGCGACTCGACCTGCGGGCGCCAACCCTCGCCGTGCACGCCAACGCCCTGGATGAAGAGGACCACCGGCCCCTGCCCCCGGACCGTGCAATGGAGCGGACAGCCGCGATGCTCAAAGATGCGTTGCACTCATGGTCCTCGTTGACTCGGATGATATCCGCGCCAAGTAAAATGCGCTGATGCGCGCCATCATCCTTACGCTCGCCGCGACGTCACTGCTGCTGCAGGCCGCCGTTGCCGCCCAGGCACCCTCGTTGCCGACACCCGAGTCGGTGCTGGGCTATCAGAGTGGGTGCCGACTACAAGATCGCCACCTACGACGAGACCGTGGACTACTTCCAGAAGCTGGACGCCGCCAGCGATCGCATGACGATGATGCGGGCCGGCACCTCGACGCAGGGGCGAACCTACTGGCTGGCGGCGATCTCGTCGTCCGCCAACCTCGCGAAGATCGATCGCTATCGCGAGATCGCGCGCCGCCTGGCACGGCCGGCGGGGCTGAGTGAAGCCGATGCGAAGCAGCTGGCGCGCGAGGGCAAGGCCATCGTGCACATCGATGGCGGGCTCCACTCGACCGAGGTGGCGGGACCGCAGCAGACGATGCAGCTGGCCTACGACCTGCTGGCGAAGGCCGACGACCCCGAGTACGCGCACATCTTCGAGAACGTCATCCTGCTGCTCTGGCCGACGATCAATCCGGACGGGCAGCAGATGGTGGCGGAGTGGTATCGCGGCAACGTCGGGACGCCGTTCGAGGTGGCGCCGATGCCGAAGCTCTATCAGGAGTACGTCGGCCACGACAACAACCGCGACGGCTACATGCTCAACATGATCGAGTCGCGGGTGATGGAGCACGCCTGGCGCCAGTGGGAGCCGCAGATCATCCACGTGCACCACCAGACCGCGCCGTTCCCGACGCGCATCTGGCTGCCGCCGTTTGCCGAGCCGATCGCGACGCAGGCGCCGTACCTGATCTCGCGGGAGATCAACATGATTGGCATGGCCATGGCCCAGGGCCTGGACGCGCGCGGACAGGTGGGCGCCACCCACATGGGCACCGGCTTCGATGCCTGGTATCCCGGCTACATCGACTACAAGCCGGTGTTCCAGAACATCGCCTCGTTCTGGACCGAGACCGCGCTCTATTCGTATGCCACGCCGAAGATGTACACGCTGAGCGATTTCCCGGCGAACATGCGCGACCTTCGTCCGCAGGCGCTCTACACCAGCCCGTGGCCGGGCGGCTGGTGGCGGTTGCGGGATGCGGTGGAGTACATGGAGACGGCGTCGATCTCGGTGCTCGACTACGCCTCGCGTTACCGCGAACAGGTGCTGCTCAATCGCTACCGCGCCGGGCTGTGGCAGATCGACAAGTTACTCGAAGGCGCCGCCGTACGCCTATGTCATCCCGCAGCAGCAGCGCGATCCGGTGGCCGCCGTGGAGTTGCTGCGGCGGTTGGCCTTCCAGGGCGTCCGGGTGTCGCAGTTGTCGAGCGCCGCCACCGTGGAAGGCGTGAGCTATGCCGCGGGCACGTGGGTGATTCCGATGGATCAGGAGTTCGCCGAGACCGTGCGGCAGGTGCTGGACGTGCAGCAGTATCCCGATTTGAGGGAATCGCCCGACGGTCCGCTCGAGCAGCCCTACGACGCGGCCGGGTGGACCCTGCCGTTTCAGATGGGCGTCAACGTGACGCCGCTCACGTCGCCCCTCACCAGGGAGTTCAGGGCCACGCTGACGCGTCTTGGCACGGACCTGCCCGCGGCCGGCCCGGTCACGCCGTACGAGACGGGCGCCAACGACACCGCGCCGTTCGACAGCGCGCCCGGCGTTGGTTTCGACACCAACAGCACCGCGGCTGCGATCGTGCCGCCACCGGGGAAGATCACCGGCAGCGGCACGGCGCTGTCGTTGGACCCGGCGCAGAACAACACCTTCGCGGCGCTGAATCGCGCGTGGAAGCTGGGCGCGCGCGTCAGCCTCGCGAGCGCGCGCTACGTGGTCAGCGGGCTCACCGCCGCGCAGCAGGACGAACTGGTGAAGTCGCTCGCGCTCCAGGCGGAGCGCACCGCGGCGCCCGCCGGCGCGCGGGAGATCGCGCGGCCGCGCGTCGGGCTCTACCGCCCGTTCATGGCGAGCATGGACGAAGGCTGGACCCGCTGGATGCTCGAGCGCTATGGCTTCGAGGTCGTGAACCTGTCGCCGAAGGATTTCCGCGGCCGCGGGGCGCTGGCCGAGCGCATCGACTCGCTGGTGATCGCCGACGAGGGGCGGGGGCTGATGGAGGGCTACACGACCGGGATGGTGCCGCCGCAGTTCGAGGGCGGCATCGGCGAGGACGGCGCCCGCGCGATCGACAGCTTCGTCAAGGACGGTGGCACGCTGGTCTGCTTCAACCGCGCCACCGCGTTTGCCATCCAGCAGTTCGGGCTGCCGGTGAAGAACGTGGTCGCGGGCATGAAGCGCCAGGAGTTCTTCACGGGCGGGTCGGTGCTCGAAGTCGAGGCGACCACCAGCCACCCGGTGATGGCCGGCATGCCGGCGCGCGCGGCGATCTTCGTGGACGGCAGCCCCGCGTTCGAGACCGGCGAGGGCTTCAAGGGCGAGGTGCTGGCGAAGTATCAGTCCACCGGCTCGCCGCTGCTCTCCGGATATCTGCTCGGCGAGCGCTTCCTGAACAACCGCGCCGCGGCACTCGATGTCGCCTACGGCAAAGGCCACATCGTCCTGCTCGGGTTCCGGCCCCAGTGGCGCGGGCAGCCGTTCGGGACGTTCAGGGTGGTGTTCAATGCGGTGATGGGGGAGCGAGGTCCTGAGACCGCGGCGTCTGGGGCTTGGGTCTTGGGTCTTGGGTCTTGGGTCTTGGGTCTTGAGCCTGTCCCGGCTGATGGCCGTGGCCGACGCGGCGTCGAGTCCGCAGCGACCTGCCGCGCGTGCCGGCGTACTCGGCTCGCCGAGTCTGCGATGCCGTCGGTGATCCCAGAGCTGCTCGATTCCGACGATTCCGGCGTCACGAATTCGAGGTCCCGCTTCGGCACGACCGCCTGCATGCGTCGACTGATGCCAACGCGATCTACGAGGAAACGCAGACTCCGCCTGGCTCTCGCCGACGGACCTTGCACGATGTTGGTCGGCACTGAGACCGCGCGCACGCCGGATCTGCAACCGCATCGTAGTGCTCCATCGGTACGAAGCGGGTCGTCGACGCTGTAGACCTCAGCGGCGAGGTCGCGGTCGCAGGGTGACGCAGCGAGCTTCGTGTGATCAGCGTGCGCACGCGCAACACGCTGCAGGCTGGCGTGCCAGAGCGGGCTCGAGATTGCGTCTGGTCTCGTCGATCGAGAGGTCGGGATCATCGACCTAGCAGAACCTGCGACCGGACGCCCGCGCGCATTCTGGCAAGCCGCTGGCTCCGCACGGCTCAGACCATCGACCGCGCAACCCAGCGCCGCCAAGCTCCGCAGGACTCAAGCCAGGCCGAGACGCGACACGAAGACTCAAGACCCAAGACTCCAAGACCCAAGACCTCAAGACCTAATACCGCTCCCCGTCCCCCGTCGGCGCCGCCGGCCACACCGGCGCTGTCTGACCATTCACCGTCAGCCCGCCCTGCGTGAACATGCCGACGAACTTCAGCATGCCGGCAGGGAAGTTCAGCGACCGGCTCGGACACCGCCTTCAGCGCCGCGATGTGCTCCGCGGTCAACGTGACGTCCAGGGCGGCCAGGTTCTGATCGAGCTGATCGAGGCGGCGCGCGCCGATGATGGTGGAGACGACGCCGGGCTGCGCCTGCAGCCAGGCCAGCGCCACAGAGGCGGGTGAGCACGCCAGCTCGCGCCCGATGCGAATCAGCTCGTCGATGATCACGTAGTTGCGCTCGGTGAGGAAGTTCGTCACCCGCTCGCCGCGATCGGCCTTCATCGTCCCGGCGTTCTCGCGGGTGTACTTGCCGGAGAGCACGCCGCCGCGCAGCGGCGACCACGGCGTGATGCCGAGGCCGAGCTCCAGGGCCATCGGCACCAGCTCGCCTTCGACGGTGCGCTCGATCAGCGAGTACTCGATCTGGAGCGCGATGAGTGGCGCCCAGCCACGGAAGAGCGCCTGCGTCTGCGCCTGTGCCACTTTCCAGGCCGGCGTGTCGGAGAAGCCCACGTACCGCACCTTGCCGGCCCGCACCAGGTCGTCCAGCGCCTGCATCGTTTCCTCGATCGGCGTGTGCTGATCCCAGCAGTGCATCCAGTAGAGGTCGATGTAGTCGGTCTTGAGCCGGCGCAGCGACTGCTCGCACGCGGCCACCAGCGACTTGCGGCCCGCGCCGCCGCCGTTGGGATCGCCGGGATACAGGTTCGACAGGAACTTGGTGGCAATCACCGCGCGATCGCGCCGCCCCGGCGTGCGGGCGAAGTAGTCGCCGATGATGACCTCGGAATGACCCTTGGTGTAGGCGTTGGCGGTATCGATGAAATTGCCGCCGCGCTCCATGTAACGCGCGAGGAGCGCCTCGGACTCCGCCACCGTCGATCCCCACCCCCACTCCTCGCCGAAGGTCATCGTGCCAAGGCACAACGGGCTGACGCGCAGGCCTGAGCGGCCCAGGGTGACGTAGTGGTCGAGTGACATGGGTACGACGATTGTAGCTGACGCATCTTTGGTAGATCGGCCAATCGGTAGTACCGTCGATCGGTGCCACTCATCACGCTCGACCACATCGCCCACGCCTACGGGCACCTTCCGCTCCTCGACGATGCCTCGCTGCAGGTGGAGGCGGGGGAGCGGGTGGCCATCATCGGGCGCAATGGCACCGGCAAGTCCACGCTCCTCCAGATCCTGAGCGGCGAGCTGCAGCCCGACGGTGGCACGGTGTGGCGTCAGCCGGGCACACGCGTGGCCCGGCTCGTTCAGGACGTGCCTCTCTCGGCGCACGCGCCGGTCTTCGACGTGGTAGCGGAAGGCCTGGGCGACCTGGCGGAATTGATTCGCGCCTATCACCACGCCACCGTGGAGATCGAACACGACCATTCACCCGAAGCGCTGGCCAGGCTTGGGGAGCTGCAGCACGAGCTCGAAGAGCGGGACGGCTGGAGTCTCGAGCAGCGCGTGGAACTGGTGCTCACGCGCCTCGACCTGCCGGCCGACGCCATCGTCGACACGCTGTCGGGCGGGTGGAAGCGCCGCGTGCTGCTGGCGCGGTCGCTGGTGGCGCAGCCCGACCTGCTGCTGCTCGACGAACCGACCAACCATCTCGACGTGGCCGCCATCGAGTGGATGGAAGCCTTTCTCCGCGAGTACGCCGGCGCCGTCATTTTCGTGACCCACGATCGCGCGTTCCTCGAGAACATCGCGACGAGGATCGTGGAGCTGGACCGCGGCCGCCTCACCTCGTGGCCGGGCGACTACCAGACCTTCCTGCGCAAGAAGGAGGAGTGGCTGGCCAACGAGGCGACGCAGCAGGCCAAGTTCGACAAGCGGCTGGCGGGCGAGGAAGTGTGGCTGCGCCAGGGAATCAAGGCGCGGCGCACGCGCGACGAAGGCCGGGTGAAAGCGCTGATGGCGATGCGCGAGGAACGCGCCGCCCGCCGGCTGCAGCCCGGCAGCGTGAAGATGCAGGTGACCGAGGCGGATCCCACGGGCAAGACGGTGTTCGAGGCCGAGGGTTTGCGCAAGGTCTACGGCGAGACCGTGGTGGTGGACGACTTCTCCACGCGCATCGTGCGCGGCGATCGCATCGGGCTGATCGGGCCGAACGGCGCGGGGAAGACCACGCTGCTGCGGATGCTGCTCGGCGAGCTCCAGCCGGATGCGGGCGAGGTGCGGACCGGCGCCAACGTGCAGGTCGCCTACTTCGATCAACAGCGCGAGCAGCTCGATCCCGAGCGGACCGTGGTGGACACCATCGCCGACGGCAACGACACCATCGAGATCAACGGGATGCGCCGGCACGTGCACGGCTACCTGCAGGACTTCCTGTTCAGCCCGGAGCGCGCGCGCTCGCCGGTGAAGGCGCTGTCGGGCGGCGAGCGTAACCGGCTGCTGCTGGCCCGGCTGTTCACGCGGCCGGCCAACGTGCTGGTGCTGGACGAGCCGACCAACGATCTCGATCTCGAAACGCTGGAGCTGCTGGAAGCGCACCTCGTCGAATGGCCGGGCACGCTGCTGCTGGTCAGTCACGACCGCCGCTTCCTCGACAACGTGATCACCAGCACGCTGGCGTTCGAGGGCAACGGCCACATCGGCGAGTACGTCGGCGGCTACGAGGACTGGAAGCGCCAGTCGAGCGGAGCGCCACTTCCACGACCTGTGCGCGTGGAGCCGGTCGCTCCCGCGGCGCCTGCCACACCCAAGGGGAAAGCCGGCCGCGCAGGCTGCAGCCTCGTCGCCTGCTGCGAAACCAAAGCGGGCCAGGTCGGAGAACGGCGCCGCACGTCCAACAGCGTCCTCCGGCACGCCGGCTCCGGGCGCGACTGGCGCCAGGCAATCCAAGGGCGCTGCTACCGCGACTGCCTCGCCCACGGCGGTAAAGACAGCGCCGCCGAAGCGCAAGCTGTCGTTCAAGGAACAGCGCGAGTTCGACGCGCTGCCGGCGAAGATCGAGCAACTGGAAGCGGAGCAGGAGACGTTGGCCAGGGAAGTGGCCGCGGCGGACTTCTACAAGCAGCCGGCGACGACGATTCAGGCGAAGCTGGATCGGGTGCAGGCCGCGGCGCGCGAGCTCGAGACTAGCGATGGCGCGGTGGGATGAGCTCGACTCGCTGGTGGCGAAGGGGTGACGAGGCCGGCCGGTGCCGGTATCCGGCGTCCGATGAGTATCGGACGCGTGGCTGAGGCCTTCTCAACGGCTCAGTCCTGCCCGTCCCGCAGTATCCCAGTTCAGGACCACGGTGATCGGTGCCGAATTGAGATCTTCCTCGCTGATATTGACGAGAAAGCGCTGACCGTCACGCGTGACGACGTACTGATTGCGGCGATCGACGAACGATCCCGTGATGCCAGTGGCGAACAGCGCTCGCGGGATGCCGGTCTCGATCGAGCCCGCCGACGCGGCCACCGCCACCGCCATGAGGTTGCCATCGGGCGCGAGATAGAACAGCTCGTTGCCGTCTCCCCTCCATTGCCCCTGCGCACCACCCCGGGTCGACACCCGTCGTTTGGCGCCGGAGCCACGAGAATCCTGCACGTATACTTCGGGCGCCCCCGATTCGTCCGAGGTGAAGGCAATCCACCTGGTGTCGGGGGAGACCTGGCCTTGCTCCTCGTTCGCCGGTGAATCGAGCGCCCACCGGGGGTCTGCTCCCCGTCCCACCCGGGGTCTGCTCCCCGTCCAGCGACAGCATTGCGAGGTCCTTCTGGCCCTTGCGAACGACCTGATAAAGAAGAAAGCGCTCCTGCGGCCAGTGGTTGATCAAAAGCCCGTACTGTTCGGGCGAACGAAGCAGCAACTGCGCGGTCCCGGTGCCGTCCGCGTCGGCGACGTAGAGGTCGATGCCGCCGAGTTTGTTCGAATTGAAGACGACTCGCCGCCCATCCGGCGACCAGCCCGGGACGTGGGCCCCCGCAGGATCGAAAATCAGCCGCGACGTCGTGCCGCGGCTGAGATCGAGCGTCCAGATCGTATGACGGCCGGTTGCCGGGTCGGTCTTCTCGATGGCCAACGTCTTCTCGTCCGGCGACAGCGCCGGGTGATGATAATCGCCCGGCGGTCCGGCAAACGAACCGATCTCTCGGCCGCTGCGATCGAACCAGATCAGGCGGCTGTTCGGGCTCGCACTCCGGTATGCGATGGCGCTGCTCGTAGCGGAGAACGGGGCGCCAGATCGGAGCGGCGGATCCGAGGCGATCCCTTCCGCGATGGTGCGGCGCGCCGGCTGGATTTGCAGGTGAACCGGGTCATATTCGTGAGCGGTCAGGTGGCCCTTGTTCAGGGAGACGAGCGAGGAGCCGACGATCGCCACGTTCGATTCCGCCGCGGCGATGCGCCGCGCCGCCGTCGATCCCAGCGATCCCTGGAACAAGCCGATCTGTGCGGGATCATTGCCGAAGGCCAGGTAAAGAAAGCGACGCCCGTCGCCGAGGAACACCGGCCAGGCGTGCGTCAGGTCACCACGCGATTGATTGAGCTCGCTGGCGGCCAACGGAACTCCACCCGTGTCCGACACCTGCCGTAATGGCTGCCCGAAACTGCTGAAGAGGATGACGCCATCCCTGTTCCACGTCCCGCCGCGCGTGCCGAGCACGACATCGCAGATCGCTTGCGGCACGCCGCCGCCCTCGGCGATTCGCTTCAGCTTGTTGTGCGCGAAGTAGGCAATCGAGCTGCCATCGGGTGACCAGAAAGGGTAATGCGCGTCCTCACTTCCTTCGATCAGGCGGCTCTCCACAGCATCGAATCGCCGGACCCAGAGGTTCCTCGTGCCGTCCGCCGCAATGGTGACGAACACCAGGCGGTTGCCGTCGGGAGAAAGCGCCATCTCCGCAGTGCCGCGCGGAAATTTCGTGCCCGCTGGCGCATGTACGGGAAACGTGATGCGAGAAGCTGCCGGCACCGTTTGTCTGGTGACGCTCAAGCCAGTGAATGCGAGCACGGCGACGGCTAATGTGGCCGCGACCATGGTTGCCGGCCGGTGAGTTCGGCGGGCCGCTACCGCCGCAGCAGCGACCGGGGTCGTGCGATCGTGCCGAATCCACCGCAGCTCTCGGAGCAGATCGGTGGCCGTCTGCCAGCGCCCATCCGGCTCCTTGGCGAGACATGTGGCGACGAGCCGATCGAGCGCGGTCGGCACGACGGGTGCTCGCGTCGACAGCGGCGGCGGCTCGTGCTCGAGGACCTCCGTAACCAATTCGGCCTGCGATCCGGCGTCGAACGCTCGGGTCCCGCCGACCATCTCGTAGAGCATCGCGCCGAATGCAAAGAGGTCGCTGCGGGCATCCGGCGCCGCGCCGCTCAGCTGTTCCGGCGCCATGTAGGGGAGGGTGCCGACAATCGCCCCTCCCTGCAGTCGTGAATCGTCGGACGTTGCACTCGCGCCCTCGACGTGTGCCGGCGAGCGGTGTCGCGCAAGACCGAAGTCGAGCAGCTTCGCGCCCGAGCGCGTCAGCATGACGTTGGCCGGCTTGAGATCGCGGTGGACGATCCCTGCCGCGTGCGCGGCGACCAGGGCCTCAGCGACATCGATGGCAACGCTCAGCGCCTGGTCAAGGGGCAGCGGGCCGCGTTGCAGCCGCGCGGCAAGGGTCTCGCCCTCGACCAGCTCCAGGACCAGGTAGGTCTCCTCGACACCGCCAATGCGGGCGGTGCCGACATCGTGCAACGTGCTGATGCGGGGATGCGTCAGCCTGGCGATCGCGCGCGCTTCGCGCTCCAGCTGTTCGCGGCTGTCGCGGTCATCACCACGGGTTGACGAGAGCACTTTGATCGCGACGTCGCGTTCGAGCCGCGTGTCGCGCGCACGGTAGACCTCGCCCATGCCTCCCGACCCGATCAGACCGAGCACCTCGAACGAACCGAGCCGGTCTCCCGGCTGCAGATGCGCCACCGCCGCAGCGGCCTGACTCCGGTCGAAGGGCGCGCTGAGAAACCCCTGAGACGCCGGGTAGGCCTCGAGCAATGAGATGACCTCCCCCAGGACGAGGGGATCGTCAGCTCGTGCCTTGACGAACTCGAGGCGTGACTCCGCGGGGACGTCGAGCGCGGCGTGGAAGAGAAGGCGTACGCGCTGCCACGCCTGGGGATCGGTCATGACGGCCCCAGCTCACGGTACAGCCAGGTCCGGGCCAGCGCCCAGTCTCGTTTGACCGTGATCGCGGCCACGTTCAGCACCGCTGCCGCTTCGTCGACCGTCAGCCCGCCGAAGAACCTCAGCTCCACGAGCTGCGCCTGCCGGGCGTCAAGCCTCGCCAGCTTGTCGAGGGCCGCATCGAGAGCGATCACGTCCGGCGGGATGTCTGGCGTCGCCGCATCGATGTCGCCGAGGGACACGGTCAGAGCGGCATTGCGTTTGAAGGCTGCGCGCGCCCGCGCGTGATCCACCAGCAGACGACGCATGACGTGTGCCGCGACGGCGAAGAAATGCGCCCGGTTCTGCCAGCGCGCGCGTCGCTGATCGACGAGCTTCAGGTAGGCCTCGTGCACCAGGGCGGTGGCGCACAGCGAATGGTCGCGCCGCTCGCGGATCAGGTAGCCGCGCGCGAGCCGGCGCAGCTCGCCGTACACGGCGTCCATCAGCGGCGCGGCGGCCGCTTCCTGGCCATTCCCCCAGGCCAGCAGCAGGCGGGTGACATCGGAGTGCTCAGGCATCCCCCGTGATCCGCGAGGATTCTACGCCGATTCGCCGCGAGCGATGAGACGGATCGGCCGCGGATTCCGCGTTTCCCTCAGGGGCCCCAATCCCGCCGGAAGGCGAACCGTTCGCCCCCAAGGAGCTTGTATGCAGACGACCGTGCGATTCGCGATTCAGCCGACACACCGCCTGGTTACCGCTCTGTTCGTGATCATCCTCGCCGCTTCGATGTCCGGGGTCGCTGCGGATGTCGCCATTCAGGTCGCTCAGCGCGGGCCGATCGCCCGCGGCGAAGGCCACCGCGGCCAAAGCCAGCTCAAGGGCACGGTCTGGGTCGTGAACCGCGACCGTGGCGAGCTGGCGATCTTTGATGCCGAGACCGGACGGGTGCTCAGGACGCTGCCGGTCGGTGCGGGTGCTCACGACATCTGCATCTCGGAACGTGCCGGCAAGGCCTATATCGCTGCCGAAACCATCAATCGAGTCACCACGGTCGAAATCGAGACGCTGGCGATGGAATCGATCGACGTCGGCCCTCTGCCGCATCACGTCGAACCCAGCCACGACGGCCGCACGATCTACGTCAGTCTCGCGTCGCACACGCCGGCAGTGGGCGCGCCGCAGGTGGCGGCGATCGATATCGAGAACAATTCGGTCAGCTACATCACCACCAGCGACAACCCGCTGGCGCGCTCGCACGGCCCACACCCATCGCTCGATGGGGAGACGCTGTACATTGCCCACGACACCGGCGACGAGCTCTCCGGAATCGATACGGAAACCGGCGAGATCAACCTGAGCGTGCCCGGGATCCCGAGAGCGGAGGAAGCGATCGCGACCCGGTTCGGCAACCTGCTGTGGGTCGCGTCGCGCGGCGACGGCACGGTCAAGCGCATCGATCTCGCCAGCCACACCATCACCGGATCGGTCGCCGTGGGCGTGCAGCCCGAATCGTTGATGCTCACGCCTTCCGAGCGCACGCTGGTGGTCAGCATGCGGGGAACGCCAGCGGCTCTCGCCTTTGTCGATACCGTCAACCTCACGCTTCGCGGCACGGTGCCCATCGCCGGTGCGGGAACGTTCGGGGACCTGGCGGTCATCACCAACAACGGCCGCCACGTGCTGGCCACGTTCGACGCGGGAGCCGGGGGCACCGGGGGCGTGGCGGTGGTTGATGTCCACAGGGGAGAAGTCGTAGCCACCTGGGCGTACCCTGGCACTGGCCGGCCGCACGGGGTGTGGTACTCGAAGAAGAAGGCGAAGTTCTAAAGGCAGGAAGCTTACGCGCCAAATCCCACGGTGGCAGCGGGCTGGTTCGGCCGGCGTGGGACGTGCTGACTTACGAGAAGTGGATCTCAGCCTGCACCAGGCGTGGCCGATGCAGGGGATTCGTTCCCGAGGTATCCGCTCCCCTCAGCGACTTAGGCCGGATCGGAACCGCCGGAACCCGCCAGAATCGCAGCCACATCGAGCGTGCAGGCCGCAGCATTTGTGAGCAATGGGCATCTTGACTCGCGCCTATATAGGTACGCTATACATAGGGTCGCGATGGCAACGATGAACCCTTCGATCAAGCGAGGCAGTGCGGAGCTGGCGGTATTGGCGGTACTTGAACAGCAGCCGCTCCACGGCTACGAGATTGCCCGCCGTATCGAACAGGAAAGCGACGGCGCCCTGCGGTTCACGCTCGCCTCGTTGTATCCCCTGCTCTACCGCATGGAGAAGCGGGGCTGGACGAAGGCCACGTGGGAGACCACGCCCGCGGGCGTCCGTCGTCGCTGCTACGGACTGACGGCAAAGGGCCTCAAGCAACTCGGCGCGACGCGCCTCGAATGGGACGCGTTCTTCCAGGCACTCAGCCGCATTGGAGGGCTCCGCCGTGCGTGATTGGTCTGCGCTCGTGCATCGCCACCTCGCGTCCGTACGCGTCGACGAACGCCGCCGCCGCGAGATCAGCGCCGAGCTGGCGGCCCACCTCGAAGACGCCTACGATGCCGCCCTTCGGAGCGGATGTACGGAGGCGGAGGCGATTGCTCGCGCGATGGAACGCGTGCCCGACTGGAGCGCGCTTGCGGTGGCGGTGGAAAGATCCGCCGATGAGGACTCGACCATGACGAGACAGGCAATTACCGTGCTGCTGCCGGGCACGACGATGCTGCTGGCAGCGGCGACAGGCATGTCCCTTGTGGTCTCTTCGACGCCTGCCGATCGATGGCTGGACCCGCGCTGGCAGGTGCACGCACTCGCGGCTGGCCTGGCATTCCTCTTCTACCTCGTGCTCGGCGCCATCGGGGCCGCATGGTCCCGACACGTCGGCGGCAGCCCCGGCGAGCGCCTGGCGGCCGGCGTGTTTCCCTTGGTGCTTCACGTGGCGATGGCTGGGCCGGCGGTCGGGGCAGACATGCTGTATGCGCTTTCGCGGGGGGCGGCGGGCCTGCACCTGGACATCAACATCATCAACATGATCCTGGTCATGCTGGTGGCGCCCGGAGCGGCCCTGCTGCTTGGCGTGCTACCCTTCGCCCGCAGAAGCGCACGCCTGGACGCGCAGTAGCCGGCGAATCGGCGATCCGCGACCGTCCATTTCGCAGCGCCGCATTTCGAAGGCGACCGACGACCTGATTGGGCGGCGACTCATGCTTGCCGAAGATCGCGACGCCTTCTGGCGCCGTCAGACTTTTTCGACCGGTGTCGGACACTCGGCGTCGGCCGACGACTCGGGATTCGGTCGACAACGTCGGCATCGATCCGCAGGGCGAGTGGACGGTGGTGACCTGCACGGCCGATGTTCGTGCAGGCGGCGAGGGCTCGGGACGCTGACGCGTCGAAGTTCCAGATGGCCGGATCGGGCGTCCAGCCGGCCCGCTCGAAGCTTGCGAGCGCTTGTTCCGGGTGCTCCCGGTCGCGGCAGTCGTAAGTGATTACTTTTGAAGATACTTACGGGTGTGAGGTGGCGGAGAGAGTGGGATTCGAACCCACGGTAGAGTTTCCCCTACACACGCTTTCCAAGCGTGCTCCTTAAACCACTCGGACATCTCTCCGTTTAGAATCAATGAGTTGCGCGCGATCTAGATCTGATTATCGCAAAACGCCCCTTCAAATCCTAGCGTTCCGCGATGCGGTTTGAATTCAGCGACTTGCGGACGCTCCTAGATCGATCGGGGCGGAAATTGTGTCAGACCTCTTAATGTTGATGGATCACTTACGGCGATTCTACAGCCGAAGACGACGCAGCCGAACTGTGGGTCGTTGCCAAACGCGTCGGGTCAATGCTTCGACGCCGCAGTATTCGTGGGGTCGCCCCTGAGGAGTCGGTGCAAGTCGTGGGCATCCCCTGGCTTGACCAGGTACGCCGCGAAACCTGAGGCGAGGCACGCGTCACGGAGGTCCGCGTCCGCATAGCCACTCAGGGTCAGGTCCGCAATTTGCGGGTGTGCAACCAGCGAGCGTGAGGAGCAGGAAGGCGTTTCATCACGATCCCTTGCGCCGTCAGATGCGCCACAACCATGCCCTGGCGCCTTCAGCGGATCAAGTCCGCCGAGAGTCAGTTTCTCGGCGCTCTCGGGTCCAATGACTGGCCAGGCACTCTCGGACCGGCTCGGACGTCGCTCGGTGCCAGGCGCAGGAAGCGCGCAGCGTTGTTATAGAAAATGTCTCGGCGTTGTTCTTCAGTCAAGAACTTCACTGATTCAATGACTTCTATCGCCGTTCCGATGGCGTCGGGCCACTGCATCTGGTCGGTCCCGAACATGATGCGCTTCCCCAGATCATGCGAGAGCATTTCACGGAACCAGTCGTCAATCGCCGCTCGGTTGAACGATCCCAGGAGCCAGATCGTGCCAACATCCATATAGACCTGCTGGTACATTCCCATTAACGCGATCGTCTCACGGCGCCAGGGCTCTCCGCCGTGTGCGATGAAGACACGCAGCTTCGGATGGCGGACCAGCAGATCTTCGAGGAGCAACGGATTGCCCAGACTGAGACGGAAGCGCGGATGTCCCTGATAGGGCGTACCCGGAAAGCTGGTTCCGGTATGAATCCCGACCGGGATGTCGAGTTCTTCAGCCAGCGCGAAATACGGCTCGAGCGCAGGATCGCTCGGCGACAGACCCTCGGTACTGCGCCACGACCTCACCGATTGCGCTCAGTCGCCCGCTCTTGAACAAGCTACGTAGTTCGTCAATCTGCGGCAACGGACGCCCGGAGAGGTCCACGTTCGGACGCCCAAATAGCGGCGATGCCAGAATCCGATTTGGTGCGGCCATTCGCCACTGCCCGACAACCTCCACCGGACCACTCACGATCGCTTTCACGACGTTGTACCGTTCCATCGCTGCCAGCGTCTGGCGCATGTGCTCCTCTGCGGTGGCGGGACCAGGCTTGCCGGTGATCGGATTTGGTGAACCCTTCCAGTCCGCCGCTCGGTACGCGTGCAGGTGCATGTCGATGATCGGCTGCCGTTGAACCGGCGCTTGCGCCAGTGGCCGACCGGCGAGAGTGATTCCCACCAGGAGTGAAACGAGGAGACGGATCGTGCGCACTGTGAGCCTCCACTTCGATGGCCCATGAAGGATGCTGCCGGGCCAGCGACCGATCCGCCTCCAACGGGCCGCGCATTGTCGCGGTTGGGCGCTCGGACGTGTTGAGATCAGAGGCTTCGCAGAAACGCGATCAGCGCCCTCTTGTCCTCCGCCGGCAGTTTCGTCAGGAACTCCAGGCCCGGAATCGGGCCCTTCGTCACCCCCGGCGCGCTCCAGCCCTTTCGCTCGTAATCAGTGCTGAGCCGTGCCTCGTCGAACAGCTCTTCGAGCGTCACGATCGAGGCATCGTGCAGGAGACGCGGCCGGTACCACAAGCCGCGCAGCGAAGGGATCTTGTAGAACCCGGTGCCCTTGCGCGTCTTGAGCGCGAGGCCGGGGTCCGTGCCGATGGACAGCCGCCGGATGTCGCTCCAGAAGGGGTGATTGCGCGGTGGCTCGTACCCTTCCGCCAATGTCAGCTTGCCCGTCGTGTAATCCGGTCGCGGATGGCACGTCTCGCATTTCTCACGCCGGAAGATGGCTTGCCCGCGCGCCACGAGGTCCGCCGGCGGGGGATTGGGATTCGTCGGCGGCTCGAGCGAGAGGAGATACACGCCAATCGCGTAGACAACCTCGTCGGCAAAGCGATACGCCACGCGGCGCTGCTTGTTCGTCAAAAAGCGATGCGTCCCGAAGTCCATCGGATCGGCGCTGTTGATGATGGCCGCGTAGCGCGCGATGTCTTCCGGACCGCGCAGCCGGTGCGTGCCCGTCGCATCGATGTACTTGTTGTAGCGGAGGAGATGCAGGTCCGGCACGCGCGTGCCGTAAAAGGGACTGCCATTGATGCGCGGAATCACCCCGTGCGGATTGAACCCCGCGGCGATTGCGTCCTCCGGTTTGGTCAAAAAACGTTGGAGGCGCTCGGTTTCCCCTGGGACCCAGGGCACGGTGTACATCCGGGTATAGAGATCGGCAGGATCCGCGGTGCCATACGTGCGCTCGGCCGAAAGCATCAACAGCTGGAGGAGGAATCGCTCCACGCCGCCCGGTGCGAGGCCCGCCGGCCTCGAAGCAAGAGGAAGGCCGTATTCGACCCTTTTGCCCTGCCCCATTCGGGCGTGGCAACCCGAGCATTCCCAAGTCGTGAGCATCACGCCGCGTTCGGTGACCACCCAGCGGTGGTCCAGCACGGTGCCGTCGGCGAGTCCGCCGATTCCCTCAAAGGTCTTCGGATCGCGAATTGCCGCGATCAGCTTCGGATCGTCTGTCCGGCTGAACGGGTTGTCGAGCTCGCGAAACGCACGCGCGCCGGCCTCGGCCCAGTCGCTCTTCGTTCGAATTTTCGACACGTCGACGAGCGGTTCGGATTTCTTCTTCTGAAGCGATTCCCAATATCCAGGCGGCTCCTTGTCCGGGAGATACACGGGATACGTGCGAAGGTTGTCGGCGGAAACCGAGTAGTACTCAGAGGCTGTGTAGTGCCCGGGCCGCACCTTCAACGCCGCGATGGGCGTGGCCCAATCCGCGAGAGCTGCATCGTCCCAGATCTTCGGCACGCTGACCGGCGCCTGCGCGACGGAGACGGTCGTCGCGATCCACATGGCAAGAGACACGAGCAGCGAGAAAGTGAGATGGAGCCGCCGCCGTTCGGAGCTCATCAATTTCCTCCAAGTGCGCAGGAGAGGGTCGGATTGTACCATCCGTGCTTCGTCCCCGGTTAAACCCCGAATGCGCGCCATCAAGCATTTTCGCGACTCGCACTTCTTGCACAGGCTGCTGGTTGAACGTGAGCTTCGCGGTTGATGCTGTCGCATTCAAAAACCGCCTCGTCGGCCGGATAATGAGCAGCGCGTTGTCGGCCGTGATGGCGTGAACGAGTTTGCAGAACTGTCACCGTGGAGATCTCGTGGAGCGGTATACACGGCGGGAATTCCTTGGTCAGCTGACCTTCGCCACTGTCGCTGCTGCTAGCGGGATCACTCCCGTACCGGCGCGCGGGGTGGCGCCGAAGCGTGTCATCATCATCGGCGCGGGGCTTGCGGGTCTGTCCGCGGCTTACGAGCTCGACGCGTTAGGCCACGACGTCACGGTACTGGAAGGGCAGACGCGCCCCGGTGGACGCGTACAGACGTTGCGTGATCCCTTTGACGATGGACTTTTCGCCGAGGCCGGCGCGTCGCGCATTCCGACGTCGCATGACCTGACGCTCGGGTATGCGCGCATGTTTGGCCTGACGCTGATTCCATTCGAGCCCGTCAACGTTCCCTCGATCCGATATGCCTACCGGCAACGGTCGACAATCGAGCCCGACGGCCCCTTCGAATGGCCGTCAGGTATCCCGGCGAATCAGAAGCGGCTGACTCCTGCCGAAGTGCGGCGGCGATACATTGCTCCGCTCGTCGACCAGATCACCGAGCCTTTCTCGGCCGCATGGATGCCGGAGTCACTGAGGCAATACGACCGTGTTACACGTGATGAGTACCTTCGCGCGCAGGGCGTGTCGGACGCGGCGCTGCACATGATGAACCTCGGCTACACGCCGGTCGCGCGGTTCCGCTCGTTCCTCGACGTGCTGCACGAGAACGCCGTGTATCGCGAGCTGACCCGTCGGGCTGGCACTGAGAATGAGCAAATCCTCAAAATCGACGGAGGCAACGATCGGCTTCCGCGCGCGTTCGCCGACCGCTTGGTCGACCGCCTCAAATATGGATGCGCGGTTCACAGAATCGAACACGACGCGCACGGCGTGCGCGTATTTTTTCGGACCGGCCAATCCGTCGAGTCCGCAGAGGCGGGCTACGTTGTGTGTGCTGTTCCCTTCTCGACGCTGAGGTCTGTCGCGTTTTCACCCGCTCTCCAGTCCGAGAAACGGTCGGTGATCGACGCCCTGCCTTATGAGAGCGTCACCCGCATCTACTTACAGTCTCGCGACCGGTACTGGATGCGCGAAGGGCTCAGCGGCTTTGCTGAAACTGATCATCCGATGGAGATCTGGGACAGCACGTACGGCCAGCCCGGTACGCGCGGCATCTTGATGTCGTACAACCGGGGGCCGAAGGCGCGGGGACTCGGGCGCGAGTCTGAAGCGGCGCAACTGCGTTTCGGTTTGACGACGATCGAAGAGGTCTACCCGGGCATACGGAAGAATTACGAGCGCGGCTTCGTGAAGGTGTGGGATCGCGATCCTTGGGCGCGCGGCGCGATTGCCTACCTGCTTCCGGGGCAAGTATCGTCGCTCGAACCGCACATCGCACGGCCGGAGGGAAGAATCCACTTCGCCGGCGAGCACGCGTCGTCGCTGCGAGGCTGGATGCAGGGCGCACTCGAGTCGGGCCGGCGGGCGGCAACCGAGATTCACGCTGCCTGAGCCTGGATGCGCCGGCATCCCGCACTGATTAGATCACTCTCGACGGGCAATTCGATGCGGAGGTGCTCAAGTACAGGCCCGAGGCGCACCCTGTCGGTTAGATTCGTTCACGCAGAGGACGTCATCCCAAGGAGAGACGCATGAGGATGCTGATTGGCATCATCTCCGCGTTGGTTCTGGCGCCAGGATGCCAGCCAATCGAGCAGCCGAATACGCCGCCAATTATCGACATGAATCTGAAGGCTCATTCGCTGAGCCAGTATGGCGGCGGCATGCCGAATTGCGCGAACAATCAGGAGATCCTGTATCTCGGCGCAGATCCTCGCGAGCCGATGGTCATCGATCGGCTCAAACACTGCTCGTCTCCCCTCCCTGCCGCGGCGAGCGATGACGCACTCATGAACGAATCGCTCGCGATATTGGAACGCCACAACATCTTCGCAGTGACGACCGGCCCGCTCGCGCAAGTCAATAGGTGGCGCGCCGCTGTCCCCAACCGCATCATCCCCGCCCACGCCTTCGGCGACGTAGGGTCACCGAGCGTCGAAGAGTTCCGGAGCCTGGTCACGAAACGCGAGTTGGCGCTGTTCGCGGAGGTGTCACCTCAGTACCGAAGGGGTGTCATTGGACGATCCGAGATGGGACTCCTACTTCGCGCTCGCAGAAGAGCTCGACGTCCCCGTCGGCGTCCATCTCGGGGAGGGCCCTCCTGGTGGGCCCCATTGGGCGGCGCCGGGCTATCGCGCGCGGTTGACGAGCCCTCTACAGCTGGAAGAAGTGCTGGTTCGCCACCCGAAGCTTCGACTGTATGTCATTCACTACGGCTCCCCGTTGGTAGACGAGATGACTGCGGTGCTCTTCTCCCACCCGCAGGTGTACGTCGACATCTCAGGCAACGACTGGGCGCAGCCCCGGCCGCAGTTTTACGGACAACTCAAACGTTTAGTCGACGCTGGCTTCGTCAAGCGAATCATGTGGGGATCGGACCAGATGGTGTGGCCGCGCGCGATTGAGGTCGCCATCGAAACGATCAAGACGGCACCGTTCCTGAGCGAGGAGCAGAAGCGCGACATCTTCTACAACAACGCGGCACGATTCCTCCGCCTGAGCAAGGAAGAGATCGCGCGGCATCACGGACGATGAGCCGCCTCCGACGGCCGGTTGAAGCGGAAGGGGAAGCGGAGTCGATGAGAGATGCACTTGGCCTGCGATAAAAAGTCCGATGGCGCGCGGAGTTCGTAAACTACACGCTTGTCGCAAAATGCTTTTCAGCTCGTTGCGAGCTCCGCGAATTTCAGTAACGGGATCAAAAGCTCACCGCGACCAGCACGCCCTTGCGGGCATGTTGCACGAACGGCCGGACACTAACGTGCCCTTTACTCCCACTGGACACTCCCGCGTCAAACACCGTCACCTTCTTCGTAATCGCGCGGTCGATCAGTCCTCCGACCAGGGCGCCGACGGCGATGAGCGCATATTCCTCGGGGCATATACCGGTGCACTCGTTCGGATCTGAAGCAAGCCAATAGATTCCGGGGATCGCACCGATCGCGGCCCCGATCAGGACGCCCGCTAGCGGAGAATCCGGCTGCTGCCATTGAATGCGACGGACGTCGCCCGCCGAGACGGTGTGCAGATCGGCGCCGACCTGCACCTGCACGGCCTCAACGGTCAACGCAATCAATGACCCTTTGACAACGTTCCCCCTCGAGTCGGTCACATGCACAGTCGCACCCAATAGCACACGTTCGCTGACCGCGAGTACTGATGGCGGCGGCGCTGTGTGTTGAGGAACAGTCTGCGCCGCCGACTCCGCCGCCCAGCCCCATCCGATCACCATGAGGAAAATCAGTCGGCTTTCGCATCGGTGAAGTGTGATCATCGGGCTCCCCCCTATGCAATGCGCGGTTTCTGGCTGCGTCGGCTCACCGGAGCCCGCGTCGTCGGTTAGGACGAGCCGGCAGCGCCTGACGTAAGGCTCCCCTCCTGATCTACCATCTCAAGAAGCCGCATGACGGACATGAAGACCCTCGCGCGCGCTGGGAAATCATTCGAGCAAAGGGCCTGGGCGGACGCGTACCGGCTGTTCGAGGCTGCCGACCGCGAAGCCCCGCTGGAACCCGAAGACCTCGAACGACTCGCGACGGCCGCCTACCTCATGGGGCGGGAGGACGAGAGCGAGGCTGTCTGGGAACGGGCGCATCGCGCGTTCCTCGAGCGCGGCGACCGCGAAGGCGCCGCGCGATCTGCCTGCTGGCTCGCCGTGGGACTGCAGCTGCGCGGCGCCATCGCTCCCGCATCCGGCTGGTTCGCGAGAGCCCAGCACATCCTCGACGAGGGGCAGATCGAGTGCGTCGTGCGGGGATTTCTGTTGATCCCGTCCGCCATTCAACGCATCGTGCAGGGTGACCCAGCCGCCGGAGACGCGCTCTTCAATCAGGCAGCAGCGATCGCCCGCCGATACGGGAATCGTGATCTCGAATGCAAGGCCGATCGGGGGCCGCGGGCGCGCCCTGATCCGCCTCGGACGCGTCTCGGAGGGTGTCGCCCTGCTCGACGAAGCGATGGTCGCAGTGATCGCAGGAGACGTGTCGCCGATGCTGGCGGGCGATGCCTACTGCAC
Source organism: uncultured Acidobacteriota bacterium (assembly GCA_963723005.1). GTDB lineage: Bacteria > Acidobacteriota > Vicinamibacteria > Vicinamibacterales > UBA2999 > VFZN01. The sequence continues at coordinate 81,196 of CAVRPA010000019.1, read as the reverse complement.
CGTGCTGGAGGGGTGCCAGGAGATTTTCGATCTGCGCCGTGCGTACGAGTGGACCATGTCGCTCGCGCGATGGTGCGCCGCGCAACCCGATCTCGTGCGCTATCGCGGCGAGTGCCTCCTCTATCGCGCCGAGGTCTTGCAGATGCGCGGCAAGTGGGATGAAGCGGCCGGGGACGCGCAGGACGCCTGCGAGCTGCTGATGTCCCGGCCGGCGGCGGGCGCGGCGTTCTACCGCCTCGGCGAGATTCACCGACTTCGCGGTGAGTTCGAAAAGGCTGAAGCGGCGTACATGCAGGCCAACGAACGCGGGCGAAAGCCGCAGCCGGGACTGTCGCTGCTTCGTCTCGCCCAGGGAGAGATCGATGCCGCCGCCGCGTCAATCCGCAGCGTGCTGCTCGACACGCGGACACAAGCGGCCCGGGCACGAATGCTCGCCGCGGCCGTCGACATCCTGCTGGCCGCCGGTGATCTCGAACACGCGCGGGCGGCGGCCACCGAGCTGTCGACGATCGCAAGCGCCATCGGGGCCTCGCTGCTGAACGCGGCGTCCGCCCAGGCGACTGGCGCAGTGCTCCTCGCGGAAGGCGACGTTGAGGGTGCGGCGACGTTGCTCTGCCAGGCATCGGAGATCTGGCGCGACCTGGGGATGCCGTACGAAGAGGGGCACACGTGCCTACTGATGGCCGGTGTCTGTGAGCGGCGGGGTGATCACGAGGGCCGGCGTCTCGACGTCGAGGCCGCGCGGAGGTTGTTCAAGCAGCTCAACGCCGAATGGTGTCTCGCTCGCATCGGCGAGCAACCGAATCGGCCCACGAGTGAGGCTGTCGGCTCGCTCAGCGAACGCGAGGCACAGGTGCTTCGCCTCATTGCGTCCGGCAAGACGAATCGCGCCATCGCCGAGGAGTTGTTCATCAGCGAGAAGACCGTCGCCCGTCACGTCAGCAACATCTTCGACAAGCTTGGCGTGTCGAGCCGCTCCGCCGCCACGGCCTGGGCCTACCAGCGCAACCTCATCTGAGACACGTACACAGAATTACCCAATTTCACGAGATCGTGATTTTGGGTAATCCGTCCGATGACGACCCTTTCCGCGTTTGGGTAGTGTCTGTCAACGCGGAGGTTCACGATGTACGACGCCATCGTCATCGGCGCGCGGTGTGCCGGCTCGCCAACCGCCATGCTGCTCGCACGCCGCGGATTCAAGGTCCTGCTCGTTGACAAGGCGACCTTCCCAAGCGACACGATTTCGACACACATCCTGTGGCCCCATGGCGCCGAGATCCTCGGACGCTGGGGGCTCCTTCAGCGCCTTGCCGCGACAGGGGTGCCACCCATTTGCCGGCGAATGACGTTCGATGTGGGTCCATTTGCGCTGCGCGGCACGATTCCCGACGCGAACGAGGGAATGGGAGGCTTCTGTCCCCGCCGCACGGTGCTCGACGCGCTTCTCGTGAACGCGGCGGCCGAGTCCGGCGCGGAGGTTCGAGAGGGCTTCACCGTCGACGAGCTGCTCATCGCGGACGAGACGGTCATCGGCATTCGCGGTCACGGGAAGGGCATGAAGCCGGTCGAGGAGCGTGCCCGGATCGTCATCGGCGCCGACGGTGTGAACTCGTTGTTGCCCGAACCGTGCGAGCGCCGGAGTACGACGCTGAGCCTGTCGCAGCGTGTGCCTACTACTCGTACTTCAGCGGTCTCCGACAGGACGATATCGAGCTGTACGTTCGGGAGCACGTCGCCTTTGGTGGCGCACCGACGAACGACGGCCTCCATCTGGTGATGGTGAACTGGCCGACCAGGGACTTTCCGACCATCCGCAATGATGTTGACGGTCACGTGTGGCGGGCGCTCGAAGCGGCGCCAGATTTCCTTGCCCGCGTGCGCGAGGGCCGTCGCGAGGAGAAGTGGTACGGCACGGCGGGCGTGCCCGGATACTTCCGCAAGCCATATGGCAAGGGGTGGGCGCTCGTCGGCGATGCCAGCTACAACCGGGATCCGATCACCGCACAGGGCATCAGTGACGCCTTCATTGACGCCGAGGCGCTCGTGGAGGCGCTGAGTACCGGGCTCTCGGGCAACGGTGTCTTCTGACGATCGACTGGCCGCACACGAATCCGCGCGGAATGAACGTGTGCGGCCGATGTACGAATTCACCACGCATTTGGCAGCGCTCGAGCCCCCGCCGCCGGACATGCAAGCCCTCTTCGGTGCGCTGCGTCACAACCAGGACGCCACGAACGCGTTCCTGTCTGCGATCACCGGCGCCATTCCGTTGCCCGATTTCATGTCGAGCGAGAACATCGGCCGCATCATGGCTGCCGCGAATGAGGCAGAGACTTCATCGGCAAGGACTATCTGAAAGGAGCGTGTCATGTACGTGATTCGTGAGGTCCTGCACTGCAAACCGGGCAAGGTCCGCCAGATGGCTGACAAATTCAGAGCGATCTCGCACGCGCTCCAAGAGATGGGGCACGAACCGATGCGCCTGCTCACTGATGTCACAGGTGAGCCGTTCTGGACCATCGTCGCGGAGGCGAAGGTCGAGAAGATCGATGACTTCTTCGCCGTCGAGCAGAAGCTCACGGCGAACGAGACCGTGGGGAAGGCGATGGCTGATTATCACGACCTCGTGGAGAGCGGCCGGCGGGAGATATTTCGGGTTGAAAGCTGAAGTCCTGAAACTCCCGCTTGGGTAGCGTGTTTCAGCGGCCTACAAGATGTCGAGCATTCCGGGACCCGTGAGGACACTCATAAACAAACGCATCATCATCGGTTCGGCGCTCGCCGCCGCCGTTGCCACGACGGCCATGATTCTGGCGCACAAGGAGATCGGGATGGCCAAGATGGAGTCGACCGTGACGATCGCGCGGCCCGTTGAAGAAGTCTTTCGCTTCTTTCTCGACCTTGACAGGAACGCACGGAAAACTGACCCGAACGTCGAATCGGTCACCAAAACACCGGAAGGCCCCACAGGGCCTGGAACCACGTTTCTCTTTCGTCAGAGGGCGCTCGGAGCGATGAGAGAGACAGCGACCACATTCGTTTCCATAGAGCCTAACAGGAAGATCGAGATAGAAGCGAGGCTCGGGCCGCTCCGTCCCAAAGGGGCGATTGGCTTCGACCAAGCGAACCTGGGTACGACGGTGACCGTCCGGCTGAACCCTAACCCTATTGGGCCGCTCAAGCTTCTCTCGCCGGTCTTCGCCAGAATCGGCGAGAGGGTTTGGGACAAGAGGCTGGCACGCCTCAAGGACGCCCTTGAGCGTTCGTCCGAATCGCAGCTGAGTGATCACAAGCGTCCTGCGGCCCGCTGAAACAACAGGCTGGGAAGGTAACAACTAACCTGCGCATTGCAGCGATGAGTCGGTGGCATCACGCGCACGCAGTCATCGCACACCATCGAGGCACCAAATGAACGATCGACAGCTTGGAACCGTCGTCATCGGTGGAAGCCAAGCAGGCTTGGCTGTCGGCTACTACCTCAAACAAAGGGGGCTGCCGTTCGTCATCCTGGACGAGAACGACCGCATCGGTGATGCCTGGCGGAAGAGGTGGGATTCGCTGCGTCTGTTTACGCCGGGCCGTTACAACGGATTGCCGGGTATGCCGTTTCCGGGATTGCCCTGGGCTTATCCGACCAAGGACGAGACCGCCGACTATCTGGAGGCGTATGCCCGTGCGTTCGAGCTCCCTGTCCGAACCGGCGTCAAGGTTGACCGACTGGCGAAGTCCGGGGATCGATTCGAAGTGAGATGTGGGCAGCACACGCTGTTCGCCGAGAACGTGGTCGTGGCGACCGGCGCCTTCAACAACCCGAGAGTTCCGTCGTTCGCACGCGAGCTGGATAAGAGCATCGTCCAACTCCACTCCAAGGAGTATCGCAACCCGTCCCAAATTCAGGAAGGAGGAGTGCTCGTCGTGGGCGCCGGCAACTCCGGGGCGGAGATCGCCATGGAACTCGCTCGCCATCACCAGACATGGTTATCCGGCCCGGACACGGGGCAGGAGCCCGCCCGGGCCGGAAGTCGTCTCGATCACCTGCTCACGCCCATGATGTGGTTCGTGGCAACGCGGTTGACGGTCAAGACGGCGCTTGGAAGGAAGCTCCGCGACCACTTTCTCGACCCCCCTCGCGGAATCCCTCTGGGGCGGGTGCGACGAAAGGACTTTGCCCCCGCAGGCATCGAAACGAGTGCCGCGAATGACTGGGGTCAAGAACGGATATCCGGTCCTCGAGGACGGAAGGTTCTCGAGGTGTCGAACGTCATCTGGTGCACGGGATTCAGACCCAATTACGACTGGATCGATCTCTCGCTGCAGACCCACAATGGCCTTCCGATTCATGATCGGGGCATCGTCGAGTCCTGCCCGGGTCTCTACTTCATCGGGCTTCTCTTCCTCTACTCGCTGAGCTCGGCGCTGGTGGGAGGTGTGGGGCGGGATGCCGAGCACATCGTCGACCACATCGTTTCCACGCGACTGTCAAAAAGAGAAGACGCTGTGGCCAGAGCGACAACCGCTGGGAGGCAGTATGCGTAACTGGTTCGTGTCCGTACTCAGTCGTGTTCGCGGGCCTCTCGCACGCTGCGCCTTCCGCTCAACAGCGCGCTCCGGTGATCGACATGCACATGCATGCGCACCATATCCCGCTCAATCTTCCCGCTGGAGCCCCACCTCCATGCCTCCCACGCCCGTGTCAGCCCAAAGGGGCTGCGACGGCGACCCCGGAGGAGTCATTGCGGAAGACCCTCGCGGCGATGGACCGCCACAACATCGTCCTGGGATTCCTGAGCGGCGCCGACCTGGGCATCGTCCAGAACTGGGTCGCGGCGGCCCCCGGCCGGTTCATCGCTTCGCCCTTCATTGAGAAGCCCGGTGAGCTCACTCCGCAGATGCTCAGGCAGGAGTACGCGGCGAGACGCCTGGCCGGCATGGGTGAGATCGGATCGCAGCTCATGGGCGTGGCGCCAAACGATCCTGCGCTGGCACCGTACTTTGCACTGGCGGAGGAGTTCGATGTCCCTGTCCTCATTCACACCGAAGGGATTGGTCCGCCGGTACCGGGGTTCCGCTCGGCCGCGGGCCGTCCGCTCCTCCTCGAGGAGGTGCTGGTTCGACATCGGAACCTCAGAGTGTTCGTCGAGAACAGCGGGTACCCGTTCCTCGACGAGATGATCGCGATGATGTATCAATATCCTCAACTCTACGGCGATCTGTCGACCATCACGTGGATCATCCCGCGCTCTGCGTTTCATCGGTACGTCGAGGCCCTCGTTCGCGCCGGCCTCGGGAACCGCTTGATGTTTGGCTCCGACCAGATGCGATGGCCCGAGAAGATTGACGAGGCGATCGAAGCGATCGAGGAGGCCGATTACCTGACCGCAGCGCAGAAGCGAGACATCCTCTACAACAACGCGGCCCGATTTCTTCGCCTTGAGGGGGGACGTAAGTAGCGGAAGAGGATGCCCCACGCGTTGAAGAGGCTATGACGTCGCGGCAGTCTGGGACTGGGTGTTCGGCGTGGTCACTCTGTGTCTTGGCTCAGACAGAAGCGACGAACGTGTACGTTGAAGACTTCCGGTTGCTCCATGTTACTGAGGTGTCCAGCCTCCGGGATGATCGCAAGCTCGGCGCCGGGAATGGCGGCGTGCAGTTGCTCTGCGACGTGCACCGGACTGCGACGATCCATGTCGCCCCACAGCAACAGCGTGGGCACCTGAATCCTCGGGAGGAGATCTCGGGTGTCCGTCTCGGCGGATGAGATCGACATCAGGCGGAAGCCAACCGGGTGGAACTCAGACATGATGGTCGCCTGCTCGTCCTGAATGTCTTGAGGAGCGCCATCGCTGAAGATGCCGGGCAGCATCTTAGCGACAAGGGCGCCGGATGGCGCCATCGCGTCACGGAGGCAGCTCGCCAACCGTTCCCTGCACACCGGCTCAGGAAGTGATCCCTTCCAGCCGGCATACGTGTCGGCCAGAACCAGACAGCGCAGACGTTGGGGATACATGCGGTAGAACTCCTGGGCCAGGATTCCACCCCACGATAGACCGAGGACGTGGGCACGCACGACACCGAGTTCGTCAAGGAAGTGCGCGAGACAACGCGCGTAGTCCGCCGTTGTGAACGGCTCCGTGGGATCCGAGGATGACCCGGCGCCTGGCGCGTCCCACGCCACGACCCTGAAGCGATCGGACAGCTCAGTGACTTGGCGACGCCAACACCGTGAATCGCAGAGGAATCCATGAAGGAGAACAAGCGCAGGGCCTTGCCCGCCCTCACGGTACGCGATCGAGTGGCCCTCGACCTGCGCGAACTTCAGCTCTGTGTCAGACATCCGATGGGCCCCATCCTATCGGACCGCGCGAACGCTCCGCTGATTATCGGTCCCGAACCAGAAAGCGATCGCTGCCCAAGTTGCGATGAGTGAATGCGAATCGCCTATGCGCGTAACCGGCGAGCAGCAACCGCAGCCCACGCTGAGCAATCGGTACGCGTCCCCCGACAGATAACACGAGGTTCTCATGTTGCGCATCGAAGTGACTCACACCTTTGATGTCTCCGTCGCCGAGGCATTTGCCTATATCACAGACATGAAGAACTGGCCTGAGTATTGGCCCGATTTCATTCGCATCGACAATCCCGCTGCGGCAGGCTGGAGTAACCCTGGTGATAGAGCAACAGTCGTGATCAAGCTGCTCAATCGCGAGCGCGCCTTGAATATGGAATTGGAAGCGTTCCAAAAGGACGCATCCGTCACGTACGTAAGCCGGCAGCGAGGGTTACCCGATGTTCGCCATGAACGCCACTTTGAAGCTGCGCGCAATGGCTGCGTATACCGGCTCATCGTCGAATACGAGCCGCGAACGGGTTTTGCGGGTCTCTTCGATAGGACGGTTGTCAGACGATCCGTCGAACAGGCCATGCGACGGACGATGCAAAACCTCGATAGACTTTTGCGCTCAATGCCGGCTGCTCGCTGATGCGCTGATCGGGGTTCAGCGCCTCGACTTCTCTGGACATGCGACACTCTTTCGTACGAAGCGATGTTCGTTGATGTGTGTCGCTGTAAATCAGCAGCCGTTTTGTGTCAGAACTGTGTCACATACCCCCCGACACCCCGGGGCAACACCGTCATTTACGGGGACACGCTGAAGCGGATCGTTGTTGCGGGAAGTCGTTGATCGGAAGTGCGTTGGTGCGTTTCGGTGTGCGTCAGCACGCGCGAGCGGAATCAATTTCCAAGCGTGCTCCTTCAACCACTCGGACATCTCTCCGTTCGAGTGGAATCAACAGTTTATTGGAGGCGGGGACCCGCTCAACAGCAGACTGTGACGTGACCGTGACGTGAAGTGTCGCCGACTCGACGATCGTCGCGATCTCCTCTTCATTCCTGGGCGTTCCCTTGCCGTTGGCGGCATCGCTGCCTCGCCCCAGATTGTCCAGCGAATCGAGCGCTTGGCGCTTCGCGTCGATCCGGATGCCAGCCTGGCGCCGAATTCGCAACGACCGGTATGGGGTAAGCAGAGAACGCCGCCTCACTGTCACGACATGTGAGGCGGCGTCCTGATCTAGCAGCGTGGGGTCGGAGTGCCTGGCGTAGTCTCGAGACAGGGAATCGAGCTCAGGTAGTCGTAGATCGCCCGCAGATTCGAGTCGGTGTGCTTGCCGATGACAGGCCACGGCATCACCTGCAGCAGCGGGATGTCCGGATGTCTGTTCTTGAAATCCCTCCCGGTTCTCATGCTGATCACGAACTGCTCGAGCGTCAACCCGGCCGGGCGCCCGTTCCTGTTGGGGGTGAGGTTGCGGCTGATGAACGGTCCAAAGGCGCGCCCGCCTGCGAGGAACCGATCGACGTTGATCTGTTCAGGCTCACCCAGGAAGGGATTGCCTCCCGGCGCAAACTCCGGAATGGTGTGACAGTCGTTGCAGCCACCCGTGTTCACGATGTAGCTGCCCTGAGCCACTGAGACCGGATTCCTCCCGGTGAGATCGACGGGGACTGGTGAAATTCCGAGTCCTTTCTCAATCAGCCCCTGTCCTGGCGGGTGGTCCTGAGCAGGCACACTTCTGACGCCGAGGACTCCGACAAACAGCAGCACAACGACGACGGCCGCTGACAAGCGATTCGACACTCTACGGACCCGCGCGATACTCTCCATGTTGTGAGTCTCCTTGGGGGCCAGGTTCGTTACCGCCAACCGCGAGGCGCGTACGGCGCAAATGATGAGCCTGATACACACGGGTGTCAAGTGACCTGCCCCCCCAGATCCCCTACGTGGATGACGTGAATCCTGCCGGCTTGGGGTTGGTCGTGCTCTCGCCCCTCGGCGCCGCCGAGCAGGGCTTCCACCCGGGCGAACGGCGCGATCAGTCAGTAATGAACAGTTAGCAGCGGAGCTGACGGCGGAATCGGTACCGGCCGGAGAAAGCAGGCGGCGTGGATCGACGTGAGACCGAACGGCTCCTCGAAGTCATCCGCCAGGCGCGCGCGGCCGGCGAGCCGGTGGCGCTGGCCACGGTGGTGCGCGTCAAAGGCAGCGCCTACCGGCGCGAAGGCACGCGGATGTTCGTGCGTCAGGACGGGACGTACGAATGTTCGCTGTCGGGCGGTTGTCTGGAGCCGACGGTTGCCGAGGCCGCGGCGCGTGTCATCGCCACCGGCGACGCCGGTCATCGTGAGCTATGACCTGGCAGACGACTCGGTCTGGGGCCTGGGCATCGGGTGCAGCGGCGCCGTCGACATTCGCATCGAGCGTCTCGAAGACGATGCGGTCACGCGCGCGTGGATGACGATCCTCGAGCGCGGGGACGCGGCGGTGCTCGTGACGTCGCTGTCCGGCGTTGCGGGGCGGCTGATCGTCGGCGACGCAGGCATCGTCGCCGGAGGATTGTCCGATGCCGCCGTCGAACAGCGAGGCGGTCGCGCGTGCCCGTGGCCGGCTGCGCGCGGCCTACCCCGCGTCCGGGCCCGAATCGATTGGCGAGCGCGGAGGTCTTCTTCGACGTCGCGATGCCGCCGCCGGATCTCGTGATCTTCGGCGCCGGACACGACGCGCCACCAGTGGCGCGGCTGGCCTGGACGCTCGGGTTCGCGGTGACCGTCGTCGACGTCGCGCGAGGCGTTCCTGGCGCCGGACCGCTTTCCCGGCGCCACGCTCGTGTGCGCGCATTTCAGCCAGTTCGCCGACCGCCTGAAGCTGCGTGCCGGCGCCTTCATGCTCGTGATGAACCATCACGTCGAGCGCGATCAGGAAAGCCTGCGCTTCAGCCTGGAATCGGATGCCGCCTACATCGGCGTCCTCGGGCCTCGCTCGCGCTACGAGAAGCTGCTCGCCGGGCTTGCGGCGCAGGGCTACGCGCCGGATGCTCGAAGACCGCCCGCGTGCGCAGCCCGGTGGGCCTTTCGCTTGGTGCCGAAACGCCTGCAGGAAGTGGCCGTATCGATCCTGGGGGAAATCCTGGCGATTCGCCGCGGCTTCGAGGGAGGGTTCCTCAGCGGCTCGGTTCGCAGCCTTCACCGCCCCGAAGACCGCCGGCTCATCGCCAGCTCGTAGTCCTCGGGCGTGTCGATATCCACCAGCAGATCGGCCGGAAAGTGGAGGACCGTGGTCCGCTCGACGTGCCGGAGCAGGACGGAACGGGCGCCGTGCTGGAGCTCGGCGAGCTCCGGGAAGAACTCCCGCTGGAACAGGTGCGGCGGCGCCATGACCTCGCCGTACCTGACGCTGACGATCGGCGGCGCGTCCTGCCGGAACGTGTCGAGCACGGCCCGGTATTCGCTGGTCGTGACGAACGGCTGATCGGCGAGCGCGAACATGGCCGCGTCGCTGTCCGCCAGATGCTCGACCGCCGTGCGGAACGAGCTGCCCATTCCGGTGGCGAACTGCAGGTTGACGGCGTGCCGGACGGGCAGTCCCTCGAGCGCAGCCAGCACGGCCTCGTGCTCGCTGCCGAGCACGACCAGGACATCGTCGAAGCCCGCGTCGCAGACCTGCCGGACGGCGCGCCGGACGAGCGGCTCGCCGTCGAACGGAAGGAGAAGCTTCTGCCGCCCCATCCTCGTCGAGGCGCCTGCGGCAAGCACGACTGCGCTGACCATGGCGACGTAGTGTAGCGGTCCGAGTGGTTCTCGCTTAGAATCGCACCTCCCCGGGATCATTATTGCGACGCCCGCGTGCCCCCGCCGCGTGCCGCACTGCCGAGGCAGGAGGTTGGCGACGTGATTCCTGCAGCCTTCGATTACCTTCGGGCCCACTCGACGGACGAAGCGTTCGCACACCTGCAGCAGCACGGCGCCGAGGCGCGTGTGCTGGCCGGCGGGCAGAGCCTCATTCCGGCGATGCGGTTTCGACTCGCGCGCCCGGCCGTCCTGGTCGACATCAACTCGCTGGCCGATCTGGCGCACCTGCGCATCAGCGATCACGTGCTGGCGGTCGGCGCGATCGCGCGCGACAGCGACATCGAGCGCGCGCCGTGGATCGGCGAGGGCCGGTGGAGTCTCGTGCACGACGCGTCGCGGGTGGTCGCCGATCCCGTCGTCCGGCAGATGGGCACGTTCGTCGGCAGCCTGTGCCACAACGACCCCGCCGGCGACTGGACGACGGTCGCGCTCGCCGCTCGCGCCACCGTGGTGGTTCGCGGCAAGGGCGGAACCCGCCGCGTCCCCATCGACGAGTTCCTCGTGGACAGCTTCGCCACCGCCGTCGGCGAAGGCGAGATGGCGCTGGGCGCGGAATTTCCGGTGCCGGACGATCGCACCGCCGGCTCGTACCAGAAGATCGAGCGCAAGGTCGGCGACTTCGCCACGGCTGCTGCGGCCGTGCAGGTGTCGCTGAACGCGGACGGCACGGTCCGGACCGCGGGCGTCGCGCTGTCGGCGGCTGGCGCGTGCGCCGTGCGCGTGGACGCGGCCGAGCAGCTGCTGGCGGGCCAGACGCCATCGGCGGAGCTGATTCGCGCCGCGTCCAACGCCGCGTGGGAGCTGCAGCGCGCCGCAGGCGGACCTGCGCGGCACGGTCGAATTCAAGAAGCATCTGGCTGGCGTACTCGTCGCGCGCGGCTTGCGCCAGGCGCTCGCACGGCTGGGGGTGCAGGCATGAAGGTCCACGTCAAGGTCAACGGCGTCAACTACGAGAAGGATGTCGAGCCGCGCACGCTGCTGGCGTATTTCCTGCGGGAAGACTGCGGGTTGACCGGCACGCACGTCGGCTGCGACACGTCGAGCTGCGGCTGCTGCGTGGTCGTGATGGACGGCACGCGGGCGGTGAAGTCCTGCGCGATGTTCGCCGCGCAGGCCGACGGCCACGAGATCCTCACGGTCGAAGGTCTCGCGGAAGGCGGCACGCTGCACCCGCTGCAGCAGGCGTTCTGGGATCAGCACGGCCTGCAGTGCGGCTACTGCACGCCCGGGATGCTGCTCACGGCGTACGCCCTGCTGAAGCACCAGCCGAATCCGAGCGAGGCCGACATCCGCGAAGGGCTCGCCGGAAACCTGTGCCGGTGCACCGGCTACAACAACATCGTGAAAGCGGTGCAGCAGGCGGCCCAGACGCTCGGCCAGCCGGCCGGCACCCCCAGGTAATCCGCGCTCACGAGGACACGCCGATGAGCATTCAGGCGAAGCCGCTGCACTCGGTCGGCGTAGCGGATGAAGCGCAAGGAGGATCCGCGCTTCATCCAGGGCAAGGGGAACTACGTCGACGACCTCACGTTCCCGGGCATGCTCTACCTGTCGCTGGTCCGGAGCACGTACCCGCACGCCGAGATCAAGAGCATCGACATCAGCGAGGCCATGAAGGTGCCCGGCGTCAAGGCCGTGATCACCGGCAAGGACCTCGAGGCGGCCGGGCTCGGCTGGCTGCCGACCTTCCACGGGTTCGACAAGCAGATGGTGCTCGCGATCGGCAAGGTGCTCTTCCAGTACCAGGAAGTCGCCGCGGTGTTCGCCGAGACGCGCGCCGCGGCCGTGGACGGCGCCGAAGCCGTGCAGGTCGAGTACGCGCCGCTGCCGGTCGTCGCCGATCCCTTCACGTCGAAGACCGACGCAGGTGCTGCTGCGGCCGGACCGCGAGAGCAAGACGAACCACATCTTCCACTGGGAGGTCGGCGACAAGGAGGGCACCGCCCGCGCGCTGGCGTCGAGCCCGAAGAGGATCAAGCAGCGCATCTGGTTCCAGCGGTGCCATCCCGCGCCGCTCGAGCCGTGCGGCTGCGTGGCGTACTTCGACACGATGGGGCGGCTGCAGTTCCACGTCACGTCGCAGGCGCCGCACGTGTATCGCACGGCGCTGTCCCTGGTGACCGGCATTCCCGAGGACAAGATCCACGTGATCTCGCCGGACCTGGGCGGCGGCTTCGGCAACAAGGTGCCGGTCTATCCCGGATACGTGTGCGCGATCGTCGGCGCGCTCAAGATCGGCCGGCCGGTGAAGTGGATCGAGACCCGCACGGAGAACCTCACGAGCACCGGCTTCGCCCGCGACTACCACATGGACGTGGAGATCGGCGCGACCGCCGACGGCACGGTCACCGCGCTGCACGTGGCGACCACGGCCGATCACGGCGCGTTCGATGCCGCCGCGGATCCCAGCAAGTACCCGGCCGGCATCTTCGGCATCGTCACCGGCAGCTACGCCTTTCCGGTCGCTCACGCCGAAGTCGACGCCTATTTCACCAACAAGGCGCCGGGCGGCATCGCCTACCGCTGCTCGTTCCGCGTCACCGAGGCGAGCTACGCCATCGAGCGCGGCATGGACATCCTGGCCGACGAGCTGGGCATGGACGCCGTGGAGCTGCGGAAGAAGAACTTCATCCGGAAGGATCAGTTCCCGTACCCGTCGGCGCTCGGGTTCACCTACGACAGCGGCGACTATCACAAGACGCTCGACGTCGCGCTCGAGAAGATCGGATACGCCGCGCTCCTGAAGGAGCAGGCGGAGAAGCGCGCCCGCGGCGAGCTGATGGGCATCGGCTTCTCGACGTTCACCGAGGTGGTCGGCGCCGGACCGTCGAAGCACTTCGACATCCTCGGCATCAAGATGTTCGACAGCGCCGAGATCCGGATCCATCCGACCGGCGCCGGCATCGTCCGCACGGGCGCCAAGTCGCAGGGCCAGGGGCACGAAACGACCTGGGCGCAGATCGTCGCCGAGGAGCTGGGGCTCGACCCGCAGACCATCATGGTCGAGGAGGGCGACACCGACACGGCGCCCTACGGCCTCGGCACCTACGCGAGCCGCAGCACGCCGGTCGCCGGCGCCGCCATCGTGATGGCCGCGCGCCGCATTCGCGAGAAGGCGCGCAAGATTGCCGCGCACCTGCTGGAAGTGGGCGAGGCCGACGTCGAGTGGACCGACTACAAGTTCCAGGTCAAGGGCGTGCCGTCCAAGACCGTCACCATGAAGGACGTGGCGTTTGCCGCCTACACCAACATGGCGCAGATCGAGCCCGGGCTCGAGGCGACGTACTACTACGACCCGCCGAACATGACCTATCCCGAACGGCGCCTACGTGGCGGTGGTGGACGTCGATCGAGACACGGGCGAGACGAAGGTGCGCCGCTTCGTCGCCGTCGACGACTGCGGCGTCGTCATCAACCCGATGATCGTCGAAGGGCAGATCCATGGCGGGCTGACCGAAGGCTTCGCGATGGCGTTCATCCAGGAGATCCAGTACGACGCCGAGGGCAACAACCTGAACACCAACTTCACGGACTACCTCGTGCCGACGTCGTTCGAGACGCCGCACTGGGAGACGGGGAATACCGTGACGCCGAGCCCGCACCATCCGATGGGCGCGAAAGGCGTGGGAGAAAGCCCGAACGTCGGCAGCCCGGCGGCGTTCGTCAACGCCGTCATCGACGCGTTGTCCCCGCTGGGCGTGCGGCACATCGACATGCCGCTGAGCCGGGACAAGGTGTGGCGGGCGATCCGCGACGCCGAACGACAGAAGAAGGCGTAGGTGAACCTGCAATACACCGGCGAGGAGCAGATCCCCGCCGATCTCGACACCGTCTGGACGTTCGTGACCGATCCCGAGAAGGTCGGACGCTGCTTTCCCGACGTCGTCGACGTCACGGTGCAGGACGCCACCCACTTCGAGGCGATCGTGAAGGTCGGCGTCGGGCCGGTGCGCGGCAGGTTCAAGATGAAGGTCGAGCTCCTGCCCGCCTCCTCGAAACGCCGCATGGACATGAAGATCTCGGGTGGCGGGTTCGGGAGCACCGTCGATCTGACGTCCGGCGCCGATCTCGTCGATGCCGGCGACGGCACGACGCTGTTGAAATGGACCGGCCAGGCCGAAGCGCGCGGTCCGATCGCCGCGGTCGGCGGACGCGTGCTCGACGCGCAGGCCCAGAAACTGATCGCCCAGGCGTTTGGCAACGTCCGCCAGCAGCTGACGGCGACAGCCTGAAACGCCGCTGCCGTGCAGATGTCCAGGGTCACGCTGCGCGAGCGATTCTTTCCGCTGCATCAACGCCGGCGAGGTGGATCGCTTCCTGGGCGGCTTTCCCTGGTGCGTCATCTTCAAGGCGGGCACGAGCGACAAGACCTTCGACGCGTGGCTCGTCGCGCAGCAGGTGCTGGAGCCTCGCGTCGACGTCGCCGTGGGATTCATCCGGCTGCCCGAGGATCGCCCGGCGAGCGAGCGCGTGACGGCGGTCTCCGGGATCGCGCACCGCAGCCCGCAGCTGATCCTGTTCCATGAGGGCACGGCACGCGGCAGCCTGGACGAGCATGCGATTGTTCCCGATCAGCTCGTGCCGCTCCTGCTCGAGCGGCTTCCGGTCGACGTGGGGCCTGCCGGTCCGGAACGACGCGGTGGTCACGCTCGAGCCGTACCGGGCGCTGCTGACGCGGTTCCTCGAGGGCCAGCTGCCGGAGGAGCGCTTCCAGTGGGGATACCTGGATCGGCTGGCGAAAGAGGCGATGTGGCGCGATGATGAGACGTTCGCGCTGTTGAACGGCCTGTTCGAGAACGAGTGGGGGCGCGACGTGCGGGCGGCGCGGCTCGTCGCCGTCGAGTTTCAGGGACAGCTGGCGGGCCGTCTCGAGCCGCTCAGGGAACGGGCGGCGCGGATGCTCGAGCGGCTGTCGGACCGGAGCGGCGTGAGCGGACCATGACGCGATCGATCTCTTCGACCAGATTGCGGCGCTGCGGCTCGAAGGGCAGTCGTTCGCCTTCGCCACCGTCGTGGCCAGGCGCGCGCCGGTGTCGGCGCACCTCGGCGATCGCGCGATCGTGTTCCCCGACGGCCGCATGGAGGGGTTCGTCGGCGGCGCGTGCTCGCGCGAGATCATCCGGCAGCAGGGACTCGACGCCCTGAAGACGCGGTGCAGCCGCCTGGTGTCGATTCGACCGGATGCGGCCGATGCAGGACGACGGCGACCGGCGAGCACGTGGTCGTGCCGATGACGTGCGTCTCGGAAGGCGCCATCGACGTGTACGTCGAGCCGTTCGTGCAGGCGCGACGGCTGTTCGTCGTGGGTGCCACGCCGGTTGCCGATTCGCTGGCGCGGCTGGCGCGCGGCATGAACTACGACGTCGTGCGCGTCGTCCTCGGCCAGGAGCAGCGCGACATCGAGCAGGACGCGGCGGCGCTCGGGGCCTCGGTCGTGACGCTCGATGCGCTCGAGACGGCGTTGCGCGACAGCGCCGCTGGCGGCGCCGATCTGGCGGCTGTCGTCGCGTCGCAGGGACACTACGACGAAGAAGCGCTCGAGACGATCCTGCGATGCGGCGTGCCCTACGTCGGTCTCGTGGCGTCGCGCACGCGCGGGGCCGCCGTCCGCGCGATGCTCGAGGAACGGGGCGTTCCGGGCGTCGCGACCATCCGCAATCCGGCGGGTCTCGATCTGGGCGCGCGGACGCCGCCGGAAGTCGCGCTGTCGATCCTCGCCGAGATCGTCCAGGCCCATCCCGACGGCACGCGCATGGCGGCAGCCGTCGCGGCGGACGCCCCGCCGGCCGCCGCTCCGCCCGCGCCAGCCACCGCCGTCGATCCGGTCTGCGGCATGAGCGTGGCCGTCGCCTCGGCCCGCCACACGGCGGAGCTCGACGGCGTCACCTACTACTTCTGCTGCGCGGGTTGCCGCGCGCAAGTTCCTCGACGCCCCAGCCGCATACCTGGCCCATTCATGACAGACGCCGCGGCCATCCACGACCGCTTCCGCGAGCGCAGCTTCATCATCGACGAGGCGTTCGCCACCGCGCTGCAGATCATGCTCGCCCTCGAGAAGCCCCTGCTCGTCGAGGGGCCGGCCGGCGTCGGCAAGACCGAGAGCGCGAAAGTGCTCGCCGAGGTGCTCGGCACGGAGCTGATCCGCCTCCAGTGCTACGAAGGGCCTCGACGCGATGTCGGCGCTCTACGAGTGGAACTATCCGCGCCAGATGCTCCACGCGCGCCTGAGCGAGGCGGACGGTTCCAGCCTCGACGAGCGCGAAGCGTACATGTTCAGCGAGCGTTTCCTGCTCAAGCGGCCGCTGCTGGATGCGATTACGCGCGAGCGGTCACCGGTGCTGCTCATCGACGAAGTGGATCGTGCGGACGAGGCGTTCGAGGCGTTTCTCCTCGAGGTCCTGGCCGAGTGGCAGGTCACGATCCCCGAGCTGGGGACGATCCGGGCGCGGCACAAGCCGCACGTGATCGTCACGAGCAACCGCACCAGGGAGCTGTCCGACGCCCTGCGCAGACGCTGCCTGTTCCTCTGGCTGCCGTATCCGTCGCTGGCGCAGGAAATCGAGATCCTGCACGCGCGCGTGCCCGGCCTGTCGGATCGGCTCGCCCGGCAGATCGCGCTGCTGATGCAGGCGTTCCGCAAGCTGCCCCTGCAGAAGGCGCCCGGCGTGGCCGAGAGCCTCGACTGGGCGCTGGCGTTGATGAGCCTGCACCGCGATCACCTCGACGCGCGCACGCTGGAGCAGACGCTGGGGTGCGTGCTGAAGGTGCACGAGGATCGCGGCGTCCTGACCGAGCATCACGCGGCGCTCGAGCCGATTCTGGGCGACGCGCCCGCCGACTCTCGACGTCCGGCGGGTACAGCCTCGACACCGACTTCGGGTTCGGTTCCGTGTCGGCGCCGCGCCGCTGATGTACCCCTTCGCCAGCCTGCCGGAGAATCTCGCCGCATTCTGCGAGGCGCTGCGCCTGCAGCATGGCTTTCACATCGGGCCCGGCGAGCTGCACGACGCCGCGCGCGCGCTCGACGTCGTCGATCTCGCCAACGAGCGCGCCGTTCGCCACGCCCTCCGCCCGATCCTCGGAGGCACGCTGGACGACGTCACCGTCTTCGACGCCGCATTCACGCGGTTCTTCTTTCCAGCCCCGGCGGGACTTCGCAGGATGAGCGGCCGTCGCCGCGCCGCGGAGCCCGGGACCGGTGGTGACGGCCGCGACGTCGGCGCCGGGCCCGCGCATCATCCGCCGTCGACGGAGGCTGATGCGGACGACGCGTCGGGGCCGGGCGGCGGTCCGATGATCCCGCTCGAGTCGACGGACGACGGCCTCGAAGAGCCGGCGGTGTTCGCGCCGTCGAGCTACAGCCCGCTCGCCGTCGACGCGTTCGACGCGCCCGAGCTGCCCCGCATCGATCCCGGCTGGCGGGATGCCGCGCGATTGTTCGTTCGACGGCTGCACCTCGGCCTGACGCGCCGCTGGCGGCCGGCCAGCCGCGGACGGCGCTTCGACCTTCGGCGTACGCTGCGGGCCGGCCTGCAGACCGGCGGGGAGACGTTGTCGCCGCGATGGCTGCGCCGCCCTCGCCGCGCGCCACGCATCGTGCTGCTGATCGACGGCAGCCGGTCGATGAGCGCCTACGCCCGGACCGCGCTGCAGATGGCGGTCGGACTGGCGGCCGCCACGACGAGGGTCGAGGTGTTCACGTTCTCGACCGAGCTCCGCCGCGTGACCGGCGACGTCCGGCGAGCGGCGGCGGGAGAGGTGCGCCGCCTCGATCGCCTGCACCGCGCCTGGGCGGGGGGCACCAGCATCGGCGCGTGCCTCCGCGACTTCCTGCGCCGGTTCGGCGAGCGCACGGTCGGACGCGAGACCGTCGTGATGATCGTGAGCGACGGGCTCGACGTCGGAGAGCCGGACGTGCTGCGGGACGCGATGCGCGAGCTGCGGCGGCGGGCGGCCGGCGTGGTGTGGCTGAACCCCCTGCTCGAGACCGAGGGCTACGAGCCGACCGCCGCCGGGATGCGCGCGGCCCGCCCGCACATCACGACGTTCGCCAGCGTCACCGACCAGGCCGGCCTCTTGCAGTTGTCGCGGATGGTGCGCCTGCGGGCGTGAACATACACATGCAGCCAACTCCACACGGTTCGGACCGACGGCCTTGCGCTCCGCTGATCGCGCACCTGCGCCGGCCCCTCGTCGTCGCGGTGTATCTGCTGGTCACGATACCAGCCTCGTGGGCGCAGGCGCAGCCTGCAGTCGCCCGACGAGGAATCCGAACCCCGACGCGGGCCCACCTGGACTTACGCGTCCGGGAGGACGCTGAAGCTCTTTCCGGGAGGTGACCTGTTTCCGATCTACGTCGCCGATCCCCATCGGCCCACGAACACGATCCTCGTCGACTTCACGCGAGTGGACATCGAGGATACGAAGAGCCCGCGATTCCGCTTGAGTGCAGGGGGACGGTTCGGCGTGCTGAAAATCGACCCGCCATCCCCGGGAGGCCGGTCGTGGCAGATCAGCGTCGACGCCGGCCTCGATGCCCTCTTCGACTCGCAGAACAACCAGGACGCGATCGGGTGGGACGGCAACTATGGCCTCACCGTGGCGACGGCATCCGGGGGACCGCTGGCCTTCAAGGTCGGCCTTCTGCACACGTCGGCCCATATGGGCGATGAATACGCGGACCGTACGGGACGACAGCGCCACAACTACACCCGTGAAGAGGCGGCAGTGGGCTTCAGCGCGCGGATGGGCCGTCGGTGGCGGACGTACGCGGAAACGGGTGTGGCCTACCTCGAACGGTATGAACAGCAGGAGCCCTGGCGGGTCCAGGGCGGCATCGAGTACGAGTCGCCTCAGAGGCTGTGGGGAGACCGGTTTTCATGGTTCTGGGCGTCCGACTTGTCGTCCTGGCAGGAACGAGACTGGCGGCTCGACACGTCGTTTTCAGGCTGGTATCGCCACGCACTCCGAAGGGCGAACGTATCGGCTCGGCATCCAGGTGCACGACGGGCGTCCGACCGTCAGCGATTTCTTCCAGTACTCCGAGACATCTGTCACCCTCGGCATCTGGGTCGATTTCTAGTGTCAGTCGTGGACATGAAACGGGAGTGGGCGCAGATCTTCTAGCGCTCGAGCGATGAAGGACAAGCGCCGGCGACAGCAGAAGGGAACCAGCACCACCAAGCCGCGACGGACACCGACGACGCGCATCGTGGTGCTGCTCGGGGCGGCGGTGCTGGGCTCCGTCGGGTGGTGGCTGTACGCCGATCGGTTCCAGCAGGCGACAGGACCGCCAGACCCGAACGCGTTCCAGCCCACGGTCGAGAACGCGAGATTGGCTCCGGGGGCAGCGCCCTCGGGCATGGTCTGGATCCCCGGCGGCGAGTTCTCGATGGGCGCCGCCGAGTCCCCGGACATGAACGATGGTCGGCATGCAGGCGACCACCGATTCCCGGCCGATTCACCGCGTCTACGTCGACGGCTTCTGGATGGACGCCACCGAGGTCACCAACGACGCAGTTCGCGACGTTCGTCGCGCCACCGGCTACGTGACCATCGCCGAGCGCGCGCCGCGCGCCGAGGACTTTCCCGGCGCGCCGCCGGAGAACCTCGTGGCCGGCTCGGTCGTCTTCTCCCCGCCCGCCCACGCCGTGCCGCTGAACGATCACTTTCAATGGTGGTCGTACGTGAAGGGCGCCGACTGGCGGCATCCGGACGGGCCCGCGAGCAGCCTCGCCGGCCGCGAGCAGCTACCCGGTGGTCCAGATCGCGTACGACGACGCCGTGGCGTACGCGACGTGGGCGGGCAAGCGGCTGCCGACCGAAGCGGAGTGGGAGTTCGCGGCGCGAGGCGGGCTGAGCGGCAAGCTCTACGCCTGGGGCGACGAGTTCACGCCCGACGGCGAAGTGCGATGGCCAACACGCTACCAGGGCCATTTCCCGGACAACGACACCGGCGACGATGGCTTCGCGGGCATCGCGCCCGTGGCGCAGTTCCCGCCCAACGGCTACGGCCTCTACGATGTCGCCGGCAACGTCTGGGAATGGGTGCAGCGACTGGTATCGGCCCGACTACTACGCGCAGCTCGCCGTCAGCCGGACGCGTCGCACGCAATCCGCAGGGGCCCGATACGCCGTTCGATCCGAGCGAGCCGACCGAGAAGAAGCGCGTGCATCGCGGCGGCTCGTTCCTCTGCACCGACCAGTACTGCTCACGCTACATGGTCGGGACGCGCGGCAAGGGCGAAGGCAGCACGGCGACGAACCATGTCGGCTTTCGCCTCGTGAAGGTGCCCTGACCCCTTACCGCAGCAGCGCGACGATCACGGTTCCCCAGACGGCGAGGAGCACGTTGCCGACCGCGTAAGAGACGCCGTAGCCGAGCGTCGGCACGGCGCTCTTCGCGGTCTCCTGAATCGCGGCGAGCGCGGGGGTCGCGGTGCCACGCGCCGTCGATCGCGGGACGCCGCGATCCGTGGCAAGGCGGACCTCGCCCGTGCGTCGGCCGAGTTCCCGAAGCCGATGCTCATAGAGCTACTGCCGGCGGACTGCGGTGCTCATGCCGTCATCATCGCTACCCGCTCAATGCCAAAGGCACACGTGGCCCGGCAGCCTGGCGACAACTCGTGCCGCGGCGTGCGGAATGTACCTGGCGCACAACACCGCTATGGTTCACGGCGTGATTCGGTCGATCGAACTCGCGTCGCTAAAATCCTTGGGACCGACTGCGCCATTCAGTGATCCCAGCCTGCCGACGCCATACCCACCAATTTGGCCACGAATTCCCACGCCCACATTCGGGAGGACGGTGGTATTTACCACGTCGAGAAAATGACCTGTGGTGACAGTACCCAGATTGACTCCAGAGTTCTGGATGACGCGAATGCCATCCTCGCGATTCTGGTCGATCTGGTTCGAGGCGATGTCTGCCTGCGAAACCCGGTCGACCCTGATCCCGGTGCCGGTACCCGTCTTTCCATTGTTGGTGATCGTGTTGCCGGCTATTCGCGCTGTGGACGAACGGCTGATGAGAATGCCGTGTCGGCCATTCGAATCGATCAGATTTGGACTACGGATCTGCCGCGGTGGACGTCGCGAAGCCGATGCGCGCCGCCGAGTTCTCGTGTACGACGATCCCATCACGTCCGTTTTGAAGAGTATTGTCAATGATCATCGCGAAGCTTTCGCGGTGGACCTGGATGCCGTCGCGCCCCGCGCGGATGGTGTTCCCCTGAATGGACACCATCTGCACCCCACGCAGATTGATCCCGTCCCGTCCGCCGGTAATCGTGAAGCCTCGTACTGTGAAATTCCTGACCCCGATCAAACGCAGCGTGTCGCGAGCAGTGTCGGGACCGTTGATGGTGGCAGTGCCTTGGCCGTCCAGAACAATTCCGTCGAACGCTTCCGTGATCTCGACGTTTTCATTGCACGTGCCGCTGACCAAGACGACGGCGCCAGGGCGGAGTTGTAAAGGCGCATTGCCTCGGCCGGCGTCGCTGAAGACCGCCTGAAGCGAATCGCCGCGATCGCAGTCGATGAGCCAGGGGGCCGCGGAGGCTTCACTGCCTAGCAGGAACGTCAAAGTGGCCGTGGCGAGCGCGACCGCTCGTCGCGAGCGCGGGTTCGGTTCAGGAAGCGGCAATCGAGAGAGCGCAATAGACATTATTTGCTCCGTGAAGGTTCGTCGTGGACTTCGGCACCGATGGCGCAGACCTCATCTCCTCGGCGCGCCACATGAGCTGCCCGTCTGCTCGTCGCGCGACAGACCGCGCCGTGATCGGCGCCGCCTCCGCCGCGCACCCGACACCGCCCTGAGTGGACACCAACACACGGTGGGACCAGTGGCTCGACATGGGCCAGACGGTGGCGCAGGGTGCCCGTCAAGTCTTGAAGGATTTCCTGAATTTTCCTGAAATGTTGCCCCCGGCGTCTCGGCACGCGGCCGTATAATCGATGCCTCCATCACGACGACAGGTATCCCGCATGGATGACTTCCGAGTTGGCCGTTGGCTGGTGGAACCGGCGTCGTGCCAGCTGTCGATCGACGGCAGGTCGCTCCACGTGCGCGCGAAGGTGATGGAGCTCTTGCAGTACTTGGCCACGCATCCCTTAGAGGTCGTGTCCAAAGAAAGGCTGCTCGATGAGGTCTGGGGCACCACGGAGCTCAGCGAGTCCGCGCTGACGCGTACGGTCACCGAACTGCGTCAGGCACTCGGCGATGAAATCGCGGCCCCCCGCTTCATCGAGACCATCCCGAAGCGGGGATACCGCTTGATCGCGCCTGTCACGCGTGTCACTCCGTTGGGTCGAGTTCCCGGCGTCGTCGGCTCGGGCGCTTCGCTGCCGAGCGAGTCGGAGGAACGTCTGGATTGTCCCTCTCCACACCACGCCGAGCGGGCGGCGGGGGCGACCGGTCACACCCTGGCGACCAACAGACACACGAGGGGCGGGCTGAGGATCGTGCTGGCGGCGTGCGGAGCGGTGCTGGTCGTAGCAGGTCTGTGGTCGGCCTCAGCGGGGTGGATGCCGTTATCACCAACTCCGTCGCTGGCCGTCCTCCCCTTCAAGACGATTGGCGGCGGTGAGGAGTACCTGGCCGACGGCGTGACCGAGGCCATCACGACCGAACTCGGCAGAGTCGCCGGGTTGCGCGTGATGTCTTCGAACGCCGCCTTTCGGTATCGCGATGCGACGACCTCCCGAAAAGCGGCAGAGGACCTCGGTGTGGGCCTCGTCGTTCGAGGCGCCGTGCAGACGGCTGAGGCGACGATGCGCATTGACGTCAGCCTTGTCGACACGCGCACCGAAACGACGCTGTGGGCCCAACGCTACAACAGGCGCATCACCGACGCATTGGGGGTGCAGGACGATGTCGCTCGGCAGGTAGCAGCCGCACTGGCTCAGAGATTCGACATCGCCCTCGCCGCGCCGCCCCCTGCGGTCGGTACGACACATCCCGAGGCGCATGACGCCTACCTGCGAGGACTCTGGCATCTGAAGGACCGTTCGACACCCGCCGCCGTGGTCGCAGTTCGAGGCCAGAAGCGTCTCCTGGCGGTGCACGAACTGGAACGGGCGGTCGCGCTCGATCCGGGTTTCGCGGTGGCACATGCTGCGCTGGCGAGCGTCTACACGCAGCGCATCTTTTACGATGCTCCCGACCGCGCTCAGGAGCAGCGGGCGTTCGTCGAGATACAACGCGCCCTGGCGCTGGATTCCGGACTGGCTGAAGCCTATCTCGCTCGCGCACAGCTCACATGGAGTCTTCGCAACGGATTTCCGCACGATGCGGCGATTGCCGACTTGAAGCGCGCCTTGTCGATCAATCCCAACCTGGCAGACGCATACGTCGAGCTCGCCAAGGTCTACTATCACGTCGGGCTGCTCGACGAGGCGATCGCCGCAAACGAGCACGCGCAGCAACTCGACCCGTCTGAGGCGGCCTCGCACAGCCGGAGATTCCGGGCGCTGATCGATGCGGGTCGCCTCGACGTCGTGAAATCCGAACTGGATCGCAAGTCAACGGTGGGCCCATACGCACGCGCCGATGCGCTGCTGGCGCTCGGACGACCGGACCAGGCGCTACAGGAACTCATGCCATCACTCGCAAGAGCCTCGGGCGATGCCGCCGACGACGCGAAAGAAGTAGCCTTGCTCGGTGTCGTCCAGGCGAGGCTGGGCCAGCGAGAGGATGCCGAGCGTACGATTGCGACGGCCGTCCCCGCGGCCGAAAATCCGACCGGGCTCTCGCACATGCACCATGCGCAATTCCACATTGGGGCTGCGCTGGCGGTGCTCGGTCGCCGAGACGAGGCGGTGCGTTGGCTCACCAAGGCTGCCGACCAGGGCTACCCGTCGTACCCGCGGTATTCGACGGACCAGAGCCTGGCGGCGCTGAAGGGCCACCGGGGGTTCGACGAGTTGCTCGCCAGGCTGGAGCAGGATTGGCACCGTTGGCAGAAGCGACTCTGAGGCACAGGAGGGCATAGGTCCAGGGGGTCGGGTCGCCTTGTGGCAAGGCCGAGAGCGCTCGTCGAGATCGACTGGCCGAGAGGATTTCCGCTGCGGGATTCCGAGCTGTCAACGGACATTCCGGAATGTCCCATCAGGGTCTCGTCAGCGCCGCGAGCCATGTGTTGCGGGCCCCCGCAACCACAACCATATCGTTCTAAAACACGGCGTTCCAGCACCTTGCGGGTTCCAAGCACGCGGTGACAACCGATAGCCCGCAACCACCTGTATTTGGACTCGCCTGCGGCACCCCCAATGAGCCGTTTCGGCTACGCGCTTTTCCAGGACGCGCTCGTCGCGCTGCGCGCGTCAGCTGCCACGCGGGCGGCAGGATTCACACTATCGCCGTAGCGAATCTGAAGGCAACCGCTCCCAGATTGTGGGTAGCCCAGCGGGAGCAACTGCATTATTCCAGCCGTTGATTCCAAACGGCTGAAAATCAAGTTGGCGAAGCGCAAGATCGTCTCACAGCGACTTCACGCAGCGGAATCCGAGATGGTTGGTGCCGGTGCTGATTTCGCCCTTGCCACGTGTGCCGACCATGTACCGTGATCAGAACTGATCGGTGCAGAGAAACGATCCGCCGCGATGGACGCGCTTCTTCACCGCGGGTTCTCCGGGATCGAACGAGTCGGTCGGACCTTGCGGGTTGCGCGCAACGCCGCCGATTGCCGCCAACTAACCGTAGTATTCAGGGCGATACCAATCGCTCACCCACTCCCACACGTTGCCGGCGACGTCATGAAGCCCATACGCGTTCGCGGGGAACTGCGCCACCGGCGCGATCCCTGGGAACCCATCGGCGCCCGAATCGTGATCGGGAAAATGGCCTTGATGGCTGTTTTGCCTTCCACTGGGTTCCGTTCCTGAACGTGTTGCCCCAGGGGAACACCTGCCCCGGGAGCCCACCGCGCGCCGCAAATTCCCATTCGGCCTCCGTCGGCAGGCGCTTGCCGGCCCACCGCGTATATTCAAGAGCGTGATCGCTGGAGACATGAAGGCAGTCATGGCCGGCGGCGAGCACGCGCTGATGGAGATCATGGCGGCCTCGCATGCCGGCAACACGACCGCGGAGTTCGAGCAAATCGTCACGGACTGGGTAGCGACCGCGAAGCACCCGAAGACCGGCCGGCTCTATACCGAGATGGTGTACAAGCCGATGCTCGAGGTCCTGGCTTACCTGCGCGCCAACGGCTTCAAGACCTACATCGTGTCGAGCGGTGGAGTAGAGTTCATGCGGCCGTGGGCGGAACGGGTGTACGGCATCCCGCCCGAACAGGTGGTGGGCAGCCGCGGCAGGATGAAGTACGAAGTCCGTGGCGGCGTCCCCGTGCTCGCGCGCCTGCCGGAGATCGACCTGGTCGATGACAAGGCGGGGAAGCCGGTGGGGATCCAGCAGGCGATTGGCCGGCGTCCGTCCATCGCCTTCGGCAACTCCGACGGCGACTTCGAGATGCTGGATTGGACGACGACTGCGCTGGGAGCGCGCCTTGGCGTGATCGTCCACCACACGGATGCCGACCACGAGTGGGCCTACGACCGCGACTCGCACATCGGACGCCTGGCCCGCGGTCTGGACGAAGCTGCTGCTCGCGCCTGGGTCGTCGTGGACATGAAACAGGAGTGGGCGCAGATCTTCTAGCGTTTGAAAGATGAAGGACAAGCGCCGGCGACAGCAGAAGGGAAGCGGCACCCGGCCGCGACGGACACCGGCGCTGCGGATCGTTGCGCTGCTCGGGGCGGCGGTGCTGGGCTTCGTCGGATGGTGGCTGTACGCCGATCGGTCCCAGCAGGCGGCAGGACCGCCAGACCCGAACACGTTCCAGCCAACGGTCGAGAACGCGAGATCGGCTCCGGGGGCAGCGCCCTCGGGCATGGTCTGGATTCCCGGCGGCGAGTTCTCGATGGGCGCCGCGCAGTCGCCGGGCATGAACATGGTCGGCATGCAGGCGACCACCGATTCCAGGCCGATTCATCGCGTCTACGTCGACGGCTTCTGGATGGACGCCACCGAGGTCACCAACGACGCGTTCGCGGCGTTCGTCGCCGCCACCGGCTACGTGACCATCGCCGAGCGCGCGCCTCGCGCCGAGGACTTTCCAGGCGCCCCGCCGGAGAACCTCGTGGCCGGGGCGGTCGTGTTTTCCCCGCCTTCCCACGCGGTACCGCTGAACGATCACTTTCAATGGTGGTCGTACGTGAAGGGCGCCGACTGGCGGCATCCGGAGGGGCCCGCGAGCAGCCTGGCCGGCCGCGGGCGCTACCCGGTGGTCCAGATCGCGTACGACGACGCCGTCGCGTACGCCACGTGGGCGGGCAAGCGGCTGCCCACCGAAGCGGAATGGGAGTTCGCGGCGCGAGGCGGGTTGAGCGGCAAGCTCTACCCGTGGGGCGACGAGTTCACGCCCAGCGCGAAGACGATGGCCAACACGCACCAGGGCCAGTTCCCGCACAGCGATACCGGCGCCGACGGCCATCGAGGCATCGGTCCGGTGGCGCAGTTTCCGCCCAACGGCTACGGCCTCCACGATGTCGCCGGCAACGTCTGGGAGTGGGTGAGCGACTGGTATCGACCGGATTACTACGCGCAGCTCGCGTCGGTCGGACGCGTCGCACGCAATCCCCGAGGGCCTGATACGTCCTTCGATCCGAGCGAGCCGACCGAGAAGAAGCGGGTGCATCGCGGCGGCTCGTTCCTGTGCACCGACCAGTACCTGCTCACGCTACATGGTCGGGACGCGGGCGAAGGGCGAAGGCAGCACGGCCACGAACCACGTCGGCTTCCGGCTCGTGAAGGTGCCCTGACCCCTCACCGCAGCAGCGCGACGATCACGGTGCCCCAGACGGCGAGGAGCACGTTGCCGACCGCGTAGGAGACGCCGTAGCCGAGCGTCGGCACGGCGCTCTTCGCGGTCTCCTGAATCGCGGCGAGCGCGGGCGTCGCGGTCCCAGCCCCGGCGCACACGCCGAGCAGCACCCCCGGCTGCATCTTGAAGACCCAGCGGCCGATGACGATGCCCACCAGGTGCGGGATCAGGACGGTGAGCAATCCCGCAACGATCAGCGTGACGCCACTCGTCCTCAGGCCGGTCACGAAGTCGGGGCCGGCGTTGAGTCCGACCACCGCCACGAACCCCGCCAGCCCGATCGATTCGAACATCCACAGCGTCGGACCGGGAATGCGGCCGAAGAAGCGCGGCTGCGTCGACCGCAGCCAGCCGCACACGAGGCCCCCGAGCAGCACCCCGACGCTCAGGCTCAACCCGATCTCGATGCCGCCCAGCATGATCGCCGGAATGCCGAGCAGCGCGCCGGCGACGATGCCGAACGCGACGAGCACCATGTCGGTGGCGTCGGACGGCCGGTCCGGCGCGCCGATGTGCTGCACGGCCTCGGCCAGGCGTCGCGACGGTCCGACGATGGTGAGCACGTCGCCGCGGTGGACCGCCGTGTCGGGCAGCATGGCGAGCGCCGTCCCACCGCGCGCGAGCCGGCGCAGGAACACGCTCCGCGCGAAACCCTCGGTGGCGAGGTCGGCGAGGGTGCGGCCGTCCACGGCCGCCTGGGTGACGACGACATCGAGCGCCTCGGCCGGAACATCGAGGAGCGGCCGGTCGTCGACCTCCACGAGTCCCGAGCCGGAGCTCGTCCATCTTCGCGACCAGCTGCTCCCGTCGGCCCGTGACGGCGAGGACGTCGCCGACCTGCACGGTGGTCGCGTCATCCGGCTCCAGGATCTCGTCGCCGCGCCGCATCCGCTCGACGAACAGGCGCGCGTCGCGTCGCGGACTTCTCCAGCTCCCGGACCCGGCGCCCGATGAACGGCGATCCCGGCTGCACGGCGTAGGCGCGATACTCGATGTCCCGCCGTGCGGTCGCGACCGTCACGAACCCGCCGCCCATCTCCTGCTCGTACCGCCGGCATTCCTCTTCCAGGTTGATGCCCATGATGCGGGGCCCGATCTGCGCCAGGAACCAGGCGGCGCCGACGACGCCGATCAGATACGTCACGGCGAAGGCGACCGGAATGCGGTTGATGAGCGCGGCCGCGTCGGCGGGTGGCAGTCCCAGGCGCCCGATGGCGTCGCTGGCGGTGCCGATGGTCGCGGACTCGGTGAGCGCGCCGGCGATGACGCCGGCGGCGGTCCCGGCGTCATAGCTGAAGAGCCGGCTGACCACGTAGGCGACGAGCAGGCCGGTGGTCGCGATGATCGCCGACAGGATCGCCTGCTGCAGGCCGTCGCTCCTCAACCCGCGGAAGAACTGCGGGCCGGTCCTGAACCCGATCGAGAACAGGAACAGCAGGAAGAAGCACTGCTTGACCTCGCCCGACACCTGGACGCCGAGCTGGCCGATCAGCACGCCGGCCAGCAGGGTCCCCGTGACCGCGCCGAGCGTGAAGCCTCCCAGCTTCACTTTGCCGAGCAGGTAGCCGACCCCGAGGACGAGGAAGAACGTGACCTCGGGATGGTGCCGCAGAACGCCGATGAACGACTGGACCACGGGCGGCCGCCTACCGTGCGGCGGGCGCTGCAGCCGCCGCCTGCGAGGCCTGGAAGGCCATGACGTAGCTGCGCGCGACGGCCCGGACGGCGCGCCCGATGTCGTCGTACACGTCGTCGTCGAGGTTGGCGAACGAGACGCGCACCGACCAGTTCGGCGCCTCGAACCCGCCGCCGTTCAGCAGCACGATCCCGTGATCCTCCGCGAGGCGGAACACGATGTCGAGCGGATGCACGTGGGCCTTCACCCAGGTGACCACGTCCTCGCCGCCGTACTTGCGCAGCCAGAACTCGAAGTCGATGAGGCCGTAGTACCAGTCGAACAGCGGGTTGGGATCGAGGTGGATGCCGAGGCCGTCGATCGTCTGCTGCACGCGTTTCCGCACGACCTCGATGCACGCCTGCTGGTAGACCTTCTTGACGTCGTGCAGCTCCGCCAGCGAGAACAGCGCCATCATCACCTGCTGCGGCAGCGAGAGGCCCGCGGTGTGATTGAGGGCGACGTCGCGGCTGTCGGCGACGATGCGATCGATGAACTTCAGCGCGCGCGGCTGTAGGGTCAGGCCGGTGTAGCGCTTGTCGAGCGCCTGCTGGATCGTCTCGTCGTGCGCGGCGATCTTCTCGTCGAAGATGTTGTGCTCGTGCAGCGCGATGACGCCCAGGCGCCAGCCCGTGCAGCCGAAGTACTTGCTGTAGGAGTAGACGCCGATCGTGTTCCTCGGAAACGCCCCGAGGAGCGATCGGAAGCCGTCGACGAAGGTCCCGTAGACGTCGTCGGTCAGGAGCAGCAGGTCGGGACGGCGCTCGAGGATGGCGCCGATCTTCGCGATCGACTCCTGGCTCAGGGCCACCGCGTAGGGGTTGCCCGGATTGACGACGAAGAACGCCTTGACCTTCGGATCGAGCAGCACCTTCAGGCCCTCGTCCGTGAACTGCCAGCGGTTCTCCTGAGGCGCCGGCACGAAGACCGTCTTGAGGTTGTAGTCCTCCAGGTGCGGCATCTCGAGGTAGGGCGTGAAGATCGGCGTCGCCAGCGCAATCGTGTCGCCCGGGTTGAGCAGCCGGTTGGCCTTGAGCGACTTGAACAGGTAGCACATGGCCGCCGTGCCGCCCTCGACCGCATACAGCTCGAAGGTGCCGGCCGGGCGCGGCTCGCCGCACATCGCCCACTGCAGGTACTCGCGAACGATCATCTCGTTGTGGACCAGCATCCGATCGGGGACCGGGTAGTTGTCGCCGATGATCGAGTCGACCAGTTCGTGCACGAACGCGTCGGCCTGGAACTCGAACGTCGCCACCGCCCAGGGGATGACGTCGCGCAGGAACGCGGCGCCGGGCATGTCGGCGTGCGCGGCGAGCCAGGCGGCCAGCCGCGCGGCGACGCCGGGCGCCTTCGGCATGCCGCCCAGGCCGCCGGGCAGGTCCATCGTGCGCTGGCTCTCCGTCACGGCGAACTGGCCGAGCAGGAAGAACGCGGAGCGGGGCTCGGTCGCGATCCAGTTCGGGTTCCCGCGCCCGGCGTTCAGGTAGGCGACCTGCGACGCGTGCGCGGTCTTCGTGGCGATCTTCGCCAGGTCGTTCTTGATCTCGAAGGGGCTGAGCGTCTCGTACTGGCGCAACGTCACGGGATCCATGGTCCGTCTCCTGTCGTTCCCAGAGGCCTGGCGGATCAGCTGTTGAGCAGCACGACCGCCATGCCGAAGATCGTGAGCAGCGTGTTGCCGATGGCGTAGGGCATGCCGTAGCCGATCGCGGGAACCTTGCTCTTCGCGGCGTCCTGAATCATCCCCATCGCGGCGGTCGTCGTCCGCACGCCGGCGCAGGCGCCGAAGAGAATCGCGGGATGGAACTTGAACACGTAGTGACCGAGCAGGATCGCGATGACGAGCGGGAGCGAGGTGGCCACGATGCCCCAGATGAAGAGGCTGACGCCCACCTGCTGCAGCCCGGCGACGAAGCCGGGGCCGGCGTTGATGCCGACGATCGCGATGAAGACGTTGAGGCCGAGCGTGTTCATCAGCGACAGCGCGGACGGCGGAATGCGGCCGAACGTCGGACGGATGGCCCGGAAGTATCCCAGCAGGAGGCCGGCCAGCAGCGCGCCGCCCGACGTCGACAGCCCGATCGGGACGGCGCCCCAGTTCACGCTCAGGGCGCCGACCAGGGCCGCCGACCGTAATCCCGGCACCGACGGTCATCAGATCCGTCGCCTCGAGGGGGCGATCGGCATAGCCCAGCGCACCGACGGCCGCGTCGATGTGGCGGGTGCTGCCGACGAGCGTCAGGATGTCCCCGCGCAGGATCTCCGTTTCCGGCAGCACGGGAATCTCCACCAGGTGTCGGGTGATCCGCCGCAGGTAGACGCCGCGCGTGAAGGGAAGATCGGCCAGCTCGCGCAGCGTCTTGCCGTTGATCGCCTTGTTCGTGACGAAGACGTCGACGGCCGTCACGGGCACGTTCAGCAGTCCGGTGTCGCCGACCTCGCGGACCACCGCGTTCCACGCGCTCGATCAGCGCCTCACGCGGTCCCGAGATGGCGGCGACGTCGCCGGCCTGGAGGACGGTGTCGCCGTCAGCCTCGATCAGCCGGTCGCCGCGACGCACCCGCTCGACGAAGATGCGGAGATCCGGGAAGAGCTCGCGGACCGGGCGGCCGGTGACGGGCGACCCCGCGTCGATGGCGTAGGCGCGCAGCTCGATGGCGCGGTAGGCCGAAAAGACGCCGGCCTCGAAGCCCACGACGCCACCCATCTGCCGCTCGTACTCGGCACACGCGGCCGGCAGATCGACGCCGATCAGTTTCGGGCCGAGCTGCGCCAGCAGGACGGCCGAGCCGATCGTGCCGAAGATGTAGGTGACGGCGTACCCGATGGGGACGGCATCCGATTGGGCCTTCGCCTCCGCGGCGGTCAGGCCAAGGCGGGCGATCTGATCGGACGCCACGCCGATCGACGCCGAGATGGTCTGGGAACCGGCATACAGGCCGGCCGCGTAGCCGACGTCCAGCCCGGCGATCCAGGCGCAGACGACGGGCACCAGCAGGCAGAAGGCGAGCACGATCAGCGAGAAGACGATCTGCTTGGGGCCTTCCTTGCCGATGCCGCTGAAGAACTGCGGTCCGACCCCGTAGCCGACCGCGAACAGGAACAGCAGGAAGAACGCGCTCTTGATGGGACCGTCGACGGTGATGCCCAACTGGCCGATCACGACGCCGGCCAGGAGCGTGGCCGTCACGCTCCCGAGGGCGAATCCGGCGACCTTCCGCGGCCCGATCCCGAACCCGACGCCCAGGGCCAGGAACACGGTGAGCTCGGGATGGGCCCGCAGCGTCTCGACGAACCAGGTCCAGAGTGCGAGGAGCATCGACGTCTCGCGCGATCAGAACGTGTCGAAGTATTCCTGGATCTTCTTGGTGTCGGATGTCTGGGTCAGGGCGAGCTTCAACAGCACGCGCGCCTTGGACGGGTTGAGCTCCATCGATGCGACGGTCCCGATCTTGTCGTCCGAGACCTCGATGTTGCGGCGGACGCTGCCTTCGCCGACGCGCGACGACCGCACGACCACGGTGCCCTTGGCGATGGCGCGCTTGACGGCCTCGAGCGCCGGCGTCGTCAGGTTGCCGTCGCCGACCCCGGCGATGACGAGTCCCTTGGCTCCGTTCGCGACCGCCGCGTCGATGAGATCGGGAGACATCCCCGCGTGCGCGTAGATCACGTCGACCCTGGGAAGGGCCTGGCCTTCCTTCACCGTGAACGGCGTGGCCTTGGTGTGCGCGCGGGCGGGCGATCGGATGAAGGTTCGATCGTCGAACAGGCACACGCCGATGAGGCCGGCTTCGGTCGAGACGAAGGTCTGCACGTCGGTGGTATGACGCTTGGTGATCGCCCGGGCGCCGTGGATGTCGTCGTTGGCGACCACCAGCACCCCGCGTCCCTTGGCCTTCGGATCGGACGCGACGCCGACGGCGTTGTAGATGTTCAGCGGCCCGTCGGCGCTGAGCGACGTGGACGGCCGCATCGAGCCGGTGAGCACGACCGGCTTGTCGGTCTTCACGACCAGGTTCAGGAAGTAGGCGGTCTCTTCCATCGTGTCGGTGCCGTGCGTGATTGCCACGCCATCGACATCCGCCTGGGCGGCCAGCTTGTTGACTTCGGTGGCGAGCTTTATCCACACCTCGTCGTTCATGTCCTGGCTGCCGATGGAGGAGACCTGCACGCCGCGCACGTCGGCGAAGGCCTTCATCTGCGGCACGGCCTTGATCAGCACGTCCACGGCCACGGCGCCCGACTGGTAGCCGGCCGCCGTGGTCGATTCCGGCGGCGCCGGCAATGGTGCCGCCGGTCGCGACGATGACGATCCGCGGCTTCGAGCGGCGATTGCGCGTCAACCACCAGCGTCGAGACCATGAGGGCGGCGGCCGCGCAGCCCGCCCAGCGTCGATACGAAATGTGCGAGCACATGAGGGTCTCCGGAAGGCGTGTTCACGCTCCGGGCGCGTCAGCCTCGATCGAGGAGCCGCAACCGGACGGGCGGCCGCGACGGTGCGGCCGTGACAGCCAGCCCTACAGCACGAAAAGTGCCAGACCCACCGGCCGCGCTCTGCGGCGCAAGACGCGCTGATCACGGGCCGTACGCCATCCGCCCGAAGGCACGACACGCGACCCGACTCCGGCCGGCCGGAGGCTCTCCGGGCTGCATGAGCCGCTCCGGTCAGGCGTGCGAGAACGCGATGACCACCTTGATGTCGTCCGGCTGCCGCTGCAGCGCTCGCATGAACGCCTCGGGCGGCTCACGCCGCGTGATGAGCCGGGCCAGCCACGCGGGGTCTGCGAGCGCGAGCACCTGCCCCGCCTTGTACCAGTGCCGCTTGTTCGCGTTGACGCTGCCGATGACCACGTTGTTCTGCAGCACCATCGTCGCGGCGAGGTCCGCGGTGGCAAAGCCGGTGGTGCGTCCGCCGCTGCCGACGCCCGTGAGGCAGACGATGCCGCCCGGTGCGACCGCATGGAGCGAGTCGGCGATCACCTGGCCGACGCCGGTGCACTCGATGATCGACGTCAGGATTGAAGCCGACGCCGGTGGCGCTGCCGGTGTGATAGGTGGCGCCCAGCGCGCGCACGAGGTCGGGCTTGGGGCCCGACTCGGTGCGATCGAGGACGTGCACCTCCAGCCCGCGCTGGGTGCCGACGAGGGCCGCCAGCAGCCCGATCGGACCGGCGCCGGTGACGAGCACGGTTCGCGGTTCCCAGTGCGCGCGCTCGCCGACCAGGCGCACCTGCTCCCACGCCTTGGTGACGACGGTGGTCGGCTCGAGGAGCACGCCGAGCATGCCGAGGGAGCGGTCCACCTTCATCGCGTACTCCGGCTCGATGCGCCACCGCTCGGACATGAAGCCGTCGATCTGCTTGATGCCGCGCTCGGTGTACTGGCCGTTGCGGCACATGTCCCATTCACCGACCGCGCAGTTGGGGCACGGCACGGGGTCTGGACGGCGGACGATGCCGACGACGAGGTCTCCCTCTCGTAACGAGCTGCTCCGCCCCGGATCGAGGACCCGGCCGAGCGACTCGTGCCCGAGCACCAGGCGGGTCTTGCCGGGCGGCGCCCACCCGTACTTCCCGTCGACGATCTCGACGTCGGTCCCGCAGACACCCACGGCGATGGCCTCGACCAGCACGGATCCGTCGCTCGCAGTCCGGCTCGGGGATGTCTTCGAGGCGCGCGGTTTCGGGTCTGAGGGGTTCAACCGTGACGGCCTTCATGTGGGCAAACCTCCGTATATCCGGGGGGCTCCGGCGCATCGGAGTCGCACGACGCGACGGCGATCCTGCGAATGAGCCTCACTGCTGCAGATGGCGCGGCTTTGAGGGCTTCACGCTGCAGGGTGCATGCCGGCCCCCGTATCAGATGTCCGTCTGACCGCCCCGCGAGATCCGAGGAGGATCCCCGCGCCTTCCGAAGGACTTTCCGCCCGACCGCGTTCATCGTGTCGGCATGACCCTCTCACAACGTCCGCGTGGTGGCTGGGGGAGCCTGGTGGTCCTCGCCGGTGCAGTGCTGCTGGCCATCGGGTTTCTCGGGAAGGCGGCGCTTCCGTATCTTTCCTTGACCCGACGGCCGCTCACGCCTGCTGACGCTCCGGCGGGCTTGTGAATGCTCGTCAAGGCGGAACGCGCGTCCCGAATCGGCACGATCCCGCCGGCTGGCCGCTGACTCGGCGGTCGAAGCGATTTTCGTCTACCCGCGGCGCGCCAGCCGGTAGTCTGGGCAACGTCATGGGAGTCCGCGCGTCGAGATTGGCCGCCGTCACCGCACTCCTCGTCTGCGTGGCCGTGCCGGCATTCGCGCAGGCGCCCGGCGCCCTGCGCGCGCCGGACGTCATGTACGTCCCGACGCCGCAGGAGGTGGTCGATGCGATGCTGCGGATGGCCGACGTCACCGCGGCGGACGTGGTCTACGACCTCGGCTCGGGCGACGGACGCATTCCGATCACCGCGGCGCAGACGTTCGGCGCGACCGGCGTCGGCATCGAGCTCAACCCGGACCTGATCCAGGAAGCGAACGAGAACGCGGCCAGGGCCGGCGTGGGCGACAAGGTCAGGTTCCTGAACCAGGATCTGTTCGAAACGGATCTCCGCCCCGCCACGGTGATCACGCTGTATCTGCTGCGCGAGATGAACCTGAAGCTGATGCCGAAGCTGAAGGAACTGAAGCCGGGCACGCGGATCGTGGCGCACAGCTTCGGCATGGGATCCGAGTGGCCGCCCGACAAGATCGAGCAGGTCAGCGGCAAGTCGATCTTCTACTGGGTCGTGAAGTAGGCAGGGGGCCAAGGAAGCATGAAAGCCACTGTGATGTATGCCGCGGGTGACGTCCGCGTCGAGAAGGTTCCGGACGCGCGCCTGGTGGAGCCGACGGACGCCCTCGTCCGCGTCACGCACGCCTGCATCTGCGGCAGCGACCTGTGGCCGTACAAGAAGATGGAGCGCAGCGACGTCGGCAACCGGATGGGGCACGAGTTCATCGGGCTCGTCGAGGCCGTCGGGGCCGACGTCCGCACGGTGAAGCGCGGCGACCTGGTCGTCGCCCCGTTTGCGTGGTCCGATGGGACGTGCGTGTTCTGCCGCCAGGGACTGCAGACGTCATGCCTGCACGGCGGCTGGTGGGGCGGCACCGAGCTCGACGGCGGACAGGGCGAGGCCGTGCGCATCCCGCAGGCCGACGGAACGCTGGTCGTGCTTCCGGTCGGCCGCGATCATGCGCTGATGCCGTCGTTGCTCACGCTCTCCGACGTGATGGGGACGGGCCACCACGCGGCGCTCGCGGCGAGGGTCGGGCCAGGGAAGAGCGCAGCGGTCGTCGGCGACGGCGCCGTCGGCCTGTGCGGGGTCATCGCGGCGCGACGACTCGGCGCCGAGCAGATCATCCTGCTGGGGCGCCACGCGGATCGCATCGCGCTGGCGCGGGCGTTCGGCGCGACCGACATCGTCAGCGAGCGCGGCGACGCCGCCGTGGAGCGCGTCCGCGAGCTGACCGAGGGCCTTGGCGCCCACTCCGTCCTCGAGTGCGTCGGCCTGGAACAGTCGACGCTCACGGCGATGAGCATCGCCCGGCCGGGCGGCGCCGTCGGCCGGGTCGGCGTGCCGCAGGACGCGTCGATGCCGGCCGCCAAGCCCACGTTCTACAACAACGTCACCATCGCCGGCGGGCCGGCTCCGGTGCGGGCCTACATCGAGGAGCTGCTTCCTGACGTGCTCGAAGGCCGGATCGAACCGGGCCGCGTCTTCGACCAGGTCACCGGCATCGACGGCGTGCCGGACGGCTACCGCGCGATGGATGAGCGCGAAGCGATCAAGGTGATGATCGCGTTCTGACCCGCCACTACCGTTCCAGCCGGAGGAAGCGCGCCGCATTTCCGTAGAAGATGTCGCGCCTGTCCGCCGGCGTGAGGAACGGCGCCGCGTCGATCGCATCGACCGCCATGCCGATGGCTTCGGGCCAGTACATCTGGTCGGAGCCGAACATGATGCGCCGGCCGAACCCGGCGCGCATCAGCGCGCCGAGATACGCATGAAACTCGGCGCGGGGCAGCGCCCAGTCGATGGCGCCCAGATCCACGTTGACCTGGGGGTAGATGAACAGCAGCGCCATCGTCTCCTGCAGGTACGGCCAGCCGCCGTGCATCACGTTGACCCGCAGCTTCGGGTGGCGGTTGAGCGCCTCCTCGAGCACGGCGGGGTTGCCGAGGCTCGCGCGGAAGCCGTGACAGCACGGATCGTAGGAGATTCCGGGCGGGCCGACGCCCATGTGGACGGCAGCAGGGACGTCGAACTCCTCGGCCAGCGCGAGGTACGGATCGTAGCTGTGGTCGCCGAGGGTGAGCCCGGCGTACTGCGCGGTGATCTCGCCGAGAACCCGCAGCCGTCCGGTCTGGAAGGCCGTTCGCAGGACGGCGACCTCGGGCAGCGGCGTGTCGACGGAGCCGCGGATACCCGCGGCGGCGATGAAGCGATCGGGATCCGTGTCGTGCCAGTGCGACGCCACCGCGAGGCGATCGCCGTCCCCGCCGCTCACGACGCCCTTCACGATGTTCAGCCGCTTCATCTCGGCGAGGCAGGCCTGCAGGTGGGCGGCGCCGTTCTTCAGCGTCGTCGCCGTGCCCGTGGCCGGGTTGACCAGCGCATCGGGAAAGGCGGCGTCCGCCGGATAGGCGTGCATATGGACGTCGATGATCGGCCCGCGTCCGGCGGCCTGGGCCGACGCGCGCCGCGCGCCTCCGGGCGGTGACGCGGCGGACAGGCTCGTCGCGCGGTCGAGCAGCGGCCGGCCCGCGGCGACAGTTGTCCCGGCCAGCAGCGTGTGCAGGAAGGTTCGGCGTTCCACGCCGCGAGGCTAGCCCGCCGCGCTCGCCCTGATTGTCCGGAAACTGCGAATTTCGGTCGGCGCCACGCCGAACTCGCGACGGAAGCGGGACGCGAAGTGGCTCGGCGTCTTGAAGCCCACCTCGATGGCGATGGCGTTCGCCGGCCGGCGTGTCCGCTCGAGCAGCTCGCGGCCGCGGGCGAGGCGACGCGTCATCACGTAGCGGAACGGCGTCATGCCGACCGTCGCCGCGAACGCACGCGCGAAGTGCGCGGGGCTCGCCCCCGCCACCTGCGCCATGACGGTCACATCGAGATCGTCGGCCAGGCTGTGTTCGACGTAATCGCGCAGGCGGCGCAGCGTGCGATGGGTGAGTCGCTCACGGCCGGCGCGCGCCGACAGCCGGGAGGCGGATCCGGTACGGGTCGCGAGCATATCGATCACGGCCCGCATGACGTGATCCGCGAGCAGCCGCCGGTCCGGCGTGTCCGTGGACAGCTCGTGCCACAGCCGCACGAGCAGCTGCGCGAGCCGCGGATCGCGGAACGCCGCTTCCTCGCGCAGATCGATGCGCGTGCCGGTGTCCTGCGCGACGGCCTCGACGTGCGACTTCGGGATCGACACGGCGAGGACGTGCGCGGACGACTCGCCGATGAACTCGCACGACGTGTCCGGCGGCGTGAACAGCATCGCGCCGGGCGACACGGCCAGCCAGCGCGGCGGCCGGTTGAAGCCGACGCGCAGCAAGGGGGCCGTGTCGAGCAGCAGGTTCAGCGCGTACTCGGGCACCGGCGCCTCGACCACCTGTCCGGCCGGCGGCGAGACGTTGATCAGGTGCACCGGTCCCGCCGGGATCACGCGGGTCTCGTGCGGGACGCTGCGGATGGCATGCGTAGCCGCGGCCAGTCGACCGTGGCGATACCACTCCGGTGCGCTCGAGGTCTCGGACATGGAGGCGCGCGCAATCGCGCGCAGCCCGCACCATACCCCGTACGAGGCACTAGTCCGTTTGTATCTTGATTAAACAAACGGCCTCGTTTACCATCCCGACGTTCCATCGATCCAGGCGAGAAAGCGCGTGAATATCGCGTTCGGCGCCGCCAGCTTTAGTTGCGACATTTAACAAATGCGCCGTATCAACCCCGCGCGCTTCCGGATCGCCACCCGCGGCACCAGCCGCGAGATCAACAGCCGCATCGTCCTGAACCTGGTCCGCGCCAGGCAGCCGATCTCGCGCGCCGATCTCGCCCGGACGATGGGGGTGAGCCGGGCCGCGGTCACGCTGATCGTCAACGAGCTGCTGACCCGCAAGCTCATTCTCGAAGGGGCGACCGGCGAGGCGGTTCGCGGCCGCAAGCCGACGTTCCTCTACATCGACTCGCGCCGCCGCGCCGTCGTCGCCGCCGACATCCGCTCGAGCCAGACCTTCCTGATGCTCGCCGACCTGGTCGGCAAGCCGCTGACCGGCATCGTCTCGTTTCCCACCAAGCGCGATCCGAAGGCGGTGGTGGAGACGCTCGCCGCCCGCATCAAGAAGCTGCTCGCCGAGCACCCGGAGGTGGATACCTGCGCCGGGATCGGCGTCGTCGTGCCCGGCATGGTCGAGCACGCGACGATGCGCGTGCTGCACGCGCCGACACTGGGCTGGCGCGACGTGCAGCTGCGCGAGGCGCTCGCCGCGGCGACCGGGCTGCCTGTCCAGATCGAGAACTCCGGCCGGGCCTGCGCGCTGGCGCAGATGTGGTCGCTGCGGGCGGACGCCGTCACGATTCCCAGCGAGCTCGTGTTCGTCAGCGTCTCGGACGGCGTCGGTGTCGGCGTGATCATGAACGGCGAAGTGCTGCGCGGACGGCACAACATCGCCGGCGAGTTCGGCCACGTGCCGCTCTCGCTCGACGGGCCGCGCTGCTCGTGCGGCGCCAACGGCTGCTGGGAAGCCTACATCTCGAACCGCGCGACGATCGCGCGCTACTTCGGCCGCGCGCTCAAGACCGACGGCCCGCAGGACGCCGCGCACCGCGCCTTCACCATCGACGATCTCGTGTCGCGCGCCCGCGGCGGCGACGGGAAGGCGATTGCCGCGCTCGAGGCGACGGCCCGCTATCTCGGCCTCGGCCTCGCCTCGATCATCAACGCCGTCGATCCGGCCTGCGTCTACGTCGGCGGCGAGATCACGGCCGCCTGGGACCTCATTGCCGGCGCCGTCCGCACCGCGCTCGCCGAGCGGACGCTGACCGAGGCCGCCGCCGAAACCGAGCTGCGCCCGGTCCCGGTGCACGAGCATCCGCGACTGCACGGCGCCGCGGCGCTGGTCGCCGCGCCGGCGTTCGCCGCGCCGGTGGTGGCCTGATTCGCATGGGAGACGATTCGATGACTACCGAGACGTTGGCGCCGACGACCTGCGTCGTGCGCAACACCGCCGGCCGCACGGGCCGGACCCAGGCCGTCGCGGCCGGCCCCGTGATGCAGCACCTGCACTACGGCCGCATCATCCTCGAGGCCGACGCGGCCGTCGCCTTCAGCACCGGAGATCGGGAGACCGCGCTGGTCTGCCTGCGCGGCAGCGCCTCGATCGCCACCGGCGACACGCGGGTGACGCTCGGACCGCTACGACGCGATCTACGTGCCGCGCGACAGCGCCGTCGAGGTGACCGCCGGGGCGGCGGGCTGCGACGTGGCCGAGATCTCGGCCCGCGTGAGCCGCCGTCATCCGGTGCAGGTCGTCCGCTTCGCCGACGTGCAGCAGGATCCGACGCTCCACGTCGCGGCCGGCGGCCCGACCGCGAAGCGCGACCTCAACGTGCTGATCGGCAAGAACGTCCAGGCCGGCCGCATCATGGCCGGCGTCACCTTCAGCGATCCCGGCAACTGGACGTCGTGGCCGCCGCACGAGCACGCCGCGATGCTCGAGGAGGCCTACCTCTACATCGACATGCCGGCTCCGGCCTTCGGCGTGCAGCTGGTCTACACGAACACGCGCGAACCCGAGGTGGCGACCATCGTGCGCGAGGGCGACATCGTCCTCATGCCGAAGGGCTATCACCCGAACGTCGCGGCGCCGGGCGGCTCCATCAACTTCCTGTGGATGATGGCGGCCCACACCGAGGACAAGGATCGCCAGTACCGGCGTGGTCAACGTCCAGCCCGATTTCGCGGCGATGCCCTCCGGCCTCGACGCCGCCAGGGCGAAGCCCTGACAGGACCGGCATGACGTCCACCAGCAGCGGGACGGCGATGCCGCTCGATCGCTTCCGGCTCGACGGCCACGTCGCGCTCGTGACCGGCGCGTCGCGCGGCCTCGGCGCCGGCATGGCGATCGCGCTCGCCGGCGCCGGCGCCGACGTCGTGCTCCACGCGAGCGAACAGCCGGCCGCGGCCACCGCCGAGACGATCGCCCAGGCCACCGGCCGCCGCGCGGTCACGCTCACCGCCGATCTCGCCGATCGCGCCGCCGCCGACCGCCTGATGGCCGAGGCGCTCGCGGCGTTCGGCCGGATCGACATCCTGATCAACAACGCCGGGCTGGTCCGCCGTCAGCCGGCCGCCACGCACGCCGACGACGACTGGGACCACGTCCTCGAGGTCGATCTCTCCAGCGTCTTCCGCCTGTGCCGCGCCGCCGGCCGCCACATGATCGAGCGCGGTCAGGGCGGCAAGATCGTCAACATCGCCTCGCTGCTGTCCTTCCAGGGCGGCATCACCGTGCCCGGCTACGCCGCCGCCAAGGGCGGCGTCATGCAGCTGACCAAGGCGCTCGCCAACGAGTGGGCCTCGCACGGCATCAACGTCAACGCCATCGCCCCCGGCTACATGGAGACCGACAACACCGCGCCGCTGCGGGCCGATGCCGTCCGCAATCGCCAGATCACCGAGCGCATCCCGGCCGGGCGCTGGGGCACGCCGGAGGATCTCGCCGGCGCCGCGATCTTCCTCGCATCGCCGGCATCGGACTACGTCAACGGGCACGTTCTCGTGGTCGACGGCGGCTGGATGGGCCGCTGAGAGGGAGAGTGGTCATGAGAGTTCTCGCACTGATTGCCATGGTCGCCGGCTTGGGGCTGGCCGCCACGCCGGCGCACGCGCAGGACTATCGCGCGCGCGTGCAAGGCCGGATCGTGGACACGAGCCAGGCCGCGCTGCCCGGCGTGACGGTCAAGCTGACCAACGTCGCCACCGGCGTGGCGGTCGATCGGGTGAGCGACGCCGAGGGCCGCTACCTGTTCGACTTCGTCGAGCCGGGGACGTACTCCATCACCGCCGAGCTCCAGGGCTTCAAGAAGACGGAGCTGACGAACGTCCGCGTCCAGCAGCGCGGCGACGTCACCACCGACATCACGATGTCGATCGGCCTCATCGAGGAGTCCGTGACGGTCGAGCCGACCGCGGCGACCGGCGTCCGGTTCAACTCGAGCCACGACCGAGCTGAACGTCGATCGGCCGCTGATCGATCAGGCGCCGATCGGCGGCCGCAACCCGTACAACCTGGCGGCGCTCGATCCCACCGTGCTGGTCTCGCCGGCGACCAACGAGAACCGGCCCTACCACCACGCCTACGCCAACGACTACGACGCCGGCGGCGGCACCCGCCGCGCCAACGACGTGCTGCTCGACGGCGTGCCGCTCGGCGCCAGCTACAAGACCTCCTACACGCCGGCGGTCGACGCGGTGGAAGAGATCACGATCTCCAAGAACAGCGTCGACGCCGAGAACGGCAACAGCCTGGGCGGCATCATCAGCCTCAACATGAAGTCGGGCACCAACAACTACCATGGCTCCGGCTACGCCTACTTCCGCGATCCCGGCCTGAACGCCCGCACCGATCCGACGCTCGTGACCGGCCCGGGCGTGACGCCGCTGCGCGGCAGCACGCTGCAGATGATGGGCGCGACGCTCGGCGGTGCCGGTCCGGCGCAACCGGATCTTCTCCTTCACGTCCTACGAGACAGTGGAACGACGACCGTCCGCTCTCGATCGTGCGCACGGTCCCGACCGAGCTCGAGCGCCGCGGCGACTTCAGCCAGTCGCTGCTGAACGGCCGGGTGCGCACCATCTACAACCCGTACACCTCGACGCGCGATGCCGCGGGCCTGGTCGTGCGCCAGCCGTTCGCCGGCAACGTGATCCCGAGCGCGATGTTCGACCCGGTGGCGCGTGCGCATGCTCGAGAACATCCCGCTC
The DNA here is from genome assembly GCA_963723005.1 of uncultured Acidobacteriota bacterium. GTDB lineage: Bacteria > Acidobacteriota > Vicinamibacteria > Vicinamibacterales > UBA2999 > VFZN01. The sequence continues at coordinate 38,455 of CAVRPA010000019.1, read as the reverse complement.
CCGAACCTGCCGGGCAACGTCGACAACCTGCAGACCAGCGTCGCCGAGAAGGTGAGCTACTGGAACTTCTCGCAGCGCGTCGACCTGAACATCAGCGACAACCTGAAGGTGTTCGCGCGCGCCGGCGTCTTCAAGGCCGATCTCTACCAGGACAACCCGCTCGCGAGCGGCGGCGGCTTCTTCCCGCTGTCGGGCAGCAACCGCGACGGGCTCAGCATCGCCGGCGACGCCGTGTGGGTGATGTCGACGAAGACGACGCTCAACGTCCGCGGCAGCTTCTACAACATGATCGACGAGTTCTACAACCCGTCGCTGCTGCTCGGGTCGGAAGGCCTCGCCTCGTACTGGCCGAACGACTGGTACGCGTCGCTCTACAACAGCGGCTACGTCTACTACCCGGCGCTCGACGTCACCTCGGGCACCGGCACCAACGCCAACAACCGGCTCGGGCGGCAGGGCCGCGAGTGGTACCAGCATCCCGACGCCTGGACGCTGTCGGCGCGCATGAACCGCTACCAGGGCGGGCACAGCCTGAAGTGGGGCGGCGAGACGCGCGCCTACTACGGCGAGGCGGCGCGCTTCGAGCCGATCAACCTGGTCTTCAACTCGACGCTGACCGCCAACAGCTCCGACAGCCCGCAGGTCGCCACCACCGGCAACCAGTGGGCGACGTTCCTGCTCGGCGGCGCTCGACAACCAGACCTCGGCGCGCCTGGTGCCGCTGCAGACGACCAACCTGCGCGGCTACTCGGCCTACTTCCAGGACGACTGGAAGGTCGGCGAGCGGCTGACGCTGAACCTCGGGCTGCGGTGGGAGTACGAGCCCGGCGCCGACCGATCCCGACAACCGGCTGTCGCAGGGCCTCGACCTCACGCGAGCCCATCCCCGAGATGCAGTCGACGCCGCCCGTCATGCCGGCCCAGGCGGCGCAGCTGATGGCCGCCAAGGGCTACGAGCTGGACCTACAACGGCGCCTGGCAGTTCGCGACCGACGACAGCCGCAGCGCCTGGAACACCAGCTGGAAGAACATCATGCCGCGCGTCGGCGTGAACTACCGGCTGGGCGACGACGCGGTGCTCCGCTTCGCCTATGCGCGCTTCATGATGCCGATCAGCAACGTCCGCGACACGCTCGGCGACTTCGTCAACCAGTACGCCGGCTACGCGCAGACGACGACCACGCTCGGCCTGGCCAACGGCCGGCCGCAGCAGGTGCTCGCGGATCCGTTCCCGGCCAACAACCCGGTCCAGCAGCCGACCGGCCAGTCGCTCGGGCGCTACACCGGCCTCGGCGGCGCGGTCAGCTACGACGAATACCAGCTGCGGCCGCAGATCAACGACCGCTACCACGTGTCGTTCCAGAAGGATCTGTGGAAGGGCATCGTCTTCGACGCCGCCTACTTCTACAACCAGGGATCGCGCGTCCCCTACACGCTCAACCTGAACATGCGCGACCCGGCCTACACCTACGAGTACGGCGCGCTGCTCAACACGCAGGTGGCGAACCCGTTCCGCAACTACCTGACGCCGGCGACGTTCCCCGGCTCGCTGCGCAACAACGCCACCGTCACGCTCGGCAGCCTGCTGGTGCCGTATCCGCAGTACGGGGCCATCAGCCAGACCAACACCAGCGCCGGCCGCGACATGAAGACGCACAGCATCGACCTCAAGGTGCAGCGGCCTTTCCGGTCGGGGATCAGCTTCCTCGTCGCCTACGCCTTCCAGCGCGATCGCGATCGAGAACTGGCTGGGCGACGATCGAGCAGTACCAGGTGCTGCAGAGCGGCGGCGAGGAAGGCTGGGAGTGGCAGCCGCCCAACCCCTCGCTGCCCGAGCACCGGATGACGGCGGCGGTGACCTGGCAGATCCCGGTCGGCCGCGACCGGGCGTTCCTGCGAGACATGCCCGCCGCGCTCGACTACGTCGTCGGCGGCTGGCAGTACACCACGGCGATCCGCGCCTACTCCGGGCGCCCGGTGCTCTTCACGAACGCGCTGGCCGTCAGCGGCAACCCGACGCTCGATGCCCGACCCGCGATCGCTGGTTCGACACCAGCATGTTCGCGGCCCAGCCGGCGTTCACGCCGCGCACCAACCCGGTCTTCTACGACGGCCTGAACGGGCCCGGGCGCCTGGTTCGTCGACATGACGATGACCAAGTCGATCCCGATCGGGCACTATCGGCTCGAGGCGCGCATCGAGGCCTACAATGCCTTCAACCACCTGGTCTGGGATCAGCCGGACATGACGTTCGGCGGCGCGCAACTTCGGCAAGGTCACGCGCAAGCGCATCGACAGCTACGGGCGCGAGATCCAGGTCGGGCTGCGGTTCGTCTTCTAGCGACGCGAGCTCGATCAGGCTCCTGCCGCGTCGCCTGCGCAGGTGCCTGCGTCGTGCGCTGCTCGCCTGCTCGCGGACGACCGCGCGCGACGCCGCGCCGGCCCGACGCGCGCCGGAGAGCCTCTCGCGTCGATGAAGCGCGCGACCGCGCTTCATGGTCGAGGAGGTCAGCACCGACGGCGGCTACGTCTGGACCTACCTGCCCGACCGCTCGCGGCGCTGGGGCGAGCTCGAGGCGCGCGGCCACGCAGATCTGGATCCAGCCGCCGGGCACGCGCGACGATGGGCCACCTGTTCCTGGACGCCTATCACGCGACCGCGCGACGAGTACTACTACCGCGCCGCCGAAGCGGTCGCCGGCGCGCTGATCCGGGCCCAGCATCCATCGGGCGGCTGGAACTATCTCGCCGACTTCGCCGGCGAGCGATCGCTGCGCGAGTGGTACGACACCATCGGCCGGAACGCCTGGCGGATGGAGGAGTTCCAGCACCACTGGGGCAACGCCACGTTCGACGACTCCGGCACGGCGGAGTCGGCGAAGTTCCTGCTGCGGCTCTACGTCGAGAAGCGGGACGCCGGGTACAAGCCCGCGCTCGACAAGGCGCATCGCCTTCGTCCTCGACAGCCAGTATCCGATCGGCGCCTGGCCGCAGCGCTTCCCGCTGCAGAACGAGTTCAGCGCACCACGGCCAGCCCGGACTACACGTCGTACCTGACCTTCAACGACGACGTCGCCGGCGAGAACGTCGAGTTCCTGGTGCATGTGCCATCAGGCGCTCGGCGATCGGCGCGCTGCTGCGACGCCATCGCCCGCGGCATGAGCGCCTTCCTGGTCACGCAGCAGGGCCCGCCGCAGCCCGGCTGGGCGCTGCAGTACACGCCCGACCTGCAGCCGGCGGCCGCGCGCACCTACGAGCCGCAAGGCGCTGGCGACGCACACCACCGCGCGCCAACGTCGAGCTGCTGATGCGGTTCTACCGGCTGACGGGCGACACGCGGTTCCTGGCCCGCGTTCCCGAGGCGCTCGACTGGCTGAGGGCGCTGGCGCTGCCGCCCGGCGTCGCGCGCCGGCCGGGCGACACGCATCCGACCTTCGTCGAGGTCGGCACGAACCGGCCGCTCTACGTCCACCGCGCGGGCTCGAACGTCGTCAACGGCCGCTACTTCGTGGACTACAGCCCCGACGAGGACGCCGGCGCACTACAGCGCCTTCCGGCGGCTCGACGTGGCCGGCCTGCGGACGCTACGAGCAGCTGCGGGCGCTGCCCCGCGCCGAGGCCACCGCCGGCTCGCCGCTGCTGGCCGGCCCCGGCGCCGTGCCGCTGCCGCGCTTCTTCGCGGCCGCTCGCAGCGGCGGCGTCCGTCGCCGAGACGATGATCGGGCTCAACGCAGCAGGGCTACTGGCCGGCCCGCCTCGGCTCCACCAGCCATCCCTTCACGCGCCACGGCTCGACGGAGATCGCCGCCGGCGACTTCTCGCAGACGCACGTCGGCGACGAGACCGACACCTCGCCGTTCCCCGACGGGACGACCATGGGCATCTCGACGGCGGCCTACATCCGGCACATGAGCGTGCTGATCCGGGCCGTCGAGGACCGCCGGTAAGATGTCCGCATGCAGCCCGCGGTCGACAGGGACGTGCGCGTCGGCCGCGTGGTCGCGCTCGCCGGCATCGTCGCCAGCGCGCTGCTCGTCCGCGCTGAACATCAGCGTCGGGCTTACGTCCAGTCGTCGTCGGTGTTCGCCACCGGCGTCGAGTTCGCCGGGGACGTGCTGGCGTCGACGGTGGTGCTGGTCGGCCTCATCGTCGCCGGCAAGCCGGCCGACGAGAACCACCCCTACGGCCACGGCCGGATCGAATCGCTGGCCGCCTTCGTCGTCGGCCTGATCCTCGTCGCCGGCGGCATCGGCGTGTGCTGGAACGCGCTGCGCGCCGTCGGCGACCACCATCCGCCGCCGTCGAGCCTGGCCCTGATCGTCCTCGTCATTGCGGTGGCCGTGCGCGGCATCATGTCGGCGCTGAAGTTCCGCATCGGGCGCCGCATCGGCAGCGGCTCGCTCGTCGCCGATGCCTGGAACGACGCCGTCGACATCCTGGGCGCGCTGGTCGCGCTGATCGCCGTCTGGCTGTCCACGCACGGCGACCGGTTCCTCGCCGCCGATCACTACGGCGGCTTCGCCGTCGGCGTCATCGTCATCGCCACCGGCGTCCGCGTCATCCGCGACGCGACGCTGGAGCTGGTCGACACGATGCCCGACGCCGACCGCGTGGCGCAGCTGCGCGACGTCGCGGCGAGCGTGCCCGGCGTGGCCGGCGTCGACAAGGCGTTCGCCCGCAAGACCGGCTTCACGTGGCACGTCGACATCCACGTCGAGGTCGATCCGGCGATGACCGTCGCCGCGTCGCACGAGATTGCCGGAGCCGTCCGCCGGCGCGTGCGATCCGAAGTGCGCTGGGTCGCCGACGTGCTCGTCCACGTCGAGCCGGCCGGGGGGTAGCCGCCAGGCAGGACCGTGCGCTACGATGGCCGGATGTCCGATTCGACCCGCACCCGCCGTCGCCTTCGACCTGGACGAAGCGACCGCCGTTCTCGCGCGCACGCCGGCGACGCTGGACGCCATGCTGCGCGGCCTGCCGGACGGCTGGATCGCAGCCGCATGAAGGCGGCGAGACGTGGAGCCCGTTCGACGTCATCGGCCACCTGATTCACGGCGAGCAGACCGACTGGCTGCCGCGGGCGCGGATCATCCTCGAGCACGGCGAGGCGCGCGCCTTCGAGAAGTTCGATCGCTTCGCGCAGTTCGAGCTGTCGAAGGGCCGCACGCTCGACAGCCTGCTCGACGAGTTCGCGGCGCTGCGCCGCGCCAACCTGCGCGACCTGGCCGCCCTCGAGATCACCGAGGCCGACCTGGCACGCCGCGGCACGCATCCGGCCCTCGGCGTCGTCACGCTCGGCCAGCTCCTCGCGACCTGGGTCGCGCACGACCTCGATCACGTCGTCCAGGTCGCGCGCGTGCTGGCGCGGCAGTACAGCCGACGAGGTCGGACCGTGGCGCGCCTACCTGCGGGTCATCAGCGGCGAGCAGGGCTGACGGGCTCGTCGCCGGCAGCCGTCGCCGGCGTTCCATTTGACAGGCCAATGCAGGCCGTGCTATTCCATTGGCATGGCTAATGGAGAAGCCGGCGAAGGCCGACGTGCTGCAGGGCACGCTCGACCTGATGGTGCTGCAGACGCTCGACACGCTCGGGCCGCAGCACGGCTACGCCATCGCCGCGCGCCTCGAGCAGGTCTCGAGCGGGGCGCTGCAGCTCAACATGGGCACGCTCTATCCGGCGCTGATGCGGCTCGAGCAGCGCGGCCTGCTCAAGGGCAGCTGGGGCACGACCGACGACCAACCGCAAGGCGCGGTTCTACGCGCTCACCGCCGCCGGCCGCCGCGAGCTCGCCAAGGAGAAGCAGGCCTGGGATCGCATGGCCGGCATCATGCACGCGCTGCTGCGCGGCGAGGCGTGAGGACCGCAGGACCGACCCGATGCGCAGCGCTGCGTGAATGGATCGATCGCCTGCTCGGCACGCTGCGCGCTGCGGCGCGGCGACGCCGACCTCGAGGCCGAGCTGCGCCGCACGCCGAGCTCGGCCGATGCTGCCGGCGGGCGCCGGCTGCGCCGCGCGTCGCGCCGGCGGTCACGCAGGCGATGGACGCGCTGCGCGATCGGCGCGGCCTGCCGTGGCTGCACGCGCTCTCCGCCGACGTGGTGTTCGGCTGGCGCCAGCTGCGTCGCGGCATCGCGTCGTCAGCGTCGCCGCCATCCTGTCGCTCGGCCTGGCCATCGGCGCGACCAGCGCCGCGTTCCGGCTCGTCGACGCGCGTGCTGCTGCGGCCGCTGCCGATCGCCGCGCCCGATCGCCTCGCGTTCGCGGTCACCTGGTTCGTCGACGCCCAGCAGCGCCTCGACTACTACGACAGCTGCGACTATCCGACCTACACGCGCTACGTCGGCCATGGTCGGCGACCGGGCCGACCTGCTGCTCGTCGGGATCGAGCAGCCCGGCCGAGGTCGTGCCGCGCGGCGCGGCGCAGCCGGAGCGCGTCAACGAGCAGTACTATCTCCGGCAATGTGTTCGGCGTGTTCGGCCTGCAGCCGGCGGTCGGGCCGGCTGTTCGGGCCCGCCGACGATCGCACGCCGGGCGGCCACCCGGTCGCCGTCCTCGCCTTCGACTACTGGCAGCGTCGCTTCGGCGGGGATCCGCGGGTCGTCGGCAGTCCGCTGCGATTCGGCGGGCAGATCCTCGAGGTGATTGGCGTCGCGCCCGAAGGGTTCACCGGGACCGAGCCGGGCCGCGCGGCCGACGTGTTCGTGCCGGCGCTGATGAACGTCGAGCCGCTCGACAAGCCAGGGCTGGGGCTGGTTCCGGCTGTGGGTCCGGCCGCGCGGCGGCGTGACGCTCGCCTCGGTCGAGCAGCTCCTGCAGGCGGACCAGCTGCGCGAGCAGCGCGAGGCCCTGGCGCTGCTGCCGCCCGACGCGCCGCCGCAGCGCATCGCCGCGATCAAGAGCCGCCGCGTCGAGCTGCAGCCGGCCGGGTCCGGCGCGTCGGCGCCGCAGAAGGACTTCCGCCGTCCGCTGCTCGTGCTGGCCTCGCTGGTCGGCGTGATGCTGCTGATCGCCTGCGTCAACGTCGCCAACCTGCAGAACGCGCAGGCGCTGGCCCGCCGGCGCGAGATGGCGCTGCGGGTGTCGATTGGCGCCGGCCGGTGGCGGCTGGTGCGGCTGATGCTGGTCGAGAGCGCGCTCCTGGCGGTCGTGCGCCTCGGCGGTGGGCACCGCGTTCGCCTGGTGGGCGGCGCCGTTCGTCGTCTCGCAGCTCTCGACCGCCGACGATCCGATTCGGCTGGCCCTCGGGCTCGACTGGCGCAGCCTCGCGCTTCGGCCTCGGCCTCATCGCCTGCGTGACGGCGCTGTTCGGCACGCTGCCGGCGCTGCGCGCGTCGGCGGTGACGCCGATCGATGCCTTGAAGAGCGGCGGCCGCGTGACCGGCCATCGCCGGCTGACGCACGGCCTGATTGGCGCCCAGACCGCCTTCTGCGTGTTCGTCGTGTTCATCGCGGTGCTGCTGGTGGCGACTTTCGCGCGGCTCGCCACGTATCCGCTGGGCTTCCGACCCGAACGGCGTCCTCGTCGTCGAAGCGGACGCCCCGCCGTCGCCGCAGGGGCCCGATCGCTGGGCGGCCGTGGTCGACGCCGTTCGCGCGATGCCCGGCGTCGAGTCGGTGGCGCTGGCCGGCTGGCCGCTGCTGCGAGGCAACCGATGGCGCGCCGACGTTCGCGCCGAGGGCAAGCCGCCGCAGCCCGATCCGGCCTACTTCCTGCGCGTCTCGCCGAGCTTCTTCGCGACGATGCAGATGCCGCTGCTCGCCGGTCGCGACATTCGGACCGGCGAGGCGCCGCCCGACGTCGATGCGCAGTCGCGCCCGCGCGATGGCGTCGCCGTCGTCAACGAATCGTTCGCCCAGGCCTACTTCGACGGCCGATCCCCCGTCGGCGAGCGGGTCAGCGTCGAGGTGCGGCCGCGAGATCCGGGCGACGGTCGAGATCGTCGGCCTGGTCGGCGATGCGGTCTACGCCACGCTGCGCGATCCGATCCGGCCGACCCTCTACGTGCCGGCCCGGCAGACCGGCACCGCGACGCTGCTCGTCCGGACCGCCGGCGATCCCGAGGCCTTCGCGCCGACGCTGCGCCGTGCGCTCGGCCAGGCGCGGCCGGACGCGCACATCCGGCTCGATCGCGACGCAGACGGAGTTGATCCATCGGCAGCTGCTGCGCGAGCGGCTGCTGGCCAAGCTCTCGGGCTTCGTGGCCGTCGTGGCGCTGCTGTTGTCCGCGATCGGCCTCTACGGCGTGCTGCACCACGCGGTCATCCTGCAGCAGCGGCCGATCGGCATCCGCATGGCGCTCGGCGCCAGCGCTGGCCACGTCGTCCGCCAGCGTCACCGGCTCGTTGCTCGCGGCGGTCGCCGTCGGATCCGGCATCGGCCTCGGTGGAGGGCTGTTGTTCGGGCGGATCCTGGAAGGCTTGCTGTTCCGCGTCTCGACCACCGACGCCACGTCGCTCGGCGCCCCGCTCGCGGTGCTGGCCGTGGCCGCCGCGCTCGCCGCGCTGCCGCCGGCCCTGCGCGCGGTGCGCATCGATCCGGCGCGAACGCTCCGCGCCGAGTAGCTGTCCGCGCGACCCGACGCGATCACGCGAATCCGACAAATCGCGTCCACAAGATTGTCGGGGTGACGACAAGTTTGTCACGGCCGAAAAACGCGCGCGCCTTCGGGTAATTTACGCGCACGTCATCCACTCTGCGATGACGCCCGGAGGCCCCGTGTCCAGCCACGAGTCGTCTCGTCGCGCGTTCCTGAAAACCGCGGCACAGCATTCGCTCATCCTCCTGTCGCTGCCTGCCGTGCTCGAGCGCCCGCGAGCAGGCGAGCGCTGTGCAAGCGGCCGGGCTCGCCTTCACGACGCTCGCGGATGAAGAAGCGGCGGAGTTCGCCGCCATCGCCGCGCGGATCATCCCGACCGACGAGACCCCGGGCGCGACCGAGGCCGGCGTGATCTACTTCATCGATCAGGTGCTGGGCACGAGCCGTGCCGGAAGCGCTCGCGCCGATGCGCGCAGGCCTCGCCACGCTGCAGGCGTCGGCCCGATTGGCCTACCAGGCCAGCACGTTCCGCGGCCTCGACGCCACGCGGCAGGATGCGTTGCTCCAGGCCATCGAGACCACGCCGTTCTTCGAGACGATGCGCTACCTGACCGATCGCCGGCATGTTCTCCCGGCCCGAGTACGGCGGCAATCGTGACGGCGTCGGCTGGCGGCTGATCGGCTTCGAGGATGCGGCACATGTGGGAGCCGCCGTTCGGCTTCTACGACGCGAGCCAGATGAGCGGAGGGCGCTGAGATGGACCAGCCATCCTTCCCGACGCGAACGGCGGTCGACTTCGTCGTCATCGGCTCCGGCGCCGCCGGCGGCATCATGGCCAAGGAACTCTCCACGGCCGGTTTCTCGGTGGTCTGCCTGGAACAGGGGCCACACCTCGGCCCCGGGGACTTCAAGCACGACGAGTGGGACATCACGCAGAACGAGGGCCTCACCTGGGGGCGTCGCAAGGGACATCCGCAGACCTTCCGTCGATCGGCCAGCGAGAAGGCCCGCATCGCCGACGCCGGCGTGCTCGGCTACGCGCACAACGTCGGCGGCAGCAGCATCCATTTCTCCGGCAACTTCTGGCGGCTGCGGCCGGTGGACTTCACCGAACGCAGCCGGGTCGGCCCCATCGCCGGCACGACGCTCGCCGACTGGCCCATCACCTACGACGACCTCGAGCCGTACTACACCAAGGTCGACTGGGAGATCGGCGTCTCCGGGCTGGCCGGCGCCTGGGATCCGCCGCGATCGAAGGACTATCCGTGTCCGCCGATGCCGGTGAAGGCGTCCGGCGTGCTGCTCGAGCGCGCCGCCCGCTCGCTCGGCTATCAGCCGTACCCGGCACCGGTGGCGATCCTCTCGAAACCGTTCAACGGCCGGCCGGGCTGCATGCACTGCGGCTTCTGCAACGGCTTCGGCTGCGAGTTCACGGCCAAGTCCTCGACGGCGATCACGATGATTCCGCAGGCGTTGACGTCGGGCCACTGCGAGCTGCGGACCGGCTGCACGGTGTTCAAGATCGACGTCGACGCCGATGGCCGGGCGCGCGACGTCCTCTACTGGGACGAGCAAGGGCGTCGAGCAGGCGCAGCGGGCGAAGGCCGTCGTCCTCTGCGCCAACGGCGCCGAGTCGGCCAGGCTGCTGCTGCTGTCGACGTCGAGCAAGTTTCCCGCAGGGCCTGGCCAACTCCAGCGGCATGGTCGGCCAGAACCTCATGTTCAACGGCAGCGCGCGCGTCGCGGGGCTGTTCAAGGAGCCGGTGAACGCCTACAAGAGCACCCCGACCAGCCGCGTCGTGCACGACTTCTACAGCATCGACCGCAAGCACGGGTTCTATGGCGGCGGCGGCATCGACGAGCGTTCGCTGTCACGCGGCCTGCCGATGACGTCGGCGCTGACCGGGGGCACGTTCTCCGGGGCGCGGTGGGGCAGCGCCTTCAAGAAGGGGCTGCGGGAGGAATTCACCCACACCGCGTCGTTCAACGGGCACACGACGTCGCTCCCGCTGGCGAGCAACAACGTCACGCTGGATCCGGACGTCAAGGACAAGTGGGGACGACCGGCGCTCCGCGACGACCTTCATGAACCACCCGGACGACTTCGCGACGATGAAGTTCTTCATGGAGCGCTGCCAGGAACTGATGGAGGCGGCCGGCGCGGTCAAGACCGAGGGGACCTACGCGAAGGATGGCCAGGTCGGAGGCGTCCATCTGCTGGGGACGTGCCGGATGGGCAACGAGCCGGCGACGTCGGTGGTCGATCGTTACCATCGCGCCCACGACGTGCCCAACCTGTTCATGGTCGACGGCGGCAGCCTGGTGACGTCCGGGCGCGGCCAGCCGACCATGACGATCATGGCCCTGGCCTTCAGGGCCGCCGACCATCTGGTGCAGGCGGCGCGCCGCGGCGACATCCACGGCTGACTCGGCGTCCCCTGGATCACGATGGCGACACCTCGGGCCTCGCCGAGGCATCCTATCGATCCCAGGGGACCCACCGTGACGCCGCACCTCATCTCGTTGAACATCGGGCGGGCCGAGACCCGGCCCGGCGCCAGCCTTTCCGATCCGCGATCTGGAAGCAGCCGTCGCTGTTGCCGCTCGATCTCGGCGTCGAGGGCCTGGCCGGCGATCAGCAGGCCAACCGGCGCGTCCACGGCGGCCCGGACAAGGCGGTCTGCGTCTACTCGGCGGATCACGCGGCGTGGTGGCGCGAGACGCTGGGCGCGCCCGAGTGGGGCGCCGGCGCCGTCGGCGAGAACTTCACCGTCGACGGGCAGACCGAGACCTCGGTCTGTCTCGGCGACATCTATGACGTCGGCAGCGCCCGAGTCCAGGTGTCGCAGCCGCGCTCGCCGTGCCGGACGCTGGCCCGGCGCTGGCAGCGGCCCGATCTGCCGAAGCGCGTCGTGCAGAGCGGGCGCAGCGGCTGGTACCTGCGCGTGCTGCGCGTCGGCCGCGTCGCAGTCCGGCGACTCCCTGACGCTGGTCGAGCGACCGCACCCGCGACTGGACGATTGCCCGCGTCAACGACGTCAGCTACGGCCTGGTGCCGGGCGTCGACGCCGACGGACCTGCGGGCGCTCGCCGCGGTGCCGGAGCTGGCGGAGGCGTGGCGCGACGGGATCCTCGGCGCCTGACCTGCGGCCCGCGCCGCCCCGACTCAGACGTCGGCGTCCTCGATCGCGACGACGGCGTTGTAGTCGGGCTCGAGCGATTCCGGATCGTGCGGCGCGCCGGCGAGCAGCACGTTGCCCTCGGGCCAGTGCACTTCCAGGTTGCCGTCGCGGATCGGCGCGGCGCGCAGCCGGCCGCGGAAGACGCCGGTCGCCGAGCGCAGCACGACGCGCGTCGCCGGCGGCGCGGCCGAGGCGGGCCAGGTCGGCCTCGCTGATCAGGATCGTCGTCGCGATCGGCGCCGGTCAGCGGATCGACGTCGCGCTGCACCATCGAGTTGAACTGCTTGCCGCGCCGCGTCGAGACGAAGAAGCGATCGGCCGGCGAGCGCGCGGCTGCGCAGCGCGACCGGCGCGAAGTGGGCGCGGCCGTCGGCGGTGGCGAAGCGGCCGTCGGCGTAGAGGCGGCGGCCGCCCCACTGCACTGGTCGCCCTGCCGCGACAGGCCGCCGATGCCGGCGTAGAGCGGCACCGCGCGATCGATCTCGCGCCGGATCGCCGCGGCGTCCTCGAGGCCGACCAGGTGGGCGCGCTCCGGGAAGGCCCGCGCCATCACCTCGCGGAACACCCACCACTCCGGCTTCGCCGATCCGATGCGCCGGCCCGGGATCTCGGGCGAGAAGATGATGCGCCGCTCGGTCGAGGTCTCGGTGCCGCCGCCCGGCGATTCGTAGCGCGTCGTCGCCGGCAGGATCAGCACGTCGCCGGCGCCCTCGACCAGCATCGACGTCGACAGCACGATGTCCTGGTGGATGCGCAGGCGCGGCCGCGCCAGCGCGCGCTGCCGCCTCCGCGGTGTCCGGCAGCGTCTCGAGCAAGTTGCCGCCGACCATCCAGAACGTGTCGACCTCGCCGGCCGCGCTCGCGGTGATGGCTTCGGTCGCCGTCCATCCCGGCTGCGCCGGCGGCTCGAAGCCCCACACCTCGGCCCAGCGGGCGCGCGTCTCGGCCGGCACGGCCGGGCACGCAGCCGACCTCGGCGCCGCCCTGCACGCCGGAGTGGCCGCGGATCGGCACCAGGCCGCTGCCCGGCCGCGCCGGCAGGCCGCGCGCGAGACCGAGGTTGACCAGCGCCTTCACCGTGTCGACGCCGTGCGCGTGCTGCGTCAGGCCCATCGACCAGACGAAGACGGCCTTCGGCCGCTCGATCAGCAGGCGCGCGAACGCCTCGACGCCGGCGCGCGTCACGCCGCTCTCGCGCTCGATCGCGTCCCACGCCGTCGCCGGCGGCGTGGGCCAGCACCTCGGCGGCGCCGGTGGTGTGCGCGTCGACGAACGCGCGGTCGACGCCGCCGACGGCATCGACCGCCTTCAGCACGCCGACCAGGAACGCGAGGTCGCCGCCGGTGTGCACGTCGATCCAGTGGTCGGCGATCGTCGTGCCGGCGATCGCGCTGCTGGCGATCGACGGGATCCAGTAGCGCGCCAGGCCGGGCTCGCGATACGGGTTGACGACGGCGACCTGCGCGCCGCGTGCCTTGGCCTCGTGCAGGTACTTGGTCGTGACCGGCTGGTTGTTGGCGACGTTCGAGCCGAACAGCACGATCAGGTCGGCGTCGAGCCAGTCGGCGTAGCTGCAGGTCGAGGCGCCGTAGCCGAGCGTCGCCTTCATCGCCACGGTCGACGCGGCGTGGCACAGCCGCGCCGCGTTGTCGACGTGGTTGGTGCCGAAGAAGCGCGCCGCCTTCTGCGCCGCGTAGTAGACCTCGTTGGTGATGCCGCGCGAGGTGAGGTAGAAGGCGAGCCGCCGCGGATCGGTGGCGCGCAGGCCGTCGGCGGCGATCGCCAGCGCCTCGTCCCAGCTCGACGACGCGGAAGCCGCGCTCGCCGCGCCGCCGCAGCATCGGCTCCGGCAGCCGGCCGAGGGCGCGCAGGTCCGCCGAGGACCGGCCGGCCAGCGTCGACACGTCGGCGAGCGACGCCGGGATCGAGCGCCGGCGCCGTGTTCAGGCGCAGCAGCTCGAGCCGCACCATGCACAGGTGCGTGCCCGGCAGCGTCCAGTCGCGGACGCCGGTGGTGCCGAGCGCGCAGCCGTCGCACACGCCGCGGGTCAGGATCCGCCACGCGAACGGCAGCTGGTCGCGGTTCTCCCAGACGATCCGCACCATCTCGCGATAGTGGTGCGGCTTCTGCTGGCCCAGGCCGAAGAAGGACATCGAGCGGCCGATGTTATCCTGCCGCCCATGCCCGGACGCGAGCGGATGCAGCGCATCCCGGTGGTGCGCGTCGGCGACGGCGTCGACGCGCGAGGCGTCGACCGACGACGTCGCCGTCGAGGCGGCGCTCGAGGTGCGGCTGAACGGCCAGCCGTTCTCCGTGACGATGCGGACGCCGGGCGCCGATCGCGAGCTGGCCGCCGGCTTCCTGTTCACCGAAGGGATCGTGACCGCCGTCGCCGACATCGTCGCGGTCGCACGTCGATCCGTCGGCCGACGTCGTCGACGTGATCCTGACGGCGGAGCGCGCGGCGGCCGTGGCCGCGCAGCGCGACGCCCGGCGGCAGGTGACGACGACGTCGTCGTGCGGCATGTGCGGCCGCCCCGATCTCGGCGTCGACGCGGCTGACCGCGCCGCCCGTCGTCGCTGACGCGCACCGTCGACGCCGACGCGATCCGCGCGCTGCCGGCGCGCCTCGCGCCGCTCCAGGAGACGTTCGCCGCCACCGGCGGCCTGCACGCCGCCGCGCTGTGCACGCTCGACGGCGACATCGTCGACACCGCCGAGGACGTCGGCCGGCACAACGCCGTCGACAAGATCATCGGCCGGCGGCTCCTCGCCGGCGCGCCTGCCGGCCGGCGACGCGCTGCTGTTCGTCAGCGGCCGCACCTCGTTCGAGATCCTGCAGAAGGCGTGGCTGGCCGGCGTGCCGCTCGTCGCCGCGGTGTCGGCGCCGTCGAGCCTGGCGATCGCGCTGGCGCGAGGAAGCCGGCATCACGCTGATCGGCTTCGTCCGCGGCGGCCGCTTCAACATCTACACGCATGCCGGCGCGGATCGCGCAGGCGACGCTGGCCCATGGCTGATACGACACCGGCGCCGCGTCTGCCGCTCGCCGGACGCCGCGCGCTGGTCACCGGCGGCAGCCGCGGCATCGGCCGCGCCGTGGCCCTGGCGCTCGCCGAAGCCGGCGCCGACGTCGCGATCACGTTCCGCGAACGCGAGGCCGACGCGGTGCTCACGTGCACCGACATCGCCGAGCACGGCCGCCGCGCCGTGTCGATCCGCGCCGACGTCTCGCAGCGGTTCGAAGTCGCCGCGCTGCTGGCCAGCGTCCGGACCGAGCTCGGCGAGATCGACATCCTCGTCAACAACGCCGGCGTGGCGCATCCGGCGCCGATCGACCGCGTCGGCGAGGCGCAGTGGGACGAGGCGATCTCCACCAACCTGACGTCGGCGTTCCTGATCACGCAGGGCCTGGTCGCCGGCATGCGCGAGCGGCGGTGGGGCCGGCTGATCTTCCTGTCGTCGGTGGCGGCGCAGGTCGGCGGCGTGGTCGGGCCGCACTACGCGGCGTCGAAGGCCGGGCTGCACGGCCTGATGCACTTCTACGCCGCCCACCTCGCCAAGGAAGGCATCACCGCCAACGTCGATCGCGCCGGCGCTGATCGAGACCGAGATGGTGACGTCGAACCCGAACGCGAAGCCGGGCATCATCCCGGTCGGCCGCTTCGGCGACGTCGGCGAGGTCGCCTCGGTGGTGCGGCTCCTGGCCGAGAACGCCTACGTCACCGGCCAGACGATCAACGTCAACGGCGGCTGGTACCCGAGCTGATTCGGCCGCGTCACTTCGGCGGGGCCGGCGGATCTTCCGCGCGGCGGCGGCGGCCGGCGTGGCGTGGTCCAGGCGATACACCGGTGGCGGCGGCGCGGTCTCGACCGCGTCGGGATCGAAGACCGGCTTGGCCGCGCAACGACCACGCCTCCGGTGCCGCGCCGGCGAGCGCGCCGGGGACGACGGGCGGCGCAGCCGCCTCGTGCGCCGGCGGCGGAGGCGCGATCGGCGCCGCGTGCGTCCTGGCCACCGCGACCGGCTCCACGACGGCGGCGCCGAACGACTTGGCCCGCAGCGCCCCGGGCGCCCGGACCGGGCCGACGCCGTCGAGCGGATCGAACAGCGGCCGCGACGCCAGCCGCGCCGGCGGCGGCGTCCCCAGCACGCGGCCGGCCTCGATGTTGGTCATCGGCACCGGACGCCCCGGCGGCTCGTCGATCGGCTTGCGCGCTCGACTCCGGCGTCGCGACGCCGCGGACGACTCCGGAGTCGTCGCGGCGCGAGACGCCGTCCGCCGGCGGCCATGGCGCGCGACGCGGTCAGCCCGCCGGGCGCGAGCGACCACGCGGCGGCCGCGAGGAGGCTCGCCGCGATCGCGCTGATGCCGGCGAACCATCGACGGCGTGCGCCGCTCCGCGTCGGCGCGCTGCTTCTGCGCCAGCGCGGCCTGCGCCGCGCGCAGCACGCGCGCCTCGAGCGACGGCGGCGCCGCGGCCGCGGCGTCGTCGGCGACGAAGGCGGCCCACGCCCGCGCGCTGTGCACGTCGTCCGGACGAAGCGGTGTCATGCCGGGCATCGGACCTGCCTGAACTCTCCGGACACCTGGTGCGCCTCGCGCACCCGCGCCAGCCGCAGCCGCAGCAGCTGCCGGCCTTTGTGCAGCCGCGATCGCACCGCGCCGACCGAGGCGCCGACGACGGCGGCGGCGTCCTCGTACGACAGATCGTGCAGGTCGCACAGCACGATCAGCTCCCGATAGCGTGACGGCAGCGAGATCAGCGCGCGGCGCACCGCGCCGGCGAGCTCGGCGCCCTCGACCAGCTTCGACGGATCGTCGTCGCTGTCGATGTCGCGGCCGTCCCGCATCAGGTCGTCGACCGACGGACCGGGCCGCTCGCGGCGGACCCGGTGCCGGCTCAGGTTCCGCACGATCCCGTAGACGTAGGTCGTGAACGCGGCGCGTGCCGGATCGAAGCGCCCTGCGTCGGTGAGCAGGACCACGAACACCTCCTGCGTGATGTCCTCGGCCGCGTCGCTCGAGCCGGTCATGGCCCGGGCGAAGCGGAAGACCCGCTGCTGGTGGCGGCGGTAGAGCGTGGCAAAGGCATCGAGATCGCCCCGGGTGGCGTCGCCCAGCAGGGCGACGTCCTCGGGCTCGGCGCCGCGTGTCGCAAACAGCGTGCTCATGTGATTGACGTGAGACGGCAGAACGTTTCCGGCACCGTGCCCGGATCAGACGCCGCGTGCGCGGCGGCGGCCGGGAACGGCGGCCGCGACAGGCGCCGGCAGCGGGCTTAAGAAAAGTTCAGAGACGTTCATCGACCCTCGGTGAATCACCTCTCATGCGAGTCACGTGCCTGCTCGTCGGGGCAATGGTCATCGGGTGCGCCGCGCCCTCGGCGGGGCAGGTGACCAGTCCCGCGGACGCTCCAGCCGCCGGCGGTGACGCCGGCCGAGGACCGCCCGGTGACGCCGAACGAGGACGTCGAGCCGCGGGTCGTCGGCGCGGCCGGCCGGACGGCGATCGGCCTTGCCGGCTACGCCGACCGGATCACCTCCGAGGACGACAACCTGCCGTTCCACCTGACGCTGCAGGTCGACGTGAGCCACTTCCTGACGAAGCGGATCGCGGTGCGCGGCGGCGTGGTCGGATCGGGCGCCCTGGGCGGCGACCCCGACGACGTGCCGACCGGCATCGGGGTGACGGCGCTGCACGCCTTCGGCGCGGCGAACTACTACTTCACGCCCGGGTCGATGGCCAGCTTCTACGCGGGCGCCGGCTACTGGGCCCAGATCACCGCCCGCGACGGCCCCGACAGCGGCTCGATCCTCGGCCTCGGCGGCATGGAGGCGGCGCTCTCCTCGCGAGCGACCGTCTTCGTCGAAGGCGGCTACGGCCTCGGCCTCACCAAGACCGAAGACGGCGCCACGCGCCAGCGCTTCGTGGCGCGGGTCGGCGTCCGGGTGAAGCTGTGACGGCGCGGACGCTGGCGGCGGGGGCCTGGCTGCTGTCCGCGGCCGCCGCGGCGGCGGCGCAGCCGGCGACGGCACTGCCGACGCCGGCGCCCTCCGATCCCGGCGCGGCCACGCTGTGCGGCCAGCCGGTGCCGGCGCCGGCGCAGCTCCCGCCGCCGGGCTCGGGCCCGCTGGTCTACGTGCTCGGCCTGTGCTTCTCGGCGCAGGGCAACCAGTCCGCGGTCGAGCCGGAGACGTATCTCTACTACCTCCGGCTCCGGCCGAGCCGGCCCTCGCAGCGCGAGTGGGTGCCCTTCGACGACAGCACGCGCGAGACGATCAAGGAGGACTTCCGCCGGCTGTGGGCGACCGGCTTCCTCGACGACCTGAAGATCGAGGCCACCGACTACACGTTCGCGAACGGCGTCGTCGGCAAGATCGTCACCTATCACCTCGAGGAGCGCGCCCGCGTCCGGCTGGTGAAGTACGAAGGCGCCGGCGATCTCGAGCAGACCAAGATCGACGAGTCGCTGCGCGAGCACGGCGCCGAGATCAAGCTCGACGCCTTCCTCGATCAGGGCGTCATCCGCCGCGCCCGCACGGTGCTGCGCGACCTGCTGGCCGAGAAGGGCTTCGCCGCCGCCGAGGTGTCGTCGGCGATCGAGCCGATCGCCGGCAGCGCCAAGCTGGTCAGCCTGGTCTTCAACGTCACGCGCGGGCCGAAGCTCGTGATCCGCGACGTCGCGTTCATCGGCAACCGCGCGGTCCCCGACGGCGACCTCGCCAAGGTGCTGAAGAACAACCGGCCGCAGGGCCTGCTGTCGCTGGTCACCAGCCGCGGCGCCTACAACGAGACCACGTTCGCCGACGACGCGCAGCGCGTCGAGGACTACTACCGCAACCAGGGCTACGTCGCGGTCCGCGTCGGCCAGCCCGAAGTGCGGACGCTGGACGACTCGGCCGACGGCAAGACGCGCTTCGTCCAGCTGCGGATCCCGGTCTACGAAGGCCGCCGCTACCGCGTCGGCACGATCGGCTTCGAGGGGCAGACCATCGTCCGCACCGAGGCGCTGCAGTCGATCTTCAAGCTGAAGCCGGGCGCCTGGTATCGGCAGGAGCGCATCCGCGACGGCCTGAACAAGGCGCGCGAGATCTACGGCTCGATCGGGCACATGGAGTTCACCGGCTATCCCGACCTGAAGCGGCGCGACGTGCCCGCGGAAGGGGAGGGCGGCACCACCGCCGCCGCCCGAGCGCGACGCCGCGCGGAGGCCGGGCCGGCGATCGTCGACGTCGTGATGCGGCTGTCGGAAGGGCCGCGCTACGTCATCAACCGGATCGCCTTCAAGGGCAACACGATCACGCGCGACGACGTGATCCGCCGCGAGCTGAACCTCTACGAGGGCGGCGTCTTCAACACCGAGGCGCTCAAGCACAGCGTCCGCCGCCTCAATCAGCTCGGCTACTTCAAGGCGCTCGAAGGCTCCGAGAAGGACCTGAAGGTCGACAAGGCGAACGGCGTCGCGGACGCGGTCGACCTGACCTTCACGCTCGAGGAGCAGAACCGCAACCAGCTGCAGTTCGGCGGCGGCGTGTCGCAGTACGACGGCGCCTTCTTCAACCTGTCCTACACGACCACCAACCTGCTGGGCCGCGGCGAGAGCCTGACCCTGACCGGGCAGCGGGGCACGCGGTCGACGGTCTACCAGGTCGCCTTCAGCGAGCCGTACGCGTTCAACCGGCCGATCACCGCCGGCGTCGACGTCTACTCGCGCAAGGTCGACCTGGTCACCGGCCCCAACACCATCGGCTACAGCGAGGTGCGGGCCGGCGGCAACCTGACGCTCGGCCGGCAGCTGTTCCGCTACTCCGCGCGCGTTCGCGACCTACGGCTACGAGGTCGTCGACACCGCGGTCAGCCAGGAGCTGCGCGATTCGCTCGGCGACACCGCGACGACGCGGCTGTCCGGCCTGTTCCTCGACAACGGCCGCCACATCGAGAGCCGGATCACGCCGGCGTTCGTCTACAACACCGTCGACAACCCGTACACGCCGCGCAGCGGCCGGCGCCTCTCGATCAACATGCCGGTCGCGGGCGGCATCCTCGGCGGCACGACCAGCTACATCCGCCCCGAAGCGGAAGCCATCCTCTATTTCCCGCACACGCGGCGGACCGCGCTCGGCGTGCGGCTGAACGGCGGCCTGCTGCGGCCCTACGGCGGCACCCGCGTGCTGCCCTACTACCTGCGCTACGTGATGGGCGGCGAGTACCAGATCCGCGGCGTCGAGCTGCGCTCGGTCGGTCCGCTCGACGAGAACCAGCGCGTCGTCGGCGGCGACAAGTTCGTGCTGTTCAACGCGGAGTACTACCTCGACGTGTTCGGGCCGGTGCGCGCGCTGCTGTTCCACGACGCCGGCCAGGCCTTCGCCGAGACCGAGCCGATCGACCTGCGGCAGCTGCGCACGTCGACCGGCGTCGAGCTGCGCGTCATCGTGCCGATGCTGAACGTGCCGTTCCGCCTGATCTACGCCTGGAACATCTATCGCGACGCGTTCCAGCCGGCGCGGGCGCTGAAGTTCGCCGTCGGCACGACCTTCTGAGCCGCGACGAGACGCACGCCTGCCGTCCGGCACCGGGGGCGTGTGCGCTGGATCGTGCCGTGTTGACCGAGGAGATCCTTTGATGACCCGTCTGATCGCGCCCGTGCGCTTCGCCGTGCTGCTCTCGGCGCTGGCCGCCGTGGGGTGCCAGAACCCGACCGACCCGACCGACACCATCCGCTTCGACGAGGCGGTGGACATCACCGCCAGCCCCGATCCGATCACCGCCGACGACCAGACCGGCGGCCGGACCTATCGCATCGTCCGCGGCAACAACCAGCCGGACGACATCCTGGCCTACGACTGGCACGCCGTGTTCTCCGCCAACATCTCGTTGAACGCGAACGCCGACGACGACGATCTCGACATCGACTATCCGGTCCGCGTCGTCGCCACCACGCTGACCATCAAGCAGGCGACCGGCGGCATCGTGACGCCGCCGACCGGCAGCGACAGCGAGAAGTTCGAGTTCGTCACGCTCAGCGCCAGCGGCAACCAGTTCACCGCCATCAACACGCCGATCACGCTGAGCTTCGAGGCCTGGTACGACCTGCCGAGCCTGCGCAAGGAGGCGATCGTGCAGGTGCCGGCCTCGTTCGTCGACGACGACGGCAGCACCTTCCAGAAGACGGTCGACATCAAGGTCGCGCCGTGAGGGGGCAGTGATGGGCGAGCCCGCCATGGACGCCGCGGCCGTGCTGATCGTGTCCGATCGCGCCGACCTGCCGCTGCTGCTGCGCGGTCCGTGCGCGGCGCGCGGCCTGCGGCTGGCGTGGGAGCCGGACGCGGACCGCGGCCTCGGTCCGGCCGCCGACGCCTATCGCCTGGTGCTGCTCGACGCGGCGATGGCCGGCGTCGACGCGCCCGAGGCGGTGCGCGCCTTCCGCGGCCACAGCACGCTGCCGCTGGTGGTGATCTCGCTGCTGACCCGCGCGGCGGATCCGATCGCGACGCTCGAGAGCGGCGCCGACGACTACGTCGGCGGCCCGCTCGATCCCGAGGAGGTGGTGGCGCGGGTGCGCGCGGTGCTGCGGCGCCAGCGCGTCGATCGCGTGCGCCGGTCGGCGTCGCCGAGGCCGGCGGCGTGCGGCTCGAATGCGCGGCGCGCCAGGCGCGCGTGGAAGGGGCGAGCGTCGCTCTGACGGCGGTCGAGTTCGATCTCCTCGAGCACCTCGTCCGCCACGCCGGCCGCAAGGTGCTGCGCGACGACCTGACCCGCGCCGCGTGGGGCCGCCAGGCGTCGCCGCTCGACCGGTCGCTCGACGTCCACATCAGCCGGCTGCGCCGCAAGATCGCCGCCGGCGCCCGGATCGTCACCGTCCGCGGCGTCGGCTACATGCTCGCGGTCTGCCACCGACGACTCCGGAGTCGTTGGTGAACCACTCCGGAGTGGTCGATGAACCACTCCGGAGTCGTCCAGGAATTGCACACCTGGTGTAGCTAGAACTTCACGCTGGCGACGCCTTTGAGGGCGAGGCGCGCCCGCGCCTCCGCCGGCGTCGCGATCTCGAGCGACAGCTCGCCGAGGATGCGGCGGATCTTGGCCACCTGCTCGGCGTTGCTGGTCGCCAGCTTGCCCTTTGGCGATGTAGACGCTGTCCTCGAGCCCGACCCGGACGTTGCCGCCCATCGTCGCCGGCCATCGTCGCCATCGGCATCTGGTGGCGCCCCGCCGCCAGCACCGACCATTCGTAGGCGTCCCCGAACAGCTTGTCGGCGGTCCGCCGCATGTGCAGCAGGTTCTCGGCGTCGGCGCCGATGCCGCCGAGGATGCCGAAGATCGTCTGCACGAAGAACGGCGGCTCGACCAGCTTGCGATCGACGACGTGCGCCAGGTTGTAGAGGTGGCCGACGTCGTAGCACTCGAACTCGAAGCGCGTGCCGCAGCCCTCGGCCGAGGTGCTCGAGGATGTACTCGATGTCCTTGAAGGTGTTCTTGAAGATGAAGTCGCGGCTGCCTTCGAGGTAGGCCGGCTCCCACTCGTGGGTGAACGTCTTGTAGCGGTTCAGCGTGGGGTAGAGCCCGAAGTTCATCGAGCCCATGTTGAGCGAGCACATCTCCGGCTGACAGGCGAGCGGCGCACGCCAGCCGCTCCTGCACGGTCATGTTCTGGCCGCCGCCGGTGGTGATGTTGATCACCGCGTCGCAGCCGGCCTTGATCCGCGGCAGGAACTCCTGGAACAGCGCCGGTGACGGCGACGGCCGCCCGTCGATCGGATCGCGGGCGTGCAGGTGGACGATCGCCGCGCCGGCCTCCGCCGCGCCGATCGCCTCCTCCGCGATCTGCGCCGGCGTGATCGGCAGGTGCGGCGCTCATCGTCGGCGTGTGGATCGCGCCGGTGACGGCGCAGGTGACGATCACGGAACGGCTGGAAGTCGTGCTGGAAGTCGGGGTCGCGGCCACGCGGATCTCCTGTGCGCGGCAGTCTGACACGTCGGGGACGCCGGCGCACCCGCGTGTTGCGCAGGACGCAACGGCGGACGGCCCGCTTGACGGCGCCGCGGCCCTCCGCTAGGATTCCGCGCACCAGTCATTTCACTATACGCAACGTCGTCCGGGAGCGATCCCGGCACGCGTTGACGAGGGAGGTCGTCGTGCAGACGAGCCAACGAGTCCGCCTCGGGGTGTTCCTGTTCGCCCTGCTTGGCCTGCGCCGCATCCGCGGCCGCGCAGATCCGCTCCGCCACCATCACCGGCACGGTCACCGACAGCACGGGCGCCGTGCTGCCCGGCGCCGCCGTGGTCGTGACCAACCAGGACACCAACGCGACCACCGAGCTGCTGACGTCGCGATGCCGGCGTCTTCACCGCGCCCTACCTGCCGGCCGGGCCGTACACCGTCACGGTCACGCTCGCCGGCTTCTCGCACGTTCAAGCAGACCAGCATCCCGGTCGAGACGGCGCAGACCGTCCGCATCGCGGTCGAGATGAAGATCAGCACCGTCGGCGAGGTCGTCGAGGTCGGCGCCTCGACCGGCCTGATCCAGACCGACAGCTGCTCGGTCGAAGGCGCGATGAACGCCAAGATGATCGAGTCGCTGCCCAACATCACGCAGAACCCGCTGCAGTACGCGATGCTGCAGGCCGGCGCCGTCGGCCGGCCCGCGACGCAGGACACCACCAGCGTCAACTCGTTCGGCATCGGCGTCGACGGACGGCGGCAGTGGTCGGCGGTCGGCGTCAACGGCGGCCGCGCCTTCACCAACGACATCCAGCTCGACGGCCTGCCGGTGATGGGCGGCGGCTACAACGAGGCCTCGGTCGTGCCCAACACCGAGGGCCTGCAGGAAGTGCGGGTCATCTCGAACAACTTCACCGCCGAGTACGGCCGCGGCCAGGCCGTCATCTCGATGAGCACGAAGTCGGGCACCAACCGCTTCACCGGCCAGGCCGCCTACATGGGCCGCCACGAGGCGCCTCGACGCCAACACGTTCCGAACAACGCCCAGCGCATCGCCAAGCGGCCGTTCCGCGTCAGCGACCTCGGCGGCGCCATCGGCGGGCCGATTCTCAAGAACAAGCTGTTCTTCTTCACCAGCTATCACCAGCTGCGGCACAACAACACGAGCACGATGCTGCAGACGGTGCCGACCGCGCTCGAGCGCCTCGGCGACTTCAGCCAGACGCTCGTTCCCGAACGAGAGCGGCCAGCCGGTGCCGGCGCGCATCTTCGATCCGTTCAACGTCGTGCAGCAAGGCCCGGATCTCTACCGGCGCGTCGAGATCCCGAACGCGCGGATCCCGAACCCGAACCCGGCGGCGCTGCGGATGTACAGCTTCTACCCGCTGCCGAACCGCACCCCGGACGACGTCTACAACACCAACAACTTCGAGGCGTCGATCGACCAGACGATCCGCCGCTACAGCTCGAACAGCCGCGTCGACTACCGCACCGGCCGGCACTCGATCTACGGCAGCGGCGGCATCTCCTACGCCGAGATCATCACGCCGCGCCCGTTCGGCGCGTCGCCGTTCAACGGCGCCGACGGCATCCGCGGCGACGACAACCCGTTCGTCCAGATCGGCGACGCGGTCGTGCTCGGGCCGACGCTGCTGCTCGACGTCCGCTACGGCGTCAGCCGCATCAACACCAAGAACCTGAGCGGCGACAAGACCGGGTTCGACGACTACGACTCGTTCGGCGTGCCGGAGAACCTGCAGCCGTTCATCCTGTTCCCCGGCGTGGCGCCCAACGTCAACCCGAACGGCTTCACCGGCGGCGCGGCCGGCGGCGGCGGCAACAACTGGAGCGCGCTGACCACCGGCAACTTCAACACCAAGCGCGAGTTCCAGACCAGCCACAGCGTCGCGGCGAGCGCCACCAAGACGCGCGGCGCCTGGATCCACAAGGCCGGCTTCGAGTTCCGCAACCTGCTCTCGAACTACGCCGATCCCGAGCAGGGCTCGGTGGTGCTGCCGTCGCCGTTCGCGCAGGTCGGCGGCAACTTCAACTTCGAGTACGTGACCGCCAACGGCGGCGTCGCGTCAGCAGACCCGCACCAACGCGCAGCGCGGCATCAACGCGGCCGGGCCGCTGCTCGGCGCCGGCCTCTGGTGGATCCGCCCGGGCGCCAACGTCACGCCGGCGTTCTCGCAGAAGTACTTCGCGATCTACTCGCAGAACGACTGGCGCGCGAGCTCGAAGCTGACGGTCAACCTCGGCCTGCGCTAGGAGATCCAGCCGGGGCCGACCGAGCGCTTCGATCGCATGTCGGCGTGGGACCTCGAGGCCGCAGAACGCCTTCGGCATCGCAGGGCGCGATCGCGTTCCCGGGCGTCGACGGCTACAGCCGCAACCTCTGGGACACGACCTACGACAACTGCGGGCCGCGCGTCGGCGCCGCCTATCAGATCAACGACCGCATGGTGCTGCGCGGCGGCTTCGGCGTCACCTACCTGCCCGCGCAACACCGGCTACTTCTCGGGCCCGACCGACTACGGCTCCGCCAACTTCTCGGCCGGCGTGAGCCAGGTGCCCTACGGCCTGACGCCCGCCGGCGTGCCGGTCGGCACCTTCGCCAGACGACGTCACGCTGGTGCCGGCGCTCGGCGGCGACCCGAACGCGCGGGCGTCTACGGCATCGGCGAGGCGCGCTTCGATCGCGACTTCAAGAACGGCCAGGTCATGCAGTGGAACGCCTTCCTCGAGCGGCGGCTGGGCGAGGCCTTCATGGTGTCGGTCGGCTACAGCGCGTCGAAGGGCAGCGACCTGCTGAACCGCTCGTTCCCGATCCAGTCGCTGCAGAACATCGACCAGGCGACGCTCGACGCGTGGCGCGCGCAGTACATCGCCTCGAACGGCACGCTCAACCCGGCCACGCAGCAGGTGGCGAACCCGTTCCAGCCGGCCACGCGGGCTCGCGGCTGCCGTTCGCCGGGCCGCTCGCCGGGGCGACGATCCCGCGGCAGAACACGCTGTTCCCGTACCCGCTGCTGATCGGCTCGAACGCGGCCGTCAATCGCTCGGGCGCGATCGTCGGAGTACCACTCGCTGAGCCTGCGGGCCAGCCGGCGCTTCTCGGCCGGGCTGATGTTCGACGCGAGCTACACGTTCTCGCGCGAGATGGACGACACGGACACCGTCGAGGACAACCAGGGCTTCAACGCCGGCGGCAACGCCCGCGGCGGCTACGACATCCTGAACCCTGACGTGAACCGCCACATCGGCTTCAGCGACACGCCGCACCGCTTCGTCGCGACGGCCTTCTACGAGCTGCCGTTCGGCCCGGATCGTCCGTTCACGATCGGCAACGGCGTCCTGCGGGCGATCGCGCGCGACTGGCAGGTGAGCGGGAGCATGCTCTGGCACACGGGCTTCCCGGTCGCCGTCAACGGCGCCAGCACCGGCGCGATCGTGGCCCGGCCCGATCGCGTCCCCGGCGTCGACCTCGAGCTGCCCGACAACCTGCGGGGCTGGTACGACGGGCGCACGACGATCACGCTGCCGAGCGGGCGTCGCGTCACGCCGCCGGCGAACACCTACCTGCGCTACAACCCGGACGCCTTCGCGGGCCGCGTCCTGACCGCGCCGAACGGCTCGATCATCGCGGACCAGTTCTGGTACGGGAACGCCGACCTGGCCTACGACGCGATCCGCACCGATTCGCGGTTCAACATCGACCTGAGCATCCGCCGCTCGTTCCGCCTGAGCCCGACGAAGGCGATCGACGTCGGCCTCGACATGATGAACGTGCTGAACCACACGCAGTTCAACGGCGCCTACCAGGGCGGGCTGGGCGGCACGAACCTCACGAACAACCCGGCCAACGGGCAGTTCCCCGGGACCGCGAGCGCCGCCAACTACGGCACGCGCGGCATGGCGACCTACAACCCGCGCCAGATGCAGTTCCGCGCCGCGTTCCGGTTCTAGGAGGTATGGTGTGGCGATGAGACGGATGCACGCATGGATCGCGGCCGGTGCCGGCCTCGCGCTGGTCATCGGCCTCGGCGGCCTGCCGGCGGCCCAGGACGCGGCCAGACCGGCCGGCAAGAAGATCATCTTCCTCGCCGGGCCCAAGGACCACGGCATGCCGGGCCGGCACGAGCACGAGAAGGATCTGCGGATCCTGGCGGCGGCGCTCGAAGCGGCGCCGAACCTGAAGGGCGTCAAGACCGAGGTCTACGTCGGCAAGGCGCCGACCGACCTGTCGGTCTACGCCGACGCCGCGGCCATCGTCATCGAGAGCAGCTCGGATCGCGACGCGCGGGAGACGCACCCGCTGTTCCCGCCCGAGCCGGAGACGACGCAGCACACCTACGACCAGGCGACGCTCGACTTCCTCAAGGGCATCGACGCGCGGGCCAAGGCCGGCATGGGCGTGGTGGTGTTGCACTATGCGAACTGGGCCGAGCACTGGGTGGCCCGCCGCTACTACCTCGATTGGACCGGCGGCCTGTGGGTGCAGGGCGTGTCGCGCAACCCGGTCGATCAGTGGACGATGACGCCGAAGTCGCCGGACCACCCGATCCTGCGCGGCGTGAAGGAATGGACCTACCGCGACGAGGTGTTCTGCCGGTTCCATCTGCCGGTCGACCTGAAGCGCACGGAGCTGATCGTCGGCACGCCGGCCAAGGCGCCGACCGGCCCGCAGGTGGCGTCGTGGGCCTACGAGCGGGAAGGCGGCGGCCGCGGCTTCGTCATGGGCGGCGTCGACTTCCACGACAACATGCGCACGGTCGAGGACTACCGGCGCTTCCTGCTGAACGGCATCGCCTGGGCGGCGGGGCTCGAGGTGCCGGCCGGCGGCGTCCAGTCGTCGGTGCCCGCGGAGGCCCCGCCGGCGGCCGCCGGGACTACGTCCAAGCCCTGAACAGAAGGGGAGGCCTGCTATCCTGAGCCGCGAAATGGCCAAACGCGACGCCAGCGAGACCCCGTCGATCCAGAGCCTCGGCCGCGGCCTCTCGATTCTCGAGGCGGTCGCGGAATCGCCCGAGCCGGTGCCGCTCAAGCAGCTGACCGACCTGCTCGGCATCGATCGCAGCAGCGTGTTCCGGCTGGCCAACACGCTGCGGCGGCGCCGCTTCCTGGCCAACCCGAAGGGCCGCAAGGACTACATCCTCGGGCCCCTCGGCGTGGCGGCTGTCGCGCAAGTACGGACAGAGCACGTTCATCCCGCTCTGCCACGAGCACCTGCGCCAGCTCGGGATCAGGACCGGAGAAACCGCGCACCTCGCGGTGCGTGAGGGCGGGCAGGCGCTGTTCATCGATCATCACGCGTCGCCGGATCAGGTCGTCGCGGTGTCGGGGCAGACCGGCGAGTTCGTGCCGCTCTACTGCACGGCGCACGGCAAGGCGCTCATCCTCGACTTCGACGTCGCCGACCTGCGCGCCACGCTCGGCGCCGGTCCGCTGCAGGCGCATTCGCGTCGCACCATCACCGGGCTCGACAAGCTGGCCAAGGCGCTGGCGCTGGCGCGCGCCGACGGCTACACCGCGGACGACGGCGAGTACATGGAAGAAGTGCGCTGCGTGGCGGCGCCGATCCGCGATCAGGGCGGCACCGTCGTGGCGTCGATCGGCATCTCCGCGCCGTCGACGCGCTTCCCGAAGAGCCGCTGGCCCCTCGCCGCCCGGCAGGTGATGGACACGGCCCGCGCGATCAGCGTCACCCTCGGCGCGATAGCGGCGCGCGACAGCGCGGCCGCCGAGAAGCAACGTCGCGCTTGACTCGTTCGCGCGCCGAACATACGATCGCCGCGCACAACCCATTGCACGATACGCACACGCTCGGGCCGGGCGGCCGGACGATCCCTCCGGGATCGAGCGGCGCCCGCCGGGGCCGACGGGAAACGGCTGCCCATGATGTCGCCTGACCTCGCTCCGTCCGCCATCGCGCCCGCCGCGCGTCACTCGCGCGCCCGTCACGCCGCGCTCGTCGCGTGCACCGGCGTCGCCGTCGTCGGCACGCTGCTGGCGCAGGAGCGCCGGAGCGACGGCCCGCGCTCGTCGCTCGCGCCGTCGCGAAGGCGTCGCGCCAATGGGAGGACTACGGCGGCGGCCCCGACTCCTCGAAGTTCGTCGACCTCACGCAGATCACGCCGAAGAACGTCGCCGGCCTGACCGTCGCCTGGACCTACCCGGTCGGCGACAACAACGTCTACCAGTTCAATCCCATCGTCGTCGGCACCACGATGTACGTGCTGGCGAAGAACCAGTCGCTCGTCGCGCTCGACGCGACCACCGGCAAGGAGCTGTGGATCCACGCCGGGCTGCGCGGCATCGCCCGGCGCGGCATCAACTACTGGGAGAGCCCCGACGGCCGCGAGCGCCGGCTGATCTTCCAGATCAACAACAACCTCCAGGCCATCGACGCCGCCACCGGCAAGTCGATCCTGACGTTCGGCAACAACGGCCTCGTCGACCTGCGCGAGGGCATCGGCCGCGACCCCGCGCTGGTCGGCCGCGTCCAGTCGGGCACGCCGGGCAAGATCTTCGAGAACCTGCTGCTGCTCGGCTCGGCGCCCGGCGAAGGCTACCTGTCGGCGCCGGGCACGCTGCGCGCCTTCGACGTCATCACCGGCAAGATGGTGTGGGCGTTCCACACCGTGCCGCATCCGGGCGAGGAGGGCTACGAGACGTGGCCCAAGGACGCCTGGAAGTACGTCGGCGGCGCCAACACCTGGGGCGAGATCTCGATCGACGCGCGCCGCGGCATCGCCTACTTCCCGACCGGCTCGCCGACCTACGACTACTACGGCGCCGATCGCATCGGCAGCAACCTCTACGCGAACTCGCTGATCGCGCTCGACGCGCGCACCGGCAAGCGCATGTGGCACTACCAGGTCGTGCACCACGACCTGTGGGACTACGACCTCACCGCGGCGCCGCAGCTGGTCACCGTCAAGCACGACGGCAAGGCGATCGACGCCGTGGCGCTGGCCGCCAAGCACGGCTTCCTGTTCGTGTTCGATCGCGTCACCGGCAAGCCGCTGTGGCCGATCGAGGAGCGGCCGATCGAGAAGAGCACCGTGCCGGGCGAGCAGACCTGGCCGACGCAGCCGTTCCCGACCAAGCCGGCGCCGTTCGCGCGCCAGCAGATGACCGTCGACGATCTGACGCCGCTGTTCCTCACCGACGCCGAGCGGGCGTCGTGGACCGAGCGGCTGAAGAAGGCGAGGAGCGGCCTGTTCGCGCCGCTCTCGACCGAGCACGAGACCATCGCCGTGCCCGGCGCCGTCGGCGGCGCCAACTGGGGCAACACCGCCGCGTATCCGGCGAAGGGCCTGGTCTACGTCATCAGCCAGGACTTCCCGTCGTTCTACAAGCTGTCCGAGACGCCGCCGAACCTTGATCCGCCGGCGGCGGCCCGCGCCGGCGCGCCGGAACAGCGCGGCCGCGGCCTCTACGCGCAGACGTGCCAGGCCTGCCATGGGCCGGACCGCGCCGGATCGCCGACGGCGCCGACGCTGCTCGGCCTCGGCACGCGCCTGAAGTACGACGACTTCCGCCAGGTCGTGCTGGTCGGCCGCGGCCACATGCCGGCGTTCCCGTCGACCGACGACGAGGCGATGCGCGCGCTGTGGGGCTTCGTCACCGACGCGGCCGCGGCGCCCGGCGCCAGCCCGAACGCGGCACCCGCGGCGGGGGCGCTCCCGGGCGCGGCCGGTCCTGGCGCGACGGCGCCGGCGCCGACGCCCGACGGCCCGGTCGTCGCGACGGGCGGCGCGCCGGGCGGCCTCGACGTCCGGCCCGGGCCCGGCTTCCGTCCGGGCGGCGCGCCGTACCCGGATGGCGTCGACGCGCCGAAGTCGCGCTACTACACCGGCTACGGCCTCGGCTTCCCGTACATCATGAAGGGCCGCTGGGCGCAGATCACCGCCTACGACCTCAACACCGGCGCCATCAAGTGGCAGAAGCCGCTGGGCGTCGACCAGATGGCCGCGGGCCTCGGCGCCACCGACACCGGCGTGCCGCGCGGCGGCCAGCGCATGGGCATGATCGTGACGTCGACCGGCCTGCTGTTCGCGACGGCCAAGGACGGCCACGTCCGCGCCTACGACGCCGAGACCGGCGCCGTGCTGTGGACCGGCGCGCTGCCGCGCGGCTCGGAAGGCATCCCGGCGATGTACGAGATCAACGGCCGCCAGTACCTGGTCGTCTGCGCGACGACCGGCCTGACGTGGGGCAAGGCCTCGCGCGAAGGCGGCCCCTGGACGCAGGCCGACGGCGAGCCGAACGGCCCGAGCGCCTACGTCGTGTTCGCGCTCCCCGAGCGCCCGGCGGCCGCGTCGGCGGCCGCGCGATAGAGGACGTTCCCATGGCCATCCCCGCTGTCACCCGCCGCACGTTCACCCGTTCGCTCGCGCTCGGCGCGGCCGCCGCGGCGCTGCCCGGCGGCGCGCTGCAGGCGTTCGCCGGCAAGCGGCTCAAGGTCGGCCACACCGGCATCACCTGGGGCTTCAAGCCGACCGACGCCGAGCAGGCGATCACGGACGTCGGCAGCCTCGGCTTCGCCGGCTACGAGTCGTTCGGCAACGTGCTCGAGTTCTGGGACAAGCAGGGCGGCCTGAAGCGGCTGCTCGACGCCGCGCAGGTGCCGCTGCGGTCGGCCTACTGCCCGGTGAACCTGATCGATCACGCCAAGCGGCAGGACGAGATCGCGAAGCTGGTGCGCTGGGGCCAGTTGATCAAGGCCGCCGGCGGCTCGGTCGCCGTCATCGGCCCGAACAACGTCAAGCGCCCGGCCTTCCAGTTCGCCGAGCACAAGGCCAACATCGTCGCGTCGCTGAACGAGATGTGCAAGGCGCTCGCCGACATCGGCGTGGTCGGCGCGCTGCACCAGCACACCGGCACCTGCGTCGAGACGCGCGACGAGACCTACGCGGTGATGGAGGCGGTCGACACCCGCCACGTCAAGTTCGGGCCCGACGTCGGCCAGCTGCAGAAGGGCGGCGTCGATCCGGTCAAGGTGGTGAAGGACTTCCTGCCCGCCGTCCGCCACGTGCACATGAAGGATTTCGACGGCGGGCCGCACTACTTGGGGTACTGTCCTCTCGGCAAGGGCAAGGTGGACGTCGCCGGGCTCGCGGCGCTGCTCGAATCGTCGGGCAACGACCTGATGATCATGTGCGAGCTCGATCCGTCGCCGAACCCGCCGCACACGCCGCTCGAGGCGGCGCGGATCAACAAGGCCGCCATGGCGGCCTTGGGCTACACGTTCCGGTCGTAGGTCGTCAGCCGGAACGGCGGCGATCGCGGGAGGGCACCCTGAAACTCACAGGCAAAGTGGCGTTCGTCACGGGCGCGGGCCGTGGCATCGGCCGGGGCATCGCGGAAGTGTTCGCCGAGGAAGGCGCCGACGTCGCCATCAACGACCTCGACGGCGCGGCGGCCGCGGCGGTGCGTCGACGTGGTGCAGGCGAAGGGCCGCCGCGCCATCGCGGTGACCGGCGACGTCGGCCGGCGCGATCAGATGGAGCAGGCGATCGCCACCGCCTGGGACACGCTCGGCCCGATCGACATCCTCGTCAACAACGCCGGCATCGAGACGATCGTCCCGTTCCTCGAGCTGACCGACGATCAGTGGACGCGGCTCGTCGACACCAACCTGCGCGGCGCCTGGCTGTGCTCGCAGATCGTCTGCCGCCGCGTCGTCGAGGCGAAGCGCGCCGGCGAGCATCGTCAACATCGGCTCGATCCAGGCGGCCAAGGTGCTGCCCGGCCGCACCCACTACGCGCCGACCAAGCTCGGGATCGAAGCGCTGACGCGCAACATGTCGGCCGAGATGACGCCGCTCGGCATCCGCGTGAACTGCATCCACCCCGGCCTGATCGAGACCGACATGACGTCGTGGGTGCTGAAGGACAAGGACATCCTGCCGATCGTGCTGGCGCAGATCTCGATGGGCCGTCCCGGCCAGCCGCGCGAGATCGGCAGCGTCGCGGCGTTCTTCGCCTCGGACGAGGCCCGCTACGTGACGGGGCAGTCGCTCTTCGTCGACGGCGGCTGGGAAGGGAAGTAGGAGGGCACGATGCGAGCCGACTGGACCCCCGAGGCGGAAGCGCGCGTCCGCGAGACGTATCCGCGGATGGTCGACTGCCCGCCGCCGGCGGTGCACGCGCACGGTCGAGATCCTCGGCCGCACCTGCACGGCGACCGACCTGACCAACGACATCAGCACCGGCAATCCGACCTTCAAGGGGCACCAGCGCACGGTGATGTGGCAGCACCTGAGCCACGACGACGTGCAGAAGTTCGGGCTGACCAAGCCGCCGTATTCCTACGAGGTGGTGGCGTTCACGGTGTGCGGCCACACCTCGACGCACTGCGACTCGATCAGCCACATCGTGCCCGAGCACGGCGCGCGGCCGATCGACAAGACGCCGCTGGCCTGGCACATGGCGCCGGGCGTGTGGCTCGACTTCGCGCACAAGGAGCCGAACGGCTACATCGGCAAGGCCGAGATCGAGGCGCAGCTCGCCGAGCAGCGGCTGACGATCAAGCCGGGCTCGGTGTTCCTCTACCACACCGGCTGGTATCGCAAGTTCGAGACGGCGCCGTTCGAGTACATCCGCGACTATCCCGGGCCTCGACGGCGAGGCCGCGCACTGGCTGGCCGATCAGGGCGTCATCTGCGTCGGCGCCGACGCGCCGAGCGTCGACTCGTTCAACGAGGTCGCGGTGCGGATGATCCAGCCGGTCCACATGATGTGCCGCGAGCGCGGCGTGCTGAACATCGAGAGCCTGCGCAACATCGACCTGATCCCGAAGCGCGCCTTCACGTTCGTCGGCCTGCCGCTCAAGATCAGGAACGGCTGCGGATCGCCGATCCGCGCCGTCGCCCTCACCGAGGACTAAGCTCGTGGCTCTGCCTGCTTCGATGCGCGCGCTGGTGCTGCGCGCGCCGCGCCAGTTCGCCGTCGAGGACGTGCCCGTCCCGACCGCGCTCGACCCCGACGACGTCCTGTGCCAGGTGCACACGACGTTCATCTGCGGCACCGACCCGCACATCATCAACGGCGACTATCCGGGCTTCTGGCCGCCGTCGTTCCCGTTCATCCCCGGGCACGAGTGGTCGGCGGAAGTCGTGGAGGCCGGCACGCGCGCGAAGAGCCTGGGCTGGAAGGCCGGCGACCGCGTCTGCGCCATCTCGCACTGCGGCTGCGGCGTCTGCCGCAACTGCCTGCGCGGCCGCTACAACCTGTGCCTGAACTACGGCCAGCCCGAGGCCGGCCATCGGCAGTACGGCCACATCACGCCGGGCGCCTACGCCGACTACGTCAAGGCGTCGGTCAAGAGCCTGGTGCGCGTGCCGGACGGCTTCGATCTCGGAGCTGTCGGCGTGCGTCGATCCGCTGAGCATCGCGCTCTACACCGTCAAGCGCAGCCGGCTGCAGCCGGGCGACGATCTGCTGGTGATGGGCACCGGCCCGCAGGGGCTGATGGCGATCCTGGTCGGCAAGGCGCTCGGCGCCGGCCGCATCCTCGCCGTCGGCTCGGGCGCGCGGCTCGCGCTCGCCGAGAAGCTCGGCGCGATTCCCGATCGACTATCGCGCAGGGCAAGGTCGTCGAGCGGATCCGCGAGATGACCGACGGCCTCGGCGTCCCGGCGGTGCTCGAGTGCGCCGGCACCGCGCAGTCGATCCGCGACTGCTGCCTGGCGGCGGCGAAGGGCGGCGTCGTCTCGGTGATCGGCATCCCGCAGGACGAGCCGCAGCTGCCGATGAAGCGGATCGTCCTCGACGAGATCGAGATCGTCGGCGATCGCGCCAACCCGAACACCGCCGAAGCGGCGCTGGCGCTGCTCGTCAACGGCCGCGTCGATCTCGACGCCGCTGCTCACGCACCGCTTCCCGCTGGCCGAGTTCGCGACCGCGCTCGAGACCTTCGAGACGCGCAAGGACGGCGCAGTGAAAGTCGCGATCACGCCGCGGTGACGCTGTAGCGTTTCGCGACATGCGGCGCTGACGCCGGTCTCGCTGTCACAATGATCCGCAGCGATGCGGATCTTCCACTGCGACCACTGCGACCACCTGGTCTTCTTCGAGAACCA
This sequence comes from uncultured Acidobacteriota bacterium, assembly GCA_963723005.1. Taxonomy (GTDB): domain Bacteria; phylum Acidobacteriota; class Vicinamibacteria; order Vicinamibacterales; family UBA2999; genus VFZN01. Next base: position 3,694 of record CAVRPA010000019.1, on the reverse strand, counting down.
CAGCTGCGTCAGCTGCGGCCGCCAGCTCGCGTTCCTGCCGGACATCGCCGAAATCGGGTCGCTCGATCCCGGGACCGCCGGGCACCTGGGTGTCGCCGCTGGCCGGCGCCTCGCCGTTCGGCTACCGGCTGTGCGCGAACTACACCACGCACAACGTCTGCAACTGGGCGATCCCGGCCGACGATCCGTCGCCGCTGTGCTCGTCGTGCCGGCTGACGCGCGCCATCCCCGATCCGTCGATGCAGTGGCAGCGCGAAGCCTGGTACAAGCTCGAGGTCGCCAAGCGGCGGCTGGTCTACAGCCTGCTGCACCTGCGGCTGCCGGTCGCCAACCGCGTCGACGACCCGGACCACGGGCTGGCGTTCGAGTTCCTGGCCGATCAGCCGCAGGCCGGCGGCCCGGTGCTGACCGGGCACGCCGACGGCGTCATCACCATCAACCTCGCCGAGGCCGACGACGCCGAGCGCGAGCGGCGGCGGCTGCAGCTGCACGAGCCGTATCGCACGCTGCTCGGCCACTTCCGGCACGAGGTCGGCCACTACTACTGGGAGCGGCTGATCGCCGGCACCGACCGGCTCGAGCCGTTCCGCGACGCTGTTCGGCGACGAGCGCGCCGACTACGGCGCGGCGCTGCAGGCGCACTACCAGAACGGCCCGCCGGCCGACTGGCAGAGCCGCTTCGTGACCACCTACGCGACGTGCGCACCCGTGGGAGGACTGGGCCGAGACGTGGGCGCACTACCTGCACATGACCGACACGCTGGAGACGGCGGCGGCCTGCGGCGTGTCGCTCAAGCCGCGGCGCCGCGACGAGCCGGCGCTGCCGCGCGTGCCGGCGGCGGCGGGCTCGCCGGATGCCGCCTTCGATCGGCTGATGGCCAGCTGGTTCCCGCTGACCTACGTGCTCAACAACCTCAACCGCGGCCTCGGCCTGCCGGACGCCTACCCGTTCGTGCTGTCGCAGCCGGCGATCGAGAAGCTGCGGTTCGTCCACGACGTCATCGCGGCGAGCGCCGCGACGGCGGCCGCGACCGACGCCGCGGCCGGCGTCGCCGACGCGAACCGAGCAGCCGCAGCCGGCGCAGGCCTTCCGCCATCTCCGCCAGGTCCGCCGGCGCTCCGAACGTGAGGCGCACGAAGCGCCCCGGCGTCTCGCCGGCGAAGTAGCCGTGGCCGGCGTGGATGGCCACGCCGTGCGCGCGGGCGCGCCCCTCGACGTCGGCGACGTCGTCCGGGCAGCTCGACCCAGAGGTGGACGCCGCCGCGCGGCACCGCGGTGACGCGCCAGTCGCGGCAGCTCCCGGCGCCAGGCCGTCGATCATGGCGGCGCAGCGCTCGCGCAGCGCGGTCGGCCAGGCCGCGCAGGTGCCGATCCCAGGCGGGCGAGGCCAGGAGCTCGACGGCCGCCTCCTGCAGCGGGCCGCGACGACGAAGAAGTCGTCGACCAGGCGCATCGCCCGCAGCCGCGGCATCACCGGCCCGCGCGCGATCGATGGCGCCGACGCGCAGGCTCGGCGACGCCGGCTTGGTCAGCGACAGCAGCGAGATCACGGTGCCGTCGCGATCGTCGGCGACCAGCGGCCGCGGGACGGCGCCGCCGTGGCCGAGGTGCCGGGCGCAGTCGTCCTCGAGGATGAACGCGCCGGCCGCCCGCGCGACCGCGATGACCTGGCGGCGGCGATCGGCGGCCAGCACGGCGCCGGTCGGGTTCTGGAACGTCGGCTGCAGGTAGCAGAGGCGCGCGCCGGTCATCGCGAACGCCTCGGCGAGCAGGTCCGGCCGCACGCCGTCGGCGTCCATCGGCACCGGCACCGGCCGCAGGCCGGCGGCGCGGGCCGCGGCGAGCGCGCCCGGGATAGGTCGGCGATTCGACCAGCACCGGGCTGCCCGGCGCGGCGACGGCGCGGAAGCGCAGCGACATCGCGCTCTGCGCGCCGCTCGTCACGAGCACGTCGTCGGCGGCCGACGTCGCCGCCGGCGAGCCGCGCGAACAGCGCCCGCAGCGACGGCAGGCCGGCCGCCGGCGCGCGATCCCAGGCGTCCGGCCGGCGCGCCGCCCGCGCCAGCGCCGCGCTCAGGGCCCGCGTCGGCTGCAGGCTCCGGTGCAGGTAGCCGCCGGCGAGCGGGATCGCGTCCGGGGTCGGCGCCGACAGGTAGGCGAGCGCGTAGGCGGCGTCGACGTGCCGCTCGCGCGAGCGCGACCGCCTGCCACGGATCGATCGGCGGCGCGCCGGCCGCGCGTCGGCGGCCGCGGCGCGACGAAGGTGCCGCTGCCCGGCCGCGTCACCACCGACGCCCTCGCCGGCCAGCCGCGCGATCGCGCGCGCGACCGTCACCGGGCTGACGCCGAGCCGCGCGATCAGGTCGCGGCTGCTCGGCAGCCGATCGCCGGGCGCCAGCGCCGGCCACGTCGCCGCGCAGGGTTGTCAGCACGCGATCGGGTACTGCTACTGTCATCCATGAAGAACGATAGTAGCGCTTCTGCGCTGCGTCGCGGAACCGCTCTCTCGACGTCGCCGCCCTCCGCGCCGACACGCCCGGCTGCGAGCGGCGTCATCCACTTCAACAACGCCGGCTGCGGCCTGATGCCGCGGGCCGGTGCTGGACGCCCAGGTCGAGCACCTGGCGCTCGAAGCGACGATCGGCGGCTACGAGGCCTCGGCGCGCCGCGCGGCCGCGGTCGCCGACTTCTACGCCGCCACCGCCGACCTGATCGGCGCCCGCGCCGAGCGAGATCGCCTTCGCCGTCGTGCGCCACCGCACGCCTACAGCAAGGCGCTGTCGGCGATCCCGTTCGAGCGCCGGCGACGTCATCCTCACCACCCGCAACGACTTCATCTCCAACCAGATCGCGTTCCTGTCGCTGCGGCAGCGGTTCGGCGTCGAGGTCGTGCACGCGCCGGACGCGCCCGAAGGCGGCGTCGACGTCGAGGCGATGGCCGCGCTGATGCGGGCGCGGCGGCCGCGGCTGGTGGCGGCGACGCACGTGCCGACCAACTCCGGCCTGGTGCAGCCGGTCGCGGCGATCGGCCGGCACTGCCGCGAGCTCGACCTGCTGTATCTGGTCGACGCCTGCCAGTCGGTCGGCCAGTTCCCGCTCGACGTCGAGGCGATCGGCTGCGACCTGCTGACCGCGACCTGCCGCAAGTTCCTGCGCGGGCCGCGCGGCTCGGGCTTCCTCTACGTCTCGTCGCGGCGTGCTGCGCGACGGGCTTCGAGCCGCTGTTCATCGAGATGCGCGGCGCGACGCTGGGTCGCCGACGACCGCTACGAGCCGGTCGACACGGCGAAGCGCTTCGAGGAATGGGAGTTCCCCTACGCCGGCGTCATCGGCTGCGCGCGTCGCCGCCCGCTACGCGCTCGGCGTCGGCCTCGAGGCCATCGCCGCGCGCGCCCCGATGCTGGCGGCCCGCCTGCGCGCAGCGGCTCGCCGCGATCCCCGGCGTCCGCGTGCTCGACCGCGGGCCGGCAGCTCGCCGCCATCGTGACGCTGGCGGTCGCCGGGCTGGGAGCCGCAGCCGTTCCAGGCAGGCGCTCGACGCCCGCCGCATCAACTCGGCGCTCAGCTACCGCGACTACGCGCGTGTTCGACTTCGGCGACAAGGACGTCGACTGGTGCTCGCGGCTGTCGCCGCACTACTACAACACCGAGGCCGAGGTGGACCTCGTCGCCGACGCGGTCGCCGAGATCGTC
>CAVRPA010000018.1:0-91830 GCA_963723005.1 uncultured Acidobacteriota bacterium | reverse complement strand
TCCGGGTGAACGTCCAGATCGTGGCGTTCATGCCCTGCTTGAGCGCGACGATCTGCCCGTCGCGCGTCCACGCCGCCGACACCACCTCGCTGACCCCGTCACTCGGTAGCTGAGTGGTGCGCCCCGACGTCAGGTCGACGAGCCCGAGCTGGAGGAACCAGGAGTCGACCGGAATCAGCGACGCCGCCAACAGGCCGTCGGCGCGGACCCCGCCCATGGACTGGAACCTGGTGCCGGGATTCACGGCGATGGCGCGCTCCGTTCCGTTCTCCATCGAGTCCTCGAACAGGCGCACCTGCGTGCCGTCGTTTCTGGCCACGACGAGGCTGCCAGCGGGATGCACGAGCACCCAGATGCCCGGACAGATGCGGCGCGATTCTCCTCCCGCCGTACGCCACGGACCAGACGGAGCCACTCGCCGTGAAGAACAGCGTCTCTCCATCAGCCGACGCCGCCAGTGTCTGGATGACGCCCTTGCCCGGCGAGATCCGGCCCGAGACGCGGCCGGTGGCGGTGTCTGCCACGGCAATCGTCTCGCGCGGTTCCGGTCCCACGGCGAACGCAATCCTGTTGCCGGCAACCGCCGTCATCGGCGCGGCGGACTCCTCCTGGGTCTTCAGGAGGGGCTCGGGGTTCTTGCCCTGTGCCATCACCATCAGGCGCATGCGCCCGGAGACCCGCGCGTCCACGCACATCGCGCCCATCCGGCAGCGCCACCACCATCTTCGAGAGGAGGGCTCGAGGAAAACGAGCGAGCCTGGCGATCTCGGCACCGCCTGGCGCGAAGCGAACGACCTCCCCGGGCCGGTCGACCACGTTCACGTCCACGGCGCCGTTGGCGGCGACGTCCAGGTCCCAGACATCGCCGGTGACCGTGAACAGGTCCTCCGGCACGCGGGGGCCATCCAGCGGGATGCGCACGATGCGAGTGAGCGCGTTGGCGGCCACGGCGGCGATGGCCGACGCGCCATCGGCGGACAACGCAACGGCGTGGATCTCGAGGTTACCCACCACCTCGATTGGGTGGGCTGTTCCGGCCGCCACATCGACCTCGATCAGCGACCGTTTCCCTGGCGTGTCCCACATGCTGCCCAGGGCCACCACCACGCGCCGGCCGTCGGCGGACACGCGGATCCACGGTCGGATACCCTGGGTCGAACGTCACATCCACGGGCAGCGCCTGCATCCGCCCGGTGTCCGGCCAGACGCGGGTCAACTGCGAGCGTCGCTCCTCGTTCACGCGCGCGACGAGCAGGGAGCCGTCGGGGAGCGCCGCCGGATGCGCGGCGTTCTCGACCACCAGGCGTTCTTCGCCGCCGAGGAACGGCACGCTGAAGACGCCCATGGGCACATCCAGGGTTCGGCTGAAGTAGATCGTGCTGCCATCCGGTGACCAGCACAGATACTCGACGATGTCCCAGGTCGCGGCGACTGGTCAACACGTTCCAGTTGCCGGACTCAGGATCCATCACGCCCACCTGCATCGTCCCGTCCACCATGGCCTGAAACGCCAGGAGCCGGCCATCCGGCGAACGGCGCGGGTGCAAGGCGACTGCCGGTCCCCCCAGCTGCTCGGCGGACCACGTTGTGGGGGCTGGCGGCGCGCGTGACTTCCCGGGTGATGAGGGCGGTGGCGGCGATGGCGAGCAGGGCCACGCCCGCCGCCAGCCACGCGCGGGTGCGCGACGCGGGCGGAGCCGGGGACTCCACGGCCGGGGCCGACCCGCTGGAGCTGTCGCCCTGGGCCAGCGCCCGCAAGGCAAAGCCGAGGTCTCGCGCCGACTGAAAGCGGTGGGCCGGATCCTTCTCGAGGCAGTGCGACACCACCTGCCGCACGCCGCCGGGCACGGTGGACGGCAGGTCGGGAGCGTCCTCCCGCAGGATGGCCTGCATCGTGTCCACCGCTGTCTCACCATCGAAGGGCCGCGCGCCGCCGAGCATCTCGTGCAGCACCACGCCGAAGCTGAAGATGTCGCTGCGGTGATCGGCATCCAGTCCGCGCACCTGCTCCGGCGACATGTACCCGACCGTGCCCATCACGACGCCAGGACCAGTCAACGGGGCCGGCATTGTCGTGTCGGGATGTCCAGATGCCTGCGTCATCCGCGCCAGACCGAAATCGAGGATCTTCGCGCGGCCGTCCCTGGTCAGCAGGATGTTGTCCGGCTTCAGATCGCGGTGCACGACGCCGGCCGCGTGCGCCGCGGCCAGGCCGCCGGCGATCTGGGCGGCGATGTCGAGCGTCTTCCGCAGGCCGAACCGGGCGCCGCGCAGCGGCTCGCCGTCGACGAGCTCGCTGACGATGTAGCCCTCGCCGACGTCGTAGACGGCGACGATATTGGGGTGGCTCAGGGCCGCGACGGCACGGGCCTCGATCTCGAACCGTTGACGGCGTGACGGATCCGCGGCGACCTCGGCCGGCAGGATCTTCAGCGCGACGTCGCGGTTCAGGCGGGGATCGCGGGCACGATAGACCTCACCCATTCCCCCGGCGCCGAGCGGGGAAACCACTTCGTAGGGTCCGAGGCGTGTGCCGGGAGCGAGCGACGGGGGGGACACGTCTGCAGGAGTCTACCGTAACGCTTTCAAAGGGATGCTTGGCGGTTGCGAGATCGACCATCGAGTCGCCGTGAGGGGGCCTGCGGCGCGGTGGTGAGACCGAACCGAAAGGCTGCCGACGAAAACTACCAGTGCGGGCGAAGGCAACAAAAGAGGCGGGGAAGATCGCGTCCGGGCCGAGCGAAGCGGCGAGAAGTTCATTGACAGGCCGATCCATGCGGGCGTAGATTCCACATCGATAATCGATTCATATGCGTTGCGGCTCGATGCCGCTGACTTGCGCGCCTCGACAAGGGGAATCAGGGCAGGCCGTCCCGACCAGGAGACTTTCATGGCATCACTGTCTCGACGTCATTTCCTCGGTTCCACAGCCGGTTCGGCGCTGGCCGCCGCGGTGCTGCCCATCACGGTGCCCACGGCCGGCGCGGCCCAGCAGGGCGGCCGGCTGCGCGTGCAGTTCGCCACCGGCGGGCACACCTCGCCGCTGCAGATGTACGCCATGTTCGAGTCGACGCTGTTCCAGGACCTGGACACCGTCGTGCTGCCGCATCCCGACCCGTTCGATCCGGTTGGGACGCCGGACGCGCCCCACGTCATCGTGACCAACGACTGGATCACCGGGCAGTGGCCGAAGAAGGACCAGGACAACATGCAGCGCCATATCGAGGGGGGCGGTGGCGTGGTCGTCCTCCATCATGCGGTCGGCAGCAACAACGGCACGGCCACCGTGCCCGGTTGGAAGTGGTGGAACGAAGAAGTGCTGGGCTGCTATCTCTACAACCCCAACGTGCCCGGCGTGAAGACCTCGGCGCGGCTGAAACAGTTTCCCGTGCAGACCATCACGCCGGTCGGCAGTCATCCGATCGTCCGGGGGATTGAGCCGTTCCAGCTGCCGTGGGACGAGACTTTCCCCAACATGTGGATATCGAACAAGGCGACGGTGCTGTTCACGTCGGACGACCCCTCATTCAACAACCCCGCCGTCGCCTGGGTCGGCCCGGCGCTGCCGCGCGGCCGCTGCGTGTGCCTGCAACCCGGGCACACCGCCATCGTCTGCCAGGATCCCACCTATCGGCAGATCGTCCACAGCGCGATTCTGTGGGCCGGCGGGAGGTTGTCATGACTCAGGTACCGTCGGCTCCGGGACCAGCCAACCAGAGCGCCGCGCTTCGCCAAGACCGAACTGTGGGTCCAGATCACGACCGGCGGCCAGCCATACCCGCCGTCGTTCCAGGACATGTTCCTCGACCCCATGTTCATCGGCATGGAGATCTGGGCCATCGATCAGCCGGCCAGTTTCGCGGCGCTGCTACCGCCGGCGCGGCCCGCGACGACGACACCTGCCGCGGTGCCGCCGCCCGCGGCCGCGCCCGCCGCAGCTCCAGTACCACCGGGCGCCCCTGGCCCCGGTGCAGGTGCGCTGGGCGGTGGCACGGAACGGCTCGAACCCGCTGATTATCCGTGGGAGCCGAGCGGCGGGCGGCCGCATCCCGGCTACGACGTGCTCGTGCTCAACGACCAGACCAACTTTTCAGAGAGCCAGCGCACCGACGTTCGGCAGGCCCTCGACGCCGGCCGCGGGCTGGTCGTGCTGCATCACGCGCTTGGCGACAACCAGGATTGGCCGTGGTGGTACGAAGAGGTCACCGGCGGGCAATTCGTCCTCGCCGATCGCGGCGCGGTGCGGCGATCGACGACCACGCGCGTCGCCAGCCTGGCCGTGACACCGGCGGGACGCCACCCGATCCTGCGTCACATCCCCCCCTTCACCTTGACCAACGAGCGGGCCTGCAAGGGCCTGTGGCAATCGCCGAAGATCACACCGGTGCTCCAGACGTCGCAGCCCGACAGCGACGCCACGGTGGCGTGGGTGGGCGTGCATCCGACGGCGCGGGTGGTCTGCATCCAACCCGGCGCGTCGCGCGAGACCCACCGCCATCCGGCCTACCGGATGCTAGTGCGCAATTCGATCCTCTGGGCAGGGCGACGGCTGATTTGAACGGCAACCGGAACGGCCGCAGCGCATGCACTAATGGCCCGGTTCAGCTGGCAGCGAATCGCTTCAAGCGAGTTCTTGCGCGTCAATTCAAATGGGGCGCAAGAAGCACGACACCGAACGAGAGGGTCGCCAAGCGGCGGCAAATTCTCGCGGCGGTCGCCTCGCCTGGAGGACGGAAGGCCGCCGACTGAACTAAACGACAGCCGACGAACACAACTGAGCGCAGGAGCTAGTGAAAGGGAGTTGACGCCGCTAGCTCGGACCGAAGGTCCGAGATGTGCCGCTAACTACGGCGCCGACACCGAGAAGGAGGCTCGCGAAGCGAGCCGAGTGAGTGGTGGAGGCGGCGGGAGTTGAACGCGAGATCGGCGTAATCGGCAACGTGTTGATGGCGCACGACTTCTGGGCTAACGCGTTCTTCTGGCGGGACTTACTGCCGCTCCGCCGAGTTCACTCGCGTCCTCGGGACACACCCGCGATCGACCGGTCTCTTGGAGGGATATTGGAGGCGGCGGGACAGTGGTCCCGCCGCCTGCCATCGTGGTGCAGGGTATCCGAGGGTTCGGCGCTGGCTGCGGCCTAGGCATTCGACTGGGACGTCGCCATCGGTTCTCGAGACGTTGATCTGCCTAACTTCTGTCGACTCAGTTTCGCGCGATGGGATTGCCCCGGCAGAGCGAGTTCGAGCAGTGTGCTGAAGAGGGTGCCCGTCTCGGCTACACCGCCGCCAGCGACACTTGACGCCACGACGAACTCGGTGGTGTCCCCCACCCAGCGCTGATTCTGCTTCGTCCGCCGTAAACACCTCGAGGGGGAACTGACCCTCAATACGCGGCTGTGCACACAGAGCGTCGAGCCCACGTTTGACGTCGTCGTCTGCAGTCATGAGAAGCCGAGGAGAGGAGCGATTCCTGTCCTCAACTCAGCTGCAGTGGTGTCGCTCGTTCTACCGACGAAGCGGTGAAGCGAGCCGATGGCCCTCGACTCGTATGAACTGTGCAACGGAGAACCAGCTTCTCGGACCACTCGAGTCGGGCCACCTGGATGTCATCGTGCCGTCACTGAATCAGGAAATCAGCCGGCGCGCCAGGTTGGTTGCAGGCGTTGACAGCGATCACGCGAACCCATGCCTGGAATCCGGCCGGCAGCCCGCTCGCGCTGACGCTGGTCCGGCTGACACTGGTCGGCGCCAAGTATTGCGGTCCGCCCGGGTACTGTTCCGGCCGAGACGATGTAGGCGATCGCGCCCGGAACGGCCGCCCAGCTGACCGTGCCGGTCCCGCCGACGATTCCGCCGCCGAGGACCGGGGTTGCCGGCGTCGTGCACGCCGGGCCGATGTTGAAGCCGAACGGCGCCGACGGCTGACTCAGGAAGGCACCGTTGACTGCAGTGACCTGCACGGTAAAGGCCCCTTGAACTCCCGCAGGGATCGGGAGGCCGATCGCTGTCGCGGGACCAGCGGTGACCGCCGCCACGGGCACGCCTCCCTGGAAGAAATCGAGACGGTGCGACGTGGGCGAGGCGCCGGCTCCTGCCGTCCACGCCACGGTCAGCACCCCTCCGCCCGGGGTGGCTGAGATGACGGTCGGTTGGCCCGGTGCGCCTCCGATGACGAACGCGAAGGGCGCCGAGGCAGGGCTCACCCCCGACGCATTGGCGGCCGTGACGCGTACGGAGAACGATCCCTGGACTCCGGGAGGCACCGGTGTCTGGAAGGTCGTGGCCGGTCCGACGTCGACGGTGGCGACGACGGTGGCGCCGGAGAGGAACTCCAGCCGATGGACCGTGGGTGCGCCACCAGTCCCCGACGCCCATTGCACGCTGACTACGCCGCCAGTGGCGCCGGCCGCGGCGACCACAGGCTGTCCGGGCGCTCCGGCCGCATTAGCTCCGTAGATGAATTGGACGCCCGCAATATCGTCCGGCTGCAGCGGACGCGGAGCAGCTGAGCACTGCGCGAACGAGACGGACGGCGCCATCACCGCCGTTGAGACCGCCGAATGGCTCAGCCCGAGGCCGTGACCCACTTCGTGCAGGAGCACCTGATTGAAACAATTGCTGTTGGTCACAAACTGCTGAGCCGTCGCGTTGTCGTTCGTGATTACCGTCACCTGGACCGTGCGACGGAATCCGACGCCATTGAAGGTTTCCTCGACGGCGTTGGTGAACCAGATGAAGGCGACCGCCAAGGTCCCGCCGAAGTCATCGATCTCGTCGCAGGGATCGTTGGCCTCGACGATGAGGAAGTTCGTGGCGAGGCTTGGCGGCGGGGTATTCCCGCAACGGACGGTCCCGTTCAGGCTTCCGACACCCCATTTAAAGTTCGACGGGGCGTTCCACTGCCCGACGATATTGGCGAGTTCGTTCAATCCACCACCGCCAAGCCCCGGCTGGCCACCGGCCTGTACGTCGAACCGCGCGGGCAACGTTCGCCACTTCGAGGGGCTGGTGAACATCGTGAAAGGCGACTCGCCGCCGGCGGGCGTCTCCGCTGGAACGGCGTCGAATGGCCTGGCGCGGGAATCCTGTGCGGCGCGCGGGATGAGCGAGTTCCGCATGGCCGCGAAGTCCAGTCGCGCCATCTCGGTCGGACCGTTTCGAATGCTGTCGTCCCGCTGGACGGCAACGCGCCGGCCCGTCACCGCGTCGAATTCCACGAGCCATTTACCCTGCCAGAGCGCGACAGTGTACAGAGTCGAATCACGCGGTCTGACCTCGGCGAAGACGAGCACTTCCTCGCCCACGTTGAACGCCGGCTGCCCGGCCACGTCGAGGCCCCTCTCGCCGAGGACGCCGCCCGCCTGCTTCAGCACGACCCGACGGCCGGGGGTCGAGCCCTTCAGGACCTCCGCGACATCGATTGAGACATAGGTGTAGATGCCGCCGCTGACGTCGGTCGCCGTCGTGACGGCGCTGACACGACCGGTGACGACTGCGGCGGCGAAGTCAGCCAGCTGCTCGTGCGACCATCGGGGACCATTCGCCGCGAGGGCGAGCTGCACTCCGGTCATGACCAAGAGAGCCGCGATAACGGGCACGGAAACGACGATCCGGAAGCATTTCATCTGTACTCCTGGGGGGCGAGAAGACGGGCGCAAGGGTTCGTGTCTGGCCGGCTAGGCTACACCTGCTGTGCCTCGAAGACAAGCAAGACCCGGGGCTCTTCAATCGGCAGAAGCCAAGTGGCATTGCGGCGAAGGAGACAATCGGGCCGCTGCATCTGCTCCAGCCCGGAACTAAGGCCTATTACGACTTTTTCGGATCGCTGGATTCTCGCCGGAATCCGCCTAAGGTCGGCATTTTAGCCTTGTACCTTGAATGCGGCTTCGGTACGGTTGCTCAGCGTGTGCGGTCGCGACTGCCGGCGAGTGCTCCCGCGAGGCTTGATCGCTTGACTGCGTGGCTCGAGGCGTTCGAGGTGTGCTTCACCAGCTGGCTCTGACCTGGCGGGGTCGGGCCAGCGGGATCACGGTGACTGCGTGCTCAGCGGCGGCCGGCGTCGCCGAGGCGGTTGAAGCCGATCAGCGCCGCCACCTTCTGGGTCTGCGACGAGCTTCGAGTGGTTGAAGGCCTGCAATTTCTCAAAGCGCCGTAGATAAGAGCCGAGAGTTCATGCGAGGCGGCGTCCCGCAAGCGTCCGATGGATGATTAGAGTCAGAGGATACCGGCGCCGCAGTTACGGTGGCGTCGTTCTGCGCCGCCACTTCAGCCGCAACCAATCGCCGCTGATAGTGCCTCCTTCATGCGCGCGTCCACCCTTTCAGCTGCCGCTCACGCGTCCGAGCCACGGCCATCCATTCGCACGCTTCCTTGTACGCGAGGACAACGGGCCGACGTGCGGCGGTGCACACGGAGGCGGAGCCCTCCTGGTGGCGAGCCAGTCGGGCATCGACATCTTCGGTGGAGCCTACGTAGTAGGCACCGTCGGCGCAGCGCAGGATGTAGCAAAAAGGCACGTGGACGACGATGCCATCGTCCGTATCGGGGAGGCAAGGGAGGTGGGGAAGGCCCTTCGACTCGAGGGCTCGCTCCTTTCGACAAGCGCCCCGAGCACGGTCGAGGGGCTCAGCGCATTCTTCCCGGACTGGTAAGCATCAGCGAACAGGCCCTTCGACTCGCAGCCGCTCGCTCAGGGCATTCTCACTGAGTGGCCAGCCATGAGCGAACCTGACGGTTCGCGGAGGCGGAACGCCAGGTGAGTTAGATGGTGGAGGCGGCGGGAGTTGAACCCGCGTCCGAGAATACGTCGTCGTAGACCAACTACGTGCGTGTCTCCGTTCTCGTGTCGCGACCGGTTGGAAACGGAGCCAAAAGCCCCGGCCGCCATCCCCGATGTTTCTCACTCCTGCGCGTCAGAGCGGCACGCCGGAGCCAGCCCGCTTAAATGACAGTCATCCCAGAGCCACGGGCATTCTCTGGGCGACCGCTCACTGGTTATTAAGCAGCGAGAGCGTAGTCTGCGTTCGCAGTTACGTTAAGTTCCACCACGGATTTACGAGGGTGAGATGGAGTCCTCGGCACGCGTTCCACGATCCCGCACCCCCGTCGAAGCCAGATCGCCCCCACGGTTGAGCCGTCGTTTTCGCAACCTCTATTCTACCACCCGGGCGACGCCGGGGCCTGCCCAGGCGAAATGAACCGCAGAGGAGGGGAGCGTCACTTCCCAGAACTGCCAGATTGGTCCCACTTCCTTCTCATGCTGGCTGGAGTCGGCTCGCGGTACGGCCGATAACTTGTCGAGGCCATCCGCTGTTCAACCCGACCGCCAGCTCGCCGCTATCGCCACGTCGCGGCGATATCATCGCGTCGCAACCGGCAATATCGCGCCGAAGCGGGCAGGGGCGAGAGCCGCGAGATCAGGCCTGTTTTCTGCCCCGGCTCCGGCCCGTAGACCGTTGTGCCGGCTTGACTTGGCCGATCCCGCTCTCCATAATGACGAGACAAGTACGGACGAGCGCGATCCCAGCCGCTGCCCCGGTCCTCTTTACCTAGTTCGCTTTCAGAGAGAAACGATGGCGCTCGAAGATCGCATTCGCACGTCGGTAGACCAGGCCATCCAGGGTCTGGTCTCGGAGCTGGTTTCCACCAGCAAGGACAACCTCGCCCAGGAGCTCGGCGAAGCCGAGGCCCGCCTGCAGGCCGAGTTCAACAACCAGGTCGCCCAGTTCGAAGAGAGCCAGCGCCAGCAGACCGCCGAGGAAGTGCGTCTCGCGGTCGAGGCCGAGCGGGCGCGCGTGGAAGCCGAGGCGCAACAGCGCTTCGACGCGCAACTGCAGGCAACCGTCGAGGCCGAAACGGCCCGGCACCTGGCCGAGGCCCAGCAGCGGTTCGACGAGCAGGTCCGCGAGGCCCAGCAGCAGTTCGATGCGCAGGTCCGTCAATTCGACGAGACGCTGAGGGTCTCTGTCGCCGACGCCGAGAGCCGCGCCATCGCCGACACCCAGTCGTCGATTGCTGCCGCCCGCGTCAGCGAACGCGAGTTCGAAATCGCCGGCATGACCCGCCTGGCCGAGAGCATCCGCGGGCTCGACGGCGCGATGTCGCTCAGCGAAGTGCTGGACGCGCTGGCCCTGGCCGCCGCCCGCGAGACCGCGCGCGCCGCCGTCGTCGTCATCAAGGGCGACCGCATCGTCGGCTGGCGCCTGTCCGGGTTCGGGATGCGCGATTCCCAGCCGAAGTCGATCGACATGGCGGTGGCGGAGGCCGGCGTCATCGGCCAGGCCGCGTCGTCGTCCCGAGCCGCCACCACGCGCGACGGTCAGAACGATGGCCCCGGCTTCGAAGCAGATCCCGAGCGATCGGATGGGACTGGCGATGCCCGTGGTCGTTGGCGGACGTGTGGTTGCCGTTCTCTACGGCGACGGCGTGACCGAGGATGGGCGAGAGCAGGTCGTGCCGAGCCCGTGGCCCGAAGCGCTGGAGATCCTGTCGCGCCACGCGGCGAAGTGCCTCGAGGCGCTGACCGTCCAGAAGTCGGCATCGTCCACCGCGATTCCCGTGGCCAGGAAGGCTGGAGCCGCGGGATGAGGCGACCACCCGTACTCGCCGCCGCGGCGATTCTGCTGGCGACGATCGGGTGGGGTGTCACCCTGCCGGCCCAGCAGGCACTCTCCGGCCCAAGCGGCGAGGGGGTCACTCCCGTTCGGCTCACGCCGACCACGCATCCTCCGGTCCCCGGAAACCTGAACGCCTTGTGGTACGCGCCGCCGACCGGATCGACGGTGGCGCCACCGCTCACCGACTTCGTGAAGGGCGTGCGCCTGCTCGAGGAGGACGGCAACGCCGCGGCCGCGCTCCCGCTTCTCAGCCAGCGTTCGCTGGCGTCCACACCGCTTGCCGATTACGCGCGCTTCTACACGGGGAAGGCGTTGCTCGAACTGCGGCGCTATCCTGAAGCCGAGGCCGCCTTTGCCGCCGTGGCCTCACGCAGCATCGAAGGACACCTCCCCGAAGACGCAGCCATCGGACGCGCGCAGGCGCTCGAGGCCAGCGTGGACTTTGCCGGGGCCGTGGTCGTCTACGAGGAATTGCTGCAACGGAAGCTCGCCGCTCCGCATGCCGTGCTCGCGCGGCTCGCCGCCGCGGCCGAAGCCGCGGGGAACGTGCCCAAGGCGATCGAGGCCTTCCGGCGTGTCTATTTCGAGTACCCGCTCTCCATCGAGTCGTCGATTGCCGAAAGCGCACTGACGCGCCTCAACGCATGGAGCGAGGACGAACCGCAGACGGCGCTTGAACTGAAGCGCGCCGACGCGCTGTTCCAGGCACGCCGCTGGGAGGCGGCCCGCACCTCTTACGAACGCGCCAGCGATGGCGCCACCGGGGCGGAGCGCGATCGGGTTTCGCTGCGCATGGCCGCTGCCGACGTGCAGCTGAAACGCTACCGTCAGGCGCGCGATCCACTGAGAGGGCAGACCGCCGGTCCCTACGCGGACGAAGCCAACTTCTACTACATCACCGCGCTGCGGGGGCTGGGAGAAAAGGACGAGTACGAGCGGCTGGGCCGCAGCTTCGCCGACAGCCGCACCGAGAGTCCCTACGCGCAGGAGATGCTGAACGACCTCGCCACGCACTTCATCGTCGCGGATGACGATGAACGCGCGGACGATTTGTTCAGGATCATGATCGAGCGCTATCCCTCCGGGCGCTACACCGAGCGCGCCTATTGGCGCTCTGGCTGGTGGGCCTATCGCGCCGGAAAGTTTACCGAGGCTGCCAGCCTGTTCGATCGTGGCGCCGCGCAGTTCCCGAGGTCCGATTACCGTCCATCCTGGACCTACTGGAGCGGGCGCGCGTGGGAAGAGGCCGGCAACACCGTGCTGGCCAACGATCGCTTCACGCTCACGGCCACCGACTACTTCAACAGCTACTACGGCCGGCTGGCGCGGAAGCAGCTGGCCGCAGGCAAGAAGAGCGCGGTAGTTCCGCAGTTCACCCGGAAAGATCCGCTGCCGCCGCCCACGACGTTCCCCACCGCGGCTCGCGTTGGGCAGTTGATCGCCGTTGGCCTCAACCGCGAAGCCCTGAACGAGCTGCAGTACGCGCAGCGCATGTGGGGCGATTCACCGCCGCTCATCGCCACCATCGCCCTGGTCCAGAACCGGATGGGCAACCTGCGCCTCGGCATCAACGCGATGAAGCGCGCCTATCCGCAGTGGCTGGCGGCCGGAGGCGAGTCGCTCCCGGTGGAGATCCAGAAGGTGGTGTTCCCGCTCGACTATTGGCCGCTCCTGCAGAAGCATGCGGCCGCACGCGGGCTCGATCCGTTCCTCGTCGCCGCGCTCACCGCGCAGGAGTCCACCTTCGATCCGGCGATTCGCTCATCGGCCAACGCCGTTGGCCTGATGCAGGTGCTGCCGTCGACGGGCCGGCAGTTCGCCCGCAAGCTGAAGATCCCGCGCTACACGGCGGCGAAGCTCACGGATCCGGAAACGAACGTCCGCCTGGGTACCGCCATCTTCGCCGATAGCATCCGCAGGTTCGGCGGCGTGCACTACGCGCTGGCGGCCTACAACGCCGGCGATCACCGCGTCGCGGCCTGGCAGCGCGAGCGCCCCGGCATGCCGCAGGAAGTGTTCATCGACGACATCCCGTTCCCCGAGACGCAGAACTACGTGAAGCGCATTCTCGGGACCGCTGAAGACTATCGCCGTCTCTACGGCAAGTAGCGCGGCGCGCCCCTCGTCATCGCATCAGCTCGTACAACCGGCGCTCCCCGTCGTCGGTGATCAGGCGCAGTCGCGGCAGCGCGGCCGCGGCTGCCACCTGCGCCGGGTTCAGGTCACTCGCGTGCACCATCACGTGCGTCACGCCAAGTGCCTGCATGTCGTCGAGGACCGTCGCGTCCGGGAACGCCCGCCAGCGATTCGCTCGCTGCCTGAATCCCTCGGTTTCAAAGCCGCTGTAGCCATTCACCAGCGGCCGGAAGTGGCGCGTGGCGGCGACGAGATAGCGCGCGTTCTCGCTGACACTGGGACCCGCATACAGCGGAAGCTCGACGAGCACCGCACCGGTCCTGTCGCGGAGCTGTGTGTAGATGGCGGGGACTGGCACGACGGGCGTGAATCCCATCGGGGCGCGCAGCGCCTCGAGCGTCACTACACCGAAGATGGCCAGCGCCACTGCCGGCCAGTAGGCAGACGTGCCTCGTGACCGCTGCCAGGCCGCGACGGTGAACCCGGCGAGCATGGCCACCGCCGTCAGCATCAGGAAGCCCCACCGTGCGGCCGCGCGAATGCCCTGGAGCAGCGGCACGTGCGCATGCAGCCATGTGTAGCCGGGGAGTGTGGGTCCGAACGAGAGCGCAACGCCGACGATGGCAATGGCCACCATCATGCGAACGCGCGGGTTCTGACGGACCTCGCGGTGTGCCAGCCCGGCCACCGCGAGCACGAAGCCAAGCACGCCCGGGAACAGCGGCGTCCGTCCGTCGAAGAAGGGCGAGCTCCATGCCGCGTAGTGGAGGCGTCCGCCGGTGGTCAGATAGTCCAGCCAGCCTGCGGAATAGAGCCGTACTTCATCCACGGTCCGCGTCAGCCCCTGGTCCCGGCTGACGACGTAGTAGGGCCACAGGAACGGTGCCACCGCCACGATCGCGATCGCGCCTGCAGCGAGCAGAGCGAGTGCCCTGTCGCGATGGTGACTCGGCGTCCACTCCGGCAGCCGCACAATCGCGGCGACGAGGAGCGCGGCGCTCAGGAATACCAGCGTGTAGTTCGAGCACAGCGCCTGCAGGACGAACGCGGCGGCGAGGGCGAGCGCGGCGGGCATCAGGCGACGCGTCCGCACGAGGACCTGATCAAGGGCGTAGAGCGCGAGCGGCAGGAACTCCACATGCAAGGCTTGCAGATGGGGAAGCCGCGTCAGCAGATGCGCGTTGAAGGCGAACAGCATCCCCGACACGACGCCGGCCGTGGTGCTGCCGGTCCACGCGCGCATCACGAGGCTCATCGTCCAGCCGGAGAGCGCGAAGCCCGCGAGCACCAGCAGGTTGTAGACGACCACGGGATCGACGCCGGCCCACAGCAGCGGCGCGCCCATCAGCGACGGCACGAGCATGTGCTCCGAGTAGGCGAGGGTGCGCTGCTCGGGAAAGAAGATCGGCGCGTTGAAGAGATTCAACGGATCGGTGGGCAGGACGTGTGCGACCCACGACACCACGAACACGTTCAGCCCGGTGTCGTCGTTGTCGAGGCGCGACAGGCCGCCAATGTCGCCGGCCAGCGGCCACGTGTGCAGCACGCTGAGCGCCACGAAAAGGGCCAGCAGCGCCGCGCCCCGCCGCATCACCGCGCTCCGGTGCCGAGGCTATAGAGCACCTGGTCGCCATCGTCGGCGACCACCGTCAGCCCCGGGGCGGCGGCTGCAAGCGCGAGCAGCTGCGGACGGCACGCGCCGCTTGTGAACGACGATGTGCGTCACGCCCAGCGCGCGGAGCGAGTTGATGCTGTCCGCGGTGGGAAACCCCTGCATCACCTGGTAGTGCGTGGAGTAGCTTGCCGGGGTGAAGCCGCTGTAGCCGTTCAGCAGTGGCTTTAGGTGCCAGGCCGAGTAGAGCACGCTGGGCCCGTTGTCCTGGATCGCCTCGCGCGGCGGGAACGGCACCTCGGCCAGCACAACGTCGTCCAGCTGCGCGACGCGGTCGTAGATGCGCGGGATGCCATCGTAATGGGTGAAGCCCATCGGCGCGCGCACGGCCTCTACCGTCACCAGCAGGCCGGCGATCACCGCCACTGCTGCCGGCGGCGTTGGCCGGGCGGCGAGCGCGGAGCGAGGCCAGAGCAAATCCCATCAGGATGGGCAACGCAAACAGCGTCATCCACCCAAAGCGCGAGACGACACGGATGCCTTTGAGGATGGGCACGACGTCGAACAGCACGTGATAGCCGGGCAGGTTCGCGCCGAACGACAACGCCAGCCCGACGACGCCGATGGCCAGCGCCATGCGGGCGCGGGGATCGCGCCACGCCGTTCCGCCGAACGATCGCGGCCGCCGACATCAACGTGACGGTGATGCCAGGAAAGAGCGCCGACGGCGCGCCGAACCAGTCGTGGCTCCAGGCGCGATAGTGCAGGGTGCCGCCCGTGGCGAGCCAGTCGCGCCAGGTGGCGGAGTACATCACGACGTCATCGAAGGTTCGGCCCAGTCCCTGCTGTGTGTGCGCCAGCCAGTAGGGATAGAGGAACGGCGCAAGGAGCACGCCGGCGAGGGCGCCAGCGCCGGCCAGCGTGCGTAACTGCGGCGCGCGCCAGATCTCCGGGCGCACAGAGACGGCCGCGGCCATCGCGATGGCCGTCATCACCAGCAGGTAGTTCGACGTCAGTGCCTGCAGCACGCACATCGCGGCGAGCAGCAGGCCCCAGCGCCAGCGGGGCTCGCGCAACAGCAGGTCCAGTGCGAACAGGGCGACGGGCAGGTACTGGACGTGCAGCGCCTGCAGGTGGCCGAACCGCACCAGCGTGTGGGCGTTGAAGGCATAGGCGAGGCCGGCCACCACGCCGGCAGCGCGGTCTCCCGTCCACCGTGACACGACCCACGCCATCGCGAATCCGCTCAGGGCGAAGCCGGCGATGACCAGCAGGTTGTAGACGAGCACCGGATCGAAGCCGGCCCACGTGAGCGGCGCCCCTATCAGCGATTGCGGCAGCATCACTTCCGAGAACGCGAGCGTGCGTGGCTCGGGATAGAAGATGTTCGCGTCGAACAGCTGCAGCGGGGCGGAAGGAAAGGTCATGCCGACCCACGCCACGATCCACGCGTTCAGGGCGGTGTCGGCGTTGTCCACGCGACCCATCGTACCCGGCGCGCTGGCCAGCGGCCAGGTGTGGAGCACGGCCGCCAGCGTGAAGAACGCTAGTTCGGGAAGCCGACGATCTCGAAGAGCCACACGTCGCCTTCCTGCACGAGCGGGCGGAGATACGCACCGTAGGTGCCGATGCGCTCGATCAGGCGCTCGCGCGATCGGGCGTCGTACATGTCGAGATGAAACATCGCGTAGCGCGTGCCGGCCGCGGCGAGGATCCGGAACGACTCGCGCGTCGGGAACGAGCTGAGCGGCACGACCTGATCGCGGAACTCCTGCGGGATGTGATCGCTGTAGCCGTTGACGAGCGGCATCCAGTGCGTGGCGGAGTTCAGCATGTAGATGGCGTGCCGCGGGAAATCGCCGCGCTGATAGAAGTACGGGAACTCGGCGACCACGCCCGGCGGCTGTACCGCCAGCGTGCGATAGGCGGCGGGGAACGGCTGCGCTTCGCGCAGTCGCGGTGAGCGGCGCCTGTGTCAGTTCGGCCGTCGCCACGAGAGCGATCACGGCGGCCCAGACGCCGGCTCTCGGACGGTCCCGCAGCAACGCACGCACGCGCCACGCCGGCGAACACCACCAGGCACATCACCACCACGATGCCGATCCGGCCTGGCGCCCGGAGGAACGAGAACACCGGGATCGTCTTGTAGAACACGCGTGTAGAGCCCGGCGTCCGGTCCGAACGACAGCCAGAACGCGAGAACCGCGGACAGGCCGTAGAACAGCACGAGCTCGCGTTCCGGACGGCTGCGCAGCGCGATCACGAACCCGGCCGCACCCAGCACCAGCGAGACGATGCCGGGGAAGAGCACCTCGTTGAACGGCTCGATCCACGACAGCCACCAGCGATGCGCCCACGCGGACGAGGCCAGCCACGCTCCCGCGTCAGCCGAGTACATCCGCGCATCGTCCAGGGTGCGGGCGAAGCCGGTGTCCCTCTGCACGTCCAGGTAGGGCAGGAAGAATGGCACGGTGAGGGCGACGCTGACGAACGCCGCCAGTCCGATCGCCATCCAGTACTCGCGGCTGCGCCACAGGCCGCGCGTGCCGGCGACGACCAGGGTTCCAAGGCCCACCATCAGGCCGGCGAAGATGCCGTAGTAGGCGCAGGCGAGCGCCTGCAGCCACAGCGCCAGGCCCAGCGTCACCGCGCGCGGCACCGACACGCGATCCACCAGGCGATGGAAGGCGAGCAGGCAGAACGGAATGCCGCCCGTGAACATCAGCTGGATGTGCGCCGTCCGCGCGAAGGCGAACGGGCAGAAGGCGTAGAGCACGCCGGCGACGGCGGCCGCGCCGCGATGGCCGGTGAGGTAGCGGACCAGATAGTACGCACCGACGGCGGACAGGATGAACGAGAACAGCGCCACGACGTTGTGCGTGGTGTAGGGATTGTGGGTGAGCGCCCACACCGGCGCGCCGATCGCGCCTTCGACGAGGTTGGCCTCGGAGAAGGCCAGGGCGTTCCGCTGCGGATAGAAGATGTTGGCCTGAAAGACGCCGGCCGGATCCGTCGTCAGCGCGTGGGCGACCCACGAGACCACCCAGATGCTCCACCGCCCGTCGTCGGTGTTGAGCCGTCCGACGCGGTCGATCTTGAAAGCAAGCGGATAGGTGAGGACCGAGGTGAGCGCAACCGAGGCGAGGACAACGGCCGTGGCCTCGGCGAGTCCCCGAAAGCGCATGTCCGCCGTATGGTAGCATGATCGGTCGGCTCGCCTGCCTGCATGGACCGCCTACTTGAACTGACCGCGCTCGCCGAACGATCCCACTTCTGGTTCCGCGGCTTTCGATGGTTCGCTCGCCCGTTCCTGGAGCGGGCCGCCGCCGGACGCCCGCCCGGCCGCATCCTCGACTGTGGCTGCGGCACAGGTTCGAACCTGGCGATGCTCGAGCCGTACGGACAGGTCTTCGGATTCGATCTGACGTGGCGTGGGCTCGAGTTCGCTCACGAGCATGGCCGCCACGGCATCGCGCAGGCGAGCATCAGCGCCATCCCGTTTGCCACCGGATCGTTCGACATGGTCACGTCGTTCGATGTGTTCCAGTGCCTGCCCGGGCAGGTGGAGACTGATGCCGCGCGCGAGATGGCCCGCATCCTGAAACCGGGCGGCACCGCGGTGTTCAACTTCGCGGCGCTCGAAGTGCTGCGCGGCTCGCACTCGGTGCTCGCGGAAGAAGTGCGGCGCTACACGCCCGGACAGGTTCGGCGGTTGCTCGAGGGGGCGGGGCTGAAGGTCGAGCGCCTGACGTTTGCCTACGCCAGCCTGTTCCCGCTGATGCTGGCTGCGCGGGTGGGGCACCGCTGGAGGCGGCACGACGGGGAGGCCGAGTCGGGCGAGTGGGAGATCACTGTGCCGGCGGCGCCGGTGAACGGCCTGCTCACCGCGGCGGTCGGCGCGGAGGCTCTGGCCCTCCGCGCGCTCAACATGCCATTCGGATCGTCGCTGATGTGTCTGGCGCGGAAGCCCGGCGCATAGCGACTGAACGCCACATCCCTGCGCCTGACCACCGCCGCGAGCCGAGGGTCAGAAGCGGACGACCCCGACGATGTAGAGCCCTTTGAACTTGAGGGCGCCGGTGTCCCGTTCGGACTTGTAGAACACATCCACCGACCGATAGCCGGTCGTGGCGCCCACGTTCTCGGTGAAGTTCACGGTGCCGTAGATGTCATAGTCCGTGTAACTACCGTCGTAGTCCTCGCTGATCGTGTCGGGGACGCGGAAGAACGAGATCTCGCCGCCCACCGCGAGGTTCTTCGCCACGTAGCCGCGCGCCACGAACCCGACGGTGGGAATCGGGGCGACCGCGGTGGTGAACTCCGGATCGGCAATCGGGCTGGTGAGCTCCACTCGCACGTCGGTGTACTTCACGTCCAGCAGCACGCCGGCGAAGCCGCGGCTGCGGTGGACGAAGTCGTACTCGTAGCCGAAGCGATAGGTCTTGAACGTGGCTTCGGTGTTGAGCGGCAGCCCGACGCGATACAGCTGACCGTTGAAGATGAACTCCCGCTGGATCGTGGTCTCGGCTTCGTACTTGATCGGCAGGTACTCGAAGCGGAACTTGTGCTTCACCGCCGGGCGCAGCACCACGTTCACCTTGCCGAGCTTTTTCTGCTCGATGCCGAGGTCCTCGACCAGATCCACGTCGGTGCCGGGGATGCCGAGCGACTCGGAGTTGATGACCAGCGACGGGTCGGCGTTCCACCAGCCGTACGACGCCTCGACGTGATACTTCTCCCCGAACGGGGGCGGCTCCGGCACGCTGTACTGGGCCAGCGCCGGAATGGCGCCTCCCGTCACGCAGATCATCGTCAGCGCCAGCAGGCGGATTCTGTCGAGCACACGCACCATTCCCCTCTGCGTCATGAGCAGGTCACCAGACCCCGGTTGTGTTGCCGAAAAACGTCGTGGCCGCGGTCTCGCAGCGGCCTCCGGCACGAAGGGGGTGTGCCGGTCGTCCGAGTGGGAGTCGGACACCAGGAAGAATATCAGAGTTGAGGGGAAACCCGGAGCAGGGGACGAACAGCCCGTCCCTGCTCCGGTCTCGACAGGCTAGGGCTCGACCGGCACCGCGCGGGGGTTGCTGAGCACCGACACCCACTTGGCGACGGCCTGGGTGAGGATCACCACCGCGCAGACCATCATCAGGACCGTGCAGATGCTCAGGATATAACCCTGAACGTGGGTGGCGGGATTCGGACCGGTCGCCAACGGCCAGAAGTTGTCCCGCACGTTCAGGAACCCGCCATACAGCGTGTTGGTGGCCAGGAAGGCGAGCGGAACCCCCGTCACCCAGGTGTAGCGCACCTTGCCGGTGTTGATCAGGATGGTGGTGGCCACGGCCAATGCGACCGACGCCAGCAACTGGTTCGCGACGCCAAACATCGGCCAGATGGTGTTGATCTCGCCGGTGTAGATGAAATACCCCCAGCCGGCGACCAGCAGGCCCGTCGCGAACAGCGCGCCCGGCAGCCATTCCTTGTTGCGGAAGGGCGGGAAGGCCTTGCCCAGGAACTCCTGCAGCAGGAAGCGGCCGACGCGGGTGCCGGAGTCGATCGTGGTGAGGATGAAGAGCGCCTCGAACATGATCGCGAAGTGGTACCAGTAGGCCAGCAGGCTCTGCATCCCCGGCATTGCCGTGAAGATCTGGGCCATGCCGACTGCCAGCGACACCGCGCCGCCGGTGCGGCCGGTCACGGTCTCGCCGACCGCGGCTTCGATGCCGGCCAGGTGCACCGGAGCCATCTTCACGCCCTCGAACACCATGTTCGCGTATTGGGCGGGCGGGACGTTGATGGCGAAGTAGTCGCCGGGCTCCATGGCGCTCGCCGCGACCAGGGCCATGACGCCGACCACGCACTCGATCAGCATCGCGCCGTAGCCAATCGGCCGGATGTCGGATTCCATGTTGACCATCTTCGAGGTGGTGCCGGAGCTGATGAGGGCGTGGAAGCCCGAGATGGCGCCGCAGGCGATGGTGATGAAGCAGAACGGGAAGAGCGGGCCCGGGATGATTGGGCCGCCGCCGTTCACGTACTCGGACAGGGCCGGCATCTTGAACTCGGGGTTCACGTAGATGACGCCAATCGCGAGGAAGAAGATGGTGCCGATTTTCGTGAACGAGCTGAGATAGCCGCGGGGCGAGAGCAGCAGCCACACCGGCAGCACCGAGGCAGCAAAGCCATAAACGCACAGGGCGATGACGATCTGGGTCCGCGACAGGTGGAAGAGGCTCGCGAACCAGCCGGTGGAGTGGTTCAGCGGCTCGCCGCCCACCACCGCCAGCAGCAGGCCGATCACGCCGATCACCGTCGCCTCGGCGATGCGGCCCTTGCGCCAGACATACATCCAGAAGCCCATGAAGATGCCCAGGGGAATCGTCATGGCGATGGTGAAGGTGCCCCAGATGCTGTCGGCCAGGGCGTTGACCACGTTGATGCCCAGGCCCGCAATGGCGACGATCAGGATGAACAGGATGGCGATGGAGGCGACGATGCCTGCGGAGGGCGAGATTTCCATCGTGACGATTTCGGCGAGCGACTTCCCACCACGCCTGGTGGAGGCCCACAGAATCATCGAATCGTGGACCGCGCCCGCCAGCACCACGCCCGCGACCAGCCAGATCAGGCCGGGGGCGTAGCCGAACTGCACCGCCAGCATCGGACCGACCAGGGGGCCGGCGCCGGTGATGGCTGCGAAATGGTGCCCGAAGAGCACCCAGCGGCTGGTTGGGTAGTAGTTCGCGCCGTCATAGTTGGTATGGGCCGGCGTGACCCGCGAATCGTCGAGCATCCAGATGCGGGTGGAGATGAACGCACTGTAGTACCGATACGCGATCGCCAGTATGCACAGGGCGGGGACAACAACATAAAGCGCATGCATAAGCGGCGATAATACCAGCGTTGACGCTGGCGCAGGCAGGCAACCTGCACTGGAGAGGGCCTGAGAGGGAATGTATGACTATTTGTTCAGCGAACCATCTGTTGCAGGCACAGATGGGGGCGGGGCGTCAGCCTCGCGCTGCCTGAAAACGCGATCGACCAGGCCGGGCGCGCTCATCTGCGGATTCCAGCCCAGTCGAAGCACCGTCAGGCGCACGGGGCGCCGCCCGAAGGCCAGGGCTTCCGTGCAACTCCACAGATAGAGGTCGATCAGCCGGCCCTGTACGGCGGGACCGGTGTCCATGATCGTCCAGATGCCGCTATAGCGGGAGTTGGGCATGTCCACCCGCACCACGGTGCCTACCGGCAGCAGCGCCTGGTCGGCCGCGGCCACGCCGGTTCGGACGATCACGCCCGACGCGGTCGTCTCGCCCTTGCAATAGGCAGTGGCCGTGAACGCGAGCTGGGCGCCGGCCTGCGGGAGGCTGGTGGCTTCGGCAATCGTCGCCTGGCGGGCGGCGTAGCGCGAGTCGCGAATGGTCGTTTCGTAGAGAAACACGTAGACCACGGCGACGACGAGCGTCACGAGCGAGCGCCAGATGAACGACTGCGAGATCTGCATTCGTATTCGGCCTTATGCCCGGAAGTGCTCGAACCCCTCGGGCCAGGGGAGGCGGCCTCCGTCGCGCTCCAGCCACAGGGCCGGATCGCGCGTGAGGACGCCGATCTTCGTCAGCACCGGCTCGGTGACGTGCCGGCGGACGTTGCGCAACCGACCGCCGCCGCGCTGAGGCACCGCGAACAGCAACTCGTAATCGTCGCCCCCGGCCACCGCGGCGCCGACGGCATCTTCGCCCCGCTCCGTCCACCAGGCCCGAGCCTCGGGATGGATGGGAAGAAGCGCCCCGTCCACGCGAGCTCCGCATCCGCTGGCTTTGGCCAGCTGCCGAACCGCGTCGGCCAGGCCGTCGCTGATGTCCATCGCCGCCCGAGCCGCGCCTGCCCTCGCCATCGTCACGCCCAGCCGCACCCGCGGTTCCGGCCGCAGATGCCGGGCGATGCACCCGTCTGCTGCCTCTTCGTCTGCCGTCTGCCGGCTGCCGTCTGCCGTTCCCGCGTCTTGACTGCCGTCTGCCGGCTGCCGACTGCCGTGCCTTAATTTCTCCAACCCCGCCCGGCCCGCGCCGAGCGAGCCGCTGACCCACAGTTCGTCGCCCGCCCGAGCGCCGCTCCGGGTGAGCCACTTGCGGGGTTTGACATCGCCGCCGGCGGTGATGTCGATGACCAACCCGCTGGGGCTGCGGGTGATGTTACCGCCCGCGACCGAGACCCCGGCCGATCGAGCCAGCGCGGCCAAACCGTCCACGATCCCGTCCACGTCGGCGGCCTCGAGGGTATCGGGCAGCGCCAACGACATCAGTGCCCATCGCGGCGTCGCGCCCATTGCCGCCAGGTCGCTCAGGTTGACGGCCAGTGCCTTGTAGCCGATGTCGAAGGGCCGTGACCAGGCGCGCGAGAAATGGACGTGCTCGACCAACGCGTCGGTGGTGACGACGAGGCGGTGGTTCCGCCCCGGTTCGATCACCGCGGCATCGTCGCCCGGCCCAACCAGGATCTGGGCTCCAGGCCGGGGGAGACGCGCGAGGATGCGCGCCAACAGGGCATGTTCGCCCAACTCCGATACCGTCACCAAAAAAGTGTCCCGCCTTGCCGTGTGGGGAGGATTGCTGAACCTGCATCAGCAGGTGGAGCCGCTGTAGAAACCGCGCTTCAGGCTTCCTCTCCACGGAGGCATGCACACCACGCGGCTGTCGCAACTCGCTTGGTTTTAACGTTGGCTCAGACAAGCCTCCAAAAACCATCACGAACAACGCAGGACTGGGGTGATCTTAGGTCCAGGAGGGGACCCGGTCAAGGCTTCTGGCGGGTGGAGGCAAAAATTTTGCGAAAGGGTGTGCCGAACCTCAGCGGCCGACTACCGCCGTCGCAGCTTTCCGCAATAGCTCGGCTTCGCGAGGCGTCGCGCCCGGCAATTCGAGGTCGGCCGGGGCCGGGGACCCGGTGAGTCGCTCGTAAACCACGAGCGCGGCGAGCTGGCTGCCCAACCGGGACGGATGGAAGCCGTCTGGCCCGTACAGCGGCAGCTTCGAATCGAGCCGCCAGGCTTCGCGCCAGGCGTCACCCGCGCGCATCAACACACCGCACGCGGCACGGGCCGCCGCGGCGTACGACCCGCTGACCGCCGCGAAGCCGCCCCGACGGGCCGCTGACGGCCACACCATGTAGAGCGCGGCGCCAGCGCCGGTCTGGCCGATCTCGCGGGCGAAGCGCTTCGCGTAGTCCACCAGCAGCCGCCGCGACTCGGGCAGGGCCGACGGTCCCTGCTGCAGGACCACCATCGTCCAGCCGCCGCGGGCGATGGCGCGCCGGGCATCGCCCTGCTGCCAGTGATCCTCGAGGCTGAAGTCGGGCTTTGCGACCACCTCGATGGTGATCGTCCGGCCGTCGGCTCGACCGATCGCCGCCACCATGCCGGGAAGGTCGTTCGTGTAGGTGAGGCTGTTGCCGATGAACAGCACCCGGATGGGTGCGGGCTGGAGGAAGGCGAGGCTGGCGGCGAGGAGCACCGTCAGCATCGGCGTTACGGTCAGTCGGCGAGTGCGAGCGCCTGATCGACGATGCGCTCGAGGGCGGCCGCTCGTTCGGCCAACGAGCCCGTCTGCGCGGTCCGTTCGTCGCGGGCGCGGAAGAACTCGTCGGTGATGTTCAGCGCGGTGAGGATGGCGAGTCCGACGGTGTCGGCGGACGGCGCGCTGAGCGCGGCTTTCTGGAGCCGCGCTTCAACGTGTGCGGCCAGCCGGTGCACATAGCTGGCATCGAGGCTGGTCTTGATGGGGTACTGCTGCCCCTGAATCTCGACGGTGACGACCCGAAGCTCCGCCATGTGCGCCCTCAGTCCCCGACAGGCTGCTGATCGTGCGTGCGAACGGCGCCGACGGCCTTACAGATTGAGGCCATCAAGCTGCTGGAGCATCTCGGTGACGCGGGCGCGGATCAAGTCCCGCTCCTCGCGGAGGGTGGTGGCTTCGGCGGACGTGCCCTCGGCATCGGCCAACCGGGCCTTCAGCGAATCGAGGTCGCGCTGCAGCCGCGTGTTGTCTTCCATCACGCGCGCCTGTTCGTTCTTCAGCCGGCCGATCAGGCTGACCAGGGTCTTGATCTTCTCTTCGAGCCGATCGATTGGCTCCAGTCCGGCTGCGTTCTTCGTCGCCACGTGCACCTCTATTTCGCCTGACGGGCGGGGACTGTCGATCCCCGCGATGTTGTTTCAAACGTGTGCAAGCTACCGTCGGGTCGCGCCGAGTTCGGAGGCGAGCAGTTCGACGACGGCCGTGGTGGCGGCTTCGACCTCCGCGTCGGTGAGCGTCCGCTCGAGCGACTGGAACGTGAGGCGTAGCGCCAGGCTGACCTTACCCTCCGGTATGCCCTTGCCCTGGTAGCGATCGAACTCGACGATGCTGACCAGCGTTGCGGGCGCTTGCGATCGAATGGTGCCACGAACCGTCGCCGCAGACAAGGATTCGTCCACGAGCATCGCGATATCCCGCGCCGCCGAGGGGAAACGCGGCAGCGGTGTTGCGACGAGTGGCTTCGGCGGCTGCGCCGGACAGGCGATCGAGGTCGAACTCCGCGACCCACACGACATCCTGCGACGGCACATCGTGTGCGTCGCCGATCGCCGGCTGCAACTGGCCCAGCCAGCCGACCATGCCCTTGCCCGCGCGCATCACGGCGGCGCGCCCGGGCACGAGGACCTGCGCCGGCGCGGTGCCCTCGTCCGGCGGCACGGCGTCCAGGGTGACGCCGAACAGCAAGCCGAGTTGTTCGGCGACGCCCTTCAGATCGAAGAAATCGGCGTCGCGCCGGTTGCCGCTCCAGTGGTCGGGCGTGGCCAGACCGGTCCAGGCCAGCGCCAGCACTCGCGCCTCGCCGCGCGGTGAGAAGCGCGTGCCGATTTCGAAGAGCTGAATGTCGCGACGGCCGTGACGGCGGTTGTGGCTGACAGCCTCCACCAGGCCGGGCACAAGGCTCGGCCGCATCACGGCAAACTTCTCCGACAGCGGGTTGGCGAGCGCCACAGGAAGATCGCCGCCCAGGAATGGTTCGGCGTGCCGGGCCTCGATGAACCCGAAGCTGATTGCTTCGGAGAATCCGCTGGCGAGCGCCAGGCGTCGGGCGCGCGCGTCGCGGGCGATGCGCGGATCGGACGGCGCCGGCGCCTGCTGCACCCCGGGGAAGGTGACAGGCAGATGCTCGAAGCCGTGGTGACGCCCCAGTTCCTCGATGAGGTCGACGTCGCGGTGCATGTCCACGCGCCATGCCGGAGCGGTGACGTTCCAGCCGCCCTTCGCCGGCGCCACGCGGAAGCCCAGCGCGGTCAGGATGCGCAACACCTCGTCGTCCGGCACGCTCATGCCGAGCAGGCCGGCAATCCGCGGCTGTGCCAGGAACAGTGTTGTCGGCTGATGGACCGCTGGATACGCGTCGATGAATGGCGCGGTGACGGCGCCGGCGCCGAGCTGCTGCAGCAACTCCGCCGCGCGGGCCATGGCAACAACGGGCGCCGTGATGTCGGCGCCGCGCTCGAAGCGCATCGACGCCTCGGTGCGCAGTCCCAGCTTGCGGCTGGTGGCGCGCACCGACTGCGGCTTGAACCACGCCGCCTCGAACACGATGCGGGTCGTCGGCGACGAGACTTCGGAGTCGCCGCCGCCCATGACGCCGCCAATCGCCTGGGCCCGTTCGGCGTCGGCAATCACGAGCATGTCGTCGGCGAGACTGCGCGCCTGGTTGTCCAGGGTGCGGATCCGCTCGCCGGTCCGCGCGCGGCGCACCACGATCGCCGGCCCCGCCAGGCGCGCGTGGTCGAACGCGTGCATAGGATGGCCGAGCTCGAGCAGCACGTAGTTGGTGATATCGACGATGTTGCTGATCGGACGCACGCCGCAGGCCGTGAGCCGCTCCGCCATCCAGGCGGGGGAGGGCGCCACAGAGACGTCCGCCACCGCGCCGACGTAGCGGCCGCACAGATCCGGCGCCTCGATGGTGATCGGCAGGGCAGGGGCGCCAGACGAGGCCGTGCTTGCCTCGACCGCGGACCGCAGTCGTTCGGACGGCTCGGTGAACGGCCGGTCGTAGACGACGGCAATCTCGCGCGCGATACCGGCCATCGACAGGCAGTCGGGCCGGTTGGCGGTGACGTCGAAGTCCATCAGGGTATCGGTGCCCGCCGGCTCGAGGCCCTCGAGCGCCAGCCCCCGCACCGACAGCTTGCGACCGATCGCCTCGGCCGATTCGTCGATGTCGACGAGCTCACGGATCCACGACAGCAGGACTTTCATCGGCCGAATTGCTCCAGGAAGCGCAGGTCGTTTTCGTAGAACAGGCGGATGTCCTCGACACCCCACTTGAGCAGGGCGACGCGCTCGATGCCCATGCCGAAGGCAAAGCCCGTCACCTCATTCGGGTCGTAGCCCACGTACTCGAACACCGCCGGGTGCACCATGCCGCTGCCGAGGATCTCGAGCCAGCCGGTGCGCTTGCACATCCCGCAGCCGTCGCCGTTACAGCGGATGCAGCGGATGTCCACCTCCGCGCTCGGCTCGGTGTAGGGGAAGAAGCTGGGACGGAACCGGACCAGCGAGTCGGCGTCGTGAGCCGCCGCACCACCAGTGGCCGCGCCGAAGAGCGCCGCCGCCATCGAGGTGAGCGTGCCCTTGAGGTCGGCGAGCGTGACGCCGCGGCCGACGACCAGGCCCTCGACCTGGTGGAACATCGGGGTGTGGGTCAGGTCCAGGTTGTCGCGGCGATAGACCGGACCGATGGCCACGAGACGCACCGGCGGATCGTGGCGCTCCATCTCGCGGATCTGCATCGCCGAGGTGTGCGTGCGCAACAGCGTCAGCGGCTGCGGTCCCTTCGGCGCGAGCCCGCGGGTGGGCGGGTCGTAGGTCGCCGGCATCATCGGCTCGGCCAGGTAGAGCGTGTCCTGCATGTCGCGCGCGGGGTGCTCGGCCGGCATGTTGAGCGCTTCGAAGTTGTGGTAGTCGTCTTCGATCTCGGTGCCTTCGAGCACCTGATACCCGAGCCGCGAGAAAATCCCGCTCACTTCCTCGCGGATCAGGCTGAGCGGATGCCTCGCACCGAGGCGCGGCGCGCGGCCGGGCAGCGTGATGTCCACGGCGCCCGCCGGGCGGCGCGTCGCGGCCAGCGCCGTCTCGCGCTCGGCCAGCGCGGCCTCGACGTGCTTCTTGAGCTCGTTGGCGCCGCGGCCGATCGCCTTCTTCTGATCGGGCGGGGCGCTGGCCAGCAGCTCCATGAACGCGGCGACCCAGCTGCCGCTGCGGCCCACCCAGCGATGACGCAGGTCCTGCAGCGCGGCAGCCGTGGCCGCTGTCTGCAGCTCGGCGTCGAAGCGCTCGCGAGCCCGATCGGGTCCGATGGAGGAATCGATGGTCATTGTCGAGATGATACAGAAAGGGCCTCGAGCGAGTGGCTCGAGGCCCGGATTTCAGTGCGTGATGCGGCGGTCGGGTCTCAGGCGGCCGAGGCCTTGGCCTTGACGGTGTTCACGATCTCGGCGAAGGCCGCCGGTTCGCGCGCCGCCAGTTCGGCCAGGCTCTTGCGATCGAGCTCGATGCCGGCGGTCTTGAGGCCGCTCATGAAGGTGCTGTAGGTGAGGCCGTGTTCGCGGGCGGCGGCATTGATGCGCATCACCCACAGGCTGCGGAAATCGCGCTTCTTGCGCTTGCGGCCCACATACGCGTAGACGCCGGCCTTTTCGGCGGCCTCGCGCATGAACTTGTACAGCTTGCTCTTGTTCTGGAAATAGCCCTTCGTGAGTTGCGACAGCTTCTTGCGCTTCTGACGACGGACCGTTCCACGCTTGACGCGCGGCATGATGAACTCCAATCGCAAATGGGGGCCCGCGTCAGCGGAACTTCGGTCAGCGACCACCTGTCGCGACCTAGGTGCAGTGCCACGGCGAAAGAGCCCCATTCGCGAGAGGCCGTGGCGCACCTTGAGAAGGCTCTAGAGCCTGGAGCCTAGAGCTGAAGGTCTTACTTGTACGGCAGCATCCGATGCAGCTTCGGGGCATCGGCGTCGGAGACGACCTCGGTGCCGCGCATCTGGCGCTTCCGCTTCGAGGCCTTGCTGGTGAGGATGTGGCGCTTGAACGCGGAGGCGCGCACGATCTTGCCGGTTCCGGTCTTCTTGAACCGCTTCGCGGCTCCGCGGTGTGTCTTCAGCTTCATGATCCGTCTTTCAGTCCGTTAACTGTTCGCTTCGTCCCCGTCGGCCTTCGCGGCTGCCTTCTTCGGCGAGCCACCCTTCTTGCCGGTGAGGATGGTGTGCATCTGGTTGCCTT
Source organism: uncultured Acidobacteriota bacterium (assembly GCA_963723005.1). GTDB lineage: Bacteria > Acidobacteriota > Vicinamibacteria > Vicinamibacterales > UBA2999 > VFZN01. Next base: position 63,156 of record CAVRPA010000018.1, on the reverse strand, counting down.
CCTGGCGCGGCATCGTTTCCGGCTGCGCCACGTCGGCCAGGTCCTCGAGCAGGCGCATCAGGATGCGGTGGCCGATCTCCGGGTGGGCCATTTCACGCCCACGGAAGAAGACCGTCGCCTTCACCTTGTCGCCTTCGCTCAGGAACCGTTCGATGTGGTTCTTCTTGAACTGGTAATCGTGCTCGTCCACCTTGGGACGGAACTTGATTTCCTTGACCAGGATCACCTTCTGGTGCTTCTTCGCTTCCCGGGTCCGCTTCTGCTCCTGGTACTGGTACTTGCCGTAATCCATGATTCGGCAGACCGGAGGAACAGCGGTGGGCGAGATCTCCACGAGATCCAGCGCCTTCCCGCGCGCAATCGCCAGCGCTTGCGGGGGCGGCATGATGCCCAACTGCTGTCCGTCGTCGTCGATGACGCGGATCTCGCGCACGCGAATGCGCTCATTGATGCGAAGCCGGTCATCCCGGCGGCCCGTTCGGTTACGATCGAAGGCGATAGCTGTCCTCCATCATCGGCAAAGACTCCTAGGATACCTGCTTGGAGGCAATCTCGGCAAGGGCATCGGTCAGAAACTGGTCCAGCGGCCGGCCGCCAAGGTCGCCCTTGGACCGGCTGCGGACCGAAACCGCCCCTTCGGACGCCTCGCGGTCGCCGACCACCAGCATGTAGGGCACCTTCTGCAGCTGGGCGTCGCGAATCTTCAGATTGACCTTTTCCTGGCGATCGTCCACCACCACCCGCATGCCCGTCGCGGCCAGGCGGGCCTGAACCTGTCGAGCATAGTCCAGATGGCGGTCGGCAATCGGCAGCACCGTCGCCTGCACGGGCGCCAGCCACAGCGGGAAGGCGCCGGCAAAGTGCTCGATCAGGATGGCGATGAACCGCTCGAAACTGCCGAAAATGGCACGGTGGATCACCACCGGCCGGTGCTCGGCGTTGTCGGCCCCGACGTAGGTCAGGTTGAAGCGCTCCGGGGCGTTGTAGTCGAGCTGAATCGTCGCGCACTGCCACTTCCGACCAATGGCGTCGGTGATGTCGAAGTCGATTTTCGGCCCGTAGAACGCGCCGTCGCCGGCGTTGATCGTGTAGGCCTGCCCGGCGCTCTCGAGCGCCTGCTTCAGCGAGTTCTCCGCGTGATCCCACGTGGCGATCTCGCCCATGAACTTCTCGGGACGCGTTGACAGCTTGGCCGTGTAGCTCAGGCCGAAGTCGCCGTAGACGCCCTGGATGAGCCGCAGCAGCGCCTCGACCTCGCTGGCAATCTGCGACTCCATGACGAAGCAGTGCGCATCGTCCTGCGAGAACTGGCGCACGCGCGTCAAGCCGCCGAGCACGCCCGACGCCTCGTTGCGGTGCAACGGCGTCTGCTCGTGGAAGCGGATGGGCATTTCCTTGTAGCTGTGCTTCTCGCTCGAGTACAGCAGGTAGTGCCCGGGGCAGTTCATCGCCTTGAGGCCCATCTCCTCGCCGTCGGCGGACTTCACCAGGAACATGTTCTCGCGATAGTGCGACCAGTGCCCGGACTGCTCCCACAGCGCCTTGTTGTAGACGATGGGCGTCTTCACCTCGTCGTAGCCGGCGGGGAAGAGCCGTCCGCGCATGTAGTCGGCCAGCGTGTTGTAGAGCGTCGTGCCCTTGCCCAGCCAGAAGCCCGCGCCCGGCGCGAACGGATGGAAGGTGAAGAGCCCCAGCTCCTTGCCCACACGGCGGTGATCGCGCTTCTTCGCTTCCTCGAGGCGCGTGACGTGCTCGTCGAGCTCCTTCTGCGAGAAGAAGGCCGTGCCGTAGACGCGCTGCATCGGCTGACCCTTGGCGTCGCCCTTCCAGTAGGCGTTCGAGGTCGTCGTCAGCTTGAAGGCCTTGAGCTTGCCGGTGCGCGGCACGTGAGGGCCGACGCAGAAGTCCACGAAGGTGTCGCGATCCTTGATGGTGTAGACGGAGACGTGCGACTGGCCAGCCGTCTTCTCCTCGATCAGCTGCACCTTGAGCGGCTCGCCGCGTTCCTTGAAGAAGGCAATCGCCTCGTCACGAGGCCAACTCTGGCGCTCGAAGATGTAGTCGCTCCCCGCGAGCTCCTTCATCTTCGCCTCGATGGCCGCGAGATCCTCGGGCACGAACGGCCGCTCGACGACGAAGTCGTAGAAGAACCCTTCGTCGGTGGGCGGACCGATGCCGCACTGCGTCCCCGGAAACAGCGCCGTCACGGCGGCGGCCAGCAGGTGGGCGGTGGAGTGGCGATAGAGCTCGAGGGCTTCGGGGCTCTTGTTGGTGACGATCCGCACGCGCGCGTCCGCTGTGAGCGGGAACGTCAGGTCCACCATCTTGTCGTCTACGAACGCGGCCAGGGCGGCGTCGGCGAGACGGGGAGAGATGCCGGAAGCAATGGCGGAGACGGGCGTGCCCGGCTCCACCTGCCGCTGGGAGCCATCTGGAAGCGTGATCGTGACGGACATGTGGGTCGGGATTGGGCCGGGGGTTCCGGTATGTGGTAGGCACGGGCAGACTCGAACTGCCGACCTCCTGCGTGTCAAGCAGGCGCTCTAACCAACTGAGCTACGCGCCTATAACGTCATCGTGCGACGCAATCGAACCCCAAGTATACCAGACGAAATCTCAGGCCGCCTTCTTCTCGGGCACGCCTTCGATGGCCTTCTCGAGAATCGGGTCGTTGGTCGGCGGCGTCTGTCCGAAGTCCACAGTCGGCTGCTCGACGGCCAGGTCCGGCACGAGGCCCTTCTCGTGAATGGCGCCGCCACCAGGGGCGAGATAGAGCATGTGGGTGAGCAGCAGGCCGCTGCCATCCGGCAGCTTCACCAGCTTCTGGTGCGCGGCACGCCCGCGGGTCCGCTCGCCGACGATCTGCGCGCGGTGATTGCCCTGCAGCGCGCCCGCGAACAGTTCGGCCGCGCCGGCGGTGCCGTTGTCGGTGAGCACCAGCACCGGCAGCGTGATCGCGCCATCGCCCTTCACCGCGGCGATGGTTTCCTTTTCCTTGCCACGATCCTGGCGGATGGCGAGTGTGCCGTTGGCGACGAACAGTCGCGCGGCCGCGAGGCCCTGCTCGACGTCGCCGAACGCGTTGCCGCGCACGTCGATCAGCAGGCGCGTGGCGCCGGCCTTCTGGAGGTTGGCGGCTTCGGCCTTGATCTGGTCCGTCGTGGCGCGCCCGAATTCAGCGACGCGGATGTAGCCGGCGCCGGGCGCGGCGATGCGGCCCTTTGCCGGGAGCGCCGACAGCTCTTCGCGCGTGACTTCCAGATCATGAGGATCCGCGGCGTTGCCGCGGAGCACGGTGAGGCGGACCTTGGTGCCCGGCTTGCCTCGCAGCTGGCGAATGCCTTCGAATACCGAGGTGTCGCGCGTGGACTGGCCGTCGATCGCGCGGATGTAGTCGCCGGGCTGCAGGCCGGCCCGCGCCGCGGGCGAACCATCGCGCGTCGCGATCACGCGCAGGTAGGTACCTGACGGGTCAGCTCAATACCGGTCTGGCCGGAGGCCAGCGGTTCGTTCTTCTCGGTACTGACCGACCTGCGTGGTGTCGAGGTAGGCAGTGTCCGGATCGAGGCCGTCGGCCAGGCCGTGCATCGCGCCGTGCATCACCTTGTTCACGTCCACGTCTTCGACGTAGTTGTTCGTGATCAGCGTGACGACATCCTCGAAGATGCGGAGGTGCTGGTAGCTGTTCTCCCCGCGCGCGGCCATGGCGCGGCTCATGAAGCCCCCGACCGCCGCGAAAACGACGATGGGGATCGAGATGGCGAGCACGATCGAGCGGCCGCGACGGTTCATGGTGAACTCCTGAGCCATTGTAGGGGATCGACGGGGCGGCCGTCGACGCGCACCTCGAAATAGAGCGAGGACTCTCCGGCCGGGGCCAGCCCGACCGTCCCGATGACGCCGTTGCGTTGAACCCGGTCCCCGCGGGCGACGCGCACGTCGCCCAGGTGGCCATACATCGTGAAGGCGCCGCCGCCGTGGTCCACGATGACGAGCGTGCCGTAGCCGGCGAAGGGCTCCGCGAACGCCACCGTCCCGCCATGCACGGCCCGGGCGGTCGCCCCTTCGGCCGCCTTGATCTCGATACCGTTTCGGACGATGGCCGTGCCGAAGCGGCCCTGGCGGCTGGGGCCGAAGCGTGTCAGCACCGCGCCTTTCGTGGGCCAGTCCAGGGCCCCACGGAAGGGCTGGAACGGCAGTTCGGGCACGGTGGTGGTGCTGAATTCTCCGACTCGACGCTGCAGCGCCGCCTGTGCCTCCTGCAGTTCGGCGACGTACTTCGCGGCCAGATCGCGCCGGGCGTCGATCGCGTCGATGGCGTTGTTGCGCGCCTTGACGGTCTTTTCGAGATCCTGATTGGCCTTGGTGGCGGCCTTCTGGGACGAGGCCACCTGGTTGCGCTGGTTTTCCAGGTCGGCCAGCGCGTTGCGTTCGGCGGCCAGGGTCCGTCGATGTGCATCGACCCGGACGCGATCCAGGGTGGCAATGGCGGCGACGCCTCGCGTCAGGCGGCCGAAGGCGCGCGGGTCGTCGCTCGAGAGCAGCAGCTGGGCGTAGCCGCCCCGGCCGCGCTTATAGATGGAGACGAGGCGCTCGGCGACGCCCGGGGTGTTCGCCACGCGCTCGGCCTCGATGCGCTCGACGCGCTTCGCGGCCGTGTCGCGTTGCGCGGTGACCGCCGCCAGTGCCGCCTCCGCTTCGGTCACGCGCTGCTGCGCGATGGCGCGATCCAGTTCCAGCTTGCGCAGGTCGTTGAAGAGCGAGCGGGCCTTGGCGGCGAGGTCGTCGGCTTCCCGCTGCAGCGCGCGGATCCGCTCCGCGGCCCGTGCGGCCATCACCTTCGCCTCGTCGGGCGGGGCGGTCTGACCGTGCGACATCGCCGGGGCCGTGGCCAGCCACATCGCCATTCCGCACACCAGGGCCCATCGCCGCATCAGCCGCAATTGTAAGATCGGATCATGTCCGCGCCACCAGATACCGTCCCTGTCACCATGTCGCGAGCGGAATTGCTGTGGATCACGTTCGGCACCTGGCTGGGCGGGGTGTTCATCCTGGCGTTCCTGCCGGTCATCCTGATCCCGCGGCTCGGCATCCCGATGGGGATGGCGGCGTCCTACCTGGTGTTCTTCCTGGCCTGGCAGCCGGTGCAGACGATCACCCAGCGCGCCCTGGGGATACGCACGGCGCTGTTTCGCATGATCGTGCTGGTCGGGGTCGGCGCGGTGCTCGCCTTCTACCTGCGCGAGCTGGTGCTGGCGCTCACCCGCGGCTAGATCGGCTCGGCGTCACCACGGCTGAATTTCGCCGCGGGCCGCCCACGTACGCAGAAACTGCATCGAATTCGAGCCGATCGTGCCAGACCCCGTTTGGGCCAGGCGCGACACGCCATCGGTGTCGGGGGGGATGGGCCGGCGGAAATACTGCAGGATGGTGGGCGCGACGTCCATCACCGACATGCTGTCGCCGGTCAGAGGCATGGTCGAGAGCCATACCCCGGGCACGGTGGCTTCATCCGCCGACGCGTGCTCGGCGCTCCAGCGCTCCGTGTTGGGCGCGAGCACCGCATCGGCCATGCCGCCCAGCATGCTGTCCCAGGACGCACGGAAGCCGGGCGAGAACGTCACCACCAGATCGGGCGCCTGCCGGGTGAGGGGACCCGCATACGCTTCGCTCGCGGAGCGCACGCGGGCGACCACTCGCCGGCCGGACATCGGATCGGTGAGCGCTTCGAGCCGCTCGCGCAGCCGCGCGATCAAGGCGTCGTACGGCGCGCCAGGCTCGACGATGCCCTGAGGGTCGCGGCCGCGGACATTGAGATAGATGCGGCCCGCCCCCATCGCGCGCGCAGACGTACGCGACCAGTCGATCGAATCGTTCCAGAGACTGGCGTCGGCGAGCGCCGCCAGCGTCACCGGCGCGGGCCGGGTTGCCCACGACAGCAGGGCCTCGTCGGTCAGCCAGCGATTCAGGTCCACCAGGTGGCGCGCGGTATACATGCCATAGGTCGAGACCACGACGACATCCGCGTCGGCCGGAAGCCGTTCGCGAAGTTGTCCGATCAGTTCGTCCACTTTCAGATAGGCCCGATCGATCGCGTTGCTGAACCGGCCTGAGATCGCAGGATCGTAGGCGGCGTGACCCGGATCGATCGTCCGCCACATCATCCGGGTGGTGCTGTCGAGGCACTCCACGCCGGCGACGATCAGGTCCCAGTCACCCGACTCGACGCGGTTCATCAACGCTTCGGCGCGATCGGTAAAGGTCTCGTCCTGCGCTGCAAGAAAGGACTCGTCTGAAAGGTAGCCGTCCGCGAGTGCCCAGGCGGACTCTGGCCAGGCGAGGGTGCGGTATTCGCCGAGCCGATCGAACAGCGTGGTCGCCGCCTCGGGTGGATATGACATCGGCGACGGCGGCTGTTCGGGATGCCACTGGATGGGTGACACATACAGCTGCACGTCGTTGCCCGCCTTGACCAGATGCAGCCTCACCAGGCCTCGCACGCTGGTGAGCACGTTCAGGCGCACCGAGACCTCGAGCCAGTGGCTCTGTTGCCCTTCGGCGAGATACGCCGACGCGCCGCCGACGTCGATGTTGGCGCTGCGCGCTTCCGGATTCCACGTGATCGTCAACGGCAGGTCGACACGCTCCGGCTCGCGGATACCGACGAGGGTGGCATAGGCCACGTTGCGCGAAAAGGCGAGTCGCTCGACGCGTCCACCGTAGCGGGTCGGGCCAACCTGGTCAGCCGGCACGTCCGAGGCGAGCCAGGTGTAGCCGGAACCGGGGCCGCCGGCCCAGTCGGGCAGTGGCGTGCCGGCGACGGACGTACCCGTCTGGATCCGCTCTGGAGGAAAGGTGCCCGGCGCGAAGAGCACGGCGCTGCGGATGTCGACTCGGCCCAGCCGGGTCCAGAACGGATCGCCGACCCGCACCGTCTGGTAGGCCGCGCCTTCGGACCACCAGCCGCCCGGCCACTTCGTCGAAGGCTTGAGGGTGAGGGGCCGCGCCGACGGACGGCCGGTCTGCGGATCGGGCATCACGAAATCGAAGATGCCGTGCTTGCCGGGATTCGTACCGGTGGCAAACGACGCCCAGGCAGACGATGACTCGGCGCCCGGTGTGGAAGTGACGCGCACGACGCCGCGCCCCCGGGCCAACTCGGCCAGGTGCGGCACGCGGCCCGCATGGATCAGTCGTTCGGTGATCTCGGGATCGAGGCCGTCCACCGCCAGCACGATCAGCTTGCGCGTGGTCGCGGATGGCGGCGATCCGCACGCGAGCGTGGCCAGCGCGAGGACAGCCAGGCACAGGCGTCGCACGTGGCGCATCTTATACTGACGGTGTGAGGGTGCTGGGGATTGACTACGGCGCGCGCCGCATCGGGTTGGCGCTCAGTGACGCCACCGGGACCCTCGCGTCGCCCTGGCGCCTGCTCGAACGCCCTCCGTCCGAAGCCCAGACCCTGGGTCTCGTCAGCGAGATCGTCGAACAGTTGAAAACCGGAGATGACGGCCTGGGCGCCGTCGTGGTCGGGTGGCCGCGCCGCCTCGACGGCTCGCCGACGCACCAGACCGCGGCGGCCGAGGCGTTCGCCCGCGCCCTCGAGACACGCGCGGGCCTGCGGGTCATCCTGCAGGACGAGCGCTTGTCGAGTCACGAAGCCGATCAGCGTCTTGCTGCCGGTGGCGAGCGCGACTGGCGCGCACGCAAGAAGAAGGTCGATGCGATGGCGGCGGCCATCATCCTGCAGGACTACCTGGACTACGTGCCCCGATGAAACGAACCGTCAAGCGCCTCTTTCTCGTTGTCGTCCTCCTGCTGGTCGTGGCCGGTGTGGCGGCGGGGCTCGTCTATTCACGCGTGCACGAGGCGTATCGCGGCTTCGAGGCCTCCGAACAGTTCGTCGACATTCCCCAGGGCACCGGCGCTGTTGCGATCGGAGCCCGACTGGCTGAGGCCGGCGTGGTTCGGGATCCCCTGACCTTCAGGGCGGCGCTCTGGCTGTCGGGGCGGGCGCGCGATCTGAAGGCCGGCGAGTATCGTTTCGATCGGCCGATCACGTCGCTCGAGGTGATCGATCGACTGGCACGCGGCGACGTCTACAAGCGGCTGATCACGTTCAGGGAAGGCCTGACGATTCCGGAGATGGCTCTGGTCTTCGAGGAGCGCGGCTTCGGCGCCGCCGCCGACTTCGAGCGTGCCGCCAGGAACGGCGCCTCGCAAGTGACCGATCTCGATCCCGCCGCAAGAACCCTCGAGGGCTATCTGTTTCCGGAGACCTACGCGCTGCCGCGTGGCACCAGCGCCGAGGAACTGGTGTCGCAGATGGTCGGGCTGTTCAAGCGGCTCTACACCGACCAGATGAAGGCCGATGCCGAAGCCGCGGGCCTCACCATGCGGCAGGTCGTGACGCTGGCATCGCTGGTGGAAAAGGAAACCGCTCGCCGCGAGGAGCGGCCGCTGGTGGCCGCGGTCTACCGCAACCGCCTGAAGATCGGCATGCCGATGCAGGCCGACCCGACGGTGATCTACGCGTTGCAGGAGGCCGGCAAGTACGACGGCAACCTCTCGCGCGACGACCTGCAGTTCGATTCACCCTACAACACCTACCGCTATCCCGGTTTGCCGCCAGGGCCCATCGCCGCGCCGGGCCTGGCGTCGATCGAGGCGGTGCTCCGGCCGGCGGCGGTGGCGCATCTGTACTTCGTCAGTCGCAACGACGGTTCGCACGTCTTCGCCGACACCCTGGATCAGCACAACCGCAACGTCCAGGAGTGGCAGGTGCGCTACTTCCGCGAGCGGCGCAATCACTAGCGGCGACGAGATCGAGCAAGATAGCCTAGCGTACGGTCTGGCAACTCACTTGCCCCTGGAGGGTCATCATGATCGTCCTCAAGAACATTCTCGTGCCGACGGATTTCGGACCACCCTCGGAACGCGCGCTCGAGTACGGGCGCCACTTCGCGCGACAGTTCGGCGCCCGGCTGCACGTGCTGCACACCGTCGAGAGCGTGATGGTGGCCGGCGGCGCTGAAGTTCCCGTCGCCGCGGTTGAGCAGGTGGAGAAGAGCCTCGATGCCGCGGCACGCCGCCAGCTCGAGGCGGCAATCACCGCAGATGATCGCTCCTCGTTCTCCGTGGTCCCGGTCGTCCGCATGGCCGGCGCGGCCGCCACGGACATCGTCGAGTATGCGAGGCAGGAGAGCATCGACCTGATCGTGATGGGCACGCATGGGCGCGGCGCGTTGAAGCACCTCCTGATGGGCAGCGTGGCCGAACGCGTCGTCCGCTGGGCGCCCTGCCCGGTCCTGACGGTGCGCGCCCACGAACGCGACTTCGTGCGGCCCGACGCGCTGGAGTCGCGCCCGCCCGCCTGACAAAGTAGGGCTGGTTCCGACGACGTGGGCGTTCAGTTGCGCGCAGTGATACGTGCGCGAGGGATCAGCGCTCGTTCCACTTCAGCTTGCGCCGCAGCACTTCGAAGTAGCTGCGCGCGGGTGCCCGCACCAGGCGGAGAGGGCGTGGGGCGCGCGAGATGGTCACGGACTGCTCTGGATGTAAGGGAAATCCGGACTGACCATCGAACGTGACGTAGATGTCGTCGCCGGCGTTGGTGCCCGCCGGCACGACGCGCACTTCCCGTTCGGCGGGGATCACAATCGGGCGGTTGCTCAGCGTGTGCGGCGCGATCGGCGTGATGATGAGCGCGTCGAGGGCGGGGTGGACGATCGGCCCGCCCGCGGACAGGTTGTAAGCCGTGGAGCCCGTCGGGCTGGCGATGATCAGGCCGTCCGCCTTGACGGTGGTGACGAACTGATCGCCGACCCACACCGATACTTCGACCATGCGCGACAGCGCGCGGCGCGTGAACACCACGTCGTTGAGCGCGATGAACCCGCGCGCATCGGTCTGCGGCGCCGGGTCGGCGGAATCGGCCACGCCGCCGCCGGCGACGACCGCGCGCAGCATCATGCGCTCGTCATGCGTAGACTCGCCCGCGACCACCGCCTGCAGCGAGTCGAACAGCTCGGGCCGCGTGATCTCGGTGAGGAAGCCCAGCGAACCGAAGTTGACGCCGAGGATCGGGATGTCGCGCTCGGCGGCCGCAATGCGATCCGCCATCGCCAGCAGCGTGCCGTCGCCACCGAGCACCAGCACGAAATCCACCGACGCCGGCATCAGGTCGCGATCCATCACCTGGCGAGCAGGGGAGGGCGGCAGCAGGTCCGCGGACTCCGGCGACCACACTGCGCCGATCTGCCGCTCCTGCAACCAGGCGTCGATGGCCGCCATGGTGTCGGCGGCTTCGGCCAGTTGCGGTTTGGCGACGATGCCGATTCTCATGCGCGGGCCTCGAGCAGCATCAGGAATTCCTTGTTGCCTTGCGCGCCGGTAATCGGAGAGTCCACCAGCCCGCGACGCTCCAATCCTATGTCAGCGGCCAGCGCCGTCACCGATGCCACGACGCGAGTGTGCACCTCGGGATCCGAGACCACGCCCTTCTTGCCGACATCCTTGCGGCCGGCTTCGAACTGCGGCTTGACCAGCGCGATGATCCTGGCGCCCGGCGCGATCAGCGGCGGCAGCACCGGGAAGATGAGCCCGAGCGAGATGAACGACACGTCGATGGTGACGATGTTCGCGCCCTCGCCGAGACCGGGCAGGTCGGCCCGAACCAGATGCCGGGCGTTGGCGCCCTCGATTACCGTGACGCGCGGATCGCTGCGAATCTTCCAGTGCAGCTGCGAATGCCCGACGTCCAGGGCGATGACGTGGCGCGCTCCGCGTTGGAGGAGCACATCGGTGAAGCCGCCGGTGGAGGCGCCGATGTCGAGCGCCATTGCGCCGGTCACGTCGATACCGAATGCGTCGAGCGCCTGCACCAGCTTCAATCCACCGCGACTGACCCAGGGATGATCGGGACCGATCACGCGGACCTCGGTGTCCACGTTCACCATGGTCCCCGCCTTCTGGGCGCCGTGCCCGCCGACGTCCACCTGCCCGGCGAGAATCAGGGCGCGTGCCTTCTCGCGGGACTCGACCAGCCCCTTGTGCACCAGCAGGGCGTCGAGGCGCATGCGGGTGGTCACGTCCGTCGCTCGACGATCCAGCGGGCGATGCCGGCGAGATGCGAGTCCTGCAGCCCGGCGGCCGCCAGCGCCTCCTCGGCGCGCGCCAGGCACTGCGCCGCCAGCGACTTCGACTCTTCGAGCCCGTAGAGCGCCACATAGGTGGGCTTGCCGGATGCGGCGTCCTTGCCCGCGGTCTTGCCCAGATCCGCGGAGGCGCCCTCGACGTCCAGGATGTCGTCCACGATCTGGAAGGCGAGGCCAATCTCGCGTGCGTAGCGACCGAGCGCGTCCAGAGTGGCGGCGTCGGCGCCGCCCATGATGGCGCCGGCCAGCACCGACGCACGAATCAGCGCGCCGGTCTTGCGCGCGTGCATATCGGTCAAGGCGGCCGCGTCCATCGGCGGCGACGGGGCCTCGCTCTGGCCGGGGCGTGCGTGAGACGGATCGGCGGCAAGGTCCAGTGCCTGGCCGCCCACCATGCCCACCGCGCCGGCGGCTTCGGCGATCACCAGCAGTGTTCGTAGCTTTCGCGCCTGCACTGCCGCGTCATCCGTCTCCGGCAACCGGGCGAGGAGCGCAAACGCCTCGGACTGGAGGCCGTCGCCCGCCAGGATCGCCATGCCCTCGCCGTGCACGACGTGGGACGTCGGCCGTCCACGGCGCAGGTCGTCGTCGTCCATCGCCGGCAGGTCGTCGTGAATCAGCGAATAGGTGTGGATCATCTCCACCGCGCACGCCGCGGGCATCGCGTCGGCCGTCGCGGCGGCGCCGTCGCGCGCCTGCACGGCTTCGCAGGCCGCCAGCACCAGCAGCGGCCGCAACCGTTTCCCGCCGCCGAGCAGCGAGTAGCGCATCGCGTCGAAGATGACCGGAGGGCAGGTGGGCGGAGCGGGAAGTGCCGAGGCCAGCGCGGCTTCGATCGCCGCGCGGCGCAGAGTCGAGATAGTCGGCCAGGGTCACGTCGCCCTACGCCTCGTCGTCGCGATCGAGGCCGAGCGCGGGTGACGCCGGCTTGGCCTCGCCTCGCTCGTTCAGCACCTCGATGCGGCGTTCGGCGGCTTCCAGGCGGCCGTGGCAGTAGCGGGAGAGCGTCACGCCGCGCTCGTACAACTCGAGCGATGTCTCGAGCGGCAGGTCGCCTTCTTCCAGCTTCTTGACGATGCCCTCGAGTTCGGCGATGGCGGCTTCGAAGTCCTTGATCGTGGGGTCCATGGGCGACGTCTCGATTGTATCGCCCTCGCTAGCGTTCTGAAACGCGCGCGCGCAGTTCTCCGCGGTCGAGCGTCACGCGAATCGCGTCGCCGGGCGCGAGGCTCGACGCGTCGCGCACGATCCGCGTGCGGTCGCCATCCCAGCACACCGCATAGCCACGGCCCAGCACGGCCAGCGGGCTGAGGCCGCCGAGCCGAGCGGCGGCGCCGCGGAAGCGGCTTTGCGCGGCGTGCAGGCGTCGCGCGGCCACGGCATCGAGCCGCCCCCGCTGCGTGAGCAGGTTCGCGCGAATGCGGCCGAGCCGGTGGCGCGGATCGAACTGCTCCAGCGTGCGGTGGAGACTCTGGAGCCGCCGATCGCGTGCGGCCAGTCCCTGCCGCGCGCACGCGGCGAGATCCGACGAGAGATCGGCGACGTGCCGCGCCCGCCACGACAGGCGCCCCGGAAAGCCGGCATATCCCGGCCTGGCGAGCAGGCCGTTCAGCCTGGACTCGTAGCGGCGCAGCCGGCCGTGCACCGCGCCGCCGAGGCGCTGCTCGAGGCGATCGATGTGCGCGACGAACTCGTCCTTCTTGCGGACCACCAGTTCGGCGGCGGCCGACGGCGTGGGCGCGCGCAGATCGGCCGCGAAGTCGGCGATGGTGAAGTCCGTCTCGTGGCCGACAGCGGAGATCACCGGCAGCGGGCAGGCCGCGATGGCGCGGGCGACCGCCTCTTCGTTGAACGCCCACAGATCTTCCATCGAGCCGCCGCCGCGACCGACGATCACCACGTCCACGTCATCGACGCGCGCGACGAGGCGGATGGCGCGCGCGATGTCCGCCGCGGCGCCCTCGCCCTGGACCCGCGTTGGGGCGATCACGAGGTGGGCGTTCGGGTAGCGGCGGCGCAGGACCCTGACGATGTCGCGCAGCGCCGCACCGTCGATCGAAGTGACGATGCCGATTCGGCGGGGCAGGGTGGGCAGCGGCCGTTTACGAGCCTCGTCGAACAGTCCCTCGGCGGCGAGCTTCTTCTTCAGTTGTTCAAAGGCGAGTTGGAGCGGACCAAACCCCACGGGCTCCATGTGCTCGCACACCAGCTGATACTCACCCTTGGGCTCGTACAGGCTGATGCGGCCGCGCGCCACCACGTGCAGCCCGTCCTCGGGCTTGAACTTCAGATAGCGGAGCGTCGAGCGGAACATCACGCCCTTCATCTGCGCGCCGGCGTCCTTCAGCGTGAAGTAGAAATGCCCCGAGTTCCAGGCGCGACCGTTTGAGATCTCGCCTTCGACCCACACTTCCGCGAAGGCTTCCTCGATCACGCCGCGCAGCCGCGCCGAGAGCTCGGACACCGACAGCACGGCTCGTCTGCCGCCGGCGACCGGGACAGCGGGCGACGGAGCTGCCTGAGCACCTGTGCCTGTCACGCCTGGCGGTAACCCCGCGGATGGTGCCATCGCCGGCCCGGAGGCGGAGGCCATCGTCGGGGTCGAAGGGGAAGTCATGGCGGGGCCGGCAGCGGACGTCGTGGGCGACGCTGGCGGCTGGGCGGCGGATGAACCGGTAGTGCGAGCGGGAGTCTGGGGCTTCGGCGGTACGCGCGGTGGCGCGACCTGGCGCGCTGGCGGCGCCGGCACCACCTCGTCGTCGTCGAAGGGCAGCTGGCTCATGGCGTTGTGACGGTCTGTTGCTCCGCGAGTTGTTCGAGTTCGGCGCCACTGATGCTGAGCCGCTCGATAGCCGTTGCGCGACCGGTCGCCGGATCGGCAGTGACGAACACGCCATTCAGGCGCGGGTCGCCCCCCGCCGGTTCGAAACGCGCCGGCATGCCGGTGCGGAAGCGCGCGATCACGCCTTGCCGATCCATCCCGATGACGCCGTCGTGCGGCCCCGTCATGCCCGCGTCGGTGAGGCACGCCGTGCCCTCGGGCAGGATGCGCTCGTCGGCCGTCTGCACGTGGGTGTGCGTGCCGACCACCGCGGTCACGCGCCCGTCGAGGAACCACGACAGGGCGATTTTTTCGGACGTGGTCTCAGCATGGAAATCCACGAACACAATCTGCGCGCCCTCGGCGCGCAGCGCCGCGATCTCGCGCTCGGCGGCCGTGAACGGATCGTCGAGCGTGGACAGGAACACGCGGCCCATCAGGTTGAGCACGCCGACGCGCGTGCCATCGGGCAGCGTCACCAGCGTGGCGCCGCGGCCCGGCGTGCCGGCTGGATAGTTGGCCGGCCGGATCAGGCGCGGTTCCTGATCGATGAACTCGAGCACCTCGCGCTTGTCCCAGATGTGATTGCCGCCGGTGATGACCTGGACGCCGGCCTTGAAGATCTCGTTGGCGTTGTCGCGCGTGAGCCCGGCGCCCGCCGCGGCGTTCTCGCCATTGGCAATCACGAAGTCCACCTGGTGCTTGCGGACCAGCGGCCGTACACCGCGCTTGATGAGATCGCGGCCGGGACGGCCGACAATGTCGCCGATGAAGAGCAGTTTCACTTAGGCGCCCGCTTCAATCGCGACGAGGATCTCGCGCCCGCGGCGCTCCGTGATCTTGGGGAGGACCACTCGCAGTTCGCCGTGCGCCAGGATCGCCCGCGTCTGCGTCGCGTCCACGGCCGCATGAATGCGGACGGCACGCGCGAAGCGCCCGAAATCCCGTTCCACCAGGTGATAGCTCATCGTCGTGCGCGACGGCTCGCTGCGCTCCTTTTCACCAACGATGATCACCACCCCGTTCTTGACCATGATCCGCAGCCCGTCGGCGTTGATGCCGGGGACGTCCACGACGATCTCCAGCGAGTGTTCGGTCTCGAGGACGTCCAGCGTCGGCGAGCACTCGCCGGAGACGAACGGACGGCGCTCGGGGCGTTGGCGGGCGAGGTCCTCGAACAGGCGCCGTACCTCGTGCGCCAGGTCGGGCGGGTCGTGAGCGGACACCAGGTAGGACATCACCCCGATTCTATCGCGGCGGTCGGGTGCCGCGGCGGTGGCCGAGCTTATGCAGTTGATGCCACTGAACGCACGGCAACGGACGGAACTCCGTCAGGTCCGTGCGCATTCCGGAGGGATGTCACATGTTTGCTCGCACAGTGGGTGCCGTGATTGTCGCCGTGGGTGTCGGATTCGCGTTACCCGCAGTCGCATTGTCGGCGCTCCAGGGCGCCGGTACCACGACGGCCAGGGGGCCGGCTCGGGGCCCGGTGGAGGAAGGCGCCGAGATGTTCCGCGGCTACTGCGCCGCCTGTCACGGCCGGTCAGGCAAGGGGGACGGCCCGGCGGCGATGTCGCTGACGACCAGGCCGACCGACCTGACCAGGTTGACCGCAAATAACAAGGGCCAGTTCCCCGCGCAACGGGTGGCGATGGTCCTGGAGTTCGGGGTGAACGTCCCCGCTCATGGCTCGACCGACATGCCAACCTGGGGGTCGACCTTCCGGGTGATGGGCGACGAGGCAACGGTGAAGCAGCGGGTGACCGCGCTGACCCGCTATCTCGAAACCGTTCAAGGGAAGTAAACCCAGTAATAAAAATCGGTTGAGCTGGCGGGCGCGTTCATCGGATCGCGTCCCGCCGCCGAGGCATTATCATTAGCTGAGTGTTTAAGACTAAGATTTCATGCTTGACTTGCGCTCACTATGTCCGTATCCTTGTCTACGTTGACTGGAGGACAGAGGAATCACATGGCCAAGAACAAAGTCATCGGCATCGATCTGGGGACGACGAATTCGGTTGTGGCGGTCATGGAGAATGGCCAGCCCACCGTGGTCGTGAACCAGGAAGGCGGGCGCACCACGCCCTCCGTGGTGGGCATCGCGAAGGACGGGGAACGGCTGGTCGGCCAGGTCGCCAAGCGCCAGGCCGTCACCAACCCCGAGAACACGGTCTTTTCTGCCAAGCGCTTCATGGGTCGCAAGTTCAGCGAGGTCTCCGAGGAGGCGCGCCGCGTCCCCTACAAGGTGGCCGCGTCGCCGAACGGGGACGCGTGGATCGACGTGCGCGGCAAGCAGGTACTCGCCGCCCGAAATCTCCGCGATGGTGCTGCAGAAGCTGAAGCAGTCGGCCGAGGACTACCTGGGCGAGAAGGTCACCGATGCGGTGATCACCGTGCCGGCGTATTTCAATGACGCACAGCGCCAGGCCACGAAGGACGCCGGCAAGATTGCCGGGCTCAACGTGCAGCGCATCGTCAACGAGCCGACCGCGGCGGCGCTGGCCTACGGGCTGGACAAGAAGGCGGATGAAACCATCGCGGTCTACGACCTCGGCGGCGGCACGTTCGACATCTCGATTCTCGAAGTCGGCGGCGGGGTCGTCGAAGTGAAGTCGACCAACGGCGACACGCACCTCGGTGGCGACGACTTCGATCACGCGGTGATGGAGTTCCTCATCGCCGAGTTCAAGAAGGCCGAAGGCATCGATCTCGGCAAGGACCGGATGGCGCTCCAGCGCCTGAGGGAAGCCGCGGAGAAGGCGAAGATCGAGCTTTCGTCCGCGATGGAGACCGAAGTCAACCTGCCGTTCATCACCGCGGACGCGACCGGTCCCAAGCACCTGACGATGAAGCTGGGGCGGGCGACGCTGGAGAAGCTGGTCGAGTCGCTGGTGCAGCGGACGCTCGGCCCGGTGAAGCAGGCGCTGGCCGACGCCGGCGTGCAGGCAAAGGACATCGACGAGGTCGTGCTCGTCGGCGGCTCCACGCGCATGCCGCGGGTGCAGCAGGTGGTCAAGGAATTGTTCGGCAAGGAGCCGCACAAGGGCGTCAATCCTGATGAAGTCGTCGCCGTTGGCGCGGCACTCCAGGGCGGCGTCCTCGCGGGCGAGGTCAAGGACCTCCTCCTGCTGGACGTCACGCCGCTCTCGCTCGGTATCGAGACGCTTGGCGGCGTGATGACGGTGCTCATCCCGCGCAACACCACCATCCCCTCGAAGAAGAGCGAGATCTTCTCAACGGCGGCGGACAACCAGACCTCGGTCGAGGTTCATGTGTTGCAGGGCGAGCGGCAGTTCTCGCGCGACAACCGGACGCTCGGACGGTTCCACCTGGTGGGGCTGCCGTCGGCGCCACGCGGGGTGCCGCAGGTGGAAGTGAGCTTCGACATCGACGCCAACGGCATCGTCAACGTGGCGGCGAAGGACAAGGCCACCGGCAAGGAACAGACCATCACGATCAGCGGTTCGAGCGGCCTGAACAAGGACGAAGTGGACCGGATGGTGAAGGATGCCGAATCGCACGCCGCCGACGACAAGGCGCGGCGCGAGGCGATCGACGCCCGTAACCAGGTGGACGCGCTCATCTACTCGGTGGAGAAGACCCTGACCGAGAGCAAGGCATCGCTCGATGCCGGGATCGTGTCCCGGACCGAGGCCGCGCTCGAGGCGGCGCGCGCCGCGGTGAAGGGCGAGGACAAGGACGCGATGGTCCGCGCGGGCGACGAGCTGCAGAAGGCGTCGCACGCGATGGCTGAAGCGCTCTACAAGGCGCAGACCCCTTCGTCCGGCGCGCCGCAGGGCGAACCCGACGTGAAGGACGCCGAGGTGGTCGACGCCGAGTTTGCGGAAACCAAGTAACGCTCAGATATTCAAGGAGAAGGCGATCATGACTCTCACACGACTGGATCCGTTCCGTGACCTCTCGGTGTTGCAGGACCGCATGAGCCGTCTCTTCGGCGACGCCTACGGCGCGCGTGAAGAAGGACTGCTCAGCACCTGGGTGCCGGCTGTGGACATCTTCGAGAATGAGAAGAAGGAACTGGTTCTCAAGGCCGAGCTGCCCGACCTCGCGCGCGAGGACGTGGCGGTGACCGTGGAGAACAACACCCTGACGATTCGTGGCGAGCGGAAGCTCGACGCGGAAGTGAAGAAGGAACAGTTCCACCGGATCGAGCGCGCATACGGGAACTTCAGCCGTTCGTTCTCGCTGCCGACGACGGTGGACACCGGGAAGATTGCGGCGGAGTTCAAGCACGGCGTGCTGACCATCCGCCTGCCGTTCCGCGAGGAAGCCAAGCCCCGCTCGATCAACATCGAAGTGGCGGCGTAAGCCCGCACCTCAATTGATACCTGGACGCTGGCCGGGCCATCCCCTGGCCCGCCAGCGGTCCTGGCGGACACATCCCACTAACCGGCGTCGGCGCGCACGTAGGTGTCGTGCCGCGTGCAGACGAGAAAGCCCGAATCGACCAGATACTCCAGCAGCTGGTCGCACGTATCGGCGTCCAACCCCCACAAACAGCGCGCCTGCTCGCGCGTCAGGTTCAGGCCCGGCATCTCCAGATATTCAGCGCGCACGCGCTGCGCGATCGTCTCGAATGAAGGCGCGATGCGCCCGCTGACTTTGAGCGGGCGCGCTCTCGGCACGCGTGCGAGCAGATCAACAGGCAGGTCTGACTTCGAAACATTCCAGTTGACGGCCATGGAAGGCCTCCACGACGTACGAAACGGTCAAGGGACCTGGGGTGAATGCGGGGAGGGACCAGAGCCCGCAGTACTCATCCTGCGCTCGTCGCCACCGCTTGTCTAGCACGAAGATGTAACGCCCCGACTGCGATACATTCAGGACCAGGCAAAGCCCTGGAGCGAGTGAAATGTCCGGTCTGTCGAGCGTTCACGCCGCATCGTTACTGCAGTCCCTGGGACCAAACGCACTGCCCGAGCAGCCGCCCGATCCGATGTGGCGGCGATTCCTCCGGCAGTTCGAAAGCCCCCTGATCTACATCCTCATCTTCGCGCTGGCCTTCGACCTCGGGTTGTGGGCCTACGAAGGGTTGCGCGGCTGGCCGGTGGATGCGGTGGCCATTGCCGGCATCCTCCTGCTGAATGCGGGACTGGGCCTCTATCAGGAACAGCGTTCGGAAGCGGCGCTGGCGCGCCTGAAGGCGATGGCGGCCGCGCACGCCTGGGTGTTGCGCGACGGGCAACTCGTCCGTTTGCCGAGCAGCGAGCTGGTTCCGGGGGACTGGGTGCGGCTCGAGTCCGGCGATCGCGTGCCGGCCGACGGCACGCTGCGCGACGAACACGGCGCCATGCTGGATGAGTCGGTGTTGACCGGCGAGTCGGTGCCCGTCGAGAAGACCTCGGGCGAGGAAGCGTTCAGCGGCACGCTGCTGGTCCGAGGCCGCGCCTATCTCGAGGTGACGCGCACGGGAGCGTCGAGCGCGATGGGCCGGCTGGCGCACATCCTCGGCGGGATCGCGACCACTCGCACGCCGCTCGAGCGGCGCGTTGATGCCCTCGGCCGCCAGGTCGCGCGGTGGGTCGTCGGTCTGGCTGTAACGCTCGGTGTGCTCGGCCTGTTGGCTGAGGGTCCGAGCCATGCCGCCGAACTGCTCATCTTCGCGGTGGCGCTTGCCGTGGCCGCGGTGCCCGAGGGACTCCCCGCCGTGCTCACCGTCGCGCTGGCACTGGGCGTGGAACGCATGGTGAAGCGGCGCGCCGTCGTGCGCCGGCTGTCCGCGGTCGAGGCGCTCGGCTCCGTGACCGTGATCGCCACCGACAAGACCGGCACGCTCACGCAGAACCGCATGGACGTGCGCTCGATCGACACGTCCGATGCGCCGCGCGCGCTGAAGGCCGTGTCGCTCGCCAACGACGCGGACCCGGGGACCGGCGCCGGCGACCCGCTCGACATCGGACTGCTGCGTTATGCCGGCGAGCATGGCCTCGACGTGGCGGCGGTGCGTGCCGCGCATCCGATCGAGTCGGATCGCCCGTTCGACAGCGCCTGGAAGTTCATGCGCGTCACCGTGCGCGAGGAGTCCGGCGCGGTCAGCTACCTGAAGGGCGCGCCCGAGGTGCTGTTCGAGCGATGCGCGCTCTCGTCCGCCGATCTCGAGTCCTGGCGCGAGAAGGCCGAGGCCTACGCCCGGGAGGGCTTCCGCGTCCTGGCCCTCGCCTGGGGCGAGGGAGCGGTGGAGCAGCAACTGACTTTCCTGGGGCTCGTGCTGTTCTGGGACCCGCCGCGGGCCGAGGTGCCGGACGCGATCGCCCAGGCCCGTTCCGCCGGCATCCGCATCGTGATGATCACGGGAGACCATCCCGCGACCGCGCTGGCCATCGCCCGGCAGATTGGCATTCCCGCCGTGCGGGTACTCACGGGCGAGGACCTGCGGGCGTTCTCGACGGCTGCCCTGGCCGAAGCGCTACGCGACGTGCACGTCTTCGCGCGCGTCCAGCCGGAGCAGAAACTGCAGCTGGTCGAGGCCCTCCAGCAGCAGGGCGAGATCGTCGCGATGACCGGCGACGGCGTCAACGACGCGCCGGCGTTGAAGCGGTCCGACGTCGGAGTGGCGATGGGGGAGCGTGGCTCGGATGTCAGCCGCGAGGTCTCGGATGTCGTCCTGCTCGACGACAACTTCGCCACCATCGTCGGCGCCATCGAAGAAGGCCGCAGCATCTACGAGAACATCCAGAAGTTCCTCCGCTTCCTGTTCTCCACCAACCTGTCGGAAGTCCTGCTCGTGTCGGGCGGCGTCGTGCTTGCCTACATGCTCGGGCTCAGGGGCAGCGGTGGTGAGCTGCTGCTGCCGCTGACTGCCGCGCAGATCCTGTGGATCAACCTGGTGACCGACGGCCTGCCGGCGCTGGCGCTGGCGCTCGATCGCACGCCGGGCGTGATGCAGCAGCCGCCGCGCCCCACGGATGCGCCTCTCCTCGACCGGCCGTCGCTGCGATTCATCGTCGGGGCGGGCGTGATGAAGGCGCTGCTCGCGCTGGGCGTGCTCGGGATTGTGCCGGCCATCGGCTACGGTGCCGCCGAGGCGCGGATGGCGGCGTTCCACTTCATGGCGATCGGTCAGCTGCTGTTGACCTATCCCGCGCGCCACACCTGGACGAATCCGCTGCCGAATCCGTACCTCCATGCCGCGGTCATCGGCGGGACTGTCATCCAGGTGCTGTCCGGGATCTATCCCGTCACCGTCACGCTGGTGGGCGGGGTCCCTATCCCGCTCGAGCTGTGGCTGCTCGTGGGTGTTGGCGCCGCGTTGGCCTGGGCGCTGGCCGAGACCTGGTCCCGTCTCGTGTGGCGGACGCACAGACGACAAGCGAAGGTGCTAGGCTCGGGTCAGTAAACAGGAGGACACATGGTCGTTTTTCTCATTCACTGGCTGGTCGTCGCCCTCGGTCTGGCCGCTGCCGCGTACCTCGTACCCGGTGTCACGGTCGCAACGGGCGGCGCCCTGGCCATGGGGGCGCTGGTGCTCGGGTTCGTGAACGCGGTGGTCAAGCCGGTCCTGACCCTGTTGACCCTGCCATTGACGGTTGTCACGCTCGGACTCTTCTATTTCGTCGTGAATGCGGCCGCTTTTGGCCTGGCCGCAGCCCTGGTGCCTGGGTTTTCGGTGGCCTCCTTCTGGGCGGCTCTGTTCGGCGCGCTGGTCGTCAGCCTGGTGTCCTGGGTGGTTGGGGCGTTTTTCATTGCCAGGTAGGGGTGGCGCCTGGCGCCCGTGGTAGACTGACTGGCTATGTCCGACACGGAAATCCAGAACGATCAGCCTGAGAACGCGCCCGAGACGGTGACCTATCCGCAGGCGCCGCCGATCGAAAGCCGCTTCTTGTTCGTCGACGTGGCGGCGCTGCGCGCCAAGCAGCTGCGCCGGGGCGCGAAGCCGCGCCTGTCCGCGGCCGAACCCGACGCCGCGACGCCGGCCCGCCGCCGTGCCTCCCGCTCCTGGCACGCCGGGCGCCCGCAAGGTCAAGGCCGAGCGCGTCGCCATGCAGGAAGTCCGGCAGCACCTCGTCGAGTGGAACCTGCCCGACTTCAAGGCCATCTTCGACATCCGCTGACGCGTCCGTGGAACCCGGGCCCACCGGGGTTCGTCTTCTCAGATTGAGATGGTCGAACTCCTGGTTTTCGGTGGGCTCGCCACTGCCGCCCTGGCGGTGGTCGCCATTGTCGGCTTCGTCGTTCTTCTCCTGAAGGCCGTCCTCTGGGTTGTGCTGCTGCCGTTCCGGCTGCTGCTGAAGCTCATCATGGTGCCGGTGTGGCTCACCCTCGGCGCCGTGGGATTGGCGCTGGGCGCGGCCGCGCTGCCGGTCATCCTTCTCGTCCTGACCGCCGTCGCCGTGATCGGAGTGGTCTCGACGATCCTCGCGTTGCTCCTGCCGGCGATTCCCTTCGTGCTGCTTGGCCTGATGCTGTGGGCCATTTTCCGGAAGTCGCCCGCCGTCGCCTGACCGCCCCCGAAACCTACGATTCGAGCGCGTGCGCCGCGGCGAGGAGCGTCGTCTCGTCGAACATCCGGCCGGTGAGCTGCACGCCGATGGGAAGTCCGGCGCCGTTCCGGCCCGCGGGGATGCTGATGGCTGGAAGGCCGGTGAGGTTCGCGCTGACGGTGAACACGTCGCTCAAGTACATCTGAAGCGGATCGTCGGTCTTCTCGCCCAACGTGAACGCGGGCGTGGGCGTGGTCGGCATCGCCACCACGTCGCACGCGGCAAACGCGTGCTCGTAATCCTGGCGGAGCAGGGTCCGCACCTGCTGCGCCTTCAGGTAGTAGGCGTCGTAATAGCCGGCGCTCAGCACGTAGGTGCCAAGCATGATGCGGCGCTTCACCTCGGGACCGAAGCCCTCGTCCCTGGTGCGGTCGTACATCGCCTGCAAGCCATCGCCCTTCTCGAGCGTCGCGCGGTGTCCGTAGCGGACGCCGTCGTAGCGCGCCAGGTTCGACGAGGCCTCGGCCGTGGCAATCAGGTAGTACACGGGAATCGCGTGCCTGGCGTGGGGCAGTTCGATGTCCACGATGATGGCGCCGGCAGCGCGCCAATGATCCAGCGAGGCGGCGAACGCCTGCTGTACGTCGGCGTCCACGCCCTCACCGACGAACGCGCGCGGCACGCCGATACGAAGCCCGGACACGCCGCGGCCGACGGCCTCCATGTAATCGGGGACCGGCTCGGTGGACGAAGTGGCATCGTGCGCATCGTGGCCCGCGATCACCTGCAGCACCTGCGCGGCGTCCTCGGCGGTGCGGGCGAACGGGCCGATCTGATCGAG
Source organism: uncultured Acidobacteriota bacterium (assembly GCA_963723005.1). Lineage (GTDB taxonomy): Bacteria > Acidobacteriota > Vicinamibacteria > Vicinamibacterales > UBA2999 > VFZN01. Next base: position 39,897 of record CAVRPA010000018.1, on the reverse strand, counting down.
TGACGAGGCGAACGCGAGGAGCCCGTAGCGGGACACGCGCCCGTACGTCGGCTTCAGGCCGACGAGCCCGCAAAACGCGGCGGGCTGGCGGATTGAGCCCCCAGTATCCGACCCAAGCGACACCGGGACCATCTTCGCGGCCACCGCGGCGGCGGATCCGCCACTGCTGCCGCCTGGCGTGCGAGTGAGGTCCCACGGATTGCGGGTAGGGCCGTTCGATGAGTTCTCGGTCGACGATCCCATGGCGAACTCGTCGAGGTTGGTCTTGCCCACGACAATCGCGCCGGCCGCTTCCAGGCGCGACACCACGGTCGCCGAATAGGGAGGCACGAACCCGCGCAGCACCCGCGACGAAGCGGTGGTCGGCACGCCGGCCGTGCACATGTTGTCCTTGATCGCGACCGGCACGCCGAGCAGCGGCGTTGCGTCAGAGCCGTCCGCGCGCGCGGTGTCTACGGCCCGCGCCTCGATCATGGCGCGCTCGTGGATCACCGTGTTGAAGGCGCCGATGCGGGGCTCCTCCTCGCGGATCCTGGCGAGGAACGCGTCGCACACCTCGGTCGCCTTCACGCGGCCGGCGGCGATGTCTCGCGCGATGGCGCGTGCTGACTGCTCGATCGGAGTGGACATCAGAGAACTCGTGGCACTTTGAAGAGGCCGGCCTCGGTGGCCGCGTCGGGCGCGTTGGCGAGCGCCGCCACCCGCGGCAGCGGTTCGACGATCACGTCGTCGCGCTCGACGGGCAGGTTGAGGACGTGCGAGGTCGGCGTGACACCGGAGGTGTCGAGATCGCGAATCTGCTCCACGTAGCCGAGGATGTCACCCAACTGGCGGGTGAACAAATCCAGCTCCTCGGACGTGAGCTCGAGACGGGCGAGTTCCGCGATGCGCGTCACGTCCTCGCGCGTCAGAGTGGTAGACATAGCCTTGTTATTTTAGTCCAGCTTGACGAGGACACCTTCGTCCAGCAGCCATGCGTTTCCGGCATAGCCCGACGCCGCCACCTGCTTGTGCAGCGCCCCGATCGCCGCCGGCCGTTCGTACCGGATCGAGAGATGCTGCAGCACCAGCTCGCGGACCCCGGCGCGGCGGGCCACGTCCAGTGCTTCTTCGGTGGACGCGTGGATCGGCTCGCGCCGATCGGCGGGCACCAGGAAGGTGGCGTCGTGCACCAGCAGATCGGCGCCTCGCACCTCGTCCGCCGCCACCGCCATCGCGTCGCCACTGTGCGCAAAGACGATGTGGCGGGTTTCTTCCATCATCGTGTGGCGCAGCCCCTGGAGGGCGCGGGCTTCGATCTCGCGCTGCGGCAGTCCCGCGAACTCCGGCTTCAAGCGTCGTCGCGTCTCGACCACGCGGTAGCCGAGCGCCGGCTCGCCCGGCGTGTGCACCGCGGCGAACGGTTCCAGCGTGCGGCCCTTGCCCATCGGCACCGCGGCGCCGGGCGCGACCGGACACCACGTGATGGGGAAGTGGACGCCACCGTACGAGGTGGCGAGCAGATCGCGCACGGCCTGGACACCGCGCGAGCCGATCGGATGGACGATCGTCAGCGGCTTGTCCTGCGCGCCCTTGCCGAATCGGCGAGCGGCCACGAAGCCCGGCAGCCCGAGCACGTGATCCGAGTGACCATGGGTGATCGCCAGCCACGACGGCGCGAACACACTGCTGCCAAGTGCGAGCTGCAGTCCTTCGCCCGCGTCCACGACCAGCTGCAGCGGCTTGTGCCACAGCCAGTTGCTGTACATGCCTCTGGAGAAGCCGACCAGATCGGCGTGCACGTTCATGACCGGGTGCGGACCCGTCGATGGCTGGGACGGCGACGGGCCTTGGCGGCGCTCTTCTTCGCGGCGGCAAAGGCGCGCGGCGAGTGCGTCGCGCGCGGCGCTTCGGGGACGCGGTATGGACCGAGCAGCGTTTCGATGTCGGCGCGCACCCATTGCTCGGGTCTGGTGTGCTGGCCGAGCGCGCTCCAGGTGAGGAGCGATCCGCGCATCATGGCGATGACTGCGCGGGCCAGCGCTCGGGTGCAACAATCCACCACCTCGCCCTTTTCGCGGGCGGCTTCGAGCAGCTTCGCCATTTCCTTCTCGAGGGTGGCGTCGTGGCGCCGTGCCGACACGCGGAACTCGGCATCTTCGAGGCTGAGCTGGAGGAAGGCGAGCAGGTTGGCCAGCTGTTGAGGTTCTTCAGCCATCTCACGAACGCAGTCGCAGACTTCGGTGATGGCGTGAAGCGGTGATGCGCTGTTGAGACGGCGCTCGCGGAAGTGCTCGGCCATGCCGGTGATGCCTTGCTCGGCGACGGCGAGCAGCAGCTTCTTCTTCGACTTGAAGCGCAACAGCAGCGTGGCCGGCGACAGGCCGACCTCGCGAGCGACGTCTTCAAGACGCATGCGCGCCGGCCCGGAGCGGGCCAGCAAGCGGGCCGCGGCATCGAGGATGGCGGCATCGGAGGCGGTCTTGGGCCTCGGAGACATTGTCGTTACTTTACAATAACTGAACCTTCATTTATCATCCCTTGTTCACGCGTGCCCGTCCCGGACGACCGTCCGGCCCCGCGGCGGCGTCCAAAACATCATGCCTGTCACGTCCCCACGTATTGCTGCCCTTTTTCTTGCTGCCTCGACCCTGGTTTCTGCCTGCGGGGGCAATGGCGCCGCGGCGCCGGGCGGGCCCGGTGGCCCTGGTGGCGGCCCGCCGCCGATGCCGGTGGAAACGCTCACCCTTGCCGAGAAGCCGGTCGAGATCCTCAGCGAGTACATTGGCTCATTGAAGAGCCGGCGCACCACCACGGTTCAGCCGCAGGTCGAAGGCTTCATCACGCGCATTGCTGTCCGTTCGGGCGAACAGGTGCAGCGAGGCGCGGTGCTGTTCGAGGTTGACTCCGCGACGCAGCAGGCGGGCTTTGCTTCGCTCGCGAGCACGCGCGCGGTTCGTGCGGCAGAGCTGCAGTACGCGGTACAGGAACTCGAGCGCAACAAGACGCTCTACGCCGCGGGTGCGGTGAGCCAGCGCGATTTGTCGCAGGCGGAAACGGCGCAGCGGACGGCCGAGGCGGCGCTGCAGGCGCTCGACGAGCAGCTGCGACAGCAGAAGACCGAGCTGTCGTACTACCGCGTCACCTCGCCGACCAGCGGCACCGTCGGCGACATTCCGGTCACACAGGGTGAGCGCGTCACCCAGACCACCGTGCTCACCACCGTGGACGAGAACGACGTGCTCGAGCTCTACGTCAACGTTCCCGTGCAGCAGGCGGCCGACCTGAAGGTCGGGCTGCCGGTTCGCATCGTCGACGATCGCAACCAGGTGGTCGCCGTCAACAAGATCACGTTCGTGTCGCCCAGCGTCGACCCGACGCAGACGGTGCTGGCGAAGGTGGCGCTGGTGGACGGCAGGGGCAAGTTCCGCTCGGATCAACTCGTGCGCGCTCAGGTGATTTGGCGCGCCGAGCCGGGCCTCACCGTGCCGCTGACGGCGGTCACGCGTATCAACGGACAGTATTTCGTCTACGTCGTCGAGAAGCAGGGCGACATGACGGTGGCGCGCCAGAAGGCCGTCACGCTCGGCGATCTGGTCGGCAACGACTACGTGCTGCGCGGCGGCCTCAAGGCCGGCGAGCAACTCATCACCGCGGGGATCCAGAAGATCGGCGACGGCGCGCCGGTGATGGCCGGCGGGCCGCCGGCGGGCGCTCCCGGTGCTCCCGCAGCCAGTGCCCCTGCTGAAAAGAAGGCGTCCTAACCATGTTCGCGGACGTTTTCATCAAGCGGCCCGTCCTCTCGACGGTCTGCTCGCTGCTGATTATTCTCGCCGGCGCGATCGCCATTCCCACGCTGCCGATCGCCCGCTATCCGGACCTGGCGCCGCCCGCCGTGTCCGTCACCGCGTTCTACACCGGCGCCAACGCGCAGACGGTGGAGAGCGCGGTCACCACGCCGCTCGAACAGGCCATCAACGGCGTCGAGGGCATGACCTACATGACCTCGTCGTCCACGAACTCGGGCGTGTCGACGATCAGCGTGACGTTCGACATCTCGCGCGACCAGGACCTGGCCGCCGTGGACGTGCAGAACCGCGTCAATTCGGCGCTGGGACGCATGCCGGTGGACGTGCGCACGAACGGCATCATCGTCTCGAAGGTGACCGCCGGGTTCATGGGCGGGCTGGGCTTTTTCAGCAAGGACAACCGCTACACCAATCAGTTCATCAGCAACTACCTGGACCTCTTCGTCCGCGACGCGATCAAGCGCGTGCCCGGCGTCGGCGACGTCATCATCTTCGGCGAACGCCGCTACGCGATGCGGCTGTGGCTGGATCCCGGCCTGCTGGCGGCGCGCAAGCTCACCGCCGGTGACGTGCTGAACGCCCTCCGCGAGCAGAACGTGCAGGTCGCCGCCGGCGCGCTGGGCGATCAGCCGGCGCAGGCGGGGCAGCAGTACACGATGAGCGTCCGCGCCGTCGGCCGGCTGACCGAGGTCTCGGAGTTCGAGAACGTCGTCGTGCAGACGGGTGGCGATGGTGCCCTGGTTCGCGTCAAGGACGTCGGCCGCGTGGAGCTTGGCGCCGAGCAGGTACCTCGGCCAACCTGCGCTTCCTCGAACTGGAAGCGTCGGGCATGGGCATCACGCTGCTGCCTTCGGCCAACGCGCTGGACGTGTATCAGGGCGTCATGGAGGTGATGGCGCGGCTCGAGCCCAGCTTCCCGCCGGGGCTCGAATGGCGTCTCGCGTTCGACAACGTCAGCGTGGTTCGCGAATCGATCATCGAGGTGCTGAAGACGCTGGGCGAGGCCATCGTCCTGGTGATCATCGTGATGTTCCTGTTCCTCCAGAACTGGCGCAGCACGGTCATCCCGGCGGTCACCATTCCGGTGTCGCTGGTCGGGACCTTCGCCTTCATCAAGCTGTTCGACTTCTCGATCAACACGCTGACGCTCTTCGGCATCGTGCTCGCCACCGGCATCGTCGTTGACGATGCGATCGTGGTGATCGAGAACATCGAACGGCACATGACCGAGTTCAAGAAGTCCGCCCGCCAGGCGGCGATCGACGCCATGCGCGAAGTGTTCGGCGCGGTGGTCGTGATTGGCATCGTGCTGGTGGCGGTGTTCGTGCCGGTGGCGTTCTTCCCCGGCGTGACCGGCCGCCTCTACCAGCAGTTCTCGCTCACCATCGCGTTCGCCGTGGTGCTGTCGGTCTTCAACGCCGTGACGCTGACGCCGGCGCTGGCCGCCCTGCTGCTGGATCGCGAGACGCACACGCACGGCCGGTTCTTCACCCTGGTCAACCGCGTCATCGACGCCGGCACGCATTTCTACGTGCGCGCGGTGCGCGGCGCGCTGCGCTTCCGGTACGCGATGATGCTGCTCTTCGCGGGCGGGTTGTATGCCACCTACGTGCTGCTGCAGGTAGTGCCGTCGGCGTTCGTGCCGGAAGAGGACGAAGGCTACTTCATCTGCGTGGTGCAGGCGCCGGCCGGGGCCTCGCTGGAATTCACGACCGAGATCGCGAAGAAGGCCGAAAAGGTCATCTACGCCGACCCCGACATTGCCGCCGCGTTCTCGGTCATGGGCTTCAGCTTCTCGGGAGCGGCGCCGAACAACGGCTTGATCTTCGTGCGGTTGAAGGAATACGTCGAGCGCGAGGGTCCGGAGCACTCCTTGCGATCGGTGCTGAACCGCGTCAGCGGGCCGCTGTTCATGATTCCGGGTGCGATCGTCGTGGCGTTCCCGCCGCCGCCCATCCAGGGCCTCTCGGTGTTCGGCGGGTTCCAGTTCGAAGTGCTGGACCAGACCAACAACACCGACATCAACGGGCTGGCGCAGGCCACGTTCGGGCTGATGGGCGCCGGCAACCAGAGCGGCAAGGTGCAGGGCCTGTTCAGCAGCTTCCGCGCCGACGACCCGCAGATGATCGTCGAACTGGATCGCGACAAGGCTCGCAGCCTGGGATTGCCGCTGCGTGAAGTGACCGACGCGCTGCAGGTGTTCCTGGGCTCGTCCTACGTGAACGACTTCGACTTCAACAACCGCGCCTATCGCGTTTATGCCCAGGCGGATCAGCGGTTCCGCGCCAACCCGTCGGACCTGAAGCAGCTGTACGCGCGGGCGAACAACGGGCAGATGGTGCCGCTCGACACGGTGGTCCGGTTGCGTGAAACGGTGGCGCCACAGGTCATCAGCCACTTCAACCTGTTCCGCTCCGCCGAGATCACCGGCAATCCGGCACCGGGACAGAGCTCCGGCCAGGCGCTGCAGGCGATGCAGGAACTGGCGCGACAGAACCTGCCGCCTGGTTTCGACTTCGCCTGGGCGGGCCAGTCGCTCGAAGAGATCAAGGCCGGCTCGCAGGCGGGCCTGATCTTCGGCCTGTCGGTGATCCTCGTCTACCTGGTGCTGGCGGCGCAGTACGAAAGCTGGGTGCTGCCGTTCATCATTCTGCTGGGCGTGCCGCTCGCGGTGCTGGGCGCCCTCTCCGCGCAGCTCATTCGCGGGCTGGCCAACGACGTCTTCTGCCAGGTCGGCCTGGTGCTGCTGATCGGCCTCGCGGCGAAGAACTCGATCCTGATCGTGGAGTTCGCCGAGCAGATGCGCGAGAAGGGGATGTCCATTCTGGACGCCGCCGTGGAATCGTCGCGCATCCGTTTGCGGCCGATTCTGATGACCTCGATGGCGTTCATCCTGGGCGTGATGCCGCTGGCGTTGGCCACCGGGCGCGGGCGCCGCCGCCCGGAACTCGGTCGGCACGGCGGTGGCGGGCGGCATGGTCGCCTCCACGCTGCTCTCGATCATCTTCATCCCGGTGCTCTACGTCGTCATCCGGACGCTGGTGCCGGGCAAGGTGCGCGGCCACGACGAGGAAGATGGTTCGGAGCCATCGGGGCCGTCGGTTCCGGTCACCGTCGGCGTCGTGCTGGCGCTCGCGCTGGCCCTGGCCGCGCCCAGCTTCGCGCAGGCGCGTGACGCGGCGCGCGACATTGCGGCAGTGCCGGAGCGCGCTTCCGTGTTTCAAGGCGCGATGACGAACGTGGCAGCGCTACAGGCCACGACGCCGCAGCCGCCGCCAGCGATGCCGGCTCCGGGGCAGACGCCGACGCACTGCCTTCGGCGCCGGACCAGCCGGTGATGGAAGCGCTGCCGTTCGATCAGGCGGTGGCGCGGGCGGTGGAGAAGAACACCACCATCCAGATCGCGGCCACGAACGTGCTGCGGGCCGAGGCCATCCTGCAGCAGGTGCGGGCGGCCACGTTGCCGTTCGTGAACGTCTCGGTGATCAACAGCACGCTCGACGCCGCGCGCGGCTTCGACGGGAACGTCGTCCAGCCGCAGAATCAGACCACCATCGCGCCGAGCTTCGGGATGCCGGTTCTGGCCGCGGCGCAGTGGGCCGCGCGGGTGCAGCAGATGGATCGGATCGAGGTCGCGCGGCTGAATACCGCCGACGTGCGACGGCAGATTGGCGTGTCGGCGGCGATCGCCTACCTGGCGGTCATCACCCAGGAGCGCCTCGTCGACGTACAGCAACGCGCGCTGGAGACCTCGCGGGCGCAGCTCGATTACAACCAGCGGCGTCTGCAGGGCGGCGTTGGCAGCCGGCTGAACGCGCTGCGCTCGTCGCAGATCGTGTCTTCGGATCAGGCGCTGCTCGAGACCTACCGCCTCAACGTGCGCCGCGCGCAGGAAGCGCTCGGCGTGCTGCTGGAAGCCGATGGTCCGGTCGATGTCGCCGGCGAACCGGCGTTCGAGGTCCCGGCCATCGGGAGCCCGGAGTCGTGGCTGGGCGAGCGCACCGACTACCGGTTGTTCAGCGCCCAGCGCGACCTGTCGTCGCGCATCGTCAAGGACAGCTCGAAGGACTGGTGGCCGACGGCGTCGGTGTCGTTCGACCCGCAATACGTCGGTCCCGCAGGGCTGTTCCAGCCGTCCGGGACCTGGCGGCTCACGCTGTCGCTGAACCAGCCGATCTACGACGGTGGCCGGCGGCGCGGCGTCCGCCGGCAACGCGAAGCGGACCTGCAGGAAGACGAGTTGACTCTCCAGCGGCTGGCGCTGACGGCCCGCGCCGAGGTGCGGACCGCGCTGGCGGCGGTGGCGTTTCAGGAGCGGGCGCTGGCCAGCGCTCGGGAATCGGCGGGGTTTGCCAACGAGGTGCTCAAGATCACGATCGTGGCGTTCGAGGCCGGTGCCTCCACGAACATCGAGGTGATCGACGCGCAGCGCTCGGCGCGCGACCTCGAGACCGCGGTGACCCAGGTGGAGGACCGCGTTCGTCAGGCGCGCCTGGACCTGCTGGTCGCGCTCGGACGGTTCCCGCAATAATCCCGACAGCTCACTCCGCGAATCATGCACGCCCTTCGTGCTCGGAGTGGATCTGGACGGCACGTGCGCCGACTTCTACGGCGGCCTGCGTCCCATCGCCGCCGAGTGGCTGGGCGTGACGCCCGATTCGCTCGGCCCGGAAGTGACCTGGGACTTGCCGGAGTGGGGAGTGGCGCAGGCTCCCGGCGGCTATCCCAAGCTGCACCAGTTCGCCGTCACGCAACGGGATCTCTTTCGCGTGCTGAAGCCCATGCCCGGCGCGCCGCAGGTCCTGCGGCGTCTGTCGGACATGGGCGTCCGCATCCGCATCATCACGCACCGCCTGCTGATCAAGAACTTCCATCGCGCCGCGGTGCAGCAGACGGTGGACTGGCTCGACGGCCACGACATTCCGTACTGGGACTTGTGCTTCCTCGCGGACAAGTCGGCGGTCGGCGCCGACCTCTACGTCGAGGACGCGCCTCGCAACGTCGAGCAGCTGCGGCGCGAAGGTCATCCGACCATCGTGTTCACCAGTTCCACCAACCGTCACCTGCCCGGCCCCCGCGCCGACACCTGGGATCAGGTCTACGAGATGGTGGTGGCGGCGATGGCGCAGCCGAAGCCGCCGGCGCTACGTAACGCCTCGGCCGGCTCGGCGTTCCACGCGCTCGACCCGGCCGCGCAGCTGGCAGGACATCGCCTTCAGCAGCTGGATGTCTTCCTCCTGCTTGACGCGAATCTCCGCGAACCGCTGGTCCGCCCGCCGCTCCATGGCTTCCATCCGCTGATGCAGCGCCTCGAAGCGCTCACCCAGCCGCTGCTCCATTCGATCCATCTCGGTCATCCCCACGTCCTTTTCCGCGCCCCAGTGCCTTCACGTCGCCGCTCCATTGCAGGGACGGTGCCGGCCTGAAATGGCCCATTCGCGCCGGATCCATCCAGCAGGGTGGCAAGGAGTGCGTTCCTCGCTTCGCCCAGCTGGGTGCAGCTTCTGCCGGGTCCTGTACAATCCGCCGCATGCGAACCTCTCACATGCGTGCCATGTTCTGTGGCCTGGCCATGATGCTGGTGGCTGGCGCGGCATCGCTGCTGGCCGACGCCCCTGCGCGCCTGGCCTCGGCGCGGCAGATGGTGCTGGTGATCACGCCCGGCTGGGACGACGTTCGCGGCGAGCTGCGCCGCTTCGAGCGCGGAGCGGCGGGGCAGCCGTGGCGGCCGGTCGGCGCGGCCGGTTCGATCGTGGTGGGGAAGAACGGTACAGCGTGGGATCCGCTGACGGCGCCGGCCGTGCCCGGACCGCAGAAGGCCGAGGGCGATGGCCGCTCGCCCGCCGGCGTGTTCCCGCTCGGCCGCGCGTTCGGCTTCGCGCCCGCGTCCGAGGCATCGTGGCTGAAGATGCCCTACCTGCCGGTGGTGGAAGGCATCGAGTGCGTGGACGACTCCACGTCCACGGTCTACAACCAGATCGTGGATCGCCGGCAGGTGCGGACGCCGGACTGGAACAGCTCGGAGAAGATGCGGGAAGTCGGCGAAGCCTATCGGTGGGGCGTGGTGGTGGACTACAACACGCCGGCGGTGGCCAGGCGCGGGTCGTGCATCTTCCTGCACATCGGCGGTGAAGGCGGCAAGGGCACTGCGGGTTGCACCGCGATGTCAACCGATGAACTGCGTGCGGTGATGGCGTGGCTGGATCCGAACACGGCCCCGGTGCTCGTGCAGCTGCCGCGTGCAGCCTACGACAAGCTGCGCGCCGACTGGTCGCTCCCGTAGATCAGGCGCGGCGCTTCTTCATCTGCAATTCGCGCCCGCCGTCGGCGAAGCCCACTTCGTCCATCAGCTGGTTGATCAGGAACACGCCGCGGCCGCTCGGCTTCAACACGTTCTCGCCGGCCAGCGGATGCGGCACCTTCGTCGCGTCGAACCCGGGCCCCGGATCGCGGACGACGATCACGACCTCGCCCTTGGCGTCGGTGGTGACGACACACTGCACCTGCTTGGTCGCATCGTTCTTGCAGCCATGGCGGATGGCGTTGGCCAGCGCTTCGTCGATGGCCATCTCCACCGGCATCAGCTCATCGTCGGTCCAACCCTTGCTCTCGAGCAGTTGCCGCACGCCTTCACTGACGGCGGGAATCGACGAAGGAATCGCCGGGAGCACGAGGTTCATCTCGCAAGTGGAGGTAAAGGGCATCAGCGCGCTCAGCTTGTCCACCTTCTCCAACGACTTGCGAAGCCTGGCGACGAGCGCCGTCTGTTCCACCTCTGCATGACCACGCGCCGCCAGCGCCTCTTCCAACTCGATCAGGTTGTAGCGAAGCTCGAGCTGCGCCTGTGCCTGCCGGCGCAGGGCCTCGAGCGCCTGAGTCTGTTCGCCGGTGAGCCGTCGCGGTTTGACGTCCACCACGCATAGCGTGCCCAGCCCATGACCGTCGGGCGTGATCAGCGGCGCACCGGCATAGAAGCGGATGTGCGGTTCGCCGACGACCATCGGATTGTGGCGGAAGCGGTCGTCTTCGCGCGCGTCGGGCACTTCCATGACGCCGGGTTGCGTGATGGCGTGCGTGCAGAAGGCGATGCTGCGCTCGGTCTGGCGGATGCCGACCCCGACCTCGGACTTGAACCACTGCCGATCCTCGTCGATCAGCGTGATGAGGGCCATCGGCGTCCCGCAGATGTGCGACGCCAGCATCGTCAGGTCGTCAAAGGCCTGTTCGGGATCGGTGTCGAGGATCCGATAGCGCCTCAGGGCGGCCAGACGGGCCTGTTCGTCGACAGGGGGCATGTTGTGATCCTCCGAGTGCTACAGAAGGATACGCCGGACCAGCGCTTCTGGTTCGGCTTGGACCGCGCGCGGTCAGCGGCAGAGGAAGGTTCCTGACGGCAGAGCTTCACCACCTGCACACGGTTGCTCCGCCAGCGTTGGCGCCTCCGCCTGTCTGGCCTCGTCGAAGTAGGACCGGATCCGGGCGAAATCGTTGGCCGACACGCGCACGCGCTCCTGGGCCAGGAAGGTGATGTGATACGCGTTCCTGAAGCGCGACCACGATATCGGGACACCGCGGCGCTCGAGGTCGTCGGCCTCGGCCTGTCGCTGATCGAGCGGCGGGTGGGTGCGATACTCCCGCGTGAGCGCGACGACGTCCTCGGTGTTCAATGCACACCACAACGCCACCGCCGCGCCCAGTCCGGCCCGCACCGCGGGAAAGGTCCACGTCTGCAGCGCCATCACCAGTGCCCCGACGGGTATCAACACCCCAAGCAGGTTGTAGTGCAACGTCTCCACCTTCACATCGCTACAGGTGGCGAAGCCGTAGACGACGGTCGAGATGAGGCCGACGAGCACGAGATAGCCGCCGATATGCGCCATTTCGCCGGCCGCTGCGGCCGAGGCCGGGCGCCTTCGCACAGCGAACCAGTGCCACATACCAGAGGCCAGGCCGACCAGCGTGAGTGTCCCCACCCACAAGCCCACTCCGCTCACGCCCGAAAACACCCCGCTGAGAACGCCGTAGTCACGGAGGGACGCCGGCACGCCGCCGACCAGCCGCGGGAGGTGATCGGTGAGCAACAGGTCCGCTCGCATCGGCCACGCCGCGGGCTCGAAGCACACTCGTCCGCCGATTGTGTCTACCACGGTGCCGAGAATCGCCGGATCGTCGCCGCTGGTCCCCGGTCCCAGGCTGTTGGCGAACGGTTGGACCACACTGGCGACGCCGCGTACGGCCAGGAACGCGATGGCTGCCACCGCCCACCGTCTGGTGACCGTGCCCGCCTGAGTCGCAACCGCGCCTGAGGTGAGGGCGCTCAGCGTGTCCATGATCAGCAGCGCGAGCGCGCCGTAGATCACGAATTCGTGGTGCAGCATGCCGAACCCCAGGATGGCGCCGAGCCACCACGGGCGATCGCGTGCGATCCAGAGGAGCAGCACGTACAGCCACGGCTCGACGTTGCCGCCGTTGGCTTCGGTGACGCGCGCGGCCACGCCCGCCGCGGGCAAGGCGATCGGCAGCACTGCAATGGCGGCCACCATCGGATGAAGGCGCGCATCGCGCACCAGAATTCGCAGCAACAGGATCACGATCGCGACGTTGATGACCACCAGCGGCGACTTCAGCGCGGTGACGGTGGGCCCGGCGACGAGCATCACGGGCGCGGCGAGGTAGGCCTCGACCGCGAGCATGTAGTCCTGCCCGTAATAGAAGAGCGGGAACGCGCGTGCTTCGCTGATGTGCTTGGCCATCAGCCCGACAACGGCCTGATCGGAGTCGAAGTGAGTGCCGGGCCACCAGACGAACGGAAACGCGCGCAGCAGGACCAGGCCTGCCAGCAGCAGCGCGGTGAGCCAGAAACTGGAGCGGGATGTCATCGCGCGGGTTCGCGCGCTGGCGGCAACGCGGAAGCGTAGAATACGCCAAACCATGGCGCATCCGCAGTCTCTTCGCCCGTTCGCGCTGGCGGCGATGGTGGCAGTGGTGGCGGTCACCGTGTGGGAGTTCACGGCGCCGCGTGCCTTGATGCCTCCCGTCTCGCCGCTCGGCGAGCAACCGATCTACTCGGTGGCAGACAGTCCCGCTCTGGTGCTGCTCGAGCCCGTGCTGCACGCGCCCTGGTTGGGCACGGTAACCGCGCCGGCGCGCTGGATGGTGGCCTTCATCGTGATGCTCGGCGCCAGCGGCGTGGCGATCGTTCGCTGGCGCCGGCCTGCTGGCTACGATCTTCATCGCACTGGCGCTGGTCCTGGACGCCTCCTTCGGTGCGGCCCTCGCGCACGCGGGAGGACTGGTGGTCGCGATCGGGCTGGTCTGGCTGGCCTCGGGCGCGGCGTTCGACGAGCACCAGCGCGTGTCGGCGGACCGCCCCTGGTTCAATCCGATCTCTGCGATCCTGCTGTGGAGCCTGGCGGTGTGGTGGGACTGGATGGCAATCGTCACGTGGCCGATCGTGCTGGCCGCGTTGCGACGAACACCGCAGCGGCCGGCGCGCGGAGCGTGGACGGTGGCCTCGCTGGTCCTCGGCGCCGGGGCCTTCTTCGCGCACTTCGAGTGGCTGGCGACTGAGGCGCGGGCGTTGTCTCTTGCAACCGATGTCTCTCTCACGTGGCGCGACGCGCTGGTGGTGGCATTCGACTCCCGGCCCCGCATGCCCATCGGCAGCTATGCGTCGGCCGATCTCACCATGCGCCTGGCCTACCTGGTCATGGCCCTGGCACTCGTCGGATTGCTCTTCGGCGACCTGGCGCGCTGGTGGCGACGCGCGATCCTGATGTCGGGCGCGCTGGTGCTGATCGTGGCGCTTGGCTGGTCGGAATGGCAGGCGGAGATGTTCCGCTTCGCGATCTGGGCGGTGGCGCCACTGGCGGCGGTGGGGCTCACCTGGGTCTCGAGGCAGAGTGCGCCCCGGGCATGGTCGCCAGCGATCACGTGCGCGCTGGGTGCCGTGCTGCTGGCCGAGACCGCGGTGATGGGGGCGCGACCGCTCGCGGGGCAGGATGCGCGCGTCTTCAGGGACGCGCTCGAGTCCGAGCTCGAGGCGCGCACCAACGGCCGGCGCATGGTGTTAGTGGCCGAGGACACGCGGGTTGACTCGGCGCTGGCGTCGTGGGCCTCCAGCGAACCGGGTGTGATGCGGGTGGCGCAGGACGGTAACGCGGTGGCGGATGCCGTGAAGTCGGGATCGATGGTGCTCGCCGGACCGGTGGCGCGTCGGCACCTGGAACTGACCGGACTCCTCTTCGACGAGGCGTTTGCGATCGCGGAGCCGGCGGCCTTCACGATGTCTGAAGCGACTGGAACGCTGCAGTGTGCCGCCGTGCGCTCGGATCGATGGAGCCAGCTTTCAGGACTCGAGTACACCGGCCGGCTGGGACTGCAGGTGCCGCCGCAGATTGGCGCCGAGATGCAGTTGATCGTCGGTGATGCGCTGCCGCTGCAACTGCGAGGTCGCCACAGCGGATGGCCGGGACGTGCCCGTGAAGACCGACGCGCTGATGGCGGGACCGGGCAGCGAAACGCCACCGGCGGATTACTGGCTGGATGGCAGTCTGCCGGAGAACGGTCCGCGCGTCATGAAGCGCGTGCACGTGCCCGCGTATGCGGCTCGCGCGGAGTTGGTGTCCGTTCGCCTGGGCCGCCGCTCGCCGCGGGTGCTGGCCAGGCTGATTGGCTACGACGGCCCGGCGCGCGGCCGGGTGTGTGCCGCACCCTCCGCACGCACGGTGCTGTTTGTGCACGACCGTCGCGAGGAACAGGTATCACTCGAAGACGACGAGGTCTTCGGCACCGGCTGGTACGGCGTCGAGGGCCGCGGCGCGCAGCTGTTTCGCTGGACCAGCACGGATGCGGTGGTCCTGTTGCCATCGGCGTTGCGGACTGACGTAGCCGTGACGATGGAGGCCGAAGCCGCGGCGGGCGTAGGCCGCGGCGACGCCGAAGCCGCGATTCTCACGCTGCGCGTGAACGGCGTGGAGATCGCGTCCCAACCGATGGGGCAGGGCAGGCGCCCGTACAAATGGAACGTGCCCGCCGGCGTATGGCTGGCAGGCACGAACGAGTTGTGGTGGCACACGTCGCAAGCGGTGCGCCCCGCGGACATGGGCGGCACCGACACACGCACGCTGGCGCTGAGAGTGTCGTCGATCGCGGTGGGACGATGAGCAGACTCCAGTCTTGGGACTTGAGTCTTGAGTCTTGGGTCCTGAGTCTTGGGGGCTTGGTCAGGCTTCAGCTAGAGCCTAGAACCCCAGAACCTTAGAACCCGAGAACCTAGAACCCCCGAGAATCCCCAGAACCTCGAGCCCAGACAAGCCCCAGGATCCCAAGACCTAAGACTCAAGACCTAAGCCTCAAGCCCCAAGCCCCAAGCCCCAAGCCCCTAAGGCACCGAGACGAGTGTCACTTCGAACAGGAGCGTGGCGTTGCGCGGGATCCTGGTGATGTCCGGCGTCGACGTGCCGTAGGCGAGTTCGGGCGGGATCACGAGGCGGCGGGTTCCGCCGACGCGCATCCCCGGAATGCCCTGACTCCAGCCGGCGATGACGCCGGCACCAAGCTGGAAGCGGACGGGGGTCGTGCTCGCATCGAACTGCGTGCCCTTGTTCTCGGCAGCGGTGTCGCTATAGAGCCATCCCGTGTAGGTCACGGTGACAGCCTGGCCGGCGTTGGCGACCGCGCCGGTGCCAACCACGAGGTCGGTGATGCTGAAGGGGGCAGTGCCCGTGGGGGAAGGGCCGGTGATGGTGTCGCATCATCCCCGCCGCAGGCGGCGGCAGTGGTGGCAACGAAAGTGGCAAACGCGAAAAGCAGGAATCGTCTGGTCATGGTCCTTCTGTAAAGATGAGGCGCTCCTCCGATCATAAACGAAGCCCGCCCCCGCAGGCCCTTCGGGCTGCGGAGGCGGGCTTGAGACCTGGATCCGGTGTCCGGTTTCCGGTCACCGGTATCCGAAAAGGCCAGTTTCCGAAGCATTCCTGCTTTCGGACACCGGACACCGGACCCCGGATACCGGATACCGGATACCGGTTCTCCGTTACTTCACGAACAGCATCTCGCGGTAGGTCGGCAGCGGGTAGATCGCGTGCGGAATGACCACCTCGAGCTGGTCGCCAACCTCACGCAGCGCCGCCATGGCCGGAACGATGGTGTCGCGCATGTACTTGGCGTGCTTCTCGGCCGACGAGTCGGCGTGATCGAGCGCCTTCGCCAGCACTTCGGTCTTCTGGCGGAAGCGGTCCACCAGCCCGACGACCTTGGCCAGGTGCTTCGCGCTTTCCTTGCTGGGCACGCCGCCGGCCTTCGCCGCCGCGACGCTCTGCCCGACGTTCTTCTGGTACTCGAGGCCCGCCGGCAGGATGTAGCGGTTGGCCATCAGCACCATCAGCTGACCTTCGACGTTGATGGTCTTGCTGTAGTTCTCGAGGTTGATCTCGTAGCGCGCGTGCAATTCGCGACCGTTGAGGATCTTGAACCTCTCGAACGTCTTGACCACCTCGGGCTTCACGATCTCGGGCAGCGCGTCGACGGTGTTCTTCAGGTTCAGCAGGCCGCGCTTGCCGGCTTCCTTCTGCCACTCGTCCGAATAGCCGTTGCCGTTGAAGATGATGCGCTTGTGCTGCTTGACGGTCTTCTTCAGCAGCGCGGCGAGCGCCTCGGTGAACACTTCCTTCTTGTCGCCCTTGCCGGCGGCCATCATCTTCTCGAGCTCGGTCGCCAGCGCATCGAGGGACTCGGCCACGGCCACGTTCAGGCAGGTGGCCGGGAACGCCACGTTCTGGCTGGAGCCGACGGCGCGGAACTCGAACTTGTTGCCGGTGAAGGCAAACGGCGAAGTGCGGTTACGGTCACCCGCGTCGCGCGGCAGCTGCGGCAGCACCGAGACGCCGATGTCGAGCAGGCCGCCGTGCTTGGTGCTCTTGGCGCCGCCCTTTTCGATCTGCTCGAAGATGTCGGTGAGCATGTCGCCGAGGAACACCGACAGGATGGCCGGCGGCGCTTCGTTCGCGCCGAGGCGGTGATCGTTGCCGGCGTGGGCAATCGCCATGCGAAGCAGGCCCTGGAACTTGTCCACCGCGCGGATGACCGCGGTGCAGAAGAACAGGAACTGCATGTTGTCGTGCGGCGTGTCGCCCGGGTTCAGCAGGTTGTTGCCGAGGTTGTCGCCGATGCTCCAGTTCAGGTGCTTGCCCGAGCCGTTGACGCCGGCAAACGGCTTCTCGTGCGTCAGGCACGCCAGGCCGAACCGCGGCGCCACACGCTTCAGCGTCTCCATCGTCATCATCTGATGGTCGGTGGCGACGTTCGCGCTCTCGAAGATCGGCGCGACTTCGTACTGCGACGGCGCCACCTCGTTGTGACGCGTCTTGATTGGCACGCCGACGCGGTAGAGCTCCGCCTCGGCTTCAGCCATGCAGGCCAGCACGCGTTCCGGGATGGAACCGAAGTACTGATCTTCCATCTCCTGGCCCTTCGGCGGTTTGGCGCCGAACAGGGTGCGGCCGGCGTTGATCAGGTCCGGGCGCGCGAAGTAGAAGTTGCGATCGATCAGGAAGTACTCCTGTTCGGGGCCGCAGGTGGCGGTGACGCGGGTCGCGGTCGAGCCGAACAGGTTCAGCACGCGCACGGCCTGCGCCGACAGCACTTCCATCGAGCGCAGCAGCGGCGTCTTCTTGTCGAGCGCTTCGCCGGTCCAACTGACGAACGCGGTCGGGATGACGAGCGTCGCGCTGTTGCCGTTCACCAGCAGCCAGGGCGGGCTGGTGGGATCCCAGGCGGTGTAGCCGCGGGCTTCGAAGGTGGAGCGCATGCCCCCGGACGGGAAGCTCGAGGCATCCGGCTCGCCGCGGACCAGTTCCTTGCCGCTGAACTCCGCGAGCGCGCGGCCATCGCCGGTCGGGTTGTAGAAGCTGTCGTGCTTCTCGGCGGTGATGCCGGTCATCGGCTGGAACCAGTGCGTGTAGTGCGACGCGCCGTGCTCCACCGCCCAGTCCTTCAACGCAATCGCCACCGCGTCCGCGGTGGAGATGTCGAGCGGCTTGCCGTGGCTGATGGTGTCGCGCAGGGACTTGTAGACGGGCTTGGGCAGACGGGCCTGCTGGACCTTGTCATTGAACGCCAGCGAACCAAAAACTTCACCCACGTGGACGGGCTTGTTCAAGTGACGCATGCCCTCTGTGGCCCATGCGTTGATGCCCTTTACGGCCTCGCCAAGTGCTGCGGATCCCATGATGTGTATGTCCCCATGCTGCCCCGGCCGGTATAAGAACGCTCGACTCCCGGGCCGGTGCGACCAGGGCGAGCGCGGTGTTGCTTGAATGGTGCCAAGTATGCACGAATCAGATATCAGTTTGCAATATGGAGCGCATGAATTTAGCGATTCGAGCGCAATAGATGCGAACCGAGGCTCAGGAAATGCGCACTTGGCAGTTTTGAACGCGCGGTCAACTTCTGGCAAATGCCCTGAAGGGCGGGATCAGGGCAGGATCGGAATCAGGAGGCGGGAGACGAGGGCTCTAGGCTAGAGCCTTCTAGGCTCTAGGCTAGGCCTGCAGAGCCTCAAGCCTAGGCCCCAAGCCTCAAGCCCCAAGCCCCAAGCCTCAAGCCTCAAGCCTCAAGACTCAAGACCCAAGCCCTCCCTAAAACCCCGGCACCAGCGTCCGCGCCGCGCACGAAGGGGATGGCGTGCTGGCCGCGCCGTTCGCGAGGGCGGGGTAGGCGAGTTCGGCCATCAGCGCATAGCCCGCGTCGCCGGGATGGAAGCCGTCGCTCGAGAAGCTGCTGGCTTGCAGGATGCGCGGGTCGCACATCAGGTCCACCACCAGCACGTTGCGGCTGGTGAGCGCGTTGATCTGATCCGTCAACCCGGTGGCGATGCGCTGCATGATGCTCCTCTCCTGCGTCGACCGCGAGGCGAGGTAGGGCGCGCCAGCAAGGTTCGGGAGGTTGTAGGCGACGATGCGGGCGTTGGGGGCGCGGGCGCGGACTCGCGAGACGAGCTCGACAAGATCGGCGCCCCACTGACGAACCTGTGCATCCACGAAGGCGCGGACGTCGCTGCCGCCGGCGCCCGCCGTGACGGCGGAGCCGATGATGTTGGCGTCGTTGCCGCCCACGAAGATCGTGAGGTGCGTGGTGCCCGACGGCACGAACGGCGGGTAGCGCTCGACGAAGCTGCCCGGGTTCGACTGCCCGAGTTGAAGGGCGAGATCGACGATGGCGCGCGACAGCACGGCGCCAGGTACCGAGAGATTGAGGTATGTCACGGTGCGGCCGTCTGCCTGGAAACGCCGCCGCAGCGTCTGGGCGTATCCGGTGCCGTTCTCGCAGCCGAGTTCGAACGGCAGGCAGACGATGCTGCTGCCGTAGCCGATGCCATCGCTGGCGCCGAGCACGGTATAGGCGACGGTGTTGCTGGTCGAACCGCCCTCGGTCGGGGATGTGGGCGACTCGGTGCCGCCGCTGCAGAAGGATGAAGCTGCCGCCAGGAACGCGACAAGGCCAAGGGGGAAACGGGTCAGTCGCATCTCTGCCTTATTGTGCAAGAATCAGGCCCGCATTTCGCCTCTTGTTGCGTCCTTATTGGGCGCAGCCCACCACCTCCGCGCTTTTTGCTTCCGACTTTTTACACTCCGCCTGTAATTTGTGGCCGTGCCTCCCTCGCGTCGGTGGACGCAGTTCTACCATCCCCAGACCGCGCCGGACATGCCGGTCCTGCAGTACCCGCACATGCCCGCGATCATCCGCGCGGCGGCGCAGGAGTTCGCCGCGAAGGAGGCGTTCACGCTGGGGCTGCCCAATGGCTCGCAGGGCGGATTGACGTTCGCCGAGGTGGACCGGCAATCCGACGAGTTCGCGGTGTATCTGCGCGAAGTTGCCGGTTTTGCCCCGGGCGATCGCCTCTCCATCCAGATGCCGAACTGCCTGGCTTATCCGGTGGTGGTGTTCGGCGCGCTGAAAGCCGGCCTGGTGATGGTGAACACCAATCCGCTCTACACCCCGCCCGAGATGGCGCACCAGTTCACGGACAGCGGTTCGGTGGGACTGGTCACCATCGATCTGTTCGCCACCAAAGTCGCCGAGGTGCTGCCCAAGACGTCCATTCGCACCGTGGTGGTGGTGTCGATTTCCGATCTGCTGCCGACGTTCAAGCGCCTGCTCGTGTGGTCGGTGCAGAAGTACGTGAAGAAGATGATCCCGGCGATTCCCTTCACGCACACGACCTTTCGCCGGGCCCTTCGTGAGGGCGCCACGCGCATCTCGGCCGGCGCCGATCCGCGCGTCTACGAGATGGCCCTGACGCACGACACGCTCGCGGCGCTGCAGTACACCGGCGGCACGACAGGAGTGGCCAAGGGCGCGATGCTGACCCACGGCAACCTGCTGGCAAACATCGAGCAATGCCTGCAGGCGTGGCGGCCCTGGCTGCGCGTTGGCGAGGAAGTGATGCTGACCGCGCTGCCGCTGTACCACATCTTCGCGTTCACCGCGAACCTGATGCTGTTCTTCGTCACCGGCGGACGGGACATTCTCATCCCCAGCCCGCGGCCGCTGGCGAACCTGCAGAAAGTGATGGAGGCCGAACCCGTCACCTGGTTCACCGGCGTGAACACCTTGTTCGCCGGCCTGATGCACGAGGGCTGGTTCGTGCAGCGGGCATCCTTTACGTTCCGCGGCTCGGTGGCCGGCGGCATGGCGCTGGTGCCGGCAGTGGGCGAGCGCTGGGAGCAGGTGACGCGCACGCCGATCTATCAGGGCTACGGTCTCACCGAGACTTCACCGGTCGTCACGCTCAATCCCTTTCATCGCGTGAAGCGCGCCTCGATCGGCGTGCCGCTACCGGGTACCGATGTCCGTATCGTGGACGAGGACGGCCGTGACGTGCCCGAGGGCGAAGCCGGCGAACTGATCGTGAAGGGCCCGCAGGTGATGGCCGGCTACTGGCAGCGCCCGGACGAAACCGCGCGCACCATCCGGGACGGCTGGCTCTACACCGGCGACGTCGCGCAAATGGACGACGAGGGCTACGTGTTCATCGTCGATCGCAAGAAGGACATGATCCTGGTGAGCGGTTTCAACGTCTATCCCAACGAGGTGGAAGCGGTGATCGCCACGCATCCAGGCGTGCAGGACTGCGCGGTGATCGGCGTCCCTGACGAGGACACCGGCGAATGGGTGGTGGCCTACGTCATCCGCAAGGACCGCGGCGTGACGGTTGAGATGATTCGCGATCACTGCCGCGAGTCGTTGACTGCGTACAAGGTGCCCAAGCTGGTGATCTTCCGCGAGGAACTGCCGAAGTCGCCGGTGGGCAAGGTGCTGAGGAAGGACCTCCGGCAGGAGGCGCTGGCGGAGAAACCGTCATAGTCTTGGGGCTTGGGGCTTGGGGCTTGGGGCTCGAGGCTTGGGGCTCGACGCTGCGGCCGACTCCCGACTCCCGACTCCCGACTTAATCCCTGCTCCCTGACCCCTGATCCCTGATCCCTGACTCCTGCATCCCCCATGGACAACCTCTGTCACACACTCGCTGGCGCGGCACTCGGGAAAGCCGGGCTGGCGTCGCGCACGCGGTACGGCATGGCCACGCTGATGGTGTCGGCCAACCTGCCGGACATCGACGTGGCCGTGTTCGTCACCGACACGCTGCCCATGTCGTTTCGTCGCGGCTGGACCCACGGCATTCTCGCGCAGCTGACGTTGCCCATCGCGCTCGCCGGTGTCGTCTGGCTGATAGGGAGGCGAAGACCGGCAGACGGCAAGGGCCCGGCAACCGGCAGCCGGCAGACGGCAGACGGGGATGCGCGGGCGGACCGGCGTGATGTGTCGTTCGGTCAACTCGTACTGCTGTCGTTCATCGGTCTGTACTCGCACATCTTTCTCGACTTCCTGAACAGCTACGGGCTCCGGCTGCTGATGCCGTTCTCGAATCGCTGGTTCTACGGCGACGCGCTCTACATCGTCGATCCGTGGCTCTACCTGCTGTTCGGGGCCGGCGTGTGGCTGGCGTCGCGCGCTGCGAAGCGAGGTGCGCCGCGGCCGCGCCGTGCGGCGCAGGTGGCGCTTGCGCTGGCGGCGGTCTACACGCTCGGGATGCTCGGCTCGAACCTGTGGGCGCGGTCCGTAGTGCGCGATGGACTGACGAGAGCGGGGCAGCCGGAGACGCGGTTCATGGTCACGCCGGTGTTCGTCAACCCGTTTCGGCGAGAGGTGTTGATCGACACCGGCACGCGTTACGAGAAGGGGCAGCTCTGGTTCGAACCGGCGCCGCACTTCAGGCCGGCGGGGTACGGTGTGGACAAGGGCTTCGAACAACCGGAGGCGCGCGCGGCGCTCGACACCCCTCGCGCGCGCGCCTACCTCACCTGGTCGCGCTTTCCCTTCATGGTGGTAGATCGCACGATCGCACCGCCGCGGCTGCTGCTGAACGATTACCGTTACTCCGACCAGTCGGCGCGGGTCGGCTGGGCCTTTCTCGGTATCGAGATCGGGAAGTAGCCCGCACGGACGCGGAAGTACAATCGACCGATGCGTGCTGCCCTGGCCCTCGTCCTCTGCCTGGCCCTGCCTGCGCCGGCGCTGGCGTGGGGATTCGAGGCCCACAAGCTGATCGCCGATCGGATGATCGCGCTTCTCCCGGCCGCGCTCAAGCCGCTGTTCGAGAAGCGGCGCGCCTTTGTCGTCGAGCGCGCGGTGGACCCCGACCTGTGGCGCAACGCCGGCTTCGAGAGCGAGCCGCCGAACCACTTCCTGGACATGGATCATCAGGCCTTTGGTCCGTATCCCTTCGAGGGCCTGCCGCGCGACCAGGACGCCGCGATACAGAAGTTCGGCCGCTCGTTCATCACCGAGCAGGGACAGCTGCCCTGGCGGACGGCGGAGTTCTACGGCGAACTGCAGCGAGAACTGGCGTCGTTGAAGCGTCCGAACCCGCCGACCTACGCGCTCGACAACATCGTCTACTACGCGGCGATCCTCACGCACTACGTGGCCGACGGCCACGTGCCGCTCCATTCGGTGGTGAACTACGACGGACAGCTGACGCTCCAGCACGGGCTGCACAGCCGCTGGGAGGGCGAGCTGTTCGAGCGCAACCGGACCTCGCTGCGCATCTCGCCGGTTGCCGCCGCGCCGGTGTCGAAGCCGCGCGACTTCATGTTCGACGTGCTGCTTGCCTCCAACCGGATGTCGGCCGGGGTGCTGGCGGCGGATCTGAATGCGGCCACCGGCCGCGAGTTCTACGACGACGAGTACTTCGCCGCGTTCGCGAAGGCCGCTCTCCCCGGGTTGGAGCAGCGCGTGAACGACTCGATCAGCGCGGTGGCGGCGATGATCACCGGCGCATGGGAGCAGGCCGGCCGTCCCGACGTGCCGGTCGAGCTGCCGCGAACTCCACGCCGGATTCGTCGTCCTTAACAGAGTGAACGTCTACTACATCCCGCTGGGCGCCGGTAGATTCGAGCCCTATTTCGAGCACGAAGATGACGACGAGGAGCCGGCCGAGGGCGGTGCCTCGCGGGGATTCATCGCGCGCATGCGCGCCCGCTTCAGCCAGATGATCAAGGAGGCCGAGGAGGCCCGGCACTCGCAGGCCTACGAGGCCCCGACGACGTTCATGGGCCGGTTCCAGCGCAAGATGATGGGATGGGTGGCCGAACGCGTGGCCGAGCAGCGCCTGCTCTGGCAGCTCCGGAGCGTGGACGAAGCGGTGCTGCACGTGCCCGACGATCAGGATCCGGCCGCCGCCCTGGCCCTGTTCAGGGACGGACTGCAGAAGGACGGGGACCGCCACCGGCGGCTGCTGGCGCTGCACGGCCTGGGGTTGATTGCATCGGCGCCGTTCGTGGTGGTGCCCGGCCCCAACATCTTCGGCTACTTCTTCACCTTCACCGTGGTCGGCCACTTCCTGGCGTTCCGGGGCGCCCGGCGAGGGGTGTCGGAGGTGCGATGGTCGGTCCAGCCCGACGCCGCCCTCACCGCCATCGGGCACGCCGTTAAAGCTCCAGCGCCCGATCGCTATCGCCGGATTCACGAGGCTGCCGCGCCGCTGCGCCTCGCGCACCTGGCCCGCTTCGTCGAGCGGATGGCGCCTCCACCCGCGTGATATTCTCGACCGCGTGACGCTAGCCGACCTGGCCGCCGCACTGGGCTGCCCGTTCGAAGGCGACGGCAGCCTGAACATCGTGCGCGTCGCCAAGATCGAGCAGGCCGGCCCCGGCGACCTCACGTTCCTCGCCAACATGAAATACGCCCACGCGCTGGCCACCACGGGAGCATCGGCGGTGATTGCGCCCCCCGGTGTGACCGCCCCGTGCGCCGTGATCCGGACCGCCGAACCCTACGTCGCGCTGGCCCGCGCCGCAGCGGCGCTGGCGCCCGACGATCGCCCGCCCGCCGGTGTCCATCAGCGGGCCGATGTGGACGGGTCCGCCCAGGTAGATGCCTCCGCGTCCATCGGCGCCTACGCTGTCGTCGGCCCTGGCGCCCGCATCGGCGCACGAACGATCCTGCATCCGCACGTGGTGGTCGGCGCTGGCGCCTCGATCGGTCCGGACTGCCTGCTCCACGCGCACGTCTCCATCCGCGAGCGCTGCACGCTCGGCGCGCGGGTCGTCGTGCAGAACGGCGCGGTGATTGGCAGCGACGGCTACGGGTTTGCCACCTCCGCCGACGGCACGCACATCAAGATTCCGCAGGTAGGGCCCGTCGTCCTCGAAGACGACGTCGAGGTGGGGGCGAATACCACCATCGATCGACCCGCGGTGGGGGAAACGCGCATCCAGGCGGGAACGAAGATCGACAACCTGGTGCAGATCGGACACGGCGTCGTGCTCGGTCGCAATGTCCTGCTGGCCGCGCAGGTCGGCATCGCGGGCAGCACCAGGGTCGGCGATTCGGTGACGTTCGGCGGCCAGGTGGGTGTCGGCGGCCACCTGACCATCGGCGACGGCGTCAAAGCGGTAGGGCAGTCGGGTATCACCAACTCGGTGGACGCCGGCGCGTTCATCTCGGGCTATCCCGCGATCGACAACAAGGAGTGGCGCAAGGCGTCGGTGGTGTTCCGCCGATTGCCGGAGATGCGCAAGCGGCTGCGGGAGCTCGAGCGGCGGCTCGAGGCGTTGGACAAGGCATAGAGGTTCACACATGCGGCGATTGAAGCGGTGGGGCGTCGCGGCCGTGATGGCCGCGCTGGCGTGTGGAGTGGCGGTGCATGCCGCCTCGCGCCCGCCCAAGTTCGTGTATCAGCGCCTGCAGCTGCCCAACGGCCTCACGGTGATCCTCAACCAGGATCGTTCGACGCCGATCGTCAACGTGCAGCTCTGGTATCACGTCGGCTCGAAGGACGAGAAGCCCGGGCGCACCGGCTTCGCCCACTTCTTCGAACACCTGATGTTCAAGGGCTCGCGCAACGTCGAGCCCGAGCAGCACACCTCGATCGTCGCCTCGGTCGGCGGCCAGGCCAACGCCTACACCAACGAAGACACCACCGTGTTCTGGCAGACGGTCCCGTCACACTACCTGCCGCTGGTGTTGTGGATGGAAGGCGACCGGATGGCCACGCTGCGCATCGAGCAGGACACGTTCGTCCGCGAGCGCGAAGTGGTGAAGGAAGAGCGCCGCATGCGCATCGAGAACCAGCCGTACGGCCGGTTGAACGAGATCATCTACGAGCAGGCGTTCACGACGCACCCCTACCGCCATCCCGTCATCGGCAGCATGGAAGATCTGAACGCGGCCACCCTGGCCGATGTGCGCGATTTCTACGCCACCTATTACGTGCCGTCGAACGTCACCGTGGTGATCTCCGGCGACTTCGACGTCGAGCCGACCATCGGCCTGGTGAATCAATACCTCGGCCGCGTGCCGAAGGCGTTGAAGCCGGTGCCCCGCGACATCCCGCGCGAGCCGCCGCAGAAGGCCGAGAAGCGAGTGACGGTGGAAGAGCCCGTACCGCTGCCGGCCGTCGTTGTCGGCTACCACATCACCTACGACGGGCATCCCGACGCCTATCCGCTGCACATTCTCGCGAAGGTGCTGTCGGACGGGCAGAGCTCGCGCATTTATCGCAAACTCGTCTACGACTCCGGCCTGGCGCTCACCGCGTTCGGCCAGGCGAACCTCATCGAGCACCCGAACCTGCTCTACGCGGTCGCGATCGTCAACCCGGGGCAGTCGCCAGCCGCCGTCGAGAAGGCGCTCGTCGCCGAGCTCGATCGCGTGAAGACCGAGGGCATCACGCCACGCGAGCTGCAGCGGTCGAAGAACCAGTTCGCCCGCGACTACATCCTCGGCCGCGAGACCGTGCAGCAGAAGGCGACGAACCTGGCGCACGCCGAGGTGCTGCACGCCGACATCGGCACCGCCGACGGCGAGTTCGACATCTTCCAGAACATCACCCAGGCCGACGTGCAGCGCGTGGCCAAGACCTACTTCACGCCGGAGAGCCGAGTGGTGATTCACATCATGCCGAAGGGGCCGGGCGCCGGCACCCGGCCCGGGGTGCGGCCATGAAGACGTTCGTCACCGCCGCCTTCACGCTCACCGTGCTGACGACGCTGGCCGTGGCCCAGACGAGTGGACAGTGGCCGCGCGAGTTTCCGCCGCGGCCGCTCGAACCGCGACCGGTCTCGTTCCCGCCGTTCGAGGTGAAGAAGCTGGCCAACGGGCTCACCGTGGTGCTGGTCAGCCAGAACGAACAGCCGTCCGTCAGCGTGCGCATGATCGTGCGCGCCGGCGCGGCCCACGATCCCAAGACCAGGATGGGGCTGGCGATGCTCACCGCGACGCTCCTCGACCAGGGCGCGGGAGCACGGAACGCCGAGCAGATTGCCGATGACGTGGACTACCTCGGCGCCATCCTCAGCACCGGCGCGGGGACCGATCTCAGCTACGTCAACACCATCGTCATGAAGGACGACTACGCCGCCGGCCTGGCGATCATGGCCGACGTGGTGCGTCGCCCGACGTTCCTGCAGGCGGAGATCGAGCGCCAGAAGCAGCAGGCGCTGTCGGGCCTCAAGGTGGCCGCCGAGGATCCGGAGTCGGTGGCCGGCATGGTCATCGAGCGCCTGATCTACGGCTTCCATCCCTACGGCATGCCGGGGTCGGGGACGGCGGAGTCGCTGCAGTCGCTGACGCGCGAGGACTTCGTGGACTTCCACCGGCGCTTCTTCGTCCCCAACAACGCCCTGGTCGCCGTCGTCGGCGACATCAGCTCGGCGGATGCGATGGCCGGCCTCGAAAAGTACTTCGGCGACTGGAAGCCGGGGGACCTGCCGCCCTTTGCGCCGATTGCGCCGCCCGAGCCGACGCGGCGCGTGATCGTGATCGATCGGCCGGACTCGGTGCAGACCGAAATCCGCGTCGGCCACCTCGGGATTCCGCGCAAGCACGACGACTACGAGACACTCGATCAGGCGGTGAAGATCCTGGGCGGCGAGGGCGCGAACCGGCTGCAACAGGTGCTCCGCAGCCAGCGTCAGCTCACTTACGGCGCCTCGGCCGATCTGGACTCGTTGAAGTTCACCGGCGCGATCGTCGCGGATACCGACACGCAAACAGCGTCCACCGCGGAGGCGTTGAAGGTGGTCGTCGAGGAGTTCGCGCGCCTCCAGCGCGAGCGCGTGAGCGAAGCCGAGCTCGACGCGGCGCAGGACTACGCGGTTGGCCACTTCCCGCTGACGATCGAAACGCCGGACCAGCTCGCGACGCAGGTGCTCAATCAGCTGTTCTACGAGCTGCCGGTCGAGGACCTGCCGAAGTTCCGCGAGCAGGTGCTGAAGGTGTCGCCTGAAGACATCCAGCGCGTGGCGCGCTGGTTCGTGCGTCCCGATCAGCTGTCCGTGGTGCTCGTCGGGAACGCCGATCAGTTCGTGGGCAGCCTCAAGGGCGCCGGATTCGGCACCTACGAGCGCATTCCCATCGACAAGCTCGACATCCTCTCCGCCGACTTGAAGAAGCAGTGAGGGTCATGATCTCGTGCGGCGAGCCGTCGGGCGACTTGTACGCCGGCGCGCTGGTCAACGCGCTGCGCGCGCGTGATCCGCAGCTCGAGGCGTTCGGCCTCGGCGGCGAGCAGCTCGCGGGCGCTGGAGCACGGCTGGTGGCGGACTTCAGGGGGCTCTCCGTCACCGGGCTCACCGAGGCCCTGAAGGTGCTGCCGCGGTCGTGGGCCACCTACAAGCAGCTGGTGGCGGCGGCGCGCGAGCACCGGCCCGACGTGCTGGTGCTGATCGACTACCCGGACTTCAACTTTCGCCTGATGCGCGCGATCAAGGCGCTTGGCATCCCGATCGTCTATTACATCAGCCCCCAGCTCTGGGCGTGGCGGCCGGGCCGGATGAAGACGATGAAGGAGCTGGTCGATCGCGTGCTGGTGATCTTCCCGTTCGAAGAGGCGCTGTACCGGACCGCCGGCGTGGAGGTGCGCTTCGTTGGTCACCCGCTGCTCGAACTGGCAACGCCAACGGCCGACAAGGCCACGCTCGCCCGCGAGTTCGGGCTTCAGCCGGACCGCCCGATCGTGGCGCTGCTGCCGGGGAGCCGGCCCAACGAGCTGACCCGCCTGGCGCCGGTCCTCAGCGCGGCCGCCGGCGAAATCGCCGCGCGCGTCCCGGGCGTGCAGTTCATCGTCGCCCGTGCGCCACACCTCGATTCATCGCTCTTCGGCATGTTCAATCCGACGCCCATCGTCGAAGGACGCACCGATGACGTGCTGAGCGTCAGCGACCTGGTGCTCACCGCGTCCGGCACGGCGACCGTGCAGACCGCGATGCACGGCAAGCCGATGGTCGTGCTCTACAAGCTGTCGCCGATGACCTACCGATTGGGAAAGCCGCTCGCGAAGGTGGAGATGTACGCGATGGTCAACCTGATCGCCGGCCGCCGGATCGTTCGAGAGCTGATCCAGGACGACTGCACGCCGGCCGCGGTCGCGGACGAGGCAGTGGCACTCCTCACTGACGTGAATCGTCGCGATCAGATGGTCCAGGATCTCGCGGCGGTCAGGGCAGCGCTCGGTGGTCCTGGCGCGAGCCAGCGCGCCGCTGACGCGGTGATCGATCTGGTCCAGCGCGTCCGTGCGCGGGCCTCGGCCGGTCGATAGACCGCCTTCGGGTGGGGAGGGGACGCGTCTCCCGTTACACTTTGAGGATGCGTGGACTCATCCTCGTCTGTCTCGTGGCGCTTTCCGCACCGCTCTCCGCCATTACCGTCAAGCCGCTCTCGTTCATCGAACTCGTTGACGGCTCAGCTGCTGTTGTTCACGGCCGTGTATCGGCAGTGCATGGGCAGTGGACGGCCGATCGGCACGGCATCGACAGCCTTGTCTCGATCGACGTCATCGACTACCTGAAGGGCGGGCTCGGCGAGCGCGTCACGGTTCGCGTGCCGGGCGGTCAGGTCGGCGGCATGGTCAACATCATCCCCGGTGCGCCGAAGTTCGCCGAAGGCGATCAGGTCGTCCTCTTTCTGAAGGTGGACGGCCCCTCGATCCCCATCGTCACCGGGACCACGCAGGGCGTGTATCGCGTCACCACGGATCCCCGCAGCGGTGGCCTGGTGGTGGTGCCGCCTCTCGTGGACGCGGCCGGAGCAGGGCGCATCGTGCGGGGCGATCCCAGCCGCCGTCCGCTGGCGATGGACGTGTTCAGCGCCGCGGTGAAGAGCGCACAGGTGGCCCGATGACGCGTGGCCTGATGTGGCTTCTCGCCCTGGTGCTGGCGCTGGCACAGCCGGCGCCGGCCTCCGCGTACCTGAAGTTCGGTTTCAGGATCGACGAGCGCACGGTGGACGTGAAGTGGCCCGCTGGGCCGGTGCGCTACTTCGTGAACGATCGCGACGTGCCTGGCGTAACCGCGGCGGACCTACGTGCCGCGGTGGGGCGCGCGTCCACGACCTGGCAGGCGGTGCCGGAGACGTCGCTGTCGTTCGAGTTTCAAGGGATGACGGCGGCGACGCCGAACCAGCTCGACGGCCGGAACACGCTGGGCTTTCTCGATCGGCCCGATCTCGATCGCGTGCTCGGCTCCACCAGCCTGCTGCTCGATGCGACGACGGGGCAGATCGTCGAGGCCGACATCTTCCTCAATACGCAGTTTCCCTGGTCGGTCTCGGCCAGCGGTGAAGCGGGCCGCGTGGATGTGGAGTCGGTCGTTCTTCACGAACTCGGGCATCTCGTCGGCCTGGGGCATTCCGCGATCGGCGAGACCGAACGGCTGGCCACCGGTGGACGCCGCGTCCTGGGCAGCGGCGCGGTGATGTTCCCGATCGCGTTGACGCCGGGCGCCACCGCCGACCGCGCGCTTCAGGCGGACGACATCGCCGGCGTCTCGGATCTCTACAGCATCGATCCGCAGCGCGGAGACACCGGCAGCATTCACGGTCGCGTGATCAAGAACGGGCGCGGCGTCTTCGGCGCGCACGTCGTCGCCTTCAACCCCGCCACCGGCACGCTCGTCGGCGGCTTCACGCTGAACGACAACGGCGACTTCGTGATCGCCGGGCTCACCGCGGGTCCACACATCGTCCGGGCCGAACCGCTCGACGATGCGGACATCGACAGCTTCCTGTCGGGGAACGTGGACGTGGACTTTCGTGTGGCCTATGCGCCGCGCATGGCGGTGGCCCCTAAAGGGGGATCTTCCGGCGAGGTTGAGATCACGGTGGAACCGAAGTGACGGCGCGGCTGGCAGTTGTCCTGACCGCGGTCATCGCCGTGGCGACCGGTGCGACGCCCGTGTCGGCACAACAACCTGACGAGGTCCCGTCGTTGCGGCGAAATCACGTGACCCTGGCAGGAGGGGTCAATTGGGCTGGAAGCTACGCGATTGGTGATGCGACGGCAGAACTGCGTGGCAATGGCCTCGGCGCGAGTCCGCCGCCGTTCACGTATTTCAGGGCCGAATCGTTCGTGGACGCCACCATCGGCGGCGAGTTCCGGTTCGGTTTCGGGCTGTCGCGGGACCTGTCGGTGGAACTGGGCGTTGGCTACAGCACGCCGGGGATTCGTGCCGAGTTGTCGCAGGACGCCGAGGCCGCGGCCGTGACCCTCGACGCCGAGGAACTGGCGCAGTATGTGGTTGACGTCGGCGCGACGTGGCAACTGCCGCGACCGGTGATCGCCGGCAGGGTGAGGCCATTCGTGACCGGCGGGGCCGGCTATCTTCGGCAGCTGTACGACGAGCGCACCCTGGTGGAGACGGGAAGCATCTACTATGCAGGCGGTGGCGTACGCGTGTGGCTGCGAGGCGGCGTCGGGCAGCGGCGATCGCTGGGTGTCCGCAGCGACGTCCGGGCGACGTGGCGGCGGGACGGCGTCGAGTTCGAGGAGAAGACCCGGGTCTGGCCGTCGGTGACGGCGATGATCTTCTGGGAACCATGATCGAATTCCGCGACGTCTCGTTCCATCGCGGCACCACGCCCATACTGCGGCAGCTGTCGCTGACGGTCGGCGCGGGTGAGGTCGTGGCGCTGGTGGGACGGAGCGGCAGCGGCAAGACGACGCTGCTGCGGCTCGTCAACCGGATGCTCACCCCCAGCGGCGGTGAGGTGCGCGTGAGCGGCCGCGCGGTGGGCGAGTGGCAGGCCGAGGACTTGCGGCGGCAGACGGGATACGTGGTGCAGGACGTCGGCTTGTTCCCGCATCGCACGATTGCCGGCAACATCGCCACCGTACCGAGGCTGCTCGGCTGGACGGAGGAACGTGTTGCCGCCCGCGTGGACGAGTTGTTGACGCTGGTGGATCTGCCGCCGGCGTCGTTCCGCGATCGATGGCCGGACGAACTGTCCGGCGGGCAGCGGCAGCGTGTCGGCCTGGCCCGCGCGCTCGCGGCGGACCCGCCCGTGGTCCTGATGGACGAGCCCTTTGGCGCGGTCGATCCGATGACCCGCGCCGAGCTGCACCGCGAGTTCCTGCGATTGCAGGCCGTGTCTCCGCGCACCGTGCTGCTGGTGACGCACGATCTGCTCGAAGCCGCGGCCCTGGCCGCGCGCGTGGCCGTTCTGGACGAGGGCCGTCTGGTGGCCTGCGACACGCCGCAGGCGCTCGAACACTCCACCGATCCGATCGTGCGCGGTCTGCTCGACACCCGGCCCCGCGTCCATGCTTAGCGAGCTCGCGCGGTTCCTCGTCGAGCATCGCGCCGAGTTCCTTGCCCGGCTGGGCGAGCACGTGCAGCTCGTGGTGTGGTCCAGCGCACTGGCCGCCGCGATCGCGATTCCCCTGGGCCTGGTGGCCGCGCATCGCCCCCGGCTGGCGCGACCGGTTGTCGCCTTTGCCAATCTCGCGCAGACCATTCCCAGCCTGGCGCTCTTCGGCTTCCTCATCCCACTGCCGTTCATCGGCGGCATCGGCACCGGCACCGCGCTCGTGGCCCTCACCGTGTATGCGGTCCTGCCGATCCTGCGCGGCACCATCACCGGCATTCAGGGGATCGACAAGGCGGTGGTGGAGTGCGCGGTCGCGATGGGCATGACGCGCCGGCAGGTGTTGTGGCAGGTCGAATGGCCGCTGGCGTTGCCGGCGATCTTCTCGGGGCTGCGCGTGGCGGTGGTCATCGGCGTCGGCACCGCCACCATCGCCTCGGCCATTGGCGCCGGCGGGTTGGGAGACTACATCTTCCGCGGGCTGGCCATGGTCAACTCCACGGTCATTCTCGCGGGAGCATTGCCGGCCGCGGCACTCGCGTTACTGGCCGACGCCGGCCTGGCGTGGTTCGGCCGATGGTCCAGCCCACGGCGGCGCCGCGGTCGAGGTGGTCCCGCGCTGCTGGCCGTGGCCGCGATCGCGCTGCTCGGGAGCGTCTGGTCGATGTGGCCGGCGTCCGGCGTTCCTCGCATCGTCGTCGGCTCGAAGAACTTCACCGAGCAGATCGTCCTGTCCGAAGTGGTGGCGCAGCAGTTGGAGCGGGCGGGCGTGCAGGTCGATCGGCGCTTCAACCTCGGCGGTACGACTATCGCGCACGAGGCGCTGGTGGGCGGCGACATCGATGTCTATGTGGAGTATTCGGGGACGGCGCTCACTGCCATCTTCAACGAACCGCCATCCTCGGACAGCGACGCCGTCCTCGAGCGTCTGCGGACGCGATACGCGCCGCTCGGCATCAGCCTGCTGCCGCGCCTGGGTTTCAACAACACCTTCGCGATCCTGACCCGCGCAGACCTGGCCCGCAAGCAGGGCCTCGGCCGCGTCAGCGATCTCGCGCGGCTGGCGCCGACGCTGACGGCCGGCTTCGGCTACGAGTTCCTGGAGCGGCCCGACGGCTTCCCGGGTCTGGCCGCGGCCTATGGGCTGCGCTTCAAGGGGGCGCCGCGCGTGATGGATCTGAACCTGATCTATCGCGCGGTGGCGGCCGGCGAGATCGACGTCACCGCTGGCGACGCCACCAGCGGCCTCATCGACGCCTTGCAGCTGGCGGTTCTCGAAGACGATCGCCATTACTTCCCGGTATACGACGCCGTCCCGGTCGCCCGCGCCGCCGCGCTCCGCGCCGCGCCGGCGATGGCTGAGGCGCTGCGGGGACTCGAAGGCCGCTTGACCGCCGACCGCATGCGCCTGATGAACGCGGCAGTGGATCGCGATCGCCAGGCCCCGGCCGACGTGGCTCGCGCCTTCCTCCAGACCCTGCCTTAGGCCCGCACCTGACCGGCCCTTCCTTGATATGATCCGATGGATCATCATGTCCAGCCTTGACTCCTTCACCACACGCACCCCCCTCACCGTTGGCGGGGAGACCATTCACTTCTACAGCCTGCCCGCCCTGGCGAAGGCCGGGTTCCCCAATGTGGAGCGGCTGCCGTACTCGCTGAAGATCCTGCTCGAGAACCTGCTGCGCCGCGAGGACAACGCGTTCGTCAAGACGGACGACATCCGCGCCCTGGCCGGTTGGGATCCGAAGACGATTGGCGAGAAGGAAATGTCCTTCATGCCGGCGCGCGTCCTGCTGCAGGACTTCACCGGCGTGCCGTGCGTGGTGGATCTTGCCGCGATGCGCGACGGTATCGTCGCCCTCGGCGGCGATCCCGACAAGGTGAACCCGCTGCAGCCGGTGGAGCTCGTCATCGACCACTCCGTGCAGGTGGACCACTTCGGCACCGCCAACGCGATGGAGCTGAACGCCGACCTCGAGTACCACCGCAACCGCGAGCGTTACGTGTTCCTGCGCTGGGGCCAGACCGCGTTCCGCAACTTCCGCGTGGTGCCGCCCGAGACCGGCATCGTGCACCAGGTGAACATCGAATATCTGGCGCGCGTGGTCTGCCGCGACGAGCAGGACGGCGTGACCATCGCGTATCCGGACACCGTGTTCGGCACCGATTCGCACACCACGATGGTGAACGGGCTGGGCGTCGTGGGCTGGGGTGTCGGCGGCATCGAAGCCGAGGCCGCGATGCTCGGCCAGCCGAGCTCGATGCTGATTCCCTCCGTGCTGGGCTACCGGCTCACCGGCCGTCTGCCGGAAGGCGCCACTGCCACCGACCTCGTGCTGATGATCACCGAGAACCTGCGCAAGAAGGGTGTCGTCGGCAAGTTCGTGGAGTTCTACGGCCCCGGCCTGGCACACCTCACCATCTCGGACCGGGTGACGCTTGGCAACATGTGCCCGGAGTACGGCGCCACGGTGGCGATCTTCCCGATCGACGAGATGACGCTGGAGTACCTCCGGCTGACCGGCCGCGACGAGAAGCAGATCGCGCTGGTCGAAGCCTACGCGCGCGCTCAGGGGATGTTCCGCACCGACGCCACGCCGGACGCGGTGTACACCGAAACGATGGAGATGGATCTCTCCTCGGTCGAGCCCAGCCTGGCGGGTCCCCGTCGCCCGCAGGATCGCGTGTCGCTGTCCGGCGCCAAGCGTGCGTTCGCCGGCGCGCTTGACGAGCTGAAGAAGGGCGTGAAAGTGGCTGCGTCGGGTGGCGGCGCCGCCGTCGCGGTGGAGACCCAACTGGAGCACGGCTCCGTCGTCATCGCGGCGATCACGAGCTGCACCAATACGTCGAACCCCAGCGTGATGATCGGCGCCGGTCTCGTGGCGAAGAAAGCCATTGAGAAGGGGCTGCAGGTCAAGCCCTGGGTGAAGACGTCGTTGGCGCCCGGCTCGAAGGTGGTCACCGATTACCTGAATCGCGCAGGGCTGCAGACCTATCTCGATCAGCTTGGCTTCAACCTGGTGGGCTACGGCTGCACCACCTGCATCGGCAACAGCGGACCGCTGCCCGACGAGGTGTCGAGCGAGATCCGCGAGCGCGGACTGGTCGTCGCCTCGGTGCTCAGCGGCAACCGCAACTTCGAGGGCCGCATCCAGCAGGAAGTGCGCGCGAACTACCTGGCCTCGCCGCCGCTGGTCGTCGCCTACGCCCTTGCCGGCTCGATGAACGTGGATCTGTCCACCGAGCCGCTCGGGACTGGCCGCGACGGCAAGCCGGTGTTTCTCAAGGACGTCTGGCCGACCGAGAAGGAAATTCAGCAGACGATGCTGACCAGCGTCACCGCGGATGCGTTCCGGCAGCAGTACGCCAGCGTGTTCGATGGCGACGAGCGGTGGCAGAAGCTGCCGGTGCCGACCGGCGATCGCTTTGCCTGGGAAGACGACTCAACCTACATCCGCCGGCCGCCATTCCTCGAGAACCTGTCGATGACGCCGGCGCCGCTCACCGACCTGGTCGGCGCGCGGGCGCTGGCCGTGCTGGGCGACAGCATCACCACGGATCACATCTCGCCGGCCGGCAACATCAAGGCCGACGGTCCCGCGGGTCACTATCTCGTGGACCACAAGGTGACGGCGAAGGAGTTCAACTCCTACGGCGCACGCCGCGGCAACCACGAGGTGATGATGCGCGGCACGTTCGCGAACACGCGCATCAAGAACCAGATGGTGCCGGGCATCGAAGGCGGCGTCACCAAGTACCTGCCGGGCGACGAAGTGATGCCGATCTACGACGCGGCGATGCGCTATCAGCAGGCCGGCGTGCCGCTCATCATCCTGGCGGGCAAGGAGTACGGCTCCGGTTCGTCGCGCGACTGGGCGGCCAAGGGCACGATGCTGCTGGGCGTGAAGGCGGTCGTCGCCGAGAGCTTCGAGCGCATTCACCGCAGCAACCTGGTGAACATGGGCGTGCTGCCGCTGCAGTTCGTGAACGGCGAAACGGCGGCGGGCCTCGGGCTCACCGGCCAGGAGGTGTTCGCGATTGAAGGCGCCGGCCCCGGCCTGAAGCCGCGCTCGACCGTCACCGTGAAGGCCACTGCGGAAGACGGCTCGACGAAGAGCTTCAGCGCGATGGTCCGCATCGACACCCCGGAAGAGCTGACGGCGTTCTCGCACGGCGGCATCCTGCCGTACGTGCTGCGTCAGCTGGTCAAGAAGGGGTAGAGCGGGTTCTAAGGTTCAGGGGTTCTAGGTTCTAAGGTTCAGAACGCCGGAACTCGAGAATCCAGAACCCTAGAACCCGAGAACCCTAGAACCTGGAATGCTTCGTTCCGCCGACATCAAGACCCGGGCGAAGGAGTTGGGGTTCGACCTGTGCGGGGTGGCGCCGGCGGCGGCGTTCCCCGAACTGGGCTACTTGAACGAGTGGCTCGCCAGCGGCTATGCCGGCGAGATGATCTACCTGCACAAGAGCGCCGCCACCCGCGCCGACGTGCGTCAGTTCCTGCCCTCGGCCCGCTCGGTGATTGTCACCGGCACCCTCTACAACACGGACGGCCCAGGCGCGGCGCGCGAGCAGGCGACGACAGCGCGGGAGCGCGCGGCGGACGCGGTTCGTGTCGCGCGCTACGCACGGGGCGACGACTATCACCTCGTGCTCGCCGAGCGGCTCGAGGCGCTGGTCGCCTGGATGCGGACGCAACAGGACGACCCGTTCGATGCCAGCATCTTCGTGGACAAGCACCACGTGCAGGAGCGCGTCTACGCGGCGCGTGCCGGCATCGGCTGGATCGGCAAGAACGCCTGCGTCATCAACCCCGAGATCGGATCGTGGATCCTGCTGGCGGGCGTGGCCACCAGCCTCGATCTCGCGCCCGACGGGCCCTCACTCGATCAGTGCGGCGCGTGCACGCTGTGTCTCGACGCGTGCCCAACCGGCGCGCTCGTCGATGCGCACGTGCTCGACGCGACGAAGTGCATCTCCTATCTGACCATCGAGCTCGAGGGCCCGGTGCCGCTCGAGCAGCGGCCGCACGTGGACGATCACCTGTTCGGATGCGACATCTGCCAGGAGGTGTGCCCGTGGAACCTCGCCCCGCCGACGACAGCCGATCCCGCCTGGCAGCCGCGACGGCGTGATGGCGCCCGCGCGGCCGAGCTGTGGCAGCGGACCGATCAGGAACTGCACGGCATGGTGAAGGGCAGCGCGATGATGCACACCTCGCTGGCCCGCCTGCGCCGGAACCTGGCGCTGATCATCGGCAACACCGGCGAGCCCTCGCTCGCTGCCGTCCTGGACCGCCCCGGCCACGGCGTGAAGAACGCGGCGCACAGCGCGGCCGCCCCGGTCGTGCAGGATGCGGTGGCCTGGGCAAGGGCCCGCCTTGCGCGCGAGGACGACCCCGGAGCCTGACCTGCCGATTCGGAGTTACGATGAGGACATGAGCGACGAAGCCCCAACCCTGGCGCCCGTGCTCCTGGTCTCCATGCCGCAGATGGTGGACCCGAACTTCAGCCGGTCGGTGATTCTGCTGGCCGAGTACGGCCCGCATGGCGCCTTCGGCCTTGTCATGAATCGCCAGATGGCCGAGCCGGCCATCGAGGTCGTCCGCGCTGAACCGCCGATGCCCATCCGCCCGGACGTGCATCTGTTCGTTGGCGGGCCCGTCGAACCCACCCGGGCGTGGGTCCTCCTGAACGACAAGAACCTGGACGGCGAGGCGCTCGAGGTCACCGACGGCGTGTACCTGTCGGCCTCGCCGGAGCTGATTCGCCGCACCCTCAGCGAGCCGCCCGATCCCGCGGTGCGAATCGTGGTCGGCTATGCCGGCTGGGGCGCGGGCCAGCTGGACGTCGAACTGGCCGAGTCGGCGTGGCTGATGGCGCCGGTCCAGGCGGACCTGTTGTTCGCTACGCCCATGGCGTCGATGTGGGAGACGGCGATTCGCCGCCTGGGAGCGGAGCCATCTGCGCTGCAAGGCAGCTCAGGGGTACATTAATCAGATGCGCATCATGAGGAGTGCCGTGACGTCGTCGCTCGTAACCATTCTGGCGGCGTGCAGCGGAGCGCCGCCCGCGCCCGCGACGCCGCCGGCGGCAGCGGCACCGGCCGCCGCGGCGACCGGAGAACTGGCCACGCTGCAGCGATCGACCGCGAGGTTTGCGCCCACGGACCTGACCGCCGACCTGTCGGCGCTGTCGGCCGGCGACCGCACGGCGCTGAAGCACCTGGTGCAGGCGGCGCAGGTGATGGACGCCATTTTCCTGGAGCAGGTCTGGGCCGGCAACGAGACGCGGCTGTATGAACTGCTGCGCGACGAGACGGATCTGGGTCGCGCGCGGCTGCATGCCTTCGTCGTGAACAAGGGGCCGTGGACGCGGCTGGATCACAACGGCGCGTTTCTGACCGGCGTACCGGCGAAGCCGCCCGCCGCCAATTTCTACCCGGCGGACGCGACGAAGGCTGAAGTGGAGCAGTGGATCGCCGGGCTCCCGGCCGCCGACCGTGCCCGCGCGACCGGTTTCTTCACGACCATCCGCCGCGGCCCGGACGGCCGCCTCACGGCGGTGCCCTACAGCCTGGAATACCAGGGCGAGCTGGCGATGGCCGCCATGCACCTGCGCGAGGCCGCCCTGGCCACTGGCGACCCCACGCTCAAGGCGTTCCTCGAAGCCCGGGCCGCAGCGTTCGTCTCGAACGACTACTACGCCAGTGACGTGAAGTGGATGGAGCTGACCTCCGCGATTGAGCCGACGATCGGGCCCTACGAGGTGTACGAGGACGAGTGGTTCAACTACAAGGCGGCGTTCGAGGCCTTCATCACGGTCAAGGACGAAGCGGAATCCGCGCAGCTGCAGAAGTTCTCGGCCGCGCTGCAGGACATCGAGAACAACCTGCCGATCGATCCGGCCCTCCGCAACCCGAAGCTGGGCGCGCTGGCGCCGATTGCGGTGGTCAACACCGTGTTCTCGTCCGGCGACGCCAACCGCGGCGTGCAGACCGCCGCCTACAACCTGCCCAACGACGAGCGCGTGATCCGGGAGAAGGGCAGCAAGCGCGTGATGCTGAAGAACAACCAGCAGGCCAAGTTCGACAAGGTGCTGGTGCCGACCTCCCGGATTGCCCTGTCGAAGGCCGACCAGGGGCGGGTGGCCTTTGACGCGTTCTTCACCCACATCCTGATGCACGAGCTGATGCACGGCCTGGGGCCGCACGACGTCTCGATCGGCGGCCGCGCCAGCACCGTGCGCCAGGAACTGAAGGACACCTACAGCACCATCGAGGAAGCGAAGGCCGACATCTCCGGGCTCTTTGCCCTGCAGTTCCTGGTGGACAAGGGCCAGCTGCCCAAGCAGTTCGAGCAGACCATGTACACGACGTTCCTGGCCTCGGCGTTCCGCTCGATCCGCTTCGGCATCACCGAAGCCCACGGGCGTGGCCAGGCGATTCAGTTGAACTACCTGCTGGATCAGGGCGGCTTCCGGCTGGAAGCGGATGGCACCTTCTCGGTGGACGCGGCCAAGATCAAGGACGGCGTGACGGCCCTGACTCGTGAAATCATGAGCTTGCAGGCCGAAGGCAGCTACGCGAAGGCGAAGGCGATGATCGACACCCTGGGCGTGGTCCGCCCGCCGGTCAAGGCGCTTCTCGATAAGCTGAGCGACGTGCCCGTAGACATCGAGCCCCGCTTCGTGACCGCTCAGACGCTGTTACAGGAAAAGTAAGAGCCATGGTCAGCAGAGATCAAGTGGAAGTCGTCGTGGCGCGCATCCGGCCGTTCATTCAGAGTGACGGCGGCGACATCGAGCTCGTGGACGTCGCCGGCAACAAGGCGACCGTGCGGATGAGCGGCAACTGCGTGGGTTGCCCGAGCGCATCGATGACCCTTTTCATGGGGCTGGAGCAGGCGCTTCGCGACGAAGTGCCTGGCTTCGAGGAACTCGTGGTCGTTTGACGTGGGACCCGC
>CAVRPA010000017.1:0-37023 GCA_963723005.1 uncultured Acidobacteriota bacterium | reverse complement strand
GAGCTTTGTGAGCGCAATCGCGTCGATGCCGTTGACGCGCATCGCGTAGCGCGTCGCCACCGCGTCGAACCAGCCGCAACGCCGGGCCCGGCCGGTGGTGGCGCCGAACTCCCGGCCGATCTCGTGCAGGCTTGTGCCCAGCTCGCCGACATCTCGGTCGGCAACGGCCCCTCACCCACGCGCGTCGTGTAAGCTTTCATCACGCCGAGCACGCCGTGCGATCGGCTTCGGCGGAGACGCCGAGCCGGTGCAGGCGCCGCCGGCCGTCGTGTTCGACGAAGTCACGAACGGATAGGTGCCGTGATCGATATCGAGAAAAGTCCCCTGCGCGCCCTCGAAAGAGATGCTCTTTCCGCCGCGCATCGCCTGATGGAGATAAACGAGACGTCGGTGACCAACGCGCCGCAGCGCGCGGCCTGTTCGAGCAACTGCTCGTGACCGCGCGGCCATTGCATCGTCGAGGCCTTGATGATTCTGGTTGCTCTCTCTGATGTTCTCGCGCACTTCTTCGGCATCGCCTGGGTATCGACCAGGTCGCACACGCCGGATGCCGCGCCGGCCGATCTTGTCGCCGTAAGCGGGGCCGATGCCGCGTTTCGTGGTGCCGATCTTGCGTTCGCCGCGGCGCGCTCGCTCAGTTCGAGCTCGCGGTGATAGGGCAAGACCAGGTGCGCGTTTTCGCTGATGAGCAGATGCTCACCGACGTCAATGCCGAGCCCGGCCAGTTCGTCAATCTCCGTGAACAGCGCCGCGGGTCCACGACGACGCCGTTGCCGATGACGCAGAACGCCCTCGTGCAGGATGCCCGACGGGATCAGGTGCAGGACGTACTTCTTGCCGTTGACGTAGACGGTGTGGCCGGCGTTGTTACCGCCCTGATACCGTGCGACGACAGACGTGCGGGGTGAGCACGTCGACGATCTTGCCCTTGCCTTCATCGCCCCACTGCGCGCCCAGAACCGCGATATTCATGCCTACTACTGTATCCTACGGACCGATGATTCTCCTCGACGGCTCGCACCTGACACTCGATCAACTGGTCGCCATTGCCGACCGCCACGCCGAGGTTTCGCTGGCGCCGCAGGCACGCGAACGGGTGGCGGCGTCGCGCGCCGTGGTTGACACGATGGCCGCCGGCGAGGCCGCGGTTTACGGGATCAACACCGGATTCGGCAATTTCGCCGAGACGCGCGTCGCGAAGGCGAATCTCGCCAGGCTCCAGGTGAACCTGCTGCGCAGCCACGCCGCCGGCGTTGACGCGCCGCTCGAGCCGCGCACCGTGCGGGCCATGATGGCGCTGCGGGCCAACGTGCTGGCCAAGGGCTTTTCCGGCATCCGCGTCGAGACGATCGAGGCGCTGCTCGCGCTCCTCAACCACGGCATTCATCCCCGCGTGCCGAGTCGCGGGTCGGTTGGCGCGAGCGGCGATTTGGCGCCCCTCGCGCACCTGGCCCTGGTGTTGATCGGCGAGGGACAGACGTGGGACGGGCAGCGAACCGAAGACGGCGGCGCGGCGCTGGCCGCAGCCGGGCTGACGAAGGTCGATCTCGGCCCGAAGGAAGGGCTCGCGCTCATCAACGGCACGCAGGCCTCGGCCGCCGTGCTGGCGCTGGCCCTGGACGGAGCCGAGCGCCTGGCCCGGGCCGCTGACGTGATCGCGGCGCTCAGCATCGACGCCCTGCTCGGCTCGCGCAAGCCGTTCGACCCACGCGTGCACGCGCCGCGTCCGTTCGCAGGACAGGCGGTGGCCGCCGACAATTTGTGGCGGTTGCTCGACGAGAGCCCGCTGAACGCCTCGCACGCCAGCTGCGGGCGCGTGCAGGACGCCTACTCGGAGCGCTGCGTGCCCCAGGTACACGGCGCCGCGCGCGAGGCGCTCACCTGGATCCGCCACATCGTCGCGGTGGAGATGAACGCCGCCACCGACAATCCGATGGTCTTCGCCGACGAAAACGAAATCGTCTCCGGCGGCAACTTCCATGGCGCGCCTGTTGCAATGGCCGCCGATCTGCTGGCGATGGCGGTGACGCAACTCGCGACGATCAGCGAGCGGCGCGCCGATCGCCTGGTGAATCCCGCGCTCAGCAGCGGCCTCCCCGCGTTCCTCACGCGCGACGGCGGGCTGCAGTCGGGCCTGATGATGGCGCAGGTCACCGCGGCCGCGCTGACCTCGGAGCTCAAGGGCACGTGTCACCCCGCCTCGGTGGACACGATTCCCACCTCGG
Organism: uncultured Acidobacteriota bacterium; assembly: GCA_963723005.1. Classification (GTDB taxonomy): domain Bacteria; phylum Acidobacteriota; class Vicinamibacteria; order Vicinamibacterales; family UBA2999; genus VFZN01. The sequence goes on along the minus strand of CAVRPA010000017.1, from coordinate 34,798 downwards.
CCAACAAGGAAGACCACGTGAGCATGAGCATGGGCGCAGCGCTCAAGGCCGAGCGCGCGCTGCAGCTGGCACGACACGTGCTGTCGGTGGAGATGCTGTGCGCGTGCCAGGCCGTTGACCTGCGAACGCCGCTCGTCAGCGCGCCGGCGCTGATGGGCGCGCACGGCGCGGTCCGCGCGGTGGTGCAGACGCTCGTCGACGACCGTCCGCCGTCGAGCGACATCGAGGCAATCTCGCAGCTGATATCGTCCGGCGCCCTCGAGTACGCCACCGGGATGGTTGTCAACTGATTTCGTTTTCATTTTCAGTTTGACAAGCAGACCCACGGTGCTTAGTTTCTTACTTTCACTTTTCAGCCCGCCCACTCCTGTTCGCTAAAGATGACTACGGTTGCTCGTTCGATCCGCGCGCCTCGCGGCACGTCGCTCACGTGCCTGGGTTGGCCTCAGGAGGCCGCTCTGCGGATGTTGATGAACAATCTCGATCCCGAGGTCGCCGAACGGCCCGAGGATCTGGTCGTCTACGGCGGCACCGGCAAGGCCGCGCGCTCGTGGCCGGCCTTCGACGCCATCGTCGCGTCGCTGCGGGCGCTCGCCAACGACGAGACCCTGCTCGTGCAATCGGGCAAGCCGGTCGCAGTGTTCCGCACCTCGCACCCACGCGCCGCGTGTGCTCATCGCCAACGCCAACCTGGTGCCGAAGTGGGCCGACTGGGACACGTTCCGCGATCTGGAAGATCGCGGCCTGACGATGTACGGGCAGATGACGGCCGGCAGCTGGATCTACATCGGCTCGCAGGGCATCCTGCAGGGCACCTACGAGACGCTGGCCGAACTGGCGCGGCGCCACTTCGGCGGCACGCTCGCCGGCCGCGTCACGGTCACCGCCGGACTGGGCGGCATGGGCGGCGCCCAGCCGCTCGCGGTGACCATGAACGAGGGCGTGGCGCTGGTCGTGGAGGTGGATCCCACCCGCATCGAGCGCCGGCTGACCAGCCGCTACCTCGACGAGGCGTGCGACGACCTGGACGACGCGCTCGCTCGCGTGCAGCGCTCGGTGGCTGCCGGCACGCCGCGCTCGATCGGCCTGCTCGCCAACGCGGCGGACGTGCTGCCCGAGCTCGTGCGGCGCGGCTTCACCCCGGATGTCGTCACCGATCAGACCTCTGCTCACGATCCGCTGGTCGGCTACGTGCCGAACGGCATGTCGCTGGGCGACGCGGCGCGGCTGCGCGCCGATGCGCCGGCCGAATACGAGCGCCGCAGCATCGCCGCGATGGGCGCGCACGTGGCCGCGATGCGCGCGCTGCAGGATCGCGGCGCGATCGTGTTCGACTACGGCAACAACATCCGCGCCCAGGCGGTGAAAGCCGGCGTCACCGACGCCTTCCGCATTCCCGGCTTCGTGCCGGAATACATCCGGCCGCTGTTCTGCGAAGGCAAGGGCCCATTCCGGTGGGTGGCGCTCTCGGGCGATCCGGAAGACATCCGGGTGACCGACCGCGCCGCGCTCGAGATGTTCGCCGACGACGAACCGTTGTGCCGGTGGATTCGGCTGGCTGGCGAACGCGTCGCCTTCCAGGGCCTGCCGGCGCGCATCTTCTGGCTCGGCTACGGCGATCGCGCGCGATTCGGCCTGCGCCTGAACGAGCTGGTCCGCACCGGCGCCGTCTCGGCGCCCATCGTCATCGGGCGCGACCACCTCGACACCGGGTCCGTGGCCTCGCCCAACCGCGAAACCGAAGGCATGAAGGATGGCAGCGATGCGATCGCGGATTGGCCTATCCTGAATGCTTTGCTGAACGCATCGGCCGGCGCCACCTGGGTTTCGGTGCATCATGGCGGCGGCGTGGGAATCGGGTATTCACTGCACGCCGGGATGGTCATCGTGGCCGACGGCTCGGTCGAGGCCGACGAGAAACTGCGGCGCGTCCTGACCTGCGACCCCGGCACCGGGGTAGCGCGGCATGCCGACGCCGGTTATCCAGAAGCGATTCGTACAGCGCGTGAGCGCGGAGTGAACATTCCGATGCTGGAGCACACGGGACGATGATGGCGCCACATGAAGGACTCGAGCGGCGTGTACTGGCGGCGCTCGACGCCAACCCCTCGCGGATCGCGGTGGTGCTCGGTGGCTGCGGCAGCGGTCGGACGACCATGCTGCACGCGCTGGCCGACCGTCTTGGCCGCACCCAGTGCCAGTACATCGACGTCGAGCGCTCGGCCAGTACGCCGGAGCGCTTCTGCCGCGCGGTGGCCAGCACGACGCCCTTCCCCACCACCGTACCGGCAAGCGATCCCACCTCGGCGCGCGAGGCGTTCGATCGCACGCTGCGCCTGCTGACCCGCACCGTCGGCGAATGGCCGTCCACGTTCCTGCTGGACGAGATCCTCGAGTTGCGGACCTTCGAGAGCTTCCCAGGCCTGCGCCACGTGCTGCGCGAGACGATGGACGCACTGGCGGCGAGCGGCAACCGTTTCGTGCTGACCAGCCGCTACGTCGCGCGCGCTCACCGGCTGCTGCGCGACACCGGCGCCCGCTTCGAGGTGATTCACCTGCCGTCGTTGTCGCCCGCCGAGGTCACCGCCATGCTGCCGCCGATGGGCGACACGCCGGTGGAGGATCGCGAGTTCGCGGGCCGCACCATCCAGGCCCTCACCGACGGCCGCGCCGCCTACGTGCACGCCATGGGCGATGCCCAGGCCGCGATGAGCAGCCGCGGCGGCGATCCGATCAGCGCGCTCACCGCGCTCCTCACCGCCGATGGGACGCTCACCAGTTGGTGCGCCTACCGCTACGAACTGCGCCTGCATCGCGCCCGCGGCTACGGCGCGCTCAAGGCCATCCTCGAGATCCTCGCGGAGGACGAGCCGCTCACGCTCACCGAGATCGCGCACCGCCTGCAGCGGACGCCGGGCTCGACGAAAGACTACCTGTCGTGGCTCGAAGACGTCGATCTGATCCTGTCGCGGCAGAAGCGTTACAGCTTCGCCGACCCGCTGATGCGGCTGTGGGTGCGCCTGCATTGCCGGCCGGTGCCCCCGTCGGTGGACGAAGTGGCGCGCGAGGTGCAGGCCTACGCCGCGGCGCGCCTGCCGGAAGTGGAGGCCACCAGCGCGGTCCGCGTCTCGGGCGATCGCCGCGCGGTCGGCATCATCGAAATCGACTAGAGGCTTGCGCGGGAGCGCGCGTCCGCGCTCCCTATTTCATCTCGGTGGGAGGCAGGGTTCCAATCTCCAGACCTTCCATCGCCAGGCGCGCGGCTTCCTGCTCGGCGTCCTTCTTCGTCTTCCCCTGCCCCTCGGCCAGCATCTCATCGTCGACAACGACCTGCACCGCGAACAGCTTGCGGTGCTCGGGCCCGGTCTCCGATGTCACGCGATAGTGCGGCAGCGAGCGGCTGAGGCTCTGCAGCCGCTCCTGCAGCCGCGACTTGTAGTCGCGCCCGAAGTATCCCGGCTGCCGGGCCGCCTCCATCCGCGAGCCCAGCTCGCGCATGATGAAGCCGCGCGCGGCGTCGAGCCCGCCGTCAAGGTAGAGGCCGGCGATCAGCGCCTCGCAGGTGTCGGCCAGCAGCGCCGGCTTGTGACGACCGCCGGTCTTCTCCTCGCCTCGGCCGAGAATCATGTGATCGCCGAGACCCAGGCGATCGCCGAGCTCGGCGAGCGACGTCGTGGACACGAGGTTCGCCTTGATCTTGGACTTCTGCCCTTCGGAGTAGGTGGGGAACGAACGATAGAGGGCGTCGGCGATCACCAGACCGAGCACCGCGTCGCCGAGGAACTCGAGCGATTCGTTGTCCACGACGCCGCCGCTCGGGTCCTCGTGGGCCTTTGACTTGTGCGTCAGTGCGTGCTCGAGCATCCCGCGATCGCGGAAATGGTAGCCGAGCCGTGCCTCGAGGGCATCGAACTGCTGCGGCAGCGGCACCACCAGCCCGCCGCCGACCTGGTCGCGGTGCGCTTCGATGATTCGCACGGCGTCCTCCCCTTCTTCCTCCCGCACCGACACCACCGTCTCGCCGAGCGTGCTGACCGTGAACGGAAACATGCCCGGGGGCGCGCCCGCGGTGCGCACCGACTGCACGCCGTGGCTTTCGAGCAGGCCCTGGACGACGTTGGCCTCGATCTCCGAGCGGGTGCGGAACACCACCGTGAGCGCGTTCACGCCACCCTCATCAGGATCATCGTCATGTCGTCGTGCTGATCGGCTTCGCCGGCGAAGGAGCGCAGCTCCGCGAGGATGTAGGAGCGCAGCTGGTCGAACGGCAGGTGCGCGTATTGCTCGATGACCTTCGACAGGCGGGCCTCGCCGAAGCAGTCGAACGCCTCGTTCATGGTCTCGCTGATGCCGTCGGTGAACAGCACCACCAGATCATCGCCGCCGAGCGACACGGTGCGCTCCTCGAGAATGCTCGCGAACAGCTCGCCATCGTCGATGCTCAGGCCGACGACGAGGCCGTCGGGCGTCAGCAGTTCGGCCTTGCGCAGTCCGGGCGGCTCGCACCCCGGCACGTGGATCAGGGGACAGTGCCCGGCGCGCGCGAACGTCATCTCACGGCGCTCGAGATCGATCACGGCGTAGGTCATCGTGATGAAGCTCTTGGCGTCGAGGTTCTGCGCGACGACGGTGTTGACCGCGATCAGGAACTCGCGCGGCTCGTGGTGGAGGCGCGCCAGCGACTGGACGATCACCTTCAGCTGCGCCATGTAGAGGCCGGCGGCGAGGCCCTTGCCGGCGACGTCGGCGATCAGCACGCCGAACATCGTGTCGGTGATCGGCAAGAAGTCGTAGTAGTCCCCGGCCACTTCCCGCGCAGGTTCACAAAACGCCGAGAGCGACAAGCCGGGGACGTTTCGTGGCGCGGGCGGCAGCAGCTTCTGCTGAATCTCGCGGGCCGCGTGCATCTCCTGCTCCATGCGGCCCTTCTCGGCCACCTCGCCCAGCAGCGTCGTCACTTCGCCGGTCATGGCGTTGAACGACTCGGCGAGCTCGCCGAGCTGATCGCGGGCGCGCACGGGGATCGAATAGGCGAAGTCGCGGTTGCGCAGGTGCTGCGTGCCGGTGAACAGATCGTGGACGGCGCCGGTGATCTGGCGCGCGAGCAGCAGGCCGATGACGAGCGCCACCGACTGGATGATGAGGAACAGCCCGCCGACGAGCGCGAGGACGCCGAGCAGGAATTGGCCGAAGTTGAGCTCGCCGACGCTGGCCGAGCCCGCCGAGAGCCGGTCGTAGATCGACCACGCGTTGATGCGCATCGCCAGGGTGACGCCCGACTGCGTGCCGCTGGCCCAGTCCATGTAGTCGAGAAACGCCACCCAGCGCTGGGTGGTGAGCGAGAAGGTCTGCTCGCTGCCCAGCGGATCCCGGGCCACCGACTCGAGCGATCGCCCCGCGACGGGCAGCAGGTTCTCGCGCGAACCGAACGGCAACGCCGTGACCTCGCCAATGCGGATCCCGGTCTCCTGGGCAATCCGTTCCTCGACGATCGCGGAGAGCGGCAGGTCGAAGACCACGGCCCACGTCGGGGTGGGCAGATCCTGCAGCGCGACGGCGCGGACGACCAGCCGCGTGTGCGGTTGCGGATCGTCGGCAGTGGGCAGCACGCTGTAGGCGACGAGGCCGGAGTAGCCGTCGCAGCTCACCCACTTCGGCAGCGACGTTGGCGCATCGAGGTGCTTCCACGGGCCCGCCATGGCCGGCAGCGTCACCGGCAGCGTCTTGGGCACACGGGCCGCGCGCGCCGGTTCAACCGGGCACTGCAGCCCGCCGACCGGCACGACCGAGATCGAGACGAACGGATAGCGCGTCTCGATGCCCGACTGCCGCCGGTCGAGCGTTTCGAGCACGGCGCCGGCCGTGATGCTGCGCTGCACCTCGGCTGCGGTGGTCTGGGCCAGGAATTGCGCCTGATCGGTCAGCGAGCGGATGCGCGACTTCACCAGGTACGAGCTGACGTTGAAGAACAGCAGCAACCCGGCCAGCAGGAAGAACGTGATGACCAGCAGCACCGGCACGACGCCGACGAAGACGTACGACAGGATGAGCTTGCGCCGCACCCGCCACAGCAATCGGCGCTTGGCCCAGAACGCGAGGCGCGTGAGCCCATAGGCGCAGGAGAACAGCAGCGCGAGGCTGCCGACCATGTCGATCGCCTCGAGCGCGGGCGGCAGCACGACGCCCGCGGCCTGCAGCGTCCAGGTCAACGCCTTGATGACCAGTCCGATGAGCAGCGCGCGGCCGGGGAACGTGGAGAGCAGCCATCGCCGCCACACGAGCGCACGCGATGGCGCGGGGCCGATCAGAAGCGGCGGGCGGACAGGAACGGCCATGTGGCGCGTGAAATCGCAGCCAGCGCGCGACGAAGGTCATGCGCGCCTGGTTTGCGCGCGAAAATGATATCAGAGTATCGTTACCGCCTCGGATTATCCGGAACCCCAATGAAACTCAACGAACGCGCACGGTTCAGCACCATCTGCATTCATGCCGGCCAGGAGCCCGACCCATCGACGGGCGCCATCATCACGCCGATTTACCAGACCTCCACCTACGTCCAGGAGGCCCTGGGCCAGCACAAGGGCTACGAGTACGGCCGCACGCAGAATCCCACGCGAATGGCGCTCGAGCGCAACCTCGCGGCCATCGAAGCCGGTGTGGACGGCTTCGCCTTCGCCTCGGGCATGGCCGCCATCGACGCTATCCTCACCCGCCTCGAGTCCGGCGACCACGTGGTGGTGAGCGACAACACCTACGGCGGCACGTTTCGGCTGTTCGAGCGTGTGCGCCGCAAGTTCGGGCTCGACTTCACCTACGTCGACACCTCGCAGCTCGAACTGATCGAGCCGGCGATCACGCCGAAGACGAAGTACCTGTTCATCGAGACGCCGACCAACCCGATGCTGCAGATCACCGACCTGGCCGCGGCCAGCGAGATCGCTCACCGGCACAACGTCCGCGTGGTGGTGGACAACACCTTCGCCAGCCCCTACATCCAGCAGCCGCTGCTGCTCGGCGCCGACATCGTCACGCACAGCACGACGAAGTTCCTCAACGGCCACAGCGACAGCGTCGGCGGCATCGTCGTGGTCAAGCACGAGGACGATGTGGAGTGGATGCGGTTCGTGCAGAACGCGGCCGGCGCGATCCTCGGGCCGATGGACTCGTTCCTGGTGCTGCGCGGGACCAAGACGCTGGACGTGCGCATGGAGCGCACGAATCGGAACGGGCAGGCGATCGCCGAGTTCCTCGACGCGCACCCGAAGGTGAATGCCACGATCTATCCGGGCCTGCCCTCGCATCCGCACCACCAGCTGGCGAGCCGCCAGATGCGCGGATTCGGCGGCCTGATCTCGTTCGATACCGGATCGATGGACAACGCGCGGAAGGTGCTGGGGCGCGTCCGGTTGATGGCGCTCGCGGAAAGCCTGGGCGGCGTCGAGACGCTGATTTCGCACCCGGCGTCGATGACCCACGCCTCAGTGCCGCCGGAGCGGCGCGCAATGCTGGGGATCACCGACGGATTGGTCCGGGTGTCCGTCGGCATCGAAGATCTCGACGACCTGAAGGACGATCTGGCACAGGCGCTCGAGTAAAGGGAAGCGCTAAGGCAAGGCAAAAGGCAAAAGGAGAAAGGCAAAACGCAGAGAGCGGCGGTCGTGCTTCTGCCTTTTGCCTTTTGCCTTTTGCCTTCTACTGTCGGTATTCCTTGAAGGGCAGTTGGCAGTCGTGCTTCCGCAGGAAATTAAGAAAGCGCTTGTACTCGCGCGGCTCGAGGTTGAACAGCTTCGCCACGATCTTGTAGTTGCCGCGGGCCTCTTCCAGCCCCTTGTGCACCAGGTCGCGCACGTTCGAGCGGGTGATCTCCCGATTCATGTAGAGCGGATAGACCGCGGTCCAGAACGACTGCCGGTCGTGCACCAGTTTCTGGAACAGCTCGTCGGCGACCGTGCGGCGGCGCTCGCGGGCCGGCTTGCGGGCCACTGACGGCGCCCGCACTTCCGCCGGCAGATCCTCCAGTTCGATGCGATCGCGCCGCGCGGTGACCAGCAGCCGCTCGACCACGTTCTCCAGCTGACGGACGTTGCCCGGCCACGCCGCCTGGCAGAGCGCTTCCATCGCCTCCGCGGAGATGTCGCGGGCCAGCGAGCCGATCGACACCTCCGGGCCGTCGCCGTTGCTCGACAGCCCGCCGTCGGTGAAGTTGCGCATGAAGTGCTCGACCAGCAGCGGGATGTCCTCGCGACGCTCGCGGAGCGGCGGCACCACGACGTGAATCACGTTGAGGCGGAAGAAGAGGTCCTCGCGGAAGAGACCTTGCGTGATCAGCTCGCGGAGATTGCGGTTGGTGGCCGCGATGACGCGAACGTTCGCCGCCATCACGACCTGCTCGGCACCGACCTTCTGGATTTCACCGGTCTCGAGGAATCGCAGCAGCAGGCCCTGCATGCGCGGCGTCATCTCACCGATCTCGTCGAGGAAGATGGTGCCGTTGCGCGCCATCTCGAGTTTCCCGGGCTTGTCGCGATACGCGCCCGTGAACGAACCCTTCATGTGACCGAACAACTCGGACTCGAGCAGGTTCTCGGGGAGCCCCGCGCAATTCACGGGTACGAACGGCGCCGCTGCCCGCAGCGAGTTCGCGCCGATCGCCTTGGCCACGACTTCCTTGCCGCACCCGCTCTCTCCGGTGATGAGGACTTTCGCGTCGGAGCGCGCCACGCGAAGGAGCTCCGCTCTCAGATCCCTGATCACTGCGCTGGTGCCAATCAACTGAACGTCGGTAGTCTGCCTCATAGGTCTCCACGCCTGACCTAAGCAACCTGCCCACCGACTTTGGCCAAGCGCGACAAATTCAGACTAACTCGTTACATAACAATTACTTAAATGCATGAGCTCGCTCCCGGGAAGGTTCCAGGGATAGGTCGGAAAACGCAGGAAGGCCCGGCGTTCGATGAAGATAGTCCACAGATTCCATGACTTTCTGCCGTTTGGCTCCTCCCGCTGGCTGTTCGCGCGATGGGAGGGCTGAAAAGGCGACCCTCAAGTCCTACAAACGACTATCAATTCAGCTCATCAGTGACTGTTAAAGGCGACCATCTGCACGCTTTTTACCACTTATGCTGAGAACTTATAGGAATTTGATAGGACACCATATGACTATGACGCAAATTTGGTTGACATTTGTCGCCTCACCCGGCAGCATACGCGGGACGCTTGACATTTGGCCTGACCGCCGATGCGAGCCGATAACCAAGTCAAGAGGGAGTCTCCGGTGTCTGTGGTGCCCAATTCTGAAGTTCGCCTACTCGGTCGGAGTGAAGCGGTTCGCAACATCCTCGCCGACATCGACTGCGCCGCGCGGTCGGGCGCGAAGGTGTTGATCACCGGCGAAACCGGCGTCGGGAAGGAAGTCGTCGCGCGGCTGATCCATCACCGCAGCGCGCGCGCCGCCGGACGGCTGGTCACCGTGAACTGCGCCGGGCTGCCAGACTCACTGCTCGAGTCCGAACTCTTCGGACACGTGCGCGGCAGCTTCACCGGCGCCTATCGCGACAAGCCGGGCCTCCTGGAAATGGCCCCGAACGGCACAGTGTTCCTCGACGAAGTCGGCGAGATGAGCACGCGCATGCAGGTCGTGCTGCTCCGCTTTCTCGAGACCGGCGAGATTCAGCGCATCGGCGCCGACCGCTCGCACGTGCGCGTCAACGTGCGGCTCATCACCGCCACCAATCGCGACCTGCCGAAGGAGATCGCCGCCGGCAACTTCCGCGAGGATCTGTTCTTCCGCCTCAACGTCATCCGCATGCACATCCCGCCCCTGCGCGAGCGCAACGAAGATGTGCCGCTGCTCTTCGAGCACTACCTCGATTTCTACTGCGATCAGCACCGCGTCACGCGCCCGCAGATCGCGCCCTCGACGATGGAGGCGCTGACGGCGTATCGCTGGCCCGGCAACATCCGCGAGCTGCGCAACGTCGCCGAGCGCATCGCGCTCAAGACCACCGGCGAGTTGCTGCGCCCCACGGACCTGCCCGCCGAGCTCGTCCGCATCAACGGCGTCGATCGCTTCGAATCCACCCCGGCCGACGCCGGCGCGGCCGCTCCCGCGGGCTCGCCGCAGGTGGAGGAGATGATCGGCCGCATGCTGCGGCACGGCGAATCCTTCTGGTCGGCGGTCTACCCGATCTTCATGTCGCGAGACCTGACGCGCGACGACCTTCGACGCATCATCGAGATCGGACTCGAGAACACCAACGGAAACTATCGCTTGCTGGTGGCGCTGTTCAACATGCCCAACGAAGACTACAAGCGCTTCCTGAGCTTCCTGCGCAAGCACGACTGCCACCTGCCGTTCCAGCGGTTCCGTACCATCGCGCGTTCACACGCCAGCCACCGGGCGGTGGCGGCAGCCGGCTAGCGGCGTTTCCGTCAGCAGCACTACAGGGTCACCATCATGGAACGGAACACGCTCGCACCATCCGCCACGCCCACCACCACCGCCGCCGCAGGACTGGTGGTCGTCGTTGACGACGACGTCAGCTGCCTCGTGGCGATCGAGCAGATCCTGAAACACTGGGGGCACGAGACGAAGACGTTTCGCGCCTTCGAGGATGCGCGCGCCTATCTCAGTCAAGCCAAGCCGGCGGTCGTCATCGTCGACGTGAGGCTGGGCAACTACAACGGGCTGCAGTTGATTCACTTCTCGCGGCAGAACAGCCCCGAGACGCAGTGGCTGGTGGTGTCGGGCTTCGACGATCCGGTGCTGCGCGCGGAAGCCACGAAGCTGGGCGCCATGTTCCTCACCAAGCCGCTCGATCTTCAGCGCCTCCGCCAGTACCTGCCCGCGCAGACCGTCTGATCGCACCCTATCGGGGTGGGGCCGTCTCGAGGCGAAGCCACCCCAGATAGGCGTCGCTTCCGCCAGTCGCTTCAATGACCAGGAACTCCGGCACCTCGTAGGGGTGCAGGGTGGCCAGCCGGTCCCGCAACTGCTCCACACGCGCCATCGTGGTCTTCATGACGATCTGATGTTCGGAGGCCGACTCGATGGCTCCCTGCCATCGATAGTGCGACTGCATCACCGGCAGGATGTTGACGCAGGCAACCAGCTGCTCGGAGAGCAAGGCCCTGGCCAGGGCGGCGGCGTCCAGCTCAATCGGCGCGGTGGTTAGAACGAGAACTGGTGTGTCAGGGTGTGCCATTCCGTGTCACCGGGTCGGAGTATACCCGTAAAGCCGTTTCCACATAAAAGGGTTTGCATGTAACCACGCCAAGATGTATAAGTTTGGCAACAGTGAACCGCGTATAGGCCTTGCCGTATGTCTGTCACCAAGCTTAGACTGCTAACCGCCGTGGCGGTAAAGCGGGACAACAGCGATACAGTCAAGACGACCGTCGAGCTCCCGGGTGAGCTCTGGCGCGCGGCGAAAATCCGCGCGATGGACGAACGCTCGGACCTCCGCTCGATCCTGATCCGTGCGCTCGAGGAATATCTCGGTCATTCGACCACCGCGGCACCGGCACCACCCTCCACGCTCACAGGATCCGAAGACCGATGATCGCGCCGGACGCACCCAGCAGCCGGGCCGCCCGCGCCCCTGAAACCTCCACTCCGGTGGTCCGCCCGCCGGGCCGCATGCGCCGCCTGGTCCGATATGTACTGGCGGCAGTGACTGTGGTTCTGCTCGTGGACGCGGTGGTCGGCGAAAAGGGACTGCTGGCTCTGCTGCAGGCGCGCAAGGAGTTCGCCGCCGTCGAGCGCGCGCTCGAGAACTCGCGCAACGACAACGCAGCGCTCCGCCAGACCGCTCGCCGCCTGCGCGAGGATCCCACCGCCATCGAAGCCGTCGCCCGCCAGGATCTCGGCCTCATCAAGCCGGGCGAAAAAGTCTTCATCGTCCGCGACGCCGCTCCCCGCCGGTAAATCGCGCGCCGTTCAATCCGCCGCGGAACACGTGCGGCCTGTTACGATGGGTGTTCTCACCAGCACTCATCCAGGAGGATTGAATGGCACGCCAGGCGACTGCGGAATGGAAGGGCGATCTCAAGGGCGGTTCGGGTCATGTGAAGACCGGCAGCGGTGCCTATGAAGGGAACTACTCCTTCACCACGCGCTTCGAGGACAAGCCGGGCGCGAACCCGGAGGAGCTGCTGGGCGCGGCCCACGCCGGCTGCTTCTCGATGGCGCTCGCCAACATGCTGGCCACCGCCGGCTTCGTGGCCAACAGCGTGCACACCACCGCCGACGTCCATCTCGGCAAGGACGACAAGGGCTTCCTGATCACCCGCATCGATCTCACCGTGGTGGGCGACGTGCCCGGCGTGGATCTCGCGACGTTCCAGGAACACGCCGAGAAGGCGAAGTCCGGCTGCATCATCTCGCGCGCGCTGGCGGCGACCCCGATGACGTTGAAGGCGTCGCTGAAGTAGCATCGGTCCGGCGTGCCGGACGTTCCATCCACGCGACCCTTGCCGGCGAAGCTGGGCATCAAGCCCGGCTTCGCCGTCTGCCTGCTTCGCCCGCCCACCGGCTTCGCCGCGGGGCTGACGCCGCTTCCCGCGGACGTCACGTTCACGGCGCGCCCTGCTTCACATCTCGACCTGTTCATCGCCTTCGCCCGATCGACGAAGGAACTGTCGGCGCACCTGGCGCAACTGGGTCCCGTGATCGCGCGCCAGACGCTGTGGCTCGCCTGGCCGAAGAAGACCTCAGGCGTCGCCACCGACCTCGATGGCAACGTCGTCCGCATCACCGGGCTCGACCAGGGTTGGGTGGACTTCAAGATCTGCGCGGTGGACGCGACCTGGTCCGGCCTGGCCTTCAAGAAGCGCCGTTGACGGCGAGCCGCGACACTCTTAGCTGCTGATGGGCCGTGGCACGTGGACAGCTCCTGCGCCGAAGTCTTACGTGCCGAAGGCACGCCCACCGGCCAAGGGCCGGCCATCCTGCCTACGGGCCGAAGGCCCGCCCGAATCCCTCTATGTGTGCTTGATGAACGTGCCCTGGCGGATCTCGGAGAACGCCTGGCGCAATTCCGCCTCCGTGTTCATCACGATCGGGCCATGCCAGGCCACGGGCTCTTCAATCGGCTGCCCCGAGACAAGAAGGAAACGCAGCCCCTCATCGCCCGCCTGCACGGTGATTTCATCGCCGCGATCGAAGACCACCAGCGAGCGATTGCCGACGTCGCTGTAGACCGGCGTCTCCCCCTGCCCCACCAACTCTGTCGCGACGAGTCGTGGCTCCGAGGCATCGCGGAACGTACCGGTGCCGGCGAAGACGTAGGCAAAGGCGTTGTTGGACAATTGCACCGGGATCGTGCGCCGGCGTCCGGGAGGTACCGAGATGTCCAGGTACCGCGGGTCGGCGGCGATGCCTTCCACCGGACCGCGCTTGCCCCAGAACGAACCGCAAATCACGCGCACGTGCGTGCCGTCGTCATCTGTCACGGTGGGGATGTCGCGGGCGTTGACGTCCTGGTAGCGCGGTGTGGTCATCTTCAAGGCGCGCGGCAGGTTCGCCCACAGCTGAAAGCCGTGCATGTGGCCGTGCTCGTCGCCGCGCGGCATCTCCTGATGGATGATGCCGCTGCCGGCCGTCATCCACTGCACGTCGCCCGAGCCGAGCGCGCCGCGGTTGCCGAGGCTGTCGCCGTGCTCGACGGTCCCTGAGAGCACGTAGGTGATGGTCTCGATGCCGCGATGCGGATGCCAGGGGAAACCGGCCAGGTAATCGTCTGGACGATCGTTGCGGAAGTCATCGAACAGGAGAAACGGATCGAAGTCCTGGGTCTTGCCGAATCCGAATGCGCGCCGCAGGTGGACCCCCGCGCCTTCGGTGGTGGGCTGCGATTCGCTGATGTGCTTGACCGGCCGTAGTGACATGACTGCTCCTCTACGGATTAGATGCCCACGCGAGGCCTCAGGATACGGCGCCCGATGTCGAGCCGATCGGGCATGACGAAGACCCGGCGCGCATGAGCGGAGTCGAGCGTGTCCTTCGTGTAGTAGCGATCGAGAACCGACGGCTTCCACGACAGCAGGTCGGGGTTGGCGGCCGCGAACGCGGCCCACGACGCCTGCGCCTCGTCTCTCGCCAGCCGTTCGTTGATGAGCAGCACGAACGACACCGTGATGGTCTCGTGATACAGGTTGGGCGCGCCCTGCGCCTGGGCAAAGCCCTTCAGTGCCGAGCAGAATCGCGCCAGCGCCTCGGGAAGCGGGTGCGCCTTCAGGTAGTTCCAGGCCACGCGCACGTGCTGCTCGTGATGAAAGCCGCCGTCCGGCACCTTCCCCGCTTCGAACGCGCGCATCAATTCGTCGTCTGTCATCGTCACCTCCAGGGTCCGTACAAGACAACAGGGGTGGCGGCCGGACGGCCGTCACCCCTGTGTCACTGACAGCTTCAGTATACCCTGCCCCACGTGCATGGTGGAAGGGTGGCACGACAGCGGTCCCGCGGTCAGTGCGGGCGGACTTTGCGCGCGGCCGCGATCATCGCGTCGTACTGTCCGGTCGCCAGCGCCGCGTCCAGGGCGGCGGCAACCTCCGTCATTACCTCGGGCGGGCCGGCCAGCGTGTACACCGAGACATATGACGGCGACTCCCCCACGGTCACCGACAGCTCGGTGTTCCGGACGCGCACGCGTTGTTGATAGCCGTTCAGCTCGTCGGGCAGGCGTTCGCCTTTCATGCCGTCGACCAGCACGGACACCAGCGCCTTCCGCAGCTCTTCGCTGCCTGGGGTGAGCGAGTAGCCCTGGTAGGCGCCCGCTGCTCCCAGCGTCACCGTGCCGCGGAACGGCAGCGGCACGAACGACTCGCGCTCGCGCAGGTGGAGTTGGCCATCGTCGGCCGGCACCCACTCGAAGTGGTGCGCCACCCAGGCGGGGTCGAGCACGTCGGCCTCCGGAAAACGCATGCGATCCGGATCGATGGGCAGCAGTTCGCTCTGGCTGGTCTGCCAGTTCGTCACCACCAGCGCCGGGGTCTCGTCGGAGCCGCCGGCATAGGCAAACCATGCGAAGCGGTGCTCGTCAGGCGACACCGCGAGCGGCGGCACGCTCGACACGACGCTCACGGCATCAGGCGTCTTGAAGCCAGTCGCCGTCAGGCTGCGCGCATCCACGACGACGTGGCCCAGGCGGTAGAGACCGGGCTCGCTCAAGGTGCGGCGGTCCACCCATCCCGGCACGACATCGGAATCACGGCCTGCCGCAAAGCTGCGCATATCGTTCGTCAGCGGCCGGCCTTCGCGCAGGATGCCACAGTCCTCCAACAACTCGGCCGCCGGCGGTTCGGCGCGAATCAGCAGGCACCCGGGGTCGCGCGTCTCGGCGATCAACGCGCCGGCCCGGTCGCCGACCACGGCAATCCCCGTGAGCTCGCGATCGCCCGCCATCGCCTGGCCGTCGCGCCGTACGAGGAAGGTCGAATCGGAGGCCATGCGCTCGGAGTTCCCGACGTCGAAGAAGCTCCGGCTGATCGTGTCGATCTCGAATGGGCCAATGCGATCGGAGCGAATCGGCTGGCTGGCGCGGATCACCCGATAGCGGTAGGTGAACTGATCCGGCAGCGGCGCCGCGCCCTCGGCCGCCCGCGGCATCCAGACGCTCCATTCGAAGGTCTCCGGACCGGGGTGCCCGGCCAGCGGCACGATGAAGCCTGCGAGTTGCTGTTCGCCAATCACGAGTTCGAGCACGCGCGATCCTCGGCTGGTGAAGATCGGCGCCGCGCCCGGCACGATCCATCGTCCCTCCTCCTGGCGCGCGGCATCGAGGAACAGCGGGCCGTCCTCACTGACCCGAATCACGCTGGCGCTGGCCGCGGCCAGGCGAACGCGTCCGATGCCAGCGGGATCTGGCGCCACCGCCCCGGCAAGGGGCCACCTGAATTCGACCAGCAGCCGGAGCTCTTCGCCGTCGACGAGCGGCGGGATATCGGCGAGGAGCCGGGCAGGCACGGCCACCAACATGATCACCGCGAGCACCGACAGGCTGGCCAGGCCCAGCGCCTTGCCGAACCCGGGCCTCGGGTACGCCGCCACCACCCGCGCCACCACCAGTCCGACGACGAAGCCGCCGGCGAGGCCCAGTAACGCCATGCCGATGACGAAGAAACCGGACCCGCCCTCGAACGAGGAAATCTGATACCAGCTGACGGCCTGATCGGCAAGAACACCCGCCGCGACCAACCCCAGTGCCCCACTCAGGCACGCCACCACCAACGAAAGGAGCCAACCCATCTGCGCGCTATTGTGTGCCGCGGTTCAGTCTTGCGAAAGCCCTTCTCTCCCTCGTAAGCTCCTTGGCATGAAGACTCGTCATCTGGCGCTTGCCGCCACCATCGCCCTCTCGCTCGCCACCGCCGCCACGCTCCGCGCCGACGTCAAGACCCAGGAACGCACTCAGGTCAGATTCGAAGGCGCGCTCGGGCGCATCGTCAACCTGTTCGGCGGCAAGGGCGCGCGCGAAGGCATCGTGAGCACCGTGGCGCTGAAGGGCAACCGGATGATGTCCACCACCGACACGACCGGCGAGATCGTGGACCTCGGCGAAGAGAAGGTCTACCAGCTGGATCTGAAGAAGAAGACCTACACCGTGGTCACCTTTGCCGAGCTGCGCCGCCAGATGGAAGAGGCCATGGCCAGGGCGAAGAAGGATGCGGAGGCGGCCCGGAAAGAGGAGCAGCCTCAGAAGCCTGCCGAGGAGGCCAAGGAGCCCACCAAGGAGTACGAGGTGGACTTCACGATCACGGAGACGGGCAAGGCGCGGTCGATCGCCGGTTACGACGCCAAGGAATCGCTGGCGACGATCATCGTGCGCGAGAAGGGCAAGACGATTGAAGAGGGCGGCATGGTCATGGAGACCAGCCTCTGGATGACGCCCAGCGTTCCGGCGCTGAAAGAGCTCGCCGACTTCCGGATGAAGTACGCGCAGCAGCTCTACGGCCCGATGATGGCGCAGGCGGCCCCGGACATGACGCAGGCGATGGCGATGTACCCGATGATGAAGGACGCCATGGCCAGGTTCCAGGAGGAGGGCAAGAAGCTCTCCGGCACGGCGCTCGCCACCGACATGAAGTTCCAGCTGGCCGCGCCGCCGCAGAGCGCGGAAGAACAGAAGAAGGCCGAGAGCGAGCCGACGCCGACCACCGTGGGCGGCCTGCTCGGTGGCTTCGGCCGCCGCATGGCGCGCAAGAAGGGCGACGACAAGCCGGCCGATCCGAACGCGGTGCCGGGCCGGGTGACGGTGATGACCACCACCACGGAAACGCTGCAAGTGGCCACGACCGTCGCGGACGGCGACGTCGCGCTGCCGGCCGGCTTCAAGCTGAAGTAGCCGTCGCCTAGCGCCGGAGCGCTACGTGCACGCGCGCAACGTCGTGCATATAGCCGCCTGCGGCCGCAAAGCGTTCAGCTGCGGCTTCTGTCATCCTCTCGCGCGACCGGCGTGCATCGCCGGTCGCTTCGAGATACAAGCCGATGTAGAGATGCGCGAAGAACTGCGCCGACGGCTCCGCGCCAGCCGCGGCCGTCACCTGCGCCTCGGTCAGCGTCCCCGCGAACATCCGATAGACCTCCGCCATCGGCCGGCGCGCATCCGGCCCCACGGGCAGCAGCGCGGCGCGCGCCTTCTCCGGCGATTCGGCACGGGCGACACACAGGAAATGCCAGGCCGCGTTCTCCACATCATCGGGATTCACCGTGCGGTGCTGCTCGAACTGCCGGCGGCAGTCCTGATAGCGGCCGGCGTAGTAGAGCGCGATACCACGCTGCCAGAGATAAGGTGCGGCTGACGGATCCTCGCGTATCACGCGATCGAAGCCGTCAACCGAGGCCGCGATGCGACCGGCGATGAAATCGGCCGAAGCGCGGTCGAGCAGCGCGCGAGGCGACTGCGCGGCATGTCCGCGGGCCACCAGCAGGCAGCACGCCATCAACAGGATTGCTGCCCGCGCGATCACGAGGTCGCCCGCAGGTCGAGACAGATCAGCGTCTTCTCGTTGCGCAGATACACGAACCCGTCGGCGATCGCGGGGAGCGCGCGGATCGTCGCGGGCAGGATCTGCGCCTTGGTGATCACCGTGAACGCATCGGGACTGGCCGCGGCCAGCACGACTTCCCCCGACTCCCTGACAATCAGCAGCCGCGTCCCCGCCAGCGTGATGCTGCCGGCTCGAAACTGATCCACGCTCCAGCGCACCTTGCCGGTGCGGAGGTCCACGGCGCGCAGCGACGGTCCGAACTCCTGCCGGCCGTGGAACCCATAGAGCACGCCGTCGCGATGCACGCTCGTCGCATAGTGGTTCGAGAGCACATCGTCAGATGCCCACAGACGCGTCGGAGTTGCGGCGTTCAACTGGAATGCCGCCGCGCCAGGCCCGTATTCAGCGGAGATGAACATCACGTCACCGACGATGAGCGGCGAGGCGGCGTTGACGGATGCGGCGGACCGCGACCGCCACGGCAACTGAAACAGCACACGACCGGTGGCAGGCTCGAGGCTGGTGATGCCGTTCCTGGTCAGGAACACCGCGGCCTTCTGCCCGTTGATCGACGTCAGGACCCCCGAGGAGTAGCTCGCACCGTCCCGCGTGGCGGTCCACGCCACGCGACCGGTCTTCGCGTCAAACGCCGCGATCCCCGCCTCGGCGCCGCCGATGTTCGCAATCACCCGGCCGTCATCCACGAGCGGCGAGCCGGCAGCGCCAAAGAAGCCCTTCGCAACCTGGAAGCGCTTCATCGTGTCCTCACTCCACACCCGCGCCCCGGTCGCCAGATCGACCGCGTGCAGCTGCCCTTCGGCGCCGAAGGTATAGACGATCCCGCCGGACACCACCGGCACCGCGCGCGGTCCTTCGTCGAAGCCGAAGTCGTCGCGATAGGCGGTGGGATAGTCGTACTTCCAGAGCGTGGTCCCGGTCTTCGGGTCCATGGCCTCCACCACCTCGCGATTCTCGACGCGGTGGAACAGGATCACGCGTCCGTCGGCCACCACCGGTCCGCTCAGGCCCTGCCCTACGGCCTTGCGCCACACCACGCGCGGCCCACCCGACGGCCAGGTCTCCAGCAGCGGCGGACCCGGTACACGCCGTTCCTGGTGGGACCGAGTAATTGCGGCCAATCGGCCGCCGTGACGGACGTCAGCGCAAGCACGACGGCGATGGGGACGAGCCCCGGAAGGCGCATGGCGACAGTGTGGCATACTGCGCCGCCAGTGCTGGCCACCTACGTCCACCACATCGACCCGATCGTCCTCAGCGTGGACGGGCTCCACGTCTGGTGGTACGGGCTCGGCTTCGCGCTGGGCTTCTGGCAGATGCACCGCTACATCCAGCGACACCGGGTCTCGCTGCATCTGGACGCGCGCGACGGCTTTGCGCTGTCGTTGATGGTGATTGCCGGCGTGCTCGCCGGCGGGCGCGCGATTGAGATCCTGTTCGACGAGTGGCCCTTCTATCGCGAGCACGCGAGCTTCATCCCGCGCTACTGGCTGGGCGGCATGGCCACGCACGGACTGCTGATTGGCGCCGCCGTCGGGTGCGGGCTGTTCTGCGCCATCTACAAGCACTCGCTGCTGCGCGTCGCCGATGCGCTGGTCATTCCCGGGGCGTTCCTCATGGGGCTCGGCCGCCTCGGCAACTTCATCGACGGTCAGATTGTCGGCGGGATCACCGATGTCGCATGGGGAGTGAAGTTCCCGGACGCCGAAGGGTTTCGGCATCCGGTCGTGCTCTACGACGGACTGAAGAACCTGCTGCTCGTGCCGTACCTGATGCGCGTGCGCGCCACGAATCCCACGCCCGGGGCCACGGCCGCGCGATTCGTGTTCTGGTACGCGTTCCTGCGCATCTTCGTCGATCTGTTCCGCGACTACCCCACGCACCGCCTGGCGCTCGGCACCGGCCAGACGCTGAACCTGCTGATGGCGCTGACCGGGGCGGTGCTTCTGGTCCGATCGCGATTGCGCGCGCAAGGCCGGCTGCGCCATAGCGCGGTCGCGCCGGACCTGGAGCCGGGCGCACCTCGCGCAGCCCTCTGGTGGCAGCGAGCGCTGCTGGCAGCGCTGCTGATCTTCTGCCTGTTCATTCCCAGCAACTGGACGCAGAACGTGCCGCAGCGATATGGCGCCCGGCATCCGGGCCTGCAACACTCGTGGATCTACCCGGACATCGATACCGCGCCTCGCCCGCGCTGAGTCCGCGGCCGCGGCGTGATGGTTCCGGCGCCAACGTCCTCGTCAGCGGGCTGGACCTCGTCCGCGAGACGGCGGAGTCGAGCGGGCAGCCGCTGGTTTCTTGCTCCTTGCCCGCGGCGGCTTCTGACGGCTGACCAGTTCCCAGGCCAGGGTCATGGCGGCGCGTACGGAGGCGCGGCTGGCTTTCGCCAGCCGCACGTTGGTGCAGCCCTGCCGGCCCCACGCACCGGCTGAAGGAACGAACACCTCGGGGTGATCCGCCATCAGCGCCTGCTGTTCGGCCGGCTCCACCTTCACCATTCCCCACTCGTCATCGCCGTGGAGAGTGGCGAAGATGCGGCCGTTCGCCCGGAAGTCCGGGTGGCCCATGTGCGACTGCTCGACCGCGCCGGGCAGGTCGAGCGCAAGGGCACGGAAGTCGTCAGCCGTCACGGGTCACCTCGCATCTCTCAGTACTGGATGCTGCTGGCAACCTGAGCAAGTGGCACGAAGTGCAGCTGCGGACGATTGGTGGCCAGATCGCTGTCCAGCGCGGTCAGATCGGCGTGGAAGTCCGCCACCAGCTGCTTCAACTCCGGCGTGTCGAACGCGTAGTTCTGGTTGCGATCGCCGGATGCATCGACGCCGACGTTGATCAGCGACAGCGAATTGTGCGGCTGATAGAACAGCAGATCGGCATAGTGCGCGCTGATCGGATCGTGCGGCCAGCAGAGCGGCACGGGTTTGGCCTCGATGTGGTGCAGGATGTCGCCGTAGGCCCGGTCGAGCATGTCGCCAACCCGCTCAGGGAGGTTCAGGCCGGTGGTGTCCACCGGCATCGGCGTGGTCTTGTAGTCCTTCTTCAGAGGCGGCTGGACCCGCAGGATGAACGGCACCGGCATCGGCTTCACCACGATGGCGTTGTTCGCGTCGCGCCGGCCGTTGACCATTTCGTGGAGCGTCTGGTGGTCGGACGAATGGCGGATCGACGCGTTCCAGATGAAGTGCGCGAGCACGTCGGCCAGCCGGGCCTTGTTGTAGGACGTACCATCGGCGCCCAGCAGCTCCTCGCGATCGGGGAACCCCGGAATCCAGATCGCGATGTGGTGCGCCCAGTATCCGATCTCCGTCCAGTCCTTGTCGGACATGCGCTCGATCACCCCGGCGGTGAACTTCCGGATCAGCGGGAAGTAGCTGTTGAGAAACTGGCCGTAGCCTGACGGGATGGTCTCGGGAAGGCCTTCGTACCTGTAGGGCGGGTACGAACTGTTGGGCGCGTCGAAGTAGACGTCCTTCGCCGGATTCGTCGCATCGCCGTGCGCGGCGTAGTAGTCCGAGCCGAACCAGCCGAACGGCAGGAGCTTCCGCACTTCATCGCCCTTGGCGACGAAGGGGCTCCACGGATACCACGTGTTGCGATTGATCAGCGATCGCTGTCCCTCGAGCACCGTGTTGTTGACGCACATCGACAGCCACAGGTGCGGCTGCAGCAGCCGCAGCACCAGGTTGTCCTTGGGCAGCACGGTCTTGCTGATCGCGTTGATGGCATCCGGCGGGAAGTGCACCTCCGTGTGATCGATCAGGTTGATGCGGTGGATCGCCCCCTGCAGCACGAAGTAGCGGGCCACCCTCCACGCCTCGCCATCGGCATTCGTGAACACCTCGGAGTCCACGAACTGCTGCCCGTCCCACACCTGCAGGATCAGCGCGACGATCTCGTAGGTGAACGCCTGATCGCTCTTGAGCCGGCGAAGCAGCGTTACCGACGCGCACGCCGCTTCGCCCGGGTAGAGCTGCTTGACCACCCGCATGCACGAGTAGTCGGCCTTCCAGTACTCGTAGCGATCGGTGTCGGTGATGTAGTCGGCAAACACCCGCCGTTCGTAGTCGTCGAGCGGCGAGAGAAACTTGCTGAACAGGCCCTCGGACACCAGCGTGGTGAATTCCGCGTCGGTCATCGCCGGGTAGTCGAACGGGTTGCTGGTGGCCATGCTCGCGGCAGCGGCGGCGGCTTCGAGCCCGAACGGGACGGAGTTCTTCAGGTAGTACTCGCCGATCTTCGCCTTCCAGTCGGCCCACTCGGCATCGGGAATCTGGTAGATGCCCGGCGCCAGCCCGAACGGATGATCGCGGCTCGGCTGCGGCCACGGGCCTTCGTGACCGTAGAGGAAGTCGTCGATCGACAAGTCGGGAAACGGGTTGTTGCGCATCATCGCAGGGCCTCCGGAATAGGGGGTCAGATGGGGAGCGATTCCAGCCGCTGGTGCGCGTCCTGCAGATCGCGCCCCTCGAAGCGGGGGTGACGATTCTTCAACGACCGATCGAGCACGGCTCGGGCCTCGTCGGCACGACCCTGACCGTGGAGCAACCCGGCGAGACTGGTCGCCGCGCGCAGTTCCCAGGCGACCAGACCGCGCTCCCGGGCGCACTCGATGGCGCGCCGGTAACAGGCTTCGGCGTCGGGAGACGCTGCGCCACTTCTCTCCAGCACCTGGCCGCGCAGACGGTACAGCTCCGGCTCGGCCCAGCGCTCGCTGGTCGCCTCCATGCGGGCCTCGGATTCGTCGAGGATCGCCAGCGCGGACACCTGGTCGCCCCTGGCCGACAGCGCATCGGCGCGGAAGGCATTCCAGTACGGCAGGAAGCAGCGCGAGCCGGTGGACGCAAACACCTCCAGCCCCCGGGACATCACCTCGGGGCCGTCGGGCTCGCCCTTCGCGCAACGTGCCCATCCGGCCGCGGCCAGGCCGTGGGCGAGGAACACGGGGATCTGCTCGTCGGTGCAGAGGGTGATCAGCCGCTCGATGATCGGGTCGGCACGCTCGGGCTCGCCGGCATAGAGCCGGTGCCAGGCGGCAAATGCCAGCACGAACGACAGCGTGAACGGATGTTCCAGACCACGCGCCAGCTCGGTGGCGCGGGCGATCATCGCATCCGCCGCCTCGCAGTCGCCCTCGATCCAGCGGATCCAATTGAGGTAGACGAGCGCGATCGAGGCCGGGTCCTGGCCGAACTGAAAACGGTGCGCCCCGTGCTTCTCCACGTCGTAGAGGCCGAGCAGCAGATCGAAGCTGCGGCACGCCTCGTCGAACTGCCCCATGAAGAATCGGGAGATCCCCATGCCGAGATGGGCCTCGATCAGCAGGTCCTCGCTGTGCATGGCTTCCGCCAGCTGCACAATCGTCTGTGGACAGCTCGAGTCCCGCCGGATGGTTGGCCCGCACCGTCTCGAACATCCAGAGGCCGAACAACGCCGGCACTCGCTGGGGCACGTCGCCCACCGCCGCGCACAGGTCCTGGGCCCGGGTCCAGGCCGCTTCGACGTCGGAGGATGCGTACCCGCGGGCGGCCACGAGCGCGGTGCCGAGGGTAATCTGCACGTCGAGTTCGCTCAGTGTTCTCGCCGGCGTGTCGGGCAATTCGGCAATCGAGGCCAACGCGCTCCGCAGATGTGCCGCGGCCTCAACGTGAGCGTTGCGGCGAAGCGAGCGCTGACCGCCCTGCAGCCAGAAGTGGGCGGCCCGCTCGGGGTGCTTCCCCTGCGCGTAGTGATGCGCGACGAGCTCCGGCTGGTCCGTCACCACTTCACTGAACTGCTGCTCGATGACTTCGGCGATGCGCCGGTGGTGGGTCGCGCGGTGGCTTCTCAGCAGCGACTCGTAAGCGGCATCCTGGATGAGCGCGTGCTTGAAGATGTAGCGCTCGCGCGGCCCGCCGCCGACCGGGAAGATGAACTCGGCCTCCGCCAGGCGCGTGAGGCCGGCGACGAGCGCCTCCGGAGTGCCCATCCACACGGCCCCCAGGACGTCGCGCCGGAACTCGCGGCCCAGCATCGCCGCCAGCTGCGCGACGGCTTTGGCGTCGCCGAGATGGTCGAGGCGGGCGAGCAGCGAATCGTGGAGGCTCTGCGGAATCACGACCTGCGACATCGCGGCCGTGGCCGCCGCCTGTCGCGACTCGACGACCGACTTGACGAACTCCTCGATGTACAGCGGCACGCCGTCGGTCTTCTCGATCACCTGCCGCAGGACATCGGCCGCGAAATCGTGATCGGCACACCGCAGCCGGACCAGCTCCGAGGCATCCTCGCTGCGCAAGCGGGCCAGCGCCATCCTCCTGACGTAGGCCTTCGACGGCAGCGGGCGATCGAACTCCGGACGATGGGTCAGCAGCACGAGGATGCGGGCCTCGCGCATCCGCTCGATGAAGAAGTCCACGAGATCGAGCGTTGACGGGTCTGCCCAGTGCAGATCCTCGAGCAGCACGATGCCGGGACCCGCCTTCGCCTGGTCGATCAGCAGCGACACCAGAAAGTGCCGCGTCATCGTGCGCGCGCGTTCGGGCGTCATCGGCGACACCGGCTCGCCGGCGGGCGGCGTGACGGAGAGCAGATCCGCGATGAGAGGCAGCGCCTCGTCAACCGGCAACGAGGTGCCGCGCAGGTAGGCCTCGACCGCTGCCCAGCGCCCGCCATGGTCGCCCTCGTGAAGATCGTGGAACAGGCGCTGTCGCAGCCGCTCGGCAATGGGATAAAAGGCACTGAGCGTGTGGAACGGCGAACACTGCAGCTCGGTCACCCACACCGCTGGGTCGTCCCGTGTCTCATCGATGAGGATGCGCGCCAGGCGCGACTTGCCGATCCCGGCTTCGCCGCCAATGGTGACGACCTGTCCCTGGCCAGCGACGGCGCGATGCCAGCAGTCGTGCAGGATCCCGACCTCGGCTTCCCGGCCGATGATGGGCGTGAGCGGCGCGCCGTGGATCGCCTGAAAGCGGCTCTCCGAGCGGCGAAGGCCCGTGACGCGCCACACGCGGACGGGTGTGGCGATCCCCTTGAGCGACCGCGGGCCCTGATCCAGGTAGTCGAACCGTGCCCCTGCCAGCCGCTGCACTCGTTCGCTGACGGCAATCGTGTCCGATTCGGCGATGCCCTGGAGGCGCGAGGCGATGACCATCGTGTCGCCGACCGCCCCTTTTTCGGCCGACAGCACGACCACCAGTCCGCTGGCGATGCCGATCCGGACGGCGATGTGGCCCACTTCGGCAAAGTTGGTGCGGCTCAGGGTCTCGATGATGTCGAGCGCCGCGCGGATCGCCCGCTCCGCTTCATCTTCGTGGGCCTTGGGGTAGCCGAAGAACGCCACGATTCCGTCGCCCAGCCGCTGGAAGACGTAACCCTCGTACCGCTCCACGCACGCCGCGCACGCGTCCTCGTACGCATGGATGATGGTCTGCAGGACTTCCGGATCGACCCGGTTGGCCAGTTCGGTGTAGCCCACCATGTCGCAGAAGAGCACCGTCAGGTGGCGCCGCTCACCAACGTCCGCGCTCGCCGCCGCGGCGCTGCCATCCACCGGCCGGCTGGAAGGACTTCCCCCGCTCGATCCAGGGGTCCGCGCCGCCTGGTTCAGATCGGCAATCCCCCGCAGCATCCGCTTGCGGTGTCCGAGTGACACGCCAAGCTTCTCCAGGTCGGCCTCGCCCAGGAGCGGCAGGGTGTCCAGGTCGACGTCATTCTCCGCAAAGACCTGCGCGTACTGCTCGAGGGCGAGCTGCTGCAGCCAGGCGCGAATGGAATCCACTGTCACCTTCCTGCGCGACGACGGCACCATTCCGGATGGGTCCGGGCCGTCACTATACGGCTGAGTATGGCGATCAATCGGGCGTTGGGCAAGAGTGGACTCACGCCTTGCGCTGCGAACATCCGCACTAGGACGGTGTCGGCCCCTGGTCGTCGAAGGCCTCGTCTGGCGGCGGGTCACACGCGGCGGCCCACTCGACGAGCGGCGCCAGCGACGATGGGCGCTCGTCGGGGTTCACCTGCAAGGCGGCCTGGAGGAAGGCGTGCAGTTCCGTGCTGATGCCGGTCGCCGATCGCCTCGGCCGCGGGCAGCCGCATCGTCAGCTTCTGAACGTACCAGCTCGAAGAGATTGGTCGCGCCGAAGAGACGATGACCCGTGAGCAGTTCGTAGGCCAGGCAGCCGAGCGCGTAGATATCGGTTCTGCGGTCCAGCGGTTCTGCCGACAGCTGCTCCGGCGCCATGAACGCGGGCGTCCCCATCAGCGCCTGATCCACGGCCCGTGTCTCTCCGTCCTCGGACACAACGACCGGCATGGCGAGCCCGAAGTCGGTCAGCTTGATCTGGCCCTCGCGCGTGACCATCACATTGGCGGGCTTCAGGTCGCGGTGCACGAGGCCGCGTGAGTGGAGGTACTCGAGCGCGCGCGCGAGCTGACCGAGAATGGGCCGGACCTGCGACTCGGGATGAGCGCCGCGCAGGTGAATCAGCCGGCTCAGGTCGGCGCCCTCACAGAGCTCCATCACGAGGAAGTAGGTGTGATAGGCCGGGAACAGC
Source organism: uncultured Acidobacteriota bacterium (assembly GCA_963723005.1). Lineage (GTDB taxonomy): Bacteria > Acidobacteriota > Vicinamibacteria > Vicinamibacterales > UBA2999 > VFZN01. The sequence continues at coordinate 8,261 of CAVRPA010000017.1, read as the reverse complement.
CGCTTCAGGCGCGCGATGTGCTGGTGTTCGCAGCCCCTGCAGCAGCCGGGCCTCCTGATGAAAGCGTGCGAGCGCCGGTGCATCGTAGATCAGCCGATAGCTCATCATCTTCAGCGCCACGAGCTCGCCGGTCGCCTCGTCCTGCGCGCGGTAGACGATGGACATGCCGCCGCGACCGATGCAGCGGAGAATCCGGAATCCTTCCACCTGCTTGCCGCCGAACCCGTCGTGCGCGCCTTGCCCCAGGCGATCGGCGACGAGCTCGGTGAGCACGATGCCGAGTTCGAGATGCCGCACCGCCAGCCGATCGAAGGCCGCGGTGGGCACGAGCAGCACCCGCACGGGCGAATCGGCCAGGACATCGCGCGCTTCGCGCTTCGCGGGTCACGAGGGCCATCTCCCCCACGAGATCGCCGCTCGGTGAAGCGCCCGATGCAGTGATCGCGGTCGGCGCCGCGCAGCCGCGCATGCGCGGTTCCCTCGAGCAGGATCAGGAGGCCCTTCGGCCGGCTCGCCCTGCCTGACCATCGCTTCGCCTGGTTGGAACGAGCGTTCCTCCGCCGCCGCATACAGCTCCTGCAAGGCCGCGTCCGGCAGCGCGGCCAGCGCCCGGCAGTGGCGCAGCAGGTTCCAGGACAACGGATTGATGTCAGGCGCAGGCAATGTCCGCCTCCCGCTCGTAGTGGCGCAATTTTAGCGCCTCACCCCTTCGACGTCCTGGCGCGCACTTCGCGGGGTCACGCCTTCGACGCGCTGGCGCGCACCTTCCGGGCATCGAAGCGATCGCGCGAGGTGCGGATGACGGGCCAGTTCGACTGCAGCCAGGTGACCAGGCCGTGCACGGGATCCATCAGGCCGCGGCCGAGGGTCGTCAACTCGTACTCGACCCGCGGCGGCACCTCGGCATAGACGTGGCGCGTGAGCATGCCGTCGCGCTCGAGGTTGCGGACGGTCGCCGTGAGCATGCGCTGGGAGATCCCGGGGATGCTGCGCTTCAGGTCGGAGAAGCGGCCGCGCTTCTGCGGCATGCCCTCGAGGATCAGGATGACCAGCAGGCTCCACTTGTCGCCGATCCGGCTCAGCATGTCGCGGAACTCGCAGTCGTGGTGGGCGTGCGCGCCCTGGAGCTTTTTCGCAGCTTGCGCCATTGGTTCCCTTCGTGTGACCGACGCACTTAATAGTGCCGTCTTGTGCCGGGCCGTCATGGTATCCGACGATACCTCAGTATACGTTGGTAACCATCAAATGACGAGGCACGCCATGAAGAACTTCACCACCCGCGACTGGAAGACGATTACTCACTGGACGGCCACCGGGCTGTTCGCCGGCCTGATGCTGCTGTCCGCGTCGATGTACCTGTCGGGCGCGGCGCCGATCCGCGAGGCGCTCGCGACCCTGGGCTACCCCGCCTACATCCTGGTGATCCTGGGGACCGCGAAGCTGCTGGGAGCTTTCGCCCTGCTGCAGACGCGACTGCCGAGGCTGCGCGAATGGGCCTATGCCGGCTTCACCATCAACCTGATCGGGGCCACGGCTTCGCACCTGCTCGCCGGCGACGCCCTCGGCCACGCGATCGTCCCGGCAGCGCTGCTCGTGCCGCTGGCGGTGTCGCACGCGCTGCAGCCCGTGCGTCAGCGCTCGGTCATCGACGAGATGGCCGTTCGGATCACCCGCGCGGCGTGAGCAGCGCATCCGGGGGTCTGGCACGATACCCCCGGAAATAGTGCAGGTTTTGCGCTCCGGCATCGGAGGCCTAGGCGCCGAAGTGCCGGGCGGCAGAATCTGCGTCGTTTTCGGGGGTATCGTGCCAGACCCTAACGGTAATCGGCTCGGAGCGTCTGCGCGATATCGGTGGCACGGGCGCGCCGCGCCGGCAGGTAGGCCGCAAGGCCGGCGGCCGCCGCGGTCAGCAGCACCATCGCCGCCAGGCTGGTCGCATCGACGGCCGGCACGTCGGCGATCCGGCGCTGTAACGGCGGCACCACCACCCACAGCGCGGCGATGCCACAGAGGAGGCCCATTGCCGTCGCGGTCACCGCGGGCACGGCCAGCGCGATCGTGACCTGCGCCGGGCTCGCGCCAAGGGCCTGTCGGATGGCGCACTCGCGATCGCGGGACACGACCTCCCGTCGGACGCTGCCGTGGATGCCGACCAGCGTAAGCAGCAGCGCAGCCGCGCCGAACAAGGCGACCAGCGTCGCGCGGGCTCGCGGCGCGACCAGCCATTCCGTGCGGACGTCCGAGAGCAGGCGCACCTCCCCCGTCGCCTGATCCGGCGCCAATCTGGCGACCTCCTCGCGGACCGCTCGCGCCGCGGCGCCGACATCCGCTCGCGCCCGGACAACGACCGTCATGAACGGCCACGGCGTCTGCAGGTACGACAGGTACATGAGCGACTCGATCCGCGAATCCTGGGCCAGCGGCTGGTGAACGTCGGCGACGATCCCGACGATGGACATGGGTTGCTCCACACCCACGACTCGCACGCGATGTCCGATTGGATCCTCGTCCGGCCAGTAGCGCCGGGCGAGCGACTCGCTGACGACTACCACCGGCGGAGCGCCTTCCCCATCGCCGGGCCCAAGCAGCCGTCCACGCACGAGCCTGACCCCGAGCATGTGGAACGCGGCCGGGGACACGGCACTTTCAACGGCCGAGTGATGGTCGGATGTCTCGGCGCGGCCATCGATGTCGAAGCGGATGTTGCCAAGGGGCTGCGCCGGAGGCACATAGCTCGCCGCGGACACGTCCGCGACTTCCGCACGCGACTGCAACGCGCTCAGCAGAGCGCTGAAGAACGCCCGGTGCTGCGTCTCGTCTGGCTGCTGCAGTTCCGAGAGCGATACCTCCATCGCCAGCAGGTTCGATCCCGACTCGCTCTCGGCCACCCGCATCAATCCGATGAACGCGGTGGCAAGACTGGCTGACAGCGCCAGCAGCACGACGGATCCGGCCACCTGCGCGATCGCCGACACGGCGCCCAGCGTGACGCGCCGAGGCCGATCGCGCCTGGGCGCCAGATCGACGACCCGCGCGACCGTCCTCGTCAAGGGGCCGAGCACGATAACGACGAGCGTGACGACGAGGAACGCGATCACGAACGCCACCACGCGAGCGTCGATGCGCGGCTCGAAGTCGAACGTGGTGCCGAGGAACAACACCGGGCCCGCGATCTGGACCAGCAGCTTCGCCAGCAGCAGACCGGCCGCGGCGCCAACCGTCGCCCAGATCGCGACCTCGACCAGGAGATGGGTGACGAGCTGCCGCGTGGACGCGCCGAGGGCCATGCGCAGCCGGATCTCTTCCCGCCGCTCTGGCCAGGCGCCGAGCAGCAGGCCGACGAGATTGGCCCAGGCCACGGCCAGCAGCAGGCCGAGCGCGCCGGTCATCAGCGGCACCGCCCGCGTGGACTCGCCGGCGAGAACCGTCCGCAGCCGGGTCACTTCCGGCCGCCACTCCCGTACCTCCGCGTGGTCCTGGCTCAGTCGCTGGTAGAGAAGAGAGAGTTGCGTCCGGGCCTGGTCCTCCGCTTCGCCATTCCGCAACCGCGCCACGGCGGAGACGAGGTGGAACCGCCGCTCGCGGCGTTCGTCTGCGGTCATCAACCATGGCACCCAGATCTGCTCGCCACGCGGACGCCGGAAGGTCGCCGGCATGACGCCGGCAATGCTGTAGGGCGCGCCGTCGATTCGGACGGTCGAGCCGACGACGTCTCGACGGCCGGCGAAGTGATCCAGCCACAGCTGATGGCCAATCACCACAGCCGGGGCGCCGCCCGCGAAGTCGGCAGGGCTGAGCACGCGGCCAAGCGTGGCGGGAACGCCCCACACGGCAAAGAACTCCTCGGTCACGCGAGCCCCGGACACGCGAACGGGCATGCCCTGAGAGACGAGACTGGCGTCCACCGGATACGACCCGGCGGCGGACTCGAACGCGGGAACGTTCTGAGCCCAGTCGAGAAAATTCGCCGGGGTCACGGCCATCCCCCCGCGGATCGGGTGGACCTCGAAGACCGCGACGAGGTTGTCCGGCGCCGGGTACGGCAGCGGCCTCAGCAGCGTCGCGTCGATGATCGCCCACAGCCCGGCGGTGAATCCCACCGTCAGCGCGAACAGGGCGGCCACGGTCAGCGACAAGGCCGGGCGGTGCAGGAACGCCCGAAGCGCCCGGCGAAGGGAGGTCATGCCGGCATTGTGGGCGCGGCGGACGGCGAGGCGCAACCGAGGTCCTAGCGGAAGATGCCGCGGACGCGGCGGCCCACTTCGCCGATCCAGCCTTCGATCGTGCGGGCCACGCGCTGGCGGATCGATCCGCGATGCAAGGTGCACAGCCGGTCCGGAATCTGGTCGCCTTCCTTGAAGTACTCCGAGTAGATCGGACACCCGTCCACGGCCTTGAGGTAGCTGATCGCGCAGAGCGTCTCCTCCTCGAGTCCTGCCGGCCGCTCGAACGCGCCCGGCGGGCGGACCCTGGCCGCACGCTGCATGAAGTCGGCCCAGATCGGCAACGCGTAACGCGCGCCGTAGGCGTCCCGCCCGATCGTCTCCGGCTGATCGAAGCCGACCCACACTCCGACCACCAGCGACGAGGAGAAGCCAACGAACCACGCGTCCTTGAAGTCGTTGGTCGTGCCCGTCTTGCCACCGGCCGGGAATCGCACGCCCAGCCGACGAGCGGGCGACCCGGTGCCGCGGTCGATCACATCCCCCAGCATCGAGACCATCTGGAACGCGACCTCGGGCGAGAGCGTCCGCTCGGACTGCACCGCCTGCTGCATCGCGGTGCCGCCGTCGGCGTCGCGCACGCGCGTGATGTCGCGCGGCCGCACCGAAAGGCCGCCGTTTGGAAACACCGCGAATGCGGTCGTCAACGCCAGCGGCGTCACCAGCCCGGTGCCGAGCGCCAGCGATGGGACGTCGGGTAGATCTTCCAGGCCGGACTGCGTCGCCAGCCGCAGCACGCGCCGCGTCCCCACCTGCTGCTGCAGCAAGGTGGCCGCGCGATTGTTCGATTCGATCAGCGCCGCTCGCAGCGTCAAGTCGTCCGGGGCATCGTCGCTGACGTTGCGCGGGGTCCATTCGTCCGGTCCCTGCGGCTGGATGCGATTGAGGCCGTGCAGGATCGAGACGGGCGACAATCCGCGCTCGAGCGCGGCCGCGAACACGAACGGCTTGAACGCCGAGCCCGGTTGCCGACGGCTGCGACTGGCGCGATTGAACGCCGACTTCTGATAGTCGCGGCCACCGACCAGGGCCAGCACGTTGCCGGTGGCGGGATCCACGGCGACCAGCGCCGCCTGCAGGGCCGGCTTGCCCGTGCGACGGAGGCCGTTCTCCACTGCGCTTTCGGCGGCGTCCTGGAGCGACAGGACAAACGTGGTGTCAACGCGCCAGTCCGGCGGATGGTCGCCACCGAACTCGTCGCGGAACCGCTGCCGAAGGTACGCTTTCGCATAGCCGTGCCGCCCGTCACTATCACTGCGATAGGGGCGCACGCGGAACTGCGCCTTGCGCGCCTCGCGATCCTGGTCCGCGGTGATGAACCCGCCTTCGCGCATCCGGCCCAGGACGACGTGGCTGCGCCTGATGGCGCCGTCGAGATTCGACCACGGCGACAGTGTCGCCGGCGCGCGCGCCAGGCCGGCGATGAGCGCGCTCTCCGCCACCGACAGGTTCTTCGCGGGCTTGCCGAACACCCGCTGCGACATCGCTTCCACGCCGTAGATGCCGGCGCCCAGAAAGATGCGATTGAGATACAGCTCGAGAATCTGTTCCTTCGTCAGCTGCCATTCGATGAGCACCGCGAGCACGGCCTCGCGTGCCTTGCGGCCGTAGCTCTTGCGATTGGACAGGAACAGCGTCCGGGCCAGCTGCTGTGTGAGGGTGCTGCCTCCCTCCACTGTGCCCGGCTCGCGGACGTTTCGGACGATGGCGCGCGCGAGCGCGATCGGGTCCACGCCGGGATGCATGAAGAACCGGTGATCCTCGACGGCGACGAAGGCGTTGCGGAGGTGCGGTGAGATCGCGGCAATCGGCACGTCGCGCCGCTGTTCGTCGAGACGGAACCACGGCTTGCCGTCGGCGCTGTGGAACCAGGTGTCGCCGACGCCGCGCGTCAGCTTGTAGACCGAGTAGCTTTGGCGCGCCAGCCAGACCGTGGCGAGACTGGCCACGATGACGAACGTGTAGAGCAGCAGCCGGGCCCGGCCGACGTCGGTCCGCAGCAGACGCATCATGATCCGAACGGCTTCCGCATTCCTTCAACCCAGTGTTGCAGAGACTGCAGACGGCGCAAAGCTCGTCCGTTCGGCGAGCGCAGCCGGGGTCACTCGTTCAACACGCGGTGGACGAAGGCGACGGCAATCGAGCCCTCCCCCACCGCCGACGCCACGCGCTTGATGTTGCCGCCACGCACGTCACCCACGGCGAACACACCGGGCAAGCTGGTTTCAAGCAGGTGCGGAGAGCGTGCGAGCGGCCATTTGGCGGCGGCCAGGTCTTCGGGCAACAGATCCGTCCCGGTCTTGATAAAGCCCTTGGTGTCGAGTGCGAGGCAGCCGTCCAGCCACGCGGTGCTGGGCAACGCCCCGGTCATCACGAACACGTGTCTGATCTCGTGAGTATCCACGCGTCCTGATGGCCGGTGTTGCCACTTCACCCGATCGAGCTCGAGATCGCCTTCGAGCGCCACGATCTCGGTCTCCGTCAGCAGCGTGATCTGCGGGTTGTCCTCGATGCGCCGAATCAGATAGCGCGACATCGTCTCCGCCAGCCCGCGCGAGCGGACCAGCATGTAGACCCGCCGGGCGTGCTGGGCCAGGAACACCGCCGCCTGTCCGGCGGAATTTCCTCCTCCCACCACCACGACTTCGCTGTCGCGGCACAACTGCGCCTCGATGAAGGTGGCGCCGTAGTACACGCCCGCGCCTTCGAACTGCGCGAGGTTCTCGAGCTCGAGACGGCGATAGCCGGCTCCGGTGGCGATGATGACCGTGCGCGCCGACACGCGCTGGTCGTCGTCAATCTGCACGGCATAGGGCCGCCTGGCGCACGCGAGCTCCCGCGCGCCTTTCGCGATGACGATCTGCGCGCCGAACTTCTGGGCCTGGGTATAGGCGCGGCCCGCCAGGTCCTGGCCTGAGATCCCGGTCGGAAATCCCAGGTAGTTCTCGATATTCGAGCTCGAACCGGCCTGCCCTCCTGGTGAATTGGTCTCGACCACCAGCACGTCCAGGCCTTCCGAGGCCGCGTAGACGGCCGCCGCCAGGCCTGATGGGCCGGCCCCGACGACGACCACGTCACGGATCTTGGTCTCGTCGATCGCGGCGTTGAACCCGAGGCAGTCCGCGATCTGCCGGTTCGTCGGGTTGCGCAGCACGGCGTTGCCGCGGCAGATCAGCACCGGGACATCCGCGGCGCTCACCGCGAAGCGATCGAGCAGCGCCTGCACACCCTCGTCTCGATCCAGATCGATCGATGTGTAGGGATGACCGTTTCGCGTCAGGAACTCGCGCACCCGCAACGTTCCCGCGCAGTGCGACGACCCGACCACTACCACGTCGCCCAGCCCTCTGGCGATCAACTCCACCCTTCGCAGGATGAAGGCCTTCATGATGATCTCGCTCAGCTCGGCGTCGGTCTGGACCAGCGACAGCAGGCCATCACGATCCAGCTCGATCACCGCGCCGTCCTCGACCATCAGTCCCTTCACCAGCGTTCGGCGACCCGAGAGCATGTTGACCTCGCCCGTGAACTCTCCCGGGCCGTGGGTGGTGATCACGGTGTCGCCGGTAGCCGCGGGGCGGACGATCTGGATGCGGCCCTGGGTGACCACGCAGAACGGCACGGCGGTTTGCCCGACATCGAACAGCACCTCACCGGCGACCACCTTTCGTGCACGCCCGTGCTGGGCTACGCGGGCGACTTGTGCGGACGTGAGCGCCGGGAACATATGTTCGGCTCGTCCGGGATGCGTGACGGCAAGGGCTCTGGCTTCGTCGGGCATGGGCTGATGTGGTGTCATTCTAGGTTCATCCACGGTGGAAAGGTCTTGGTGCGCGGCCATGTCGGCTTCGCCGTGCCTGGCCGATGAGCGCGCCAATGATCACGGTAGAAGGGACCGAGGCGGAAGGGCAAGCTGGGCTGGAGATGCCCCGGCGTTCAGGCCGCGGATCTGAATCCGTTATTCGGCTTGTAAAGCTGACCGCGGGTCGATGCGGGCGGCGCGGAAGGCCGGGCCCAGCGCCGCAACCAATGCCGCCG
>CAVRPA010000016.1:0-164270 GCA_963723005.1 uncultured Acidobacteriota bacterium | reverse complement strand
TGGCGGGGCACCCGACAATCGGCAGCACGTTCGCGCTGGCGGACTCCGGCAAGATTGCCGTCGGCACGGAGCAGTTCGTGTTCGGCCTCGGCGTCGGACCGACGACGGTGGAGCTCACCTGGAGCGGGTCGCGCCTCGAGTTCGCCTGGATGGACCAGAAGACGCCGGAGGTGCGCACTCCCGCGTCGCCGGTCGCCGACATCCTCCAGTCAATCGGCTGCGTGACGTCGATGCTCGATTTTGGGGCGTGCCCGTGGAGGAGGTGTCGTGCGGCGTGCCGTTCATCTACGTGCCGCTGTCCTCGCGCGCGGCGGTGGATGCCGCCGAACCGGACCTGCGCGCAATGCGCGCGCTCCGCAGCGCGTTTCCAGGCGGGCACAACGCGGTGTTCCTGTTCGCGGTGGAGCCGTACGGCAGCGACGTGACCGTCTACTCGCGGATGTTTGCGCCGGACCTGGGCGTGGCCGAGGATGCCGCGACGGGCAGCGCCAGCGGGCCGCTCGGCTGCTACCTGGTCACCCATCGTCTTGTTCACGAGTCAGCCTGGAACGGCATGGTCAGCCTGCAGGGCGTGAAGATGGGACGCCCGAGCCGCATCCACATGCGCATCACCGCCGACAGCCCAACGGACATCACCCGCGTGCAAGTGGGCGGGCAGGCGGTGAAGGTGGGGAGTGGGGTAATCGACTGTTCTAGGGCGCCAGCCTCACCCTGGTCCACCCCGTCGCCGTGCTCGTGTAGAGCAGTCGATCGTGCAGGCGGCTGGGGCGACCCTGCCAGAACTCCACGCGCTCGGGCGTGACACGGTAGCCGCCCCAGAACGGTGGCACCGGCACATCGTCGCCGTCGTACTGCGCGGTCAGCGACTCGAAGTTCTCTTCCAGCACGCCGCGATTCGGAATGGTGCGGCTTTGCGGCGACACCCACGCGCCGATCTGGCTCTCGCGCGGACGCGAGCGGAAATAGGCCGCCGACTCCTCGCGCGAGACGCGCGACACCGCGCCGGTGATCCGCACCTGCCGTTCGAGCTCGGCCCAGAAGAAGAGCAGGCAGGCGCGCGGGTTCTCAGCCAGGTCCCGGGCCTTGGCGCTCTCGTAGTTGGTGAAGAACACGAAGCCGAGATCGTCCGCGCCCTTGAGCAGCACGGTGCGCGCCGAGGGCTCGCCGGTGGCCGACACCGTCGCCAGCGTCATCGCGTTGGCATCCAGCAACTCGGAACGCTGCGCCTCCTCGAACCACTGCTTGAACTGGGTCAGCGGGTCGGCGGCGGCGTCCTGTTCGGTGAGGAAATGGTTGCGGTACTCGCGGCGGAGGTCGGCAATCGACATACTGCCAGTCTACTGCGGCACCTCGACCCAGACACCGAGGAAGCGGCGATCGCGCACGGCGGGGTCGCGGTCCATCGGCATGAAGCCGCTACTCGCCAGCAGCGTCAGCTCGACCACCCCGTGGCGCGCCGCCGGCAGCTCGACGTCCTGCGGCGCGTTCGCCGCCAGGGTAATCGTGCGCTCCCAGCCGCGCGTGCGGAGCGTCACCTGGTTGTCATCGACGCCGCTGCGAATTCGCAGGATCGACCGGGCTGGTGGCGCCCTGCGCTGACGAAACGCTGAGAACTGTGGGGCGCTGGCCGAGCACCCAGAATCCCGTCGGCTCCGGATTCACCTTGTCGTCGTGCAGCAGCACCATCACCTGGCCGTACTGCGCGGCGCCCAGCACTGTTTGCGAGTGGACGCGCTCGCCGGCATTCGTGATTGCCAGCGGCGTGATGGTGAGCGACTGGAGGGCCTGCTCGAGCGCGCGGGAGCCGCGGAAGCCGATGAAGCTGGCGTCCACCGGCAAGTGGAACGTCTCACGCAGCGCCGGCGCGGCCGCGGGCACCGTCCACGCCAGGAGCGGCGAGCCCACGCGGCCGACCTGAAGCGAGAGCGCGTCGGCGGCGGCCAGTCCGTTGGGGCCGAAATCGGCGTCCACCCGATAGTCCCCGGCCGGCAGCGAGAAGCGTCCGTTGTGCAGCACGCGGACCGGCTGCGGATCGGGCCGCAGCCCCGGCCGCACGGTGAGCGTGAGCGCGGGGAGGATCTCGGCAGCGCTGGTCTTGCGCAGAGGATCGAAGATCAGCGCCGCGGGTAGTGCGCGTGTGTCGAAGCTATCCAGGGCGGCGAGCCGCGCTCGCGCCTCGAGGTTCACGCGCGGCATCGGCGGATCGTGAGGAAGCAGCGGAAGGACGAGGGCCGCGGCTGCCAGCGCGGCGCCGAACACGCCGCACGCCGCCAGCGCCGCGGTGGCCGGGCGAGACGCGCGCGTGCGCGACAACACGGCGGCCGCGATTGCCGCGATCACCAGCCAGGCCGCCGAGTGCAGCAGCGCGGTGGGCGCCTCGTGAAAGATGAAGCTCGGCGCCAGCGTCCACAGTTCCCAGCGCGGCGACCACCACTCGAGGAGACTCGACGTGCCGTCACGCCCGTTCGCGATCAGCAGACCTTCCTGCGCGAACGTCAGGGTGACCGCGATGCCAACGCCTATCCACAACAACAGGTGCTGCGCCGCGCGCCGTGCCGAGGCCTGCGGCGCGGCGGCAAAGGCCGCGGCAATCGGCAGCGCCAGCACCAGCAGCCCCGAAGCCAGCGGCCGGGCCGGCGCCGCGGAGCCGCCCCACCAGATCCGGAACGCGCCAACCGTGCCGAGCAGCGCGCCGAACACCAGCACCACGCGGAGGGCAAGCAGTCGCCGCTCGCCGCCGGCGCGCCACAGCGCCACCAGGCCGGTGATCGCCAGGATGTACGCCGGCGCGTACGGCAGCAGCCCGTACTCCTGATCGAACAGCAGGCCCGGTGCGCCGAAGACCAGGTTCAACGGCGTGGTCTGCACCATCGCGCCGTAGGGCGCCTGCGGCAGCGGCGAGCCCCAGATGACATAGAAGAACGTGAACCACGCCAGTAACAGAACGCCGTACGGCACCACCCGCTTCGCGAGCGCCGACAGCGACGGCACGGTCCACTTCAGGAGTTCCGGAGCAGTGACCAGCAGCACGGCCGACATCGGCGCGTACTTGGTGCTCAGCCAGGGGAGCACGCCGCAGGCGACGCCGGCGACGATCGGGTTCCTGGTCGTCAGCGCGATCATCACCGCCAGCGCCGCGGCGATCTCGGGGTAGACGGTGAAGGTGTTGAACAGGTACGGCGCCGAGCAGGCGACGACGCCCCACGCGAAGGTGGCCGCGCCAGGCGCATTCAACACGCCCACGACCCACCGCCACATCAAGGCCGCGGCCAGCGACGCCACGGCGATCAGCGCCAGCAGCACACCGGTGTAGCCGCCGAGGCCGTAGATCGGCGCCAGCAGGATCGGCAGCCCCACGGGATGGATCGAGTAGATCTCGCCGTCCGCGCCGCGGGTGAGGTAATGCGGATCCAGGTCGCGGCTGAAGTACTCGCGATAGTCGCCGCGCTGGTGGTTGTTCTCGATCTTGAAGTCGCCGTCACGCCACAGGCTCTGCGCGATGACGAGGTAGTGCGGCTCGTCACCGGCGGGGAACAGCACGGTGCCAGTCAAGCGAAGCGCCGCGCTGCCGCTGACGAGAGCAGTGGCGAGGCCGATCATCACGGTGAGCTGCGTGACGCTCCGGCGCGCGAACCACGCCATCGACACCAGCCGGTGCTGCCACCACACCCATACCAGCAGACCGAGCACTACCAACCACACGAGCCCACCCATCGGGCCGGCCAGTGCCTGCAGCACGGGCCATCGGTCTGGAAGGACGGGCGTGAACGGCAGCAACAGCACGCCGAGCGCGACGAGCGGCATCACCAGCGCCGCCAGCGGCGCGCGCGCCGCGGTGGAGCCGCGCGGTTGATTGAGCCAGTTGACGAGGACCAGGCCGACGCCGCCCAGCAGCAGGAAGCCGACGAACGATTCCCACGGCGGCAGGAACGCGACCCGCACGCCCTGGCCATTGACCAGGGCCGCGTCGAGGACGCCCCGGCTGACATAGAGCGCGGCGCCGGTGATCAGGCAGGCCAGGACCGGCCAGAGGCGCGCAGCACGGGGCATGAGGGTCCGATTGTACAATCTCCGCCGTGAGAAGAGCCCTTGTCGTTGCCTCGGTCTTCGCGGCTGCCTGCACCGCGACCCCGCCACAGCCCTCCGCGCCGGCGCGGACCAGCGAGTTCGATGTGGTCATCACCGGCGGTCGGCTGATCGACGGCACCGGCGCGCCCTGGTTCGAGGCCGACGTCGGCATCGTCGGTGACCAGATCACCGCGATTGGGAAGCTTGGCGGCCGCACGGCGGCGACGCGGCTCGACGCCGCGGGCGCCTACGTCGCGCCTGGTTTCATCGACATGCTCGGACAGTCCGAGTTCAACGTGCTGGCCGACAGCCGGGCTGCTTCGAAGATCACTCAGGGCGTGACGACCGAGATCACCGGAGAGGGGAGCTCCATCGCCCCGATCAACGATCGCCTTGCAGCCGAGGCGAAAGCGCAGTTCGACTCGTTCAAGGTCACGCTCGATTTCCGGACCCTCGGCGAATACTTCACTCGCCTGGAGACGCGCTCGAAGCCGGCGCTGAACCTCGGCACCTTTGTCGGCGCCGGTGGACTGCGGTCGTATGTGATCGGCGATTCGCAGCGCGCCGCCACCGCCGACGAGCTCGAGCAGATGAAGACGCTCGTGCGCCAGGCGATGGAGCAGGGCGCACTGGGGGTCAGCACTTCGCTCCAGTACGTGCCGGATCGGTTCGCCAGCACGGACGAAATCGTCGAACTCGCCAAAGTCGCCGCCGAGCAGGGCGGTCGCTATCTCACTCACCAGCGCTCGGAGTCGAACCAAATCATTGCCTCATTGGACGAGGCGTTCGCTGTGGCCGAGCGGGCCCACATCCCGACCGAAGTGTGGCACCTCAAGACCGCCTATCGCGCCAACTGGGGCCGGATGCCGGAGATTCTCCGGCACATCGAAGCCGCGCGGGCGCGCGGCCTGGACGTCTCGGCCAACATCTATCCCTACGATCGCGCCTCGAACGGGCTCGACGCCTGCCTGCCGCTGTGGGTGCGCGAAGGCGGCACCGAGCCGATGCTGCAGCGCCTGAAGGACCCGGCGCAGCGCGAGAAGGTCAAGCGCGACATGGAAGATCCCAATCCGAAGGACTGGGAGAACCAGTGGTACGGATCGGGCGGGGCGGGCGGCGTGCTGCTGTCATCGGTGCTCGATCCGTCCCTCCGCAAATGGGAAGGCAAGACGCTCGCGGAGATCGGCAAGGAGATGGGCAAGGACCCGCGTGATGCGGTGATGGACCTGGTCATCGCCGATCGCGCCGAGTCGTCCGTGATCATCTCGATCATGCGCGAGGACGATGTGCGGACGGCGCTGGCGCATCCGCTGATCGCCATCGGGACGGACTCCGGCGCGCGCGCCGAGGACGGGCCGCTGTCGGTGTCGAAGTCGCACCCGCGCGCCTGGGGATCGTTCACGAAGATCCTCGGCACCTACGTGCGCGACGAGAAGCTGATCACGCTCGAGGATGCGATCCGGCGGTTCACCTCGCGCCCGGCGTCGCGTATGGGTATCCCGGATCGCGGCATTCTGCGCCCGGGCTTCAAGGCCGACATCACGATCTTCGACCTGGGCAAAGTGCGCGATCGATCCACCTACACCGAACCGAATCACTATTCCGAGGGCATCCTGCACGTGCTGGTGAACGGCAAGGCCGTCGTCTCGAACGGCGCGATTACCGACGCGAGGCCGGGGCAGGTGATTAGGGGGCAGGGATACAGGAAGTGATAGTGAGCTGGAGATCTGGAGATCTCGTGAGGTGGTGATCTGATCTGGTGATCTGAGATCGCGGGATCGGAGGATCAAGGTTCGTCGCGTCCGCGTCTGCCGCTGCCGTCTGCCGTCTGCCGGTTGCCGTCTGCCGGTTGCCGGATATGATGCTCCCCGGTGCTCGCAACGCTCGTCATCTTCTGGCTGGGGCTGCTCATCTCGTTGCCGGCGCGGCCGTCGGCCTGGTTGGTGTTCGCGTCGGGCCTGCCGATCCTGGCGTGCCTCTCGTGGCGCGCCTCGCGGCGGCGTCACGTCGCCTGGGCCGCCGAGCTGCGCGAGACCGCGGACGTCCACCTGCTGGGCCTCGTCCTGCTCTACGCACTTGGCGTGCAGCTCGCCGACACCCACGGCGTGACGACCGACGGCGTCACCTACTTCACCCAGCTGCGCAGCCTGATCTTCGACCGTGACCTCGACGTCGCCGCCGAGTTCGCGTTCCTGAACCAGCCGCCGCGGCCCAATCACGTGGTCCCTGTGGGACCGCTGCTGCTGTGGTTTCCGCTCTACCTGTGTGTCGCCGCCGCGGATCTGGTGGGTCGAACCGCCGGATGGTCGACCGCGCCGGCCGACGCCGTGGGTATCGGGCTCGGCCTTCCATACGTCCGCTCGGCGCTGCTGTCGTCGTTCGCGATCGGCGCCGCGGGGCTGGTGGCCCTTCACCTGCATCTGCGCCGCGAGTTCCTGCCCAGGGTGGCGCTCTTCACCACCGTGCTGGTCTTCGCCGCGACGCCGCTCTACTGGTACATGGTCTACGAGCCGTCGATGACGCACGCCGCGTCCTTCGGCTTCGTCGCCTTGTTCGTGGTGTGCTCGGCGCGCTGGGTCCCGCCGGGCGCCACCGTCCGCCAGAGCCTGATCCTTGGCACGTTGATCGGGCTGGCGTTCCTCGCCCGCTCGCAGGAATCGCTCTTCGCGCTGTATCCCGCAGTGCTGGTGCTGAGCGCCGCGCGCACACCCGCGGAGGGGCGTGTGCGTCAGGCACTGTCGCTTGCTGGTTGGGCCTTCCTCGGCGCGTTGCCGTGGATTCTGTTGCAGCTCGGGCACAGCTACGTCCTTTTCACGCGCTACGACTACCCCCTGGTGGGGCAGGGGGGGTATTTCAATCCCTGGCACTCGCGCTGGATCGACACGCTCTTCTCCTCGTGGCACGGCTTCCTGTCGTGGACCCCCGTCGCCTACGTGGCGGTCGTCGGCACGTTCGCGTACCTGCGCCGCTCGTGGCGATGGGCCGCGTCAGCGCTGGTGATCCTGTTCCTCACCGCGTGGGTGAATGGCGCCACGCTCGACTGGGCAGGCGGCTGGTCGTTCGGCGGCCGGCGCTTCTCGAGCGCGCTGGTGATGCTGGCGCCCGGGCTCGCGCTGGTGATCGAGTTCGTGCTGCGACGGCCGCTGCTCGCCCTTGCGCCGGTGCTGGCCGGCGCGATCTGGTGGAATCACCTGCTGATGGTCCAGTACACCGCCGGGATGCTGCCCAAGGACGAGCCCGTCAGCTTCGGGCGCATCGTCCGTCAGCAGGCGGAGCTGCAGACGCGATCGCCATACTGGTATCCGTTCGCCTTTCCCGCGAACGTGTGGTTCGCGTGGCGTGAGGGTGTCCCGGTTGACAAGTACGACGTGCTCTCGCCGGAGACTCCGCGCGCCACGTTCTCGCTCGTGTTCGATCGCACGGCGGAGAAGTACCTGCTCTCGGGGTGGGACGTGCCGGGTGGCGACGACTGGGGACCGGCGTGGTGGATTGGCGGCAGCCCGGCGCTGATGGCGGTGCCGCTGGATCTGCCCGGTGGCGACGTGACGATCACGATCCGGTCGCGCACGCGATTCGAGGAGCCGCCGGTCGTCGCGGAGATTGCGCTCGATGTCAACGGCGTCGAGGTCGGCCGGTTCAAGGCGGGCGTGCCGGATGCATCCACCGCCGTGATCACCATCCCCGCAACAGCGACTGGCAAATTGTTTCGTCGCGGCTTCAATCAGATCGGGCTGCGCAGCCTCGGGGTGACGCCCGTCGATCCATCGGACCCACGGCCACCGGGGCCGCTCGCCAGCCGCAAGGGCCGGCAGGTGTGGCCGGTGGCGGTCTACAACCTCGAAATACGATAAAGTCCCACCGCAACCCCAAGTCCCCCCACGGAGGTTCCCATGCGGCGACAGCTCGCATTCGGCGTGGCGGTGATCGTGTTGCTGATGGCGCCGTTCCTCGCGGCGCAGACGGTTTACCGCCTGAAAGGCGTGACGCGCACCGGCAAGGGTGCCGTGGCGACCTCCATCGCCGCGGAGGCGGTGACCGGCTACCGGGGAGAACAGTTCGTCGGCCAGAAGACGCTCGCCACCGAGAGCAACGAGAAGGGCGAGTGGACCCTGCTCGGTTTGACCGCCGGGGTGTGGATGTTCACCGCCAGCGCCCCGGGCACGCTGCCCGCCGTGGCGGTCCTTCCCGTCAAGTTCGCGCAGCGCCAGATGCAGAGCGCGCAGGGCGGTCAGCTGATCTGGTCGCTGCCGCTGTGGCTCGTGTCAGCCGACGAGTTCCCAACCCTGGCCCCTGCCGCGCCGCTCATCGCCGAAGGACGGTCGCTCGAAGCGCTGCAACTGCTGGCCCCCGCGCTGGCCCCGGACGCGACACCCGTCATGCAGTGCGCCGCCGGTCAGATGGCCCTGGCCATCAAGCAGACCGGGGTCGCGCAGCAGCTCTTCGCCGCGGTCCAGAAAGCCGAGCCGAAAAACGGCTGCGGGCCGATGGGGCTGGCCTCGGTGGCGTTCCTGACCAACGACTGGGACACCGCGTCGAAGATGCTGTGGATCGCGCGCGACCTGGTGCCTCGCGAGCAGAAGCCCGCGCTGGCGTCGGCGATCGGCGAGCTTCAACAGGTGACCGCTTTGAAGTGACCGATCACCACAACCGGGCCGCGCCGCGCACCCCGCTGGAGTCGCCGTGCCGCGCCTTGACGAGGCGCGTATGCACTTCGTCGGAGAAGACGTACTTGCTCCAGCGTGACGGGACGCCGGTGCGAATGGCGTCGATGTTCGACAGACCGCCCCCCAGCACGATCACGTCCGGATCGATGACGTTGATGATGGTGGCCAGCGCCCGCGCCATTCGATCCACGTAGCGCGCCATGGCCTCGACCGCGGCCGATTCACCCGCCGCGGCCGCCGCAGCGATTGCATGCGCATCCAGCGTCGCCCCGGATTGTGCGGCGTAGTCGCTGGCAAGACCCGGGCCTGAGAGGAACGTCTCGATGCAACCGCGGCGGCCGCAATAGCAGGCGGGGCCCGGCCGCTCCTCGTCCCGCGGCCAGGGCAGCGGGTTGTGGCCCCATTCGCCGGCGATGTGGTGCGCGCCTTCGAGCAACCTGCCGTTCACCACGATGCCGCCGCCGACACCGGTGCCGGCGATCACGCCGAAGACGGTGCCCGCGCCCGCGGCCGCGCCATCAACAGCCTCGGACAACGCGAAGCAATTGGCGTCGTTGGCCACCCGCACCGGGCGGCTCAGCGCGCGCTCCAGATCCCGATCGAACGTCCGGCCGTTGAGCCACGTTGAGTTTGCGTTCTTCACCAGTCCGGTCGCCGGCGAGACGATCCCGGGCATGCCGACGCCAACGGACGCCGGGCCGTGGCGCTGCTCGAGCTGGCCGACCAACTGGACAATCGCCGCGATCGTGCCGTCGTAGTCGTCGCGGGGAGTGGCCACCCGGACGCGACCGCACTCGAGGCCGGTCGCGTCCATCGCCATCGCCTCGATCTTGGTCCCACCCAGATCCACCCCGATCCTCATCGTCATCGGGGCGTCTTGGGCGAACGGGTCCTGGTGGTTCGTGCGGCGGTCCTGGCCTTCGGGCCCCGGCCTTCGTCTTCGCCTTCGCTTTCGTCTTGCGCTTCTGCGGCGAGGGGGTTGGCACCGCGCCGGTCTGTCCAAAGAGCGCGCCGATGCGCATGCCCTGGCCGGACACCTCTATCAGTTGGCTCAGCCGGCGGAGACGTGTCTCCTCGCGCTTGGCGCTCGACACCCACCAGATCGCCAGCCGGCGGTAGCCGGGCGGTTGCGCGTTGAAGTGGGTCCAGGCCCTCTTGGCAGTCCTGAACCGGCGCTCCAGTTCCGGCGGAAACGACTGGGGCCGTTGCTCGAAGGAGTAGATGCCCGACTTCGCCGGGTCGCGCTTCGCGTAGGCGTCCAGCCCGCTCTGATGCATCTCGCCCCGTGAAATCAGCGATTCGACCCTCGCGATGTTGATCTGGCTCCAGACGCTGTCGGCCTTCCGCGGCGTGAACCGGTTCACGTAACTGGTGGCATCGAGAGACTTACGGATGCCGTCAATCCATCCGAAACACAGGGCGACCTCGATGGCGGTGATGTAGTCCAGGCCCGCCGGTTCGACCCCCTTCTTGCGGAAGCCGATCCACAGCTCGCGCTCGGTCCCGTGCTGGCGTTCCAGCCATCGACGGAACTGGGCGGCGCTGGCGAAGAAGCGGGCGGAAACGGGGTTCATCGGTGGTCTCCAAATGGGGGCATCAGATGACTTCAACGTATTGATAGCAGCCGATTTATGCCCTGTCAGCGAAGTGACAAATACTGACAATCCGATTTCTGTATCGGCCGTATACTCCGATTGGAATGATGCGCCCTAGGACCAGCTCCACGCTAGCCGTGTTGGGGGCCGTTTGCGCGGGACTCACCCTGCTCGCGGCCGACGCTCCATTGTCGCAGTCCCCGGCAAAGGCGCAAGCACCTGCCGCGGCGACGCCTCAAGCCCCAGCCAGCCCGGCCGGTGCGCCCGCGATGGCGGCGGCACACGCCCCGGCAACCTCACCGGTGGCCGAGCAGAACGCGCTGATGAAGCAGTACCTGCGTCGGGTGCCACAACGATCGCGCCAAGGCAGGCGGCCTCACGCTGGCGTCGTTCGACGCGGGCGCCGCCACCGAGCACGCCGAAGTCTCCGAGAAAGTCATTCGCAAGCTGCGCGCCGGCATGATGCCGCCGGCTGGCGCCCGGCGCCCGGACGCCAAGCTGCTGACGGACCTGGCCACGGCGCTTGAAACCCGGATCGATCGCGCGGCCGCGCTCAACCCGAATCCCGGCCGCCGGCCGTTCCAGCGCTTGAACCGCGCCGAGTACACCTACGCGGTGCGCGACCTGCTGGACCTCGACGTGGACGTCGAATCCTACCTGCCGCCCGACACCATCAGCGACGGCTTCGACAACGTGGCCGATGCCCAGGGCTTCTCGCCGACGGTGCTCGAAGGCTACATGCGCGCGGCCAGCGCCATCAGCACGCTGGCGGTGGGCGATGCCAACGCCGCGCCGACCGAGTCCACCTACAAGATTCCGCGCACCGCGAACCAGATGCGCCAGGTCGAAGGCGCGCCGTTCGGCACCCGCGGCGGCATCTCGGTGTCGCACATCTTCCCGGCGGACGGCGAATACACGTTCCGGATGATGCTGCACTCCATCCCGACGGGGCAGCTGTTCGGCAGCAGCGTCCCGGGCGAGCAGATTGAAGTGTCGGTCAACGGCGGGCGCGTGGCGCTCATCGACATCAACACGCGGATGAGCGAGGCCGACCCGAACGGCATGAACCTCGTCACGCCGAAGATCTACGTCCGCGCCGGCCCGCAGCGCATCTCGGCCGCGTTCGTGTCGCGCTTCGACGCCCCGGTGGACGACCTCCTCGCCCCCATCGAGCAGACGATGGCCGACAGCCAGATCGGCAGCGGCTTCGGCATCACCGCGCTGCCGCACCTCCGCGAGTTCGCCATCACCGGCCCGATCAAGGTGACCGGCATCTCCGATTCCCCGAGCCGCCGCCGCATCTTCACGTGCCGGCCGACGCAGCCGTCCGAAGAGGCCGCTTGCGCCGCCAGCATCATCAAGCGTCTCGCCGGTCTGGCCTACCGTGGCCCGGTATCCGCGGACGACGTGAAGAAGCTGATGGTGTTCTACGAGCAGGGCCGTCAGCAGGGCGACTTCGAAGAAGGCGTCCGGATGTCGCTGCAGGCGCTGATGGCCAGCCCCAAGTTCCTGTTCCGCCTCGAGGAAGTGCCGGCGACGGTGCGTCCGGGGCAGAACTACCGCATCACCGACTACGATCTCGCGTCGCGCCTGTCGTTCTTCATCTGGGGCTCGGGCCCGGACCAGGAACTGCTGAAGGTGGCGGGCCAGGGCACGTTGCGGCAGCCGCTGGTGCTCGAGAAGCAGGTCAAGCGGATGCTGGCCGACCGCCGCTCCGAAGCGCTTGCCACCCGCTTCGCCTCGCAGTGGCTGCGCCTGCAGGACCTGGTCAAGCTCGCTCCGGACTACCTGCAGTATCCGCAGTACGACCGCACGCTGGCCGATGCGCTGAAGCGCGAGACCGAGCTGCTGTTCGACGCCATCGTCCGCGACGATCGTCCGCTGCAGGAATTGCTGACCGCCGACTACACCTTCGTGAACGAGCGTGTGGCGCGGCACTACGGTTTGCCGAGCGTGAACGGCCCGGATTTCCGCCGCGTGGCGCTGACCGACCCCAATCGCCGCGGCCTGCTCGGCCAGGGCAGCATCCTGGCGCTGACCTCGGTGGCGGACCGCACCTCGCCGGTGCAGCGTGGCAAGTGGATCATGGAAGTGCTGCTCGGCTCGCCGCCGCCGGCCCCGCCCCCGAACGTGCCGTCGCTGGACGACTCGGTGGGTGCCGCGCAGGGCGCGAAGCTGTTGTCGGTGCGCCAGCGCATGGAAGAGCATCGCAAGAACCCGGCGTGCACGTCGTGCCACAAGGTGATCGATCCGCTGGGCCTGGCGCTCGAGAATTTCGACGTCACTGGCGCCTGGCGATTCCGCGATGGCGATGCCACGATCGATTCCAGCGGCGACTTGTACGACGGCACCAAGATGGACGGCCCGCAGGGACTGCGCGCCGCCCTGTTGAAGCACTCGGACGTCTTCACGCTCAGCTTCACCGAGAGCCTGATGACTTACGGGTTGGGCCGCCGCGTTGAGCACTACGACATGCCGGCGATCCGCACCATCGTGCGCGACGCGGCCAAGGGCGATTACCGCATGTCGCAGTTCGTCCTCGGGGTGGTGAAGAGCTCGGCGTTCCAGATGGGGCGTGCCGAGGCGGCGGACACCACCGAGGTGGCGCAGCGGTAGCACGGCGGGAAGTCGGGCAGAAGCGGGCAGACCGGAAACCGGACACCGGAAACCGGGTACCGGAACTAGAGGAGCAGACGCGATGTACATCACCAAGAAGCACGTGTCCCGTCGTACGGTCCTTCGCGGCATGGGAGTGACCGTGGCGCTGCCGTTCCTGGAGGCGATGGTGCCTGCCGGAACCGCGCACGCCAAGGCAGCGACGGGGAAGGTGCGTCTGGCGGCGATCGAAATGGTGCACGGCTCGGCCGGCGCCACGGCGATCGGGGCCAAGAAGTTCCTCTGGTCGCCGGAAGCCACGGGCTCGGCCTTCGATCTCAGCCCCAGCAGCCTGGCCGTGCTCGAGCCGTACCGCGACTACCTGACGATCATCAGCAACACCGATGTCCGCAACGCCGAGGCGTTCACCCCGCCCGAAATCGGCGGTGACCACTTCCGCTCGAGCGCGGTGTTCCTGACGCAGTCGCATCCGAAGCAGACGCAGGGGTCCGACGTGCACGTCGCCACCTCGCTCGACCAGATGTATGCGCAGAAGTACGGGCAGGACACGCCGATTCCGTCGATGCAGCTGTGCATCGAGAACGTGGATCAGGCCGGTGGCTGCGCCTACGGTTATGCCTGCGTCTACACCGACACGGTCAGCTGGGCCGGTCCCGACGCGCCGCTGCCGATGGTGCGCGACCCGCGCGCCGCGTTCGACATGCTGTTTGGCGTCGGCGCCACGCCCGAGCAGCGCGCCGCCCGCCGCAAGGCCGACAAGAGCATCCTCGACTGGATCACCGCGGAGGTGGCACAGCTCAAGAGCAACCTCGGTCCCGTGGACCGCGCCCGCCTGAGCGACTACCTGGACGACGTCCGCGAGATCGAGCGCCGTATCCAGCGCATCGAAGCCTCGAACGCCAGCGGCGAACCGCGCGAGCTGCCGATGGCGCCGATGGGCGTGCCGGACGCGTTCGACGAGCACGTCAAGCTGATGTTCGACCTGCAGGCGGTGGCGTTTGCCTCCGACATCACCCGCGTGTTCTCGTTCAAGATGGGCCGCGACGGATTCGAGCCGCGTCTATCCCGACAGCGGCGTGAAGACCGGCTTCCACCCGGCGTCGCACCACCAGGACCGCGAGGATCGCATCCTCGACTTCGCCAAGATCAACAAGTACCACCTCAGCCTGCTGCCGTACTTCCTGGACAAGCTGAAGAACACGCCGGACGGCGACAAGAACCTGCTCGAGAACACGATGGTGATCTACGGATCGCCGATGGGCAACTCGAACGTCCACAACCACAAGCGCTGCCCGCTGATCGTCGCCGGTCATGCCGGCGGCCAGTTGAAGGGCAACCTCCACATCAAGGCGGCCGACGGCACGCCGATGGCCAACCCGATGCTCTCGATGATCCACATGCTGGGTCTCGAGGACGTCAAGACCTTTGGCGACAGCACCGAGGCGATGAACCTCAATCACGCGCCCGAGACCACGGTCGCGGCGCAGGAGTAGGAGACGTGATGCGTCGAGGTCGGCTGTTCGCAGGCGGAGTTCTGGGCACGGCCGCGGCGCTGTGCCTGAGCGTGCTTCTCTCGGCGCAGGCGCCGACGGTCATCGAGGCCGCCCGCCGGGGCGACACCGAGGCGGTCCGGGCGCTGCTCAAGCAGGGCGCGGACGTCAACGCCGCCGAGGGCGACGGCACGACCGCGCTGCACTGGGCGGCGCGGGCCGGCAACGCCGAGCTCGTGCAGATGCTGGTCTACGCGGGCGCCAACGTGAAGGCGACCACCCGCCTCGGCGCCTACACGCCGCTGATGATGGCGGCGCAGGCCGGTCAGAGCGGTGCCGTGGCGGCGCTCGTCGCCGGCGGCTCCGACATGAAGGCCGCTTCGGCCACCGGCACCACGCCGCTGATGTTCGCGGCCCAGTCCGGCGACACTAAGACGGCGACGATGCTGATCGAGGGCGGCGCGGATGTGAACGCGCGCGAAACGGCCATGGGCCAGACGCCGCTGATGTTTGCCTCGGCCTTCAACCGCGTTGACGTGGTCAAGCTGCTGCTGGCCCGTGGCGCCGACGTCAAGGCGACGTCCAAGGTCGTGGACCTCACCAAGCTCACCAGCCCCGAAGAAGAGTTCTTCCGGCAGCAGGCGGCCGGTGGCGCCGCTCCGGCCGGCAACACCCCGACCGCTCCTGGCGGCCGTAACGCGGGTGGGCGCGGCGGTCCGCCCCCGGCCCCCGCGAATGGCGCTCCGCGTCCGCCGGACGTCGCCGGCCTCACGCGTCAGTACCGCTACAACGAACTGGTCGGCACCTCCGGCGGCTTCTCGCCGCTGCAGTTCGCCGTGCGCCAGGGACACACCGATGTCGTCAAGGCGCTCGTCGAGGGCGGCGCGGACGTCAACCAGGTGAATGCCGGCGACAAGTCCACGCCGCTGACCGTGGCGGTGATCAACGGCCACTTCGACATCGGGCAGTTCCTCCTCGACAAGGGCGCCGATCCCAACATCGCGACCGAGAACGGCGTGACGCCGCTCTACGCCACGCTGAACGTGCAGTGGGCGCCAAAGGCCCTCTATCCGCAGCCTCGTGCCTACCTGCAGCAGAAGCTCACCTACCTGGATTTCATGAAGGTGCTGCTCGAGAAGGGCGCGGATCCGAACGAGCGCCTGCGCCGCAAGGTGTGGTACTCGGGCTACAACTTCGACCTCGCCGGCGTTGACGAGATTGGCGCCACGGCATTCTGGCGCGCGGCCTATGGCGCCGACGTCGAGGCGATGAAGCTGCTCGTGGCCTACGGCGCCGACACCACGGTTCCCACCATCAAGCCGGCCGGCCGCCCGCGCACGGGTGATGGCGATCGCACGAACGTGCAGGACGTGTCCGGGCTGCCCGTGGTGCCGGTAGGTGGCCCCGCGGTGACGCCGCTACAGGCGGCCGCAGGCGTCGGCTACGCCGAAGGCTTCGCCGCCAACTCGCACCGCTATGCGCCCGCGGGCCTGCTGGCGGCCGTGAAGTACCTGATCGAGGAGACCGGCGCGGACGTCAACGCCGCCGATCACGAAGGCAATACCGCGCTGCACCATGCCGCCTCGCGCGGCGACATCGAGATGATCAAGTACCTCGTCTCGAAGGGCGCCGACGTGACGCGCGTCAATCGCGAAGGGCAGACCACCGCCGACATGGCGAACGGTCCGGTCCAGCGCACCCAGCCGTATCCGGAGGCCATCAAGCTGCTCGAGAGCCTCGGCGCCAAGAACAACCACAAGTGCGTGTCCTGTTAGGCGCCTGACGTCCGGCGCGCTCACACCGATGCGGCGAATGCTCACCGAGCGAGGAACCACGATGCGTCGGACGGCCGGACTCCTGTGCGGGCTGGTAATCATGGGAGTCGGGCTGGCCGGGCAGGGACGACCCGCCGGCTCCGCCGCGCCCCGCCCCGCGGCATCGCACGCCGCGCCCCCCTCGGGGATGAGCGCCGCCGATCAGACGCAGATGGTGAAGGAATACTGCGCCACCTGCCATAGCGAGCGAGGCAAGGCCGGCGGACTGTCCCTGACCGGGTTCGACGCCGCCACGGTCGTGGACCAGGCGCCTGTCGTCGAGAAGATGATCCGGAAGCTGCGCGCCGGCATGATGCCGCCCGCCGGTGCCCGTCGCCCGGAGCCGGCCGCGGTTGCGGCGCTGGCTTCGGCGTTCGAGACCCGGATCGATCAGCACGCCGCTCTCAATCCCAACCCGGGTTCACGTCCCTCGCAGCGCCTGAACCGTGCCGAGTACCAGCGCGCGGTGCGCGACCTGCTGGGCATCGAGGTGGACATCACCGCCTTCCTGCCCGCCGACACCATCAGCGACGGCTTCGACAACGTCGCCGACTCGCAAGTGATCTCAACCGCGTTGATGGAAGGCTACCTGCGCGCCGCGAGCCAGATCAGCCGTCTGGCGCTGGGCGACCCGAATGCGTCGGCGAGCACCACCACCTGGAAGGTGCCGCGCACGCAGTCGCAGATGCGCTACGTCGAGGGCGCCCCCCTCGGCACCCGTGGCGGCCTGTCGGTAACGCACGTCTTCCCGGCCGACGGCGACTACGTGTTCAAGGTGCTGCTGCACTCGGGCCCCACCGGCGACCTGTTCGGCGGCCCTTACTCCGGTGAGCAGATTGACATCTCGGTGAACGGCGAGCGCGTGGCGCTCGTCGACATCAACCCGCGGATGAACGAACAGGATCCGAACGGGTTGAACATGACGACCCCGCCGATTCACGTCACGGCGGGCCCGCAGCGCGTGACCGCCGCCTTCATCTCGCGGTTCGACGGGCCGGTTGACGACCTCATGATGCCGGTCGAGCACACGCTGGCGGATACCAATATCGGTGAAGTGTTCGGCACCACAGCGTTGCCGCACGTGCGCGACTTCGCAATCACCGGCCCGATGAAGGTGACCGGCGTGTCCGACACGCTGAGCCGCCGCCGGGTGTTCTCGTGCCGCCCGACGACCCAGGCCGAGGAGCGCGGCTGCGCGGAGCAGATCGTGCGCCGGCTTGCCACGCAGGCTTATCGCGCCACGGTCGGCGCGGAGGACTTCTCGGCGCTGATGGCGTTCTACGATCAGGGCCGCCAGAAGGGCGACTTCGAGTCGGGAGTGCGTCTGGCGGTGCAGGCCATCCTGGCCAGCCCGCGGTTCCTGTTCCGCATGGAGCAGGTGCCGGGCACGGTGCGCGCCGGGCAGACGTATCGCGTCGCCGACCTCGACCTCGCGTCGCGGCTGTCGTTCTTCCTCTGGGGTGCGATGCCCGACGAGGAACTGTCGCGGGCCGCCTCGCAGGGGCAGCTGCGCAATCCGGTGGCGTTCGAGAAACAGGTGCGCCGGATGCTGGCCGACAAGCGTTCCGAGGCGCTGTCGACGCGATTCGCCAGCCAGTGGCTGCGGCTGCAGGATGTCCGGCAGGTACGTCCCGATCATCATTTCTACTCGGTACTGGGACACCACGCTGTCGGACGCGATGATCCGCGAGACGCAGCTGTTCTTCGACAGCCTGGTGCGTGCCGATCGCAGCCTCACCGAGCTGCTGACCGCCGACTACACGTTCGTCAACGAGCGTCTTGCCAAGCACTACGGGATTCCCAATGTGCTCGGCAGCGATTTCCGTCGTGTCACGCTCACCGATCCGAACCGCCGCGGCGTGCTGGGGCAGGGCAGCGTGCTGCTGCTCACCTCGATTGCCGATCGCACCTCGCCGGTGCTGCGCGGTAAATGGGTGATGGAAGTGCTGTTGGCGTCCCCGCCGCCACCGCCGCCGCCAAACGTGCCCGCGCTGGACGACTCGGTGAAGTCCACGGTCGGCGGCAAGATGCTCTCCACGCGCGGCCGCATGGAAGAGCACCGCAAGAACCCTGCCTGCAGCTCGTGCCACCGCGTCATCGACCCGCTGGGCCTGGCACTCGAGAACTTCGACGCCACCGGCGCGTGGCGGATCAAGGACAACGGCGTGTCGATCGACGCCGCCGGCGATCTCTACGACGGCACGAAGATGGACGGGCCCGTGGGGTTGCGTCAGGCGCTCCTGAAGCATGCGGATCTCGTGAAGCTCAGCTTCACCGAGAGCCTGATGACCTACGCGCTCGGCCGCCGCGTCGAGCACTTCGACATGCCGACGGTTCGGGCCATCGTCGCCGACGCCGGCACGAACGACGATCGAATTTCGTCCTTCATCCTCGGCGTAGTGAAGAGCGCCGCGTTCCAGCGCAGCAAGGCGGAGCCGGTCGAGACCACGGCGGAGCCGAGACAGTAGCAAGGCATAAGGCAAAAGGCAGAAGGCAGAAGGCAAAACTCATGTTCATCACCAGGAAGCACATTTCCCGGCGGACGATGCTGCAGGGAATGGGTGTCACGATGGCCCTGCCGTTGCTCGAGGCCATGGTGCCGGCGCGAACCGCGCTGGCGAAGACGGCCATCGGCAAGGTGCGGTTGTCGGCGATCGAGATGGTGCACGGGTCGGCGGGCGCCACGGTGCCCGGTCTGGCGAAGAACCTCTGGTCGCCCGCGGCCGCGGGCAAGGCGTTCGACCTGTCGCCGAGCAGCCTCGCGCCGCTCGAGCCGTTCCGGCAACACCTCACCATCATCAGCAACACCGACGTGCGGAACGCCGAGGCCTTCGAGCTGCCGGAGATCGGCGGCGATCACTTCCGTTCGAGCGCCGTGTTCCTCACCCAGAGCCACCCGCGTCAGACGCAGGGCTCCGACGTGCGCGCCGGGCTCTCGCTCGACCAGTACTACGCGCAGCGACACGGACAGGACACGCCGATCCCGTCGATGCAGCTGTGCATCGAGCCGGTCGATCAGGCGGGCGGCTGTTCCTACGGCTACTCGTGCGTCTACACCGACAGCATCAGCTGGTCGGCCCCGAACACGCCGATGCCGATGATTCGCGATCCGCGCGTGGCCTTCGATCAGCTGTTCGGCGTCGGCGCCACACCTGGTGAGCGGCGTGAACGGCGTGCCGAGGACAAGAGCATCCTCGACCTCATGACCAGCCAGCTCGGTCGCCTGCGCAGCGAGCTGGGCGCGGCCGATCGCGTGCGCCTCACGCAGTACCTCGACGATGTGCGCGAGATCGAGCGCCGCATCCAGAAGGTCGAGGCCTACAACGCCAGCGGCGATTCGCGCGAGCTGCCGGGGGCGCCGATCGGCGTGCCCGACTCGTTCGAGGAGCATGTCCGGCTGATGTTCGACCTGCAGGTGCTGGCCTTCGCCTCGGACACCACGCGCGTGTTCTCGTTCAAGATGGGGCGCGATGCCTCGAGCCGGGTCTACCCGGAGAGCGGCGTCAGCACCGGCTTCCACCCCGCCTCGCATCACCAGGACCGCGAGGATCGCATCCTCGAATTCGAGAAGATCAATCGCTACCACATCGGCCTGCTGCCGTACTTCTTCAAGAAGCTGAAGGAGACGCCGGACGGCGACAAGAGCCTGCTCGAGAACACGCTGGTGCTCTACGGCTCGCCGATGGGCAACTCGAACATCCACAACCACAAGAAGTGCCCGCTGTTCCTGATGGGGCACGCCGGTGGAGCGCTGAAGGGCGGCCTGCACCTGAAGGCGGCGGACGCCACGCCGATGGCCAACCCGATGCTGAGCGTGCTGCATACGCTCGGCCTGGACGACGTCAAGTCCTTCGGCGACAGCACCAGCCCGATGGACTTGAACACCGCGGC
This sequence comes from uncultured Acidobacteriota bacterium, assembly GCA_963723005.1. Taxonomy (GTDB): domain Bacteria; phylum Acidobacteriota; class Vicinamibacteria; order Vicinamibacterales; family UBA2999; genus VFZN01. The sequence goes on along the minus strand of CAVRPA010000016.1, from coordinate 144,132 downwards.
GGAGCCGACGGTTTCGGGACAGTGAACCGGTTTCCGGTGTCCGGTTTCCGGTACCCGGCGATCAGTGGTCGGTGTTCGGCGTCGGGTGAACTGCTGTTCGACATCGCGTAACGGGTACCGGACAGCGGGTACCGGGTACCGGAAGAGTTTTTTCGCCGGAGACTTCGTGCATGGTGAGAGTGAATCCGTCGAGGAAGGTCGTGTGGGGGGTGCTGGCGGCGCTGGCCCTGGTGGCCGTGCCCGCGCTGACCATGGCGCAGGAGCGCAGTGAGCCCAGGCGCACCGCGGTGGCCGACGCCGCCCAGGCCGGTGACCGCGAGGCTCTGCGTGCGCTGCTGAAGCAGGGCGCCGACGTCAACGCCTCGCAAGGCGACGGCACGACCGCGCTGCACTGGGCCGCCATGAAGGGCGACGCCGAGATGGTGCAGATGCTGGTGACCGCCGGCGCGAACCTGCGCGCCACCACCAGGCTCGGCGCCTACGTGCCGCTCTACCTCGCCGCGAAGGGCGGCCACTCCGCCGCCGTGGCCAGTCTGCTGGCGGCCGGCGCGGACGTCGAGGCCGCGTCGGCCTCGGGCGCGACGCCGCTGATGATTGCCGCGGCCGCGGGCGATACCCGTACGGTGACCATGCTGGTGGAAGGTGGATCGAAGGTCGATGCGCGGGACACCGCGAAGGGCGAGACGGCGCTGATGTACGCCGCCGGCTACAACCGCGCCGACGTGGTGCGCCTGCTGCTGCAGCGAGGCGCCGATGCGCGCATCACGACCAGGGTGGTGGACCTCGCCGCCTTGTCGGCGCCCGAAGAAGACACCATGGCCCGCCAGGCGGGCGGTCCGCCGCGTCGCCCGGTCGATGTACCCGGCGTCACCCGTCCGCTGCGCTACAACGAGTTGATTGGCACGCAGGGCGGGCTCACCGCCATGCACTTCGCCGCGCGGCAGGGCTTTGTCGAGAGCGTCACCGCGATGATGGATGCCGGTGTGGACATCAACCAGCCGAACCCGGGCGACCACATGACGCCCCTCCTCATCGCCATCGTCAATGGCCACTTCGACCTGGCGAAGGTGATGGTCGAGAAGGGGGCGAGCCCGTCGCAGCCGAGCGCCAACGGCGTGACGCCGCTGTTCGCGGTGCTGAACGTCTACTGGGCGCCGAAGTCGCAGTACCCCGGCCCGAAGACCTACCAGCAGCAGCGCATCGGGTATCTCGAGTTGATGAAGTCGCTGCTCGACAAGGGCGCCGACGTCAACGCGCGCGTGCGATACAAGGTCTGGTACCAGGCCTACAACTCGGACTTCGCCGGCGTGGACGAGAGCGGCGCCACGCCGTTCTGGCGCGCGGCGTATGCCAACGATGTCGACGCGATGAAGATGCTGATGTCATACGGCGCCGATCCCAACATCTCGACCATCAAGCCCGCAGGCCGGCCGTTCACCGGCGATGGCGTGCGCCAGGTGCAGGACACGTCCGGGCTGCCGCCCGTGCCGTATGGCGGCCCCGCGGTCTCGCCGCTCCATGCTGCCTCGGGTGTTGGTTACGGTGAAGGCTTCGCGGCCAACGCGCATCGCTATGCGCCGACCGGCTTCCTGCCGGCGATCAAGTACCTGGTGGAGGAACTGGGCGCCGACGTCAATGCCGTCGATCACGAAGGCAACTCGCCGGTCCACCTGGCGGCGTCGCGTGGCGACACCGAGTCGATCCTGTATCTCGTCTCGAAGGGCGCCGACGTGACGAAGGTGAATCGCGAAGGCAACACCACGGCCGACATGGCCAACGGCCCCGTGCAGCGCGTGCAGCCGTTCCCCGAAGCGCTGGCGCTGCTCGAAAAGCTCGGCGCGACGAACAACCACAAGTGCGTGACGTGCAACTGAGATCCAGGTAACCAGACCCCATGATTCGAATGAACCGCGTGCTGCGGACGCTCGCCCTGCTGGCGGCCGTCTCTTTCGTCATCCCCACCGTGCCGGCCCGCGCGCAGTCGTCGCGCCACGCCGTGCTGGACCTCTGGACGGCCGGCAAGCCGGTGTTCGGCGTGTTCGTGCCCAACGAGAACCCGCAGCGGTTCGAGCGCGGGCAGCCGCCGCCGAAGGCGATCTACACGCGTGAGGGCGCCGAGAAGCTGGCCGCCAATCCGCTGCTCGACTTCGTGTTCCTGAACCTCGAAGGCAGTTACGACGTCGCGGCCGTGAAGACGCTGGCGGAAGGCCTGCGCAGCAAGGCCGCCGTGGGCCCGCGCAAGTCGCTGCTGGTGCGCATCCCGACCATCGAGCGCGATGGCGTGGAGGCTGACCCGTACCCGCGTCAAGGAAGTCCTCGCGGCCGGCGCCGACGGCGTCACGCTTCCGCACATCCGCTCGGTGGAGGAAGCGAAGACGGCGATTGGCATCTTCCAGGAAGCCAAGGCCAACGTCTGGTCGCCGACCAACACCAAGGGTGACGTCATCGCCATGCTGATGGTCGAGGATCCGGGCGCCGTGGCGGTGGCCGGCCAGATTGCCGACCTCAAGGGGTTCAGCGTCCTCGCCTGCGGTATCGGCAGCCTCACCCAGGCGCTCGGCGGCGATCGCGCCGCCGGGGAAGCAGGCACGCAGAAGGTGCTGGTGGAGTCGAAGCGCGCCAAGCTCCCGAACATGCTGACCGCCAGCCCGACCGACGTGCAGCAGCGCGTCAAGGAAGGCTTCCTCGGACTGCTCGGGCAGGGCGCGGCAGCGGAAGAGATGATCAAGACCGGCCGTCAGGCTGGCGGCCGCTAGAGCCGTTCGTGATCCGCTACATCGCGTCTCTCACCGCGCTACTCGTGTGCGCCACGACGGGGGCTGCCCAGCCCTTGCTTCGCGCCGCCACGTCGGCGGAGCTGTCGCCGGCGCAGGACGCGGCGCAGGCCCCTCCGGTGACGGATCAGTTGGACGGCTCGCCGCCGCCCATCGCCCCCGCCAGCATCACCCGGGACGCCGATCGGCGGCCGACCGTCCGTGCGATCAAGCTGACCGAGCCGTTCGTCCACGATGGCCGCCTCGACGAGCGGGTCTATGGCGACAACGAGCCGTTCGGCGACTTCATCCAGGTCGTCCCGCGGAATGGCGATCTGGCCTCCGAGCGCACCGACGTCTGGATCACCTACGACGATCGCAACATCTACGTGTCGGCGCGGGTCCACGATTCGGCGCCGCCAGAGCAGTGGGTAGCCAACGAGCTGCGGCGCGACACCAACCAGATGCGGAACAACGACCACATCGGCGTGGCGTTCGACACCTTCTACGACCGGCGCAGCGGCTTCATGTTCTACGCGAACCCGCTTGGCGGCTTCTCCGACTATTCGGTCGTGGACGAAGGCTCGCCCAACACCGACTGGAACCCGGTGTGGACGACCCGCACCGGCCGCTTCGAGGGCGGCTGGACGCTGGAGATCGCCATCCCGTTCAAGTCGATCCGCTACACCTCGGGCACCAACATGGTGTGGGGGTTCCAGATGCGGCGCTCGATCCGCCGCAAGAACGAATGGGACTACCTGAGCCCGGTGCCTCAGAACCTGGCCGGTCCGATGGCCCTCAACCGCGTGTCGTCGTATGGCACGCTGGTGGGACTGGACCTGCCGCCGGCGTCGCGCAACATGGAGCTCAAGCCCTATGCGCTCGGCCGCGCGACGACCGACAACCTCCGGGTGCCGCCGGTGAGCGGCGACCTCGACGCGGAGTTCGGCGGCGATTTCAAGTACGGCGTGACGGCCAACGTCACCGCCGACCTCACGGTGAACACCGACTTCGCGCAGGTCGAGGTGGACGAGCAGCAGGTCAACCTCACCCGGTTCAGCCTGTTCCTGCCCGAGAAGCGCGACTTCTTCCTCGAGGGGCGCGGCAACTTCGACTTCGCCCGCGGCGGCGCCGGCGGTGGGTTCAGCCAGACCGGCTCCGACACGCCGACGTTGTTCTACAGCCGGCGGATCGGCCTCAATCGCGGCCGGGTGATTCCGATTGACGTCGGCGGGCGTCTCACCGGCAAGGTCGGCAGCTGGGGCATCGGCGCCGTGAACATCCAGTCCGGCGACGAGGACTTCTCGCGCACCGAGCCGACGAACTTCACCGTGCTGCGGGTGAAGCGCGACATCCTGCGCCGATCGACCATCGGCGCCATCTTCACGAATCGATCGGTTGGCGCCAGCGCGGCCCTGCCGGGCAGCAACCAGGCCTACGGTGTCGATGGGGCTTTTTCCTTCTACCAGAACGTCGCCGCCGGCGCCTACTACGCGCGGACCGATACGGAGGGCCTGGACGGCGACAACGAGAGCTATCAGGCCCGCGCCGAGTGGGTGCCGGACCGCTACGGTGTCCGCGGCGAGTTCACCAAGGTCGGCGCGGCCTTCAATCCCGAAGTCGGCTTCCTGCGGCGGACCAACTTCGAGAAGAGCTTCCTGTCGCTGCGCTTCAGCCCGCGGCCCAAGAGCATCGAGTCGGTGCGCAAGTTCACCCTCGAAGGAACGCTCGACTACTTCGTCAACGGCAACGGCGCGGTGGAGACGCGCACCCAGACCGTCCGCTTCAACACCGAGTTCGAGTCGAGCGATCAGGTGACGGTGGAGGCCTCCGACAACTACGAGGCGCTGTTCGTGCCCTTCAACGTCGGCGGCGGCGTGTTCATTCCGGCCGGCGGCTACAACTTCCGCGACGCCACGGTGTCCTACGCGCTCGGGCAGCAGCGCCGCTTCACCGGCACCATCGCGCTGCAGGCCGGCGAGTTCTACGACGGCACGCTGACCGCGCTGACGCTCAGCACCGCGCGGTATTCGATCCTGAAGCAGTTCTCGGTCGAGCCGAGCGTGTCGATCAACCGGATCGATCTGCCCTACGGCGAGTTCACCACGCAGCTGTACCGCGCCCGCAGCGACTACGCGTTCTCGCCGCGGATGTTCCTGAGCGCGCTGCTCCAGTACGGCTCGGCCGACAACACCTTCAGCAGCAACATCCGCTACCGCTGGGAGTACATCCCCGGCAGCGAGTTCTTCCTGGTCTGGACCGACGAGCACGACACCCGCCCGAACGGCACCGGACTGCGCAACCGGGCCTTCGTGATGAAGGTGACCCGGTTGCTCAGGTTCTAAGGTTCTAGGGTTCTAGGGTTCTCCCGCCTACTTTGTCTTGAAGAACGCGCTCAGTTGCGAGCCGTCGGCCGCGGTCATCGTGACGCGGTAGCACTTGTTCGCGCCCTTCGGCGAGGCCCAGTTCTGGATGAACTGCCCGTCCGAATAACGCAGTTCGGTGCTGCCCGTGGTCGGGAACACGTCGACTGGATCCTCGGCCCCGCCGCTCGCACGGCATGCCAACCAGCGCGAAGCCCTGAACGTTGCTGACGCTGGTGAGCTCGGTGCCGCCGACCTTCGTGAACAGGCGGAACTTGAGCGGCACGGCCTGTCCGCCCTTGATGGTGTTCCAGATGGTGGTGGACGTTGGGGCGGGCGCGCCTGCCACGTGTTTGCGACTCCCACTGGCTGCAGGAATCCGTCCAGCTTCCAGGCGGTGATCACGATGTTCGCGGTTCCGGACTGGCTGAAGTAGTTGACGTTGAGGAATGCCCACGTCGCAGTGCCGCCGGGCACATTGGTGAAGGTTTCGCCTCCAAGGATCACGGAGCCAGCGAGATTAGCCCCGCCCACGCCGATGGCGGAGACCAGGCTGGCGCCGTGCGCGGCGCCGTCGTAGGCGCCGGTGTAGCCCGAGACGTTGATGGTCGCGGCCGCGGGGGTGATGCTAATCGCCGCGCTGCCGGCCTGGCTGACGTAGTTCGGGTGGGCAAAGCTCCACGTGACGGCCCCGCCCGGAACGTTGGTGAAGGTCTGGCTCCCGATGGTGACAAAGCCAGTGAGGTTGTCGCCCGGCACGCCGGTTGCCGACACCAGGCTGGCGCCGTGCGCGGCGGCGTCGTAAACACCGGTGTAGCCCGCGACGTTGATGGCCGCGGCCGCCTTGTTGATGACGATCGCGGCAGTGCCGTTCTGGTTGGTGTAGTTCGTGCCGCCGGTGAACGTCCAGGTTGCGATGCCGCCGGGGACGTTGGTGAAGGTCTCGCCCCCAAGCGTGACGGAGCTCGCGAGGTTGTCGCCAGCCACGCCGGTTGCCGACACCAGGCTGGCGCCGTGCGGCAGGGCGTCGTAGGTGCCGGTGTAGCCGTTGACCGCTGACGGTGGCCGCAGCCTTGTTGATGACGATGGCGGCGGTGCCGGTCTGGTCGGTGTAGTTGGTGCCGCCGGTGAAGGTCCAGTTCGCCGTGCCCCCGGGCACGTCGGTGAAGCTGGCGCCGAGGTCGAGGCTGGCGCTGAGGTCTGCCGCGTCGACGCCGGTCGCGGTGCCGGTGGCGCCGTGCGGCAGCGGCGTCGTAGGTGCCGGTGTAGCCGTTGACCATCGACGGTGGCCGTCGGCCTTGTTGATGACGATGGCGGCGGTGCCGTTCTGGTCGTTGTAGTTGGTGCCGCCGGTGAAGGTCCAGTTCGCCGTGCCGCCGGGCACGTCGGTGAAGGTGGCGCCGAGGTCGAGGCTGGCGCTGAGGTCTGCCGCGTCGACGCCGGTCGCGGTGCCGGTCGCGCCGTGCGCCGCGGCGTCGTAGGTGCCGGTGTAGCCGTTGACCGCCACGGTGGCCTCGGCCTTGTTGATGACGATGGCGGCGGTGCCGTTCTGGTCGGTGTAGTTGGTGCCGCCGGTGAAGGTCCAGTTCGCCGTGCCGCCGGGCACGTTGGTGAAGCTGGCGCCGAGGTTGAGGCCGGCGCTGAGGTCGACGCCGCCGACGCCGGTCGCGGTGCCGGTCGCGCCATGCGCCGCGCCGTCGTAGGTGCCGGTGTAACCGGTCACGCTAACGTTGGCCACGGCCTGGCTGATTACGATGTTCGCGGTGCCGTTCTGGCTGATGTAGTTCGGCTCGGCAAAGCTCCAGTTCACCGTGCCGCCGGGCACGTTGGTGAAGATCTCGTTGCCGATCGTCACGGAGGCACCCAGATTCGCGCCGCCGACACCGACGGCCGACCCGAGGCTGGCGCCGTGCGGCGCGGCGTCATACGGGCCCGAGTAGCCATTGACCACGATGGTGGCGGTGGCGGGAGTGATTGTGATCGCCACGTCGCCGCTCTGGTCGTTGTAGTTGGTGCCGCCGCTGAAGGTCCAGTGCGCGGTCCCGCCTGGCACGTTGGTGAATGTGGCGCCAAGGCTCAGCCCGGCGCTGAGGTCGACCCCGCCCAGGCCCGTAACCGTCCCGCTGGCGCCATGCGCGGCGGCATCGTAGACACCGCTGAAGCCCGATACGGAAACGCTGGCATTCAGTTTCGTGATGTCCGCGGTGGTCGTGGCGCTCGTCGAGCTCAGCACGAAGCGCACCGCATCGACGCCGGAGAGCCCGAGCCCGGTGGCGGTGACGGTCTTGCCGAGACCCGCATTCGCGTCCGCGAATGTCGCGGTGCCGCCAGTGACGCTGACGTCGGCCGACACCGCTGGGCTGAACCCGCGCGTCAGGATGGTGGCGGTGGTGCTACCGTCGTATGCCTTACTGGCGGCGGTGACGGTTGGCATCAGAGTTCGGTTGATGGCATAGACCTGCCCGGCCACGCTGCCATTGCCCGCACCGGCGCTGCCGAGCGGGTTGCTGGCGGCGTCGATGATGGAGTCGTTGTCGACCAGGTTCAAGCCCAGGGTGCCCGTGCCATTGCCGGTGTCGGCGCTGACTGTGTAAACCGTGGGCCCGCCGGTCACTCCAGTGATCGCGGGAGAACCCGTCAGGCCCGTCTGGGCCAGCGCGAAATCCGTCGCATCGACGCCGGTGACGTTCTCGCTGAAAGTCACCGTCCAGGAGACGGTTGCCGCGTTTGATGGGTTGCCGCCCGCGTGTACGATTGACGCCACAACGGGTGAGGTGGTGTCGGCATTGACCTGTTGCGACACGGTTGCGGCGCTGTCGCCAGTGCCGGTGCCGCCACCCGTGCCGGCGTAGCACGCCCTGATTGTGCGTGCCCCGGCGGTTGTGAATGCAAAGTTGAACGTCACCTGGCCGGCCGCGTTCAAAGCAAGCGCCGAGGACAACGCCGTACCCTGGTTGCAGTTGCCGCCACCTTCTCGAAACACGACGTTGCCGACGGTCACAAGCTGCCCTGCCGAACCGCCACCGGTGCTTGTCTCTGTCACGGTCGCAGTGAACGCGACGGTCTGGTTCACCAACGATGGGTTCATGCTGGACGTGATCGCCGTCGCCGTGCCCTTCGCATCGGTGAAGGTGGCCTGCGCGCGCGACATCGCCCCCTGGGCAGTCAAGTAGAACCGGACGCCCAGGTCGTGCCCCTCCGGCGCCCACTGATCCCAGTAGATGTTCCCGAGCGCATCCGCGGTGACCGGAAACGAATAGTCGTCGTGAACCGCAGGGTCCTCCTGGAACGTCAGCGTCACCGCTTCGCCCGGCTGCCAGCCAGACCCCGTGATGATCGCCGGTTCCCCCGGCGCGTAATCGTCCTTGTCCGTCTTGATCGTGGCAAATCGATACGCCTCGGCGTCCGCCGAGCCGCCACCGGCCACGTAGGCGAAGCCGTTGTCGCCGAGCGGACCGCCAACGGCGAAGGCGCGCGGCGCGGTCAGCGCGCCAGTCGGCGCGAAGCTGCCCATGCCCCAGGAATACGGGTCGGGGAAGACCGCCGGGACGAACAAGTCGGTCGTCGTGACGGCAGTCCCCGCACCAGTGCCGCCCGCCAGCAGCACGCCGGCATTGTGCGGCAACAGGACGGCAGTGTGGCCGGAGCGGGCCACTGCCATGGCCGTGGGTACCGGCGTGAAGGCGCTGGTGAACGCGTCGTAGATTTCCGCCGTCGCCAGGTCCTGCATGCCATTGAAGCCGCCGGCGATCAGCACGCGGTGATCGATCGTGGCCGTCGCCGAGGCGCCCACGCGCGGCGTGGTCATCTCGCCGGCAGGGTAGATGCTGCTCGTCTCCGGATCGAAGATCTCGGCTGACGACAGCGCGGCGCCGTCCGTCGTCGCGCCGCCGACGATCAGCACCGTATCGTCGAAGAGCCGCGCCGAGGCGTGCCAGGCGCGCGGCCCGGCCATCGTGGCGGCAAACGCGGAGGTTCCAGCAGCCAGATCGAAGATCTCTACGTCGGCGCTCGGAGCCCCGCCGACCAGGCCGCCCGTGATCAGCACGCGCCCGTCGGCCAGCAACGTCGCCGAGGCGTTCACGCGCGGGGCGAACAAGTGCCCGGCCACCGTCGTGGCGTTGGCCACCGGATCGTAGACGGCCACGCCGTCGGTGACGCTGCCATCCGCGAGTCTTCCGCCAGCGACCAGCGTGCGCCCGTCGTCGAGTGCCACTGCGGCCGCGCCGATGCGGGCGTCAGCAACGGCGCCCCTCGACAGCCACGTGCCAACACTTTGTGGCAACTGCGCCTGAAGCAGCCGCGCCGATGCGCCGGCCGCAATCACGATGACGAGCACCACCTTCACGACGCGCGCGAGGGTTCGTTTCACTGAGTGACTCCTGGGGGACAAGAGAATTTCCGCACGCCGGCATAGAGCCAGCCGTGGCAGGCCAGAGCAACGCCCGTGCCTCGCAGTGGTCGGTGTGTCGAATTGATGTGAAGCGGTGTGAAGGCGGAAAGAGATGAGGCGCCGAATTACTGAGGAAATACCGACGGCGCCGGCATTCGTTGTCGTCCGGCTCTCGTGACGTCGCGCGGCAGGGCGCCGCTCATTGGTCTGCGCGTGGGATGTCTTTGGTCTCCCGCATGTGAATTGCGGGGACTTTCTGGCGGGGGAGAGGGGTTCTAAGGTTCTAAGGTTCTAGGGTTCTAGGGTTCTGGGTTCAGCATTCAGAACCCAGAACCAGAACCCCAGAACCCCAGAACCCTAGAACCTAGAACCTGGTCCCCACTACTTCACCGCGATCGCCGTCAGTGCGGTCGGCTTCAAGCCGCTTGCTCCCAGCTTCTCGTACAGCTGCGGCACGGCGGCGATGAGGTCGTTGGTGTCCTGCACGACCTTCATCAGATCCTCGCGCGCTTCGGCGGTGCTTCGGATCTGCATCGCCGGTGGGCAGCGACGTCGAGTTCATGACCTGGCCCTTCAGCTGCCCGATCTGCTGGCGGACGTTCTGCTGACCACCACCGACCGCCGCCGCCACCGCCGCCCGTCTGGCCGATGCCCAGGCGGCGGCGCAGATCGGCAATCCGCTTCGAGGCGTCCTCGATGGCGCCTTTCGCCGCCGGCGGGGCGTTGGCTGCCGTCTTCAACAGCGCCTCTGCCTGCTGCACCTGGCCGTTGAGCGTGGACACCGCGTCGGCGGTGTCGTTCACCACGCGCTGCATGTCGTGCAGCGACATCGAGGTGTCGTGCCACACCTTGCGATCGGCATCGGTCATCGGCACCGCGGCGTCGCCGCTGACGCGGACCGTCTTGGTCGCCACCTCCTTGCCGCCGACCAGCAGCGTCACGCGGTACTCACCGGGCAGCACGTTGGGGCCGTTCAGGCCGCCGCCGCCGAACCCGCCTCCACCACCGCCACCGGGCTGCGGCGTGCGCGGCGCCGGCAACGGCTGATGCCGCAGGTCCCAGTAGACACGGTTGACGCCCACTTTGCCGGCGTCCTTGGTCGCGTCCCCGGACAACTCGCGCACCACCGCGCCCTGCGCGTCCCGGATGCGCAGCATCACGTCGGTGCTGGCCGCGGCGAGGTAGTAGCTGATCGGCGCCCCGTACGGCGGATTCTTGCCCCAGAAGCCCTTGTCGGCCAGGAAGCCTCGATCGTTGCCCTGGTTGAACTGCGTCGCCGGACGGATGTCGAACAGATGCACCGGCGACTTCATCGCCTCGGACAGCTGCCGCACCGGCGTCGCATCGTCCAGGATCCAGATGCTGCGGCCGTGGGTGGCGACGATCATGTCGTGGTCGCGCGGGTGGAAGACGATCTCGTGAATCGGCACGGTCGGCAGGCCGCTCCGGAAGCGCTGCCACTGGCCGCCGCGGTCGCGGCTGACGAACAGCCCGAACTCGCTGCCCGCATACACCACGCTGGGGTTCTGCGGGATCCTCGACGAACGAGCGTGATGGTGTGTCCCTTCGGGATGCCTTCGCCGATCGAGCGGAAGTTGTTGCCGCCATCGGCGCTGGCATAGACGTAGGTGCCGTAGTCGTCGTTGTTGTGGTTGTCGAAGGTGGCGTACACCGTATTGGGGTCGTGGGTGGACGGCGTCAGCCCGGAGACGTAGGAGTTCTTCGGCACGCCCGGGAACTTGGCCGTGATGTTCGTCCAGTTCTTGCCATCGTCCTTGGTCATGTAGACCTGGCCATCGTCGGCGCCGGCGTAGAGCACGCCCGCCTGCCGCGGAGACTCGGACAGCTGCACGAGGTTGCCGTAGGACTGCACGCCGTCGTTCTTGGCGATGGTGATGTCCTTGGCGGCGACGCCCATCAGCGACAGGCTCTCGCGGTCCGTATTCTCGGTGAGGTCGGGGCTGATGACGGTCCACGTCTGGCCGCGGTCCGACGACTTGAACACCTTGTTGGCGCCTACGTACAGCGTGTCCGGATTGTGCGACGGACAGCACGATCGGCGTGTTCCAGTTCCATCGCAGCGGCGGCTCGCCCTTCGCCGCCAGCGGGCGGATCGACTTGCGCTCGTTGGTCAGCCGATCGATGCGGACGATGTTGCCGTCCTGCGATTCGGCATAGACGGTGCGTCCGTCGCGCGGATCCATCTGCGCCTCGAAGCCGTCGCCGCCCTGGACGGAGCGCCATTCGTCGATGCCGATGCCGGTGCGGCTGCGCACCTGGCTCGGACCGCACCACGTGTAGTTGTCCTGCAGCCCGCCGCAGACGTGATACGGCGTCTGCATGTCGTAGGCCGACGTGGTAGAACTGGCCGAGGTCCATGTTGGTGAAGGCCTCCCAGTTGGCGCCCTTGTCGTAGCTGATGCCGACGCCGCCGTCGTTGCCGTCGAGGATGTGATTGGGATTGGCCGGATTGATCCACATCGCGTGGTGGTCCGAGTGCATCACCCCGTTCTCGATGAACGTCTTGCCGCCGTCGTCGGAGATGTGGAGCTGGACGCCCAGGACGTAGATGCGCAGGTCGTTGGTGGGGTCGATGCGGATCTGGCTGAAGTACATCGGCCGCGGATTGGTGTTCGACATCTTCCGCCACGTCTGCCCGGCGTTGTCGGAGCGGTAGACGCCGCTCTCCTTCGCGTGCTCCACGCGCGCGTAGACGATGTTGGGATTGGCGCGATAGACGTCGAGGCCGATGCGCCCGAGCGGTCCTTCGGGAATGCCGTTGGTGAGCTTGGTCCACGTGCGCCCGCCATCCGACGACTTGTGGATGGCGCTGCCCGGACCGCCGCCGTTGAAGCCCCAGGTGGCGCGGCGGCGCTGATAGGTGGCGGCGTAGAGCACCTTGTTGTTCGAGGGGTCCATCACGAGCTCGGTGGCGCCCGTGTCCTCGTTCACGAACAGGATGTTGGCCCAGGTGAGGCCGCCGTCGGTGGTCTTGTAGACGCCGCGCTCGCGGCCGGGCCCGAACACGCTGCCGAGCGCCGCCACGTAGACCACGTCGTGGTCAACCGGGTCGACGATGACGCGGGCGATGGAACGGCTGGCCGCCAGTCCCATGTGTTTCCATGTCTGGCCGGCGTCCGTGGACTTGTAGACGCCGTTGCCCCACGAAGTGCTCTGGCGGTTGTTGTTCTCGCCGCTGCCTACCCACACCGTGTTCGCGTCGTTCGGGGCGATGGCGATGTCGCCAATCGACACGACGTCGTCGAGGTCGTCGAAGAGCACGTCCCACGTGGTGCCGTTGTTGGTGGTGCGCCACAGTCCGCCCGTTGCGGAGCCGACATAGAACACCGCCGGATTCGACTCCAGGACGGCCAGATCATCGATTCGGCCGCCCATGGTGGAGGGGCCGATGTTGCGGAAGGTGAGGCCGGCCAGCGGGTCTGGGGCCGGGGCCGGGTTGGGAGCCGGCGCCGGGCTGGCGGGCGGGCGCGGGGCCGGGGCCTGGCCGCCGGCGGTCACGCTGAATCCCAGGACGGTGGCTACGAGAACCGGCGCAAACGCCAGCGAGCCAGGAAATCGAAGCTGCATCAGGTTTCCTCCTCAACGAATCGACAGGGGTCGGCGGACTGTACTACGAAGTGCCGGCGACTCAGACGGTGATGCGGCAGGGCTAACGGGTACAATCACGGTTCGTGCGCGTTTCTCGTTCTCACGTCTTCCTGCGGGCCTGGCACCTGGCATGCGCGCTGGCGCTGGCCGGCGCTGGCATCGCCTGTGGTACCGGGTCGCCGTCTGCGACCGATCGTCTGCGGCCCTGCACGATTGACGAGGGGCCGACCGACGCCTTTTGCGGCCGCTTCGAGGTCTTCGAGGATCGGCAGGCGGGGCAGGGCCGGACGATCGCGCTGAAGATTGTCGTACTGCCGGCCCTCAGCAACGACCCCCGGCCCGATCCCTTGTTCTTCCTGGCCGGGGGACCTGGCCAGGGAGCGGCGCGGATGGCCGGTGACGTGCGCGGCGCGTTCCGGCGCGTGCAGGCGACCCGCGACATCGTGCTCGTCGATCAGCGCGGCACGGGCGACTCGAACGGCCTGGAATGCACTCCGGATGGCGACACGCTGTCCTCGCTGAACGAGTCCGATGCCGTCGGGCTGACGCGCCTGAGGACCTGCCTGGCCGGCTACGACGCCGACACGCGCTTCTACACCACGCCCATCGCGATGGACGATCTCGATGACGTCCGCCGCTTCCTCGGCTACGACCGGATCAACATCTACGGCGGGTCCTACGGCACGCGGGCGGGCCTCGTCTACCTGCGCCAGCACGGCGACCACGTGCGCTCCATCGTGCTGGACGGCGTGGCGCCTCCCGACATGCGGCTGCCGCTCTACTTTGCCCGAGACGCGCAGCGCGCGCTGGATCGCCTGCTGGCGGACTGCGCGGCCAGCACCTCATGTGGCGGCAAGTATCCACGGCTGGCGGATCGCGTCCGCGCTCTCTTCGCCCGGCTGGAGACCGATCCGGTCGTGGTCAGCGTGACGCACCCGAGGACCGGCGCGGCGGAAGACCTCCGTGTGACCGCCGAACTGCTCGCGGGTCTCGTCACCGGAGCCTTGTATTCGCCGATGACGGCGTCGATGGTGCCGGAACTGCTGGTCAGGGCCGAAGCCAACGATTTCCAGGGCCTCCTCGCGCTCGCCACCCTCGGCGAATCCGCCGGCGAGAACATGAGCACCGGGATGCAACTGTCGGTGATCTGCGCGGAGGACGTGCCCCGGATCGGTCCAGGCGATGCCGAGCGGGAAACCGCCGGCACCTTGTTCGCGCGCCACCTGCTGACATCGCGAATGAAGCCATGTGAGTTCTGGCCCGCCGGCCCGATCGCGGCGTCGTACTACGAGCCCGTGCGCTCGGACGTGCCTGCTCTGGTGCTTTCGGGCGACGTCGATCCGGTCACGCCTCCAACCTGGGGCGCCGAGGTGTCCGCTCACCTCAGCCGGGCCCTGCACGTCACCGCGCCGGCCACCGGGCATGGTGTGCTGGGCACCGGCTGCGGCCAGCGCCTGGTCGCCGCCTTCATCGAGCGTGGCAGCGTCGATGGCCTCGACACCTCGTGCGTGACGTCATTGAAGCGGCCGCCGTTCTTCCTGACGCCCGCCGGTCCGGATCCCGGCGTCTCGCGGGGGACCGCGAAGTGATTCGCGTCGAGGGACTTCGCAAGCAGTTCGGCTCGGTCACGGCGGTGGACGATGTGAGCTTCGTGGCGCCCGACGGCGCCGTCACCGGCCTGCTCGGGCCGAACGGCGCGGGGAAGACCACCACGCTGCGCATGCTCTACGCGTTGATGCGGCCGGATGCCGGGCGCATTCACGTCGACGACATCGACGCCGTGGCGGACCCGCAGCGCGCGCAGGCACGCCTGGGGGTCCTGCCGGATGTGTCCGGCCTCTACCCGCGGCTGACCCCGCGCGAGCACATCCATTACTACGGCGAACTGCAGGGCGTGTCCGGCACAGCCCTGCGATCGCGCACCGACGAACTGCTGCAGCTGCTGGACATGGCCGGCATTGCCGATCGGCGGACGGCCGGCTTCTCGCACGGCGAGCGGACCAAGGTGGCGCTGGCGCGGGCCCTGGTGCACAACCCGCGCAACGTGCTGCTCGACGAGCCGACCAACGGCCTGGACGTGATGAGCACGCGCGCGGTCCGCGAGATCGTCCGCCGGCTGCGTGGCGAAGGGCGGACCGTGGTGTTCTCCAGCCACGTCATGCAGGAGGTCTCGGCCCTCTGCGACAACATCATCGTCATCGCTCACGGGCGCATCGTCGCTTCCGGCAGCCCGGATGCGCTGCGCAAGCGGACCGGGCACACGAACCTCGAGGATGCCTTCGTGGCCCTGGCGGGTCTCGAGCGCGTGGTGGAACCATGAGCCGCACGCTGACCCAGGCCTGGGTGGTGATGCGGAAGGAACTGCGCGACGCCTTTCGCGACCGCCGTGCCATCTACTCGGTGCTGTTCGGCTCGCTGTTCGGCCCGGTGCTGGTGGGTGTGCTGATGAACGGCATTGCCGACCGGCAGCGCGAGGTCGAGGACGTCCAGATTCCGGTCGTCGGCCTCGAACACGCGCCGACGCTGATGGAGTGGCTGCGGCAGCAGGCGGGCGTGACGGTCGTGGCCGGTCCGGTCGATGCCGAGAAGGCCGTGCGCGATCGGACCGAGGACGTCGTCGTCGTCATCCCCGAGGACTACGCCTCGTCGTTCCGCGCGTCGAAGCCGATCGAGCTGCGCGTGGTATCCGACGGCTCGCGCAACTCCTCGCGCCCGAAAGTACGGCGGGTGCTGCGGCTGCTCGAACGCTACAGCAGCGAGGTGGCCGCGATGCGGTTGATCGCGCGCGGGGTGAGCCCTGCGGTCGTGACGCCGCTCCGCGTGGAGGAGGTGGAGGTCTCGAGCGCCCAGCAGCGCGCCGCCGTCATCCTCAACTTCATCCCGTTGTTCATCGTGCTGGCGGCGTTCACCGGAGGGATGCAGATCGCCACCGACTCCACCGCGGGCGAGCGCGAGCGCGGCTCGCTGGAGCCGCTGCTGGTCAACCCCGCGCCCCGGGTGGCCATCGCCTCCGGGAAGTGGCTGGCCGCCACCGCCTCCGCCATGCTGAGCGTGTTCATTACGACCACGCTGTGCCTGATCCTGCTGCGGATGATTCCGTTGCAGGACCTGGGCATCCGCTTCCGGCTGGGACCTCAGCAGGTGGTCGGCCTGCTGGGCGCGGTACTGCCGCTCTGCCTGCTGTCCACCGCGATTCAGACCTACCTGGCCACGTTCGCGCGCTCGTTCAAGGAGGCGCAGAGCTACATGGGCTTCCTGATGATGGTGCCGATGCTGCCCGGCTTGCTCAGCTCGGTCTATCCCATCGCCAGCGAGCCGTGGATGTATCCGGTGCCGATCCTGGGCCAGCACCTGCTGCTGACGGATGTGCTCGGCGGCAAGGCCCCGGATCTCCCGATGTTCGCCGCCGCGGCGCTGGCGACGGTGATCGCGGCCGCCTTGCTGCTGCGCCTCGTCACCGCGCTGTTACAGCGCGAGCGCATCATCTTCGGGCGCTAGCAGCGCGTGCCTCTTGCTATCCTGCGGGCATGACGTCCGTACGCGCCTTCACCATCCGCCCCGCCACTCCAGACGATTTGCCGGCCGTGGGCCGCCTCGGCGGCCTGCTGATGCGGGACCATTACGCCTACGACGCCGATCGTTTCCTGCCGCCGGGCGACGATCCGGAGGGCGGCTATGCGTGGTTCCTGGGCACACAACTCGCGCACGACGATGTCGCGGTGCTGGTGGCGGAGCAGGATCGATCGCGTCCTCGGCTATGCCTATGCCGGTATCGAGCCGCTGTCGTGGAAGGACCTCCGGGACGAATGCGGCTTTCTGCACGACCTGGTGGTGGCCCCCGGCGACCGCGGGCAGGGCATCGGCGAGGCGCTGCTGAACGCGGTCGTCTCGTGGCTGCGCGCGCGAGGACAACCGCGGATCGTGCTGTGCACCGCGGAGCGGAATGCCGCGGCCCAGCGACTGTTCGCCCGGCGGGGCTTCCGCCGGACGATGATCGAGATGACGCTGGAGCTGGGCAGCCACCCGTGATGGCTGCCCGCCGCTAGAAGCCGAAGAGCGCGGTCGCGGTGAACACAATCAGCGAACGCTGCTGATCCTGCTCGAAGTCGAACCCGCCATCCCTGAAGACGTAGCGCACATCGAGGCGCATCCCCGCGCCGTGCGCGCGGCCGCTCTGCGCGACCTTCGAGAACCACTTGAAGCCCAGCCCCGCCTGATAGATGGTGCCGGTCTCGGACGTCCCGTCGTCGGCGTCCTGCCGGATCACCCCGGCGCCAGCGAGGACGAACGGCACGGTGCGCGTCTCATCGATTCTCGCGCCGTTGAAGTGATACACCAGGTTGCCTTCCGTGACGTACTGCTCGAACGCCGCACCCTCGATGGTGACCGACGGCGTGTCCTCGACGTCCTCATCGAGTTCGACGCTGAGACTGGGGCGGCTGTACTGGAACCCGCCTTCCACCCCGATGCTGCGCGTGAGGTTGATGCCGACGCTCCCCACACCCACCGGCCCGGACCTCGTCTTGCCATTGGCGCGGAAGAACGTGATCGGATCGAGCGAGCCAAGTCCGTTCGCGGTCATGGTCGCGTCGCGGGTGCCGGAATCCGCCTGCCCCACGTAGCCGATGCCGGCGCTCACCTCCACGGTCGGCGGCCTGACTTGAACGTCAGGAGCGGCCTGGGCCGAGGCGGCGGCAGGATCGAACGCGGCCCCCAGCACGAGCGCTGCGCTCAGCCAGCGCACGATGGAAGCGCGGGCGCTCATCTGGCCTCCAGCGTGATCTCGACGGGGCCCGCGGTCGTGCCGCTCTGCGCGTAGATCAGACGATCGACGAACTTGTTCCTGAAGCCGACGTCCACCGGCGGCAGATCGTCGAAGTAACTGCTGACGTCATCGTCGTCCACGGGTTCCAGCCGGAGGACGTACGGACCTGGCTGGAGACCGGTGAGGGTGACCACGCCGTTCTCGAGCACGAAGCCGCCGACCATCAGACCAGTGAGCGGGTTGAACGCCATGACGTGGGCGCCGAACACGTCTCGGCCGTCGAGCTGGACGTGAGCGCGGATGCTCGCGGTGTCGGCGGTGTGGTTGCTTTCGGGGTAGATCTCCGCCACGCCCGCGATGTCGTCGGATTTCAGCTGACGGCCGGCTGTGCTGCCGGGATCGAACGCGAAGGGGAACATCACGGCTTCGGCGGCGGCAAGCCGCGCTTCGGTGTCGGTCACCTCGAAGTAGCCGAGCGCCGAGTGGGAGAGGCCGAGCATGTGGCCGAACTCGTGGAGCGCGATGGACTCGACATCGAATCGCCCTTCCTCGCCCGCGCTGGCCACCGACCAGTCGTTGGCGGCGTTCAGGAACAGGTCGGACTCGATGACCTCGCCTGAGATCAGGTCGGTAATCGTGGCCGTGACCCCGAGCACGCCGTCGAGGTCGGCGCGAGTCAAGAAGCCCACGGTGTTGCGGCCGTCGAGATCCAGCGGCCGCGCCGCCGTCCGTCCGGCGTAGCGGAAGGTAATGGCGGAACCGGGGGCCGCCTGCCAGGACGCGGTGGCGCGCTGCAGCGCCGCTTCGAATGCGTCCACGCTGACCCCATCGACGCCGCGGTCGGAGACGAAGTAGTCGATGCGCCGCTCGGCCCACGCCACCGATACCCGCTGGTCGCCGACCAGGTAGGACTGGCGCAGATAGGCCTCGCCGGTCTGCAGTCCGGCGATGACGAACAGCAGCGTGGCGCAGGCGCGAACCAGGAGCCGGCGCCTCATCGGCCCTTCTCCATCGCGGTGCGGACCAGGGCGCCGAACGCCTGCAGCGACAGGCCCTCGGCGGCGCCCATCCCGCGCTGGACCTTCTGCCACGTTGCCGTCTGGCCCGCGAGCGGTTGCCGGCGAATCGTCCGCGCGCCGGTGCGTCGGTCCACCGACACGCGGAAGGCGCCCTGGCTCATCCTGATGACGTGGGGCAGGGCCGGAGCCTTCGCGCCGAGAAACAGCACGACCTCCTGGCCTTCGGCAAACTGCGGCGCGCCGGAGACGACGCTGCGATAGCGCCCGAACTGTCCGCCGACGACCACGAACGTGACGTCGCGGCCGAGATCGCCCTTCAGGTACGACTCGGCCTCGATCGTCACCAGCGTCTCGATGCCGAGACCATCACCGCTCGCGCGTCCCTGCAGGTGGACGACACGGCCGTGGACGATCGCCTGGGCGTCGGCGACGAGTGCGTTGATTTCGGCGGGGACGACGACGCTCGCCGAGAGCGACGCGGTCAGCAGGACCGCGAGGAGGCAGCAGGGGAGAAAAACCTTCGAGGACATAGGGCGACGAGTCTACGTGACATCGCTGACTTTGGGGAAGGCTGCAGACGGCAGCGGCAGACGGCAGACGGGGACGGGAGTCGGGAGTCGGGAGTCGGGAGTCGGGACGGGAGGTGTGGAGGAGTCGGATACCGGATACCGGACACCGGAGTAATGGTCGGGGCGACTGGATTCGAACCAGCGACATCCCGCTCCCAAAGCGGGCGCTCTACCAGGCTGAGCCACGCCCCGACCCTGAACGGCTATTGTACCCGACCGGCGTCAGCGGCCGCCGAGGAGTCCCTGTTTCTTCATTTCCTTGACGGTGTCCTTCACGAGGTCCTTCACGTAGGCCTGCGCCTCCTTCGGGTTCTTCGTCCGCGTCACCGCGGCCCATAGCAGCTTGCTGGTCGGCACGCTGTAGACGAGCGTCTCGGTGACCAGGACGGTGTCGATGCGCGGCGGCCCGAACTCGTAGACCGCGCCCCACCCATACCCCCAGTAGTCGTAGAGGCCGCCGTAGTAGCCGCTGTTCCACATCACCGGCATCGTCGGCGAGCGTTCGCTGGTGAGGCTGACGGGCCTGAGCACCACCACGGCCTGGGCTTCCGACTTCTCGAGGAACTCGCGGACCTTCGCGACGTTCCTGGTCTCCGGCACCGGCACGATGCGGAACGCGGCGACGCCCCGCATGCCGCGCCCGGTCAGTTCGTTCGCGAGCTGCGTTTCCGCCGATTCGCGCAGCCCCATGTCGTTGCTGACGACGAGGGCGGCCACCTTCTGGCCGAAGAAGGTGATGTTCGCCGCATCCGGCGCCTTGAACGTGTCAACGAACTTGGTGTCGGCGGCCAGTGGCGCCGCGAGCGCGAGAACGAGAATGCACAAGGAGACGGGAAGTGGCCGCATGAGTTAGATGGTAGCTGATTCCCGGCGGTATAAGCTGATGCAGACATGGCGCGCTACTTCGTGACCGGAGCGACCGGTTTTCTCGGTGGAGAGCTCACGAAGCAGCTGATCAGCCGCGGCCATCAGGCGGTGGCCCTGGTCCGCGATCCGGCCAAGGCGTCGCTGCTCCGCACGCTCGGCGTGCAGATCCATGAGGGCGACATCACCGACCGCGAGAGCCTGCGCGCGCCGATGACCGGCGTAGACGGGGTGTTCCACTGCGCCGCCTGGTACAAGGTCGGCGTGGACCCGGCCGAGGCCGAGCGCACCAACGTGGACGGCACCCGCCACGTGCTCGAGACCATGCGCGAGATGGGAATTCCGCGCGGCGTTTACACCAGCACCGTCGCGGTGTTCTCGGACACGCGCGGCGCGATGCCCGACGAGTCGTACCGCTACGACGGCCCGCACCTCAGTCATTACGACCGCACCAAGTGGCGGGCGCACTACGAAGTGGCGCTGCCGATGATGGGGGAGGGCCTGCCGCTGATCATCGTGATGCCCGGCCTCATCTACGGCCCGGGCGACACCAGCGGGATGCACACCGCGCTGGTGGACCTGCTGCGCAAGCGGCTGCCGATCACGCCGCGGCGCACCGCGTTCTGCTGGGCGCACGTGGAAGACACCGCGCGCGGTCATCTGCTGGCGATGGAGCGGGGCAACTCCAGCGAGACCTACATCATCACCGGCCCGCGCCACACCTTCGAGGACGCGTTCGATCTGGTGGCGCAGCTGGCCAAGGTCCCGCGGCCGCTGCTGCATCCCGGCCCGCGGCTGATGCGGGGCATGGCCGCCCTGATGACCGTGGTGCAGAAGGCGATCGACCTGCCGCCGGCGCTGACGCCCGAGGCGCTGCGCGTGATCGCCGGCACCTCCTACCTGGGGTCGAACGAGAAGGCGATGCGTGAGCTGGGGTTCACGGCGCGGTCGCTGGCCGAGGGCATGGACCAGACGCTCGAGCACGAACTGCGCGCGTTGCAGCGGCTGCGGCCGTCCTGACCGATCGGCTCACCGCTCGCGCCGCGCGATGCCGCCGGAGAGGACGTCGGCGATGATGCGCGTCGCATCGTCGCGGCTCATTCCGAAGTGGTTCGGCACGCCGAACAACAGCTCCACCACGAAGTAGTAGATGAAGATGCGCGTGGTCAGCATCATCGCCGCCGCGGCCGGAATGCCCTCGCGCAGCCGGGACGGGATGTCGAGGTCCTGGCGGCGAATCAGGAACTGCTCGAACAGCGTTGCCATGTCCGAGTAGAAGCGGTGGATGTGCGCACCTTCGAACTCCACGACGTCGACGTAGATCAGCGCGATATAGGGCCGCCACCGGGCGACGGTCTCCTGCGCGGCGGCGCCGACGGCCAGCAGGTCGTCTGGAAACGCGCCGTCCTCCAACACTCGCAGCAAGGGGAAGTCCGGCTGTCCCGTGGCGACACGGAAGTGATCGAGCAGCGTCTGGAAGATGGCTTCCTTGTCGCGGAAGTGGTGGTAGACGCTGCCGGTGGACACGCCGGCGCGCTCGGCGATGTCGCGGACGCTGGTGGCCCGATAGCCCTGGCTCGAGAACAGGGCGAGCGCAGCCTCCAGCAAGGCGGCGCGACTGCGATCGGAGCGCTCCTCCTGCTGCATACCTGGGCCGCCAGTATAGCGAAAGGGTGGCCGCGCGAAGCGGGCCGTTCAGCTCGAAAATAGCGCCCGCCGCAGGTCGCGGAACGCCCGCGCGCGATGCGACACCGCGGCCTTCTGGTGGAGTGTGAGCTCGCCGGTGGTCCTGCCGAACGGCGGGTAGAAGAAGATCGGGTCGTAGCCGAAGCCGTGCGCCCCGGCCGGCGCCGGCGCCAGCACGCCCTCGATGCGCGTCTCGGTCTCGAAGATCAGCGACTCGCCGTCGGCCACCGCCAGCGCCGTCACGAACCGCGCGGTGTGCGGAGCCCCGGACACGTCACGCAGCCGTCTGAAGATCTCGGCGAACCGGTCGGGATAGGAGGCGTCGGCGCCGAGGAATCGCGCCGAACGCACGCCCGGTTCTCCAGCCAGCGCGTCGATCACCAATCCCGAATCCTCGGCCACGGTTGGCATGCCCGCGGCGCGCGAGTAGGCGAGCGCCTTCAGCCGCGCGTTCTCCCAGAATGTCGCGCCGCTCTCTTCGGGCTCCGGAATGGGCGGCAGATCGGCCAGCGTCACGAGGCGCGCCCGCGTGCCCGCCAGCAGCGGCAGAATCTCGCGCAGCTTGCCCGGGTTCGTGGTCGCGACGAGCAGCGTCATCGGCCCAGGATGGGCCCGACGATGGCGCGCTGCTTTTCGATCAGCTGCGCGATGCCGGCGTCGGCAAGCTCCAGCAGACCGCCGAGGGCGTCGCGGCTGAACGGCTCGGACTCGGCGGTGCCCTGCACTTCGATGTAGCGGCCATCCCCGGTCTTGACGATGTTCATGTCGACGTCGGCCTTCGAATCCTCTTCGTAGGCCAGGTCGAGCAGCGGCATGCCGCCGACGATGCCGACGCTGGTGGCGGCGACGTAGTCGCTGATCGGGATGGTGCGCAGCACCTCGTTCTTCTTCAGTCGATCGAGCGCCAGCACCAGCGCGACGAACGCGCCAGTGATGGCCGCGGTGCGGGTGCCGCCGTCGGCCTGGATCACGTCGCAGTCCAGCCACACTGTCCGCTCGCCGAGCTCGTTCAGGCGGACGATGGTCCGCATCGAGCGGCCGATCAGCCGCTGGATCTCCATGGTGCGGCCGCCCACCTTGCCGCTCGACGCTTCGCGCGTGGAGCGCGTGCTGGTGGCGCGCGGCAGCATGCCGTACTCCGCCGTCACCCACCCTTTGCCGGTGTTGCGCAGGAACGGCGGCACGCGATCTTCCACGCTGGCGGTGCAGATGACTTTCGTCTGGCCGACCTCGATCAGTACCGAACCTTCGGCGTGCAGCAGGTAGTTGGGGGTGATCTGGGTGGGGCGGAGATCGCCAGGAGCGCGGTCGTACTGTCGAATCATTGGGCGATCAGCCCTTCATTCTTCCGCAACGGCCGGCGCAAGTCCACATGACCCGCGAGCGAATCGGCTTCCTGTCCGTCGATGAGGATCTGCACTTCGGTCATCGTCGGCAGGTTGACCAGCAGCGTGTTGACCACGCTGTAGACGGTGAGGAGCTCCTGCATCGAACCGCCGGGGTGCTTGGTCCTGACCGTGGCGTCGAGATCGACGAAGACCTCGAAGCGGTCCGAGACGTAGAGGCCGCGGAGGGTGGTGCCCTCGGGCACGGTCGACGAGTACGGAGATGGCGCGGGGATCGACAGCAGCGCTTCGATCAGCGCGCGCGCCTGCGCCACGGTGCCTTCGGCGAGCGGCACGTCCTGCTGGACGCCGATCAGCCGCTGTCCGTCCTCGGAGGCGAAGAACAGCGTCGCCTTGATCTTCGGTCCTTCGGTGACCGCGCCTGGAGCAGGCGCGACGGCAGGCGCTTCGACGACCGGCTCGGCCGGGGGCGCCGCCGGGGCGCGCAGCAGGCGTCCGAGCCCGGTCATCACCAGCCAGCCGAACGCCGCGGCCGCCACGAGCGCGGCCACTGCCATGAGCACGCGACGGATGGTCACGGGGCCGTGCGGTCCAGCAAGGTGCGGAACTTGATGAGCGCGTCGAGCAGCGACTCCGCAATCTTGTCCTGATACGCCGCGGACGTCAGCTGCTGCTCCTGCTCGGGGTTCGACAGGTAGCCGATCTCAACCAGCGCCGCCGGCATGTTGGCGCCGACCAGCACGCGGAAGGGCGCCTGCTGCACCGCGCGCGGGCTCATCTCGACTCGTGCGCGCAGACCTTCTTCGACCAGACCGGCCAGCTGCGACGACTGTTCGAGGAACCGCGCCTGCGCCGTCTCCCACAGGATCAGATCGATGGTCCGCGTGCCGCCGCCAAGGGCCGGCAGGGTGATCGCCGCATCATCAGCGCGCTTCCGCGCCTCGGCGTCGGCGCGCTCCACGCTCAGGTAATAGACTTCGGCGCCCTTGATGAACGGCCGCACGGCCGCGTTGGCGTGGATGCTGAGGAAGACGTCGGCCTGATGGTTGTTGGCGAACGCCGACCGATCATCGTGCGGGACCACCCGGTCGTCTTCACGCGTGAGGAACACCCGCAGGCCGAGGCGGCTTTCGATCAGCGTGCGCAACCGGCGCGACACCGCGAGGGTGATCTCCTTCTCGAGCGTGCCGCGCGGCCCCTGCGCGCCAAGTTCGTCGCCACCGTGGCCGGGATCGATGACCACCGTACGCAAGCCGGTCGAGGGCGTGGGCGTCACCGACGGACGAATGTCCACTGGCAGTGCCGGCGGCGGGACGGCGCCGGCCAGCTCGCTGGTACTGGGCAGGAGGTCGATGGTCAGGCGCGAGGAACTGGCGTCGGCCTGCGACGATGACGACCGATAGGCGCCGTAGCGCGCCCCGGTCGCGATCACCACGGTGCTGCCCTCGCCGGGCGCGATGGAGGCGATGAACGGCTGCTGCGGCACCGTCGGTATCAGCAGGTCGAGGGCGTCGGCATCGAACTGAACGATCAGCCGTCCCGCTTCGGCGCTCACCTTCGCCGGCGTCACCGGCGAGATCTCGAACGTCACCGACGCGTTCGCGCTGCCGCTGTCGATGCGCGTGACAATGCGGGGGACGCGCAGGTCGCCCATGACCAGCAGCCGTGTCGGCCGACGCAGATCGAGTCGGAGATCGAGGACCGGACCCAGTGCGCGCGGCAGGAAATCGAGCGGCACGAGCCAGCGGGTGTCGCGCCTCACGGCCGGGGCGGCCAGCGACACCAGCCGGCCGGCAGCGGAGACCAGGTTCTGATCGGCGGTCAGGATGAGGGTTCTGCCCCCGGCCGTAATCGTCAGCCCGCCCGCGGCTTCGCGCGACGTCGTGGCGAACGGCCCCGCCAGATCATCAATCGCGATGTAGTCCTGATTGTTGATGACGGTAATCGGGATGGCGCGCCGGCCCTCGCGCGACAGAAGGGTGAGCGACGGCGCCGGCCCCGACCCCTGGCCCCAGGTGTTGGTGGCGGTGGCCAGCGCCAGCAGCAGAAGTGCCAGGGCTCTCGTAATACGGCGCATGAGCAGGATCAATTCTACAGGACGTCGGCCCGGGGACTCAGGCGCCGGGCCCAATCATTCTGGCCATGAACCGGGTGCCCGCAATCGGCGTGTCGTAGTACGGCGCGATGTCGCGGAAGCCGAGCGACTCGTACATGCCTTGCGCGGCGCCCATCATGGGCAGAGTGTCGAGATAGATCTGGCGGTAACCCTGCGCCGCGGCCGAGGCGAGAAGCGTGGTGACAAGGGCGCGCGCCAGTCCGCTGCCGCGTCCGCTCGGCCTGACGTAGAGGCGCTTCATCTCGCAGATGTCTGCCGACCACTGCCGGCAGGCCACAATCCCTTCCAGGCGATCGTCGATGAAGCCCACCAGCAGGAGGCCTCCGGGAGGCGCGTAGTCGCCCGGCAGGCCGTCGAGCTCCGCCTCGATCTCCTGGAACGTGAGGTCGAGGTCAATCCAGCGACAGTACTCCTCGATCAAGGCGCGGACCGCGACCATGTCGGCCGCACCAGCAGGACGCACGGATGGCATCGGCGGATGGTACCTGAAAGCCGGGCCAGTGGGCCGACATCAGGAACCTTCGCTCGAGTGCCCCGCGTCGAGCTTCCGAAACTGCTCCTGGACGGTGAGAAAAGCATCCACCACATCCGGGATCGAAGTGCTGGCCACGGCCGCTGGCGATGGCTTCGACGGCGGCCTCGTGCGACACCGCGGGGCGATAGGCGCGCTGGACCACCAGGGCATCGTAGGCATCGACGAGCGCGACCAGCCGGCCGGACACCGGGATCTCCTCCCCACGCAGCCCCTGCGGATAGCCCGCGCCATCCCAGCGCTCGTGATGGGTGTGCACGATCTCCTTCGCCAGGCCAATCACTTCGTCATCGTGCACGCCGGCCAGCGACTCGGCCCGCAGCAGGCTGTTGTGTCCGAGATCGGGGTGGCGTCGCATTTCGTTGTGCTCCTCCGCGGTGAGCGCGCCGGGCTTGCGCAGCACCGCGTCGGGTACGCCGACTTTGCCGATGTCGTGAAGGGGCGCGAGCGTGGCGATCAAGTCGATGCGTTCCCTGGTGAGGTGCGCCTTGTGGCGCGGGAAGTCGGGCCAGTGCGGTGGCGAGCATGCGGGTGTATTCCTGCGTCCGGCGCGCGTGCCGGCCGGTATCGGCGTCGCGCGTCTCGGTGAGCGTGGTCAGCGACTGCACGATGAGGCGCTGCGCGTCCCCGCGCTTCCGCCGCTCGCGATCGGCGCGGCGCCGTTCGCGCACAATGGCGAAGAGCCCTTCGGCGGCGAAGGTGATGGCCATCGCCGCCAACGGGTACAACGGCGACACCCACAGGCCTTGCGCGGAGAGCAGCCAGCCGCACGCCGACCACGCGACGACCCCGGCGATCAGGCTGCCGATCGCCGCGACCAGCAACCCGGTGCGCGCGACGAGTACGGCGGTCACCAGGGCGAAGAACGCGCTGGCGGCAATTTCCTCGAGCGCCGCGAACTCGGGGCGCTCGTAGGCGGCGCCGCCGAGAAGGGTGTCGGCCACCGCCTGATGGATGACGACCCCGGGCAGGGCTCGATCGACGGCGGTCATCACGACATCGCCAAGCCCCAGTGCGGTGGGGCCGACGAAGACGACGCGGCCTTTGACCTGTTCGCGCGGGACGCGGCCGTCCAGCACGTCTGCCGCCGAAATTGGCGCCGGTCGTCGAGCCGCGGGCGGCACGCGGAGCAGCAGCCGGCCCTGGGCGTCCAGCGACACGGGGCGCGACGCCACGGTCATCATCATCGAGCCGTCGCTGCGGGCGTCGAGCACGACCGGTCCGCCGCCAAGCGCGCGCCGGGCCGCGGCCAGGGCCAGCGATGGATAAACCTGGTCACCAAAGCGCAGCAGCAGCGGCACACGCCGCAGCAGCCCGTCCGGGTCGCGGCCGGCGTTGATGAATCCCGAACCGCCTGCGCCCCTGACCAGATCGCTCACCGTGCAGATACCGTTCGTGGCTGTCAGCAGGCCGGCGCTTGGCGGCGCATCGCCGCGCTGGCGCTCCACCAGCGCCAGTGGATGCTGCGTGCACGCGTCGGCCGGGGCCGGCTGATCGAACAGGAACGCGTAGGCGGTGACGGCGGGCGCCTGGCTCAGAGCATCGCGCCAGCGCGCGATCGGTGGCCGCAGCGCCGCGTTCCGCTTCCGGCAACAGCAGATCCAGCGCGATGACCGACGCGCCGAGCGCGTGCAGCTGATCGACCAGCGTCGCCAGCACCGCGCGCGGCCACGGCCATTGGCCGGCGCGCGCCAGGCTGGCTTCGTCGATCGCCACCACCACCGCGCGCGTGCCGGTGTCGGTGACAGCGGCATCGGCGCGCACCAGCGCGTCGTAGATCCGGAGATCGGCCTCGCCCAGGATTGACGGACGCCAGATGGCCAGGGCAATCGCCAGACCGGGTCCCAGCAGGCTGATGAACGAGCGTGACAGCGACATCATCCCGGTGGTCAGCGGATTGTCACTTCGACGCGCCGATTCCTTGCTTCGGCGATGTTGTCGGCTGTTGGTACCACCGGGTCCGACTCGCCGTGGGAGCGCACGTCAACCACCGCGCCGTCGAGCCCGGCCTGGATGAGCAGATCGCGGATCAGCGTCGCGCGGCGCAGCCCGAGCGCAGCGTTCGAAGCCGTGTCGCCCGTGGTGTCGGTATGGCCGATCACCGTGACGTCGATGGCGACGCGGCCGCGCACCTGGGCGGTCACCTCCGCCACCATCGCCTGCGACGCCGGCGTGAGCTGATCGCTGCCGAGCTCGAAGTACAGATTGAAGTGCTGGGTCGCGGGCGGCATCACCGCGAGGGCGGCACCGAACACGCGCTGGATCTCGTCCTCCGAGAGCACGACCACCGCGCCGGGGGCACCGCCGCTCGGTACCAACGTGCTTTCGCGAGCCCGGGTCAGTTCCACTGAACCGGCCGGTGTGGTCACGACCAGGCGACCCACCTCGGCGGTCTCGGGACCCGGCGCCAGCACGACGAGATCACGCGGCGTCGGCTCCGGCGCCTGAGGTGGCGGCGTGGGACCGCATCCGGTGACAATCACCAGAGTCAGCGGCACGAGCGTGCGAGGGATGCGGGTCATGGCGCCTCCACCCTGATCAAGGCGTGCGTGCCGCGCACGCCGATCACCGAGGTCGGCGTCTCGAGCCGCACGGCTTCGGGCATCAGCCGGGCGATGCGTCCGGAAACATAGGACAGGGCGCCACGCGCAATGCGGAGAACCATCGACAGCTGTCCTTCGGCAGGAGCGAACGTGAAGGCCGAGAGCGTGATCTCGGTGTTGGGCCCCATGGACAGCCGCGTCTCGTCGCGCAGCGTCACCGCCAGCTGGCCGTCGGTGCCAGTGCGGAGCGTGTCCGACTGGTAGACGAGTTCTCCCACCCGTGCCGGGCTGGAGTTCCCGGCTCGGACGATGACCGCGGAACCGGCGACGGTCTTGATCCGGCCCGCGCCGTCGGTCGGCTGCGCGGACACCGGGGAGAACCAGCACGCAACCATGAGGCAGGCAAACGCCATCGGCCTGCCCAGTGCCTTGAGCGGCATGGGAGTCACTTTCCGGAGGGGTGCCGAGAGCTTACAGGAAAACCGGCAGCCGGCAGACGGCAGCCGGCAGACGGGGGACCAGCATCCCATCTCCAGTCTCCGGTACCCGTCGGACACCGGGTACCGGATCCGGTCCCTTACTTCCTGAGGTTCGTGTTGAAGAACTCGATCGTGCGCTGCCAGGCGAGCTTGGCGGCGGCCTCGTCATAGCGAGGCGTGGTGTCGTTGTTGAACCCGTGCTGCGCGCCCGCGTACATGTGCATCGCGTACTTCACGTTGGCGGCCTTCAGCGCGGTCTCGTAGGCCGGCCACATCGCGTTGATGCGCTCGTCGGTGCCGGCGTAGTGGATGAGGAGCGGCGACTTGATGCGCGCGGCTTCCTCGGCCGTCGGTGCGCTGCCGTAGAACGGCACCGCGCCCCCGAGGTCGGGGATGCGGGTTGCCAGCATGTTGGCGATGCCGCCGCCGTAGCAGAAGCCGACCGCGCCGATGCGGCCCGTGCACTCGGGACGCGCCTTGAGGAAGCCGGCCGCGGCCACCATGTCTTCGCGCGTCTTGGCCTGATCGAGCTTGCCGAACAGCGTGCGGGCCTCGTCCTCGCCAGCGGCGGGGTAGCCGCCGAGCGGCGTCAGCGCGTCGGGCGCGAACGCCACGAAGTTGTCGAGGGCCAGGCGCCGGGCGATGTCTTCGATGTGCGGGTTGAGCCCGCGGTTCTCGTGGACCACGACGACGCCCGGCAGCTTGCCGGTGGCGTTGGCGGGGCGCACCAGGTATCCCTTCATCTTGCCGTTGCCCTGTGGCGAGTCGTACTCCAGGTAGTCGGCCTTGATGCGGGGATCGTCCTTCTTCACCTGCTGGGCTTCGGCGAACTTGGGGTTCAGCGCGTCGAGGAGCATCGCCGCGGTGACGCCGCCCACAGCGAACTTCCGGGCCTTGTCCAGGAAGCCGCGGCGGTCCACCGCGCCGTGCACGTAGGCGTCGAACAGGATGAGCAGTTCAGGGTCGAAATCGGCGGCGGTTTTACGTTCCATGCGTCAGGTCCTCCAGAAGAACCGGTCCTCGAACTCGGAGAAGTGGCGACGTGATCATAGCGCCGGGCCCGCGGAGCTCAGCCGAACCGGTATAATTCAATTCAACGTCGTCCCTCCGCGGGCCGGCCCTCATCCACCGCATGTCAGGTCCCCTCCACGTCGCATTCCTTGGGTGCGGCTTCATCACGGACGTACACAGCCGCCAGCTCCGGGCCCTGGGGCCCAAGGTCGTCGCCACCCGCTACGCCAGCCGCGACCTGGCCCGGGCCGAGACCTATCGGAAGCGCTTCGGCGGCGTGGCCACCTACGGCGACTACCTGGCCGCGATTGCCGACCCGGCCGTCCAGGCGGTGGTCATCGCGGTGCCTCCGGCCTACCACCTCGACCTCACGCTGCGCGCGCTCGACGCCGGCAAGCACGTGCTGGTGGAGAAGCCGGCCTACCTGACGATGGCCGACTATCAGACGGTGGTGGAGGCGCGCAACCGCGCCGGCCGTGTCGTCCTGGTTGGCGAGAACGATCACTACAAGCCGCTCGCCGTCAGCCTGCGTTCGCTGGTCGCGAAAGGCACCATCGGCGAAATGGTGTTCGCCCACTTCACGACCATCGCGCACCGCCTGAAGAAAGCGGACGACTGGCGCAACGACGAAGCCATGGCCGGCGGTGATGCGTTCTTCGAAGAAGGCATCCACTGGCTGCACCTGGCCGGGAGCCTCGGCCCGGCGATTGTCTCGGCGCGAGGCTTTCGTCCGCCGGTTTCGCGCGAGGGCCCCGATCGCCGCGCCAAGAGCATGATGGTGGCGTTCGAGTACGACAACCACGCGGTGGGCTCGCTCTACTACTCGCGTGAGATTCCGTCGCTGCTGAAGGGCCTGCGCGTGTCGAAGCTCTATGGGCGCGAGGGCATCATCACCTTCGAGTCGAACGGTGGCTTCGTGCTGGTCCGCGGCCGCCACGGCACGCGCCTGCTGTTCCCGGGGTTCCGCGACATCCGGGGCTACCAGGCGATGTATCGCGACTTCGTCCGCGCCATCCGCGACGGCGCCGCGCCGGAGATGAGCCTCGAGCGCGCCATCGAGGATCAGCACCTGATGGACCAGATCTACGCGAGCCTCGTCCAGCGATGAAGACCAGCTCGCACTACGACATCGTCATTGTCGGGACCGGCGCGGGCGGCGGCACGATGATGCACGCGCTGGCGAAGACCGGCGCGCGGATCCTCGTGCTGGAACGCGGCGAGGTGGTGCGGAGCGAGGACGACAACTGGAGCCCCGCGGCGGTCTGGAAGGATCTCCGCTACCGCACGACCGAGGAGTGGACCGATCAGCACGGGCAGTCGTTCCAGCCCTACACGCACTACGGCGTCGGTGGAAACACCAAGTTCTGGGGCAGCGTGCTCTACCGTCTGCGGCGCGAGGACTTCGGCGCCCTCGAGCACATCGACGGCGTATCGCCGGCCTGGCCGATCGACTACGACACGCTGGCGCCGTACTACGATCGAGCGGAGCGGTTGTACGGAGTGCGAGGTGAAGCCGGCATCGATCCAACCGAGCCGGCTCGCGGCCCGTTTCCGCACCCGGCAGTGCCGCACGCCGCCGGCATGCAGGCCATCGTGGACGATCTGCGCCGGCAGGGACTGCACCCGTCGCCGCTCCCGCTTGGCCTGCTCAGGCCCGGCGAGGACGGCGGCTGCGTCCTGTGCAACACCTGCAACTCGTTCCCGTGCAAGCTGGGGGCGAAGAGCGACGCCGATGTCTGCTGCGTCAGGCCAGCGCTGCAGCATCCGAACGTCACGCTGTGGACCGGCGCGTGGGCCCGCCGCCTGATCACCGACGGCACGGGCCGGCAGCTGGCGGCGGTGGAAGTGGAGCGCGGCGGGGAAGTCCTCACGATCGGCGCGCGCTGGTTCGTGGTGTCGTGCGGCGCCGCGAACTCGGCGGCACTGCTGCTGCGCTCGGCCACCGAGACGCAGCCCGAGGGCCTCGCCAATTCGTCGGGCCTGGTCGGCCGGCGCTACATGGCGCATCTCGCGACGATGATGCAGGGGTTCAATCCGTTCCGCCGCAACGACACGGTGTTCCAGAAGACCGTCGCCATCAACGACTACTACTTCCGCGGTCCGCACTCGCGCTTCCCGCTGGGCCACATCCAGTCGCAGGGCCGCACGCACGGCGTGATGGCCAAGGTCGTCGGCGACACCATTGTTCCGGGCATTCCACTGGGCGCTTACGAGGCGTGGGTGTCGCGCGGGGTGGATTGGCTGGTGATGTCGGAGGACCTGCCCACGCCGGAGAACCGCGTGATGCTGGACGCGCAGGGCCGCATCCGCCTGCACTACCAGCCGAACAACGTCACCGCGCACGAGCAACTGGTGTACGAAACCCGGCGCATCCTGCGGCGGCTCGGTTTCTGGAAGGTGATTGCGCATTCGCATCAGGCGCGGAACACCACGCATCAGTGCGGCACCCTGTGCTTCGGCACCGACTCCGCGGCCTCGGTGCTCGACCCGTACTGCCGCGCCCACGACGTGGACAATCTGTTCGTGGTGGACGCGTCGTTCTTCCCCTCGTCCGCCGCCGTCAATCCCGCGCTCACCATCGTCGCGCAGGCGCTGCGCGTCGCCGATCACCTCATCGACACCGACCTCGGCGCATGACGGGCGAGGCGGGGCAGCGCATGACCCTGTCACCCGAGGCGCGAGCCGGGTTGAGGGCCGGGCTCCAGGCCGCGGTGCCGATGTCCGTGGCGACGTTTCCGTTTGGCCTGGCGTACGGCGTCGGCGTCACTGCCGCCGGCATCGATCCATGGGTCGGCGCCTCGGCCTCGTGGACCGTGTTCGCCGGGGCGGCGCAGCTGACGATGCTGTCGCTGATCGAGAGCCACGCGTCGTGGGCGGTGGTGGTACTGGCGGGGCTGGTCGTCAACGTGCGCTTCGCGCTGTACTCGATCGCGCTCGCGCCGGCCTTCAGGGACTTTCCATCGCGCTGGCGGTTCGGCCTGCCGTACCTGATGACCGATCAGGCCGCGGCGCTGTCGCTGCACTACTTCACGACCCATCCCCATCCCGACGATCGGCGCTGGTACTACTTTGCCGTGGGACTGGGAGTGGGCATGGTCTGGTGGCTGGGCACCATCATCGGCATCACGCTGGGCGGATCGATTCCGGCGAGCATCGACATCGCCTTCACCGTGCCGCTGGTGTTCGTGGTGTTGCTGGTCCCATCGCTGATCGACCGGCCCGGGATCGTCGCGGCGTTGGTCGGGGCCGGGATGACGGTGGCCACAGCGTGGGTGCCGCACGGGCTCAACACGGTGATCGGCGCCACCGCGGGCGTGCTGGTCGCGGCCGTGGTCGATCGCCGAGGCCGCCGATGAACGTCGGCTGGCAGTTCGTGCTCGCCGGCATCGGCACCTACCTGATTCGCGTCTCGGCGATCGCGATGGTGGGGCAGGGGATGGCGATCCCGACGCGAGTGGAGCGCACCCTGCGCCTGATTGCTCCGGCGGTGCTCGCGGCGATCATCGCCAATGGCCTGCTCCTCGATCACGGCCAGGTCAACACGCGCGTCAGCTGGTATGCCGGCACCCTGGTCGCGGTGTTCGTGGTCCGGCGCTTCCGTTCGGCGGCGTGGGCGATGACGGCGGCCATGGTGGTGGTGTGGGGGCTGCAGAGGGTGGGGATGCCTTAGGGAAGGCAAAAGGCAAAAGGCAGAAGGCAGAAGGCAACGGCAACGGCAGAAGGCAGACGGCAGAAGGCAGACGGCAGAAGGCCGGCAACCGGCAGACGCCCGGGCCAGGCCCAAGACTCAAGACTCAAGACCCAAGCCTCAAGCCCCAAGCCCCAAGCCCCAAGCCCCAAGCCCCAAGCCCCAAGCCCCAAGCCCCAAGACCCACTACTATCAGTGGATGCGCGCCCGCTCCTTCAGTCACGTGGGGATCACCGTTCGTGACTTCAACACCTTCGTGAAGTTCTACTGGGACGTCTTCGGCTGTCCGCTCGTCGGTGTGGCCGATACGCCGCCCGAGCGCGTGCGCGCGTTCTTCGGCGTGGACGCGCCCGGCGCCGAAGTGCAAGATCGGCTGGATCCGTGTGCCCGGCGGCGCGGTGCTCGAGATCTTTCATTTCGATCCGCAGCAGCCGCCGGTGAGCATTCCCTGGAATCAGGTGGGGCAGACGCACTTCTCGCTGAACGTGCGCAACACGCAGAAGTGGCACGACTACCTCGTCTCCAAGGGCGTGGACATCGTCACCAGGCCCGAGAAGTCGCCGCGCGGCCACACGTTCTTCTTCGCGCGGGACTGCGACGGCAACCTGATCGAGCTGATGGATCTGGGCTACATGCACCACGTCCTGAACTGGCTCGGCCCCCTCGGCGGCTGGCTCTTCCGCCGCGGGATGTATGCGCAGTATTACAAGTAGGGCTTGAGGCTTGGGCTGGCTTGAGTCGTCTTGAGTCTTGGGTCTTGGGGCTTGAAGGCTTGAGGCTTGAGGCCTGGAGGCTTGGTCGAGACTCCTGAGCCCAGAACCCCAGAACCCTAGAACGCCCAGAATCCCTAGAACGTCGAACCCAGATCGCCCAGATCCCCAGATCCCCGAACCCCAGATCGCCCAGATCCCTGATCCCTGATCCCTAGCTCCGAATCCCTGATCCCATCCCTGATCCCTAGTCCCATCCCACCCGTGGCACAACTCCTGCCACAGGCCTTGTCAGATTTGCGGCTCTCAGCGCCGCTAAGGACAGGGACCAGACCCATGACCGCATCGAATTTCCGCGGGAAAACCCGCAGAAACGGCGCTGACGCGCCGGCAAGTGCCAGACGCTCCGGACGGCCCGCCCTTGCACTTCTGATCGGGCTTGTCTTGCTATGGCACATCCCGACGCATGCGCGCCAGGCCACGACTCGGCAGACGGCCGCGCACCTGCTGGAGCAGTCCACCTTTGGGCCGACCGCGGCCGATGTCGATCTGGTTCTCACCTCCGGCTACGACCAATGGCTGAACAACCAGTTCGCGATGGCCGAGAGCCCGATGCCGGACGATCCGGACGTCAACGACGTTCGCGACCTCCTGCTCCTCAACATGGCCGGCGGCCAGGACCAGTTGCGCCAGCGCATGATGTTCGCCCTCAGCCAGATCTTCGTGGTCTCGGCCAACAAGAACGGCAGCGGCACCGAGCTGGCGCCGTGGGTGCGGCTGCTCTCGCGCAACGCCTTCGGCAACTACCGCACGCTGCTCCGCGAAATCGTGCTCAGTCCGACGATGGGCAAGTACCTGGACATGGCGTACAGCCGCTGCACGCGCAACACGACGACGTGTCCGAACGGCTCCACGACGACCGTGCCCAACGAGAACCTTGCTCGCGAGATGCTGCAGCTCTTCTCGATTGGCCTGTGGGAGCTCAACCCCAACGGCACCGTGAAGCTGAATGGCGCCGGCCAGCCGATTCCGACCTACACCCAGGCGACGCTGGTCGAGTACGCCCGCGCGCTCACCGGCTGGACCTTCTCGCGCCTCAACAACACCGACAACTACCTCGTGGACATGGTGCCGGCGATGACGACCGGTACCCCGCCGGCGCCTCGCTATCACGACCTCGGGCAGAAAGTGCTGCTGGGCGGCGTGGTGCTGCCGGCCTCGGCCAACACCACCGCCGCGCTGACGGCCGATCTGGACGGCGTCCTCAACAGCGTGATGCAGCACCCCAACGTGGCGCCGTTCATCTCGTCGCGCCTGATCCGATCGCTGGTGACGAGCAATCCCAGTCCCAACTACGTGCAGCGCGTCTCGACCGTGTTCGCCACGACCGGCGGCGACCTCCGCGCGACGCTGACCGCGATCCTCACCGATCCCGAAGCGCGCACCTTCACCGTCACCGATGGCCGACTGAAGGATCCGATTCTCACCATCCTCGGCCTCAGCCGCGCGCTCGGCATCCCGGTCACCAACCCGGGAGGCGTGCAGTGGAACTTCGCCAATCTCTCGCAGCTCGTGCTGACCCCGACGACGGTGTTCAGCTTCTACAACCTGCTCGGCGCGTTGCCCGGTAATACCGCCCTGTATGGGCCGGAGTTCGGGATCTACCCGCCGGCGCTGGCGATCCAGCGCGCGAACTTCATCTACGGGATCCTCTACGAGTGGTACACCAGCAGCTTCCCGATGACGGCGGTGACGCCGGCGTATCAGGCGCTGGCCGCCGACCCCGCCGCGCTCGTCGAGGCGGTGAACCAGAACCTGATGTTCGGGCGGATGTCCACCGAGCTGCGCGATCTGATTGTCGCGGCGACCAACGCCATCACCGACACCTCGGCCGGCGGGATGCGCGAGCGCGCCCGTGGCGCGCTCTACCTGGCGGCGATCTCCAGCGAGAACCTGGTCTACTCGGATACCTCGGTGGCCAGCGCCAGCGCGGTGCAGCCGCCGACCGGTCTGGCGGTGTCGGGTCTCGCGGGCACCACCGTTTCTCTGAGCTGGCGGGCGCCGCTCATCGGCCCCGCGGCCACGGGTTATGTGCTCGAAGGCGGCGTGCGCCCGGGCGAAGTGCTGGCGACCATTCCGATCAACAGCACCCAGCCGGTGTTCACGTTCTCGGCGCCGCCGGGCTCGTACTACATCCGCCTGCGCACGGTGGCAGGCGCCGCCGTCAGCCGTCCGTCGAGCGAGATTCGGCTCTATGTCGGGACGCCGGCCGGACCGACCGCGCCTAATTCGCTGTCGGCCTACGGCAAGAACTCGTCGCTGGTCCTCAAGTGGCGCAACACGTTTGGCGGCGGTCAGCCGCTGGGCATCGTGGTGGACGTCAGCCAGAACGGCGCGCGCCTGACCAGCATCCCGATGCCGGTCACCGACACCTGGAGCTACGACACGGTGCCACCGGGCACTTACGCGTTCACCGTGCGCGCGACCAACGCCGCCGGCACCAGCGGATCGTCGAACAGCGTCACGCTGACGTTCCCGCTGGCCAGCTGCTCGTCGCCGGGCACGCCGGTGTCCTTCTCGTTCAACGCGACCGGCCGCGTGGCGGCGGCCTATTGGCTGGCGCCTCCTTCGGGCACCACGCCGACGCGCTACACGGTCGAGGCCCGGCTGCGCAATCCCAACAACAGCACGACCGCGCTGGGGCTGTTCCCTGTCACGGCGACGACCATTTCCAGTCCAGTGGGCCCCGGCCGATACGAGGTTCGCGTCCGGTCGGAGAACATCTGTGGCAACAGCAGCTTCACAGGCTGGCAGGCCGTCACGGTGCAATAGGAGCAGAATCATGGGTCACTCGCACAACGTTCCCGCCCGCCGCAACTTTCTGAAGATGAGCGCCCGCCTGGCGGCGCTGGGGCTCACCAGCCTCGGCGTCCAGCCGGCGCGCCAGTTCTTCGTCCGCGACGTCGAGGCACAGAGCCGCGTCACCGATTACAAGGCGCTCGTCTGCGTCTACATGTTCGGCGGCAACGACGCCAACAACCTGATCGTGCCGGCGGACAATTACACCGCCTACTCGACGGCGCGCGGCGGCACCGCCGGCGTGGCGCTCGCCGCCAACACGCTGCTGCCGGTTCCGGGGCCTGGCGGCGCCACGTTCGGGCTCCACCCGTCGTTGACCGAACTGGTGCCGATCTACAACGCCGGTTACCTGGCGTTCGTGCTCAACTCCGGCGCGCTCAACCGCCCGCTGACCAAGGCCTTGTACCAGGCGGGCAACCAGGCGCCGCCGAACCTGTTCTCGCACTCGGATCAGACCACCCAGGCGCAGACCGGTTCCTCCACGCAGTACACCGGGTGGGGCGGCCGGCTCCTCGATCTCTTCGGCGCCACCGATTCGCTGGCCGCGGTTTCGGTCTCGTCGCCGGCGATTTTTCTGGAAGGCGCCGACGTGCGCAGCAACGTGATTCCTCCGGGCGCCAGCCTCGGGTTGAACGGCATGAGCTTCTGGCCGCCGACCGCGGCCGATGCCCGTCGCCAGGCGGTGAACGCGATGGTGTTGATGGATGGCGGCAACCCCGTGCGCGAGGCCGCCAACCAGGCGTTCGCCGACGGCCTGCAGCTGGCCGACACGCTGCAGGCCAACGGCAGCCTGCCAGCGACCACCGCGGCCTTCCCCGGCACGTCGCTCGGCAACCAGCTCCGTGAAGTGGCGCGGCTGATTCGTGTCCGCTCGCAGATGGGCCCCGGCCGCCAGGTGTTTTTCTGCTCCGCCGGCGGCTTCGACACTCACAGCGCGCAGATGGGCACCCACGCCAACCTGCTCCGCGACCTGTCGCAGGCAGTGTCGGCGTTTGCGCTGGCGACGCTGGACCTGGGGCTGGCCGGCAACGTCACCACCTTCACGCAGTCGGAGTTCAATCGCACCACCCAGACCAACGGCACCGGCACCGACCACGCGTGGGGGAGTCACCAGATCGTGCTCGGCGGCGCGGTGCAGGGCGGGATCTACGGCGCGATGCCGGACTTCGTGCTCGGGGGAGACCAGGATGCCAGCAACCGGGGCGTCTGGATTCCGACCATCGGCTCGGTCCAGTTCGGCGCCACGCTCGGACGATGGTTCGGCGCCACCCCGGGGGAGCTGGCCTGGGCCTTCCCCAATCTCAGTAATTTCGCGACGCGTGACGTCGGCTTCATGCGATCGTGACGATCGGCCGATAAGAGCGGCGTGATGCGTATCCAGACTTTCGCCGTTGCCGCGTTCTGCGCGCTGCTGATGTCGTTCCCGGCAGTGGCCCAGGAACAGGTCACGGTGGTGCAACGCGACAGCAGCCGGTTCGCCGGGCGCTTCGAGGCGTGGAGCCGGCAGAACAACCAGATTTACGTGCGCGTCTCGCAGAACGACCAGCGTCGTGCCTTTCTCGATGACGTGCTGCTGTTCGAAGTCGGGGGCTCGGCGGAGAACCTGCCGGCGGCGGAAATCGAGGCGGCCCGCGGCGGCGAGCACGTGCTGGTGCTGACGACCGGCGAGATCATCCGCGGCCGTCTGGTGAACATCGAGGGCGGGGAAGGATCGGACACGCCCAACGAGCCCCGCGTGGTGTCGTTCAAGCCCTCCTCCGGGAACGAGCGCCGCGCCCGCATGAGTGAAGTCCGGCGGATGTACTTCGGCAACTATCCGCAGCCGGCCACCGCACCTGCACCCACGCCCGCACCGTCCGGCGCCATCCGCGTCGCCGCCAACCAGCGCTGGGTGTCCACGGGCCTGGTGCTCGCGCGCGGCGCCCAGGTGCAGTTCGAGTCGAGCGGCGAAGTCGTACTGTCCGGCGATGCTGAAGACAAAGCCGGCACTGCCGGCTCGATGCGCGGACGCTTCGCGCCCGGTGCGCCGTTGCCTCAGGCGCTGGCCGGCGCGCTGATCGGCCGCGTCGGCAACGCGGCGCCGTTTGCGATTGGCAACATGACGGGACCGTTGTCGCCGCCCGGGCAGGGCGGTGAGTTGATGCTCGGCGTGAATGACGATGAAATGAGTGATAACCAGGGCGCGTTCATGGTCACGGTGCGCGTGGTGCGCCGTCGTTGACCGAGGCGAGGGAGTGCAAACGCCTGGCGGCGGGCGTATCGTAAAGTAGACTCGCCACGCGCCCACGTAGTAAGAGGATCTCGGCTATGTCTGCGACTTCAATACCCGTCGCTCGTATTCTCCAGTTGGGGGTACCCATCGCCTGGCAGGAAGCGG
Source organism: uncultured Acidobacteriota bacterium (assembly GCA_963723005.1). Lineage (GTDB taxonomy): Bacteria > Acidobacteriota > Vicinamibacteria > Vicinamibacterales > UBA2999 > VFZN01. Next base: position 104,450 of record CAVRPA010000016.1, on the reverse strand, counting down.
TTGAGCTGGCGCGCGCAGCTCATCAGGCCGCCGAGAGCGCTGGAATGCCACTCCTGCTGGATGAGTGCGTCATCTCCACCGAAGGCACCGTCCACCTCATCCCTGCGCCGGCTTCCAGCCGGCCCGGCCCACCACTCACCGTGCTCGGCCTGCTGGGCATCCTGATCCACGAACAGGACGCGCCCGCCGAACTGCGCGCGCTGGTTGACGGCGAAGACGACGCGCCCTCGGAACTCCCCGCGCCGACGGGCGCCGCAGCGCCGCCGCGCTTCGATCTGAGCTGGTTCACCAGCCCGCGTGCGGACCTCGAGATTGCCCGGCTCGCGACGCGGGGCATCGAAGCCGCCGCCGCCCAGGAGGCTCAAGCGGCGATCCAGCGCTTGCGCTCCGACGTGCACGACGCGCCACCGCCCGCCGAGCCCGCCACACCGTCCCGGTTCAACCCGCGCGTCCTGCTGCGCCCGCTCGGCATCGCGGCCGCGGTGGTGCTGGTGCTGACGGCGGCGACCGCTTGTCGTGCAGACGATCGACCAGGCCCCGGGCGGAGGCCGTCGCCGTTGAGGGTGAGCCGCCGCCCGCGGAGTCGAAGTCGTTTCTCGATACCGCGTTCGACTCGCTCAAGCGCGCGCTCGCTCCGTCTGGCGACGGCGCGCCGGCGGCCGCCGATGCCACACCCGGCCGGCGCTTCAGCGCCTGCCGCGCAAGCCGAGCGCCGGCCGCGGCATCGTCGTCCTCGCTCGGCGGCGAACGCTCCGGCCGCTGTCGTCGGCGCCGAGCCGCTGGACCCGCCTCGGCCCCCGCCGCCGCCCGCGTCCGCGGGCGGCTACGGTGAGGTGCCCACCACCATGGACCAGGTGGTTGTCAGGGCCACGTTGCCGCGCGTCTACTCGCGGCAGGACGCCGGCGTCGAGCCGCCCGTCTTCGTGTATCCGCAGATGCCCTCGGAGCCGAAGCCCGACAGCCCGCCGAGCGACTCGCACATCGAGGTGATGGTGGACGAGCAGGGGCGGGTGGTGCAGGTGCGCCTGCGCTCGACCGATGCGTCACTGAACGACCGGATGATCGTGGCGGCGGCCAAAGCCTGGCAGTTCCGCCCGGCGCTGAAGGACGGTCAGCCCGTGCCCTACGTGCTGCAAGTCCCCGTCATCCGATAACCGCCGCGACGTGGCTCACTTCCTCGCCAGCGTCCTCGACGGCGCTCCCTTCGCGCTGCGTATCGAACGCAGCGGCATGCTCCTCGGAACGGCGTTCAGCCTGGCGGGTGACTCGGCGACACGCCGCGAGGGACTGCTCGGGCACGACACGCTCGCTCCCGGAAGCGGTCTGGTGATTGCGCCGTCGCAGGGCGTGCACACCTTTGGGATGCGGTTCCCGATCGACGTCGTGTGCGTGAGTCGCGCGGGTGTGGTCGTGAAGTGCCGCTCGGCGGTCGTGCCGCGGCGGCTCGTGCTGTCGTGGTCAGCGTTCGCAATTGTCGAGCTGGCGGCGGGTGAGGCCGCCCGCGCGGAGCTGGTGGTCGGGGACGTTCTTGCTCCCAGCCGGGCTGTTTGAACTGCTTCCCTTGCCTACCAAAAAAGTAATAGAGTGCGTTTCCCGTTGGCGTTGAGGCGATTCGTGACCGCCAGGCGGATTAGTACTTCGGATTGCGGATGACAGTCTGCGAAATCGCGGACTTTCCTGGGCGGCGGCTCCAGATTTGCGACCGCTCGGCCCCTCGTCCGCGACTCGTAAGTGCTTATGATTCAATAGTTTACCTGACGTCGACGAGCGCGTCGCCAGACCATGGCCCTGCGATTGCTATTGTCCTGTGCGTCCGGGTGCGCGCACGGTCGCCGCACCTGGAACATGTCGTCGTGGAAACCCCGCAAAGACGTCTTGGGGGCGTCGATTGCGGAATTGGTCAGCACCCCCCCAATTCTGGAGTCTGGAACATGAAGAACCTTCTGAAGCGCCTGGTGGTGGAAGAGCAGGGTCAGGACGTCATCGAGTACGCCCTGCTGGCCGCCGGCATCAGCATCGCCGTGATCCCCACCGTGCCCGGCATGCGGCACGGCTGCTCGATACGCCGTCTTACGTGCGCATCAACACCGCCGTGGGCACCTATCTAGCACAGCACGACTACGCCTAGAGGGAAGATGTCCCCCGGCGAAGCGCCGTCCCCGGGGAACTCCTATCTCGGCGCGACTGCCGACATGATGCATTCGACTGCTTCGTTCGACTGATTCGCGACGAGGAGGGGCAGGACCTCATCGAGTACGCGCTGCTGACTGCCGGCATGGGTCTCGCAGGCATCGCGGTGTGGCCGGCCATCACGCACGGCCATCGGCGTGGCGTATCAGGACCTGGGACACGCAGACCCAGGGCTCTGGGAAACGCCTGCTCCGAGTGGCTCATGACCATGGCTGAAATTTTCGGCACTCGCCATCGGCGCGCTCGCGTGCGCCACCGACCTGCGCAGCGCCCGGATTCCAAACGCGCTCACCTTCGGTCGCATTCTGGCCCTTGGCCTGCTGTTTCACGCCCTGGCGCCGACCGGCAGCGGCCTGGCCGCCGCGGTCGCTTGGCCTGCTGGCCGGCCTGCTGGTGTTCTTCCCCTTCTTTGCGCTGGGCGCCATGGGCGCCGGCGACGTGAAGCTGATGGCCGCGCTCGGCGCGTGGCTCGGCTGGCAGCCGGTCATTCTAGGTGGCGCTCTACGGCGCCGTGGCCGGTGGCGTGCTGGCCGTCGTGCGTGGCGCTGTGGCGCGGCTATCTGCGCACAGGCGCTTGCAGAACATCGGCGCGCTCGTCAGGTACTGGTCGGTCGTCGGCATCAAGCCGCTTGCCGGAGCTGACGCTCGAAGCCGGCAGCGGGCCTGCGGCTTCCCTACGCCGTTCCGATCATGGTGGGACTGGTGGTGACGTTATGGCGACGCTGAAGCGCTCGCGCCTGTTGCGCTCGGAGCACGGGGCCGAGCTGATCGAGATGGCGATCGTCACCGCCGCTCCTGCTGCTGCTGGTGTTCGGCATCGTCGACTTCGGGTTCATGTTCCAGCGCTACGTCGTGCTGACCAATGCCGCGGTCGAGGGCGCGCGCGTGGCGAGCATGCCGGGCTACACGGCGGCCGATGCCCAGGCCCGGGTGCACGCGTACGTCGCCAATGCGCTGCCGCCGGCACGGTCGCGTGCCGCCGGCAGTCGCCGGTGACGTCGCCTGCCGGGGCCGGGCGGCGGCACCTGGCCTGGCATGCAGGTCACCGTCACCCACGTCTACACCTGCAATACATCGCTCCGATTGCCGGCTTGTTCGGCGGCACCTCGGCGGCGACGGTCACCCTGACGGCGCGCTCCACCATGCGGAGCCAGATCGGCTCTTAGTCACGGAGATGTCATGAATCCGTACGAATCGCACCCTGCTGGTGTTCCTGCTCTCCGTGCTCGTCGCCGGCGTGGCCAGCTTCTTCGTCTACCGCGCCGTGCAGCCGATTCCCGGTGCGCGAGGTCGAGGTCAAGAGCTACTACGTCGCGGTGGCGGCCAAGGCGCTGCCGGTCGGCACGATGCTGACCGCCAGCGACGTCAAGCTGGTGGCCGTGGCCGGCCGCGAGCCCGGTGGCCGGCGGCTACAGCAAGGTCGAAGAAGTCGTGAACCGCGGCCTGATCGCGCCGGTGGTCGAGAACGAGCCGCTCACCTCGTCGAAGCTGGCCGTCGCCGAAGCCGGCGCCGGCCTGCCGCCGACGATTGCCACCGGCATGCGCGCCATTTCGGTGAAGGTCAACGAAGTGATCGGCGTCGCCGGCTTCGTGGTGCCCGGCACGCGCGTCGACGTGGTGGTCACGATGACGAACCGCGAAGACAGAGCATGTCGCGCGTGATCGTGAGCAACGTGCAGGTGCTGACCGCGGGCACGAAATACGACCAGGAGCAGGCGAAGGACGGCAAGCCGGTGCCGAGCACGGTCGTCACGCTGCTGGTGACGCCCGAAGACGCCGAGCGCATCGCGCTGGCGTCGTCGGAGGGCTCGATCATGCTGACGCTGCGCAACCCGCTCGACACCGACACGACCGAGACCAAGGGCACGCGCCTGGCGTCGCTGATGGGCGCGCCGGATCCGCCGCCGGTCATGCGCGTCGTCGCAGGGCGTCCGCCGCGTCGCAGGCCGCCGCCCGCCGCCGCCGCCGGCGCCGTCGATCTACTCGGTCGAAACGATTCGCGCCGCGAAGCGCTCGAACGAGGTCGTCAAATGAGCGTCAGTTCGATGGTCGATGCGCCGCTGTCGTGGCCGGCCTGCTGGCAGCTCGCTGCTCGGCCTGCCTGGCCGCGCAGCGCCGCGTCGAGCGCGCAGACCGCGGAACGCCGTCGAGCGCGTGCTGCTCACCGCCGGGCGCTCGACCGTGCTGACCACCGATTTCGACATCACCCGCATCGCGGTGACCAACCCGGCGATCGCCGACGCCGTCGTCGTCAGGCCGCGCGAGGTGCTGGTCGACGGCAAGGGCGCCGGCACCGTCAGCCTGATCGTCTGGGGCGACGCCACGCGCAAGCACTACGACGTCGTCGTCGATACCGGCGTCAGCACGCTGCAGCAGAACCTGCAGCAGCTGTTCCCGGGCGAGAACATCAACGTCGGCGTCACCGACGACGCCGTCATCCTGTCGGGCTCGGTCTCGAGCAACGACGTGATGCTGCGCGCCGCGGAAATTGCGAAGGCGGCGCTGCCGAAGGCTCGGTCGTCAACATGCTGCAGCTGCCCGGCGGCTCGCCGAGCAAGCAGGTGATGCTGCAGGTGCGCTTCGCCGAAGTCAACCGCAACGCGCTCCTGCAGGCCGGGCTGTCACGCTGTTCGCCACGCGCAGCGACTTCACGGCGCGCTCGACGACGCAGCAGTTCCCGGCGCCCGACTTCGACGACGACGGCAACGTCGGCGGCTCGAGTTCACCGACTTCCTGAACCTGTTCTTCTTCCAGCGCGACGAAGGCATCGGCGGCGTGCTGAAGGCGCTGCAGGGCCGCGGCTTCCTGCAGAGCCTGGCCGAGCCGAACCTGATCGCCTACAACGGCCAGGAAGCCAGCTTCCTCGCCGGCGGCGAGATTCCGATTCCGGTCGTCCAGGGCATCACCGGCCACGTCAGCGTGCATCTACAAGGAATTCGGCATCCGGCTGACCTTCACGCCGACCATTGCCGGCGACGTGATCCGCCTGAAGCTGCGGCCCGAAGTCAGCACGCTCGACTTCAACAACGGCATCATCCTGTCCGGCTTCCGCATTCCGGCGCTGATCACCCGCCGCGCCGAGACCGACGTCGAGCTGCGCGACGGCCAGTCGTTCGCGATCGCCGGGCTGATGAACAACATCTCGCAGACCGACAGCCAGGCGATTCCGCTCCTCAGCAAGCTGCCGATCATCGGCAACCTGTTCAAGAGCAAGGCCGACGCGCGCCGAGCAGACCGAGCTGATGGTGCTGATCACGCCGCGGCTGGTGCGCGCCGCTCGATCCGGACGAAGTGCCGCCGCTGCCGACGCGGCCCGGGCGAGTTCATCGAGCCCGGCGGCGACAAGGACGAAGCCGCCGCACGCCGGCATGGTCGACGGCCCGAAGGCGCAGCGGCGCCGCCGAAGCCGCCGTGCCGCCCGGCGCGGTGAAGAGCCAGCCGCCAGGTCCGATAGCGTTCGAGCAGGACAGCCAGGGAGCACGATGACATGCGCAACTCCGAGCACTCGCGCGAGGTCGCGAACGCGGCGCCGTGCTGGTTCACGTCGCGATCGCGCTGGTCGGCCTGATGGCGTTCAGCGCGTTCGTCATCGACTACGGCGTGCTGTGGGCGGCGCGCCGCCAGGCGCAGAACGCCGCCGACGCCGGCGGCGCATGGCCGGCGCGATCTCGCTGGGCTTCGTCGACTTCGACAATCAGGCGCTGGCGCGGCAGAGCGCGCTCGACGTGGCCGGCGCAGAACAGGGTGTGGGGCGCAGCGCCGGACGTCACGCCCGGCGACGTCACGTTCCCGGTGTGCCCGCCGGGTTCGCCGGGCGCCGGCACAATGCCTGCATCCGCGTCGATGTGTTTCGCAACCAGCGCGCCGGCGGCAATCCGCTGCCGACGTTCTTCGGCCAGCTGGTCGGCGTCATCGATCAGGGCGTCCGCGCCACCGCGACGGCCGAAGCGCTGTTCGGCGACTCGACCGACTGCGTCAAGCCGTTCGCGATTCCCGACAAGTGGCTGGAGCAGCGCAACGATCAGCGGGCCCGCCGGCTGGAGCGACGACGACACTTCGAGCGCTACGACAGAACGGCACAACCGCGGCGCGCTGCTGACGCCGGCCGACTACTACGAGTCGCCGGCGCACCGGCGGCCACTACGGGCCGAACGGCACCGGGTTCACGCGCGAGTCCATCGGCCTTGGCGGCGGCGACTACGGCCGCTAGATCGTCGCTCAAGGCCGGCAACCCGCACCAGGCGATTGCGCCGGGCTGGTATCACCCGGTCGTGCATCAATCCGCCGAGGGCCGGGCGGCAACAACTATCGCGACAACATCGCGACGCTGCGATCCCACGGTGATCGGGCCCGGCACGGTGCTGACAGTCGAGCCCGGCAACATGATCGGGCCGACGAGCCAGGGCATGGAGGACTCTGATCGCGCTGGATCCGGGCGCCGAGCTGGGACCCGATGCTCAATGGCGGCCAGGGCGGCATCGCCGGCGGCTGCATGGCGGCGGGCGACCTGCGCGATCAGCCCGCGGCTCGTCGCGATTCCCGTCTTCAACCCCGACGCCTACGATGTCGGGCCGGGCGCAGCGGCCGCATCGACATCACGATCGTCAAGGTGCTCGGGTTCTTCATCGAGCGGATGCAGCGGCAACGACGTCATCGGCTACCTGATGACCTATCCGTCGGCGCCGCGCGGCCGGCACGGGCAGCATGCCCGGTGCGGCATTTTGTCGTCAGCATCGCGTTGGTGAGGTAAGCGAGTGCCGATTGCTGTGACCGCTCGTCGGCTCGGACGATCGCGAGCTCCTGCGGGGTTGCGCGAGCGCGGGTTCCGGGCCGACGCCGGTCGCGCTCGCGGACCTCGAGACCGCGCATCCGTGGGCTCGAAGGGGCCCGACGCGTTCGTGATCGACATCCGCGAGCTGCCGCGCCTGCCGCGCGAGATCGGCGCAGGCCGAAGCGCCAGTTCCCCAGCACCGGCGTCGTGATCCTCGCGCGGACGCTCGATCCCGACCGAGCTGCTCGAGGCGATGCGCATGGGCGTCAACGAGTGGGTGTCCGAGCCGCTCGTGCACGACGAGCTCGACGCGGCCATCCGCCGCGTCGCCCGGCGCCGGTCGCCAAGCCGATGCGGGCAGGATCGTTCGCGATCGTCGGCGCCAAGGGCGGCGTCGGCAGCACCACCGTCGCCGTCAACCTCGCGACGGCGCTGCGCAGGCCGTCGAGCGAGCCGACGCTGCTGATCGACCTGCACCTGGCGCACGGCGACGCCGTCGGTGTTCTTCGGCGTCGAGCCGCGGTTCTCGGTGCTCGACGCGCTCGAGAACATCCATCGCCTCGACGAGACCTACTTCAAGGGCCTGGTCACGCCGACCAAGGCCGGCCCCGATCTGCTCGGCTCGTCGAACCGCGCCTGCAGGGCACGCGTCGAGGTCGAGCGCGTGCGCAGCCTGTCGAGTTCGCGCCACGATGTATCGCTTCGTGGTGCTCGATTGCCCGCGCGCCGACGCGACGTGCTCGAGGCGCATCGACGCGGCGTCACACGATCGTCGTGGTCGCCAACCAGGAACTGGCGACGCTGCGCAGCGCCAGCCGCATCGCCAGCACGCTGCGGCAGCGGTGCGGCCCGATCGCGTCAAGCTGGCGATCAGCCGCTTCGATCCGCAGTCGGATATCGGTCAGGCCGATATCGAGCGGGTGCTCGGCGGCGCCGGTGAAGTACGTGTTCCCGAGCGACTATCGGACGTCGGTCGGCGGCGCTCAACCGCGGCGAGCCGCTGATCGTGCAGCAACCACAGCCGGCTGGCCGAGCGCGTTCGACGAGTTCGCGCGCGACGTCGGCGGCTCTGGCAGCCGAAGCCGAAGGAAGCCGCGAAGGCCGGATTGTTCGGCCGGCTGGGCGGCCGACGGTGACTCGGGGCAAAGGAACGGTCATGTCATTGATGAGCACGCAGCCGTCAGGGCGCAACGCGCTCGCGGACGTCCGCCAGGCGCATTACCAGGAGCTGAAGGAGCGCATCCACCGCGCGCTCCTCAACCGGCTCAACCTCGATCGCCTGAACCGCGTCGGCCGCGCGCAGGCCGAACCCGAGATCCGCGGGCTGATCGTCGGCGCTGCTCGACGCCGAGACGAGCAGCACGCCGCTCAGCCTGTTCGAGCGCGAGGCGCTGATCACCGACGTCTTCAACGAGCTGTTCGGGCTCGGCCCGCTCGAGGCGCTGCTCGCCGATCCGACGATCTCGGACATCCTGGTCAACCGGCTCGACCAGATCTTACATCGAGCGCGAAGGCAAGCTCGAAGCCGACCGACCTGGTGTTCAAGGACGATCAGCACCTGCTGCGCATCATCGAGCGCATCGTCAGCTCGGTCGGCCGCCGCATCGACGAGTCGAGCCCGATGGTCGACGCGCGGCTGCCGACGGCTCGCGCGTCAACGCCATCATTCCGCCGCTGGCGCTCGATGGCCCGGTGCTCTCGATTCGCCGCTTCCGCACCGACAAGCTCGGCGCGCGCAGGACCTCGTCGAGCGGCAGTCGCTGACGCAGCCGATGCTCGACTTCCTGCAAGGCCGCGGTCGGCGCGCGGCTGAACATCCTCGTGTCGGGCGGCACCGGCGCCGGCAAGACGACGTTCCTCAACGTGCTCTCCAGCTTCATCTCCGACCGCGAGCGCATCGTGACGATCGAAGACGCCGCCGAACTGGTGCTGCGGCAGCGGCACGTGGTGCGGCTCGAGACGCGGCCGGCGAACATCGAAGGCAAGGGCGCGGTCAAGCAGCGGCAGCTGGTGATCAACGCCCTGCGCATGCGGCCCGATCGCATCGTCGTCGGCGAGGTCCGCGGCGAAGAAGCGCTCGACATGCTGCAGGCGATGAACACCGGCCACGACGGCAGCTTGACGACGATCCACGCCAACAGCCCGCGCGACGCGCTGTATCGCCTCGACACGATGGTGGCGATGGCCAACCTGAACATTCCCGACAAGGCCGTCCGGCAGCAGGTCGCCTCGGCCGTCAACCTGGTCGTGCAGCTGACGCGCCTGTCCGACGGCCACCGGCGCGTCACCGCCGATCTCCGAGATCACCGGCATGGAGCAGGACGTGATCACCATGCAGGACATCTACCTGTTCGAGCGCACCGGGCTGCTGCCGGACGGCCGCGTCAGCGGCGTGTTCCGGGCCACCGGCATCCGGCCGAAGTGCGCGCAGCAGCTGGCGACCGCCGGCTTTAAGATGCCGCCCGGAGATGTTCGAGCACCGCATGGTGGTGGAGTAGAGGGCGCGACGTCATGACGTTTGCGGTCTGCGACCTTCGCTCATCGCGCTCGCCGTGGTCTTCGGCGCCTACTGGCTGTTCGTCGTCCGGCCGGAGACACGCGAGAGCGTCGACGGCGTCGGCCGCCTGCGAGGCGTCAAGATCAGACAGCCAACGTCGAGCATCGTGCTGGCGCCCGAGCGGCTCAGCTACGATCCCGTTGCTCGACGCGCTGCTGAGCAGCGCAGCGCGATCGTCGCGGCCGCTGCAGCAGCTGCTCGTCGAATCCGGCCTGAAGATCACGGTCGGCACGCTTCGTGCTGACGCGTGCTCGTGGCTGGCGCTGGCCGGCGCGCGTCGGCGTGCTGGATGCTCACCGGCATCCTGTTCGCGGCAGTCGGCTGCGGCGCTGCTGGCCGGCGTCGCTGCCCGCTCTCTACGTGCGGCGCAAGCGGACGAAGCGGCTGCAGACGTTCGAGGAGCAGTTTCCCGAAGCGATCGACCTGATCGCGCGAGCGCTGCGCGCCGGGTCATGCGCTTGACCACCGGCCTCGGCATGGTGGCCGACGAAATTCCCGCGCCGGTCGGCCAGGAGTTCCGGCGCCTCTACGACGAGCAGAACTTCGGCATGTCGCTGCCGGACGCGATGCGCGCGATGGCGCGGCGCGTGCCGGTGCTCGACGCGCGATTCTTCGTGACCGCCGTGCTGACGCAGCGCGAGTCGGGCGGCAACCTGTCCGAAGTGCTCGACAACCTGGCAGCGTGATGCGCGAGCGCTTCAAGCTGAAGCGGCAGATTCGCGTGCATCTCGGCGCACGGCCGGATCAGCGCGTGGGTGCTGTCGTGCCTGCCGCCGGCGCTGGCCGGCGTGTCTGTTCCTGCTGTCGCCGAACTTCATGCAGCGTGCTCTGGGAAGATCCGCTGGGCGTGCGCACTGGTGCTCGTCGCCGTCGACGCTGCAGCTCATCGGCACGTTCATCATCTCGCGCCTGGTGCGGATCGAGTACCGAGCATGGACGTCCAACTGCTGCTGCCCGTCGTCGTCATCTTCCTGTCGATCGCCGCCGCCGCGGCGTCCGCGGCGTGGCTGCTGACCGATCCGCAGCTGTGCAGCGCCGGCTGTCGCACCGTGGCGGCGGCGCCGGTCGCCGCCGGCGCGCCGCGCGTCGCTTGTCGGCGACGAGCCTCGCCGCTGGCGCGGCAGGCTTCGATCCTTCGTGCCGAAGTCGCCGAAGGAAATGGGCCGGATCGAACGACTGATGGCCTGCGCGGGCTATCACGGCCCGTGGCCGGCCACGCTGTTCGGCGCTCGTCGCAGTTCGGGCTGCCGCTGCTGCTGTTCGCTGCTGGTCGTCTGGCGTTCGGCACGGGCACGCGCGCTGATCTTCGCGGTCATCGCCGCGGCGCTCGGCTACTTCGTGCCCGACCTGTGGCTGGGCCGCGCCATCGACCGCCGCCGGCGCGAGATTCAGAACGGCCTGCCGGACGCCATCGACCTGATGATCGTCTGCATCGAGTCCGGCTCGGGCGTCGATCAGGCGCTGAACCGCGTCGCCGAAGAGCTGGCGCTCGCCGTATCCGGCGCTGGCGCGCGAGCTGGAACTGATCTCGGCCGAGACGCGCGCCGGCAAGCCGCGCATCGAGGCGTTCAAGAATTTCGCCGAGCGCACCAAGGTGGACGACGTGCGATCGCTGGTGGCGATGCTGGTGCAGACCGATCGGTTCGGCACGAGCATCGGCCAGGCGCTGCGCACGCACGCCGAGACCTCGCGCACCAAGCGGCGGCAGCGCGCCGAGGAGAAGGCCGCGAAGCTCGGCGTCAAGCTGCTGTTCCCGCTGGTCTTCTGCCTGTTCCCGGCGTTCTACCTGGTCGTCCTCGGTCCGTCGATGTTGCAGATTTTCCGGCAGTTCGTGTGGGGGATGGCGGCGCAGTAGCTCGAGTCGTGTCGTGGTCGTCGTTCAGTCGTGTGCTCAACTCAAAGGAGGATGTCGTGGAAACTTGGCAGATTGGATGTTTGTGGTCGGCGGCGTGCTGTTGCTCGCTCTACTTCAAGCGTCGCAGCGATCGCATCAGCAAGGGCTCGTAGGAGCACGCCTGTGGCAATGCGCGCGGTTGATGATCGTGATGATGGCGGCAGTGTGGGCGGGAGCCTGCGCGTCCGGCGGGCGGACGCTCGCCGACCGCTTCGTCACCCAGGGCACACCGGCCGTGGACCTCGGCGGTCCGCGGCTGGTGTCATCGCGCGCATCCAAGGCGAAGGACCCGCTCAAGGGCAAATCCATCAACAACGTGGCGTCCCGATCGACCGGGCTGAGCTCGGCGGTCGAATCCACGAATCCGGCGCTGCGGGATGCCCTGTTCAGCCTGCTGCTCGCGCCGACGGCCGGCTCACCACCTGCAGGTGGCGCAGCGCCTATCGCGCCGATCGGCATTTTCGACACCGCGTACGATTACCTGGCCGCGAGCCTGACGCTGAACGGTCCCGGACCCGGCGGTGCACGACGCGTGGCCCGGCTGTGGCGCGACTGGGGGCAGCCCGGCACGGTCTCTCGCATGCCTACCAGGCCGTGAGCCTCGCGCCCGACTGGCCCGTGGCGCAGAACACGCTGGGCACGCTGCTGTTCAGCTGGGCCATCGCGCCGACGCCCGGACGCGATTCGAAGCCGCGGTGCGGCTCGATCCGCAAGCGCCGCCTATGCGCTGGAAAACCTCTGCACCCTGACGCATGGCCGAGGGCCAGACGCGGGAGGCCATCACCATCTGCCGCCAGGCCAAGGCGGCGCGTCAGGGCCGCGCATCCGTCAACACCTCTCCGGAGTCCCGCTGATGCCGGCTTCTGTGACTCACATCGGCTCTCATTCGTCCTATCCCGTGGCGCCGCACTCGCTGGAGGAGACCGGTCTGTCGTTCGACCTGCTCGAGCAGCTGGTCCTGAAGACGCTGCACTTCTCGGGCGAGCTGACCGGCGCGGTCGCTGGGCCGGCGACTGGGCCTGCAGTATTCCGCGATTCAGCCGGTGCTGGAGCACGTCAAGCAGATGCACCTGGTCGAGGTCATGGGCGGCGGCGTCCTGGCCGGGCCCGCCTACGTCTATCGCATCACCGACGCCGGCCGTCAGCGCGCCTTGCTGTTCGTCGAGCAGAGTCACTACGTCGGCGCGGCGCCGGTGCCGTTCGCGCAGTACGAGGCGCGCATGCGGGCGTTCGCCGCGTCGGCGCCGCGCGCGGCCACGCGCGACGCGCGTGCGCGACGCGTTTGGCGATCTCGTGCTCAGCGACCGCGTCCTCGATCAGCTCGGCCCGGCCGTCAACGGCGGGCACTCGCTCTTCATCTACGGCGCGCCCGGCAACGGCAAGACGGTGATCGCGCAGGCCATCCGCAACCTGCTCGACGGCGACCTCTTCATCCCGCACGCGATCGAGGCGAACGGGCAGATCATCCAGGTCTTCGACGCCGTCGTCCACGAAGCGCTGTCATGGCCGGACACGAGCGCCAGCATCGACACCGGCCACAACCCCGACATGCGCTGGATGCGGTGCCGGCGGCCGCTGCGTCACGGTGGGCGGCGAGCTGACCCTGTCGTCGCTGGACCTCGCCTATAGCGCGCGTCTCCGGGTTCTATTCCGCGCCGGTGCAGATGACCGCCAACGGCGGCGTGCTGGTGATCGACGACTTCGGCCGCCAGCAGGCCTCGCCGGCCGCGCTCCTCAACCGGTGGATCACCCCGCTCGAAAGCCGCGTCGACTATCTGACCCTGCAGACCGGACAGAAGCTGCCGATGCCGTTCGTCCTGCTGGTGGTGTTCGCCACCAACATCAGGCCGTCGGACCTGGTGGACGAAGCGTTCCTCCGCCGCATTCAGTACAAGGTGTTCGCCGAGAACCCGACGGTGGCGCAGTTCAAGGACATCTTCGAGCGCTGCTGCGCGCAGCACGGCGTGTCCTACGAGGAAGTCGCTGGTCGACGAACTGCTGGAGAACCAGTACCGCCCACGGCAGATCTCGCTGCGTGGCTGCCACCCGCGCGACCTCATCGGCCAGGCGCTGTCGATCGGCGAGTACATGGGCCAGCCCGGCACCCTCACCGCAGCGCTGCTGAAGTCGGCGTTCCACACCTACTTCGTGGACGAGCACGGCGAGTCGCTGGTGCCGGCCTAGGATCAGCCGTGCCCTTCCGTCCCGCGCTCGGCGCAGCGGTCCTCGTGGCCGCCGTCCTCTCGTGGGCATCCTCGATGCCCGCGACGGCGCAGACGCCGGCGACCAGCATCCGCATCACCTCGCCCCTTGGCCGCACCGGCGTTCCCGGCGTGGTCCGCGTGGTCGCGCAAGTCGTCACCCCGGTTCCGGGCGGCGTGGTGCCCGTGCGCTTCTACGTGGACGACACGCTGCTGGGGCAGGACGTTGACGGCCCGCCCTACGTGACGGAGTGGGAGGATCTCAACCCCTACGAGCCGCGCGTGATTCGCGCCGAAGTGGACGACGGGAAGGGTGGCGTGGTCGAGGACCGGGTCTCGCTGGCCTCGCTCGAGGTCATCGAAGAGGCGCAGGTGTCGTCGGTGCTGGTGGAAGCGACGGTCACCGACCCGGCCGGCCGCTACATCTCGAACCTGACGCGGGAGCAATTCTCGCTGTTCGAAGACGACGCCCCGCAGAACCTCGATCTGGTGCAGCTGCAGACGCTGCCGACCACCTTCACGCTGCTGGTGGACGGCTCGCAGAGCATGTCTCGGCGCATCGACATGGTGCGCGCCACGGCGAGCCGGCTGGCGTCGAAGCTGCGCGACGGCGACATGGTGGTGGTGGCGCCGTTCCGCCTCAAGATCGAGTCGGTGACCGGCCCGACCGACCGACGCCGCCACGATTGCCGACGCCATTGCCGGCATCCGGGCGACCGGCGGCACCGCCATCCTCGACGCGCTGGCCTCGCTGCCGGACTACTTCGCCAGGGCCGAGGGCCGTCAGGTGGTGATCCTGGTGACCGACGGCTACGACGAGCACAGCCAGACCAAGATCGACGAGGCCTTCAAGGCGCTGCAGCGGATTCAGGCCACGGTCTACGTGGTCGGCATCGGCGGCATCGCCGGCATCTCGCTGAGGGGCGAGGACCTGCTGCGGCGCGTGGCCAAGCAGATGGGCGGCCGCGCGTTCTTCCCGCTGCGCGAGGAGCAGTTGCCCGACGTGCACGGGATGATTGCCGACCGAGACCTACAGCCGCTACGTCATCACCTACACGCCGACCAACCAGGAGATGAACGGCGCCTACCGCAGCATCCGCCTGGCCGTGAGCGCACCGGACTATACGGTGAAGGCGCGGCCGGGCTACATCGCGCCGTCGCCGCCGCCGATCCGCCCCACGCTGGAGTTCAGCGTCGCCGGCGACAGCGCCGCGACCAGCGCGCTGTCGGCCGCGGATCTGACCGTGCTCGAAGACGGGGTGCCGCAGAAGATCGAGTCGTTCCAGGAAGCCAACGCACCGATGTCGATCGTGATGGCGATGGACGCCAGCGGCAGCATGCGCCCCTCGCTGGAAGCGGTGAAGGCCGCGGCCACGACGTTCGTGGAGGCGCTCCGGCCGACCGATCCGCTGGCGCTGGTGCAGTTCTCGGACCGCGTGGTCGTCGCACACGAGCTCACCACGAGGCGCCAGCTGACGCTCGATGGCATTGCCTCGCACCAGGCGCAGGGCGGGACCGCGCTGTGGGACGCGCTGTTCGATTCGATGGCGTTCCTGCGCCAGCAGGCCGGCCGCCGCGCGGTGGTGCGTGCTCAGCGACGGCCGTGACGAGAACAATCCCGGCACCGCCCCGGGCAGCGCCCACACGCTGGAGGATGTGCTGACCCAGATTCGTGACACCGGCACCACCGTCTATTCGATCGCCCTCGGCGCGCGCGTCGATCGCGAGGGCATGCTGAAGGTGGCGGCCGCCTCCGGTGGCGCGGCCTACTTCCCCGAAGACGTGTCGCAGCTCCCTGATCACTACCGCCGCGTCGTGGACGATCTGCGACGCCGCTTCCTCGTCACCTACACCTCGACGAACGGCCGTCGCGACGGCGCGTGGCGGACGGTGGAGATCACCACCTCGCGGCCGGACCTCGTCATTCGCAGTGCCGGTGGCTATGCGGCTCCCGGGCCGCAACGGGCCTTCGGCACCGCAGGACTGAAAGGACAACATGCGTATTGGTGGTGCGTCGCGTGACAGCATGATGTCGTTGATCCCGCTGGCGGTGGCCGATCTTCGCGGTGGTCTATCTGCTGGGCGGGCCCGACAATGCCCTGCGGGCGATGGAGCGGGGCGCCAGCGACCGTCTGGCTGGTCGTGTCGGGCTGGTTCCGTCACTGACCCTCAGTAGTCGCGCAGCACCTTCGGGGTCAACGCTGCGCGCAGAGCATTCAGCACCGCGAGCACGTCGATGACCTCCTGCGTGACGGCACCCGCCACCGGCGGCAGGTAGCCTCCGGCGGCCGCCAGCATGCCGATCACGCTCAGGGCCATGCCGCCAATCGCGCTCTGCAGCGCGATCCGCCGCATCCGCCGGCCGATGTGGAACAGTTCGTCCACGCGTTCCAGCGCGCTGTCCAGCACCACCGCGCCGGCCGCCTCCGCCGTCACGTCGCTGGCCTGACCGAAGGCCACGCCCACGGTGGCCGCGGTCAGCGCCGGCGCGTCGTTGATGCCGTCGCCGACGAAGACGGTATTGGCCCTGGCGGTCTCGGCGCGGACCAGCGCCAGCTTCTGCTCCGGGCTCTGCGAGGCGTGCACTTCGTCGATTCCCACCTCCCCGGCGAGGTAGCGCACCTCGCTCTCGCGATCGCCCGAGACCAGCAGCACGCGCGAGAAGCGGTGCCGGGTGTTCAGGTGCCGCACGAACGAGCGGCCCTCGGCGCGAGGCTCGTCGCGGAACTGGAACGTGGCGGCGTACCGGCCGTCGAGCAGCACCACGCATTCCAGGCCCGCCGCCGCGGCCGGCGCCGCCATCGCGCCGGCCGGAGCAAGGCGCGCCAGTTCGGCGCGGCTGGTGACCTGAACCCGCACGCCGTCGATGACGCCCGTCAGGCCTTGACCGGGCCGTTCGCTCACCTCGGTGGCGTCCTTCAGTTGGAGCCCAGCCGACCGGGCCGCATTCAGCACCGCCGCGGCCAGTGGATGCCGCGAGTACCGCTCGAGGCTGGCCACCACCGCCAGGACGCTGTCACGGCGTGCGCCCATCGGTCGGCAGCACATTGAACAGTCGCGGCTTGCCGTAGGTGAGCGTGCCCGTCTTGTCGAAGATCGCGGTCCGGCAGGTGTCGACCTTCTCGAGCACCGCCGGATCCTTGATGATGATGCCGCGTCGCGCCGCCAGCGAGACGGAGCCGATGATGGCGACCGGAATGGCGATCAGCAGCGGGCACGGCGTAGCCACCACCAGCACCGCGAGGAACCGCAGCGGCTCGCCGCTGATGACCCAGGCCGCCACCGCGATGGCCACCGCGATCGGCGTGTAGATGGCGCCCAGCTGATCGCCCAGGCGCCGCAGCCGCGGCCGCCGCTGCTCCGAGTCGCGCATCACCTGCATGATCCTGGCGTAGCGCGATTCGACGGCCGCCGCTCGGCGCGGATGGTCAGAGCGCCTTCGCCGTTGATGGCGCCCGACAGCACGCTCGCGCCCACCGCCTTGGACAGCACGTAGGGCTCGCCCGTCAGGTACGACTCGTCCATGGTGCTGCGGCCTTCGACGACGACGCCATCGACGGGGCAGGTCTCGTGGGGGAACACCACCAGCAGGTCGCCGGATGATGTCGTCGAGGGCCACGTCGCTGGTGCGTGCCGTCCACGCGGCGGTGCGCCCGTGTCGGCATGCGCTTCACCAGCGCCTCGAGCGCGGACGAGGCGCTGCGCACGGCGTAGTCCTCCAGCGCCTGTCCCCCGGAGAGCATCAGCACGACCAGCGCGCCGGCGAGGTACTCGCCGAGGATCACCGCGGTGACGATGGAGATGCCGGCCAGGAGGTCGGAGCTGAAATCCCGGCGCACCAGACGGGCGGCGAGCCCGGCGACGAGGGGAAGGCCGCCGATGACCAGGGCGAACACGAGCGGAAACTGCGTGGGGTTCACACCGCCGAACGACGCGCGGTACGGCCCGGTCCAGCGCAGCGCGAGGTGCGCGGTGATGGCCAGGAGCGCGACCGCAGCGATCGTGGTGTCTTTCGAAGGGAAGTGGAGTCGCGGGTGGGTCGCGGCCACCTGCGTAGTCTACTGGAGCGCCTGTGCCGGCTCATGCAGTAGACTTAGCTCATCATTCGTATTGGAGAGGTTCCCCCCTTGTCCGATTCGCACGCATTCATTCCGTCGTTTCTCACTCCGGCTCGTCGCGCGTCCCTCGGTCGTCGTGCTGGCTCCGCGCCGGACACCGACATCGAACCCGAGGACACGCCGGACGACTCCGACGTCGTGCCGGAGCCCCGGCCCTCGCGTGAGGGCCTGCCACCGAGCTACCGGATGCGAGCCGAGCCCCACTACGTCGAAACCCTGGCGCGTCCCCGGGCCGAGGCCCGGCCGCCCGATCGCCCCGACGTCCGCGCCGCCGTAGCCGCGGATCCGCGCGCGACCGGCAGCGTGTCCGATCGCACGCTGGCGCCGGTGGCCGCGGCGCTGGCACAGTCGGTGGACGCCATCTGCGACGCGCTCGCCGGCCTGCCGACGAGTGGACGTCCGCTCGCCGAGCGGATGGCGGTGGAACTGGCCAAGGCCGAAGCGGTGCGCGCCCGCTGGCTGGCCCAGTCGGTCGCGGTGCTGCAGAGCGACCCGCTGCCGGCGCTCGATCAACTGAACCTGGGCACGGTGCTGGCAAACGTTGCGAAGGCGCTCGAACCCGAGCACCGGATCACCGGCGCGTCACCGGCCTTCGAGCTCCCCGCCGAACCGGTGTTGGTGTTCGGCGACGATGCGCTGTTGATGGTCGCGGTGGGTGGCATGCTGCACGCGATGCGAGCGATGATCGAGACGCGCGCTGATGCGGTCCGGCTGATCGCCCGCGTCGCACCGCGACCAGATGCCTCGTCGTGCGCGCTGGAAGTGGTGCAGACGGCGATCCGCCTGCCGGCGGCGACGCTGGCCCGCTTGTTCGAGGGTGACTGGGCCGAACATCCGGCCGGGCGAAGTGGGGCAGTGCTCCTGGCCGCGGCTCGCCGCATCGCGATGGTGCAGGGCGGCAGCCTCGAGGTGGAGCCCCTGGATGGCGGCGGTTGCCGCCTGATTCTGAGTGTGCCCGCGGCCGGATAGGTTGGCCTCCGGGCCGTCCCGCCGCGCCCAACGTTAGAGGAGAGGACGCGGATGGAACGGCTGTTCTGGATCTGTCTGGCGGGTGCCGCAGGCACCGGCACGCGCTACCTGGTCGCGGTCTGGGCCGCGCACCGATTCGGGACGGCGTTCCCGTACGGCACCCTCGTGGTGAACCTGGCCGGTTGCTTCCTGATCGCGGTGATCATGCACACGGCCTTCGCCTTGTCCTGGTCGCCCACCGTGCGCAGCGCGCTCACCGTCGGGTTCCTGGGTGGCCTGACCACCTACTCCAGCTTCAACTACGAGACGTCGAGCCTGTTGCAGGCCGGCTCAAATGGCCCCGCGCTGGTGAACGCATTTGCGACCATCGTTGGTGGCTTCGTCGCCGGCTGGCTCGGTCTGATCGTCTCGCGACAGATCTTCGGGCACTGACTGCTGCCTCCCGTTTTCGAACGGATCGGCGCGCCGTTCGTATGATCTAGGCAGGGAGATGAGGCGGCGGACGCCTCACGGAGGAGACGATGGCCGACGCGACTGTCTACCGGGAACCAGACCCGTCACTGATCACGATCACCCAGGTCACCTACGCGCTGCACGCGCTCGGGCTGGCGATTGGCGCCTTCGGCGCGTCCACGATCGTGGGATCGTTCGTGTTTGGCTGGCCCTCGATCATCGCCGTGATCATCAACTACGTGAAGCGCGGCGAGGCGCGCGGCACGTGGCTCGAGTCCCACTTCACGTGGCAGATCCGCACCTTCTGGTTCGCGATGCTGTGGGCCTGCCTCATCTTCTTCACCGGCCTGCTGCTGGCGATAGTCCTGGTGGGTTTTGCCATCTGGATCGTCGGGCTCTTCATCCTCGGCATCTGGGCGATCTACCGGATTGTCAGCGGGTGGATGCGGCTGCAGAACCGGCAGCCGATTTCGTGACGCGCGCCGCGGATCGCCGACTGGGTCAGCGCCGCTGGGGCAGCCGCCGCTTGTGTTCGTACATGATCGCGTCGGCTTCGCGGACGAGATCCTCGAGCGACTTTGCGCTGCCCGGCTCCATGTGGGCCATGCCGATGCTGAGCGCCAGCTGGTAGGGCAGTCCGGCCGTCGCATTGAACTTGTCGAGATGCCACTTCAGCCGGTTGGTGATCGTGTCGGCGTCCGGCTGTGACACGGTGGCGAGCGCCACGAACTCGTCGCCGCCGATCCTCGCAGGTACATCGGCAGCCCGGAAGCTGTTCTTCAGCACGTCGGCGGCGCCGAGGATCAAGGTGGTGCCCGCCTCGTGCCCGAACGAGTCGTTGACCCGCTTCAGTCCGTCGATGTCGACGTAGAGGACCGCCGTCGCCTTGTCGTGCCTGACCGCGTCAGCCAATGTCTTGGCTCCGTAGGCGAGAAATCCCCTCCGGTTGTGGAGCCCCGTGAGGTCGTCGGTCATGGCCAGCTGCGTCAGCGTTCCTGTGCCTCGCGCAGCTCGCTCACGTCCTGCGCGTGCCCGAGGATGCAGGCGTCTGGCCGGGCTCCGCCACCGTGACGTTGTGATACTTCCACGCCAGCTCACGGCCGTTGCTGGCCCGCACGAACATCATTCCCGACGCGGTCCCGTCGCGGGCCATGCGCTCCAGATACTGAGCGAACAACGGGCGCGACTCGTCGGTCAGCAGGTCGCGCAGGTCTGGTGCCGATCAGCGCTTCGGCCGACAGGCCGATCGAGGTCAGCGCCGCCCGATTGACGGTCAGCAGCCAGCCGTCCATGTCGTGGGTGCAGATCAGGCCTTGCGCGCTCTCGACCAGATGGCGGTAGAGCCGCTCGCTCTCAGTCAGCCGCCGCTGTGCGCCCTGCAGATCGGTGACATCGAGTGCGATGCCGCCCAGGGCGCGACTGCCGTCGGGCTGGGGAAACGGAAACCTGACGCATCCATCCAGCGTGACGTGATCGTGCCACGCTCGGCCGAGCTCGTGGCCACGGCTCATCGACGGTGGCCACGGTCTCGCCCGCCTCGAGGACGCGTCGGTCGTGCTCGCGCGCAGCCTTGGCCAGCGGCTCCGGCAGCCACGCGTCGTCGGCACTGGCGCGCAGAGTGGCGAGGGCAACGCCGAACGCCCGCTCCAGCGCGGCGTTGACATAGAGGTAGCGCGCCTCGGCGTCCTTTACGAACGCGAGGAAGGGCCCGTTGTCCACGAAGGCGCGAAGGCGCGGTTCGTCGTCGGGTATCACTGGGAAGAAAGGATCGCATATCCCGCGCCGAGCTCATCGGTAATATTCGGCTCACAGGTCGATCACAAACGGCAGGGCGAGCAGCATGACCCCAATCAACATCGTCCAGGTGAAGGTGTCGACGAAGTACGGGAAGACGCACAACAGAACACCGGCGACCAGCGCCACCGGGTTGTGCGCTCGCCGTCCGTACATCGACGTAGCCCGCGCCGATGATGCCGAGGAAGACGGAGGCGATGAAGGCGTTCACGGTTCGATTCCAGGCAGCGCTACTCGGCGTCGTAGGCCTCGCGCTCGAACGGATTGTCGAAGTAGGCGTGACCACCGCGTAGCGCCGCCCACAGTCCGGCCGTCAGGTAGGCCGGGACGAACAGCGCACCCCATCGTTCGTACTGGCGGACGTGCACGCGCTCGTGCGCACGGGTGAAGTCGAGCGACGCCTGGTCGCGCGCGAGGACGACGTGGCCGAAGGTGATGGCCGCGGCGCCGCCGCGCAGGGGGACGAGATGGCGCAAGGCCCAGCGCAGCCACGGGCCTTGCACCTCGATCACGCCGTCCACGAGCGCAACCTGCGCGCGCGGCCAGGCCGCGATGGCGATCGCGATGCCGACGAACGTGATTGGCGCCGCCCATAGATAACGGGCGCCGCGTGTGAGCGCACGGTCCATGCGACCCTCGCCGCCGTTACTGGGGACGGTGTGCTTTCGCCTGCTTCCGCTGCTCCTCTTCCTTGTGTTTCTTGTCCTGCTGCTGCTTGTTCTTTTCCTTGTCCTTCTTGCCGCCCTTGTCGCCCATGGTGTGTGCTCCCTGAGCGGAGCCTACCACCTTCGCGCCCCGATCTGACGGCCGGCTGGCGCGCGCGTCGAGTCCGGCTAGGGAGTCGGCCCGAACGCGTCGCACGACACGTGCGGGTGCCAGTTGACGAACGCGCCATTCGGGTTGCTCTTCCAGGCCCAGACGTGCAGCGTGTAGAAGGCCGGCAATCCGAACCTGTTCGGGCTCTCGAACAGGTGCATCAGCTGTCCCATCAGCTGCGGCGTGTCGGCATGAGTCGCGTGCCAGGACTCTGCGAACACCAGGAAGTCAGCACCGACGAGCTTCAATCGGCCATCGGGCTGCGGTTCGTAGATGATGATCTCCGGCCGCGTCGGGTCGACGTTGCCGTCGCTCACCAGTGACAGGTTGACGTAGTGCAGCCCCATGGCGCCATAGTCAGGCCCGCTCACACACCCGAAGAGCAGCGAGTAGCCCTCGGCTTCCGCCACCGCTACGTCACGGAAGCGGTCGGTCGAGGCGCGCACCACCTCGATCAGGCCACCGGGTGAGCTTTTCCGTTCACCCGCCCCTGCATGGTGAGACGACGTCTGCGCTGGGGTGTCCTGCGCCGCGGCGAGCGGCGGACAGGTGGGCGACAGTGCCCCCGCGAGGGCCAGACCGGCATGAACCATCATTCGCGTGATCGTCATAACGCCTCCGATGACATGGGGGAAGTGGACGTGGCCCGCGCTCGCGTGCGCCAGGGCAGCAGCATCGGCACGGTGCGCCGATACTCCTCGTACGCGGCGCCGTGCTCGGAGATGAGATCGTGCTCCTCGAACTGGATGGCCAGCACGATGTAGGCCGTGGTGGCGAGCGCAAACAGCAGGTGCGCCAGTGTCATCGTCGGCGTCATCCAGAAGGCCAGCAGGAAGCCGAGATACAGCGGGTGCCTCACGAAGCGGTAGGGAAGCGGCGTGCGGAACGACACCCGCGCATATGGCTTGCCGACCAGCGGCAGCCACACCTGCCGCAGACCGAACAGATCGAAGTGGTTGATGAGGAACGTCACGACGAGGACCGTGGCCCATCCGCCGGCGAACAGCGTCCACAGCGCCGCCCGCGCCAACGGGTTCTCCACGGACCAGATGGGCAGTCCGATCGGACGCCATTGCCAGAAGAGCAGCAGGAGCGCCAGGCTGGCACACAACACGTAGGTGGAGCGCTCGATCGCCCACGGCACGATCAGCGTCCACCGCTCCTTGAACCAGCGGCCGCGCCATCAGGCTGTGCTGGACGGCAAAGATGGTCAACAGCAGCGCGTCGATCGCCAGCGCCACCGGCATGCTCGACTGCAACGGACCGTCGAGGCGGCTCGGCACGACGAATCCACCCACGAACGCAATCGCATAGAGGAACGTGGCGAGAAAGATCAGGTACGCGGTGACACCGTAGGCGAAGAACAGCAGGCGCTTGAGCATGGTCGGCCTCCTTTGGTTGCCCACGAGGATGCGCCGCCGGCTCGCGCGACGCCATCGGCGCTTTGTCCCGGTTGGCCTACGATTGCCACACTGGATGTGAGACAAATGTCCCAATCGGGGAGACGATCGCTCGCATGAAGATCCGGCAGCACGTTCGCTACATCAAGGCTTCGGATGGCACCCGTCTGGCCTGGGCCGAGTCGGGCGCTGGCCCGGTGGTGGTCAAGGCAGCCAACTGGCTCACCCACCTCGAGTACGAGTGGGAAAGCCCGGTGTGGATGCACTGGATTCAGTTCTTCTCGGGACATGCCCGCTTCGTCCGGTACGACGAGCGCGGCTGCGGCATGAGCGAATGGCAGGGAGGCGCCCTGAACCTGGATCAATGGGCTGCGGATCTCGAGGCGGTCATCGACGCGGCCGAACCCGCCGGGCCGGTGACGCTGCTCGGCATCTCGCAGGGAGCCGCTACCTGCATCCACTATGCGATTCGGCATCCGGAACGAGTGGCACGGCTGATTCTCTACGGCGGCTACGTCCACGGGGCGCACAAGCGGGGGACGCCCGCCACCCAGGCGGCGTTCCGCGCCATGGTGGAGCTGTCGCGCGTGGCCTGGGCAAAAGACAATCCGACGTTCCGGCAGGTGTTCACATCGCGCTTCATTCCAGGCGGCACCCACGAGCAGCTGGAGTGGTTCAACGATCTATGCTTGAAGACCACCTCCGGCGAGGTCGCGGCGGCGCTGCTGGCGGCGCGGGGCGACATGGACATCGAGGCGCTGCTGCCCAGGGTCCGCACGCCCACGCTGGTTCTTCACGCGCGGAACGACGAGGTCGTGCCGATCGCCGAAGGACGTCTCATGGCCAGCGGCATCCCGGGTGCCGAGTTCGTGGAGATCGATTCGCGCAACCACATCCTGCTCGAGCAGGAGCCAGCCTGGCAGCGGTTCTGCGAGGCGGTGCTGGCGTTCCTCGAGCAGAAGGACGTGGCCGCCGATTCGGCGTTTGCGGCGTTGTCGGCACGAGAGCGTCAGGTGCTGGCGCTGATTGCCGAGGGCTTGAGCAACACCGACATCGCCGAGCGCCTGGAGATCAGCGAGAAGACGGTCCGCAATCACGCCTCGAACCTCTTCGACAAGCTGGGCGTGTGGTCACGGGCGCAGGCGATTGTCTTCGCGCGCGATCACGGCTTCAGCCGCTGAGCCTCAAGCCCCAGCCCAAGCCCCAAGCCCCAAGCCCCAAGCCCCAAGCCTCAGAGCGGCTTCAAGTCCTGCAGCATGGTTGGAATCAGTTCGCTGATCGTCGGGTGGATGTGCATCGCGCGCGCGATCGTGGTGTAAGGGGCGTCCGCGTACATGACGTCCAGCAGCGAGTGCACGATCTCGTCGCCCCCCACGCTGAACACGACGGCGCCCAGCAGTCGCTCGGTGTCGGCATCGACCAGCGCGCGCATGAAGCCCTGCGTCTCGCTCATCTCCCGCGCTCTGGACACCTTGGTCATCGGACGATGGCCAACCAGCACCCGCCGTCCTGAGCCTCGCGCCTCCTCCGTGGTCATGCCGACGCGGCCCACCGCCGGATCGACATACAAGGCGTAACAGGGAATGCGCTGGCTGATGCGTCGCGGCTTGCCGTCCAGGACGTTGGCCGCCACCACTTCGTAGTCGTTGTAGGCGGTGTGTGTGAACGCGCCATGGCCGTTGCATTCGCCGAGCGCCCACACACCAGGCACGTTCGTGCGGCACTCATCGTCCACGGTGATGAAGCCCTTTGCGTCCACGGCGATGCCCGCCGCCTCGAGCCCAAGGTCGTCGGTGTTTGGACGGCGCCCGACGGCCACCAGCACGTGGCTGCCGTCGACCGACGGCGCGCCGTGCGTGCAGTCCACCGAGGCCGACACGCCGGTCGGCGTGGTGCGCAGCCCGATGCACGTTGCCGAGAGACGGAACTGAACCCCCTCCGCCTCCAGCACCGAGCGGACTGTTGCCGACACGTCGGTCGTCTTCGCGCGCGATCGGGCGGTCGCTCTTCTCGATCACGGTCACGCGACTGCCGAAGCGGCGGTACATCTGCGCGAACTCGAGGCCGATGTAGCTGCCGCCGACGATGAGCAGGTGGTCGGGCAGCGCGTCCAACTCCAGGATGCCGGTATTGGTGAGGATCGGCACCGGCTGGCCATCCGAGAAATCAGGGACGTTGGCACGCGCGCCGACGTTGATGAAGATCTGCCCGGCCTGCAGCACGTCGCCGTTCACCGATACCGTGTTCGCGCTGGTGAAGCGGCCGTGGCCGTCGTAGACGGTGATGTTGGCGGTCTTCCGCATCCAGTCCTCGACACCTTGCGAGGACTGCCGGACGATGTCGTCCTTGCGCGCCTTGACGCGCGGCATGTTCACCTGCA
Source organism: uncultured Acidobacteriota bacterium (assembly GCA_963723005.1). Lineage (GTDB taxonomy): Bacteria > Acidobacteriota > Vicinamibacteria > Vicinamibacterales > UBA2999 > VFZN01. The sequence goes on along the minus strand of CAVRPA010000016.1, from coordinate 78,907 downwards.
CCGCGCCGCCGGTCGTGAAGCCGAACTCGTCGCCGCGGCGAGCCATGTGGATGGCTCGCGCGCTCGCCACCAGGGACTTGGTCGGGATGCAGCCGACGTTCACGCACGTGCCGCCGAAGCGCAGCCGTTCGAGGACCGCTGTCTTGCGGCCGGACTGGGCCAGCCGAGCGGCGAGCGAGGGACCGGCCTGGCCCGTGCCAATGACGATGGCGTCGTAGGTGGTGGGCATGGCGATAGTCTACCGACGGGAAGTCTCGAAGGCGTCGAAATGTCGCCCCACACCGACCCAGCGCCACAGCAGTAGCGCGGCAAGCAACGCGCAACTGCCGGAGAACGCAAACGCAGCGAATGGAGTGACGGCGTCGTAGAGCCAGCCGAAGCTCACCGACGCCGGCAACAGCACGGCGCCGGTCGTCAGGTTGAACCAGCCAAACGCCGTGCCGCGGCGGGATGCGGGGGCAAGATCGGCGACCAGCGCCTTTTCCACGCCCTCGGTGGCGGCCATGAACACGCCGTAGAACCCGAACAGCGCGAACAGCCACGGCCCGCCATGGTCGATCGTGCCGAGTCCGAGGTAGAAGAGGCCGTAGGCCGTGTAGCCTCCCACCAGCAACCGGACGCGGCCGACGCGGTCCGATAGCGCCGACAGCGGCGTCGAGAACAGCATCGCCACCGCGGACACCGCCGCCCACAGCAACGGAATCTGCGCATCGGGCACCCCGAGTGCGCGCGCCCTGAGCAGCAGGAACATGTTCGACGAGTTCCCCAATGTGAAGAGCGCCACGACCGCAAGGTAGCGCTGGAAGGTGGGTGGCAGATCTCGCAGCCGCCAATCGAACGGCTGATGCCGAACCGGTGTGGCCGGCCCCTCCTGGATCATGAACGCCAGGGCCAGGCACAACGCGCCGGGAATGGCCGACCACAGGAAGATCTCGCGGAGCGGCAGGTGCCACGCGAGCAGCAGCGAGGCCATCACGGGGCCGATCACCGCGCCGGCGTTGTCCATGGCGCGATGGAGCCCGAACGCAAGGCCGCGGTGTTCCGCCTCCACGCTGGCGGCCAGCAACGCATCGCGCGGCGAGCTGCGGATGCCCTTGCCCACGCGATCCGCGAACCGGATGGCCAGCAGCCAGGGCCAGCTGCTGGCCAGCGCCATCAGTGGACGTCCCAGTCCGGCAAGCAAGTAGCCGACGATCACCCACGGTCGCGCCCGCCGTGTGCGATCGACGATGACGCCGGAGAACAGCTTCAGCAGGCTGGCCGTGGCTTCGGCCAGCCCTTCGATGATGCCCAGCGCGCGTGGGCCGGCCATCAGGACGGATGACAAGTAGAGCGGGATCAGCGGGTAGGTCATCTCGCTGGCGCTGTCGTTGACGAGGCTGATGAGACCGATCAGCCACACGGTGCGGGGCAGGGCGCGGAGAGCCGCCAGCATGTGCCTCGATGGTATCCTCCACCCATGCGATATCTCACGTCTCTTGCGGTGATGGGTGTGTTGGCGATGGCAACGGTGGCTGCGGCGCAGCCGCCGGCCGGGCAGCGCCCGCCGATGACGCCTGAACAGCAGGCCGCCGCGGCGGCCCGGCGTCAGGCGGAGATGAGCGCGCCGCGCCCCATTCCCGCGATGGACAGCGTCTGGATGGAAGAGCTCACCTGGATGGAGGTGCGCGACGCCATCAAAGGCGGCAAGACCACCGCGTTGATCCTGACCGGCGGCGTCGAGTCGAACGGCCCGCACCTGGCGACCGGCAAGCACAACTACGTGCTGAAGGTGATGGGCGAGGCGATTGCCCGCAAGCTCGGCAACGCGCTGGTCGCGCCCATCGTCACGCTGGAACCGGGGCGGCCCGACTCGGACCGCGTGGCGCCCGGCAGCGTCTTCCTCTCGCCGGAGACCTACGAAGCCGTGCTCACCGACATGGCGCTCAGCCTCAAGTCCATGGGCTTCACGAACATCGTCCTGATGGGCGACAGCGGCGGGAACCAGACCGGCATGAAGAACGTCGCGACGAAGCTGACCGCGCGCTTCCAGGGCACCCCCGCGCGCTTCTTCTTCATCCCCGAGTACTACGACTATCCGTCGGTGCGGAAGTTCGTGCAGGCCAACGGCGTGCCCGAGAAGATGGAGTTCGAGGCCAGTTCGGGCTCCGACAACATCCACGAGGAGTTCAGCATCGACGCGATCATGATGCTGCACGACCCGAAGACGGTGCGCCTCGAGGAGCGGAAGAAGGCGGGCAAGACCACCATCAACGGCGCCGACCTGATGCCCCTGGACAAGACCCTCGCGATGGCAAAGCGCATCGTCGACCTGCGCACGCAGCTGACGGTGGACGCGATCACCAGGGCGATGGCCGCGGCGAAGACCAGCCAGCGCTAGGGCGCCAGCTTCTGCATGGGCCGCTCAATTCGAGCTCGAACCGGGTGGCGTGCGGCGATGCGAACGGCGTTCGCATGGTTCGCTCTGTCGTGTGCGCTCCCCGCCAGCGCGTTTGCCCAGCGAGAGCTGCATTGGAGCAGCCTGGAGGTGACGGCCCACCTCGATGCGGACGGGACGTTGAACGTGGTCGAGGCGCAGACGCTGGTCTTCACCGGTGACTGGAACGGCGGCGAGCGCACGTTCAACATCCGCCCGCGGCAGCGGCTCACGCTGGAAGGGCTCTCGCGTATCGACCCAGGAGGGCCGAAGGCGCTGGCCGAGGATTCCAGCCTGGACGACATCGACGAGTATGGCTGGACCGACGGGCAAACGCTGCGATGGCGCAGCCGGCTGCCGTCCGATCCGCCGTTCAGTGCCACGCCCATCCGCTACGAACTCCGCTACTCGCTGTCCGGCGTCGTGCTGAAGGACGACGACACCTACCGGATCGACCACGACTTCGCGTTCCCCGATCGCGCCGGTCCGATCGAGCGCTTCGAATTGCACCTCACGCTGGATGCGGCGTGGCAGCCGCTATCCGAGGTTCGCCCGCTCTACACCGCCGGGCCTCTCTCGCCAGGCACCAGCTTCGTGCTCAACGTGCCGCTGCGCTACACCGGCACCGGTGTCCCCGTGGTGCTCGACGTGACGCGGCCGCCCGGGTCGTTCGCGGCGTGCTGGTCATCCTCGTCGCGACCGTACTCGCCGTGCTGTGGTTCTTCGTGCGGGAGGAACGCCTCGGCCGCTTTGCGCCGCTCACCCAGAAGATCGACGAGCCGTGGCTGCGCGAACACGTCCTGAAGTATCCGGCGGAGGCCGTCGCCGCGGCCTGGGACGAGAACATCGGCTCGGCCGAGGTTGTCGCGCTGATCGCGCGGATGGTCAACGACGGCAAGCTGGGAAGCAGTGTAGGCAAGGGCAAGGGCAAGAGCGCGTCGATGACGCTGCGATTGAAGGTCGATCGGTCCACGCTCGACGGCCACGAGCGGACCCTGGTGGAGAAGCTGTTCTTCAATGGCCGCACCGAGACCAGTACGGACCTGGTGAGGAAGCACTATCGCGCCCAGGGATTCAATCCCGCGGAGGCGATTGCGCCGGAGCTGAAGGCTGCGGTGGACGGCATGCTGCCGGCGGGACGCTCGTGCGCGCGGCTTCAGGGCGGTCCGAGCCATCATGCTGGCGCTTGGTCTCGGCCTGGTTCTCGTGAAGTGGCAGCAAGGCTATCCCGGGGCCTTCGCCCTGATCGCGGCGATGGTAGTGGCGACTCGGCATCGGCTGGTTCGCGGGCTACCGGTTCCGGATGTACCTCGACTGGGGCCGGCGCCGGGCGCTGCTGTGTCTGATGCCGGCGCTGGCGATTGCGGTGGGTGCGGCGCTCTATCTCTGGTTCCGCGCCGTGGCCGTCGAACTCCAGCCCCTCACGGTCGTCGGCGTTGTCGCGATCGCTCTTGCCTGCATCGGTTCGTCGGTCCATGCCTTGAGCTCGCGGCGTCATCGCGAGGCCGTGGCGTTCCGCAAGACGTTGACCGCGGGCCGCGCCTACTTCATCGAAGAGCTCCGCAAGGAACGGCCGGCGTTGCGCGACGAGTGGTATCCGTGGCTGCTGGCGTTCGAACTTGGCAAGCACGTGGACGACTGGTCCACCAGAGCGAGCACCGAACGCGACGACGTCGCGAGGTGGCGTCGATCGGTTCCTCGTCTTCATCCTCGTCCTCGTCCTCGTCGTCGGAGGGGCAGTGGACCGGCTTCAGTGGCGGAGGATCGGGCGGGGCCGGCGGCGGCGCGTCCTGGCAGGCAGCCGCCAGCGGCATGGCCGCCAGCGTGTCGCCGCCGTCCTCGAGTAAGTCGAGCGGCTCGAGCAGCAGCGGTTCGAGCAGCGGGGGCTCATCGGGCGGTGGCGGCGGGGGCGGTTGGTAAGCGTGCGCTTTCGCGACCGCGCCTCTGGAGTGGCGCTCCTGCGGCCACGCCGGACGGTCCCTCCAGTAGTCCCAGCCGAAATCGCCGGCGCGGCATCTGTCGCCTCGACCGCTGCTACGCTGGCCGGGACCATGCGGACCCTGTCATTGGTGCTCACCCTGGCCCTGGCGCAAGCAGCGCCGAGCCCACCTGTCGCGCCCCCGGCGCGTGAAATCGCGAAGGACACCTATCTCCTGCCGGGGGCGATGTTGCCGGATCGCGGACCCGACGGAAACACCGTCATGATGGTGGGCCCGTCCGGTCTGATCGTCGTCGACACCGGGCGTCATCCATGGCACAGCGACGCCATCATCGCCTTCGCGCAGAGCAAGCGCCTGCCGGTCGTGGCCATCGTCAATACGCATTGGCACCTGGATCACTCGAGCGGTAATCGTCGAATCAAGGCGGCCTACCCGGAGGCCCGCGTTCTATACCACTCGCGCCGTCGAGCGGACGCTGGTTCCGGGAGGATTCCTGGTTCGCAATCTTGCCGCCGCGAAGGAACGGGCGGCCGATCCCAAGACTTCTGCCGTCCGGCAGGAGGAGACGGCACTGTTCCTGGCGACGATGGAGAACTCCGATGGTCTTCGAGCCGACGTGCCGGTCGAGAAGTCCGGCCCGCTGACGCTGGCTGGCCGGCCTGTTTCCGCCAGGGTCGAAGCCGACGCGGTAACCGACGCCGACCTGTGGCTGTATGACGAGGCGACGCGCGTCGCGGTGATCGGCGATCTGGTGACGCTGCCGGCGCCGTTCTTCGAGACCGCCTGTCCCGCGCGCTGGCAGACAGCGCTCGACGAGGTGTGGGCCACGCCGTTCACCATCGCCGTGCCCGGCCATGGCGCCGTGATGTCTCGCGCCGAATTCGACAGCTATCGCCGGGCCTTCGGTGGGTTCCGTGCCTGCGTCGCGAGCGCCCGCATGGCCGCGGAGTGCGCGGTCGATTGGACGCGGGATGTCGGACCGCTGCTCGCATCGGACGACGACCGCAAGCAGGCCAGCGAGTACGCCGCCTACTACGTGGACTTCCTCCGCAAGGGTGGGGGCGCCAGCCCCGACTGCCGCGCCAGGTGATCCTGGCGCGCAGCCGTGGCCGCATCGACTACTTGGCCGTCAGTCCTTCCTTGAGGAACGCCACCAGCGGCGGCATCACCTTGTCCGGCGCCTCGAGGTGCGGCACGTGGCCGAGTCCCGGGATCAGCAGCAGTCGGCCGTTGCCGTTGGGGACGCTCTTGGCCAGGAAGTCCATCCGGTCCTGAAAGTTCTTGGCCGGGCCGAGCAGCATGTCTTCGGCGCCGCCGAACGCGAGCGTCGGCACCTGGATGTGCGCCCAGTCGTAGACGACCGGATCGGCGTAGAGCATCTGGCCGATCAGGGCCTGCACCATTGCCAGACGCGGCCAGTCGGCGCTGAGCGTCCACGAGTAGCGGATGCGCGTGTAGGTCTCGAACTCCTGGTTCCAGGCGCCAGGGTTGTGCGCGACGTAGCGGCTGAGCCCGGCGCGCGTGCTCTGGTAGTCGGTCTTCAACGTCTGCTGGTACGACTCGTCAATCGGCGTCATCGGCCGCTCGAAGCGTCCGTCGGTCAGGCCGATTGGGTTGTAGATCACGATCCGCTCCACTGACTTCGGGAACTGTGTCGCGAAGCGCGCGGCGAGCATCCCGCCCATCGAGTGGCCGATCACCATCGCCTTCTCGATCTTCTCGTGCTGCAGGATGCGCCAGGTGTTGCGCGCCTGCGAGTTGAAGTTGAACGGCGCCATCGGCTTCGACGACCGGCCGTAGCCGATCTGATCGGGGGTGATGACGCGGAAGCCTTCCTTCGTCAGGCCGTCGATGATGGCCTTGAAGTAGAAGCCGCCGAAGTTGTTGCCGTGCAGCAGCAGCACCGTGTGGCCGTTGGGCGTCCCCTGCGGCGCCACGTCCATGTAGGCGATGCGGACGTCCTGGTCGTAGACGCTGATGTCGAGGTACTTGCTCGGGTAGGGGTACGGGCACTCGTCACAGGTGATGCTGCCAGGCTTCACATCGGTTGGCGTGGGCACCGGAGGCAGGACGGCGCGGCCCTGGGCCGACGCGGTGGCAGCGGCCTGGAGCAGCAGGAGTGTAACCGTGAGCGTGCGCAGGTGTGTGGGCATAGGTCTCAATCCGGACGCCGTCAGCATGACGGGCGGTACGCAACAGGTTGCGGCGCCAAGAATTTAGCACATGGTCCGGCTGTCGGACCGATTTGTGCATTGCCAACGAGCATGAGCAGACGCTTTCTCATCTCAGGTGGTGCGTGCGCCTTTGTGGCCGGCGCTTCGCTCCTTGCGCAAACCTCGTCAGGGACGCCGCAGCCATCGCAGGCCGGGAAACCCGTCGCCGGTGTGGTCGCGTCGGTCACCGTGACGGGTTGCCTGGAGCGGTGGAGCACTGCGGCCCCGCCTTCACCAACAGGGGCGCCAACCGAAAAGGCGCCAGCCGGCGCCGAGTACGTCCTGACACAGGTCGAGGGGCACACGGAGTCGGCCACGGCGGCGGGTGGCGGAAAGACGGAGCAGACGGATCCGAAGGCGCGCTATCTGCTGCTGCCCAGCCCGTCCATGGATTTGTCTACGCATCTGAACCACAAGGTGAAGGTGGCCGGCACCATCGCACCGCAACCGTCGGAGGGGGCGTCGCCGGCGGATCGCGCAATCAATCCCAGCGCCAGCGAGACGAACCTTCCCGAACGACCGGAGTCCAGGGCGTATCAGACCAACCTGCTCGAGGTGTCGTCGCTGACGATGGTGTCGCCGAACTGCGGAAAGTAAGTCGCCGGCGGCCGCTAGCCGCTTGCTAGGATGTGGCCATGCTGGCCGCGCGGCAGATTCTCGTCCTTGTTGGCGCGATCGTCTGCGTCTCCGCAACCGCAGCCGCCGATCCGATCGACGACTACGTCCGATCGCAGCTCGCTCCCCGTCATCTTCCCGGGGTATCGCTCGCGGTGGTCAAGGATGGCCGCCTCGTCAAAGCCGCCGGCTACGGCGTCGCGAGCCTGGAGCTGAACGCGCCGGTCACCCCGGACACGGTGTTCGAGATCGGGTCGATCAGCAAGCAGTTCGCGGCCAATGCCGTGCTGCTGCTGGTCGAGGACGGCAAGGTGAAGCTCGACGATCCGATCTCGAGTTACGTCGCGCCGTGTCCGCCGGCGTGGGCGGGTATCACTGTTCGCCATGTGTTGACGCACACGGCTGGCCTCGCCGATTTCGACACCGGCAACATCGGCTTCTCCTATCGCCGCGAGTACACCGCCGGCGAGTTCGTCGAGCTGCTCGGAAAACAGCCGCTCGACTTTCCGCCAGGTGAGCAGTGGAAATACACCAACGCCTTCCCCCTCCTGGGCATCGTGGTGGAACGGGCCTCGGGACTCTCCTATCCCGAGTTCGTCCGCACCCGGATCTTCACGCCGCTGGGACTGCGCTCGGCCCGATTCAAGTCGCCCAGCGAGGTTGTTCCGAATCGCGCCGACGGGTATCTGTTCAAGGACGGTGACTACCGGCACGGTGAGGCCCTGCGCCCGCAGATCATTGCCGCGAACGGCGGCATCCTGATGAACGTGCGGGATTTCGCGGCGTGGGACCTGGCAATCACGGAAGGACGGTTGCTCCGCGCGGACAGCGTCACCGCGATGACCACGCCCGTCCGGTTGACGAACGGCCGCACCGTCGCGCACGGCCTGGGTTGGTTCCTCGACACCTTCAACGGTCATCGATTCGGCGCTCACTGGGGGACCACGGTGACGGGCCACTCCGCCGTCATTCGCCGCTACACCGACGATCGCCTCACCGTGATCATGCTGGCCAACCTCGACGACGGTGGCTTCGGCATCGACGCGATGAGCAAGCACATCGCGGGGATGTACGTGCCCGGCGTGGACCTTCATAGCCTGACGCCGGCTTCCGGCACTGACGCTGCCGAGACGGCGCGGGTGAGGGCAGCCTTGACCTCGATTGGCGCCGGCGCGGAACATGACGCCGCGCCGGGCCTTGCCAAGCGGCTGCCGCTGCCGGTCCGCGAGCGCATCGCGGCGGCGCTGCCATCGACCGCCGCCTTTGAATCGCTCGGCGGGGAGCAGGTCGGGGCAGGCCATTTCAATCTCGACCCCGACCTGGCCCGGCTGGCGTGGTATCGAGCGCGCACCCCGGAAGGTGAGCGATATTTCACAGTCCGCCTGTCGCGCGAGGGAAGGCTGCTGGGTGTGATCGTCGAAGACTGACACCTTGCGCCTGTTGCCGCTGGTCGAGCAGGCGTGACGGTGTCCACGCGCGGATGATCGGACCGCCCGTCGGCCTGCTGCCGCGCGCGGAGGAGTTGACATGGAACGGGCGCCCCGCCTGCTGCAGACACCCCGGTTATCGCTGACGGTTCCGGCCGCCGCGGATGCGGACGCGATCTTCGAGCGCTACGCCAGCGATCCCGACGTGACGCGCTACGTAGGGTGGCCACGGCACAAGTCACTGGCTGACACCCAGGAGTTCGTCGCGTTCAGCCTTGCGGAATGGGAGCGTTCGCCGGCCGGCCCGTACCTGATTCGCTCACGCTCCGACGGTCGTCTCCTGGGAGGTACGGGCCTGGGGTTCGATGAGCCAGGCGAACCGTCGACGGGGTATGTCCTCGCCAAGGACGCGTGGGGATACGGCTATGCGACGGAGGCGCTCCGGGCCATGGTCGATCTTTGCCGGCGGCTCGGCGTGCCGCGGGTGTATGCGATCTGCCATCCGGATCACATCGCATCGCAGCACGTGCTGGAGAAAGGCGGGTTCAGCCGCGACCGCGGCTGGTCCGGGTTGTCGGCGTTCCCCAATCTGAGCCCCGGCGGGCCGATGCCCTCATTCCGTTACGATCTCGTGCTCCGGTCCGAGAGATAGACGGCCGATCCGAATGGGCCAGGCCGGCGCAACGACTGACAAGGGGGAGCGATGAAGGCGTGGCTATTGGCGTGCATCCTCGGCCTGGGTCTTCAATCGCCAGCGCTGCCCAGCCAGACAGAGTGGCGGCTCGGCTCGCCGCCTGGCGTCTACGCGATGGACGCGAGTGGAACGGCGACGCTGGCTGACGGCGCAAGCCTCACCCTCCGTTCGGTGTCGGCGGCGAACCAGGGCGGGGGCTCCGTCCTGGCGTCGATCCCCGCCGAGTCACTGCGCGGAAGGCGCGTCATCCTCACTGGAGACCTGCAGACGCGCGACGCCGCCGGCGGCGCTTCACTCTGGCTGCGCATGGACGTGGGCACGGAGATGCTGATGCTGGAGAACGGCATGGCCGACGCCCAGCGTGGCACCACAGAGTGGACGAAGCGGACAGTGTCGTTGCCCGTGCCCCAGGAGACGACCCGCATTACTTTCGGATTGTTCCTGCAGGGCGCCGGGGTCGCGACAGCCAGGCACGTCCGCCTCGAGGCCGTGGCGCCCATCGTCACCGATGCTGCCTTGCCAAAACCCGTGACCGAACTGCTCGACGCCGCAGTCGCGCTGACGAAAAAGAACGCACTGAGAGCGAGCAGCGTCGATTGGCCGGCTGTCGAACCGCTGGTGTACGCGCTCGCGGCCGGGGCGGCGACGACGGCCGACGCCTATCCCGCCATCCGTTACATGCTGGGCCGCCTGGGCGATAGACACAGCTCCCTGATGCCGCCGGCACAGGTGGCACTGTTCGCCAGCGGGGCCATCACGAATCCGATGCCGGAGATCCGCGCCTTGCCTGAAGGAGTCGGGTTCATCAGCGTCCCGGCGTATGCCGGCAGCCAGGCCGACGGGATGCAAGCCTACGCCAGGCGCGTGCACGCGGACATGGCAGCACTTCGCGAGAAGGCCAGTTGCGGATTCGTCGTGGACCTTCGCGGGAACGGCGGCGGCAACATGTGGCCCATGCTCGCCGGCCTCAAGCCACTCCTCGGTGGCGGCACGGTGGGCACGTTCGAGTCGCCGGCACGTTCGACGAAGTGGGTGGTGGGCCAGCGGGTCGACGTCGAGCCGCCGCCAGGGCTGTCCGCGCTGGAGTCGGCCTGGGTCGCGGTGATCACCGGCCCTCGAACCGTCAGTTCCGGCGAGGCGGTGACGGTGGCGTTCCGTGGCCGGCCGAGGACGCGGTCCTTCGGCCAGCCAACCGGAGGCCTGTCGACGTCCAACAGCGGGTTTCGACTGCCTGATGGCGCGACGCTGCTGCTGACGAGCGCGGTGTTCGCGGACCGGAATGGGCAGCGCTATGGCGGGGCGATCGAACCCGACGAAGCGGTATCGGCAGTTGACGGCGCCGATCCCGCGCTCGCGGCCGCGGTGGCCTGGCTGCGGCGCTCATCCGGGTGTACCGCGGCGCGCGACCAGTAGCCGCCTACACGCCGGGCACCTGGTAGACCATTGTTTCGGTCTGGCCCCACCGCTCCCGCATCACGACCAGCAGCCGTCCATCGCGCCCAGCCGCATCCATGACGGCGTCGTAGGCAACCGGATCCGCATCACGACGGATCAGCACGTAGCGAACCCCGCGCCGGCGGAGCCAGGCCATGGCCCGGTCATCTGGAAAGCGTGCGACGCCGTGGAGGAATTCGAGGTAGCTGTCGGGATAGCGCCCGCTGTAACCATTGACGAGTTGCTGCCAGTGGCGGGTCGAGAAATACATGTACTCGGGCTCGCGCGTGATGCCGAGCGAATTCGGCTTCGGCAGCGGCCACTCCATGACCACGGATGGCGGTTGGTGTGCCAGCCACGCGTAGACTCGTTCGGGACCTTCGGGCAGTGTATTGAGCGGCTGCGGAACCGCGAGCCCCTCGACCAGGATCGCGGCGACGAACGCAGAGGCCATTGCGATGCTCCTTCTGCCGCCACCGTCCACGAGCGCGCGGACGCCATGGGCCGCGAGCACTGCCAGGCACGCCGACACCATCACGAACATCCGCCCAGGCGCACGAAGCCCCTGGTAAGGACTCAGCACTGTGCTCAGCGGTGAGTAGAGAAAGCCGTTGGCACCAAGGGACAGGTCCACGCACACGATCAGCAGCACGAGGTACGCGATGGTCTCCCGCCACCTGGCGCGCGCGACTCCAATCACCGCAAGCCCGACTGCCGCCACGCCCGGGAACATCACACCTTCGAACGGGCCTATCGTCGCCGGCTGCGTCCGGTACAGCAAGCTCGTTGGCGTCGTGCCGAGGTAGTTCTGAAGGGTGGGGCTCCACGTTGCGAGCTCGCCCTGGGACCGTTCGCGGAGCGCATCGTAGCCGCCCAGGTACATCCCGACATAGGGGCCGCAGCACACCAGGATGATGGCGGCCGCGATGAAGAGGGGCTGCCACACCGAGGCGAGACGGAGCGCAGGGCGTCGGACGAGGGCGAAGGCGAACAGGACCGGGAGCGCCGTCAAGAGGTACACCCCGTAGTAAAGGCACGTCCCGATCTGCCCCACGACCGCGAGCCCCAGCGACACTCCAGCCCGGGCTGAGGGTGCTCGCGTCAGACGATGCAGCGCCAGAAACGCGAGCGGAATCCAGCAGGTCCAGAGCAGCTCGATTTGCGCGAAGTGAGCAATCCGGTAGGGCTGAAACGCGAAGAACGTTCCGGCGACCAGCGCCGACAGCCGCGATCCGGTCAGCGCCCGCGCCAGCAGGTACATCGCGATGCCACTCGCTGGAAACGAGAGCAGGACCAGCAGGTTGTAGGCGACGACTGGCGACATGCCGAGCCAGATGCCCGGAGCGGCGGCGAAGCCGAGGAGTGGGATCGCGTCCGAGAACGTCAGCGTGCGGGTTTCGGGAGTGAAGATATTGGCGTCGAACAGATGCGCCGGGTCGCGCGGCAACTGGTGCGCGATCCAGGCCAGCCGCCAGACTCCGAACAGGGCGTCGTAGTGTGGGCCGACCTGCGACCCGAGGTGGAAGGCTTGCGGCGCCGTGAAGAAAACGGTCAGGACAGAGAAGAGTACGAAGACCGCGACCAGCTCTCGTACGGAGGCCTTCGATGCGCGAGGCTCGTCAGTCAGCGGCATCGATTGCGGGGACGGCAATGGCGGTGCCGCGCTCACGGTGCCACGCGGCACGGTTGACCGGCCCGCGCCCGGCACTGTTCGAAGAACGCATGGGTCGTTGCGACGTACCGATGGCCCTCGGCCACCGATCCCCACCCCGGCACTTTCGAAAACGCCTTGGGGTCGTGCCGCTTATAGCGATTGAAGTAATCCCCGATCACTCGCTCGTCGTCCCCTGTGAGCGCGTGAAGCGGCCGTCCGTCATGCGCCCGTCGCCGACAGCACGACCTTCGAGTCCAGTCCTTTCTCGTCCTCCATGTGCATCAGGCCCACGACCACTCCGCGGACCATCGTGCCGCCGGTCAAGGGCGGCCCGAGGACCAGGCGTCGAACGGGTCGCCGTCGTAGGAAATCGTCTGCGGCACGAAGCCATAGTTGACGGGATAGCCGCCGACGTCCTCCGGGATCATTCGGTCGATGGCCCGTGCGTTGGCGTTGATGTCGAACTCCCACTTGCGCCGGTCACCGCGCGCGATCTCGATGTAGGCGTTCACGGTGCCGTCGGCATTCGTGGGTGGCGAGTCGCGCCACACGCTGCGGGTATGCGGCCGGGCAGCATCCAGACTGCTCGCGAGCCTGGCCGTTGCCGTCGCCGGCAACTCGTCCGGTGCCGGCTGCTGATGCCCGAGCGCGATGGTCCCGCACGCCAGCGCTGCTATCGCGAGGAGATGTCGAAGTTCCATAAACGTTCAGCTGATTCTATTACCTGCCCGGAGCACAGCCATTGGGTGTTCATCTTCGCTTCATGTCGCTTGCGATAGGGTGGGTGACAGGAAGGTATGGATCATGGAGCGAAATCATAATCGTCGAGGTCAAGCGGAGCGGCACGCGTGTGGCCGCTTGTGCGCTGTTGCTGACCGCAGCGGTGGGCGCATCCGCCGAGCCTCCGGCGGCGCCGGAGCAGTGCACGTCCGCCGCACCCGTCGTGCGAGTTGCGGAACTGCCAGAGGGTAGCGGGCTGGCGGCCAGCCGTCTCACCCCGGGACGCTTCTGGTCGCACAACGATTCGGGCAAAGCCGAGCTCTTCGCGCTCGATGCCAAGGGCAAGGTGACCGGCCGCCTGCAATTGTCCGGGGCGGTCGGTGGAGGATTGGGAGGCGGTAGCGGTTGGGCCGTGCCCGACGGGATCGTGCATCTATGTCGCGGACATCGGCGACAACGACGCGGCGCGCAAGTCGGTCACCGTCTATCGCGTGCCGGAGCCCGCTGAGGGCGCTGGAACCGCGCAAGTCGATGGGGTATTCCACGCGTCCTATCCAGACGGCTCTCACGATGCAGAGGCGCTGCTGATCACGCCGGACGGCCGCCTGCACATCGTCACGAAGGGCGAGACGGGCCCGGTGTCTATCTACCGATTTCCGGCCGAGCTCGATTCCGGCAGCACGATGCGGCTGGAGCGACTCGGCGGTCCGCGCGACTCGAAGCCGCCGGCCGCGCGCGATCGGGTGACCGACGGCGCGTATCTGCCGGACGGGCAGTGGGCCGTGCTCCGCAGCACCGAGTCGCTGACGTTCTATCGGACGGCAGAGTTGCTGTCCGGCCAATGGCGCGAGTCCGGTCGCGCCGCGCTGGCCGCGCTCGGTGAGCCTCAGGGCGAAGGCGTGGCGTTCGGCGACGACAATGCCGTGTTCCTGATGGGCGAAGGCGGGCGGCAAGAAGATGCCAGGCACCTTTGCCCGGCTGACCTGCACCGCCGCATTACAGTAGGTCCGATGAGGATCCTGCTCGTCGAGGATGAGCGCGTTGCGGCCGAGGTGCTCGCCAAGGGGCTTCGCGAACATGCCTACGCGGTGGACGTCGCGAGCGACGGCGCCGCCGCTCTCGATCAGGCGATGACCAACGACTACGACCTGATCATCCTCGACGTCCTGCTGCCGCAAATCAGTGGCATCGAGCTCTGCAGCCGGCTGCGCGCCGACGGGCTAGACGGTGCCGATCCTGATGCTGACGGCCCTGGGCGAACCCGACGAGCGGGTCGTCGGCCTGGATGCGGGCGCCGACGATTACCTGTCCAAGCCGTATCACTTCCCGGAACTGCTGGCACGCGTGCGGGCGTTGCTCCGCCGCGGGCCGGCGCTGGCGCCGTCGGTGCTCTCGCTGCAGGATCTCACCGTCGATACCCGCGCACGGCGGGTCGAGCGGGGCGGCCGGGCCATTCCCCTCACGACCAAGGAATACGCGCTGCTCGAATATCTCGCTCGCCGGCAGGGTGACGTCGTCGGCCGCGCCGACATCGCCGAGCACGTCTGGGACGACAGCTTCGATCCGCTGTCCAACTCAATCGAGGTCTACATCCAGCGTCTGCGGCGCAAGATTGACGATGGCCAGGCGGTGAAGCTGATCCAGACCACGCGTGGCGCCGGATACTCTCTCGACGTGGCCGATGATCCGGGCCGTGAGGATTGACAGTGTCCGCGGACGGCTGACGCTGTTCTGGGTCGCGGTGCTCGCGGCCGCGTCGCTCATGGTCGGCGGGCTCATCTACGTCCTGCTCGCCGGCGTGCTGTACAGCCGTATCGACGACAACCTGCGGGCCGTCGTGCAGATCGCCACGACATCGCTGACCAACGACCTCGCCGAAGGTCAGGACGTCGAAGACGCCGCCAGAAGCACGGCCGCGGAACTGTCGTCGCGGCAACTGCTCCTGGCCATCTACGATCTACGAACGGCCGCCTGCTGGCCGAAGGCGGACGCGACGACGACCTGGACATCTCACTGCCGCAGCTGCCGACGATTCCCGGTCCGAGGAAGCGATGCTGATCACGGTCGTCGAGGCCAATGACGACGATGACCGGCATCGCCTGGCGATTCAGCGGTGAGCATTCCTCCGGCGGGCACTCGGATATCTGGTGGTCGCCGGCAGTTCGCTCGAGCCGACGGACGAAGAACTCGAGTCGCTGCGCGACATCCTCTCGTACGTCGTGCCCATCGCCTCTGATACTGGCGGGCGGGGGCGGATGGTTCCTGGCGCGCCAGAGTCTGTCCCCGGTGGCGACGATGGCAGACCGAGCGCGACAGATTGGGGTGGAGGACCTCAGCGCCCGGCTGCCGGTGGTCAATCCTCGTGACGAGCTCGGACAACTCGCCGCCTCCTTCAACGACCTGCTCACCAGGCTGGAAGGCGTCGTTGGTCCAGCAGCGCCAGTTCATGGCGGACGCCGCGCACGAGCTGCGCACGCCCGTGGCAACGGCCCGCACCGCCGCCGCCGTCGCCTTGCAACGGCCGCACCGCGACGAGCAGGAGTATCGCGAAGCGCTCGAGATCATCGAACAGCAGACCGCCCGCCTGTCCCGCATCGTCGACGACATGTTCACGCTGGCGCGGGCGGACGCCGGCTCCTATCCCGTTCGCAGCGTGCCGATGTACCTGGATGAAGTCGTCGAGGAGATGGTGCGGGCCTCCCGGGTTCTCGCCGACGGGAAGCAGGTGGCGATCGTCATTGACGACCGTGCATTCGGCGTCGTTCACCGGCGACGAGGATCTCGTCCGCCGGCTGGTGGCCAATCTGCTCGACAACGCCGTTCAGGCATGCGCCGCCAGACACCACTGTGGACGTGAGCGTCGAGGAATTCAGCGATGGGTACACGGTGTCGGTGAGCGATCGGGGGGCCGGTATTGCGCCGGAGTATCAGCCCCACATCTTCGAGCGCTTCTACCGGGGAGACGCGGCGCGCACGCCAGCCGACGGCGGCGCGGGCCTCGGGCTCGCCCTCGCCCGATGGATCGCGCGCCTGCACGGCGGAGACGTGCCAGCTGGTTCACTCCTCGCCAGCGGGCACGACCTTCAGGGCGTTCCTCTCCCGCTCGGGCCGGGGTTGACAGTCTCGCAGCCGTCGTGGCATAACCACGTCATCGTGTTCGCGGTCCAGACCTGCGCGTGTTGTTGCTGCGGAGCAGAAGCCTCCGACAGCCGCGCTGTGTCTTCGTGGATCGTGCCCGCCTAAAGTTTCACCCGCGCACGAACAAGTTTTCGCAGTCCAGGCCCGGAAGGCTTTTCAGCTTTCCGGGCCTTTTTCTTTTTTCACGCGAACCTTCGACCACAGCAAGGAGCTGGCGATGACAGCAGCGAAGACCAGACAACGGATGGCAGTGACGACCCTGGTGGCGCAATTGGCACTGATTGCGGGCACGGCCACGGCCCAGCCGGCGGCGACTCTGGCCGGCCGCTGGGATGCGATTGTGATCGTCAACGGCGTCGAGGTGCCGTTTCCCTTCGAGATCGTGGGCGAAGGCGCCGCGCTGAAGGGCTCGTTCTTCAACGGCGAGCGCCGCATCACATCGACCTCGGTTGCCACGGAAGACGGCCGCATCTCGTTCCGATTCGAGCAGTACGCCTCGACCCTGCGGACGACCATCGACCAGGGCAGCCTGACGGGGGAGTATCGGCGGGCGCGCGGCGAGCCGTTGCCTTTCCGCGCCGTGCGGGCGTCAGCCACGGCCGCGCCGCGCTCCGGAGACGCGCCATCCATCGACGGCACATGGGTGGTGCAGGCGAAGAGCAACAAGGGTGAGGTGGCCTGGCGCTTCATCGCCGTCCAGAAGGGCGATCAGGTTGACGCGACCATCCTTCGGGTGGACGGCGACACCGGCACGCTGAGCGGCGCGTTCCGCGACGGCCGGTTCGTCCTCGGACACTTCTCCGGCGCCCGGCCCTTACGGCTCGAGGTGACCGCGAATGCCGACGGGACGCTCTCCCTCTCGCAGAACGGCCAACCGGCGCTGACCGCCGCCCGTGCCACCGCATCGGGGGCCGCGGCAATCGGCACTCCGACCGACCCGGCACTGCACACCCGCATGAAGGAAGCGTCCGAACCGTTCCGGTTCAGCTTTCCAGATCTCGAGGGCCGCACGGTGAGCCAGTCGGATCCGAGGTTTCAGGGGAAGGTGGTGCTGGTGAACATCAGCGGCAGCTGGTGCCCGAACTGCCACGACGAAGCACCGTTCCTGAGCGCGCTCTATCGGAAATACCGCGCGAAGGGATTGGAGATCGTCACGCTCTCCTTCGAGGAAGCGGATCAACTGGCCAACCCGACGCGCCTGCGGGCGTTCATCGCGACGTATGGACTCGACTACACGGTGCTGCTGCCTGGTGAGCCCGATCAGCTGAACGAGAAGGTTCCGCAGGCCGAGAACCTCAACGCCTTCCCGACCACGTTCATCCTGGGCCGTGATGGTCGCGTGCGGGCGGTGCACGCCGGGTTCCCGAGCCCGGGCAGCGGTGAGTTCTATACGAAGGCCGAGCACGAGATCACGACGACGGTCGAGCGCCTGCTCGGCGAAAAGGCGGGATCGCGATGAGCGTGCGGGTTGGGCGCGGGTGGCTGCCGATCGTCATGCTGCTCGCCGCGGTTGGTCCCGCGATGGCTCAGGGCACGCGGCCTCGCGCGACGCTCGTGACCACGACGCCCGAGGTGACGCTCGCCGCGGGGGCCACCACCATCGTCAGCCTTCGAGTGGAGCTGCCGGCCGGGGTTCACGTGCAGGCGCACCAGCCGAACGATCCGCTGCTGATTCCGACGGTGCTGACGGTTGATGCGCCGGCGGGCGTCACGGTGGCATCGGTCAGCTATCCATCGCCGGCGGAACTGAAGCAGAGCCGGACGGGCCGAGGCGCTGCTGGTGCTCGGACCGGTGTTCGACATCTCGGTCACGCTGGCGGTGGCTGCCGGCACGCCAGGTGGGATGCGCAGCGTGCCCGCGGTGCTGCGGTATCAGGCCTGCAACGACGAGGTCTGTTTCCCTCCAGCGCGCGCGACATCGGCGTGGACGCTGACGGTGTCGCCGTAGAACGTTTCACGAGGTGCGGTGGCGAAGTGGCTAACGCGGCGGCCTGCAAAGCCGTTATCCGAGGGTTCGAATCCCTCCCGCACCTCCAACGATCAAGGCAAAAGGCAAAAGGCAAAAGGCAGACGGCAGACGGCAGACGGCAGACGGCAGACGGTAGACCGCAAGCCCCAAGCCCTTAAGCCCCAAGACCCAAGACCTAAGACCCAAGACCCAAGACTAAGACTCAAGACCGAAGGAACATCCCATGACATCCCCGCGGCCTATCGGCATCTACTACGAGCACCCGGACTGGTTCCGGCCCCTGTTTGGCGAACTCGATCGCCGAGGTACGGCCTACGAGCGGCTCCACGCAGGACGTCACCGCTACGACGCCACCAACGGCGACGGCAGCCAATACGGCCTGGTCTTCAATCGCATGAGCCCGTCCGCGTATCTGCGTGGCCGTGGTCACAGCATCCTCTATACGCTCAGCTACCTCGCGCATCTCGAGCAGCTCGGCGTGCGGGTGGTCAACGGCCTCCACGCGTTCCGGATAGAGACGTCCAAGGCGTTGCAGCTGTCGTTGCTGAAGTCGCTCGGCCTGCCGTTTCCGGCGGCGCGGGTGATCAACCACGCTTCCGAAGCTCCCGCCGCGGCGGAAGGTCTGCGGTTCCCGGTGGTGGTGAAGGCCAATATCGGCGGCAGTGGCGCCGGCATTGTCCGGTTCGATGCACAGGAGGATTTGCAGCGGGCGGTTGACCAGGATCGCATCGACCTCGGACTCGACCAGACCGCGCTGGTGCAGGAGTTCATCCCCGCTCGCGACGGACACATCACCCGCGTCGAAGTGCTGGGCGGCCGTTACCTGTATGCCATCAACGTCTACAGCACCGGCGAGAGCTTCAACCTGTGCCCGGCGGACATCTGCCAGTCCACCGACGGAGTTGCCCTGGACCGGGCGGCGTGCGCCGCGGATGCGCCGAAGAACAATCTCCGCGTGGAGAGCGTCACGCCACCGGCCGCGGTGATCGAGGATGTGGAGCGCATCATGGCTGCGGCCCGCATCGACGTGGGCGGCGTCGAGTTCATCGTCGACGATCGCGACGGGCAACGGTACTACTACGACATCAACGCGATGTCGAACTTCGTCGCCGATGCACCACGAGTGGTTGGCTTCGATGCCTTCGCCCGGCTGGCCGACTATCTCGAAGGGGAGGTGCGCTGATGCGGTTCGGATACTGGCTGCCGGTCTTCGGCGGGTGGCTTCGCAACGTCGCGGACGAACAGATGGCGCCGACGTGGGATTACGTGAAGACGCTGGCCCAACGGAGCGAGGAGTGGGGCTACGACCTCACGCTGATCGCGGAGCTGAACCTCAACGACATCAAGGGCGTTGACGCGCCGTCGCTCGATGCGTGGTCCACTGCCGCGTCGCTGGCGGCGGTCACCTCGTCGCTCGAGCTGATGGTGGCGGTGCGGCCGACGTTCCACGAACCAGCGCTTCTGGCCAAGCAGGCGGCCAACATCGACCACATCAGCGGCGGGCGCCTGTCACTCAACGTCGTGTCGTCGTGGTGGGCCGAGGAGGCAAGGCAGTACGGCGTGCAGTTCGATCAGCACGACGAGCGCTATGCGCGGACTGCCGAATGGCTGTCGGTGGTGGACGGGTTGTGGCAGCAGAAGCAGTTCTCCCACGAAGGGAAGTACTACCGCATCCAGGACGCGGTGCTCGAGCCGAAGCCGGTGAGCCGGCCGAGACCGACGGTGTACGCTGGTGGGGAGTCGGAGACCGCGCGGGACCTGATTGCGCGGACCTGCGACGCCTACGTGATGCACGGCGACCCGCCGGAGGACATCGCCCGCCGCGTCGCCGACATGACCGCCCGCCGCGACCGTACGGGTCGATCGCCGCTCGCGTTCGGTGTCGCCGCCTATGCCATCGTGCGCGACTCGGAACGAGAGGCGCGGCACGAGCTGGAGCGGATCACCGACGTCAGTCAGTCGGCTGCCGGGCTATGGCAACTACCAGCAGTGGATTGCCAACACGCAGCTCGAACGGCGGGTCTCGCTGGAGGACTACTCGGTGTCGAACCGAGGCCTTCGGTCCGGACTGGTCGGCACGCCCGAACGGGTGATCGCTCAGGTGCAGGCGTTCGAAGATGCCGGTGTGGACTTGCTGCTCCTGCAGTGCAGCCCGCAGATGGAGGAGATGGAGCGGTTCTCGCAGCAGGTGATTCGGCCGTACCGCGAAGCGCGTGCGTCGGCTGTCGCTGCTGCGGTTCCTGGGCTTGCCCGCGGGCCTGGCCGAAGGCATTCGCGGGTGGTGAGGGCCGGTTGCCGCGGCACTCACGGACGCTGGGCGAGGCGCGCGAGTTCGCGCGACTCAGGGTTGTGACGTAGCCGACGATCCGAACCTCAGGGTTCCTGCCAGGATCGAAATCGAACACCAGGCTCACTTGTCTCGTCGATAACCCAGGCACGAAGTCGACGGTCGCGCGTCCTTCCCGCTTCGTGCCGTCAGGCGACCGAACCTCGCCGGCAATATGCACCTCGGCCGCGGCGGCGCGACTCTGGTTACGGACTTCGACATCGACGACGAATGTGGGGCCGATGGCTCGAACCTCACGCACCTGCGCGCTCAGCATCGGGCCGTCCGAGGTGACCTGGACCGCCTCGAACCCGAGGTAGACGATGGTGCCGAGGACGATCAGCGCGCTGATGCTCCCGGCGATCCATTCGATGGGCGGAATCTTGCGCGGCCGGCGGGACGACATCAGAGGATCAACCTGGCGGCGGCGGCGCCGATCGATGCGGGAAACCCGAGTACCACGGTGGCGCGCACCCATTCGAGCGAAGCCAGTCCGTCGGTTCGCCCGAACGTCCACAGCACGTAGGCGCTGATCACGAAGCACCATCGCATAGCCGACGACCGTCAGGCGCACGAACTCTCCAGCCACCGTCGCCTGATCCGGACGGGAGTGCTGGCCGTGGAACTCCACCGCGTAGACGAATCCGTGCATCTGCACCAGCGACACGACGGCCAGCACGATGATGCCCCAGGTCGAGAGGCTCGTGGAGATGTGGGTGATCTCCTCGGTTGGCGCAATGCTGAAGGACAGGAAGAGCGCGCCGGCCGCCATCAGGAACAGTTCACCGCCGTAGGTGTCGGCCCGGCGGTGATCCTCGTCCACGCGTTCGCCGCCGAGCAGAGTGCGTCCCAGCATCGCCCCGAAGCTGGCGGGCACGGCCTGGACCGTGATTTTGCCGACCGCATCGGAGACCGCGGTGTCCATCGTGATCAGGCCGAGGAGCAGCAGCATGAGCACCGAGGCGCTGAAACCGACGCCATAGGCGACGAAGGCGTCCAGCACATCGTCCCGCCACTCGAAGGTCGGCTCGAAGCCCGCGTGAAAGGACAGGGCGGTCAGCATCGGCATCAGCAGCAACACCAGAAGCAGGAGTTTCGTGCGATCGATGGTGAAGCCAAGCCACCACATCTCCATCGTCATCAGCAGGGGCAGCGCAAAGATGATCGCGCCGCCCGCAGCTCGACAGAGCCCGATCAGGTAGCGATGGTTGTCGCTCATGGCTCCGGGAACGCTAACACAAGAGACCGATGCGTTTTGGTTGCGGCCATGGAGTCACGCCGCACACCACCTGATCTGTTCAGCTCGCCCACAACGTTGCACGACTGTCGCCCGACGTTCGCGGGGCTGTCGTGTTCGCTCGGCACACTGGTGCGGTCGGTGGCACGTAGCCTCCGCACGCATCAGGAGTGACCGGGAATGACATCACACAACAACAGCAGCGGCCTCGGCCGCCGTGGGTTCCTCAAGCAGACATTCGTCGCAGGCGCCGCGGCGTCGATTCCACTGCAGGCCCTGGTGGCCAGGACGGCGGCGGGCCAGGGCCAGGGCGTTCGCCGAGGTCAGACCGAGGGATATGGCCCGTTGTTCGACACGCGCGACGAGACCACCGGCCTGCCGCTGCTGCAGCTGCCGCGCGGGTTCCGCTACCTGTCCTTCAGCTGGACCGGCGATTCGCTGAATGGCGGCCTCACGCCAGGCGCGCACGACGGCATGGCCGCGTTCTCGGCCGGACCGGGGAAGGTGCGGCTCGTGCGCAACCACGAGCTCGGCGAATCGTCCTCGCTCGCCACGACGATGACGTCCAATCCGTACGACCGGTATGCGCTCGGCGGCACGACCACCCTCGAGTTCGACTCCCGCAAGGGCGAGTTCCTTGGCGGCTACGCCAGCCTCGGCGGCACGGTCCGCAACTGCGCGGGTGGTCTGACGCCGTGGGGCTCCTGGCTGACGTGTGAGGAAACGGTCGTGCAGACTGCCGGTCGGCCGCACGGCTATATCTTCGAAGTCCCTGCCGACGGGCAGGGCGACCCGGAGCCGATCCGCGAGATGGGCCGCTTCTCGCACGAAGCCGTCGCTGTCGATCCGGCCACCGGTTACGTGTACCAGACCGAGGATTCCGGCAGCAATTCAGGGTTCTATCGGTTCCGGCCGACGCGGCCCGGTCTGTTGCAGGAGGGCGGAGCGCTCGAGATGCTGAAGATCCGCGGCGCCAACCAGTACGACACGCGCTGGGGGCAGACGACCGGCGTGGTCTACCAGGTGGAATGGGTGCCCATCGCCACTCCGGATCAGGCAACCCCGGTCGCCGGCACCTTTGTCTTCAATCAGGGGCTCAATCAGGGCGGCGCGCGCTTTGCCCGTCTTGAAGGCTGCTGGTACGGACACGGGCGCATCTACATCGTCTCCACGAGCGGCGGCGGGCCGTCGGCGCAGGTTCCTGGCGGCCAGGGACAGGTGTGGGTCTACGAACCGGCCACCGAGACGCTGTCGCTGCTGTTCCAGTCCCCTGGAGCGGAAGTGCTCAACGCCCCCGACAACATCTGTGTCAGCCCGCGCGGCGGGTTGGTGCTGTGCGAGGACGGCAGCGGCGAGGAATTCGTCCACGGACTGACGGTGGACGGCGAGATCTTCCCGTTCATCAAGAACACGGTGCGCCTGAACGGCGAGCGCAACGGGTTGGTGGGCGACTTCAGCGGCAGCGAGTTCGCGGGCGCCTGCTACAGCCCGGACGGCGACTGGCTGTTCGTCAACATCCAGAGCCCGGGGATCACCTTTGCGATCTCAGGCCCCTGGAAGTCGGGCGCCCTGTAAACAGACACAACTCGACGGGCGGTCATCTGCCGCCGTTTCACGGCGCGCAGATGGCCGCAGTGTGGCGTTCACACGACCCACGCGGCTGCCAGATGAACATGTTCAAGACCGACATCACGATCACGATGCCCCAGCGCAAGCGCATTGCGCTGATTGCTCACGACAACTGCAAGTCCGGGTTGCTCGATTGGGCGCGGTACAACCGCGGCACGCTGGCCGATCACGAACTGTTCGCCACCGGCACGACTGGCGCTCTCCTGAGCGGCGAGCTCGAGTTGACGGTGACGAGGTTTCTCAGCGGGCCGCTGGGCGGTGATCAGCAGGTTGGCGCGGGCATTGCCGAGGGCCGTATCGACTTCGTCATCTTCTTCTGGGATCCGCTGGAGCCGCATCCGCACGATGTGGACGTGAAGGCCCTCCTGCGAATCGCGGTCGTCTACAACGTGCCGATCGCGTGCAATCGCGCGACCGCCGACTTCCTGCTCTCGTCGCCGTTGATCGTGAGTCGCTACAAGCGACTGATGTCCCAGGAGCTGACGGCGCAACAGTCGCTGGCGGCCTTGACCCGCTGACGATGGGGCACGCCGCCGCTATTGGCCGCCCGCGGCGACGGCGGCCGTGTATGCGCCGAGCACCGGCTGGCCCGACCAGTCGGCCGGTCCGGTCACCGCGAGCAACCAGAGGACCGTCGCCGCCGTATCCATGGTGCGGATGGTGCTCTCCGGCAGGGCGCCAGGTTTCACCCCCATCCCCCACGCAATCCACGGAATCGTGACATCGCGCGGATCGTCGCTGCCGTGATTCGTGCCATGGCCACCGTGATCCGCGGTGACGATCACCGAGAAGTTGCCCGGCCCGTAAGCCTGGTTCGCCAGCCCGATCAGCCGGTCTACGGCGCGATCGGCCGCGAGGACGGCGCGGCCATACTCGGCCGTCATCCAGCCCGCGCGGTGACCGGCGGCGTCGGGATCGGTGAGGTGCACGAACAGCAGGTTGGGACGGGCACTCTCCAGGTAGCCGGCGACATCGGTCAGGGTGCGCTCGCTGGACCATCGGCCGTACAGGCCACCGGGTGCCTGCGAATAATCAAGCGTGCCTTCCAGTTGGAGCGGCTGAAACTTCGCCTTGCTGAAGAACGCGGCGGTGCTGTACCCATGCGCCCGGGCTACGCTGAAGATGTTCGGCAGGTCCACCGAGTCGGTGTGCGCTGTCGCCACGTTGTTCCACAGCACCCCGTGCCTCTCGGGAGGCTGTCCCGTCAGCATCGAGGTGTGCGACGGTAGCGTCTTGCTCGGGTGGATGGTGCTCGCCGACAGCGTGTAGCTGCCCTCGCGCATCAGCCGCTGGAGCGTCGGCGCGCCGTACTCCGTGATCGCGTCCGGCCTCAATCCGTCAATCGACACCACGACGACGTTGCGGGTCGGGCTCTCGGCAGGGCGCAGCGCGACGGAGGGGGCGGCGGCCGCCCGGACATATCGGGCGCTGCAGCCGCTGCCGACGAGGGCCGCGGCAACGAACAGCGCGGATAGGATGGCGCGGGGGAGTGGGCGCATAGAGCTCCTGGGGGTCGATGTTGTCGATGACCTGTTGATACGTTTGACGATGCGCACCGCTCGGCAGTTCTGGAACGGCGCGGTGCGATCTGTGACATTTCCGTGACCAAAGCGCAGTCGTCACGCGGGCGAGTGCCCCGGCTTACACCGCCCGCGGCAACGCCACCGTCGGATCCCCGAGGATCACGGTTGCCAGGCGATCGAGAGCGACCAACTTTGCCCGTAGCGCTCGATCCAACGCCCCGGCCACGTGCCGGTTGACCGCCTCCACTTCCTGCAGGTGGTCCTTCAGCAGCCCGCCGACGCTTGAGTAGTAGGTGGTCATCGCCAGGCCGACCGGTGGGCGCGTTGCCAGGTGCAACTGGTTATACAGGCTGTCGACGATGTGGTGTGCGATGGCCTGTCCGGTGTCGGGCGTGCGCAAGCGTCCAGTTGAAGGTCGGTTCCACGTGGCCGACGAAGGCGCGCACCGGAGTGTCGGACCCGAGCAGCTGGCGGGACAGCGGTCCAGTCATCGGCCCGCATTTCTCCACGGCGAGCAGCGTGTCCGAGAGCGTGGTGCCCGCCTGGACGAGCCCCTTGAATTGGGAGACGCCGTCGCTGCCCACCGAGCAGCAGGCATGGGCGTACCAGATCGCGCCGTACGCAGCTTCCGTCGCGACCTGCGCGGCCGGGGTCACGGTCTTCTTCACATCCACGAGCAAGCCCAGCTGCGCCGCCATGGCCGCCGTGTCGTTCAGCGGGAACGTCGCGCCGTGGCTCGACGTAAGGACGAATGCCGGCCTCCGCGTCGCCATGGCCGTGGCGAGTGCATCCCCAGTGGCCTGCCCGTCCATGAGGACGCCGTCCTTCATGTCGAACTCGGCGTCCGCGGTGAGCTTGCCCGCCACCTTCTCGGCGATCACCTTCCGCATCAGGCGGGTGATGTCCGGGTAACCGTGATCGACTGCCCACACGAGCGGGCGGGTGGTATCGCGTTTGGCGTCCTTCCAGTCGTCTCTCAACGCCCGGACGTAGTTGGCCAGCCCGGCATCGTCGAGGTCGAGGCGCCCGACGCAGGCGTCGAGCTGCATGCGGAGCTGCGCACTCCACGGGATGTCGGCGGGCGAAGCCACGATCAGCAGGTAGCGGGGGATCTTTCCCGCGCCCAGCCCGCGGTCGCCCGCGAAGCTCAGGTTGTAGCCGTTTCCCTGCGCGTCGTAGGAGCGCAGCTGGCCGTCGCCGATGTCGGCGCGATACCGGAACACCGGTGCATTGCCGCGGTCGGCAATGAGCTGCCGGATCGGATCCGGCGCGTCATCGCCGCGCGCCTTTTCGGGCGCCGGGACGTTGTCGCGATCGGGCAACACCACGCCCCAACCGACCTCGGGATGCCGCCAGTTGGCGGGGTCCACTGGCTCGGGCGCCAGGATCTCCCTTTGTAGCTGGTGGGCGACCGCAGGCTCCATCGCGCCGCATCGTTCGCCGGCTTGCCGTGGGCGCCTTCGCCGCACCACGCGTCGGCGCGCAGCATGGCATCGGGCAGCTCGCCATCGAACTCGTCGGCCATCAACGCCCGCCTTCGACCACCGTCGCCTGCGGCACGACTGGTGCGGCTGTGGGCTGGCGCCACCGCATCGGGAGACCACGTGCCGTCCACCTCGGGCCAGAAGGGACGCGGCAGATCGTGGAGCGCGGCCGCAATGGCGCCCTGTCGCACCTCGACGGGCTGAGATGCGCCCGGGCCGACGAGCCACTGCGCGACGATGGCGGCGCGCTTCTTGTACTCCTCGGCCTCGTGCGGCGAGACGTTGGCGATCGGCTTGCGGAAACAGAACGGCGCCACGCCACGCACGTAGAGGACGGGCAGGGACCACTCGCGCGCCGAGGTCGGGTCGGCGCCATGGTCCTCGACGAGCGCCTCGCGCACTGCCGACATCGGCCGAAGCCACTCGAACGGCGCTTCTTCCGCTGTCTTCAGCGTCGTCGACACCTGTTCGAGCAGCTGGAACATGCGGCCGTAAAACGCCCTGGTGACCGTGTGCGCGTCGTTCTCGTTGACCGGTTCGAGCATTGCCACCGCGGCCGGGAAGCCTGCCCGCACCATGCGATGCGCCATCGAGTTGATGGTGCTGGCCGCACGCCCGGTGTCGCAGGCATTGAGCGTGAGCAGCCACGGGTTGGGCAGGAGGTCCACCATTCGGGCGAGCTGCGAAGCCCGAACGATGGTCGACCCCTTGGTCGCGCCCTGCAGGTAGTCCACCTCGGTCGCCAGCTCCAGCCACTGATCGGTGTCCTCGGCATCACCATGGCAGAACACGTGGACGATCTGCGGCTTCCACTGCGAGATCGCCTGCACCACCTCGGAACCCTTGGCATCGATGTGCGACACCGACAGCCAATCGGCGTTGCCTGGTTCCTGTGACCGCTTGATCGACCAGGGTGCGCAAGGCCGGGTCGCCGACCAGAACGCGAAACTGCATCTCCAGCCCCGCCGCCTCTGGCGGCCTTCACCGCTTCGAAGAGGTGTTCCCACTCCGGCCGGCCGTCGGCGCCGATGGCGGAGATGATCGCCATCAGGCGAATCGGCAGCCGCAGCGAGGATGGCGCGCGTGCTTCGTCGTGGCTGGGCTCGACGATCCGCCCGATCGGGAAGCGCTGGTCCTGGTCGAGCGAGAGGAAGGCGTCCGTCCGATCGCAGAGCGTTTCCCAGCCGATCAGCTCCACCTCGCCTTCACTGAGAACCAGGTACAACGGCGTGACGTCGATCTGCCCGGGCAGCAGGTCGAGCATGCGGGCGACGCCGGGATGCTTCGCAAGCGCGTCGCGAACGCACTGGCCGCGCAGCCGGACGGCGTGCGGCTCGTGCCAGGCCGGCAGCGTCGAGGCCGCCAGCTGCAGCGCGTGGGCCTTGCCCTGATCCGGCACGATCCACGGCGCGCGCACCACCTTGACGATGGTCAGCTCGGTACCGTTGGCGCCGAGGGCGCCGAGCGGGTCGATCGAGAGAACGGCTCTCGTCATGCGTCTACTCCGGCTTGCCCGACGTCGCGCGGTTGGCGACGTACTGGGTGAGGCGCTCCAAGGTGGTCTTCGCCAGCTTCGCGTCGTGGTCGCACTGCTCGGGCGAAGCCACCTCGTCTCGCGCCAGCTGCTGGTACTTCAATTGAACCTCTTCGGCGAAGCGTGCGGTTGATGCCACCAGTCCCGAGACCCGCGGGCTGCCGGCGTACACGTTCTCGAGCGGCGATGCTTCCTCCGCGCAAGCTCGGCGGCCGTCCGCTGCGCCGTGGTTTCGAACCACGTTGGGCATTTCCGCCGGCGGCGCGGCCGAGCGGCGGCGCGTCCGGCTCGTGTCGGCCGCGGGATCGGCCGAGGGGTCCAGGTATGGCTGGCAATACAGGCACAGTGACTCGGAGGCCGGCGGGCTCCGACGCGTGCGGCCGAACAGGAAGCCGTAGGCCTCGGCCAGGGACTCGCCCGGTGGGGTCGGCGGCGCTCGCGTTCATCACCAGCGGCCCCGGCCGCGTCTCGGCGATGTCGTCGATCACCGCTCGCATGCCGAGCTCCGAGTAGTTGTCGGTCAGCGACACGAAGCTGCTCGCCCACGCGCCCATGGTGGTGAGGAACGAATTGCAGCTCGGGGGACCGCACGGGGGCCGCCAGGTAGCGGTCGGTGCGGCCGAGCGGCGACTGCGCGAAGAGCAGCGAGCCGTGTCCGCCCGAGAGATAGCCGTGGCAGACGAAGTGAGCCACGTCCACGGAGTGGCCCGCTCAGCGTCTCCGCCATCCAGCGAAGCCAGGGCGAGCGCAGCGCATACGGACTGCCTCGTGCGGGCTCGTCAGCATCGTCGGCGAAGGGACGCGCCGTCGCCGGGTCGTGCATCGTCACCTGCTCGGCAAAGCCGGGCAGCCCGGTCCATTCGCGCAGGAGCGTGTCGTAGATCGCCTGGTCGGTGAAGACCTGCAGGTGGACGCGCCGATCGACGGCGTTGGAGATGCGGCGGACCGTAGTCCGCATGGCCTCGAGCACCGACCAGTGCTCGTGCCCGAGGGGCGCGCTGCCGCAGACGAGCACCTCCAGTTCCTCCTCGGTATCGAGCGGCGGCGGGAAGATGAAGTCGGGCAGCATCAGCACCGGCACGCCGAGTGCGCGTCCGAGCACCCGCTCCCACGCCACGAAGCGCAGCGCGCCGTACGGCGCCACGACATGCACCCAGAGTGGCCGCCGGCCGCGCGGATCGGTCGTCGTAGTAGTTGCGGATGAACGCCAGCATGCGCCCGGGCAGATCCGGCCGATCGAGCACACGCTGCGTTGGTCGCTGGCCACTGTGCGAATCGAGGCCGAGCGCGCTCGATCGTGGTGCGCCACGACTCCAGGTCGCGAAGCTCGTCGTCAACCTTGGCCTGCAGCGTAAAGGTGACGTCCTCGCGGTTGGCGTTGGTCATCGAGACGCGGAGCGCCACGATGTCGTATTGCCGCTTGAGTGCTTCCGCCATTCCCGTCTCCCGGCCCGGCTAGTCGCGCAGGTGCGCGGTGGCGAGCGAGTACGAGAGCCACCAGGTGGCCTCGTTGCTGATGTCGCCGTGCCCGGTGATCAGTCCGGTGCTCTCCATCCCGATGATGCCGCCGGTGGTCCCGAACTTGTACACGGTGACGGGGAGGCGGATCTGCTCGATGGTCGCGCCGGCGGCGAGCGGCCCGAAGCCGCCGAGCGCGCCGAACTTGCTGGGGACACCATCGCCGGCCGCCTGCAGCTCGCCGAGGTCATCGTGCCGCCGCACGGCCAGGTGGAATCCGTCATGAAGCGCCGAGTCCTGGGTGCTGTAAGTGGACACGATCGGACGGCGCGACCGCTTCAGGCCGATCCGGAATCCGCCTGGGACGTTGCGCTCGGGCACCGGGTCGGCAAAGGCATACATCGACACCGCGGGTTGGAGCAGCAGCACCGACTCCACCGGGCGCAGGCCGTCCGGCAGGCGGCAAAGCGCGGTCATCACGACCTTGCAGCCGAAGGAGTGGCCGAGGAGGTGCACACGCGCAGTGGCGGACGCCTTGAGCAGGTCGGCGACGAGCGGCGCGACGCCGTGCGCCCCTACCGTGCCGGCACGATCCTTCATCTGCCAGACGGTGAACGGCTTGACGAGGTTGCGCGGGTCGAGTTTCTTGAGCACGTCGCCGATGCCGGCAGCCTGCGCAGCTTCTGTCGCGCCCGCTCCGCCTACCGGCGTCACCGCGTCCCAATCCGGCTCGGGTGTGGCGAAGGCGTTCGCGGCGGCGAGCAAGTCGTCAGCGGTCGGCGCCGCCTGGGCGCCCGCCTCGTTGTCTCCCTGCGCGATCGACGCCAGCAGGACCGCGAGCTCGCGGGCCTCAGCGGCGCTCAGCTCCGATGCCTGCGCCAGTTCGTAGAAGCGCGCCCGCGATGCCGGCGGCAGCGCCGTCGCGATGTCGCGCAGCGTCGCGGCGGTGTCGGCGGTGGCAGCGTCCTGGGCGGCCGGATCCGTTCCTGCGATCTCTGGACCGGCCTCCTTCTCGAACCACGCGAGCGCCTGGCTGGGCCAGAAGATCCCGACGAGCAGCGGCTTGTAGTTGGGCGGAACGGGCAGGTTGTGGCGGCGCCGCAGATCGATGAAGCCGTTGATGAAGTGTTCGTAGCGCTTGGTGGCGACCGTCCAGTCGTTGTTCCAGCCATGCGAGAACACGAAGATGTCGCTGTAATCCTGGGCGTGCGCAAGGAGGTCGGCGCGGGTCTGCGGGCCTTCGCACGTGCCGTCCTTGTCGAACGGAATCACGTAATAGGGAAACTCCGCGCCTTCGGCGGTCCGCAGCGTACGGTAGGGGCCGGCCGGCAGCTGTGTTGGCATTGGTGCTCCTGTTGCGGTTCGACAGACCCGTATCGATAACCTCGCGGGGGAACGAGGCTGGCTAGGTGTCGCAGGTTACAGTGGGGCTTCGGGGGTGTCAACGAAGGAGCGGCACGATTGGTCGCCAGCCCATCGGTTAGCGATAGCCGTTACCCCCGCCGCCGGAAATCACTAAGTGCCGGGTAAATCGCCCGCCGCGCACGGTTCAAGCTGCCGAGCGGGCGGTGCTCGACCAGTGAGTGCCACGGGTCGAATGCCGACTTCTCGCACGCTGCCGTTTCGGGCGCCGCTATCTGCTGCCGTGGGATCTGAATGCTCGCCACCGCGACATACGGCGAATCCTCTTCCTTCCATTCGACGGTCGCGTCTTCGATCGGCATCCGGTCCGCGTCCACCTGGAACTGCACGAGGAAGTCAAATGTGGCGTCGGCGGCGTCGAGGCGTTTGCGGAGCGCCTCGCTGAGGTAATTGTCGGTGAGTGGCGAAGGCATCGGGCTGGGGCGGTTCGCCCGCGGCCGGACGATGTACTTCACCGCGCGGCCGGAACCGAACAAGTAGGGCGTCGCGCTCCAGTAAGGGATGTCGAGGTGACACGAATGATGCTGTTGCGCGGCCAGGCCGATGCGCGCCAGCGCCGGATGAGCGGCGAAGTAGAGGATCCGCCGCAGGCCTCCGGCTTCGTTCGCTTCGAGAAAAGCCATGAACTCCTTCGCATCCGGCGCGACCATGACCGGATGGCTGTTGAGTACGAAATCCTGTTTCCTCGAACCCGGCGTCAGGTTCTCGCCGGGGACGTCGGCAATCGAGATCGACATCCCGCGCACGTCCTTCTCGCGGTCGTTGTGGGACGAAGCGTTCGCGAACCTGATGAACGCGCGATACGTGCCCGGCGTCGCGAACAGGCCCACGCGCAGCGCCGTGGGCAGGCCGGTCGTGACGATGAACTCGGCCTCTACGCAACCCGCGGCGCGCCCCTGGTTGAACCGCCGGATCGGACCCTCCGGATGGCGGCGCCTGCTGGCCGCTTCGAGGAAGGCGATGAACTCGGATGTGACGGCCGCCTCGTCGGGGCCAATCACTTCCTGCGCGAGGCTTCGGATGTTCGGCATCATCGCTCTCCTGGGGGTGCGATCACTTCGTCTTGAGGTATTCGAGCAGCGCGTCCCTGGCGTCCGCGTCGAGCGACGCGCCATATAAATGGCCGCCGTTGCCGTTGCCGCGTTCGCGGGTGGAGAACAGCACACCTTCGCGTGCGGCATCGGGACCACTTGAGATGAAGCCGACGTTCGTCCAGTCGTAGACGTCGTAGGCCCGGTAGAACTCGGCCGGGCGCGTCTCGGGGAACAGCAAGGCGCGCAGTGTGGGCACCGAGCCGTTGTGCAGATACGGCGCTCTCAGCCAGATGCCGTCGAGCGGCATGTTGGCGTAGCCGTCTGTCTTCCGGAAGTGCGAGAACTTCCACGGCTTGCCTTCGCCGATGGTGTTCATCCCGGTTGCCAGCGCGGCGGTGAACGACTCCAGCCGCTCGCGATCCGTCCCGACCTCGGCCAGCGGTGTGACCTGGCCAATTGTGGCGCCGCCGACCTCGTGACACCCGGCACACTCGCGTTGATACGCCACGGCCCCGCGGGCCGCCTTGGCGGCGTCGATGCGCTCGGCGGGATACGCCGGCGCCTTCAGGTCCACAATCCACTCCTCGATCCGTTTCATCGCCGGCAGATCCAGCGAATCGGGCGTCGCGCCGGCGCCGATCGCGGCGCTCTTGTTGCGTTCTTCGACGGAGTTGTTGTTCCCGTCCCAGTGCAGCCAGAGGTCGCGCCGGATCCGCTGGTTCCACAACGACGGCAGATCGACCGTGCCGACCGAGCGGTCGTTCTGCATGTCGAACTTCAGGAGAACCTTGTAAGGATTGAAGGTGTCCACGCGACCGGGCCCTTGTGGCGGCCGGGCGTCGAACCAGGAATTCTCCGTGGCCCGCTCGAGAATGCCCTTGCGCGTGCGCGGGATGGCAACGAAGCGATAGATCAGGCTCTCGATCCACCCGAAGTCCGGGTTCTCCTTCTCGATGGCCTCCAGGAGCGTAGACGAGGTGAAACGGGGATCGTTGGCGCAGGCCGTCAGGAAACGGGCGTAGCCCTGGAGGTCCATCTGGTTCGCCGGCATTCCGAGCACGACGCGCCGCGGTTCGCCCGGTGCGTTCCGGATCGTGCCGGCGTGGCAGGTGGCGCAGTTCAGCCCGACGAGGCCCACGCGTCCGGGGAGGAAGGAGGTGCCGATCGGCCGGCCGTGCGCGGCGCCGCCATTGATGAATCCCAGCCGCTCGTAGCCCGTGCCCGGCCGGTTCGGCAGCTTGTCGGCGAACACGATCGGCAGCACGCGCCAGACCCAGTAGGGGAGGCCGGCCCGCTCTTCGGCGCCGACCGAGCCATAGCTGAAGTGCTCCGCGATATCCGTGAACGTCGTGGGTTGGGGCTGTCCGCCCGCGGCGATCCGTACCGCGAGCAGGCAGACCAGAGCGGCCATGGCCATCACGAGCGATCGATGTGGCATGACGTGCCGAACCTCCGGGTCAAGTCGTTGCGGGATCGACCGGCGGCCCGGTCAGCTTCTTCCAGGGAGCGAAGGCATTCGTCACGCCTTCGAGTGCCGGACCGAGTTGCGGATAGTGCCGCCGCAGGACGTGCAGCATCGTGTTCTTGCGGATGTACTCGACGCCGAACTCGGTGTAGATCTCGGGCTTGAAGTCGTCGGTGAAGAAGCGATCGCTCTTCAGGCGCCGCGAGGCCATCAGGATGAAGACGCGGAACGCCGTTTCACTGAAGCCGAAGTTCTCCGGCAACGGCTCGGCATAGAGCCCGGTCATCAGGTCCACGCTTTCGAGGTCGCCGTTGTAGACGGTCTTGAGCTGCCGGCGCCACTCCGGATTGTCGGTCAGCTCGTCGAACGACTTGACGGCGTCCTTGTTCAGCAGGCGGCGGAACTGGTTGTAGCGCGGGACGCCGCGCTCGCGGTCTCGCAGGATGTCCACGGCCGCCAGATCCAGGTGCTCGCCGTCGTCGCGGGTGAGGTTCTGGAGGTGCCGCGGAAAGTTGTGCAGCGTGACCGCACCGGGGTGGCACGTGCCGAACGAGTAGAACAGGTCCGGCATCGTCAGGCGTTCGGCGATCGCGGGCGTGCGGCGGCCGGCGATCTCGTTGAGCTCGCGCTTCTCGAGCAGGCGGCCCGTCACGGACGAGTGGAACGCGTAGTCGTCCGGCATCAGCGGATGCATGCGATAGACCGAGACGAATTCCTCGGTCAGCGAATACGGCGCGCCGTGATGATCGGCCTCCGAACCGACGATGCCGCCGAGCAGTTCCTTGTCGTCGACGAGCTCGGCCAGCTCCTGGCGGTCTTCGCCGGCCAGGCCGGACCAGTTGACGTTCATCGCCAGCTTGATGATCGGGTGCGGCAGGATCGCCGGCGTCCACTCGACGGTGTGGATCTTCGCCATCACCGCGGAGTTGATCAGTTTGGCCTTGCGAAACAGCTGGTCATCGTCCCAATCCGGGTGATCGTGAGCGAGCAGGTCGCAGAGGTAGTTGTGCTCCAGAGTGAAGAGCGTGTGGAGCATCGCCAGGCCAATCCACCAGTTGTCGCTGAAACCAGCGAAATGCACGCCGGTGTCGGGGTCAACCGGCAGCAGCCCGGTTGGCTCGATGCGGAGCTTCCCGGCGCTGTGCGTGCGCAGCTTCGCGGCCATGTCGTCGCCGCAGCCATAGATCTGCGACGAGTCCCACCAGTGGCTGTTGAGATTGGTGTAGGCCGGCGGCCGCGTCGACCCCGCCGGCGCCTTGTCGGGGATGGAGCGCGGGACCTGCATGCTTGGCGCACCCCAGTCGTCGCCCGCGCCGATCGGGATGTCGATGCGCTCGGTCTTCGAGCGATCGTGCACGAACCAGTCGTGCACCATGAACTGGATCCACGAGGCCGCCAGCAGGTTCAGGATGGTCGCCGGCTGGAACTGGTCGCGCGTCATCAGCTCGCGGCTGACGTGCCTCGGGTTGGGGACCAGCAGGTTCGGCGTATCCGGGAACGTGTGCTGGAGCGGCACGTTCCGCCCGAAGCGGCAGCCCGCCGCACCCATCTTCGGGACATGCAGGTCGTTGAATGAGCCGTCGGTGCTCCGTGCCTCTTTGAGCGCCGGATCGAGATCCGCTGGAACGGCCTTCTCCTCGAGCGGTGGCTCCTCGGTGTCGTGCAGGTTCTTCTTCCGGAGTTCGTCGCGGATCTCGACGAGCTTCAGCATGGCGAAGGAGCCGCGGCAGCTTGTACCAGGGGCGGCTCTTGAACAGCTCGCCGAGGCGTTCGGTCAATGGGTCCGACATGAACTCTCCAGACGGGTATGAGGAGCGGCGCTCAGGCGAACGCCGGTGGGTCGAACACGCTCATGATCTCGGCGAGCATCGCCTCGCGCGAGGGGTAGCGCGCCTCTTCGTAGCAGCCGAGCGGGTTCTTGACGACGTTGGCGAGGCAGCGGTTGCAGTAGGTGCACGGCCGGTCGGCGCGATCCTGGCCGCGGCGGAAGATCTCGACCAGGTCGTTGTTGGCGATCAGTGGCCTGGCAATGCTGACCGCATCGCAGTCTTTCCGTGCCAGGGCGGCGGCGATCACCGAGGCGGTCTGGAAACCGCCCGTGCAGATGACCGGCACGTTGACGGCGTCCTTCACCAGCCGGGCGTCGGGCAGGTTCTGCCCTTCGATCTGGTCGGGCGGAGGCGCCGCCTCGTTCCACTGCCGGCGCGCCAGCTCGGGAAGGTTCCTGAAGAGGAGATAGGTGCGGAAGGCCGTCTCGCCGCCGGAGATCAGCGCGTCATAGGTCTTCGCGAGATCCTCGACCGGCAGATCGGCACCGGCCGGATTCCTTGGATGCGGGAAGAAGCTGCCGACCGAGACGTGGATGGCGTCAACGCCGGCATCGACCAGCCAGCGAGAGACCTGCACGGCGTCCGAGATGGTGTTCCCCGATGGGCCCTTACCGAAGAAGGCAACCGCGTCGTTGTGATCGCGGGCGCTGATCTTCATCTGGAGATGGAAGTCCTTGCCGACGCGGGCCCTGATCGCGCGGACGATGTCGAGCACGAACCGGGCGCGATTCTCGAGCGAGCCGCCGTAGTCGTCCTTGCGGTCGTTGATCGCGGAGCTGAGGAACTGGGTAATCAGATACCCGTTCGCGCCGTGCAGCTCGACACCGTCGAGCCCGGCTTCGCGGGCGCGGCGCGCGCCTTCCGCGAAGGCCTGCACCGTCTCCTGGATCTGCGGCACCGTCATCCGCTCGCAGCGGAAGCCATGGGTCGGGTCGTCCTTGTCGGTGGAACTGAGCCCCGTGGGGAACTCGATCCCGGCGATGTCGCGCTGACGGCCGCCGTGGCTGAGCTGCAGGATGAACTTGCAGTCGAACGCGTGGACCGCCTCGCCGACCGCCCGCCAGAACGGCACGTGCCGGTCGTGGTCGATCATCGCGTAGTTCGGCACGATGCGGCCGCGCAGCTGCACGGGCACGAACGACGACACGATCGCGCCAACGCCGCCGCGCGCGAACTTCGTCTCCCAGTTGATGCGCGCCTGTGTGCCGGAGCCGTCGTACTGGTCGAAGCGACCCGAGACGTTCGACCTGAGGATGCGGTTCTTGATCGTGAGATTGCGGAATTTGAGCGGCTCGAAGATCGCGTCGAATGCCATGGCGCTCCTTGTCCGGCCGGCCGAAGCGGCGCGTATGCGTCGTTGACGGCCCCGCGTGTGGGTGAGCGAACGAAGGTATATCACTAATTGGGTTACGGGTAATCCAACTCAGCTGTGTGGATGTAACAGCGTGCCTTGTAAGTTGACAGCCCCCTGACGCTGTGTTCTTATTCCGCCCTCTCCAACACGATTAGCAACGTCTCCAGCGGTGCGATCTCCTTCGCCAACATCAGCGAGATCGACTGGACGAGGCAGTATGAACGAGTTCATCAGGGTGCGCTTCAAACGGCAGACCGGCGCGCGCTTCAAGGTCGTGAAGCAAACGCCGGACGGCATCGAGTTCGATGAACGCGATCCGATCGAGCGCACCGTCGGCTTTCAGATCAATCCGCGGGGAAGCGCGACGACCGAACGCATGCGCCGTATCGCGCGGGTCAAGGGCTGGGGCCTGAACGAGTTCAAGCTGAAAGTCTCCGTGGAAGATGGCGACATCATCCTCCGCGGGCACGACGCGGATTCGCTGCCGGAGGGGCTGTATGCGCTCCGCGTCGCCATCGAGGAGGCGGCAACCCCGAAGAAGAACATCAATATCGAAATCAAGCAGGACGGCCACGCGGCCTTCGACGTCCCTGTGATGCTTGATGTTCGTGACCTCGAAGTGGACCTGACGGGCTCCGATCCGCAGATCCAGCGGGTGCTCGATGCTTCGAAGCTTGACGGACGGGCTGGAACCGACTGGGTGATGGACCGCGACCGCCGGCCGACCAGGCGTGCCTGCCTTCTGAATCTGCTGGCCAGCCTGCGCGTTCGCCCGACCGCGGGTGACATGCTCATCGATCAGGTCAAGGATGTCTTCATGGTCTTCAACGACCGTGCCTACATGAAGGTGGACCGTGCCATGTTGAAGCGCGTCGAGGACCTGGCGCGCGATCCGAAGAAGCCGTTCTTTCGCGAAGGAAAGCCCGCGGCGAAGATCCACGGTCGCCTGTTGGACAGCATCCAGGAGAAGCAGGGGTTCAGTGAGCTTCTGAGCTTCCGCGGCGAGGGCGGCCCGTCGCTGCAGATGGTCATTGCGGTTCCGCCGGTGGACTCGCCTCATACCTATGCGGAGTTCGACCTCGATCTGGGCAACCCCCTCCAGGATGTGCTTGGCTTTGTTGTCCACATGGGCGAGCTGCTGGATGGCAAGCCGACCAATCACCTCGAGCTGCGGAAGGCGCTGGCGAAGTCCAAAGCAGGTGGATTCCTCTACTACAAGGTGACGGAAGGCTAGTTCACCGACAGGGCCAGGGAGGCGACTCGCATGACTGGCTGGCAGT
This sequence comes from uncultured Acidobacteriota bacterium, assembly GCA_963723005.1. Lineage (GTDB taxonomy): Bacteria > Acidobacteriota > Vicinamibacteria > Vicinamibacterales > UBA2999 > VFZN01. Next base: position 41,112 of record CAVRPA010000016.1, on the reverse strand, counting down.
TCAAGAATCTCGACGATGCCAAGGCGCTGATTTCTCTGAAGCCGATTGGCTCCGCCTCGGTCGATCCCACTCCCATCGAGATCGGGCTGGCGCCCAATCTCTCCTTCGGCGGCGCGGAGGGGAGTCTGGCCATCAACCCGCGCGGCAAGTTCACGATTGCCGTCCTCAACGACCCGACCGATCAGGACGAAGACGGAATCCTGCAGAAAGAGGGCGCGGCGATCGCGGACGGAAAGCTGCCGCCGCAGGTGGTGCTCGACGGGGCGTGGTTCAAGCTGCGGGCGGAAGCCGGCGTCAAGGCGGTTGGACAGGCAACCGTTGCCAAGGTTCTCGGCCTTGAAGGCGGGGCGGATCTCACGGTCGTATTCGCCGACTATCGCCGGCACGATCCGGATCAGCCGACCCGCGAGGCCTTCCTGGCCGACATCGTCAAGCCCAGGTTCATCACGAATCGCGATCACGTGGAGAGCCTCGAGCCGGGCGAAGCGCTGGCGTTCCGCCGCAGCGGAACCATCCACGCCGCCGTCACAGTCACCTGGTCGGACGTGTTCACGGGGCAGATCGGCACTCTGGCAAAGCTGCTCGGCACGACCGTCCCGATCATGCTGTCGTTCAAGGCCGGCGCCAGCGTCACCGTCGACGTGACGGTCGAAGACGACTTCGTGATTGCGCTGTCGCGGGTGTCTGCGAAGACCTGGCGGGCGGGCATGCGGAAGGCGCGATCGAACCGCATCGCTCCCTCGGTGGACGGGGGCATCTCGGTGGGGTTCGCGGACGAGAGAGGCGTCGAGAAACTGCTCGGCGGCCTCGTGGACAGCGTGATTGGCGGTCGGCTCGCCGAAGTGAAGGCCCTACTGCAGAAAGCGTCACTGGAGGCCCTGAGCCCGGCAGAGCGTCGCATCGCGTTGGCCTTGATAGAGCGCCTGGGGCTCCAGCCGGCAGTGGCGACGCTGGAATCGCTTGCCGCGCGAGTGGCGGAAGTCGAGGCGACCGCGGCCAACCTGATCAAGGACGTGGCCCGCGCGCGGATCGCTCTGAGCTTCGCCTACGAGTACGCCCGCATCGACGAGCGCGTCAACCTGCTGCAGGTGACGCTCGACAAGGCAGCCGTCGCCGAGTTCCATGCCGACATCGTGCGTGGAACCACCCTGCCGCTCACGGAAGGCCTCGTCAAGAAGCAGCCAGGCCTCGTGCTCGAGTCGGTACTTGAACCAACGCACCATCACTAGCGAGCACAGCTGGGGCTTCACGCTGGCCTTCGGCAAGTGGGCCACCATCGGCGGCAAGGACTTCAAGCAGCTGCGACGCGTCGAGCGCCGGGACCTCGAGGGGCGCGTGCAGCAGAGCTATCTCGGCGCACGCGGCTACAAGGGCAACTGGGCGGGTGACTCTTTCGAGTGGAACGTCGATCTCAAGGCCGACATGAAGAGCTACGCCAAGGAGCCGCTCGTCAGCGACTTCAGCTTTGGCATGCACGTCGGCTGGGTGGCGAACCAGAAGAAGCTGTCGCCAATCGAGCTCGAGCAGTGGCTCGACATGGCAGCCATTTGGGGAGCTGTTAGCGAGGTCAGCCTGCCGGACGTCCGGGCGCGCATGGCCGGGGCGCTGGGCCGCGACGCGCAGGTCACGATGCAGATCGTGGTGCCGAATGCCGTGATGCGATCGGCCCTGCCGCGTCTCGCGGCGATGACGCCGGAAGATTACGCGGGCGCACTCGCGGCGGCGATGCCGTGGATGGAGGGATCGCGAGCCCGCACCGACGCCCGATTGAGGCGAAGCATTTACGAGCCGCTATGGGCGGTGGCGCTGGCAAAACCCAACGCCTCGACTCAGGATCTGGGACGCCTGGCGGCCGATCGCCTCAGGGCCGAGGGGCACCCCGAGATGGTGGTCCGCGAGAGGGCGTTCCTTGATGCGCCCGACCCGTTCTCGTTTGCGGGCCTCGTGAGCATCAACGGCAACTCGCGCGACAGCTGCGCCGCATTCTCCAGAGGTGCGCGCGTGCTGCAGGCGGCCATCGAGAGCGGCGCCCGGAACCAGCAGACGATCGACAAGGCGATCAGCGAGATGAACGACCTGTGGACGCAGTCCCATCATGTCCGCGCAGTCGGCATCCAGCTGCTCGACATTGCCGATCAGGTCGGCCAGCTGGCGGAAGTGACCCGGACGATGACGTTCCAGTCGAAGGCTCTGCCCGAGGACCTGGTGCTCACCGCTTAGGGTGCAGTCGCGAGCTGAGGAACTCCACGACTTCGACGAACAACAACCGTGTCTCCTCGTTCGGCTGATCGGGCGCGCGTTCGTATTCGCCAGTCAGTGTCGAGTGCGGCGGCCGCAGGAAACTGCCGCCTTTCAGCTCGCGTCGCACGAGTTGGCTGAGGAACACGGTCTGCAGCCGGTCCAGTCGTTCGGCAGGGCAGACGCGATCCTTCTGAAAGCGCAGCGCGAGTAGCGAGATGCCGTCGGTGCTGGCCCGAACGGCGGCAGCGTGCAGATCGGCGTCCGAGATGTTCATCTGCGACATCCACGGGCCGCGACCGATGCCGATGGCTTTGAACCAACCCGAGAACGGCGCCCCAGGCTGGGCGGCCACCGGAGCCACTACGCACCGCTCCAGGATTAACGGAATGACGAACGCGCCGGTCAAGCACATGCCGATAGCCCCCACCGACGATGCCCGTGACGGGTGCTCAGTTCGATCGCGAGCCCGCGCAGCCAGTCGACGATCGGCGCGGACACGCCGGCGGCAAGCTTGGCGAACTCACGTGAGATGCAGAGTTGGCGAAGGCTGCCCAACCCGTTATTCTGCCCAGGCTCGCCGAAGAGCAGCGGCAGATAAACACGGAATCCCTCGCCGGCCAGACGACGGCCGAAGCGCAAGGCGGCTGGAGTGAGCCCGGGGAGTTCGTGCGTGACGAGCACCGGCGGGCCCTCGCCAAGATAGAAGACACGGTGGGTAATTCCGTCGTGCGCGAAGGGAAATTCCGCGAACCCGGCGAGATGATCATCAGCCACGTACAACTCCAGTGATTCTCCGATCAGCACCGGTCAGGCGTCCGGCGACTTCGCATCGTGCAGCAGTCGAAACAGCTGGGCACGTGGCTTCATCGCGCCGGACCGCTGCATCCACAGCGCGCGCCCCGATGCGGAGCTCATGTACCGTCGCTGCCGGTCCTCTCGTGTCTGGCTTCCCACGTTCTTGACGATGATGTAGCGGACCTTGCCCTCTGGGTCGAGCACAACCGTGGAGCCCCCGAAGAATTCAAAGGGGACACCCTTGGTCGTCCGGTTCCGAGCGCACGGGCCTGCCGCTGCAGCTCCTCCGGACCGGCCGGCGCCGACGGGTCGCCGCGGAATCGAAGCTCCGCAAAGCTCAACTCGGCGCACGCCGGCAGCATCTCGTCTGGACCGTGCCAGAGGAGCGCGTCCTCCGAGAGATTCGGCACGTCCGTGGGGAAGATGCCGCGCACCCGGAACGCATCGACCAGCGCTTCGCGGTACATCCATGGGTCGTCGGGCACCAGGGCGTAGTCGGCGGTGATCAGCGCTCGCAGATACTCGCCGAACAGCAGATCGACAGGTGGGCAGTAGTCCACTGCGCGGATGCAGATGGAAAGGAAGTTGGACGCCAGGCTCGCGGCCTGATCGGCAAGGAACGCCAGCAACTGTGGCGCCAGCTCTCCCGGCGGGAGGATTCCGGATCCGCCGGTGGCGAGCCGGACGTAGCGGTCCGCCTTCCGGTTGTAGACCGTCGTGAATGCCTCGAAGATGGCGGCGACGAGCACCGAGCCGAGGGCATGCGGTTCGACTTCTTCGCCGTAGATGGGACCGGCCGCGCGCACCTCACCGCCGGTTGGCGTGTCGCCAGACGCGCCGCCGGTCGGCTTCCGCATCGTGCCGAGGGCGCTCCGTAGCGACTGCCCATAGTGGCTGTTCTTCTGGGTTTCGCTGAACTGCCAGGCGATCTCCGTCAGCAGCGGCGCCAGTTGCAGGTTGCCCCTGGATGTCGCAATCGCGCGCTCGAGCACGTCGCGATAGCTGAAGTGCTGAAAGACCGCCACCAGATCGGCCAAGGCTTCGTGAAACGCCGCGACGTCCGGGTTAGTGGGCAGCGTGAAGTGGGTTCGGAGCGTGTCCAGCAGCGCGTGACTGACCTCGTGCGCGATGATGTCGTGCGAAAGGCAGGTGAACACCCAGCTGCCGGGGAGGTTCCTGCCCGTCGACATCGGCGCCGCTTGGAAGTATCCGAAGGCGATCGATCCTGTGGCGGGGTCGTAGAACGCGTTGGGGGTTCCCTTTAGCGCGTGAGGCCGAAGCAGCAGTCGTGCGTCCTTGTGGCCGGGCCGCGGCGGAAACCTCCAGGCGATCTGCCGTCCCAGCGCGGTCCGAAAGACAGCGTAGACGGAGCTGGCCACGGCGTAGACCATCTGTTGATGGAACCTCGGGTCCGACGGTGTCGGGTCGAGCCCGCTGCTCATCACGATCAGCGGATCGTCGAGATCGACTCGCTGATTGCGCTGATAGCCATCGTCGTTGTCGACCTCGAAGACCGACCCGCGCGGTCCCGGCTGAAGCGGCTCGTACGGCACCTGCAACGTGGCGACCGCTCCGTCCAGCCGAGAGATGCTCGGATCGAGCGTGAAGATCTTGAGCGGCCGGTAGACGGGCTCGCGCGCCCGCCGCTCGAAGGGGGCTGCGCAGTTCGCCACCGTCGCGCCAGGCGCGATGACGAACTGCTCGCTTGTCGCCGGCGGCGGCACCGGCGGGGACGCTGCATCCGGCGCCGGTTCCTGTGTCTGCGCGGCGGCTGCCGTAGCGTCCGGCTTGTTGTCAGGCACGGCTCACACCTGTCGCAGCTCTCGAGCCGCCGCTTCGAGGGCATCGGCTGCCCGCGCGATCCGCGCGGCGGAGGAGTCCGCACCCCGCCCGGGCTCGAGCCCGCCTCGTGTCGGCCCGACGTCGAAGGCCTGGAAGACCTGCCGGGCCCGAAGGGGCGCGGCGCACGTGATCGTCGGTGTCTGCCGGCGCCCCGTGCCAAAGGCCGTGATGACGGCATTGACGAACTCGTCGTTCGTCATCGCGCCGCCTCGATCGCTCAGCAGTTGCGTCGCCCGAACCGTGAACTCTCCCTGCCCATTGGATTCGAAGGCCACCTCGGTCGACAGGCACGCGGTGAACAGGACCTCGCTGGTGTCCTGAAGCGCCGCGCGGGATCGCGAACGGGTCAGCGATCGCGCGCTGCGCGAGGACGACGAGGCGAACCGGAGGTACGCCTGCTTCAGCTCCTCGGTGAGCGGCAGGAATCGGGCCCGTTCGTCGCGGATGCCGCTGGCGCCGGCAGGGTCACCCACGCCGAAGCGGTTCAGCGTGCCGGAATGGCAGCAGTCCATCATCATCGTGAAGGCGACGCCCGGCTGCAGTTGCTGGATGATCGCGCCGATCTCGTCGTCGGTGACCATGCGCCCTGCCTGCAGGTCGATCGGACAAATCGCCTCGTCCTGACCCGGTGAGTCGCCGTCGGCTTCGTCGCCGTTGACGTCGGGGACCTGCGTTCCGTGTCCGGCATATTGCCAGACGATTGAGTCTCCCGGCCGCGCTGACTTCACGAGCTGCTCGAGCTCGGCGACGATGTTGCTGTAGGTCGCCGCTTCGTCGAGCGTGAGCGCGCATTCGAAGCCGAGCGCGCCCAGCGTCTTTGCCCACAGCCGCGCATCGGCCACGCAGCCCGCGAGCGGCCGGACCGGGTAGCGATCGATGCCAATGCACAGCGCCCGTCTGGAGCTGCTGCGCGACGGCGTGACAATCGCGGGACCGGACGAGGGGCCAGGCATTGGGATAGCACCACCTGTTGACGGCCCACTCGAGGGGGTGCCGGCTCCGCCGAAAACCGCCGCGAACGATCGCCGGAGCTCCTCGATCTCCGGGGCCGTCCATGGGTCGTCGAGGAGCGCTCGTCCCGTTTCCGGATACCCCCGCTTCAATTCGCTCTTGGTCTGCAGGCCCAGCAGCCTCAGCGCGACGCTGTTCATCGTCGGCGCGTCATCGTCGAATCCGCCGTGCGTAATCGAACGGGAGGCGTGGCCGCCATCGTTGCCGACCGAGGGCGAGAAGACGACGTCGGCAAACGCCGAGGGGGCGCCGCCGAGGCCAAACAGCCGCGCCACGTCGCGGTCGCGGCGCAGCGACTCCTCCAGCCCGAGAATCTCCGCTTTCTCGTCCCTCTCGAAAGAGAACCGGATCAGGTACAGCAGCGACTTGCGATAGACCTTCGCGCAGTCGTCGTCGAGCTCCTGGTCCTTGACCATCGTGAACAGGGCCAAGTGCTTGATGTGGCCTCCGACCAGCGGCATCAGCTGCGACTTGAACGCGTCGACGCGGATGGCCGGTGCGAGGAGGTGCAGTTGCTCGACGTCTGGGAGGCCGGCGGCGAACGCCACGGGGAGGAAGTGGGCGTGGAAGATGGCGCCGGCGCTGTGCCCGGCGGCATACAGCCGTACAGCGCCGGCATGCCGGTCGCAGAACTTTTCAGCTCCACGGCGGTCCTGGTCGCGCCGCCTGGTGGCGTGCACCCCAGCTCGGCGTTGCGCTTCATTCCCGACCAGATCTTCTCCGCGCCCACCGCGCGCAGCGTGGTCTCGATGAGCGGGTCGGTGATGGTGTCGGAGAAGAAGTTCCGAGCGTCGCGGCCCCCGCTGCCCAGGCTGCGCAGCAGCTGCCCCAGCGTCTGCATGAGACCGGTTTCCCACACGAAATAGATCGGATAGATGCCGTTCGCCTTCCAGAACTGGAGGTGCTTGGTGGCGATCGCCAGCCCACTCTGTTCGGAGATCAGTCCGCCGTGGGCCCAGATCATGATCCGGAAGGGTTCATCTGCGTCGCGCGGCGGCATGCCGAACGCGGTGGGATCGGCAAAGGCTTTCTCCATGTCCTCGCCGAAGATTCGCTCGACATCTTCCGGCAGCGTGGAGAACGTACCGCTCTCGGTGAGCATGCCTTCGTTCAGGTTGACGACGTGCGGGCGGAGGGCCATGAGATCGGCCGCAGTGACTTCCACGCCGCGCGCGGCCGCACTGGTGATCTGACCAGTCCCTCGAAACACGACGGCCTCTTCGGACTCCGGCAGCTCGGTCGCGGCAGCCGCTTCGGCGGGGGACGTGTCGGTCAGGAGGACGTCGATGGCGCCGGCGATCTGCGTGCGCTGGACCCCCGTCAGCTCGTCGTCGCGGTGAGCGGGCGAGAAGGGCCCGCCCTCGCCGGCGCTTCGCGTCAACTCCCTCGAGCCGTGCAGCTGCCGCACGGCTTCGATCACCTCATCCAGGTCGATGCCAGTCCCCGGACACGACTTCTGCGCCATCTGTCGATGGAAGCGCAAGGCTTCGGGCGGCAGGCGGAAGCGGCCCTGGATGGCCGCGATGACCTCCAGCACCGTACTGCGTTGCGGATTGTCGAAGGGGTCCTGTCCGATGTCGAAGTCGCCGATCATCTCGAACATGAACGGGCCCGACTGCTCGCTGCCGTTGTGGCCCGTGGCGCTGGCCGGCGCCTTGTTCCAGTTCCTGCCCGTCCAGATCGTGCCGTCCGGCGCAATCGTGATGTGCTGCGCGATGTCGCTGAAGCCGCGTTCCTTTGTGTGGAACTCGTGCATCGCGTCGATGGAGGCGAGCCCCTTGTACTGGGCCCGGTTCGGCCGCCAGGTGTGGTGCATGTGAACCACACTGACCGCCCGCGAGAACGGGAAGCGGGACAGCATGTCGCGGAACTGGGGAAGCGTGAGCGGGACGAACGGCTTCGGCATCGTGTACTCCCAAGGACGGCAGGTCGTTGCGAGGAGTCGAATTCCAGATGGGCCGGTGGGAATCGCTTATTAACAACTACTGCAGTTCGATGTCAAGCAGCAGCTCCCACGCGAATAGATGGACCGCGTGGCAGTAATTCAAACGGCACGTGGTGCGCCGGCAATTACTGAAGGCTGGGACGAATGGAATTGTGTGGGGCTGAAATCGGGAACCCGTGTCTGGTGTTCGTCTTCTGTCTGTGTGAGGATAGGCTTCTTCCGAATAGTGGCTGGTGGCAGGCGATGTCACGCAGGATCGTCGCCCTACCGCGCGCACTTCTGCCGCCCGCTCTGAAGGGCATCGTAGAGGCTGGTCTTCTGAATGGCGCCGTCCTGCTCGGCCAGCTCCCAGTTCCGCAGCGCGCCGGCGCAGTCGTTGAGGTTCATCAGAGCGAGCCCGAGATAGTAGTGCGGCACATACGGCTCGATGTTACCGAAGCCAGTAATGCTGATCCGCTCGCCCGTGTCGGTGCTCCGGAGCTGCAGCGCCTGCTGAAACAAAGTAGCCGCGTCCTTCCACTGACGTCGGTTCTTGGCGTTGATGCCCCGCCGATAGACCTCGCGATAATCGCCCGTCGCCTTTGATACCGATTCCGGCGGGTTCGGCGCGGGGACGGTTGGCGCCGGCTCCTTGACCTCGTCATCTTTCTTGACCGTCTCGGGCGGGGAGGGCGGCGGTGTTGGATCGGGCGACGGCACCGGCGCCGGTGGCGGTGCGGCTCCGGACGTCGCCGCGCCAGGAGTCGGCGAAGTGCCGGTGGGTACGGTCGGTGCCGCCGAGATCGTGTCGAGCTGCCGCTGCGCCGCCTCCGAGCGCTGCAGCGCGGCGTCGCCGGCCTGCTGTTCGCGCCGGGCGGCGTCGAGCAGTCTGGCTTCGTCCGCGCGTCGGGTGACCGCGAGCCTGGCGGCGGCCGCCGCCTGCTCTTCGAGCCTGGCCGCCTGAGCGGCCTGCCCGGACAACCGGGCCTCAGCCGCGTTTCTCGCGAGCTGCAGGTTGCGATTCTCCTGCTCGAGCGCGCCTCTCGCCGCGCTCGAAGCCAGCAGCTCCAGGCGGCGTTGCTCGGCCGAGCGGTTCGCGAGGTCCGCGTCGGCGGCGCCCTTGTCGGCGACAATGCGCAGTCGATCGGCGGTCTGACGCTGCGCGCGCGCCTCGTTCATCTGCTGCCAGGCCAGTCCGGCCAGCCCGGTGGCGGTCAGTGCCAGAAGCACCGCGACCGCGAGCAACCGGCGCAGCCTCGCCGAGGCCAGCGCCTCCTTTTCAGCTCGACGCCGTTGTTCTTCGGCCACTGCCTCAGCGGCCCGTTGCTCAGCCGCGGCGGTGTAACGCCGGCGCCAGTCGAGCACTTTCTGGGCCAGGACGTCGTGGAAGATTTGGAAGCGCTCGCGGTTGGGCTGATCCGGTGCCGGCGCCACCGACACGAGGATGCGGCTGTCACCGGCCGACAGCCGCACCAGCAAGGCGCGCAGCCCGTCGGCGGAGAGCCCGGAGTTTGCCTGCAAATCTTCGACGCCAAGGGCGATCTTCGTGCCGGCCGGCGTGACGAGGTACTGGAAGATGCGCGCCGCCCCTTCGCGGTCCGCCGCGGAGAGCGAGTCCAGGGCCGATTCGACATGCCGCGATACGATCGCGCTGGCCCCGCCCAGCCGCTCGAGTGTCGCCAGCCGCAGCGCCGTCGACCCGGCCGCTCGTTCCTCCTGCCACAGCCGTGTCATGACCAGCTGCAGGTGCGGCGTCTCGATGGTCGCGTCCTCGCCGGCGCGAACCGCGCCCAATCCCGCGCTGTCGCTGGCCAATCCGCTCGCCCTGACCTGGTCGAGCACGGCCTCGACCAGCGCCGGCTCGATTGAGTACGACCCGCCAGGCGCGGCCGCCAACAGGTTGAATTGCTCGATCGGCCTGACGATGGCCTCGCGCCCCTTCTCGCGATCGAGGCGATCGATCCGGAGGTAGTTGTCGAACAGGTTCGGGATGCGTCCCTTGAAGAAGTCGAGCTTGGCGATGGAATCTTCCCGCATCGAGATCAGGAAGCTCGCCCGCAGGTCGCGACGGTTGACGGCGCGCGCAAACTCTGCCGCGAACGACGTTTCGCCGGATTCGCCGGGGTGGTAGAGAAAGTATTCCTCGAACTGATCGAAGACGATCAGCAGCTCGCCATCGATCTGCGCCGCCCACGATTGCAGCCGATCGCCGAACGTGGCTCCGACGGCGGGAGTGCCCACTTCGCGCGTAATCTCACGCTCGAGGGCCGCCAGCGGCTCGTCGCGCCAGGCGCGGAACAGCACGATCGCGAACTGGGGCTGCCGGCCCTCGGCGATGGCCTCGCGCGCCTCCCGGCGCAGGTGATAGGCGACGCCGGCGTTGATCACCGAGCTCTTGCCGACGCCGCTCGGACCATAGAACAGGGTCAGGCTGGCGGCCATCAGGTTGGCGGTCACCACCTCGCGTTCGGCCTCGCGCCCGAAGAAGTAGGGGGCCTGCTCCTCGCTGAAGGGCATCAGCCCGGCGTACGGTCCGTCACTCACGGCCGTGGGTCGCCGGATCGGGCGCGGTGCGCAGGCGCGCGTCGAGCCGCTGGATGTATCGCTCGAGGTCGACGTCGATGATGTCCACATCGCGCCGCTCCCAGAACTTCTGATCGAGCTCCGTCGGCTGCCGCTGGATGGCCCAGACTTGTACTTCAGCCCCTGCTCACCGGCAATGCGGTGCAGGATGACGCGCATGTTCCAGTCGCGCAGCCCGTAGCCAAGGAACAGGAAGTGACACTTGCGCAGCTTCGCAGCCAGCGTGACCGGAACCAAGTTGGCCAGCTCGGTCCGAGTCAGGTAATCGATATAGTGATCTTCGGTGATGACGTAGCTGTCGCCATCGCCGTCGGGCAGACGGCGCGTGACCGCGCCGTGGATCTTGAGAATCACCGTGCGGCGCTCGGTCGCGACGTCCCGGTACTGATTGGGGATGTCAATCAGGCGCGAGTCTCCGCCTGGTGGCGTGTGCCGGAACTTGCCGCGGGCGCTGCCGTCGGAAACATACGTCACCAGGTCGAACGGCTCGCCCGCCGCAACGAACGCCTGTTCGAGGAGATCGTCGTAGTTGGTCGTGACGATCAGTTGGTAGCGGGGCGCCGAGCAGCGTTGGGCCATCACCGCCGGCAGCCCGGCCAGGAAAGTGTGGAGGTGGGTAGGCGGATAATCGCGGTCGAACAACGCGTGCAGCGAGTTGAACAGATCGCCCGACCCGCCCATCTCCGAGACCCACTGCGCCACCCTGGTCAGATCAGTTTCGGTGCAATCTTCCCAGTTGCGCTTCAGGTAGTTGGACAGCTCGGCGCCGCTCGGCAGGAATGGCGCGCCGTCCTGCCACGATCCCGGCAGCGGCCGGCCGCACAAATTGGCCCCGGCGCCCAGGAAGGGGACCACCCGGCTCTCGGCCAGCAATCGCGTCACCAGCGCGTAGTGACGTTCGAGTTCCTCCTCGTCGCGGCTGCCGATCACGCATTACCTCAGAAGCGCACCACGGCGGAGACGGTGATCGCGGTGGTGCGCTTGGACCAGTCCGCGCCGCCGTTCACCTCGATGTTGTTCGAGAGCACGATGCCGCCGCCGACGGTGTAGTGGACGACGTCGTCGCCGCCTGGAAGCGTTGCGGAGTAGAGCAGGTCCGTCGGGTCGTTGGCCGCGGTCGGCTCGTAGGGATCCCACCATGCGCCACCACGCAGCGCGACCACGGTGTGAGTGAGCGCAGGCGCACCCGGCACCACCGGGGCCGCAAACTGCGCACGCTCGAACGCAGAGTTGGCCGGGGTAGCGAGGGAGAGAACTGCCGTCAACAGTCCGAGAGACGATGCGAATCGCATACGGTCCTCCCGCGTGTCTGCGCCGCCTTGCCAGGCATCGCTCGCGCTGGTGGGGGCCGGCGCTTGAAATCCGCGATAGGGCAGACTTCGCGATTGTGCCGAAGTAGGGTGAATGCCGCAAGGCCGATTCAACTGGTAGTGCGCCCGCGGTGTCCTTCGTTACACGAATCTGCAAACCTTCCGAGCGATCTCTGTGGGCTGGGAAAGGCGTCACCCAGACAGGAGTCCGGTGCGATGAACACGCGAGGAGGCCCTCTCGACGGGCGGCGACTGGCGCATCAGTGGTCGAGCCGGCCGCTCGGAGCGGCTAAGCCTTCGGCGCGGACTCGGCCCCAGGCGGTTCGCGGAACGGCTCCACGGGAATGCGTTCGTAACGCACTTCCAGGATCTGCAGCTCCTCCGTGCCACCCGGCGCGTGAAGATCCACGCTGTCACCGGGGCTGGCCTTCATCAACGCGCGCCCCAGCGGCGAGACCCAGCTGATGTGGTTGCGGTCGAGATCGACCTCGTCGGCGCCGACGATGCTCACCACCCGCTCCGCGCCAGCGGCATTGGCAAAGCGCACGGTTGCGCCGAAGAAAACTCGCGTCGCCGCGCGCCCGGGCCGGGGAGCCTCAGGGTCAACCACTTCCGCGGCATCGATTCGCTTCGTCAGATAGTGAATCCGCTTGTCGATCTGGCGCAGGCGCCGCTTGCCGTACTGATAGTCGGCGTTCTCGCTGCGATCGCCGTTGCTTGCCGCCCAGGCGACGACCTTCGTCACGGCGGGCCGCTCTCTGACGAGCAGAAACTGATGTTCGTCCTTGAGCCGCTGCAGGCCGCTTGGCGTGATGTAGTTCTTCACGCTCGCGACGGGCGTGGTGCCGTCGGAGGCTGTCTTGACCGTTCTGCTCATGCGGCTCATTCGGCTCATTCGGCTCCGCTGACGAGTGTAGCGCCCATTTTCACTCAACCGCCCTTGTCGGCTTTCCACCTCGGATTCCGATTCTCAAGACAGGGAATCGTCATCAGCCGAAAAGGAGAGTCGCATGTCCTGGAAGAGAACCGCCATTGTCGTCACCATGACCGTCGCGTTAGGAGGAACGGCTCACGCCGCTAGCCAGGCGTCGATCACGCCGCCGTCCGTGCCCGCCAACCTCGAGGTCGATCCCACGTTCGAGCTGTTCCTGGTCAGGCACGCCTACGGCACACAGAACTACATCTGCGTGCCGGCCGCGACGCCAACTGGTGGCGACTGGCTGTTCCTTGGGCCGCAGGCAACCGTGTTCAAGACCAACGGTCACCAGGACCTCACTCACTTCCTGAGCAAGAATCCATACAAGGCCAATGCACTACATGCCACGTGGCAGCACTCCGGCGACACCAGCATCGTCTGGGCGACGAAGTACCAGGGTTCGACCGACTCGGCATACGTTGCGCCGGGTGCGATCGAGTGGCTGCTGCTGGAGATGACCGGCGCCCAGGTGGGACCGAACGGAGCAGGAAAGCTGGCGGCAACCAGGTTCATTCAACGAGTGAACACGGTGGGGGGCCTGAAACCAGCCGCGGCCGACTGCACGGCGTCAACCCCCTACGCCAGGAGACTGGTGGACTACGAGGCCGACTACTACTTCTACCGGTAGGACCGGCCGACCCAGGCCAACGAGGTCTTGAGTCTTGGGTCTTGGGTCTTGGGTCTTGGGGGCCGCGGACGAACCGCGGCCCGGAGGCTCGCGGACCAACGCGCCAAGGCCTTACTCTGGGTGGGTGCAGCCCCCGCTCACCGCTCAGCAGCTCGACCGTTACTTCGCCCGCATCGGGTATCGCGGCCCGCGTGACGCCACCCTGGGGACGTTGCGCGCCTTACACCGCGCACATCTGCTGGCGATTCCGTACGAGAACCTCGACATCCATCTGGGCCGCCAGATCACTCTCGACCCCGAGGCGACGTTCACCAAGCTCGTGGAGGAGCGGCGCGGAGGGTGGTGTTTCGAGATGAACGGTCTGTTCGGCCGTGTGCTGGAGACGCTCGACTTCGACATCCGCTACCTGTCTGGCGCGGTCGGGCGTGCCACGAGCGGCTGGCGCGCGCAGGGAAACCACCTGGTGCTGCTGGTCAGGCTCGACCGCCCGTGGATTGCGGACGTCGGATTCGGGGACGGCTTCCTCACGCCGCTTCCCCTGGAGCCGGGCACTTACTCGCAGGGCTTCCTGGAATATCGGGTAGCCCGGGATGGTCCACGTTGGCGCGTCCACAGCCACGAGTTCGGCGGCGCCGAGGGCTTCGACTTCACGCTCACCGCGCGCACGCTCGACCAATTCGGGATGCAGTGCCGCGAGTTGCAGACGTCGCCCGAGTCGAGCTTCGTGAAGGCCACGGTGTGCGAGCGGTTCGTCTCGAACGGCCTCGTCATGTTGCGTGGCGCCGTCCTGCGTGAGGTCCGCGCCGGCAGCGTGACGACGCACACCGTGCAGGATGCCTGCGAGTTCGACCGCGTGCTGCGGGAGCGATTCGATCTAGCCATTCCGGGTGTTGCCGCGCTGTGGCCGAGCGTGTGGGCGCGGCACCTGCAGTGGCAGGCCGAACAGGCCGCGCAAGGTCTGGCATGACGACGACCTGGTTCGAGGAGCTGTTCGGGTTCGCCGAGCAATCGTACGACGAAACCAGGGGGAACCTGGAAGTGGTCGGGACAACGCTGCGCTCGAGAGTGAATGGGCGCTCGTTCATGGTCGGCGACCTCAGCACTCCGTCGGTGAAGGAGTTGCGGGATGCGGCGGCGGGGCTGGTGACAGGGCTGCGAGGCCGCCTCACGGTCTCCAACGTCCACGGCGACGTTAGGAGGATGCATGCCGATCCTGCGCTTCGACATGCGTTGTTTCAGGTGGCGTCTCAGTTCAACCTGCTGGAGATGACCGGACCTGACCTGACTCCAGAGCATGGCATCACACGCTATGCTCACGATCACACGCAGGGACCGGCCTGCGCGCTCTCCGCAGGTGCCGCCACGGCGTATCGCAACTACTTCGCGCCGGTGGATGGCCAGATCGGGCAGACGCGGCACCATCAGATCGACTGCCTGGGTGACGTTGGCGCGAAGCTCGGAAATACCGAGCACCGTCTCTGGGAGATGCGCAACGGGTACGCGCTCTGCACACAGGCTGGGTTGTCAGCAATTGACAAGGTTCTCCAAACTAGCGAGCCCAAGGGCCTCGACGAAGTCCGTGACCTGCTTCGAATCGGGATCCACAGTGATGTCCAGGTCACGGATGTGCCGGAGGAGCACCTGGTGTCGCAGGCGTTCTGTTCCGCGCTGCCGGTGAGCCATTCAAACCTTCGCACGGGGCACTGGGAACGATTCGCGGTGCTGGTGCTCGAGGGTGCCTACGAGGCGACGCTATGGGCGGCCGTTGTCAACGCCAGCCGAACGGGTTCGAACGTGGTGCTGCTGACCCTGCTTGGCGGCGGCGCCTTTGGCAACGAGCGCGCGTGGATCCACAGTGCAATGCGCCGGGCGTTCAAGAAAGTGGTTGGCATCGGTCTGGACGTTCGCGTCGTCAGCTTCCACGAACCGGACAGGGAACTGAGACGTCTTGTTGCGGAGTTTGCCTGAGCGACGCACGGCCTTCACGAAGAACGGATCCCTCAGTGTCAACCGCTGAGGTGCTTCGGCAACGAACCAGAAGTCGCTCGGTTGAGCTGGTAGTAATTCTCTGTGAGTGTTGGTTGACACGGCAATCGCGGAGCCACTAGCGTGTGCATCGCCTTGCGCTGCCGGCTCTTACTCGCCGGCGGCGCGTTCACGCGGCCCTTGTTCCATCAGGAGTTCTCCGATGTCACCTTCCGACAAAGAGAAACACAAAGACGAGAAGCAGTGGTACGACTTTCCCGATCTCATCGCCGGGCCGAAGCTGTTTCAGAATCGGAACGAGCTGCGCGAGAAGAACCTGCTCGATACCGAGGAGCCGCCGCTCGAGAAGTCGTCGGATCCGCCTCCGGCCGATGCTCGCAACGCGCGCACGAGTGATGGCACCTATAACGACCTGAGCAGTCCGCGCATGGGCTGCGCCGGCATGCGGTTCGGGCGCAACGTCCCGCTCAGCGAGACGTTCCCCGACACCGCGAACATGATGAATCCCAGCCCGCGCCGAGTGAGCCTCGAGCTCCTGACGCGGACCCAGTTCCAGGAAGCGTCGTTCCTGAACGTGATCGCCGCCGCCTGGATCCAGTTCATGGTGCACGACTGGTTCATGCACAAGAAGGGCGCGTGGTCCTTCACGCACGACATCCCGCTCGACGCCGGCGATACCTGGCACGAGCGGCCGATGCGTGTGCCGAAGACGCCGGCCGACCCGCCGAAGGTAGCCGGATCGACGCGCCCTCCGGCTTACACCAACGAGAACACGCACTGGTGGGACGGCTCTGCGATCTACGGCAGCTCGCCGTCCACGCAGGCGTCGCTGCGCGCCGGACGCGAGGGCAAGGTGCTCGTGAGCCCCAGCGGACGGCTGGGTGTTGACCCGGTCACCGGCAGGGAGATCACCGGCTTCACCGAGAACGGCTGGGTGGGGTTGAGCCTCCTGCACGCGCTGTTCGCGCTCGAGCACAACGCGATCTGCGACGAGTTGAAGAAGCACAACGCGTTGTGGGACGACGAGCGGCTGTTCCAGCAGGCGCGTCTCGTGAACTCGGCCCTGCTCGCGAAGATCCACACGGCCGAGTGGTCCACCTCGATTATTCCGCACCCGGTTGCGTCCACCGGCGTGCGCGCCAACTGGTTCGGCCTGTTCGAGAAGCTCCCGAACGATCTTCCCCGGGCTCGAGGACCGCGACATCCTGCGCGGCATCCCCGGTTCGCCGACCGAGCATCACGGCGCGCCGTTCTCGCTGACGGAGGAGTTCGTGTCGGTCTACCGCATGCACACGCTGATGCCGGACGACTTCACGTTCTGCTCGGCGGCCAGCGGCGGCGAGCTCGACCGCTTCGAGCTGCCCGACCTGTCGGGACGCCGCGGCGTGGACGTCCTGGCGCGGTTCGACCCGGCGGATCTCTTCTACTCGTTCGGGATCGCGCATCCGGGCGCGGTGCGGCTGCACAACTATCCGAAGTCGCTGCAGAACCTGGTGCAGGACAACGGCGAGCGCTTCGACCTCGGCACCGTGGACATCCTGCGCGATCGTGAACGGGGCGTCCCCCGATACAACCAGTTCCGTCGGCTGATCCACAAGCCCGCGGTCCGCAGCTTCGATGAGATCAGCGACGTGCCCGAGTGGTGCGCCGAGATCCGCCGCGTCTACGACAACGATCTCGAGAAGGTGGACACGATGGTCGGCCTGATGTGCGAGCCGCTGCCGAAGGGCTTCGGGTTCAGCGACACGGCCTTCCGGATCTTCCTCCTCATGGCCTCGCGCCGGCTGAAGAGCGACCGGTTCCTGTCCAAGGACTTCCGCGCCGAGGTCTATACGAAGCAGGGCGTGGACTGGGTGAACGAGACGACGATGATCGACGTCATCTCGCGTCACTTCCCGGCGCTGGCCGAGCCGATGAAGGGGCTGGACAGCGCGTTCAAGCCGTGGACGGCTAAAGGGGCGACGAAGTAGCCGAAACTCAGTCAGGACGTGTATACAATGCGCTGCGATGTGGTCGGTCCCCAAGGCCGCGGTTAGCCTTTTGTTGCCGGCGTTCCTGGTCGGCCAGGACCCGCAGGCGCGCCGCCGACTGGATGTTGGCCTCGATCGCTCTGTCGATATCGGTGCGAAGACCCTGGCGGCCGTCGAGCCATATCTCGCGATCAACCCCTTTGATCCAAAGCAGATGGTTGTCTCGGTCTCTCTGGCGAACCAGATGGGCGATCCGAGACGCAGTGACGGAGGCGGCGGCACCATCACTTGCGCGGCGATAGCGTCCTTCGATGCCGGGGAAACATGGCAGCGACACGACTTTCCGGGGCGGAGCTGCGTGGATTCGTGGGTGGCAGTGCTGCGTGACGGCCAGGTCGTGTTCCTCGCACAGGAGGGGTCCGAACTCATCGCGTTCCGATCGACAAATGGCGGCCGGACCTGGGCAAACACACCAACCAGCTTCGGGCGCGGCTTCGACCACGGCTCGATGGCCGTCGATCGGCGCGACAACGTTTTGTACGTCTTGGCCAGTCACACGGTGCGGCAGGCAAGCGGCAAGTCGCAATCCGCGGCATTCATCGCACGCTCGGACGATGGCGGCGCGACATTCGACGCGACGATTGACGTGACACCGTCGAGCCTGCCGACGTTTCCGCTGAATCCTGTCGTGATGTCCACGGGCACGCTGGTCGTGCCGTTCAGGAACCTTGCGCGGTCGATCTCGTCAACACCCCAGCCGCCGCTCGATCTCACCTGGTCGATGGCGTCAGCCGATCGATCCCGAACATTCTCCCCTCCAAGCTTCGTGGCGGACTGCGGATCGCGATGGTCCAGCGTCTCGATCGATGCCTCGGCCGGTGCTTACAGGGACCGCGTGTACCTCACATGCTGGGATCGCGCGATGGAACGCTTGTATCTCTTTGCCTCGAGCGACGGCGGCGGCAGCTGGCCGCCTCCCACGCTGGTCAGTCGTGGCTATGTGCAGAATGGCATGGTGGCGGTGAACAACCAGGGCATCGTTGGCATCGCCTGGTACGACGGCCGCGACGATCCCCGGGGTTATCGAGCGGTGTTCCGTTGTCAGCATGTGTACTTCACGGTGTCACTCGACGGCGGCAGCACCTTCCTGCCGGAAGTGAAGGTGTCGACCGCTGAGAATTGTCCCGACACTCCGCAGAACGCCGAAGCTGGCCGGCGATGGGTAGCCGGCGGTGACTACTTCGGCCTTGCCGCGGCGTCCGACGGCAGCTTTCAGTTGCTGTGGTCCGACAGTCGAGACGGGATCTATCAGCTCCGTCGTTCCAGCGTGCGGGTGATCGACTAGGGGACGGCGGCCTTATGGCACCAGGCGACGAATGGTGCCGTCGCCCTTGTTGAGCAGGAAAATCTGATCGCCCAGAGCCGTGGCCAGCCGCAGATCGGCGCGCGTCGCCGGCGTCTTCCCCTGGGCCTTGTTCTTTTCCTGGATAACCCGAAGCACGGTCTGGTTCGTGCCGTTCGAGCGAAGCAGCACGCGCCGGATCGGATCCTGCCCGCCTTGGGGCAGCGCGTCGGCATTGAAATGGAAAATCTCACCGCTCGGCATGTCGGTGAAGAGGACGAGGTTGGTGAGCGCGCGAATCTCAGAGCCGCGATACACGACGATGCCGCTCGCGGCGGCGTTGGGCAGGAGCAGTGGATCGATCTGCCCGTACTCGACCAGCGGATACGTCACCTTCGGATCGGCGCGGCGGCCCTCGGCCATCACCGCCTGGCGGCTGACGAAACGGTAGCTGCCTTCCCAGACGTTCCACCCCAGGTTCGCGCCCTTCGGCACGAGGGTTACTTCCTCGACGATGTTCTGGCCGATGTCGGCGAGGAAGATGTTGCCGGTCTTGGCATCCCAGGTGAAGCGCTGGCCGTTGCGGAGCCCGTAAGCATAGATCTCCGGGAGCGCGTCTGGCGTCGCCACGAACGGGTTGTCCGGCGGAATGCCGTAGTGCCGGTTACGGCTGTTCGTGCCCAGTGGGTCGATGCGGAACATCTTGCCGAAGGCCGAGCCGAGGTTCTGCGCCATGTTGAATGGGTCGCCGCCGCTGCCGCCGTCGCCAATCGTGAAGTAGAGGAGCCCGGCCTCCGCGCTGCCGGGTGCGGCCAGCGGGTTGAACGCGGTATGCCCGGCGTTGTGGTTGGCGAACGGCTGCCGCAAACGGAGCAGCTCGCGCGGCGGACCGCCGTCGTAGGTGCCGGCGCTCGGCGTCTTCGCGGTCCACTCGAGCAGCACGGTGTCGTGCGTTGGCTTGTCGCCGCTGGCCGGGAGGAAATCCGGCGTCGGCGCCATGTTGCTCGTATCGAGATAGGTGTAGAACTTGCCGTAGCCTGGCGTGCCCTGGCGCCCGAACTGTGGGTGGAAAGCAAAGCTCTGGAACCCGCGCTCGCGACCGGTGGATTGCACCGGGTGCGCCCAGTTCGCGGCGTTGACATCGAGGTAGAGCGCAACGGCCTTGCCGTCGTAGCTCACGCTGTAGAGCGGCCCACGCATGTCGCTGACGAACAGCCGGCGCGTGCCAGGCTCGTCAACAAGGTTCATCATCCGCGCCGCGAGACCGTCGATGTCGGGCAGCGACGCGAACTCCGCGAAGTTGACGCCGATGGCGCCATCAGTGGCGATCGGCCCTGGGAATGGATCGTCGGTCTGCCCAGGAGCAAGGGTTGTTGCGGGTTGGGCCGGTGTGGATGCCGCCGGCGTCTGCGGCAGCGCCGCGAGGCCAGTCGCTGGCGACAGCGCCAGAATAGCCGATGAGGCAAGGAGCGTGATGACGAGGACAGCGGGCGGAGTCGGGCGCATGAGCGGAATTCTATCGCGCCCTCCGGTCAACCTGGCTCGAGCGGCGGCGGCCCAGCGGTCAGGGCGCCTCGGCAAAGGCCGAGCGGGCGAGCGCCAGGATGCCGTTGGCGCGCGGCCAGCCCGGATGCGCGGCTTGGAGCTCCTGCTGAATGGTCGTGGCCGCTTCGTCGGCCGAGCGGCCCTGCGCCTTCAGTTCGCGCGCGCGGGTCTGCACCGTGCTCACGATCGCGCGGTTGGCGGCGACGATCGAGCCGGTTCCCACGCTGCCATGCGACGGCACGACCGTGGTGGGCTTCATCGCCTCGAATGTGTCGAACGCCGCCATCCATGCGCGGGCGCTCGAGACAGCGGTAGCAGCCAGAAACGACTCGTTCATCACGACGTCACCGGAGAACAGGACGTTGTCGCCGGTCACGAAGAAACCGGTGTCGCCGAGCGTGTGGGTGGGCCCGACCACCGCCATCCGGACGTCGACGCCGCCAAGCGACAGCACATAGTCGCGATCGAACGTGATGGCGGCCGGACGCCGTGCCGCGTCGGCGAGCAGATCGGCGACCGCCGGCGAGCGGCCGGAGAACATCTTCACCATCTGCATGCCGCCGTTCGCGAACTCCTCCTCCTGGGTCTTGGAGTTCACGTAGCGCGCCTCTGGCGGAAACGCGATGTAGCCGGTCGTGTGCTCGGCGTGGAAATGGGTCGTCGCGATATAGAGGTTGGCGTTCTTGCTGACCTTTGCCACCTCTCGCAGCACGGCTTCGCCGTTCCGTCGGCCCAGCCCAGGATCGATTACCAGCGTTCCCGTTGATCCGACGATGATTCCGACGTTCGGCACCAGGCCGACGTTGTTGTCGGGAATGACGAAGGTATGCGGGCCGACCTTTACCGTCGCGTTCTCCTTGACGATCGGCGGCGGCGGGGCGGCCGCTTGCCGCGCCGCAAGCGGCGCACACACGACCCCGGCAACGACGGCGATAACGGCGATGACGGCGAGTCTGGGTAGCAATCGGCGCATGATGGCGCCATTCTTTGACGTCCGCTCGGGGAAAGCAATCGCTCTCGAGCTTGACGATTCGCGCGACTCATGGTCAATTGCGATCGCGCCATTCGTCATAGCTCGTCGGTGCGCGGACTCCCACCCGCCGCGGCCGTCGAGTCGATTCCAGGTCCTTTGACGGAGGCTACCCGATGAAACTCGAAATCGTTGCCATCACGCGTGGCGTGCTGTTCAGTGTCGTCCTCGGTATCGGATTGTTCGCGCGGCCCGCTATCGGATCGGCGCAGACACTGCTCGATCCAGAGCTCAGCGTCACGACGGTCGTGACCGGCCTCAATCAATCGATCGCCATGGCGTTTCTCGGCCCCGACGATTTCCTGGTCACCGAGAAAGCCTCTGGCCAGGTGAAGCGCGTGGTCAACGGCGTCGTCACCGGCGTGGTGCTCGACCTGGCGGTGAACTCCGGCAGCGAGCGTGGGCTGCTCGGCATCGCGCTGCACCCGGACTTTCCGGCCACGCCGTTCGTATATCTCTACAACACCGAGAGCAGCACCGGCGTCGACACCACTGACCTCGCCAGCGTGCCGCTCCTCGGCAACCGGGTCGATCGCTTCCGCTGGAACGGAACGGCGCTGACCTTCGACCGCAACATCATCCGCCTTCGCGTCCTTCCAGAACGACCACAACAACGTCGCCAACCCGAATCTCCCGGTGCTGCGCGGCAACCACAACGGCGGCGTCATCCGCTTCGGCCCCGACGGCAAGCTGTACATCATCATCGGCGACAACGGCCGGCGCGGCTGGCTGCAGAACAACCTCGAAGGTCCATCGCCCGACGACGACTTCGGTGGTCCGGCACCGGATGACGCGCATTTCACCGGCGTCATCCTGCGCCTCAACGACGACGGCACGACGCCGGACGACAACCCGTTCCATCAGTCAGCCGAGCAGGCCGCGCGCGAAGATCGGCGGCGCACTCGGCGCGGCGGTTGCCGCGAACCTGCGGCAGATGTTCGCGTTCGGCGTCCGCAACAGCTTCGGCATGACGTTCGATCCCGATCAAGGGCGACTTGTGGAACACCGAGAACGGTGGACGGGCCTTCGACGAGGTGAACCGCGTGCCCCGAGGCTTCGAACAACGGCTGGATTCAGTTCATGGGACCGCTCAGCCGCGTGGACGAGTTCAAGGAGCTCGAGATCGCCGCCGGCACCGGCGCCAACGGTCCGAATGGCCTGCAGCAGCTGCGGTTCCCGGCGACCCGTCTGTCCGACTCACCAGCGGAGGCCAAGCGCAGGCTGTTCGGCCTGCCGGCATCGCACCCCAACGATCCCGAGTTCTCGTGGAAGAACGTGGTGCCGCCGGCGGCGCTCGGGTTCATCACTGGCACGGCACTCGGCGAGCAGTACGACGGCGACCTGATCGTGGGATCGGCGGTGGCCAGAGCCACGAACGCCGGTCACCTCTACCGGTTCCGCTTGAACGGTGGCCGCACGCACCTGCAATTTGACGACGAGCGGTTGAAGGACGGCGTGGCGGACAACACGGCGCTGGACGACTTCCTCACCGAGGGTGACGAGATCCTCTTCGGAATGAACTTCGGCATCGTCACCGATATCCAGACCGGGCCGGACGGGGCGCTGTACCTCGTTCGGACCGAGCGGAATCGTTCGGAAGATCTCCAGGCCGTGAGGGGCGCGAGCGGGCGGGGCCGCCGTGGCAGATGGCGGCCCCGTTCGATCGCGGGTTAGAAGTTGAACTTCACGGCGAGTTGCACGACCCGCGGGTCCAGGGCCGACGTGATCGTCCCGAAAGCAGCCGCGCCCAGCTGCCCGGCCGGCGCTCCGAAGTTCACGGTGTTCAGCAGATTGAACACTTCCGCGCGCAGCTCGACGGCTCGACCACGCCCGGCCGGTATCAGCCGCATCAGCGCGAGGTCAACGTCTTTGTAGGTCGGCCCCCGCACCGGGTTTCGCGATGCGGTGCCGAGTGAGAACTGGTCGGCCGTGGCAAACGCCGCCGTGTTGAACCAGCGCGCCTCTGTTCGCTCGTCCGATGGCAGCTCCGGATCGCCGACGAGGTTCGGGCGCTGCGTCGTGAAGCCCGCATAGCCGAGCGAGTTGGCCTGCGTCACCGCCACCGGGACGCCCGACTGGAACGTCATCACCGTCGCCACGCTCCAGTCGCGGACCAGCATCCCGACGAACCCCTCCGGCTGCTTCGCGCGGCCGGTGCCAAACGGCAAGTCCCACACGAGCGAGGCGCCGAAATAGTGGGGAATATCACCAGTGGAGTAGTCGTAGTCCCGGTCCAGATTGAAGCTGTCGGCCACCGCCGCATTGGTCAGTGGCCCGGTGAGGATCGACGCGTCGAACACCGACGAGGCCGTGTCCTTCAGCGTCGAATACGTGTAGGCAGCCGAGTAGGTCAGTCCGCGCGACAGGCGCTGGCGAATGCTGAATGCCAGGCCCTGGTAGTTGGTGACGCCGACGTTGTTCCGATAGAGGCTGACCGCGGTGTATTCCGGATACGGCTTCGCGAGCTGCGCGACGGTGATCGTCGGGTCGCCAATCGAAGACGACCGCGGGACGATGCCGAAGTACGGGTTTGGCACTCGCGCGAGCAGGGGCGGACCGATGGCCAGTTGTTCCTCGGTCAGCTGGTTGCTGTTGCTGTCGGGAATGCCGACTCGCGTGATCTTCGAACCGAGATACGAGACCTCGACGACGGTGTTGGTCGTCAGCTCCCGCTGCACCGAGGCATTCCACTGTTGCGCGTAGCCCGAGCCGAGCTCGCCGTTGACCGCGAACACGCCCTGTCCAAGGCCGGCCGTCGGGGTGGGATCGACAGGGCCCACGGTAGTGCCGCGATGACAGCCGGAACGCGGGCGAGATGTTGTCGAGCGTGCGCTGGGTGACTTCATGCAGGAACGGGAACGTCGGCGTCGTAAACGGGGTCGTGATGCCCGCCATTTCGATCCAGACGAGGCCGTATCCCGAGCTGACGACGGTCTTGTCGGTGATGCGGTACACCGCGCCAATGCGGGGACCGAAGTTGTTCTTCTTGAGCGGCCGGACCGGCTCGGTACCGGGGTAGTCGAGCAGCCGGGTCTCCAGGTTGAAGACGGCGGTCTGGCCGTTGATCTCGGTTGATGGGAAGTTCAGGGTATAGCGCAGGCCCGGATTGATCGTCAGGCGGTCGGAGACCTTCCAGTCGTCCTGGATGAAGTACTCCTGAAAATGCGCGCGTTCCTGGATCTCCGCATCCTGGAAATCGATCGCAAAGGTCTGCACCTGCCCGAGCAGAAAGCTCGCGAACGGATTGCCGGTGCCCGTGACGCCCGGCAGATCGCTGCCCACGGTGCTGAACGTTGAACGTCCCGGTCGGCCACGGCGGCTGGACGACATTGAGCCGCTCCCAACGGAAGTCGAGTCCCATCTTCACCGTGTGCCGGCCCTTCAGCCAGGTCAGCGAATCGGCAATCTCGGTGACGCTGGTGTTGAAGTCCGACTGCGTGTTCATCGGCGACCCGAGCTGCTGGTAGCCGTTCGGCACAAAGGTGGGCATCGTGTTGGCGAACTGCCCGCTCGTCGGGAGTCCGGGAATGTTCAGCGTCGAGCCTGCCGGTCCCGGCAGCTGCGCCGCCGTTCGTTCGACGCTGCGGCGCGTGTCCCCAATCCGCACCTCGTTGAGGAGGCTGTCCGAGAACGTGTGTTGGTAGTTCGAGGCGAACGCCCACGACGTTGTGTCCTGGGGGCCGATGGCGATGCTGCCGGCAGGAATGGCGCCGCCGCCGTCCGGAAACGCGGTGACTGGCACGGCGCGATCGTGGAAGTACGTCAGGCGCCCGAACGCCTGGTCGCGGCCGGCTCGGAACCGGTGATCGAGACGCACGTCTCCCTGGTCCTGATCGTTGATCTCGTTCGCGGTCCGGCTGTAGTTGTTCGCAGTGCCGGACGAGGTCGGCAGCGGATAGCGGTCGAGGAGGGAAAGGGAGACGGGATCCATCGCGCTCCTCGGAATCGTGTTGCCGGGGAACGGCGATCGGCTCGAACCGACGGTGGTGGTCGGATCGTAGATGACCGGCACGCGCCCGGCAATCGGCTCGGTGAAGATGCCTTGCCGCTGCAGCAGGGTCGGCACGGTCGATGTGATGGGTCGGCCGATGTGCTGACGCTGTCCCTGATAGTCCACGAAGAAGAACGTGCCGTTCTTCACGACCGGACCGCCGAGCATGCCGCCGGTACTGGTTCCGGCGGTATTCCGGCTTGGTCGGGTTCGCCCGCTGGAAGTAGTTCGTCGCGTTGAGGTGCTCGTTCCGGAAGAACTCGAACAGGTTGCCATGAACGTCGTTGCCCCCCGACTTGGTCGTGAGGTTGACCACGCCGCCGTTGAACCGGCCGAACTCGGCAGGAGGGCTGTTGCTTTCGATCTTGAACTCCTGGATGGCGTCGACGATGGGGTAGTAGGCAACCTGACCGGGTTCCGGCTGGAGCACTGAAATGCCGTCGAAGAGATATTCGTTGGTGCGCGGCCTGCCGCCGTTGATTCGGGGCAGGACCGAATTCGGGGGCAAGGCGACGCCCGGCGCGATGGTCGCGAGCATGACGAAAAGGCGGCCGTTCAAGGGCAGCTGCACCACCTGTTCATGCTCGACGACGGTCCCCAGGCTTGCGGTTTCGGCGCGCAGGACCGGGCCGTCGCCGACGACCGTCACCTGTTCCTGGAGCGTTCCCACCTCGAGCTCGAAATCGATGCGCGCCTTCTCACCTGTGGCCAGGAACACACCCTCACGGCGCAGCGGCTTGAATCCCGCGAGCTCGATATCGAGCCGGTACTCGCCCGGGGCCAGGCTGGCCGCCGTGTAGACGCCTTCCTCGGTGGACACGACGACCCGCTGGAGGTTGGTCCGCAACGCCGTGACCGTGATGGTCGCACCGGGAGCGGCCGCCCCAGCCTGGTCCCTCACGACGCCGGTGATTTCCCCGGCGGCCGTCTGGGCTCGTGCGGGCACGACCGCGGCGGAGAAAGCACAACACATGGCGAGGCAGATTGAGAGCGTTCGACGTCGATTCATGCGCGCAGTGCAAAATACTGTAGATCGAATCGAGACGAGTTGCAAAACGACTCAATCAGACTCAATAGGCGATGGCAAAGCCGCATGCCTGCTGAGTGCGCCGTCACGCGGAAGCCGTGTTCAGTCCGCGTGGCGGGCAGTCCGAGCGCTGTAGTGGTACTGTGAGCGCTGAAAAGGAGTCACATGGCGCTCTACCCCGTGAGAGTGGCCGCCGACCAGCTCGGCGTCGCGTATTCGACCCTGAAGCGCTGGGTTCATACCGGGCACGTGCGGACCACCCGCACCGAAGGCGGGCACCATCGCATCTCGGACAACGAGATTGCCCGGCTACTGGCGCGGCAACAGCCGGAGGGGCGCCGGCGCCGGGCCGTCGAGGATGCCGACGAGTCGCTGGCAGGGCTGAGTGCGCGGAATCGCCTGCGCGGATTCATCGAGGAAGTCCGTATCGACGGTCTCCTCGCTCAAGTCCGCATGCGTGTCGGCGATCAGTCGTTGACGGCCGTGATCACGGCCGATGCCGCGCGGGCGCTCAAACTGCGTCGCGGCGATGATGCCCTGGCGATTGTCAAGTCGACGGAAGTGATGATTGCGCGTGCCGGCAGGCAGGCATCGAGCGGGAAGCGACCGACTCGCTAGTCAGCGCGCCTCCCGTCCAACGCGGATTCCTATTTGAGCGGCAGGAAGGCCAGCCCGTTGTTGGCGTTCATCGGCATCACCAGCTGGTTGGCGCCCGAGTCGTAGCACATCGACGCCGGGCTGGGGATGTTCTGGGCGATGAGCTCGGCTTTCTGGCCAGGCCGGATGCGCGACACGCCGCCCTGGACCACGCTGCTCACGTACTTGGTGCCGTCGGCCATGATCACCAGGCCGTCGTTGCCCGGCTGAACCGCGGTCTCGGTCTTCAGCAGCTTGACGTCCGGCGAGAAGGTCAGCACTTCGTTGTTGCCGATCTGCACGACGACGATGTTGCCCTGCGGGTCGATGGCGATGCCATTGGGCTGACGGAGCGGCGCGCCCTGCAGAATCATCGTCGATGCGCCGTCCTTGGTGATCTTCCACAACTGGCCGAGGCCACCCTCGCCGCCGCCGGTCTGGGTGGCGTAGATGGTGCCGTCAGCGGCCACCTCGATGTCGTTGAAACCGGTCGAGCCGGCCACCTTGATTTCTCCGGCCGGCGCCCCGGTCTTCATGTCGAACTTGCGGACGACCGACACCGTCGGATCCTGGGCGGTCGTGCCGCCGTCACGGTCGGCCATGTAGAGAATGCCGCCCTCGATGTCGCTGCCCAACGGTTCGTTGAGGACCAGGGGCGGCTGACTGTTGGTGCGCTGGTCGCCGGGGTTCTGCACGCCGATCCACCGTGCCGTGTGCACCGAGCCGTCGTGGTTGATGAACGACACCCAGGCGTTGTTGGTCTGCACGTTCTGCGGGACGCCGCGATTGGGCACGACGATCAGGTTGCGGACCGGGTCGTAGGAGCAACTCTCGGCTGAGTACAGCGCGCCAAACATCTTCACGCCCGGCGATACCGGCGCGAAGGTGGTGCCGGGTGCCGGCGTGATGGGCAGGCCCACGGGGTTGCCCACGACATAGGGCTGCGGGCCGGCGGCGGGCTGCGGTGCCTGAGCGGCCACGGGAAGCGCCGCCAACGCCATCAGGGCGCTCGTGAGCAGGAACGGTCTCGTCATCGTCTGGGTCCTTGTCGAATGGCGAAGGCGTTCACGCCTTCGCGATGGCTGACAATCCTACCGCAGGCGCTCCTTAAGGATGAGCACTTGACATTCATTTGAAGCGCATCCAATATCCAAATTGGTTGTATATGCAACCAATGGAGAGTCACCATGAATGTGTCCCGCATCTGTAACCTCGCTGCGGCGGTCGTCGCCGTACTCGTTGTCTCGACCTCCTCGGCGACCGCGCAGACCCCGCCTCCGGCGGCACCGGTCACGGCGGTGCTCGTCAACCTGACCATCAAGCCCGGCGTCGATCCTTCCGCACTCGCGGCTCTCATGCCTGCCGAGGTACGAGATACGGTCAGCGCCTATCTCGATGGGAAGATCCAGCAATGGTATGCCCGCGCCGACGGGCGCGGCGTGATGTTCATCTTGAACGCCCACACCGTGGAAGAGGCCGCGGCCGTGATGGACGCCCTGCCGCTCGGCAAGGCCAAGCTCGCTGACTTCGCCTACACGCCGCTGACGCCGCTCACGCCTCTGCGGCGGCTGCTGGCCGCGCCGGACAAAGGCGACCGTCGGTGAGGGGAGGTCGCGCCGATGCCAACGCATCGACGCTTCGCGATCTGGGCTGTGCGTGTGCCTCGGCCAGGCGCGTGGCCCGGCTGCTGACGTCGGTGTACGACAGGGGATTGCGCGCCGCCGGAATCGATGCACCGCAGTTCGCGCTGCTGGCGTCGATCGCACAGGAGCAGCCGTGCACCCAGACAGCGCTCGGCCGCCTGCACGCTCTCGACAAGAGCACGGCCTCGCGCAATCTGGCGATGCTTCACAAGGCTGGCTGGATTGCCTTCGCGCCGACGGACGACGGCCGTGAGCGGAGCGTCGTGCTGACGCCAGCGGGCACCCGCCAGGTGAAGGAAGCGCACCTTGCGTGGCAGCGGGCTCAGGAGGAGATCCGGCTCGGAATGACCACGACGCAGTGGGAGGCGATGTTCGATGCCTTCCGGGCGGTGGGCGGGGCGGCCCGCGCCGCCCAGGTCAGGCAGACGGCACGGGCCAAACAGGTCGCCGGTGGATCGCGTTCGAAGCCGCCACGAGGTGCGACGCGTCGAACGGTGGCGCGATAAGGACCAAGTTCAGACGGCATGGACTGAACTCCGCGTGCCCCGCCACATGGGTCATCCGCACCGCGCCGCGCGCCCCGCCGCGCGATCGTCAGTGCCGTGTTCAATCGCTGAGGCGCAATCTGTGACTACTTCCAACGCGGCGTGATCTCGAGCGTTCCCCTCGAGCATGGAGTGCCATCGGGCCGGACATAGTTCTCGAATTCGTCATGAACGCCGGCGCCAATGAGCCACGTGGGACCTTCGCTGACGTAGCCCCGAAGGACCGCCTGATTGTTCGCGTCATCCACCCGACCGCCGACTCGCGCGGTAAATGACAGCGTGCCTGCCACCACGAAATAGTCGGCCGCGATGTAGTTCTGATCCGGCTCAACTCCTAAGCTCAACGCCACGACACTGGCCTCGACGGTCCCGACAACGTCTCCGAACGCCTGGCCCGCGAAGGTAAACAAGTACCCCGGACGTTGGATGCTCGGGTCAAGGCACTTGTCGAAATCCACGTCGAATGACTTTGGTTTGGCGGCCAGCGACGCACTTGATCCGAATGGCAGGAGGAGCGCAATGGCGACGAGAGCCGCACGGGCCATCGTCCTCCTGGTGTTGCGTTGCGAAGCGATCGTCGGGCCGCCGGCATTGTGGCGCTCGAATGGGACTGTATGGGTGGCGTTAGGCATAGAGGCTCCGTGATTGATGGGTGTCACAAGTCGCTACGGATCAGGGGGCGCCCCCAGGCAGCGAGTTTCGCCCTCATTCAGTGACGCGCGGAATCCGGCAAACCTTCCTCACCTCCCGTCAAAGCTCTAGCGCTGGCGCCTTGACTTGCGGTGGGGCTGTCTTCAACATGGGCACTGACCTGAGGGCCACGTAGTGAAGGACGACGTGAACCGCGCTCTCGATGACGTGACTGGGCTGCTACACGCCTGGGTCGGCGGCGAACCTCAGGCGCGGGAGCAATTGATGCTGGCGGTGTACGGCGAGCTTCGTCGCAGGGCAGCCGCCCGACTTCGGCGCGAGCGTCCGGGGCACGTCTTACAGCCGACCGCACTCGTCCACGAAGCCTACCTGCGGCTCGTCGGCCAGCGACAGACGGAGTGGCAGAATCGGGCGCACTTCTTCGCCGTCGCGTCAGAAATGATGCGTCGCATCCTGGTGGATCACGCCAGGCGGCGGAAGACGGCCAAACGATCGGGGGGATGGGCGCGGGTCACCGTCGACGAAGCGATCGGTCAGTCCGACCCGCCAGACGTCAATATCCTCGACTTGGACGCGGCGCTCTCCGAACTCGCGTCGCTCGATCTGCGAAAAAGCCGGGTGGCGGAGTTGCGGTTCTTCGGAGGTCTGTCGCCAGACGAGACGGCTGGTGCGCTCGGCATCTCGCGCGCGACAGTCGACCGGGAGTGGCAGGTTGCTCGCGCCTGGCTGTACCGCCGCATCACGCAGACGCCGGATGGCCACGACACCTGAACGCTGGCGGCAGGTCACCGAGATCTTTCACGCCGCACTCGCGCAGGCTGCCGAGCGGCGTGACGCCTTTCTCCGTGAAGCGTGCGGCGCTGATTCGGCGTTGAGAGGCGAGGTCGAGTCCTTGATGAACGCGCATCACCGGGCTCGCAGATTCGGCGACACTCCAGTGTCCATGCCCGCGCCAGCGCTCGAACCGGGGAGTTCGCTGGGACCGTATCGGATCGACGACCTGCTCGGCGTCGGTGGAATGGGAGAGGTGTATCGGGCGCACGATCCCCGGCTCGGTCGCAGCGTGGCCATCAAGGTTCTGCCGTCGCATCTCACCATGGATCCGGAGCTGCTCGAGAGGTTCGAACGCGAGGCTCGGGTCCTGGCCTCGCTGAATCATCCATTCATCGCCACCCTCTACGGTCTTGAAGAGTTCGGGGGTGGGCGCGCGCTGGTGATGGAGCTCGTCGAGGGCGAGGATCTGAGCCACAAGATTGAGCGCGGTCCCATACCGCTGTCCGAGGCCTTGCCGATCGCAAGACGCATCGCCGAGGCGCTCGAAGTCGCACACCAACAGGGGATTATTCATCGGGACCTGAAACCCGCGAATGTGAAAGTGAGCGAGGACGGCACCGTCAAGGTGCTGGACTTTGGTCTCGCGAAGGTTCGCGACTGGACGTCGCCGCGCACAATGGCGGAATCCGCAACGTTGCCACCGCCGAAGACGGAGGTCGGTATCGTTCTCGGTACACCCGCGCACATGTCGCCTGAGCAGGCGTCTGGCAAAGCCACTGACCATCGGTCAGATATCTGGGCGTTTGGCGTCGTGCTCTGTGAAATGCTGACCGCCCAGCCGCTCTTCACGGGCCACACCACGCTCGAAATTCTTGGGCGCGTGATTGAGGGAGAACCCGACCTCAGCGCACTGCCGACAGCGACGCCGGCAGCGATCCGGGGACTCATCGGCCGCTGTCTCACCAAAGACCCTCGCTATCGACTTCAGTCCATCGGCGAGGCGCGGATCGCGATCGAGACCGTCATCTCGCACCCGAACATGCCCGCGTCCCTCGCGCCGAGCCCGAGAACCCAGGCCTGGCGCTCGGCGTTGCCATGGGCTCTCGTCGTCGCTTTCGCTGGTGCCACCCTGATGGCCTGGGCTCCGTGGCGCACGGCGCGGTCGGCTGTGCCGCTGCAGCTGAGCACGGAGTTGGGAGGCGACGTCTCATTGGCGATTGGCAGGGGCGACGCGTTGGCGCTCTCACCGAACGGCCGGGTCGTGGCGTTCGTCGCCCGGAAGGGCGCGGACGGCGAGGCACAACTCTACGTCAGGCAACTCGGAGACCTGAATTCGATGCACGCAACGGCTCTGGCAGGCACCGACGGTGCTGACAGTCCGTTCTTTTCGCCGGACAGTGAGCAGGTCGCGTTCTTCGCGGGCGGCAAGCTGAAGAGGATCTCTGTCGCGGGGGGCTCCCCTGTGACGCTGGCCGACGCACCCAACACCCGCGGTGGCGCGTGGGCCGAGGACGGCACGATCATCTTTGCCCCTGACGGCGGCCCGGAGTCGGTTTTGTGGCGTGTGCCGTCGGCGGGAGGGAAGGTTGTGCCAGTGGCATCCCTGGGCGAGGGCGAGTGGAGTCAGCAGTGGCCCCAGGTGTTGCCGGGTGGCAAGGGCGTACTCTATACGGCCCCTCCAGGCCCGGGGTTCGACAACGACGCGAACCTCGTTGTACAGCCGTTGCCAGGCGGCGCACGGAAAGTCGTGTATCGCGGCGGCTATCACGGGCGATATCTGCCGACTGGTCACCTGCTTTACCTCCGTGACGGATCCCTGTTTGCGGTACCGTTCGCACTCGATCAGCTCGAAGTCACCGGGCCGGCGGTGTCCGTGGTGGACCAGGTGACGTCGGACCTGCGTTCCGGAGGCGCGCAAGTGTCCGTGTCGACCGATGGCACGTTGGCGTACTTACCGGGGCCGAGCGTCGGTGACTCGGCACCGGTCCATTGGATGGATCTTGCAGGGAACACTGCACCGCTGTGGAACCCGCCTGGGATTTGGTACAACATCCATGTCGCGCCCGACGGACGCCGGCTCTCTCTGGATGTGTTCTCCGGGGCCGCGTCCGACATCTGGATCTACGAGTGGGATCGCGACACGGCAACTCCGCTCACGCGCCATCCAGCCTATGACGGTAAGGCGGTGTGGACTCCGGATGGCGACCGGATCGCGTTCAACTCGAACCGCGACAACTCGCCGCCGAGCCTTTACTGGCAGCGCACCGACGGAACCGGCAACGCCGAACGCCTGACCGTGGCCAAGCACCCGCAGTGGCCGGTCTCGTGGCATCCAGGCGGGAAGTTCCTGGCGTTCGAGCAGGACACGTCGGGAACGAGCTGGGATCTGATGATCCTCCCTATGGCGGGAGATGAAGCAACCGGCTGGAAGGTTGGAACGCCTGTGGTCTTCCTCAGCAGTCCGTTCGCCGAGAAGGAGCCAAATTTTTCACCGGATGGGCGATGGCTCGCGTATCAGTCGAACGAGACGGGGAGGAATGAAGTCTACGTCCGGCCGTTTCGGGGTCACGGCGAGGGCTGGCGGATCTCGACCGGGGGCGGCACCTTTCCAATCTGGTCGCGCACACGACGTGAGCTCTTCTACGGCATGGATGGGCAAATCATGGTGGCGGCCTATACGGTTGCGGGCGACGCGTTCCGCGCTGAGAAGCCGCGCGTCTTGTCAAACGCACGATACAGCGTCATGGGCCCTGCCCGGATGTTCGACTTGCATCCCGACGGCGTGCAGTTCGCGGTCGCCCCAGTCGCTCAGCCGGAAGAAGGCGGAAAGCGGGACAGAGTCGTGGTCATTCTGAACTTCTTCGACGAGCTGCGACGGATTTCGCCGGCGAAGTAGTGGCAGCGCGCATACAGCGCCGACGGATTGAGTGAGACTGCCCCCAACACGAGAGGTGCGACCGCGTCGAGCATCAACCTGCCATCACGAACCGACCTTGGCGACGACGAGCCGGGCTGGGCTCGAGTCGTCGCGAAGGTCGCCGGTGACGCAGACCTCCGTTCCGTGCGTCCAGGACCCTGGCCCTTCGAGCAGCAACCGGGTGCTGCCCGACGTCAGCCAGGAGCCCTGCTGGGTTGTCTCAATGGTTCCGCACGCGTCGATGTGAACCGACAGGACCTCGCCGCCGGTCTCCGCAACGATCGTTCGGAACGAGGCCGACGAAAACGGAGTCGGGCTCCGCTCGAACTCGACCTCCACGCGATCGCGCTGTGGGGCCACGGTGATCGTCGCCGGGTCCAGGCGCTGTGCGAGCGCGGCTTCCAGCCGCGCGCCACAGTCCGCGCAACCCACACCGCGCATCGTGGCTTGCACCCGATTAACGAGGGTTACTGTACCTGGCACCGCCCCCGGCTCCCGGGCGCGATCGCATCCGGGCGCCAGGGCCATCAAGATCATCGAACAGGCGACGAGCCATGCCGACGGGTGCCGCGCGACCGTCGGCACCTGGACACTTCGCCGTGCGACTCCTACGGCGTCACAGCGGGACATGGCGCGTTCAATGCGGTGATACACCGGTTGCGGTCGAACTCGGTCTGCGTGGCCGGCGCAAGGTTCACGATGTCGAGCGCCCGGACAGTGGGGCTGGTCGTCGCCACCTGAATAGGCGGATTCCCAACCACCGTATTCTGTCGAACCACGTTCCTCCCTACGGCAGCAGCGATGTAGATGCCGTTCGTGTTGCCGGTGACGAGGTTCTCTTCGACGACGTTGCCACTGGCGGTGCCGACCAGGCCGATGCCGAAGTCGTCTGGGGGGTCGCTGTATCCGTTACTGTGCGAGGTGTTCAGCCGGACCCGGCTGTTGTGGCCGACCACTCATATGCCGCCGCAGGCCGCTCCTGCCACGGTGGACCCGTTCCGGAGGGCCGTGTTGCCTTCGATGAGCGCGCTGAACGAGGTGGCGAGGACGAAGATGCCGGACCCGCAATTGGTCGAGACCGTGAGCCCTTCGACGCGGGCCTCCATCGAGGCGGCGACCACGACGCCGTGACCGCGGAAGCGTTGAATGAGGCCGGGACCGCGCACGACCGTGCGGCTCTGGCCGTTCGTCGTCACGCCCAGCTCGCCTGTCGTCGGGGTCCCGCCGCACCCGGTCGTCGCGTCGCCGCGCCCGGTGATCGAGTAGCCGTTGAGTCGCAGCTCGACCCCCGGCACGGAGAAGGAGAAGCACGGCGTGGCGTCAGCGACGGCGCAGTTGACGTCGCCGGTCAAGTCGGTGTCGGCGACGATGGTGTAGGTGCGTGTGAGTGTGCCGGAGACGGTATCGGGCCGACCCTGCATCGTGGCGCCGGCACCGGCGACCGCGACGAGCAGCAGGATCACGACCCAGCTGCGTGTCTGCACTGGATCCTCCTTCCACTTCCCGAACGCCGATGCCCGGACTTCTGGAACGCGGATGCCCGGACGATTGCCCGAACGCCGAATGGCCGGACTCTAGCGGAAATCCGAGCCGTCGTCTACGGCCGGAGAACGATGGTCGGTATGTGCCAGTAGTAAAGCCTGCTCGGCGGTCTCGGAGAACCGCGCTTTCGCTCGCGCACCCGTGTCCGTTTTCGCGGCTGCTTTCCGCCTTCCTTAGAGGAGGCAGCTCCTTTTGGGGAAGTCGCCCGGTGTTCGTTCTCAATGGAGGAGGCAGATGATGAGCCATGGATCTGTCAGGGCGGCGCTCGCCGCCACGCTGTTTCTCAGCGCCGCAGTGCCGGCCTTCGCCCAAGCGCGCGCGATCGAGGGCGTCTGGGGGATGACCATCACCCTGCGCGACTGCACAACCGGCGGACCAATGGGCCCGCCGTTCATGACGCTGCTCACGTTCCACCAGGGGGGCACCGTCAGTGAGAGCAATGGCAGTCCCGGTTACGCTCCAGGTCAACGTACAGAAGGGCACGGGCTGTGGAAGCATGCCAATGGCGCGTCTTTCGGGCTGCGAATGGTCGCGTCGATCGTGTTCACGACACCACCAGCTCCTCCGTCACCCGGCTTTCTCGCAGGGTGGCAGGTCCTGACGTCAACGCTCACCCTGACCGGCGACAGCAGCCTCACCGGCGTCGCGCGGGCGGACTTCTACGATCAGACTCGCCAGCCGTATCGCAGTGTTTGTCCGACCGTTGTGGGCGAGCGATTCCAGTAAATAACACCCAGAGCACGGGTGCGAAGCACGCCGGCCGGGTTCGGGTGATGCCTAAGACGCCACCGACCTCGGCCGGCTCGCTACGGCGTCGTCGTTTGAGCGAACGGGTTGAGGACGACCTGAACCTGACGGGTTTCCTGGGTCGCCTCCTCCCGGACCATCACGAAATGCTGGCCATCGCGCGTGATATCGAATGCCTCTGCGTAGCCGTCTACTCTGAACAGCAGTCGCGGTGCGCCGACGCGCAGGCCGGGCCCGTGCTCGCTCACGTCGACCGCCCAGATCCCATCCTCGGCGGTGCCACGGATACCGCGATAGTAGATGCGTCTGCCGTCCGGCGCCCAGACGCTGCCGCTTCCTCCGTCACGCGATACCTGCTGCCGTCCCGCTCCGGGCGTCATGGATCGAACGTACACCTGCGGCGGCCGGCTCTCCCGAGCATAGTAGGTGAGCCATCGGCCATTCGGCGCGACGCGACCGGAGTGCGCGAACAGGTTTGAGGGCGTGATCGGCTGCACCTGTTCTCGGTCGCGTGTGTAGGCCACGAGCTCCCACGAGGGCTGGCGGGCGCGGTAGACCAGCGTGCGGCCGTCGGGAGTCCAGTCCTCGGGTGCCTGCTCTCGGTTCGGGCCGCTGAGGGTCTGCAGATCGCCGCCGCCGTCGACGGTTCGCATCACGATTCGCTGCGAGCCCTGCCCGCCTTCCACCATCGTCAGCTCCCCGGCGGGCGTCCAGACCGGGTAGAGGAAGCGCCCGAACGTGGTGCGGCTGGCCACCGCACGGTCGAGATCGAACAGCCAGACGTTGGGCTTTGCTCCCCACACCATGTACACGACGGTTCGGCCATCGGGCGAGACTCGCGGAAAGCCCATCGGCGCGGCTGGCACGTTCAAGGGCGTCGCGCGTCCGGACATATCCACCATGGCCATGGTGTTCAGGGGACCGCCGGAGGAGCCCGCCACGAACACGAAATCTCCAGCGTCCGAGAAGCCGAACTCGGGTGCTCCGTTAGTGTCCTCGTGCACGCCGGAAGCCAGTCGAACCGGCTCGCCGACGAGCTCGAGCCGATCGAGGTCCAACCCGACCGCGAACAGGTCCCCGTTAATCGCATACGCCAGGCGATCGCGCCCGATCAGGCGTGCGGAGGCCGTGCCACGCAACAGATCTTGGCGGGTGCCGGTTCGTGCGTCGAAGACCACGATGCGGGCGTCCTCAGCGGGACCGGTGGCGACGGCGTAGATGACGCCGCGGCCGCCCGGCAGCACGATCGGATAGCGGTGGTCGTTGCCGGCGTCCTCTGCCGCCATTGGGAGGAACGGTTCGGCCATGCCGCCACCTGCCGGACACCGATGCAGACCGGCTTCTGGCGCGAGCGCCACCACTATCATTCCCGCGTCACCCCAGCTCGCCCCGAAGTGAGACTGGATGCGGCAGATGGTGGTGGGCACGCCGCCCGAGAGCGGTACCTTCCGGAGC
The DNA here is from genome assembly GCA_963723005.1 of uncultured Acidobacteriota bacterium. Lineage (GTDB taxonomy): Bacteria > Acidobacteriota > Vicinamibacteria > Vicinamibacterales > UBA2999 > VFZN01. The sequence continues at coordinate 4,001 of CAVRPA010000016.1, read as the reverse complement.
TCCAGGTCAGCGGCGAAGCCCACCCACCGCCCGTCTGGAGAGAAGAATGGCGCGTGACCATTGTCGGTACCGGCGATCGGCGTGCTGCTCACGCTGTCGAGTGGGCGGCGGTACAACCGCTGGATGTTGTCGCGGCCGCGAGCCTGGTACACCACCGAGCGGCCGTCGGGGGTGAGAACGACCGCGCCCTCTCCGGTGACGATCGACTCTTCGATGTGGATGCCTGCACGCAGGACCAACGGCGGGTCCACGACGGCGAGCCGCCACCATACGACGGTGCCACTGGCGAGCGCCGCCGCGATCATCGCAAGGATCGTCAACGCCAGGGGCCGGCGCCGCGGCCGAGTGGTCGTGCCGCTCGCCGGCGGCATCGTTTCCGGCTCGCGCGCCTCCTCGAGGCCGATGCGAGCGTCGGCGATGTCATGTGTGCGCCGCTCGGAATCTTTCGCCAGGCATCTGCGCAGCACCGAGCGGACGGGTACCGGCGTGTCTGAGGGCAGCAGGCTCCAGTCCGGTTCGGCGCCGACGATGGCGCCCAGTACGTCGGCGGAGCTCTCCCCTTGGAAGGGTCGCGAGCCGGCAAGCAACTCGAAGAGCACGCAGCCGAACGCCCAGATGTCGGTCCGCTTATCCACAGGCTGCCCGCGCGCTTGCTCGGGGCTCATGTAGGCGACGGTGCCGAGCACGATGCCGTCCTTCGTCTCGTGAACCGGTAAGCTGCCGGGTGCAGAGGATTGTCCGGCCGAGATTTTTGCCAAGCCGAAATCCAGCACTTTGACGAGACCTGAGGGCGTGACCGCGACGTTGGCTGGCTTGAGATCGCGGTGCACCACGGCTCGCTGGTGCGCAGCTTCCAGGGCTCGCGCAATCTGCTCGGCGATGGGAAGTACGGCGGCCAGCGGCAAACCAGGCGAGGTCGCGGACGGATGCGTCGCCTTGCGCGCCGCGAGCACCTCTGCCAGTGTCGTGCCTTCCACGAGCTCGAGGACAAGCCCGCGCACGCCGCCCTCCTCGACGATGCCGTAGAGGGCGGCGATGTTGACATGGTTTAGGGTGGCAAGGATGCAGGCCTCGCGCTCGAACCGCGCCACGCGGTCCAGGTCCCGGCCGAGCTCCTCGGGGAGGATCTTGACGGCGACCTCTCGACCGAGCCGGGTGTCGCGGGCGCGATAGACGTCGCCCATCGAGCCGGCGCCGAGCTTCGCGCCAATCAAGTACGAGCCGAGCATGGCGCCGCTGTGCACCAGCGGGGCAACGAGTCCCGCCAACCCACCCGTGAGCCCGTCCGCAAGCAACCCGTCCTCGGGCTGTTCGAGCAGACCGCGGACGTCGCGGCGCACGGCGTCGTCGACGGACGCCTCCTCCACGAACGCCTTGCGTTCTTGCGGCGCCCGCTCTCGCGCGGCGTGGAACAGGTCCTGGACCTGCTGCCAGTCTTCGGGCGTCACGTCGGGCTCCCGCCGGCGAGCTCGCGGCGCAGCCACGCCTTGGCAAACGTCCAGTCCCGCAGGACCGTCTTCGCGGAAATACCGAGGGCCAGCCCGGTCTCCTCCGCACTGAGGCCCCCGAAGAAGCGCAATTCGACGATGCGAGTCTTGCGTTCGTCGATTTCGGCCAGCGCGCGCAGCGCCTCGTCGAGGCGAAGGACGCCGGCGGCGGGCTCGGTCGCCGCCAGTTCCCCGGCTACATCGAGGGCAATCTGCGGAGACTGGCCTCCGCGCTTCTCGGACTGCCGTGCACGGGCAAGGTCGACGAGGACGCGCCGCATGAGCCGTGCCGACATCGCGAAGAAGTGCGCGCGATCCTGCCATGCCATCTGACGGAGATCGACGAGGCGCAGAAAAGCTTCGTTGACGAGCGCGGTGGCCGAGACGCTGCGCGCGTGCCGCTCGCCGGCGAGGCAGCGGCGCGCGATGCGATTCAGTTCGCGCTCGACGAGCGGCATCAGATCGTGGAGCGCGGCCTCATCGCCGCCGCTCCAGGCCTGCAACAGTCCGGTGAGATCGGGGGAGCCGGTCGCCATGGCGCGCATTCTAGATCGGCAACCAGACCTGATTTGAACCCGGACTCAGCCGTCAGCGCCCGTCACTAGCGGTCTCACCCACGAGGACTAGCTCAGGCGTTGGCGTGGCGCGTGCAGGAGCGCATTCGACGGCGTCACGCTGCACACGCTGGGCTCGGTGTGGATGCCCCGTTCGCCGGCTATGCGGTGGACAGCAACTATTAATCGCTCTGCGCAAACTCAAGGTTTGACCCCGGCCATCACCGTCGCATAGCGGGAGTCGGAGACGATGCTTTTAAAGCTCGGGTACTCGTTCACTTGCGAGAATTCGACCGCCCGGTCCTGAAACGCGCGTTCCAGCGCCAGCAGCGCCGGCTCCTTCTCGCCGAGCGCGTCGTAGATCAACGCGATCCCGAAAGAAGACACGTACTGCCTGCGTCGCAGCTCCTCGAGTCGGGCCAGCACCCGCTGGGCGTCGGCGGTCCGCCCTGCGGCGGCGTATGCGTATCCAAGGTACGCCTCGAACCTGGCGTTGCCGGACTTACCGGACACCGAGGCTTCGAGCTCGGGGATCGCCTCGTCCATTCAGACCCATGGCGACATAGGTCCCGCCGATCTGCGAAGTGCGCCCGCTTCTGCCCGGGCACCATCTCCAGCGCACGGCGGAACTCGGCGATCGCGCGACCGTGCTGACCCGCGGCCCGGTACGCAGCTCCGACGCTCATCTGGGCCGGGAAGGAAAGCCGGTCGTGGTCCCGCGCTTGCTCCGCCCGGCCGATGCTTGCCGCCAAATTGCCGGATCGACCCGAGTATGTCGGCCGCGCCGCAGGTGCCCAGAAGCCCCCGAAAGGCCCGGCTCCGTTGGCCACCTACATCAAGCTGCCTTCACTCGGCGGCAACGCCGAAGCCAACGGGATCAACGCCGACGGCACCGTGATCGTCGGCCGCAGCTTTGATCGCAGGCAACTTCTCTATGCCGTCCAGTGGAGGTTGCAGAACGGCGCGTGGGTCATCAGTGCGCTGCCCGCTCCGGTGCCTTACCCCGGTAGCGCGGCCGCCCGGGGCATCGACAGCTTTGGCAACATCGCCGGCTACGCCGCCTCGCCTCCGCGCGGCCCCGTCTACTGGCCCGCTGCAGGCGGATCTGCTTTGCTCGGCTGCGACAGCGGTCTCGGAGAGACGCACGCGATCAGTGCGAACGGCCACCTCGTCGTCGGACGCGTCGGCGGTCAGGCGGCGGCATGGAACCCGCCGGCGTCCTGTACCGAGTATCTGCCTCCGCTCGAAGCAGGGGGCTCCGCCGGGGCCGTCGCCGTCACGGGTGACGGAAGCATCATCGGCGGCCACTCCGCCCGTGTCTCTCAAGCCCATGTGCCGGTGCGCTGGACGTTGATCGATGGCCAGTGGCAGATCGAGCAGGTCGATACGCGCTCGGGCCGAGTGGCCGGAGCGAATGACAACGGCGACTTGGTGGGTACCGTGAAGATTGCCTGTCCCGCGGTCGACGGATGCGACCGCGCCGTGATCTGGTCGGCCTCGGGCGCGGTGACCCAACTCGAGACGCTGGGGGGACAGAACAGCTCGGCGGTTGACATCAACACGCAGGGTGAGGTGGCCGGAAGCAGCTCGACATCACGCGGAGACTTCTACGCATACCTCTGGTCCGCCTCGACCGGTATGTTGCAGCTTCCCGCGCCGCCTGGCGCGAACAGAGGCGCAGTGGCTTTCGCGCTGAGCGACGTTCGGCTCGATGGCACCAGGCTGGTAGTCGGCACCAGCCAGGCGAACGCCGGGGTCTGGATCGTCCGGGCCCCTTAGCGGACTCACGAGGCCGACATCGATCGTCGCGGCGCCGGACGGCGCGCTATATCTTACAAACTGCGGCATCAGCGCTGCGATCGGCCAGGTGATTCGGATTACTCCGTGATGCAGCAGCCATGGGCCGGCGCGACGCTGCTGGCTCACAAAATCGCTCGGACGCCTGGATCTACTGGTCGTT
>CAVRPA010000015.1:370000-586592 GCA_963723005.1 uncultured Acidobacteriota bacterium | reverse complement strand
GTGATCCGAGGCCGAGACGGCGGCCGGATCGCGCACGACGTTGCAGGCCGCGATCCGCGCCTGGTGGGAGCGTGGACGAACACGTAGTCGAGCCGCACGTGCGGATGAGAAGTCGGCAGCGTCATGCCCGGATCGTCCGGGTGCGCCTGCCGGAACGCGTCGACGTAGCCGGCGTCGAGGACGGTCTGGACCGTGCGCCACCGGATGCGGCCGCCGCTCAGCCACACCAGCGGCCGGACCCGCATCGGCACAGCCCGACGTCGAACAGATCGCCCGGCGCCACCGTGTTGAAGTCGCCGGCGAGCACGTGGAAGCCATCCTGGTGCCGCGCCACGCTGCGGAGCAGCGCGCGCAGCTCCAGCACCCGGCGGTGCTCGGTCCACGCGGCATGGACCGCGCTCAGGTGCACGCCGAAGAGGCGCAGCCGTTCGCCCGCCGGCACCACCTCGACGAACGCGTGCCGGGAGACGCGCGGCCGCACCCACCCGCAGGACGCCACCGGCCGGCGGCTCAGGAAACCCAGGGATTGCTTGCCGAACGCCCGCCATTCGGCCATGCCGGTGGCCTCGGCAATCCGCTCGATGTTGCCGCGATCGGTCGCCTCCTGCAGCAACACCAGATCCGGCGCGCACGCGTTGATCACCGCCGCGATGGCGCCGGTGCGGCCGTGGCCGCCGCGCAGGATGTTGTAGGTCAGCAGGCGGAACATCAGTCTTGGCTCGTGGGTCCACCGAGGACAGCCCGTCCGGCTTCGCGAACAGCGTGAGGTACGGCTGGCCGAGCAGGTCGCCGCGAAACCGCGTGACGATGTCGCGCGACGCCTGGATGTTGACGGGCCGCCCGACCATCGTCCATCAGCTGCTCGCGAAGCGGCACCAGATCGGGCGCGATGTCCGGGTCCTTCTCGCTGAGCGGCCGCGAGTGGATGCCGGGTACGAAGAACCCGATGGCCTCGAAGTACAGCACGCCGGCGTCGCCCACCAGCGTCACGTCGAGATCGCTCGTGCCCGCCCCGTCGGCGTCGAAGGGCGCGTTGTCGCGCCAGCGCTGGCCGGTGATCGCGCTGCCGCGCATGATGGCCGTCGTGCCGGGAGGCACGAACTCCTGCAGGATGCGGCAGAACTCGTCGAACCGCTCGGCCTGCCCCGAAGGCCAGCCGGATCACGTTCTCGCGCTTCTCTTCTTCGGAGAGGCCTCCCTGCACCTCGTCGTTGTCTTTCGGTTCGACCATGGTTGTCGCGGATACAAGAATCGCGCCGCGGCGCTGACTCCGGCCTCAGTCTCTGCAGAGATGGCAGAAACTGCGTCAAATTCCGGCCGATCGTGCCAGCCCCGTCCGGTGCTATCCTGCTCAGCCAAGTCAGGCTCCGCAATGCCGCGAACGCTCACCGTGCTCGCGCCGATTCGCCGTGGCGAGGAGGACGCCCTGCGCGCCCTGCTTCGCCCGATCGGAGATGACATCCGCGGAAAGCGCCTCGGTCAAGAAGTCGATCGCCCACGAATCGAGTTCCCCCGCAGCCAGCGGATCCATTTCGCGCGCTTCGCCATCCTCGCCGATCCCGATCGCGGATCCGATTGCGACGCCTGCTCTATTCGGCCAACTACGATGGCGACCTGGAGAGTCACCTCGCCGAGCTGACGGCGATCACGTCGGACATGGCGGCGATCTGGGGACGCTGTGAGGGCTACACGGGCGTCGCGGAGTTCGCGCCGTTCATCCGCGCCCGCATGCAGGAGCCAGCGCCTTCTACATCGCCTTCCGCGACGAGATGTCGCAAGCATCCGCAACGCGATCGCCCTTCGACGCCAGGCGCAGGCGCTCGTCGACGCCGCGTCGGCGGCGCCGCTGCCGGCAATCGAGCCCGTGCCAGGGTCATTGCCGCCGGGGTGGGCCGCCAACACCCGGCCGCCTTCGGCGCAATTGGCTCCGCCGTCGTCGAGGCGCTCGAGTGGCTGACGCGCGCGTTGCCGATCGTGCTTGACGCCTGGAGGGCGGTTCGGCGGTTCGGCGTGATGAACGTGATTCGCGCCGCGCAGCAGATCGTGGCCAGCCTGAACCGCTATCCGCTGTTCCGCTTCTTGAACCGGCTGACGCGCAATCGCATGCCGCCGCTGCAATCGCCGTACTCGAGCGTGGCGCTCGACAACTGCGCCCTGCCTCGCCGCTCGTGCCCGGCGACGAAGTGGCGGCCGCGGATCAGCAACCGCCGGCCACCTTCCGCGAAGATGTCGTCACGCAGAACCAGCTGACGCTCGTCACCGTCGTGAAGCCCGGACATGCGGACCGCGTCCGGGCGGTCATGGCCGCGATCGACTCGTACTCGAAACGGCTGGCGCCGCCAGGCTCGCTGATCGGGATCAGCACGATTCATTTCGTCAAGTGGCTGATCATCGACAACGGCCGCCGGCTGATGATGGTCAGCGACTACGACGGCTCGTGGGAAAGCTACATCGACGAGTTCGCCGAGATGATCCTGTCGGGACTGGATGCGATCTGGGAGACCTCGTACGGCTATCCGCCCGATGGCGCGCGCGACCTGCCGGCGTTCAAGCGGTTCCTGCGCAGCCACCAGGTTCCGTCCGAAGTGTTCTTCAGTGCCTACCCGGACCAGACGGTGCTGAACATCGTCAACGATCGTGCGCTCGCCCGTGCGTGCGACGACCTCTCAACCGGCCCTCTGCCCGGTCTGCTGCGGCGGCTCTGACCAATGGCGACGACAACGACGCGCCTGCCGGACGATGTGCTCGCCGACGTTCAGGGCTTCATCACGAGCGGGTACGGGCACCTGTCGCATGCCGCGTATCTCTTCGTCGAGTTTCAGGATCCGCTGCAGGCGCAGCGCTGGCTGGGAAGGGTCTTGCCGGCCATCACGACCTCGAGCGCTGGCCGACGCTGCCGGGTGGAGAGAAGATCAAGCCGGCGTTGGCGGTGAACATCGCCTTTACCGCCTACGGCCTCGCCGCCCTCGGCGTCCCCGAGAGCGTGCGGTGCACGTTCCCGGTGGAGTTTCAGGAAGGCATCGCGGCGGAGCACCGATCGAGAATTCTCGGCGACACGGAAGAGAGCGACCCGGCAAAGTGGGAGCTGGGCGGCCCGACGCTCCCGCCGATCCATGCCGTCGTCTTGATTCACGCGGTCTCATCCGCCGAACTCGAGCACGCCTGCCACGCGCAGCGCGCGCTCGTCGCCCTGACGGGCGGCGGCGTCGTCGAGCTGGAAGGCAGTATGCAGAGCGGCTACCGCCCGGAGGGCGACTACGAGCCGTTTGGGTTTCACGACGGCATCGCGCAGCCGTCGATTGCCGGAATCAGCGGCGAGGGCGTTCCCACGGGGGAGTTCATCCTGGGTTACCCGAATCACTACGGGATCGTGCCGCCGACGCCGGTGGTGCCGGCGGAGCTCGATGCCCGCGGGCTGCTTCCGTCGCTCGATAACCCGCATCATGCGTCCGAGCGCCTGCGGGACCTCGGCGTGAACGGATCGTACGTCGTCTATCGGAAGCTTCAACAGGACGTCGCCGGCTTCTGGCAGTTCCTGAAGGAGGAGACCCTGCGCGGCGGAGAACAGGCGGACGCGCAGCGCATGGTCTGGCTGGCCTCGCGCCTGGTCGGGCGATGGCCGAGCGGCGCGCCGCTGGTGCTCGCGCCTCACCGCGACGAGGCGCAGTTGCGAGCCCGGAACGATTTCCTCTACGCGGACGATGCCGACGGGTTGTCCTGCCCGCTCGGCGCGCACATCCGCCGCACCAACCCGCGCGACGGCCTCAAGCCTTACCCGGCCGCCGAGTCGCTCAGCATGTCGGAGGCGCATCGGCTGCTGCGGCGGGCGCGCGTCTTCGGCCCGCCGCTCTTCGACCCGACCGTCCTCGGCGATCCCATGTCAGCCGCGTGCCGCGCGGCGCTCGACGCGCTCGCCGACGACGGCCAGGCGCGCGGCATTCATTTCTTCTGCGTCAACGCCAGCATCCGCAGCCAGTTCGAGTTCGTGCAGCAGACCTGGTGCAACAATCCGCGCTTCGGCGGACTCAACGACAACAAGGATCCGATCACCGGCGACAACGACCGCGCGGATCAGCCGCCGAGTCACATGACCATCCCGGGACGGCCGTTGCGACAGCGAACGGGCCCGCTGCCGCGATTCGTCACGGTGAAGGCCGGCGCCTATCTGTTCATGCCTGGCATCACGGCGCTGCGGTTTCTCGCAAGCGCCTGAGGCAGATAGTTGAACGCTTCCTTTTGCACACCTGGCCAGGGGTCGGAGGGCGGTAGTGGACCTCGGCTATCTTCCGTGTCGGCGGACGTGCGATGGCCTGCTGCCGTAGCGCCGGCGAAATGTCGTAACGAAGTGGCTGAGTGAACCAAAGCCGACGGCGAAGCAGGTGTCGGTGACGCTGGCTCCGTCACGAAGGCGAGCGTGGGCCCGGGCCAGGCGGACATCGGTCAGGAAGCGATGAGGTGGCCGGCCCTCGAGCTCGCCAAAGATCCGCGCGAAGTGGAACACGCTCATCCCCGACTCGCGAGCCATCATCGATAACGAGAGCGGCTCGGCATAGTGCGCCTCGATCATCGCCTTGGCGCGGTCCACGCGCGCCGCATGCCACGCCAACCGGTCCGGCGTGAACAGAGGGTGCCGCGTGATGCCGTTCGAAAGCGACCACAGCAATGCCCCGGCCAGCGCCTCGGTGCGCGCCTCGTCTCCCCGTCCACAATCGCCGAGCGCCCGCCGCAGGAAGGCCTGACGATTGGTGAGCGGACGAACGAGCGAATCGCGAAGCGCCATCGACGATCGCGCGCTCTCCACCGCCTGCTCCGAGTACGACACCGACAGGCAGCAATCCGCCGGGTGGTCCTCGTCATGTGCGCAGGAGAACTCCAACGCCGGCGTCGTCACGAACACGCGATCCGCGGCAACCTGGTGCCACGCCCCGTTGGTCCGCACCCGAAACGAGCCTGCCTCGACGAGATTGACGGCGTGCCCGGGCGCACGCTCGCGGTCCGGATCGTGGTGCGCCACGCCGGGCAGGTGATCGAAGCGCTCGAGCGCAACGGCACTCGTATGGACCAGCTGAACCACCCGATTCATGGAGCGATGTTCTCACGTTCGCAAGAAACCGCAAGTCGTCGCCACTCCTCGCCAGCTACAGTGCGGTCCGGAGGCAAGCATGAGGAGAGTTCGAAGCACGGCAGGCACGTTCTGGATCGCGCTGCTGGCGGCGGTGACCGCAGCGTCCTGTTCACAGGTGTCAGCGACGCCGGCAATCGATCGCGAGGTGCTGATCGCCCGGGAAGCGGCGTGGCGAGCGTACTTTGCCGGGGACGTGAAGACCCTTGGCGATCTGCTGCCAGCGGAGTTCATCGGCATTGGGATGAACGAAGGACCATTTACGGACCGCACCGGAACTCTGGACGGCGCGCGTGCGTTCCACGAGGGTGGAGGACGACTCGTCCGACTCACGTTCCCCGAAACGCAGCAGCAGCGGTTTGGCGATGTCGTGGTGCTCTATGGCCGCTACGAAGCCGTGATCGAGTCCGGCGGCGCCGAGCGGACGATGCGTGGACGCCTGACGGAGATGTTCGTTCGACGTGACGGAAAATGGCTGCACCCGGGCTGGCACCTCGACTTGACGGCGGCACCGCTCCCCTCACAACCGTGATCCCCACACCGCGCGTCCACGTTGACGACGGCACGATGGCCGTCGTCAACGACAGGTCGCACGTGATGGTTCGACCAGGCCGCACTGTGGCCGCGATCTACGCCCGCCGGGCCGGTGACCCAGTCCCGTGCGTCAGGGAAGGCAGATCTCGCCGCTGACGGCCGTCTCCACCCGGCCGCCGCGGTTGAACCCGCTGACGAAGAAGTAGCCGGTCGCGCCGGCCCACGCCCCGGTTCCCTCCACGATCTTCTGAAAGGCAGTCACGGCGCCGCTGTCGGGATTGCCGGCGGTGGTGTTCGACACGCCCGTCTCGCGGGTGACGATCGTGCCCGCGTCGAGCAGGTACTCGAACGGCCCGCTATAAGGAAGGAAGTCCGGCGACGCCGGCGCTCGCGTGCCACTGCTATCGCCCTTGAAGTAGGTGGCGCCGCGCATGTCATGATTGCCGGCGACCTCGCCGATGAAGCAGAACGTATGCCCGGGCTTGCATCCCTCCGTCACGCGCTGCTCGATCATGACCGCGTGAATCGCCTTGCAGACCGAATCGCTGGCTTCCGGGCTGGCGGCCGTGGCGACGACCGCCGCCGCGGTGAGTGACGCGCCGATTGTGTTGCGGATGAGGCTGTTCATAGTGAGTCTCCTTGTGAGTCGAGGCCCGATTGTAGGAACCGGCAGCGCCGGCGCGGGATCCACTTCCTGGCCGATGGCTGGGGCCACTTGCGGAGTGCGGTGAATGCTGGTGCGCCTCGAAGGGCGGGGTCGGCTCAATCAGCGTCTGTTCCGGGGCCTGCGCCGCGCCATCCTCGACGGCACGTTCCCGCCAGGGTCACAACTGCCATCGACCCGTGCGCTTGCCGCCGACCTCAACCTGTCGCGCAACGTCGTCGCCCTGGCCTTCGCGCAATTGGCGGCTGAAGGCTATGCGGAAGGACGAGGCGGGTCCGGCACGTTCGTCCCCGAGACGCTTCCCGATCCGCGGCTGCGTCCGCGCGCGAAGCGGCCCGCCGCGGTTGGCGTGATGCCGCGCCTCTCGGCCCACGCGGCGCGAGTGGTCGCACTGGCCCCGCTCCCGGCCGTGGGGCGGCCGCCGCGGGACGGCCTCTTGTACGACTTTCGCTACGGCGTGCCGGCGGTGGCGGAGTTTCCGCAACAGGCGTGGGCCCGCGTCGTGCAGCGCCGGACGCGGGCGATGTCCATGGCCACTCTTCGCTACGGGCGCGCGCTCGGGTGGCTGCCGTTGCGCCAGGCGATCGCGGACTACGTGACGCGCACGCGCGGGCTGGCGGCGACGTTCGAGCAGGTGATGATCGTCAACGGATCGCAGCAGGCGCTGGACCTCGTCGCGCGGCTGCTGATCGATCCGGGCGATCGCGTCGCGATCGAGGAACCCTCGTACATCTCGGCCCGCCAGGTCTTTCGCTGCCGCAGGCGCCGATCTCATCCCGGTGCCGGTGGACGCTGGCGGCCTCGACGTCTCACGGCTGCCAACAGGCGAGCCGGTGCGGCTGATCTACGTCACCCCTTCGCACCAGTTTCCCCTCGGTGGCGTGCTGCCGCTCGAGCGTCGGCTGGCGCTGTTGAAGTGGGCGACGGAGTCCGGAGCCATCGTGGTCGAGGACGACTACGACAACGAGTTCTGGTACGACACCCAACCCGTCGAGGCAGTCCAGGGACTCGATTCGGAGGGCCGCGTCGTCTACATCGGGACGTTCTCCAAGGTGCTCTTTCCATCGCTGCGGCTGGGTTACCTGATCGTGCCGCCGTCGCTGCTGGGGCCACTGGCGGCGCTCAAGTTCCTGGCGGATCGGCACGCGCCGGCCTTCGATCAGGAGGTGCTGGCCGAGTTCATCGCCGGCGGTCATTTCGAGCGCCACGTCCGCCGCGCCCGGGCACGAAACGCGTCACGGCGTGCGGCCCTGCTCGCGGCTTTCGCGGAGTTCGTCGGGGACCGGGTGGAGATCGTCGGCGCCAACGCCGGTATCCACGTGGTCGCGTGGCTGCGCGACGTGCCGGCCGAACGCCTCGACGAGCTGATCGCGAAGGCGGCCGAGCGCGGAATCGGAATCTACTCGGTCGCGCCGTACTACGCGAATGCGCCGGCTGGCAGCGGACTCGTCCTCGGGTATGCGGGGTTGACCGAGCGGGAGATCCACGAGGGGATTCGATTGCTCAGCCCGCTGATCGGCCGGCGCCACCAGCGCTGAGGCAACGGTCGCCAAGCGAAGGCTGAGTACAATCGGAACCATAGGAAGATTCTGGTGGACCCACGGATGAACAAGCGACGTTCGAAGCCTGCCAAGGCTCGATCACTTCCTCCCCCTCGTCGCACACGCGGATTGGCGTGGGTCGCTATCGTCGCGATCGCGGGCGTGGCGATCCTCGCCTTCACGCTGACTCGATCGACACCGTCGACCGTGGAGGTCTCGCCGAACGCCGGATTCCTCCCGACCGTCGAGAACAAGCAGCCGCCGGCAGGGCCAGCGCCTGCCGGCATGGTGTGGATTCCCGGCGGGGAGTTCTCGATGGGGGCGAAGGACCCGCTGGACACGCGCGACATGGTCGGGATGCAGGCCACCACGGATTCCCGTCCAGTCCATCGCGTGGCCGTGGACGGTTTCTGGATGGACGAGACCGAGGTGACGAACGAGCAGTTCGCGCTGTTCGTGAACGCGACCGGCTACATCACGGTGGCCGAGCAGACGCCGCGCGCGGAGGACTTCCCAGGTGCGCCGCCCGAGGCCCTCGTGCCCGGCTCGGTGGTGTATTCCCCGCCCGACCATCCCGTCCCGCTCACCGATGCATATCAATGGTGGTCATCGATCGACGGCGCCAGCTGGCGCCATCCGCTCGGTCCGAAGAGCTCGATCGTCGGGATGGAGCGATTTCCCGTCGTGCACATCGCCTACGCGGATGCGCTTGCGTACGCGCAATGGGCAGGAAAGCGGCTGCCGACCGAAGCGGAATGGGAATTTGCCGCGCGCGGGGGCCTGACCGGGCAGCTCTTTCCGTGGGGCAATGAGTTCAGCCAGGGCAGCCAATTCGTGGCCAACACTCATCAAGGGCATTTTCCCGATCACGACTCGGGCGAGGACCGCTTCACGGGGATTGCGCCGGTCGCGCAGTTTCCACCGAATGGCTACGGCCTTCATGACGTGGGTGGGAACGTCTGGGAGTGGGTGAGCGACTGGTATCGACCGGACTACTACGCGGAACTGGCCGGGGCAAACAGCGTTGCTCGAAATCCGAAGGGTCCCGCCACCTCGATCGATCCCGACGAACCCGGCGTGAAGAAGCGGGTCCATCGCGGCGGGTCGTTTCTCTGTACCGATCAATATTGCTCCCGCTACATGGTGGGCACCCGCGGCAAGGGAGACATCGGCACCGGCACGAACCATCTCGGATTCCGCTGCGTGAAGGCAATCTGACGATACGATCGCGGCTCAGCGGCGCTTCGTCGTCCTGAAGCGGGCCGCAATCTCGTCCACGATGCCTTCCGGCGGTAACTCTCCAGACAGGACAGCCCCCGGCTCGTCGGCCTGCAGGGCCTCGAACGTGGCGAGCTGGCTGCCGAGCAGCGACGACGGCATGAAGTGCCCCTGGCGCTGCTCCATACGCCGCGCAAGCCGCGCGGGATCGACGGTGAGCTGCACGAACCTCACCGAAGGGTGCCCTTCGCGGAGGAAGTCGCGGTATTGACGCTTCAGGGCGGAGCAGGTGATCACCCCGTTCTCGCCTGTACGCTCCCGCTCGCCGATCCACGCGGCGACCATCCGCAGCCACGGCCAGCGATCCGCGTCGGTCAACGGATCACCCGCCGCCATTTTCGCGACGTTCTCAGCCGGGTGGAAGTCGTCCGCTTCCGCCGACGGCCAGGCGAACCGCTCGACCATGCGCGCCATCACGGTCGACTTACCGCTGCCCGATACGCCCATCAACACGACCGTGATGGTCGGGGCATGGTCCGCTCGGGGCAGCTCAGTCTGGGTAGTCACGTTCGTTCGGTCGGCACCGGGCATTCCCCGGATACGGGACATTTTTCGCGGCCCTGCCTTCATTGTGACAAAACATGACAAATTTCGTCGGCCTTGGCTTGCAGGCACCGTCACGGCTCACTATAATCAGATGTTCCAGCCTACTGGGAGGTCGTTCAACGGTAGGACAGCAGACTCTGACTCTGCTTATCGGGGTTCGAATCCCTGCCTCCCAGCCACTCAATCGGCCTGCGGCCTCATTCGGGCTGGTCGGCAGGTTTTCAGCGGCATCTCGACTCGCTTCGGCTCGGCTACGCTTTCGCCTCGCTCGTCGTGAATGGCGTCGAATCCCTGCTTGCGCCATCGCTCCGCTCGGCGCGAATCCCTGCCTCTCAGCCACTATCTCGTTCTAAGGTTTCAGCTTCCGCTCGCAGCCTTCGGCCGTCTCCGGTTTTTCTCCACGTCCAGATTCGACTTACCCCGGGGTTGCTGCCTGTTCTCACGCATTTCGATCCGGCGACCGCCACGTTCTCAACACGTAAAGAGCCCGCGAGAAGATCGCGCGTCCGTATGGGCGAAGAGGGTGGGATTCGAAGGGCATTCCCCACATCCGCATGTCCGACACGATGACCCGATCGCCAGCTGAAACACTGCTCACGATTTGAATCAGCGACGCGAGCCGCGACCGTACTCAACCGAAACGCGCCGCAACAGCACGACGTCCTTCATCGACGACAAACACACTGCGCGCCTTCACGGGCGTCGACTGGACGCTCCACCGGAGGGGCATCGCGTGAACCGCCGAGCTCACTGACTGCGCCGATATCGGACCCACGGCCAACCTCCCTGATCGTCACCGCATCCGCCGACAGCGCGGCGAGCCTGTTATGTTTCCGGTTCAAGATCGCCGCCCGTGTGGAATTCAAGTCGCTCTCACTGACTGCGCGCGCGACGCCGTAGCAGCTTCGCCTGATCTCGAGAGAATTTCGGGAGGCTGGGTGATCCCCACTTAAAGAGCGACGGATGCCATCTCTCCTGCATCACGCTGTTGGGCCAGTGCGCGTTGGGCGGCAACAGCAGGTGACCGATCTCGTGCGCCAGCACGCAAGCGAGGACCTGCATGACGACGAGGCGATGGCGAGCCGCGAAGGACTGCACCTTGTTGAGGAAGACATAGGCGCGCGTCCCCCGGGTGCCGTCACTTGGGCGGGGCGCGACGCCCATGGCGTCGCTGCGCAGGACAGACTTCACGGCCACGCTGCTCGCCAGCACCAAGGTGAACGTCCTGTCAGGCTCCATCGTCTCATCAACTGTCCAACGGAGGGACACGCCTGCCCGCTCGTAGATCCCTGTGGCGAGCTCCTGTGCGCCAACGAGGGCAGGAGCCTCGAAGCCGTGCGGGTTCTCGACTCGCACCACGACAATAGGGTCGGGATCTGCTTGAAGCAGGGCCCCCGTCGTGCCGTCGCGCAACATGGGCGCTTGCTCGACTTCCACGACAACGCCGGCGCCCTCAACGTAGTCGACGGGCGCGGCAAATGTCGGCGACTGGCGGCAGCCTTCGTCGCTCGTCGCTGGTATCGATCGATAAATGCTGCGCAGGCAGCGCAGCCCAGTCGCACCGCGCTCGTCAGTCGGTGCCTGGAGCAGCGACGTCAGGCCAGCCGCCAGCATCAATGACATTACCATCGCGCCTCCTGGTGGTCCTCGGTCGGTTGGTTGAAACCGGTCGGGATAGAACGCGCGGACGCGACTGAAACTGCGTCAGGACAACAGGCCGTGCGCCTTTGAACCAGGCCTGCCAGACGGGCACAAGGTGCGGCGCGCAGGCACGGAAGAGTTAACGGGTGAAACGCTGCACAACTGCGCCATCACCGCGCCAGGGCAGCGGGCAGTTGACGCGTCGTGGGCAGGGCTCTATAAGAGCCTTAGCGGGGATCCACCGTGGTCGACCACACCAGCCCAGTCAGCGACCTTTTGCGCGCATGGGGCCAGGGCGACACGCAGGCACGTGACGACCTACTGCCCATGGTGTACGCAGAATTGCGGGCCCAAGCGGTGCGCTACATGCAGCGCGAACGTCGGGACCACACACTGCAACCGACAGCGCTCGTCCACGAAGCCTATATGCGCTTGATCGGCCAGGCCCACGTTTCGTGGCAGAACCGCGCGCACTTCTTTGGACTGGCGGCGGAGATGATGCGGCGCATCCTCGTGGATCACGCACGCAAACACCAGGCGTCGAAGCGCTCCGGCGCAGCGATGAGAGTGGCGTGGGACGAACGGGCAGGCGCAACGCCGCCGCTGGACTGTGAGCTGTTGCTGCTCGACCAGGCGCTCGGCGAGCTTGCCGTGCGCGACCTGCGCCAGTCGCGGGTCGTGGAGCTGCGCTACTTTGGGGGACTCTCAGAGCAAGAGGCGGCGGAAGTGCTCGCGGTATCGCGCGCGACAGTGACCCGCGACTGGCAGGTCGCGCGTGCCTGGCTCTTTCGCCGCATGACACAGGGCATCACCGAGGTGCACGGTGGCTGACGCGGGTCGGTGGGCACAGGTGACGGCGGTGTTTCACGAAGCCCTCGAGCGCGATGAACCCGCGCGCGCGGCATACCTCCAAGCGGCGTGTGCCGGCGATGGGCAACTGCGCGCCGAAGTGGAGTCGCTGCTGGCGTCCCACCAGGCGGCCGGCCGCTTTGCGGAAGGGTCACCGCTCGAAGCATTGCCCCGGTCCGCGGTGGAGGCGCTTGGCCTCCAGCCCCGGCTCGCGCCGGGCAGCCGGCTAGGCTCATACGTGATCGTGGCGCCGCTCGGCGCCGGCGGGATGGGCGAGGTGTATAGCGCAAGAGATGCGACGCTCGACCGCGACGTGGCGGTGAAAGTCCTACCCGATCTGTTCGCGCACGATCGAGACCGGCTTGCTCGCTTCAGGCGCGAAGCGCAGATTCTCGCCGCGCTCAACCATCCCAACATCGTCACCGTCCACTCGGTCGAGGAGGACCGAGGCCTTCACTTCATCACGATGGAGCTGGTGAAGGGACAGACCCTCGCCGCTCTCCTGCCGAGAACCGGGTTTCCCCTGGACAGGTTCTTCGACATCGCCATCCCGCTTGCTGATGCGATCGCCGCTGCCCACGCGCAGGCGATCGTGCATCGCGATCTCAAGCCGGCGAACGTGATGGTGACCGCAGAGGGCCGCGTCAAGGTGCTCGATTTCGGTCTCGCCAAACCGGAAACAGACCGAGCGCCCGGGCCAGGCGATGCCCCCACGGGCACCATGACCGAACGGGGTGTCGTGATCGGAACGCAGCGGTTACATGTCGCCCGAGCAGGCTCGCGGGCAGACCGTCGACGCTCGGTCAGACATCTTCGCGTTGGGCGTCATGCTGTACGAGATGCTGACCGGGCGTCGACCCTTCGGCGGCGACACGCCAAGTGATGTGCTGTCGTCGATCATCAAGGATGTGCCCCCTGCGCTCTCCTCGATACGCGCTGGGCTTCCGCGCGAGCTCTCCAGAATTGTCCGTCGTTGCCTTGCGAAGGACCCAGCGCGACGCCTTCAGAGTGCGCTCGATCTCAGGAACGAGATGGAAGACCTCCGGCGGGAGCTCGACTCGGGCGAGTTGCGCCCCGACGTGCAGCCCGTCCCCGGCGTGTGGGGACGGAGCCGAGCGTTCTGGCCGATGGCGGTCGTCGTCGCGGCTCTCGGGGCGGTCGTCATCGGATTGCTCGCGACCTGGCCGTCAGTGGAACGCCCGCGATTGCCGGTCGCCATCTCCGTGCCGATCGCAGGGCCGAGCTTAGGGACACCAGGAGTCCATTTTGCCGTGGCGCCGAACGGCCGAACCGTGGTGTTCAGGGCCAACCACGGCGGTGGAGACGTTCTCTACCGACGCGACTTGGACCGAGTCGATCCGGAGCCGATCGTGGGCTCGGAAAAAGGAAGCGACGTGTTCTTCTCTCCAGACGGCCGACGGCTCGGCTTCGAGAGGACCGAGGATAGTGAGTTGTGGACCGCTCCGCTCGATGGCGGCACCGCCCAGAGGTTGCTTCCCAACCAGCCGTTGCGCGGAGGGACGTGGGGAGAAGACGACCAAATCGTCTTCGGTCGCGTCGGCTCTGGGCTCTGGATGGCTTCTGCCAGCGGCGGCGATCCGCGACAGCTCACGCGACCCCGCGAAGGCGAACGCCATGAGCTTCCCCAGATATTGCCTGGCGGACGCGCCGTGTTGTTCACGATCCTGGCGACCAATAGACCGGCCCGCGCTGCGGTGCATATTCTCGAGACGGGCGAGATCCGCGAACTGTTGGAAGGCCTCGGTGCCCGCTACGTCGGTTCTGGGCACGTCGTGTTCGGCCGGCAGGGAAAACTCTGGGCGGCCGTGTTCGATGCCGACGCGCTCCAGATGCGCGGAGAAGCGCGCTCGGTTCGTGACGACGTCTTGTGGTCGGCTCCAGGGTATCCCCAGTTTGCGGTGGGTGCCGACGTGCTGGCCTACATGAGGATCGGCGAGGCGTCGGCCGGGCGGGGAAACAGCGTGCCGGTGTTGGCGGACCGCCAGGGGAATGTCCAGCCTCTCCCCTTCCCGGCAGCGAACTTCTTATTACCCCGGCTTTCGCCGACAGGAGATCGATTCGCGGCACTGGTCGGGGCCGCCCGGGAGCTCTGGACCTACGATTTGCGGCGCGGCACTTCGACGAAATTGACCTCGGACCGGATCGTCGCTTTTTCCGCGCCGGCGTGGACCCCGGATGCAGCCCGGGTCATCTTCACCACGTGGTTCGATGGCGAAGTGGGGCTCGCCTGGTTGCCGGCGGACGGAAGCGGCCCCGTGGAGGCGTTGGTCAAGGGTATTGGGATGCGCTCGTTCAAATCGACCGACCCTGTGGTACTGCCAGACGGAAGCGGCGTGATCATGTCCGGCCTGGGCCCCGGCGCATCGTCCGAGGATCTCTTGTTTGTACCCTTGAATCGCGAGAAGCGGCTGGAGACCTTGTTTCAGGCTCGAGGTGTTGAGCGGTATCCCGCGATCGCTCCGAACGGCCGCTTCATCGCCTACAACTCTGACGAATCTGGTCGAAGTGGGGTCTACGTCCGGCCATTCCCCGACGTAGCGGCGCGAAGGTGGACAGTCTCTACCGATGTCGTCGGACATCCTGTATGGACCCGCGGGGGAACGCGAGCTCGTATATCGGGACCGCGACCGAACCATGGCCGTGACGATGCAAAGCAACGGCAACGGCCAGGTCGATTTTTCGAAGCCGGAGCCGCTCTTCATCCACAGAACCTGTCGGCATCGGCGTCGAAGTAGGGTGGGATGTCACTCCGGACGGGGAGCGCTTCCTGTTCCTCGTCGATCAAGGCGGCCTGGCAGGGTCTGGGGCACCGGCCGAATTGATTGTGATCCAGAACTGGACCGACGAACTGACACGGCTTGTACCACGAGACCTTCGATGAGATGTCCGACAGCTGAAAGGCGGTTGGCTAAGTCCCCGCGTTTCATGAAGACGATGACGATCTGCGTGACGATCGATAGCCGGCTGTACCTCGGCACGGCCGAGGAGAGAGTATCTGCCTCGATACAGCCTGTTCGCCATCGCACTCATAGCGGGCTGACGGGGGCGGGAGCTATAGGCGCGGGCCCGGAAATAACGTCACCGTATCGCGATGTAGGCCGTGCTCGTGGCGCCAACCCGTCTGCGCAATTCGTTTCAGACCGATGCCGCCCAGCACGATGCCGGCACGTCTCCCAAATGTCTCCAAACCTGGGGGAGAAACGGGAGGAGTCGAGTGGACGGCAGTGAACGAAACGGAGCGCCGTAACCGACTGCCCCTCAATCGGTTAGAACCAGAAGTCCAGCGCCATCAACCACTTGGAAAAAGGGTTGGCTCCGAATTCGAATCCCTGCCTCCCAGCCACTCACTCTGCAGCATCCCAAGTCTTTCCATCGCAGCGAGTTGCCTGGTTCGATTCCAGCTGCTCCTGTTGTGCGGCTAGCGGGACAGTCCGCGCCGGACGGCGGCGTGACGCGGTCAAGGGCGACACCGATGAATCAGACAGAGCCAACAGACTTCGGAACTCGCTATGCGGCAGCCTGGAGCAGCCAGCATCCCGCCAGTCTCGCGTGGTTCTACAGCGAGAACGGATCCCTGTCCGTCAATGGCAGTGCTCGTGGATTCATGACCGCGTTCCCCGACATGGTTGTGAAGATGATCAAGTCAGCCAGGACGGCAGCCACGCAATCTTTCGTTGGACGTGGACCGGCACGAACACCGGCCCAGGAGGCACTGGCACGTCTGTTCGAACTGGCGGCGGCGCCGGGCGAACCCGCTATACTCCCGCGTCATGGCGATTTGCCGGGCGTCGTTGATGTTCGCCCTGTTGCTGGCATGCGCCAGTGGAACACTCGCCACAGCCTCGCAGCAGCGCCCACAGGCGACAAAGCCCGCGGTGATGACGCCCGACGAGCTTCAGAAGCTGCCCTCGCGCTCACCTGACCACCGCCTCGATTACGGGGCCGACAGAAATCAATTCGGAGAGTTGCGGCTGCCCGCGGCGCGAGGACCGCATCCTGTTGCCGTCCTTGTGCACGGTGGCTGCTGGAAGGCCGAGTACGCCACGCTGCGCGATCTGGCGCCGATGGGCGATGCGTTGAAGGCCGAGGGGATCGCCAGCTGGAACATCGAGTACCGCCGTCCGCGCCAGGAAGGGAGCGGATGGCCGGGAACCTACCTCGACGTCGGCCATGCGATCGATTACCTGCGTCAGCTCGCCATGAAGTTCGATCTCGATCTGTCGAGAGTCGTCGTGGTCGGCCACTCGGCCGGGGGGCACCTCGCGATGTGGTCGGCAGCGCGTCAACGGCTATCCCCGCAGAGCGCGCTGCGCATTCCCGATCCGTTGCCGCTCCGCGGCGTCATCAATCTCGCCGGCACGATCGACATGACGGAGAACATTGCGAACATGGAATCCCGCTGCAGGGACACCGTGGTCACCGCGCTGATGGGCGGTACACCATCGGCTGTTCCAGGCCGATACCGGGAGGTATCTCCAACGGCGATGCTGCCGTTGCAGGTGCCGCAGGTTCTCATCTGGGGTGAACATGAGGACTTCGTTCCGCTGCCGCTCGCGCAGCATCATGTCGACAAGGCGACTGCGGCAGGGGACAAGGCACGGCTCATCATGGTGCCCGCGGCCGGTCACTTCGAGTCGGCGAGTCCGGCCTCCAGCGCATGGCCCATCGTGCTCGGAGCGATCCGCTCGTTACTGACCCAGTGACTGCGAAGCCAGTTGCGGAGATCGTCCCTGACACCCAGCCACTCATTCGGCCTGCGGCTTCGTTCGGGCTGGTCGGCAGGTCTCCAGCGGCATCTCAAACTCGCCATCGCACGCCTTCGGCGTTGCTCGGCTCGTTGAGAATGGCGTCGAATCCTGCCTTGGCGCCATCGCTTCGCTCGGCGCGAATCGGCATCTCCACATTCGGATGGCATCTCGCTGCGGATGGAGCCTATGAGGGTGCATCATCAGGTCGTTCAGCGACGTGCGCCAGCATCGCGTCGGCGATTGCGTCGTCGCCCTGGGCCTTCAAAGCGTCCGCTGCGCCCAGCACGTCGCGCTTCTCCTTGTTCTGGCCGAGCTTCGATTTTCCGACGAGACGTCTGATCTCGATCTCGAGCCCCACGATGGACGCGAGCATTTCGTTGATGAACGCCTGGGGACTATCCCCCATTCGCCACGGGTGGGGCTGTGAAGCCTCGTGCCGCTTCGTCAGGCGTCCTACGAGACCTCGAAGATAGCGCTCGTCGTCATGTACGGTCACGCGGCCGTGCGCGTGCGCCACGATGTAGTTCCAGGTGGGCACCTGACGGTGATGCTCGTGCTTGCTCGGGTACCAGTTCGGCGAGATGTACGCGTCTGCCGCGCGAAACACGGCCAGGACCTCGTCGCCTGAGGTGATGTCCTGCCATATGCGATTGGCGCGCGCGACATGGGTGTGCAGCACGCCGCGCGAGCCTGCGCGGGTCTCCAGCTCGAAGGGCAAATGATTCGCATCCAGCCCGCTCGCTCCCTGCGTCACGAGGATTCCAAGGGGATGCTTCACGATCACGTCATGCAACTGTTCGAGACGCGACTCTTCGAAGTGACGTGGAACGTACATCGGTACACTCGCTTCACACTGAAGTGTTGCGGAGGGCTCGATCCAGATCGGCCCACAAATCTTCCACGGCCTCGATCCCGACACTCAGGCGCAGCAGCGTCGGGGGCAGATGCTCTTGCCCGGGAATGCTGGCGCGACGCTCCATCGTGGACTCGACGGCGCCGAGGCTCGTCGCGTGTTGAATGAGCTGCACCCCCGCGCATACCGCGTCGGCCGCAGAGGCGTCTCCACGCACGTCGAACGAGATGATTGTGCCGAACCCCTTGAGTTGACGCCGTGCCGCCTCGTGAGTCGGGTGGCTCGCCAACCCTGGATAGCGCGTCAGCGTGACATTGGGATGGCGCGCGAGGCGCTCCGCCAATGTCAGAGCATTCTGCTGCGCCCGCTCCAGGCGTATTGCCAGCGTTCTCGCGCCGCGCACCGCGAGAAACGCCTCGAGTGTGCCGGGTGTTGCGCCTGTGAGCTCCCGTGACTGGCGCAGCGTCGTCAGCAGGTTGACGTCGCGCACCGTGACGACACCGCCGAGCAAGTCCGAATGACCGCCGATGAACTTCGTCACCGACTGCACGGCCACATCCGCCCCGAGATTCAGCGGGCGCTGATTGAGCGGCGTCGCAAAGGTGTTGTCTACGCCCAAGATCGCGCCACGTTTCCGTCTGCGCGGCGCAGATGATGTCCAGATCACCGACCGTCAGCAGCGGATTCGATGGCGACTCCAGCCACACCAGATCAGCCACGCCGCACATCTCGAGCCAGCGCGCGGTGTCAGCCACCGCCACCCGATGCACGGTCCACCGCCCGCGCCCTTCCCCCGCGTGCGCGAGCCCGGCGACACCCTGGTAGCAGTCGTCCGGCAGCGCCACGACCGAACCCACGGGTAGCTGGTCGAATATCGCGGCGATCGCCGCCATGCCGGAGGCGAACGCGACCGCGGAGCCGCCTTCAAGACCGCCGACGATCTCTTCCAGTGCCTCCCAGCCTGGCGTGCCATCGTCACGTGAATACGCACGACGTTCGCCGAGTACGAAGTTGGAGGCCGGAATCGGCGGCACATTCAACGGCGAACCCGGGCGCCGATCTCGTCCTGCCGACACCAGCCACGATTCGACCGAACCGTGATCACCCGTATCGTGTCGTTCCGTACCCTTCGATGTCATCACTCGCTCCTGGGCAGGCGTCGACAGCTACGGTCGCTCGCGTTCATGAGGTCACCTCGCCAGCGAATTGTCAGGGCAAAGTGGTCTAATGTATAGGTCCAGTTTGGACAGAATTCATCGAACCAGAATTCATGGCGCGACACGCCCGACACCGCGAGTCTCCCGTTCATCGGAACGCTTGATCGCACCTCCCGGGACTTGGGCCGGCAGCTCGCTCAAGCCTTGCGCGTGGCGATTCGCAATGGCGATCTGCGCGGTGGCGAACCGCTGCCGTCGACGCGAGCCTTGGCAGAGGCCCTCGGGGTTGCTCGCGGCACGGTCGTCGAAGCGTTCGAACAGCTCGTCGCGGAAGGCTTTCTCGAATCACGCCGGGGCGCATCCACGCGTGTGACGCGCCCGGCCTCGGAACCGCGAGCGGTCGCTGTCCCTGAACGATCGAGACCAGCCGGTCGTACGCGTGCCTTGCCTCAGGGTACGGCGACGTTCACTCGCATCGCCGATCAGTTCTCCCCCTTGCCGGGGGTGCCGTTCGCGATCTCTGTTCCAGGGGGTGCGACCGCTCCCGGCGACGCCTGGCGTCGACTCGGCAATCGAATCCGGGCCCGAGGGTCCGGCGGCCCTGCCGGTTATGCCGAGTCCCAGGGGGTGCGCGCGCTCCGCGAGGCAATTGCCGAGTACGTGCGCCGATCCCGATCCGTGCGCTGCGACCCAGATCAGATCATCATTACGTCAGGCACCCAACAGGGGCTGTACCTCGCCTCACAGGTGCTCGTGGGGCCAGGTGATGCGACCTGGGTTGAGAACCCGGCGTATCCGGGGTTGACGGCGATCCTGACCACCACGGGGCGGGGATCCAGGATGATTCGGGTTCCGGTTGACCACGAGGGCCTCGATGTCCAGGCCGGCCGAGAACTCGCTCCGGACGCGACCGCGGCCTTCGTGACTCCATCCCACCAGTACCCACTCGGGATGCCGATGAGCCTTCTGCGACGGACGGCCCTCCTGGGCTGGGCACGTGACAGCGGCGGCTGGATCGTCGAAGACGACTACGACAGCGAAATCCGTTATGCCGGTCATCCGTTCCCGTCGCTGCAGGGCCTCGATCGGGATCGTGTGGTGTACCTCGGCACATTCAGCAAGGTGCTGTTCCCGTCGCTGCGTCTTGGGTACGCCATCGTTCCCGATGACCTTGTGCGTCCCTTCCTCGGCGCGCGCATCCTGATGGACCGTCATCCCCCGACCGCCGAGCAACACGTCTTGGCTGCCTTCATTGGCGATGGACATCTCGACCGGCACATTCGACGTCTTCGGGTCGTCTACGCCGAACAGCGGCTGCACGTTGTCGCGATCCTTGATCGCCTCCTGCCGACCGCACTGGGGCGGGTACAACCCTGCGATCAAGGGATGCACATGGTGGTCTGGCTTCGTGAAGACATCGACGACGTGAAAGTTGTTTCCGAAGCAGTGGCGCAAGGCGTGGCGGTCCGTGCGGTCTCGCCGATGTACGCGTCGGGCACGGAACGACCCGGTCTACTGCTCGGCTTCGGCGGCTTCACGACCGAGGCGATCGAATCGGCGGCCCGCCGACTTGTAGAGGTCATCAAGGCCAGCTGCGAATTCCGTCCCTAACACCGATGGGAGCGATTCCGGACGCCGTCCTCGACTGATGGAATGAAGCGTGCTGTCGGGAGCCGCGATCGAAGCCGATACATCGTCGGAGGGACCAGCAGTGTGCACTGCTGTGAACCTGCCCAGAATTCACGGCATTCCAGAACGCGGGGCGCCTGTCCGTCACTGATCATTAGAATGGCACACGCCGCAACGCCCAGCGATCGACCAGATCTGGAGACTTCATGCGGACTGCGGTCCTAGTCATCACATCCTTGCTTCTTCTGTCTCCAGGTGCCACGGCCCAGGACTGGGGTACCTACCAGGGGAATGCGAGTCACACCGGCTACGTACCGATCAACGTGACGGCCATCCAGCCTCTCTGGACCCGGACGTTCTCCAGCCCACTGAACCCTGTCGCCATCGGCGGTGGCCGAGTGTTTGTGTCCGAAACGGGGCGCTTCGAGTCGAATCGTGGTCTGTACGCCGTCGACGCGCACACCGGCGTCACCGTGTGGAGCTATCCAGATTTCGGGCCCGTCGTTTCCGTGAACCCTCCGGCCTACGCGAACGGCGCGGTGTATCTCCAGACTGGCAAGGGCCTCTCCACGCCCCCGCCCTACCTGTACGCGTTCGATGGCGCCAATGGAACGCCGAGATTCAGGGTCCCGTTCGAAGCGCAGTGGGAGGAGTATCTCGCTCCAACTCCCTACCTCGGCGACGTCTTCGTCAATGGGGGCTACTACGGCGGAGCCTACCGGTTCGACGGGGCGGACGGCACCCAACGATGGTTTGCAGAGTTACCGCAATATGACAGGTCGACTCCCGCTGTCGACGGCGCGTATGTCTACGCCTACTTTGGCGACTATGCCCCCGGGTTGTACGTGCTGGATCGGCAGGCTGGAACTCTGGCCTTCACCATTCCTGATCCGAGCTTTGAATGGAACGGCTGGAGCATGGACACCGCGCCGATGCTGACCTACGACGGCGACGTCGTGGTCACACACGATGGACGGCTCCTCCGCTTCGATGTTCAGGGTCGCCGGATCGAGTGGGAGTTGGATCGGAACTTCCTCGGCCAGGCCACCGTCAAGGGCGACGTGATCTTCGCGAACGACGGCGGGACGCTCACGGCATGGAATGCTGTCGCCGGGACGTTGCTGTGGAGCTGGATACCGCCCGGAAGTGAGGTTGTGGACGGCAACATCGTGGTGACCGATACCCACGTCTTCCTGCAATCGACGTCGAGTAACGTATGCGGTCAACCTGTCGACGAGAAAGATCGACTGGTCGTATGCGGCGGCCGGAAGCATTGCCATCGGCGACGGTGTGCTGGCGATCGCCGATGACGCGTCGCTTCACGCGTTC
Organism: uncultured Acidobacteriota bacterium; assembly: GCA_963723005.1. Lineage (GTDB taxonomy): Bacteria > Acidobacteriota > Vicinamibacteria > Vicinamibacterales > UBA2999 > VFZN01. Next base: position 564,680 of record CAVRPA010000015.1, on the reverse strand, counting down.
TCGATCGTTGCGGATCCCTCGGTGCCTGTCCCGCCCACCGATCTTGCGGCCACCGCAATCGTCGGGAATCAGGTGACGTTGCGGTTCACGCCACCGACCGCCGGCGCCGTGCCCACCGCCTACCTCCTGGAGGGCGGCGCGTTGCCCGGGGAAGTGCTTGCCTCCACGACGCTCGCGCCGATACCGGTACACACCCTCACCGCGCCGACTGGTGCTTTCTTCGTGCGCGTGCGCTCGGTCGCCGGGAGCGTCGTGAGCGCCGCCTCGCACGAGATTCGGATCTTCGTGAACCAGGCCGTACCGCCGTCGCCGCCGACGAGCCTCACGGGGCTGGCGTTCGGGTCGAGCCTGCGCTTGGCGTGGAAGAACACATTCGCTGGCGGCGCCGTGGATCGGGTCGCCCTCGACGTCACCGGGCCGATCACCACGTCGCTGTTGCTCGGGCCCACCGAGGCGTTCGCGTTCGACGGCGTGCCTCCCGGCACCTACGTATTCTCGGTGCGGGCGCAGAACGCCGTTGGCACGAGTGGATCGTCGTCCGGGGTGTCATTGACCTTCCCCGCAACCTGCTCGGGCGTACCCCAGGCCCCAACGAGTCTCCTGGCGTACCGCGTGGGCAACATCGCGCAGCTCGCATGGGAACCGCCGTTAGCAGGACCGGCACCAATGAGTTACCTCGCCAGCGTCACCGGCGGGTTCACTGGCAGCTTCCCCGTGGCGGGCCGTTCGATCGGGGGGGCGCTTGGGTCAGGTACCTACAACCTCTCGGTTGCCGCGGTGAACGCCTGCGGGACGGGTCCCCCGACAGCGGTGCAGACCGTGGTGGTGCCGTAGTGACGCACCGTTCGCGGCCACACCCGCGAACCGAGGCGCCCCTCCGAGGGCGTGCATGCCAACGACGAGCTCACATATCAACCACCACGGCGGTCGGTCGACAATGAACGCTCGCGCCTCAATCACCAGCACGCCAGTCCATGTGCGCCGCGTCAACGCGACACGGCGAGCGCTTGGCGCGTGGCGTCAGTCGCGCGGCTTTTTCAACCGCCAGGCGGCAGTCCGTTGTCAGAACAGACGACCCTTTGTAGATTGGACACATGGCACTTAAACGGATGGACAACGTAGGCATTGTGGTCGATCACCTTGCAGCGACGATTGAGTTCTTCCGCGAACTTGGCCTTGACCTCGAAGGGCGAGCCACGATCGAAGGAGAATAGGCCGGACGTGTCACTGGACTGGGCGATCAACGCGTCGAGATTGCGATGATGCGCACGCCGGAACGGCCACGGCCGGCTCGAGCTCTCCCGCTTTCTCACGCCGCCCACCGTCGCGGATCATCGAAACGCCCCGGTGAACGCTCTAGGCTTCCTACGCGTCATGTTTACCGTGGACGACATAAACGAGACGCTCGACAGGCTCCGTAAGCGCGGAGCCCAGCTCGTAGGCGAGGTAGTCCGGTAAAGACACTCATGGCCCCCTGGACCGACCCATCGTTCTGGTTCATGAGCGCGCTTATTCACGGCTGCCAGGGCCAGCGTCCTGGGCAGGATTAGCATCATTGATTCTCCGCAACGCCGGGAGTGGTCACGCGATCACCACCGGGATGACCATGGGAGTCGCCCCCTTCTCGGCCAGCCAGAATTGGTTCTCCTTCACCACATCGATGCTGAGCTCGTAGTCGCCGCGCTGCAGCGCTCCCGAATCGAGCACGAGGCGGAAGGCGACCGCGTCCTCCGTGGTTTCCGGCAGTCCCTCCAAGGGAGCACGGAATTCGCGCACCGCCTCGCCGTTGACGGAACCTCGGAACAGGCGAGCGCCGAGTTTCAGCGGCCCGCCGCCGCCCGAGCCCTCGGGCCACGGCTTGCTGCAGGTCTTCCGCAAGGTGCCGCTCAGTACGGCCGTGCCGCCGGGCGACAGGGACACAGCGTCAGCGTCGACCGCGATTTCGTGGCTGAATGCCTCGATCCGGAGCGTGGCCGCGACCGGCACCGCACCGTGAAGCGCCATCCAGTTTCGGCCGTCCATCAGCATGTCGATCCACACCTCGTAGGTGCCGGCTGGCAGGCCGCGCGTGTCGATGGGCAGGGCGAACTCCAGTTCGCCATCCTGCGGCACCAGACAGTCCGAGGGGCTGGTGCGCAACTCACGCACCCACTGCTTGCGCCGCCCGATGCGGGTGAGATAGCTGGCGACGCTCCACTGGCCGGGTCCGCTGCCGACCTGCCACGCGGAGGGCGACAGGTTGCGGATGCGACCCGTCAGCGTCAGGACGTCTGCCATCAGCACGCGCGCGACTGGCTGGTCGAGGATCACGTCGTAGCGGCAATCCATGAACACCAGCTCGTTCGCCTTCTTGCGGTGCGACGGCGCGACTTCCTCGAAGAAGGTCCGCTCGGGGAGAGAGTACCGCGCGACGGTGCCTTCGTTGTCCACGCCCTGCCAGGACGACAGCGTGAACTCGATCGCGTTCTGTTCGCACCACGACTTGTACTCGGGCGCCAGATAGAGCTGGAGCGGATATCCCACGTAGTTGACCGAGACATGGAAGCCCGTGTTCCGCAGCAGGAGGACCGAGCCTTTGAAGAGCTCCCAGTTGAAGCCCTTGGAGGTTGGGTGCAGGCTGCAGTTGATCCCTGAGAGACCGATCGGCACGCGGCCAAAGCCTTCCACCTCGCGCCCCTCCCCCGGACGGATGTGGCCGCGGGTGAACTCCATGATGTTGCGGCTGATGTTGGAGGTGATATAGCAGCCGAACTTCTGCGTGACCATGCTGAGCACGGGGATCGTCGCTTCGCTGAGCAGCGGCTCGCCGCCAGTGATGCTGAGGAGGCCGTACTCGAAGCGCTCGAGGATGTCGCTCCAGACGTCCATCCACTCGTCGACGGTCAGCTCGGGGTACGACGAGGGAAAGTCGCTCCTGATCCGCTTCTCGCCTGCCGCGCAGCCGCAGTAGGCGCAGGTGTAGTTGCACGCCAGCGTCGGTGACCAGACGAAGTATGCCATCCGGCGCTGCGGCGACTCCAGGCTCTGCGAGCACAAGAAACGGCGAGACGCTCCTTGTCGATGTCCTTGCGTTGGCCTTCGAAGGTCTTCTGTAGACGGGCCTGTCCATCAACCTGCCACTTGGTCGTCCAATCCAGGTCGCAGGCGTTGCGGCAACGCTCGTGGTCGCACACGGTCGGATCGACGGCACCATTCCAGCCGTCGCGCTTCAGGTTGAACATCGGCGGTCGGCGGGCGTTCCAATCGGCCAGGCAGCGGTACACGTCACCGTTGGGATAGACGTGGAAATAGCTCACGCCGGCTGAGCACAACATGTTGCCGGCGACTTCAAGCGTCATGAAACATCTCCCGGAAGGCAATGTCCGCGGTACAGCCGCATCGGACCATCAACGAGTCGGGAGAGTCACTCGACTGCGGAGGAGTTACGGCAGGGCTGACGACATGCCGTTCACTCGAAGTTAGCACGGGAGGCGTTTTCGAGCCGCGTTCCGAGTCGTTCGGTTCGAGTCCAGGGTGAAACGCCCGGACGATGTCAGCGAGCCCTGGACGGCCGACACCGGAAAAGGAGCGAGTGTTAGAATTTCCGGTGTTGATGAGCTTGATGATGAGAGTCCCGATGCGCGCGATCAGGCTTGGCGTTTGGAGCGTCCTGTTCGTCGTTGGCGCCCTTGCTGTCAGGCCCGCCGCGCAGCCCAACAATTTAGCCACCACGGCGCATTGGGTCGGGACCTGGACGACCGCTCCCGTGGCGCAAGCCGCAACCGGGACTTTCAGTACCGGGTTCAATAACCAGACGCTGCGTCAAATCACCAGGGTCAGTGTCGGCGGGTCGGAGCTGCGCCTTCGGCTGTCCAACACCTTTGGCACGAAGGCCGTCGTCGTCGGTTCGGTGCAGGTCGGCCTCCGCGACAAGGGGGCGGCAATCAAGGTGGGCTCGAATCGCACGGTCACGTTCGGCGCGTCGACGTCCGTCACGTTGTGGCCCGGCGCCGTGATCGTGAGCGATCCGGTGAAGCTGGACGTGCCAGCCCTGGCGGAGCTCGCCGTCAGCCTCTACCTGCCGGACGAGGTCCCGGCCGGCTTGCCGATTTGCCGCAGACCAACTACATCTCTCCGAAAGCACACAGTGCCTCGGGGCACGCAAACGTAGTCTACGGCATCGACCGCGCCGCGGGTGGGCGTAGCGGGACTCGCGACGGGCAACATCTCCACGCCCGACACCAACAGCCGGTGGAGCGACGCACTGGCCACTAAACTCGACGCGGCTGGCATCCGGATGGGCGTCATGAATCAGGGGACGGGCGGCGGACGGGTCCTGCACGACATGGTTGGCGAGAGCGGTTTGCGCCGATTCGATCGCGACGTGCTGGCCCAGCCTGGCGTGACACACGTGGTCGTGCTCCTCGGCATCAACGACTTGCGCCGCCGGTTGAGCGCCGGCTCGCCGGAATCAGAGCCGGTCTCGGCTGACGAGATGATCGCGGGCTACAAGCAATTCATCCTGCGCGCCCGCACCCGCGGCATCAAGATCATCGGCGGGACGCTCATTCCATGGGAAAACGAAACGTTCGCAGTGGATGCGTACACGCCTGAAGGCGCCGCAAAGCGGCAGGCGATCAACGCCTGGATCCGCTCGAGCGGCGCGTTCGACGGCGTGATGGACTTCGACAGGCTGCTGCAGGATCCCGCGCACCCGAATCGCATGTTGCTGAAGTGGGACTCTGGCGATCACCTGCATCCAGGCGACGCCGGGTATCGGCACATGGGCGAAGCATTCGAGTTGTCGTTGTTGAAGTAGGCAGCTAACGCGGACGCATGAAGTGTTCGGCAGTGAACTCGGGGACCTTCGAGCAGTACGTCTGACTGGCCTCATTGTCGAACCGGTAATGAATGCCGCCGAGAATGCGACTGTCTGCCTCCTCCTGTGCAAGATCGGAGAAGCCCGAGAACGAGCGCACCTCGGTAGGCAGTCCCATGGTTCGAGGATAGGTGACGGTAAACGGAAAGGCATCGCCGCCGAAGGCAATTTGCAGGGCGCGCGCCGAGGCAGCCGACAGACAGGCGACATTGCCCGCGTACGCCGGGTAGGTCGGCGTCGTCAGCAGCGGAGTCCACCCCGGATCGGCCTCGGTCGCAGCATTCTGATCCTCGGCGGCACGGCGGATCGCGGTGACTGGCCTCCATAGTCCGTAAGCGAACTTGCTGGTGAAGGATGTCTGCAGGCCGTCGTGAAGACCGACGGTCAGCAGGACGAAGGTCCGCGCGGTGTCGATGAGAGACAGTCCCTGACGCTGCGCGACGTCCGCGGCCACCCTGTTCCAGACGTGGAAGAAGCCAATCTGGGTGTTCACACCTGCGTGAACCTGCGTCATCAGGGTTTCATCGGCCGTGCGCGCCGCGCTGGTCGCGGATCCAAAAAGCTTGACCTCATCGAAGTCGGCGGCGTAACGCGCGCTCGTGAGCGTCGGCGGCGGCGGTGGCAGATGCTGCGTGCTCGTCACCATCGCGAACGGCCTGACGTTGCGGTAGAACGTGAACGTCGCAAAGCTGTTCGCGGGCGGCGTCGGCTGCCACAACCCCGGGAACGTGGGGAGCACGTAGGTCGGGTCCGGAGTCACGACGGCCGCCTGAGTGGCCGGCCAGCCGTCGTTCTGACGCCAACGCAACACACCTGCCGCGACGGCATGACCAACCGCTTGGCCCTGTTTCACGAGCCCGCGAGGGATCCCGGCCAGTTGCGCCGAGAGGAGAGTGTCGAACGCTGCCACCTGCGCCGGGTACAGGGCGGCCAGCACGTCTCTCGCGGCAGTCGCCGCCGCGGCGTCGGCAGACGCGCCGCGCGAACTCTTCACCTCGCCCAGATAAGGCGTGTACGCCTCCTCAATCGAGTTGATCGCATCGAACATCGCGATGTGCATCATCGGCAGTGAACGGAGCTGAAGCCCCGGCCCCGTTCCGGGGAACAGCGTCTGCAGCATCTGATTCCACTGGATGACAACGTTCGGGGTCTGCGCAGAGACGTGCGGCGCGCTGGCGGGCAATGTGACGACGATCGCGACGATAACCGCGGAAAGTCTTGTCCCCTTCATGACCAACCTCCTTGCATCTTGGGCCCAGGAGAACGCGCCATCGAGCCAACCCTGGTCGTCTGACCGGGCCGAGAGGGAGATGACTATACGGGAGAAAGCGGGCGGCTGGAGGTTTTCTTGACTTCAGCAGTCGACCGGACGGCGCGTCGCTGAAACGGCTCAGGTTACCCGGCTACTCGGCGCGTAGCGCCACGGCCGGGTCGACGCGGCAAGCGGTCCGCGCCGGCAACCACACCGAGATGAACGCCGCCGTCACCAGCAGCACCGGTACCGCGACAAACGCCGCCGGATCGTGCGTGCCGACGCCGAACAGGAAGCCGGACAGTACCCGCGTCACCGCATAGGCGGCCACCAACCCAATCGCGATCCCCAGCAAGACCACGCGCATCCCTTGCCAGATCACCATCCGGCGGACGCGGTCCGTTCCTGCACCCAGGGCGATGCGGATGCCGATCTCCTGGATTCGCTGCTGCACGGCGTAGCTCATCAGCCCGTAGATGCCGATCGTCGCCAGTAACAGCGCGGCGCCGCCGAAGATGATCAGCACCACCGTCATTGAACGTCGGGCGCGTTCTCGACTGCGACAGCACGTCGTCCATCGAGCGCACATCCGAGACCGGCACTCCCTGACTCGCCTCCTGGAGCGTCTGCCCGATGCTGTTCGCCAGCGCGTACGGCTCGACGCCCGTGCGAACCACCCACGTCGTAAAGGTCGCTCGAGCGATCCACGACATCAGGCCATCGGACACCTGCGCCTGCGGGATGTAGGTGGTCGGAGCCGGCGCGCGACTCAACTCGCTGTCGTGCACGTCGCCGACCACGCCGACGATCTGCCGGACGGGTTCGGTTTCGAACGGCGCGCCCAGACCTCTCCCGAGCACGAGTTGCTGTCCCAGCGGGTCGCCGTCCGGAAAGAACTGCCGGGCCAGCGACTCGCTGATGATCACCACGGGCGGCGAACCGGCGCCGTCACGCTCCGTGAAGAGGCGGCCGCGGCGCAGCGGGATCTCGAGGGCCTCGAAATAGCCAGGCGAGACGGGGCCCCAGTGGCCGATGGCGTGATACGGCCCCTGCACCGGGAGGCCGATGATCGTGAAGCGCATCATGAGGTAGCCCTGCGCCGGCACGGAATAGGTCGCGCCCACGGCCTCGACGCCAGGCAGCGCGCCGACGCGGCGCCTCCCCTCGGCGATCAAGCGCGCCATGCTGTCGCTGCTCGCGAATCGTGGCTCCTTCGAGGTCATTCGCATCGTGAGCACGTTGTGCGGATCGAACCCGGGTTCGACGGCACGGAGCGCGATCAAGCTGCGAACCAGCAGCGCCACGCCAATCAGAAGCGCAACGGCGAGCGCCACCTCCGTGATGACAATGATGGACCGTGTCGTGTGCCGACGGACGTCGCCTCCTGCACCCGCGCGCCCGCCCCCCTGCTTCATCACGCCGTGCAGATCGCCACGAGAGGCGTGCAGCGCCGGGATCACGCCGAACACGAGGCCCGTCACCAGCGAGACGGTCGACCGTGAAGGCGAACACGCGCCAGTCGAGCGGCAACGGGTCCGACGCGCCCGGGACGCCGATCCGCGGAATGTTGCCGGGGTTGATCGCCAGCAGCGCGCGGACGCCGGCCACGCCAACGATCAATCCGCACGCGCCGCTGGCGAAGGCCAGCACGAGGCTCTCGGTCAGCAGTTGAGACACGATCCGGGCTCGCCCGGCCCCAAGCGCGGCGCGAATCGCGAGCTCGCGGCCACGCGCCGTGGCGCGCGCCAGCAGCAGGTTGGCGACATTCGCGCACGCGATGAGCAGCACGAAGCCGACCGCTCCGGTCAGCAGCCAGAGTGACGTGCGCGCGTCGCCGGTCACCGCGTCGTGGATGGACTTCACGCCGAACTCCACGTTCGGCAGCAGCACTCCGGGAAAGGTGCGCCGGAACTCGGCCGCGATGCCCTGAAGCCGGGCGCGTGCCATGTCCAGCGTCACGCCTGGCGCAAGCCGCGCCGCGGCGAGCATGTCATTCCCCTGATTCAACGACTGTCGATCGAGCTGCAACGGCACCCAGACCTCGGGGATGCCCCAGTAGGCGAAGCCCGCGATGTGTTCGGGATCGAAGCGCTCGCTCAACACCCCGATCACCGTGTGCGGATCGTTGTCGAGCAGGACGCGACGCCCGATGACCGCCGGGTCGCCGTCGAAGTGGCGCTGCCAGAAACGATGACTCAGGAGGACGACACGCCCCTCGTGTGGACGGTCGTCATCGAGGGTGAATCCGCGGCCCTGCGCCACGGCCGCGCCGAACAGGGCGAAGAAGTTGACGTCGGCTTGCGCATAGGGCACCTGCAGCGCCAGCCCATGCTGCAGGTCATCGGTGGTCGTGACGTTCACGCGACCGCCGCGGTAGGCCGCGAGCCCCGTGAACACGTCGTCCGCTTGCGCCCAGGCCGCGAGCTTCGGCGCCGACGCCCCGGTATTGGTCCCGACCAGGACGATCCGATCCGGATCGGGATAGGGCACCGGCCTCAGGACCACGGCATTCACGACGGAGAACACCGCCGTGCACGCGCCGATGCCGAGCGTCAGCGTCGCAAGGGCGGTCAGCGCGAAGCCGGGCTGCCGCCGGCACGACCGCAGCATGAACCCAAGATCCTGCCAGACACCATCCAGCCCCATGCGCTGCATCATGGCGCAAACCCCTTACTCGCGGGGCGACAGTCGCCGGTAGAGCCACGCCTTCGCCAGGGCCCAGTCGCGCTCGACGGTGGCGGGCGATATCTCGAGCGCGTCCGCCGTCTCGTCGACGTTGAGTCCCGCGAAGAAGCGCAATTCCACGACGCGGCATTGCCGGGCATCGAATGCGGACAGCGCCTCCAGCGCCTCGTCGAGCGCGAGCACGTCCACACTGGCTGGTTGAGTGGCAGGCGACACCTCGTCAAGGCTCACCATGGTGGCGCCGCCCCCGCGCTTGTCGGCGCGTTGCCGGCGGGCGTGGTCGACGAGAATCTGGCGCATCAGCACGGCGGCCACCCCGAAGAAGTGGGCCCGGTCCTTCAGCGTCATGCGGTCCACATCCACGAGTCGCAGGTAGACCTCGTGGACGAGCGCCGTCGCCTGGAGGGCGTGCCCTGGCGCTTCGCGTCGGAGATGGCGGGCCGCCACGCGGCGCAGCTCCTGATACACCAGGGGGACCACGCGTTCGAGCGCCGCGGCGTCTCCCTGGCGCCAGGACAGCAGCAGTCCCGTGACATCGTCCACGCGGTCCGTCATTGGCTCATGAGAGGAAACGGCGCTGGATTGCGCTTCTCATCTTATAGACCCACTCAGCCCAAGGAGCCCCTATGACAACCGTTCGTGCTCACACCCGCGTTGCCTGCTTCGTCGGCGCGATGGTGCTGCTGTTCCTGTTCGCACCCGCCATGGCCGCGAAACCCGACGATCAGAATCGGCCCGTCGACGTCACCTTCACGAAGTGGGGGGTGACCGCGCCTCCTCTGCCCGCTCCGCAGCCCCCGTTTGGTCTTCTGGCAGGCTTCGCTGGTGACGGTCCGGTCGGCTCGTACGTCGGAGAGGTTCTCTGGCGACAAGCGAGCCTGAACGGGCACGTCGTTGGACTCACGGCCATGTACGAGGTCCGTGGACGGGGACCGTTCGTTCACGGCGCTCATCCGGGGAGGGCAGAATGCGGCTGGCGCGGCCCACTTCGACGGCGTCATCCTGGCTGGGTGGCGAGCCGGCGCGCGAGTGCACGTGGTGTATCAGAGGTATCTCGCGATTGCCGGGATGCCGAGCTGCGAGGGGGCGCCAGACAACAGGACGTGCTTCGTGGGGACGATTCACGTCGATCGTGCCCCACGCGACTGAGCACGGCGCGCGCCCGAAGCGTCGGGCGTCTCACCTGGTGGCCAGGTTGCTGACCTCGCAACCTGGCCCGATCGCCACTCCTTGGCCGCGCGTTCTACTTCGTCGGGACGAGGCGCTTCAGCTCCTCCAGCCAGTTCTGCACCAGAATCATCTGGATCGGCACCGGATTCGTTGGCGGTTCATTGTTGACAACGAGCAAGAATCGCCGGCCGTCGGGCGTGACGTCGTAACTTCTACCCCAGTTGCTCCGGAGACCCCGTGTTGTCGAACATGGTTTCGGGCGTGCCCGCCACGAATTCCGGGGCCGTCTCGATCCTGACAGCCATGAGCTTCCAGCTGGCGGGGCCCCGGCTTCCACATAGACCAGTTCCCGATCCGACGCCCAGGCTGGTTGCTGTCCGCCGTTGGTCGAGATCAGGTGACGCTCTCCTGGGCCGGGATATGGCTGCACGTAGACTTCGTGGCGTCCGGACTGGTTCGAGACGTAGGCCAGCCAACGGCCGTCCGGCGAGAACTCGGGTGACATTTCGTTGGCGGCCGTCTGGATCACCGCGCGAGTCTTGCGATCTGCGATCGACAACACCCAGATGTCGAACTGGAAAAATTGCTGGGCCACGGTATCGCCCTCTTCGACAAAGGCCAGCGCCGTGCCATCGGGCGACCAGGACGCCGGCGTCTGGCTGCGCGCACTCGTGGTGAGCCGTTCAGCGGCGCCGCCCCCGTCGGCGGACTTCCAATAGAGGTTGTCCTCGCCACCCGCCGCGCCCGAGCGGAAGACGACGCGCTTCCCATCTGGCGTAAAAATCCCGTACCCGCTCTGTCCGTCATCGGTAATCGGGCTGAGCGCGCCGCGGGCGATGTCGTAGCTCCACACCTCACGGTCGTCTTGGGTGTGGACAGCCACGCGCTGGCCGTCGGGCGAAAGGTGTGGATTTGAATAGGAGCGCGGCGGCGCCGGCAGTGTCTGGCTCGTCCCCTGCCGATCCACCCACAACAGCGAGCGTTCAGCCGCAGGCACGGCGCCCCCCGTCACATAGACGAGCGCCCCCTTATCGGAGACCGTGAACTGTGCAGCCAGCGTATTGTCCATGTCGCTGAGGTTACGATTCGCGGCCTGCATGACACCGTCCACCAGTCCTCTCGCGTCTCCCGTGACGACGAGTCGACGAGAGTCGAAGGGAACGGCCATGAGTGCTCCCAGGCGGGCATAGACCAGGTGTCCCGTAGAGACGTAGCGCGCATCGGCCCCTCCCTCGATGAGCACCGTCTGCCGGCCCGTCGCAAGGGACCGCACGACGATCCGCGTGTTGTCCCACCGGTTCGCTGCCATCGAGATCGTGAAGACAACAGCGTCGCCGCCGGGCAGCATGTGGGGCAACCGATGGCTGTACTCTCCCGGCTGAAGCGTCGTGAGCGCCTCGGGCGTGCCTCCAGCCGCCGACACCCGCCACAAGCCCCCGTTCCGGGCTGTCGCGAACACGATGGTGCCGTCGCTGCCCCAACTCGCCCCGAAAATCGCCGCCGCCTTGCACAGTGTCACCGGCGGCCCGCCACCGAGAGGAACCTTCCGGAGCTCGCCCCCCGACCAGAATCCGACCCATTGCCCATCGGGCGACATGAAGGGACTGCTGCCGCCGCTCGTGCCCGCCATCGGAGTCGCGTTGAGCTGGTCCATCGCGCGCGCGTAGAGCTGCGCTTCGCCGCCCCAGATCGCGCCGAACACCAGCGTCGTGCCATCGGGCGAGAGGGCGACCGCCGTTCGACTCGGTCGCGCGCGTCCAACCCGTTGCTCCAGTGGATTCGCCACCGATGCCTGATCCATGGGCGCCATGCTCACGAGCGTGCGCGTCGTTTCCGGAGGGACCGGCACGGCGCGCGTGGCCCACGGCACCAGCGCGCCGGCCGTCAATCCGACCAGTACCAGGCCGGATACCCACGCGAGCCGCTCATGCGTCCGCGAGGGTGACGCGGCAACTGGGGCATGAGTCGAGGGGGTCGCTGAGGGCGTCATCGATATCCAGTCCGACATCGGCGATGTCGGCCGGCCTTCGAGTGCGATCCTTTTCGAGGCAGCGGCGAAGCAGGCGTCGAATCAGCGGAGGCGAGGCCGCCGGCAGCGCGTGCCAGTCGGGTTCGCGTTCGAGGATCGCGGCAATCGTGTCCGACACGGTCTCGCCGGGAAACACCGGCCGGCCGGTCAGCATGTCGTAGAGCACGCAGCCGAACGCCCAGATGTCGGTCCGTTTGTCGACCGCCAGTCCCCGCGCCTGTTCGGGACTCATGTATGACGGGGTGCCCAGGATCACGCCGTCGTGCGTGCCCTCGACCGTCGCCGTTGCGGACGGCGGATGGCCCCTGGCGGCGCCGTCGCTCGCCACGGCCTTGGCCAGGCCGAAGTCGAGCACCTTCACGATGCCGTCGGGCGTGATCTTGATGTTGGCCGGCTTGAGATCCCGATGGACGATCCCCTCGCTCGTGCGCGGCATCCAGGGCATCGACGACCTGCCGGGCGATCGCCGAGCGATTCGGAGAGCGGCATCGGACCCTGCGCCAGTCGATCCGCCAAGCGTCGGCCCTTCGACCATTTCGAGGATCAATGCGCGGGGCGCCCTCCGACTGCTCGACGCCATAGATCGCGCCGATGTGCGGATGGTTCAGCGACGCGAGCAGCCGCGCCTCGCGATCGAAACGCGCGAGGCGATCAGGATCGCTCGCAAAGATCCGCGGGAGGAACTTGATCGCGACATCGCGGCCGAGCGTGGTGTCGCTGGCGCGGTAGACCTCACCCATCCCACCGGCACCGATCCACGACGTGATTTGGTACGGGCCAACGCGCTGGCCTTCCAAGCGCTTCGCCTCCATGTCCGCGAGCAGCACGGCCGGCGTCTCGAGAAAACTCTTAGCGTGCGTATCTGAGGTCAGCAGCGACTCCACCTCGCGGCGCAGCGCCTCGTTGTCGCCGCACGCCACGGCCAGGTATGCCGGCCGCAGGTTGGCCGGCAACGCTCGCGCGTCCGCGAACACCTCTTTCACGCGTGCCCAGTTCTCAGGGGGGAGCGCCACGTGCCCGATTCTACGCCCGGGGGAGCGGCAGGAACTCGCATTCGCACCGCCCGGCAACATGGGCACCCGGTCCGCCCAGCATGACTGGAGTTCGATCCATTTGCGCGGCCGGGGCGTGCCGCCGCAGGCAGCGCCTTGTTAGCGGCCCACGCGATGTGAAGTCCGATGGAGCATGTCAGCGCCCGGCGGGAAGCCTGGCCTTCAACTCCTCGGGCCAGTTGAGCACTACGACCAGGGTCTGCTGGCGTTGGTTCGCCGACATCCTTCTTTCGACCATCAGGAACCGTCCGTCGGCCGCGACGTCGTAGTCACGCGGGTCGTACGATGGGTCGGCAAACGTGTCAAACAGCTTCGAAGGTGTTCCAAAGACGAACGTTGTCCCCGACGTCTGGACGGGTATCGCGACGAGCGCGTGAGTTGGGTCGAGGTAGAACAGTTCACGTCCGTTCCGAGCCCAGGCTGGTCTGAGGCCGCCGTTGACGGACACCTGCCACACGCCGTCGTCCACCCGCGGAAACGGCCGCACGTAGACCTCGTTCCGCCCAGACTCGTTCGATTGGTAGGTCATGAAGCGTCCATCCGGCGACACTTCCGGAACCCAGTCGATGGCCAGAGATTGCACGAACCGCTGGGGTGGACCACCCGGCTCCAGAGCTCGGACCGGTCGGGCGCGCCGCGCTCGCGATGGGGAACCAGATGATGTCGCCGGCTGTCTTGGGGGAGATCTCCATGGCGAGGATGCCGCTCCCGTCTGGCGCCACCCACGCCGGAGCCTGTGCATCCCGGGCGGTGGTCAGGCGATCGACCGTCCCAGCCCCGTCGGCCGCCTGCGCGTAAAGATTCGCCGCTCCCTCCCGGTTCGACGAGAACACCAGCCGTCGCCCATCCGGAGTCCAAACCGGACTCGATTCGACGCCCGGACCCTGAGTCAGCCGGATCAGGGTCCCTTTCTCGAGATCGAAGACGTGAATATCGTTCTGCCGGTCGCCAATCGCAACGGCGACCCGCGTGCCGTCCGGCGAGAGACGTGGAGCAGAGTAGACGTGGGGAGGTGCGCCGGTTGGCGTTTGACGTCCCGTCCGATCCACCCAGACCAGCGAGCCTGGCACATCGACGTCTTCCGTTGGGACGTGGACGAGCACGCCGTTTCGCGAAACCGCGTAATTCGTGGCGGCCGAGTTCTCATTCTTCAGCACGTCCTCGACGACCAGCACGGGGTCGCTCTGCACCTCCAGGCGCTCGAGATCGAACCGGACGGCTGTCAGCGATCGGCCGGTGGCATACACCAGGTGGCCGGTCTCGATATATTCGGGCTGGCTGCCGCCGCGAATGAGCGTCTTGCGCTCACCGGTCCTGAGATCGAGGACCGCAATCTGCGCCGGCGCCGCTGCGACAGACGGAACGATGGTGAAGAGGACCCCACGCCCATCCGGCAGCAACGACAGGGCGACGTGATCGCGCTCACCCTGGCCCCCGTCCGGCCTCGTCAGGACGGTCGGCTCGCCGCCGCCGGCCGACACGCGCAAGAGACCGGTGGCCGTGTCCTGCGTGGCGTACACGATGTACCCGTCCTCACCCCACGCCGCTCCACGGGGAATCTGGCTCGGACAGATGGTGATGGCCGGCCCGCCTGCGATCGGCACTTTCTTCAGCGTGACGCCGTCGAAGAAGCCCACCCAATTGCCGTCGGGCGAGAAGAACGGAGCCCGGGCGCTGGCGGTATCTTCCAGGGTCCGGGCTTCAATGCGATCGAGGGCGCGGAGGACCAACTGGTCCTTGAGGCCCCCTCGATAGACGATGTGCTGGCCGTCAGGCGAGATGGCGACGTTGCGATCCGCGTTGTGGATCGAGAGGAACTGCTCCGGCCGCGGCACAATCTCGAAGCGCGCCGGCCGAGCGCCGTCTCCAGCCGCGGGTCTCATGAAGGCCCACATCGCCAACGCGGCGAGCAAGGCACTACCAGCCACCGCCGCAATGCCCCAACGTGTGCCGAGGTGCGCGGTGGTTGGCATGGCCGCGGCCGGAGGCGGATCCGTTGTGCCGCGAATGATGTCGTCAATCTGCAGCCGCGCGTCCCCGATGGCCTGCAATCGCTGCTTCGAATCCTTCTTCAGGCATCTGGCCAGCAGCGGCCGTGCAGACGCCGCGCTGGCCGGGAGTCGCTGCCAGTCGGGCTCCTTGCTGAGGACCGCCACGATCGTGTCGGTGACATCCTCGCCGCTGAACGCGCGAGATCCGGTCAACATCTCGAAGAGCACGCAGCCGAAAGCCCAGACATCCGCTCGGGGGCCGGCGGCGCGGCCCTTTGCCTGCTCGGGACTCATGTACGCCGCCGTGCCCAGGATTACCCCGTGCATCGTCAGCGCCGGCGACGTGATTGTTGGCGATGCGGTCGGCGACCCGCCGTGGGCGCCCGGCCCGCGGTCCCCGGCTGCCATTCCCTGCTCGAGGGCCTTCGCGAGGCCGAAATCGAGGACCTTCACCGTGCCGTCGTCCCGGACCTTGATGTTGGCCGGCTTGAGGTCACGATGGACGATTCCCTGCTCGTGGGCCGACTCCAGCGCTTCGGCAATCTGCTTCGCGATTGGGAGTGCCTCGTCGAGCGGGATGGCGCCTCGAGCGATGCGATCCGCCAGTGTGGGTCCCTCCACCAGCTCCATGACCAGCGCGGAGATCTCGGCCGTCTCTTCCAAGCCGTGAATCTGCGCGACGTTCGGATGGTTGAGAGACGCCAGCAGGTGGGCTTCGCGCTTGAATCGGCCGAGCCGGTCGGGGTCGTGGGCCACTTCCGCGAGCAGCACCTTGATCGCGACGTCGCGATGTAGCCGGGTGTCGCTGGCGCGGTAGACCTCACCCATCCCACCGGCGCCGATCCACGACGTGATCTGGTACGGGCCAATGCGCTGGCCTTCCAGGCGCTTCGCCTCCGTGTCCGCGAGCAGCACCGCCGGCGTCTCGAGAAAGCTCGTCGCATCCGTATCCGACGCCAGCAGCGACTCCACCTCGCGGCGCAGCGCCTCGTTGCCGCCGCACGCCGCGGCCAGGTATGCCGGCCGCAGGTTGGCCGGCAACGCTCGCGCATCCGCGAACACCTCTTTCAGGCGTGGCCAGTTCTCAGGGGGGAGCGTCACGTGTCCCGATTCTACGCCCGGGGGCCGGCAAGGTGTCGACCCCCGTCCCCGCGTAGCGCCCATGGTGCTGAACTGCCTTTGACATCGAAGCGGCGGTCCCTTGATACTGCCGGGAGCGCGCTGACAGAGCGCCCCCACCCGCGGCAAGGGAACACTCCCACCTGTCTGGTCTGGGTCGTGTGCGTGTGCACCTTCTTTCAGCCTGGTTTCAGCGGGACACAGGCGATTCATGAAAGGAGGTCGCGATGACCACTTCGAACGGGCTGGAGTGGGCGGCCGCGCAGGCTCGACGCGTCATTCACGACAACGACGTCGAACGCCTGAAGCAGCTGTTGGCTGAGTACCCGGCGTTGCTGTCCTGGCAAGGCGATGACGATCACGGCGGCGTGCTGGGATTCGCCACCGGCGCCTACGGTGATGCAGGCGACCCGCAGCGGGAACAGTGGTTCACGCGCCGGGCGTGCGCAGAGATGCTGATCGACGCCGGCGCGGTCGTGACGCCCTCTGTGCTGAACGGCCTTGTCGATTCCCGAGCCAGAGCGCTGCTCGAGCTGTTTCATCGCAAGCACCTGTTGCCGCAGACGTTGAAGTTCCTGGCGGCGCTCGGCGATGCCGACGCCGTTCGTGCCGCCCTCGGCGAGAACGGGAGCGATCTCGCGACCGTCAACGAAGCCTTTGTGTCTGCTTGCCGCTTCGGCCACGAGGCGGTCGCCTCACTCCTGCTGGAACGATCCATCGCGGTCGATCCCGAGCTCGGCAAGCAGATCGACGGACTCACGGACCGCCCGTCTTTCATCAAGAGCTTCGATCGATCCGACAGATCTGACCTTGCGCAGGTCGCGGCGCTCGGACTGTGGACGGTGTTCGTCATGGCGCAAGTCCAGCGCGCGCTTCAAGAGGGCGACCTGACGTCGTTCGTCGGCCTGTTGCAGCGTGAGCCGTGGCTGCTGGGCGAGGCCTGCGTGCCGTTTCAGGCCGAGCTCATCGAAACCGCAAGCTTTCAGAAGGACCGCGGGGCATTCATCGGCGGTCTTCTCGACCTCGATCCCGAAATCCTGCGGCGCCAGCCGCCGCCTCCGTCACACGCTATCGAGTGGGCATTCATGTACGCGAACACCCACCTGCTTCCATTGCTCGCCCGCATCTGGCCGGTGCCGGACGACCTGGCACATGCGGCGGGCATGGGAAACCTCGCGCGAGTGCAGCACTGGTTCGACGAGCGCCGGCGTCGTCCGCAATCTCGACGGTCAGTATCCCTACAACGACCCGGACGCGCGCAGCCACCTGCAGTGGGATACGCCCACGGCGCAGCAGGTGCTCGACGTGGCGCTCGCCTTTGCCGTCATCAACCGCCACTTCGACGTCGCGGACGTCCTGCTCGAGCACGGCGCCGACATCAACACCAACTGGAACTCCCACGAGCCGGCGAGCATCCTGCATCAGCTGGTGACCCTGCCAGACCCCTACGAGTCGATGCGATTCCTCATCGACCGCGGCATCGACATGACGATCAAGGATTACCGCTGGGACAGTAACGCGGCCGGTTGGGCGCGCTACGGATACAACGACGAGAAATTGGCCCAGTGGCTCGAGGAGGCGGAACGACAGCGCGAAACGAGACGATAAGCGCAAACTGTCGGAAGGGGAGGCCCGGAGGACCAGGATGGGATGACGGACGTCAACCCCACTATTAGTATCCCCTCATACCACCCACTCTTCAAGACTGTTTGTTGGCCGGCAGGATGGGTATCATCGCCGGCCCATGTCGACATTGGATCATCGGCTCGCGCGTCTGTTCGACACGCCATTCCTCGCGCGGGTGGTCCCGCACCTCGCGCCGGAGACGCTCAGTCAGCTCATCCAGCACCGCGGCCTCGAGGCGTGCGGCGAGCTGGTCACGTCTGCGACACCCGCGCAGCTCTCCTGCCTGCTCGATCTCGATCTATGGCGCCACGCCCAGCCGGGACGCGACGAGCAGTTCGATGTCGATCGCTTCGGCGAATGGCTCGAGGTGCTGGTGGACACCGGAGACTCGGTGGCGGCACGCACCGTTGCCGCCCTCGACACGCACCTGGTGATCGTCGGCCTGTCCCGTTACCTGCGCGTGTTCGACCCTGGCACGTTCGAACCGACAGCGTCGAGTGATGACGAGCTGATGGATCGCCACGATCTCATGAACAGCGAGACGAGCCGTGACGTGCTCGAGTGTGAAGTGGGCGGCTACCTGGTGCGGGCGCGGCGAACCGATGCGTGGGATGCGATCATCACGCTCCTCGTCACGCTCGATGTCGAGCAGAACGACTACTTTCACGCGGTGATGCAGGGATGCCGCCCCCTGTCCAACTCCAGGCCGGAGATCGACGGCCTCGACGATCTGCTGATGGCGCCGGAGCAGCACCTCCACGACGTCGCGATCGAACGGGAGCGACGGCGATCGCGGCAGGGCTACGCGACACCGGCCGACGCGCGGGCCTTCCTTCAGATGGCGCGGCAGCCGCGGGCGGCGTCGGCGCCGACGGGCCCGATCGCGACGAACCCCATCGCCACGGCCTACTTTCGCGCGGCCGAAGAAGAAGCGGACGCCACACCAGAAGCCGCGTCTGCAGGTGCGCTTGAAAGTGGAGCACACGACGACGCGACAGACGTCTCCGCCTTCGCCAAGGCTTCCGCGCGGCAGGTCCACGGCGACGATGACATCCCCGCGTCGGTCGACGCGGTCATCGAACTGCTGGCCGAGGCAGGCCTGATGCCGGACCGGCCCCGGGCGCTGCTCGAGGCCGCGGACGAGGACCCTCGAGCCACGAGAGTCCCGCTCCTGAGACGGCTGATGAAGCGCGCGCTGCAGCACGACGAGACCACGTACCTCGCCCGCAGTCGTGAGCTCGCGTTCCTCGCGAACGCACTGCTCGCGGGATCGTCCGTTCAGTCGCGGCCGTTCACGCCCCAGGAAGCGTCCGATGCGGCGGCGTGCATCTGCAACCTGGGTCTCGAAGGCTGGCCCGCGCGCTGGCCGGGCGCGACCTCGCATGGTGCCTCGTCGCCGCGAGAACTCGACGCGGCCATGCTCCCGACGCGTTCCTCGTGGACCACGACCTCGTGACGGCGTTCGAAGTGGGCTGGTCGGTGCTGTACCAGGACGTGAGCCTGTTCGTGGCTGATCAGCTCATCTCGACGTTGGACGATCTTCGCTGTGTGGACGCCGACACTCGCCACGGGCTCCGCGCGCTGCAGCGCACGCTCGTGAAGCAGCGCGAGGCCGGCACACCGTGGCTCGCGCGCGATGCTGCCGACGTGCTCGCGACGCTCGACATGACCGCCTGGATCAGCGTGCTCGGATTGCTGGACGAGTGTCCCATCCTGCCGGCGGCCCTGACAGCCGTTGTGGAACGCCACACGACGTCCGTCAGCCCGACCGCGTTCGAGTTCATCTCGACGGCCGACCAGATTGGCGACATTCGCCTGTTCATGAGGACGCTTCCCGGCGTCCTGTCTGGCTGAGCGCGCGCCCGGACTGCGCTGCCACGTTCCTTCTCAGCTCACGGGATTCGGCTGCGCGAGCCGCGTCAGCTCCGGGGCGGCTAAGCGTGGCCCCTGATAGGCGGGAACCTCGCCGAACCGCCGGTGCGCTTCCCAGTCATCGCGCGCGGTCCGAATTTCGTCGGGACTCCTCGCCACGAAGTTCCACCACATCAAGATCGTTTCGGGGAACGGCACACCGCCGATGAGCAACACGCGTGCGCCGTCGATGGAAGCGAAGGTGAGGTCGGCTCTCTGCGTGCCCAGGTAGTACAGCACCCCGGGCGCCAGCGGTTGCTTCTCCAGGGCGCAATCGCCGCTCAGAATCAAGACCGCATGCTCGTGTTCGCGCTCCACGGGAACGGTGAGCGAGTGATGCGCATGAACTTGCAGGTCGGCACCCACCAGCGGCGAGAAATGGTTGGCCGGGGAGGTCGCGCTCGACAGCGTGCCGGAGAAGACGTGGGCCAGGCCACCTGACGTCTCGAACACAGGCACCTCGGGCACGTGCTGGAACGACGCCGGGCCATTTCGATCGCGGTCGGGCAGGGCCGTCCACAACTGCACGCCGCCAAGGCGGCCGGTATTGATGCGAGGTGTGCGCTCGGCGTGCGCGATCGCGTGCCCCGACGTCATCACGTTGACGCCGCCGGGTCGAAGGTTCCCCTCGCTCAGCAAGCTGTCATGGTGGACGAGCTCGCCTTGCTGCAGCCACGTCACGGTCTGAAGGCCCATGTGCGGATGCGGCGCGACATCCATGGGAGTGCCTTCGCTGAAGGTGAGAGGCCCGAACCGATCGAGAAAGCACCACGGACCGATCAAGCGCCTGCCCCTCACGGGCAGCGCGCGCTGGATCCGAATGGCGCCGATGCTGACCTCGCGAACAGGGTACGGCTCGAACTGTTCGTGAACAGCACCAAGAGCGTTGCAGGCTTCAGCGGCGACGTCGGTCACAGGCGACCTCAACGAAGCCGTCGGAGCTCCACCTCCGACACGATGAATCCGAATCCGGGCCAGCCGCCCGACTGGACCGATCGCTCGAACCACTTGCGCGCCTGCTCCTTGTCGCCGCGCACGAGATACCAGTTCCCCAGGCCGTAGGCGAGCGTGGCGATCTGCACTTCGTCGGTATCCGCCGGCGTGACCACGGCGTCCGGACCAATCTCACCGCGATAGAGCTGCAGGCGCCGCGTGTAGGCGTTGGTCACCGGCTTCGAGTCCGGCCGCCGATCGAGCATTGCCTTCGCTTCCGCGCCGCGACCGGCCCGGCTGAGCGACATCCACAACCAGTCCGTGGAGCCCGCCAGCTCGCCGGCGTCGGGTGCGATCGGTTGCGCCTTGGTGAACGAGGCGGCCGCGTCGGCAAAGTCTCCACGCAAGTACTGGACGACCCCGAGGTGGTACCAGATGCCGTAGATCGAGCTGTCGATGGTGCCGCCGCGCGTGAGATCGGCGAACGCGCGATCGAAGTCGCGCACCGACAGATAGCGATGCCCGCGCCATCGGAGCAGCAGCGCGTTGTTCGGTTCGAGGTCGAGCCCCCGCGTGAACGTCGCGATGGCTTCGCGAAACTGCCGCACACCGGACTGGGCCACGCCGAGGTCGATGAGCTTCGCGATGTTCTTCGGGTCGGCGTCGAGCGCGGCGCGCGCGGTCTTGACCGCGTCCGTGTCGGGGAGCGAGCGATACTCGACGCCTTCAGGCGACCGGTATTGCACCGGCTGCTCCGCGGTCTGGGCGGCATCGAGCGCCGGTCCCATGGCGATCGCGAGGGTGATGATGGTCGTCAGCGCGGCACGATCGATGTTTCCAAGCGCCATAGCCCCGGATTCTACTCGACACTCCAACCCTCTCGGCCGGGCGGCCGTCTAACCCCCGACTGGACGTTCGCTGTCGAGGCGGCGCGCGTCGGTCGAGGAGGGTGGTATGCGCCTATTGGTTCGGGACTTGCGTCATGCCTTGCGGATGCTGCAGCGGCAGCCGGCGTTCGCTGGCGTGGCGATTCTCACACTGGCGCTCGGCATCGGCACGACGACGGCGGTGCTGACGATCGTCAATGGCGTGCTGCTTCGACCGTTGCCATATCGTGATCCAGGCCGCCTGGTGATTCTTTATTACGGACACCAGGGACGCGTCTCGCCCTGGTTCTCGCCCCTGAATGTTCGCGACTACGTGGGCCCAAGCGGCGCATTTGCCGACGCATCGGCCGTCCAACCCATCACCGTCAGCATGACCGGGTTCACCGATCCGGAGCGGCTCCAGGGCGCGAGAGTGTCGTGGAACTACTTCAACCTGATGGGTGTGCCGATGGCACTCGGCCGCCCATTCGCGGAAAGCGACGCGCAGGGTGATGGCAATCAGATCGTCATCTCCGACGGCCTGTGGCGGCGCCGATTCGGCGCTCGTCCGGACGTCGTGAGCTCGACGACGACCCTCGATGGCCAGACGGTGACGATTGTCGGCGTCGCTCCGGCCAGTCTGAGGTTTCCGGCCGCTGCGGAATTCTGGCAGCCGCTCATCTTCAAGCCCCGCGATCTCGCGCCAGAGGCGCGCGGCGCACAGTGGGTGCAGGTGTTGGCGCGCTTGAAGGACGACGGTGTCGGCCGACCAGGCGACCATCGCGCTGCAAACGGTCGCCGACAGCCTGGCGACCGAGTTCCCGGAAACTGAAAAGGACGCGACGGTGTCGGCTGTGTCGCTGCACGAGCGGATTGTTGGCGGCATTCGCCCGACCCTGGTGGCGGTGTTTGGCTCGGTGACGCTGGTGCTTCTGATCGCGTGTGCCAACGTCGCGAATCTGCTGCTCGCACGTGGACAGGCGCGTGCCCGCGAGGTCGCCGTGCGGGCTGCCCTCGGAGCGAGCCGGCGCCAGCTGATCGCGCAGCTGCTGACCGAGAGTCTCGTACTGGGGGCGCTCGGCGGGGCGGCCGGTGCAGGTGTCGCCTTCTGGATTGTGCGTGCAGTGGTAGTGCTCGGACCGACGTCGATCCCGCGACTCCAGGAACTCGCGGTCGACACGAACGTCCTTGGCTTCAGTGTGGCGTTGGCACTCGTGACGAGCATCGTGTCCGGGCTGGCCCCGGCTCTGGCGATTCGGGACGATCGATTCACCGGGCTGTCCTGTTGGGTGATCGCGGCGCGGTCGGGACGAGCGGAACGCGCGCGCGACGCGTGCTCGTCGTCTCGGAGCTGGCCGGCGCGGCGATGCTGCTGGTGGCAGCCGGCCTGCTGATGCGCAGC
Source organism: uncultured Acidobacteriota bacterium (assembly GCA_963723005.1). Taxonomy (GTDB): domain Bacteria; phylum Acidobacteriota; class Vicinamibacteria; order Vicinamibacterales; family UBA2999; genus VFZN01. The sequence continues at coordinate 541,786 of CAVRPA010000015.1, read as the reverse complement.
TACGTTCAGCTCCAGCGCGTGGAGCCTGGCTTCAATCCAGAAGGCGTCACGACGTTCAGTTTGTCGCTGCCGGTCGCGAGGTATTCGGATCCCGCGAGTCCGCGAGCGTTCGTGGCGTCGCTGCTCTCGACGCTCCAGTCGGAACCGGGCATTGAATCGGCCGCGGTGGCGATGGGTCTCCCGTTCACGAGCGATCTCAACGCCCTGACCGGCTTTCAACATGAAGGGCAGGCGGTGCCGGACTCTGCATCGATGCCGACTGCCGGGCTTCGAGTCGTCAGCCCTGCCTACTTCGATGTGATGAAGATCCCGATCCGCGCCGGCCGGTCGTTCGACCACCGCGATACGGCGGCGAGTCCGGATGTCGCCCTCATCAACGAACGGACCGCACAGCGATACTTCGCGGGACAGAACCCGATCGGCCAACAGATTCGAGTCACCGCCGGGCTCTCGCGCGATGCGCGGAACGGGCCGAAAACCATCGTCGGTGTCGTGGGCGACATCAAATACCGCGGCCTCGACGAAGACACGCCGGCGGAAATCTACCTGCCGTACGAGCAGCAGCCGGTGGACGCCTTCACCGTCGCGGTGCGCAGCGCCGGCGATCGCATCGCGTCGATTCCAGCGATCCGGCGTGATGTGGCCGGCCTCGATCCCTTGTTGCCGCTCGCACACATGGAGCGGCTCGCGACTCTTGTGGACGCGTCGCTCGCCGGACGACGTTTCACGATGCTGGTTCTTCTGTCGTTTGCCGCAATCGCCGTGGTGCTGTCCATCATTGGCGTCTACGGCGTGCTCGCCTACATGGTGGGTCAGCGGCGACGAGAAATCGGTCTTCGTCTGGCCATTGGCGCATCGCCTTCCGACGTCGTCTGGATGTTCGTGCGCGAAGGCGCGGCGCTGACCCTGGCTGGCCTGATGGTCGGCCTGGCAGGCGCGCTTGCCGCGGGCCGGTGGATCTCGTCACTCCTGTTCGGCGTCACGCCGGCGGATCCGGCGACGCTTGCGATCGTGGTGTGCGCGCTGGCGGGCGCAGCGGCGTGCGCGACCTACGTGCCGGCGCGAAGAGCAGCCGGCATCGATCCAAGCGAGGCGCTCAGAGCGGAGTAAGTCAGGTGACATCCATGATCCAGATGTCACCCCGGTAGTTCCCGAGCAGAAACACGATCTGATCGCCAGCGACGATCGGCGCGGCGGTGCTGATCATCGCCGGCACGATCATTTCCGACAGGGCGAGCACCTCGATAGGCTGTGAGCCGACGCTTCCGTCACCGGGATCGAAGGTGCGGGCAGCGACCCGGTTTCGAATATCAACGGTCGGCGTCGCCGGCAGGTAGTACAGCAAGCGGCCGTCTCGCGCCCAGAACGGGTGGCTCGCGCCGGTCTCAATCGCGTATCCACGCGGCTTCATCTGCCGCGTGACCGTCGTCGAGCCGCGCCAGGAGCACCGAGGGTGATCCGCCCGGCGGCGTGGCGTCGAAGGCCAGCCACTGGGCATCCGGAGAAAGACGAGGGTTCGACAGGCGGCGCTCGCGGGAAGACAGCAGCGGGCGCTGCGTGGCCGTGCGCGTGTCGAGCACGATGAACGAATTCAGCCCCGTCCCGAAGGTCTCGGCCAGCAGCAGCTCGTCGTCGAGCCAGAGCCGCGGACGGCCGCCGCAATCTTCGCAAATCAACCGGGACGCTCCATCGACGAGATTCGCCACGAACACTGGGCGTCTGACGGGCGGTCCGGCGACCAGCGTTCCGAACGCGAGCCGTGTCGCCGTCGAGCGAGATCACCGGAAACCCGCGATTGTCGCCGGCGTCTCCCTCGAGCACGGTGTCGGTGCCCCGCTGCACATCCCTGATACGCAGCGCGGCGCCGCTCGATCCGGCGGCGAAGTACGCGAGCGTATTCCCGTCGCGCGACACGCTGAAATTGCTGACGATGCCTCCGCCGCGGGTCAGGCGGCGAGGCTGCCCCCGAGCGAGTCCGGTCTGTCGTGTCGATCCCGACAGACCACATGTTGGTGTCTGGTGTGCACACCGACGAAGCCCAATCGCCGGCGAGCGACGGTGGGGAAGAACGCGGAGTCTGCGCCCGGCGTCATCAGTTCCGGCGAGCCGATCGCCTCGAACGTCGTCGGCGAGACCCGCTGCCGCCACACATGGACGCCCTGCCTACCGGCCGCCGTGAAGAAGATCGAATCTCCCATCCAGCGCGACCGCCATCGAGATGATGATCGAGCCTTGCTGCCGCGCCCGGCGAAGCACGCCGGTATCGATCGGCGCTCCGCCATCCACCGGCACGATCCAGCAATCGTGATCCGCCGAGGGGTGTGGATGACCGACGACGAGCAGATGGCGACAGTCGTCGGACCAGGTGACGAACGCCACATCCACGAGGCCCGTAGCCACCACACGTTCTTCGCCGGTCGCGTGTCTCCATCGGCACCCTGAGTCCTAGGCGGCGCGCCGGGAAGTTGTATCGGCCGAGCCTCGAGACGAGGACGCTGGCACACACGAGCGCGACGCCGAACACGGCGAGCGCGAGCGTGTAGGAGCGCGTCTTGTCAAAACTGAGGCCCATCAGCACCGGGCCCAGGCCGGTCCCCACGGTGAAGATGGCGAACATGCATCCGTAGATCTCGCCATAGGAGCGCAGTCCGAAGTAACGGCTGACCATGAACCCAATCACGTCCACTTCGGCGCCGAGCCCGAAGCCGAGCGGCATCGCGGCGAGGATCAGCGCCGGACCGCCGGCGCCGGCGGCGAGAATACCAACGCCGGCCAGCGGCAGGAGGAAGAGCGCTGCGGCGACGTAGGGCGCAAAGAATCGATCCAGCAGGTAGCCGGAGACCAGCCGTCCGGCGATGGTCGAGAGTCCTACGGCGGACAGCGTCGCCGTTGCCTGCCCGAGCGCGAAGCCGCGGTCGGTCAGCAACGGCACAAGGTGGCCGACAATGCCGTTGATCGAGGTGACCACGAGAAAGACGGGAATCGCAAGGAGCCAGAAACTGGTGGACCGGACCGACTCGCCGACCGTCAGTCCCGGAAGCACGCCGTCGCCGTAGGTGACTGTGCGCGCGTGGCTGTCGGGTTCCCGGATGAAAATCGCGACGACCGGAAAGGCGACGATGAACATCAGCGCGGCAAGCGCCACGTAGCCGGCACGCCACCCGTAAGCATCAATGACGGCGCGGGCGAACTGCGGCACCAGCGTGGCGCCAATCCCGATCCCGGTCATCGCGATGCCAAGCGCGAGGCCGCGGCGCTCGTCGAACCACGACGACACGGCCTTGGCGTACGGCAGCGGCGCCTGCCCCGCGCTGAGCAGTCCGACCAGGCCGGCCATCGCGATGAACACGGCCGGCGAGGGAGGGGTCAGCGACAGCGAGGCCAGCGACAGCGCGAAGAGCACGATGGACGTCAGCGAGACCCGGCGAATCCCGTAACGATCGATGGCGCGGCCGAGAAAGGGATATGCCGCCGCCGCACATCCGTGGCCGACGAGCAGTGACGAGGAGAACGTGGCCCGATCCCATCCGAATTCCCTGGTCACCGGCCCCAGGAACAATCCGAATGTGAAGAACACGATCGGACCGTTGCCGACAATCAATCCCACGGCGGATCCAAACACCACCCACCACGGGTTCTTCAGCCTGGGCGGGGCCGCAGCGACGGTCATGAGGTCGGTGCGAGATTGAAGAACCGCTCCACGTTCGTCGTGAAGATATTCGACTGTTCGGCTTCCGTGCAGGCGGAATTCTTCACGGCCGCGATGCTCTCACGAATCGAGGACCGGCCGCCGGTGGCGTCGAACGGCGCGTCGGTGCCGAACAGCAGGTGGTCGGCGCCGAGGAAATCCCGGGCGACATTCACGGCACCCGGCGAGAACGCCCCCATGTCGCCGTAGAACCGGCGGAAGTATTCGATGGGATGCTCCGTCAGGCGTCCCTCCGTCAGGATCGCGAAGTCTTCGCTGAACTGGTCGAACATCGACTTCATGCGGCCGTGGAAGAACGGGATCATCGCGGCGGTGTGGTGAACGAGGATCTTCAACCCGGGATGCGTCTGCATGATGCCGCTGAAGACCAGCCGCGCCACCGCGGCCGTGCTTTCGTACGGCCAGCCGAACACCTGCCAGATCAGGTACTTCGAGTCCTGCTCCGCGGCATAGTCCGCGTGGGCGCTGCTGCGCGCGGGATGCAGCAAAACGGGCACGCCCTTGTCGGCAAGCGTCTTCCACACCGGCCGGAACTCGGGTGCGTCGAGCGGCCGGCCGTTGACGTTGGTGAAGATCTGGACGGCGCACAGGCGCAGCTGGTCGAACAGACGCTCGATCTCGCGGCATGCCGCATCGGGCTCGTTCATCGGCACGGCGCCTGCCGCGCCGGCGAACCGCGTCGGGTACTTGGCAATCAGCTCCGCGAGCTCGTCGTTGGCAATCGTGGACAGCTCCACGCTCGACTTCGGGGCCACATGCTCGGGCGGTGGGCTCGCGAGGCTGATCACCTGCCGGTAGCCCTCGAACTCGTCCATCATGCGAAAGCGGGCCTCGAGGCTCGTCAGCACTTCGTAGTTGGGTGCCTTGCGTCCCGTGCGCACGTACTGCAGGTGCGCGGGACTGCTGGCGGCAAAGTCCTTTGAACCGGCGCGTGCCCAGCGTGTCTCTTCGTACCTCGGCGGCAGAATGTGGCAGAAGGCGTCGATCATGGCCACCGATATTCCTTTGCGGGTGCTGAGTGGAGAGCGGCGGGGAGGTTCGGCGGACTATACCATCTCGTCGCCAGCCGGACCTCCTCGCCCGAAGCGAGCGGTGTGTTGAGGAATGGCAGGAGTGTCGCGCCGAGAGCCACACTCCTGCCGGCACTGAATCTAGATCGTCCACGCGCTCAAGCGGATCCGAGCGCGTAGCGGAGATGCGTGACGAGTGGCGAGTGAACCGCGTCCACGATGTCCAGTGAGACGCGTCGTTTGTCGACCCCATCGAACAATCGCAGCCCCTCGCCGAGGAAGACGGGTGACAATGCGATCGAGAGCTCATCGACGAGACCGGCGTTGAGGTATTGCCGCACCACGTTGGCGCCTCCCGCAATGCGGATGTCTCGCCCTCCCGCCACCGCGCGCGCCTGGGTCAACGCGCTTTCAATACCATCGTTGACGAAATGAAACGTGGTGCCGCCCGGGCGCTCCCAGGGGCTCCGCACCGTGTTGGTCAAGACGAACACCGGCGTGTGGAACGGCGCTTCCTCGGGCCAGTAGCGCTCGCCGCCGTCGAACATCTGCTTCCCCATGATGCTCACGCCAGTGCGGTTGAAGGTCTCCTCCACGATCTGGTTGTCGCGTCCGGTCTCTCCTCCCTCGCCCAGCTTGAGCGACTCGCGGAAGAAGCGCTGCTGGAATATCCATTGCTGAAGCGCCATCCACTGGCTCAGCCAGTCCTTGTAGCCCGGATCTTCTGCGTGCGCCAAATCCATCCCCTCGGGCGCGACGAAGCCGTCGACCGACATGCTCATACTGACAAACACTTTGCTCACGTCACGTGTCCTTTCGTCTATTGCTGCCGGGCGATCGTCTTGCCGCGCCGGGAGCTCGTATGGTTCACTTGATAGAACGTCGTCCGTGGCCCGGATTCATCGGTGATGCTCGAAAAAGACGAACGCTCCCTGATCGAGGCCGCCCAACGAGGTGACGAGGCGGCTCTTCACGCGCTGTTTCATCCGTTGAGCCGCGAGCTGCTGGTGTACGCCTACCGGATGCTCGGAGGATTTCAGGACGCGGAGGACGCGCTGCAGGAAGCGCGAGTCAAGGCCTGGCGCCACCTCGACTCGTACGAGGAGCAGGGCACCTTCCGCGCGTGGATGTACCGGATCGTCACGAACACGTGCCTCGACGTGCTCAGGACGCGTCAACGGCGGCTGCTTCCTCGAGATATCGGACCATCTGTCCCGCCTGAAAGGCTTCTTGCCGAGCCGAGTCGCGACATCCCGTGGCTCGAGCCGTATCCAGACGTGCTGCTCCCGGACGGATCGGACCCGGAAGCGGCGCTGCTGCTTCGCGAGAGCGTCCGCCTGGCCTTCATCCGCGCGATGCAGCTGCTGCCGCCCCGCCAGCGAGCCGCACTCATCCTCCACGACGTCCTCGAGTGGAGCGCCGCCGATGTGGCGAAGATGCTCGAGACGACGGTCCCGGCGATCAACAGCGCGCTGCAGCGCGCACGCAGCGGCATCGCCCGCTCGCCGGATGCCGGTCCCGCCCCTGCGGATCTCGAAGCGAAGAAGGCGGAGGCGGTCTCCCGGTTCGTGCGCGCGTGGGAGACGGGAGACCTGAACCTGCTCGTCTCAATGCTGACCGAGGATGCGGTGATGAGCATGCCGCCGTGGATCGGCTGGCTCGACGGCCGCGATGCGGTGGCCACGGCCCTCGGTCATCCGCAGACATGGGACGGGGAGCCGCGCCCGGGTCGCTATCGACTGCTGCCATTGGGGATGAACGGACAGCCGGCGGCGCTTTCGTACATGCGCGGCGCTGACGGCAGATACTCGGCCGTCTGCCTGACCGTGTTGACCCTCGATCACGAAGGCCGCATCTCGGAGCTGACGGTCTTCGTGCTGCCCGAGCAGATGAAGGCGTGGGGGTGTCCGCCGACCCTTGACGATCGCGCAGTGATGACTATTCGTGCCTCAGAGCCACGACCGGATCCACCCGGACCGCTCGCTTGACGGGTATGCGGCAGCCGATCAGCGCGACCACGACCAGCAGCAGCGGGCCTGCGGCGATCGTCAGCGGATCGTAGGGCGACACCCCCACCAACTGAGACTGCAATATCCGGTTGGTGGCCGCGGCAGCGATGAAACCAGCGAAGAGGCCGATCGCTACCGGGCGCATACCCTCGCGCACGACCATCCGCGCGATGTCGCGAGTGGTGGCGCCAATGGCCATTCGCACGCCGATCTCCCTGGTGCGCTGGCTGACCGAATGTGCGACGACGGCGAACAGTCCCAGGGCCGCAAGCACGAGCGCGACGACGGCGAAGATGGGCGCCAGCGCGGCGTGCTTGCCGAGGTCCGCGTGCTCGAGGTCCATCCAGTCGCGGTCGAACGCGAACCGCGCCTTCAGCGCGCTGAAGTCCTCGGTGATGACGTCTGGATCGAGCTCCTGCACTTTCGCGAGCACGGCCTGGACCGTCTGGCTCGGCGGCGAGCTCGCGCGGACGAAGATAAACGCGCGCGCCGACGGCTGCTGCCGGAAGGGCACGTAGGCAATCGGCTTGAAACTCTGCCTGGTGGCGTCGCCCTGCATGATGTTGGGAACAATCCCCACGACGACACGCCACGGGCCGGGCACGCTCTGATCGACGGTTCGCAAGCGCTTCCCGATGGCGTCGCCGCCCGGCCAGAACGTCTCGGCAAAGCGTTCGTTCACCATCACGACCGACGGCGCCGTCTCATCGTCAGCGTCGGTGAAGTCACGGCCGATGATGGTCGGCCGGCCCATCGTACGGAAGTAGCCGGCGCCGGCCGTCATCACCTGGACCGACTCACCAGCGTCCGGCCGCCGTCGGCCTGCCGTCGATCTCGATCGGTCTCACGCGAATGCCACGCGTAGGAAGGGTGCTGGCGACCGACACGTCTTCGGCTCCGGCGATCGTTCTCAGCTCGGTGTCGAGGCGTGCGAAGAACTCGGTGCGCGCGGCGGGAGTCGGATACTTGTCCGACGGCAGGCCCACCAGGCCCACCATCACCTGTTCGGCATCACGCACGCCGGTGTCGGCGCCGACGATCTTCTCGAAGCTCCGAACCAGGACGCCTGCGCCGAGCAGGAGGACGATGGCGAGCGCCATCTGGGCGGCGAGGAGAGCGGACGTCAGCTTCTTGCTTCGCACGCCCTGCGTCGCGCCACGTGCATCGCCTTTGATTGCCTCGTTGAGGTCGAGTTGTAGCACTCGAGCGATCGGCAGCAGCGCAATTGCCAGCGCCGCGGCGACGGAGATCGACAGCAGGTAGGCCAGCGTCTCGGGCGTGACCGAGTAGTCGAGCACCAGATATCTCGATGCCGTGGACTCCGCCCATGCCCTGACACTCCACTTGACCAGCCACCATGCGATCGTCGCGGCCACGCCAGTCACCGCCAGGCTCTCGATGAGCATCTGGCGCACCATTCGCGTCTGGCCGGCGCCGAGAGCGACGCGCGTGGAGAGCTCACGCCACCGGCCGACCGTGCGAACCAGCGTCAGGTTGGCCAGATTGGCGCAGGCGATCAGCAGCACGAACCATGCGCCAGCCCAGAGTGCGCCGTAGATTCTCGGCGCATCCGCGGAGACGTGGGCCTGCGTGTAGGTCTGCACCAGCGGGATGCCGCGCGAGATTCCGTCGGCCGCCTCGAGCCGCGCCGTGATCGTCACAAGCTGGGTGCGCGCGGCCTCCGGCGTGACGCCGTCTTTCAAGCGGCCGAACACCCGGCCTTCGAGCGCCGGAGTCGCTGCGAGCGGCAGGTAGATGTCCTGTGGATAGACGATCGCGAAGCGCTCCGGCATCACGCCGATGATTGAAGCCGGCTTGCCGTTCAGCTGCACAGACACGTCGAGAACGTCGGCTCGCTTGCCAAGGCGGCTCGCCCAGAACTCGTGGCTGACGATGATGGTGGCGGGGGCGCCGGGCACGGCATCAGCTGCGGTGAAGTCGCGGCCCACGGCCGGCTGCACCCCGAGGAGGCTAAACAGATTGGCCGTATTCCTCGACGCCGCCATATCAATCGGGCGCCCGTCGGCCCGAAAGGTGATGGCCTCGCCGTTCTTGCCAAATGCCAGGTCTTCGAAAGTGTCGGCGTTTGCCCGCCAGGCTTCGAAATCCGAAAAGCGCACCGGGCCGGGACAGCACGCCATATCGGAAGGCTTGCGCAGCGCGAGGTAGGCCAGGCGCTCGCTGTCCCTGGCGATCGGCAATCCCCGAACCACCATGGCGTCGCGAATGGTATAGACCGTGACGTTCAAGGCGAGCGCGACCGCGAGTGTCGCGATCGCCGTCAGGCAGAATCCAGGATCGCGGCGCAACCCGCGGAGCGCGAGCCGCAGATCGAATAGCAGGCTGTCCACCGCATCATTGTGCGGCAGAATCGCCCGAACACCCAGCCAGGCGGATCAGCCCCGCAGCGCATCTTCGGAGCTACTGGCTGACCGACCCGTTCCGGGCCACTGTGAACGCATAGCCGGGCTCGTCCCCATTGCCAGGAGTCGTCGCGTTCTGGATCAGCCGTGTGTCGTTGACGAACACATTCCGGGTGACAGCGCCTGTCGGATTCTCGTCGCACGCGTTCTGATCGTTCACGCGGAGCGACACACGGGTGTCAACGGGCACGTCGGTGAACGTGATCTCGTACCGATCGGGCGGCACGGCCTGGAGGGGAATCCCGGCGAAGCTGCGCCAGCTCGGATGCGTGTGCGTGGCCCCGACGCCGTTGGTGCATGCCTCCGCGGAGGCCGGCAGATCGGTTCGCCGCGTCGTCGAGCCCATGAACACGAGACGCACGGTTGCGGTCGTCGGAGTGGTCGGAGAGGTTGGTCCGTCCGACTCGCCACAGCCCGGCAGTGCCAGGCTCAGCACGACTGCGAAGGCTTTCGCAGACATGCCCTCAGCATAGCGAAATCAGGACCGCGGTTACGACGAGGTCAAGAAGGGATCTTCGCCTTGAACCTTCTGGTCCGCGCCGCGAGCGTCGTCAACCACTTGATCTCCAGGTTCGTGCCGGTGCGAAAGACATCGATCAACGCCGGCGGGAGAACCGAGAAATCAATCTTGTGCCGGCCCCAATCTGGCCGGCGGCCATCGTAGTCGGCCAACTCGTAGTCACGTCCAAGCTCCCACGAGCTGAAGAGCATTCCGGTGCGGTCCTGCACCTTCGGGTCTGCCGCAAGCGCCGCGACCGCGCGTCCGACGAACAGCGGGGATTCCGACTCCAGGAAGTTTGGATCCTTCTTGCCCGCGTCACGCCAGTTGTCTTCGGTGACACCGAAGTGCTGCAGCATGGACTCAGAGCGCAGGAAGCCTGGCGTGACGGCCATCACGGCGATGTTGTGCGGTGCGAGCTCGGCGGCCCACAGGAGCGGAAGGACCTTCTGGGCCATTTTCACGGTCTGGGCCATCGGATTCCCGCCGCCGCCGATCATGTCGTTCTCCGTCACTTCGACGATGAGCCCGCGCCGGGCGGGCATCATCGCAAGTGCCGCGTGCTTCGCCGTGATGATGCGCGAGGTGAGCGCCTGCCGAAAAATCGCGTCCGCAGTGTTCAGCTCCGCCTGCCAGAGGTAGCCGTACAGTCCCATCAGCGGGTCTTCGCCGGCCACGCTGTCGACGACGACATCGATGCGCTTGTGGGCGCGGATGATGCGCTTGAACAGCGCTTTCACCTCGCTTTCGATCGTGTGATCGACGCGAAGCGCGATGGCCGTGCCGCCGCCGGCTTTGATCATCGCCGCGGTTTCGTTGATCGTCTCGGGCCGCCCGTATGGCGACGGCTTGCCTTTGATGCTTCGACCGGTGCAATAGACGGTCGCGCCGGCTTCCCCAACGCCCGGGCGATGCCGCGGCCGGCGCCGCGCGTTGCTCCCGCCACGAGGGCCACGCGTCCATGCAGTGGCTTGCGAGCGGACCTCTTCGGTGCCATAACCGACAAACTAAACAGCCGTTCAGGCCATGTCAAGAACCCGGATTCCGCGCGCCGGTGAAGCTATGATCGGCCCATGAAGCCCTATCTGCGAGTCGCTATTGCGTCGGGCATCGCCATCCTCGCCGTCGTGGCAATCGGGCACCGCCTGGAGGCCGGCCCGCCAGACGCGTCGGGATGGGACGCGAAGGCCGCCGCGGCCTATCTCGATGCACGCGCGGAGTGGTGGACGACGTGGCCGAATGCGGCGCGCGACCGCGGCACGTACTGCATGTCGTGCCATACCACGCTGCCGTATGCGCTCGCGCGGCCGGCCCTGCGCGGGCCGCTCGGCGAACGCGAGCCGTCGACGGCCGAAGGCAAGATCTTCGGCAACCTGCTGACCCGCGCGCGCAACTGGCGCGACGTCGAGCCGTGGTATCCCGATCAAACCCGCGGCATTCCCAAGACCAGCGAATCGCGAGCGATCGAGTCGGTGATGAACGCCCTCGTGATTGTGCGGCGTGACGCCTCGGCCGGACACCTCAGCGACGATGGGCGCACCGCGCTGGACGTGATGTGGACGCTGCAGATGAAGACCGGGCCGAACTCCGGCGCGTTGGACCTGGCTGAACTTCAACTACGAGCCCTGGGAATCGCCCAATTCGCCCTACTTCGGCGCGTCGCTGGCGGCGCTGGCGGTGGGCTCGGCTCCGGACGGCTATGCCGCCACGCCGGAGATCCAGGAGAACGTCACCGCGCTGCGCGGCTACTTCGCCCGAGAGCACGGCAAGGTCGCGCTGCTCAATCAGTTGATGGGCATGTGGGCGTCCGGCCGCATCCCCGGCCTGCTGACCGATCAGCAGCGTCAGTCAACCATCGACGCGACCTTCGCGCTGCAGCAGCCCGACGGCGGCTGGAGCACCACGTCGCTCGGCTCGTACAAGCGCGTGGACAACACGCCGAACGACACGCGGACGGACGGCTATGCCACCGCGCTCGCCACGCTGGCGTTGCAGGAGGCGGGCGTTGCCGCCAGCGACCCACGAGTCGCGAAGGGCCTGGAGTGGCTGCGCCGCAATCAGGATCGCGCCACCGGCCGGTGGACGGCCGCCTCGCTGAACAAGCAGCGAGATCCCGAATCCGACATCGGCAAGTTCATGAGCGACGCCGCCACGGCCTACGCGGTGCTGTCGCTCACCTACGCGCGGTAGCGGATATCGCACCCGGTCCGTTTGGTCAACCGCCGCTCTTTTCGAAGGCGTCGGCTCACTCTTTCCACAGCGGCCAGGCGGTGACCGACGCGACGTCGGCGCCGGGGACCGACCTGCCGTGCCAGGGCGCGCCGTTCAGCGGAAATGCGGATTCGCCAGGCCGCAGCACGTTGGTGACGCCGTAGCCAGGGAACTCGGCATTGGTCTCACCATAGACGCGCGACTGTCCGCAGGCGACCACACGACCAGCGTCGTTCTTGGCGACCAACGCTACCGAATTCCAGACTGTCCGTGGTCGGTCCGACGTTGGTGGCCTTCAGGAACGCCACGAGCCCGGTCTGATTGATTCTGGCCCGGCGTCGTACCGAGAGGCACGTAATTTCCGCCTGCAGTTGCCCCTTCAGGCGGGTCGTTGGCTCCGCTTCGAAGCTCGTCCAGACGTCGTAGCGGCCAATGGCGCTCGCCTGTCCGACCGTGAAGGTGAAGCAGCCGGTTTCGCCGGGGCCCAGCGTCCAGTCCCGGACCAGCTGCGTGTTGGTGTTCAGTCGGCTCCGCCCGACGAGTTCGACGACCACGCCGCGCAGGCGGCTCCCATTCGGCGCGAAGACTTCAGGCGGACAGTCCGGTCCGAGGGATGCCGCGCCGCCTCGGTTGACGACTTCGCCGGCCAGCACCAACTCGCCCGCGCTCTGGCCGTTCTGAATCGTGAACGCACGTGACCGCTTGACGATCTCCAGCCGGCGGCGGACCGGATGGCGTGACAGTCCGACCGTGGACGATGGCATTACCAGAGGGGGCTCTGAGCCCGCAGGGATTGCGCGCGCGTAATCCGAACGTAATAGGTGCCGTTGGCCACTCCAGACACGCTGCAGTTCGGTGCCCGTTCCGACTTCGAAGACACCGAGGTTGGTCGCGCCTGGCGTCGAGCCGACCTCGAGCACGTAGGTCGAGACGGCCCCGGACGACAATCCCCAGGTCAACCGGACCGACGAACCGTTCACCGACGCGGCAGGAGCGCCTGGAACTCCGGGAACCCCGCTGCACGTCGCCCCGACGGTCACCACCGCCTCGCTCGAAGGGGCGCTGACGCCGCAGGCGTTTCGCGCCTCTGATTCGCACGTAATACGTGCCGGCGGGCACGCTCGAGGCGAAGTAGCTGGTGGTGGTGCCGAGGTCGATGTTCCCGCTGTCGGTGGCGCCCGGACTCGAGCCGGCCTCCAGGATGCGTACGAGGACACCTGCCCGGCCGACACCCCCCACACCGCTTGCACCGCGAAGCCGCTGACCGACGTCGTCAGGGATGCCGGCTGCGCTCCCGTGGAGCCGCCGAGCAGGCCGCTCCCACCGGAACCGTGACTTCGTTGGACGGCCCACTCTCGCCGCGAGCCCGCTGGTGGCACGGACGCGGACGAAGTAGGTGCCGGGGGCCACGTTCGTCGCGATCAGCGCGGTCGGCGAGGGCCCCGTCGGAAAGCGCCCGATGTTGGAAGCGCCCGCGGTGGATCCCGCTTCGACCACATAGCCAACCGGAATGCTTCCGCCGGCCGGCGGCTGCCACTGCAAGGTCACGGTGGTGCCGGTGATGCTGGCGATGAGGCCCGTGGGTGCGCCGGGAGGCGATTGCGCGCTCACGGCGATCGCCAGGCCGATGGTGCACAGCGTCAGCAGCGTGCCGGCGAACCAATTCGCGCGCGAAATAATCATGTAAACGTTCCTTGATCGCGAAGTGGTGGCGTGATCGATCTGAGCGTGTCCTCTATACGGTAGCGCATGCCTTGCACTACCCGCGCCGCATACTGCTGGCGAGCCGGTGTCTGAATGGGCGGCGCCGACCTAGGGCACCAGCCTCACGGTGTGGGCCTTCCGCTCGTCCACCTGCTCCCGCGACAGCGGCAGCGGGAAATAGACGCCGCTCGCGAGGTGCTCCCGCAGATTGCCGTAGGACTCGCTGCCCGGCTGCGCCGATTGCCCGGGCGCGTTGGTGGCCATCGCCGTGTTCACGTTGGCGAGGTCGATGATGCGGCGGAAGTTCGCGCCGGTGGCGTTGACGGTGTTGAACCCGCCGGGACGCTCGATCGACGGCAGCGAAAACTGGTCGAGGAACGGGTGGGGCAGCCGGCTCTCGTTGATGCGGCCATAGCGCCACTGGCTCCAGTCGGCGCCCCAGTCTTTGGTCGTGCGGGCCAGCGCCTGCGACAACCCTTCTTCGATCAGCTTCTGGCGCGCGGGACCGGCGGGCGTGGCGACGGCTTTGCCGCCGGCGTCGCTGGTTGACCAGCGCACGTAGATGGCACCGGGCACCGTGTCCTTCGACAGCACATGGTCCCAGGCCTCGATCATCGCCCGGGCCTTCTCGACGTCGGCGTTGGCGCTCTTCCAACCCTTGAACAGCGGCGCGTCACGTTCGGCGCGCAGCGAATACGCGTCGTGCTGCATCTGCTCCATCGTCGCGATGGTGAACTTCTCGCCCTTCTTGATCCGCTCGTCCATCATCTGGCGGATGCGCGTGATGCGCGAGACGTCAACGTCGGTGGAGACGTTGTAGAAGACCGGCCGGCCCTTGTAGCCCTTCGGGTGGGTGTTGTCGTTGGCGGTGGCAATGTAGCCGCGCGGCGGGTTGTACTCGCGCGGCAGATCGGTGCGGAACCCCTTCCACTCGTACTTGCCCGTGCCGGGCACCGGCAGGCGGCCGTTCCAGCCATTTCGATCCGGCGTCAGGCCCGACACCTGCAGCGCGATGTTGCCCTTGTTGTCACCGCAGATCAGGTTGTGCGTCGGCACTTTCCACGACATCGCGCGGTCGAAGAAGTCCTCGCAGCTCGCCGCCTGCGCCAGCTTGAGGCTGCCCTTGTAGGGGGCGGTGCCGCGCTCCTGGGTCACCGCCTTCACCGCGAAGGCGAGATGACGCGTCGTGTCCTCGTAGAACACCGGCCCGTGCTTCGAGAACTTCAGCTCGACGCTCCGCGGCGCCTCGCCCTTCACCGGAATCTCTTCCCGGATCACGGTCATCGGCTCCCAGGCGCCGTTGTATTTCGTTTCGTTCGGGTTGGCGGGGTTGGTCTCCTCGACGAACACGTCCACCATGTCGGTGCCGGCGAAGGTGAAGCCCCACGCCATCGTGTCGTTGTGGCCGGCATCGACGCCGACAAACGGCGGCTCGCCGCCGCCGATGACGTTCCAGCCCGGCGCCGACAGGTGCACGAAGTAGCGCAGCGCCGGCATCTCGATGGTGCGATGCGGATCGTTCGACAGAATCGGCACGCCGCTCGCGGTGTGCTTGCCGCTCACCACCCAGTTGTTGCTGCCGTCCATGTCCTGCAGCTCGGGCATCAGGCGCGCCTGCCGCGCCGGCACCTGCGACCGATACGGTTCGACGATCGCCGGCGAGGGCAGCGCCCCGGGCTCGAACGGGTTGACCTCGCCCTTGCGAGCGGCGGCCAGCAATTCGTCGGTGAACCACTCGAGGTCGAGCCCCTCGGGCACCTTGAGGTCGTCCCACGGATCCGGCGCCGCCAGCCGGTTCGCCTCCTTGACGCCGAGCTTCTTCACGCTGAGCGCCAGCTGGATCTCCTGGATCGCCTGACCTCGCACGCTGTCCACCGCCAGCGACGCCCAGCGCAGCACCACGGTCTTCGCGGTCCACGGCTCCGGCTTGATGCCGGTGAGCGTGAACTCGATCGGCAGGTGGTCGGCGTTGCGGCGATGTAGGCGTTGATGCCGTTGGCCAGCGCCGTGAACAGCCGCTCGGCGTCGGGGTGATAGCTGGTCCACTCGGCCGCGTCCCACGGCCCGCGGAACATCGTCAGGCGCGTGCGGGCGTCGATGTCGAACGCCTTAGGCCCGAACATCTCGGCCAGCCGCCCCTCGCGCCAGCGGCGCCACAGCTCGAGCTGCCATAGCCGGTCCTGCGCCATCACGTAGCCCTGCGCGAAGAACAGGTCGTCGTCGTTCTTCGCGTAGATGTGCGGGATGCCTTGCTTGTCGCGGACTACCTCGACCGGTTCCTTCAACCCCGGCACCTTCAGGTCGCCGTCGATTTTCGCCAGCGCACTGGTCGCCAGATCGTCGAGTGAGGCCGGCGCTTTCGGGGCCGGCGCCGAGTTCGTGCAGGCGGCGAGCAGGAAACAGAAGAGCAACGGCCACGCGGCCATCGCGCGCGAAACAAACGCACTCATGGGAACCCTTTCAAGAGGTGTGCGCGCATTATATTCAACCGCATGACCGTACTGGACTGGCTGCTCGATTCGGACCCCGCCATCCGCTGGCAGGTGTTGCGCGATCTCGTCCACGCGCCGGCTGAGGTCGTCGCGGCGGAGCGCGCGCGGGTGGCCACCGAGGGCTGGGGCGCCAGACTGCTGGCGTTGCAGGGCGAAGACGGCCAGTGGGCGGGAGGCGCGTGCTTCCCGGCGCGGTGCTTCGACCGCGCGCGACGAGGACCAGGGCCAGCCCTGGACCTCCACGCTGCCGACGCTCCAGCTGCTGCGTGACTTCGGGGTCGACCCGCGCGCCGACCGCGTGCGCCGGGCGGTGGCGCTGGTCAGAGACCACTGCCGTTGGGAGCACGCCGGGCAGCCGTTCTTCAGCGGTGAGGTCGAGCCGTGCATCAATGGCAGGACCGTCACCCTGGGCACCTACTTCGATCAGGATGTCGACGGCGTCGTCGCCCGCCTGCTCGGTGAGCAGCTCGAGGACGGCGGGTGGAACTGCGAGGCGGAGAACGGCTCCGTCCGCTCGTCGTTCGCGACCACGATCAACGTGCTCGAAGGGCTGCTGGCGCACGAGCGCGCAACCGGTGGCTCGGCGGAATCCATCGCGGCTCGGCGCCGGGGTGAGGAGTACCTCCTCGAACGAAGGCTGTTCCGACGCAAGAGCACCGGCGAAGTCGTCAACCCGGCCTGGCTGCAGTTCTCGTTTCCGATCCGCTGGCACTACGACGTGCTGCGGGCCCTCGACTACTTCCGCTCGGTCGGGGATGCGCCGGACCCGCGGATGGACGAAGCGATCGAGCTCGCTCCGATCCAAGCAGCAGCCCGATGGCACCTGGCTGCTGGAGAACACGCATCCCGGCAAGGTCCACTTCGCGCTCGAGGATGGCGACGGCCGGCCCAGCCGGTGGAACACGCTGCGGGCGATGCGCGTCCTCGGCTGGTACGACCAGTCCGCGACGTGAGCCGCAGGGTCAGTCGTCCAGGCTGCCCATGGTCAAGTTGACGGTCGTTCCCGTCATCCCGCTCGCCTTGTCGGAAGCCATGAAGACCGCCACGTTCGCCATCTCCTCGAGCGTCATGAGCCGTCGCGGGTGGGTCCTGCTTGCGAGCAACTCCTGCCACTGTTCCCAGGTCATTCCCGATGCCTTGGCGCGAGGCTCGAAGGCTTCCTTGATCGTGCCTGTCTCCGGCATGGCCTGTGGTCGCAGACCGACCACGCGAATGCCCTGAGGTGCGAGCTCGGCGGATAGATCTCGAGTGAGTGCCTCCTTGGCGGCCATCGCCGGACCGTAGCCTCCCACCAATGGGATGCCCGTCCGCGAGTGGAGTGCGGTGACGGTCATGATCACCCCCGATTTGTTCGCGACCATCCGCCGGGCCGCCAGGCGCGCGGTCAGGAAGTACGACCTCGTGTAGGTCGTGATCGGCAGGGAGAACTGCTCGACATCCAGCTCGACCAGAGGCACACCCAGAATCTTCGTATCCGGGATCCCGACCGCGTTGAACGAGATATCGACGCGGCCCGCCTTGTCGATCACGGACTGTAGATGCTTGTCCACAGCCTGCTCGTCGAGAGCGTCGACCTCCGCCGCCTCGGCGGATCCGCCGGCGGAAACGATGTCCTTGGCGACCGCTTCGACGGGTGCCAGGTGGCGCCCGGTGAGAAAAAGCTTGGCCCCCTCGCGCGCAAAGGCGCGTGCGACAGCGCCGCCGATCGCGCCTCCGGCTCCGTAGATCACCGCAACCTTGTCCTTCAGCATCATCTCTGGTTCCTTTCTGTGTCTGCCGACGTCCGGACGATCCGAGCTGTCATGGATGCAGACACCGCGACGTCGGGAAACTGGGCGCCACGTTCCGCCGAGTTCGCCCAGCTCGCCGGTGTGCGTGATGCGGAGCATGCGAAGTGCGACCAGTTGCGGGCAGCAGGTGACGATGACGTGGAGAGTGTGTGTGACAGACCGACCTGATCTCGAGGGCGCGGGCCGGGGACGGCGACGCGTTCCGAGAGCTGACCGAGCCGCACCGCCGAGAGCTACAGGTGCACTGCTACCGGATGCTCGGATCCTTCCAGGATGCCGAGGACGCCCTCCAGGACACGCTGCTGGCCGCCTGGCAAGGCCTCGGAGGGTTCGAGGGACGCGCCTCGCTCCGCACCTGGCTCTACCGGATCGCCACCAACCGGTGCCTCAACGCGCGTCGCTCGGCCAGCCGACGCCCCGCCAAGGAGTGGGACGTGCCCGAGGTTGAACCGCCCGAGCCGACCCGGCTCGGCGAAGTCGTATGGCTCGAGCCATTTCCCGACGCCCTCCTCGAGGGTGCGATCGACGTGCCGCTCGGCCCGGAGGCCCGCTACGAGCAGACCGAATCCATCTCCCTGGCCTTCGTGACCGCCCTTCAGGTCCTGCCGCCTCGCCAGCTCGCCGTCCTCATCTTGCGCGACGTCCTCGGATTCCACGCGAACGAGGTGGCCGACATGCTGGACTCGACCGTCGAATCGGTCAACAGCGCCCTCAAACGGGCGCGCGCCAGCCTGCAGCGCCGACGGCCGCCGACCGCCGACCGCGAACCGCCTCCCGCCCCCGACTCACCCTCCGAGGATGCGATCGTGGCGAAGTTCGTCCGCGCGTACGAGTCCGCCGATCTCGACGCGCTGGTGGCCCTGCTGACCGACGATGTCTTCATCTCGATGCCACCGATTCCCTTCGAATACGAGGGCCGAGACGTCGTGGCCCGCTTCTGCGCCAGCATCTTCCGCGCGGGCCGGAGGTTCGACCTCGTGCCGACGCGAGCCAATGGTCAGCCGGCGTTCGGGGCCTACCTGCGCGCCCCTACCGGCATCCGCCACGGGACCGGCCTCCTCGTCCTCACCCTCACCGGCGACCGGATCTGCGCCATGACCCGCTTCGAGAACAGCGTGCTCCCATGGTTCGGGCTGCCGCGATCGCTCCCAAGCCGATAGCGCCCCCCCCCCCCTTTTTTTTTTTTTTTTTTTTTTTTTTTTTTTTTTTTTTTTTTTTTTTTTTTTTTTTTTTTTTTTTTTTTTTTTTTTTTTTTTTTTTTTTTTTTTTTTTTTTTTTTTTTTTTTTTTTTTTTTTTTTTTTTTTTTTTTTTTTTTTTTTTTTTTTTTTTTTTTTTTTTTTTTTTTTTTTTTTTTTTTTTTTTTTTTTTTTTTTTTTTTTTTTTTTTTTTTTTTTTTTTTTTTTTTTTTTTTTTTTTTTTTTTTTTTTTTTTTTTTTTTTTTTTTTTTTTTTTTTTTTTTTTTTTTTTTTTTTTTTTTTTTTTTTTTTTTTTTTTTTTTTTTTTTTTTTTTTTTTTTTTTTTTTTTTTTTTTTTTTTTTTTTTTTTTTTTTTTTTTTTTTTTTTTTTTTTTTTTTTTTTTTTTTTTTTTTTAAAAAAAAAAAAAAAAAAAAAAAAAAAAAAAAAAAAAAAAAAAAAAAAAAAAAAAAAAAAAAAAAAAAAAAAAAAAAAAAAAAAAAAAAAAAAAAAAAAAAAAAAAAAAAAAAAAAAAAAAAAAAAAAAAAAAAAAAAAAAAAAAAAAAAAAAAAAAAAAAAAAAAAAAAAAAAAAAAAAAAAAAAAAAAAAAAAAAAAAAAAAAAAAAAAAAAAAAAGGGGGCTCGCGATCCGAATGGCGCCGCCGCCGCGATAAATCAGTCCGGCTCAGTAGATCGATCCCCCGGGTTGCGTCGAGGTGATGACGCCGTCGACGACGTCGAGCGAGTACGACGTGCCGTGCTGGCCCGACCAGCTCGGGATGTCGAACCGGCTCCCAGGCTCGGCCCGGAACACGGCGAGGTTGCGATAGGTCAGCGGCGTCTTCGGCTGACAGACCTCCGGCGCACCGCCGCGGATGAAGTAGGCGTACGGCGTCGGATGATCCGGGTTCGCCACGATCGTGGCGTCCCCCGACGCGTCCACCAGCACGGCCGTTTCGCGATCGATCGCGATGCTGCGGCTCTCCGCCTGCCATCCGTCCTGAACGATGCGCGCCATGAAGGCGAGCGTTCGTCCGAGCCGGTCGCGCTCGATCAGGTGCTGGTCGGTGATCAACCCGCCCATGTGCGGCAGGTGCAGGAAGTCCCGGTCGAGCGTGATGTCGTGGTTAAACGGATCCGCCAGCGCCTTGCTCGAGATCGCCGACTGGCGCTGGGCGGCATAGAGCGAACTCGCTCAGGATCGCCGTCCCCGCGCTGGTGCCGGCAATCGGAATCTCCTTCGCCGCCAGCTCGTGAATCGCATCCTCGACCGGCGTTCCCTTCCAGAAATCGACGTAGTTCGGACTGGTCGCCGCCGGCGATGAACAGCGCCTCGGCGTTGCGAATCGTCTGCAGGACGAACGGGTCGAACGAGGCGTCTGCGATTCTGCAGCACCAGGGTCTCGACCGAGTCGAAGTCGCCGAGGTCGAAGACGTACTGGTTGTAGCCGTCGGCCCCGGAGGCGCGAATGACGACGAAGTCGCCGCCGCCGGCGCGATCGCTCATCCAGGTGAAGAGCGCGTCGACGTCGGTCCCGCCGCCCATCAAGCCGATGCCGAGCGTGGTGTCGCCGGTCACGTCGGCCGCGTTACCGGTCAGGTAGTAGTCGTAGCGCGCCTGCGGTGCGCCGCGGAGCAGCGGGCCGAACGCGCACACGATGATCGCGATCAGGACGAGGCGTCGTTGAGTCATGGAGGCGGATTGTAGCGTGCCCGGCGGAAGGCGCACCGCACGCGCGTCTACGCGCAGGCATGGCACAGCGCTCAGGCCGTAGCAGCTCCGCGGCGCGCTACTCCTCGCCGAGAAAGCGGAGGAGGTCGCCCTTCTGCCCGTCGCGCGCCCACACCTTCTCGTAGACGCGGATCAGCGCGTCGCGCCCGACCACCCGCATCGCCACCTGGTTGGCCAGCAACTCGGTCTGCAGGTACGGGTGATGCGTGAACACCCACACATGCCCCAGCTCGTGGGCGATCGCCGCTTCCAGCTCCTCGCGGGTCAGCAGCTCGAGCACCGATTCCTCGACCATGACGGTGAAGGGCGCCCCGTTCTCTTTGGGTGTGGCCACGGAGACGATGTAGGGGTTCTTCGCGACCAGCTCGACGGCGACAGCTCGGTCGAGACCAAGCCGGCTCCTGACGTCGTCGAGGAGGCTTTGCAAATCCTTCGTGGCTTCGTCGCGGTCGTTCGACGACCGTGATTTCGCCATGGCGGAGCTGGCGGCAATGACGATGAGCGGAAGGGAAAGCGCGACCATTGCGGCGCGGCGCCATGCGCGGCGCGGAACCCGGCGCGGAACCCGGCGGGACAGGGATGAGAGCGAACGGAACAAGCGCATGCGGTGCCCGTGCGAGTGAAGAGGTTAATTAGAGGGGACAGTGAAAGAATAGCAGGCGTCGAGCAGAAGTTACTCAGTCAATTTTTCAGCTCGGCCACATACCTCGACGGCGTTTCGTTGGGGTTTTCCCCCGATGTCGGCCAGCCACCCGATGGCATGGACTTCGCCTCCTGTTATCACCGGAGGGAATAAGCATGACCATCATGAAGAAGGCGACGGCTACGACCGCGGCTCTGGTGTTTACCTCGATGCTTGGCGTGTCTGCCAGCTTCGCCCAGCAGCCACCCAGTCCGAATCCAGCTCCGGCGCCTGGTACCCGCGCTGAACAGCCCATGCCCGCCGAGCGCCCTGCCGCGCAGGCCAACACCATCAAGGGCGAGTTGCTGCGCGTTGATGCCGCGACCAAGATGCTCGTCGTGAAGACCGCCCTTGGAGCGGAAGAGAAGATCCTCTACAACGACGCGACCAAGGTGACCGGCGCCAAGGACGGCGTTGCGGGTCTCGCGAACGCCAGCAACTCGAATGTCACGATCAAGTTCACCGGGACGGGCGCCGACCGGCTTGCGACCGAGATCACGGTCGACAAGAAGCCGTAAGCGATCGGCCGGAGCACCACACCCCGGGTGTTCCGGTTCTCCCAATCAATCGGGTGCTATCGCGTGACGCGCAGCGTGGCGCGATAGTCACCTGGCTCGATGGTCCGTGAGCTGAACGGGTACGGCTGCAACTGCACGAGTGCAATCGTCAGCCCGTCGTGCGTCACGGGTTCCATGCTGCCGGTGTGCAGTTCGTACGGGCGTTCCGTCGAACGCTCCACCACCGCGATGTGCACCAGCGCGTCGCCGCCCTGAACGCAGACCGCGTCCGCCGGACAGCGCGAATCGCCTTCGACCCGATCGAAACGGATCCGCACTCCGGCGTCGGCAATCGTGGTGATCTCGCCCGGGGCCAGCGTGAACTCCTCGTTCAGCGACGGCCCCGTCGGCGGGGACTCGTCGCACCCGCCGACGACCCCCAGAGCCAACAACAATCCCGCAGAACAGATGAGTCCGAGCCGCTCGACGTCGCATCACCTGTTAGGACGACGCGCCCCGCGCTGTGGTTCGCCAGCGGCCAGGGATGCCATTCGCACAGGCGCCCTGCGCCGCGCGCGCCAGCAGGTCCGCTGCCTTCTCGCCAATCATCACGCTCGCCGCGTGGGTGGTCGCATTCACCACCTCCGGCATGATCGACGCGTCGGCCACGCGCAGGCCTTGCACGCCACGCACGCGCAGCTCGGGATCCACCACCGCCTGTGCCTCCGATGCGGGGCCCATGCGGCAGGTGCCTCCGGCGTGGTAGATGGTGTCGGCCGCGCGGCGCACGAAGCGCTGCAGATCCTCCGGCGAGGTGGCCGCCGGCCCGGGCTCGATCTCGTCGCCCCGCAGTGGATCGTAGGCGGAGGACGATCCGATCAGCCTCGCGAGACGCACGCCGTGCACCAGCGCGTCCACGTCGGCCTGTTCCTGCAGGTAGTTCGGCCGAATCAACGCCGGCGCGCCGGGATCGCTCGACGCCAGGCGAATCTCGCCGCGCGATCGGGGCCGCACCAGCGACACGGTGATGGTGATGAAGCGATCCGGCTGCTCGAGCCCGCGCCCGACATAGAACTGCAGGTCGGGCGGCCATGTTGATCCCGACGTCGTGAACAGGCCGGCGGTGACCGTCGAACCCGGCAGCTCGGTCAGGCCATTCCACCGGATCGACAGCTTCAGGTGATCCTGGAAATTCTGCCCCACGCCCGGCACGTCGGCCACGACGGCCACGCCGCTGGACTTCAAATGATCGGCGGGACCGATCCCCGAGAGCATCAGCAGCCGGGGCGAGTCCACGACCCCGGCCGAGAGCACCACTTCGCGCGCGGCCCGCACCACGGCGCGCTGTCCGTCGAGTTGGTACTCGACGCCCACCACACGCGTGCCTTCCACGACCAGGCGCGTGACGATCGCGCGCGAGCGCACCTCGAGGTTGGGACGGGACATCGCCGGCACGAGGAACGCGGCGGCCGCGCTGTGGCGCCGGCCATCGAGGATGTTCTTCTGGTAGTAGCCGGCGACGCCGACCGGGTTGGGCGTGTTGAAGTCAAAGCGCGCGTCGGACCGGTAGCCGGCGTGGATGGCGGCGGTGAGGAACGCGCGATGCGCATCGTGCGGATCCCAGCAGAAGCTGACCGCGAGTGGACCGTCGCCGCCGCGAAACTCCGAGGCGCCGCTCTCGTTGCGTTCCGAGCGCTTGAACAGCGGCAGCACATCGTCGTAGCCCCAGCCCGGGTTGCCGAGCTCGAGCCACCGGTCGAAGCAGAGGCGATGGCCGCGAATGTGGGTCATCGCGTTGATGGCGCTGGAACCGCCGAGCGCCTTGCCGCGCGGAAAGGCGATGCGGCGATCGCCGAGGCCGGCGACGGCCTCGGTGCGATAGTTCCAGTCGTAGGACGAGCCAAGGAGCGACACCCAGCGCCCAGGCGTGGTGATGGCCGGGTCCGCTTCGCCGGAGACTCCGGCTTCGAGCACCACGACCTGCACCTTGGGATCGGCGGAGAGCCGATGGGCGAGCACGGAGCCGGAGGAGCCGGCGCCGACGATGACGTAGTCCGGATCGGCGATCCGTCCCGCGGTTCGAGCCCGTCCGCCCGCGGTGTTGACAGGTGCGAGCAGTGGCAGGGCGAGACCCGCGGGTACCACGCTGCCGGTCAACCGGAGAAAGTCGCGTCGCTTCACCTCGAACTGCCCTCCGATCCGCTCATGCCGCCCACAGCCGGTCGATCATCCGGGTGAGCCGCGTCGTCACGCGGTCGCGGCCCAGGAGGACCAACATCTCGAAGAGTCCAGGGCTGACCATCCGGCCGGTCATCGCCAGCCGCGTGGCGTGAATCAAAGTGCCGGCCTTCAGCCCTCGCGCGTCTGCCAGCGCGCGCAGATCGCGCTCGAGCGTGAGCTCGTCGAACGGGTTGGCCGCGGCGAAGGCATCGCGCAACGCCTGGACATGCGCTCCGATGCCATCGGCCGAGAGGTGCTTCTTCACGCCCTCGGCGTCGTACTCCGTGGGGTCCGCGAAGAAGGGCGCCAGTTGATCGATGAACTCGTTCAGCCGTTTCGCACGCGGGCGGAGCAGCGAGAGCACCTTCACCAGCCAGTCGCGGTCTTCGCCGAACAGAGCGTCGCGCCAGTAGCCGGCCGCCGACAGCCGCGTGTGCAGGCGCGCGATCAGCTCGTCGTCGCCGAGTTTCAGCAGGTGCTGGTGATTGAACCAGTCGAGCTTCTCGACGTTGAAGACCGCGTTGCCGCCCGAGATGCCTTCGAGGTTGAAGCGCGAGATCAGCTCGTCGCGCGTCAGCAGCTCGTCGTCGCTGCCGGTGCCCCAGCCGAGGAGCGCCAGGAAGTTGAACATCGCCGCCGGCAGGTAGCCCGCCTTTTCGTACTCCATCACGCTGGTGGCGCCGTGGCGCTTGCTCAGTCGCTTCTTGTCCGGGCCCATGATCAGCGGCACGTGGGCGAACGTGGGGGGCGTGGCCCCGAACGCGTTGTAGAGCAGCACCTGTTTGGGCGTGTTCGAGATGTGATCGTCGCCGCGCACCACGTGCGTCACCAGCATGTCGATGTCGTCCACGACCACGGACAGGTGATAGGTGGGGTGCGTGTCCGAGCGCAGGATGACGAAGCTCTCGATGTGCTCGTTGTCGAACTCGATCGGCCCGTGCACGCTGTCGGCGAAGGTGGTCTTGCCGGGCGGCACCTTGAAGCGGATGGCGCCTTCGTCCTCGAAGGCCAGTCCCTTGGCCAGCAGCTCGCGCGCCGCCGACCGGTAGCGTTCGAGCCGCTCGGACTGGAAGTAGGGCGCGTGCGGGCCGCCGATCTCGGGGCCCTCATCCCAGTCGATGCCCAGCCAGGTCAGGCCGTCGAGAATGCCGCTGACCATCTCCCACGACGAGCGCTGCACGTCGGTGTCTTCGATGCGGAGGATGAAGGTGCCGCCGTGGTGCCGGGCGAAGAGCCAGTTGAAGAGTGCCGTACGAGCGCCGCCGACGTGGAGGTAACCCGTGGGTGACGGAGCGAAGCGAACGCGTGGTGTCATTGAGGCCGTCACAGGATAGTGTACGGCGCTGATTCAGCCGTCGTTCGCCTCTCAACCGCACGGTAAACGGTGCCAGACGGGGATTTCCTTCCGGAAACTTCCCGGTTGCATCCCGGTTCGACTTTCGCTATATTTTCGCGTTCCGCGGCTGTGGCCGCGAAGGAGGCTCAGATGGATCAGCAGCAAGCCGGATTTCTCGTCACGTTCATGACTCAGCTGTGGGAGGGCGAGTTCCCCGCCACGTGCAAGGTGCTGGCGGCGGTCCCGGACGCTCGACGCGATTACCGTCCCGACGACAAATCGCGAACCGCCTGGGATATCGCCGTGCATCTCGCCGTCGGCGACCTGTGGTTCCTGGACGCCGTGCGCAACGGCGGATTCGCGTGGGATCCCGAGGCGGAGAAGAAGATGGCCGCCGCCTGCCCGACCACCGCCAAGCTGGTCGAGATGTACAAGACCGAGTTCCCCGCGAAGCTGAACGCGGTGCGGACCATGCCTCCGGCGGACATGCTGAAGGTGGTGGATTTCTTCGGCATGTTCCAGTGGCCGGCGGTCTCGTATCTCGGCTTCGGCAACAACCACTCGGTCCATCATCGTGGCCAGCTGGCCACGTATCTCCGCGCGATGGGCTCGAAGGTCCCGGCGATTTACGGCGGCAGCGCCGACGAGCCGATGCAGGGGTAGAATCCGCCCATGATGCGAGCAATCACCCTTGCGCTGATCATCACCCTCGGCGGTCTGACGATGGCCGTCGCCGCGTACCAGGCGCCTGCCGCGCCATCGGCGGCGGCGCTCGCGGCCGTGAAGATCGAGAAGGTGAAGGACAACCTCTACGTCATCACCGGCTCGAACCCGGTGCCTCGCGAAACGTTCAGCGGTGGCAACGTCGGCGTATTCGTCACCGACGCCGGCGTGGTCATCGTCGATACCAAGCTCGCCGGCTGGGGCCCGACGATCCTGGAGCGCATCCGCACCGTCACCGACAAGCCGGTGACCACCATCATCAACACCCACACGCACGGCGATCACACCGGCAGCAACGAGTTCTTCGGCGCCAAGGTTCAGAGCGTGGTGCAGGAGAACACCAAGGCCAACATGGCGCGGATGGATGCCTTCAAGGGCGAGAAGGCCGCGTTCCTGCCGACGCGCACCTACAAGGACACGCTGACGCTCGGCGCCGGCAAGGACCGCATCGACCTCTACTACTTCGGCCCCGGCCACACCAGCGGCGACACCTTCATCGTCTACACGGCGCTCAGGACGATGCACGCGGGCGACATGTTTCCGTGGAAGGACGCGCCGTTCGTCGATCGCAGCAACGGCGGCAGCGGGCGCGAGTGGCCGCGCACGTTGTCGAAGGTGCTGGCCAACGTGAAGGACGTGGACAGCGTCATCGGCGGGCATCAGCCGGTGGCGCAGTGGAAGGACCTGCAGACGTTCCAGCAGTTCACCGCGGACCTGTGGACGCAGACGGAAGCGGCGCACAAGGCCGGCAAATCGGTGGACGAGGCTGCCGCGGCCACGGGATGGATGAGCAAGTATCCCGGCTACGAGTCCACGCCGACTGAAGGCGGCCGTTCAGGCCATCTACGACGAGCTGAACGGCAAGTAACGCGTCAGCGGTTCGGTCCGCGCGATCGCGATCGGCCGCTGTTCGGCGAGGCGGGCCGGCTCCCGTGGGGCCGTCCGCCCGATGGCCTCGCCCCCGACGGCCTCGCCCCTGCCGGGCGGTGCGATGCCGGCGGCGACATGTGCGCGGTGTGGGGCGCGGGCCGTCCACCGCCGGCGGCAGGACGTGCCGGCGATGCCGCCTTGGGCCGCGAATCGTGTCCGTGCGACCGTGACGGCGCTCCCGGGCGCTGCCCGCTCTTGGGGGCGTGGTGCGATCGGGCCTGCGTGTGACGCCGCGGTCGGTCCGCGTCCTGACGCGGGACATGAGGCGTGACCGGGAAGTCTTCGATGAGCACCTGCTTGATCGGATCGGTCAGCAGCTTCTGGATGTCCCGAAGCAGGTCGCGATCCGCAGGCGAGACCAGCGATACGGCGCGGCCCGCGAGACCGGCGCGGCCGGTGCGGCCGACGCGGTGGATGTAGTCCTCGGCCACCAGCGGCAGATCGAAGTTCACGACCAGCGGCAGCTGCACGATGTCGAGGCCGCGCGCCGCGATGTCGGTGGCGACGAGCACGTTCACACGCCCGGCCTTGAAGTCGTCGAGCGCGCGCGTTCGGGCGCCCTGGCTCTTGTTGCCGTGGATGATGGCGGCCTTCACACCACCCAGCTCGAGATGCGCGCCGACGCGGTTGGACCCGCGCTTGGTGCGGCAGAACACCAGCGCCTGGCCCACCGGCTCCTGCTTCAGCACGTGTGTCAGCAGGTCGCCCTTGCGCGCCTCGGACACCGGGTGCACGCGATGCGTGACGGTGCTGGCCACCACCGAGCCCTCGGACACGTCAACGCGGCCGGCGTCGTGGGTGAAGGCGGACGACAGCTGCACCACTTCCTTCGAGAACGTGGCGGAGAACAGCAGCGTCTGCCGTTTCTTCGGCACGGTGACCAGGATGCGCTTCAGCGGCGGCAGGAAGCCCATGTCGAGCATGCGATCGGCTTCATCCAGCACGAGAATCTCCACCGCCGACAAATCCACGGTGCGCTGCTCCATGTGATCCAGCAGCCGGCCCGGCGTGGCGACG
Source organism: uncultured Acidobacteriota bacterium (assembly GCA_963723005.1). Taxonomy (GTDB): domain Bacteria; phylum Acidobacteriota; class Vicinamibacteria; order Vicinamibacterales; family UBA2999; genus VFZN01. Next base: position 513,629 of record CAVRPA010000015.1, on the reverse strand, counting down.
ACGATGTCGGTGCCGCGCTGGAGGGCCTGCTTCTGCGGCCCGATCGAGACGCCGCCGAAGATGGCGGCAACGCGCAGGTTCGCGGGCACCCCGTAGGCAGCCAGCGACTTGTGCACCTGCAGCGCCAGCTCGCGGGTGGGCACCAGCACGAGGCCGCGCGGCTTGCGCGGACCGGCGTGGGTGCCGCCCCGCACCAGCAGACGGTCGATCATCGGCAGGCCGAACGCGGCGGTCTTGCCGGTGCCGGTCTGGGCGCGGGCCAGCAGATCGCGTCCTGTCAGGACAATCGGAATCGATTGCGCCTGCACCGGAGTGGGCGTGGTGTAACCCAGCTTCGCGAGCGGCGTACAGAGAGCGCGGGAGAGCCCGAGGGTGGAGAACGGCATGTGCTGAATATCCTGAGGGTGGCGCCGGCCCGGCGCTGTCGTGCGGGTGAGGGACAACCCGGGTGCAGGGAACGAACCTTGACAGGTGGTAGGGCGCGCCGCAGAAAGGCGGTTCGGCTTCGGCCGCGTAGGGCGTTACCGCGGCATCCTCCTACCGAGCGAAGCGAGGCCCATCCGTCCTTTAGAATGGGGTCGTGTTTGCCACCGATCTTGCCGCCCTGTTCACCCGCGACATCACGCGCCTCCGCCAGGAGCTGGAGGCCTTCCCCGACACTGCCGCCCTGTGGGTCACTGGCCCTGGCGTCACGAACGCCGCCGGCACGCTGGCCCTGCACCTCGAAGGCAATTTGAGGGAGTACATCGGCCGTCAGATCGGCGGCATCGATTTCACCCGCGACCGTCCGGCGGAGTTCAGCACGCGGGGCGTGGCAAAGGCCGACCTGCTGGCGAGAATTGACGCGGTCCTGGCGTCCATTCCGGCAGTGATTGCCGGCCTCTCGGAGCCGGCGTTGGACACGGCCTATCCCGAGGCCATGCTCGGACGCACGTGGAGCACGCGCCAGTTCCTGATCCACCTCAACGGTCACCTCAACTACCACCTTGGACAGATCGACTACCTGCGTCGCCTGACGACGGGAGAGGGCGCGATTCAGCTGGCGCAGGTGGAGTGAGGCCGCGCTGACGCGCGGTAGGACTGATCGGCCTCGCTTCGCTCGGTAGGGGGATAGGCCGCGCTATCGCGCGGTAGGCAGTCCGATCCTACGGCGCGGAGCGCCGCCCGTCACCGGCACCGCGCCGAAGGCGTGTGCCGCAGGTCCCTACGCGGCAAGGCCGCGCCTTTCGGGCCCTGACGTCAGCTCTGCAATCACGAGCCTTCGCTGGCGTTATCCTGATCCACGCTGTCATGCCCCAGACGAACACCGCCACCACTCGCTCCACCCACGGCAGCCCGCGCCCTTCGCACCGGCTGCTCGACGCCGGCGCGCTGATCTTCAGCGCCGAGTCCGGCGTCTCCTATCGCATCGGCCGCATGCTCGGCGAAGGCGGCTTCGGCCAGGTGTTCCTTGCCAGCCGCGTCGGCCGATCGAGCACGGTGCCGCCCACGGTCTGCATCAAGGTCAGCACCCATCAGGACGGCTGGCTGCGCGAGGCTTACTTCGGCCAGCTGCTCGAGGGGCAGCAGCGCGCCATCCGCGTCTACGACGCCTTCCCGTTGATGAACGCCGATCGCCGCATGCTCTACTGCCTGGCGATCGAGTACGCCTGTCACGGCGACCTCAGCGCCTTCCTCGCGCGCCATCCTGGAGCGTGGACCGAAGCGGCAGTGCGCCGCGAGATCGCCGGCATCCTCAAGGTGCTGGGCAAGCTCCATCGCGGACAATTGCTGCACCGCGACCTCACGCCGCTCAACGTGTTCGTCTGCGATCGCCGGCAGCTGAAGCTCGGCGACTTCGGCATCGTCCGGCAGCAGAGCGACCGGCGTGGCGTGACGGCGCGGACGCTGAACCCGCACATGGCGCCGAGCGACATCTTCGACGGCGCCGCTCCGAAGTGGCAGTCGCGCGACGACGTGTATCAGGTGGGGCAGCTGCTGGCCATTCTCGTGAAGGGGGACGCGTCGCGGCGCGTCCGCCCGGCCGAGGTCCGCGTGCTGGATTGCAGCGATCAACTGAAGGAGATCGTCTATCGCTGCATCGGCGAGCGGCGCAAGCGCTACGAGACGGCCGACGAGCTGATCGAGGCGTTGCACCAGGCCCCGGTAACAATGCGGGTGGGCGCGGTGAAGTCGCTGAAAGGCGTGCACCTGGCGTTCACCGGGATCCTCAGCGTGCCTCGCGCCGACGCCGAGAAGGCCGCCCGGCGCGCCGGCGGCGTCGTTCACAGCGGCGCCTCGGCGCGGACGACCGTCGTCGTGCGCGGCCGGCCCAACCCGCTGCAGGCCGCGGGCAAGGACGGCGGGCTGAAGCTGATGGAGATGAAGCGTCTTCGCGAGAAGGGACTGCGGATCACGCTGCTGAGTGAAGCGCAGTTCTGGAAGCTGGCGACGCGAAAGTAGGATCGCGCCAGCGGTTCAGGCGCTGAGACGCTGCTTGGGCGCGGCGGGGGCGTCTTCGGGCACCGGCACGCGTGGCTCCATCAGCCCGATCAGATACTTGCGACTGTCCGCCAGCTTCGACGCCACGTGATCCGCGCCGGCATCGAGCAGCGGCTGCGAGGTCTCGTCGGCGAGCGCGGGCGGCGCCCAACGTCCCACTGCGATGTGCACCTCCGGCAGCGCGGCGTGCAACCGTTTCACCAGGTATCGCGTCTTCGACGTCGGGCTCGGCGGGAGATCCGCGAAGTAGATCACCGACACCTGGCGGTCGCGGACCAGCGCGACGAGCTCGTTGGCCTGCATGCGATCGGCCATGACCTCGATCGCGATCGGCAAGTCTTCGACGGTGAGCGCCAGCATGCTCAACGCCACCTCGTCGGCGCCGCCGTTCACGGCATAGCCGAGCACCTTCAGCTTTTCGCCGGCGACGACCTCGGACGATGAGATGAGGGCGGGGGCATTCTGCGCGCGCCGCCTCGCCAGTTCCGTGGCGTCGGCGATCAGCTCGCGCGTGGTGTCGATGATGGTCGCCTCCTCGTCCACTGACAGCCGCTGTTCCAGACGGTCGCGCTCGGCGTAATTGAGCGCCGGCAGCATCATGCGCGTCGAACACCGACTCGGCCGAGTCGCTGTTGACGTGCTTCTCCACGAGCTCCGCCGCTTCGCTCTGATCGCGGGCCAGCAGGCGCTGGTAATACCCATGTTCCAGCTCCAGTGGCGGCGTGTCGGCCATCAGCGTGACGACGAATGCGAGCCCCGGCACGTACTTGCCGAGCACCACCAGGCACACGGTGAGCGGCGACGCCATCAGCAGGCCGAGCGGGCCCCATAGCCAGGTCCAGAACGCCACCGAAACGAGCAGCGCCACCTGCGAGACCCCGACCGCGTCGGCATAGAGCACGGTTTCGAGCACCAGGTTCGTGAACAGTTCGAGGGCGGCAAAGAAGGCGAAGACCGTCAGCGGCCCGGACCAGCCGGGCATCGCCGCCAGGCTCACGAGCACCGGACCGCCCGCACCCATCGTCGGACCGACATACGGAATGAACCGCAGCGCGCCGCCGAGGGCCGCCCACACGAAGGCGTACGGGACATCGAGCAGGTACATCCCGACGAAGGCGATGCAGGCCCAGATGACGCTGACGAGCGACTGCATCAGCAGGAACTTGCTGACGCGGCTGCCGGCCTCGTCAAAGCCGCGAGTGGTGGTCGCGAGCCGCCCTCGCCCGATCAGGCCGACCAGACGGTCGCGCATGTCCCGGCGCTCGAGCAGCATGAAGATGACCAGCGCCACGACGAGCGCCGCCGTGCCGAGCGGCTCGAGCCACGGCCCCAGCCAGGTGAACCCCGACGCCGCGGACGCGGGGTCGGACGTGACGACCACCGGTTGAGACCGCGTGCTCCTGGGCTTCTGGTCCCCGCCCAGCTCAGTCTTGAGGTCCTCGACGGCGTCCTGCATCTTCTCGATCGTCCCGCCGCGGCTCGCACCGCGCACGTCCGCGACCTTGCTGCGGATGTTCGCCCGATACTGCGGCATCTCCTCGGCGAGGTGGCTCAACTGACGGGTGAGGCCATAGCCGGCCAGCCCGAGTGTGGCGAAGATCAGCGTTACTACGATCAGCACCGCCGGGACGCGTCCCAACCACCGTTCGAGAGACGTGACGGGAGGCGTGAGGACGAACGTGATGAGGATGGCGACCGACAGCGGCACCAATACGACCTGAGCCACGTACAGGATCGCGACGATGAGCGCCGCGCCGGCAAAGGTGACCCAGGGCTTTACCGAACCTAGGGAGTTGTCCAGACCGCTACCTCTTCCTTTCGACAACGGCAGTGTTTCCGCCGACGCCGAACCGAAGCTCAAGCAGCTTTCAGGCCAAGTCCCAATGACGAGCTAGCGGACTCTCTTGAAGTCGATAAACCCGCGCTCGACGTTGACCGACGTCAACTCGACGCGGATCTCGTCGCCCACGTCCGCGCCCTCGAATCCCCGCACGACGCGACCTTCGACCGGGACCGAAAGCAGCCGCACCCAGGTGCCCTTGTCGGACGCGCCGGTCACGAGCGCCGCGAACCGCTCGCCGATTCTCGACTCCAGCAGCACCGCGGCGGCGGCCTTCCCGACCTGCCGTTCCACTTTGTTGGCAGCGTCTTCCTTCTCGGTCACGTGCCTGGCGAGGGCGTCGAGTTCCTCGAAGGTGTAGGGCGCTTCGCCCCCGGCGATCCCCGCCTTCAACAGTCGCTGGGTCACGAGGTCCGGATAGCGTCGGTTTGGCGCCGTTGAGTGCGTGTAGTCCTTGACCGCCAGGCCGAAGTGGCCGGGACTGCTGGCGCCAGGCTGCTCGGCCACGTACTCACCCGCGCCCAGCAGCTTGACGACGGCCAGGGACACGTCGGGGAATCGTTCTGGATCCTGTTCCTGCGCCTTCACCAGGAAATCGTCCAGCGCCACCGAGTCGGGCTCGCTCGGCAGCGAGTGCCCGTGCGTCCGCGCCAGCTCGACGATGCGATCCCAGCGCTTTGGGTGTGCGCACCACGCGCCGCAGCGAAGGCAGGTTCTTCGCCGCCAGGTACCGGGCGGTGACGCCGTTGGCGGCGATCATGAAGTCTTCGATCAGCTCGGTGGCCCGGCTCTTCTGGTCCACGTCCAGCTGGCTGATCCGATCACCATCGAACACCGGCCGCGCCCGGATGGTCCGCAGGCTGAGCGCACCGCGCTCGTGCCGCAGCCGCTTGAGGCGCTGCGCCGCCTTGTCCTGCTCGCGCAGGTTTTCGGCGAGCCCCGGCACTGCCGCGAGGGCCCTCGGCGGCTCGGCTTGCCCCTCCAGCCACGCGGCCACGCTCTTGTAGGCCAGCTTGGCCCGGTTCCGCACGCGTGCCCGATACACATCGGACGACTGCACCGCGCCGTCGCCATCGACCACCATCTCGACCACGACGGCCAGGCGGTCCTCGTCGGGGTTGAGCGATGTGAGGTCGGTCGAGAGCGGTTCCGGCAGCATCGGGAAGATCTTTGCCGCCGTGTACACCGATGTGGTGTTGTGCGCGGCGTGCGCGTCGATGGCAGAGCCCTCCTTCACCAGAGCGTCCACGTCGGCAATCGCGACCCGGATTGCCACCGCGTCACCGGAGCGCGCCTCCGCCACCGTCAGCTGATCGAGATCGCGAGAGTCGTCGTTGTCGATCGAGGCCCACAGGAGGTCCCTGAGATCACGCGGTTCGGGAACCTGGGTGCCTGACGCGCCCTGCGCGGCCGGCGACGCCTGAATGGCACGGAGTTCGCTGTTTGCGGCCTCCGAGAAGGTGGGGAGCAGGCCCCGCTCGATCATCGCCTGGTTGGCAATGCTCTGCAGGAGGGCGCGGTGATGTTGATCGCTGTGTTGGGTGTGGGGGGCCATGGGGCGGAATGAGCCCGATTGTAACGCGCGGCGTCCAGCTGGGCGGTATGCCGCGGATGAGCGGATAGACTTGGAACCGGCCGTGTGAGCGCGGGTCCACCCATGCAGCCCAGCAGTCCCTATCGACCGCGAGTCTCACGCGAAACGCGACTTCTGCTGACGACAGGCGTCCTCGCCGTCGCCGCGTTGTGGCTGCTTGCACGCATCAGGTTCCAGGACCTTCCGCCGACGCCGAACCCGGTGCCGTCAGTGCTGAGCCAGCTGACCAACTCCGCGAAGTTCGATGATCTTGCCGCCGATGTTGCCCTGCTGCAGGCGCAGCTCCGTCCGTCGCTTCACGTGCTCGGGCCTTCGTCTTACCGGACTGCCGCGGTCTGGCTGCGCGAGGATCTGGTCGTGACGTGGCAGCCTCAAGATGTGAGTGCCGGCACGACGACAGGCGATCGCATCGTCGCTCGCGATCCGGCGTCGGGGCTGGCGGTCGTGCGAATCGCCGGTGAGACCGATGGTGTGCCGCCCGCGACGTGGACGCCAAGACGATTGCAGCAGCCGCGCTACTTCGTGTCGAGCGAGGTCTCACGGCAGGGCGTCTCGCTGCGGCCTGTGTTCGTGAGCTCCCTGCAGCCTGTCACGACGCCGCTCTGGACCGACCCGGTCTGGACCGTGCCGCCCAGCAGCAACCTCGCGGCGGGTTCGTTCATCTTCACGGAGGCCGCCGAACTGGTGGGGCTGGTGATTGCCGCCGATGGGGAGGTGGTGGTCGTGCCCGGCGCCACCGTTCTCGCGGAAGCCAACCGGCTGGTGGACACGCCCCGATCCGCATCGGCCACGCTGGGCATTGACGTGCAGGCGATGACCGCAGACGTGTCGTCGGCAACCGGCGCCCCGTTGGGCGTGGTGGTGAGCCGGGTCGATCAGGCGGGCGCCGGAGCCGGGCAAGTGATGGTTGGCGATGTGATCGAGGCGATCGATGGCCGGCCTCTCGAGTTTCGTCAGCAGTGGGACGTCCGCGCGGCTCGCCTGTCGGAAGGGGAGACGGTGTCGCTGCGCGTTCGTCGCCGCGGCGAAGTGCGCGAGGTGTGGCTCGTGGCGCTGGCTCCTCCCGCGTCGGCGTCAACCCAGTCGCTCGGTTTGACGCTGCGCCCACGGCCGGGACTGGGCGCGGAAGTGGTGCGCGTGGACCGCGGATCGGCGGCCGACCGCGCCGGCCTCATACCCGGAGATGTCATTACGCTCGTCGCCGATCTCGAGGTTCCAACACCCGCGCAGGTCACCCGCGCCTACGCCGCCGCGGCGGAGGGGCAGCGGCTGCTGATCGCCGTCACGCGCGGTGACGACCACCATGTGACGACGCTGGAGCGATGACCACTCATTCCGCTCGCGATCCGCTCGGCCTGCTCGATCCCCCGATGGACGATGTCGTCGCGGACGATCGCGACGAGCTGCACGACGCGGCCGCGGGCCCGTCGCGGCGATGGCGCCGGGCCGTGGAGTGGACGGCGACATCGGCTCCGGTCGCGCTGCTGCTCACGATCGGCATCGGACTCGGCCCTCACGGCATCAACCTCCTCACCGCCGCGTCGCTGTCGTCGCTCGATCCCGTGGTCCCGGTGGCGCTCGCCGCGCTCGGCGTGCTGGTGGGGCTGGGGATGGGCGATCGGCGCTTCGGTGAAGGGCGCGTGCTGGCCGCCGGCGTCATGGAAGGCGCCTTGACCATGATCGTGGTGGCGAGCGGGATCGCGCTGCTCACGCTCGCGGCGACGTGGCTGGCCGTTCCACAGTTGTCGGCGGTGGCGCTGGTGATGGGGATCTGCGCGGCGACGTCGCTCACGCTGCCGACCAGCAATCCGCTGGAGCCGCGCCCCGCCGCGATTCGCGTCAAGGAACTGGGCGTGCTGCTGCCGATCGCTGCTGGCGGGCTGATGCTGGCGTGGCTGCGCGCCGGCTCGGGCATCGGGGCGCTGGCGCTGGTGGCGCAAACCTCGGGCATCACGCTCGCACTGGCGATGGCCGGCTGGCTGTTGCTGACGCGTACGACGTCGGAAACCGACGAGCGCGTGTTTGCGACCTCGGCGCTGCTGCTGATTGGCGGCGTGGCCCATGCGCTGGGCTTGTCGGCGCTCTTCGGCGGACTGGTGGCCGGCGTGTTCTGGCGCTACACGGGAGGCCGCCCGCGCGAGACGGTTCGCCGTGACGTGCTCTTCGTCCAGCACCCGCTGCTCGTCGTCGTGCTGCTGCTGGCAGGCGCGCGCGCGGAGCTGGCGCCGGCATCACTGGCCCTCGGCGCGGCCTACGTCGTGCTGCGCGTGGTCGGCAAGCTGGCCGGCGGCGCTGCCGCCCGTAGCATCCTCGGGCGAAAGGCCCCTCGCGATCTCGGCCTGCACTTGCTGCCGCCCGGCGTGTTCGGGGTTGCTTTTGCGTTGAACGCGGCCGCCGTGTTGACCGGCGGCCAGGCGCCCGCGCTGATCACGGCCGTCGTGGTGGGGACGATCGCGTCGGAGCTGGTCGCGGTGCTCCTGGCGCCGCGGAGCGCCGAGGCATGACGCGACTCCTGGCGCTGGCGCTGGCGGTCGGGGCGATGGCGGCAGTGCGCGAGTTGCGCGCGGAGGCGTTGGCCCCGGGACCGGTGGCGACCGCGCTGGCACTCGGCTTCGCGTTGATGGGCGCCTCGGTCGCCGGTGATGCCTTGCGGCGTTTCCACCTGCCGCGCCTCACCGGCTACCTGATCTTCGGCGTCATCGTCGGACCCTATCTGGCCAACCTGATCACCGAGTCGATGGCGACCGAGCTGCAGGTGGTCACCGGTCTGGCGACCACGCTCATTGCCTTCATTGCCGGCTTGACGCTGAGCGTGGAGCGACTTGGCGCGCGGCTCGCGGCCATCGCCCGGATGACGGTGGCCACACTCGCGGTCGCGCTCGTCGGCATGGCCGTCCTGGGGTGGCTGGTCTGGCCCTGGCTGCCGATCGCGCCGGATGCCGTCGGCTTCCAGCGGCTCGTCATGCTGCAGATGCTGGTCGTCATGGCGGTGTCGTTCTCGCCGACGATGACGGCGGCGGTCGTGGCCGATTCGGGCGCGCGCGGCCGGCTGAGCGACACGGTGCTGGCGATGGTGGTGCTGGCCGACCTGATCATCCTGGTGCTGTTCTCGGTGTCGATGGAGCTGGGACGTGTCGTGTTCGACACCGGCGGCGCCGAAAGCGTGAACGTGCTGGCGAGGCTGGCGTGGGAGCTCGGTGGCGCGGTGGCGTTCGGCGTGCTGATCGGCGTGCTGGTCGCGCTCTATCTGCGCTACATCGGGCGCGAGATCACGCTGGTGCTGCTGGCGGTGTGCGCGGTGCTCAGCCAGGTCGGCTCGACGCAGCAGCTGCAGCCGCTCCTGGCCGCGGTGGCCGCGGGCGTCGTGATCGAGAACCTGGCCGTGGCGCAGGGCGACGCGCTGCGCGCCGCGGTGCGGCGAGGGGCGCCGCCCGTGCTCGTGGTGTTCTTCGTCGCGGTGGGGGCCTCCCTGCGTCTCGATGCGCTCGCGGCGATCGGCTTCAGCGCCATCGCGCTGTCGGCGGTCCGGATCGCGTTCATCAGGCTGGGCGTCGGCGCCGGGGTGTACGTCTCCGGCATTCCTGAAGACGTCGGCAAGGCGACGTGGACCGGGCTGGTGTCACAGGCCGGCGTCACGCTCGGGTTCGCCTCGGTCGTCGCCAGGGAGTTTCCCGGGTGGGGCAACCAGCTGCAACTGCTCGTGGTGTCGTCGATCGCGATCCACGAGCTGGTGGGCCCGATCCTGTTCCGCCGCCGTCTCGCGCAGGCCGGCGAGCTCGAGGCGCCGCAGGCCCGTCCGCTGGTGGTGGTGTCGAATCGGGAACCGTACCTCCACAGCCAGGAGGTCGACGGCCGGCTCACGGTGAAGGCCGGCGACCGGTGGCGTCGCCGTGGCGCTCGATGCGCTGATGCGCGAGCGCGGCGGCGTCTGGATCGCGCACGGCGCCGGGCCCGCGGACCAACTGGTGGTGGATGCCGCGGACAAGGTGATGGTACCGCCCGAGAACCCATCGTACGCGCTGCGGCGACTATGGCTCGAGGAGCCGACGTTCTCGGCCTATTACGGCGGCTTTGCCAACGAGGGGTTGTGGCCGCTCTGTCACGTGGTGGACGTGCGGCCGAAGTTCCGCAGCGAGGACTGGGCGGCCTACCAGGACATCAACGCGCGCTTTCGCCGCCGCCATTCACGACGAGATCGGATCGTCGGATGCACCGGTGTTCATCCAGGACTATCACCTGGCGCTGGTGGCGCCGGCGTTGCGGACCCTGCGTCCTGACACCCGCACCGCGCTGTTCTGGCACATCCCCTGGCCCTATCCCGATCGCCTGCGGATCTGTCCGTGGCGGCGCGAGCTCGTGGAAGGGTTGCTGGCCAACGATCTGCTCGCGTTCCAGGTGGAGCGCGATCGGCGCAATTTCCTGATGGCAGCCGAGGAGGAGCTCGGCGCCGAGGTCGAGTTCGAGTCGTCGCGCGTGCGGTTCGGCGGCCGTCACAGCACCGTGGTCTCGGTGCCGATCGGTGTGGATTACGACCGGATTCAGAGCTTCGCCGCAGACCCGGTGCTGCCACAGGAGCAGCAGCGCTTGCGCGAGCTGCTCGGACTGCGTGCCGACATCATCGGGCTGGGCGTCGATCGGCTGGACTACACGAAGGGCATTCCGGAACGTCTCGATGCCCTCGACGCGCTGATGACCCGGCGGCCCGAACTGCGGGGCAAGCTGACGTTCGTGCAGATTGGCGTGCCCTCGCGGTCGGACCTCGAGAGCTATTCCGCGATCGAGGCGGAGATCAGCCAGCGCATCGCGGACCTCAACGCACGCCACCGGGTGCCGGGCGGATCGCCAGTGGTCACCTATTACACGACTGCGCTCGGTGCCTTCAGTCTGGTCGCCCTCTACCGCCTCGCGCACTTCTGCATCGTCAGCTCGCTGCACGACGGGATGAACCTGGTGGCGAAGGAGTTCGTCGCGGCGCGAGACGACGAGCGCGGGGTGCTGGTGCTGAGCGAGCTGGCGGGCGCGGCGCAGGAGCTCGGCGACGCGGTGATCATCAATCCCTATGACGTGGATGCCTTCGCCTCGGCGTTGTCGCGGGCGATCGACATGCCGGCGCCCGAGCAGATGGCGCGCATCCGGGCGATGCGGAAGGTCGTGGCCGGCCGGAACGTCTTCAACTGGGCGTCCGACATCCTCGAGGGTCTGGAAAGCATCTGGACCAAGCCGCTGCTCTACTCCGTGCGCGGCTGGGGCGAGACGTCGGTGTAAGGGCGGCGTCGACTTCGTCGCCGAGGGACGGGACCAGGGGCCTCGCTACGCTTCGGTAAGGGCCGCGCTATCGCGCGGTGGGAGTCGGATCGGGGGAGCCCTCCTACGGCGCAGAACGCGCCGCCTACGCCGCGACGCGGCGCCTTCGTCACCTACGCGACCTTGGCTTCGCCTGAGGCGTCTGGCCCTGGCGGGTGGCATAAGCGGCAAGGAAGACCTTCACACCCGCGGCGACGTGACGGCGCAGGGGATCGGCCGCGGGAATCTCCTCGTCTCCGAGCAGCATCGCGCGATTCAATGGCTCCGCCATGATGAGCCAGTTGAACTGCGACGCGGCCACCGACGGATCGTCGAGTGCCAGCAGACCGCGCGCCGCCAGGCGCTCGAACATCGTCGTCAGGTTGGTGAGTGCGCGGTGCGGGCCGCGCTCGAAGAGCACTTTCGCGAGGTCCGGAAAACGGCTCACCTCCCCGATCACGAGACGGCGAAGCTGCATCAATCGGGGGGTCAGCACCGCGGTGAGCTGCCTTAGGGCATAGGCTCGAAGGTATTTCTCGAGTTCCGTGCGGTCCTTCGGATCCGGTGTCTCTCCGAGCACGAGATCCCCCGCTTCGCTGGTCATGCTCGCCACGATCTCGACGAACAGCGCTTCCTTGCTTCCGAAGTGCTTGTACACCGTTTGCTTCGAAACGGCCGCGCGCGCCGCGATCATGTCGACGTTGGTGCCGAGATAGCCGCCCTTCAGGAAGACTTCGGTGGCCGCGTTGAGGATAGTGGTGCGTTTGCGGGCCGAACGACCGGGTTCGTCGACCTGGTCGACTCGTCGTGATGTCACTCGCTGAGCTCCTCTCACTGGGGCGCCGCGCGACGCGGTTCAGCCGACGCGGCCCGGGCACGCGGGATTGACGCACAGAACTAGACGGTCTAGTATAGCGAAACCCGTTAAAGAACTGGACAGTCTAGTTCATTGCAAGGGTCTGTCATGCGAAGGAACGTGCCCTTCGAAGGAATGCGAACCACATGAAAAGCACATTCGATGCAGCCACACGCGCGGAACTGATTCGCAGAATCCACGCGCTCGATGAGACCAGTACGGCCCAATGGGGCACGATGACTGTCTACCAGATGGTGAGCCATTGCGCGCTGTGGGAAGCATGGATACAAGGAAAGCCCAGGCGTCCGTACAAGCAGACATTGATCGGCCGGATGTTCGGCAAGATGGCGCTGAACCACATGCTCCGTGACGACAAGCCCTTGAAGAGAAACATCCCCACGACCGGCGAGTTGAGAGTGCGTGACGCTCACGGGGATGTCGCTGCTGCGAAGGAAAGATGGACCGCGCTGGTCGAGGATTACAGCCACTACTCGAATCCCGACTTCATACATGATTTCTTCGGCAGAATGACCCCAGAGCAGATTGGCCAGCTTGCCTACAAGCACAGCGATCATCACCTCCGGCAATTTGGAGGGTGATCGCAGCGGTTCGACGGGCGGTACTGCGCGATGGCGCACCTCTGACCTGCGCGTCAGCGCGTCAGCGTCTTGGCCTGCTCGCCCCAAGCGAGCCGTGGAAGGCCTCGCTGTCGCGCGGTAGCGCGTCCGGAAGCCCCGACGGCGCGGAACGCGCCGCCTTACGCCGCAAAGCGGCGCCTTGTAGACCTACGCGGCGAAGCTGCGCCTTGTCACTTAGCGGCGAAGCCGCGCCTTGACGCCGCCCGCCCGCGCACACCACGATGACCGGGTGCGCGTGCTGATCGTCGAAGATGACCGGACCATCGCCGATTTCGTGTCCGCCGGCCTGCGACAGGAAGGCTTCGCGGTGGACGTGGCGGACAACGGCGTTGACGGCCTGGATCTCGCGCAGAACCAGCCTTACGCCGCCGCCGTCATCGACGTGATGCTGCCGCGCCTCGACGGCCTCAGCCTGGTCACCGCGCTCCGGCGGAAAGGCGTGACGACACCGGTGCTGTTCCTGAGCGCCCGCCATTCGGTTGACGATCGCGTGAAGGGACTGCAGACCGGCGGCGACGACTACCTGACCAAGCCGTTCGCGTTTCCGGAACTGCTCGCCCGGGTGCAGGCGCTGACGCGGCGCGGACAGGGCGCGCAGGAACCCACCGAGCTGACCTTTGCCGACCTGCACCTCGATCGCCTGACGCGCCGGGTGTCTCGCGGCGGCGCGCCGATCGATCTGCGGCCACGGGAGTTCGCGCTGCTCGAATACCTCATGCGCCATGCCGGGAAGGTGGTCTCGAAGGCGATGATCGTGTCGCACGTGTGGGACTACAGCTTCGATACCGGCACCAACGCGGTGGACGTGCTCGTCTACCGCCTCCGCGACAAGATCGACAAGGGGTTCGATCCCAAGTTGCTTCACACCGTTCGCGGCGTCGGATATGTCCTCAAGCTCGAGTAGGTCCATCGGGCGCGCGTTCGCGCTCCGCCTGGGGCTGTGGTACGCCGGCCTGTTCATCGTCAGCGCCGTCGCGCTGTCGGCCGCCACGTACGTCCTGCTGGCGCGGGCCCTGGCCGCGCAGGACCACGACGTGCTGCAGTCGATGTTGTCGCGCTATGCCGTCGAGTACCAGCGCTCCGGGCCTCCCGGGGCTGCAACGGGTGATCGAGGCGGACGCCGGGCAGGGCCGGCACGAGGGGCTGCTGGTCCGCGTCGTGGACGAGCGCACCGAGGCGGTTTATTTCGCCGCGCCGCCGGGGTGGGGCGAGTTCGACCTGTCGCCGCTCGACGCGCCGTCGGTGAGCGCCTCTGGCTGGGCCACGCTCAGCGGCCTGCCCGATGGCGCCGTGCTCGAAGTCGGTTCGGTGACGCTGCCGTACCGCGTGATGGTGCAGGTGGGGCGAAGCTCCCACGTCCGTGACGAGCTGCTGGGGCGCTTCCGCGCGCGCGGCATCGAGATTCTGGCGCTGATCGCCGTCGCCGCCGTGGCCGGCGGGTTCCTGCTGACGCGTGCCGCGCTGGCGCCGCTGCGTGCGCTCGAGGGCACGGTGCGATCGATTCTGCAGACCGGCCAGTTCGACGCGCGCGTGCCGATCAGGAACTCGCACGACCCGCTCGACGAGCTCGGCGCCCGGGTCAACGAGATGCTGGAGCGCATCCAGTCGCTGATCGGCGGCATGCGCGGCGCTATCGACAATGTCGCTCATGATCTGCGGACGCCGCTGACGCGTTTCCGCAACGTGGCGGAAGCCGCGCTGCTGGCCAACGACCCCGAGCGCGCCCGCGAAGGGCTGGCGCAGGCGCTCGAGGAAGCAGATCGGGTGAACGCCACGCTGACCGCGCTCATGGACATCTCGCAGGCCGAGACCGGGACGATGGCGCTGGTGTTGCAGCCCGTGCGGCTTGGCCAGGTCGTGAACGAGGCAATCGCCCTCTATGCCGACGAAGCCGAGGACCGGTCGATCACGTTGTTCTCGGCCGTGCCGGACGACCTTCGCGTGGATGCCGACCACACGCGGCTGCGGCAGGTACTGGCGAACCTGATCGAGAACGCGGTGAAGTACACCGACGCTGGTGGCCGCATCGACATCAGCGCCGCCGCGAACGGCGGATTCGTCACGCTGAACGTGAGCGACACCGGCATCGGCATCGCCCCGGAGCATCTTCCACACGTGTGGGACCGGCTGTATCGCGCCGACGCCAGCCGTACGACGCGGGGGTTGGGGTTGGGATTGTCGCTGGTCAAGGCCGTGGTCGAGGCCCACGGTGGCCGAGTGGAGGTGACGTCAGTGCCTCGGCAGGGCAGCACGTTCACGGTGATCCTCCCCACCGCGGGTCAAGTCGCCATCAGGGAACCGCTACGCAGTTCTCTGTAATCGGCACCGGCCCGAACTCTTCGGACACCGGACACCGGACACCGGGTACCGGTTCCCTGACCTGTCACAGCTGTCATCTTCCGGACACGCTCCCGCAAGCCGCACCGCCGTCCAATCATGTGAGGACCACCACATGAACCAACACTCACTTCGCAACATCACCTTCACCGTGGCCCTGGCGGCGGCTGGCGTAGCGGCCGGGTTTGCCGGCGGGCGTAACACGCTTGTCGCGTCCAGCCGGCAGGCAGCCCTGTCGCCCGCCAGCCAGGCCGCCGAGGCCCTGCCGTCGATCACGACCGCGTCCTACAGCACGGTCGTGGACCGCGTCGCGCCGGCGGTCGTCACCGTTCGCGTCGAGAAGCAGGCCGAGGTCTCGCGCACCGCGTTGCCCGAAGAGTTCCGCGAGTTCTTCGGCCAGCGCCGCATGGATCCGCGCGGCGAGCGCCAGAGCGGTCTCGGTTCCGGCGTGATCATCCGGCCCGACGGTCACATCCTGACCAATCACCATGTGATCGCGCGTGCCGACCGGATTCGCGTCGATCTCGCCGACGGGCGTTCGCTTCCCGCGACCCTGGTGGGTGCCGACGAAGCCAGCGACCTGGCGGTGCTGAAGATCGAGGCGCTCGGCCTGCCGACCGTCGCATTCGGTGATTCCGATCGCATCAAGGTCGGCGACGTCGTGCTCGCTTTCGGCAACCCGTTGGGCGTCGGCCAGACGGTAACGATGGGCATCGTCAGCGCGAAGGGTCGCGCGACCGGCACCGGCGACGGCAGCTACGAGGATTTCCTGCAGACGGACGCGCCCATCAACCAGGGCAACTCCGGCGGCGCGCTCGTCAACCTGCAGGGTGAGCTCGTCGGCATCAACGCGCAGATCCTCTCGCCGTCGGGCGGCAACATCGGGCTGGGCTTTGCGATTCCCTCGACGATGGCCCGCGCGGTGACCGATCAGCTGACGCAGGACGGCGTGGTCCATCGCTCGAAGCTGGGCGTGACAGTGCAGCAGGTGACGCCGGAGCTGGCGGAGAGCCTGAACGTGGCCGACGCGCGTGGCGCGCTGGTGAGCGGGGTCGAGCCCGGCGGCCCGGCGGAGCATGCCGGCCTCAAGCAGGGCGACGTCATCGTCGCGCTCGACGGCCGCAAGGTGTCCGACGCCAACGCCGTGCGCAATCAGATTGCCGGCACGAAGCCGGGGTCGTCGATGGCGATCGACGTGCTGCGTGGCGGCAAGACCCAGTCGCTGTCGGCTCGCCTGGTCGAGCGTCCGCGTCCCGAGAGCGCGGCCGCACCGCAGGAAGACGGTGAGCGCGCCACATCGAGCTTCGGCATGGCGGTCACGCCGCTGACGCCGCAACTGGCGGAGGAACTGGAGCTCGAGCGCGGCGAGACCGGGCTGGTCGTCACCGACGTCGATCCGTCGGGTGCCGCGGCCACGTCAGGCGTGCGGCCCGGCGACCTGATCAAGCGCGTCAACGACCGCGAGATCACGTCGGTGAAGAGCCTGCGCGCGGCGATGGAGGCACAGACGGACAAGCCAGCGCTGATGCTCGTGAACCGTCAGGGCGCGGACCTCTTCCTCGCCTTGCGGCGCGAGCAGTCGTAGAGCGACGGCCTGATGGCCGCGGCGCTTCGCGGCACCGGGCCGGAAGGCGTCGCGGACTGGCAGGACGATCGCACGGTCGTGGTGATGGAGATGCTCGCTCCGGTTCTGGCGATGGCAGTTCCGGGCGTGGCTACGCCAGCGCCGCTCGAATCCTGGCGAGATGGTGATAACTATGCCGGACGGCGTGATCTTCGAGAAAGAACTGGCACGTGAGCGGCGCATCGGCATAGAGCGACACCGTGACCGCGCGGTCGAGCTCCTCGTCGCCGAGCGCCCGGATGGCTGCCGCGGCGGCCGCGCTGTTCTGACGAAGCAGCGCCAGCGCCGCTTCCTTGGTCGCGCCGGCGTGCTCGCTGGCGTGCCCGGCATTCATGTCGTCAATCACCGCCTTGGTGACGCCGACCACTGGGTTTCCGGCGGCGATCGCCTGCGCCAGCTGAATCTCGACCGGATAGACGCTGGCGACGTGGTGCACGACGACGCCAACCTTGCGCCCGTCGCCGGGCAGGCGGACCTGCCACTGTTCGGCGGTGAGACCGCTGGCGAACGAGGCCAGTGCCCGAGCGCCCTGTTCGAGGCGCTCGGCAAGCGCGTTGGCGCGTTGACGCACATTGACTGTGGACGAACGCTCCGCATTGACGACTGCATTACTTGAGCTGACGTTCATGATTCCCTCATTGATGACAGCCGGAGCCCGATGGCCCGGCATGAATTACGCGACGTCGCGGCCCTGGCGTGACGCCATGAGTGCCGCTACTGATCCAATCGGAAAATGCGGCGGGCCGCCACGGCCGCCAGCGGCTGAGCGGCTCGGATGCAAAGGCCTCGGCAGATCAGCCAGCGCCGAGTAAGCCCTACGGCGTATAGATCTCCGGCGGCGATCGGACCTAGGCTCTGGGACCGAGGTCACCATGTCCGTCGAGTCTGCCAGCGGGGAAGCCACCACCACCGACACGCCGCGTGCCGTCGCGAAGGACGCGTACCTCTACGCGTTCGCGATGCTCGAGAACTACCAGACGATGTACAAGCAGGCAGTTGACCCACAGGCGCCGGAATACATCGGCGGGTTCGGGCACTATCGTCACTACTCCGAGCCGTTCACGCCCGACAACAACGACATCGTCTCGCCGAACAACGACACGCCATACTCATGGGCCCGGCTGGACCTGAGAGCGGAACCCTGGGTGCTGAGCGTGCCGGCGGTCCCGAAGGACCGCTACTACGTCTGCCAGTGGTTCGATCTGTTCACGCACAACTTTGCCTACGTTGGCGTGCGCGCCACCGGATTCGACGCCGGCCACTACCTCTTTGCCGGCCCGCGCTGGCAGGGCGATGCACCGCCGGGCATCACTCGGGTGTTCAACTCGGAGACCGACCTCATCGGCACGCTCACGCGGACCGCGCTCAACGGGCCCGAAGACGTACCGAATCTGAAGGCGATTCAATCGCAGATGCAGCTGCGACCGCTCAGCGCGTTCCTCGGCCGGCCGGCGCCGCCGCCGGCTCCGCTCGTCACGTTTCCGCCGTACGACAAGGCCCGCGGATCCTCGGTGGACTTCATCGTCTACCTCAACTTCCTGCTGGCGTTCGCGCAACCGCCGTACGCCGGCGAGCGGGCGATGATGGCGCGCTTCGCGACGATCGGGATCGGTCCGGGGAAACCGTTCAACACCAGCACGCTCGATACCGCGACTCGCGACGAGCTCGATGCGGGCGTCGCCGACGCGAAAGCCGCGCTCGAGGAACGCCTGGACAAGACCTTCACGTCCTCAGGGATGTTTGGCAGCCGCTCGGAGCTTGGCGACGACTACATCATGAGGCGGAACATGGGCGCATCGAAGGGCCTCTATGGGAACTCGGATGTGGAGGCTTGGTACGGCGGCTATGTGGGGGATGGCCGCACGCTGAGCCGCGTGCGATTCCCGGCAGGCCAGCTGCCGCCGGCGAAGTTCTTCTGGTCGGCGACGCTCTACACGCTGCCCGACCGTCAGCTCTACGCGAACCCGAAGAGTCGTTATTCGATTGGCGACCGAACGAAGGGCCTGACCAGCGAGGCGGACGGATCGCTCGTCGTTTACGTGGGTCACGAATCGCCAGGTCCGGACAAGGAGAGCAACTGGCTGCCGGCGCCCGCTGGGCACTACAGCCTCGTGTATCGGATCTACGGTCCAAGCCCGGCCGCGACTCGAGGCGAATGGAAGCTGCCGCCGCTCGAATCAATCGCATAGTCCATCAGAGGAGCCCCATGGCAACCGACATCTTCGCCAAGATCGGCGACATCAAAGGCGAATCGAGTGACGCCAAGCACAAGGACGAAGTCGAAGTGCTCTCGTGGTCCTGGGGCGTGGCCCAGTCGGGATCGGTGACAGGTCCCGGTGGCGGCGGCGGCAAGGCCAGCTTCGCGGATTTCAGCTTCATGCATCGGGTCGACTCGGCGTCGCCATTGCTCATGAAGGCCTGTGCCACGGGCCAACACATCAAAGAGGCGACCGTCACCCACCGGAAGGCGGGCAAGGGCCAGCAGGAGTTCCTCATCATCAAGATGAACGACATCCTGATCACGAGCGTCCAGCCGGCGGCCAGCGCCGATAGCCTGGTTGAGGCGGTGAGCCTGCAGATGGCGAAGGTCAACCTGGAATACAAACCGCAGAAGGCGGACGGCTCGCTCGACGCGGGCGTGTTCTTCAAGTACGACATCAAGGCCAACAAGGAAGGCTGACCCGGGGACCATGGCGGAACCCCCGGCTGCGCCGCGCCAGCTGACGATCGACGAAGCCATCGCCATCGCAGTCGAGTGCCAGAAGAACGACCAACTGGACGAGGCCGACGCGCTCTTGCAGCGAGTGCTGGCGCTGGAGCCGGACTCGCCGGATGCATTGCACTTTTCCGGCGTGCTTGCCCATCAACGCGGCAGGAGCGCCGAAGCGCTGTCGCTCATCGTCCGGAGTCTCGAGGCCAGGCCGGACCAGGCCGATTGGTACAGCAACCTCGGCATCGTCCTGCAATCGGTCGGGTTCTTCGCCGATGCCATCGGCGCCTATCGGCAGGCGATCGCGCTTCACCCCGGTCACGCCAACGCCCACAACAACCTCGGGGTGTTGTTGAGGGCACAGGGAGACGACCAGCAGGCCGAGAATGCCTATCGGGAGGCCATCCGGCTGAACCCCAGTCACCCCGACGCGTACCACAACCTGGCGATTCTGCTCAGCGCCACCGATCGGACCTCCGAGGCGGTGACGTGCTACTGCACGGCGCTGACCTTGAGGCCGCACTTTCCCGAAGCTCGCCGCCTGCTGGCGCTTGCCTACTGCGTGATTGGCCAGCCGGAGAAGGCGGTCCTGATGTGCGAAGCGTGGCTGCGGTCGGAGCCGGACGATGCGCTCGCGCGGCACACACTGGCGGCGGTGTCGGGCCGTGACGTCCCGGCGCGCGCGTCGGACGCGTACGTGCAGAAGACGTTCGACAGCTTCGCGGCGAGCTTCGAGGTCAAGCTCGCGAAGCTCCACTATCGTGCGCCGGCGCTGGTGGCCGCACGACTGACCGACGCGGGCATCTCGCCGGCACGAACCCTCGACATCCTCGACGCCGGATGCGGCACCGGGCTGTGCGGCCCGCTGTTCGCGCCCTACGCGCGTCGCCTGGTCGGCGTCGATCTGTCGGAGGGGATGCTGGCCCACGCAAGAGACAAGGAGATCTACGACGAGCTGATCAGAGCGGAGCTGACGGGGTACCTGCAGAATCACCGCGACGAGTTCGACCTGATCGTGACGGCCGACACGCTCGTCTACTTCGGCGCACTCGAGCACGTCGCGCTCGCCGCGGCTGGCGCACTACGACACGGCGGGCGTCTGATCTTCACGGTGGAGGAAGCCACTGGCGACGATGCCCCGCCGTCGGTACTGCCTGAGGCCGCACGGCCGCTACAACCATCGCGAGGCATACGTGATGCGCGTGCTCGAGGAGGCGGGTCTGACCGCGGACGTGACGCGCGCCGAGCTGCGCCTCGAGTCCGGTAGCCCCGTCGCGGGACTGGTCGTGATGGCGATCAAGAGGCCGGCCTTCGGCCGGTGGCGGCGCTCCGCGAGGGCGGCGCTCCGCGCCGTAGGGAACAGCAGGATCAGTCGAGCGTGAAGGAGACGTACATCACTCGCCCTTCGCGCTGAATCTGTAACGTCACCGGGGCTCCGGGCTTCAGCGCGCGCGCCTCGTCGCGGAGCGCCTGTAGCGTCGCGATTCTCCGGTTGTTGAAGCTGCGGATGACGTCCTTCGGCTGGACCGGAACCTCGCCCGCGGCGCCGGCGGCGCGGGCCATGACAATGACGCCGTAGGGAACCCGCAGTCCCGTCGCGGAGGCGGCGATGCGCTGATCGATCTCGACGCCGACGATGCCCAGCTCGGTGATCAGGTTCTTCTCGGGATCCGCGTCCCCCGCCAACGAGTCGAAATCACTGCGTTCCTCGACCGGCACCACGCTCAACTTCTGTTCGGCGGCCCCTCTGAGCACGACCAGTTGAACGGGGGCCGTCGAATCTCTCAGACGGAAGTCGTAGCTGACCGTGGGCAGGTTGTTGACCGGCTGGCCATCCACGGACACCAGGATGTCGCCAATCATCAAGCCCGCCGCCTCGGCCGGCCCGCCCGGCCAGACATCGGAGACGATCACACCGTAGTCCCTGACCAGGCCGAGCGACGCCGCCATGGGCGACGTGATCGTCTGCATGCTCATGCCAATCTCCTGGCGGCGCAGCTGGCCGTACTGTTTGAGCTGGCGGAACACGGTCCGCGCGGTCGCGCTCGGCACGGCGAACCCGAGCCCGTCGTTGCCTCCCGACTGCGACACGATGAACGTGTTCACGCCCACCACCTCGCCGCGGATGTTGACCAGTGGACCTCCCGAGTTGCCGGGATTGATCGGCGCGTCCGTCTGCACGTAGATCAGCGGCGAATCGGGATCGACCTGCCGCGCCACCGCCGACACGAGCCCATGCGTCAAGGTGTTGCGCAGCCCGATCGGGCTACCGAACGCAAACACCGTTTCGCCCTGTCGAAGGTCCGAGTAGGTGGCCAGCGGCAGGGCCGAGAGCTTCTGACCATCGACTTTCAGGAGCGCGAGGTCCAGTTCGGTGGTGACACCGATGATGCGAGCGTTCAGCGTGTAGGACTTGCCCGACAGCGCTGATGTGAGTGTCCCGTCCGCGTTCTCTGCCGGCAGCACGACCTGGACCCGTTGCGCGCCGCTCACGACATGGGCGTTGGTCATGATGTACCCGTCCGGGTCGATCACGAACCCGGATCCGGTCGATCGCTGGCGGCCGACGACCATGCTGGCCTCGCCTCGCGAGGGGTCGCCCTGCGCCCCGTAGCTGGTCACCAGGATCTGCACCACGCTCGGCCAGACCTTCCTGGTCAACGTGTCGACCGCCTCGTTCATCCGCGCGAGAGGATCTTGAGAGGTGACGGGCTTCTGCTGCGCGCTCGCCGGGACGGATGCCACAACGAGGAGGCATCCCGATAAGAAAGCCAGAACCGTTCCGAATCGAGGCGTGCGGCGCATCGCGATGCTCCTGGGCATTGGGTTGTCGAGATGTCGCGGATCGTACACCGAATGGCGGGACTCAGGACGCAGGACGCCGGAATAGGACTTAGGAGATAGGAATCAGGGATCAGGGATCAGCGCCAAGTCCCAAGCACCCAAGACCCCAAGACCCAAGACCCAAGACCCAAGACTTCACCCGCCCGCCCGTCCTGCGACCCGCCCTGACACACCTGTCCCGGACCATGGCTTCGACGCGCGTGTCAGCGGTCGTATCGAATCCAACGAAAGTCCAACGGTGGGGGACCTGCATGCAGATAGCGAAATGGCGGTTGCTCGCGTGGTGTGCGGTGGTGTGGCTGGGTCCATCGATCTCGGCGGGTGGGTTGTCGGCTGCTTCGGCAGCGACGAACGAGCAGATGGTCGCAACGCCGGTGACTGCTACGGTGATTGCCGACGCGCCGATCTTCGTGAAGGTCGGCATGGCGACCCCGCTGCGCGTGGCGTCGGCCGGGACCACGCTGCGGGTGCTGAGCGCGGCGGGCGAGTGGACGCAGGTGCAGTTCCAGGACCCGCAGTTCGGCCTTCGGACGGGGTGGGTATCGAGCAAGCTGATACGCCAGGACCAACCGGCTCTGGAGCCGATGGACCTGTCGGTCCCGAAAGCGCCCGGGCCATCTGCGCCGGCACCAACAGCAGCACCAGCTGCGGCGGCACCACCGGCGCCGGGGCGTACGCAGGCCGTGCCATCGGACGACGAGGGTCCGCGTCGTGAAGGTGCCTGGTTCAACATCGGCTTCGGGTTTGGCTCGCTTGGGTGTGAGGACTGCGCTGTCCGCGACACGGGAGGGAGCGGAGGCCTCGCGGTTGGCGGCACGCTGAATCAGCACGTGCTGCTCGGCATCGGGACTACCGGCTTCGTTCGGAGTTACGACGGTGATCTGTTGTCGGCGGGCACGCTGGACGGTCGCGTGCGCGTCTATCCATCACGCCGGTCCGGGTTCTTTCTGAACGGAGGTGTCGGACTCGGGAGCCTCAGCTATCTCGGGGAGTCCGAATTCGGCCTCGGCGCGATGCTCGGTCTGGGCTGGGATATCCGCGTCGGCAGGAACGTGAGCGTGACGCCGTTCTGGAACGGCAGTGCGATGCAGAACTCGAATGTGGACGTGAACTTCGGTCAGCTTGGTGTGGGAATCACGATTCACTGAATGCAGGCTTCGTGGGCGACGCGGACCTTCAGAGCGCGGTCGGACCGGAGCCGCCGCTCCCCGCGCATTCGACTCCGCATGGCGCGAGCGAATCTTTCGATAGCGCATATTCCCGCCGCTCGCCCTGTCGGGCGCGACGAAGCAGTGCGAGCGAGGTCAACGCCGAGAGACGAGACTGCGCATTCTGAAGCGGCGACTATACTGTGGCCGCCGGATGAGACCGTCGCCGGTGGGAGGTCGCCCGTGATTGATCCGATGAGCTCAGGGAAGCCGAGTCGCTCGTGGCACGCCCGCGCGTGGTGCCTCAGCCTTGTCACGCTGCTCGCGTGGGCGGCGGGCGCCGTCTGGCCCTTGGCGGTCGCAGCACAACAGCCCGTGTTCCTTCAGGTGTTGCAGAATCCGGTCGCAAACACCTTCGGCTTCGGGGGGGCGATCGCGGTCGACGATGACACGCTGGTTGTCGGTGCCCCCGGCATCGCGGAGGCCGGCACTCAACGCGGCGCGGTATCCATATTCACGAAGGTTCAAGGCAGCTGGGTGCTGCAACAGTCGCTGACCCGGAGCACCGGCATCGCGTTCGGCTCCAGCGTCGCGGTAGACGGGGACACGCTGATCGCGGCGACCCAGTATTATTCGCCCGCGTTGGACCCAGGCCCGCTCGTGTTCGTTCGAAGGAACGGCACGTGGACCCAGCAAGCGGAATTGCGGCCGAGCAACACCGGCTACCGTACGGGCGCGCGCGTCGTGCTCGACGGCGACACGGCGCTCGTGGCCACCGTCGACGGAGGCGTGTACGCCTTCGTGCGGTCAGGTGAAGTCTGGACCCAGCAGCAACAGTTGCTGGCCGAGCACTATGCAGGCAACGGGATCCGGCTCGCGTTGGAGGGCGACACCGCTCTCGTCGGAGCGCCGGATGAGAATGTCGGAGCGAACCGCAGCCAAGGCGCAGTGTTCGTCTACACGCGAGCCGGCGGTGTCTGGACCCGCCGGGCGACCTTGACGGCGACGCCCGGACGAGCGAGCGAGTTGTTTGGGTTCAGCCTTGGATTCAGTGATGGCACGGCGCTGGTCGTGGGAGACGAGGTCTACCAGTTCACGCGCAGTGGTGACACCTGGATTCAGCAGCCCTCGCTGCCACTCCCGCCGGCACCGATCCTCAGCTTCCGCCCGGTCTCGGCGACGATCGATGGTGACACCGCCATCGTGCTGATGAACGTGGATCCTCGCGCGCCGACGTATGCGTACGTGTACCGACGCGTGGCCGGCCGTTGGCTTCGACTCGAAACGCCGGGCAACGCGATGAACTACGTGATCGGCGGAGGGACGATGTTCGGCGGCGATGGTGGGCAAAGCGGGGAGGGTCGCGTCGTTGTCTTCGCTGTGCCCCAGAGGGTGCCGACGGGCCCTCCCAGTGCGCCGTTGAACGTGCGGGCCACGGTGAGTGGCAACATCGTCTCGCTCGCGTGGGACGCACCCTACAGTGGCAGCCTGCCGAGCGGTTACACCCTCGTCGGCCGTGCGACGGCAGGTGGTCCCGTGCTGGCCGCGGTGCCGATGGGTTCTGGTACGTCGTTCAGCGTGACGGCGCCGAACGGCACCTTCGTGGTGAGCGTGACGGCCAGCAACGACGAAGGCACGGGGCCGGAGTCGACCGCCGTCACGGTGACCGCGCCACAAGCGGTGGTGCCTCTGGGGCCGCCCGTGGGCCTGTTGAGCAATGTGTCCGGCGCGACCGTGAGCTTCAGCTGGAACCCTCCGTCGAGAGGCGGTCCGGTGACGAGCTACGTGCTCTGGGCCGGGTTGACGCCGAGCGTCAGTCCCCCGTTGGTGACGATCCCGGTGGGGGCAGCAACGAGCTACGTCGTCACGGATGTACCGCCGGGGACATACTACGTCTTCGTGCAAGCGCGGAACGCCTGGAGCGTGAGCGCCGCGAGCAACGTCGTGACGGTCCACGTGGCCGGAGAGCGCCCTCCGGAGGCGCCAACGTTGAACGCGCCAACGGTCACTGGCTCTACGGTGACGGTGTCGTGGAGTGCCGGGCCCGGCGGCACGGCGACCACCTACACACTCACCGCCAGTCTGACGCCGGGCGGTCCAGCCATCGCCACGGTGCCCTTGACGGGCACCAGTGCCTCATTCACGAACGTGCCGTCAGGCCACTACTACGTGCGTCTCACGGCCACGAACTCGGCCGGTACGAGTCCGCCGTCCGCTCAGGTGACGGTCGTGGTGCCGTAAAGGTTTTCGCATTCGAGGCCCCCAAGCCAGGCGAAGAAACGCTTGCCGCGCGGGGGGCCCGAGGAACTCGCCCAGTCATTTCTGCGAAGTGGGGTCTTCACGTATACTTTCCGTCTGCGGTGAGGTGGCTGAGTGGCCGAAAGCGGCGGTTTGCTAAACCGTTGTAGGGCTTTAAAACTCTACCCAGGGTTCGAATCCCTGCCTCACCGCCAGTCGCTCGCCTGTGGCTCGCGCCTGCCGGTCAGGCCGGATTCAGTCACATCCCGGTTCGCCGGCGGCTCCCCGGGAATGGGGGCGAATCCCTGCCTCACCGCCATAAATTGTTGATTCTAAATCAGTTGCTGAGGCGGATCGATTCGTTGCCCCTATCTTGCCTCGTGAACGCGAATCTCACTGCCAAGACCTCTCCGAATTCGGGCGAAATCCGCAATGCGGTTGAAGGCGACACGCGCCGTTCTCTGCCCGCTGCATTGGGTGAAAAGGCGATCGTGGCGTGAAGTGGCACGTCACATCGAATCCTCGTGAGGATCGTCTCCAGTCGCAACTGCCGACCTTGCTTGATGTGGTGCGCTATCCGAGAATGTGGACCAGTGCCCGCTGGAACGCAGGCGGAACGGAGTGAACTCATGGCGTATGTCGATGGCTTCCTGTTGCCGGTTCCGAAACGCAAGGTCAAGGCCTATCTCGAGATATCTCGCAAGGCCGGCAAGGTCTGGAAAGAGCATGGCGCGCTCGAGTATCGCGAGTGCGTCGGTGACGACCTGAACATCAAGAACATGACCGGGTTTCCGAAGGTGGCCAAAATCAAGGCCGGCGAGACGGTCGTCTTTTCGTGGATCGTCTACAAGTCGCGCGCCCACCGCGATGCCGTCAACAAGAAGGTGATGAACGACGAGCGACTTAACGCGATGATGAACCCCAAGGACATGCCTTTCGACGTCAAGCGCATGGCGATGGGTGGGTTCAAGGTGGCCGTCGACCTGTAAGGCTGGAATTCTGCGATGCCGCCGCTCGACTGGTGCGACGAACGTACCATGTGCCGGTCTTCGTCCTGACCCGCCATCCGCGCCGGCCGCTGGGTGGATTGCGCCCCACCAGCCCTTCCACTCATAGTCCGGCCATGGCCCGCCCAAGGCGGCGCATTCGCGCACCAGAAACCAGAGTTTCGCTTCGCTCGCTAGGTGAGCGAAGCGCGCCGTAGGTAACCGCAAACCGCTATAACCACGGGTGTTAGTGCGTTTGCAGTGCCACGGGACTGCAACTTGGGGGAAGCGCACTTGGGCCGTGCCCGTTTTCCCTACGGCGCGGCGAAGCCGCGACGCCCTACGGCCGAAGGCCGCCCCCTTCCCCTACGGCGGCAAAGCCGCCGCCTATTGCACGTCTGGTCCCTCGCCGCTACGCTTGCTGCACGTGCCAGGCCGCCCTTCTTTGACCGCCCGTCTCAAGACCCTGTCGCAGGCCACGTCGATTGGGGCGGTCATCGCGCAGAACGTGGTCGTCGGTCTTGCGTTCGCCGTCCTCGGCCTGCTGGTCCTCTATCCACGCATCGACAGCGGGTTGCGCGCGACTCCCGCCTGGCCCACCGCCGGCCTGGCGCTGGTCGCCGTGTGGCTGCTCGGCCACCGCGTGCTGCCTGGCATCGGCCTGGCAGCGTTGCTGCTCGCGACCCGGATGGTGCCATTCGAACTGGCCGTGCTGGCTCCCATGGCGCCACTCCTCGGCGTCGTTGTCGGCGTCCGCGTCCTGAAGCGGCTCCAATTCGACGACCGTCTCGAACGCGTGCGCGACTCGTTCGTTCTGCTGCTGGCCGCCGGACCGGCCGGCGCTGCCGCCGCCGCCACCGCGAGCGTGTCCGTGTTCTACCTGGGCGGCACTCCGGCTGGCGACCTCTGGGCGCCGTGGCTGATGTGGGCCACGCGTCACTGGCTCGGCGTCGCGACCCTCGCGCCGCTCATCCTGGCCTGGATGCGCGGCCGCCCATTCCCGTCGACGACCCCGCGCCTGATCGAGGCCGCCGCCATCGTCATCACGCTGGTAGCCCTGGTGCAGCTGGTCGTGATCCTATGGTCCGGCCCTGGTCCCGACGCGCCCGTCTCGTTCCTGGCCCTGCCTTTCGTCGTTTGGGGCGCGCTGCGTTTCGGCGCGCGCGGCGCCGCCACCGTCGTCGCCATCCTGACGACGGCGGCGATCGTTCTCGCCGTGCTCGGCATCGGCCCGACCTCCAGCCTGCCCGTCGAGATCGGTCAGTTGGGAACGGCGACGTTCCTCCTGGTGTCCGCGACGATCGGTCAATTGCTGGCCGCGATGAAAACCGAGCGCGACGATGCGGTGGCCAAGCGCGTGCACCTCGAAGACCAGCTGCGCCATTCGCAGAAGATGGAGGCGGTCGGCCGTCTTGCCGGCGGCGTCGCCCACGACTTCAACAACCTGCTGACCGCAATCATCGGCTACACCGACATCGTCCTGACCGGGATGGATCCGAACGATCCGCACCGCGCCGACGCCGAGCAGATCAACCGCGCAGCGCTGCGCGCCGCCGAGCTCACGCGGCACATGTTGTCGTTCAGCCGCCGCGAGAAGCACAAGGCGACGGTCCTCAACCTGAACACCGCGCTGATCAAGGTGGAGCCGATGCTGCGGCGCGTGATCGGCGAGGACATCAAGCTGACGATTGGCGCCAAGGCCAGCCGCGCGCTGGTACGGGTGGACGCCGGGCAAATCGAGCAGGTGATTCTCAACCTGGCCGTCAACGCCCGCGACGCGATGCCGAACGGCGGCCGCCTGACGGTTGAGACCTCGGAGGTGGTGCTCGACGGGATGTCCGCGACGGATATTCCCGACGCGCGCCACGGCGAGTACGTGCAGCTGTCGGTCGCGGACACCGGCACGGGAATGTCACCGGCGGTGCGAGCGCGGATGTTCGAGCCGTACTTCACCACCAAGGCCGTGGGCAAGGGCACCGGGCTCGGGTTGTCCACCGCCTATGGCATCGTGCGGCAGAGCGACGGCCACATCACCGTCGCCAGTGAAACCGGGCTCGGCACGACGTTCCGGATTCTGCTGCCTCGCTCCGAAGCCGAGGTCGCGGTCGATCCCGACAGCAGCGTCCAGAAGCTGCCGGGCGGAACCGAGCACATCCTGGTGGTCGAAGACGATTCTTCGGTCCGTCGTCTCGCGAAGGACCTGCTGACGCGCCTTGGCTACAGCGTCACCGAAGCGGCCTCCGGACGGGCCGGCATTGCGCTCGGCAGCGACGACACCCGGCACTTCGATCTCGTGTTGTGCGACGTGATCCTGGGCGACATGAGCGGACCGGCGGTAGCCGAGGCGCTGCGTCGCGCTCCGCCCCTCCATTCGCGTGCTCTACATGTCCGGCTACACCGACGACGCCATCGTCCGCACCGGTGTGCTGGACGAAGGCAAGTCGTTCCTGCAGAAGCCGTTCACGCCGGTGCAGCTGGCCCGCAAGATTCGCGAAGTCCTCGAAGACCGCGAGACGGACGCCGCATGACGGGCCAGCAGGTCTCGCACTATCGGATCGAGGAGTCGCTTGGCCGCGGCGGCATGGGCGTGGTCTACGCCGCGGAGGATCTGCGGCTGGGCCGCAAGGTCGCCATCAAGTTCCTGCCGGAAGAGGCGTGTTGCGAGCCGGAGGCGGTGCAGCGCTTCCTCCGCGAAGCGCGCGCCATCTCGTCGCTGAATCACCCGCACATCTGCACGCTGCACGACATTGGCGAGCACGCCGGCCAGCAGTTCATGGTGATGGAGCTGCTCGAGGGCGAGACGCTGAAAGCGCGGATTGCGCGCGGGCCGATCCCGCTGGACGAAGTCCTGCGCTACGGCGAGCACATCGCCGACGCGCTCGATGCCGCGCATGGCAACGGCATCGTGCACCGCGATCTCAAGCCCGCGAACCTGTTCATCACCCGGCGCGGTGAAGCGAAGGTGCTGGACTTCGGCGTCGCCAAGCTGGCCGAGCCCGGCCGCGGTTCGGTCTCGTCCGACACGAAGGCCACCGATCAGCTCACGACGGTTGGCTCGGCGCTGGGCACCATCCACTACATGTCGCCGGAGCAGGCGCGCGGCCTGGAGATCGACGGCCGCAGCGACCTCTTCTCGCTCGGCATCGTCCTGTACGAGATGGCGACCGGAACGCCGCCATTCACGGGCGCGACCCAGGCGGTGGTGTTCGAGGGGATCCTCGGCGGCGCTCCGCCGCCGGCATCGGAGGTGGCGGCCGATATTCCCGAGGACTTCGACCGCATCGTCTCCCGGGCGATGGAGAAGGATCGCGACCTGCGCTACCAGAGCGCGGCCGACCTTCGTTCCGACCTGAAACGGCTGGGGCGAGCCACCGACAGCAGCCGGCTGGCGATCGGCACCACGGGACGGTTCGCGACGGCGGGGACGCCGGCATCACCGGTCGTGGGGGCCGCGGCCGGACGCGTATCCCGCGGCGCCGTCGATCGCATCCCGGTTTCCACGCTGGGCACTGGCAGCCCCCATCGCCACGCTCGCCATCATCGGCGCCGTGCTGTACTGGCGCGCGGCGCAGACACCAGCGCTCGGCAGCCGCGACACCGTCGTGCTCGCGAGCTTCACCAATCGCACCGGTGACACGATGTTCGACGACACGCTCACCGAAGCGCTCGCCGTGCAGCTGCGCCAGTCGCCCTTCCTGAACGTGCTGAACGAGCAGCAGCAACAGGCGACGTTGCGCCTGATGGGTCGCGACCCGATGGCGCCGCTGACGGCGGAGGTGGGGCGGGAGCTGTGCCAGCGGGCCAGCGCGAAGGCACTGCTGGGTGGCACGATTGCCAGCCTCGGCACGGCCTACGTGCTGACCTTGAACGCGCAGGACTGCGTGACGGGCGAGGTGCTGGCCGAAGAACAGGTGCAGGCCGGCGGCAAGGAGGAGGTGCTCGGAGCGCTCAGCGGCGCCGTGCGCCGGTTCCGCGAACACCTCGGCGAATCGCTCGCCTCGATCCGTCGCTACGACGCGCACGTGGAGCAGGCGACGACCTCCTCGCTCGAGGCGCTCAAGGCCTACAGTCAGGGCACGCTGACACGGCGAACCACGGGCGACCTCGATTCGGTGCCGTTCTTCAAGCGCGCCATCGAACTGGATCCCAACTTCGCGCTGGCCTACGCCAGGCTCGGCACGGTGTATTCGAACATCGGCCAAGCCGCCGAAGGGCGGATCGCGACCACGCGATCGTACGAGCTCCGCGATCGGGTGAGCGACCGCGAGCGCCTCTACATCGAGGGCCGCTATCACACCACCATCACCCAGGACGTGCCCAAGGCGATCGAGTCCTATCAGCTGCTGCTGGCGACCTATCCGGACGACTACGCGTCGCGCGCCAATCTCGGCAGCCTGCTGCGGGGGCAAGGCCGGATCGCCGAGGCGATTCCAATGCTCGAGGCCGCGACCAGGCTGGCGCCCGACCAGCCCAACCCGTTCCTCAATCTCGGTTACGCGCTCACCGACGTCGATCGGTTCGCGGACGCGCGCCGCGCCTTCGAGCAGTCGATCGCCTTGCAGGACAGCACCGGTGCCAGGGTTGGCCTCTACGCGCTCGGCATCACCATGGGCGACGACGAGCTGGCGCGCGCCCAGGTGGAGGCGGTCCGTGGCCGCCGCGACGAGATGAACATGATCGGTGCCCGCATCCAGGTCGCGCACTATCAGGGACGAGTCAGGGAGGCGCGGGAGCTGGGAGCCGAGTGGTCGATCCGGATGGAGCAGGATGGCCGCCACGACAGCATTGGTGAGCCTGCCGTCGGCACCGCGATGTCGGAGGTCCTTGTCGGCAACGACGCCGAGGCCGTTCGCATGATGGCGGACCTGGACCGGCAGGGTTTCCTGACCCCGGGCACCGCCGACGAGCAGCTGTTCTTCGCGATGCTGCGGAAGGACGCGGCCTGGCGCGGAGGATCTACCCGGTGGCGGTGAAGGAGCTGGGTGCGCAGGCGGAGACGAAGCGGTCGCTCGACGTGATGCTGGCCCTGGCCGAAGGCCGGGCAGCCGATGCGTTCCGGCTGATCGATCCGCCGCAGCTCGACATCGGCCACCTGCAGTCCTCGGTATTGTGGACCATGGCGGCGATGGCCGCCGAGCGGCCCACCGAGGCACTGAAGGGCTTCGAGTTCGTGAACGGCACCACCTCGCGCGTGGGGCTGGCCGCGCTCGCGCCGTGGATGATGGTGCAGCACGCGCGCGCGCTGGCCGCGCTGGGCCGCCAGGCCGACGCGCGCACCGCGTATGAACGATTTTTCAAGCTCTGGAAGGACGCGGATGCCGATGTGCCGCTCCTGGTCCAGGCCCGCCGCGAGTTCGAGAAGCTGGGAACCTAGGTTTCACACATGACACACATCACTCGCCGCGCCGCCGCGCGCGGCACCATCCTGATGCTCGCTCTGTGCCTGGCCGCGGCATCG
Source organism: uncultured Acidobacteriota bacterium (assembly GCA_963723005.1). GTDB lineage: Bacteria > Acidobacteriota > Vicinamibacteria > Vicinamibacterales > UBA2999 > VFZN01. The sequence continues at coordinate 481,592 of CAVRPA010000015.1, read as the reverse complement.
TCGGCCCTCGCCCAGCCCGCGCCGTTCGAGTACCGGCTGTCGTTCCCGACACCGGAGCACCGGTGGATGCAGGTCGAGGCTCGCTTCAGCGGTCTGCCCGATGGCACGGCGGAAATCCGCATGAGCCGCACCTCGCCGGGCCGGTATGCGCTGCACGAGTTCGTCAAGAACGTGTTCGAGGTGACGATCACCGACGGCGCCGGCAAGGTGCTCGTGCCGACCAGGCCCAGCCTGCACCAGTGGAACGTGACCGGGCACGGCGGCACGGTGGTCGTCACCTACAAGGTGTTCGGCGACCGCAGCGACGGCACCTACCTCAGCGTCGACGCGGCGCACGCCCACATGAACATGCCGGCGACGGTGATGTTCGTGCGCGGGCAGATGGATCGCCGGGCGCGCGTCACCCTGGTGCAGCCGCCGGGCCGCGCCTGGAAGGTGGCGACGCAGCTGTTCCCGACCCCCGACCCGCTGGTGTTCACCGCGCCGAACATCTACTACCTGATGGACAGCCCCACCGAGTTCAGCAACTTCACGCTCCGCTCGTTCACCATCGACGATGGCGTGAACGGACCGCAGACGCTCCGGATCGCTCTCCATCATGATGGGACCGACGCGGAAGCCGACCTGCTGGCGCGTGACGTGGAGAAGACGGTGCGCGAGGCGAGCAAGATCTTCGGCGAGCTGCCGAAGTTCGACGGCGGCGTCTACACCTTCCTGGCCGACTATCTGCCGTGGGTGGACGGTGATGGCATGGAGCACCGCAACAGCACGGTGGTGTCGCGCCGCGGCGCGCTCCGCAATCCCGACCAGCGCCAGAGCATCATGGGCACGATCTCGCACGAGTTCTTCCATGCCTGGAACATGGAGCGGCTGCGCGCCAAGGCCATCGAGCCGTTCGACTTCGAAGCGGCGGACGTGTCCGAGGAGCTGTGGTTCGGCGAGGGTTTCACCAACTACTTCGACGGCCTGATTCTCGAGCGGGCAGGGCTGATGCCGGTCAAGGCGCTGCTCAGCGACTTCGCCGGCGTCATCAACACCGTGACGCTCAGCCCGGGCCGGCAGATCCGATCGGCGGTGGAGATGAGCCGGCTGGCGCCGTTCGTGGACGCGGCGACGTCGATCGATCGGACCGCATGGCCGAACCTGTTCATCTCCTACTACACCTACGGCTCGGCGATCGCGATGGGGCTGGACCTCAGCCTGCGCGAGCGCAGCGACGGCAAGGTGACCATCGACTCGTACATGCGCGCGCTGTGGCGCCGGTTCGGCCGCAGCGGGAACACCACGCCCGGCATGGTGACGACGACCTACACCATTCCCGAACTGGAGAACACGCTGGGCGAGATCACCGGCGACGCGGCGTTTGCGAAGGAGTTCTTCGAGCGCTACGTGAACGGGCGCGAGCTGGTGGACTACGCGAAGCTGTTCGCGCGGGCCGGGATGGTGGTGCGCAAGCGTCACGCGGGCACGCCGTGGCTGGGCGAGGCGCAGCTGCAGGTGGGCGCCGGTGGCGCACGGGTCGATTCGCTGGTGCTGTTCGGCTCGCCGCTCTACAAGGCCGGCGTCGCGGAGGACGATCACATCGTCAGCCTTGGCGGCACGACGCTGGTGCAGCCGGCGCAGATCGACGAAGTGCTCGGCCGGCACAAGCCGGGTGACGCCATTCCCATCGCTTTCGTGCGCCGCGGCGGCGAGAAGGTGGAGGGCGTCATCACGCTCGACGAGGATCCGCGCGTCGAGATCGTCACGATCGAGAGCACGGGTGGGACGTTGTCGCCGGAGCAGAAGCGGTTCCGCGACGCCTGGCTGAACGCGCAGTAGGGGGTGCCATCATGGTCCGCTCGTTGTCGATCCTGCTCGTCGGCGGTCTGCGCCGTCGCGTCACTCTCCGCGCAGGCGGTGCGCAACGTGCCGCGGGTCTCGATCGACGAGCTGAAGGCGCTGATGCAGCAGAACGCCGTGCTCGTGCTCGACGTGCGCAACGCCGACGAGTTCAGGAGCGGTCACATCCCCGGCGCGGTCAACCTGAATTACACCCGCGTGACCGCGGAAGGCGGCCGTTTCAAGGGCGAGTCGCGCACCATCGTGGCCTACTGCGCGTGTGCCAACGAGATGACCGCCGCGCGCGCCGCGGTGGACCTGGCGGCGCTGGGTATCCCCGGGGCGAAGGCGCTCAAGGGCGGATGGGACGAGTGGCTGGCGCGAGGGGAAAAGGTCGAGAAGTAGCGCTCGTCGGTTACGGCAGATACGGCTGATCGCCGAGGACCGGCATGTCGACGCGGCAGGCTCGCGCCACCGCCCCGTTCAGGAACTGCATCGGCAGGTGCAGGCGCATCCCCCAAGACGTTTCATCGTGCTCGGCCCGGGGGAACGACAGGTGCAGCAGGTTCAATCCGTAGCGCCAGCCGCGCGACACCAGCGCCATCGCCATCGCCATCGTCACTTCGTAGTTGTCGCCGGGCCAGCCGCTGTCCAGATAGAAACCGACGTCGCGCACCGGTTCGCTCAGCACCCGTTCGAGCAGGTTGTCCCGGTGCGAGAACGTGCTCGACATGCACACTCCGACGCCGAACACCTCGGGATGCTGCCATACGGAGTAGAAGGAGACCACGCCGCCGAGCGACGAGCCCCACACCGATCGGGAACGCCGTTGCCTGCCAACCCGCAGCCGCTGTTCCACCTCGGGAACAATCTCCTTGGCGAGCGATGCGGCGTACGCCTCATAGCCGGGTGAGGTGTAGTCATTCATCCGGTCGGCCGAATGAATCCCGACGATGACGAAATCCTCGACGGCGCTCATCGCCCTCAGGGTCTGGCTGGTCTCGCTCACGTCCCAGTCGCGACCGAGGAACGCCTCGTCCGGGAAGAACAGGTTCTGCCCGTCCTGCATGAACGCGACCGGATAGGTCGCCAGCGTGTTCTCTTCGTAGCCCGGCGGCAGGTGAACCCGGAGGCTGTGCTGACGCCCCAGAACCGCCGATGGAAACTCGATCAGCGGAGAAAACCGGCCGTGCGCTGTACTCTTGAAAAACGGGTAGGACACGCGCTGATCGTCTTCGGCCATCAGCAGCAGCTTGTCCGGCCCGACCGACCAATGCCGTTCCGCGCCGGATACCAGGCATGCCTTGAAGTAGAGAAACGGCTGATTGGCGCGGATCGTGAAGATGGAGATGTTGCCGTCATCGCTGACGGTATCCGCCTCGATGTCGCGGTCCCAGTCCAGTTCGGTGCGAAGGATCACGCGCCCTTGACCGGCTGGATAGGCGACGCGCAGCGTCCGCTCGAGCGTCGTCCCTGTTGTGTAGAGCCTTTCGGTTGCCACGGGCGAATCCTACCTCGCCGAGCGATTCGCCACTCAGCCCTCGACGTCGAACGCGTGATATCCCCACGCCGGCAGGTCGAGATAGAGCCCGCGGGCCGAGAGATCCCCGCCATCACGGTCGTAGACGGCGTTTCCCAGACGGTCGTGAAGGCGCCAGGTCCTGCCGGCGAGGTCGCCCCATGGCAGCCCGAGGTAACACTGGCTCTGGCTATGGGCGTAGTTGACCGCGACCAGTCGTCGGTGCGGACCCGGGTCCGGTCCAGGTGAAGGCGATGAAGTTGTCGTTCGTGCCGTTGCCATCCCACGCCGGCCGGGCGTCGAGGAGCTGCCAATTACCGTCGCGGAAGGCAGGATCCTTGAGACGGGCGACGAGACCGTCGTAGAAAGCCGCGACCGATGGGTCGGTCGGCTCGGCCGGTCCCCGTCCCAGATGCATCGGGATCCGCACGCGCTTCCCCTCGCGTTGTCCCTGGTGGAAGAAGCGCAGACCAGGACTGAGGAACGTGATCACCGCGGCCGCCCGATGAGCCTCGGGGGCGAACGTCGCTGCCGCGCGTGGCTCGTCGTGGTTCTCGAGGAATCGTGCAAGGTGATCCTGGAAGTCGAGCCCGGCGTGAAGGTGCCCGCGCACCGGGCCCGCGCCGCCGTGCTCGAGGCGATCGTAGAGCCGCTTGTCGTACGCGTAGTCGAATCCTTGCTGGATGAGCGTCCACTCCAGGTCCCAGTAGACCTCGGCCATGAACAGGAACCCCGGTACGTCGGCGCGGATCGCCGCCGTGGCTCGCGGCCAGAAGGGCTGGGTCGAGATTCCCCACGTTCTCTGGAACACATCGGGCAGCACCAGCATCGCCATGTCGCAACGGACGCCGTCGCACTGCTGCGCGATCCGCCGCAGTTCGCCGAGCAAAGCCTCCTGCAGCGCAGGATTGCCGTAGTTGAGCTGCAGCGTATCGGGCCACCCGGCGAAGTACGGATCGCGGCCGTAGGCAAGAACGCGGGAGCCGCTCGCCGTCTCCACACGCCGGTAGTTCAGCGGTTCGGCCGCCAACTGCTCCTCCGTCCCGGCGATGAAGAAATCCGGGTGCTCGTCCACCCACGGATGGTCCGGCGCCACATGGTTGGGAACGAAGTCGAGGATCAGCCGCAGGCCGCGCGCGCGCAGGCGTTCCCGCAGCCGGGCAAGGGCCTCGTCTCCGCCAAAGTCGGCGTGGACGTGATAGTCGCGAATCGCAAAGCACGACCCGGTGACGTCGGAGTCGCGGAAGTCCGGCAGCACCCGGTGATACTCCGCCACCCACTCGGGATGGGTCATCGACACCTGGCGTGCCGCCTCGCCGGTCTGCCAGACGCCCAGGAGCCAGACCAGATCGAAGCCATCGGCCGCGAGCCGATCGAGCTCAGCATCGCTCACGTCGTGCAGCGTCGCAGGGCGGCCGAGCGTGGCCGACAGTTCGGACAAGCGGACGCGGGTGTTGATCTGGAAGAGCGAGGGATAGCGAGTAGAAGGCATCAGTCCTCCTGCGGCCAGGCTTCCGATCGTGGATGGCCGCAGCGTAGCAGCAAACCCGCTGGCGGCGTCAGCACCCGCGCGTGTACTTGATGTGCAGCCTGAGATGCCCGGTGGGCGTGTAGGTGTCGTCGTGCGACAGGCGCAGCTCTGGCGCAGGGGCCACCGGCGGTGGGTCGCCGCCTTCGCACCACATGTCGCGCTTCTGTTCGAGCCTGGCGCGGATCGCGCCGTTCTCGATGGCGAGGATGAACAGGTCGCCCAACGGGCTCGTCACAATCCGCTCCGGTTCCAGCCACACGAAGTCGGGATCGGGACCAAGCGACCGGACATCGAGCCAGGCTTCCTTCGGGAACGGCATCTCCGGCAGGCGAACCCACGTGCCGCGCTGCTCGACGATGGTCATGTGAAAGTTCGGTCCGTAGCCCCAGTCAGGGTCGTAGAGATCCGGCTGGAAGCCCGCCGCGGGGCCGCCGTCGAGACCGGCGTAGAAAGCCTGAAGGCCATCTGTCGGCGAGGCGAGCAGCATCAGCGACCCCGCGGAGCGCGCGGAAGTCGAAGGTCCCGACCACAAGCGCACCAGGTGAGCCTTCGGTCGCCATCTTGTCGGTCTTGCACTGTTGAAACGCGGCGAGAGCCCTTGTCTTCGGAGCCGCACAGCTCGGCAAGCCGGTTGCCGTTCTCGAGCCACTCCACCAATTCCGGGGTGAAGATCCCGATCCAACCGACACGATCTGCCGCCTGGCCCGTCGCCGGCCGACCGGTGGACAGGATAGCAGCGCCGCGCACATCAGCGCGATCCGCATCGCATGGGCCATATCGTCCTCTCCGACTCCCGACTCCCGACTCCCGACTCCCGACTCCCGACTCCCGGTCCTGTCCCTGCGGACACCGGGTACCGGATACCGGGTACCGGATTCCGGAACCCGGCTCATCTCGCTCTCGAGACCTCGTCTGCCTGCCAACGCTCCCAGTCCTCGCGCGACACCACCTGATACTCTCCGCGCATCCGGTAGTGACCGAGCCCGCAGAGCTGCGAGCACGTAATCTCCCACGATCCCAGGCGGGTCGGGGTGAACCACGTGCGCACGGTCATCCCCGGCGTCGCATCCTGCTTCACCCGCATCTCCGGCAGCGTGAAGCTGTGCACGACGTCGCGGCTGGTGACCTGCACCACGATCGGGCGATCGATCGGCAGCATCAGGATGTTCTGCAGGCCGATGTCGTCGGCCGCGGCCGGGTCGTCGCGATCGATGCCGATCGGATTCGACGGGCCGATCAGCATCGCGTCGGCACGCCCGAAGCGGCCATCGGGCCCCGGGTAGTGGATGTTCCACGCGAACTGCTCGGCGGCGACGTGGATCTCGAGCGGCGGCTCGGCCTCGGGGCCCGGAGGTGTCATGCGTGCGTGCCAGGCGGGGAGCGCGCGGGCGGCCAGCAGGGTGGCGTCGCCGAGGATGACAGCGGCAATCGCCAGGGCCGGCCACAGCAGACCAGGTCCGGCCGCATGCGGCTCGGGATTCCGGCCCTCGCGGAAGCGGACCAGCGCGGTGACGAAGATCACCAGCCACGTGAGGAACACCGCGAGCATGTGCCAGTGCACGTCGATCAGCACCGCATCCAGCATCGAGGCGTGGGCGGACGCCGGCACCGGCAGGAAGCGCGTGATCACGGCTACTCCCGTTCCGCGCGCCACAGCCGCACGGCGAACACGGCCAGCGGTGCCATCACCATTACCGTGACGGCGATCAGCACCAGCGCGCCTGCGCGCGCGCCCTCGCTCATCAGCGCGCCCTCTGGCGTCGCGCAGATGGGGCAGGCGAGCGTTACGCGAGAGAGAAGGCGGACAAGACGGCGAGCCATATCAATGACAGCGATCCCCAGACGATCCGGAGCCCGCGCGCCCGCGCGGGCAAGCATGGCAGGGTGAAGAAACGCATTCCACGCCGCCGCGCCACACACGAGGGCGATGACGGTGAGCAGCACACCGGTGATCGTGAACCACGACGCAAACTCGAGGTGCGATACCGGGGTGTGCCCGGCCTTGAACGCGGCGTCGTGCAGTGTTGACAGCCACACGACCAGTACCCCACCCAACACCGCCGAGGCGAGAAGGCCCGCCCGTGTCGGTCGCGCCACGGCCGCAGCCGCAGCCAGCAGCGTCGCGCCACCGAGCGCGAGCCCCCAGCCGCTGATGTGCATCGGCCATTCGACATTGCCCGCCCGCAACAGCACGTAACCCGAGAGCAACGATCCGAAGAACATCGTCTGCCAGGCGGCGACGAGCCAGGGGGCGACGTCCGTGTCGGCGTGAGGGATAGCCGCACGGCGGGTCTGGCCGGCTTCAATCGGCGGTGCTCGCCTCGCCGTGGCGAGGGCGATCAGAAAGGGAATCTGCGCGACGCCCAGCGCGATCGCCGCCACGGTCATGTGACGCTGCAGGCCCTGATAGGGCTGTGCCATCGCGAACTGCGCGCCCGCATCATAGAGCCGGCGATTCACGCCTGCGAGCCCGACGAAGAACATCGGCAGGAAGATGTTGTTCATCAGGAAGAACGACAGCCAGAAGTGCCACTTGCCGAGGCGCTCGCTCAGCACGCGGCCGGTGACTGCTGGATACCAGTGGTAGATCCCGGCGAACAGCGCGAACACCGTCCCTGGCGCGACCAGGTAATGGAAGTGCGCCACCACGTAGTAGGTGTCGTGCAGCGTGATGTCGCTGGCCGCAAGTCCCAGCGGCAGCCCGGTGAGCCCGCCGATGCCGAACATCGGCAGGAACGCCAGCGCGAACAGCATGGCCGTGGGGAACCGGATCGAACCGCCCCACAGCGACATCACCAGCGCGGTCACCAGCACCACCGACGGGATCGAGACGATCATCGTGGTGATCTGAAAGAAGCTGCTGAGCGTCGTGCCCATGCCCGTCAGGAACATGTGGTGCGCCCACACCAGCATCGACATGAACCCGAGGAACAGCACCGCCGAGACCATCAGCCCGTAGCCCCACAGCGGCCGCCGTGTGTTGCTGACAATCACCTCCGAGACGATGCCCATCGCCGGCAGGATGAGGACGTAGACCTCCGGGTGCGCCAGGAACCAGAACAGGTGCTGCCACAGCAGCGGACTGCCGCCGCCGGCATAGTTCTGAAGCGGGATACCGCCCAGGACCAGCCCGCTCGGCAGGAAGAAGCTGGTGCCCGCGACGCGGTCCATCAGCTGGAACACCGCGGCCGCCTGCAGCGCCGGAAAGGCCAGCAGCAGCAACAGCGCCGTCACCAGCTGCGACCACACGAAGAAGGGCATCCGCGACAGCGTGACGCCCGGCGCCCGCCCGCGGACGATGGTGGTGATCATCGAGACGGACGACAAGGTCGCCGAGGAGCTCACGCACACCATGCCGATCAGCCACCAGGTCTGGCCGGACGTGGCAAGGATCGACAGCGGCGGATAGGCGGTCCATCCCGAGTTCGCCGCGCCGCCCTCGACGAAGAAGCTGGCGATCATCACCGCGCCGCCAAGCGCGTAGAGCCAGTAGGCGAGCGCGCTGGTGCGCGGCAGCGCCATGCCGCCGGCGCCAATCAGTCGCGGCACCAGCAGCGTGCCGAATGCCCCTGCGGCGAGCGGCACCACGGCCAGGAAGATCATCACGGTGCCGTGCATGGCGACCAGCTGGTTGTAGAACTCCGGCAGCATGATGCCGCCGGGCGCGTTGGCCGCGCCGAGCACCGGGGTCAGCCACGCCGGCAGCGGCTGGCCGGGCCACGCCAGCTGCCACCGCATCAGCAGCATCAGCAGGAAGCCCACCAGCAGGAAGAACAGCGACGTGACGGCATACTGCAGGCCGACCGTCTTGTGGTCCGTCACGCCATTACAATAACCCGATGCTTCGCACCACTCTTCGCGCCCTTGCCGCCATCCTCACGCTCGCCTTGCTCGCGCCCGGCACCCTCGCGGCGCAGGCGCCCGACGCCATTCGTTACACGCTCCGGTTCCCGGCGCCGCACACGCACTACGTGGAGGTGGAAGCGGTCTATCCCACCGGCCGGCAGCCCGCGATCGAGATCTACATGGCGGTGTGGACGCCCGGGCTCCTACCTGGTGCGCGAGTACGAGCGCAACGTGGAAGGCGTGGCCGCGACGGCCGATGGCCGCAGCCTGGCGGTGGAGAAGTCGCGCAAGAACCGCTGGAAGGTGACGACCGGCGGTGCCACGTCGGTGACGGTCCGCTACCGCGTCTACTCGCGCGAGATGACGGTGCGCAACAACTGGGTCGAGAGCGGCTTCGCGATGTTGAACGGCGCGCCGACGTTTCTGACGCTGGTGGACCGCACGCCGCGTCCCCATGAAGTGCGCGTCGAGCTGCCCGCCGCGTGGAAGAGCGTCGCGACCGCGCTGCTGCCGATCGCCGGCACGCCCAACGCCTATCGCGCCGAGGATTTCGACACGCTGGTGGACAGCCCGATCATCGCCGGCAGCCCGGTGACGCGCGAGTTCACAGTCGCCGGCAAGAAGCACGTGCTGGTCCTTGAAGGCGATCCGTCGCTGTTCGACGCCGACAAGGCGGTGGCCGATGTCGAGAAGATCGTCCAGGCGTCCGGCAAGGTGATGGGCGACTATGCCTACCCGCACTACTACTTCCTCAACATGGTGGTGGACACCGGTGGCGGGCTCGAGCACAAGAACAGTTTCCTCACCATGTCGAGCCGCTTCACGACGCGTAATCCGCGCAGCTACGACGGCTGGCTGAGCCTGGTGGCGCACGAGTACTTCCACAACTGGAACGTGAAGCGCCTGCGGCCGGTGGAGCTGGGACCCTTCGACTACGAGACCGAGAACTACGTGAAGATGCTGTGGGTGGCCGAGGGGTTCACCGACTACTACGCCGACGTGCTGGTGCGCCGTGCCAATCTCTCGAGCGCCGCGGAGTACCTCGACGCGCTGTCGGGACAGATCGAGTCGGTGCAGACGCGCCCGGGCCGCCTGGTGACGCCGGTGAACATGGCGTCCTACGACACCTGGATCAAGCAGTACCGCCCCGACGAGAACACCGCGAACACCACCATCGACTACTACCCGAAGGGCGCCGTCATCGCCTTTCTCCTGGACGCGAAGATCCGCAAGGCCACCAACGGCACCCGCACGCTCGATGACGGGATGAAGATCGCCATGCAGCGATTTGGCGGCCCAAAGGGCTACTCGCCAGAGCAGTTCTACGAGTTGATGAGCGAGGTGGCCGGCGTGAACCTGAAGCCGTTTTTCGCGCAGGCAGCTGAGTCCACCGACGAACTCGACTACACCGAAGCGCTCGACTACTTCGGCCTGCGGTTCCGGCCGGCGGATCCGGCTAATTCGCGTGCGTTCCTTGGCGCGATCACGCGCAATGACAGCGGCCGCCTGATCGTCACAGGATTGCGCCGGGGGACGGCCGCCATGGACGGCGGACTGAACGTGGACGACGAGATCCTCGCCATCGATGATGTGCGCGTACGCGCGGACGGACTGGCGGCGCGGTTGGAGCAATACAAGGCCGGCGACAAGGTGCAGTTGCTGGTGGCGCGGCGCGACCGCCTGACACGGCTGGACGTGACCCTGGGGTCCGACCCGGGCCGCCCGTGGCGGCTCGAGCCCCGGACTGACGCGACGGCCGAGCAGAAGGCGCGCGTGATCCAGTGGTTGGGGCAATAGCCGAAATCCATACACTCGAGCTGGTCCTGCCAACCAAACGCACGAGTTTTCCGTCTACATGGGGCATGCTGACGCTCCCCTCACCGTCACGATTGGCGATCCTCGCCTGGATCGCTCTCGTGATGCCGGTGACTGCGAGCGCAGGTGGCGCGCCTCCAATCGGCTCGGCGGCGATGGAGGCTGTCGCGATCGTCACGACCGAGGCCATCGTCGTCGATGGACATCTGGACGAGCGGACGTGGGAGCTCGCGCCGAAGATCACGGAGTTCGTGCAGCGCGAACCGGCCGAGGGCTCGCCGCCCAGCCACCTCACCACCGCGCGCGTCGCCTACGACGCGTCGGCCCTCTATGTGGCGATTCGCGCCTTCGACGCCGAACCCGAGCGCATCGTCGGACTCCTCACGCGGCGCGATCAGTCGTCGCCCTCCGACTGGCTGAAGGTCGTTGTCGATTCCTACTTCGATCACCGATCGGCGTACGAGTTCGCGGTGAACCCTGTCGGCGTCAAGCGCGATCGCTATTACTACAACGACGGCCCCAGCGACGACAGCTGGGACGCGGTGTGGGACGTGCAGGTGTCGAGGGACGCGGAAGGCTGGACGGCGGAGTTCCGGATTCCGTTCTCGCAGCTGCGCTTCAACAACAACGAGGGCGGCCCGGTGGGGTTTGCGGTCATCCGCGAGATCGCGCGCCTCAACGAGGTCTCCACCTGGCCGTTGCTGTCGCGTAACGCCAACGGGTTCGTGTCGCAGTTTGCGCAGATGGGCGGCATCCGGCTCGGCGGCGCCCCGCAGCGATTCGAGCTGATGCCGTACACGGTGGGTCGAGTCGAGACGCACGATGTCGAGGAAGGCAACACGCTGGCGCATTCGCCGGATCCGGGCGCGTCGGTGGGCCTGGATGTGAAGTACGCGGTGACCCCGGGCCTCACCCTGACGGCCACGGCCAATCCGGATTTCGGCCAGGTCGAGGCCGACCCCGCCGTCGTCAACCTCGACGCCTTCGAAGCATTCTTCCCGGAGCGGCGGCCGTTCTTCGTCGAGGGCTCCGGCACGTTCCGCTTCAACATGGACTGCAACGACGGGAACTGCACGGGCCTGTTCTACTCGCGGCGCATCGGCCGCGCGCCGCAGGGCTCTCCCGACGCCGCTGACGATGAATACTCGAACATGCCCGATACCGCGACCATCATCGGTGCGGCGAAGGTGGCCGGGCGCATTGGCAACTTCTCGGTGGGCGGCCTCACCGCAGTGACTGCGGAGGAGGAAGCGCTGATCGCCGGCGACGATGGGATCGACCAACGCTCGCAGGTGGTCGAGCCGTTGACCTCCTACAACGTGGCCCGCGCCCGCCGCGAGTACGCGAACCAGTCGGCGCTGGGCTTCATGTTCACGTCCACCAACCGCGCGATCACCGAGGACGTGTCGTTCCTGGCGGAGAACGCGTTCACCGGCGGCGTGGACTACGACTGGCGCCTCTCCCGCATGTACGGCTTCAACGGTTACTGGGCGGGGAGTCACCTGCGCGGCAGCGAGGAGGCCATCACCCGGCTGCAGGAGAACACGGTGCATGCGTTCCAGCGTCCCGACTCGGACTACACCGAGCTCGACGAGACCGCCACCACGCTCAACGGCCACGCCGGCTCGGTATCGTTTGGCAAGATCTCGGGCGAGCGCACCCGCTTCAGCTCGTTCGTAGGCTACAAGACGCCAGGCTTCGACAGCAACGACCTCGGCTTCCAGCGCCGCGCCGACGAGAAGACGATGAACAACTGGTTCCAGTACCGCGACTTCGTGCCGGGCCGGTTCGTCCGCAACTGGAACGTCAACTTCAACCAGTGGGCGGGCTGGAACTTCGGCGGCGATCGGACCTTCTCTGGCGGCAACATCAACACCCACTGGACGTTCACCAACAACTACAGCTTCGGTGTCGGCACCAACTTCAATGCCGCGCCGTTCCGCGATCGCGTCACGCGCGGCGGGCCGGGCGTGCTCGGCAACCCGAATCGCAGCGTGTGGTTCTACGCCAACACCGACAATCGCCGCTCGCTGTCCTTCAGCTACAACGGCTACTACGAAGCCGACGGCCAGGGCACGTTCCGCCGCAACATCAACCCCTGGCTGAACCTGCGGCCCTCGTCGGCAATGATGTTCTCGGCGGGGATCCGCTACGACACCAACCAGGACGATGCCCAGTGGGTGACGAACGAGGACGACGCGGACGGCATCACGCACTACGTCTTCGGACGCATCGACCAGACGACGGTGGCGATGACGCTGCGGTTCAACTACACGATGACGCCGAACCTGTCGCTGCAGACCTATGCCGAGCCGTTCGTCTCGGCCGGCGACTACACCAACTTCCGCGAGCTGGTGGACGGCCGCGCCGCCGAGTACGTGGACCGTTACCAGCCGTACGCCTACACCGGCGATGCGTCGTTCAACATCCGCTCGTTCCGGACGACCAACGTGCTGCGGTGGGAGTACAAGCCGGGCTCGCAGTTCTTCATCGTCTGGCAGCAGGGCCGGCAGGAGCAGATCAACGAGTACGGCAACTTCAACCTGACGCGCGACTTCGACGGCATGTTCTCGGCGCCGTCGCGGAACACGTTTCTGGTGAAGTTTACCTACTGGGTGAACATGTAGGGTTCAGGGATCAAGGGATCAGGGATCAGCGATCAGATCACGGGGCACGGATACTGAGAAGCGGCTTGCGCGCGGTCACTGCGGTTCACTCCCCTCGGCGGTTGAGCGCAGCGACGAGTGCCCGGAGCATTCGTCCGACTTCAGCGGCGTCCTCGAGCAGCGCTTGGGTTGTCGCGGGATTGACGATCCCGATTCGCTCCGCCAACTCCAGTTGGGTCTGCAGTTCGGCTTCGCTACCAAGCGCGACCCGCAGGTGAAAGATGTAGGTGCGTCCGTGTCCTCGAGCCCAGCCTTCGGCGATGTTCGACGGGATTGAGATGGCCGAGCGCTGAAGCTGATTGCCAAGCGTGCTTCGATCGTGATGCGGGAAACCGCGACCGACTGTATACACTTCCGCGGCGAGAGACATGGCCTTCTGCCAGACGACGAGGTCTCGATAGGATTGGATAGGCATGCCATCAAGACAGGCAATCGCCAGGCCGTCGCAGATCCTTAGGAAACCGAACCGGCGCGGTCAGCAGGTCGCAGATACTGCCGTCCCGCCAGCATCCGCCGATCGCAGATTCTGAGACGCTCCCTCCGTTCTGGCCCCTGTCTCCTGACCCCCTGATCCCCGATCCCCGTTCCCTGACTCCCGACCCCTGATCCCTGATCCCTTCCCTGCACTATGATCCCCTCATGCCGCTCGGGAAGAACCTCCGCGATTTCGTGCATGGCATCGCCTACAGCCACTACGAACGCGAGCTGCGCAAGCAGGCCAACGAGCTGAACGACCTGTTCCTGCTGCTGTGCTACATGGAAGTGGTCGGGCTGCCGAACCCCGCCACGCTCTACATGCTCGACATCTACCCCTACCTGCTCGATCAGTTCCACCTCTGGCACCGTCGGATGGGCATGGACCGGTCGCCGCTCGGCAACCTGCCCTGCTGCTGATGGCCGACGCCGCACGCCTGCTCGACAAGAAGGTCCTGTTCTTCGGCGGCAAGGGCGGGGTGGGCAAGACCACCAGCGCCGCGGCCACCGCGCTGCAGGCCAGCCGCGCCGGCAAGCGCGTGCTGCTGGTGTCCACCGACCCCGCGCACAACACCTCCGACATCCTCGGCCGCCCGATCGGGCCCGAGATCGTCGAGGTGCTGCCCAACCTGCACGCGCTGGAAGTGGACGCGACGCAGGAATCCGCCCGCTACGTCGAGGAAGTGAAGGTGCGCATCAAGGCGCTCTTCGGTCATGCGATCCTGAAGGAGGCCAACCGCCAGATCGATCTCGCGGCCAGCATGCCCGCGGCCGAGGAAGTCGCGCTGTTCGATCGCATCGGCTCGCTGATCCGCGGCGAGGACGATCGCTTCGACCTTCTCGTGTTCGACACGGCGCCGACCGGCCACACCCTGCGCCTGATCCGCATGCCCGAGCTGATGGAGGCGTGGATCCGCGCGCTGTCGCGCTCCCGTCGCGCCATGCTGGGCGTGGATCAGGAAGACAAGAACGATCCGATCATGATGTCGCTCGGCGATCGGCTCGAGCGCCTGCGCGAGTTTCGCGCCCGCCTGATCAGCCCCCGCGTCACCGCGTTCGTCCTGGTGCTGAACGCCGAGCGGCTGCCGATCGAGGAGACCGCCCGCGCGCTGGCGCAGCTGGACGAGGCCGGAGTCCGGGTCGGCGCGCTCATCGTCAACCGGGTGCTGCCGCCGTCGAGCATCGACCCCTTCCTGATCGCCCGCCAGGCCCAGGAGCGGGTGTATCTCGACGAAATCGACTCGCGATTCGCCGACGTCCCGCGGCTGCGGGTGCCGCAACTCCCGCGCGACGTGCACGGCATCGAAACCTTACAGACTATTGCCGCGGCGCTCTACCAGGCGTAACGTGGCGTGATCAAGGAGACGACGATGGTCATCAGCAGTCCGACATCCGGAGAGTTCGCGTCCTATTACGCCGGCTACATCGGCAAGGTGCCGGAAGCCGGCCCCCTGGCGACGCTCGAGGCGCAGCGCGCGGAGATTGCGGCGCTGCGGGATCTCAGCGACGAACGCGGCACCTATCGCTACGCCGAGGGCAAGTGGAGCGTGAAGGAAGTGCTCGGCCACCTTGCCGACGCCGAACGTGTGTTCTGTTATCGCCTGCTCCGCATTGCCCGGGCCGACACCACGCCGCTGGCCGGCTTCGACGAGAACCAGTGGGCCGCCACCGCGCCGCATCACGGCCGGCCGACGGCCGATGTCGTGGACGAGCTGCTCGCGATTCGCGAAGCCACCCTGGCCCTGGTCCGATCCCTCGACGCGGCGGCGCTGGACCGGTCGAGCGTGGCCAATGGCAAGTCGATCACCGCCCGCGCCATTGTCTGGATCCTGGCGGGCCACACCCAGCACCACATGCACATCCTGCACGAGCGCTACGGCGTGCTGCAGCCCTGGGGCGCCACCACACAACCAACGTGGGAGCCCGGGGTTCTGGGAGGCTAGGGGAATCTCTTGATTTGGTGATGTGGTGATGTGGTGATCTGGATCTGGTGATCTTGCGATCTGGGAGATCGACGGAGCTTCAGATCTACGAGATCAGCAAATCGGGAAATCCGGTAGCTCGATGGGTCGATCACCAGATCAAGACCTCAACCGATCAGATCATCAGATCACCACGTCACGAGCTCACCCGATTGGCCGTGTCTCCTTATCTGCCTTGCGTTGACGTGCCGGCCGGCGCGAGCTGCGTGACGCTCTTCGTGACGGACTCCACCTTCGGGCGCGAGTAGGCGACGGGGAAGTAGCGGCCCTTCGACCACATGTCGAACAGGTTGCGATACTCCTGGCTGTCGGGGTTGCCCGACTGGCCGGGGTTGTTGAGGCCAATCGAGTTATCCCAGTTCTCCGCGTCGGCGATGAACTTGAACGACCCGCCCGAGGTCTGATTGTCAGCGCCGCCGGTGGCGCTGACCGTGTTGCCGTCGCCGCCGCGCGGCGCCGGGCCGACGTTCAGCCTGGCGCGGGTGGCGTCGTTCACCGCGCCCGACATCGGGTGGCGGATCAGCGCGTGGTGATACGTCTCCTGCCCCCACTGCCACTTGCTGCTGTCCGGTCCGAATCGCCTGGTCAGCTCGGCGACGGCTTCGTCCAGGCTGCGGACCAGCACGGCGTCGCGGCCGGCGACGGGGTCCGCGCCGAAGCGGCCATCCGGCGCGTACAGCCAGTCGATGACGCGCTTGGTCGAGAGCGCGTTGGCGCCCAGAATCTCGCGAGCGGCGGCCGGCACCATCACCTCGCGCACGTTGGCCATCAGCCGGCGCTGCCACATGCCGTAGATCCCGGCGCTGACCGAGTTCTTGTCCATCACGAAATCCCACGTGGCCAGCAGATCGCGGGCTTTCGTGGAGGCGGGGTTCGAGACGGTGACGTCCTTCAGCAGCGGCACGAGGGCGCGGGCCGGGATTGACAGGTCGTCGTTCTGCAGGCGCGCCATCTCGGCGACGCTGAAGAGGCGCCCGGAGCTGAGCACCTCGGTGATGCGCGACGCGCGATACGGATCGGCCCACTCGTAGTGCATCGCCTCGGGAAAGGCGTAGTCGTTGGGGAAGAGGTAGTGATTGGCGGTGGCGACGAAGCCGCGCGCCGGGTTCACCTCGTGCGGCAGCGCGGTGATCGGCAGATAGCCGTCCCACTCGTAACGGCCGTCACCCGGCACGGGCAGCAGCCCGCTCCAGTTGCGCCGCAGCGGCTGAATCCCGGCCGCCTGCCAGCCAATCGTGCCCGTGCGATCGACCCACACCATGTTCTCCGCCGGCATTCGGCTGTAGCCGCAGGCCTCACGGAACTCCTCCCAGGTGCGCGCCTGGTTCATCCGCAGGCTGGCGAGATACGGCGCCGAACCGGGTTCCATCCAGGCGGCGCGCAGGGCGTAGGCCTTGTGATTCGCGGCGTCCTCGAAGATCACCGGCCCGTGACGCGTGTGCTTCAATTCCACCGTGACCGGCTTCTCGCCCTTCACCGCCACGGTGTCGGTGGTCACGCGCATCGGTTCCCAGCGGCCCTGGTACTTGTACTCGTTGACGTTCGCGGGATTGACGTCGTAGACGAACAGGTCCTCGTTGTCGTTGCCGAAGATCGTGAGGCCCCAGGCGCCGTACTCGTTGTGGCCGATCGACACGCCCGGCAGCACCGGCTCGCCGCCGCCGATGACGTTCCATCCCGGCGCCACCAGATGCACCCAGTAGCGCAGCGACGGCGCACCCTGCGCGCGGTGCGGATCGTTGGCGAGAATCGGGAACGTGCTCTGCGTGCGGGCGCCGCTGACGATCCAGTTGTTGGAGCCGATGTCGAGCGGGTTCACGTAGGTGTCATCTTCGATTGCGTCGGGAGTCGGGAGCCGGGAGTCGGGAGTCGGGAGTCGGGAGTCGGGAGTCGGGAGTCGGGAGTCGAGGGACTGAAGCCGGCCTGCGCGCGTGGGGCCGCCGCGCCGCGGAACTCGGCGATGACGTCCTCGGGCTTGAACTCCATCGGGTTGCGGAACGCGTTGTAGAGGTCCAGCACGTTGTCCGGGAAGATCTTCGGGTCGAGCGCCGCGTCGGGCGTGAACACCGGCTCGCCGCCCTGGAAGTACTTCAGGTCGCGAAGGGCCGCCGGCGTCATCACCTTCAGCGCCCGCATCGCCCGCACTTCGTCGGTGATGTTGGCGGTCAGCGCCTGGTGCCGCGAGATCACCACGGCCGGGGTCCAGCGGCCCGGCGTGATGCCGAGCGCCTTGAACTCCATCGGCAGCAGCGACGGCGTGCGCTCGGTCTCGGCGATGTAGGCGTTGATGCCGCGGACGAACGACTCGACAATCAGCTTGCCGCGCGGATGGTAGTGCGCCAGCTCGGTATCCAGGTCGCCCTTGAACATGTGCAGCCGCGCGCCGCGATCGCGCGCCAGCTCACGCCGTCCGGCAATCTCCGCCATCGTTCCCGTGGCCTGGCGCCGCCACAACTCGAACTGGAACAGCCGATCCCTGGCCGCCGCGTAGCCCTGGGCGAAGAACAAGTCGGCCTCGTTCTGCGCGTAGATGTGGTTGATGCCCCATTGGTCGCGTCGGATCTCCACGGGCGCGGCCAGCCCGGCGACCGAGACCGTTTGCGACGGCTGTTGGGCGGCGGAAGGCGTCGCCGAACCGGACAGCAGGACGAGAACAGCCAGCGTGGTGCAGCGGAACAGTGTCACGGGCACTCCTTGTGGCGCTCAGGATGCCACCGAAGCCGCCCCGTGGAAAGGACGATCGCAAGGGGGCACCCATGAAAGCCGGGAAATCCCACTGCTATACTCGGTGAGATGCGTTTTGCCCCCGAATACGTCTCCATTGTCCTCAACGAGAACTTCGAAGATGCCAAAGAGCTGCTGCTGACGCCGCTCATGGCCATCAACTATGCCCACCTGGTGATGCTCACCGAGTGCGGCATCGTGTCTCGGGACGATGCGCGGGTGCTGCGCACGGCGCTGGACGGGATCTCGCTCGACACGGTGCGCGAGGTCACCTATGACGGCACCTATGAGGATCTCTTCTTCTTCATC
This sequence comes from uncultured Acidobacteriota bacterium, assembly GCA_963723005.1. Taxonomy (GTDB): domain Bacteria; phylum Acidobacteriota; class Vicinamibacteria; order Vicinamibacterales; family UBA2999; genus VFZN01. The sequence continues at coordinate 462,905 of CAVRPA010000015.1, read as the reverse complement.
GAACGCCTGATCGACCAGTCGGCAGGCGAGGACATCGCCGGGCGCCTGCACACCGCGCGCAGCCGCAACGACATCGCGATGACGATGTATCGCTTCCGGCAGCGGGAGTTCATCGCCGCGGTGGCGAAGGGTGTGCTCGAATTGCGCGCGGCGCTGACCGACCTGGCCGATCGCCATCGCGACACGGTCTACGGCGCCCACACCCACACGCAGCCGGCGCAGCCTTCGACGGTCGCGCACTACCTGCTGGCGATTATCGAGCAGCTGGAGCGCGACACGACCCGCCTGGCGGCGGCCTACGACTCGACGAACTTCAACCCGCTCGGCGCCTGCGCCATCACCGGCACCGGCTTCCCGATCGATCGCCAGCGGACGAGCGAGCTGCTGGGGTTCTCGGCGCCCACCTGCAACACCTACGGCAGCATCGCCACGGTGGACTACCTGCTCGAGAGCGTGTCGGCCACCCAGGTGCTGCTGATTGGCCTGGGCCGCGTCATCCAGGACCTGCTGCTGTGGTGCACGATGGAGTTCGGCTACCTGCGTCTCTCCGACGGCTTCGTCCAGGGGAGCAGCATCATGCCGCAGAAGCGGAACCCGGTGGCGCTGGAGCACGCGCGCGCCATCACCAGCAAGGCGGTCGGTCAGGCACAGGCGATCGGCACCGCGGTACACAACACGCCGTTTGGCGACATCGTCGACACCGAGGACGATCTGCAGCCGCTGGTGGCGTCGATGTTCCGCGACGCGACGCGCGCGGTGACGCTGGTGGCGGCCGCCATGCGCGGCGCCGACTTCGACGTGCCGAAGCTGGCCAGCCGTGCCGGCCTGCACGGGACCACGCTGACGGAGCTGGCCGACACGCTGGTGCGCGACCATGGGCTGCCGTTCCGCTCGGCGCACGCCATCGCGGCGCTGCTGTTGAAGGCCCGGACCGAGGATCCCGGCGCGTTGCTCTCGGACGCGCTGTCGAAGGCCTCGCGCGCCATCCTGGGCCGGGCGCTGGACTACACCGAGAAGCAGCTCGAGACGATCATGAGCCCGCGGCACTTCGTCGAGGTCCGCACCACCTACGGCGGCCCGGCGCCCTCCGAGACGGCGCGAGCGCTGTCGGTCTCGCGCGCCAACCTGGCGAGCGACAAGTCGGCCTGGCAGCAGCGCCGTGACCACGTCGCGACCGCCGAGCGAACCCTCCGCGAACGCGTGGCGGCACTCTAGATGAGTGCGAAGCCTGAAGGAACCGGCATGACCAGCAAGTACATCCGGGTGATGGTCGTCTGGGTCGTGACGCTGGCGGCGCTCTATGTGTTTCAATCGGCCTTTGGGAGACCGTAGGGCTTGGGGCTTGAGGCTTGGGGCTTGAGCCTGAGAGCGAATCTCTGACCCCTGATCCCTGACTCCTGATCCCTAACTCCCTTACCTCCTTACCCCCATCCCCCATGCACTGGATCGACTGGACCATCATCGGCGTGTATCTCGTCTGGATCATCTGGGACGGGCTGCGCATGACCAAGCACTCGGGCGAGCTCGAGGGCTACTTCCTCGCCAGCCGGAGTCTTCCGTGGTGGGCCGTGGGGCTGTCGGTGATGGCCACCCAGCTGTCCGCGATCACGATGATCGGCACGACCGGCCAGGGGTATCAGAGCGGGATGGGGCTGCTGCAGCAGTACTACGCGCTGCCGATCGCGATGATCATCCTGTCGGTGACGCTGGTGCCGTTCTTCCACAACGCGCGCGTCTTTACCGCCTACGAGTACCTCGAAAAGCGCTTCGACTCGAAGACGCGCACCTTCACTGCGCTGCTGTTCCTGTTGTCGCGCGGCATGGCGACGGGCGCCGTGATCTCGGCTCCGGCGGTCGTGCTGTCGGTGATGATGGGCATCAGCGTCACGACCACGTGCCTGGCGATCGGGCTGCCGACCGCCGTCTACACGATGTTCGGCGGCGTGCAGGCGGTGACCTGGACCGACGTGAAGCAGATGTACCTCATCGTCTTCGGCCTTCTGGCAGCGGTCATTGCGCTGATGCTGGGCCTGCCGGAGAACGTCAGCGTCACCGATGCCCTGACCCTGGCGGGCGCCACCGGCCGCCTGCAGGTGATGAACTTCAGCTTCGACCCGAACGTCACCTACACGTTCTGGTCGGGCACGCTCGGGGCGCTGTTCCTGTTCCTGTCGTACTTCGGCACCGACCAGAGCCAGGTGCAGCGCTACCTCACGGCGAAGAGCGTGGACGAGGCGCGCACGTCGCTGCTGATGAGCGCCTACTGGAAGATCCCGCTGCAGGCGCTGGTGCTGATCATCGGCGTCTTCATGTTCCTGTTCTACGTCTTCACGCCGCCGCCGATGCTGTTCAACCCGGTGCACGACCAGCAGGTCCGCCAGAGCGCGCGATCGACGGAGTACGTCGCGCTGGAACAGAAGTTCAACTCGTCGATCGAGAACCGGCGCAAGGCCGCCGAGGCCGCCGCGGCGATGGTGAAGGGCGGCGACGCGGTCGCGCGGGCGATGTCGGAGACCGCGTTCCTGGCCGCTGACGAGCAGGTCAAGCAGGTGCGCGGCGAGGCCGTCACACTGGTGCGCGAGGTCTCGGGCGACAGCAGCTACAACGACGTCAACTACGTCTTCCCGACCTTCGTGCTGACCCATCTTCCTGTTGGACTGGTGGGTCTGCTGATCGCCGCGATCTTCGCCGCGGCAATGTCCACCATCTCCGCGGAGCTGGCGTCGCTCTCGACGGCGACGGTGATCGACTTCTATCGGCGCTTCGGCTCGGGCAAGACGGCCAGCGACAGCAAGCTCCTGAACATGTCGCGGCTGGCCACCGGCGCGTGGTCGGTGTTTGCGTCGGTCGTGGCGATCTGGGCATCGGAACTGGGATCGCTGATCGAGGTGGTCAACCGGTTCGGCTCGTTCTTCTACGGCTCGATCCTGGGCGTGTTCATCCTGGCCATCGGCTGGCCCCGGTCGAACGGCACCGGCGCCTTCGTCGGCCTGCTGGCAGGCATGGGCATCGTCGGCTACGTGGCGAGCTCGACGTCGATCGGCTTCCTCTGGCACAACCTGATTGGCGCCGCCGCGGTGTTCGTCGTCGGCATCATCGTGTCGGTGATGACGGGCGGGCGCGAACCGCAGGCAGGCGATCGCGGCGTGCACTGATGGGCCGTCCGCTGCTGCTCGCGATCTTCGGCGTCATCGCCGTGATGGTGGTGTCGTGGATGCTGGGTGAGCTGCTGCGGCAACGGCGCCGCCGCCGCTGACACCTGCCGGGCCGGCGCCCTCGGCTATCTTTCCTCGTCTGCCGTCTGCCGTCTGCCGTCTGCCGGTCTGGCGGTTCCTCAGATTTTGTCGAGGTCTTCCTTGCCGATCACCGGCTTCCACGGCAGCAGCTGGTCCTGCGCCATCCCCTGCTGATAGAACGGGTCGTCGTCGCGGATCTTGTCGAGGTCGGCCTGCGGCGTGTCGTCCGAGACGCGCAGCAGGAACAGCCCCCCGATGCGAGGATCCTGCGGTCCAGCGGCAAGCAGGGTGCCGTCGGCCTTCAGCTGCCGCAGGTAGGCCCGGTGCGGCTCCTGGTGCACGATGACTTCTTCCAGCGGGCGGCGATAGCGGACAATAGCAATGGCATACATGACGATCCGTATTCTCGTCACGGGCGGTACTTTCGACAAGGAATATGACGAGATCCACGGGCGTCTGTTCTTCAAGGACACGCACGTGACCGAGATGCTGCGGCTGGGCCGCAGCCGCGTCGAGGTCAGCGTCCGCACGCTGATGATGATCGACAGCCTCGAGATGTCGGATGCCGACCGCCAGGCCATCGTCGCCAACTGCCGGCAGTGCGACGAACCGCGCATCGTGGTCACCCACGGCACCGATACCATGGTCATTACCGCGCAGGCGCTGGCCGACGCCAACCTCGCCAAGACCATCGTCCTGACCGGGGCGATGATCCCCTACGCGTTCGGCAGCTCCGACGGGCTGTTCAACCTGGGAAGCGCGCTGTCGTTCGCCCAGGTCCTGCCGCCGGGCGTGTACGTGGCGATGAACGGCATGGCGTTCCCGTGGGACCGTGTGCGCAAGAACACCCAGACGGGCTTCTTCGAAGGCGTGTGAACCAATGGCCGCATTGACGTTTCTGGGTGCCGCCGGCACCGTCACGGGCTCGCAGTACCTGCTCGAGGTGGACAATCACCGTCTGCTGGTGGACTGCGGCATGTTCCAGGGGCTGAAGTCGCTGCGCGAGCGGAACTGGGCGCGCCTGCCGGTGCAGCCGGCGTCGGTGCATTCCGTGGTGCTGACCCACGCGCACCTCGATCACTGCGGGTTGCTGCCGCGACTGGTGTCGAACGGCTTCGGCGGCCGGATCTTCTGCACCGCCGGCACCTCCGACCTCTGCAAGCTGGTCCTGCCGGACGCCGGCCGGTTGCAGGAAGAAGACGCCCGCCGCGCCAATCGGCACCGCTACTCGAAGCACACCCCCGCGCTACCGCTTTTCACCGAGCGCCACGCTGTCGACGCGCTGGACCGCATGCAGCCGTTCGGGTTCAACAGGCCGATGCCCGTGGCGCCGGGTCTGGAAGCCGAGTTCATCAATGCCGGACACCTGCTGGGCTCGGCGTTCGTGCGAATGCGGCGCAGCAACGGCAACGGCGGCACCATCGTCTTCGGCGGCGATCTGGGGCGATACGCCAGGCCGGTGCTGCCGGATCCTTCCCCCGGCGTCGCGTGCGACGTGCTGCTGGTGGAATCCACCTACGGCGATCGCGAGCACCCTGCCGACGACGATGGTGCGCAACTGGCGCGGATCGTCAACGAGACCGCGGACCGCGGCGGCAAGTTGATCATCCCGTCGTTTGCGATCGGGCGCGTCGAGGAAGTGCTCTACTGGCTGAAAAAGCTGGAGGAGAGCAACCGCGTGCCGGTGCTGCCCGTGTACGTGGACAGCCCGATGGCGGTGCAGGCGCTGGAGTTCTACCGCCGCCATGCGCACGAGCTGGATCTGGATGCCCGGCCGGAGCGTGGCGAGGTGTCGGCCTTCGGCACCGCGCGCTTCTACCCCACGGCTTCGCCCCAGGAGTCGAAACGGATCGCCGACGTCAAGGGTGCGGCGATCATCATCTCGGCCAGCGGCATGGCCACCGGCGGCCGGGTGCTGCACCATCTGGCGGCGGCGCTGCCCAACCCGAACAACACCGTGCTGTTCGTCGGGTTCCAGGCAGAGGGCACGCGCGGCCGTCGCCTGATCGAAGGCGAGCCGCAGGTGAAGATGTTCGGCCAGTTCGTCCCGGTGAACGCGCGCGTCGAACGGCTGAACGCGATGTCCGCGCACGCCGATGCCGGCGAGATCCTCAGGTGGCTCCGCACGTTCCCTTCCGCGCCTGGCATCACCTACCTCGTGCATGGTGAGCCGCCTGCGCAACAGGCGCTGAAGCAGCGCATCGAGCGCGAGCTCGGCTGGAACGTGCGCATCCCCAGCTACGGCGAGCGCGTCGACGTAGCGTTGTAACCTGTGTAAGACATGACGGACCTGCTTCGCGCCACCGACACCCGGCCGTACCTGCTCGAACAGATCGATGACGCCGCCGTCGTCCAGTTGTATGCGGACGGTTTTGCCGCGCTGCCGGTGTCCGAGAAGATCCTCGTCTGGCACCTTTACTGCGCTGCGATCGAAGGGCGTGACATCTATTACGACCAGCGTTACCGCCACAACCTGGTAATGCGGCGACGTCCTCGAAGCGATCATCACGCACCCGCAGGGCATCCCGGAGCCGGTGCTGGCGGAGATCACCCGCTACACGAAGCTCTTCTGGCTGAACACGGGGCCGTACAACAACCTCACCGCGCGCAAGTTCGTGCTGAATCTGACGGAAGCCGAAATGGCCGCCGCGGTGACGCAGGCCGCGGCGAACGGCGCCGCGTTGCCGCTTCAGGATGGGGAGTCGCCGGCGGCCCTGGTCGCGCGCCTCGCCCCGATGTTCTTCGACGCCACGTTCGATCCGATGGTGACGAGCAAGACGCCCGGTCGCGGGCAGGGACATCCTGCAGTCCAGCGCCAACAATCTCTACGACGGCGTGGCGATGGCGGACCTGGACGGGTTCACCGAGCGCCATCCGCTGAACTCGCGCCTCGTGAAGCGCGATGGCCATCTCGTCGAAGAGGTGTACCGCGTCGGCGGCCTCTATCACGATCAGATCGTGCGCATTGTCGGGCACCTGCGGCACGCCGCGGCGGTGGCGCCGCCGGCGCTGCGAGCGGCGCTCGACGCGCTGGTCCGCTTCTACGAGACGGGCGATGACGGCGATCGCGAGGCGTTCGACATCGCCTGGGTGCAGAACCACGATACGACGGTGGACACGATGAACGGCTTCATCGAGGTCTACATGGACGCGCGCGGCACCAAGGGCGCCTGGGAAGGTCTCGTCTACTACGCCAACCCAGAGAAGACCGGGAAGATCCGCACGCTGGCCACCCACGCGCAGTGGTTCGAGGATCACCTGCCGGTGGAACCGCGCTTCCGCAAGCCGGTGGTGCAGGGCGTGTCGGCGATGGCGATCGAAGTGGTCATCGAAATCGGCGACTCGGGCCCCATCACGCCGATCGGCGTCAACCTGCCCAACGATCAGCGCATCCGCGAGCAGTACGGCAGCAAGTCCGTGTCCCTCGCCAACGTGCTCGAGGCCTACGACAAGGCGCAGCCCGAAAGCTTCCGCCACGAGTTCTGCTGGGACGACGCGGAAGCGGAGCGGGCACGCGAGTGGGCGGCGTTTGCCGGCGAGTTGACGACGGAGATTCACGAGGTGCTGGGGCACGGCTCGGGCCGCATGGCCGATGGCGTGACTCAGCAGCCGCAGGAACTGCTGAAGGAGCAGTACTCGGCGCTGGAGGAATCGCGGGCCGACCTCGTCGCGTTGTACTTCGCGGCCGACCCGTATCTCGGGGCGATAGGCCTGCTACCTCCTGCCGACCAGGAGACCATCGTGCGGGCCGAATACGAAGCCTACGCCCGTAATGCCCTGGTGCAGCTGCGACGCGTTCGCGAGGGCACGTCGATCGAGGAGGACCACATGCGCAATCGGCAGGCGATTGTGCACTGGCTGATGGGCAATACGGCGGCGATCGAGGCCCGGCGCCGCGACGGCAAGACGTATTACGTGGTCACCGATACCGCGTTGTTCCGCGAGGGCGTGGCGAGGCTGCTGGCGGAAGTGCAGCGCATGAAGTCGGAGGGCGACTACGAGGCCGCCCGGACGCTGTTTGAAACCTACGGCGTGCACTTCGACCCCGCGCTCCGTGACGAAGTGGTCGCGCGCGTGGACCGGCTGCGGTTGCCGTCGTATACCGGGTTCGTGATGCCGACGCTGACGCCGGTCCGCGACGCGGCGGGCGCGATCGTGGACGTCGAGATCTCGTATTCTTGCGATCTCACCACGCAGATGCTGGAGTATTCGCGCCGGTGACGGGGTCTGGCACGAATAGGCGAAAAACGATGCAGAAATTGCTACTGGTCATGGCTCTGGCGACGGCGCCGGTGGCCGCCTTCGCGCAGGGGCCGCCGCTGTCGCAGCAGGCGCAGGCGACCGCCATCGAGAAGATTCTCGTCGGCGAGGACACCCGCAACGCCGACCTCATCCGCGAGGCGATGCAGGAAGGCGCGCAGCGCCGCCGTGGCATTCGCGCGCTGGGCCGCCTCGAGCAGCCCGACCAGATCCGCTACGTCGCGCCCGCGCTTGGCGACGGCGTCGGCATCCGCGCCGAGGCGGCCTGGGCGCTGGCGCAGCTGGCGACCACCCCCGAGGCCGTGGCCCAGGTGCAGGGCCTGCTGATCGAGCGCGCCGAACAGGACGCGGGCGCCGGTCTATGGGAAGTGTGGGGCGAGCTTGCGGCGGCGCTGGGCCGGCTGACCTACACCTCCGCCGAGCAGGTGACGCGGACCGAGGCGCTGCTCGTCGAACAACTGCCCGCCCCCGACTCGATGGCCGATCCCGAAACCGCCGCGGTGATTGGCGCCGTGCGCGGCCTGGAATCGCTGACTCGCATCAGCCGCAAGGTTGGGCCGCTGCAGACGCGCACGTGGGATCGCCTCCGCTGGTCGGCCACCGCGCAGCGCCCTCCGGCGGACCCGCGGTCGGCGTGGATTCGCCGCCTGGCGATGGCGGCGCTCGTCACCGGCAACGAGGCGACGACGTCGATCATCGACCGCGCGCTCGCGGACCGCGACAGCGAGGTCCGCCGCCTTGGCGCGATTGCCGCCGGATCGGAGACGCCCGTCGCCGAGCGCGAGCGGCTGCTGCAGCGCGCGCTCAAGGATCCCGACGCGCAGGTGCGGCTCGAAGGCGTCAAGGGCTGGGGCCGCCGCCTGCAGGCCACCACCTGCGCGCCGATCCGCGCCGCGGTGAAGGACACCAACCCGCACGTGAGGCTGCAGGCGCTGGATCTGCTGGGCAATGCCTGTCCCGAGGCCGAAGGCCCTTCACTCGATCTTGCGATCATCGCCGATTCGCTCTCGACCGAGCCCCGCGCGTGGCATGCGCCGGCCCACGCCCTGGTGGCGTTGGCCCATCATGACGCCGCCCGTGCCAGGGCCCTGCTGCCGAAGTACACCGCACACAGCACCTGGCAGGTGCGCATGTATGCGGCCCGCGCCGCGGGCGTGCTGTCGGCCACCGACGTCCTGACCGCGCTTGGCGCCGACGCGCACCACAACGTCCGCGAAGCGGCCCTCGCGGCGCTGATCGACCTGAAGCGTCCCGAAGCGGTGCCGACCGCCCTGTCCGCGCTGACGCTCGACGACCATCAGCTGGTGCTCACCGCCACGCGCGCGTTCACCGACGCGAGCACGGCGCCGAAAGCCGTGCCGGCGCTCCTGACGGCGCTCGGCCGCCTCACCAAGGCGCACCGCGACACCTCGCGCGATCCGCGCATGGCCATCCTCGCGCGCCTGCAGGCGCTCGACGATCGGTCACAGGCCACCGCGCTCGAGGGCTATCTGAAGGACTACGATCCGCGCGTCGCCCAGAAGGCCGCGGACATCCTCACCGCGTGGACCGGCGCCCCACGGACCGTGGCTCCGTCGCCGCTGACGCCGCCGGGCATCACGCTGCCGGCCATCGAGGAACTGCGCGGCCGCCGCCTGCGCGTGACGATGGAGGGGCGTGGCAGCTTCGACATCGGCCTCGACGTGGACTTCGCCCCGCTGACATCACTGCGGATCGCGCGGCGCGCCGGGGAAGGCTATTACAACGGGCTGACGTTCCACCGCGTGGTGCCGAACTTCGTGATCCAGGGCGGAAGTCCCGGCGCCAACGAATATGCCGGCGATGCGCTCTACATGCGCGATGAAGTCGGCCTCCACCGCCGCGCCACCGTCGGCATCTCCACGCGCGGCCGAGACACCGGCGACGCGCAGATCTTCGTCAATCTCGTGGACTCGCCACGCCTCGACCATGTGTACACCGTGTTCGGCACGGTCGTCTCCGGCATGGAGGTGGTGGACGCCATCCTCGAAGGCGACGTCATCACCCGCATCGAACTGGTGGCGCCGTGATCGTCGTGCGTCCTTCATGATCTCGTCGCGGCTGCCGGCCGATCTGTCGCCCAACGCGGTGACGCGCGCGATCGCCGCGCGGCTTGCCGGCGGGCAACCGCTGATCGACCTCACCGAGTCGAACCCCACGCGCGTCGGCATCCCCTATCCGGTCGGATCTCCTGGCGGCGCTCGCCGATCCAGCGGCGCTCGCCTACGATCCGCAGCCGCTCGGCCTGATGTCCGCGCGCGAGGCGGTGGCGCGCGAGTACGGCAGGCACGGCCTCGCCGTGGATCCGCATCGCGTGGCGCTCACGTCCAGCACCAGCGAGGCCTACGCGCTGCTGTTCAAGCTGTTCTGCGATCCCGGCGACGAGGTGCTGGTGCCCCAGCCCAGCTATCCGCTGTTCGATCACCTGACGCGGCTGGAAGCCGTGCGCACGCTGCCGTACGAGCTGGAGTATCACGGCTCGTGGCGGGTGGATCTCGACTCCGTGACGCGCGCCATCTCGCCCCGCACGAGAGCATTGCTCGTGGTGTCGCCCAACAATCCCACGGGATCGTTCCTGCATGCGGACGACCTGGCCGCGCTCGCCAGGGTCTGCGCCGCCCACGACCTGGCGCTGATCGGCGACGAAGTGTTCTTCGACTATCGGCTGGACCCGGCGCCCTCGGCGGTGTCGGTGCTGAGCCAGGGCGACGTGCTCACCTGCGCGCTCGGCGGCTTGTCGAAGTCCGGCGGCCTCCCGCAGGTGAAGCTCGGGTGGATGGCCTGGGCCGGCCCCCAGCCGCGCGTTACCGAGGCGATGCACGCGTACGAGATCATCGCCGACAGCTACCTGTCGGTCTCCACCCCCGTGCAAGTGGCCGCGCCGGCGCTGCTTGCTGGCGCGGGCGACATCCGCGCCCGCATCAGTGCGCGGGTGCAACGCAACCTGCAGGCGCTGCGCCTGGCCTGCGCGTCCCGTCCGTCCGTCTCGACGTTGAGCGTCGAGGGCGGCTGGTCGGCGGTGCTGCAGGTGCCGGCGATTCGATCGGAAGAAGACCTGGTGATGACACTCGTGACGGAAGACGGCGTGCTGGTGCACCCCGGATACTTCTTCGACATGGCGCGCGAGGCCTTCCTCGTCGTCAGCCTGATCGTCGAGCCCGAGGTGTTCGATCGCGGCATCGCCATCGTGGTGGATCGCGCGGCCGGGAGCCGATCGTGAGGCGCGCCAGCGGCATCAGCGTGCCGCTTTTCTCGCTGGTCACGCGCAACAGCTGGGGGATCGGCGAATTGCCCGATGTCGTGCCGTTCTGCCGCTGGGCGGCCGAGGCGGGGCAGTCGCTGGTGCAGATCCTGCCGGTGATGGAGCTGCCGGAGCCGGAGCGCTCGCCGTATTCGGCGCTGACGTCGTTTGCGCTGGACCCCACGTACATCGCCGTGCCGCGCGTGCAGGATTTCGAGGCCATCGGTGGTGAGCACCTCTTCGAGGCCGAGGATCGCCTGGCGCTCGACGAGCTTCGCCGCGCTCCGCGCGTGATGTACGGCGAGGTGCGCCGGCTGAAGCACCGGTGGCTGCGACGCGCCTGGGAGCGCTTCACGCGGCTGGAGATCGCCCGCGGCACCCCCCGCGCCCGCGCGTTCGATGCCTTTTGCGATCGCGAGGCGTGGTGGCTCGACGACTATGCCGCCTACCGCGCGGCCCTCGCGGACCAGGACAACCGCGCCTGGTGGGAGTGGCCCGAACGTCTGCGGTCCGGCTCGGACGCAGTGGTCGCGGAGATCGGCAGCGTGCTCGCCGCCGAGATGGGCTATCGGAAGTATCTCCAGTGGATTGCCGCCGAGCAGTGGTCGGAGGCCCGCCGTCTGGCCTGGCCGACGCGCATCTTCGGCGACCTGCCGTTCATGATCAGCGGCAACAGCGCCGACGTGTGGCGGCGCCAGGATCAGTTCCGCCTGGACGCCACCGTCGGGGCACCGCCGGATGCGTTTGCCGAGGACGGCCAGGACTGGGGCCTGCCGCCCTGGCGATGGCAGGCGCTTCGCGACACCGACCTCCAGTGGATGCGCCAGCGCGCCCGCCGGCACGCGGACCTGTTCGACGGATTCCGCATCGACCATCTCGTCGGCCTCTATCGCGCCTGGGTACGCCCGCTCGACAAGGACATTCCGCCGTTCTTCGATCCCGCCGAGGAGGACGAGCAGCAGGCGCTGGGAGAGATGCTGGTCAGCATCTTCAAGGGCAGCGGAGCCGAGGTGATCGCCGAGGATCTGGGCACCGTGCCCGCATTCGTGCGGGAGTCGCTCACCGCGCTCGGTGTCCCCGGATTCAAGGTGATGCACTGGGAGCGCCACTGGGACGAGCCGCTGCAACCGCGCGATCGACCCGTTGACCTATCCCGAGTTATCCGTCGCGACGACGGGGACGCACGATATCAGTCCGCTGGCGGCGGAGTTCGAACCCGAGGTGGCGGCGCAGGCGCTGCGCGACCTGCAGTTGTCGAGCTCGTTCCTCGCCCTGCTGCCCCTGCAGGACGCCTTCGGCTGGACCGAGCGGATCAACACGCCGAGCGTGGTGGATGACCTGAACTGGACCTGGCGCGTGCCGCGGCCGGTGGACGAATGGTCCGCCTGGCCCGAGGCCGTCGCCAGGCAATCGCAACTGCGCGCCCTGACGCGCGAGGCACGACGCTGAGCATGGCCGACGAGACCGAACAGCCCGCCACCGGACCGATTCCCGCCCCTCCGCTCGACGGCGGCCACGCCTGGTTGAACGTGCCGCGGGCGCTCACCTGGCAGGACCTGCGTGGCAAGGTCGTGCTCCTCGATTTCTGGACCTACGGCTGCGTCAACTGCATGCACCTGCTGCCGGATTTCCGGGCGCTGGAGGAGCGGTTCCACGAGGAGCTCGTGATCATCGGCGTGCACTCGCCGAAGTTCACCAACGAGCGGAACACCGAGAACCTGCGGCGCATCCTGGTCCGCTACGAGATCGAGCACCCGGTGGTGAACGACGCCGAGATGCGCATCTGGCGCGCCTACGGCGCCCGCGCGTGGCCGACGCGCGTGATCGTGGATCCCGCAGGTCAGCTCGTGGGCACGGCGACCGGCGAAGGCAACCTGCCCGGCTTCATGCAGGCCATCGAAACGGTGATTCGCGTCTTCGAGGAAGGCGGCGCGATCAATCGCAATCCGCTGCCCGTGCAGCTGGAGCGCGAACGCCTCGCCGACTCGCCACTGTTGTTCCCCGGCAAGGTGCTGGCCGACCCGCATCGCGATCGCCTCTTCATCAGCGACTCCAACCACAATCGCATCGTCGTCGCGACGAAGTCCGGCGAGGTTGTCGATGTCGTCGGATCCGGCCTGAAGGGCGAAGCTGACGGCATCTTCTCGCAGGCGCGGTTCTATCGCCCGCAGGGGCTGGCGCTTGACGCCACCACGCTGTACGTGGCGGACACCGAGAATCATCAGGTGCGCGCCATCGATCTGGAAGCGCGCATCGTCGAGACGGTGGCGGGCACCGGCAAGCAAGGCGCGTGGGGCGGTGATGGCGGCGAGGCCACCGAGGTCGATTTGAACTCGCCGTGGGACCTCGCGCTGAAGCCCGGCATCCTGATCATCGCGATGGCCGGCCCGCACCAGATCTGGGTCGTTGACCTGGTGAACGGCAAGGTCTATCCCTATGCCGGCTCGGGGCAGGAGGGCCGCCAGGATGGCGCGGTCCTGGAGGCCGCCTTCGCGCAGCCCTCGGGGCTGGCGCTCGATGGCGGGACGCTCTATGTCGCGGACGCGGAGTCGAATGTCGTGCGCGCCGTGGCGCTGCCGCCCGTCAACGACGTGACCACCCTGGCGGGCGGCGATCTCTTCGACTTCGGCGACGCGGACGGCGTCGGCGACATCGCACGTTTCCAGCATCCGCTTGGCGTCGCGGCGCACGGCGGCCTGGTGTATGTGGCGGATACCTACAACCACAAGATCCGCGTGCTCGATCCCGCGAGCCGCAGAGTGAAGACGCTGGCCGGCACCGGCATCTCGGGTTTGAAGGACGGCCCAGCCTCGCGCGCGCAGTTCGCCGAGCCCGGCGGCCTCTCCATCGCCGATGGCGTGCTCTACGTGGCGGACACCAACAACCACGTGATCCGGACGATCGACCTCGCGACCGGCGAGGTCCGCACGCTGCAGCTGCCGTCGCTGACGCCGCCCCTCGCGTATAGCTATCTCAGGGGCAGGGGCTAGGAGCGAGGGATCAGGGATCAGGGATCAGGGATCAGGAGATCGGAGATCAGGGACCGGGAGTCGGGAGTCGGGAGTCGGGAGTCGGGAGTAGGAGTCGGAAGGCCCGCGCAGGCCCCGAACAGAACCCAGAACGTAGAACCCAGAACGTAGAACCCAGAACGTAGAACCCAGAACCTAGAACCCAGAACGCCAGAACCTAGAACCCAGAACCCAGAACCCAGAACCTGAAGCCCCAAGCCCCAAGCCCCAAGCCTCAAGCCCCCCTAGCCCCCGGCGTCGCCCGCACGCCGTGCCGGGTCCGCATCGTGATGAGGGGTAGCGGCTCGACGGGGTGCTCCGGATCGAGCGCCAGACGCCAGCGGCCGGCGATAGTGGCCAGCACGATCATCGCTTCGGTCCACGCGAAGCTCTCGCCGACGCACAAGCGGTTGCCGCCGCCGAAAGGGAAGTAGGCAAACCGCGGGCGCTCCTTCGCCTCAGCTTGCCATCGCTCCGGAATGAACCGATCCGGTTCGGGCCAGAAGCGCGCGTCACGATGCACGATCCATTGGCTCATCAGGATGAGCGCGCCCTTCGGGATGTCGTGGCCCGCCCAGTGATAGTCCTCGAGCGCGCGCCGTCCCAGCGTCCACGCCGGCGGGTACAGCCGCATCGACTCCGCAACGACCGCCCGCGTGTAGGGCAGCTTCGTCACATCGTCCGCCGATGGAGCGCCGCCCTGAAGCACGGCGTCGAGCTCGGCGTGGAGGCGTTGCTCCACTTCCGGATGGCGCGCGAGCAGCACCCAGGTCCACGAGAGCGCATTCGCCGTGGTCTCGTGCCCCGCGAGGAAGAGCGTGATGACCTCGTCGCGAAGCTGCCGGTCGGTCATGCCGCCGCCCGTGCCTTCGGTGTCCTGCGCGTGCAGCAGCATCGAGAGCAGGTCGCCCCGATCTTCACCGCTCGCTCGTCGCGCGGCGATGATGCCGTAGATCACCTCGTCCAGCGCCACCTGCGCGGCGCGGTAGCGCCGCATGCGGGGCAACGGCAGGTGAACCAGCCAGTCTCCAAACGGCACCAGCACCAGGTCGAACATCTCCATGACGTCGGTGATCGCCTGCTGGACACGCGCGGTGTCGCTGCTGGTCCCCACCTGCGCGCCGAACAGGGTGTCCGAGACGATGGCCAGGGTGAGGCGGTTCATCTCGGCGGAGAGATCCAGGGGCGCGCCGTCAACCCAGCGATCGCGAGTGGCCACGGCCGCCTGCGTCATGGCCTCGGCATAGCCGGCGACCCGCGCCTTGTGAAACGCCGGCTGCACCAGCCGCCGCTGACGCAGGTGGAATGTGCCTTCGCTGGTGAGAAGTCCTTCGCCAAGCGTCCGCTTGGCCCGTTCGAGCGCGCGACCCTTGGCGAACGAAGAGGCGTGCGTGATGAGGACGTCCTCGATGCCGGCCGGATCGCTCAGGAGAAATATCAGCTGCGGTCCGATCCTGAACTGCGCCACCGGGCCATAGCTGGCCACCTCTTCGAGGAACCGCAGCGGATTCCGGCGCATCCGACGCAGGCTCGACCAGGGCAACGTGAATCGCGGACCGGGAGCCATCGCACCGAAGTTTACGTACTTTCACAGCTGAGTTGGTGAGAACCTCGAACCGCCGAGCACCGAACCTAGAACCTAGAACCTAGAACCGAGAACCCTGAGAACCCGAGAACCGAGAACCCCGAGAACCCTAGAACCCCCTCCCAAGCCCAACCTCTTCCGCGGAGTACAATCCGTCTGATGTTCCGTCGCCTGCCCACCGCCCTCGGTGGCACGCTCGTCCTGTTCCACGGCTGGCTCCTCGTGAGCCAGATCTTCAAGGGTGAGCTGAGCGATCCTGGCCTTGTTCTTCGCTGGATGCTGGCCGCCGGCCTGGTGATGGCGCTCGCAACGCTGCGCCGCCGCGGCGGTTCGATGTTCCTGGGCCGCAAGGCTATGTGCATATGGCTGCTCGCAGCGCTGCTGCACGGGCCCGTTGTCGCCGGTGCGGTCGCGCACGACGGATCGCCGGCGCTGCCCGAGGCCGTCACCGCGCTGGTGCAGATTGCCGCTGCGTCGATTGCGGTGGGCCTTGGTCTGGTCCTGCTATTCGCGCTCTTCGCCGGGCGCCTCGCCCTCGCGTTCGACACGCTGGCAGGTGCGGGCCTGTCCCACGTTCGCGCGTTCTACACCGCCCGGCTGCTGCCCTTCGCGCCGCGCCCGCCTCCCGTGAACTCCTCGCTCGCCTTCAACTAGGCAACGCTGCCGCGCCGGTTGGCGCAGGCGGCCCTTTCGATGTTTCTGATGTGTAGACGACCGCGCGCGTGCGCGTGTCCTCGATTGTCGTCCCCGGTGGACGGCGTCGAGGGCAATGGTCATTGGACGGAGTCATGGTGATGCGTACTCGGATCTTGATTGGCGTGGCGGTGATGATGCTGATGGGCGTGCTGCCGGCCGCGGCGGCCACCATCAGCGGTGTGGTCACGGACACCAGCGGTGCCGCGATGCCCGGCACCCGTGTGGTGCTGCGCGACGTGGCGACGCGGCAGGAGTTCGTGGTGGAGACCGGGCCCGACGGCCGCTTCAGCATCGAGGCGCCGACGACCGGCACCTATCTGATCAGCGTCACGCGCGTCGGCTTTTCCGAAGCCGCGCAGACCCTGGTGATCGACGACCTCGAGCAGAAGCTGGAGGTGCCGCTGTCCCTCGAGGTGGGCTCGCTGGCCACCGCGGTGGTGGTGACCGCGTCGCGCGCCGAGCGCGACACGAAGCAGATTCCGCTGCACGTGGACACCATCTCGAAGGCGGCGGTGGAGCAGACCAACCAGCTCTCCACCGGCGACGCGCTGACGATGGCCGCGAACATCACGCCGGTGGGGAACGGCCCATTTGGCGTCAGGCCCCGTCTGCGGGGGCTGGACTCGACGCGTCTGCTGGTCCTCGTGGACGGCGAGCGCCTGAATACGGCGCGGCAGGCGACGGATCGCACCGGCGCGGAAGTGGGCCTGGTGTCGCCCGACGCCATCAGCCGCATGGAAGTGGTGAACGGCGCCGGCACGCTGATGTACGGTTCTGACGCCCTGGCCGGCACCATCAACATCATCACCAACGAGGCGTCGTTCACGCCCCAGCGGCAGTTCCTCTACGGCTTCAACGGTTTCTACAGCTCCAATGAGAACGGCATGCGCGGCACCGGCACCATCGGTGTGACAGCGCCGAGCTACACCCTGCGCATCCAGGCCGGCGCGGAGGACTACGACAACTACAAGGCCGGTGATCTCGACGTGGAGGACACGCGCCCCTACTTCGAGTCCGGCGTGCTGGACCAGAAGGACACCATCGACGACAACTTCGGGTTCAACTTCGGCGCCTTCCCCGAGCCGTTCAACACCCCGTACGTGCGCACCGACAACGAGGTGCTCAACGCGCAAGCGAAGGGCAACTTCGTGAACGCCTCGAGCATGATCAAGCTTGGCGACCGCCGCTCGGTGCGCGTCCGCTACCAGCGTCGCCGCATGGAGAATGTCGGGTTCCCGGATTTCGCCGATCCCTACTTCTTCAACGCGACGGCGCTGCCGCACAGCAATCTCGATCGTGTGTCGGCCCGCTACGAGGCGCAGGCCGTCACGCCGTGGCTGGCCAACCTCTCGCTCACGGCCTACTACCAGCGCACCGAGCGTCTGCTCCAGAACGCCCTGCCGGTGCAGTTCCCGGCGCCCGCCGCGGCGTTTTTCCCGATCAGCGTGTTCCGGCTGAACGTCTTCTCCGAGACCGAGCAGCGCGTATGGACGCCGGGCGTGGACCTGCAGGCCGTGCTCGTGCCCGCGAAGAATCACCTGCTGACGACGGGCGCGACGTTCTACCGCGACAACAGCAGCGATCGCCGATCGACCAGCACGACCACCTCGCTGGTGGGACAGGTCGTGCTCGGGCCGCGTGGCCCGGCGCCGGTGGTGCTGCCGGCGCCGATGCAGTTGGGGCCCGCCGTGCCGGGAAACCCCGTGCGCGTGCCGGATGCCTTCCTGCAGGACATCGCGCTGTTCGCACAGGACGAGTGGCGGCTAGGTGCGAACCTGTCGCTCATCGCCGGCTTGCGCGGCGACTTCTTCAACGTGACCACCGAGGCTACGCCGGGATACGACGTGTCGTCGGTGATCGCCGACGCGACGCCGCCGATCGATCCCTCGACGCTGCCGGACCCGAACGGGGCGACGTATACGCGCCAGTCGTTGACCGGTGACATCGGTCTCGTCGCCAATCAGGCCGGCCGGGTGAGCCCGTTCGTCCGCTTCGGGCGCAGCTACCGTCATCCGAACCTGGAAGAAATGCTCTTCGCCGGCCCGGCGACCGTGGGCAGCATCGTCCCCAACGTGAAGGTGAAGCCCGAGACCGGCAACAACTTCGACGCGGGCGCGAAGTTCGCGGTCGGCCGCATCTCGGGCGGAGCGTATTTCTTCGTCAACCAGTATCAGGACTTCATCGCGCAGGATCTGGTCGTGGCAACCACGCCGACCGGCCCGCTGGCGCAGGCCACCAACTATGCCGACGTCCGGATCACCGGCATCGAGTTCTCGGCCGACGCACCGATCGTCCTGAACCGCGGTGTGCTGACGCTCTCGACCTCGGGCGCCTTCACCCGCGGCACCATCACCGACGGTGTGAACCCGCTCGATGGCGCGGAGCTGGACGACACGCCCGCCGACAACATCACGCCGTCGAAGATCATCGCCGCGGCGCGTTACACCGACTCCTCCAGCCGCTGGTGGGTGGAGTACGGCATCCGCGGGCAGAGCGAGGTCACCCGCGTGGCCGAGACGCTGCTCGATTCGCCGTTCCTCATCGCCCAGGACCTGCTCTCGCTCGACGGCTTCGCGGTCCAGCGCATCGGCTGGGGCGTGAACCTGTCCCGCAATCGCGATCGCCTGGGATTGACCTTCGCGGTGGAGAACCTGACGAACAAGTACTACCGCGAGCACTTCCAGTTCGCGCCGGCCCGCGGCCGGAGCTTCACCATCGGGTTGAACGTGGGAGCCTTCTAAACGGCAAACGGCAAAAGGCAAAAGGCAGAAGGCAGAAGGCAAAAGGCAGAAGGGCGGAAGGCCAATACCGTGCAGCCGACGCTGGTTCACTACATCCCGGTCGTGACGACGATTCTGGCGATCCCGTTCTCGCTGGAGATCTTTCGCCGCTGGCGCGCGCATCCTGAACGGCTGCACCTGCTGTGGTGGGCGATCGGCGTCGGCGTCTACGGCGTCGGCACGTTCACGGAAGCGTGGACCACGCTGTTTGGCTGGAGCCCGGCGGTCTTCCGCGCCTGGTACATCTCGGGCGCGCTCCTCGGGGGCGCGCCGCTGGCGCAGGGCTCGGTCTATCTGCTGATGAAGCGGAAGACCGCGCACGTGCTCACCGCCTTGCTCATCGGCTATGTCGTGATGGCGTCCGTTGCCGTGATTCTGTCGCCAATCGACTTCGCCGCGGTCGAACCGCACCGGCTCACCGGCCGAGTCTTCGGCTGGCCCTGGGTCCGCCTGTTCAGCCCGGTGGTCAATCTCTACGCGGTGATCTTCCTGATTGGCGGCGCCGTGCTGTCGGCGCTCCGCTACAGCACCGATCCGCTGAACCGGCATCGGATGTGGGCGAACGTCCTGATCGCGGTGGGCGCGATTCTGCCCGGCATCGGCGGTACGGCCACGCGCATGGGCCACACCGAGGTGTTGTACGTGACCGAGCTGATCGGCCTGGTGCTCACCTGGACGGGCTATCGCATCAGCGTGCGGCCGATCGCGCCGCCGCCGATGGAGCCGGCAGCCGCGAGATAGGCCTCAGTGCCGAACCTGGTAGGTAACGAACACACAGCCGCCGTCCAGCGTGCGGCATTCCTTCAACTCCAGCGCCACGCGCTTGCCGAGCCCGACGAATGCGGGCACGCCAGCGCCGAGCAGTACGGGGTGGACGTTGAAGCCCACTTCGTCCACCACCCCGGCGTCGATCAACGCGCTCGCGAGGTTGCCTCCGCTCATGACGATGATGTCCTTGCCGGGGCGTGACTTGAGATCGCGGACGAAGGCGCCGGCTTCCTCGCGCACCAGCTCCACGCCGCTGCCATCCGGGACGCTGGTGAGCGTTCGCGAGAACAGATAGCCAGTCACGCCCTTCATCGCACCGCCGCCTCCCTGTTCCGCGGCGCCCTCCCAGGTCTTGCGGCCGAACAGGATCGTGTCCGCGCTGGCCCAGCTGCTGGCCATGATCTTCTGAACGTCCTTGCTGAAGTGCAGCCAGTCGATCTCGCCGGATGGACCGGCCATGAATCCGTCGAGACTGCAGGCCCCGCCGTAGATCACCTTGCGCATATCCCCTCCCGGTTCTCTGGCGCCTCGAGCGATGGCTCAGTGCACGCGAACGCCAGGCCGCGGAGCGGCACCCGACAGCAACGGCGAGCGTCGCCCGAGCAGCTCCTGGTCGAAGTACTCGCGCACGATCTGTCGGGTCACCGAGATGGCGTGGAGCGCAGTCATCGGACCGAAGATGGGACGGCCCGCCAGGGGTCCGCCCCACAGCACCATGTCGCTGAAGTCGTTGTGCAACGTCTCGTCCACATCCACGCGCACGTAAGGCTTGGCCGATCGGGCGTAGATGACATCGCTGGCGCCACGCCGCCCCTCGCGGGCGGAGTAGACCATCAGAAACGGCCGGTTCATCGGCGTGTCGATCATCGGGCCGTACTGCGGGATGCCGTCGAGGTTCAGCCCCGCCCGGCAGCGGCGATCCTGGACGCAGAACTGTGCCGCCGTGACCCCGCCCATCGAGTGGCCGAAGGCGCCCAGGCGAGCGAGATCGACTCGCGCCGCCAGGCGTGCAGCCGGGCCGGCCGGCAGGGTCGGAAGCCGGTTGAGCACCAACGCGGTGTCGTCCACCCAGCGCCTCAGCGCCGCCGTCGTCACCGGCAGCGCGTCGAGATAGCCACGCATCAGGCGCAGCCGCTCCGCCTCGTCACCGGCCTTCGTTACCGATGCCATCGTTTCGTCTTCTTTCGCCCACTCGCCGAGTACGTCGCGGATGCCCTTGCGCATCTGCTTCTGGGCGTCGAGTATGGTGACGACCCGGCCGTCGGCCAGCGCGGCGGCCATGGCCTCGTACGGATGCACCACGCTCAGCACCACGTAGCCGTGGCTGGCCAGGTCCTCCATCAAGGCGGTGTAGGCGGATGGATGCGCGATGTAGCCGTGCGAGAAGAGCAGCACCGGCAGCGGCGCGCCGGTGCGCGGTGGCGCGTCAACGAGCGACCAGGTCTTCACCTCGGCCAGGTAATCGAAGGCGATCTCCGGCTGCCGCATCAGGGTGGCGAACGCGCGGGCCTCCTCCATGCCGGCGCGGAGGTAGGGCGCGTGGCTGCCCTGGGCGCCGTCCGCTGCCGGATACCACGCCAGGACCTGCACCTGACGCTGCTCTGCCTGGTCGCTGAAGGTCTCCGCGCGGGCGTCGTCGATCACGGTGAACGACGTCGTGCCCACGGTGAAGGGGCCGCCGGGCTTCGGGAGCTCGAAGGCCGTCCCCGGCGTGGCGGCCGGCTTCGACGGTGTCTGCGCGACCACGCGGGGGGCGAGGGCGATCGCCGTGAGGGCGATCAACGCCAGCGCGATCGACGATTGCCATGGTCGGATAGAGCGGTGGCGCGGCATCTGCGGCTCCTTCCCGCCGTCATTGTGCACGCGGACGCCGTCGATGTCGCCCAGCTGCTTGTCGCGCCGTAGCATTGGCAAAGGCGGGCCAGCTCATCAAGGTTCGCCTGGACCCAAGACTCAAGACGCAAGACGACTCAAGCCTCAAGCCTCAAGCCCCAAGCCCAAGCCCCAAGCCCCCAGCCCGTTCCCCCAGCCCCCTCTTCTCCATGATCAAGTCCCGCTGTGGATCCGAGCCCAGCAGGAACGTGTGCGAGCCGACGATCGTGAATCCGTGCTTGGCGTAGAACGCTTGCGCGCGCAGGTTGCGTTCCCACACGCCCAGCCACAACGCGTCTGTGCCACGCGCCCGGGCGGCGGTCTCCACTGCTGCCATCAGGCGTGCGGCCACGCCGCGCCCGTGCCAGCCGTGGTCAACGTAGAAGCGGGCCAGTTCAAGGGCCGCAGACGAGCCGACGCACGGCGGCACTTCGCTCACGCGCACTTGCGCGAATGCCACAAGCGCGCCGTCGATCTCGAGCAGCAGCGTATCGATCGACGGATCAGCGATGTCGGCCTGCTGGTGCGCGACGCTGTAGGCGCCGTCCAGATAGGCGGCGAGATCGGCGGGATTGTTGTCCGCCTCGAACGTGGCGGTGAAAACACGGCGGCCGAACGCGGACAACGCGGCAGCGTCGGCGGCGGTCGCACGCCGGATGATGAGGTGATCGGTTAGCATGGCGCAGGAAGGCATTCTACCCATGGCCGTCTCCAGTCATCTCAAGATCGCGCTGCCCGAGTACGACGCGCGGATCCGCACGTTCATCCCCGACTACGAAGAAATGCTCGATGCCGCCGCGGCCTCGCTGGTGGCGGCCGAGCGGCCGCTGATGGCGGTGGTGGATCTGGTACGGGAACCGGCGCGCTACTGTCGCGCGTGGCCGACGTGGCGCGCAATGCCGCGCTGATTGGCATCGACGAAGACGAGGGCATGCTGGGGATGGCCGCCCGACGGCTCGCGGCCCAGGCTCCACGGCTGATCGTCGAGGACTTCGTGCGTGCCGGGATTCCACGGTGCGACGCCATCACCGCGTCGTTCGCGCTTCATCACATCGAGCAGCGCCGCAGCAAGAAGGCGCTCTATGCCCGCGCGCGCAAGGCGCTTCGCCCAGGCGGCGTGCTGGTCAGCGCCGACTGTCATCCGCCGGCCAATGCCGCGCTCGCCGCCGCCGGCCGCGACGCGTGGCATGCACATCTCGCCGACAGCTACGGCCCGCGGAAAGCCGAATCGTTCCTGCAGGCCTGGGCCGGCGAGGACTTCTACGTCCCTCTCGATGTCGAGCTGGCCCTGCTGCAGTCGGCCGGATTCACCACCGACGTATCGTGGCGCAAGGGCGCGTTTGCGGTGATCGTGGCCAGGGCCGGGCGCGCAAGGCGCGGCTGAAATCCTCGCCGCGGCGAGTGGCACGCTGCTCGGCAGCCTCACCGCTTGAACGCGGGACCGCGCAGCACCTTGCCCGGCGTGGCGCCCGTGTGGGCGCCGTTGTCCATCACCAGCACCCCGTTCACCAGCACGTAGCGCACGCCCTCGGAGTAGTGGTGCGGATCGGTGAAGCGTCGCTCGATCGACGATGGTTGCCGCATCGAAGACGGTGACGTCCGCCGCGAGACCCTCACGCAGCAGGCCGCGATCGGCCAGCCCCAGCCGGGTGGCGGGGAAGGACGTCATCTTGCGCACGGCGTCCTCGAGTCCGAGCACGGCCTTCTCCCTCACGTATCGGCCCAGCACCCGCGGAAAGGTGCCAAACGCGCGCGGATGCGGAGCACCATCACCCAGCTTCGTCAGCGATCCGTCGGAGCCGATCATCGCCAGTGGTGAGCGCATCAGGCGTTCGACGTCGGGCTCGTCGTAGGCGTGGAAGATCGCGCTGCAGCCGCCCTTCAGCTGGAGCTCGATCACCATGTCCGCCGTCGCCGACTGGGTGAGCGGCTGACCCGCCGCTTTCAGCAGGTCGGCGATGGTCTTGCCGCCCAGTGACGGGTCGAAACCGCAGCGGGCCAACTGAATGCGTGCGGGGTCGTCACCGAAGCGCTCCTCGATGAAGTCGAGCATCCCGTTCTTCACTTCGCCACGCACTTTCGGGTTCGCCAGCCTCGCGTTCAGCCCATCGTCGGCGAGCGCCCACCGCGGGAAGATCAGGCTGAGGCCGGTGTGCGAGGCGGTGTACGGATACACGTCGAAGGTGACGTCCACGCCACGGGCCCGCGCCGCGTCGAGCAGCGCCAGCGACTGCACGCTCTGCCCGAACTGCCGGCGGCCGCCCACCTTGTGATGGCTGATGTGGACCGGGATCCTGGCGCCGTCGCCGATCTGCAGCGTTTCCTTCACCGAGTCGAGCACGCCGGCGCCTTCGTCGCGCATGTGTGACGTGTAGATGCCGCCGAGCGAACGCGCGGTGGTGGCGAGAGCGATCAGTTCGTCCGTGGTGGAGTAGGTGCCGGGCACGTAGGCGAGGCCCGTGGACAGCCCGAGCGCACCGGCCCGCATGGCGTCGCTCACCAGCGATTGCATCGACTCGATCTCGGCAGGCGTGGCCTTGCGGTTGGCCGAGCCCATCACCTGCTGCCGGATGCTGCCCTCGCCGACGAACATCGCCAGGTTCGGCGAGAACCGGGCGGCTTCGGCCTTCGCGAAGAACGGCTCCAGCGGCACCGGCGAGCTGCCGTCGTTGCCATCGACCACGGTGGTGATGCCCTGGAACAGATAGCCCTCCGCCCTGGGCAGTTCGAACAGGCCTTCCCGCGCGTGCGCATGCGGATCGACGAAGCCGGGCGCGACGATCAGGCCGCTCGCGTCGAGCGCCGCGTGGCCGTGGCGCCGCCGAGCGATCCGATCCGCACGATCCGGCCGCCGCTGATGCCAACGTCACCGAGAAACCACGGCGAGCCGCTGCCATCGACGATGCGCCCGCCGGAGATGATGACGTCGAACGCCGTCTGCGCGCCGCCCTGCCGCGCCGCCGCGGGTTGGATTATCGCGAGGGCGAACAGGACGGCCAGCGCCGCCCCGACGGACACGGCCAGCCGCTTATGCACGGGTGGAATCCATCCGCGCTACTTCATCCGCTGCAGATCGGCTTCGGCCGCGATGTAGCCGAACGCGTTCCAGCCGCCGCCCGACGTCACCTTCTCGAACACCTGCTTCGCCTTGGCGGTATCGCCCGTGACGAAGTAGTAGTTCCCGACGCCGTAGCCCTGCGTCGCGATGGTCGTGTCGTCGGCCTTGGCGGTGTCGAGCAGCGCCTCGGGCTTGTCCATGCCCTTGTACATCAGCAGGCGGCGGTGGTACGACTGGTTCTCGAGGATGTCCATCTTCGGGGTGATGCGGTCCAGCACCTTGGCCGCGTCGGCCTTGCGGCCCATGCGCATCAGCGTCATCCACATCCAGTCGCTGGTGGCCGTGATCGAGTCGTCGTTGTTCGACACCTTCATGCATTCGACGTAGGCGTCGTAGGCCTTCGGATAGTTTCCCTGCAGGTAGTAGGCGAGGCCGAGGTGGTACCAGATGTTGAACTGCAGGGTGCTGCGCGGCTTGCCCGCGGGGTTCGGCGCGCCGTCCGGCTCGATCTCGTCCGGTTGCCCCTTGATGAGCGACACGGCCTTCTCGAAGTCGGCCTGCGCCTTCGCGAACTGCCGCGTCGTGAGGTAGCGATGTCCGCGGTGGCGGTAGAAGCGCGGGTTATCCGGATAGCGCTCGATGCCCTTCGTGAACGTGGCAATCGCGTCCTGATACCGCCACAAGTAGGCCTGGCGGCGGCCAATCCAGATGAGGGCCTCGGCCGTGGTGGGGTTGGCCACCGACTGCGCCTCTTGCAGGTCCTTCTCCAGCTTCTCGCGGTTGGGAATCGGGTTGGGCGGATAGAGCGCCTTGCCGGCCAGCGAGGTCGCCTCCGGCTTGCCGGTCTGTGCCTGCACGACGCCGAACGCCAGCGTCATGGTGAGGATCGCGAGCACGATTCGCTTCATCGACGAGTCTCCTGGAGGAACCGGTATCCGGTATCCGGTGTCCGGTGTCCGGTGTCCGGTATCCGGCGTCCGGTGCCGGCTGCCGTGCTGCCGGTCTGCCGGTCTGCCGTCTGCCGTCTGCCTTCTGCCTTCTGCCTGCCTTCTGCCTTCTGCCTTTTGCCTTTTGCCTTAAGGCTCCACCGCCTCCGTCGGGTCGTCGAGCAAGTCCGGCTGCGTGGCACTCTGCAACTTGCGCGGCGTGGTGTCCACCGAGGTCGGCATCTCGATCGCGTCGCCGGTGGCCGCGCCCAGCTCCTTGAACTTCCGCATCGACACCATCACCCGCGCGTCGTAAGCGCCGACGGCGTCATTGTAGGCGCGCACCGCGGCGTCCAGCCGCGTGCCCAGCGTATCGAATCGCTCGGTGAACGATCGCGCGCGATCGTAGAGCTCGCGGCCCAGGCGGCTGATTTCCTCGGAGTTGAGGGTCAGCCGTTCCTGGCGCCAGCCGAGGGCCGCCGTGCGGAGCATAGCGATCAAGGTCAGCGGGCTCGCAATCAGCACCCGCTGCTTCACGCCGTAGTCGATCAGGTGCGCGTCCTGTTCGAGAGCGCCCATGAAAATGGCTTCCGCGGGCAGGAACAGCACGACGAAATCCGGTGAGCTGGGGAACTGATCCCAGTAGCCCTTGGCGCCCAGCTTGCTGACGTGATCCTTGACCTGCCGCACGTGGTCGGCCAGCTTGCCGGACCGCACGCCATCGTCGGTAGCTGTCTGCGCGTCGAGGAACGCCTCGAGCGGCACCTTGGCGTCCACGACGATGGTGTGGTTGCCCGGCAAGTTGACGATGAGATCGGGGCGGAGCCGCCCGGCGTCCGAGAACGTGGTCGGCTGCAGATCGAAGTCGCAGTGCTCCAGCATCCCCGCAAGCTCCACCACCTTGCGAAGCTGGACTTCGCCCCACTGGCCGCGTACCCCAGGGGAGCGCAGTGCCCGAACCAGCGTTTGCGTTTCCACCTGGAGCTGCTGCTGCGTCTGCCCCATGGCGCCGAGCAGCGATCGCAGCGTCGCGGCGTCGTGGATGCGGTGCTTGTCGGCCTCGGCCAGTGTTGAGGCCACCTGCGTGAGGGTGTCCCGGATGGGCGCGACCATCGCGTCGAGCGCCTGCTGGCGTTGACCGAGCTCCGCGGCGGCGGTGCGGTGGACGTTGCCGATCTTCTGGTCGGCGAGCTCGAGGAACTGGCGGCTGCTGGTCGTCAGAGCCGACGTGGCCAGGGCCGCAAACGAATCCCGGAGCTGCTGTTGCATCTGCTCGACGAGCGCCAGTTTCTCGGGAATCACCCGGTCGCGATGCGCGAGCTCGGCGCTCAGCCTGGCGTGATCGGCCTTCAGGGAAGATGCGGCGTCGGCGCCGCGGGCCCGCGCGACGAGCCACCCCAGAAGGCACCCGAGCGCAAAAGCGAGAATGGCGATGAGTACGGAGGCCTCGTTCATCCTGGTGACAACAATCTCGAGGCAGTGTAATGCAGGAGTGTGCACGGCATGGATGGCCGAGGCATAGAATAAGAAAGCCTCCCCGGGCATCTCCTGAATGACTGATGGGCTTGGACAGCGCGTAGCCGCCACCGACTCCGCGACCGGCGAACCCGTCGAGCACCTCGAGCTCGCAACGGACCTGGTGCTCCACACCGCGTTTGCGTCGTCGCTCGCCGACCGTGTTGCCAGACTGGCGTCCGTGCGGCACGCGTCGTACGTGCGCGTGCGCCGTGTCGATCGCCCGGCCATCGATCGGCTCGTGGTCGTCTCCGACGCCACACCGGGGCGGCGTCTTTCCGACCTGCTCGACGCTTCCGCGGCGGCGGGCGTCCGTCCCGACATCGATGCCGTCGTCGCGCTGCTGCGACAGCTGTTGCCGGCGGTGGCGCTCTACTCGCGGCACAATCGTGAGCAGGCGCTGGGCGTGATCGCGCCGGAGCGGCTGTTCATCGCCCCGCCTTCGCGTGTGGTCATCGCGGATGCGGCGTTTGGTCCGGCCATCGATCATCTGATGCTGTCGCGCAGCGAAGCCTGGCGCCGCTATCAGGTGGCCGCCCCGCCATCGGACGAGGCCGTGGTCAGCACGCCGCGCGGTGACGCGACCGCGCTCGGGGTGGTCACGCTGGCGATGCTGCACGGACGCCGTCTGACGGCCGACGAGTTCCCCGACGCCCTGCCGGCGCTGATCGCCTCGGCTCACGAGCGGCACGGCGACGAAGATCACCCGCTGTCGAGCGTGTTCTCCCGCTGGATCCGCCGCGCGCTGCAGATGGAGGGCCAGGGCTTCGATTCGCCTCAGGCCGCGCAGATCGCCTTCGAAGAAGTGCTCGCCAGCAATCGCCGCTACGTGACCGGCACCGGTGCGCTCGAGCAGTGGGTGGAATCGCATGGCGGATTCCCCAAGACGGCGCCGCCTCCGGCACCGGCGGTCGCGCCAGCCGCGGCCACGCCGGCGGATGCCGCCCCGCTCGAAAGTTTCACGAGAGACGCCGCCGCTCCCGAGGAGCCGGTGGCTGTGATCGAACCACCGACGCCCGCCGCCAGCCGGCTGTTCGGTTTGCCGAGGTGGGCCGCGGCAGTGATCATGCTGGTGCTGCTCCAGGCCGTGGTCATCGGCTGGTACTGGACGCGTCCCGCGCCCAGGTCCCGTGGAAGGCGAGGGCGAGCTGGTCGTGAGCTCGCGCCCGGTCGGGGCTCGTGTCATCGTCGATGGATCGGACCGCGGCGCGACGCCGCTCACGGTGACGCTGCCCGCGGGGCCGCATGTCATCGAGGTGCGCGCGGCCAGCGGCGAGCCGCGTGTGATCCCGCTGGTGATCCGCGCCAACGTGCAGACGGCGCAGTACGTCGAGCTGCAGGAAGCGACACCGGTCGCGAAGGCACCCAAGCTCCCGACGAAACGACGCTGAACGCGATCGCGCGACGGCGTTGAAAGAGCGTGCAGGAGTGAAACCCTCTGGTGCCGGCGTCGATCAGCTGGTAGGATGTCGCCTTCGTTCCCAATAGAAAAATGCGGCGGATTCTCTTACTCGGCTTCGTGATTGGTGTCGCTGCGGCGAGTACCCTGGCATGTCAGCTGGCGCAGGCCCAGGTGCCAGTGGACGTCGCGGTCGCACGTCGCACGTCCGATATCGAGTTGCCTGCCGACTCCCGCATCATCTCGGGCGTTGTGCGCCCCGGTTCGCTCAGCGCCCTGCTCGAATCGTTCGAACTGCACGACGCCGATCGGCTGTCGCTGGTCGCGGCCATGCAGCAGGTGTTCGACGTGCGCCGCATGCGCGTCGGCC
The DNA here is from genome assembly GCA_963723005.1 of uncultured Acidobacteriota bacterium. Classification (GTDB taxonomy): domain Bacteria; phylum Acidobacteriota; class Vicinamibacteria; order Vicinamibacterales; family UBA2999; genus VFZN01. The sequence goes on along the minus strand of CAVRPA010000015.1, from coordinate 434,173 downwards.
AGCCGTTCGTCGTGGACCGGATGATCGACGGGCGGGTGCGGAGCTTCGAATACGAGATCGACGGCGACCGCCGCTTACGCGTCGACGCCGACGCCGCGCACGCCTTCGCGGCGTCCATTGAAACCATCGACAAGGACATCACGGTCGAGGCTGTCGAAGGCCGCATCTCGCGCGAGACGCCGTCGCTCATCCAGGCGCTCGATGCCGCGGGAGAGCGGATCGATCTGGCGCTGCAGATGGCCGACGTGTTCTCTGGCGAACTCGACTTCTCGTCCGAACTCCAGCCAGGCGACGCATTCCGCCTGGTGATCGAACGCCAGATGCGCGACGGCGTGTTCGTCGGCTACCGTTCCATCCTGGCCGCGGAGTTCGTGGCCAGCGGCCGCGCGCTTCGCGCCTACCGCTACGCGCCGGCGGGCGCCAAGCCGGCCTACTTCGACGAGCAGGGCCGCTCGCTGAAGCGCTTCTTCCTGAAGTCGCCACTCAAGTTCGAGCCCACTGTCAGCTCGCGGTTCGCCTCGTCGCGCAAGCATCCGATCCTCGGTTACGCCCGTGCCCACAACGGCGTGGATTACCGCGCGCCGAGCGGCGCACCGGTCGCATCCATCGCGCCGGGCACCGTGACCGTGGCGGGCTGGACGGGAGGCGGTGGCCGCACCGTGCGCGTTCGTCACAGCAACGGCTACGAGAGCGAGTACCTGCACCTGTCCGCGATCGCCGTCCGCGCCGGCGAGCACATCTCGCAGGGCGAGGTCATCGGCAGGGTCGGCGCCACCGGCCTCGCCACCGGTCCTCACCTCCATTACGGTTTGCGCAAGAACGGATCGTACGTGAATCCCGTGCTCGAACACCGCAACATGCCGCCCGGCGAACCCATTCCCGCATCCGAACTCGCCGCCTACTCGCTCGAACGTGTCCGCCTCTTCGCACTCCTCCAGCCCACGGCCGCCCGCGCCGCGAACTGATCCCCGCGTCCCCAAGAGCGCGTTCGCAGCTCTGCACATTTGTGCCAATTGGGCCCTGTTGAGCAAGGCTTCGGCCCCTCCGGGCACGAGTCGTGCACGGCCTCCACCTCAGGAGGCTGGTTATGTCCCCAGTGTTCAGTTGGATGACGGCGCGAATGAAATATTTACTTCCTGTCCTGGCATTTCTAGGAATCGCGGTGCCTGCCGCGGCGCAAGGCCCCGGCGTACGTGGCGGCGTGTCGATCGATCCGGATCAGGTGTACTTCGGCGGCCACTACGAGACTGACGCGCTCGTCGACCGTCTGCACTTCAAGCCGAATCTCGAAGTCGGAATCGGTGACGATGTCGTGGCGACGACGATCAACATGGAGTTCGTCTACAAGTTTCCGTCGCGCTCGCGCTGGTTGCTCTACGCGGGCGGCGGTCCCGCGATCAACTTCTACTCCTACGACGATGACGGCGGAGACGGTGACACGAACACCGAAGGCGGATTGAATCTGCTGTTCGGTGTGGAGAACCGCGGCGGGTTGTTCTTCGAGGTGAAGGTCGGCGCGATCGATTCACCGGACGTGAAGTTCGGCGTCGGCTTCACGTTCAGGTAAGGCGACTCCGCGGCCGGTCATGGGTGGGAGGGACGCGTCTCGCGCCGCCTCCCGCTCCCTCTATAATCGTTGGTCATGTCCGCAATTTTTCCGTTCGCCGCGCTGCGGCCCGAGCCCGGCACGGCGTCCCGCGTCGCCTCCGTTCCCTACGATGTCGTGAATACCGAGGAGGCTCGCGCACTCGCGGCGGGCAACCCGCTGAGCTTCCTGCGTGTCTCGCGGCCGGAGATCGATCTGCCGGCTGGCGCCGACCCGCACGCGGACGGGGTGTATGCCCGAGCGGCCGAAAACTTTGCCACGCTCCGGCAATCCGCGCCCCTGGTCATCGAGAGCGCGCCGTCGTTCTACGTGTACCGCCTGCACATGGGAGAGCACACGCAGTCCGGCGTGGCGGCGTGCTTCTCGGTGGACGAGTACGACCGCGACCTGATCCGGAAGCACGAGAAGACGCGGCCCGACAAGGAAGACGACCGCACGCGTCACATGCTGGCGATTGAGGCGCAGACCGGCCCGGTGTTTCTCACCTATCGCGCCACGGCCGCGCTGGATGCGGTGATGAAGCAGGTTGAATCCACGACGCCGCTCTTCGACTTCACGGCGCCGGATCATGTCCGGCACGTGCTGTGGCGCGTCCCGGAGGCCAACGTGCCGGCGATCGTCGCCGGGTTTGCCGCGGTTCCCGTGCTCTACATTGCCGATGGACACCATCGCGCGGCGAGTGCGGCGCGGGCGCGGCAGGCGCTGGCGTCAAAGGGCGCCGGCGAATGGGACCGCGTGATGGCGGTGGCGTTCCCGGACAACCAGATGAAGGTCCTCCCGTACAACCGGGTGATCCGCGATCTCAATGGGCACACGACCGAGGCGTTCCTCGACGCGCTGCGCACGCGCGCCGACGTCCGCGAAGGCGGACCGGCCTCCCCCAAAGAAAAGGGGCAGATCGCGATGCGGCTCGCGGGGAAGTGGTACACCCTGGGATTCGGCCGCGCCGAGACGCTCGACGTCGATGTGCTCGAGCGCGAGATCCTGGCGCCGCTCCTGGGCATCACCGACGTCCGCACCGACACCCGCATCGAGTTCGTTGGCGGCATCCGCGGCACGGAGGAACTGGAGCGGCTGGTGGACAGCGGCGGCCGCGCCGTCGCTTTCTCGATGTACCCAGTCTCGCTCGGCGACCTGATGCGGATTGCCGACGCCGGCGGCATCATGCCGCCCAAGTCCACCTGGTTCGAGCCGAAGCTCCGCGACGGCTTGCTTTCGCACGTCATCGCCTGACCTGCGCCCTGCTTCACCGCTGATGATTTTTGGGGAGTGTCGATGACAGTACCTCGTCGCAGACAAGTTCGAACAGTCGGGCCTCGATGGCCTGAAAGCCGCCGGCTGCGAGGTGGTCTACCAGCCCGATGCGTCGGGCGATGCGCTGACCGACGCGGTGCGCACGAGCGGCGCAAGCGTGCTGGTGGTGCGCTCCACGCAGGTGACCGAAGCGATGCTCGACGCGGGCGCGCTCGCACTGGTGGTGCGCGCCGGCGCCGGCGTGAACACCATCGACCTGGCCGGCGCCTCGCGGCGCGGCATCTACGTGTCGAATTGCCCCGGCAAGAACGCGGTCGCCGTGGCCGAACTGACGATGGGCCTGCTGCTGGCGCTCGATCGCCGGATCCCGGACAACGTTGCCGATCTGCGGGCGGGTTCCTGGAACAAGAAGGAATACTCCAAGGCGCGCGGCTTGCTGGGCCGCTCGATCGGGCTGCTCGGGTTTGGCAGCATCGGTCAGGAAGTGGCGCGTCGCGCCCGGGCCTTCGGGATGCCCGTGCTGGTGTGGAGCCGGCGCTTCGCGACCGACGACGAGGCCCGCCGGGTGGCGGCGGAAACCTTCGGTGTGGAGGTCGTTGCCTCCGCGGCCGAGCTCGTCTCGCGCGTGGACGTCATCAGTGTGCACCTGGCCCTCGGTAAGGACACGCGCGGCTTCGTCAACGCCGAGTTGCTGTCGCACGCCCGGCGCGGCGCGTTCTTCATCAACACCGCCCGCGGCGAGGTGGTGGACGCGGCGGCGCTCGAGGCCGCGGTGCGCGACAAAGGCCTGCGCGTGGGGCTCGACGTGTTTGCGGCCGAGCCGTCGGCGGCCACCGGCGCATTCTCGGATCCGCTGGTGTCGCTCCCGAATGTCTACGGCACGCACCATATCGGCGCCTCGACCGACCAGGCCCAGGACGCCATCGCCACGGAAACCGTCCGCATCGTCCGGACGTTCAAGGAGACCGGCCGGGTGCCGAACGTGGTGAATCTGGCCCGGCAGACGCCGGCTACCCACATGCTGGTGGTACGGCATCGTGACCGCCCGGGCGTGCTGGCCCACGTGTTCGACCGGCTGCGCGCCGCGCACCTGAACGTCCAGGAGACCGAGAACATCATCTTCGAGGGGGCTCACGCCGCCGTGGCCCGCATCAACCTGGACGGACCGCCGCCCGAGGACACGCTGCGGGACATCCGCGGCGGCCACGAGGACGTCCTCGACCTGCAAGTGGTGGCGGTAAAATAGGCGCATCATGTCCACCACAGCCGCCCGCATTTTCAACTTCTCCGCTGGTCCCGCCGTCCTGCCCGTGCCGGTGCTCGAAGAGGCGCAGCGCGACCTCGTCACCCTGCCCGGCGTCGGCATGTCGGTGCTCGAGATCAGCCACCGCTCGAAGGCGTTCGAGGCGATCCTGGCGAAGACCGAGGCCGACGTCCGCGCGCTTGGCAACGTGCCCGCGAACTACAAAGTGCTGTTCCTGCAGGGAGGCGCCTCGCTGCAGTTCTCGATGGTGCCGATGAACCTGCTCGGCCCGGGCCAGTCGGCCGACTACATCGTCACCGGCGGCTGGGCGCAGAAGGCGGTGAAGGAAGCCAAGCGCGTCGGGACGGTGAACATCGCCGGTTCGACCGAGTCCGAGAACTTCGCGCGCATCCCGCGCCAGGACGAGCTGACGCTGGATCCGAACGCCGCCTTCGTGCACATGACGACCAACAACACGCTCTTCGGCACCGAGTGGAAGGGCGAACCCGAGGTCGGGAACGTGCCGCTGGTGGCCGACACCTCGTCGGACATGTTCAGCCGGCCGATCGACGTGACGAAGTACGGGCTCATCTACGCCGGCGCGCAGAAGAACCTGGGGCCGTCGGGCGTCACGCTGGTCATCATCCGCGAAGACCTGCTGGCGCGGTCCTCGAAGTCGCTGCACACGATGCTGAACTACGCCGTGCACGCCGAGAACGGCTCGATGTACAACACGCCGCCGTGCTTCGGGATCTACCTGATGGGGCTGGTGATGAAGTGGGGGATTGCCGAAGGCGGGCTCGAGGCGATCGGCGCCCGTAACACGCGCAAGGCGACGAAGCTCTACGACGAGATCGATCGCACCGGCTTCTACAAGGGCACGGCCGACAAGGCCAGCCGCTCGAACATGAACATCACCTTCCGGCTGCCGAGCGAGGAACTGGAGGGCGCGTTCGTGAAGGCGTCCACCGCCGCGGGCCTCGATGGGCTGAAGGGCCACCGCTCGGTCGGCGGCATGCGGGCGTCCATCTACAACGCGTTCCCCGAAGCCGGGGTGGACGCGCTGGTCGAGTTCATGCGCGAATTCGAGCGGACGAAGGGCTAGCTCTCACGCGGGCGGCGGAACCGCCCGCCACGCCGGCGGCCGCTGCGCCGGCGGCGGCGAGGACCATCACCGGGAGGGGGCGCGGCCCCCTCCGCCGTCGGCTCCGGGGCGGTCGCGCCCGTGGCCACCAGCGCCTCGATGAATCCCTTCCAGTGCTCGACGATCTCCGGCACCTTGCCGTGGATGTCGAGCCATGTCAGCGCGTCCTCGAACGGCCCGCGGTGCATCAACGCGCGCTTTGCACGTGGCGTGGACTCCAGGTCGCGAAGCCTCGACTGCACCGACAGCAACTGACGCAACCGCTCGGTATCGCGCCGCGCAATCGGCAGGCTGCCAATCTTCAGCACCGGGGGTTTCGGCCGGCGATCCCGCCGGTCGGTGGACCACGAGCGCCCCCGAGGCCGCCTGCGCGTGCCGGTGCCCTCGTCGCTGTCGGGCGCGACATCCGCCGCCACGTCCGCGTCGGCGTCGTCCAGGGCGTCGTCGTGCTCGTCCGTGGCCGAGGCTCGCGGCATCAGTCCGATCGGCAGCAGCAGCGACCCGAGCAGCACCGGGTTGGTGAGCTGCGGCGGCATCTCGGCAAACCGCTTCCGGTAGGTGTCGAGCGCACGGAGCGAGTCCCACAACGGTTCGTGGGCCGCCTTCCGCTGCAACTCGGGGGTGACCGGCTCCAGCAGCCCGTGCTCCGCGAGCCCGCGGAACGTTCGCTCGGCGGCGCCGGAGCGCAGGATCTTGTAGTACTCCTCGATCAGCCGCGCCGGCGAGGCGAGCGCCATCAGGTGCCGCTGCTTGCGGATGGCCTCGACGATGGGCGGGTCGAGGGTGAAGTCCAGTCGGGCCGCGAAGGAGACCGCGCGCAGCATGCGCACCGGGTCCTCCGGGAACCGTTGCAGGGGATCGCCGATGCAGCGGATCACCCGGCTGCGCAGATCCTCCAGGCCGCCGACGTAATCGATGATCGAGAACGTCCCGATGTCGTAGAACAGCGCGTTGATCGTGAAGTCGCGCCGGAAGGCGTCCTCTTCGGGCGTGCCAAAGGTGTTGTCGTGCCGCACCATTCCGTCGCCGTCCGCATGGTTGCCCGATTGCGCGAGCGATGCGGCCGACGTCTCCGCGCCGGGCTGTTCCCGGTTCGCTTCATCTGTGGGCGCTTCGAAGACCTCGTCGGAGGCCACGTGGCGCCGGAACGTGGCGACCTCGATGGTCTTGGTGCCGAAACGCACGTGCGCCAGGCGGAAGCGCCGGCCGATGATCCAGCAGTTCCGGAACAGCTTCTTGATTTGATAGGGGTGCGCGTCGGTGCCGACGTCGAAATCCTTCGGCTTTCGGCCCAGGAGCAGGTCCCGCACGCCTCCGCCCACCAGGTAGGCGGTGTAGTTGAAGTCGCGCAACCGATACAGCACCTTGACGGCGTCCGGATCGATGTCTTTCCTGGAAATCGGGTGCTCCGCGCGGGGCACGATCACGGGGGCAGCCATGCAGCCCGTCATTGTACCAGCGTGCTACGATGCCACTTGGATTCGGTGGGTGTCTTTTCTTGTGAAAATGCTTCGATTAGCCCTCAGCGCCGGATTTGCGGCCCTTCTGACGCTGACTATGGCAGAGCCAGCGCTGGCCAGCCGCGCGGACCTGGCCCGGGCCCTCTCGCACTATAACGACCGTCAGTTCGATCAGGCCATCGAAGCCGCCACTGCCGCTCGCAAAAGCCCTGAAACACAGGATGCCGGAGCCGTCGTGCTCGCGCGCGCCCATCTCGAGCGCTATCGGGAACAGGTCGATCCGGCGGACCTTAGCGCCGCCCGGGAGGCACTCGGCTCGGTCCGGACGGCCGTCCTCGAGCCGCGTACCCGACTGGAATACCTCCTCGCCCTGGGCCAGGCCCTGTTCCTCGAAGACGAATTCGGCGCGGCCGCCAGCCTGTTTGCCAGCGCGGTGACCCCGGCCCGGGACCTCGAGCCCAACCTGGGGGAAGCGTTCGTCGATTGGTGGGGGAGCGCGGTGGAGCGTCAGGCCGACCTGGCCGGAGAGGACCTCCGCATGAGCATGTTCAGCGACCTCGCTCGTGACATGCGAACCGAACTGGGCCGCAGCCCCGAATCCGCGGCCGCGGTCTACTGGACGGCCGCCGCCCTCAGGGGCGCTGGCGAATCCTCGGCCGCGTGGGATGCCGCCACCTCGGGGTGGGTGCGGGCCCGGCTGGCCGGCGAGCGTTCCGCGATGCTGCGCGCCGATCTCGACAAGCTGGTGCTGCAGGGCGTGATCCCCGACCGCGTGAGGCTGCTGCCACCGCTCGAACGAGCCGCGGCCGAATCGCAACTGCGCGCCGACTGGGAACTGATCAAAGAGCGCTGGCGCTAAGGCGCCCGCCTAGGGCTTGGCGTCCTTCCAGTTCTGGCCGATCCCCACGTCCACATCGAGGGGCACGCGCAGCGTCACCGCACCGGCCATCGTCTCCTTCACAACCGCGGCGACCTGGTCGGCCTCGTCGATCGGCGCCTCGAACAGCAGTTCGTCGTGCACCGTCAGGATCATCCGCGCACCGCTGTGGCGGAGCGCCAGCTCGCGGTCCACGTCGATCATCGCGCGCTTCAGGATGTCGGCCGCGGTGCCCTGGATTGGCATGTTCACGGCGATGCGCTCGGCGCCGGCGCGAATCTGGCCGTTGCGGCTGGTCACTTCCGGCACCAGCCGCCGGCGTCCGAACATCGTCTTCACGACGCCGGTACGGCGGGCGTCTTCCAGCGTCTGGTCGATGAACCCGCGCACCCGCGGGAAGCCCGCGAAGTAAGCGTCGATGAAGGCCTGCGCGGTGGCCTGCGGCACGCCGATGTCCCGGGCCAGGGTGAACGCCGTCTTTCCGTAGAGCAGCGCATAGTTGATGATCTTGGCGCGGCGCCGCAGTTCGTGGGGCGAGAGCGCGCTGTCCGGGCCGAACACCTTCAGCGCGGTCTGGTCGTGGATGTCGTCGCCCCGCTCGAATGCCGCGATCAGCGTCTCGTCGCCGGAGAGATGCGCGAGCACCCGCAGCTCGATCTGCGAGTAGTCGGCGGAGATCAACACCGCGCCCGGTGCCGCGATGAAGGCGCGCCGGATCTCGCGGCCGATCTCGGTGCGAATCGGGATGTTCTGCAGGTTGGGATCGCTGCTGCTCAGGCGCCCGGTGGCGGCCACGGCCTGGTTGAACTGCGTGTGCACGCGCCCCGTCTCCGGGTTCACCAGCGTCGGCAGCGCGTCGATGTAGGTGCCCTTGAGCTTTGCCAGCCCGCGCCAGTCGAGGATCATGCGCGGCAGATCGTGCGTCAGCGCCAGCTCCTCGAGCACCTCGACGGCGGTCGAGGCCGTGCGCGTGGTCCCGGTCCGCTTCAGCACCGGCAGCTTCAGCTTCTCGAACAGCACGTCGGCCAGCTGCTTGGGCGAGCCGATGTTGAACGTCTCGCCGGCCTGCAGGAAGATGCTGGCGCTCAGCTCGGCGAGCTCGCGATCGACGCGCGACGCCTGTGCGGCGAGGAGCGACACATCCACGCGGACGCCGGTGCGCTCGAGACCGGCCAGGATCGGCACCAGCGGCAGCTCGAGGTCCTTGTAGACCGCGTCCAGTCCGTCGTTTGCGAGGGCCGGCCCGAATGCGTCGGCCAGTTGCAGCGCGAGATCGGCGCGCTCACCCGCGTAGGTCAGCATCGCGTCGGCCGGCACATCGGCGAAGGGGCGGGCCTTGGCGCCCTTGCCCCGCAGCTCGTCTTCGTCGATCGCCTTGTAGCCCAGCTGCTCGAGCGCCATCGGTTCGAGCGCCTGGCTCGAGCGATTCGCGTCGAGCAGATAGGCCGCGAGCATCGTGTCGAGATCCAGCCCGTCGAGCAGGATGCCGTGGCGGCCGAGGACGATCAGGTCCGCCTTGATGTCGTGACCCACCTTGCCAATCGACGCGTTCGTCAGCACCGGCTTCAGCAGCGCCAGCGCCCGATCGCGATCGAGCGAGCCCTCACCCATGAAGCCGCGGTGACCGAGCGGGATGTACCGCCCGTGCCGCAGGGCGGTCGAGACCGCCAGCCCCACCAGCGTCGCGCGGACCGGCGCGGTGCCGTCGCAGACCAGTCGCAGCGCCATCCGCGGCGCCCGCGCCAGTTCGGCCACCAGCGTCTCGAGCTCCTCGAGCGAGTCCACGAGCTTGTAGTCCTTCACCACCGATTCCGCCGTGGGCGCGAACTCGGTGACGAGCGTCCGGAACCCCAGCGCCGAGAACAGCGCATAACACCGCTCGCGCGACGCGCCCTTGAAGCGGAACTGCTCGGGATCGAACGCCACGTCCACGTCGGTGTGAATCGTCACGAGCTCGCGGCTCTGCCGCGCCTGATCGGCGTAGGTCTTCAGGCCCTCGCGCTGCTTCTTCGCCGTCACCTCGTCGGCGCGTGACAGCAGCGCGTCCAGCGACCCGAACGTCGTGATCAGATCACGAGCGCCCTTCTCGCCGATGCCGGGCACGCCCTTCACGTTGTCGCTGGTGTCGCCCATCAGCGCCAGGACGTCCACCACCTGATGCGGCGGCACGCCGAACTTCTCGGCCACGCCAGCCTCGTCGAACCAGGCCCCTTCGTCGCGCGGGTTGTAGACGCGGATGCCGTCGCCGACCATCTGGAAGAAGTCCTTGTCGCCGGTGACGATCGCCACCTGGTATCCGGCCGTCGCCGCCTTCTTCGCCAGCGTGCCGATCACATCGTCGGCCTCGAAACCTGGCATGGTGAAGATGGGCACGCCCATCGCCTCGCACGCCTCGTGCACCCAGGCGATCTGTTCCTTCAGGTCATCCGGCATCGCCGTGCGATTCGCCTTGTAGTCGGCGGACAGTTTGGCCCGGAACGTCTCGGCGGCCAGATCGAACGAGGCTGCGATGTAAGCCGGCTGATGATCGGCCAGCAGCTTCCGCAGCATCGTCACGAAGCCGTAGACGGCATTGGTGGACTTGCCATCCGGCCCGGTGAGGCCGCGAATGGCGTGATACGCCCGGTACATCTGGTTGCTGCCGTCGATCAGGAAGAGGGTGGGTGCGGCCATGGAAGAGACCCAAGGTATCACCAGCCGCGACGGTCAGGAAGGCGGGCGACCGTGCGGAGCAAGGTATGATCGCCCGCTGTGATCGCTCGTTCCGGTGAGAGAATCGGCCGCCCGGCGCGCTGGGCCTGGCTGGCGGTGTCCGCCCTGCTCCTGCTGTCGGCGTGCAGCGTCAATCCGCTCTCCCGGAAGTACGAATACGAGGAAGAAACCTACGTCAACCTCGACGGCTCGGCCACGGTGTACGTGAATGCCGCGGTTCCCGCGCTGGTGGCGCTGCGCGGCGTCGATCTGCCGCTCGATGCCAGCGCCCGCCTCGATCGCAACGATGTCCGCGCGATCTTCGAGACCCCTGTCACGAGCGTCGCCAACGTCAGCACCTCGCGCCGCGAGGGCCGACGCTACGTCCACGTGCGCGTCGAGGTCGCCGACATCCGCCGCCTCAGCGAAGCGGGGCCATTCGCCTGGTCAACCTACGGCCTCGCCGTCGCCAACGACGCGGCGGAGTACACGCAGCTGGTTGGGGCATCGGCCGGGCGCGTCGTCCCGGACGTCGGCTGGACCGGCAGGGAACTGGTCGCGTTCCGGCTGCACCTGCCAAGCCGCGTCACGTTTCACAATTCCCCCTCGCGCGAGGTCCGGCGAGGCAACATCATCATCTGGGAGCAGCCGCTCGCCGAGCGCCAGCGCGGCACGCCGATCGACATCACCGTCCGCATGGACAGCGATTCGATCCTGGCCAACACGCTGCTGCTGTTCGGGGCGATGATTGTGCTCGTCATCATCACCTTCATTGGTTTCGTCTGGTTCATCAGGAGCCGGGGCAGGGCCGAACCCTCGGCCTGACCCGGAGTCATCGCCATGCCCACCCCTTCATCAGGTGCCAAACCCACGGTCCTCCGGTGCTCGCGCTGCGGAAAGTTCGTGGACTGGGAAGACGCACGCCTGCAGATCATCTGCGGCTGCCGTCCCCGGCTCGATCTGCCGGAAGTGCTGGTGAGGGCGGGCACGGAGGACGATCGGCCCGCAGTGCTGACGCTCTTCGAGCGCGACTTCGGGCGTACCCGCCTGGTGACCTTCGGCGAGGAGCTGCATCTCGAGACGATGTCCACCGTGGTGGCGGATTCCGAAGGGGAGATTGCCGGCGCGCTCGCCTATCGCGAGCGCCAGGAGGCGCTGCACATCGTCGCGCTCGCCACCGACCCGCTGTGGCAGCGCTCAGGCGTCGGCGGTCACCTGGTGGCCGAGGCCGAGCTCATCGCCCGGCAGCGCGAGCTCGCGCGGGTGCTGGTCGCCACCACCAACGACAATCTGCCATCGCTGTATTTCTACCAGCGGAAGGGCTATCGCATCACCGCGATCCTTCCGGAGACGATGGCAGGGGCCAAGGGCAAGGAGCCGTCGATCGGCTTTGGCGGCATTCCAATCCGCGACGAGATTCACCTGACCAAGGCCCTCTGACCTGAGGGGCTAGACGCCGCTCCTGAGCGATTCGCGCACTTCGGCGTCGGTGCGCAGCTGGTTCGTCACTTCGAAGGCGCCGAAGCCCGTTGCCAGCGACCGCGCGAGCATGCGCTCGATGTTGCTGTTCACCACGCCGTCCAGCGTCACCCGGCCTTTGTTCACCACGATGTGGATCGGCGGGTTCGCCATCGACGCGTACTGCCAGAACGACGAGTTGCCGTAGATCGCGCGCGCGATGCGGAAGCGCAGCTCGTCGTCGAACTGCGAGACCGGCAGCACAGCGATTGCGTTCTCGACCGCGGTGACGCCGTCCACGCGGCGGACGCGCTGCTCGATGTCGTCCCTCTTGTATGGCATCGTCACCCAGCCGGTGAGGATGGTGCGGCCGTTTTCGACCGAGGCCGAGACGCTGTCGAAGATCGTGTACTGGGTGTAGCGCAGGACCTGCTGCGAGACCTGCTCGATCACCTGGCGATCGCGCGTCTCCACCTGGGCCGACGCGATCGCGGGTGAGAGCAGCAGCGAGAATCCGAGAAGGGTTGCGGCGATGGTGTTCGTCATGTTCTTCCGCCTTTCGAACACCACTACTGCGAAGGTCATGCCACGCTGCAGTGTCCTGTAGACAGTGCAGCGCGGCCGCCGGGTGTCAAGGCGTGGCGATGTAGCCGCGGCGCGCGCGCACGCGGAGAGCGGGGTCGCGGACTTCGACCCGGATGGTGTGCCACCGGCCGTCCTTGTGACCCGGGCTCGGGTAGCCGATGTAGTACCTGCTGGCTCAGCTCGTCGGCGATGTTCGCGGTCGCGGGATCGAGGTCGCGCGGATCGCGCACGATCTCGGTGCGGCCGCCGCTGTCGTCGGTCATCTCGCGCAGCGCCGAGACGTTCACGCGATCGCTCTGAACGTAGCCGCCGCCGCCCATGCCACCACCGCCGCCGCCGGTTCCTGGAAACGGCGGCATCGGGTAGCCGCCGCCGCGTCCACCACCGCCGGAACCCGGGAAGGGGATGGGCATGCGCGGCCCGCCGCCAATCGGCGGTCGCGGCCGTGACATCACCGTGGGCGAGCCGTTGCCGTCGATGCCGACCGCATACACCAGCACTTCGGTCTCACGCACGAGCTGCCGCACTTCGCCGACGCCGACGCGGCTGCTGGTGTCGTTGCCATCGGAGATGATCACGACCGCCTTCTTGCGATTGCGCCCGCCGTGCGCCATCGGCACGGCCTCAGCCACCGCGTCGTACATCGCGGTGCCGCCATTCGGGCTGATCCGGCCGAGGCTATAGGTGAGCGCTCGCCGGTCGCTGGTCCAGTCCTGCACGAGGTCGGGGCCGGCGCTGAACCGATAGAGGAAGAAGTCGTCCTCGGGGTTGGTGAGCCGCTGCAGGAACTTGTCGATGGCGTCCCGCGCGGCGTACCACTTCTCCCCCTGCATGCTGCCGCTGGTGTCGAGGACGATGCCCAGGCTGACCGGCGTGCGTTCCGCGGAGAAATGCGAGATCTCGACCGGTTGGTTGTCCTCGAACACGACGAAGTCTTCCTTCGTGAGGCCATCCAGGAAGCGCCCGGTGCGATCGGTCACCGTGGCAGTCACGTTGATGAGTTCAACGCCGCTGCGAAAGCGAAACCCTTCCTGCCCCGCTACCGGCACGGTGGCCTGAAAGCCAAGCAGCACGGCGAGAGCGGTGATGGCCGCGGAGGGACGCCATGAGTGGTTGCGCATGATTGGTGCCTTCTGCCTTTTGCCTTTTGCCTTGCGTCGATCACTGCCGGGTCAGCGCCACGGGTGTCGTCACCGGCGGCTCGCCGCGGCGGTCCACATGCGGCAGCGTGCCGTCGTCCGTGCGGAAGCTCACGCGGTAGCGCGCCACCGATTGCGGCGCCTGCACCTTGATCACGAATGGCGACTCGTCGCCGCCCGAGAGCGTCACGTAGTCGAGCGGCGCTTTCGCGCTGGAGACGAACGTGCCCTGCTGATCGAACAGGAACACCACGGCGGTGACACGCGCGACGGCCGCTCCCGCGGCGGGATTCCGGACGAGCCCGGTCACCGAGAGGTTGTTCCCCTCGCGCTGGTGGCCGAGCGACAGCAGTTCCAGTGGCGTGGGCGGCGCTGTGTGACGCGCGGTCGCCGCCGCGCTGGTACCCACCCGCGAGACGACGAAGCCGCCCAATAGCACCGCGACGACGGCCGCGGCCGCCGCGAGCCAACGCTGGCGTCCGACGCTCTCCCGCGGCGCCGCGTCGGCGCCGAGGAACTGCCCCGGCAGGATCACGGCTGGTGCCTCGGCCTCGCTCGCGAAGGCTTCGAGTTCGCGAGCGGTGGGCACCGGCGCGCCGGCGGTTTGCGAAGGTCCACCGAGGGTCAACACCTCGCCGGCGGGGCCTGGCTGCGCCACCAGGGGCGTCGTGGCCTCGGCAGCGGCGGTCTGGAGTGGCGGCACGCCGGCCGCCACGGACAGTGCGGCGACCCGGGCCGCGGCCCGGACCTTTTCGTCCCGGGAGGCCCGCCACGCGACGACGCTCGCCCCGAGGGCCAGGGCGAGTGCTCCGATGGTGATGGCGATCAGCAGCAGATCCATAAATCCCTCGCGTCTCAGCGCAGCTTGAACTCGACGGAGACTTCCACGATCACGTCCACCGGCGTCCCCTTCAGGCGGGCGGGCGCGAAGCGCCACTGCCGCACCGCCTGGACCGCCTGATCGTTCAAGCCCAGGCCCAGCCCCTTCAGAATCTTCACGTCGCCGACCGTGCCATCGCGGCGAATGACGATCTCGAGTTCGACCTCGCCTTCGAGATTCGCGCGACGGGCAGCGTCCGAGTATTCGGCTCGGACCTCGCGCAGCAGCCGCGGCGGCGCCACGCCGCTACCCGGGCGATACGGTCCACCACCCATGCCGCCGCCCGAGCCGTCGCCGATGCCCGAGCCGTCGCCTTCACCCACTCCAGTGCCCTTGCCAGTCCCGACGCCGCCACCCGCGCCGGAGCCGGAGCTGGGCTCGGTCTGTGTGGTCTTCGTCAGCAGTCCCTCGCGATCGCGGTCGTCGGCAGGCTTGGCCACGACTGGCGCCATCACCGGCGGCAGCACCTTGGCGTCGAGAGGCGTAGGCGGCGGTTCCTCGACTCGGGGCTTCGATTCGAGTGGGGGCGGCAGCTTGCGTACGGGGATCGGACTGTTGGCGGCCAGGTTGCCCTTGCGCTCGGCCTTCGGTGGAGGGGGCTTCATGCGAAGCCCGCCACCGCCACCGCCGCCTCCGGGGCCGGGGCTGGCGAGGAAGACCAGACGCATGGGCTCGGCGGGGGCCAGCGGTTCGGTTGGTTCGTTGGTGGCGGCAAAGCTCAGGCTGCCGACCAGGAGAATCGTTGCGGCGACCAGCCCATGCAGAGTGCTGGACACGGCCAGCGGAACCTTGGTCGCGCGCAGGGCACGGGGCCCTTCGCCGAACAGATCGCGTCCCATGACGCCGGGCGCGGCGGGCATCGCCACCGGCAGGCCCGCGGAGAGCGCTCGCACAGCCCGGACGGCTTCGTCGTGCGGCACGAAATGAGCGAGTTGCAGGTCGAACGGCTGCCCAGCCGGCAGCAGGGCTGCCACCGAGCGAATCTCGCCCCGCGCGATCAAGTGCTCCACCCATGTGGGAGACACGCGAGCCGCGTCGGCGATGTCCTGGGCCGTGTAGACGTCAGGCTGCATGGGCTATTCCGCAGACACTGGTGGCAAAAGCCTTGCCGTCCCGGCCTGGGAGCCTCTAAGGCCAATCATGGCCCAAATCCGCGGATTGGTGCGGCGGCCATTTTCGCCATGTGGCTCGCAGTGGACGATGGGTGTATCCGAATCAAGTCAGAAGCCGGAGCTTGTGCCCGCCGGCTTGTGCCCGTAGGATGCGCCCATGCGTCGAACCACCTGGGCGGCGGCACTCTTCTTCGTGGCGGCCACCGGCGCGACAGCGCTGTCGCAGTCGCCATCCTACCGGCTGGTTCCCGGCTGGGCGCCGGCGCCAGGCGGCGCCAAGTCGTGGGGGCAGGTCCCGGGCCTGACCATCGACAGCGCAGGGCGCATCATCGTGTTTCGTCGTCAGGAGCCGCCGATCGTCGAGCTCGATAGCGACGGGCACGTGCTGAAGACGTGGGGCGAGAACACGTTCATCTGGCCGCACGGCATGCGCGTCGATCGCGACGGCTTCCTGTGGATCACCGATGGCCGCGCGCGCGATGGCCGCGGTCAGCAGGTCTTCAAGTATCGCCGCGACGGCACGCTGCTGATGACGCTGGGCCGCGCCGGTGAGAGCGGCGAGGGCCCTGACGTGTTCAACGGTCCGTGCGACGTGGCGGTGGCGGAGAACGGCGACATCTTCGTCGCGGACGGGCACTGGAACGCCCGGATTGTGAAGTTCTCGAAGGACGGGCGTTTCATCAAGACCTGGGGCAAGAAGGGAACCGGGCCCGGCGAATTCGACGTGCCGCACACGCTGGTGATCGACAAGCGTGGCCGCCTGCTGGTGGGCGATCGGACCAACCAGCGCGTCCAGGTGTTCGATCAGGACGGCCGCTTCCTGGACCAGTGGACTCACCTCGGCTCGCCGAGCGGCATGTTCATCGCGCCGGACGACACGCTCTTCGTCGTGGACTACAACGATCGCAAGGGAATCTTCATCGCCAGCGCGGAGACCGGCGTGCTCCGTCAGAAGCTGGACGACGCGGTGGCGGAGTCGGTGGCGGTGGGCGCGGACGGCTCGATCTACGTGGGCGAGACAGTGCCCGGCGAAACCCTCACCGGGCTTGCCGGCGGCAACCTCGTACGGAAGTTCACCCGTCAGCCGTGACGCGGCGTCAGCCCCTCAGTCCTTCGACGAAGCGGACGCCCGCCTGCTCGGCAAGCAGCCGCACTGCCTTGAAGCCCGCCGTCGTCAGCTCCGACTCGATGCGATAGCCCTCGGGGCGGGTGATGGCGCCGCCGAGGAGGCCGGTGAGCGTCACCCGTTCGACGATCTCGATCCGGCCGCCATCGCGCACGACGCGCCGTGCCTCGGCCAGCGTGGCGACCCGGTCGGCCTCGCGCAGCCGCGCGAAGCTGCCGCGGGTGTCGTCCACCACCACCATGTCCACGCTCGCGGCCTCGAAGCCGAGGGCGCCGGGGCGGACCACCTGGACATCGATCAGGGCGCCGACGTCGGCGGCGACCGACCTGGCCCTGGCGGCCGATTCCTCGTCGAACGCCACCACCGCGCAGTTGCCGCTCAGCCCCACCTTGCGCGCCAGCCCGCCGAGGAGGGCGGTGTCGTCGCACCCGACCAGGATGAAGCGCTCGCCCATCCGGACCCCGGTCATGGTGACGTGGAGGGGATCCATGCGGCGCTGCTGGCGCAGGGTGCGGAAAAACTGGAGAAACATGGCCCCATGATAAGATCGTCCGATTGTGAAAACGCCAGTAAACATCGCCCCTGCACAGGGGAAACTGGGCGTGCTGCTCGTGGGGCTGGGCGCTGTCAGCACCACGACCATCGCGGGCGTCGCGGCCATCCGCAAGGGCCTCGCGCAACCCATCGGATCGCTCACGCAGATGGGCACCATCCGCCTCGGCAAGCGCACCGACGGCCGCTCCCCGAAGATCAAGGACTTCGTCGATCTCGCCAGCCTGGACGACATCGTCTTCGGCGGCTGGGACATCTTTGAGGAAGACACCTACGCCGCGGCCCGGACTGCCGGCGTGCTCGAGCCGTCGCTCCTCGACCAGGTGCGCGGCGAGATGGAAGCCATCAAGCCCATGCCGGCGGTGTTCGATCAGCGCTACGTCAAGCGCCTGAGCGGACCCAACGTCAAGAAGGGCAAGAACAAGAAGGACCTCGCGGAACAGCTCATTGCCGACATCCGCGCCTTCAAGGAAAAGAACGGCTGCAGCCGCCTCGTGATGGTGTGGTGCGGCAGCACCGAGGTCTTCATGACCGAGGGCCCGGTCCACCAGTCGGTGGCCGCCTTCGAAAAGGGCCTCGAAGCGAGTGACGATGCGATTCCCTCGAGCATGGTGTACGCCTACGCCGCGCTCAAGGAAGGCATCCCGTTCGCCAACGCTGCTCCGAACCTCACCGCCGACATCCCGGCCATGCTGGAACTGGCGGCGCTGAACAAGTCGCCTTTGGCCGGCAACGACATGAAGACCGGGCAGACGCTGATCAAGACCGTGATCGCGCCCGGGCTCAAGGCGCGGCTGCTGGGCGTGCGCGGGTGGTACTCCACCAACATCCTCGGCAATCGCGACGGCGAAGTGCTGGACGATCCGGAATCGTTCAAGACCAAGGAAGAAAGCAAGAAGTCGGCGCTCGACTACATCTTCCAGCCGCACCTCTACCCGGAGCTCTACAAGGACCTGTCGCACGTCGTCCGCATCAATTACTACCCGCCGCGCGGCGACAACAAGGAAGGCTGGGACAACATCGATCTCGTGGGCTGGCTCGGCTACCCGATGCAGCTCAAGATCAATTTCCTGTGCCGCGACTCGATCCTGGCGGCGCCCATCGTCCTCGACTCGGCGCTGTTCCTCGATTTGTCCAAGCGCGCGGGGATGTTCGGCATCCAGGAATGGCTGTCGTTCTACTTCAAGGCCCCGATGCACGCCAAAGAGGTGTATCCCGAGCACGACCTGTTCATTCAGCTGATGAAGCTGAAGAACACGCTGCGGCACATGAAGGGCGAAGAGCTCATCACGCACCTCGGCCTCGAGTACTACGACTAAAGGCAAGCCGGTAAGCCAGCAAGGCAAAAGGCCAAAGGCAAAAGAGGCAGAACCTGCACGGTGGGTTCTGCCTTTTGCTTTTCAGGCCGCATCACTGTTCGGGCGATCGCCTTCTGCCTTCTGCCTTCTGCCTTCCGTCTTCGGCTTCCCGCCTTTCGCTTAGAATGCCCCGATGCTCCAACCCGCCCTGCTTGGTGGCCTGGCTATCGGCGTGCTCTCGGCGCTGCCGGTCATCAACCTCGCCAACTGCTGCTGCGCGTGGATTCTGTTCGGCGGCGGGCTGGCCGCATACCTGATGCAGCAGCAGCGGCCGACACCGATCTCGGTGGGGGACGGGGCGCTCGTCGGGCTCCTTGCCGGCATCATCGGCGCCTGCGTCTGGACGCTGGTCTCGATTCCGCTGCAGGCCGTCCTGATTCCGCTGCAGACCAGCATCATCGAGCGCGCCATGTCGACTGCCTCGGATATGCCGCCCGAAGCGCGCGAGTTCCTCGAGGCGCTGGGCGGCGGGCCGGCGATGGGTGTGGCCGCGGTGGTGGGCTTGTTCATCTCGTTGTTCGTGTGCGGCCTCTTCGCGATGATCGGCGGTCTGTTCGGGGCGCTCATCTTCCGCAAGAACGAGCCACCGCCGCCTCCGCCGCCCCCGATCCCGGTGCCGACGTTCACGCCGGCGACCTTCACGCCACCGCCGCCACCACCGCTGCCGCCGTCGCCGCCGGCCGACTCCGAGCCCTAGCCCAGGGGCAGGCTATTGTTGGGCCAGTGCCCAACCGATAACGCTCGTGCCATGCCCCCTGGCTACGAATCCTTTTTCGGTCTGTTCGAGCGCCCTTTCAGCCTGACGCCAGACGCCAGGTATCACTTCCGCAGCCGCGCCCACGCGAGGGCGCTGGCGGGACTATCCGCAGGCCTGGCGCGACATGCGCCCATCCTGTTACTGACGGCCGACCTCGGCACCGGCAAGTCCACGTTGTGCCGGACGTTGGCCCGCACCTACCAGCGCACCACGACGGTGTCCTACATCGCCAACGGCCTGCTGTCGCCCGAGGAACTCTATCGGCGGCTGCTGCAGGACCTGGGAGCCGTCGGCGCCCACGACGACGAGCATCGTCGTCTCGCGCAGGAGGACCGGACCGAGCTGGCGGTGAGAGTGGCCGATGCGCTGAAGCACGGCACCGGTCCGGCGCCGTTCGTGATGATCGACGAAGCACACCTGCTGCCCCCGGTCACGGCGGACCACATCATCAGCCTGGCGTCACTCGATCGCGCAGGCCGGCCGCTGCTGCAGGTGCTGCTGGCGTCGCAGCCGCCAGCCGACGGTTCGCCGACGCTGCCGCAGGCGGCGGAGGAGTCGGTGTTGCACCGCGCCCGCCTCACGCCGCTCGACCGCGACGAGTGCGAGGCCTACATCCAGCACCGGCTGAACGTCGCCGGGGCCGCGCCGATCGTCATCGCGCCCCGCACCGTTGACGTGCTCTACGGGCTGTCGGCGGGCGTGCCGCGCCTCGTCAACCTGCTGTGCGAACGGGCCATGCAGGAAGCCGCGGCCCTCGGCCTCCGGCGTCTCGAGCACTCGATGTTCGAGACCGCCGCGTCC
Source organism: uncultured Acidobacteriota bacterium (assembly GCA_963723005.1). Classification (GTDB taxonomy): domain Bacteria; phylum Acidobacteriota; class Vicinamibacteria; order Vicinamibacterales; family UBA2999; genus VFZN01. The sequence goes on along the minus strand of CAVRPA010000015.1, from coordinate 414,130 downwards.
TCGCTCGCGCTGCTGCGGATGCGATCGCAGCGCTTCCGCTGGTTCGGCGTTCAACGGCGCGCCGCCAACATGTAACGGGGCGGGGGCAGTCCCGTTACAATCGCCCCATGTCCGAGATCGACGCCCTCCTGCGGGAAGACCGCACATTCGATCCTTCTCCGGAGTTCCGCGCCAGCGCCGTCGTCAGCGATCCGGAGGTCTTTGCGCGCGCCGCGGCGAACCCCGAGGCGTTCTGGGAGGGCTTTGCCCGCGAGCTCGAGTGGATCGAGCCGTGGTCGCAGGTGCTCGACTGGCAGCCGCCGCACGCCAAGTGGTTTGTCGGCGGCAAGCTGAACGTCAGCGCCAATTGTCTCGATCGCCATGTGCGCACCTGGCGCCGCAACAAGGCCGCCTTCGTCTGGGAGGGCGAGCCGGGCGATCGCCGGACGCTCACCTACTTCGATCTCTATCGCGAAGTCTGCCGGCTCTCGAACGTGCTGAAGGGCCTCGGGATCCGCAAGGGCGACCGCGTCGCGCTGTACATGCCGCTGGTGCCCGAGCTGGCCATCGCGATGCTGGCCTGCGCGCGGATTGGCGCGGTGCACTCGGTGGTGTTCGGTGGCTTCTCCGCCGAGTCGCTGCGCGATCGCATCAACGACGCGCAGGCGCGGCTGCTGATCACCGCCGACGGCGGCTACCGCCGCGGCGCGATCGTCCCGCTCAAGCAGATGGCCGACGAGGCACTGCTCGAAACCCCGAGCATCGAGCACGTGATCGTCGTTCGCCGCGGCTACGCCGACATCCCGGTGCACATGACGGAAGGCCGCGACCGCTGGTATCACGAGCTGATGGACGGCGCGTCTTTCGACTGTCCGCCGGAGGTGATGGATTCCGAGGACATGCTCTACATCCTCTACACCTCGGGCACGACCGGAAAGCCCAAGGGCATCGTGCACACCACGGCCGGCTACCTGCTCGGCGTTTACGCCACGACCAAGTGGGTGTTCGACCTCAAGGAAGAGGATGTCTACTGGTGCACGGCGGACATCGGCTGGGTCACCGGGCACAGCTACGTGGTCTACGGGCCGCTGGCCAACGGCGCGACGGTGGTGATGTACGAAGGCGCGCCCGACTGGCCGCAGAAGGACCGCTTCTGGGACATCATCGAGCGGCACGGCGTGACGGTGTTCTACACGGCGCCGACGGCGATTCGCGCGTTCATGCGATGGGGCACGGAGTGGCCCGCGCGCCACGACCTGACGTCGCTGCGGTTGCTGGGCTCGGTCGGCGAACCGATCAACCCCGAAGCGTGGATCTGGTATCACCTCAACATCGGCGGCCAGCGGTGCCCCATCGTCGACACCTGGTGGCAGACCGAAACCGGCTGCATCCTCATCACCCCGCTGCCCGGCATCACGCGCACCAAGCCCGGGTCGGCGACGCAGCCGTTCCCCGGCATCAGCGCCCAGATTCTGAATCACGAGGGCGAGGACGTGCCGGTGGGCGGCGGGCTGCTGGCGCTCACCAAGCCGTGGCCCTCGATGCTCCGCGGCATCTACGGCGATCCCGAACGCTACGTGCAGCAGGTACTGGAGCCGCTGGTCCAAGGACATCTACTTCACCGGCGACGGTGCCAAGCTCGACGACGACGGCTACTACTGGCTGCTCGGCCGCGTCGATGACGTGCTGAACGTGGCGGGCCACCGGATCGGGACCATGGAAGTTGAGAGTGCCCTCGTGGATCATCCGCACGTGGCCGAAGCGGCGGTGGTGGGGCGCCCCCATCAGATCAAGGGCCACGCCCTCTGCGCGTTCGTGACGGTGAAGGAGAGCGTCCGGCACTCGGAGGAGCTCGCCGACGAGTTGAAGGCGCACGTCGCCCGCAAGATCGGCGCGATCGCCAGACCCGACGACATCATCTTCGCGGCCGACTTGCCAAAGACGCGCTCGGGAAAGATCATGCGGCGCCTGCTGCGCGATATTGCCGAGGGCAAGACCCTGGGCGATACGACCACCCTGGCCGATCCGGCCGTGGTGGCCCGTCTGCGTGAGCAGTATCAGGAGGAATCGTAAGGGCCGGCGCCCCGGGACTGCTGTGGTGGGAACCATCCCTCCACCCCCGACGTCCATTAAACTGACCCTATGCCGCTGATCGAGACGCGCGACCTCTGGAAGACCTATGTGATGGGCGACGAGGAGATCCACGCCCTGAAGGGGGTTTCCATCGCCATCGAGCGGGGCGAATACGTCGCCATCATGGGGCCGTCGGGCTCCGGCAAGTCGACGCTGATGAATCTCATCGGGTGCCTCGACACGCCGTCGAAGGGAACCTACCTCCTGAACGACAAGGAGGTCAGCCTGATGAACGACAACGAGCTGGCCCGCATCCGGAACGAGGAGATCGGCTTCGTGTTCCAGACCTTCAACCTGCTGCCGCGAGCCACGGCGCTCCACAACGTGGAACTGCCGCTGGTGTATGCGGGCGTCTCGAAGAAGGACCGGCTCGAGCGCGCGAAGGCGGCGCTCACCCGCGTCGAGCTGACGCAGCGCATGAGCCACCGGCCCAACGAACTATCCGGCGGTCAGCGGCAGCGCGTGGCGATTGCCCGCGCGCTCGTGAACAATCCCTCGATCTTGCTCGCCGACGAACCGACCGGCAACCTCGATTCGAAGACCGGCGTCGAGATCATGGCCCTGTTCGCGCGCCTGCACGAGGCGGGGAACACCATCATCGTCGTCACCCACGAGCCGGACATCGCGGCCTACGCGCACCGCGTCATTTCCATCCGCGACGGGCAGGTGGAGAAGGACTATCGGCAGGAACCGCACGGGGCGGCGCATCACGCTCACGCGTGAATGGAAAGAGGTCAACTCAAGGCCCTGGCGGCGGCACGATGCGTGTCGCGATATCGAAGCGGCGGAAGTTCTTGTAGCGGCCCTCTCCGAATCCGTCGCCGTGGACGCTGTCGTAGAACCATTCATCCATCCGATCGGGGACGATCAGCCCGAGTTCCTTGTGCAGTTTGAAGTGCACTCGGAGCGTCGCCGGCCGGTGGCGCTGGGCGAAGATGAGCCGCGGGTCCTCGAGGCGGAGTTCCGCGCGCCACAGTTTCCCTGAGTCTGGCTCCACCCAGCCGACGACTCGGGCCATCAGATCGCCACCGTCGCCGCGGCGGACCACCGAGGGTGTGGATTGCTCGTCGAGCACGACCATCGCGGTGCGCCGGCCCTCCACCTTGTCGTAGCCTTCGATGCGGACGTCGTAGCGGAAGCGGTGCCGGTGCTGGAGGAGCTCGAGCGGGACCGTCGGCAGGTTGGTCGTGCGGGGCTCGCCGAGGTTGTGACGCGCCCCGGCGAGGAGCAGTGCCCGCGCCTGCTGGAACTGGTCCTCTCCCGAGCGCAGCAACACTTCGGCCAGGGAAGGACCCGGCTCGCGCACGCTCTTGCTGCTCACCGTGCGCACGTCGCGGAAGCCCAGCCAGCCCGCGTCGCCCGGCAAGTCGATGAAGGCCACGTCCGAGTGGATCTCGCGCGTGATCCGGATGGCGTTGACGCCCGAGCCAGTGCCCCGCGCGACGTACTGCACCAGCCGCTCCTCGGCGACGAGGCGCCCGAGCGCCGGCCGGTAATCGTCGAAGTACGCGTCCATGCGGGCGAGCACCTGTTCGGCAGTCGGCTGCGCCTCCTGCGCGCGTCCGGTTGCCAGGAGGCACACGCTGGCGATCACCGCGGCAGTCACGGATGCAGGACGGCGCCGCGCCAGGCGCGGCTGGCTCTCTCTCGTCGCTGACCGAACGCGTGTGCACGGCATGGTCTGCCTGTCGCCTGCCTTCCGCAACCGCAGCTCAACGGCCGCAATCGGCGCAGCGGCGAGCATATACCGCGAGCCGGCGGATCGCGGTGTACGTCCTCGCTAGACGGCCGCCACGTGCCCGGCCGCGATTTCCCTGAGCGGCGCCTCGCGGTTCACCTGCGCCGGGTCGAGCTCGATACGGCTCTTCGGCTCGTCCGGATCGGTCACCGGCACGGCCGAGAGCAGCGCCTGCGTGTAGGGGTGCTGCGGCTGCTCGAAAATGCTCGCCGTCGGCCCCATCTCCACGATCTTGCCGAGGTACATCACGGCCACGCGGCTCGAGATGTGCCGCACGAGCCGCAGATCGTGTGCGACGAACAGGTAGGTGAGCTTCAGTTGCTCCTGCAGATCCATCAGCAGGTTGATCACCTGCGCCTGGATCGACACGTCCAGCGCGGATACCGGCTCGTCGGCGATGATGAACGAGGGATTCAACGCCAGCGCGCGCGCCAGCCCGATGCGTTGCCGCTGGCCGCCGCTGAACTCGTGCGGGTAGCGATCGAGGTGCGCCGGTTCGAGCCCCACCAGCCGGAAGAGTTCGGCGACGCGTTCGCGGCGTTCGGGCTTCGAGCCGATCTTGTGGATGACCAGCGGCTCCTCCACGATCGTGAACGCGCGCATCCGCGGATTGAGCGACGAGAACGGGTCCTGGAAGACCATCTGCATCTCGCGGCGCGCGGCGCGCAAACGCGCGCTCGAGAACGACAGCACGTCTTCGCCGCGGAACAGGAACTGCCCGGAAGTGGGCTCGACCAGCCGCAACATGCATCGCCCGGTCGTGCTCTTGCCGCTGCCCGACTCGCCGACCAGCGCGAACGTCTCCCCCTCGTCGATGGTGAAGCTGACGTCGTCGACGGCACGGACCACCGTCCTGCGGCCGAACAGCCCGCCGCCGCGGGTGAAGTGCTTCACGAGATGGCGGACTTCGACCAGGGGCGGCATCAGGAGCGGACCTCGCCGGCCGCCGTCAGTCGCGGATCGGAAACAGGATGCAGGTGGCAGCGGACCGAGTGCTCGGATGCGAGTGCCGAGACCCCCGGAAACGACGCCTCGCACTGCGGCATGCGCTGGGCGCAACGCGGCGCGAACGAGCATCCGGCCGGCAGCGACGACAGGTTCGGCACCGAGCCGTCGATCGCCCGCAGGCGCGAGCCGGCGGCGCCACCAGGAATCGACGCCAGTAGTCCTTGCGTATACGGATGGGCGGGATTGCGGAAGATGTCGCGCACCGGTCCCTGCTCGACGATGCGGCCGGCGTACATGATGGCCACCCGGTCCGCGGTCTCGGCAATCACGCCGAGGTCGTGCGTGATCAGCAGCAGGCTGATGCCGAACTCCCGCTTCATGTCGCGAAGCAGGTCGAGGATCTGCGCCTGCACCGTCACGTCCAGCGCCGTCGTCGGCTCGTCGGCAATGACGAGCGGCGGACGGCAGGCGAGCGCGATCGCGATCATCACCCGCTGACGCATGCCACCGGACAACTGATGCGGGTAGTCGTTCACGCGATGCTCGGCGTCCACGATGCGCACCGCCCGCAGCAGGTCGATCGCACGGGCGCGAGCTTCCGTCCGGTTGGCGAGGCCGTGCACGCGCAGGGCTTCCGCGATGTGGTCGCCGACCCGCATCACGGGGTTGAGCGCGGACATCGGTTCCTGGAAGACGAAGCCGATACCGGCCCCTCGCACCTGCCGCAGTTCTTCCTCAGGCAGAGATGCCAGGTCGCGGCCCTGGAACAGCACCCGACCCGCCGTCACGCGCCCCGGTGGCTGCACGAGACGGATGATCGAGAACGCGGTCACCGACTTGCCGCTGCCGGATTCCCCGACCAGCCCCAGCGTCTCGCCCTGCCGGATCTGGAAGGACACCTCGTTCACTGCGGTCACATGTCCGGCCTGCGTGTCGAAGCGCGTGGTGAGGCCTTCGACCGACAGCAGGACCTCAGACATCCAGGCCTGCCTCCCGGGTACTCGCCGAACACGCTCCGCAGCGTGTCGGAGATCTCGCCGACGGTGGCGCGGGCCTCGACCGCCGCGATGATGTGCGGCACGAGGTTGTCGCGCCCACGCGCGGCTGATTCGACGGCGCCCAGCGCCGCCTGCCACGTGCGTTGATCGCGGGTGCGGCGGACCTCGCGAACCCGGTCCACCTGCTGCCGCTCGATCTCGGGCTCCAGTTCGAACATCTCGACCCGCGCCGATTCGTCGGTCTGGTAGCGATTCACGCCAACCACCACCGATTCGCCGGCGTCCACGGCGACCTGCGCCTTGTAGGCCGAGTCCTGAATCTGCCGCTGGATGTACCCCGCCTCGATCGCCGCCAGGGTGCCGCCGATGGCCTCGATCCGGGCCAGCAGCTCGTTCGCGCCCGCTTCGATGTCGTTCGTCCGCCGCTCGATCTCGAACGACCCGGCAAACGGATCGATGGTGTTGGCGACCCCGCTCTCCGCGGCGATGATCTGCTGCGTGCGCAGGGCAATGCCCGCCGAGGTTTCGGTCGGCAGGGCCAGCGCCTCGTCACGGCTGTTCGTGTGCAGCGACTGTGTGCCGCCGAGCACCGCCGCCAGGGCCTGGATCGCGACGCGGACGATGTTGTTGTCCGGCTGCTGCGCGGTGAGCGTGGAACCCGCGGTCTGGGTGTGGAAACGCAGCTGCTGGGCCCGGGGATGGGTGGCGCCGAAGCGCTCGCGCATCAGGCGCGCCCACAGCCGCCGCGCCGCGCGGAACTTCGCCACTTCTTCCAGGAAATCGTTGTGAGCATTGAAGAAGAACGACAAGCGCTGGCCGAGGGCGTTGACGTCGAGGCCGGCGTCGATCCCGGCCTGCACGTACGCGATGGCGTTGGCGAAGGTGAAGGCCACCTCCTGCACCGCCGTCGATCCCGCCTCCCTGATGTGGTACCCGCTGATCGAGATCGTGTTCCACTGCGGCACCTCCCGCTCGCAGAACGCGAAGATGTCGGTGACGATGCGCAGGGAGTGTCCGGGTGGGTAGATGTAGGTCCCCCGAGCGACGTATTCCTTCAGGATGTCGTTCTGGACGGTCCCGGACAGCTGCCTGGGCGACACGCCCTGCCGCTTTCCGACGGCCACGTAGAGGGCCAGCAGGATGATCGCGGTGGCGTTGATGGTCATCGACGTGGACACGCGGTCCAGGGGGATGCCGTCGAACAGCACCGCCATGTCCTCGATCGAGTCGATGGCCACGCCGACCCGTCCGACTTCGCCCGCCGCGAGCGGCGCGTCCGAGTCGTAGCCGATCTGGGTGGGCAGGTCGAAGGCGACGCTGAGGCCGCTCACGCCTTTCGACAGCAGATACCGGTAGCGCTGATTGGATTCAGCCGCCGTTCCGAACCCGGCGTACTGACGCATGGTCCAGAGGCGCCCGCGGTACATCGTCGGCTGAATGCCCCGGGTGAACGGGAAGGTGCCGGGCAATCCAAGGTCGCGGTCGGGGTCGAAGCCCTCGAGGTCGTCTGCCACGGCGAAGTGGCGAGGGCTGGGCGCAGGAGACATGGTCGGCATTGTAATGCTCCGCAAGCGTTGGTCCTTCGCCCCACCCATGCCCGAGCTTCCCCGTCCTTGGGTGAGGCCCCAAGTTGCAGAAAAAACACAACTTATTGTGCTTTGAGTCTTGACACCCACTAGGGACATTCCTAGAATGGCACCGATTCCCCTAAGAGTTTCGTCCCGCCCACATGACGATTACGCACCGACTTCAGCCCGCTGCCCGGTGGGTACCTGTCGGTAACCGCTACCGGGACCCAGCCGGCAGGCACGAGGGTGAGGAGGGGCCATCCAATGGATGACGTGGTAAACCGGTTTGCGCGCGAGTTGGCCGACGCAATTGCCGCCGCCGTTTCGAACAGTGCCGAAGTTGAAGCCTGCCGGGAGCGCGCCCGGGCTGCCGGCTATGAGATGAAAGTGAACCTCGAGGCGGTGGTCGGATTCGTGAACCGGTCTCAGCCTGCCGACGGTGCCGCGGTGTCAGCGGCCCGGGTCGGCACGGTCGCACGAGCCATCGCTCCACGCAAGCCGTACGACATGACGGTCAACGACCGGCGTTTTCTCCGCTCGCTCCGCATCGCGGCGGAAGAAGCCAAGGTCGAGGAAATCAACTAGACGCCCGAGGGCGCGGCCCCCGCCGTGCCCTCGCCGCCTAAGCCTGCCGCGCGCCCTGCTGCGCGACGGCGGCCGCCGCTTTCTTCGCGGCCTCCGCATCCCCCAGGTAGTAGCTCCGGATCGGCTTCAGGGCCGCGTCCAGCTCGTACACCAGGGGAATCCCCGTCGGAATGTTCAGCTCGACGATGTCCTGTTCGGAGATGTTGTCGAGGTACTTGACCAGGGCGCGGAGGGAGTTGCCGTGGGCCGCGATCAGCACGCGCTGTCCCTGGGTGATCGCGGGCGCGATCGTTTCGTGCCAGTAGGGAAGGAATCGCGCCACCGTGTCCTTCAGCGACTCGGTGAGCGGCAATTCCGCCGCGGTCAGGCCGCGGTAGCGGCGATCGCGGGACGGGTGCCGCTCGTCGTCCGGGGTGAGCGGCGGCGGCGGGATGTCGTAGGCGCGGCGCCAGATCTTGACCTGCGCTTCGCCGTGCTTGGCCGCTGTTTCCGACTTGTTCAGGCCCTGCAGCGCCCCGTAGTGGCGCTCGTTGAGGCGCCAGCTCCGCTGCACCGGAATCCACAGCTCGCCGAGTTCGTCCAGGGTGATCCAGCAGGTGCGAATGGCGCGGATCAGCACGCTGGTGAATGCGAGGTCGAACGAGAAGCCGTCCTGCTTCAACAGGCGGCCGGCGTTCAGCGCTTCCTCGCGGCCCTTGTCGGTGAGGTCCACGTCGGTCCAGCCCGTGAAGCGGTTCTCCTTGTTCCAGGTCGATTCGCCGTGGCGAAGCAGGACGACTTTGTACATGGCGGCTCCGGGGCTACTGCAGCTGCTTGACCGCGGCGCGGCCGGCATACCGGGCCGCTGTGCCCAGTTCTTCTTCGATGCGCAGCAACTGGTTGTACTTGGCGACGCGATCGGAGCGCGAGGCCGATCCGGTCTTGATCTGGCCCGGCGGCGGTGCCCACCGCGAGGTCGGCGATCGTCGAGTCTTCCGTCTCTCCGGACCGGTGCGAGATCACGCTGCGGTAGCCGGCGGCGCTGGCCATGGCAATGGCGTCGAGCGTCTCGGTGACGGTGCCAATCTGGTTCAACTTCACCAGCAGCGCATTCGCGACGCCTTCATCGATGCCCTTGCGGAGAATCTCGGGGTTGGTGACGAACACGTCGTCGCCGACCAGTTGGATGCGGGGGCCGAGTGCCTTGGTCAGCAGCGACCAGCCATGCCAGTCCTGCTCGGCGCAGCCGTCTTCGATCGAGATGATCGGGTATTGCCGGCACCAATCGGTGTAGAGCGCCACCATGCCTTCGGAGTCGCATCCGGGCTCACCGGATTTGCGGAACTCGTAGCGGCCGCGGCCGCCCGGCTCGGTGGCGGGCACCCAGAACTCACTCGAGGCGACGTCCAGCGCGATGAAGACGTTGTCGCCGGCCTTGGCGCCCGACTTGCCGATGGCTTCGAGGACGACTTCTACCGCTTCGCGGTTCGAACGCAGGCTCGGGGCGAATCCGCCCTCATCGCCGACACCGGTGGACAGCCCGCGCGACTTCAGGATCGACCGCAGCGCGTGGAAGATCTCGGCGCCGGCACGCAGCCCTTCGCGGAACGTCGGGAACCCGACCGGCATGACCATGAACTCCTGGAAGTCCACGTTCGAGTCGGCATGCGCGCCGCCATTGAGGATGTTCATCATCGGCACGGGCAGCGTGTACCCGGTCCGGTTGCCGGCGATGGTGGCGATGTGGGCGTAGAGCGGTTGTTTGGCGGCAGCGGCTTCGGCTTTCAGCGCCGCCATCGACACGCCGAGCAGGGCGTTGGCACCCAGCCGGCTCTTCGCCGGCGTGCCGTCGAGGGCGATCATCGCTTCGTCGAGCGCGCGCATCGAGTCGAACGGCTTGCCGGTTACGGCCCGCGCGATCTCGCCGTTGACGTGACCAACGGCCTTCGTCACGCCCTTCCCGAGGTAGCGGCTCTTGTCGCCGTCCCGCAGCTCCAGCGCTTCGCGCTCGCCGGTAGACGCCCCTGACGGCACTCCCGCCCGGCCGCGCGCGCCGGTGTCGAGCGTCACGTCCACTTCGACCGTCGGGTTGCCCCGCGAGTCGAGCACCTCTCGCCCACGCACCTCGGTAATCGTCACGCTGACCCCTCTCGAGAAAGGTTCCTGTCCTGACGATCACCGCGCTGGCGAAGGCAGACCCTTCGTGTGCTCGGACTCGTCCTGTGCGCCGCGGCCGCTAGCCTCGGCGATCGGCTTCCGCTTCCAGCTTCAGGGCCGCATCGTCGATGGTGCCGATGAAAGGCTCTTCGCCCGAGGCCACCACCACCACGCCGCCTTCGCTGACCGTGTGGCGCCGGCGGTCCTCTTCCATGTCGTACCCGATGCGCGCGCCGCGCGGGATGTGCACGTCGCGGTCGACGATCGCGCGGCGGATCTGCGCGTGGCGGCCGACGCGCACGCCCGGCATCAGGATCGAGGACTCAATGCGGCTGAAGCTGTGGACCCGCACGTTCGGGCACAGGATGCTGCCCAGAATCTGGCTGCCCGAGACGATGCAGCCCTGGGAAATCAGCGAGTCCTGCGCTTCGCCCCGCCGCCAGTTCTCGGCGAAGACGAACTTGGCCGGCGGCGCCTGCGGCATGTAGGTGCGGAGCGGCCACTCGGGGTCGTACAGGTTGAACTCCGGGTTCACCTGGCACAGGTCCATGTTCGCCTCGAAGTAGGCGTCCAGCGTCCCGATGTCGCGCCAGTACTTGGCGGCCTTCTTGTTCTCGTCGTAGAACGGGTAGGCGTACATCGCGCCTCCCGGAATCAGCGAGGGAATGATGTTCTTCCCGAAATCGTGCTGGCTGTCCGGGTCGGCGGCATCCGCTTCCAGGGCCCGCACCAGGACGTCGCTGTTGAACACGTAGATGCCCATCGACGCCATCGTCAAGTGCGGATGCCCGGGCATCGGCGGAGGCTGGGCCGGTTTCTCCAGGAAACCGGTGACACGGTCGGTGTCGTCCACGGCGACGATTCCGAAGCGGCTGCCATCCTCGATCGGGACTTCGATCGCGGCGAGCGTGACCGCCGCGTTCTGTTCCTGGTGGAAGCGGAGCATCTTCTGGTAATCCATCTTGTAGACGTGGTCGCCCGCCAGGACGACGACGTAGCGCGGTTCCTCGCGCACGATGGAGTAGAGATTCTGGTAGACCGCGTCGGCCGTGCCCTGGTACCACTGCTCGCCGACGCGCTTCTGCGGCGGCAGGATCTCGACGAACTCGTCGAGTTCCTCCGACACGATGCTCCATCCGCGCCGGACGTGCCGGCTGAGGGAGAGCGACTTGTACTGGGTGGCGAGGAAGACGCGGCGGAGGCCCGAGTTGATGCAGTTGCTGAGGACGAAGTCGATGATTCGGTACGGGCCGCCGAAATAGACCGCCGGCTTGGCGCGGTCACGCGTGAGGGGCGAGAGACGCTCGCCCACACCCCCGGCGAGCACGATGACCAGGACCTCTTCGGGCTTCATCCGCTGACGATTATACGGCGGGGCTTCAAGGGCGCCGAAACTCAGCATTCTGAGCGTGTTGCCGAGTTTGACATCCCCCGGACCACACCCCTATGATCGTCCATTCGCCACTACTTCGAAGATGGGACGTTCGTTCAGGAGAACTTGATGATGGCCATTCGTCGCGTGGTTGCACTCGCCGTCGCGGTCGCCTTTTCTGGCACCTTCGCGCTCGCGCAGTCCGCCAAACCCGATACCAAGAAGCGCAGCAAGCAGGAACAGCAGGAAATCGAGCAGATCGTCAAGCTCGTGGACGGCGTCATGGCCGGCCAGCCTGGACCTGCCGACATCCAGATGTCTATCACCCCGTTCTTCCTGAAGTCACAGGAGCAGCGCACCTTCGTTCCGTTCGTGCTGGACGTGAAGGGGGCTCCGGCCGCCGACGCGGCCATGTACATCCGGGTGGTCAATCCGTCCGCCCAGCCCGACCCGAAGGCCAAGAAGGTCGAGTACCCCTGGGACGACATCCACTTCGTGCCGGCCGCCCAGCTCACCAAGGGCAAGCTCCAGCGTGTGTTCATGGCGGCGCCCGGCACCTATGACGTCTACCTGGCCATCAAGGAGCGGCTGCCCGAGAAGGCTCCCAAGACCCAGGTGGCCAAGATGGGCGTCGTCAAGCAGCAGATCGTGGTGCCCGACTTCCAGAACGCCGAGTTCAACACCAGCTCGCTGCTGGTGACCGACAAGGTGAACATGCTCACCGCGCCGGTGGGCGCCGACGAAACCCGCGAGCGGCCGTTCGTGTTCGGCGCGCAGGAGCTGATTCCCGCCGACGACATGGACTTCGCCAAGAGCGAGGAACTGTCGATCTTCTACCAGGTCTACAACGCGGGTCTCGACCCGGCCGGCAAGCCGAACATCACGATGGAATACGAGTTCCACAAGAAGGAAGGCGAAGCGGAGAAGTTCTTCAACAAGACCAATCCGCAGACGGTGAGCGCGGCGAACCTGCCGCCCCAGTTCGATCCGGCGACGTTCCCGGTCCCGGGCGGGATCTCGGTGCCACTGCAGAGCTTTGGCGAAGGCAGCTATCGCCTGGCCATCAAGATCAGCGACAAGGTGTCGGGCAAGGTCCTGACACGCGACGTGAACTTTACGGTGAAAGCATCGTAAACTGTCGGTAGTCAGTGGACCGCCCCCGACAGCGCCCGGGGGCGGTTCGGACAATAGCCTATGGGAATGCAAGGTCGCCTGACCCTCCCGGCGTTGGCCGTCTGCCTTCTGGCAGCCGGCGTGGATTCCGCCCGCGCGCAAGCACCCCTCCGCCAGCCTGAACGCGTCACGGACATTGCGTCCGTGTCCACTGGCCAGATCGTTGGCCAGGTGGTTGACGATGCAGGTAATCCGCTGGATGGGGTGGTGGTCTCGGCCCTCGGATCCACGAGCGCCTTTGCCGTTTCAGACGAGCTGGGTCAGTACTCACTCCGGCAGTTGGCGCCTGGCGCCTACCTCGTTCGCGCCCACCGCCAGGGTTATCTCACCGTCCGCGGCACCATTCTCGAAGTGCGCCCCGCCGTCCGGACCCCTTCGTCGTTCACCCTTCGCCGCGAAGGGGAGCCGTCGGTCCCCCGGGTGACCGAAGCCGGGATGGGAACCACGGCCATCGGCGCCCAACCAGTCCCGACCGATCTCGTCGGCGAGCGTAGTGAAACCGGCCTGGCCTGGCGCCTGCGGCGGTTGAAGCGTAGCGTCCTTCGCGACAGCGACACCGCGGTGGATCTGCCGACCAACGACGATTTCTCGTTCACCGATCCATTCGAGTATCTGGGCCGCGCCGTGGAGACTTCCGCCAGGGCCGCCGGGGCCTTGTTCGCGGATATCTCGCTGGACGGCCAGGTCGACCTGCTCACGACCGGGGCGTTCGACAGCCCGGCCGAACTGCTCCAGACGGATCGCACGCGCAGCGTGGCGTTCTTCTCGGTTGGCTCCAACGTCGGCGACCACGGCAATTGGGCCGTGCGGGCCGCGATGAACCAGGGCGACCTCGATTCGTGGATCGTCGCCGGCGACTACACCTCTCGCGGGGGCGGTTCTCACCAGTATCAGTCGGGCATGTCCTACAGCCTGCAGCGCTATCAGGGCGGCAACAGCGCGGCGCTGGCGGCGGTGGCCGACACCGCGAGGAACGTCGGGTCCGTGTTCGCCTACGACGAGTGGTCGGTCACGAAGAACCTGAGCGTCGGCTACGGCGCCACCTACACTCACTACGACTACCTGGTCGATCCGTCGCTCCTCAGCCCGCGTGTCAACGCCAGCTATATGGTCGGCGAGCACTGGCGGGTGCGGGGCCTGGCGTCGCGTCAGCTGTCCGCGCCGGGCGCGCAGGAGTTCCTCCCGCCCACGCGTGCGTCGTGGCTGCCGCCGCAGCGCACGTTCTCGCCCCTGTCGCGGGAAGGGTTCCGCGTGCAGGATCTCGAGCACTACGAGGGCGGCGTGGAGCGGTTGCTCAATGGCGCCACCGTGGGCGTCCGCGCCTTCCGCCAGCAGATTGACGACCAGTTGATCACCGTGTTCGGTCGCAGTCCCGAAGGGCCCGGCGCCGCGCTCGGTCACTACTACGTCGGCTCCGCGGGCGACGTGGACGTGCAGGGTATCGGTGCGTCCTACACCCAGGCACTCAGTGGCAACGTCCGGGGTTCGGTGGAATATTCGGTCTCGAGTGCCCGATGGACGAGTGCCCCGCCGCCCGCGGACGCGCGGGTGCTGGAGCGCATCATGCCCGCGGCGGTGCATACCGGCGAGCACGAGCGGATTCACGACGTGCGAACCTCGCTCGAGGCCGAAGTGCCGCAGACCGCCACGCGCGTCGTAGTGTTCTACCGCATCAACAACGCGTTCATCACCGACGGCGACCCCGAGGAGATCCGCGGGCTCGACGGCCGGTTCGAGATGCAGGTGAATCAGTCGCTGCCGTTCATGAACTTCATGGGCTCGCACTGGGAAATGCTCGTCGCCCTCCGCAACATGTTCCACGAGACCGTGGCCGGAGCCTCCACCTACGACGAGATTTTGGTTGTCCGTCCCCCCAAGCGCATCCTCGGAGGACTGACGGTCCGCTTCTAAGCCAGATCCGGAAGTCCGGGTCTTTGGATCGGTCAGACGACAACTTGAATATGTCCGCCGTTCTGGCTGTCCAATGGCGAGGAAACCGCCATTTATCAACTATTTACGGGCGACGCGCGCCCGCGTGCTCTGGTATACGGTTTGCTCCCTGAAGCCGCGGAAGTGTCCGTCTTGAGTTCCGAGAATCGGTTCTCGTACGAGCCGTTGCCCCCCCTCGGGTCGGCGCAGGGACAGGACTGGCGTCGCACCGCCTTGCCCGTCGTGGTCACGGTGTGCCTGCTGGCCCTGGGCATTGCGAACGTCGTCTCGAGGGCGACGAATACCGAGGTCGAGGACGGCGTGCTCTGGGTCGAACGCGCCGCGGGCGTTGTCGCGGCCGAGGTCGCCGACCCCTCGTCTGCCGGTCGCGCCGGTGTGCGCCCGGGCGATGTCCTCCTCGCCATTGATGGCCGGCCGGTCGAAGGCCGCGACCAGGTGTTCGCCGTTCAGCAGCACTCGAAGCCCGGCGACAATCACGTCTACACCCTGCTCCGGCTCGGGACGCGCGAAGTGGCGCAGGTGCAACTGGCGCCTCTCCCCGACGGAGCCGGCCTCCTCTACTACCTCCTCGCCAGCGTCGGCATCTTCACGCTGCTCGTCGGCGCGGCGGTCCGCGCCCGTCGCCCCGACGACCAGGCCACCCTCCATTTCTTCTGGCTGTGCGTGGCGTTCTTCGGCGTGCTCGCGTTCTCGTTCAGCGGACGCCTCGACCGGGTGGACTGGGCCTTCTACTGGTCCGACGTAGTCGCCCTCCTGCTCCTGCCGCCGCTCTTCCTGCACTTCGCTCTGGTGTTCCCCGAGCGCCCGCACCACGAGGGCTACGCGGTGCATCTCTCGCGCTGGTTGCCGGCGGTGTACCTGCCGGCCGCGGTGCTTGGCTTGACACGCGTGCTGGCGCTGGTCCGCGCCGCGATCGACCCGGACTATTTCGTGCGGCTGGTCGGACTGCTCGATCGCCTCGAGATGCTCTACCTCGCCGTGTTCCTCACGGCGGGGCTCGTCGTCCTGCTCCGCGCGCTCACGCGCTCGGGCTCGGTGACCTGCAAGCGCCAGCTGCGGTGGATTGTCTGGGGCACCGCGCTCGGTGCGATGCCGTTCGCGCTGGGCTATGCCGTGCCGTTCGCGCTCGGCGTCGATCCGTCGCTGCCGATGGAACTGTCCGCCGTTCCGCTCGGGTTCATCCCGGTGGCGTTCGCCTCGGCGATCGTCCGCTACCGGCTGATGGACGTCGAGATCATCCTCAAGCGTCTGCTCGTCTACACCTCGGCGGTCGCCGCCAGCATCGCGATCTTCGTCGCCATCCTCCGCACCTCCGGTGGCTCGTTCATCCAGAGCGAGACGGATCAGCGGTGGGTGATCGCGTTCCTCGCCACGATCGTCGTGATTCTGCTGGCCAAGCCGGTCAAGGACGGCCTGCAGCGGGGCATCGATCGCGCGTTCTACCGCGACCGGTACGACTACCGCCGCGCGCTGGTCGGCTTCGCCCGCGACCTCAATGCCGACATCGTGCTCGACCGCCTCGCCGAGCGCCTGGTGACCCGCGTCGGCGAAACCATCGAGATCGATGCGATGGCGTTCATGCTGGCGTCGGACGTCGGCGACTTCGAGGCGCTGCATGTCTCCGGCATGGAGAGCGGCGTGCCACGCCTGGCGCTCAACACCGGCATCGGCGGACGAGTGGCGTCCGGACAAACGGTGCGGCTGGACGACCCGCTGGCATCGACGCGATTCACCGCGGAAGAAGTCGAGTTCTGGCGCGACACCGGCATCTACTACTTCGTGCCCTGTGTCTCGAAGGGCTCGGCGGTGGCGGCGTTGCTGCTCGGCCGCCGCGAGAGCGGCGAGCCGCTGACCACCGAGGATCTCAACCTGGTCACGGCCGTCGCCGGCCAGGCCGCCGTGGCCATCGAGAACGGCCGGCTCTATCGGCAACTGCACCTCAAGGCGTCCGAACTGGACCGCCTGCGCTCGTTCAACGAGAACATCCTCGAATCGCTCGACGATGGGTTGATGGTGCTCGGACTGGACGACCGGATCATCCGGTGGAATCAGGCCCTCGAGCAGCTGTACGGTCCGACGCGCGCCGAGGCCATGAGCCAGCCGCTCGATCGCCTGTTCGAGCCGTCAGTGGTCAGCGTGCTCCGCGCGCAGCGCCGCGATCACCCGCAGGGCGCGTCGGCGTTCCGCGTTCCGCTCACCTCGCGGCATCGCACTGGCAACCCCGACCGGCTGGTGAACATCACGACGGTTCCGCTGCAGGCGATCAGCGCCGGCGCGGCAGCCTCGGGCACGATCGTGATCTTCGAGGACATCACCGAACGGACGCAGCTCGAAGAGCAGCTGCGCATCTCCGAGAAGATGGCCTCGCTCGGCATCCTGGCCGCGGGCGTGGCCCACGAGGTCAATACGCCCCTGACCGGCATCTCCAGCTACACCCAGATGCTGCTCGAAGGCTCGGACCCCGAGGACCCGCGCACGGCGGTGCTCGAGAAGATCGAGAAGCAGACGTTCCGGGCCGCCCGGATCGTCAACGGGCTGCTGCACCTCTCCCGCTCGAACGCGGCGGATGCTTCCGAGCGCACCGTGGTGGACGTCAACGCGGTCGTCGGCGACGTGCTGGCCCTGCTCGAGCATCAGTTCGAGAAGGGCAGCGTGAAGATCCGCCGCGAGCTGGCGGACGGCGTCATCCCGGTAGTGGGTTTCGAGTTCAAGCTGCAGCAGGTGTTCCTCAACCTGTTCCTGAACGCGCGGGACGCCATGCCGAGCGGCGGCTGGCTGACGATCGCCACGCGCGTGGACGGGCACGAGGTCGTGGCCGAGGTGTCCGACACCGGCACCGGCATCCCCTCCGAGCACCTCGATCGCATCTACGATCCCTTCTTCACCACGAAGCCCATCGGACAGGGCACTGGCCTGGGCTTGTCGATCACGTATGGCATCGTGCGCGAGCACGACGCATCGATTCAGTGCCAGAGCGCCCCCGGTCAGGGCACGCGGTTCACGCTGCGCTTCAAGCTGGCGCAGACGAACGCGCAACTGGCAGCGATGTAGGCGTCGCCGACTGTCGGCGCCGGAGCAATCGGTATGCGGCGGAACGGATCAGTTCTCGTCATCGACGACGAAGAAATCATGCGGGAGATCCTGCAGACCCTTCTCGAGCGCGAAGGGTATGGGGTGCGGATCGCCGCGTCCGGCCAGGAAGGCCTCGACCTGGCGCGAGCCCTGCCATTCGACGCGGTCATCGTCGACGTCATGATGCCGGGCATCGACGGGCTGCAGGTGCTCCAGGAGCTCAAGAAGCAGGACGACAACCTGCCGGTGCTGATGATCACGGCGTTCGCCTCGATGGACACCGCGATCAAGGCGATGAAGCTGGGCGCGTTCGACTACATCACCAAGCCGTTCAAGAACGACGAAGTGCTGGTCGTGCTGCGGAACGCGATCGAGCATCGCCGCCTGCGGGACGAGAACACCCAGCTGCGCGGCGACGCGGCGCGCCGGCTGCACAAGTTCTCAGGGATCATCGGCCGCAGCACGCGCATGATCCAGGTGTTCGAGCTGATCGCCCAGGCGGCGCCCAGCCGCTCCACGATCCTCATCACCGGCGAGAGCGGCACCGGCAAGGAGCTCGTCGCGCGCGCCATTCACGTCAACTCGGCGCGGTCCGACAAGGCGTTCGTCACGGTCAATTCGGGGAACCTGCCGCCGGACCTGCTGGAGTCCACGCTGTTCGGCCACGTCAAGGGCGCGTTCACGGGTGCGGTGTACCCGAAGAAGGGGCTGTTCGACCTCGCCGACAAGGGCAGCATCTTCTTCGACGAGATCGGCAACATCCCCATCGAGACGCAGGCCAAGCTGCTGCGGGTGATGCAGGAACGCGAGTTCATGCGCCTCGGCGGCATGGAGACCATCAAGGTGGACGTGCGCATCATCGCCGCCACCAACGTCGACCTCAAGCGCGAGATGGAGGACGGCCGCTTCCGCGAGGACCTGTTCTACCGGCTGCACGTGATCAGCATCGAGCTGCCGTCACTCCGCGACCGGCGCGAGGACATCCCGCTGCTGGTCCAGCACTTCCTGGAGAAGTACGCCGAGGAGAACGGCCGCCCCTCACTCGAGTTGGCGCCCGACGCACTCGAGCTGCTCATGGAATACGACTGGCCCGGCAACGTCCGCGAGCTCGAGAACGTCATCGAACGGGCGGTGGTGCTGAGCACCGGCAGCCGGATCGCCGCCGACCGCATCCCGGACAACGTGCGCAAGGCGCCGCGCTTCCAGCTGCCGCACGTCGTCATGCCGCCCGAAGGGGTGTCGCTGAAGGAAGTGACCGCCGCGTACGAGCGGCAGTGGATTGAGTCGGCGCTCGAAGCCGCCGGCGGCGTCCAGAAGCGGGCCGCCGAGCTCCTCCACATCAAGCCGACGACGCTGAACGAGATGATCAAGCGGTACGACATCCGGCCGCGCCGGAAGAAGGCGTCGACGGCCGCGACCCCGGAGGGTGCGGCCGCCGCCACCGAAGAGACGGGCGACGAACTGGAGCCCGTGGGCTCCGACGTCGAGTAGACGCCCGTCACGAACGCCATTCAGCCGCCGAACTGCTCGAGAATTCTCGTCACCAGGAACTCCGCGATCCGTCGATGGGCTTCCGCGTTGGGATGTCCGTCCCAGGGGACCCACAGTTGCTGATGGTCCTCACCACGGAAGTGGTCCAACACGTCGTCGGTCGGGATGTTCAGCTCTCCTCCCCAGGTCGTCACGGCATCGTGAATCGCGCGGAAGGCGTAACGGTCGTCGAACTCCTGGGTGAAGTCGGGCATCATCATCACGCGGAAGCTGGCGCCGGCCGCCCTGGAGAGATCGCGCATCTGCCGGATCGCCTCCCGCGAGTCCTTCCACTTCACTGATTCCGTTTCGAAGCCCTCGAGGTAGCTGCTGGCGACGTTGACTTTCGTCGTTGGGAGGAGGCGGCGCCTGAACACCCGCCGATTCAGATGATCAGCCGCCTCGGTGAGGAACCATGAGCGCGAGTGCCGATAGGCCTCCTCCGGGGGAACCGGCATGGCGGTGGGGGGCTCCGCGTCGTTGACGACATAGGCGAGGAACACCGCATCCGGCTGGTAGATCGGCAGCAGTTGCTCCAGCAGCTGCCGTTCCTGCCGGCTGTTGTAATCCGGAACGCCGCCGTTGATGACCTCGATCTCCTCGCGGCCGCGGTCGCGCAGCAGGCGCTCGGCGACCTGCGGGAATGCCTCCTCCTCAGCCACCGCGTAGCCCCACGCGTACGAGTCGCCGATGACGAGCACGCGAGTCGAGCCGGGCTCCTTCGCGGGCCGATCGCGGTCGCGCAGACCATGTGCGTTGATACGGTACGGAAACAGCCGAGACAGGTCGGCATTGCCCGGGAACTGCCCCGCGGCATGGGGTCTGAACGCGAACACCTGCGGGCCTCGTACGACCATCAGGTTCTCCGACCAGGGCGGGAGCCTGGCGTCGAAGGTTCGTTGCGTGTGCCAGCGAAAGATCGCCTCCGCGCACCCCAACGCGAAGACCGTGCTGACGGTGAGAAGGAGCAGGCGGTTCGCCACTTCCCGGCCGGTAATCGAAGTCATCACGGAGCCCCTCGCAGCCTGTCCCCTGGGGTGCGAACCTCAGCGCTTCACGGCCGCCAGCAAGCGGTCGTACTTCTGCATGATCGCGTCCCAGCGGTAGTTCTTGCGGACGTAGTCCTTGCCGTTCCGGCCCATGCGATCACGCAGGCGGTCATCGGCGAGCAGCATCTTGGCGCACTCGATGAATTCGTCGCGGTCCTGATAGTAGAGGCCGGCATTGCTCTTGTGGCAGTGGTCCACGAGGACCTCGGCGCGCGCGTTGCACAGCACCGGGGTGCCAACCGCCATGGCCTCCAGCGCCAGCAGCGACAGGCTTTCGAAGGGCGACGGCACCACGACCACGGTCGCGGCTTCGAGGGCCTGCAACCGCTCACGTTCAGACAGCAGGCCGGCAAACTTCACCCAGGGCACCTCGGGCAGCTGCATCAGCTTGACGCCCATCAGCGCCAGCGTGGCGTCGCCGCCTTGTTCCTTGTAGCTGGTGAAGTACTCGATCAGTTCCTCGCAGCCCTTGCCGGCGTCGATGCGGCCTCCGTACAGCAGGAACTGTCCCTGCAGCCGGTGCCGGCGCCGGAAGGCCGTGCCGCGCGCCCTGAGGTGTGACGGCAGCGTCTTGTGGATCTCCTCTTCGTCCTCGGGCTCCTCGTGGGGCTGCAGGGCTTCGTCCTGCAGCAGATCCACGCCGCAGCCGACGGTTTCCTCCGCCACGGGACGCATGTCGAACGTGGTCTTGAGGAAGTTCTTCTCCACCTCGGTGTTGAAGGCCACGGCGGCGGCCGAGCTGAACAGCTCGCGGTAGATCCCGAGGTGAATGGCCGGTTCGTCGTGTGCCGTCGGCACGAGGATGCTGCGCGCCGGATCGATGCCGAGCCCGAGTACGGTCGGCGCGTACAGATAGGTGAAGAAGATCAGCGCGTCGTACGACGCGTGGTGGCGTTGCAGGTGTTCGGCCAGCGCCGGCGACCAGGGGCCCTGTTCCTCGAGCCAGCGCATCTCGTCTTCGCGCGTGTGCTCGTTGTGGAAGATCCAGTCCGAGAGCTGGTTGAAGTTCTGGATGTCCCGGGTCCTGGCGTTGGCGAATCGGCGGACGGTCACCCCGCGGATGCGGTCGGTGCCCTCCGGATACTCGTTCTTCCAGGTGATGTAGTCGCGCGCGCAGGTGGTCAGCACCTCCACCTCGTGCTTCGCCGCCATCCGTTCGGCGATCAGCCGGCAGTGGTATTCGGAGCCGCCGAGGATTTCGGCGCCGTAGCGCTGAACGATGAATGCAATCTTCACGATGGGTTCTCCGGCGCGCTGCCCGCCCCGGCCGTGGCCAGCAGGCGATCCAGCTCGCGCATGATGCGATCGTCACCGAAGTCGCGCAGGCGCCGGCGCTGGCCGGCGATGACGCGTGAGCGGAGCTGGTCGTTGTAGGCCAGCTCGCCGAGCAACTCGGCTGCGAACTCGAGGTCCTTGGGGTCGAACAGCACGCCTGCCCCGCCCAGCGTGTCCGGCACGGCAGACGAGGCATAGGCGAGCACCGGCACGTCGGCGGCCATCGCTTCGAGCAGCGGCACGCAGAAGCCTTCGTGCTCGGACAGGGAAATGTAGACGCTCGCCCTCGGTAGTAGGCGGCCAGGTCGTCGTCTGGCACGGGACCGGTGAAGACGAAGCGATCGGCCGGCATCTGGAACTCGGCGATCAGTGCCCGGACGGTGTTGTAGTAGCGGGGCACGGCATCGGTCCGCCCGACGAAGATGAAACGGTAGTGCTCGTCGACGTAGCGCTTGTAGAACTCCGCCAGCCGGATGTGATCTTCGATCTTCTTGTTCGGCGCGATGCGGCCAACGAACAGGAAATTGTGGAGCCCGTCGTCCAGCACCGTATCGAGCGCGGGCCGGGGAGCGGCGTGCGTGATCCGTTGCGTGTCGATGGCGATGGGGAAGACGCCGGTGTTGGTGAACCCCATCGCCTCGAGTTCCTGGCGGTTGTACTCCGAATCGCCCAGGGCGACGTCGGTGTGGCCGGCCAGCGTCCCCAGGTCTTCGCGACTGAGCGTGGCCAGCCGAAAGATGGCGGGTTCGTACGGCGCGAAGAAGTGCGCCGGGGTGACGTTGTGATACTGAAGCACCCGCCCGCGGGGCAGGCTGGCAAACGCCGCGGTCATCGCCGACACCAGGGCGAAGTGGAAGATCGTGAGGTCGCCCTGGCGCGCGTCTGGATCGGTGAACGGCCGCACCTCGTCGCGCAGATCGTCGTCGATCGTCATCGCGAAGATGTCGGATTGATGGCCCATGCCTCGCAGCAGGTGCATCACGCGGCGAGCGGAGTCGCCGATGGCATCGCCGCGGTGCGCCGCCGGCACCCACTGATTGACGATCATCGGCGGGCAACCATCAGTCGCCGGTCTGGGATGGCGCCGAGGGGTCGGCGGCTGCATCGGAGGTCGTCGGTGCTTTGGGCAGCGCCTGATAGGCGCCGGGACGGAACGGGCGGAGCTCGTCGAGCGTCTCGGACTCGTGAACCTGATCCCAGAAATCAAAGGCGATTGGCGGGTGCGGCCGTACCGGCGAGCGGAGCGTCTCCTCGACGAAGCGCAGCAGCGTCCCGGCAAAGTCCTTCTGCAGCAGCCGGTCGAGCGCCGCGTCCTGCGATTCGACGATCCCCGCGGCGATGTTCCGGTTCGTGACGACCTGATCGATCAGCGCCGCAACCCGGACCGGATCCTTGTCCTCATAGAGAATGCCGGCGCCGTCCATGGTGGCGGGAATCGCGGTGGCGGCATAGGCCAGCACCGGCACGCCCATGTGGAACGACTCGACCAGCGGAACGCAGAACCCTTCGTGCTCGCTCGCGCACAGGAAGACATCCGCCAGCTCGTAGTACGCCGTCAGCTCCGCGTTGCTGACGTGGCCGAGGAAGTGGACGTCGGGGACGCCCAGGCGATCGATCAGGTTCTGGAGCATCCCGACGTAGCGCTCGAAGCCGCTGTGCGCGCCCACGAGCAGAAGACGCGAACGCGGGTTGAACCAGCGGTTGTAGGCATGGAAGAACCGGATGACGTCCTCGATCTTCTTGTTCGGGATCATCCGGCCGACGAACATCACGTTCACCCACGCGTCATCGAACACGCCGGCCTGCATGTAGTTGGCGGGTCCGGACAGGTGCGAGAAATCGGGAACCACCGGCAGCACGTCGGTCTTGGGAAAGCCGAGGGCCTCGAGCTCCTGCCGGTTGTACTCGGAGTCGCCGAGCCCGATCTCGCAGCGGCTGGCATACAGGCCGAGCTCGCGACGGCCAAGGAAGCACAGTTGCACCAGACGCGGGTGCACGTCGATGAAGTACTCGGGTGGCGTAATGTTGTGGTAAATCAGCGCCATTCGATCGGGCAGGGCATAGGCCAGCCGCGAGGCCCGCGACCCGAGCGAGAAGTGGTGGAGCAGCAGGTTCTCCGGATCGCTGGCGTCGGGCAGCTCGCGATAGTCCAGCGTCAGATCTTCAAGACGCAGATCGGCTGTCTCGACGAAGATCTCGGAGTCGTAACCCGCGGCGCGCAGCACGCGCTGGATGCCGAGCACCTCGTTGCCGATGGCGTCTCCGTAGCCGAGCGTGGCGAGTACCTGATGGACCGCTGGCATCGCTACCGCTCTCCGCTGGGGCGGCGTCGGCCGCGCGGGCGCCGCCTGCCCTGCCGGCTCTCGCCACCCGCCGCCGGTGGCGTCTGAGCGCGCTCGGGAGGTGGCTGTCGTTCGGATGACGGCGGGCGATCTGGCGGCGCGCCGCCGCTGTCGCCTTGCGCCTGCCGCGGGGCGCCGGGCTTGCCGGGACCACGGCGGCCGTTACCTCGACCCGCACCGCGGTTGTTGCCGCCTCGCCGGTGCTGTCCATCGCGGGAGGGTGATCGCCGATTCGCGCCGGTATCAATCGCCCCTTCGTCTTCACGCACGACTGGCGCAGCGGTTCGCGGCGGCGGCTCGAGTCGAACGGCCGGCACCGATGCTGTGACGGGCGGCCGACTCACCGGCGGGCGAGTGGTGGATACGCGACCGGCCTCGGCGATGGGGGCCGGTGCCGTGGCGGCGATATCGGTGGCGGCACCCTTTGGCAGGCGTGCGACGACGTCCTGACCTGGTTCGAGCACACGACGCCGACGTGCCCACCAGCCAGGCATGGGCTCCATGACGTTGGTCGCCGGCTCGCGACGCAGTCGATCCAGCATGTCGGTGTACTTGCGCTCGATCACCGGCCAGCTGTAGTGCTGCTGGAAGTACTGGCGGCCGTTGGTGCCGAGCGCCGCTGCCAGGGGAGTGTTGCCGTCGATCGTCCGCAGCGTCTCGAAGAACTCCTGGAACCCGCTGTAGAAGAGCCCCGCGTTGCTGCGCAGGCACTGACCGTGCAGGACGTCGCAGGCGGCGTTGGCAAGGACCGGCCGTCCGAGCGCCCAGGCTTCGAGCGCGACCATCGAAAGGCTCTCGAAGTAGGACGGCATGATCAGCAGCTCGGACGCCGCGATCGCGTCGAACTTGTCCTGATCGGTCACGTATCCGAGATGGTGAATGCGCGGGTGAGCGGGAATCGGGATCACGGGGGTGCCGATCAGCACCAGATGGAGCCCGTCGAGCAGCGCCGAGGAGTAGTGTTCGAAGAAGTTGAACAGCTCCTTGCAGCCCTTGTTCTCGTCGATCCGTCCCGACGTAGATGGCGAACCGGTCGCGCATCGCGAACTTCTGCCGGAATCGTGACGCGTTGGGCGACTCCGGGATCTCCGACCCGACGCCCACGACCACTCCGGGCACCTGCACGTTGCCCGATGCCGCGTGAATCAGCGCGCGCTCTTCGTACGAGTTGTACATGAGGGCACGGATTCCCCTGAAGATCGGGTGGAAGAGTCCGAGCCCGAGCGCGCCGTCGCGTTCGGCGGTGGGGACGAGGATCGCCTTGCCGGCGACCGCCCGCGCCCCATGGAACGAGTGGTAGTAGCGGAAGCTGAAGAAGATGAAGAAGTCGTAGTCGTCGGCGTGGGCCTGAATGTGCTGGACCAGCGCCGGGCTGGTCGGCCCCTCCGCGTCGAGCCAGGACAGTTCGTCCCCGGCCGAGTGCGTCTGGTTGAACACCCGATCGGACCACTGCGCGAACTCGGCCGGCTGGCGTTCGCGAGACACCGGAAATCGGCGCACGGGGACACCGTGCACCACTTCGACGCCGGCGGGACGTTCGTTCCGCCAGGTGATGTAGTCGGACGCGCAGGTCGTGAGGACCTCGACTTCAACGTGCCGCGCGAGGTGCTCCGCGATATAGCGCGCGTGCTGCTCCGCGCCGCCGTTGATGTCGGCGCCGTAACGCTGGACGACGAGGGCGACCTTCACTGCGCGTCAGGCGTAGACGACGGGTCCTCGTGGTCCGGGCCCTCGTCTTCGAAAGTGTCGGAATCGGAGGTGGCGTCCACGCCCACGTCTCCGCCTGAGTCGCCTTCGGCGCCCTCGCCCCCGGCTCCCGGTGCGCCCCCTGGCATCCCGTCGCGGCTGCCGCGCCGGCCGCGCCGGCGGCGCCGGCGGCGCCGTGCCGTGCCATCGCCTTCCGCGGTCCGGCCCGCAGGGGCCAACGTCATGGCGGCGTCTGCCTCATCGGCCACCACGCCCTCGGTCGCCGCGCCGGCAGCGGGTTCGGGCAGGGTTTCGCGCCGCTCTCGCGGCCGCATCGCCTCCGGCCGATACTGGACGACCCCTTCGAGCGCCCGAACGCGGCGCTCGCTGAAGTCGAGCCGGCTGGAGAGCGATTCCACCCGCATCCGCAGGTTCTTCATCTCGATGCCGGTCCGTGTCGTCTCGAGCACCAGGTTGTGCAGGACCTCGTAGTAGAGCGCGTTCCACTCCGCCCGTTCGATCCGGCGGGTGGCATCGCGCTTCAGCATGTCGACGTTGAACTGCGACTGGGTGTAGAGAATCTGGTTGAGCGTGTTCGGGTTGATGAACAGCTTCAGGATCGGCATCAGCAGCCGTCGGATGAACCGAAGCGGCCCGCGGTGCGACGTGAACAGCGTCTGATCGTCAAACGCGTAGGGCGCTTCGAACGCCGCCGAATCGACGCTGATGGCGGGCCGGCTGCGCCGGAACTGCTCGAGCAGGTCGGAGCGGAGATTCTTGGGATCGAGGAACTTCTCGAGGCGCACGCTGGCGAGCTCCCTGATCTGATCCTCGGTGTAGTCCACTCCGCGTTTCTCGGCGATGCGTCCGCGGATCTGCTTCATGATCTGCTCGACGTCGACCGCCTCCGATCGGATATTGAAATCGGCCATGCAACTCCTCAAGCCGGCGACGGCAATGGGTGCCATCGTCGGCCGGCAAATTCGGGTGCGTCCATGAGGCCGGTCCGTCGGAAGTCCGGGACCTGCGCCATCAGGCGCCGCACGCGGCGCGAAAACCTGTAGCTGGGTTGAGAGAGCACGCTGGCCGCCAGGACGTACGGAGCCAGCACCGTAGTGAAGCACCACTCGAAAAGATGGGAAGGGAGGCGACGCGGAAGCGAGGAGCCCCGCGCGGGCGCGGTCGCAGGCACGGTATCGCGGTCCTGGGCCAGGACGGCCAGGAACACGGCCAGAGTCATCGACGCGTGGTAGTCCCCAGGGACTGTCGCGGGCGATGTTTTCAGTATCGCGACCGTCGAGCGTGCCATGAGTCCGTTCTGTTGTGGCGAGCCCTTTCGGCCCGCCTGACGCAACTCACGACCCGAATGGCCGATAGATGATGGCGACCACCGTGAGGCTCCAGAGCGCGACGCAGGCCAGCAGCGGCCGATCGTTCAGCAGCATCTCCGACGGGTTCCCGCCGCCGTCCTTGCGATGGACGATGTACAGGTAGCGGAAGATGCCGTAAATCGGGAACGGAACCGTCAGCACCAGCCAATGCGTGCCGAACCGTTCGGTCGTCTCGGAATTCAAACAGTAGATGATGTAGGCCACCAGCGTGGACGCGGCGACCACCGCAATCATCTGATCCAGCAAATACGGGTCGTACTCCTCCAGAATGCGGCGATGTTCCGACGCCCCGTCGGCCAGCAGCGTCAATTCGTGCCGCCGCTTGCTGAGGCCCAGGAACAACGCCAGCAGGATGGTGCAGGCCAGCAACCAGTCGCTGACCGTTACCCCGATCACCAGTCCGCCCGCCACGGCGCGCAACACGAAACCCATCGCAATCGTCATCACGTCGAGGATGACGAGGTGCTTGAGCCAGCGGGTATATGCCACCTGCAGCGCCACGTACGCTGCGGCCGCCCAACCGAACGGCGGCTGAAGCCAGAACGCCGCCGCCAGGCCGCCGCCCATCAGGACCGTGGCCCAGACCAGCGCCGCACCGACCGACAGCGCGCCGGAGGCGATCGGCCGCCGCGATTTCAGCGGGTGCTGCCGATCGGCCGCGAGATCCGAGACGTCGTTGAAGAGATAGACGGCTCCGGACAGCGCGCAAAAAATCAAAAAGGCCGCCAACGCGAGCGCGACGGCGGCCGGGTCGAGCAAACGGCGCGAGAAAATGAGCGCCGCGAAAACGATGAAGTTCTTGGTCCACTGACCGGGCCTGAGCGAGACGAGCACGCTCATCACCGGGGACCGCCCCTCCACCTTAGGAATAGCTCTGGACGGCTTCTGCCTCAGAGTCGAACGTCTCGAACACCGTCAGCAGCTTGGTAATCGCCAGAAGATCCTCGATGCGCTTGGTCAGGTTGAGCAGCTTCAAGCTGCCGCCCTGACGGCTCACCGTGGTGTAGGTCCGGACCACTTCGCCAAGACCGGCGCTGTCGATGTACGGCACGCCTTCGAGATTGAGCAACAGCTTGCGGCGGCCGCCCGCCAGCAAGCTGTTGATCTTGTCCTTGAGCAACTCGTCACCCTCGCCGAGGGTCATCTTGCCCTTCAGGTCGAGAATGGTTACTTCGTTCACCGTGCGCTCGGCGATTTCCATGCCCCGTATCCCCTGACGTGTTGAAAAACCCAACGAAACGGGCCATTTATGCCCGCAAAAAGGTGCCGAATGTTACCACAAGCTAGTCGGTCTCCCGACGCATCTTCTTCCGGTTACGCTTCCGCGCCAGCGCCTGTTTCGCGCGTCGCTTGTCGCCCGGCTTCAGATAGAAGGAGTGCTTCTTGATGTCCTTGATGATGTCTTCCTGCTGCACCTTCCGCTTGAAGCGGCGGAGAGCACTCTCGATAGACTCACCTTCCTGGATCTTGACTTCGGCCATAGCAAACACCCCCTCTCTGCCTGGGATCGCCGACTCTGTTCTGCCGGCGTGAAAATCGCATGCCCTCCACCCACTTTCTGGAGCAGAGGTCAAGCATGCTAGGCTACCACAATCAGACGGGGCGCCAACGGACCTCCCGCGCGAGCCTGCCCGGCTCTGAACGGGCCTCCGCCGGACGGTAAGTACAGGCCGTCCAGTCGTTTGCAGCCGATTTCATACGATTTCCCGCTTCCTCGCCGCACCCCATGCGCATCCTTGTTCTTGGCTCCGGCGCGCGTGAACACGCGCTCAGTTGGCGCCTCGCCCTCGACCCCGGCGTCCGGCACGTCATTTGCGCCCCGGGTAACCCCGGCATCGGCCGAACCGTCGAACTCGTCCCGGTGGACGCGACGACCCCGCCGAAGTGTTTGCCCTGGCCGAGTCCGTACGCGCGGACCTGACCGTTGTCGGCGCCGAGGCGCCGCTGGCGGCCGGCATTGCCGACTACTTTGCCGACCGCGGACGACCGTTGTTCGGCCCCACACGCGCGGCCGCCCAACTCGAAACCAGTAAGGCATTTGCCAAAGACTTCATGGCGCGCCACGGCGTTCCCACCGCGCGGTATCGGGTCTGCCGTTCGGCCGACGAAGCGCTGCGGGTGGTGCGGGATCGGCGAGCTGGGCGAGGCGGTCGTCGTCAAGGCCGATGGCCTGGCCGCCGGCAAGGGCGTGGTCGTGGCGCCGGACCCCGACACCGCGGCTGTCGGCGATTCGGGCCGCGATGGTGGACCGGGCCTTCGGCGATGCGGGCGCGCAGATCGTCCTGGAAGAGTGCCTGGTTGGGCCCGAAGTCTCGTTCTTCGTCGTGGCCGACGGAGAGGCGTTCCGTTCCCTGCTCACCGCGCAGGATCACAAGCGGATCTTCGACGGCGATGAGGGACCCAACACCGGCGGCATGGGCGCATTCTGCCCGAGCCCGCTGGTGGACATCGCGCTGCAGCAGCGCATCGAGAAGGAGATCGTCACGCCCGTGCTGGCAGGCATGGCGAGCGAGGGCAACCCGTTCCGCGGGTTTCTCTACTGCGGGTTGATGCTGACCGCGGACGGTCCCGAAGGTCATCGAGTTCAACGTCCGCTTTGGCGACCCCGAAGCGCAGGTGGTGCTGCCACTGATCGAAGAGCCTCTGGCGCCATTGCTGCTCGCGGCGGCCGAAGGCCGTCTGAACGCGGCGCCATGGTCGGCGGCGGCCACCGGCTCGCAGTCATGCGCCGTGGGCGTGGTGCTGGCCGCACAGGGCTATCCCGGAGTCGTGCAGACAGGCCAGCGCATCGAGGGCCTCGAGCATCTCGCTCACGAGTATCCCGACGTGCTCGCGTTCTTTGCGGGGGTCGGTGCTGCGGAGGGAGGCCTGGTCACGAGCTGGCGGCCGCGTCATGACGCTGGTGGCCCGCGACCACTCCTATCAGGCGGCCATCGAGCGGGTCTACGACGCGGTCTCGCGCGTGCGATTCGAGGGGATGCAGTTCCGGCGCGACATCGGTCGCAAAGCGCTCACGAAACCGGCGGCAACAGCGCCTTGAGCGCATCGTCGAGGTGTCCGCGGAAGGTCTCGGTGCTGTGCCCCTCCGGGACTTCCACGTAGGTGACGGCGCCGGTGCCGCCCATGTCGAGCGCCGTCCGCAGCTTGCCGGCCGCCGATTGCCATCGAGTCGTAGGTGCCGGCGAGCACGAAGAACTTCACCGCGCGGATGGCGTCGCGCCCCTTGGTCTGGTTCGTGATGACCGTGGGCGTCTGGGCCGGCGGGGCGAGCGCCGCGCACAGTCCGAACACCGCCGGATACTCAACCGCGAGATCGACGGCGCCGTAGGCTGAAAACGAACTGCCCAGCAGCACGCGCTTCTCCGGAGCGGGGAAGGTGCGGAAGCGCTTGTCCACGAGCGGCACCAGCTCGGAGGCCATGAAGGCCCGCCACCGTGGATTGCGCGAGGTACTCCTCCTGCCGTTCGCCGGGTTCCACGAACACCGCCACCAGCGGCTCGATCGCCTTCGCGGCGATCAGCCGATCCAGAATCGCCGGCGTGCGCATGCGTTCGACGTAGTTCCCGCCGTCCAGCACGAACACGACCGGATACCAGTCCTGGTTCTTCTCGTAACCAGGCGGCGTGTAGAACCACACCCGCCGGAGTTGCGCCGAGCGCCTTCGACGTCAGCGCCTCTTCGACGACGGTCCCGGCGGGCGACCTCGGTGCGATCGTCGAGCTCGGGCTGCGCCACCCACTGCGGCATCCGCACTTCCGATCGCGGGCCGGCGAATGCGGCCACCGTCCTGCGGATTCAGCGGGTCGGGCCGGGCCTCGGCCGGGAACAGCAGCACGTATTCGGCTCGGGCGTTGGTGTAGACGGACGTTTCCAGGTACGACCAGTCGGTGCCGTCGATGCTCGTGGCCACGCCGACCGCGGGGTCCTGACCATTGGCGGCGGCGGCCCAGTTGTTGAAGTCGCCGACCACTGCGAGGCGTGACGCCGTCCCTGGTCCTGCACCAGGAAAATGGCCCGCGACTGGTTCTCGATGAGCGGCGTCCCGCCATGGGCCTCGACATAGCGAGCGACGATGGCGCCGCGGTCCGCTGCGGGGGCGTTGCCCAGTTGCTTCAGCAGTTCCTTGAAGTTGCGCGGCTCCGAAGCGCACGCCGACGCCAGGCAGGGCGACGGACAGCGACGATCGAGGCGAGTGCGCGGCGTGACCGGTGCCGGGCGCCGTCCGAATCACAGCGCCTCCGCCAGCAGCTGCGCTGGCGACCGCCGTCCCTGACCTTCCACCATCAGTTGACCGCAGGCCGCGCGAATGTCCCTGCCTCGGCTCTTGCGAACCGAGACGAGCACGCCCCTGTCGGCGAGAATCGCCGCGAACTGGTCCACCCGGTCGTCCGAGGGCCGTTCGAACGGAATACCGGGCGCGGCGTTCAGCGGGATGAGGTTGACCTTGCCCTTGATCCCTCGCAGCAGGACCGCCCAGCCGGCGGGCATCCTCGGGCGTGTCGTTCACGCCCTGCAGCATCACGTACTCGAAGGTGATGCGGCTACGCTTTCGCGAGCGGGAATCGGCGGCACGCGTCGAGGATGGCGTGGAGCGAGTACTTCTTCGTCGGCGGCACGATGGCCTCGCGCTGCTCCTCGGTCGTGGCGTGCAACGAGATCGCGAGGTTGGGCATCAACGGCTCGGCCGCCAGGCGATCGAGCATCGGCACGAGCCCGACCGTCGAGAGCGTGACGCGCCGGGGGCTCAGCGCCAGGCCGAACTCGTCCGCCAGCATCCGCAGCGCCTTCATCGTCTGGTCGTAGTTGTGGAGCGGCTCGCCCATGCCCATGAGGACGATGTTGAAGGGCGTGGCGAACATGTCGAGGGCGCCGGCGAGCGCCCGGACCTGGCCCGCGATCTCCGCGGCGGTGAGGTTGCGGACCAGCCCCATCTTGCCCGTCAGGCAGAAGGCGCAGCCCATCGCGCAGCCGACCTGGGTCGAGATGCAGAAGGTCTGCGCCGGCGTATCGGGGATGAAGACGGATTCGATCAGGCGTCCGTCGCCGAGCCGGAGGACGAACTTTCGGGTGCCGTCCTCGGAGATCTCGTGGCGCGCAATGGCTGGGGTGCCGACGACCGCGGCCTGCTGGAGCGCCGCCCTCAGCTCGCGGCTGAGATCGGTCATGCCGGCGATGTCGGTGACGCCGCGCTTCCAGATCCATTGGTAGATCTGCCGCGCGTGGAATCGGGGAGACCCGAGCGATTCCACCAGCGCCTCGATCTCGGCGCGGTCCAGCCCGGCCAGATCCACCGGTGGAGTACCTCATGGCCATCTCAGTGTACCAGCCTGTCGGGGACCCCGCCACTGGCGTGACCGCCAGCCCGGCCGCCGCGACGGACCGGCCCAGTCGGCCGTTCCGGAAATTGTCTCGGCATCTTCGCCGTGATATGATTGCTTTTCCCTTTGTGCTGCAATCACTTAGCAGCTCATCCACCTAGCAGTGTCCGAGTCGAATATTCGTCGCGACGTCCTAGCCAACGGTGTCCGCTTCGTCACCGAGCGAATGCCTCACGTACGTTCAGTCAGCATTGGTGTCTGGCTGGCGTCGCGGCTCGCGCCATGAACCTGAATCCCATTCCGGCATCGCGCACTTTGTCGAGCACATGCTGTTCAAGGGAACCTCAGCGGCGAACGGCCGAGGGCATGGCGCAGGAGGTGGACTCGATCGGCGGTCAGCTCGACGCCTTCACCTCGAAGGAGTACGCCGGCTACTACGTGAAGGTGCTCGACGAGCACGTGCCCGTAGCCGTGGACCTGCTCGCCGACCTGGTGTCGCACCCGACATTTGATCCGGGAGATATCGAGAAGGAGCAGAAGGTCGTCCTCGAAGAAATCAAGATGGTCGAGGACACGCCAGACGATCTGGTGCACGAGCTCTTCGCGGAGGGCTTCTGGCCGGACCATCCGCTGGGCCGGCCCATTCTCGGGATCCCCTCCACCGTCTCGGCGCTCGATCAGGCGGCCCTGCGGAGCTACTTCACGGAGACCTACGTGGCGCCGAACATGTCGGTGGTCGCGGTGGGCAACCTGGATCACGATCGAACTGAAAGCCCTGGTCGAAGCCGCGCTGGTGGACGTGCCACGCCACGGCGAGAAGGCCGTGCTGCACGCGCCCGTGATCGCGCAGAACACCCTCGTCCGCCGCAAGGAGCTCGAGCAGAGTCATATCTGTCTCGGCACCGGGGCGCTGCCCCAGAACCATCCGGATCGCTACGCCAGCTATGCCCTGAACACGCTGCTTGGCGGCTCGATGAGCTCGCGCCTGTTCCAGAACGTGCGCGAGAAGCGCGGCCTTGCCTATGCGGTGTTTTCGGGGTTGTCGGCCTATCAGGACACGGGCGCGCTCAGCATCTATGCCGGCTGCGGCAACGAGGCGGTGTCGGAGCTGATCGACGTCGTGGTGATCGAACTGCGGCAGTTGCGCGACGAACCCGTCGGCGTCGCCGAACTGCGCCGCGCCAAGGACCACCTCAAGGGTTCGCTGATGCTCAGCCTGGAGAGCACGTCGAGCCGCATGTCGCACCTGGCGCGGCAGGAAATCTACCGGGACCGCACCGACACCCTCGACGAGATGCTCGCCGCCATCGAGCGGGTGAGCGTGGACGACATTCAGCGCCTGGCGCACCTGTTCTTCGCCACCGGATCGCTGGGGGTCACGGTGCTGGGCAACGTGAATGGCCTGCAGGTCTCTCGCGAACAGTCTGGCCATCTGAACCGATGATTCCACGTTACACACACCCCGAGATGGGCGGCATCTGGAGCGAGATGCGGCGCTACGAGACGTGGTTGCAGGTGGAAGTGGCCGCAGCCGAGGCGATGGCGGCCGCCGGGATCGTCCCGGCCGAGGCCGCAAAGGATCTGCGCGAGAAGGGCGCGTTCGACATCGCCCGGATCGACGAAATCGAGAAGGTCACGCAGCACGACGTCATCGCCTTCACGACGTCGGTGGCCGAGAAGGTGGGCCCGTCGGCGCGCTGGCTGCACTTCGGCCTCACCTCGTCGGACGTGGTGGACACCGCCCAGGCGCTGCAGATGGTGCAGGCGTGCGATCTCACGCTGGCGAACCTGCGCGGGCTTGCCGATGCCATCCGCACGCGGGCCATGGAGCACCGCCGCACCCCGATGATCGGTCGCACGCACGGCGTGCACGCCGAGCCGATGACGCTGGGGTTGAAGCTGGCGATGTGGTACGCCGAGACCGAGCGCAACATCGAGCGCATGCGCCGCGCCCGCGAGGTCATTCGCGTGGGCAAGATCTCCGGCGCGGTCGGCACGTTCGCGCACCTCGATCCGGCGATCGAACGGCGACGTCTGCCAGCGGCTGGGCCTCGAGCCGGCGCCGATCTCGTCGCAGGTGATTCAGCGCGATCGGCACGCGGAGCTGCTCACCGCGATGGCGATCACCGCCGCGTCACTCGAGAAGGCGGCGCTCGAGATTCGCGGGCTGCAGAAGACTGAAATCGGCGAGGTTGAAGAGCCGTTCGGCAAGGGGCAGAAGGGGTCGTCGGCGATGCCGCACAAGCGCAACCCCATCGGCTGCGAGCAGGTGGTGGGGCTGGCGCGGTTGATCCGGGCCAACGCCATGGCGGCGCTCGAGAACGTGGCGCTGTGGCACGAGCGCGACATCTCGCACTCCTCGGTCGAGCGGGTGATTCTGCCGGACAGCTTCATCGCCCTCGACCACATGCTGCGCCGGTTCACGCGGATCGTCGCCGGGATGGTCGTTTATCCGGACCGCATGCTCGAGAACCTCAATCGCTCGCGGGGCGTGGTGTTCTCCGGCCAGGTGCTGCTGGAACTGGCGCGGCGTGGAATTTCGAGGGAGCAGGCGTACGAGTGGGTGCAGCGCAACGCCATGCGCGCCTTCCACGAGAAGCAGGACTTCAAGGGCCTGCTGCTGGCCGATGCCGATGTCACCGCGGTCCTGCCGGCCGCCGAGATCGAGAAGGCCTTCGACCTGAACGAACAGCTGCGGAACGTTGATGCGATCTTCGGACGTGTCTTTGACGGGAGCCGGTAACTATGCGCGCGCGTGTCTATGTCACTCTCAAGCCCTCCGTGTTCGATCCGCAGGGGCGCGTCGTCGCCGATGCCCTGCTGTCGCTCGGCTACGAGGACGTGACCGACGTCCGCCAGGGCAAGTTCTTCGATCTGGAACTGAGTGATACCGACCCGGACGCGGCGAAGGCGCGCGTCACCGAAATGGCTGCCAAGCTGCTCGCCAACCCCGTGATTGAAAGTTATCGCGTGGAGGTGCTTGCGTGAAATTCGCGGTGGTCGTGTTTCCCGGCTCGAACTCCGACATCGACGCCTACTACGCGGCTTCTCGCGTCGTTGGCGCCGAGGCCTCGCTGGTCTGGCACAAGGACACCGATCTGGGCGGCGCGGACGTGGTGATTCTCCCCGGTGGTTTCGCGCACGGCGACTACCTGAGGACGGGTGCCATCGCCCGCTTCTCGCCCATCATGGCGGCCGTGCGGTCGTTCGCGGAACGCGGCGGCCCGGTCCTGGGCATCTGCAACGGTTTCCAGGTGTTGCTCGAAGCCGGCCTGTTGCCGGGTGCGATGGTTCGCAACCGGGACATCAAGTTCATCTCGACCCAGGTGCGGGTGCGCGTCGAGCAGACGGATACGCCGTTCTCCGCGGCCTGCACGCCTGGCCAGGTGCTGCGGCTGCCGGTGGCGCACGGCGAAGGCAACTACTTCGCCGATCCCGAGGTGCTGCGCGATCTCGAAGCCGGCCGGCAGGTCGTGTTTCGTTACGTGGACGAGCAGGGACAGCCAACGGCACAGGGCAACCCCAACGGCTCGATCAACAACATCGCCGGCATCTGCAACGCCTCCCGCAACGTCGTCGGCCTGATGCCGCATCCGGAGCGCGCCTGCGAGGCCGCGCTGGGCAGTGATGACGGCCGTGTCGTGCTGGAGTCGGTCAACCGCGCTTTGACGATGGCGGTGTCCGGCCGTGGCTAACGGCCTCCCGGCGCGCAGCCGCCGGGTGGTGGCGCTGGCAATGTGGGCCGGCGCGTCGGTGCTCCTGATTGTCGCGGCGGTCGTCTATGCGGGGGCGTTTCCGCTCGACAGCGCTCTAAGGGTTCGCGCGGCATCGGTCCTTGGCCTGGTGGCCATGGTGGACCTGCTGCTCGGTTTCTGGTTTTTCCGTTCCTCCTTATCGTCATGACCGTCATCGACGCCGCCGTTCTCGAACGACACGGGATCAAGCCCGACGAATACGACCGCATCCGCGAGTTGATGGGCCGCGAGCCCAACATGCTGGAGCTCGGGCTGTTCTCGGTGATGTGGTCGGAGCACTGCAGCTACAAGAGCTCGCGCGTGCACTTGAAGACGCTGCCGACCACCGGGCCGCGCGTCGTTCAGGGCCCGGGTGAAAACGCCGGCGCGGTGGACATTGGCGGCGGTTTGTGTGCGGTGTTCAAGATCGAATCGCACAACCATCCCTCGTTCATCGAGCCCTACCAGGGCGCGGCGACCGGCGTCGGCGGCATCATCCGCGACATCTTCACGATGGGGGCGCGGCCGATCGCGCTGCTCAACGCGCTCCGCTTCGGCTCGCTCGAATCGGCCCAGGCGCGCCGCATCTTCGAAGGCGTCGTCGCCGGCATTGGCGGCTACGGCAACAGCATCGGGATTCCCACCGTCGGCGGCGAGATTGTCTTCGACGAGATGTACGCCGGCAACCCGCTCGTCAACGTGCTCTGCCTTGGCATCGCCCGCGCGGACGACATCATCAAGGGCGCGGCCAAGGGCCCGGGCAACCCCGTGTACTACGTCGGCGCCAGGACCGGGCGTGACGGCATCCACGGCGCGACGATGGCCTCCGCCGAGTTCGACGAGTCGTCGGCCGAGAAGCGCCCGGCGGTGCAGGTGGGCGATCCATTCATGGAGAAGCTCCTGATGGAAGCCTGCCTCGAGGTGATGAAGACCGGTGCGCTGGTCGGCATTCAGGACATGGGCGCGGCCGGTCTCTCCTGCGCCACCTCCGAGATGGGATCGCGCGGCGGTCATGGCATGAACGCGGACGTCACCTATGTGCCGCAGCGCGAGAGCGGCATGACGCCCTACGAGATCATGCTGTCCGAGTCCCAGGAACGCATGCTCATGGTGGTCCACAAGGGCCGCGAGCACGAGGTCGAGGCGGTCTTCGAGAAGTGGGACCTGCACGCGGTGAAGGTCGGCGAGGTCACCCAGGGCGATCGGCTCAAGCTCTACGAGCGTGGCGTGCTGGTGGCCGATCTGCCCAATCGCGCGCTGACCGACGAAGCGCCGGTGTATCACCGGCCGATGCAGGAGCCCGACTGGCAGCGACAGGTTCAACAGCTCGACCTCGCGAAGATCGGGCCGCCGCAATCGCCGCAGGCCGCGTTCGAGGCATTGATCGTCTCGCCCACCATCGCGAGCAAGCGGTGGGCGTATCGTCAGTTCGACCACACGGTGGGCACGAACACGATCGCCCAGCCGGGCCACACCGCGGCGGTCGTGCGGGTGAAGGACACGCCGCTGGCCCTCGCCGTGTCGGTTGATGGCAACGGGCGCTTCACCTATCTCAACCCGCACCTGGGTGGCATGCTGGCGGTGGCCGAAGCGGCGCGCAACGTGGCCTGCACCGGTGCGGAGCCGATCGGCGCGACCAACAACCTGAATTTCGGCAATCCCGAACGTCCAGAGATCATGTGGCAGTTCGGCGAGGCGGTTCGCGGCATTGGCGACGCCTGCCGGGCCTTCGAGGTCCCCATCACCGGGGGCAACGTCAGCCTCTACAACGAAACCGAAGGGCGTGCGATCTATCCGACGCCGGTGCTTGGCGTCGTCGGGCTGATCGAGGACGCGTCGCGCACCTGTACGCGCACGTTCAAGCAGGCCGGCGCCAAGGTGGTCCTCCTGGGCGGGAATCACGGGGAGCTGGGTGGCAGCGAATACCTGGCGCGCCTGCATGGCACCGTGCAAGGAATGCCGCCGGCGCTCGACCTCGCCGGCGAGCGCGCGTTGCAGCGTCTGGTCATTCAGTTGATTCGTGCGGGCGTGCTGCAATCGGCGCATGATTGCGCTGAGGGTGGACTCGCGGTCACGGTCGCGGAGTGCACGTTCGACAGCGGCGGGATCGGGGTGTCGGTGGACGTGCCCGCGGCGGGTGCGGCGGGAGACTTCCAGGCCGTCGCCACGCTGTTCGGCGAGTCGGCCTCCAGGATTGTCGTGTCGGTGAGTCCGGAGCATCTCGAGGCAGTAGTCGATGCCGCCCAGGCGGCGGGCGTGCCGTGCCGGGTGATTGGCGCGACGGGCGGCGAGCACATCCGGCTCTCGGTAGCTGGTGTAGAAGTCGTGCAGACGTCGGTGGTGACAGCAGAAACAGCGTGGGCGACGGTCATCGAGCGCACGATGGCTCGCCGCGGAGACGCAAGTCGGTAGTCCCTGACCTCCCGCGCGCGTCGGGAGGCCACAGACGGGCCCAAAAGGCTCGTCCGGAGTGACGATGTTCGACAAGCTTCACGAAGCGTGCGGTGTCTTCGGCATCTTCGGTCATACCGAGGCGTCGAAGCTGGCGTACCTCGGTCTCTACTCTCTGCAGCACCGTGGCCAGGAAAGCGCCGGAGTGGCTTCTGCCGACGGCACGAAGGTGCGGCTGGTGCGGAAGATGGGCCACGTGGCGGACATCTTCGACGAGGCCACGCTCGCGGAGTTGCCCGGCCACATCGCCATCGGCCATACCCGCTACTCCACCGCGGGTGACAGCAAGCTGACGAATGCGCAGCCGATCCTGATCGATTGCGTGCACGGACAGATCGGCATCTGCCACAACGGGAACATCGTCAATGCCAACGAGCTGCGCGACCGGCTCGTGCGGGCGGGTTCCATCTTCCAGAGCAACAGCGACACCGAGGTGGCGCTTCACCTCTACGCGCGGTCGCAGGCCGGCAGCGTGGAAGACGCGATCGTCGAGACGGTGACCCAGCTGACCGGAGCATTTTCCCTGGCGCTGATCACCCGGGACCAGCTCGTAGCGGTCCGCGACCCTCACGGGTTCCGCCCGCTCGCGCTCGGCAAGCTGGGCGACTCGTGGGTGGTGTGTTCGGAGACCTGCGCGCTCGACCTGATTGGCGCCACCTATGTGCGCGACGTCGAGCCGGGCGAAGTGGTGGTGATCAGCGCGGAGGGTCTGCGGTCGCTGAAGCCGTTCCCGCCGTCGCCGCTGTCGCACTGCATCTTCGAGCACGTCTATTTCGCGCGGCCCGACAGCGAGGTCTTCGGCGAGAGCGTGAACGAGGTGCGCACCGAGCTCGGCCGGCGTCTGGCCCGCGAAACCGGCGTGGCCGCGGACGTGATCGTCCCGATTCCGGACTCGGGAGTGTGCGCGGCGACAGGTTATGCCGAGGAAACCGGCATTCCACTCCGCTTCGGCCTGATCCGAAACCACTACGTCGGCCGCACCTTCATCGAGCCGGCGCAGTCGATCCGCCACTTTGGCGTCAAGGTGAAGCTCAATCCCGTCAAGAGCATCCTGGCGGGCCAGCGCGTCATCCTGATCGACGATTCAATCGTCCGCGGCACGACGAGCCGCAAGATCGTGAAGATGGTGCGGGCCGCCGGCGCCCGGGAAGTGCACGTCCGGATCAGCTGTCCGCCGACGATTTCGCCGTGCTTCTACGGGGTCGATACCCCCCGGCGCAGCGAGCTCATCGCGGCCACGCACTCGCTGGAAGAGATCCGGAAGTACCTGGCTGCCGATTCGCTCGGTTACCTCAGCCTCGACGGCCTGACCCAATCCGTCCGCAGCCAGGGCAAGTCGTACTGCACGTCGTGCTACACGGGGAAGTATCCTGTGGCGTTCCCGCAGGATCAGACGGCCTACCTTCAACTGACACTGAAGCTCAATGAACAGCCGGCCAGTCGCCCACAGGAAGAGCACGAGTCGCTGGTCTGACCGCGTGCGGACGCTCGCGGTCTGCCTCGCCGTCGTTGCGGCCACGGTTGCCGGCGCAGCAGCGCAGGAGCGTGGTCCCACGCCGATTTCGCAGGCGGAGCTCCAAGCCGCCATCGCGAAACTGGGCGACCTCGACTATCCGACGCGGATGAAAGCCGGCCGCGCCATCAGGCGCGCCCCGGGCGCGGTTGCCGTGCCGGCACTGCTGCAGGCGGTCCGCGAGCATGCCGACGGCTACGTCCGCTTCAAGGCACTCGTCCTGCTCACGGGTTTCAGCGATCCCCGGACGCTCGACGCGATGGAGGAGGCGCTCGATTCTCCGAACGATCGGCTCCGCGAGGTCGCCTACGGCTACTTCGAGCACAACCCGTCCCCGGCGCTGGCGCCCCGCCTGCTGCAGGCGCTGGCGAAGGAGACCGGCGAGTTCGTGCGGCCGTCGCTGGTGCGCGCGCTGGCGGCGCTGGCGGGCGCCAATCCGCAGGTCCGGGACGCGCTCATCGTCGATGCCGGCCGCGGGGTGGACTACTTCCGCAGTTCGGTGATCGAGGCGCTGGGAGACTTCCGTATTCCGGCCGCCACGCCCCGTCTGGTGGAGATCGCGAAACTTGAAGGCCCGCTGCAGGATGACGCGGTGCTGGCCCTGGGCAAAATCGGCGACAAGGTCGCACTCACCGCCCTGGCGGAGCTCCAGCGCTCCGGGGATCAGGTGCTGCAGACCTCGGTCGCGGCCGGCATCTGCCTGATGGGGCAGAACTGCTCGTCGCATATGGGCTTCCTGCAGAAGACGCTTGGCTTCGCCGAAGATCACCCCGGCTATCAGGAACTGTTGCGCGGCGCGGCGTCTGGCTTGGGCGCCATTGGCGCGCGCGGCAACGAAGAAGCCGTGACGATGCTGCTCGACATCGGCGTGCCGTCGCAGGATCCCTTGCGCGCACCCGTCGCGCTTGCGCTCGGCATGGTGGCACTGCGCAACACGCCGGTGCTGCTGAAGGTGCTCGAGGGCCGCAAGGACCGCGATGCCGCCGTGTCCCTGATCGCGGAAGGGTTCGACATGCTCGAGGAAGATCTCGAGGAAGAGCGGTTCTTCGTCACCGTGCGGCGCGCGTACTGGGCGGCCCCCGACAAGTCGGCGGCCCGGGGCCTGTGCGAACACCTCATCACCAAGCTCGATTTCTGAGACCTCCGAAGCCTGGAGCCCGGCGCCAGGACACTGCTTATGGACTACAAGTCATCCGGCGTCGACATCGATGCGGGCAACGAGACGGTTCGACGCATCAAGGGCCTCGCGCGCTCGACCTTCACCCCTGGCGTGTTGTCGGAGATTGGTTCGTTCGGCGGCCTCTTCAGCCTCGGCAAGGCGTGGCGCGATCCGGTGCTGGTCTCCAGCGCCGACGGCGTGGGCACCAAGCTGAAGATCGCGTTCATGACCGGTCGTCACGACACCATTGGCGTGGACCTCGTGAATCACTGCGTCAACGACATCCTGGTGCAGGGCGCGGTGCCGCTGTTCTTTCTTGACTACCTGGCGACCGGACGCCTCCTGCCTGACGTGGCGGAGCAGATCGTCAAGGGGCTGGCCCGCGGCTGTCAGGACAACGGTTGCGCGCTGCTGGGCGGCGAGACCGCGGAAATGCCAGGCTTCTATGCCGAAGGTGAATACGACGTCGCCGGCTTCATCGTCGGGGCCGTTGAACGTGAGCACCTGATTGACGGCAAGGGCATCTCCGCCGGCGATGCCCTGATCGGGCTGCCATCCTCGGGGCTGCACACCAACGGCTACTCCCTGGCCAGGCAGATCGTGTTCGATGGGCTGAAACTCTCCGTCGACAGTCACGTCCCCGACCTTGGCGAGACGGTCGGCGAAGCCCTGTTGCGCCCGCACCGGGCGTACCTCCCGGTCATCAAACCGTTGCTCGGAACGGGGCTGGTGAAGGGCATGGCGCACATCACGGGAGGGGGCATCACCGACAACCTTCCGCGCGTGCTGCCGAAGGGCACCGCCGCTGTCGTCGATCGGCGGTCGTGGCGGACGCCCGCGCTTGTTCCGCTGGTTGGGCGAGTCGGGATCGGTTCCCGAAATGGACCTCCGCCGGGCCGTCAACATGGGCATTGGCCTGATCCTCGTCGTCGCTGCCGAGAACGTCACCGCCGTTCAGGCGGCGCTGCTGAATGCCGGCGAGGCGAACTCGATGGTGATGGGCGCGATTGAGGCCGGCGCGGGCGAGGTTCGGTACGTGTGAACCGGCGACTAGGCGTCCTCATCTCGGGCCGCGGCTCGAATCTTCAGGCCATCATCGACGCGATTGGGTCGGGGCAACTCGATGCCTCGATAGCGGTGGTGATCTCGAACCGGCCTGGGGCGATGGGCTTGACCAAAGCGCTCGCGGCCGGCCTGCCCACCGAGGTCCTCGACCACAAGCTGTTCGCGTCGAGGCGCGAGTACGATCTCGCCCTTGCCGCCCTGTTGCGGCGTTACGACGTGGAGCTCGTCTGCCTGGCGGGGTTCATGCGACTGCTCGGTTCCGAGTTCGTCGCCGCGTTTCCGAACGCCGTGTTGAATGTCCACCCGTCGCTGCTGCCGGCGTTCCCTGGCGTGAACGCGCAGGGACAGGCGCTCGAGCACGGCGTCAAGGTGGCGGGTTGCACGGTCCACGTGGTCACCGCGGACCTCGATGCAGGGCCGATCATCGCGCAGTCGGCGGTGCCGGTGCTTCCCGCCGACACGGTGGAAACCCTGTCGGCGCGAATCCTCGTTCAGGAGCACCGGCTCTATCCCGAGGCGATCGGCGCTGGTGCTGGCGGGCGGCTGGAAGGTTGAAGGGCGCCGGTTCCTGTTGCCCGTGTGACCGCCGGCAACGGTCGTCAGGCCGCCTTAGCGGCGCTCCGTAGTGTCAGTACCGCCACTTCGGGCGGGCAGTTGATGCGGACCGGCACGTAGACCGTGCCGACGCCGCGGCTGACGAACACCGTGGCGTTCTCTTCGCTGCCGAGCCCGGCCAGCACCGGAAACTTTCTTCCCGCCAGAGCGCCGACTCCAGGCAGCACGCACCTGTCCTCCGTGCGTGTGGCCGGAGAGCACCAATTGAACATCGAGCGCCGCGGCTTCGACCAGGCGGCGCGGATCGTGAGCGAGCAGTATGGTGGTGCCGCTCGTGCCGGCGAGCACGCGCGCCAGATCGGACGGGCGGCGCGTCCAGAAGCGGATCCCGGCGAGGTCGAGCGTTTCGCCCCGGATCGTGAGGCTGGTGCGCTGGTCCTTGAGGACCGTGAAGCCCCGTTGCGCGAGAGCGGCAGGCATGTCGCGATCGTCGTCGTGATTGCCCAGCACCGCGAACGACCCCTGGGGCGAATGCGCCAGAGGCGACAGCAGTTCGGCGACTGGCCCGACGAACTTCCGATCCCCGAACGTGACGTAGTCGCCGCCGAGCACGGTCAGGTCGGGCTTCGCCTCTGCGAGCAATGCCACGGCGAGCGACACGTCGGCGGCGGACACCGATTCGCTGTGGTGCACGTCGGTGATCAGGCCGATCCGAAGGCCGTCGAGTGCTGCGGGCAATCCGGTCACGCGAAGATCGAGATCGGTGCGTCCGATGCGATGCCGTTCGTATGCGATGCCGTATGCGATGGTGCCGGTGCCAAGGCCGATTGCCGTTGCCACGGCCGCCTTGATGGCGTCACGCCGCGAGATGCCCATCGAGCGCAGTATAGTTAATCCGATGAATATCGTGGATGAGTTTGAGTGGCGCGGCATGCTGTACGACGCGAGTGATGGCACTCGCGAGATGTTCGAGCGCGAGCGCGTCACGGCCTACGTCGGCTTCGATCCCACGGCCTCGAGCCTGCACGTCGGATCGCTGCTGCCGATCATGGCGCTCGCCCGATTGCAGCGCGCGGGACACAACCCGATCGCTCTCGTCGGCGGCGGCACCGGGCTTATTGGCGACCC
Source organism: uncultured Acidobacteriota bacterium (assembly GCA_963723005.1). Lineage (GTDB taxonomy): Bacteria > Acidobacteriota > Vicinamibacteria > Vicinamibacterales > UBA2999 > VFZN01. The sequence continues at coordinate 370,282 of CAVRPA010000015.1, read as the reverse complement.
CAGCGGCAAGAGCCAGGAGCGAACGCTGCTGTCGGTCGAGGACGTCGATGCGAACGTCCGGGGCATGCGGGCCCAGCTCGAACGGTTCCTCGACTTCGACGCCGCCTCAAACCCCGCGCGGATGCTGAACAACGCCGACTGGCTGCGGCCCGTCACGCTGCTGGAGTTCCTTCGAGACACCGGCAAGCACTTCACCGTCAACTACATGCTCGCGAAGGAATCGGTGAAGCGGCGACTGGGTGGCGACGAGGGGATTTCGTTCACCGAGTTCAGTTACCTGCT
>CAVRPA010000015.1:0-365000 GCA_963723005.1 uncultured Acidobacteriota bacterium | reverse complement strand
CAGGTTGAGGCATGTAGGGGGATCCAGCAGGTAAATCCGTTGGGTCACATTCCCTGAGGTGCCGAAGCGAGAGCCGCAAGGCTCATAAAGTCGCAGACGCCACGCTGCCGAGAAAAGCCTCTAAGGAGATCTTTCGGTACCCGTACCGCAAACCGACACAGGTAGGCGAGGAGAAAATCCTCAGGCGCAAGTGAGAATCCACGTTTAGGAACTAGGCAAAATTACCCCGTAACTTCGGGAGAAGGGGTGCTCCGTTATTGTCAGTGGCCTCGCGCCACGAAGCATGAAGGAGTTGCAATAAAGAGGGTCAAGCGACTGTTTACTAAAAACACAGGGCTCTGCTAAGTCGAAAACGACGTATAGGGTCTGACGCCTGCCCGGTGCCGGAAGGTTAAAAGGAGAGGTTAGCCGCAAGGCGAAGCCTTGAATTGAAGCCCCGGTAAACGGCGGCCGTAACTATAACGGTCCTAAGGTAGCGAAATTCCTTGTCGGGTAAGTTCCGACCTGCACGAATGGCGTAACGATTTGACCGCTGTCTCAACGTGGAGCGCTGCGAATTTGTGGTACCGGTGAAGACGCCGGTTGCCCGCCGTAAGACGAAAAGACCCCGTGCACCTTTACTGCACCTTAGTAGTGAATGTCTGCGCCGTATGCGCAGGATAGGTGGGAGGCTTTGAACCCAGGCTTTCGGGCTTGGGGGAGCCAACGGTGAGATACTACCCTTACGACTCGGACGTTCTAACCGCAACCCGTCATCCGGGTTCGGGACACTGCTAGGCGGGTAGTTTGACTGGGGCGGTCGCCTCCTAAACTGTAACGGAGGCGCACGAAGGTTCGCTCAGGCTGTTTGGAAATCAGCCATAGAGTGCAAAGGCATAAGCGAGCTTAACTGCGAGACAAACAAGTCGAGCAGATGCGAAAGCAGGTCTTAGTGATCCGGTGGTCCCGCATGGAAGGGCCATCGCTCAACGGATAAAAGGTACGCCGGGGATAACAGGCTGATCTGGGCCAAGAGTTCACATCGACGCCCAGGTTTGGCACCTCGATGTCGGCTCATCGCATCCTGGAGCTGTAGCAGGTTCCAAGGGTCCGGCTGTTCGCCGGTTAAAGCGGTACGTGAGCTGGGTTTAGAACGTCGCGAGACAGTTCGGTCTCTATCTACGGTGGGCGCAGGAGATTTGAGAGGGTCTGACCTTAGTACGAGAGGACCGGGTTGGACGGACCGCTAGTGTACCAGTTGTCACGCCAGTGGCAGCGCTGGGTAGCTAAGTCCGGAAGGGAGAAACGCTGAAGGCATCTAAGCGTGAAACCCTCCTCAAGATGAGATCTCCCTGGACGTAAGTCCCTGAAGGCTCCTAGTAGACCACCTGGTCGATAGGTCGGGTGTGCAAGCGTGGTAACACGTTCAGCTAACCGATACTAATCAGTCGTGAGGCTTGACCATTCATTTCCCGCGCTGCGGGTGTGTGGTCAAAGAACTATCGGGCATTGCAGAGTATTCAGTCGCCAAAGAGCGCTCTTTGAAATCAAGATGCTCTGGGACGACCCCCTACGCGCCTCTCCAGGCGCTCGGCGAGGCGGGCCTGCACGAGGCCCCGCACGCCGCAGTTCGCTCACGCGAGCGCAGGTGGGACCCCAGACAACAAGTTTCCCGGTGGTCATAGGAGCAGGGTCACACCCGTTCCCATTCCGAACACGGAAGTTAAGCCTGCTACCGCCGATGGTACTGCGTGCGTAGGTGCGTGGGAGAGTAGGTCGCTGCCGGGATTCTTCAACAAGCAAGGGCTCGAGGGTTCATCCCCTCGGGCCTTTTTGCTTGTACGGCGGTTCCTCGAAGCGCACTCCGCGCTTTGACCGGGACCGTTGCCTGTCGTATCCTTACCGTCTGCAGTCCATCGACTTCATGGTCGTGGACGCGACTGTTACGCCACATGCGTCTGCCGGCCTTCTCCACGTCCCTCGTCGCCGTCTGCCTCGCCATCGTCACGGCGTTCGGAATGACGGCCGTTCGGACCGGAGCGCCACGCGAGCGGGAACGCGCCGTCCGAATGACGCGAGGCTCCGGACAGCGGCTCGACTCCGGCGAGGCCGTCCACGGTCACGAGGACACGTCGGTTGCCGCGGATTTCTCGGGCGAGCCCACGGCTGAAGTCTCCGCAAGCCAGAGACGGACCCGAACGTCTTGGGCATGGTGCCGGGGCACCTGCGCTGACCCGAGGTCCCCGGTCTTACCTGTCGCGTTTGTTCCACTCCCTCCCCAGTCTGCCCTCAAGACGACACCTCGTCCCGCCGGTTCCCGGCCGGGCGCCCCCCTCCATCTAGCTCCTCGTCGATCGTGTTCCGCCATCCCTGAGAAATCGGTCTGCGCCCGTGTCGCTACGGCCGCGCTCTGACCGAGGGATGAGAGTCGAGCTGTGTGAATTCCAGTGAACGAGGGTTATGCACCACCATCCGTCGATGTTCGGTCACGCCAGAGAAGACGCCGTGGCAGGCGTCGTCGTGTTTCTCGTGGCACTTCCGCTCTGCCTGGGAATCGCCATTGCCTGCGGCGTGCCCCCGGTCTCCGGCCTGATCGCCGGGATCGTTGGCGGCATCGTCGTGCCGTTCATTTCGCGATCACCCCTCTCAGTCACCGGACCGGCCGCCGGACTGACCTCCATCGTGCTCGTCGAGGTGCAGCACCTGGGAGGGATCAGTCCATTCCTGACGGCGGTGATGATCGCCGGAGTGCTGCAACTGCTGCTGGGGGTGCTGAAGTCCGGACGCTTCTCCGCCCTGGTCCCCTCCGCGGTGATCAAGGGCATGCTCGCGGCGATCGGCATCACGATCGTCCTGAAGCAGCTGCCGGTCGCGTTCGGATCGAACCGCGGGCTGATGGACATCCCCGCCGACCTCCATCCCGGAGCCGTGGCGATCGCCGCGGTGTCGCTCGCCCTGCTGTACGGATGGAAGCACACCCCGATGCGCCGCTACCCGATGGTGTCGCCTGCCCTGGTGGTGGTCGTGGTCGCGAGTGCTCTTGCCGCCGCGTTCCGCAGTTCCCCGGCGCTGGCTCTCTCCGCGACCCACTTCGTGGACGTGCCGCTTGGCGGCCTCGACGCGTTGTGGCTGGCACTCCCCAAGCCCGACTTCGCGGCGCTTGTCGAACACCGCAACCTGGATCGCCGGAGCGACCATCGCCATCGTCGCCAGCATCGAGACCCTGCTGTCGGTGCAGGCGGTCGATCGGCTCGATCCTCTCAAGCGGCACAGTCCGCCCGACCGCGAGCTGCTGGCGCAGGGCACGGCCAACGCCGTTTCCGGATTTCTCGGCGGCCTGCCTGTGACGGCGGTGATTGTCCGCAGCGGCGCCAACGTCGCGGCCGGCGGCCGCGAGCGGATGTCGGCGCTCGTGCACGGTGTGCTGCTGCTGGTTGCCGTGGTGTTCGCCGGCGCGCTGCTGAACGCGATTCCGCTGGCCTGCCTCGCCGCGATTCTGATCCAGGTTGGCCTCAACCTCTGCAAGCCGGCGCTCTTCTCCACCCAGGTCAAACTCGGAATCACGCAGCTGCTTCCCTTCGCCATCACCATCGTCGCGGTCCTGGCGCTCGATTTGTTGAAGGGCGTGGTGGTCGGCATCGTCGTGGGCATTGGCTTCGTGCTCTACGAGAACTCCAAGCGAGCCGTCGTCGCTCTGCGGGACGATGACGGTGTGTGGCGGATGCGATTCCGCCGGGACGGCACGTTTGTCTCCAAGCCTGGCATCGTGGCCACCCTCGACGAGGTCGAGGACGGAGACCGGGTGGTGATCGACGGCACCGGCGAGTACATCGACCATGACGTCAAGGAAGTGCTGGCGACGTTCATGGAAGACGCCCATCATCGCGACATCAAGGTGACGGTCGTTGGGATCGATCTGACCCACGCCAAGCCCGGCGGGGGGCACTGAGGTGTCCACGCATTCCGCGGCGGGAAACTCGGACGACCCCATCGAGCGAGCGCTGTCAACGGCGCGTGGGGTGCTGCCCGACCAGGGCCCCATCGGCGTCTTCATCCACCACAACACGCTTCATGCCTATCAACACCTGCCCTTCCATCAAGGTGTGCAGGCAGGAGCGGAGGCGCTCGGCGCGCGCCCTTATCTCTCACTCGGTGAGTTCCGGGCGGCGCTGAAGTCGGGGCGCATCGCGGACATCGACCTCAGGGACGTCATCGACGGGTGCGCTCGGTCAGCGAGCCAGGCACGAGATCCTGCCGGGACTGACCATGGCCAACTTCTGGCACCAGCTCATGGTGTCGGAGTTCGACACCGATGATGCGGCCGGGCTCACGTTCACGCTGCGCGCCGGCATCGCGCCCGAATGCCGGGATCTGCCCCTGTGGGACGCGTGTGTCGCGCAGGGTCTCGAGGGGGCCGCACCCGGAACCCCGTGGTGCGCGTCCGGTCCAGCGACATCGCGACGCTCTGGTTGCGTTGGACCTGCCGGACACCGATCCTTCGGTGCACGGCGAGCTGATCAGATTGAGCGCCGGCTACCTGGATCAGGGGCAAGCGCATGCGACGCTACCCGGACGCCATCAGCGGCTTCTTGAGAGCGGTCACGGAGCTCTATGCGCGAGGAGCATCGGCGCCAGTCGACTGCCGCGGCGCCGAGACAGCCATGCGCCGTGCGTTCACCGAGCAGATGCCAGCGCGCGACGTCATCCTGGAAGCGCTGCACGACCTCGGCGTCGAGGGCGACGACATCGAGCCGTACCTGTTCGCCACCGCCCTGGCGTTGCCAGGCTGGACCGGCATGTTCGCGCGGCTCGAGCGTCACCCGGAGGACCACCCTGGAGGTCCCCCATCATCACTCGCGGAGTTCCTGGCCGTGCGGCTCCTGCTCGAGCGCGCCGCCGTGTCGCGCGCGTGCCGTCGCGCAGGCGTCGAGGTCCGATGGACTGGACTGCGCGGTCTGGGTCCCGCAGTGCCGGGGCGCTCTCCGGTCCTCGACGCCTCGCTGCTGTGGGGTCTCGCCACGAAGGCGGGGTGGTTGCCCGATCGCGTGGCGTCGCTCGATGACGCCGCCCTGTCAAATCTGTGGACCGAGTGCGCGGACTTCAGCGATGTTCACCGGCGCCAACTCTTCCAGGATGCCTACGAACGCACCTACCGGCACACGATTCTCGACGCCCTGGCGGCGAGGCGGGCCCTGCCGGTCGAGACGAGCACCGAGCGCCCCCGAGCGCAGTTCGTGTTCTGCATCGACGAGCGCGAAGAGTCGATTCGACGCGCCATCGAAGAGCAGCACCCGGGCCACCTGACCTACGGGGCCGCGGGCTTCTTCGGCGTGGCGATCGACTACCAGGGTCTCTACGACCTCGAGCCGGCTGCGCACTGCCCGGTGGTCGTGACCCCGGCGCACGAGGTGCATGAACAGCCGGTCTACACCGAGCTGGGCTGGCATGCCCTTCGTCGCCGCCTGCGAGATCGCTGGCACGGCTGGGAACGACGAGCAGCGGCCGCCTCACGAACGCTGAGTGGTGGCGCCAGCATGTCGTTCCTGTTGGGTCCCTTCTCGGCCGCCAAGACCCTGTTCCGGGTGATGGCTCCCCGCACCTCGCTGCTCGTGGGCGATCGACTGATGTCTCGTCTCGCACCGCTTCCGATCACCCGGCTGTCGACAATCCGCGTCGCAGACGGCGCGCGAATCGCGCACAGCCGCAAGCCGGTGGGCTTTGCGCTGAACGAGTCCATTGACAGGGTGGCGTCGGTGCTCACCAACCTGGGAATGACCAGGACCTTCGCGCAGACCGTCGTCGTGCTCGGTCATGGCTCCACGAGCCTGAACAATCCTCACGAGTCCGCCCACGACTGCGGCGCGTGCGGGGGACGACGAGGCGGCGCCAACGCGAGGCTGTTTGCGGACATGGCGAATCGCTCCGATGTGCGTGAAGGGCTGCGCCAACGCGGCATCGACATCCCCGCGGACACCTGGTTCATCGGCGCGCTGCACGATACCGCGAGCGACGCGGTGAAGTACTACGACCTGGAATCGCTGCCGGCGTCGCAGGCCCGTCCATTCGAGGATGCTCACGCGGCGCTTGAACTGGCGCGGCGGGACAACGCCCTCGAGCGCAGCCGGCGCTTCGACGATGCGCCATTGCAACTTTCGCCGGATGCCGCGCTGAAGCACGTGGAGGAACGGTCGTCGCACCTGGCACAGCCGCGTCCGGAGTACGGTCACTGCACCAACGCCATCTGCATTGTCGGTCGCCGTTCGCTGACCCGTGGCCTGCACCTGGATCGCCGGGCGTTTCTCGTGAGTTATGACCCGGGCATCGACAGCAACCACTCCGTGCTCGAACGCATCCTGGCGGCGGTGGGACCGGTCGGCGCCGGGATCAGTCTCGAGTACTACTTTTCGTCAGTGGACAACGAGACGTTCGGCTGCGGCACCAAACTGCCTCACAACGTCACCGGATTGATCGGCGTCATGAACGGACATCAGAGCGACCTGCGCACGGGTCTGCCGCTGCAGATGGTTGAGATACACGAACCAATGCGGCTGCTGATAATTGTCGATGCCACCCCTGAAGCTCTCCTGGCGGTGGCGAGCCGACAACCGGAAGTGGCGGAGCTTGTCGTCAACGAGTGGGTGCAGCTGGTGTCCGCCGATCCAGACACGGGCGCGATGGCAGTGTTCGAAGGCGGGCGATTCGTGCCCTATGAGCCGCGCCCGGCTCTGTTACCCGTAGTTGAGCGCTCCGCCGAGTGGCACATGCGGACGCGGGATCACGTCACACCGGCACTGGTCCGAAGCGCGTTGCCGGAGGCCGCGGTCGGGCCTGGCCATTACTCCGTTCATGCCGCGGTGGGAGCTGAATCCGCGTGAGCGACGTGTACGCGGCCGCAATCATCCTGACGGTGTTGGCCCCCCTCGTCAGCGTCGCCGGCGTGGGGTTCCTCGTCTTGCTTTCGGACGCGCACCCCTCCGAGCGAACCGCTTCCCGATTGCTTGGCGCGGGACTCGTGGCCTCGGTTCTCGGCAGTCTGATTGTCCTCGGCGGTTACGCGGGCGTCCTGGGTGAGCCCGTGCGCGGCGACGTCGAGTTCGCCAACTGGCTGCGAATCGGCAACTTTGTGATTCCAACCGTCTTCCTCGTCGACGGCATCTCGGTGACGATTTCGCTGTTTGCGGCGGTCCTGACCGCGCTGGTGGCCCGCTTCTCGGTCACCTACCTTCATAAAGAGGCAGGCTTCGTCCGGTTCTTCACGCTGCTGGGTATATTTGCCACCGGCACGCAGCTGGTCGCGCTCGCAGGCGCCCTCGAGCTGTTCTTCGCCGGCTGGGAGATGATCGGCGTATCGTCGGCCTTCTTCATCGGCTTCTTTCATGAGCGCGACGAACCGGTGAGGTCGTCAGTTCGCGCCTTCGCCACCTACCGGTTCTCCGACGCGGGACTCCTCATCGCGACCGTCACCACGTTCGAGCTGCTCGGATCGGCACGTTTCTCGGCTTTTGCCGGCGCCGCCGCCCTGCCACCAGCCGAGGCCACGATCATCGCTCTGCTGTTCCTCGTGTCGGCGATGGGGAAGTCGGCGCAGCTGCCGTTCTCGGGCTGGTTGCCTCGCGCGATGGAAGGACCGACTCCCTCGAGCGCGTTGTTCTACGGAGCGGTGTCAATTCACGCTGGACTCTTCCTGCTGCTGCGCGTGTGGCCGGTCCTGGAGGTGTCGCTCGTCGCCAGGACCGTGGGTGTTCTGGTGGGACTCGCCACGGCTCTCTACGCCACTGCCGTCGTCAGGGTGCACACCGACGCGAAGGGCGCGCTGGCTCATGCCACGCTCGCCCAGGTCGGTCTGATCCTCGCGGAGATCTGTCTTGGGTGGACGGCCCTGGCCCTCACGCACCTGGTCTGTCACGCCTTCCTCCGACTGGGGCAATACCTGAAAGCGCCCAACACGATTCACGACAGCCACCGCCTCGGTCATGGCCACGCACGGCCCCCGAGCCTGCTGGCCCGGTGGTCGCCGGCTCTTGCCGCACGGCTGTATGCGTCGTCCCTGCATCGGCTGCGGCTGGATGATCGTATCGACACGGCGTTCTCGCCGGTCCTGGCGCTGGCTCGGGGCATCGACCGGGTTGACTGCTGGCTCCGACGTGCGGTCACCCTGGATGGGCGGAGCTCGTGACGAACCTGGAACTGGTTCAAACCGCGCCATGGGAAACGCTCGCGGTCTGCATGCTGCTGCTGGTCGCTCCCGTGGTCGGGTCGCAGCACGCTCAACGTGCCTGGCATCTACTGACCCTCGCTGGCGCGTTGGTCGTGGCGCTCCTTGCACCCACCGGGGAGATCGCCTATCTCGCCGTCGCGGCCGGCGCGTCGATGCACGCGCTCACCGTGGTGCGTGCGACCCGCACCGGCGCGGCCACGCTGGCGGTGTCCGCCATTGCCGCGATTGGTGTCGCGATCGCCCTCCGCCAGGAGCAGTTGGCCATCGCCTTCGGTCTGTCCTGCTTGTGCATCGCGCTGCGGGCTGGAGTGATCCCTCTGCACGTCGGTGTCGCCAGCATCTGCGACCGGCTTCCGTTCGCGCAGACCCAGCAGCTGTCTTCGACGATCGCTCTCGTCTTCGTGCACCTGCGGTTCGTGGACCACCATGCCGCGGCGATCGAGCTCGCCCCCCTGCTGGTGCGCTATGGCGCGGCGGCGACGATCACGGCGGCGCTGATGACGCTGGTGCAGCGAGACCTTCGAGGCCTGTATCGAGGAACCACGGCGATGCACGGCGGGATGCTGATGGCCGCGGTCGGCGCCGCGAGCCTCGACAACTTCGCAGCGGCGCTGCTCGTCGCGGTAGCCATGGGGCTGGCGCTCGGGGGCCTCGGCCTCATGATCACCTCGCTTGAAGAGCGCGTCGGCCCCGTCAGCTTTCAAGGGCCGGGCGGTCGAGCCGGTGGCTTGCCGAAACTCGCCACTGCCTTCGCGCTGTTCGGTGGCGCTGGCGTGGGCCTGCCGGGGACTGCCGGGTTCGTCGCGGATGACCTGCTGCTGCACACGTTGTGGATGGAAAGCCCCACGAGCACGGTCACCGTGATCCTGTCGAGCGCACTCCTCGCCGTGACCACCCTGATTGCCTTCTCCCGAGTGTTTCTCGGACGCACCGTGGCTACGCTGGCGCCCGACCTCTATCCGCGCGAGCGCGTGGTGGTGGTGACCATCGTGCTCCTGCTGGTGCTCCTCGGCTTCGCGCCAGGAGTGCTCCTGGGTCCCGCCGATGCGTTCCTGAGCAACGTTCCGCCGCCCGGTTAACGGCCTGGAGACGTGGCGACCCAGGTGCGAAGAGTGTCGGCGATGTAGGGGAAGAATGGATTCGAGGACAGCCGCATGAGGGTCTCCGTGCTCACGGTGAGCACCGACCGCTCCCCGCGTGGGCTCAGCCGGCCAAGCCGCACCAGACCGGCCGCCGCCGGGTCGCCCTCGGTTCCGTACAGCATGTCGTCCGGGGTGAACGGCAGCGCGATGTGTGTCAGTGAATACACATCCGTCGGCCACGACATCCCGAGAGCCGAGTCGACGATCGAGAGCTGGCCGGCATCCACGGTCCGTGAGATGACGTCGTTGGTTGCCGCACTGCTGTTGGTGATCAGCACCCGGCGGAAGGGACGGGCCTCGCGATCGAACAGTCGCGCGACGTGCGACCGGTCCTCGGCGCGGACGAACACATCGATCCCGGAGCGATGGTTCACATCGAACAACACGAGCGAGCTGCCATTTGCCGGCAGTCGATCGTAGAGCGTGCGCAGCACCGCCGTCGTGCTGACCGTCGCATCGACGATGGACTGGAAGGTGAGCATCGGGGGCAGATCTTTCAGGCGCCCCGCTTGTCCCAACCGCCGAAGATCGGCCTCCAGCGATCGTGTGATGGCCGATGTCTGGAACCCGGCGTTGGCAGGGAACGAGTTGTACTTGAACGGGTTGTACTCCGGAATGACGTCCAGCCACTTGGCCTTCTCGAAGTACGGGATGAACCCGAGGCGGCTGATCCACCACGCCAATCGCGCGGCTGGCGTGACACCGATCATCGGCGAGATCAGAACCAGGCTCGTCGGCCGCGGATCCTGCGACCGGTCGAGCGCCTCGAGGGCATACTTCACCGCGAGTGCGCCACCGTTCGAGTAGCCGACGATGACCAGCGGCTTGTCGGGACCGATCTGCTGCCGCACGCGGCGGGCGCCGACGCGAACGGCCGCCAGCCAGTCCTGCCAGTCGACAGTGGTGAGGCCGGCCGGCACCGTGCCGTGGCCCGGCATCCGCAACGCCAGGGCGTAGTACCCCTGCTGTCTGAGCGTCTCCGCCACCGCCTTCATGCTGTAGGGCGAGTCGGTGAGGCCATGAATCAGGAGGGCGCCACCAGATACGGCGTCCGGCTGCAATTCGAAGGTGCGGTTCCAGTTCTCCCCGGCCTGCGAGTAGTGCGCACGACTGCCCACCACGAAGCGATTCACCGGTGTGCGATCCTCGGGCGCCACCGCCGCTTCGACGGCGTCCACCGTCGCAAACGCCTCGTTCTCCCGCGCCAGCAGGCGACTGAAGTCGAAGGTGTCAGTCATCTCCGATGCCGTGAGGTCGTTCGGCACCATCTGGTGCCACGGCTTCAGATCGGGGTGACGCCGTCGCGCGTCGAGCGCCCCGCCAATCACCAGCGTGCCGACGATGAGCAGGGCGGCTGCAATGGCCCGAATGGTCCACCTTTTGATGAACTTCACGAGTGGAGTCTACCCTGTCCCTTACGGTGACACCGCGACAGGCCCCCCTTCCCAAGCACCGCCGGCCCGGGACACAATCGGCCAATGGCTTTCCGGGCGTTGCGCTGGGCCGTCGTGCTGCTGGTGGGCATGGGTGCCGTGCCTGCCGCCGCGCAGACTGGTCCCAGGTCGTGCTCCGTGTCGTCGCAGAACCTTTACGTTCGCGACGTGATGCTCGACCTCTACCTGTGGCGGCAGCAGATGCCATCTGTGAACGCCGCGGCATTCTCCTCGCCGGAGGCCTATCTGGAGGCCGTCCGGTACCGCGAACTGGACAGCCGTTTCAGTTACATCACCTCGGCGGCGTCGAGCAACGCGTTCTACAGCGACAGTCAGTTCGTCGGATTCGGCTTCTCGACCTCGCAGACGGAGTCTGAGCTCCGCGTGCTTCAGGTGTTTCCAGACAGTCCCGCATCCGAGGCGGGGCTGGCACGCGGCGATCGGATTCTCGAAATCGACGGGCAGAGTGTTGAATCGCTGATCGCGGCCGGGACCATTGGCAGTGCCTTCGGGCCATCCGACATCGGCGTGTCCTCAACCGTCTTGTTCCGATCGCGAGAGGGCAGCGAGCGGCGGCAGGAGATGACGAAGCGTCCCGTGACCATCCCGACGGTTTCGCTGACCCGTGTCTACGAAGTTGACGGCCGCAGGGTTGGCTACGTGTTCTTCAGGAACTTCGTGCGCCCGTCAGTAGCGGCGCTCGACGAGGCCTTTGCCTCGCTGCGCGAGGCGGGCGTCTCGGAACTGGTGTTGGACCTTCGCTACAACGGCGGCGGGCTGGTGGACGTGGCCGTACACCTGGGCAGCCTGATCGGCGGGGCGCTGACGGCGGGGCAACCCTTCGCCACCTACTCGCACAACGACCGAAACGCGTTCCGCAACGAGACGATCCGGTTCGAATCGCTCGAACAGCCGGTGCCACAGCTATCGAGGCTCGTCGTCATCGCCTCTCGCTCGTCGGCGTCTGCCAGCGAGCTGGTGATCAACGCACTGCGTCCCTTCATGCCGGTGGACATCATCGGCGATGCGACCTACGGCAAGCCGGTTGGCCAGTATCTGGTCGAGTTCTGCGACAAGGTGCTGGCACCGGTCTCGTTCTCGTTGCGCAATGCCAACGACGAGGGTGACTACTTCGGTGGGCTGCCCGCGACCTGTTCGGCGGCCGATTCCATCGAATTCGATCTGGGTGACGCCGCCGAAGCATCGTTGGCCGAGGCCCTGCACTTCATCCGTCATGGGTCCTGCAGCACGCCGCCGGAAACCGCTGGCGCCCGTCGTCTGATCCGGGATGGATCGGGCCCCAGGCTGGTCGGGCTGGATGTCTCTTGTCAACGCGTATTGACGTCGGCTGACGGGTCGTGCCCGAGTATCCCGACATCGAGCTCTATCTTCACGCGCTCCGCCCTCGCCTGGTGGGCCAGCGGCTCGAGCGCGTGCGGATCGCCAGCCCGTTTCTGCTCCGGTCGGTGGACCCGCCAATCGAGTCCGCGGTTGGCGCGAACATCACCGGCCTCCAGCGCCTGGGCAAGCGCATCGTCTGGGAGCTCGAGGGCGAGCTCTATCTTGTCTTCCACCTGATGATTGCCGGCCGCTTCCGCTGGCGACCGGCCGGCGCGCCGGTGCCGGGGAAGATCGGGCTTGCCGCTTTCGACTTCGCAGACGGAACCCTTCTCCTGACCGAAGCCGGCTCCAAGCGGCACGCGTCACTCTACGTGGTCAGAGGTCAAGCGCATCTTGCCGCCCACGACCCCGGCGGCATCGATGTGTTTTCGGCGACGCCGGACGAGTTCGCGAGACAGCTGCGCCTGGAGAATCACACGCTCAAGCGGGCGCTCACCGATCCGCGGCTGTTCTCCGGCATCGGGAACGCGTACTCCGACGAGATCCTGCTCGCGGCGAAGTTATCGCCGCTGCAACTGACCAGTCGTCTCGGCGATGACGAGATCGAGCGGCTGCTCGCGGAGACCCGTGCCGTGCTCACGCACTGGCGCGACGCGCTGATCGCCGAAGCGGGGGACACCTTCCCGGAAAAGGTGACGGCGTTTCGCGAAGGCATGACCGCCCACGGACGGTTCGGCAAGCCCTGCCCGGTGTGCGGCACGCCGATTCAACGGATCAAGTACGCGTCCAACGAAGCGAACTACTGTCCGACCTGCCAGACAGGGGGACGCCTGCTGGCCGATCGCGGGCTCTCGCGGCTGCTGAAAGACGACTGGCCTCGTTCGCTCGAGGAGCTCGAGCGCTGGAAGGCGGCGCGGTCGTGAACCGCGGCCCCGGTCGGAATCGCTAGCCTTCGGCTTCCAGCACTGGCGACTCCTGCTCGGCGCCGGCCGCGGGCGCTTCGGCGGGCACGATCTCCCGCTCCATCACCAGACACTCCGTCAAGTAGTCGTGGGCTGGTGCGTCGGTGCGCGTGAGCAGCGCATCGAGCGGCGTGAGCGCCCGCAGCTCCCGCTCGCGCACCTGCATCGACGGGAACGTGCCATCGTCGTGACGCCTGACATCGCGGCACCAGAACCCCAGGTGCCATAGCGTGAACGTGCGCACGCGGGCCAGCCCATGGTCGTCGTTCCCCCAATGCTCCTTCGCCAGCGTGACGTAGCGGCGGTAGATGGCGATGCGATCGTCCGCCGACAGGTCGCGGTATCCCTCGGTGACTTCGCGAAACAGCCACGGGCGAATCAAGGCCGCGCGCGCGGTCATCACGCCGGTGCAGCCGGCACGGACGCGCAGCGGCTCGACTTCGTGTCCGAACAGCACGTCGCCGTTGCCGATGACTGGAATCGAGACCGCCGCCGCGATGGAAGCGATCGCATCCCAGTCGGCCGCGGTCCGGTAACGCGCGTTGCGAGTTCGTCCGTGCACCGTGATTGCGTCGGCGCCACCGTCGGCCACGGCCCTGGCCTGGTCCAGCGCATTTCGGTCGTCGTCGTTCCAACCCAGCCTGATCTTCGCGGTGACCGGAATCCCCTTCACGGCCTTCTTCATCGTCTCGATGATGCGCCGCTGCCGGTTTGGTTGGCGGCCCAGCGACGCGCCGATGCCCTTGTGGGTGAAGTGATCGATGGGGCATCCGCAATTGAGGTCCACGAGATCGGCCCCGCGGGACTCCACCAACTCCGCCGCCCATCCCATTTCCTCGGGGTTGGTGCCGGCCAGCTGAACGCCGAAAAATGGTTCGCCTTCGAAACGGCGGATAAGGGCGAACTCGCCCTTGCGCCGCTGTTTCAGCCGTCGGGCGACGGTCATTTCGCTCATGGTCACGCGCGCGCCCAGTTCGACGCACAGGCGCCGGTAAGGCAGGTTCGAGCCCTTGGTCATCGGGCCCATCACCAGGGCCCCTTGCAGGACGGTACGCAGTGACATGAAGAGACTGATAATACTTGGTGCGGGGGAGGCACATGCGAACGAGACGAGTTGGTGCGGCGATTCTGGCGGCCGTCGTGGCGTTCTATGCGGTCGCCTCGGCGCAGGAGACGGCATCGAAGCACTTCCTGTGGAAGGTCACCTCGCCCTCGGGCGGCGAGGCCTATCTGCTCGGTTCGGTGCACGTGCTCACCAAGAGCTACTACCCATTGAGCCCCACCATCGACCAGGCCTTCGCCTGGTCGCGGACGCTGGTCGAGGAAGTGGACCTCGACGAGATGAACAATCCCGCCACGATGATCGGGCTGGTGGGCAAGGCCACGCTTCCCCAGGGGCAGACTCTCGACCAGCTTGTGTCCGCGGAGACGTTTGCGGCCCTGCGCAAACGCGCCGAGGCCAACGGCATCCCCTTGATGGTGCTGCAGCGGATGAAGCCCTGGATGGCGGCCGTGACCCTCATGTCGGCCGAGATGGCGAAGGCCGGGTTTGATGGCGAACTTGGCATCGACAAGCACTTCTTCGATCGCGCCAAGGCCGCGGCGATGCCGCGGCGCGCGCTCGAGACAGTGGCCTATCAGTTCGACCGGCTGGACGGCCTGGCCGGCTCGATGCAGGAGGAATCGCTCAAGGCGATGCTGGCCGACATCGACATGCAGGCCAGCAACATCGAGACGCTGGCCGACGCCTGGAAGAAAGGCGACACCGCCGCGGTCGAACGACTGCTGCACGACGGATTCAGCGACTCACCCGCGATCGCGGAGCGATTGCTGTTCGAGCGGAACCGGAATTGGGTGACGCCGGTCGAGGCGTGTCTGTCGGAAGGGGCGCGGTGTTTCGTCGTCGTTGGGGCGGCCCATCTGGTTGGGCCCAACAGCCTCGTCGAGCTGCTCCGCGACCGCAAGCACACGGTGGTGCAGCAGTAATCGCTCAGCGGCGGCGCATGCGGGCCACTTCCGCGCGGCAGTGGCAGCCTTCCACGTGATCGTTGACCAGCCCCATGGCCTGCATGAAGGCGTAGATGGTCGTGGGACCGACGAACGTCCAGCCGCGCGCCTTCAGTTCCTTGGACAGGCGGACCGACGAGGCCGTGGTGTTGATGGCCCGCAGCACGTCATAGGAGCAGACCGCGGGCCGCTCCTTCGGCGATGGTTCCCAGCCCCAGAAATACTTGGCCAGCGAACCGCGTTCCTCGATCAGTTCGAGCGCGCGCTTGGCGTTGTTGATCGTCGATTCGATCTTGCCCCGATGCCGGACGATGCCGGTGTTCTTCATCAGGCGCGTGACATCACGCGCCGTGAGGCGGGCGACACGCTCGGGGTCGAAGCCCTCGAACGACTCGCGGAAGTGCTCGCGTTTGCGCAGGATCGTCAACCAGCTCAGACCTGACTGGAAGCCTTCGAGACAGATCTTCTCGAAGAGCCGATGATCGTTGCGGACCGGGCGGCCCCACTCCTCGTCGTGATAGCGGACGTACAGCGGATCCTGGCCCGACCACCAGCAGCGCGTGCGACCGTCCGCGCCGGTGATCAGTCCCGTGCCTTCATGCCCGGTGGCACTGGCTTCGCTCGCGACCGGCGACGCCGCCAGCGTGAAATTTCGCTCCGGCTCGGTGGCAGACCCGGTCCTTGGCGTTCGCGCAGAATGCTCGCGTCGCGGCAGGGCGCGGAGCGTCGGGGACTTCGCCATTCATTCAGATAGTAATCCAGTGCGGGCCCGCCACGCGTGCGCGCGCACACTGAATTTCTCAATGTTGTGCAGGCGCGGGCGCCAGAATCGCCAGCACGAGCAGGCGTTCCGAGCCGGTGTTCCGCACGCCGTGCGGCACACCTTCGGGCGCGACCAGCAGATCCCCGGCGCGCATCGGCACTTCACGTCCATCCAGGAGGAACTCGCCCGACCCCTCCACGATGAGGTAGGCCTTGTCCTGTCCCGCATGCGCGTGAAGGGCATGTTGCTGTCCGGGTTCGAAAGCATTCAAGCCGACGAGCAGTCGCGACGACTCGAACAGCGTGGCCTTGCCCATCTTGTGCGGCGAGTAGACCGCATGGTCGGCCGGGCGAATCACGGATGGATGCGTCATCTTGGTCAGCTCACGAACGGGAAGCGGGCCTGACGGCCCGCATGTTGAGACGCCAATAGTCCAGTGTGAACGGCGAGGACTGTGCGGCGGACAGCTCGGTTACCTCATCTATGAATCGATCCTTGAGCGACTCGGGGAGGCGTGAAAGGTGCGGATGGTAAATCACGGTCGTGACGAACTCGCGGTAGTCCGCTTCGCTGGCGAGCGTAGTGGGCGCGGCTTCCAGATCGGTTTGAACATCGGTGAAGCCCGCTGCCACCAACCGTGCGCGCGTTTCGAGGTCCGTCGCAAACAGCCAGGGGCCAGGCCAGCCGGTGAAGTACTCGGCGAACGCCGGGCGCTGCATCACCTGGTCGGCCAGCGCGTGCGCCTCGGCGAGGTTGGCGCCACCTCCGCACTGCGCGTGCAGGCGGCCGCCCGGACGCAATGCCTTGAAGAGATTGGCGAAGAGCGCCGGGTGATCGCCGACCCAGTGGAACGTGGCGGTGCTGAAGATGAGGTCGGCCCATTCGTCGAACGGCATGGCGGGCAGCGAAACTTGAACGAATCGCACTCGCGGACCAAAGGCCGGCCGGAGATTCGCGCGCGCGGTCTGGAGCATGTTCCACGATCGGTCGATCGCCACGAGTTGACCGTGAGGCAGCCGCTCCAGCAGTTCGCTGGTCAAACGGCCGCTTCCGCAGCCGGCGTCGATCGCGCGTTCGTCACCACGGAGCTCGAGTCGTGCGAGCACCTTCTGGCCCCAACTCGTCTGCGGGGCCGAGACCTTGTGGTACGAGGAGGCGTTCCATTCCTGTGTCACGCGCTTAGTGGGATGTATGGTCGGTTTCTACAGCGGCCGTTCCTACGGAACGGCCGACAGGACGTTGGCTGAGCATGGCGCTGACCAGGACAGTTATCGTCGATACGCTCCACTAGTCTAACGTCGCCGCCTGGTCATTACCGTCGCCGCACTCAGTAGACCCACGGTCTGATGCCCACCAGTCCCCACACGGCAATGTAAGCCGAGAGCGCGAGGCCGCCACACGTCACCGCGGCGGCGTAGGCCCGCAGCCACGGACCGGCGTCCCGGCGCCAGGCATCCACCAGCAGCACGAGTGCGACGATGGAGAAGATCGGAAGCGCCGAGGAGCCGATGAACGTCGCACGAGTCCAGAGGCTGGGGACGCCCCACTCACGGCCAGGGACCCACATCGGCAGGCTGCAGAGCGCTACGAATGCCAGCGGCAGGACGACGAGCGTTATTTTGAGTCCCCAGAAGCCTGCCGGTCTGGCGGCGCGGATTCGCACGAGCCAGATCAGAAGGGCGAGCGGTACCGTGGCCAGCAGGGCCACGGCCACCAGAATGGGAACGCGAATCGCCTCGACCCGCCACCTTGGCGTCCGGACGCCGTATTGACCGTCCTTGACCATCACGTCGCGTCCATCGGCGTCCGTCGTGAACACCACGCCGGGCGTGATGTCCTCGCTCCGACGGAACAGATTGTCCGACGTTGGAACGAGCCGCTGCCGCGAACCGAGAATCGTCTGCGCCCAGACGCCATTGCCCTCGGCGCGAACCGTCGTGCCTCCGGTCAGCCAGTCAATCGCGCCAAACACCTCGTTGCGAAATCCTTCGGGCTGGTAGTAGCCCTCATACCCGGCCAACACCGCAGGTGCCACGGGGAGTTCAGGCTTCGACGGGGGAGCGACGTCACGTTTGAGATAGCTGAGTGCCAGTGCCGACAGTCGCTCCACGGCTGCCCCGCCGTACGACGCGTTGACGAGCACCACCCACCCGACGTCCCGTCCCGCGGAGTAGCCGTAAGACGAGGAGAAGCCGTCGATGCCGCCGTTGTGGCCCAGCACCGGGAAGCCCGCGAGCGAACGGGACGTGATGCCGGTGCCGTAACCGTAGATCAACCCCGCCTTCGCCGAGAGCGACGTGCGCGGCCGCTCCATGTTGCTGAGGTACTCCGGGTCGATCACCAGGCTGGTCTGCGGTTTCTCCCCAGTTGAGGAGCATCTGAACGAAGCGCCCCAGCTCGGCTGCCGAAGTGTGCAGGTTACCGGCCGGCCGCAGATAGATCTGCGAGAACGGGACTGGCGCGCCGGACCGGCTGTCGTAGCCACGCGCCAGAGAGGCTTCGTCGCCTGGCGTCAGCACGAAACTGCTGGTGTCCATGCCAAGCGGCGTGAAGATGCGCTCGCCGGATCACGTCTTCGTACGGGCGTCCGGTCACCTGCTCGAGGACCGCGGCGGCCACGGCGTAGCCGGGATTCGAATACGACATGCGCGTGCCCGGCTGCCAGCGCACGCGGCGCGACGCGGGATTGCGCGCCAGCACGTCGAGCAACGGGAGGTCTGGCGGGTCGGTGAGGTTGTAGCGCTCGTTGAAGTGCATGTCGTCGAAGCCGGCGGTGTGCTGCAGCAGGTTCAGCACCGTGACCGGGGCGCTGAACCGATTGTCGATGGTCACGCTCGGCGCGAGCTCGGAGACCGGGGCCTCGATGTCCATCTCACCGTCTTCGTATTGCTGCACCAGCGCCATCGCCACGAACGTCTTGCTGATGGATCCGGCGCGGAAGTGCGTGTCGGCCGTTACCGGCGTGCGCTGGTCACGATCGGCCATGCCGATCGCCCCCGGCCCATTCCACGCCCCCGGCCCGCACCAGCGCGATGCCCGCGCCCGGCACGCCTGTCTCGTCGAGAATTCGCGCCGCGTCCGCCCTGAACGCCTCCAGGGATTCTGGCGCGGATGGGGCCGAAATCGGGGCCGAAGGCCGCGCGCAGCCCGTGGCGACCAGAAGAATGAAGAGGAACGCGACGCGCGACGGCAACATGCGGGAGAATATAGCGCTGGATGACCGAGAGACTACGACCCCTGGCCCGGACGGGCGCCGACATCGGGTCCGACGCGCTGCTGGTGGAGCTCGATACCGAACGCAAGCTGCGGACGCGGAACAAGCTGCACTACCGATTCAATCACTGGCCGATCTGGATCTTCGTCTTCTTCATCGCGCCGGGTCCGCTCACCTTCGACCTCTTCGAGCGAGGATTCGACGCGCGGATGCTCACCTGGCTGACCGTGGTGCTGGCAGGCACCGGGATCGCCGGCCTCCTTGGCCAGCTCCCCGGCTGCGAGCCCGCGCCCTACATCATCCGTTTCACGGAAGATCGGCCCAATCCGCTGTACCGGCGGATCTGCTACACCACCGCCTGGGGCGAGGTTGTGGCGTTTGCGGTGCTGAACATCGCCGGGCTCGTCGTCGCCATCGTCACCGGTGAGTGGCGGCTGAAGCAGATGTACGAGTATGCCTACTTCCCGATTGCCGGCACGGTGTGGCTGCTCGGCGCCCTTGGCCAGCTGCCGCGGGTGAAGAAGTCCACGGCGGGCGAGGGGCACGAACGCCGCTACTTCTATGGTTCGGTGTGGGCCGTGGCCATCGCACAGCCGATCCTGTGGTTCATGTGGAAGGCGCTGCCCCACAACACCTTCAGCGACATTCTGAAGCTGGCGGTGTTCATCGGGATTCTCGCGTTCGTGGGCAACCGGGCCCGGCTCGGCCTGCTGCCGCGCACCCGGCCC
The DNA here is from genome assembly GCA_963723005.1 of uncultured Acidobacteriota bacterium. GTDB lineage: Bacteria > Acidobacteriota > Vicinamibacteria > Vicinamibacterales > UBA2999 > VFZN01. Next base: position 345,213 of record CAVRPA010000015.1, on the reverse strand, counting down.
ATCGTGCCGGGTGAACTCGCCATTTCCGACTGAGGATTCGAGACCATGCCCTTCTTCCAGATTCGCAAGAAAGTTCACTGGTCGGACACCGATGCCGCCGGCATCGCCTGGTTTCCCAACTTTCTCGGATGGTTCGAAGATGCCGAGGAAGAAATGTTCGCCTCGCTTGGCCAGGCCCGCCAGGTGTTGCTCGACCGCCACCGCTTCGGAATGCCGCGCGTGGAAGTGAGCGCCAAATTCCGTGCGCCCGCGCGGGCGGGTCAGCTGGTCCGCGTCGGCATCGAGACCACGGCGGAGAACCCCCGAAGGCTCCGGCATCAATTTGAGATTCGAGACCACAACTCGGATCAGCTGCTGGCCGAGGGCTTCGTCCGCGTGGCGTGCGTCTCCGTGGACACCTTCCAGCCGATGGACCTGCCCCACGACGTGCTGCAGATCCTCTCCGGCCTGTCCGACCTCGCCACCCGCCAGGCTCGCGGCGAGGTGGAATTGCCGTGGACGTAGGCCGCCGGCCGGCTGTGCGGCCCAAAACAGCGCGGGCGTCGGCCCGTGAACCGCGCGTCGAGGGTCACCACGGCTGGGATGAGTACGCGCCGTTCTACGACTGGGAAAATGCCCGGACCTTCGGGCGCAGGGACGTGGCGTTCTGGCAGCGGCTCGTCACCGCTCGGGGCGGCCGCGTGCTCGAACTGGGTTGCGGAACGGGCCGGGTCACCGTTCCTCTGGCGAGGACCGGGGCGGCCGAGGTCGTCGGCATCGACCGCTCGGATGCGATGCTGGGCCGCGGGAAGACGAGGCTGCGCCGCGCCAGGCTGCCGAAGGTGGCGCTGGTCCGGGGGGACATCCGGCACCTGCCGTTTGCCCGGGGCTCGTTCGGCACGGTCCTGGCGCCGTACGGCGTCCTGCAGTCGCTGCTTCGCGAGAAGGACCTGGTCGACACCCTGAAGGCGGTAGCCGACCTGCTCCCAAAGGGCGGCGTCTTCGGCCTCGAGCTGGTCGCGGACCTGCCGGACTGGCGGGAGTACCAGAAGCGCGTGAGCCTGAAGGGGCGGCGCGGGCGTGCCGGCACCCCCATCACGCTCCTCGAATCGGTCCGTCAGGACGCCAAACGCGGGCTGACGTTCTTCGATCAGGAATTCATCGAAGGGCGGGGCCGGCAGGCGACCCGCAAACAGTTCACCCTCACGTTTCGCACTGTCTCGGTGCCGCAGATGGCCGCCCGGCTGGAGAAGGCCGGCTTCGAGGTGACCGCCATGCTGGGTGACTACCGCGGCGGCCCCTGGGACTCCCGGGCCGAGGTCTGGATTCTCCTGGCCAGCCGCCGCTAGGGCGTGAACAGCCGCTTTCCTTCTGGCTTTCTTTCCGCGTAAACTCTAGAGTCCTTTAACCCCTCAATTCGCTTGAGTTTAGGATGCCATCCGCTCGACTGTCGACGTGGGCTGAGGGGTGTCAAACTTCAGACTCTGGAGCACTGCCATGTCCGGCCATTCAAAATGGCACACGATCAAGCACAAGAAGGGCGCCGCTGACGCCAAGCGGGGGAAGATCTTCACCCGCATCATCAAGGAACTGACGGTTGCGGCCAGGAATGGCGGCGGCGATCAGGCCACCAATCCGCGGCTCCGCACGATCATCGCCGAAGCGAAGTCGGTCAACATGCCGGCCGACAACATCAAGAAGGCGATCCAGCGCGGCACCGGCGAACTGCCCGGCGTCACGTACGAGGAAATCACCTACGAGGGCTACGGCCCTGGCGGTGCCGCCCTCATCATCGAAACGCTCACCGACAACAAGAACCGCACCGTCGGTGAACTGCGCCACCTGCTGGAAAAGCACAGCGGCAACCTGGGCTCCAGCAACTCCGTGGCCTGGATGTTCGAGAAGAAGGGCTATATCGTCGTCGAGAAGCACGCGGCTGACGAGGAGAAGCTCCTGAACACCTCGCTCGAGGCCGGCGCCGACGACATGCGCGACGACGGCGACAACTGGGAGATCCTGACCGCTCCGCCGGCATTCGAAGCCGTGCGCGATGCGGTGAAGAGCCTCGGTGTCGAGCCCGCCAGCGCGCAGGTCGCCATGCTGCCCCAGAACTACGTCAAGCTGCAGGGCGCCGAAGCGACGCGGATGGTCAAGCTGATGGACGTGCTCGACGATCACGATGACGTCAAGCAGGTCTGGTCGAACTTCGACATCGAGGAGAAGGAGATCGAGGCCTCGCTCGCGTGAAGGTGTTCGGCATCGACCCCGGCTCCGAGCGCACCGGTTTCGGGTGCGTCGACAGCGATGGACGTCGCCACCGCCTGGTGCGGTGCGGCGCCATCACCGCCAGGGCCGACGCCGCCTTTCCCGAGCGGCTGGGCGCGATCTACCGCGCGCTCGTCGCCGAGATCGAAGCCTGCCAGCCTGACTGTGTCGCGATCGAAAACCTTTTCTACGCCACGAACGTGCGCAGCGCGCTGAAGTTGGGGCATGCGCGCGGCGTGGCCATGCTGGCGGCCGTCGAGTGCGGTATGCCGGTCCTCGAATACACCCCCACCGAGATCAAACGCGCTGTCGTCGGATACGGGCGCGCGGAGAAGCCGCAGGTGGGGCAGATGGTGAAGCTGTTGCTGGGGCTCGACGCCGTGCCCACGCCTCATGACGCCGCCGATGCCCTGGCGGTGGCCATCTGCCACGTGCACCAGTCCGGCGTGATCGCCGCAGCCGGCGCGCGCACGCGGGCCGCCGAGCCGCGCGGCGCCGCCTCGCCCAGGAGCTGGCGGCAGTACCGACCGACGACACGATGATCGCCTACCTGCGCGGGCGCGTCATCGAGAAGCAGCCCACCCGGATCATTGTCGACGTGGCGGGAGTGGGATACGACGTCGCGGTGCCGCTCTCCACCTACTACACGGCTGGCGATTCGGGTGCCGAGATCACGCTGCGCGTGCACACCCACGTACGCGAGGATCAGCTCGCGCTCTACGGATTCGCCACCCCGCTCGAGCTTGCGATGTTCGAGCGCCTGATCGGCGTCAGCGGGATCGGGCCGAAGCTGGCGCTGGCCGTGCTCTCGGGCATCGAGCCACGCGAGCTGGTCGGCGCCATCCAGCGCGCCGACGTCGCCAGGTTGACCCGCATCCCGGGCGTCGGCAAGAAGACCGCCGAGCGGATCTCGATGGAGCTGCGCGACCGGCTGCCGAAAGCCCTCGAGTCGGTGGCCGGCGAGTCGGCGATGGCAGTCGAAGGCGACGAGCGCCGCGCCGATCTGGCGTCCGCGCTCGGGAATCTCGGCTACGATCATCGAGCCATCGACAAGGCGCTCGAGACGGTGCTCCAGGATTCCGCCGGCGCCTCGTTCGAGCTTCACCTTCGGGCGGCCCTGAAGATACTCTCCCGAGCCTGACAGCATGAGCGATTCCCGACTCGTCTCGGCGGCACGCGTAGACGACGATGCGCAATACGAGGCCGGCCTCCGGCCCAGGCGCCTGGACGATTACATCGGCCAGGACCGCGTGCGGGAGAACCTGCAGGTGTCGATCGCCGCGGCGGCAAAGCGGGGCGAGGCGCTCGATCACGTGCTGCTCTACGGCCCTCCGGGCCTCGGCAAGACGACGCTCGCGTACGTGATTGCCAACGAACTGGGCGTTCCGATCCGCACCACGGCCGGACCAGTCATCGAGAAGCCCGGCGATCTCGCCGGCATCCTGTCGAACCTCCAGCCGCGCGAAGTGCTCTTCATCGACGAGATCCACCGCATGGCACCGGCAATCGAGGAGATCCTCTATCCGGCGATGGAGGATTTCGAGCTCGACATCGTGATCGGCCAGGGGCCGGGTGCGCGATCGGTGAAGGTGCCCGTCGAGAAGTTCACGCTGGTCGGCGCCACCACACGCGCCGGGCTGCTCACCTCGCCGCTCCGCGCCCGCTTCGGCATCGTTCACCGGCTGGATTTCTACACCGCCGCCGACATCGAGGAGATTGTCCGGCGCTCGGCGCGCATCCTCGGCGTCCCCCTCGACGACGATGCGGCGCGCGAGCTGGCGGGGCGGGCGCGCGGCACGCCGCGCGTGGCGAACCGGCTGTTGCGGCGTGTCCGCGACTTCGCCGAAGTCCGCGCCGACGGCCACATCACCGTGGACGTGGCCCGCGCGGCGCTGGCGCTGCTCGAGGTGGACGCGCACGGGCTGGATGAAGTGGATCGCCGCTTGATGCTGACCATCATCGACAAGTTCAGCGGCGGTCCTGTCGGCCTCAACACGCTGGCGGCGGCGACCAGCGAGGAATCCGACGCCATCGAAGACATGCACGAGCCATATCTGATTCAGCTCGGCTTCCTGGAACGCACCCCGCGCGGCCGCATGGCCACGGCGCGGGCCTACGCTTACTTTGGGCGCACCCTGCCCGGAAGGGGATTGTTTTGACAGAGACGTTGCGATCGAAGCTGGCGGGAACCGTGCCCATCCGGCGCGCCGCCATCAAGAGCCTGGCCACGTACGTGCCGCCTCGCCTGCTCACCAACGCCGATCTCGAGAAGCTGGTGGACACGACCGACGAGTGGATCATGCAGCGGACCGGCATCCGCGAGCGGCACATCGTCGATCCCGGCGTGGCGACGAGCGACCTCGCGAAGGAAGCCGCGCTCGAAGCGATCAGCCGCGCCGGCCTCACGCCCGACCGACATCGATCTGATCATCGTCGGTACCGTGACGCCGGACATGCTGTTCCCGAGTACCGCGTGCCTGGTGCAGACCAAGATCGGCGCGACCAGGGCCTGGGGCTTCGATCTGTCGGCGGCGTGCTCGGCGTTCACCTACGCGCTGACGGTGGGGAGCCAGATGGTGGCCTCGGGCGCGGCGACCAACGTGCTGGTGATTGGCGCCGACGTGATGTCGAGCATCATCGACTACACCGACCGGGCGACCTGCGTGCTGTTCGGCGACGGCGCCGGGGCGGTGGTGCTCGGCGTGTCGGACGATCCGTCCGTCGGCATCCTGGACTTCGAGCACCAGGTGGACGGCAGCGGCGGGCCGGCGCTGTGCATGCCGGCCGGGGGCAGCAAGCGCCCCGCGTCGCGAGAGACCGTGGACCAGCGCCTGCACTTCGTGAAGCAGGAAGGGCAGGCGGTGTTCAAGTTCGCGGTGCGGAACACCGGCGAGATCTGCGAGCGCATCCTTCACCGCAACGGCGTGACCGCAGCCAACCTCGATCTCTTCGTCTCGCATCAGGCGAACCGCCGCATCATCATGTCGGCGGCCGAACGCATCGGGATGCCGGAAGACAAGGTGATCATCAACATCGACCGGTTCGGCAACACCACCGCCGCGACCATTCCCCTCGCCCTGAACGATGCGATCAACACCGGCCGGCTGAAGAAGGGCGATCTCATCCTCCTCGCCTCGGTGGGCGCCGGTTTCACCGTCGGATCGGTCCTCGTCCGCTGGGGCTTCTAGGAACCCCGGCCGCGACCAGCGCGGGGTTCACAGACTGACAATCTTGTCGGGACAGCGTTCCAGCTGTCCCGATTCAGACCATGCCGCAGGCTGATCCCCCTCGAATCTGCGGGCTAAGATCCAGTAAACAAAAGGCTTACATTCTTGTACCTTCCTGGCACACGCCAGGCTGGCCTGTTTCAGGCTGGGACAAGGTCGCATAAGCCTCTATAGGACAGTCAGTTAGCTCCAATCCGTGGCTGGAAGGCCCGATTGGCATGTACTGTCGCGGCACACGTTGCCTGGGCTTTGGCCGGTGTATCATCTGTGTCCGCTGTCGCTTAGAGTCTGTTAATTGCCCAGTTTTATCCGGTTTGTGGATGTCTATATGACTTGGCCGGTCAATTGCTAAACAGGACGGCGAGACCTTTATGAGTATCCGCCCCTCCCCCTTCGCAATTCTCCTGGCGCTGACGCTGGCGCCACTTCCGGCGTTGGCTGGCCAAGCCAATCCCAAGTTGGACCGCGCTCTCCAGCAAGCCCAGACCGAAGGCCGCAGCAGCCGGGTCATCGTCCAGACGAGTCAGGGCAGCGGGACCTGGTTGAAGAACCAGCTGCAAAGCCAGGGCGTCACCGTTTCCGACGAGCACGAGTCCATCGACGCGCTGAGCGTCGAGCTCACCCCGGCGCAGGTCGACGCGGTGTGCGGCAGTGCCGCGGCGCAGAGCTGTTCGGAAGACGTCGAGGTCATGGCCACCGGCCGCCGCCCCCGTCTCTCGCCGCCGCCCGCCGCGGCCAGCCCGATGCTGCAAGCGATGGGCCTGGCGGCGAACGACGGCCTGAACGGCGCTGGCGTCACGGTGGCCCTGATCGATTCGGGTCTCTACCCGTCAGCGGCCTTCGCGGGCCGCATCCAGACATTCGTCGACTTCACCGGTGGCGGCGCGCGGCGCACGTCCCCCTCCGACGCCTACGGTCACGGCACGCATGTGGCCGGACTGATGGGCGCGCAGGAGCCGGCGATGGATGGCGCGATGCGGGGCGTCGCCCCGGGCATCAGCTTCGTCGCGCTGAAGGTGCTGGACGCCGAGGGCCGCGGCCGCACCAGCGACGTCATCCGCGCCATCGAGTTCGCGGTGGCCAACCGCCGCCGCTTCGGCATCGACATCATCAACCTCTCGCTCGGCCACCCGATCTTCGAGCCTGCCGCCACCGACCCGCTCGTTCAGGCGGTCGAGAGGGCCGTGCAGGCCGGGATCATCGTGGTCGCCTCGGCCGGCAACTTCGGCTCGGATCCGGACGGCGAGGTCGGTTACGCCGGCATCACTTCCCCTGGCAACGCGCCCTCTGCCATCACCGCCGGCGCCTTCAATCATCAGGGCACCGCGGCGCGCGGCGACGATCGGATGACCAGCTACAGCTCGCGCGGGCCGACCTGGTACGACGGTCTCGCGAAGCCCGACGTGGTGGCGCCCGGCCATCAGCTCCTGGCCGAACTGGCGCCGGGCAGCGCGCTGGCGAATACCTATCCGCAGTTCGTCGAGGCCGGCCCGTCGGGCCGCTCCTACCTGCGGCTCTCGGGCACCAGCATGGCCGCGGCGGTCACCACCGGCGTGGTGGCGCTGATGAAGGACGAGTTCCCGCAGCTGACGCCGAACCTCGCGAAGGCGGCGCTGCAGTTCACGGCCATGCCGCTCAGCGACGACCAGGGCGTGCGCTACGACGGGCTGTCGCAGGGCACCGGTGCGGTGAACGCTGAAGGCGCGGTTCGCCTGCTGAGCAACATCGATACCCGCATCACCGACCTGAATCAGGAATGGCTCTCGATGCCGCACTGCAGCGAGGCCGTCAACGCCTGCAACACCACGGTCGAAGGGCAGCCCTACCCGTGGGCCGCCAACATCGTGTGGGGCGAGAACATCGTGTGGGGCGAGTCGCTCTTCTACAACCTGCCCGTGTGGGGCCTCAACATCGTGTGGGGCGAGAACATCGTGTGGGGCGAAAACATCGTCTGGGGCGAGAACATCGTCTGGGGTGAAGCCACCGCTGACGCTCACAACATCGTCTGGGGCGAGAACATCGTCTGGGGCGAAAACATTGTGTGGGGCGAAAACATCGTGTGGGGCGAGAACATCGTGTGGGGAATCGTCTGGGGCGAGAACATTGTGTGGGGCGAGAACATCGTCTGGGGTGAGTTGGCGAACTCGGTTGGAGGTTCACGCTAATGGTGAAGATCGCGGCACAGCCGGAACTCCGGCCCGTTACGACCACCGTGCCTTCCGCGCGGCCCTTCCACCCGGCGCCCGCGTCACCGTCCTGGCGCAACGGCCTGCCCACGCTGGTGGGCGCGTCGATCACGCTGCGCGAGCTCACGCTGTCGGACGCATCCGCCCTGCTGGCAATCATGACGCCTGAGGCCGTGGCTCGGTTCATCTCCACTCCGCCAAGCTCGGTGGAAGGCTTCGAACGCTTCATCCAGTGGGCGCACAACGAGCGCGCCCTTGGCCGCTACGCCTGCTTCGCGATTGTGCCGCACGGCTCCAGCCGCCCGGTGGGTATCTTCCAGCTGCGGCAGATCGAGGCCCAGTTCGTCACCGCGGAATGGGGCTTCGCTCTGGACTCGGCGTTCTGGGGCAACGGCTACTTCAAGGAGGGCGCACAGCTGCTGATTGACTTCGCGGTTGACGTCGTGGGCGTGCGCCGGCTCGAGGCGCGCTCTGCCGTCGCCAACGGCCGCGGTAACGGCGCGCTCCGCAAGATGGGCGCGGTGCACGAGGGCGTGCTGCGCCGCTCGTTCACCAAGGGTGGTCGCCAGATGGATCAGTCGCTGTGGGCAATCCTGGCCGACGAGTGGCGGCAGGCCAAGGCGATCTGGAACCCGGCAGTCGTTCACTAAGACGTTCATGGACAAGGTTCGTTCGCAATCGGAGTCGCAACGGCGCTCGGCGATCGCCACGCCATCGACGGCTATGTTGGAAGTGCGGCCAGACTGGCGCGTGGGTCTTCCGGTTTTCGTGACCCCCGCCTTCACGCTGCGTGAAGTGCGGCTTGACGACGCAACGTCGCTGCTTGGCCACATTTCGGCCGAAGAGGTGGCGCGTTTCATCTCGCCGCCGCCGACCACCGTTGAAGGATTCGAACGGTTCATCGGCTGGTGCCACCGGGATCGCGCGGCCGGGATCGTGGCGTGCTTCGCCGTCGTGCCCGCCGGCGCCGATGTCGCCGTTGGCCTGTTCCAGCTGCGGGCACTCGAACGTCCCGCCCCTCGCGATCGCGAAGATCCGATCTTCCAGACGGGGGAGTGGGGTTTTGCGCTCGGCAGCGCCTACTGGGGCAGCGGCCTGTTCCTCGACGCCGCAAGGCACGTGCTCGACTTCGCCTTCGACCATATCGGCGTGCTGCGGCTCGAAGCGCGCGCGGCGGTGGTGAACGGGCGCGGCAACGGCGCGCTGCGCAAGACCGGAGCGGTTCAGGAAGGCGTGCTGCGCCGATCGTTTCATCGCGGCGGTCAGTTCCACGACCAGGTGCTGTGGTCGATCCTCGCGGAGGACTGGCGCCTGCAACGAGGTCCGCAGCTCGGTAGCGTCCACTAGGGTTCGCCACGGAACATCGCACGGGTCGGCTCGGGCATCCAGGGATGCCCGAGCCTTTTTTCTGCCCGCGCGCCGGCGATCGCACGCGCCTCCCCGGTGATCGAGGGGAAGCTACACTCTACGGGTGCGTGTTGACGCGTTCGATTTCGACCTGCCTGCCGAACTCATCGCCCAGATCCCTCCCGTCGAGCGCGGCACCTCGCGCCTCCTCAGGCTGGGACGGCAGGACGGCGCCATCACACATCACGCCTTCGCGGACCTGCCCGCACTGCTCGAGCCGGGTGACGTGCTGGTGGTCAACGATACGCGCGTGTTTCCGGCGCGGCTGATCGGCCAGCGTCTGCCCGGCGGTGGCGCGGCCGAGTGCTTCCTGGTCCGGCCCGCCGACGAGCCCGGCAGCTGGGTGGCGCTGGTGCATCCCGGCCAGAGGTTGAAACCGGGGAGTCGCATGCGCTTCGAGCGCGACGGCCACGTCGTGGAGGCGGAGGTCGTCAGCCAGCATTTCCATGGCCGCCGTGTCGTGCGGCTGTGGACGCCGGATGGTTCGTCTGTCCATGACGCGATCCATGCGGTCGGGCACATTCCGTTGCCGCCGTATGTGAAGCGCGACGACACCGCGGCGGACCGCGAGCGCTACCAGACGGTGTACGCGCGCGTCGAAGGATCGATTGCGGCGCCCACCGCGGGCCTGCACTTCACGCCCGCGTTGTTCGACGCCCTGACGGCACGCGGCGTCGAGCGCGCGACCGTGACGCTCCACGTTGGCTACGGCACCTTCCAGCCAGTGCGGGCCGAACAGGTGGAGGAACACCAGATGGAAGCCGAGCGCTTCGACATCCCGCCCGCGACGGCTGCACTGCTGACGCGCGCGTTGCGGGAAGGGCGGCGCATTGTCGCCGTCGGCACCACGACCACGCGCACCCTCGAGTCGCTGGTGCGGTCCAAGGACGGCGCGGTCCAGGCGCAGTCCGGCGAAACCGCGTTGTTCATCAGGCCGGGCCACGAGTTCAAGGTCGTATCCGGGCTGGTGACGAACTTTCACCTTCCGCGCTCGTCGTTGCTGATGCTCGTGTCGGCACTGGCCGGCCGCGAGCACGTGCTGGCCGCGTACCGGGAAGCCATCGAACAGCGCTACCGCTTCTACAGCTACGGCGATGCCATGCTCGTGCTGTAAGGCCGTGTAGGCTATAGGGCGCGCATGAAGCTGCCGTACGAAGAGTTCGATCTGTCGCACGTCCGCACGTATCCGCTGCAATCGCGGTCGAGCAAGGTGAACGTGGCGCAGTTTGCCCGCCCGCATCAGCCGGGTGGCGGACTGACCGGGTTCATCGACAGTCTGCCGCGCCTGCTGGCCGGAGAGGATTTTCGCGCGGTGGTCGCGGCCGTGCTCGAGGCACGGCGGGCGGAGCGGCCGATCATCTGGGGGCTCGGCGCCCATGTCGTGAAGACGGGGCTGTCGCCGATCGTGACCGATCTGATGCGCCGCGGCTTCGTCTCCGCGCTCGCGACCAACGGCGCCGGCCTCATTCACGACTTCGAGATCGCGCTGGCGGGGGCGACTTCCGAGGACGTGGACAGCGCGCTCGGGCCCGGACTGTTCGGCATGGCCACTGAGACCGGGGCCGAGCTGAATCGCGCCATCAACGACGGCGTCAAGCAGGGGCTCGGTCTGGGGCAGGCCGCCGGACGGCACCTGCTGCAGCGACGTCCGCCTCACATGGCGCACAGCCTGTTCGCCACCGCCGCGGAACTCGACATCCCCATCACCGTGCACGTGGCGGTGGGCACCGACATCATTCACATGCATCCCGACGCGTCCGGCGCCGCGATCGGCGAAGGCAGCCTGCGCGACTTCCGCTATTTCGTGTCGTCGGTCGCCAGGCTGGACGGCGGCGTGTTTCTCAATTGCGGTTCGGCCGTGATTCTGCCCGAGGTCTTCCTGAAGGCTGTCGCCCTCGCCAGGAACGCGGGCCGCACGCTCGATGGGCTGACCACCGTGAACCTCGACTTCCTGCGGCACTATCGCCCGCAGACCAACGTGGTCACGCGCCCGACGGCTGGAGTCGGCCGGGGCTATTCGCTCGTCGGCCATCACGAGATCCTCATCCCGCTCCTCGCGGCGGCGTTGGTGGACGGCCTGGATGGGTAGAGTGCTCGGGGCGCTGATCGGCGCCTCGTTCTTTCTCTGGATTGCCGGCACCCGCGCGCTCGACCCCGGCGAAATCGGCTGGTTGATGCGCTACGACTGGCCGATTCACTTTTTCGGCTGGCACTTCTTCCGCAGCGAGCCCTGGCACGTTCCACCCGGCCTTCTGCACAGCTACTACACGCCGATCGGGACGGCGATCGGATTCACGGATTCGATTCCGCTCGTCGCGTTCGCCTTGAAGCCGTTCAGCGCCTGGCTGCCGGCGACCTTCCAGTACATCGGGCCGTGGCTGTGTCTGTGCTTCACGCTGCAGGGCGCGTTCGGCGCGTGGCTGATGTCGCAGTGGACGCCGCGCGCATGGGTACAGGCCACCGGCGCGGCATTCTTCGTCCTGGTGCCGGCGCTGCTGATTCGGATCGGTCATCCATCGCTGTGCGCGCACTGGCTGTTGCTGTGGGCCCTGGCGATCGCGGTCCGCGAAAGCCAACGTTCGGTGCGTCCGATCGAATGGGCGGCCCTCGGCATGGTGGCCGGTCTCGTCCATCCCTACCTCGCGGTGATGGTGCTGGCGCTGCTGGCCGCCGTGGTGGTGCGGCCCTCCGCGACGGCCTGGCCACGCAAGGCGGCGAGTCTGGCTGCCGCCGCCGCCGCGACCATCGCTGGCTGGTGGGCGGCCGGTCTCTTCAGCGTCTCGGGCGCGGAAGCGATGGCGACCGAGGGGCTCGGTCACTATTCGATGAACCTGTTCAGCCCGATCACGCACGCGGGCTGGTCGCAGTTCCTTCCCGACATTCCGCGCGCTACAGCGGGACAGGATTTCGAAGGCTTCCAGTATTTCGGGCTCGGCGCCCTGCTGCTGGTGCTGACGGCCGTGGTCGTCCGGCTGGCCGGCGCCGGGCGCGGCGTGGCCGCGGCATCCGCCAGCCGTCCAGTGGCGAGGTTTCGGCGCGGCGCTGTTCCTGATCGCAATACTGATGGCGATGTTCGCGCTCAGCCCGCGCGTGACCGCGGGCGGCAGCCTGCTCGTCGATCTCTCGGGCCCTTGGGCCGAACGTTTCGCGGTGTTTCGCGCGACCGGCCGCTTCTTCTGGCCGCTCGGTTACCTGCTGATGGCGTCGGCACTCGCGACGGTCGCGACGCGCCTGCCGTCGCGGGTCGCGCTGACGGTCCTGCTCACCCTGGTCATCGTGCAGGCGTTGGATCTCCACGGCGCCCACGAGGAGCGCCGCCGCGGCGCCCGCGATCCGAACTTCTACGTCTGGGCCAACCCGATGGTGTCCTCGGTGTGGGGACAGGTATTGCCTGCATACAATCACCTGGTGATCTATCCGCCACCACAATGCGGCCCGGCGCCGATCGCCTGGGAGCCGGCGGCATATCAAGCCGGCCTGCATGGCCTGACGCTGAACGCCGGCGGCGTCGCGCGCCCGGACGATGCCGCGCGGCTGGCGTATTGCCACGATCTGGGCGAGCAGGTGAAGGCCGGTCGTCTCGATCCGCAGACCCTCTACATCGTGCCGCCCTCGGAGGTCGGCGCGATCAGGCAGGCGGCGCAGCCCCCGGCAGTCTGCGGCCCGATCGACACGGTGTCGGTCTGTGTGACCGCGGAGTCGTATCAGCGCTGGCGCGATCTGGCGCCGCTACAGTGACCCTCGTGCCTCGCTTCATCTCCATCGTCGTGCCGGCCTATCGCGAGCAGTCGGGGATTGCGAGCGCGTTGCGGGAGATCCGTCGCGCCATCGGTTCAACCGGCGAGGGCTTCGAGATCATCGTGGTGGACGATGGGTCACCGGATGGGACGTGGGAGGCGGTGTCCGCCCTCGAGGCGGAGATGCCGGAGCTCGTCGCGATTCGACTCTCGCGAAATTTCGGCAAAGAGGGGGCGATTGCCGCCGGCCTCGACGTCGCTGCCGGTGACGCGTGCATCGTGATGGACGCGGATCTGCAGCATCCGCCGTCGCTGCTGCCCCAGATGGTGCAGCGTTGGCGCGAGGGCGGCTGGGATGTCGTCGAAGCGGTGAAGTCGCACCGCGGCCGGGAATCGGCCGTGCACAGGATGTCGGCACGGACGTTCTATCGGGCCGCGTCGTGGCTCACCGGCCACGACCTGCAGGATGCCTCGGACTTCAAGCTGATCGATCGCCGGGTGCTGAACGAGTGGCGCCGGCTCGGCGAGCGGGCCACGTTCTTCCGCGGGCTCGTCGCCTGGCTGGGATTCACGCGCACGCAGATTGCCTTCGAGGTGCCGCCGCGCCAGGCCGGCGAGTCGCGCTGGTCGTTCAGCGCGCTGGGGGGGCTGGCTGTGCACGCCGTCACCTCGTTCAGTGCCCTGCCGCTGCAGCTCGTCACCGTCCTCGGTCTGGTCATGCTGCTCGTCGCCGTCGTGGTCGGCGCCCAGGCCGTGCGGTTGTGGCTCGAGGGGCTGGCGCTGCCCGGATTCACGACGGTGATCCTGCTGCAGTTGATCATCGGCGGCTTCCTGATGATCAGCCTTGGCATCATCGGCACCTACATCGCGCGCATCTACGAGGAAGTGAAGGGGCGGCCGCGCTATGTGGTGCGCGAAACCCGCCGGCGGGATCGCGCATGAACGAGGGGAACGATGAGGCCCCGCGGCGACGGGAACGCGACGCCGTCGAGATTCGCGGCGACTATCAGGCGCGGGCGCTGGAGTCGAAGTGGGCGGCACAGCGTTTCTGGCACAGCGCGAAGATCCGGTTGATGGACCGCGTGGCGCCGCCGGCCGCCGGTGCCCGCGTCGCCGATGCGGGCTGCGGGTCCGGCGTGATTGCCGATCACCTGGCGCGGACGGCTCGCGAGGTCGTGGGCTTCGATTCAAACCCCGCGGCGGTCGAGCACGGCCGCACGGCCTATCCCCGGCCCAACCTGCGATTCGTCCTCGGTCCGTTCGAACGCATGGTTGACGAAGGGCCCTTCGACCACATCGTGTGCCTCGAAGTCCTGGAGCACCTCTACCTCGAGCAGGCGCAGGCCACCCTCGAGCTGTTCGCCCGTGCGGCCGCGCCCGGCGCCACGCTGTTCGTGACGACCCCGAACGTCCGCAGCGCCTGGCCGGTCATCGAGTGGCTCCTGGACCGGTCCGGCCTGGTGCCCACCATGGACGAAGCCCAGCACCTGACGCTGTTCTCGCGGTCGCTGCTGCGGACCTGCTGCGAGCGGGCGGGATGGACGGTGGAGGCGATTGGCGCCTTCAACGGCCTGGCGCCGTTCGCCGCCCCGTTCGGAGAATCGCTCGCCCGCGGCCTCGAGCGGGTCGAATTCGGGGCCGGCCGCTGGCTGCCGCTGAACCTGCTCTATTGCCGTGCCCGCCGACAGTAGGTGCGCTGAGCTCGCCGCCTCTGCTAAAATCGAAAGTTCGTGCCGGAGTAGCTCAGCCGGTTAGAGCGAGCGTCTCATAAGCGCTAGGTCGGCGGTTCGAGTCCGCCCTCCGGCACCACGCCAAGCGCCTTCTACCACTTCCAGCGTGCCAGACCTTCTTCGGCGCGTGCACACCTTCGCAGGCCGGCAGGGCCTGTGGAACCCGGACACCCGGGTGATCGCAGCCGTTTCTGGCGGTTCCGACTCGGTTGCCCTGCTATTGGCCCTGCGCGCCCTGGCCGCCGAGGGACACCTCCGGCTCGCGGGCGTGGCTCACCTCCACCACCACATCCGCGGCCGCTCGGCCGACGATGATTGCGCGTTTGTGCAGGCTTTGGCACTCCGGCTCGACCTGCCGTGTGACGTCGCCCATGCCGACGTGCCCGCGCTGGCCCGGCAGGCGGGGCAGTCGCTGGAGGTCGCCGGCCGCAACGTCCGGCTTGATTTCTATCGCCAGGCGCTCGGCCGTCTCGGAGCCCAGAGCGTCGCGCTGGCGCACACCCGCGGCGACCAGGCCGAGACGGTGCTCCTCCGGCTGGCGCGCGGCGCGGGTCCCAGGGGGCTGGGAGGCATGGCGCCTCGCTCAGGCCATCGCATCCGCCCGCTGCTGGAAGTGAGCCGACAGGAGCTGCGGGACTGGCTCGTCATCCAGGGTGAGACCTGGCGGGAAGATGCCACCAACAATGACGTGGCGGTGGTGCGGAACCGCATCCGGCATCACGTGCTCCCACAGCTGGCGTTCGTGAATCCGCGCGTCGAGGATGCGCTGGCGCGGGCAGCCCGGATTCATGCCGCCGACGCGGATGTGCTGGATGAGCTCGCCAGCGCCGAAGTGGCCCGGCTGGTCCAGCAAGGGAACGGTGGCGTGACCATCGACGCCGCGCGGCTGCACCAGCTGCCAGAAGCCCTGGCGCGACGGGTTGTATTGCGCGCGCTGCGCGCCGCGGAGCCCTCCAAGGCTTACGGCTGGGACGATACTGACGGGGTGCTGCGCCTGGCGACGGGTGTCCCGCTGGACGTCGGTCGCGTACGCGTGGAACTTAATGGCAGGTTTGTGGTCTTAACTATCAGGGCCTCCTCCCCAATGGCTGGCGGCACGGCACGCGCCGATAATCCGGTCGTCGTTCTGGATGTTCCAGGGCGCGTCCGGCATCCGTCGGGGTGGTGGACCGTGGAAGCCGACGGCCCGATGGCGCGGGAAGCGATGGTTCCTTCCACTGCCAATCAGGTCGTGCTCGACGCTGCGGCGCTGGGGCGGCATCTCACCATCAGAGGCTGGCGCCCTGGTGATCGGGTGCAACCCCTGGGCCTTGGCGGTCGTAAGAAGCTACAGGATGTGTTCGTTGACCGGAAAGTGCCGCGAGACGAGCGACCTCTGGTGCCGGTAGTGCTGGATGCCCGGGAGCGTATTGCCTGGGTCGCGGGACACGTGGTGGGCGAGCCCTTTCGTGTGACCCCCTCTTCAGCGAGCGTGGTAGTCTTGACCCTGAGGCGATAAAGTCGCCCGGAGGCAACGTTGAACTCGAATTATAAGAGCCTCGTGTTCTGGATCGTCCTCGCGGTGGTGGGCTTCGTGGTCTGGAATTTCTCCTCGAATTTCCAGCGGAAGGAAACCCCCGTCAGCTTCAGCGAGTTCATCTCGTGGGTCGATGCCGGACAGGTGGATGCCGTGACGATCACGGGCAACGAGATCACCGGCACTACGAAGGGCAAGGAATTCTTCCGCAGTTTCGCGCCGCTTCAGTACCAGGGCCTGGCCAACCGGCTCATCGAAAAGCGCGTGATCGTGAACGCCAAGGAGCCGACGGCGTCGCCCTGGGCGGCGCTGCTGCTGTCGTGGGCACCCATCCTGCTGGTCATCGGTTTCTGGATCTTCTTCATGCGGCAGGTCCAGAGCGGCGGCAACAAAGCCTTGTCGTTCGGCAAGAGC
Organism: uncultured Acidobacteriota bacterium; assembly: GCA_963723005.1. Classification (GTDB taxonomy): domain Bacteria; phylum Acidobacteriota; class Vicinamibacteria; order Vicinamibacterales; family UBA2999; genus VFZN01. Next base: position 328,752 of record CAVRPA010000015.1, on the reverse strand, counting down.
AAGGCAAAGCTGTCCTCCTCCGCCCAGAAGAAGGTCACGTTCCGTGACGTCGCTGGCGCTGACGAAGCCAAGGACGAGCTGCAGGAAATCATCGAATTCCTGAAGGAACCCCAGAAGTTCCAGAAGCTTGGCGGCCGCATCCCCAAGGGCGTCCTGCTGATGGGCCCTCCGGGCACCGGCAAGACCTTGCTCGCGCGGGCAGTAGCCGGCGAGGCCAACGTGCCGTTCTTCTCGATCAGCGGCTCCGACTTCGTCGAGATGTTCGTCGGCGTCGGCGCCTCGCGCGTCCGCGACCTGTTCGAGCAGGGCAAGAAGAACGCCCCCTGCATCATCTTCATCGATGAAATCGACGCCGTCGGGCGTCACCGCGGCGCCGGCCTCGGCGGCGGACACGACGAGCGCGAGCAGACGCTGAACCAGCTGCTGGTCGAGATGGACGGCTTCGAGTCGAACGAAGGCGTCATCCTGATGGCCGCGACCAACCGGCCCGACGTCCTGGATCCCGCCCTGCTCCGGCCGGGCCGCTTCGACCGCCGCGTCATCGTCAATCGCCCGGACGTGAAGGGCCGCGAGGGCATCCTCGCCGTCCACACCCGCAAGATCCCGATGGCCGACGATGTCGACGTCCGCGTGCTGGCGCGTGGCACGGCCGGCTTCACCGGCGCCGATCTCGCCAACCTGGTCAACGAGGCCGCCCTGCAGGCGGCGCGCGCCAACAAGAAGCTCGTCGCGATGTACGACTTCGAGTTCGCCAAGGACAAGGTCCTGATGGGCGCCGAACGGCGCTCGATGATCGTCACCGACGAAGAGAAGAAGATCACGGCCATCCACGAGGCGGGTCACGCGCTGCTGAGCGTGCTGCTGCCCCTGGCGGAGCCGATTCACAAGGTCACCATCATCCCGCGCGGCATGGCGATGGGCCTCACCCAGCAGCTGCCGGTCGACGAGAAGCACAACTACTCGCGCGACTACCTGATGGACCAGATTGCCATCCTGCTCGGCGGCCGCATCGCCGAGGAGCTGACGACCGGCGAGATCACCACCGGCGCCGGCAACGACCTCGAGCGCGCCACCGAACTGGCGCGCCGGATGATCTGCGAATGGGGCATGAGCGACGCGCTCGGCCCGCTCACGTTCGGCAAGAAGGAAGAGCAGATCTTCCTCGGCCGCGAAATCGCGCAGCACCAGGACTACAGCGAGGACACGGCGCTCAAGATCGACGCCGAGGTGAAGCTGATCATCACGCGCAACTACGAGCGGGCTACCTCCGTGCTCGCCGACCAGAAGCAGCGTCTGGTGGCCATTGCCGACGCCCTGCTCGCGCGCGAGGTGCTGGACGCCGATCAGGTCCGCCGCCTGGCCTACGGCCAGCCGCTGGACGAAATCGCCACCCCGCTGCAGCCGCCGCCGACCATCGGCGATGGCGTGCACACGCGGCGCGAGAAGGAACGTCCGTCGCTCGTCTCGCCGATGCCGAAGCCGCTGACGCAGGAATAACGATCTGATGCTCTGGCGATGTGGTGAGCTGGCGATCTGACCGAGAGAGTTATCGAGCTGGTGATCGAGCGTGAGATCTGGTGATCTCACGCTCGACGCTTTTTAGAACCCCGGACCCCGCGAAGCCCTGCTTGCCGCCCTCCTCCCGCGCATCTTTCCGAATTCCCCTTCCCGGACGCCCGCCTCTGGAGCTTGGTACGCGCACGCTCGTGATGGGGGTGCTCAACCTCACGTCCGACTCGTTCTCCGCTGACGGCCTGGCCTCCGACCCGGTGCGCGCCATCGACGCGGTGCACGCGATGGAGGCTGCCGGCGCCGACATCATCGACATCGGCGCGGAGTCCACCCGCCCGGGCGCCACGCCCGTCAGCGCGGCCGACGAGTGGGCGCGGCTGCGGCCGGTGCTGCGCGCCGTCGGTGGCCGCGTACGGGTGCCGCTGTCCATCGATACCACCAAGGCCGAGGTCGCGAACCTCGCCCTGGACGAGGGCGTGGCCATCGTCAACGACGTCAGCGGCCTGGACTACGACCCGCTGATGGGACCGCTGCTTGCCGCCCGCGGCGTGCCCGTCGTGCTGATGCACATGCGCGGCCGGCCGACCGACATGTACGCGGAAGCCCACTATGACGATGTGGTCATCGAGGTGATGCGGGAGCTGCAGCGCCGGGTTGAGCGGGCGCTGGGGTTCGGGATCGGTTGGAATCGGCTGATCCTCGATCCGGGCCTCGGCTTCGCGAAGCGTCCGGAGCACAGTTTTGCCGTCCTGGCGGCCACCAGCCGCCTGGCGGCGCTCGGCCGCCCGCTGCTGGTCGGGCCGTCACGCAAGTCGTTCCTGACCGCCGCCACGGGGCCGCTGCCCGCTGCTGACCGCGACTGGGCGACCGCGGCCGCCGTCACCGCCGCCGTCCTTGGCGGCGCGCACATCGTCCGCGTGCACCGGGTGGCCGATCTGGTGCCCGTCGTCCGCGTCGCCGACGCGATCCATCAAGCCTCCGCGTAGGGTTCGCGGGCGCCAGCGTCCTGCGATACGATCCGCCTACCTTCTTGATGTCCTGGCTTTCCGACCTGCTGCAGCGACCCGCCGTCACCTGGTGGGACCTTCTCGACATCGCGATCGTGTCGGTCATCGTGTACGAGCTGCTGAAGCTCATTCGCGGGACGCGTGCGGTGCAGATGGCGATTGGCATCGCCGTGGTCGTCGGGCTGTTCTACATGTCGCTGGGGCTTCAGCTCGAAACCCTCAACTGGCTGATTCGCAACATCGTCGGTTATGTCGTGTTCGCCGCCATCGTCCTGATGCAGGCGGACATCCGCCGGGCGCTGGTGCACCTGGGCCGCGCGCCCATCTTCCGCCGCTTCGAGCGCGTGACGAGCGACGACGAGACCATCGAGGAGCTCGTGGTCGCGACCGGCCTGCTGGCGGCGAAGCGCACCGGCGCCATCATCGTCGTGGAACGGCGCATCGGATTGCGCAACTTCATCGAAAGCGGCATCCCGCTGGACGCACAGCTGACCTACGATCTGCTGGTGTCCATCTTCCAGCCCACCTCGCCCCTCCACGATGGCGCGGTGATCGTGCAAGGCGATCGCGTGGCGGCGGCCGCCTGCTTCCTGCCGCTGACCGTGAATCCCCGGTTGAGCCGGGATCTCGGGTCGCGTCATCGCGCCGCCCTCGGCGTGACCGAGGAGAACGACTCGGTCGCGATCGTGGTCTCCGAGGAAACCGGCGGGATCTCGCTGGTCCTCGATGGCGCCATCGAGCGCAATCTCGAGGTCGAGCACCTTCGGGCGCGGCTGCTGTCCCTCATCACCCTGCGGCGGCCCGGCAGCCGTCCGCGCCAGAACGCGTGATCATGGCGTCGTTTTCCATCCGCAACTTCGGGCTGAAGATGCTGTCGATCTGCATCGCCAGCCTGCTCTGGCTGGTCGTGGCCGGTGAGCGGGTCGTGGAACGGGTGCTGCGCGTGCCCATCGAGCTGCAGAACCTCCCCTCGGAACTGGAAATCGTCAGCAATCCGCCGGATACGGTCGAGGTACGGGTGCGCGGGTCCTCGGGTACGCTGAGTCGGATGGCCACTGGCGAGGTGTCAGCGGTGATCGACCTGCGGGCCGCTCGAACCGGCCGGCGGCTGTTCCACCTGACGCCCGGGCAGGTGAAGACACCGTACGGCCTCGAAACCGTCCAGGTGTCGCCCCCCACCCTGACGATGGAGTTCGAGACAACGGGGATTCGGATGGTGCGGGTGCAGCCGACGATCGACGGCGCGCCGGCTCGAGGATTCGAAGTGGTCAGCGTGAGGTCCGAGCCCGAGGCGGTCGAAGTGTCCGGCCCGGAGAGCGCGCTGAAGCAGTTGAGGGAGGCGATCACCGAGCCGATTTCGGTGAGCGACCTCGAAGCCACGGTTCGTGAGGTGGTGACGGTCGGCGTGGCCGATGCGTCCGTGCGCGTCCGGGCGCCGCAGACCACGACCGTGACGGTGACGATAGCAGCGGTGAAGCGATGAAATTATTCGGGACGGACGGCATTCGCGGCAAAGCGGGCGAAGCGCCGCTCGATGAAGAGACGGTGACCCGCGTCGGCGCGGCGCTGGTGCGCGGGCGGGAATCGGCCGGGCACACGATGCGGGTGCTGGTGGGTCGGGACACCCGTGAGTCCGGTGACTGGATCGAGCGCGCCCTGGCCCGCGGGTTGTGTGGGGAAGGCGCCGAAGTGACCAGCGCCGGCATATTGCCGACGCCGGCCGTGGCCTACCTCACCCGGACCGGACGATTCGACGCCGGCATCGTGATCTCGGCGTCGCACAATCCGTTCGAAGACAACGGCATCAAGGTGTTTTCGTCGAGCGGCGAGAAGCTGAGCGAGCTGGTCGAGCGCCGGGTCGAATCGCATCGTCGCCGACGATTCCTGGACGGTGGGCGGGCTGGAGACGGTCTCGTACGCGCACGACGACATGTCGCGCCCCTACCTCGATCACGCCCGGCAGATCCTGGGCGATCCCGGGCCGTTGGGCGGTTCGCACATCGTGCTCGACTGCGCGAACGGCGCGACGGCGCTGATCGCGCCCTCGTTCTTCCGATCGCTCGGCTTCCACGTGGATGCGATCGGCGTAGCGCCAGACGGCCGCAACATCAACCTGAACTGCGGATCGACGCACCTCCAGCCGCTGCAGCAGCGCGTGGTCGAGACCGGCGCGCGCATGGGCGTGGCGTTCGACGGTGACGGCGATCGCGCGCTGTTCGTCGATCACCTCGGCCGCGTTGTCGATGGCGACGCCGTGCTGCTGATGGCCGCGGACCAGCTGAAGCGCGAAGGGCGCCTGGCGGGCGACGCGATCGTCGCCACGGTGATGAGCAACATCGGCCTGGAGATCGCGCTTCGCGAGCGCGGCATCAGCATCGCCCGCTGCCCGGTGGGTGACAAGTACGTGGTGGAAGAGATGCAACGCCGCGGCCTGGTGCTTGGCGGCGAGCAGTCGGGGCACGTGATCTTCGCCGAGCACCTGATGACCGGCGATGGCATCGGGACGGCGCTGCAGGTGCTCCGGATCATGGATGCCACGGGCAAGGACCTGTCCGAGCTCGCCTCGGCGCTCGTCACCTACCCGCAGATCCTGCTCAACGTCCGCGTCCGTGAGCGAGCGGACTATATGAAAGTGCCGGCCATCGCCGACTGCATCCGCCAGGTCGAGGGACAGGTCAACGGCCAGGGTCGCGTGCTGATCCGCTATTCCGGCACCGAGCCGCTGCTGCGGATCATGATCGAGGGCAAGGACGACACCCAGATCAAGGGGTGGGCGGAAGAGATTGCCGCGTCGGTTCGCGCGCATCTCGCGTGAGGGATGACAGCGTCCTGATGGCCAAGCTCTCCGTCAACGTCAACAAGGTCGCGACGCTCCGCAACTCGCGGGGCGGGCATCTGCCGTCGGTCATCGAGGCGGTGCGCGTGTGCGTCGATGCCGGCGCGCCCGGGATCACCGTGCACCCGCGCGCGGACGAGCGGCATATCCGTCGGCAGGACGTGCTCGAGATCGCCGACGAGCTCGCGCCGCTCAAGGGCGTCGTCGAGTTCAACATCGAAGGCGATCCGCGTCCCGATCTGGTGGAGCTGGTGATGGCGGTCCGCCCGGACCAGTGCACGCTCGTGCCGGTGCTGCCCGGCGAGATCACCAGCCAGGCCGGCTGGTCGGCCTCGACGTCGCCCGGCGAACTGAGCGGCATCATTGCGCGGATGAAGGCGGCGGGCGTGCGCGTCAGCGTGTTCGTCGATCCGGAGCCGGACCCGATCCGCTGGGCCCGCGAGGTCGGCGCCGACCGCGTGGAGCTCTATACCGAGCCGTTCGCGCGCGCGTTCGAGCGGGGGCCCGATGCCGGTGCGGCCTCGTTCGAGCAGTACGCGCGGGCGGCCCGCCTGGCGCACGAGCTGGGCCTGGGCGTGAATGCCGGCCACGATCTCGATCTGCGCAACCTCACCGTCTTCCACGCCCTGCCGCATCTCGACGAAGTCTCGATTGGCCACGCGCTCATCGGGCACGCGCTGTACGTGGGCCTGCGGCAGGCGGTGCTCGATTACAAGGCCGCCGTCGACGGACGCCACGTGTGACCGCGCACGCGCCGTCTCGCGGTTCGCGCCCTCGTCGGAGCGCTGCTCCTCTGTCACGCTGCCGTGTCGGCCGCCGCCGGCCGCCCCGTGACCCTGCCGGCAGCCGATGGCGTCACCCTCGCCGGGCAGTACTACGAAGCAGCGGCCCGCCCCGCGCCTGGCGTGGTGCTGGTGCACATGCAGTCGCGCACTCGCGCGGATTGGGACGAAGTGGCGCAGCAGCTGGAGGCCGCCGGCATCACGGTGCTGGCGATCGACCTGCGCGGCCACGGTGCGTCGGGCGGTGCCGCCACGCCGCTCGCCGCGATGGTGCCCGACGTGCGTGCCGCGGTGCAGTGGCTGTCCACGCGCCCAGGCGTCCGTCCGGACGCCATGGGGGTGGCCGGTGCTTCACTGGGCGCCAACCTCGCCCTGCTGGCTGCCGCGGACCAGCCTCTGGTCCGCGCCGTTGCGGCGGTCTCGCCCAGCCTCGACTATCGAGGGCTCCGCGTCGGCCCCGAGACGATGAAGAAGCTGTCCGGCCGCGGGGTGTGGCTCGCGGCGAGCAGCGAAGACCCTTATTCGCTGCGAACGTTGAAGGAATTGACCGCCGACGAGTCGATGCCGAGGGACCAGCAATTGAGCTCGGTGGCGGCGCACGGAACGAATTTGTTGACAGCGGACAAGGACCTGACCCGGGCCCTGGTGGACTGGCTCCGCCAGAGGTTGTTATTCTGACGAGTGGCAATGCGAGCAGACTCAATCGTTTTCGCTGTGGCCGGCGTGCTCTTTGGCGTCATCGTGGGCTGGGTCCTCGGGAGCCAGCAGGCCAGGAGCACGGTGCCGGTCGCGGCTCCCGTGGCACAGGCGCAGGCGGCCGCGGGGCAGGGCGCCGCGGCGGGCAGCCAGGCCGTGCCGCTGGATCAGGATCGCGTGCGCGCGCTCACCAGCGTGGCCGAACAGAATCCGAAGGACGCGCAGCCGCGCGTGCAGCTGGGGAACATGTTCTTCGACGCCGAGCAGTACCCCCAGGCCATCTCGTGGTACGAGCAGGCGGTGGCGATCAACCCGCAGGACCCGAACCTGTCCACCGACCTGGGCGTCGCGTACTACTACACGAATCAATCTGACAAGGCGATCCAGCAATTCGAGCATTCGCTGTCGCTCGATGCGAAGCACACCAAGACGCTGCTGAACATGGGCATCGTTCGCGCGTTCGGCAAGCAGGACCTCGACGGCGCCCGCCAGGCGTGGGAGCAGGTGGTCGCCATCTCGCCGAACACGCCTGAAGGGCAGGCGGCGAAGAAGGGCCTCGAAGGCCTGCAGAACGCTCATCCGCCGGGTGCGACCGGGGGCAAGTAGCCGTGGTCCGCGCGCTCCTCCTGTTCCTCTTCTTCCTGTTCGTGGCGCGGGCGTTCTGGCGCCTCGTCGAGGGAGTTGCGCGAGGGGCAATGGGGGAGGGCGCCGCGCCGCCGCAGTCCCGGCGGCGGGGGCCGGCGGCTCCGTCGGCAGTGAAGATGACGCAGTGCCCGGTGTGCGGCACTTACGTGGTGCCGGAGAAGGCCATCACCGGCGTCAGCAAGGGGAAGGTCGTCCACTTCTGTTCGGACGCGTGCCGCGCGACGTTCGCGGCCTGAGCGAGCCACAACCGTGCAGAGCGAAGAGCAGATCAGGGCCGATATCGTCGAATGCGGACGCCGCCTGTGGCACCGCGGCTTCGTCGCGTCGAACGACGGCAACATCAGCGTGCGCCTCGACGATCGGCGGCTGATGACCACGCCCACGGCCGTGTCGAAGGGGTTCATGACCCCCGACATGATGGTCATCACCGACCTCGAAGGCCGCAAGATCTCGGGCGACCGCAATGCCTCGTCCGAGCTCAAGATGCACCTCGAGGTGTACAAGCACCGGCCGGATGTGCGAGCGGTGGTGCACGCCCACCCGCCCACGGCCACCGGGTTTGCCGTCGCGGGAATCCCGCTCGATCGCGCGGTGCTGGCGGAGGTCATCACCACGCTCGGCAGCATCCCCATCGCCGAGTACGCCACGCCCTCCACCGAGGAGCTGCCCGCGGCGGTGCGCCGCTACATCAAGGCCCACGACGGCCTGCTGCTGGCGAACCACGGGGCGCTGGCAGTGGCCGGTGACGTCTACGCCGCCTACTACCGGATGGAGACGATCGAGCACTTCGCGACCATCAGCCTGGTGGCGCGGACGCTCGGCCGGGAGAACCTGCTGTCGCGGGGCGAGGTGGATCGCCTCCAGGGGCTGCGCGGGATGTACGGGATCTCGTCTCCGGCGCCGATCTGCACCGACGAGACGATGGCGCCCTCGGCCAACGGCCAGCTGGAATGTCAGGTCGTGCAGGCGCCCGAGACCGGCGGCGCGCGGCTGGTGGCGGATATTCCCGGATTGCCGTCCGGTGGCACCGGCAAAGACGCGGAGATTCGGCTAACATACCGGGAACTGACGGCGTTGATCGAGGACGCCGTCAAGGCTTTAGGCTTGAGGCCTTAGGCTTCGGGAGGTTCGAAGGCTTTCGAGAGCCTGGAGCCCAGAGCCTGTGGCCTTCTGGAGGCAGCTAAATGGGTGAAGCACTGGGCATGGTCGAAACCAAGGGGCTGGTCGCGATGATCGAAGCGGCCGACGCCATGGTGAAGGCCGCCAAGGTGACGCTGGTCGGATGGGAAAAGATCGGCGCGGGCTATGTCACGGCGATCGTGCGCGGTGACGTCGCGGCCGTGAAGGCCGCTACCGACGCCGGCGCCGCCGCCGCGCGCCGCGTCGGCGAGCTCGTGTCCGTGCACGTCATTCCCCGGCCGCACGCCAACCTCGAAGACGTCCTGCCCATCGGCAAGGCGAACGCGAAGAGCTAGGCCCCTCGGGCCGGCGCCGCCATGCTTCTCGCGCGCATCGTTGGCACGGTCGTCGCCACACGGAAAGACCCTCGCCTGGTCAGCAGCAAGCTGCTCCTGGCGCGTCCGGTCGATCCGAGTGGCAAGGCCGAAGGCAACTACCTCATCGCCATCGATACCGTTGACGCCGGGGTCGGCGAAACCGTGCTCATCGTCAGCGGCAGCTCCGCGCGGATGGCCGCGGGCCTGAAGGACTGCCCGGTGGACGCCGCCGTGGTCGGCATCATCGATCACGTCGACATCTCGGAGTGACGCCATGCAGATCGGACGCGTCATCGGCGATGTGGTGGCCACCCGCAAGGACGAGCGCTTCGACGGCATCCCGCTGTTGATGGTCCAGCCCCTCGCCGCCAACGGCGAAGCGGTCGGCCGGCCGCTGATCGCGGTGGACTCGGTGGGCGCCGGCGTCGGCGAGCACGTGTTCTTCGTCCGCGGCAAGGAAGCCAGCTTTCCCTTCCATCCCATCGAGGTGCCGGCCGATGCCGGCATCGTCGGGATCATCGATCACTGGACGACGGGGGAGCGGTGATCCTGGCGCGGGTCGTGGGCCAGGTCGTCTCGACCATGAAGCGGCCGCAGTTCGAAGGCGCGACGCTGCTGCTGGTGCAGCCGGAGACGCCGCAGGGCGAGCCGCGCGGCGCCACGCTGCTGGCCATCGACTCGGTCGGCGCCGGGGTCAGCGAGCGCGTGATCGTGGTGCTCGAAGGCCGCGCCGCGGGTGAGGCGCTCGGCAAGAAACTGTCGCCGGTGGACGCCGCGATCGTCGGCATCGTGGACGAAATCGACGTGGAGGCCGGCGGATAGGCGGCCGGTCGCATCATGACGGACGACGAGATCAGACAACTGGTGCGCGGTGCCATTGCCCGTCATCTGGGTGACGCCAGCAGCCCATCGCCGTTCGCAGCAGCCGGCCCCCGCTACCGCCGTACCGATCAGTTTCGCGCGCTATCCCCTCCCACGCGCCGCTGACGATGTGATGTGCATCATCGAGCCCGCCGTCCGCTGCAATCACTGCGGCTTTTGTCAGTGTCATGGTCACTAGTGTGAAACCCTCGGTTCTGGTTACCCGAAGACTCCCCGCATCCGTCATTGGCCGCCTCGAAACCACCTGCGACGTGGATCTCTGGCAGGAGCGCGAGGCGATTCCGCGTGACGTGCTGCTGTCGCGCGTGGCCGGAAAGGACGCGCTGGTGTGCCTGCTCACCGACACCATCGATGCCGAGGTGCTGGATGCGGCGGGACCGTCGCTGAAGATCGTGGCCAACGTCGCGGTCGGCTACAACAACATCGACGTCGCGGCCTGCCGCGCGCGAAACGTCGTGGCGACCAACACGCCCGACGTGCTGACCAACGCCTGCGCCGATTTCACGTGGGCGCTGATCCTCGCGGTGACCCGCCGGCTGGGCGAGGGCGAGCGCGTGGTGCGGGCCGGTAAGTGGGGAGGCTGGGCCCTCGACTACATGCTGGGCATGGAGCTCCGCGGCAAGCAGCTGGGCATCGTCGGCATGGGACGGATCGGCCGCGCCGTGGCCGACAAGGCGCCGGCCTTCGGGATGCGGGTGGCCTACACCGCGCGGAAGCCGCACGACCTGCCCGGCGCGGAGCACATGACCGTCGATCGCCTGCTGGCGACGTCCGATGTGGTGTCGCTGCACTGCCCGATGAGCGAAGAGACCCGGCACCTGATCGACGGCCGGGCGCTGCTGCGCATGAAGCGCTCGGCGTATCTCATCAACACGTCGCGCGGGCCGGTGGTGGACGAAGGCGCGCTGGCGGTGGCGCTGCGGGAAGGGCGCCTGGCGGGCGCGGCCCTCGACGTCTACGAGCGCGAGCCGATCGTGCATCCCGACCTGCTGCCGCTCGAGAACGTGCTGCTGATTCCGCACCTCGCGAGCGCGACCACTGAAACCCGTACGGCCATGGCCGATCTCGCGGTCTCGAACGCGCTGGCCGTGCTCGGCGGACAGGCGCCGCTGACGCCGCTCTAGGCTGGGCGAGCGGCCGTCCCAGCCGCGCGCCGACCGACGTGTCGCAGCCATGATCAAACGCCCACGGCCCGCCCTCGTCGAGCAGGTGATGCGCACGCTCGCGCGCGAGATCGACGGCATGGAGCTGCCGGCGATCGAGAAGATCTCCGAGAGCCAGCAGGAGGATCCGTTTCAGATTCTCATCGCCACTCTGCTCTCGGCGCGCACGCAGGACGCCACCACGCACGCCGCCTCGACGCGGTTGTTCCGGCGCGCCCGAACACCGAAGAGCATGGCCAGGCTTCCGGTGAGGGAAATCGAAAAACTGATCTACCCGGTGAGCTTCTACCGCAACAAGGCCGAGCACGTGAAGGCCACGGCCGCCATCCTGGAGACGAAGTACGGCGGCGTGGTGCCGTCCACCCTCGAGGAACTGGTCACGCTTCCGGGCGTGGGCCGCAAGACCGCGACGCTGGTGATGATTCTGGCGTTCCAGAGCGGGCAGCACATCTGCGTGGACACGCACGTGCATCGCATCTCGAACCGGCTGGGATGGGTGCAGACCAAGCTGCCTGAGCAGACCGAGCAGGCGCTCTATCGCAACACCGACGCGCGCTGGTGGCCGCTGCTCAATCTGTATCTCGTCACCTGGGGGCAGAACGTCTGCCGCCCGGTGTATCCTCGTTGCGGCGAATGCGCTATCGCCGCCGTCTGCCCGCGCCTCGGTGTCGGCACATCCCCAGCGGCACAAACCATAACCAGCCGCCGTGCTTCGCCGGCGCCACGCACCCGGACATGAGGCTCATGACGACCAAGGTGTTGGGAACCAGCCTGATCGCCCTCTTCTGTGGCAGCCTCCTGCTGACCGTGCCCCCGCGCGCCGCGGCGCAAACCGCGCCCGCGCCATCGGCGCCTGCCGCGCCGGCCGCCACCTCACCCGGGGCCGGGCCGGTGATTGTCGTTGAAACCGTGAAGGGCACCTTCGAGTTCGAGACCTACCCCAACGAAGCGCCGAAGACGGTCGCCCGCATCGTCGAGCTCGTGAACAAACGCTTCTACAACGGCCTCCGCGTTCACCGCGTGGTGCCGAACTTCGTGATGCAGTTGGGGGATCCCGCCACGCGCGACATGACCAGACAGACGGACTGGGGCCGGGGCGGCAGCGGCACGCCGATCGGCGCGGCCGAGATTACGAAGAGCCGCACCCATGTGAGGGGCGCCGTGGCGATGGCCCACGCCGGCGACGCCACCAAGGCCGACAGTCAGTGGTACGTGACGCTCAGCCCGCAGGCCGCTCTCGACGGAAAGTACACCGTGTTCGGCAAGGTGATCAGCGGCATGGACGTCGTCGTCAAGCTGCAGGTGACCGATCGCATCATCAGAGTAACCGTGCGGGAGGCAAAGTAGCGACGAGGCCCTCCAGCATCGGGTAGGCCGAAACGAGCTCGGACGGCATCCGCGCCGTGACGGGCTCGTCCATCAACTGACGCACCATCGTCGCGTTGGCCACGGCCTGGGCGGCGAAGTGGTTGTTCATGTAGAGATAGAGCTTCCGCACCTGCGCGCGCGCCGCCCGCAGCTTGTCCACGATCGGCTGGAGCTCGGGCCCCGAATACAGGTAGTTGTAGCGATCCTCCGACTCCTCGTGGGTCCACCACTGCGCGGCATTCCGCCCGTGCAGCCGCACGTACATCACGCCCGCGTTCGGTTCGAGCGCCTGGTGCACGGACGAAGCGAACTTCGGCTCGTCGATCTGCACCCAGGCCGCGCCGGCCTCGGCGAGCAGCGCCGTCGTGTCCGGGGCGGCGTCGCTCCACGAGCGATGGCGGAGCTCCACCGCCAGCGGATAGTCGCCGAACGTGCGAAGCAGCCACTGCAGATAGGCGCGGGCCTCGGGCGTGTCGTGAAATCGCGATGGGAACTGCGCCAGGAGCGAGCCGAGGCGGCCGCCGGCGGCGAGCGGCTCGATGCCGGCCCTGAACGCGTCCACGTCGGCCGCCGACACCGGCGTGGTGTCCTGGGCGGTGGCCGGATGGGTGAACTTCTGGAAGAGTTTCACCGAGAACTCGAAGCCCGGGGGCGTCCGGCGGACCCAGCCCAGGCTGACGTTGGGCCGCGGCTGACCGTAGAACGTGCTGTTCACCTCGACGGTGTTGAAGCGCTCGGCATAGAAGCGGAGCTCGTCGAATCCGGGCTGCCGGTCCCCGGGCGCCGGGTAGAAAATCCCGTCCCAGGTGCCCCGGCCCCCCGGATAGTGCCAGCCTGAAGTGCCGATGCGAAGTTCCATGGCGCGTTCTACAATTATGGATTCAGGTTGCTGTGCTGACCGTCAACGAGATCTTCCATTCGATTCAGGGCGAGTCCACCTTCGCGGGTGAGCCGTGCGTGTTCGTGCGCCTCACCGCCTGCGACCTTCGCTGCCGATGGTGCGACACCACCTACTCGTTCCACGAGGGGCGGAAGATGTCCATCGACGAGGTGATGGCCAGGGTCGACGCGTATGGCTGTCCCACGGTGGAAATCACCGGCGGTGAGCCGCTGCTCCAGGCCGAGGTGCACCCGCTGATGGCGCGCCTGCTGGCGGAGGGCAAGACCGTGCTGATCGAGACCGGCGGTCACCGCAGCATTGCCGGTGTTCCCGAGGGCGTGATTCGGGTGATGGACATCAAGTGCCCCGGGTCGGGCGAGGCCGCGAAGAACGACTGGTCCAATCTGGCCCTGCTCACCAGGCGCGATCAGGTCAAATTCGTCATCGCCGATCGAACGGATTACGAATTTGCGCGCGACGTCCTCCAGCGCGAGGGTTTGGCGGCACGCTGCGGCGCCGTGCACTTCTCGCCGGTCCACGGGGAGCTCGCGCCGCGCCAGCTCGCGGAGTGGATTCTGGGCGATCGCCTGCCGGTACGCCTGCAGCTGCAGATGCACAAGTTCATCTGGGATCCGCAGACGCGCGGCGTCTGACGGCCGACGAATACTTCACCTTGCGGGCGGAATAGCCGACAATAGGGCCGCATGCCCACAGCGGTCGTTCTGCTGAGCGGGGGGCTCGACTCCTACACCGCGGCAGCGGTCGCCAGACGGGACGGTTTCGACGTCTGCGCGCTCAGCTTCCGGTATGGCCAGCGCCACCGTCAGGAGATCGAGGCCGCAAGCCGTGTCGCCCGATCGGTCGGCGTCATCAGGCACCTCGTGCTCGACCTCGACCTCACCGCCATCGGCGGCTCTTCGCTCACGTCGAGCGACATGGCCGTCCCCAAGGATCGCGACGTCGACGCGACCGACATTCCTTCAACCTACGTTCCCGCGCGCAACACGATCTTCCTGTCGGTGGCCCTTGGCTGGGCCGAGGTGCTGGGCGCGTCCGACATCTTCATCGGCGTGAACGCGCTCGACTACTCCGGTTATCCGGACTGCCGGCCGGAGTTCATCCACGCCTTCGAGCAGCTGGCCCGCGTGGCCACCCGCGCGGGCATCGAAGGCCGCGGACTGACGGTGCACACGCCGCTGATGATGCTGACCAAGGCCGACATCATCCGGCTCGGGCTGGAGCTTGGGCCTCGACTACGGCCTCACGCTCAGCTGCTACGACCCCGCGCCCGACGGCACGCCGTGCGGCCACTGTGACAGCTGCCAGCTGCGCATGGCCGGATTCGCCGCGGCCGGTGTGGCCGACCCCGCCCTGCTCACGGGCCCGCGCTGACCATGGCCCGGCCGCTCCGCCAGCAGTTGCTCGTCGTCGCCGCCGCGCTCATCCTGGCGGTGCTGGCTGCGCTGTTCTACGCCTCACGCCTCACCCACGACGAGCAGGTCTCGCAGCTTCAGGATGAAGCCCTGGCGATGACGTCCACGGTCGTCGCCTATCTCGAGCGCACGCTCGAATCGGCGGACGACGTGGCGGCGGTGGCGGCACGGCATCCGCTGGTGCAGCAACTGGGACCGCGGGCGGCGACGGAGGTGCTGGAGCCGCTGCTGGGCCGGGCGGACCAGGTGTTGAGGAACGCGGTGATCGCGGACATGACGGGCCGAGCCGTCGCCTGGGCCACGCCGCCGTCGCCGACCATCGAGGGGCAGGTGTCGCCGACGTGGCTGGCCAGTGTCGCCTCGTCGGGAACGCCCGCGATCAGCCCCGTTCTGGGCGGCCCCGATCATGCCGCGCACGTGGTGCTGATGGCCTACCCGGTGGCCGACTCGAACCAGAAAACCGTGGGCGTGCTGGCCCTGGCCGTGCACCTCGAAGCGCTCGAGAAGGTCTTCGCGAACATTCCGCTGCCGCGCGACTCGGTCATCACCGTGACCGATGAGCAGAGCATCGTGGTGGCGCGCAGCCTCGACTCGGCGCGTTACGTCGGCCGATCGACCGAGGGCGCGACCGGATCGCCGAGGCCGTTGCGCAGCATCCCGCGGACCGACATCAGGACCGGCGTGGACGGAGTGGAGCGCGTCTACGGCAATGCCGTGGTCGCGCGCGGGCCGTGGCTGGCCAGCGTCGGTATCCCCATACTGGAAGCCTCGGAGAGAACGGCGCCGATCGATTCCCGCAACTCGATCATCATGATTGGCTCGCTGTTGTTCATCCTCGGGCTGTCGCTGCTGGCCTCGAATGGGTGGGTGGCGGCGCTGCAGGAGGTGGGTCGCACCGCCGAGCGCGTGGCCAAGGGCGATCTGTCGCCGAAGCAGCCGAAGGACGTGGGTTCGCTGGAACTGAATCAGCTGGACCAGAGCATCACCGGCATGATCAATCACCTGCGCGACGCGCAGGAAGCCGTCGCGGCGCAGGTGTCCGAAGAGCGACGCGTGCGCGAGGAGAAGGAATCGCTCCAGCGGCAGCTGATCCGGCAGGAGCGGCTCGCCGCCATCGGCGTGCTGGTCTCCGGCGTGGCGCACGAGCTGAACAACCCGCTGCAGGCGATCCTCGGATTCGCCGAGCTGCTGAACCTGCACGAGAACCTGCCCGACGATGTGCGGCACGACCTGTCGTTGATTCGGCGCGAGAGCACGCGCGCGAGTGCGATCATCCGCAACCTGCAGCGTTTCGGCCGGCAGACCTCCGCCCCATCGCCGGTGAAGCTGAGCGACGTGGTGGGGTCGGTGCTCGAGCTTCGTCAGCGCAAGATCGAAGCGCAGGACATCCGTCTCGACATCGAGGATCAATCCGACGCCGTGGTCTCGGCGGTCTTCACCGAGCTGCAGCAGGTGGTGCTGAACTTCCTGATCAACGCCGAGCAGGCGGTGCTGCCGCTCGAGGACTCGCGCCGCCGCGTCAAGATCCGGACCAGCGACGCCCGCAACTCGGCGCGCCTCGAGGTGGAAGACTACGGCGACGGCGTGCCCCCCGGGGACGAAGCCAAGCTGTTCCAACCGTTCTTCACCACGAAGCCGGTGGGCGAGGGCACCGGGCTGGGCCTGTCGGTGAGCTACGGGATCATCACGTCGCACGGCGGCGAGATCGGCTACCGCCGGTCGCACACCGGCGGCGCCATCTTCTACTTCGAGCTGCCAACCAAATGAAGACCGACCGCCTGTACTACACGGATGCGTATCGCGCGGCGTTCGACGCCCGCGTCGTGGCTTGCGACCCGCGGCCGGCGGCTGGGGAGTCTCCCGCGGGCTATGCGGTCGAGCTCGACGCCACCGCGTTCTACCCGACGTCCGGCGGCCAGCCCTTCGACACCGGCACGCTCGGCGGCGCCCGCGTCCTCGACGTCGTTGACGACGACGAGCGCATCGTTCATGTCCTGGATGCGGCGCTGACGCCGGGCGATGCCGTGAGCGGCGCCATCGACTGGCCGCGCCGCTTCGAGCACATGCAGCAGCACACGGGCCAGCACGTCTTGTCGGCGGCGTTCGAGCGCCTCTGCGCCAATCGGACCGAGAGTTTTCATCTGGGCTCGGAGTCGTGCTCGATTGACCTGGCCCGCGAGGTCACTGCGCGCGACGTGGCCGCGGTCGTGGACGAAGCCAACCGCATCGTCTGGGAGGATCGGCCGGTGGCGGTGCGCTTCGTGACCGCCGAGGAGGCGGCGGCGCTGCCGCTGCGCAAGGAGCCGGCGCGCGCCGGCACGCTGCGTCTGATCGATGTCGAGGATTACGATCTCTCGGCCTGCGGCGGCACGCACGTGGCCCGCACCGGCGGCATCGGCATCATCGTCGTCAGCGGCTGGGAGAAGTTCCGCGGCGGTTCCCGTGTCCAGTTCCTGTGCGGTGTGCGCGTGCAGCGGCGGTTCGATCTGTGGCGGGATGCCTTGGCCGCCACCATGAAGCATCTGTCGGTGGCGCCTGACGAACTGGCGGCCGGCGTCGAACGGCTGCAGGGTGAGGGCAAGACCCTGCAGCGCGCGCTGCGAATCGCGAACGACAAGCTGGCCGTCTACGAGGCGCGCGCTTTGGTCGCGCGCGGCACGCGCGCGGGTCACCGCCTGGTGATTGCCGAGGCGCTGCCCGACCTGGACGCGGCGGGGTTGAAGGCGATGGCTGCGGCCGCGGCCACTGAGCCCGGAGCGGCCGTGGCGCTGTTCACGGCGGCGTCGCCGGCGCTGGTCGTCGTGGCGAGCCATCCGGCCGCCGGCCTCGACGCGGGTGCGACGTTGAAGGCGCTGGTGGCGCAGTTCGGCGGGAAGGGCGGCGGCAAGCCGGACCTGGCGCAGGGCGGCGGCTTGAACGCATCATCCGACGCGCTCGTCACCGCCGCTCGGAAACTACTGGGGGAGTGAACTTCAGGCTCCAGGCTTTGGGCTCTAGGCTCTAGGCCCAAGACTCAAGACCCAAGACCCAAGACCCAAGACCTCAGTCTCATTCCTCGAGCCCCAAGCCTCGAGCCTCGAGCCCTACCTCGGCGCCATGCGAAGCGAGCCGTCGATGCGGATCACCTCGCCGTTGATCATCTCGTTCTCGATGATGTGGCGCGCGAGGGCGGCGTATTCGGCGGGACGTCCCAGACGCGACGGGAACGGCACCTGCTGGCCGAGCGAGACGCGCGCGGCTTCGGGCAGCGCCGCGAGGAGTGGCGTGTCGAAGATGCCGGGCGCGATCGTCACGCAGCGGATCCCGGTGGCGGCGAACTCACGCGCCACCGGCAGGGTGAGCGCGACGATGCCTCCCTTGGAGGCGGCATATGCCGGCTGGCCGATCTGCCCGTCGAAGGCGGCGATCGACGCGGTGTTGATGATCACGCCGCGTTCGCCTGTTTCGAGCGGCGCGTTCTGCGCCATCACCGCCGCGGCCAGGCGGATCACGTTGAACGTGCCGACCAGGTTGACGCGGACCGTCTTCTCGAACAGCTCGAGGTTGTGCGGGCCGTTCTTGCCCAGCACCTTGGCCGCCGGCCCGATGCCCGCGGCATTGACCACACCGTAGAGGTTGCCGAACGTCGACACGGCGAGATCGATGGCCGCCTGGACCTGCTCTTCGCTGGTGACGTCGGCCTGCGCGAATCGGACCTGCGGGCCAATCGATAGTTCCGCCGCCGCTCCGACCTCGGCGTTGACGTCCAGCAGCACCACGGTGCCGCCCGCGTTCACGATGGCTTCCGCGGCCGCGCGGCCCAGGCCCGAGGCGCCGCCGGTCACGATGAATGTGCGTCCTGTAATGTTCATAGGGAACCCTCAGAATACAATGAGTTCATCCTCATGAAGTCCTACGACCAGCACTACTACGACGGCGCCTGGCAGCCTTCCACCAGCGCGGAAACCATCGACGTGATCTCCTCCGCCACCGAAGCGGCGGTGGGCCGCGTCCCGCGCGGATCGGCCGAAGACGTGGACCGCGCGGTGAAGGCGGCGCGCCGCGGATTCGAGTCGTGGAGCCGCGTGCCGCTCGAGGAACGCGCGCAGTGGCTCGAGAAGCTCGCCGCGGCGATGAAGCCGCGCGTGCCGGAAGTGGCCGAGGCGATCGCGCACGAAGTTGGCACCGCGCTCTCGTACGCCACCAAGGTGCAGGTGGAGTTCCCGGTCACGATGATCGGGATGAACGCCCGCTTCGTCCGTGGCGCCAAGCTGGAAGAGGAGCTGGGCAACTCGCTCGTCGTCAAGGAACCGATCGGCGTCGTCGGCTGCATCACGCCGTGGAACTACCCGCTGCATCAGGCGGTCTGCAAGATCGGCCCGGCCCTGGCGGCGGGATGCACCGTGGTGCTGAAGCCCGCGGAGATGGCACCTCTCAGTGTCTTCATGCTCGCCGAGGCCGCCCACGAGATCGGTCTTCCGGCGGGCGTGCTCAACATCGTGTCGGGGGAAGGCCGGGTCGTCGGCGAAGCGCTGGTCGGCCACCCCGATGTGGACATGGTCAGCTTCACCGGATCGGTGCAGGCCGGTCGTCGCGTGGCGTCGCTGGCCGGCGACGGCATCAAGAAGGTGTGTCTCGAGCTCGGCGGCAAGTCGGCCTTCCTCGTCCTCGACGACGCGCCGTTCGAGAAGGCGATTCCGGCAGGCGTGAACAACTGCATGCAGAACTCCGGGCAGACCTGCTCGGCGTGGACGCGCATGCTGGTGCCGCGATCGCGCCACGACGAAGCCGTGGCGCTCGCCACGGCGCAGCTCGCCAAGCTGACGCTCGGCGATCCGTTCGATGCCGCCACCCGCCTCGGGCCGCTGGCCTCGGCGCGTCAGCGCGATACCGTGCTCGGCTACATCGAGCAGGGCAAGAAGGAAGGCGCCACCCTCGCCGCCGGCGGCGGCCGGCCCGCGGGGCTGACCACCGGCTACTATGTCGAGCCCACAATCTTCTCGAACGTGTCGCCGGGCATGGTTATCGCACAGGAAGAGATCTTCGGGCCGGTGCTGTCGATCATCCCTTATGACAGCGAGGCCGACGGCGTGCGCATTGCCAACGATTCTGTCTACGGGCTGGCCGGGGGCGTGTGGTCGGCGACCAAGGAGCGCGCGCTCGCGGTGGCGCGCCAGATGCGGACCGGGCAGGTGGACATCAACGGCGGCCGCTTCAACGTGCTGGCGCCATTCGGCGGATACAAGAAGTCCGGCTTCGGCCGCGAGCTCGGTCCGCTAGCACTCGAGGAGTTCTTCCAGCTGAAGTCGATTCAGCAGTAGGGTCGTGCGCGCGTGATGAAGAACTTACCCGGCATTGTCGCGGCCGTGGCCGTGATGTTCGCCGGGTTCTGGCTGGCCGATCAGATCGGTCACGCCATCCTGGCGTCCCAGGGCCTGACCGGCAGCAGTCCGGTCTCCGGCGTGCCCGTCGCCATCGTCCTGGGCCTGCTGCTGCGCAACCTGCTGCCGCTGCCGGACTCGCTGGGCCCGGGCCTGAAGTTCGCCACGACCACCG
Organism: uncultured Acidobacteriota bacterium; assembly: GCA_963723005.1. Classification (GTDB taxonomy): domain Bacteria; phylum Acidobacteriota; class Vicinamibacteria; order Vicinamibacterales; family UBA2999; genus VFZN01. The sequence goes on along the minus strand of CAVRPA010000015.1, from coordinate 308,517 downwards.
TGCTGCGGCTGGGCATCGTGCTGGTGGGCATCCGCCTCAGCGTCTTCGACGTGTTGAAGCTGGGGCTCGCGGGACTGCCGGTGGTGCTCGCCGCCATCGCCACGGGCATGGTGTTCGTGACGTGGTTCAACCGCAAGCTGGGGCTGCCGCCGCGGCTCGGCACGCTGGTGGCCGCCGGCACCAGCATCTGCGGCGTCACCGCGATCGTCTCCACCGCGCCGGCGATCGACGCCGACGAACGGGAGGTGGCCTATGCCATCGCCAACGTCGTCGCCTTCGGCTTGTTCGGGATGATCGTCTACCCCTATCTCGCGCACGCGCTGCTCTCGCGTTCGGAGACCATCGGGCTGTTCCTCGGCACCGCCGTCCACGACACCTCGCAGGTCGTCGGCGCCGCGCTCACCTACAAACAGCTCTACGGCGACGATGTGGTGCTGCGGACCGCGACGGTGACCAAGCTCACGCGCAACATCTTCCTGGCGGTGGTCATTCCCATCCTCACGTGGATGCACGCTCGGGAATCGCACTCTGCCGGCGGAGTCAGGAAGACCACCCACTGGACGCAGTTCGTGCCCGGCTTCGTCGTGGGGTTCCTGGCGATGGCGGTGGTGCGGTCGGTGGGCGATGCGATGCTGGGATCGACCGGCGCCGCCTACGGCGTGTGGGACGCCGCCCAATGGAAGCAACTGACCGACTGGATCGGGGACTTCTGGGCGTCGCGCATGCTGCTGGGCACGGCGATGGCGGCCGTTGGCCTCAACACCAGCTTCAAGGTGTTCAAGGGCGTGGGCCTCAAGCCGTTCGTGGTCGGGCTGGCCGGAGCGGTCGTGGTGGGCACGGTCGGCATGCTGATGGCCATTGTCTTCGGCCGGTTTGTCACGCTCTGACGAGATGAGCCGAAGCGTGCATCCGCACGTGACAATTCGCGACAACTGAGCTCGGCCTCACCCTATACTTCGAGGATCACGTCTGGTGATCCCATGAAACACGTTTTGACGGCGGCTCTCGTGGTTGGCGGACTCGGACTCGGGCTGGCGGCCCGGGAACAGTCTGGCGCCGGTACGGCCCAGCGGCCCGTTCCAGCCGCCGCCCAGGGCAGCATCGCTGCTCCGAAGCCCTCCGCGCCTGCCTCTGCTCCCAAGACTCCCGTCCAACCCACCGCTTCGCACCCCGCCGGAATGCCGGTCACGGCACAGGCCGAGATGGTCGCCCAGGACCTGCGCCGGGTGCCACAGCGACCGCGCCAAGACAGGCGGGCTGTCGCTGCAAGGGTGGACACCGGCCAGGGCGGAGACATCCCCTGAAGCCACGGAGAAGATGATCCGGAAGCTGCGGGCCGGCATGATGCCGCCTGCCGGCGCGCGCCGCCCGGAGGATGCGCAGCTGACCCAGCTGGCGTCGTCGCTCGAGCAGCGGATGGACCTGCTCGCCGGCCCGACACCCGATCCCGGTTGGCGGCCGTTCCAGCGCCTGAACCGCGCCGAGTATGCGCGGGCGGTGAAGCAGCTGGTGGGCCTGGATGTGGACGTCACCGCCTTCCTGCCGCCGGACACCATCAGCAACGGCTTCGACAACGTGGCGGATGTGCAGACGTTCTCGCCGACATTGATGGAGGGCTACCTCCGTGCCGCGAGCCGCGTGGCGATGCTGGCGGTGGGCGATCCCGAGAGCTCGGCGACGCAGGCCACCTTCAAGCTGCCGAAGACCGCCTCGCAGCTCGAACGCGCCGAGGGCGCGCCGCTCGGCACACGTGGTGGGATCTCGGTGGAGCACACGTTCCCTGCCGACGGCGACTACGTGTTCAGCATGGATTTCTACGCCGAGCCGCTCGGCCTGCTCTATGGCAGCACGGCGGCGAACGAGAAGATCGAAGTCTCGCTCGACGGGGCTCGCCTCGCCATTTTCGACATCGACCCGCGGATGAGCGAGGAGAAGACCGGACTGACGGTGAAGTCGGTGCCGCTGCACGTGCGCGCCGGCACTCACCGCGTGACCGCGGCGTTCCTGCAGCGGTATGAGGGGCTCATCAACGATCTGATCGCGCCGATCGATCACACGATGGCCGACACCGAGATCGGCACGGCCTACGGCATCACCACGCTGCCGCACCTGCGCAGCCTCAGCGTGGTCGGCCCGCACCGGGTGACCGGCGTATCCGATACGCTCAGCCGACGGATGATCTTCACCTGCCGTCCGACGTCGCTCGAGGAAGAGAAGGGCTGCGCCGAGAGCATCGTGCGGCGCGTGGGCACGCTCGCGTTCCGTCGCCCGGTGAACGATCACGACTTCGAGCGGCTGATGGCGTTCTACGCGCGCGGCCGCGCCGATCGGAACTTCGAGTACGGCATCACCAAGGCAATCGAAGCGATTCTCGCCAGTCCACAGTTCGTCTTCCGGGTCGAGGAGACGCCGCTGCGCACCGCGGGCACGGGGTATCGCCTGGGTGAATACGAGCTGGCGTCGCGGCTTGTCGTTCTTCCTGTGGGGCGGCGGACCGGATGAAGAATTGCTGAAGGCGGCGGGTCAGGCGAAGCTGAGCGCGCCGGGTGGCCTTGCCAGGCAGGCAAAGCGGATGATGGCCGACCCGCGAGCGGACGCCCTGTCCACGCGCTTTGCGTCGCAGTGGCTGCGTCTGCAGGACCTGGAGCACACCACGCCGGACCCGATCCTGTTCCCTTACGCGGACCAGACGCTGTCGGTGGCGCTCAAGCACGAGACCGAGCTGTTCTTCGAGAGCCTGGTGCGCGACGATCGCAGCCTGCTCGAGTTCCTCACCGCCGACTACACCTTCGTGAACGACCGCGTCGCCCGGCACTACGGAATTCCCAACGTCGTCGGGTCGGAGTTCCGGCGGGTGACGGTGCCGGAGTATCGGCGCGGCATTCTCGGACACGGCAGCGTGCTGGCGCTCACCTCGATCGCCGATCGCACCTCGCCGGTGATGCGCGGCAAGTGGGTGATGGAGGTGCTGCTGGGCACGCCGCCACCGCCGCCGCCCCCGAATGTGCCGGCGCTCGAAGAGACCAAGGGCACCAACGCCTCGGGCCGCGTGCTGTCGGTGCGCGAGCGCATGGAGCAGCATCGCAGCAACCCGGCGTGCACGTCGTGCCACCGGGTGATCGATCCGCTCGGCCTGGCGCTCGAGAACTTCGACGCGACGGGCAAGTGGCGCGTGAAGGACGGCACCACCACGGTGGATGCGTCCGGCACGCTGTATGACGGTTCCAGCATCGACGGCCCGGCAGGGCTGCGAAGCGCCGTGCTGCGACGGAAGGACGCTTTCCTTCTGAGCTTCACGCAAAGCCTGATGACCTACGCCCTGGGCCGTCGCGTCGAGCCGGCCGACATGCCCACGGTGCGCCGCATCATCAGGGATGCCGCCCGACAGGATTACCGGATCAGCGCCTTCGTCTCGGGCGTCATCGATAGCGCCGCTTTCCAGCGCACACGCGTGCCGGTAAAGGACGCGCCCACGACAACGATGGCGCCGGTGGCCCAGCGGTAGTTGGCAAGACTCAAGACCTAAGACCCAAGCCTCAAGCCCCAGGACCCAGCGATGTTCCTCACCCAACAGCACCTGTCGCGCCGCACGATGCTTCGCGGACTTGGCGTCACCGTCGCCCTGCCGTTCCTGGACGCGATGATTCCGGTTGGCACCGCCTTCGCGCAAAGCCGCAAGCAGCCCGTTCGCCTGATTGCCATGGAGATGGTGCACGGCTCGGCCGGCAGCACCGCGTTCGGCATCAAGAAGAACATGTGGGCGCCGGCGGCCACGGGCAGTGACTTCGACCTGTCGCCGAGCAGCCTCAAGCCGCTCGAGGCCTATCGGGACTACCTGACGATCGTCAGCAACACCGATTGCCGCAACGCCGAAGCGTTCCTGCCGCCCGAGATCGGCGCGGATCACTTCCGCAGCGCGGCCGTGTTCCTCACCCAGGCGCGCCCCAAGCAGACGCAGGGCTCGGACGTCTACGCCGGCACCTCGCTCGATCAGATTTACGCGCAGCAGTTCGGTGAGCAGACCCCGATTCCGTCGATGCAGCTGTGCATCGAGAACGTGGATCAGGCGGGCGGCTGCTCCTACAACTACTCGTGCGTCTACACGGACACGATCAGCTGGGCGTCGCCCACCGATCCGATGCCGATGATCCGCGACCCGCGCGCGGTGTTCGATCAGCTGTTCGGGGTGGGCGCCACGCCGGAAGCGCGGAAGTCGCGGCGCAAGGACGATCAGAGCATCCTCGACTGGGTCACCGACTCGGTGAACGAGCTGAAGCGGAAGCTGAGCCCGGCGGATCAGGCCCGCCTGTCGGACTACCTCGAGGACGTGCGGGAGATCGAACGCCGTATCCAGAAGGTGGAGGCGTCGAACACGACCGGCGACCCGCGCGAGCTGCCGGACGCACCGGTCGGCGTGCCCGACTCGTTCGAGGACCACGTCAAGCTGATGTGCGATCTGCAGGCGGTGGCGTTCCAGTCGGACGTGACGCGCATCTTCTCGTTCAAGCTGTCGCGCGACGTGTCGAACCGCGTGTTCAAGCCGAGCGGCTCGTCCACCGCGTTCCACACCTCCTCGCATCACCTGGATCGCGACGACCGCATCTCCGACTTCCAGAAGATCAACACCTACCACGTCAGCCTGCTGCCGTACCTGATCGAGAAGCTGAAGAAGACACCGGATGCCGGCGGCAGCCTGCTCGACAACACGGTCGTGATCTACGGCTCGTCGATGGGCAACTCGAACGTCCACAATCACAAGCGCTGCCCGTTGATCCTGCTGGGGCACGGTGGCGGGTCGCTGAAAGGCAACATGCACGTGCGCGCGGCCGACGGCACGCCGATGGCCAACGCCATGCTGGCGACGCTGCGCGGGATGGGCGTGGATCTCGACAAGTTCGGTGACAGCACGGCGGTGATGGATCTGAATACCGCCGGCGCCTCGACCGTCGCGGAGGAGAAGTGATGCGACGCTCCGGATTCCGGCGCACCGCGTCGGCGGCCGTGATCGCGACCTTGCTGGCCGCCGGCCTGCACGCGGCGCCTGGTGGGGCAGGAGTGGTGGACGCCGCGCGCGCCGGTGACGTGGCCGCGGTGCGGGCGCTGCTCAAGCAGGGCGGCGACGTGAACGCCGCGCAGGGCGACGGCATGACCGCGCTGCACTGGGCGGCGCAGCAGGGTAACGCCGAGCTCGTCAGCATGCTGCTGTCCGCCGGCGCCAATGTCCGCGCGACCACGCGGCTCGGCGACTATACGCCGCTGCACCTGGCCAGCCAGGCCGGGCACGCAACGACGGTGGCGGCGCTGATTGCCGCGGGAGCAGCCGCTGACGTGCGCACCACCACCGGCGCCTCGCCGCTGATGCTGGCCGCGAAGTCCGGCAGCACGGACACGGTGGCGCGCCTCATCGAGAACGGCTCGGACATCAACGCCGCGGAGACCGCGAATGGCCAGACGGCGCTGATGGTGGCCGCCGGCCTGAACCGTCCTGAGGTGGTGAAGCTGCTGCTGGCCCGTGGGGCAGACGCCAAGCTGGCGTCGAAGGTCGTCGATCTCAACGCTCTCACCGCGGATGTTCGAAGTCGACCCGGTGCGGGGGCAGCTGCGGGCAGGCCCGCAGCCGATTGCGAGCGCGGGAGAAGTGGCCGGGCTGACGCGTCCTTATCGCTACAACGAGCTGATCGGATCGCAGGGCGGGCTCACCGCGCTGCACTTTGCCGCGCGTCAAGGGGCCGCCCAGTCGGTCGCGGCGCTCGTGGACGGCGGCGTCGCGGTGAATCTGCCGAGCCCCGGCGACAAGGCCACGCCGCTGCTCGTCGCCATCATCAACGGTCACTTCGACATCGCCGCTTACCTGCTAGAGCACGGCGCCGATCCCAACCTGGTAAGCGACGCAGGCGTGTCGCCGCTCTACGCCACGCTCAACGTCCAGTGGGCGCCGATTGCCGCCTATCCGCAGCCGCGCGCGCACCTGCAGCAGGGCCGCACCTACCTGGAGATGATGAACCTCCTGATCCAGAAGGGCGCGGATCCGAACGTCCGGGTGAAGCGCAAAGTCTGGTACTCCAGCTACAACTTCGATCAGTCCAGCGTCGACGAGATCGGCGCCACCCCGTTCTGGCGCGCGGCCTATGCCGCTGACATCGAGGCGATGAAGATGCTGGTGGCCGCCGGCGCCGACACCAACATCGCGACGATGAAGCCGATGTCACGGCGCTTCGGCGGAGAGGGCGGCGGACGTGGCGGTGAGGATCGCAGCGGAGTGCCTCCGGTACCGGTCGGCGGCCCGAATGTGACGCCGCTGCAGGCCGCGGCGGGCGTCGGCTATGGCTTCGGCTTCGCAGCCAACTCGCACCACTTCTCAGAGACCGGCATGCTGCCCGCGGTGAAGTATCTGGCCGAGGAAGCCGGCGCCGACGTGAACGCCGTGGACGCCGACGGCAACACCGCCGTGCATCATGCCGCCGCGCGCGGCGACAACGAGATGATTCTGTACCTCGTCTCCAAGGGCGCCGACGTCAAGCGCGTCAACCGCTCCGGCCAGACCACCGTGGACATGGCCAACGGCCCGGTGCAGCGCACGCAGCCCTACCCCGAGACCATCGCGCTGCTCGAGAAGCTGGGCGCGGTGAACAATCACAAGTGTGTGTCTTGCTAGAGGCGGGACAAGGCCTTGCTTCGCTCGGTAGGACACAGCCTCGCCTCTCGGGCTCGAACAGGGATCGTTAGGGATCAGGAGTCAGGGATCAGGGATCGGGCTGAGAGCCCCAAAGCGGTGAGCCCGCCCAAGCCCACAAGACTCAAGACCTAAGCCTCGAGCTCAAGCCCAAGCCCCAAGACCCAAGCCCAAGCCCCAAGCCCCAAGCCTGTCACTGTCTCCGCGAAAACCCCGCGAGCTTCAGCAGCGCCTCGTCCATCATCGCGTCGATCTCCGATGACGGCACCGTGAAGTTGTTGGCGAGGAACGAGAACGCCAGCGGTTCGTCATCCGCGGTGACGATGTAGCCGGACAGCGTGTCGATGTTGAACATCGAGCCGGTCTTGGCCCACACGCGTCCCGCCGCCGGCAGTGCCCTTCAAGCGATTCTCGATCGAACCCGCGGTGCCGGCGACTGGCAGCGCGCTTCGGTAGGGCCCCAGCATCACCGGATCGTTCCAGATCGTCGTCAGCACCCGCGTCAACGACTCCGCCGTCAGCATGTCGTACCGTGACAGGCCCGATCCGTCGAACGAGGCATAGAGCGCCGGGTCCACGCCGAGCTCGGTGAGCGTCTCGCGCAGCGCCTTCAATCCGGCCACCTCGTTGGCCGGCTCGCCCGGCGGCGACATCGTCCACAGCAGCGTTTCCGCATAGCCGTTCCGGCTGCGCTTGAGCAGCGGGTCGACGATCTCCGAGAGCGGCGGCGACTGATCCGTCACCCAGGTCTCCGCCTTCGACAGGTCCGGCGCCGTCCGCACATCGTCGATGTCGAGCGCCGAGCCGCCGACGAAGATGCCCTTGCGCGACAGCGCCTCGCGGAAGGCGTTGAGGAACATCACCGTCGGATTCTCCACCGCCGCCAGGACCAGGCGCGGTTTGCCGCCGACCGGCACCTGCCCGCGCACCGTGAGCATGCTCCAGCCCGGCATGCGCTCGCTGATGACGCGGGTTGGCTGATCGGCCGCGACAGTGACCACCTGGTTGTCCACCAGGAGGCCGCTGCCCATCGGCGACATCGAGACGATGCCGGCCGCACCGGCCGTCATGCCCGGTCCGACGAGCAGCTCGACTTGATTCTCGTTGTACTGCAGCGCGCCAATCGGCGAGCCGTAGCCGGTGACGAGATCGTCCCACGACCAGCCCGAGCCAAGCCCCGGCTCGGCAAAGGCGTTGTCGTCGCCGATGAGATGACCGTTGATCACCTTCACGCCGCGCGCGGCAACCTGTCCGGCCCACGCGTCGAGCGCCGCCCACCGATCGGGATGCCGCGGATTGATGGTGGGATCGCCGCTGCCGACGACGACGAGGTCGCCGTCGAGGGTGCCGTCGGCCTTGACCGGGCCAGTGGCGAGCACGCGCGTCGTGTAGCGAAAGTCCCATCCGAGCCGGCGTGCGGCCGCGGCCACCGTCAGCAGCTTCTGGTTCGAGGCCGGGACCATCATGCGCCGCTCGTTCAGCGAGAACAGCGTGTCGCCAACGGTGAGCGAGGTGACGGAGACCGCGAGTTGTGCGTGCGCGACGGAGCTGCGGCCGAAGATGGCCGCCAGCTCCTGATAGAGCCGCGTGGTGGGCTCGGGTGGATTGGGAGGTGCGGCCTGCCCCGCCGGAGCACCGCCGCCAGGAACTGCCGCGGGTGCGCCAGGCGAGGCCGGCTGAGGAGGTGCGGTCGCGCCAGGTGGTGCCGGCGCGGGCGACGTCGAGATTGGTGGCGGCGCCTGCACTGGCGCCGTCGTGGCGGGCGCCGAGACTACCGGCGGAGCAGACTCGGCGTGCGATGCGCACGCGCCTGCGGCGAGCGCCGTCACCAGCGTCAGGATGACCGAGCGCTCGCCTCCGAGGATTCTCACGGCTTGGCCGTTGGCGCCGCCGGAGCAGTGGGCGGTGCCGGCGGTGCCAGGGCCGCGTCCAGTGCCTGGAGCACGCCGTCCACGGCGGTCTTGTCCAGCTCGCCGGTCGCCTGCTCGCCTTCACGATTGCCGTAGAAGCGATCGCCGGCGGTGCCGACTCGCACGCGCTCGAACTTGCCGCCGTCGTAGCTGACCGCCGCGGACAGCACCGGCGCGTCCATGCCGGTGCGCGCCGTCGGAGCGGCAAACGCGCCCAGCCGCAGCCCGCCGATCGCGTTCAGCAGGGCGTCCACCTTCGCGGCGTCGGCGTCGGTGGGCTGCCCGCCCTCGGGCGTCACCTGCCACTTGTCGGCGTCGGCGCCCTTGGTCTTCACGAACTCCCACGTCTTCGGCGTCCCGTCCACGCGGCGCGTGATCTTGACGCGCTCCATCGAGAACGCCCGCGACTCGAACAGTTCCTTCTTGTGGTACTGCTCGAACGGCTTCGTCAGGTCCTCGGTGAGCGTCTTGTCGAGCGTGAACACCAGCGGACGCGAGGTGTCGCGCGCGTACGACGAGTCGCCCTCGGGCCGGCCGATCTCGAGCGCCGCCCGGCTGCTGCCCAGGCCGACGACGATTCGCATGAACGGCGAGTCCAGCCCGACCGACTTCAGGTCACCGGCCTTGTCCTCGACGATCGAGGCCATGCCCGCGGTGGAGAGCCGCGTCAGCAGGCCTTCGACGGCCGCGTAGTCGCCGCGGCCCTTCATCGGCGCGTCCACCACCCAGGTGTCGCCCGCGCGCGTCAGGTGAATGGTGTCGCCACCGCGGGTCAGCTCGAGGCTGTCCACCTTGTCGCGATCGAACTTCACCACCCGCTTGTCGCGCAGGTCGAACGGCCGCTTGTTGAACGTGGTCTCGATGAACGACGACAGCAGGAACACCTTGGTGCTGCCTGGCTTGGTCGCGTAGATGTCGCCCTGCATCGGCGTCGTATCGCCGATGAACACCTCGCCGCTGACGTTGCCTTCGGCCTTGAACGCCACCTTGATGCGCGGCTCCTTCAGCCCGTAGGGCGCCAGGTCGGTGGCCTTCTCCTCCACCACGCGCGTCTGTTCCATCGACGCGATGTTGGTGACCAGGCTGGCCGACTCCGTCGGGTCCGCCTCGGTGGCGATCGGCTCGGTCACGCTCCAGCCGGTGTCCTTCTTGACGAGGGCGGTGGTCTCGCCCCCGGCCGTGATGCGCACTTCGTTGATCTTGTCGGACTCGACCGCGAACACTTTCTCCTTCGGCTCCATCCCGGGTGCGGGCTTGTCGGAGTCAACGAAGTAGATGTAGGCGCCAAGTCCTGCCAGCACGAGGACGAGCGCGATGGTGGACCAGATCCCCCGCATGGCTCAGCGTCTCCCGTACCAGGAGTAGATGCCGGCCGCGAAGACCAGGCCCGGCAGCAGGAACACCGAGAGCATGAAGATGCGGCTCTGCGCGTCCGCGGTCAGCGTCAGCCGCCGATCCTCGGGCTCGCGCGGGCGGATCGCAATCAGGTTCTCCTGCTGCGCCAGCCAGTTGACCGTGTTCAGGAAGAAATCGCGGTTGCCCTGCACGCCCAGCACGCTGTTGGTGGGGAAGTCGGAGTCGCCGATCACCACCACGCGCGATTCCGGCTTGCGCGGCTCCTCGCCCGCGGGGGCGTCCGGCTTCTTCTCCGGCGTCGGCGCGTCGGTCGCCGGCGCGGACACGGCGGCGCCGAGCGAAATCGGCCCGGGACGATCGCCCTTGTCGGCGTTCAACTCCACCCGTCCATCGCCCTTGCTGAGCGCCGCGAGGTCGGCTTCTGCCCAGCTCTGCGGGCTGGTCTGCACCAGCGACTGCGGCGAGCGCCCGTTGACGCCGCCTTCCACGGCATCCACCGAACGCGCCAGCGGATAGGCCGTCATCAACTGGAAGTTCGTGGTGATCGGGTGCGGCGGATAGTTACCGGCCACCGGCACCGAGGCGTCGGTGCCGAGCATCTGACCGATGCCGCTCGCATCGACGACGATGTCGGAGCCGATGTTGAAGCCCCACTCCTTGAAGAATCCGTCGAGGAGCGGCGTGCCCGAGGCGCCCGGGCCGGCCGGCGGATCGATCATCGCCAGCACCTTGCCGCCGCGGGCCAGGTACTTGGCCATCGCGTCGATCTCGGGCTGCAGGAAGTCGGTCTGCGGCCCCGCGACCACCAGCACGGTGGCGTCGGCGGGCACTTCGCGCGTCTGCGCCAGCAGCAGCCGTTCGACGCCGTAGTTGTCCGTGCCCAGCGCCTGCGCGATGGTGCTGTAGCCGGTGCGATCCGAGCTCGAGGTGTCCTTCTCGCCGTGGCCCTGCGTGAAGTAGACCTTGCGCGTCTCGCCGGTGACGGCCTTGATCAGCGCGTTGGTCAGGTTCTGCTCGTCGATCGTGGTGACCCGCTCGGTGCGGTCCTTGTATTCCACGAGCGCGGTGCCGAGCGCGGTGATCTCGGCGGCCTTGGCGCGCAGCGGGTTCTTCACCGGATCGATGAACTCGGCGGTGGCCTTCGGCGACGTGTAGGTGTAGGCCTCCAGCCGATCGCGGTGCATGTCGAGTGACGTCTCCTGATCGAACACGGTGAACTTCACCGGCGCGTCCAGGGTCTGCAGGATCTTGATCGTCTGATCCGACAGGCTGTAGACCTGGTTCGAGGTCAGGTCCCAGCGCTTGTTCTGGCGCGAGGCCAGGTAGTTGACGGCGACGAGGATGGCGGCGAACACCAGGATGCTGACGATCGACAGCGTGCCGTACTTGGCGCCGCGGCCCTCGTAGAACGTGGCGATGTCGCGCCACTGGCCGGCCATGTAGACCAGCACCAGCGCCAGGCCCGCCCACGCGGCGTACTGCTGGTACTGGGCCAGTTCGGGCTTGAGGAAGCGGATGCCGACCGACGCGAACACGAGCAGCGTGCCGATCCAGCCGATGACGCCGAAGACGGTCGGCGCGCCGGAGTTCTTCTGTGTGGTCTCGGTGCTCATGTCTCTAGCCCCTCCACCGTTCGCTGTCCACCGACTTCATCGTCAGGAAGAGGCCCATGGCGATGAAGCTGAGGTAGTAGACAACGTGCTTGGTGTCGATGATGCCCTTGGCGAAGTCGTCGAAGTGCTCGGTGATGGAGAGATAGTTGAGCACCGTCTGCGCCGTCGGACCGACGAACGTCGACACCCAGTTGATGACCCACAGCAGCAGGAACACCGAGAAGGTGATCATGCCGGCGACGATCTGGTTCTTGGTGAGGCTCGAGATGAAGAGGCCGAGCGAGAGGAAACTGCCGCCCATCAGCAGCAGGCCGAGGTAACCGGTGGCGATCGGCTTCCACTCGGGCGTTGCCGTAGACGAAGAGCACCGCCATGTGGACCAGCGTCACCGCCAGCATCGCCGCGAACAACGCCAGCGCGCCGAGGAACTTCCCGAGGATGATCTGCAGGTCGGTGATCGGCGACGTGAGGAGCAGCTCCATCGTCCCGGAGCGCTTTTCTTCCGCGTAGGTGCGCATGGTGATGAGCGGGAACACCAGCAGCATGATGACGGTCGCGTTCATCAGCAGCGGTGAGACCAGCATCTGGTTGACGTTCAGCGCGCTGCCCGGGCCGCCCGGCGCCATCTGCATGCTCTGGCGCTCGAAGTACGCCACCAGCGTGTAGAAGAACCAGCCGAAGAGCAGTGCGTAGAAGCCGACCAGCACGTAGCCGATCGGCGATGCGAAGTAGCCGCGCAATTCCTTGCCGGCCATGGCGAGGACGTTACGCATCAGGCCACCTCCTCGGACGGGACGGCGGTTTCCGCCGGTTCCTCGGTAATGACGCTGAGGAAGATGTCCTCGAGGCTCATTCTCATCGAGCGCAACTCCAGCAGGCCCCACCCTCGTGCGACGACGGCGTAGGCGAGCTCGCGGCGGACGTCCACGCCCTTCTCGGAGTCCACTTCGAAGGTGGGCAGAGGGCCGTTGACGGTGGCGCGAGTGACGCGGGTGACACCGCTGACGTTCTGCAGCGTGCCCATGACCTCGTCGGCCGGGCCGTCACACTGCACGACGACCGTGGCCGCGCCCTGCATCCTTGACGTGAGGTTGTCCGGCGAGTCCACCGCGACGACCTTGCCCTTGTTGATGATGACGACGCGCTGGCAGGTCTGCGCCACTTCCGGGAGGATGTGGGTGCTGAGCACGATGGTGTGCGTGCCGGCGAGCTCGCGAATGAGCTGACGGGTCTCGATGATCTGCCTGGGGTCGAGACCGGCGGTGGGCTCGTCGAGCACCAGCACGTCGGGGTTATGGATGATGGCTTGCGCCAGGCCGACCCGCTGCTTGTAGCCCTTCGAGAGCTTCGAACAGTGGCGGCTGGCCATGTCGGCCACCCAGGTCTTCTTCATCACCTCGTCGACCCGGTCGCGGACGTGCGTGTGGACGCCCTTGATCTTCGCGACGAAGGTCAGGTACTCGCGCACGGTCATGTCCGGGTAGAGAGGAGGGGTTTCCGGCAGGTAGCCGGTGCGGCGCTTGGCTTCGAGCGGCTGCTCGAACACATCGAACCCGGCGACGGTTGCCTTGCCACTGGTGGCAGGCATGTAGCCGGTGATGATGCGCATAGTGGTTGTCTTGCCGGCCCCGTTCGGGCCGAGGAACCCGAGAATCTGTCCCGACTCCACGCGAAAACTCACGTCGTCCACTGCGGTGAAGGCACCGTAGCGTTTTGAGAGGTGATCAACCTCGATCACGGCATCGCTCCGATTGATTGGTAATACGGTGTAAGCTCTAGGCCCGGCGTCACATAGGGACGCCAGCCCCCCATCCTAGTCGAACCGCCACAGGGCAGCAAGAAGCATTGCCCGGGAGACGACCGACGTTGAAGCGACTGCTGGTTACCACTGTGGTCGTCCTCCTGTTCGCCCTTGGTTTGGGCGGATGGTGGTGGACCAAACAGTCCTTGCCTGCTTTGGACGGCGAACTGGGGGTGCCCGGTCTGAAGGACCCCGTGGAGGTCGTCTTCGACGGCTACGGCGTGCCGCACGTCTACGGCCGCGATCCCGAAGACGTGTGGTTTGCGGCCGGGGTCCTGCATGCCCGGGATCGGCTGTGGCAGATGGAGCTCTATCGCCGGGTGACCGCTGGACGCCTGTCCGAGGTGATGGGCGAGTCCACCCTGCCCATCGACAAACAGTTCCTGACGCTGAACCTGCGCGCCGCGGCCGAGGCTGAATGGGCGCGGGCCCGGCCCGAGGTCAAGAGCGCGCTCGAGCGGTATGCGGCCGGCGTGAACGCTGTGAGCAGCCGGCTGATCCCCCGGCAGCGGCCGCTCGAAATGCAGGTGCTCGGCATCACGCCGGGCGAGTGGACGCCGGTGGACACGCTGGCGGTCGGACGCCTGCTGGCGTGGCGCCTGGCCGAGAACCACCAGTCGGAACTGGTCAGGGCGGCAGTGGCCGGAAAGCTGGGGGCAGAGGCGGCGCGCCAACTCGCCGGGCGGTACCCCGCGGATGGGCCGACGATTCTCGCGGGCCGCGGTCCGGTGACCGACGCCTCAGCCGCTAACACCTCCGCGCTTCCGGGGCCTGGCGTCGACGCCGTTGGCCGGGCGCGAACGGGGCCGGGCAGTGGCCGACGGAGCGCTCGCGTCCGGCCAGGCTGCGAGTGAGGCCGTGGAGTGGCCGGTGGGTCTGGAATGGCTGCACCCGATGGCCAGGCGAGGCAACAGCAACAGCTGGGTGATCAGCGGCAGCCGCACCGCGACCGGGCGACCGATGCTGGCCAACGATCCGCACCTGATGGTGGAGTTCCCATCAATTTGGTACGAGATGCACCTCGTCGCGGCCGGGCTCGACGTCACCGGGGTCACCATTCCGGGGATCCCGTTCGTGATCATCGGCCACAACCGCAGAATTGCCTGGGGTTTCACGAACTCGGGCGCCGACGTCCAGGACCTGACGCTCGAACGCATCGACGTGGCGCGCAAGCGCTACATGTCCGCGGGCGGATGGCAGCCGGCCAAAGTCACCCGCGTTGACATCCCGGTGCGCGGGCGTTCGGCCACGGAGCCGTTCGATGTATGGGAAACGTCGCGGGGCCCGATCATCGCGGACGCGGACTCCCTCGACTGGCAGGCGCCGCCCGCCTTCATGACACCGGCGGCAGGCAGCGGCGCGGCCGCCGCGCAGGCGCAAGGGTCAGGTGCAGGCCTATTCGCTGCGGTGGGAAGGCGTCACCGGCGACACCGCGTCCGCGTTCGAGATTCTGGACCGTGCCGACGACTGGTCCGGCTTCGAAGCCGCCGTCGATGACTTCGACTCCCCGTCGCAGAACGTCGTCTACGCCGACGTGGACGGCAACATCGGCTATGCGCTCAGCGGCCATCTGCCGGTGCGGTCGAGCGGCGATGGCACCATGCCTTCCGCGGGCGGGTCCGGATCGGCGTGGATGGAGGGCGGGGCGCGTCCCTTGCTGCCGCGCGCGCTCAATCCAGAGTCGGGCTTCATCGCTTCGTCGAACAACGAAATCGATCGTGGCGCCAGCGCCATGATCACCCGCGACTGGGCGGCGCCCTACCGCGCGGCGCGCCTGACCGAGGTGCTGGGACCGGCGAAGGGCCTGTCGCTCGACGCGATGGCCACGCTCCAGGCCGACACCACCAGCCTGGCGGCGGCGCGCGTGCTCGCCGGCGCGAAGCAGGCGCTGACCGCGGCGACGGCGCAGAAGGCCGACGACTCGGCGGTGCAGGCGCTGACGGAACTGGCCGCGTGGGACCACGTGGTCGATGCGCGTCCGGTCGTGACGCTGTACGAAGCCTTCGAGGACGCGCTCTGGCGGCGCACGTTCGTTGACGAGATGGGGGAACCGCTGTTCCTGTCCTTCTACCAGTGGGCCGGCGGTGAGCGCCCGGCCGGGCTGCACGTGATCATCGACGAGCGCCAGTCGCGGTGGTTCGACGACATCGCCACGGTGGACAAGCGCGAAACCCGCGACGACATCTTCATCCTGGCGGCGAGGGACGCCGCCGAGCGCGTGCAGGCCGACTTCGGCAGCGGCAACGGCCGAGCCTGGGATCGGGTCCACGCGGTGAAGTTCGAGCACCCGCTCGGTCGGGGCTCGTGGCTGCTGTCGTGGCTGTTCAGCCGCGGTCCGATCCCGATGATCGGCGACGGCACCACCGTGATGCGGGTCAGCTGGAACCGTGCCGCGCCATTCCAGGGCTGGGAGATTCCCTCGTGGCGGCAGCTGCTGGACGTGGGCGAGTGGGACCAGTCCCGGGTGGTCCTGCCGACCGGCCAGTCCGGTCACAGGATGAGCCCTAACTCCTTCGATCAGAACGAGATGTGGCGCACCGGCCGCTATCGCCCCCAGCCTTTTTCACGCCAGGCGGTGCTGCAGGCTCAGGCGCACCGGCTGGTGCTGGTGCCGTAGGGGGCGTGGGGGCTTCGCTGGGGGACTTGAGTCTTGGGGCTTGAGGGCTTGGGTCTCGAGGGCTTGAGGCTTGGGGCTTGGGGCTTGGGGCTTGAGGGCTTGAGGCTTGAGGCTTCGACCTGGCTCCTGATCCCTGCCTCCTGATCCCTGCCCCTGATCCCTGCCCCCTGTTGTAACATATGAGCATCTGTTCATATGTTCAACTCAGACGAAGCTTGCGACGTCATCCAGATCGACCTGACCCGCGTGCGGCGGCTGCGGGCGGCGCTGGTCCCGGCCGACACCGTCACGACGCTGGCCGAGACGTTCCGCGCGCTCGGTGATCCCACCCGGGTCCGCATCCTCGACGTGCTCTCGCACGGCGAGCTGTGCGTGTGCGATCTGGCGGCGGTGTTGTCGCTGTCGCAATCGGCGGTCTCCCATCAACTGCGCCTGCTGCGCGGACTGCGTCTGGTGCGCGCCCGCCGCGAAGGACGCATGGTGTTCTACGCGCTCGACGATCGGCACGTGGTCGACCTGCTCGGCGAGGGGCTGAAGCACGTCGCCGAAGCCGTGGCGCGTCCGGCTCGCCGCCGCGCGCCGGCGAAGCAGCGGAGCGTCAGATGAAGGCCGACGCCCACGTCGTCGGCGAGTGCTGCACGCACTGCGCGCCCGAACCGCCGCGCTCGACCGCGGCGCAGGCGCGCGGCGTGCTGGCGGCGATTGCCGCGGTGCTGCTGACCGCGGGGTGCCTGAGCGAGCTGGCAGGAGGTGCGCCGGCCTGGACCCAGCCGCTGTTCCTCGTCGCCGTCGTCGCGGGCGCGGTGTTTCCGGCGCGTCGCGCCTGGTCCGCGCTCCGCCGCGGCGTGCTCGACATCAATGCGCTGATGGTGATTGCCGTCGCCGGGGCGCTGGTGATTGGCGAATGGGAAGAAGCCGCGGTCGTGGTGTTCCTGTTCTCGGTGGCGCAGTGGCTCGAGTCGCAGAGCATCGATCGCGCGCGCGCGGCGATCCGGACGTTGCTGGATCTGGCGCCGATCGAGGCGCGCATCGAGGACCACGGCATCGAGCGGCTGGTGCCCCTCGATCGCGTGCTGCCCGGCCAGATGATGCACGTGCGGCCGGGCGAGCGCTTCGCGCTCGACGGCACCGTCCGGGACGGACGGTCGGACGTCAACCAGGCGCCGATCACCGGTGAATCGGTGCCGGTGGAGAAGGCGCCCGGCGACGAAGTGTTCGCCGGCACCATCAATGGGCATGGCGCCCTGGTCGTGGCCGTCACCCGTCGCCGCGACGACACCACGCTGGCGCGCATCATTCATCTGGTGGAGCAGGCGCAGGCCGAACGCGCGCCGGTGCAACAGTTCATCGATCGGTTCGCGGCCTGGTACACCCCGGCGGTCGTGGCGATCGCCGTCGTGGTGGGCGCCGCTCCGATCCTGGCCGGCGGCGACGTGAACACCTGGGTCTATCGCGCGCTGGTGGTGCTGGTGGTGGCATGCCCGTGCGCGCTGGTCATCTCGACGCCGGTGTCGATGGTCTCGGCACTCGCCGGCGCGGCGCGCCACGGCGTGCTGATCAAGGGTGGCGCGGCGATCGAACGGTTGGCCGGGATCTCCACGGTGGCGTTCGACAAGACCGGCACGCTGACGCGCGGCGAGGTCACCGTGGGCACCACCGACCCGTCACCGGGTATTGCGGAGTCGGCGCTGCTGGCCGCGGCGGCTTCGGTCGAGCAGCAGTCGGAACATCCGATTGCGCAGGCCATCGTGCAGGAGGCGCGTGCTCGCGGCCTCGAGTTCTCGCGGGCCACCGACGTTCAGGCCCTGCCGGGGCTGGGCGTCCAGGGCCGCGTCGACGGCGTCACCGTGCTGTGCGCCGCGCCGCGCTTTTTCCGCGACACCCAGACGCTCGACGAAGCGCTCGGCGCCCGCGTTCTTCACATGACGGCATCCGGCATGTCGCCGGTGATCGTGCTCCGTGACGGACGGGTGCTCGGCCTGATCGGGGTTGCCGACCGCGAGCGCGAGTCGGCACGCGGCATGGTGGCCGACCTCCGGCGCCACGGCATCGCGCGCGTCGCCATGCTCACGGGAGACAATTCGTCGAGCGCGCGCACCGTCGGCGATCGTGTCGGGGTGGACGAAGTCCACGCCGAGCTGATGCCTGCCGACAAGGTCTCGGCCATCGGCGCGCTGCGCGGCGCAGGCCGCATCGCAATGGTCGGTGACGGCATCAACGACGCGCCGGCCCTGGCCGCCGCCGATGTCGGCATCGTCATGGGGGCGATGGGCAGCGACGCCGCCATCGAGACCGCGGACATCGCGCTGATGACCGACGACCTGTCGAAGATTCCCTACGCCATCAGGTTGAGCCGCGCGACCATTCAGAACGTCCGCGTCAACGTGGCGATTGCCCTGGGACTGAAGCTGGCGTTCGTGGCGGCAGCGGCGGCGGGTGTGGCCACGCTGTGGATGGCGGTGCTTGCCGACACCGGCGCCTCGGTGATCGTGCTCGCCAACGCGCTGCGCCTGCGGCGCTTTTCCTGATCGAGTGGCCGGCCGCGACGCGACTGACCTGATCGCCCGCGACGCGGCGACGGTCTTCGAGTGGCTATTCGATATCCACGCCCGGCGGGCCCGGCGGGGTGCCGGCCTCGGCGCGGCTCTTCTCGTCGGTGAAGTGCGCGTCCACGAAGTCGTCGATCGCGGACTGATCCACGGCATCGACGCGGGTGAAACACAGCCCCATGCCGGCCTTGGCATCGCTCCAGCACACGCGGGCCTCGAGATCGATGTCCTTCTTCGAGCCCGGCAGGCGAAACCGTAGCTTCACCTCGGTGTCGCGCTCGAGCGGCCCGGTGGTGCGAATCGCCATGCCGCCGCGGTTGATGTTCAGCGTCAGCGCCGCGGCGATGGTCCCGCCCGCGCGATAGGCAATGGGGATGCCCAGGACCAGGCGCGGGCTGCCCCGGCGGTTGAAGTTGTCGGGAAACAGGTGTGGCGCCAGTGAGGGCAGAATGTGCTGAGCGGCGCTGTACTCGTTGATGTAGCCGCTGACCCCAAGGGCGGCCAGCTCGCGCACTTCTTCGGCGCTCGCGACCGTGCCGCTGAAGACCAGGATGGGGAGGCGTCCTCCGTCCAGCTTTCGGACCGCCCTGATTAGATCGACGCCGGACTGATGGGGCAGCTTGAGGTCCACCAGGAGCAGGTCGATGTCCTCGAGATCCGCGCGCACACGGGCCAGGAGCTCCGCCGCGCTCCGCGCGAAGGTGGCCCGGTGCCCCGCACCTTCGAGCGCGGCCATGAACCGTTCGCGCACGAAGGGTGTGTCGTCCGCGATCAGCACGGTCTTGCCCGGCGCGGCAGATGACGCCATACTTTCGTGAGTATATAATCCATTCAGGCTTATTCGCCGCAAGGAGCCTTTTTGATGTCCGCTATGTGTCCCGAGTGTGATTCCGATATCGACATCGACGAAATGGAAGTCGATATCGGCGACGAGCTCACATGCTCTGAGTGCGGCTCGCTGCTCCGCATCGCCAACGATTCGCCCATTGAACTCGAAGCCGCCGACGAGGACGACCTCGACGACGACGACGACGACGATGAGGAAGAAGACGATGACGACGAGGACGACGACGAGGAAGACGAAGACGACGAGGACGAGGACGTCTCGGACGAAGACTCGATCCGCTCGACCGCAAGGCCGGGCACCTCGACGCACGCCTTCGACAACTCGGCTCGGTCATCGTCGCCTTCAGTGGCGGCGTCGACAGCGCGTATCTGGCGGTGACGGCCGCCAGGGTCCTCGGCCCTGGTGCGCTCGCGATCACCGCCGTCAGCCCCAGCTATCCCGACACGCATCGGCAGCTCGCGCTCCGTGTCGCGCGCGAGTTCCAGCTGCGCCACGAGTTCATCGACACCGCGGAGTTGGAGCGGCCCGAATACCGGGCCAATCCGGCGAATCGCTGCTATTTCTGCAAGGACGAGTTGTACTCGCACCTCACCGCGCACGCGAGGTCGCGCGGCTTCGCCCACGTGGTCGATGGCAACAACGCCGACGATCGCGGCGACTATCGCCCCGGGCGACAGGCGGCCCGCGAGCATGGCGTCGTGAGCCCGCTCGACGAGGCGGACCTCACGAAGGACGACATCCGCGCGCTGGCCAAGGGCGCCGGCATGAGCACCTGGGACGAACCCGCGTCGGCCTGCCTGTCGTCGCGCATCCCCTACGGCAGCGAAGTGACCGACGTGAAGCTGCGGCAGATTGAACAGGCCGAGGACGCGGTCCGCGCCCTCGGGTTCCGCGTCTTCCGCGTGCGGCATCACGACAGCACCGCCCGCCTCGAGGTGGCGCGGAGCGAGATGGCCCGCGCCCTCGAGCCCGAGATCAACGAGCGGTTGGTCGCGGCACTGAAGGCGCTGGGGTACCAGGTACGTCAGCCTGGACCTGCAGGGCTACCGCCTGGGGAGCCTGAACGAGGCGCTGCGTTTGCGGCCCGTCTCGTGACGCCGGCGCGCGCCGTCGCCGCGCTCGCCCTGGCCATTGGCCTCGCCCACCTGCCGTTCATCGCGGCATCCCTCGAAGACATCGACTCGGTGAACTTCTCGCTGGGCGTCCGCGACTTCGATGTCGCGGAGCATCGCCCCCATCCCCCCGGCTATCCCGTCTACATTGCGCTCGGCAAAGCCGTGGCCGCCGTTGTCGGCCCGCTGTCGTCCGGCGCCGAGCCTTCCACCGTCGAAGCGCGGTCGCTGTCGCTCGTCTCGCTGGCGTCCGCGGTGGTCGCGGCGTTCCTGCTGTTCCGGGTCTTCGCCGCGCCCGCGCCATGCGCGACGGCACAAAGCCCTGGCAGACGTGGGATGCGACCGCCCTGGGCACGGCGCTCCTGACGCTCGCCGCTCCGCTCGTGTGGACGCTCGCCGTCCGTCCGATGAGCGACCTGCCTGGCCTGGCGCTGGCGCTGGCCGCCCAGGCGTGCCTGCTCACCGCGTGGTGGTGGCAGACCCCGCAGGCCGACGGCGATCGCCGGATGATGGCCGACACTCTGGCCGAGTCGGGCAAGATGATCGTGCTGGGCGCGCTGATCGCCGGATTTGCCGTGGGGCTGCGCACGCAGACGCTCTGGCTCACCGCCCCGTTGCTCGCCGTCGTGCTGATCGATCGCATCGGACGCGGCGTGGCCGGCGCCATCATGGGCGCGACCATGACCTTCACCATCGGCGCACTGGCCTGGGCGGTGCCGCTGCTGGTGGCCAGTGGCGGGCTGCAGGCCTACCTGGCCGCGCTGGGCACCCAGGCGGGCGAGGATTTCGCCAGCGGCGAGATGCTCTACACGAATCCGGCGCCGCGGTTGATCGCGCTCGCCCTGGTTCACACGTTCGTGGACCCCTGGGATTCGGTTCCACTCGCCGCCGTGGTGCTGGCGCTCGCGGCTGCGGGCGCGCTCGTCCTGCTGGTGCGCGACCGGCGCACGCTGTTCCTGATCGCCGGCATGGCGGTCCCGTATCTCATCTTCCATCTGCTGTTCCAGGACACGGCCTTCACGCGCTACTCACTGCCGTTCGTGCCGGTTGTGGCCTTCCTCGCCATGCGCGGCGTCGCCGCCGCATCGTCGAGAGCCGTCATTCCCGTGGCCGCGGTGTTGTCGCTGTGGGCGGTCGCGATCGTCACGCCGACGCTGGTCGAATACGGACGCGAGCCGGCACCGGCGGTGCGCGTGGTGGCGGCGATGAATGCCGAAGCCGCCAGCGACGCCTCCCGCGGCGCTCGCCATGCACCAGACCTTCCGCCGCCCGCTGGAGGCGGAGACGGTGCGCGTGCAACCGGTGCTGCCGTCGCCGCCAAGGCGCGAGTGGCTGGAACTGGCGTCGTTCTGGAGGGCGGGACACACCGGCCAGGTGTGGTTCCTGGCGGATCCGCGCCGCACCGATCTCGCGCTGATCGATCCACAGAGCCGCACCGACGTGACCGCGATTCGCTGGGCACCGTCTGCGCGGCCGGTGTTCGGCGGCATGCGTCCCGCGGCCGTGGACTGGGTGCGGCTGAACGCGCCGCGCTGGTTTGCCGAGGAAGGCTGGGCGCTCACCCCCGAGACTGCCGGCATGGCCCGGCTGATGGGGCGTGGCCCGCACCTGGGACCGATCGTCGCGCGCGTCCGCCGCGATCCGGCCGAAGTGCGCGTGCTGATTGGCGGCCGCAACCTCGCCGCGGTAGGAGATCCGGCCGTGCGCTTCACGATGGCCGTCGATGGCCGCACGGTGGACAGCTGGGACGCGGCGCCGGGCTTCTTTCTGCGCAAGGCGATGCTGCCCGCGGGCACGCTGGCGGGCGAGGGCCCGCTGGCGGAGCTCACCGTTCGGTCCACCGCTGTCACCGGGGATGCGGTGATTCCGGCCGCCATCGAGCAATTCGACGTGCAGCTGCCCGGGACGCTGATGTGGGGCTTCGATGCCGGCTGGCACGAGGCGGAATACACGCCCGCAGTGGGGTTGTGGCACTGGACCAGCGACCGATCGTCGCTGCGGGTCTATGGCGCCTCGACTGACGTGCGGGTCACGCTCGGCTTCGAATCGCCGCGGCGTTACTTCGACGCGCCGATCTCGCTGCGTGCGAGCGCCGGTGACGCGGAGGTCGCAAGCTCGGCGGTGGATGCGTCGGAGTCGTGGTCGTTCGACGTACCGATCGATCGGCTGCGCGCGGCCGGCGGTTTGATCACGATCGAGAGCTCGCAGACCTTCGTGCCCGCCGAACGTGGAGGCGCGCCCGATCGTCGTCGATTGGGACTGCGCGTGCTCTCAATACACGTTGAGAGTGTCGGTTTGCGTTGACAGCACTCCGATCAACACCGTATTCTCCGTTCCATGTTCCGACGCTCGCTTCAGGTCATTTCCATCGTTCTCGTGCTTTCGTTCGGCGCCGCTGCGTGCTCGAAGAAAGCTCCTGAAGCCGCGCCGCAACCGCCGCCGCCACCCGCGGCCGCACCCGCCGCGCCGCCCGCGCCGCCACCACCGCCTCCTCCTCCCGCTCCGAAACCGCCCGCGCCGCTCACCGAGGAGCAGATCTTCGCGCAGAAGACGGTGGAGCAGTTGAACGCGGAACGCGTGCTCGGCGACGTCTTCTTCGACCTCGATGAGTCGACCGTGCGCGACGACGCCCGCGCCATCCTGTCGAAGAACGCCGATTATCTGAAGCGGTGGTCGACCACTCGAATCAACGTCGAAGGGCACTGCGACGAGCGCGGCACCGCCGAATACAACCTTGGCCTCGGCGAACGCCGCGCCAACGCCGTCAAGACCTACCTGGTGGGCCTCGGCATCGCCTCCGATCGCGTCACGATTGTCTCCAAGGGCAAGGAAGCGCCGGCCTGCACCGAGGGGAACGAAGCCTGCTGGCAGCAGAACCGCCGCGGTCACTTCGTGTTCACCGCGAAGTAGTCCCGACCACGCCGGAGTTCAGACACAACAAAGGCCGGTCCCTTTCGGGGCCGGCCTTTTCGTTTTTGGGGCTTGAGGCCTGGGGCTTGCGGCTTGCGGCTTGGGCCGGCAGGCGGATCGGCGGCCAGGGCCGCTCGAGGCAATGGCCTACGCGGTTTCGGCGGCGATGGCCTCGGCTGCGGCTCGGGGATCGGCAGCTGCCGTGATCGGGCGGCCGATCACCAGGTAGGTCGCTCCGGCGGCGACGGCCTCCTTCGGCGTCAGCGTACGTGCCTGATCGTCGGTGCCGGCCTGCCCGGCCGGCCGGATGCCCGGCGTGACGATGTGGAAGTCCGGCCCGCACGCGGTGCGAATCGCCGCAATCTCCTGCGGCGACGCGACGACGCCGTCCAGGCCGGCGGCCTTCGCCAGGCGGGCCAGGTGCACCACCTGCTCGATCACCGGGCGCGTCGTGCCCACTTCAGCGAGCGCGGCTTCGTCCATGCTGGTCAGCACCGTGACGCCGATCACCAGCGGCCGTGCCGCGCCGGTCTTCGCCGCGGTGTCGTGGGCGGCCTGCGCCGCGGCGCGCATCATCGCCGACCCTCCCGACGCGTGCACGTTCACCATCCACGCCCCCGTCGCCATCGCCGAGCGCACCGCGCCGGCCACGGTGTTGGGGATGTCGTGGAACTTCAGGTCGAGGAACACCCGATCGCCGCGAGCGGTCAGGGCGCGGACCACGTCGGGCCCTTCGGCAGTGAAGAGTTGCTTGCCGATCTTGTAGCCGGCCACGGTGCCGCGCAGCGTGTCGGCGAGCGCCAGCGCCTTGGCGCTGGAGTCGACGTCGAGGGCCACCAGGATGCGGTTCATGCGTGCACTGCCTTCGGCGGGGTGGGATCGAAGGCGCCGATCAGGTCGGACAGGCGCTCGAAGCGGTGGCGTTCGAGGTAGTCGTCGAGCCCGGTGAGCACCTTGTCCCACACGAACGGATCGACGAAATTGGCCGTGCCGATCTGCACCGCGGTGGCGCCGGCAAGGATGAATTCCAGGGCATCACGCGCGTTGGTGATGCCGCCCATCCCGATGATTGGAATCTTCACTTCGCGCGCGCACTCCCACACCATGCGGACCGCGATCGGCCGGATGGCCGGGCCGCTGAGACCGCCCAGCACATTGGTGATGGTGGGGCGACGGGTCTCGACATCAATCGCCATCGCCAGGAACGTGTTGACCAGCGACACCGCGTCGGCGCCGGCGTCTTCAGCCGCCCGCGCGAACGAGGCCACGTCGGTGACGTTGGGCGTGAGCTTGGGGATGACCGGCAGGTGCGTCGCCTTGCGGACCGCGGCGACCACCGAGCCGGTGCCGACGAGGCTGCACCCGAACTGGATGCCGCCCTCCTTGATGTTGGGGCACGAGATGTTCAGCTCGATGGCGGCGACGCCTTCGGCCTGGCTCAGCACCTTGGACACTTCGACGTACTCGTCGATGGTGGTGCCGCAGACGTTGACGAACACGCGCGCGCCCCGCTCGCGGAGCAGCGGCAGCTTCTCGTTGACGAAACGATGCACGCCGATGCCCTGCAGGCCGATGGCGTTGATCATCCCGGCGGGGGTCTCGACAATGCGCGGCGGGGCGTGCCCTTCGCGCTCGGTCATGAAGAGGCCCTTCACGCACACGCCGCCGAGCGACGAGAGATCGGTCACCTCGTCGTACTCGAGGCCGTAACCGAAGCAGCCGCTCGCGGCAATGACGGGATTGGGCAGGGTCAGCGACCCGATACGGACGGAAAGATCACGAGCCATCAGTCCCACACGATCTCGGCCGCGTCGAACACGGGGCCGTTGATGCACGAACGAACGAAATGCCCTGGGCCGCCATCGTGCTTCACCTTGATGACGCAGCTGTAGCAGCCGCCCAGGCCGCAGCCCATGGTGCGTTCCACGGAAACCTCGCACGGCTGCGCGTGCCGCCGGGCGACGGCAGCCACGGCGGCCAGCATCGGCTCGGGACCGCAGGCGTAGATCATCGCCGAGCCGGGCGCGCGGGACTGCAAGGCGCGGTCGAGCGGAACCGTCACCCGTCCACGCTCGCCTCGCGATCCATCCTCGGTCGCCAGCACCATCGTCACGCCGAGCTGTTCGAAGAAATCCAGGTAGAAGAGCTCCTGGTCCGAGCGCGCGCCATAGAACAGCGTGGTCGGCACGCCGGTCGCGGCCAGCGTCTGGGCCAGCGTCGCGAACGGTGCCAGACCAACGCCCCCGGCCACCATCCAGGCCTCCATCGGCGCCGGCACCGGGGTGTAAGGCTGCCCCAACGGGCCCAGGCAGGCGATGCGATCGCCCGGCTCGGCCTCGTAGAGGCGGTTCGTGGTCCGTCCGGCGCGCTTATTCAGGATGGAGATGGCGGTCGGTTCGCCATGGTCGTCGCGCACCACCTCGAAGACGGAGAACGGCCGCCGCAAGAGGGTTTCGGTCATGTCGGCGGGGCGCACCATGACGAACTGCCCGGCCTGGGTGCGGGCGCCCACTTCCGCCGCGGACATTGTGAGGACGTTGTAGTCGCGCGACAATCGCCGGTTGGCGATCACCCTCGCGTCGACATCGATGGGTGGCATCCGATCAGTATAGCGAACCGGTCTTCGGTCTCCGGTACCCGGGTCCGGTCTCCGGTACCCGGCGTCTGAATCGGACTCCTGATCCCTGATCCCTGATCCCTGATCCCTGATCCCCCGACCCTGATCCCCCCGGATACCGGACCCCGGATGCCGGATCCCGGTTAGCGATACGATCCCCACGTGCGCTATCTGCGGATGCTCTCCAACTCGGTGATCGCCGGCGGCATGGCCGCGGGCTATCTGGCCGTGCTGGTCCTGCAGATCAATCCTCAGTATCCAATCGACCCCGCGCCGATCACCGAGCTGGCCCTGATGCTTGGCGCGGCGTATGGCATCAACCTGACGGTGGTGTTCTACGCGCTGATCGTCTTCCGCCAGATCCTCGCGGTCGAGGTGCTGTCGCCGGGATGGGTCAGCGTCCGGCTGCTGGCGTGGCTGCTGACGATGGCCGCCAGCGGTGGCGCGACGGCGATGTGGCTGAACCTGAGCAGACTCGGCTCGGTGCTCGACGTGGAGACGGCGCGCCGCATGGCCGCCGGCGCGATTGTGGTCACCGCGGCCGCGGCGGTATTCCTGATGATCGGACTCGCCCACATCAACCGGCGCGGAGGACGGTCGAGCGCCACCATCCTCGTGCTGACGGCGCTGATGTCCGTGATCATGCCGACGGTGCTGCGGGGGCCGGCGCGGACCATGGCGCTGCCTCGCGTAGTGAGCCCTGGCAGCGGCGAGATGGTGCCCGCCCCGGGCGGGGGGCGCGTGTTGCTGGTGATGCTCGACGGCGCGTCCCTGGACGTGATCTCGCCGGCGGTGGCCGAGGGCCGGCTGCCGAACTTCGGCCGCATCTTCGACGGCGGCTCGGTCATGCACCTGGCCACGCTCCGGCCGACCCAGGCCGAGACGGTGTGGAGCGCCGCCGCCACCGGCCGCGTCCCGATGCAGAACGGCGTACGGTCGTCGGCCTCGTATCGTGTGCTGGGCGTCAGCCCCGCGATCACGCTGCTGCCCGACTACTGCTTCGCGCAGGCACTGGTGCGATTCGGGTTCCTCTGGGAGGAGCCGCACACCGCCGACGATCTGACGGCGCGACCGCTCTGGAACGTGTTGAGCGATCAGGGTGTATCGGTGGGCGTGATCGGGTGGCCGCTGACGCAGCCGGCCGCGCCGGTGCACGGATACCTCGTCAGTGACGCGCTGCACCGCATGACCGCCGCCGAGCTCGACATCGATGGTCCCTCCGCGGTCTGGCCGCCATCGATGCTGGAGGTGGCACGCGCCGGATTGTCGGCGCCAGCCCAGCCCGATCCGGTGGCCCTCGTCTCGGTGCTGGGCGGTCCGCCCGCCGGTGACTACGACGTTGCCAGCGATCCCATGCCGGTCGTCGCCGACCGTGTGCACGCGGCGCTCCTCACCGCGTTCAGCACCATGCCCACGCGATTCCTCGCCGTGCGGTTCCCGGGCGTGGACGCGGTCGGCCACTACTTTCTGCGGTATGCCGCGCCCTCGTCCTTCGGCGATGTTTCGGACGACGAGCGGCGGCGCTACGGACGCATCCTGGAGCAGTACTACGGCTTCCTCGACGGGCAGATCGGCCGCCTGGCCGACACGCTGGGCCCCGAGGATGTGCTGTTGGTGATGTCGCCGTTCGGCATGGAGCCGGTCAGTCCCGGCAAGCGCCTGCTGGAGCGGATGGTCGGGAACGCCGCCGTCAGCGGGACCCACGAACGGGCGCCCGACGGATTCCTGCTCGCCTACGGCGCCCAGGTGCAGCCCGGACGGCCGCCTCGCGCCACGGTGCTGGACCTGGCGCCCACCGTGCTGTACTTCTTCGGGCTTCCCGCCGGCCGCGACATGGAGGGGTTTGCCCGCACCGAGCTCTTTCGCGGGTCGTTTACCGCCGAACGGCCCGTGACCTACATCCCGACGTACGGACGGTGATGGTAGACTGGAGACCTCTTTAAGCGCGAACCCGAGAGTTCGCAAAGAGGGACAAATGACAGCAGTCTGCCCGGAGGTCCCGCCATGCCGGTAGTCATGGACGCGGACCGCGTTTCACGCGCGCTCACGCGCATCGCTCACGAAATTCTCGAACGCAACCACGGCATCGCCGGCGTCAGCCTGGTCGGTGTGCGCTCGCGCGGCGTGCCACTGGCCCGCCGCATCGCCGGCATCCTGTCGGGCGTCACCGGCCAAGAGGTGCCGACCGGCTCCCTGGACATCACGCTCTATCGCGACGACCTGATGCGGTCGGCAATCGGGCCGCAGCCGATCGTCCGCAAGACCGAGATCCCGTTCTCCATCGACAACCGCACCATCGTCCTCGTGGATGACGTGCTCTACACCGGACGGACGACGCGCGCGGCGCTCGACGCGCTGATCGACTTCGGCCGGCCGAGGGCGATTCAGCTGGTGGTGCTGGTGGACCGCGGGCATCGCGAGCTGCCGATCAAGGCCGACTACGTCGGCAAGAACGTGCCGACTTCGCGCAAGGAGAGCGTCCGCGTGCGGCTCAGCGAGCTGGACGGCGCGGACGAAGTGCTGGTCGAGGCGGGGGAATAGGCCATGGACACCATCGCCGCGACCGCGCTCTCGCACAAGAACCTGCTCGGCATCGCCGACCTCAGCCCCGAGGAGATCGTGCTGATCCTCGACACCGCCGAGGCGATGAAGGAAGTCGGCAAGCGCGCCATCAAGAAGGTGCCGACGCTGCGCGGCCGCACCGTCGTGAACCTGTTCTTCGAACCGAGCACGCGCACCCGCACCTCGTTCGAGATCGCCGAGAAGCGCCTCAGCGCCGACACGCTCAACGTCGCGATCAGCACCTCGAGCGTCGTCAAGGGCGAGACGCTGGTCGATACCGCGATGAACCTCGAGGCGATGGCGCCGAGCATGATGGTGGTGCGGCACGCCTCCTCGGGCGCCTGCCACCTGCTGTCGCGCATCTGCAAGGCCGCCATCATCAACGCCGGCGACGGCATGCACGAGCACCCGACGCAGGCGCTGCTCGACGCGTTCACGATTCGCGAGCGCAAGGGCCGCATCGGCGGGCTGAAGGTGGCGATCCTCGGCGACCTGCTGCACAGCCGCGTGCTGCGGTCGAACCTGCTGCTGCTGCGCAAGCTCGGCGCTGAAGTCTGGGTGTGTGGCCCGGCCACGCTCATCCCGCCCGGCCTTCAGCACCTGGGTGTCCACGTCACCACGCGCGTTGACGAAGCCGTTGAGGATGCGGACGTGGTGATGATGCTGCGCATCCAGCTCGAGCGCATGCAGGGAGGCTTCTTCCCGTCGCTGCGCGAGTACTTCTACACGTTCGGCATGACCGAAGCGCGGCTCAAGCGCGCCAAGCCGGACGTGATCATCATGCATCCCGGCCCCATCAACCGCGGCGTGGAGATCGCCTCGGAAGTGGCGGACGGGCCATACTCGGTCATTCTCGACCAGGTCGCCAACGGCGTCGCGGTGCGGATGGCTGTCCTGTATCTCCTGGCGGGTGGAGCAGACGATGAAACGGTTGCTTAAGGGCGCGCGCGTGGTCGATCCGGCCGGCGGCATCGATGGCCAGTTCGACGTCCTGATCGACGGGGACCGCATTGCGCAGGTCGGACGCGATCTGCCGGACGCGCTCGCCGACGGCGGCGAGGTGCTGCGCCTGCCCGCCGGCTTCGTGGTGTGTCCCGGCTTCATCGACATGCACGTCCACCTGCGCGAGCCCGGGCAGGAGCACAAGGAAACCGTCGCCACCGGCGTGCTGTCGGCGGTCACAGGCGGCTTCACCGCCGTCGCCTGCATGCCGAACACCAAGCCGGTGAACGACAACGCCGGAGTCACGCTGCTGATCCTGCAGAAGGCGAAGGAGGCGAACCTGGCGCGCGTCTACCCGATCGGCGCGGTGTCGCGCGGGCAGAAGGGCGAGGAGCTCGCCGACATCGCGGAGCTGCGCGAGGCCGGCTGCGTTGCGGTCACCGACGACGGGCTGCCGATCGCGACGGCCATCCTGGCGCGGCGGGCGCTGGAGTACACCAGCATGTTCGGCATGCCGGTGATCGAGCACTGCGAGGATCAGTCGCTGAAGGGCGACGGCGTCGCGCACGAAGGCCCGGTCGCCTCGTCGCTGGGGCTGAAGGGTATCCCCGGCGTCGCCGAGGCGATTACCGCGGGCCGCGACATCCTGCTGGCCGAGATGACCGGCGGCCACGTCCACATCGCGCACATGAGCGCGTGGACGACGCTCGAAGCCGTGCGCCAGGGCAAGAGCCGCGGCGTGAAGGTCACCGCCGAAGTGTGCCCGCATCACTTCACGCTCACCGACGACATGCTGGCGGCGCCGGTGCCGTACGACACCAACACCAAGATGAATCCGCCGCTGCGCGAGGCCCGCGATCGCGATGCGATGCTGGCCGGCATCGTTGACGGCAGCGTGGACGTGATCGCGACGGATCACGCGCCGCATCAGCACGACGAGAAGAACGTCGAGTTCGACCGCGCGCCCTTCGGCATCGTCGGTCTCGAGACGGCCGTTCCGATCTGCCTCGATCGCCTCGTGCACGCCGGCTTGATCGGCCTGCCGCGCCTGGTCGAGCTGATGTCGGTGAACCCCGCCCGCATCCTGCGGGTGCCCGGCGGCTCGCTCGCCGCGGGCAGCGTGGCCGACATCACCGTGCTGGCGCCGGACCTGAAGGTGACCATCGATCGCGCGGCGCTCAAGAGCAAGTCGAAGAACACGCCCTACGACGGCTGGACGTTCACGGGCGGGGTCGCCGCGACGATCGTCGGCGGCCGGGTGGTGTTCGCGAACGCGGCTGCGGGCTGGCCGTCGGGCACGGACTGATGGATACTCGCAGGGAGCCATGACTCTCGTCCTGATGCAGTGGAGCACCGTCGTCCAGCTGACATCCGTGTTGATGGTGGCGGCATTCTTCGTGGTGCTCGCCCGATCGTCGCGCCGGGCGGAAGTGCAGTGGTGGGCACTGGCGTGGTTCTCGAACGTCGGCGCCCTGCTCGTCACCACCTATTTCTGGATCGCGCAGCCCACCCATCTCGCGGTGTGGCAGGGGTCCTACCTCGGCTTGAAACTGGCGTTCGTCCTCTGGCTGCTGCAGGGCGCGTGGGCGGTGGGCCGCCCCGGCACCGAGCTGCTGTCACAGCGCACCATCATCACCGCCGCCCTGGCGTACGGGTTCATCGGCGGGCTGTTCATCCCGTCCGTACAGGTGTTGGGCCTGGTGGGACACCTGGCCATGGGCCTGCTGCTCATCGGCGGCGCGCTGGCGCTCGGGCGCGAGTGGCGCAACGTGGCCTGGCTGTCGACCGGCTTGTGCCTGCGCGGTTCGCTGGCCTTTCTCGAGGCCGGCGCTTACTGGGTGAACATGAACGCGGCCGGCCAGTTCTCCCCCGACCTCCGCAGCCAGGTCGGCTGGTTTCTCGCCGGAACGTCCTCGTTCGATGCGGGCGTCGAATGGTTCGTGGCGCTGGGCTGCGTGCTCGCCTATTCCGAGCGGGCCCAGCGCGAGTTGACGACCGCCAACTACTACCTGAGGCAGGCCCAGGAGCATCTGCGACGGGTGGCCGATCGCGATCCGCTCACCGCCCTGGACAATCGCCGGACGCTGCCGGACGTGTTCCTCAACGTCCAGCCGGACGGCGCCGCGGTGCTGTTCTTCGATCTCGACGGCTTCAAGCAGATCAACGACGTGTATGGACATGCCGTCGGCGACCAGTGCCTGGTGCGCTTTGCCGCCGCCGTTCGCGAGTCGTTCCGCCCGGCCGATGCGATCGTGCGCTACGGCGGTGACGAGTTCCTGGTGGTGGCGGCGGGGATGGATGGGGCCGCCGCGATGGCGCGCGTGGAGTTGTTGCGGGCGCGGCTGGCCGCGGAGCCCGAGCCCCGCATCGAGTTCTCGTGCGGTCTGGCGGAGCTGGTGGCCGGCGGCTCGCCGCAGACGGCGCTGCACGCGGCCGATCAGGCCATGTATCAAGTGAAGAAGCGCGCCTGATGCTGAAGCCCTGGTTCCGCGCTGCCGCTGCAGGCGCGATGTCGTTCGTGGTGGTCGCGACGCCGTTGGCACAGGCGCCGTCGCCTGTCCGCTCGGCTGCCGCTGCCGTCGTCTCCGCCACCGCGTTGATGGAAACGGTGCAGACGCTCGCGTCAGCCGAATACGAGGGGCGCGCCGCGGGAACGCCGGGCGGTGTCAAGGCGCGAGCGTGGGTGCGCGATCGCCTGCAACGCCTCGGACTTCGTCCGATGGGCGAGAGCTTCGAGCATTCGTTCCCGATCTCGCCGCGCGGTCGAACCGCCGAGCGCACCGATACGACGCCGGCTCCTGCGGAGGGTGCCAACCTTCTGGCGCTCTGTGCAGGCACCGACCCGTCGCTTCCGGTGATCGTGCTGTCCGCGCACTACGACCACGTCGGTATCCGCGACGGCCGCATGTACCCGGGCGCTGACGACAACGCGTCCGGCGTCGCCACCCTGCTCGAGATCGCGCGCGTCTGCGTCGATCAGCCGTTCCGCCACGGTCTCGTCATCGCCGCACTGGACGCCGAGGAAGCCGGCCTCCAGGGTGCGCGCGCGTTCATGGCCGACCCACCGGTGGCGAAGGATCGCATCGCTCTCGACGTGAACCTCGACATGATTGCCCGTGGCGACAAGGGCGAGATCTATGTGTCGGGTCTCCATCACAACCCAACGCTGAAGCCGCTCGTCGAACCGGTGGCCGCCCGCGCGCCAATCAAGGTGCGCTTTGGTCACGACCTGCCCGGCACCGGCCACGAGGACTGGACGATGCAGTCGGATCACGGGGTGTTCCACCAGGCTGGGATCCCGTTCCTGTACTTCGGCGTCGAAGACCACGCCGACTATCACCAGCCCACCGACACCGCCGATCGCATCAACCCCGACTTCTTCGCAAAGGCCGCGGCGGTGGTGCTCGACGCGTTGCGCGCGGTCGACGCGGGACTGCGGTAACGCGTATGCCCGCCGCCACCGCGAAGGCGCCGTCACCAGCGGTGCTGGCCACGCTCAAGCCTCGCCTCGACGCCCTCTACTCGGCCTTCGATCTCGAGCACGTCGTCTCGGATCCGATCTGGATCGTCCGGCGCTTCAGGCATCCCGCGGATCGCGAGGTGGTCGCGTTCTGCGCCGCGGCCCTGGCCTTCGGCCGGGTGCAGAGCGTGCTCAACTCGATCGAGGCGCTGCTCGGCGTGATGGGGCCGCACCCGGCGGAGTTCGTGCGCCGCTTCGAACCCGAGGTGCACGGCGCGCCGCTGTTTCCGCTCGTGCACCGGTGGACGCGCGGCGTGGATCTGGTCGCGCTGCTGTGGGTGCTGCGCCAGATGCTGGAGCGGGGCGGATCGATCGAGGGCTTCTTCGCCGAAGGGCTGGACGCCTCCGCGGAGACCGTGGAGCAGGCACTCGAATCGTTCTCGACGCGGGCGCTGACCCTGGACCTGACCGAGGCCTACGGCTCGACGCCCGCCAAACCCGGTGTCGCCTACTTCTTCTCGCGGCCTGGTTCCGGCGGCGCCTGCAAGCGCCTCAACCTGTTCCTGCGCTGGATGGTCCGCATCGATCGCGTGGACCTGGGGATCTGGTCGCGCGTGAAGCCGGCGCAGTTGATCGTGCCGCTCGACACCCACGTGATTCGCGTCGGCCGATGCCTGCGCCTCACCAGGCTCACCAGCCCCGGCTGGCGGATGGCCGCCGACATCACCCGATCGCTGCGAGCGCTGGACCCGCGGGATCCGGTGAGGTACGACTTCGCCCTCTGCCATCTCGGCATGATGAACGCCTGCGGCTTCGAGTCGAAGCAGGGCGACAGCCAGTGTCAGCTGAAGGGCGTCTGCCGCCCGAAGCCTCCCGTCAAATCCCGCTAACGTCCGAGCCTGGACTGCAGCATCGGCCAGGCCAGGTCCCAGTGCATGTCGCCGATGAACTGCTGCGGGCGCGCGGCGGAGTAGAACTCGTAGCTGGCGCGGTCGCTGGCTGGCGTGCAGCGGTGCGTGCGGCAGAAGCTGATGGGCGAACTCGTGCACGGCCGAGCGGCCGATGCCGCGGCCGATGGCGTCGATGATCGCGGCGCGGTCGGCGCCGGCCGGCGAGTAGACCATCGCTCCGCTCGCCATGAACGAGAAGCTCACGCGTCCCCTGACCGCCAACGCCGGTCATGCCTCGAGACTGCCCGGCCAACCGGACGTCGCGCCGGAAGCGCGGGTCGCGGACGTCCTGCACCACGAGCACGTGGTAGCGGCCCTGCCGCGTGGTGGAGAACCGGATCGGCAGCCCGGCGAACGCGCGCCGCACCTCGTCGTGGGCAATCCGCTGAATCGTCGCGAGATCTTCGGCCGGCAGTATGCCGCCGAGCTCCGCCGCGCTGAACGGCACGTCGTCGAACCACAGCGAGGCATCCACCTCGGATCGTCCCGCGTGGCGCACGAACGCCGAGACCGCGAGCGCGGTGGCGGCCAGCAGCACGACGGCGACGATCACGCCTTGCCGGGAGAGGCGGCGCATGCGTTCACCATACATCTCCGCCGCCCGCTGGTGAAGGTCCGGTATGCTGGCCCCGGCGCGGAAGGGGAGTGACACAGATGAGACTGCGTTTGTTGATACCGGTGCTGCTGATGATGCCGGCGGGGGTGGGGTTGCAGGCCCAGGAGACGCATCGGTTCGTGCCCCAGCAGGTACTACAACACCTTTTCTGGCGCGCATCCGCCGGCGCTTCGCATCAAGCCGGGCGATCGGGTGATCACCAGGACCGTCGATGCCGGCGGCACGGACTTGAACGGCAAGAGCGTGGCGTCCGGGCCCAACCCGCAGACCGGGCCCTTCTATGTGGAAGGCGCCGAGCCCGGCGACATGCTGGTCGTGTCGATCGAGAAGATCGAGGTCAATCGCGCCGACGCCTATGCCGGCAGCCTGCTGGCGCCCTACGCGCTGGATCCGGCGGCGATCGGCCAGCGTGTGGACCGCGAAGCGCGGCGCGTCACGTGGAAGCTCGACAAGGCCCGCGGTGTGGCCACCCTCTCGGAACCGGGCATCACGCCCGCCCTGGAGCTGCCGCTGCGGCCGATGCTCGGCTGCGTCGGCGTGGCGCCGGCGCGCAAGGAAGCCATCGCGACGAGCACGCCGGGCCCCTTCGGCGGCAACATGGACTACGCCGGCCTGGTCGCCGGCGTGAAAGTGATGCTGCCGGTGAACGAACCGGGCGCGCTGCTGTTCCTCGGCGACGGCCATGCCCGACAGGGCGAGGGCGAGGTCGTGGGCACCGGGCTCGAGACGTCGATGGACGTGGAGTTCACGGTCGAGCTCCTGAAGAAGAAGACCGCGGCGTGGCCGCGCATCGAGAGCGACACGCACATCATGGTCCTCGGCAGCGCGCGTCCGCTGCTGCAGGCGCTGCAGCACGCCACTACCGACATGCAGAAGTGGCTGATGGCCGACTACGGCTTCTCCGAACGCGGCGCGCAAGCCTACATGGGGCAGGCGCTCGAGTACGAGGTGGCCAACGTGGTCGATCCCAATTTTACGGTCGTGGCCAAGATCAGGAAGTCGCTGCTCCCGAAGCGATGAACGTCGACCGCCTGGTTCGCCTGCTGACTCCCGGCGCCCGCATCACGGTGATGACGGGCGCCGGCGTCTCGGCCGCGAGCGGCGTGCCGACCTTTCGGGGCAGCACCGGCCTGTGGAAGAACTTTCGCGCCGAGGATCTCGCCACGCCAGAGGCGTTCGCGCGGGATCCCCGCACCGTCTGGGAATGGTACGACTGGCGCCGTCAGCTCATCGCCCGGTGCGTGCCGAACGCGGCGCACGAGGTCCTGGCCGCGTGGAGCCGGCGATTTCCCGACTTCACACTGATCACGCAGAACGTGGACGGCCTGCACGAACGTGCCGGTACCGACCCTGTACTGCGGATGCACGGCTCGATCTGGGACGTCGGCTGCTGGAACGAGTGCGCCGCGTCCGCGCACCGCTGGCGTGACGACACCGTGCCGTTCCCGGCGATGCCGCCGGCGTGCCGCCACTGCGGCGGCCCGCTGCGGCCGGGCGTGGTGTGGTTCGGCGAGATGCTGGACGCCGATGTGGTGGACGCCTGTCTCGAGGCCACCCGCTGCGACGTCTTCTTCACCATCGGCACGTCCGCCCTCGTCTACCCGGCCGCAGGGCTCGTCGATCGTGCGCGGCAGCACGGCGCCGTCACGGTCGAGATCAATCCGGAGAGCACTCCCGCCTCCGGTGGTATCGACATCGTCATCGCACAACCCGCGGAGCTGGCCCTGCCAGTCATCGACGGGCAATTGCCGCGATAAGCTCAGTGCGTTTGCCGGCCGCTGCGGCCGATAGGTGCTGAAGCCCCAGAGGAATCCCTCCAGGTCCTGCGCCAGGTAGCTGCGGGCACCGTAGGACGTGTCCGCCGGCGCCTGCACGATCGTCGCGCCCGCCGCCGCGGCCCTCGCGTGATGCGCGTCCGGATCGTCGAGGACGACGTGCGTGCACATCGAGCGGCCGCGCCACAGGTCCTCGCGGTCGGCGCCGCCTCCCACCATCAGCGCGCCGTCACCGACCCACAGCTCCGCATGGTGGACCGCGCCATCATCACCCGTGATCATCAGGCCGGGCTCCAATGCGAACGCGCGGGTGAGGAACTCGACTCCCGCCCGCCCGTTGCGATAGCGAAGCTCGGGGAAGAACACCGGCGAGCCCTCCGCGTGCGTCATCCCATAGGTGCCGAAGCTCCAGAGATACCCCTCGGCATCGCGCGCGGTGTACTCGCGCGAGCCGTAGTCCATGTCGCGCGGTTCGCGCTCGATGGTCGCGCCGGCGGCGCGAGCGTTGTCATGGTGGGCCGACGGATCGGGGAGGCACACGTAGATGCCATCGCGAACGGTGGTCCACACGTTCGCGGGGTCCACGGGACCGGCCGAACTCAGTCCGACCGTGCCCGTTCCATACGCCAGTTCCGCATGGGCGACAGTGTGATTGGGGCCGTCGAACACGGCCTTGGATTCGAAGCCGAACGCGCGGCACAGCCACTCGATGGCCTCGTGCGCGCGTTCATAGCGAGCGACGGGATAGATGTGAGGTGTCATGAGCGCAGGCTAACGCCCCCGCCGCAGGCGTGTCTTGGATGGAAATTACCTGTCGAGCGCGACGCCGCCCGCGTCCGGCAACCGGCTCTGCAGGAACTCCGTCGGAGTGAGTCCGGTGAACTCGCGGAAGTCACGCGAGAAGTGGGCCTGGTCGTAGTAGCCGCAGTCGAGCGCCACGTCCGCGAGCCGCACCTCGCCCTCGCGCCGCAGCACCGTCACCGCGTCGCCCAGCCGCAGGACGCGCGCCAGCTTCTTCGGGGCGAGGCCGAACTCGTGCTGCATGCGGGCGCCGAGGTGGCGCGTGCTCCAGCCGGTCTGACGCACGAGCTCGGCGATGCGGACCCGGCCGTGCGTGGCGAGCAGGGCATCCATGGCCCAGGTGAGAGACGCGTGCACCGGCGCCGCGGCGCCAATCCGCGCCGCGATCTCCCGATCGAGGATCGCGAACCGGTGGTCCCAGCCTTTCGCCTCCGCGAGCGCGTGCGTCAACCGGCCCGCCTCGGCTCCCCAGATGTCGTCGAGGCTCACCATGCGGTTGACGAAGTCGCCCAACGGACGGTTGAGCAGCAACCGCGCGCCGACCGGTGAGAAGTTCACCTGGATGCCTTCCATCGGTCCGTGTGAGCTGACGAGCGCCGCGGTGTCGTACAGGCCGGCGACGAAGCTGCCAAAGGCGGCGGTGCGTGACGGCTCCACGGGATCGATCGACATCACCTGTGAGTCGAACAGGATGATCAGCGGCACGTCGCTCGTCGGCGGCTCGATGCGGCACAGCGGCGCCACCGTGTGCTCGCGCCAGCCGCAATAGACGCGGATGTAATCGCGGAGGGCCGGTGGCGGGGCGGCAAACGCCATCTCCCACCAGCCGAGGGACGACTGGTGACGAACACTGCGCACGCGGGTGGAGCGCGGTGTATCCTCGCTCGGGAGCTTGCTCATCGATGCATTCAGGCTACTGGCGGCACTGGGCCGTCGTGGGCGTCCTGCTGGGCGTGGCCACGCTGTCCCAGGCCCAGACTAACACCACTACCTACGACCTCATCATCCGCGGCGGTACGGTCATCGACGGGACCGGTGCGCCGGCCGTCCGGGCGGACGTCGCGGTCGTGCGCGGCCACGTGGCCAAAGTCGGCATGCTCACCGGGCAGAAGGCCGCCTCCGAGATCGATGCCACCGGCTTGTACGTGACGCCCGGCTTCATCAACATCCACTCGCACGCCAGCCCGGAAGGGCTGCAGCGCGCCGAGAACATGCTGGCGCAGGGTGTCACCACCGAGATCATCAACGCCGACGGCAGCGGCCCCACGGATCTCGACAACCAGCTCCACCGGCTCCGCATTGCCGGGCTTGCCGTCAACGTCGGCGCGAACATCGGGTTCAACGCCATCTGGGGGTCGGTGATGGGACCCACCGATCGGCGGCCGACGCCGCAGGACGTCGAGAAGATGCGCGGCATGGTGCTGCGCGGTCTCGAGCAGGGCGCCTACGGCGTGTCATCCGGCCTCGATTACAAGCCCGGCTACTACGCCTCCGCGGAGGAGGTGGCTCGGGTCATCGACGTCGCGCGCCCCTGGCGGACGAGCTTTCCCAATCACGATCGGCTGACGCCCGAATCCAACTACAGCTCGCGCGTCGGCGTCGCCGAGACCATCGCCATCGCCGGCCGCTCCGGGCTGGTGCCCATCGTCACGCACATGAAGGCGCAGGGGCGCGAGCAGGGCTCCGCGCCGGCGCTGCTCAAGATGATGGACGAGGCCACCGCGAAGGGCACCTATACCGCGGCGGACGTGTATCCGTACCTTGCCGGCCAGAGCGGGTTGGCGGCGCTGCTGATTCCGGGCTGGGCGCTCGAAGGCGGCCGCGAGGCGATGCTCGAGCGCTTCGCAAAGCCTGACGATCGCGCACGGATCATCAAGGACGCCGAATCGGCGATGCAGGCGCGCTTCGGCGGACCGCAGGGCGTCTACGCGACCGGCCAGAAGAAGGAGCTGGCCGACGCGATGAAGGAGTTCGGCGTGACGTCGCCGGGCGAGGCGCTGATCCGCCTGCTGCAGCAACAGGACGACGGCGCGATCCTGAGATTCGGCATCGAGAGCGATCTCGTCGCCATCCTCAAGCATCCGAACGCGTCGGTCGCATGCGATTGCGGCGCGGCGGTGCCGGGCACTGCCACGCACCCCCGGTTCTACGGCAGCTTCCCGCGCGTGCTGGGCCGCTACGTGCGCGAGCAGAAGGCCCTGACGTGGGAAGAAGCGATTCGCAAGATGACGTCGCTGCCCGCGGCCACCATCGGCCTGGTCAACCGTGGCGTCATCGCGCCGGGAATGACCGCCGACATCGCCGTCTTCGATCCGGCGACGGTGATCGACCGGGCGACGTTCGAAGCGCCCACCGTGATGCCCGAGGGGGTACGGTACGTCCTGGTCAACGGCAAGCTGGCGTGGCGCGCTGGCGCGCCGACCGGCGATCGCGCCGGCGCGGTGCTGCTGCGCGGGCCTCACGAGCCGAGCCGCGCCTCGAGCATGGGCATCGCGCGGAAGGCGTCGGGGCGGACCGACGCGTCCGAGGTTGACGTCAACATGAGCATCGAACAGGCGCCCGGCGGCCGCGCCGCCCGCGGCCGTTTCCGGTTTCTCGATCGCACCTCGAAGATCGCCGTCGAGATGCTCGAGCCCGGCCTGCTGCAGGTGGCGCCGGGATGGGCCGCGATCACCGGCCGGGGACGCATCGGCAACGACGAGCGTGCGCTCACCGTGATCATCGAGCGCGCCGACCCGCTGGACGAAAGACAAAGCTCGACCATCACCATCATGGGCGAGGATGGCTACCAACTGAACCGGCTCGTGCCGAAGAACACGTTCCGCGTCTCCCCGTCACGCTGAAGCGAGCGCCCCCACGATGCTGGTCAACTGCGTAGCCTACGAGAACGGTGAGAAGGTCGCCGACATTCCCCTGTCGGACATCCGATCGCACCTGAAGGGCGCGGGCTCGTTCGTCTGGGTGGCGCTCAAGGATCCGGACGACAGCGAACTGGCGCGCGTGGAGGAGGAGTTCCAGCTCCACGAGCTCGCCGTCGAGGACGCGCGGAACGGTCACCAGCGGCCGAAGCTGGAGGAATACGGCTCGTCGCTGTTCGTCGTGCTCCATGTCGTCGAGTGCAGCGCCGACGAGCTGACACAGGGCGAAATCGCCATCTTCGTCGGCCCCAGCTACATCGTCTCGGTGCGGCGGAATACGAACATGGGGTTCGCGGACGTCCGCCGGCGCTGCGAGCAGGAACCGGAACTGCTGCGGCACGGCCCGGCCTACGTGCTCTACGCGCTGATGGACGCGGTGGTCGATCGCTATTTCCCGGTGCTCGATGCGATTGCCGAGGAAGCCGAGGGCATCGAGGAGCGCATCTTCAGTGGGCAGAACACGCGGACGCAGATCGAGGCGCTCTACGGCTTGAAGCGCAAGCTGGTGCTGCTCGATCGCGCGACCGGCCCGCTGCTGGAAGTGGCCGGCAAGCTGCACGGCGGCCGGGTACCGCCCATCTGCGCCGGTCTGCACGACTACTTCCGCGACGTCTACGATCACCTGATTCGCCTGAAGCAGTCGATCGACAACTTCCGTGAAATGGCGACCACGGTGATGTCGGTGAACCTGTCGCTCATCACCATCCAGGAGAACGAAGTCACCAAGC
The DNA here is from genome assembly GCA_963723005.1 of uncultured Acidobacteriota bacterium. Taxonomy (GTDB): domain Bacteria; phylum Acidobacteriota; class Vicinamibacteria; order Vicinamibacterales; family UBA2999; genus VFZN01. The sequence goes on along the minus strand of CAVRPA010000015.1, from coordinate 267,760 downwards.
GCCTGGCCTCCTACGCGGCGCTCGTCGCGGTGCCGACGATGGTGGCGGGTGTCTACGGCATGAACTTCAAGTACATGCCCGAGATCGAGTGGGTATGGGGCTATCCCGTCGCGCTCGGGACGATGGTGCTCATCGACGCCTACCTGATCTATCGGTTCAGGAAAGCCGGATGGTTCTAGGTCTCCTGAGGGTGGCCGCGTGCGTGTGCCTGCTGGCGCTGCCGACGGGGGCCGCGCTGGCGGCGGACCTGAAGCCCGCGACGGTCGCCGCCTTCGATCGGTATGTCCGCATCGCCGAGGCGCGGATGGCCACCGAGGTTGCCGACCCGCGCCGCTTCCTGATCATCGATACCGACACCGAGGCCGCGCGCAAGGCGAGGCTGGCGGAGCTCCGCGCGGGCCGCATCTCGATCGAGCGCCTCGAGGCGCGGGAGGGCGGCAAGACCATCGACATCCCCGACGGTCTCGTCCATCACTGGGTCGGCATCATCTTCGTGCCGGGCGGCACGGCGGCAACCGCCGTCGCCCTGCTGAAGGACTACGAGCGGCACGACGAGGTCTACAAGCCCGCCGTGCAGCGCTCGGCCGTGCTGTCGCAGGACGGCGACTCGCTGCGCGTGTTCCTGCGGTTCTTCATGAAGAAGGTGCTGGCCGTCACGCTGAACACCGACCACGACGCGCGCTTCACGACGATCTCGCCAGCGCGCGCCTACAGCCGCATTGTCAGCACGCGCATTCAGGAAGTGGCCGACGCCGGCACCGCCGCCGAGCGCGAGTTGCCGGTCGGGCACGATGGCGGCTTCCTGTGGCGCATCAACAGCTACTGGCGCTTCGACGAACGCGACGGCGGCGTCTACATCCAGTGCGAATCGATATCGCTCAGCCGCGGGATCCCGCTGGGGTTCGGCTGGATCGTCGGGCCGTTCGTGACCAGCATCCCGCGCGAGTCCCTCACCTTCACGCTCGAAACCACGCGCAAGGTATTGGCGGCCGGAGCGCCGCCGAGCGCGAAGCCGCCAGGCGCGGTGCGATAACCGGCGCGGAGCCGGATGCCGTCGCTCACCGAGGCAGGAGATTCCGGTACACGGCGAGCGTGCCTTCCACCATGTGGTCCACGCCGAAGTGCGCTTCGACGCGCGCGCGCCCAGCGTCACCGTACTGCGAACGCAGCTGCGAATCCTTCAGCAGCCGGACGATCGCCGCCGCGAGGGGCTCGGGCTCGCCGGGAGCCACCAGCAGGCCGGTGCTGCGATGTACGACCGCCTCGGGAATGCCGCCAGCGCGGGTCCCCACCACGGCCATGCCCATGGCCATCGCGTCGAGCACGGCGGAGCCAAGGCCTTCGGTGACGGAGCTCATCACGAACAGGTCCGCGGACTTCACCAGCGACAGCACGTCCTCGCGGAAGCCCGGCAGGCGCACGGCCCGCTCGAGGTGCAGATCCTTCACCTGCTTCTCGAGTGCCGGACGCAGCTCGCCTTCGCCGAGGATCACCAGGTGGACGTCGGGGACCTCCTGCATCACCAGCGGAATGGCGTCGAGCAGGTGCTTCTGACCCTTGTGCCCGACGAGCGCCCCCACGTTCGCGATCACCGGCACGCCGTGCGGCAGCCAGAACTCGACGTGGATGTCGAGCGGCGGCAGCCGCTGGACCTTGGCGACGTCGATGCCGTCGTGCACCACGTCCACCTGCGACGCGGGAATGCCGTCGTGGACCAGGATGTCGCGAATGGCGCCGGACGCCGCGATGAACTGCGTCACCTGGCGGTACTTCCAGCGGGAGAACGAGTTGCCGCTGAGATGAAAATCCACGCGCCTCGACGCCACCAGGGGCGGCGCCGGCGTGACCGCGCCGAACGACAAGGCCGTCGCCGACATCGCCACCGCGTGCGGATCGTGCGCGTGCACGATGTCGGGCCGGTAGTCGCGGATGACGCGCGACAGCCGCCACGCCGCGCTCAGATCGATCTCGTTGCGCGGCGCCAGCCCGACCAGATCCGGTCCTTCGGAGGCGCGCTTGTGCAGCTCACCATCCGGGTGCGCGACGAGCACCGATCGGTGCCCGCGCTCGCGCAGTCCCAGGACGGTCAGGAGCGCTTGCTGCTGTCCGCCGCGCCAGGTCCGGGCGGTGTCGACGTGGAGGCTGAACACAGTTCCCACAGTTTCGCGAACTTCAGGCCGACGTAGCGGGCATTCATCGCCGAGATGATCAGGCCGGGCACGCCGTCGCGGAAGCCGCCGCGGAGCACGTAGTTGCGCAGAAATGCCGCCGGAGGATGGACCGCGAGGTCCCACCAGCCCGCCGTCCGCCCGTCTTCGAACATCTGACGCGCGGCCAGCGTCGTGTAGCGATCCATCGTCTGCAGGTGATGCGAGAGGTCCCGGTAGGCGTAGTGCAGGATCTCGCCGCTCAGATCGACGACGGGGCCGTCGGCCTTGACCGACTCGTGAACCAGCCGTCCCGACCAGCGTGCGCGGCGCCGGTCGTAGAGACGAAGTTGAAAGTCGGGATACCAGTCGGTGGAGCGCAGCCAGCGGCCCAGGTGAAAGGTGACGCGCGGCATCCGGTAGCCGGCGACGGAGCCCTCCGCGAGCCCCCGGATCTCGGCGGCCAACGGCTCCGAGATGCGCTCGTCGGCATCGAGCGAGAGGATCCAGTCGTGGCTCGCCTGGGTCGCGGCGAAGTTCTTCTGCTCGATGTAGCCAGGCCACGGCCGGACGATCACCTTGTCGGTGAAGGTGCGGGCGATTGCCACGGTGTCGTCGGTGCTCTGGCTGTCGACGACGATGATCTCGTCGGCAAATGACAGGGAGGCGAGTGCCGCCCTGATGTTGGCGGCCTCGTTGAAGGTGATGACGATGGCCGTGACGCGCGCCACGGCCTAGAGTCTACTGGAGAGAATGGGGAACCGGTACCCGGTACCCGGTTTCCGGCACCCGTTGGACCCGCGATCGGACACCGGATCCCGGTCTTCCTACTGTTGCCGGCCCGTCGTCGCGTTGGTGAAGCCGACGGTGTTCACCGTCGAGATGCCACCCGTGCCGGTGAGGGGCGCTTCCTGCGCGGCCTCGAAGTCCACCACCGATTTGAAATAGTCGAGCAGCGCCTGCAGCTCGTTGTTGCGCGCCTGGTTCAAGTCGCGCTGCGCCTGGAACACCAGGAAGCTGGTGGTCATGCCGGCCTGGAACTTCTTCTCTTCGGCTTCGAGGCGGCGTTCGGCCAGCGTGCGCGAGGCCCGCGTCGCGTCCACGCGCTTGGCGTTGGTCTGCACCTGGCGCGCGTAATCGCGAATCTGGGTGGCCACCTGCAGTTCCTGGCTCTGCAGCTGCTTGCGCGACTGCTGATCCTGCAGCCGGGCGCGCGCCAGGGAGGCCTCGGCGTTCGAGTAGCCGATCGGGTAGTTCACCTGCATCGACAGCGTCCACGTCGGGAAGTCGCCGGAGAACATCGTCCCGAGCGTGCTGCCGTAGCTCTTCTCCGCCTCGCCGATGATCTCGCCGGGGAAGCCGGGGCCTCGGAGAAAAGCGGTGCCGCCGATGGCCTGCGCGAAGTAGGTGAGCGAGGCGTTCACGTCCGGCATCGTCTGGTTCTTGAAGTAGCGGATGTTGACGTCGTTCGAATCGAGCTGCTTGCGCGACGCCAGCAGGTCGGTGCGCTTCTGCAAGGCGTTGGAGACGGCGGCTTCGGGGTCCACCGGCGTCGGACGGAACACGATCGGCTCGGTGGGTTCGATCCGGAGCTGCCAGAAGTCCGGTGAGGCGGGGTTGAACACCAGCGCGCGCAGGCGATCTTCGGCGCGCGAGATCGCGGCCTCCGCGAGGATCAGGCTCTCCTCGCGTTGCGCCACTTCGGCCTCCGCCTGGACGATGTCGATCGGCGCCATGGTGCCGATCTCGACGCGGGCGCGATTGTCCTTCAACGACTGCTGCGCGAGCTCGAGCGACTGGCGCTGGACGTTGAGGTTGCCGACCGCGTACATCATGTCGTAGTAGGCGCTCTTGACGCTGCGCTGCACGAGCGCGATGTTCTGCTGCAGCTGCACGTCCGAGATGGCGCGGTTGTTCTGCGTGATCAGCAGCTGCTGACGTGTGCCGTCGATCTTGAAGTTGCGCAGCAGCGGCTGCGTGTAGCCCAGCGTGATATTCGACGAGAGCTGCGGGTTGAAATTGGTGAAGATGTTGTTGGTGGTCGCGCGGGTGTTGTTGAACGACGCGTTGTAATTGCCACCCCACTTGTTGAGGGCGCCCAGCCCGAAGTCGAAGCCGGCGTTGTTGCCGACGATCTGATTGGTGTTGCCGGACAGGAAGCTGGCCGGGGGCTGGGTCTGGTCGTTGAAATCGATGTTGCTGCGGAACACCGGCGCATAGCCGGTGCGCACCTGGGCGATGCTCAAGTCCTGAATCTGCGGGCTGAGCCGCTCGACCTGGAGGTCGAGATTGTTCTCGAGCGCCAGGGCCACCGCATCATCGATGCTGATCTGGCGGACGGGGCCCTGGGAGGCGGCGGGCAGAGCCGCGGGTGGTGTCTGCGCGCGGACAGGGGACACCCCAAAAACGGACAGTCCCGCCAGGGCGAGTGTCGCCATCAACACCGATTGCGCACGAAAACCGTTCTGAACACGCATCACCGTTACCGCTCCGTGGAAAGGACGCTTGCCTGACAGGGTTGGACGCCCTGGTAACAGCAAGAAAAGTGCCGCGCCGGCGGCATTGACCCCGTAGGGCACTCGAGTTGAGCCATTCCGTCAGCCCGAGCTCCCATCGTCCTGCGCCCGCCGGATCGAACCAGCGGGCCGATGGTCGCTCCACGAACGTGAGCTGAGGGGGCCAGACCCTGTCCGGTATAGACGACACTCACCGTGCCAGGGTTCAGAGGGGCACTCGCTATACTACCGCTCGATGACTGAAGCCGCCGTGTTGTCCCTGTTCCGCCAGTCGGGCGCTTTGCTCGAAGGCCATTTCAAGCTGTCCTCGGGGCTCCATAGCCCCGGTTACCTGCAGTGCGCGCTGGTGCTGATGCGGCCGCGCGACGCCGAGGCGCTCGGCGCCGCCCTCGCCGAACGGGTCCGCCATCTGGGCGCCACGCTGGTGCTGTCGCCGGCGATGGGCGGCATCGTGATCGGCCAGGAGGTCGGCCGCGCGCTCGCTTTAAACGCCCCGTTTGCCGAACGCGTCGACGGCGTGCTGACGCTGCGCCGCGGCTTCACCATCGCCCCGCACGAGAAGGTCCTCGTCGTCGAAGACGTGGTCACGACCGGCGGCTCGACACGCGAGACCATCGAGGTGGCACGCGCGGCGGGCGCCACTGTGGTCGGCGCCTGCTCGATCGTGGACCGCAGCGGCGGTAACCCCGGCCTCGACGTGCCGTTCCAGTCGCTGCTGCCGATGGCGCTGCCCACCTACAAGCCCGAGGCATGCCCCTTGTGCGCGCAGGGAGTGGAAGTGGTGAAGCCGGGTTCGCGGCCCGGTGCGGGAAAGGCCTGACGTGAGCGGCGAGGCCGGCGTGCGCGTCATCAAGATGACGCTGGCCTACGAGGGCACCGCCTTCGCGGGCTGGCAGCGTCAGCCCGACGCCCGCACCGTGCAGGACGCGCTGGAGCAGTCACTCGCCATCATCGAGGAGCGGCCCGTCGCGATTGTCGCTGCCGGCCGCACCGACGCCGGCGTGCACGCCAAGGCGCAGGTGGCGAGCGTCGCCGTGAGAAACCGGCTGCCGCCCCGCGTGCTGATGCGGGCTCTCAACGTCCGGCTGCCGCACGATCTCCGGGTGACGTCGATCGAAGACGTGGCGCCGGACTTCGACGCGCGGCGTCACGCGCGCGGCAAGGTCTACCACTACACGATGGCGCTCGGCGACGATCCGGGTCCATTCGTCAGGCGGCTGGTCTGGCACATCCCGCACGCGCTCGATGTGCCGGCGATGGCGGCCGCGGCGTCGCTGCTCGTCGGCGAGCACGACTTCGCCGCGTTCCAGGCCAGCGGAAGCGACGTGCAGACGTCCGTGCGCCGGCTCTTGCGGTCGAGCCTCGAGGACGATCAGGGCCCGCCGCGCTACCTGCGCTATCAGGTGACCGGGACCGGGTTCCTCCGCCACATGGTGCGGAACATCGTCGGGACCCTGGTCGAGGTCGGCCGGCGCCGCTGGCCACCGGAGGAAATTCTGAGCATCCTGCGATCGCGCTCCCGACAGCGGGCAGGAGCCACCGCGCCGCCACAGGGCCTCGTGCTCGTGCAGGTGCTCTACTGACCCCGTCCGCGCCCGGTTGCCTGGCCGGCCGGCCGGGCCCGGTGCCAATGATGCCGGGCCGACCGTAGATCCCCCACGGCTTCCCCGAACCGGATGTAAAATCGTGACTTAGCCCATGTCGCTCGATCAGCTACTGGCGTGGATTCCTCCGGGATCGACAGACCTCGAATTGGCCTGCCAGATTCAGTCAGACCGCCTGCCCCAGCACGTGGCCATCATCATGGACGGCAACGGCCGCTGGGCCGGCAAGCGCCACCTGCCTCGTGTGGAGGGCCATCGCGCCGGCATCCAGTCGGTTCGCGAGGTGCTCGAAACCTCCGCCCGGCTGGGCCTCGAGGTCCTGACGCTGTACGCGTTCTCGGTCGAGAACTGGAAGCGTCCCCCGTCCGAGGTCGGCACGCTGATGATGCTCCTCAAGCGCTACCTGCGCTCGGAGCTGTCGACGCTCCACGACAACGACATCCGCTTCAACGTCATTGGCCGGCCCGACGGCCTGTCGCCCGACATCCGCGCCGAGCTCGACGATGCGGCGCGGCGGACGGAGGGGAACAAGGGGCTGCGCTTCAACATCGCGCTCAACTACGGCGGGCGAACCGAGATCGTGGACGCGGCGCGCGCGGCCATGGCCTCCGGTCTGTCCCCCGAGGAGCTCGACGAAGATCGCTTCGCGCAGTTCCTCTACACCGCCGGCCAGCCCGATCCGGACCTGCTCATCCGCACGAGCGGCGAGATGCGTGTCAGCAACTTCCTGCTCTGGCAGATCGCCTACGCCGAGATCTACGTCACCGAAACGTTCTGGCCCGACTTCCGTCGTCGCGATCTGCTCGAAGCAATCGTGGCCTACCAGAAGCGCGACCGCCGCTATGGGGGCATCACGCCACCTGTCGCCGCGGGCGTGAAGTAGCAGCGTCCCGCGATGACCCGTGTTCTGAGCGGTGTGGCCATGGCGAGCGTGGCCGTGGCCCTGGTGTGGTTTCTCACGCCGTCCGCCCTGCTGATCGTCGCGCTGCTCCTGGCGACCGTCGCCTTCACGGAGTACGCGCGCATCGTCGATGTGATCGGCGCGAAGGTGCCGTGGTGGACGACGCTGGCGGCGACGCTGGGCGCGTGCGCGATGGTGCCGTTCCCGTGGGTCTCGGTGGAGGTGGTCATCGTCATCGGGCTGATCGCCATGGCGGCCAACGTGCTGATGTCGGACCGCGTGGGTGCGCCGACGCTGGCTGACACAGCGGCGGCGGTACTGGCGCCGGTGTACATCGGCCTGCCCCTGGGCGCGCTCGTCGCCATCGATCTGGTGGCGGGCCGCGAAGCCGTGCTGGTGCTGATGGGCACCGTCGCCGTCAGCGACACGGCGCAGTACTATTCAGGCCGGGCGTTCGGTCGGCGTCAGCTGGCGCCGCTCCGCAGCCCGAAGAAGACCATCGAAGGCGCGGTAGGGGGGCTCGTGGTCGCGCCTGCCGTGCTGATCGTGGCCGGGAACGCGTGGCTGCCCGGAATGGATCCGCTGCGGCTGGGCCTGCTGGGCGTGTTGCTCGTGCTGGCCGGCATCATCGGCGACCTGTTCGAGTCGATGCTGAAGCGCGCGGCCGACATGAAAGACAGCAGCCATCTCATTCCCGGGCACGGCGGCGTGCTGGATCGCATCGACGCGCTGCTGTTCTGCGCGCCCATCTTCTACTTCTTCCTCCGATGACCCGCATCGCCATCCTGGGCTCGACGGGCTCGATCGGCACGAGCGCGCTGTCGGTGGTGGACACCCACCCCGGCCGCCTCGAGGTCGTTGCGCTCGCGGCGGGCAACAACGTTCAGCTCTTCGCCGAGCAGGTGCGCAAGTACTGCCCGCGGGTCGTCGCGCTGGCGTCGGCCAAGGGGGCCGAGGCGCTGAAGACGCTGTGCGACGGGCCAGTCGAGATCGGCGCCGGTCCCGAGGCCTTGATCGCGGTGGCCACCTGCCCGGACGCCGACATCGTGCTGTGCGCTTCGTCGGGCACGGCGGCGCTCGAAGCCGTGCTGGCGGCGATCGAGCACGGCAAGACCATCGCCCTCGCGAACAAGGAAGTGCTGGTGATGGCCGGCGGCCTGGTGATGGAGGCGGCGCGACGCAAGGGCGTGGCGGTGCTGCCGGTGGACAGCGAGCACAACGCCATTCATCAATGCCTGCGCGGGCGCGACCCGGCTGAAGTGCGGCGGCTGGTCCTGACCGCGTCCGGCGGGCCGTTCCGCGGCCGCACCCGCGACGCGTTGAGGCACGTGACTGCTGCCGATGCGCTGAAGCACCCGACCTGGCAGATGGGGCAGAAGATCACCATCGATTCGGCCACCCTGATGAACAAGGGCCTCGAGGTGATCGAGGCGCACTGGCTGTTCGGTGTGCCCGCCTCGAAGATCGACGTCGTCGTCCACCCGCAGTCGATCGTTCACTCCATGGTCGAGCTGATGGACGGCTCCGTTATTGCTCAGCTGGGTATCACCGACATGCGGCTGCCCATCCAGTACGCGTTTTCCTATCCCAATCGCTGGGATGCCCCGGTTCCGTTCCTGGACCTCACCCGGATGAGCGCCCTGGAGTTTCACGAACCGGCGTGGGACGACTTTCCGTGCCTCCGGCTGGCCTATCGGGCGCTCGAAGCCGACCGCAGCCTGCCGATCGTGCTGAATGCCGCCAACGAGGTGGCCGTTGCATCGTTTCTCGAAGGGCGCCTGGCATTTACGGACATTCCGGAACTGATTGCCCGAACCATGGACGCTCACGTGCCCAGCCCTGCCGCAACGCTGGACCAGGTCCGCCGCATCGATGCCTGGGCCCGGGAACGGGCCGAAGCCGGGATGCGGGAGTTACAATCGAGATAGAAGGGGAATTCGCGTGACCACGCTTCTGGCTTTTGCGTTCGTGCTCGGCGTCCTTGTGTTCGTCCACGAACTGGGACATTTCATGGCGGCGCGGTGGAACGGCGTCCGCGTCCTGACGTTCTCGCTCGGCTTCGGTCCCAAGCTGCTGAAGTTCCGCCGTGGTGACACGGAGTACTGCCTCAGTGCGATACCGCTCGGCGGCTACGTGAAGATGGCCGGCGAGAACCCGGAAGATCCGCGGTCGGGCCAGCCCGACGAGTTCCTCTCGAAGACCAAGTGGCAGCGCTTCCAGATCCTGATCATGGGCCCGGCCATGAACCTGGGACTGGCGGTGATCGTGCTCGCCGTGGTGCTGATGCAGGGCGCAACGGCCCCTGCCTACATCAGCCGGCCGGCGCTCGTCGGCGTGGTGAAGTCCGGATCGCCGGCGGAGAAGGCCGGGCTTCAGCGCGGGGACATCATCACCAGGCTCGGTTCCGCCGACGTTTCGACCTGGGAACACCTGGAGATGGCCGTCGCCTCGCGCCCCGAGCGCGAAGTGGAGATGGTGGTCATCCGCGATCGCCAGGAACAGCGGCTGACGATCCGCCCCGACCTCGCCGAGCTGCGCACGCGCGGGAACGCGCGGTTTGAAATCGGCACGATTGGCGTGTGGCCCGACGTCAACCCCAGCATTCGCGCGCTGGTCGCCGGCGAGCCCGCCGAGAAGGCCGGGCTCAAACCCGGCGACGTCATCGTCTCGATCAACGGCGAGCGAATGGTGTTCGCCTCGCAGGTATCGGAGGCCATCTCCAAGCATCCGGAGCAGGAAATCCAGTTGCTCGTGCGGCGGAGCGGTGTCGAGCAGGCCATTGCCGTCGTGCCCTCGCGGCAGGGCGAGAACGGCCGCATCGGCATCAACATCAGCGACGAAGTGGAGTCGTTCACACCGTCGCCGCTGCAGGCCATCGGCATGAGCGTGCAGCGCAACTTCGAAATGTCCGGGATGATCCTGCGCACCCTCCGCGACCTGTTCATCGGCGAGGCGTCGCCGCGTCAGCTGATGGGCCCCGTCGGCATCGCGCAGCTCTCGGGCGAATCCGCGCAGGCGGGCTGGGTGGCGCTCTTCAGCCTGATGGCGTCGCTCAGCCTCAACCTCGGGCTGCTGAACCTGCTGCCCATCCCGGTGCTGGACGGCGGCCACATCTTCATCATGGGCATCGAGACGATCGTCCGTCGCGACTTCAGCCTGGCCGTGAAGGAGAAGATGCTCTTCGCGGGTTTCGTCGCGTTGATGGCGCTGATGGTGACGGTCATCTACAACGACCTCACGCGCATCTCGTGGATCGAAAACCTGATGTTCTGGCGCTAGCCGCCGCGCGCTAGGACGGCTGCTCTCTGAAGTGCCTGATCAGATCGTCCACGAGGGCCGCGACCGTCGCGCCCTCGGCGGCGACGTGCACGTGGATGCCGGCGCGCGCGGCCGCGTCGGTAGCCGCCGGTCCGATCGTCGCCACCACCGTGCCGGACAACAGGTCGGGCGACTGCTCCGCGCCGTAGATCTCGACGAACGCCCGCACCGTGTTCGCGCTGGTGAAGGTCACCGCGTCGATGCGGCGATCGAGCAGCTCGCGATAGAGCCCCAGGTGCCGGTCGCCCTCGACCGTGGTGGCGCGATATGCGGTGACTTCCGTCACTTCGGCGCCCGCGGCGACCAGATCCTCGGCAAGTGAATCACCCGTCAGGTCGGAGGTCGGCAGCAGCACTCGCGCGCCCTTCAACGGGCTGGCGTCGGCCATTGCCGTGACGACTCCGCCGGACCGGTGATCCCCGGGCTCGAGGTCGGGACTGATCCCGTACTTGTGCAGGCGCGATGAGGTGCCCGGGCCCACGGCGCAGATCCGTGGACCAGCGAGGGCGCGCAGATCCTGCGCGCCGGCAACCACGCGGCTGACGAACGACGCCACCGCGTTGGTGCTCGTGAACACGATCCAGTCGAACGATCGCGCGCTGGCCGCGGCGCGCTCGAGCGGCCCGGGATCCGCCGGCGGCCCGATGCGCAGCACCGGCGCCTCGATCGCTTCGGCGCCGTTCAGCTCGAGCAGTTCCACCAGTTCGGGCGCCTGCTCGCGCGAGCGAGTGACCAGCACGCGGCGGCCGAAGAGCGGGCGCTTGTCGAACCAGCGCAGGTGATCGCGGAGGCCCACCACCGCGCCAATGACCAGAACGCCCGGCGCGGTCACCTCGCGCTCCTGGACGCGCGCCACGATCTCGGACAACGGCGCCGTGATGGTCTGCTGCGCCGAGGTCGTGCCGTGCAGCACCAGTGCGGCGGTCTCGGCTCCCGCGCGTCCGTGGGTCAGCAGTGACCCGACCACGTGCGCCACCTGTCGCGGACCGGTGAAGCAGACGATGGTGCCATCCAGGCGCGCCAGGCTCGCCCAATCGACGGTCGGCGGCTTGCGCCCCTCGTCTTCGAACCCGCGCAGGAAGACCACCGTGTCGCCGCCCCCGGGATAGGTGAGCGGGATGCCGGCGAAGGCCGGTGTCGCGACCAGTGCCGGCACGCCGGGAATGACCTCGAAGGCGACGCCCTGTTCGTGCAGGAACAGCGCTTCGGCGCCGCCGCGATCGAACACGAACGGGTCGCCCCACTTCAGCCGGGCCACGACGTGGCCCTCCCGCGCCTTCTCCGCAATCAGGAAGTTGATGGCATCCTGTTCGGCCGCCTGGGGCGCGGCGCTGCCGACGTCGATGCGCTCGGCGCCCGCGGGCGCGGCATCGAGCAGGCGGGGCTGGATGCGGTTGTCGTAGATCACGACGTCGCAGGCCTGCAACGCCCGCAGGCCGCGAACGCTGATCAGGTCCGGTGCGCCAGGACCGGCGCCGATGATGTATACGGAGGGTCTCACGGTGCGATTCTAACGCGCTGGCGCGTAGTAGCCCCGTTTGGTTCGTACGGTGACGTTGCTGCGGCCCACCTGCACCATCAGCCGCCGCCACGCGCCGTCCCGCTTGGCGTTCTTCGGGGCGTAGCCCATCGTGTACTGGCTGGACAGCTCGTCGGAGATCTGGCCGTAAACGCCCGTCAATTCCTCGGCCTTCTGGACGAAAAAGCTCCGGCCGCCGGTTTCCTGCGCAAACTGGCGCAGCACGAACTCCGCTTCGCGGAACCCCTTCAGCGCGCTTGGCTCGCGCGGTTGCAGGCCGATGGTGTAGATGACGGTCTCGGACCGCTTCGCAAGCTCCATCACTTCCTCGAAGCTCACCAGGCTGGTCGTATCCTCGCCGTCCGACAGCACCACGATCGCCTGCCGCCGCACATCGTCGGCTGACGAGGCCTTCACCTTGGCGAGTTCCTTCAGGGCGATGTAGACCGCGTTGTACAGCGATGTGGAGCCGCCAGACGAGGTGCCGCGGATGGCTTTTTCGAGGGCCGCCTTGTCGCTGGTGAACGACTGCGCGACCGACACGCGGCTGTCGAAGTCCACCACTTGCGCCAGATCCTCGGGGCGGACGCGCTGCGCGAAGCCCACGGCGGCGTCCTGCGCCACCAGCAGACGTTCTTCCATGCTCGCGCTGGTGTCGATGAGCAGCGAGAGCGCCATCGGCAGGTGGGTCTTGCTGAAGTAGATGAGCTCCTGCTTCGCGCCGTCCTCGAAGACGGTGAAGTCACCCTGCTCGAGATCGGTGATGAAGCGCTGCTGGCTGTCGCTCACGGTGACGTTGAGCGACACGACGGCCACGCCCGACCGGAACACCTGCGGCGCTTCCTGCGCGGCAAGGGCCAGACCGAGGCCCGCCACCGCGAGGGCAATCGCCAGCGTCCGCCGGGCGCGCACGTCAGCGCTCCTTCTGTCCGCGTGCGGGCGCCCCGGTCAGCGACACGCCGTCCTTCACCGCGCTGACCGCAGTCCGCTCGGGCGGAATCAGTGTCTGCGGCCGGGCGTAAACCACGCGATGCTGATGCTTCAGCGCACCGGCCACCTGCTTGAGGGCCCCGCCGTAGCTCATGCTGGTCAGGACGTCCACCCGCACGCCGCCGCTGTCGACGATGCCGCGGTCGAGCACCACCGCGCGATTGCGCGCCGGGTCGTTCTGCGTCGAGCCCTGCTGGTTCTGCAAGACGACCGCGCTCATCATCGCGCCGCCCGCCTTCAACCCATCGAGCACCTGCGAGTAGTGCATGTTGCTGAACTCGGTCAGCTCGAGCGTGACCAGCACGATCGCCACGCGATCTTCTTCGCGCTTGCCCAGGCCCTTCGATACCTCGACGATGGCGTCGAGGAGCGTGGCGCCGGAATCGGGCTGCGAGAAGATGCGGTTCGCGGCGTCGCGCAGCTTGGCCGCATCGGTCGTGTAGTCCTGGAAGATGGTGGGCCGATCCGCGGTCGTGACGATTGCGATCGGCCCGATGCCGTCGAGCTCGGCGACGAACGAGACGAGCGCATTGCGGAGGTCGGCGATGGTGCGCTGCGCCGCGGCCTGGTTGTCCACGAGAATGGCCACCGGCATCGGCGTTGTCGCCGGAGTGACGCGCACCACCTCGCGGGCGAGGCCGTCCTCGGTGACGCGCACGTCGCTGGCGGTGAGGTTCTCGATAGGAGCCTTGGTCCTGGCGTCGAGTGCGCTGACGTAGAGCACGCGTTCGTTGGCCTGCGCGAGCAGCGATCCTGAAAGGGCGGCAACCCCGAGGCCCGTGACCAGCACACGCGTGAGGACGAATCGAAACATGACAGCTCCTGGGCTGGGCCGGGGGCGCGCCGGGTCAGCAAGGGCAGTATAGAACGTAGACTACGGCTCATGGCCGATTCACCGAGCACGCTTCGCACGCTGGGCCAGCTCAGCACGGTCGGCATGTCGTTCGTCCTGGCGCTGGTCATGGGCTTTGGCGGCGGCTATTGGCTGGACGGCTGGCTGGGGACGAAGCCGTGGCTGTCGTTCATCGGCTTCTTCGTGGGACTCGCCGCAGGGGTGCTGAACGTGTATCGCGTGATGCAGTCCACGAACTCCGGTCCCGGCGCGTCCACGCCTTCGGAGGGGCCACCTCCCGGCCTGAAATGACCACCCCGCCGGCTGAACCGGACGTCAACCGTCGCATCTTCCGCGACTCGGCGATCGTTTGTGCTTTACTTGCCGTGGCCGCGCTGGCGGTGTGGCCGCGTTCCTGGGCCGCCGCCGGCGGCGTGATGGCGGGCGGCGCGTTGATGGGCGTGTCGGCGTGGGCGATTCAGAGAGCGGTTGACGGGGTGCTTGGGGCGGGCCCGGGGCGGAAGCCGGGAACCTGGGTGCTAGTGAAATTCTTCACAAGACATGCTATACTTGCGGCCGCGGCTTACGGGATAATGGTGCGTTTGCACCTCGACCCCGTCGGGATGCTGGTGGGGGTCTCCTCGCTGGTTCTGGCTGCAGGGGTCGAAGTCATCCGGCGGCTCCAACGAGTTTCGTAGTCCAGATTGTTTCGTAGATTAGTTCGCGTGAGGGAGGCGTTTGCTGTGAGCACACGACGGTCACTGCTGTCCTTGATGTTCGGTTTCTTGGTTCTCGGCTTGGTGTCCCCGGCCTATGCGCAGGAGGCCGCCGGCGGTGCCGCCGACGCGGGTCTGGTGCAGTGGTCGATCATCACCGGTGGATTCGCCCTGGCCATCGCGGCCCTGGGCGCAGCGCTCGGTCAGGGTCGCGCCGTCGCGTCGGCCACCGAGGCCATCGCGCGCAACCCGGGTGCGTCCGGTGAGATTCGCGGCGCGCTCATCCTCGGCCTCGTGCTCATCGAGTCGCTGGTCATCTACGTGCTGCTCGTTTCGCTGATTCTCTTCTTCATCAAGCCGTTCGGCGGCTAGGTCGAGCGAAGAGCTCACGCGTTCGAGCTCGCGGTTTCAGTGATCGAGGCGGGTGTGGCGGCCGGACAGGCCGCCGCACCCGCCTTTTTACGTGCGGCCACTTCGCCCCGTGAAGTTTGCACGTGAAGTTCGCGCTCCTGAACTAACCTCACCCCAATCGTGTCCCGCCTCGACCTGCTGCTCCTCTCGATGGTCGCCATCTGGGGGACCAACTTC
Organism: uncultured Acidobacteriota bacterium; assembly: GCA_963723005.1. Lineage (GTDB taxonomy): Bacteria > Acidobacteriota > Vicinamibacteria > Vicinamibacterales > UBA2999 > VFZN01. The sequence continues at coordinate 252,629 of CAVRPA010000015.1, read as the reverse complement.
TCCCTCGTGAAGGTTGCGCTTCGGGATTTCCCGGAGCTGGCGTTCAACGCGTTTCGGCTCGTCATCGCGTCGTCCATCTTCCTCACGGCGCTGTGGTGGCAGCAGTCGAGGGCGAGAGCGAACGGCACGCCGCCGGCTCCGCGGTTGGTTTCGGCCGATTGGGCGCGGCTGGTGTTCCTGGGCGTCGTTGGTCACTGCCTCTACCAGTTCCTCTTCCTCGGCGGCGTCAAGCGCACCAGCGTCGGCAACGGATCGTTGATTCTCGGCACCACGCCTGTCGTCGTCGCGCTCCTGACCTCGATCGCCGGGCACGAGCGCGTGCCGCCGCTGAAGTGGCTGGGCGCCGCCATCTCCTTCCTCGGCCTCTACATCGTCGTCGGCCAGAAGGTGGAGTGGTCGGCCGGTGGGCACCTCGGCGATCTCCTCGTCTTTGCGTCCACCATCTGCTGGGCGACGTATTCGGTGGCCTCGGTGCCGCTGCTCCGTCGGCACTCGCCCCTGGTGGTCACCGGCTATTCGATCTCGATTGGCGCCGCGCTCTACACCCTCGTCTCGGTGCCGGCGCTGGTGAGCGTGGAGTGGGGCGCCATCTCGCTCCTCAGCTGGGTGCTGATGGCGACGTCGGCGGTGTTCGCGCTCGCGTTCGCGTATCTCATCTGGTACACGAGCGTGCAGCGGGCGGGCAGCACGCGGACCGCGGCGTGGAGCAACGTGACGCCGGTGGTGGCGATGGGGATTGCCGCGGTCTGGCTGGGCGAGCCGATTGCGCTCAACCAGGTGCTGGGCTCGCTGGCGATTTTCACCGGGCTGTTCATCACCCGCCGCGCCTGAGGCGGATCCGGATTCCTTGAACAACTGCTTCAGCACCGTATCCAGTATAGTTTGCCCCACCAATCCTGTCACTCGTCCCCCCTTCCAGGCGCGTGAACATGGTCCCCGCCCGTCGGCTTGCTGTCCCGGCCGGGCTGAATCGGACTCGTCGCATCGATTGGTTTGTCGGCTCAGCCTGGTTTTCAGGCTGGGCGTGAAAGTGGCGTTGTAGTGGGTCGGGCCCAGTCGGGTCATTCCCCCACCAGGAGGATGAGCATGAAGCGTTGGTCTATGCGCGGTGCTGACACTGTATGTTGGCGCTTGCAGCCGCTATGCCTGCATGGGCACAGGGCGGTGGCGCCAGCAGCACGGGCACCATTCAGGGTCGCGTCACCGACGCGCAGGGCGCGGTCCTGCCGGGCGTGACTGTCACGGCAACCAGCCCGTCGGCGCTGGGCGCGCAGACGACGGTGTCGTCGGAAACCGGTAACTACCGGTTCCCCGCGATCCCTCCGGGCACCTACACCGTGGCGTACGAGCTCGCCGGCTTCAACACGCTGCGGCGGGAAGGCATCTCAGATCACGCTGGGCTTCACCGCGAACCTCAACGTCGAGCTCACGCTCGCCACGCTGCAGGAAACCGTGACCGTGACCGGCGCCTCGCCCGTCATCGACACCACCTCCACCCGCGTGCAGCAGAACTTCAAGCTGGAACAGCTCCAGTCGATTCCGAACGGCCGTGACATGTGGGCGCTGCTGGCGGTGACGCCGGCCGTGCAGATGGCGCGTATCGACGTCGGCGGCAACCGCGCCGGCACCCAGACCACCTACAACGCCTACGGCTTCACCGGCCAGGTGCGCGTGCTCATCGAGGGCATCAACACCACCGAAGGCACCGGCGGCGCCGGCTTCTACTTCGACTACGCCTCGCTCGAGGAAGCGTTCCTGGGCACCTCGGGTCAGGGCGCCGAAATGCCGAACCCCGGCGTGCAGAGCCAGTTCATCGCCAAGTCGGGCGGCAACCAGTTCAACGGCGAGTACTACCTCGACTGGTACAACAACGCGCTGCAGGGCTCGAACATTCCGGACGACGTGATCGCGCGCGGCATTCGCGAGCACAGCAACGAGATCGACCGCTACTACGACACGGCCATCCAGGCCGGCGGCCCGATCAAGAAGGACAAGATCTGGTGGTTCGGCACCTACCGCACGCAGTTCAACGCGGTGGCGCAGCCCCAGTTCCGCTTCGACAAGACCTTCGACACCGAAGCTGTGGAACGCGGTCGGCAAGGGCACCTACCAGATGAACCAGAAGAACAAGCTGATTGGCTACTACCAGTGGGGCCAGAAGACTGCAGCCGAACCGCCTGCCGTACGCGGCCTACTTCTACAACGACGCCGGCCCGACCAACAAGCAGGACTCGGGCAGCTGGGTCTACAAGGCCGAGTGGAACGGCACGCTCACCGACAAGCTGTACGTCGAAGCGCGCTACGGCGACTTCGGCTACTACTTCCCGCTGACCGCCAACACCGACGAGCAGTACTTCTGGCGCGACACCGGCCTCAGCGAACTGACCGGCGGCCAGCAGCGCTGGCAGCTGGATCGCGACCGCAAGCAGACTGACCGCGGCGGCCACCTACTTCCTCGACACCGCCAAGGGCAGCCACACCTTCAAGGTCGGTGGCGAGATCCTGCGTGAGATCGGCTGGGAAGGCTACGAGCAGCAGTTCGGCGGCGACATCGACCACCAGTACGCCAACGGCGTGTCGAGCTCCGTCGTCTTCGCGCTGCCCACCGCCACCGAAGTCGGCAAGCTGGGGCTGGGCCGCGACGGCGCCCTGACGTCGCAGTCGGCGCTGAACGTGTTCGGCGCGTTCATCAACGACACCTGGTCGGTCGGCCGCCTCACCGTCAACGCCGGTCTCCGTTACGACCGCTACTCCGGCTATCTCCCCGAGCAGCAGCAGCTCGCGCGCCACGGTCGGCCCGGTGTCGGTGCCCGCCGCGACCTTCGCGCAGCAGGACCTCTACACCTGGAACCAGATCGCGCCCCGCATCGGCGCCACGTTCGACCTGTCGGGCGACGGCAAGACGGTGCATCAAGGCCAACTACGGCCTGTTCTGGCACAACCCCGGCGTCGGCGTCGGCAGCGACGCGAACGGCAACACCACCGCCAAGTCGGCCACCTACACGTGGAACGACATCAACGGCGACCGCCGCTGGCAGGCGGGTGAAGAAGGCGCCCGCACGGCGCAGTCGCTCGCGGGTGCCGATCGGCCTCGATCCGGACATCAAAGCCCCGATCACGCAACGAAGTCAGCGTGCTGGTTCGAACGCCAGCTCTCCGAGACGATGGGCATCCGCGCCGGCTACGTCTACAAGGACGAGTACGAACCTGATCGGCATCGGCGTCCCGGGCCGTGACGCGCGCAACGGCGCCTACAGCGTTGCGTTCCCGTTCACCGACATCGGCGCTGACAACGTCCGCAGCACCGCGGACGATCAGATCATCACGCTCCACGGCATGCCGACGGCGCAGGCCGGCGAACTTCCCGCTGGATCAGGTCGTCGAGAACCTGCCCCGCCAGTCGCGCTACGACACGGTGGAGATGAGCCTGAACCGCCGCTACAGCAACAAGTGGTCGGCGTCCATCGGCGGCGCCTACACCTGGCTCGACGACTTCGTCGAGACCGTGGCCAACAGCTACCCGCGCAACGCCGAACCTGCCGGGACAGACCAAGCGCACCACCTGGAACCTGAAGGCCACCGGCAGCTACGACGCCGCGTGGGGCATCCGCATCTCGCCGGTGATGCGCCACCAGTCGGGCATCAACTTCGCGTCGTGAGATCAGCGTGCCCGGCCAGCGCGGCTACGCCGTTCGGCCTCACGTTCCCGACGTCGACGATCTACGCCGACGACCCGAAGGACAACCGTCAGGACAACATCTGGGTGTTCGACGTCCGCGCCGAGAAGACCGTGAACATGGGCTCGCGCCTGCGCACCCGCCTGTTCCTGGACTTCTTCAACATCGCCAACAGCAGCGCGTCGGAGACCATCACCGAGGTCACCGGCGCCAACTACCTGCGTCCGGCGAGCGATCCTGGGACCGCGCACCGCGCGCCTCGGATTCCGCTTCCTCTGGTAGGACGAATAGAAGGTTCTGGGGTTCTAGGGTTCTATGGTTCTGGGGTTCTGACTACGAACCTAGAACCTTAGAACCTAGAACCTTAGAACCTAGAACTTAGAAGTAACAACTCGGCTCCTGTGGGGGAGTCGCTTGGCGAGAGGGCGCTGCGCCAGCCCCTCTCGCCTTTTTTATGTACGCCGCCCGTCCGCGGAATACGCGGGCACGACGCGCCGGCATGCCCGGCATTACCTCGGCGCGTGAATGGATTACTTCGCACGCCGGTTATGTTCCGCGCGGATGCCTGGCATTACTTCATTCTGTTTGTCGCCGGCACGGCCGTTCGATATCCTCTCTTCACTGTGACGCGCATTCAGGGCCTCTTCACCTTCTGCCTCTCGCCCGAGGCTTGCGCGACGCCGCTGCGGCACTCGTCCTGTCAACGACAGCGACAGCCGCTCCAGCGACAGCAGCGATCGCGACAGCAGGCCTGAAGGCCCGCTCGTCGCTGATTCTCCCAAGAATCCCGAGATAGCTGTTTCATTGCGGCCGCGGTCCCTTCCGCGGCCCTGCGAGACGTGTCAGCCACCCCTCAGTGGTGACCGTCGCGCATCACCGGTATCTGAAGTGCCTGGCTGCCACCGGGCACTGATAGATGGGCTCCTGTGGGGGGAGTCCTTGGGGCGGGGGAGGCCATCACGCGCCGGCTTCCTCCGCTTTTTTTGTACGCCCGGCCCGGCGTGTATCCTGTCTGCATGACCGACCGCGCCGTCACCTACGGCAGCTACCTGGCCATCGACGAGCTCCTCGCCCTGCAGCGTCCCCGCTCCGAGGGGCCCGAGCACGACGAGATGCTCTTCATCGTCATTCACCAGGTCTACGAGCTGTGGTTCAAGGAGATCCTTCACGAGCTGGATCAGGTGATGCGGTGGCTCGAACGCGGCGAACCGCACCGCGCGCAGCACACCATGAAGCGGATCCTCACGATCATGAAGGTGCTGGTCGCGCAGCTCGACATCCTCGAGACGATGACGCCGCTCGAGTTCCAGTCGTTCCGCACCCGGCTCGAAGCCGCCAGCGGGTTCCAGTCCGATCAGTTCCGGCAGCTCGAGTTCGTGCTCGGCCAGAAAGTCGCGGGGGCGCTCTCGCGCTTTCCCGAAGGCAGCCGCGCGCACCGCGCGCTCGTCGAGCGGCACGGGGCGCGCACGCTGTGGGACGCCTTCATCCACTACCTGTCGCGCGAAGGCTACGCGGTGCCTGGCGAGCTGCTGTCCCGCGACGTCACGCTGCCGATCGCGGCCTCGGAGGCCCTGCAGGACACGCTCATCACGGTGTATCGCAGCGACCCCAAGAACGCGGAGCTGTGCGAGCGGCTGGTGGACCTCGACGAAGGGCTGCAGGAGTGGCGCTACCGTCACGTGAAGATGGTGCAGCGCACGATCGGCACCCGGCCCGGCACCGGCGGTTCGAGCGGCGCCGGTTATCTCGCCACGACGCTGATGCAGCCGCTGTTCCCCGATCTCTGGGCGATCAGGGCGCGGCTGTAGCGCGGCGTTCCTCCACGCGCGCGTTCGTCTGCACCTCGGCCCGGCAGCAGATCGCAGGAACTGCGCGATTTCAGGGGTATCGTGCCAGACCCCACTTGTGACAAACGAACAGTTGTTCGGTGCGGTCACCTGCGCAGCCGAACTGGTCCCTGGAACCGAGGGCTGATCCAGCGCACTGAAACCGCCGTTTTCAAGCGATTGGATTTGGAACCGATTCTGTCAGGCGCGCCCTCCGGATCACGCGAAATCACTCGCAAATTTGCATCTGGGTGCACACGCCCCGTCGGCATATCGATTGCTATAGAGAGGGATGGCGATTGAAACGGCTAGGCACCCCCACAGGAGCACAGCCAGGTTTTGAGTCAGGCTGACTAGGCCGCTGACTCGAGGGGGCCCATGTTGATGGGCCCCTTTTTTGTTATCTTCACACCGCGATGAAGTCGGGCGCCATCCTGCTGGCTGCGGTCGCGATCCTCTGGGCCGCCCTGGTCACGACCGCCGATGGCCGGCGCCAGCCGCCGGCGCCACAAGCCGCACCCTCCACGCCGGCTCTTTCGGCTCCCGTCGCGCCTCCGCCCGCCTCCACCACCTCGGCGGACTACCTGGGATCGGCCGCGTGCCGCCGCTGTCACGAGGTCGAGCAGGAGCAGTGGGAGAAGTCGCTCCACGTGCGCATGACCAAGCCGGTGGCCCAGGCCCTGGTGGTCGGCGATTTTTCCGAGGGCACGCGGTTCGAGGATCACGGTCGCTCGTACACCTTCGGCCGCAAGGACGGCAAACCCTACATCGCCGTCGCCTCGGGTGGCCGGCCGGCCGAAACGTTCACGGTGGACTACACGCTGGGCGCCAAGCGGTATCAGGGCTACCTGTCGACGATGGCGGATGGGCGCATCTATGTGCTGCCGGCGTTCTGGCACATCGCCAGCCGGCGGTGGGTGGACTGGAAGGAGATCACGCCCATCCCCGACGGCGCCCACGATCTCCGTCAGATCTGGAACGCCAACTGCTTCAACTGCCACGGCACGAACATCGTCCAGGGCTACGACGTCGAGACGAAGCGCTACAACTCGACCTGGACCGAGATGGGCATCGGCTGCGAGGCCTGTCATGGTCCGGGCCGGCCGCACGTGGCGCTGATGGACGAGTGGGAGAAGAACCCCGCGTCGAAGCCGGCCTACGACAACAGCGCGAAGAACCGCGGGCTCACCGACCTCCTGAAGGTGCTGTCGCCGCGCTCCGCCGATCCCCGGCGCGTCTACGACACGTGCGCCTACTGTCATGGCAACAAGACCAACATGTTCGTCGGCTTCAGGGGCGGCGATCGCTATGACGACTATGCGCTGCCGTTCCTGGTGAGCGACGAGATTCCGTCGAACGATCTGCAGGGCGAGTTCTGGCCCGACGGCCGGCCCAATCGCTTCAACCGCCCGCAGGCGCTGACGCTCAGCGGCTGCTTCCAGGCCGGCGCGATCGCCTGCACCAACTGTCACGTCGCGCACGGCTCGCGCAACGAGCACTCGCTGAAGGTGAACGTCTACGAGGGCCGGATGGGGGACGCTCTCTGCACGCAGTGCCACTCCGCCCCCAAACGACAAGCCGTGGGACCGGACGCGGAATCGGCGCGTGTCGCGACCCCGTCGTTCTCCGGTGCGGGGCTGCAGACGCACACATTCCACAAACCGGAGAGCGCCGGCAGCCGCTGCATCAACTGCCACATGAGCGACGTGAACTGGCGGTTGCTGATCCGGCGGCGCGATCACACGTTCCGTCCGCCGACGCCGGAGATGACCGCGCGCTACGGCGTGCCGAATGCGTGCACGACCTGTCACGACGACAAGACGCCGGAATGGGCGACGAAGCAGATGGATGCGTGGTGGGGCGACGGCGAGCGGCGCCGTTCGTCGATGGCCACCGCGGACGTGATGTACCGCGCCGGATCGGGCGACACCAGCGTGGTGCCGGACCTGGCGCGGATGGCGGTGGATCGCAGCCAGGGCGCGCTGCTGCGGGCCAGTGCGGCCGACTACATCAGCCGCATGCTGCTTGGCGGCGACGCCACTGGTGGCGCCCAGCAGAGTCAGACGTCGTTTGGCGCCAGTTCCTCGGGTGGTCCCTCCAAGCCGCACGAGAAGGTCGCCGCCTCACCGGCCGTCGTCAACGCCTTGATGGGCGCGGCTGCCGATCCCGAGGGCATGGTGAGGGCAACGGCGGTCAGGGCGCTGGCGGCCACCGGGCAAGCCGAGAAGGTGCTGCCGGCGCTGACGGCTCGCCTGATCGATCCCTCGCGAGTGGTGCGGGTCCGCGCGGCCGAGGGTCTGCTGGCGCTTGGCATTGTCGAACTGCCGGGCGCGGCAGGGCAGGCGCTGGCGTGGGCGCAGGACGAGTATCTGGCGGGCCTGCGCGCCTTTCCTGACGTCGCCTCCAATCATGCCGCCATCGGCTGGCTCGAGGCCTCGCGCGGCCGCGTGGAGCCCGCCCAGCAGGCACTGGACGCGGCGCTGAAGGTGGAGCCGCGCTATCCGCGCCCGTACGTGGTCAAGGGCATCATCGAGGCGCGCGCCGGCCGCTACCAGGAAGCGATTGAGTTGTGGAAGAAGGCGAAGGAACTGTCGCCGGACGACCCGGCCATCGGCCAGCTGATAGCGGAGGCGGAAAAGCGAAAGGCCGGAGCGCGTTAGCACCCCGGCCTGGTCGGACTTGAGAGTCTTAAGTCTTGGGTCTTGGGTCTTGGGGCTTGGGTCTTGAGGCTTGAGCGATCCCCGTCCCTACTCCCTGAAGCCTTGAACCCTGATCCCCGATCCCTGAACCCTGATCCCTGTCGAGCTTACTTCTTGAGCTGCTCGATCAGCGCCTTGGCCTGGACCGCTTCGCCGGAGTTCGGGTCCACCGCGACCACCTTGTTCATGAGCTCGAGCGCGCCGGCCGTGTCGGCCTTCTGCAGCTTGGCGAGGCCCATCTTGAACAGCGGCTTGCCCCAGTTCGGGTCGATGTCGACGGCGCGCTGGTAGTACTTCACGGCCTCGTCGGTTTCGCCCTTGGCGAACTTCACCTCACCGAGGTTGTAGAACACTTCCTTGTTGGCGCTGGTCCCCTGGGCCACGCCCATCAGGGTGGTCTCGGCGGCAGCCAGGTCGCCCTTTTCGAGCTGCGTCATGCCGATTTCAATCTTGGCCTTGTCCGAGTTGGTGTCGCCCTCCGGCACCTTCTGGTAGGTCGCGATAGCCTGGTCGTACTGCTTCTGCTGGCGGTAGAGGCCGCCAATCTGCAGCTGCAACGCCGTCAGGGCGGGGACCTTGGCGATCATGGCTTCGTAGATGCCGATGGCGCCGGCGTAATCCTTCGCGGCGACGGCGGCGTCGGCCTTGGCCAGTTCGGCCTGCAGTTCCTTGGTGTTCACACCGGCCAGCGCACCACCAGCGGCAGGGGCGCCAGGTGCCAGCGTGAAGTCCACGGGCGGCATGGGGGCACCGATCGTCTTGATCGGCACGTTACCGGCGGACGCAGCGAAGCCCGGAGCCGATGCGGTGACCTTCCACGTTCCCGCCTTCAAGCCAATCATCGAATAGCGGCCGCGGTCGTCGGTGGTCGCCGTGAACGACGAAGGGGCGGACGCCGGGTTCTCGGCCACGACGGTGGCGCCCTTGATCGGCTGGCCGTTCGTATCCTTGATCGTGCCGCCGATGCGGCCGGTCTGGGCCATGGCCGGCAGCGCCGACATCACCAGCGCCACGATCGTCGCACTGAACAGAATCTTCAGATCACGCATTGCTTGGTCTCCCATGCGGCGTCCCACGACGCCCATAACCGAACAAGTATATGTTAACCGCGATGGTTCCCGCAGGCACGTCCAGGGCACTCCTCGTCGCCATGCTGGCGGTCGCTGTGGCCGCCTCCGCCTCATCTTTGGGAGCCCAGGCACCGCCGGTCGGCGCGGCCCGTCTCCCCGGCATCGACGCCGTAGTGGAGGCCGCCATTGCCGCCGGCCAAACCCCAGGAGCGGTGGTGCTGGTCGGTCGCGGCGACCGGATTCTTCACCTGCAAGCCTACGGCCTCCGTTCCACCGAACCCACCCGAGAGCTCTTGACGGTGGATACGGTGTTCGACCTGGCGTCGCTTACGAAGGTCATCGCCACGACCACCGCGGTCATGTCGCTGGTGGAGCAGGGGCGGCTCCGATTGAACGACCCGGTGGCCACCCATGTGCCTGGATTCGAGCGGTATGGGAAGGGCGGGATCACCGTCGCCCACCTGATGACGCACGTGTCCGGTCTCAGGCCCGACGTGGACCTGGCCGACCCGTGGACCGGCTACGAGGCGGCCATCGAATTGGCCCGCAACGAGGTGCCGACTTCGGCGCCAGGCGAGCGCTTCGTCTATAGCGACATCAATTTCTTCCTGCTCGGAGAAATCGTCCGCGTAGTGAGCGGCCAGACGCTGGACGTCTACACGAAGAAGGCGGTCTTCGAACCGCTCGGGATGCGCGACACGGGGTTCCTGCCGCCCGCTGTGCTGCTGCCGCGGATAGCGCCGACCGAGCGCTGCGACACCCTGGACCTGTGGCCGTGCAAGCGGCCCTCGGCCTCGCCTTTGCGCGGCGTGGTGCACGATCCGACCGCACGGCGAATGGGCGGTGTCGCGGGGCACGCCGGGTTGTTCGGCACGGCAAATGATCTCTCGCGTTTTGCTCGCATGATGCTTGGCGGCGGCACCCTCGATGGCGTGCGCGTGATGGCGCCGGCCACGGTGGCGCGCATGACCTCGCGAGCCACGCCTCCGTCGATGACTGCCTCGCGCGGACTTGGCTGGGACATCGACAGCTCCTATTCCTCGAACCGCGGCGAGCTCTTCCCGATCGGCTCGTTCGGCCACACGGGCTTCACCGGCACCAGCGTGTGGATCGACCCGACCTCCGGCGGCTATGTGGTCTTCCTCTCGAGCCGCCTGTATCCGGACGGCGCCGGCGACGTCACCCCGCTTCGCGCGCGCGTCGCGACGATCGCCGCCGCGGCGATCGTCGATCCGGCGGCGCTCACCGCGAGGACAGCGATGCCCGCGGTGACGCCAGCCATGCCAGTGGCCGCTGTTCCACCACCCTCGCCAGCCGCGCCGGTGCTCGCCGGGGTTGACGTGCTGTCCCGCGATGGCTTCGCGATGCTGAAGGGCAAGCGGATTGGGCTCGTCACCAATCACACCGGGCGCGATCGCGCCGGCCGCAGCACCATCGACGTGCTCCAAACGGCGCCGGGCGTCACGCTGGTATCGCTCTTCAGCCCCGAGCACGGCATCCGCGGCACGAAGGACGAGGAGAACCTCGCCTCGGAAACGGATGCGAAGACGGGGCTCACGGTGCACTCGCTCTACGGCGAGACGCGGCGGCCCACCGACGACATGCTGAAAGGCATCGACACCATCGTCATCGACCTCGCCGACGTCGGCGCCCGCTTCTACACCTACCACGCGACGATGGGCTACGTGATGGAGGAGGCGGCGAAGCGGAACATCGCGGTGGTGGTGCTCGATCGGCCAAACCCGATCAACGGCTGGCAGATCGAAGGCCCGCTGCCGGACAAGGCCATCACCGGGATGATTGCGTATCACCCGCTCCCCACGCGCCACGGCCTGACGATGGGCGAGCTGGCGCGGTTGTTCAATGGCGAGCGTGCGATCGGCGCCAACCTCACGGTGGTGGCGGCCGATCGCTGGGTGCGCGACGCGTGGTTCGATCAGACCGGGCTGGCGTGGGTGAACCCGTCGCCCAACATGCGCAACCTGAATCAGGCCACGCTCTATCCCGGCATCGGCGGCATCGAGTTCTCGAACATCTCGGTCGGGCGCGGCACCGATCAGCCGTTCGAGCAGCTGGGCGCGCCGTGGATCGACGGGCCGGCGCTGGCGGAGAGGCTCAATGCCCGTCGCATCCCGGGCATCAGGTTCTATCCCACCACCTTCACGCCGTCATCCAGCAAGTACGCGGGCGAAGCGTGCAATGGCATCTTCATGGTGATTACGGATCGCACCGCGCTGCAGCCGGTGCGGATGTCGCTGGAGATCGTGTCGGCGCTGACGCGGCTCCACGGCGATCGTTATCAGCTCGAGAGCACCGCAAGGCTGTTCGGCTCGCGCGACAGCCTGGAGCGCGTGACGAAAGGCGAAGACCCCGCGGCGGTGGCTTCGTCGTGGGCCGCGGACGAAGCCCGCTGGCGCCAGATCCGCGCGAAATACCTGTTGTATCGATAAGGCCGCCGCTTCGCGGCGGTAGGGGAAGGAGGCCGGGCTTCGCCCGGTAGGGACTTGGGCCTCGCTGCGCTCGGTAGGATCCTACGCGCCGCAGGCGCGCCCCTACGGCGCGAAGCGCCGCCTGCCTTTCCCTACTACGCGCCGAAGCGCGCGCCTACATTCTGATAGAGCATCAGATACACGATGACGCCCGTCACCGACACGTAGAGCCACAGCGGCAGCGTCCATCGCGCGATCCGCCGATGGCGATCGAAGCGTGACGTCAACGCCCGCGACAGCGACATGAAGATCAGCGGCACGATCACCACCGCCAGCACGATGTGCGTGAGCAGGATGGTCAGATAGACCGTGCGGATCAGCCCCTGCTTCTGGAACGGCACCGAGCCGACGTTGAAGTGGTAGATCAGATACGACGTGAGGAACGCGGTGGACACCGCGAACGCCGCCAGCATGCACGCCCGGTGCGCGTCGCGCTTCTTCTGGCGAATCAACACCCACCCGGTCACCAGAAACACTGTCGCCAGAGCGTTCAACGACGCGTTGAGCGCCGGCAGATCCTGAACCGTCATCGGGGGGCTCTCACTGGGGGGACTGGGGTCTTGAGTCTTGGGTCTTGGGTCTTGGGTCTTGGGGCTTGGGGCTTGGGGCTTGAGGCTTGGGGGCTCGCGCTCGAGGCTGTCACGTGCTGATTCCCGATCCCCGATCCCTGATCCCTGAAACCGCTCCTACTTCCCAACGTGGTCCCACACCAGCAGGCCCCACAGGATCGGCAGGTAGATGATCGAGCTCAGAAACAGCCGCCGCGCCGAGTCCATCGTTCGGGTGACGGCGAACTCCAGGCTGAAGACCAGCAAAATCGCGTCGAGCACGATCGCGCCGGCGAGGTAAGTAGGTGAGGACAGGCCGATCAACGTCGGCATCATCGTCACCGGGATCAAGCCTGCCGCGTAGAGCACCGCCTGCCGCCCGGTTGAGCGTCCATCGGGCTGAATCACCGGCAGCAGCGGGATACCGGCCCGCGCGTATTCGTCGCGGTACATCCAGGCGATGGCCAGGAAATGCGGCATCTGCCACATGAAGACGATCCCGAACAGCACCCACCCGGGCAGCGACAAGCTGTTGGTAGCGGCGCTCCAGCCGATCACCGCCGGCAGCGCGCCCGGCAGCGCGCCGACGATGGTCGAGAGCGAGGTGCGGAACTTGAGCGGCGTATAGAACCAGACGTAGCTGGCAAGGGTCAGTAGCGCCACGCCGGCGGAGAGCAGGTTCACGAACACGGCGAGCTGCACCAGGCCGGCGATGCTCAGCACGAAGCCGAAGATGCGCGCGTGCGCTGCGGTCATGCGCGCGTCGGGCAGCGGCCGCAGCCGTGTCCGCCGCATCAACTTGTCCGACTCGCGCTCCCAGACCTGGTTGAGCGCCGAGGCGCCGCCGGCCACGAGCGCCGTGCCGACCAGTGTGTGGACCAGCGTGATCGGCAGCGATCCAGGTTGGGCCCCGATGCGGTAGGCGGCGGCCGTCGTCAGCAGGACGAGAAAGTTCAGCCGTGGCTTGGTCAGCGCGAGGAAATCCGCGCCGCGCGACTTCGTCGCCGCGCGCGGTTCGACCGCGTCAGCCGCGGACGCGTCAGCGTGCGAATGTGAAGACGACATCCTTGGTTTCCTTGGGACCGACGGTCACCTGCTGCGTCCGCACGCCGAGCCGCTCGTGCCAGGCTTCAAGGGTATAGGTTCCGGGCGGCAGATCGGGCAGCTGGAACGTGCCCGCTTCGGCGGTCACCGCAAAGTACGGGTGATCGAGCGCGCCGACGTAGGCATTCATCCATCGGTGCACGTCGCACTTGATCGGCATCATCACTTCGCGCGTGGTGAAGGTGTGCGAGAACGCCATGCCCTGCACCGGCTGCCCCTGGTTGAAGGGCTGGTTGATCTCGCTATCCGAGCGGATGTTGTGCAGCAGCGGGTCGCCGTTGCGAATCTCCAGTGGCTGGCCGACACGAATGCCGATGACGCGCGGCGTGTAGCGGCACTTCTGCTGCGCGATCACGACCGGGGCGGACGGGACGGGGAAAGACCGCTTGCCAAGCCCGTCCTTCACGTAGACGAAGACGTTCTGAAGCGCGTTGTTCTCGCCGAGCACGATGGATTCGCCGGGCTGCTGGCCCGCACCGTTGAGGGTGACGCAGGCCCGGTCCGCATCGATCCGCAGCATCTCCGGTTCGGGCGCCGGACCGTCGAACATCACGCGCCCGGTCACGACGGCCGTGGTTGCCGGGTCGATGCTGGATGAGGCAGGAGCCTCGGCGGCCGGCGCGGCGCCGCCGCAGGCGGCTGCGGCCAGGGCTGCGACCACCATCAGGACCCACCGAAAAGAGGACATCAACCCATTATGGCACCCGTCCGCGCTTGACCCGCGCGACGGAGGCCCGCTAACATATGAAGTTCGTTCGCTGCCCCAAGTGCCGGTATCGTCTAGGGGTCTAGGACACGTGGTTCTCAGCCATGTAACCGGGGTTCGAATCCCCGTACCGGTACCACAATCGGTTCATCCTCGCGAAGTCATTCCGCAGCTGTCAGTTATGGGGATCTGGGGTGGGCGCGTCAGGTGTGAGGCGCGCTTCCCACGCTTGCCTAAGGCGGCCGTGCCCTTGTTGGGCAACAGCGCCTCGGTCTCGGTTTGACGGCGCCGCCGCGGTCGATTTTCCGGCAACGGGACAGCCTGTCACCACCTTTTTCAACGGACGCCAAACTCTCATCATCGAGCAGGGGCGCGCGTCTGGGTCCTAGGGCGCGCCATGCCGGTTGCACGCTCCGGCGGCTGACATGAACTTGGTCCGTGGGAACGGTGAGGGAGCGCAGGCAGGTCAGCCGGCTCGGAGCAATCGCTCGAGGGCCTCATCTCAGCCAAAGCTCTGCTAATGTGTTCTGAGGTCAGCCGGCCTGCACCCCGAACAGTCTTGCAGTCATGGAGGGCGCCCGAGGAAATGGTTCGTTCTGCGATGATGACTCCCGCGCACGGACCACCACCATGCGCGGCCAGGGCAGGCGCGCCGGTTGCATGGGAAACCACGCCCTGCTGGTAGGCACTGGCGGCCCCTCGTGCGGTCGGTCCAAGTGGCTCCCGTTTGCCGGCGCCATCATCCTGGCGTCAATGGCGACCATCGCGCTGACGTGGCCGCAGTTGCTCGCACCAACGGATGTCGTCGATCATTTCGACCCCTATTTCAGCGTCTGGCGTCTGGGGCACATTGCTCACGCGTTGAGGCGTTGGCCGATCGCCCTGTTCGACGCCAACATCTTCTACCCAGCCAAGGGAACACTTGCCTATTCCGACGCGACACTACTCCAAGGGGTGCTTGCCGCACCGCTGTTCTGGGCAGGCGTCGCACCAACACTGATCTATAACCTGCTCCTGTACGCGGGCTTCATCTTTTCAGGCACCTCGATCTTTCTCCTCGCTCGCCACCTCACGGCATCGAGTCAGGCATCCTTGGTGGCCGTCGTGATCTTCGTGATGTTGCCGTACCGCGTCGAACACTTGATGCACCTGGAGCTGCAGTGGAGCGGGTTCATTCCGCTCACGTTCTGGGCGGTGCATCGCACTGTGGAGTCGGTCCGCTGGCGTGACGCGATGCTCGCTGGACTCTTCGTTTGGCTTCAATTCCTCGCGTGCATCTATTACGGCGTGTTCCTTGCGCTTATCCTCCTGGTTTTCGTGCCGCTGCTGTTGCTGCTGCCGGAACAACGGTCGAGAGGGACCTACATCCTAAAGATGAGTGTTTGCGGAGCAGTCACGGCATTGCTAGTCCTGCTGTACCTCTGGCCTTACCACGAAGCGTCCCGAGTGGTCGGCGTACGCAGGACCGACGAAATCATGCAGTTCAGCGCCCAACTGACAAACTACTTTGCTACCAGCGAGTGGAACAGGCTCTGGGGGTGGACCGCCGACCGATGGGGCGCCATGGAGCTGCGCCTATTTCCAGGAGCTGTTGCGCTGGCACTCGCGGCGGCGAGCGTCTTCCATCGGCCCTGGCGCCACGCCGCAGTGTACGCAATCGTTGTGGGAGTCGGTGTCGAGCTGTCCCTCGGGCTGAACGGCTCGCTGTACGGACCGCTGCTCGAATACATCACCCCGCTTCGGGCATTCCGCGCCGTCGCCCGCTTCGGGATCTTCGTCGGCTTTGGCATTGCCATCCTTGCGGGGTTCGGAGCGCACGCTGTGCTGCACGCGACTTCGAAACGCACGCAGAGATGGCTGGGAACGGTTCTGATTGCCCTTCTGTTCGCCGAGTACTCGAATCGAGATATTCCGCTCGTCGCTGGCGTTACCGCGAGGCCCGCTGACGCATATCGCGCGCTCATTGACAGGGAAGAAGGCCCTATTGTCGAGCTGCCTCTGCCAGACATGGACGTATCGCCGCGCCCACCTGGTTTTGATCCCTACTATCAGGCGTGGGCTGTCTGGCACTGGCGTCCCCTGGTGAACGGCTACAGCGGCTTTACGCCAGTCGCGTACGAACAATTCGCCGCAGACCTCCGAGGTTTCCCGGACGAACGATCGGTGAAGGCCTTGCGCGCACTCCGAGTCCGATACGTACTGATCCACAAGGCGTTCTACACTCCCGCTGAATACACTGAATTGGCATTGAAAGTGGCAACCAACCCGTCACTCGCGGTGCTGGGCACCTACGACGACCCGGTGGGAAGCGCCAATCTCATCGAGGTGACACCGTAGGGTTCTTATCGCGGGAGGCGCTGGCGGCCGTCGCTCTCTATGGCGTCTTGGGCCGCATCCACAGTTGCACGCTCTCGAACTCACCGACTCTCTGAAAGCGAAGCGCTCCGAGCTCGGTGCCAATGGCCGTGGACGGAATGTCGCCGGCCATGAGCAGCACAGTTCCGCACTCCGACAACCCGGCCTCAAGGTCAACGATCTCCTTCGGGCGCAGATCGTTGGGAATCAGCGCGGCGACACCCACTGACACGCATGCCAGGCCTCGGGAGGGCCCGTTGGAGGCGAAGGTTCGATGCGCATTGCGTGCGAACCTTCGCATGTTCTCCAGATCGAGAATGGGTCTCTCAAAGGACCACGGGACGACGTACCAGAAGTTGGTCTGGATTCCGACCGCAGCTTGCGCTGGAGCGGTCATCGTGATGGCAAAGGCGACGACCGCGAGTGCTTCGGCCAGCGACGCACGTCCCATTTGTTGGCGTCTGGCCAACAACAAGATCCAGATCACAGGGGGCAGCAACCACGGCAAGGCAAAGTACAGCGTGAAGTGGCCGTGCTCGTCACGGACAGAGAGCAGGTGCAGCATAAACAGGGGCAGCAGCAGCACCAGCCCTGCGGCGTATCGCAGGTCGCGGAAAGCCAGCGCACAGCAGCCAAGCAGGACAGGCACAATGTTCGGATTGGTGACCGCTGCGTGGGCGCGCTCCAGGACAAACGGCCAGGACAAGTGGCTCCACGACTGTCCAGAGAAGTTCGATTGGAAGGCGTCGAAGCCGGGAAACATGTGACTCTTAAACACCATCGACGCGGCGCTCACCAGGATACCGCCGAAGCACACGGTGAGAAGTGTTCTGCGATGCCGCGCCCGCCGGTCTGGCTCGGCGATGGCCCATGATGCCAAGCCAGCGAACGCCGCGTAAAAGCCACCGTCCTCGCGAATGAGAGGGAGCCAGATAACGCATGCCAGGAACAGCCGGTGCCAATGCTTTTCCCACGCCACGAGCGCCAGCGTGGTTACCGACAGCATGGCGATCTCGTAGTGAGGATAGCCGGCAGCCTGGAGAAGAATGTTGCTTGAGGCACCTATTGTGATTGCGGCAAGGAACCCGAGAGCGAGGAACCGCCACCCAGCGTTGACGTAAGCGCCCCACATCAAGGCTGCCGCGAAGAGTCCAAAGAACACTGCTTCGTGAATCGCCAGAATCGCGAAGCCATTCAGGTGCAGCAGCCGAGCGAAGGGCGCGCCGAATAGAAATAGATGCGGCGAGAGATGGTGCGCGTAGAAGCTCAGATCGTTGACGCCAGACGGATTCTTCAGGAGAGGATCCGCGGCTTCCATCAGGTATGCCAGCCAGCCGCTGTCGAGGAGATATCCATCCGTGGAGAAATGCCCCATCACCCAGCGGGCGTGAACAAGGGCGACCCCGGCGCACGTCATGGCCGCCGCCACGCTCCACGTCAAAGCCGACAGACGCGGCATACTCATAGACCTTCGACTTGAGACAGATGGCGGCAAGGCGACGAGTATACGTTGGGATTGCCGTTGGGCCTGCGCAGGAAGGACCACCGTAAGTGATTCATACAGCGGCAATTGACCACATCTCTTCAAGCCACTGGCGGATGCCCTTCGCTCGCACTGGGCTACGGCTGGGCAAGCCATCCCCCGGGACAGGAAGCGGCGGCCGTACCCGCACGGCGACGACCAGATGATATCGAGGGCGGCCCTTCAGCTTGGCGTGTTCGTTGTTGCCTTCCCTCGCAGTAACGTGACGACGGCGTCAACGATGCGTTCCAGCGCTTCAGGCCTGAGTTCCCCAACCTGGCTGTCGATGAGTTCTGCACTTGCCGTGAAGAGCTTGCCAGGTCTGACGTAGCTCGCGACAGGGAGTGATCCAGACGAGAAGGCCGCGGCGTCCAACGGCAACGCATTGGGGTCAGCGTATGGTTTGCTCGTAATCTGGCAAAGAACGCGATCGCCGCGTCCGGCGTCCGCCAGGACAACGGCAGGGCGCAGCTTCGTTCGCGACAAATCGGAGAACGGAAACCGGACGACGACTACTGCACCTTTCGCAGGTGCTTCCACGCCTCGTCCTCCTCCTGTCGATTCCAGTCCTCGGCCAGTGACGGCTCGCTCAGCAGCGCGGTCTCTGACAAACGATCGGCGGGACGCTCATCCAGGATGGTCACAAGCGCGCGGCGCGTGGGCCCGGGGCCCACGGGTTCGAGAAGGCGAACCTCACCCTGCTCGTCGATGACCGCTTCGACTGTCTTGATCATTCTGGTTCGCTCCACACATCTTCAGACTTGCATCGTCCGCGCTAGCCGTCAAGGGACACGACGATGCCCCTGCCCGGCGACGGCCTGGCGACCGAGGTGGCCGTTGGTGGGCAGACTCACCCAGAATGTTGCCGTTGTAGCCCGTTGGGCCGTTATAGTCGCGCCTGGCGGGGCTCGGTTCCGCTGCTCAGCCGATCTGGATCTGTCCAGATCGATACGCCTTACCTATCTAACGGGTCGGTCAAGTACCCGCCGTTATATAGAATGTCCGGCGCGCTCCTCAACCTTACGCCCTCTTCAGCGGGGTCTTCTTGATCGGCAACTCGCGCACGCGGATGCCGGTCGCGGCGTAGATCGCGTTCGCCAGCGCGGGCGCCAGCGGCGGCACGCACGGTTCGCCGAGCCCTCCGAGCGGCGCGTCGGAGCGGATGAACTCCGTGGTCACAGCCGGCGCGTCGGCGACGTGAATCATCGGGTAGTCGCGGAAGTTCTTCTCCACGACGCGGCCGTTCGCGATGGTGATTTCGCTCAGCAGCGCCGCCGAGAGCGCGAAGATGATCCCGCCCTCGACCTGAGCGGTGGCGCTGTCCAGGTTCACGATGTCACCGCAGTCCACTGCCGCATACACGTGCGGCACCTTCAGTACCCCGTCCGCGGAGACCGTGACGTGGACCACCTCGGCGACGATGCTGCCGAAGCTTTCGCAGATGGCGATGCCTCGACCTTCGCCCGCGGGGAGCGGCAAACCCCAGCCGGACATCACCGCCGCCTTCTCGAGGGCTGCCTTGAAGCGCGGCTGATCGCCAAGCAGTCCACGGCGGAACTCGAACGGGTCCTTGCCGGCTGCGTGCGCCATCTCGTCGATGAACGACTCCTTGAAGAAGCCGTGCTGCGAGTTGAGCACCGATTGCCACGGCCCGCTCCTGATGTGGTGGACGACCTTCTTCTCCTCGGCGTTCTTCTCGGCAATCGCATACGGCATGAACACTGCCTCGCTGTTGCCGCCGCCGGTGTAGTTCGAATGCGCAGCCAGGGGCACGCCGTTCGCGTCCAGCGCGCCGGCATGCCGGGACATTGCCGCCTCCCGGTAGTAGTCGGTCTGGATGTCGTTCTCGCGCGTCCAGATCGTCTTCACCGGTGTGGGCGACATCGACTGAGCGACGCGGACGGCGAGGTCGACGTAGTCGAAGTTGAACGGCAGACGCCGGCCAAAGCCACCACCGAGCATGAGGTTCGTGAGATGGACGTTCTCGACCTCGAAGGCGAGTGCCTTGGCCGCGGTGGAGCGCGCGTTCAGTGGATCCTGCACGCCGGTCCACACCTCGGCCCGCCCGTTCTCCACCTTCGCCGTGCACACCATCGGCTCCATCGTCGCGTGGGCGAGAAACGGCGCGCGATAGTCGGCGGTGACGGTCTTTGCCGGGTTCTTCGGCAGCTCGGGAGGCGCGCCAAGCGCGCTGTCGAACGCCGCGAAGATCGACGCGGTGGAAACATCGCCGTGGCCGGCATCGGT
Source organism: uncultured Acidobacteriota bacterium (assembly GCA_963723005.1). Lineage (GTDB taxonomy): Bacteria > Acidobacteriota > Vicinamibacteria > Vicinamibacterales > UBA2999 > VFZN01. The sequence continues at coordinate 232,386 of CAVRPA010000015.1, read as the reverse complement.
GAAGGCCGGCTTCACCGCCGCCATCGCCCGTCGCGCGCGCCAGAAGCTGTCGGCGACGATGGCCACCGCATTGGTCGAGCTTGATGATTTTCTTCACGCCCGGCATGGCTTCGGCCGGCGTGGTGTCGAAGGGCAGCAGCGTGCCGCCGTTCACCGGCGCCATCTCGATGGCGGCGTAGAGCATGCCCGGCGTGGTGAAGTCGATGGCGTAGATCGCGCTGCCATCGACCTTCGACGGGATGTCGAGCCGCGTCGGCGAGGTGCGACGGATGGTAAAGCTGTCCGGATGCTTCAGCGCGGGGCTGGTGGGCACCGACTGCGTGGCCGCCGAGCGCGCGAGCTCACCGAACGTGCTGCTGCGTCCCGAGGCCGCGTGGCTGACGCGCGACCCCTTGGCCACGCACTCCGCCGCGCGTACACCCCACTGATCTGCGGCCGCCTCCAACAGCATTTCCTTCGCGGCGGCTCCCGCCACTCGCATGCCGTACTCGCCGGTGCTGCGCACGGCGGTGGAGCCGCCGGTCACCTGGAACCCGAACCACTCTGCAATCTTGTAGGCGCCGTAGTCCATGCCGCGGCCGAGCACGGCGGGCACGTAGTCGCCGCCGGCCGCGCGGACGATGTAGCCGTTCGCGTAGGCATCGAGCGCCGGCGCTTCCTCCACCCGGACCAGCGACCAGTCGGCCTCGAGCTCCTCGGCCGCCATCATTGCCAGCGCGGTCGGCGTGCCCTGCCCCATCTCGCAGTGAGGAATCAGGATCGTGATGAGATTGTCCGGGGTGATGGTGATCCAGGTGGTGAGCTGCCCCTTGCCCGCGGCGTCCGCCGAGACGAGGGAGTGACGGCTCGGCGAGAACGCGAAGCCGGCCGCGCCCAGCAGGAAACCTCCGCCGGCGACGGTGCCCGCGCCAATGAACGCTCGTCGGGTCCACTTGTTCATGACGTGGCCCCTTCCTTCGCGGCGGCGTGGATGGCGGCGCGGACCCGGGCAAACGTGCCGCATCGACAGATGTTCGTGAGGCCGGCGTCGATGTCCTCGTCGGTCGGCGCCGGGGTCTGCGCCAGCAGGCCGGCCACCGCCATGATCATGCCCGACTGGCAATAGCCGCATTGCGGCACCTGGTGCGCCACCCAGGCCTGTTGCACCTTGTGCAGGGTGCCGCCCTGCGCCAGGCCTTCAATCGTGGTGACGCTCTTGCCGTCGGCCGCGGAGATCGGCAGCACGCACGAGCGTACCGGGCGCCCGTCCAGATGCACGGTGCAGGCGCCGCAGGCGGCGATGCCGCAGCCGTACTTGGTGCCGGTGAGGCCGAGCGTTTCGCGGATCGCCCACAGCAGCGGCATCTCCGGTTCGACGTTCAGGGTATGGGGCGTGCCGTTAACGGTAATCGTGATGGCCACGGAGGTCCTTTCGCGACGCGATGCGGGGCGCCGCCACGAGAATACGCGAGCCCGGCTCGACTGTGCCACCATTCTGCGCATGATGAAGAATCTGCCGGCCGGACGCCACCGCGTGGCGCTCGGCGCCCTCTGCGCGCTGATGCCCGTGGTGCTGGCCTGTGCGCCCCCCGCCCGGGAGGCCGCCAACATCGAGGAGGACCTGCTCGAGGTCACCATCCCCCGGCTCCACGACCTCTACGACGCCCGCACCTTCACCGTCACCGAAGTGGTGCAGTGGCATCTCGCTCGCATCCACAAGTACGACGGCATCTATCGCGCGGTCGAGCACGTGATGGACGCCGACGCGCTGGCGCTGGCCGCCCGCCAGGACGCCGAGCTGAAGAGCGGGAACGCCCAGCGCGGTCCGCTGTGGGGTGTCCCGATTGTCATCAAGGCGAACACCAGCATCGCCGGCAAGGTCACCACCGACGGCTGGTCCGGCTTCACGATGCCCGGCCACGAGCTCGTGGCGCCGCGCGACGCCACCGTGGTGGCGAAACTGAAAGCCGCCGGCGCCATCATCATCGGGCACACCAACATGCCTGACTTCGCGAACAGCGACACCAATCGCAGCAGCTCGTTCGGCCGCACCGGCAACGCCTACGACGTGCGATTCTCGCCCGGCGGCTCGTCGGGCGGCACCGTGACGGCGGTTGCGGCGAACATGGCCGTCCTCGGCACCGGCACCGACACTGGCAATTCGATCCGCATGCCGGCGGCGACCAGCGCCTTGATCGGCGTCTATCCGACGCGCGGCCTGGTGAGCACCGCCGGCATTGCGCCGCTCGACTGGCTGCTCGACAACACCGGCCCGATCGCGCGCAATGTCACCGACGCGGCGATTGCCCTCTCGGTGATGGCGGGGCCGGATCCGCTGGACGCCAGGACGGAAGGCAGCGCCGCCAGCGCCCAGCCCGGGCCTTACACGCAGTACTTGAAGCCGGATGCGCTGAAAGGCAAGCGCTTCGGCGTGCCCTCGTTCATTCTCGAGGGATCCGGCATCCCGTTCCACGGCCTGCACGCTGCCATCCCGGAAAGCGTCGCAGCCAGGCAGCGGGAGGGCGCGGCCACTCCGCTTCAACCCGCGACCCGGGCAGCGTTCATGAAGGCGCTGGATCAGTTGCGGAGCCTCGGGGCGACGGTCGTGATCGACGACACCATCCTCCCCGAAAGCTTCGCGCGCATCGCCAGCCGCGTCGGCACCCATCCATACGTGCGCCAGGGCACCGAGCTGTTCCTGAAGGAGTTCGGGCCGGCCGAATACAAGACGCCCGCTGACTACCTCAAGGCCGTCGGCGCCCCGCTCTCCCCGATCATCATCGGCGACGACACGAACATCGCGCGCATGGGCGACATCGCGATCCCGCATCGCCGGCTGGAGACGGATCCCGACGTCGAGGCCAACTATTACGGCCCGCGTCGACGAACGCTCGAGGCGTATCTCGAGGCGCTCGACCGGCTGCAACTCGATGGCTACGTCTACCCGGCGATTCAGATGCCGCCGCCCGACGAAACCATGCCGCAGGATGGCGGCATCAGCGGCGGGCCGCATTCCGCGACGAGTTGGGTCAACATGATCGGCGTTCCGGCCGTGGTCGTCGTCGGCGGCCACTATCCCGGTGGCTTGCCCTTCGGCCTGGAGTTCTCGACGCGGCCGTGGAAGGACGGCGACCTGCTGGGTTACGCGTACGCGTGGGAGCAGGCGACGCACTACCGCCGTCCGCCGGTATTGGTGGAGCAGGGCCTGCTGCCGAAGGCGCCGTAGCGTATGCTCCAACTGTCGCGACCACGCGGCGGGAGGTCTCGGAATGGCGATTGAACGCAGTCGGCTGAGCAGATGGGTCGCAACGGCAGTCCTGGTCGCGGGCGCGTTCATGGTGGTCGCCGACGCGCAGTCGCGGCAACCGGCCGGCGCGGCGCCAGGCGTGCCGCAGTTCGAAGTCGATCCCGGCTGGCCGAAGCCCCCGGCAGACTGGTCGTGGGGACAAGTCATCGGTATCTTCGCGGACACGCAGGGACATGTGTGGACGTCCAGCCGCAACCGCATCGCCGAATGGGCGCCCGACGGCACGCTGATTCAGTCCTGGGACGCGCGCGGCCCGAACGGTAACTGGAGCACCATCCACGGGCTGTTCGTCGATCACAACGGCTTCGTGTGGACCAACGCGCGCGAAAGCAACCTGACGGTGAAGTTCACCAAGACCGGCCAGGTGTCGATGGTGATCGGCAAGTTCAACGAGACCGGCGGCAGCAACGACACCTCGTTGATGGGACGGCCGTCTGACATCTGGGTCGATCCGGCGGACAACGAAGTGTTCGTCGCCGACGGCTACGGCAACCGCCGCGTGATTGTCTTCGACGGCGCCACGGGCCGGTACCTCCGCCACTGGGGCGCGTATGGCAAGCGCCCCGAGGATCCACCGGCGCCACCCGCGGCGAGCAGCGGGGCTGCCACGGCGTCCGCCCCGAAGCCGAGTGATGTCGTGCCAGCCGCTCCGGCGGCGCAACTCCGCATTCCACACGGCATCGCCGGATCTCGCGACGGCTTGATCTACGTGGCCGACCGCGCCAACAACCGGATCCAGGTGTTCCGCCAGAACGGCGAGTTCGTGAAGGAGAAGATCCTGCGGCCGCACTGCGGCGCGGAGGAGAAGGCCACGTGGGCGCCGAAGCGGCCCTGCGGCACCGAAGCCGCGTTCTCCGTGGGGTTCTCGCCGGACGCGCCGCAGAGCTACCTCTACATCGCCGACGGAGGCACCCATGTGATCACGGTGCTTCGCCGCGGCGATCTCGAAGTGGTGAGCGAATTCGGGAGCATGGGTCGCGGGCCGGGCCAGCTGGGACGGCCACACAACCTGACCGTGGACCCCTCCGGGAACATCTTCGTCGGCGAAGCGCAAGGCCCCGAGGTGAAGGATCCTCGTACCGGCGAGATGGTGCCCACCGGGTATCGGGCGCAGAAGTTCAGGCTGGTCGGCACGCGCTGATGCTCGGCCTGACACGACTGCTGCGCGGTGTCGGGTTCGGCACCGCCGCGGCGTTTCTCGCGCTGTTGATTGGGCTCGGCGGCTTCGTCCGCACGGCGGAGATGAAGCTGTACGACTGGCGCGTCCGCTCCACCACTGCCTCGCGCGAGGCATCCACCGGTCCCGGGGTCGTCCTCGTCACCATCGACGACGACAGCATCAAACGCATGGAGCCGCTGGTCGGTCGGTGGCCATGGCCGCGGCTGGTGCATGCCACGCTCCTCGACTACCTCGCGGCGGGTGGCGCCAAAGCCGTCGTCTACGACGTGCTGTTCGCCGAGGCCGACCGGTCGAAGTTCATGGTCGGCGACACCGAATGGACGGGCGAGGAGTCGGACCAGGCGCTGGTCGAGGCGACTGCTCGCGCCGGTAATGTGATTCATGTCGCCGAAGCGGCGAGTGCGGAGCTGCTGGACCCGAGCAAGGCGGTTGGCGCGGAGCTCGGCGAGGTTCCTGCGCTGAACCTGCCGTTCACGGTGGACTCCTGCGTGGAGCGCCGGCCGCAGGTCACGCCGCCGTTTCCAGCGCTGGCGCGCGCGGCCCACGCCATCGGCCACTCCCTCGTCGTCTACGACGCGGACGGTCCGCTTCGGAGGGTGGTGCCGTTCGTGCGAGTCGCACAGCGCCCGACGGGAGTCGGGAGTCGGGAGTCGGGCGGTGAAACGGAACGCGTCATCCCGTCACTACCTCTCGCAGCGATGATGATGGCCGGGGGCCTGACCCCAGACATGGTTGGCGTACGAGACGGCGCGCTCCAGGTCGGCGCGACACAGGTGCCGCTTGTCACCGAGCTGGTGCCGGACTACTACGGGCCGTCCTCGCCGGCCTGTCGCGCGATGCTGCCGTGGCGCGGCCCGATGCGCCGGACCGATGGCTCGCCGACCTTCCAGTCGTGCAGCTTCTACGACCTGTTCTACTCGCAGCAGCAGGTGCTCGAAGGCGTGAAGCCGCAAATCGCCCCCGACACCTTCCGCGACCGCATCGTCGTCGTCGGTGTGGCAGGCGAGGGGTTGCGCGACGTGTTCGTCACGCCGTTTGCCGAAGGGCGCATGGCCGGCGCGGAAGTCCACGCCAACACCATCGACGCCTGGCAGAGCGGCCGCACGCTGACGCCAGGGCCGTTCTGGGCCGGGGCCGCGGTCGCGCTCGGCCTTGCCGTTGGTGTCGGTGCCACCGGCGCGTTGACCTCGTCCGCCTGGTTCACGGGTGGCGCGGCGCTGGTGATTGCGCTCGCCTATGTGTGGACCAACGTCCGGTTGTTCGCGGCCGGCGGCTGGTGGCCGCTCGCGGTGCCGCTGCTGGCCATTGCGCTGGCCTTCGTCGGCGACCTGGCGTGGCAGTACTTCGTCGAAGGGCGCGAGAAGCGCAAGGTGAAGCGGTTGTTCTCGCGCTACGTGGCGAAGGACGTCTACGACCAGCTGCTGGCGGATCCGTCGCGGGCCAAGCTCGGCGGAACACGCCGGCAGATGACCGTGCTCTTCTCCGACATGCGCGGCTTCACCGCCCTCACCGAGAAGGGCAACCCGGAAGATATCGTCACCCAGCTGAACGACTACTTCACGCGGATGGTGACAGTGCTGTTCGAGCACCGGGGCACGCTCGACAAGTTCGTGGGCGACATGGTGATGGCGCTCTTCGGCGCGCCGCTGGACGACGAGGACCACGCCGAGCACGCGGTGCTGACGGCGCTGGCGATGGTGCGGGCCCTGGACGTGCTGAATGCCGAATGGCGGGAATTCGGGATTCCGAGGCTGGACATCGGCATCGGCATCAACACCGGGGAGATGGTGGCCGGCAACATCGGCTCCGACACGATCATGAGCTACACGGTGATCGGCGACGCCGTGAATCTGGGCGCCCGCCTCGAGTCGTTGAACAAGGAATACGGCACCCGGATCATCATCAGCGAGGCGACCCGGTCGCGGCTGAAAGGGCAGTATGATATTCGTCCGTTGGGCTCGGTGACCGTGAAAGGCAAGAGCGAGTCCGTGGCGATTTACGAGGTCAGACCATCATGATGCGCACACCTGCGAGTGTTCTGGCGGCGGCTCTGTTGCTCGGCGCGACACTGACGGCCAACGGCGGCGAGCAGTTGGGCTCGATCGGCAAAATCGGTGGTGCCGTTCAGAAGGCCAACGAGGTTCGCGACATCCAGGTCACCGAGGCCGAAGAGCAGCAGCTCGGCGCCGCGGTCAGCGAGAAGATCCGCACCCGCTACGGTGTCGTGCAGGATGCCGCCGTGCACCGCTACGTGGCGCTCGTCGGTGGCGCGCTCGCCGCGGCCAGCACGCGTCCCGCACTGCCGTGGACCTTCATCGTCCTCGATACCGACGGCGTCAACGCCTTTGCCGCGCCTGGCGGCTACGTCCACATCACGCGCGGCGCCCTGGCACTGATCCAGGATGAAGCCGAGCTGGCCGGCGTGCTCGGTCACGAGATCATTCACGTCACCGAGAAGCACACCATCAAGTCGATGCAGAAGAGCAAGGCCGTGCAGATGGGCGCGTCCGAGACGCTCTCCAGCAGTTCGGCGCTGCTCGAACGCGCCGTCACCGCCACCTACGACAACATCGTCGAGAAGGGCTTCGGCCGCGAGGAAGAGAACGATTCGGACGAGAAGGGCCTGGCCCTGGCGAACGGCATTGGCTATGCGCCGGGCGGCCTCGGCGCGTTCCTGACGCGCCTGAAGGATCGCAACAAGGACGCGAAGGAGAAGCGCGGGCTGTTCGCCTCGCATCCCGAGATGCAGTCGCGCCTGGACAACCTGAAGAAGGAGATCGCCGCGAAGAAGATGGCCTCCACCGCCACGCTCGCCGATCGCTACAAGAAGTTCATCACCTACACGCCGAAGGCGGCCGCCGAGATCGCCACGGTCACTGCCGGGTCCGCGGGTCTGACCGGCGGGACCGAGGCGAAGAAAGCCGAAGAACCGAAGAAAGCCGAGGAGCCGAAGAAGAAGAGCGGCGGCTTCGGCCTGAGCAAGATGCTGCCCACGGGCGGCGGTGAGAAGCAGCAGGCCCAGGTGACCGGGTCGGGATCGGCGCGCGGAGTGGATCCCGAGAAGGACGCCAAGGGCGGCAGCAATCCCAAGCCGGTGCCGGTGAAGATCGCCGCGGCCGACATCACCGCCTTCAAGAAAGAAGGCGGCCTCAAGTAGGCCCGTCAGCCTGGTGGGTGCCTCGAACCTGATCCTCGCCGGCGCGGTCGCGCTGGTCCTCACGCTGGCGCTCTTCGCCGCCGTGCGCAGCCGCTTCGTTCGCGGACGGCTGGTGTTCAGCGCGTGGCTGTTCCTCGCCTTCCTCGGCCTGGAGCTGGCGGTGACCCAGGGCTATGGCGACCTGGAGGTCGTTGCGGCCCTGGGCCGGCTGGTCTTCGTCCTCGCCTTCGTCAACCTCGTCATCGCGCTGCTGGTCAACCCGTGGCGCGACAGCCGCCCCTCCGATCGCTTCCCCGCGATCGTGCAGGACGTCACCGTCGTCGGGTTGTTCTTCGTCATCGCGACCGTGCTGATGCGCGAGCAGCTGCTCGCGACTTCCGCCGTCGGCGCCGTGGTGGTGGGCTTCGCCCTGCAGGACACGCTCGGCAATTTCTTCGCGGGCATGGCGATCCAGATCGAGAAGCCCTTCCGCGTGGGGCACTGGATCAGCATCGGCGGCAGCGAGGGGCAGGTGCAGGAAGTCACCTGGCGCGCGACCAAGCTGCGGACCAAGAACGGCCAGTTCCTGATCGTCCCCAACAGTGTCATCTCCAAGGACGCCATCCTCAACTACTCCGAGCCGACCATCCCGACGCGGTTGGAGGTGGAAGTGGGCGCGAGCTACCTGACGCCGCCGAACGAGGTCAAGCAGGCCATTCACCGCGCGATGGCCAACGCGCCACTGGTGTTGAGCGATCCGGAAGCGGTGGTGATGGTCAAGGGCTTTGGCGCGTCGTCGGTGGATTACGCCGCGAAGTTCTGGATCGAGGACTACGCGCGCGACAATCAGGCGAAGGATCAGGTGCGCACCAACATCTGGTACGAGTTCCGCCGCTCGAACATCGAGATCCCGTATCCGATCCAGATCGAGTATTCGCGGGAGGAGCAGCCGCTGCGCGTGGACTCGCATGTCGACGCCGCGGCCACGCAGCTGTCGGCGATCGATCTGTTCTCGACGCTCACGCCGGAAGCCAGGCGCGGCCTGGCGCGCGCGGCCGGAGATCACCTGTTCGCCGCCGGCGAAGCCGATCGTCCGTCAGGGCGACCGCGGCAGCTCGATGTTCGTGGTCCTGCGCGGCAACGTCATGGTGACGCTCGAGCCATCGGGCCAGCAGGTGGCCACCATCACGAGCGGCGGGTTCTTCGGCGAGATGTCGATGCTGACCGGCGATCCGCGCACCGCGACCGTGCGCGCCGTGGACGACGTGCAGGTGCTGGAGATTGCCGCCGCGGACATGCGCCTGCTCGCGCAGTCCACGCCCGGGTTGCTGGAGCACATCAGCAAGGTCGTTTCGGCTCGCCGCGCCGGCCTGGCGCAAGCCGAAGCCACCGCCGCAGCTGCCGCCGCGGAACAGATGCAGGCGCCGCAGACCCTACTTGCGCGGATCCAGGCCTACCTGCAACTCTGAGAATCTAGTGATTGTCGTGATGTGGTGATCTTGTCGATCTCGAACCCGATCGCAGATCAGATCGCCAGCTCGCGAGATCAACAGATCTGCAGATCTATTCGACCCACAGCAAAACGTCCTTCCCATCCCGAGTGACGTCGACGATGATGCCGGGACCGTAGCGCTCGAGGTCGGAGGCGCTCAGGGAGATCCGCATCTCATCCAGGCCCGACGCAAAGGTCCCGAATCGAATCGGCGTTTCCTTGAGCCGCAACAGCCAGAACGGAATCTCGAACCGCGCGAGCTTCTGCTCGTCCGGATCCCAGGCGAGCACGTGCATGGTGGTGAGGGTGGTGCGGGGGGCGTCCGGCGCCGGCTCGTTGCGCCGGGCCATGGCGGAGTCGCGCATCTCGAGGAGTGGCGCCTTGGCGGCGAACCGCTGCCGTATGTCGGTGAACGCGGCCTCGGCACTGTCGCCGCTGGCGTCCTCGACGTGCAGGTGGTCGCGCATCCACGACACGCCGAACACCGCGGCGCTGATGGCGCAGAACACCACGAACACCGCCACGCCGAACACGATGGGCGCCCAGCGCCGTGCCTTCATTTCGTTCCCTCCAGGGGCTCGCGCAGATCTCCGCGGAGCACACTCTACTAGTGAAGGGAGCTCGCTAGATAGGACGAGCAGGTCAGAGCGTGAGTTCCGCTCCGCTGCCGGTCTCGATGGCCCGCCTCAGCACCAGGTCGGCGGCCACGACGTCCTCCACGGCCATGCCGAGCGACTTGAACACCGTGATATCCGCTTCCGCCGTGCGACCGGGGGCCCGGCCCAGCACGATCTGCCCCAGTTCTCCGACGATGTGCGAATCCGTGAAGCGACCCTCGCCGATGCCCATCACGACGTCGCCAGACTCCACGCAGGGCCGCCGCGCGTGAGTCCACGTAGAGCCGCGCTCGCGCGACCAGCTCCGGCGCCATTTCCCGCTGAGTCGGGCGGCAGGCTCCCACCGAAATCACATGCGCGCCAGGCGACACCCAGCCGTTCTCGAAGACCGGCGTCGGTGAGGACGTCACCAGCACGACGATATCGGCGTCGCGCATGGCCTCTTCAGCCGTGCTCGTGGTGCGAAGGCCGGCGTGTGTGTGCGGGGCCATCTCGGCGACGAAACGCTCGCGGCTGGCAGCCCGGGGGGACCACACCCGGACGTCGGTGAGCCGTCGGACCTCAGCCAGCGCCTCGAGGTGGCTGCGAGCCTGCACACCCGTGCCGATGATCGCCAGCCGGGTGGCGTCTGCCCGTGCCAGGTGGCGCGCCGAGACGGCGGACACGGCCGCGGTGCGCGCCTCGGTGATGTAGCGGCCGTCGAGGATCGCCTCGAGGGCCCCGGTGTCGGGATTCAGGAGGAGGATGGTGGCCAGGTGCGAGGGCAGCCCGCGTGATTCGTTCTCACCGAACACCGTCACCAGCTTGGCGCCGAGCCGCGCCGGCTGCGGCATGTAGGCCGGCATCAGGCCGAAATACGCGTGGGTGGGGCCGACCGTCAGCACGGTGCGCACCGGCTGCAGCACGTCACCTGCGGAGAAGCGGGCGAGCGCATCCTCCATCGCCTGGATCAGATCGGCCATCGGCAGCAGCGACTTCACCTGCGCTTCGTTCAGTAAGCGGAAATGCTGGGACATGGGTCAGACCTCGTGGACGGCCGGCAAGGCCGCGGCCACGGCAATCGTATTCGCGTGGATGGTGACGATGGCGTCGATGTCAGGCGCATAGCCGCCGCTCATCGAGATGGCAACGGGCACGCCCAGGGCCCGGCACCGCCGCAGCACGATCTCGTCGCGGCGGCGGAGGCCGGCGACGGTCATCTTCAACCGGCCGAGGCGATCGCCCTCGTAAGGATCCGCCCCCGCCAGGTAGAAGACGAAGTCCGGGCGATGGCCGATGAGCACGTCTTCCAGGTGGTGCGTCAGCAGCGGCAGGTACTCCGCGTCGCCCGTGCCATCCTCGAGTGGCACGTCGAGGTCGCTGACCTCCTTGCGGAACGGGAAGTTCTGCGCGCCGTGCATCGAGAACGTGAAAACCGTGGGGTCGTCCTTGAAGATGGCAGCAGTGCCGTTGCCCTGGTGGACATCGCAGTCCACCACCGCGATGCGCGTGGCCGCGCCGTCGCGCTGCAGCTTGCGAGCCCCGACCGCCACGTCGTTGAAGATGCAGTAGCCCTCTCCGCGATCGGCGAAGGAATGATGGGTGCCGCCGGCGAGATTCACCGCCACTCCGTCACGCAGGGCGGCGCGGGAGGCGGCGAGCGTCGCGCCCACCGACCGCCGCGAGCGCTCCACCATCTCTGGTGACCACGGAAAGCCGATCCGGCGCTGCGCGTCGCGCGGCAGCGTGCCGGTGGCCACGGCGTCCACGTATTCCGGCGTGTGGATCAAACGCAGGTCGTCCCAGCTGGCCGCCGGCGCTTCCTGAACGTCTGACAGCGGGAGAATTCCCTCGGCGAGAATCCGCTCCCGCAGCCGCGAGTACTTCGCCATCGGGAACTTGTGCCCCTCCGGCAACGGCAGCACGAAATGGTCGGAGTAGAACGCCAGCACCGTTGACAGCGTACATCACGCGCGTGATGCCGGATAATCAGTCGCATGGTACACACCATCCGCACGATCGACGCGCACGCGGCGGGCGAACCGCTGAGGCTCGTGGTGGACGGGCTTCCATCGCCCGAAGGCAAGACAATGCTCGAGAAGCGCGCCTGGGCGGAGAAGCGGCTGGACCATTTCCGCCGCGCGATCATGCTGGAGCCGCGCGGGCACGCCGACATGTACGGGGCGCTCCTCACCGAGCCGGTGACCACGGACGGTCACGCCGGCGTGCTGTTCATGCACAACGAAGGCTGGAGCACCATGTGCGGCCACGGCATTGTCGCGGTGACGACGATGGCGCTGGAGCGAGGGCTGATCGGGCCGGACCTCGACGAGATCCGCTACGATGCGCCGGCCGGACGCGTGGTGGCGAGAGCGACGCGCGGGCAGGGCCGCCAGTCGGGACGGGTGTCGTCGGTCAGCTTCGTCAACGTGCCGTCGTACGTGCATGAAGCGGGCCTGCCGGTCACGGTAGGCGGACGGACCATGCGGGTGGACATCGCCTTCGGCGGCGCGTTCTACGCCATCGTCGACGCCGAAGCCGCAGGTATCCCGGTGCTGCCGGCGCGCCTGCCCGAACTGCGCGTGCTCGGGATGAGCGTTGCCCGCGAAGTGGAGCGGCTGCGGCAGGTGGTTCACCCTGACGATGCGGGGTTGAAGGGCATCTACGGCACCATCTTCACCGGGCCGCCACAGGGCGAGGGCCACCTGAGGAACGTGACGGTGTTTGCCGACGCCGAAGTGGATCGCTCCCCCTGCGGCACCGGCACCGCCGCGGTGATGGCGGTGCTGGCCGAGATGGGCCTGCTGGCAGACGAGGTGCCGTTCATCCACGAATCGATCGTCGGCACGACATTCACCGGTCAGATCGTGCGCCGCACGATGGTGGGAGAGCGAGAGGCGATCGTGCCGTCGATCGAAGGCAGCGCCTGGATTACCGGCGAACACACTTTTCTGATCGACGGCGACGATCCGCTGAAGGCGGGGTTTCGACTTTAGAAGGCAAAAGGCAAAAGGCAAAGGAAAACCGGCAGACGGCAACCGGCAGCCGGCAGACGTAAAGCCTCAAGCTCAAGCCTCAAGCCCCAAGCCGCCAAGCCCCAAGCCCCAAGCCCCAAGCCTCAAGCCTCAAGACCCAAGCCCCAAGCCTCAAGCCCCAAGCCTCAAGCCCCAAGCCCGAGCTGTGAACGACTCTTGCATTGAGCTCTCCGGTAGGGGAAACCGGCCAGATGACAATGCCAGCTCGCGCGCGACGTCGGTGGATCGCAGGATTGGTCCTGGCCGGCCTCGCCGTGGTGTCGCTGAGCGGCGCCGCGCAACACCTCGCGGGCCTTGCGGAGCGCAATGGTTCGCTGCCGGGCCCGCTGCCGCTCTTTCCCGCGGATAACTGGTGGAATCTCGATATCAGCGCGGCCCCGGTGGATGCGCGTTCCAGCGACTTCATCAACTTCATTGGCCCGACGGACGGTCTGCATCCCGATTTCGGCGGGCTCGATCCCGATGTCGTCAACGGCATCTACGGCATGCCGTTCGTGGTCGTGGGCGCCGACCAGCCCAAGGTGCCCGTGGTCTTCGACTATGACGAAGAGAGCGATGGTGTGAACCACGCCACGGGCCAGAGCTTTCCGTTCTATCCCGTTCCGGTACAGGCCATTACAGAACCGTTCTGGATCGAGGGCGGCCCCGCGGGAAATTCCGGGGCGGGCGGCGATCGGCACATGCTGATCGTGGACCGCGACAACCGGCACCTCTACGAGCTGTTCGACCTGCGCTGGACCGGCGCGCGCTGGGAGGCGGGCTCGGGGGCATTCTTCGATCTCAACACCAACGGCCGGCGGCCCGAGGGCTGGACGTCCGCGGATGCCGCGGGCCTGGCGATCCTGCCCGGACTGGTTCGTTATGACGAGGCCTTCGGGCCCGACGAGATCCGTCATGCGCTGCGCGTCACCGTGCACGGCGTCAACAATTACGTGTGGCCGGCGTCGCACCGAGCAAACACCAACGCTTCTGGGCCGCCGCTCGGCGCTCGCATGCGCCTGAAGCCGGGCACGAACATCAGCGGCTACCCGCCGTACATCCAGAAGATCTTCCGGGCGATGAAGACCTACGGGCTGATCGTCGCGGACACCGGATCGGACATGTACTTGAGCGGCGTCTTCGATACGCGATGGAGCAACGACCAGCTGAACCCGGCCTTCCGCGCGATCAAGGCCAGCGATTTCGAGTTCGTCCAGCTCGGATGGCGAGGGAACACCGGGCCGTGCACGATGCCCGGCGCTCCTGCCGCGTTAACGGGCATTGGCACCGGCCTCATGGCGTCGTTCAACTGGGTGGCACCGGCGTCAGGTGGCGCACTCACGGACTATCTGCTCGAGGCCGGCAGCACACCGGGAGCTGCAAACCTGGCCGCGGTGCCGGTGCCGGCATCGACCACCACCTTCGCAGCGTCGGCGGCCGCGGGTACGTATTACGTTCGGGTGCGCGCGCGCAACACCTGTGGCAGCGTGGCTTCGAACGAAGTGATGGTGACGTTGTCCAACTCCTGCCCGTTGCCTGGCGTGCCAGGACAAGCCACGGCCACAGTGAATGGTTCGATGGTGGGCGTCACATGGCCGCCCGCGCCCGGCGCCACCGCGCACGTGTTCGAGGCCGGCTTGCTGCCAGGCCAGGCGACGCTGGTGAACAGCGTGGTGACCGGCACGACGCTGACCGCTCAGGCGCCACCGGGCGTGTACTTCGTCCGCACGCGCGGCCGTAATGCGTGCGGCACCGGGCCCGCCTCGCCCGAGTCGATGATCGCAGTCGGATGCGCGGCGCCGGGCACGGTGTCGCCGCTCGGCTACACGGTCAACGGCCGGCAGGTGGTGCTGACCTGGAATGCGTCTGCGGGTGCGACGGACTACGTGCTTGAAGCGGGCACGTCGAGCGGCGCCTCGAACGTGATCACCGTCCCGACCGCGGCGACATCGCTCTCCGCCACCGCCCCGCCAAACACCTACTACGTCCGCGTGCGCCCAAGAAACGCGTGCGGCTCCGGCCGGTACTCGAACGAGGTGTCGTTCACGGTGAACTGAAGGCACGGGGCTTGAGGCCTGGGGCTTGGGGCTTGATCCAGTCTTGAGTCTTGAGTCTTGAGCTTAGAGCCTTGAGCCTCGAGCCTCGAGCCTGCTCAGAAACCGATCGCCACGCCGTCCTTCCGCACGTCCGAGCCGCCCATCATCACGCCGGTCTTCTGGTCGATGACGATGCCCTGGAAGCCGCCCATCTGCCCGCGTCCCTCGCTCAGCGTGTGGCCGCGGGCTTCGAGAGACTGACGCACGCCGGCCTCGATGCCGCTCTCCACCGCCAGGCTCGTTCCCGTGTGACGGACGCGCGCGGCTTCGCCGGCCTGCTGGACGTTCATGCCGAAGTCCACCAGGTTGGCCACCACCTGCGCGTGAGCCTGCGCCTGGTTGTCGCCGCCCATTACCCCGAACGAGGCCCACGGGCGAGCGTTTTTCAGGATCATTGCGGGCACCAGCGTGTGCAGCGGCCGCTTGTGCGGCGCCACCTGATTCGGGTGTCCGTCGGTGAGCACGAACCCGGAGCCGCGGTTGTGCAGCGTGATGCCCGTCTCGCCGGCGACGATGCCGGCGCCGAAGGCGGCGAACAGCGACTGGATGAACGACACGACGTTGCCGTGCCGATCGGCGACGGTCAGATAGATGGTGTCGCCGAGATCCTGGCCGGTGAAGTCGCGGCCGGGCGCGGCGGCCATGATGGCGCTGGCCGCACCGGGCGCGTAGGTGCCGGCGCGGCTCATGTCGATCTCCGGCCGGCGGCGCGCGGCGTACTCCTTCGACAGCAGCATCGCAAGCACGTCCGGCGGCATCGACGCGCGATCGGCGAGATACGCGCTGCGATCGGCAAAGGCCAGCTGCTTCGCCTCGGCCACCAGGTGCAGGTAGTCGGCGGAGTTGTGTCCCATCGCCTTCACGTCGAAGGCCTCCATCAGGTTCAGCATCTCCAGCGCCACGAAGCCCTGCGTGCTGGGCGGCATCTCGAGAACCTCGTAGCCGCGGTACGTGGTGCGGATAGGCGCCACCCACTCCGCGGTGTGCGCCGCGAAGTCGCGCATCTCGAGCAGGCCGTCGCGCGCTTTCAAGTCGTGCACGATGGCGCGGGCAATGTCGCCGGTGTAGAACGCGTCACGCCCCTGCTGCGCGATCAGCGTCAGGCTGCCGGCGAGCCGCGGATTGGCGAAGATCTCGCCCTCGGCCGGTGGCTGCCCGCAAGGCAGGAATGTGGCCGCTGCAGCCGCATCCGCGTTCAGCTTCGGAACGGCCTCGGCCCACTCCGCAGCCATCAGCTGCTGCACCGGGAAGCCGTCGCGTGCATACGCGATGGCAGGCTGCAGGGCCTGCGGCCAGCGTGATCGTGCCGAAGCGCGTGAGCAACTGATGCCAGCCTTCGACCACGCCAGGCACGTTGACGGGCAGCGGCCCGGTGCCCGGCATCTCGACGAGGCCGCGGCGCGCGAACTCCTCCGACGTGGCGCGATACGCCGAACGTCCGCTGGAGTCGAGACCGTGCGGCCGCCCGGTGGCGGCGTCGTAGACGATCGCGAACAGGTCGCCGCCAATGCCGTTCATCGAGGGCTCGATCACGGCCAGCACCGCTGCCGCCGTCACCGCCGCGTCGATGGCGTTGCCGCCGTCCTGCAACACCTTCAGGCCGGCCGCGGACGCCATCGCCTGGCTGGTGGCGATCATGCCGTGCCGCCCGACCGCCGCCGATCTGGTGCCCCGGATGTTGCCCGCCGGTCGATCGCCTGGGGTGATCGGCATGGTCGCGCTGGTGGTGGTCATGATCGGCTGCGATTGTAACGGAGGTGGCTGGAGGCAGGGTTTGGGTAGAATCGCAGCATGTCGCGTCTGGTCGCCTCGATCATCACGTGCTGCGCCGCGCTCTCGGTCACCGCGACCGCACAGTCGCCGGCCTCGCTTGCGATCGCCGATGCGGAGCTCTCGGCCGGGCTGGTGAAGGCGATGCGGGCCGCCCTGCCGTTCCCACCTGCAACGCCCGAAGGGACGCCCATCGGCGGCAGCGTCGACGCCGTCTGGACCGTCCGCTGGCCGGACGCCGACGCGCCCCGGATCGAGGTGCTGGCCAATCCGTTGAACACCGGCAATCGCGACCGGGCCCTGAAAGCGGAGCAGGAGATTCAGAAGTCGGCGATGAGCTCGCAGTTGCGATCGCAGGGCGACTACGAACGCGCCGTCAGGGAATTCGAGCGCACGGGCCGGGCTCCTACCGTTCGCGAAATCACGCTGCGCGACGATGGGCTGGCCGGCGAGCGCTACGACGCGGAGAGCCAGCTGACGATCGTCGCCCAGACGATCGCGCCGGGGCACCAGTTCACCATCTCCACATCGGCGATGCCGGCGGTGTCCACCGCGGTTCCCGGTCTCCTGGTGGTGCGGGTGGCGGCCAACGCCTATCAGGAGCCGGAGTCGAGCGGCCTGCCGGGCATGGGCCACTATTCTCCCGAGCAGGCGTTGGTGTTCTTCGGGCCGGTTGGCACTCCGGTGATCACGCCCCGAGAAGGCGCGGACGTCGAGATCTCGATGACGGCCGGCGGGCAACCCGCCGCGGGCCGCCACGGCACCGTGGTCTGGATCAGCGGGAACGCGGCGTTGGTGGAGCAGGTGCTGACGAAGGCGGACTGGTCGGTGCTGCGCGCGCTCGTCGAGGGGTGAGCACCGGTCGTCCCGGGCCAGGTATCCAATCGACAGATGGAAGGAACAGGTGTGGGGCTGCGCCCGTCCAACCCTTACAGGAGGGACACACCATGTTCCGCATACTGCGCAATCACGACTGGAATTTCTCGTCGACGGCCGAAACGGTGGTGGGCGCGCTGCTCGCCGTCACGCTCGCCGCGATGCTCTTCGTCTAAAGCCCAACGCCTCTCGTCTGGCACTGCCTCAGGTCAGCTCCGATCCGTCGCCGCCAGATAGCTCTTCCTCGCGCGAACCGTCATCCCTGGACGGTTCACGCGAACGTCGAGCTTGTGCACCTTGCCATCGAGCGCCGCGGGCGCGAAGCCGATCAGGTACTGGCTCCGGAGTTCCTGAGCCACGCGGCTGAACGTCGGCGACAGGTCCACGGTCTTCTGCAGCTCGAAGTACCCTCCGCCGGTTTCCTCTGAAATCTTGCGCAGATCTTTCGACGGCTTCGAGCGCACCACGCGCACGCCGTTGAAATACTCCGACTCGAGTCCGATGGAGTAGACCATCACTTCTTCGTCACGCGCGCGCCCGAGCACGGTACCGAAGCCGATGCGGCTGGACGTGTCCTCGCCGTCGGTGAACACCAGCACGACACGGCGGCCATCGATGCCCTGCAGCGCGTCGAGGCTGGCGGCAATCGCGTCGTTCAGGCGCGTGGGATTGCCGAAATACAAGTCGTTCAGCGCCGCGATCAGCTCGTCGCGATTGTTCGTGAACGTGCCGTTCATCTGGATCTTGTCGTTGAACGCGCCGACCTGCGCGCGATCCACCGGCAGCAGGCGCAGCAGGAATTGCTCGGCGGCGCGGTTCAGCAGCTTGAGGTTGGCGGTCATGCTGGCGCTGGTGTCCAGCATCACGACCGCCGTGAACGGTTGCGGTTCGCTGGAGAACAGCCCAATCTCCGCCGGCTTGCCGTTGTCGAGAATGGAGAAGTCCGCCTGGACCAGGTCCGGAATCAGCCGGCCGGTCGAATCGAGCACCGTGGCGTAGACCGGAACCGTCCGAACACTCGACCGGAACAGCGGCTGATCCTGTGCCGCGGGGGCGGCGAAGGCGACGACGCCCAGCAGGGCGACGGCGAACGCGGGAACGAGCGCCGGGAGCTTCATGGGACCATCTTATTACTGGTCCGCTACCCCAGGCTTGGAACTCCGGCCCGGGGCTAAGATGGGGTCATGGATCCGGGCCTTTGCGGCCAGTGCCGGCACCGCCAGGTGATCGAGACGCCCCGTTCACAGTTCTTCCTCTGCCGGCTGTCGTTCGTTGACCCGCGGTTTCGCAAGTATCCTGTGTTGCCCGTCCGGGTGTGCCCGGGGTATGAAGAGGGCAGTCCGGAGCCACCACGGCAGCCATCCTCCACGTCCTGACCCGCCGCCACGTCGCGGCGCTCACCCTCGTCATCGTGCTGACGGCGGCGATGCGTGCGTCCGTGCTTGCGCAAGTCCCCGGGACGTCAGCCGCACCGGCGACGACGTCGCCAGATTCACCAACGCCATCGTCCACACCGTCCACGCCGACCGCGCCAGCCACGCCGGAACCGACGCTGGCCGCGGTGCTGACGCGCGCCGGGGAATACGCGCTTGCCTACGAGACGCGGTTCTCGCTGCTCGTCGCCGAGGAGGACTACTACCAGCGTGCCGAACGGCCGCCACAGGCCGGCACTGCCAACCAGGTTCGCACACCCAATCCGGCGGGCGGGTTCGACATCGGCGGCCGGCGCGCGAGGCGTCTGCGCTCGGACTATCTGCTCGTGAAGAGCGACGAGGGCGGATGGCTGCCGTTCCGCGACGTCTTCGAGGTGGATGGCCGCAAGATACGCGACCGCGAGGACCGGATGGTGAAGCTGCTGCTCGCGCCGAGCCCGTCGGCCCTCGACAAGGCGCGCCGCCTGATGGACGAGAGCACCCGCTACAACCTCGGTCGCGTGATTCGCACCATCAACATCCCGACGCTGGCGGTGCTGCTGGTTCAGCCGAACCTCCGGGCCCGCTTCGTCTTCACGCGCGACGGCGAGACGGTGGTGGCGGGTCGTACCGCCTGGGCGCTGGCCTTCGAGGAACGCGTGCGCCCGACGCTGGTCCAAACCACCGGCGGCGCGGACCTGCCGATGTCGGGCCGGTTGTGGATCGATTCCGCAACGGGCACGGTACTGAAGACGGAAATGTCGGTGGCCGACAGCAGCGTGATTGCCACCGTCGCCGTCGAGTTCCGCGAGGACACGTCGCTCGATCTGTGGGTCCCGGCGGAGATGACGGAGTACTACAAGGCGACGATGAGCTCGGACGAGATCCGCTGCACGGCAACTTACAAGAATTACCGGAAGTTCAGCGTCTCGACCGACGAAGAGATCGAGAAGCCGCCGACGAAGAAGCCGCCGGGGTGAAAGGGAGCCGGCAGACCGGCAGCCGGCAACCGGCAGACGCCCCTGATCCCTGACCCCCGATCCCTGACCCCTGATCCCTCTCCAACCCCTCTCCTATCGCCCCAGTCCATCTTCCGGTTATGCTGTCCCGATGTATATCGCCCGACTGCGAGTGATAGTCGCGCTGGCGGCCACGGTGGCCCTGGGCTGCGGCAACTCCCCAAGCGCGCAATCGCCCGCACCGGCCCCGGCGCCGCCGTCCTCCGCAACCTCCGGTGGAACCGACCCCGTGGTGGCTGAGGTGGGTGGCCGCAAGATCACGCTGAGCGAGGTGGACGCGAAGTGGCAGGAGTTCGACGCCGCGGAACGCGCGCGTTTGACCCAGCTGCTCTATCAGAACCGGCGCAACATGCTCGAGCTGGTGATGGGCGACGTCCTCATCGCAGACGCGGCCAAGGCGGCGAACATGACGCCCGAGGCCTACACCGAGCGGGAAATCGCGAAGCGGTCCCAACCGATCACCGAAGCCGAGATCCAGAAATTCTACGAAGAGAACAAGGAACGCGCGCAGGGCCGGACGATGGAGCAGCTGCGGCAGCCGATCGTCGAGTTCCTGCAGGGGCAGCGCAAGGGGCAGGCGCGCGCGCTGCTGGTGGACGAACTCCGCAACAAGACGGCGAACGTGAAGGTGCTGCTCGACCCGCCCCGGGTCGAGGTCCTGGTCGCGGCGAACGACCCGGTCCGCGGAGAAGCGACGGCGCCGGTGACGCTGGTCGAGTTCTCCGACTATCAGTGACCGTTCTGCGCGAGAGTCGGTCCGACTCTCACGAAGGTCCTTGCCACCTACGGCAACAAGGTTCGCATCGTCTACAAGGATTTCCCGCTGCCGTCCCACCCGAACGCGCAGAAGGCGGCCGAAGCGGCGCACTGTGCCGGTGACCAGGGCAAGTACTGGGAGATGCACGATCTGATGTTCGCGGACATCGCCGCGTTGTCGGTGCCGCAGCTGAAGCAGGGCGCGGCGAAGCTGGGCCTGAACCAGGCGACGTTCGATCAGTGCCTGGACTCGAACAAGCACCAGGCGCGCGTGCGCGAAGGCGCGGCGCAGGGCGAGGCGCTCGGGGTGAACTCGACGCCAAGCATCTACATCAACGGCCGCCCGCTGATTGGCGCCCAGCCGTTCGAGGTGTTCAAGCAGGCGATCGACGAGGAGCTGGCGAAGGCCGGACAGAAATAGGGCGCAGAGGGCGCGCGCCTTCGGCGCGGTAGGACGGCAAGGGCCCGCCTTGGCGAGTTGGGGATACGGGGCCGCGCCTGCGGCGCGGTAGGCGCGGCTTCGCCGCGTAGGGATTCTGCACACAGGGCGCGCTTCGCGCGCTGTCAGGGGTCAGCAGCAGACCTGGAACCTAGAACCTTAGAACCTCAGAACCCAAGACCCAAGCCAGCCCCAAGCCTGACCCTCCGCGCCGAGAGGCGCGCCTACCGCGCGAAGCGCGGCCTCTCGACTCGGCTACGGAATCAGCACAATCTTCCCCCGCGCGCCCGGCTCCATGACGAGCCGATGCGCCTGCGCAGCCTCGGCTAGCGGCAGCTCGCGCGACACCGCCGGCGTCAGTGTGCCGTCCGCAAATCCCTTACCCATCTCGGCGTGAACCAGCGCCAGGTCATCACCGGCCAGGTTCCAGAACACCATGCCCATCACCGCCGCTTCCTTGCCCATGATGCGGCGCGGATCGATCTCCACGCGGCCGCGATTGCCGATGATGACGATGCGCCCGTACTTGGCGAGGATGGCGAGGTCGTGATCCAGGTTCTGGTTGGCGAGCATCTCGATGATCACGTTCGGTCCGCCGCCGGTCAGTGCCGTCACCTGCTCGAGATAGCCGGGGTCGCGGTGGTTGACGACGTGATCCGCGCCCTGCGCGCGCACGAGAGCGGCGCCCTCATCGGTGCTGGCCGTGCCGATGACCATGAGGCCGGCGGCGTGCGCCATCTGCGTCACCGCCACGCCCACTGCACCACTGGCGCCATGCACGAGGATCGACTCGCCCTTCACCGCCTGCGCCTTCTGGAACAGGGCGCGCCACGCCGTAGCGTAGGGCACGTTGATCGCAGCGCCCTGGGCAAATGACAGCCGCTCCGGGAGCGGGTGCACCTGGTGCGGGTGACACAGGACCATCGACGCATACGCGCCGTAGGCGCGGTTCTTCACCGTTCCACCGATGTAGACCCGATCGCCGGCACGCACACCGGTGATACCGTCACCCAGCTCGTCAATGACGCCCGCGGCATCGGCGCCAGGCGTGTAAGGCAGTTCGGGCGTGATGGCATAGCCGCCCGCGCGCATGTAGGTGTCGTAGGGATTGACGCCGGCCGCGTGCACGCGCACGCGAATCTCTCCGGGACCGGGCCGCGGATCGGACTGTTCGGTAAGGGTGAGGACTTCCGGTCCTCCGAATTCGCGAGCGACGATGGCAAACATGGGGCGCAGTATAGCGGGTGGGGCGTCGACGTGACCTTCCGCGCTCTTGCGCGCTCTCAATTTTGCTTGTTGCCCGGGAACTGATTGTCGGCGCTTGTCCGCACAGGTAGAATCGCTGCCATGGATTGGCTCGCCCGCCTCGAAGCGCCACAGGCCGCCCTCGCGGTCCTGACCGCGATGATCACCCCCGCCGTGCTCATCTCGGCCTGCGGCGCGCTCATCTTCTCGACCAGCACGCGCATGGGACGCGTGGTCGATCGCGTCCGCTCGCTCTCCGAGCGGTTCGAAAAGCTGGCGCAGAGCACCGAGAAGGACGAGATGTTCGAGGAGCGCTGGGCGCTCATTTTCTCGCAGCTCGATCGCCAGACATCACGGGCGCGGCTGCTGCAGCGCGCGTTGTCCTCGTTCTACATCTCGCTCAGCAGCTTCGTCGCCAGCAGCGTCGCCATCGCCATCGTCGCCGCCGTTGCCCGCAACTTCACCTGGATTGCCGTGGCGCTGGGGCTCGTCGGCTCGTTCTTCATGTTCTACGCCTCGGTGCTGCTGGTCATCGAGTCGCGCATGGCCATGGGCGCGATCATGAGCGAGATGGACTTCGTGTGGAAGGTGAGCCTGAAGTACGCCGGCAAGGAGCTGAGCGAGAAGGGCGCCGGCGGCCCGTTCACGTGGCTGGGCAGGAAGATAGGCTGAGCTCTATTACTCTCTCAGCGCTGCCATCGGATCCACACGCGTGGCGCGACGGGCCGGCAGCCACGTGGCGGCCAGCGCGACGAACGAGAGTGCGAGGGCCACTCCCGCCAGCGTCCACGGATCGTCCGGCCGCACCTCGAACAGCATCGACGCCATTCCCCGCGTGACGAGCCAGGCGATGCCGAGACCGAGCGCGACTGCCACACCGCTCAGTGACAGCCCCTGACCCAGCACCATCCGCCGCAAGTCCGACGGGCTGGCGCCCAGTGCTGCACGAACGCCCATCTCGCGCGTGCGCGCGGTCACCGCATAGCTCATCACGCCGTAGGTACCCACCGCCGCCAGCAGCAGCGCCGTCAGCGCGAAGATGCCGACGAGCAGCGTGTTGAACCGGCGGGGAGCGAGCCCGGCGGCGAGAATCTCGTCGACGGTGCGCAGCCGCGCGATCGGCTGTGCGGGATCGGCCTCGCGCACGGCGGCGCGGATCGTCGCGGCAACGGAGCCCAGCGACTGCGCGCTGGCGGCCGATTCATCGGTCCACACGATGAACGACAGGAACGGCCAGCGTTCGTCGTTCTGGTCGAGCGGCACGTAGAAGGTCGGGTCCGCGGCCTGCTCGATGTCACGGTAGCGTGCATCGGCGGCCACGCCGACGATCTCGTGATGCCGCTCGCCGCCGAAGGTCACGACCCGGCCGATGGCATCGGTGCCAGGCAAATAGCGATCGACGAAGGCCTGATTCACGATCGCCACCGGCGGATGGTTGGCGTCATCGGTGCCGGCGAACGATCGACCGCGAACCAGCGTGATGCCGACGGCGCGGAAGTAGTCCGGCGTCACCGCCTGGAAGTCCGCGCTCGGTTCCTGCCCGGAAGACCGCCTGGGTTGCCCCTCGATCGCGACGCCGCGGTTCGGCGCCCCGCCGAGCGGCGCCGTGAACGCCGCGCCGGCCGCGCGCACGCCAGGCGTCTGCCGCAGACGTGTCAGGACCGACGTCCACCAGCTGCCGTTTCGGCTCGATGTTCACGCGGGAATCCCCAGCCGATCCGCCCGGCGGCGGCTGCAGGTATCGCCCTGGCGCCAATGACAGGTCCGCGGCGATGCGTCCGTGCGCCGCGAAGCCGAGCTCCACGTGCTGCGCGGCCAGGAAGCTGGCCAGCAACAGACCGGCGCCCACCAGCAGCACCTGGGCGATGGCCAGCTCGCCCACCACCATCACGTGGTGCCAGCGGCGCACAGCCCGATCCCCGGCGACACGCGGTCCCTGCCTCGACGCGTCGGCCATGGATCGCCTGGCGCTCGCGAGCGCGGGGCCCAGCCCACAGACCATCACGGTAGCCATCGACACGACGAGAGCGAACACGAGCACGGTGGTGTCCACCTGCACGTCGTTCACTCGAGGCAACGATGCCGGTGCCAGGCCGACGAGTGCGTGCAGTCCCCACACCGCGAGCCCGAGACCCAGCAGTCCGCCCGCCACCGCGATCACCATCGTCTCGGCGAGCAGCTGCCGCACCAGGCGCCAGCGGCCGGCGCCGAGCGCGACCCGCGTGGACAGCTCAACCTGCCGCGCGGCCGACTGCCCCAGCATCAGGCTCGCCACGTTCGCGCAACCGATGGCGAGCATCAGCACCACCGCCAGTTGCAGCAGCAGCACCAGCGGCCTGACGCGGCCGACGACCTGCTCGTGCAGTCCGACCACGTTGGCGCCGAGCCCGTCATTGGTGTCGGGATGGTCGTGTGCCAGGCGGGCCATGATCGCGCCCAGCTCGTCGCGCGCCGACGCCGCAGTGGCGCCGTCGGCGAGTCGCCCGAGGACGAACAGCAGATGCGAATCGCGCACGCTGGTGATGTCACCGGGGAAGGGGAAGCTGCGCGGAATGCCGCGATCGCTGCCGATCCAGATCTCCACCTCCGGCATCATCGGCATCGAGAAGTCTGGGTGCAGCACGCCGACGATGGCGTGCGGACGTCCTTCGAGGGTCAGTTCCGATCCCACGGCGGTGGCGGCGTCGCCGAACAGCCGCTCGGCAAGCCCGTTGGTGAGCACTGCGACGGCGTTGGCGCCTGGCGCGTCATCCGAGGGCAGCAGGGTGCGGCCCACCGCAGCCTGCACCCCCAGGGTGGTGAAGAACGTCCCCGAGGCGCCCGCAGCCCTCAGCCGTTCGGGTTCGCCCCGGCCGGTGAGGTTGGCCGCAAAGCTGTCGAACGCGGCCAGCGACGTGAACGAGCGCGCGTCACGCACCCAGTCCAGGAAGTTCGCCGGCGCCACCCACCGCGTAGGGTTCTCGGCGCTGGTTTCCCACGCCACGACCAGTCGATCCGCGTCGGCGAACGGCAGCGGCCGCAGCACTACGGCGTTCAGCACCGAGAAGATGGCCGTGTTGGCGCCGATGCCGAGGCCGAGCGACACGATGGCCGCCAGTGCCAGCATCGGCTGGCGCATCCAGAGCCGGAAGGAGTGGGCCATGGCCGTTGGACGAGGTCAGACCGGCGGCGGTTGGTTGGCGCATCAGAAGGCCGGCAAGACGCAGGGCCGGGCTTCGCACGGTAGGCGCGCCTCGCGGCGCGTGGGACGAGGGATCGCCTGATCCCCTGATCCCCTGATCCCTGATCCCTGATCCCTGCCCGTCTAGAAGATCTGCCCGATCGAGAAGTGCCAACGAGCGGATGTGCTGCCGGTAGGGTTGCCGTACTTCGGGAAGCCCAGATCGATCCGGATCGGCGCCAGCGGCGTACGGATGCGCAGGCCGAAGCCGACGCCCACCGCCAGATCGCTGAAGACGATCCCTGCCTCGTCCGTGAAGGTGTTGCCGGCGTCCGCGAACGCCACACCGCTCAGCAGCCAGAACAGCGGGAACCGGACCTCCTGGTTGAACACGAGCAGCTTGGTGCCTCCGATCGGGCGAGTCCAGCAGGGTGTACGCCGACAGCGAGTCCTGCTTGTAGCCTCGCACCGTCTGCGTGCCACCGGCCTGGTAGAAGATGTCCAGCACCGTGATTGGTGGCCGGCCGCCGAACGGCTGCAGGTTGCCCCAGCGGGCATTGGAGGCGAGCGTGAGCGGGCCCAGCGGCTGGTAGAACGAGCCGCGGACCAGCGTGCGCAGATAGTCGAAATCCGAGCCGACCGCCTGCAATCCGAATTCGGCGCTGGTCGAGAACAGCCAGCCCTTCTTCGCGTCGAACATGTTGTCGCGCCGGTCCACGACGATGGCGGTGGCGGGCCCGGCGAGATTTCCGGAGAAGCGAAGCAGGCTCTGCCCCGGTCTCCGTGGCCAGGAAGTTGATGTCCCGGTAGTCGTAGTGATAGCCCCACGACAGCTCGATCGGCCGTTTCATCCGCCATCGCTGCTCGATCGTCAGTGCCGTCTCGTCGTCGCGGAAAATCACGTCTTCGCTCCGGGCGCGGTCCTCGGTGCGCGTGTCGACATAGACGTTGGTGCGGATGCGCGACGACTTGATCCGCGGGACCGACATCAGCACGCGCGCGCTCTGGAACGACGGTTCGTAGCGGAGGCCGGCGCCAAGCGTCCAGCCGCGGCCGAGAAAGTTGCGATCGCGCAGGTCGGCCGCAACGCCGCCGGAGGAGATCCGCTTGTCGAACAGCGACTCGTACTCGTTCGTCGCTTCGAGGCCGTACAGGAACAGGAAGCGGCGCGACTCCTGGACGGAGACCACGGCGTCAACGGGCACCACAGTTGCGGTCGGCGTCGCCGAAGGCGCTGGCTCGAACGTCACTTCGGCGGACCGGAAGGTGCCGATGTCATAGAGCCTGGCGTCTGGTGGATTCGGCCAGCTCGGGGCTGGCCGGCGCCCCCGCCTGAATCCGCGTCGCCCGTTCCACCAGCGCGTCGCGCGTGCTCTCGACGCCCGTTGGTGCGCACCGACTGCACCAGGTAGAGCGGACCCTGGTGCACGCTGGCGACGATGTCCACCCGTCCCGCGGCTGCATTCACCTTCGTCTCGGCTTCGACCGAGGCGTCCCGGTATCCGAGGTTGCGGTAATGACGCTCCATGGCGAGTCGCAGCGCCTGTTCGCCTCCGGCCACGTAGGCGGAGCCCACGGAGAGTCCGGTCGCAGCGATGGCCTCCTTCTCTCCTCCGGGCGCCACACCAGTGACCGTGAACGTCGCGACCCGCGCGATCGGTCCTTCGACGATTCGAATCGGCATCGTCGCGGCGTCGCCCGCAAACGCGATCGGCGCCACTGTGGCTTTCGCGCCGAGATATCCGCGGGCCGCGTATGCGGACTCCACTGTCTCCAGCAGCGCCGCCGGGTTCTTCCACGCCTCGCCGTCCTGATTGGCCTGGCCTGCGAGGTCCAGCAACTCCTTCTCGCTCAGCACCGTGTTGCCCGAGAACGCCAGATGGCGCTCGGTGGTGACCGGGCCGGGGTCCACTTGCACGGACGCAGTGAGTTGATCGTCGATCGTCTCGTCTACATTCGCCTTCACGCTGGCGCGCAGGTAACCGAGACCAGCGAGATGACTGCGGACGACCTGCTCGAGATCGGGGCCGATCAGGTCCACGACCACGCTGTCCGCCCACGTCTGCCGAAGCTGATCGACGAGCTCTTGTGGCGGGTCGTATCCCGACATCGTCAGGACGGTGCGCGGACCGCGGGTGATGCGATAGTCGAGCGCGACCCTCGGCTCGGCGCCGGTGTTCGGGACGGCCCGCCTGGTCGGCACGATGCGCGCCGAGAAGTAGCCGCGGTCGAGATAGAGGCGGCTGATCCGCTCGCGGTCGTCAACCCATTGCCCGAAGTCGAAGTGGTCTCCGGCCTTCAGGCTGGCCGCCGAGAGCACCTCGGCTTCGGCCAGGCCCGGCTCGCCGCTCACCGTGACGCTGACGATCCGATCGCGTTCGACCCTGCGCCGGGGCGCGATGCGCGGTGGCGACACTCCCGGCCCGAACGGGATCTCCTGGCGGAACTCGCCCGTGAACTCGCTGCCGCCGCGCGAGATGGCGCGAAACTCGAATCCGGGCCGCGGCCGATAGATGATCACCCACGTCAGCTCGTTGTCGTCGAGGTTGTCCGACAGCACCAGCTCGAACCGGTTGCCGAGCCGCTTCGAGACCGTGAGGCGCAGCGCCGGATCCACGTCGCTCGACACCAGCGCGAGATCGTCGGTGGTGCCGACCACCACCGAGTCGAAGCCGAGGAACTGCCCGGCGAAGCCCAGCACGTCGCCCGACGCCGCGCCGACGGCGGCCTGATCGGAATCGCTGCGACCGGACAGGGTTTCGCGCTGGCCGGTGACGAGCAGCGTCTGCAGATCGCGCTCGCCGAGCGGCGGATCGGAGATGAGCGAGGTTTCGATCTCGTTCGCGGGTCCGGTCAGCCGCAGGTAGACCGTGTAGTCGCCCACACGGGTATTGCCGGTGACATCGAGCCGCGGCATCATGCCGCGTTCCGGACTGAACTCGACGCGGCTGTCGCGCAGCCGGTACTGACGCCCGCTCACGGTGATGCGCCCATCATCAGCCACCGCGACCTGGCCGTTCAGCGCCGGCTTTGCCAGGGTTCCCGTCAGCTGCAGCTCCGGCTGGAACTCCACGCGGGCGACGCTGTTGACCATGGAGAGCGGCCCGATCGTGCCGAGCTGCACGTCCAGGGTGGTGGAGCCCAGCAGCGCCGGCAACTCCATTGGCGAGCGGCCTGAACCGTCGATCAGCACCGAAGCAAGGCGGGCCAGCTCGGTCACCGGTTCGCGATAGGCGCGGGCGGTGACGGTGGCCCTGCCCGACAGGCGGGTGCCGCTCGCGGCCCGGCTCCACGACAGGTCGGCGTCGAGCTGGCTGCGAAGGCCTCGCGGCAGCTCGAGGAACGCGCTGCGAAGCGTGATGGCGAGCGCATCGCCGCTTGCGGCAAACCGCCCCGCCGGCAGGCGTCCCTCAATCGTGGCCTCGCCGCCATTGAACTGCCCATGCAGGCCCTGAACGGCGATGCCGGTCGGGTCGATCACCAGCGACCCCGACCAGTCGGCCAGGGCCAGCCGCCATGGCTGGACCACCATGCTGCCGTCTTCGATCGCAATCTTGCCCTGCAATTCGCGTGCGCCGCGCGGGCCCGTCACGTCCACGTCAAAGGTCGATCGTCCGCTCACCCTGGCCGGGATCAGGAGGTTCAGCAGCGCCATCGACGAGGTGCCGTCCAGGTGCAGTCGTCCCGACGCGCCCTCGAGCACGCCGACGCTGCCCGACGCCACGATCTTGGACTGCGGGCCGGTCCACTCGAAGGCGTCCACGTGCAGCAGCCCGTTCTCGAGCCGCAGCGCGGTGGTCCGCTGCGTGTTCAGCTTCATGTTGCCCACCGTCAGGGCGCCACCCTGCTCCTGCACGCGGGCTTGAACCGAGTCGAGGCGCGGCGCCGATGCGGTCCCGTCCACCGTCAAGTTCAGGGTGCCGGTGAGGTCCGACGGCGGCTGGTCCATCAACGCCGCCAGCATCGGGGCCACGGCCACGGTCGATCGCAGCGAGAACGTTGCCGGTTCAACGGAGCCGTTGCCGCCTGGCGAGGTGCCCCCGCGCAGCCACTGCATCGGGATGGTGGCCACGCCGGCGACCGGGCTGCCGAGCACCGTGCCGGCAAAGTCGCTGACGCGGATCGTTCTGGTGTCGGCATCGGCCACCACCTTCACGCCGTTCGCCAGCTCCTGTTCGCCGCGAACGAGGGTCGTGAGATCGAGGGTGGCCTGTCCGGTCGGCTGGAACGTCTCCAGGCGCGCACCCAGGAACACTTCGGCTTTCACGGTTCCTGTCGCGGTGGTGTCTTCGGGTACCAGGCCCGGCGCGAGCGCCGTGAGGTCCGCAATCGGGCCGTCCAGGGTGACGGCCAGCTCTGCGCCGGTGACGGCGGCGGGTGACTTCGCGATCCCGAGCGTGCTCTCGCCGATCGTCAGCCGCGTGGGTTCGACGATCTCGACGACACCGGCATCGAGCCGCGTGCGACTGGGCCCCGCCAGAGCCAGAGGACGTCCGCGTACCTCACCATCGAGGCGCGTCAGCGCCGAGATCGACGTTGACGTTCGGGAGGTCTTGAACGCTTCCAGACAGGTCCACGGTGGCGTCCGCAGACACGGCCAGATCCTTGACGTACTCGTCGGCGAGGCCGGCCAGCCGCGCCAGCTTCGCGACGTCGGCGCCCGTGAGAGCGACGCGGCCTTCGAATGGCCGCGGCGTGTCGAGGGTCAGGCGCCCGTCGATGCTGACGCCATCGTTCGGCGCACTCGCCGTCACGTGCGCGACGCCACTTGCCGACTCCACGCGCGCCTTCAGGCTGTTGAACAGGAGCTGGCGGCTGTCGATGTCTCCCGACCCGCCCAGGTCGAGCGCCGCGGAGCCCACATCCAGCGACACCACGCCGTCGGGCCGCGCCACTGTCCCCGAGATGTCGGCGTCGAGTGACAGGCCGCTCAGGCGGCCCACGTTGCGGAGCCCCGAGGCCCCCTCGGCAAAGATCTGCATCGCCAGGTTCCGTGCCCTGATTGCCGCAGTGAGCGACGAGTCGCCCAGTCTCCACGAGCCGGACGCGTCGAACGTGCCGCCAGACTGCGAGGCCTTCAGGTTCTTCACCGAGACGAGGCCATCGGCCAGCGCAAGGTCCCCTGACACCGCATCGAGGAGCAGGCCGTTCAAGCCGATGACCGGGGCCGGAGAAATGTGCCGTCATCGCCGGGCTCTGAGCCGAGCCGCTCCACTCGCCAGACAGCTCGAGTGGTCCCGCCGGCCGCCACAGCCGAGGGCAGACCCACGGCAAGCTCCGCAACCTCCCCCAGGTGCGCGACGATGGTGCCGCGGCCAGTGGTGCCCGACCACGGCAGCACGCCGTCGAGAATCACCTCGCCCGAGTTGGTGTGGATGGCCAGCGTGGACACCGTGAGTGCGCCGTGGTGTCGATGGCAGCCCCACCCAGCACGTTGATGTCGCTGAACTCCCCGACGCGTCCTCCTTGCAGGCCGACGTGGCCCGTCACTCGCGGCGCGCCAAGCGAGCCGGTCAACGTCCCTTCCGCCGCGATGATGCTGGCGTCCATCGCGCTGACGGCCTGGGGAAGGGGCACGCCGAGACGCTGCAGCTGCGCGAGGGTCGCGCGGGGATTGTCGGCATGCACCACGATCGAGCCCGAGACTGGTGACCGCGTCAGCTGGCCGGGGGCAGCGACGACCACGCCGTCGAGCGCCGCGTCAGCGATCCCATCGAGCGTCTGTTGGACGTTCACCTGCCAGCGGCCGGCGCGCCCATTCGCCACGAGCGTGGCGGTGGCGTTGGTTTCGGGCGCCACGGCGATGGCGGTGGTATCGAGCTTGCCCTCGGTCGGTACTTGCCGTTGGCAGCCGCCCCGGCCAGGTCAGCGTCGCAGAACCAGAGAGGTGCGCGCGCGGAAGGTCACCTGCGGTCAAGGAACCAGGCCGGTGATGACGGTGCCGTCCACGTCCCTCCACCGGGCGTCCACCTCACTTTGCCCCTGCTGCCTGAACGTGAATCGTCCGCTGCCCTGGAGCCTGCCTTGCGGCAAGGTCAGCGACAACGCGTTGAGG
This sequence comes from uncultured Acidobacteriota bacterium, assembly GCA_963723005.1. Classification (GTDB taxonomy): domain Bacteria; phylum Acidobacteriota; class Vicinamibacteria; order Vicinamibacterales; family UBA2999; genus VFZN01. The sequence continues at coordinate 200,854 of CAVRPA010000015.1, read as the reverse complement.
ACGAGGCCCTCGATCGACACCTGCCCTGTCGCGTCGAGCGCGGCCCGCTGCAGCGTCGCCCAGCGGAGATCCGCACCCTTCGCTGTAATGGTTGCCTCCGGCCTCTTCAGCGGCCCACGGACCTGCCCCTGCAGCGTGACGGGCCCTTGCCAGCCCGGCGACTCCCGCCACCAACGCCCGAGTTGTTCGAGCCGGCCCTCCGCGTCGTAGCGCAGGTCGTACTCGGCGCCGCGGCCCAGCCCCAGGTTTCCCTCGGCCCGCAGGTTGACGACGGGTGACGAGGCGGTGAGTGCGCCGGTGATGAGGCGTTGGCCGGCATCGAGGACAATCCGAGCCTGAGCCCGGTCGAACGCCAGGCGGACGTCATCCGTCTCGAACGAAAGGTCCACGCCGCCGAGAGCGGCCAGGTCTCCCTCGAGCTGTCGCGACCCGCGCCCGTGCAGCGTGCTGGTGACCTGACGCACCACGACCCGCGTGTCCTGGACGTCACCGGCAGTGAAGTCCAGTCCCTCGACTTCGAGCGTGCCGACCTCGAAAGCCGGAAAGTCGGTGGGCCCTTCACCGGCAGTGGCGGCATCAGCTTCGTCACGCTGGCCGGGACGCGTGGTCGAATCGAGAACGACGATGGGCCGCAGCAGATGGATGCGGTCGGCATCGAGGCGTCCGCGCAAGGCCGACGCGGCCAGATCGATCTCGACGCGTTCGGCGCGGAAGAACGGCTGCCCGGCCGCCGCGCGGTCGGCGATGGCCACATCCTCCAGCGTCACCGATAGGGACGTCAGCCGGTAATCGAGCCGAGCCGCGCGAATGTCCACTCCGAAGCGACTGCTCGCCCACGCGCTGGCCTGGTCGAGCAGCATCGACCTGGCCCACGGCGTGGTCAGGGCGAGCAGGGTCGCCAGGAGCACGACCGTGACGCCTGCCAGGAGGCGCACGGCACGTGAGGGTGCGCGCACGCCTTCAATACTCGCACTCAGCCGGAGGCGGGCGCCAGTCCGGTAGTAGAATCGCCAAGCTTTCGGAAAGGCCCACCATATGCGTTCACGTGTCGTGCTCGTCGCGCTGCTCGCCGTCTCGCCAGCGCTTGCGTTGGCCCAGATCGGCCCCTGATTCGATGGCCACGGCAATCGACCGCTCGACCGCCGAGATCCTGCCGCAGGTCGTCACCTGGCGCCGCGATTTCCACGAACATCCCGAGCTGGGGCTGCAGGAAGTCCGCACCGCCAAGGTGATCGCGGACCACCTCCGCGCCCTGGGGATGGAGGTGCAGACCGGCGTCGCCGGCACCGGCGTCGTCGGCATCCTGAAGGGCGGCAAGCCCGGCCGCGTGGTGGCGCTGCGGTCCGACATGGACGGCCTGCCGGTGACCGAGCAGGTGGACGTGCCGTTCAAGTCCACGCAGAAGGCGAAGTTCAACGGCCAGGACGTGGGCGTGATGCACGCCTGCGGCCACGACAATCACATGGCCATCCTGCTTGGTGCGGCCACGGTGCTCTCGCGCATGCGAGCCGAGCTGCCCGGCACGGTGAAGTTCATCTTCCAGCCTGCCGAGGAGGGTCCGGGCGGGGCCGAGCCGATGGTGAAGGCGGGAGTGCTTCAGAACCCGAAAGTCGACGCCGTGTTCGGGCTCCACGTCTTCCCGTTCACCGCCGGCACCATCGTCTATCGGTCTGGACCGCTGATGGCCAGCGCCGACGAGTTCACGATCGAGATCACGGGCAAGCAGACGCATGGCGCGGTGCCGTGGGGCGGCGTCGATCCCATCGTGATCGGCGCGCAGATCGTGACCTCGATGCAGTCCATCGTCTCGCGCACGGTGAACATCGCGAAGGCTCCGGCGGTGGTGACGGTGGGCAAGTTCACCGCCGGCAACCGCTCGAACATCATTCCTGACAAGGCGGAGCTGATTGGCACGGTGCGGGCGTTCGACAACGACGAGCGCACGAAGATTCGCGATCGCATCACGGCGATGGCTACCGGCTACGCGGAAGCGGCTGGTGCGACCGCCAAGGTGACGTGGGGCCTCGGCTACCCGGTGACCACGAACGATCCCGCGCTCACCGAGCGCATGGTGCCGACGCTGCAGCGTGTCGCCGGTCCGAACAAAGCTGTCGTCGGTCCGCTGACCGGCACCGCGGAGGACTTCTCGTACTTCCAGCAGGAGGTGCCCGGCATGTTCTTCTTCCTCGGCGTCACGCCGCCAGGACAGGAGGCCACCGCGGCACAGAATCACTCGCCGCTGTTCTTCGCCGACGAGTCGGCCCTGCCGGTCGGAGTGCGGGTCCTGGCGAACCTGACCGTTGACTACTTGCGCGGTCAGTGACAAGGCAGAAGGCAGACCGGCAACCGGCAGACGGCAAGAACCCTAGAACCTAGAACCCTAGAACCCTAGAACCCTAGAACCTAGAACCAGTCGCCCCCCAAGCCCCAAGCCCCAAGCCCCAAGACCTCAAGACCTGGAGCCCCCCAATGGACCGCCGACGTTTCGTTCTCTCGTCCGCTACCGCCGCCGCTGGTCTGGCATTTGGCCGCTCATCCGCGTGGGCACAGGCGCCCGCTCCGGCGGCCCCGCTCGTGACGGCGTTCACCGAGCTGCGCCGGGGTGTCGGTGTGTTCACGGCAACCGGCGGCACCATTGGTTACCTCGTGAATGGCGACGGCGCCGTCGCGGTGGACAGCCAGTACGCGCCCAACGCCGAGATCTGCGTGGCCGGGCTGAAGCAGCGCGCGCCGAAGGGCATCTCCCTGCTGATCAACACGCACCATCACGCCGATCACACGGGTGGCAATCTGGTGTTCAAGAGCGCGGTGCAGAAAATCGTCGCGCACGAGGCGTGCGCGGCCTGGCATCGCAAGACCGCCGAGCAGGCGGGCACGCTGGCGCAGCAGGCGATTGCCGACACCACGTTCACGGAGACGTGGAAGACCACGTTCGGCGACGAGACCATCCATGCCCGCTACTACGGCGCGGGACATACCAGCGGCGACGCGGTGATCACCTTCGAGAAGGCCAACGTCGTCCACATGGGCGACCTGCTGTTCAACCGTGCCCACCCGAACATCGATCGACCCGCCGGCGCGAACATCGCCAGCTGGATTCGGGCGCTGGAGCAGGCGACCGATGCCGCCTCGAGCGACACCATCTTCATCGCCGGCCACGCCAAGGAGAACGCGGTGAAATCGGCCAGGGCCGATATCGCCCGCTTCAGCAACTACCTCGCCGCGGTGATGGATCTCGCGCGCAAGAGCCTGCGCGCCGGCCAGTCGAAGGACGAGTTGCAGAAGACCGCGACGCTGCCGGGGTTCGAGGACACGATTCAGCTCAACGCGCGCCTGACCCTCGGGTTCGTGCTGGGCATTGCCTACGACGAATTGAACGAACGCATGTGACACGGCGGCCGGGCCCGATGCGGGTGACCGCAGCCATGTTGAACGCACACTGGTGAAGGAGTGATCACGATGGGACGTCGCAATGTGATGGTGTTCGGCTTCGTCGCCGCGCTCGGCGCGGCCGTCATGGCGCAGGCGCCACCCAGGCCGACGCCGGTATGGACCGAGAAGTCGCCGGGGAGCGGGCCGTTCGATCGGCTGGCCTTCCGCGCGATCGGGCCGGGCACGCCGTCGGGCCGGGTGGACGACTTCGCCGTGCTCGAGAGCGACCCATCGGTGTTCTACGTCGGCACCGCCACCGGCGGCGTCTACAAGACCACGAACCACGGCACCACGTTCACCTCGGTGTTCGACAACGAGGGCAGCTCGTCGGTGGGCGATCTCGCCATCGCCCCGACCGATGCCAACCTGGTGTGGGTTGGCACCGGCGAGAACAACAACCGGCAGAGCAGCTCGTGGGGCGACGGCGTCTACAAGTCCGCGGATGGCGGCCGCTCGTGGAAGAACATGGGCCTTCGCGACAGCAAGCAGATTGCCCGCATCATCGTCGACCCGGTGGACTTCAACGTCGTCTACGTGGCGGCGCTGGGCGACTTGTGGGCGGCCGGCGGCGAACGCGGCGTCTACAAGACCACCGACGGCGGGCAGAACTGGCAACGCGTGCTGCACGTCGATGACGACACCGGCGCGACCGAGCTGGTGATGGATCCCTCGAACAACAAGACGCTCTACGCCGCGACCTATCAGCGGCGCCGCGCGCAGTGGGGGATGAACGGCGGCGGGCCGGGCAGCACCATCTGGAAGTCTACCGACGGCGGCCAGACCTGGGCCAAGGCCGAGACCGGCCTGCCGGCCGGCCCGAAGGGCCGCATCGGCATGGACATCTACCGCAAGAATCCCAACGTGCTCTACGCGCGCGTCGAGCACGAGACCGAGAGCGGCGTCTACCGCAGCGACGATGGCGGCGCCAACTGGCGGAAGCTGAGCAGCGAGAACCCGCGGCCGATGTACTTCAGCCAGATCCGCATCGATCCGCAGAGCGACGCGCGCATCTACGTGTTGGGCGTGTCGCTCCACGTCTCCGATGACGGTGGCAAGACGTTCCGCGCCGACGGCGCCGAACGGATTCACGTCGATCATCACGCGATGTGGATCAACCCGGCCAACCCGCAAGCACGTGATCATCGGCAACGACGGCGGCGTCAGCATCTCCTACGATCATTCCGCCACGTGGGTGTGGCTGCCCAACCTGCTGCTGGCGCAGGCCTATCACGTCGAGTTCGACATGCAGTCGCCCTATCACGTCTGCGCCGGCCTGCAGGACAACAACACCTGGTGCGGCCCGAGCGCGGTGCGCACCAACAGCGGCATCCACAACGACGACTGGTACGTCATCAGCGGCGGCGACGGGTTCCAGCCGCTGATGGACCCAACCGACGCGCGCATCGTCTACGCGGAGTCGCAGGACGGCCGCATGAGCCGCACCGACCGCAACACCAACGAACGAACCACCGTGCGCCCCGAGCCGCCCGAGCAGAAGCCCGGCGACACCTCCGGCACCTACCGGTTCAACTGGGACACCGCGATGCAGCTGTCGCCGTTCGACGCCTCCACCATCTACATCGGCGCCAACATGGTGCTGAAGTCGGCGGACAAGGGCCGGTCGTATCAGCCGATCAGCCCGGATCTGACGACCAACACCGACCGCGAGGCGCTGCCGATCATGGGCGTGCCCGGCAAGGACATCAAGCTGGCGAAGCACGACGGCGTCACCTCGTTCGGCAACATCGTCACGCTTGGAAGAGTCGGCGGCGAAGGCCGGCATCGTCTGGGTGGGCAGCGACGATGGCGTGGTCAGCGTGACGCAGGACGCGGGCGCGAACTGGACCAACGTCACCGCGAAGATCCCCGGCGTGCCCAAGTTCACTTACGTGTCCGACGTCGTCCCGTCGCGCGCCGCGGCGGGCACCGCGTACGTGACGTTCGACGGCCATCGCGGCGGCGACTACGCCACCTACGTGTTCATGACCACCGACACCGGCAACAGCTGGCGCTCGATCGTGAACAACCTGCCGAAGGGCGAGGTGGCGCGCACGATTGCCGAGGACCGTAAGAATCCCGACCTGCTCTACCTCGGCACCGAGACCGGCATGTGGGTGTCGTGGAACAAGGGCGGCCAGTGGACCAGGCTGAAGGCCAACCTGCCGACGATGCCGATCTACGAGATCAAGACGCACCCGCGCGACAACGACATGATCCTGTCCACTCACGCGCGCGGCATCTGGATTCTCGACGACCTCGGCATCATCCAGCAGTGGGCGAAGAGCGAAGGCGCCGACGCGTTTGCCTTCGATCCCGATCCGGTGGTGGCGTTCAACGCCGCCAACGATCAGATGAAGGGCTTCGAGGGCGATCGCCTGTTCCTGGGCATGAATCCCGCGCCTGGCGCGACGCTGGCCTACCGGCTGAAGAGCGAGGCCAAGGCGGTGAAGTGGACCATCCGCGATGCCGGCGGGAGTGTCGTGCGCGAGCTGACCGGCGACGACCTGCGCGGGCGCAACCAGGCCGGGTTGAACATCGTGAAGTGGGACCTGCGCGTGCAGCCGCTGCGTCCGTTGCCGCCTGTGCCTGGCGCTCCGGCCGGCGGTGGTGGCGGTGGTGGCTTCTTTGGCGGCGGCGGCAACAACGGGCCGTTCGTGCTGCCGGGCACCTATCGCGCGACGCTCACGGTGGACGGCAAGGACGCGCAGGCGATCACCGTCGCGGTGAAGGGCGACCCGGAGATCACGATCAGCGATGCCGATCGAAAGATCTGGTACGACACGGCGATGGACTTGCACCAGCTGCAGACCAAGGCCAACGAGACCGCGGAGATGGTGCAGAACGCCAACATCCAGCTCACGCTGTTGCAGCAGCAGACGCGCAACCAGACGCTGGTGCCGGCGGTGAAGCAGTCGTTCGACAACGTCACCAAGGAGATGGAAGCAGTGCGGCGGCGCCTGGGACTTGGCGGCGGCCAGGGTGGCGGTGGCGGTTTTGGCGGCGGCAGTGAGAACGTGCGCGGCCGCATCGGTCAGCTGAAGGGCGCGATCATGGGCTCGACCAGCCTGCCGACCAACACGCAGTTGATGCAGATCCGCGAGGTCAAGGCGGCGCTGCCCCAGGTGATCGACCAGGCGAACGCCGCGGCAGGCGAAGATGCCCGGTCTGGTCAAGGAGATGCTTGGCGCCGGGGCGATCTTCCCGGCGTTGAAGCCAGTTCCGAAGTAGGCACGAGGCAGACGGCAACCGGCAGACGGCAGAGCCGGAACCGGACACCGGACACCGGACACCGGACTCCCGTCCTCCCCTAGCGCTCTCGCCGGCGGTACTGCTCGACGAGCCGCCGGTACTCCTCGTCCTTCACCCGCTGGGCGGCGCCGGCCGCGATCGCGCCCAGCAGGCGGCGCGCCTGGCTGCGTTGCGGAGATGCGGTCGCGGCGTCGGCCTCGCGCGACCAGGTCTCCAGCATTCCTCGCAGCCCCGCCAGGCTCGCATTCCGGGCATCGGGATCGCGAAGGCGTGACTCCGCCTCGAGCGCCTCGCCGAGCAGGCGGGCCTCGGTGCCGAGCGACGCGCGGTCGTCGCCGAGCGCCTTCTTCACGCCGGCATCCTTCGCGAGTCTGTCCGCGTTCGCCTGCAGGGCCGACACGTCGTGCACGCCCTTGAAGTCCGTAACGCTCGCCTGCAGCAGGCGCAGCTTCGCCACATCGTCCGTGGCGCGTTCGATGCGCTGCAGCCGCGAGGCGAACAGCGCATCAATCAACCGGCGATCTTCGGCGCGGCGGCCGGAGCGGATGGCCTGGAGCTCCAACCACTCGAGGGCCTCAGCGGCGACGCTGTCCGGCGGCAGCGTGTGCCCGCCCTCGAAGACGGCCAGGTAGTGCGGCGAGGTGAGGGCGGCATCGAGCCGGCGCATCTCGAGATAGTTGAAGTCGTCCGTGCCGGCGGTGCCGAAGACGGCGAACTTGACGGAGCGGCGGGCCTCCGCGTCCGGGAACCCGGCGCTCGACGCGATCACGCCGGCGATGTCGTTGGGCCCGAGCGCCACCTCCATGGCCACGCGCGCGCCGCCAGAGTGGCCGGTCAGATAGACGCGTTGCGCGTCCACCGTGAAACGTCGGCCCACATCGCGCGACATCGCCCGCACCGCCTGTGTCGTCACTTCCCACGAACCATTTCTGGAGTTGTTCGACGCCGCGACGATGTAGCCGAAGTGCTCGGCGGCGGCCTGATATTTCTCGGCGAAGGCCCGACCGCGAGCGCCGGGATGGAAGGCGAGAAGCAGATTCCACGGCCGCTCCGGCGTGTAGTCCGACGGAAGGTAGAGCGCGTAGCTCTGTGTCTGGTCGTCCGCGCAGGTCACGCTGTCGATGATCTGCCCGCGTGGAAAGTCCGGCGCAACTGGCGAGCCGCCCTGCGCCGCGGCCGGTGACAGGCAACAGCAGGAGCACTGCCGCTCCGGCGAGCGCGCCAACACACCGAGCGAGGATCCGCGCGGACATGCAGGGAGGATAACGGAAACCCGGGGTCCGGGATCCGGTGTCCGGTACGCGAAGGTCCAGGGCCCAAGTCCCAAGCCCCCAGGCCCCAAGACCCAAGACCCAAGACTCAAGACCCAAGACCCCAAGCCCTAAGCCCCAAGCCCCGCCCCTAGGCCCTGGCTGCGAGCCGCCGAATCATCCCGCTGAAGATCAGCTGGTGAACAGGGTACAGGGCATACCAGTAGACAAGACCCCAGAGACCACGAGGCGCAAAATACGCGGTCTGCGAGATCAGCGTGCGGCCGCCCTCCTCGACGCGAGCCTGGAACTGCAGCCACGCGCGGCCGGGGACTTTCATCTCCGCGCGGAGGAGCAGCATCGCGTCGGGCTCCACTGCCTCCACGCGCCAGAAGTCCAGCGCGTCGCCGACGCGCACGTCATGCGGGTGGCGCCGCCCGCGGCGCATGCCGACGCCGCCGGCCAGGCGATCGAGCGCGCCCCGCAGCTGCCAGCTCCAGTTCATGTACAGCCAGCCGGTCTCGCCACCCATGGCGGTGAAGGCCCTGAACACGCGCGCGGGCGAGGCATCGACCAGCATCTGGCGATGCTCGATGACCATGCCGTCCTGCGTGGTCATCACCACCGCAGGCCGATCCCCCTGGCTGCTGGCGAGCGCGTCGCTCCAGGCCGTTTCCACGGCACCCGCGTCCAGGCGCGCGAGTGCGGCCGACACCGCATCGTCGTAACCCATCGGGCGAACATCGGGGAAGAGCGATACTGCTTTGCGGTCCCGCACCACGACTTCGTTGCGCAGGCCCTCGATCAGCGGCCCGGCGATGGTCGAGGGAATCGGCGTGACCAGGTGCACCCAATATGAACTGAGGCGCGGCGTCAGCACGGGCACCGGCACCAGCAGGCGCCGCAGGCCGCGCAGCCGCGCGTAGCCGGTCATCATCTCGCCGTAGGTGATGACGTTGGCGCCGCCGATCTCGATCACCTGTCCGGCGCTCTCGGGCACGTCGAGCGTGGTGACCAGGTAGTCCAGCACGTTCCTGATCGCGATCGGCTGGATGCGGGTGTAGACCCAGCTCGGGCAGATCATGATCGGCACGCCGCTCGGCGAGGTAGCGAATCATCTCGAACGAGAGCGAGCCGGCGCCGACGATTACCGCGGCGCGGAACTCGGTGACCGGCACCGCCGGCCTCGCGCAGCGCGTCGCCGGTCTGCTGCCGGGATCGCAGGTGCTCGGACAGGTTGGTGTCGGGATCGCCCAGCGCGCCGAGGTAGACCAGGCGCTGCACGCCCGCGGCCCTGGCCGCCTCGCCGAATGCGCGCGCGGCCCGTGCATCGCGGACGTGGAAGTCGTGGCCGCTGCCCATGCTGTGCACGAGGTAGTAGGCGACGTCGATGCCGGCCAGCGCGGGCGCCACGGTCGCGTCGTCGAGCACGTCGCCGGCCACCGTGTCCACCTGGTTGATCCAGGCGCGCCCCTGCAGACGTGATGGGTCGCGGACCATGCAGCGCACGACGTGGCCCGCGGCCAGCAGACGAGGCACGAGCCGGCCACCAACGTATCCGGTGGCGCCGGTAATCAAGATCCGCATGTCAGATCGTTACGACGCTCCGCACGCGACCGGCGGTGCGGGGGCGCCCCGATGAGGGCGCTCGAGCCTTCGGCTCTCGCGTAGGGAAAGCCAATGCATGCTGTCGAATCCTACGGCCCGCAGGGCCGCCCTACAGCCCGAAGGGCTGCCTTCCTTTCCTACGCCCCGCAGGCCTCCCTACGACCCCGACGTCTTCTTGAGTCCGGCTCGCGCGTCTCTTGCTGCTCCAGGACCAGCTTGTAGGCCACGTAGTACTTGAAGATGTTGCTGACGTACTGCACGGTCTCGCGGCCGATGCGTTCGGAGGCCATGCGCTCGACGTTGCCGAACCAGAGATTCTTGTTCAGCCCGCGCTGCTCCGTCAGTTCGCGCAGCTGCCTCAGCCGGCCCGGCCCCGCGTTATAGGCCGCGAACGCCATCAGCCCCTTGTTCAGCGGATCGATGGCCGGATCGTCCAGGTATTTGTCGATGAGCTGGCGAATGTATTTGACGCCGGCGTGGACGTTCGGCTCGAGCTGCTTGATGTCGCCCACACCCAGCTCCGCGCCGGTCTTCGGCATCACCTGCATGACGCCGATTGCCCCCACCTGACTCTTGGCGCCCTGATCGAGGCGCGATTCCTGATAGCCCTGGGCCGCCATCAGCAGGAAGTCGAGGTCGTACTGCCCGGAATACTTCTGGAACAGCGCGACCAGCTCGCGGAACTTGCGGCGCTCCGCCTCCGAGGTGGCGGTCGCGGCGTAGCCGGTGCTCTGCAGATAGCGCTTGTTCAGGACATTGCCGAACGCGGTGCCCAGGCCGTACTTGCGGATCCAGTCGTCACCCGCGGCCTTCAGCTTCGGGTTGCCCCTGCGCACGGCCACCGCGATTTCGCCGCCGGTCCGCAGCGCGATGTCCTTGTGCGGAGTAGCCGAGGTGAAGACCTGTTGCCAGAACTCCGCGAGGTAGTCGTCAACCACCGTAATCGGCACGAGCCCGGCGTTGACCATTTCCAGGATGTCGTCGTCTTCGAGCGCCTCCGGCGCCTCCGTGATCGTCACCGGCGCCTTGCCCGCGGCCTTCAGGCGGCCGTTCAAGGCGACCAGGCTGGCATGGTAGGAACTGCTCGGCCGCACGAACACGGCCTGGCCCGAGAGATCGTCAAGGCTGGTCAGCGCTGGCGCACCCGGACCGGTGACGACGACCTCGCTGACATCCGTGCGCACCGGGATTGAGAAGTCAACCAGCTGCCGCCGCTCGGGCGTGACCGTCAACTGCGCCGCGACCATGTCCACGCGCCCGTCGGTCAGGGCCGTCAGCAGGTCAGCGCGGGGCAGCGGCACGAATACGACGTGCACCTTCAGGTTGCCGGTCTTGAGCGTCTTGTTGATCTGCTCCTCGAACGACCGCAGCGACTCGTAGGCCATGCCGCGCTGCTCGCCCTTGTCGATGAAATAGTGCGTCCGGTTGAAGGTGACGCCGGCTCGAATGATCCGCCGCTTCACCATCTCGTCGAGATCGCCGGTGAAGCGCTCGTCCATCAGGGCTCGCACGCTTCGGCGGCAGAACGTCGTAGGGCGAGGCCACCTCTGGAAGCGGGGATTCAGCGGCCGCGCTCTTGTCGCTCCCCGGTGCCTGGGCCGCAGACGGGCTCGCCGCGCCGGCGGTGGCGGGTGCCGCGGCCGGCTTCTCGCCGCCCGAGCAGCCGGTGGCGAGGAGCGCCGCAGTCACGAGTAATCCGCCGAAAAGCACACGGGGGTGCCGAGATAGGTGGGGTGCCATGAATACCTTTTGATCGAGTCGAATCGGGCGGCGAACCGAAGCTCAGCCGCCGAGGGCTATCGTGATGCCGACGAGCACGACACCAAGAAGCACCATACCGCATCCCAGCCACACGGGCTGGCGACCGGTCAGCCTTCCAAAAATATAGCCTGTCAGGAACAACAGCGCGATGGCGATGGTGTTCGACACCCGCAGGGCCGGCCCGGCCTCGCTCATCACGATGAACGGGATCACCACCGGAAACGTCGACAGGAACACCAGCAGGAACACGCCGAGCGCTCCGAGCCAGTCGTTCCGCTGCAGGTGCCGCTGCGGCGGCGGCTCCGGCAGTTGCCGCAGCCGCTGGTGCAGCTGGCCAAGCTCCTCGGGCCGCAGCACGCCGGCGACCACCGGCGGCAATGCCCCGGCAATGAGCAGCCGGGCCTCTGCCGGGTCGGTGGTCGCGCGGACGGCCTTGAACGTCGCGAGGTCGCGGCCCAACTCGCCCAGGCGCGCCATCAGGTACAGGATGCCGTCGATGATTCCCCACGCGATGTTGCATCCCAGCGCGCCGATCAGCATCGCGCGAATGTCTTCGCGTCCGGCTTCGGCCACGCTGAGCGACCCGGTGAAGGTCAGCACCATGATCAGGCCGAACAGGATCTCGGACAGCCGCTCGACCGGCTCCAGGATGCGCCGCGACTTCTTGGGGGCGACCGGCATCACTGCACCCGCGGCGGCAGCAGGTAGAGCGTCATCGCGAAGATCACGTAGACCATCAGCACGAGGACGCCGACGAACCACGCCGATCGCCCGCTGTTGGTCACCAGCGACGCGGTGAGCGTGGCGAGCAGCATCATCGTCACCGCCCCCGGCCAGAACTGCAGGTCCATCGGCGTCGGCCCGAGCGCGTAGCTGAGGAGCACGAGCACCGGGGCCACGAACAGGGCAATCTGCGACGCGCTGCCGAGCGCGATGCCCACGCTCAGGTCCAGCCGGTTCTTGCGGGCGGCGGAGAATGCCGACGCCATTTCCGCCGCGCCGCCCACCAGCGCGACGACGATGAAGCCGACGAAGGCCGGGGTCATCCCGAACGCCTCGGCGGCTTTCTGGACCGACTCCACGAACACCTCGCTGACGAGCGCCACCAGCACCGTGACCACCGCCAGCGTCGTCAGGGCCAGCGCCAGCGGCCACGGCTCCTCGCCGGCCTCGTCGTGTTCCGCGCTGGCAAAGAACTCACGGTGCGTCTTGAGCGAGAACAGCAGGCCCAGTCCGTATGCGGCGATCAGCAGCACCGACAGGCCCACGCTCAACGTGTGGAGAAACCCGACCGTCTCGGGTGTGTCCGAGACGACCAGCGCGGAGGGAACGAGCAACGCGATCGTGGCCAGGAACAGGAGACCGGCCTGCAGCCGGGCGCTGGCGCGGTTGTACTCCTGCACGTGGTGCTTCAGGCCGCCAAGCAGGAACGACGCGCCCAGCATGAACAGGGTGTTGGTGACGATGGCGCCGGCAATCGAGGCCTTCACCAGCATGTACTCCCCGGCGCGCAGGGCGGCGAGCGCGATGACGAGCTCGGTGAGGTTGCCCAGCGTGGCGTTCAGCAGCCCGCCGGCCGCGTCGCCGGTCTTGGCCGCCACCGACTCCGTCGCGTGGCTCAGGAGCGCGGCGAGCGGCACGATGGCCATCACCGACAGGACGAACAGCAGCGTGTGCGACTCGGGCGCGAGCGACTGGCCGGCCAGCACCGCCGGGACGAAGACCAGCAGCCAGAGGAGCTTGTTGTGCCGGACTTCGTGCAGCAGGGGATGGTTCATTCGGGGGGCGGTCTCTTCAGGGTTTGAACCACAGCCATTGCCAGGCGACGGCGATGGTGCGGAAGTCGGTGCCGGTGCGCACGGCGACACCGGAGCTGTAGGCGATCTTGAACGACTGCCGCTGGCCGACCGGCACCGACAGCGTGGCGCCGAGCCTCGAGTTGTTCACGCCTCCCCTGGGCGCGTCATCGCCGACGCGCGATTCGCCGCCGGAGTACCAGGTGCTGTCCACCGCCAGCCACAGCCGGGGCTTGAAGGTGTAGCTCACATGCGTCTGGAGGGCTACCACCGGGTCCTGCTCGCGAGTCAGCCCGCCCGGGTAGTAATCGTCGTTCGAGGTGAACAGCCAGGCGCCCAGGTAGGCATCGAAATCCCACCGCCGGAACGGCACCGACACGCCCACTTCCGGTTTGAAGGCCCAGCGGTGGTTACCCAGGTTGATGAGCTTGGTGCGATCGTACTCGCCGCTTGGCGCCATCACCGTCAGGCTCGCGCCGACGATCGTCTTCGGCGGCGCCTTGACGAACTCGCGGATGCGCATCGCGGGATTGCCCGCGAGGTTGACCGAGAGCCTCATGCGGGTGTCGGCCAGGCCGGAGCGGGTGATCGATGCCGCCTCCTCGGCCACCTGGCCGCTGATGTCGCCCCACGAGTAGGGGAGCGCCGCGGAGAACAGAGCCAGCTTGCCAAAGAGGCCGAACGTGGTGCCGACGCCGATCACCGCGGCGTTGATGTCGGCCTTCACATCGGTGATCGGCACGGTGGGGTCGAACACCACCGACCCGCTCGAGCGCACGCCGCTCGCCACGAGGAACGTGGCGCCCACCGGGCTCGCGGAATAGGCCTTCGGCTCCATGTCCTGCGCCGCGGCCGGAGCCGCGGCGAGGATCACCAGCATCACGAGAGGGAGCTTCATCGGCCTGCAGGTTTGGCGGCGCGATGGCCTACTTCTTCGGCCTGAACGCGTCCTTCACCTGCTTGCTGATGTCCTTGTAGTTCTTCGAGAGCAGCTTCTCCTCGTCCTCGGTCAGGACCCTGAACGGCACGCGCAGCACGCTGTTCTGGAACTTCACGTTCAGCCAGTACTGGCCGTGGGTGATGCCGCCGGGCACCTTGAAATAGAGGCGGCCCAGGCACGCGCGGGTGTTGCTGAGCTCGACCTGGTCGTACGGCATCGCGGGCGAGGACAGGTCCGAGAAGAAGCCGATGCGGCAGGCGCGGCTGGCGCTCGGCGGGAAGTAGTTGATCGAGTCGCGCTGCACCTTGGCGCGGTTCTGGATCGGCCGGGTGTCGCCCTCGCGATGCTCCATGACGGTCGGCAGCGGAATCGTCTTGCCGTCCGGGACGTCCAGCGAGATCGCCTCGCGCTTCAGGGTGTAGGCCGGCGTCTTGTCGAGCACCGTCATGCCGACCTCGAGCAGCATCCACTCTTCCCCGACCGACCGGTTGGTCGCCTGGTAGCCCAGGATGACGTAGCCCTCGTTGTTGTACGCGGCCCGCACGAACTTGCCCTCCATCGTCATGCCCTCGGGCACGCCGGGATCGGGGATCTGCACCTGAACTTTCGGCTTCTCCTGGGCCAGGGCCCGATCCGGGACCGGCGCCGACACGGCCAGCAGTCCGACCACGAGCAGGAAAGGCGAGTGTGTCGTCTTCATCGGATATCTCCTCAAAGGGCTTCCCGTCATTGCTTGATCTCAGTGCCGCCGACCTGTTCCCTGACCAGTCGCTCGGCCAACTTCTCCCGTTCGAGCTCGAGCACCACCTTGGCGTCCATTCGGCCGAAGAGATCCAGGGTGAGAGCGACCAGGCCGGTCCATCCGGTCTGGTGACTGGCCCCGAGCCCGGCGCCGTTGTCGCCGTGAAAGTACTCGTGGAACAGAATCAGGTCACGCCAGTGTGGATCATTCTGGAATCTGGCGATGCCGCCGTAGACCGGCCGCTTGCCGGTCTCGTCGCGGAGGAAGGTGGCCGCCAGCCGCCGCGAGATCTCCTGCGCCACCTCGAACAGGGTCATGTGGTGGCCCGAGCCGGTCGGGCACTCGACCTTGAAGTCGTCGCCATAGAACGGGTACAGGTTCAGCAGCGCCCGGACGATCAGCGCGTTGACCGGCATCCACACCGGGCCCCGCCAGTTCGAGTTGCCGCCGAACATGCCGGTGTTCGATTCAGCCGGCAGGTACTGAACCTTGAACTCCTCCTGGCCGACCTGGAACGTGAACGGGTGATCCAGGTGGAAGCGCGAGAGCGAACGGATGCCGTGCGGCCCGAGGAACTCCTGCTCGTCGAGCATGTACCCGAGCACGCGCTCCAGCTTCTTCTTGTTGAGGATCGACAGGATCCGGCGTCCCTTGTAGCCGATGAACCCCGAGTCGGTGGGCGATACGTGCGACACCAGTTCCGGGTTGCGCTTCTTGAACAGTTTGATCATCTCCGCCAGCTTCGGCTGGCGGCTTTCGAAATCCCCATTGAAGACCGTGGACGCGCAAAGCGGCAGCAGCCCGACCAGCGATCGGACCTTGAGCCGCATCGCCTGGCCGTCCGGCAACCGGAGCAGGTCGTAGAAGAAGCCGTCCTCTTCGTCCCACATCTCGTCGTGCTGCTCGCCGATGCGGTCCATCGCGTACGAGATCCACATGAAGTGCTGGACGAACTTGAAGGCGACCTCCTCGTAGACGGGGTCGTACTCGCTCAGAATCAGCGCCATCTCGAGCATGCACTGGCAGTAGAACGCCATCCAGGCCGTCCCGTCCGCCTGCTCCAGCGAGCCGCCGGTGGGCAGTTGCGCGCTGCGATCGAAGACGCCGATGTTGTCCAGCCCGAGGAATCCCCCGGCGAACACGTTCTTCCCGGACGGGTCCTTCCGGTTCACCCACCAGTTGAAGTTCTGCATCAAGCCCTGGAACGAGCGTTCCAGGAAGCGGATGTCCGCCCGCCCGAGCGTTCGCTCCATCTTGTACAGGTAGATCGTGGCCCAGGCGTGGACCGGCGGATTGACGTCGCTGAAGTTCCACTCGTAGGCGGGGATCTGGCCGTTGGGGTGCGCGTAGAGGCTGCGCAGCATCAACAGCAGCTGTTCCTTGGCGAAATCGAAATCGACGAGGGCCAGCGCGGTGGTGTGGAAGGCCAGATCCCACGCCGCGTACCACGGGTACTCCCACTTGTCCGGCATCGAGATGATGTCGGCGTTGAGCATGTGGAACCACTCGGTGTTCCGGACGCCCTCGCGGGACTGCTGGAGCAGCGGGTGGCTCTTGTGCGCGCGCAGCCACCGCTCCAGGTCGAAGTAGTAGAACTGCTTGCTCCACAGCATGCCGGCGAGCGCCTGGCGATGCACGCGCCGCTCGTCCTCGCTGAGCGTGGGCGGCGTGATCCGCTGGTAGAACTCGTCGGCGTCGCCGATTCGGCTGGTGAAGATCTGATCGACGTTCTTGAACGCGGCCGCTGGACGGGCGGCCGAGAGCCGCACCGTCACGATCTGGCTGCCGCCGGCCGGCACGTCCAGCACGTAGTGCGCCGCGGCCTTGGTCCCGGTCTTCGCCGGGTTCACGGCTTCGCGCCGGCCCCCGACCACATAGTCGTGGAACGCGTCCTTCGCGTGGGGCGACGGATTCGGCTGCCCCCACAGCCGCTGGGCGTTGCTCTCGTTCTCGGTGAACAGCAACTCCGGGCTGCCATCGCACGACAGCCAGTACTCGCCCAGCTCGGGATGCACGGCGCGGACCACGCCCGGCGCGGCTTCGCTGAGTGACGGCTTCGGGCTGTCATCACCCCACGACCACGTGTTGCGGAACCAGAGCGTCGGCAGCAGGCGCAGCTGCTGCCGCGTCGGGCCCGCGATTGCAGGCGGTGATGCGGACGAGGATGTCTTCCGGACCGTCCTTGGCATACTCGACGAACACATCGAAGTAGCGGTCGTCGTCGAAGGCGCCCGTATCGAGCAGCTCGTACTCGAAATCCTCGCGCGTCCGGGTCCGGTTCGTCTCGATCAGGTCCCGGTACGGAAACTCCCGCTGCGGGTACTTGTACAGGTACTTCATGTACGAGTGCGTCGGCGTGCTGTCGACGTAGAAGTAGTACTCCTTCACGTCCTCGCCGTGATTGCCCTCGCTGTTGGTCAGCCCGAACAGCCGCTCCTTGAGGATCGGGTCCTTCTCGTTCCACAGGGCGATGGCGAAGCAGAGCCGCTGCTTGTCGTCGGAAATACCGCCCAGGCCGTCTTCGCCCCACTGGTAGGCGCGTGACCGCGACTGATCGTGGGTGAAGTAGTTCCAGGCGTCGCCGTTGTCGCTGTAGTCCTCACGGACCGTGCCCCACTGGCGCTCGCTCAGATAGGGCCCCCACTTCTTCCACGGGATGCCCGCGTCGCGCGCGTCGTTCAGCCGCTTCTGTTCCGTGACGTCGGTGACCGGTTGCTTGGCCATGACTGACGTTCCCTCCGCTCAGGCTTCAGAGAACTGGATGACGACCTTGATGTCGTCAGGCTGCCGTGTGAGGGCGCGCATGAAGGCCTCCGGCGGCTCGCGTCTCGTGATGAGGCGGCCCAGCCAGGCATGGTCGGCGCGGCTCAGGACCTGTCCAGCCCGGTACCAGTGCCGCTTGTTGGCGTTGACGCTGCCGACGACGACGTTGTTCTGGAGCACCACCGCGGCGGCGACATCGGCGGTGGGCAGGCCGGTGGTCCGGCCGCCACTGCCAACGCCGGTCAGGCACACGACACCGCCCGCCCCCACGGCCTGGATGGCGTCTGTGATCACCTGGCCCACCCCCGTGCACTCGATGATGATGTCCGGCTGGAAGCCGACGCCTGCGATCGTGCCGCTGTGATACGTGGCGCCGAGCGCGCGCACCAGTTCGGGCTTGGCGCCAGAGTCCATCCGGTCGAGGACATGGACGTCGAGTCCGCGTTGCCGGCCGATGAGCGCCGCCAGCAGGCCGATTGGACCGGCGCCGGTGATGAGCACGTTGCGCGGCTCCCAGAACGCCCGCTGGCCGACGGCGGCCACCTGCTCCCACGCCTTGGCGACCACGGTGGTGGGCTCGAGCAGCACACCCAGCAGGCCGAGCGACGCATCCACCTTCATCGCGTACTCCGGCTCGATCCGCCAGCGCTCGGACATGAAGCCGTGAATCTCCTTGATCCCGCGCTCGGTGTATTGGCCGTTGCGGCACATGTCCCACTCGCCGACCGCGCAGTTCGGGCACGGCACCGGGTCGGGGCGCCGGACAATGCCGACGACGAGGTCTCCGGTCCGCAGCGCGCTGCTCGGACCCGGATCCAGCACGCGGCCTAGAGATTCATGCCCGAGCACGAGGCGCGATTGTCCGGGGGGCGCCCAGCCGTACTTGCCCTCCACGATCTCGACGTCGGTGCCGCAGACGCCGACCGCGATCGCCTGGACGAGGACCGAGCCCTCGCGCGCGTCGGGTTCGGCGATGTCTTCGAGCTTCGCGGTTTCGGGCTGGAGCGGAAGTACGGTGATGGCTTTCACTGAGTGGCCCTGTGCATGGGGCAGGCCAACATCAACCCATGTGATGTCGCCCTGTCAACTGTTGATAGATAGCTACTTAGCGTTCTGCTGTCGGTGACGGGACCACAGCGCACCCCCGGAAAACCCTGAACTGGAGTCTCTCTCCCCCGAGATGCCGGGGTTTCCCTCGAAGGGGAAGTGGCGCAGTGCGACGTGCGCCTTGCGCATGATCAGCGAACCACGGCCGATGCGCCTTTCCGCCCGCAGCGCCGAGGCGATATAGTCGGCGCCTCGACTACAGGGTGCGCAAACGCATGCGAACCCGGAGTCAGGAGGCTGGAATGCGCGCGCGCTGGCTGATGACGATAGCAGGTATCGCGGTCACGGGAAGCTGGCTCGTCGGCCAGCCGGCGTCGAAGGACGTCCGCCTGACCCTGAGCGAAGGCACCTCGATGGCGGCGGCGGCGTCGCCCGACGGAAAGACGCTCGCCATCGATCTGCTCGGCGCGTTGTGGACCGTCGGCATCGACGGCGGCGCGGCGCGGCGCATCCTCGCGGACGGCTACGACGCGCGCATGCCGGCGTGGTCGCCCGACAGCCGGCGGTTGGCCTTCCAGGCGTACTACCGTGACACCTGGCACATCTGGATCGCCAACGCCGACGGCACCGGACCCCAGGAGGTCACCTCCGGCCCCTTCGACGATCGCGAGCCGCACTGGTCACCGGATGGCACCCGCCTGGCCTTCTCCTCAGACCGTGGCGGCAACTACGACATCTGGGTCGTGACCGTGGCGACCGGCGAGGTCCGCCGCCTGACGACCAACGCCGCCAACGACAGCATGCCGGCATGGTCGCCCGATGGGCGAGAGATTGCGTTCGTCTCGGACCGCGCGGAGCGCGGCGTGTATGCGCGTGTCGTGGACGGGGCCGCCGAGCGGCTGGTTGTGGCCGACGCGACGACCCTGTTCACGCCCTCGTGGACGCCGGACGGCAAGACCGTCGCCTACGTGTCGGTGAGCGGCGCGGTCAGCCGCTTGAAGGTCGGCACCACCACGGCCAGCGACACCGGCGAGGACGTCTTCCCCTTCCGGCCGCAGTGGGTGGGCGCGAACGAGCTGCTCTACACCGCCGACGGCGTCATCAAGCGCCGGCCGCGCGCCGGTGGTCCGGCCCGCACGGTGCCGTTCACCGCGGACATCGCCTTCACGCGGCCTGCCTTCACGCCGAAGCGGCACGACTTCTCCCGCGAAGGCCCGCAGCCGGTCCGCGGCCTGATGCACCCGGTGATCTCGCCGGATGGCACACGCGTGGCGTTTGCCGCGCTCGGCGATCTGTGGACGGTGTCGGCCGGCGGTGGGGAAGCCGTGCCCGAGCGCCTGACGCAGGACGTCTATGTCGAGATGAACCCGGCCTGGTCGCCGGATGGCACGCAGCTGGCATTCTCGTCCGATCGCGGCGGCGCGATGGATGTCTGGATCCGCGACCTGCGGACCGGGCGCGATCGGCGCGTGGCGGGTGGCGGCGCCGCGGCGGCGTGGTCGCCCGACAGCTCGCGTCTGGCCTACCTCGATGCGCAGTCGCAGCTGCAGGTGGTGGACGTCAAGAGCGGCGAGGGGCGCCAGGTCCACGACCGATTGAACGAGCCCGGCCGCCCGAGCTGGTCGCCGGACGGACGTGCGGTCGTGATGTCCGCGCTGCACCCGTACTCGACGCGGTTCCGCGAAGGCACCAACCAGGTACTCCGAGTGCAGGTCGAGCCCGAGCCGTCGGCTACCGGACGCGGGGCGTTCGCCCCGGATCGATGGTTCGATCCCTTGCCGCACAAATCGATCGGCATGCGCGAGAACCTGGGGCCGGTGTGGTCGCCGAACGGCCGCGAGATGGCGGCGATCGTCGACGGCTTCCTGATGACGTATCCCGTGGCGCCTGACGGCTCGCCCGCGGGCGCGCCTCGCCGGCTGTCGGCCGACTACGCCAGCTCGCCGTCGTGGACAGCCGACTCGCGGCACGTGCTCTATCAGGCGCTCGATCGGTTCCGCCTGGTGGATCTCACCGACGGCCGCGTCCGCGACATCGTGCCGCAGTTCACGTGGACCGCCAGGAAGACCACCGGGACCACGACCGTGCATGCGGGACGGCTGTTCGACGGGCGAGGCACGACCGTCACCGAGAACATGGACATCGTCATCGAGGGCAACCGCATCGCGCAGGTGGCGCCGCACCGTGACGACTTGCATCGGGGCGTCGTGGTGGACGCGGGGACCTCTACGGTCCTGCCCGGGCTCATCGAAAGCCACACCCATCTGACCAAGGAGTACGGCGAGGCGCTCGGGCGCATCTGGCTGTCGTTCGGGATCACGACGGTTCGCAACCCGGCGACCAATCCGTTTCAAGGGATTGAGGATCGTGAATCACTCGAGTCCGGCGCGCGCATCGGACCTCGGGTGATCACCACCGGCGAGCCGCTCGACGGCACGCGCATCTATTACCCGGGCGGCGTGGCGCTCGACGGCGGCGCGATGATCGACGGGCAGATCGCCCGCGCGCAGGCGCTTGGCTTCGACTTCATCAAGACCTACGTCCGGCTGCCGGATCTCCTGCAGAAGCGCGTCATCGAGGCCGCGCATCAGGCCGGCATGCCGGTGACGTCTCACGAGATCTATCCGGCCGTGGCCTATGGCGCCGACGGTGTCGAACACATCCGCGGCACCAGCCGCCGCGGCTTCTCGCCGAAGAACAGCGAGACCCGCCACACCTATCGCGATGTGATCGAGCTGCTGGCGGCGTCGGGCATGACGATCACGCCGACCATCGGCATCCAGGGCGGGCATCAGGTGCTGACGCTGCGCGATGGGGCGTGGCTGGACGATCCGCGGATCACGCGACTGTTCCCGGCGTCGGCGTCGGCCTCGTCGAAGGCGCTGCGCGCGCAGCCGGCGGCCGCGTCGGATCTCGCCGGGCGGGAGGCGCTGGTCGTGCCGCAGGAGCGCCTGGTGGCGGCGATCGTCAAGGCCGGCGGTCGCGTGATTGCGGGCACCGACTCGCCGATCAATCCCTACGGGTTGTCGCTGCTGCTCGAGCTCGAGCACTACGTGCGCGGCGGCCTCTCGCCGGCGGAGGCGATTCGAACCGCGACGGCGGTGCCGGCCGAGGCAATGGGGTTGGGCGCGGACCTTGGAACGGTCGAGGCGGGGAAGCTCGCCGACCTCGTCGTCGTCGATGGCAATCCGCTGACGAACATCACCGACCTCAGACGCACGCGGCGCGTGATCAGGGACGGGGTGGTTCACGAAGTCGATGCGCTCCTGCAGCGCCCCGGCTCATAATCGCTCTCACGCAGGAAGTAATGTTCCACCGCCGCCGCATCGCATCCGCATTCGCCCGCGCTGGCACCGCCGTACTGGTCTCGTGCCTGTTCCTTCCGTCGCCGGCTGATGCCGGCCAGGACGAGCAGGCCACGGAACGGGCGCGTCGTGGCGACCATCACCACGCTCGAGGGCTCCGTGCAGATGTCGGGCGTCGCCGTGGAGCTTCGCGAGAGCGGCGGCAAACTCACCATCGCCAAGACGCTGACCGACGGCGTGGGGCAGGTGACGTTCCCGGACGTCCGCCCTGGCCAATACGTCATCATCGCCTCGCGCCCGGGGTTCATCGAACGCCAGTCGGCGGCGTTCACGGTGCGCGGTCCCGACACCGCGCATGTCCTGCTCGACATGCCGCTGGCCTTCGTGCCGCCGCCGGTGGAAGTGCGGGCCAACGCGCCGTCGCCCACCGACAGCGTGCAGCCGGTGTCGATGAGCGACATGCTGTCGGGGCCGGTGTTCGAGAGCGCGCCGCTGCAGGGCGACGACTTCCAGAGCCTGCTGCCGCTGTTGCCCGGCGTGGTTCGCGACGCGGACGGCCGCCTGCGCATCAAGGGCGGCCAGCCGACGCAGGGCGCGCTGCAGGTGAGCAGCGCCAGCCTCATCGACCCCTCCACCGGCGACTTCGACGTCGACCTTCCCGCCCAGAGCGTGGAGTCGGTGGAGGTGCTGTCGAATCCGTTCGCGGCGGAGTACGGCCGCTTCTCGTCCAGCATCACGCAGATCCGGACCCGGCGCGGCACCAACGACTGGGATACCTCGATTGGCAACCTGATGCCCCGCCTGCGGGGGCTGACTCGCATCCGCGGCTTCGAACCGCGCTTCTCGGTGCGCGGGCCGATCAAGAAGGATCGCGTCTTCCTCGCGCAGGACGTCCAGTTCCGCTACGTGGCGACGCCGGTGCGGAGCCTGCCGGGCGAGCCGGAGATCAACCTGCGGAGCTTCGACTCGTTCACGCGGGTCGACGGCGTGCTGTCCACGCGCCATGCGGTCACCGGCGGCCTGATCCTGTTCCCCCGCGAGCTCCGCCGCGCGACGATGAACACGTTCAGGCCGATCTCGGTCACCCCCGACATGTCGCAGGGCGGGCTGGCGACCGGGCTCGTCGACCGGCTGGCGTTGTCATCCGGGGCGGTGATCGAATCGACCCTGTCGTACCGCAGCTTCGAGATCGACCTCACGGCCACGAACCAGGAGCCGATGGTGTACGCGCCGCAGACGCAGAGCGGCGGCTACTTCAACGATCAGGAACGGACCGTCTCCAGCTTGCAGTGGGTCGAAGCGCTGAGCCTGTCGCGGGATCTGTGGCGCGGGCAGCACGTGTTCAAGATCGGCACCGACCTGCAGCTGTCCAACTACGACGGCACCAGCCTGAACCGGCCGATCGAGGTGCGCCGTCTCGACGGCTCGCTCGCCGAGCGGACCGACTTCGGCGGCATGTCGCAGCAGAAGGTGGAAGGCTCGGAGTTCGCGACGTTCGCGCAGGATCGCTGGCGCCTCAACTCGCGGGTGACCTTCGAGTTCGGCCTGCGCCTCGATCGCGACGCGGTGGTCGAACGGGTCAACTGGTCGCCGCGCGCCGGCATGGCCGTCAGCGTGCTGCCCGAGGGCCGTGGCATCGTCCGCGGGGGCTATGGCAAGTTCCTGCAGCGCACGCCGCTCAACGTCGATGCCTTCCCTTCGTTCGAGGCGCGGACCATCACCAGGTACGGGGTTGACGAAGCGCCGCTCGGCACCGTGACGCTGGCCAACCGCATCGACGGCTCGTTGCGGACACCCGAGGCGCACGTCGCCAACGTCGAGTGGGATCAGCGGTTCAGCCGCCGTTATCTGCTGAAGGTGGCGTATCTCACCCGCCAGGGCAGCCACGAGTACGTCCTCAATCCGACTCCCGAGGCAGGGGAGCTGCGCCTGTCGAGCAGCGGAACGTCGCGCTTCAAGGAACTCGAAACCACCGCGCGGTACCTCGGCGGCGATCGGCGAGACCTGACGCTGTCGTACGTGTGGTCGCGAGGCACCGCCGATCTCAACAACTACGATCAGTTCTACGGCAACTTCCGGAATCCGATCGTCCGCGCCAACGAGAACAACCTCACGCCCACCGACGTCACGCATCGCGTGCTGCTGCGGGGCACGATCGGGCTGCCGTGGAAGCTGGACTTCGCGCCGGTACTCGAGGTCAGGTCGGGGTTCCCATGGTCCGCGGTGGACGAGTATCAGGACTTCGTCGGCCCGCGCAACCGGGCTGGACGCCTGCCCCGAGTGAGGACGCTCGACTTCTCGATCGCCCGGCCCTGGCGCGTGTCCAAGTACCGATTCCGCGCCGGCATCCGCGTCTACAACGCATTCGGCGCCGCCGCCGAGCGCGACATCCAGGCCAACGTCACCTCGCCGTTCTATGGCACCGCCTACAACCCGGTGGACCGTTCGATTGGATTTGTCTTCGGAACGGTGAAGTAGAACAGCGGCGTCACGTCCCCGGCTCCTTCAACGGCGGCGGGCGAACACCGCAAGACTGCTGGCGACCGTCCGGCCATCGGGATTGTCGGAGGACGTGTTGACGAGCGCCGTCTCGCCGGTCTCGGGGTTCTCCCAGGCCATTGTCGTCGAGCCTCCGCCATCGAGGTTGATGGCGTCCCACACGCCGTAGTCGCGCTGCAGGAGCTCCGCGATCTCGCCGAGGCGCATGCCGTCGCTGCCGCCGCGCACGTCCACCGTGAACAGGGTCAGCACGCGGCGATTACGAGACAGCCCGGCGACCGTACGCGCCGTGGCGATGTCGTTCCACGACTTGTCGTTGGAGTAGTTCGACGGACCGCCCGGTGTCAGGATGCCGTCTGGATGAGCGGCGTCCCTGTAGGCGGGAAGCGTGATCCTCCCGGCGGTGAGGATCTGCGACGAGCCGGCGATCGTATTCCACAGCCGCACCCGCTCGCGCACGTGCCGACCGTCCGGCTCGCGCGTGTCCCGATGCACGAGTTGCGCGCGGTTGCGGTGATCGATGTTGATGGCCGGCGCGTCCGCCGCGAGGGCGTAGTTCTGCTCCGGCGTCTCGAACGTCGAATACACGCGCCCTTCCGAAGCGGCGAGGCCGATCACCCACGCCTCGGTGTCGGTCGAGGGAAACGGCAGGAAGAAGTGACCGTTGATGGCGACCTGGGCGCGCTCCGCTCTCAGGAAACTCAGCGTCGTCTGTCGAATCACCTCGCGCGTGCCGCCCGGTGGCGTCACCTTGAAGCGGATGCCTTTCGCGCGGGTATCGATCTGCGCGATGTGCATGTTGATGGGGCGTGGCGATGTCTCACCGCGCTCGATCATCGTCACGCCGACGTACGGCGTCGAAACCCGCGCGCCGGCAATGGCGGTGGACGTCGTCCAAGCCGAACTGGTGAGCTCTGGCGTGGCGAGCAGGAACGCCAGGAGCACCGTGCCGAGCAGGCGCCGGGGCGCGGCTGCCCACCCGCGTGCGGCTTCGTCCTGGCGGGTCACGGCTCTGAGGCGGCGGCGCCGAACACCCGCTCGAAGTTACCGGTGAAGATGGCGGACTGATGCGATTCGGGCACGCCGAGGCTGACGAGCGCGGTGCGCTGCTGGTTGTAAACCGCGCGCTGCCAGCCGCGCGGGAAGAACGACGAATCGGTACCGAAGAGCAGCCGCTCGGGCCCCAGGATTTGCAGCGCGGTCTCGAACACCGCCTCGAGCGTCAGGCCCGGCGTGAACTTCACCCAGGCGTTCGAGCTGGAGGTGTCGAAGTGGATGTTGGGGCAGAGCTCCGCCACCATCAGCGCTTCGCGGAACATCCCGGAGCCGAAATGCGGAATGACGATGGGGAGCGTCGGGAAGCGGAGGGCGAGCGTGTGAAGGTGCAGCGGATTTCCGAGACTGATGTCGAACGGGCTTGGCAGTCCCATCTTCGATCGCACGCCGACCGACAGCACGCCGCAGTGCACGAACAGGACGGGACGTGCGCCGCTGCGGCCGGGTGCGGTGGCCGCCGCATCGCCGGACAGTGCCACCTGTCGCGCAGGCTCGTCGCCCTCGCCCATCGTTGCGGCGAGCGGCCCCGGGCTGTCGGAGGTGGGCCCGGCAAACGCCGCCAGGATCTCGGCGACGCGCGCGACGCGGGCATCGTGCAGCGAGTAGCGGTGCATGGCCGGAAACAGGCAGACGCCGCGAACGCCGCGCTCGAGCGCCCGCATCACGCGGTTCTCGGCATCGTCTTTCGTGGGATCGAGCATGAAGTAGCCGGTGAGCCGGGCCGGATGACGCGCCACGGCGTCGGCCACCGAGTCTTCGTCGCCCGGCACGCTGGCGATGATCGCGGCGCGCGACACGCCGTGCGCGTCGAGCTCCGCCACCCAGCGGTCCGCGAGCGCCTCCGCGGATTCGGGATCGTCCCAGCCGAGGTGACGGATGGCGTCGGTGGTGGCCACCTGACGTTGACCGGCAAGCGTGGCGAAGAACTGGGTCGAGAAGAAGTGGACGTGCGCGTCGCAGAGCATGGAGGACATTGTAGGCGGCTACCGAGACGGCCGCGCGCCGCCTTACGGCCGCACGAGCGGCCGCCTGAGCTCCCACGGCGCGAAAGCGCCGCCCTCTGTCAGCGCCGCCCCTCGCGGAGCTGGCCGACGCGCCGGATCCAGGCCGCCAGCAGGACGACCCCGGCGACGATGAGTCCGACGGAGAGTCCCCACCACAGTCCCGGCGCGCCCCAGCCCGCGACGAAGCAGAGTGTGTAGCCGATCGGCAGCCCCACCAGCCAGTGCGCGCCGAGGTTCGTCACCATCGGCGTTCTCGTGTCGCCAAGCCCGCGCAAGGTGCCGGTCACCACACCCTGCAGGCCGTCGAACAGCTGAAACACCGCGGCAATCGCCAGCAGCGACGCGCCGAGCGCCATGACGTCGGCGTCGAGCGTGAAGAATCCGATCAGCGTTCGTGGGGCGAGGACGAACAGCGTTCCCGACAACAGCATGAACGTGACCCCCATGGCGATCACCGTCCATCCGGCGGCGGCCGCACCCCGCGGATTGCCCGCGCCGACCGCGTTGCCGACGCGGACCGCTCCCGCCGAGGCCAGGCCGAGGGGAATCATGAATGCCACCGCCGCGATGTTCATCGAAATCTGATGCGATGCGGTGGCCACCGGTTCGAGTCGTCCCGCCAGCGCGGTGGACACCGCGAAGACGCCGACTTCGGCCATGACCGTAGACGCGGCCGGAAGCCCGAGCTCCACCAGCCGTCGCACGGAGGTCGGCCGCAGACCGAGTGGCGGCCGCCTGTCGTCCCCGCGGCCCGGTTGCACCGGCTCGTTCGGCCCGCGCGCGGCGTCCGCGTCAACGCTATCAGGCTGGGCGCCGACGTGATGCTCGCTCGTGAGTGCGGCTTCGTGCCGGTTGGCCCACCAGACCGCGGCGCCCAGGACGGCGCACATGTAGGCCCGTGCCGCGGTGGTCGCCCAAGCGGAGCCGGGCACGCCCAGGGCGGGCATGCCCAACCGCCCGTAGATCAACACCCAGTTCCCGAACGCGTTGATCAGGTTAGCGCTGACCAGCGCGAACATCACCGGCCCGACGTGATGCGTGCTCTGGAGATAGCGCCGGAACGCCGCGTACAGCAGGAGGAACGGTGTGCTGAGAATCAGCACCGAGAAGTAACCACGGAGCAGCGGCTGCGTCTCGGGGTGAATGCCGAGCGCCGGAATCGCCACCAGCACCGCCACCATCACCACCATCAACGGCACCGTCGTCATCAGCGCGAGCTGCACGCCTCGGGCGAGCCAGCGGCGGCACAGCAGGAGATCGCGCGCGCCGTAGGCCTGCGAGACCAGCGTGTCGAGGCCGAGCAGCAGGCCCATTCCGAAAATCGCAAACCCGAAATGCATCGAGTTGCCGATGCCCGCGGCGCCGATCGCTGCCGGACCGAGCGGGCCGACCATGATCGTGTCGACCACACCCATCCCCATCCAGCCCAGCTCGGCCAGGATGACCGGCACCGCCAGGCGCAGGGTCGGCTTCAGTTCTGCTCGCAACACGATCCGTGGATCCTACCGTGATAGGATGTTCGAACGATGGTTCAAAAATCGAACCGCCGTTCGATTGATGGCCGGCCGCCCCCGCGCGCCAGGCGTTACGACGCCCGTCGTGATGGCATCCTGCGCGCCGCCGCGCGCATCTTCCGCGAGCGGGGCTTCAGCGATACCGGCATGCGTGACATTGCCGTCGCCACGGACCTGTCGCCAGCGAATCTGTACCACTACTTCAAGGGCAAGGACGAAATCCTCTTCTATTGCCAGGACCGCGCGCTGGACCGGATGTTGACGGGTGTGGCGCAGGCCCGGCGCGCGATGAAGCCGGCCGATCGACGCCTGCTCGCCGTGCTCACCACCCACGTGCTGACGATGCTTGACGAGGTGGAGGGAGCCACCGCGCACTTGCAGGTGGAAGCGCTGTCGCCGCCCCTCCGCGACCGCATCGTCAAGAAGCGAGATCGCTACGAGCGCGCGGTGCGGCGGATGATCACGGATGGCATCACCTCCGGGACCTTCGTCGCCGGGGACGCGGCGCTCTTGACGCGGGCGATGCTCGGCGCGCTCAACTGGGTAGTGACCTGGTATCGCCCCGACGGCCTCCATGCGCCGCCGCAGATCGCCAGCGAGATGGCCAACTACCTGGTGCGAGGGTTGAAGAAGCACCCCCCAGCGCCTCAGAGGATGTGACGATGGCCGAGACAACCGGCAAAGTGCGCCTGTCGTTCATGGTGAACGGAGAGTCCGCCGACACGCTGATCGAGGGCTACAAGACGCTGCTCGAGGTGCTGCGCGAGGATCTGCAGCTCACCGGCACCAAGCACGGGTGCGAACTCGGCGAGTGCGGGGCGTGCGCGGTGCTGCTGGATGGCGAGCCCGTGCTGTCGTGCCTGGTTCTCGGAGTGGAGTGCCCGGGCCGGCACGTCACCACCGTCGAAGGCCTGCAGGGCAGCCGCGAGTTGCATCCGTTGCAGGACGTGTTCGCGGATCTCGGGGCCTCGCAGTGCGGCTACTGCACGCCGGGGATCCTGGTCACCGCGAAGGCCCTGCTGGACCGCGAGCCGAACCCGACGCGCGAGCAGATCAAAGAGGCGCTCGCCGGAAATCTTTGCCGCTGCACCGGCTACCTCCAGATCATCGAAGCCGTGGAGGAGGGTGCCGCGCGACTCGCCGCGCCGAAGCTCGTCGTCACAGCGTCAAGAGCGAAGGCGGGAGGCGGCAAGTGAGCCGGTCCGGCAGCAACGGCGTCATCGGCGTCCCCCGCCGGCGCGTGGACGGGCGAGCCAAGGTCAGCGGTCAGACGCGGTTCGCGGACGATCTCACGCTGCCGCGGATGCTGCACTGCAAGCTGCTCCGCTCCTCGGTCCCGCACGCGCGCATCGTTCGCATCGACACCGCGAAAGCCGAAGCGCACCCGGGCGTCCACCTGGTGCTGACGGGCGAGACGTTTCCAATCGCCTATGGCGTGCTGCCGGTCAGTCACGACGAGCACGCGCTGTGCCGCGAGACGGTGCGCTTCGTCGGCGACCCGGTGGCGGCCGTGATCGCGCGCGACGAGGCGACGGCGGCCGACGCCGTGAACCTGATCGAGGTGGAGTACGAGCTGCTGCGCACCTACGCCAGCCCGGACGACAGCCTCGCGTACCCCGAGCCCCGCATCCACGACTACGGCGACGTCGGCAACGTCCACAAGGCGGTCTCCCTGCAGTTCGGCGATGTCGATTCCGCAATCAGCGGCGCCGACCACGTGTTCGACGATGTGTTCTTCTTCGAGGGAAGCACGCACCTGCCGATCGAGCAGCACGCGACGCTGGCGGCGAAGGATCCCGACGGCAAGCTGGTGGTCTGGTCCAGCACGCAGACGCCTCACTATCTGCATCGCGCGCTCGCCAAGGCGCTGCAGATGCCGGCGGCGCACATCCGCGTGATTGCCACGCCGAACGGTGGCGGCTTCGGCGGCAAGAGCGATCCGTTCAATCACGAAGTCGTCGTGGCGAAGGCGGCGCTGCTGCTGGACCGACCGGTGAAGATCTGCCTGACGCGCGAGGAAGTGTTCTATTGTCATCGCGGCCGGCACCCTGTGCTGATGCGATTCCGTACCGGGGTGACGAACGACGGACAGATCACCGGCGTGGACCTGCAGACGCTGCTCGACGGCGGGGCCTACGGATCGTACGGTGTGGCCAGCACGTTCTACACCGGTGCGCTGCAGACCGTCACCTACAACATCCCGACCTACCGCTTCCGCGGCTGCCGTGTGTTCACCAACAAGCCACCGTGCGGGCCCAAGCGAGGGCACGGCACGCCACAGGGGCGCTTCGGCCAGGAGGTGCAGCTCGACAAGATCGCCGAGCGGCTGCAGGTGGATCCGGCCGCGCTGCGCCTCAAGATCATCGCGCCGCCCGACAGCCTCACCGCCAACTTCCTCCACATCGGCACCATCGGCCTCACCGAGTGCGTGAACCGCGTCGTCACCAGTTCCGGATGGCACGACAAGTTCCGCAAGCTGCCGCTTGGACGCGGCGTCGGCCTGGCGTGTTCGTCGTATCTGTCCGGCGCGGGGCTGCCGATCAACTGGAACGACCTGCCGCACTCGGGCGTGCAGCTGAAGCTCGATCGCAGTGGTGGCGTCACCGCGTTCTGCGGCGCCACCGAGATCGGCCAGGGCTCGGACGATGTGCTGGTGGGCTGCGTGGCGGAAGTGCTGGGCATCGACCCCTTCGACATTCGCGCCGTCACCGGCGACACCGATCTCACGCCGGTGGACCTGGGCTCCTACTCCAGCCGTGTCACGTTGATGATGGGCAATGCGGCGATCGAAGCCGCGACACGCGCCCGCGATCTGCTGGCCCAGGCCGTGTCGCGCAAGCTGGAGATTCCGCTCGAACGAGTCGCCTTCCAGGGCCGACGCGTGTTCGACGTCGAGACACCCGAGCGCGGCGTCACGTTTCAGGAAGCCGTCTGCATGGCCGAGGCGCAGTTCGGCACCATCGGCACCACCGGGTCCTATACGCCGCCAAAGTCGGCCGCGAAGTACAAGGGCGGCGGCGTCGGGCCATCACCCACGTATTCCTACACCGCCGCCGTAGTGGAAGTCGAAGTCGATCCCGATACCGGCTGGCTGGTCGTGCCCAGGGTGTGGATTGCGCACGACATCGGCCGCTCGCTCAATCCGACGCTGGTGCGCGGGCAAGTGGAGGGCAGTGTCTACATGGGCCTTGGCGAGGCGCTGATGGAAGAGCAGGCGTTCCGCCGCCTGCCGCCGCGCCTGTCGCCCGCGCTGGTCCACAAGTTTCCGTCGCTGCTCGAGTACAAGAGCCCGACGTTCCTCGAGATGCCAGACGTCCACACCGATCTCATCGAGTCGATGGATCCGGCCGGGCCCTTTGGCGCGAAGGAAGTGGGGCAGGGCCCGCTGCTCCCGATCATGCCGGCGCTGGCCAACGCCGTTTACGACGCGGTGGGCGTGCGCATCGACGAGATTCCGGTGACGCCGGAGAAGATTCTGAAAGCGCTGCAGCTGAAGGCCGCCGGCAAGCCCGCGCGCGTCGGACCGGCAACGTTCCCGGGCAACGTCCCGTGGCCCGAAGCCCTGATGGTGACACCGCCCTGGGAAGGTGGCGACGGACGCGCCTCGAACGAGCCGGCGAAAGGATCCAGGCGCAAGGCAGACGCCGGAGTCGAAGGCACGGCGGGGGTGCGGTCATGATGCGCCTGCCGCGGTTCCGCTATCGCGCGCCGCGCACGGTGGCCGAGGCGGCCTTGTGGCTGGCAGACGCTCCAGGCGACACGATGCTGCTCGCCGGTGGCACCGACCTGCTGCCGAACATGAAGCGTCGTCAGCAGACGCCAAAGACGATCATCGGGCTGCGCGGGATTGAGGAGCTCTCTCGGATGACGTCGGGAGTCGGGAGTCGGGAGTCGGGAGTCGGGTCCCGGATTGGCGCGGGCGTCACGCTCACCACGCTGGTGCGCGACGAACGGTTGCGCGCGACGTGCCCGGGCCTGTGGCAGGCCGCGGCGCAAGTGGCCACGCCGCACCTGCGTACCATGGGTACGCTCGGCGGCAACCTGTGCCTCGACACGCGCTGCACCTATTACGACCAGACCCACGAGTGGCGAAAGGCCATCGACTTCTGCATGAAGAAAGATGGCGAGATCTGCTGGGTCGCCACGTCCAGCCCACGTTGCCTGGCGGTCTCGTCCTCCGACACCGCGCCGATGCTGCAGGCGCTCGATGCGCGGGTTCGCCTGGTCTCCGCGTCGGGCGAGCGGGAGCTCCTGGTTGCCGATCTCTACGAGAACGACGGCATGCAATACCTGACGCGCCGGCCTGACGAGATCCTCACCGAGATCGTCGTGCCCGACCAGACTGGCTGGCGCAGCACCTACTGGAAGCTGCGCCGCCGCGGCTCGTTCGATTTCCCCGTCGCCTCGGTGGCCGCGGCCGCGAGGTTCGACGGCGAGGGACGGGTGCTGGCGATCCGGATGGTGGCGGGCGCCGTTGCGTCGCGGCCCATGGGCGCGCCGCTGGCCGAGGCGCTGCTGGTGGGCGAGCCGCTCACCGACGAACGCATCGCCGCCGCCGCGCATGCCGTTTACGCCGTGGCCAAGCCGATGGACAATACCGACTTCGAGCTGGTCTGGCGCAAGAAGATGGTCACGGCGCTGGCCACCTACGCGCTGAAGGAGCTGCGGGGCGACGACATGTCGGCCATGCGGACCAGGATCGCGCGACAGCTGCTCTGACGTACCCGTCCGTCTCGTGTAATCTCCCTGCAAGTCCGTCGATCTGAACCGGTGATACGTTTGCCATCGCCTGTGGAGGGGCATCAATGACTCGCATCGTTCTCGGCATTGCCATCATGCTGGTCGTCGCACGCGTTCCTGCCGATGCGCAAACGTCCCCTCCCGCCGCCACGGTCCCCGCGGTCAGCGTGGTCCTGCCCAACTACAACACGGTGCCGATCGGCGAAGTCGCCAGCCTCGAGGGCGGTGCGTTCGTGGCGCGCGCCAACGATGCGTCCGCTGGTTTCTACAACACGGCTGGCCTCGCCCGCGCCGAGCGGACCTCGGTCAGCGGGAGTGCCGGCGCCTTCCAGTTCAGCTCGGTCTCGCCCGAAGGGCTCAACAACGTGGAAGGGAGCTTCCAGCAGATTCCGTCGATGTTCGGACTGGTGGTGCACAACCTGCTGGGACATCCGACGTTGGCCGGGGGGCTCTCGATCGTCCGCGTCAACGCCTGGGCCCAGGCGGTGGAAGTGGAGAGCGTCCGTCCGGGGGCTGCCGGATCGAACCGCTTCCGCTTTTCGACCGATGCGACCTTTGACGCCTGGCAGACCAGCCTGGGCGTGGCCTACAGTCGGAGCGACCGCTTCCGCCTGGGCGCGTCGCTCGATGGTCAGTACACGTGGGCCTGGCGCCGCCAGTCGATTGCCGACCAACTGACCACCGCCACCGGCCTCGGCGCACTGAATGTGAACGCGATCGGTAGTATGTCGGTCTCGCATCTGCGCGCGACGCTCGCCACTCAGGTGGAACTCACCCCGTCGCTGCACCTGGGGTTGGTGATGCGGACGCCAGGGATCGGGATCACCGCCTCGGGATCGGCGTCGCTCGAGGGGCTCGCCCGGGCCGGCGCCGCGACCGCGACCACCACGTTCTTCGACCCGGCCGCCAGCGTGGAGTACAGGCTGCCGTTCGAGTTCAAGGGAGGCCTGGCCTGGCTGGGGAAGCGCGCTCAGATCGAGGCCGACGTGCTCACCTACTCCGGGACCGGGCAGTATCAACTGGTCGAGACCGCGAACACCGTCACGACGATCACCGACAACGGACAGGGCACCACGCCGATCACCGTCGAGCAGCCATACGTGAGTCCCACCGTCGATGCCCGTTCCGTCATCAACGTGGCCGTTGGCGGCCAGTACCGGCTCACGGAGAGCGGCACCTGGGCGCTGCACGGTGGCTATGCGACCGACCAATCGCCGGTCGGCGCCAACGACACCGCGTTCACCAAGGTGAACCTGCAGAAGCTGACGGTGGGCATGAGCGCGCGGACCAGCATGTTCCTGGGTTCGCTGGGTCTGCAGTACGTCAATGGCCAGTCCGGTTCGCTCACCCTCGGCACGGCGCCCGACGGCTCCATCATCTCCACCCGATTCAAGGTGTCGAGCTTTGGCGTGGTGTATTCGTTGGCGGTGCTGTTCTGATCGTGGCCGGCGTCCCTCGAGCGCGCCAGCTGCGCTGGGAGTAGAATCGCCCGCGGAGGGCTAGCATGAGGTCCGTTCTCGTTCTTGCGATCGCGCTGGTCGTCGCCGCGGGCCCCCTGCCCGTGTCCGCCCAGAAAGCCATGGACGCCCTGGTCGAACGGGCCGGCCGCTATGTCCTCGACTACGAGGGCTCGTTCTGGCTGCTCGCGATGGACGAAGAGCAGCTCCAGTGGATCGAGCGGCCCACCAACCCGGGCTCGAACCTGTCGCGCACCAACCCGGGCGGCGGCATGGTGGCCGGCGGCGCGCAGGCGCGGCGCATCATCAAGTCGGACTATCTGCTGGTCCAGGGCGGCGAAGGCCGCGGCTGGACGCCGTTCCGCGACGTGTTCAGCGTCAACGGCTCGGAGCTGCGCCATCAGGACGATCGCCTGGTCCGCATGTTCCGCTCCGGCAACGTGGACTCGTACGACCTCGCGCAGAACCTGCAGGACGAGTCCAAGAAGCACGATCTCGGCAACGTCGCGCGCACCATCAACATCCCGATGCTGGGCATGATGCTGCTGCACCCCGACGTGCGCGAGCGGTTCTCGGTGAAACACGACGGCAGCGAGTCGCTGGCCGGGCGCCTCGTCGAGCGCTTCGCCTATCGCGAGACGGCGCGGCCCACGCTGATCAAGACGGTGCGCGGCCGTGACCTGGCGCTGACCGGGCATTTCTGGATCGAGCCCGCGACCGGCGTCGTGGTGAAGACCGAGATGGTCGCCGCGGATCCCGTGGTGAGGGCGATGATCACCGTCACCTTCCGGCGCGACACCGAGCTGGGGTTCTGGGTGCCCGAGCGGATGGAGGAGTACTACAAGGCAAACCTGGCGCTCGACGACATCTTCACGACGTCCACGTTCAGCACACCTCGCGTGTACCAGGTGTCGGGCAAGAACTGACCGCCGCCGCGCTCCACATCGAACCCCGGACCAGGAACGAGCTGCGGCCCAGCGCCGCTACCACGACCGTAGGCCGGAGGCCCGCGCCCTCTGATCCAGCCCCGGCCAGAACCCTCGGACGTTGCACGCTCGGGTTGCGATCGAAGTAGGATCGCGGGGTATGCGCCTGCAATCCACCGGAGGCGTGGCTTGGGCTGTCGCCATCCTGATGGGCGTGACTGGTTGTGGCGGTTCCTCGCCGCAACCGGATGTTCCCTCATCCGACGCCCCCTCGGCCGCGGCAGGCCCAACCACCGTCAACGGGACGGAGCGCCTCAACTGGCTCCAGCCTGGCGATATGCCCTATCTGGCGTTCTTTGCCTACGTGGACGGCAACCCGGTCGCGCTGGATGACGCGACGTGCACCTGGGCGACGACCGAGGCCCAATGTAACTCTCCCCTCCCGTCGATGACCGACGGCATGCACACCATCGCTCTCGCCGCCAAGAACCCCTTCTCCGGCCTGGAGGGCCCGCAGTCAGGGGCGATCACCGTGCAGAAGGTGTCCGCCAGGAGCGTGGTCAGCGCGGTTTCGGTCCCGAACGATGCCTTTTCCATCGACGTCATCGCACGAGGGTTACGGGGACCAGTTCAACTGGCCTCGACTCCCGACGGCCGCCTGCTGATCGCCGAAGGTGAGACCGGCGTGCGCGTGGTGCGCCCCGGCGGGCTCGAGAGTCCGGATCTCGCGCTCGATGCGCGGCTGCTGCTTCAGCCTCCTCCTGCCGGCGGGCTTGGGTTGGCGGTTCACCCTGATTTTGCGCGGAACCATTTCGTCTACGTCTCGTTTCTCTCCCGCGACCGGGCAGACAAGACGTTGCTGAGAATCGTCCGCCTTCGCGAAGTGGGCGACACGCTCGGGGAGCCGTTGTCGCTGTTCGAAGCGCCAGTCCTGGCGGTGCCGGAGTCGTCGCGTCCCGCTGATAACGGCACGGCCTCGAGCGCGGCGGTCGATCGGCCTGGCGAGAGTCCCCGACTGGCGTTCGGTCCAGACGGGCTCCTGTACTCGCTCCTCCCCCTGGGCTTCGAGTTCGACAACGAGCCTGCGGCCAGCAGTCCGCATGCATCGATGCTGCGGATCGATGACGATGGACGCGCGCCGCGCATCGGTCCGTTGACGGACATCATCGCGCACCCATTCGGCTTTGCGTGGCATCCCTCGACCGCCGCCTTGTGGCTGATATTTCCGGGTGTGAACGGTGAGACCCTGGTTCGACCCAGCGGCGTCTCGTCGGCCGCCGGCATCGCAGGGGTTGAACGTGGCGTATTGCGCCTGACGGAGGGCGCAGCCCCGTCGTCTGGCGCCCTGGTGTTGAATCAGGCGGCCGCGCTCGACCTGGCGCGCACGTTCCTGCAGGGGATTGCCCCCGAGTCCATCGGGGTCCTGAGACTCGTGACGCCGGTCCTTGCCGAGAGCGTGCTCGACGGAGTGCCGGGCCGCATCACCGATGTGGTCCCGGCCGGCGCGGGCACTCTTTATGTGACCACCAACGACGGCAGTGGGAGCTCCAACGGAAGCGACGCCGTCCTGCGGATCACACCGCGGGTTCGCTGACGTCGCCCGCCAGGCCTACTGCGTCGGCAGCGCTGGCATCTGATCCTTCGGCAGTCGCGGCAGCAGGTCGTTCCGCATCGCCAGCTGGTACACCGCCGCCGCGATCACCATCGCGCTCTGTCGCGCATCGTCTTCGATGACGCGCTCGTAGGTGTCCAGGTTGGTGTGCCACGTGTGCGTGCCGTACTCGATCGGGTCCTGCTGCACGCCGATACCGGGAAGCCCCGCCTCGTTGAACGAGGTGTGATCGGAGCCGCCGCGGCGCCGGCTGGTCGTCGCCATCACACCGGCGAATCCGTTGTCCTCGAACGGCCGCGTGGCCTCGCGAAGGATGCGCGCGGCGTCGGACGGTCCGAACACCGTCATGCCCCGGGCGCGGCCCGTGCCGGAGTCGATGTTGAAGTAGCCCGCGAAGGTGGCGTGCTCCGGCTTCGGGTTTTCGTAGGTGCCGAAGTGCGCCTTCACGTAGGCCTGCGAGCCGAGCAGCCCCTGCTCCTCGCCGCTCCACAGCGCCACGCGAATCGTGCGGCGCGGCTTGATGCCGATCGCCTGCAGGATGCGGATGGCCTCGAGCATCGTCGCGCAGCCGATGGCGTTGTCGGTGGCGCCGGTTGCCGAGTGCCACGAGTCGAGATGGCCACCGAGCATCACCACTTCGGCGGCCTTGTCAGTGCCGGGGATCTCCGCGACAACGTTGTACTGCGTGGTGCCTTCGGGATAGGTCCGGTTGACGATGTTCAATTCGAGCTGCACCGCGCGCCCGCCGGCCTGCAGGCGCCACAGGCGGCCGTAGTCCTCGTTCCGCATCACGACGGTCGGCACCGCCTTGGCGATGTCGAAGGTGCGGTTGTTGAACGCCCGGATCTGCCCGTGGTCGCGGCCCGCGTCGTTGACGCGGCCGACGGCGCCGGAGGCAACGAGGAACAGATCGAGCTGCTCGGCGACCTGTGCCGGGGGCACGATGTTCGGGTCGGGCTTCTGCGTCGATGCGGGCGGTCCCGGTGGGCCGCCGGGAGTGCCGGCGCCGCTGAACTGGGCGCGCACGTCGTTGTCGTCACGGCGCTTGGCGGGCGGCACGATGGTCACCGCCAGCGACTCGGGCTTGCCCATCATCACGATCTTCCCTTTGACGGCTGCACGCTGCTGCTCGAAGAACGCGGTCAGCTGCTCCTTGGTCGGTCGCTGCGGCATCTCCAGCGGCAGAATCGGCGCCGTTACCGGGCCGTTCGTGCCAGGGGTCCAGGCCAGCGCCTCGACGACCAGCGCGTCCTTGACGGGCGAGACGACGTGCACCGAGAGTCTTTCGTTCAACCAGCCAGGGTGGCCGAACTCCCACGGCTCGAGTTGCGCATTCTTCAGGCCCCAGGCCGTCGCTTCCTTCACCACCCACTCGGCGGCGCCCTTCAGGTTGGGCGAACCGGTGAGGCGCGGACCGTATACGTCGGTCAGCACCTGCAGCGTGCTCATGATCCGTGAGTTGTCCGTGGCCTCGCGGCGAATCCTCCAGTTGACGTCGCGGTCGAGCGACTCCTGCGCGGTTGGCGACGAGGTGGCCGTGAGGACGACGATCGACAGGATGGCGAGGATTCGAACACGCATGGGTAACTCCTGAGACATTCTACTTATGCCGTGCCACCAAGGCTTCCGAGCCGCCGTCACAGCAGCCGGAAGATGGCCGCGGCAATCAGCGTCGGTAGCGCGGCGCCTGCCAGCAGACCGATCGGCAGGATGGAGCCATCGAAGAACCGGCCAAGCAGCGCCTGTCCGGCAGGATTCGGCGCGTTGGCGATGACGGTGAGGCCGCCGCCGACGACGGCGCCTTGCACCACCGCCAGTTTCGACGAATCGTCCAGGTTCGGCACCAGCGTCGCCAGATAGGTGATGAGCGCGTTGTCGTTGATCGCGGTGAGCCCGGTCGCGCCCAGGAACAGCGGGCTCTCCGAGAGGCGGCTCAGCACTGGCGCAATCCACCAGCCCTGCAAACCACCGTGGATGACGAGCCCGGCCAGGAAGAAGCCGACCAGCAACGGCGTCTTCAGCTCGATGCGACTCTGGAAGGGCGCCGTGGCGCGTGCGAACCCGAGGAAGAACAGGAACCCGCCGATGAAGAGCGCGGGGTAGTGCGCGGTGAACACGGTCCAGGCCATGAACGCCAGGTGCACGGCCACGACCCACGCCGGGACTGGCAGGAGCGCCGCCCCTTCCTGATCTGGAATGTCTGCTTCCTCCGCCGCCGGCCGGGACGCGAGATCGCGCAGTTCCTGCCGGAAGAGGAAGTAGTACACCGCGGTGGACACGATGATGGCCACCATGGCGCGCCAGCCGAAGTTCATCGCCATGAACGGGATGTCCCAGCCCCAGGGGCGAGCCACCATCAGCACGGGCGGTGCCGCGAAGTGCGTCAGGGTGCCGCCGATCGACACGTTGACGAACAGCACGCCGAGGGTGGCGTATTTCAACCGCGTCGAGGGCTGCCGCGCATAGAACTGCCGCCCGAGCAGCAGCGCGCAGATCGTCATCGCTGCCGGCTCGGTGATGAACGAGCCGAGCACGGGCCCGACGGTGAGGATCGCCACCCACCAGGCGGCGGGTGTCGCGCCGCCTGCCGATGCGAGGCGCCGCAGCGCGGCCTCGGCAAACCCGATGACGGGCCGCGTCGCCGCCAGGGCCATGATCACGACCACGAACAACGCCTCGGTGTAATCGACGGACTCGCCGAAATAGTGCTCAGCGGACGCCCATCCCGCATATGCGGAAAAAGCGACCATCAGCAGCACCGCCCACAAGCCGAACACCACCTCGACTTCGCCGAGGAAGTGAATGACTTCGGCCCGCATGCTGGGCCGCGGCGGCCTGCCTTGCGCGCGCGCTTCATCGTCGCGGCGGTGTTGCACCCGGTGGGCGTACGCGGTGAAGCGCGCCGCCGCGAAGGTGTGGAGAATGGCCAGCACGAACACACCGGTCGCCAGCGCGTTGAATGGCTCGACCTGTACGCGCATCGCGAGCTCGGACGCGAGCGTCTGATTGGCGGCGGAGGGGTAGCTCTCCAGTGCTCGTGGGATCTCTGACAACAGCTCGTTGAGTATAAGCCGTTCGCCGCCGGCGGCAGGCAGCACGGCCTTTCCGCCGTCGTGGCCCTGCTATGATCGATGAGCTATGCAGACCGCTGCCCCCGCCATCCTCAAGCCCGGCGTCACCCTCGATACATTGCCGGGACCGCGCGCCGGTGACGTGGCCGGCCCCGGCAGCCATCATCTGATTCGTGGCTCGGCGCTGGTGTTCTGGGATCCGCGCACACCGGGCAAGAAGCTCGACGCGATCGACACGGATCAGATCACTCCCGCCGCCGACTGTGTGTCCGAGAGCCTCGAGACGCTGGACGAGCGCTGGAAGGCCGGCGCCTTCCGTCACCTGATGCCCGACTTCCGTGCCCGGGTGCACGCGGGACAGACCTTCGTGATTGCCGGCGATCGCTTCGCCATCGGCAGCTCGCGCGAGATGTCGCCCGCCGGGCTGAAAGCCATCGCCGAGGAAGTGGGCCTCGAGATGGTGATCATCTGCGCCAACAACATGGGCGACATCTTCCGCCGCAACTCCTTCAACCTCGGCCTGCACGTCGTGCAGAGCCCCGAGGCGGTGGCCGAAGCCGAGGACGGTGATGTGTTCACCTTCGACCCCGTGTCGCGCGCGATCGTCAACGAGACGCAGGGCAAGCCGTACACGCCGGTGCCGCTGTCGGCCAAGGAAGACGAGATCCGTCAGAGCGGCGGCATCTTCGCGCTGGGCCGCCGCGAGTTCCGCTCGTCGGTCGAGCGTGCGCCGTCAATCACCTGGCCGGATGCCGATCTCGCGCGGCGCATGTCCACCACCGAGCAGATTGTCTGGGCGCACCGCGTGGACAAGGACGCCGACGTGAAGCCCGGCGCCACGCTTCGCGTGTATGCGGACCTGCTGCCGGCCTCCGACGGCACCGCGCCGTTCTCCATCCACACCTTCAACCAGATCACCGGCGGCGACGCGATCTTCCCGCGCCAGGCGGCCGTGGCCAACGATCACTTCGTCTTCACCGGCAAGCAGGACGACGACAAGCAGACCGCCATCGGCCGGCAGTTCGCGCGGCATCACGGCATCGAGAAGCCGTACTACGCCACGCCCGGCGACGGCATCTTCCATTTCTATTTTCCCGAGCAGGGCCTGGTGCTGCCGGGCCAGTTCATCCCCGGCGCCGACTCGCACTCGCGCGCGTACGGCGCCTACGGCGCGGTGGGCATGGGCGTGGGCTCGACGACGCTCGGCTTCGGGTGGTCCACCGGCTACATCTACTTCACGATGGCGAAGCAGCGCCGTGTCACGTTCACCGGGCGGCTGCGCGAATGGGTCACCGGCAAGGACATCGTCCTCGAGCTGCTGCGGCGGTGGGGCGCGAAGCAGGCGCAGGCGATGTCGGTGGAACTGGTCGATCGTGACAAGCAGCTGCCGATTCCGTTCCGCAACACCATCGCCAACATGATGGCCGAGGCCGAGGCGCTGAACGGCATCTTCGCGCCGGACGAGACGACGCTGGCGTGGTATGCCGCCAAGGGGATGACCGAGCTGCCGTACCC
This sequence comes from uncultured Acidobacteriota bacterium, assembly GCA_963723005.1. Taxonomy (GTDB): domain Bacteria; phylum Acidobacteriota; class Vicinamibacteria; order Vicinamibacterales; family UBA2999; genus VFZN01. Next base: position 159,567 of record CAVRPA010000015.1, on the reverse strand, counting down.
CGCGTTCGGCTGCGGCGCGGATGCGGTGTTCGAGATCGACGAGCAGCTCGTTCTGGGCGAGGTGACGCCGATGATCGCCAAGCCGTTCAGCCCGGGCAACGCCTTTGCGGCCGAGGAAGTGGCGCTCGAGCGCCTCACCTTCGACAAGGCGATGATTGGTTCCTGCACCAACGGCAGCTATGACGATTTGCTGTCGGCGGCGATGGTGCTGGTGGCGGCGCGCGCGCAGGGGCTGACGAAGGCGGTGAAGGAGCTGGTGGTGTTCCCCGGCTCCGGCGGCGTCAAGCTGCAGATCGAGCGGCCAGACCCGCGGCTGAACGGCGAATCGATCGCCGACGTGTTCCGCGCCGCGGGCGGGGAGATTCGCGCCAGCTGGTGCGGCCCGTGCTTCGGCCAGGGACCGGATGCGCTCACTGGCGGGCAGCGCGCGATCACCTCGTTCAATCGCAACTGGCAGAACCGCATGGGGTTTGGCGGGGAAGGCTACCTCGCGTCGCCGTCGGTGGTCGCGGCCTCGGCGCTCGCGGGTTACATGGCGCCGCCGAGCGAACTCGGGCTGGTGTGGGATCCTGAACGATACGGAATCTGATGATCTAACCGGTGGGCCCACGCTAGAGGTAGAGTGAGGACGTGAGCCCCAGTTGGACGCAGAAGGCGCCTGTCCTTGCCGTGATCCTCCTGTCCACCATCGTGCTGACGGGCACGGTTGGCTACATGCTCATCGAGGGCTGGTCCGCGTGGGACTCGCTCTACATGACCGTCATCTCGCTGACCACCGTGGGCTACCGCGAGGTTCACCCCATGTCGCGCGCCGGTGAGGCGTTCACGATGTTCGTGCTCGTGGGCGGCGTCGGCACCGTCCTCTACTCGTTCACGCTGATTGGCGCTCGCGTGATTGAAGGCACCCTGCACAATCCCTGGGAGCGCCGCAGGACAACCCGCATGCTGGACAAGCTGCAGAACCACTTCATCGTCTGCGGCTACGGCCGCATCGGGTCGATCATCGTGCAGGAGTTCGAGCAGCAGCACGTGCCCCACGTCGTCGTCGAGCGCGATCCCGAGCGCGTCCGGACGCTGCACGAGTCGGGGCATCTGGTGGTGGAAGGCGACGCCAGCTCGGAAGAGGTCCTGATAAAGGCGGGAGTGGCGCGAGCGCGGGGGCTCATTGCCGCGGTCTCGACCGACGCGGAGAACGTCTACACCATCCTGTCGGCGCGCCTGATGCAGCCGACGCTGTTCATCATCGGCCGTGCGGAGAGCGATGAATCGGGCAAAAAGCTCAAGCGCGCCGGCGCCGACCGCGTCATCTCGCCGTACCAGATCGGCGGCCTGCACATGGCGCAGCTGGCGCTCCGTCCGGCGGTGGTCGAGTTCGTGCAGCTGGCAACGAGCTCCGGGTTCCTGGAATTGTCGATGGAGCAGATCGAGGTGCGTGCGGAGGGCCCGCTCGTCGGACAGTCGCTCGTCGGCGCCAACCTCCGTCAACGGTTCGGCGTCATCGTCGTCGGCATCCGCCGCGCGTCTGGAAAGATGGAGTTCAACCCGGCTCCGGACGCGCTGATGGCGGCGGGTGACCACCTGGTGCTGCTGGGCCCCAACGACCGCCTCGGCCAGCTGGCCCAGCACGCAGCTGCGACAGTTCAGATCTGAAGATCTCGTGATGTGGTGAGCTCGAGATCTCCAATCTCCAGCTCAGTGGCCTCCGAACACCTGGAAGCCACGCTTTCGAAGGCTGTCGGCGAGCGCCACTTCCATGCGGACGGCCTTTTCGTACGGCATCGGGTTCAGGTGCTCGTATAGCTTCGGCACGAGGCGCACGCCGAAGCGCGTGACCACGCTGGCGGCCTTGATGCCCGCCTTGTGGTTCTCGAACCGCTGCTCCGGCGTCAGCCCGGTCATGCCGACGTAGTAGCCCGCCTTTCCGTCTCCCTTCGGGTTCCGCAGAAACACCACGTAGACGTGGTGATGGTCCTTCGACGCCATGGCTCCATCAAACCACAGGCGCGACGGCCGGCATCCGTGCGATGCTCTCGCCCATGATCAGGGGCGCGGCAGTCGCCGTGGCGGCACTCATCTCCGGAGCGATCCTGGCCGGCGAACAACCGGCCAATCCGTTGAGCGAGATGACGTATGAGATCCGGCTGATTGAGCGTCCGGTTGGCTTCGAGCGCGATCGCATCACCGGCGACGCCGCAGGACAGCGGCTCGAGAGCCGCCTCGACATCGTCGATCGCGGCACGCCGATGAAGGTGGAGTCCACCTTCACCGTGGGCTCGGATCTGGCACCCCGCGCCGTCGAGGTCACCGGCAAGACCTACCGTTTCGTCAACGTCGATCTGTCGGTCCTTGTCGAGAACGGCCGGGCGAGCATCCGTACAGCCGCCGGCACGTCTTCCGCCGCGGTGACCGAGCCGTTTTTCGTCGCCCGCGGCTACGCCCCGCTCGCGGCGCGGGCGTGGCTGGTTCGCTACTGGGAGACGCACGGCCGGCCGCGCCTGCTGCGGTCAATTCCTGACGGCGCCAACGACGGTATCCGCGTGATGCCACGGTGATCGTACGCGACGGGCGGATTGCCGCGGCTGGCCCGCGAGCATCCACGCCGGTACCCGAGGGCACTCGCGTCGTGAACGCGGCCGGCACCTCCGTCATTCCAGGTTTATGGGACATGCACGCTCACGCCAGCAACATCGAGTGGGCGCCGGCGTACCTCGCGGCGGGAGTGACGACGGTGCGCGACATGGGCGGGGAGACGCGCTACCTGACGGCGTTTCGGGATGTGCTGGAGGACGGACGCGGCCTGGGCCCGCGCCTGCTGCTGGCTGGCCTCGTTGACGGGCCCGGTGATGAGGGCTTTGGCGCCACGATCGCGGCGACCGCAGACGAGGCCCGAGCGGTGGTCGATCGATTCAGGGCCGCGGGCTTTCATCAGATGAAGCTCTACACCTTGCTCGCGCCCGACGTCGTCAGCGCGATCACCAGCCGCGCGCACGCCGCCGGCATGACCGTCACGGGCCACGTGCCACGGGCGCTCACCGCGGAGCAGGGCGTGGAACGCGGCATGGACCAGATCGCGCACCTGCCGATTCGCGGCGACGCCCACTCCCCGGAGAATCGACGGCTGATCGCCGCGCTGGCGGCGCACCACACCGTGGTCGATCCGACGCTGTCGTGGACCGAGCTGCTGGGACGTGGACCGGAGACCGCGCTCGAGGCCATTGAACCCGCGGCGGCGCGGCTGCCGAAGCCGCTGGCCGAGAACTACCGCAGCGTGACGAACGCGAACGGCGCAGCGATGACGCGCCCGCTGGAGGCCGTGAAGGCAATGCACGACGCCGGCGTCACCCTCGTCGTCGGTACCGATGGCGCAGTGCCGGGTCTCAGCGTGTTGCGCGAGATCGAACTGTTCGTGCAAGCCGGGCTGACGCCGCAGCAGGCGATCGACGCCGCCACCCGCGTGCCGGCGCAGGTGATGGGGATGCTGAAGGACACCGGCACCATCGAGGCCGGCAAGCGTGCCGACCTGCTGGTGATCGAGGGCAACCCGCTGGCGGATATCTCCAGCCTCCGCCGTGGCCGCTGGGTGGCCATCGGCGGACGTCTCTACGCAGCGCCGGACATCGCGCGGCAAGCGGGATTCGGAACGATCAAGTAACGTGGCGGCGCGGTGCTGCGGTTCGCGTCATCACTTCTTCTTGAACACATCCCGGGAGGAGGCGTAGTTCTTTGCCCCTTTCATCGTGTAACCGTGCTGGATCTCGACCGTGGTTTCGACAGTCAGCTCGGATGCGTCGGAACTGAGCTCGTAGGTCTCCTTGATCGATACGGTCTGTCCCTGCACGTTGCCCGCGCGCCAGGCGACGAGGCGCCGGCCCTCCCAGTAGGCGCGCGTCGTGCCCGCGCCGACGGTGCCGGCCGCGGGGCTGCGGGTGTTGTCCACTGGATACGACGTTGCAGTGGTCTTGCCGTCGCGGTTCGCGTTCACGTTCAGCGCCGCGTCGGAGTGGGTGATCTCGAGGACGATCGAGTTGACCGGAGGCGTCTGCTCCGGCGATTCACTGCGATCGGGAACCATTGCCCAGGTGCCGGTGAAGTTGGCCCTGTCTTGCCCGTTGGCGAGGGGAGGGAGCAGCACGACCACCGCGATGACAGCTGGGAGTATCGAGCTCATCGGAGGTTCCTCCAGTGACGCGAGCATACCTCCGCGTCATCGAGAATCACCCATGGCGATTGCAGACGAGCTGGCCCATGGCCTGCATCGATCCCGCCCACGGCATCGCATACTCGCCGGGCGGGATCTTCAAGGGCCTGAGCGCCGCCATCGCATCCGCTTCGTTCGCCACGCCATGAATGTCGCTCTTGTGCCACGGCGTCAGCATGTGGATGACGGAGGACACCACGAACACCAGGACGCAGCTGATCGGGAGCCCAGCGACGACGGGGACCATGGGCCTCAGTACTCGGGGCGAGCGCGCGGCATCGTAGCGCGATTCCGCCTCGGACGCCCGCGTCCTCCCTATAGTAGAGTTTCAGCCGACTGCTGGCGGATTGCCGCTGGTCGGCAGAACCAGGAGGCGTGGTTCCCCTGTGGCGGAGACCTCTCGCAGCCCGTCCGTGCCTCTCGACCGCCCGCCAGTTCGGGCGGTTCGATGGAGCGTTGCCATCGTCGCCGTGTCGTACGTCGCCTACCTGGCGGTGCTGATCACGTCGGACCTGCTGCGCGTCGTGCCGCTGGGGTTCGTGCCGGAGTTCGGCGCAGGCGGCGTGACCATCGCGAGCGTCCAGCCGGACACCGTTGCGTCGCGCGAAGGGTTGCTGCCCGGCGATCGGCTCGGGCGCGCGAACGGGCAAACGCTGCAGGATCCGCTCGACTGGCAGCGTGTGCGCGTCCATCTGGATACGACGACGCCCCTGGAGTTGGAAGGCGATCGGGGCGGCCAGCCGCTGAGAGTCCTTCTCCATCTCTCGGCTGGATTGGCCGAATGGCGGACCAGCCCGGCACGCCCGGGCCTGTTGGCCTTCCGCCTCGCCCAGGTCGTCACGCTCGGTCTCGCGCTCGTGGTCGGATTGCGGCGGGCCTCGCACCCCTCGGCGCTGGTCGGCGCGTTGCTGCTGGCCTCGTTTGCGACGGTGTCGCTGGTGCTGCCGCTCCGGATGCTGGTGTTCTGGTGGGCCCTGCCGCAGCCGATCGAGGCGCTCCTGTGGTTGCCGTACACGACCAGCGGCACGCTCGGCCCGTTGCTGTTCGCATTCTTCGCGGTGTTTCCGAGACGTCGATGGTCGTGGCCGAAACTGGCCGCGGCCCTGGTTCCCGGTGTCCTGACGGCCGCGTGGGTGCTCTACGAGGGCTATCACCTGACGCGGGCGCTCGGCCCGCCGTCCGGACTTCCGGATCTCAGGCGATGGACGTTCGCGATCAGCGTCCTCTACGCGATGGCCGCCGTCGTGCTGCTCCTCGTCCACGAGCGGTCCGCTGAAAGCTTGACGGATCGCCGCCGCATTCGCGTCCTGCTCGGCGGGATGGCCGTCGGCATCACCGCCGGCGTGGCGCTCCTGCTCGTGTATCAGCTCGAGCAGGGGGCGGACATCTTCGGCAACCCCATTCTCAGCGTGCTGGCGCTGGCGTTCCTGGCCGTGCCGGCGTCGTTTGCCTACGCCATCCTGCGCCACCGCTTGTTCGACCTCCGGCTCATCGTGCGCCAGGGCGTTCGCTACGCGCTGGCACGGCGGCTGCTGGACGCGCTGATTCCCGCCGTTGCCGCGATGCTGCTGATGCAGGTGGTCCTGCATCGCGACGAGCCCATCGCGCAGGTGCTGCAGTCACGCTGGTGGTGGTACTCGATTGGTGTTGGCGCCCTGCTGCTGATTCGACAACGGCGAGATCGCTGGCTGAACGCCCTCGATCGCCGCTTCTTCCGCGAGCGCTATGACGCCGACCGGCTGCTGAAGAACATCGTCAGTCAGATCAGCCGCGCGCCGAGCATGGAGGCGATCGTTCCTGCCATGGTGCAGCAGATCGACGAGGCGCTGCACCCCGAGTTCGTGGAGGTCCTTGGGCCCGCCGATGGCGATCGGTGGCTCGCGCCGGCGACGACTCTTCACGGCCGCAGACGTCACTGCCGGCCTCGCTCGCCACCATTGGCGTGCTATCGGCGCTGCGCAAGCCGCTGGCCCTCTCGCTCGGTGACACCGCGTGGGTCCGCCATCAGCTTCCGGCGGAAGAACGCGCGCTGCTGCTCGGTCACGGCATCGAGCTGATGGTGCCGGTGTTCAATGAGCACGCGGGCGCGTCTCCGGTCGCGCTGCTGGTGCTGGGGCCGCGTCGCTCCGAAGAGCCGTACAACGACGATGACCTCGATCTGCTGGCAGCGATCGCCCAGGGGCTGGGGCTGCTGATTGGCCGCTCGTGGACCGACATCCACGGCCTGGCCGAGTGCGGCACGTGCGGCCGATGCTTCGACGGGGCGACGAAAGCGTGTCCGCTGGATGGCAGCGTCCTGACGGCGGTGTCCGGCTCCCGCCTCCTGAACGGCCGATATCGACTGGAGCGCAGGCTCGGGCGCGGCGGCATGGGCACCGTCTACGAGGCGCTCGACGGTGCGCTGGAGCGAAGGGTGGCGGTGAAGGTCATCCGGGAAGACCTGGCCGGCCCGTTGTTCAGCGGCCGCTTCTGGGCGGATCTCGACGCGCGATTCCGTCAGGAGGCTCGTGCCGCCGCGGCCTTCGCGCACCCACACGTGGTCCGTGTCTATGACTTCGGTGTCGATCGCGATCGCCGCGCCTTCCTGGTCATGGAGCTGCTCGAGGGCGAGACGCTGCGCCAACGCCTGGCATCCGCGGTGACGCTCGCGCCGACGGAGGCGCTTCAACTCCTGCGCGGGGTCTGCGAAGCGCTGACTGCCGCCCACGGTCTTGGGCTGATCCATCGCGACTTGAAGCCAGAGAACATCTTCCTGCAGCGGCACGATGGCGGCATCACCGCGAAGGTGTTGGATTTCGGGCTCGCCAAGGCGCTCGGCGCCGAATGGCCCGAAGGGGACTCCGGCGAGCCGAAGACGATCAGTGCCGGTCTGCTCATCGGGACGCTCGACTACATGGCCCCGGAGCAGGTGGCCGGTGATGCCGTCAGCCCCGAATGGGATGTCTGGGCGCTCAGCGTGATCGCCTACGAGATGCTCACGGGCCACCACCCGTTCCGTCGCACCGTCACGTTCGGCGGTTGCAAGCCGGGTGGTCTCTCGGACACCCGCGGCCTGGTCCAGGCCGAGTCCTCGCTTTCGGCCGAGGCGTCGGCCTTCTTCGATCGGGCATTGTCGGCCGACCGCGCGCGGCGCCCGGTCAGCCCGATGGAGCTTCTGGCGGGCTGCGAACAGGTGATGACGTGACCAGCGGCGGTGGCTTCACGACCACCCGCTGGACGATGGTCACGGCGGCGGGTGCCGCGGGGGACGCGCATTCACGGAGTGCCCTCACCGAGTTGTGCCAGATCTACTGGCCGCCGCTCTACGGCTATCTCCGTCGTCGTGGCCACGATCGCGAGGAAGCCGAGGACTTGACGCAGGGGTTCTTCGCCCGGCTGCTGGAACGAAATGATCTCCGCGGCGCCGATCCGGCGCGCGGGCGCTTTCGCGGGTTCCTGCTGACGGCGTTGAAGAGGTATGCGATCAACGAGCACGAGCGTGCCACCGCCACCAGGCGAGGGGGACGGTTGCCCATCGCGCTGGATTTCGACGAGGCGGAACGGACCTACGCCCACAGCCTGGGATCCGATGACAGCCCCGAACGCGCCTTCGATCGGAACTGGGCTGCGCTCTGTCTCGATCGCGCAATCACGACCCTGCGTGCGGAATATCACCAGGCAGGGAAGGGTCCTGTCGCGGATGCCCTGCTGCCGTATCTCACCGAAGGCGGCGAGTTGCCGTCATACCGCGAGGTCGCGGCGCACCTGGACATCACCGAAGGCGCCGTCAAGGTGGCGGTGCATCGCCTGCGTCAGCGATTCGGCGCGATTCTGAGGCTGCAAATCGCCGACACCGTGCTGTCGCCGGCGGACGCGGACGACGAGATGCGTGAGCTGCTTCGCGTGGTCGCCTCCTAGCTGGAGCCTGATGTGCCGTGCGATCGACACCCGCGCGCCGCCGCCCACGGTGGACTCTGCCCGGCATGCCTGCTTGAAGCCGCACTCGCCCCAGACCTGGCCGACGCCGACACCGCGCGTCAGCCCGCGGCTGACCGGACCAGCGAAAGGCGGCTGACCATCTGCCTGCCGCTGGGGGCGACGGCCCGCGCCTCGGTCTTCCTGGTCCGCGAAGGCGCCGCCAGTCCACACCTGTTGCGGCTGAAGGTGTGGCACGCGCCAGCCGCCCCTGGTTTCCTCGATCGGTTCGACGACCTGAGGATACGGCTCGAACGATGGCGAGGCAGCCCCATCGCCTTGCCGCTGGCCGCCTCTCTGGACCCGGCCGGCTGTCCCGCGGTGCTGAGTGAGTTCCGCCAGGGCGTGCCCATTCTGGAGGCGGTGCGTGCCCGCAGCGTCAAGGCTGGCAGCGCGTGGACGTCGATCCGGCCGCTGATCGACGTGCTCCGGGCCATTCACGCGGAGGGCCTCGCTCACGGCGCGGTGGTGTCCGGCAACGTGCTCGTCGAACTCGGATCCGGATCCCCGCACGTGCTGGATTTCGGCATCGCCGCAGTGCTGGACCCGATGTCCGATTCCGCTTCCCTGATGCGCGCCGACCGCGATGGCCTTGCGGCCCTCAGCCGCGCCGTGCGCGCTACCCGCCGCACCTACCCTCCTTCGGCCCGCCTGTAACCTTCGCCGCGTTTTCCTGAATTACCTCCTGAACGTCGTCGCCGGAACGGGTCGCCTGACGCGCCTCGCTGGCACGACTGGGTCTTGGGAGGGTCACGATCATGGTCGGATTGCACATCACATCCTCATCGTTCGTTCGAAATCTGCTGATCGGCTGCGTCATGCTGGTGCTTGCCGCGCCCAGGCCTGCCTTGGCCCAGCCGTCGTACTCGGGCATCGTCGTGTTCGGTACCAGCCTCTCCGATTCGGGAAATGCGTTCGCCCTCCGCGGCGGCGCCAACACGCCGCCCGATTACCTGCTCAATCCGCTGCTGGTGCCGAGTGCACCGTACGCCAGGGGTGGCCATCACTTCAGCAACGGCGCCACATGGGTGGAGCAGTTCGCCCGCTCACTCGGGCTCGCTGGCAGCGTCCGGCCGGCGTACGGAAGCTCATCGGCGGTCGCCACGAATTTCGCGGTCGGCGCCGCCCGGGCCTATGACGATGGCCAGAACGTGAACCTGTCCGAACAGGTGGAGGCGTTCCTGCAGTCGACGGGCGGGGTCGCCTCACCAAGCGCCCTCTACGTGATCGAGATGGGTGGCAATGACGTGCGTGACGCGCTCGGGGCATACCCGACCGGTCACGCGGTGATCCTGCAGCAGGCCCTTGGTGCCATCGGCGCCAACATCGGGCGGCTCTACGGCGCCGGCGCGCGCCACTTCCTGGTGTGGAGCGCCCCGAATCCGGCGCTGACGCCCGCCGTTCGCCGCCTGGCCATCGCCAATCCGGGCATCGCTCAACTGGCCGCCGCCCTGACCCAGTCGTTCAACGCCAATCTTGGCGGCATCCTGACGCAGCTGTCGGCACTGCCAGGCATCGGCCTCGACCGCCTCGACGCCTACACGTTGCTGAACGAGATCGTGGCTGATGGCACGCGGTTCGGGCTGACGAACGTGACGCAGGCGTGCATCACGCCCTACGAGGCGCCGTTCGCGTGCACCGAGCCGGACGAGTTCCTGTTCTGGGACGGCATCCATCCCACGTCCGCGGTGCACGGCATCATCGCGCAACACGCGGCGTCCGTGCTGGGTCAGTAAGCGACGGCGGGAGAGGGGCGGCGGTTGGCGCCGCCCCCTTCTCAGGGCTCGTCCGAAACGTTCACCGCATTCCCAGGGAAGTGAGGACTCCATGAACTCCACGTGGCGCGTTGCCTTCGTCCTGTTCGCTATCCTGACCGCTCGTGGCTCCCGCATCGGCCCAGACGCTCGGCTCCGAACCAGCAAGTGGTATCGGCGAACCCGTTCGGCCTGCTCCTGGAGTTCTTCAACGCCGAATACGAGCGCAAGGTCTCTTCGTCCACGACGGCCGGCGCCGGCGGTTCGACGATTCACGCCGACGGCGATCGCTATGTCAACGCCGATGTGTTCCTGCGCTACTACCCGCGCGGCCGGGCGCTGGAAGGACTGGCCGTGGGGCTGAAGATGGGCGTCACCGACGTCGATTCCCAGAGGTTCTTCGGTGTCGGTTTCGATGTGAACCAGAGCTGGCTGATGGGGAACAGCCAGAAGTTCTACATCGGTTGGGGATTCGGGTTGAAGCGGCTGGTTGGCGCGGACGACTACAACCAGTTCATCCCGACGATTCGCCTGGTGAACATCGGCGTTGCCTTCTGAAGGAGTGAACATGACTGCCCGCATCCTCTCCATCGCCAGCCTTTGCCTGTCCGTGGCCTGCTGTGCGTCCTCACCCGTGGCGCGATCGTTCGCGGAGCTTCCGTCGCAGCTCCATCCGGGACAGGCGGTCTCGGTGACCGACGTGACCGGCGCGACGATTGCGGGTCGGGTCGAGCGCATCGAGCCGGATTCGCTCTCCGTGCTCGCCGGCGGTGTCCACCACGAGTTCACCGCCGATCGCGTGACGCGCGTGCAGCGCCGCAGCCGGCGCCCTGGTACGGGAGCCCTGCTGGGCCTGGGGGTTGGGTTCGGAGTGGGTCTCGCCGCCAGCCGATCGCAGGAGCCCTCGGTACTCGCCCGCCGCCGACGTCGCCGCGGCCGGAGGTAGTCTGCTCGGAGGAATGCTGTTCGGCACCGTGCTCGGCGCCGGCGTCGGCGCGTTCGTCCACACGCCACAGACGGTGTACGAGCTGCCAAACCCGCGTTCGGCGCCGCCACCGAAGCCATGACCGCGCCACGGCCGCGCTGCTCGATGTCCCTTCGCCCCGTGGTATCCTGCCTCGCCGTCACACTGCCGAGGTTGCCATGGTCCTGACGAAGTCCGAACTGATTGCCTCTCTTCAGAACGAAGTTCGCATCCTGCTGCATCTGGGCAGCAAGATCGACCGCGGCATGCTCGACTACCGGCCCACGCCGAAGCAGCGCAGCATCATCGAGCTGATGCAGTACCTCACCGTGATGGGGCCCGCACTTGTGCAGGCGGCCAAGACGGGCGCGTTCGATGCCGCCGCCTGGACCAAAGCCGAGCAGGCCGCCAGGGCCCGGGACTTCGATCAGACGCTGGCGGCCCTTGCCGCGCACACCGGCGAATACGCCACGCTGCTGGGCGATCTCACCGAAGCCGACTTCCGCGCCACGGTCGAGATGTTCGGCCAGAAGAGCTCCCGCGGTTCGTTCATCGTCAATAATGTGCTCAGCGGATGCGCCGCCTACAGGACCCAGCTGTTCCTGTATCTGAAGGCGTGCGGCCGCGATGAGCTGAACACGATGAACCTGTGGGCCGGCATGGACGGCGCCGCATAGAGCGGGGGCCGCACGTGACCGACCAGTTGAACGACGCCGGGCCCGTTCCGGGTTCGACCGTCGAGCCTGTCGCTGAAGCCATCAACCGGGCGCAGCGCGAGTTGGCGCTCGCCATGTCGGAGCTCGGGCGGGTCTCGACGCTCGAGGCCGGCTCGGTGGCGTTCGCGGCGCACACCCTCAACAACTACCTGAACGTCGCCACCGCCACCCTCGAGCTCGTGGACATCACCCTCGAAGGGCATCACGATCCGCAGCTCCACGTGTGGCTCGACTCGCTGAAGCACGCCACCAGCCTGATGGCGCGTACGGTCTCGCAGCTGATGAACGCCTCGGTCGGCCAGGACCTCACGCTGCGCCGGGAGTCGCTGCGGCCGTCGGCCATGGCCGAGCGGGCCGCGCAGTTCTATCAGCGGATCGCGCAGGACAAGGAGATCCAGGTGATCTTCACCGGCGTGTTCAACGCTCCGGTCATCGACAGCGATCGCGTCGCCGTCGCGGCGATCATCGACAACCTGATGTCGAACGCGGTGAAGTTCTCACCCAAGGGCACCGTGATCGATGTCTCGGTGGCCGATCTCGGCGAAGACGTGGAGTTTCGCGTGCGCGATCAAGGGCCCGGCTTGAGTGACGGCGACCAGCGTCAGCTCTTCCAGCGCGGGGTTCGCCTGACGCCCCAGCCCACCGGCGACGAGCCGTCCACCGGCTATGGCCTCGCCGTGGCGAAAGAACTGGCCGACCGCCTCGATGGCACCTTGTCGTGCGAGTCCACGCTCGGGCAGGGATCGACGTTCGCGATCCGCTTGCCGATCGCCGGGTGGGCCGAGCCCGAGCGCGAGCAATAGGTCCTCGCGAGAAGGTCCGCCGTCACGGCTGTGGCCGAGGGCGTTGCGCCTCAGAAGGCGACGATCAACCCGGCGGTGAAATCGGCCTGCCAGATCGGCGAGACATTGAAACCGATCAGGCACCCGTACCCTCCACACACGCCGGCACCGTTGACGTCAACGAAGGTGACGTAGGTCCGCCCGTCGAGGCGGAGGCCGAGATGGCGCGTCGGGAACAGTTTCACTCCGCCGCCGGCGCCGACCGAGAATCGAACTTCGGTGTCGCCCTGTCCGGCGTAACGGGTGAGGCCGAGCAAACCCGAAAGAAACGGACGGACGCGCGTCTGACCGAACTCCTGGATGCCGCCGATCTGGATCTGATCCACCTCGACGCGGACGATGGCAGGTGGGTCGAACAGGCTGTCCGGTCGAATCTCCACCCGCACTTCCTCGCGGCTGAACAGCGCCTCGAACTTCAGCCCGGGCGTCTCCATCCCCACGTCCACGTTCACCAGCAGGCCGGCACTGGGCGCGGCATCGTCGTCGACGACGCGGCCGTTGGGCACGTCGAAGAACCCGCCGCCGACGCGGTAGCCGACAAACGGCGTGACCTCCACCGTCTGCGCGTGGCTGTCGTGCGGCAGCAACAACAGCACCGCGAGCCAGGCCGCCAGGTGGACGAAGCGCCGCGAAACCGGCATCGAGGTGCGGCGCATGGGCAACTGCAGACTACAACGGCCAGGCCAGTCGCGGGCTAGTGCGGCCGCGACGTCTCGTTCGTGACGGCCGCCTCGTCTTCCAGCGTCTTCAGCACATCGCGCCAGGAGAACTTCGTGTTCATGCCGCGCACGTAGTGATCCATCCACGCCATCTCGCTCACCGACTTCACCAGCTGATTGCGCGGATCGGGGATGCCGTGCGTATTGCCCGGATACATGAAGAGCTCCGTCGGCACGCCCAGCTGCTTGAGCGCCATGTGCAGCTCGATCGACTGCGGGCTCGGCACGCGCGGGTCGCCCTCCACGACATGGATCATCGTCGGCGTCTTCGCGTTCTTGATGTACTTGAGCGGCGACTGCACCCAGTAGGCGTCGAAGTCGTCGTACGGCAGCTTGTTGCCCAGATAGAACTGGCGGTTGCGCTGCACGTCGCTCTGCGCGTACATCGAGATCCAGTTCGCGGTGCCGGCGCCGGTGCTGATCGCCTTGAAGCGATCGGTGTGCGTCAGGATCCAGTTGGACCAGTGTCCGCCGGCGCTCCAGCCGAGCGCGCCCATGCGGTCGGGATCGGCAATGCCCTGCGCAATCAGGTGATCGACGCCGGCCATGATGTCGTCGTACCCCGGCGCCATGTAGTTGCCGACGATGTCGGTCTGGAGCTTGTTGCCGTAGTTGGTGGAGCCGCGGTAGTTCGGGCGCAGCACGACGTAGCCGGCGCCGGCGTACACCTGCGAGCCGTAGCCGCCGTTGAACGACAGGATGTCGGCCGAGGCCGGGCCGCCGTGGATGGCGACGATCAGCGGGTAGCGCTGGCCGGCGCGGTAGCCCACCGGCTTGACCAGCACGCCGCCCACGGTGGTGCCGTCCTTCGACTTCCACGTGATCTCTTCCTGCTGCCCCAGGGCGAAGCGGCGCACCTGCGGATTCGGATCGGTCAGCTGGCGCCATGAGGTGCGGGTGCTGGCGTTGGCGATCGTGTCCACGGTGAACAGCGTCTGCGGGGTCGTGCCGTCGGCGTAGTCGATCAGCACGACTCCCGTGTCGGCGTCCTGCTGGGCCGACACGCTGGCGCGCTCCTCGGTGATGGGCCGCACCGTGTTGAACTTCACGTCCAGCGCCACCACCTGGCTCGTGGCCTTGATGCCCTCGTTGAAATAGATGGTGCTGGCATCCTTCGCCCAGAAGCCCACCGTGACATCGCCGTCGAACGTGTTGCCGAGTTTACGGAACGGCTTGCCGCGATCCGCGATCGAGCGGACGTACACGCGGCTGTTGCTCATGCCGTAGGTGGTGAGGTCGTCAGGACCAGAGAACGCCAGCGACTGACTGTCGGGAGAGAAACTGAGGTTGCCTTCACCGATTTCGGCGTTGGAGGTCAGGCGCTCGATCGTGCCGGTGGCGGCTTCGAGCAGGTAGAGATCGGAATAGATGTTCTCCGAGGTGATGCCGCGCTGGTAGCGGTTGGCCGCCAGCCCGCGGAAGCCGACCCACTTGCCATCCTTCGAAATCGTCACATCGTCCACGGAGTAGGCGCCGCCTTCGGTGAGGCGCTTGGTGGTGTGGGCGTTTCCATCCGGAGAGGGCGTGGCGGAAACGTTCACCACCCACAGGCTGGCGACCGGTGTTTCGGGGTTACGGATGTTGACCGTGAACTTCTTCTCGCGCCTGAGCTTTTCGTCCGGATCGATGCGGTCCGGCGTCACGAAGTAGATGCGCGTGCCGTCGGGCGCCCACGCCCACGACCGGACCCCGGTTGGATGCCGGGTGATCGGCTCAGCCGCGGCGGCCTCGGGCTGCGTGCCCGACAGGCGAAACAGCTGTTCCTCGCCTTCCTTGCCGGTGCGATAGGCCAGCCACCGCCCGTCGCGCGTGAACGCGACGTCGGAGACGCCTTCCTTCGCATCGGTGAGGCGACGAGCCTCGCCGCCGTCGGGACGCATCATGTACAGCTGGTTGCGCGTCTTCTTGTCATCTGGCGCGTCGCGATCGGACAGGAACACGAAGAAGCTGCCGTCGGCGGCCCATTTCGGCGACGTCTCGTTCTTGTCCTTCGTGAACGTCAGCTGCCGGGTGGACGTCACGCCCTGCTGCAGGGAGACCAGGTAGACGTCGGTTTGCTTGGTCGCCTCCTTCCAGTTGGGCGTGCTCAGCGTATAGAGCAGCCACTTGCCGTCCGGGCTGGGCGTGGGCGACCCGGTCTGCCGCATCTGCTGCATGTCGAGGAACGTCATCGGCCGCTGAGCGGCCTCCTGACCTGCCAGCGGCATGGTGAGCCCGGCGAGCCCGGCCGCGACGAGCAGTCCGGCAACGGTGGTGCGGCGGGATAGGGTCGGCAGCGCAGCGAACATGTGGCCTCCGGGTGAGCGCAAGTTCCGTAACGGGGTGCGGCCCGATTATATCGACAGCGCCGCCGGGCCGATCTTGGTTAGAGTGAGGCCTCGAAGCCACCGCTGTCCAACTCAAGGAGACACCACCGTGCGCCTGACGCTGATTCCGATCGCTCTAGCCATCGTCATGACTGGCCCCATGCGCACCGAGGCTCAGGCGCCGAAACTGAAGGTGCACATCTCGGTGGACATGGAGGGGGTGGCCGGCGCCGTTACCGGTGATCAGCTCGGGCCCACCGGCTTCGAGTACGGCCGCTTCCGCGAGTTCATGACCCGCGAGGCGGTGGCGGCGGTCACGGCGGCCCGGGAGGCCGGCGCCACGGAGATTGTCGTCGCCGATTCACACGGCAACGGCGAGAACCTGCTGATCGAGCAGTTTCCGGCTGACGTCCGCGTGGTCCGGTCGTGGCCGCGCAAGCTGTCCATGATGGCGGGCGTTGACGAGACCGTGGACGCCGCCATGTTCATCGGCTATCACGCCTCCACCAGCAACACCACCGGCGTGCGCGCGCACACGTTCTCGAGCGCGACGCTCACCCGCGTAGCGCTGAACGGCGTCGAGATGACCGAAGGGTCGTGGAACGCCGCCATCGCCGGTCAGTTCAACGTGCCCGTCATCATGATGTCGGGCGACGATGCGGCGATTGCGGAGGTGAGGAAAGTGGTCGGCAACATCGAAGGGGCCGAGACGAAGAAGAGCCTCGGGTTCCATTCAGCGCTGACGATCACGCCCCAGGCCTCGGTCGAGTTGATCGGGCAGCGGGTGAAGGCCGCGATCTCGCGGCGGTCGGAGTTCAAGCCGTACCGCGTCGCCGGGCCGGTGACGGTGGAGGTGAGCTTCAAGCACTACCGGCCGGTCGAGGTGCTGGCCTATCTCCCGATGTTCGAGCGGACGGGATCCCACTCGATCCGCTTCCGCGCGAAGGACATGGTCGAGGCTTCGTCTGTGATGGAGTTCATCGGCGAGTATCAGGCGGACCTGACGCCTTAAAGTCGGCCGCGAAGCGGCCGACTCAAAGCATCTTCCGGTACTGGATGAAGCCGCTGCGATCCGCCACCTGGTCGTAGAGCACCATCGCCTGGGCGTTGCTCTCATGAGTCAGCCACCAGACCCGCGAGCAGCCGCGGGCAGCCGCCTCGGCGTAGACGTGCTCGATCAGCCGGCGTCCCACCCCGTGGCCCCGCGCTTCCGGCGCGACGAAGAGGTCCTGCAGGTACATGTAGTTCCCCGTCGTCCAGCAGCTGCGGTGCTCGATGAAGTGCACCATGCCGACGGCCGTGCCGCCGATCTCGGCCAGGACCGCATGCATCGGCTCCCGCTCGTCCAACAGGCGCGCCCACGTGGTCAGGGTGGTTTCATGCGCGATCGTCGCTTTGTAGAACTCGAGGTACGCCTGCCACAGCGGCAGCCAGGCATCGTAATCGAGGAGAGTGGCGGGGCGAATGTTGGCGACATTCTTCGTCATGGTGTTGATTATGCGCCTGAGCCATCGGTCAGAGACTCGCGTAGAATCTCCGCGAGCTGCGGGTCGAGGCGGCCAGGGTCATCCAGGAGAAACCATGATGCGTGCGGGGATTTTGTTCACGGCGATGGTGCTCTACGGTTCCGCGTGCGCGCCGGCGCCTCCGCCGCCGGCCCCTTCCGCGGCGCCATTCAACGTCGTCGAAACGAGCATCCCGCAACTGCAGGCCGCGCTGAAGGATGGCCGCATCACCTCGCACCAGCTGGTGGCGGCGTATCTGGCGCGCATTGCCACCTACGAGGATCGGCTGAACGCCATCATCACGGTGAATCCGCGCGCGCTGGCCGAGGCGGACGCGATGGACAAGGAGCGCGCCGCCGGCCGCGTCCGCGGTCCTCTGCACGGCATTCCCATCGCGCTCAAGGACAACATCCACACCACCGACATCCGCACCACCGGCGGCGCCCTGGCGTTCCGCAACCTGATGCCGCCCTACGACGCCACGCTGACGAAGAACCTGCGCGACGGCGGCGCCATCATCATCGCCAAGACCGTGCTCACCGAGCTGGCGCACTGGACCGCCGGCGCTCCGACGCCGATGGTCGCCAACTACACCGGCGTGGCCGGCTTCGCCTACAACCCGTACGATCCGCGGATGGATCCGCGCCCCGACACCTTCGACGGGCGTCCCGTGCTGCAGACCGGCGGGTCGAGCTCCGGCGCCGGCACCGCGGCCAGCTTCTGGGCCGCGAGCGTCGGTTCCGACACCGGCGGCTCGATCATCAGCCCGTCGAACGCCAACATGCTGGCCGGCATCCGCCCGACGATCGGCCGCATCAGCCGCTACGGCGTGATCCCGATCACGGCCGATCACGACACGGCAGGTCCCATGGGCCGCACCGTGGCCGACGCCGCGGTGCTGATGGGCGTGCTCGAGAGCGCGTCACCGGATCCGAACGACGCCGCGACTCAGACGTGCACGCCACCGCCCAACCGCGACTACACCGCGTTCCTGGATGCCGCCGCGCTGAAGGGCGCGCGCATCGGGATTCCCCGCGCGTTCTATGTGGACCCGGTCACCGCTCCCGGTGAATCGCAGCCGCGTGGCGGCCTCAACCCCGAGCAGGCCAAAGTCATGGCCGAGGCGGTCGCGCTGCTGAAGGCACACGGCGCCGTTGTCGTCGACCCCGCGGACGTTCCCAGCGTGGTCAGCAAGGATCCGGCCGCCAACTTCCTGTTGTTCGACTACTGCCAGGGCGCCGAGCACAAGAAGGGCGGCGACGCCAACTGCACGGTGAACTTCAAGTACGGCATGAAGCGCGACTTCAACGCCTGGCTGGCCAGCCTCGGCCCGGCGGCGCCGGTGAAGACCCTTACCGAACTACGTGAGTGGAACATGGCGCACGCCAAGGCCGGCGCAATGCGCTTCGGTCAGTCGCGGCTGGACATCTCGGACGAGATGGACGTCGAGCGCGACCGCGCCCGAAACGCGGCCGACGACAAGAAGGACAAGATGCTGAGCCGCGATCAGGGCATCGACGCGGTGTTGAAGGCGAACAACCTCGACGCGATCTTCACGCCCGGTGGATCGGGAGCGAACCTGGCGGCGCGGGCCGGCTACCCGATCATCGTCGTGCCGTTCGGCATGGTGCCGAATGCGCCGACGCCGGCGTTCCCGGACGGGTTCACCGCCAAGCCGGCGCCCTATGGCATGGCCTTCACCGGCGGCCAGTGCGCCGAGCCGAAGCTGATTGCGCTGGCCTATGCCTTCGAGCAGGCCAGCAAGAAGCGCGTGCCGCCGCCAGACCTGCCCTGACCGGCGGCCAACGAGAGGGTTGTGACCGTCCGCGGCCAAGCGTATGCTCTCGCGGTGACTCGCCTGGCCACGTTCGCCCTGGTTGTCGCCCTCCCGTGGGCAATGGTCTCGACCACTTCGGTCCACGCGCAACCGGCGGCGACCCACCCCATCAGCGCCCTCGCCTGGATGGCCGGCTCGTGGTCCGGCAACGACGGGCCCGACGAACACGAGGAGCATTGGACCGCCCCGAAAGGCGGCGCGATGGTTGGCATGCACCGCACGGTGCGCCAGGGCCGAATGGTGGAATTCGAATTCTTCAGGGTCGAGGAGCAGAACGGCAGGCTCGTCTATCTTTCACAACCAGGCGGACGGAGCCCGGCAACGCCGTTCGCTCTCGCGACCCTCGACGGCGAGCGCGTGGTGTTCGAGAATCGCGCGCACGACTTCCCCCAGCGCCTCATCTACTGGAAGGACGGCAACGCCCTCCGCGCCCGCATCGAGGGCACGATGAACGGGAAGGAGAGCTCGATGGAATGGCGCTGGACGCGGTCGGCCCTTGCACCCTGAGCCTGAACAACGCGGAACGGCGATGACCCGAACGCGGTGAGCGCTCAGCGCGGCTGCGTCTCGCCGGCGCGCACCCATGCGGCGTGGCTCTCACGCAGAATCGCGATCGCCTCGGCCGCACCCGGCACGACCTGCGGGATGGCCATGTCCGGCTCGGACGCCAGCTCGAACCCGGGCCTCAGCATCGCCTGACGATGCCAGTCCACCAGACCCTGCCACATCGGACCAACCAGCACCAGCGGTGTGTTCGCGAGCTTCCGCACCTGCAGGAGCTGCCACACCATCATCAGCTCGAGCACCGTGCCGACGCCTCCGGGCACGACGACAAAGGCATCGGAGACCAGCACGAAGTGGTGCAGCCGCGAAAAGAACGTGCGGTGCTCGTAGGCGCTGCCGACGAACGGGTTCACGTCCTGCTCGAACGGCAGCTCGATGCGGATGCCCACGGAGCGGCCCTTGGCGTCGGGCGCGGCCAGCGACGCGCCCTCGTTGGCCGCCTGCATCAGGCCCGGCCCGCCGCCCGTGATGATCGCGCAGCCCATGCGGGTGAGCTCCGCCGACATGTCACGCACGGCGGCGTAGACCCAGTGGTCCTGCTCGACCCGCGCCGAGCCGAAGATGGTCACGCGGAACTGCTCCCGGCGGGTCGGCCGGAGGCGCGTCAGGTTGTTGACCACATCCCACAGGCCCAGGATCGACGCCGAGACGAGCTCGATGGTCTGGGTCTGGTCCTGAATGTCGACGACACCAGTGTCCGGTAATGCGGGCTTCGGTTCAGGCATGGCCAAGAATGTCACAATGCAGACCCAGAAGGTGTATCCGAGATGAGCAGACGAATCGGCATCGTGACCGGCGGCGGCGACTGCCCCGGACTGAATGCGGTGATTCGCGCCGTGGCGAAGGCCGCCAGCCGTCGCGGATGGGAAGCGATCGGGATTCTCGGCGGCTTCGAAGGGTTGCTGGATCCACAGCGCTATCGCGCCCTCGATTATCAGGAGCTCGGCGGGCTTCTCACCCGTGGCGGCACGATTCTCGGCACCAGCAATCGCGGCCGATTCACCGCCAAGGTCGGCCACGGGGAGGCCCAGGGTCTGCCGGTGGCGCTGCTCGATGAGACGAAGCGGGGCTTCGAGGCGCTCGGACTGCATGCCCTGGTTGCCATCGGCGGCGACGGTTCGTTGAGCATCGCCCAGCAGCTATACGCGCACGGCGTGCCGATCGTCGCCGTTCCCAAGACGATCGACAACGACCTGGCCGCGACGGTCATGACCTTCGGCTTCGATTCCGCGGTGGCCTGCGCCACCGAGGCGCTGGACCGGCTGCACACGACGGCCGAGAGCCACGACCGCGTGATGGTGCTCGAAGTCATGGGCCGATATGCGGGGTGGATTGCCATCTACGCCGGTCTGGCCGGCGGTGCTGACGTCATCCTCATCCCGGAGATTCCGTTCCGTTACGACAGCATCTGCGCGAAGGTGGTCGAACGCGAGCAAGCGGGGCGCCACTTCAGCATCGTCGTCGTCGCGGAGGGGGCGCGCGCCGAGGGGGGCGAGTTCGTGACCAGCGCCGATCAACCAACGGATCGGGAAGCTCGCCTCGGCGGCATCGGTACACAGGTGGCCGCGGAGATCGAGCGGCGCACCGGCAAGGAGACCCGCGCGATGGTCCTTGGCCATCTGCAGCGCGGCGGCGGGCCGACGAACTTCGACCGCGCCCTCTGCACGCTGTTCGGCACGACGGCGATCGAGCTCATCGCGGATGGACAGTTCGGCCGCATGGTCACCTACACTGGCCCCAGCATCGAGAGCGTGCCGATCGCCGAGGCCGTGGGCCAGCTGCGGCGAGTGGCCCTGGACGGCGCATTCGTACGCGGTGCGCGGGCACTCGGGATCAGCCTCGGAGATTGACCGTAGCGAGGTCGTGCGCGGACGCCAGCCCGTGCTGGCACTGATGGGCAGCTCGATGGAGGGTGGATGGAGACCTTGACGGCGTTTCTGGCGCAACAGCCGCTGTTGGCGCTCTTTCTCGTGATCGCCGGCGGCTACGCACTGGGAGCCATCAACGTCAAGGGCCTCTCGCTCGGCGTCGGCGCGGTGCTGTTCTCCGGCCTCTTCATCGGCGCGATCGCCCCGAAAGCACAGCCACCGCCGCTGGTCGGCACGCTGGGCCTGGTCATGTTCCTTTACGGGCTCGGCATCCAGTTCGGCAGGCAGTTCTTCGCCGGCCTGTCGGGCAAGGCCGGGCGGAAATACAACCTGCTGGCGGCGCTGGCACTGGCCACCACGACGGCCGTTTGTGTGCTGGAGCTCATGGTGATGGACGTGTCCCCCGCCACGATGGCCGGGCTGTTCGCCGGCGCGGGCAACAGCTCAGCCACCATGCAGGCGGCGCTGGAAGCGGCGGGGAACAGCGATCCGGTGGTGGGCTACAGCGTGGCCTATCCGTTTGGGCTGGTCGGCGCGATCCTGTGCATCTACGCGATGCAGATCATCGTGAAGCCGAAGCTCGACGCCGCGCGAGCGGGCATGCGCACGGTGGAAGTGGCGCTCCGATCGCCGGCGGTCAT
Source organism: uncultured Acidobacteriota bacterium (assembly GCA_963723005.1). Taxonomy (GTDB): domain Bacteria; phylum Acidobacteriota; class Vicinamibacteria; order Vicinamibacterales; family UBA2999; genus VFZN01. The sequence goes on along the minus strand of CAVRPA010000015.1, from coordinate 137,699 downwards.
CGGGCGGCCCCTGCGCGATCTGCTGCCGTCCCTGCCTTCCGGGGTGAACGTCCTGGTCGCGCGCGTCGGGAACGAGAACCGTCATCCCGAACCCGGCATGATCCTCGGCGCGGGCGATGTCCTGCTGCTCGGCGCCGTGGACGATGCACCCCTCGAGTCGGCGCGGACGATGCTCGGCGAGGACGCGAAGGGGCGCGTCGTCAGCGATCGCAGTCATATGGACATGGTGCGGGTGTTCGTGTCGAAGCCGCACCTGGAAGGCGTGCGGGTGTCCGACCTTGCGCTGCCCGAAGGCGTGGACGCCACGATCACCCATGTGCAGCGTGGCGACACCGAGCTGCTGGTAACGTCCGAGCTGACGCTGGAGATGGGCGACCGGGTGGCTTTGCTGACCCGCCGTGAAACGTTCGACGCGATGAGGCGCTTCTTCGGCGACTCCATCCGCGGCACCACCGAGTTCAGCTATGTCTCGCTCGGCCTCGGCATGGTGCTGGGCGTGCTGCTCGGCAGCATTCGCGTGCCAGTGCCGGTGGTGGGCTCGTTCAAGATGGGCATTGCCGGCGGTTCGCTCATCATGGCGCTGATCCTGGGAAAGCTCGGGCGCACCGGGGCTCTCACCTGGACGATGCCGCTGGCGGCAAATCTCACGCTCAGAAACTTCGGCCTGTCCGTGTTCCTGGCCCAGGTCGGCATGAGTTCGGGCTCGCCGTTCGTCGCCGAGCTCGCCGGCAGCGGCGTCGCCTATCTCATGGCGGGTGCGTGCATCCTGTTCGCGCTTGCGCTGACACCGCTCCTCGTCGGCCACTACGTGATGCGCCTTCCGTTCGACGACCTGATTGGCATCGCCTCGGGCGTCACCGGCGCGCCCGCGGTCCTGGCGTATTCGTTCCGTGCGTTTCCGTCGGACCGCGTGGAGATCTGCTACGCGATGATCTTCCCCGCGGCGACGATCTTGAAGATCATCATCGCGCAGGTGATGGTGGCCGCCGGGCAGTGAGGCGCCACGTGCCCACGCTCCATAGCTGAGAAAGGCAGCAGTGACCCCTGTGATGGCGCGGCGCGTCGGGCCTGCCCGTTCCGTCAATTCTGGTGCGTGAATGGCCCTGCCGTCGTGGGGTTGCCACTCGCGTCTGTCGAGGTGACGTAGTACCTGATAGGCCACCCCGTTTGAGCCGGTAAAGGTCATCGAGTGGCTCGTCACCAGCGTCGCGTTGGTATACGTCCCGCAACAGCTGAAGGACACGACGCTGTCCGAGGGCTCGTCGGTCGTCCAGCTGATCTTGAATTTGGTGCCTTTCAGCTTCAGGCTGACCACACTGGTGATCACCGGCCCCGTGGTGTCGCCCGAGCCGCCGCCGCACAGTTGCGAGTCGACCCCGACCTCATCCCACGCCGCTGCGACGTTCGCCGCGAAGCTACCCGCGACCGCGATCGTGGACGCGCGCGCGGCGCAGAAGTTCGCCGTCGCCGGCAGCGCCGTGAACCCGAGATGGGCGATGTTGGCCGCCGCTTCGATCTGCGCCTCGCCGAGGCCCGCCACGCCCGTGCCCTGGCGGCCCGGGTTTGCGTTCTGGCCGCCGTGGACCAGCAGGTAGAACCAGTGGTTCGCGATGCCGCTGTTGATGTGGACGCCCCCGTTGTCGCCGGTGCCCGTGTACCGGTCGGCGTAGTGCGAAGGGTCTCCGTCCTCGTTGGGGTTTGCCATGTTGCGGATGCCGTTGGCACCCGGCGTGATGTCCTCGCCGATCGTCCAGTTGCCGTTGCCGTAGTAGAACTCGATGGCCGTCCCCATGATGTCGGAGAACGCCTCGTTGAGCGCGCCCGACTCGTTCTGGTACACCAGGTTGCTCGTGGCTTCGGTGACACCGTGGCTCAGCTCGTGCCCGACGACATCCAGGTCGCCCGAGAACTCGATGAACGAGATGCCATCGCCGTCGCCATAAATCATCTGGGTGCCGTTCCAGCCGGCGTTGTTGTAGTTGCGGCCGACGTGCACGGATGAGCGCATCCCCTGGGGATAGCGCTGCAACCAGTTGAAGCTGCGCCGCGTCCGGTAGTAGCGGTCGGTGACGCTCGCGTAGAAATGTGCGTCCACCATGGCCGGCTGTCCCGGCGACGTGCGGCCCGCGGTGTTCCAGACGTCATCCGCATCGGCGGCGAGCACGCCTGGGAGCGTCTGCCGGTTCCGGGCGTCATAGGTGTCGATGCGCCGGTCGGAAGCCACCAACTGCATACGGTAGCTGCCGCTGATATTGGTCGTGAGCCCGGTCAGGTCCTTGTAGTCTCCCCGCACACCCACGTCGTCCGGAGGGGGAGGGGCCTGCGTGGCGAAGCCGTCGTAGTCGTTGACGACCTCGCCGGTCTCCGCGTCCACCCAGGTGAACCAGCGGCTGTCGGTGGCCCTGACCTCGACGCGATAGAAGTAGCGGCCGGTGTCGGGGTGAATCATCAGGTCGGACTGCCACTCGCCGGTGAGGGCGGGCCTCCGCGCGGCGGCAATGGCCTGCGCCTGCGCGGGGCCGAGGCGGATGGCACCCGCCGGTCGGACTTCCGGGTAGTGGGCACCGATCACCGCCGTGCGCACGCCGGCATTGTCCGTGTAGATCGTGATCTGGCCGCCCAGCACCTCCGCGCTACCCACGACTTGCCGGTACCGCTCGGCGGATACCCGTGCCGCGCTGCCCGGCTCGCGGGCCACCAGCCGCATGTCGGCCGGAACGGCGAACGCCGCTGCAACCGGTCCCGTGAGTGCGCGGAAACCGGAACGCGCCCGGGGCGCCTGGGCCTGGAGTAGCGCCACGCTGGCGGTCACCGCGACGAGCAGAGCCGAGAGGGCTGCTCCGAACCTGAAGGTCTTCGTCATACGTGCCTCGTGTGTGGACGGGGTAGTGACCGCAGATTCTACGACAGAACCGTAGCAGAGCGACCACAAACGGACAGAAGCGGCCGCTTTCGCCGTCGCCCCGCGAAGTTTGGCGCAGATCTGCCCACCCACCCCTGAAGCCGATAGACGGAGAGAAATGGGCGCGGCAGGCGGGGCTCAACGCACTTGAGGAACAGGATACGGAGCAGCGCGTCGCGCACACGCCTTGGGTTCCTAAGCCTTCCCCACTCGGCGATGGGCACTCTGCTCCGATACGTCGAAGGGCCGCGGAACGGCCCCTACCTTCCCAGCAGGTATTGATCCACGCTGGCGGCGGCGCGCCGCCCATCGTCGATGGCCCAGACGATGAGTGACTGGCCGCGCTGCAGATCGCCGGCGGCGAACACGCCGGGCACGCTGGTCATCCACTGCTCGTCGCGAGCCACCGTGCCACGGTCGGTGAAGGTCACCCCGAGGTCGGCCAGCAGTCGGTTCTTCTCCGGCCCCAGGAAGCCCATCGCCAGCAGCACCAGGTCGGCCTTCATCACGAACGCGCTGTCGGGCACGGCCTCGAACGCCGGGCGTCCGTCCTTGATGACCCGCGCGACCTGCTGTCCGTGCAGGGCCTCGACACGTCCCGTTCCGGAGAACGACGTGGTCTCCACGGCATAGACCCGCTCACCGCCCTCCTCGTGCGCCGACGATGTGCGGAAGACGATGGGCCACAGGGGCCACGGGTTGTCGGAGGCACGCGCGTTGGGTGGCGCGGGCAGCAGCTCGAGCTGCGTCACGGATGCGCGCACCCTGACGATGCGCGGTGCCGAGGCAGTCCGCGCCGGTGTCGCCGCCGCCGATGATGATGACGTGCTTGCCCTCGGCGTTGATCGCGCCGGCCTCGGGAACGCCGTCGCCCTGGCAGCGGCGGTTCTGCTGCGTGAGGTACTCCATCGCGAAATGCACGCCCGGCAGATCGCGCCCCGGTACCGCGAGGTCGCGGGGGCGGCCGGCGCCGCCGGCCAGGACCACGGCGTCGAAGTCGCGGCGCAGATCGGCAGCGGAGATGTCGCTCCCGGCATCCACGCCGGGGCGGAAGACCACGCCCTCGGCCTCCAGCAGTTCGAGCCGTCGATCGAGGACGCGCTTCTCCAGCTTGAACTCGGGGATGCCGTAGCGCAGCAGGCCGCCGATGCGATCGGCCTTTTCGAACACCGTGACGCTGTGGCCGGCGCGATTGAGCTGGGCCGATGCGGCCAGCCCGGCGGGCCCCGATCCAATCACCGCCACCTTCTTCCACGTCCGCGTCGTTGGCGCCTCCGGCACGACCCAGCCCTCGTCGAAGGCGCGGTCGATGATCGCCAGCTCGATCGACTTGATGGTGACCGGGTCCTTGTTGATGCCGAGCACGCACGACCCTTCGCACGGCGCCGGGCACAGCAGGCCGGTGAACTCCGGGAAGTTGTTGGTCTGGTGCAGGCGCTCGAGCGCCGCGCGCCACGAATCGCGATAGACCAGATCGTTCCAGTCCGGAATCAGGTTGCCCAGCGGGCAGCCCTGGTGGCAGAACGGGATGCCGCAGTCCATGCACCGCGCCGCCTGCCTGGTGAGGTCGTCCTTGGCGTAGCCGGTGTAGACATGACGGTAGTCGTGCACCCGCTCGGTAACCGGCCGCGCCGCCGGCTTGAGGCGTGCGAATTCGACGAACCCTGTGGCCTTGCCCACGTTACGCTCCCACCAGATCGCTGAAGGCAGGCTGCCGCGCCTCGGCGCGCGCCAGCGCCTCCGCGGCGCGCACGCGCTTGAAGTCGCGCGGCGTCACGGCGACGAAGGCCTGCCGCATGGCCGCCCAGTTGTCCAGCACCCGGGACGCGACCGCGCTGCCGGTGAGCAGCGCATGCCGGGCGATCAGTTCGTGGACGCGGTCCGCCTCTTCGTCGTCGTCCAGACGATCCAGATCCACCATCGCCGTGTTGCAGCGCAGGTGGAAGGAGCGATCCTCGTCGAGCACGTAGGCGAGGCCGCCGCTCATGCCCGCGGCGAAGTTGCGCCCGGTGCGCCCGAGCACCACCACGCGGCCGCCGGTCATGTACTCGCAGCCGTGATCGCCCACGCCTTCCACGACCGCCTCGGCGCCGCTGTTGCGCACGGCGAATCGCTCGCCCGCCACGCCGCGCACGAAGGCCTGACCGCTGGTGGCGCCGTAGAGCGGCACGTTGCCGATGATGACGTTGTCCTCGGCGACGAACGCCGCCTCGCGCGGCGGCTGGACCACCAGGTGCCCGCCGGACAGGCCCTTGCCGACGAAGTCGTTGGCATCGCCCTCGAGCGATAGCGTGATGCCCCGCGGCAGGAAGGCGCCGAAGCTCTGGCCCGCCGAGCCGGTGAAGTTGACGCGGATGGTATCGTCCGGCAGGCCGGCGCCGCCGAAGCGGCGGGTGACCTCGTAGCCGAGCAGCGTGCCCGCGGTGCGGTGCGTGTTCCGGATCGGCAGCGCGATCTCCACCGGTGTCTGGTGCGCCAGCGCCTCGGCCGCCTGGGCGATCAGCGTGTGATCCAGCACCGACTCGAGCCCCGCGTCCTGCTTCGTCGTCGCGCGTCGCGCGGCGTCCGCGGGCAGCTCGGGTTGATAGAGGAGAGGCGACAAGTCGAGGCCGTTCGCCTTCCAGTGGTCCACGGCCGGCTCGGCATCCAGGCAGTCGGCGTGACCGATCATCTCGTTCATGGTGCGGAAGCCGAGCGCCGCCATCTGCTCGCGCACTTCGTCGGCGATGAAGCGGAAGAACGTCTGCACGAACTCCGGCTTGCCGGCGAACGTCTTACGCAGTTCCGGATCCTGGGTCGCGATGCCCACCGGGCAGGTGTTCAGGTGGCAGACGCGCATCATCACGCAGCCCATCACCACCAGCGGCGCGGTGGCGAAGCCGAACTCCTCGGCGCCGAGCAGTGCCGCCACGACGACATCGCGGCCGGTTTTCAGCTGCCCATCCACCTGCACGACGATGCGGTCGCGGAGGTTGTTCATCAACAGCACTTGCTGCGTCTCGGCGAGGCCCAGCTCCCACGGCACACCCGCGTGCTTGAGGCTGGTGAGCGGCGAGGCGCCCGTGCCGCCGTCGTGCCCGGAGATCAGCACCACGTCGGCGTGCGCCTTCGACACCCCGGCAGCGACGGTGCCGACGCCGGATTCGGCGACCAGCTTCACGTGCACGCGCGCGACGGGGTTCGCGTTCTTCAGATCGAAGATCAGCTGCGCCAGGTCCTCGATCGAGTAGATGTCGTGGTGCGGCGGCGGCGAGATGAGACCGACGCCGGGCGTGGAGTGACGCACCTTCGCAATCCACGGATAGACCTTGTGCCCGGGCAGCTGGCCGCCCTCGCCGGGCTTGGCGCCCTGCGCCATCTTGATCTGCAGGTCGTCGGCGTTGACCAGATACTCGCTGGTCACGCCGAAGCGGCCCGACGCCACCTGCTTGATGGCGCTGCGGCGGGAATCGCCGTTGGCATCGCGGACGTTGCGCGCCGGATCCTCACCGCCCTCGCCGGTGTTCGACTTGGCGCCCATCCGGTTCATGGCAATCGCCAGCGTCTCGTGCGCTTCCTGGCTGATCGACCCGTAGGACATCGCCCCGGTCGAGAAGCGCTTGAGGATGGCTTCCACCGGCTCGACCTCGTCGAGTGGAACCGCCGGCCCGGCGGGCTTGAAGCGGAACAGGCTGCGCAGCGTGGCTCGCTTCCGGCTCTGGTCGTCAACCAGCTGCGTGTATTCCTTGAATACCTTGTACTGGCCCGTGCGCGTGGCGTGCTGCAGGCGGAACACCGTCTCGGGGTTGAACAGGTGGACTTCGCCGTCCCGGCGCCACTGGTACTCGCCGCCGCTCTCGAGATCGACCGGGCCCGCCGCGCGGTGGCCGAAGGCGCGCGCGTGGCGCTGGCGGACTTCCTCCGAGATCACCTTCACGCCGACGCCGCCGATGCGCGACGCCGTTGAGGTGAAGTACTTCTCCACGAACGCGCGATCGAGCCCGACTGCTTCGAAGATCTGCGCGCCGCAGTAGCTCTGAAGCGTGGAGATGCCCATCTTGGACATCACCTTCAGCACGCCCTTGTTGAGCGCCTTGATATAGCGGATGACGGACTGATCGTGCGAGACACCGGGCAGCAGCCCCTGGCGGATCAGGTCGTGCAGCGTTTCGAACGCCAGGTACGGATTCACCGCGCCGGCGCCGTAGCCCATGAGCAGCGCGACGTGGTGGACCTCGCGCGCGTCGCCCGTTTCCACCAGCAGCCCGCACTTGGTGCGGCTGCCTTCGCGGACCAGGTGATGATGCACGCCGGCGGTGGCGAGCAGGCTGGGGATGGGCGCATGGGTGGCGTCCACACCACGGTCCGACAGGATCAGGATGCCGTAACCGGCCGCGACCGCCTGGCTGGCCTTGCGGCACAGCTCGGCCATCGCCTTCTCCAGCCCCGGTCCGTCCTCGTCCGGGTTGTAGAGCAGCGGCAGCGTCGTCGAGCGGAACGGCGAGCCGGGCGGCAGGTGGCGGAGCTTCGCGACCTGATCGTTGTGGAGGATCGGGTAGTCGATCTGGATCTGCCGGCACGCCTCGGGCGTGGCTTCCAGCAGGTTGCCTTCCGGGCCCAGGGTGGAGCCCATCGACGTGACCAGCTCCTCGCGGATCGCGTCGAGCGGCGGATTGGTGACCTGCGCGAAGAGCTGCGAGAAGTAGTCGTAGAGCAGCCGCGGCTTGTCCGACAGCACGGCGAGCGCCGTGTCGGTGCCCATCGAGCCCAGCGGCTCCTCGCCCGACAGCGCCATCGGCGTGAGCAGCACGCGCAGGTCTTCCTGCGTGTAGCCGAACGCCTGCTGGCGCCGCAGCACGGTCTCGTGGTCGGGACGCTCCGCACGCGCGGGAGGCAGCGCCTCGATGTTGACCATGTTCGCCCGGAGCCACTCCCCATAGGGACGCTCGGCGGCGAGCTCGCGCTTGATCTCCTCGTCGTCGATGATGCGGCCCTGCTGCGTGTCGATCAGCAGCATCTTGCCGGGGCGCAGGCGATCCTTCCTCACGATGCGATCGGCCGGGATGTCCAGCACGCCCGTCTCGGAGGCCATGATCACGCGGTCGTCGCTGGTCACGCAGTAGCGCGACGGGCGCAGCCCGTTGCGATCCAGGACGGCGCCGATCAGCGTGCCGTCGGTGAAGGTGATCGACGCCGGACCGTCCCACGGCTCCATCAGCGACGAGTGGTACTCGTAGAAGTCGCGCACCGCCGGATCCATGGCCGGGTTCGCCGACCACGGCTCCGGGATCATCATCAGGACCGCGTGCGGCAGCGTGCGCCCCGCCATCACCAGCAGCTCGAGCACGTTGTCGAAGGTCGCGGTGTCGCTGCCGCCGGGACGGATGACCGGCAGGATCTTCGCGAGGTCGTCGCCGAGGACGTTCGACTGCAGCAGGCCTTCACGCGCGCGCATCCAGTTGGCGTTGCCGCGCAGCGTGTTGATTTCGCCGTTGTGCGCCACGAACCGGTACGGGATGGGCGAGCGGCCACGACGGGAACGTGTTCGTCGAAAACCGCTGGTGCACGAGAGCGAGGGCCGACTCGAAGGCCTCGTTCAACAGATCGGGAAACATGCCCCCGAGCTGCGACGCCGTGAGCATGCCCTTGTAGATGAGCGTCTGCGACGAGAGGCTGACGATGTAGAACGACCGCCGGTGCGCGTCGGTCAGCGTCATCTGGTCAACGGCGTGCTCGATGCGCTTGCGGATCACGAACAGCCGCCGCTCGAAACGCCTGGCGGCGTCAGGACCTTCGAGGTCCGCGCTGCGGCCAATGAACAGCTGCTCGAACTCCGGCGCGACCGCGGCCGCGTTCCGGCCGATGGCCCACAGGTTCGTCTTCACCGGGCGCCAGCCGAGGACGGTCTGGCCCTCCTCCGCGACGATGCGCTCGACCAGCGCGCGGAGAGCGCCGCGCACCGACTCGTCATTGGGCAGGAACACCAGCCCGGCGCCGTAGGCGCCCGAGCGGCGGCAGCGCAAACGGCACGGCCTGCCGGAGGAAACGGTCCGGCATCTGCACGAGAATGCCCGCGCCGTCACCCGTGTCCGGGTCGGAGCCGGCGGCGCCGCGGTGTTCCAGGTTGATGAGAAGGTCGAGCGCGTCCCGCACGATGGTGTGGGAGCGGATGCCCTTGATGTGGGCGACAAATCCGACGCCGCAGGCGTCGTGTTCGTCAGATGAGCGGTAGAGGCCCGTGGGCCGCTGGTCTGAGTCCTCCATGCGCGTTCTCCAGAGGCCCATTAGAGAGAAGGTTTAAGCATTCGAAAAGCGCAATGTTCCTATCTTAGTCATCAGTATTCGAGATATAAGGAAAACGCTGCGATACACTGCGCGGCGATGATGGAACGCGCCGTCCGGACGTGCCTGACCCTGCTCGCGCTGGGTCTGAGTGGAGTGACTGCTGTCTGCGGCCGCGCCTGAGAGGGCCTCCGCCTCGTGCGGAACAGCAGGCTGCGGCAAGTGCTGAAGCGCCACAGGCCTTGCGCGCGCTGGTGCCCGATGGCCCGCGCACCGTGCTGGTTGACGCTGCCGGCCTCACGAAGTCGGGCCGCCGGATGTGGGCAATCGAGCCGGTCGGGGCCGGCGATCCGAAACGGCCCAAGCTGGTCCTGGTCGGCGGGCTCGACGGCGACCCGGCCAGCACCGCCATCGTCATGCGCGTGCTGACCTGGTGGTTTACCGACCGTGCCGCCGCGGCGCTTCGTGCCGAGTGGCAGATTGCAGCGCTGCCCTGTGCGCGGCCCGACTCGTGCGGCGAGGCGCCGGTCACCGCCGCGGACGCGGCGCTTTCCTTCCCGCCGCCAGGCGGCTTCTTCGACGGCAAGCTCGATCCGACACCGCACTATGTCTGGCGCTGGACGACGATGCAGGCGCCGACGGTGGTGATCGACGTGCGTTCGGGCAAGGCGACCAGCTGGGCCGCCAATGCGGCGTCCGCCGGCATCCTGCCCGGAACGCCAGCTCAGACTGGAACTGCCGCACAGGCGCCCGCGCCCGGCTCGTTCATCAGCGCCCTTGCCGACAGCGGAACCGGCGCGGCGTGGTCGATGCCGGTACCGGCCCTCCGTCTCGACGCCACCGCTGACGATGCGATCAAGGCGATCGCGGAGGTGCTGCCGCGAGCGGCGCGTGTCGCCTCGCCGCTTCGCACCGCGCTGGCGGCACGTGCGGCCCGCGGGCCGCTGGACGTGGCGCGGCTGCTGGCGCCGAAGTACCCGGCGCAGCCGATCATGAGCTATATCCCCGCGCTGTCGTGGTCCGGTGCGCTGCGCCTGGCGCGCATCACTGGTGACGCGCGCTTTCGCGACAAGCCGATCGCCGAGATGACGCCGTTTGTGTCCGGCGCGAAACCGGCGATTGCCGAACCCTATCTGTTGACGAGCCTGGCGGGTCACCTGGCGCTGTCGGACTGGGGTGAACTGGATGGCAACGCCGAAGCCGCCGCGGTGGCCCGAAAGGGCGCGGATTTCATGCTGCCACAGGGAAGGGAGCAGGGAGCAGGGATCAGGGATCAGGGCGAGATCGTGCGCTTTCCGCGGGCGTGGACCGACGACATGTTCATGGCGGTCAGCGTGCTGGCGCGCGTTGCCGCGCGCACGAAGGGTGACGATCGCTACGCGGCGGCCGCCGGGCGGCTGCTCACGACCTACGCCGAGCAGTTGCAGCGGCCGGACGGCATCTTCATTCACGCCAAGGAAGGACCGCATGCCTGGGGCCGTGGCAACGGCTTCGCGGCGTTCGGCCTGATGGAGGCGCTCACCTATCTGCCGGCTTCGTCTCCAGACCGGTCGCGCGTGCTGCAGAGCTATCAATCGCTGATGAAGGGATTGATCGCGCAGCAGGCGCCTGACGGTATGTGGCGCCAGGTCGTGGACGAGCCTGGCAGCTATCGCGAGTTCACGGTGACAGCGATGGTGGTGACGGCGATGGCGCGCGGTGTCCGCCTTGGCTGGCTCGATGCGAGCTATCGGCCGATCGTCACCCGCGCCTGGCAGGGTCTGCTGGCGCGGATTGCCGAAGACGGATCGCTGATGGACGTGTGCACCGGCACGGGCTCGGGCCCGACGAAGCAGTACTACCTGGATCGTGCCGGGGTGACCGGCGCCGACGACCGCGGCGGCGCCATGGGGCTGACCGCCGCGCTCGAGATCGAGGAACTGACCCGCGCTGCCAGCCCGCGCTGATCGCGGGCCCGCTCAATCAGGCATGTTTGTGCCGGTTGTCCGGCGACTGCACCAGCCCGTTCTTGAACGCGAACACCAGCAGCGACAACCGATCGGCCACATCCAGCTTCGCGAAGATCGAAGTCAGGTGATGCCGCACCGTGACGTCGGCCACCGCCAGTCGGTCGGCGATCTGCTTGTTCTTCAGCCCCTCGGCCACAAGACGCACCACCTCCCGCTCGCGGCGCGTCAGCGAGTCGATGCGGGCGCGATGACCGCCGGCGCCCGCCGCGGCGTTCGCCACGAACTCCGCCACCATGCGGCGCTCGATCCACACCTCGCCCTCGTGGACCTTCTCGATGGCCTTGAACAGCGTGTCCGGTGAGCGGTCCTTTCCGACGATGCCCCGGGCGCCGTTCTGCACGGCCTGCCGATGGATATCCGGATCGGTCAGCGCGGTGACCAGCAGCAGGCGCGCCTGCGGCCCGGCGGCGGTGAGCAGCGGGGGAATCGCGTCGACCCAGAGCTCACCGTCGTGGCTGATGTCCAGGAGAATGATGTCGGGCGTGTCGTGGCCGGCATGCGCCAATGCCATGGCGCGGGTGCCGCAATCGCTCACCACGCGGAACCCGTCATGGCCGTCGAGCATCGTACGCAGGGCTGCCCTGACAAGCGCGTAGCTGTCCACGAGAAGAAGACGAAGGGGGCTCGTCCGATTCATGGAACGGGGGGCTTTCGGTTAGTAGACACGTTATACGCGCAATGACGGACAAATGGGACTGGATTCCGCGGCCCGGGATGGCGCGGCCCCGCCGGGCTCCGCTAAGCTGACGCGATGCATCGTGCCGTTCTCTCCCTCTGCCTGGCTCTCGTGGCCGGCCCGTCATCCGCCCAGGAAGCGCCCTTCTGGCCCGGCGCCCGTTACGATCCGGCAATTCCCACCGTGCGGCAGGTGCTTGGCCACGACCCCGGGGCCGAGATCTCTCCGCCCGAACAGGTGGGCCAATATCTCCAGGCACTCCAGAAGGCGGCGCCGACGCGCACCCGCCTGGTCGAGTACGCCCGGACCTGGGAGGGCCGCCCGCTGTGGCTGATGGCCATCGGCAGTGCCGAGCGAATCGGCCGTCTCGACGCCGTGAAGGCCGATTTGAAGAAGCTCGCCGACCCTCGCGGCGTGAGCGCCGCCGAGCAGGCCCGCCTCGTAAAGGAGTCGCCGGTGGTCGTCTGGCTCGTTCACGGGGTCCATGGCAACGAGATCTCGTCATCGGACGCCGCCATGCTCGAGGCCTATCACCTGCTGGCCTCGCAGGGCGATGCCGACGTCGACCTGGTGCTGCGCGATGCCCTGGTGCTGATCGACCCGATGCAGAACCCCGATGGCCGGGCCCGTTTCGTGTTCCAGAACCTGCAGGGCCGCGCCGCCACGCCGGATCCCGCGCCCTACAACGCCGAGCACGACGAGCCCTGGCCCGGCGGCCGCTCGAATCACTACCTGTTCGACATGAACCGCGACTGGTTCGCGCAGACCCAGCCCGAGACGCGCGGGCGGCTGCTGGTGGCGCGCGACTACTGGCCGCACGTCAACGTGGACCTGCACGAGCAGGGCGGCGACAACACCTACTATTTCGCGCCGCCGGCCGATCCGCTGAACCCGCACATCACCAAGAGCCAGCTTGCCGCCTACGATCTGTTCGGCCGCGCCAACGGGCAGCGCTTCGACGAGCGCGGCTGGCCGTACTACATCCGCGAGGTCTACGACGCGTTCTATCCGGGCTATGGCGACTCGTGGCCGACGTTCCAGGGCTCGATCGGCATGACCTACGAGCAGGCCTCGGCGCGCGGCCTGTCGTTCGCGCGGAGCGACGGCACCCTGCTGACGTTCCGTGACGGCGTCATGCAGCACTTCAACGCCGCGATCGTCACCGCCATCACCGCCGCGAAGAATCGCGAGCGGCTGGTGCGCGACTTCCTGGAGTATCGCAAGAGCGCGGTGGCCGAGGGCGAGAAGGGCCCGGTGCGCGAGTACGTGCTGGTGCCGGGCCACGACCCGTCTCGCGCCGACCTGCTGGCCCGGAACCTCGCCACGCAGGGGATCGAGGTGCGGCGCGCCACCGAGCCGCTGACGGTCGGCGGCCGCCAGTTGCCGGCCGGCACCTACCTGGTCTCGCACGCGCAGCCGTCGGGCCGCCTGATTCGCAACCTGCTGGATCGCCACATCCCGCAGCCCGATGATTTCATCAAGCGGCAGGAGGAACGACGCGCCCGGCGCCAGCCCGATCAGATCTACGACATCACGGCGTGGAGCCTGCCGTTGATGTACGACGTCGAGGTGCTCACCAGCGCCACGGCGATCGGCACCGCATCGGCGATGGTGCCGATGGCCTACGACGCGCAGCCAGCGGCGAAGACGTTCGCGGCCGGCAAGGTCGGCTATCTCGTGCCCTGGGGATCGGCGGCGGCGGAGATGACCGTGGAGGCGTTGACGCAGGGGATTCGAATCAACAGCGTCGGCGGCGCGTTCACGCTGAACGGCCGACGCTATCCGATCGGAACGGCGGTGATCCGCAACGCCGGCAATGCTGCCGACCTGCACGCGCGGCTCACCACGCTCGCCACGAAGCACGGTGTGGAGGTGGTGCCGATCGACACCACGTTCGTGGACGAGGGCATCTCGATCGGCAGCAATCAGGCGCGCGCCCTCAAGGCGCCGCGCGTGCTGCTGGCGTGGGACACGCCGACGCAGACGTTGTCGGCCGGCTGGACGCGCTACACCCTCGAGCGCCGGTTCGGCCAGGCGGTGACGACGGTGCGGGTGTCGTCGCTCGGTCGCGCCAACCTCGCGGACTTCGACGTGCTGGTGCTGCCCTCGGGGAACTATGCCGGCGCGATCAACGACGCGCTGCTCGCCCGCGTGAAGGAGTGGATTCGCGGCGGCGGCACGCTGATCACGCTGGCCGAAGCCACGCGCTGGGCGACCGGCGAGAACGTCGGCTTGCTCGATACGAAGCCGCTGCTGAAGAACGGCAACCTCGATCGGCCCGGCGACACGAAGGCGCCCGGCATGCCGACGTCGGGTGCCGGCAGTGGCGGTGCCAAGCCCACAGAGGGCGCGGCGTCCGCAAAGCCCACGGACGGTGGGGCCGCGGCCAGGCCGGCGGAGGGCGGAACACCGCCGAAGCCAGCGGCCGCCGCCGAGGTGTTCGATTACGACAAGGCCATCCAGCCCGATCGCGAGCGCCCCGACTCGCAGCCCGGCGCCATTCTCCGGGTCATCATCGACACCGAGCACTGGCTGTCGGCCGGCCAGGACGAGGAGACCCAGACGATGATCGAGGGCGATCGGGTGTTCGCGCCGCTCAAGCTGAACAACGGGCGCAACGTCGGCACCTATCAGAAGAAGGATCGCCTGATTGCCTCGGGGCTGATCTGGCCCGAGAACCAGGATCTGCTGGTGCAGAAGGCCTTCGCGATGCACCAGCCGACCGGGCAGGGACACGTGATAGCCTTCGCCGAAGACGCCAACTATCGGGCCTTCAGCGAAGGCACGATGCTGCTGTTCATGAACGCGGTCCTGTTGGGACCGGGGTTCTAGGTTCTAGGGTTCTAGGTTCTGAGGTTCTCTCCTATGCGCATCATTCGGCCTTTGCTCGCGCTCGTTGTCCTGGTTCTCGGTGTTTCTCTCGTCCGCTCCGGACTGGAGGCGCAGTCGGCGCCCTACTATCCGCCCGCTGGCAGCTGGGCGAAGAAAGCGCCGGCGGAGTTGGGGATGGATCCGCAGCGGCTGGCCGAGGCGGTGACGTTCGCCCAGGGCCGCGAGTCGTCGCGCGAGATGGACTTCTCCGACCAGGAGCGGATCTTCGGTTCGCTGCTGGGCTCTGTGCCGACCAGGCGGGCGAAGACCAACGGGCTCGTCATCTACAAGGGCTACGTCGTCGCGGAGTTCGGTGACACCACGTGGGTGGACCCGACCTATTCGGTGGCGAAGAGCATGATGGCCAGCGTGGCCGGCATCGCGCTCCGCGAGGGCAAGATCGCGCTCGACGAGCCGGTCGGGAAGACCGTGAAGGACGGCGGCTACGACTCGCCCCGCAATGCGCAGGTCACCTGGAAGATGCACCTGCAGCAGGAGACCGAGTGGGAAGGCAACATGTTCGGCAAGAAGGACGACTTCGTCGGCAAGGAAGCGTTCGGCGAAGGCGAGCGGAAACCGCGCGAATTGCAGCGGCCCGGCACGTTCTACGAATACAACGACGTCCGCATCAACCGCCTGGGGATGTCGCTGCTGCGCACGTTCAAGAAGCCGGTCCCCGAAGTGTTCCGCGACGAGATCATGGACGTGATTGGCGGCTCGAACGCGTGGAAGTGGGTGCCGTACCACAACAGCTACGTGGACATCGACGGCCGGAAGCTTCCCTCGGTCAGCGGCGGCACGCGCTGGGGCGGCGGCGTGTGGATCAATTCCTGGGATATGGCCCGCTTCGGCTACCTGTGGCTGCGTGGCGGCAAGTGGGGTGACAAGCAGCTGCTGCAGCCCGACTTCGTGAAGGCGGCCACCACCCCGAGCGCCCACGGTCCCGACTACGGCTATCTCTGGTGGCTGAACTCGAAGGGCAAGAACTATCCCGGCCTGCCGACCACCGCCTTCGGCGCCCGCGGCGCCGGCAGCAACACCATCACGGTTCTGCCGGAGCAGGACCTCGTGGTCGTGTGGCGCTGGCACGCGGGTAACGAGGCCGAGTTCGTGAAGCGAGTCGTCGCCGCCATCAAGTAGGGGGATTCGGAGCCGGTCCGGCGTCTGTGCGACCGGGAGTACGGAGCACGGTCTCAGCCTGGCTGCTGCCCATCGGAGCCCCGCCTCGCGTCATCCTCCCCAACACGCGCGGGATGTGGCTGACCGGACCGTCGATCACCTCCAGCACCTCGCGCGCAAGCGTCCCCGTTCTCGACAGGGTCACTCGGAGCGACGCATGGATCGCATCGAGCCGGCGGTACAGCTGCTTCTGATCCAGCCCCAGCATCGTCGCGATCTCCGAGACCTTCAGGCCCTGATCGTGCCGCAGCCGCACGAGCAGCTGATCCTGGACAGGAAGCGTGTCGAGTGCGCGCGCCAGCTGACGCCCTACGGCCACCCCCCGGCGTGCGCGCTGACCGTCCATCGCTTCGGCGAACGGATCCGAGGGGCTGGCCGCCTGTTGTGCCACCTCGTCGAGACTCACGAACCGCCGCGCGCCGCGCGGCGCGAGGCGAGCGACGGTCCTGGTGAACTCGACGGGGACCGAGGCGCCCGTGACGTGGCGAAGAACGTCTTCGGCATGAGCCGCGGAGTGTCCGTCGCGCACGGTCAATTGCTCGAATAACACCGCCTCGGCGCCCAATCGCCGGGCCCTGGCCGATGGCCGCCACTTGCCCCAGTTGGTCACCCGCATATCCAGGACGAGCCGCTCGATGACGACGCGCAGGTAGGTGTTGAGGCTGCCCGCCCCCTTGTAGCGCCGCAGGACGCGGTACTCGTCGTTGGCCAGATGGGTCCAGACGATGGAGAGCAGCTCCTGTTCGTCCTGCCGGGCGAGCCGGCGGCAGCGCGCCACCTGAGTGACCAACCCCTTGATCCGGGCCACGTTCGTTTCGAGCCAGGCACGAGGGTCGCCAATGGGTGCGCCAGGGCCGTCAGCCGCGTCTGACATGGAGTCCTCCTTGTGGGCGTGAGCCCGCATTCACTTCTCGTTAACGAAGTAGCGAGGAAGAACGAACAAGGACGCCTCCATGACGATGCACACGGTTGCACTGCTGGTGTTGCTCGCCGCGATTGGTCAGCCGGACGGCCGGTCCCGGCCGTTCGTCCCCGCGATTGACGCGTCTCCTGTTGACAACCGACAAGAGCGGCGGCATTCTTCATGTCGAATGTCGACAAGGCCCCTCGACCTGCTGCAAGGCACCCTCGACCTCCTGATCCTCCGCACCCTGGCGCTGCAGCCGATGCACGGCTGGGGCATCTCGCAACGCATCCAGCAGATGTCCGACGATGTGCTGCGGGTCAACCAGGGGTCGCTCTATCCCGCGCTCCAGCGCCTGGAGACCGCCGGCTGGATTGACTCCGAATGGGGCGCCTCCGAGAACAACCGGCAGGCGAAGTTCTATCGCCTCACCCGCACCGGGCAGAAGCAGCTGAAGGCGGAATCCGACTCCTGGGCGCGGATGACCGAGGCGGTGGGGAAGGTGTTGAAGGGGTCGGAGGGGTTCTAGGTTCTGGGGTTCTAGGGTTCTAGGGTTCTTCACATGCGAGCGCTTCTGAACTGGCTTCGCCGCGACCGTGCCGAGCGCAATCTCGAGGCCGAGTTCCAGTTTCACCTGGACCGCGAGACCGAGCAGTGGATCTCGCGGGGGCTGGCGCCGGGTGAGGCGCGTGATCGGGCAGTCAGGAGTTTTGGTCCCATGGACAAGCACAAGGCAGACGCACGAGAGGCGCGGGGAATCAGCTGGGTGGACGAGCTCCTCCAGGACATCAAGTACGGCGTGCGGACGCTCGCCAAGAATCCCGGCTACGCCGTGCTGGCCATTCTCACCCTGGGCCTGGGCATCGGCGCCAACACCGCGATCTTCAGCGTCATCAACGGCGTCCTGCTGAAGCCGCTGCCCTACGAGCACGGCGATCGCCTGGTGCTGGTGCGCCAGTCCGCGCCGCTGTCGGGCCAGAACACGCTGGGCGTGGCCATCGCGGAGTACTTCGACTATCGCGATCAGTCCGACGTGTTCGACGGCCTGGTCGAGTACCACCAGATGAACTTCGACCTGCTGAACCGCGGTGAGCCGGACCGTGTCAGCACCGGGGTCGTGTCGGCCAACTTCTTCGACCTGCTCGGCATCAAGCCTGTTGTCGGCCGCACCTTCGTCGCCTCCGACGATGTGCCGGGCGCCGAGGCGGTGCTGGTGCTCAGCCACACCTACTGGCGGACCAAGTTCGGCGGCGATCCCAGCATCATCGGCCAGGTGTTCGAGATGAACGACCGGCCGCACCGGGTCATCGGCGTGCTGCCCAACGTGCCGCACTATCCGCAGGAGAACGACGTCTACATGCCGGTGCTGGCGTGCCCGTTCCGCGCCGCCGCGGAGCGGACCATTCCGCGCAATCGCCGCGCCTTTGGCGGGCTGAGCGTGTTCGGCCGGGTGAAGGAAGGGCACACCCACGAGGAAGCCGCCGCCGCCATCTCCACCATCAACAAGCGGTTTACGGCCGACCACGCCGGCGTCTACCGCACCGACAGCTCCGGATTCCAGGCCACCACGGTCGACGTGCGCTCGGCGCTCACCGAGGGCGCGCGCGACCTGCTGCTGATCCTGCTCGGCATCACCAGCCTGGTGCTGTTGATCGCCTGCGCCAATGTCGCCAATCTGACGCTGGCGCGGATGCTGGGCCGCGACCGCGAGCTGGCCCTGCGCGCGGCACTCGGGGCGGGACGCGGCCGGCTGATCAGGCAGCTGCTCACGGAGAGCACGCTGCTGGCCACGGCTGGCGGCGTTGTCGGCGTGGTGTTCGCGATGGCGACGGTCGGCATGCTCACCACGTTCGTGTCGCGCTTCACCTCGCGCACCGGCGAGGTGTCCGTGGACCTGCCGGTGCTGGCGTTCACCCTGCTCGTGTCCGTCGTCACGGGCGTGCTGTTCGGCACGCTGCCGGCGCTCGGGACGCGCGTGAACCTGACGACGGCGCTGAAGCAGGGGAGCAACCAGGCGGGCGACGGCTCGGGCCGCCGCCGGCTGCAGGGCGCGCTGATTGTGGCCCAGGTCGCCGTCTCGGTGGTGCTGCTGGTCGGCGCCGGTCTGCTGCTGGCCAGCTTCTACCGGCTGCAGCAGGTGGACGCCGGCTATCGATCGAACGGGGTGCTTTCGGCCCAGGTCTACGGCAACTTCTCGCGCTACGGCAACATCGACGCGTTGCGCCGCCTCTACCTGCCGATCCTCGATCGGCTGGACGGCCAGCCCGGCGTCGTCTCCGCGGCGATCACCAATGCGGTGCCGCTGGCGGGCTCCGCGCCTGGCACCACGCGCTTCGACATCGATGGACGCGTCACCGACGATCCCGATCGCAGGCCGACCACCGACCTGCGCGTCGCCAGCGAGAAGTACTTCGACACCATCGGCATCCCCGTCGTCGGCGGCCGGGCGTTTGCCGCCCTCGATACGGCCGAGAGCCTGCCCGTGGCGGTGATCAACCGATCGATGACCCGGTACTGGGATGGCACCGATCCGGTGGGCACGCGCATCTCGCTCAATCGCGGCGAGACGTGGCTCACGGTCGTGGGTGTGGTCGGCGACGTGCGTCAGTTCGGCCTCGCGCAGGAGACGGTGGCGCAGATCTACGTGCCGCTGGCCCAGGCGCCGAACAACTTCGGGGGCCAGGTGCTGGTCCGCACTGCCGGCACGCCGTCAGGATTTGCCCAGTTGCTGCGCGAAACCGTCTACGCAGTGGACCCGAACCAGCCGGTCGAGAACATCCAGACGCTGGACGACCTGCGCTCCGAGGCGCTGGCCGCTCCGCGTCTCACCGCCACGCTGCTCAGCGTGTTCGCCGGCCTCGCGCTGCTGGTCACGCTGGCGGGGATTGGCGGGGTGATCGCCACCTCGGTGACGCAGCGCACGCGCGAGTTCGGCGTGCGCATGGCGCTTGGCGCCAGCCGCGGCGCGGTGATGGCGATGGTGCTGCGGCAGGGGCTGACGCTGGTCGGCATCGGATTGGTGCTTGGGATCGCTGCCGCGGCCGTGGGCGGTCGCGTGCTGTCCGCGTATCTGTACCAGACCACGCCGCGCGACCCGCTCATCGTCGGTGTCGTGGCCGTCACGTTCCTGGGGGCGGCGGCGCTGGCGTGCCTCGCGCCCGCCCGTCGGGCGACCACGGTGGATCCGCTGATCGCACTGCGGACGGAGTAGCGCGGGAAGCTGCCGGCTGGCTGGAGCTTGCGTCGCAAGTCATCATCTGGCTATAATGGCCATATGACGACGGTCAAGATAGCTGATCTGAAAAACAACCTGTCCCGGCACCTGGCGCACGTGCGCCAGGGCGGCGAGCTGACGGTGCTCGATCGCGACACGCCCGTGGCCCGGATTGTGCCGTTTGCGCCTCGACCGGCGCGGTCGACGCGGACGGGGCGAGTCCCGGTCGCACTGCAGGAGTCGACGGCCCGGGTGGCGGAACTTCAGCGGCTCGGCGTGATCAGCGCTGGTGATCCAGCGGGCCTGGCCGCAGCGGTCCGGACGCACGAACTGGTCAAGCTGCCGAAAGGTACGCCGAGTGCCGTCGACCTGTTGGTCCGGACGCGGCGCGAGAGCAATCGGTGAGGTACTGGGACAGCTCGGCACTGGTGCCGCTCTTCTTCGATGAGCCCACATCCCAAGAAATGGCACGCCTCGTCGCCGACGATCCGGACGTCGTGGTGTGGGCGCTCACCAGCGTAGAGCTGCTCTCGATGATCGCGCGCCTCGAGCGCTCGTCAGAGGGGCTGGAGGACCTGCTGAGCGGGGTCCGGCGCGACGCGCTCGAGCGCATCCGGTGTTGTAATGCCGTGACGCTGGTCGACGCCGTCAGGCAGCGCGCCGAGCGGCTGGTCAGCGTGCACGCACTGACCGCTGCCGACGCCCTGCAGCTCGCGGCGGCGCTGGTGGTGTCCCGCGAACAGCCCGAGACCCTCGAGTTCGTCACGCTCGACAAGGTACTGGCCCGCGCCGCGCGGCTCGAGGGCTTCCGCGTCCTCGGCGTCTAGACCGTCCGCGCACCCTACCTGATGGCGGCACAACTAGCGGCCAATCGATCTGTCGATGCGGTCCCTGACCGTCTGAGAGCCGCCATACTTGAAGTGCTGGAGGCATGGCTGCCGGTGGTAGACACGGTTCAGGCTCGCACCGTACACGCCGCCAAGTTACAGTAGCGGCCGAACAGATGGAGCCACCTGCCATCGATCCTGGATGAGCGATCTGACCAGCGACTTGCGGCACGTGCCCGTGCAGGGACGAATCCGCCCTCAACCAGCTCTTCGAGCGTCACCTGCCGTGCTGCGGCGCTGGACGCACGGCCGACTGCCCCGGTGGGCGCGGGACATTGCCGACACCACGGATATCGTCCAGGAGACGATCCTGGGCACCCTCAGACAGTTGGATCGCTTTCAGCACCGGGGTGAGGAGCGCTTCAAGCCTACCTGCGTCAGGCGGTGATGAACCGCATCCGCAACGAGCTGCGTAAACTGGCCGTCCGCGGCGCCAACCTCACCCTCGACTCGGGGATGCGCGACGATGGGACTTCTCCGCTCGAAGCCGCGATCGCGCAGGAGACGCTGGACCGCTACGACGCGGCGCTCGAGCGCTTGAAACCGGAAGCCCGAGAGGCCGTCGTCAGCCGCGTGGAGTTCGGTCTCAGCTACGCGGAGCTGGCCGAGGTCCTCGACAAACCCTCGCCGGACGCAGCCCGCCTGACTGTCGTCCGGGCGTTGATCCGTCTCGCCGAGGAGATGAACCGGACACGCCGCTAGGGCGCCGCGGCTGTACGTTCGCCGCGGTCGCGTGTTTGTTTCGCGTGGCGTTTCGTCGCCGGACCACGAAGGAGCCTTCCGTGCTCGATCCCCGTCGCGTCACCGACTTGGCCGAAGCCATTGCGACGGCCGCACGCCCGACTGGGCGTCGGCCGAGAGCAGGCGACCGGTGCGGCCGAACGAGGCGTCATCGCCGAATTGCGCCTTCTGCAGGGCATCTACGGGCTGATGTCGACCTTGACGGTCGGTCGCACCCGCGATGATGGCCGCCCCGTGTTGGAGCACGGCGATACGTGGGGAGGGCTCGAGATTCGCGCGCACGTCGGCCGCGGGCGCTTCGGCGACGTCTACCGGCCTGGGACCCCGCGCTGGATCGCGAGGTTGCGCTCAAGCTGATCGTGCACGGCGGGCAGGAGGACGGCGTCGGACCTCGTGTCGAAGGGGCGTGTGGCGCGGGTGCGCCATCCGAACGTGGTGACGATTCACGGGGCGCAGCGCATCGCCGGTGTCTCGGGGTTGTGGATGGAGTTCGTCGAGGGCCGCACCTTGGCGGCTGAGCTCGCTGAGCGGGGCCCGTTCGATGCCAGCGAGTTATCCCGCATCGGCGCCGACCTGGCACGCGCGCTCGACGCGGTGCACCGCGCGGGGCTGGTGCACCGTGACGTGAAGGCACAGAACGTGCTGCGCGAGCGGACGGCCGCGCGGTGCTGGGCGACTTCGGGACGGGCCTCGAGCTGGACGAGCCCGACGAGGCGCGCGGCGGCCTCGCCGGGACCCCGGCGTACCTCGCCCCCGAGATCTACGCGCGCAAGCCCGCCACCAGGCAGAGCGATCTCTACAGCCTCGGCGCCCTGCTGTTCCACCTGGCCACCGAACAGCACGCCGTTCCCGGGCGCTCGATCAACGAGCTGCGGGCTGCGCATGCACGAGGGACGCGCCAGTCGATTCACGCGTTGCGCCCCGAGCTGCCGGAGCCGCTCAGGAAAACCATCGACTGCGCGCTGGCCGCGATCCGCTGCGCCGATTCGAGAGCGGAGCGGCCATGGCGACGGCGCTCGAGGACTCCGCCGTCACTGGTCATCCCTCGCCAGGGCGCATGGCGGCGGTAGCGGCCGTCCTGACGGCGTTGGTCGGTATCGCCGTGTACTCGCTGGCGCGGCCCGATGCGGGAGGCGTCGTGGCGGCGCCAGCGGTCCAGCAGGTACCGCGTCTGTCCTGTCGCCGCGTTCGAGAACAGGACTGGCGAACCGATGCTGGACGGGACGCTCGAGCCCGCACTTGCCAGGGAACTCACGGGATCGGCCGTATTCGGAGTGGCATCTCAAGCGCGCGTGCAGGAAACTCTGGCGTTGATGCGACGCCCCGCCGACACGCGCCTGGAGACCGAAGTGGCTCGCGAGGTCGCCCTCCGCGATGGCGAGATGTGGCCCTCGCGACAGGCCGCATCGAGAAGGTGGGCGACGCGTATGCTATTCGCCTGGAGACTCGGCGCCTGACGACGGCACCCTCCTGGCCGGCGTCGGCGGCCCTCCAGTGCGGCATGGGGCGATCCTCGAGACCGTCGGGCGACTGGCCCTTGATCTCCGGGGACAGCTGGACACGTCGGTGCGGCTGCCCGACCCTCCGAGTCCACGTCTCCCTCGAATGACGACATCGTCTCTTCGGGCTCTGCAACTCTATACAGAGGCACGCCGGCTGGAGAACGACGAAGGTTGCTGCTCGGGAGGGAGCCGGAAGCGGAGCATCTGCTACGGGCGGCCATCACCGAAGACCCGGAGTTCGCGCTGCGCACCTGAGACTGGGGATCGTCGTTCGGCTCGAAGCCGAGCGCCGAGCGGAATCGCGCCTGGACGAAGCTCTGGCCCACACCGAACGGGCCATCGCCCTCTCACCCATCGTACGCGCCGCCCTGCCAGCGCTTGATGGCGTCGATCGGGTAGAGCAGCATGATGACGTTCAGCGTGAGGTTGTCGCGAATCATGAACGCAACGAAGATCTCCATCGCGACCGCCAGCCCCAGGCTGAGGCCGACCGGCGCCAGGCTGGCCAGCCAGAAGCCGGCCATCATCGCGCCGATGTCGGCCACGGAATTCAGCACGCTGTCGCCGAAGTAGTCGAGCGCGATGGTGGTCTCCCGGTAGCGGTTGATCACCATCGGCGTGTTCTCCAGGATCTCCCACGCCGCCTCCAGGCCCACGGCGGTCACGAAGCGAGCCCCAATCGGCAGGCGCCGCGCCCAGATCCAGAGGATGGCGTAGAACGCCATGCCGTGGATGATGTGCGAGAAGGTGTACCAGTCGCTCAGGTGCTGGGAGTTCTCGGAGCTCATCACGACCCCGTGCCAGCCCTTGACGTAGCCGCACTTGCAGATCGGGACGCGGCCCATCCCCAGCTCGATCGCCGCCGTCGCGGCGACGATCGCCAGCGTTACAAGAATCGCGGTGCGACGGCTCACGGCTTGTCGACGGCGTCGATGGTCACGGTTGACGGCCCCCGCGTCTTCTGCAGCCGCGCCGCCGCCTGTTCCGCGCCTCGCCACGCGCGCAGCACGTTCAGGCCGAGGACCTTCTTGACCTCTTCATCCTTGTAGCCGCGGCTGAGCAGCTCCGCGGTGAGGTCCGGATACTTCGAGACATCCTCCAGCCCCTCGACGACGCTGGTGATGCCGTCGAAGTCGCCGCCGAGGCCGATATGGTCGATGCCGGCGACCTTGCGGATGTGATCGATGTGGTCGGCCACCTGCTTGAGTGTCGCGCGCGGCTCCGGGTTCTCGGACCGCCATCGCTCGAGCCCGGCGTTGACGTAGTTGGTGTTGGTGGGGAACTGGACCCGCAGCAACTGCTGCTGCGCGGCGTAGGTGATCGACCAGTCGGCCACCGCCTGCGAGATGAAGCCGGGCACGAACGTGACCATCACGACGCCGCCATTCTTCGGCAGCATCGCCAGCACATCGTCGGGCACGTCGCGCGGCACGTTGCAGAGGGCGCGAGCCGCGGAGTGCGAGAAGATCACCGGCGCCTCGGCGATGGCGAGCACGTCCTTCATGGTGTCGGGTGAGGTGTGGCTCAGGTCCACCAGCATCCCGAGACGGTTCATCTCGCGCACCACTTCTTCGCCGAACTTCGACAGGCCGTTGTGTTTCGGCTGATCGGTCGCGGAATCCGCCCACGGGACGTTCTGGGAGTGGGTGAGCGTCATGTAGCGCGCGCCGACCGCGTACATCTGGCGCAGCGTCGCCAGGGAGTTGTCGATGGAGTGGCCGCCCTCCATGCCGATCATCGATCCGATGCGGCCGCTCTTGAAGGCGCGCTCGGCGGCATCGGCAGTGAGCGCCAGCTCGAAGGTCTCCGGCCACCGCCTGGTCATGCGGTGGACGACGTCGATCTGTTCGAGCGTCGCGCGAACGGCTTCCTTTCCCTGCATCTCGGCAGGCACGTAGACCGACCAGAACTGGGCGCCAAGGCCGCCGCGGCGGAGTCGCGGGATGTCGGTCATCAGCGACGGGACCGGCTCGGTGATGTCGGCCTTGTTGAAGTCGCCGCCGACGTCCCGCTCCCGCAGCGCCCAGGGATAGTCGTTGTGGCCGTCGATGACCGGCGACTGCTTGTGCAGCGCGCGGGCGCGGGCCTGCAGATCGTTCTGGGCATCGGCGGGGAGCGCGGTCGCCACGGCGACGGCCAGCCCCAGGGCCCAGGCGGCAAACCGGGTGTTTCGCATGCAGCGATTAGAGCACGACCGCGCGTCGGCTCGCACTGCTTCGGAGCGACTGTGTGCGTGCCTCGGCACGAGCGGCTCGCTCCGCAGGCCGGTCGGTCGGACGCAAACCGCGTCGTCGCGGCGTCCGACAGACCCGTCGATGGGCCGGTCACACGCGCCGCTGGACTCAAGTGCGCCCAGGCCAACTCGCGTGGATCTCCAAGCTCAAACAGGCCGCGTGGAGACCAGCGGCACGTGTGTCTGCCATCCGAGTCGGCCCATCGCCAACGGTCTGACGGACGCCACGACGCTCGCGGCCGTTCGAGCGCGCGGACTCGTTCAGCCCGACGCCAGTGGCGTCGAGCTGGTCAAAAGCGCAAGGACGCGCCGCGTCGGACAGGTGCGGCCGTCGTCAGATGCGCAGCAGCGTCTCGCGCAGCACGCGTGACTGCAGCCGGCTCACCTGCAGCGTCTGGCCGTTCGTCAGCGTCACCTGGAACGTGCCGCCGGGCATCGGGCTGACCCGTTGAATCTGATCGACAGCCGCCAGCGTGCCGCGCCCCAGTCGAACGAAGCGGCGAGGGTCGAGCCGCGACTCCAGCGCGTGCAGCCGATGCGAGATCGTGTAGCGCTCGTTGGTCAGCGTCGTCAGGTGCAGCAGCTCGCCTTCGGCGACCACCGACGCGATCTGCCGCACTTGCAGGATCACCACTTCG
Organism: uncultured Acidobacteriota bacterium; assembly: GCA_963723005.1. Lineage (GTDB taxonomy): Bacteria > Acidobacteriota > Vicinamibacteria > Vicinamibacterales > UBA2999 > VFZN01. Next base: position 111,682 of record CAVRPA010000015.1, on the reverse strand, counting down.
TCGCGCTTCCGCACCGGGATGCGCTCCAGGAACTGGCGGCGCGTGGCGGCCTCGAGCGCCGCTGACGCGGTGGCCAGGCCCTGCAGGCGATCGCCGGCCGCCTCGCGCTCGCGCGCCCGGTCCAGCGTCGTCGCCAGGCGATCGTGCTCGACCGGCTTCAGCAGGTAGTCCACCGCGTTCAGCTCGAACGCCTGCACCGCGAACTCGTCGTAGGCGGTGACGAACGCCACCATCGGCGCGGCGCCGGCCTTCAGCAGCCGTGCGGTTTCCAGTCCGTCGAGCTCGGGCATCTGCAGGTCGAGCAGGGCCAGTCCGGGCCTGGTCTGCTCGATCAGATCGAGCGCCTCCCGGCCGTTCGAGGCTTCGCCGACGATCTCGACGTCAGGGAACGACTTCAGCAGGTTGACCAGGAAACGGCGCGCGGGCCGTTCATCGTCGGCCAGCACGACTCGCAGCGGTCTTGGCATTGGACTCCTCGTCCATGGTGCGCGCTTCGACGAGCGGCAGCAGCAGTTCGGCGATCGTCCCCAGCTGGGCGTCGGCCGTGAGCGTGATGGAGGCGGCGCCGCGGTAGTGACCCGCCAGGCGCCGTTCGACGTTGTCCAGCCCGACGTGCTCGCCGCCGCGACGGTAAGTCGCCGAGAGCGGCGCGCCGGTGTTGCTGACCGTCACCCTCAGGCGCGGCCCGTTGGGCCCGCTCTCGCGCCGTGCCACCACCGCCACGTCGCCGCCGCGGGTGCTGGGCGCCACGCCATGCTTGATGGCGTTCTCGACCAGCGGCTGCACGACCAGCGACGGGATGGGCACAGCGCGCAGCGCCTGCGGCACGTCGAGCCTGACGCGAAGCCGCTCCTCGAATCGCTCGCGCTCGATGTCCAGGTAGTGCTCCACCAGTTCGAGCTCGCGGCCCAACGTGGTGAACTCGCCGTCCGGGCGCAGCACGCCGCGCAGCAGGTGGGTCAGCCGCATCAGCGTGTGCACCGCGCGGGTCGGCGCCGACTCGATCAGATAGCCGATGGTGGTCAGGGCATTGAAGAGGAAGTGCGGGTTGATCTGCGCGCGCAGCGCCTTGAGCTCGGCCTCGGCGGCCAGCTTCTGCATCTCTTCCTCGCGCAGCTGCGTGTCGTAGCGTTCAAGGGTCAGCCGGATCGCATCGATGCGTCGCGCCGCAATCACCGCCACCGCCTCGAGCAGCTCCTCATCGTCGGACAGCAGCCGCCGCCCGCCGGTGAGCTCGCCAACATGGATGTGCAGCTGCGGCGGCTCGGTGGTGGGCACCACCGTGGTGCGCGACGGCGCCGGCGTCGGAGAAACGGCCGCCGCCTCCTCGGCCCACCACACCCGCCGCGCGTTGAACGCAGTGGCGAGGCGCGCGCACACCGTGTCCATCACCCCGCCGATCGACGGCTGATCGCCGGCCACCCTGGCGATGTCCTGGCGCAGCACCGCGTAGTCAACGCGGCCCAGCAGCACCGCGTCGACGAACCGGACCACCATCCGTCGCAACCACGGCGTGATCACGGCCGTCATCACCCACAGGCCGAGCAGGACGCCGACCGACGCCGGACCCGCGGGCAGCGCCAGCACCGCCGAATACCCAGCCAGCGTCAGCGCGACGATGGCGAGCAGGGTGAGCGCCTGCTTCAGGAAGAGATCGCCAAGCGCGAAGCGGTAGTTCTGATAGAGGATCGCAAAGGCCAGCGGAATGGCGGCGTGATGGCCGAGCAGCTGCATCCACCAGCTGTCGTCGATGGTGTGGAAGCTGCCAAGGTGGGTCGCCGACACCGCGAACAGCACCAGCGCCAGCACCCACAAGGCGCGGCGCCCGTTCGGCTGCGATCGGGTGATGAGCCCGAGCGGCACGATCAGCAGGCTGAACGAAACCGTGAGCAGCTGGAACGCCAGCGTTGACGGCGCCGGATCGCCGGACAAGATGGTGCCGACGTGCAGCACGGCGGCGGTGGCCGCCAGTCCATACGCGAGCACGATGACGACCGGCCCATAGCGGAGGCCGCGCGCCACCGAGTGCACGACCACGGCGGCGAGCATTCCCAAAGCGGGGAACGACATCGCCGACACGCCAGCGGTGTCGTCCACGATGCCGAGACGCGGCAGGGCGTAGGCGGCGAGCTCGCCCAGGTTCCACGCGAGGCCGAGCAGAGCGGTGGATAGCGGCAGCCAGTCCACGCGGTCCGTGTCTTCCGGCGCCCGCGACCCACCCCGCAGCACCAGGGCCAGCAACATGGCGTACAACGCCGTCCCGGTGGCAAAGCCCACCAGGTTGACGACGTCGGCGGCGTTGGAAGCGGTCACACTGTGATTCTAGTCATCGGCTGGCCCCGCTGCTCGGTCCGGCGGGTGCCGGGCGCGGTCGTTGGCCGCGCCGCAATCGGGGTGTTCCCCTGCGACGTTGCCGGGAGCGTAGCCGTTCGGGTACGGGCGCGTCAGCCCGTGGTTCGGAGCGTCAGGGGCGCAAGGTCGAGGCCTTCCACGCGCGCCAGTCCAGGTCTCGCCGGCGGCGATAGGCTGTGATTCGGTGAGCGTGCCGGAGCTGATGAGATCGCCAGCCTGCAACGGCCCCCGCGGACCGCCCGCGCCGCGAGCGATCGCGGATCCGAGCTCACCCAGGCAGAGCGCCGGGCTGCGAAGCGCGTTGCGTCCGGATCCTTCAGCCGCAAGCACGCCGTCCTTTTCGAGCCGGACGGCAAAGGTGGGAAGCGCCTCGGCCAGGGCGCCGCGGTTGGCGTCCGTCACGCGAAGCGGGACGCCCACGACCAATGCCGCGTGCAATCCTTTGGACGCGACGAAGTCCGCGGGCTGGAACTTCCAGTCGGGGAACACGCACTCGATGATCTCGAGTCCGAGCGCGATCCAGTCCACCGCTTCGAGCACGGCGCCGGCATCAGCGGCGCCGACCGGCAGGGGCGCCTTCAGGCAGAAGACGATCTCGGGTTCGATCTTCGGCGCCACCAGCGGGGCGACCGAAAGCTCGCTTTCGTTGTCGATGGCATGGCGCACCGTGTCGTCGTACATGTGCGCCCACACCAGCGTCTCGAGCTTGAGCACGCGCCAGGCGGCCTTGTTGGCGAAACCCACCTTCACCCCGACGGGGCGGTGGCCGGCCGCACGCCTGCGGCCGACGATCTCCGCTTCCACGGCGTACGCCGTCTGAAGATCCAGTCCGCCGTCGCGCGCCGATGGCGGTGTCGGCAGCAGGCGGCGTGTGGCGTAGGCGTTCAGCAGTTCGTCGGCGAGGTCGGCGTGCATCACTTGGCGTCAGGCTCCGATCGATCGGTCGTTCACTTCGCGCCGGCCGGCACGCCCACCGGCAGCGCGGCGGGGGCCGAGGCGGCGCGCAAGGCCCACGGCCATCCCCGCTGCGACGAGCGCCATCGACGCGCTGCCATAAAACCCCATCGTCCAGCTGCCGGACTGCTCGTAGAGCATGGCGCCCACCCATCCGCCGAGGATGGAGGCGACGCCCTTGGCCGTGTACAGAACCGCGTAGTTCGACGTCGCGTGCTGGCTGCCGAAGTAGTCGCCGCACGTGGCCGGGAAGAGCGAGTAGATCTGGCCCCACGTGAAGTACACGAGCACCAGCGTGAAGGCGAACCAGCCGGCGGACCGCGAGCCCACCGCCACGACCAGGAACAGGCAGACGGCCTGCAGCAGGAACGTGAAGATCATCGTGTTCTCGCGGCCGAGCCGATCCGAGGCCCAGCCCCAGAAGACGCGGCTGGTGCCGTTGGCCAGGGGACTGAGCGTGGCGGCCAGCGTAAGGGCCGTGGCCGACAAGCCCCACGATCGGGCCATGGGTCCGGCATTGGCCGTCACGAGCAGGCCGCCGGTGGCCATCAGCACGAACATCACGTACATGAGGTAGAACTGAGGGCTCCTCAGCATCTCCAGCGTGGTGAAGCTTCGTCGCCCGACGACAGGCGCCGGGGGCCGCGCCCGTCCGGGACGGTGCGGTCTGAGTCTCCTTCGGCGGGTGTCGCAGGAACTGCGCCACGATCAGGATGACCAGGCCCTGGAAGAGGCCAGTCGCGACAAAGGCCGACCGATATCCGCTCGAGCCGATGATCGACTGGATGACGGGGATGAAGAGCGCCGTGCCGCCACCAAACCCGGCGGCCATGATCCCGGAGGCGAGGCCGCGACGATCCTTGAACCACTTGAGTGCCGAACCGATCGAGCCGCTGTAGACGAACGCGGCGCCCATGCCCGCGACGCAGTAGAGCGCGTACAACATCGGGAGCGATGTCGCGTAGCCCATGCCAGCCCACCCGAGGCCGCACAACACCCCGGCCACGCTGATGAACCCGCGTGGCCCCAGGCGATCGATGAGCCAGCCGTCGAGTGGCTGGACCCACGTCTGGAACAGGATGAACAGCGTGAAGGCGAACTGGATGTCCGACAACTTCCAGCCGGTGCCCGCCTGCAGCGGTTGGACGAACAATGTCCAGGCGTACTGGAGGTTGGCGATCATGATCATCGCAATCAGTGCGGCGACCAGCTGGAACCATCGGTTGTTGATGTTCACTACGCCCTCCGGCTTTGCTCGTCTAGCAGTTTCGCGCAGGCGTAGACGGCCCGTGTCGCCGTCATCGGCACGCCCAGCCGCTCGCCCAGTTCCACGACGGCCCCGACGACGGCTTCCAGCTCCATCGGGCGACCGGCTTCGAGATCCTGCAGCATCGATGTCTTGTGCGCGCCCACTTTTTCGGCGCCGGCCATTCGCTGGTCGATCGAGATGGGGAGCTCGATGCCCAGCCTGCCCGCCACCGCCTCGGTCTCGACCATCAGCTCCCGCGCGAGGCGCGACACGTCGGGATGCCGTGCGATCTCCTCCAGCGTGCTCCGCGTCAGGACACTGATGGGGTTGAACGCCACGTTGCCGAGCAGCTTGACCCAGATCTCATGACGGAAGCGCGGCGTCACCGGGCACCGGAACCCCGCCGCGATCAAGGCTTCCGCGATGCGCCGCGCGCGCTCGGACCTGGAACCATCCGGTTCGCCGAAACTGATCCGGTTGCCTTCCGTATGCCGGATGACCCCCGGTTCCACGATATCGGTGGCGAAGTAGGCCAGCGACCCGACGACGCGGCGCGGCTCGATGGCGCCGGCGATCACGCCGCCGGGATCCACGCGCTCGAGCCGCAGCCCCTCCAGCTCACCGCCGCCCGCCTGGAAGTACCACCAGGGGATGCCGTTCTGCGTGCTCACCACCACCGTGTCGGGGCCGAGCAGCGGGTGGAGCGTCGGGGCCAGGGCGGTCAGGCTGTGCGCCTTGACGCCAAGGAACACCACGTCTGCCGGGCCGATGGCGGCGAGGTCGCCCGACACGACAGGCTGCACCGTGAAGTCGCCGTCCGGGCTGATCACCCGCAGGCCGTGCTCCTGCATCGCGCGCAGGTGCGGGCCTCGCGCGTGCAGCACCACGTCGGCGCCTTCTTTCGCGAGCCGCGCGCCGATGTATCCGCCGATGGCTCCGGCTCCGACGATGACGATCCGCATCTAGTGGATACGTCCCATTAGTCTTTGGGGCGAAAGCCTGGGCCACCACTCGCCGCTGGATCTTGCCGGTGGCCGTGCGCGGAATCGTCTCGGTGATGTGGATCTGCTTGGGCCGCTTGAACTCGGCCAGGCGCTCCTTGCAGAAGGCGTGCAGGTCGGCCTCGGCGACGGGCTCGCGCAGGACGACGGCCGCGGCCACCTCTTCGCCCCATGTCTTGTGCGGCACGCCGAAGCACACGGCTTCCGCCACGGCCGGGTGGGTGAGGAGCACTTCGTCGATCTCGCGCGGCGAAATCTTCTCGCCGCCGCGGTTGATCAGCTCCTTCAGCCTGCCCACCAGGGTCAGATACCCCTGCTCGTCGAGGATGCCCTGATCGCCGGTACGGAACCAACCACCCTCGAAGAATGCCGTGGCGTTGGCGTCGGGATTGTTCTCGTAACCGGTGATCACGTTGGGGCCGTGTATGCAGACCTCGCCGCGTTCGCCCGGCGCCAGCGCGCGCCCCTGGTCGTCGCGGATGCTGATGCCGACGGCGGTGCCCGGTCCGACCGAGCCCGGGAGACGCTGGCCGGGTGGCAGGGGGTTGGAGGCCATCTGGTGGGCAGCCTCGGTCATGCCGTAGGCTTCGAGCACCGGTGCTCCGAAGGCCGCCTCGAGGTCGTGCATGACCTGCGGCGGCAAGGAGGCGCTGCACGAACGAATGAACCGCAGTTTTTCGGCGCCGGCCGGCCGCGCGTCACCCGGTTGCACACGCGCGAGCAGCAACTGATGGATCGTCGGAACGGCCGAATACCAGGTGGCCCCGGTGTCGCGGGCGATGCGCCAGAACGACAGCGGCGAGAACTTCGACGGCACGACCACCGCGCCGCCGCTGGCCAACGTGCCCAGCGTGGAGGCCACCAGCCCGTGGACGTGAAAGAGCGGCATCACGCAGAGCGACACGTCCTCGGGGCCGAGCGCGTAGCTGCGCGCGACGTTTTGTGCCGAGATGGTGAGGTTGGCATGGCTGAGCGGCACGCGCTTCGGGCGTCCGGTGCTGCCGCTGGTGTGCAGGATGAGCGCCACATCGTCGAGGGCCGGTGGGGCGACCGGTGTGCGTCCCGACACGTCGCGGAGCGACACCACGCCGCTCGCGCTCGTCTCCACCGTCAGGATGGGCACGGCTCCAGCGGCCGCGCGGGCCTCGTCCACACCGTCAGGCGGCAGCAGCAGCACCTTGGCGCCGGTGTCCTCGAGGAAAAATCGGAACTCGTCTTCCTTGTAGCCGGGGTTGAGCGGGGCTGCCGTGCCCGCCACCGACGCGGCCAGGAACGTCACCACCGTCGACAGACTGTTGGGGAGGGCCATGCCGACGCGGTCGCCGCGGCGGATGCCGAATGCCGCCAATGCCTCGGCCAGGTCCTGCACCTGGCGGCGCAACTCGCCATAGGAGACGCGGATGTTCTGCTCGGGCAGGATGATGGCGGTCCGATCGGCTGGAATCGGGTCGAACAGGCCGGCGAGGGTGGTCGGTACTGAGGCGCTCGGTGTCATGGTGGCAGTCTCTGACGAAAAAGCTGCGTAAGTCTGCCACGAAGGGCCGGGTTTCGGAAGGGTCCGGACCTCATCAGCGCGCGAACGTCGTTTTTCCGCCCACAATCGTCCGCATCACCCTGGCACCGTTGATCTGTGGCGCAGGGATCTCGCGCAGATCCTTGTCGATCATCGTCAGGTCGGCCAGCATCCCCGGCGAGATGACGCCCTTCTGCTTCTCCTCGAAAGAGGCAAACGCCCCGCCCATCGTGTAGCCAACCAGCGCCTCCTCGACGGTGATCTTCTGTTCGGGCACCCAGCCACCCGGCCGCTTGTCGTCCAGCGTTCGTCGGGTGACCGCGGCGTAGATGCCTTCGATCGGCGTCGGCGGCGCGACGAACCAGTCGCTGCCGAAGGCCACCGAGACGTCGGCGTCCAGCAGCGAGCGAAAGGCATAGGTGAGCTTGGCGCGTTCGGGGCCAATCACCTGCTCGGCCCATCGGCCATCGTCGATGGCGTGGTACGGCTGCATGCTGGGGATGATGTGCAGGTTGCGGAACGAGAGGATGTTCTCCGCGGTCAGGTGCTGCGCGTGCTCGACCCGGAACCGGCGATCGCGAAGGCCGTGAGCGTTGGTGACGCGCTCGTAGATGTCGAGCAGCGTGGTGTTGGCGCGATCGCCGATCGCATGCACGGCCACCTGCAGTCCGGCAGCATCCGCGCCGCTGATCCAGGCGTAGAGGTCCTCCGGTGTGTTGACGAAGAAACCGCGGTCCTTCGGCGCGTCAGTGAACGGCTCCTCGAACGCGGCGGTGTGCGAGCCGAGCGAGCCGTCCACAAAACCCTTCAGCGCGCCGATGCGCAGCCAGTCGTCGCCGCGGCCCTCGGGCCCAAAGGTGCGCGCCTTCACGGTGTCCGCCAGCCGTTGCCAGGTGTCGAGCGGCACCGCGGCGTAGATGCGCGTCCTCAGCCGGCCCGCCTGCCGCGCGCGGGTGAAGACCTCGAGCTCGTTCCACGTGCCCATGTGGTGCACGCTGGTCACGCCCTGCTCGGCGACGTAGCGCATCGCCGCGTCGAGCGCGCGGTCCTGCATCTCCGCGGTGGGCGGCGGCATCTTCGCCGCGACGAGGTCCATCGCGTTGTCCTTGAGCAGCCCCGTCGGCTCGCCGCCGGCGTCGCGAACGATCTCGCCGCCGCTGACGTTCTGCACCGCCCGTGTCACGCCGGTCGCCTTCAGCGCGGCGGAGTTCGCCAGCGCCATGTGGCCGTCGAGCCGATTCACCCACACCGGATGATCGGGAGTGGCGGCGTCAATCCACTCGCGCCGCGGCAGTTCGCCGCCCCACAGCTGATGGTCCCAGTCGCCGCCGGTGATCCAGGTGCCGGCCGGCACGGTCTTCGCGAACGCCGCGATGCGGGCGACGAACTCGTCGCGCGTCCTGGCGTCGCGCAGCTGCACCGAGGCCAGGCGCTGGCCGCCGTCGAGGAAGTGCACGTGCGAGTCGATAAAGCCGGGGACGAGGAACTGTCCGCCGGCATCGATGACCTCTACCGGCCCGCCGGTGGTCCCGGTTGCGGCGACGAGCTTTCGAATCTCGTCCGAGCTGCCCACGCCGGCGATCCGATCGCCGGAAATGGCGACGGCTTCAGCGGAAGGCCGCTTCGGATCACCGGTCCAGACTTTCGCGTTGACGATGGCCAGCGTGACCGGGCTGGTCAACGACGGCGCCGGCGGCGCGGATCGAGAGCACGCCGACGTCACCGGCAGCGCCAGCAGAAACAGAACCAGACGGCCGATGCGGATCATGCCCCGGATGTTACTTGATGGAGCTCGTCCGCTTCTGACCGGTGTGGCGTCGGCGAGAATGAGAGGCGATGTTGCGCATAGGCGCCCACATGTCAGTGGCGGGCGGTGTGTCGAAGGCGGTCGATCGAGCCGAGCTCCACGGGTGTGAAGCGCTGCAGATCTTCGCCAAGAACGCCAATCAGTGGCAGGGCAAGCCGCTCGACCCCGATGAGATCCGGCGCTTCCGCGGGCGCGTTGACGAGACCGGCATCACGCCGGTGGTGTCGCACGCCAGTTACCTCATCAACCTGGCTACCACCGCGCCGGCGCTTCGCGATCAGTCCGTGGCGGCTCTCGTGGACGAACTGGATCGCGCGCACGCGCTGGGCCTGCTCGGGGTCGTCCTGCACCCGGGAACCTGCACTGAAGGCACTGAAGAGAACGGGCTGCACTTGATTGCAGCGGCGCTCCGCTCGGCATTCAGGGCGTCACCACGTCGCAAGACGATGGTCCTGCTGGAGCACACGGCGGGGCAGGGGCGCTCGTTGGGCTACCGCTTCGAGCACCTTGCCGCCATCATCGAACAGCTGGACGGCTCGCCGCGCCTGGGCGTGTGCCTCGATACCTGCCATCTCGTCGCCTCCGGCTACGACATCGTCAGTCCGGCGGGTTATGAGCGGACCTTCGCTGAGTTCGATCGGCTGGTCGGCTTCGATCGACTCCGCGCCGTTCACGCCAACGACTCGAAGCGCCCGTGCGGCAGCCGCGTCGATCGGCACGAGCACATCGGCGAGGGTTGTCTCGGTCTCGAACCGTTCCAGCGGATGCTGCACGACCCGAGATTCGCGGGTCTCCCGATGCTGATCGAGACGGAGAAGTCGCCGATGCGGGGCAAGGCCGACTCGATTGCGCCCGACCCCCTCGATATCAGGAACCTCGAGACGCTTCGCCGGCTCCGCGGCGAGCCGCTACCACCGCTCGGCTGATTCAGCCCACGCTACCCGCCTGCTCGGACGGCTGCGAGCCTCGACTACTCAAGCGAGCGGGTGTCTGTGAAACGTTCCGTGGCCGACCAGCACTACACCTCTGCCCGGCAGTGACAACTCTGTCGGACGGTCCGACCGCCGTGGTCGCAAGGAGGTGTGGTGATGAAGACGTTCAGAATCGCGGCCCTGACCCTCGTGGTCGGAGCCCTCATGCCCGTGCTGCCCGCCGCTGCGCAGCCGCTCGGGTCGTTCCGGTGGCAGTTGCAGCCGTACTGCAACGTCGTCACGCTGGCCGTCGTTCAGCAGGGCGGCCAGTACCAGCTGGATGGGACCGACGACCAGTGCGGTGCCGCGCAGGCGGCCGGCGTGCGCGGCCTGGCGTTCCAGAACCCGAACGGCTCGATCGGGTTTGGCCTGACCATCGTCACGGCGCCCGGCGGCACACCGATCCATGTGGACGCCACCATCTCGATCGCCACGCTGAGCGGCACGTGGCGCGACAGCGCCGGGAACAATGGCACGTTCATCTTCACGCCTGGCGCGGGTAGCGGTGGCGGACCGAGGCCGGTACCGTCGGGCGGTATCGCCGCAAACAGCATCACCACCATCCAGATCGCACCTTCCGCGGTCACCAATGCCCAGATTGCGAATGGCGCTGTCACCGGCTCGAGCATCGCCAATGGCACCGTGACTAACGCCGACCTGGCCAGTCCGCCTCAATTGCAGTCGCTCGCGACGTTGAGCTCAGTAAGTCTGAGCGCCACCGCAGCCACCATTCGCGCTGTGTCCGTGACCGCCCCCACTGCCGGCAAAGTGATGGTGACGGTCAGTGGCACCGTGCAGATTGCGGCAACGGCCGTCACCGACTCCATGCAGTGCAGCCTGACGACCACGGCCGCGATCGAGTCCGCGGGTCGTGTCGAAGTGCGGAGCGGTGTGATTGGGACGACCTGGACACCGTTCAGTATCACCCGTACATTCAATGTTGGAGCAGGGGCCTTCACCGCCAACTTCATCTGCCGGTCCTTCGCGAAGCCCCACAAACGTCATCCCGTATGAGGTGCAGACGACCGCGCTCTTCGTCGGCCAGTGAGGCGTGGCCGCGATCGGATCGGGGGAGCGCGGGTCATGAGACCTGGCTGAGTTCGGTGGTCGGCGGAACCCGCTACGCCAACACCGCTTCTGCGTGGTGGCGACCGCGGGCACGCGTTGGCTGCCGCAGCATCGATACAATGAATGCCGCATGCCGCGCGCCGCCGCCGATCCATCCAAGCTCACCGGCCTTGCCAGCCGATTGTCCGCCTTCGCCACCGAACGCCACCCGCTGGCGGCGCACCTTGCCCTCGACGTGTTCGAGGCGATCGGCGGGCACAAGATCAAGCCGCGCGATCATGCGGCCATCGACGGGTTGCGGACGCCGTTCCGGCGCGAACTGGCGCGGCGTCTGTACGACGCGCTGAAGGCGCCCGAGGGCACCGACTCCACCACGCCCGGCACCTCCGCGGTCAAGCGCATGGAGCAGGCGCGCGCCGAGCTGACCGATGCGTTCGACGGCTTCCTCCGACGTGAAGCCATTGCCGCGTCGCTCACCAAGACCGAGCGCATCGAGATCCTGAAGGGCATGGCCCTGACGCGTGCGGTGGACAACCGTCTCAAGCAGTTCTTCATGGGCGGGGAAGTGCGCTGGGGCGAGATGGCGTTCCAGGGCAAGGGCTTCCGCTCGCTCGGGCAGGAGGCGATCTATGCCGCGGGGATCCGGCTGAAGCGCGGTCCCAAGTTCCGAGGTGCCGACGGTTCGTGGCAGGGCGATGTGGTCGCGCCGGTGATTCGGGACATCGGCATCGCGCTGGCGATGCGGCATGACGCCGAGGCGGTGCGCAACGTGTTCACCGCGCAGATGGGCAAGGACGGCCCGCCGATGTTCGGCAAGGACCTGCACACCGGCGACTTCAGCTGGGGCGTGCTGCCGGCCACGGCGCCGCTGGCGATTGGCGCGCTCTCTTCGTCCGGGCTGGCGCTGGCATTCTGGCGCGAGGGCTCCGAGCGCGTGGCGGTGACCTTCATCGGTGAGGGGGGCTCGTCGCTCGGCGAATGGCACGAAGCCATCAACCTGTGCGCGGCGAAGAAGCTGCCGGCGATCTTCTGTCTCGAGAACAACCAGACCGCGCTCTCGACGCCGGTCAGCGACAACTCGGCGGTGCGGGTGTTCGCCGACAAGGCGTCCGGCTACGGCATCCCGGGCATTTCGGTGGACGGCACCGATCCCGAGGCGTTGGCTGCGGCCTTCACCTGGGCGGCGGAACGGGCGCGCGCGGGACAGGGCCCGACGCTGATCGAAGTGATCGCGATGCGCATGTGCGGCCACGCCCATCACGACGACATGCTGTACCTGGGCAAGGACCCGCAGCCGTCGTGGGAGTACCACGTCCTGCACGACGGCGGTTACGCCAACAAGGAGCTCTACGACTTCTGGTCGAAGCGCGATCCGCTGCCGCGCTACGCCGCCAAGCTCGAGTCCGAGGGCGTGATCAACCAGACCGAGCTCGATCGCATCAAGGCCTGGGCGCGTGAACTGGTGGAGGTCGAGGCGCAGGCGGTGATCGCGATGCCGTGGCCGAAGGCGGAGATGGCCGGTATCGGCGTGTTCGCGAACGAGGCGCCCCGCACCCGGATCGAGGTGCTCGAGCCGGCGCGGCGCCTGGCCCAACCGCTGACCGCGGACCTGCCGGCGCTCGACGCCGGGCTGCCCTTCGACAAGAAGGGCAACACGTTTCTCGAGGCGGTGATGCTGGGCGTGGGCGATGCCCTGCGCTCCGACCCGCGCGTGTTCGTCTACGGCGAAGATGTGGGCGGACAATACGGCAACGCGTTCCTGCTGCTGCGTCCGCTGCTCAAGGAGTTCGGCGATCGGTTGATCAACTCTCCGCTCGCGGAGAGCGGTGTCCTCGGCGTCTGCGTGGGCGCGGCGCTGGCGGGGCAGCGGCCGATCGGCGAGATGCAGTTCAACGACTTCGTCGCCACCGGTTTCAATCAGCTGGTGAACAACGCCGCCAAGCTCCGCTACCGCTGGGGCGCGAGCGTGCCGATGGTGGTGCGCATGCCGTGGGGCGGCCTGCGCCATGCCGGGCCCTATCACTCGCAGAACACCGAGCCCTGGTTCTACCGCACGCCCGGGCCTGAAGATCGTCGTGCCATCGACGCCCGAGGACGCGCGCGCGCTGATGGCCGCGGCGGTGGCCGACCCCGATCCGGTGCTCTATTACGAGCACATCGCCCTCTATCGCGAGCCGCGCATCAAGCAGCTGCTGCCCACCGCGGCGCCCGCGCCGCTGGCGCTCGGCAAGGCGGCACTGCGGCGGGCGGGCGGCGACCTGGCGATGATTTCCTATGGCGCCTACGTGCACGACTGCCTGCGGGTTGCCGACACGCTGGCGAGCGACGGCGTCGAAGCCTCGGTGCTGGACCTGCGCAGCCTGTCGCCGCTCGATCGCGACGCGGTACTGGCCGTGGCGCGGCACTGCAGCCGGGTGCTGATCGTGCACGAGGACTCGCGCACCGGCGGCATTGGCGAGAGCGTCGCGGCCCTGATTCAGGAAGAAGCCTTCGAGTCGCTGGACGCGCCGGTGCGGATCCTCGGCGCGCTCGACACGCCGGTGCCGTACTCCCCCTCACTCGAGGAGCTGTTCCTGGTGAGCGAGGCCGAGATCCTCACGGCGGCGCGGAACCTGGTGGCTTACTAGAAGGCAAAAGGCAAAAGGCAAAAGGCAGAAGGCAGAACGGCCAATTATTTGGTGCGTTCCATCCATTTCATTGGATATTAGTCGGCCTCTCAGCTGCTCGGCTGGGGGCGAATCAGCTCGGATCGGTCGGGCAAACCTCCCGCTACCAGGGGCGAGTGTGTTGGCTTGGGCGTTGCAGGAAACGACGACATACCCACATCAACGGAGGCTTCTTTGAAGTTCAAGCAGTGTGTAGTCGTAACCGGATTGGTACTGGCGTCGTTCGCGCCGGCGTACGCGCAGCGCGCGGAAGTGAGCGGCATTATCGGCTGGACGTTGGCTGACGGCGTGGAAGGAGACGCCAGGCTGGCGGGTGACGGAAACCTCTACGACCGCGTCGATCCCAAGGACTCGGTGAACTGGGGCTTCATCGTTGGTTTCAACGCCACCGATAATCTCGAAGTCGGCTTCCAGTTCGGCCAGCAGCTCACCACCGCTGAAATCGGCGGCACCAACACGGTCGAGCTCGGCGACCTGACGATCAACACCTATCACCCCTACGTCGCCTTCAACGCGGCTCCTCCTGACGCGACGGTCCGCCCCTACCTGATGGTCGGCTTCGGCGCCACCAACTACGGCAGCGTGAGCTTCACCGGCGTCGGCGGTCAGGCGCGCGAGACCGGCAGCGAGACGCAGTTCTCGACCACCTGGGGCGCGGGCGTCAAGGTGTTCCCCGCGCCGAACGTCGGCGCACGCTTCGGCATTCAGTGGACCCCCACCTACATCAAGACCGACTCGGCCGGCTGGTGGTGCGATCCCTACTGGGGCTGCTACGTCGTGGGCGACGCCCAGTACGCGAACCAGTGGCAGTTCAACGGCGGCATCACGCTGCGGTTCTAGTCGACGCTTTCGACGCGCTCGAGACGTCACGCGACGAAGGGCCTGAGGACCCAATCCTCAGGCCCTTTCTTTTTCCAGTGCGCCGTCGGACGTTGGTGCAATCGCGGGCGCAGGCAGCGACCGACCGACTAGAAGCGGGCGCGGACTCCGACCAGGAACGGCAGCGTCCAGCGCGCGCTCTTGTCGTTGATGGTCTCCAGCCCCGTGCCTTCCAGGCCATCCACCGCCGACATCCCGCTGACCCAGCGGAGCCCGACCTGGCTGAAGAAGCCGACGCGCTCGGAGAGCTGCATCAGCACGCCGACGTTGCCCCCCAGCGAGAACGCCGTGGTGCGATCGTAGAAATCCGTGGCGGTGCCGCCGACATTGGCGGCCGGCGCCACCAGCTCGAGGTCGGTCTCGTCCACGAAGCCCAGGCCGACCGTGCCCTCACCGTAGGCGCGAACGCCGTGCGACACGTCCACATAGCGCCGGAATCCCGACGTCCACCCCGAAGCTCTGATAGTCGTCGTACTGCCCGTAGAGCCGGGCGGCGCCGATATCGCCCATCGGTGTCAGGTCGGCATCGAGCGACTGCAGTGTGAAGGTGACGCGCACTTCGGAGATCTCGTCGAGCAGATAGCCGCCCCCGAAGCGCATGTGGAGGCCCGTCCCGTAGACGTCCTCGTAGCGGTTCTTGGTGATCACGACCGCCTGGTTGTTGATGCGGCCGACGCCGCTCGAGTTGATGTTGCCGCTGATGCTGTTGTCCCACCCGAGACCGAACTCCACGCTCCACGGATAGTCGGTGGCAGAGGATTGCGCGTGCGCGGTTGAAGCGAGGCTGAGTGCCGCAGTGGCCAGGATGATGGTCGGCAGGAATCGTCGAATAGTCATGGCAACCCCCATTGTCGCCCGATCCTTTAGCTCCGCATTAGATGGCAGATGCGTCAGCTCAGACCGAGACGAGCTCGTGCGACCATGATGAGATGGAGATAGCCATGAGACACCTGATTGCCGTTGCCGCCGTGTTCACCCTGCTCGCCGTGACGTCCGCAGGCCCAGAAGCCCGTGACCCAGGGCGCTGCCGTCACCGAATCGTTCGTGATCGACGCCATCGATCGCTCGGCCCGTCTGGTCACCCTGCGCGGCGAGGACGGCCTGACCGAGACCATCTTCTGCGGACCCGAAGTGGAGCGCTTCGACGCGCTGAAGGTGGGAGACAAGGTCACCTTCCGTTACTACGAGTCGGTGGTCTATCAGATTCGCAAGCCCGGCACGCCGGCGGCGAAGCCGTCCGAGGAAGCGTCGATGGTCCGCTCCGCGGGCGACAGGCCGGGCGGCACCATCTCGCAGCAGGTGACGGTGGTGGTGACGGTCAACGAGGTCGATGCGAAGATCCCCTCGGTCACGGTGACCACGTCCGATGGCCGCAAGATGTCCTTCAAGGTGCAGGACCCGAACAACCTCAAGGACGTGAAGGTGAACGACAAGGTCGAGATCACCTACACCCAGGGGCTCGCAATCAACGTGGGCCCGGGTAAGTAACCGCCGTGGCCTCGACTGGGAGACAGTTGATGAATCGTTTAGGAGTGATGGCAGGGGCCGTGGCCGCCTGCCTGGTGCTGGTGTCGCCCGCTTCGGCGCAGCCGGCGAGTGACGCCTGGCAGGTGACCGTGGAACCGTACCTGATGGGCGCCGCGATGAGCGGCACGTCGGGCGTCCATGGCCTGGAGGCGGAGGTCGAGATGTCCGCCTCGGACATCTTCTCGAACCTCGAGTTCGGCGCCATGGGCATCGTCGGGGCGCGGAAGGGGAACTGGGGTGTCGGCACCGACCTGATTTACATGAGCCTGGGCTCGACGACCGACCGCCCGGCCGCCGACCTGGACTTTGGTCAGGCGGCGCTGGCGTTCTACGGCATGCGCCGGATCAGCGATACCGCCGAGGCCACCTTTGGGCTTCGCGCGAACGGCGTGGACGGCAGCATCACATTCAAGGAGCAGTCGCTCGTGCCGGCCGGGACCACGCGGTCGCAGAGCAAATGGTGGTTCGACCCGATCGTCGGGCTCCGGCTCCATTCCAACTCGTCCGGTCGGTTCAACGCCGGCGTTTACGGCGAAGTTGGCGGCTTCGGAGTGGGCTCGGACTTCGCCTGGCAGATCTTTCCAGCGGTGTCCATCCGCGTGGCCGGTCGCACCTCCCTGGAGCTGGGCTATCGGTGGCTGGACGTGAACTACGCCGACGATGAAGGCGGCGAGTTCACGTGGGACATGCTTTCTCAGGGCCCGGTTCTCGGCTTCAAGTTCAAGTTCTAAGCTGGTTCTCCGGGGGCGTCAGGCCTGACGCTCCCGCCTTCCTCGCCCCGCCCTCCCCCGCGGACTGCCGGAATCCCTGCCCTAAGGTCCAATATCCCCGCCCGCGGTCTTCACCTAGGCTGTTGTGGATCAGCTGCGGTCTGCCATCCGCCGCGGCCCGGGAGTCTCGGGGACCCAAATGGACCAGATCGGCTGATCGAGGGAGACATGGCGCAAATATCACGGGCGGCGCTCGCGCCGATGCCAGAAACCGCCGATCCGCTCCGTTTCGAGGAGCTGGTCAGCGAGCTGTCCGCCCGATTTGTCGACGCCGCGGCCGACGAGGTGGAGGCCGCCATCCGCGACGCCCAGCGGCTGGTCGTCGAGACGCTCGGATCTCGATCGGTCCACGCTGTTCCAGCTGGATGCGTCCGGCTCCGACCTCACGGTGACGCACTCCTGGGGCCGCCTGGACATGCCCGGGATGTCGGCGACGCCAATCGGCCTCTCGGCGCGGAGCAGCTTCCCCCACCTCCTCGAGCGGATGAGGCAAGGCGAGCCGTTCGTCTATGCGTCCGCACCACGACCACGGCGGTGCCAGCGACCGATCATGCGCTGCTGTGGCTCGGCCCGCGATCGAACATCGCGCTGCCGCTGAGCGCCGGCGGCCGGCTCATGGGCGCCCTGGCCTTTGGCACCTTCACGCGGGAGCGGACCTGGCCGCCGGAGCTGGTGAGCCGGCTAGGGGTGATCGCCACCGTGTTTGCCGGCGCTCTGGCGCGCAAACACGGCGACCAGGCCCTGCGCGCGGCGCACGCCGAAGTGGTGCGGCTCAAGGAAGCCCTGAGCCAGGAGAATCACGGTCTCCGCAGCGCGGCGCGGGAATCGGTCGGCACCGGCATTGTCGGGCATAGCCTGGCCGTCCGGCGCGTGATGGACCTCGTGCGGCAGGTGGCGGTGACCGATGCCACCGTGCTCCTGCTCGGCGAGACCGGTACCGGCAAGGAGCTCTATGCCTCGTGCATCCACGAGCTCAGCCAGCGCCGCGACCGCGCGATGGTGCGGGTGAACTGCGCCGCCATTCCCTCCGCGCTGGTGGAAAGCGAGCTCTTCGGCCGCGAGAAGGGCGCCTACACCGGCGCGTTGTCACGTCAGATTGGCCGCTTCGAAACCGCCAATCACTCGACCATCTTCCTCGACGAGATCGGCGACCTGCCCCTCGAGGTGCAGGTCAAGCTGCTGCGCGCGCTCGAGGAGCAGCAGATCGAACGGCTGGGGAGCCCGCGGCCGATCCGCATCGACACCCGGATCGTGGCCGCCACCCACCGCAACCTTGAACGGGCCATTGTCGACGGTAGGTTCCGCGAGGATCTGTTCTACCGGCTGAACGTGTTCCCCATCCAGGTGCCGCCGCTGCGCGATCGCCTGGAAGACGTGCCGCTGCTCGTCGAGCGCTTCGTGGAAGACTTCTCGAAGACCTTCAGCAAGCGCGTGGAGGCCATTTCCAGCGACAGCATGGCCGCGCTGCAGCAATACCAGTGGCCCGGCAACGTCCGGGAACTGCGCAACGTCGTCGAGCGGGCGATGATTGTGCACGCCGGCGGGACGCTGGTCATCGAGTTGCCGCGGGGCAAGCCGATCGCCGTGAAATCCGGAAGCACGCGCATGTCCGACGTCGAGACATCACATGTCCTGTCGGTGCTCGACGCGACCGGCTGGCGGGTGCGCGGAGCCGGTGGCGCGGCCGAACAACTGGGCCTCAAGCCCAGCACCCTCGAAGCGCGGATGGCCAAGTTGGGGCTCCGGCGACCGAAACTCGCGCGCCTCTCCTGAACTTCCGGCCCTGCACGCTTTGTGGCGTCCCACACACCTTGCCCCGTCCGGCGGCGGCAGGAAGTATCGTTCTGTTCACCGAAGCAAGGCATCGCACGTCAACTGAAGGGACAAGAGTACTCATGGCGACCAAGAAGCCGAACATCCTGATTCTCTGGGGCGATGACATTGGCCAGTTCAATATCAGCGCCTACAACCGGGGGATGATGGGCTACCGGACCCCCCACATCGATCGCATCGCCAACGAAGGCGCGCTGTTCACCGATTGGTATGGGCAGCAGAGCTGCACGGCCGGTCGCGCGGCGTTCATCACCGGCCAGTCGCCGATTCGCACCGGGCTGACGAAGGTCGGACTGCCGGGCGCGCCCGAGGGCATGAAGATCGAAGACCCGACCATTGCCGGCTTGCTCAAGGACCACGGCTACATGACCGGCCAGTTCGGCAAGAACCACCTCGGCGATCGCGACGAGATGTTCCCGACCAATCACGGCTTCGACGAGTTCTTCGGCAACTTCTACCATCTCAACGCCGAAGAGGAGCCGGAGCATCCCGACTACCCGAAGGAGAAGGACTTCCCGAACTTCAAGAAGAACT
The DNA here is from genome assembly GCA_963723005.1 of uncultured Acidobacteriota bacterium. Taxonomy (GTDB): domain Bacteria; phylum Acidobacteriota; class Vicinamibacteria; order Vicinamibacterales; family UBA2999; genus VFZN01. The sequence continues at coordinate 92,558 of CAVRPA010000015.1, read as the reverse complement.
TCGGCCCGCGGGGCGTCATGCACAGCCTTTGCCGACGGCCGCTGCGAAGACACCGGACCGCTGACCAAGAAGCGCATGGAGACCTTCGACGAGGAAGTCTCCGCCAAGGCCTTCGACTTCATGGAGCGCGCCGCCAAGGAAGACAAGCCGTTCTTCCTGTGGTGGAACTCCACCAAGATGCACATCTTCACGCACCTGAAGGACGGCGTCGCCGGGCAAGACCGGCCTCGGCATCTACGCCGACGGCATGGTGGAGCACGACCGCCAGATCGGCGAGATGCTCGACAAGCTCGAGGCGCTCGGCCTCGAAGAGAACACCATCGTGATGTACTCGACCGACAACGGGGCCGAGGCGTTCACCTGGCCCGATGGCGGCACGACGATGTTCCGCGGCGAGAAGAACACGCCGTGGGAAGGCGGCTACCGCGTGCCGTGCGTGATGCGCTGGCCCGGAGTCATCAAGCCCGGCACGGTGATCAACGACATCGGCGCGCACGAGGACATGTGCACGACCATCCTGGCCGCCGCCGGCGAGCCCGACGTGGCGGAGAAGCTGAAGACGGGCCACAAGGCCATCGGCCGTGACTACAAGGTGCATCTCGACGGTTACAACCTGATGCCGGCGCTCCAGGGCGAAGCGCCGTGGCCGCGCAAGGAGTTCCTCTACTGGACCGACGATGGCAGCGTGGCTGCGCTGCGGTATGGCAACTGGAAATGCTCCTTCCTGAAGCAGCCCGCGCATGGCTTCCACGTCTGGGTGCAGCCCTTCGAGGAGCTGCGCGCGCCGCTCCTCACCAACCTGCGCATGGATCCGTTCGAGCTCGCGCAGGACATCGGGATGGACTACACGCGCTGGTTCCTGGAGCACATGTTCATGATCGCGCCCGCTGCCGCAGGCGTCGCCCGGTGGCTCCAGAGCTTCCGCGAGTTCCCACCCCGCCAGAAGCCAGGCAGCTTCAACCTCGCACGCGTGATGGAAGCGGTGTCGAAGCCGCACTCCGGCGCCAACTAACCGCATCTCAACGTGCCGTGACTGTCGCGACGTCGACGGTCACGGCACCCGTTCATGGCATCCCGACCGGCCGGGCAGCGCGGCGACATCTACTGGAGGCTGACGTGACCACCCCGCAACCGCGCTCAGCGCAGGAACTGGCGGAAGACCGGACCGACATGGCGACGTCCCGCACGCTGATGGCGGCCGACCGGACGCTGATGGCGTGGATCCGCACGTCACTGTCGATGCTCAGCTTCGGGTTCACGATCTACAAGGTGCTGGAAGGGTTCCAGCAGGCCGGGCGGTCGATGCCAAAGGAGCATACGCCTCGGAACGTCGGGCTGTTCCTGACCGCGCTGGGAACCCTGGCGATGGTGATGGGCACCATCGAGTACTGGCAGACGCATCAAGGCCCTGCGCCGGTTCCAGCCGATCGCCTTCGCGCGGCCGTCGATGATCATGGCGCTGGTCATGTCGGTTGGCGGCGTGTTCCTGTTCTTCAGCATCATCACCGGGCTCTTCTAGGGCCGGCCATGCCCGCCAGCGAACTGGTCGAAACCGGCGCCGCCGCGCTGCTGTTCGCCGCCATCTTCCTGATCGGTGGCCGAATGCATCCGCTTCGCGCGGCTCTCGACCGCCGCAGCATCATCTCGTTCAGCGCCGGCATCTCGGCGGCGTACGTGTTCGTGCACTTGCTGCCGGAGCTGCACGGCGTCCGCACCGTCGTGAACCGCGAGTCGTCCATCGAATTGCCGAACGAGGGCGCCGGGGTCTACTTCGTGGCGATGATCGGCTTTCTGGCTTTTTACGGGCTGGAGCACCTCCGTAAGCGGCTGCACGCTCCGTCCGCGCGCAAAGGCCAAGGCGCGCAGGAAGCCGTTGGGGAGCCCGGCGGCGAGATCGAGCTCGACTTCCTGGTGCACATCGGCGGGTTCGGCGTCTACGTCTGGCTGGCGTCGTACCTGTTGCTGCACAGCCTGGAAGAATCGCCCGCCAATACCCTGTTCTACGCCATCGCCCTCGGCGTGCACTTTCTGACCGTCGAACATTCCCTGCATACCGAGCACGGCGCCGCCTACGAGCGGATTGGTCGTTTCGTGCTGGCCGGAATGGCGATCGCCGGATGGCTCAGCGGGCTGGTCTTCGCACTGCCGCCGGCCATCATCGCGCTGCTCGTCGCCTTCGTGTCCGGGGCGGTGGTCATGAACAGCGCCATCATGGAATTGCCGACCGAGAAGGACGGGCGGTTCCTTCCATTCCTGGCCGGCGCTCTCATCTACGGCGTCATCCTGTTGCCGCTCGGATGAGACCGAACCCCTTCGTGGACGACCAACACCCTTCAGCGCCAGCGATCGGGTGCCGCGTCACCGTATCGCAGTGCGGGACCTGATCCGCATCGAGCTCGAAACCTGTTCTACAGCGACGAGTCCTCGGCAGAGTCCACCATGCGATTCCGCAATCGCCTGGAGTTTCAGGTGCCACTCAATCGTGAGAAGGTCAGCGACGATGGCGCGCGCTATCTGCTGGCGGACTGGGAGTGGTTCATTCCGCTGAGCGATCCTGCCGAGCGGTTTGCCAGCCGGCAGCGGGTGAGAGCCGGCCTCGGCTATCGGCCGAACGCAGCGTGGCATTTCGAAGGGCTGTACATCTGGGGTCGCTCGCGCGACACGACGGCCGAGAGCTTTCAGACGACCGATCACATCGTCAGCTTTCGCGTGAAGCGCCAACTCTGAAGCCATTTGGGGTCTGGCACGATCGGGCGGTTTTTGACTCAGTTTCTGCGTACCATCGGCGTGACCTGTTCCTCGAGAGGCGGAATGACCCCGCGCTCGTCACACGATTGCTCCCCGCGCGAGTCCTTGTGCTAGCTTCGACGGCATGACGAATCGCACCGTCGTTGTCGCGGTTCTCGCGGTGATCGCGCTTTCGACACTCGACGCGCGCCGGGCACCCGGAATCGCCTGGCCGCAGTTCCGTGGACCGGCGGGTGACGGCGTGCTCGACAGCGCTCCGCTCCCGACCGCGTGGTCAACGACCGCCAACATCGCCTGGCAGGTCGAGGTGAAGGGGCGGGGCTGGTCGTCTCCGGTCGGCTGGGACGACCAGGTGTTTGTCACCTCCGCGATCAGCCCGGGTCGGTTCAAGGCGCCGTCCACCGGCATCTTCGGCAACGACTACGCCGCGGAGCTGTCGGACAAGGGACTCTCCGACGACGACGTGGTGAAGGCGGTGGTGTCGCGGGATGTCGAGCTCACGACCGAGAGCGGCGAGATTCGCTACATGGTCTACGCCTTCGACGCCGCGACTGGCGCCCTGAAGTGGGAGCGCGAAGCCCACAAGGGCCCGCCGGTCGGGGGCAGGCACCGCAAGAACACCTACGCCTCGGAGACGCCGGCGACCGACGGCGAGCGCCTCTACGCGTACTTCGGCAACGTCGGCCTGTTCGCCTATCGGCTCGATGGCACGCCGCTCTGGAACACCCGCTTCGAGCCGCAACCGATGTACCTGGACTTCGGCACCGCCTCGTCGCCGGTCGTGCACGACGGCCGCGTGTTCGTGCTGCACGACAACGACGGCAAGTCGTTTGCCGCCGCGATCGACGCGACGACGGGAAAAGTGCTGTGGCAGGTGGATCGCGATCTGCCGGCCGGCCGCACGACGTCCGGTTGGTCCACACCCTTCGTCTGGAAGCACGCGCTGCGGACCGAGCTCGTGGTGGTCGGTCGTCAGCACGCGGTAGGTTACGCGCTCGACTCCGGCAAGGAGCTGTGGCGCCTGAGCGGTCTCACCGGCCAGTCGACGCCGAGCCCGGTGGCGGCTGACGGCCTGCTGTATCTGGCCACGGGATCCCAGGGCGAGAACAATCGGCCGGTGTATGCCGTGCGTCCAGGCGGCAGCGGCGACATTTCGCTGGCCGCAGGCGCAGCGAGCAACGCCTTTGTGGCCTGGATGCATCCGCGCGCCTCGGCCTATACATCGTCACCGCTCGTCTATCGCGGGCGGATGTACGTGGTGAACGACAACGGCGTGCTGACGGTCTTCGACGCGGCCACCGGCAAGGAGGTCTACAAGGCCCGCGCCGGCGGATCGGGCAACACGTTCTCGGCGTCGCCGTGGGCCGCGGACGGGCGCGTCTATCTCTTGAGCGAGGACGGGCACACGTTTGTGATCGCAGCGGGCGATCGCTACCTGGAGCTGGCGAAGAACAGTCTGGACGAAATGAGCCTGGCCTCTCCGGCGCTGGCGCCCAACGCCCTGTTCCTGAGGACACAGACCAGGCTCTATCGCATCGGTAAAGGGTAGCGTCGGCAGTAAGATGCGGGCATGGCCCATTGCCGCGCCGCCGAAGGCTGACCCATGCCCGCCAACGAGGACGACTTCACGCGGGCCGCCGACGCCGCTCCGGCCTCGAACCTGGTCGAGCCGCCCCGACCGACATGAACGATCGCTATCGCCTGGGCGCCCTGCTCGGCGAAGGCGGCATGGCCGTGGTCGTCGAGGCCGAGGACATCAACCTGAAGCGGACGGTGGCGATCAAGCAGCTGCGCGACGGGCTGCGCCACGACGCCACCTCGCGCCGGCGTTTCTTCGCCGAGGCGGAGATCCTGGCGGGCCTGGATCACGCCGGGGTGGTCGCCGTCCACGAGGCCGGCCTCCTCGACGATGGCGGTCCGTTCTATGCGATGGCCAAGGTCAAGGGGCCGACGCTGGCGGACCTGTTGAGCAGCGACACGGCGGGAGGGATCCGCGTGTCGATGCGGCATGTCGAGATCGTGCAGCGCGCCGCCGAGACCATGGGCTTTGCCCACGCCCGCGGCCTGGTCCACATGGACCTCAAGCCCTTGAACATCATGGTCGATGACGACGGCGCGGTGTACGTCATGGATTGGGGCATCGCGCGGCGGGTGGGAGACCACGCGCCCGGCGATCGAGGCAGTGTGGTCGGGACGCCGTCCTACATGTCGCCCGAAGTGGCGGCCGGTCGCGGCGATACGGCCGATGCGCGCAGCGACGTCTTCGCCCTGGGCGTCATCCTCTACGAGGTGCTGACCGGGCAGCGGCCGTTCCGCGGCAACACCTCGGTCGACATCATCACCTCGGTGACGACGACTTCGCCGGTGGAACCGCGCAAAGTGGCCGGCCATGTGCCGCGCGAGCTGTCGGCCATCTGCATGAAGGCGCTGTCAAAGGAGCCATCGGGCCGCTACCGCACCGCCCGCGAGTTTGCGTCCGACATCCGCGACTACCGCAATTTTCTTCCAATCACGGCCATGACCCCGACGTTTCGCGATCGCGCGGTCAATTGGATGCGCCGGAATCCGCAGGCGATGGCCGCGATCATCACGGCCGTCGCGGCGCTCGTGTTGTTCGGGTCGATTCGCGCCTATCGCGTCGTGGCCGAACAACAGATGCTGGAGGGCGCCTGGTCTCAGTACCAGGCGATCGCGTCGGATGTGAATCGGCTGACGACGGAACTCGCCGCCCTCGAAGGCCGTCCCCAGGTCGCCGGGCCCACCCGATCAGGCGGCCCGGCGCGCGGAGATCGCGCGGGCTGAACTGCGCGAGCGAATCGAGTTGCGCAGCAACGATGCGCGCAGCGTGGCGGCGGCGATGGTCGGCATGACGCGAGGCCGTCCCGACCCGCGGGTGGTCGAAGCCATGACCGCGCGGATGCATGCCGACATCGAGCGCGCGGAGGCGGCCGGGGACTTCGTGCGGATGAAGGTGATGGCGGAGACGCGGCTGGAACTGATTCAGCAGCTCGAGCAGGAAGTGGAGTGGCCGGAGGAGCCGAAGGCGTTCCTGCGCGCCACGCTCGAGCGGGCCAACGCCGAGATCGAACGCCGCCTTGCCGCCCGCTGACGCGGCACGGACAAGACGGCCATTTCGCTGACCCAGGTCGGGCTTAGAAGTAGAACCCGATCCCGAGGATGGGGCCGTGCAGCGTCTGCTTCGCGGTGAAGGTCCGGTTCCGGACCTCGTCTTCGACCTTGAAGTACAGGAAGTTGTAGCCCGCGGTCAGGCCGAAGTGCGTCACCGGCTTCCAATCCACACGGAACATGCCCGCGAGGTCCACGTCGGCGCCGACGCCAAAGCCGCCGCCCTCGAAGGTGGTGTGCACTTCGTACTTGTCGCTCACCTTGTGGTAGCCGACGCCGATGAGGGGATCCCATAGACCCGGCTTCCGCTCGAACTCGGGCTGCTCGGCGAACTGCACGTTGTACTTGAGCGCAAACCGGCGGACGCCGGCGGTGAGGTAGAAGTCCGGGGCCACCTTCACGCCGCCCGACACGTGGTAGTAGATGGCGTCCACGTCGACCCGGAGGAACGGCAGCTCCGGGCGGTCGCCGCCGACCGCGACCCACAGGCCATCCGCGTCGATGCGAAACCAATCCTTGGACGCCGAGAATCCGCCCAGGTAGGCGTAGTCGAAGCGGCTGTCGATGATTTCGGCGGAATCCGCCGCCACCGCCGCCGCTCGACCGGCGGCACTTCCAGGTCGATGCCGATGCCCAGCGGCACCCAGGCGAGAATCGGGTAGATGGCGACCTTCCAGTCATCGTCGCTCGACCGCCGGAGGATGTCTGGGCGTTCGCGACACCGGCGGCCGCGAGGAGGAAAGCTCATGAGGAATACGAGGCGTCTGCACTGAGCAATCATCCGACGGATCATCCTTGATCGAGGTTAGAAAGTCCAACCGATGGTCAGGCTGAGGCCGACGTCGTTCTTGCTGGCGTCGGCCGATGGGGGGCGGTTGTCGTAGCTGTCGTAGATGGTGAATCCGACGCTGAAATCGTGGACGATCTCGCGCTTGATCTTGCCGTCGAACTGGGCCCGGACGCGGCCCCACTGACTGAGTCCCGGGTAGACGTCTAGCGCCATCGTGATGTCGGTCTTCGGGTAGTCGTAGGTGAAGAACGACTGCCGCATGGACAGCAGGGCATCCAGGTATTGGACGCTCTCCCCTTCGAGGGGCAGTTCCTTGCTGGTCGAGAGCCCGGCGCCGACACCGAACACCGCCCGGTTCGAGCGCACCAGGAACCGTCCCAGGGCGCTGCCAACCGTGCCGCGTAGGTCGTATCCAAGCTCCTCGTTCCGCTCGACTCCGCCCTGCGCCAGCCACAGATAGTTCTGGCCGAAGGGCCGGACGGCGCGGAGATCGGCGGCGCTTCTGGAGGTGTCCTCGACCTCCTCCTGCTGCGTGTAATAACTGGTGGCCGATCCCGTCAGCTGGAAGTTGGGGAGGCGGTAGGTGGCGGAGGTGCTGAAATTCAGCTGCGCCACACCGCTCGACTGCGTGTAGCTGAGGCCGAGGTCGAGACTGCCATCGAGTCGGCGCCAGAACCCCCTGGCAATCGGCGTCATGTAGACCACCGCGTCACGATCCACCGGAAACGTCCCCTCGGCCGCGATCACGTCGAATTCGCCGGGGCCGGTGGTCGCCACCTGCCCGAGAAGGCGAACGCCGTTGGAGGTTTCGATATGGAACAGGCGCGCTGCCGTGACCGCGACCACCTTGTCCCACTCGATGTTGACCGTGCCCAGATGGTCGGTGGAGACCTGCAGCCGTCCCCGATCGAGCAGCTTGATTTCGCAGGTGAGGGTGTCCCCGTTCACCAGGGTGACGACGTCGGTCTTCTGCGCCCAGGCCGGCAGTGCCAGCACGCACACCATCAGGCACGCGCTCAGTGCCGACCCGCCCGTGACACGGTCTTGCGGGGCCGGCCTCCTTCGCGCGCCCATAGCGGCCTCGACGATGCAACGAGCTTGCCAGCCCATCAAAACATCAATTGGTGCGCGGTTTCCCTGCAGACGATCGCCCCTGGGGAAGGGACGCCCCCGCCATTTCGTGCGAACCCCGCCATGTTGGGGGGCTCCGCGGAGGCTACTTCTTCTTGCCGGTGAAGTCGGCGGTGCCCATCCCGAAGTCGAGCGTGCCCTTCATGTCGGCGCCTGCGACTTCGGCGGACATCTTGATGTCGATCGGGCCGTTCGGGGTGACCACGTTGAACGACAGCGTCAGGGTAGAGCCGGCCATCGTCCCGCTCACCTTGCTTTCGCCCTGCGGTCCGCTCATCGTGCCGGTGACAGTCTCGCCGTCCTGCGCGAACGAGACGTCGCTGTCGATGGTGCCTTGCGGGCCGTTGATGGTCAGGGCCCATTCTCCGGCGACGCTGTTCTGAGCGAACGGCGTGGCCACTCCGACGGACACGAACAGAGCGAGAACGAACGCACAGGTCAGACGAATCATCACGGAGCCTCCAGAGGCGGGCAGAATACCACGGCTGAGCCTGGCCCTCGTCGCTCCTGGATGATACGCGCCGACACCGTCCACCGCGTCATGGACCCTGGAAAGCAGCGCTGGAAGCGGCGCTCCAGCCGGCAGATAGCTGCCGGTCGTCGCGTCACAGATTACGTCGAGTGCTCCGGACTCGAAGATCGCCAGCCACTCACCCACTGAGCCATCAATCGGCTGACCGGCAGCGCTGGCGGCAGCCACACGTAGTCGGGCGACAGGGCGTCGAGGTATGCGCCGGTCGACGTTGGCAGCCTCCGCTGTTAGAAGTCGCGCTGGTGCGCGACGAGCGTGCGCTCCGAATACGACCGTCTCCCGCCGCCCATCCGATCGAGACGGTGAGGCTGCGGAAAGTGCCAGATCACGTACTCGCCCCAGTCGAACGCAGACCGACCATCCGGCCCTGAAGGATCGTTGGCGCGAATGAATGCGTGCGCCTGCGGGTCGAGTTGCAGCCCGCGGCTCGGCGGCCAGCACGTGAGGCCGATGCCGGCTTGCGCCACGGCGATGACGATCGCGAGCGGCCGTCGCCAGGCCAGCCGCAGGTAGCAGTGGCCGCGTCGCGGTCCATGTGCGCGGCTGTCCCAACGCTCGGCACTCCAGATGATGCCCGGTCGCCAGGCCAAAGAACGGCACCAGCCGGGCACGCGGAACGATGCGATCGCGAGCAGGACGCACGTCCCGATCGCCGGAAGTGTGGCGCGGCGAGTCAGTACGATCCACACTGCCAGGGCCCACCGTGATCGCCCACGGGATCAGGAGCACGGGCAGCCGATCGAGCTGATTGCCACTCGACGATGTCCGGGCGAGCGAAGCCAACCGTGTCGACCAGAGAAACTGGTCCAGAGGCCCACACCATAGGGATGATGCAGCTTGTGGCGGAACCGGACGCTGCGGCGTCAACACCGGCGCTCTGCCGTCGCTGCCCGAGCCGATTCTGGTCGCGCACCTGGCCAGACCAGATCAAGCGCCACCCACACGCCGAACGTGCCCAGGCCCATCACCCAGCCGCCATGCAGGTTACGCTCCACACCGCGAATAGCGGCGCCATGGCCAGAAGCCGGGGAGCCGGGGCAGCGAGTATCGCGGCTTCGATGGCAAACAGCAGAACGGAGAACCCTGCGGACGGAGTGTCGCGAACAGCGGCAGCACGCCCATCAGGCTGGCGAGGCTGAATATCGCGATGCCTGCTGCCCGGCCGCCGGCCGCGCGATCGACCGCCCACGCCACGACGATCAGGCTCCCGAGCAGGAGCGCCGCCTTCAGCAGCAGCAGTCCCGCAACACCGGCCGCGTCGAACGCGGCTCCCATGGCCAGTTCGGCGAGCCATTCGTGATTGATCCACGGGCGATCGCTCGTTGAAGGCATCCGCCGGTATCGACCTGCGGCAGCGCCCGTGTCTCGCAGCAGGTCCTGCCCGAACCGGACGTGGCCCCACAAGTCGGTGTCCGACGTGGTGCCGATGCGCGAGCCCGAACATGGCCGTGATGACCACCGCGTAGCCCACGAGCACGTCGGTCCGGCCACGGTCGCGGTGAAGCGGGCACGGGTTGCGTGCGGATCGTTCGGCATCAACGCTTCGTCGGTTGAAGTGGAGTGGCGTCAGGGTAGGGAGCGAGACGGTCATCGCCTTGCGATACCCGGGCCATCCAGATCGAGCGGCCCGGCAGCGCGGCGATCAACTCGCCGTTTCTCTCGGGGCCAAGGTCGTGGCGAAGACGACCGGCAGCGGCGCCCAGGTCCGCACTATTGTAGACCCACTCGACGTGGATGGAAGCGTCCGGGTCGTAGCGCACGAACACCAGGTGCTCGTCCGCTTTGCGATTCCAAGCTAGCGCACGACGTCGGCGCGCGACCGACCGGACGCCGCTCCACTGGTGCGGCGATGCCTCGCGTGGCGGCAGCCAGTGCGGTGAAGTCAGCGTGTAGGCGGAGACCAGCACGAGCAGCATGGCGCCGAGCCGAGGTCTCCTATGGGTAGATCAGCTGCACGCAGTGCCAGACGTTGCAGCGTCATTGCCGCGCCTGCCAGTACCAGCGGCACGCCCGGCGCCGCGTAGTGCGACCACCACCACCAGACCAGAGATTGTCCGATACGACGATCAGAGATTCCCGCCAGGCCACGAACCGCGACCATCTGCTGCCGCCTGCCGTGGTCGCGAATGCCAGGGTCCACGTGCCGATCACCGGCACCCACAGCCAGAACGGATAGAGCGGCACGCAGCCACCACAACAGGGCTTCGGCAAGACAGGCGACGCAGGTGGCGAACAGGAACATGCGGTTCGAAAGATTCGCCCACAGCGGAATCAGCAGCGCCAGCCAGAGCAAAGCTCCGCGATACGGTGCTCGACCGCCGAACGACGGTGGCTGCACCAAACCAAAGGCGGCGGCGATAGCTGCCCTGGCAGCCGGCCGACGCGCTGCTGCATCACCACGCTCAATCAACGCGCGTGCCGTGAACGAGGGGGTTCGGCGAAGCTCTCGTAGAACCTGGCGACGTGTTCGGTGGCGTCTCGCTCGGGCTGGCGCATTGGACCGAACAGGAACACGCCATGACCGAAGTACTGATCGAGGTGAAGACCGTAAGGCGTGCGCGTGAAATCGCCGGTGACGGCGTGATTGTAGAGCGCCATTCCTCCAGCTCCCGCCAGCAACACCGCACCACCCGGCACGGCAACGGACATCAGCTTGACGGGCCATCGAGCGCCGGGCGCGAATCAGCCAGTACCCAAGCAGGGCCGCCGCGGGCACGCAGACCAGAAGGCCTTCGTATGGACGGGTGTTGGCCAGGAGGATCACTCCCGCCGCCGTGAGGACGCTGTCGATGGCGTGTGGCCTCCGCATCGTGCGCCGCAGACCTCCGAGCATCAGGGCGCCGCCAATGCGCGGCCGGCATGCCGCCCCAGTACGATTGCGCCCAGTAGGTCGAGGTGCCCAGCGTGACGATCGCCAGCACCGTGACGGTCAGCGCCCACTTCCTCGAGCTCCAGGCCTGCAGCATCCAGCAGAGCGAGGCCGCGAACAATCCGCACCCCAGCCACACTCCCCAGATGGGTTGCCCAGCCATCTGGCCAAGCGCGAGGAAAAGCGGTTGCCCGGGCGGGTATTTGGACGTGTAGCTCGGTACCACCAGCACGTGAGGCGCTTCGAAGAACTCCGGCAGCGCCGGACTCGGATTGGTCAACCGGCCATGCGCGAAGGTGTCGGCGCCGAGCAGGTAGCTGAACTCATCGTGGATGACGGGATCGGGCACGCCCATCACGATTCCGAAGATGGCGGGAAGGATCGTGCCGAGAATTCCACAGAACACGATCGCGGCTCGCGGCGGCCAGCGCAACGACACCAACCGTGGCAGCGTCACCCAGGCCGCGGTTCCGCTCATCCCGGAATCCCGCGGCTGATGTCCAGGCCCGCGATGAAGTGCAGCGAACGGCCGAACACAGGATCGGCCCACCAGGGGTAGAGGCCGAGCGCACTGCGCACCTCGCGGGGCACCAGGCCGGTGGCCTGATACGCCCGCTGCCATTCCGCGCGCGTCAGGTAGTTGTAGGTCAGCGCGACCCCATGCGGGGCGTTGCCGACGACGTCCATCAACCTGAGGGTCGGGCGCGCCAGAAGGCCGGTGACGGTGTGGTCCTTGATCACGATGCCGTGCTTCGCCACCCGCACTCCCTCCCGCAACAAGCCGACCGGGTCGTCGGTGTGATGGAGGACGTCGCAGAAGAGCACCGTGTCCCACGATCGATCCGGAAACGGCAGCCGGCGTCCATCGAAGGGCGTCACCGGAATGTGCGCCGACGGCCGGACCAGCGGGTCGACGCCGCAGATTCGAAGGTCGGCGCCGGCGATCGAGGATCAGGCGATCGATGAGGCCGTCACCGCAGCCCACATCGAGGACGGCGTGCCCCTGCGGGGATGAGATCGGCGAAGTGCCCCGCCAGCACCCTCACCCTCCGCGTGGTGAACCACGCGGCCGTGCAGCGATCCGATCGATTGACGAGGCCACGCCATCACGCGCTATCGCCGATCCAGGCCGAGCATGCTGCACAGGAAACTGTTCAGGATGACGGCCGCTCCCAGCGTCACCATGGTCGCGCCGGGGACCACCACGCGCATGGTCGTCGCGTAGTCGAGCGGCCCGAATCCCGCCCGGTACCATGCCGACGGCCGCCGCCAGGATGACCGAGAAGCCCGAGTGCCATTCCCGCCAGGCCCGCCAGCGGCGCCTCGCTCCAGCGTGAAGAGCTCGAAGAAGCGATCGATGCGCGGACTCGACGGCCGGAACCCCTGCTTGATGGCGTAGGTGGTGGTCAGGACCGCGAACATCGCCGACTGCGCCCCAGCTGCAGCAGCCATGCTGGCGACGACCAGCGTGTGGGCGTCGAAGGTCGCGCCCGCCAGCGTCGAGCCCCGGCAACGCGATGGAATAGCCCACGGCGCCCAAGGAGCATCAGCGTCAGGCCGCTGTACCAGAACATCCACCGCGGCGAGAAGATCAGGAAGAAGCGCAGCGTGCGCCAGCCGTCGCGGAAGGTGCGCAGGTGCGGGCGACGCGATCGCCGGCCATCCGGCGACAGCGTGATCGGCAGCTGTCGCGATGCGCTGCGTCGAACAGGCTCGCCTTGATGATCATCTCGGTGGCGAACTCCATGCCCGTGCACTGCAGCTCGAGCCTGTCGAACGACGTCGCGCGTGAACCCTCGCATCCCGCAGTAGATGTCCTGCATCGGGCGTCTTGAACATCGCGCCGCGCCAGCCACGACAGCATCGGGTTGCCGATCCAGCGGTGCGAGCCACGGCATCGCGCCCGGCAGCACGGTGCCGCCGCCTTTTGGCAGCCGGCAGCCCTGCACGAGGTCGTAGCCCTGCCGCAGCTCCGCGACGAAGCGCGGCACCTCGAGGAAATCGTAGCTGTCGTCCGCATCGCCCATGATCACGTAGCGCCCGCGGGCGGCTTCGATGCCGCCGATCAGTGCGTTACCGTACCCGCGTCCCGTCACCGGAACGACCCGGGCGCCGAGGGCCTCGGCGATCTCGATCGAGCCGTCCGTGCTGCCGTTGTCGGCCACGACCACTTCGCCGACCATGCCCGCCGCTCGGCCAGGGCCCTGAAGGGCCTTCTCGCACGCACACCCCGACGGTCTCGTGCTCGTTCAGGCAGGGCATGACGATCGAGACCTCCACCTCGCGTCCATCATGGGCGGGCGGCGTTCCAGGGCCAGTCGTCCGGAGAGTCTCGATGCCGGGCATGTTCAACGACCTTGCGGCGCGCCCACCAGGACCAGCTTGCCCCAGCGCCGACGCAGTATCTGTGGGTTGATGTACTGGCGCATCAGCCTCAGATGCGCCTCCGGCGCCTTGAGCCAGCGCTCATAGGTCTCGCGCTCCTCGTCGATCATGGTCGCGAGGGCATCCAACTTGGGCGAGAAGCGCCGCGCCATCGGTTGATTGCAGACGCCGTGCACGAAGGTCAGGAACGGGGTCTGCCAGGGCTCCACGATCACCACCCGGCCACCCGGGACAACGACGCGCGTCATCTCGGCAAGCGCGGACTCGACGTCGTGTTCGGTGAACAGGTGATGCAGGCCGCCCTGGACCACTGCGACGTCGCAGGACCCCGAGGCGAACGGCAATGCCCGGGCATCACCAACCACCACCGGGCCGGGATCCGGCCAGGTGGCCACGAGGGCGGGCGACAGGTCAACTCCGACAACCCGCGTGAAGCCCAGTGCCTGCCACGCGCGGAGCCCCGTTCCACGCCCGGAGCACACCTCGAGGACGCGACAACGGCGGTCCCAAGTGTCGGCGCCGACGCTGCGCAGGCGGCCAACGAACTTCCGGAGTTCCTGCTCGGGCGATTCGAAGGCCTGGTACGCCTGCTCCCACCTCGTCAGCATGCTATGGAGGCATTCTGTAGCGGCGCGCCTTCTGGCGCAAGGCACCCGACGGCCGGAGGGCCTGGAAGCGGTCCGCTGCGGCGCCCCCTACTTCCGCGCGGCGGGCGTCAGCGTCGTCTCTCGGCGCTCGCCGTTCCTCGTGTAGAACACCTTGGCCGGCTGTCCGATCTTCAGCAGTTCCAGCGCGTAGGTGTAGTCGTAGATGTTGGCAATCGACTGCCCGGCGATCTCGATGATGATGTCGCCCTTCTGCAGGCCGGCCTGTTCCGCCGGCCCGCCGCCAATCACGCCGCCAAGCAACAGTCCCTTCACTTCGGTGGCGTAGTCGGGGATCGTGCCCGTGAAGATCCGCATGCCGGCGCGGCCGCCGCCCGAGTCGGTCTTCTGTTCGACCTTGGTGAAGAGCGGTGCTTCGTCCATGTCCAGCAGCCGGCGCGTGATGCTGCTGCAAACGTGACGATGCGATCGAGGTCTTCGTAGTTCACCTTGCTGGCGACGTCCGACGGCTTGTGGTAATCCACGTGCGCGCCGGTGAAGAACGCCAGTGACGCCACGCTCGCCTGGTTGAAGCTGCTGACGTCGGTCGGCTGATACGGGTCCTCCTGCAGGACGAGATCGAAGCCGGCGGCGATGTTGGCCTGCTCGAGCAGCTTCGGCCACATCGCGGCGGTGCCGGTGGCCTGGACGGTGAGCTTGTTGTCGGCAGAGCGGCCGACCATGTCGAAGTTGAGATACGCCGCCATCTCGGTGGTCGGCACCGGCGGTGTGGTGACGAACGCGTTCGAGCCGATGAGGCCCAGCTCCTCGGCCGACCAGAACGCGACCATCAGGTTGCGCTTGCGCGGCTGCTTCGCCAGCGCTTCGGCAATGGCCAGCACGGCGGCCGTGCCGGAGGCGTTGTCGTCCGCGCCGTGATGAATCTCGCCGGCATCTTCCTTCGTGGCGAGCGATCCACCGGCGGTGCCGCGGCCCAGGTGATCGTAGTGCGCGCCAAGCACCACCCACGGCTTCGACACCGTCGTGGCCGGCGTGGAGGCGGGCAGGTAGGCGACGACGTTGTGCCCGGTCTGTCGCTCGCGCTCGACCGCCGCCTTCACGGTGATCGTCAGGTCCGGGACGGCGAATCCGGCGACGTGTGGATTGCCGCTGTCGAACTCCTTCTGCACCGCCTCGAACGTCTTGCCCGGCAACGCCGCGAAGATGGCGTCGGCCACCGCGCCATTGGCGCTGGCGGCGACCAGGCCGGAACCGGCGAGGGCGGTGTCGAAGCTCATGGGCACCACTTCACCGGCGTTCGGCGATCGCGGGCCGGTGATCACCAGCAGCGCCTTGGCGCCGCGCTGGCGCGCCGCCTGCGCCTTGTAGCGCAGACCCGAGTAGCGCGAGAGCGTAGCGCGCGTCTGCTGATCGGCATCCTCGGGGAAATAGCGGAACACGACCACGACCTTGTCTTTCACGTCGAGGCCCGTGAAGCTGTCGTAGCCGAAGTTCTGCGACTCGGGAACCACCAGGCCGTAGCCCGCGACGACCACCGGGCCGCTGACCTCGCCGTTGTCCGAGAACGAGAGCGCCTGCACCTGTGTGGGCGTGCTGAAGGTTTGCGGGGTGCCGCCCGCGCGCGACACGGTGATGGTCGAGCCGCCGTCCTTCGACCCGGCGGTGAAGCTGAAGGGCATCCGGAAGTCGGTCTGTCCAGGCAGCGGCTTCGCGCCGATGCGCTGGAGCTCCTTCACCAGGTAGTCGGCCGCCAGCTTCTCACCCGGCGAACCGGCCAGCCGGCCTTCGAGCGCATCCGACGCCAGCCGCTCGACATGCGCCCGCGTGGGTGACTGGACCGCCACCGCGGTCTGCGCGTGCGCGGCCGCCGGAGGTGACGACGAGGGACAGCGCGATCAGGCGAATCGTGTTGCGCATGGCTTTGAACCTTGCAGTTTGAACGGTGACCTGTGCACTCACTTGTGCGGCGGCGCCGCCGCGAGCGCTTTTCGCGCGGCCTCGTGGTTCCATTGCGCCAGGAAGATCTGTCCGGCGCCTCCGCCCGAGCGGCTCGACGTCCAGGCCAGCTGCGTGCCGTCCGGTGACGGCACCGGCAGTCCGTCGAAGCCATCGGAGTAGGTGACCCGCACCGGCTCCTTCAGCCCCGCCTTGTCGACGATGAACACTTCGAAGTTCTCGAAGCCGAGCTTGTTCGACGCGAACAGGAAGTACTCGCCGGATGGGTGCTCGTAAGGCGCCCAGCTCATCGAGCTGAAGTGCGTGATCTGCTTCGCGTCCGTGCCGTCCGGCTTCATCGTCCAGACGTCGGCAATCAGCCCGCGCTCGTCGAAGCGCCGCCAGACGATGTTGCCGTCCTTGGTGAAGAAGGGGCCGCCGTCGTAGCCAGGCGTGTTGGTGAGGCGGCGCTGGCCGGTGCCGTCGGCCTTCATGATGTAGATCTCGCCGAAGTAGCTGGGGTCGGTCGCGAGCTGCTTCTGTTCTTCGGGCGACAGCGTGCGGTTGTAGGCGTCGCGCATCGACGAGAACGCAATCCACTGCCCGTCCGGCGAGTAGCCGGCCTCGGCGTCATAGCCTTTGGCGTTGGTCAGGCGGGTCATCGCGCCGCTCTTTTCGGAGAACGCGTAGATCTCCATCTCGGTGTCGTAGTCCCACGCGTAGCGGCGCTCCTTGCCGGAAGCGCGGAACGCCAGTTCATCGTCCTGGTACTGCTTCGATTTCGGATCGTGGTGCGTGGACGCGAAGAGGATCTGGTCGCTGCCGGGCCGGAAGAACGCGCAGGTGGTCTTGCCCATGCCGGGCGAGATGCGCTTGGTCTCGCCGGCGGCGAAGTCCAGCACGTAGATCTGGTAGAACGGGTTGGTCGCGTCGCGCTCGCTCTGGAAGACCAGGCGCTTGCCGTCGGGGGCCCAATAACCTTCACCGGCGCGCTTGCCCTCGACGGTGAGGCGCCGGACGCGCGTCAGGAAGTCGCGTTCCTGGTTGGCGCCTGGCGCGGCGGCGGGCGCGGGCGTCTGCGCCGAGAGCTCGCCGTTCCAAAGCGCGAACCGCGCGGCGGCGGGGGTTGCCGCTGCCAGGCCGGCGGCCAGGGTCATCGCACAGAGTCGCTTCATCATTTCGGAGCCTTCAGCAGGGCACGCATCTTCGTGTTCCGCGGGTCGTCGCGGAACGTCTCGAACGCCGGAGTGTAGCCGTCCGGATCGGACGCTGTGAACCCTCGAATCGGCAACGACTCATCCGAGGAGTCCACGTCCGGGGTGGCGAGGGCCACGTACGCAGAATCTGCATCAAAAACCGCCCGATCGTGCCAGACCCCAATGCCCCCGAATTACATCAACGACTGCGTACCGGGGCGGAAGCGCATCGTCGCCGCCATGATGCGCTGCTGACCGCCGGTGATCACGGGGAACACGGCGACCAGCCGGCCGTTGTAGGCGTCCAGGCCGTTGTAGTCGCCCACGAACGGCTGAGGCCGCGCAGCAGTCGAAGGGGTCGATCGGGATGCGGTGATTGACGAACGTCTTGCCGCCATCCACGCTGCGCGCCAGCGTCAGCCCGGTCATGGTGCCCGTCAGCCCGCGCCGATCGTGGAAGACAACGTTGACGGAGCCGTCGGCGGGGTCCACGGCCATCCACGTGAACATCTGCGCCGCGCCCTTCGGATCGTCGTTCACGCGAACGGGCGGTGCCCACGTGCGTCCGCCGTCCTTCGACGCCAGCAGGAACACGTCGGTGTCCCCGTTTCGCTCGTCGATGAAGTTGACATACAGCGTGCCCTTGTTCGGGCCGCTGCTGAGATCCACGGCCGTCACCGGCATGCCGTTGTGCCGCTCGACGCCGGGGACGGGGATGTCCCAGCCGCCGGTCAGCGGCGAGATGAGCTTGTCGGCGCCGAACGTCCAGCCGCCATCGTCGGAGCGATCGAACGACAGCCCTTTGGGCCCGGCCCACACCACGTAGACCTCGCCCTTCGGGCCAACCGCGGGCACGGCACCCTCGAGCGTGCCATCGCCGTCCCTGGCATCGCCGGTGTCGTCCGAGATGCGCGCGGGCGGCTGGAACGACTGGCCGCCATCGCGCGAGCGCGCGAACCAGATCGTGCTGTGATGCGACGGGTCGTCGCTGCCGTAGACATCGAAGCGCGTCCAGGCCACGTAGACGTTGCCACGGTGCGGCGAGTCGGCGGCGCGATCCACGATCGTCCACGGCTTGTCCTCGAACGGCATCACGGTGTTGACGTGGTCGATCACCGGCACCGCCGGTTCCCAGGTGACGCCGTCCCGGGTCCGCCGCACCCAGATGCCGGTGGCCGCCACCTCGGGCCGGTCCACGCGGATGCCGTCGAAGGCGATGTAGGTGTGGAACGCCGTGCCGTCGCGACCGAACGCAATCACGTCGTCACCCTGCACGCGGTGCGAGGGGTTGGCCGCCATCGTGCCGGTCCACGTCAGGCCGCCATCGGTCGAGACGTAGCCCCAGTTCGTGGACCTCGGCTGTTGCCCGGGCTGCGTGCTCTGGATGAACGTGGCGATGACGTGTTCGGGGTTCGTTGGATTGATCGCCACCGACGCCTCGGCCGGCCGGCGCGCGTCGGCGGCGCTGACCGGCGCGACCCGGATCTGCGGCGCGGGCTGAGCTGGAACAAGCGCGGACGCCAGCAGCAGGACCAGGGCAACCGTCGGAAGCAGCCGAAGCATTGGAAGATTCTATCTGGGTCCGGCAGCGGTGCCGGCCGGCCTGGATGGTGCGAGAATCGCCGCATGACAGGCCACGTCCTTCGCGCGCTCGTCGTGATGGCTGTGCTGGGGGTCTCCGCGTCTTCAGCGCCCGAGGACGTCCGGATGATCGAAGTCGAGGGCGACGGCGCCCGCTTCTGGCCGCGATGGCGCGGTCCCTCGGGGCAGGGGTTGGTTGCCGACGGCGCCTACACCGACGCGTGGTCGCCGACCTCGCGCGTGCAGTGGAAGGCGCCTCTGCCCGGGTCGGGCAACTCGTCGCCGGTGGTGTGGGGCGAGCAGATCTTCGTCACGACCGCACGCGAGCGCGGCCGGCGCCTGTCGCTGATCGCGGTCAACCGCGCGGACGGCAAGGTGCAGTGGGAGACGTTCATCCCGCAGGACGGCGTCGAGTGGGTGCACGACAAGAACGGCTACGCCTCGGCGACGCCGGCGACGGACGGTCAGCGGGTCTACGCGTCCTTCGGTCGGCACGGCCTTGCCGCTTTCGACCTGTCTGGCAAGCTGCTGTGGCATCGCCGCTTCGGCGTCATCGACAACTATCACGGCCCGGCGGGGTCGCCGGTGCTCTACAAGGACCGCATCTTCCTGTTCCAGGATCAGAACGCCACCGCGACCCAGTCGGCGTTCGTCGCCGCATTCGACAAGGCCACCGGCAAGACGCTGTGGCAGACCCGGCGGACGGAAACCGTCGGCTGGGGCACCCCCGTCGTCATCGATGCCGGTGCGCGCGACGAGCTCGTCGTGTCGAGCCAGCGGCGTGTGGCGGCCTACGATCCCGACACCGGCGGCGAGCTCTGGACCGTGCGCGGCAACACCTTCGAAGTGATTCCCACGCCGGTCGTCGGCCGTGGACTGCTGTTCGCCTCGTCGGGGCGAGCCGGTCCGACGATGGCCATTCGTCCGGGCGGGACCGGTGACGTCACCGGAACCCACGTCGCATGGAGCACGCCGAAAGGTTCCCCCTTCGTGCCTTCAGGCATCGTCGTGGGCGACCTGCTCTACCTGGTGAACGACATGCAGAGCGTGCTGACCGTTTACGAGGCAACCACCGGGGCGCTGGTCTATCAATCGCGACTCGGCGTCGCCCAGCGCGAAGGTTTCTCCGCTTCACCCGTCGCCGTCAACGGCAAGGTCTTCTTCACCAACGACGATGGGCAGACGTTCGTGGTGCAGGCCGGGCGCGAGTTCAAGCTGCTGCACGTGAACGAGCTCGGGGCGCGCACCCTCGCATCACCGGCGCTCGTAGCAGGGACATGGTACTGGCGAACTGCCACAGAATTGGTGGCCATTCGATAGAGCCAGCGAATGTGTTGATCTTGTGATGTAAGAAGTGGTGATCGGATCGGATGAACTGACGATCTGCAGATCTATCGATAGATCGAAGGTTCACCAGATCGCAAGATCAGATCATCAGCTCACCACCTCACGAGATCACCAGATCTACTTTGCTTCGAACCTGACCTCCACGGTCTTTCCCGCCGTCACGGTCACCGTCTGCGTCGTCGCTTTCAGTGCCTCGTGCCAGACGCGAAGCTGGTACGTGCCGGGCGGCACGTCGGCGATCGTGAACGAGCCGTCGGCAGCGCTCACCGCGGACTGCTCGTCGGTTGAGACGATCCAGCCGCGCATCCACTGGTGGGTGCTGCAGCCGACGCGCATGATCCCCGGGGCCGTCAGCGGCTTGTTGATTTCAATCCCCGGCATCGGCAGCGCCACGTTGAACAGCTGCCGTCCATCCATCTGCTGAACGACGGTGGTGTGCAGTACCGGGTCGTTGCTCGAGGTCTTGACGGTGCCGTTGGACGCCACCACCTGTACGCGCGGGACGAAGGTACACTTGTCGTTGACCACCGACACGACGCGCGACGGCGCCCTGGCCTTGACGCCGGTGAGCGTGACGACAGCGTTGGCGAGGTGGCCGGCGGCATCGACCGCGATCGACGGGTCTGGCACCTCGGTCCCGCACACTTTCTGGTCGAAGGTCACCCGGATGGGGCGGGCGGCCCTGGCCTTCGTGGTCACGACGCCGTGGATGGCACCCATGCCCTGAGCTGTCAGGGTGGGCACCAAGGCGCAGAGGGCGACCAGCGCGGCGGCGACCACGCATCCATTCATTGGCTGAAAACGACCACTCATGGGATTGACGACCGGATCCGACTGCTTCAATTCGCCAGCGCCGCCTGCGGCGGCCTACCCTTTCAGGATATGCGTAACGCCGTCGTTCCTCTCGTCCTCGTCGCGCTGGCGCTGATGGCTCTGCCGGTATCGACGGCAGCCCAGCAGCAGGGCACGACGCTGAGCGGGACGATCACGCAGGGCGAGAGTGGTCAGCCGATGGCCGGTGCGCTGGTGGTGATCGACGAGCTGAGGCTCGAGACGCGGACCGACGCGGACGGCCGCTACACGTTTCAGGGCGTGCCGCCTGGCAGCTATCACGTTGGCGTCCGGGCCGAGGGCTACACCACGCGCCGCACCGAAGTCACCGTCGCCTCGCAGCCCGCGATCCTCGACGTGGCGGTCGAATTCGATCTGCACTTTGCCGAAGTGCTGTCGGTGAGCCCCTCGGCGCGGCCGCAGTTCGAGTCGTATCAGCCGACGTCGGTGCTGACGGGACAGGAGTTGTCCAAGCAGCTCGAGAGCACGATCGGCGCGACGCTGCAGTCGGAGCCCGGCATCGCCACGCGCGCCTTCGGCGCGGCGCCGGCCCGTCCCGTCATCCGCGGACTGGACGGCGACCGCGTGGTGGTGCTCGAAGACGGCCAGCGCATGGGCGATCTCTCCAGCCAGTCCGGCGATCACGGCGTGGCGGTGAACCCGGCCGCCGCGAACAAGATCGAGGTGGTGCGGGGTCCCGCCACGCTGCTCTACGGCGCCAACGCGATCGGCGGTCTCGTCAACGTGATCACCGATCAGATCCCATCCACGCGCACCACCGGGGCATCCGGCAACTTCACGTTCGATCTCGGCAGCAACGGCGGTCAGGCCGGCGGCGCCGGCGACGTCCATGTCGGCAACGGTCAATGGGCGTTTCACTTCGGTGGCAGCGGGCAGCGCATGGGCAACTACTCCACGCCGGAAGGCGAGGTGGAGAACTCGCAGTCGCGGATGAGCACCACCAGCGTCGGCGGCGCCTGGACGGGCGAGAACTCCTACGCCGGCGCCAGCTACGGCTATACCGACAGCAAGTACGGCATCCCAATCGTGGAAGGGGGCGAGATCAGCCTCACGCCGCGGCGTCACTCACTGAGCGCCCGCGCCGGCGCCAATCAGATGGACGGACTGCTGCAGTCGTATCGCGCCACGTTCGGGTTCCGCAGTTACGAGCACCAGGAACTGGAAGGCACCACGGTCGGCACGACGTTCGACAACCAGACAGTGGAAGGCGAGCTGTTGCTCTCGCATCGCAAGATCGGCGCATTGGTCGGCAGCGTCGGCGGTTGGTACTTGAATCGCCAGTTCGAGTCGACCGGCGCCGAAGCCCTTTCTCCGCCCGTCGGACAGGACAGCGCCGCTGCCTTCATGTATGAAGAGGTGACCTGGCCGCACGCCACGCTGCAGTTCGGGGGCCGGCTGGATCACACCAACTACCAGCCGGAGATCACGCTGCCGGCGCGGGATTTCACCGAGTGGTCGGGATCCGTTGGACTGCTCAT
This sequence comes from uncultured Acidobacteriota bacterium, assembly GCA_963723005.1. Classification (GTDB taxonomy): domain Bacteria; phylum Acidobacteriota; class Vicinamibacteria; order Vicinamibacterales; family UBA2999; genus VFZN01. Next base: position 69,983 of record CAVRPA010000015.1, on the reverse strand, counting down.
CCGGCCCGCCGCCGCGAACGACAACTTCGTCATCGCCCTCAGCACCGCCCGTGCGGCGCGCGCCCCCGCGCTGGAGGAGCTGTATTTCTACGGTCCGCACCTCGGCAACTTTGCTTTCGAGATCGGCAACCCCGATCTCGTCTCTGAGCACGCGCGCGGCTTCGACATCTCGTTCCGCGCTCGCGGGAAGCGGTTCGAGGGCGAACTGGCATTCTTCAACAACGACATCAAGAACTATGTCTTCAGGAATCCAATCAGCGACGAAGAGTACGCGGCGCGGAAGGACGAGTTCGACGAGCGGTTCGGCGTGCCAGACGAGGGTGAGGATCCCAATGAGGGCGATCTGCCCTACGTCGAATACGCCTCGCGCGACAGCCGTCTGTGGGGTGTCGAAGCGCACGGTGACGTCAAGCTCACGCCGAACTGGATCGCCGAGTTCACCTACGACATGGTGCGTGGCGAGTTGAAGGACACCGGCGATCCGCTGCCGCGCATTCCGCCCTATCGCGGCATCCTCGGGCTCAAGTACCAGAAGAACGCGTTCCAGGCCGGGACGAGCGTGAGCCTCGTCGCGTCACAGAACCGGGTCTACGGCGAGGAGCTGCCGACCGACGGCTACGCGACGCTGCGCGCCTACGGCTCGTACTCGTTCACTCAGGGGCGTGTCCTCAACACCATCACCGCCCGACTCGAGAACGCGACCGACGAGAACTATCGGAATCATCTCAACTACCTGAAGGAGCAGCTGCCCGAGATGGGACGGACCTTCAAGGTGCTCTACGCCGTCGGCTTCTAGCTGGGCTGCTGCCAGCTCGTGTGCGAACGCGAGACGTGCGGGCCAGAAGGTCCGTTAGTCTAGGGAATAGGAGGCGTTCGCCATGACGTGGAAGGACAAGCTCGAGCTTGGGTTGAAGAAGGACGCGGGTCACCGCAAGGACAACCTGACGCCCGACGAGATTCGGGGACCCGAGGTGCCGGCTGGACCAGGGCGCTCACCGGTGATTCCGGCGGCCGAACACGACAAGACCGAGGTCCCGCCGCAGCCGCCATCTGAACCTGCGGAAGAACCAGCGGATCCCGAGGAGGAGTTCTAACCCCTCAGCTCGCGTGGGTGGCCATGCTGGGAGTTAGTCGCGCGCTGGTTGCTGCGCGGCCGTGCGCGTCAGCGCCATGAAGATGGTGCACGACATGGCCAGCAGCACCAGGACGAGTGCCGTGACTGACGGCTGGAGTCCGCGTCCCAGGAAGAAGACGGCCACCGATGCCCATGCGCACGTCACCGCCACCGTCTTGACGCCGCGCGAGATGCTGCGCTCGGCGTGATAACGCTCCACGTGAACCAGGGCCTCGCGGAAGAGCGGCATCCGCCTCACCCATGCGTGCAGCCGCGCGCTCGATCGCGAGAACGCCCACAGCGCGATGAGCAGGAACACGGTCGTCGGCAGCCCTGGCAGCAGAACGCCCAGCGCGGCCAGGCCCAGCGAGCTGAAGCCGACGACGATGTACACGGTGCGGGTGAGGGACGGCATCGGATCCTGGGCGATGAACCCCCAGATTATAATCCCGCCTGAATGAACCGGACGATCCCCTCTGTCCTGGTGCTGGGCCTCGGCCTGGCGCTCACTTTTACCACCCCCGCCTCCCTGCCCGCGCGCGAAGGCGACTCCCAGACTCAGCCGGCCTGGATCGCTCCCTATCGGGATGACGCCCAGCGCCTGATTGAGGCTGCGACTGCCGATCAGTTCGCCTGGGACCGATTGGCCGAGCTGACGGACACGTTTGGCGCGCGCCTGACCGGGTCCGAGAACCTCACCCGGGCCATCGCCTGGGCGACGGAGACGATGAAGAAAGACGGGCTCGATCGGGTGCGCACCGAAAAGGTGATGGGCCCGAAGTGGGTCCGGGGTCACGAAAGCCTGGAGATCGTCGATCCGCCTCACCATGTCATTCCGCTGCTCGGCCTGGGTGGCAGCACCGCCACGCCGCCGGCGGGGGTCGAGGCGGACGTGATGGTCGTGTCGAGCATGGACGAACTGCAGAAGCGGTCGGCAGAAGCCAAGGGCCGGATCGTGCTGTTCGACGTCCCGTACACGAACTACGGCGAGACGGTGGTCTACCGCTCGGGCGGCGCGCGCACCGCGGCGCAGCACGGCGCGGTGGGCATGTTGCTGCGGTCGGTCGGCCCGATGGGCCTGCGCACCACCCACACCGGCGGCATGCAGTACGGCGACGAGGCCGCGAAGATTCCCGCCGCCGCCATCTCCGTCGAAGACTCGCAGCGCATCCAGCGCATCGTCGCCCGCGGCCGGCGCGTGCGCGTCCGCCTGAAGATGGAAGCGCACTTCGAGCCCGATGTCGAATCGGCCAACGTGATCGGCGAGATTACCGGGCGCGAGCGGCCCGAGGAGATCGTCCTCGTGGGCTGCCACTTCGACTCGTGGGACGCGGCCACCGGAGCCTCGGACGATGCGGTGGGCTGCATCGCGACGTGGGAGTCACTCCGGCTGATGAAGAAGCTGAAGATACAGCCGCGCCGCACCGTGCGCCTCGTGCTGTTCACCAACGAGGAGAACGGCTTGCGTGGCGGCACGGCCTACAAGGATGCCTACCTGAAGGACGCGCCGAATCACGTGCTGGCGATCGAGTCGGACTCCGGGGTGTTCGCGCCGGCGCGCCTGGCCTTCAGCGGTTCCGAGTCGGCCCGGCGGATCATCGCCGAGATCGGCACGCTGCTGGCGGGGATCGACATGCACAACGTCGGGCCCGGTGGCGGCGGCGCGGACATCGGCCCCATCGCCCAGGCGGGCAGCGTCCCGATGATGGCCTACTCGGGCGACGCGACGAAGTACTTCACGATTCACCATACGCCCGCCGACACCGTCGAGCGCATCCTGCCGGCGGAAGTCTCGAAGGCCGCCGCTTCGCTCGCGGTGATGACCTACGTGGTGGCGGAGATGCCGGAGCGGCTGCCGAAATAGGGAAGGTCTTGGGTCTTGGGTCTTAGGTCTTGGGTCCTGGGGTTGCCTCAAGACTCAAGACTCAAGACTTAAGACTTAACCCTCCACCCTCCACGCTCAAGACCCGAGCCCCACCCCCATCACCCTGATCCTCGATTCCCCCGGCTTGCCCTCCACGAAGATCGCCAGCAGGCCTTCCGGCGTGGAGACGAGCATCGGATAGGACGAGGTCGCGTCGGGTGTGCCCAGGCGCGTGGTGGCGCCAAAAACCGGCTGACCGGCTGCGTCGAATCCGATGGTGCGCATGGCCGCCTGCCGCACGCCGCCAATCACTTCGTCCCACGCCACGGCCAGCGTGCCCGAGGTGCCAGCCACGATCTGTGGATGCATCGGCTTCGGGCTGCCGAGCGTCGGGATGCGCGTGCGCGACGAGAACGATCGACCGTCGCGCGACGAAGCGTAGAAGATGGCGCCCTCCGGCTTCTCGCCGCCGATCACCGTCGGCCATACCGCGTGAATGATGCCGGCACCGTCCACCGCGAGGGCCGGTCCGTCATCCGGACAACCGGCCAGTTGCCAGCGGTCTTCGCTAAGGCGTTGCGGCGCAGCGAACGTTCGGCCGCCGTCGCGCGAGATGGTGAAGGCGATGTCACGGATGTTGCCGGCATAGACGTGACGCCACGCCGCGATGATGGCGCCGTCGGCGCTGGTGGTCATCGCGACCTTGCAGCAGTAGCACACGCCCTTCAGCACTTCGCGCTCCTGCGCTCCCGCTGTGTCTTGCGCGTAATACAACCCGGAGCGCTGCGCCATCGCGGCCCCGTCCATCGCGGCGGCTTCATGATGCTCATGGCTCTCGGCCTTGCCGCTGACCATGCCCCGGTGATCGAGCCACATGACGTGGGCCGCGCCCGCGCGGTCGATGGTCATCGCATGCCATCCCCGATCGCCGGCGGCGCCGGGCGCCTGCAATTCGCGAGCGGATGAGAACGTGCGGCCTCCGTCCGTGGACCTGGACACCTTGATCGCCGTGCCGGTGGTCTTGGATCCGTAGGCGACCACAATCTCGGGGACCGCGCCACCTGACCGCGGTACCAGCGCGACGCGCGGTGGCAGTTCGCCGCCGAGACGCGCTTCACCCTCGATGTCGTTCACCCGCACCGGGGCACCGAACGTCCGTCCGCTGTCGCGGCTCACCGCCACGAACACATCGAGCTTGCCGTCGGCCGGCTGCGCGCCCCAGGCCACGGCGACGAACGGGCCAAGGGCGGCCGCCCACGGCGTCTGGTTCGAGCGATCGGGCACCGCGAGCGTGACTTCGCTCTCGGTGGCCTCGATGGGAAGCGCCGCTCCAAGAGCGGCAGCAGCGAGCAGGACGGCGATGAACGCGCGGCGCATTTGGCAGTAGCCTACAGGACAAGCATGCAGATCGACGTGCGACAGATTGCCACAGGAGCGGCGGCGCCCGTTCAGGCTGAGAATGGCGCGATGTGGTCGCCCGAAGCCGGTCCGGTCGTCACCGCCCGGTGGCTGTCGCGGTTCCGGTGGGCGGTTGCTGCCGGCGCCGCCCTCACCCTTGCCATCGCGCGCTCGCTGGGCGTGCAGTTCTCTGCAGGCGGGGTGGTGCTGCTCCTGGCGGCGCAGGTGGCAAGCAACCTGTGGCTGGGAGCTGGGGCTCCGCCGGGGAACCGAGCCCTCCGATCGCCGGCTCGGTGGGCTCATCCTGTTCGACATCGTCATCCTCACCGCGCTGATGGGGTTGACGGGTGGCCCGTCGAATCCGTTCACCATCAGCTATCTGGTCTACATCACGCTTGCGGCCGTGACGCTCAACGCCTCGTGGGCATGGGCGGCGGCCGCGACGTCGATGGCCGGCTACGGAGCGCTCTTCATCACGCCGCTCCGCGCGATGGTCGATCCTCACGCCGGGCACGATGCGATGAGCGCCGGCCTCAGCCACCAGGTCGGGATGGGCGCGGCGTTCGTGGCCGCGGCGCTGCTCACCGCGAGCTTCGTCACGCGCATCCGCCTGGCCCTGGAGGATCGCGAGCGCGCGCTGGCCGACGCGCGGCGCACCGCCGCGCAGCAGGAACGGCTGGCGTCGCTCACCACGCTGGCCGCCGGCGCGGCACACGAACTGGCGACGCCGCTCAGCGTGATTGCGGTCGCCGCCCACGAGCTGGATCTGGCGGCCTCCGCCGCCAATGTGCCCGCGGACATCGCCGAGGACGCGCGGTTGATTCGAAGCCAGGTCGATCGCTGCCGCGAGATCCTCGACCAGATGAGCGGCCGCGCCGATGCGTCCGTGGCTCACGAGGCGCAGACACTGGCGGCGGACCGCGTCGTGGCCGCGACGCTCGACACGTTCGGACCGCGCGATCGCGAACGGGTGCGTCTGACGGTGAATCCCGGCGCACCGCGGGTGAGGGTACCGCTCGAAGCCGCGGCACGAGCGCTTCGCACGCTGGTCAAGAACGCGCTGGAAGCGTCGCCGGGTGAGGCGGCCGTTCACCTCCAGGTCGAACCGCAGCTGGAGCAGGTCCGCTTCCAGGTGGTGGACCACGGCATGGGCATGACGCCGACCACCTTGCAGCATGCGGGCGAGCCGTTCTTCACCACCAAGCCGGCCGGCGCAGGGTTCGGCCTCGGCCTCTTCCTGGCCCGCACGTTCGCGGAACGATGGGGCGGCCGCCTGACGCTCACCTCGTCGCCCGAGGCCGGCACGACGGCGACACTGCTCCTGCCCAAGGTCTTCGAAGAAGCGGAACAACCATGAACGACGCCCGAACCCTGCTGCTCCTCGACGACGACGATGTGTTCGCATCGCGCCTGGCGAAGGCGCTGTCGGCGCGCGGTTTCGAGGTGGTGCGGGCCGCGACCGCGGCCGAGGCGGTGGCGCTGGCGCGCGAAGAGAGCCCCGAGTGCGCCCTGGTCGATCTGCGTCTGCCGGATGGGCACGGCCTGGACGTCGTCGCCGAGCTCCATGCCATCGACGCGACCACGCGGATCGTCGTGCTCACCGGTTACGGGGCCATCGCCACGGCGGTGGAGAGCCTGAAGCGCGGTGCGTCTGATTACCTGACCAAGCCCGTGGACGCCGACCAGGTGACCGCCGCCCTCGACAAGGACCACGAACCGCCGGACACGGCGCGCGAGTTCACCGTGCCCTCGCTGGCCCGCGTCGAATGGGAGCACATCCAGCGGGTCATGACCGAGTGCCAGAGCAACGTCTCGCAGGCGGCGCGGGTCCTCGGGCTGCACCGGCGCTCGCTCCAGCGCAAGCTGTCCAAGTACCCCGTCAACCGCTGAGGCGCGGCGGTACGGTTCCTGCTTGGTTCATCGATCAGGAGCCGTTATGGTCGAGTTCAGACACATTCTCGCCACCACCGACATGACCGATTCGTCGGGCCCGGCGCTCGCCTATGCGTCGGCGTTCGCGTCGGGGTACGGCGCACACCTCGCGCTGCTGCACGTCGTGCCGACCTTCGACGCCATCCAGATGCCGCCCGGCACGCTGGGCGACGCGGTTCAGATGGTCTACCCTTCGTCGCGCGAAGAAGTCATTGCCACGATGCAGCGCCAGGTGGAATCGGCGGGCCTCCCCGCGGCCTCGCTGTATCTGATGGCCGAAGCCGGCGACCCGGTTGACACCATCGTCGACCAGGCGATCAGCATTCCGGCCGATCTCATCGTGATGGGCACGCACGGGCGCAGCGGCTTCAACCGGCTGCTGTTCGGGTCGGTCACCGAGCACGTGCTGCACCGGTCGCCGTGCCCAGTGCTGACCGTGCCTCCGCACAGCGCCGTCGCCCCGGCGGACGCGTGGTTCAAACGCATCCTCTGCGCGATGGACTTCTCACCCGCGGCGATGCAGGCGCTCGGCTTCGCGCTGGAGCTGGGCCGGCAGTCCAGAGGGCTCGTCATCGTGCAGCACGCGATCGAATGGCTGCCCGACGAAGAGCCGCGCGTGCACGCGCACTTCAACGTCGCGGAGTATCGCACCTACCTGCTCGAGGATGCGCGCGCCCGATTGGACGCAGTGCTCAGCGCCGAAGACCGCGCGCGCGTGGACGTGCAGCCGATCGTCGCGGCAGGGCGGGCGTATCGCGAGATCCTGAGGGAGGCCGAAGCGCGCGGGGCGGATCTCATCGTGATGGGCGCGCAGGGGCGCGGCGGGCTCGGGCAGGCGCTGACCGGTTCGGCCACCAACCAGGTCGTGCGGGCGGCGGCCTGCCCGGTGCTCACGGTGCGCGCGGCGTAAGCCGTCGGCACAGTGTCGGCGAACCGTCACTGCCGTCCGGCACACTGTCGGAGGTCCGGCGTCTGGCGTGCGGTGATGGCATACTTTCACCAGTGGTCCGGCGTGCGCCAGAGCGCGGCGGCTGTTGCGGAGGTGTGATGAAGACGTTCAGGTTGGCCGCGGTCGTGGCCGCGTTACTGGTGACGGTGGATCTGTCGGCGCAGGCGCCGGTGACCGCCTCGAGCGGGTGGGTGATGGAGCCGGCCGCGGGGGCGACCTCCACCTCGGCCTATGCGGTGATCGAGAACCCCACCATGTACGAGGTCTATGTGACCGCCGTCACGACCGATGCCGCAGCGTCCGCCGAGGTCGCGGACGGCCCGGCGACTGCGCCCAAGTCCGTGCGCGAGCTGGCGGTGCCGGCCTACGGCCGCACCGAGTTGAAGCCCGACGGCGTGCGCATCCTGTTGAAGGACCTGAAGAAGCCGCTGAAGGCAGGAGATGCCGTCGATCTGACGCTGACTACCGACGGCGGCGTCGTCATCAAGCTGACGGCAGCGGTGAAGAAGGGCTGAACCCGGAAGGCAGCACGGACTGGGCAAGGGTGGTGCAGGAGCCGGGAGCGGCGCGAGTCGCGCTCGCCCGCCGGCGACCTGCACTCGCCAACTACGACTTCTTGATCATGTAGGTGCCGTCGGCGGCCTTGTCGCGATACTTCGCGTGGCACTGGGCGCAGGTGCCCATCAGCAGCTTCATGTGCTCGCCGGCGCTCGCCATGTTCTTGGCGGCCACGGCCTTCTCGACTTCGGTGGCGTGCCCCGCGGCGGCAGTGGACCAGTCGGCCGCTTCCTGCACCTTGCGCGAGGTCCAGAACGCCGCGTTGTCCTTCTGCAGATCAGCCATCTTCTTGGCGTCGGCAACCACGCCGTCGGCCATCTGGCCTTCCATGTTCTTCCGCATCGAACCGACGGTGGCGCCCACCGCCTTCATGAGCTTGTCGTAGTCTTCATCGGTCTTCGTCTGAGCCGACGGCACCACCGCGGAACCGATGGCGATGACCCAGGCCAGCACGACGAGAGACGCGAAACGGGCAACACGCATGCAGATCCTCCCTGATATGACGAAGGGGAGGCGCGCCTGCGCGTTCCCCGAAACGATTCATCACTATAGCAGAGCGATCCGGCGCCGCCGGATCAGGCGAAGCCGCGCAGGTAGGGCAGCGACGCCGCCGTCGTGCGGACGTCGTCGAAGTCCTGCAGCAGCAGGCCGAGCCCGTCCCATCGTCCGGTGACGAGCGCGTCGCGCGCCGCGGCCGGCAGGTGCACGGCGAACTCCAGCGGCCCCGCCTGGGCCCGCATCGTTTCGAGATCGAGCGCAATGGGCGTCTGCGGGTCGCGCTCGATCTGCGCCTGCAAGGCGGCGACGTCGGCCGGTGCCGCGGTGACGGCCGGCAGCCCCAGCATCACGGCGTTGCCGAAGAAGATCTCCGAATACGACTCGCCGATGATCCCGCGGATGCCCCAGCGCACGATGCCCTGCGGCGCATGCTCGCGCGAGGATCCGCAGCCGAAGTTGCTGTTCACCACCATCAGCGATGCGCCCGCGAATCGCGGATCGTCAACGGGGTGCGTGCGGCCGTCGCGCGCGGCGTGCGCGCGGTCGTCGCCGAAGAGGTGCTGTTCCAACCCATCGAAGGTGATGGCGCGCAGGTGGCGCGCCGGCATGATGCGATCGGTGTCGATGTCGTCGCCGACGAGCGGCAGGCCGCGGCCCTCGACCGAAACAATTCGCGACGCGCTCATTGGACCGCTCCTCCACGGGGAACCACCCGGCGCACGTCCACGACCTGACCGGCCACCGCCGCGGCCGCGACCATGGCCGGGCTCATCAGCAGCGTGCGGCCGGTCGGGCTGCCCTGGCGCCCGCGGAAGTTGCGATTCGACGATGAGGCGCAGGTTTGGGCGCCGGACAGCTTGTCGTCGTTCATGCCCAGGCAGAGCGAGCACCCGGGCTCGCGCCACTCGAAACCGGCCGACTCGAACACCGTGTGCAGCCCTTCGCGTTCCGCGGCCTGTTGCACTTCGCGCGATCCGGGGACGACCAGGCCGCGCACGTGGCGCGCCACGCGCTGTCCGCGCACCACGTCGGCGGCGGCCCGCAGATCGGACAAGCGGGCGTTGGTGCACGAGCCGATGAACGCCACGTCCACGCGGCGGCCCTGCACCGATTCGCCGGCTTCGAACCCCATGAACTGCAGGGCCTCGAGCGCCGCGTCGCGCTCGCCCGGCGGCAGGCCTCCGGGATCGGGGATCGGTTCATCGACGGCAACGCTCTGACCGGGATTCGTGCCCCAGGTGACGACCGGCGCAATCCGGCTCACGTCGATCACGCGCTCGTCATCGGCGCTGGATCCTGCGTCGCTCGCCAGGCTGCGCCACCACGCGACGGCCCTTTCCCAGGCGTCGCCGGCGGGCGCGTGCGCACGGCCGCGCAGGAACGCGAACGTGGTGTCGTCCGGATTGACATAACCCATCCGCGCGCCGCCTTCGATCGACAGGTTGCAGAGCGTCATGCGCTCGTCCATCGTCATGCGGTCAACGGCGTCGCCGGTGTACTCGTAGGCGAAGCCGACACCGCCGTTCACGCCCAGCTGCCGGATCATCGCGAGCGCCAGGTCCTTCGCGGTCACGCCCGGGCCCATGCGGCCTTCGAACCGGACGCGCCGCAGCTTCGGCTTGTCCATGGCCAGGCACTGGGAGCCCAGCACGTCGCGCACCTGCGAGGTGCCGATGCCGAAGGCCAGCGCGCCGAACGCGCCGTGCGTGGAGGTGTGGCTGTCGCCGCAGGCGATCGTCATCCCCGGCTGCGTCAGGCCCATCTCGGGCCCGATCACGTGCACGATGCCCTGATGCGCGTCGCCGAGCCCGTAGAGCGGGATGTGATGCTCGCGGCAGTTGTCTTCGAGCGCGGCGATCATCGCCTCGGCCACCGGATCCGCCGTGGGCCGGCGCAGGCTCGCGGTCGGAATGATGTGATCCATCGTCCCGAAGATGCGTTCGGGGAAGGCCGGCCGCAGCCCGCGCTCCCGCAGCATCGCGAAGGCCTGCGGCGTGGTCACCTCGTGAATCAGGTGGAGACCGATGAAAATCTGCGTCTGCCCGGTCGGCAGGCGCCGTACCGTGTGCAGATCCCAGACCTTGTCGAGGAGTGTCGGCATTATGCCTTCAGCCGTTTGTTGACTTCTTCCCAGTTGACGACATTCCAGAAGGCCGTGATGTAGTCGGCGCGGCGGTTCTGGTACTTCAGGTAATAGGCGTGTTCCCAGACGTCCAGGCCGAAGATGGCGCGCTTGTTCTCCATCGACGGCGTGTCCTGGTTCGCGGTGCTGTGGATCGTCAGCCTGCCGTTGTCGTCGCTCAGCCAGGCCCAGCCGCTGCCGAACCGGCCGGTCGCCGCCGCCGCGAACATCTCCTTGAACTTGTCGAAGCTCCCGAACGTGGACGTGATGGCATCCGCCACCGCTCCGGTCGGTGCGCCGCCGGCATTGGGCGCCATCAGCGTCCAGAACTGCGAGTGGTTGGCGTGGCCGCCACCGTTGTTGCGGATCGCGGTGCGCACGTTGTCCGGCGCCTGGTTCAGGTTCTTCAACAGTTCTTCCAGCGGCATCCTGCCCGCCGCACCGGCGGCCCCGACGGCGGCGTTCAGGTTGGTGACGTAGGCCTGATGATGCCGATCGTGGTGGATCTGCATCGTCTGCGAGTCGATGTGGGGCTCGAGCGCCGCGAACGGATAGGGGAGCGGGGCAAGGGTGAACGGCCCTGCGGGTGCTGCCGCGGCTTGATCAAAAGCGTGCAGCGCCGGATGGTTGGTCGCCAGGGCGAGCCCGCCGAGGCCCAGGGTCGCAAACATCTGCCGGCGTGTCAGCGTCATTCGTCAGTTCCCCTCGGAGTGCGCCTACAGCTTACACCTGCGGGTATAGTGACCGCATGCAGGACCCACGCTCATCGGCCGGCATCGTGTCGGCGACGGTGTAACGACTCTTGCCGCCCCGGTTCGCGGTGTCGGTGGTGGAGGCGACGGTCGCCGATCTGGAGGCGGCCTTGTCGATTGGCGCCATCACCTGCGTGGACATCATCCGCGCGTCACTCGAGCGCATCGACCGCTACGATCGGCAGGGCCCGGGACTGCGCGCGATGATCACGGTGAATCCGCGCGCGCTCGACACGGCCAGGGAGATGGACCAGCTGCGCGCGTCCGGCGCGGCGCTGCCGCCTCTGCACGGCATGCCGCTCATCCTGAAAGACAATCTCGACACCGCCGATCTGCCGACCACGGGCGGCTCCGTCACGCTCCGGAACCTGACACCCGCGGCCGATGCGTTCGTCGTCGCCCGCCTGCGCGCGGCTGGTGCGATTGTGGTCGGCAAGGCCAACCTCACCGAACTCGCGTACGGCGGCACCTCGGTCAGCTCGCTCGGTGGGCAGACCCTGAACCCCTACGATCTGCGGCGCACGCCGGGCGGCTCGAGCGGGGGAACGGGGGCGGCCATCGCCGCCAGTTTCGGGGTGCTCGGCGTCGGCAGCGATACGGGGCAGTCCGTCAGGTCACCAGCCTCGGCGTGCTCGCTGGTCGGTGTGCGGCCCACTCGCGGGCTGATCAGCAGGCGCGGACTGATGCCGTTCAGCCCCACCCAGGACGAAGTGGGGCCGATCACGCGGACGGTCGAGGACGCGGCCCGCATGCTGGATGTGATGGCGGGCCACGACCCGTGCGACCCGATTACGGCGCGAGGCATCGGCCACATGCCGGCCTCGTACTCCGAGGCGCTGTCCGCTCGCGCGCTGGCTGGCGCCAGAATCGGGCTGCTCACGCCATTTCTGGGAACACGGCAGCTCCATTCCCCGGTGAACGACGTGGTCCGGCTCGCGGTAGCCCAGCTGATGCGGCTCGGTGCGGTGGTGATGCCGGTCGGCGTCCCGGGGCTCGACGCGCTGACCCGTGACCTCAGCTTGATGAGCCTGGAGTTCGCGGACGCGTTCCGAACCTACATGACCGGGCAGGGCGACCGCGCGCCGGTCAGGACGCTGGCGGAACTGGTGAGTGCCGGTCAGTGCCACCATTCCCTGCGGCCAGGGCTTCAGGTGGACGCCCGGGTCGTGGACGGTCCTCGGACCGCGGAATACCAGGTCCAGCTCGCCCGCAGGGACGACCTCCGCGCGGCGTTGCTGCAAGCCATGGACGGTCAGCGCCTCGATGCCATCCTGTATCCGCATCAGCGGCGGCTGGTTGCGGAGGTCGGCGAGGAGCAATTGGAGCGCAACGGGGTGCTCTCGAACGGCAGCGGGCTGCCGGCCGTCGTATTTCCGGGCGGATTCACGCCGCCCAGCGCCGATGCCCCGGTGGGCGTGCCGGTCGGACTCGAGCTGCTGGGCCGCGACTGGAGCGAGGCCCGGCTGCTGTCCCTGGCCTATGCGTTCGAGCGCAACACCTGGGCGCGCCAGCGTCCACCTGGCCTTGACACGTGATACGATTGCCAAAGTGAGATTAAGTCTCACTTTGGACTCCATGAACGGATCAGCCACCAGCCGCAACCTTTCCAGAGTTCCCATCGGCGCGACCGCTGTGGTGGCGCGCGTGTCCGGCGCCCGGACCGTGGTTCGCCGCCTGCTCGAGATGGGTCTCGTTCCGGGTACGCCGGTCACCGTGCAGCGCGAAGCGCCGCTCGGCGACCCCGTCGAATTGCGCGTGCGCAACTACGCACTGTCGATTCGACGCGCCGACGCGCTCGGCATCGAAGTCGAGTGACATGAGCGCTACCGTGCTCGCGCACGGCCCGGCCACGCGACAGGCACTGGTGCTGGTGGCGGGCAACCCGAACTCCGGCAAGTCGACGATCTTCAATGCGCTGTCCGGATCGCGGACGCGCGTCGCGAACTATCCCGGCGTCACCATCGACCGCCGCTCGGCCACCGTCGATCTTCCCGGCGGCCGGTCCATCGAGCTCACCGATCTGCCCGGCACCTATTCGCTCTCCGCGCGCTCGCGCGAAGAGCAGATTGCCGTTGAATCGCTGCTCGGGCGCGGCCCGCGTCGCCCGGACGCGATCCTGGTGGTGGCCGATGCCACCGCGCTGGCGCGTGCCCTCTACCTGACGCTCGAGATCCTCGAGATCGGCCACCCCGTCGTCATCGCGCTCAACATGACGGATGAAGCCCGTCGTGACGGCATCACCATCGACGCCGCGCGGCTCGAGCAGTTGACCGGCGCCCGTGTCGTGCCGACGGTCGCCAGCAAGGGTATCGGCACCGACGCCGTGCTGACGGCGCTGACCGACGCCATCCAGGGAAAGAACGCACCTCGGCTGCCCGACGTCACCCGGTCACCGGCGCTGCTGGTGGACGTGGCCGAGCTCGAGGGGCTGATTCTTTCCGAGCGCCTCATGGACCGGCCGCTCGATGCCCGGGCATGGGCGCAGTGGCTGCTGCTGTCACTGGACCACGAAGGCGCCGACGAGCTCAGCGGCATTCCGCCCTCGGTCCGTGCCGCCGTCAGTCGCATCCATCAGCGAGCCACCGAAACAGGCCGCAACATCGACCTCGAGATCATCAGCGGACGCTATCAGCTCGTCGATCGCCTGATGGCCGAAGTGTGCCAGCGCGCCACGTCCACTTCGAGGAGCTGGACCGACCGCGTCGATGCAGTGCTGACCCACCGCATCGGCGGCGCACTGGCGTTCGCCGCGGTGATGATGCTGGTGTTCCAGGCGCTCTTCAGCTGGTCCGAACCCGCCATCGCGGCGATCGAAACCGCCGTGGCCGCCGTGCAGTCGTGGGTGGGAGGCGTCATGCCTCCGGGGCCCCTCACCAGTCTCATCGTGGACGGCGTCATCGCCGGCGTCGGCAACGTCGTGGTCTTCGTGCCGCAGATTGCGCTGCTGTTCCTGTTCATCGGGCTGCTCGAGGATCTCGGCTACCTGTCGCGCGCCGCCTTCGTGATCGATCGCGTGATGCGCGCGGTGGGGCTGCACGGCCGCGCCTTCGTGCCCATGCTCTCGGGGTTCTCGTGCGCGGTGCCGGCGGTGATGGCCACCCGCACGCTGGAGAACCGCACCGATCGCCTGCTGACGATGCTGGTGCTGCCGCTGACGTCGTGCAGCGCACGCCTGCCGGTGTACGTGCTGATCACGGCCACCGTGTTCGCGCCTGGCACCCGGGTCGGGTTCCTCAGCGCGGGAGCGGTGGCGCTGTTCTCGATGTATGCGCTGTCGGTCGTGGCGGCGCTCATCGCGGCGGCCGTCCTGCGGCGGACCGTGCTGAAGGGCCCGGTTCCCGCCCTGGTGCTGGAACTGCCGCCCTATCGGATGCCGGTGCTGAGCGTCCTCCTGCGCGGGGTCTGGCAGCGCGTGAAGACCTTCCTGATCGATGCCGGCACCGTGATCCTGGCGCTGACCATCGTGATGTGGGCGCTGTTGTCGTATCCGAAGAATCCCGAGGTCACCGCCCAGGCCGAGCAGGCCCGCGCGACCGTGGCGTCGATGAACCTCACGGCGAACTGAGCGCGAGGCCCGGCTGATCGAGATTGACAGCCACGAAGGCGGCGCGCAGCTGAGGAACAGCATCGCCGGGCAACTGGGCCGCCTGATGGAACCGGCGATTGCGCCCCTCGGCTTCGATTGGCGCATCGGCGTGGGCATCCTCGGCGCGTTTGCCGCCCGCGAGGTGTTTGTCGGCACCCTCGGCGTGGTCTTCGACATCTCGAACGCCGACGAGACCAACGAGCCGCTGCGCGAAGTGCTGCGGGGCGCGACCTGGCCCGACGGCTCCACGCTGATGACGCCGCTGGCCGGCATCTCGCTGATGGTGTTCTTCGTCCTCGCCTGCCAGTGCATGAGCACCGTGGCCGTGGTCAAGCGCGAGTCGGGCACCTGGCGCTGGCCGTTGTTCATGGTCGCCTACATGACGGGGCTCGCCTATGTGGCGGCGCTCTTCGTCTATCAGGTGGGGAGCCGCCTGGGATGGGGGCTCTGAGATGTGGCAGGAAGCCGGGGTCGTCCTCGTCGTCGGCGGCGCCGTCTACTACCTGGCGCGCAAGTTCTTCGCGCGGCCCGCGCCGCGGACGCCCACCTCGTTCGTCGCGTTGAAGGATCTGAAGAAGCGGAAATAGCGGGATAATCCCGCGCATGGCACCGTCCCCAGTGCTCGCCCGCCTGCTCCTGATCGCGGCCATGTGCACGGCCGCCGCTCCGGCGCTGGCCCAGGATGCACCGCTCGCCACTCGCGCCGAGATCACCAACTACGAAGAGACCAGCAGCTACGAGGACGTCCAGCGCATTGTCGCGGGGCTGGCCACCAGTCCGCTCGTGCACGTCGAGACCTTCGGGCAGTCCGAAGAGGGCCGCGACCTGCCGTTGCTGGTGATTTCCGATCCCAAGGTTGCGGGCCCCGAAGCGGCGCGCCGCCTGGGCCGGCCGGTGGTGTTCGTGCAGGCCAACATCCACGCCGGCGAAGTCGAAGGCAAGGAAGCGGCGCTGATGCTGGCACGGCGGCTGACCGACGGCAATCTGAAGTCGTTGACCAGGCAGCTGGTGATCCTGATCGCGCCGATCTACAACGCCGACGGCAACGAGAAGGTGAGCGCCGGCAACCGCACCTCCCAGAATGGCCCGGTCGCCGGTGTCGGGACGCGCGAGAACGCGAAGGGTCTCGACCTCAATCGCGACTACATGAAGCTGGACAGCGCCGAGGCGCGGGCGCTGGTGCGGCTGATGACCACGTGGGATCCGCACGTCGTGATCGACCTGCACACCACGAACGGCTCGTATCACGGCTATCACCTCACCTACGCGCCGACGCTCAATCCCAACGCCGATGCCAGGCTCATCGCGTTCGAACGCGACACGCTGCTGCCCGCGGTGCGCAAGGCGATGCTCGACACGCACAACTTCCGCACCTACTACTACGGCAACTTCATGCCGGAGGGGAGCGATGCCCGCGAGAGCGCGCGCGTGGATCCGCAGAACCCCGGCACCACCACCTGGCGGACGTTCGATCATCGCCCGCGCTTTGGCAACAACTACGTCGGCTTGCGGAATCGCATCGCCATCCTGTCGGAGGCCTACAGCTATCTGGACTTCAAGGGTCGCGTGGACGTCACCGGGGCCTTCGTCGAGGAGGTGCTGCGCGCCTCCGCCAAGCACGCCAAACAGATCCTTACGCTGACCACCCAGGCCGATCAGGCCGTCGCGCCACCGCGCCGCGCCGTGGCGAAGCCGGTGGAACAAGGCGTGGAGTTCGAGGTCCGTGCGCTTCCCGACACGGTGGCGATCCTGGCAGGCGACGTGCGGAAGGAACTGAACCCACGCTCCGGCCAGGAGATGCTGCAGATGACCGACATGGCGGTGCCGGTGCAGATGAAGGACTACGGGGTCTTCGCCGCGACGAAGACGCGCCCGCTGCCAGCCGGCTGGGTCATTCCGCGGGCGATCGCCACCAGCCCCCGCATGGCCGCCGCGCTCGATCGTCTGCGGTGGCATGGGATCCAGACCGAGACCATCCTCGCCGACACGCAGATGGACGTGGACCGCTTCGTCATCAGCGCCATCTCCCCGGCGCCACGTCTGTCGCAAGGTCGCCAGGAGGCCCGCATCAGCGGCACCCTCGAGCGCGCCTCGCTCCTCGTCGATACCGGCTCGATCTTCGTTCCCGCCAACCAGCCGCTGGCTCGTCTGGCGTTCTACCTCCTCGAGGCCGACAGCGACGATGGGCTCGCGGCGTGGAACGTGATTGGCGAGGGCCTGGTCGTGGGGCAGGCGTTTCCGGTCTACCGGCAGCGCTAGCGCTGCGGCAATTCGCCACATTCCCAGAAGCGCGGGCGGTCCATAGACTGACCGCTCCATGTTCCTCCATCGGTGCTGGCTGGTTGCCGCGCTGTCCGTTTTCCTCTCGACCGGTGCGGCCGAGGCCCAGGAGTCCATCAACTACGCCAGCATCAGCGGCCGGGTGACCGATCCGCAGGGCGCCGTCGTGGCCGGCGCCCTCGTCTCGGCGCGGCAGATCGAAACCGCCGTGACTGCCGAGACCACCACGGACGACTCCGGCAGGTATCGGTTCCCCTACCTGCGCGTGGGCCCGTACGAACTCTCGGTTGCGCAGGCTGGCTTCGCGCCGGCCACACGTCGCCTGGCGCTGACGCTTGGCTCGGCCTTCGACATCCCCATCGTCATCTCCGTCGAGGGTGTGTCCACCTCCGTCACCGTGAGCGCCGACGCACCCATCCTGGAGTCGGCCCGCAGCCAGGTGGCCATCACCGTGCCGCGGCAGGAGGTCAACAACCTGCCGCTCAACGGTCGTAACTTCCTCGACATCGCCGTGCTCGCGCCTGCCGTGGCGCCCCCCAACATCAACAGCACGCAGCTCTTCGCGGAAACGTCGGCGGTGCAGGGAGTGGGCCTCTCGGTGGGCAGCCAGCGCAACCTCTCGAACAGCTTCATCGTCGACGGCCTGTCGGCCAACGACGATGCGGCGGGACTGAGTGGTTTGCCGTACGGGGTGGATGCGGTCGAGCAATTCCAGGTGGTCACCTCCGGTGGCCAGGCCGAACTCGGGCGGGCGCTCGGTGGGTATGTGAACGTGGTGACGCGCAGCGGCACCAACGATTTGCACGGCACCGCCTACGGCTACTTCAGAGACGACGCCTTCAACGCGGCCAACGCGCTTTCTGGCACGACGCTGCCGATGTCGCAGCAGCAGTTCGGCGCCAGCCTGGGCGGTCCGCTGGCGAAGGGCCGCACGTTCTACTTCGCGAACGTGGAGCAGCGCCTGCTGGACCAGGCCGGTCTCAGCACCATCAGCGACGCCAATGTCGCGATTGTGAACGCACGGCTTGGCGGCCGTGGGATATCCGGGCTCGATGATCAGCACCGGATTGTTCGACCAGCCCGATCGACAGCCTGAACCTGCTGGCCAAGGCCGATCACGCGTTCAACGGCCGGGACCAGATGAGCGTGCGTTACAGCCTCTACGACGTCACCTCGCGGAACTCGCGCGGCGCCGGCGGGCTGAGCGCGCCGTCGGCGTCCGCCGGACTGGACAATCGCGACCAGGCGATCGCGTTCAGCAACACCCTGACCCTGGGCGCGCGCACGGTGAACGAGACGCGGGCGCAGTTCACCAACAGCAACCTGCTGGCGCTGCCCACCGATCCGGTGGGCCCGGCGGTCAGCATCGCCGGCGTCGCTTCGTTCGGGACGTTCCCCTCCAGCCCGCAGGGGCGGCTGAACCGGATGCTGCAGATCGCCAACACCGTTTCGCAGCAGCGCGGCGGACATGCGCTGCGCGCCGGCGTGGACTTCATCTACAACGACGACTCGATTCGATTCCCGCGCGCCGAGCGCGGCTCGTATGCCTTCGCGTCCCTCGCCACCTTCCTCGCCGGCACCTACAACAACGCCGGATTCTCGCAGACGTTCGGCGAGATGGAGGTCGCACAGGGGAATGCCAACGCCGGTGTCTACGCGCAGGACGAGTGGCGCGTCACGACCGGCCTGACCGTCAACCTGGGGTTGCGCTATGACCTGCAGTTTCTCGACAGCGTGGACACGGACCGCAACAACGTGTCACCTCGGGCCGGGTTCGCCTGGACCCCGTCCGAATCGCGAAACCTCGTCGTTCGAGGCAGCGCCGGACTGTTCTTCGACCGCGTGCCGCTGCGCGCCGTCGCCAACGCCCTGCTGTCTGCGAACAAC
Organism: uncultured Acidobacteriota bacterium; assembly: GCA_963723005.1. GTDB lineage: Bacteria > Acidobacteriota > Vicinamibacteria > Vicinamibacterales > UBA2999 > VFZN01. Next base: position 51,043 of record CAVRPA010000015.1, on the reverse strand, counting down.
ACGACCGATCTTGGAAATCTCCAACAGCTCAACCTGGGCCTGTCGCCGGCGCAGGCCGGCGCGCCCGCAGTTTCCGGCCATCCTGACGGCGCCGGTGCCACAGGTCACGCTCGTCAACCTGACCACGATGCAGCACGACCTCCAGAGCGCCTACTCGCGCCAGGCCAGCCTCGAAGTGGAGCGTCAGGTGGGGCGGTTGGGTGCCGTCAGCGTGGGCTATTCCTATCTTCGCGGTCAGGGCCTGCTGATGGCCATCAACCAGAACGTGCCCTCGTGCGTCGCGCAGGGCACCAACAACGGCTGCCGGCCCAACTCCGGAGTACGCCAACAACAACCAATATTCGTCGGCGGGCGAGTCCACTTACCACGGGCTGCTCGTCTCGCTGACGCAGCGTCCGTCGCAGTGGGGCTACTACCGTGTCAGCTACACGCTCTCGAAGTCCCAGAACAACGTCGGTGAGTTCTTCTTCAGCGGGCCCATCGATCCCTTCGACCTGTCGAAGGACTGGGGCCGATCGGACAACGACAGGAGGCACCTGTTCGTGGTCTCGGGCGGCGTGAACACGGCGATGACGCCCGCCACCACCGCGTGGGAGGCAGTGAGCCACGGACTTCAGCTGAGCGCCCTGCTGCAGGCGTATTCCGCGGCGCCGTTCAACATCACATCCGGGATCACGACGATCCAGGGCACCGCGGGGCGGCCGCTGGTGGACGGCGAGTACATCCCGCGCAACTCCGGAACTGGCGACGAGTTCCTGAGCCTGGCCCTGAGAGTCAGCCGGTCATTCCGGCTGGGTGGCCGCACGAGCATCGAGGCCATGGCCGAGGTGTTCAATCTCACGAATGCGGTCAACGAGGTCACCCGCAACACGAACTTCGGAACCGGCGTCTATCCGACCAATCCCTCGCCCACGTTCAACCAGGTGACGGCCGTCGGTGACGCGCGCAGCTGGCAGTTCGGATTGCGGCTGCGGTTCTGACGACTCGTCCATTCGCCGGTCAATCGACCGTTCATCGGCCTCGCAGCGCGACCGACCGGCTCACAATCGATCGATGGTCTCCAGCAGGGCTTGGCACCTGCCTTGACTACCCGCGCCGCAGGGGCCACAATTTGATGTAACTCTTTGATACTGATGGCCTTGCTCCACTCGTCCTGCAACGCGGCACTCACGGGACATCGTCCCGACGCCAGTCGCCCACCCGCACCATGACGACCGTCGCACCCGCCGGTCCCCGCGTGAACGGCAGGTTTCTCGAGGCTGACGGCCGCCGCTTCCTGGTCAAGGGTGTCACCTACGGCACGTTTGCGCCCGATCACAGCGGCGGCCAGTACCCGCCGCCCGCGCAGATCGACGAGGACTTCCGCCTGATGGCTCAGGCGGGCTTCAACACGGTCCGCGTCTACACCGTGCCCGAGATGGGGCTCCTCGACACGGCGGCGCGGCACGGCCTGCGCGTCATGGTGGGCGTGCCATGGACGCAGCACGTCGCGTTCCTGGGTGATCGTCAGCTGACGCGAGGCATCCGGGAGCAGATGGCCTCGACCGTGCGGCGCCCTGGGGTCGCACCCCGCGGTGTTGATGTTCGCCGTCGGCAACGAGATTCCGCCCTCGGTGGTCCGCTGGCACGGCCAGGCCCGCATCGAACGCTTCCTCCGCGATCTCTATGACACCGGGAAGCAGGCGTCGCCAGACAGCCTCCTGACCTACGTCAACTTCCCGCCGACCGAGTACCTGGACCTGGACTGCTACGACGTGTGCAGCTTCAACGTCTACCTGCACACCGAAGCCGACCTTCGCGCCTATCTCGCGCGGCTGCAGCATGTCGCCGGCGCCAAGCCGTTCCTGCTTGCGGAAGCCGGAGCCGACAGCCTGCGCGAAGGTCTCGGTGGCCAGGCCGGCATCACCGCGATGCACGTCCGGGCCGCGTTCGAGGAAGGCGCCTGCGGCGCGGTGGCGTTCGCCTGGACCGACGAGTGGTGGCGCGGCGGCCACACGGTGGACGACTGGCGATTCGGCCTGGTGGACAAGGCGCGCCAGCCGAAGCCGGCGCTCGCCGTCGTGTCCCGGGCGTTTGCCGAGGCGCCGTTCACGTCCGACGCCCGGGGCCGCTGGCCGAAGGTATCGGTGGTGGTCTGCGCCTACAACGCCGCGGACACCATCGACGAGTGCCTGGCGTCGCTGACCGCGCTGACCTATCCCGACGTCGACCTGATTGTCGTCAACGACGGGTCGAAGGATTCGACCGGACAGATCGCGCGGCGGTATCCCAAGGCGCGGGTCATCGACATCCCGAACGGCGGCCTCAGCGCGGCGCGCAACGTCGGCCTCGCCCATGCCACCGGCGACATCGTCGCCTACACCGATGCGGATGTGCGGGTCGATCCCGACTGGCTCACCTATCTGGTGCAGCCCATTCTCTCGGGCGCGTATGTCGGCTCGGGCGGACCGAATGTCGTGCCGCCGGACGACGACTGGGTGGCGCAGTGCGTGGCGCGGGCGCCGGGCGGACCGACGCACGTGCTGCTCGACGATCGCGTCGCGGAACACGTGCCGGGCTGCAACATGGCGTTCCGCCGCGAGGCGCTCCAGTCGATCGGCGGCTTCAACCCCGCCTACCTGCGCGCCGGAGACGATGTTGACATCTGCTGGCGGCTGCAGGCGCGTGGACTGCGGATCGGGTTCGCGCCTTCGGCACTGGTCTGGCATCACCATCGCGCCACGGTGTCGGCCTACTGGCGGCAGCAGGTCGGCTACGGCGAAGGCGAGACCTGGCTCGACGCGCACCATCCCGAGAAGTTCGTGCGCGGCCAGATGCTGTGGCGCGGCCACATCTACAGCCCGCTGCCGTTCCTGCGGTCCTTGAGCGGCCAGCGGATCAACACCGGAGTGTGGGGCACGGCGGCGTTCCCCTCGATCTACAACCAGGACTCGCTGCGGCTCGAATACCTGCCGCACACACCGTTGTGGATGCTGCTGTCGCTGGTGCTCCTGGTGGTCGGCGGCGCGGCGTTGATGGTCGAGACCGCGCGCATCTGGATGTTGCTGGTGCTGGTCGGCTTCGGCGGGTGGGCGATCACGATCGCGCGGTGCATCCAGTTCGCCTGGCACTCCGATCTCCATGGGCTGCCTGGCATCGACACCCGCTCGCCGGGGCAGAGCCGGTGGCTCTACCGCGCCCTGATCGCGTGGCTGCACCTGATTCACCCGTTGTCGCGGGTGTGGGGACGCATCCGCGGCATTTCGTCGATGCCGCACGCGGGGGCACCCGAACACATCACCCGGCGCCCGTGGAAGGTGCCGTTCCCCAGGCTCGGCGACCTGTTCCGCGCCGACCCGGTTGTCGTTCGGCCGCAGCGATGTGCGCTCGTTCTGGAGCGAGACGTGGGTGGCGCACACGGAGCTATTGACCGAGATCATCGGCCTGATTCGCGCCGCCCGGCCGGCGCCGGTCGTGGACGTCGATGAGGGCTGGCGCCCGGATCGCGACTTCAGCCTGGCGGTGGGCCGGTGGGGGTGGCTCCACGTCCGCACGCTGATCGAAGAGCACGCCCAGGGCCGCTGCCTGTTCCGCGTTCAGACCCGGCTGCGGTTGAGCCTGATCGGGATCTCGCAGGCCGTGCTCTCCGTGCTGCTGCTCTCGGCCGCCAGCCTCGCGCTGATGTCGTTGCATCGGCCTTCAGGGCGGGTGATCGCGGTGCTCGCCTTCGGGCTGCTGGCGACGCACACGGCGTGGCAGATCACCCGTGGCGCCGCGGTCCTCGACCGCGCGCTGGTGCGCGCCGTTCACGCCGCCGGCATGTGGGCGCTGCCCGCCCGAACCCCGAAGCCCGCGCAACCGCTGGCAGGCCCGGTGGCGCCCGACGGTGCCGAAGAGGTCCAGGCCGCGCCTGGGGCATAACCTCAGATGCCGATTTTCTCCTGGAGCCTCTCGTTCCTGCGGCCCTATCGGATACGCGTCATCGCGATCGTGCTGCTGGCGATGGTCGAGATCGCCCTGGCCGCGCTCGCGCCGTGGCCGATGAAGGCGATTGTGGACAACGTCTTCGGCGGGCGCCCGTTTCCGGGACCGCTCGCCACCGTGGCCGACACCCTGACCAACGGCAGCGTCGAGTCGCTGTTGATTCTCGTCGCGCTCTCGGGGCTGGGGCTGCAGCTGCTGCTCGAAGTGGTGCGCGGCGCGCACACGCAGTTCGCCGTCGACACCGGTCAGCGCATCGTCTACGACCTGCGCGCCCGGCTGCTGACGCACCTGCAGGCGCTGCCGCTGCGGTATCACGTGCTCGGCCGCACCGCCGACAGCGTCTACCGCCTGGAGTCCGACGCCTACTGCGTCAACGACCTGGTGATTGGCGGCGTGTTCCCGCTGACCACGGCGGCGCTGAACCTGGCGGTGATGTTCGTCATCCTGATGGGGCTCGACCCGACGCTGGGCCTGCTCTCGCTCGCGGTGGCGCCGTTCCTCTACGTCTCCCTGCGCTACTACTCGAAGACGATGACCGACCGCGCCGAGCGGGTGAAGCAGAAGGAGGCGACGCTCGTGGAGCGGGCCTACGAGATCCTGTCGTCGATCGCCGCGATCAAGAGCTTCGCGCGCGAGCGCCACGAGCTGAATCGCTTCAGCAAGGTGGGCGAAGAGACGATGACGGCGCGGCTGCGGCTGACGTGGCAGGAGTCGCTGTTCTCGCTGTGCGTCACCGTGATCACGCTGGCGGGCACGGCGCTCGTGCTGGTCGTCGGCGGCCTGCACGTGCTGCAGGGCACGCTCACCGTGGGCGGCCTGCTGGTGGTGATCGCCTACCTGGGCGCGGTGTATGGCCCGCTGTCGGCGATTGCGCACACCACCGGCGCGCTGCAGCAGGCGCGCGTGAGCGCCCGTCGCGTGCAGGAGATGTTCGCGCTGACGCCCGAGGCGCTCGACGTCGAAGACGCCATCGACGCCTCCGGCATTGTCGGTGACGTCGTGTTCGAGGACGTGAACTTCGCCTACGACGAGAGCCGCCAGATCCTGCAGGGCATCAGCTTCGTCGCCAACCGCGGCGAGATGGTCGCGCTGGTCGGCCTCACCGGCGCCGGCAAGACCACCATCGCCAGCCTGATTCCGCGGTTCTTCGATCCCACGGGTGGCCGCGTGCTGATCGACGGCGTGGACGTTTCCAAGTACCGCCTGCGGTCGCTCCGCGAGCGCATTGCGCTGGTGCCGCAGGAGCCGGTGCTGTTCAGCGGCTCGATCGGCGACAACATCCGCTACGGACGCCTGGAGGCGACCGACGAGGAAGTGGTGGCGGCGGCGACGGCGGCGCACGTGGACCACTTCATCGCGCGGCTGCCCGCCGGATACGACACACCGGTGGCCGAAGCCGGTGCGACGCTGTCGGGCGGCGAGCGCCAGCGGCTGGGAATCGCGCGCGCGCTGCTGAAGGACGCGCCCATCCTGATCCTCGACGAACCGACCTCGTCGCTCGACGCCATCTCCGAGGAGGCCGTGTTCCAGGCGCTGCGCAAGCTGCGCGAAGGCCGCACGACCCTGGTGATCGCGCACCGCCTGTCGACCATCAGGGACGCCAACCGGATCCTGGTGCTGCACGAGGGCAAGCTGATTGCTCAGGGCACGCATGACGAGCTGATTGAATCGAACGAGCTCTATCGCCGGATGTGCGCCCGGCTGTCGGTGGGCCGATCGCTCGACGAGCCGGAGTCGGTGGACGAGATCCTGAAGGCCGTCGTGTGAAGATCGTGCTCGCGGGGATTGTGGCGCGATACCCCTACGGCGGCGTCACCTGGTGCTCGCTGATGTACCTGCTGGGGCTGCGGGATCTCGGCCACGAGGTCTGCTACATCGAGGACACCGGCGAGTGCGTCTACGATCCCGTGCAGAACGCCCTTTCGACCGACCCGTCCTACGGCACCGACTACATCCACCGCGCGCTCGAGCCGTTCGGGCTGGGCGATCGCTGGAGCTTCGTGAACTACGACGGCTCCTATCACGGCGCGTCGCGCGACACGGTGCGCCGCTGGTGCGCGGAGGCGGATCTCTTCATCAACCTGTCCGGCGGCTCGTGGTTCTGGCGCGACGAGTACGCGGCGATTCCCCGCAAGGTCTTCGTCGACAGCGATCCGGTGTTCACACAGCTCGCCCTGGCCAAGGGCGACCCGTGGTACGTGGAGTTCTTCCGCCGCTTCGATCGATTGTTCACCTTCGGCGCCAACATCGGGACGCCGGCGTGTGACGTCCCGACCAGCGGCTTCACCTGGCACCATACCTGGCAGCCGGTGGTGACCGGGTTGTGGCGCACCGACACGCCTCCCGGCGATCGCTTCACGACGGTGATGACCTGGAAGATCGAGAGCTTCACCGACGTCGACGGCAACAAGGATCGCGAGTTCGTCCGCTTCATCGATCTGCCGTCACGCACGCCAAGCCGCTTCGAGCTGGCGATCAACGGGCCGCAGCGGCTCCTGCAGGAGCATGGCTGGTCCACCGTGGACGCGATGGGGGTGTCGCGGTCGCTGTGGGACTATCGCGACTTCATTCAGCGCTCGCGGGCCGAGTTCGGCGTGGCCAAGCACGCCTACGTGGCGAATCGCTCGGGCTGGTTCAGCGATCGCACCGAGTGCTACCTGGCGGCGGGCCGGCCGGCGCTGGTGCAGGACACGGGATGGAGCAGCCACCTGCCGACGGGCACGGGGCTGATTGGATTTTCGTCGCCGGAAGAGGCGATTGACGGCCTCGCGCGGATCGAGCGCGACTACGCCGTGCACGCGCGGCGTGCCGACGAGATCGCGCGCGAGCACTTCGACGCCGCACGGGTCCTGCCGCCATTCCTCGAGATCGCGTGTGGCTAGTCCGCTGCGCATCGCCCTGGTGGCGCCCGTCGCACAGCCGGTGCCGCCGCCCCGTTCGGGTTCGATCGAGGCCTTTACGGCAGTCCTCGCGGACGGCCTCGTGGCCCGCGGCTGCGACGTCACGCTGTTCGCCACCGGCGCCTCCTCGACTCGTGCCCGGCTGCACGCCGTCTACGAGCGCGGCTATCTCGAAGATCCGACGCTCTGGCCGTGGGAGCTGTGCGAGCTGTTCAACCTGGCCGCGGCGGTCGAGCGCTCGGCAGCGTTCGACCTGATCCACTATCAGGCGGAGTACGCGCCGCTATCGCTGGCCTACGCGGGTCTGTCGCCGGTGCCGCTGTTGCAGACGGTTCACCATCTTCCGAGCCCCGCCGAAGTCGCGCAGTGGTCGCGCTATCCGCAGGCGCCGTTCGTGGCGGTGTCGCACGAGCAGGCGCGCGCCCTTGCCGGTTTGAACGTGGTGGGCACCATTCATCACGCGGTGGACACCGAGGCCTACACGTTCCAGGCCGTCCCCGGCGACTACCTGCTGTTCCTCGGCCGCTTCACCGAAGGGAAGGGCGTGCTGCAGGCTATCGAGCTGGCGCGCCGAACCGGACATCGCCTGATGCTCGCGGCGAAGGAGAACGACTACTACCGCGAGCACGTGGCCCCGCTGGTGGACGGCAGCCAGGTGATCTACATGGGCGAGGTGCGGCACGCGGAGAAGGTCGCGCTGCTTGGTGGGGCGCGAGCGCTGCTCTATCCGGTGCAGTCCGGCGAGTCGTTCGGGCTGGTGCTGGCCGAAGCGGCCGCGTGTGGCACGCCGATCGCCGCCCTCCGCCGCGGCGCCGTGTCCGAGCTGGTGGACGAAGTGACCGGCGAGGCGTTCGATTCACTCGACGCGCTGGCTGCCGGTCTGCCGCGGGTGCTGGCGCTCGATCGCGCGGCCGTGCGCGCCCGTGCGGTGGAGCGGTTCGGGATTCCCCGGATGGTGGATGCCTACCTGACGCTCTACCGGGGAGTGGCCGCGCATCACGGGGCGCGGGCGTGAACGCCGGCGGCCAACCCGACGCCGGTCGATCGCTGCTCGCCGTCTTTGCCCATCCCGACGATGAATCGCTGGCGGCCGGAGGACTGCTCGCCTGGTGCGCGGCGCGGGGAGCCGCTGTGTCGCTGCTGTGCGCCAGCCGCGGCGGTCTCGGTCAGCTCGACGATCCGACCCGCATGGAGTTGGGCCTGACGCGAGCTCGCGAGCTGGACGCGGCGGCAGGCGCCCTGGGCCTGCACGAAGTGATCCTGCTGGACCACCGGAACGGGTTCCTGCCGTGGGTGCCGTGCGACGTCATGGACGCCGACATTCGCGCCGCCATCATCCGGCTGCAACCCGACGTCGTCATCACCTTCGACGAGGACGGCCTCTACTGGCACCCCGATCACATCGTGATGTACCAACGGACGACGGCGGTGGTGGCGTCGATGGGTGAGGCGGCGCCGGCGCTGTTCTACGTGTCGATGCCGCGGGGCAGCATGCGCGGTGTGCTGAGCGCGGCGGCGGCCGAGGCGCATCCGGACACGCCGATGCCGCAACGCGTGCTCGGAGTCGACGAAGTGGATGCGTTCGGACTGTTCGCCGCACGGCCGACGCTGGTGATCGATGCCGGCGAGTTCGCGGTCACGAAGCTGGCGGCCCTGCGCTGTCATCGCTCGCAGATTGCCGGCGACGGCCTCGATCGGCTGCCGGCGGATCAGGCCCCGCGCCTGCTTGGTGTGGAACACTATCGGCGCGCTGCCGTCGGCGCGCAAGGCGAAGCCTTCATCGAGCGGCTGGGCCGCGTGGGGAGCTGATGGACGAGAACCTGCTGGGCCTGCTGCGCTGCCCCTTTTGCGGCGGTCACCTCAATCTCCTCGAGAACGCCGCGCTGGTTCGTGTCGGAGGGCGGCTCGAGTCGGGCGTGGTGTGGTGCGAGTGCTGCGCCTTCCCGATCGTCGCGGGGATTCCGGTGCTGCGCGCCGACGAAGTCACCCGCACGGCGATGCACATGCTCGAGGCCGGCACGCACGAGGCAGCGTTGTTGACGATGCTGGGGCTTGATGAGCCCGAGCGCGCCGAGTCGTTCCGCGACTTGCTGGCGCGGGGTGATCGGTTCACGTATCGCGACGCGATTGCCGTGCTCAGCCCCGACCCCGAAGGCACCTACTTCGTCTACCGCTTTTCCGATCCGACGTTCGTGATGGCCGAAACGGTCCTGAGATCGCTCGGCCAGCTGCCTGCCGCCTTCCCGGGCCGGGTGCTCGATCTCTGCGGTGGTTCCGGGCACTTGACGCGTGTGCTCAGTGACCTCCAGCCTGGCCACGACGTGTTTCTCGCCGACATGTTCTTCTGGAAGCTGTGGCTGGCCCGCACCTTCACGGCGCCGCGCTCGGTAGCCGGTGTGCTGCGACGCCAATCAGCCGCTGCCGTTTGCCCGCGGCATTTTTCCGACCGTGGTGCTGTCGGACGCGTTCCCCTACATCTGGCACAAGCGCCTGCTCGCGGACGAGATGACGAGGCTCGCCGGCCCGGGCGGCACCATCGTGATGCCGCACCTTCACAGCTCTCGCGGCGAGAATTTCACCGCGGGCATGACGCTGACGCCGGAGAGCTACCGTGAGCTGTTCGTCGAGGCCGCGCCGCGCCTGTTCAGCGACAAGGCGCTGCTCGATCACGCGATCGCCGGCACCGGGCTGGACCTCGCGAACGACGTCACGCCGGCGGGCCTTGGAACCGAGGCGTCCTTTACGCTGATTGCGAACCGCGGCGGCGAGATCTATCGGCAGTATCGCCCGGTCACCACCCCCGCGACCTCGGGCCAGCTGATCGTGAATCCGCTGTATCGCGTCGAACGGCGTGGCTCGCAAGACCGAGTTGACCCTCCAGTTCCCGACCGCCGAGTACGAAGAGGAGTTCGCGGAATGCCGCAGGTACCTTCCGGACACGGTTACGCTGGACGCGGATCTGTCGCACGCGTTCACCGCGGCTGATGTTGGCGAGCGCGGCGACGAGCTGCGGCGGCGCCGCGTGCTGTTGGACGCTCCGTTGCGCTACTGCTGAGAGCTCTGGCTGCGCCAGAGCCCGGCGGCGTCGTACGGCGCGGTCACGTGCAGGTGTCGTCCGACCCATTCCTGGATCACGACCTGCGGCCGTTCGGCGAGCACCAGCGCCGGGTCGAACTCGTTCTGCCAGACGTAGACAGCGCGGCTGAAGTGCTCGGAGAGGTACGGAATCATCGCCGAGCCGAACGAGTCGCGGAAGATCACCGCGCGAGGCCGCGTGCCGGGCTGCTCGGTGACCACGCGGGCGTCCATCAGCGCGCGGCTGGCCCGCACCGGTTCGATCACGCGAGCGCGTCGCGGCGTGCGCGGCTCCAGGCGCAGGTCCTCTTCCTCCAGCACGCCCTTCAGTCCCAGCATGCTCGCCAGGTCGAGCCCCGGCCGCATCACCTGCTGGCGCTCGAAGTCGTCGAACGTCGCGGGCGGGCCGCCGGGGTTGCCCAGCTGCTCGATCACCTGTCGATAGGCCACGAAGGCGCCGAGGTCGTTCCAGTGGGTGTCGGTGACGTGGAACAGCCGCCCGGCGTTCCGGGCCGACAGGACCGGCGGGCGCAGGTCGGCAACGTGCACGGTCGAATGCGCGCGAAGGTGATCCAGTCAGCTGCTCGGCCCGAGAGTGCGACAGGCCCTGGTTGACGCCGGCGGGCATGAACTCCGGGTAGATCACGTGCTTGTCCGGGGCCACCGCGAAGACGTAGTCGATGCCCTGCTGCTGAAGCCAGTCCTGCGTGTGCTGCAGCGTGTCGCGCCACGCCTCGAGCTCGATCTCGGTGAACGGGCGGCTGCCCGAGTAGTCCTCTGCCGCGCCGTCCGTGCCGTAGAACAACCAGCCGTTCTTGCCAAGGATGACGTCGGGCGTGGTCGATGAGCGCAGCCCCTGCACGCGGAAGCGCGACTGCCAGCGGACCAGTTGCGACCGGAAGGCGAAGTGGTCCGCAAAGTAGCTCGTGAAGGCGTCCGGCCACGCCGCCAGCGACTCCCTGTCGTGCGGCCACGCCGGCAGCGGCGCCGGCTCGCGATTCTCCTCGAACGCGTCCTCGGGTTCGTCGGTGGTGACGGTCGCCACCAACGGCACCGAGATCGCCAGCACGAAGGCGGCGATGACGAGTCGTTCGATGACCACGGGCAGCTTCAGGGCACGCATATCAGAAGCGGAAGTAGATGAAGGGGCTGAAGGCGCCGGCGGCCACCTGCGTCATCGATGCCAGCAGCATCACGGCAAGCGCCACGGCCGTACCGAGCGCCCATGGCGCGGACATCTCCGCGGCGGCGTCGTGACCGCCAGCGGCGGCGCGGTGACTGGTGACGTACGGCGCCAGCGCCGGCACGACCGGCATGGAGCCGATGATGCCCGCCAGCCCCGCCAGCAGCAACTCCGGCGTCAGGTACCAGGACGCGGCGTAGGGCGTCGCTGCTCCCGCGCCCAGGCCCGCCATCGCCATCAGCATTGCCCACGCGTGCGAGGCCGAGTCCGCGCGGAAGAACACCCAGCCCACCATCACCACCAGCAGCATGTAGGCCCAGCCCACCACGCGCGGGGCGTTGGACAGCCAGCGTCCCAGGCCCAGGCGTTCGAGCACGAGGAACAGCCCGTGCAGCAGGCCCCAGATGACGAAAGTCCAGCTTGCGCCGTGCCACAACCCGCACAGGAAGAACACGATGCGTCAGGTTCAGGTAGACGCGCGCGGGCGAGACCCGGCTGCCGCCGAGCGGGATGTAGAGGTAATCGCGGAACCAGGAGGACAGCGACATGTGCCAGCGCTTCCAGAAGTCCTGCACCGACGAAGCGACGTAGGGATAGCGGAAGTTCTCCGGGAAGGTGAAGCCGAACATGTGGCCCAGCCCGATGGCCATGTCCGAGTAGCCGGAGAAGTCGAAGTAGATCTGCAGCGTGTAGCAGGCGACGCCGAGCCACGCGAGCGCCGCCGTGAGCTCACCGGGCGGCAGCGCGAAGATCGCGTCGGCCGGACGCGCGACGATGCCCGCCACCAGGAGCTTTTTGGCCAGGCCGATGATGAATCGCCGCACGCCCAGCGCGAAGCCGCTGGAGGTGTGCGGGCGCGCGTTGATCTGGGCGGCGATGTCCTTGTAGCGGATGATCGGCCCGGCGATCAGCTGCGGAAAGAACAACAGGTACAAGGCGGCCCCGACCGGCCCCTTCTGCGCCACCGCCTGCCGGCGATAGACGTCCACGATGTAGGAGATCGAGTGGAACGTGAAGAACGAGATCCCGATCGGCAGCAGCAGCTCCGGAGCGGCGAGCGGCCCCATCCCCATCGCGCCGAGGGCGAGGTTCAGGTTCTCGATCAGGAAGCCCGAGTACTTGAACGTCGCCAGCGACAGCAGGTTCAGGCCGACGATGCCGACCAGCAGCCGCGTCGCGGCCGGCGTGCCGCGGAGCCGGTCCACCCATACGGCGGCAACCGTGTTGACGACGATCGAGGCGAGGATCAGCCAGGTGAAGGCGCCGCCGTCGCGGGCGTAGAACAGCACGCTGGCGACGACCAGCAGCGCGTTGCGCGCCGCGAGCGGCGTCACGTAGTAGATCGCGAGCAGCAGCGGCAGGAACGCGAAGAGGAACGTTGGTTCGGTGAACAGCACGGCCTTGACTAGTCCCTCATCTCACTCGAGACTCAGGCCGCTCGCTGATGAGGCCGGACCGCACGGGGTTGCCGAAGGCGTCGAGCAGGACGCGCATCAGGGTGTCCATGCGCGCCACGGACGGATGCGCGGGGACGAGCCCGTCGCGGAAGCCGTGCTCGCGCAGGCGGGCGAGGACATCCGCGCGCCCGGTCACCACGTGCACCGGCACGGCCCACGAGGCGCCTTCGCCGCTGACCAGGGCCGGCGGCTGATGATCGCCGAGGATCACCATCACGAAGTCGCGATCGGCGCGCAGCCGCAGATAGCCGCCGAGCGTGTCGTGCACGTAGGCCATCGCACGGGCGTAGCCCGGCCCGAGGTTGTCCCAGTCCGGCGTGGTGTCCCAGGCCGCCACGAGCGGCTCGTTGTCGTAGGGGCTCGACGTGAGGATGCGGCTCCAGTCCGGCTGATACGGCGGCACCGGCGTGAACGGCGCGTGCGTGCTGATCGTCGGCAGGAAGACGAAGGCCGGCTTCCGCGGCCGCGGGGCGATGACCATTTCGTCCATCCGGGCGATCACGAACTGGTCGGTGACGTCCCACCAGCCGAATGGCGGGCCCCCGTACTTCAGATCCGCGGCGCCGTAGATGTGATCGAACCCGTAGAACGCGCCGTCCGGCCACGCCGCCAGCAGGCCGGGCATGATGGCCGTGGTCGTGTAGCCGCGGCGGGCGAAGGCCGTGACCATCGTGTCGCGGTGTTCGGCCATCAGCCGCATGTTGACGTCGGGATCGCGCACCTCGGTGCCGGAGAGCAGGCTGATGTGCGCCAGCCACGACTCGCCGCCGAAGGTCGTCGAGTCCACGAAGGCGCTGACCACGCTCCGGCCGGTCTCGCGAATCGCGGTTGCCAGTTGCGCCCGTGCGGGCGCCAGCACCGGCTGGAACTCGGGCCGCTCCCAGCTGGCGGCGCCGTACGACTCGACGAACAGGACGAAGACGTCGGCGCCCTGCACGTGGGCGAGGTCCGTCTGCACATCCGGCGCCGGCGGCAAGGGCCGAGCCACCAGCCCGGTGGCTTCGCGCGCGAACTCCGTCACCTCTCCGGCGAACGCGAGCGAGACGGGCGGAGCGAACTCGAACTGCGGGAACCGGCCCTCGTCAACGCGACGGACGGCGGCGATGGTGAGGATCAGCAGGGCCGTCGCGATCAGCGCACGCCGCGCGCTTGGGATGTTGCAGGCGTTGCTCACGCGGCCGATCGCCCACCGGACCGGCAGGTAGATGAGCACCGGCACCAGCACCACGGCAGCGATCACGGCGAACGAGGATCGCCGGCCTGGCGACGGTCGCGAACATCGCGCCCACGTCCGGCAGCAGCTTCAGGTCCCAGTAGAGGTTGACGCCGCGGCCGTAGAGCGATCGCGTGCTCACGTCGATGTAGTGGCCGATGACGAGCACCACCCAGATCGCGGCGAGGAGGCCGCGCGCGCGGGCGGACACGGGCTCGCCGCGCCAGGCCCGGACCACCGCCAGTACCAGCACGAGCAGCGCCGCTTCCAGCGACAACTGCGCGCTGGCGCGGACGCCGAGGGTGGGCCAGATGCTGACGAACGTGAGCGACAGGTTGAGCAGCACCAGCGCCACTGTGAGCAGAGCCCACCGCATCGCTGTACTGCTCTGTGCCGCCCCGTTCATCCTCTCTAGGATAGCTTCTAAGCCCTCGGCGCACTTGTGTGGGCGCGCCGGCTTGGGGCTTGAGGCTTGGGTCTTGGGTCTTGGGGCTTGAGGTCTTGGGCTTGGGTCTTGAGGCTTGGGGCTTGGGGCTGCGCCGACGTCCGACTCAGCATCCGACTCTCGCCGACTCGCCGACTCCCGACTCCCGACTCCCGACTCCCGACTCCCGACTCCCGACTCCCGACTCCCTGATCCCTGACCCCTGATCCCTTCTGTCCCCCTACGGGGCGATCAGCACGTAGCCGCGCTGCTGGAACGCGATGATCGTGGTCAGCGCCCAGAGGTCCAGCTGGATCTCCGGCTGGATGGTCTTGGGATCGATCTTGTTGCCCAGCACGGCCTGTCCGCACACCCGGAAATCCACGCCGGCTTTCTTCAACGCCTGGATGATCGCGATGTTCGGGTTGTCCTTGCCCTCGTGGCGCGCCTTGTAGGTGTCGTTGTTGAGGATGTAGTCGGTCCCACCCTGGTGGAAGACCAGGGCAATCTGGCGGTTGCTCGCCGGCACGCCGGTCTTCGCCAGCGTGTTCACGTAGCGCGCCACCGCCTGCAGCATCGGGTGCACTTCGGTCGGCTTCGGGCCGGCCGTCGCCAGGTCGAAGACCACCTTGTGGACGACCTTCGGATCGGGCATCTCGTGCGCGCCCGGGACATCGCGCGCTGGGTCCACGCCGGGCACCGGCAACGCCTGCGCCGCGGCCACGTTCGCCGCACCAACCATCATCGCCCCGGCGGCGAGCGCCGCCATCACTGAACGTCTCATCGTTGTCTCCTTCGCATGCGCTCGCAGGCCTCCGACGAGGTCGCGGCGTGCGGGTGAGAGCTTACCCGACAGGCGCGGCCTGCAGCCGCGTAGGCGCTCGCTTCGCTCGCGTGGGAGAAGAGGAACGCACCGGCGCCATGTCACGCGCATCTGCGGTGCGGGACGGAAGGGCGCGGCCTGCGGCCGCGTAGGAGGGAAGGACCGGAGTCCTCCCTACCGCGCGAAGCGCGCCCGCCTTCTCCTACCGCGCGAAGCGCGGCCTTACGGCGCCGAAGGCGCCGCCTTACGGCGCGCAGCGCCGCCTGTCCGCTCCTACCGCACGGAGTGCGGCCTTCCGCAGGAGTAGTAAACTTCCGCGCATGGGCCGTAAAGCCAACGCCAAGCGAGAGCCACGCACCGCCGACTCTGTCTCCAGCCAGCCCCAGTGGGACGGCCCGAACCTGCCGCTCCTCGCGCTCAGCCTGATCGGATGCGCGCTGGCGGGCTATCTGTCCTACACCGCGTGGGTGGGGAGCGCCGTACAGGGCTGCGCCGCCGGCAGCGGCTGCGACGTGGTGCTGTCCAGCCGCTGGGCGACGCTTCTGGGCGTGCCGACCGCGGTGTGGGGGTTGCTGACCTACCTGGCGCTGGCGGGGATCGCCTTCTTCGTCCGCGGCACGCATCAGCAGTGGCGCCTTGCCTGGCCGATTGCGTTCCTCGGCGTGCTCTACAGCCTGTACCTGACGACGATCTCGCTCACCGTGCTCGGTGCGGCCTGCCCTTACTGCCTGACGTCGCTGGTCCTGATGACGTCGATCTTCGCGCTGGTCACCTGGCAGCGGCCGGCGACGCTGCCAAGGTTCACGTGGCAGGGATGGCTCCGCTATCGCGCGCCGCTCGCCGTCGGCCTGATCGTGTTCCTTCACTTGAACTACATGGGGGTCGTCGGCAAGGCGCCGGCGTCGGAGGATCCGATCCTGCGGCAGCTGGCCGTGCACCTGGCCGAGCGTGGCGCGAAGATGTACGGCGCCGACTGGTGCCCGCACTGCCAGGATCAGAAGGCGATGTTCGGGGCGGCGGCCAAGCGCCTGCCCTACATCGAGTGCAGCATGGGCGGCCAGGGCACGCCGCAGACCACGGTGTGCCGCAACGCCGGCATCACGACCTATCCAACCTGGGAGATCGACGGCAAGCGCTACCCCGAGGTGCTGTCGACGTTACGCCTCGCCGAGCTCACCGGCTTCGACCTGGCGGCGGCTGCCGCAGCCGTGCCTAAGCCCACGGCCGTTCCACAGTAGCGTCATCTCGCGCGGAGACAGACGATGGGCTACACGGTCGAAACGTCCACGCCGCCGGACACGCCGACGCCGATCGGGCCGTACAACCACATCGCCAGGGTGGGTCCGTTTCTCAGCATCGGCGGAACAGCCGGGGTGAATCCGGCGACTGGGTTGCTCGCGGGTGAGGACGCCTACGCGCAGGCCGCGCAGATCCTCGACTCGTTCGCGGTGATGCTGGCGTCGGTGGGCTCGGACCTGCGGCACGTCATCCACATCAACGTGTTCCTCAAGGACATGCGCGACTTCGCGGAGATGAACCGCGCCTACGTGGACAAGATGGGCACGCATCTGCCGGCACGGACGGTCATCGGCGTGCACGAGCTGCCCAAGCCGGGCATCCGCATGACGATGAACCTGACGGCGGTTACGAGGGAGTGATCGACGCGACCGTGATGGTGCTGGTCTTCGCGTCCAGCGTCCCGACGACGGTCACCTTCTTGCCGGCGAACGCCTTCGTCGCCTTCTGATCGCTCAGCTGATAGACGTGCTCGGCATCGACCAGGACGTAGGTGCCGCCGTGCTCTTCGATGCAGGCGTGCGTGCACTCCGCATCGGTGTCGCCCATCCGCATCGCCGCGTGGCTCTGCGCGCACATGTTGTCGGAGATCGTGCCGACGAAGGTCTGGTCAGACGGGGCGGCGCCGAGCGACGCCGCGGCGAGGACGCTCGCGAGCAGAAGCTTCATGAGGAGGCCTCGCGCGAAGATAGCACGAGGGCGCGGCCGGAGGGCGCGGCTTCGCCGCGTAGGGAAGACGGCCGAGCCTTCGGCTCGGTAGGCGCGCCTGCGGCGCGTAGGAGTCTTGCGGTCTGCCGTCTGCCGTGTCTAGTCGGCCGACGCGGGCGAGCCTGCGCCTGCCGCGCCCGAGGGCGCGGCCTCCGTTCCTACGCGAGCGAAGCTCGCGCCCTCTGTCCCTACGCGAGCGAAGCTCGCGCCTTCCCTGCCAACGCTCGCTGCACGAGCGGCACCACTTGTGTGCCGTAGAGCTCGATGCTGGTCAGGAGCTTCTCGTGCGGCAGCGCGCCGTTGCTGTACTTCATGTCGAAGCGCGACAGCTTCAGCGCCTTCACGGTCGCGGCGATCTTGCGGGCCACGGTCTCCGGCGAGCCGACGCACAGCGCGCCATCGGGACCCGCCTCGCGCTCGAACTGCGCGCGGGTCACGGGCGGCCAGCCGCGTTCCGCGCCGATGCGCGTCATCATCGCCGCGTAGTGCGGCCACAGCTCCTCGCGCGCCTGTTCGTCGGTGGCGGCGATGTGCCCGGGCGAATGCGCGCCGATCGGCTGCGGCTGATGTCCGAACTGCCCGAGGGCACGGTGATACAGCTCCACGTACGGCGTAAAGCGCTGTGGGTTGCCGCCGATGATCGCCAGCATCAGGGGCAGGTTGTGGCGCGCGGCGCGGATCACCGATTCCGGGCTGCCGCCGACGCCCACCCAGGCGCGCAAGCGACCGTTCTCGATCGGCGGGAAGATCGACTGGGCCGACAGCGGCGGACGCGTGGTGCCGGACCAGGTGACCGGCTGCTCGTTCAGGATCTCCGCGAACAGATCGAGCTTCTCCTCGAACAGCACTTCGTACTGCGAGAGGTCGTAGCCGAACAGCGGAAACGACTCGGTGAACGAGCCGCGGCCGAGAATCACTTCGGCGCGGCCGTTCGACAGCGCATTCAAGGTCGAGAACCGCTGGTAGACGCGAATCGGGTCGTCGGAGCTGAGCACGGTGACCGCGGAGCCCAGGTGAATGCGCGAGGTCTGCCCGGCGATCGCCGCCAGCACCACCTCCGGCGCGGACACGGCGAAGTCCTTGCGGTGGTGCTCGCCGACGCCGAAGAAGGACAGGCCGACCTGATCGGCCAGCACGGCCTCGGAGACGACGTTGCGGAGGACCTGCGCCTGCGACAGGGGCTTGCCCGCGCTGTCGAAGGTCACGTCGCCAAAAGTGTCGAGGCCCAGTTCAATGATGTCAGGCATATAGATTGGATGCCTGCAGCCTGCCCGGCGGGTTCATGACGGTTCACGGCCGGCCGCCCTGTTCCTGAAGGCTGCTGAGGAACTCGGCGACGCGTTGGATTGGAATTCCCCGAAAGCTGCCAAGGCTCAGAAGGTGTGTGTCGCCGCTCAAAATCACCTCGGCATCTGCCGCGACAGCACATTCCAGGATGCGGTCGTCGCTGGGGTCGGCCTCGATCACCTGGAGGGTCTCTGAAGGTGTCACCAGCCGAGCGAGGACACGCAGTAGCCGGTCGGCGTCGACCAGCCACTCCGGGGTGCGGGCGAACTTGTGCCTCAGGACGCGCAGGGTCTCCGCTAGGATGGCTTCGGAGGTGCAAAGGTCGATCAGGCCGTCAGTAGCCAGATCGAGAACTTGCTTCGGCTTGCCGCCGAACTGCAGTGCGCTGACGAGGACATTCGTGTCAGCGACGACCCGCGTCACGATCGTGCCCGAGACTCCTGCACGGCCCTCTCGACGAGCGCCTCGACTTCAGCATCGGTCATGTTGCCGCGTTGCAGATTCCCCTCGCGGCCGACGCGATTCAGCCAGCGACGGGCGAGGTCCCTCTCGAGGGCCTTCGTGGCAAGCTGCTCCACGGTCGTGCCCTCGGCGGCAGCGGCCTCCTGCACGCGGTCGTAGACCGCATCCGGAACGGCAATGCTCTTGGTGGGCATGACGAACTCCTCAATTATACGCCGCGCTGCGGGTGGGGCCAGACTCGGTCCAGAGGCTGCCGACGCGGCGTATAATTGTGTGAACATCCCTTGTTCAGGACGGGGCGCCGCGACTTAGTTGGAGTTCAAGTCAAGCGCGACGGAGTTCTTTTCCAGGCTCAATACTTGCCCGTCGATGCGTCAGGCCGCCTTTCGAGGGAGATCACATGGCCATGGGGGTATTCTCTCAAGGAGCTTGCCCTCCGAGACAACCGGTACGGTTCAATCCAGCGTCGCGGAGCAGTGGCGCGCGCTCGTTGGAGTCGAGTGGCTCGACGATGAGGTCACCGATTGGTACGCCTCTTGAGATTACCTGCGCCTAGGAGTCCCGGACCGTGTCCAGTTGTTCAGCAGCCCGAATGCCGTCGCAGAATTCGTGATCACAAAGTTCCAAGAGCTGTCGGCTCTTGAAGAGACAATCCTCAAGGTTCTGCCGTCTCTGGCGAAATCGGCCTGATCCGCAGGAGGCACAGTGAAGCGCACTTCCGTCACGCATCCACTGAGAATCGCCTCGATGGCCGTCGGCGCGACGCTGGGCCGCGTGGGCATCACGTTCTGCCCTGGAAAGTATGACGAGAACGCCGCGACGGGTTCTTGGGATCGCGATCTGAACGTGGACCTGGATGCGATCCGCGACTGGGGCGCCGCGGCTGTCGTGACTCTGGTGGAGTCAGATGAACTGACCCTCCTGCGCGTTGAACGCCTCGGCGAGGAGACTGTTCGGCGGGGCATGCGCTGGTTCCACCTGCCGATTGCAGACGTTTCGACTCCTGACAAGGAGTTCGAGCAGCGATGGGACGTTGAAGGCGCCGAGATCCGCGCACTGTTGCGTGACGGACGCGATGTTCTCATCCACTGCCGCGGTGGGCTCGGACGGGCCGGCACGATCGGCGCGAGGCTGCTCGTCGAACTTGGGATGGAGCCAGCAGAGGCTATTCGACAGGTCCGCGCCGCCCGGCCGGGCGCCATCGAGACCTCCGCTCAGGAGCGGTATGTGCTCGGCCTTGGGCGTGCTTCAGGACCGAGGGCGGACCGTGGCATTCACCGGCCTGAGCCTCTTCGACAGAGTCTACGGGTGCCTCATTGGTGGTGCCTGCGGCGACGCGCTGGGGGCGCCGGTGGAGTTCCTGCCTCACGAGAGCATCGTGGCCCGTTACGGCGCGCAGGGGACTGCCCACTTCGACACTGCCTATGGCGAAGTCGGGCTCGTCACCGACGACGGACGGCGAGCCTGGCGCCAATCAATCGCGACAGATAGGGGGCTCCGTGGCGAAGTGCTTCCGAATCAGCTTCGTGTTGTTCGTGGTCGCGGTTTGGAGTGCTCTGCCGGCGCTCTCCACAGCGCACACGCAGTTCGTTGTACCTCCCAAGCGCGCGCATCATGCGCTCGTATATGACGGACAAAGGCAACGTGTTCTGTTGACGGGCGGAAACTCGCCAATGGCAGGCGGAGAGTCTTATACGTCATTTAACGATCTGTGGGCGTTCGATGGAATGCGCTGGACGGCGCTCCCGTCATCCGGGCTGCAGATGTGGGGGATGCGCCTCGCCTTCGATTCTCAGCGACGACGCGTCTTATCGTTCGGCGGAAACAGCAACCGCCGCTCGATATCCGACGTGCGCGTTCTCGAGAATGATGTGTGGACGACTCTGGGCCAGCACAGCGAAATGCCCGCTGCCGACGCGGGGTTTGTGTACGACTCGCGACGCGACCGGTTCATCGCCTTCGGTGGGTCAGTGGGAGACGGCTCAACGTATGGCGACACATGGGAGTTCGCCGGCAGCACATGGGCCAAGGTCGCGTCGCAGACCCCGCCGGCACGGCAGGCCCATGCGATGGTATTCGACGAACGGCGCGGGCGAACCGTCATCTTTGGCGGCACCGGCTCGTATGGTCCGGATCAGCGACCACCGCGGCTGGGAGACGTCTGGGAGTTCGACGGTCGAAGGTGGAGTGCCAGGGAGTTCACCAACGGACCTGGTCCACGCACGAGCCCTGGCGCGGCGTATGACTCGAAACGAGGAGTCACCGTCGTCTTCGGCGGCGTCGACAGCAGCGGTTTCCTCGGCGATCTGTGGGCATGGACCGGGGCCGAGTGGCGGAAACTGGCTGGTGTTTCATCCGCCGGCCCGGTTCCACGAGCGATGGGACAACTCGCTTATGACCAAAGGCGCGATCGAGTCGTCCTTTTCGGCGGCCGCAAGGGATGGCCGGATGGTGACCTGAACGACACGTGGGAATGGGATGGCGCGACTTGGCGACGAATCGGGGACTGACGGTTGCATCAATGGCGGCCTGCCCTCGTTTTTCCAGCTCACTTCCAGTCCGCGCCGCAGTTCCTCACCTGTATGCTGAGGTACCGCTGCGTTTGCTGGATGCTGCGCGATCAGGTGGGAGGAGGTCGTAGCAGCAGGGTGACCACCCTCCAGACGCACCCCCGCGAACCAGACGACCTGCTTCACGTGTCGAGCCGGTAAGGGACGAGAGCTGAGCGGGCAACCGTCAGCAGGTGGCGAAGTTGGGTGGTCTACACGCGCGACCGGGGGCAGCACCCGCGCGACTTGGGTTGAGCACCCGCGCGACCTTGGTCCAGCACCCCCGCCACCAGGAGCACGCAGGGTCGGGACCCACCTGCAGCAACCCGCGGACTTACCCTCAGCACCCGCGCGACTTACGCCAGCAGTAGCGCGCACCTGCAAGTGATTGATCCGTAGGCACTTAGGGCATGGCAAAAATCGAATGCCGCGGACCGCTCAAGTGACTCCGGGTTTTTGGTTCGGTGATGCCGCAGTTCCGTAGCGTTGATCCCGCCACCCGCTCACGTAACTCCGCGGGGTGCTGCGGCAGGTTCCGGGATCGCTGAGGTCGGTCCGCACCACCGCTCACGGAGGGCGCGGTGACCGCTCGAGCAGGTCCCGCCCTCCGTGTCGGCAGGTCCGGCGGTTGGTGAAGGAAGTCCCGGAGGTGCTCGTGTGATGCCGCGATACTGGTGCCGCAGATCCGCGAGCCGCTGCCGCGATGCCGGCCTACCGCTCCGGCAGGTCCGCGGACCGCTGGCGTGAGTCGGCGTCATGCTGCGGTAACCCTACGGGATGCGACACCTGATCCTGAGGCCCCGCGCTCGCAACCCGAAGGTGTCGGTGGCAGCGTCGCGGGCCAGCCGTCACAGCGTCCACCCCTCCCGTATAATCCGCCCCCATGAGGCTCAGGCTCGCGGTTCACGCCGGCATCGTGCTCGCGTTCCTGGCGGTATGGACGATGAGTCCGGGCGTCGCTCAACAGGCCCGGCCCGCCGCGCCGGCACCCCGTCCGCCGGCGGAGCTCCTCCGCCTGTCCCTTGCGGCCGAGACGCCCGGCCTGGCCGACCCCTTCAAGGGAATCACGACGAACGGTCAGGTGGAGCCCGGACTGTTCGCGGTCAAGTCAACCGGCGTATCGACGGCGCCGGTGCGGCAGGCGGCCGAGTCGTTCCTCGCCGCGCTCTCGCCCGAGCAGCGCCGCAAGACGATGTTCGACGTCAAGAACGATGAGTGGCGCAAGTGGATGAACCAGAGCTTCTACGTGCGGCAGGGCGTGAGCTTCGACGAGATGTCGCCCGCGCAGCGCGAAGCCGCCTTCGGTCTGCTCCGCGCCTCGCTGAGCGCGCGTGGCCTGACGCTGACCCGCAACATCATGCGCCTGAACCACACGCTCGGTGAGTTGAACGACAACAACTTCGCCGAGTACGGCGAGTGGCTGTATCACATCACCGTGATGGGAACGCCCTCGGCGACCGAGCCGTGGGGCTGGCAGTTCGACGGGCACCACGCCGTCATCAACTACTTCGTGCTCGGCGACCAGGTGGTGATGACCCCGTACTTCGCCGGCTCGGAGCCGGTCATCGCCAAGGCCGGCAAGTTCAAGGGCACGTCGATCATGGAGGTGGAGCAGTCGGCGGCGCTGACGATGATCAACGGCCTGGACGCGTCGCAGCGCGCGAAGGCCGTGCTGAAGGTGTCGAAGACCGGCAACGAAATCCTGACCGAGGCCTGGCGCGACAACGTGGTCCTGGACTACGCCGGGATCCCGGCCTCCGCGCTGTCGCCGGCGCAGCGGCAGCAGCTGCTGGCGCTGGTGGACCTCTACATCGGCAACATGGAAGAGGGCCACGCGAAGGTCAAAATGGCCGAGGTGGAGCGATACCTGGATCGCACCTACCTGGCCTGGATCGGCGGCACCACGCCGGGCAGCGTCTTCTACTACCGCATCCACAGCCCGGTGGTCCTGATCGAGTTCGACCACCAGCGCCCCGCCAACCTCCGGCACCTCAATAACCCCGACCTTCCCAACGTCGAGCACGTCCACGCCATCGTCCGGACGCCCAACGGCAACGACTACGGAAAAGACCTGCTCCGGCTGCACTACCAGCAGCATCCTCACTGAGGTTTCAGGCCCCGAAAGCGGCGATACTGGAGGCATGCAGGTTCTTCCCCGTCGCCTCCGTGCCTGGTCGCTGCTCCTGGCGCCCGTCCTCCTGTTGGCCGGACCGCCGCTGGCCGCGCAGCAGCCCGCCGCCCCGGTCCCGTCGATCGAGCCGAACCAGACGATCCCCGTCGATCCGCTGATTACCGTCGGCACCCTTCCCAACGGGATGCGCTACTACGTGCGCCCCAACCGGCTGCCGCGGGGCCGCGCCGAACTGCGGCTGGTGGTCAAGGCGGGGTCGGTGCTGGAAGACAACGATCAGCGCGGGCTGGCCCACTTCGTCGAACACATGGCGTTCAACGGGTCGCGGAACTTCCCCCGGCAGCAGATCGCCACCTTCATGCAGGCGATCGGGATGCGCTTCGGCGCGCACGTCAACGCCCACACCAGCTTCGACGAGACGGTCTACGAGCTGCAGATTCCGACCACCGATGCCCGCGTCATCGACCAGGCGCTGCTGATGATGGAGGACTGGACCAACGGCGTGACGTTCGATCCCGCCGAAGTGGACAAGGAACGCGGCGTGATCCTCGAGGAATGGCGCCTGGGCCTTGGCGCCGACGCCCGCATGCAGAACACCATCATGCCGATCCTGCTGCAGGGATCGCGCTATGCGGAGCGGTCGCCGATCGGCACGCCCGACAGCATCCGCAATGCGCCCTACGCGCGGCTGAAGCAGTTCTACACCGACTGGTATCGCCCCGACCTGATGGCGGTGATCATCGTCGGCGACTTCGATCCCAAGGCGATCGAAGCCGGCATCAAGGCGCACTTCGGGCCGATTCCCGCCGCCGTCTCGCCCCGGCCGCGCACGGCGTATACCGTCCCGGCACACGCGGGCACGCTCTACGCGGTGGCGACCGATCGCGAAGCCACGAACACGACGGTCGGTCTGATCGGCAAGATGCCGGCGCGCGATCAGCGCACCGTCGGCATGTACCGCCAGCAGATGGTGGAGCGGCTGTTCAGCGGCATGCTGTCGGATCGATTGGTCGAGATCTCACGCACGCCTGACGCCCCGTTCCAGGCCGCCCGCAGCTCGCGCGGACTTGTTCGTGCGGACGATGGAAGCCACCACGATGCAGGCGCTGGTGGCCGACGGCGGCGCCGAGCGAGGGTTGACCGCGCTCGTGGCCGAGGCCGAGCGCGTGGCGAAGTTTGGATTCACCGCCACGGAGCTCGAGCGGCAGAAGGTGAGCAGCCAGCGCTACCTGCAGCAGGCGCTCGCCGAGAAGGACACCAGCGAATCGGCGCCGCTCGCCGAGGAGTTCATCCGCAACTTCATGAACGACGAACCGATTCCGGGCATCAGCTACGAGCAGGCGATGGCGCAGCGCCTGATGCCGGGCATCACGCTGGAAGAGGTCAACAAGCTGGCGGCGACCTGGCTGCCCGATGGCAACCGCGTGGTCGTCGTCAACGCGCCCGAGCGGGCCGGTCTCACCGCGCCGACCGCGGCGACGCTGGCGGCCGCGATCGCCAAGACCGGCGGCAGCACGCTCTCGGCCTACGTTGACGTCGTGAACAAGGCGCCGCTCCTCGACCCGCTGCCGGCGCCGGGCAAGATCACCGGCACGACGACGATCGACGAGCTCGGCATCACCGAGTGGCGCCTGTCGAACGGCGCGCGCGTGGTGCTCAAGCCGACCAACTTCAAGGCCGACGAGGTGCTGTTCCGGGCCATCAGCCCGGGCGGGACCTCGCTCGCCCCGGATCGCGATTTCGTGGCCGCCCTCACCGCCGACGAAGTGGTCGCGGAAGGCGGGCTCGGTCGTCTCAACCGGACCGACCTGGACAAGGCGCTGTCCACCGTGAACGCCGCCGTGCGCGCCGATATCACCGACACCGAGGAAGGGCTGCGCGGCGGCGCCGCGCGCGGCGACATCGAGACGATGTTCCAGTTGATCAATCTGTCGTTCACCGCGCCGCGGGCCGATCCGACGGCGTTTGGCGTGATGACCGCGAACCTGAAGCGGATGCTGGCCAACCAGGAGACCGAGCCCGAAGCCGCGTTCTCGATGGCGGTGACGTCGGCGCTGACCGGCGATCACCCGCGCGCCCGCCCGCTCACGCCGGCGCTCGGTCGATCAGATGAGCCTCGACAAGTCGCTGGCCTTCTACAAGGACCGCTTCGCCGACGCCAGCGACTTCACCTTCGTGTTCGTCGGCAGCTTCGACCTCGCCGCGATGCGGCCGCTGGTCGAGCGCTATCTCGCCTCCCTGCCGTCGCTGAACCGAAAGGAAGCGGCCAAGGACGTCGGCATCCGCCCGCCGGCCATGGTGGTCAAGCGCGAAGTGCGCAAGGGCGTGGAGCCGAAGAGCGAAGTGAGCATCGTGTTCTCGGGCGAGTTCGAGAACACCGAAGCCAACCGGCTGCTGCTCAGCACGATGGCGTCGACGTTGAGCGGCAATCTGCACGGCACGTTGCGCGAGGATCTGGGCGGCACTTACGGCGTCAGCGTCGAGCCGACGTTTGGCTTCCGTCCCATTCAGGAGTATCGCGTCGCGATCAACTTCGGGTGCGACCCGGCGCGCGTGGACGAACTGGTCAGCGACACCTGGAAGGTGATTGCCGACTTCAAGGCGAACGGCCCGTCGAGCGGCCAGATCAACGACGGCCGCGTCGCGGCGCTGCGCGATCTCGAGACGAACCTGGAGCAGAACGGCTATTGGCTCAGCCGCATCACGCAGTCCTACGCCCGCGGCGAGGACGTGGCCGCGGCGTTCGATCCACGGCCGTTCTACGATCGGCTGACGCCGGCGGCGGTCCGCGATGCCGCGGTTCGCTACCTTGACGAGACGCGCTACGTGCAGGTGATCCTGCGCCCGGAGAAGTAGGCGCGCCGCGCATGCATCGTCGCGACTTCCTCCGCCTGTCCGCGCTGTCGGCGGCGGCGCTTGGCTCGGCGCGTGTGAACGCCCAGACTCAGGCCGGGTCCGACGAGCGCATCGACGAGATCGCCGCGCTGATCACCGCGAAGATGGCGGAGTATCGCGTTCCCGGCGTGGGCTTCGGGCTGCTCGATAACGGCCAGCAGACGCTGCGCGGCTTCGGCGTGACCAGCCTCGACGATCCGCAGCCGGTCACCGCCGACACGCTGTTCACCATCGCGTCGATCTCCAAGACCATCACGGCCACGGCGGTGATGAGGCTGGTGGAGGAAGGGCGCGTGGACCTGCGCGCGCCGGTGCGGACCTATCTGCCGGACTTCCACGTCCTGGACGAGGAGACGAGCCGGACGGTCACGCTGTGGCACCTGATGACGCACACGCCCGGCTGGGAAGGGCAGCTGAGCACCGAGGATCGCGGGACCGAATCGCTGGCGCAGTTCGTCTCGGTGACCATGCCCACGCTGCCGCAGCTGGCAAAGCCCGGCGAGGTCTGGAGCTACAACAACGCCGGCTTCGCGCTCACCGGCCGAATCATCGAGGCGGTCACCGGCCGTTCGATTCACGACGCGCTGAGGGAGCTGGTCTTCACGCCGCTCGGCCTGTCGCGCACCTTCACCCGCCTCACCGATTCGATGACGTATCCGGTTCTCGCTTGGCCATCGCGATCGCGAGAACCGGGTGGACGTGATCCGTCCATGGCAGACCACGTCGAGCACCACGGCCGGTGGCGTCATGACGTCGGTCGCCGATCTGATGCGCTACGCCCGCTTCCACCTCGGTGACGGCACGACCGCGGGAGGACTCCAGTACCTCTCGCCGGCGCGGCTCGAGCTGATGAAGACGCCTCAGGTCCGCAAGAACAGCACCACCGACGACATGGGCGTGGGCTGGCACCTGCGACCCGTGGGCGGCGTCGTCACGGTCGCGCATGGCGGCACGCTCAACGGCCACTGCCTGCTGGTGCAGCTGGTGCCGTCGCGGCAGCTGGCGTTCACCGTGCTGACGAATCATCAGGATGGGTGGCGGCTGGTGCAGGACGTGGAACGCGCCATCCTGCAGCGTTTCGCCGGCGTGTCGCTGACGCCCGGGCAGGCGATCGGTCACCGCGGGGTCAACGAAGCGATGACCGGCCACGCGCAGCCGCTGGCGGTGCAGCCGAAGATCGACGAATACCTCGGCGTCTACCGGCGGACGCCGCTAAGCCCGGTGGAAGTCCGGCCGCGCGGCGATCGCCTGGTGATCACCGGCGTCAACCAGCCCGACGCCCGGCTGGTGTTCTACGGGCCCGACGTCGCCTATGCGCTGGACGGCTCGTACCTGGGCACGCCGTACGAGTTCGTCCGCGCCGACGATGGCGCCGTGCGCTGGATCCGTCTGAACGGGCGGATTGCGCAGAAAGGACGGGTAGCGCCTCTGCGGTAGACTGCCCGCCATGCGTCTCCGCATCCTTTCCCTCGTGCTGGCCGCCGCGTCGGTGGCCGCGCCCTCCGCCCGCCAGCAGCCTGCCGCCGAAGCGCCGAATCCGGTCCGCGCGGCGTACACGAAGTACGAACACATGGTGGCGATGCGGGACGGCGTGAAGCTGTTCACCTCGGTCTACGTGCCGAAGACCTGCGCCGCGCCGGCGCCCATCATCATGCAGCGCACGCCGTATTCGGTGGCGCCGTACGGCATCGACAGCTACCGCACCACCATCGGGCCGTCGGATCACTTCCTGAAGGAAGGCGTGATCGCGGTCTACCAGGACGTGCGCGGCCGCTATCTCTCCGAGGGCGAGTGGGTGGAGGTGCGTCCGCACAATCCGAAGAAGACGGCGAAGGACACGGACGAGAGCACCGACACCTGGGACACCATCGACTGGCTGGTGAAGAACGTGCCCTGCAACAACGGGCGCGTCGGCATGTGGGGCATCTCGTATCCGGGCTTCTACGTCTCGGCCGGCATGATCGACGCGCATCCGGCGCTGAAGGCGGTGTCGCCGCAGGCGCCGGTCACCGACTACTACCTGGGCGACGACTCGTTCCACAACGGCGCGTTCATGCTGGCGGCGAACTTCGGCTTCTACACGGGCTTCCCGGT
Source organism: uncultured Acidobacteriota bacterium (assembly GCA_963723005.1). Lineage (GTDB taxonomy): Bacteria > Acidobacteriota > Vicinamibacteria > Vicinamibacterales > UBA2999 > VFZN01. The sequence continues at coordinate 22,583 of CAVRPA010000015.1, read as the reverse complement.
GCGGCCCAAGCCCGAGCGGCCGCAGCCGCGCGTCGCCGTTCGACTACGGCACGCCCAGCGGCTACGAGTTCTTCCTGCAGATGGGACCGCTCTGGTCCGGCGCCGAGCGCTACGGCGTGCTGGACAACCCCTACTACCGCGGCAATCTCGAACACACCGCCTACGACGAGTTCTGGAAGGCGCGGGCGATCTGGAAGCACTTCAAGGGCATCACCCCGGCGGTGCTCACCGTCGGCGGGTGGTTCGACGCCGAGGACATCGCCGGTCCGCTCCTCACCTACAAGACGCTGAAGGCCGACAGCGCGACGACGAAGCGCCACCTGGTGATGGGCCCGTGGACCCACGGCAGCTGGGCGCGCGGCGACGGCCGGGTGGTGGGGAACCTCGATTTCGGCGCCGAGGTCTCGGCGTGGTACCGCGAGCACGTGGAGTTCCCGTTCTTCATGCAGCACCTGAAGGACAAGACCCTCGAGCCGGTGGCCGAAGCGACGATGTTCGAGACCGGGACGAACCGGTGGCGCACGTTCGCGGCCTGGCCGCCGCAGACCGCCGCGACGCCGATGTATCTGGGAGCGCGCGGGACGCTGTCGTCCGCGGCGCCGGTGGAGGCCGAGGCCTTCGACCAGTACCTGAGCGATCCCAATCGCCCCGTCCCGTACGTCGGGCACGTGCAGATGGGCATGCAGCGCGACTACATGACGGAGGACCAGCGCTTCGCGGCCACGCGGCCCGACGTGCTGGTCTATATGACGCCGCCGCTCGACGATGACCTGACCGTGCTCGGCAAGATCGGCGTGGACCTGCACGTGTCCACCTCCGGCACCGACTCGGACTTCGTGGTGAAGGTGATCGACGTGTTCCCGTCGGACTATCCGACGCCGGAGTGGAAAGGCCCGGCGCCCGAGCCGGCCAATCGCGTGCGGATGGGCGGCTATCAGCAGCTGGTGCGCGGCGAACCGTTCCGCGGCAAGTTCAGAAACAGCTTCGAGGCCCCCGTGGCATTCGTGCCGAACCAGCCCGATCGCATCCGGTTCGATCTGCCCGACGTGGCGCACACGTTCCGCCGCGGCCATCGGCTGATGGTGCAGATCCAGAGCTCGTGGTTCCCGCTCACGGATCGCAACCCGCAGGTGTTCACCGACATCCCGAAGGCGCGTCCCGAAGACTTCACCATCGCCACGCAACGGGTCTATCGCAGCCAGGCGCGCGCGTCGGCCATCACGATTCCGGTCGAACGGCGCTGAATCTGCCGCGCCGCCGTCGTGTCCCGGCGACGGGCCGACATAGAATCGGCGGATGATTCGACGCGCCCTGGCCCCGGTCCTGCTGCTGTCGGTGCTGGCCGGCTGCCGATCGACCGCGCCGCTGCCGCCACCCGTTCCGCCACAACCGCCACCGGCGCCGGTGGCAGCCGCCCAGCCGTCGGCCACGGATCCGGACAGCATCCGCTGGGTCCGCGACGCCGCCGAGTACCGCGCGGCAGTGGTCCAGGCCTATCGCGTGGCGACCATGCACGTGGAGGCCGAAGCCCGCACGCGGACCGCCGGGACCTGGGCGGTGGTGCTGGATGCCGACGAGACCATCATCAGCAACGTCACCTACCAGCAGGAACGAGCGCGACAGGGCCTGGCCTACAGCACCGAGAGTTGGGCGGCCTGGGTGAGGCGCCGCGAGGCAACGCCGCTGCCGGGCGCGGCGGCGTTCCTGACGCGCGTGCGCGCGCTGGGCGGACGGATCGCGGTGGTGACCAATCGCCTGCAGTCGGAGTGCGACGACACCTCGGCGGTGTTCGCGCGCCATCAGCTGATCTACGACGCGATGCTGTGCCGGCAGAACGGCACGCCGTCCGACAAGAACCCCCGGTTTCGAGCGGTGGCCGCCGGCCAGACGCCGGCTGGCGCGTCGGCGCTGGAAGTCGTCGCGTTCGTCGGCGACAACATCCTCGACTTCCCGGACCTGGGCCAATCGGTGAAGGAGAAGGGCGAGGCCGGCCTCGCGGCGTTCGGATCGCGGTTCTTCATGCTGCCCAACCCGATGTACGGGAGCTGGCAATGAGCCGCCCGATCGCCCTCGGGGCGGTGCTCCTCTCCATGTTGGCCATCGCCGCGCCCGATGCCCAGGCGCCGTTGCCAGACGGCCCGCGCCTGCTTCCGCCATCGCAGCAGATGGTCATCCGCGAGTCGTGGCTCGAGCAGCGGCACGCCACCATCCTGCCGATGATGCGCAAGCACAACATCGCGATGTGGATCGTGGTGAACGAGGAGTTCCACGACGACCCGCTCACGGCCTACATCGCGCCGCCGCGGCCCTACGCCGGGAACCGTGACTTCTTCGTCTTCGTGGACGCCGGCGCTGCCGGCTTGAAGCGCATTGCCATCACCGGCTACTCCGAGGACAACCTGAAGCGGTTCTTCGAATCGCCGGACGAGCCCGTGCCGGCCGACATCCGCCTCGGGCAGTTGATGGACCAGTTCGATCCGAAGACCATCGGTCTCAGCATCGGCGGCGCCCGCGGGGTGACGCGCTCGCTGACGTTCGAGACGCACGCGTTCCTGCGCAAGGCGGTGGGCCCGAAGTACGTCGAACGGTTCGTCAGCGCCGCCGATTTGATCGAGGAGTACCTCGACACCCGCCTGGCCGACGAGAAGCCGCACTACACGGTGGCCGTGGCGCTGACCGAGTCACTGACGAAGCGCGCGCTTTCGAGCGAGGTGATCACGCCCGGCAAGACGACGGTGGGCGAGGTGCGGCGCTGGCTCTACGACGCGCTCGGGGCGCACGGTGTCACCACCTGGTTCCAGCCGGACCTTCGCGTGCAGCGGCGCGGCGCGACGAGCCCGACCTCGCGCGGATTCCTCGCGGTGGCGCCGGAGCGGATGGTGATCGAGCGCGGCGACGTGGTGCACGTGGACTTCGGCATCACCTACATGGGGCTCGACACCGACTGGCAGAAGATGGCCTACGTGCTGCGCGAAGGCGAACAGGACGTGCCCGAGGGCCTGAAGCGCGCGATGCGCAACACCAACACCCTGCAGGATGCCTTGATGCGCCGGCACTCGCGGCCCGGCCGCCTGGCCGGTGACGTCTACCTGGACACGATGGCCGAGATGGGCGAGCAGAAGATCGAGGCGATGATCTACTCGCACCCGGTGGGCGCGCAGGGCCACGGCCTTGGCGCCTCGATCGATTTCCGCTCTTCGCAGCGGCAGGACATCGCGCAGCAGGCACAGAAGCGGTTGCGCGCCGGCTCCTACATCTCCATCGAGCTCAACACCGGCACCCCGATCCCCGAGTGGGACGGACAGAAGGTGTTCGTGATGATGGAGGACGTAGCGTTCCTGGAAGACGCCGGGTGGCAGTTCTTCCGACCCAGACAGGAAGGGTGGTACCTGATTAAGTAGGCGAATCTGGTGATCTCGCGATGTGGTGATCTCGAGATCGATCTGGATCGCGATCGTAGATCTGTCGATCGATCTCGAGATCTTATCTATTCCGCGCGCAGCGCGGTGACGGGATTCATCTCCGTCGCGCGCCGTGCCGGCAGCCAGGTGGCCGCCAGCGCGGCGGTCACGAATCCCACCGGCACCAGCGAGAACGTCCACAGGTCGAAGCCCTTCATGTCCACGAAGGTGCTGGCCAGCACCTGGCCGACGCCGATGCCCAGCAGCCACCCGACGACGACACCGCCTGCCGTTGTCCTCAGGCTCTCCCCCAGGATCAACCGCAGCACCGCCGCGGGCTTCGCTCCCACGGCCATGCGCACGCCGATCTCGCGGGTCCGCCGGGCCACCGCGTAGGACGTCACGCCGTAGATGCCGACCAGCGCCACCAGCATCGCCAGCCCGCCGAAGAAGGCGAAGAGCGAGGTGGAGATCTTCAGCATCCAGGTACTCGGCCGACGTGTCCATGTGCGTCCTGAACGTGCGCACGCCGAACAGCGGCACCGTCGACGCTTCCTCGCGCACCGCGCGGCGGACGGTGTCCACCAGCGTGGCGGAGGCCGCCTGCGGGCGCACGTGGAAGAAGGCGTTGCTCATGAAGCCCTGCGCGAACGGGACGAACACCCCGCCACGCGGCTCGCGCTCGAACAACTGGGTGCGGGTGGCAGAGACGATGCCGACGACTTCCATTGGCGCGCTCGCCTCACCGACCCTTGCGCTCCGTCTCCCACTGGATGCGCTGACCCAGCGCGTCGCCCTTCGGCCACAGCTTGCGGGCCAGCGTTTCGTCGAGGATGGCGACATGACGGAGCGCCGGTGCCGAACGCCTCGGCGGCCGTGAACGGTCGGCCCTGGATGAGGCGAACGCCCATCGCGTCGAAGTAGCGGGCGCCGACCGCGTTCCACGTTGAACTGAACGTCTGGCCGGTCCTCGGGGCTCGACGCCTTCGCTCCCGGGGGCACCTGCACGCCGGCGCGCTGAACGCTGCGGCCCATGCTGACCATGCCCATCGGCACGATGGCGCCGATGCTGGCGGATTGCACGCCCGGCAGCCCGGCGAGGCGCGACTCGATCCGCGCGTAGGCGTCCAGGCTCCGCGGCTCGTCGAGGCCACCGAGGCGGCTGTCCACTTCCGCCAGCACGGTGTCGTCGGCTCGATAGCCGAGATCGACCGTGAAGGCGCCGAGCGCCATCTTCAGGAACAGCCCCGTGGCGATGAGGAGCGTCAGCGACAGCGCCACCTGCGCCGCCACCAGCGGGTTGCGCGGCACGAATCGCCAGCGCCGCGGCGCCGGGTCGTCGCCGGTCTGCACTTTCAGGTCGGTGAGGATGTCGGCCCGCGAGTGCTTCAGCGCCGGCCCCAGCGCAAATCCGGCGGTGGCCAGCAGGCAGAAGACGATGGCGCCGGCCACGACCGCGGGTGTGGCGATGCCGTCGAGCACGATGGTGATGGGGATCATCCGCTGGAGGCTCGACGTGATCAGGTCCACGCCGTACAGGCCGAGCGCCACGCCAATGGCGCCTCCGGCGAGCGACAGCACCAGGCCCTCGATCAGCAACTGACGGACGATGCGCATCCGGCCGCCGCCGAGCGCCAGGCGGATCGCGAACTCCTTGCGGCGGGCCCGGCCCCGCGCCAGCAGCATCGACGCGAGGTTCAGGCACACGGTCAGGAGCACCGCGCCGGTCATGCCCATCATCACCGCGCCGAGCGTCGCCAGCACGCCCTCGTTCATGGGCGACGTGCTGGTCCCGAACTTCGGCAGCGGGCCGAGCGACAAGACGTGGTGTTCGTACTCGGGGAAGGACCGCGCCACACCCTGGCCGAGCAGGTCCAGGCCGGCCGAGGCGGTGGACATCTCGATGCCGTCCTTCACGCGCCCGACCAGGAACAGGTTGTAGGCATCGACCCGCTGCAGCGAGCGCGCGGCGTCGCCGGTGAAGTCGTTCGCGAGGGTGTGGAAGACGCCCAGCGGGAAGAACAGCTCCGCGCCGAACACGCTCATCGTGCCGGTGAAGCCGCGCGGGGTGATGCCGACGACCGTGAACTCACGCTCGTTGACGCGGACGGTCTTGCCCACCAGCGCCGGATCGAATCCGGTCCGCTGCCAGTGAGCGTAGCTCGCGACCACGACGGGGATGTCCTGGCCCGGCCGATCTTCCTCGGCCGTGAACGTGCGGCCCTTGCAGCAGCGGCACGCCGAGCACCTCGAAGTAGTTGGCGCTGACGACCGCCGAGAACGAGCGGCGCGAGTCGACGCCGTCGCCGACCCCGACCAGGGTGGGATTGTGCGCGAGGATGCCCGTGAACATGTCGCCGCGCGCGGCGAGCTCCTGGTAGATCGGATACGAGAACGCGCGGTAGTCGCCCGCCGGCCGCGGATCCCGCGAGTAGAGCTGGACGACCCGATCAGGCTCCGGGTAGGCCCGCCCCGCCATCGTCAGGGCGTAGACCACGCTGAACATCCCGGCGTTGAGGCCGATGCCAAGGGCCAGGACGACGATGGCGGCCAGCGTGAAGCCGGGGGTTTTCAGCAGATGCCGGACCGAAACCTTCAGATCGCCCATTGGGGGGACATACGAAGGTGGGAGGGCATTGTTCCAAGGAAGAACCTTCGGAAGGCAAAAGGCAAAAGGCAAAAAGGGAACAGCCCTCGAACCTAGAACCCTAGAACCCTAGAACCCGGAGCCTATCGGTGCATTGCCACCAGATCGCCGACGCCAACCGCGTCGTTGGCGCGTTCGATCTGAATGGTGGCGGACTGCGGCCGCACCGAGACGATGATGCCGTCCCCGACGCTGACGACCGGGCCGCCGCCGGCGACGGAGCGGCGGAAGATCGTGAAGCGCTGGCCGCGCACCACGCCCTGGTTGAGTCCGCGATCGATCACCATCAGCTGTTTCGGGCCGGCTATCGCCATGCCGAGTTCGCCAAACACGATGTGCGCCGGGTCGTCGAACTGCGGCTCGCCAGGCGCTTGAGCCGTCGTCACCGGTTGCGGGTCGAACGGCTCGATGGCGTCGCCCGCAAAGAACTCGCCGCACGAGTAGACGACCACCACCACCGCGGATTCCGCGGTGGTTTGCACCACCTGCACCAGGCCGGCGGTGTGCTCGCCAAAGGTCGCCTTCTTGAGCGGCACGCCCCTGTCGCCGGTGCGGAAGCGGCGGCGCACTACGAAGTTCTGGCCGACGGCCATGCCCATCTCGGTGCCGATGTCCACGAGCAGGACGTCGCCGGACCCATACAACTGGCGATGCGGATCGTCGCGATGGCCGACGATGTGCCCGACCGTGACGTTCTGGTCGGCCGGCTGGTCCGGGCCGCAGACCGAGGCCAGCAGCACCTTCGGGATGGGCACCGTCTGCGGGCGCGGACGCACGGGCGGCAGCGGCTCTGTGCGCACCGGCGGCGGGGTTGGCGCGGCGCCGGTGACGGTCACGGTTTCGGTGAGCGAAGCCAGCGACAGCTGGCGATCGAGCACGAACACTTCGCCGGGCCGCAACACTACAGCCGGGTTGGTGCGGGTTTCGAACCCCGACATCGCGAAGGTGACCGAGTAGGTGTCCGGCGGCAATGGCGGCGACTGGTACTGACCGACCTTGTCGGTGATCACGACCACTGGCTTCGACCGCGGTCCGCTCAACGTCACGGTGACGCCCGGCAGGGCGCCGCCCGAGCCGTCCGTGACGCGGCCGGTGAGGCGTGCCTGGTCGCCCTGCCTGGCCCACGGCGTGGCGCCGGCCATCAGCGCAATCAGCAAAACGATAGCGAAAGTGCGGGCAGATACGTGCATCGATCCACTCAGGGGGTTCGTCTGCTTATCGGATCGGTCCCGGCGGCGCTGTAGCGCTACTTTTCGACGCGAGTCCACGCCGCCACGAGCTCGGGCGCGTGCAACACCGAGTGGCTGGCCAGCGCCTGCTGCCGCAGTCGCTCCGCCAGCGTGTCGATCCCGATCTCTTCAGCCGTCGTCACCCCGACGCGTGCCGCAAGCGGCAGCAGGCTGCGGACCGTTTCCGCAATGTACGTGTAGACCGGAGAGTCCGGCCCGGTTTCGATGCGCGCCATCCCCATCATCGTCGGAGGCGGTAGCCCCGCGGCATGAAACAGGCTGCCGAGCCGCATTCCGATGTAGAGGTCGATTTTCGCCCGCGCGAACGTCTCGTTGATCACGCGCACGGCCTCGTCGTAGAGGGGCACTGGCGGCACGGCGCCGATACCAGGCGGACAGAACTCCTGGAAGTAGAGGAATCCTCCGGGCTTGAGGTACGACGCGAACGCCTTGATACCGGCCACCGGGTCGCCGAGGTAGAGGATCACCAAGCGGCCGATCACCGCGTCGAAGTGTCCGGCGTAGGGCAGGGCCGTGATGTCGCCGCTCTCGAACGTCACGTGCGAGATGCCTGCCGCTGCCACGCGCGAGCGGGCCAGCGCCAGTGCCTCGGCGTTCTGATCGACGCCGGTGACATGACCTGTTGGACCAACGATCGAGGCCGCGAGCAGCGACACATCGCCGGCGCCGCATCCCACGTCCAGCACACGCATGCCCGGCGCGAGGCCGGCCAGCTTCACCGTGTGCGCGGTGAGATCGCCGTAGAACGCCGCCTGGCGAATCAGGCGATCGAGCTCGCTGGTGGAGTGACCGAGGACGTATTCCGGGTTGCTGGTGTCGCCGCTCATGGATGACTCTCCGCTATCGCACAGTGGTTGGCGGACGACGGATCTTCGCGGCCTGTTCGTAGGCGTAGGCAAGTTCGAGCAGTCGCCGATCGGCCCACATCCGTCCAAGCAACGAGACTCCCACCGGATAGCGTCCGCCCATGTAACCTGCCGGCACGGTCACCTGCGGAAGCCCGGTGACCGCGCTCTCCTGACACGTGCCCGGTTCGCTGCCGTAGCGCTCGGCACCGCCCTCGTGCGTGTGCGGCCGTGCCTGATTGGCGGGGTAGAGCATGGCATCGAGCCGCTCGCGATCCATCAGATCGACGAAGTGCTGGCGGAAGGTCTCGCGCCGGGCGTTGAAGGCTCGCGTGCCTTCGTCGAGTTCCGCGCCGGTGGGTGCAGGCGCGAGCGCGCCCTCCAGCCGGCGCTGTCCGCCGGGCGCCATCTTGCCAGACGCGATCAGCTCTTCGATGGTCAGCACGCGCTCGCCCGGCTTCGCACCGCGCGAGAGGTACGCGGTCCAGCCGGCGCGCAGCGACCCCGGCGCGCTGCCGGCGGCGGCGCGGTACTTCGCGTCGTAATCGGGGATGGCCACGTCCACGACGGTGGCGCCGGCGGCCTGCAGGTCCTTGATCACGCGCTCCATGGCCTCGGCCGCTTCGCGCTCGCCGGTGATGCCGACGAAGCGCTGGCGGAACGCGCCGATGCGCGCGCCGCGCAAGGTGGCCTTCGGGAGACCGGCCGCGAACGACCCGTCGATGTGCGACTTGGCCTCCGCGGTCACCGGATCTTCCGCGTCCGTGCCGGTGACCAGGTCCAACGCGAGCGCGAGGTCGGTGACCGATCGCGCCATCGGGCCAACGGCGTCGTTGTAGGTGTTGAGCGGCATGACGCCGGCGCGACTGGTCAGGCCGCGGGTGGTGCGGATGGTGGCGAGCGAGGCGAAGGCGGCGGGGTTCGACAGCGAGTTGCAGGTGTCGGTGCCGAAGCCAAGCGCCGCCAGGCTGGTGGCGACGCTGGTGGCGCTGCCGCCGCTCGATCCGGAGGTGCTGAGCGACGGATCGTAGGCGTTGCCGACAGTTCCGCCCACGGTGCTGATGCCGAAATCGCCGAACGGAAACTCGTCGAGGTTGGCCTTCCCCAGGATGATGGCGCCTCCGGCCTTCATGCCCGCGGCGATGCGCGAGTCGAGGCGCGGCCGGTGATCCGCCAACGCCAGGGCGCCGCCCGTGGTCGGCAGTTCGGTGGCGTCGATGTTGTCCTTGAGCACGACGGGGACGCCGTGGAACGGGCTGCGCACGCGGCCAGCGGCCCGTTCCGCATCCCTGGCGCGCGCGTCCGCCAGCGCGCGCGGGCTCAGCGACAGCACGGCGCGGAACGTGGGCCCGTTGCGATCGTAGAGCGTCAGGCGGGTGAGGTACTCGCGGACGATGTCCTCGCTGGTCACCGTGCCGTCGGTCATCGCCTGCTGCAATGCCGACACGCTCTTCTCGAACACGGTGAAGTTAGTGACCGGCGCCGATGCCGGCAGCGCCCAGTTGGCGATGGTCGAGCGCTGCCGCGGCGTGAGCCCGCGCAGATCGGGCGACGCGGCCAGTTGTTTCGCCACGTCGGTCACGCGGGCGATCTCGGAGCCTGCCGCCGGGATCTTCGCGTCCGCGGCTGAATACACGGCCTCGCTCCAGGTGGAGAGCAGTGCGTCGCGCGCGGGGATGGGGTAGCCGCCGCGCGGGTCGTAGACCTCGCTCAGGCCCTTGACGACGAACGTCATGAGCGACGCCGTCTGGCCCGGCGCCAGCGACAGCGTGAAGACGTAGCCGATGTGGGCGGGGTCGTAGCCCGGATAGGCCTCGGCGAACGGATCGCCGTACATGTCGCCGACGCCGGTCAAGACACCGGCGCGATTCCCCAGCACCTGCGCCGACGGGCCATGACCGGACGGCCCCTGCATCGGGTCCGCGACCTTGCGGACGTTCTGCATCACCGTGACGAAGTGATCGGACGGATCGATGCGCCGGTCACCGCTGGAGGTGACCGCCACCGCGACGCGTCCGCCGTCTTCGAAGGCGCCGGTCGCGCCGCCCCACGCCACCCGCACGACGCGCGGTTCGGTGCCGCTGTTGAGGAACGTGTCGAGGTAGCGGAGGTAGCTCGTGTCCTTCGGCGCGTAGATCGCGCGCGACACGACGATGCCGTCGCGCAGCACCGGCGTGATGCTGTCGAACCGCTCGGCGCCGTCGTGCGCCAGGCCGAAGCCCTTCAGATAGAGGTTGGTGGTGGAGGGCGGCGCGCCGGTGCGGCCGACTTGCAGCTTCAGATAGCCGAACCCGTTGAACGGGTTGGCCCGCCCGCCCGTGGCGATGCCGCCGCTGTCTTGCGCCCAGGGCGAGGTGTCCTGGATGTCCCAGAACTGGCCGTCCGCGGAAGGAAGGGGGCTGACGGCGCCGGAGTGCGCCACCATCAACAGGGCGGCGCATCCGGCGAGCAGCAGGTGTCGTGCGACTCTCATGGCGCCCGAGTCTACCCCGGGCGGCATGAGTCGGTGGGCGTTCCGCTAGTTGCGGCCGACCGCGGTCCAGGCCGCGGCGACATCTGGGCCGCGTGAGAGCGCAGGCTATGAGGAGAGGTTGCTCGGTGTCAGATGCTCGACGTCCAGAGTCCCCGGTGCCTGCGGCTTCGAGAAGTAGTAGCCCTGCGCATATCCGCACCCGAGCGAGGCGAGATACTCGACCTGCTCGGTGGTCTCCGTGCCCTCGGCCACCACCTCGAGACCAAGGGTCCGCGCCAGGCTGACGATCATGCGGATGATCTCGGCGTGGTCGTCGCCCAGCCCGATGCGGGACACGAACGAGCGGTCGATCTTCAGCGTGTCCACCTGGAACTGCTGCAGGTAGCTCAGCGAACAGTAGCCGGTGCCGAAGTCGTCCAGGCTGACCCGCACCCCGATGTCGCGCAGCCCGGCGAGCACCCCGCGGACTTGCGTGGTGTCGGCAATCGCGGCGGTCTCGGTGACTTCCAGCCGAAGGGAACTTGCCGGAAGCCCCGTCTCGCGCAGGGCACCGGCGACCACGGAGACCAGCGAGGCGTTGCCGAACGCCTTGGACGACAGGTTGACGCTGACGGTCAGCCGGTCGCCATCGTCTCGTGTGCGCCGCCAGGCCTCGGCCTGCCGGCAGGCCTCCGGCAGCACCCAATCATCGATCTGGGCGATGACGCCGATGTCTTCCGCCACCTCGAGGAACGCCCCGGGGGCCAGGAGGCCGCGCGTGGGATGCTCCCACCGGATCAGCGCCTCGAAGCCCGCCACGCGCCGGTCCGTCAGCGAGACGATGGGTTGGTACCACAGGCGGAACTCCTGCCGCTCGACCGCGCGCCGAAGTTCGGTCTCCAACTGCAGCCGCTCGGAGGCGGCAAGGTGCATGGCGGCGTCGAACACGGCATAGCCGCCACCGCCGCCGGCCTTGGCGCGATGCATCGCGAGGTCGGCATCACGCACCAACTCCTCGCTGGACGAGTGGGTGGACGCAATGACCGCCACGCCGATGCTGGGACTGACGAACACGTCATGCCCGTCGACGGCGATGGGGCGCGCCGCCAGCCGCTGGATGCGCTCGGCGACGCGCACGGCGTCGATGGGCTCGCTGATGTCGTCGAGGAGGACGACGAACTCGTCGCCGCCGAAGCGCGCGAGTGTGTTGGGGCCGGCGGCTTCGGGCTCGGTGGCCGGCAGCCGGCTCACGAGGTCGTCGCGACGGACCGCGCCCGCCAGCCGCTCGGCAAATCCCATCAGCAACTGATCGCCGGCGGCGTGGCCGAGGCTGTCGTTCACCTGCTTGAAGCGATCGATGTCGATGAACAGCACCGCGAAGATGTAGTCGGGATACCGTTTCCGCCGGTTCATCGCCCGCTGCAGCCGCTCCATGAACAACACGCGGTTCGGGAGGTGCGTGAGGTGGTCGTGAATGGCGTCGTGCACCAGCCGCTCGCGGGCCACGCGGAGGCTCGCGCTCATGTCGTTGAAGGCCTGCGCGACGCTCCTCGCCTCCGCGCTGCCGCGCACGGGCAGCTGCAGGGCCAGGTTGCCGCCGGCGATGTCCGATGCCGCCACGGCGATGTCGTGGAGCGGACGGATGAGGCGACGACTGAAGATCACGCCGGCCAGGAGTGCGACCCCGAACACGAACAAGCCGCCGGAGAAGAAGCTCCCGCGCAGCTGGTCAACGAACTGCTGCGTCGGTTCCCAGTCCGCCAGGAGGACGAGACGGCCGACACTCGCGGCGTGGGCATCGCGCGTCAACGGGAACACGCCGCCGACGTAGCGATGGTCTCCAAGGCGGCGCAGATCGGGCAGCACGCCAAAGGCCCCGGCGGCGGCGCTCGGTGACGAGCGCCGACGTGTCGGCCATCACCGCGGCATCAAGACTGGTTGCCGCGGCGTGATCGCCGGACAGCAGGATGACCTCGCACTGCGCCAGCCTGGCGATTTCACGGGCCAGGCCGTCGGTCAGACGGTAGCCGACCGTCAGCGTTCCCAGGATCTCGTCGGCGAAACGCGCCGGCACCGAGACCAGCAGGAACAGCTCGTGGCCCTGACCCGCCAGCGCGCGGGTGGCCGTGCCGGCTTGCGCCTGCTGAATCGCGCCGGCCAGTTCGGCCGGTGGCGGTGCACCGGCGCCGCCGGACCATCCCGGACTCGCCAGCCAGCGGCCGTTGGCGTCGGACACGATGGAGAAGTCCGCCGTCAGCTGACGGCGGTAGCCATCGACCATCGCGTCGATGGTGGCGTGGTCGCTCGCGAGACGGGTGTCGGTGAGGTGCGCCCGGAAGACCGGCAGCTCGGTGACCAGCAGCGTCTGTGCCATCGCCGCGGACGCGCGGCTTTCGAGCAGGCTGTCGAAGGCCCGGCGCGCCGCATTGATTTCGGCGCTGGCGCGGCTGCGAGATTGGCTCGACACCATCTGCGCCGTGAAGACGAGCACCGCGGCGAGCGCCGCCCCCACCAGCAGGGTCACCGCAAGCGCGACCTGCGCCGCCAGCTGCTGATGCCAGGGCAGCGCCGGATTCGACGTCGAGGCTGCCATCGTCACGCTCAGAGGCCGGCCCGCAGGGCCAGCGTGAGCCCGACGTCGAAGGCCGTGCGACGGCTCTGCGTCATCTGGCCGGTCTGGTGACCGACGCCGAACGACGTCGCCAGTCCCTTCCAGAACCTGATTCGCGCGCCGGCCCAATAGCGCTGGGTGGCGAGCGCGAAGCGCGGGTCGCTGTCGTAGTCCAGCCGTTCGACACGTCCGAGCGCGGTCACGGGGCCCATCACCGGGCGGTGCACGATCACGTCCACGTAGCCGCCGGTGGTCTGTGTGCCGTCGAACGGCCGCCCGCCCAGCCACTCGCCACGCAGCTGCACGCCGTCCTTCATCCAGCGCACGTCCACGCCACCGAAGCGTGCCCTGCCCGCGGCAAAACGCTCCGGCATGTACGGCGTCGTATCGATGAAGCTTGCTCCGACGACAAACGCGCCGGCGACCGCCTGCGCGCGCACCACTGTGTCCACACCCGTACGCCGAATCGCGTCGCCCACGTCGGCGGGCCGGCCCACGCTCACCTCCACCGACGCGCGCGGCACACCGACGACGATGTCCGCGCCGTGTTCCAGATATCCGCTCGACAGCGCGTAGTACTCGCCGTAGCGGATCAGCGGTGCACGCAGGAAACCGAGGTAGGCGTGGTCGCTGGCCGAGTAGATGCCGAAGGGCGTGCGATAGCGGCCGGCCTTGATCGACATCACGCCGCGAGAGGGTGGCACCTGGTACTCGCCGTAGGCCTCGATGATGTCCACCTCGCCCGAGTACGGATACGCGGTGCCGAAGACATCCGACACATCCTCGGATCGCGTGCCCCAGGCGCCTTCCACGAGAAAGTGAAGGCCCGGGGTCGCCTCGCCGAACACCCGGCCCTGCGTGCCGGCGGCGGCGATCGACTCGGTCGACGCGCCGATGCTCTGCTGCATCTCCACCGCGGCGGTCTGGGCGTACGTCGTCATCGTGCCGGCAAGGCAGATGACGAATGCGAGACCGGCGGCCCGACTCAGGGCCATGCGATCTCGACCGGCCGGCCCGCCGTCACGACCACAGTGCCCGCGCTGGTCTCGCGGCCGGACCGCCACAAACGATAGGCATATGAGCCAGGGCCGACGCCGTCGATGCTGAAGCGGCCCTGCGGGTCCGTGACCGCGAAGAAGGCCGAGTCCACGGCGACCACGTAGGCCGCCATGTTCGGATGGATGTTGCAGAAGATCCGGCTGACGCCGGCTGCATCGAAGGTCACAAGGCGGGTGGTTCCGACCGGATAGAGGCCAAGGTCGAATCGCTTGCCGTCGTGGAACGAGAACACGTTGTGGAACACCCGGTCGCTGTTGGGCATCTTCACGCGGGTCCCGACCTGCACCGCCAGCACGCGCGGGATGAATTCCAGGTTCCGCTGATCCATCAGGACAGCGTGCGGAGCGTCGGGTGCCGCGTGGGTGACGCCTTCCAGCCAGATTACGACGTCTTTCTGTGGCTTTCCGTCCACGCGAACGGTGCCGGTCAGAGGAATTGTGGCGGAGTGCGCCGAAGCCAGCCCTGTCATGAGAGCAAGGAGCACTCCCAGCCATGCTGATGCCCGGCAGATTGTCGCGGCGCGCGATGGACCCTGGATCACCTGGCCCGGTTTATCGGCAGGCAACTCTACCGGGTTTACAACCCCGAGCCGGGTGGCTGCGATATCGTAGGGCTGTGAAGCCGTTCCGTCCCGCTATTGTCTTCGCCGGATTCGCCCTGTTTGCGCTTGCCGGCTGTGGCTCCACCCCGCCATCGGCACCGGCGGCAGCGAGCACCGTGACCGCAGTTCCTGCTGCTTCAGCCGCTTCAGGACAGGCCGCGACTGCACAGGATGGCACTGCAACCGGCACCGTGGCCGAGACGATGGATTCCGGCGGCTATACCTACGTCCGGTTGAAAACGTCCACCGACGAAGTCTGGCTCGCAGCCACCGACTTGAAGACGAAGACGGGCGACCGTCTCACCGTCGGCCTGGACGTGCCGATGCAGAACTTCCACAGCAAGACGCTGAACCGAGACTTCCCGCTGATCTATTTCGTCAGCCGCGTGGCGCGCGAGGGCGAGTCGCTGGAAGCGGCCAGTCCGAGGGCGGGCATGCCGATGGGGGCCAGTCACGGTTCCGAGGCTGCGTCGGCCGCCGCAGGCCCGGACGCGGCCAGGCCCGTTGCTCCGGTGGCGCCGCCTCCGGGCGGCGTGGCGATCGCCGATCTGTGGGCGAAGCGCACTGCGCTTGCCGGCAAGCCCGTGGTCGTGCGCGGTCAGGTGGTCAAGGCCAACAACGCGATCATGGGCCGCAACTGGTTTCACCTCCAGGACGGCTCGGGCAAGGCTGACGATGGCACGAACGACGTGACGATCACCACTGAAGACGTGGTGACGGTCGGCGACATCGTCACCGTGACCGGTACGCTGACTGTCGACAAGGACTTCGGCGCCGGCTACACCTACGACGCGATCATCGAGAACGCGACGATCAAAAGATAAGTGGGAATCTCGTGATCTTGTGATGTCGTGATCTGGTGATCTGGATCTGGTGAGCTGGCGAACGGTCGACCTATCTGGTGAAGTAGCAATCTATCTGGTGAGCGAGCGATCGACCCGCTCACCGGCGAACCGCGCGCGGTGTCGGTCCCAGATAGTTCACCACGTCACCAGATTGTCAGATTCAGATCATTAGATCACCACATCAACAGATCACCAGATGCCAGCGCCGAACCCTATCTATCGAACCGTCGTCCTTTCCACCGGTTCGAGTCGATAAATCGGCGTCGGTTTACCGTCGCGATCGTCAGTGACGAGATAGATGAAGCCGTCGGGGCTCTGCCGCACGTCGCGAATGCGGCCCATGCCCGGCACCAGCGTCTCGCGGCCGGTCACGCTCTGGCCGTTCAGCGTCAGGCGGTCCAGCCGCTCACCGACCATGCCGCCGACGAACGCGTTGCCCTTCCACTGCGGGAACTTGTCGCCGGTGTAGAACATCACACCCGAGATGCCGATGGAGGGCACCCACACCTGGGCCGGCTGCTCCATGCCCTCGCGCAGCGTGCCGATGTGAATGGCCTTGCCGGTGGTGTAGTTCACGCCGAAGCCGATCACCGGCCAGCCGTAGTTCTTGCCGGGCACGATGCGGTTGAACTCGTCGCCGCCCTGCGGTCCATGTTCGTCCGCCCAGATATCGCCGGTCTCGGGGTGGATGGCGATGCCCTGCACGTTGCGATGGCCGTAGCTCCAGATCTCCGGCTTCGCGCCCTCGAACTTCACGAAGGGGTTGTCCGCCGGCACGCGGCCATCGTCGTGGAGGCGGATGATCTTGCCGTGATGGTTGGTGAGGTCCTGCGCCGGATGCTTCATCAGCGCGGCCTCGTCTCCCTCGGGCAGCACCTGGCGGTCGCCAAGAGTGAGGAAGAGATAGCCGTTCTTGTCGAACGCGATCTTGCCGCCGTAGTGGCCGCGTCCCTTCGACACCGACTGGAACAACTGCTCGACGTTCGACAGGCGGTCGTTCTCGAAGCGGGCGCGAATGAGCGCCGTGGTGGTGTCCTCACCGCCCAGCGGTTTCGAATAAGTGAGATACAGCAGCCGGTTGGTGGCGAAGTTGGGATGCGGCGCAACCTCGAGAAGGCCAGCCTGGGTGTTGGCACTGGACACGGCGGGCAGCCCTTCCACGGACTGCGGCAGCAGCTTGCCGTTGCGCACGATCCGCAGCCGTCCTGGCCGCTCGGTGATGAGGATGTCTCCCCCCGGCAGGAACGCGATCGACCACGGCTGGACGAGCGAATCCACCACCGTGACCACGCGGTAGTCGTGAAGGGCGGAGCGGAGGATGGTGTCGGCGGACACACCCGCGCCGGCAGCGAACAGGGCGACAGCGATGACGGCCAGAAGTCTGGAGACCATACCCGGCATTATTCGATCGGGCGCCGGGCTGGTCAACGGCCGACTGTCGCCCGGCGGCTGGGCTATGGGCCGCCCATCACCCCTGCCCGCCGGGGCAGATGATCGGCTACTCTAGGTCTTCTCCCATGCCCTCTCTGACCCGCACGGTCCGCGCCGCGGACGGCACTCCGATTCTCACGCGCCGCTGGCCATTCTCAAACGCCATCGCTCCCGACGCGCCCTGGGCCCATGTGCTGCTCGTCCACGGCCTGGGCGAGCACAGCGGACGGTACGAACAGGTCGGCGAGTGGATGGCCACGGCCGGCCTCGCGGTCCACTCCTACGACCAGCGCGGGAACGGCGCCTCCGGCGGACGGCGCGGCCACGTGGACCTCTGGTCGCAACTGCACGACGACCTCACCGAGCGTGTCGCCGCGGTCACCACCGATGCGAGAAGCCGGCCGGTGGCGCTGTACGGCCACTCGTTGGGGGGCCTGGTGGTGGCCGGCTACTGCCTGTCTGAGACGCCGAGACCGCAGCCCGATCTGGTCGTGCTGTCATCGCCCGGCCTCGATTCCACGCTGGCCGATTGGAAAAAGCGCCTCGCCTCGGTGCTGGGCCGCTTCACGCCGACCCTGGGCCTGCCCAACGGCGTGGATGGCAACACGTTGTCGCGCGATCCGTCCGTGGCCGAGAAGCTGGCGAAGGATCCGCTCTGCGCCACCACCAGCACCTTCCTGTTCGGCGCCGAAGGCATGCAGGAGCAGGAGCGTGTTCGTGGAATCGCCGCGCGTGGGTTGGGCGTGCCGACGCTGGTGCTCCACGGCGAGGACGATGGCCTGGTGCCGGAAGAGGCGTCGCGGGTGTTCGAGGGCGCGCCCGGGGTGACCCGCCGCACCTACCCCGGTCTGCGGCACGAGCTGCACAACGAGCCCGAAGGCGAGACCATCATCACTGAAGTCGTGGCATGGCTGCGCGAGCGCGTGAGGAAAGGCTGAGATGTTCCGACGCACGTTTCTCTCCTATGTCGGCGGCGCCGGCGCGTTGTTCGCGCCGATCCAGCCGGCGGCGTCCACCCCGAAGCCGAAGTCCGGCCCCGCCCGGCACGCGCAGGACGACTGGCTCGATCAGGCGCCCGACGGGCACCGCGTGATCTTCGATACGTGGATGGCCGACAAGTTCGGTGAAGCGGTCGGATTCGCGGGCAACTGGGTCCGCATCAACAAGGATCAGTACGGGCTGACCGACGCCGACCTGGCGCTGGTGATCGTGGCCCGTCATGGCACGGCGCCCTTCGCGTTCAACGAGGCGATGTGGAGCAAGTACGGGAAGATCTTCGCCGCCAACATGTCGGCCAACGACAAGGTGGCGCACCCGAACCCCGTGACCAACGTCCACGCCGAGCGGCTCGCAGGCCTGGCGAAGCAGGGGATGCGGATGGCGGTGTGCAACCTGACGACGCAGGCGCTACACGCAGATTCTCGGCAAGGAGACCGGCACCGATCCCGAGGCGGTCTACAAGGAGCTGACGGCCAACGCGGTGGCGCCGGCCACCTTCGTACCCGCCGGCATCGTCGCGGTGACGCGCGCGCAGGAACGCGGCTACTCGCTGGTCAGCATCGGCTGAGCTGCGACGAATCGCCGCAGGCAGCATCCCCGCATCCGGCGCACACTGGAAGCATGAGACTGCGCATCCACGGCTGCCTCCTTGCGCTCGCGTTGCTGGTCATCGCGCCAGGCCTTGTGTGGGCCCAGGCACATCCCGAATCCCAGCCCAGCTCGTCGCCGGCTGCAGCAACGACGGCAGCCGAGGCCGCGGCCGAAGCGCAGGCACGCGCGCTCTTCACCGAGGTGATGAGCCCGTTCTGCCCTGGCCTGACGCTGGCGGACTGCCCGTCGCCAAACGCGTTCACGATGCGCGGCGACATCGAGCGGCGGCTGAAGAACGGCGAGTCGCGGCAGGCGATCGTGGACGAGCTGGTGAAGACCTACGGCGCCCAGATCCTGGCGGACCCATCGGACACGCCGATCGGCTCGATCGTGTGGGGCGTACCGTTCGCGCTGTCGGTGCTGGCCGCGGCGGGCCTCGCGTTCTTCCTTCGCCGCGCCACGCGTAACCGGACGAAGGAAGCGGCCGACACGCCCGCGGAGTCGCCCCAGATGCGCAGTCGCGTGGACGAGGAACTGGCGGCGCTCGACTGACGGGGACGGCTCAGGCTTGGGCTTGAGGCTTAGGTCTTAGGTCTTGGGTCTTGAGTCTTGGGTCTTGGGCAAGAACGCGCGTCTAACGTTCCGACTCCCGACTCCCGACTCCCGACTCCCGACTCAAGCCTCGAGCCCCAAGCCCCAAGCCCTCAAGCCCCAAGACCCAAGACCCAAGACCTCACGGTTTTATCAGATAGAACTCCGTCTGCCGGCCGTCCACCCAGTCCCACTTTCCGCCGGGCATCAGCGCCGCGTCTTCCTCCAGCGCGAATCGCACCGCGAGGTTGTCCCACTCGGGAACGGCGTGCGTGGCGTTCAGCTCGATGGAGTGCCAGGTGTTCGGGCGGAACACGTAGTCGCCGCGAACCGGCACGCCCTCCTGGTAGTCGGTCATGCCGATCGGCGGGCCGGCGGCGTGACCGTGATAGCCAATCGCGTGGCAGTAGATCGAGGGGATGATGTCTTCCTTCTTCGCCTGCGCGATCGCGTCGGCCAGCGCCTGGTTGCCGGTGCGTTCCAGCCGTGCGAACTGCATGGTCAGCTCCTGCAGCCGGTTCGCCTTCTTCAGGCCGTCCTTCAGTCCCTTCGGCGCGTCCGTCTCGCCGGGCAGCAGCACGTAAGCGTTGTGCTGCGTGTCGGTCGAGAAGCCCATGTAGACGATGCCGAAGTCGGTGTGGAGCATGTCGCCTGGCAGGATGACGCTCGGTCGCCCTGGCGGCTGCTCGCCGCCCTTGCGCCAGATGGTGATGGACGGCTGGAACCACCAGCCGAGGCCGAGCTCCGCGACGCGCTGGCGCATCCACCACACGACGTCCTCGAGGTGGTCTTGCCGGGCGTGATCACCTTGTTCGAGAACGCCTCGCGGATCACCATGTGCGCCGCCTTCATGGCGTGACGGTAGGCCTCGAGCTCCTCGGGCAGCTTCACTTCCAGCCAGCCCACCGCCAGCATCTCGGCCGACTTGACGCGCGCCGCATACGTCGGCCCGAGCGCGTCGAGCAGGCGCTTCTTCTCGTTCGCGGTGATGCCGTCGGCGTGGTTCCACGCGTCGGATTCGTTGATGCCGATCACCTTCGGCTGCTTCTCCTCGACCAGCTTGCGCAGGCCTTCGTGCTGGCCGTCGTTGCTGGTCGGGTACATCGTGTAGAGCTTGTCGTAGTCGAAGCGGCCGATGGAATAGCGCTCCACGGGCTTGCCGCCGCCGGGGTTGTAGAACACCAGGATGGTGCGGCGCCGCGAGGCGAAATAGGTGATCGGCGACATCGACGCGAAGACCGGGTCCTCGTTGTACTCGCGCGTCGGGATGATCCACATGTCGATCCCCTCGCGCGTCATCAGGCCCGGCAGCACGGTGTCGAACCGTTTCTTGATCCACGGCGTGACGAGCTCGTTCTGCTCGCGGTGCGTGAGGACGCGCACCGTTGGATCCGGAAAGGTGACCGGCGCCTGGGCCAGCGGCGCGGCCTCGCCGGCGAGGAGGAATAGGGCGGCGATGGGGAAGAAGAAACGGGCGAGAGACATGGACGTAGTGTAGCGGAGGTGGGCCGCCGCCTCTTCGGGCCTCGCCCTTCGGGCTCGGTAAGACGGAAGGCCGCCGCCTTTGGCGGCGGTAAGGCCTCGCTTCGCTCGGTAGGATTCTGTCGCGCGGCTCGCGAATTGGCGTTCGCCCATACGGCTGGCGCATGCCGTGTCGCCAGCCACGCCGGTCGTCAGGCCGCGCGGCTGTCGCAGGACGCGTCGCCAGCCACGCCGGTCGGGTCAGCCCGCGCGGCTGTCACAGGACGTGTCGCCAGCCAGGCCGGTCGGGCCGCCGGTCAAACACGCCGTCCGGCAAACAAGCACTGAGGCCAACTCGCCTGCATCCGGGAGCTCAAACAGGCCCCGAGGTGAACGGACGGCATGTTTGTCGGCGCGCAAGCGGCGGACCCTCCAACGGCCTGTCTGGCAACACGCCCTGCGCCAGCCGTGAGCTCCCGGCATCTCCTACGCGCCGAAGGCGCGCCTACCCGAGCGAAGCGAGGGCCTCGCTCGTTCCCTACGCGCCCGAAGGGCGCGCCCTACCGCGCGCAGCGCGGCCCGACCTCTCCTACGCGCCCGAAGAGCGCGCCTCTCCAAGCGAGTAACCGGACCGCGCGAACGGTGTGCGGCGTATCCGCTCGCCGGTGATCGCGGCCACCGCATTCGCCACCGCCGGCGCCACCACCGGCACCGCAATCTCCCCGAACCCCGTCGGCCTCATGCGTCGAGGGGACGATGTGGATGTCGATGGCGGCCGGTGCCTCGCGGTTCCTGATGAGCCGATAACGATCGAAGTTGCCCTCGACGGCGCGACCGCGGTCGATGGTGACCTCGCCGAAGAACGCATGTCCGAGGCCGTCGATGATGCCGCCCTGCGCCTGCGCCTCGACGCCCGATCGATTGACGACGATGCCGCAGTCCAGGGCGCAGGTGACGCGATGGATGGTCACGCGACGGCCCGCGCTCACCGGCTCGCGCGACGGCGGATCCACGGACAGCTCCACGACTTGCGCGCAGTAGGAGCCGAACGTGAAGTGCGCGGCCAGACCTCGGGCACGACCCGCTGGCGGCGCCTGCCCGAAGCCGCCACGCTCGGCGGCCAGGCGCAACACCGCGGCCATCCGATCCGGATCGTACGGCGTCGGATCCTCTCCCGTGATGCGGAGCGCGCCAGCGTTGCCGTAGAGCTCCAGGCGGAGGTCCACGGCATTACGTCCGGTCAGCTGCGCGATCTCGTCGAGAAGCGTCTCGACCGCAAACGCGTTCGATACGTGCGCGGGCGCGCGCCAGGCGCCGGTGGCCACGCCCGATCGCGGCTCGCTGAACTGCAGCCGGACGTTCGGGATGTGCCACGGCACGAGATCAGCTCCAGGTCCGGGCCAAGGTCGTTCGAGACGCCGGCCACCATGCCGTAGGTCTCCGTGCTCCACGCCGGTGAGGTGCCGCGCCGATACGCGTTCCTCGAGAGGTTGACCATGTGGCAATCCCACGCGACGATGCGGCCATTCGCGTCGAGTCCGGCGCGCAGGCGCCGCGCACCGGCGGGGCGGTAGTAGTCGTGGCGCAGGTCGTCTTCGCGCGTGCCGATCACCTGGACCGGTCCGCCAATCGCTTTCGAGACGACCGCCGCCTCCGCTGCGTAGTCCGACAACAGCCGGCGGCCAAACCCGCCGCCCAGTCGCGTCACCTGGATGTGGATGCGATCCACGGGCAGGCCCACGGCCGCGGCGACAACAATCGCGCCCGACCCCTGCATCTGGAGCGGACCGGTGATGTAG
>CAVRPA010000014.1:0-438806 GCA_963723005.1 uncultured Acidobacteriota bacterium | reverse complement strand
TGATCCCGGCCGGCACGGGCTTCTGGTGGTACCGGCACGTGCAGATTCCGCCGGACGAACCGCCGCCGCCGCCGCCCATCCAGCAGCCGAGCGACGACGACGTCGAGTTCGACCGCGAGATGGAATACCTGGTGGAGCCCGAAGAGGCGCTCGACCGGGGCATCACCGAAACCGAGTAGCGGACGCGCCGCAAGGCGCTCCGGCTTCGACATCCGAGCCACGGCCGCCCATGGGGCGTTCGTGGCTCGTTTCTTTTTGGGGCAGAATGAGCGCCATGCGGTCTGCAGGGCGTGGTGGCGGCGTGATAGCGGTGGCGGCCGTCTTCGTCGCCGCCCTGTGGTCGGGTGTCGCCAGCAGTGACCATGCGCTTGCTGCCGGGCAGCCCGCCGCGCCACGACCCAACGTCGTGCTGATCCTCGCCGACGATATGGGCTACGGCGACCTGGGCGCCTACGGCGCCACCGACGTGAAGACGCCGAACCTGGACCGCCTGGCGGCCGAGGGCGTCCGCCTAACGGACTTCTACGCCAACGCCCCGGTGTGCACGCCGACCCGCGCGGGCCTGATCTCCGGCCGGTATCAGCAGCGCGTGATGATGGAGCGGCCGCTCTCCAGCACCGGCGCGGACCTCGAGGCGGGGCTGCCCGCGACCGGTCGATCGCTGCCGCGCCTGCTGGCGGATGCCGGCTACGACACCGCGCTCATCGGCAAGTGGCACCTGGGCTACAAGCCCGACGTCACCCCGCGCGCGCACGGCTTCGGCTACTTCTGGGGCTACCTGTCCGGCTACCTCGATTGGTATACCCACGTCCGGGGTGACGGCGCCAACGACCTGTGGGAGAACGAGTCGCCCACCACCTACTCGGGCTACTTTCACCACGAGACCACCAGGCGCGCGATTCAGTTCATCGAGCAGCCGCGGACGCGGCCCTTCTTCCTCGACCTGTCCTACGGCGCGCCGCACTGGCCGTTCCAGTCGCCGGCAACGCCTTCGGTGGCAGTGCGGGAGAACAACTCGATGATGCAGCACCCATCGGACGACAACGCGCCGAGCCGCGCGGCCTACGTCGAGATCATGGAAGATTTCGACCGCGACATCGGCCGGGTGCTCGAGGCGCTGACAGCGCGGGGGCTGGACCGCAACACGCTGGTCATTTTCATGAGCGACAACGGCGGTGAGTGGCTGTCGCGGAACGATCCGCTGTTCAACCGCAAGGACACGGTCTGGGAAGGCGGCATCCGCGTGCCGGCCATCCTGCGCTGGCCCGGCGTGCTGCCGGCGAACCTGGTCTCGGGCCAGGTCGGCATCACGATGGACGTCACGGCGAGCCTGGTGGCCGCGGCCGGGGTCACGCGCGACGACCTCCGCCTCGAGGGCGTGGACCTGGTGTCGATGCTCGCGGCGGGGCGCGAGGCGCCCCGCGACCTGTTCTGGCGGGTGGTCCGGCCCGACACGCGGCAGCGCGCGATGCGGAGCGGCGACTACAAGTACGTCGAAGATGGCGGGTTGCGGTTCCTCTTCAACGTGCGAACCGACCTGGCCGAGCGCCACGACCTTGCGAAAGCCGAGCCGGCGCGGTTGGCAGCGATGCGCGCGCGAGTGGCGGAGTGGGAGAAGGACGTGGACGCCGAGGCAGCCGCGGCGAAGTAGTTCGTCGGTCTCACGCCGACAGGAACATCTCGTAGGCTGGGTTTCCCGACTCGCGCTCGTAGCGGTAGCCGAGCCCGAGGAGGAAGTGCTCGAACGCCGCCTCGTCGCCCGGCGGCACCTCGAAGCCGGCCAGAACGCGGCCGAAATCCGCGCCGTGGTTCCGGTAGTGGAACAGGCTGATATTCCACCGCCCACCCAGCCTGTCCAGGAACTCCATCAGGGCTCCTGGCCGCTCGGGAAACTCGAACCGGTAGAGGACCTCATCGCGCACGTCCGGGGACCGTCCGCCGACCATGTAGCGCACGTGAAGCGTGGCCACCTCGTCGCGCGTGAGGTTCAGCGTCCGATGGCCGCGCTCGGCCAGCAGAATCGCCAGCGCGTCCGCCTCTTCTGGCGATCGCGTGGCCACCCCCACGAAGATGTGGGCCTCGCGCCGGCTGCTCAGGCGGTAGTTGAACTCGGTGACCACGCGCCGGCCGATGGTCGCGCAGAACTCGCGGAATGCTCCGGGCCGCTCGGGGATCGTCACCCCGAACAGGGCTTCGCGCGCCTCGCCGAGCTCGGCGCGCTCGGCGACGAAGCGGAGGCGGTCGAAGTTCATGTTGGCGCCCGTGAGCACGGCGACCAGCGTGCGGTCCCGGGCCTCGGATCGCGCGGCCCACGCCCGCAGTCCGGCGACCGCGAGTGCGCCTGCCGGCTCCATCAGCGAGCGCGTATCGTCGAAGACGTCCTTGATGGCCGCGCAGATCTCGTCGTTGGATACGCGGACCACTTCCTGAACGGTGCCCTGCACCAGGGCGAAGGGCAGGGCGCCGACCTCGCGGACGGCGACCCCGTCCGCAAAGATGCCGACGTGCTCCAGGCTGACGCGCCGTCCGGCGGCGAGGGACTGGTGCATGGCGTCCGCCTCGTAGGGCTCGACGCCGATCACCTGGACGTCCGGGCGTACCGCCTTGACGTAGCTCGCGATCCCCGCGATGAGGCCGCCCCCGCCCACGGGCACGAAGATCGTGTCCACCTGGCTGCGCTGGCTGCCCAGAATCTCGAGGGCGATGGTCCCCTGGCCCGCGATCACGAAGGCGTCGTCGAAGGCGTGCACGAAGACGCGGCCCGTCGACTGCACGAGCTCGTCGCACCGTGCCTTGGCGTCGCTGTAACTGTCGCCCGAGAGCTGGACGTCGGCGCCGAGCTCCCGAACGGCCTCGACCTTGATCGCCGGCGTGGTCTGCGGCATCACGATGAGCGCGCTCAGCTCGAGATGCCGCGCCGCAAACGCCACGCCTTGCGCGTGGTTGCCGGCACTGGCCGTGATCACGCCCCGCCGGCGTTCGGCCTCGGACAGGTGGGCGATGCGGTTGTATGCCCCGCGCAGCTTGTAGGTGAAGATTGGCTGCTGGTCCTCCCGCTTGAGCAGCACGTGGTGGCCGGTGCGGGCCGACAGCCGCCGAGCGTGATCGAGCGGCGTGGTCCGCGCCACGTCGTAGACGCGGCTGGTCAGGATCAGTCGCAGCATCGCGTCGGCGGTCATTGGCTCACGCGTCCGTCGTTCCTCGTATCGGATCGGCCGCGCTTTACGGCAGGGCGAGGGCCACGAGTTCGGGCACGTCCTGCGCCGAGCGTCCCTGCACGGTGATGGCGATGAACTGCCGTCCGTCGATGCGGTAGGTCATCGGCGTGCCGATCGCCTGACCCGGGAGGTCGGCCGAGGCGAGCTCCTTGCCGGTGGCCTTGTCGAGCGCCACCAGCCGCGGCCCGCCCGTGGAGCCGCCGGTCGTCAGCGCATAAACCAGCAGCGTGCTGGTGGCCAGCGGACCGCTGAACGTGCTGTCGCCGCCGAGCGCCGGCAGGGCGAGGCCCTTCAGTTGCGGCAGGTTGCGGATGCGTTCCCCGGCGCCTGCCGGCACCATCCACGCGTGCTCGCCGGTGTTCATGTCGATCGCCGTGACGCGCGAGTACGGCGGTTTCAGCAGCGGCAGGCCCTGCGGCATCTGCGGGCTGCGTCCGGGCGCCTGCATGTAGAGCAGGTTGCTGCCGAGCGCCGCATCGGGCTTCTCCAGCGTGAACACCGCGAAGCCGTTACGTGACGGGATGTAGATCAGCCCGGTGCGCGGGTCGACCGCGGCGCCGGACCAGTTGCCTCCGCCCACCGACCCGGGCCGCGCGATCGTGCCTTCGAGGGACGGCGGCGTGAAGAGCGGCCCCATCCGGAAGCCCTTCACCGCGGCGGTGGCCATGGCGCGCAGTTCTGGCGTGAAGTCGACGAGATCATCGGGCGTGACGCCCTGATATTCGAACGGCGCCGGCTTCGTCGGCAACGGCTGCGTCGGCGACGCGCGCTCGCCGGGTACGTCGGACGGCGGCACCGGCTTCTCGACGATCGGCCACACCGGCTGGCCGGTGACGCGGTCGAAGGTGTAGACGAAGCCCTGCTTGGTGATCTGCGCCACCGCCTTGATGCGGCGGCCGTTCACGGTGATGTCGAGCAGGTTCGGCGCGGCCGGGTTGTCGTAGTCCCACAGGCCGTGGTGCACCGTCTGAAAGTGCCAGACGCGACGCCCGGTCGTCACGTCGAGACAGACGAGGCTCTCGGCGAACAGGTTGTCACCGGGGCGGTGCCCGCCGTAGAAGTCGGGCGCGGTGGTGTTGGTGGGGAGGTAGACATACCCCAGCTCCTCGTCCGCGCTCATCATCGTCCACACCGTGACCTTGCCGGCGTGCTCCCAGGCGTTGTCCTTCCACGAGTCGTGGCCGGTCTCGCCGGGTTGCGGCACGGTGTGGAAGGTCCAGCGGACTTTCCCGGTGCGGACGTCGTAGCCGCGGATGAACCCGGGGATCTGTTCCTTCTGGGAGATCAGCGACGAGATCGAGGCCGGCACGATGATGACGTCGCGCACGACGATTGGCGGCGACTGCACGGAGTAGGTGAGCGCGTTGAGGTAGTCGCGCGAGCCGCGCTTGGCGCGCGGCAGGCCGTCCATCAGATCGACGCGGCCGTTGTCCCCGAAGCCCGCTACCGGACGGCCGGTCCTGGCGTCCACCGCCACCAGGTAACCGTCGCCGGTGCCCCAGTAGATCCGCTCGTCGGCGCCGTCGCCCCAGTAGGCGACACCGCGCTGGTTCCAGCGCAGCGACATCGTGGTGG
This sequence comes from uncultured Acidobacteriota bacterium, assembly GCA_963723005.1. Taxonomy (GTDB): domain Bacteria; phylum Acidobacteriota; class Vicinamibacteria; order Vicinamibacterales; family UBA2999; genus VFZN01. Next base: position 434,013 of record CAVRPA010000014.1, on the reverse strand, counting down.
TGCCGGCTTCGTAACTGCGCGGGTTGTAGACCCAGCGAGTGCGTCCGGTGCGCCCGTCCACCGAGGCGCCGATCGACAGCGGCGTGTTGAAGTAGAGCGCGCCGCCGATCATCAGCGGCGTGGCCTTGAAGTTGCCGATGGCCGGCGCGGCGTTGTCGCGCCAGCGCTTCGGATCGAGCCGGCTCAGCTCGGCGAAGACCGATCGCGCGTCCGAGGTCCACTCACCGCCCGCCGCGGTGGTCATCGTCAGCACCCCGTCGGGAGACGGCGCGCGCCAGGCGACCTTCAGAGTGGAGAAATTGGCGGGTGTGATCTGATCGAGGGGCGAGTATTTCGTGCTGGCGAGGTCGCCGCCGTAGGTGGGCCATTCGCCGGTGGCGGTGCCGGGACGGACCGGTGCCTGAGCAGAAGCGGCGACGGCCGCGAGCGTGAGGAGGGCGAGGGCAGCAAGACGCATGAACGCGTGAGCTGGCAAGGGGCCGGCGCCGGCCGGCCCCTGGAGCGTCAGGCCTGCGCCATTCCTGGGGTGGCCACGGCGGCCCGCTCCGAGAACGCGGAGTGCAGCATCCGCACGGCGGTGTAGAGGACGACCACCAGCACCAGCAACCGCAGATACAGCAGCGGAATCTGATCGACGAGCGGCGCCGCCAGCAACACGGCGATGCTGCCGGCGACCGTGAAGGACAGCGCGGTCTTCAGGTCGTAGGTTTCCTTGCGGACGAACTGCGTGCTGCCGGCCGGAATCAGGAAGGCGCAGGCGCCCATCATGATTGGATAGGACACCTTCGGGTCCATCCCGAGCAGGCTGATCATGATCATGCAGGGCGCGTAGAAGCCGATCCCCAGCATCATCAGCGCGCCGAGCACGACCGAGCAGCCCACGGCGATCGCCAGCTTGGTGCCAGTGAGCCCCAGCGCGATGCCGGGCGCGGGACCGATGCCGAGCAGCGAGAACACCATCAGCGACGCCGCACAGAGCAGCGCCGTGCCCATGCCGATCTGGATCTTCCGTCGCGGCAGCTCGCAGACCACGCCGGCCCCCAGGTAGGCGCCGACCACTGCGGCGCCGATGATCGACACCAGCGTCATGAACTCGACCTCGACGATGGTCATGAAGATGACGCCCTGGACCACCGTCGGCAGCGCGTAGCCGACGTTCAGCGTGCCCGGGATCTTCTCGTCGGGGATCACCTTCCACATCTTCAGCATCGAGGTGGTGGTGGCGTAGGAGCCGATGCCCAGCGTGTCGAGGAAGTTGGCCACGAAGCCGATGCCCGCCCGCAGCGGGGTGATGGCGAGCGACTCGCCGCCGTGCCGGGCCCGCTTCCGGCGGACGGTGGAGTACCAGAAGGCGAGGAACGCAGCGGCAATGACGATCAGCGCGGCGATGAGCAGGGTCTTGGCGTCCATGGTTGAGCCGATTCTATCCGACGAATTTATAACCTGAACCGTGAATTGTGAGGATGTGCTCGGGGGCGTGAGGCGAGCGTTCGATCTTCTGGCGCAGCTTGGCCACGAAGTTGTCGATGGTGCGGGTGGTGGGGAATTCCTCGTAGCCCCAGACCTCGTTCAGGATCTGCTCGCGCGTGACCACCTGGCCGGTGTGCTGGACGAAATAGCGGAGCAGCTCGAACTCGCGGGCGGTGAACTCGATGCGCGACCGGCCGCGGCGGGCCTGGTGCAGCTTGAAGTCCACCTCGATTTCGCCGATTCGCACCGAATCGGTGGCCGGCTTGTGCGACGCCGTCCGCCGCAGCACGGCGCGGACCCGGGCCAGCAGCTCGGTGATCGAGAACGGCTTGGTGACGTAGTCGTCCGCGCCCAGCTCCAGGCCGAGGACCTTGTCGGTCTCGGCCGAGCGGGCGGTGAGCATCACGACCGGCGTGCTGTTCGAGCGCGCCCGCAGCTCGCGGCACACGTCGAAGCCGTTCTTGCGCGGCAGCATCACGTCGAGGATGACCAGGTCGGGCGAGAAGGCGGCGGCTTTCGCCAGGCCTTCCTCGCCGTCCGCGGCGGTCTGCACTTCGTAGCCTTCGAGCTCCAGATTGTCACGCAGACCGAGCAACATCTGCGGCTCGTCCTCGATCACCAGAATGCGCTTCATCAACGACTCCCTCAAACTCCGCCTGCGCGAGCGCCGGGAAGTGCAGCGTGAACGTGCTGCCCTGGCCCGGCTCGCTTTCGACCCCGACGTACCCGCCGTGGCCCCGCATGGTGTGATCCACGATCGCCAGCCCGAGGCCGGTGCCCTGCGGGCCGCCGCCGAGCTCCTGGTGGATGCGATAGAACTTCCGGAAGATGCGGCGCTGCTCGCGCCGCGGAATGCCGATGCCGTGGTCGCGCACCCGCACGACCACCTCGCCGCGTTCAGCGTAGACGTCGACTTCGATGGCGCGCGAGTCGCCCGAGTACTTCAACGCGTTGGTGAGGAGGTTTTCCACCGCCCGTTCCGCGGCGATCACATCGGCGCCGACGCTGGGGAGGCCCGGCGCGACCTGGCACTGCACGGCGAACTGCGCTTGTGCGAACTGCGGCTCCATCAAGGTGACCACATGGCGCACCAGCTGACCGATGTCCGCCGGGGCCAGCGTGTAGGGACGAAGCCCCGCCTCCATCCGCGAGAAATCCAGGATGTTCTCGATCAGGCGCGTCAGCTTCTTCGCTTCGCCGTTGATGATGCGGTAGTACTCCTGGGCGCGGTCGGTGCTGCGCGCCCGTCCGAGCTCCAGCGTCTCGGCGAACAGCTGGATCAGCGCGAGCGGCGTCTTCAAGTCGTGCGAGACCGACGCGACGAAATTCGACTTCAGCTCGGCCAGCCTGACCTCGCGCGCCGCCGCTCCCGCGATCAGGAACACGCCGACGCCCATCACCGCGGCCACCAGCAGCATCAGCGCCAGCTGCGGCCGGGTGTTGGCGCTGACGATCTCCGGGATGGTCGCGGGGCCGTAGCTCGTATGCAGCCGCCACGTCTCGCGATGCGCTTCGTAGGGCGCGGCGAACTCCAGCAGCTCCTTGTCGAAGAACACGAGGGGGAACGTTCGTTCGTCCACCGACTGCTCGCCCTCGCCGTGGCCCGACACGACGATGCGTCCGAGGTCGTCGGCCAGCGTCACGCGCAGGGGCGGGAAGCCGGTCGGCTGCTGCAGCAGCGAGACCCGCGCGGCGACCAGCGTGGGGAAGAACTCCTGGCGGAGCCGCTCGGCGTCCACCGCGAAGGCCATCAGGCTGGTCAGGCGATCGCGCGCCGGTGAGGCCCAGCGAAGCTGCGCCTGGATGTAATGCGGACGGCCGTGCAGCGTGTCGGGGAACGCGACGATGGCCCGGCGCAACGAGGACATCTGCTGGAACTTGGGCAGCAGCCGGTCCCTGACCTCGGTGTCTTCGTGGAACCGGCCGAGCGCCGGCCCGCTCTGCGCGCCACTGGCGCGATCGAACACCAGCCAGCGCCCGCCGAGGCCGTTGGCCGACGGCGCGGCCGACCACACGTAGTACTCGTCGATGAACGGGCTCTCCGTGAAGCTGTCGGTGAGCACGGGCGCGATGAACTCCGTATCGGGCGGTTCCATGCGCGCCTGCGGCACCCCGAGGAGCACGCTGATGTGCGGCCGCTTCAGCGACTCCTCCACGGTCTTGGCGACTCGGTCCGCGGTGTCGCTGCTCAGCTGGCGCAGCACCACGGCCGATGTCGCTTCGAGATCGGAGAGGGACCGGTACTGGAAGTAGAAGAGGACAGCGACCGGAATCGCGACGACCACGGCCAGTCCTGCCGCGAGGCGCAGGCCTCGGTCGTAGAGGAAGTTGCCGAACGAATTGGGACGCGTGCCGCCGCTCATGCGCCTCCTTCAGGCGAGCTTCGCCAGCTCGTTGCGCAACCAGTCGTGGACCGGTTGCCAGCCGGTCAGATCGGGCTTCTGGGTCACCAGCGCCCAGAGTATCGCGCTCGTGTCTCCGAGCAGCTGTTTTCGATAGTCTCGCGGCATCGCACCGGTCGCCCGCTGCAGTTCCGTCAGCGCGCCGCGTGCATCGCCGGTCGCCACGAGGCACATCGCCAGACGGGACCCTTGCACGGGGTTCCGCTCGGGGTCCCGCGTCTGGCCTTGCGCGTAGGCGCCGGCGGCCGCGTGATATCGCCCCTGCAGGAACAGCGTGTGTCCCAGATTGTAATAGCCAAACGCGAGATTTGGCTCGAGTTCGATCACCCGCCGGAACGACGCTTCCGATTCGCCCAGCCGCCCCAGCTCGCGCGTCACCACGCCCACGTTGTTCACGGCTTGCGGGCTCGACGGATCGAGCGCCAGCAGATGCTCGAACGCCGCGAGTGCCTCGGCCGGGTGGTCCAGTTCGCCGAGCGTGGCGCCGAGATTGCCCCACGCGGCGCCGAACCCCGGCAGCCGATCCGCCGCGGCTTGGAACGATCGCGCCGCCTCCTCCATGTTGTCGAGCCGCAGCCACACCTTGCCGCGCTCGAAATGCGCCGCGGCCCACTCGGGGGCGAGCCCGATCGCCTCGTCGAGGTCGCGCGCCGCGCTCTCGAGATCGTTCACCTCCTGGCACACGCTGGCCGTGGCCACCAGCGCCGCCGGGCTGCGGCCATGGGCCAGCGTGTCGACCGCGATTCGAAGCCGCACGCCAGGATCGGCCTCGCGGAATGCGCGAGCGAGCGTGCCCGGCACCGACTCGGGTTCCTCGGGCGGCGTGTCGGTCGCCGTGCTGCCATCGGCTGCGATCTGCACGTCCACCTGCGCGAAGACGCCGCGCCGCTGCAGGATGTCTTCGGCATGACGGTCGAACCACGGCGTGATCGGCGGTGGCAACGAGCCACGCCTCACCGTGCATGTCGAGCGCGCGCACCCACTCGGTGAACAGATACTGCGCCTGCGTCGTGACGAGTCGCGTGTTCGCGGTCTGTCGCTGCTCGCACGCGCGATCGGCGCGCATCGCGACGACCACCACCGGCCCCGAGGGGAGCGGCGGCACGAACGGATGCATGAACGGCCAGTGCTCGGCCGGCGGCGCGGCGATGATCTGCGCGCCAGGATGCGCGCCGGCCACCCGGCGCGCGTGGGCGTGCGCCGCCTCGCGGCTCTCGTGATCGTCGCCGATGATGAGCGACACGCGGGGGGGCTGAACCGTCGTCACTCTTTCCACTATAGGGCAGGAGACATTGCCCGACGGACTGTGACAAGAAATGACGATTGCCGATGGGAGCGATGCATATACTGCAATTCTTACGAGCGTTACCCGTCTGCGCCGGCGGCCCCGCTCTTTGTGCCCATCGGAGGGTCTCATGCACGACCACACGGCGCCGACGCCAGACGCACCTTTGAATCCACGACGTGCCTTCCTCGTGCGTGTCATTCAAGGGGTGCACGCCACGATCGGCGCCACTGTAGCTTTCATTCTCGGCAGTGCCGTGCTCGCGCCCAGTCTGGCGCGTCGCGAGCGCCTGTGGCTGAGCGCGGGCGATGCCTCGGCGCTGAAGGACGGCGAGCCGCTGGCGGTCACGCTGCGCGTGGCGCGTCAGGACGGCGCCAGCGAGGTCGTCGATCGCCGCGTCGTGTTCCTCGTGCGGTCCGGCGAGCAGGTGAAGGCCATCGATTCGACCTGCACGCACCTTGGCTGCCGCACGCGCTTCAATGCGGAGCTCGGGCACATCGAGTGTCCGTGCCACGGGGGCGTCTACGACGTCACCGGCCAGGTCGTCTCCGGTCCGCCGCCGCACGGGCTCGTCGAACTGCCGTCGCGCATCGACGGCAATCGAGTGCTGGTGCAGGTGTAGGCCGTGATCACGCGGCTGCTCGACTGGTTCGATTCCCGGACCGGCTATCGTGCCGGCCTCGCCCATCTGCTCTACGAGCGACTGCCGCAGGGCACGGGCTGGGCCTTCACCACCGGCAGCGTCGTCACGCTGCTGCTCGGCATCCAGTTCCTCTCGGGCGTGGTGCTGGCGATGTACTACGTGCCGTCGCCGGCGCTGGCCTACGACAGCGTGCAGTACGTGATGCGCAGCCTGCCCATGGGATGGATGGTGCGCGGGCTGCACGTCTGGGGCGCCAGCTTCCTCGTCGTCGCCACCGCGGTGCACATGCTGCGGGTGTTCACGCACGCCGCCTACAAGGCGCCGCGTGAAGTGACGTGGCTCACCGGCCTGGTGTCGCTGCTCGTCATTCTCGGATTCTCGCTGAGCGGCTACCTGCTGCCGTGGGATCAGAAGGCCTACTGGGCGACCACGGTCACCGTGAACGTCGCCCGCAGCACGCCGTTCGCCGGCGAGTTCATCGCCAACCTGATGCGCGGCGGCCCCGAGCTGGGCGCGCTCACGCTGGGCCGCTGGTACGCGGCGCACGTCTTCCTGCTGCCGTCGGTGCTGGTGCTGTTCGTGGTCGCGCACCTGTTCCTGATGCGCCGTCATGGCATCTCGGGTCCGCTCCGCCCGAGCAGCGGACCGGCCACGTCGTTCTTCCCCTGGCACGTGATGAAGGACACGGTGGTCATGGCCGTCGTGTTCGCGTCGCTGCTCGCGTTCGCGTATCTCGTGCGCGCGCCGCTCGACGAAGTGGCCAATCCCGCCGATGCCAGCTACATCCCGCGGCCCGAGTGGTACTTCCTGTCGCTGTTCCAGCTGCTGAAGTATTTCCCCGGCCCGCTCGAGCCGGTGGCCACGCAGGTCATTCCGGGCCTTGCCGTCGGGTTCCTCGCGCTGCTGCCGTTTCTCGATCGCAAGCGCGAGCGCCGGCCGTGGGCGCGCGCGCGCCTGCCGTACACCTTCGGCATGACGCTGCTCGTCAGCGGCGTGGCGGGGTTGACGTTCCTCGGCTTGCAGGATCGGCCACAGGGGAAGAAGGCGGAGGACTGGGGGCTGCTGCCGATTGCCGGCCTGGAGCTGGCGACGGGCGAGAACAGCCTCTGCCGCCGCTGCCATGTCTCGGGCGGCCCAGCCGCGCCGATGGAGTCCACCGGGCTCCGGCGCGACGAGGAGTGGCTGCTCAATCACATGATCGACCCGGTGGCGATTGCGCCGGGCGTGCGCACCGAGCAGGACCGCGCCCCGCGCAGCGCGATGGGGCGGTTTGGCGCCCAGGCGGTCGTGGCCTACCTGCGCCGCAGTCACGCCGGCATCGCGCCGCCGCCGCTGGAGCCCTCGATCCGGCTCGCGGCGATGACCTACGCCAGCACCTGCGTGGTCTGTCACCGGATATCGGGTGAGGGCGGGACGGTCGGTCCCGACCTCACCACAATCGGCAAGCGGCGCGACGCCGCGAGCATCCGCGAAGTCATCGAGGACGCCTCGATGGTCTACGGCGAATCGTCGATGCCCAGCTTCAAGGACAAGCTGACCGGCGCGCAGATCGAGGCGCTGGCCGACTACCTCGCGAGCCGGAAGTAGCGCGCTACGGCGCGGCCGGCGGCGGCGCGGACTTCGGCTGCTCCGCGCCCTGGTGACAGGTGTAGCAGGTCACCCGGCCGAGCGTCGATTCGCCCTCCTTCACCTGATGCTTCGGGAAGAACTGCGCATTGAGGCCCCGCGTCATCTCGATCATGCGGCGCGCGGTGCGCTTGGGGCTCTTCTCGTCGCTGGCGAAGTTGCCCTGCACGTGGCAGTGATCGCACTTCACCCCGAGGGCGGCGGAGATGCGCTGCATCTCGGCGCGCAGGGCCGGCACCTGGAGGTCGGTGAGGAGCTTGACGTTCTCGGGCGGGCGGGGCGGACGGGCATCCTGGGCCAGAATGGCGGTAGGCAGCGCCAGCGCCACCACGTATACTGAACAGCGGAACCGATTCATCACGACGGTGAAACCCTTTCTGGGCATCGGTTCCCGGATGGCGCAGTTCCCGGAGCCGAGCCGGGTGTCATCTTAACGGCGGAGTGGCGTGAAATGCCCGTGGGATTCCCTCGGGCGGGCGTACCCGGCCAAATTTTGGACGAGCCTTGCACAGCCCAACGAGGGCGTGGTATGCTCGTCAGGTTCTCGTGAGACTAGGACACCCTATCTAGTCTCAATTGCATCGTGACGCCGTCCAGCCGGAGCGTCCGCCGATGCCGAAAACACCAAAAAGTTCTAGGGTTTTTTGCCCGAGGTGCCAGGTCCGCAAGGATCTCCAGGCCTCAGGCGCCACAGCTGCCTCACGGTGGCCGTGGGTGATTTTGTCGCTTGAGTGGAGCGAAGCGTGCCGACGATCAGTCAGCTCGTCCGTAAGGGACGTGAAGCGATTGTGTGGAAGACAAAGAGCCCGGCGCTGCAGAACAGCCCGCAGAAGCGTGGCGTCTGCGTCCGCGTGTTCACGCAGACCCCGAAGAAGCCGAATTCGGCTCTTCGCAAGGTGGCGCGTGTCCGCCTCACGAACCAGATTGAGGTCACGACCTACATTCCGGGCGTTGGGCACAATCTGCAGGAGCACTCGCTGGTGCTCGTGCGCGGTGGCCGTGTGAAGGACCTCCCGGGTGTCCGCTACCACGTGGTGCGCGGCACGCTCGACGCCGTGGGCGTCCAGGGCCGCAAGCAGGGTCGGTCGAAGTACGGCGCCAAGCGCCCGAAGTCGTAAGCCGCAACTGAAGGAATAGATCGATGCCGCGTAGACGAGTTATTGCGAAGCGTGAACTGGCCCCGGATGCCCTCTACGGCAGCCCGCTGGTGACCAAGTTCATCAACACCATCATGCTGGCGGGGCGTCGCTCGACGGCCCAGCGCATCCTCTATCAGAGCTTCGACATCATCAAGGAGCGCTCTGGCGACGATCCGGTCAAGGTCTTCAAGAAGGCCGTGGATAACGTCAAGCCGTCGCTCGAAGTGAAGTCGCGGCGCGTCGGCGGTTCGAACTACCAGGTGCCGATCGAGGTCAACCCGAATCGCCGCCTGTCGCTCAGCATCCGCTGGCTGGTCAGCTACGCGCGCTCGCGCGGCGACGGCAAGACGATGCAGGAAAAGCTGGCCAACGAGCTGCTCGACGCGGCGAACCTGCGCGGTGGCGCGGTGAAGAAGCGCGAAGACACGCACCGCATGGCCGAGGCCAACAAGGCCTTTGCTCACTACCGCTGGTAGCGGCGGCTGCGCCCCGCTCCTGAACTTTGAACACTGAACTCTGAAACAGCAGGTTTCCCGACGTCATGGCTCGACAGGCACCGCTCGAACGCACCCGGAACATCGGCATCATGGCCCACATTGATGCCGGCAAGACGACCACGACCGAACGGATCCTCTTCTACACCGGCATCACCTACAAGATCGGCGAGGTGCACGAAGGCACCGCGGTGATGGACTGGATGGAGCAGGAGCAGGAGCGCGGCATCACGATCACGTCGGCCGCGACGACCTGTTTCTGGGCGGATCACCGGATCAACATCATCGACACGCCCGGCCACGTCGACTTCACCGTCGAAGTGGAGCGGTCGCTGCGCGTGCTCGACGGCGCGGTCGCGGTGTTCGACGCGGTGTCGGGTGTCGAGCCGCAGTCCGAGACGGTGTGGCGCCAGGCCGACAAGTACCGCGTGCCGCGCATCTGCTTCGTCAACAAGATGGACCGCATCGGCGCCGACTTCAAGACCTGCCTCGAGCAGATTGGCTCGAAGCTGCAGGGCAACGCCGTCGCCATCCAGATCCCGATTGGCGCGGAAGACAAGTTCCTGGGCGTCGTCGACCTCATCGGCATGCGGTCGATCACCTACAAGGACGAGACCATGGGCGCCGACTACATCGTCGGCGAGATTCCGGCCGACATGATGGCCGAGGCCCAGGTCTACCGCGAGGCCCTGATCGAGAAGGTCAGCGAAGCCGACGACAAGCTGCTCGAGAAGTACCTGGCCGGCGAGGCCATCTCGGTGGCCGAGATCAAGGCGGCGCTGCGCAAGCGCTGCATCGAATCGGTCCGCAAGGAAGACGCGCCGTTCGTGCCCGTCATCTGCGGCTCGGCGTTCAAGAACAAGGGCGTCCAGCCGATGCTCGACGCGGTGGTGGACTTCCTGCCCTCGCCCCTCGACATCCCGCCGGTCTCGGGCTCCGACCCGGACAGCAAGGATCCCGAGTCGCTGGTCGAGCGCCGAGCCGACGACAAGGAGCCGTTCTCGGCCCTGGCGTTCAAGATCATGACCGACCCGTTCGTCGGCCAGCTCACGTTCTTCCGCGTCTACTCGGGCACGCTCAACGCCGGCTCCTCGGTGCTCAACAGCACCAAGGGCAAGACCGAGCGCGTTGGCCGCCTGCTGAAGATGCACGCCAACAAGCGTGAGGAAATCAAGGAAGTGAACGCGGGCGACATCGCCGCCGCGGTCGGCCTCAAGTCGGTGACGACGGGCGACACGCTGTGCGACGAGAAGAAGCCCGTGCTGCTCGAGTCGATGGACTTCCCGGAGCCGGTCATCTCGCTCGCCATCGAGCCGAAGACCAAGGTCGACCAGGAGAAGCTCGGCCAGGGCATGAGCAAGCTGATGGGCGAAGACCCGACGTTCCGGGTCCGCACCGACGAGCAGACCGGCCAGGTCGTGATCGCCGGCATGGGCGAGCTGCACCTCGAGATCATCGTCGACCGCCTGAAGCGCGAGTTCGGCGTCGAGGCCACGGTCGGCAAGCCGCAGGTGGCCTACAAGGAAACGCTCACGCAGGCCGCCGAAGGCGACGGCCGGTTCATCCGCCAGACGGGTGGCCGCGGCCAGGACGGGCACGCCAAGATTCGTCTCGTGCCGCTGCCGCCGGGCACCGGCTACCAGTTCGAGAACGAAACCACGGGTGGATCGATTCCCCGCGAGTACATCAAGCCGATCGACGAAGGCATCAAGGAAGCCCTCACGCGCGGCGTGCTGGCGGGTTATCCGATCGACGACGTCCGGATCGAGCTCTATGACGGCTCGTACCACGACGTCGACTCCTCGGAAATGGCGTTCAAGATTGCCGGTTCGATGGCGTTCCAGGACGCCGCCAAGAAGGCCAAGCCGGTGCTGATGGAACCGATCATGCGCGTCGAGGTGGTCTGCCCGAAGGACTACCTGGGCGACGTGATGGGGAACCTGGCGTCCCGCCGCGGGCGGATCCAGGCGCAGGAGAACCGGGGCGGCACCGAGATCATCTCGGCGCGGGTGCCGCTCAGCGAGATGTTTGGTTACGCGACGGACCTCCGTTCGCGGACCCAGGGGCGCGCCACCTACTCGATGCATTTCGATCGCTACGAGCAGGCGCCGAACAACGTGAGCGAAGAGGTCATCGCTCGGGTTCAAGGAACGAAGTAAGGATCAGACGATGCTCGGAGACAAGATTCGCATTCGCCTCAAGGCCTACGACGCCCGCGTGCTCGACCAGAGCACCGGCGAGATCGTCGAGACGGCCAAGCGTACCGGCGCCCGTCTCGCGGGGCCGATTCCGCTGCCGACCGAGATCAACAAGTGGACGGTGCTGCGATCGCCGCACGTCGACAAGAAGTCGCGCGAGCAGTTCGAGATCCGCACGCACAAGCGGCTGATTGACATTTTCGAGCCGACGCCGCAGACGGTGGACGCGCTCATGAAGCTGGACCTGCCGGCGGGCGTCGACGTCGAGATCAAGGCGTTCGGCAAGGAACACGGCAAGTAAGCCGCGGGGACCGACATGGTGAACGGAATCATCGGCAGGAAAGTCGGAATGACGCAGCTCTTCCTCGAGGACGGGACGCTGGAACCAGCGACCGTGCTCAAGGCGGGCCCCTGCGTCGTGGTCCAGGCGAAGACCGCCCAGGCCGACGGCTACGAGGCGGTGCAGATCGGCTTCGTCGAAAGCAAGAAGTACAAGGCCAACAAGCCCACGGCCGGCCACTACAAGAAGGCCAACGTGCCGCCGACCCGCGTGCGACGCGAGGTGGCGGTGGCGAAGGGCGCGGAAGCCCCGGCGCCCGGCGCCCAGGTGCTGTTGACGATCTTCAACCAGGGCGAGCGCGTGGACGTCGTCGGCACCAGCAAGGGCCACGGCTTCCAGGGCGTCGTCAAGCGCCACCACTTCGCCGGCGGCGACAAGTCGCACGGCTCGATGTTCCACCGCGCGCCGGGTTCGATTGGCGCCTCGTCGTATCCGTCGCGAGTCATGCCCGGCATGCGCGCGCACGGCCACATGGGTGTGGACCGCGTCACGGTGCGCAACCTGAAGGTGCTGAAGATCGACACCGAGAACAACCTGCTGCTGGTCAAGGGCAACGTGCCCGGCGCCAACGGCGGTTACGTGGTCATCCGCAAGGCCGTCGCGGCCAAGCCGGAGCCGCAGCCGCAACTGCAGGAAAAGCCCAAGAAGGGCAAGAAGTAGCAGGAGCCGGGCCTTCGGGTCGGGACGTGAGCCATGACTGTTGATGTTGTCAACGTAGAGAACAAGAAGGTCGGCACGGTGTCGGTGAGCGATGCGCTCTTCGGCGGCCGGGTGAAGACCGACCTGATCCACGAGTCCGTGGTGCGGGCCAACGCGGCCGAACGCCGCGGCACCCACGCGACCAAGACCCGCGGGCTGGTCAGCGGCAGCGGCAAGAAGCCGTGGCGCCAGAAGGGCACCGGCCGCGCGCGCGTCGGCGAAATCCGCAACCCGCTGTGGCGCAAGGGCGGCACCGTGTTCGGCCCGCAGCCGCGCAGCTACGACTACCAGCTGCCGCGGAAGGTCGAACTGGGCGCGCTCCGCGCGGCCCTGGCCGCCAAGATTCAGGGCGGCGCGGTGGTGGTGGTCGACGCGTTGTCGGCGTCGGCGGTGAAGACCAAGGCGGCGGTGGGCATGCTGAAGACCATCGGGGTCACCGGCAAGGCGCTGCTGGTCGACGTGCAGCTCGACGAGAAGCTGGCGCTGTCGGTGCGCAACGTGCCCGGCGTGGTGCTGCTGCCGAGCAACCGCATCACCGCCCGCGACGTGGCCAACACGAAGACGGTGGTCGTCACGCAGGCGGCGCTGGAAAAGCTGGAAGCGGCGCTCGGTTAGTCGCCGAAGAGCCGAAAGCTGAGAGCTGAGATGAAACTCACCGATATCATTCGCCGGCCGCTCGTCACCGAGAAGACCACGCTCCTCCGCGAGGATGGGCGCACGGTCGTGTTCGTGGTGGCGCGCGAGGCCAACAAGATCGACGTGAAGCGGGCGGTCGAAAAACTGCTCGGCGCCAAGGTCGACGGCGTCCGCACCGCGAACACGCAGGGCAAGTTGAAGCGCCAGGGCCGGTTCGTCGGCCGCCGCTCCGACTGGAAGAAGGCGTACGTCACGTTGAAGGACGGCCAGAAGCTGCCGGACTTCCTGGAAGGGGCATAAGATGCCTATTCGCAAGTACAAGCCGACATCGCCTGCCCGTCGCCAGATGACGGTGCAGACGTTCGACGACATCACGACGCAGGACCCCTACAAGCCGCTCACCGAGTCGCAGAAGGTGTCCGGCGGCCGCAACAGCACGGGTGAACAGACCTCGTGGTGGCGCGGCGGCGGCCACAAGCGCCTCTATCGCATCATCGACTTCAAGCGGGACAAGCACAACATCCCGGCCAAGGTCACGACGATCGAGTACGACCCCAACCGGTCGTCCCGCATCGCGCTCGTCACCTACGCCGACGGTGAGAAGCGCTACATCCTGCAGCCGCTCGGCCTGAAGGTGGGCGACACCATCCTGTCCGGCGACTCGGTGGACATCCTGCCGGGTAACTGCCTGCCGCTCGGCCACATCCCGCTCGGCACCATGGTGCACAACGTCGAGCTCAAGCCCGGCAAGGGCGGACAGCTCGCCCGCAGCGCCGGCGCCGGCGTGCAGGTGGTGGCCAAGGAAGGCGAGTACGTTTCGGTGAAGATGCCGTCGGGCGAGATCCGCAAGATCGCGATGACGTGCATGGCCACCATCGGCCAGGTGGGCAATCTCGACCACGAGAACGTGACCATCGGCAAGGCCGGCCGGAGCCGCTGGCTCGGCAAGCGCCCGCACGTGCGCGGCGTGGCGATGAACCCCGTCGACCACCCGCTGGGTGGTGGTGAAGGCAAGACCTCGGGCGGTCGTCACCCGGTGACCCCGTGGGGCGTGCCGACCAAGGGATACAAGACCCGCACCCGGCGTCCGAGCGATGCCTTCATCGTGCAGCGTCGGCCGAAGTAAGCGAATTGCCTAAGCGTAGAGCCTAGAGCCCAGAGCGAAGAGTTCATATGAGCCGTTCACTGAAGAAGGGGCCGTTTGTCGACACCCACCTGCTCGAGAAGGTGGAGGCGATGAACCGCGCCAACGAAAAGAAGGTCGTCAAGACCTGGTCCCGTCGTTCGACGGTGATTCCGGAGATGGTCGGCCACACCCTGGCCGTGCACAACGGCCGCAAGTTCGTGCCGGTCTACCTCACCGAGAACATGGTGGGCCACAAGCTCGGCGAGTTCTCGCCGACCAGGCAGTTCAGGGGCCACGCCGCGAAGGCCGACAAGTCGGCGTCTTCGGCGCCGGCGGGCGGGAAGGGCTAACCATGGTGCGAGCAGCGGCAACAGCGAAGTACGTCCGCACCTCGGCGCAGAAGGCCGGCCTGGTGATGGACCTGATTCGCGGCAAGGACGTGAACCAGGCGCTCACCGTGCTGCAGTTCAGCCGGAAGTCGGTGGCGCGCGACGTGGCCAAGGTGCTGCGGTCGGCGGTCGCCAACGCGCAGCAGAGAGATGGGTTCGGCGGCGAGGTCGATCGCCTGTTCGTGTCGGCGTGCCACGCCGACAACGGACCGTCGATGAAGCGGGTCCGCCCGGCGCCGATGGGCCGCGCCTTCCGCATCATCAAGCGGACGACGCACCTCACCGTGGAAGTGACCGAGCGTGCCCAGGTGGTGAAGGCCGTGGGCGCCGGCCCCGTCAAGCCGGCGGCGCGCGCAGGCGCGCGCACCAAGAAATCCGCCCCGGCGGCAACCGAGTCGTAGAGGGAGATCACTGTGGGCCAGAAAGTTCACCCGTACGGGTTCCGGATCGGCTTCAACAAGACGTGGAAGTCGCGTTGGTTCGCCGACAAGGAATACGCCGACCTGCTGCACGAGGATCTGTCGCTCAAGCGCGATCTGAAGAAGCGGTTCCAGCACGCCGGCGTCGCCAAGGTCGAGATCGAGCGCGCCGCCAACAAGCTGAAGATCGACATCCACACCTCGCGCCCGGGCATCATCATCGGCCGCAAGGGGCAGGAAGTCGACAAGCTGAAGCAGGAGATCCAGAAGCGGACCAACCGCGAGGTGTTCATCAACATCCAGGAGATCCAGAAGCCGGAGCTCGACGCGCAGCTGGTCGGCGAGTCGGTCGCGATGCAGCTCGAGAAGCGCGTCGCGTTCCGCCGGGCGATGCGCAAGGCGGTCGAGTCGGCGCTGCGTTTCGGCGCCCGCGGCATCAAGGTCCGGGTCTCCGGCCGCCTGAACGGCGCCGAGATTGCGCGCTCCGAGTGGTACCTGCACGGGCAGCTGCCGCTGCAGACGCTGCGCGCCGACATCGACTACGGCTTTGCCGAAGCCCACACCACTTATGGCCAGATTGGCGTCAAGGTGTGGCTCTACAAGGGCGAGCGGCTCACCCCGAAGGTGGGACGTGAAGAGGAATTCGGCGGCAGCCGGGGAGATCGGATCGCGATCGCGATCGCGGCCCGCGCCGTCCACGGCCCGACGCCCGCTAGGCTGCGCCGGGATTACGAGATTCAAGGATCGACCTTATGTTGATGCCCAAGAAGGTGAAGTACCGCAAGCAGCAGCGCGGCCGCATGTGCGGCAAGGCGTGGCGCGGTTCGAGCGTGTCGTTCGGCGACTACGGCTTGAAGGCGCTCGAGCCCTGCTGGCTGACGGATCGGCAGATTGAGGCGGCGCGCGTCGCGATGACCCGCTTCATCAAGCGCGGCGGCAAGATCTGGGTGCGGGTGTTCCCCGACAAGCCGGTGACCAAGAAGCCGCAGGAAACGCGCATGGGCAAGGGCAAGGGCGCGCCCGAGGGCTGGGTGTTCGTCGTCAAGCCGGGCCGCATCCTGTTCGAGATGGAAGGCGTGCCGGAGGCCGAAGCCCGTCGCGCGATGGAGCTGGCGTCGGCGAAGCTGCCCATCAAGACCAAGTTCGCGATGCGGTTCGGCGAGGAGAAGGTGTCATGAAGGCGGTGGAGCTGAGGGAACTCGACGTCGACGGCCTGCAGGCCAAGGTGCAGGAGCTCGACGACCAGCTGTTCCGGATGCGCATCCAGAAGTCGCTGGGGCAGCTCGAAGCCCCGGGCCGGATCAAGGACGTGCGGCGTGACCTGGCGCGGATCAAGACGATTCTCAGAGAGAAGGCGAAGTAGTCATGGCGTCGAAAGCAGAACTCCAGGGCGTGGTCGTCAGCGACAAGATGCAGAAGAGCGTCGTCGTGTCGGTCGAGCGCCGGGTGCAGCACGCGGTATACAGCAAGACGCAGAAGCGGACGACCCGCTTCCTGGCGCACAACGAGGGTGATACGGCGAAGGTCGGCGATCGCGTGGCGATTGCCGAGACCCGGCCGATGAGCGCCCGCAAGCGGTGGGCGGTGACGCGCGTCATCGAATCCGCCGAAAAGATTTAGGAAGAGGCGGCCATGATCCAGATGCGATCGATTCTCGACGTCGCCGACAATTCCGGCGCGCGGAAGATCTCGGTGATCAACCCGATCGGCGGGTCGACCGGGCGCTACGCCTACCTCGGCGACATCATCACGGCGAACGTGAAGGAAGCGGCGCCGGAGTCGAATGTCAAGAAGGGCCAGGTGGTCAAGGCGGTGGTCGTGCGCGTGCGCAAGGAGCAGCGGCGCAAGGACGGCAGCTACATCCGCTTCGACCGCAACGCGGCGGTGCTGATCAACGACAACAACGAGCCGATCGGCACCCGCGTGTTCGGGCCGGTGGCGCGCGAGCTGCGCGAGCGGCGCTTCATGAAGATCATCTCGCTCGCGCCCGAGGTGCTGTAGTCATGCCATCGATGAGCATTCGCAAGAACGACCAGGTGGTGGTGCGCGCCGGCAAGGACCGCGGCAAGCGCGGCCGCGTGCTGATGGTGATCGCCGACAAGAACCGCGTGGTGATTGAGGGCGTCAACATCATCAAGCGCCACACCAAGGCGAACCCCCAGAAGAACATCAAGGGCGGCATCATCGAGCGCGAGGCGCCGATCCATGCCAGCAACGTGATGCTGGTCGACCCGGAGACCAACGAGGCGACCCGGATCGGACACAAGACCCTCCCGGACGGGCGCCGGGTGCGTATTGGCCGCAAGAGCGGCGCGGTGGTGGACAAATGAAGTCGACGTCGAAGACGACCCGGTTGCAGGAGAAGTACCGCGCCGACGTGGTGCCGGCCCTGCAGAAGGAGTTCGGGTATTCCAACGTGATGGCCGTTCCCAAGGTCACCAAGATCGTGGTGAACATGGGCCTCGGTGAGGCCACGCAGAACGCCAAGGTGGTGGACGTCGGCGCCGACGAGCTCGGCAAGGTCACCGGCCAGAAGGCCGCCGTGCGCCGCGCCAAGAAGTCGATCGCCCAGTTCAAGGTCCGCGAGGGCATGCCGATCGGCGCGATGGTGACGCTGCGCGGCGACCGGATGTACGAGTTCCTGGACCGGCTGGTGAGCATCGCCCTGCCGCGCGTCCGCGACTTCCGCGGCGTCTCGGCCAAGGGCTTCGACGGCCGCGGCAACTACACGCTCGGCCTGCGCGACCAGTTGATCTTCACGGAGATCGATTACCTGAAGGTGGACAAGGCGCGCGGCATGAACGTGTGCGTGGTCACCACCGCGAAGACCGACGCCGAGGCCCGCAAGCTGCTGCAGCTGCTGGGCATGCCGTTCCGGCAGAACTAAGAGAGGACGACCGTGGCCACGACCGCCAAGAAGGCTCGCGAGAAGAAGACGCTGAAGTTCGATGTGCGCCATCGCAACCGCTGCCGCCGCTGCGGCCGGCCCCGCGCCTATATGCGCAAGTTCGGCATGTGCCGACTGTGCTTCCGGGAGCTGGCGCTGACGGGCGATGTCGCCGGCGTCACCAAGAGTAGCTGGTAGAAGGGTCCGGGGGCACCGGGCCGACCAAGGGCCCCCGACCGTAATGTGAGAGCTGTAGTCATGACTGATCCGATTGCCGACATGCTGACGCGGATTCGTAACGCGGTGCACGCCAAGCACGCGCGCCTCGATCTGCCCGCGTCGAAGCTGAAGACCGAGATCGCGAAGATCCTGCAGGACGAGGGCTACATCGCGGGCTACAAGCTCGTCGAAGCGCCGTCCGAGCGCCCGGGCAAGGCCGCGCGCCAGGTGATGCGTCTCTTTTTGAAGTACGGCCCTGGCGGCGAGAAGGTCATTTCCGGCCTCGAGCGTGTCAGCCGCCCCGGTCTCCGCATCTATGCGGGGCGTGACGGGGTTCCGACGGTGCTCGGCGGACTGGGCGTGAACATCCTCACGACCTCGCAGGGCGTGATGACCGGTCGCTCCGCGCAGCGCCTGGGCGTCGGCGGCGAGATCCTCTGCAACGTTTGGTGACGCCATGTCGAGAATTGGAAAGAAGCCGATCGCGATCCCCAAAGGGGTCACCGTCAACGTCAGCGACGCTGGCGTCGAGGTGAAGGGCCCGAAGGGGCAGATGAAGCAGGCGCTGCCGCCGGGCGTGGTCGCGGTCGTCGAGGACGGCCAGCT
This sequence comes from uncultured Acidobacteriota bacterium, assembly GCA_963723005.1. Classification (GTDB taxonomy): domain Bacteria; phylum Acidobacteriota; class Vicinamibacteria; order Vicinamibacterales; family UBA2999; genus VFZN01. The sequence continues at coordinate 415,435 of CAVRPA010000014.1, read as the reverse complement.
GCTCACCCGCAAGGCGCGCGACGAGCGCGAGCTGGACAAGTTCCACGGTCTGGCCCGCAGCCTCGTCAACAACGCGGTCCTCGGCGTGGCCGAGGGCTGGAAGCGCGAACTCGACATCGTCGGCGTGGGCTACCGCGCCGAGGTGAAGGGCAAGCAGGTGGTGCTGGCGCTGGGCTACTCACACCCCGTGGTGTTCGACGTGCCCACCGGCATCGAGGTGGCGATCGAGAAGCAGACCCACATCACGGTCACCGGCGTGGACCGGCAGCTCGTGGGCCAGGTCGCCGCGAATCTCCGGCGCCTGCGCAAGCCCGACCCGTACCAGCAGAAGGGCGTGCGGTACACGGGCGAGGTGCTGAAGAAGAAGGCCGGAAAGACCGGAGCGTAGTATGAGGATTCAGACCAAGGAAGATCGCCGCGATCGCATCAAGTTCCGCATCCGCAAGCGCCTGCAGGGCACGGCCGACCAGCCGCGCCTGAGCGTGTTCCGGAGCGGAGCCCACATCTACGTGCAGGTGATCGACGACCTGGCTGGCCGCACGCTGGCCGCCGCGTCGAGCCTCGAGCCGACCGTCAAGGCGGCCCTCGCCGAGGGCGCGCGGGGCGGCAACCGGAAGGGCGCCGAGGCCGTGGGCCAGGCGATCGCCGAACGGCTCAAGGAGAAGGGCATCACGCGCGTGGTGTTCGACCGGAACGGGTTCCTGTACCACGGACGCGTGCGCGCCGTGGCCGAGGCGGCACGGCAAGCCGGTCTACAGTTTTAAGCGGGTGGCATGATGCGGACACGCGACAAGATTGACCCGACCCAGATCGACATCAAGGACACGGTGGTTTCCATCAACCGTGTCACCAAGGTCGTCAAGGGCGGCAAGAACCTGAGCTTCAGCGCGCTGGTCGTGGTCGGAGATGGCCACGGGGTGGTGGGCTACGGCGTCGGCAAGGCCAAGGAAGTGCCGTCGGCGATCAAGAAGGGCATCGAGGCCGCCAAGAAGAACCTGATCCGCGTGCCGCTGCGTGGCACGACGGTACCGCATCCCGTGGTCGGGCGCTTCGGCGCCGGGCGCGTGCTGCTGAAGCCGGCCCCGGAAGGCACCGGCATCATCGCCGGCGGCGCGGTGCGGGCGGTGGTCGAATCGTGCGGCGTCTCGAACGTGCTGACCAAGTCGCTCGGCACCGCCAATCCCCACAACGTGGTGCGCGCGGCCTTCACGGCGCTGCAGCAGTTGAAGGATCCCGCGGTCCTGGCGCGCCTGCGCGGCAAGGACGAGGAAGAGGCTTTCGGACGCCCGCGGGCGTAGGACGACGATCATGGCTGAGCAGGCGAAGAAGAAGCTGAAGATCACGCTGGTCCGGAGCCCGATCGGGTTCAACCGGACGCAGGCGGCGACCGTCCAGGGGATGGGGCTCCGCAAGATCCGCCACACGGTGGAACTGCTGGACACGCCCGAGACCCGGGGCATGATTCACAAGGTGCGTCACCTCGTCGAGGTCGCGGAGTAGACACATGAGTCTCAACAATCTCAAACCGGCAGCCGGATCGAAGTTCACGCGCAAGCGCGTGGGCCGCGGGCCCGGCTCGGGCAACGGCAAGACCGCCGGCCGCGGCAACAAGGGCGCGCAGTCGCGCTCCGGCTATTCCTACAAGCGCGGCTTCGAAGGCGGCCAGATGCCGCTGCACCGCCGGGTGCCGAAGCGCGGCTTCAACAACATTTTCCGGATCGAATACGAGGTCGTGAACCTCGACCAGCTCGAAGAGCGGTTCGATGCGGGAACCACGGTCACGCCCGACGCGCTGCGCGCGGTGGGTCTGGTGCGCGTTCGCACGGCACGGATCAAGGTGCTGGCGCGGGGCGAGGTGACCAAGGCCCTGACGGTTCAGGTGCACAAGTTCAGCGGCAAGGCAGCGGACAAGATTGCCGCCGCCGGTGGCCGGGCAGAAGCGATTAGCTGAACGAGGCGACTCCTGTGGTCGAAAGCCTGAGAAATCTGTTTGCCATCGCGGACCTCCGCAACCGGGTGCTGTTCACCCTCGGGTTGCTCGCGGTCTATCGAGTCGGCAATCACATCCCCACCCCCGGGGTGAACCCGGAGGCCCTCGCGGTTCTGGCGCAGCAGGCGCAGAACACGATGTTCGGCCTCTACGACATGTTCACGGGGGGCAGCCTGTCGCGCATCACGATCTTTGCGCTGGGGGTGATGCCGTACATCAGCTCGTCGATCATCCTGCAGCTGCTGACGGTGGTGTGGCCGTATCTCGAGCGCCTGTCGAAGGAAGGCGAGCTCGGCCGCCGCAAGATCACGCAGTACACCCGCTACCTGACCCTGGTGCTGGCGGGCGTCCAGGCGCTGGGCATTGCCGTGTGGCTCGAGCGCAACACCGACATCCCGGGCGGCCTGCCGCTCGTCTACGACCCGGGCTGGGGCTTCCGCCTGGGCTGCATCATGACGCTGACCACCGGCACCATGTTCATCATGTGGCTGGGCGAGCAGATCACCGAGCGCGGCATCGGCAACGGCATGTCGCTCATCATCTTCTCGGGCATCGTGGTCAACCTGCCGCGGGCGGCGATCGCGACGTTCGATCAGCTGCGCACCGGGCAGATGAGCCTGCTGGTGATGGCGCTGCTCCTGGTCGGCATGGTGGCGGTGATTGCCGCGATCATCTACGTCGAGCGCGGCCATCGGCGGATCACCGTCCAGTACGCCAAGCGCGTGGTCGGCCGCCGGCAGTACGGCGGCTCGAGCACGCACATCCCGCTCAAGGTGAACACCGGCGGCGTCATCCCGGTGATCTTCGCGAGCTCGATCCTGAGCTTCCCGGGCACGCTTTGCCGGGATGGTGCAGGCGGGCGGCTGGGCCGACGCGTTCGTCCGGCAGATTCACCTACGGCATGCCGCTGTACAACCTGCTGTACGTCACGCTTCATCATCTTCTTCGCGTACTTCTACACGGCCATCATCTTCAATCCGGATGACGTCGCCGAGAACATGCGGAAGTACGGCGGCTTCATTCCCGGGATCCGGCCCGGCAAGCGGACGGCGGAGTACATCGACACGATCCTGGCGCGCATCACCCTGGTGGGTGCGGTGTACCTGTCGCTGGTGGCGATTCTCCCCGAGTTCCTGCTGACCGGGTTCCGCGTGGCGCCGATTCCGTTCATCGGCGAACAACTCGACGCGATCCTGCCGCGGTTCGTCACCGAGGGCTTGAACGTGCAGTTCTTCTTCGGCGGCACCTCGCTGCTGATTGTCGTGGGCGTGGCGATGGACACCGTGAACCAGGTCGAGTCGCAGCTCATCATGCGGCACTACGACGGCTTCATGAAGAAGACGCGCATTCGGGGGCGCCGCGGGTGAGCTTGTGGCGCTGAATGTGGTCATGCTGGGGCCTCCGGGTGCCGGCAAGGGTACGCAAGCCGAACGGTTTGCCCGTGAGTACGGGATTCCCCGGATTTCGACGGGGGACATCCTGCGCGAGGCGATCCAGAGCGGCAGCGACATGGGGCAGGCCGTCAAGGCGGTGATGGACCGCGGCGAGCTGGTCAGCGACGACCTGATCACCGGCATCGTCCGCGAGCGGCTGGCGCGCCCGGATGCGGCCGGCGGCTTCGTGCTGGACGGCTTTCCGCGCACCGTGCCGCAGGCCAAGGCGCTCGACGGACTGCTGGCGGGACGCGATACGCTGATCGTGATCGAGATGCAGGTCCCGGACGAGGAACTGGTCCGGCGGGTGCAGGGACGCCGCGTCTGCAAGTCGTGCGGCACCAACGTCTCGGCGTTCGGCGGCGACGGCGCGGCGATCGGCCGTTGCCAGAAGTGCGGTGGCGAGCTGGTGACGCGCTCGGACGACAACACGAACGTCGTGCGCGAGCGGCTGAAGATCTACTGGCGTGACACCCGGCCGGTGATTGACTACTACAATGGCCGGCCGACGTTCCGGGCCATTGACGGCGCGCAGTCGCCCGAACAGGTGCGGCAGATGCTGGTGACGACCATCACCGGCCTGGCGGCCTCGGCGGGCGTGGTGGTGCCGCCGGCAGGCCCGGCGCCAACGGCGCGGCCGGGAGCGCGGGCATGATTACCTGCCGATCGGCGGCAGAACTCGAGCGGCTGGCGCGGGTGAACGCGCTGGTGGGGCGGGTGCTGGCGGAGTTGATGCGGGTGGCGGCGCCCGGGATGACCACCAGGGACCTGGACCAGCTCGCCGAGCGGCGGCTGCGCGAAGCCGGGGCCCTGCCGGCGTTCAAGGGCTATCACGGGTATCCGGCGACCATCTGCGCCTCGGTCAACGAGCAGGTGATTCACGGGATCCCGAACGACCGTCCGCTGGTCGAGGGCGACGTCCTGTCGATTGACATGGGCGCCAAGATGGACGGGTTTTTCGGCGACTCGGCGGTGACGGTGCCGATCGGGCAGATCTCGCCGGAAGCCGAGCGGCTGCTGACGGTGACCCAGGCGTCGCTCGATCGCGCGATCAGCGTGGTCCGCGCCGGGGCCCGGGTGCACGACATCGGCGCGGCGGTGCAGCAGCACGTCGAGGCGAACGGATTTTCGGTGGTGCGGGAGTTCGTCGGGCACGGCATCGGCACGTCGCTCCACGAGGAGCCGCAGATTCCGAACTACGGCACCGCGGGCCGCGGCTCGCGTCTGGCGGAGGGCATGGTCCTCGCCATCGAGCCGATGGTGAACGCGGGCAAGGCGGCGGTGAAGGTGTTGTCGGACGGCTGGACGGCGGTGACGAAGGACGGGAGCCTGTCGGCCCACTTCGAACACACCGTGGCGGTGACCGAAACAGGATGTCGGGTACTGACGCTCCGGGACCAGGTGGTGGCCGAGGCGGTGTGACGGAAGCCGAAGGCGCCGTGGTCGAGCTGCTCCCGAGCGAGCTCGTGAAGGTGGTGCTCGAGGGCGGAACGCACGCGGTGATCGCGCATCATGCCGATCCGGTGCGGAGGAATTACGTGCGGCTGGTCGTCGGGGATCGCGTTCGCGTGGCTTTGATGCCGCGCGATCAGAGCCGCGGGCGGGTCCTGGAGAGGCTGTAAACGGAGCGAGTGATGAAGGTACGAGCGTCAGTCAAGAAGATCTGCGACAAGTGCAAGATTGTGCGCCGTCAGGGCATCGTGCGGGTGATCTGCACGAATCAGAAGCACAAGCAGCGGCAAGGATAAGGCGAGGACCTATGGCACGTATTTCAGGTGTCGATCTCCCGCGCACCAAGCGCGTCGAGATTGGGCTCACGTACATCTTCGGGATCGGGCGTCACCGCTCGAACCTGATTCTCGAGGCGGCCGGAGTGAGCTCCGACATCCGCGTCAAGGATCTCACCGACGACGACGTCCGGAAGATCAGCCGGGTGCTCGAAGAGCAGGGCGGGGTGGAGGGCGATCTGCGCAAGGAGATCTCGCTCAACATCAAGCGGCTCATCGAGATTGGCAGCTTCCGCGGCAGCCGTCACCGCCGCAATCTGCCGGCCCGGGGCCAGCGGACGCGCACCAACGCGCGCACACGCAAGGGACCGCGCAAGGGCGCGGTGGCCAAGAAGAAGACGGTATAAGCCATGGCGAAGACTGAAGCAAGCGGCGCGGCTGGCGCCGGCAAGGAATCCACGCGCAAGAAGAAGACCTTCAAGAAGCGTGGCGAGAAGCGCGTGGTGCACCACGGGTATCGTGCACATCCAGGCGTCGTTCAACAACACCCTGGTGACCATCACCGACGCCGAGGGCGCCGTGGTGTCGTGGTCGAGCGCGGGTGCGATCGGCTTCAAGGGATCGCGCAAGGGCACGCCCTTCGCGGCCACCCAGGCGGCTCTCACCGCGACCAACGCCGCCAAGACGTTCGGCATGCGGTCGTGTGAAGTGCTGGTGAAGGGGCCCGGCTCCGGCCGCGAATCGGCGATTCGCGCGCTGTCGACGGCGGGTCTCGAGGTGAAGTCGATCCGTGACGTCACCCCGATTCCGCACAACGGGTGCCGGCCTCCCAAGCGGCGGCGCGTCTAGGCTTAGGTGAACTGAGAAGGACTCGACAGAATTATGGCTCGATACAACGGACCTGTTTGCCGCCTGTGCCGCCGCGAGGGAATGAAGCTGTTCCTCAAGGGCGAGCGCTGCTACACCGAGAAGTGCGGCATCGAAAAGCGCAACATGCCGCCGGGTCAGCACGGCCGCGCCCGCAAGGCGAAGATGGTCGGCTACGGCGTGCAGCTGCGCGAGAAGCAGAAGGTCAAGCGCATCTACGGCGTGCTCGAAGATCAGTTCCGCCGCTACTTCGAGCAGGCGGAGCGGACCCGCGGCATCACCGGCGAGACGCTGCTGCAGCTGCTCGAACGGCGCCTCGACAACGCCATCTACCGCCTTGGCTTCGCGACCTCGCGCGCGCAGGCGCGCCAGTTCGTCCGCCACGGCCACTTCCTGGTCAACGGCAAGAAGGTCGATATCCCGTCCTACTCGCTGAAGGCCGGTGACGTGGTGTCGGTGCGCGAGACCAGCCGCGAAGACGCCTCGATCCTGCACGCGATGGAGGAAGTGAAGGGCCGCGGGATTCCCGAATGGCTCAACCTCGACGCGGGCATGGCCGGCAAGATCATGTCGATGCCGACGCGCGAGCAGATCAACCTGCCGGTGCAGGAACAGCTCATCGTCGAGCTCTACTCGAAGTAAGGTCGCGGTTCCTGATCAGGGATCAGGGATCAGGAGTCAGGAGATCAGGGAGCAGGGTCTGGGCACGCCGCCGGTTCGCCGGCGCCGCTGTCCGTCTCTGTTCAATGAAGGGGCCGCAGGTTGCGGCCCGCCACGTCGCCGGCCCGCAGCTCTTCAGACCTGCAGCGGGAGGCCGGTGACCGTAACCCGCAGGTCTGGAGGCCGGTCTGCCGGCCCGTTCGGCGAAAGGACATCACGATGCTCTGGAAAGGTTTTCAACGCCCCAAGCGGCTCGACTTCGAACGCGAGACGCTGACCGATCGCTTCGGTCGCTTCTACGCGCAGCCGTTCGAGCGCGGCTTCGGCACCACGGTGGGCAACGCCCTGCGTCGCGTGCTGCTGTCCTCGATTGAAGGCGCGGCCATCACCGCCGTCCAGATCGACGGCGTGCTGCACGAGTTCTCGCCCATCAAGGGCGTGGTCGAGGATGCGACCGACATCATCCTCAACCTCAAGCAGCTGCCGCTGAAGTGCCACGTCGACTACACCAAGACGCTGACCGTGCGCGTCGACAAGCCGGGGCCGGTCCGCGCCCGCGACATCGAAGCCGACGCCGACGTCGAGATCCTCGAGCCGGACGCGCACATCGCCACCGTCTCCGAGGGCGGCAAGCTGCACATGCAGCTGCGCGTCAAGCGCGGCCGCGGCTACGTCGCCGCCGATCGCAACTTCGACGAGGACCTGGGCATCGGCTGGATCCCGATCGACTCGGTGCACTCGCCGGTTCGCAAGGTGAACTACCTGATCGAAGCCGCGCGCATCGGCCAGGCCACCGACTACGACAAGCTCACGCTCGAAGTGTGGACCAACGGCTCGGTCACTCCCGGCGACGCGGTGTCGCTGGCGGCCAAGCTGGTGCGCGATCACCTCAACATCTTCATCAACCTCGACGACGATGACGATGACGAAGTGGACATCGCCACCGAGCCGGCCCGCATCGGCGTGGCCAACGAGCACCTCGACAAGAGCGTCGAGGAGCTGGAGCTCTCCGTTCGCTCCTACAACTGTCTGAAGAACGCCAACATCCGCACGATCCGCGAGCTCGTGCAGAAGACCGAGACCGACATGCTGAAGACCAAGAACTTCGGCAGGAAGTCGCTCAACGAGATCAAAGAGATCCTGCAGACGATGGGCCTCAGCCTCGGCATGAAGCTGGACCAGCCCACGGCGGCGGAGTAGTTCGGTAGGTAAACGTTATGCGTCACCGTAAAGCACACCGGAAGCTCGGCCGGGTATCCGAGCACCGCACGGCGCTCCTTCGCAATCAGGCGACGGCGCTGCTGATGCACGAACACATCGAGACGACGGTGCCCAAGGCCAAGGAGCTGCGGCCGTTCGTCGAGAAGATCATCACCATCGCCAAGCGCGGGGTGAAGGCGGCCGACCCGAAGGGCAAGACCCTGGCGGCGAAGCGGCAGGTCGCCGAGGACGTCCACAACCCGGCGGTGGTGGCCAAGCTGTTCGACAGCCTGGCGCCCCGCTTCGCGGAACGGCCCGGCGGTTACACCCGCATCCTCAAGCTGGGCGCCCGCCGGGGCGACGCGGCCGAGGTGGCCCTGATCGAGCTCGTCGGCAGCGAGTTCGACCCGAAGAAGGCCGAAGCCGAGCGCAAGGCCGCGGAAGAAGCGGCCCAGGGCGGCGGCGAAGGCGCGAAGACGCAGAAGAGCGTCGGCGAGCGCCTGCGCGCGGCGGCCTCGCGGCTTCGCGGCACCAAGAAGGAGAAGGGCGACGGCGGCGCCAAGCCCAAGGCGAGCCGTCCTGCTCGTGGCGCGGCCAAGAAGGCCACCACTCCGCGCAAGGCCGGCGGCTCCTAGCATCACCCGCGTTGGCGGCACTGGTCCCCGGGGATCGGTGCCGCTCTCGCACCCCACCTCAACGTCCCCTTCCACAAATCGACAACCACCCGTCGCGGGTGAGGCATACTGAGCGAACGGCGAGATCGCCGCTCTGCAGCCGCCGGTCGCGTCCCGGCGTCTCAATATCAGATGTCCCTTCGTCTTCGCGGCGCGCTGCCCGTCATCCTGGCAGCTTCTCTCGTGGCTGTGATCGGCGCTGCCTCCGGGCAGACGCCGCAGCAGCCGTCTGCCCAGACTCCACAGCAGCCGCCTGCCCAGACTCCGCAAGAGCCGGCCGCCCAGCCCCCGCCGGGGCCAGGGGAGCCCGCGCAGCCTGGCCAGCCGACCTTCCGGACCACCGTGGACCTCGTTCGCGTCGACGTCTCCGTCGTCAATCGAGACGATGATCCGGTGACCGATCTGCAGGCCACCGGACTTCGTCGTCACCGAGGACGAACTGCCGCAGACCGTGGAGACCGCGCAGTTCGTCCGGCTGGATGGCCAGCGCAAGGTGGACAACGGCGAGTCGCTGGAGATTCGCGGGCCGTCGCAGGCCGCGGTCGAAGCCACCAAGGAAGACGTGCGGCTGTTCGCGATCTTCCTCGACGACTACCACATCGACAAGCACCCGACGATTACCATCCCGCTGCGCAAGGCGCTCGAAAGCTTCATCCAGGGCCTGCAGCCGACGGACCTGGTCGTGATCATGGATCCGCTCACGACGCTCGACGGCCTGCGCTTCACGCGCAACAAGGCCGACCTGCTGGAACGTGTCAGCAAGTTCGAGGGGCGCCGCGGCGAAATCTTCCCGGTCCGCAGCGCGGTCGAGGAAGCGCAGTTGAGCCAGCGCAACGTCTGGGAGCTGCGCGCGGCGGTGTCGCTGTCGGCGCTCGAGGCCATCATCACGCACCTCGGCGGACTGCGCGAAGGGCGCAAGTCGGTCTTGTTCGTCAGCCAGGGCCCGCCGGTCGGCATGCCCGGCAGCGCGAACTATCCGCGCCTCGAAGCGGCGCTGCAGGCGGCCAATCGCGGCAACGTCACGGTGCACGTGCTCGACCCCCGCCCGCTGGGTTCCGCGCCGTTCGGCGGGGCCGAGGCGCTGCGCCGGCTGTCGTCGGAAACCGGCGGCCGCGCCATCATCAACAGCAACAGCCCCGAGATCGGCCTCAAGCAGGTGATGGCGGACGCCAGCGCCTACTACCTGATTGGCTACTCGCCGTCGCGCCCGCGATCGGACGGCAAGTTCCACAAGATCAACGTGCGCGTGAAGCGATCTGGCGTACGGGTCACGGCGCGGCGCGGCTACTGGGCGCCCACCGAGGCGGAGTCGAATCCCGCGCCGGTGAAACCGGCCGATCCCAAGCTCACCGGCGCGCTGCGCGAGCTGGTGGCGCCAACCGGCGAGGATCGGCTGATCGACGTGTGGGTCGGGACCGAGCCGGGCGAGGACGGCCACTCGGCGGTGCACGTCACGTGGGAGCTGGCGCGGCGCGGCACCGATGCGTCGCCGGCGATGGTGGAAGTCGAACCCGTCACCCGCACCGGGAACACGCTGGGCGAACCGCAGAACATCCACACGCTGCCGCGTGAACCCGACGCCGCGACGGTGGCCAGCTACCAGCTGAAGCCCGGCCCGCAGGCGCTGAAGCTGACGGTGCGGACCTCGGGCGGATCGGTCCTCGATCGCTGGACGCAGTCGCTCGTCGTGCCCGACTACTCGGCCGCGCCCCTCAAGCTGGGGACGCCTCGCGTGTTCCGGACGCGGTCGCTCGCCGAGACCCGGGCTTTCGACTCCGACCCGACCCCGACGCCGTCGGCGTCGCGCCGCTTCCGCCGCACCGATCGCATCGTCATCGACGTGCCCTACGAGACCCTCAGCGGCGAGCCCGAGTTCCGGGCCCAGCTGACCAATCGCGACGGCAAGGTGCTGGCGCCGCTGCCGCTGGCCAAGGGGCCCGACGGCGTCGCCCGCGTGGTGATGCCGCTCGCGAGCCTCGCGCCCAGCACCTACACGGTGCGCGTGGAGGTCAAGGCCGGAGACGAGCAGGGAGCGCAGGTCGTGGCGTTCACGGTGTCCCAGTAGCGCGCGGAGGGTGGTGAGGGTGCGGAGCCAACGACTCGTCTGGGCGCTGCCCCTGTGCGCCGTGCTGGTGCTGGTCGGCGTGCTGTCGGCCCAGCAGCCCGGATCGCGCCCCACCTTGTCCGACGCGGTGAGGGGATTCGTCACCACCGACGCTCCGGTGATCGCGCTCGTGAACGCGCGGGTCATCGACGGGACCGGCGCGGCGGCGCGCGAATCGCAAACCATTGTCCTGCGCGACGGCGTCATCGCCGCCGTTGGCGCCTCGTCGCAAGTGACGGCGCCCGCGGGCGCCACCGTCGTAGACCTGGCGGGCAAGACCGTGATGCCGGGGATGGTGATGCTGCACGAGCATCTCTATTACCCGGTCGGGCCCGGCGTCTACGGTCAGCTCGGCCAGAGCTTCGTCCGGTTGTATCTCGCCGGCGGCGTCACGACAATGCGCACCGCGGGGAACATGAACGGCTTCATGGACCTCAACCTCAAACGCGGGGTGGACGAAGGCCGAGTGGCCGGGCCGTCGATCGATGCCACGGCTCCCTACGTTAACGGCGCCAACACCTTCCTCCAGATGCGCTCGATGGCCGACGCCGCCGAGGCGCGGCGTCAAGTGGCGTACTGGGCCGACATGGGGGCCACGTCGTTCAAGGCCTACATGCAAATCTCGCGCGCCCAGCTCGGCGCGGTCGTCGAAGAAGCGCACAAACGCGGCCTGAAGGTGACCGGGCACCTGTGTTCCGTCACCTACGCGGAAGCCGCGGACCTGGGCATCGACAACCTCGAACACGGGTTCTTCGCGGCCACCGATTTCGTGACCGACAAGCAGCCGGATGTGTGCCCGGGCCAGGGCCGCGGTCAGCAGACAATCGCCGACCTCGACGAGTCGTCGGCGGGGTTCCAGGCCCTGGTGAAGAAGCTCGTCGCGAAGAAGGTGGCGCTCACCTCCACACTCACCGTGTTCGAGACCTACACGCCCGGCCGCCCTGTGCCGCCCGGGCTCGAGGTGCTGCTGCCGGTGCTGAAGGAGCAGTTCGAGCAGAACTATCGGCGGACCGCCGACAACAAGGACTCGATCTACCGCACGCTGTTCCCGAAGGCGATGGCGCTGGAGCGCGCCTTTGTTCGCGCCGGCGGGATGCTGGTGACCGGCACCGACCCGACCGGCGGAGGCGGCGTCATCCCCGGCTTCTCCAACCAGCGCGCGCTGGAACTGCTGGTGGACGCCGGCTTCACGCCGCTCGAAGCCATCACGATGGGCACGCTGAACGGCGCCCGCTACCTGGGGCGCGAGGCGCAGATTGGGACGATCGCGGCCGGGAAGCAGGCCGATCTGATGGTGCTCAACGGCGATCCCTCACGCGCGATCGGCGACCTGCGCAAGGTGGACATCGTGTTCAGGCAGGGCGTGGGGTACGACCCCGCGAAGCTCGTGGCCTCGGTCACGGGCCGCGTCGGGCTCTGGTAGTGGAGGCGCCGCTCGACACCGAGTCGCTGGTGCGGTTGTTCCTCGACCGCAGCCTGCCGAAGCCGGCGTGGACTCACGTTGCTCACCTGCGGGTGGGTCTCTGGCACGTTCGCCGCTTCGGCGCGGACCTTGCGGTGGACCTGCTGCGGGAACGGATCAGCCGCTACAACGAGTCCGTCGGCACCGCCAACACCAGCACCTCCGGGTACCACGAGACGCTGACCGTGTTCTATGTGAAGGTGATCGACGCGTTCGTCTCGGCCGACGCCTCGCCCGACCAGGAAGCCGACACGCTCGAACGCCGCCTGCTCGAGGCCGTCGGCGATCGCGAGCTGCCGTTGCGCTATTACTCGCGCGAGTGCCTGTTCTCGACCGAGGCCCGACGCCAATGGGTGGCGCCGGACCTTCAGCCATTGCCCTGATCGCGCTTACTCGATCTCTTCCGCCACCTGGCCGCGTTCGCTCTTCGCCGCCGCGACGATCTTCTGCTGCTGGTGCGACGGCACCTCGTCGTAGTGCGAGTACTCCATGTGATACGAGCCGCGCCCGCCAGTCACCGAGGTGAGGTGCTGTTCGTAGGTCAGCATCTCTGACATCGGCACCTGCGCCTTGATCACGGTGATGGTCCCGCGTGGTTCCATCCCCGAGATGCGCCCGCGGCGCCCGTTCAGGTCGCCCATCAGGTCGCCGGCGTAGTCGCTCGGCGCGTAGACCTCCACGTCCATCACCGGCTCGAGGAGGATGGGCTTGGCCTTCGACATCCCGTCCTTGAACGCCAGCCATCCCGCGGTCTTGAACGAGAGCTCGTTTGAGTCCACATCGTGATACTGCCCGTCGAGGAGCACGACGCGGAAGTCCACGACCGGGAACCCGGCCAGGTAGCCGCGCACCTTCGACTCGCGGATCCCTTTTTCGACGGCGGGTATGAACTGCCGCGGGATCGAGCCGCCGAAGATCTCGTCAACGAACTCGAAGTCGCTGCCCCGCGGCAGCGGTTCCATGCGGATCTTGCAGTCGCCGAATTGCCCGTGCCCGCCGGTCTGCTTCTTGTGGCGGCCGTGCGCCTCGACGCGCGCGGTGATCGTCTCGCGATAGGGGATGCGGGGTGGTTTGAGGATCACTTCCACGCCGAAGCGCCGCTTCAGCTTGGCGACGGTGACCTCGATGTGCAGCTGGCCCTGTCCGGCGAGCAGCAGCTCGTTGGTCTGGGGATCGCGCGAGTAGCGGATGGTGCCGTCCTCTTCCTCCAGGCGATGCATCGAGGTGCTGATCTTGTCCTCGTCACCGCGGCTCTTGGGCTCGATCGCGTAGGAGAGCACCGGCTCGGGGAAGGTCATCGGCGCGAAGGTGATGCCGGCGCTCTTGTCGGCGATCGTGTCGTTGGTCCGCGTGTCCTTCAACTTGGCGACGGCGCCGAGATCGCCGGCCCGCAGTTCGTCCACCGGCACTTGCGTCTTGCCCTGCAGCACGACGAGATGGCCAAGCCGTTCCTGGCTCCCGCGGGTGAGATTCGTGACCGTGGCGTCGGACTTCAGCGCCCCTTGATAGACACGGAAGAGGGTGATTCGCCCGGCGAACTGGTCGGCCACTGTCTTCCAGACGAACGCGGCGTACGGCGCGCTCTCGTTCGCGGTCCGCGACACCGTCTCGCTGCCGGCCAGTGCCTGGAAGGGCCGCTCGGCCGGCGAGGGGACGAAGGATGCGAGCGCGTCGAGCAGGGGCGCGGCCCCCACGTTCTGCAACCCCGAGGCGCAGACCACCGGGAACAGCCGGGCCGCCGCGGTGGCGGCCTTGAGCCCGCTCATCAGTTCGTCCTGCGTGAGCGTGCCGGCCTCGAAGAAGTGCTCCATCAGCTGCTCGTCGGCCTCGGCGACCATCTCGATCAGCGATTCGCGCGCGGAGGCCGCTGCGGCTTCCATCGCCGGTGGCACCGGCCCTTCGGTCATGCCCTTGGTCCCATCGGCGGGGAAGGTGAGGGCCTTCATCGCCACCAGATCGACGATGCCGTTGAAGGCGGGGCCCTCGCCAATCGGCAACTGGATCGGGATGATCGCGCGGCCGAGCGTCTGCCGGAGCGAGTCCACGGTCCGTTCCAGCGAGCCACGATCGCGATCGAGCCGGTGGACGCAGATCAAGCGGGGGAGGGCCAGCTCCTCGGCAGCCTGCCACGCCTTCTCGGTCTGCACTTCGACGCCGGCCACGGCGTCCACCACGACGAGGGCGGCTTCGGCCACGTGCAGCGCGGCCGTGGCATCGGCAAAGAAGTTGCCGACACCGGGTGTATCGATCAGGTTGATTTTGGACTTGTTCCACTCCGCGTGCGCCAGGGTGGCGCTCAGCGTGTGCTTGCGGGCGATTTCCTCGTCGTCGTAGTCGGTGACCGTAGTGCCATCGTCCACGAGGCCGAGCCGGTTGACCATGCCGGCCGCGAACAGCAGCGCGGACACCAGCTGGGTCTTACCGCATCCGCCGTGGCCCACTACGGCTACGTTCCGGATGTTGGCAGCGTCGTACACCTTCATAGGCGTGAAGCCTCCCCGGGCGAGTCAGACGTCCGTTTCTTGAGGGCATCATATGCCAGCTGAGGGCGCCGGATTACTCGTATCTGAGCGCTTCGATCGGATCCATCCGGGACGCCCGCCAGGCCGGCAGCATCCCGAAGAACACGCCCACCGAGGCCGAGAAGCCGAGGCCCAGGGCGAACGACCACCACGGCAGCGACACCGGGAAACCGGAGACGAGATTGACGGTCAGGCCGATGGCGCTGCCCATCACCACGCCCAGCACGCCGCCGACGCTGGTGAGCACGATGGCCTCGATCAGGAACTGCGTGAGGATCTCGGTGCGCCGGGCGCCCAGCGCCTTGCGGACGCCGATCTCGCGCGTCCGTTCGGTCACCGAGATGGTCATGATCGCCATCACCCCGATGCCGCCGACCATCAGCGCAATGGACGAGATGACGACCAGCGACAGCAGCACGGCCTGGGAAATCTGGTCCCACACCTTGAGCACGGCGTCCTGGGTGACGAGGTCGAAATCGTTGGGCTTGTCCAGCGTCAGGCCGTGGCGGATGCGCATCACCGCCTCGACCTCCTGCATCGCGACCTCGCGCGTGACGTCGTCGCGCGGCACCACCGCAATCATCACCGCCTGGCCGCCAAACGGCCCTCGCCGCACGCGTTCGTTGCCGAACTGCTTGCGGAACGCGGTGTAGGGAATGATCGCGAAGTCGTCCTGGCCCAGGCTGAATCCGCCCGCCGCCGGCCGCTTGTCGATTACGCCCAGCACCGTGTAGTCGAGCGCGCCGATGCGGATGCTCTTCCCGACCGGATCGATGCCCCGCGCCTTGAACAGCGCGTCGTATGGTCCGTAACCGATCACCGCGACGCGCCTGCGCCGCAGCACCTCCTGCTCGGTGAAGACGCGCCCGGCCAGGAGCTTCGCGAAGTTCACGTCCACGAAGCGCTCGCTGGTGCCCATGATCGCGGCGGGGCGGGTTCGATCGCCGCGGTAGAACATGCGTTCCACCGTCGGCTGGGGCGGCCCGGCCCCGAGCCAGGTGTCCACGATCTCGATCGACGGCGCCAGCCGCCGAATCGCCTCGCCGTCGTCGATGGTGAGGACGGGACGACGGATCAATTCGAGGAACGAGGCGCCTGACGAAAAGCTCACCGCGCCGAAGCGCTGGACGAAAATGGTCTTCGGCCCGAGGGCGGCGATCGAGTCGCGCAGCGAGGTGTCGAAGCCGCGGATGAGCGACGTCATCCCGACGATGGAGGTGACGCCGATGACGACGCCGAGCACGGTCAGCGCCGAGCGCATCTTGTTGCCGCGCAGCGTCTCGAACGCCATGCGCGCGGTCTCGCGGAACAATCCGGCCTGCCGGGTGAGGTGCTTCACGGCTATTCGCGCCTCAGCGCTTCAATCGGGTCGAGCATCGCGGCACGGCGCGCCGGATACCATCCGAAGAACAGGCCGACCACCGCGGTGATGGTCACGCCCAGCACCACCGACCACGATTCCACCGAGGCGGGAACCGGCGTCAGGCTGCCGATGATGGTGGCGAACAACGCGCCGAGCGCCACGCCAATGATCCCGCCGGTCAGCGAGAGCGTCACCGATTCGGTGAGCACCTGCGACATGATGTCCCGCCGCTTGGCGCCGAGCGCCTTGCGCAGGCCGATCTCGCGGGTCCGCTCGCTCACCACCATCAGCATGATGTTCATGATGACGATGCCGCCGACCAGGAGGGACAGTCCGACGATGCCAACGAGGACGATCGCGATGCCGGCGGTCGCCTGCTGAAAGATGCCGAGCACCGAATCGGACGCCAGCATGCCGAAGTTATCTGGCTCCGAGGGTTTCAGGCGCCGCTCCACGCGCATCGCCACGCGCGCCTCGTCTTTCGCCTGCTGCACCAGCGTCGGGTCGCGCGGCCGCACCATCAGCTGCAGCGACTGGCGCGCGCCGAACAGCTTCTGGTAGGCGCCGAGCGGAATCACCACGAACTCGTCGAGCGAGTTGCCGAACGCCGAGCCCTTCTTCGCCGACACCCCGACCACGCGGAAGGCGACCCCCGCCACGCGAATCTGCTTGTCGATCGGATCCGCGGCGCCGAACAGGCGGTCGGCCGTCTGCCATCCGAGCAGCGCCACGTGGCGCTTGCGCCGGATCTCCACCGGGCTGATCATGCGGCCGCGCTCGGCATCGAAGGTCGTGAAGTCCAGGTACTCTTCCGTGACGCCCTGCACCTGCACCGATTCCAGTTCTTCGTCGCGGTAGGCGATGCGTGTGCTCTGCTGCGCCTGCGCCATCACCGCGTTGACCGCGGTCGCGAAGCGCCGGACCGCCGCGGCATCGTCGAGCGTCACGTTGGGGTTGCTGCGCATCCGCTCGAAGTCGTCTTCGTTCTGGCTGATGCCGGTCCGCTGGATGACGAACGAGTCGGCGCCCAGGTCCGAGACGATCGCGTCGGTGACCGCGCCGTTCACGCCGGTGATGAGCGCCACCACCGTGATGATCGACGACACCGCGACGATGTTGCCCAGCAGCGTGAGCATCGATCGCAGCTTGTTCGCCCAGATGGACGACAGTGCCAGCCGAATCGACTCGAGGATCTGAGACATGGACCCTGTGACGAATGCCGCGCGCGCGTGACTACGAGCCGGCCGGCTTGGCGCGTGTTCACGAGGTCGCCCTCGAACATGCCACGCACCGACTCGAACGGCCCGGTGATGACGCGGTCGCCTTCCTTGAGGCCCGCCGTCACTTCAAGATAGCGCTCACCCGCGATGCCGAGCTTGACCGGCACGAAGGTGGCCTTGTTGTCGCGGATCACGAAGACGCCTTCGGTTTCCTCGCGCTTCTGTCCCGGCTGCAGCTCGGCGGGGGCTGCGGCGGCGGTCGTCGAGGGCGCGCGGAACTGGAAGCGAGGCTTCGGCGGCCGCATCTCCGGAATGATGTTGCCCTGCTGATCGTAGAGCAGCTCGCGCACGGTCAGCGCCTGGATCGGCACGGCGGTGACGTTGCCGCGCGTCGCCGTCGTAATCTCCGCCGTACAGGTGAAGCCGGGCCGCACGTCGGGCACCTTGTCGTGGATGGTGAC
This sequence comes from uncultured Acidobacteriota bacterium, assembly GCA_963723005.1. GTDB lineage: Bacteria > Acidobacteriota > Vicinamibacteria > Vicinamibacterales > UBA2999 > VFZN01. The sequence goes on along the minus strand of CAVRPA010000014.1, from coordinate 397,752 downwards.
CGTCACCTTGAAGTTGGTGGCCGTGCGAGCCGTGGTGGCGGCAGTGGCCGTCGTCTGGATCGGGCTGTTGCCGATCTCGGTGACCTTGCCGGTGAAGGTCTTGTCGGGAATCGCGTCGATGGTGATCCGGGCCGGCTGGCCGAGCTGGACGAACGGGATGTCGGTCTCGTCCACCTCGATCTCGGCCTCGATGATCGACATGTCCGCGACGGTGAGCAGGATGGTGCCGGCGTTGTTCATCGTGCCGACGACCACGTTCTCGCCCTCTTCGATGTTCCGGCGGGTGACGACGCCGTCGAACGGCGCCTCGAAGCGCACCTGCGACAACGAGTGCTGGCTGCTCTGCAACCCGGCTTCCTGCTGGCGCAGCTGCGTCTCGCGGTTCTTGATCTCCTGCTCGCGCGCGTGCAGGTCGCTCTCGCGGACTTCGACTTCGGCCTGGGCCTTCTCGAGCGACTCGCGTGTGGTCAGCCCCGACTGCGTGAGGTCCATCTGGCGCTTCAGCGACTGGCGCGCCAGTTCGAGGCTGGCGCGGGCGCTCTGCAGGCCGACCCGCGACTGTTCGAGCGCCGTGGAGGCGCCGGCCACCGCCGCTTCGTCGCGGCGCACCGCGGCCGCGGCGTTGACGGCATCGATCTGCAGGAGGAACTGGCCGGCCTTGACCTTGTCGCCCTCGTTCACCGCCAGCTTCGTCACGCGGCCCATCGATTGCGCGCTGATGTTGACGGTCTTCTGCGGCTCGATCTTGCCGGAAGCCGAGACGATCGCCTCGAGGTCGCGTCGCTGGATGGTTTCGGCCGAGACCCTGATGCCCTGGTCCTGCCGCCGGCTGATCACGGTCGCCGCTATACCCGCCAGCGCCAGCAGCACCACGACCACCCACAGCCACTTCTTCCGGAGCACGCTAAGACCCTCCTGCGACGGTGATCACCGCCGCTAACAATGCCGCAATACCTACATAGACGACCAGCAACCGCCCGAAGTAGCGCCGGGCCGGCCGGCGGGTCGCGGCGGCCACGCCCAGGGCGAGCAGCCACAACCACCACAGGCCGAACAGCTCAATCGATCCGAGGAGTCGCGCCGGCAGCGTGCCGTCGCCGAAGCCGGGGAAGATCACGGCCAGGTTCGTGGGGCTGGTGATCGACTCCCGCAGGTAGTGCAGCGGTGTCGCCACGAGCTCCTGCAGGACCAGCACCGTGCTGGCGTGCACGCTGACGGCCATCGCGGCGAGGACCGACAGGCTGCCCCCGTCCGCCCGCGCCAGGCCGACCAGCCCCAGGGCCACCAGCAGGGTGACCGGCGGCGCCAACAGCAGGCGTCCGCCGCTCGTGAAATAGGTGAACCACGGGGGCGACTGCTGCAACCGGCCGTACGCGGCCTCGTCCACCTGCCCGCCAAAGGCTTCGACGACGCGTACGCGCTCGTCCACCAGGGCCTGACGGCCAACGCTGGTGGAAAGCAGCCAGGTCGCCGGCGCCAACCAGAGAATCAGGAGGAGGGCCCACGTCGCAAGGAAGGCTGGGGCAGCCACGAGGGCGGCCATGGTCGAGCGGGGGCGCCAGAGCACGCCCGCGATACGCGGCATTCGAAACGATGTCCTCTGTGCTTATACGACGCGAGCGGACAGGAGGTTTCTTGACAGTCTTCCAAAGTGCTGAATACGATGAACTTCTCGGCTTCCCCCTTCCAAGACGCCGCGGCTCGTTCGTGACTTCAAATTCGTATTTTATGTCGTCCAAAAGACCGTACGGCCGCGCAGCGGTATTGCTGGCGTTCGCCCTATTTTTGCCCGTTTCTGCGCTGGCTCAATCGACCGGCACGCGTGCCGCGGGCATGGGCGAGGCGTTTGTCGCCGTGGCTGACGATGCCACCTCGATCTACTGGAACCCGGCCGGCATGGCGACGGGGTCGTACCTCAGCTTTGTGCTGGATTACGGCCAGAATCGCGCGGAACCGCCCAGTCCGGACGGGACGCCAGGCGGCTCGGAGGGGTCGGCAACACTTCATCGGCTTCACAATTCCGCCCTTCGGCCTTGGCTATTACCGGCGGTCGATGGCCGCGACCACCCACCTCACCCCTGAAGGAATGGCGGGTCCAAGCCGAGAAGATGGACGGCAAAGTGTGCAGGAGCTTACGACCTCGAATATCGGCGTATCGCTGGCGCAGTCGATCAACGACTACATCGTGGTCGCGGGCACGGTGAAGTTCGTCAACGGCGAAGTCACCAGCGGTGTCAGTACCGCGGACGACCCGTTCGACGCGCTCGACGAGCGGGACTCGTTCGCGCACCGTTCGACCTCGCGAGTGGACGTGGACGCCGGGGCGATGGTGGCGGTGGAGCAGTGGCGGCTGGGCGTCGTGGCCCGGAACCTGACGACCCCGGAGTTCGATCGTCCCGACGTGGACGGCGGCACCGTGGAACTGGAACGGGAAGTCCGCGTCGGTGCGGCGTGGGGGAGCGGCTGGCCGGGGATTTCACGGCTGGTGGTTTCCACCGACGTTGACCTGACGGAGCAGGCGTCGATGACGGGCAAGCGGCGCGACGTTGCGGCCGGTGTTGAAACGTGGTGGATGGGACAGCGTCTGGGGCTCCGCGGGGGGCTTCGCGGCAGTACCTAGCGGCGACGCGCGGCCGGTGCTCGCCGGCGGCGTTTCGGCGGCGATCAAGTCGGGAGTGTTCGTGGAGGCGCACCTGGCCCAAGGGGACCAGGACGAGCGCTCGTGGAGTGTTGGCGCGAGGCTGATGTTTTAGGAACGACATGCCGGTCAGGATTGGCGAACTACTTCTCAAAGAGAAGCGCATCTCGGCGGAACAGCTACAGGACGCCCTGACGTATCAGCGGCAGAACGGGGGGAAGCTCGGCGCCAACCTCGTGAAGCTGGGATACATCCAGGACGACGAGATCACGGCCCTGCTGTCGAAACAGTACGGGGTGCCGTCGATCGCGCTTGGGCAGTTCGAGATCGACACCGCGGTGATCAAGCTGGTGCCCGCCGAGACGGCGCGCAAGTACCAGATCATCCCGTTGAGCCGATCCGGCGCCACGCTGACGATCGCGATGACCGACCCGACGAACGTCTTCGCGATGGACGACGTCAAGTTCATGACGGGCTACAACGTCGAGCCCGTGGTCGCGTCCGAGACCGGCGTGTTCGAGGCGATCGAGAAGTACTACGGCGGCGCCCCGGTCGCCAGCGTGACCAACCGCGGTGGCGCCGCGATGCAGCCGGTGCCCGCCGAGAGCGCCCTGGACTTCGCCGCCAAGGCCCTCGATGAGATGCCCACCGACGTCGGCGAGGTCGAGGTCATGGACGACCTCGAGGAGATCAGCGCCGAGGCGCTGGCTCGCCAGGGCGAGGAAGCGCCGGTCATCAAGCTGGTGAACGTGATCCTGATGTCGGCGATCTCGAAGGGCGCCAGCGACATCCACATCGAGCCCTACGAGAAGGAATACCGGGTCCGCTTCCGTATCGACGGCATTCTCTACAACATGATGGCGCCGTCGCTGAAGATGCGCGATGCGATCACCTCGCGCGTCAAGATTCTGGCCAAGCTGGACATCGCCGAGAAGCGCCTGCCGCAGGACGGCCGCATCAAGATCCGGTTCAGCGACAACGGCGTCAGCAAGGACATCGACTTCCGCGTCTCGTGCCTGCCGACGCTGTTCGGCGAGAAGATCGTCATGCGTCTGCTCGACAAGGGCAAGCTGATGCTCGACATGACGCGGCTCGGGTTCGAGCCGGAGTCGCTGCGGAAGCTCGAAACCCAGATTCAGAAGCCGTGGGGAATGGTGCTCGTCACCGGCCCGACCGGCAGCGGCAAGACCAACACGCTCTACTCGTCGATCTCGCGCATCAACACCTCCGAGACCAACATCATGACCGCGGAAGACCCGGTGGAGTTCAATCTCCCCGGCGTCAACCAGGTGCAGGTGCGCGAGAGCATCGGCCTCAACTTCGCGGCCGCGCTCCGCAGCTTCCTCCGCCAGGACCCGAACATCATCCTGGTCGGCGAAATCCGCGACTTCGAGACCGCGGAAATCGCGGTCAAGGCGGCGCTCACCGGCCACCTCGTGCTGTCGACGCTCCACACCAACGACGCGCCGAGCACGGTGAACCGCCTGATGAACATGGGCATCGAGCCGTTCCTGGTCGCCAGCTCCCTCAACCTGGTCTGCGCCCAGCGCCTGGTGCGCCGGGTATGTTCCAACTGCAAGGAGCACGAGGACCTGCCGCCGGCGGCACTCGAGCACATCGGCTTCTCGGCCGAGGACGCGCGCACGGTCAAGGTCTACCGCGGCAAGGGCTGCGACAAGTGCAACGGCACCGGCTACAAGGGCCGCGTCGGCCTCTACGAGGTGATGGACATCACCGACGAGCTCCGCGAGCTGGTGCTGGTCGGCGCCTCGGCGCTGGAACTGCGGCGCAAGGCGGTGGAGGAGGGCATGATCACGCTGCGCGGCAGCGGCCTCCGCAAGATCAAGGACGGCGTCACGTCGGTCGAAGAAGTCCTGCGTGAGACGGTCCGGTAAGCCAATCAATCTGAGGTGAAGAGCGCGTTATGGCCACACTGCCGGAACTGTTGAAGACCACTGTTGAACTGGGGGCGTCGGACCTGCACCTGTCGATCGACACCCCGCCGCAGGTGCGCGTGCACGGCGAGCTGCGGCGGCTGGAATTCCCGCCGCTGACGCCCACCGACAGCAAGGCGCTGGCCTACAGCGTGCTCACCGACGCCCAGAAGAAGCGCTTCGAGGAGACGCTCGAACTGGACTTCTCGTTCGGTATCCGCGGCGTCGCCCGCTTCCGCTGCAACATGTACAACCAGCGGGGCGCCGTGGCCGCGGCCTACCGCCAGATTCCCGAGAAGATCCGCGGCCTCGAGGAGCTGCACCTGCCGTCGGTCATCTCGAAGATGGCGGACAAGCCGCGCGGGCTGATCCTGGTCACCGGCCCCACCGGCAGCGGCAAGTCGACCACGCTGGCGGCGATGATCGACAAGATCAACACCGAGACGCACGGCCACATCCTCACCATCGAGGATCCGATCGAGTACCTGCACCAGCACAAGAGCTGCATGGTCAACCAGCGCGAGGTCCACAGCGACACGCAGAGCTTCACCAACGCGCTGCGCGCGGCGCTCCGTGAAGACCCCGACGTGGTGCTGATCGGCGAAATGCGCGACCTCGAAACCGTGGAATCGGCGCTCCGCATCGCGGAGACCGGCCACCTGACCTTCGCGACGCTGCACACCAATTCCGCGTCGTCGACGATCAACCGCATCATCGACCAGTTCCCCTCGCACCAGCAGGCGCAGATCCGGACCCAGCTCTCGATGGTGCTCGAAGGCATCGTCTGCCAGAGCCTGCTGCCCAAGATCAACGGCGAGGGCCGGGTCGTGGCGATGGAGATCCTGGTCCCGACGCCCGGCATCCGGAACCTGATCCGCGAGGACAAGATTCACCAGATCTACTCGTCGATGCAGACCGGGCAGGAGAAGCTCGGCATGCAGACGATGAACCAGTCGCTGGCGACGCTGTTCTTCCGCCGCCAGATTTCGCTGGAGACCGCGATCAGCGCGTCGTCGAACCGCGACGAGCTGCAGGAGATGATCAATCGCGGAGTGGGCGTGGTCCCCGGCGCGGGCCTGGGGCAGCGTCCCGGCACTCCGGCGGCGGCACTTCGTCCGGGCCGTCCGGGTGGGCAGTAGGATGAAGGATCGAACGGGTCTCCCCCCGAACGATGCACTGAGGAACGGAGACTGACATGGCGACGTTTGCGTTTTCCGGGAGAACCCGCGGCGGCGAGTCCGTGGCGGGCGAGCGCATGGGCGACTCGATGGAAGCGGTGAGCGCGGCCCTGCGCCGCGAGCAGATTCAGGTCACGCGGATCGCTCCGGTGGCGGTCAAGGCGGCAGCCCCCAAGAAGCTGCGCGTCAAGTCGGTCCCGGCCAAGAACCTGGCGGTCTTCACCCGCCAGTTCTCGGTGATGATCGACGCCGGCCTGCCGCTGGTCCAGTGCCTGGACATCCTCGGCAACCAGGAAGAGCACAAGTACTTCCAGCAGGTCATCCTGCAGACCCGCACCGACGTCGAAGGCGGCCAGGCGCTGGCCGAGGCGATGAAGCGCCATCCCCGGGTGTTCGACGCGCTCTACACGAACATGATCGCCGCCGGCGAGGCGGGCGGCATCCTCGACACCATCCTGAAGCGCCTGGCGGTCTACATCGAGAAGGCCGTCAAGCTGAAGGGCCAGGTCCAGTCGGCGATGATCTACCCGATCGCGGTCATCGTGATCGCGGGCGCGGTCGTCACCGTCATTCTGTGGAAGGTCATCCCGACCTTCGCCAGCCTGTTCGCCGGCCTCGGCGCCGAACTGCCGCTGCCGACGCGCATCGTCATCGCGCTCAGCAACAACCTGGTCCGCTTCATGCCGTTCCTGGTTGTCCTGTTCGTCGGTGGCAGCTATGCGCTGCGGCAGTACTACGCCACCGAGAAGGGCCGCCGCGTGGTGGACGGACTGTTGCTGAAGGTGCCGATTCTCGGCTCGATCCTGCGCAAGATCGCCGTGGCGCGCTTCTGCCGCACGCTGTCGACGCTGATGGCGTCGGGCGTCCCCATCCTCGACGGCCTGGACATCACCGCCCGCACGTCCGGCAACGCCATCATCGAGGACGCGATCCAGGTGACGCGCAAGAGCATCGAACGCGGCGAGACCATCTCCGCGCCGCTGAAGGAGACCGGTGTGTTCCCCGGCATGGTGGTGCAGATGATCAGCGTCGGTGAGGCCACCGGCGCGCTCGACAACATGCTCGCCAAGATCGCCGACTTCTACGAGGAGGAAGTGGATACCGCGGTGGCGGGCATGCTGACGCTGCTCGAACCGGTGATGATCGCCTTCCTCGGCGGCGTGGTCGGTGGCATCGTGATTGCGATGTACCTGCCGATCTTCGGTCTCATCAGCAAGATGGCCGGGGGATGAGTCAGCCCTGGCTGCGGCAGTGGTTGGCGACGCACACAGCCATCAGGCTGGTCGTCGCCACCGTGCTGCTGGGGCTGGCCGTCGTCACCCAGGATCGCGCGACGGAGGTCCTGCCGTTCAACCCGTTCTTCGCGTTGATCGGCCTGGCGTTCGCCATCAGCTTCGCGCTGCTGACGCTGGTGCGCTTCATCGATCGGCCGTGGATGGCCGATCTGCACTTCGTGCTCGACTCGCTGCTGGTGTCCGCCGGGGTCTACCTCACCGGCGGCGTCAACACCCTGTTCACCCCGCTCTACGCCCTGCCGATCCTCTCGGCCAGCACCGTGCAGCTCCGCCGAGGCGGGCTGCGCATGGCCGCGCTGAACGCGACGCTGTTCGCCGGGCTGGTCCTGGCGCAGTTCCTGGCGGCCCGCGGAGTCGTCGCGCTGCCGTTCGCCCCGGTGCCCGGCGGCCTGCCGGCGCCCAGCATCGCGCTCTACACCGTCGGTCTGAACGTCCTTGGCTTCTTCCTGGTGGCGCTGCTCGCCGGTTCGCTGGCCGAGCGCGTGAGGAGCGCTGACGTCCGGCTCGAGGAGGTCACCTCTGAAATCGCCGACCTGCAGGCCTTCAACCAGTTCGTCATCGACAACCTGCTGAGCGGGCTGGTCACCGCGGACGCGCAGAACCGCCTGCTCACGTTCAACAAGTCGGCGATGACCATCACCGGCCTCTCCGGCGAGCCGCCGATTGGCCGCCAGGCCACCGACATCCTGCAGCTGGACCCCGCCGCCATCACCACCATGGACGAGGAACTGCGGCGGCGCCGCAGCAAGCGCCTGGATTACCAGTTCACCCGCGTGAATGGCACGGTGATCGATATCGGCCTGAGCGTGGCGCGGTTGCCCCTGCCGGACGGCAGTCACGGCTATCTCTACACGTTCCAGGACGTCACCGAGATGAAGCGCTACGAGCGCACGGCGCGGATGCAGCAGCGCCTGGCGGCCGTCGGCGAGATGGCGGCCGGCATCGCGCACGAGATCAGGAACCCGCTGGCGTCGATGTCGGGCTCGATGCAGATGCTGCGGCAGGAGCTGGCGCTCACCGGCGATCAGGCACAGCTGATGGACATCGTCCTCAAGGAGTCGGATCGCCTGAACCACACCATCAAGTCGTTCCTGGCCTACGCGAAGCCGCAGAAGGCGCAGCTGACGCGGCTCGATCTCGGAACACTGGTGAAGGAGACGGCCCTGTTGCTGCGGAACAGCCCGGATGTCGGCGAGCGGCACACCGTGGAGGTGTCGCTGCCCGACGGCGAGGTGCCCGTGGAAGGGGACGAGAGCCAGCTGCGGCAGATCCTCTGGAACCTTGCGACCAACGGCGTGCGGGCGATGCGCGATGGCGGCGAGCTGCGCCTGAGTGCCCGGAACGAACCGCCCAACGGCGGCCCGGGCCACGCCGTCCTCGAGATCACCGACCACGGCGTCGGCATGACGCCGGAAGAGCTCGACGACATCTTCCAGCCCTTCCGCGGCTCGTTCGGCCAGGGCACCGGCCTCGGCCTCGCCATCGTGCACCGCATCGTCACCGACTACGGCGGCCGCGTCGACGTGAGCTCGGCGCCGGGGCAGGGCACGACGTTCGCGGTGCGGTTTCCCAGCCCGCTCGCCAGGATTTCTGCGCCCGCTGCGCCGCCGCCGGTTCGTTCGGGAGCCGCTTCCGCCTAGAATTCACGCATGCCCCGAATCCTCATAGTCGATGACGAACAGTCGATGCGCGAATGGCTGCGCATCCTGTTCCAGCGCGACGGCTTCGAGGTGCTCATCGCCGATGACGGCCTGACCGCCCGCGAAATCGTCGCCAGGGAGTTCGTGGATGTCGTGCTGACCGACATCCGGATGCCCCGTCTGGACGGTGTCCGCCTGCTGGCCTCGGTGCGCGAGCTGGCGCCGGACGCGGTGGTCCTGATGATGACCGCCCACTGGACGCGCGACTCGGACGAGTGGAAGCACGCGCGCGAGCTGGGCGCCGAGGCGCTGTTCGAGAAGCCGTTCCGCGACGTGCACCTGGTGACGATGCAGGTGCGGCAGCTGCTGGAGTCGCGGCGGCTGCGGCACGAGAACGCGGTGCTGCGCAGCACCACCGTCGATCACGGCTTTGCCGGCATCATCGGACGCAGCACGCCGATGCTGGATGTCTTCCGGCTGGTCGAGACCGTCTGCCGCACCAACAGCACCATCCTCATCACCGGCGAATCGGGTACGGGCAAGGAACTGGTCGCGCAGGCCATGCACAAGCAGTCGCTGCGCCGCGACAAGCCGTTCGTGGCCGTCAACTGCGGCGCGATGCCGGAGAACCTGCTCGAATCCGAGCTGTTCGGCCACGTGCGGGGAGCGTTCACCGGCGCCGACACCAACAAGAAGGGCCTGGTCGAGGTCGCCGAGGGTGGCACCGTGTTCCTCGACGAGATCGGCGAGATGACGCCGGCGATGCAGGTGAAGTTCCTCCGCGTGCTGCAGGAGCGGAAGTTCCGACGGGTCGGCGGCACCGAGGAAACCGCGGCCAACATCCGCGTCATCGCCGCCACCAACCGCGATCTCCCGACCCTGGTGGCGGAAGGGAAGTTCCGCGAGGACTTGTTCTACCGCCTCAACGTCATCCCGATTCGCCTGCCGGGGCTGCGCGAGCGGCCGGGTGACGTGCCGCTGATTGCCGATCACTTCCTCGCCAAGCTGTCGCGCGAGATGGGCAAGACGCTCGAGGGCTTCGCCCCCGAAGCGCTGGCGGCGCTCGAAGCCTATCAATGGCCGGGCAACGTGCGCGAGCTCGAGAACGTCGTCGAGCGGGCGGTGGCGCTGGAGCAAGGGAATCGCATCGAGCTGAGCACCTTGTCCGACGACATCCGCGCCGGCCGGCCGGCCACGCCGCTGTCGGCCGCCCGTCCTGATCGCCGCGCCCGTCGGGGCGCTGCCCGAGGGCGGCGCCTTCAATCTCGAGCAGCACCTGCAGGACGTGGAGCGCGAGCACCTGGAGCGGGCGTTGAAGCAGGCGGCCGGCGTGCAGACGCACGCCGCCGAACTGCTGGGGCTCAGCTTCCGGCAGTTCCGCTACCTGGCGAAGAAGTACAACCTGCGCGGAGCGGAGGGGCGATGAGGCGCCTGGCGCTCGCGGCGTGGTGTGTCGTCACGGCAGTGGCTTTTGCGCCTGGTGGCGACACCGCTGGCGCAGTCGCGCGGCGAGCAGGCGCTGGAGAAGCTGCTGCAGGCGGCGGATGCCCGCGCCGCAGCCGACGCGGCAACGGCCGTCGTGTCCGCGGGTGTCAACGTGTCGCAGGCGCTGGCCCGGCTGAAGGCCGGCCGCACCTACGGCGCGACGAAGGCGGGCGAGTCCACGATCCGCCTGACCACCACCGACGGCACGGTGATCGAGACCCAGGTGGACGTCCCCGCGGGGTACACGCCCTCCAGGCGGTGGCCGGTGCGTGTGCAACTGCACGGCGGGGTCAGCCGGCCGGTCTCGGCGGGCGAGGGGCGCCCGCTCACGCCGAATCGGATTGCCGGCGAGGAAGCCATCTATCTCCAACCCCGTGGTCACGCCGGCGCGGAATGGTGGCACCTCAATCAGTACGAGCACATGGTGGCGCTGCTCGATCGCGTGAAGCGCACCTACAACGTGGACGAGAACCGCGTCTACCTCACCGGCATTTCCGACGGCGCCACCGGCGTGTACTTCTACGCGATGAAACTGCCGACGCCGTTCTCGGCGTTCCTGCCATTGAACGGGAACATGCGGGTGCTGGCCACGCCCAGCACGCGCGCCAACGGGCAGATGTACGCCGGCAACATGGTGAACAAGCCGTTCTTCATCATCAATGGCGGGCGCGATCCGATGTATCCGGTCGCCGCCGTGGCGCCGCACGTGGAGATGATTGCGACAGCGGGCGCCGAGGTGATGTTCCATCCCCAGCCTGAAGCCGGCCACGACACCAGCTGGTGGCCGACGGAGCGCGACGCCTTTGCGCAGTTCGTCACCGCCCACCCGCGCCAGCCGCATCCGGAGAAGCTGTCGTGGGAGAGCGAGCGCACCGACCGCTACAACCGGGTGCACTGGCTGGTGATCGATCAGCTCGGCCGGCGGACCACCGACGACGCCACGCTTCAGGACGTCAACCGCTTCGGCGTGGTCGGGGGCGACGACCGCATGTTCGCGCGCACCTGGCCGTCAGGTCGCGTGGACGTGAGGCGCGAGGGCAATACCTTCGAGGCGCGCACCCGCGGCGTGGCGAAGTTCTCGCTGCTCCTCTCGCCCGACCATGATCGATCTGTCGAAGCCGGTGGTGGTCCGGGTGAACGGCGAAGTCGTCTTCAGCGGTCCCGTGCGGGAGGACTTGCAGGCGCTGCTCCGCTGGTACGCGCGCGACCTCGATCGCACGATGCTGTACACGGCCGAACTGCCAATCCTGGTCCGCTGACAGATACTGGCACACAGTTCTGACAGGAAATGTCAAAGCGACGGGTTTTGGCACCGTCCCTCCCGCCGCGGTCGTCGCCGAAAACAATCGCGTAAGTACCTGAAAAATAGAGACTTACGCGTGCTGGTCGAATCGCCATTCCCTCCAGAACCGAGTTGGTACGCGGGTTGCTCTTGTATGGGCCGTGCGGACGCCGCCACCGCTAAACAGGCGGCGTCGGCAACACGAAAACGAAGACGGCAGCAGGCAGACTTCAACCAGTAACTTCATTCAGTTCTCGGGAGAAAAGACAATGCGTATTCGCGACACCAAGGGCTTCACCCTCATCGAACTGCTCATCGTTGTGGCCATCATCGGCATCATCGCGGCCATCGCGGTTCCCGGCCTGCTGAGCGCGCGTCGCGCCGGCAACGAGGCCTCGGCGATTGGTTCGCTGCGCGCCATCACCAGCTCGCAGCAGGCGTATGCGTCGACCTGCGCCAACGGCTTCTACGCGGGCGACCTGATGGACCTGGCCGTCCTGCCGGTTGGCGGCGGCGCCCCGTTCATCAGCCCCGACCTCGGCGCCGCGGATCCGGTGGAGAAGAGCGGCTACACGGTGACCCTGGCGCCGGCAGGTGACGGCGTTGCGAGCACGGCGACGGCGCCTACGTGCAACACGGTGCCAGCGGCGAGATACCATCAGCTCGTGGTACGCCACCGCGGAGCCCATCTCGGCGGGTTCGACCGGCACGCGCTTCTTCTGGGTGGGCACGCTCGGCACCATCTACGCCGACACCGCGGCCATCGCCGACACAAACGGGATGGTTCCCCCGGCCGCCGGCGCACCCATCCAGTAAGAGTTCCTCGAGTCGGAACGGCAGGACGCGGGCGCGGTTTCCTCCAGGGGGCCGCGCCCGTGGCCTGTACGGCGGCCGCGAGCGGCGCGCCTCCCGGCTTATAATTCGCACCATGTCGCCCTGGTTCCTCGGATTCGCTGCGCTCGGCGTGGCCGCCTCTTCGGCGTCCGCGTGGGTCCACTACCGGCTGCTCTACGACCCGACCTACGTCAGCGTCTGCGACGTCAACGCGATGTTCAGTTGCAGCCACGCCTACACCAGCCAGTACGGGGCGGTGTCGGGCGTTCCGGTGGCGCTGCTGGGGCTGCTGTTCTTCGTGTTCGTGATCGGGCTCGTCGTGCTGTGCTCGCGGTCGAAAACCGCGGCGGCCAACCTTCCCGGCTATCTCTTCGCCGCGTCCACGCTTGGCCTGGCCGCGGTGATGTATTTCGCGTACGCGTCGTTTTTCATTCTGGGGACGGTGTGCCTGCTGTGCGTGGGCTCGTACGTCGCCGTCATCGGGCTGTTCCTCACCTCGGGAGCGGCGGCAAAGGAACCCATGTCGAGTCTTCCAGGTCGGGCCGTTCGTGATCTTCGCACCCTCGTCCGCACGCCGGCGGCGCTGACCGCCGCCGTGGCGTTCGTGGCCCTGGCACTCGCCGCGGTGGTGATGTTCCCCGGCGGCTCGGTCGCGGCCTCCATGGAGGCTGCCGCAGATGGTGCAGCGGAGCAGGTGGCCCCGGCGCCCGGCGCCGCCCAGATGAAGGAATTCGAGGGGTGGCTCGCCAAGCAGCCTCGCGAGCCGATCGTCGCCGCCCGCTGATGGCGCCGCGGTCGTGATCCTGAAGTTCAACGACTACCAGTGCCCGCCGTGCCGGCAGACGTTCATGGAGTACAAACCCATTCTCGCGAAGTGGGCCAAGCAGGCGCCCGGCAAGGTGAAGTTCATCACCAAGGACTTCGCGCTCGAGCGCGAATGCAATGCCGGGGTCAGCGGCGATGTGCACCCCGCGGCGTGCGATGCCGCGGTCGCCGTCCGGCTCGCGCGCGAAAAAGGCAAGGCCGAGGCGATGGAGGAGTGGCTGTTCGCCAACCAGCCGGCGTTGACGCCGGCGTCGGTCCGTCAGGCCGCCAAGGACGTGGGCGGGGTCCTCGACATGGAAGCCCGCTACCAGGCCACGCTCACCCTGGTGAAGGGCGACACCGCGCAGGGCGTGCAACTGAAGGTCACCGGCACGCCGACGTTCTTCGTGAACGGCATGCGCCTCCCCGGGCTCCGCCCGGAATTCTTCGACGCCGCCATTGCCTGGGAGCTGAACCGCGTCGGAGGCGGAGGCCAGTAGCTGTGGCCGCGATCGAGACCGAAGATCTAACCAAGGACTTTCTCGTCGGCTTCTGGCGGCCTCGACCCTATCGGGCCCTGGACCGCCTCACGCTCTCGGTGGACGAGGGCGAGGTGTTCGGATTTCTCGGCCCGAATGGCGCCGGCAAGAGCACCACGCTGAAGCTGCTGATGCAGCTGCTCTATCCCACCTCCGGCGCGGCCCGCATCCTGGGCCGCCCGGTGGGCGATCTCGCGGTGAAACAGCGCATCGGCTTCCTGCCCGAGAATCCCTATTTCTACGACCACCTCACCGCCGAGGAACTGCTGCGCTATTTCGGGCGCCTGTTCGGTCTCAGCGGGACGGATCTCACCACCCGCGTCGCCCGCGTCCTCGACGAGGTGGGCCTTGGCGCCGAGCGGCGGCTGCGTCTCCGCCAGTATTCGAAGGGCATGATCCAGCGCGTCGGGCTGGCCCAGGCGCTGCTCAACGAGCCGGAGGTGGTGTTCCTCGACGAGCCGATGTCGGGCCTCGATCCGCTCGGCCGCCGTCAGGTGCGGCAATTGATGCTGCAGCTGCGCGATCGCGGCTGCACGGTGTTCTTCTCGTCGCACATCCTCTCCGACGCCGAGTCGCTGTGCAGCCGGGTCGCGATCCTGGCGCAGGGGCGGCTGGTGGCCTCGGGCCGGCTGTCGGACATCCTGGCTTTCGAACTCCGTGGCTGGGAACTGGTGGTGGCCAATCTCTCGGACGCGACCCGTTCCGCGCTGACGCCGCGCGTGCGATCGATCACCGCGCTGGCGCACGGCCGCTACACCATCGAGGTGCCGCCCGAGCACGCGCCCGACGATCTCCTCGACGAGCTGCGGCGCGGCGGTGCGCAGATCGTCTCCTTGAATCCGCTGCGCGAGACGCTCGAAGACTACTTCGTGCAGTCGGTGGGCGCGGCCGCGACCCGGGAGACCGGCCTGTGAGCGTGCGCACGATCGCGGTGGTGGCCGGAGCGGTGTTCAAGGAGTCGGTGCGCGACCGCGTGCCGTACTCGATGGTGGCGTTCGCGACGCTGCTGATCGCCGCGTCATATTTGATCAGCCAGCTGACCGCGGGCCAGGACCTCAAGATCATCAAGGACCTCGGGCTGGCAGCCATCTCGTGGTTCGGGCTGCTCATCGCGGTGTTCATCGGCATCGGGCTGGTGTCGAAGGAGGTGGAGCGCCGCAGCGTGTTCGGCGTGCTCTCGAAGCCGATCAGCCGCGGGCAGTTCGTGCTCGGCAAGTACTTCGGCCTGGTGATGACGCTGGTGGTCAACCTGGCGGTGATGGCGCTCGCCTTCTACGCGGTGCTGTTCTACCTGGACGTCACCACCTCCGCCTACGCCAAGAGCGCGTGGCCGGCGCCGGCGATGGATCCGCGGCTCGGGCTGGCCGTGCTGCTCACGGTGGCCGAGCTGACGATCGTGACGGCGATCGCGTTGTTCTTTTCCACGTTCTCCAGCCCGCTGCTCTCGGCGCTGCTCACGTTCGGCCTCTGGGTGACCGGCCACTTCAACGCCGACCTGCGCGACTTCGGGGCAGTTCTCGATTTCACCCCCCTCGTTTGGGTGGCGCGTGCGCTCTACTACGTGCTGCC
The DNA here is from genome assembly GCA_963723005.1 of uncultured Acidobacteriota bacterium. Classification (GTDB taxonomy): domain Bacteria; phylum Acidobacteriota; class Vicinamibacteria; order Vicinamibacterales; family UBA2999; genus VFZN01. Next base: position 382,554 of record CAVRPA010000014.1, on the reverse strand, counting down.
GAATCTCGCCCCGTTCAACATCCGCGCCGAAGTCGTGCACGGCGTGGCGGTGCCGGAGTCGCAGATTCTGCTGACGTTGGCCTATGCCGTGGTCTACATCGCCATCATGCTGACCGGTGCGATTGCGATCTTCCGGCGGAGAGACTTCAAGTGACGGCGGTGGTCCGCGGGCGGGTGGGGCGATGAGACCAGGCAATCGCGCGCTCCTCGCCACCATCGCGCTGCTGTTCATGGTGTCGGTCGGAATCCAGGCCGTGCGCGATCGCGACCTGAAGCCGTTCGAGCCGAGAGGCGGCATGCTCTGGCTGCAACCGGGTCCCGCCGTGAAGCGCATGGCACTTGGCTACGACAACGTGGCCGCCGACGTCTATTGGATTCGCGCCGTCGTCTATTACGGCGGGCAGCGCCTGGGTGACGAGTCGCGTCGCACGTACGATCTGCTGTACCCGATGCTCGATCTGGTGACGTCGCTGGATCCGCGCTTCACCGTCGCCTACCGCTTCGGCGCGATCTTCCTGACCGAGGCCTACCCGAACGGGCCGGGCCACCCGAATCAATCGATCGCGCTGCTCGAACGCGGCATCGAACAGGACGGCGGTCGCTGGGAGTACATGCACGACATCGGCTTCATCTACTACTGGTGGCTGAAGGATTACGCGAAGGCCGCGGAGTGGTTCGACCGCGCGAGCAAGGCGCCGGGAGCGCCGACGTGGCTGGCCCCGATGGCCGCGACAACGCTGGCCGTGGGCGGTGATCGGAAGTCGTCGCGCACGTTGTGGCGGCAGCTGATGGAGTCGAGCGACCTCGACTGGATTCGCAGCAATGCCGAGCGCCGGCTGTTGCAGCTGGATGCGATGGACATGATCGATCAGCTGAACGTCATCGCCGATCGCTACGAGGCGCGCGAGGGTCACGTCGCGCAGAGTTGGCAGACCCTGGTGGCCACCGAGCGACTTCGCGCAGTCCCGCTCGACCCGGCCGGCACGCCGTTCGTGATCAATCCCACGACCGGGCGGATCGGCCTGGCGCCGGATTCGCCGCTGGCGCCGCTGCCCGAAGAGCCGCGTCCGCCGGCACCTGCGCCGGTCCCCCGGCCCGGGTCACAGCCATGACCACGCCGGACACCTCGATCCTGGTGCTGGCGACGATCATGGGGCTGGCCATTGGCAGCTTCCTGAACGTCGTCATCTACCGGCTGCCGCTCGGCCAGTCGCTGCTGACGCCGCCCTCCACGTGCCCATCGTGCAGGACGCGCCTGCGCGCGATCGACAACGTCCCGGTGCTGTCGTGGCTGGTGCTTGGCGGAAAGTGCCATCACTGCAAGGCCCTGATCTCGCCGCAGTACCCGCTCGTCGAGTTCGTGACCGGCGTGTTGTTCCTGCTGATCACGTGGGTCACGCCAATGGGTCCGCTGCTGGCAGCGCGGCTCATCCTGGTGGTGATCCTCATCACGCTCTTCGGGATCGATCTGCACCATCAGATCCTGCCGAACACCATCACGCTGCCTGGCATCGTCATCGGATTCCTGTTCAGTCTGGTGGGGCCGCCGGGCTGGTTCGACAGCCTGCTTGGCATCCTGCTCGGCGCCGGCATCCTTTATGGGATTGCAGCCGCGTACTACGCCGTGCGCCACGAGGAAGGGCTGGGCATGGGCGACGTGAAGATGCTCGCCATGATCGGCGCGTTCCTGGGCTGGAAGGCGGTGCTGGTCACTCTCATCCTGTCGTCGTTCTCCGGCGCGCTGGTCGGCATCGGGCTGATCGCCTTCTCCCGCGGCGGCATGCGGCTGGCGCTGCCGTTCGGTACCTTCCTGTCGCTGGGCGCCCTCGCGGCGATGCTGGTGGGCGAGCCGCTCGTCACGTGGTACAGCGGCTTCTTCGTTCCATGATCGCCCTTCAATCGGATTCGCCATGGGCAGCCTGACCGCCGCCGGCTACGCGTTGTTCGGCATCACCGCCATCATGGGCCTGGTGTTGCTGGCGCTCCTCGCCTCGATGCTGCGGATGTCGCGGATGTCGCGGAACGCCAACGACACGCGCGCCGAGACGACGATGATGTCGGTGGCGCTGCAGGAGGCGCTGACGCGGCTGAAGGCGCAGGAGCGGGCAACCGCGGCGCGTGCCGAGGCCTCGGAGCGGCTGTCGAGCCAGATCATCACCGGCGTTGGCGCCGGCCTCATCGTTGTCGATCGCGTCGGCGTCGTGCAGATCGTCAATCCCGCCGCGCGCCGGATCCTCAGCCTGGACGGCGGCGGCGAGGGCCGCTCGGTCACCGATCTGCTGTCGCATGTCGCGCCCCTGGCCCAGGTGATCACCGACACGCTCAGCACCGGCGTGCCGGTCGTGCGCCGGCAGCTGCGCCTCGACGTGCGTCCCTCGCACCTCGGCGTGAGCGTGTCGCCACTCGCCGGTGGCGAAGGCGATCTCCAGGCGGCGGTGTGCCTCTTCACGGATTTGACGGAAGTGGTGGAGCTCGAGGAGCAACTTCGCCTGAAGGAAGCGCTGGCGGGCGTCGGCGAGCTGACGGCCGGCCTTGCGCACGAGTTCAGGAACGGGCTGGCCACTATCCACGGTTACGCCCGGCTGCTCGATCCGACCAAGCTGCCCGACGGCTATCGGCCCTACGTCGAGGCCATCCGTCAGGAGACCGCGGCGATGGGCGAGGTGGTGACGAACTTCCTCAACTTCGCGAAGCCGGAACCGTTGAGCATGGTGCCGATCGATCTGCGCATGATCGTCGAGCGGGCGGCGGCCGACCTGCCGCTCGAGCGGGGACGCATCGACGTCTCCGGCGAGTTCGGATGGGTGATGGGTGACGAGGTGCTGCTCCGGCAGTCGCTCAGCAACCTGATGCGCAACAGCATCGAGGCCTGCACCGCGGATGGCATCGAGCCGCTGGTTCGCGTCGAAGGTGTCGCCGAAGCGCCGCACGCCCGCATCACCATCGAGGACAACGGGCCCGGCATCCCGGCGGAGTCGCTGCTGCGCATCTTCAAGCCGTTCGTGACGACCAAGGCGCAGGGCACCGGCCTCGGGCTCGCCATCGTGCAGAAAGTCATCGTCTCTCACAACGGCCGCATCGTCGCGGCCAACCGGACCTCGGGCGGGGCGCAGTTCCGCATTCAGCTCCCGCTCGCCACCAGCGCGCGATAACTGCGCGCCGCGGCCGCGCTCGCGACCTCAGATTCTGCAATCCTCACAACACGTGCCAGCAGCCGTCGTCGGTTCCGCGGCGTGATCCTGCTCGCGGCCGCATGCGCGGCGGCGGGTGCGCTCCTTGCAGCGCTCAGCGGCATGCACATCGCGCACAACGAACGCGGAACGACCCTCGTCGAGGCGCTGGTCGCGGCCGGCCTGCTCATCACCATCGTCAGTGGCATCGCGTACCTCATCGTCCAGGCACACCGGTTTGCGGTTCGCGCCGAGCAGATGACGGTGGCCGTGGTGGCGGCGTCGGCCCGCCTGGAGCGGCTGCGCGCGATCCCGTGGGAGTACAGACCTCGCGGGGATGGAACGCGATGCGCCGGCGCTGGCGATGTCGCCGCCCGATGCGCTCGATCGCGACGTGGCAGGCTTTCACGAGACGCTCGACGCCAGCGGTGATGCGGTGGCCGATGTGCCGGAAAGAACTCCTGCCTACGTGCAGCGCTGGGCGATCGCGCCGGCTCGCGAAGGTGGCGAACGAGCGCGCGCCATCGAAGTCTGTGTGTTCGAGTGGCCCGCGGCGGAATCGGCGCCGCCACTCACGTGCCTGGCATCTGTTCGTACGAGGCAGCCATGAGCGCTCGCGGATTCACCCTTGTGGAACTGCTGGTCGCGAGCCTGCTCACGCTACTGGTGGTGGCCGCCGCCGTGGCGATGGCTTCGTCGGCCAGGCAGGCATTCGTCGTCGAACCCGCGGCGCTCGACACCGTGCGCCGCGTCCGCGAGGGCACCGACGCCCTTGCTGCCGCGCTGGCCGGCGCAGGAGGCGGACCCGCCGTCGGCGACGCCGTCTCGTCGTTCGCTGCCAACGTGCCGATCGTGCGGCCGTTGACCGCGTTGACCGGCGCGCCCGGTGCTCGCTTCACCGCGATCTGGGCGCTGCGCGCGATCGAGGGCGGCCTTGGCCGCCTGGCCGCGCCGCAGCCCGGTCCCGCGGGATCGCTGACACTCGATCGCGTCGCGTCTCCCTGCCCGCTCACGACCGTTGTGTGCGGGTTCGATGTCGGCGACATCGCCGCGGTGTTCGACGGCCGCGGACACTACGACGTGTTCCAGATCGGCGACGTCTCGGATGCGCTCGCGCGGATCACGCCAGGCGCGCCGCTCGGCTACGCCTACGGCACCGGCGCATGGGTGCTCGCCGTTCGTGCGGATTCATTTGGATTGCTGCGGCAGAGCGACGGTTCGCAGGCGCTCACACGTATCACGTGGTCGGGCGCGCGCGAGCCGATGGTGGACGGCGTCGTCGATCTGGAGTTCGTCGCGTGGGGCAGGGCGCCGGCGCCGGAGATCCGCGATGCGGCAACCGGTCCTGGTGTCGCGCAGTACCGGCCTGCCGCCGCCGGGGCCTCTCGAGCCGGATCCGGACAACGTGTTCGCCGCGGGCGCGCATTGCATGATCGCGCGGGCCGGTCCAGCGCCGGTGTCACGGCTGGTGTCGTACGAACCCGAGGCCGACGGCGTGGTGAGGTTCGAGCCCGGCGACTTCGCGGATGGTCCCTGGTGCCCCTACGACGGATCGCCCGGAGCCTACGACGCGGACCTCCATCGCATCAGCCGCGTCGACATCCGCCTGCGCGTCGAGGTGCAGTCGGCGGAGTTTCGGGGACCGGCGGGACGCCTGTTCACGCGCGGCGGCACCGCCGCTCGAAATGCTCCGAAATGGGTGCTCGACCGCACGCTCGTGACGAGCGTGGCACTTGGCCGCTGATCGGGAGGGCTCATGACACTGTCGTCGTCTCGGGGAATCGCGCTGGTCACGGTGCTGCTGGTGTCCAGCCTCGTGTTCACCATGGCGCTGGGCCTGTCGCTGGTGGTCTCGGTGAATCAGCTGGTCGTGCGCAATCACGCCGAGTCGGCCGCACTCGCAGCGGCGGCTCGTGCCGGAGTGGAGCTCGCCGCCCACGAACTGGCGGATGCGGACTGGAACGCCGTGCTCACCGGGTTGGTGCAGGCGAGCGGATCGGATGGCGCGCCGACCGGGCCTCGCGTGATCAACGGCGCACGAACGCTCGATCTGTCAGTCCAGACCAACCTGTTGAACTGCGCCTCGAACGCGGGTTGCTCAGACGGGGAAATGCAGGTCGTAACAGCAGACCGCCCTTGGGGCGCGAACAATCCGCGGTGGCGATTGTTTCTTTACGGGCCGCTGGGCACCCTCGCCCCGCTGCACTCGGCTCCAGCCATTTATCTCCTCGTCTGGGTCGGGGACGATGGGCGGGAGGCGGATGGCGCGCCCGAAGCAGACGGCGGGTCGCCGACGGAAGAGGGGCGCAACGTGCTTCGCGTGCACGCCGCAGCCTTCGGCCGCGATGGCGGGCGAAGGGCCGTGGAGGCCGAGTTGGTACGGCTTTGCCGCCCTCCCGAGGCTGGTCCACCGTGTCTTCCCGGAATTCGTGTGCAATCCTGGCGTGATTTACGGGCGTCCCTTCCTTGATTTCCCGGGCGCTGAGACGTACCGATCATGGCCATGAAGTCTCGCGCACTGTTCGTCGTCGCGTTGCTGGCTTTCAACTGCGGCTGGGTGCAGGCGCAGTCCCTGGCCGATGTCGCCAGAGCCGAGGAGGCCCGGCGTCAGGACGTCGCGAAGGCCAAGAAGGTCTACACCAACAACGACCTGAAGCCCGACTCGAGCCGGCCGGCTCCGCCGCCGGCTGCCGCCACCGGCGCGGCCGCGCCGGACACCGCCAAGCCCGGCGCCGCGGCTCCCGCCAATTCGGCCGCCGCGCCTGCTGAAGGGCAGGGACAGGCTCGCGACCAAGCCTATTGGACCGGCCGCATCGGCGAGGCCCGCAGTCAGCTCGAACGCAATCGCGCCTTCGCCGCCGCGTTGCAGAACCGCATCGACATGCTGACGACCGATTTCGTCAATCGCGACAACCCGGTGGAACGCTCGGCCATCGAGCGCGATCGCAACACCGCACTCGCCGAGCTCGACCGCCTGAAGAAGGAAATGGACGAGCAGGCCAAGGGCATCGCGGCAATTGAAGAAGAGGGCCGCCGTGCTGGCGTGCCCGCTGCCTGGCTGCGGCCGTCGTAGCGGATGGACCGCTCCCGTCGGGGTGCAGAGCCCATCCTCCTCGTGGAGGACAAGGACTCCCTTCGCACCATGTTGCGCCACGCGCTCGAAGGACAGGGCTACGCGGTCATCGAGGCTCGCGACGAGTCCGAAGCACGCGCCGCGCTGCGGCCAGTCCCTGCCGTCGGTCGTGCTCTCCGATCTCCGGCTTCCGGATGGCGACGGATTCGGCGTGCTGCGCGCCGCCAAGGACGCCGATCCGGATCTCCCGGTCATCGTCATGACCGCCTACGGCTCCATTCAGGATGCTGTCGCGGCGATGAAGGACGGGGCGCTCGACTTCCTGGCCAAGCCGGTTGACCCCGATCACCTGTTGCTGATGGTCGAGCGCGCGCTCGCGCAGCGCCGGTTGCTGAGCGAGTACAACCTGCTCAAGGAAGAAGCCGCGAAACGCCGCGGCATGCCCGAGATCATCGGGGAGTCGGCGGTCATCCGTCACACCCTGCAATCGGTGCAGCGTGCCGCCGGCTCCGACACCACCGTGCTGCTCGAGGGCGAAAGCGGCACCGGCAAGGAACTGTTCGCGCGCGCGCTTCATGCCTTGAGCGAGCGCGTGGCCGCGCCGTTCATCGCCATCAACTGCGCCGCGATTCCGGAGTCGCTGCTCGAGGCCGAGTTGTTCGGCTACGAGAAAGGCGCGTTCACCGGCGCCGCCCAGCGCAAGCCTGGCCGCTTCGAGCTCGCCCAGCGCGGCACGTTGTTCCTGGATGAAGTGGGTGAGTTGCCGATGCCGCTGCAGGCGAAGATCCTGCGCGCCATCGAGACCAGACGCTTCGAGCGCCTGGGCGGCACGGCCACCATTCAGGTGGACATCCGGCTGGTGGCGGCGACCAATCGCGGCCTGCGGCAGGCGGTCGCCAATCGTCAGTTCCGGGAGGACCTCTACTTCCGCCTCTCGGTGTTCCCGGTCACGATTCCACCACTGCGCGATCGTCCCGGAGGACATTCCGCTGCTCGCGCGGCACTTCGTCGAACGCACTTGTGTCGAGATGGGCCGCAAGGTGATGAGCTTGAGCGAGCGCGCGACGGAGATGCTGTCAGCCCATCCGTGGCCCGGCAATGTGCGGGAACTGCAGAACGCTCTGGAGCGTGCGGTGATCCTGGCGGATGGCGACACCATTCACCCCGGTCACCTCAGCCTGTCGCCGACCTCGGCGCAGTCGGCGCCGACGACGGATCCCTGGGACACGATCAACCTCGATGGCACCCTCGCCGACGCCACGGCTCGAGTCGCCGCGGAAGCGGAGCGGCGCAAGATTCTTCGTGCGGTGCGCGAGGCAGGCGGAGACAAGGGCCGCGCTGCGGATGCCCTGCAGGTGGGCTACAAGGCGCTGCTCGCGAAGATCAGGGATCTCGGCCTCGAACCCGACCTGCGCGGCTGAGTCGACTAGTGGAGCGTATCGACGACAACTGCCGTGGTCAGCGGCATGCTCAGCCAACGTTTATCGGCCGTTCCGTAGGAACGGCCGCTGTATAAACCGACCCTACAGCCCACTAGTTCCGGATCCCGATCGCCTTCAGCGCCTGCCTGACGTCCTTGTCCGAGACGTCGGTCAGTTCCGTCGTGGTGCCGGCTTCGCCAGCGGCGACGAAATGCAGCGTGCCGGAGACCACCTTCTTGTCGCGTTTCGTCGCGGCCAGCACCTCGGCCGCCTTCAGGTCGGACACCGGCGGCAGCGGTCCCAGTTCGGTCACGATGTGGTTGATCGCGTCCACGGTGGATTGCGGCGTGACGCCGCGATGATGGCCGAGCGCGGCGGCCGCCATCATCCCGTAGGCCACGCCCTCGCCATGCCGGAAGCGGCGGTAGTCCGTCACCGCCTCCAGCGCGTGGCCGATGGTGTGACCGAAGTTCAGCGTTCGTCGAAGGCCCGATTCGCGTTCGTCGCGCGACACCACGTCCGCCTTGATCCGGCACGACTCCGCGACGATCGGCTCGAGCGCCTCTGGTTCGTGGTTGAACATCGCGGCGCGCTGCGTGTGCATGCGCTCCAGCAGCGACGGCGCGGCGATCACTCCGTACTTGATGACTTCGTACAGCCCGGCGCGGAACTCGCGGCGTGGCAGCGTGGCCAGCACCAGCGGATCGGCCAGCACCAGCCGCGGCGGGTGAAACGCGCCGATCAGATTCTTGCCGAGCGCATGATTGACGCCGACCTTGCCGCCAATGGCGCTGTCGACCTGCGCCATCACCGTCGTGGGCACCTGCACCAGCCGGACGCCCCGTAGATAGGTGGCGGCCGCGAACCCGACCATGTCGCCGATCACGCCGCCGCCGAGGGCCACAATCACCGCGGACCGATCCGCGCGCGCCTTGATCAGCGCCTCGTAGATCCGGCCGACGGTCTGCAGGGTCTTCGAACGTTCGCCGTCCGGGACGAGGATGGGTTGACGGACCTTGAGCGCCCGCGCCAGCCGCTTGCCGTGCAGCTCCCACACGATGGGGCTCGAGACGATGAGGCACTGGGTGCCGAGGCCCTCGCTCTCGAGCAGTTGCGGCAGTGTGCCCAGCGCGCCGGCGCCGACGATGACAGGGTAGGCGCCCGCGGATGCGGCTACCTCTATGCGGGTCGTGGGCATGACGGGACAGGTAGAATAACACTCCGTGACGCGTCACACGGACTTCCTGATCATCGGCAGCGGCATCGCCGGCCTTCGCGCCGCTGTCGATCTCGCGGCTGCTGGCGACGTGACGCTGCTCACGAAGGCCGACCCGACGGAGAGCAACACCGGGTACGCCCAGGGGGGAATCGCCGCGGCCGTGGGGCCCGACGATCGTCCCGACCTTCACTTTGCCGACACCATGGCCGCGGGCGACGGGCTGTGCGCCGCCGAGGCGGTGCGCGTGCTGGTTGAAGAAGGCCCACGCTACGTGCGCGAGCTGGTGGACTGGGGCGCGAGGTTCGATCGCGATGCGCATGGCGAGATCGCGCTCGCCCGCGAAGCGGCGCACGCGGTCCGCCGGGTGCTGCACGCCACCGACGCGACCGGCCGCGAGCTGGGGCGCGCGTTGTGGGTCAAGGCCAGCGCGTCGAGCCGCCTCGAGGTGCTCAATCACACCCGGGCGATTCAGCTGATCATCGAGGACGGCGTCTGCGTCGGCGCTCGCTTCATGGCGGACGCCGGCTCATCACCGATCGTCGGCGATGTCCGCGCGCGCGCCGTGCTGCTGGCCACCGGTGGCGCCGGCCAGGTGTTCAGCGACACCACCAATCCGGCGATTGCCACCGGCGATGGCGTGTGCCTCGCGTGGAGCGCCGGCGCGCGGGTGGCGGACATGGAGTTCGTGCAGTTTCATCCGACCGCGCTCGACGTGCCGGGCACCGCCCGCGCGCTGCTGTCGGAGGCGCTGCGCGGCGAAGGGGCGCGGCTGATCAACGCGGCCGGTGAGTCGTTCACCTCGCGCTACGACCCCGCCGGCGACCTGGCGCCACGCGACCGCGTCGCCCGCGCCATCGTCCACGAGCGCCGCCGGACGGGAGAGCCGGTTTATCTCTCGTTGCGGCACCTCGATGCCGAGTCGATGCATGCGCGGTTCCCGACGGCGTCGGCCGCGTGCCGTGCGGTCGGGCTGGATCTCGCGCGCGACCTGATTCCCGTCGGACCCGCGGCGCACTACATCATGGGCGGCGTCGAGACCGACTTGTGGGGGCGCACGACCGTGCCTGGGCTGTATGCGGCGGGCGAAGTGGCCTGCACCGGCGTACACGGCGCCAACCGCCTCGCCAGCAACTCGCTGCTCGAGGGGCTGGTGTTTGGCGCCCGCGCGGCTGGCGCGATGCAGCAGACCGCGCAGGCGGGGTTCCTGGCCGGTCCAACCCGAGACGCGGCGTCGATTCCTGCGCCGGGGCCCGTCGCGCCGCTCCCGGAGCGCCTCCGGACCGAAGCCGACGTCCGTAACCTGATGTGGGACGCCGCCGGCCTGCTGCGCGATCGCGATCCGCTGGTCCGGGCCGTTGGCGCTCCTCGCAGCGTGCGAGGCCGCGGTGGCCGACCAGCCTCGCTGAACGCCGTACGCCCGACGAGCATCGCCTTGCCAGCCTCGTGACGGTGGGCCACCTGATCGCGCGGGCCGCGCTCCGGCGCACCGAGTCGCGCGGCGGCCACTTCCGGGCCGATTTCCCTGCAAGAGACGATGTACACTGGACGGATCACATCGTTGAGCGGAACCAAAACTGACTATATGAGCAGCACTCAAGGCAAAGGTGGGGAGGCGTTCGTCAAGGAGATCACGCCTCAGTCCGAGGATTTCTCGCGCTGGTACCTGGACGTGGTCCGCAAGGCCGAGCTGGCCGACTATTCGCCCGTCAAGGGCTGCATGGTCATCCGGCCCTACGGCTACGCCATCTGGGAACTGATCCAGCGGCAGCTCGATGACCGGTTCAAGGCCACCGGTCACGTCAACGCCTACTTCCCGCTGTTCATCCCCGAGAGCCTGCTGATGAAGGAGGCCGAGCACGTCGAAGGCTTTGCGCCGCAGGTGGCCTGGGTCACCAGGGGCGGCACCGAAGACCTCGAGGAGCGGCTGATCGTCCGGCCGACGTCCGAGACGATCTTCGGCGTGATGTACCAGAAGTGGATCCAGTCGTGGCGCGACCTGCCGATGCTGATCAACCAGTGGGCGAACGTCGTGCGCTGGGAGAAGGTGACGCGGCCGTTCCTCCGCACCACCGAGTTCCTGTGGCAGGAAGGGCACACCGCGCACGAGACGGCCGACGAAGCGCAGGAAGAGACCCTGAAGATCCTCGCCCTCTACAAGGAGTTCTGCGAGACCGTCCTGGCGATGCCGGTGGTGGACGGGCAGAAGAGCGAGAGCGAGAAGTTCGCCGGCGCGTCGAAGACCTATTCGATCGAAGCGCTGATGGGCGACGGCCGCGCGCTGCAGGCGGGCACCTCGCACAACCTCGGGCAGAACTTCGCCAAGGCCTTCGAGATTCAGTTCCAGGGCCGCGACAAGACGATGCAGCACGCCTGGACGACGTCGTGGGGCGTGTCGACGCGGCTGATCGGCGGCGTGATCATGACGCACGGCGACGACAGCGGCCTCATCCTGCCGCCCAACGTCGCGCCCTGGCAGGTGGTCATCGTGCCGATTCCGCGCGGCAACTGGAAGGAAACCGTTCTTCCCAAGTGCGAGGAGATCCGCGACCAGCTGAAGGCGGCCGGGATTCGCGTCAAGCTCGACGCCGACGACAGCCAGACGCCGGGCTGGAAGTTCTCGGAGTACGAGATGCGGGGCGTGCCGCTGCGTCTCGAGATCGGACCGAAGGACATCGAGAAGTCGTCGGTGTTCGCCGCGCGCCGCGACACGCGGGCGAAGCAGTCGCTGCCGATGGACGGCCTGGCGGCCGCGATCAAGGCGCTGCTCGACGAGATCCAGGCGTCGCTGCTCGAACGCGCGCGCACGTATCGCGAGAGCCACACGACGGCGACCACGAGCTACGACGAGTTCAAGAGCGTGATGGAAGGCCGGCCGGGCTTCGTGCAGTCGCCCTGGTGCGGATCCGCGAAGTGCGAGGCCGACATCAAGGCCGAGACGCAGGCGACGATCCGGAACATCCCGTTCGGGTTCGAAGTGGCGCCCGAGGCACCGTGCATCAAGTGCAACGGGCCGGCCGTCGTGACGGCCTGGTTCGCGAAGGCGTACTGACGCGTACGCCGGCTTCAGCCGGCTCAGAAACGACCGGTACGTCGAGAAAGGGCGGGCTCTCGTGACCGGAGCCCGCCCTTTTGTCTGTTAAAGCCTAGGGCCTGAAGCCCAGAGCCTTACTGCAGTCGCACCGTCAGAGCGGCGCGGCGGTTCAGGCGGCGCGTCTCTTCGCGGCTGTTGTCGTGCTTCGGACGCTCTTCACCGTAGCTGACGGTCTGGAGACGGTCGGCGCCGATGCCGCGGCCCGAGAGGTACTCGCGCACGGCGGCGCGCGCGGCGCTCGCCGAGCGCCAGGTTGTATTCGGTCGTGCCGATGTTGCAGGTGTGGCCTTCGACGCGTCAGGCGCAGCGTGTTGTCCGCCTGCATCGCCTTGATGGCATCGTCCAGCACGCGGGTGGCTTCGGCGCGCAGCGTGTAGCGGTCGAAGTCGAAGTGCACGTCTTCGAACGTGTATTCCTTGCGCGGCGGCTGGGTGCACTGAATCGTGATGGTGTCGCTCGCCGTGCCGCCCTTGCCGTCGTTGACGGTGACGGTGATCGGCACGCCGACCCGGCTGTCGCCGGGCAGGTGAAGGGCGTCTGGCGGTCAGCGGCGTTGGCGAACGTGCCGGTCGGCGCGGTCCACTGTAGGTGAGCGTGTCGCCATCCGGATCGTTGGCGTCGGCGCGTCACGGTCAGGTTCTGGCCCACCTGCACGGTGCAGGGCTCGCAGCGCGCCTTCACCGTCGGCGGCACGGTTGGCCGGCGGCGGCGGTGGTGGCTGGCGGCGGGGGCGGCGGCGGAGCCGGCGCCACGTAAACGCGCACGCCGGGGTGGTAGCCGATCCGGACCTGGATGCCCAGGGTGTCGCCCCCGGTCCCCTCCTGGCTGAGCGGCACCCGCGAAATCATCGACGGTCTGGGTGGTGGCCGCCCAGCTCAAGCCCCCACCGACGTAGAAGCCGTTGGTGGCGTGATACTGGGCGCCGAGAAACAGGTCGAACGGGTTGTCCACATCCCACGTCGGCGGCAAGCCGAGCAGCGGGTCGGACACGCCGCCGAAGGTGACGGTTTTGTCGAAGTAGAACTCGCCGCTCGCCTCAGCGAACAACTTCAGCTTGGCGCGGCTCGGGTAACCGATTCCGAAGCCGTAGCGCAGGCCGTTGCTCAGCTCGTAGTCGTCCGGGCTGGACCGGAACTTGAAGCCGGCGAAGCCGGCGACGTCGATCTTCTGGTTGACTTCCTTACTCACGATGCCGTCGACCAGGAAGTCGGTCTTACCGGTGCCGAGGCCGTCGTCGAAGCTCGCGGTGGGCAGCTTCACGGCAGCGCGGACGGCGAAGGCCGCGCCGTTACCGGTGGTGGCCTGCGACTTGACGTTGAACTTCGCGCCGACCGTGAGGTCGCCGAAGCCCGTCTGCCAGCCGTCGTTGACCATGTAGTCCATCGGCTGGCCGCCGGCCTGGACAGGTCTGCGGTCGACGTCGATACGCCGCGCGCCCAGGGTGCCGAAGATTTCGACCTTGTCTGTGGCGCCGAAGGCGAACATCCCGTTGATGTCCGAAATATCAGTAAAGCCCTCGGAGCGGTCGAAGTTGACGCGGGCAGCCATTCCGGAGAACGTCCCTTTGGGCAGGGTTTCGCCCAGCGGGACAAACCACAATCCGGTGTCGCCAAGAATAGTGCTGCTCGCGGGCCGGGTCGCCTGGTCTGCGGACTGGGCCCAGGCCGGGGCCGCTGTGACCAGGGAGACTGCCACCAGTGTGGCCAAACCGCGGAAGATTCTCATGCCACAGATAATACGGCTCGAAATCTCCGGAAGTCAAACGAAGAGGGGGCTTTACGAGGACGTTTCTTCCGTCTTTTTCTCAGCTTTGCCAAACAGCCAGGCTACCAGGATCCCGATGAGGTAGAGCACAAACATGGGTGCCGCCACCAGCGCCTGGCTAACTGGACTGCCGTCCGGGGTAATCACCGCCGCGACAATGAAGATGAGCAGGACCGCGTATTTGATGTTCCGGGCGAGGAAGCCGGCGGTGACAATGCCGAGGCGCGCCAGCACCAGCATGATCATCGGCATCTGGAACACGAGGCCCATGCCGAGCATCAACTTGACGTAAAGGCCGAAGACCGGATCGATGCGGGGGGTGAAGTCGATGTACTCGTTGCCGAAGCCGGCGAAGAAGCGCCACGCCGCGGGGAAGAGCACGTAATGCGAGAACGCCGACCCCGCGACAAAGAGCGACGACGATCCGAGCACGAACGGGATCGCGAGCTTCTTCTCCTTCGCGTAGAGGCCCGGGGCGATGAAGAACCACACCTGCAGCATCACGTAGGGCGAGGCGATCAGCACGCCGGCCAGGGCGGAGATCTTGATCCAGAGGAAGAAGCCTTCGCCCGGCTCGGTGTAGATGAATTTGCCGCCGGCGAGTTCCGACGGTGAGGCCCTTGTAGACGAAGGCCTGGATGTTGTCGCTGAAGGCGGTGGCGACGAGGAAGCCCACCAGCAGTGCGACGACGGCGTGGGTGATGCGCTTGCGAAGTTCGTCGAGGTGCTCGAGGAACGTCATCCGCCCTTCGAGCGGATCGAGTCTCATCGCCGAACGGCGATGACGGCATCGCTGCGTCTCGGGCTCGTAGCGGCTGCGGCGATTCCTCGTCCCGCTTGGGGAACGGCACCAGGGCCATTGCCGTCGATCTACCGGGACACGGTCTGGCTGGGCGGCCGTCGCGTCGGGGGTGATGGTCGTGGAGTCGGCGGGCGCTTCAGCCTTGCGGGCGGCGGCCGTCTCCTTCTGCTCTTCGAGCTTGATTTCCTGCTCGAGAGTGTTCTGCAGGTCGTTGGACGCCCTCTTGAATTCGTTCAGGCTGCGGCCGAGCGACTTGCCGAGTTCCGGGAGTTTGCGAGGGCCGAAGATGATGAGCGCGATCACAAAGATAATGATCAGCTCAGGCATGCCAATGGAACCAAACATGGGACTGCTCCAGTGCGAGGCAAAACGGCCGGCAATCCAGCCCTGACGTCCAAATTCGAGTATACCCCAGTCCGCTACGGTGAAAAGCTTTGCCGGGTGGGGGGTTATTGGTTAGCATCGCCCTATGCGTACGAAGTCCCTTGTGGCCGTTGTGCTTGCCGTCGCCGGGTCTGCAGTCGTCGGCGGGTTCTTCGGGACCAGCGCGCTAGGGAGCCGAGGATCGGGTCCCGGAGCACTACAAGACCTTCACGGCCGCGCTGGCGACCATCCAGTCGCAGTACGCCGAGGAAGTCGAGTCCGACCGCCTGGTCTACGGCGCCATCAACGGCATGCTGCAGACGCTCGACCCGCACTCGAGCTTCATGGACCCGAAGAGCTACGCGCAGATGCGCGAGCGGCAGGAAGGGCGCTACTACGGGCTGGGCGTCACCATCCAGGCGCCCAACGGCGACATCACCGCCGTGCGCGTGTTCGAGGGCTCCCCGGCGCACGACAAGGGCATCCGCCGCGGCGACGTGATCGCCGAGATCGAAGGCCAGACCACCAAGGGCTGGACCACCGACGACGCCGTCGCCAAGCTGCGCGGCCCCAAGGGCACCGTTCGTCAACATCGGCATTCGCCGCAAGGGCCTCGAGCAGCTGATTCCGGTGGCGGTCAATCGCGATCAGGTCAGCATCCCGAGCCTGTCGGCGGTGTTCATGATCGATCGCGAGACGGGCTACGTCGGCGTCACCGACTTCGCCGAGCACACCGACGAGGATCTCGGCACCGCGCTCGAATCGCTCACCAAGAAGGGCATGAAGCGCCTGGTGCTCGACCTGCGCAGCAACCCCGGCGGCCAGCTCGATCAGGCGATCCGCATCACCAACCGCTTCGTGCCCAAGGGCGCGATGGTGGTCTACACCCGCGGCCGCGTGCCGAATTCGGATCAGGACTACCGCGCCACCGATACCCCCGAGTACACCAGCATCCCGATGATCACGCTGGTCAATCGCAGCAGCGCGAGCGCGTCGGAGATCGTCTCGGGCGCGCTGCAGGACTACGACCGCTCGCTCGATCATCGGCGAGACCACGTTCGGCAAGGCGCTGGTGCAGTCGGTATATCGCGTCAGCGGCGGCGCCGGCCTGGCGCTGACGACCGCGCGCTACTACACGCCGAGCGGCCGGCTCATTCAGCGCCCCTGGGACGGCACCTTCGACGAGTACCTCACCTACACGATGAAGGATCAGTCGCAGCGCACCTACTCGGCCGATCAGTTGAAGTACACGACCGGCGGCCGCAAGGTCTACTCGGGCGGCGGCATCGAGCCCGACGAGCGCTTCGACGGGCCGCTCGAAGGCTTCAACCCGACGCGGTTCGGACGGTCGATCTTCAACCGCGGCCTGTTCGCGTCCTTCGCCGAGCAGTTCTACTACGAGGGCGACACGCGCCCTGGCACCAAGGCGACCGGCTTCAAGGTACGTCAAGAAGGGCTTCGAGGTCGACGCGGCGATGGTCCAGGACTTCAAGGCGTTCGTCATCAGCAAGAACACCAAGATGGAAGACGACTCGTGGACCAAGGACCTCGAGTTCATCAAGACGATGATCCGTTTCGAGATCGACTCCGCGGTGTTCGACATCGCGACCGCCCGGCAGCATCTCATCACCGCCGACCCCCAGGCCCGCTTCGCCCTCGGCCGCTTCACCGAGGCCGAGAAGCTCGTGGAACTGTCCAAGAGCCGCCCCGCCAAAATAGGTCAGTAGACCTCAATATATTGGGGTCTGCCTTCCGCCTTGCCACAAGGGGAGGGGCTTGTTAGACTGGCCGGCGGTTCACCCAGAAGCCGAGCAGTCATGCGCCTCGATAGACTCCAAATTTCCGGTTTCAAGTCCTTCTCCGACCGATCCGAGCTCTCCTTCGACGAAGGAGTGACCGCGATCGTCGGCCCCAACGGCTGCGGCAAGAGCAACGTCGCCGATGCCCTCACCTGGGTCCTCGGCGAGCAGAGTGCCAAGAGCCTGCGCGGCGAGAAGATGGAAGACGTCATCTTCAGCGGCTCCGACGCGCGCAAGCCCACCGGCGCCGCCGAGGTCCGGCTGAAGTTGAGCGGCGTCATCATGCCGCCCTCGCTGGATCGCGAGGCGGGCCACGAGCCGTCGTCGTTCAACGGTGACGGCGCGCACCTGGCCGAGACCAACGGCCACGGCCTGATGACCGCGACGCTGGCGCCGGTGACGCGCGAGGTCGAGGTCACGCGACGGCTGTTCCGCTCGGGCGAGAGCGAGTACCTGATCGACGGCCATCAGTGCCGGCTGAAGGACATTCACGAGCTGCTGATGGACACCGGCCTGGGCGCCAAGGCCTACGCCATCATCGAGCAGGGCAAGATCGGCATGATCCTCAGCTCGCGGCCGACCGATCGCCGCCAGCTGATCGAGGAAGCCGCGGGCATCACCAAGTACAAGGCGCGGCGCCGCTCGGCCGAGTTGAAGCTCGAGTCGGCACAGCTGAACCTGACGCGTCTCGACGACATCGTCTTCGAAGTCGAGAAGCAGAAGGGCGCGCTCAAGCGGCAGGCCGCGAAGGCGCGGCGCTACACGCGGCTCCGTGACGAGATGCGGCGCTGGGAGAAGGTGCTGTTCGCCCGCCGCTATCACGCGCTGGCCGATGCCATCGAAACCGCCCGCGGCCGCCTGGCCGACGCACGCGAAAACGAGACCGCCGCCGCGGCCCGCCTGGCCGAAGTCGAGACCGCGCTCGCGACGCTGCGGATCGAGCAGACGGAAGCCGATGCGGTGGCCGGCCGCATCCGCGAGGACGCCCACGCCCGCGAGCTGGACATCAATCGCCGCGAGCAGCAGATCGCGCTGGATCAGCAGCAGGCCGCGATGCTCGAGGCGCGCGCCTCCGAGCTGGAGCAGGAGCGCCAGCACCTTGAAGCGCGGCGCGAGCCCGAGCGGCTCGGCCTCGAAGGCCGCCGCCAGGCGGTCGCCGAAGCCGAGAACCGGCGCGATGCCGCCACCGGCGTGGCGCAGGCCGCGGCCGAGGACTACTCCCGCGCCCAGCAGGCCATCGAGGCGGTGGAGCAGGACGTGGAGCGGGCCCGCGCGGACGTCTACGCGGTGCTGAACACGGTCACCGCCCTCAACGCCGCCATCCAGTCGGCGGGCGCGCAGCGTGAGCGCGCCGTGCAGTCGGAGCAGCGCTTCGAGATGGAGTCGCGCGAGCTGGCGGGCGAGCTCGACAAGGTCCGCCTCGAGCGGCAGACGTCGGGCGAGCAGCTCCGCCGCGCCCAGGAAGGTCTCGATGCCGCCCGGGTGGCCAGGGCCGCGAGCGAGTCCGAGCTGGCCAACGCGCGCGTCGAGCACGAATGGCGCGCCCGCGACGTCCGGTCGCGCGAGCACGAGCTCGCCGGCACCGCGGCCCGCCTTCGCTCGCTCGAGGAGCTGGACGCGCATCGCGCCGGCTTCGCCGATGCCGCGCGCATGGTGCTGGTCAACGCCAACGGCCGCGTCGGCCAGATGGGCGCGCTCGCAGACTTCGTCGAGGTCGAGCCCCGATACGAACGCGCCGTGGAGGCGTGCCTGGGCGATCTGCTCCAGCACGTGCTGGTCGAGCGCATCGAGCACGTGTCCGCGGGCCTCAGGCTCATCCGGCAGGAAGACGCCGGGCGCTGCGGCTTCATCGTCGGGCATCCCGGCGGCGAGAGGCCCAACCCCGAGTTCGATCAGGGCTCGGTGTCCGAGGCGCCTGCCGGCACAGTGCGCCTGCAGAGCGTCGTCCGCGTGGGCGGCCCGTTCGCGCCCGCGCTGCGTGCGGCAATCGGCGACGCGCTGATTGCGGAGTCGTTCGAGACCGCCACCCGCGTGGCGCCGCTCGTGCCGTTCCCGGTGGCGACGATGGAAGGCGACGTCTTCCGCGGCCAGTACGTGGTGACCGGCGGAGACAAGGCCGAATCGCGCGGCATCCTCGCCACCAAGCGCGAGATCAAGGAGCTGCGCGAGCGCATTGCCGCCGAGCGCGTCGCCCTGGCGGCCCTCGCCGACGAGACCACCGAGTTCGAGCAGACGATCGCCCACGCCACCGCCGCCATCCAGGCGTTGAGCGCCGAGATTCACCGCCAGGAAAAGGCCATCGTCTCGATCGAGGCGCAGGTGTCGCGGGCGGCGCAGGACGACTTCCGCGTGCAGCAGCGCGTTGACCTCGTCGCGACCGAAACCCGCCGCGTGCGCGAGGAAATCGCCGGCCTCGACCTCCGGCAGGACGAAGCCCGCGATTCCATCGTCCGGCTGGACGACGACAAGCGCGTGGCGGACGAGACGTTCTCGATTGCCGTGCAGCGCCTGACGACGGCGCGCGAGCAGGCCGAGTCGGCGAGCCGCGCTGCGGCGGAAGCCCGCGCCGAGCATGCCGCGCTGGTGGAGCGGTGCGCCGCAGCCGCCGGCGAGGTGCTGCGCATGGAAGCCGCGGCCATCGAGCTCGAACAGCGGGTCGCCGCCTGCGCTCGTGACATCACCCTGATGCGCGAGCAGCGCGAGCGGCTGCTGTCGGGCATCAGCGAGCACACCCAGCAGCTCGACGAGGACGTGCGCACGCTCGACGAGCTGCGCGACCGCATGCATCAGGCCGACGAGCGCGCGACGGAACTGCGGGCGGCCGTAGACACGCAGGACAGCGTGATCCGCGACGCCCGGCGCGCCCTCGACGCGATTCGCGCCCTCGCGTCCGAGCTGGACGTCACCCGCGCCACCGCCGAGTCCGACCTGGGGCACCTTGCCCAGCAGACGTTCGACGCCGTCGGCGTCTCGCTCGACGAGGTCCGCGAGGACGTTGCGCGGATGGAAGCGGAAGGCATGGTCGAGCCCGACGTGCGCGCCATTCGCGCCGCCGAAGCCGCCGAGCCCGACGAGGACGAGGCCGGCGCGTCGAAGAGCCGTCCGACGCGCCGACGCCACGAGCGCATGACCGCCGAGGAGGCGATCACCGAGCTCCGCGGCAAGATCGACAAGATCGGGCCGGTCAACATGATGGCCATCGAGCAGCACGCCGAGCTCGAGACGCGCCACGTGTTCCTCACCACCCAGCGCCAGGACCTGATCGACTCGATCGCCCAGACCAACGAGGCCATCAAGCGCATCGACGAGACGACGCACGCGCGCTTCCGCGAAGCGTTCACGGCCATCAACGCCAACTTCCAGGTCACGTTCTCGACCTTGTTCGGCGGCGGCCGCGCCGGCATCAGCCTGCTGGACGAGGCCGATCCCCTCGAGAGCGGCATCGACATCGTCGCCTCGCCTCCGGGCAAGCGGCTGCAGAGCGTGATGCTGCTGTCGGGCGGCGAGAAGGCGCTCACGGCCATCGCGCTGATGTTCGCGATCTTCCGCTACAAGCCCAGCCCGTTCTGCCTGCTGGACGAAATCGACGCGCCGCTCGACGACGCCAACATCGGCCGGTTCGTCGAGCTGCTGCGGGGCATGATGGACAAGACGCAGTTCATCATCATCACCCACAGCCGCAAGACCATGGAAATCGCGCACCGCCTTTACGGCGTGACGATGGAAGAGCCCGGCGTTTCGAAGCTCATTTCCATCCAGATGAACTGACGAAGCCGGCCCCGGAGCGAACCGGCCGCCTCTGGCACCCGTATAGGCAGTAGAGGTCGCTGAATGTTCCGAGGCCGTTTTCGAACCCTGCTCCTGTCCGCCGCTGTTCTGAGCGCCACCGCCGCCTGCGACGTTCAGGTGGGCAAGGACGGCTTCTCGCTGGACGTCGCCTCCGGCCGCGCGCAGGACACCTGGACGCGCTCCTATCCCCTCGCCGCGGGCGCCAGGCTCGAATTGATCAACACCAACGGCCGCATCAGCGCCGAGCCCTCGTCCGGTGACACGGTCGAGTTGGTGGCCGAGCGCACGGCCAAGAGCTCCACCGACGAGGCGGCGCAGGAGCTGATGAAGAAGCTCGAGATTCGCGAGGAGACCAGCGACAGCCGGGTGCGCGTCGAGGTCCGCTCGCCGCGAACGTTCGGTGTCTCGGGCTTCGAGGTGCGCTGGACGGTCAAGGTGCCCAAGGGCGTGATCGTGGACCTCAGAACCTCGAATGGCCGCGTCACCCTGTCCGGCCTGCAGGGCGAGGTCCATGCGTCCACGGTGAACGGCGGCATCGAGGGCAAGGGACTGGCGGTCTCGATCCTCGAGGCCTCCACGGTGAATGGCGGCGTCGAAGTGGAGCTCACCGGCCCGCTCAGCTCGACCGGCAGCGTCTCGCTCGAGGCCGTCAACGGCGGCGTCTCGCTGGCGTTGCCCGACGGCAGTCAGGCCTCAGTCACCGCTCGCGTGACCAACGGCGGCATCAACACCACCGGGCTGGATTTTCAGTTGACCGGCGAGCAGACCCGGCGGCGCTTCGAAGGCACGCTGAACGGGGGAGGCGCGCGCGTGACGCTGCAAACCACCAACGGTGGCGTACGGATGTCGAAATCGACCACCTAAGCGTTTAAAGTTAGGAGCGGGAGATTCGACTCCCGACTCCGTGAACGAAGACAAGTCCTCTCGCTATCATCGCCTTCGCCGGCGCGCCGATCTGGGCAGCACGGCTCTCGCCGGCTTCCTGCTGCTGGTCCTGGTCATTTCGGGCGCCGCCGTTCGCCTGCGCGAGGCGTTCCAGTTCCTCACCTCGTTCGTGTTACCGGCGGGCCTCGAGGATGTCGTGGTCGTCGCGTTGATGACGGTCACGGTGTTGACGCTGCTGCAGGCCGTCGAGTTCCCCTTCTCGTGGTTCCAGGGCTTCGTGCTCGAGCACCGCTACGGTCTCTCCACGCAATCGGCCTCGCACTGGCTGGCCGACCAGTTGAAGACGTTCACGCTCGGCACGACGCTGGCGGTGGCGGGCGCCTCGCTGGTGTTCTTCACTCTCAGGTGGTGGCCGGGCGGCTGGTGGCTGATATCGGCGCTGCTGTTCGCCGTGGCGATGGTCGGCCTCGCGCGACTGGCGCCGATGTTGATCCTGCCGATCTTCTACAAGTTCCGTCCGCTCGATCGGCCGCCGCTCGTCGAGCGGCTGATGGCGCTCGCCGCGCGGGCGCGTACCGACGTCGTCGGCGTGTTCGAGTGGGTGTTGAGCGGCCATACCCGCAAGGCCAACGCCGCCCTCACCGGGCTGGGTCAGACGCGCCGGATCCTGCTCTCCGACACGCTGCTGGCGGAGTACTCGGACGACGAGATCGAGGTGGTGCTGGCGCACGAGCTCGCGCACCACGTGCACCGCGATCTCTGGCGGGGCATCGCGGCGCAGGCCCTGGTGCTGTTGGGGGGCTTCTTCCTGGCGCACGTCGTGCTGAGCACGGCGGCCGGTCCGCTCGGCTACCGCGACCTCTCGGACCCGGCGGCGCTGCCGCTGCTGATGCTCACCGGAGGCACCTGGTCGTTCGTCGTCCTGCCGGCGCTGAACGCGCTCTCGAGGGCGCAGGAGCGCGCGCGCCGATCGCTACGCGCTGGAGACCACGCGCAACCCGGACGCGTTCGTCTCGGCGATGAAGCGGCTGTCGCAGCAGAACCTGGCGGAGGAGCGGCCATCGAGGCTGGTGCGGCTGCTGTTCTATTCGCACCCTCCCATTCGCGAGCGCATCGACGCGGCTCGTGCCTTTACACGGACGTAGCGCGGCCATGCGATGCTGGCGCCGGAGACCTTCATGCGACTTGCGTCCGCACTTGTCCTGTTCATGACCGTGATGTCCACCGTTCCGTCCGCCGCAATCCCCGCGCAAGCTCGTCGTCGCACATCGCGGCGCGTCGGCCTACGCCCCGGAGCACACGCTGGCGGCCTATCGTCTGGCCATCGAGCAGGGCACCGACTTCGTGGAGCAGGATCTGGCCGTCACCAGGGACGGCGTGCTGATCTGCCTGCACGACGCCAGCCTCGAACGCACGACGAATGTCGAGCAGCTGTTCCCCAATCGCTCCGTCGAAGCCGAGATCGAGGGCCGGAAGCGCAAGGCCTGGCTCGCCAACGATTTCACGCTCGCCGAGATCAAGCAGCTGGACGCCGGCTCGTGGTTCGATCCGAAGTTCGCGGGCGAGCGCGTGCCCACCTTCGATGAAGCGGTCGCCCTCGTGAAGGGCAAGGCCGGTCTCTACCCCGAACTGAAGACGCCGGAGATGTACGAAGGCCGCGACGTGCGCTTCGAGGAGCTCGTGGCCGCGGCCCTCGACAAGCACGGCCTTCGTGGGCCATCCGCCGACCCGAAGACGCCGCTGATCCTGCAGACGTTCGGGGAAGCCAGCGCGCGCAAGCTGGCGGGGATGAAGGTTGGCGTGCCGGTCGTGCTGCTGATTGCCAACGGCGCCGGCTGGGACGCCGCGCGTATCGCCACCTGGAAGGGCGTGGTGCAGGGGTTCGGCCCGGCCAAGGGCATCGTGCTCAAGAACCCGCAGTTCGTGACGCTGGCGCACGCCGCGGGCCTCACGGTGACGCCGTACACGTTCCGATCGGCCGACACCGGGACGTTCCCGTCGGTGAAGGCCGAGATGGAGCACTACCTGTACACGCTGGGGGTGGACGCCCTGTTCACCGACAACCCGGACCAGTTCCCGCGCCGGTGACGCATCGCCGGCCTGACGCCAGCCGCGTCCGGGCTCGCCTCAGCGCGCCTTGACGACGAGCGTGCCCTTCATCTCCCGGCAGCCCGGATCGTTGGTCAGGTTGCAGTAGTAGGGGAACGAGCCGACCTGATCGGCACGGAACTCGAAGGTCACCGACTGGCCCGCCGGCGGCCCGCTTGACGATGCGGTAGGCGTCGATGACGAAGCTGTGCGGCTCGTCTTCGCTGTGGAACGTGATCTTCACCAGGTCGTACTGCGAGACCTCGAGCGTGTCCGGCTTGTAGTGGTGGTTGCTGGCGGTGACCGTGAACTCGCGGCGGTTGGGCGCCTGCTCCTGGCCTCGGGCGCCGGCCGAGACGGCCCACAGCGAGGCGGCGATTCCAACGGCCAGCAGGACTCGGCTCATATGGTTATTGTAGGGCCGTACGCAGAAGCGCCGGAGTCGTGAGACTCCGGCGCCCTTGCAGTGTATCCAGCTGTGGAGCTAGTCGCGGCGCGGGCCGCGACGGGGGCCGCGATCGCGCGGGGGACGATCGCCGCCGTTCTTCTCCGCCACGGCCGCGTCGCCCTCATCGCCACCGGCGGGAGCCGCGGCGGCGCCCTCTTCCGGCGTAATCAGGGCCTTGCGCGACAGGCGAATCTTCCCGGTCGGGTCGATGTTGATGACCTTCACCAGCACCTGCTGGCCTTCCTTCAGTTCGTCGCGGACATCCTTCACCCGGTGGTGGGCGATCTCCGAGACGTGCAGCAGGCCGTCGGTGCCGGTCATGATTTCGACGAACGCGCCGAAGTCGGTGATGCGCTGAACCTTGCCGAGGTAGGTCTTGTTGAGCTCCGCTGTCGCGGTCAGCTCCTGGATGATGCCGATGGCCTTGGCGGCCGCGGCTTCGTCCGCCGACGCCACGTTGACCTGGCCGTCGTCCTGCACGTCGATCTTCACGCCGGTGCGCTCGATGATCGAGCGGATCATCTTGCCGCCCGGTCCGATGACGTCGCGGATCTTGTCGACCGGGATCTTGATCGTGACGATCCTCGGCGCATACGCCGACATGTTGGTCCGCGTCGCGGGCAGCGCCTCCTGCATCAGCTGCAGGATGTGGAGCCGGCCGGCGCGTGCCTGGGTGAGCGCGGCGCGCATCACTTCGGCGGAGATGCCGGTGACCTTGATGTCCATCTGCAGGGCGGTGATGCCGTCGGCAGTGCCCGCCACCTTGAAGTCCATGTCGCCGTAGTGATCCTCGGCGCCGGCGATATCGCTCAGCACCGCGTACTTGCCGGTGGCCTCGTCCATGATGAGGCCCATGGCCACACCCGCGACCGGGGCCTTGATCGGCACGCCCGCGTCCATCATCGCCAGCGAGGCGCCGCACACCGAGGCCATCGACGAACTGCCGTTCGACTCGAGGATGTCGGAGACGATGCGCACGGTGTAGGCGAAGTCGGCTTCGGCCGGCATCATCGGCGCGAGCGCGCGCTCGGCGAGGGCGCCGTGACCGATCTCGCGGCGGCCGGGGCCGCGCATCGGCTTCACTTCACCGACCGAGAAGGGCGGGAAGTTGTAGTGCAGCATGAACCGCTTCCAGGTCTCGCCGTCGACCATCTCGATCTTCTGCTGGTCGTCCGAGGTGCCCAGGGTGGCGGTGACCAGGGCCTGGGTTTCGCCGCGGGTGAACACGGCGGAGCCGTGGACGCGGGGCAGCACCTTGGTCTCGATCGAGATGGGACGGATCTCGTCGAACTTGCGGCCGTCGAGGCGCACGTTGCGATCGAGAATCTCGGTGCGCAGCACCTTCTCCTGCAGGCCGTGCAGGATGCCCTTGGCCTCGCCCTTGCGGGCCGCCTGATCTTCGGGCAGCGCGGCGATGGTTTCCTTCTCGACCTTCGCCACCGTGGCGTAGTTCTCGATCTTGCCCTTGATGCGCATCGCATCGGTGAGGCGCGAGAGCGCCGCGGCTTCGATGGCCTGGTGGAACGTCTCGTCAACGGTGACGACCGGCTTGGCGACCTTGGTGCGCCCCGCCTGCTTCGCCAAGTTCATCGATGGCGGCGCAGATGTCCTTGATCGCGGCGTGGGCGACCTCGAGGGCCTTGATCACTTCTTCTTCCGACACCTCGTTGGCGCCGGCTTCGACCATGACGATGCCGTCCTTGCTGCCCGCGACGGTGAGGTCGAGGCGGCTCAGCTTGCGCTCGGCGAACGTCGGGTTCACCACATACGCGCCGTCGATGAGACCGACGCGCACGCCGGCAATCGTCTTCTCCAGCGGCATTTCCGAGAGCGCCAGCGCGGCCGAGGCTCCGGTGATGGCGAGAACGTCCGAGTCGTGATCGGTATCGGCCGACAGCACGAAAGCGATGACCTGCGTCTCGTAGGCCCAGCCGGCGGGGAACAGCGGACGAATCGGCCGGTCGATGAGACGGCTGGTGAGCGTCTCCTTCTCGGTGGCCTTGCCTTCGCGCTTGAAGAAGCCGCCGGGAATGCGGCCCGAGGAGTAGGCGTACTCACGGTAGTCCACGGTGAGCGGGAGGAAGTCGATGCCCTCGCGGGGGCTGCCGGCGTGGCAGGCCGTGACGAGGACCATCGTGTCGCCCATACGGACGATGACCGAGCCGTCGGCCTGCTTGGCCCACTTGCCAGTCTCGATCGTCAGGGCACGGCCGCCGAGTGAGATGTCGCTTTTGTGCATAGAAACCCTTCTGCGGGTTCACAGGTCACAGTTCAGAGTTCAAAGCGGAAGAGCCGCAGTGTCGCGTTCCCAGTCGGAATCGCGTCCTCGTCTCTCGCCTTCGCCCTCGAACCCGACGTGGAACCTTGCTCGTGAAACCTTGAACTGCCTACTTGCGGATACCGAGGCGCTTGATGAGCTCGGCGTAGCGATCGATGTCCTTGCTCTTCAGGTAGTCGAGCAGACGTCGGCGCTGGCCAACCAGCTTCAGCAGCCCGCGACGCGAGTGGTGATCCTTCGCGTGCGACTTGAAGTGTTCGGTGAGGTAGTTGATGCGATCGCTGAGGAGGGCGACCTGAACTTCAGGGGAGCCCGTATCGCTGGGATGAGTCTTGTACTCGCCGATGAGGGCGACTTTCTTGTCTTTCGTCAGTGCCACAGTGCCTCCACGTACGGCCCAGAGTGCGGCGTCATTGCCGGTCCAGGCCGCCGTATGCGACGGTCGATGCGACCGTCAAGAACCCTCAATGTTAGCCCAAAACAACGGAGGGGTGCAAAAAACCGGGCCGTTTCGCGGGGGTGGCCAGGGCGAGCAGGTCACCCTGGTCGTCCAGCAGCCGCGCCAGTTCCGGCGCCTCGCTCCAGGCGACCGGGCAGCGGCAGGTCCATGCCGCGGCGGGCGCAGGCGGCTTCCTCCGGCGTCAATGCGAGCGAGGGCAGCTCCGGGAGCAGGCGTGACAGGGGAATCAACCTCGCGGCCAGGGCGGCACCGCTGCTCGTCGCCACGGTCTCGACCGTCACCGCGTCCTCCAGCCCGAAGGCGCCGGCGCGCGTCCGGCGCAGCGCCTCGAGGGTGGCCCCCATTCCCAGCGCCCGGCCCAGGTCGTGGGCCAGCGAGCGCACGTAGAACCCCGCCGACACCCGCATGGCCAGGGTCGCGCGGTCGCCGTCGAAGGCCAGCAGATCGAGCTGCGACACCGTCACCGTCACCGGCTTCAGGTCGAGCGTCGCGCCGTCTTCGCGCCGCGCCAGGTGGTAGGCGCGGACGCCGCCGATTTTCTTTGCGGAGTAGGCCGGCGGCAGCTGCGCGAAGGTGCCGCGGAACTGCGTGAGCGCCGCGACCAGCGCCTCCCGGCTGGGACGGTCCGGCGACTCGGCCACCGTCTCGCCGGTGGCGTCGTAGGTGTTCGTATCGCGGCCGAACGCGACCACCGCGTCGTAGTGCTTTTCCTCCGACGACAGGAACTGCACCAGCCGCGTGGCCTGGCCCACCGCCAGCGCCAGCACGCCGGTAGCCATCGGATCCAGCGTGCCGCAGTGGCCAATCCGGCGCTCGCCGAGCGCGCGGCGCGCGACGGCCACCATGTCGTGCGACGTGGGGCCCTGCGGCTTGTCGAGGACGAGGACGCCCGAGATCATCCGGCCACGGCGCCGGCCAGCAGCCGGGCAAAAGTGGCGTGACCTTCCTCGATCGTGCCCTGCCAGCCGCAGCCCGAGGCGTTCATGTGCCCGCCTCCGCCGAACTGCTTGGCAATCGCGCCGGTGTCAACCGCGCCCTTGGAGCGCAGGCTGACGCGCCAGTCGCCCGGCGCCGACTCCTTGAAGAACGCCACGGCCTGCACGTCCTTCACGGTGAGAGGAAAGTTGATCAGCCCCTCGGTGTCGTCATAGGTGCCGCCGAGCTCCGCCGCCAGCGCCTTCGTGATCGTCAACAGCGCCACGCGTCCGTCCGCGTGCATCGTCATCCCGTTGAGCACCGCGCCGAAGATGCGCACGCGCGCCAGCGAGTTGCTGTCGTAATGCGTGCGGGCAATCCACTCCGGATCGGCCCCGGCGGCCACCGCGCGCCCGGCCAGCTCGTAGGTGCGCGGCGTCAGGTGCGAGAAGTGAAACGAACCGGTGTCGGTCAGGATGGCGAGGTAGAGATGCGTGGCGATGTCGGCCGACAGCGGGACGCCGAGCGCGTCGAGCAGGGTGAACACCTGCTCGCCGCAGGCGGCGGCGGACTCGTCGATCCAGTTGATCGCGCCGTAGACGGTGTTGCCGGGGTGATGATCGATGTTGAAGATGGGGGAGCGCTCCAGCCCGGCGACGCCGGTGCGTGACAGCGAGCTGCACTCCATCACCAGGACGGCGTCCACCGTGTCGGTGACCGCGGTCGTGGCCCGGATGGCGTCCACGTGAGGGAAGGGCTGGAGGAACGCCGGCGGCACGCCGTCCATCACCACCGTCGCCTGCTTGCCGAGCGATTGCAGCGCGAGCGCCATGCCCACGGCCGAGCCGATGGCGTCGCCGTCGGGCCGCTGGTGGGACGTGACGTAGAAGCGCTGGCCGCGATGAATGGCGGCGATCAGCTCGGCGGGCGGGCTACTGTGCAGGCTCATCCCGCTTCGCGTCCGCCGCAGCCGGCGACTGGTCGGGCACGGCAGGCGCATCGCTGGCCGCCGGCACCGTCACCTTCACTGCAGGCGGGCTCGCCGGCGTCGGCGCGGCGGGCGTGTCGACCAGCGCGTTGAGCTCGGGATGCTCTTCGCGCTCGACGTGCAGCTCGTGGATGATCCGCTCGATGCGGTCGTGCGCGGCCACCGACTCGTCGTACTGGAACTTGAGCTCGGGCGCGCGGCGCAGGGTGAGGCGTTGGCTGAGGAGATGCCGCAGGTACGGCACCGCGCGGTTGAGCGCCTTGGCCGTGTCGGTGCGCTCCTTGCCCTCGCCAAGCACGGTCCAGTAGGCCCGCGCCAGCGAGAGATCGGCCGTGACCTTCACCCGCGTGATGGTCACCAGGCCGACGCCGGGATCGCTGACTTCGGTGGCCAGGATCTGGCTGAGCTCCTCGCGGATCTGCTCGGCGATGCGTTCAACGCGATGCGAGAGCGCCATGGTTACGACGTTACCTGTTCACCGTTCAAACTCCAAACGGGAACGTCGCGCCTCCGCTTACGCGGTGGCGGCGACGCGCTCGAGATGGAACACTTCGATGACGTCGCCGACCTTCACGTCGTTGAAGTTCTGGAGGCCGATGCCGCACTCGAAGCCGGTCTTCACTTCGGACACGTCGTCCTTGAAGCGCTTGAGCGACGCGAGCTTGCCTTCCCAGAGCTGGACGTTGTCGCGGAGCAGGCGCGCCTGGGCGTCGCCCGAGCGCGTGATGCGGCCCTCGCTGACCATGCAGCCGGCGATCGTGCCGACCTTCGGCACCTTGAAGGTGTCGCGCACCAGCGCCACGCCGAGCCGCACTTCCTTGAACGTCGGCTCGAGCAGGCCGGTCATCGCCTGCTGAATCTCCTCGGTCACGGTGTAGATGACCGAGTGGTGGCGGATGTCCACCTTCTCGCGTTCGGCGACGTCCGCGGCGTTGCGATCCGGCCGCACGTTGAAGCCGATGACGATGGCATTCGAGGCGGTGGCCAGCAGCACGTCCGACTCGTTGATGGCGCCGACGCCCGAGTGGATGACCTTGACGCGGGTCTTCGCGTCGGAGAGCTTCGACAGCGTGTCGGCCAGCACTTCGGCCGAGCCCTGCACGTCGGCCTTGATGATGAGCGCCAGTTCCTTCATCCCGCCTTCGCTCATCTGCTGCTGCAGCGATTCGAGCGTGAGGCGGCTGCCCTTGGCGCCGAGCGCCTTCTCGCGCGCCTGCGCCTGGCGGAAGGTGGCAATCTGCCGCGCCTTCGCCGGATCGGTCACCGACTGGAACGAGTCGCCGGGAGAGGGCAGGGCCTCGAGGCCGAGCATTTCCACCGGCGTCGACGGTCCGGCCTGCTTCACCGAACGGCCGCGGTCGTCAATCAGCGCGCGCACGCGGCCGACGACGGGGCCGGCGATGACGTTGTCGCCGACACGCAGCGTGCCATCCTGCACGAGCACGGTCGCCACCGGGCCACGGCCGCGATCGAGCTTCGTCTCGAGCACCGTGCCGACGGCGGCGCGCTTCGGGTTGGCCTTGTGCTCGCCGATGTCGGTGACGAGCAGGATCATGTCGAGCAGCGTGTCGAGGTTCTTCTTCTGCTTGGCCGAGACCTCGACGAACACCGTGTCGCCGCCCCAGTCTTCCGGCATCAGGCCCAGGTCGGCGAGCTGACGCTTCGGCACTTCCGGGTTGGCGCCGGGCTTGTCGATCTTGTTGACCGCCACGATGATCGGCACGCCGGCCGCCTTCGCGTGGTCGATCGCCTCGCGCGTCTGCGGCATCACGCCGTCGTCGGCCGCGACCACGAGAATCACCACGTCGGTGACCTTCGCGCCGCGGGCGCGCATCAGGGTGAAAGCCGCGTGACCGGGCGTGTCGAGGAAGACAATCGACTTGTCCTTCTTCTCGCCCACGCCGGGTACGAGATACGCGCCGATGTGCTGGGTGATGCCGCCGGCTTCGCGCTCCGCCACGCGCGTGGTGCGGATGGAGTCGAGCAGCGTGGTCTTGCCGTGGTCGACGTGGCCCATGACCGTGACGACCGGCGCGCGCGGCAACAGGTCCTTCGGGTCGACGGCTTCCGACTCGGTCTCGATCAGCTCTTCCTCGTAGGTGCGGGCTTCGATGTCCGCACCGAACGAGCGCGCCACTTCCTTGGCCGTGACCATGTCGACGGCTGAGTTGATGGTCATCATCATGCGGCGGTCGAGAAGCGCCTTCAGCACTTCCTTCGCGCGCACTTCGAGCTTGTCCGCCAGATCCTTCACCGTCATGCCCTCGGCGAGCGTGATGGTGCGGGAGACCGGCGGCGGCGCCACGGGAGCGACGGACGAGGGCATGCGCTGCAGCGCGTCACGGCGAGCCGACGGACGCTGGCCACCGGTGGGACGCGGCCGGAACTGCTGGCCATACGGCGGACGCGGACCTCCCGGCATGCCGGGGCGGCCAGGCTGAGGCACGCCGGGGCGAACGGGCTGCGACGGAAGCGGCCGCGGTCCGCCCATCATCGCGGGCGTCATGCCACCCGACGGGCGACCGGACGGATAGGAGCGGTTTCCCACGGCACTGGGACGAGCGCCCGTGGCGGGCGGCGTGACCGGACGGGGAGGTGCGGGCCGTGGCGGCGGCTGCACCGGAACGACGGTGCGGCGCGGCACGAGCGGCGGCGCGGTCGGCGGCGCCTGGCCAGGTTCTTCCACGCGCAGTCGAATGCTCGGCGGCACGAAACGTCCGGGCTGGCGCGAGTGCGCCGGTGTGTGCGCGGCGGCCGCCGGGGCGGCGACGGGCGCGGCGACTTCGGGAGCAGCGGCAACGGGCGCTGGCGTTGGCTCGACTTCGGCCACCGGCGCGGGGGGCGGCGGCTCGGGCGCCACTTCGACCGGCGCGGGCTCGTGATGCACTTCCGCGTGCACCTCGACGTGCTGCGCCGGGGCTTCCGCTTCCGGCGCCTCGGCCGGCTCGTGGTGCTCGTGCTCGTGGATCTCGGGGGCGTGGTGGCTCTCGGCCGCTTCGCCCTCGTGGTGCGCCTCGTGCGGCTTCACCAGCGTCGGCTTCTTCACCAGCCGCGGCGGTCCCAGCGTGGGGACGGCGGGCTTCGGCGGCTCGGGAGCCGCGCCGGGCTTGCGGGCCCCGCCGGCCTTGCCCTTGACGGCCTTGGCCGCGGTCTCGGAGAAGATGTCGCCCTTCGGCAGCTCGATGTTGCGCTGCTTCGCCTGGCGCTCGACGAACTGCCGCGCCACGATCTCTTCGAGCGTGCTCGATGCGCTCTTCAGCTCGATGCCGTGGTTCTTCTTGAGCAGGTCCAGCACATCCTGGCTGGGCATGTTCAGAAGCTCTGCGACTTTATAAATCCGGACAGTTGCCATTCGGTATGTGCGCTCTGGGCTACGGGCTGCTACGGGTTGCTGAAGACGACGCTAGGCTTTGGGTTCGGAGCCGCCGGTCGCCGGCGCGGTCTCGGCCACTTCGTCGACTGCGGCCGCTTCGTCGACCGCGGCCGGTTCGTCTGCCACGGCCGGTTCGTCTGCCACGGCCGGTTCGTCGACCACGGCTGCTTCGTCTGCCATGGCCGTCTCGGCGGCCACCGTTGTCTCGGCGCCCTCTTCGGGCGTGTCCTCGGCGGCGGCGGCTTCCATGGCGCCGAACTCCGCCTCGACTTCTTTCCGCTTCTCTTCTTCGCTCTTGATGTCGATGCGCCAACCCGTCAGCTTGGCGGCGAGCCGGACGTTCTGGCCCTTCTTGCCGATGGCCAGCGACAACTGCTTGTCCTCGACCACCACTTCCATCACCTTGTCGCGATCGTCGACGATGCTCACGCGCTGGGCCTTGGCCGGGCTGAGCGCGTTCATCACGAACTGCACCGGATCCTCCGACCACTCGACGATGTCGATCTTCTCGCCGCGCAGCTCGCGGATGATCGCCTGGACGCGCGTGCCCTTCATGCCGACGCAGGCGCCGACCGGATCGACATCGCGCTCGCGCGAGTAGACCGCCACCTTGGCGCGGTCGCCGGCTTCGCGGACGGCGCCGCGAACCATGACCGTGCCGTCGTAGATTTCGGGCACTTCCTGCTCGAACAGCTTGATCAACAGCGCCGGGTCGGTGCGCGACAGCACGATCTGCGGGCCCTTGGCGCCCTTGCCGACCGTGCGGATGACGGCGCGTACGCGGTCACCCTGCGCGTAGCTCTCCGCGCGCGACTGCTCCTTGCGCGGCAGGATCGCCTCGATGCGGCCGACTTCGACGATGATGTCGCCCTGCTCGAAGCGCTTGACGATGCCGTTCATCACTTCGCCGACGCGCTGGTTGTATTCGGCGAAGACGTTCTCGCGCTCGGCCTCGCGGACCTTCTGGAAGATGACCTGCTTGGCGGTCTGCGCGGCGATGCGGCCCAGGACGTCGGTGCGCTTGGGGAACTCGATCTGGTAGCCGGCCTCGACCTCGGCGTCCTCGCCGTAGATTTCCTTGGCTTCCGCCACCGAAATCTCGAGCGCCGGGTCGGTCACCTCGTCGACGATCGTCTTGACCGCGAAGAGCTCGATCTGGCCGTTCTCCGGATTGAACTTGGCCTTCAGTTCCTCGCCCGTCTTGTAGTACTTGCGCGATGCGGTGAGGACGGCCTCTTCCATGGCCTGGATCACGACGTCGGGCTCGATGCCTTTTTCCTTGGCGAGGGCCTCGATGGTCTGCAGCAGCGGATTCGTGCTCATGGTCAGGTCAGAACTCCACATCGAGGCGGGCACGGCTGATCTGCTTGAGAGGCAATCGCACGAGCTTCCCGCCCTCCGATTCGAACATCACATCGTCGCCGTCGAGACCCTGCAGCCGACCCGCGAACGCGGTCTGCCGGCCGACCGGCTGAGACATCACGATCTTGGCTCGGCGTCCGGCGAACCGCCGATAATCCTCGGCCTGCCGCAGCGGTCGATCCAGACCAGGCGATGACACTTCCAACAGGTAGCGATCGGCCAGCGCGACATCCTCGACATCGAGAATCGTGCTGATTTCCTCGCTCACCCGTGCGCAATCTTCGAGGCTGACGCTTTCTTCGGCGGTGGCGTTCGGGCCGGGACGATCCAGCACCACCCGCAGCACCTGCTGGCCGCTCTCGCGCCGCAGCTCGACATCGAAGATGTCCAGTCCGTAGCTGGCAGCCACGCGAACCGCCACCTCCCGGACACGCTCGACCGGGCCCAAAAAGCCCCCTTAAATAGAAAAAGTGGGCAGCAGGCCCACTCTGGTTTCCCAGACTAAGAACCGAATAGGAATGATACCACACGGGCCGGAGGCCGGGCCGAAGCCCCCGGCCGGCCAGCGGGCTAGGCGAGCGTCGGCGCGAGGGGGCGGGCCACCAGATCGTAGGCTTCGGCGCCGACGATCTCGGCCTCGATCAGACGGCCCGGCGCCAGGTCGGCAGGGTCCGCGTCAGTCAGATATACCACGGGATCGATGTCCGGGGCCTGGCCGGCAAGCCGACCGCGCCACACCCATTCGTGCTCAGGCGAGGTGCCGTCGATCATCAGCTGCACCCGCTCGCCGACGCGCGCCTGCTGGCGACGGGTCACGATCCCCCGCTGCGTCTCCATCAGCCGGGACTGACGGGCTTCCTTGTCCGCCTGCGACACGTCGTCGGTGAGGCCAAAGGCCGAAGTGCCTTCCTCGTGCGAATAGGTGAACACCCCTAGATGGTCGAAGCCGACATCGGTGATGAACTGCTCGAGAACGTCAACGTCCTGTTCCGTCTCGCCGGGGAAGCCGGCGATGAAGGTGGTCCGCAAGGACACTCCCGGGATGCGGGCGCGGATATTCCCCAGCAAGCGTTCGTACGATGCCCGGGTGCCGGGCCGCTTCATCCGCTTGAGCACCGGGTCGGAGGCGTGCTGCAGCGGCAGGTCGATGTATTTGCAGACCTTGTCCAGCTCGGCCACTGCATCGATCACCTCGTCCGTGATCGTGGTCGGATAGAGGTAGAGCATGCGGATCCACTCGATGCCGTCCACCCCGTTCAACGCCCGCAGCAGACGGGGGAGCGCGCCTCGCTCGCCCTGGTCGATGCCGTAAAACGTGGTGTCCTGCGAGATGAGGAGCAGCTCCTTCACGCCGTCAGCGGCCAGGTTCCGTGCTTCCTGAACCACCGACTCGATGGTCCGGCTGCGGTAGTGGCCGCGCATCTTCGGAATGATGCAGAAGGCGCATTTATAGTCGCAGCCCTCGGCAATCTTCACGTAGGCGTAGTGACCGGGCGTGGCGCGCCGGCGGGGCGTGGTCGCATCGTAGAGGTAGGTGGGCAGGTCGATGCCGAAGACGGGCGAGACCTGCCGGGAGTCGGGACTCGAGCTGTGTCGGGAGTCGGGACTCGAGTTGTGCCGGGAGTCGGGAGTCGGGGGTCGGGAGTCGGACTGTCCCGCGCTCTTGGGGGATCGGGCGTAGAAGGTCATCGGCGAGCCGGCGGCCGGCTCCTGACTCCCGACTCCCGAGAGAACCCCCACTAGTCCCGTGACCTCGCCAGTACCCGAGCACTGCGTCGATTTCGGGGATCTCGGCCCGCAGCTCGTCTCGATAGCGCTCGGCCATGCAGCCCGTGACGATGAGCTTGCGGCCCGGGACCTGCTTCTTCAGCTCGGCCATTTCGAGGATGGTGTCGATGGACTCCTGCTTGGCCCGGTCGATGAACGCGCAGGTGTTGACCACCAGCACGTCGGCGCCTTCCGCCTCGGTCGTGATCTCGTGGCCGGCCTGTTCAGCCAGCCCGAGCATCACCTCGGAGTCGACGAGGTTCTTCGGGCACCCGAGCGAGACAAAGCCTATCTTCACGGTCCTCTAAGGGTACAGGCGATAGAGCATTCTTGGATAGGGGATGGTCTCGCGGACGTGCTCGAGGCCGCAGATCCAGCTCACACACCGCTCCACGCCCATTCCGAAGCCGCCATGGGGGACCGAGCCGTAGCGGCGGAGGTCGAGGTACCACTCGAACGCCTCCATCGGCAGCTCGTGCTCCTTGATGCGCTGCACCAACAGGTCGTAGTCGTCCAGGCGCTGCCCGCCGCCGATGATCTCGCCGTAGCCTTCGGGCGCCAGCACGTCCACGCACAGCGCGCGATCCGGCTGCTTCGGATCGGGCTTCATGTAGAACGCCTTGATCGCCGCCGGATAGTGGGTGACGCACACCGGGCTGTCGTACTGCTCCGACAGCACGGTCTCGTCGGTGCCGCCGAGGTCGCCGCCCATATGGAAGGGCAGGCCCTTGTCGAGCAGGATCTTCGCGGCATCGTCGTAGTGGAGCCGCGGAAACGGCGCCTTCACCGCCTCGAGCTTCGAGGTGTTGCGCTCGAGGATCTTCAGCTCCTTCTGCCGGCGATCCAGGACGCGGCCGACGACCGAGGC
The DNA here is from genome assembly GCA_963723005.1 of uncultured Acidobacteriota bacterium. GTDB lineage: Bacteria > Acidobacteriota > Vicinamibacteria > Vicinamibacterales > UBA2999 > VFZN01. The sequence continues at coordinate 346,631 of CAVRPA010000014.1, read as the reverse complement.
CACCAGCCGTTCGGCCAGCGCGATCACATCGTCGAGGTCGGCGTAGGCCATCTCCGGTTCCACCATCCAGAACTCGGTGAGGTGCCGGCGCGTCTTGCTCTTCTCGGCACGGAACGTGGGCCCGAAGGTGTAGACCTTGCCGAGCGCCATCGCGTTGGCCTCGTTGTAGAGCTGACCGCTTTGCGTGAGGTAGGCGGTGGTGTCGTCGAAGTACTGCACCGGGAACAGCGTGGTCGTGCCCTCGCAGGCCGCCGGCGTGAAAATCGGCGTGTCCGCGAGGATGAAGCCCTCGCCGTTGAAGAAGTCGCGGATGCTGTTGATCACCTCGTGCCGCACGCGCAGGATCGCGGTCTGGCGCTCGGCGCGAATCCACAGGTGCCGCCGGTCCATCAGGAAGTCGACGCCGTGCTCTTTCGGGGTGATCGGGAAGTCGTGCGCCTCGCTCACGACCTCCATGCCGGTGGCGATCATCTCGTAACCGCCCTTGGCCCGTTCGTCCGCCCGCACCGTGCCGGTGATGATGACGGCGCTCTCCTGGCCGAGGTGGTCGGCGTGGGCGAAGGTCGCCTCGTCCACGTCCTTCTTGCCCATCACGACCTGCAGGAAGCCGGTGCCGTCGCGTACTACGAGGAAGTGAATCTTGCCGCTGGACCGTCGATTGGCCAGCCAGCCCTTGACGGTGACGGTGTCGCCGACGTGCTCGCCGATGCGATCGATGTGGACGTGTGTCGCCATGATGATCCTGTCCGCTCCGGTATGCGCTACTGCTCGAATCGCAGCAGGCGTTCGAACGTTTCCCGCGCGCGCGACGCCCTGGCCAGCACCGCCGCCGGCTCGGCGGACGGCGCCAGCTCGAAGATCCACGCGCCGTCGTAGCCGACTTTCTGGAACGCCATCAGCACGCCCTCCCAGTCGATGGCGCCCTCACCGGGCACCAGGTGTTCATCGCGCTTTCCGCGATTGTCGTGCAAGTGCGTGGTGACGATGTGGCCCGAGCAGGTTTCGATTGCCTCCATGGCGTCGCCGGTCAGGTTGGCGTGGCCGACGTCGAGACAGACGCCCATGCCCGGGGTTTCGAGGTCGTCCTCGAGCCACTGGACCAGCCGCGCGGCCAGCGACAGCGGGTTCGGGATCAGCTCGACCGCCACGGTCACGCCTACCGCCTGCGCGGCCTCGCCGATCTCTTCGAGGCTGCGCGCCGCCGCGGCGCGGCTGTTGCCCGCGGGATCAGTCGTCGGCACGCCGATGTGCAGGACCAACGCACGGAACGGCACCACCGACGCGAGCGTCAGGGCCGCGATCGTCTCGGCCACCGCGTGCTGGCGCCGAACTTCGTCGGCAATGGCAATCGACAGCGTCTCGCCCCAGCGGCCGTTCTCGAAAGAGACCGTGGTCGGCGCGTGCACCGAGTTCAGGCTCAGTCGTGTGTCGTCCAGCCACTCGGCCAGCGCCACCGCGGCGCGCGGGTCGTGATAGTCGAAGTGCGTGCGGGTGGCGTAGACCTCGACGGCTTCGAATCCATGCGCCGCGACCTCGACGAGATGCTCCCGGTCGAGGCGCTCGGCGTGAAACAGGTGCGTGGAAATACCGAATGGCGAGCTCAAACCCCGATTCTAACCCTTGCGTCCTCAACCCAGGTGAATCGAGCGCTCAACGCAGCTCGGCCACCGGTCCCGCCAGCAATTCGCGCAGCCGATCGAAGCGGCGGTAGGGCGCGAGGTTGGCCTTCACGTAACTCAGCGTGCGGGGGATGTACTGCATGTAGACCGTGTTGCCGCGCGCGGTGGTCTGGTAGCCGAACGTGCCCAGCGCCTTGAGGTTCCGCTGCAGCGCCATCAGATCGAACCGGCGCCGGAACTCGACGTCGTCGTCGGCCCTGGCCGCCTGCGCGCCGCGCGTCAGCGACCGGAAATACGAGATCAGGCCCTCGACCTGAAATGCCGGCAGGTCCACATAGGAATCGCGGAGCAGCGACGCCAGATCATAGGTCGTGGGGCCCATGCGAGCGTCCTGGAAATCGATGATGAACAGCGATCCGCCGTGGAGCATCAGGTTGCGGCTGTGGTAATCGCGATGGCACAGCACCCGCGGCTCCGCCGCCAGTTCCTCGACGATGCCCGCCCACTCCTCGCGCAACGCGTCGCGGGTCGCGTCGTCGAGCGCAGCGCCGCGGCAGGCGACGAGATAGTGCTTCACGAAGAACTCGAGCTCCCAGGTCAGCTTCTCGACGTCGAACGCAATGGCATATGGCGGATACTCGGCGCTGCCCAGGGCCGCGCCGCGCTGCTGCATCGTCGCGATGAACGCCACGGCCTGCCGGTAGAGCGCCGCGTGCTCGGCCGGCGACGCGGCGCCCAGATGAGCCTGCAGCGTGACGTCGCCGAGATCGTCGAGCCCGAGCACACCCAGCTCGTTCGAGAAATGCAGGACCGACGGCACCGGCAGCGGAATGGCGCGCATCAAACGCGCCACCGAGACGAAGGGCAGCGTGTCCACGTCGATCGGTCCGGAATGCAGCGCCAGCACGCACGATCCGCCGCCTTTCAACCACACGCGGAAATAGCGGCGGTCCGACGCGTCCCCGGCGAGCGGGACCACGCCCTGGACGTCCGAGGCAAGGCCCTGTTGGGCGAGATAGGCGGTGATCCGGGGGTCCATGAACGGCTCTCGAGGTTCAGAGGGGCATGATCGAGTCGCGGGTGATGACCATGCGATCGGTACTGCATGCCCGCGGGAATCACGACATCGTCGGCGACGATGCAGTGAGTGAGCCGGACGTGATCGCCGACAGTGACCCGATCCCACAGCACGGTGTCCGCGATCTGCGCGCTCGGCGCGATGCGCGCCGCGGTGCCCACGTCGAGCGGCCGCTGTTCGTCGGCGGCGAAGCGCTGCGCGGTATCGAGGTAGTCCGCGGGAGTGCCGATGTCGTAGAACGCGCCCGACGTTGGAACGACGCGGACCGCGCCGGCATCGCGGGCCGCCAGTGCCGGATAGATCTCGCGCAGCACCTCGGAGGGTCGCGTCGGATCGACGCCCGCGAACGCGGCCGCGTTCACGGCCTGCACGCCCACGAAGTGCCAGCCACGGGACGAGTCCGGAATACCGGCTGGCGCGGTGCCGCGGGGCACGATGCCGACGAAGCGTCCGAGGTCATCGGCCAGCAGGGCGTTGTACTTCTCCAGGTTCGCCGGAGCCACGGCGAGCGTGGCGAGTGCTCCCGACTGCGCGTGCGCGTCGGCCAGGGCCGGCAGGTCAACGTCCGCCAGCGTGTCGCCGTTGACGACGAAGAAGCGGTCGGCGGCAAGCATGGGCAGCGCGCGGGCCGGGCCTCCGCCCGAGCCGAGGACCTGCCTTTCCCACGAGTAGCGCACCTCGATCCCGAGTTGCACGCCGTCGCCGACCACCCGCGTGATGGTGTCCGCGCGGTGGTGGAGGTTGATCACGACCCGCCGCACGCCGGCGCGTTGCAGCTGCTGCAGGATGCGGACAATCAACGGGCGGCCAGCCACCGGCAGCGCCGCCTTGGCACGGACCGCCGACAGCGGCGCCAGCCGCGTCCCCAACCCCGCCGCCAGCACCAGCGCCGGCCAGGCTCCGGTCGTCATTCGCCGGCCGGCTCCGGGAACAGCATGTCCGTCTCGGTGCCGCCGTGCGCTTCCCGGTGCCGCAGGAACAGCATGCGATACGAGTCGGTGATGTACTCGTCCGGCGTGCGGCCCAACGCGCGGGCGGTGTCCTGGATGTGCGCCTCGCCGCCCTCGATCTCCACGAACACGCCGACCGGGGTCTCGTCGATGGCGATGACCACGTCCTCGGAGGCGAACTCCTCGCGGAACTTCTGGTAGCGGAACCAGACGTGGAACCCCAGCGACTTCAGGATGGTCAGCAGGGCGCTGCCGTCGGCCGCCACCGTCTCGTGCTCCTCGCGCAGCTTCATGGCGCCGGGCAGCGGCGGACCCTTGAACGTGAGGATGCTGCGGCCGCCGTCGTTGCGGACGCGAAGCACCGATCGCTGGCAGCGCAGTGATTCGTCGGGGGTGTCGAGAAGGGCGTCTTCCTGCAGGCGGCGGCCGCGGAGCGGCGTGGCGCCGATGGCCACGATGCGCGCCCGGGCGTCGTCGGCGGTGTCGAACCTCAGTTTGATTTCGCGTTCGAGGGCCATACGCAGAAAGGGCGGGTCGTGAGACCCGCCCTTACTGTAATGCACGCGAGACGCCGCCGGCGCTACTGCTTCCGGACGGTGACGAACGTCTCCTGCCCGTTGCGCAGGATGAGCATGAACGCGGTGCTGCCGTCGGCGACCTGGCCGAGCAGGCGGCTGGCCTCGGCCGGCGAGGTGACGTCGCGGCGGTTCACCTGCAGGATGATGTCGCCGCGCAGCAGGCCGGCGCGGAACGCCGGGCTGCCCTGCTCGACGTTGGTGATGAGCACGCCCTGGGTATCGGCGGGAAGCCGCAGGCGGCGCGCCACGTCCGGGGTGACCGCGCCCATGGTGATGCCGAAGCCGGTGGACGCCTGCTCTTCGGGCTCTCGCTGTTCACGGCCACCGCCGCGCGCCGTGCGCGTCGTTTCCTCTTCGAGGTTCAGTTCCTCGACCGTCAGGTTCAGCGTCTTCTCCTGCTTGTCGCGCATCACCTTCAGTGGAACCGTGGTGCCGGGGCGGGTGTTGACGACGTGACCGACGAGGTCGTCGCGGCTGCGAACCGGCTTGCCGTTGAACTCGATGACCACGTCACCGGGCTCGAGGCCGGCCTTGGCCGCCGGCCCGCCGGGGTTGACGACGGCGACGAGCGCGCCGCGGCGTTCCTTCAAACCGAACTCGGCCAGCGCGTCGGCCGGCACCGGCAGCACCTGCACGCCAATTACGCCGCGGGTGATCTTGCCGTTGCGCAGCTGCGGCAGCAGCTCGCGGACGGTGTTGATCGGCAGCGCGAAGCCGATGCCGATGTTTCCCTGCTGGCGCGAGTCGGTGTAGATCGCGGTGTTGATGCCGACCACCTCGCCGCGCACGTTCAGCAGCGGGCCGCCCGAGTTGCCGGGGTTGATCGCGGCGTCGGTCTGCAGCACGTCCTGCGACCGGCCGTCGGTGATGGGGAAGGGGCGTTCCTTGGCGCTGATCACGCCGACGCTGACGGTGTGGGCCAGGCCGAAGGGGTTGCCGATGGCCATCACCCAGTCGCCCGGTTCCATCTGCGCCGAGTCGCCGAACTTCACTTCGGTGAGCTCGCCCCTGGGCTTCTCGATCAGCTGAATCAGCGCGCTGTCGGTGAGCGGGTCGGTGCCGATGACCTTGGCCTCGTGATAGACGTCGGAGTCTTCGCCGAAGAGCGAAACTTCCACTTTCGTCGCGCCCTCGACCACGTGGTTGTTGGTGAGGATGAAGCCGTCCTTGCTGATGACGAAGCCGGTGCCGGCAGCCTGCGTCTCCTGCTCGCGGGGCTGCTGGCCCTGTCCGCCCTGACCGCCCTGCTGGCCGCGGCCGCCGCCACCACCACCACCGCCGAAGAACCGTTCGAGCAGGTCGTCGCCGCCGCCGAAGAACTCGGTCATCTCCTGCACGCGCTGCTTGGAGGTGGACCGGATGTTCACCACGGCCGGTGAGACGGCCTTGGCGATGTTCCTGAACGTGGTGGCATCGACCGCTCCGGTGAGCGGGGCGCTGTTCATCGGTGGGGCCACCATCGTCTGCGCCGATGATGCGGGCGTCAGATCGAGGCGCGACGCGATGACCATGCCGACCGCCAGCGAGGCGACGGCGAGGAGCAGCGCGTAGAACAGCGTGGTTTTACGACTTGACATACAGTTCCTCCACTTACACTAACGAAATGAGTGCGGTCTGACAGGGACCGGTCACCTGGGGACCGTCCGCATCCCAGACGACGTTGATTTCCGTCCGAACACCGAAGTCGTCGAAGTAGACGCCGGGCTCGATCGTGAACCCGCTGCCGCGCATCAGCCGGCGTTCGTCGTGCGTCTCGTAGTCGTCGAGGTGCGCGCCGTTGCCGTGCACCTCTTCCCCCAGGCTGTGACCCGTGCGGTGCAGGATCGCCGCGCCGTATCCCGCGCCCTCGATCACCTGTCGCGCGGCGCGATCCAACTCGAAGCCGCGCACCGTCCGCCCCTCGCGCGCCGCCGCCTGCACGAAGTTCACCGCCGCGTCCCGCGCGTCGACGATGGCGGCAAACGCGCGCGTCATCCGGTCCGGCACGTGGCGGCCGGTGAAGCCCACCCACGTGATGTCCGCATACACGCTGTGCGGGCGGTTGCACTTGCCCCACAGATCCAGCAGCAGCAGCTCGTCGCGACGAATCGCGCGATGCTGCTCCGCGGTCGGCAGGTAGTGCGGGTTGCCCGCGTTCTCCTGCGCCGAGACGTTTGGCGCCGATCCCGCGACCAGGGCCTCGTCCACGAACCAGCCGGCCATCAACTGCTGGATGTCGAACTCGGTGGTCGCGACATTGTCGCGCAGCCGCTGGGTGACCGCCTCGAACGCCGCATCCTTGATGCGATAGAGCTTGTCAGAAGCCTCGCGGTGCGACGCGATCGCGGCGTCGTCCCAGAGTCCGTCGAAGCGCTGGACGAGATCGCCGCTCGTCACTACTTCCACGCCGGCCTCGCGCACCATCTCGATGGTGCCGGCATCGACGCGCGACACGTACGGGATGGCGTTGCCGGGCGAGTATTCCATCGCCACCCGGGACAGGCCCGACAGCATGGTCTTCAACGCGTCTTCCAGTTGCGCGCGACCCGCGTACGGCGCCTTGGTGCCGGGCAGGTGATCCAGGTTGTGCCGCTCGATGGCGTGCACGATCCCCTTCGGCGCGCCCGACGCCGGAATCAGGTAGAACCATCGGCGGGTGGCCAGGTGACCGCCGTTGCCGCCGATGCCCGCCATTCGGTAGGCAATCGGGTTCGAGCCCTGGAAGTCGTACAGCAGCCAGGCGTCGAGCCCTTCTGTTTTGAGCGCGTCCTGGACTGCGGCGACATCGAGCGGCATGACTAAGGAGTATAGTCCTCCTGTTTTGTTTGACGCTCAGCTGGGCGGCAAAGTTTTCCGGGGCCACGCATGAATACTTCCGCGACCGATCGGGACGGCGTCAGCCGCCGCCATATCCTCCAGATTCTGGGCGCCTTGGGCTTCACCGGCGCTTTGGCCGAGTCGCTCGCGGCCCAGGCCGTGCCGGTCGTGTCGGCCGGCGCCATCGGCGGCGCGGCGAGCCTGCTGTCGGGGACCTTCGACGAGCAGCGGCTTGCCGTGGCCCGAACCGCGCTGCAGCGGAACCTGGAGCAGTTCCAGGCGGTCCGCGACCTCGAGTTGCCCGACAGCCTCGAGCCGTCAGTCATCTTCCAGGCGAGGCGGTCCTAGTGGCGGCCCAGGACGATCTGCTGTTCCTGCCGGCGACCGAGCAGGCGAAGCTGCTGCGGAGCCGGAAGCTGTCGCCGCTCGAGCTGACGGATGCCTATCTCGCGCGCATCGAGGCGCTCAACCCTCGCGTGAACGCGTTCATCACCGTCACCGCCGAGCGGGCGCGGCAGGATGCCCGGACGGCCGAGCAGACGCTGATGCGCAACGCCCAGGTGGGTCCGTTGTTCGGCGTGCCCTACGCGCCCAAGGACATCCTGGCGACCAAGGGCATCCGGACCACGAACGGCTCCAAGGTCACCGCCACCTGGGTGCCGGATTACGAGTCCACCATCACCGAGCGGCTGGCCCGGTCCGGGTCCGTGTTGATTGGGAAGCTCAACCTGCTCGAGTTCGCCATGGGGAGCGGCGTGGTGTCCGGCTTTGGTCCGGCGCGGAATCCCTGGGACCTGTCGCGCAGCCCATCCGGTTCCTCCAGCGGATCGGGAGCGGCGCTGGCGGCGCACATGGTGCCGTTGTCGATCGGCACCGACACCGGCGGGTCGATTCGAGGGCCGGCCGCGTTCTGCGGCATTGTCGGCCTCAAGCAGACCTACGGGAGGGTCAGCCGCCACGGCGTGACCACGCTCGCATGGACGCTCGATCACGCCGGACCGATGACCCGGACCGTGGCGGATGCCGCCGCCATGCTGCAGATCATCGCGGGCGCCGACCCGCGCGACGCGTCATGCACAGCCGATCCGGTTCCCAACTACCTTGCGCAGCTGACCCCGGATCTGAAAGGCCTCCGCGTCGGCGTACCGAAGCGTCACTTCACGGAGGGCGCTCCCGAGGACATCGAGCGGGCCTATCGCGCCGCGCTCGATACCATGAAGCAGCTTGGTGCGACGCTGGTTGACGTGGACGTGCCGCACGCGCAGTATGCAGGTTCGGCCGGCTGGGTGGTGGCGATGGCCGAAGCGGCCCAGTTCCACGAGAAGCGGCTCCGCGACACGCCGCAGCTGTTCGACCCCGTCATCCGCGAGCGGCTCGACTCCGCGCGCTTCATCCCAGCGACGGACTACATCAAGTCGCTGCGCGTCCGGACGCTGCTGATGGACGAGATGGCGGAGGTCTACCGATCGTGTGATGTGATGGTGGTGCCGGCGGGAACCGGCCTGCCGCCGGTGCTCGAACCGGCCGAGCTGGCCGGCACGGACGTGAAACCCGGATCGAAAGCCACGCCGTTCCGCGCCGGCAATACGTTTCTCGGCAACATGACCGGGCTCCCCGGCCTCGTCGTACCCTGCGGGTTCTCGGCCGGAACGCCGACGCTGCCGATCGCGCTGCAGATCTACGGACGGGCGTTCGACGAAGCCACGGTGCTCCGCGTGGGGCATGCCTACGAACAGGCAACGCCGTGGCACCGCCGGAAACCGGCGCTCTAGGCCGGCCGTCTTATAATGTGAGGTGCCTGCCTTGCCGTCACGAACAACCATGAACACCCGCCGAAGTCTCCCGGTCGCGGCTTTGATCCTGGCCTTGCTCGGTGGCTCGCTGGCCGGTCAGCAGCCCGCGCCAACTGCGCCAGGCAGGCAACGCCTCAGCTACCCGCGGCGCCGGCCGACCAGCCGCAGCAGCCGCCAGTCACCTTCCGCGCCGAAGTCAACTACGTCGAGGTCGATGCGCGCGTGCTCGACGCGTCCGGCGCGTTCATTGCCGGCCTTGGCCCCAAGGACTTCCAGGTCACCGAGGACGGCAAGCCGCAGCAGGTCACGATCTTCTCGGTGGTCAACCTGCCGGTCACCCGGGCACCCCGGCCGCTGTTCGCCTCGAAGCCCATTGAACCGGACGTGGCGACCAACCTGACCGGCCTCGATGGCCGCGTCTACCTGATCGTCCTCGACGACCTGCACACCTCGGCGCAGCGCACGAATCTGGTGAAGCGCGGGGCGCGCCAGTTCATCGAGCGATACGTTGGCGCCAACGATCTGGTGGCCATCGTTCACACCAGCGGCCGCAGCGACGCGGGGCAGGAGTTCACGACCAACCAGCGCCTGCTGCTCGGAGCGGTGGATCGCTTCATGGGACGCAAGGTGCGGTCGTCCACGCTCAACCGCATCGACCAGGAACAGCGGACCCGCGACAGCCGCCAGACCGGCGATCGCATCGACGACATCGACGACGCGGAACGCGGCTACCAGGCGCGGACGGCGCTCGACACGATGAAGCAGCTGGCCGATTACCTGGGTGGCATCAGCGGCCGACGCAAGGCGCTGGTGCTGTTCAGTGAAGGCGTCGACTACGACATCACCGACGTGATCAACAACCGCGAAGCGACGGTGGTGATGGATTCCACGCGCACATTGCTGTCAGCCGCGACGCGCGCGAACGTCTCGATCTACGGTGTCGATCCGCGCGGCCTGGGCGGCCTCGCGCAGGAGAGCATCGAAGTCGCGTCGTTCCCGACCGACACCACCACCGGCATCAACTCCGGCTCGTTCCAGAACGAGCTGCGCAACGGGCAGGACAGCCTGCGCGTGCTGGCCGCCGAGACCGGCGGCTTCGCGGTCGTCAACACCAACGACTTCGAAACCGCGTTCCAGCGGATCGTCGACGACAACAGTTCGTACTACGTCCTCGGCTACTACGCGACCAACGAGAAGCGTGACGGCCGCTTCCGCAAGATCGAGGTCAAGGTTCCGGGGCGTCCCGAGGCCACCATCCGCGCGCGCAAGGGCTACATCGCCGCGCGTGGCAAGGCCGCGGAAACCAAACCCGTGGGGCCGAACGACGCCTCCACCGAGCTTCGCAACGCGATGTCGAGCCCGCTGCCGCTGTCCGAGCTGCCGATGGCCGCCACCGCCGCGGTGTTCAAGGGGCCGCAGCCGAACGGCTCGGTGGTGCTGTCCACGCTGATCGCCGGAGCGGCGCTGCCGCTGGTCGAAAAGGACGGGACGTTCCGCAACAGCCTCGAACTGGCGTTCGTCGCCACTGACCAGAAGGGCAAGGCGTTCTCGGGCGGGCGCAACACGCTCGAACTGAACATGAAGCCCGATACCGTCAAGCGCGTCCAGGCGATGGGCTTCCGCGTGATCTCCACCATCGACCTGCCACCCGGCCGCTACACCGTGCGCATCGGCGCGCGCGAGGCCAACGAAAAGAAGGCCGGGTCGATCTCCTACGACCTCGAGGTCCCCGACTTCGCCAAGGAGAAGCTGCTGATGAGCAGTCTCGCGATGACCTCGGTCCTGAGTTCGGCGGCGCCGACGGCCCGGTCCAAGGATCCCCTGCAGCAGCTGCTGCCAGGACCCTTGTCGAGCTATCGCGATTTCCCGCAGGGCGACGAGCTCGCCATCTTCACCGAGGTCTACGACAACAGCGGCGCGCAGCCCCACAAGGTGGACATCTCTGCGTCGCTGAAGGCCGAAGGCGGGACGTCGGTGTTCGACACCCGCGAAGAGCGTGACAGCAGCGAGCTGAAGGGCTCGTCGGGCGGCTACGGCTTCGCCGCGCGGATTCCCCTCCGCGATGTCGCCGCCGGGTTGTACGTGCTGCGCGTCGAGGCCAAGTCGCGGCTGGGCGACCAGCCCGCCACGGCGCGTGAGACGGTCATCCGGGTGGTGGCACCCGGACCGCAGAAGTGAGCCAGTCGAGCACCACGGGCATCGACGCCCGCCTCGCCGCGGTTCTCTGCTACAGCCTGTGGTGGGTCACGGGACTGCTGTTCCTGATCCTCGAGCGGCGCGACCGGTCGGTCCGCTTTCACGCCGCCCAGTCACTGGTCCTCTTCGGGGGGCTGTCATTCGTGCTGGCCGGGGTCGGCGCGCTCAGCGCCGTGGCCCTGCTCCTGTCGAACCAGGCGTACCAGATCGTCCAGGCCACGGGGAACGTGGTCTGGCTCGGTGCGGCCGTGTTGTGGCTGGTGCTGGTGCTGAAGGCGTGGCGGGGAGAGACGTGGCGAGTGCCGCTGTTCGCGACACTCGCCGATCGGCATCGTCGAGAAGATCTAGCTCGTCGCGGGCGCGACGACCAGCTTCGGCACCACCTTGGGCTTGACCGGGCCGTTGGCGTGCGTGAACTGGTACTGGTTCGATGTTCATCTTCGGGCTCTTCGGCGTCTTCAGCTCGACGCGGATGACTTCGTTCGGCATCAGCGGCTTCGGGTGCCGGTAGATGCCGCCGCCGACCGGGTTGCCGGCCTTGTCATACCAGTTCTCTTCGACCTTGAAGCCCGCGATCGGCGCGGGCGACACGTTCTTGACCAGGATGATGGTCAGCACCTCGGTACCGGCCACCTTGGTATCGGGCTTGGTAATCTCGATGTTGGCCTCACCACGCTGGGGTGAGATCAGCTTTCGTGGTGCGGCCGGGGCGGCGGGCGCCGGCGTTTGGGCCGCCACCGGCGCCAGTAGCACACCGATAGCCGCAAGAGTGGCCAACGCGCGCTGGCTCAGGCGATTCATGTGAAATCCTCCGGATGAACGTGACGTACCGTGCAACGGGCGAGATTATAAACGCTTACATCTCGCCATTCCAGTCCTCAGGCTCAGCTGCGATGGACCGGAATACTTCCAGGTGCCACTTTCCGCCTCCCCACGGCTCGATCACCTCGGTGGCGACCACATCGACGAGCAGTTCGGCGAACGTCCGGCCCTCGGGGTCGCCCTCGAGGTGATAGGCCGGGTCGTCCCACGAGAAATTGGGGTAGAGCGTCATCGTCAGGAACAGGTCATAGCCATCGTCGACGACGATGATCTGCCCGACCGGGCGCTTCTGGGTGGAGTGGTAGATCAGGTATTTCTCCGCGCTGTGGGCGCGGATATAGCGCTTCAGCACGAACTCGCGGGCGACGATCTCCTCGACCGCGATCTTCTTGTCCCAGCAGTCGCGGCAATACCGCTCATCACCGCGAGGCTCGGATACTTCCTTGGCGCCGCACAGGGCGCACTTGGTCTTGCCCACTGACTTCCGTGACATCTGGTGAATTGTACTTCGCCGGCCCTCCGGGGCGCACCCCGGGGGCCGGGCGGGCCGACTCCCCCGGGCTAGCCGCGCGCCGCCGGGCCGTACATCTCGGTGACGTACTGCTTCAGCATGCGGCGGGTCGAAAACCGCGGGATGCTGGAGCGCATCGCCTCGCGCACGACGGCCAGCCACCGCGGTGACGGCCCGTTGTCGGCGCGGTCGTAGAACGCCGGCACGATCTCGGTCTCGAGCAGGGTGTACAGGGACTCGGCATCGGCGTTGTCGGTCGCCGCCTGATCGTCGGGCGACGTCTGGCTCTCGATCAGCCAGCCGTTGCGGCCGTTGTAGCCCTCGGCCCACCAGCCGTCGCCGATGCTCAGGTGCGGCACGCCGTTCATCGCCGCTTTCATGCCGCTGGTGCCGCTGGCTTCGAGCGGCTTGCGCGGGTTGTTGAGCCACACGTCGCAGCCGTGTACCAGGTAGTGGGCGACGTGCATGTCGTAGTCGTCGATGAACGCGATGCGTCCGCCGAACGCCGGGTCGAGGCAGCGCTTGAAGACCCGCTGCAGGTGGTGCTTGGCCGGTTCATCGGCGGGATGCGCCTTGCCGGAGAACACCAGCTGCACGGGACGATCGGCGTCGTTCAGAATGCGCGCGAGGCGCTCGGCGTCGTGGAAGATCAGCTCCGGCCGTTTGTAGGCCGTGAAGCGCCGGGCGTAGCCGATGGTCAGCGCGTCCGGGTCGAGCATCGCGCCGGCGGCGACGATGCGGTTGGGGCTGACCTTTTCGTCGCGCCACCGCCGGCGCATGCGCTCGCGGATGTAGTCGAACAGGTCGTGCCGCAGCTCGGCGCGGACCTTCCACAGCTCCGCGTCGGGGATGTCCATCAGCCGCGCCCACATCGACTCGTCGTCCATGCGATCGAGCCAGCCGGCGCCGAGGTACTCGGTGAACAGCGCGAACAGCGCTGACGACATCCAGGTCGGGGCGTGCACGCCGTTGGTGATGAAGCGGACCGGCAGTTCCCCGACCGGCGTGTCGGGCCACATCGAGCGCCACATCGTGCGCGTCACCTCGCCGTGCAGCGCGCTGACCGCGTTGATGTGCTCGGCCGTGCGCATGGCGAGCGCGGTCATGTTGAACTGCGGGCCCTGGCCGTTGTCGTGCGAGCCGAGGGCCAGGAAGCGTTCGCGGTGCTGGCCCATGTCGCCCCAGCAGCCCGCGAGGTGCTTTTCGACCTGGTGGAACGGGAACGCGTCGTGACCGGCCGGCACCGGTGTGTGGGTGGTGAACACCGTCGAGCGGCGCACCGCGGCCATGGCCTCGTCGAACGAGGTGCCGCGCTCGATGTGTTCGCGGATGCGCTGCAACGCGACGAACGCCGCGTGCCCTTCGTTCAGGTGCCACACCGTGGGCGAGACGCCCAGCGCGCGCAGCGCGCGCACGCCGCCGATGCCGAGGATCACCTCCTGCTGGATGCGCATCTCGCGATCGCCGCCGTAGAGGCGCGCCGAGAGCTCGCGATCCCACGGCGCGTTCTCCGCGAGATCGGTGTCGAGCAGGAACAGGCGCACGCGCCCGAGCCGAACCCGCCAGACCGCGGCCAGCACCGTGCGATCGCCGAACGGCACCGCGGTCACGCAGGGCCGGCCTTCGGGCGTGAGGGCGGCCTCGATTGGCGCCTCCATCCACGACAGCCGCTCGTAGCGTTCCTCCTGCCAGCCGTCGTTCGACATCCGCTGGTGGAAGTAGCCCTGCGGATACATGAAGCCGACGCCGACGAGCGGCACGCCGAGATCGCTGGCCTCCTTGCAGTGGTCGCCGGCCAGCACGCCCAGGCCGCCGGCGTAGATCGGCAGGGACTGGTGCAGCGCGAACTCCGCCGAGAAGTACGCAATCGTGCCGCTGTTGAGGGTGTTGCCGTTCTCGCTCCACCACGGGTGCACGAGCTTCCGCTCTTCGTCGCGCCCGGTGATCGCCTCGTCGTAGGCCTGCAGGAAACGCGGGTCATCCGCCGCCTGCCGCAGGCGCTCCGCGGTGAGCTGCTGCAGCATCTTCACCGGGTTGTGCGCGCTGTGCCGCCACAGCCCGTAATCGAGCCGGCGGAACACGTCGCGCGCGCGGATGTCCCAGCTCCACCACAGGTCGATCGACAACTCGTGCAGGCGGTGAATGCGGCTGGGGAGCGGGGCGGCGGCGGCGAATCGTTCTTCGGACATGGGCATGAATACCGATGAGTGCCAGGCGGAAAGGAATCAGATGAGGACGATCAACGCGCCGCGGGCGCCGCGCCGACCAGTTCGGCAAATCGCGACAGGTCGATGTTGCCGCCGGAGACCACGGCCACGACCTTGCCGCGCCCCGCGCGCCCGCTGAGCGCCGCGGCAATCGCGCACCCGGCGGCGCCCTCGGCGATGACGTGGACGCGGTCGGCCGCGTAGCGCATCGCCGCCGCCACATCGCCGAGCGGCATGACGATGGACTCGTCCACCACGGAGCGCAGCAGGGGCCACATCGAGGGCAGCACCGACTTGCCGCCGGCCCCGTCGACGAACGACGCCGTCCAGCCGTCGAAGTAGCTGGCCTCGCCGCGCGCCAGCGACGTCGCGAGCGGCGACGCGGTCTCGGGCTCCGCCGCAATCACCCGCACGCCAGGCTTGAGGGTGCGCATGACGCTGCCGATGCCAGCCAGCAGGCCGCCGCCGCCGAGCGAGGCCACCACGGCATCGACGTCGGGCAGGTCTTCGAGAATCTCCAGGCCCGCGGTGGCGTTCCCGGCAATGAAGTCGTCATCGTCAAACGGGTGCACGAAGTGCCCGCGCATGCGGTCGGACTGGTGCGATTCGACCGTCCGCCACGCCTCGTCGTAGGTGACGCGGACGATGCTGGCGCCGAGCGCGTCGATGGCCTTGATCTTGGTGGCGGGCGCGGTGTCCATCACCATCACCGAGCAGGGCACGCCGGCCCGGCGCGCCGCGAACGCCACGCCCTGGGCGGCGTTGCCGGCGCTCACCGTCCAGACGCCGTCCTTCATCGCCTCCGGCGGCAGGCGGCGGATGGCGTTCCAGGCGCCACGCAGCTTGAAGGAGCCGATCGGCTGCAGCGACTCGAGCTTCAGGAAGACCTGGGGCCCGTCGGGCGAGGCAAACGGCAGATCGAGGCGAACAAGGGGCGTGCGGACCGCGACGTCGTACATGTGGTCCGCCGCGTCCCGGATTGACTCTAGCGGGATGGTACGCATTGCAGAGCGAGGATCGTATCATGCGCTCCGGAGGGATGCCTGTGCGGATGGTGTGCATGATCGCGGTGCTGGCGGGCGTGGCGGTCGCCGCCCAGGAGGGCAGCCGGCCACGGGCTCGTGACATCGGCGTCGCGCCGGGCGTCTTCACCCCCGGCACGCTCAACGCCATCACCGACGTCGCCGGCGTCTCCGTCGGACACACGACGCTGATCGAGGGCGACCGCATCCGCACGGGGGTGACCGTCATCCGCCCCCATCAAGGCAACGTCTTCCAGGAGAAGGTGCCGGCCGCGGTGTTCGTCGGCAACGCGTTCGGCAAGCTGGCCGGGTCCACCCAGGTCGAGGAACTGGGCACGCTCGAAACGCCGATTGCCCTCACCAACACCCTGGCCGTGGGCGCGGCGGTCGAGGGGCTGGTGCAATGGACCCTCGCGCAGCCCGGGAACGCCGAGGTGCGCTCGGTCAACGCGCTCGTCGGCGAGACCAATGACGGCGGCCTCAACGACATCCGTGCCCTCGCCGTGCGGCCGGCCCACGTCCTCGCGGCGCTGACCGCGGCGCGCGCGGGCGCCGTCGAGGAGGGCAGTGTCGGCGCCGGGACGGGCACCCGCGCCTTTGCCTGGAAGGGTGGCATCGGCACCTCGTCGCGCCGGCTGGCGGCGGCCTACGGCGGGTACACAGTGGGGGTGCTCGTGCAGTCGAACTATGGCGGCGTGCTCAGCATCAACGGCGCTCCGGTTGGCAAGCTGCTCGGACGCTACGCATATCAGCCGACCGGACGGGGCGCCGGCGGCGGTGGCTTGGCCGATGACGAGCGCGGCGACGGCTCGTGCATGATCGTGGTCGCCACCGACGCGCCGCTCGACGCCCGCGACCTGAAGCGGCTGGCGGCCCGCGCCGTCTTCGGGCTGGCGCGGACCGGGTCGTCGTACAGCAACGGCAGCGGCGACTTCGCGATTGCGTTCTCGACCGAGCCTTCCTTGCGCGTGCGCTTTGGTGACGAGCGCACGGCGACCCGCACGCTGCTGCCGACCGACGGCGTCTCGCCCCTCTTCCAGGCGGCCCTCGAGGCGACGGAGGAGGCGGTCTACAATTCGCTGCTCCGCGCCACGACGGTCACGAGCGCGATCGGCACGGCCGAGGCGCTGCCGGTGGACAAAGTGCGCGAGATTCTCGGCCGTTACCGGGTGCCGTGATTTCATCGCGCCAGCCTTGACGAACGCCGCCGCCGGGCGTAAGCTCGACTCTCCCGTGAATAGCACCTCAGCCCGCCCGACCGCTCTCAACGGCCACGTGGGACGGGGTGT
The DNA here is from genome assembly GCA_963723005.1 of uncultured Acidobacteriota bacterium. Taxonomy (GTDB): domain Bacteria; phylum Acidobacteriota; class Vicinamibacteria; order Vicinamibacterales; family UBA2999; genus VFZN01. The sequence continues at coordinate 329,770 of CAVRPA010000014.1, read as the reverse complement.
GTTCTCGTTTGGAATCATTGGGGGACTGGCCCTTATCGGGGCCCTCTACGGCCCCCTTCCAACGACCCGCGGGTAGAACAGCCAATACGCACATCGATTTGCCAAAGGCCACTACCCGCATCGGGGAGTGGCCTTTTTGACGTTTGTGACCGATACGAGGAGAGACACACCATGAATGGCAGTCAGTCTTCGGGAGGAACCAAGGTGACGGTGACCGGACGCGGGGAATACGCGCAAGATCAGGCGGCCCTGGCTTCGCTCTGCGCCGCCGTCGAACGCGCCGTGCAGGCGCACCGGCCCGCCGGCTTCAAGGTGAGGGAAGTGGTGGTGACGCTCGAGGAAGGCACCACGATGACCAGCACCGTCGAGACGGCGCCGGTCTTCGTGGACGTGTACGACTCGGGCTACGGGCACGGCATCTGAGGCGTCCGGGGCCTGGGCGCCCGCCCGGGACCCCGAAGGTCGCTGCCGCCCGCCTCAGCGCGCGGTTGTGACCGGCTGCTCGTCCGGCAACCGGACCGGCTCCAGGAAGGGCATCCCGGCCCTCAATCTGGCGCCCACCTGCTCGATCAGTTGATCACGGCCGCGTTCCCGCTCGGCCTTGAACCACGTCAATCCCTGTTCGTGCTCGCGCTTCCAGCGCTCGGCGTAGGCGCCCGACTGGATGTCGGCCAGAATCTGCTTCATCGCCTGGCGCGTTTCGTCGGTGACGATCTTTGGCCCCGCGGTGTAGTCGCCATGTTCCGCCGTGTCGCTCACCGAGTAGCGCATGTAGCTCAGACCGCCGCGATACATCAGGTCGACGATCAGTTTCAGCTCGTGCAGGCACTCGAAGTACGCCACTTCAGGCTTGTAGCCAGCCTCCACGAGCGTCTGGAATCCGGCCGTGACGAGCGCGCTGACGCCACCGCACAGCACCGCCTGTTCGCCGAACAGGTCGGTCTCGGTTTCCTCGGAGAACGTGGTTTCGATCACGCCCGCGCGCGTGCAGCCCAGGCCCTTGGCGTACGACAGCGCCAGGGCCCGCGCGGTGCCCGAGGGATCGGCATGCACGGCTACCAGCGCCGGCGTGCCGGCGTTCTCGAGGAACACCTCGCGGACACGGTGGCCGGGCGCCTTGGGCGCCACCATCGCCACGTCCACGCCCGGAGGCGGGGTGATCCAGCCGTAGCGAATGGCGAAGCCGTGCGCGAAGAGCAGCAGGTGACCCTCGCGGAGCCGCGGGGCGATCTGGTCGCGGAACAGCGCGGGCTGTTCGAGATCGGGTGCCAGGATCATCACCACGTCGGCCCATTCGGTGGCGTCCGCGGGTGTCATCGGCGCAAACCCGTCGCGCTCGGCGGTGGCCCACGAGCGGCCTCCCGGACGAAGACCGACACGCACGTCAACGCCGCTGTCGCGCAGGTTCAACGCATGGGCGTGGCCCTGCGATCCGTATCCAATCACCGCCACGTGCCGGTCGCGAATGAGGCCGAGGTCGGCGTCAGCGTCGTGAATCATCATCAGTCTCTCCACTCCTCAACGGCCAGCACCCCAACCTGACGCCCCAGCAGGGCGACGATGCGATCGGCAGTGCGGTCCGTGCTCTCGAACATGATCGTGGCTTGTGCCGTGGACCCATCCGGCGCGGCGACCGCGGTGAACGCGTCGGCGCGCACCCGCTGGCGGCGCAGCACCGAGGCCACGCGGTCCAGCGCGTCGATGGCGTGCGCGTAGCGGACCACGACCGTGCGTGAACGCAGCAGTTCTTCCATCACAGCAGGTCCGCTCCTGTCTCAACGAGCGCCGATCGCGGCGCGTGAATCATCTGATCGAGCGCCGCACCGGGCGCGACCATCGGGTAGACCGTGTCTTCCTGCTGCACGCGGAAATCGATCAGCACCGGGCCTTCCGCGAGCCGCGCCTGCTGAATCGCGTCCAGGGCCTCGGCCCGGGTAGCCGCCGACAGCCCCGTTACCCCGTGCGCGTCGGCAATCTTCACGAAGTCCGGCGAGCGCAGCGGCGTCGAGCTGTAGCGGCGGTCGTGGAAGAACTGCTGCCACTGCCGCACCATGCCGAGGAAGCCGTTGTTGATGATCGCGATGTTGATCTTCACGCCCTCCTGCATCAGCGTCGTCAGTTCCGCCTGGGTCATCTGGAAGCCGCCGTCGCCGACGATGGCCCACACCTCGCGGTCCGGCCGGGCGAGCTTGGCGCCGATCGCCGCCGGCAGGGCGAAGCCCATCGTCCCCAGGCCACCGGAGGTGACCCAGGTGTTCGGCTCGGCGACGCGGTAGTACTGCGCCGCCCACATCTGGTGCTGGCCCACGTCGGTGACGACGATGGCCTGGCCTTCGGTGGCCCGCCAGATGTCGTGAATCACCTGCGCCGCCTGCAGCGGGCCGGGGTCGTCGATGCCGGCGAGGTCGCGCACGGTCGGTCCGCCCGCGAACGACCGGATGCGGGTCAGCCAGGCGTCGTGGCGGGCGGGCTGCACCTGTGGCAGCCAGGCGCGCAGCACGGTGCGGAGGTCTCCCGCGATCGCGACGTCGGCGCGCACGTTCTTCTGCAGTTCGGACGGGTCGATGTCGATGTGGATCTTCTTCGCCCGCGGCGCATACAGCGCCAGCTGCCCGGTCACGCGGTCGTCGAAGCGCATGCCGAGCGCGATCAGCAGGTCGGCATCCTGAATGGCTTCGTTCACCCACGGCTCGCCGTGCATCCCCATCATGCCGAGGTTGAGCGGGTGAGCGGCGGGCAGGGCGCCGATGCCGAGCAGCGTGACCGCCACCGGCAGGTGCGCCAGCTCCGCGAGCTGCAGCAGTTCGTCCATCGCCCCGCTCTTCAGCAGCCCCTGTCCCGCCAGGATCACGGGACGCTCGGCCCGGGCGATCAGCGCCGTGGCGTGTTCGAGGGCCGTGCCGGAGAACTCCTCGGTGCGCGCGAACGCGGGCCCGACCGGCTCGGCGCTCGCCGACCACTCGGTCAGCTCCTGCTGCGCGTTCTTGGTGATGTCCACCAGCACCGGTCCCATCCGGCCAGAGGTGGCGACACGGAAGGCGTCGTGGAGCACCGGCGCGATGTCGGCCGCCCGCTGCACCAGGTAGTTGTGCTTGGTGATCGGCAGGGTGATGCCGGTGATGTCGGTCTCCTGGAACGCATCCGAACCGAGCAGCGCCGCCGGCACCTGTCCGGTGATGCACACCATCGGCGTGGAGTCCATCATCGCGGTGGCAATGCCGGTGACCAGGTTGGTGGCGCCTGGGCCCGACGTGGCAACGGCCACGCCGACGCGGCCGCTCACGCGCGCGTAGCCGTCCGCCATGTGCGTGGCGCTCTGTTCGTGGCGCACCAGCACGTGACGAATCGGATGATCGAGAAGTCGGTCGTAGGCCGGCAGAATCGCGCCGCCCGGATAACCGAAGACGGTATCGACGCCATGCTCGCGCAGGCAGGACCAGATGATGTCAGCGCCGCTCAGTTTCATGATGGCTAGACCGCGTGATAGGTGTGACGGTGATCGTGCAGTTCAACGAGGGCATGCTCGATCGCGTCGCCCATCTCCCGCGTGCTGAGCGTGGCGTCGCCCGGCCCCGCGAGGTCCCGCGTGCGGGCCCCGGAGGCGAGCGCGACTTCGATCGCGTGATCGATCAGATCGGCTTCGTGCGTGAGCCGCGCCGAGAGGCGCAGCAGCATCGCGGCGCTGGCGATGGCGCCAATCGGATTCGCCAGCCCCTTGCCGGCGATGTCGGGGGCCGAGCCATGGACCGGCTCGTAGAGATCGACGCGCCCGCCAATCGTCGCCGACGGCAGCACCCCCAGCGACCCGGAGATCGACGCGGCCTGATCGCTCAGGATGTCGCCGAACAGATTGTCGGCGAGGATCACGTCGAAGCTGGCCGGGCTGGTGGCCAGGCGCATCGCGCAGGTGTCGATGTAGACATGCTCGAGCGCGATGTCCGGATACTCGCGCGCCACTTCCGTGACCGTCGTCCGCCACAGCCGCGAGGTCTCGAGGACGTTGGCCTTGTCGATGGAGGCCACCCGGCGCCGGCGGCCGCGGGCCATCTCGAACGCGACTCGCGCCACCCGCTCCACTTCCGCCTTCGAGTAGATCAGCGTGTTGAACGCCACGTCCGGCGAGTGATAACCGCGCGGCTCGCCGAAGTAGATCCCCCCGAGCAGCTCGCGGACGATGAGGATGTCGGCGCCCTGCAGCCGCTCGGCCTTGAACGGGGTGCGATCTGCGAGCGCGGTGTGGCAGATGGCCGGACGCAGGTTGGCGAAGCCGCCGAGTGCCTGGCGCAGCGCGAGCAGGCCGGCCTCGGGGCGTTCCGAGGGCTGACGGCTTTCGTAACGAGGATGTCCCACGGCGCCCAGCAGGACGGCATCCGCGGCCAGGCAGGCTTTCAGCGTCTCGTCCGGCAGGCTCTGGTTGAAGCGCTCGAGCCCTTCGCCACCGATGGCGTGGGTGCTCATCTCGAACGCGTGGCCGTAGAGATCGCCGATTCGCTTCAGCAGGCGGACGGCTTCGGCCGTCACCTCGGGCCCGATTCCGTCACCCGGCAGCAGCGCGATGTTCAGCGGCATGCCGCCCCCTGTGCCTTGGGCCTCGCCGCGAGGCGGGCGCCGCCGGCCGCCCCGGCCAGCTGAACCGCTTCTTCACGGACGATGGCTTCCAGCTGCTCGTCACTCACGCTCTTGCTGCGATCGGCCAGGGCGGTGACGCGCAGGTAGACGCGTTCCAGCTCGGCCTCACCGAGGGGGTGGCCGATGGCCCGGCAGCGGGCATCGAGACCGCGCATCCCGGAGTGCTTGCCGAGCACCAGCCGCGTGCCCGCCGCGCCCACCGATTCCGGACGCATGATTTCGTAGGTCAGGTGATTCTTCAGCATGCCGTCCTGATGGATGCCGGCCTCGTGGGCGAAGGCGTTCGCGCCCACGACGGACTTGTTCGGCGCGACGCCGATGCCGACCGTGGCGCTCAGCGCCTGGCTGGTGGGCACCAGCCGCGTGGTCACCACGCCGGTGTCGTAGGGCAGCGCCTCGCGGCGGACGTTCAGCATCATCACGATCTCTTCGAGCGCCGCGTTGCCGGCGCGCTCGCCGATGCCGTTGATGGTGCACTCCACCTGCCGGGCGCCAGCCTGGATGGCGGCGATCGAGTTGGCCACCGCCATGCCCAGGTCGTTGTGGCAGTGGGCCGACAGCGTGACGTCGTCGCCGACCCGCGCGCGCACGGCGGTGAACATCCGGGTGATGTCCTCCGGCAGCGCATAGCCCACCGTGTCCGGCAGGTTGATGGTGGTGGCGCCCGCCTCGACCGCCGCGGCGGCGACCTCGCACAGGAACCCCAGCTCGCTGCGGGTCGCGTCTTCCGCCGAGAACTCGACGTCAGGCGTCAGCGAGCGGGCGTGCCGCACCGCGGCGCTGATTCGCTCGAGACAGGTGTCGCGGTCGATGCGCAGCTTGTGTTCGAGATGCAGATCCGAGGTCGCCAGGAACACGTGAATGCGGGGCCGCCGCGCGCCCGAGAGCGCCGCCCAGGCCCGGTCGATGTCCCCGATCACCGCGCGGGCCAGACCCGCCACGATCGGCGTCCGCACCGCCGCGGCGACGGCCCGCACCGCTTCGAAATCGCCGTCCGACGAGATGGGGAAGCCCGCTTCGATGATGTCCACGCCGAGCTGCTCCAGGTGTTCGGCGATGCGGACCTTCTCGGCCGGCGTCATGCTGAATCCTGGTGCCTGCTCCCCGTCGCGCAGGGTCGTGTCGAAAATGCGTACTCGCCCTCGGTCCGTCATTGTGTGCAACTCCGGATTCGAGTCTGGGGTGAGCCCCCAAATAAGTCAAAGTAATAATCCCTATGGAAACCTATGCTCTCGCTTATATTGTGTGGCCATGGAACTGGCGCAACTCGAAGCCTTCATGGCCGTGATTCGTGAAGGCAGCTTCTCCGCGGCGGCCAAGGCGCTCTACCGCACGCAACCGGCCATCAGTCAGACCATCAAGAAGCTCGAGGACGAAGTGGGGCGGCCGCTGTTCGATCGCGCCAGCCGGCGCGGCCTGCTCACCGACGCCGGGCGGGTGCTGGCCGTGCACGCCGAGCGGCTGCTCAATTTCCGCCAGCAGGCGCTCTCCGCGCTCGACGATGTGCGGCAACTTCGGTCGGGACGATTGACGCTGGCCGCCAACGAACTGACGTGCCTCTATCTGCTGCCGCTTCTGAACGAGTTCCGGCGCCTCTACCCGAGCGTGCACGTCACGGTGCAGCGCGCGCTGGCCAGCCGCATCCCGGGCCAGGTGCTCGACTACGGCGCCGACATCGGCATCGTCACCTTTCGGCCGGACCTCGAACTGCTGACGTCGATCGTCGTGTATCGCGATGAGCTGGCGTTCGTCGTACCGCCGGGACACCAGTACGCGAAGCGGCCCAAGGTGAGCATCGAAGAACTGGGAGGGGAGTCGTTCGTGGCCCACCACGTGGCGTCGCCGTACCGGAACCGGGTGATCGAGACGTTCCAGGACAAGCGCATTCAGCTGCAGATGCCGGTGGAGCTGCCGACCATCGACGCGATCAAGAAGTTCGTGGCGATGGGCAACGGCGTGGCGCTGCTGCCGGCGATCGCGGTGGAAGGCGAGATCGCGCGCAAGGAGCTGGTCCGCGTGAAGGTGCCCGACCTCGCGTTCGAGCGCAAGCTGCGGCTCGTGTATCGCCGCGAGGCCACGCTCTCCCATGCGGCCCAGGCGTTTCTCGCCGTGATCGAGGCGCAAACCGCGGTTCGCAAAGGAAGGTTTGCCTTCACCACCGAGCGCTAGGTATACTTACGCTTTCCTGCCCACGGGCGAAGGCCCGGATGGGTCGCTCTCGAGCGGCCAAGCTTGCGGAAGTGGCGGAATTGGCAGACGCGCTAGCCTCAGGAGCTAGTCCTGGCAACAGGGTGGAGGTTCGAGTCCTCTCTTCCGCACCAAACATCAGCCATGAGACCAACCATTGCGTTCGTCCTGGTCGCCGTCGCGCTGGCGGTGACCGTGTCGGCTCGGGTCAAAGTCAACACGGGATTCGATCCCGCCACGGACTTCTCGCAGCTGAAGGTCTTCGCCTGGCCGGATGATGCCCCCGGGCAGATGAAGATGGCCCTCACCAAGGATGACGACCCCGAGGCGCTGCGGGCGCGCTTCGAGCCGGTGATCATCAAGGCCGTCGAACAGGAGCTCACCAAGAAGGGCTTCCGCAAGGCGGCCGCTGGCGAGAAGCCCGATTTCCTGGTCGCCTACTTCGGCCTGGTCAGCGTGAGCACCTCGGGACAGACGCTCGGGCAGTTCCTGCCGGGCAGCGTCGCCTGGGGCCTGCCGCCCTTCGATCAGGTCGCGACCTCGCTGAAGATCTACGAGAAGGGCTCGTTGGTGATCGACGTCATGACACCGGCGAAGCAGCCGATGTGGCGTGCCGTCGCGCAGGCCGAGGTCCATCGGGATATGCCGGCCGAGAAGCGCAACAAGCGCCTTCAGGACGTGATCGCCGACATCATCGAGAAGTTCCCGCCCAAGAAGAAGTAGGAACCCCTCCGCCCGTGCCACAACCACGAGTGATCGTCGGCGTTGCCGGCGGATCCGGATCGGGCAAGACCACCGTCGTGCGCCGCATCGTCGACAGCCTCGGCCCCGAGGATGTCACGGTGCTCGATCACGATCGCTACTATCGTGATCGCAACGACCTGCGGTTGGAAGAGCGCGCGGCGCTGAACTACGACCACCCCGACGCGCTCGAAACCAACCTGATGGTGGAGCACGTGCGCGCCCTGAAGGCGGGCGAGCCGGTGCAGGTGCCGCGCTACGATTTCACGCGCCACGCGCGGCTGGCCGAGACCGATCTGTTCACTCCGCGCCGGGCGATCATCGTCGAAGGGATTCTGGTCTTCACGGATCCGGCGTTACGCCAGCTGATGGACATCAAGGTGTTCGTGGACACCGACTCGGACACGCGCTTCATCCGCCGGCTGGTGCGAGACGTTGCCGATCGCGGCCGCACGATGGACTCGGTGATCGAGCAGTATCAGGGCACCGTGAAGCCGATGCACCTCGAGTTCGTCGAACCCAGCAAACGGTATGCGGACGTCATCATTCCGCTGGGTGGGCACAACGCGGTCGCGGTGGACCTGCTGCTGACGCTGCTGCGCTCGGTCGTGGGTTCCACCACCGAGCGGTGAGCCCGGCGCGCTGCCGCTACCAGGGGCCGCGGCTGTTGCCTGACGCGGCGTTCCGATTGCGGTTCAGCAGGTAGGCGCCGAGCGCCGCCAGGCCGCCGGCGACCACCACCGCACGGATGACCCGCATCAGGCTGAACACCCAGGCGATGCCGATGCCGAGCGCCGCCCACTGCACCCACCAGTGGCCGGGCGAGGTCATCAGGTTGATGACCACGAGGAAGAGCAGAATCAGCGGTCCCTTGAACAGAAAGCTGATGGATCTCACATAGACAACATACGCAGAATGCCTGACGAAGTTCAGCTACACTCCGGCCCATGCGGTTTCACAGTTTTGATCGTCCGATTGGTGGCTGTCGGCGCGCTCGCGGGGGCTGTAGCCGCCGCGACCGGCCCCGCGGCAACGGTCGAGGCGCAAGGTCCATCGCCCACCGATCCCAACGTGTTCTCCGAGCTGCGCTGGCGCAACATCGGGCCCCACCGCGCCAGCCGGACCAAGGCGCTCGACGGCGTCCCCAGTCAGCCCCACACGTTCTACATCGGCATCGTGAACGGCGGCGTCTGGAAGACCACCGACGCCGGCCGCACCTGGGTGCCTATCTTCGACGACCAGCCCACCGGATCGATTGGCGCGCTGGCGGTGGCGCCCTCCAATCCCAACGTCATCTACGTCGGGACGGGCGAAGCGCAGCAGCGGCCCGATCTGGCGACTGGTGATGGGATGTACAAGTCCACCGACGCCGGCAAGACCTGGACGCATCTCGGGCTTCGCGATACGCAGCAGATCGGGCAGGTCGTGGTCGATCCGAAGAACCCGGATCGCCTGTTCGTGGCGGCGCTCGGGCATCCCTACGGCCCCAACACCGAGCGGGGCATCTTCCGATCGCTCGATGGCGGGAAGACCTTCGAGCGCGTGCTCTACAAGGACGAAAACACCGGCGCGGCCGACGTGGTCATCGATCCCGTGAACCCGTCCACGGTTTACGCGTCGCTATGGCAGGCCCGGCAGGGCCCGTGGGAGAACGGCGATTTTCGAGGGCCGGGCAGCGGGCTGTTCAAGTCCACGGACGGCGGTACCACCTGGCGTCCGCTCACCGAGGGGCTGCCAACATGGGAGGGCGATCGGCTGGGTCGCATCGGCATTGGCATTTCGCCGAGCCAGCCCTCGCGCCTGTTCCTCGTGGTGGAAGCGCGAACCACCAGCGGCATCTACCGCTCGGACAACGCCGGGGAGACCTGGTCACGCGTGAACGCCGACGAACGTGTGGTGGCCCGGCCGAGCGATGCCACCGACATCCGCGTCCATCCGACCAACCCGGACATCGTCTTCGTGCCGACGATCGTGACGTGGAAGTCCACGGACGGCGGACGCACCTTCACCGCGATTCGCGGCGCGCCTGGTGGCGATGACTATCAGCGGGCCTGGATCAACCCGACGAATCCCGACATCATCGCGATGACCTCGGACCAGGGCGCCGTCGTCTCGCTCAATAACGGCGAGATCGTGGAGCAGTTGGTACAACCAGCCGACCGCGGCGTTCTACCACGTCACCACCGACAACGCATTTCCGTACCGGGTGTGCAGCGGCCAGCAGGAGAGCGGCTCGGTGTGCATCTCCAGCCGCGGCGATCACGGGCAGATCACCTTCCGTGAGTGGTCGCCAGTCGGCGTGGAGGAGTACGGCTATGTCGCGCCCGACCCGCTCGACCCGGACATCGTCTACGGCGGCAAGGTCTCGCGCTGGGATCGGCGCACTGGCCAGACGCAGAACGTGGGCCCGAAACCGCTGCGCGACGGCGGCTACCGTGTAGTCCGCACGATGCCGGTGCTGTTCTCGCCGGTGAATCCGCGCAAGCTGTTCTTCTCGTCGAACGTGCTGTGGCAGACCACCAACGGCGGCCAGTCCTGGGATCAGATCAGCCCGGATCTGACGCGTCCCAAGCTGGGAGGTGCCTCCCAACGTCGGCATCTACTCGACCCGGCCGGAAGCCCGCCCGACGCAGCGTGGTGTCATCTACACGATTGCTCCGTCGTACATCGACGAGCAGACAATCTGGGTGGGTACGGACGACGGTCTCATCCAGGTGACGAGGGACGGCGGCAAGACGTGGAGCAACGTGACGCCGCCGGAGTTGAAGCCGTGGATGAAGGTCTCGCTGATGGACGCGTCGCACTTCGACGCCAACACCGCCTACGCGGCGGTGAACACCATCCGGCTGGACGACCTGCAGCCGCACATCTACCGCACTCGTGATGGCGGCAAGACCTGGACGGCCATCACCACCGGGCTGCCGGATGGCGGCGTCATCAACGTCGTGCGCGAGGACCCGAAGCGGCGCGGCCTGCTCTTCGCCGGTTCCGAGCAGGCGGTCCACGTCTCGTTCGACGATGGCGCGCGCTGGCAGTCGCTGCGGGTGAACATGCCGGCGACATCGATTCGCGACCTCGTGATCAAGGGCGACGACCTGGTGGTCGGCACCCACGGGCGCAGCTTCTGGATCCTGGACGACATCACGCCGCTGCGGCAGTGGCCCGAGGCGCCGCTGTCGGCGGGCGCACATCTGTTCGCGCCTCAGGAGGCGACCCGCGTGCGCTGGAACATGAACAGCGACACGCCGCTGCCACCGGACGAACCGGCGGGGCAGAACCCGCCCGATGGCGCGATCATCAACTACTGGCTGCCTGCCGGCACCAGCGGCGCGGTCACGCTCGACATCCTGGATGCGTCCGGTGCCGCGGTGCGCTCCTACTCGAGCGAGCAGGCGGCGGACGCGCCGGTCGAAGGGCGCAACACGCCCGATTACTGGCTCCGCCCCTATCAGCCGCTCCTGAAGACGGCCGGACTTCATCGCTTCGTGTGGGATCTGCACCACGAGCGGCCGGCGGTCGCCGCGTTCTCCTATCCCATCTCCGCGATCCTGGAGAACACACCCCGTACGCCGCTCGGATCCTGGGCGCTGCCCGGGACTTACTCCGTGCGGCTCACCGTCGGCGGTCAGACGAAGACTGCGCCGCTGGTGGTCCGGATGGATCCGAGGGTGAAGACCCCCGAAGCAGGTCTGCGGCAGCAGTACACGCTGTCGCGCGGGCTCGACGGCGCCATCCGGCGTGCGGCCACGGCGCTGCAGCAGTCACGGGCGCAGGGTGACGCGGGTCAGGCGCGAACCCAGGATCTGCAGCGGCAGATGGGCGGGCTCGGTCAGCTGTTCGGGTTGATCGAGGGCGCCGATGTCGCGCCGACAACACAGGCGGTCGCCGCCGTTCAGGAGGCGATCGCAGCGCTCGATCGCACGCTCGCAGCGAAATAGGTCCGGTCAACACACCACGAGGACACCCGTGCCGATTCTTTCCTTACTGTTCGCAGCCGCGATGCAGGTGGCCGCGCCCGCCGCGGCTCCCGATGTGGACGCCGTGTTCACGCAGTGGACCGTCGCCACGCCTGGATGCGCGGTCGGCGTGGACCTCGACGGGCACAGCGCGCTCGAGAAGGGCTTCGGCATGGCCGATCTCGAACGCGGCGTGCCGAACAAGGCGGACACGATCTTCGAAGCCGGCTCGGTGTCGAAGCAGTTCACCGCGGCCGCGGTCCTCCTGCTGGCGCGCGACGGCAAGCTGTCGCTCGACGATCCCGATCCGGAAGTACATCCCGGAGCTGCCCGACTACGGCACGCCGGTGACCATCCGACATCTTCTGACGCACACCAGCGGACTCCGCGACTGGGGCAGCGTCGAAGGGATCGCCGGCTGGCCGCGTACCACGCGGGTCTACACCCACGCGCACGTGATCGACATCCTGTCCCGGCAGCGCTCGCTCAACTTCACGCCGGGCACCCGCTGGTCGTACAGCAACTCGGGCTTCAATCTCGCCGCGGTCCTCGTGGCCCGCGTCAGCGGCATGTCGTTCTCCGAGTTCACGCGGCAGCGGCTGTTCAATCCCCTCGGGATGACCAGCACCTCCTGGCGCGACGATCACACGCGCATCGTCCCGCGCCGCGCCCTGGCCTACGAGCGCCTGGATGATGGTTATCATCTCGACCTCCCGTTCGAGAACGTCTACGGCAACGGCGGCCTGCTGACCACCGTTGGCGATCTGCTCAAGTGGACCCGCAACTTCCAGTCACCAGTGGTGGGTGACGCGGCGTTCGTGCGCGAGCAGACCACCCCAGGCCGCTTCAGCGATGGGCGCGCGCACGACTATGGAATGGGCGTCTGGGTGGACACCTACCGCGGCTTGCGGGAAGTGCGGCACAGCGGCTCCACTGCCGGCTATCGTGCCTACCTGACGACGTTCCCCGAGGCCCGCGCGTCGGTGGCGGTGCTCTGCAACGCCGCCGATGCCGCCGCGGAAACCATCGCCTACAAGGTCGTGGATGCCGTGCTCGCGGCCTCCCTGGGGCCGCGCGACGCGGCCAAGGGCACGCACACGCTGTCGGAGTCGGAGGCGGCGGGGATCACGGGGTTGTACCGCAATGCCGCGACCAGCGTGCCGACTCGCATTGTGCGCGATGGCGCCGGGGTGAAGATCGAGCGCGGCGCGGTCCTCACGGCGGAGTCGGGCACCAGCCTGTTGACGCCCTCGGGGCAGCGATGGCTGTTCGGTGCCGATGGACAGGTGACCGTGACGGACCCATTCGGGCGCGTCGATCGTCTCGTGCGCGCCAAACCCTGGTCGCCTTCCGCCGAGGAGCTCCAGCGCTACGTCGGCGAGTACGTCAGCGCCGAGGCAGAGGCGGCCGTGACGGCAAAAGTGGTGGATGGCACCCTGGTGCTGTGGCAGCGTCCCGAGCGGACCGTTCGCCTGACACCGTTGTACGACGGCGTCTTCAGCAGTTCGATGGGAACCATCGTGTTCCATCACGACGGGGCCGGCGCGCCGCCGTCGCTGAGCGTGTCGCAGGATCGGGTGTGGGATTTGCGCTTCGAGCGGCAGCGGCGCTAGCAAAAAAAGAAGGCCGGGTGGATGGGCCCGGCCTTCAAGCGGCGCGTCAGAGGTATCGAGAACGTCTACTTGTTCTTGCCCTTGCCGATCATGATCTCGACGATGTAGCAGAGCTCGCTGTACGGCGGCCAGGTTCGTCCACCGGCAGCGAGGCCGAGAGCCGCGCTGGTCGGGTGCGAGCAGGGCAGTTCGGTGGGCGGCACTTCGCGGCCGCGCGCCTCGGCGCACTCCGCGATCAACGGTGTGGCCTCCGCGAGGTAATCGAACGCCGCCACGCTGTGCTCCAGCCGCGTCGGGCTGTCCACTTCGCGCGCCTGCGCCGCGCTGATCGACCCACAGTTCCTCGCCGCTCGCCGGCGCCCGCGGTGAAGGTGCGGGCCTCGGCGCCCGCGGTCAGGCGGAGTTGGGCGCCGGCGCCGGCCTCGAAGTTCACGGCGTCGGTGAGGCGCTGCTGGTAGGTGCCGAAGGACCAGACCCGCCCCGCGTCGGGGTGCGCCGACGAATCTTCGATGCGCCCGCCTCGCAGCGACACCCGGCTGGTGGCCCACTGCTCGATGTTGCCGCGCACGCGCGAGCCGGGAACGATGCGGTCCATCTGCGCCATCTGAGTGGAGCGCATTGGTCACCGCCGGATCGGCGCCGGTGACGACGTCGAGCGAGGTGTTGTCCAGGCAGCGATAGACGAAGCCATCGGGCCGCGCGTCGGCCAGGCGCATGTCGAACGCCCCGGGCACCACGCCGTGGGCGGGCGCCATGCCGAGAGCCTGCCCCACGAGGCTGCCCGCACGGGCCATCAGGAACGGCTGGTGCGACAGGTGGGCGTGGGCGGTGTTGCCTGGTGTCGCCACCAGGTACGAACCGTCACTGCGTTGAACGAACCCCATCATGCCAACGAATCGCAGCGTGAACGCCGAATCGGAGCGCGTTCGGGCCGAGGGGGACGCCACCGCGACGGCGGTGGCTGCGGCACTCATCGAAACTCGAGAGACGAATTGGCGTCGATTCACGGTGGCTCCTTGCTTGAAACTAACGGCCCGCCCCGTACACCACGACCTGACTCCACTTGCCCAACCGGCGGCCATTGGTCTGAATCGCCTCGCGCTGGAACGACGCCACGGCGCTGACCATTGACGGATCGCTCTCCAGCCGCTGGCGGAGCCTCCCGGCCAGCGTGTCGTCCGGCGTCACGGTGCTGATGACCGACACGACGTGAGGCGTGCCAGCCTCGAGGAACGCGTTGGCCACGTCGTAGCTGCCGGCGCCGAACACCGGCCGTTCGCCCGCATCGACATTCGGCAACACGACGCCACGCACGGGCGGCAGCGCCGTCAGATCCTGGGCGAGCCACGTCCCTGAATACGGATGTCCCGGCGAATCGGCCAGGACGACACGCGAGAGTTGCGGCAGGTGGCTGTTCGACGCCGCCAGCGCCGGCAACTGGATGACGGCCTGGGCGGGCGCCCGGTGCCATGCCACCGCGGCTTCTTCGGGGGTGGCGGAGGCAGCGACGTCCACGACCGCAGACTGGCCGACGGGCGCGGCGGGGCTGGCCACCGCGTCGAGCCGGCCACTTACCGCGATCTGCACGTCCTCGACCCAGAACCGGCGGCGCTCGGGATTCCACAAGCCGGCGAACGACGCCGCGAAGTACGGCGCGTCGGGTGCCACCGTCACCCGCGAGGCATGGGCCAGGCTCGACGCCACCGGGCGCACGATCTCGAGAAACAGCGCCGCGGCGGCCCGCGGCTCGGACGCGGACATGGTGATCTCGTCGGCCTGCCGCAACACCATGCGTATCGCGTCGTCCTGCGAGATGGGCCGAACGAGATGACGGACATCGTGGCGGGTGACCACCCAGACGACCAGTTCGTCCCGCAACTGGTTCAGCGCCAGAACCGCGTCGGTTTCGCCGAGACTTGCCTGCAGGGTTGCCAGATCGGCGGCTGCACGGCCGGCCGAACGGAGCCCGCGTGACCGGGCCCGATCGCCGTAGGCGAACGCCGCGGATAAATCGCCTTCGCCGAGCGCGGCACGCAGCCCCACTTCGTACAGCTGCCAGCCCTCATCGGTTCGCGCCCCCGCGGTCGCGGGGCGAGCCGCCTGTTCGCGCTCGAAGATGGAGATGCCGGTCGACGCGGCGCGGCGCGCCTTGGCGAATTCTCCTCGTCCCAGCCACGCCTCACCGAGAGCCAGGTAGAGAGGAGGCAGTCGAGCCGTTTCCTTCCGGTCGTCGAACCACCGGATGGCGCGGTCGGCCGCCGCCGTGACCCTGGAGCTGTTCGTGGCCTTGAGCAGATTGACGTCCGCCACCAGCACGGTGCCTTCGATCCTCGCGCGAAGCGCGGCGTCGGGCATGGCGAGGATCTCGGAACGTGTTGCCGCCAGATCGTCGGTGGCTTTCTGAATCAGTCCGAGCGCGGCATGGATGGACGCCCGTGCCGCCAGCGCTTCGGCAATCGCCGCCGGGCGCTTCGACTGCACCGCCGTCTCGACGACGGCGTCCTGGAGCGCGAGCGCGGCGGCGGGATCGTGTTCCTTCAGCGCCTGTCCCGCGGTGCTGAGCAGCAGGCCGTAACGCAGCCGCGACGGCGCCGCTGGCTTCCATCGCCGCCAGCGCGACGCGACGATGCTGCCACGCGGGATCGCTGTCCCCCAGGTAGTCGAGCAGGTTCGCCAGGAGGCCGTGCGCGGCGGCCTGCTGTTCCACGTCGGCGCCCTGTTCGGCGGATGCCAGCATCTGCTCCCAGGCGGCCCGGGCATCACCGTAGCGCCCCTCTGCGAACGCCACCAGCCCTTGCAGCCAGGTCGCCCGAGACTCGAGGTTGCAGTAGCCCGCCGCGCGCGACGCTTCGAGCACCCTTGCCGCTATGTCCGAAGCGTCCGCCAGTTTCCGGTTGTAGTACTGCGCTCCGGCGAGATCCTGGGCGGCCCGAACGGCAAACGGACTGCCTGCGGCATCGAGCTGCGCACGCGCCGCCGTCAACTTCGGCACCGCCGCGCTGAACAGATCCTGGCGCGCCAGTTGCGAGCGCCTCGGCATAGGCCGCATGGGCTTCGGCTAGAGCGCGACCAGCCGCTGGACCTCGCCGCCCGGCGTGATCGATGGCCGCGACTGCATCGCGATAAAGAGTGTCGCCGGTGAGCCGCAGGAACGCGTCGGCCATCGTGCGCAGTGCTTCGCGCTCGACGTCGGCGGGACGACCGGCAACCACGGCCGCCGCCCAGGCCGGCCACAGGACGGCTTCGAAGAACGTGCGGGTCTCGGTGGCCTGAACACGAATGGCCTCCTCGGCAAGCGCCATGTCTACACCGGCGCGAAGGCGGGCCTCGACCGAGGGCCAGCCCGACGCGGCGACCGGCACATCGAGTGCGGCGATGTGCGCGCGCGCCTCGTCGGCCCACGCCGACGAATGGTCGCGGGCCAGGTAGTCGGCCCACGCGGCTCGTGCCTGGCCGCGAAGCGAGAGCTGTTCGAGCGCGAGGGCGCGGTTGAACCACGCCTCGGGTAGTTCGCGGATCGGCCAGGCGTGCCCGCTCGGCCGCGGCCAGCGCCTTGATCAGGTCGCCCGGCCGCTCACCGTTCCTGACGCGCTCGAGATAGAGCGCGGCGACGTCGCTCTGGTATCTCGCGTTCTTCGGCTGTTCGCGGGCCGCCGCGGCCAGCGCGAGCGAGGCCTGCGCCCAATCGCGCAGCAACACCTGCGACACGCCGTAGGAGTGCAGGCGGGTGGCGGTGCTGTCTGCCTGGAGATTCCCGCGGATCTTGCCAGCGGCCAGATGGATGGCGGTCGAGGAGGTCATGGCGCCCCCCTGCCCCCCGGCGAGTGGCGCGAACCAGGGGCGATGGGTAAAGCCCCCGGTCAAACGACCCTCAACCGGCCTTCCCAGGCCAGCCGCATCGGCAAGATCCGCGAGCTTCGGCCCCTGCCCGACGTTCGGCAGTGACCCCAACCCGGGAGCAAGCAGCGCGGCAATCAGAACCGCCGCTACTGCCGCCGCGACCGCAGCCCATGGGCTGCGGGACCAGGAACGCGGGGCGCCGAACGCGGCAGTCCCTACGGGCCTGGCGACGAGCACGGGCGCCGGGACCAGCAGGGTCTCGGCCACCAGTTCGAGGCACACATCGCAGGTGGCGATGTGCTCCTGAACGGCCGCCTTGTCCCCGGCGGCCAGTCGGCCATCCAGGAACGCGGCGAGCGCGTTCAGCCCCGGGCACGCCGCGGCGCGCTCACTCATCTCGTAGGTTTAGACGGCGGGGTTTTGAGATCGTCTCATCGAGGCGGTCAAGCAGTGATGAGAGCTCATCATCGGCGTCGGCCCTGACCAGGCCCTGGACGCGTGCGCCATCGACCCCGGATGCCGTCAGCGCCGCTCGGCACGCGGCGATTGCCCGGCTCATCCGCCGATGAATCGTGGCCTTGGACATCCGCAGCTTCGTGGCGACGTGCACCAGCGGCACGCCTCGCGAGAAGTGCAGCTTCAACAGAATCCGCTCGACCGCCGGCAGGCTTTCAAGTGCCTGCTGGAGTGCGCGACTCACCGCGGCGCGTTCCTCCGCCGCAACCGTCCGATCGATCAGCGTGGCATCCGACTCCGCGATCGTGTCGGCCAGCCCTTCCGGCACGCGCATCACCCGCGATCGCGCGGGCAGCGAGGACCACAGCTCGCGAAGCTCGGCCTCGCTGCGCGTCACCTGATGGGTAGCGCGCATGATCTGCAGCGCTTCGCTCAATGTGTGCCCGTCGCGGGCGGTCAGTTGCTCGACCAGGACGGCGTCGGGCCCAAGGGCGATCGCCCGGGCCGACGGCCGCCAGCGGCGCCAGAGCCCGTCCCGGTAATCGAGGAAAAGGCGGCTGATGACGATCGTGAGGTAGGTGTTGAGCGAGCTGCGGCCTTCGAACTCGCGGAGGATGCGGTAATCGCCCTCGATCAGCTTCAGACGCACCGTGCCGGCGAAGTCTTCCAGGGCATCAGGGGGCAGCCGGTGGCGCAGGGCGATGGATCGCGCCAGCCGTTCGACGGTGCTCAAGTTCTCGAGAAACAGCCGTTCGTAATCCACGCCGGGGGCTTCTGACGCCTTCGATTATCGCGGCGTCGTATCACACCGCTTGCACAGAAATTCTTTCAAGCCGCCGCGCCCGCACTCCATGCGGCACAACCAAACGCATGGGCTAGGCGCTGAACGGAAGAACGGAGGGGCTGGATAGTATGACTCCAATTGTGCCGCCGTCCCGCCGAATGGATCCCGCCATAGAGATCGCGTGATCGCGCCGTCATTCGCCTCGCCAGGCGAGAGGGCAGAGCGCGCGACAGTGCGCCCTTGGCGGGCCTATACTGCCGTGGTGAGCGCTTCTCGCCCCGTCCGGCTCGTCCTTGGCCTGTTGCTCTTCGCCGTGTTCGCCTCGATGGCCGGCATGGCCGTGATCTACCTGATGGTCGGGCGCAGCCCGAGCCTGCCGCAGCGGGCGACGCTGACGCTGCGGCCGTCCGGCGATCTGCCGGAGACGGCCCCCGAGGTGGTGCTGCCGTTCAGCGATTCGCACAGCCTTTCGGTCCGCGGCTACGTCGAGGTCATTCACAAGGCCAAGCAGGATCCGCGCGTGGCGCGGCTGATGATCCGGCCCGGCGGCCTGGGCTCGCCGTTCTGGGCCAAGGTGCAGGAGATCCGCGAGGCGATTGTCGACTTCAAGCAGAGCGGCAAGCCGGTCTACGCCTTTCTCGAGTTCGCCAGCGACAAGGAGTACTACCTCGCCACCGCGGCCGACAAAGTGTTCCTGCTGCCCAGCTCGAACCTGGACGTCACCGGGCTGGCGAGCTACGAGGTGTTTCTCGGCGGCACCTTCGACTGGATCGGCACGTATCCGGACTTCCTCCATGTCGGCGACTTCAAGACGGCGGTGAACACGCTCACCGAGAAGACGTTCACGCCGGCGCACCGCGAGATGAGCGAATCGCTCAACCGCGATCAGTACCAGCAGCTGGTGCGGGCGATCGCCGATGGCCGGAAGAAGTCGGAAGACGAGGTGCGCGCGCTGATCGATCGCGGTCCGTTCCTGCCCGAGGACGCGCTGCGTGAAGGGCTGGTCGACGAGCTCGCCTACGAGGACGAACTGGACGACCTGGGCGACGGCGTCTCGCTCGAGCCGCAGATCGAAGTCGATCGCTACGCCGCTGTGACCTGGGAATCGCTTGGCGTGTCGCGTCGATCCCGCGTGGCCGTGATCAACGCCGTCGGCACCATCGTCAGCGGCCGCAGCAGTTTCGATCCGGTGAATGGACAGACCCTGGGATCGGACTCGATCGTCGACGACATCCGGCAGGCGCGTGCGAGCGGCGCCAAGGCCATCATCCTCCGGGTGGACAGCCCGGGCGGATCGTCGGTGGCGTCAGACGTGATCTGGCGCGAGCTGATGATCTCGAAGTCCCCGACGCTGCCCCTCGTGGTCTCGATGTCCGATCTCGCCGCGTCGGGCGGTTATTACATCGCCGCGGCCGGCGACGTCATCGTCGCTCAGCCCGGCACGCTGACCGGATCGATCGGCGTCTACACCGGCAAGTTCGTGACTGGCGGGACGCTCGCCAAGCTGGGGGCGAACGTCGAGGGCGTCAGCCAGGGCAAGCACGCCGAGATGTACTCGGCCGATCGGCCGTTCACCAACGAGGAACGGGCCAAGGTCCAGGAGTCGATGCAGGCCACCTACGACCAGTTCGTGGAACGCGTGGCCGAGTCGCGGCACACGACCCCCGAGAAGATCGACCAGATTGCGCAGGGCCGCGTATGGACCGGCCAGCAGGCCCGGCAGATCGGACTCGTTGACGAACTGGGAGGACTGAGCGTGGCGCTGAAGGCGGCCAAGTTGCGCGCCCACATCCCTCTCGAAGAGGAAGTGCAGCTCGTGATGTACCCCAAGGCCCGCAACTTCTTCGAAGTGCTCAGCGAGCAGTTTGGATCGCCGATGGGGGAGGTCCGCACGCGCACCACGGCGGAAGCCCTGATGTCGCTGATGGGCGCTCGTGACCGGCAGCTGGTCGCCGCGCTCCTCGCCCCTTCCCGTCTGTTCCGTGCCGGCGAGCGACTCGCGCACATGCCCTACGTCTTCGTTCGCTAGGCGCCTGCTGCCTTCCCGGGCCACGCGGAGGTACCCGAGCACGACCCTGGAAAAAGAAAACGCCCGGCGTGGATTCAACCGCGCCGGGCGCTTTGGTCTGTTGCTCGCGTCTGCGGTCTTACTGCAGCGGGGGCAGCCCCGGCGTCGCCGGTGAGTTGGCGCCGACCACCTGGGCCAGCACGTCCTGCTTGATGTTGATCTTCAGCGCCGTCTTCGCCTTCTGCATGTAGGCGCTGAAGAACTTGTCCTGACGCTGCGCGGCGAGCTCTTCACGCATCTGATCGCGGCCGGCGGCAATCTGCTCCGGCGTCACGTCGGCGCGCTCCACGACACGGACGATGGCGGTACCCGACGGCGTGGTGATGGGGTCGCTGACACCGTTGACCGGCAGCGCGAAGGCGGCCGCGTCGACATCGTCGCTCACGCCGAGATCCGGAATCGCCGCGCCGCGCGCGATGAGCTCGGTGGGCTTTACTTCGAGGCCGAGCTTCTTCACGGTGGCGGCGAAGTCCTTGGCGCCCTTCAGCTCGGCGGCAATCGACGCCGCGCGCTGCTTCGCAAGCTCCGCGGCCTTGTCGCGGACGACGTCTTCGCGCACGCGCTCCTTCACCTCGTCGAGCCCGGGGACGTAGGGATCCTGACGGCCCGAGACGGTGGCGATCACCCAGCCGCGCGCCACGCGCTGCGGCGTGCTGACTTCGCCCTCCTTCATGCCGAACACCGTCGCGGCCAGCTCGGGCTGCGGGCCCAGCAGGTCCACGGGCTGATCGGGCAGGAAGAGGCCCGACTCACGGAACTGGAGCTTCCGTTCGCCGGCCACGCGCTCGAGGTCGGCGGGGGTCTTGACGCTCGCCGCGACCGCCTTGGCGACGGTCTCGGCTTCCTGCTGCGCCTTCTGCCAGCGCAGCTGATCGAGCACCTCGGTGCGCACATCCGCGAGCGGACGCACGACCTCGGCCTGGTTGTCCACCATCTTGATGATGTGGAAGCCGAACTGCGTCTTCACCAGGTCGCTGATCTCGCCGTTCTTCAGCTTGAACGCCGCTGCTTCGAACTCCGGCACCATGCGGCCGCGGCCGAAGAAGTCGAGGTCGCCGCCGCGATCCTTGTTGGAGTCGTCTTCGGAGGTACTGCTTGGCGAGCGCGGCGAAGTCGGCGCCGGGCTCCTTGGCCTGCTTCAGCACCGCTTCGGCCTGGGTCCGGACGGCGTTCTCGTCCTTGCCCTCGGTCTTCAGCAGGATGTGGCTGGCACGGGCCTGGGCTTGCGTCGTGTACTGCGCGACGTTCTGCTTGTAGAACGCCTCGATGTCGGCGTCGGGCACGGTGACGGTGGCGCGCACCTGATCGACATCGACCAGCGTGTACTTGATCTTGCGCTTCTCGCCGATGCGGTACGACTCTTTGTTCTTGTCGAAGTGGGCGGCGAGATCGGCGTCGGTTGCGGTGACCTGGCTGCGGAACGCGTCGGCGTTGACCGGCACGACGTCGAGCTTGACCTTCTCGTTGCGGCGGCGGTACTCGTCGGCCACTTCGTCGTCGGTGACGGCAATCCAGCCGCTGACGCCGGTGCGCAGCTTCTCGATCATCAGCGCGCGGCGCAGGTTGTCCTCGAACTCGGTGACGGTGAAGGGCGGATTGTTGAACTGCAGCAGCTGGCGGTAGCGCTGCTCGCCGATGAAGGCGCCGTTCTCCTGGAACGCCGGCATGTTGAGGATGCGCTCGCGCACCTCGACATCGCTGACCTTGATGTTCTGTCGCCGCGCGTCGGCGACCATCGCTTCCTCATCCACCAACTGCTGGAGGATCTGGCGATCGATGCCGAGTTGCCGCAGCAGTTGCTCGTTCATCTGACCGCCGTAAGCCTGACGGTAGGCGTTCATCTGCGCGGTGTAGCGGCGCGTGAACGTGCCGACGGTGATGGGCGCGCCCTCGACTTCGGCCAGCACCTGACTGGGCGCGGCGCCCGTGCTCGTGGACAGGAAGTCGGGAATGTAGAAAACGACGAAGGTGAGGACGACGAGGGCAAGGCTCCACTTGAGCCACCCCTTGTGTCGCCGCATCCGGTCCAGCATGGTCATGTGCTGCGCGTTCCCCCGAAACCGTGATCGTAGCACGGGCTGGATTCCGCGTGGTATAGTCCGATCTTTGAATGACTTACGGCGGTTCGCGCCGCGTCGATCTGGCCCAGAGGCTGGGTCGCAGTCAGCGCATGCTGAAGGGCCGGCTCGGCAAGCCGGAAACTGTGCTGTCTGTGATGCGCACCGCGCACGAGTCGCTCGATGCGGCCGTGATCGGCGAGCAGGTGGTGTCGCTCGCGTTCGAGTGGTTCAAGTCTCCCGCATGCGGGGTGTTTGCAGCCGACCTCGAAGGGCAGGTGGCGCCGCTGGCCTCGCGCGGGCTCGGGCACGACGCTTTCTCCCGCCGCGCTTGAAATCGCCCGGTGGGTGCTGTTGCGGGGGCGGGAACTGACCACCGCCGACGCGCGGCACGATACGCGGCTCTCTGCTTCGGCAGGCGCCGCAATTGGATGGCCGCTCCGGTGCCGGACACGCACGGTGGCGGCCCTCGTCGTGATCGAGCGCGCCGCCTCCTCCGCGGCGCCACGGATCACGCCGGCGTTCGCCGAACTGCTCGGGGTCGCGCTCGAAGGCCCGGCCCAGGCACTCGACAACGCGTTGATGTTGCGGCGAGCCGAGGCACTGTCGGTCACCGATGACCTGACACAGCTCTACAACTCCCGGTATCTGAACCACGTGCTCAGACGGGAAGCCAAGCGCGCGTCGCGCTCCGGCCGCCCCTTGTCGCTGCTGTTCCTGGACCTCGATGGGTTCAAGACCGTCAACGACAACCACGGCCACCTGGCGGGCAGTCGTGCCCTCGTCGAGGCCGCCGCGGTGATCCGCGGCTCGGCGCGCGAGACCGACGTTGTCGCCAGGTTCGGCGGCGACGAGTTTTCAATCATTCTGCCGGACACCGGCGCCGAAGGCGCCGTCGCGGTCGGCGAGCGCGTCCGGGATCGGATTGAGGCCCATCCGTTCCTGGCCGGCGACGGGTTGAGCCTGCGGCTCACGGCCTCGGTCGGCATCGCCACTTTGCCCGATGTGGCGACGTCCGCTGAAGAATTGGTGCGTGCGGCCGATATGGCTATGTATCAGGTAAAGAATTCGGGCAAAAACGGGGTGCAGCTGGCTCTGCCAATTCCTGGCGAGAGCTGATGCACGATTCTGCACATGGCATTTGGTTCGCTCCTGTCGTTTCTCTCCACTGACCTTGCCATCGACCTTGGCACGGCGAACACCTGCGTGTACGCCAAGGGTCGCGGCATCGTCGTCAACGAGCCCTCCATCGTCGCGGTGAACAAAGTCAACGGCCGCGTCGAAGCCGTTGGCCGCGAAGCCAAGGAGATGCTCGGCCGCACCCCCGGGAACATCGTCGCCATCAAACCGATGAAGGACGGGGTCATCGCCGACTTCGACGTCACCGAGAAGATGCTGACGTACTTCATCAAGAAGGCCCACAACGGCAACGTGTGGGTGCGCCCGCGGATCATCATCGGCGTGCCGTCAGAAATCACGCAGGTCGAGAAGCGCGCCGTGAAGGACTCGGCCTACCGGGCCAAGGCCAGCGAGGTGCACCTGATCGAGGAAGCCATGGCCGCGGCCATCGGCGCCGGCCTGCCGATCACCGAGCCGGCCGGCAGCATGATCGTCGACATCGGCGGCGGCACCACCGACATCGCCGTCATCTCGCTCGCCGGCATCGTCTACAGCAAGGCGGTGCGGGTCGCCGGCAACGAGATGGATGAAGCGATCATCCAGTACATCAAGAAGACCTACAACCTGCTGATCGGCGAGCGCACGGCCGAGCAGATCAAGATGGAGCTCGGATCCGCGTACCCGCTCGAGGAGCGGATCACGATGGAGATCAAGGGGCGGCACCTGATCGAAGGCGTGCCCAAGACCATCACCATTTCCGACGGCGAGATCCGCGAGTCGCTGGCGGAGACCGTCAACGTCATCGTCGACGCCGTGCGCGTGGCGCTCGAGCGCACGCCGCCCGAATTGTCCGCCGACATCGTCGATCGCGGCATCGTCGTCACTGGCGGCGGCTCGCTGCTGAAGAACCTCGACAAGCGCCTGCGCGAGGAGACCGGCCTGCCCGTGTCGAGCGCGGAGGATCCGCTGTCGTCGGTGGTGCTCGGCGCCGGCAAGATGCTGGGCGAGTTCGACCTCCTGCGGAAGATCGCGATCGACTAGGGATCGGGACCGATTGGCGGGCCGGAACGGCCGTGGCCGGGCTCGACGCCCGGCTCCGACCCGACTCCCGGCTCCCGACTCCCGACACGTTCTATGGCCCTTGCCGACATCTCGCAACGTCCCGGCCTGCTGCTCGGCGCGGCGATCGTGCTGCACGTGGCGCTCATCTCGGCACAGGTGAACACCGTCTCCGGGCTGCCGGTGCTGCAGGTCGTGACCTTTGGCTCGTTCGCAGAGTTGCAGCGGCTGATGACCGGTGGGTTGACCGGCGCCCAGGATCTCTGGACCGGCTACATCGACCTCCGGCACGTGGGCGAGGAGAATGCCGCGCTGAAGCAGGAGCTGCAGGCCCTGCAGATCCGGCTGCAGGAAGAACGCGCGATGGCGCAGCGGACGCAGGACCTGCGTCAGCTGCTCGAGTTGCGTCAGCGCGCCGAGCTCGAGACCACGGCCGCCGAGATCATCGCCGCCGGGGCCAGCCCCGAATTCCGCACCGTCACCATCGACAAGGGCAGCTCCGACGGGCTCGTCGCCGACATGGCGGTGATTTCACCGGGCGGCGTCGTCGGTCGGGTCATCCTGTCGAGCCCGCGGGCCGCGAAAGTCCAGCTGCTGGTCGATCGCAACGCGGCTGCCGGCGCGGTCGTCGAGCGGTCACGCGCGCAGGGCGTGGTGGTGGGCGTCGGCGCCGATGGGCTGCGGATGGACTATGTGCCCGGCACGGCGGACGTGAAGCCGGGCGATCTGGTGGTCACCTCGGGCATCGACGGCATCTATCCCAAGGGCTTCGTCATCGGCACGGTGGAGACCGTCGAGCGCGGTCCAGGCTCGTATCACCAGATCAAAATTCGCCCGGCGGTTGATTTCTCGCGGATCGAGGAGGTGCTGGTCGTGCTGACCCCGCCTCCGGCTCGTGAATCCGCCGAGGTCAAAGAGCAGCCGTGAAGCTGGCGTTGAACCTGGTGGCCATTGCCGCGGCGCTGGTGTTGCAGACCACACTGACGAGCTTCGTGCCCCAGACCGCGGCCATCGATTTGGTGCTGATCGTGGTGGTCTACGTGTCGCTGTCGTTCGGGCCGACGACCGGGATTGTCGTCGGGCACGGTGGCCGGGCTGATCCAGGACTCGCTGTCGAGCGGGATCATGGGCATTGGCGCCCTGGCGAAGACGCTGGTGGGCTTTGCCGCCGGCCGCATCGGCACGCAGTTCATCGTCACCGCCCCGTTGCCGCGGTTCGTGGTGTTCATCGGCGCCACGCTGCTGCACGCGCTGGTGTTCATGGGTTTGTACGTGCTGCTGGGACTGCGCGAGTTTCCCGACCCCTACGCCACGGTGGCCGGTCAGGCCGTCGGGAACGCGGTGGTCGGCGTCGTGGGGTTCCAGATTCTGGAGTGGTTCCCCGGCTTCATGGCCAGGCGGCGGCTGCGGCGACCGATGCGGCGGTAGTAGGATAAGGGACACGAACCATGGCGATCGCTGAAGATCGACGGCGACTGACGGTGCGGCTCCGGTGGCTGCGGGCGGCGGTGTTCGTTGTCTTCGGCCTGCTGACCGGGGTCTTCTGGTTCTTCCAGGTGGCCCAGCACGCCCGGTTCCAGGAGATGGCCGACAACAACCACCAGCGCACGCTTGCGCTGAGGGCTCCGCGCGGCGTCATCTACGATCGCACCGGCCAGGTGCTGGTCGAGAACCGCAGTTCCTTCAACATCTCGATCGTCCGCGAGCACACGCGTGACCTCGACCGGACCATCCGGCTGCTGGCCGAGGTGACCGGGATCGAGGAAGCCAAGGTCCGCGACGTGGTGGACCGGCACCGCCGCGAGCCGTCGTATCGCCCGATCGTGGTGGTGCAGGACGCGACGCTGGCGCAGGTGGCCGCGGTCACCGCGCGTCGGCTCGACTTCGAGCTGCCGGACATCGTCGTGCAGGAAGTGCCGACGCGCCAGTACCCAAGCGAAGCGCTGGCCGCGCACCTGATCGGCTACGTCGGCGAAGCCAGCGATCAGCAGATGTCTGACGATGGCCTGGCGTCGGGGGCGGTGGTGGGGCAGTCGGGCGTGGAGCGCGTCTACAACAAAGTGCTGATGGGAGAGGACGGCGCGCGTCGCGTCGTGGTGAACAGCGTCGGGCGCGAAATCCGTACGCTCGACGAACTGCCGCCCTCCGAAGGGCAGCGCGTGCAGCTGTCGCTGAACTTCGCGATGCAGCGCGCCGCCGAAGACGCGTTCCGCGCCTATGGCTACGTCGGCGCCGCCATCGTGCTCGACCCGCGCTCTGGTGACGTGCTGACGCTGACCAGCCTGCCGTCCTACGATCCCAACGATTTCTCCACCGGCATCGATCGCGCCACGTGGGCCGCGCTCAACACCGACAAGCTGCGGCCGCTGCAGAATCGCGCCATCCAGGGCCGCTACTCGCCAGGCTCGACGTTCAAGATCGCGGTGGCTGTCGCCGCGTTGGAAGAGGGCCTGGTCACGCCCGACACCAGGATCTTCTGCCCGGGCGGCGCCACGTTCTACGGCCGTTTCTTCAAGTGCCATCTTGCCGGCGGACACGGCTCGGTGGACATGCGCCACGCGCTCGAGAAGTCGTGCAACGTCTACTTCTATACGCTCGGCAACATGCTCGGGGTCGATCGCATTCACGAGTACTCCGAGAAGCTGGGCCTGGTCGGCAAGAGCGGCATCGATCTGCCGAACGAGATCGAGAGCATCGTGCCGTCCACCGAGTGGAAGCGTCAGCGCACCGGTGAGAAGTGGTACGCGGGTGAAACGATTTCGGTCGCGATCGGCCAGGGCCAGCTGTCGGTGACGCCGATGTCCCTGGCGCTGATGATGGCCACGGTCGCCAACGGCGGCACCCGCGTCGTGCCGCGCATTGTCACCGCGGTGGACGATGGCA
The DNA here is from genome assembly GCA_963723005.1 of uncultured Acidobacteriota bacterium. Taxonomy (GTDB): domain Bacteria; phylum Acidobacteriota; class Vicinamibacteria; order Vicinamibacterales; family UBA2999; genus VFZN01. The sequence continues at coordinate 302,378 of CAVRPA010000014.1, read as the reverse complement.
AAGGGGCCGGGTGGCAGCCGGTGCCGCCGCCGGCGAATCCCTTCAAGCCATTCCTGATGAAGCCGGAGACCGTGGCGGCGCTGCACGACGGCCTGTGGATGGCCGTCAACGGCTCCGGCACCGCGACGCGCGCGCGCATCGCCGGTCGCGACGTCTCGGGCAAGACCGGCACCGCGCAGGTCATCTCCAACCAGGGCAGGGCTCGCGCCGGCGCCACCGACAAGGACCTGCGCGACCACGGCTGGTTTGTGTTCTTCGCGCCGCGCGACAATCCCGAAGTCGCCGGCGTGGTGTTTGCCGAGCATTCCGAGCATGGCTACCTGGCCGCGCCGATTGCCAAGCACGTCATGGAAACCTATTTCGCCCAGAAGGACGGAGTGCCGCTTCCGGTGCTGAAGGTGCCGGCGCCCGCCGCGCCCGTGCCGGCGCCCACCGCTCCTCTGCGCACCGCCGCCAACACGGCGGGTCTCGATCGCTGATGTTCGAGCGACGCCTCTACTTCCACATCGACTGGCTGCTGATTGCCGCGGTCTACGCGCTGTGCGCGATCGGCCTGGCGATGATCTACTCGGCCACCGGCGGGCCGACCAGCATCTACTGGACGCAGATCTACGCCATCGGCCTCGGCAGCATCGCGATGCTCGCCTGCGTCACGGTGGACTACCGTTCGCTCGGCGACAAGTCGCACCTGATCTTCCTCGCCATGGTGCTGACGCTGGTCGGCGTGCTGTTCTTCGGCGAAGTGCGCGGCGGCTCGCGGCGCTGGATCGATCTCGGCCCGTTCAACCTGCAGCCCTCCGAGTTCGCCAAGGCCACCGTCGCCTTGATGCTCGCGAAGATGCTGGGTGAGAGCCGTCGGCGCGCCCTCACCAACAACGACCTGCTGTTTGCCGGCGTGCTCACCGCCGTGCCGCTGCTGCTGATCGCCAGGCAGCCGGATCTCGGCACCGCCGTCACGCTGCTGCCGATCCTCATCACCATCACCTTCGTGGCCGGCATGCCGGTGAAATACCTGGGAGCGCTGGCGCTCGTCGCCATCGTCGCCGCTCCCGTCGCCTATCAGTTCGGGCTCGAGGACTATCAGCGCGAGCGCATTTCGACGTTTCTGGACCCGGAGCAGGACGCTCGCGGGGCCGGCTACCAGCAGATTCAGGCCCGCATCACCGTCGGCTCGGGCGGGGTGTGGGGCAAGGGGTTCACCCAGGGCACGCAGGGACAGCTCCGGTTCCTGCCCGTCGCCCACAACGACTTCATTTTTTCAGTGCTTGCCGAAGAACAGGGCTTCGTCGGTGTGATCGTCGCCCTGGGGCTCTACCTGTTCGTGATCATGCGTTCGATTGAGGCCGCCCGGCTCGCGAAAGACCGGCTGGGCGCCTACCTGGTTCTGGGCGTGCTGGCCTCCTTCACGTTCCAGGTTGTCTACAACATCACCATGTCGGCGGGACTTGTGCCGGTCAAGGGACTCACGCTGCCGTTGATGAGCTACGGCGGGTCCTCGATGATCGCCACGCTGGCGAGTTTCGGTCTGATCCTGAACGTCCGCATGCGACGCTTCACGAACTGAGCCGTCCGCCCCTGCCGCCTGTCCAACTGATTCCTGGTACCCATGAACAAAGAGATGATCATTGCGTCCAATGGCCACGAGACACGTGTGGCCATTCTCGAGGACGATCAGCTGGCCGAGATCTTCGTCGAGCGCGAACGCAACCGCGGCGTCGTCGGCAATGTCTACAAGGGGCGCGTCTCGAAGGTGCTGCCCGGCATGCAGTCGTCGTTCATCGACCTCGGCCTCGAGCGCGACGGCTTCCTCTACGTCTCCGATGTGATCAGCAACCTCGACGAGTTCGACGGCGCTGACGACGATGTCGAACCGAAGGTGCAGGCGGTTGACGGCGCCGAGAAAGAGCGCGGCGACAAGGATCGCGAGAAGTCGCGCGACAAAGGACAGCCCGAGGCAAAGATCGAAGATCTGCTGAAGGAAGGCCAGGATGTCGTCGTGCAGGTGGCCAAGGAGCCGCTCGGCACCAAGGGCGCGCGCCTGACCTGCCATGTGACGCTGCCGGGGCGGTTCCTGGTCTTCATGCCGACCGTGGACCACATCGGCATCTCGCGCAAGATCGCGACCCGCGAGGAGCGGACGCGGCTGCGCGGCATCGTCAAGGAGTTCCGCGATCAGCACCACTTCGGCGGCGGCGTCATCATCCGCACCGCGGCCGAGAACCGCACCAAGGAAGACATCCTCGCGGACCTCAATTACTTCCACAAGATCTGGGTCGAGATGCGGCAGAAGTCCGAGGGGCGCCGCTCCCCGGCCGTCATCTACCAGGAGCCGAGCCTGGTCAACAAGCTGCTCCGCGACCTGCTGACCGACGACTACACCGCCATCCGCATCGACGATCCGAAGGAGCACGAGCGGATCCTCGAGTTCATCGGCCGCATCATGCCGACGCTGTCGTCGCGGGTGAAGCTGTACGACAAGGACTACCCGATCTTCGAGGAGTACGGGGTCCAGGCCGAGCTCGACAAGGCGCTCCGCAGCAAGGTGTGGCTGAAGTCGGGCGGATCGATCGTCATCAACCAGACCGAGGCGCTGGTGGCCATCGACGTGAACACCGGACGCTACGTCGGCAAGAAGACCGCCGGCCGTCTGGAGGACACGATCATCAAGACGAACCTCGAAGCAGCCAAGGAGATCGTCCGCCAGATCCGGCTGCGCGACCTCGGCGGCATCATCGTCTGCGACTTCATCGACATGGAGGAGAAGAAGAACCGCCAGAAGGTGTTCCAGGCGGTGGAGCAGGAGCTGCGCAAGGACCGCGCGCCGTCGAAGGCCCTGCAGGTCTCGGACTTCGGCCTGGTCATCGTCACCCGCAAGCGTGTCAAGCAGAGCCTCGAGCGCGTGCTGACCGAGCCCTGCCCGTACTGCTCGGGCGCCGGCACCATCAAGTCGAGCTCGACGGTGTGCTACGAGATCCTGACCGAGATGAAGAAGCTCGGGCCCGACCTCGATGGCCCGGGCGTGCTGTTGCGCGTGAACCCCGACATCGCGCGGGCGCTGAAGGAAGAAGAGCGCGGCGTGCTGAAGGATCTGAAGTCGCTGCTGGGCCGGGACGTCATCGTCAAGCCCGATGTCCACCTCCATCACGAGCAGTTCGACGTGATGTCGATTGGTGGGTAGAACGGGTTCGAGGTTCTGAGGTTCTAGGTTCTAGGGTTCTCGATTCGGTTCGGGGAGCCCGAAAAGACAAAGGGCCGGGTCCGCGTGTGGCGGCCCGGCCCTTCGTGCGTTTGGAAACGCGGAACGTCGAACCTCTTATCCCTTCGCGGGCGGCAGGTGCAGCAGGTAGTTCACGCCGCCCCGATTGATCCACACGCGCATGTACTCGTCACCCTTCAGCATCTCTACCCTGGAGCTTCCAGCGCCCGGCTTGGGCCCCTTGGCGCCGCTGTTGAGGTCCTTGACCTCGGCGGCGGGCACGATGCTGACGACTTCGCGCCCGACGGCCTTGCCGCCGCGCACGAACTCTACCCAGCGTTCCATCTGAATCCCGGGCACCGAGGGCTGTGCAGCCTCGGCGGTCAGGCGAACCTGATACGTGCCGGCATCCAGCTTCTGCCCATTGGCCATGACGGCGCGAGGGAGGTTGACTGAGCCGAGGGACGTCACTGCGGTCGGGACCTGGCCCTGCGCCGACGTCTGGGCAGCCGCGCCTACCGAGAGGAGCACCGCCACCGCGGTTCCGACAAGCCATCTTGGGGTCATCACTAAGCCTCCGCCGGGAATTATAGCAATTTCGGAGCGAATTACTTTCGGCTGATGACAACGGTCCCGCTGAAGGTCTTGATCGAGAGAATTGCGCCGGCATCCCCATAGGCGCCGCGAATGGTCCGGTTGGCGTCGCGGCGGTCCCGCGAGCTCCCGGTCTGGCTGCGCAACGTGACAGGGAAATCGGAGCGGACACTGCCGCTGAAGGTGCTGGCGTCGAGCTCGAAGCCGGCGTCCGAGCCGAGAATCACGCGGATATTGCCGGAATGCGCACCGAATTCGTAACGGCCGCCCTTCGCGAGCACCGCGCCGAACTGGATGTCTCCCGACACCGACTTTGCCAGCAGGCGTTCCACCTGCACGCCCGACAGCTCGATGTTGCCGCTCACCGCCCCGCACTCGAGCGACTTGGCCTTCAGCCCGGAGGCCGTGACGCTGCCGCTCACCGTGCTGAGCGACAAGTTGGTGGCGCCGCCGATGTCCCGCGCCACGACGTCTCCCGACACTGTCCGCGCCAGCGCGACGTTGGGAGTGCCGGTAACGGTGACGTCGCCGCTCACGGTCTCGGCCCGTACCTCGCCGTTCACCTTGGCGACGCCGGCGTTTCCGGAAATCGTCTTCACGGCCACCGTCGCCGCCAGGGGGACGGTGACGACGTAATCCACGCGCGCCGAGATGTTGCGCTCGCCGTTGCTCTCGTTGCGCCGCGGATAGAGAGTGCGGACTTCGATGCGTCCGCCGATCTGGACCATCTCCACCCGCAGCTGCTGCAGCAGCCGGCGGGCCTCGTTCGCGTCGCGATGACGCACCCGCTTGGTCGCCTCGATGCGAATCTCGGTGCCGCCATCGCCCGTCACCTGGACGTCGCCGGAGATGTTCGAGAGATCGAGCGCCGCATCGGCGCCGACCTTGAAGGACTGGACCTGACGATCGGTCTCTTCGGGGCCCTGGCGCGCCTCGGTATAGCGCTCGAGCCACAGCGCGCGCGGGGTGTCGTCCGGTCCTGGCAGGCGGTTGGTGACCGCTGCGTTCAGGGGCGCCGACAGCAGCGCCGCGCTGAGAAGGACGAGGGGGAGCCTGATGTCCATCATGTGTCAGTTACCGCGACAGGTTCTGCATCAGGCGACCGGCCTCGGCCTGGTTGCCCTTGCGCATTTCGTTGATGAGTTCGACGGTCTGCTGCAGCAGCGCCACCTTGGTGCGCATCGCCTCGAAGAGGCCGTCCTGCGCCCGGCTGCTCGCCGGTTGGGTCTTGAGCGCCGCACGGCTCTCGTCGATCGCCTGATCGACCACCTGCAGGTTCTTCTGGAGCACGGCGGCCACCTGCGGGTCGAGCTCGCCGCTGTCGGTCCTGGCGATCTGCTCGAGTCCCTGGATGGCGCGGTCGTAATGCGCCTCGGCGGCTTGCAGATCCGCCTCCACGGAGTCCACGAGCGCCGTGCCATCGAGCGCCGGAGCTGGCTCCGTCTCGGTCGTGTCCACGGCCGATCGAGACAGTGGCATCACGCCGATCAGTGTCGCCAGCACCAACGCCGCGGCCGCGGCCAGCCACACACTCCACGCACCGCGTGTATTCGGCCACGCGAGGAGGCGGCCACGAGGCGCCGGCTCGCTGGTCAGCCGCGACTGGATGCGGTTGAGCAGATCGGCCGGCGGCTGCCGCCGATCCAGCGTGAAGGCGGCCGCGCGCACGGTACGCAGGTCCGCGACCAGCGCCCGGCAGGCAGGGCAGCCCTCGAGATGGCGGTCGGCCGCCCGCTCGTCGGCGGGCGACAAGGTGCCATCAACGCATTCGGCCAGCGGAAACTCGTGGCAGTTCACGATTCGTCTCGTTCGGCCCTACGCTCGCGAGCCCAGATGGGCGCGGATCCGCAGGCGGGCCTTGTGTACCTGCGATTTCGATGTGCCTTCCGACACCCCCAGGATGTCGCCGACCTCGTTGTGCCCGAAGCCTTCCACGTCGTGCAGCAGGAACGCGGCCCGGCACGCGGGTGGCAGCGACTCGATGGCGCGTTCGAGGTCGATGCGGTTCACCGTCGTCAACGTCGGCGCCGGGGTTGCGACGGGCACCGCATCTGGTTCGTCCATCGACTCGGTCACCTGTCCCATTCGTGCTTGCCTGCTTCTCAGCACATCGAGGCAATGATTCATCGCCAGACGGTAGAGCCAGGTGCCCAGTGAAGCGTCGCCCCGGTAGCTCCCGATCTTCCGGTAGGCCAGCAGAAAGACGTCCTGCAACAGGTCGTCGGCGTCCGCCGACGAGCCAGCCATGCGGCTGACCAGATTGTAGAGCCGGCCGGCATGCTGTCCGTACAGGGACTCGAAAGCGCCCGTCTCGCCCGACTTGATCCGCGCGGCCAGGTCCAGATCCGCGCCTCTCGCGTCTCCTGAAGGCTTAGACGACGCCATGCCCGGAGGGGTTGACCACGCCCAGAAAGACGTGTGTGGAGGCTGATTGGTTCGGATTGACCGTTTTCAGGGCCAGCGAACGTCGGCGAAGTGGCGGACCCGCCGGCTGGTGACCACCAGTCCTTCGGCCGCCAGCAGCGACCGTTTGAGCGCCAGATTCGAATAGCCGCCCAGTTGTCCGCCCGCGGCGATGACGCGGTGGTAGGGGAGTCCTGGCTGGTGGGCCTCGCGAAGGACGTTGCCCACCGCGCGGGCGGCGCCGGGCCGGCCGGCCAGCCGCGCGACCTCGCCGTAGGTGGTGACGCGCCCCACCGGGATGCGTTTCACCACCGAGAGGACCCGCCGGGCGAAGGGAGGTTCAGCGGCCGACACTGATCTTCAGGCGATAGCTGACGCCGCCCAGGTCGGTCTCGTCGAACGCACGGGAGGCGCCGCCGGTCCCGAGGGCGTCGGGTACCGTCGTCCAGGCGAGCTCGCCGCCGACGCCCAGCCATCGGGTCAGCTTGAACTCGGCTCCTCCGAGGATATGGAACCCCGAGAATCGATCGTCCACGTCGTCGCCGGCCTCGGCGAAGTCCGAAGTCTCCTTGTAGGCGTACGAGCTCCAGCCCCCTCCGACATAGGGCACGAAGCGGGGCGAGACGTTCTTGAATCGCCAGCCGCCCGTGACCTCGATCGGCGTCACCTCGATCGTGACCGGGATGCCCAGGCGGAACACCTCGGAGCCCGAGACGAACACGCGCTCGCCCTCTTCCGAGAACCGCCAGGCCCCAACCCCGAAGTAGAGCCCGCCCCACGGCAAGCCGACCTCGGCGCCGCCGCCGAAGATGACGCCGCTCGACGTGTCGAGCACGGCGTCGAAGCTTTCCGATGCCGCGAAGCTCATACCGCCGACCAGGCCGTAGCCCTTGATGTCGATGCCCTGCGCGCCGGCGGCGGACACGAGGGTCAGGAGGAAGACGCCAGTCAGAGACAGTCGCGTGATGCAGGTCCGCATGGTCAGAGGTCCTCGGTGCTAGCGGGCCAGGCCCAGCCCGCGCAGCGTCGCGCGAGGGTTGATGAGGCCCACACCGTACAGATCGTCACGGCCAGCGGTGCCCTTGTCGGTGGCGTACGTCTTCATGGCTTCTTCGATCCCCGCGGGCGAGGTGATGCCCTGCTGAATCAGCAGCGCCGCGAACCCCGACACGTGGGGCGTCGCCATCGACGTGCCCTGGAAGTAGTAGTAGGCGAACGAATCGGCGCGAGGCGGACCGTACTGCGAGACCGGCCGGTTGTAGGTCTCGAGCAGGTCGAGGTCGAGCGTCTGCTGCAGAATGCCGCCGGAGCCGCCGCCGGCCTGCCGCGTATCGCCACCCGGGGCCGACAGCTCGACGGCCGGCGAGGTGGTGGAGTAGAACGCCGTCTCGAGCGATCGTCCGACCGCGCCGACGGTGACCGCGCCGGCGAGCGACGGCGCGATGTTGCCGATCACGTTCGGCTGGTTGCCGGTCTCGCGCGAATTGCCGGACGCAATCGCCACGAACACACCCTTGCCGACGGCGTAGCGGATGGCATCGTCCACCGCGGGCGCGGGTCCGCCGCTTTCGCGCCCGAGGCTCATGTTGATCACCTTGGCGCCGTTGTCCGCCGCGTAGCGCACGCCCCGCGCCACGACGTCGTCGGTGCCGCCGTTGGGCGCGCCGAAGATCAGGTCCCAGGTCTCGGAGATCACCTTCACCGGCATGATGCGCACGTTGAACGCCATGCCAGCGACGCCGACGCTGTTGTTGGTGAGCTGTCCGATGGTGCCCGAGACGTGGGTGCCGTGGCCGTCGAGGTCCACCGGGTCGTTGTCGTCCCAGATGAAGTCGCGCGGCGATACGAAGCGCGAGCCGCTGCCCAGCTCCGGTGCCGCGGCAAAGGGCACGTCCACCACGCCGAGCGCCGGGTAGACCGGGCCGCCGGGCGTCAGCCGGAAGGCGAAGCGCGAGTTGTAGCGAATGGTCGCCGTCCTGAAGGCCACGCCGGTGTCGAGCACGGCAACGATGACTTCGGGGCCGGAGCCTTGCTGGATATCCCAGGCCCGCTCCATGTCGATGGCCGGAAAATTCCACTGATTCGAGTACAGCGGATCGTTCGGCTTGTACATCTTGTGGTTCAGATACCGCGGCTGCGCATACTCGACGTCGCTGCGCGCGGCCAGCGCGGCGGCGGCCGCCTCCGGATCGACGCCGGCGCCAATCGTGATGACATCGAAGTCCGCCGACGATGGGCGGTCGGCCGATCCGCCCGACACCTGCGCCAGCGTGCTGTTCACGGCGGCGCTGCGATCGGCGCCGTCCTTGAACTTCACGATCACCGAATCGGGAAGATATGCGAACGACGCGACCGAGGCCCGATCGATCGGCTCGGGCGCGCCAGGTCGACGCGCGGGATCACCGGGAATGTCCTGTGGTCTGAAGCCCCGATCGATGGCAGGCAACCCCGACTCCTGCATGAGGCGGCGCACCGCGCCTGCCAGCGGATCCGCCTGCCCCTGAACGCCAACCCAGAACATGGTGGCCAGTGCCACCGCGCAACCTCCGACGACGAGTCGTGCTCGGGTGGCGTTCAGCACGAGCGAGTGCACTCCATGACGTCACATTATCATCGGCGGCCGGATTGCATCGTGGCGAAGGCGCCGCTCTGCACGACCCCGTCGGCGCCGGGCAGCTGCAGGCCGACGGTGGCCGCGATCGTCGGCGCAAGATCGGCGGGCGTTGAAGGCGTCTGATAGCGGCCGGGCTTCACCTGCGCGCCGAAGAAGATGAGCGGCACCTGCTGATCGTAGGGATGCTGCGTGCCGTGGGTGGTGCCGGTCGCGGTCGCGGCGCCAATGACGTAGTACCGCTGTGGCACGACCACAATCTGGCCGCTGCGCCCCGGCACGTGGCTGAGCGCGGCGGCACGAACCACCGGGTCGGTGGACGCGCGCTGTCGCTCCAGACCGGCGCCGCGCAGCACGCGGTCCACGCCGGGCATGCGTTCGAGCGCCGCGATGGCCGGGTCGAGCAGCCGCGGGTTCTCCAGCGCCTTCTGCTGCGCCGTCTCCGAGAGAAAGAGCTGCGTGTACTCCGCGCGCACCACTGGCTGTCCGGGTCCGAGCGTGTCGGCGAGCGCCTGGTTCGCCGCCTCCTGCAGCCGCTGCATCACGAGGCGGCCGCCCGCTTCGCCGGCCAGCTGTCGCGCTTCGGGCACGGGCGCGACGCCGTGGTCGGCGCTCAGGCCGAGGACATAGCGCCCGCGGCCGACATGCGAGTCGAGCGCATTCAGCAGCGCGCCCATGCTCAGATCCAGGCGCATCAGCGTGTCCTGCACTTCGTGGCTGTCAGGACCGAAATTATGGCCGACGTAGTCCAGTGTGGCAAAGCTGACGCCGAGGTAATCCACCGCGTCGCCTTGCCCGAGTTTCATCCCCTTGATCAGGGACTCGGCCATCGAGGCGAGAAACGTGTCGGCGAACGGGCTCCGTTCCCAGAGCGACAGGAACAGTGACGGCGGCGTGCCCGGCGCGCCCGCCAGCGGATGCGGGAACACCGGTGTCCAGCCGCGCGGCGGCGCTTCGCCTGGCGCGTCATCCTTGCCCGTGTACGCATCGGGGCCGTGGAGGCGTGACCACACCTCCTGCCGCAGACGCTCTCGCGGGTTGGCGGTGATGAAGGCCTGCACCGTCGGATTCGGCGCCTCGGCGTAGGCCGTCGAGGTTGCCCACACGTCGCGATCGTCGAGCCATGACACGACGCCGCGATGGCCGGCGAGCATGACGGCGCTGCGCGGTTTCATCGACAACGTCACGACGCGTGACGCGGGCGACTTCTCGCGCAGTCGATCGCCCATCGTCGGCACCAGCAACTGCGTTGCGCTGTGACCCACTGCCTCGCCATTCGGTTCGTAGGCAACGCTGCGGACCGTCGCGTCCTCGGTGCACGAGGCATTGCGGGTGCCGCGCCACCAGGCGTTCATGATGATGCCGTGCGTGGACGGGAAGCTGCCGGTGCCGATCGTGGCGTGGCCGGCGCAGGTCACGGTATTGAGGTAGGGATAGAAGTTCTGCTCGAACACCGCGCCTTCGGTGACCAGCCGCTTCATCCCGCTGGTCCAGCGCGGGCGCATGCGCTCGATGTAGTCGTAGCGCATCTGATCGACGACCACGATTACCAGCAGTTTGGGAGCCCCGCCTGGCTGCGCGCCGGAGAGGCGCTGCGAGCCCGGCAGGCTGACCAGCAGCCCGAATACCACCAACGCTCGAATCCATGTCATGCGAGCAACCAGTCGAACGTCTTGAGTGTCAGAGATAGCCTAGCGGGTCGACGCCGTATTCGGCCGGGTCGAGCGGAGTCACGATGCGCCGGGCCTTGCTCGGGTCGGCCTGCTCTTCGAACAGGTTGATGTCGATCGGCGTGACCAGCCGGCGGCGCTTGCTGTCCATGATGACACGCACCCGGGGGCGATGTGGATCCGGCGCGTGCACCTGCAGCACCACGGCAATAGCGCCATCGTCGAGCAGCACGAGGTTGCCCGGAGGATAGATGCCCAGCAGTTGCGTGAACCGGCGCACGAGGTGCTGATCGAACTGGTGGCCGTCTGCCTGCTTCATTACTTCCAGGATGCGCTGGGTCGGCAGTGACCCCTGATAGGCGCGCTGCGATCGCATCGCGTCGTAGACGTCGGCGATGCTGCACAGCATGGTGGCGAGGTTCAGCTTGGATCGGGAGACGCCGACCGGGTAGCCGGTGCCGTCGCTCCGCAGATGATGCTCGAAGGCGACCACCGGCGCGATCGAGGGAATCTCCGGCGTGCGCCGCAGAATCTCCGCTCCGTCCACGACGTGGCGCCGCATCACCGCCATCTCGTCCGGCGTCAGCCGATCCGGTTTCCGCAGGATCTCAGCCGGGGTTCGCACCTTGCCGATGTCGTGCATCAATCCGGCGAGGCCGAACTCGCGGAGGAGCGTGCCGTCGATGCCGAGCGCCCGCGCCTGCGCCATCGTCAGAATCGACACGTTCACCATGTGCGTGAACGTGTAGTTGTCGTACTCCTTCAGCGCGGTCAACGCCAGCAGGGCGGTGCGATTCTGCGCCACGGCCTGTGACAGCTGCTCGATGAGGGTCTTGGCGGCCCTGGGGTCGGGAGTGCCTTCGAGCTGAGCGGCATCCCACACTTCCTCGGCCACGGCCGAGGCCTCGACGTAGAGGCGGCGGATCGCGGCGATGTCGGCGGCCGAGGTGTCCACGCGCTCGTCGATCCGGATGCGTCCGACGCGGATTCGCTCCAGGCCGCTCAGCGCCTCGAGGGCATCGGGTGGCGCCGCGCCCGGCGCGGCCTCGCCCACGGAGCGCTCTGGGTGGCTGATCGTGTGCACCAGAAGCGACAGCTCGTCGGGCGGCACGCCGCGTTCGAACGCGATGCGCTCGATGCCCAGCCGCTTCAGGCGGCGAATCAGCTCGCCGTAGGTGTCGCGGCTGCGCGGAATCGGCAGGTCGCCAACGACGATGTCCTGTCCGACGATGCCGACCGCGACGTTCGATTCGTCGGCCAGCAGCTGCGAGCACGATTCGCCGAGCGCACCGAGCGCGCGCGTCACCAGCGGGTGGCCGGGGGAATAGAGTTGCGCGCCGCGAACGGCCGCGGCGAAGCGGCGAACGAAGTCGTCGGCCACACGCAACTGGCGGGCGGGTTCCATTACCTGGTCCCTCCTGCCGGCGGCGACCGGCGGGGCAACAACATGGCGAGTGCGGCCGCGCGGCGGACGCCGCGGGACCCGGTCGTGCTGGCGTCTTCGAGGACGGCATCGGCGGACGGGGCCCCGGTCGCCCGCAGCGCGCGTGCGGCGGCGGCCCGGATGCGGGCGGTGCGCATCGGCGCCCACCATTCCCCACGGTAGAGCAGGTCTTTCAGCGTATCGACGCCACGCGCGCTGGCGCCGCTCCGTCCCAGCGCGTCGATCGCCGAGATGTAGACCGGCTCCGAGGCGCCGCTTGTGAGACGAGTGCGAGAGGATGTGCACGAGCAGCGGCGCGGCGCGCTCGTCGGTGATCGACCCGAGCGTGTGCATGACCGCCTCGCGCTCGCGCGGCCCACCCGACGTGAGCGCCTCCTCGAGAACCGCATAGGCCTCGTCGCTGCCAATCTGGATGATTGCCCGCAGTGCCTCGCGCTGCACGTTCGGATCGTCATCGGCCAGCAGCGATCGCAGGTCGCCCAGCGCGCCCGCCCCGCCGACCGCGCGCAGCACCTCGATGGCGACCCGGCGCACCGCCGGGTTCGTCGAGTCGCGCAGGGCCTTGGCCGGCTCGCGCGCCGCCTCGCCGAAGCCGATCAGCACGTCCTTCACCCGGCGCACCGCCAGGCGGCTGTCTTCCTTGGCCAGGGCGCTGACGAGCGGCACGATCAGCCCCGGCCCCATCCCCTGGCAGAACCCGTTCAAGACCGGCATCTGATCGTCGCCGGCCTGGCGCATGAACAGCAGCAGGTGGTTCACCAGCGGTCCCGCGATCAGGCGCGCGATCGCGGCGTTGGCCTGTGCCGCGAACGGCGATTCGGGGGTGTGGGCCACGCCCGAGACTGCGTCCAGCAGCTCGCGCGCCAGGACGAGGTCGCCGACCAGGACCAGCTGCTCGAGGCGAGTCAGCGTCAGTTCCAGCACCGACGCCCAGGCGTCGGGTCGATCCTCGAGGCGAAGCAGATCCACCAGCATCTGCTGATCGAGGGCGCGCAGGTCGTTGTCGTTGACCGTGGACAGCCACGCGGCGATGCGATCGGGCGGGTCGTCGCTGACCTGTTCGACTTCGACGGCCATCTCGCGGGCGCTGGTCAGCTCGCGGTCGTACTCGTCGGGCACGTAGTCGGCGTCCGAGTACGACATCAACATCGAGACGGTGTCGGCCCAGATCTCGTTGAACTGCGGATCGCTGCCGAGCGGCGTCAGCGAGACGCGTTCCTCGGCGAGCAGCAGCGCGGTGCGCCGCTGGTCGTCGCTCGTGGCCAGCGAGTTGAACGCCTCGGCCAGCCGGCCGGTGGCGCCGCGATCGCGGGCCACGTTCTCGGCGACGAAGGCGCCCAGCTGTTCCTCGTTGAATCGCGAGCGAAGTTCGCCGCCGATGTCGATGCCGTCCTCGACACGACCGCTCGCGCCGGCTTTCGGCGGCGGTTCCGTCAACAGCCCGAGCATCACCTCGGCATTCAGCCGGGTCGTCGAGGTGGCGACGTTGGTCATCACTTCGTCGAAGTCGTCGGGCGCGTGCTGGAGCGCGTAGGCGGCGAGGTTCTTCAGCAGCCGCAGGACCGCCTGTTTCTGAACCTCGATGGACTGGCCGGTGGCGCGGGCGCGTTCCTGCAGCCGGTTCATGAACTCGCCCAGCCTCTCGGCATCGCGCGCGATCTCCAGCAGCGATGCCAGGGCTTTCTCGTCGAGCGCGCTGCGTGAGTCGCCCATCAGGCAGCTGTCGATGAGCAAGTCCCAGCTGCTGTCGGCGGCGCCGGGGCGTTCTTTCAGCACTTCGGCGTAGTCGATCTCCCGGATCTCGGCCGGCCCGCCACCGGCGGACTGCCACGCCCGCGTGATGCCGCCCTCGCGCCGGATCTCTTCCGGCGAGGTGGCGAGCAGCGACAGCAGCATGTGCCAGCCGCCAGCAGTCAGCGGCGCCTGCAGCGTCAGCTCGCCGATGTGATGGCCGTGGAGCAGTGCCGCCAGCTCGTTGACCGAGGCATCGGGCTTCGGCAGGGTGCGACCGTCCATCATCAGCCCGTCGGGCATGACGCCGAGCACCATCGGCCCGTGGCTGGTGGCCGCGGCCCCGGCGGCGGTCATCCGCTCGAGCGCCGACTGGATGTTCGGGTGACTCGGCGGATACATCGACACGATCCGGATGGCCGCCTTGCACGATCGGGCGAACTCGACGAGACGGCTGGCCGCATCCGCGGTCATCGGTTCGGGAGTCTGGGCACGGGCCATGGAGTCGGGACGATTTTAAGGGGGATTAGGTCGATCGTGGCGATTGTTCTGCGGTTGGCGCGGCCCGAGCATGGACGAACGCTACGGTATACTGCCCGCCGTCCCATGCGCGCCGTTGACATCATTCGCGCAAAACGCGACGGCGAGCGGCTCTCGCCAGAGGCCATCGACAGCTTCGTGCGCGGCGTGACGAGCGGCGACTGGCCCGACTACCAGGCCTCGGCGCTCCTGATGGCCATTGTCCTGCGCGGGATGACCCCCGAGGAAACGAGCGACCTCACCCGCGCCATGGTCGCGTCGGGCGACTGCGTCGATTTGTCGTCGCTCCCCGGCATCAAAGTCGGCAAGCACAGCACCGGCGGGGTCGGCGACAAAGTCTCCATCGTGCTGGCGCCGCTCGCCGCCGCTTGCGGCGTGATCGTGCCCAAGATGTCCGGCCGCGGCCTCGGTCACACCGGCGGCACCCTCGACAAGCTCGAGTCGATTCCGGGCTTTCGATCGGCGCTGTCGCTGGACGAGTTCCTCGACGCGCTCGGCAAGAACGGCTGCGCGATCATCAGCCAGACCGCCAACATCGCCCCGGCCGACAAGAAGCTGTACGCGCTCCGCGACGTCACCGGCACCATCGAGAGCCTCCCGCTCATCTGCGCCTCGGTCATGAGCAAGAAGATCGCCGAAGGCAGCGACGCGCTGGTGCTGGACGTGAAGTGCGGCACGGGTGCGTTCATGAAGTCCTTCGACGACGCCCTGGCCCTGGCGCGAGCTCTGGTGACCATCGGCGAGGCGGCAGACATCCGGACCGAAGCCTTCGTCACGCGCATGGATGCGCCGCTTGGGATGACCGTCGGCAATGCCCTGGAGATTCGTGAGTGCATCGATCTGGTGCACGGACGCGGCCCGGCGGATCTCCAGACCCTCATCCAGCGGCTGGCGGCCCGCATGGTGCGAATCGGCGGCCACGCCGTGACGGATGACGAGGCGGACCAGCGTGTCCGCGACGCCCTCTCGTCTGGGGCAGCGGCCGCGCGGTTGCGGGCGATGATCGCCACCCAGGGTGGAGACCCGGCCGTCGTCGACACGCCTGACCGGCTGCCGCAGGCGGCCTCGCGCCGTGTGATTCGCGCAACGCGGTCCGGTACGCTCGCGGCACTCGACGCCGAGAAGGTGGGCCGCGCCGCCGTGCTGCTGGGGGCGGGACGCGAACGTAAGGACGATCGCATCGATCCCTCCGCCGGCGTCTGCCTGCTCCACCGACCGGGTGATATGGTGCAGAACGGCGACGGCGTGCTGGAGTTGCACTACAACGACCCGGCCAGGCTCGACGATGCCGTGGCGGTTGCGCAATCGAGCATCACCATCGCCGATGCGCCGCCCGGGGCGGTGCCGCTCGTTCTGGGCTGGGTGCACGCGGCCGGCGATACCCGGTTCGTGTGACCCGGGGCTGAGGGAGACAGAGGGACCAATGGACGAATGGCTGATCCGCTTGCAGTCGCTGGTGGGATTGGTGGGAATTCTGGGCGTTGCCTACCTGCTGTCCACCGATCGACGTGCCATCAGCGGACGGGTGGTGGCGTGGGGGTTGAGCCTGCAGGTGCTGTTCGCCCTTGTGGTCCTCAAGACCGACGCCGGCCAGGCGACGTTCCAGGTGCTGGGCGATCGCATCCGGCAACTGCTGGAGTATTCGGCGGTCGGCGCGGCGTTCGTGTTCGGGCCGCTCGGCGACCGTGCCGTCTGGACCCGGGTGATGACCGGCGCGCTGGGTGAGGGGGGAGCGCAATACGGAGTGGTGTTCGCGTTCCAGATTCTGCCCACGATCATCTTCATCGCGGCGCTGTTCGCGATCCTCTATTACCTCGGTGTCATGCAGGTCATCGTGCGCCTGTTCGCGGTGGTGATGAACCGGGTCATGGGCGCCAGCGGTGCCGAGTCGCTGAACGTGGCGGCCAGCATCTTCATGGGACAGACCGAGGCGCCGCTGACGATTCGCCCTTATCTCGGACGGATGACGCAGTCCGAACTGATGACGGTGATGACCTCGGGCATGGCCCACATCTCCGGCGGCATCATGGCCGCCTACATCGCCTTCGGTATCGAGCCCAAGCACCTGCTGACCGCGGTGATCATGACGGCACCGGGCACGTTGATGATGGCCAAGATGTTCGTGCCCGAAACCGGCGTGCCCGAGACGCTGGGGACCGTCCGGCTCGATGTGCCGCGCACGGACGTGAACATCATCGATGCCGCCGGGCGGGGCACGGGCGAAGGCCTGCACCTGGCACTGAACGTCGGCGCGATGCTGATCAGCTTCGTGGCGCTGATCGCCCTCGTGAACGCGATGCTGTCGGTCGCCGGCCTCAGCCTCCAGCAGATCTTCGGGTGGGTCTTCGCCCCGGTCGCCTGGAGCCTGGGCGTGCCGTGGCGCGACGCGTCCACGGTGGGCAATCTGCTCGGCACGCGCATGGTGCTGAACGAGTTCATTGCGTTCGCCCAGCTCGGCACGCTCAAGGAGTCGCTCGACCCGCGGTCGTTCACGATCGCGACCTTTGCGTTGTGCGGCTTCGCGAACTTCTCGTCGATCGGCATTCAGATCGGTGGCATCGGCGCGCTGGCGCCCGAGCGGCGTCACGATTTGGCGAGGCTGGGCCTGCGGGCCATGCTGGCCGGCACGCTCGCCAACTTCCTGACCGCCATCATTGTCGGGTTTCTCATCTAGCACGAGGCATATGGCGACGTTCGACAACGCAGTGGAGGCCGCGGAATTCCTCCGTGGCCGGGGCTTCGGCGGCGCCGACGTGGCGGTGGTGCTCGGCTCCGGGCTGGGCGATTTTGCCGAGGGACTGGACGAGCCGTTCGAAGTCGCCTATCGCGACATCCCGCACTGGCCGGCGGCGAACGTCGTGGGGCATGCAGGCCGGCTGGTCGGCGGCCTGGCGCGCGGCCGCAAGGTGATGGCGCTGGCCGGCCGGGTGCACTTCTACGAAGGCCATCCGCTGACCACGGTCACCTTCGCAATGCGAGTGCTCGGCCGCCTCGGCGTGCCGCGGGTGATCCTGACGAATGCGGCCGGCGGCATCAACACCCGCTTCGCACAAGGCGCGCTGATGCTGATCGACGATCACATCAACATGATGGGCTCCAACCCGCTGGTCGGTCCCAACGACGACCGCTTCGGCGCACGGTTCCCCGACATGAGCGAGATCTATTCCAGGCGGATGCGCGAGCATGCCACCGCCGCCGCGGCCGAGGCCGGCGTGCCGCTCGAGCACGGGGTCTACATCGCGGTCCACGGGCCCAGCTACGAGACCCCGGCGGAGATTCGTGCGTTCCGCGTGTGGGGCGCCGACGCCGTCGGCATGTCCACGGCCCCGGAGGCGATCGTCGCGCGGCACATGGGCATGGAGGTGCTGGGCATCTCGTGCATCACGAACATGGCGGCGGGCGTGCTGCCCGCGCCGTTGCGGCACGAAGAAGTGATGGAGACAGCGCGCCGCGTCAAAGGGCAGTTCATCGCCCTGCTGGAGGGCACCATTGAGCGATGCTGATCGCCTCGTCCTGGCCGCCCGCGAGGCCCGCGAGCGCGCCGTGGCGCCGTACTCGAACTTCAAGGTCGGCGCCGCCCTCGAAGCCGCGGACGGCACCATCATCACCGGCTGCAACATCGAGAACGCCAGTTACGGGCTGACGATCTGCGCCGAGCGCGTGGCGATGTTCAAGGCGCTCTCCGAGGGCCACCGCCGCTTCACGCGCATGGCCGTGGTGGCCGACACCGTGGCCCCGACATCACCGTGCGGCGCCTGCCGGCAGGTGCTGTGGGAGTTCGGCCAGGATCTGGAAATCGTCCTCGCCAACCTCACCGAGGTGACGGGCCGTCACCAGATGGCTGAATTGCTGCCCCTGGCGTTCGACGGTCGCCTTCTCGAGTTGATCGGTCCTGACTCCTGACCCCTGATCTCCTGATCCCTGATCCCGGATCCCTGATCCCGTGATCCCGGATCCCTCCGGATCCCGGACCCCGTTTCTCCGGTTCTCCCGGTATGATCCTGAGATGCTTCCGACCATCGCCTGGGAAGGCGATACCATCGTCATGGTCGACCAGCGCAAGCTGCCGGTCAAAGAGATCTACGTCACCTGCAAGACGGTGAACGACGTCGCCAAGGCGATCAAGACCATGGTGATCCGCGGCGCGCCGGCGATCGGCGTCTGCGCGGCCATGGGGGTGGCGCTCGGCGCCGCCAGGAGTGGGGCCACCGGCACCCGCCAATTCGCCACCGAGTTCCAGAGAAACTGCGATCTGCTGGCCGCCACCCGGCCTACGGCCGTCAACCTGTTCTGGGCCATCGAGCGCATGAAGCAGGCGTTCGCCGAGGGCGCGCTGGCGGGCGAGTCGGTGGAGCAGCTGAAGGTGCGGCTCCGCCGCGCGGCCGATCGCATCCACGACGATGACGTCGAGAGCTGCCGGGCGATTGGCCGTCACGGCGCGGCGGTCGTCCCCGAAGATGCGCGCATCCTGACCCACTGCAACGCCGGGGCCCTGGCCACGGCGGGCTACGGCACCGCGCTCGGTGTCATCCGGGGCGCCGTCGAGGCGGGCAAGAGCGTCACCGTGCTGGCCGACGAGACGCGCCCGTTCCTGCAGGGGGCCCGGCTCACCGCGTGGGAACTGATCAAGGACGGCATCGACACGACGGTGATCACCGACAACATGGCCGGAGCCATCATGCGCATGGGACAGATCGACATGGTCGTCGTCGGCGCCGACCGGATCGCCGCGAACGGCGATACCGCCAACAAGATCGGCACCTACACGGTCGCGGTGCTTGCCAGGGAGCACGGCATCCCGTTCTACGTCGCCGCGCCGTGGTCCACCATCGACCTCGCCACCCCGGATGGCTCCGCCATCCCGATCGAAGAGCGGAACGCGCGCGAGGTGACCCATGTCGGCACCACGCAGGTCGCGCCCACCGGAGCGAAGATCCGCAATCCTTCCTTCGATGTGACGCCGGCGAAGTACATCACCGGCATCATCACCGAGCGCGGTGTCTACCGTGCGCCGTTCGACGAGTCGCTTCGTCACACCGCGCCTGACCTCGCGACACCTGTGCCCTGATGCGCGTCCTCGGGATCGAAACCTCCTGCGACGAGACCGCGGCCGCCATCGTCGAGCGGACGGAGGACGCCGAGCGCCCGTGGACGATGCGCTCGAGCGTAGTGGCGTCGCAGGTCGAGATCCATCGTGAGTGGGGCGGCGTCGTGCCGGAGCTTGCTTCCCGGCAGCACGTCCGCGACATCTGCGGGGTCGTCGAGCGTGCCCTCACCGATGCGGACATCGGCTGGCCCGAGGTCGACGCGGTGGCCGTGACCCAGGGCCCCGGCCTGGTCGGGTCGCTCCTCGTCGGCGTATCGTTCGCGAAGGCGGCGGCGTGGGCACTGGGCAAGCCGCTCGTCGGCGTTCATCACCTGGCGGGGCACATCGAATCGATCTGGCTGGACCACGGCCGCATCCCGCTGCCTGCGGTCGTATTGGTGGTCTCCGGCGGGCACACCAACCTCTATCTGGTGAAGACCGAGGGCGACTACCGTCTCCTCGGCCGCACGCGTGACGACGCGGCGGGCGAGGCGTACGACAAGGTGGCGAAGCTGCTGGGTCTGGAGTATCCGGGTGGACCCGTCGTCGATCGGCTGGCGGCCGCAGGTGATCCTCGCGCGATCCGCTGGCCGGGTACCCGGCTGACCAATCCCGACCGCAACGCGCCCGAGCGTGACGGCCGCTTCGACTTCAGCTTCTCGGGTCTCAAGACCGCGGTGCTTCGGCACGTGCGGGCGCGCCAGGCGGCGCTCGGGTCCGAACACCTGCCGCTGGCCGAGGTTCAGGACATCGCCGCCAGCTTCCAGTACCGCGTGGTCGATACGCTGGTGGAGCGGACGTTTGCCGCGGCGCGCTGGTACGGCGCCCGCTCGGTGGGCATGGCGGGCGGCGTGTCGGCGAATGCGCAGCTGCGGCGCGAGGCCGAGCGGCGCGGCGCCTCGCTCGAGATCCCGGTGTTCATTCCGCGCCTCTCGCTGTCCACCGACAACGCCGCCATGATCGCGGCGGCCGGCATGCGGCAACTGGATCGCGGGGCCATTGCGCCGGCCAACCTGAACGCCTCGCCGTCGCTTGCGCTCTAGCAGGGATCGGGCGGCGCGCTGTTACTCGCCCAGCACCTTCACCAGCACGCGCTTGGCTCGCCGGCCGTCGAACTCGCCGTAGAAGATCTGTTCCCAGGGACCGAAGTCGAGTTCGCCGTTGGTGATCGCGACCACGACCTCGCGGCCCATGATCTGCCGTTTCATGTGGGCGTCGGCGTTGTCCTCGCCGGTGCGATTGTGGGCGTAGCGGGCGGGCGAGGCGTCGAACGGCGCGAGCGTCTCGAGCCACGCGGCATAATCGCGATGCAGCCCGGATTCGTCGTCGTTGATGAAGACCGAGGCCGTGATGTGCATCGCGTTGACGAGCACGAGGCCTTCCTGGACGCCACTGGCGCGGACCGCGGCCTCTACCTTCGGCGTGATGTTCTCGAAGGCGAGCCGCGCCGGCAGGTTGAAGGTCAGGTATTCGGTGTGTGACTTCATATGGCAAGAGAATATCCCCCGGGACCGGTGGTGGGCGTGGGCGGCGTCGTGACGCGGGATGGACGGGCGTTGATCATCCGGCGCGGCCACGAGCCGCGGAAAGGCGAGTGGTCGCTGCCTGGCGGTCTGGTCGAGCTCGGAGAGCGGCTGATTGATGCGGTGCGGCGGGAGATTGAAGAGGAGACCGGACTCGACGTCGAGGTCGGGCCGATGGTCGAGACCTTCGATCGCGTCCATCGCGACCCCGAGGGGCGCGTGCGCTTCCACTTCGTCATCGTCGACTACCTGTGCGTGGCGCGCAGCGGCGCGGCCGTCGCGGGCAGCGATGCGGAGGCGGTGGCCTGGGTGACGAGCGAAGAGCTAGACGCATACGGCGTCAACCCGCACGCCGCAGCGGTGATCCGGAAGGGACTGGCGATGGCCGCCGCAGCGGGGTAGTGCCCGAAGCCCCAAGCCCCAAGCCCCAAGCCCCAAGCCCGAGCCCCAAGACCCACTATGATCCTCCCATGACCGTTTCCCGCGACGCCGCCTGGCAGCTCCTGACCGAATGGACGCAGAGTGAAGGCCTCCGCAAGCACGCGCTGGCCGTCGAGGCCGCCGTGCGCGGTTACGCGCGCCAGCAGGGCGCGCCGGAGGAGGAATGGGGCGTGGTGGCGCTGCTCCACGACTTCGACTACGAGCGCTATCCGACGCTCGGCGATCATCCCAACAAGGGGTGCGAGCACCTGCGGTCGCTCGGCTATCCGGAATGGGTCATGCGCGCCATTCAATCGCACGCCTGGGAGTTCACGGGCATCAAGCCCGAGACGCCGCTCGAACGGGCATTGGTGGCGTGCGACGAGATGGCCGGCTTCATCACCGCCGCGTCGCTCGTCCGCCCCAGCAAGAGCGTGCTGGACCTGGAGCCTGCGTCAGTGATCAAGCGCATGAAGGACAAGGCCTTTGCGCGGGCGATTCCGCGCGAACACCTGAAGATGGGCGCCGAACTGATGGGGCTGCCGCTCGACCAGCACGTCGGCAACGTGATTACGTTCATGCGAGCCGAAGCCGATGCCCTGGGGTTGAAAGGCACGCTCTAGGGCGAACGGGTTCGGGTCCATTTCCGTATACTTCACTTACATGCCAACAGCCGCAGACCCGGTGCAGGCGGGTTCGGTCGCCCCCGTGGTCGTGTGCGATCAACTGAGCGTCCGCTACGGGAAGAACTGGGCACTGAAGGACGTCACCGCGACGTTCCTGCCTGGCGCCATCGGGCTGCTGGGCCCGAACGGCGCCGGAAAAAGCACGCTGCTCAAGTCGCTGCTCGGGTTCGTCGTCCCCGACAAGGGGCAGATGAGCGTGCTCGGTCTCGACGTCGCGACCTCGCCTCTGGAAATCCGCTCCCGCATCGGCTACATGCCGGAGAGCGACTCGCACATCCCGGGCATGAACGCGGTGTCGTTCGTGGCCTACTGCGGTCAGCTCTCCGGGCTGCCCCCGGCCGACGCCATGCAGCGCGCGCACGAGGTGCTCTACTACGTCGGCCTCGGCGAAGCGCGCTATCGCAATCTCGAGACCTACTCCACCGGCATGAAGCAGCGCATCAAGCTGGCGCAGGCCATCGTGCACGATCCCGATCTGCTGTTCCTCGACGAGCCGACCAATGGCATGGACCCCAAGGGCCGCGACGAGATGCTCGAGCTGATCCGCGATCTCGCGCACAACAAGAACGTCAACCTGATTCTCTCCTCGCACCTGCTGCCCGACGTGGAATACACCTGCGATCACGTGGTGGTCGTGGACAAGGGGGCGGTGGCCACCGCAGGCCCCATCAAGGCGCTGAAGGGCACGCGCGGCCGCGTCTACGAGCTGCGGGTCAAGGGGGACCAGACCCACTTCATCACCGTGCTGCGCGGCGAGGGGCTCGACTGCCACGACACCGACGAAGACGTGATCCGCGTGTTCGTGCCGGAAGTCGAGCAACTCGCCAACGACCAGGGCGCGGTCTACGACGCCGGCGCGCGCGAGCTGTTCCGCCTGGCCGCGCGTGAGCGCGTGCAGGTGCGCCATCTCCGCCCCAGCGTGCCGACGCTCGAGGACGTGTTTGCCCGCGCCGTGGGCGAGGTCTGACGCCATGCCCATCCACGATCAGGGGTACCGGCGCTACGGCGGCTCGCGGGCCGCGTCGGGACGCGCCTGGCAGGTGATTGCCCGCGCCGGCATCCAGTCGATCATCAGCAAGCGCGCGTTCATCGCCTTGATGCTGTTTGCCTGGGCGCCGTTCATCGTCCGCGCCGTCCAGATCTACGTCTCCGCCAATTTCCAGCAGGCGGCGTTCCTGGCGCCGAAGGGCGAGACTTTCCGCCAGTTTCTCGAGACGCAGAACATCTTCGTGTTCTTCGTCACCATCTGGGTCGGCGCCGGGCTGATTGCCAACGATCGCCGCGCCAACGCCCTGCAGCTCTATCTCTCGAAGCCGCTGACCGCGGCCGAGTACATCGCCGGCAAGATGGCGATTCTCTTCCTGTTCCTCACCTTCGTCACCTTCGCGCCGGCGATGGGGCTGCTGCTGGTGCAGGCGATTTTCGCCGGCAGCTTCACCTTCATCCGCAACAACGCCTACCTGCTGCCGGCCATCACGCTGTTCTCGCTGGCGCAGGTGCTGCTCGCCTCGACGACGATGCTGGCGCTGTCGTCGCTGTCGAAGAGCAGCCGTTTCGTCGGCATCATGTATGCGGGGCTGATGTTCTTCACCGCGGCGCTGTTCCAGGCGTTGCGCGGCATCACCGGCTCCACCGTCTTCGCCTGGCTCTCGCCCGGCGACGCGCTCGAACAGCTCGGCGATGTCATCTTCCGCATCACCCCTCGATACGACTTGCCGCCGGCCGTGGCCGGCCTCGCGGTCCTGGCGCTCATCATCGCATCCGGCGTCATCCTGGCCCGGCGCGTGAAGGGCGTGGAGATCGTTACGTGAGCCTTGCCATGCCTGGTGTCGAGAATCGGGAACCGTCGGCCGGCGACGGCGCCGCTGCCGCGACCGGCGCGGCTCTCGTCCAGGCCGAGCACCTGTCGAAGTGGTACGGGCAGGTCAACGGCCTGAACGACGTGTCGGCCATCATTCCGCGCGGCATCACCGGGCTGCTCGGCCCGAACGGCGCCGGCAAGTCCACGTTCATGAAGCTGATGACCGGGCAGATCAAGCCCAGTCAGGGCAGCGTCCGCGTCTTCGGCGAACCCATCTGGGGCAACCCCGCCATCTACGCCCGCATCGGCTTCTGTCCGGAACAGGATGCCTTCTACGACCGGATGACCGGTCTCGAGTGGGTGAGTGCCCTGGTGCGCCTGAATGGACTTGGCGATGCCGAGGCCGACCAGGCCGCCAAGCGGGCGCTCGACCAGGTCGACTTGATGGGCGCCGCCGACAAGAAGATCGGCGCCTATAGCAAGGGCATGCGGCAGCGGGTGAAACTGGCGCAGGCGCTCGTGCACGATCCGGAGCTGCTGATCCTCGACGAACCGCTCACCGGCATGGACCCGCTGATGCGTCGCAAGACCATCCGCCTGATCAAGGACTGGGCTCGCGCCGGCAAGCACATCATCGTTTCCAGCCACATCCTGCACGAGGTCGAGTCGATGACCTCGAACATTCTCCTCATCAACAACGGCCGCATCGTCGCCGAAGGCAACGTCCACACGATCCGCGACCTGATCGACACGCACCCGCACACCGTGTTCGTGCGGGGGAGCCACCCGCGTGAGCTGGCGCGCCGGTTCCTCGCCGAAGACGACGTGCTCAGCCTGAAGTTCGAGACCGGCGGAGTGGTGGTCGAGACCAGCCGCCCCGACAGCTTCTATGCGCGGCTGACCGAGCTGGCGGCCACGGGCGAGGCGGGCGCGATCGACGAGGTGCAGTCGCCCGACGACAACCTGCAGGCGGTCTTCCGCTACCTGGTGAAGCAATGAGCATGGGTTTCTGGCGGGCGTCGCGGCGGGTGTTCGATCTCTCCCTGGGCGAGATGCTGTGGTCGCGACGCACCATTTTCATGGCCCTGGTGGTCGGCGGGCCGGTGCTGCTGGCGCTGATCGTCCGCGGCCTGGACGTGTTCGGCATGACCGCGCTGCGGGTCAACGGGCGTGCCGTGGGCGGCATCGGCGTCTTCGGCGTCATCATGTGGATGCTCTTCCTGCGGTTCATCGTGCCGGTGCTGGCTGTGTTCTACGGCACCGCGCTGATGGCCGACGAGGTGGAGGACAAGACGCTCACCTACCTGTTCACCCGGCCGATTCCACGAGGCGCGGTGCTGATCGGGAAGTACCTGGCCTACCTCGCCTGCACGATGCTGGTGGTCCTGCCGTCGGTCATGCTGGTCTATTTCCTGGTCGTGCCATTCCGTGAAGTGCCAGGGACCTTCGCCTCGCTGGTCACCGACCTCGGCCTGCTGGGCCTTGGCCTCGCGGTCTATGGCGCGGTGTTCGCCTTTGTCGGCGCCTATTTCAAGCGCCCGCTCGTGCTCGGGCTGGTCTTCACGTTCGGCTGGGAGCCGACCGTGATGGTCCTCCCCGGCTACCTGAAGCAGTTCACGGTGGCCCACTATCTGCAGGCCTTGGTACCCCATGCGATGCCGTCGGAAGGCATCAGCAGCCTCCTGCAGGGCCTGCTGCGCGACGCGCCGTCGATGTCGGTGTCGCTCTTCTGGCTGACGGTCTACGCCGCCCTGTTCCTGTGGCTCGCCACCCGGGCGGTCGAGCGGCGGGAGTATATTCTCGAGCAGTAGCGCTGGTCGGCCGTCCCGACCATGCGCCGGGGACGAAAAGCGGAACCCCGGCCATCAGGGATCCGTAATACGGTTCAGGAGACCCGAATGTCGAAGAAAACCCGCTACTTCGTCCTTGTGTCCGGCGCCATCCTCACCCTTGGATTGGGCACCGGACTGGTGGCCTCCTACATGGGCCTTCCGGTCTCGCTCCTGTCCAGCGCCGCCGGGCCTGATGAACTCCAGTACGTCCCGCAAGATGCCACCGTCGTGGCCTACGCCAACGTTCGCGACGTGATGAACTCCGAGTTCCGCCAGCGGTTCCGCGAGATGGAGCCGCCCTCGGTCGAACGCAACGAGTTCGAGCAGAAGACCGGCCTCAATATCGAAAAAGACATCGACTCGGTGGTCGCGGCCTTCATGAGCGGCCCTAACGGACAGGTGCTGGAAAACCCGGAGCGCTCGGCCGTCGTCCTGGCACGTGGCCGTTTCGAAGCCGCCCGCCTCGAGTCCCTGGCCCTCGAGCACGGCGGGTCGGCGGAAGACTACAAGGGCAAGCGACTCCTCACCCACCTCGAAAGCGGCAAGCCCGGCGACGAAGCGATGGCCGTCGGCTTCGTCGAATCCGACCTCGTCGCCCTCGGCGGCATCACCGCGGTAAAGCGCGCCATCGATGCCGGCGCCGACCACCGCAACGTGATGTCCAACAACGAAGTCATGCGCCTCGTGGCCGACATGGACAGCAGCAACGCGTGGGCCGTGGGCCGCTTCGATGCGCTGGCCAATCAGGCCCGGCTGCCATCCGAAGTGCAGTCTCAGCTGCCCCCCTTGTCGTGGTTCTCGGCCGCCGGCCATATCAATGGCGGCGTCAGCGGAGTGTTCAAGGCCGAAGCCCAGACTGACGAGGCCGCACAGAACCTGCGCGACGTGCTCCGCGGCTTCCTGGCGATGGCGAAGCTGCAGGCGGGCAGCCGCCCCGGCATGCAGCAGATGGTCGATTCGCTGCAGCTGTCGGGCGAAGGCAAGGTCGTAGCGATGGCCTTCGACATCCCGAGCGAGTTCTTCGACGCGCTCGAGGCGATGGCCAAGCAGAAGCAGCTGAACGGTCGGTAGGACCGGCAGACGGCAACCGGCAGACGCCGGCAGCCTGCCGAACCGAACCCGCAGACGGCAGACGACGAGAGTCGCTCTGCCGTTCTTGCTTTCCGGGTTTTGCCTTTTGCCTTCTGCCTTCTGCCTTCTGCCTTTTGCCTTGATCTTTTGCCCGTCACACCGAGGTTGACTCCCGGCTGACGCGCTCCTACACTGCAACTCCCTGCGAGCGCCTGTGACCGATCACGTGTTTTTCTACGGCACCCTCATGACCGGGTTCAATCGACCTGGGCGTCAGCGTGTGGATTCCATTCTCGAGTTGGCCGGCCGTGGCCGCATCCGCGCCGCGCTGTTCGATTTGGGCATCTATCCCGCGGCAGTTCCATCCGACGACGACAGCACGGTTCGCGGCGAGGTCTACCACATGCGCGACGTCACGGCGGTGCTGTCGGCGCTCGATGAGATCGAGGGCTTCCGCCCGAACGAGCCCGAGCGCAGCCTGTATCTGCGCGTGCTCACCACCGTCACGCTCGACGATGGCCGCGAGGTGCCTGCGTGGGCGTACTTCTACAACGCACCGCTGGGACGCGCCGAGCGCATCTCGTCGGGCGACTACCTCGAACATCTGAACGGAAGCTAGGGACGCGGGCGGCGCGTTCCAGTAGGCAGTGCCTGCGGGGCGGCAGGCGTGTGCCCGCCGGTCGCGGGCTACTTCTGGACGCCGCGCAGCTCTTCGACCAGCGCGGTGATGGCCTGGAGCACCGGTTCGGAAGGCTCGATGAACTCGATGCCCGAGCGGTACATCACGATGTCCTGGTCGACATCGATGATCCGCGAATGCGCCACGCGGCCTTTGATCACGATGGACCGTTCCCGCAGCGTGAGCCGGAAGTCGTAGAGCGAGTCGAGGTGCAGCGGAAAGGCCGTCTCCACCTGCATGCCACCGAGGCTTACCTGATGCACGGTCGTGGGCTGGTAAACCTTGACCTCGCCCTGCAGGGTGCCCAGAATCGGAATCCGGTCGGAATCGCGCTGACGAGTAGACACCGTAGGCTCAATTATAGTCGGGCCGGCTCGCCCCGAGGCTCGCGGCGCGCCTGATTTGCGCACTCTGTGCAGCGCGAGAACGCGAACCGTGCATGAATGCGCAGTCCGCATTTGAACGTTCGTTTGATAAACTCGAAGTACCCATGTCATCACGCAAGGTCGTCGTCCTTGGTGCCGCGCGCACGCCCATCGGCAAGTACGGCGGATCGTTCAAGGACCTGCACCCGGCGGAGCTTGGCGCCGTTGCGTCACGCGCGGCGCTCGAGCGGGCGGGCCTGACACCGGCAGACGTCCAGGAAGTGTGGATGGGGCATGGCCGGCAGGCCGGGCTCCGGCCCGAATCCCGCGCGACAGGTTGCGCATCGGACCGGCGTGCCCTACGAGGCGCCGGCCCAGACCATCAACAAGGCCTGCGCGTCGGGACTGCAGGCGCTGGCAAGCGGCGCCTCCAGCATCCTGCTCGGCGAATCCGAGGTGGTGCTGGCCGGCGGCATCGAATCAATGAGCCGCATGCCGTATCTGGTGGACAGCATCGACGCGCGCTGGGGCCACAAGATGGGGCACTTCCAGTTCGTGGACGCGATGTATCGCGACGGCTTTCAGTGCCCGCTGTCGAATCTGATCATGGGCGAGACCGCCGAGATCCTCGCGCGGCAGTACGGCATCACCCGGGACGAGTCGGACGCGTTCGCCCTGGACAGCCAGCAGAAGGCCGAAGCCGCGCAAAAGGCAGGGCGCTTCGACGCCGAAATCGCGCCTGTGACGATGACGGAGCGGGGCAAGACGGTGCAGGTGACCTCCGACGAACACCCGCGCCCGGGTACGACCATCGAGACACTGCGCAAGCTGCCGCTGACGTTCCCGAAGGTCGAAGGGCACGACGGCATCATCACGGCGGGCTCGGCGTCGGGCATCACCGACGGCGGCGCCGCGCTGGTGCTGGCCTCGAGCGACTTCGCCGCTTCCCGCGGCCTCACGCCAATCGCCACCATCACCGGCTGGGCGAGCGCCGGCGTCGATCCGCGGATCATGGGCATCGGCCCGGTGCCCGCGATCAAGAAGCTGGAACAGCGCACCGGGCTGACGCTCGCGCACTTCGATCTCGTCGAACTGAACGAGGCGTTTGCCGCGCAGGCACTGGCCGTGCTCCGCGACGTGCCGATTCCGGCCGACCGGCTGAACGTGAACGGCGGCGCGATCGCGCTGGGCCATCCGATCGGCGCCACCGGCGCGCGGATGGTCGTGACGCTCATCTACGAGCTGATGCGGCGCGGAAAGAAGCAGGGCCTGGCCACGCTCTGCGTGAGCGGCGGCATGGGCATGGCGATGGCGATTGAGACGTAGGGCCATGCGAATCGCAGTCATCGCCGGGGACGGCATCGGGAAAGACGTCACGGCCGAGGCCGTGAAGGTGCTTGGACGGGTGTCGGACGTCTTCGGCCGTGAGATCACGCTGGAGCCGCTGCCCTGGAGCGCCGATCACTATCTGAAGACGGGCGAGACGCTGCCATCGAACGGCTACGACGTGCTGCGCTCGTTCGACGCGGTGTTCGTCGGTGCGCTCGGCGACCCGCGGGTGGCCGACAACCGCCACGCGCGCGACATCCTGCTCGGCACCCGGTTCGAGCTCGATCTCTACGTGAACTACCGGCCGGTGCGATTGCTCGACGACCGTCTGTGCCCGTTGAAGGATCGCGGCCGGGCGGACGTGAACTTCACCGTGTTCCGCGAGAACACCGAAGGCGTGTACGTCAGCATCGGCGGCCGCTTCAAGGCCGGCACGCCGGACGAAGTGGCGATCCAGGAAGAGATCAACACCTACAAGGGCGTGCACCGCATCATCAAGCACGCCTTTGCCTTCGCCGCGGAGCGGGGCCACACCAGGGTGTGCATGGCCGACAAGAGCAACGCCATGCAGCAGGGGCATGCGCTGTGGCAGCGCGTGTTCAAGGAAGTGGCGGCGGAGTACCCGGGCATCACGGCCACGCATCAGTACATCGACGCGATGGCGATGTTCATGGTGAAGGACCCCGGGCAGTACCAGGTGATCGTCACCAACAACCTGTTCGGCGACATCATCACCGACATCGGCGGCGCGCTGCAGGGCGGGCTTGGGATGGCGGCGTCCGGCAACATCCACCCGGGACGGACCTCGCTGTTCGAACCGGTGCACGGCTCGGCCCCGCCATTGGCGGGCAGGAACCTCGCCAATCCGATGGGCGCCATCCTTTCGTCCGCCCTCATGCTCGAAACGCTCGGCCACCGCGCCGAAGCCGTGGCCGTCGAACGTGCCGTCGAAGCCGCGATTGCCGCCGGCCAGACCACCACCGACATCGGCGGCTCGCTCGGCACACGCGAAGTGGGCGACTGGGTCGCCGCCGCGATCAATCCGTGAACGTTGCACTCCGCACTCTTTGAACTTTGAACCGATCGGGGCTTTCCATGTCACAGACCGTCTACATCCTGGGTGGCGCGCGCACGCCGATGACGCAGTTCGTCGGTGCGCTCAAGGACTTCTCGGCGATTGAGCTCGGCGCCATCGCCTCGCGAGGCGCGCTCTCGCGCACCGGCGTGAATCCCGAATGGGTCGATCACGTCGTGTTCGGCAACGTCCAGCAGAGCAGCGTCGATGCCCACTACGGCGCCCGCCACGTCGGCCTCAAGGCCGGCCTGCCGATCGAGGTGCCGGCGCTGACGGTCAATCGCCTGTGTGGCTCGGGCATCCAAGCCGTGCTGAGCGGCGCGCAGCACATCCAGCTGGAGGAAGCCGGCGTGGTGCTGGCCGGGGGCATGGAGAACATGAGCCAGGTGCCGCACGTGATTCGCGGGCTGCGCTCGGGCCTCAAGCTCGGTCAGGGCAAGATGGAAGACTGGCTGTGGGAAGGCCTCAACGACCCGTACGCGGGCTGCTCGATGGCCATCACCGCCGAGAACTGCGCCGAGAAGTACGGCATCACCCGCGAGCAGTCCGACGCCTACGCGCTCCGCTCGCAGCAGCTGGCCCACCAGGCCTGGACCTCCGGCGTCATGAAGGACGAAGTGATCCCCGTCGAGATCAAGACGCGCAAGGGCGTCACGATGGTCGAGCAGGACGACCACCTGCGTCCCGACACGACGATGGAGATCCTGGCGAAGCTGCCGACCGCGTTCAAGAAGGACGGTGTGGTGACCGCGGGCAACGCCAGCGGCATTGTCGATGGCGCCGCGGCCCTGCTGATTGCCGGCGAAGGTGCGGTCAAGGCGCGCGGCCTGAAGCCGCTCGGCCGCATCGTCTCGTGGGCGACCGTCGGCGTCGAGCCGTCGATGATGGGCATGGGGCCCGCGCCGGCCATCCGCAAGGCGCTCGAGAAGGCCAACCTGTCGCTCGCCGACCTCGACCTCGTCGAGATCAACGAGGCGTTCGCGCCGCAGTACCTGGCCTGCGAAAAGGAACTCGGCCTCGACCGCGACAAGGTGAACGTCAACGGCGGCGCGATCGCGCTCGGCCATCCGCTGGGCGCCAGCGGGGCGCGCCTGCTGCTGACGCTGCTGCTCGAACTGCGGCGCCGCGGCAAGAAGTACGGCGTGGCCTCGGCCTGCATCGGCGGCGGGCAGGGCATCGCCATGATCGTCGAAGCGGCCTGAAGAGAAGGCAAAAGGCAAAAGGCAAAAGGCAGAAGGCAGAAGGCACAAGGCAGAAGGCAGAAGGCAGAAGACGGCAGACGGCAGACAGGCCCCAAGCCCCAAGCCCCAAGCCCCAAGCCCCAAGCCTCAAGACCCAAGACTCAAGACCCAAGACTCAAAGACTCAGACAAGGCAGACCATGGCGATCAAGACAGTGGGCGTGTTGGGGTGCGGGCTGATGGGCGCCGGCGTGGCGCAGGTGTCGGCCGCGGCGGGGTTCAAGACCATCGTGCTCGAGGTGAACGAGGACGTCCTCAAGAAAGGCCTCGGCCGCATCGAGAAGTTCCTCACGGACGGCGTCGCGAAGGGCAAAGTCACCGAGGAGGTGAAGAGCACGACGCTCGGCAACCTGTCCGGCTCGACGAAGTACGCGGACCTGAAGGACTGCGATCTCGTCATCGAGGCGATTGTCGAGAACGTGGCCGTGAAGAAGCAGGCCTACGCCCAGGTCGAAGCGGTGGTCGGCCCGCACTGCCTGATCGCGTCGAACACCTCGTCGCTCTGTATCACCGAACTGGCGGCGGCGACTTCCCGGCCCGACAAGGTGGGCGGGCTGCACTTCTTCAACCCCGTTCCGTTGATGAAGCTGGTGGAGGTGATCAAGGCGCTGTCGACGAGCACGGAAACCTACGACGCGCTGTTTGCGTTCGCCCAGGCGATTGGCAAGGAGCCGATTACCGCGCCCGACCGCGGCGGCTTCATCGTCAACCGCCTGCTGGTGCCGTACCTGCTGGACGCGATCCGCTGCCTCGAGGACGGGCTCGGCACGGTGGAGGACATCGACAAGGGCATGAAGCTCGGGTGCGGCCACCCGATGGGGCCGTTCACGCTGCTCGACTTCGTCGGCCTCGATACGACCTACTTCATCGCCAACATCATGTTCGAGGAGTTCCGCGAGACGCGGTTCGCGCCGCCGCCGCTGCTGAAGCGGATGGTGCTGGCCGGCTACATGGGCAAGAAGTCGGGCCGCGGGTTCTACCAGTATTAACCCCCCAGCTCACTGAGTTGAGCGTTTCCGTCAGCCCGGACTCCCCATCGTTTGCGCCCGTCCGGTCGAACCAGCGAGCCGATGGACCCCTCCATGCAAGTGGGCTGAGGGGTTGGGTCAGCGCGACAGCTTCTTCAGCAGCGCTTCGGCCTGCTGCTTGAAGCGGCGATCTTCCGGCGCCCAGTCGGGATCGAGCGGGGCATCGAGCGCGGCGCGCACTTCCTGGCGTGCCGCGTCGCCCTTGCCCTGCGCGTCCAGCGTCTCGGCCAGGAAGACGTGAGTGATGACGCTGTTCTGGTTGTAGCTGAGCGCCTTCCGCAAGTGCCCCTCCGACTTGCTGTTGCTGCCGCCGAACAGGCCGGGGACCTTGAAGTACCAGCGGCCCAGGGCGCGATCGGCCGAGCCCTGGAGGAATGCCGGGTCGAGCGCCAGCACCTTCTCCAGTGATTCCTTGATCGGTTTGCGGTACTTGATCCCCTGCCGCATTCCGAACGACTCCGCCAGCGCCCCCATGTTGGCGGCCATCCAGAAGTGACCCTCCGGCCGTTGCGGGTAGATTGCGGCGGCTGTCCGCCCGGCGGCGATGCCCTGTTCGAGCGCGTTGCGGCGCTCGGCCTCGGGGAGGCCGTTGGTGCCCAGCCAGTAGCGGGCCCGGGCCAGCTTCCAGGCCGACTCGAAATCCCTGGCGTTGGCCGCCAGGCGCGCCGCCCACACCTCGGCGGCGCGCGTGGCACTGGCGAGGGTTTCGCGGTCGCGATAGAGGGCGTCCGGGTCGCCGTCGGGAACCTGAGCCGCTTCTCGTGCATCAAACGGAGTGATGTCGATACTCACGCCTACCGCCCCGCCCGAGACGGTCGAGATGCCCATGTACAATACCCAGATGCAGCATCTCATCCAGCAGTTGCTGGTGCAGCTCGGTGAGGACCCGTCACGTGAGGGTCTGGTCAAGACGCCGCAGCGGGTGGAAACCGCGCTGAAGTTCCTGACGAGCGGGTATGAGGCTGATATCGACACGGTGCTGAACGGGGCGATGTTCAGCGTGGATTATAGCGAGATGGTGATCGTGCGGGACATCGACTTCTACAGTCTGTGTGAGCACCACCTGCTGCCGTTCTTCGGCAAGTGCCACGTCGCTTATATCCCCAACGGCCGAGTCATCGGACTCAGCAAGATTCCGCGCCTCGTGGACATCTTCGCGCGCCGGCTCCAGCTGCAGGAACGGATGACCAACCAGATCGCCGAGACCATCCGCGAAAAGATCGCGCCGCTCGGCGTGGCGGTGGTGTGCGAAGGCACCCATCTCTGCATGGCGATGCGCGGCGTCGAGAAGCAGAACTCCTACACGGTGACCAGCGCGATGCTCGGCGCCTTCCGCGACAACGCCCGCACCCGCATGGAGTTCCTGGAACTGCTGAAGCTGCGCCAGCCGGCGATGACACAGAGTCACGCTGCCGCTGCCCGTCGGCGCCTCCCACCTCGACGAGTAGAACGTCTCGACCTGTCTACCGTCTGCCGGTTGCCGGTTGCCGGCTGCCGTCTGCCGGCTCCCTGATCCCTGATCCCTGCTCCCTGATCCCGATCCTGTACACGCGAAGGGCCACGAAGCCGAAGCTCCGTGGCCTTGTCGCGTACGCCTGTCGGCGTCGACCCCTAGAACCTGAACGCGACGTTGAAACGGATGTTGCGCGGCCCGAGGATCTGCGACGGTGAACCGAACTGCGGCACGGTGTTGATCGTGCCGTTCGGATCGCCGTTCTGGCGCAGGTTGATGGTGCCGCCCAGCATCGCGCGCGTCCCAGGCGATGTTGCTGTTCATCAGGTTGTTGATGTCGATCGACGCTTCGAGCTCACGCGACCGCCGAAGCCGCATCGTCTTGAATCCGCGCACGTCGATCGAGGTGCGGGGATCGAGCCGGAACGAGCCGGCCGCCTCGACATTGACCGTGGTGTTGCCGCCCACCGTCAGCGCCGTCGATTCACCTGCCGTGTCAGCAGGATGCCGCTCTGCGTGTTCAGGTTGCCGGCCACGCCGATGTCCCAGAACGGCGGTGATGTAGGTGCCCGTCAGCTTGAACTGGTGCGGCCGATCGCCGAGCTGGGCGTTGGCGCCGGGGACCTGGCCGGTGAGCGGTCCCTCGGTGTTAATCAGCAGGTTGGGGTTGATGATTGACGCTCACGCCCTCGATGCGCGTCTGCGAGTAGGTGTAGCCGGCCAGCAGCTGCCAGCGATTCGCCATGCGCTTGGTCATGGTGAACTCGATGCCGCTGTAGGTCTGCAGGCTGGTCGGATCGTTGGTCAGGTAAACTCAGGTTGGCCGGTGGAGTTCCGGTTGTAGAACTGGAACGTGCTGTCGTCGGCGGTGCCGGCCACGCCGTCACGCCCGGTATCCACGCGCGTGGTCAGGAACGTGTCGAACGGGTTCGCGGGGTTCGACGAGGCCTGAGGATACTTCTCGCGCCGATAGGTGTAGACCGCGCTCAGGCGCACGGCCGGCAGCAGCTCGTGATCGATGCCACCGGTGTACTCGTCGGTGTAGGGACGACGGTAGTCCGGATCGAACGAGACGGTGCTGATGTTGACCTGGCTGATCACCGGCGTGCCCGACTGCTCGCCCGCCTGGAAGTGCAGATCGCCATTCAGGTCGTTCCAGGTGTACTGCTCTGAATAGTTGCCGTTCGGATTCACCGTGTCGAGCACGCCGCCCGCCGGCGGATGATGTAGTAGTAGCGGCCGGCGCCGAACTTGAGGGCGGTCCGGCCGTTCCCCATCAGGTCGTAGGCCGCGCTGAGCCGCGGACCGATCGTGTGAAACAGTAGACGATGTCGCGCTGCTCGGGGAAGTTCGCGGTTGAGCGTACGGGAAATACGCGGCTCGCGGGGCTGCTCTGCTCGGGCAGATAGCCCTCGAGACGCTCCCAGCGGAGGCCGCCGGTCAGCGTCAGCCGCTTCACCGAGTAGCTGTCCTGCGCATAGAGCGCAGTCACGTCCACAGCCGATCTTCGAGTAGAACGGCGTCGCGAACAGGGTCGACGATCTGCGAGAGGCCCGTGGCGCTGCTGTAGGTCAGGTCGACATCGTCGAAGCGTGTGACCCGATTCTCGACCGGCGCGTGGGCGTGGTCGAAGCCGAACTTCAATTCGTGGCGGCCGCCGAGCGACTCGTCCAGGTAGTACTGCGCCGGTGGCATTGGCCTGGTAGCGATCGCGCCAGCGTTCGGTGCCGGAGATGTAGTTGCGGGTCCGGATGTTGGTGGCCGTGTCGAGCAGTGTCTGGTCGTTGCCGTTGAGGTAGGTGGGGAAGAAGATCTTGTTCAGCCCCAGGCGCGCATCCACGAAGAAGTTGTTGCGTCACCACCGAGTTCCACAGCACCTGGTAGACGTCGAACACATCGTCTTCGTTGCTGGTTGACGCCTGTTCGAGCAGGTTGCTGGTGGTGAGGAAGCGGTTCGGCTTCTTGTAGTACTGGCGCGAGTAGAAGCCGGTCAGCCGGTTCTTGTCGCTCATCTGGTAGGTGGCGTTCAGCATGCCCGACGTGATGTCGGTCTTGTCGAGCACCAGCGTCGGAGAACGCGGCGGGGACGTTGACGTGGACGCGCCAGTCGCGGAACGAACCGAAGATGCGCAGTTTCTTGCGCGATCACCGGACCGCCGCCGCTGACGTTGATGTCGGAGACGAAGTCCACGGCGTTGGTTTCCGGACGGAAACCGTAGCCGCAGCAGGTTGTCGTCCATGTTCTGCCACTGCGTGGCATCGCCAAGCCAGGTGAACGTGGTGCGGCCGCGCCACTGGTCGGTGCCGCCCTTGGTGACCATGTTCATGAACACGCCGCTCGTCGGCACGGTGATGTCGTGCGCGCCGGTCGAGACCTGGATGTCCTCGAAGGCGTCGAAGTCGTAGTAGAAGCCCGCCGCGCCGATCGGCCTGCCGGGTCGCCCACGTTGATGCCGTTCAGGTACTGCGAGTTCTGCGTCGAGGGTCGTGCCGCGCGCGCTGTAGGTGCCCTGCAGTCCGCCCGAGGTGCCGCCGACGTCAGGGCGCGTGATGAGCAGGCTCGGCACCTTGTATTCGACCAGCGACCAGATGTCGCGGCCGCCGGGCGTGCCCTGCAGCAGCTGTTCGCTCAGATTGACGCTCACAGTTGGCGCTGGTCGTGTCGACGACCGGCGAGGCGCCGGTGACCGTTACGGTCTCGGCCAGCGTCGCCACCGTCAGCGTCATGTCCAGCGGGGTGGTCTGGCCGATCAGGACCGACGAGGTTCTCGCGCACCATCGGCCGGAAGCCCTGCAGTTCGACGCGCACGGAGTAGACACCGGGCGGCAGCGACGGGAAGCGGTTGACTCCGCCGCTGTCGGTGACGCCGGTCAGCAGTGCCGGCGACGAGGGCCGGGCTGCTGATGGTGACTGCGACGCCGGGAACGGCGGCGCCCTGTTCGTCCTGGATGCGCACCAGGATCGAGCCGGTCTGGACCTGGGCGATGACGGGTGAGATGAAGAGCAGGATGGCGGAGACGGTGTAGAGGAAGCGGGCGGACCAGGTGTAGTGCCGCGTCCATCGATGCCTTGTCGTGTCGTTCATCTGAAGATCCCCTTCGGAGTTACGTTCCGCGCCTACGGAAACTTGGAGCGTCGTACAAGTCATTCCGGACGTCACCGGGTTGCGGACTGCCAACGAGCGACAGGCAGCGTCGAGATATGACACAACGGGAGTGGGGAACTACCTACGCGCCACTCTGTTGCAAGCCGTCTGCCGCGGTGGTGCCGGATGCTGCCGCTATACTGAATCCCCATGCGGATGCTCGTTGCGGTTCTCGCGCTGGCACTGGTGGCCGTTCCGGTCGTCAGCGCCCAGACGAAGAAGACTCCTCCGAAGAAGACCACCCCAGCCACGAAACCCGCGGCCAAGAAAGCGCCACCGGCAGCGACCCTGTCCCGGGCGCAGGCGGAGGTGACGTGCCCGTCGGAACTGGGCGTGGGAGTCAAGAGCAAGCGCCGGTTCTGCGACGTCCTGGCGGGGCGCGATCCGGCTGGCGGCATCCTCGTGAAGATTCCACCGCACCGCGGGCCGGTCACCCTGTCGTTCGAGTTGCACAACCGCCACACCTACTCCGAGGACCTGGTCAAGGCGAAGACCGCGTTCCGGAAATACACCGCCACGATCGGGGTGCTGACCATGGACAACACGCTGATCGATCGCGCGGTGATCCAGAGCGAGTTCCGCACCGAGCGCGACCTGTTCGACCGCATCGCCGGAGGCGCCGGTCCCGGCGGGGTCAAGGCGGTGGCGCCGAGCGGCACCGAGTTCATCACGATGCAGTTGCCCGAGAACGTCGGCGAACAGGTGAGCGTGCTCGGGGAGAAGCTGACGGTCATGCGTCCCGACGGGACCGACACGTTCGTGTCCGAAGGCCGGCCGCTGGCCACCATCAGCAACGTGATGGTCGAATACCGGCCGGGGCCGCCGCCACAAGAAGGCGCCGGCGCGCAAGCCATAAGCCAACGTCGCCCGACCGGTCGCGAGGGTGTAGGATGGATGTACGGTCCCCACCGAAAGGCTGGTTTCCGTGCGCGCCAAACTTCTCGCAGTTTTGTTCGCCGGTCTGGCGGTCCCCATCGCCTGGGCCGCGATCGACGAACCCATTCAACCCATCAAACCTGCGGTCATCACCGAGCCGGCGCTGGTCGAACTCGGCAAGAAGCTCTATTTCGATCCGCGGCTGTCGCGTTCCGGCTTCATCTCGTGCAACTCGTGCCACAACCTCAGCATGGGTGGCTCGGACAACCTCTCCACGTCGATCGGCCACAACTGGCAGAAGGGGCCGATCAACTCTCCGACCGTTCTCAACTCCAGCCTGAACGTCGCGCAGTTCTGGGACGGCCGCGCCAAGGATCTGCAAGAGCAAGCGGGGGGACCTATCGCCAACCCTGGCGAGATGGCCTACACGCACGAGCTTGCCGTGCAGACCGTCGAATCCATCCCGCAGTACATCGCCGAGTTCGAGATGGCGTTCGGTCCCGGCAAACCGACCATTGAGCGGGTGACCAGGGCCATTGCCGCCTTCGAGGAAACGCTGGCCACGCCGAATTCGCGGTTCGATCAGTGGCTGACGGGCAATGCCAGGGCCATCACCGCCGGCGAACTGGCGGGGTACCGCTTGTTCAAGTCGAGCGGCTGCACCGCCTGCCACAACGGGCCGGCCGCGGGCGGCGCGTCCTTCCGCAAGATGGGGGTGGTCGAACCCTATCGGACCGACAACCCCGCCGAAGGCCGCAAGGCGGTCACCGGCAAGGATGCCGACCGGTTCAGCTTCAAGGTGCCGACGCTCCGCAACGTGGAGCTCACCTATCCCTACTTCCACGACGGCGCGGCGTCGACACTCGGCGAGGCCGTCGAGATCATGGGCCGGATTCAGCTGGGCAAGGCCTACACCGCCTCCGAAAACGAACAGATTGTGGCGTTCCTGAAGACGCTGACGGGCGACCAGCCCCGCTTCGAGCTACCGCAGCTGCCACCCTCGTCCGACCGCACGCCGCGTCCGAATCCCTTCAAGCCGGCAGGGAGGTAGAATCGCTGGCGCCGATGGAGACTCCGCTGACGCCTCTCGAGTTCATGCGCCGGGCCCGGCGCCTGTATCCCACCCGAGAGGCGCTGGTGGATGGCGCCGTGCGCTGGACCTACGACGCCTTCGGCGAGCGCTGCGATCGATGGTCGTCGGTCCTCCAGGCGCTTGGGGTGCGGCAGGGTGATCGGGTCGCCTACATTTCCCCCAACACCCACGCGCTGCTGACGTCCTTCTACGCGGTTCCGCAGCTCGGGGCCGTGCTCGTGCCGATCAACTACCGGCTGATCCCCGAGGAGTTCTGTTACCTCATCGAGCACAGCGGCGCCTCGATGGTGTGCGCGGATGGCGACTACCTCGACGCGGTCGATTCGATTCGCGCGCGCCTGCCACACGTCCGCCACTTCGTGGCCCTCGATCGCTGCCGGGACGGCTGGCTCGACTACGAGTCGCTGGTCGCGCAGGCGTCGCCGGTGTTCACGAGGCCGTCGATCGGCGAGCGCGATCTGCTCACCATCAACTACACCAGCGGCACGACGTCGCGCCCCAAGGGCGTGATGATCACGCACCGCAACGCCTGGGTGAACTCCGTCGGCATGCTCGCGCACATCCGCCTGACGCCGGGAGACGCCTACCTCTGGACGTTACCGATGTTCCACGCCAACGGCTGGACCTTCACGTGGACCGTGACGGCCGTGGGCGCCAAGCACGTGTGCCTCAGGAAGGTGGAGGCAGCGGCGGTCTTCCGGCTCGCGGCGGCGGAAGACGTCACCTGGATGTGTGCCGCTCCTACCGTGCTCATCACGCTCGCCAGCGCGCCGGCGGAGCTGAAGAGCTTTGCGCCGCGGGGCGTCAGCGTGATGACGGCGGGAGCGCCGCCGGCGGCGGTGACTATCGAGCGCCTGGAGGAAGGGCTGGGCTGGACGGTGATCCAGATTTACGGGCTCACCGAAACCGCGCCGGCCATCTCCATCTGCGAGCCGCGCCCCGAGCACCTCGGCCTGCCCTCCAGCGAACGTGCGCGCATCAAAGCCCGTCAGGGCGTGGAGCTCGTCACCTCGGGCGAACTGCGGGTCGTGAACGAACACGGCGTCGAAGTTCCCAGCGACGGCGCGACCATCGGCGAGATCGTGGCGAGGGGCAACGTCATCATGGCGGGCTACTACAACGATCCCGAGGCCACCGAGCGCGCCATGGGCGACGGCTGGTTTCATACCGGGGATGCGGCCGTGGTCCATCCCGACGGCTATCTCGAGATCCGCGATCGGTTGAAGGACGTGATCATCAGCGGCGGCGAGAACATCTCCTCGGTCGAGGTCGAGGCCGCGCTGCTGCGCCACGACGCCGTACAGGAGGTGGCGGTGGTCGGCCTGCCCGACGAGAAGTGGGGTGAGGCGCCCCATGCGTTCCTCGTCTTCAAGACGGGCGCTTCGGCCACAACCGAGGAACTGCGCGCGTTTTGCCGCGTGCACATGGCGCGCTTCAAGGTGCCGCACAGCTTCACGCCGGTGGACGAATTGCCGAAGACCGCCACCGGCAAGATCCAGAAGTTCGTGCTGCGCAAGGGCCGGCCGAACATGTCCAAGCAGTAGCCCTCGCCGCGCCGGCGCCGAAGCCGCCGCTCCAGCGCCGAACGTTGCCTGGCGTTTGCGAGCCCTAACCGACGATCTCGGCTTCCGCCTCGATCTCCACCAGGTTCTCGTCACCGATCAAATTGGCGGAGATGAGGGTATTGGCCGGCTGGATGTGTCCGAACCGCTCGCCGTGCGCGCGCGCCACGATCTCCCAGTCCGCCACGTGACGCACGTAGACGCGCGTCTGGATCACATCGTCGAGCCGGCCGCCGAGCGACCGCAGCGATCCTTCGATCTTGTCGATGACGAAGTGCGTCTGGGCCGCGACGTCGCTGCCGCCGATGTGGCGGTGGCGGTGCGTCGAGGTGGTGCCCGACACGAGGATGCGGTTCCCCGTGCGGATCGCGCGCGAGAAGCCGGCCAGCGGTTCCCACGGCGTGCCGCTGAGACACTGCGTGCGCGTGCCGGCCACCCGCACCGCGTACGGCGGCGGGAAGCTCTCCACGTGGTGGCTGAGGTCGCCGGACGCCGTGAGAAAGGGTGGCGTCCGATATTCGTCGCCGCAGTCGCCCGGAATGGGCGTGAGCCTGGCGATAGCGTCCGTCAGCTCGACGCGGTCCTGCTCGGTCAGCGCGAACTCGAACAGCTGCATCGTGTCGTCGATGTGGTGTCGCTCGCCGAGCCGGGCGCCGATGATGACACCGCCGACCGCGGGGTGTTCCAGCACCCAGCGGCTGGCGACATTGGCGATGGAGACGCCGTGCCGCTTTGCCACGCCTGCGGCCGCCGCGAGCACTTCCTGGTACCGTGCCCATCCGCCGGCCGCGCGGATGAAGCGGCCGTATTTCATGCGCGACCAGGTGCCGGTATTCTCCCAATCCGGCTCGGGCTGGCCGAGCCATCGTTCGGTCAACCATCCGCCGGCGACGGTGCCGTAAGCAAGAAGGTGCACACCCGTCTTGAGGCACAACGCCGACATTGCACCCGCCGCCCGCGAGTCGAGGAGCGAGAACGCCACCTGATTGGAGACGATCGGAATCCCGCTCGCCAGTGACATGTTCAGGTGCGCGGTGTCGGTGTTGGTGAAGCCGAGCTGACCGATCAGCCCCTCTTCACACAGCTCCTGCAGGAAGAACAGCGCGTCCAGCCAGCTGGGATCCGCGTAGGTCCAGGCGTGGAACTGCAGCAGATCCAGGCGATCGGTGCGGAGCCGCGTGAGCGAACGGGTGATGGCGCCGCGAACGTCCTCGCGGGTAACCGGCCCCGGCTTGGGCACCCACTTGGTCAGCAGCTGAGCGCGGCTGCCGCCAGGGCCGTCGCGATAGATACCGGCGACGTCTTCGGCCGATCCGTAGTGGTCGGCCATGTCGAACGACGTCAGCCCGGCATCGACATACGGCCGCATCGCCGCCGCCGTCTGCGCCAGGTCGATGGTCCGGCCGTCACGCTCCATGTCGGCGATCTGCCAGAGCCCGGTGAGGACGCGCGAGACGGACAGGCCGGGCGCGAGGTTGATGCGTTCAACAGACACGAAGCGGCTCCTTCAGGAAACGAAACGACTACTCGGGCGGCAGCGCTCGAAAGCGGGCCGCGACGTCCACACCCTGACGACGGAGCGTGGCCAGTTCGCGGAGATAGATGACCGTGCCGATGCCCATCACGATGAGCCAGATGGGCGTGGACCGCAAGTACCACGCGGCTACCGGCATCGTCAGGTCGCGCCAGGTGTGCACGGCGAGGAAGGTGCCCAGCACCAGCACGCCCAGCAGGGCGAGCGGTGCCTGCACCGCGCGTGACGGCAGCACCGTCACCGCGCGTGCGAGCGCCGGGTTTCGTGACGGCAGCGCGAGTACCGAGAGCGCCATCAGCAGGAAGTTGACCAGCATCGACGTCACCAGGATGTCCACGCCGAGGAAGAAGTCGCCCGCCAGGTGACTGCCGAGCACGCCCAGCGTGGCCATCGTCGCGCTGAGGACGATCGCCACGTGCGGCGTGCGGTAGCGCGGGTGTACCGCCGAGACCGCCGCGGGGAAGATGCCGTCCTGGGCCCAGGCGAACATCAGACGCGACACTGCCAGCAGCATCGCCGGCAGGTCCTTGATCAGCGCCACCGCCGCGCTCGAGACGATCACGACCGTCCAGAACGGCGGCAGCAGGAACCCGAGCAGCCCAGGCGCCGTGAGGTCGCGCCCCCGCGCCTCGCTGGCGATGTACTGCCACGGCACCGCGTGATACACCGCCGCGGTGAACAGCAGGTAGAACAGGCCCACCGAGGCGACGGCGATACCGATCGCCAGCGGCAGATCGCGGCCCGGGCGGCGCGCCTCGCCTCCGGCCTGCGCGATGGAGTCGAAGCCGATGAACGAGGCGAAGAGCAGCGCCGACGCCGGCATCAGCACCGACAAGGTCAGCGGTGGTGGATCGACTGCGGGCACCTCGCCGCCGCGCAGTGCCAGCGCCGCCGCGAAGTCGGCTTGCGTGAACCAGAACCCCGCCACGATGACGACGGCGCCCAGCGCGAAGGTGAGGAACATCAGCGGCACGATCAGGCGCTCGTAGGCCTTCACGCCTCGGAGGTTGACGGCGGCTGCCGTCCATAGACAGCCGATCGAGATTGCCAGCCGCACGGGTCCCGACTCCAGGAGCGCGGCCGCCTGCAGAGCGTCAACGGCCACCGCAATGTCCCGCAGGAACGGCACGAGGACGTAGGAAACGACGCCGATGGCGACGCACAGCGAGAACCACTGCGAGAACGAGGCGATGAACCCGAGATAGGCGCTGAGCGCCCGGCTGGCGTAGACGTAGCTGCCGCCCGCGCGAGGCATGGCCGAAGCCAGCGTGGCATAGGACAGCCCGGCGAGAACCGCTGGAACCGCGGCGATCGAGAACGCCAGCAGCACGTGCGGCCCGATGTCCGGGACGTGGCGCTGGATCATGAACGGGATCACGTTGATGCCCGCGCCCACCATGCTGCAGACGCCCGTTGCCACCAGGCCCATCAGCCCCATGTCGCGGGCGAGCTTCGAGTGTCCCGGCGAGGCCGGGGGGGAAGGGGACGGTGTCATGCGATCAGGACCGGGCCTCGTGGTAGCAACGCAGGATGGCGTCGGCCGACTGGTCGATGTCGTCCTCCGTCGTGGACCAGTTCGAAACCGAAATGCGCATCACCTGGTGGCCCTGCCACGTCGCGCCGCCGGCCCAGCAGGTTCCGTCGGCCTGCACCCGCGCGATGACGTCGCCGGTGGTGTCGCCGGCGTGCGATGCGCCACCGTCAAACTGCACCAGCACCTGGTTCAACACTACTTCGTTCAGGATGCGCACGCCGGCGTCTCGGGCCAGTCGCTCGGCCATCCGCCTGGCGAGCGCGCAGTTGCGGCGCACCAGGTCGGTGATGCCCGTCCGGCCGAGGGCACGGATCAGCGCATAGAGCGGGATGACGCGAGATCGACGTGACGACTCGGGGACCCAGTCCATGCCGATGCGCTCTTCCGCGTCGCCCCGCTGGAGGTAGGACGCCTTCAGCCCCATCGCCGCTCGATGCGGCGCCGCATCTGCGACGATGGCAAGGCCTGAGTCGTAGGGCACGTTCAGCCATTTGTGCGCGTCGGTAGCCCATGAATCGGCGCGCGCCAGACCATCGACCTGTGGCGCCAGTTCCGGCACCGCGGCCGCCCACAGCCCGAACGCGCCGTCCACGTGCAGCCAGCCGCCCTTTGCGTGCACGAGGTCGGCAATGCGGCCGATCGGATCGCTGGCGCCGGTGCTCACGTTGCCGGCTTGCGCGCAGACAATCAGCGGACCGCTCACGTTCGCGAGCGCGCCTTCGAGCCCATCGGCGCGCATGCGGCCCTGTTCGTCCACCGGCACGAGGATCACCTCGTCGGCGCCGAAGCCGAGCAGCCGCAGCGCCCCCATCGCCGAGATGTGCACCTCGCCACCGGCGATCACCGTGATCCGCGGCGCCCGCTGCAACCCCTGAGCTTCGACGTTCCAGCCGGCGCGGCGCAGCACTTCGTGGCGGGCCGCCGCCAGGCAGGTGAAGTTCGCCATGTGACAGCCGGTGACGAACCCGACCGAGCTGCCGCGCGGCAGGTGCAGCAGATCGACCAGCCACGCCGAGACGACGTCTTCCATGACGGCAGAGGCCGGTGACATCACGTACAGCGCGCCATTCTGATCCCAGACGCTGGCCAGCCAGTCGGCGGCCACCGTCACAGGGACCGCGCCCCCGGTGACGAACCCGAAATAGCGCGGGCCGACGGTGGCGACGATGCCAGGATCGGCCGCTGCGGCGAGGTGCTCGATGACGCGGATCGGTTCGTCCGGACCTTCCGGCAGGGGCCCGCCAAGTGCCGCGCGCAGC
Source organism: uncultured Acidobacteriota bacterium (assembly GCA_963723005.1). Classification (GTDB taxonomy): domain Bacteria; phylum Acidobacteriota; class Vicinamibacteria; order Vicinamibacterales; family UBA2999; genus VFZN01. The sequence goes on along the minus strand of CAVRPA010000014.1, from coordinate 257,597 downwards.
GACGCCTGGGTGGCGGTGCCGCCGACGTGACGCATAGCGACGTCCTGCAGGTAGGCGAGCCCGAGGTCGCGGGCGCGATCCAGCACCAGGTAGGGATTCATCACGGAGATCATAGCGTGGCGCCAAAAATTTCCACGCTCGAACGCGGCGCGGTTTATGCTGGTTCACCTGCCGCATCTCATTTCCATCATCGTCCCCGTCTACAACGAAGTGGGCACCGTCGCAGCGGTCATCGATCGGCTGCTGACCATCGATCTGCCGGCGCCGCGGGAGATCGTCGTGGTCAACGACGGCTCGACCGACGGTACGCGCGAGGCGCTCGACCGGATCCCGCCCAGGCCCGGCCTGCTGCAGATCCACCACGCCCGGAAGAACGGCGGGAAGGGCAGCGCCATTCGTGCCGGATTCGCGCAGGCCCGCGGCACCGTGTTCGCCATTCAGGATGCCGATCTCGAGCTGGACCCGAGCCAGCTCGCGATGCTGGTGCAGCCCATTCTGGACGGCCGCAGCCGGGTGGTGTACGGATCGCGCTTCATGGCCGGACGCCCGGCGGCGCCATGGATCTCGATCATGGCGAATCGCGCGCTGACCGCGGCCACCAACCTCCTCTACGGCGCGCGCATTACCGACATGGAAACCTGCTACAAGATCATGGCGGCCGACGTGGCGCGGACCTTGTCCCTCGAGGCCAATCGGTTCGACATCGAGCCGGAGATCACCGCCAAGCTCCTGCGCAAGGGCCACACCATTCTCGAACTGCCGGTGACGTTCGAGCCTCGAAGCCGCGCCCAGGGCAAGAAGATCGGCTGGCGCGACGGCGTCCACGCGGTGCAGGTCCTGGTTCGTTACCGCTTCCGCGAATGATGCGCCTTGCCGTTGGCGTGGCGATCGGGTCCGCGCTACTGGCCGCCACGGTGGGCCTCGCGCGCGGCACATGGGCCGTCGGCGGGTCCGACTCGTCCTGCTACGGATTGATGGCTCGAGCCTACGCGGAAGGGCAGTTGCAGCCGCGCAGCGCGCTGGCGGATGCGGCGCCCATGGCCCGCCGCGTCCCTCACTGCTGCGCCGGCCGGCTTCATTCCGTCGCCGCTGACGCCCGGGGCGGCGTCGCCGGTCTGCGCGCCGGGGTTTTCGCTCCTGGCCTCGGCGCTGATGGTCCTGGCCGGATCGGCGGGGCTCTTCTGGGTGTCGCCACTCTGTGGCGCGGGTCTGGTCTGGTGCGCGTTCCTCACGGCGAGGCGGCTGGGCGGACCACTCGCCGGCGCCCTTGCCGCGGTCCTGACCGCGACGACGCCAATCGTCCTGTATCAGGTGGTTCAGCCGATGAACGACGTGGCGACCGCGGCCCTCTGGATGGCGGCGGTTGACCGCAATGGTCGTACCTCGCCGGCCGCAATTCGTGTTGGCTGGGGTCTGTGTCGGCGTGGCACTGCTGGTGCGGCCCAATCTCCTGCCCGTCGGGATGGTGTTCGGAGTGGGAGTGCTGGTTGCGCATGGGTTGATGCCGGCACTCCGCTTCGGCGTGGCGGTGATACCGGGTGGCATCGCCGTCCTCGCCCTCAACACGTCCTTGTACGGATCGCCGCTCGGCTCGGGTTACGGGGCGGCCTCCGGCCTGTTCGCCATCGCGAACATCCCCCTGAACCTGCTCGCGCACGGACGTGCCCTCTTCGAAACCCAGGGCGGGTGGCCGCTGCTCGGCCTGCTGGCACCGTTGACACTGCCGGCCGGAACGCGACGGGCCGCGTGGCTGGTGATGGCCGTCGCCGTCGCGCTCGTCGTGGCCTACCTGCCTTATCGTCCGTACCCCGAGTGGTGGTACCTGCGCTTCCTGCTGCCGGCCGTCGTGCTGCTGATCGTGCTCGCTTCGTCGATGCTCGGCCACCTGGCGACGCGTGGCCCGACTTCACGCGTGGCCGCGCCGCTCCTTGTGGTGGCCGCGTGTGCGGTCGCGATGCTGCAATGGCGTTCCGCCGATCGTCATCAGGCGTTTGCACTGCAGGAGTTCGAGCAGCATTTCCGGCTCGCCGCCGAGACCGTTCGCGATCGGCTCCCGCCGCGCGCCGTTGCTCTCTCGGTCTGGGACAGCGGCAGCATTCGCTTTCATGCCGATCGGGAAGCTGTCCTGTGGGACTCACTGGATCCGGCGTGGCTGGATCGGACGATTGCCTGGCTGACCGAGCAGGGGTACACGCCGGTCGTGGTGGTCGAGCGCTGGGAAGAGCCGTTGTTCCGGGAGCGCTTCGCGTCGCAGCTATATGGCGCGCTCGACTGGCCGCCGCGCTTCGACGTCGACAGCCGCGTTCGCGTGCTCGTGCCTTCGGATCGCGCTCGCTACCTGGCGGGAGAAGCTGTCGTCACCGAGCCCGTATGGCCCGCGCGATGATGCTCCGCGCCTCAGACATCCAGCACGCGCGACAGCGGCAAATCCAGGCGCTCGGCCCATCGCTGCCATTGCGCCGCGGTCTTCGTCAGCATCACCTGATCCAGGGCGTGCCCGTCCGCCAGCCCCAGCGCGGCGTATAGACGAAGGCGGAAGTGCGGTTCGAGAGCGGCCACCGCCACTCTGCCGCGGCGCGTCTGGTAGACGTTGTAGGCGGGCAGCGCGCCGCCGAGCGAGCCGAACGGCAAGGTCAGACCAACGCGTCCGGGCATTGCCGCCGTGTCGAGCGCGTCCTTCAAGCCGACCTGCGCGTGCGCCGGGGGCGGTTGACGCAGCAACAGCAGCGCGGCAATCACGGCCCGCTCCGCGCCGAAGAGATCAGCCAGCAGCGCGCGAGGCATGTCCCGGCCGACAAGGCCAACCGCCGCCTGGTAGGTCAGGTCGTGTCCGGGCCGCTCGGGGTCGCTCAGCTCGCCGACGATGTTCAGCCAGCGCGTGTTCGGATGCGCGCGCGCCATGGTGGCGCGGTCGAGCCCGAGTCGCGCGAGCGCCGCGGGCCGCTGGCTGGCGAGGAACAGATCGGCTCTGCCCAGCAGACGATGGAGTGCCGCTTGCCCGCGCGCACTCTTCAGGTCGAGGCGACGCACCTCCACGCCCTGATGCAACTCGTCGTACCAGGCGGGGCTGAAGCCTGCCATCGGGTCACCGTCCGGCGGCTCCACCTTGATGGTCGTCGCACCTTCGGCGGCCAGGCGGGCCAGCGCGACCGGGCCGGGCAGATTCTGCGCGATGCTGACGACGCGGATGCCCGCGAGCGGGCGACGCGCGCGTCGCGGACGGGCCGCGGTGATCGCTGTCTTACGAGGCGTTGGACTCACGGCTCCACGGGCCGCCATCATACCCGACGTGTGACGATGGCTAGGGCTGCGGCGGTGGGGGAATGTCCAGCGTGACGTGGAACAGCCACGCCCCATCGCGCGCCTCGCTCCGCACGCGCGCTGGTATCGGGACGACCTTGCTGCCTTCGGGATAGAAGTCGGCCCACGGCGCGAACGGCAGCGTCACCTGTTGCTCGGCGCCCGCGATCGGCTCGAGGACGAAGGAGAAATAGCCGGCCTTCTCGTAAGCCGGCAGCCACAGCGCCACCGCCACACGCTTGGCCGGGCTCGAGTCGAACATCATCTTCGTCTCGACCGACTCGTAGGTGCCCATGAATGGGGACCCGGGCGCCGCGGTGCCGATGGTCTTGCGCGCCCACTCCTCCGATGCGCCCATCGTCCGATCGAAGAGGCTGATCTCGACTGGCGGCGGGCCGAGCCGGCCGGAGGGATCGGCGATCGCGATCTCGAACCGATGCGTGAAGACGCCCGTGCCACAGCCGCTCAGCAGCAGAAGCGCAAACGCCGTGCACAGGAGTCTCGCAGGCATGAGACCCACACTATACTCACCGGCTAGGAAGGACCTCCCGATGAAGTCGTTAGCCGCGCTCTGCCTCACTCTCGCTGCTGCCGCCTGTGGCGGCGCTGCCCCGGCCACGGCACCGGTTGCCGCCAGGGGCTTCACCATCGACGATCTGGTTGACATCAAGCACCCGTCAACGCCGGTCTGGTCGCCGGACGGCAAGCATGTGGTCTTCGTGTGGGACCGCGCCGGTGTCTCGAACCTGTTCTTGTCCGACGGGTCGGGTGGGGCACCTACCGCGCTCACCACGGATGGAGTGGGCGGCACGCCGTTCTGGAGTCGCGATGGCCAGCGTGTCTACTTCTCGAAGGGCGGCGACCTGTGGCAGGTGCCCGTGACTGGCGGCGCAGCGTCGGCGGTATGGACAACTCCCGGCTCCGAGTCGGAGATCACGCTGTCGCCGGACGGAACACGCGTGGCATTCGTGCGCGGCGCGCCCGGCCGCGGTGGCAGCGAGCTGGTGGTGCAGACGCTTGCCGGCAGCGCAACGCTGGTCGCGGCTTACGACGAGCGCAGCATCGGTGGTGTGAGCTGGTCGCCGGACGGCTCGCGACTGGGCTTCTCCGCCGGCGCCCACTCCATTCGTCACGAGCAGACGCCGGATTACTCCGGCGCCAAGATCATCTACACCGTCACCGAGCGTGTGCCCGGGCAGGCGTTCGTTGTCAGCGCCTCTGGTGGCCGGCTGGTGCCGATTGGATCGCCGGGCGGCGGCGGCAACCTGCGGTGGCTCGGCGCCGACCGCGTGGTGTTCGATCGCCAGTCGCCGGACTTCAAGCGCCGCTCGACGTTCGTGGCCGACGTGGCGACGGGCACGGCCCGCCTGCTGCGTGAGGACGTGGACGAGAAGTTCTGGAGCATCCCCGGCAATACGGGTGCGGCCGCGCAGCCTTCACCGGATGGGAAGTGGCTGTCGTTCCTCAGCGACCGCGATGGCTGGGACCACCTGTACGTGGTGGCCGCCGCCGGCGGCGAACCAGTACAGGTGACGAAGGGCGAGTTCGAAGCCTGGCGACCGTCGTGGTCGCCCGATGGCACGCGGATCGCCTTCGACGCGAACATGCCGGGTCAACCCGGCAACCGGCACCTCGGCATCGCCACCGTGTCCGGCGAGGGTACGCCGAAGGTGAGCGTGACGATGATCACCAGCGGGCGCGGCACCAACGTCTCGCCCGAGTGGTCGCCGGATGGCACGCGCCTCGTCTATCAGCACACCGATCCGCAGAACCCGGCGGACCTGTTCGTGATCAAGGCCGAAGGCGGCGAGCCGGTGCGGCTGTCCGACTCGCTGCCGAAGTCGATCGATCGCGCGGCGCTCGTCGAGCCCGAATACGTCCACTATCCGGGACCGGATGGCAAGCAGGTGCCTGGGTGGCTGTTCGTCCCCAAGGGCCTCGATCGCTCGAAGAAGCATCCCGCCATCGTGTGGATTCACGGCGACGGCGTGAACCAGAACTACGACGGGTGGCACGTGCAGCGCAATTACGCCGTCTACTACTCGTTCCATCAGTACCTGATGCAGCAGGGCTACGTCGTCTTCGCGCCCGACTATCGCGGCAGCATCGGCTATGGCCGCGACTGGCGCCAGGGCGTCTACATGGACGTCGGCGGCAAGGACGCACAGGATGCGTGGATGTCGGCGAACTACCTGAAGTCGTTGCCTTATGTGGACGGCGAGCGGATGGGCGTGTGGGGCCTCAGCTACGGCGGCTTCTTCACGCTGATTGCCGTGACCGATCAGCCCACCCTGTTCCGCGCCGGCGTGGACGTGGCCGGTGTGGTGGACTACGCGATGTACTACGAGGATCCCTACCACGGCGGCTGGACCGCGAGCCGCATCGGCACGCCGGAGCAGAATCCGGACGTCTACAGGAAGGCGTCACCGCTGTCGAACGTGGACAAGCTGGCGCGGCCGCTCCTCATCCTGCACGGCACCGCCGATGTGAACGTCCCCTACCTGCACTCGGTGCGGCTGACGGACGAACTGCTGAAGAAGGGGAAGGGCGATCTCTTCGAGTTCATGACCTACCCCGGCGAGTTCCACTACTTCACCAGGGCGCACGTGCTGAAGGATGCGTGGACGAGGGTGGATCAGTTCTTCTCGACGCATCTGCGCGGGAGCGTGGGGGCGAACTGAAGGCAAAAGGCAAAAGGCAGAAGGCAAAAGGCAAAGACACGCGGCAACCGGCAACCGGCAGACGGCAGAGCGGCAGACGGCAGACAGGAGTCGGGAGACGGCAGGCGGGAGTCGAGCCCTCAAGCCCCAAGCCCCAAGCCGAGCCGTCAGAAAAAGAAAGGGCCGGGACGACTCAGTCGCCCGGCCCTTTGTGTTGAACCGTCAGAACCCTAGAACCCTAGAACCTCAGAACCCTAGAACCTCAGAACCCGTTCCTAGTTCTCCGGCTTGTGCAGCACGTCCTGCACCGGCTTCTTCTTGCCGCCGAGACCCTGGATCTGGATGACCGGCGCGCCGGGCTCTTCCTTCAGCACGTGCTGGCGGTAGAGCTTCTCCATCTCCGCGTGGTGACGCGCCTCTTCGGCGGTCATCTCGGTCTTCTGCTTGCGCGCCTTCAGCTTCTCTTCGCGCGCGTTCTTGGCGATGCCGGCCTCGTCGAGGTCGGTCTGCGCACCGGCGGCCACGGCCACCGGATTCAGCTTCAGCGAGTGCTCGGTGGTGCTGAGCGGCACGTTCTTGTTGCCGGCGAAGATCTCGTGGCGGCCGTGCTCCTCGTACCACTTGGTCAGCGACGCCGTCATGTGCATCTTCTCGATGATGTTCCGCCAGCCGATGCCGGTGTTGTAGGCGCAGAACGAGATTTCACCCTGCTGCGTGGCATACGGGATGATGCACATCTCGGTGCGGCGGAAGTCGTAGTTGAACAGATCCTGGAACCACATCCCGGCGATGAACAGGAAGTTCCAGCGATCGGCGCGGCGCTTCTCGATGTCCGTGGCGGTGCGGTCGCCCTCGACCTTGCCGTACTTGCCCTTCTGCGCGCCCTTGGTGGCGCCGAAGGTCTTGTCGAACTTCTTCAGCAGGTCCGAGAGCTTGAAGTGGGTCGGCGCCTGGAACGAGTCGTAGTTGCGCGCCAGCGCCAGCCCCATGCCCATCAACGACAGGAAGCGGCCGCGCGAGGCGTCGTTGACCTTCGCGAGGTCCTTGGCCAGCCGTTCGACCTTGAGGAACGCGGTCACCGGCACCGCCTCCTTGGTTTCCTTGTCGATCATCACCGCCATGCCGATGCCGCAGTTCGGGTGGCAGCCGCAGGTGACGTTGCCCCACTCGCTGTCCGGCGCCTTGACGGTGTCGGCCCAGTCGGTGAAGGTGCCGATGAACGAAATCGGGAACCAGTCGCGAATCGGTTCGCCGATGCCGGTCTGGTTCTTCACGTCGTGCGCGAGGTGCGACAGCGTGTAGCGCTGCGCCGCCCGGCGCTCCGGCGTCACTTCCTCGTCGCGGCCGGTGAAGCTCACCGGCTGGAACGACAGGAAGTTGATCTTCTTGGGGTTGTCGAGCGCGAACTCGATGACCCGGCCGACCTGCTCGTTGTTCAGGCCGTTGACGATGGTGATGACCGGGACGATGTCGACGCCGGCCTTGTGCAGGTTCTCGATCGCGCGCAGCTTGACGTCGAACAGGTTGCCGACGCGGCGGTGCGAGTTGGCGGCGTTGCCGATGCCGTCGAACTGCAGGTAGGCGTAGCGCAGACCGGCTTCGGCGGCCGCCTTCGCGAAGTCGAGGCTCTTGGCGAACTCGATGCCGTTGGTCGCGGCCTGCACCGAGTTGTAGCCGACCTTGCGCGCGTAGCGGACCGCGTCGAGGAAGTAGGGCGACAGCGTCGGCTCACCGCCGGAGAACTGCACCGACATCTGGCGCTTCGGCTTGATGGTGATGGCGTTGTCCAGCACCGTCTTGATGTCGTCCCACGTGAGCTCGTGCACGAAGCCCACCTGGTTGGCGTCCATGAAGCACGGGTCGCACATCATGTTGCAGCGGTTGGTGAGGTCCACCGTCAGCACCGAGCCGCGGCCGTACTTGATCGTGCTGCTGCCGTGGTTGTGGAGCTTCTCGTCGTTGTGGGCCTGGATGTCGCGGCCGGGGAACACCTCTTCGAGGTGCTTGAAAAACGCCGTGTCGATCGCCATGACGTCTTCGAAGTGCCCGTGGATCGGGCAGTCCTTGATCATGACGATCTTGCCGTCCTTCTCCGTGATGGTCGCCTTGATCTCGCCGACCTTCTCGTTGAGGAGCATTTCGACCGGCTTGGTGCCGTCGACGATCGCCTGCCGCGCCTCGCGCACGCAGGTGGGACAGAGGGAGTCGGTTTCGCGCGGCCAGCCAAGAGGCGGCTTGGTCTTCTGATAGCTCTTGAGCAGCGGCTTGTCCGACCACTTCGGGGTGATCGATTCGTTCTGGGCAATCTGATTGACCCGCGAGAACACCTGCCAGGCGCCGTCGGCGGCGATGGCGAGAGCCTTTTCTGCGTACTTGATGGGCGCGTGCATAGGCCGGGACTCCTCGTAACTAGCTGTTTTGACGTATTTTAGGGCTCGCCCCCCTATCCGATCCGACCTTTCGCCCAGTTGGCAGGAAGCGGGGGTGAACGGGCAGATGCCGGCGCCGAACGGCCAATATCAGACTGTTTTAGTCGCCTTTTGCGGTGACTTGCTGGCGATCGGCATCACTGCACGCGCTCGCACTATCATGAGCGGCGATGACCGAGAGCAGATGGTTCGGCATGGTGGTGGCCGGTGCGGCGCTCGCGCTGACCGCCGCGGGACGGTTGTCGGCACAGCCGGCGGGCGCGCCGGCGCCGGAGCGGATCGCGCTCGTCAACGCCAACGTGGTGAACGTGGTCACCGGCACGGTGCAAGACGGGCAGACGCTGGTGCTGTCCGGCGGGCGGATCGAGTCGATCGGGGCCGCGCCGCCGCCGTCGGGAGCGCGCGTCATCGACCTCCGCAACCGCTGGGTGATGCCCGGCCTCATCGACGCGCACGTGCACATCGGCAGCCTGCCGCAGATGCGCGCGGCGCTGCAGTCGGGCGTGACGACCGTCCGAAGCGCCGGCGTGTCGAGCTATGTCGATGTGGGCTTGCGCGAGTTGGTGAAGCGTGGCCACGTGGCCGGGCCGGACCTGCTCGCGGCCGGCTATCACGTCCGGACGCAGCCGGCACCGGAGCTCTTCCTCTCGGATCCCGATCTCGGCGACCTCCTCGGCGGCGTGACCACCATCGACGGGCTGCGGCGGGTCGTCCGCGCCAACCTCTCGCACGGCGTGGACTGGATCAAGGTGAACGCCACCGAGCGCGCCGGCACGCCCGACACCGATCCCCGGAAGCAGATGTTCAGCGCCGGGGAGCTGGAAACGATTGTCGGCGAGGCCGCCAACAAGGGCGTCTCCGTGATGGCCCACGCGCACGGCGCCGAGGGCGCCCACGCCGCGGTGAAGGCGGGTGTCCGCAGCATCGAGCACGGCACCTACCTCACCGACGAAACCCTGAAGCTCATGGTCGCGATGGGCACGTTCTTCGTGCCGACCGCCGACATCGTCAACGACCTCGCCGAGCCCGGCGGCGACTACGACGATGCGACGCTGCAGCGCCGCGGGCAGATGATGCTGCCGATCCTGAAGGCCGCCGTGGGCCGCGCGAAAACGTTGGGTGTGAAGATCGCGGCGGGGTCCGACACCAGCTATGGTCCGCGCAGCGTCACGACGCTGGCGCGCGAGGTGGTGATGCTGTCTGAATTCGGCCTGACGCCAATCGAAGCGTTGCAGGCGGCGACGACGCGCAACGCCGAGCTGCTGAAGCTGGAGAAGCAGGTGGGCCAGGTGACGGCGGGATTCGAGGCCGATCTGCTGATTGTCGCCGGCAGCCCGCTCCAGAACCCGCGGGTGCTGCTCGATCCGCTGCTCGTGGTGAGCAACGGCCGCGTGGCGCTGGACCGAATGACCTTTGGAAAATAGCATCATGGCCAAGTTCCAGGCAGTTCCTCATTCCACCCGTAACGACTTGCCCGCGGCCACCCGGGCCCGCGTCGGCGTGCTGCTGAACGCGCGGCTTGCGGATACGATCGATCTCCAGCTGCAGGCCAAGCAGGCGCACTGGAACGTGAAGGGCCCGCACTTCATCGCCCTGCACGAGCTGTTCGACAAGGTGGCCGATGCCGCCGAAGAGGCGAGCGACATGCTGGCCGAGCGGCTGGTCGCGCTCGGCGGCCGGGCCGAGGGCACCGTGCAGGTGGTGGACAAGCGCACGACGCTACGTCCGTACAGCCTGACGCTGGCGAGTGGCCCCGATCACGTGCAGGCGGTGGCCGACGCGATCGCCACCGTTGCGCGCGCCACGCGCGAGGCCATCGACGACGCTGACCGGGCGGGAGACAAGGGAACGTCGGATCTGTTCACCGAGCTCTCGCGCGATCTCGACAAGCTGCTGTGGCTGGTCGAGGCGCACCTGCAATCCCCGAAATAGATCCGCTGGAGCAGACGTGATGACCGGTGAGCAGATGGTGGCGCTGACCAAGCGCCACACCTTGTACGAGTGGTCGGCGCAGGCCGCCGTGGATCCGATTCCGGTGGCGCGCGCCAAGGGCGTGCACTTCTGGACGCCCGAGGGCAAGCGCTTCATCGACTTCAACAGCCAGTTGATGTGCGTCAATGCCGGCCACGGCGATCCCCGCATCATCAAGGCGATCCAGGAGCAGGCCGAGACGCTCGCCTACGCCAATCCGTTCATGGCCACCGAGGCCCGGGCGCGGCTGGGCGAGAAGCTGGCTCAGATCACGCCCGGCGACATCGACGTCTTCTTCTTCACCAACGGCGGCGCCGAAGCCAACGAGAACGCCATCCGCATCGCGCGGCTGTTCACCGGGCGGCACAAGATCCTCGCGCGCTACCGGTCGTATCACGGCGGCACCGCCGGCAGCCTGACGATGACCGGCGATCCGCGCCGCTGGGCGATGGAGCCGGGCATGCCGGGCATCGTCCACGTGCCGCATCCGTATCACGGCATCCAGCGCGGTTCGGACACCGCCGCCGAGGCGCTGGCGCAGCTCGAGGAAATCATCATGCTCGAGGGCCCGCAGACCATCGCGGGCTTCATCATGGAGACGGTCACCGGGACCAACGGCATCCTGGTGCCGCCCGACGGCTACCTCGAAGGCGTCCGCGCGCTCTGCGACAAGCACGGCATCCTGCTGATCTGCGACGAAGTGATGTCGGGCTTCGGCCGCACCGGCGCCTGGTTCGCGGTGGACCACTGGAAGGTGGTGCCGGACATCATCACGATGGCCAAGGGCCTGACGAGCGCCTATGTGCCGCTCGGCGCGATGGGCGTGCGGCGAGCGATCGCCGATCACTTCCAGCAGAAGGTCTTCTACGGCGGCCTCACCTACAACAGCCATCCGCTCGGGTGCGCCACGGCCCTGGCCACGATCCAGGTCTACGAGGAGGACAACCTCATCGAGCGGGCGAAGCAGATGGGGCAGGTGATGCGCCGGCTGATGGACGACTTCACCGCGAAGCATCCCTGCGTCGGCGAAGCGCGCAGCATCGGCCTGTTCGGCATCTTCGAGCTGGTGCGCAACCCGCAGACGCGCGAGCCGCTGGCGCCGTTCAACGGCCACTCGCCCGAGATGCAGGCGCTCGGCCGCTTCTTCCGCGAGCAGGGGCTCTACACCTTCGTGCGGTGGAACACCTTCTTCACGAACCCGCCGCTCTGCATCACCGAAGCGGAGCTGCGCGAGGCCTTCGCGATCATCGACGAAGGCCTCACCCGTGTTGACGCGGCCATCGCGTCCACGGTCACGGCGTAATTCGCGTTCATCCGGCGGTTGGTACGAGGCTCCGGCTTCGTGCCAGCCGCCCGGCGCTTCAACCCCTCGGGCTAGAATCGGATCTTCATGTCTGTTCGTGACGTTCTCATTGTCGGCGGCGGCCCGGCCGGGCTGGCCACCGCGATCGCTTCCCGCCACCTTGGCCTGGACTACCTCGTTGTCGAGAAGGGTACCGTGGTCGATGCCATCTATCGCTTTCCGACGCACATGGTGTTCTTCACCACGCCGGAGCTGCTCGAAATCGGCGGACTGCCGCTGACCACGCCCTACGAAAAGCCGACCAGGCTCGAGGCGCTGCGCTACTACCGCAAGGTCGTGGACACCTATCAGCTGCAGGTGGCGCTCCACGAGGAAGTGACCGCGGTCAGCGCGGTCGGCGACGGCGACGATCGCATCTTCGAAGTGGAGACACGGTCGGCGCGGGGGCACGTCCGCGTGCGCGAGGCGCGTGCCGTCGTGCTGGCGATGGGCTACTACGGCCGCCCGAACCTGCTGGGTATCCCCGGCGAGGACTTGCCGCACGTCACGCACTATTACGGCGAGGCGCACCCGTACTATCGCCAGCGGGTGGTGATCGTCGGAGGCAAGAACTCCGCCTGCGAAGCGGCGCTCGAACTGCATCGCGCCGGCGCGCATGTGACGCTCGTGCATCGCGGCGAGACGTTGGGTGACTCGGTGAAGTACTGGGTGCGTCCCGACATCGAGAACCGCATCAAGGAGGGCTCGGTTGCCGCCCGGTTCTCAACCGAGGTGCTGGAGATCCGCCCGACGCACGTCGTGGTGCGGCGCGCGGGGGAGCTCGAAGAGGACACGATTCCGGCGGAGGGCGTGTTGCTGCTGACCGGCTACCAGGCGGATCCCGGGTTCCTGCAACAGGCTGGTGTGGAGCTCGATCCCGAGACCAACATCCCGCGGCATCATGCCGACACCTTCGAGACGAACGTGCCGAACCTGTTCATCGCCGGCGGGCAGCTGGCCGGCCGGCGCACCGGCACCATCTTCATCGAGAACGGCCGTTTTCACGGCGAGCAGGTGGCCAAGGCGCTGGCCGCGCGGCTCCGCAACGCGTGATCAGGCGTTACGGCTTGTCGGCTGCATCCGCTTGCACTTTGCGCCAGGTGCCGTCGGGGTCGTAGCGCGTGACGGCCTTGGCGCTCGCCGGCGTTTCCTGGCCGAGGTCCTTCTCGAACACGATGCCTTCGCCGTTGACGATGAACGTCATGATGCCGGTGGCGTCGTACTGCGCGGGCCACGCGACGAGCGCGAACCCGCCGGACATCTCTCCGTTCCTGACGTAGTCCGTGGCGCCGCCCGCTGCGGCCGGCCCCTGCGCGGTCAGGATCCGGAAGTGATAGCCGTGAAAGGGCGCCGGGTCCTGGCGCGCGGCGAGACCGTAGCCATCCTCGGCCGCGGCCGCGACCAGGTCTCCCAGCGGACTGCGCGGCCCGCCTCGCTTGGCCGGCCAGTACAAGCCGTTCTCGGTGCCTGCGTCGCTGTTGAATTTGTGCGCATAGAGACCGGCGGGCTTGCCGTCGTGACCGGCTTTCGCGAACGCCCGCTGAGCCGTCACATAGGCGCGGCAGATGTCGATCACGGCCAGTTCGTTGCGGCCGATGCGCCGCGCCAGCACTTCTTCCTTGCCGGCCGCCGTGTCGAACTTCCACCCATTCGCGTCTTTCACGAGCGGGATTGGAAACGGCCAGTCCTCGCTGCCGACGATCAGCTCCTTGGCGTCGGGACGAAGATCGGCGAGCCGCCACTGCTCGGCGGCGGCCGCCTCGAAGACCTCGCGATTCTTTCGGCCGGTGGCCGGGTCGGACGAGGAGACCAGTTCTTGTCCTCCGGGACCGAAGAGCGTGAGCAGGTCGTCAAGGTTCCCGGCCTTCGCCGTGGCGATCAGGGCGGCCACCGCCTCTTCCGGCGTACCGAACCGTTTCTCCTGTGGCGGGGTCGGTGCACACGACACGATCGCCATGCCGGCAATCAGCACGACAGCCATCGATGTCATCCGGCCAGTCATCGGCGGCTCCTGCCGCCGCCACTCGACCGAGCGGCTTTTTTTTCCACGGTCGCTTGCCGAGCGCTCCGACTTGCCGCTGGAGTAATTGGAAAACGCATCCGATTTGGTGCCACTACGCTCGGCTCCGGTGCTCGACCGGTCGCGGTTCTGCCCGCGCGCCTCGTAGCTCGACGCGCTGGTGCTGTTGGCCTTCTGCGTTCCCGCGGTGGTCTGCGCTCCGGCCGCGCGCGACGTCTGCGTCGTCGACTGGGTCTGCTGGCGCGTCTGCTTTTGATCCGCGCGTTGCTGCTGGGTGCTCGATGCCCGGTCGCTTCTCGACTCCAGGGCGTCCTCGCGGTTGTCCCGGACATCCTCGCGGACGTCCTCGCGGTTGTCCCGCACGTCCTCGCGGACGTCCTCCCGGTCTTCGTACCAATCCTCGCGCGCGTCCTGGCGATCGTCGTAGAAATCGTCCCAGTCGTCGTTGTACATGTGGGGCCCGCCATGCCAGCCGTATGGCCCGTAGTAGTAGTCGTTGTCCATCGCGGCGCCGATGGCGATGCCCGCCGTGAAGCCGATGATCCCGGCAGCCATGGCCGCGCTGTCGTTGCTTTCTTCCTTGATGACCACGGTGGTGGTGGTTGGCGCCTGCGTATAGACCGCCTGGGTGCTGTACTGCGGCACGTAGACGACCTGCGGGTTGACCGGTTCGATGACGATCACCTCCTGGCCGCTCTCGGTCTTCATGATGCTGACGCTCTGCTGCGGCGACGACTTCAGCTTGCCGGCCTTCATGGCGTCGGCGCGGAGTCGCTGGATACTGTCCATCACGGCGGCCCGGTCGGCTGTGAATGCCTGGCCGACCGCGGTCGTCCAATCGAGGTTGGTCGCCATGAAGTCCACGACTTGAGGGAACAGGACGAGCATGACGAGACTCGGTTCGAACCCGGTCTGCTTCGCGGCGTCCTGAAGCGCCGTGCCTTTGAACGGCGGATTCGTCTTCAGCCACTTGTCGAGGTCCGTGACGCGCGCCGGCGTCGTCGCGCTGAGCAGCATCTGGGCGAGCAGTTGATCCGGATAGAGCGCAACCGGCGCGAGCAGACCGTCAATCTCCTGGGCAGGAATCTTCTTGGCGGCGGCAGCTGGCTTGGCCGAGGACGAGGGTTTCGCCTGCATCGTCAGGCTGGCCGACGCCACCTGGCTGGCGCTCAGGCATACCAGCACCGCTCCGGCGATCACGCGAAGGGTCGTCATGGCCAACTCCTCTGGGCGACAAGTTTCCGCAACAGGCAGCGACAGGCCTGCCCGCCAGCTTAGCGCTTTATGGGAAGCGGCGGCTCAGGGATGGGCCCACAATCCGATGTAACCGGACGATGCCCAGGCGTTAGCGAACCGATCGGTCGGGTGCGAGGCCGCTACGAGGGCGGCAGGCCAGGCGGCGTTTCCGCTGGATCCTGACCGACCACCACGACCCAGGGCCGCACGGTCCACTTCGTCACCAGGCCGCCGGTGACGTAGGGGTCGTTGGTGGCGAAGGCTTCGGCGACCGACTTGTCGGCGGCTCGGAACACGATCAAGGCGCCGGGCGGCTCGCCGAGCGCTCCCGCCATCACCAGTTCCCCGCGCTCCCGCGACTCCCGCGCCAGGCGCAGGTGTTCGGGTCGATACGGCGTCCGCCGCTCGACCATGTCGGGGACGACGTCATAGATCAGGGCGAAGTAAGGCATGAGTTCCGAATCTGGTGAAGTAGTGAGCTGGTGATCTGGCGATCTTGATCTGGTGATCTGACGATCTGGTGATCTGGCGATCACTGTGATCTCAGATAGTCACCGATCGAATCGTCAGATCAGATCGCCAGATCACCACCTCACGAGATCTCCATCTGTCCCTAAACTCCATCATCCACTTGTGGCGGTCCGGTGCCTGACCCGTGCGGATGGCGTCGAGTTCGGCGCCGACGCGGGCGAGTACCGCGTCGGGGGTCATGCTGGGCACGGTGATCTCGCGATCCTTGTGTCGCAGGCGCCCCAGCGGCGCGATGGTCGCAGCGGTGCCGACGCCGGCGGCGCCCTGCAGGCGTCCCGCGGCGTGCGCCTCGAAGACCTCGTCGATGGTGATCCGCCGCTCGGCGACGGGCACGCCCATCTCGCGCAGCAGGGTGAGCACCGAGTCGCGGGTGATCCCGGGCAGGATGGTGCCGGTCAGCGGCGGCGTCACGACGGTGCCGTCGATCACGAACACCACGTTCATCAGGCCGGCTTCCTCGACGTAGCGGCGCTCGATCCCGTCCAGCCACAGCACGTTGTGGAAGCCCTTGGCCTGCGCCTCGCGAGCCGCCACCAGGCTGCCGGCGTAATTGCCGGCGCACTTCGCGGCGCCGGTGCCGCCGGGGAAGGCCCGCACGTAGGTTTCCTCCGCGAGCAGATCGACGTTGCCGGAGAAGTACGGTCCGCTCGGGCAGGTCTCGATGATGAACCGGTAACGCTCCGACGGACGCACGCCGAGCGGCTCGCCGATCGCGAACATCACCGGCCGGATGTAGAGGGCGCTGCCAGGCTTGGCGGGAATCCACTGCCGATCCACGGCCACCAGCGCGCGCGTGCCCTCGATGAAGATCGACGCCGAAATCTCCGGCATCGCCATGCGCTCGCACGTGCGGTTCATGCGGGCGTGATTGGCGTCAGGGCGGAACAGCGCGGCGCCGCCACCTTCACGCGGGAAGGCCTTGAAGCCCTCGAAGATGCCCTGGCCGTAGTGCGCGACACCGGGAGCCGGCGGCAGGTGCATCGGGCCGTAGGGCACGATCACCGGCTCGCCCCAGTGTCCATCCACGTAATCGGCCACCAGCACGTGATCGCTGAACACGGCGCCAAAGGCCGCCGAGTCGCGCAGCTGCTCGGAGAAGCGCGGCGTGGTCGTACGGGTGACAGGAATGGCGGGGCTCGAGACGGGCACGGCGGAACCTCCTGGATGCGCGGCGGCAGGGATGCGGCCGCGTGATACCGACCAGTATACCGATGCCCGGCGCCGGAGAATCCACAGCCCTGTCGCAGCGGCCGGGCTTGGCGGTGCATAATCAGGGACGGATGCCGGGCAAGTCAGACAGAGTGCCACGATGACCGTGGGCACGTTCAATGGTCAACGCTGCGCGCTTGTCGTCGGACACCCGGGACACGAACTTCGCGTATGGGGCTGGATGCGTGCGGTGGGCCCGCTTGTGGCGGTGCTCACCGATGGATCCGGGCACGAAGGGCATCCCCGCCTGCAGCTGAGTCGTGAGATCTGCACCCGGGCGAACGCCACGCCCAGTGAGCTGTTCGGACTCGTCACCGACGCGGCGATCTACCAGGCGGTGCTGCAGGGCGACGCCAGCTTCTTCATCGATCTTGCCGACCGGCTGACGGCCTGGCTCGTGCGCGAGCAGATCACGATCGTTGTCGGCGACGCGATCGAAGGCTACAACCCGACGCACGACCTCTGCCGGATTCTGTTGAACCGCGCGGTCCGCCTGGCGTCCAGCGCGCGCCCGGTGACGACCTATGCCTTCGACCTGACCGGCCCGCCGGGCCCGCCGGCGGAAGGACCCGCCGTGTCGGTCACGCTGTCGCCGGACGATCTCGCGGTGAAGATCGCAACCTGCCGGGCGTACGGGCATGACGTCGGCGGCACCCTGGTCGCGGAGATCGACGGCCTGCTGGAGCAGCACGGTGAGGTGCTGTTCGGGCGCGAGTACCTGATCCCCGAGGATGCATGGCGCGATGCCGCTGCTCCCGCCGGATACCGGCCTTACTACGAGACCTACGGCGAGCGGCAGGTGGCGGCGGGCCACTACCGAACCGTCATCCGCTATGACGAACACGTCCGGCCGCTGATTCACGCCCTGCAGCAATGAGCGCCTCCTCGCGACGCCTCCGGGTCCTGATCACGAACAACACGCTCGACGCGCGTGCCGGCTCCGAGCTCTACGTCCGCGATCTGGCAGCTCGGTCTCCTGCGCCGGGGCCATGCCCCGGTCGCCTACAGCTCGGTGCTGGGCGAGGTGGCGGACGAGCTCAGGGCCGCGTCGATTCCCGTGCTGGACGATCTCCGCTCGCTGTCCGTCGCGCCGGATGTCATTCACGCGCATCATCATCTCGACGCGATGTGCGCGATGCTGCGGTTCCCGGCAGTACCCGCGGTGTTCGTCTGCCACGGCTGGCAACCCTGGCAGGAGCAGCCGCCCGTGTTCCCGGCTATTCGCCGGTACGTCGGCGTTGACGATGTCTGCGCGGAACGGATCCTCACGACACCGGGCGTGGATCCGGCGCGCGTGCGGACGGTCTACAACGCCGTTGACCTGACGCGGTTCGGCCGGCGCCCCGATCCCTTGCCCGATCGTCCTCGCTCCGCGCTGATCTTCAGCAACTACGCGTCGGAGGACAACTACGTCGGCACCATCCGCGAGGCATGCCGGGCGGCTTCAATCGAGCGCGTGGACGTCATCGGCCGCGGAACGGGTACCGCGGTGGATCGGCCGGAGCTCGCGCTGCCGCAGTACGACCTGGTGTTCGCGAAGGCGCGCTGCGCGCTCGAAGCGATGGCCGTCGGGGCCGCGGTGATCGTCGCCGACTATTCCGGTCTCGGCGGGATGGTCACGCCGGAGAACGTCGAGGCGATGCGCCGGTTGAACTTCGGATTGAGGACGATGCAGCGCTGGCCGCTGACGGTGGAGGCCGTGACCCGCGAGATCGCGCGCTATCACGCGGAGTCCAGCGCCGCGGTCTGCGCCTTCATCCGGTCGAATGCCGACGCGGAGGGCACGATCGATCAGTTCGAGCGGCTGTACGAGGAGGCCCTGACTGAACCGGTCGTCTGGTCAGCGGACGCCGGGCGCGACGCGTGTGACGCGGCGTCCAGCTACATGGTGACGCTCGCCGACATGCTGAAGGGCGAGTCCGACGAGCGGCGGCGCCACGCCGACGCCGAGGCACGGAGCGCCGCGGGACTGCACGCCGCACGCCACGAGAACGAGGCGCTGAGGGCCGAACTGACCTCGTTGGCGGCTGCCGGTGAGGCGCTGTCGGCGCGCAACCAGGCGTTGGCGGCTGCGGACGCAAAGCGGTCCACTCTGCAATCGGACCTGGCCAGGCGGGATCACGATCTGGCGGCTCGCTCGCGCGCTCTCGCGAACACCGAGGCAACGCTGGATCGAACCCAGGCCGACCTCGCCCTGTCGCAGCACTCGCTGGCTGCGGCCCATCGGGAGTTGGAGGCGCTGCGGGGATCGCGGACCTGGCGCCTGCTCGGCGCCTATCGTGGCGTCCGCAACTGGCTGCGCGAAGTCTGACTGGGCTTCATCGTGAGTCCCAGCCCCAGCCCCGAGCCCCAGCCCCAAGCCCCAAGCCTCACAAGCCCCAAGCCTCACGAAGCCCCAAGCCTCACGAAGCCGTAGCGAGCCCTCGCCGACGAGGACGCTGGTGCCTCCCACTCGCACGCGGGTGATGGCGGTGGGCGACGTGCCGTCAATCCGGATGTAGATGCGGCTGGGGCGGTTCATCTTCACGCCTTGCGCGCTGATGATGTTCGCGGCGCGGTCCAATGGCACCAGCCCGTGGCGGACGAGGTATGCGCCCAGAGGCCCGCTCGCCGAGCCCGTGGCGGAATCCTCCGTGGCGCCGATCATGCGGCTGTAGACCGTGGCGCCGTCGGCTCCCGGCTCGGGGCTGAACACGAAGATCCCGCGACGCGGCAGCTGTGCCGCTTCGAAGACGGCGGCGATGGCCCGCGCGTCGTACGCCGCCTGGTCCACCGCCGCGCGCGTTTTGAGCGCCAGCAGGTAGAACGCCGAGCCGCAGTTCACTTCCTGGACCGGCACGCCGGGGTGGAGCGCGTCTGCCGGCAGGCCGTAGGCCGCCGCCACCTTGCCGGCATCCGGCAGGGTGGCGCCGAAGACCGGCGGCTGCTGCGTCATCCAGGCAAAGGCGAGCGCGTTCTGCTTCCATTCGAGCTCGACCAGCGTCGGCCCGATGTTGAGGCCGAACATGAAGGTCTTCGTTCCCGCCGCGATCACCCCGTCGTCGGCCAGGGCGAAGGTGGAGCCAATCACCGGATGCCCGGCGAAGGGCATCTCGCCGCCGCGGCCGAAGATGCGGAGCCTGATGTCCGTGCCCGCCTGTTCGGCGGCGGTCACGAACGTGGCTTCCGAGAAGTTGGTCTCGCGCGTCATCGCGGCCATGGCCTCGGTGGCGAGCCCCTTCGCCTCCATGAACACGGCCACCTGATTTCCCGTGAGCGGGCGATCGGTGAAGACGTCGTACTGAAGAAACCTGCGGCCATTCGCCACCGTCGCGCGTCTGACCGATTGAGCCTTGGCGCGCGTGCGCCAGGCGGGGGCCAGCAGGGCGCCGGTCAGGCCGATCACAGCACGACGCGAGATGGATGGGGTGCGCATGCGGCATAGCCTACCGTGGAACACGAGACGCCCCCACCGCCCGGCTGGGCCGCAGAACGCTGGAGTGACCGCCAGCCGTCCCATGTAGAATCGCCGGAGATTCCGTGTTCGAGGCCCTGTTTCGGTTCTTCTTCGAATATTCCCCGGCGATGTTCGCGCAAGGGGACATCCGCTGGGCGGCGTGGACCGGCTCGTTCGTAGCCGTGGCGGTCACGGCGGTCGCCATTGCCGCGGCGCTCATCAGCTACCGCGGCGGGGCGAAGCTGACCCTGCGCGATCGGCTGGTGCTCACCACGCTGCGCGTGGCGCTGCTGCTGCTCGTCCTGGCGTGCCTGTTCCGTCCCGTGCTCGTGGTCCGGGCCGCGGTGCCGCAGCAGAACGTGGTCGGCGTGCTGCTGGACGACTCCCGCTCGATGCAGATTGCCGACGCCGACGGGCAGCCGCGCGCGTCGTACGTGCAGTCCACTTTTGGCGCTCTCGACGCCGGCACTCTCAAGACCCTGGCCGACCGGTTCACCGTCCGCGTCTTCCGCTTCTCGTCGACGGCGACGCGGGTGGCCTCGGGCGCTGACATGAAGTTCGACGGGACCGAAACCCGTCTCGGCGCCGCGCTGGCATCGGCGCGACAGGAACTGGCCGGGCTGCCGCTGGCCGGGCTCGTGATGGTCAGCGACGGCGCCGATACGGCGGACGCCGCGCTGGGCGACGCGCTGCTCGGACTCAAGGCGGAGGCCGTCCCGGTCTTCACCGTCGGCGTCGGCCGCGAGACCCTCGACAAGGACATTCAGATTGGCCGAGTGACGACACCGCGCACCGCGCTCAAGGGCACGACGCTGCTGGTGGACGTGGTGATTGCCCAGAAGGGGTTCGACGGCCAGGCGGTGACGCTCGACGTCGAGGACGAGGGCCGCATCGTCAGCACCCAGAAGGTGACGCTCCCGACCGGCGGGGCGCCGGCCACCGTTCCGGTCCGCATCACGGTGGACGAGGAAGGCCCGCGGGTCCTGCGATTCCGCGTGCCCGCGCTGCCGGGCGAGCTCGTGGCGGACAACAACCAGCGCGAGGCGCTCATCGACGTCCGCGATCGGCGCGAGAAGATTCTCTATTTCGAGGGCGAGCCGCGCTTCGAGCTGAAGTTCCTCCGCCGCGCGGTGACCGAAGATCAGAACGTCGAGGTCGTCGCCCTGCAGCGCACCGCCGACAACAAGTACCTGCGCCTTGGCGTGGACAACGCCGACGAGCTGGTGGCGGGCTTCCCCAAGACGCGCGAGGAGCTGTTCGCCTATCGCGGACTCGTCCTCGGCAGCATCGAAGCCGGTTCGTTCACGGGCGATCAACTCCGGATGATCGCCGAGTTCGTGGATCGCCGGGGCGGCGGCCTGCTGGCGCTGGGCGGGCCACGCGCCTTCAGTGAAGGCGGGTATGCGGGCACGGCGGTGGCCGATACGCTGCCGGTGGTGCTCGACGGCAACCTGCGCCAGAAGGACGGCGACGTGATCCGGCTGCAGGTGAAGCCGACGCGCGCAGGCTCGGCCAGCGCCGTCACGCAGGTGGCGGGCACCGAGGCGGCTTCGGTCGAACGGTGGGGCACGCTTGCCCGGCGTCACGGCGGTGAATCGCCTCGATGCCATCAAGCCCGGCGCCACGGTGCTGCTCTCGGCCCCGGATGGGTCGCGACGCGACTATCCCGTGCTCGTCTTCCAGCGCTATGGACGCGGCAAGGCATTCGCCTTCACGCCACAGGACTCGTGGGTGTGGCAGATGCACGCGAGCGTCCCGGTCGAGGACCTGACGCACGAGAACTTCTGGCGTCAACTGCTGCGCTGGGTCGTGGACGAAGTGCCCGACCAGGTGGAGATCCGCACTTCGTCCGATAGGGTCGAGCCCGGAAGCACGGTCGCCTTCACGGCGGCCGTCGCCGACAAGGCGTTCCTCGAATTGAACGACGCGTCCGTCACCGCCACGGTGACCGGACCCGAGGGCGCCGTCGTCGATGTGCCAATGGCATGGAGCGGCGAGAAGGCGGGCGAGTACAAAGGGACGTTCCCGGCTGCCGCGCAAGGCTGGTACGAAGTGAAGGTGCAGGCCACTCGCGCCGGTGCCGACGTGGGCTCCGCGGTATCGCACGTGCGCGCCGCGCCGGGCGAGCAGGAGTACTTCGACGCGACGCTCCGGGCCGGCACGCTGCGGCGCATGGCCGAAGAGACCGGGGGCCGTTACTACGCGGCTGGAGAGACCTCCACGCTGGCCGACGACCTGCGCTACACCGGGCGCGGCGTGACCACCGTCGAGGAGCACGAGCTGTGGCACATGCCGATCGTGCTGCTGCTGCTCGTCGGGCTGCTGTCCGCGGAATGGGGGTACCGGCGTGTCGTCGGCCTTCCGTAACCTGGCACTGGCGATCGCGATTTGCGCAGCGACGGCCTGCGCCGTCTTCGCGCAGGAGAGCTTCCGTGGCCGCGGACGGATGCGGGCTGAGATTGCCTCCACCAAGGTGGACTACGACGGCCGCTTCGCGTTCGTGCGCCTGCGATACGAGGGCGGCTTCCGCGGCGATCCCGGCTGGGCGCACGACTACCCGCGCGCCGACTGGCACTTCCAGCGCATCCTCGAGGACGTGTCGTTCACCCGGACCTACCGCGACGAGAGCAACATCCTGTCGCTGGACGATCCCGACCTGTCGTTGTATCCGGTCGCGTACATGTCCGAGCCGGGCTTCTGGACGCTGAACGAGGCCGAGACCAACGGGCTGCGCACCTACCTGCAGAAGGGCGGGTTCATCATCTTCGACGACTTCCGCGAGGCGCGCGACTGGACCAATCTGCAGGGACGCATGGCCGACGTGATGCCGAACCTGCGATGGGTGACGCTCGACGCCAGCCACCCGGTGTTCCATTCGTTCTTCGACATCAATCACCTCGTGACGGAGGGATACTACGGACCGGCGGAGTTCCGTGGCCTCTTCGAGGACAACGATCCCGAGAGGCGGCTGCTGGCGGTGGCGAACGTCAACCACGACCTCGGCGAGTTCTGGGAGTTCTCGGACACCGGCTGGGTGCCGGTGGACCAGTCGAACGAGGCCTACAAGTACGGCGTGAACTACGTGATCTACGCGATGACGCACTGAAGAGAAGGACGGGGGAGACGTGGAGACGACGACGACCGAACTCAATGCACCCGACGATGTGGCATTGGCCGACCGGATGAAGTCCGGCCGCGAGCGCATCCTCAGCGAGTTGAAGAAGCTGATCATCGGCCAGGACGAGGTCGTCAATCAGGTGTTGTTGACGCTGTTCGTCGGCGGCAACAGCCTCATCGTCGGCGTGCCGGGGCTCGCAAAGACCCTGCTGATCCACACGATGGCGCGGGTCCTGGACCTGAAGTTCAACCGCGTGCAGTTCACGCCCGACCTGATGCCGTCCGACATCACCGGCACGGACATCATCCAGGAAGATCCCTCGACCGGCCGCCGGTCGATGGTGTTCGCGCCGGGGCCGATCTTCGCCAACATCGTGCTGGCCGACGAGATCAACCGCACGCCGCCCAAGACGCAGTCGGCGCTGCTCGAGGCGATGCAGGAACACCGCGTCACCATCCAGGGCCGGACCTACAAGCTGGAAGAGCCGTTCTACGTGTTCGCGACGCAGAACCCGATCGAGCTCGAAGGCACCTATCCGCTGCCCGAAGCCCAGCTCGATCGCTTCATGTTCCACATCGTCATCGAGCACCCGCCCGAGGACGAGGAACTGGAAGTCATCCGCACGACCACCGCGATTCTCGAGCCCCAGTTCGAGCGCCCGGTGAGCGGCGCCGACCTGGTGTCGTTCCAGCGGCTGGTGCGGCGCGTGCCGGTGGCCGATCCCGTGCTGCGCTATGCGCTGTCGATCGTGCGGGCGAGCCGGCCGAAGTCGCCCACCTGCCCGGACAGCGTCAAGAAGTGGGTGGCGTTCGGCGGCAGCGTGCGCGCCGCGCAGTACCTGGTCCTGGCCGGCAAGGCCCGCGCGCTGACCAGCGGCCGCTACCACGTGAGCTTCGACGACATCCGGGCGCTCGCGCACCCGGTTCTGCGGCACCGGGTGCTGACGAACTTCCATGCGCAGTCCGAAGGTGTGACGAGCGACATGCTGGTGGACCGGCTGCTCGAAGCCGTGCCGATGCCGAAGTCCGGGATGTAGTCGACCCAAGACCCAAGACCCAAGACTCAAGACCCAAAACCAAGGTCCCTGCGATGTTGAACAGTCCGGCACCCGGCGCGCGATTCGTGGACCCCGCCGTGCTCGCGCGCGTCGGGAACCTCGAGTTCGTGGCGCGGTCCGTGGTGGACGGCGTCATCAATGGCCTGCACCGCTCGCCGTTCTTTGGCGCGTCGGTGGATTTCGCCGAGCACCGTGGGTATGTGCCAGGCGACGACATCCGCCGCGTCGACTGGAAGGTGTTCGGCCGCACCGACAAGTACTTCCTCAAGGAGTTCGAGGCCGACTCGAACGCCAACTTCTCGGTGCTGCTCGATGTCTCGCGCTCGATGGCGTTCGGCGAGCGGCTGACGAAGCTCGACTACGCCAAGACATTGGCGGCCTGCCTCACTTACCTGGTGCACACTCAGCGCGACCGCGTCGGCCTGGTCACGTTCGACCATCAGGTGGTCGATCATGTGCCGCCGTCGGCCAAGCATCTCGACGTCGTGCTCCACACGCTCGATCGGGCCAAGGCGGAGCGGCCGGGCGATATCGTCGCTCCGCTCAAGAAACTGGCGGAGCACTTCGGCCGCCGCGGCATTGTCGTCGTGGTGTCGGACTTCTACGCCGAGCCCGATCAGATCTTCGAAGCGGTGGCGCCGATCCGGTTCCGCGGCAACGACGTCATCCTCTTCCACGTGCTCGACCCGGCCGAGATCGACTTCACGTTCACCGACCCCTCGAGCTTCGAGGATCTCGAAAGCGGGGAGCAGATGCCGGTCGTGCCCGACGCGCTCGGCGAGCAGTACCGGGCGCTCGTCAAGGCCCACGTCGACGAGTTGCAGACGCGCGCCACCGCGCAGCGCATCGACTACATGCTGCTCAAGACCTCGATGCCGCTGGATCACGCGCTGTTCCAGTACCTCTCCATCCGCGATCGGCTGACGCGCACGCGATGACGTTCCTCACGCCGCTCTTCCTGCTCGGCCTCGCGGCCCTCGCCATTCCGGTGCTGATCCACCTGACGCAGCGCGAGCGGACCGCGGTGGTCGAATTTCCGTCGCTGATGTTCCTGCGCAAGATTCCCTACGAATCGGTGAAGCGCCGGCGGATTCGCGACTGGCTGCTGCTGGCGCTGCGCGCGGCGGCGATGGCGCTGATCATCGCGGCGTTCGCGCGGCCGTTCATGCGCGGCTCGGAATTGGCGGCGTCCGGTGGCGGCGCGCGCGAGGTGGTGGTGCTGCTCGATCGCTCTTACAGCATGGGCGCGGGCGACATGTGGACCCGGGCCCAGCAGGCGGCGCGCACCGCGCTCGGCTCGGCCGGTTCGCTCGACCGGGTCTCGCTGGTGCTGTTCTCGTCCACCGCCGAGCTCGTGCTGCGCTCGAGCGCCGACGTGTCGCGCGTCGTCGCGGAGATCGACCGGGCGCAGGCGTCTGCCGGCGCCACCCGCTACGCGCCCGCCTTGAAGCTCGCGTCGAGCCTGCTCGCCGAATCGTCAATCTGCCGCGGAAGGAGACCATCCTCATCAGCGACTTCCAGCGCGCGGGGTGGCAGCCAGACGAGGCGTTCCGGTTGCCGGCCGGCAGCGTGTTCACGCCGGTCGCCGTTGAGCCAGCCGTCGCAAGCCAATCTGTCGATCACGCCGCTGTCGCTGCAACGGGTGGCGTCGGAGAACCAGGAGCGCGTCGCCGTCACCGCCGGCGTCAGCAACCGCGGCGCCGAGGCGGCGAGCAACGTCAAGGTGGATCTCGAGGTCGAGGGCCGCGTGGTGCAGTCGGCCACTGTCAACGTCGCTGCCGGGAGTTCGGCGTCGACGACCTTCGCGCCGGTGGTGTTCACCGGCGGGGCGATGCGCGTGTCGACGCGCATCCCGGCCGACGGTCTCATGGTGGACAACGTGTTCAATGCGATCGTCACGCCGCCACAGGTGCTGCCGGTGATGCTGGTCGGCGCCGGCGCGCGCGGCGATTCCGATCTCTATCTCAACCGCGCCCTGTCGATCGGCGATCGGCCGCGCTTTCAGGTGACCGCGCACGGTGTCGATGCGATCACTCCCGAATCGCTGGCGCGGGCTCGCGTCGTCATCCTTCAGGACCTGCCGCTCGGCGACGCAATCGCCGCGCGACTGAAGACGTTCGTGGAGGGCGGCGGCGGCGTGATCGTCGCGCTCGGCCCCCGCGCGACGCTGCCGGCGGCCGACTGGCTGCCGGTGGCGCTGGCCGGCATCGAGGATCGCACGCGCGGCGCGGCCGCCAAGCTGAGTGGCTTCGACTACGGCCATGCCGTGTTCGAGCCGTTCCGTGCGCCGCGCAGCGGCGACTTCTCGTCGGCGCGGGTCTATGGCTATCGCGTGCTGACCGCTAAACCTGGCGCCGTGACGCTGGCGCGGTTCGATGGCGGCACGCCGGCGCTGGTCGAAGGCACCCTCGGCCGCGGCCGGATGCTGGTGCTGGCGACGACCCTCGATCTCTTCTGGAACGACCTCGCCCTGAAGCCGGTCTACCTGCCGTTCGTGCACCAGCTGGCGCGGCAGGCCTCCAGTTATGCGGAGCAGCCCGGCTGGGCGACCGTTGGCCAGGCCGTGGACGTGTCCACGAGTGGCACCGCCTCGGTGATCCTCAGTCCTACCGGACAACGGGTGACGCCGCCAGCGGGCAGTTCGGCCATGGAAGTGGCCGAACCGGGCTTCTACGAGGTGCGCGATGCCCGGGAAGGGCAGCCGCTGCGCGTGATCGCGACGAACGTGGACCTGGCCGAATCCGACCTGGCTCGCGTGGACCCGGGCGAAGTGAGCGTGGCCGTGACCGGCCAACCCGGCAGTGGCGGATTGAACGGCGGCCCCGTGGTCGTCCCCGACACCGTCCAGGAGCAGGCACAACGAATCTGGTGGTACCTGCTGTTCGCAGGTATCCTGATCCTCATCGCCGAATCGTGGCTGGCGCGCCGGCTGTCGCCGGTCCGACGCTAGGGAGGGCCCGGTATGAACGAATACGCGCGCGCCGAACTCGTTGCCGTCATCCGGCAGGTGCGCAAGCGGTGGCGGACCAAGCTGGCGATTCGCGGCGCGGTCGGGTTCCTCGTGGCCGGACTGCTGGCCATCCTCGCGATCACCGCGGCCCTCGACTACTACCGGTTCTCGCCCGACGCGATCTACTGGTTCCGCATCCTCACCGGCGTGCTGCTCGTAGGCGCGGCGTTCTGGTTCTTCGCCCGTCCGCTGATGCGCCAGGTCAGTGACGAACAGGTGGCGCTCTACCTCGAAGAGCACGAGCCCTCGCTCGAATCCACCATCCTCACCGCGATGGCCGAGCCCGGCGACCGGGCCGCCTCTCCGGTGCTGATGCAGCGGATGATCGAGACGGCGATCGATCGCCTGCACGCCGTCGAGGACGGCGCCCGCATCGAGCGCGAGCCGCTGCGGAACTTCAGCCTGGCCGTGGGCGCGGTGTCCGCGGTGGCCCTGCTGACGTTCACGATCGGACCGGCCGTCCTTCGTCATGCGCTGTCGGCGCTGTTCGTGATCTCGCGCAGCCTCGAGGCCGCGGCGCCGTATCGAATTGAGGTCACGCCCGGCAACGCGACGGTGCCGAAGGGCGCGGACCAGACCATCGCGGCCACGCTCTCCGGTTTCGACTCCGCCGACGCGGCCATCGTGCTGAAGAAGGGCAGCGGCGAGTCGGCCTACGAGCGCGTCGCGATGCTGAAGGGCGAGAACGGCACCTACGAGGGGCTGCTGTTCGATCTCGACGATCACGTCGAGTACTTCGTCGAAGCGGCAGGTGTGCGCTCATCGGCGTTCACGTTGAAGGTGGTCGAGCTTCCGTATGTGAAGAAACTGGACCTCGAGTACAAGTTCCCGGCCTACACCGGCCTCGAGCCGCGCAAGGTGGAGGACGGCGGCGACATCGCCGTGCTCGGCGGCACTGACGTCAGCCTCACCATCACCCCGACGATGGCTTCGAAGGGTGGACGGATCCTGATTGGCGAAAAGGAGAGCGTGCCGCTGACGGCCGCGGCCGACGGCACGCTCACGGCTGCGTTCACCGCCAAGCAGGACGGCTTCTATCGGGTGGAGCTCGACGGTCCCTCGGGCGAGAAGGTCACCGCCTCGCCGCAGTACACCATCGACATCCTGAGCGACCAGACCCCGACCGTCACGGTGGGCAAGCCCGGACGCGACACCGACGCCACGCCCGTGCAGGAGTTCGCCATCGAAGTGCGGGCCGACGACGACTACGCGGTGAAGAACCTCGAGCTGATGTATTCGGTCAACGGTGGTCCCGAGAAGAGTATCCGGCTGTTCGAAGGCCGCCAGGTGATGAAGGAAGTCACCGCCGGCCACACGCTGTATCTCGAGGAGCTCGGCGTGAAGGCCGGCGACGCGGTCTCGTACTACGCGCGCGCCACCGACAACAACGCCGTCGCCGGTCCGCAGCGCGCGACGAGCGACATGTACTTCCTCCGCATCCGGCCGTTCAACAAGGACTTCAAGCCGGCGATGTCGATGGGTGGCGGCGGCGGGGGCGGCGGTGGCGGCATGGATCAGGTCGGCGCGCTCTCGCAGCAGCAGCGCCAGATCATCGCCGGCACGTTCAAGATGCAGCGCGACCGGAAGCAGACGGCCGCCGACAAGTTCCGCGAAGGCATGACCGTGCTCACGCTCTCGCAGAGCCGTTTGCGCGAGTCCGTCGAAGGCCTGGTCGAACGCATGAACAGCCGGCTGGTCACGCCGGATCCGTCGTTCCAGAAGATCGCCGAGCTGCTGCCGAAGGCGGCGGAGGCGATGAAGGAGGCGGAAGGCAAGCTCCAGGGGCAAACACCGGACGGTGCGTTGCCGCCCGAGCAGCGCGCGCTGCAGTTCCTGCAGCAGGCGGAGGAAGAGTTCGAGTTGCAGGTGCAGACCCAGCGCAACGCCGGCGGCGGCGGTGGCGGCGGCGCGGGCTCCATCGCGGAGGATCTGGCCGATCTCTTCAAGATGGAAATGGACAAGATGGCCAACCAGTACGAGACCACCCAGCGCGCCAGCCAGCAGCAGGGCGATCAGCGGGTGGACGAACTGGCCGAGAAGCTGAAGGAACTGGCCCGGCGCCAGGAGCAGGAACTGGAACGGCAGCGCCGCATGGCCGCCGGCCAGGGCCCGCGCGGCAACAGCAGCGACCTGCAGCGCGCGCTGGCGGAGCAGGCGGAAGAAGCGGCGCGTCAGCTCGAACGGCTGTCGCGCGATCAGAATCGCCAGGACCTGGCGGCCACCGCGCGGCAGATGCGCGAAGCGGCCGACGCGATGCGCCGCGCCGCGAGCGGCGAGTCGGGTGGCGCGCAGGGCCAGGCCGCGGCCGCGGCGGAGCGGCTGCGCGAGGCGCAGCGGCAACTGCAGAAGTCGCAGGGCGATCGCGCCGACCGCGACGTTCGCGACGCGCAGCGCCAGGCCGAGGAGATCGCACAGGAGGCGAAGGACATCGCCGACGATGTCAACGACCTGCCGAACGCCGGCGCCGATCGCCTGGGCCGCGCCCAGATGGTGGGGCAGCGGAAAGATGCGCTCGAACAGAAGGTCGCCGGCCTCGAGCAGCAGCTCGATCGCATGGCGAACGAGACCGCGAAGGACGCCAAGGACGCGTCACGCAAGCTGGCAGAAGCGGCCAACGGCATCCGCGAGGATCAGCTGAAGGAGAAGATCCGCTATTCGAAGCGCGCGGCCCAGGGCGGCGCGCCGGAGGAGTTCGCGCGGAATCTCGAGGCGCAGATTGGCGTCAACATCGACAACCTGCGGCAGAAACTGACCGAGGCCGCCGACGCGGCGGGCCGGATGGGTCAGCAGCGTGGCGCCGACGCGCTCGAGCGCGCGCGCGACCTGGCTCGCGGCGCCGAGTCGCTGGGCCGCCGCATGGAAGAGCGGGCGCGGCAGCAGGGGCAAACCGGCCGCGGCGATCAGCAGGGCCAGGACCAGCAGGGCAAGGCCGGTCAGGACGGCCAGGAGGGCAAGCCCGGGCAGCAAGGCCAGGAAGGCCAGGCCGGTAAGCAGGGGCAGCAGGGTCAGGCCGGTCAACAGGGCCAGCAGGGCCAGGCGGGCCAACAAGGCCAGGCCGGCCAGCAGGGGCAGCAGGGCCAAGCCGGTCAGCAGGGCCAGCAAGGTCAGGGCGGCCAGCAGGGACAAGGCGGTCAGCAGGGCGGCCAGATGGGCGGCGGCGATTCGCGTGGTGGCGCGTGGGGCGGTGGCCCGTGGGGCGATCGCAACCCGGGTGACTACTTCACCGGCGACGACATCCGGCAGTTCCGCGGCGAAGCGCGCCGCTGGATGGGCGAGGCCCAGGCGCTGCGCAACATGCTCCGCGAGCAGGGCGTCGATCCGAAGGAGCTCGACGAGATCATGCGCCGCATGAAGGAGCTCGACTCCGATCGCGCCTACAAGGACGTCGCCGAACTGCAGCGGCTGCAGTCGTTCGTCTCCGAGGGCATCAAGCGCTTCGAGTACAACCTGCGGCGCACCGCCGGCGATGCCGATCGCGCGGTCGTCGCCGGCTCGGACGATGTGCCGCCGGAGTTCAAGACGCTGGTCGAGGAGTACTACCGGTCGCTGTCGAAGTCCCGAGCGCCAAAATGAGGAGGCTGCTCTCCGCCTCGGTCGTTGCGGTGCTGCTGGCGGCGTCGTTCGCCGAGGCGCAGCGCGGCATGGGCCGGGGGGCTTCGGCCGCTGGGGCGGCGAGGCCGGCGTGCCACCGCGCTTTGCCACCGAAGCGGAGCAGGACGGCGGCTTCCATTTCTGCCGCTTGATGTACACCGCCGTGCGCGCCCAGCAGCGCGGCATGGGATGGGGCACCGACTATCCCTACGCGGACATCAACTTCTCGATTCGCCTCTCGGAGATGACCAAGACCTCGGTGTCCAAGACGGGCAAGGATCCCAATCACCTGGTCGTCAGGCCCACCGACGAGTGGCTGGGCATGTGCCCGTTCCTGATGGCGTCGGATCCCGGGAGCGCCGGCTTCACGCCCGAGGATGCGGAGGGCCTCCGCAAGTACCTGCTGAAGGGCGGCTTCCTGTGGGTGGACGACTACTGGGGCCCCTACGCCTGGGAAGACTTCGCGCGTGAGATCGCGAAGGTGCTGCCGCCGGGGCAGTATCCGATCAAGGACCTGCCGCCGGACCATCCGATCCATCGCGCGCTGTTCGAGGTCGCCAGCGTGCCGCAGGTGCCGGCGTGGCAGTTCTGGAGCCAGACCGGCGGCGACACCTCGGAGATGGGCCCGCTCTCGGCGCGCGCGCACATGGCCGCGATCACCGACGCCCAGGGGCGCGTGATGGTGCTGATGACGCACAACACCGACATCGCCGACTCGTGGGAGCGCGAGGGCGAGGATCCGTCGTACTTCTACGCGTTTTCCCCGAACGGCTACGCGCTCGGCATGAATGTAGCCGTCTATGCGATGACGCACTGACATGTTCCGCCTGGGCCGGGCCGCCGTGCTGCTGCTGGTGGTGACCGCCACGGTCGCCGCGCAGGAATCGCCGATGTGGCGCGGAGGCTGGGGCCGTCGCTTCCCGCCGCGCCTGCCCACCGCCGACAGCTTCGACGGCCGCTTCAACTTCTGCCGCCTGATGTACTCCAGCGAGTGGCGCGAGGCGGGCGGCTCCGGATGGAGCACCGACTATCCCGGCGCCGACCTCAATTTCCCCGTGCGCCTCGGCGAGCTCAGCAAGGTGCGCATCAGCCGACAGGCCTCGGGCGACGCCAATCACCTCGTCCTCCGGCCGACCGATCCGTTCCTGTTCCAGTGTCCGTTCCTGCTCGCCTCGGACGTCGGCACGGCGATCTTCGAACCCGCCGATGCCGCGGCGCTGCGCACCTACTTCGACAAGGGCGGCTTCCTCTGGGTGGACGATTTCTGGGGCGACCGAGCCTGGCAGGTGTGGGTGAGCCAGATCAGCAAGGTGCTGCCGCCGGCGGAGTACCCGATCGTGGACCTGCCGCCGGAGCACCCGCTGTGGCGCGCGCTGTTCGAAGTGAAGGGCGTGCCGCAGATCCCCGCCATCAGCCACTGGCGCCGCAGCGGCGGCGACACCAGCGAGCGAGGGCTCGAGAGCGCCGTCCCCGACATCAAGGCGATCAACGATCGCCACGGCCGGATCATCGTCCTGATGACGCACGACACCGACATCTCGGACTCGTGGGAGCGGGAGGGGGAGGAGCCGGAGTACTTCTACCAGTTCTCGCCGAATGGCTACGCGCTGGCGATCAACGCCGTCATCTACGCGATGACGCACTGACACCGGTCAGTGGATGTTGCCGAGCTCCCGCGACGGCAGCTGCTCCAGCAGCGCCTTCACTTCCAGCAGCTCCATCATCGCCCGGCAGCGGGCCACCGGCCCGGGCTGTTCGAGCAGCGCCTGACGCTCGACCGGATCGAACTCCAGGTATTGCGCCAGCGCGTTGATCAGGTCCGCGTCCGCCATCGTCTGCGGGAGGAACGACTCGGCGCGCGCCCGTTCGAAGAGGGGCGCCAGCCGGATTTCGAGCTGACGCCGCTCCGAGGCCAGCCCGGCGCGCTCGACGTCGTCCACGTCCTCGTCGAGCGGGCTGATGACCGCCGTGCGATAGAGCTGGCCCGGCGCGGGCTCTTCCTCGCCGACGATCTTGAACTTCTCGACGCCGCGCAGGATCAGGTTGAAGCGCCCGTCCGCGAGCCGTTCGACATGGGTGATGACGCCCGAGCAGCCGACGTCGTAGACCGGCGGAACGCCGTCCGCCGAATCGTAGCCGGCCTTGAGCAGCGTCATGCCGATGATGCGGTCGCCCGACAGCGCGTCGGTCACCATCTGCCGGTAGCGCGCCTCGAAGATGTGCAGCGGCAGGAAGACGTTGGGGAAGAGGACCACCGACGGCAGCGGGAAGATGGGAATCGTGCCTGGCCCCATCAGTGCACCGTCCGCGTCTTCTTGTCCATGTAGTCCATGAGCACGTACTGGCCGAGCGTATAGGGCGTCGTGAAGTAGGCCTTGCCGCGGCACATCGCGGTGACGCGGCGGACGAACGCCACCAGGTCGTAGTCGCGGGCGAGCATGAAGGTGTTGATCATGATGCCCGCCTTGGCGCACGCCGAGACCTCGGCGAACGTTTCGGCGATGACGAACGGATCCAGGCCGAACGCGTTCTTGTAGATGCGGCCGTCGGGCTGCGTCAGCGCCGACGGCTTGCCGTCGGTGATCATCACGATCTGGCGCATGTCCTTGCGCTGCTTCTCCAGCAGCCGCCGCGCCAGCCGCAGGCCCTCGCGGGTGTTGGTGTAGTAGGGCCCGACCCGGACGCGGCCCAGCTCGCGGACCGGGATCTCCTCGGCGCTGTCGTGGAACAGCACCGCCTGCAGGGTATCGCCCGGATACTGCGTCTTGATCAGCTGTGCCAGCGCCATCGCCACGCGCTTGGCGGGCGTGAAGCGGTCCTCGCCGTAGAGGATCATGCTGTGGCTGCAGTCCAGCATCAGGACCGTGGCGCACGAGCTCTGGTACTCGCCTTGCGCGACCATCAGGTCCTGGTAGTCGATGTCGATGCCGCTGGTGACGACCGCCGGGGCCTCGCCCGGTTCGGGCTGGTAGGCCTCGTGGCCCAACTCCAGGCGCGCCGGGCCGGCGCCTTCTTCAGTGGCCGCATCCCGTTCGGCCGCGTTCCGCGTGACCGCGTTGAGGATGGTGGCGGTGGCGTCGATGTTCAGCGTGTCGCCGAACTCGTAGGGCTTGGGCGCGCCGCTGGTTTCCACGCCGGTGGCCAGGTCGCGGGTGTCGTGACGGCCCGCGCTGCTGTGGCCGAGCGATCCGAGCAGGTCGCGCAGCGCCTTGAAGCCGAGGAAGTCGAGCGCCTTGTCCGTGACCTCGAACTGCACCTGCTGCGGTTCGCCTTCACCCGGACCACCGCCCTGCTGCCGCCGCTGCCGTTCGGACTCGAGATCGGGCGCCGCGCTGATGTAGCCCGACTCCTGCATCTTCTCGATGATCTGCTGGATCAGCTGCTCGAGCTGCTGGCGGATCTCGTCCTCGCTGCCCTCGGCCGCATCACCGAACAGCTTCTCGACGACGTCCGGCGGCAGCACGCCGCCGCTGAACAGCGCCTCGAGGATCGCGTCGTGCAGCGCCTGCATCGTCCGATCCATGCCGCCCGACGGGTCCCACGGATTGTCGAAGCCGCTGGAGAGCAGCAGATCGCTCAACTTCGACATGAGCTCGTCCATGTCGAGGTCCTCGAGCGGATTGGGAACGTACTTCGAGTATTTGAACTTCATTCGCGCCCGGTGCCTGAACCCTGATCCCTGATCCCTGACCCCTGATCGCTAGTTGTAGTAGCGCTTCTTCTTCCGGCCGCTCTCATTGCCCGGCTCGTCGTCGTCGTCCGGCGTCAGCACAGGAGCGCGGCGCTGTTCGGTCTGCGACGGACGGCGCTGGCCTTCGGCGGCGTGGAAGCCGCGGCCCTCGCTGCGGCTGATCTTCTTCTGCGCGTACAGGCCTTCGAGCACGAAGTCGATTGCGGCCGCGACCATCGGCGCCGGTGCGTCGGCGGCGAGGCCCGTGCGGCGCGCCATCTCCACCAGGCCCTGCACCTTCTTCGCCTCGCGGACCACGTCGGTCGCGGGCTCGAGGTCGCCGAGGTCCAGCGAACCGCCAAGGTCGAACCATTCGACGATGGAGCGGGTGTCGGCCTCGGGGAAGTGTCCGTCGAACACGTTGGACACGGCGCTGCGGATCAACTCGCGGCCGATCACGTCCGCGCCCTTCAGCTCGCCTTCGTATTCGAGTTCGAGCTTGCCCGTCATCGACGGCAGGGCGGCGTAGATGTCGAGGATGCGCGGCACGACCGGTGACTCGTTGGCGGACAGCGCGCGCCGCTCGGCGTTCGAGACCACGCTTTCGAGCACGCTGATCGGCATGCGCTGGCTGACGCCCGAGCGCTTGTCGACGCGGCGATCCTGGCGCGCCTGGAAGGCGAGCTCCTCGACCGTCTCGCGCACGAAGGCGGGAATCTGCAGTTCGCCGCCGCGATCGGTCCACGCTTCCTGCGCGGTGATCGTCATCGCGTCGGCGCGGCTGGAGAGGTAGTGCGTGCGAATCTCGGCGCCGATGCGGTCCTTGAGCGGCGTGATGATCTTGCCGCGCGCCGTGTAGTCCTCGGGGTTGGCCGAGAACACGACCATCACGTCCAGCGGCAGGCGGACCGGATAGCCTTTGATCTGGACGTCGCCTTCCTGGAGGATGTTGAACAGTCCCACCTGGATCTTGCCGGCGAGGTCGGGCAGCTCGTTGATCGAGAAGATGCCGCGGTTGGCGCGAGGCAGCAGGCCGAAGTGCATCGCCAGCTCGTTGCCCAGCTGCATGCCGCTCTTGGCGGCCTTGATCGGATCGATGTCGCCGATCATGTCGGCGATGGTCACGTCGGGCGTGGCCAGCTTTTCGATGTAGCGCGCCTCGCGCGGCAGCCACGCGATCGGCAGGTCGTCGCCCTCGGCTTGCACGCGATGGCGGGCGTAGGCCGAGAGCGGCGCCAGCGGGTCGTCGTTGATCTCGCTGCCGGGGACGACCGGCAGCCACTCGTCGAGCAGCGTGGTCAGCGCGCGCAGGATGCGCGTCTTGGCCTGGCCGCGCAGTCCGAGCAGGATGAAATGATGACGCGACAGGATCGCGTTGGTCAGCTGGGGGACGACGGTGTCGTCATAGCCGATGATGCCGGGGAACAGCGTCTGCTTCCGGCGCAGACGATCCGACAGGTTCTCGCGGACTTCGTCCTTGACCGAGCGGCGGCGGATTTCGCCGCGGCTCACGGCGGCGCGGAGTTGTCCAAGGGTTTCAATGCGGGGCGCAGCGGACATATGGCTATTATGACTCCGTGCACCCCCCGATTGGTTCGAGGCCATCCGTCTTCGAGGCGGATCATCCCCTCGTGTTCGCCCATCGGGGCGGTGCCCGGCTCGCGCCCGAACACACCATGGTGGCGTTCGGCAACGGCCTGGCGCACGGCGCCGACGGCCTCGAGGTGGACGTCCACCTCTCGCGCGACGGCGTGCCCGTCATCATCCACGACCCGACGGTGGATCGCACGACCAACGGCCATGGGCCGGTCGCGTCGTTCACCGCGGCGGAGCTGGCGCGGCTCGATGCGGGCGCGAACTTCGGCCCGGATCGCAACTTTCCCTTTCGGGATCGCGGTCACGGCGTGCCCACGCTCGAGGCGGTGCTGGCGGCCTGGCCGTCCACGCGCGTGATCATCGAGATGAAGTTCGGCACGGCCCCGCTGGCGGCGGCTGTGGTGGAGGTCGTGCGCCGTCACGGCGCCTCGGCGCGCGTGTGCCTTGGCTCGTTCCAGCAGGTTGCCCTCGACGCCGCACGGGCCCTGGCGCCCGAGATCGCCACCGGCGCCTCGCATCACGAAGCACGCCGGACGCTGTGGCGGTCATGGGTGCGATGGCCGATGGGAGCGCGCGTCGCGTACTCGGCCTATCAGGTGCCGGTGCGATTTGGCCGGTTGCGCGTCACGTCACCGGCGTTCGTGCGGCAGGCGCACCGCAACGGCTGCCTGGTGCAGGTGTGGGTGGTGGATGCCGAGGACGTGGCCTTGCGGCTGCTCGAATGGGGTGTCGATGGCCTCATCACCGACCGCCCCGACCTCACGGTGCCGCTGCGCGATCGCTGGGCCGCGCGCACCCACACCCTCGCCCTCGAGAAACCTGCATGATCCCTCCGACGTTGCAGGACATTTACGCCGCGTGATCGCATCGCCCGGCTCTCGCCGGGCAGCGCGTCGCATGCATCATGTCGGGCGGCAATCTCGATTCGGCGAAGCTCAGGGGAATTCTGGCGGCGTCGCCGCAGGCGCTCCCAGCAGACCACTGAACACATCGTCGTACATCGCGGGTGTGACTGTTCCGGTGTTCGTGTTCTGTCGCGAGGGGTGATAGCACCCGATCAGCCGCGACGGAATGCGCAGCGCCGGCCGATCGACGGCGCTCGATGCTGGCGCGAGCCCGGCCAGGCTGGCCACCGCTCCGTGAGAGAACGCCGGTCGCGGGCGGGGCAGCGTGACGTGGCGGGCGACGAGTTGCAACCAGGCGTCCCACGCGATCTTTCCGAGCGCCACCACCGTGTCGAGTCGCGGCAGATGCGCGAGCTCGGCCTCGAGGTGCGTCAGGCACCTCGCGACCTCCTCGGGTGTGGGCTTGTTGGCCGGTGGCGCGCACCGGACCGCGGCGGCGATGTAGACGTCACGCAGCACCAGCCCGTCGTCGGGAACTTGCGAGGTGGTGCGGTTCGCCCTCCCGGCGCGGTGCAGGGCCGCCATGAGGAAGTCGCCCGAGGCGCCGGCTCCGTCACCGGTGAAGACGCGGCCGGTGCGGTTCGCGCCATGGGCCGCCGGGGCCAGTCCCAGAATCAGCACGCGGGCGTCGGCATCGCCAAAGCCCGGCACCGGCCGTCCCCAGTAGGTCCAGTCGCGGTAAGCCGCTCGCTTTTCGCGCGCCACCGTCTGGCAGTAGCTGCGCAGCCGCGGGCACCGCTCGCAGCCGATGATCCCATCTTGTACGGCTGAGAGGGTGAGGGGCGGCCCGGGAGATGCCCTTTTCTTCGTCTTCACACTACAATGGTACGATTGCCTAGAGACGTGAAGGAAGGTCATATACGGCTATGAGAAATACTGCTCCGACAGACGCCGCCCAGTTGGAAGCCCTCGAAACCCGGGAATGGCTCGATTCGCTCGACGATGTGCTCCGCCATGGCGGTTCGGCCCGTGTGGGCCGCCTGCTCCGTGACCTGGGCATCCAGGCTCAGCGGTCCGGCGTGAAGCTCCCGTTCACCGCGAATACGCCCTACATCAACACCATTCATCCCAACGACGAAGTCCCATATCCCGGCAGCCGGGAAGTCGAGCGACGGATCAAGAGCCTCGTGCGCTGGAACGCGATGGCGATGGTGGTGCGCGCCAACCGCAACGAAGACGGTATCGGCGGCCACATCTCGACGTTCGCATCCTCCGCGACGCTGTACGAAGTGGGCTACAACCACTTCTTCCGCGGCCGCGAGAACGGCCACGAAGCCGACGTCGTCTATTTCCAGGGTCACGGCTCGCCGGGTATCTACGCCCGCGCGTTCCTCGAAGGACGCCTGTCGGTCGAACAGCTCGAGAACTTCCGCCGCGAGCTGAAGCCGGGCGGCGGCCTTTCGTCGTATCCGCACCCCTGGCTGATGCCCGACTTCTGGGAGTTCCCCACGGTGTCGATGGGGCTCGGGCCGATCATGGCCATCTACCAGGCGCGGTTCAACCGCTACCTGGAAGATCGCGGCCTGAAGCCGGAGTCCGATGCCAAGGTGTGGGCATTCCTCGGCGACGGCGAGACCGATGAACCGGAGTCGCTCGGCGCCATCACGCTGGCGTCGCGCGAGAAGCTCGACAACCTGATCTTCGTCATCAACTGCAACCTGCAGCGGCTCGACGGCCCGGTGCGCGGCAACGGCCAGATCATCCAGGAGCTGGAGGCCATCTTCCGCGGCGCCGGCTGGAACGTCATCAAGTGCATCTGGGGCGCCGAATGGGACGCGCTCCTCGAGAAGGACACCGACGGCCTGCTCGTCAAGCGCATGGGCGAAGTGGTGGACGGCGAGTACCAGAAGTACGCCGTGGAATCCGGCGCCTACACCCGCAAGCACTTCTGGGGCGCCGACCCGCGTCTCCTCGAGATGGTCAAGCACCTCTCGGACGAGCAGCTCAAGAAGCTCACCCTCGGCGGACACGACCCGAACAAGGTGTTCAACGCGTTCCGCCGCGCGGTCGAGACCAAGGGCATGCCGACGGTGGTGCTCGCGCGCACCATCAAGGGCTATGGCATCGGCGAGTCGGGTGAGGGCAAGAACATCACCCACAACCAGAAGAAGCTCAACGACGACGAAGTGCGGACCTTCCGCACCCGCTTCGGCATCCCGATCTCGGATGACGACGTCGCCAACGCGCCGTTCTACCGGCCGGCCGACGACTCCGCCGAAGTGAAGTACATGCGTGAACGCCGGCAGGCGCTGCACGGTCCCGTGCCGAAGCGCCGCAACGAGCCGGTGCACACGCGCATCGAGTTCGGCGACACCTTCGAGGAGTTCCACACCGGCACCGAGAACCGCAAGGCCTCCACCACGATGGTGTTCGTGCGCCTGCTGTCGAAGCTGCTGCGCGACGAGCACGTCGGCAAGTTCATCGTGCCGATCGTGCCGGACGAGGCGCGGACCTTCGGCATGGAGGCGCTGTTCCGCCAGGTCGGCATCTACGCCCACTCCGGACAGCTCTACGAGCCGGTGGACCGCGACACGCTGCTCTACTACAAGGAAGCCAGCGACGGGCAGATTCTCGAAGAGGGCATCAACGAGGCCGGCTCGGTCTCGTCGTTCATCGCCGCGGGCACCGCGTATGCGACGCACGGAATCAACATGATTCCGTTCTTCATCTTCTATTCGATGTTCGGCTTCCAGCGCATCGGCGACCTGATCTGGGCCGGCGCCGACATGCGGATGAAGGGCTTCGTGATGGGCGGCACCTCGGGCCGCACCACGCTCAACGGCGAGGGCCTGCAGCACGAAGACGGCCAGAGCCACGTGCTGGCGCTGCCGGTGCCGACGTGCCAGTCCTACGACCCGGCCTTCGCCTACGAGCTGGCGACCATCGTCGAGGACGGCATCAAGCGGATGTACGGCGACGGCGAGGACATCTTCTACTACCTCACCGTCATGAACGAGCAGTACGAGCATCCGCCGATGCCCGAAGGCTCGAAGGACGGCATCCTCAAGGGCATGTACGTCTGCAAGCCCACCAGCAAGCCGAAGGCCAAGCTGCGGGCGCAGCTGTTCGGCAGCGGCACCATCCTCACCGAGGCGATCAAGGCGCAGCAGATTCTCGAGGAGCAGTACAACGTCGGCGCCGACGTGTGGAGCGTCACCAGCTACGTGAACCTCTATCGTGACGGCCATGCCGCCGAGCGGTGGAATCGGCTGCATCCCGCCGACAAGCCGAAGGTGCCGTACGTCACGCAGGTGACGAAGAACGCGCCCGGTGTGTTCGTCGCCGCCTCCGACTACCTCAAGGTGCTGCCGGACGCGATCGACCAGTGGCTGCCGAAGAAGCTGCACGCGCTCGGCACGGACGGCTTCGGCCGCAGCGAGACGCGGGCGGCCCTTCGCGACTTCTTCGAAGTCGACGCGCGGTTCATCGTGCTCTCGACCCTGTATGCGTTGATGCAGGAGAAGCAGGTCGAGCCGGCGGTCGTGGCCAAGGCCATCACCGACCTCGGGATCAATCCCGAGAAGCCGAACCCGGCGATCAGCTAGCCGGCCGGAATCACCAGTTCACGGTTCCAGGTTCAAGGGCGCGGGGCAAATCGCTCCGCTCCTTGAACCGCAACGCTCTCTTCGAGGGGTTTTCCTTGGCAGAATTCGTTCTTCCGAATCTGGGTGACGGCGTCGCACAGGGCGACGTGCTGAAGGTGCTGGTGAAGATCGGCGAGACGGTGAAGCTGGAGCAGTCGGTGCTCGAGCTCGAAACCGACAAGGCGACCGTCGAAGTGCCGTCGTCGCTGGCTGGCGTGGTCAAGGACATCCGCGTGAAGGCGGGTGACAAGGTCAAGCCTGGGCAGACCGTGCTGATCGTGGACGTGGGCGTGGCCGGCGCGCCGCCTCAGGCCGAGCCGCCGAAGGCGGAGGCGCCCGCGGCTGCCGCGGAACCCCCGCCGGCCGCAGCCGCTGCCGCACCGGCCCCAGCCGCCGCACCGGCCGCGCCGGTCGAGGTCGAACGGCCCAAGGCGCCGGTCGTGGACATCGCCGCCGGGCGTCAGCCGGCCGCAGCGGTGGCCGCGCCCTCGCCGCAGCTCTCAGCCCCGGCGTCGCCGTCGGTCCGTCGGCTCGCCCGCGAGATCGGCGTGGACATCTCTCAGGTGCCGGGGACCGGTCCCGGTGGGCGGCTCTCGATCGAGGACGTCAAGGAGTTCGCCAAGCGCGTGCTGAGCAGCTTTGGCAGCGCCGGTCAGGCCGCCGCGGCCAGCGGCGGCGCCACGCCGCTCCAGGCGCGGCCCCTGCCCGACTTCAGCAAGTACGGCGAGGTGGAGCGCAAGGCGATGAGCGGCGTGCGCCGCAAGACGTCCGAGCACCTCAGCTTCGCGTGGAACACCATCCCGCACGTCACGCAGTTCGACAAGGCGGACATCACCGGCCTCGAGCAGACGCGGAAGAAGTTCCGCGGCGAAGTGGAGAAGGCCGGCGGCAATCTGACGGTGACGGCGGTGGCCGCCAAGGTGCTGGCGAGCGCGCTGAAGGTGTTCCCCCAGTTCAACGCCTCGGTCGACGCGGCTGGCGAGGCCATCGTCTACAAGAAGTACGTGAACGTGGGCATCGCGGTGGACACCGAGTTCGGCCTGCTGGTGCCGGTCATCCGCAACGCCGACACCAAGAACCTGAGCCAGCTGTCGGTCGAGATTCAGCAACTGGCCGAGAAGGCCAAGGCCCGCAAGCTGTCGCTCGATGAGATGTCGGGCGGCTCGATGTCGATCACCAATCTCGGCGGCATCGGCGGCACGGCCTTCACGCCGATCGTCAACTGGCCGGAAGTGGCCATCCTGGGCATCTCGCGCGGCATCTTCGAGCCGGTGTGGAACGGCAAGGAGTTCGAGCCGCGGCAGATGCTGCCGCTCTCGCTCAGCTACGATCACCGGCTGATCGACGGCGCCGACGCGATTCGTTTCCTCCGCTGGGTCGCCGAGGCCCTGGAGAACCCCTTCGCGCTCGCGCTCAGGGGCTAGCGGAATCTGGTGATCTCGTGAGGTGGTGAGCTGGAGATCTGATCGATCGATCTCCAGATCTTCGACATCTTCCAGATCGTCAGATCACCAGGTCATCACATCAGATCGCGAGATCACCACATCATGACGTCAACAGATCCCAAGTCTTTGAAAGTTGCCGTTCTCGGCGCCGGTCCGGGCGGCTATGCGGCCGCCTTCTACGCCGCGGACCTCGGCATGCAGGTCACGCTCATCGGCGAGGAGAAGAACCC
Source organism: uncultured Acidobacteriota bacterium (assembly GCA_963723005.1). Classification (GTDB taxonomy): domain Bacteria; phylum Acidobacteriota; class Vicinamibacteria; order Vicinamibacterales; family UBA2999; genus VFZN01. The sequence goes on along the minus strand of CAVRPA010000014.1, from coordinate 215,257 downwards.
GGGCGGCGTGTGCCTCTACAAGGGCTGCATTCCTTCGAAGGCGCTGCTGCACGTGGCGAAGGTCATCGACGAAGCCCACCACGCCACCGACTGGGGCGTCAGCTTCGGCGCACCCAAGATCGACGTCGACCAGCTGCGCGCCTACAAGAACCGCGTCGTCGAGAAGCTGACGAGCGGCACCGGCCAGGTGGCGAAGCTGCGCAAGGTCAACTACCTGCAGGGCCGCGCCTCGATCGTGGACCCGAAGACCCTGCGCGTGAAGAAGGTTGACGGCGGCGAAGAGACCGTCAGCGTCGATGCGGTGATCCTGGCGACGGGCTCGCACCCGACCCGCATACCCTCGCTGTCCATCGACTCGCCCCGCGTGCTCGACTCGACCGGCGCGCTGGATCTGCCGGAGATCCCGAAGACCATGCTGGTCATCGGCGGCGGCTACATCGGCCTCGAGCTGGGATCGGTTTACGCGGCGCTCGGCACCAAGGTGTCGGTGGTCGAGATGACGCCCGGGCTGCTGCCCGGCGCCGACCGCGACCTGGTGCGCATCCTCAACCAGCGCGCCGAGAAGGTGTTCGAGAAGATCTACCTGTCGACCAAGGTCACCTCGATGAAGGCGGACGCCTCGAGCGTCACGGTCAGCTTCGAGGGGGAGGGCGCCCCGAAGGAAGCCACCTACGACTACGTGCTGGTCTCGATTGGCCGTCGCCCGAACGCCAGCATCGAGGGACTGGATCGCACCCGCGTGAAGGTGGACGCCAAGGGCTTCATCGAAACCGACGGGCAGCGCCGCACGGCGGAACCGACGATGTTCGCCATCGGCGACGTGGCGGGGGAACCGATGCTGGCGCACAAGGCGTCGCACGAGGCGCGAGTGGCGGTCGAGGCCATCGCCGGACACAAGGCGGTGTTCGAGCCGGCGGCGATTCCGGCGGTGGTGTTCACGGACCCCGAGATCGCGTGGGCCGGCCTCACCGAAGCCGATGCCGAGAAGCAGGGCATCAAGGTCGAGGTCGCGCGGTTCCCGTGGGGGGCCTCGGGCCGGGCGATCGCCATTGACCGCGTCGACGGCATGACCAAGCTGCTGATCGATCCTGCCACCGAGCGCGTGCTGGGTGTCGGCATCGTGGGCTCCGGGGCGGGCGAGCTGATTGCAGAAGGTGTGCTGGCGATCGAGATGGGGGCGACCGCCTCCGACGTGAAGCTGACGATCCATCCGCACCCGACGCTCACCGAGACGGTGATGGAAGCGGCCGAGCAGTTCTTCGGACAGGCCACGCACGTGTACAAGCCGAAAAGAAAATAGGGATCTGGAGAGCTGGTGAGGTCGTGAGCTGGTGATCGATCGATCTTGGGAACTGATGATCTAGCGATCGACTTGACGATCTTGCGAGCTATCTCGCGATCTGGTGAGCGATCTCGATCTGGTGAAATGCAAACGGCGGGCTTCGGGCCCGCCGTTTCGCTGGTACTGAGCGCTCAGTTTCGCCTTCGTCCCCACATGCCCCGAGACAGAAGCAGCGCCTGTGCGGCGTTGCGTGGGGCCTAGCGAGCCAGGGCGGCCTGGGCGGCGTCGGCCTGTTCGTGCGCGTGATACGAGCTGCGGACCAGCGGTCCGGCCTCGACGTGCACGAAGCCGAGGCCCATGGCGATGCGCTTGAGCTCGGCGAACTCGTCGGGATGGTAGTAGCGCGTCATCACCGCGTGATCGGGCGAGGGGCGCAGGTACTGCCCGAGGGTGAGGATCGAGACGCCCACGCCGCGCAGGTCCTTGAACACCTGCTCGAGCTCGTCCTTCTCCTCGCCCAGCCCCACCATGATGCCGGTCTTGGTCGGGATGTCCGGCGCGTAGGTGCGCGCGCGATCGAGCAGTTCGAGCGTGCGGGCATACTTGCCGCCCGAGCGCGCCATGCGATAGAGCCGCGGCACGGTTTCGGTGTTGTGATTGAGGATGTCGGGGCGGGCGTCGAGCACCGTCTTCAGTGGTGCGTGGTCGCCCTTGAAGTCGGGGATCAGCACCTCGACGCGGGTGTCGGGCATGCGGCGCTTGATGTCGCGGATGGTGCTGGCGAAAATGCCGGCGCCGCCGTCCGGCAGGTCGTCGCGATCGACCGAGGTGATCACCGCGTACTTCAGCCGCATCTTCTCCACGGCTTCGCCGACGCGGGCGGGCTCGCCGTGATCCAGGGCCTGCGGCTTCCCATGAGCGACGGCGCAGTAGGCGCAGGCGCGGGTGCAGATGTCGCCGAGGATCATGAACGTCGCCGTGCCGTGGTGCCAGCACTCGCCGATGTTCGGGCAGTGGGCGTCCTCGCACACGGTGTTCAACTTGAGGTCGCGCATGATGCCGCGCAGCCGGAGATAGTTCTCCGAACCCGGCGCCCGCACCTTCAGCCATTCGGGCTTGGGTTCGCGCGGCTTGATGAACTGGAGAGGAGCTTCGACCATCTGATGTCAGTTTAACCTGAATCGAAAATCTGATGATCTGGCGAGGTGGTGAGCTGGCGATCGATGTGTAGATCTGATGATCTGAAGATCTATCTTGAGATTTGCGGACCTATCTCTAGATTGGGTGCGGTCGTGATTGCCGGCGTCACCATCGCGCAGAAACCGCGATGGGGCCGCCAGGCGAGGGTCGTCGTGGTTGCGCATTTCCGGGACGCGAGTGCGGCATACCGGCCGGGAATCGTGCGGCACGTGGTGTGCTCCGATCCGGGCATGGAGCGCCCTGATCTCGAGACCCGGACAGCAGTGTTTGCCGCGGCAGTCTTCGGCTTGACCGAGAGCATCCGACCGCGACCCGGTGGGCGGCGGCCGGCCGACCAGTTGCTGGACTGCGCGACCTCGGTCGGGGCAAACTACCGGGCATCGGCCCGGGCCCGTTCGCGAGCGGAGTTCATCGCCAAGCTGGGCATCGTGGCCGAAGAAGCGGACGAAGCGGTCTACTGGCTCGAGTTCCTGTGGAGCGTCGGCCTGGGCGACCCGGCTACGGTGGAGCGGCTGCTAGCGGAAGCCAAGGAGCTGCGCGCGATCTTCGCCACCTCCCACCGCACCGCCAGGCGGAACCATCGAGATCAGCAGCAGATCGAGAAGAAGATCTCAAGATCAAGAGATCTTAAGATCACCACTTCACAAGTTCAGATCACCAGCTCACCACCTCAAGAGATCACCAGATGCAGACGCTCGCCATCACCTGGCTCGGTCACTCCGCCTTCCGCGTGCGCACGCCTGGCGGCGTCGAGATCCTGTTCGACCCGTGGTACACCGGCAACCCCTCGTTCCCCGAAGCGGCGAGGCCGAAGAAGGCCGACCTGATTCTCGTCTCACACGGCCACAGCGATCACATCACCGACGCGGCCGCCATGGCCAAGGCCACCGGCGCCACCGTCGTCGGGATCTGGGAAGTGGTGACCTGGCTCGGCACCAAAGGCGTGCAGGCGGTGGAGCCGATGAACAAGGGCGGCACCATCACCGCGAAGGGCCTGCGCGTCACCATGACCGATGCCGCGCACAGCAGCAGCTTCGACGACAACGGCATCGTCTATCTCGGCGAACCCGCGGGCTTCGTCGTGAAGCTCGAGAACGGGCAGACGCTGTACTACGCCGGCGATACCGCGCTGTTCGGCGACATGAAGCTGATCGGCGAGCTCTATCGCCCCGACATCGCGTTCCTGCCGATTGGCGACCGCTTCACGATGGGCCCCGACACCGCCGCGATCGCCGCGAGGTGGCTCGGCGTGAAACAGGTGGTGCCAATGCACTGGGGCACCTTCCCGCTGCTCACCGGCACGCCGGAGATGCTGAAGACACACCTCGAGGGCTCTGGCATCGACGTGCTGGAACTGAAGCCGGGAGAGACGGCGGAGTAGGAACGGCAGAAGGCAGAAGGCAGAAGGCAGGACCGGCAGACGGCAGACGGAAAGGCAAAAGGCAAAAGGCAGAAGGCAGAAGCGATGGCGGCCGGACGGGTCTGTCGCTTGGCCGCAGACGCGGCGAGGCTGGGAACCGAGAACCCGAGAAACCTTAGAACCCGAGAACCTTAGAACCCGAGAACCCTAGAACCTTAGAACCCTAGAAGCCCCAAGCCCCAAGCCCCAAGCCTAGAGCCTAGAGCCTAGACCCTGGCGCCTGCTTCACGGCCCGCAACTGCCCGACCAGGTAGCCGGCGAACGCCTGGCCGATTTGATCCGATGTCATCGGACCGGCGGGGTCGAACCACTTGCTGATCCAGTTCACCGCGCCCATGATCGCGAATTCGATCATCTTCGGATCGCCGGGCGCGAACAGCCCATCGTCCATGCCCTGCTGGATGATCGCGCGCATGCCGCGGTCGAACTCGTCGCGTTTGGCGATCACCTTGGCAAGGAGCGGCGGCGACAGCGATTCGGGGTCGAGCGTCAGGGCCGTCGCCTGCAGTTCGTCGAGGATCAAGTGGACGAAGGCCAGGATCAACTTGCGTAGTTTCTGGTCGGCGGGGGAGTCCTCGTGCTGCACTTCCTGCATCAACTGCAGCAGGATATCCAGCGAGTACTCGTGGCAGGCGTAGAGGATGTCCTCCTTGTTGCGGAAGTAGTAGTAGAGATTTCCCTTGGTCATCTGCAGCGCCGAGGCGATCTCGTCCACGCTGGCGCCGTGATACCCGCGCCTCCGGAACGCCGCCGCGGCGCTCTTGAGAATCTCTATCCGCTTGTCGATCGTTGCCGTCGCGCGCGCCATGGATGGGAAGGGTACCATAGATTTGAACGACCGTTTAAATCGTAGTACACTCCGACCGTGGAAAGCGCAACCCAGTCCCCATCGATCACGTTTGAGACCTCCCCGGAGCAGTACCGGCACTGGAAGCTCTCATTCGACGGCCCCGTGGCGACGCTGGCCATGGACGTGCGGGAAGACGCCGGTCTCCGCCCCAACGACTACAAGCTGAAACTCAACTCCTACGATCTCGGCGTGGACATCGAGCTCGCGGACGCGCTCCAGCGCCTCCGGTTCGAGCATCCGGAAGTGCACACCGTGATCCTCTCGAGCCTCAAGCCGCGCATCTTCTGCGCCGGCGCCAACATCTTCATGCTCGGCACCTCCGGCCACGGCTTCAAGGTGAACTTCTGCAAGTTCACCAACGAGACGCGTCTCGGCATGGAGGACATGAGCGCCAACAGCGGCATCAAGTTCCTCGCCTCGATCAACGGCATCTGCGCCGGCGGCGGCTACGAGCTGGCCCTGGCCTGCGACGAGATCTACCTGGTCGACGATGGCAGCGCGTCGGTGTCGCTGCCGGAAACGCCGCTGCTGGGTGTGCTGCCCGGAACCGGCGGGCTGACGCGCGTGGTCGACAAGCGCAAGGTGCGGCGCGACGTGGCGGATCACTTCAGCACGCTCACCGAAGGTGTGCGCGGCAAGCGCGCCGTTGACTGGCGCTTCGTGGACAAGGCGTGCCCCACCAGCCAGTTCAAGGAAGCGGTCGAATCGCGGGCCCGCGAGCTGGCGGCGATGTCGGACCGGCCGTCGAGCGGCCCCGGTATCCTGCTCGGCCCGCTCGTGCCGTCCGTCGAACCGGACGCCATCCACTACAAGTACGTCACGGTGGTGATCGACCGTGCCAAGCGCACGTGCGACCTGACCATCGCCGCGCCCGATACGCCGCAGCCGCGGACGCCGGACGAGTTCCAGCAGTCGGGCGATCAGTCGTGGGCAGTGCGCGCGTTCCGCGAGCTGGACGACTGCCTGCTGCGCCTCCGCCTGAACGAGCCGGAGATCGGCACCGTCATCCTGCGCGCCGTGGGCGATCCGGCGACAGTGCTCGCCGTGGACGCCTCGCTGGCCGAACACCAGCAGCACTGGCTGGTGCGCGAAATCACCGGGCTCATCCGCCGCACCTTGAAGCGCGTGGACCTCACCTCGCGCAGCTTCTTCGCGCTGATCGAGCCGGGCAATGCCTTTGCCGGCACCCTGTTCGAGCTGGCGCTGGCCGCGGATCGCGCGTTCATGATCGATCACGCGGAGGAAGAGAACACCATCGAGCTCTCGGCGATGAACGGCGGGCTCTACCGCATGAGCAACGGCCTCTCGCGCCTCGAGACCCGGTTCCTCGGCGAGCCCGGCTCGGTCCAGGCCGCGCTGGACCACGACGGTCCCTTCGAACCGCAGGAGGCGCTCGAGGCCGGCCTGGTGTTCGACGCCCCCGACGATATCGACTGGGACGACGAAGTCCGCATGGCGATCGAGGCGCGCACGGCGTTCTCGCCCGACGCGCTGACCGGCATGGAAGCCAATCTCCGCTTTGCCGGGCCGGAGACGATGGAGACGAAGATCTTCGGCAGGCTGACCGCGTGGCAGAACTGGATCTTCCAGCGGCCCAACGCCGTGGGTGAACGTGGCGCGCTCATGACCTACGGTCGTGAGGGCCGCCCCTCCTTCGACTGGAGGCGAACGTAAATGATCTCGAGCGAGCGCATCCCTAACAACGTCGACCTCGCCGGCAACAAGCGCCTGCAGCGGGCACTCGAGCACTGGCAGCCCGCCTATCTCGATTGGTGGCGCGACATGGGCCCGCCGGGGTTCCAGGACAGCCACCAGGTCTACCTGCGCACTGCCGTCAGCGTTGATGCCGCCGGGTGGGCGCACTTTGACTTCGTCAGGCTGCCGGAATACCGCTGGGGCATCTTCCTGGCCGAGCCGACGCCCGATCGCCGCATCGGCTTCGGCGACTTCAAGGGCCAGCCGGTGTGGCAGGAAGTGCCGGGCGAGTTCCGCAATCAGCTGCGCCGCCTGATCGTCATCCAGGGCGACACCGAGCCCGCCAGCGTCGAACAGCAGCGGTCGCTCGGCGCGCACTGCCCGAGCATGTACGACCTCCGCAACCTGTTCCAGGTGAACGTGGAGGAAGGCCGCCACCTGTGGGCGATGGTCTACCTGCTGCATTCCTACTTCGGCCGCGACGGCCGCGAGGAGGCCGAGGCGCTGCTCGAACGCCGCAGCGGCAACGACGACACGCCCCGCATGCTCGAGGCGTTCAACGAGCCCATCGACACCTGGCTCGACTTCTTCGCGTTCACGATGTTCACCGATCGCGACGGCAAGTCGCAGCTGCTCTCGCTCTCGGAGAGCTCACTCGATCCGCTGGCGCGGACCACGCGCTTCATGCTGACCGAGGAAGCCCACCACATGTTCGTGGGCGAGAGCGGCATGGCCCGCATCCTCGAGCGCACCTGCCAGCTGCTGCGCGAGAGCGGCTTCTCGGGCGACGTGCGAAAGGCCGGCGGCATCGACCTGCCGCTGATCCAGAAGTTCGTGAATTTCTGGTTCAGCCAGAGCCTCGACCTGCACGGCAGCGAAGTCTCGAGCAACGCCGCCGCCTACTTCTCGAACGGCCTCAAGGGCCGCGCCGAAGAAGACAAGTTCGATGACGACCACATCCTGGCGGGCAACATGTACGTGCTCGACATGATGGATGACAGCGGCCTGATCATCCGCGAAGAGGTGCCGATGCGAAACGCGCTCAACGAAGTGCTGCGCGACTGGTACGTCGGCGACTGCCAGATGGGCGTGGATCGCTGGAACAAGCGCGTTCTCGAGGCGCACGGCATGTCCGAGCGCATCGCGCTGCCGTCGCGCAAGTTCAACCGCAAGGTCGGCGTCTACGCCGGCAGCCATTTCGACCCCTGGGGCAACAGCCTCACGGCCGAGGAGTGGGAGCGCCGGAAGTACGAGTGGATCCCGTCCCCGGACGACAAGGCTTACCTCCACAGCATTCAGGCGACGCCGGTCTACAAGCCCGGCCAGTTCGCCAACTACATCGCGCCGCCGCAACGCGGCATCAACCGTCAGCCGATCGATTTCGAGTACGTGCGGACGGAGGAATAGACAGAATCGGGAGTCGTGCAGCTCGGGAGTCGGGAGTCGGAGCGGCAGGCATCACACAGGCGCCGTGGTCATGCTGACCGGATACAGGCCTACGACTCACGACCTCCGGCCGCGGATCCGGTTTCCGAACTTCCGACTCCCGACTCCCGGCAGATTGTTAATTCCCGACTCCCGTCTATGACCTACACCCGCATCCTCTACACCGTCACCGACGGCGTCGCCGTCATCACCTTCAACGACCCGCCGGCCAACACCTACTCGTACGAGATGATGCGCGAGATCGACCATGCCGTGCTCGACGCGCGCATGGACGCCGCGGTGCACGTCATCGTGCTGACCGGCCAGGGCGAGAAGTTCTTCTGCGCCGGTGCCAACATCGGGATGCTCAAGGACGCCGATCCCACCTTCAAGTACTACTTCTGCCTCCACGCCAACGAGACGCTGGCCCGGCTGGAGCAGACCCCGAAGCTGGTGATCGCCGCGCTCAACGGGCACACCGTGGGTGGTGGCCTCGAAGTGGCGATGGCGGCCGACATCCGCATCGCGCGGCAGGGCGGCGGCAAGATCGGCATGCCAGAAGTGGCGCTTGGCGTCCTGCCCGGTACCGGCGGCACGCAGCGGCTGGCGCGGCTGGTCGGCAAGGCCCGCGCGATCGAGTTGATGGCCACCGGCACGCTGTCCTCGTTCGAGGAGGCCGCGGCGATTGGCCTGGTGAATCACGTGTGGGGGGAATCCGACCTGAAGGGCCGCTCCTTCGCGGACGCCGTGCTCGACTACGCGAAGCAGTTCACGCCGCCGCACCGGGCGAGCAAGGCGGTCGGACACATCAAGCGCGCGGTGCAGTCGGGGCTGGAGATGAGCTTTCACGACGGCCTGGCGCTGGAGCGCGAGCTGCAGCAGCGGCTGTTCGAATCCGCCGACGCGCAGGAAGGCATCCGCGCCAATCTCGAGAAACGCAAGCCGGTGTTCAAAGGAGCGTAGTGGGTCGTATGGCCAAGACAATCGCGGTGCTCGGGGCAGGAACCATGGGGCATGGGATCGCCCATGCGGCAATGGCGGCGGGCTACTCGACGCGCCTCTACGACATCTCGCAGACACAGCTCAACATGGCCGTCGGCCAGGTGATGTCGATCCTGAAGAAAGGCGTCGACCTCGGGAAGCACTCCCAGGACGACTGCAACTCGACGTTCGACCGGCTCACCGCCACGACCAGCATCGCCGACGCCGTGGCGAAGGCCGATGTGATCATCGAGGCGGCCCCGGAGAAGGCCGAGCTCAAGATCGCGCTGCTCGGCGCCGTCGAGGCCTCGGCGCCGGCCGGGGCCGTCATCGCCTCGAACACCTCGGCGCTCAGCATCACCGAGCTCGCGGCGGTGCTGACGAATCCGGGTCGCATGGGCGGCATGCACTTCTTCAATCCCGTCCACAAGATGAAGCTGGTCGAGATCGTGCGCGCCCTTGAAACCACGCCGGAGACCTTGGCGGTGATGGAGGAGGTGGCGCGCGAGATGGGCAAGGAGACCGTGCTCATCCGCGAGTCCCCGGGCTTCATCACCAGCCGCATCAACGCGATGATCGGCAACGAGGCGTTCTACATGCTGCAGGAAGGCGTGGCCTCGGCACGCGACATCGACAAGGCGCTGAAGCTGGGCCTGAACCATCCGATGGGCCCGTTCGAGCTGGTGGACCTGGTGGGGCTGGATACGCGGCTGAGCATCCTGCAGTACCTGCACCGGACGCTGGGCGAGAAGTTCCGCCCCTGCCCGCTGCTCGAGCAGCATGTAAAGGGCGGGCGGCTGGGACGGAAGGCCGGCAAGGGCGTCTACGACTACTGAGAAGTAGTGACGCCGTCTGCCGCCTGCCGTCTGCCGGATCCGCTATTGCGCGACGATCGTGATGCGGCCCTGCAGGCCGGTGCTGCTCGGCAGGTTGTGGTCGTGGAAGCCGCAGCTGCGGACGACGTTCAGGTTGCCGGTGGTGCGCGACTGATTGGGGCTGAGGAAGCCGGCCTGATCGATCGGCGGGCAGTCCTCGTGAGTCGGATGCGGGTCCGACGCCATGTCGTGCGCGCGCGAGTCGTTGTTGACGAACGTCACCCGGCCGCCCTGCCGGATCGTGACGGTGGACGGACTGACCACTCCCGCCGAGCTGATGGTGATGGTCGCCGTATCGGACACGGTGCCGCCGCCGCTTGAACCTCCGCCCGAATCCGTCGGCGACGTGGGCGAGGACGATCCGCCGCCACAGGCCACGGCCGCCAGCATCGCCGCCACTCCCATCCCCATCACCCATCTGATCGCGTTCGGCGTCATCACCATCTCTCCATCGGTCCCTCGACCAGATTACAGTCCAGCTTAGTAGAACTTGCGCGCGATGTTGAAGCCGATGTACCAGTCGTCGTACGACGTCCCGCCGCGCGCCACCGGCGCCATCGTCGTCCCGAAGCCGTTCGAGAAGTTGATGGAGAAGGCGTGGCCGCCGACGCGCTTCTCGACGCCGAAGCTGACGAGCGTATCGCCGGGCGCGTAGCCGGCAAGCCGCGGCGAGACTTCCGCCGTGACGTAGACCGTGGGCCTGAGGCGCAGGCGCGTGCCCAGGCCGAGCATCAGGGTGCTGTTGTCGTCCACCAGTTCGGACGGTTCGGCGTTGGTGTTGTTCACCCAGATCGGTTCCGCATAGACAGCGCCGTGCTCCCCGAGCTCGCGTGACAGAATCACGCCCAGGGCGGGGGAGTAGCTGTCGCGGAAGTTGTTGGTGCCGTCGATGCTGCCCCACGCCCCGATGCCGATCGGGAACGATTGCTGACTCACGACGTTGTACTGGCTAAAGAGCTGGATGGTGCGATCGGAGGTCCGGTTGATGCCGACCTGCGCGCCCCGGAACAGGCCGTAGCGCAGCTCGAGTCCGATCAGTGCGCCCGAGTCGAATCCGAAGAAGTCTTCGACCAGGCTGCCGAAATCACCCTCGCCGAGCGGCCGCGCGAATCGGTGCGTGATGCGGAACGCGAACTTGCCCTTGGGCAGCCGCAGGTTCGTGGGCAGCGCCGCCAGGTTGAAGTCGGGCTGCGCGAGGTTCACCTCGAGGTCCGGATCCTCTTCCTCGGGCGTTGGCGTTTGCGCCGATGCCGTGGGAACGATCATCGCGCCGAGCGCGAGCACCAACAGTGTGCAACGAACGAAATACGTCACGTCAGGTCTCCTAGTCGTTGCGCGCGCCAAGTTCGATCCAGCGACGAATGATGCTGATCTGACCTTCGGTCAGGAACGGGCCGGTGGTGCGAGGCATGCGCTCCCCGACGATGCCACCGCTGCCTTCGACCTTGTGAATGAGGTAACTGCCGTCAGGATCGTTGGGAACGACGAGAACTGCTCCGGACTTGAAGCTGCTGGCCCTTCCGACCAGTTGATTGTAAGAGCGGCCTTCAAGCAGGACGAGATTGCCGGCTGTGATTCGTCCGTTGTCCGAATGGCACTGGATGCAGGCCACCCGCCCGCTGGAATCGGTGGTGTTGAAGATCTCGCGCTGGATGCTGGAAAACGTTGGCTCGAGGTCCGGCGTCGGGCCGGCCACATCACTGAGCTTTTCATCACACCCGGCCGTCCCCACGGCCAGAGCCGCCGCCAGCACTACTTGTTGAACTCGTCCCATCATGCGTTGAACTCCACTGTGCCGCGCGCGACTGCGGCTGTGAGCGCGCAAGGGCTGTGGCGGGGTCCTGCTTAACCGGACACGACATGTGCCCTCAAGCCGGTGCGCCGTCCCCGCCACAGCTTCTCGTGGCGGCGCCGCTGGGGAAGTGGCACACGCACAAAAGCCGTCGCGTTCGTCATAGCAAACGCGGTGCCGGGACGGCGGGAGAGGTTTCTCTGGGAAATCCGGCCGATGCGGCCGATAGAGACGACGGCGACGGTAAGTGCTTACGCCGCGCGAAAGCGCGACGCATGACTTACAGCGCGTCCTTGTATTTCAGGAGGTAATGGCTGAGCGCGCGCTGGCTGATTCCCATCAGTTCCGCCGCGTCCTTCTTCACGCCACGCGATCGCTCCAGCGCGCGTCGAATGGTCTCGCGTTCCGCCCATTCGACGTTCTCGTGCAGGCCGAGCGACGGCAACCCGGTGTTCGACGCGGGCGCCACGGCACCCATCAGCCACACCGTCTCGCGCGTCAGGCGCCGGCCGGTGGCGAGGACCACAGCGCGCTCGATGGTGTTCTCGAGCTCGCGCACGTTCCCCGGCCAGTCGTAGCGCACCAGTTCGTCCAGCACCGCCTTGTCCACGTCGTCGATCGGCTTGCCCATCGAGGCCGAGAAGCGGCGCACGAAGTGCTCGACCAGCAGCGGCACGTCCTCGCGCCGCTCGCGCAGCGGCGGCAGTATGATCGGGATCACGTTCAGGCGATAGTAGAGATCCTCCTGGAACTTGCCGTCGGCGACCATCTGGCGCAGATCGCGGTTGGTCGCCGTGATCACGCGCACGTCCACCCGCTGCGTCCGTTCAGCGCCCAGTGGTTCGAACTCGCGATCCTGCAGCACGCGCAGCAGCTTGGCCTGGACCGCGGGGCTGATCGTCCCGATCTCGTCGAGGAAGATGGTGCCGCCGTCGGCAAGCGCGAAGCGGCCCTTCTTGGCGGCCAGGGCCCCGGTGAACGCGCCGCGAGTGTGGCCGAACAGCTCGCTCTCCAGCAGCGTTTCGGGAATGGCGGCGCAGTTGACCTTGATCAACGGCATGTCGCGCTGCGCGCTTCTCGAATGGATGGCGCGCGCCACCAGTTCCTTGCCGGTGCCGGTCTCGCCGGTCAGGAGCACCGTGCTCTTCGACTCGGCCACGCGCTCGGCCCGTGCAATCAGGTCACGCACCGCGCGGCTGTTCCCGACGATGCCGTAGTGGTCGAACTCGGCGTCGCGTTCGTTGAGGAGATAGCGCAGCCCGAGGCGGGCCTTCTGATCCTCGATGGCGCGGCGGGCGACCACCAGGAGTTCGTCCACTTCGAACGGCTTCTGCAGGTAATCCCGGGCGCCGAGCTTCATCGCCTCGACGGCGCTCTCGATGCTGCCGTGCGCGGTCATCATGATCATCGCCGGGCGCTCGCCCTCGGTGGACGACGCCACGAGATCGCGGATGACGTCGAGGCCGGTCTTCACCGGCATCAGGTAGTCGATGACCAGGAGATCGAACGGGCGCTCCGCCAGCAGGCGCGACGCCTCCCGCGCGTTCGGCGTGGTGACGACGTCGTGACCCTCGTCGCGGAGGGCGCGCCCCAGCGTCTTGAGGATCTTCTCTTCGTCGTCAACGAGCAGGATGGTGCCTGACATCTGTGTCAATGGGTGCGATCTGCGGGGCCGTGGCCCAGTTCGATGCGGAACTCGGTGCCGTGACCCGGCCGGCTCAGCACGCTGAGCGTGCCGCCCAGGCCCTCGACGATGTTCTTGCTGATGGCCAGACCCAGACCCGTGCCGCCGCGCCTGGTGGTGAAGTATGGATCGAAGACGCGTGGCAGGTCATCGGAGGCAATCCCAGGGCCGCGGTCCCGAACCGAGATCACCACCCGCTCGCCCGACAACGGCGCGGTGGTGACGACAATCGACGCCTGCTGCTGTTGGGGCTGCGGCGAGGCAGCGGATGGGGGCAGAGCGTCCACGGCCTGCTGCGCGTTGGTCAGGAGATTGACCAGCACCATCCGCAGGCGCTCGCGATCGGTCATGAGCGGAGGCAGGGCAGCGGTCGCGTGCAGGGCCGGGGCCGTCTGGCCGTTGAGCGCCACCGCCTTGACGGCGTCCTCGCAGACCGTGTTGATGTCGGTCGGCGAGCATTCGAAGCGAATCGGTTTCGAGAAGTCGAGCACGTCGTTCACCAGCCGGTTCAGCCGCGCGATCTCCTCGTCGATGTCCGTCGCCGCATCCTTCAGGTCGGCCGCATCCACGCCAGGCCTGGTGACGGTGCGAAGCGCTCCCTTGATGATCATCAGCGGGTTGCGCACTTCGTGCGCGATCACCGTGGACAGGCGGCCCAGCGCGGACAGCCGCTCGCGCTGGGTGGCCTCCCGCTGGAAGCGGGTGATGGCGTCGGTCAAGCCGTTGAACGTCCGCGCCAGCACCTGGGCATCGTCGTCGTGCCAGCCGTCCTCGCCGGGGAGCTCGACTTTGCTGGTGAGGTCGCCGCTCTTGGCCACCTGTCGCATGTGGTCGGTGATGGCGGCAAGAGGACGCGTGACGGTGCGCGCCACCCAGTAGCTGAGAGCGACGGCCATGAGGACGGAGCCGATGGCCAGGGCGACCAGGAACGCCTGAATCGCCGCGAGCGTGCGCATGCGCGCGGTGCGGGAGTGCATCACCACCACCGATGCCGGCCGGCCCGCGGTTTCGGGATGGAGCGGGCGCACGAGCGCGACATACTCGGTGTCGCCGATGCCGACCGTGGTCGAGTCCGCGGCCGGCGGCAGGCCGTTCAGGGCCGGATAGGAATCGGGCCCCAGGCTCGAGGCCTGCACCGATCCGTCCGCGGCGAACGCGATTTCGGCGCCGGTGAGCTTCGCCAGCTCCATCGCCCGGTTTTCGTCGAGCAGATAGCCGACGGTGAGCACGCCCAGCTGATCCTGATCGACGCGGATGGCCACCTCCACAACCCGCAGCACGCCCGGGATGTCGCCACCGACGGTGGCGAGCCGCGCGCCGCGCCGGTCGTGAACCTGCAACAGATTGGCGCCCAGCTCGCGCAGGTACTCCTCGGCAATCGGCTGGACGGTCGGGGCATCACCGGTGTCCACAGCGGCCTTGAAGCGCGGCAGGTCGGCCAGCAGCCGCGCCGAGCGCGTGAAGGTATCGAACAGCGCTGCCTGCTGCTGATCGGCGATGTTCGCCGCGGTCTGCAGGTCGTGATCCAGCGCCTGCTGCGTCTCGTCGGTCAGCCGCGCGCGGACGAAGAACAGCGCCGCGCCAATGGAGAGCGCCGCCAGCAGTGCGCTGGCCAGGAAGATGCGATTCGAAAGCGATCCAAAGACGCGCATCAGGGTACGGGGAGATCGAGTTCCGTCCAGCCACCGGCGGTCACCGTGACCGAACGCGTGATGCGAGGTTCGCCTTCGTACCAGCCAATCACCGAGTAGGTGCCCGGCGGCACGTTCGGCAGCTCGTAGCGTCCTTCGACGTCCGTGACCTGGAAGAACGGGTGCGAGAAGACCAGCACGAAGGCGTTCATGTGCGAGTGGATGTCGCAGAAGACGCGCACCACGCCCGGCCGGTCCATGAGGACGCTCTTCGACTTGCCCGCGGCATAGCGGCCCAGGTCGAACCGCTTGGCACGGGAGAGCGAGAACACATTGTGATAGGTGATGTCGCTGTTGGGGAAGTCCACGACGGAGCCCACCATCACCGCCAGCACGTGCGGCACGAAGCGCTCGTTCCTCTGATCCATCGAGATGCGCACGGGCTCGCGCTCGTCGAAGGCGGGCCGCGGCGCCTGTTCCAGGTAGACCACGCCACGCCGGCGGTCCACGGGATCACGTGGCGCGCCCGCGCCTGGGTCCGACACTTCGGGACGCCGCTCGTTCGGCTTCGGCGCCTGCCGCAGGACGAGCCGACCGCGAATGCCGCCCGTGCCCCGAACGGCCTGCGTGTCGGCGGCGTGCGCGATCGCCCGATCCGGCTCGAACGGCACGAACGCCATCACCGCCGCGAGACAGGTCGCGCCGAGGGCGCCGATGGCGGAGGCAGGTCGTCGCATCTCAGAACCAGTAGAGCAGCTGACCGGCAAGCAGCGTGTCGTGACGGACGCGGCCGCCGTCGCGATGGTTTCGCTGCCAGGCGAACTTCGCCGTGATGTTGCGGGTGATCGAATAGCCGAGGGCGGCCTCCAGCCGGCGCACGTTGGCCTCCCAGGTGTCGACGACGGACGTCCCCGCAACTTCGGTGAACCACAAACCGTCGCCTCGGACCCCCAGGGACAAGCCGGGCAACAGGCGGTATCGGCCCTCCACGATCAGTGAGTTCGCCACGACCGGTTCGTCAATCGCCGGCACGCCCAGCGCCGGCATGCTCCACGACGAGCGCAGCCACTCGGTTCGCGCCAGCCAGGGGCCGTGCGAGACCTCGGCGTCGAGCGCCACCGCGGCCTGCACGAACTCCCGCGCTCGCGCCGTGCCGGCCAGCGCTTCGTCCAGGGAATCGTCGAGCCACGCGGCCCGAGCCGCCGACATCCCCAGCGCCAGCCCGGGCAGCGCGCGCGCGACGACGCGGCCGGCGAATTGCGGCCGCCCGTTGTTGTCGCCGACCAGGGGATCCGACAGCGAGCCTGTCGTGACCGAGCCGGTCCACTCGATGCGGCTCACGACGCCGTGCACCTGCACGCCCGTGTCGTAGCGCGAAGTGTTCACGATCGGCACGCCGGCGGCTCGCGAGGTGTCGCCGACCGGGAACTCGGACAGCCAGCCGCGCCCGCGCATCCGCAGCAGATCGTCACTGGTCTCGGGCAGCGCCGTCGTCCGAAGCGACAGGAGGTACTGATAGGCCAGCGGCTGCCCGATGACGACGTTGTTGTAGGCGTAGATCGTCTTCGAGAAGGCGCCGAAGGTCGGCGGTATGCGGCCGACCTGCACGTCGAAGCGGCGTTCAGGCCACGGCCGGATCCGCAGGAACATGGCATACGCCGAGAACTGGTCGCCGTGCTCGAGCCGGATCTCGGCCAGTGCCTGCACGTGACGAGACGCCCGGACCTCCGTCGAGACGGACAGCCTGACGTTGCGCAGCGCGTTGTACTCGTAGTCGTTGTAGTTGAAGAACCCGGGGTCCTCGGAGCCGAAGGTGCCGAAGAACTCGCCGCCGAACACGAAGCGCCCGTTGCCGACTGAGATCGGCTCCGAGGGCAACGATTGCGCGCGCGCATTGCCTGCCAGGACCATGCAGAGGACGAAGGTGACCAGGCGCACAGGCGGTTCTTAGGGAAAGTATAATCGGGCCATGCGCACGGCGGTCCTGTTCATGGTGTGCGCCGCCCTTGCCGCGCCGGCCCTCGCCGCCACCGATCGGCAGACCCGTATTTTCACGTGGACGGCAAGCCGGGCGCTCTCCCTCGACATCACCATCGGTCAGATTCGCATCGAAGGCTCCTCGCGGTCCGACGTCGAGTTGGCGGTGCAGCGGACTGCGCCGACCACCGAGGGATTGGCTCAACTGGCCGTCGCCATTGACGAGACGCCGGAGCGGGTGAGCATCCGCATCGTTCAGCCGGATGGCGGGACCGACCCGGCGTTCCGTTCCGACCTGGTGTTGCGCGTACCCGCGGACGCGCGGATCGAAACCGTCAAGGTGATGGAAGGCAAGCTCGTGGTCGAGCACTTCCGCGGCACGCTGACGGCGGATGTGCGGCGCGGGCCGATCGAGGGTACGGACGTGACCGGCGCGCTGCGGCTCGAAGCCGGCATCGGCTCCGTCATCTTGAAGAACGCGCGGCTGGATCCCAAGGGCCTGCTGCGACTGCGCGCCTTCAACGGCGACGTCCGACTTCAGATGCCGGCGCCCCCGACCGACGCGCGCGTCATGGCCCTGGCCCTCAACGGCAGCATCCAGTCGGACATCCCGATGACGACGCGCGATTCGTGGGGGCCGCGATGGAGTGAAGCCACCCTTGGCTCGGGCGAGCCGGTGATCTCCATCGACGTGGTGACCGGGAAAGTCGAAATCCGAACGAAGTGACGCCTACCGGCGATTGAGGCGCTGTTGCGCGTCGCGGTAGCGTGGCGAGTTGGTCGGCACCTTCGCGTAAGCCTCGCGAGCCTTGTCGGTGTTCTTCAGCCGGCGGTCGTACAACTCGCCAAGCCTGTACCACACCTCCACCGGGTTGCCGGGGAACTGCGCGGCGAGTCGCTCCAGAACGTCTGCCGCCGCCTGATAGCGGTCCATGTCCTCGTAGGCCGCGGCCAGCTGGTTCAGCGCCACCATCGTTTCCGGATCACTGGGGAACTGATCGGCCAGCGCCCGCAGTGTGACGAGCAAGGCTGGCACTTCGGTGTTCAGCACCGGATCGGTGGCGCGCAGCTGGCGCCGCTGTCCCTCGATCTGCCGTTTGGCCAGCAGTGCCTGCTTGGCCTCGGGCGTCCCTGGATAACTGCGGGCGATAGTCCCGTACAACGTGTACGCCTCGGTCTGGCGCGCCTGGACCTTCGAGCGCTGCATCAATTTCGCGCGGCGCAGCTGACTCTCGGCCATCCGCGGATGGCTGGGGAAGCGGCGGTCGAACTCGACGTAGGCGGCCATCGCATCTTCGTCACGGCCGGCCTTTTCAAGGGCCTCACCAGCCAGGAACGCCGCGTCCACGCCGAAGGTGGTGCCCGGGTAATCCAGCATGATCTGCCGCAGGTCGGCAACCGCCTGATCCACCAGGTTGCTGGCCAGCTTGGCTTTTGCGATGTCGAGGCGCTGGGTCGCTTCCGCATCCTTCGCCGAGACTGCCGGTGGTGCGGGCGCTGGTGGCGGCGTCTTCGTCGCAGCGGCCTTGGTTGGCGGCGGGACGGACGTCGCCGCGGGCTTTGCGGTGACCGTGGAGGCGATTGGCGGCGCGCTCGCGGGAGCAGCCGCAGCGGTGGCGGCTAGTGCCAGTGGTGTTGGCGTGGGCGGCGCGGTGACCGCAGGATCCGGCGCCGCGCGGCGGCGGTTCTGTGGCCGGCGTGGGTTCGGGCAGCGCTGCCACGACTGCTGCCTGGGGCCGCATGGTGACCCAGATGCCCGCGCCGACGGCGATCAGGGCGATTCCGACAGCCACTCCGGCAAAGATCCACGAGGTCTTCGAGGCCGCTGGCGCCGCTCCTGCCGTTGATGGCGGCGGCATCGGGATCGCCGGCGCGCTGAACCCGCCAACAGCCGACGGTGGTGGCGGCGCGACGTATGGTTGACTGACTCCGGCGGCCGAGGCCGGCTGCGCGGTCGCGACGCCTGACGCCGTCAGCATCACCGTCTGGGCGGAAGCCTGCTCCATGCTCGAAGACTGAGCGGCCGCCACCAGCCGCGTGCCGGAGTCGCGACGCAGGCGCTGCAGGTCGGCGCGGAGATCGGCCGCGGTCTGATACCGCATGGTCCGCTCTTTCTCGAGCGCCTTGGCGATCAGCCGATCGAGGTCCGGCGGCATCGAGGTGTTGACGCTGCTCGCGGGCACCGGTTCGCGATTGAGGATGCCGTCGAACACCACGGCCGTCGTGTGGCCGGGGAAACTCTGCCGGCCGGTCGCCATCTCGTAGAGCACCACGCCGAACGAGAACAGGTCGGTGCGCGGATCGAGATCCTCGCCGCGCGCCTGCTCGGGTGACATGTAGGCGATGGTGCCGACCGTGGTGCCGACCACGCTGGAGAAGTGCTGCGCGCGGGTTTCCAGCACCTCGTCGTTCAGCCCCAGGCGCCGGCCGTCGGACGTGAGCTTGGCCAGGCCGAAGTCGAGCACCTTCACCTGGCCGCGGCGGGTGATGAAGATGTTCGCGGGCTTGATGTCGCGGTGAAGGATGCCCTCGCTGTGCGCCGCGTCCAGCGCATCCGCGATCTGCGCGCCGATGTCGAGCAGGGTGCGGAAGTCGAGCGGCCGGCCGCCCAGCCGCTGGTCGAGCGGCTCGCCGTCGAGCAGCTCCATCGCCAGATAGCACTGTCCCTCGTGCTCGTCGAAGCCGTAGATCGTGCAGATGTTGGGATGGTTCAAGGACGAGGCGGTGCGGGCTTCGCGCCGGAACCGCTCGATGGCTTCGTCCGTGGCTTCGTTACCGGTCGACAGGACCTTGACGGCAACCTGACGGCCAAGCTTCATGTCCTGAGCACGGTAGACGACGCCCATGCCGCCGGCGCCGAGCTGATCGAGAACACGGTAGTGCCCGATGATTTGACCGATGAGGGAACTGGACACGATAAAGGACTGCCAATCGTAAGCCCGACAAGCCTTGACAGGGAAGGGCCGTGACGCGGATCATAGTTTTTGAAACCCAATTCCGTCTAATGGAAAACGCCCCCCCTCCATCGCGGACTGCAAATGTGCCGACGTCCATCGACAAGGCGCTCGAAATTTGTGAGGTATTGAGCGGTCAACCTCGCGGGGCGAACCTGTCGGACCTCGCCCGCAGCCTGCGGCAGCCGCCGTCCACGGTGCACCGCCTGCTGGCCGTGCTCAAACGTCGCGGCTACGTCCGCCAGGACGAGGACACGCAGCGCTATGCATTGACCCTGAAGATGCTGGACCTGAGCTTCCGGTCTCTGGGTCGTTCGGAACTGCGCCTGCACGCCTATCCGCACATGCGGGAGTACGTGATCAACACGTCGCAGCGCGGGTTCATCGCCATTCCGGCCTCGGGCGAGGTGACCTATCTGTGGCGGTCCGGTCCCGACGAAGTGGCCATGCACACCGTGTACGGCCGTGAAATGCCGTCTCACTGTTCACTGTATTTCTCACCCCGGCAAGCGACGCGGCGTCTCAGTTGCCTGAAGCTGGGCACGCGCGACGAACTGGCCGACCCCGAGCGCGTCGTGGTGCGGCTTGGTCCGCCACCTGTCGAGCCGGATGCCATGCAGCGGCTCTATTGCACCTGTGCCCCGGTCTGGGACTACACCGGCCAGGAGGTGGCGCGGGTTGGCCTGTTCGGTCACGGCACCGACGACCGCCCGATCCTCACCGACCATCACCGCGGCGTCTGGGAACTGGCGCGACGGATTTCCATGCGACTGGGCTATCTACCGCCGGCACTCGAGAGCACGGCCTGACGGCCGGCTCGCCTTTCTTTACCGACCGTTCTAATTCGTTATCTGGAGGATTTGATCGTGGCGTACATCATTTGCGAACCATGCATCGGCACGAAGGACTCGGCCTGCGTGGACGTCTGTCCGGTGGACTGCATCCACCCGCGCAAGGACGAAAGCGACTTCGAGAGCGAGACCCAGCTCTACATTCACCCCGACGAGTGCATCGATTGCGGCGCCTGCGTGCCCGCCTGCCCGGTCGAGGCGATCTTTGCGCTGGACGAAGTGCCCGATAAGTGGCAAAGCTACATCGCCGTCAATTCGGCGCACTTTCAGAAGTAGAATACGCCGTTAGAAAACCTGCCGGCCTGGGGCTGCGCCCCCCGGGCCTGCACAGAACGTCCCCAGAGGGTTGTATGCCCAGTCGACCCCGCCTGCCTCTCGTGGTCCTTGTTCTGAGCGTGGCGCTGGTCGTGAGCGCTCGGGGAGGTTCTGGTGCGGACGCCGCCGTCCAGTTCCAACTCGCGAACCTGCTGTTCGACGAGACACGCTACGCTGAAGCGCTCGAGGCCTATCGCAAGGCCGCCGAGTCCGACGACACCACCATCAGCGTCCCGGCCCGCATCGGGCTCGTGCGCTCGGCGCTCCGCATCGGCGAGTTCACGGAAGCCCAGCGCGAGGCGCAGGCGCTGCGCGTGATGGCGCCGCACAATCCCGAAGCGATGACCGTGCACGCCGACGCCGTGTGGTCGGCCGGCGCGTTCGATGAAGCCGAAGCCGAATATCGCGACGCGCTCGCCGCCTCGCCCGGCATGTCGCGCGGCCTGCACGGCCTGGCCCGCGCCCTCGCTTCGCACAACAAACTGGATGAAGCGATGGACGCCGCGCAGGCGGCGCTCAAGGAATCGCCGCGCGACCCCGAGTTGCATCACACCGTCGGCGCCGTCTTCGAGCGCCAGCGCCGCTACGAGCAGGCGGCCGCCGCCTACACCAACTACATCAACCTGCTGCCCAACAAGGATCGCAGCGAGAAGGCCGCGTGGTCGCGATCGCAGGTGCGTTTCCTGAAGTCGTTCGGCGAGCGCGAGCCGATCGCGCTGGACGACAAGACCGCCGATCAGCTCCACACCGTGGACTTCAAGGTGGTTGACGACAAGGTCATCGTCAAGGCCAAGGTCAACGGCCAGAACCTTCAGGACTTCGTGCTCGACACCGGGTCCGAGCAGACGACGATTTCGCGGCAGACGGCTTCGTCCGCCGGCGTGCGGCCGATCACCTACACACTCAGCGCCGGCGTCGGCGAGGTCGGCCTCCGCGGCCTGCAGCTGGGACGTCTCGACACGATGGAGATTGGCACGCTCAAGCTCTCGAACGTGCCGGTGATGATCAAGGCGCCGGCGCTCCGCGGGCTGCCGAAGCGCGAGACCGAGAGCTTCTCGCCGCTCTCGCTCGGCATGTCGATGATCATCGACTACGGCACTCGCAAGCTGACGATGGGGCGACGGCTCCCCGAAGAAGCGGCGCAGATCCGGCTGCCGATGCGGCATCACCGGCTGTCGCTGGTGAAGGGGCTGATCAACGAGGCGCATCCGACCTACTTCGTGATCGACACCGGCGGGGAAGTGATCTCGATCAGTATCGCGACCGCCGATGCCCTCAACGCGGCGCCGGCGCGGAAGATCGGCCTGCGCGTCTACGGCACGTCGGGCTGGGATCGCGACGCGTTCCTGCTGCCGGGCATGCGCCTCCGCTTCTCGGATGCGATCGACTTCCAGAACTTCTCGCTGGTGGTCCTGAACCTGCGTGCGCCGAGCGTGCTCCTCGGATTCGAGGTCGGCGGCATCGTCGGGCACAAGTTCCTCAGCCCGTATCGCGTCGGCCTGGACATGGAGCGCAGCGAGCTGCGGCTCTCGCCGGCGCAGTCTTCGAACTAGAAGCAGCAGATCTGAAGACCTCGTGATGTGGTGACCTGGAGATCTGATCTGTCGATCGGATGATCTGGAGATCTGATCTGACGATCTTCGCGATCCCCAGATCAGATCACCAGCTCACGACTTCACGAGATCGCTAGATTCCCTAGAAGTCGTACCCAATCCACATCGTGAACTTGGGCTTGCGGAACCAGTCGCTCGGGCGACCCAGGTAGCCGTCGGCAATGGCTGCCTGCGAATAGGTGACGTCTTCCCACTCGCGGTTGAACAGCGTCCGCCACGACCAGTCGAAGTGGAGCGGGAAGCCGAGCGCGAAGGTCATCAGGCTGATGCCGTAGGAACCGCGCGCGTCCTGCAGGCGGAACCCGTCCACCACGATTGGGTCGCCGTAGATCGGCTCCAGGTTGCTGTTGTAACCGAGGATCGGCCTCTCCACCTGGGTGTCGTTCGCGAACACCTGGAAGTTGTCCTGGTCGCACTGGAAGTCCGTGCACGGCGACCATGACGCGCCGCCGAAGTTGGCGAAGAACGAGGCGCGGATGCCGCCCAGCACGCCGATCGGTGTGGCCATCGCTTCAATCAGCGGGAAGCGCACCTCGGCGTTCAGGAAGAACGCGTTCTGGCCGACGAACGACAGGTAGTCGTAGCCGCGCAGCTCGCTGTTGCCGCCGAAGTAGCAGGAAGTCCGGGCTGCCGCCCCAGCTCTTGAACCCGCGCGCTCGCAGCGCGAGCAGTCCGGTTCCGCCCAACCGGAAGTACTTGCGGGCATCTCCGTCCAGCGTCTGCCGCGACAGCGTGTTGCCGATTTTCGGTGCGACCTCGTAGGCGAGGCGCATCGTGCTGCCGGTCAGCGGACCAAACTCGCGGAAGATGGTGGTCTCCTGGACGAAGGCGACGCCGAGCGGGACCATGGTGCCGTTGTTGAACAGCACGCGGCCGTACTGCTCCTGCTGGTACTCCTCCGAGTACTCGTTGAGGCCCTGGTCCTCGAACTCCTCCTGGTACTGGTTCACGCCGCCGAAGAGCTCGATGCGGCGATACCGGTTGAACGGGTAGATGCCGTAGGCCGTGCCGCCGCGGACGGTGCGGGTGGCGACCGCGAGGTCCCGGTCGACGATGCCGCTGAACGCGGGGTCGTAGAAGACGCCACCCAGCTGGCCGTAGAAGAACTGCGTCTGCGAGTATCCCTGGAGCACCCAATTGAGGCGCCGCTCCAGGTTCAGCCACGACAACGACAGCGTGCGGTACTGCGAGACCGAGGAGGCGAACAGGTTGAACTGCTGGTCGCCGAGCACATCGGTGAAGGTGACCTGCGTGCCGCCGAACAGGTCGCCGCCGCTCGTCACGCCCAGCGCCACCGGCGGCCGGCCCTCGAGGAACATCTTCTCGAAGCGGCCCTTCTTCTTGGCGTTGTCCTGCACCAGGGTGTGGGTGAGCGGCGCCTGGAAGTCGATGATCGGCCCCGGCGCGCCGAAGTCGTCGGACGCCACCGTGGTGATCTCGTCCTTGCGATCGAGGATGTGGAGGCCGTAGTCGCCCTTCAGATAGGTGACAAACGCCAGCCGCACGCTGCTGCCGTCGCGCAGGACCACCGGCGACAGATTACCGGTCAGGGCATCCGTGTACTGCTTCAGCTCGTTGGTCTTGAAGTTCAGCGTCCACAGGTTGTAGATCTGCCCGTTGCGCGAGACGTCCGGGTCGATGGGTTCGGCCGGGTTCACCGCCGTCGACGGGAAGACCAGCGTGTCGGCGTCCCAGAACTGCGCGCCGCCCTCGTCGTGGGTGCCGAACGTGATCTGCTGCTGGTCGCTGCCGTCCGCGTTCATGCGGTACAGCTTCTCGTTGCCGCTGACGCGCGTGAGATAGACGATCGACTTGCCGTCCGGCGACCAGGTGGGCGAGTAGTGCGCCAGGGGATCGTGGGTGAGGTTCTTGAACTCCTTGGTCTCGAGGTTGACCGTCGAAGATGTCGGCGTCCGCCCGCTGCATCCCCGAGAACGTGATCAGCTTGCCATCGGGCGAGAAGTCCGGCGATTCCGGCGCGTCGATGTCGTTCAGCGGGATCCGGACCTCGATCTTCCGCGTGACGACGTTCTGCACGATCAGCGAGCGATCACGCTCGGTGCGGACGAAGTAGGCGAGGCGATCGCCCTGCGGCGACCACGACATCCACGGCACCGAGTTCCAGCGTCCGCCGGGGGTCGAGAGATACTCGAACCCCATGCTCTGGTCGAAGCCGCTCGTCAGGTTGCGGATGATCTCGCCGTCCTTGGTCGAGATGAGGACGATGTCGAGCTCGCGGTCGCGGCCGTTGCCGGTCATCGCGGCGAGCAGGTCGCCCGAGGGCGACGGCTCGATCGACAGCACGTTGGCGAACCGGCTCTTGCGCGGATCGGGCGCGAGGTCGCGGCCGTAGTCGGCCGGCCGTTCCTTGTCGCGGAACGGCTTGAAGCGATCCTTCATGTAGCGGTCGAACTGCTGGTCCCACTCTTCCGCCGACATCTGGAACGCTTCTTCGTAGGCGTCGTCGCTGCCGCCGATGACGCTGCGGCGCAGCGCGAAGACGTAGTTGCGCACGCCTTCCTTGCCCCAGCGCGCTTCCATGAACTCGAACGCCGCGTGCCCCAGGTTGTAGATCAGGCGCGGGTTGCTGAACCCGCCGTAGTCCTGCATCTCGCTCATCTTGGGGATGATGTCGGACACCGCGGCATCGCGCACCGTCATCAGGTCCAGCGGACGCCAGTAGCCGGTCATGTAGTCGGACATGCCCTCCATCGTCCACAGCGGCATGTTGCGGCGGATGAGACCGGTGGGGATGATGTCGAACTGGAAGACGTGGGTCAGCTCGTGGGTGATGAGCCGGTAGAGGAGGTCCGAGGGCTCGTCGATCGGCATGACCATGCGGCTGCGGCTGGGCTCGGCAAACGCGCCGACGCCTTCCTGGGCGGCGCCCGGGATGACGTTCTGCTGCCAGAATTCCGCGCTGGTCGTGAAGAGGATGAGCGGCACCTTGAACGCCAGGTCGTGCTTCAGCTCGGCGCTGACGTGCTGATAGGCGCTTTCGGCGTAGCCGGCGATCCGTTCGAGGTGCTCCTCGATCTCGGGGTAGTAGTAGATTTCGAAGTGATCGGTCTGGTAGATGTGCCATTCGAACTTGTCGTAGCGAATGGCGTTCTTCCCGTAATACGGGATGTAGCCCGTCTGAGCTTCCGCCGTGGGGGCTGCGGCCAATGCCGCCAGCAGAGTCAGGATGGTGAGCCGCATAACCGTTACTCCTCGCTGCATCTTACAGAGCTAAGACGAAGGCCGCAAACGAACCGGTCCCACGCCTCCGCGGCAGCAAGATTCGATCCGGCCCGGCTTGTCCTATACTTGGGACGCGGGCACTCGGCCCGTTCATCCACACATGGCACCTGGGCGAGGGCGGCCTCACGCGCCGCCAGCCGATCCCGACCGCTTCACGGCGGAAGCGCTCGAATACCTGGACGCGCTCTACGGCACGGCGGTCCGCCTCGCCCGGACGCCCGATGCCGCCCAGGAGCTGGTGCAGGACACGTATCTGAAGGCCCTCAGGGCCCGTGACCGCTTCGTGCCGGGCACGAACCTGAAGGCGTGGCTGTACACCATCCTGCACAACACCTGGCGCAACCAGCGCCGGGACCGGGCGCGGTCCAGGGTCGAGGCCGACTCGGACGCCGTGGACCTGGCGGCGGACCAGGCAGGGGACATGGTGTCCGCTGCGCCAGACAGTCCGGAGGCGCTGCTCGTCAACGCGGCGCTCAGCGAGGAGCTGCGGGAGGCGCTCGATGGCCTGCCCGAGGCGTTCCGGGAAGCCGTGTGGCTCCGCGACGTCGAAGAGCTGACGTATCAGGAGATTGCGACGGCCCTGGACGTGCCCATCGGGACGGTGATGTCGCGCCTGTCCCGGGGCCGCCGGCAACTCCACGCCGCCCTGCTGGCGGCGCGGGCTGCACCGAACCGCTGACAAACGCGTCTAACCTCCAGCCCCACCTCGATGGGGTCAATCCGACAGGACGAGGGCGGTGTGATGACGAATCCGAACTGCGAACCCTTCGAGCCCCTGCTGGCGGCCTGCGCCGATGGGGCCGCATCCGAGGCCGAGCGAGCCCGGGTGACGGCCCACGTGGCCACCTGCGCGGCGTGCGCCCAGGCGCTGCAGGTGCAGCAACTGATGCACCAGGCGATGGCGCTCCACGGCCGGGCGGCGGCCGATTCCGCCCCGCCCGGACTGCGCACCCGCATCGCCGCCACGCTGGCCGCTGACCGGGCGCCCGTCGTCGATATCGGGTGGCGCACCCGACTGTCGGCGTTTGCGGCAGCCGCCCTGGTGGTCCTGGCGCTCGGCGCCATCGCCCTCCCGGTGATCACGGGCCGCTCGAATGTCGTTCTGGCGGCCCAACTCGCCCTGGACCACCTGAAGTGCTTCACCATCGACGGCCACGATCACGGCCAGGTGCTGAGCGTGGCCGATGCCGAAGCCGAACTGCTGCACGACTACGGTTGGCAGCTCAGGGTGCCGCAAACGGGGGGCGCGGACCACGGTCGGCTGATTTCGGTGCGCCGCTGTATCTACGGTGATGGCCGCGCCGCGCACCTGCTCTACCGGGTGGACGGCGAGCCGGTGTCGCTGTTCATTCTCCCTGGTCTGGAGCGGCCGGCCGACCAGCTGAGCTTGTTCGGGTACGACGAGGTGGTGTGGAACGCGGGCGGCCGGACCCTCATGCTGGTGGGCCGTGCCGGCAGCCGGAACGCCCTGCAGCAGATGGCATCCAATCTGAAGAATGGTGCAGAATAACCCCATGGAACAGCAGCCCAGCTCCAAGGTCCGATTCGTGGCGCTCGCCGCCACGGTCATCGCGCTTCTCGCGATCAGCGTGCCCTTCGTGTGGCAGCACGATGTCGTCGAAGCGGAGCGCGGCGCGGACGACGGCGTCGGCCCTGGTGGCGTCGATGGCGCCAGTCGCATCTCACGACGAAGGCGCGATCGCGGACGAGGATCAGGGCGGCGCCTGCGAGGCCGACGCCAAGCCGGCGAACATGGACTTCGTCCTCAAGGATCTCGATGGCAAGGACGTGAAGATCAGCGCCCACAAGGGGAAGGTGATCCTCCTCAATTTCTGGGCGACGTGGTGCGGCCCGTGCAAGGCGGAGATCCCCGGCTTCGTCGAACTGCAGGACAAGTACAAGAAGGATCTGGTGATCGTCGGCTTCTCGGTGGACGACACCGCCGACAAGGCGCGCGCCTTCGCCACCGAATACAAGATCAACTACCCGATCATGCTCGGCCTCGGCCGCGAAGACATTCAGGATGCGTATGGACCCATCTGGGGCATTCCCGCATCGTTCCTGATCTCGAAGGACGGGAAGGTGTGCAAGAGGCACATGGGCATCGCGCCGAAGGCGGTCTTCGAAAAAGAGATCAAGGCGCTCCTGTAGTATGATCCTTTGAGCACCATGCTGAAGGGCTTCACCTCTGCTCGTCTCTCCTGCGGTTGCCGTCTCGCGTTTCGTGACGGCACGGCCGGAAGCCCCGTGCTCGTCATGCTGGAAGCGAAGGCGCCGGGCTGCGTGAACCTGCGCCACGTCTCGGGTCTTCCGCTCTACGACTACCGCGAAGCGCTCCGCCCGTCGACGCGCCTCGGCTCGTTCGGCGAAGAAGAGTTCGAAGAAGAAGGCTAGCGCCTTCGCTCAGAGCTCGCGAAGCGCAGCGGGGATCGGCAGACGCGCGGCGCGCACGGCCGGCAGCAGGCCGCCGATGAGCCCCATCACCAGCGCATAGATCAATCCCATCACCAGCAGCTGCGGCGTCACCGCGAACGCAAACGCCACCTGGCTGAACGTCTGGAAGTTCATCGTTGACGTCTGGTAGCCGTTGAAGGCGACGTAGGCGATGATGCCGCCGATCACGCCGCCAATCAACGCCAGCGCCAGCGACTCGACGATCACCGACACCACGACCGACGTGGTGTTGAAGCCGAGTGCCCGCAGCGTGGCGATCTCGCGCGAGCGCGTGGACACCGCGGTGTACATCGTCAGGATGGCGCCGAACACGGCGCCGATGCCCATCAGCGCGGCGATGCCGAAGCCGACGCCCTGGATCAGCCCGCTGAGGGCGCGCGACTGCTGCGCGTAGTACTCGGTCTCGCGCCGCACCTGCACGTTGAGCTGCGGGTTGCTGGTGAGCCAGTCGCGGAAGGTGTCGAAGGTGTCGGTGGAGTCGAGGCGCGCCAGCACCGTCTGGAACGAGTTGCCCCGCCGATACGCGCCCTGCAGCACCCGGGCATCGCACCAGATCTCCGTTTCGGCGACACCGCCGTCCGCTTCGAAGATGCCGACCACCTGCCAGGTGTTCTGCCCGGAGGTGATGGTCTGGCCGAGGCCAAGGCCGGCGAACTGCCCGGTGGCACCGCGGCCGACGATCACCTCGTTGGTGCCGAACTGCAGCGCGCGGCCCTCGATGATCGAGACCTCCTCGCGCACCGCCAGGGCGGCCGGTTCCACGCCGCGCATCGGCACGTTGGCCGGTGTGTTGGTGGACTTCTTCGGCAGGTCGATGATGACGTAGAGCTCCGCCGACGCCAGTGCGGCCTGCTCTCCACGCCGCAGTCCCGGCGCCTGCTTGATGATGTCCACTTCGGGCCCGCCCAGGCCGCTCGTCATCTCGCTGTCGGCGCCGCTGCGCATCACCAGCGCGCGTGTGGGCGATCCCGAGTCGCGCATCGCCGCCGTGAAGCCGGCGGCGATCGAGAGCACCGAGACCAGCACCACGACCACACCGGCGATGCCGATGACCGCCACGGCGGACGACCCCAGGCGCTGCGGAATGGTGCGCAGGTTGAGCGCGGTGACGGCGAGTGTCTGCGCGATCCAGTTGAACACGAGGTCTCCTTTGTGTGCGCTAGGTCCGGCGCAGGGCGTCGGTGATTTTCAGCTGCATGGCGTTCACCGCGGGCAGCAGCCCCGCCGCGAGACCCAGCACGATGATGAGCACGCCGCCGATGGCGACGTCACGCGTCGGCAGCACGAAAATCGGCAGCATGCCTCCGGTGGGATCGCCCCGCTGCACGAAGGCCCAGGCGGCGAGAAGGCCCAGCCCTCCGCCGATGATGGCGATCAGGACCGATTCGCCCAGGACCAGCGCCAGGATGGTGCCGTTCGAGAACCCCAGCGTCTTCAGCACGCCCACCTCGCTGGTCCGCTCGCGCACCGACTGGGCCATCGTGTTGGCGGCGACCAGCAGCATCGTGAACAGCACGGCAATCAGGATGGCGATCATGATCGCGCCGATGTCCCCGACCTGCTTGGCAAACCCTTCGACGAAGCCCTTCTCCGTGGTGGTCTTGGTTTCCGCCGAGGAATTCGCGAACATCTCGTCGAATTTCGCCCCCATCTCCTGCGCGCGCGACGGGTCGGCGATCTTCACCACATACCAGCCGACCAGGCCGGTGCCCTGACGCCGGTTCTCGTCCAGATAGTCGTAACGGAAGAACAGCTGCGTCTTGTCCACGCCGGATTCGCCGTCGTAGATGCCGACGATGTTGAAGTCCCAGACCTGCCCCTGCTTGGGCTGCCAGATCGTGCCCTGGATCGGAATGCGATCGCCGATCTTCCAGCCAAACCGCTTCGCGAGATCGGCGCCGACGATGGCGCCCTGACGATCGGCCAGCCACGCCGCCATCTGTTCCGGCGGCAGCTTGAACTCGGGGTAGAGCTTGAGATGTGACTCGGGGTCCACCGCAATCTGCGCGAAGAAGTTCGACGGATCCTGGTAGACGCCGCCGAACCAGGTGTTGTGCGAGGTCAGCGTCACGCCTTCGGTGGCCTTCAGGCGCCCCTCATACGAGATCGGCAGCGGCATGATCAGGCTCACCTTGTGGATCAGCACCAGGCGATCCAGGCCGGCGATCTCGACGCCGAAGGTGAAGGCCGTGCGAATCGTCATCAGCAGGCCGAACAGCAGGAACGCGACGAAGATCGGACAGCAGCGTGAACGTGGTCCTGAACTTCTTGCGCCACAGGCTGCTCCACAGCAGAGGGATGAACTTCATTGCGTGTCTCCCAGCAGAACGCCCTTCTCCAGATGCAGCGTCCGAGTCGCGCGCTCGGCAGCCCGCGGATCGTGTGTCACCATCACGATGGTCTTGCCGTGCTGGCGGTTGAGCGCCTGCAGCAGGTCGAGGATCTCGTCACCCGATTTCCGATCGAGGTCGCCGGTGGGTTCGTCGCAGAGCAGCAACGCCGGATCCGTGACGATGGCGCGGGCGATGCCGACGCGCTGCTCCTGCCCGCCCGACAGCTGCCGGGGATAGTGGTTCGCGCGATCGGCCAGGCCCACCACCTTCAAGGCCAGCGCCACGCGCTTGCGCCGCTCGGCCTTCGACAGCTTCGTCAGCAGCAGCGGCAGGTCCACGTTGCGCTCGGCGGTGAGGACCGGCAGCAGGTTGTACAGCTGGAACACGAAGCCGATATGGTCCGCGCGCCAGCGGGAGAGCTGCCCGCCCGAGAGCGCGGCGATGTTCGTGCCCGCCACTTCGACCACGCCGCCGGACGGGGCGTCGAGCCCGCCCATCAGGTTGAGCAGCGTCGTCTTGCCCGATCCCGACGGACCCATCAAGGCCAGGAACTCGCCCTGAGGAATCTCGAGGTTCACGCCCTTCAACACGTCGATGCGCTCGCTGCCGCGGGTGAAGTACTTGTGGACGCCGTTGACTCGAACGATGGGATTCATGCGCGCGCGACTCCTACTTGATGACGACCGGCTTGCCTTCGGCCAGTGAATCGGGTGGCGAGACCACGACGCGATCGCCCGCCGACAGTCCCGCGACCACTTCGACGCGGTCGCCGTCGGTGCCGGCGGTCTGCACGGCACGGCGTTCAACCGCGTTCTGCCGCACGAGGAAAACGTGACTGGAACCGTTGCCGGTCTTGACCGCGCTCTTCGGCACCAGCGACACCGGGCGTGCCTCGGCAGTGGCCGTCGCGTCCGCCTCACGGAGGAAGGTGACCTTGACGCCCATGTCGGGCAGGATGCGCGGATCGAGCTCGTTGAACGCGATGCGCACCAGCACCGTGGCCTTCTGCCGATCCGCGGTCGGCACCGTGGTGATCACCTTGCCGGGGATCTGCCACTCGGGATAGGCATCGAGGATCGCGGTGACTCCTTGGGCGGCGGTCACGCGATTGATGTAGCTCTCGTTGACGTCAACCTCGATCTCGAGCGAGCGCATGTCAACCAGCGTGCAGATGCCCGTGCGCGTGAACCCGCCGCCGGCCGATACCGGCGACACCATCTCGCCGGGCTGCGCGTCCTTGGAAATCGCCACTCCGCTGAACGGCGCGCGGATGGTCATGTTGTCCAGCTCGGTCTGCTGGAGCACGACCTGCTGCTCGACGACGTTGACCTGCTCGCGAGCCGCGGCGATGCGGGCCTGCAGCGAGTTCACTTCCGCGCGGGCCTGGTCGATGTCGGATTCCGTGACCAGGCCATCGGTGCGCAGGCGCTCGCGGCGCTGCAGCGTCAGCTGCGCCTCCGCCAGGCGCACTTCGCTTTCCGGGATCGAGCGGCGGGCCGCCTCCAGCTGCGCCTTGATCAGGCCCATCGTCGCGCGGACGCTGGCATCGTCGAGGCGGGCGAGGACCTGGCCCTCGCGGACGGCCATGCCTTCTTCGACGTTCACTTCCACGATGCGTCCGGTGACCTTCGACGAGACCGTGGCCCGCCGCCGCGCGGTGACATAGCCCGACGCGTTCAACACCGAGGCCTGGGTGCCGGCGCCGCGGACCGTGACGGCCGCCACTTCCACTTCGATGGGCCGCTCGCGGTTCATCCATTGCCAGCCGCCAACGCCGGCGGCGGCAACCAGGACGAGGAGCACCATCCACTTCACCCAGGGGCGGGAGGGCGGAGCAGGGGCGCGCTCGATCCGCAGCGCGGACAAGTCGTCATTCGAATCCATCACGGAGCAGATCCTTGGGTAACACGCGACGGTGCCAGCTTCCGTCCGCGGAGGGCGCATCTTAATGCGAATAAAAGGCGAAAATCAACTGTCATCCGGTCACTGCGATAGACGCAGCCGTGGCGGATTGGTTCACCACCTCGGGTGGGATGGCCGGATCCGCGGTGCGAACGGCCGATTCGCCGGGCCGGCCGGCCCAGCGCATGGATCAGTTGCGGCAGCCGGCAGAGCCGTCGGCCGGCTCCATGGTCAGGCGGTACGAGGCTAGAAACCGATCTTCAGATCGGCGACCAGCGGCAGGTGATCGGAGGCCATCAGCGACAGGCGATCGCGCGGCAGCGTCACCTTCAACACCTCGACGTGGCCTTCGTAGTAGATGTGATCGAGGTGGAGGATGGGGAAGAACCCCGGATAGGTGCGGACGCGCCGCAGGTGCTTGCGCAGGTCGATGCTCTGAAGGCGCTGCGCCAGGATATCGGTGGCCAGGCCACGGGCCCACTCGTTGAAATCCCCCAGCACGATCTTCGGCCCGGTGACGCGCTTGTCGTGAACGAGCGTGGCGACGCGCGCCGCCTGGTGACGCCGCTCGAGCAGCGCCGTGCCGAGGTGCACGTTGTAGAGGTGCAGCACGTGCGCCCCGACCTCGATGTCCACGCGCTGAACGTTCCGCGGCTCGCACGTCTGCCACGTCAGATCGTGCTGCGCATGCTGGCGGACCGGCAGCCGGCTGAGGACGACGTTGCCGAAGAGCGCGGTGCGCAGATGGCGCGTCGGCGCCATCACCCAGCCCATGCCCAGGGCGGCGCCCAGCTCCGCGGCCTGTCCCGGCTTGAGCGGCGAGGCGCCCACGACTTCCTGCAGCGCCACCACGTCGGCATCGATGGTCGCCAGCACCGCCGCGATCCGCTCGAGGCGCGTGCGTCCGTCGAGGCCCCGGCCCCGGTGGATGTTGTAGGTGGCGACGCGAATGGTGTGCGTCTTGCGGGAAGACTCGTCTTGCGCCATTACTCCGTTGTCACTAGTCTGATGGAAGGCAGAGGGAACGGCAAATGGCAAAGCTGAAAAGCGAGCGGGAACTCACGTGTCCGTGTTGCGGTGCGACGCTGGTGGTCGACCTCAACCTGGGCCGCATCATCTCGCATGACGCGCCGCCGAGCGCGAACCGGCCCGAGCTGAGCCAGGCCGATCGCATCCTCGCGGATCAGGCCGCCCGCCGCGAGGCGCTCTTCGCCCAATCGGTGCAGGACGAGAAGAACAAGGGCGACGCCCTGTCCCGCCGCTTCGAGGAAGCGCTGAAGAAAGCGCACGAGGAACCGATCACCAAGCCGCTGCGCGGCTTCGACCTCGACTGACCGCTGCCGGTTCGCGTCAACCGGCAGCGCGGCTCAACCGCCGTTGTACTCCGGCGGCAACGGACTCCACTTCTCGCGCCCTTCGTAGAACAGCGGCTTTCGTCCGTCGTTTGCTTTGCGGAACTGCCGGTACTTCCGCTTGAGTGCGCGGTACCGATCATCGGAGCTGGGCAGCTTCACGTGTGGCCAGTCGATGAGCATCTGCTCGACCTTCCACACGTTGCCCGTGGTCCACCGCCAGTCGTAGGTTCCCATCGCCTCCGCCAGGTTCGCCACGCCGTACCCGCGCAGGCGGCCGGTGTAGTCCACGTACTCGTCGAGATAGCTGTAGGCGAGGCTACGCAGCGTGGCAAACACCGGCCGCCGCCCGTGCAGCCCTGGATCGCGAGACCGCGCCACCGAGCCCCAGCCTCCGGCCGTGCGATACACGAAGATCACGTGGTCCAGGTTGTCCTGCGATTCCAGGCTCATCACGAGCGGGGGATAGCCATGCTGCTCGAGGACGACGGCCGCGAACAGCGCCGCCTCCATGCAGTGCGCTGACTGCGTGCGCACGACGCCGCGGAAACTGCGCTGGCTCTCGCCGCCCTTCTCGGCGTTGTAGGCCAGCGCATTCAGCCATCGCTGCACGGCGGCCGGGGTGCGCAGCGTGCGAATGAGGTGGCGCTCGGCGCTCGACAGCGGCTGGCGCGGCGGCGAGGGGGAGTGGCCCTGATCATCGGCTAGCGCCCGACCGCCGAGCGCAGATCGCCGACGAGTTCATCGGCGGTCCACGTGTTGCCGTCGCGCGCCTGCCGCACCGTGCCCGTCGCGTCGATGACGAGGGTCCGCAGGTTGTGCGTGATGGTGCCGTCCTGCTCGCGGATCACGTTGACACCGAACTGGGCGGCGAACCGCGCGATGTCGCGTTCGTCCTCGAGCGAGCCGAACTGCCAGATCGCGGGGTCGGCCCCAAGCGCGGCCGCATGCTCCGCGAGCCGCGCGGGCGTGTCGGCCTGGGGGTCGATGCTCACCGACACCAGCGAGACGCGCTGCGACAGCGTGGCGTCGGCCTTCACCTGACGCTGGACCTCGGCGAAGCGCCGATCCATCAACGGGCAGTAGTCCGGCAACGGACATCGCAGGTAGATGAAGGTGACGGCGGTGACGCGGCCGTGCCCGGCGACGAGCGACACTGTTCCGCGCGGCGTCCGCAGCGGCGTGGCGGGAACCGCATCGCCGATGTTCGCGACGTCCACACCCGTGGCCGCCGGCAAGGCCGTCGGCGCGTCGGCCGGGAGCGGGGCGTGCCCCGTCGCCGTCATGGCGCTGATCCAGGCCGTCTCCGGCTCGACCGTCAGCGTGGCCGTGATCAGATCGCCTGCCGTACGGCCGGACAGCAGCTGCGGATCCCGCACCTTGTAGGGCATCGTCATCCCCGGCATGAACCCGACGATGTCGCCGTGACGAATGATCAGTTGCTGGGTGCCGGCGTCGATGAGCAGAATCTGGCCGGACAGCTGATAGGTGGCGGGCGGGGGTTGGCGCGCGCATCCGGCCAGGATCAGGACCCAGCCGAGGATGGCGGCTGCACGACGTTGCATCAGAGGACTCTACCGCACCCGCGGGACGGCCGAGGTCGCGGCTCCCCTGGCGGCGCGCCGTGCACTTGGGGACGCCAGGCCTGCCGGTGTCGTGTTATCCTCCGCGAGCGTCGAAAGCCCCGCAGGTTCAGGCAGGTTGGTGTCGGTGACGGTTCCACAGGCCATCCGTTGCGAGCGCTTTCTGGTGCACCCACCTCGCGCGCGCTGGTTGGTGCATCTCGGAGACCCGCGCGCGAAAAGGCAGAGCGCTCCATGGGCCGCAGATTGTACGTTGGCAACCTTCCCTACAAGACCACCGACGAGGACCTGAATACCCTGTTCAGCCAGGCCGGCGCCGTTGATAACGTGCGCGTAATGCGCGACCAGGCCACAGGGCGCGCGCGCGGCTTCGCGTTCGTCGAAATGGTCAACGACGAAGACGCCCAGAAGGCGATCGAGCAGTTCCACCAGTACGAGTTCGACGGCCGTGCGCTGGTCGTGAACGAGGCGCGCCCGCGTGAGTCGGGCGGCTTCGGCGGCGGCGGTGGTTATGGCGGCGGTGGCGGCGGCCGTGGCGGCGGTGGCGGCTATGGCGGCGGTGGCGGTGGCTACGGCGGCGGTGGTGGTGGCGGGAACAATCGCCGCGAACCGCGCTGGTAGAAAGGCGAAGGCTGTTCAAGGTTCAAGGGCTCACAATTCGCTGAGCTCTTGAACCTTTCGAACTTTGAACCGAGAGTCTCTCCCCCCAATGATCCTGATCGGCACCTCCGGCTACAACTACCCCGAATGGAAGGGGAGTTTCTATCCGGCCGATCTGCCGGCCGCGAAGATGCTGCCCTATTACGCGGGGCGGTTTTCCACCGTCGAAATCAACTACACCTTCTACCGCATGCCGACGCCGAAGCTGGTGGCGGGCTGGTGCGCCCAGGTGCCGGAGAACTTTCGCTTCACGCTGAAGTCGCCGCGCCGCATCACCCACGACAAGCGATTGCGGCCGGCCGACGTCGCCGACTCGCTGCGCGCGTTTGTCACCGCGGCCGCCGAGCTCGGCCCGCGGATGGGCGCCCTGCTGTTCCAGCTCCCGCCGAACTTCAAGAAGGACCTGGGCGTGCTGTCGGAATTCCTGACGCTGCTGCCGCCGAAGGCCAACGCCGCGTTCGAGTTCAGGAACGACTCGTGGCTGAGCGAGGACGTCTACGACTGCCTGCGCGGCCGGCAGGTGGCGCTGTGCATCGCCGACAGCGACAAGCGCGAGACCCCGGTGATTACCACCGCGGACTTCGCCTATCTGCGCCTCCGCGACGAAGGCTATGGCCCGGCCGACATCGAACGCTGGACCGACACCGCGCGTGAGTTGTCGTCGCGCTGCGCCGACGTCTTCGTGTACTTCAAGCACGAAGACGAGGGCAAGGGGGCGGCCTTCGGGCAGATGATGCTGGAGCGGCTTGCCGCTGCCGTCTGACGTCATCATCGTCGGCGCTGGTGGCATGGGCACGGCGGCCGCGGCCCACCTCGCGGCGCGCGGCCGGCGCGTGCGGGTGCTGGAGCAGTTCTCGCTGGCGCACGACCGCGGCTCGTCGCACGGCCTTACCCGAATCATTCGCCTCGCTTACTTCGAGCATCCGTCCTACGTGCCGCTGCTGCGACGCGCCTTCGAGCTGTGGCGCGACCTCGAGGCGCGGAGCGGCGAGCGCCTGCTGCACGTCACCGGCGGCCTCGACATCGGCGCCGAGGGCGGCGAGGTCTTCGAAGGATCGCGGCGTTCGTGCGTGGAGCACGATCTGCCGCACGAAGTCCTGACCGGGCGCGCTCTGCGCGGCCGGTTCCCTGCCTGGCACATCGACGACGAAGCAGCCGCGGTGCTGCAGCCGGACGGCGGTTTCCTGCGGCCCGAAGCGTGCATCATCGCGCATGCCGCGCAGGCCACAGCCGCCGGCGCCCAACTGCACCTCGGTGAGACGGTGCTCGAGTGGCAGACGACGGCGGGAGGCGTGCGGGTGCGGACGACCGCCGGCGTTTACGAGGCCTCGCAACTGGTGCTGGCCGCCGGCGCGTGGATGGGTACGCTGCTGCCTGACCTTGCGCATCTCATGCAGCCGGAGCGACAGGTGCTCGGCTGGTTCGAAGTGTCCGATCACCCAGTCGTTCGCGCCGGAGCGCTTTCCGGTGTTCGTGCACGATGCGGTTGAAGGCCGCTTCTACGGCTTCCCGGAGTTCGAGGCGCCAGGCTTCAAGATCGGGCGGTATCACCATCGCTTCGAGACGACCACCGCGGAGACGCTGGACCGCGTCTGCCATCCCGCGGATGAAGCCGCGCTGCGCGCCGCCGTCACCCGCTACCTTCCCGGCGCCGATGGTCCGCTGCTGCGATCGGCGGCGTGCATGTTCACCAACACGCCCGACGAGCACTTCATCATCGACCGGCATCCCGAATCGCCGGCAGTCCTCGTGGTGTCGCCCTGCTCCGGTCACGGCTTCAAGTTCTGCAGCGTCGTCGGAGAGATCGTGGCCGACCTGGTGACGCGGAATGCCACCGATCACGACATCTCGGCATTTCGTCTGTCGCGCTTCGGCTTCGAGGACGCCGGACACGCCGGGCGCGCCGTCATGAGGCGCCCGCGACTGGCCCTCGCGAATGGCAAGGGTAGAATGGCAGCGCCGACGAGGCGGGTCGTCAACCCCCGATCCTGAGAGGAACCACCGATGCGCCGATGCCTTCCTGTTGTCCTGATGTTCACGCTTGCCTGCACGCCGGCCGAGCCCAGCACGGCCCCGGCGGTGGAGCAGGCTGGCCGAGCCGCCGCTCGACGTCGTGGAGTTGAGCCTGGCCGCCGCGCGTGATCGCATGGCCGCGGGCACGCTCACGGCCCGTGCGCTGACCCAGGCGTATCTCGACCGCATCGCGATCGTGGACGATGGCGGACCGCAGTTGAACGCGGTGATTGAGATCAACCCGTCGGCGCTCAAGGACGCCGACGCGCTCGACGCCGAGCGCAAGGCCGGCAAGGTGCGAGGTCCGCTGCACGGCATCCCGGTGCTGCTGAAGGACAACATCGACGTCGCCGGCCTGGTGAACTCCGCCGGCTCGCTGGCGATGGCGACGCACAAGCCGCGGCAGGACGCGTTCATCGTCACGCGGCTGCGTGAGGCGGGCGCGGTGATCCTCGGGAAGACGAACCTCAGTGAGTGGGCCAACTTCCGCTCGACGCGGTCGTCGTCCGGCTGGAGCTCACGCGGGGGGCAGACCAGGAACCCCTACGTGCTGGATCGCAATCCCTGCGGATCGAGCGCCGGCACCGGCTCGGCGATCGCCGCGAGCCTGGCGGTGGTCGGTGTTGGCACCGAGACGGACGGGAGCATCATCTGCCCGGCGGCGGTGAGCGGTCTGGTCGGACTCAAGCCCACCGTGGGGCTCGTCAGCCGCAGCGGCATCATTCCGATTTCGATTTCGCAAGACACCGCCGGGCCGATGGGGCGCACGGTGGCCGATGTCGCGGCGCTGATGACCGCGCTCGCGGGCGTTGACGGCGACGATCCGGCCGGGCCCGCGGCCGAGGGACACGTCGCGGAGTACCTCACCGCTCTCAAGCCCGACGCGTTGAAGGGCAAGCGCTTCGGCGTGCTGCGCGAAGCGATGGGCTATCACCCGGCGGTTGACGAGTCGGTGGAACGCGCGGTGGCCACGTTGACGGCGGCGGGCGCGGTGGTGGTGGACGTGACCATCGCCGGCAACGGCCGCTGGAGCGCTCCGGAGAACGAAGTGCTGCTCTACGAGTTCAAGGACGGCCTGAACTCGTATCTGAAGAAGAGCGGTGCGCCGCAGGCGTCGCTCGAAGCGTTGATTGCGTGGAACAAGGCCAACGCCGCGCGGGCCATGCCGTTCTTCGGACAGGAGCTCTTCGAACAGGCCCAGGCGAAAGGGCCGCTGACCGACGCCGCCTACATCAAGGCGCGTGACGCCGCGAGGCGCATGGCCGGGAAAGAGGGGCTGCTGGCGGTGCTCGAGGCCAACAAGCTCGATGCCGTGATCGCGCCGAGCACCGGCCCGGCGTGGCCGACCGATCACGTGCTGGGTGACCACTTCACCGGCGCGGGCTACGGCGTTGCCGCCGTGGCCGGCACGCCGAGCCTGACGGTGCCGGCGGGCGAGGCCCAGGGCCTGCCGCTGGGTCTGACATTCATGGGGCGGCCCTACACCGAAGCCGACTTGCTCGGCTTCGGCTTTGCCTTCGAACAGGCGACCAAGGCGCGAATGGCGCCGCAGTTCAGGCCGACGATTGAGGAGTAACGGACGAAGGGAGCAGGGATCAGGGATCAGGTTCTGGGGTTCCAGGGTTCTAGGGTTCTAGGTTCTAGATTCGGGGGGCGAGGTTCTAGGCTCGCTCCCAAGCCCCAAGCCCCAAGCCCCAAGCCCCAAGCCCCAAGACCCAAGACCATCCCTTACGGCAAGAACACCGTCTCGCCGCGCTGCTTGACCATGCGGTCGATTTCCTCTTTCATCTTGTCGCGGCGCTCGAGCACCGCGCGCAATTCGCCCTTGCCCATCCAGTTGCCGATCGTTGGCTGCAGGCTGGCCTCATCGAGGGCGAGGAACTTCTCCCACAAGCCACGGTCGATGTTGTCCATCTTGTGGACCAGCGCTTTGTTCGGCGTGAACGACCGCGAGTGGTCGATCAGCAGCAGGTGCCAGTCGCCGTCGACGAGCCAGTTCCCCAGGTTGGGATCCTTGTTGCCGATCAGGTTGTCGAACATCTTGGCGCGCACCAGCTGACGGGTCCAGCCCGCCACCTTCGCCGGGGGTGGCGCGGGTGATTTCGCCTGGCCGGGGACGCCGCCCAGTTCCTTGAAGCTGCGCGTTGGCGTGGCCCACAACACCGCGGCGCCGGTTGTCCGCTCCACCTGCCGTTCAACGGTGGGCGGCACCATTTGCAGCCCGAGCATCTTGTCGAGCTCGTAGGCAGCTATCTCCGAGCGATAGCTCTCGTAGAAGCCATTCTTCATCCCTGGCGTGATGGCCTTCCACGCCATGCTTTCAGCCAGGCCGCCCGGAGTGAAGTAGGCGCGGCTGGGCTTGGTGACGCCGACCGGCACCGCCTTCATCGAGGCAACGGTGGCGGACTTCAGGAACGCTTCGTATTCGGCTTCGTGGCCGACCCAGACGTTCGCGCAGGCGGTCGCGGAAGCCGGCGCGGGCGCCTGAGCCGTGAGAGAGACGGAGGCAACGAGCAGCCAGAGTGCCGGGAGAGATGTGCGGAAAGCGGTCATAGCA
The DNA here is from genome assembly GCA_963723005.1 of uncultured Acidobacteriota bacterium. Lineage (GTDB taxonomy): Bacteria > Acidobacteriota > Vicinamibacteria > Vicinamibacterales > UBA2999 > VFZN01. Next base: position 174,615 of record CAVRPA010000014.1, on the reverse strand, counting down.
GCCTGCCTGAATGGGGGCCGGCAACGGCCAGTAAACGCGCGAACCCGCCGACCTTGGGCCGGGTCGGCGCAGGATACTCCAAACCGGGTCCGGTGTGGGGAACGGAGCCTGGCCACGAGCCGGTGGGCCGGCGGGGGGCGGGCCTAGAGGTGGCGGGCGAGGAAATCGACCACCGTACGTTCGGCGAAATAGCCGTCGTAGCCGTTGGCCGGCTCGACGAACGCGCAGTGGCCGCCGTGCGGGGTCACGATCGTGGTGATGTGCGGGTTCTGGCGAAGCGCGTCGGCGCCGAAGATCTCGGACGGCACGAACGGATCGTCGGCCGCGGTCAGCACCAGCGCGGGCCGCACCACCCGATCGATCACCCGCATGGCGCTGGCGCGATGATAGTAGTCGCTGGCGCCGTCGAAGCCGTGATGCGGCGCGGTGTAGCGTTCGTCGAACGCGCGGATCGACCAGATCTTCCACAGGCCATCCAGCTCGAACGCCTCGGGAAAATGGCGGGCCTTGCGGCGCATCCGGTCCTGGAGGTTCCGGCAGAAGTTCCACTCGTAGAGACGATTGGCCCGCCGCTCGATGGCGCGCACGCACGCTTCCAGTTCGAGCACCGGCGACACCGCGGCGAACACCTTCACCTCGGGCATCTCGCTCGCCCCGAACTCGCCCGCCAGCTTGATCGCCAGGTTGCCGCCGAGCGAGTAGCCGGCCACGCCGAACCGGGTGAGGCCTTCGGTGTCGCGCAGTTCCGAGAGCACGAATCGGGGATCGTGGGTCAGCCCGGAGTGATAGAGGCCGCGCGACAGGTGCTCGGTGCCGCCGCAGTTGCGTTGGTTGAGCCGCACGACGTTGAAGCCGCGCAGCCAGGCTTTCTCGGCCATGCCCGTCATGTAGTGGGCTTCGCTCGATCCCTCCAGGCCGTGCAGCAGCAGCACGGTGGCCGCATCCCGGCGATGCGGCTGCCAGTGGCAGTGCGAGAGGACGCGGGCATCCGGCGCGACGTCGAAATAGCGCGCCTCCGGAGGCGGCAGGGCGGGGAACTGACGTCGCCGGGCCCAGGCATAGACGGTCATCTTGTGACCGCCCGCCCATCGCGGATGCGGGGTGAACGGAGGAACGACGGTGTGCACGATCTTCTCTTCCATTCTAGCCCGCGCCTCTGAACGTGCATCCCCGCCACGGATGGGTCGGTTCGGGATCATGCATTTGAAGCAAGTGACACTACAATTTCCCCGCGGACCTAGCACGGCGCGACCGGCCGCGGAGGAACAGGAATGACACGGACGAACTCACTCTGGATGACATTGATGGCGCTGGCCGTCACGAGCGTGACGGCCTCGGCGCAGCCGACGGCGGCGGCCGCGACGACCGCGGCGCAGGGCGCGAACGACGCGAAGCTGAGCGCCCAGAAGACCGAAGCGGCCAAGGGCGTGGACGAGCTCGGGAAGCTGGCGCAGGAGATGGTGGACTCGGTGTTCAGCTTCGGCGAGCTGGGCATGCAGGAAGTCGAGACCTCGAAGTACCTCACCGCGCAGCTCGAGAAATTCGGCTTCAAGGTGACGCGCGGCCAGTCGGGCATGCCGACGGCGTGGGTGGCGACGTGGGGGAGCGGCAAGCCCGTGATTGCCCTGGGCTCCGACATCGACGGCATTCCGCAGGCGTCGCAGAAGCCCGGCGTCGCCTATCACGACCCGCTGGTCGAAGGCGCGCCCGGACACGGCGAAGGCCACAACACCGGCATGCCGCTGAACATCGTCGCGGCGATTGCGGTGAAGAAGATCATGGAGCGCGACAAGCTGCCGGGCACGCTGATGATCTGGCCCGGCGTGGCGGAGGAGCTGGTCGCGTCGAAGGCGTGGTTCGTGCGTGACGGCATGTTCAAGGACGTGGACGTGAACCTGTTCACGCACGTCGGCGGCAACCTGGGTGTGTCGTGGGGCCAGGCCGGCGGCACGGGACTCGTCTCGGTCGAGTACACCTTCGAGGGCGAGACGGCGCACAGCGCCGGCGCGCCGTGGCGCGGCCGCTCCGCGCTGGACGCGGTGGAGCTGATGAGCGTGGGCTGGCAGTACCGCCGCGAGCACCTGCGGCTGTCGCAGCGGTCGCACTCGGTGATCACCAACGGCGGCGATCAGCCGAACGTCGTCCCGCGCAACGCGAGCATCTGGTTCTACTTCCGCGAGATCGATCAGCCGCACATCAAGGAGCTGCTGGAAATCGGCAACAAGATGGCCGAGGGCGCCGCGTTGATGACCAACACCAAGTGGTCGTCGCGGATCCTCGGCACCGCCTACCCGCGCCACATGAACCGGACCGTCGCCGAGACGATGTACCAGAACATCCAGACCGTGGGCCTGCCCACCTGGAGCGACGCGGACCAGACGCTGGCCAAGGCCCTGCAGAAGGAGCTGGGCAACCCGACCCAGCCCGGGCTGGCGGTGAAGATTGGTGAGCTCGGCAAGCCGGTCTCGCTCGAGGACAACATGGGCGGCGGCTCGGACGACATCGGCGACATCTCCTGGAACATGCCGACCGTGACGCTGAGCTACCCGTCCAACATTCCCGGGCTTCCCGGCCACAACTGGTCCAGTGCCATCGCCAGCGCCACGCCGATCGCCCACAAGGGCGTCGTCGCCGGCGCGAAGGTGCAGGCGATGACGATTCTCGACCTGCTCACCAAGCCGGAGCTGATCACGCAGGCATGGGACTACTTCAAGAACGTTCAGACCAAGGACGTGCAGTACATCCCGTTCATCACCAAGGACACGCCGGCGCCGACCCACTTGAACGCGGCAATTCTCGCCAAGTACCGCGAGCAGATGCGGAAGTTCTACTACGACCCGACCAAGTACTCGACGTATCTCGAGCAGCTGGGCATCACCTATCCGACGGTACGGACCGGGCCGCCGCCGCAGCAGGAACAGCAGTAAGATTCGTGGGAACGCCGGGCGAGAGGTCCGGCGTTCCCACAACGCCATGACACCCTCCCTTTTCGCCCGCGAACTGGTCGCCCGCCTCGCGGCCATCCTGCCCCCGGGCTTCACCGCCCGCGCGGACGAGGACACCATTCATATCGACGCGCCCGACGGCGTCGGCGCCGCGACCTCGCTCGCGCACATCGACCCGGACGGCGCGGAGGCCGAGGACTACGCCAGCGCCGCGTGGAACGCGCTGAGCATGGCGCAGGACGTGGTCAGCGAGAGCGGCGATGCGTGGCCCGCCGCCCTTGGCGCCGACGGCGACGTGGCGGCGCCGGAGACGCGCGCCGATGGCGACGTCATCCACCTGTGGTTTGGCGACGAAGCAGCGCCGGTGGTGCGCCTCGCGCCGATTCCACTCCACGCGTAGGGCCCGGTGGCCTTCCCCGACACCTTCACGACCGCTCGCCTGCACGCCGAGCGGCTCAACGAGTCGCACTGGGTGGAACTGCACCGCATGCACCGCGACCCGATGGCGATGGCGCACCTCGGCGGCGTGCGCGACGCGAACTGGACCACCGCGTATCTGGTCCAGGAATCTCGAGCACTGGGAACGTCATGGCTTCGGGCTCTGGATCCTGCGCGAGTCGCCGGCGGGGGAGCCGGTGGGGCGCGCCGTCCTGCGTCACCTGAAGGTGGATGACGTCGACGAAGTGGAGGTCGGTTACGGCTTCTACGAATCGCACTGGGGGCGCGGGCTGGCGACCGAGATCACCCATGCCTGCCTGCGCTTCGGCTTCGACGTGCTGCGTCTCTCGACGCTCGTCGCCGTGACCAGTCCCGACAACCACGCGTCACAGCACGTGCTGCGGAAGTGCGGGCTGGTGTTCGATCGCTTCGTCACCATGGAAGACGCGCCGCAGTGGCTGTTCCGCACGCGAGCGCTGGCGGACCCGCCGCCGCACGGCTGACCGCGCCCGACACCCGGGCGCTGTTGGTCGACCTGCGCGGCGCAAGCAGCCCGTCGCCCTGGCAGAATCTGCCGCGTTTTCGCGGCCGACCGTGCCAGACCCCGTCCCGCTCGTGCGCGCGATGGCAGAATCTGCCGCGTTTTCGCCGCGATCGTGCCAGACCCTCTAGACGCCCGTCTTCAGGTACGTGCCGAGCGCTGCGAGCAACCGGTCCACTTCCGCGGAGCTGTTGTAGAAATGCGGCGAGACGCGCAGGCCGGGACGGTCCTGGCCGCCGCGCGTGGTGATCGCAATCCGATCCTTTGTGTAGAGCGCCGCGGCGAGCTTGTTGGCGTCGAGCGTCCCCGGCAGGAACGAGACGACGGCCGCGCGACGTTCCGCGTCGGGCGACGTCCACACCGTGACGCCCGGCAGCTTCGCCAGGCCGGTCACCAGCTGCGTGCTGAGCGCGCGGGCCCGCTGCTCGATCGCCGCGCGCCCGACCTTCGTCTGGAACGCCAGCGCCTCGCGCAGCGCGATCATCGTCGCCTCGTCGCGCTGCCCGAAGCCTTCGAACGTCTTCGAGAACCCGACCGCGCCCGGATACGCGCTGTAGATGGTGGGCCACAGCTTGTCCTGCGCGCTCTTGTTGACGAACAACACACCGCACTCGCGCGCGCCGCACGGCCACTTGTGCGCGCTGCCGCTGTAGAAGTCCGGCTGGATGGCGGCGAGGTCGACGTCGAGCAGCCCGAAGCTCTGCGCGCCGTCGAGCAGCGAGAGCACGCCGCGATCGCGCGCCACCTTGCACAGCTCCTTCGCCGGCATCAGGTCGCCGACGGTGCTGCTGAGATGCGTGAAGGTGATGATCTTCGTGCGCGGCGTCATCGCCCGGGTGTAGGCGTCGACGTAGTAGTCCATCCCCGGATGCGGATTCTTCTGCTCGACGGTCACCACCGTGAAGCCGAAGCGCTTGGCCTTCTCGCGCCACGCATTCAGGTTGCTCGGGTGATTGTCGGCATGAACGACCACTTCGTCGCCGGCCTTGAGATCGAGCCCGTTCGACACCAGGTTGTTCGACTCGCTGGTGTTGCGCGTGATGATGATCTCTTCGGGCGTCACGCGGAGGAACGCGGCCAGCGCCTTGCGCGTTTCCTCTTTCTCCGGCATCAGCCGCGCGCGATTGGAGGGCGAGGGGTCGAAATCGACGCCGCGCGTCTCTTTCGTCAGGGTCTCGAGCACCGGCCGCGAGGACGGGCACAGGTTGGCGGCGTTCATCACCGCCAGATCCGGCGGCATCACGAACTGTTCGCGAACGTTCGTCCAGAACGCCTCGCCGGAGGCGGCACTGCCGGGCGCCAGCGCGGCCACCGGCCGCGCCTGCCTGGCCCAGACCGGATCCGCGAAGAGCGCCGCCGAGCCGCCGATGGCGAAGAGACGCGTGAAATCCCGGCGCGAAACTGGTGCTGCCATGCGTTGTGCCTCCGTATCCGGGCATTGTAGGCCAACGCGGCGCCGCCGCTGCCGCGTGGTTAACGCAGGGCGTAGATGCGGAACGGGCCTTCCTGGTGCACTCGAGGAAGGTCCAGGTCGCGGTCGATGACCAGGTAGTCGAGCCTGTAGCGGGCGGCGAGTGCCAGGGCCGTGGGGACGTCGAGGGCCGAGAAATCGCCGAGCGCCCTGGTCCGTTCGATCACGCGGGTGGCCGAGTCGCGAGCGTAGATGGCCATCGCCGTGTCCTTCACTTCTTCGAGGAACACGTCGCGTCCCGCATAGCGCAGCGGCGCACCGTAGCGCCACGCGTGACCGGGATCGGCCAGCAGGTGCGTTCTGACGGGTTGGGCCTCTGCCCATCGCATCACCCGCGTCCAGTCATCCTCGGGCAATCGCTGCGACCACAGTGGCCGCTCGCCGTGGTCCACCATCGCGACCCAGAGGCCGCGCGCGCAGGCGACGGCGATCACGAGCGCCGCTACGGCCTGCCGCCACCGCGTGGCCGTGGTGCCTGCAGGCTGGTCCACGAGCAGCGAGACGAGCGCGACGGTCGCGAGCAAATCGAGCATCCAGAACACGCGCGAGATTTGCAGCTGCACGAAGAACGCGGATCCCATCGTCACGGCCGGCAGCGTCAGGAAGAACCCGGCGAGCAGCACGACTGCGCCGGCCAGAAGCCCCTGCTCGCGGGGCCTGGCCAGCCCGCTCCGGACCCGATGGGCCAGCACGCCGATGGCGAGTGCCGCGGTCCCCAGGTTGGCGAGCCAGGCACCAGCGGCCCAGTCGCGAACGGGGAACAGGTAGTCCTTCGACGCCAGCAGCTCTCGCCATTCGGCGTCCATCGGCCACAGCGACCCACGCATCGGCCCGGCCAGCAGCAGCCACGACACGGCGATCAGGCCGAGCGTGACCAGCGCGCCGATGGCCCGTCGCGCGTACGGCTCGGTTGTCCAGATCGCCACGACCAGGAACAACACGAAGAACGCCGCCGTCGTCGGGTGCAGCAGGCCTGCGAGCAGGACCGCGCCCAGCGCCAGCCACGGCCGGCCGCGGAGGTACGCCGTGATCGACCAGACCCCGACCGCGAAGACGAGAATGCGCGGATGGAAATAGCCTTCGAGCGTGTTGACGCCGGTCTTCGTGATGCGATGGCGCAGCGTTTCGGCGGCGATGAGCGCCCACGTCGCCAGTGAGCTCCGGAAGAAGAGATGCCCGAGCCGCCACAGCGCCGCGTACATGATGACCAGCGACAGCACGTAGCCTGCGGCGAAGCACGTCTCCATCGACCAGCCGGTGGCGCGGACGACGCCGGCGACGATCTCGTCGATGAAGAAGTAGCGGGCCTGCGGCCCGATCAGCGCGGTGTCGCGTGGATAGAGCGAAGGATCGAGCTGCTTGAGAATCGCGGGGATGTAGAACGCCTGGTCCGAGGCGCCGTATCGATACCCGCCGGCATTCAGCGTGGCCAGGGCGACGAACGCCAGCGCCCCGCCTGCGTACGCGAGCCGCCGCACCTACATGGCCTCATCGGCACTCGGACCGTAGATGGATGGCAGCGGGACGTCGTGCATGCGCAGGTAGACGCTCAGCTGACCGCGATGGTGCACGATGTGGTTGAACACCATCATGCGCAGGACGCCCGCCTTGGGCATGGTGAACATGATTTCGTCGCCGCGCTTGAGCGACCAGGGCGCCTGCAGTTCCGCGTCGCTGCGGCCGATCAAGGCGGCGCGGGCGGCCGCGACTTGCGTATCGAACAGCGCCAGCACCGCGGCGCGCGTGCCCGGGGCGGTGAACCCCTCCGGCCGCGGGATGGCCACGTCGAGACTGCTTTGCGTGATCGTCACCGACACCCACTGCGCCAGCTCCGCGAGGTGCCCGGCCAGGCGCCCGAGCGTCATGCTCTTCGCGTGCGGCCTCCACTCGAACTGACCATCCGGCACACGCTCCAGCAGTTTCCGCGTGACCGCCATCTCACGATCGAACTCCGGCAGCAGTGTCTCGGCGAGGGTCATTCCGCTTATTGTACGCCGCCCTCCGGAACCCGAGGCACGGGCCGCACCAGCGGCACGGGCGTCACCACCGGCACCGGCGGCACCGGCACGGCCAGCCAGTCCGAGATGTCGGGGACGTCCACCACAAGGTCCGACATGTCGGGCACACTGACCACCAGCTCCGACAGGTCGGCCATCTCCACCTCCCACTCCGACAGGTCGGGCATTTCCACCACCCACTCCGGTGCGTCAGGCGGCGGCGGTGGCGGCTTTGGTGCCGGCTTTGGCGCCGCGGCCGGGGCCGGTGGAGCCGGCGGTGCGGGTGGTGCCGGCGGCGTTGCTCCAGGACGACGTCCACGCCGGCGCTCTTCGCGTTCTTCGGCCTCCGTCGGCACCGTGCGGCGGGCCAGATGGATGTCGCCGTTGAACGACTGCACCTCGATGCGTGCGCTGCCGGTACCCAGGGTGAAGTTGAAGCGCTTGCTGCCGCTGTCCTTCGACTGACCTTCGGGCAGCTCGATCGGCAGGTCCGAAGAGAAGTCGCCCTGGAACGTCCGCACGAACACCGTCGCGTTCGCCGCGCCGCCAAGCCCGACCCGCACGTCGCCCGAGTGCGTGGTGAACCGGTAGGCGCCGTTGTCGCGCACCGTGCCGTTGAAGGTGACGTCGCCGTTCACTGTCGAGACCTCGAGGTTCGACGTCTGCGCGTTCTCGACGACGATGTCACCGTTGGTGGTCTCGGCGCTCATGTCGCCGGTGACATTCGTCATGCGGATGCCTTCGTTCACCGTGGTCGCCTGGACGCGGCCGCTGGCCTTGTCCACCGTGATGGTGCCCATCACCGATCGCACCGCGATGGCGCCCGAGCCGCCGACCACCCGGACGTTGCCGTGCACGGTCTCGACCGTCACTTCGGCGGTGGTGCCTTCGATCGACGCCTCGAGATAGCTGCCGGAGAGATTGACCGGCATCCAGCGCGGCACCGTGAGCCGAAAGTCAACGAGCGAGGACGGGCCGCGCGTCGAACGGCTGCGGATGCGGAGTGTCTGATCGGCGGTCTGCACGTCAATCGAGTCGCGCTCGTTGTGCGTGGCTTCGATCTTCACCACGTCGCGGTCCCACGACCGGACCACGACCTCGCCGGCATTGTTCGTCAGGACCAGGCGGGTGCCCTTGGTCACCGGCTGTTCCTGATTGGTGCGTGGCGAGATCTCGGGCCCGCCCGGGCGTGCCTGGATCGGCGGCTGCTGATCGCCAGCGGCGGCGTCGCGGTTCTGCGCGGCCGCGATGCCGGGCAGCAGGCCCACCAGCAGCGCCATCGTGCACATCTGAAACTTGCGTGTTGTTCCCATCGCTCGTGTCCTCGTCATCCGGTCCGTCTCTCTCGAATCGCTCTCGTGAATCGCGCTCAATCGCCACCGCTCGACAGCCCGGCGGCCCGGCGCAGCAGGTCCAGCTTCCGGCGCCGCGCGTCGGCCAGGTGGGAGTTCAGATAGGTGTTCGCCGGGTCGGCATCGAGCGCCGCCCGCGACTGCTGAATCGCTTCGTCGATCGCCTGCAGGCTGCGCTCGATCACCATCACCGTCTGCGGATCCAGCCGCTCGGATTGCTCACGCAGGATGCGCTCGAGGTCCGACACCGCCGCGTCGTACTGCGCGTCGGCAAAGCTGGCGCGCTCGACGTCGGTCCGGATGGCCGCGGCGGGTTCCGCCACCGCCTGAATCGGTGTCTCCGGCGGGGCGCCCGCGATGCTCCGCGGCTGCAGCGCCAGCCACGACACGCTGCCCGAAATCGCGATGAGCAGCGTGGCGGCGAGGGCCAGCTGCGGCAGCGTGAACGTCACCGAACGGCGCGGGGCCACTCGCGGGGCGATCCGCGCCTCGATTCCCGTCCACAGGTCGCGGCCGGGCCGTGAGTCGGTCAGCTGCTGAATGCCGTCCAGCAGGACATCGTCGGCGTCGAGCGGGTCGTCGGCCGGTGGGCCGGGCCTCGAGACGGGCCACTCGTCCGTGCGTTCCAGTTGTCGGCGTCGTGTGGTGTGTTCATCCATCGTCGTGTCTCTAGCTGCGGCTGGCTTGCGGCCGCTCGGCGTTCAACATCGCTCTCAACGTGTGTCGTGCCCGGTGCAGCTGCGACTTCGACGTCCCGGACGACACGCCGAGCATCTGGGCGATCTCCTCGTGCCGGTAGCCCTCCACGTCGTGCAGCATGAACACGGTCCGTGCGCCGTGCGGCAGTTGCTCGATGGCGGCGTCGAGGTCCATGCCCAGGTCCGGCCTCGATCGCGGGGCCGCGTGCGCGATGTCCAGCGCGGCCTCGCTATCCGCAAGAAATCGATCCCGTGCCACCCCGAGCGTGCGGAACCGCTCGATGATCACGTTGACGGCCAGCCGGTGCAGCCAGGTGCCAAAGGACGACTCGCCCCGGAACGACCCCAGCTTCTGCCACGCCCGCACGAAGACGTCCTGCGTCAGTTCGTCGGCGGCCTCGGGACCCGCCATACGGCGTGCGAGTCCGTGCACCCGCGGAACGTGGGCGTTGTACACCCGCTCGAAAGCGGCTGTATCTCCGTTTGCTGCAAGGACGACGTCGTCCACCGTCATGAGCTTGGATGGTGGGGGCTGGGGAAGGGTTGGAAGGGGGGATGGAAAACCGGAAGGAAACGGAGGGAAACCGGGGGTGGGCGAGCGCCCACCCCGCGGAGCGCGGCTATTTCGGCCGGCTGAAGTCCACCTTCGGCAGTTCCTTGGCGGCCTCGGGAGCCTGGAACAGCGGGTGCTCCTTGAAGCCGAACATGCCGGCGGTGATGTTCGAGGGGAACGACCGGCGCTGGGTGTTGTAGGCCTGCACGGCCTCGTTGTAGCGCATGCGTTCGACCGCGAGCCGGTTCTCGGTGCCCGCCAGTTCGTCCATCAGCCGCGCGAAGGTCTGGTTCGACTTCAGGTCGGGGTAGTTCTCGACCACGACCAGCAGGCGCGACAGGGCGGCGGACTGCTCGTTGGCCGCGGCCATCCGCTGTTCGGGTGTCTGCGCGCCGGCCAGCTTGGCCCGCGACTCGGCGATCTGGCCGAAGACGTCGCGTTCCTGCTGAGCAAAACCTTTGGCCGTTTCGACCAGATTCGGAATCAGGTCGTTCCGGCGCTGCAGCTGGTTCTCGACCTGCGCCCATTGCGTCTTGATGGTCTCTTCCTGGCTCACGAAGGTGTTGTACGAGCAGCCGGATGTACCCGTGGCCGCGAGCAGCAACCCCATGACCGCCACCAACCGAATCAGCTTCTTCATAGGTTCCTTTCTACCACGACGCTCCGCCGCCGCCGCCACCCGAGCGACCGCCCCCGAAGCCGCCGAAACCGCCGGACGAGCCGCCCCATCCGCCACTGCCACCCCAGCCGCCAACCGGGCCGAACGGCCCGGCTCCACTCGACCACCGACCGCCGCGTCGCCCCAGCCCGCGCCCTCCCGGGCCGCCACTCCTCATCAGGCGATAGAGGATGTAGAGCACGATCAGCAGCGTGATCGGATTGATTCGGATATTGCCGACCGGCCGCGCGGTGGTTCGCGGTGGCGGCGGCACCCCCGAGATGGTGACGTTGCGGCCCTGGGCTATTCGCTGCGCCACACGGGTCGCTCCCGCGAGCAGGCCCTGGCCGTAGTCGCCGCGCCTGAAGAACGGCACCATGGTGTCGCGACTGGTTTCGCCGGCGAACCCGTCGGTGACGAAACCTTCCAGGCCATAGCCGACCTCGATCCACACCTGCCGATCGTCCACCGCCAGAACCACCAGCGCGCCGTTGTCGCCCTTGCGCGTGCCGATGCCCTTGCCGTGGTTCTCGAACATCTGCACGGCGTAGCTCCTGAGGTCGGCGTAGGGCTTGAACGTCTGCACCGTGGCCACGACCAGCACATCACCGCTCGCGGCCTGGAGCTGGCGAATCAGGGTCTCCAGAGCTGCGGCGGAGCTGCGATCGATGACGCCTGCGAAATCGTTGACGGGCGCCGTCAACTCCGGGGGCGGCGGCTGCGCCTGAGCCAGCGAGGCCCAGAGCAGGAGCGCCGCCAGCGTCAGGACGCGGACCATCGGTCGATCACACGCAGGAGCGCGCTCATGGTGTCGAGATAGCCGGGGAAGAGGCGCGTGGGATCGACCGCCGCGGAGGCGTCGGCGCCAAGGGCCAGCACGTCACCGACAACGCGCGGATCCAGGCCCGCCCTCGCGGACGCCCACAGCGACAGATCGGCGCTGGTGTCCGAGGGATGCCCATCGAGGTGCGCCATCCGCCGCAACAGCAGCGCGAACCCGGCCGCCGAGTCGCGGACCACCGAGTGGAGGGCGGAGGCTCGGCCGGCGGAATCCACGAAGTTCTCGCGGAGGTGCAGCAGCAGGCTCGCGGCTTGCACTTCGACGGCGCGTCGCACGTCTTCCGGGTTGATCTGGATGCCGACGAACGGATCCTGTCCGACGAGGACAACGTGCGTGTCGATGATCTCGCCGTATTCGATGGGGAAGGCGTCGAGCGAGCGGCTGAACTCGTCGCGGGGCAACACGAGCGGCGTGGCCGCGCCGCCGAGGTGCCACTGCGGCGCGAACAAGGCGAGGGCATTGAGATCGTCCATCGTCAGCGAGCTGACGAGCGCCAGGCTGTGCGTCCCTTCGGCACCGGCACGTCCAAACGCGACCACGGCCTCGAGGCGGCCGCCGAAGATCCGTTGCAGATCGGCAATGACGCCGTCGAGGCGGCCGTGCGACGCCGTATCCATGGCCCCTAGTCTATGACGGCTCGGCCCCGGCGCCGTTTGCGAGGTCCGATACAATGCTCGACGGATGCAGCTGCGGCAGATCAATGTCGGGTGTTTCGGGGGCGGCACCGGCTTGCCGGCGCTGCTGGGCGGTCTCAAGCGCAATCCGTGGCTGCACGTGAACGCGGTGGTCACGATGTTCGACTCTGGCGGCAGTTCGGGCCAGCTCAAGGACGAACTCGGCGTGCTGCCGCCCGGCGATGTCCTGCGCTGCGCGCTCGCGCTGGCCCGCAACGAGGGCGAAGCCCGACGCGTGCTGCTGGCCCGGCTGCCCACCATTCATCACGAGCGGCTTGGCGGTCACACCGGCGGCAATCTGCTGCTGTCGATGATGGAGCAGTACAGCGGCAACTTCCTCGCGGCGGTCGACGGGCTGCGCGCGCTGCTGGGCTGCCGCGGCCGGGTCTGGCCGGTCAGCGTGGAGCGCGCCACGTTGTGCGCCGAATACGCCGACGGTTCCGTCACGCGCGGCGAGGTCGAGGTGGATCTCGGTCATCGGCGCGGCCACGGTGTCACCCGGGTGTGGCTCGAGCCCGCGGCGCACATCCATCCCGCCGTGCGCGAGGCCATCAGCGCGTTCGACGCGGTGATCATCGGCCCCGGCAGCTTCTTCACCAGCTTGATGCCCACACTGCTGGTGGACGGCGTCGCCGACCGGCTGCGCACCGGTCAAGGGGCCGATCATTCTCGTCACCAACCTCCTCACCGAGGGTGAGGGCATGCGCGGGTTCACGGCCGCCGATGCGGCGAGCTGGGTGAGCCGCACCATCGGACGGCCGGTGGACGTGGTCATCACCAACGAAGGGCATCCGTCGAACGAAGTCCTGGCGCGCTATCGGGCCGAGCACAAGGAGCCGCTCGCCGTCGGCAATCTGCCGGCCGGCTGCGAGTGCGTGAGCGGTCCGTTCTGGCAATCGGACATTGCCCGTCACAACCGCCGCCGGCTGTCGTACGCGGTGTGGGCGGTGCTCAGCCGCCATCTATTGAAGTAACCCGTCATCGGTTCAGACCTCGCGAGGAACGTCATGAGATACCTGCTCGCTGTCGCCATCGTGCTGTCGCTCGCCGTTCAGTCGCCCGTGCAGGCGCAGGCGAGTTTCGATACGAAGGCCGTGCTCGCCTCGATCGATGCCAAGGCGCGCGGCTACGGAGACGTGGCGCTGCAGATCTGGAAGTTCGCCGAGGTCGGCTACCAGGAGCAGAAGAGCAGCGCGCTCCTCCAGGAACAGTTGCGGAGTGCCGGTTTCACGGTGAAGGCCGGGGTGGCCGAGATTCCGACGGCGTTCACCGCCGAGTGGGGCAGCGGCAAGCCGGTGATCGGCATCGTCGGCGAGTTCGACGCGCTGCCCGGGCTGTCGCAGGCGGCCGAGCCCGAGCGGCACGCGATTGAGGCCGAAGGCCCGGGACATGGCTGCGGTCATCACCTGTTCGGCACGGCGTCAACGGCGGCGGCGATTGCGGTGAAGGAATGGCTGGTGGCCAACAAGCACGCCGGCACGCTGCGCTTCTACGGCACGCCCGCCGAGGAAGGCGGCGCGGGCAAGGTCTACATGCTGCGCGCCGGCCTCTTCGACGATGTCGACACGGTGGTCACGATGCATCCGGGCGATCGCAATGCGTCGAGTGCATCGAGCAGCCTGGCGAACATCACCGGCAAGTTCCGCTTCCGCGGCGTCTCGGCGCACGCATCCGCGGCGCCGGATCGCGGACGCTCGGCGCTCGACGCGGTCGAGGCGATGAACGCGATGGTCAACCTGATGCGCGAGCACGTGCCGTCGGACGCGCGCATCCACTACGTCATCACCAACGGCGGCAAGGCGCCGAACGTGGTGCCGGATTTCGCCGAGTCCTACTACTACGCGCGCCACAACGACATGCGCGTGCTCGACGGCATCTGGGAGCGCATCACCAACGCCGCGCGCGGCGCCGCCCTCGGCACGGGGACGACGATGGAACTGGAGCTGACCGGCGCGGTGTGGAACGTGCTGCCGAACAGCTATCTCGTGAGCCTGATGCAGAAGAACCTGAAGACTGTGGGAGGCTACGAGTACACGCCGGCAGAGCGCGCAGTTCGCCGAGATCCTGCGCAAGTCGCTCGATGGCGACCTGCCGCCGATCGACAGCTCGAACAGCGTGTTCACGCCGGAGCCGGGCATCGGCGGCGCGTCGACGGACCTGGGTGACGTGAGCTGGAGCGTGCCGACCGTGCAGCTCACGTCGGCGACGTGGGTCCCCGGCACGCCCGCGCACAGCTGGCAGGCCGTGGCGGCGGGTGGCACGTCGATCGGCGTGAAGGGCATGATCGTCGCGGCGAAGAGCATGGCGCTGACCGCGATCGATCTCTTCACCGACCCCACGCACATCGAGCAGGCGCGCGCGGAGTTCGTGAAGCGCCGTGGCCCCGGGTTCAAGTACACCACCCGGCTCGCGGACCGGAAGCCGGCGCTGGACTACCGGAAGTGACGGCGATTCACCGTTTCGTGGAGTCGGCGAGGGCCGGCACACTCGCGAGAGTGGTGGCGCGCGTGCCGTCGGGATGGGTCGTGCTCGGCGATCCGCAGATCCTGCCGGGTTACTGCCTGCTCCTGCCCGACCCTGTGGTGCCCGATCTGAATGCGCTCAGCGGCAAGGCGCGTCAGCAGTTCCTCGACGACATGGCCCGCGTCGGCGACGCCGTGCTGCAGGTGACCGGCGCCGAGCGACTGAATTACGAGATGCTCGGCAACGTCGAGCCCGCCCTCCACGCGCACGTGATTCCCCGATACACCTGGGAGCCCGCCGAACGTCGTCGCCAGCCGGTATGGCTGCACGATTGGGCGATCGCGCCACCGTTCGATGCGGCGGCCCAGGGTGATCTACTCAACAAGCTTGCCGCCTGCCTCGTACCGCCGCTCGGCGCCCTCTGACGTTGGCTGGCGTGGCCCCCTTTTTGCTACCGAAGGGCGGTTGACGTTGATTTGCACACGTGTGCCCCCATATAGTGGGATCTCGTGTCGAAATTGCGCAGGTGGATACCTTATGAAAATATTTCTTAACGGCGTTAGAACCGCGACCATGCGTGGTGCCGCGCTTGGCGTAGTAGGCATGTTGATGTGCCCGATGGCGGCTGCCGCCCAGCCCGCTCCGCCCCCGGCACTGGGCGGGGCGGAGAGCTTTGCCGTTCTTTCAGGTGCCTCGGTGAGCAACACCGGCGCATCAACGTTCTCCGGTGACGTCGGCGCTGACGCCGGCGGCACCATCACCGGCATCACGCAGGCGATGTTCGCGCCCGGCGGCGCCGTGCACGAGGGCGATGCGGTGGCGGTCCAGGCGCACCAGAGTGCCGTCCTGGCGTACGACGACCTTGCCGCGCGGACCTGTCTTCCGGCAAACAACAAGACGGGGCAGAACCTTGGCGGCCAGTCGCTGGCGCCTGGCGTCTACTGCTTCGATGGCGATGCGCCTCTGACGGGCACGCTCACGCTGACCGGAGCCGGGACCGTGGATCTTCCAGATTGACGGCGCGCTCACGGTGGCGCCCGGGGCGTCGGTCGTGGCGCCCATCGTGGCTCCCGACACCTGCGGCGGCTCCGACGTCTTCTGGCAGGTGGGCGACGGCCTGGCAGCGACGCCGCTGGCGCTGACGACCATTGGGGCCGGCGCGACGTTCGTCGGCAACATCCTGGCGCTCGGCGACATCACGATGGCCACCGGTGCGGCGCTCGACGGCCGTGCGGTGTCCCTGGGTGAGACGACGGGCACCACCATCGCCGGCGGCAACGTGACGCTGGCGGCCAACGCCATTCGCGCCTGCAGCTACGGCACCACGCTCCCGACCCTCGCGCCGTTCAAGGTGACGGGTGGAGGCGGCATCAACGTTCCCAACGATCCGGCGGAGAAGGATCCCAACGCGACCGGCTCCGGCTTCGCGAACTACGGGTTCAACGCCCAGCCGGGGACTGCCGGCGCTGCGGCCACCGGGAACTTCAACTACGTGAACCATGTGATTGCGCCGCACATCCACGCCAACGGCGACGTCACCGATGTGGACGTGCTGGCCCTCAATAGCGACGGCACGGCGAAGACGGTGCGCTTCTCCGGCACCTGCAACCAGTTGCTGCCCGCGTGCACGTTCAGCGTGATGGTGGAGGACAACGGCGAGCCCGGCCGCAACGACCAGTTCGGCGTCACCATCGTCTCGAGCGGTCAGGTGCTGGAAGAACGGGCGATGCGCCAGGTGCGGAACGGCAACATCCAGTTCCACTCCGCCGCGCTCACGACCACGGTCAACACGCCGACGATCCGGCAGGGCCAGACGATGCGTCTGGCGGCGCGGCTGCGGCGCGACGCGACGGCGACGAGCTCCGACGCGTATGTGGTGCTGCGCTTGCCCAGCGGTCAGATGATGTCGTGGACGGGCAGCGCGCTGGTGCCCGGCCTCGCGCCGCTGGTGCGCAACTTCGTGCCGGTGGATTACGACGGCCAGATCCTGCAGCTCCAGGTGCCGGCCGGGACACCGGCGGGCACCTACACGTGGATGTCGGCGCTGACGGAGCCGGGAACGCTCAATCTCCTGTCGCCGATCGCCGAGCGGTCGTTCACGGTGACGCCGTAGGGCTTGAGGCTCGAGGCCTTGGGTCTTGAGTCTTAGGTCTTGAGTCTTGGGTCTTGGGTCTTGGAACAACCAGGGCGGAGAGGGCTATGCCTTCTTCGCCTTGGCTCTTGGTTTCGGCTGTTTGGCCGGCTGCCGTCTGCCGTCTGCCGGTTCGCCTTCTGCCTTTTGCCTTCTGCCTTATCTTCTGCCTTTTCCCTTGTGCCTTCTGCCTTCCGCTGTCTCCCCTGTTCCTTCATCTCCACCGCCTGGCGGATGATGCGCTGGAACAGCTTGCCGGTGTCTCCGGTTTTTGCCGGGGCGTTCGAGGTCCACACGTCGGGGTTGTCGGCGGCGAGGATGTCCGCGAAGTCGGCCTCTGGCGTCTTCACCGACAGCGGCGCGAACTCCGCGATCGCCACCGGGCCCGCCCATTCGTCCTTGTGCTTGATGAGCAGCCAGCTGGGCTTCGATCCGCCGCCGAAGCCTCGCGTGCGGATCAGCGCCCACGAGCCCTTCAGCTTGTAGCCGTCGAGGGTGAACTTCAGATCACCCTTGCGCAGGGCGGCGTCCACGTCCGGCACCTCCGGTGCCCAGGTGCCGCGGTCCCACAGCATCACGATGCCGGCGCCGTATCCCTCCGGAATCACGCCCTCGAAGGTCCCGTAGGCGAAGGGGTGATCCTCGGTCTGCATCGCCAGCCGCTTGTCGGCCGGGTCGATGGATGGCCCCTTGGGAATGGCCCACGACAGCAGCACGCCGTTCCATTCGAGGCGCAGGTCGTAGTGCAGGTGCGAGGCGAGGTGCTTCTGGACGGAGAAGAACAGCGCCCCCTTCTTCCTGGCTTTGGGGGCCTTGGACCCGTCGGGTTCGGGAGTCTTTGAGAAGTCGCGCTTCTTCCGGTATTCGTCGAGCGGCATGCCAGGATCTTACCGTGCCGCGCCGGCCGAGCTCACGGTTAGGGCTGGCCCGGCGGTTTCTTCAGGGCCTCGTCGGTCGTCACCGTGAAGCGCTTGATGTTGCCATAGCGGGCGCGGCCGACGATGCGCCTCATGGCGCGCGTATCGGAGTACTCCTCGCGCATCTCGGCGGGCACGAGAAACCCCAGCACGACATCGAGCTGGTAGCTGACCTCAACCCGCCCCTGCACCTCCGGGCTTTTCGCGATGAGCTCGGTGCGCAGGATGCGGCCGGTGGTCGCGTCGATCCAAGCCCGGCCGCTCGCGGGCAGATCGCGTTCGCCCGAAGTGCGGATCAGCGTGTCGGGTTTGGTCTCGCGATAGCTGACGGCCCAGATGTCGGCGGCAGCGGCAACGCTGGCCCACGGCTTGACGTTGCCCGCGTCCACGCGCGCGAAGGTGGACCGCGGACGATGTTCCGGCTGGAAATAGCTGAGCGCGATGAGCGGCAGGTTGATCGTGCGCTCGATGCTCCCGAGGTTATAGCGGGCGCTTTCCCGCGAGATGGCTTCCGCCTGCTCCATGTTCGCGGCAGAAGGGTTCAGGAACAGGCGCCCCAATCGTTCGTCGCGATCGCGAACCAGCTTGCCATCCACCTGGAACACGTCGCGGAACTGGACCCAGCGATCCTGGGAGGCGAGCCGCACCATCAGCAGGTCCGAACGCAGTTGCCGCCGTCTCGTGGACGTGCGCCCTCCCCGCTGGGCCGGGCCGGGAAGCGATTGCTGGAGATAGTCTTCCTCGAGCACGATGCCGGCCAGTTGTTGCTGGAAGGCCGTGACGTATGCGCCGGCCCGCGTGAGTACCTCGTCGAGGTCTGGCGCCTGCGAGGTGCCCGCGAATCCGGTGCCGCTCAGGCACACGGCGAACACCGAGAGAACGAGCGCAGGAGGCCCGCGTCTCCGCCCGGATTGCGTGCGCCATCTGGCGGCCTTCATGCCCCAGTCCCCTCGCGTCTCGTCAGCGCGCTCGTGGCAGCGCCAACGCGTAGACGGTCGTGCCGGATCCCAGCACGAGGTATTGCCGGCCGTCGAGCAGGTAGGTGATCGGCGCCGCGTAGATGGACGAGCCCGTCTGGAAGTGCCACAGGTTCTTGCCGCTCGCCGCGTCGAACGCCATGAGGTTGCCGTCCATGTCGCCGCCGAACACCAGGCCGGACTCGGTGGAGAGCACGCCGGCCATGGACGGCGTGTGGTACTTGAACTCCCACTTCACGCCGCCGGTCGCGGGATCGATGGCCCGCATCGCGCTGTAGCCGCGCCCGGTGCGCTGAGCCGCGCCTGCGAAATAGTACTCGCCGGCGACGAACTCCTGCTCCCAGCCGTAGTAAGTGGCGCAGACCTCGCGCGCCGTGACATACAGGAGGCCGGTCTTCGGATTGTAGGCAGGGGACTGGAAGTTCGTGCCACCGGCGATGTCGGGGCAGACCTCGGTGCCTTTCTCCGTCGGATCGGTGTTGGGCAGCACCGCGGGCCTGCCGTCCGGATTGATCTTCTCGGCCCAGGTCGTGCGCACGAATGGCCGCGAGGCCAGGAGCGAGCCATTGGTCCGATCGAGCGTGTAGTAGAAGCCGTTCCGGTTCGCGAAGAGCAGCACCTTGCGTGGAACGCCGCCGATGACCCGGTCGGCGAGGACCGGCACCTGCGTCGCGTCCCAGTCGTGGGTATCGTGCGGCGTGAACTGGTAGTGCCACTTCAGGACGCCGGTGTCGCCGTCGAGCGCGACCACCGAATCGGTGTAGAGGTTGTCCCCGTCGCGGTCGTGGCCATAGAGATCCGGGCCCGGATTGCCGGTGCCCCAGTAAATCAGGTTGAGGGCCGGGTCGTAGCTGCCCGTCACCCACGTGGATCCGCCGCCGCGCTTCCACGAGTCGCCTTCCCACGTCTCGTTGCCCTTCACGCCGGGCTCCGGCACGACCCAGAAGCGCCACGCGAGCTTTCCGGTGACCGCGTCGTAGGCGTCGATGAACCCGCGAATGCCGTACTCCGCTCCCGCGATGCCGACGATCACCTTGTCCTTGACGATGAGCGGCGCCGACGTCGCGCTGTAGCCCTGCGTGTAGTCGGCCATGACCGAGTCCCACACGACGGCGCCGGTCTTCATGTCGAGGGCGAGCAGGTGTGCATCCAGCGTGTTGATGAAGAGACGCTCGCCCAGCACCGCGAAGCCGCGATTGACGCGGCCGCAGCAGACGTCGATCCCTTCGGGCAGGTCGCGACGGTAGGCCCAGATCTGCCGGCCGGTTCGCGCATCGACGGCCCACGCGGTGTTGTTCGGCCCGGTGAAGTACATGATGCCGTTCAGCACCAGGGGAGTGGACTCGAACTTCCCGAGCGTGTTGGTCTGGAACGCCCACTGCACCGAGAGCCCGTCGACGTTGGCCGGCGTGATCTGCGCGAGCGGACTGTGGCGCTGGCTGCCGTAGTCGCCGCCGTAATTGAGCCACGTGCTCGTGTCGGCGAGCCCGTTCTGAAGTTGCGCGTTGGTCACCGACTGGGCGGCGGCGCCCGATGCCATGCCCAGCACGAGCGTCGCGGCCGACGCGAGCCCCCACGTCAGGTGCTTCCTCATCGCGTTCCCCTTTCGCCCCGGAGTGACCGCAGATACCGCACCACATCCGCCAGATCCGTGTCGCTCAGCCGCTCCGGACCGTAGGCCGGCATCAGCGAGCGCTCGGGTTCCGGCAGCACCTCGACCTCGCGCTTCGAGAACGAGAGGATGTCCTCGCTGGCGGTCATCACCTGCACCGAGAACGTGTCCTCGTTCTTGCGCGCGCCGCGGATCCGCTTGCCGTCCTTGGTGACCACCGTGACGGTCTCGAAGCCGACCGGAATCACTTCGGCGGGCCGCCGCACTTCGCGTTCGAGGGCGGCTGCGGAGCGGGCCGCGCCGATGCGCGAGAGGTTCGGTCCGATGCGTCCTCCGCGCGGGCCGATCATGTGACACTGCCCGCAGTTACCGCGCTCCTTCGCCCAGAACAGTTGCTCGCCCCGCGTTGCGTCGCCGCGCTCGGGTGCCGGACCGCCCGGTGCGCTCAGCGTCCGGAGGTAGGTGATCACCATCCAGATCTCCTCCTCCGACATGTTCGGGTTGCCGGGCATCTCGGTCCCGGAGACACCCGCGCGGATGGTCTGGAAGATCTGGCCATCGCTGCCGCCGTGCACCCAGTCGCCGGTGGTGAGGTCGCTCCCTCGATACCCCTTGGCGTCGATGCCGTGGCACACGCCGCAGCGGCCGCGATAGATGTTCTGGCCCTGCTTGAGCGCGGTGGGGTTGCCCTGCAGGGGATTGGTGCGCTCCTTCTCAGGTGCTTGCGCACCGGCCCACGCCGGCGCCAGGGCCAGCAGACAGGTGAACACGAGTGTGATCGCCGCCGGTCCGAACCTGCCCGCTCGTGGAGCCATGGGTCCTCCAGGTTGAAGTGACGGCGTATTGTGCGTCGCTTCAGGTCAAACCTCAAGCCGCGATGTCCCGACCGTCACGCGCTTACAATACCCGGACGATGAGCCACCCCGCCCCCAACGATCGCGCCTTCTTCGGCCACCCCCGAGGGCTTTCCACCCTGTTCTTCACCGAGATGTGGGAGCGCTTCAGCTATTACGGCATGCGCGCGCTGCTGCTGCTCTACATGACGGCACCGCTTTCGGCGGGTGGGTTGGGCTTCGACGCGGCGCAGGGCGGCGCCATCTACGGGCTCTACACCTCGATGGTCTACATGACGGCACTGCCGGGCGGCTGGATCGCGGACCGCCTGATCGGCCAGCGCCGCGCCGTCCTCTACGGCGGCATCCTGATCGCCAGCGGACATTTCTGCATGGCGTTTCCCTCGCTCTCCACGTTCTACCTGGGGCTGTTCCTCATCGTCCTCGGGACCGGGCTGCTGAAGGGGAATGTCAGCGTCATCGTCGGACAGCTGTACGGCGAGAAGGACCAGCGCCGCGACGCCGGTTTCTCGATCTTCTACATGGGCATCAACCTCGGCGCCTTCATCGCGCCGCTGATCTGCGGCTATCTCGGACAGGAGATTGGCTGGCATGTCGGCTTCGCGGCGGCCGGTGTCGGCATGACGTTCGGCGTGATTCAGTACCTGCTGGGCAGCAAGAACCTCGGCGACGCGGGCGTGTCGCCGGTGCCCGCCGGGTCTCCGGCCGAAGCGGCGGCATTGCGGCGTTCGGCCACCATCTGGGGATCGATCCTGCTCGCGCTGGTGGTCGTCGTGGGCGGCGGCGCCTACACGGGTCTGCTGCCGATTACCGCGAAGCAGATCGCGGACGCGGCCGGCGTGTTCCTGCTGCTGGTGACCGCGGGTTTCTTCGGCTGGCTGTTCCTGTCGGGCGGGTGGACGCCGGCGGAGAAGAAGCGGCTCTACGTCATCGCCGTGCTGTTCCTCGCGGCGGCGCTCTTCTGGTCGGTATTCGAACAGGCCGGCTCGACGCTCAACCTGTTCGCGGATCGCAGTACGGACACCACGCTGTTCGGCTACCCGTTCCCGAGCACGTGGTTCCAGTCGCTCAACTCGTTGTTCCTGATCATTCTCGCGCCGGTGTTCGCGTGGGTCTGGCAGGCGATGGCGAAGCGTGGGACCGAGCCGACGAGCTCGGCGAAGTTCGCCATGGGTCTGGTGTTCGCGGGGCTGGGGTTTGCCATTCTCATCGGGCCGGCGCGGATGTCAGAGCAGGGGGTGCTCGCCAGCCCGATGTGGCTGACGCTGACCTACCTGCTGCACACCATCGGCGAGCTGGCGCTTAGCCCCGTGGGACTGAGCGCCATGACCGTGCTGGCCCCGCCCCGAATCGCGGGGCTGGTGATGGGGGTGTGGTTCCTCGCGACGTCGGTCGGCAACTTCATCGGCGGACGGGTTTCCTCGTTCTACGAGTCGTTCGCGCTGCCGACCTTGTTCGGCGTCGTGGCGACGTTCGCCATTGCCGCCGGGGTGATTCTCTTCGCGCTGGTCCGTCCCATCAAACGGATGGCCGGGTCCGCTACGCCGGCAGCCCGTTCTTGATCACGCCGCGCATCGCCTCGACGAAGTAATCCACTTCCTCGAGCGGTGTGTAGATGTTCGGCGTCACCCGCAGCCCGCGGTAGGTCATCTTCGGCTCCTTCGGGTTCTCGTGCCCGACGGCGACGATGACGATGCGGTGCTTGTCCCAGAGGTGGGTGACCAGCTTGTTGCTGTCCACGCCGTCGATGGAGACGACGGCCAGCCCCCAGGTCTGTCCGGGTTCGAGGCTGGAGTGCAGCCGGACTCGCGGCTCCTTCTTCAGCTCGTTGGCCCAGCGCATCGTCAGGTAGCGGAGGCGGGCGGCCTTGCGTTCGATGCCGATCGCCTGCTGGAACGCAATCGCCTCGTTGATCGCCGCGCGCGGCCCTGGCGGATGGGTGCCGATCTCCTCGAACTTGCGGATGTCCTTGTCGCTGCGTTCCGGCGCGGCCTGGAGCGGCCACGTCGAGGCGATGCGATCGCGCCGCACGTAGAGCAGCCCGGTGCCGAGCGGCGCCAGCAGCCATTTGTGCAGGCTGACGCCGTAGTAGTCCATCTCGAGATCGCGCAGCTTGTAGGGGAAGTGTCCCATCGCATGCGCGCCGTCAACGATGGTGATGATGCCGCGCGCGCGGGCCATCAGGCTCAGTTCCCGGACTGGGAACAACTGTCCCGACTGATTGGTGATGTGGCAGAAGTGCAGCACCTTGGTCCGCGGCGTGATCGCGCTGCCGAGGCGCTCGAGCAGATCCTGCTGCGTGGTGGGAACGGGGAAATCAATCCGCGTGAGCTTGATCTTGTCCCGCCGCACGCGCTGATCCCACGTGGTCAGCATGCGGCCGTAATCCTGCTCGGTCGTCAGCACCTCGTCGCCCGGCTCGAGGTCGAGGCCCATCTGCGCGATCTGCAGCGACTCGCTGGCGTTGCGCGTGATGGCGATCTCCTCCGGGTCGGCGCCGAACTCCGCGGCCAGCCGTCGCCGCGCGGTCTCGATGTTGCGGTCGATCATCCCGCGGTGATAGATCGGCGCCTGGTTGGCCCAGTCCATGTAGCGCTTGCACGCCTCGTGGACGACCGTGGGACTGGGGCACTGATTGCCGTTGTTCAGGTTGATGATGGTCCGGTCGAGGGTGAACGCGAACTGGATCTCACGCCAGAAGTCTTCGTCGGCCGCCACCTGGTCCGGCGTGCGTCCCGCCATCGACTGCGACAGCGCCGCAACCTCGTCCAGCCCATACCGCCTGGCCGCCAGCCCCGCACCCGCCGCGCTGCCGGTGAGGCGCAGAAATGATCGTCGACTCCACATGTGCGAATCCTCCGCCGGGGAGTATAGAACGGTGGACGAACGTGGAAGGCAAAAGGCAAAAGGCGGAAGGCAAAATACAAACCGGCAGACGGAAATCGGAGACCGGACCCCGGGTACCGGACACCGGACCCCGGATCCCTGACCCCTGACCCCTGACCCCTGATCCCTGACTCCTGATCCCTGTTTCCCGAGAGTGCTACCCTGACAGTGCGTGATTCTGCTCCTGTCGACCTACGACCTCGGGCGCCAGCCGTTCGGGTTGGCTTCGCCGGCGGCGTGGTTGCGCAGCGCCGGGCACGAGGTCGAGGTGGTGGACGCCTCGCGACAGAGGATCGAGCCGGCACTGGTGGCCCGCGCGGCGGTGATCGCGGTCTACCTGCCGATGCACACCGCCACCCGGCTCGCGATGCCGATTATCGACCGCTTGCGGGCCGCGAACCCGGAGGCGGTGCTGTGCGCGTACGGCCTGTACGCGCCGCTCAACGCCGATCTCCTGCGCGCGCACGGCATCACCCATGTGCTCGGGCCGGAGTTCGAAGCCGACTTGCTGGCGATCGCGTCGGGGCAGCTTGCGCCGCCGGCCGAGTGTCCAGGCGCGGGAACGCCGTCGCCTGAGGACCATGGCTCGACCACGACGATTCAACGTCTCGCCTTGATTCAGCCGGATCGTCGCGGCCTGCCGGAACTCGACCTCTATGCGTCATTGCAGATGCCCGATGGCACGCGACGCGTGACGGGATCGACTGACGCAACCCGAGGGTGCAAGCATCGGTGCCGACACTGCCCGATCGTGCCGGTGTACGACGGCCAGTTCCGGGTCGTGCCCGTGGACGTCGTGCTGGCGGATATCCGCAGCCAGGTGGAGCAGGGCGCCCAGCACATCACATTTGGCGACCCCGACTTCTTCAACGGTTCAACGCACGCGCGGCGCATCGTCGAGGCGTTCCGAGCGGGAATGGCCCTCGGTCACCTACGACGTGACCATCAAGGTGGAGCACTTGCTGCGCCATCGCGACCTGCTGCCGGTGCTGGCGGAAACCGGCTGCCTGTTCGTGACGAGCGCGGTGGAGTCGGTAGACGATCGCGTGCTGGAGCAGCTGGAGAAAGGGCACACCCGCGCCGACTTCATCGAGGCCGCGGCACTCTGCCGCGCGGCGGGCCTGACGCTGTCGCCGACGTTCGTCGCCTTCACCCCCTGGACGACGCTGGATGGTTATGCCGACCTGCTCGACGTGGTCTCGAGCCTGGATCTCGTCGGTCACGTCGCACCGGTGCAGTGGGGGATTCGCCTGCTGGTGACGTGGCAGTCACGCCTGCTGGAACTGCCGGACATCCGCGCGGTGATTGGGGACTTCGACGCCCACACGCTGACCTACCCGTGGCGGCATCCCGATTCGCGCGTGGACGCGATGCAGGCGCAGCTGCTGACGATGGTCGGCGTGCGGATCAATCGCCCGCGGCACGAGACGTTCCAGGCGATTCGCGCCGCGGTGGACAAGGCTCGCGGCGGCAAGCCGTTGCGGCCGTCCGGCCCGGAGGATCAGGCCGCGGCGCGCGCCACTATTCCATACCTGAACGAGCCCTGGTACTGTTGAGCGGAACCCAGCGCAGAGCAGGTGGCTCTGTTGTGAACACCAACGCTGCCGCGCCGATGCCGCGGCCGCGGCGTGTGCTGCTGATCGCGACGACGACCGGCTATCAGACGCGCCAGTTCGAGGAGGCTGCCGCACGCCTTGGCGTTGATATCGTCTACGCCACCGATCGGTGCGATCACCTCGACGACCCGTGGCGCGACGGCGCGATTCCAGTGCGATTCCACGACGAGGAGGCATCCGCCGCCACCATTGTCGCGGCGCTGTCGGAGCGTCCGGTCGATGGGGTGCTGGCCGTGGGCGACCGTCCTGCCGTGCTGGCAGCGGCGCTGCAGCGCCGGCTCGGGCTGCCGGGGCATCCCTCCTCGTCGGCCGCGATCGCCAGGGACAAGCGCCGGCTGCGCGCCGCATTGCGCGACGCAGGGCTTCCCGTTCCCGACGTCACGCTCGTGAGCGCGGCGGATGACGAGACGACCGTCGCGGCGCGGCTGTCGTTTCCGGTGGTGGTGAAGCCCACCACGCTGTCGGCCTCGCGCGGCGTGATTCGCGCCGACGATGCGGCGTCCTTCGTCGCCGCGGTGGCGCGCATCCGCCGGATTCTCGCTTCGCCCGACATCCGCACCGCTCGCGACGACAACGGTGGATTGCTGCAGGTCGAGCGCTATATCGATGGCGAGGAGTACGCGGTCGAGGCATTGATGGAGCACGGCGCGCTCCGCATCCTCGCGATCTTCGACAAGCCCGATCCGCTGGTCGGTCCGTTCTTCGAGGAAACGATCTATGTCACGCCGTCGCAGGCCGCCGCGCCGCGGCGGGCGGCGATTGAAGACGCGGTCGCCCGCGGCGCCCGCGCGATCGGCCTGCATCATGGTCCGATCCACGCAGAGTGTCGCGTCGCCGCGGACCACGTCTACATGCTGGAGATTGCCGCGCGGCCGATCGGAGGCCTGTGCGCGCGGGCGCTGCGCTTCACGGACGACGCAGGGCAGGTGATTGATCTGGAGGAACTGCTGCTGCGGCACTCGCTGGGGCAGCCCACGGGGACGTGGACGCGCGAGACGCCGGCCTCGGGCGTCATGATGATCCCGATTCCTCGCGGCGGCGTGTACCGCGGCACGGACGGTGTCGAGGAGGCGCGCGCGCTGGCCGGGGTGGAAGACGTGGTGATGACCGCGAAGGAGGGGCAAACGCTGATCCCGCTGCCGGAAGGCGCCAGCTACCTCGGGTTCATCTTTGCGCGGGCGGCATCGGCCGCGGACGTGGAGGGCGCACTGCGCCAGGCGCACGCGCTGTTGCGGGTGCGCGTCGCGCCGGTGCTGCCGGTCGTGCCTGGATGAAGGGACCGGCCCCCGGGTCAATCTCACCCAGGGGCCCTGAGACTACTTGGACTGCGGCGGGACGTAACCGGGCGGCAGCGCCGCCCCCGCGCCGAAGAAGAACTCCTCGAGTTGCGTGCGGATCAGTTCCTGACCTTCCTTCTGCCACGGCATGACGCGGTACTCGTTCAGGATCATTTTCTGGCGCTCTTCCCAGAGCTTCCAGGCCTGCGCCGAGACGTTGTCGTAAATGCGCTGGCCGATCTCCCCGGGCCACGGCGCGACATCGAGGCCCGGCATCTGCTTCTGGAACTTCACACAAAAGACGGTGCGACCGCTCGTGTTGCCGACAACTTCATCCGGTAAACCGGTGGGACCACCACAGACGCTCATGTTGCACTGCCTCCATCCCCATTATGATCGGTGCGAGCGCCCCCGTGGAACCCGAAGACCGTCATCGTCTCTGTTGGTACGGCCGGCGCACGGCCAGCCTGCCCGTCAATCTGGGAATCCACACCATCGTGGACGGCGAATTGCTCTACTGCGCGCACCCGATGTTCTTCCCGGTCATCGGCTACGAGTTCGATTTGCGGAACTGCGAAGGGTGCGACGTCTTCAAGCCGCGGCGTCAGCCCGGTGCTCAAGCGTATTGATTCACACCGCCTCAGCAGGTGAAGTGTATGGATTCCATACACCCAGCCCGGGCATTGTTTGGAAGCCTTTTCTTCAAGACGCTGATTCTAAGTCACTTACAGGCGTGACTGTTCAGGCGAATGTGGCAAGCATCTCGCAGTAGAAGCAGACATCAGGAGGTGTCCACGTGCTTGAAGTCATCCGAAAGGCCCGTCGAGGGTTCGCATCGATGTCCCCCGAGAAGCAGCGCGAAATCGCCAGCAAGGGCGGTCGCGCCGCCCACGCCAAGGGAACCGCACACGAATGGTCAGCCGAGGAAGCTCGGGAGGCCGGTCGCAAGGGTGGTCAGGTTTCGCGCGGCGGCCGCGGCAAGCTGCCGACCGACATGTAAGAGTTTCACCCCAGTTGTCAGCTATCGGTCATCGGCAACCCCCGTTGGGGCCGATAGCTGGCAGCCGTTTTCCGGAGGCGGCGCCTAGTGCGTCGCTTTTTCGACCTTTGCCATGTCTACACGCGCATCATTGAAACACGCGCCCGCGCCGAGGTCGGTCAGGGTATCCGGTACCAACACATTTGAAGTCCAGCCGTTGGACGTGTGCCGTCGCCACACGCCTTTGGGCATGGAGATGGTGCCGGGCCGCACCAGGTGCGTGACGTGCGCCTTCAATCGGACCTCACCCAGATCGTTGAATATCCGCACTTCGTCGCGATCCTCGATGTGCCGGACCTCCGCGTCCGCCGGGTTGATCTCGACGATCACGTCGGGACGTTTCAACTCGCCCAGTATGGAACTCACCGTCCTCTCGCTGGCCGGTGAGATGAGCGCCAACGGATAGCGCTCGGTACCAGGATCGGCCTGGTAGCCATAGAGGCCGAGCGGCGCTTCGGCGTCGAGAGACGGCGGGCAGAGGTGGACCTTGGCGTCCGCCGTATTCGGCATCACATCGACAAATTGCACGGGCCGTCCGCCATAGGGCGGCGTCGCACGCGAGTGCTCGCGCAATTCGTCGGCGATCGCCGCCGGGCAAGTTCGCCAGCGACGTCAGCATCGCGTCGATGTCGTCCTCGGGATCACCCTCGCGCGAGAGATCCATCCGCCGAACGAGATCCATGAACACGTCGGTGTTCGAGCGCGACTCGCCGACCGCCTCGATCACCGGACGTCCCAGCTGCAGCGACAGCGCGCCATAGCCCTTGGCGTAGTCGTAATGCTCCAGGAACGTCGTGGCCGGCAGCACGACGTCCGCGTAGAGCGCCGAATCGGTCATCACCTGATCGAAGACCACCGTGAAGAGATCCTCGCGCTGCAGCCCCTGGATGACGCGCGCCTGATCGGGCAGCGTCACCGCCGGATTGCAGTTGTAGACGAACAGGCTCTTGATCGGCGTGCCGCTCGGCGCCGTCAGCTCGCGGCCGACCAGGTTCATGTTCACGGCTCGCGTGGCGGGTTCCTGATCGCGCAGCCACGTGCGCTCGATGCCCCAGGAGGCCGAGTTGCTCATCGAGTAGCCGCCGCCGCGAATCCCGAACTTGCCGCCCACGGCCGGCAACGCCATCACCGCGGCCGCCGCGCTGCCGCCATTGCGGTTGCGTTCGAGACCCCATCCGCACTTGACCAGTGCCGGGCTCGATCGCGCGTAGAGCGCCGCCACCTCGCGCAGGCGATCGGCGGGTACGCCGCTGATCTCGGCCGCGCGTTCGAAGGTCCACGGTCGGGCCCGTTCCCGCAACTGCTCCGCACCGGTCGTGTGCGCGTCCAGGAACGCCTGGTCGGCAAAGCCTTCCTCGAAGAGATAGCGGTGGATGGCCAGCGCCACCACCAGGTCGGTGCCAGGACGCACCGCCAGATGAATGTCAGCCTGCCGGGCCACGCCGGTGGCGCGTGGATCGATCACGACGATCGTGGCGCCGCTGTCGCGCGCTTCCTTCAGGTAGGGCATCAGGTGAATGCCCGACGCGCCTGGATTGACGCCCCAGACCAGGATGAGCCGCGCGGCGGGGTAGTCCTGATAGACCACCGACGCCATCTTGCCGTAGAGGCCCATGTTGGCGGCGCCGGTCGGAGCCGCGCACACCGTCCGCAGCAGCCGCGACGTGCCGAGGCGCCGGAACAGGATGGCATCCGCGTAGTCCTGCGTGAGCATCCCGTTCGAGCCGCCGTAGCAGAGCGGCAGGACCGATTCGCCGCCGTGCTCACGGATGGTCTGTTCCAGGTTCTCGGCGATCTTGTTGAGCGCGTCGTCCCACGTCGCGCGCACGAATTTGCCCTCGCCCTTCGCGCCGCGGCGGATGGCGGGATACAGCAGCCGATCCTCCCCGTAGACCCGCTGATCGAAGCGCCGCACCTTGGCGCAGATGTAGCCGCGCGTGACTTCGTTCGCGGTGCTGCCGTCGATCTTGGTGATGCGGCCGCCACGCAGCGTGACGGTGAGCGAGCAGGCGTCAGGGCAGTCGAGCGGGCAGGCCGTCTCGACCGTGGATTCCGGCGGGGCAACAGCGGGGCGAGGCATCGGACTAGCTTAGGAGTTCGAAGTTCAAAGTTCAACCGAGCCCCAAGCCCCAAGCCCCAAGCCCCAAGCCCCAAGCCTCAAGCCTCAAGCCCGCTGCGTCAACGCCCCGGAGCCGCTGCCTTCGTTCTCACGCGCGCGCCGTCCTGGATTTCGCGCAGGACCTGGAACGGGCCGGAGATGATCATCGCGCCTTCCGGCACTCCCTCGATTTCAACCGTCAGGCCGCCGATGACGCCGGTGGTCGCCGGGGTGAACGTCGCCACGCCGTCGGTGACGACGAAGACGCCAGTCTGGGGAATACCGTTCGCGCCCTGGCGCTGGACCACCGCCTGCAGCGGCACCGTCAGGACATTCGCGCGCTCGGCGACGAGGATTTCGGCGTCGCACGTGAGGCCGGGACGGAGCGTCTGCACTTCGCCTTCGAGCTGGACCTTCACCCTGAACTCCCGCGCGGCCGCCTGAGTGCCGACCTGCGGGAGCGCGCTGGCGCCGATCTCCACGACCTTCCCCGGAAACGTCCGGCCCGGCAGGGCCTCGAGAGCGGCGGTGGCGGCGTTGCCCATCGACAGGCGCAGCACGTCGGCCTCGGCGACCTTGACCTCCGCGTTGATCGAGCTCGAGATCCGACACGGTCATCAGGATGGTGCCGGGCTGGTTCTGGACGCCGATCACCACCATCTCGCCCTGCTCCACGTCGAGCCGCGTGATGAGCCGTCGATCGGCGCGGTGATGTCGGTCTTGCTCAGCTGATCGCGGGCGCGCGACACCTCGGCGCGGCCCTGCGCGACGCGGCGATCCGCCGCCGTCCTGGCTCTGTTCGAGACGGCTGATGGCGGCCTCGGCGCCACGCACCTGCGCGGCTGCGGTGTCGGCGGCCGCCTGGGCGGTGTCCATGTCGGATTGGGCAATCAGCCCGGCCTGCCGCAACTCGCGGGCGCGCTTCAACGCGCGCTCGGCGTCGGCGGCACGCGTTTCAGCGGCCGCGAGTTCGGCCTGGCTCGCCTTGATCTGCGTGGCCGCCGCGCTGGCGTCGGACTCGAGCGCGCGAAGCGAGGCCGCGGCGCCTTCGGCGGAACTGGCGGCCTGCACCGGGTCGATCTGCGCCAGCACCTGCCCGGCCTTCACGCGGTCGCCTTCCTTCACGTTCAGCGCGACTAGGCGGCCCATGCTGGCCGAGCCGATGTCGGCAAAGCGCGTGGCGACGATCTCGCCCGACGCGGTGACGAACGACTGAAGGACGGCGGTCCGGGTCACGGCCGTGACCTCGGCCAGCGTCCCCTCGTTGGCCCCGCGGCGGCTGTAGACGGCTAGCGCGACCAATCAAAAGAACGATTCCACCTGCCAGAACGCGACGCCTGCTCATCTGTGCAAATGATTAGACTCCGAAGTGGGGTCTCACGGTGCGAAACGCGCGTCTAAACCGACCGATGCTCCTGAACAGGCAGAGACACCGATGACCATCGAGGCGATCAGGCAGGGCGGCGCCGCCCTGCGCGGCAATCCGCTTCGCGCGAGCCTTGGCGCCCTGGCGATTGCCGTGGCCGTGGCCACCATCGTCCTGGTCGTCTCCGCGCTGGACGGTGTGGCGCTTTACGCCAGGCAGAGCACCGCTCGCACCTTTGGCGCCGATACCTTCCTGATTGCGCAGGTCGCCTCGCCTGGCCGCGTCTCACGCCGCGAACTCCAGGAGCAACTGCAGCGCAACCCTCCGATTCGCCGCTCGGAGCTGAAATTCGTCGAACAGCACGCCGGCGGCATGGTCATCTACGCCCCGAACGCTCAAACACGCGCGGATGTGATCGTGGGTGGCAGCAAGATCGAGAACGTGTCGATCACCGGCACCACCTGGCAACTGGCGCGAGATCCGCGATCTGGCGATCGCGCGCGGCCGGTTCTTCCGCGCCGATGAAGATCTGCGTGGCGAGCAGGTCACCGTGATTGGTGCCGACCTCGCTCGACGCGCTGTTCCCGGCGGTGGATCCGCTCGGGCAGCCGGTCCGCATCGCCGGCCGCAAGTTCACGGTGATTGGCGTGCAGGAGCGGCAGGGACAGTCGGGAGGCAGCTCGCTCGACAAGTACGCCTGGCTGCCGCTTCGGGCCTACGAGCGCGCGTTCGGTGCGCCGAGGACCCTGCAGATCTTCGCCAAGGCGACCGGCGACCAGCCCTCGGTGGTGGGTGAGGACCGCGCCCGCATCTCGTTCAGGGCCCGGCGCGCGCTGGGCCCCGGCGTCGCCGACACCTTCGACATCCTGACGCCAGACGCCGCGCGCGGCTTCGTCGCCAACCTGTCCGGCCGCATCGGCGCTGCCGCCGGCCCGATTTCGCTGATGGCGCTGCTCGCGGCGATCGTGGTCGTCACCAATACGGTGCTGGTGTCGGTGACGCAGCGCACGCGGGAGATTGGCGTCCGTCGCGCGCTCGGCGCGCCGCGTCACCAGATCATGCGCGAGGTCCTGGCGGAGTCGGCGCTGGTCTCGATTGTCGGCGGCGCGGCCGGGACCGTGGTGGCCGTCACGCTGGTGGCGCTGCTCGCCCGCGTGCTCGACGTGCCCCTCAGCGTTCACCCGTCCACGGTGGCGGGGAGCCTCGCGGCGTCCGCGCTCAGTGGATTGGTGGCGGGCTGGTATCCGGCGCGGCGCGCCGTCCGCCTCGACGTGATTGCCGCGATGAGGGCGGAATAGTCGCGATGGCCGCGCCCACCCGCACGGTGTCGGCGTCCGGCGCGCTCGGCGAGGCCGCCAACCTCGCGATCGAGTCGATCCGCTCCCAGCCCGCCCGCTCGGCGCTGGCCATTGTCGGTGTGGTCATCGGCATCGTCACGGTGGTGCTGGTGTCGTCCACGCTCGTCGGCCTGCGCAACAGCGTCGCGCTGCTGTTCCGCGAACTGGGCACCGACAACATCTTCGCGTTTCATTACAGTGGAGAGCCGTATTCCGCCGGGACGTCCCAGGACGTGAAGCGTCCGCCGCTGAAGCCGGAATTCGCCGAGCGGATTGCGGCGCTCGGGCCCTCGATTCGCGAGGTCGGCATCGAGCTGATCGTCCCGGCGGTGACCAGCACGCGAGCGATCACCGCCCGGGCCGGTTCCAACGAGTCGGACTCGCTGCTGATCGAAGGCATCTCCCCGAACTTCTACGACGTCGTCGGCGCGGACTTCGCGGCCGGCCGGCCGTTCACCGACTACGAGGAACGCGTCCGCGCGCAGGTCGCGGTGCTCGGCGCCAGCGTCGCCCGGGCGTTGTTCGGCAAGGAGTCGTCGGTGGGGCAGGCGTTCCTGCTGGGCGGCGATCGCTACTACGTGGTCGGCGAGCTCGCGCCGCGCAAGGGCACGTTCTTCGGCGAGAACCGCAACGACACCGTGGTGGCGCTGCCGGTGAACACTGCGCGGCAGAAGTTTCCCGACGCCGAGAACACCGTGCTCTACATTCGTGCCGTCCCCGGACGACGAGAGGAGGCGAGGCTCGAGGCGGCGACCATCCTGCGATTGCTGCGCAACGTGCCTCCGGGCGAGCCGGACAACTTCGCGCTGAACACGGCCGATCAGATCATCGCGCAGTTCGACAGGCTGGGATTGCAGATCTTCCTCGCGACCATCGCGCTGGCCGCGGTGAGCCTGCTGATCGGCGGCATCGGCATCGCCAACGTGATGGTGATGAGCGTCACCGAACGCACCCGCGAGATCGGCGTCCGCCTGGCGATTGGCGCGCGCCGGAGCGAGGTGCTGCGCCAGTTCCTGCTCGAGGCGGCAATCCTTTCCGGTGCTGGTGGTCTGGCCGGCGTCGTGCTGGCGTCGTCGATTGGCCTGCTGGCCGCGTTCGTGGCCCCTGCCTTCCCGGCGACGCCGCCGCTCTGGGCGGTGGCGTCGGGACTGACAACGTCCGTGCTCGTTGGTATTCTGGCGGGGTACTTGCCCGCCCGGCGCGCGGCCGCGCTGGATCCGGTCGAGGCCCTTCGCTACGAATGACCGACGTGCCGGCCACTCCTCACATCGTCATCATCGGCGGCGGATTCGCTGGGCTGGACGCCGCTCGCGCCCTGGCCCGTGCCCAGGTCCGCGTCACGCTGATCGATCGACAGAACCATCACGTCTTCCAGCCGCTGCTGTATCAGGTGGCCACTGCCGGTCTGTCGCCGGGTGACATCGCGTCCCCGATCCGGTGGATCCTGCGGCGCCAGGAGAACCTGCGCGTGCTGCTGGCGACGGTCGAGCGGATCGACCCCGACGCGAAGCGGCTTCATCTCGACGGTGGCGACACCGTCGGCTACGACGCCCTCATCGTCGCCGCGGGCGTCACCCACTCGTACTTCGGGCACCACGACTGGCAGGAGCGGGCGCCCGGTCTCAAGACCCTCGACGATGCCCTGGAGATTCGCAGGCGCGTGCTGCTGGCGTTCGAGAGGGCCGAGCGCGAACCCAATCGCGATCGCCAGCGGCCGTTGCTGACCTTCGTCATCGTCGGCGGCGGCCCGACCGGCGTGGAGCTCGCAGGTGCGCTCGCGGAGATCGCGCGGCAGGCGCTGAAGTCGGAGTTCGACAACGTCGATCCGGCCTCCGCGCGCATCCTGCTGGTGGAGGCCGGCCCGTCGATCCTCACGACTTTCCCCGAGTCGCTGCGGACCTCCGCGAGGAAATCGCTGGCGCGGCTGGGCGTGCAGGTGGTCGAGGGGCGCGCCGTCACCGCGATCGAGCCGGGCGCGGTGCTGGTCGGGGACGAGCGGATCGAGGCGGCGACCGTGTTGTGGGCGGCCGGCGTGCAGGCGTCGTCGCTGGGCCGCTGCTTCGGCACCGAACTGGATCGCGCGGGAAGGATCGCCGTGAACCCCGACCTGTCGGTGCCCGGTCGCCCGGAGGTGTTCATCGCCGGTGATCTCGCGCTCTTCACCCATCAGACGGGCAAGCCGCTGCCTGGCGTCGCGCAAGCGGCCAAGCAACTCGGCAAGCACGCCGCGAAGAACGCGCTGCTGCGGTTGCGCGGTCAGCCGACCACGACCTTCCGCTACATCGATCCGGGCAACCTCGCCACCATCGGCCGCAACTCCGCGATCGCGGATTTCGGGTTCTTGCGGCTCTCGGGCTATGCCGGATGGCTGTTCTGGTTGTTCCTGCACATCTTCTTCCTGATCGGGTTCAGGAACCGGATCTCGGTGATGCTGCAGTGGGCGGTCTCCTACCTGACGTACCAGCGCAGTGTCCGGCTGATTACAGGCAACCGCCACTGAGCCGGTAGCTGCTGGCGCCCGGCGCCGCCGCACCCCTTCACACGGCGTGGTATTCTCACGACGCCGCTGATGCCCTCGCTCACCCCGGGGCAGTCGCTCGGTCCATATCGCGTCATCCGCCGGCTCGGTGCCGGCGGCATGGGAGAAGTGTGGCTGGCGGAGGACGCCAGGCTGCAGCGGCTGGTGGCGCTCAAGACCCTGCTGACGCCGGACCGTGCTGACGCACTCGGGCACGAGCGGCTGAGGCGCGAGGCGCGGGCGGCGGCCGCTCTCACGCACCCGGGCATCGCTGCCGTGCACGACGTCCTCGACCTCGATGGTGAGGTCGCGCTGGTGTTCGAGTTCGTCGAGGGCGAGACCTTGCACGCACGGCTTCGCCGTGCTCCGCTCCCCGTCGCCGAGGCGGTGGACTTCGCCACCCAGATCGCCGAGGCCCTGGACGCCGCGCATCGCCACGGCGTCATCCATCGCGATCTGAAACCCGCCAACGTCATCATCACGCCGGAAGGGCGGATCAAGGTTCTCGACTTCGGCGTCGCCCGCCACGTGCCGGCCGACGCCATCACCAGGGCCGCCGGCGAGATTACTGGCACGCGGGAGATTGTCGGTACTCCGGGATATGCCGCGCCCGAGCAGTGGACGACGGGGCACGTCGACGAGCGCGCGGACCTGTTCGCGCTAGGCGTGATGCTGTTCGAGATGGTCGCCGGCCGGCGGCCATTTGCCGGGCACGATGCACTGGCGCTGGCCACCGCGATGCTCTCGCAGGACGCGCCGCGTCTGCGGAGCGTGGCAGCGGGTATCCCCGCCGGGCTAGACGGGCTCGTGGCGCACCTGCTAGCGCGCTCGCCCGACAAGCGGCCGTCCTCGGCGCGCCAGGTGCTCGACGAGCTCCGCTCGTCCACGACGACCCGGACCCGCTCGGTGTTCGGCATGCAGCGGAGGCCGGGGCGGCTGACCCTGGCGGTTGGGTGTTTCCTCCTTGTAGTGGTGACTGGTCTGGTCGGCTGGCTGCGGATGAAGGACCCTGCCGCCACCATGCGAGCGGACTTGCCGCCGGTGATCGCCGTGCTGCCGCTGGCCAACCTCAGTGGCGATGCGACTCGGGACTATGTGGCCGCTGGCATTGCCGATAGCCTGATTACCAGTCTGGCTGCCGTTCCTTCGGTAACCGTGCTCTCGAGGGCGGCGGTCGCGGAAGCTCGAGGTCGCGCGCCTGATCTGGCGGCGCTCTTCGGTGAGCTTGACGCCACCTTCATGGTGGAAGGAAGCGTGCAGCAGGTGGGACAGCGCCTGCAGGTGTCACTCAGCCTGGTTCGCGCTCGTGATCGAGCGGTCGCCTGGAGCGCTTCTTTCGAAGGCGCTTTCGACGAGATTTTCGAACTGCAGGCCCGGCTAGCTCGCGCCGTCGGCGCTGCGCTGGCCACGCACATTCGTGGCATCTCGGCTCTGACGAAGGCATACCAGCCAACGCAGAGCGCACCGGCACTGTCCGCGTATTGGCGTGGCCGTGCCTTCCTGGATCGGCTCGACGTGAAGGGTAATCTCGAGGCGGCTGCATCAGCCTTTCGCGAAGCAATCGCGTCCGATCCAAGGTTCGCGCTCGCCCACGCTGCGCTCGCCGAAGCTCATTGGCGACAGTATGCCGAAACGCGCCAGGCAGGCTGGATGGAGAAGGCGGTCGACTCGAGCACCACGGCACTTCGCTTCGATCCTGAGCAGCCAGAGGTGAGATACACCCTTGGGGTCGTGCTTGCTGCCCAAGGGAAACTGGACGATGCAGCGGACGAATTGCAGAGGGCACTGGTCCTTCGCCCGACGTTCGATGAAGCTCATCGTCAGCTTGGGCAGGTGCTGGCGCGTCAGGGGCACATCAAAGAGGCCTCGGCAGCGTTTCAGAAAGCAATCGCACTCAGGCCAACCTACTGGGGGCACTTCAGTGCGCTGGGACTCGCGATGTTCAACGCGGCCGAGTATCGCGAAGCGGCGGCCGCCTTCGAACAGGTCACACGGTTGCAGCCCGACAATTACCTAGGGTTTCAGCAACTCGGCACCGTGTACCAGCGACTGGGCGACACGGACCAGGCCGTGCTGAACTATCAGCGGTCCATCGCGATCCGTCCGTCTCCTGGCGCGTTCACTAACATCGGCGTCCTCTATCATGAGCGCGGGGACTTCGCCCAGGCAGTGGATGCGCACCTGAAAGCCATAGCCCTTCGCCCGAACTCCCACGCCATACACCGCAATCTTGGAGATGCCTACCGTCGGCTCGGCCGCACCGCCGACGCGGTCGCCGCCTATCGGGCGGCGGTGCGACTGGTGGACGACGAGTTGAAGGTCAACCCCCGGGACGCCCTGAACGTGGCATCTTTGGCCGTCTACCTCGGGAAAGCCGGTGACGTCGACGGCGCACGGCAGCGGATCGGCGAGGCATTGCGGATGGCTCCCGCCGACATCCAGGTACAGTTCAACGCCGCAGTCGTCCACGCACTCGCTGGCCGCTCTGATTCAGCCGTGGCCGCGCTACGGGATGCGGTGGCCGGCGGCTACAGCACCTCCGCAATCCTGGCAGAAGAAGACTTCGTCTCGCTCCGTGAACGGCCTGACTTCCGGGCGCTGGTGGCTCGATAACAACAAAGGAGTTGTCCCAATGAGCGTGCAACGCACGGCAGTGCTCTCCTTCTTATCCGGCGCGGTAGCGGGCGCCTGGGCGGTACGGACGCTGCTCTTCGGTCCGAAGAAAACGAAGATCAAGGTCTGGCGGCCCAACGGAGGCCCGTTCAAGGCCAGGACCGAGAAGCAGGTCATCACCCTCAAGAGACGGGACGGCATCCAATGGCATATCAACAATACGGATTTACCCGACGGTGCGACGATTGAGCTGAGATTCTTTGTTGATGGCCAGCAGGTTGACGGCCCGCTAACCGACAGAACGCCAAATGACAAGAACAGCGCGAGGCGGGATCGCTGGGTGCTGAGTACAGTGAGATCCGACGCCATTCCTGGAAGGTACCCATACCGCGTATACCTCGTCGACGGCAGCAACGAGACCTTGCTCGAAGATCCCGTGCTCATCATCGAGGGCGACTGAAGGAACAAGGGTAGCGACTGGCTAAAGACCGGGTCTCACATGCCGGCCGTTACCGCCGTTCCGGAGTCACCACGCGTCCAGCCAGGATTGTCGTGAACTGACCATTGCGCCGCGCCCAGCGGCCGTTGACGATGATGTCGGTCATCCCTTCGGCGAGCTGATGCGGCTCCTGATAGGTCGCGGCGTCGTTCACCTTCGCGAGATCGAAGATCAGCACATCGGCCAGCGCGCCGGCGCGCAGCTGGCCGCGATCCTTCAGGCCGAACAGCGTGGCGGGCAGCGACGTCATCGATCGAATTGCTTCCGGCAGCGACACGGCGCCCCGCTCGACGACGTAGCGCTTCAACTTGCGCGGGAAGGCGCCGTAGGCGCGCGGGTGCGGCTTGCCCAGCCCCATTGGCACCAGGTCGCCGTCGGTGCAGGTCATCGTCCAGGGCTGGCGCATGATGAGCTCGATGTCGTCCTCCGACATGTTGAACGACACGAGGCTGGCGTCGCCTTTCTCGAGCAGCTTCAGCGCGTACTCCTCGGGCGTGGTGTTGTTGGCGGCGGCCAGGTCCGACAGCCGTTTGCCTTCGATGGACGGATCCGGCGCGTAGCGGCTGATCATCAGCGTATCGGCCCCGCCGCGGCGCGCGATGTTGGTCTTCACGTCCTCCCGCACCTCGTTCCGCAGCTCGCCTGTAATGCGCTTCATCATTGCGTCGCGCCCGCCGACCTGTGCCGAGCGCGGCATCAGCGCGCCGACGATGCCGGTGCCGCTCGCTTCATAGGGGTACTGATCCGCGAACACCTGCACGCCCCTGGAACGCGCGGCTTCGATGCGCTGCACGAGCGTCTTCGACAACCCCCAGCTCGCCGGCCCCAGCGCCTTCATGTGCGACACCACGCCCACGACGCCGCCCTGTTCCGCGACGGTGATCACTTCCTCGACCGCGGCGACGACGCCGACGCTGTAGTCCGCTTCGTCGCGGATGTGGCTGGAGTAGACCCCTCCGAACGGCGCGGTGGCCTTCGCCATGGCGACGACTTCGGCCGTCTTCGAGTAGCTGCCGGGCGCATAGTAGAGGCCGCTCGAGAGTCCCACCGCGCCGGCCTGCATGCCCTCGCGCGTCAGCGCGACCATCTTCGCGACTTCCGACGCGTCGGGATCCCGATCCGACATGCCCATCACCACCTGGCGGATCGACCCATGCGGCACGAAGAGGCCGACGTTCAGTCCGATGCCCTGCTTCTCGTAGGTGGCGCGCTGGCCGGCGATCGTCACCGGGCCCCCGCCGTCCGGGTTCACCAGCACCGTCGTGATTCCCTGCGCCAGCACGGGCTGGCCGTGCTTCAGATCGTCGGTCAGCAGGCCCGGCCCCGAGTGGGAGTGCACGTCGATGAAGCCCGGGCGTGACGTAGCGATCGGCGGCGTCCACCACCGTCGCTGCCTTTGGCTCGCTCAGCGCTCCCATCGCGACGATGCGGTCGCCGCGAATGCCGATGTCGGCGCGATACCAGGGATTGCCGGTGCCGTCGAGGATGCGGCCGTTACGAATCAGGATGTCGAACGTGGCGGCTGGCGCCTGCAGCGCCTGCGCCGTGTGCCACGCCGACAGCGCGAGCACGGCCGCGGCGATCCATCGATAGATCGGTCTCATCACTTCATCCCCATGGTGGCCGCGAGCAGGGCCACATACTTCGCCGTGCGCATCATCTGCGGAATGTCGCCCCACTCGTCGGGGAAGCCGCGCTGACCCCCTCGTTCGCCGCCGATGCCGATGGCCGGCGTTCCCTGGCCGAGCGGCACGTTGAGATTCGCGGAACCCGCGTTGCCCAGCTGGGCGTCGTAGCCCAGATGCCGTGAGATCGACTCCGCGGTGATGACGATGGCCGAGTCGCGAAAGCCGGGAAGCTGGCCGCCAGGCGTGGTCTGAAAAGGTTCCAGGGCGAACTGGATCGTGGTCTCGCGCGTGACCTCGGTCAGGATGCGCCGGACCTCGGCCTCCACTTCTTCGACGCGGCTGCCGACGAGCGAGCGGACGTCGAGAGAGAACCAGCCGGTCGCCGGCTTGTGGTTGTAGACGGCGCCGCTCTGCAGCATCGCGACGTTGATCACGACGCGGTCGGCCTTGTAGCGCTCGGGGTGGGGGAGTTGGAGAATGCGATCCACGGCGCGGCCGATGCCCTGGTTCACGTTGGGGACGCCACCGTTCAGCGAGTGTCCCGGCGGCCCCGACGCCACCACCTTCCACCAGTGAATCGTGATCGCGCCGTAGGTGATGCTGTGACCGTCACCAAGCACGTCCACGAAGGCGAGGGCGCGATCCTTCCACTGCGCGTAGAGCGCCTGCATGCCCTTCAAGCCCGTCTCCTCCTGCGCGACCGCGGCAAAGACGATGTCGTGTTCCGGTCGCAGCCCCTGCTGCACCAGCGCATCCGCCGCGGCGATGAGGGCGGCGGTGGTGGTCGAGGTGTTCGTCCCCGGTCCGACGACGCGATCGCCCGCGATCGCAGGCTTCGTTTTGGCGGCCTTCTGGTGCTCTGCGACCGTCGCCAGGTCGTCCAGCGTCGAGACGAAGATCAGCGCTTTGCCGGACCGGCCCCGAATGCGCCCGACGACGTTGGGCGCGGCGTCGAGCGTGACGTCTGCCAGGCCGATCCGCCGCATCTCCGCGGCCACTGCCGCGGCTCGTGCCTGCTCCTGGCCGGATGGCGAGACGATGCCGCCGATGTCGGCCAGCAAGCGGGCGGTCTGATCGCGCCGCGCGTCGATGGTCTTCAACGCGCTCGCGACGACGGGGTCGGCGAGCGCGGCCGTCAGGGTGCGCTGCGCGAGCGCCATCCCGGGCGTCAGGACCAGGCAGGCGAAGACGAGGGCGGTGCGGTTGAACACCGCGCCATCTTATCGTGGCCGCCGCAGCGCGCCGCTAAGCGAGGTCCTTCCGCATCGTCAGCAAGTCCACGCCGTAGCCTTCGCGCTCGTACAACGCCCGTGCGCGGGTGTTGGCAGGGAAGACGTGCAGCGTGAGGTGACCGTAGCCGAGCGACGCGGCCCACTCGTCGGCCCAGGCCATCAGCGCGCGGCCGACGCCCCGGCCTTCGGCGGCCTTCGCCACGGCGATCACCGAGACGTGCCCGTGCGGACGCTCGGTGAAGAAGTCGATCTTGGTGAGCACGTGCAGACATCCCACGCGTTCGCCATCGAGCTCGGCCACCATCAAGGCGCTGGCCGGCGGCGGCTGTTCAATCGCGCTCAGCATCTCGCGCCGGTCACCCTTCGCGATCTGTGCAGCCGTCCGCCAGGCAGGCGGGGCATCGAATTCGGCCAGCCGAGCGGCCATGTCGGAAAGGAATGCGCGATCGTCAGGCGTGGCTGGGCGAATGGTCGGGGGCATGTCCGGCGGCGGCTTTCCTGGCGTAGTTCGTCTCGACGTAGTCGTCGACGAGCTTCTGGAACGCGGCGGCGAGCTCGTCATAGGTGCCGCGCAGCGTGGTGGCGTGCTGGCCGTCGATGAACACCGGGCAGTTCGGGGCTTCCCCGGTGCCGGGCAGCGAGATGCCGATGTTGGCGGCCTTCGATTCCCCCGGCCCGTTCACCACGCAGCCCATCACGGCCAGCGTCAGATTCTCCACGCCCTCGTAGCGCTGCTTCCACTGCGGCATCTGCTCGCGGATGTAGCCCTGCACGGCTTCGGCCAGCTCCTGGAACGTGGAGCTGGTGGTGCGGCCGCAGCCGGGGCACGCGGTGACGCTCGGTGCGAAGGTGCGGATGCCGAGCGACTGCAGCAGCTCGCAGGCCGCGTAGACCTCTTCGCGGCGGTCGCCGCCGGGCCGCGGCGTCAGCGAGACGCGGATGGTGTCGCCGATGCCTTCGTTCAGCAGCACGCCCATCGCGGAGGCCGACCAGACCAGGCCCTTGGTTCCCATGCCGGCTTCGGTGAGGCCAAGGTGCAGCGGTTGACGGGTCTGCTTCGCCAGCGCGCGGTAGACGTCAATCAGGTGGCGGGGCCGTGACACCTTGCACGAGATGATGATCTGGTTCTCGGTGAGGCCGGTCTCGAGGGCGAGTTCCGTGGACTGCAGCGCCGACAGCACCATGCACTCGTTGATGATGTCGTCCGACTCGCGGCCGAGGCCGAGGTCGGTGTTCTCCTGCATCTTCGCCATCACCAGTTCCTGGTTCAGCGAGCCGCCGTTGACGCCGATGCGCACCGGCTTGCCGTGATCGATGGCGACCTGGCAGATGGTGGAGAACTGTTCGTCGCGTCGCTTGCCGGTGCCGACGTTGCCAGGGTTGATGCGGTACTTGTCCAGCGCCGCCGCGCAGTCGGGATAGCGGGTGAGCAGCAGGTGGCCGTTGTAGTGAAAGTCGCCGATCAGCGGCGCGGTGCAACCCGCGTCCAGCATGCGCTGCTTGATCTCGGGCACGGCGGCCGCAGCCTCGGGCAGGTTGACGGTGACGCGCACCATCTCCGAACCGGCTTCCCACAGCTCGATGCACTGCCGGGCGGTGCCTGCGGCATCGGCGGTGTCGGTCATCGTCATCGACTGCACCATCACCGGCGCGCCGCCGCCCACGGTGAGGTGACCGACGCGCACGGGAACGGTGCGGTGGCGGTTGGAGAGCTGGATCACGTGACTATTGTGGCACGCCTTCGGCGTGAGCAGAGCACGGGTAAGGGCGGCCCTGCGGGCCGTAGGAGGGAAGGCGGCCCTTCGGGCCGTAGGGGCGCTCGCGCCGAGGAACCCCACGCGGCGAAGCCGCGCCTACCGCGCGTAAGCGCGGCCCCGTCTTCCTACCGTGCGAAGCACGGCCCTCTCTGAGCGCCGCCTATTCCGTCCATCCCTCTTCGAGCAGCGTTCGCTTGACGTCGTCCGCGCGGAACAGCGCCAGGTCCAGCGTGTCGTAGTTCTCGACGCGGTCCAGCTGATGGTCCACGAAGAACGCCAGTGTGAACGGCGGCCCGCCGGGGAGCACGCTGGCATGGGCGTGCTCGCGCTTCGGGCTTCGCAGCCGCCACAGGACGGCACCGTCCGGCGTCATCGGCCCACTCCAGCGGCGTCCAGCAGCGCGCAACACGCGGCCACGCTGCGACGGCTGTCCGCCAGCGACACCGTGGCGGGGGCGCCGTCCAGCACCGCGGCGACGAAGTGTTCGACTTGCCGCGCGAACAGCAACTCCGAGCCCTGCACGTCGATGGTCCGGCGCTCGCCGAGGCGTTCGAGCATCAGCTGCTCCTTTGGTCCGGGCTTGAACGGGTTGGGCACGATCAGTGAGCCCTCGGATCCAATCACCTCGAGCCAGGTGCGATGCGCGGCGCGGAAGCCCGCGTAGATGCTGGCGGTGATGCCGGCGGGGAAGCGCAGCACGCCGGTCAGCTCCTCGTCCACGCCGCTGTCCGTGACGCGGGCCACGCCGGCAGCGCCCACATGATCGCGGCCGGTCAGCAGGCACGCGTAGCTCACCGGGTAGCAGCCAACGTCCCACAACGCGCCACCGCCGAGTGACTGAACGAGCCGCACATCGTTGGCCCTCGCCTGGGCGTAGGTGAACCCCGAGACGATGGTGCGGACCGCGCCCACGGCGCCATCGCTCACCAGGTCGGCGACCGTGGCGGTGAGCGGCTCGTGCCGGTACATGAACCCTTCCTCGACGACCACGCCGCCGCGGGTGGCGGCATCGGCGATGCGGTCCACGTCGGCGGCGCTGGTGGCGATGGGCTTCTCGCACAGCACGTGCTTGCCCGCGGCGATCGCATTGAGCGTCCACTCCACGTGCAGGCTGTTGGGCAGCGGGATGTAGACCGCGTCCACGTCATCGCGCTGGAGCAGTGCCTCGTAGCTCTCCACCGCGGCGGGGATAGTCCCACTCGCGCGCGTGGGCCGCGGCGCGTTCCGGAGTACGGCTGGCGATCGCGACGATGGTCGAGCGCGCGGAGGCGCGCATCGCGGGAATCAGGCGACGATTGATGCGGGCGGTGCCAAGCAGGCCCCAGCGGACGAGCGACATGGTGCGTCGAGGGTCCGATCTAGCTCTCGGCGCGCTGGCGGGCGATCATGCGGCGGTTGAACTCCTCGGACTGCCCGCGCGGCACCGACAGCGTGGTCCACGCCGCGCCC
The DNA here is from genome assembly GCA_963723005.1 of uncultured Acidobacteriota bacterium. Taxonomy (GTDB): domain Bacteria; phylum Acidobacteriota; class Vicinamibacteria; order Vicinamibacterales; family UBA2999; genus VFZN01. The sequence continues at coordinate 130,178 of CAVRPA010000014.1, read as the reverse complement.
TTCAGGTGCTTGCCGAGCATCAGGATCTGGTACGCGTGTCCGGCGTAGTGCGCCACCTGGCGGCTGGTCGCCTTGTACACGGAATGGGGCTCGGCGCGAATGATCACCGTGCGTTGGAGGTCCTCATCGGTGAGTGGCCCCAGCGCGCCGAACACACGCTGCCAGCCGTCTTCCCACTCCGCCAGCAGTTCCGCCCGCGACAACTGCACATCGTCGAACTCCCGATCGCGCTGACGGTCCGGCTTCTCGCCGTCCGAGGTGAGGAAGTCGGTCCAGCGCGAACGCATGTTGCCCGCCATGTGCCGCATGAGGATGGCCACCGAGTTCGACTCGTCATCGAGCTTCACGTACAGCTCGTCGTCCGAGAGCTGCTCGATGGCCTTGTCGGCCAGCTTCTTGATCTTCTGGAACTCGTCTCGGACCGCGTCGAGAATGGGCGAACTCATTTGGTATGCTCCAGCGCGAGTAACGCCGCGGACAGCACCGCCAGCCCCCACGCGCCCAGGGTCACCTCGCGCCCGCGGCCCACGACCAGGTGCAGCAGCGCGTGCAGGACGAATCCCCAGAGAATACCCTGAGTGATCGAGAACGTGAGCGGGATCAGCACCAGCGTCGCGAACGCCGGCACCGCCACTTCCAGGCGATCGAAGGCGATGCCCTTCACCGTGCCGAACATCGCGACCCCCACCAGGATCAGCACTGGCGCGGTGGCGTAGTTGGGCACCGCCGCGGCCATCGGGCCGATGAAGAAGCAGGGGATGAAGCAGAGCGCCGTGACCACCGCGGTGGCGCCGCCGCGGCCGCCCATGCGGATGCCGGCGATGCTTTCGACGTATGCCGTCCCCGACGAACTGCCGAACAGTCCGGCGCCGAGCGTCGCCCACGCATCGACGATGAGCCCTTCGCGGAGACGGATCGGTTCGCCGCGCTCGTCGGTCAGCTCCGCCGCGTGCGCGACCCCGATGAAGGTCGAGATCGAGTCGAACAGGTCGGTCATCAGCACCGCGACAATGGCCGGCGCCAGCGACCAGCGCAGCGCGCCGAGGACGTCCAGCTTCATGAATACCGACGAGAAGTCAGGTGGGCTGAGCCACTGCGCCGGCAACTCCACCCAGCCGCCCACCCACGCCGCGGCGGTGACCACGGCCATGCCCGCCAGGTAGGCGAGCGGATTGCCCGATCGACTGAGACGCACGCTGATGCCGAGCCCCACCAGGCACAGCAGCGTGCGATGGTCCATCGGCCCGACGCCGACAATGGTGGCCGGGTTCGCGGCGATGAATCCGGCGTTCTGAAGGCCGATGAACGTGAGCAGCAGGCCGATGCCCGCCGACGAGGCGATGCGCAGCGACGGCGGAATGGCCAGCGCGATGCGCTCGCGGAGCGGTGTGAGCGACGCGATGAGGAAGAGCACGCCCGCCCAGAACACGATGCCGAGCGCCACCGGCCACGGCACGCCTTGCCCGATCACCAGCGTGTAGGCGAAGAACGCGTTCAGCCCCATGCCCGGCGCGACGCCGAAGGGCAGCCGCGCATACAGCCCCATCAGCAGCGTCATCGTCACGCACACCAGCACGGTGGCGGTGAGCACGCCGGAGAACGGCATGCCGGTGCCGGGCGCCGACAGGATCGCCGGGTTGACCACCACGATGTAGGCCATCGTGAAGAAGGTCGTGACGCCGGCGAGGATGTCGCGGGAGGAGATCAGAACGAGCGATCGAAGAGGCTATGAATGGCGGCTCGCCCGTTGTCTTCGAGGAAGCGGGTGCCGGTGCCGGTGATGTGCACGTGCTGGATGACAGGGAGGTCGGCGCCGCTGCGCGCTCGCCAGTCGTTCTCGTCCCACTCGAACCAGCTGTCCTGGCGCTGGTCGAAGACGAACAACGGCTTGTTGCACAACTTCGCGAACTCCGCGCCCCAGCCGGTGCCGCCGCGCACGGTCTTGTCCGGCTCGATGGAGCCGACGACGTAGACTTCCTGGCCGTTGTTGACCTGGTACCAGATGCTCTGGAGGATCTTGCGGAACGTGGGGGTGTCGGGGTAGCGGCGGTTCATCAGGCGCGCCACGTAGGCGAGGCTGACCTCGCCCGCATGGAGCTCTTCGTGATTGAGCACGCGCAGGCCGCGCGTGCGAACGGGCTTGTGGCCCGCGAACGAGAAGGTGACTTCCTCGATCCCGAGGCGCTCGGCCGCCGCTCCGAATTCCGCTTCGGCGCCCTGGGCGCCGCCGCTGAAAAGGATAGCGTCCTCGCGTGTCACCGTCCCCATGTCTCAGATCTCCTCGTCGCCGCCGCCGTCTCCCTCGTCGGGCTTGATGTCTTCCGGCTTCATGAAGTCGGGGATCACGTCCTCGCCTTCTTCTTCCTTCTGCACATCATCGAGGTCGTACATCCGGCCGGTGAACTTGGTCGGAATCGGCCCGCGCGGGCGGTTCTCGTCCTTCTTGAACCCGGGCTTCGCGCCCTTCTTGCCCTTGGGCGGCGCCGGGGGACCGAAGTCGCGGCCGCGCGGCGCGCCGGGCGCGCCACCTTCACCGGGTCGGGGCCCGCCGAATCCGCCGCCACCACTGAACCCGCCGCCGGGCCGGGGAGGCCCACTGAATCCGCCACCGCCGGGACGCGGCGGGCCGAAGCCGCCGCCGGGACCACCCGGTCGCGGCGGACCGTAGCCGCCAGGCCGCGGGCCGGTGGACGGACCGCGATCCTCTCGGGCACGCGCCTCGCTCACGGCGAGCGGCCGGCCCATGAACAACTGTCCGTCGAAGCGCTTGATGGCTTCCTCGGCAGGAGCTCGTTCGGCGTATTCCACGAACGCAAATCCGCGCGCGCGGCCGGTTTCCCGGTCGAGGGGGCGGACAATCTGAGTCGGCTCACCGACCTGCGCAAAGTGTGTGCGGAGGTCGTCTTCGGTGGCCTGATACGGCAAGTTGCCGACGAACAATCGGACTGATGGCACGGGGTGATTTGACCTGTAAGGCTTAGCTCGTAACGGAAGGCGATGGGGCAGCGAAAATCAAGCTGGCTCGGGCCAAGAGCTTAGCAAAACGCGAGCAAGGCTTCAAGATAGGTCGTCCAGCGCCTGGCGGATGGCCGCAAGGCGCCCCTGCAGCATATCGCGATGCGCGGCCCGGCAGGCGGCAATCAGTTCGGCCTGGGTCTGCGCCAGAGCCAGCTCCAGCGAGCGGCGTTGCTGGAGCCGATCCCGTTCGGCGGCCGTCAGTTCGGGACCGCGCGCCTTGGCGCCCGCCGCGTCCTCCTGCTGCGATTCGATCGACTTGCTCTCCCAACCCCGGGCCATCGTCTTCCATGGTACACGGTCGTCCCACAGACGGACAGTCCGGTCCCAGCCTATCCCCAGGTCAGACGCCGTAACCGATTGCCAATCAATCACTTGAGCCGATCGGGATCGGCTGGCAGGAAACGTGCTCAGTTGTCTGCCGTCATGGACCGTCTCGTACAAGACCTCAGACACGCTGCCCGCATGCTGGCTCGGACGCCGGTGTTCACCCTGGTCATCATCTTCACGCTGGCCGTCGGCGTCGGCGCCAACACGGCGATGTTCTCCGTCGTCAACGCGGTGCTGTTGCAGGGCCTGCCGTTCCGCGATGCCGACCGGATCGTGGACATCAACGAAGTCGAGGTGCGCGATCGCGAGCGCGGGGCCATCGCCCCCGCCAACTTCCTCGACTGGCGGGCGCAGGCGAAGTCGTTCGACACGATGAGCGTCTATTCCGTACGGAACATCAACCTCTCGACCACCGGCGGTGAACCGGAGCGCCTGGTTGGCGCCTTCACCTCCACCACCTTCTTCGATGTGCTGGGCGTGCCTCCCGTTCTTGGGCGCACCTTCCTGCCGTCGGAAGCCGAGCCCGGCCAGGCCAGTTCGGCGGTGCTCAGTTACGGATTGTGGCAGCGCCGCTTTGCGGGAGCGACCGACGCCGTCGGTCAGCAGCTGCGGATCAATGGCGAGACCTACACGATCGTCGGCGTGATGCCGGCGACCGTGGCTTTCCCGGCTCGGGCGGAACTGTGGCTGCCCTCGGTCTACGACCTGCCGCCGGGAGGCGGTCCCGATCCGCGGCAGAACCGCGGTGGCCACTATCTGCGCGGCATCGCGCGCCTCAAGGCAGGCGTCTCGCTCGCGTCCGCCAACGCCGAGCTCGACACGATCGGGCAGCAGCTGGGGCGGGCCTATCCCGACACCAATTCGAACTTCACGCCGCTGGCGCGGCCGCTGCAGGACGTGCTGGTCCGATCCGCGCGCACGCCCTTGATGGTGCTGCTGGGCGCCGTGCTCTGCGTGCTGTTGATCGTGGTGGCGAACGTGGCCAACCTGCTGATGGCGCGAGCCACGGTGCGGGCGCGCGAGCTGGCGATTCGCGCGGCGCTCGGCGCGGGCCGTGGCGTGCTGGTGCGACAGCTCCTCACCGAAAGCGTGCTGCTGGCGGTGATTGGCGGAGGGCTCGGCGTGCTGCTGGCGTTCTGGGGCGTGGACCTCATCCTCGCGTTGGAGCCCGGCGACATCCCCCGCGTCGCCCCAATCGTTGTCAACGGCCAGGCGCTGACGTTCGCGGTGGTTCTCTCGATCGTTACCGGCCTGCTGTTCGGGGTCGTGCCGGCGTGGCAGGCATCGCGGCCTGAGCTGCAGAACACGCTGAAGGACGCGACCCGGGGCACCACGGGCGACGGGCATCGGCATCTGGCGCGCATGGGTCTGGTGCTCGCCGAAGTGTCGCTGTCGTTGATGTTGCTCGTCGGCGCTGGACTGCTGTTCCGTAGCCTGATGAACCTGCTCGACGTTCCGCTGGGTTTCTCGTCCGCTCGCATCACGACGACGCAGGTGGCGCCGACGGGGGAGGGGTATCGCGCGCCGGGGCAGACGATCGGGTATTGGAACCAGGTGGTTGATCGGTTGCAGGCCGTCCCCGGCGTCGAGCGCGTCGCGCTCACCAACGCCCTGCCGATGAGCGGCTCGATCAGCATCCTCTCCTATAACGTCGCCGGCAAGCCCGAGCTGCCGCCGAACCAGTCGCCGCTGTCGCACTTCGCCAGCGTGTCGCCGGGCTTCTTCGCCACGCTCGGCATCCCGATGGTGCGCGGACGCGAGTTCGAGCGCGGCGACGCGGTGGAGAACCCGCGCGTGGTCGTCATCAACGAAGCGATGGCCCGCCGCGAATTCGAAGGACAGGACGCCATCGGCCAGCGCATCTCGTTCGGGCCGGGTCCCGACGATCAGCCGGAATGGCTGGAAGTGGTGGGTGTGGCCGGGAACATCCGGCAGTACGGCGTGGAGCAGGAGCCGGTGCCGACGACCTATGTCCTGCACACCAGCTCTCCCGCGCAACCGCTGACGATTCTTGTGCGCTCGGCCGGAGACCCGGCGACGGTGGCCGGCGCGATCCGCGCCGGTCTGCAGAGCGTGGACGCGGCGCTGCCCATCACGCGCATGCGCCCGTTGGATGAAGTGATCGGCGCTTCGCTCACGCAGCGGCGCTTCAACGTCACGCTGCTTGCGGTCTTTGCGGGCATCGCGCTGATCCTCGCCATCGCCGGCATCTACGGCACCGTGTCGTACGCCGTCGCGCAGCGCACGCAGGAGCTGGGGATTCGCGTCGCGCTCGGCGCCACCCGCGGCGACGTGCTGCGCCTCGTGCTGTGGGACGGGCTCAAGCCTGTCGCCCTCGGCCTGCTGGTCGGCATCGCCGGCTCGTTCCTGCTGCGCAGTTCGCTCGACCGTCTCGTCTATGGCGTCAGCACCTCCGACCCCACGACATTCCTCGCCTTGCCGGTGCTACTGGCAGCGGTCGCCGTTGTCGCCAGCCTGATCCCCGCACTGAGAGCCGCGAAAGTCGACCCGATGACGGCGTTGAGGGTCGACTGAGATCTGGTGATCTGGGGATCTGGTGAGCTGGTGATCTGGATCTGGAGATCGGGTGATCGGCTGATCGATCTCACGATCTAGACTTCAGATCGCCAGATCTCAGATCGTCAGATCCAGATCGTCAGATCACGAGCTCTCCAGATCACCAGATTCGCGTATCCTTTGACTCGCTATGTCCCGCTTCCAGTCCGTCACCCCCAACCTCATCGTCCGCGACGTCGCTGCCAGCACCGCGTTCTATCGTGACGTGCTCGGCTTCACCATCAAGCAGACCGTGCCCGACCAGGCGCCATTCGTGTTCGTGTGGCTCGAGCGCGACGGCGTGCCGGTGTTTCTCAATGCCGTTCACGCGGTCGCGGAAGACTTCCCCGGCGCCGCGGCCCGGCCGGCCGGCGGCACCGCGACCTTGTTCTTCACGGTGACCGAAGTGGATGCGCTTCATGGGCGCATCGCGCCGCACGCACCCGTCGTGATGCCGCTCAAGACGCAGTTCTACGGCATGCGCGAGTTCGCGGTGACCGATCCCGATGGTCACATCCTGACCTTCGCGGAACGCGTCAGCGGATGATCCAGCCGGCACCCACGCCACCAGCCATCGTCACGACGTGCCGGGCCGCAGAGGATCCGGCAGGTCGTGAGTGGTCGCTCGCACGCGAGGGCCCATCGGATTCGCCGAGGTGGGTGTTGCTGTTCCGGCGAGGAGCGGCGCCATCCGCGCCGGTGCGATTGCCGTTGCCGTCGGCCGCACCGACGGTGTCCGCCGAGCGCGTCGAGCTCGACTTCCATTCCGCCAACGGCGGCCGGAGCGTGACGCTGTCAGCCGGCGCGGCGGGCCCGTCGCGCCTCGACGTGTTCGTCAACTTCGAGCTGGAGGTGAACGTCGAGCGCGATCTGGACCGCGCCGTGGACGCCATGAACACCGAAGGCCCCATCACCGTCACCTGCACGTTCGCGGCGCCGCTGGGACCCCCTCGCCAGGACGAGTGGATGGCGGGCGTGGGAGCGGCGTGGAGCATCGACCTGCTGCAATCAGCAGGTGGGCGGCAGTACGTGCCCGTCAGCGTGTCGTGGGGCCGAGACGTAATGCGCGACGCGGGGCCGGGATTGCTTCGCGGACGGCTGATGTGGGCGGTCGAGCTGATGCCGGTGTACTGGCAGCGCGAGCCGACGACCACGCTGGGGATCGGTTTCTCTCCGCTGGTGTGGCGCTGGCGGTTCGTGCCTCACGCCTCGCGCGGCGCCGTTCGCGGAACTGGGATTTGGTGGATTGTTCACCGCGGATCCCGTTCCCGAAGGCACCGAGGCCGCGAACTTCATCGCGCATGGGGGCTTCGGCGTGCGGTGGCGGCCGGCGTCGCGCCTCTCGCTCGTCACCGCCTATCGCTTTCAACACATCTCGAACGGTAATCAGCTCACCACGAATCCCGGGGTCAACGCGCACGTTGTGTGGGTGGGTGTTGCGCTCGGCGCCCGCGCGCCCGGCTGATGCCGATCCTGCCCGCGCGTTCTGTTACTCTGTCCTCGTCCATGCAGCTCACTCTGCCGCTTTCGACTGACGAGCCGCCGACGCGCCTCGTGCGTCATCGGTGGGCGCGCCGCTACATCCTGCGGGTGCTCGACGACGGCTCGCTGAAGGTGACCTTGCCGCGCTGGGGCTCGAAGCGCGCGGCACTGCAGTTCGTCGAGGCCAACCGCGCCTGGATCGACGAGCAGAGGTCGCGTCGCCAGCAGCGGCCCCGGATGCCGGCCGCCGAGCACGAAGCGCTGCGCCGGCGCGCCGCGGCGGAACTGCCGTCCACAATTGCTGACGCTCGCGGAGCAGCACGGGATTGCGGTGGAGCGGGTCTCGGTCAGAAACCAGCGCGCACGCTGGGGCTCGTGCTCGTCGCGCGGCGGCATCACGCTCAACTGGCGGCTGACGCTGGTGCCCGATTTCGTCCGCGAGTACGTCATGCTGCACGAGTTGATGCACCGTCGCGAATTGAATCACTCGCCGCGCTTCTGGCGCCTGGTGGCGGCGGTCTGCCCGCGGCTGATCGAGGCCCGCCGCTGGCTGCGGGGCGAAGGGCAGCAGTTGTTCCAGGAGACGCGATGATGCGACGACGAACGAGCGTGTGCGTGCTGATGACCGTCGCGCTGTTGCTGATCCCGGCTGCGGCACGAGCGCAGCCGACGATGGGGCCATTCAGGGGCCTGGCGACCGCGCACATCGGCACCTCGCTCGGCAACGACGATGCCGGCGAGGCCCTGTCGCTGGGCGCGTCGGTAGCGGTGCTCGAGGAGACCGGCTGGGGCGCTGAATTCGACTTCGGCTACGCCGACTCCGGCGATGAGCCCGGCGAGGGACTCGAGGCGCAGAGCTACATGCTCAACGCGATCATCGTCCGGCCGAAAGGCAGGCTGCGGCCGTTCGGCGTGGCTGGGGCCGGCGTGATTCACGCGGAAACCTGCGTGGCGGCGTGCGCGGGGACGACGACGTGGACCGACTTCGGCTTCAATGGCGGCGGCGGCGTGCAGTTCCTCTTCAACGATGTCTTCGGTTTGCGCGGAGACGTGCGCTACTTCGCGGCGCTGGGGGATCATCCCGATCCCGCGCGCCAGAATCTCAGCTTCTGGCGTATCGCCTTCGGCGCGACCTTCGTGTGGCCCGTCGCGCCCTGAGGGTGGCGGCGGCTGTGGCATTGGTGGCCGTGGTGCTGACGGCCGGCTCGCCGGTTGCCGCGCAGTCCGCTCCCGCCTTCGACACCCTTTCCGAGACGCAGCAGCGCCTGCTGGCCGGGCTCGCGACGTCGCCCCCTCCGGGCACCAGCCCGGCGATGGACGGGCGCGCGTTGTTCGACGGCGCCGACGCGTCGTTCCGCGCCGCGTTCGCAACGATCACCACGGCGCTCGCGGCAGTGTCACTCTCCGATCACGAGAACGGCGAGATCCTCGGCGTGGCGCTGGATCTCGTCAGCGGCGTCGAGCCGCTCGCGCGCCAGCCGGCGGCGGGCAGCGTGGCTGGATTGGCGCAGTTGTCCGTGACGCTCGCACCGGGGGCTCGCGATCGATTGCGGCGTTCGTCGGAGTTCGCGCCGGACAGCGGCCGTGCCACCCCGGGCTATACCGTCGTCTATCTGCAGAAGAACAGCCCGTCACTGCAATTCGCGCTGGACGCGGCCGGTTCCCGCGCGCTCGTCTCCATCCCTCGCTGAATCCGTGTGCGCCGTCTCTGGCTCTGGAGGAGAATCCGGTCAGGAGGAGTGCCATGGCACTTTCAACGCGGTTCTTCCTCGCCCTCGCCCTGAGCCTGGCGTCCAGCCTGGCTGACGCGCAGTCGCTCGGTCTGTTCTCGTGGCAGCTCGCTCCCTTTTGCAACATCGTCACCGTGGACGTGACGCAGACCGACGGCATCTACCGCCTGACCGGCGCGGACGATCAATGCGGCACCGGCACACTGGCCACCGCGGTCGGCCTCGGGTATCCCAATCGTGACGGGACGATCGGCCTCGGGCTGCTGATCGTCACGGCACCCGGCGGCGTGCCGGTCCACCTGAGCGCGTCGTTGCGACGAAGCGACTTGGGCGGCGGCTGGCGCGACAGCGCCGGCAACTCCGGCGAGATGCTGCCGCCGCATGCGCGCCGAACAGGCGGCAGGGCGAGGCCCGAGCCGGTCTTCGGCGCGGTGCTGGTGCAACCAGAGGGCGGCCCGGATCGGGGAATCAACGTGTTGGTGAACCGCGACACCGGCGATGTCGGCGGCGACGCCGCGGCGCTGTTCGGACAGTTCGGGGAGGGCAGCGGCTTCGAGCGGCCGGGCAATGCCGCCATCCGCGGCGACAGCGGCGCGGACACCGGCGCGATGGGCACGTCGCGTTCCGGCGCCGGCGTGCGCGGCCTGGCGGACAGCGGCGTCGGTGTCGAGGGTCGCGCGGAGGGCGGAGTTGGTGTCCGGGCCTCGCATGCGCGTGGCGGCACGGCACTGGAGATTGCGAACGGCGGGGTGCGCGTTTCGGGGTCCGTGCGCCCGGCCTTCGTGCACGTCAGCGACGGCGGCAATACCCGCGGCGACAGCACCTGCATCGATCACGCGCTGACGAACGGGCAGTCCGAGGCGATCGTGCTCGTCACGCATCGCTGGGGTGGTTCGGGCATGAATATCCCGACGGTTGGTGTCTACTACGAGGGTGGGTCGCGCCGCTGGTGCATGTTCACCGAGAGCGGCACGGGCATGCCGCTTGGGGTGCCGTTCAATGTGCTGGTGATCACACAGTAGGAGTGCAGTCCGCCAGCCCCGCACTTCGCTGGCGGCAATTCCCCTGGGTTTCCGATTGTCCTTATAGGAAGGGAAACCCTATGTTCACTCGTGTGCTCGTCATCGCAGTCATCGCCTGTGTCCTGTTCACCACGCCCGTGTCGGCGCAACCGCAGATCTTGTTGTCAACCACCATGGCGCGGCCAGGAGACGCCGTGACGATTACCGTCAATGGTGATCCCGGCGAGCATTACGCCGTGATCGGGAGCAGCGTGAATGGCGGCTTCAGCTACGCCGGCGTCGCGCTGGGTGTCGGCCCCGACGTCGTGATTCTCGCGCAGGGCGTCCTCAACGGCAGCGGTGTCGCGTCGATCCGCGTGGTGCCGCCGTTCAACGGCACCGTTCTCGACCGCTACTATCTGCAGGCGGTGACGTCGCCGGCGCCCAACTTCATGCCGCTGGAAGCGTCGCCCGGGCGCGCCGTGCGCAACGGTGATCTGATTGCCGGTCTGGCGGGTGCCGAAGGCCCACCGGGCCCGGCGGGTCCGGCTGGTCCCGCGGGGGCGCCAGGTGCAACGGGACCTCAGGGGCCGGCCGGTCCGATGGGGTTGACGGGACCTGCGGGAGCGACCAGCGTCCGCGTCCGGACACTGTCCGCCCTGATCAATCCGCATTTTCCGGCCGGGGTGCATGTGCCATGCGCGGCGGGTGAGCGTGCGACCGGCGGCGGTGGTGCAGTCAGCGGCGTGCAGGGCTTGATCATCACGCAGAGCGCGCCATACCCGGAGCTGTCAGAAGGGGAAACACCGACCGGTTGGTACGTCAGCTATCTGAACACGACGGCTCAGGCCTATTACATCCACGGGTTCGCCATTTGCGTGGCGCCGTAGCTGCGAGAAGCAGAGATCGATTCGTCGTTCAGAACTCGATCCGCACGCCTCCGTTGAAGACGCGTCCGTCGAGCGGTGCCCACGCGTCAACGGTCCAGCGGCCATCGGCACCCTGGGTCGGCCGAATCACCGAGTCCCATCGCGTCTGCCGTGTGTCGCCGAGGTTCTCGGCGTTGATGAAGAGGCGGAACCGGCCGAAGCGGCGTTCGGCGAGCAAGCCAATCACGACGTACGGCCGGGACTCCGTGCGGTACGGGTTGGCCTCGAGCCGCTGGACGCCGGTGTAGTACACCTCCAGGCCCACCCGTCCCGCGCCTTCGGCCGGCTCCCACATGCCGACAATCCCGGCGCTGTGCCGGGGCGTCAGCGGCGCGTCCAGGCGGCCATCAGTCCCGGTCTCGCGCGATTGCACGTAGGTGTAGGAGCCGGTTGCGACGTAGTCGCCCGCGCGGAGGGTCGTGAGCAACTCCATCCCGATATTGGTCGAGGCCTCGGCGCGGTTGAACAGCGTGTAGTCGGTTTCGCGCTCGACGCCGACCGCGTCGGCGACGCGCGAGGTGAAGAACGTCGCCGTGATCGAGGCCGCGCCGATCTGCCGGGTCAGGTCTGCCGAGAAACTCGTCCCCCGCTCCGCTTCCAACTCGCCGATCACGCGCAGTCGAGAGAGACCCGCGGCCTCCGTTTCCTCGGTCAGCGCGGTTGAGGCGAAGAAGCCCTGACCCACGGCAACGCGACTGACCCACGGGCCGCCGCGGAACAGGGCGGCAACACGCGGGCTGAAGAACGTGCCGTATTCGTTGTGGACGTCGACCCGTGCGCCGAGCGACACCGACATCCAGGAACGCACGTCGAAGTCGTCTTGCGCGAAGACGCCGGGGACGTTGTAGGTGTAGGCAAACTGGGGCACGTCGCGCGGCTGGTAGTCGTCGCGCTCGTAGACCACGCCGGTGACCCAGGTGTGTGCTCCCGAGGCGCCTCGCAGCGCGATTTCGCCGAAGAGCGTGTCGTGGGCGTCGCGTTCGAGGACGTCGCCGAATCGGTGGTCGTGGCGCTGCCAGGCCGCCGCACCACGCGCGGTGAGCACATAGCGGCCGTTCAGCAGCGACTGAGCGGTTCCGCCCACGTCGTATCGCTCGGTGTTCAACGCCTCGACGTACGGAGTTCCGGTTGGCGCCAGCACGCCGTCGGGCATCGTGCCGCCCTCCCGGTCTTCGATGGTGACTCCGGCGGTCAGGAACGCCGACCGGCCGTTGCTGCCTTCCCAGAACACACGCGGGCGGAGCACACCGCGTTCGTAACCTGCCAGGTCCGCCCACTCGTCGTCATCCCGGTCTACCTGCGATTGGCGGTGGCCGCCACCAAGCAACGAAGCCGTCCACCCGGTGCTTCGCGGCGACGCCAGGAACACGACACCGTCCGTCGCACCCAGCGACGACTGATTGAACAGGAACTCCCGCTGAGGCTCGGGGCCAGGCCGCCGGGAGAGCAGGTTCACGATTCCGCCCATCGCTCCGGCCCCGTAGAGGGACGAGGCGACACCCTTGATTACCTCGACCTGCCCGAGGTCCATCGGCGGGATCTGGAGGAGGCCCAACCCGCCGACCTGCTGGCCGAACAACGGCAGACCGTCGCTGAAGAACCGCGTGTATCGGCCCTTCATGCCCTGCACGCGCACCGCGGCCGCGCCAATCGACGGGGCCGTCGCCTGCACGCGGAGACCGCCCATCTCGTTCAACATCATCACGATGTCGCCCGGCGTCATCAGCATCTTCTCTTCGATCTCCTCGCGGTCCAGCACCTCCACGCGCGTCGGCTGATCTTCGAGCCGTCGGCCGGTGCGGGTGCTGGCGACGACGACCACCTCCTCGGTGACTTCGGGGGTCTCGACCAGCGTCACGACGACCAGCAGCTCGCGGCCGGCCTCGACGGTGATCTCTTCGGTCGCGTCCAGAAACCCTTGGAGTTGCACCAAGAGCCGCAGCGCTCCCACGCGGGGCGTGAGCGTAGCCACGCCGGAGGGGTCGGTCACAGCGGACAAGTCACCGAGGGTGACCGTCGCCCCTGGCACCGGCCCCTCCTCACTCCGAACCTCGACGCGGACCGTTCCGGTGACGCCTTGCGCCAACAGGGGCGCACCGAGCGCACACACGGCCAGCGCCACTATCTGACACACGAATCGCATAACTCCTCCTTCTCGCCGGGGCCACATGGCCGCCGACGCTAGCTGCGTACCTTGGGGGTCACGCGACTTTGGGAGGGTGTTCGATGCGAGGGAGGTGGGGAGTGCGCTCTGCGGTGACCGCAAGCGCTTCGACGATTACGCGTGTGACGGCGGGTGAGTATGGCACCGCGACTGTCACGCCGCTCCAGCCGTGGCACAGCGGGCACACCGACGGTGCGGCCGGCAGGGTCTGGCTCATCGGGCTCTCGTCCGCGCAGCCGTCCGGGCACGCGACGAGGTCGAGCGCCGAAACCGTGGCCAGCAATGCGATCAGGAGCGCCGCAAACAGCCTACTCACGACGACTCAAGTATACGGCTCTGGCGCGCCGGTGAGTTGTCATCAGGGGAGATGGTGCCGGAGGAGGGGATCGCCCCACGTTCTCGCAAGGAGAACCGAGGTGTCCTAACTCCGCACCGGGGTGTCGCTGTTCCAGATGTCCAAGGCCAGCTTCCACAACCCGTTCGGCTCGCGCCGATAGACATGAAGCCCTTTGCCCACGTCCCGCGCTTCTGCTCCACCTTGGGCGGGACGGGCCGACACTGAGTACTCAATCCGCTCGAACGCGGTACCGCCTGAAATGTGGAGGCTGGTTGCGGTGAACGAGAAAGTGAATCGAGTCCGCTCGAACAACTCACTGAAGTAGCGCTCGATCTCCGGCCGGCCACGCACGGATGGGTGGTGTGGCGGCATCAGCACGCCGTCATCGGACCACACCGCCACAACGCCAGCCAGGTCTGCCGCATTGACCGCACTCAGCAGGCTGGCGGTAGTCCTCGCGACGGCAGCCCTCTCGGCGCTCTCGCCGCCCGCGAATCCGTCCTGGCTAGGTGCCATGACATCTCCCAACCTGGCGAGGGCCGTACAGAGAACCGCTTCCGGATTAGCGCAACGACTTCCGAAAGCAGACGACGCGTTCGATCTCCTGGAAGCCGAGCGCGAAGTGAGCCGCGATCGCCTCCGAGTTTTCCATCTCCGCGTCACTTGCGATCTCGTGGCGACCGAGACTCCGAGCCGTGGCCTCTGCTGTTTCGACCAACGCGCGTCCGATTCCTCGGCCTCGTGCCCACGGATCGACGTACAACCCTCGATGAATGCAACTGGAGACGCTTCGCAACCAGGAGCGTACTTGCGATGGTCCAACTCGAGGAACCCGACCAGACGTCCATCGGTCTCGGCGACGAGAACGATGAAGTGGTCGGGCTGCTCCTCAAAATAGGACCTGGTCTCTTCGTCGTGGTCCGACAGCGAACCGGGCCACAGCGCTTCGCGCATCCGCAGCCAATCAGTGCGGTCGTTCGTGCCGATGTGCCTCACTGTCACCATTGCCGTCGCGGATTGAAGCCGCGAACGCTCCAGCCCTAGAGGGTTTCTCTCAGGTATCGGAGCCGCTCGCTGAATCTATGTAAGGTGTTGATTCCATTGGTGCCGGAGGAGGGAATCGAACCCACACACCCTTTACGGATACGGGATTTTGAGTCCCGCGCGTCTGCCAGTTCCGCCACTCCGGCACGAGTGAGCCTTTAATTCTACACGCTGGCGCGTCGCGCAGCGGCGGAACACGCCGGACAACCGACGGGGACTCAGGCCCAAGACCCAAGACCCAAGACCCAAGACCCAAGACTCAAGACCCAAGACCCAAGACCCAAGACCCGGACCCAGACCCCGGCCCCCGGATACCGGGTTCCGGACACCGGACACCGGGCTTACTTCCCCTGCCAGACCAGTCCCACGAGCTGCACCGAGACGCTGCCGCGCTTCGGCTTCACGACCAGCCGCTCCAGTTCTTCGGCCTGCGGATCCCATTCGCCCTGCACCGCCTGCAGATCCGACTCCAGCGCCGCCTGCGCATCCGCCAGTTGCTGCTCGAGCGTCGTCACCGTGGATGCTGCACGAGCCACATCGCCCGACTCGCGCGAGATTCGCCCCATGCTCTTGGCTGCCGTGGTCGCGCGGCCGAGCGTGGTGGCGGAGACCGCCTTGCGTCCGATCAGCGCCCCCAGCACCGTCGCGCCGAACGACACCGCCGCCGACATCTTCGACTCGGACGCCTGCTGGTTCTCGCGCTCCACGGCGGCTTCCGCGCGGCGCAGCTTGTCCTCGGCGGTCCGGAGCCGCGAGGCGTGCTTCTCGCGCACCCTGGCCAGCGCCTGGTCCCGGCCTTCGCGCAATGTCTGCTGCAGGCGGATGCGGAAGTCGCGCTCCGACTCGTCGGGTGCCGACGACAACTTCGTCCGTGCGCTCCGGAACACCTCGATCGACTGCGAGGACGCGGCCCAGCGCGCGAAGTCCTTCTCCCACGTCGCGTAGCTGCGCGGCTTGGCCGCGGCGGCGGGCAGCGGACCAAAGGTGGCACCGGCCGGCGGCGCTTGCTGCAACTGGCGCACTTCGAAGTCGGCCGGCTCGGCGTGATCCCAGTCCACTGCCACCGCGCCATCCGCGATCGGCGTCACCACCGCGACGTCGCGGGTCTCGTCGATGCCAAGCTTGGCGTCGGTGTAGCTGATGCGCGCCACGCCCAGCAGAGAAGGCTCGAGCTCGTCACCCTCGCCGCCGGGCAGGAAGAACTGCTTGATCGACGGATCGATCACCGGGGTTCGCGACTCGCGCGCGCCAGGCGCCACCGATGCGGAGGCCGTCGGGGTTGCCGCGGAGCCCGCTGATCTGGACGCGAGTGCGGCAGCGTCACCAGCCGTGGATGCGCCACGGCCCGGCACAGCCTGCGCCGGCGCTCCACCGCCAGCCGGCGGGCTCAGCCGCTTGATCTCGTCACGCCCCATCGGCCCGCGCAGGTACGACATCGTCCAGCGGGTTTCAAACAGCGTGGGGCGCTTCTCGTGAACGTTGTGCAACAGGAAGATGCGCTTGCCGAGCGACGACAGCATCTGATCGATCGACGCGCGATCGAAGCCTTCGCCCGAACTGGCGGCCACGCCTTCCAGCCCGTCGAGCACGCGGGCCTTGTCGCGCTCGGTCTGCAGGCGGCCCAGCATCCACGTGCCGCAGTTCGAGAGCGCCTTGTAGTCCAGGTCCACAGGATTCTGCGTGGCAAGGGTGAGGCCCACGCCGAACGCGCGGGCCTGTTTCAACAGCTTCAGTAGCGGCACCTTCGACGGCGGATTGGCCACCGGCGGCAGGAACCCGTAGATCTCGTCGAAGTAGACCAGCGCCCGCAGGCTGGACGTGCCGCGCTGCGCCCGCATCCAGCCCACCAGCTCGTTCAGCAGCAGCGAGACGAAGAACATCCGCTCCTGATCGTCGAGGTGCGCGATCGAGATCACCGCCACCCGCGGCTTGCCTTCGGGCGAGTAGAGCAGCCCGTCCAGCGACAGCGGATCGCCCTGCTGCCAGGCCGCGAAGTTCGGGGCCGCCAGCAGCTGATTCAGCTGCATGGCCAGCGCGAACCGATCCTTGGACGGGAAGAACGACTCCATGTCCATGACGCCGACCTTGGTGATCGGCGGATTCTGCACGGCCGAGATCAGGCTTGCGAGATCCAGATCGCGTCCGGCCTTCCACGACTCCGCAAACAGCGTGGAGACCAGGATGTGCTCGCGGCTGCGAAGCGGCTCGGCGTCCACTCCGGCCAGAGTCAGGACGCTGCTTGCCGAGGTAGTGACCTGATCGCCCAGCAGATCGGGATCGTCCAGCACCGCCGGCGCCGGCACCTTGAACGACTGCATGATCGAAATCGGGCGGCCGATGGTGCTGCCCGGCGTGTAGACGACGAAGTCGGCCGCGGCCTTCAGCCGTGCCACGCGCGTGGCGTCCTGCCCCCATTCCGCGAGACCCTTGGTCCAGCGCTCGGCCTCGGCTTGCCCGTACGCCTCCGTCGTCTGGCCAGCGGCCCGTGCCTCGTCCTGGTTGACCCACGGCGCGAACTCCGAACCCGAGAGCGTCGGGGAAGGTGAGCAACAGATTCGCCAGGTCGCCCTTCGGGTCGATGGCGAGGACGGGGATGCCGTCGATCGCCGCCTCTTCAATGAGGTCGATGCCCAGGCCCGTCTTGCCGCTCCCCGTCATCCCGACGATGACCCCGTGGGTGACGAGGTCGGCGGAGTCGTACAGCACTGGCACCTCGGTCCGGGTCCGGGTAGCCGGGTCGAGCTGCTTGCCGAGATAGAAGAGGCCGAGCTTTTCGTAGTCCATAAGAAAGCAGGGATCAGGGATCAGGGATCATGGGAGTCAGGTGATCTTGTGATCGGGATCAGGTGATCTGGGGATCAGGAATCTAGCGATCAGGAGCTGGGAAGTCTAGGAATCACGAACCCAGGGAGCCCTCGAGCCTCAAGCCTCAAGCCCCAAGCCCCAAGCCCCAAGCCTCAAGCCCCAAGCCCCAAGCCTCAAGACGGCCCTCACTGTCGCACCCTTCCGTCCGTCGTCCACCGGTAGATGGTCCGCATCCGGCCGTCGCGGTCCGGGAAGGTCTCGACCTTCTCCGCTTCCCAGTCGCCCATGGCGAAGTTGTGGGCGACTATCCGGGAGCCAGGCTTGAGCTGGCGGGTAAGGATGGGCCGGAGTTTGAGGTTCGAGGATGACAGTAAGTACAACGTCACCACCGTCGCCTGGCTCAGGTCCGTAGTCATCGCGTCTTCCAGCTTGAAGGTGACGAGGTGCGACACGCCCGCCGCCACGGCATTGGCGTTGGCCTCGGCGATCCGCTGCGGGTCGATATCCACGCCTATGCCCTTGGCGCCAAAGGCTTTAGCGGCGGTGATCGGTATCCGTCCGTCGCCGCACCCAAGGTCCAGCACGACGTCGTTCTTTGTGACCCCGGCCAGGGCGAGCATCCGGTCCACGACTTCCTGCGGGGTGGGCACGTACGGGGCCAATTGAGGCGCGTCCGGCCGCTTTTGCGTAGTCGCCTGAGCTGGGCTCTGGACATGCGCCGGGCTCGCCATAGCCGAGCTTGAGGTCAGGACGACGAGCGCGAGCAGGACTGTACCGCGACGGGTCATGGCGGCCAGTTTACCGCGCTCACCCCGGTAACCATTGGCGAAATCAAGGGTTAATCGGGCGCCTGCAGCGATGGTGAAACCCTCGGTTTTTCGGAGCAAATCCGTTGATTTCTACGGTCAAGTGCACTATACTGGGTGCACCTTTTGGGGCGCGTCGTTCCCAGACAACACAGGCGTCGAAACGAGGCTCACGTGTCATTTCAGATCGGCGACAAGGTCATCTACCCGAATCACGGACTCGGGGTCGTCGAGAAGGTCGAAGAGAAGACCATTCTCGGAACCACTACCGGGTTTTTTCACCTCCGCATCATCTCGAATGAGACCACGGTTCTCGTACCCGTGGCGAACGTCGACAATGTCGGCCTTCGCCGCGCGATCACGGACGAGGAAGTCGAGCGTCTCTTCCAGCTGCTGGGCGATGGCAACATCGACAACCACCAGAACTGGAAAGGCCGCTTCAAGGACAACTCGGACAAGATGCGCACGGGCTCGATCTACGACATGGCCGATGTCCTGAAGAGCCTGACGTTTCTGGCGAAGTCCAAGAGCCTCTCGTTCCGCGAGAAGCGCATGCTCGACCGTGCGAAGTCGCTGATCGTTTCGGAGATTTCCGAAGTGATGCGACTGACGGCGGCCAGCATCGAGGATCGCGTCAACGAGGCGCTCGAGAAGTGCTTCGTGACGAAGGCCGCGGCGCCGAAGCAGGCGCCCGTGAAGGTGACCCCGCCAGCGCCGCCCGTGTATGCGCCGGCGCCGGTGGCGGCTGTGGCACCGAAGCCACTCGCTGCTGCGCCGAAGCCGGTCGCGGCTCCGAAGGCTGTCGCCGCCGCGCCCAAGCCCGTAGCGGCGAAGCCGGTTGCGGCGCCGAAGGCCGTGGCGGTTGCCGCCAAGCCGGTTGTCGCGAAGAAGTCGGCCGTGGCCAGCAAGCCTCCTGTGGCGAAGGCCGTGGCGAAGCCCAAGGCCGTGGCCTCCAAGTCGGTCAACACGAAGGTGGTGGCCCGCAAGGCCAGCGGCAAGACGGCCGGCAAGGTGTCGGCCCGCGCGGTGTCGAAGCCGACCCGGCAGGCTCGCGCAAGCTAGGCAAGTCCCGAGCCCCGAGCCCAGGCCCCAAGCCTTGAAAGGCAAAAGGCAAAAGGCAGAAGGCAAAAGGCAAAACACTTCGGGCCGGTGAGCGACCAACGTTCACCGGCCCGTGTCATGTACGCCGGAAGTATCATTCACTCCGCTGGAGGCTCCTGTTCCATGATGCGTACCACTCGCGCCGTCGCGACGGCGATGGTCCTGTTCGCCGCGTCCCCCGTGCTCGCGCAGTCGCCCCGCCAGTTGACCGCGGACGACTACCGGCAGGCCGAGAAGTTCGTGGGCTACAACACGAATCCGCTCGTGCTGAACGCCGGCGTGCGGCCGAACTGGTTGCCCGATGGCCGCTTCTGGTATCGCACGCTGCGCGCGGCCGGACCGGAGTTCGTCCTCGTCGATCCCGCAGCGCGGACCAAGAGGCCGGCGTTCGATCACGACCGCCTGGCCACCGCCTTGTCGGCCGCCGCGGGCCGCACCTACGAACGCGCGAAGCTGCCGTTCCTGTCGATCGACCTTTCCACCGACGGCCGCTCGGTGACGTTCTCGGCCGGCGCGCGCCGTTACACCTGCGCGGTGGACGGCACCTCGTGCAAGGGCGAGGAGCGTCCGGCTGCGCGGACCGACGTGCTGTCGCCTGACGGCAAGCGGGCGGTGTTCATCCGCGACTGGAACCTGTGGGTGCGCGACGTCGCCACCAACCAGGAAACGCCGCTGACCACCGACGGCGTCAAGGACTATGGCTATGCCACCGACAACGCCGGCTGGCGCTACAGCGATCGCCCGGTGGTGAAGTGGTCGCCCGACTCGCGCAAGGTCGCGACGTTCCAGCAGGACCAGCGCGGCGTCGGCGAAATGTATCTCGTGGACACCAGCGTCGGGCACCC
The DNA here is from genome assembly GCA_963723005.1 of uncultured Acidobacteriota bacterium. GTDB lineage: Bacteria > Acidobacteriota > Vicinamibacteria > Vicinamibacterales > UBA2999 > VFZN01. Next base: position 110,033 of record CAVRPA010000014.1, on the reverse strand, counting down.
GAAGCTGCAGGCCTGGAAGTATCCGCTGCCGGGCGATCGCGTCATCACCATGATCGAGCGCGTCGTGATCGACGTCGATCGCAAGCGCACGGTGCGCTTCAAGATGGGGCCGGACCAGCATCGCTCCACGCTCTGCGACGATGTGATCTGCGGCGACGACTGGGTGGACGTGCAGTGGTCGCAGGATGGCGCGAGTCTCGCGTTCGTCTCGGCGTCGCGTGACCACAAGCTGGCCGAGCTCAAGGTAGCCGACGCGCAGACCGGCATCGTCCGCGACGTGATGAACGAGCTGGTCGGCACGTTCTTCGAATCGGGCAACGGCCGGGCGAACTGGCGCTACCTGCCGGCCTCGAACGAGGTGATCTGGTTCTCGCAGCGGAGCGACTGGGGGCACCTGTATCTCTACGATCTCGCTACCGGCAACCAGAAGCAGCAGATCACCAGCGGGTCCTGGAACGTGACGCAGGTGCTGCGCGTGGACGAACAGGCGCGCGTCATCTACTTCGCGGCAGTGGGCATGGAGGCCGGGCGCGACCCGTACTTCCGCCACCTCTATCGGGTGGGGATGGATGGGAAGAACCTCGAGCTGTTGTCGCCGGCCGACGCCGATCACGACGTCAACCTGGACAAGACCGGCCGCTTCTTCGTTGACACCTGGTCCACGCCAGACACGCCGCCGACCGCGATGCTGCGCGACGCCAGCGGCGGGGAGGTGCTGCCGCTGGAGCAGGCCGACATCACGCGGCTCGTCGCCGCGGGTTGGCAGCCGCCGGTGCGCATCACGGTGAAGGCGCGCGACGGCGAATCCGATCTCTACGGCTTGATGTTCAAGCCGACCAGCTTCGATGCCTCGAAGCGCTATCCGATCATCAACAACGTCTACCCGGGCCCGCAGACGGGAAGCGTCGGCAGCCGTCAGTTCTCCGCGGCGCGCGGCGACACGCAGGCGCTGGCGGAGCTGGGCTTCATCGTCGTGCAGATCGACGGCATGGGCACGCCCTGGCGCTCGAAGAGGTTCCACGAGAAGTACTACGGCGACATGGGCGACAACACGCTGCCCGATCAGGTCGCCGCGATGAAGGAGCTTGCCGCGCGCTACCCGTGGATCGATCTCGATCGCGCGGGCATCTACGGCCACTCGGGTGGTGGCTTCGCCACGGCCGGCGCGATGTTCCGCTATCCCGACTTCTTCAAGGTCGGCGTGTCGCAGGCCGGCAACCACGACAATCGCAACTACGAAGACGACTGGGGCGAGAAGTGGCAGGGGCTGCTCGAGAACCAGTCGAGCGGCGCCTCGAACTACGACAACCAGGCCAATCAGCTGGTCGCGCATCAGCTGAAGGGCAAGCTCCTGCTCGCGCACGGGACGATGGACAGCAACGTGCCGCCGTCGAACACGCTGCTGGTGGTCAACGAGCTGATCAAGGCCAACAAGGACTTCGATCTGATCCTCTTCCCGAACCGGGGCCACGGGTTTGGCAGCGAGCCGTACATGATGCGACGCCGATGGGACTATTTCGTGACCCACTTGATGGGCGCGCTCCCGCCCGCCGGGTATGAGTTGAAGCCACCGACCGACACGCCTTAGCGGCATGTAGGGACACCAGTCGCGCATGTCCACGGTGATCGCGGCCCTCCGCTCGGCGTTCACCTACGTCGTCATTGCCCTCTACGTGGCGGTGGCGGGCACGATTGGCCTCGCCATCGCGCTGCCGCTGAAGCTGAAGGGCGTGCTGTATGAGCTGGGCCACTACGGCATCGCCCTGGCGCTGGGACTGTCCGGCATTCGCTACCGCGTGAGCGGCCGGCAGAACGTGCCCAGGGGCACGGCCGTGGTGTACTGCTCCAATCACCAGAGCAACGTGGACCCGCCGGTGCTCTACCGCGCGCTCGATCGCCGCCTGCACATCCTGTTCAAGGCCGAGCTGCGGAGTGTGCCGATCCTGGGCATCGTCATGGAGACCGGCGGATTCATTCCCGTGACGCGCGGGAAGAGGGACGAGGCGATGGGCGCCATCGACCTGGCCGCCGCGTCGATTCGCAGCGGCAACTCGTTTCTGATCTTTCCTGAAGGCACCCGCAGCCGGAACGAAGACCTCTTGCCCTTCAAGAAGGGTGGCTTCATCATGGCGATCAAGGCGCAGGCGCCGATCGTGCCGGTGGCGGTGTCGGGCGGCCGCGACGCGATGCGGAAGGGGAGCGCCATCATCCGGCCGGTGATGGTGGACGTGAAGATTGGCGAACCGGTGCTGACGGCCGGCTACACGCTCGACGATCGCGACCTGCTGATCGCGATCGTGCGGGAACGGATCGAGGCGATGCTCCGTCACTAGAGCCAGACACCATGGATGTCCTCGTCACGCTCGGACGCACGCTCGGGTTCTCGCTCGCCGCGGGCGTGAACCTCTACGCCACGGTGGCGCTCGTCGGCCTGGCCGCGCGCTTTGGTTGGGTCGAGCTGCCCGAACAGTTCCAGGTCTTCAACAACCCGTGGGTGATCGGCGTGGCCGGCGTGCTCTACGTCGTCGAGTTCTTCGCCGACAAGATTCCGTGGGTGGACACGATGTGGGACGCGGTCCACACGTTCGTCCGGCCGGTCGGTGGCGCGCTGATTGCCGTGGCCGCGCTGGGCGACGCGTCGCCAACCATCGAGGGGCTGGTCGCGCTGCTCGGCGGGGCCGTGGCCGCGGGCAGCCACGCCACCAAGGCCGGGACGCGCGTCGCCGCGAATGCCAGCCCCGAGCCGTTCTCGAACTGGGCGCTCAGCATCATCGAAGACATCTTCGTGGTCGGGCTGGGACTGGTGACGCTGAAGTTCCCGCTGCTGGCGCTGGGCATCAGCCTGGTGATTCTGCTGGTGATGGTTTTCGCGGCGCGCTGGATTTGGCAGCTGCTGCGCCGGCCGTCGGCCGCCCGGCCGGCCTGACGGCGGTCCCGAATACCTCGCCGACGTCACGTCCGCCAGCCTCGATGCTGGAGTAAATTGGGGCTATGCGTCCCCGCCGTTCGTCCTTCATCCGTCGGATTCTGCTGTGGCGGGCGCTGGGTGCGTGCGCATTGGCGGCCGCCCTGGGCGCCGCCGGCTCACGAAGCGCCGCCCTCGCGCAACAGCCGGCCACGGAACCACCGCCATCACCGGCCACGCAGAGCCCTGCCGCCGGGCAGCCCGCGGCGCCGCAAGAGGAGCCGCAGCTGCCACGGTTCCGCGGCGGCACCAATCTCGTGCGGCTCGACGCCTACGTCAGCGCCAACGGCGCGGCCGTCACCGATCTCACCGCCGACGACTTCGAGGTATTCGAGGACGACAAGCCGCAGAAGGTCGAGGGCTTCGAACTGGTTCGCGCCCGTGGGCCGGGCGCCAACACCGACACCGTCTCGTCCCCCAATCCGAACTCGACGCAGGAGCAGCGCGAGGCGGCGCAGGATCCTTCGGCGCGCGTGTTCGTGGTCTTCGTGGACAACTGGCACGTCAGCCTCGGCGGATCGGCTCGATCGTCGGAGCCGATCGCGGCCTTCCTCGACAAGGTGGTCGGTCCCGGCGATCTCGTCGGCGTGATGACGCCCGACATCTCGGCGGAGAACATCACGCTGACGCGACGTGGCACCGGCATCGATCGCATGTTGCGCGACGCCTGGACGTTTGGACAGCGCGATCGGCTCAACACCCTCGACCCGCACGAGCAGGACATCAAGGCCTGTTATCCGGAGGCGGGCTCGACCAGCGGGATTGCGCAGGAGATGATCGATCGGCTGCGCGAGCAGAAGACGCTGCGAGCGCTGGACGGCATGATCCGGTATCTGGACGGCCTCCGCGAAGAACGGAAGTTCGTCGTGCTGCTGTCGGAAGGCTGGATCCTGTTCCGGCGCAGCGATCAGCTCGCCCGTCCGCTGGGTGGTACCCCACCGGGCGGCGCTCAGCCGGTTGGCGTCGGCGGTGACGGACGGCTGACGACCCAGTCCGACCCGCGGAACGGCGCCGCCGCCGGCATTGAAGCATGCGAACGCGAGCGGGTGATGCTCTCCTACATCGACCACGAGCTCGAAGTGCGTCAGCTGGCCCAGCGCGCCAACCGCGCCAACGTCTCGTTCTATCCTGTGGATCCGCGCGGGCTGACGGCGTTCGACGAATCGCTGGGGGCGGCGCGACCGCGTTCGCTCGAAGAGGACCGTCAGCGACTCGGCGCACGGCAGGACGCGTTGAAGACCCTGGCCGAACAAACCGACGGCGCGTGGGTGCTGAACACCAACGACACCGCCGGCGGGTTGACCAAGATTCTCGCGGACACCAGTTCGTACTATCTTCTGAGCTACTACTCGACCAACCCGAAGCTCGACGGACGCTTCCGACGCATCACGGTCAACGTGAAGCGGCCGGACACGGAGGTGCGCTCGCGTCCCGGCTACCTGGCGCCCACCGAGTCCGAGGCGCGCGCCGCTGGTGTCGCCAGCGGCGGCGGCACGGCCGGCGCCCGGCCGGTGCCGTCGGCTTCCGTCAGTCGCGCGCTGGACGCACTTCTTCCGGGCCGCGCTACTCAGGCGGTACGCATCCAGGCGATCGCGCTTGCCGACAAAGTGCGAGCGGTGATTGAGCTCGACCCCGCCACGCTGAAGCTGCCCGAGTGGCAGACCGGCGGCACGTTGCAGCTTTCCATCGAGTCAGAGCGCGGCGGCGCGCCCAGGACGATCGAAGTGCCGTTCCAGGCGGGGCAGCGGAGCGTGCTGGTCGAAGGTCCGGACGAGGCGTTGGCGCCGGGACGCTACACCTTGCGCGCCGAAGCCCGCTCGGAACGCAGCGGTTCGTCGGTGCGCGCTTCCACGGACGTCGTCGTGGCGGCGCCCGGCGCGACGATCTCGAGCAGGACGCTGCCACTCCGTCGTGGGCCGGCCACCGGGCTCGCGTACGTGCCAACCGCGGATCCGCGCTTCAGGCGGACCGAACGCATTCGTCTGGAAGTGCCGATCCTGAGGGACGGTCCGGTCACCGCCGCAGGACGCGTGCTGACGCGCGAGGGCCAGCCACTGCCGCTGCAGGTGACGACCACCGAGCGCACCGACGACAAGTCCGGCGCGCGCTACCTGGTGGCGGAGGTCACGCTGGCGCCGCTGGCGCAGGGCGACTTCGTGCTGGAACTGACGGCGGGCAAGGATACCGCGACCTACGCGTTCCGCATCATCCCCTAGCCCCTCAGCTGCCGCCGGTCGTGAAGCGCAGCGCAAAGGGTGCGAGCGGCGCGCCCGAGGTGCCGCGGATTCCCTCCGCCAGGCGCAGCCGCACTTCGCGGAAGCGCTCCCACTGTGCCGACGGTCGAATCGTCACGCTGCGATCCTTCGCGTCGTAGGCAGCGGTGAAGCGGATGGCGGGCGGTTCCGGCTCGCCGCGGTCTCGTGAATCCTCGTTCGAATACTGCAGCGTGACGTTGTTCGACAGCGTCGAGGGATCGAGGTCCGCCGAGAACTGCAGACGGATGGATGCTTGCAGCGACACACCCGCTTCGTCCTGAGCGGGCACGTGAAAGATCACTTCGACAGCAGCGAGTTGCGTGAAGCCAGGAGGTGCCGCGAGCATCGACAGCAGCAGCGCGGTGACCACGACGCGGACCATGGACCTATTCTGAACCACTCGCGCTAGCATGGGGCATGCGGCAACTCTCCCGATGGTTCATGGCCCTGCTGGCTGGCGGCGCCGTGACCTGGGCGCTGTGGGCGATGCTCCAACCGGTGCTGCCCGATTCGAGCGCGCTCGCGACGCTTGCCGCCTTCATGGCGGTCCTGTTCGCGCTCCACAATCTCGCGCAGTGGGCGGAAGCCCGCGGGTGGATCTACTACCAGAAGCGACACGGCAGTTGGGGCGCGGTCGGCGCGGCGATGTCGGAAGTGCATGCCATCTACCGTCCCGGCGAGCGTTACGTGAAGCAGCTGAAGGAAGACGCGCACGTTTACGAAGAAGATGACGACGAGGGGGACGGTCGCCCATCCCTTTCGCCAACGGCCGATCCGCGCCAGCGCTGAGCCTGTCCTACTCGATCTTCCTGCGCGCGAAGCGCGACAGAATCACCGCCAGCACCGTGAACAGCAGCGCGCCGGCAATCTGACCGCTCGCTCCCTCGTGATGCAGGAAGGGCACCGCGTTGCCAATCGACTGGAACGGGCCGAGCATCTCGGCGCCGTAGAGCACCGCGTAGAGAATGCCGGCGAGTGATCCGCCGGCGATCAATCCCGAACTGAAGAGGGTGCCCGAACTGAGGTCCGAATCGCTGGTCACGCCGGTGCCCCGCTCCACCCACCACCGCACCATGCCGCCGATGAAGATCGGGGCCGTGGTGGCGATGGGCAGATACGCGCCCACCGCGAACGACAGCGAGTGGACGCCGCACAGCTCGAGCGTCACCGCGATGAACACGCCGACGAGCACCAGGCCCCACGGAAGGTTCTGCGACAGCAGGCCCTTGATCAGCGTTGCCATCAAGGTGGCCTGCGGCGCCGCGACATCCGCCGAACCGATGCCGAACACGCGGTGCATGTAGAGCACCGTCATCCCGATTACGAACGACGAGGTGACGACGCCGATGGCCAGGCCCAGCTGCTGATAGATGGGAGTGGCGCCGACGATGTAGCCGGTCTTCAGATCCTGCGAGGTGTTGCCCGCATTGGCGGCCGCGATGCAGACGATGGCGCCAACCGAGAGCGCGACGGGACCGTAGGCATCGCCGGTCCATCCGAGCGCGACGAAGATCACGCACGTGATGATCAGCGTGGCGATGGTCATGCCGGAGATCGGGTTCGACGATGAGCCGATCAACCCGGTGATACGGGACGACACCGTCGCGAAGAAGAAGCCGAACAGCACGATGAGGATGGACACCAGGATGTTGCCCTGTGTCGGCAGACCCGGCGTCACGGCCAGGAAGATGGCCAGGGCCAGCGAACCGACCAGCACCACCATCAGCGGCATGTCACGTTCGGTGCGCAGCTGCACGCCGCCGCCCGCCGCGCCGAAGCCCTTGAGCCCCTCGCGCGCCGAGGCCGCAATCGTCGGCAGCGTGCGGCCCAGGGTGATGAGACCCGCCGCGAGCACCGCGCCGGCGCCGATGTAGCGGATGTAGGCGCTCCAGATCTGGCCCGGCCCCATCTCCGAGATGAGGAACGGCAGGCCCGTGTCCGGGTTGTTGGCGAAGTTCGGATGAATGGGTGGGAACGGTGTCGGTATGGCGGCGCCCAGCAGCGACAGCAGCGGCAGCAGCACCAGCCACGACAACACACCACCGGCTACCATCGTCCCGGCGATGCGCGGCCCGATGACGTAGCCGACGCCCATGTATTCCGGCGAGATGTCAACGTTCAGGGTGGCGTTTGGAAACTGGCTGGTGCGCGCCGTGGAGTAGCCGACCTCGGTGAGGAACAGGTTGAAGATCCACGAGAACGATTTCCACAGCGCGCCGATGCCGAGGCCGGCGAAGACCAGGCCCGCGAGCTTGCCGCCGCGCTCACCCGCGACCAGCACTTCGGCGCAGGCGGTGCCTTCGGGATAGGGGAGCACGCCGTGCTCCTTCACGATCAGGGCCCGCCGCAGCGGTACCATCATCAGCACGCCGAGGATGCCGCCGGCAAAGGCCAGCATCGTGATCTGCGTGTAGCTGAAGTATTTCGGGCCATCGGGCAGCAGGAAGATCAGCGCCGGCACGGTGAAGACCACGCCTCCCGCCACCGATTCGCCGGCCGACCCAATCGTCTGGACGATGTTGTTCTCGAGGATGGTGGAGCCGCCGAGATGTTTCAGCACCGAGATCGCGAGCACGGCGATTGGGATGGAAGCGCTGACCGTCAGCCCCGCACGGAGCCCCAGATACACCGTGGACGCCCCAAACAGCAGCCCGAACAGCACGCCCAGGAAAATTGCCTTGGCCGTGAACTCGGCCATCGACTGTGACGCGGGGACATAGGGCTGGAAGCCTTTCTGGGTGTCGGACATGGCCGGGATGATAGCAGGCCTCGGAGTTTGCTATTCTGAAGGTCCTTGTGAATTCAGCGAACAAGCGGAAAGCCCCTTCGGAACAGGTGTCCGAGCTCACCACCAATCGACTGTCGGTCTACCTCCGGTCCTTGAACCAGTTGGAAGCCGCCGGCGTGGAGACGATCTCCTCGCAGGCGCTGGCCGAGCAGTTCCACCTGAATGCGGCGCAGATTCGCAAGGATCTGGCGTATTTCGGCGAGTTCGGCGTCCGCGGCGTCGGCTACTACATCAAGGATCTGAAGCGGCACCTGCGGAAGATCCTCGGCCTCGACCGCAAACTGAAGGTGGCGGTGATGGGGGCCGGCAATCTCGGCCTGGCGCTCGCCGACTATCCGGGGTTCCGCCGCGAGGGTTTCGAGATCGTGGCGATGTTCGATGCCGCCGACAGCAAGATCGGTGACGAGTCGCGGAGCGGCGTCCCGATCTTCGACATCCGCGAGTTGCGGAAGGTGGCCAGGCGCGAGCACATCGACATCGCGATGATCGCGGTCCCGGCCGAATCGGCGCAGCCCGTGGTTGACCTGGTGGTCGCGGCCGGGGTGAAAGCTGTCCTCAACTTCTCGCCCGGGGCGCTGAAGGTGCCCGCGGGGGTGAAGCTCAAGAGCGTCGATCTGACGGTCTCGCTCGAGAGCTTGTCGTTCTACCTGGCGCAGGGGGCTGAGGATGGCGAATAGGAAGACTCAGTCGGGAGTCGGGAGTCGGAAGTCGGGAGTCGGGAAGCCGGCGAGCCCCGCGGCACGACTGACGCACGTCGGCGCGGACGGCACCGCGCGGATGGTGGACGTGGGCGACAAGGCCGTCACCGCGCGCGAGGCGGTGGCGCGGGGCAGCATCACGATGTCGGCCGAAGCCCGCAGGCTGATCCGCACCGGCGCGGTGAAGAAGGGCGACCCGTTACAGGCGGCGCGCCTGGCCGGCATCATGGCGGCGAAGCGGACGAGCGAGCTGATCCCGCTGTGCCACCCGTTGCTGCTGTCGCACATCTCCGTCCAGCTCACCGCCACGCGCACCGGCTACGGCATCGAATCGCGTGTGCGCACGTCGGGGCAGACGGGTGTCGAGATGGAAGCGCTGACCGCGGTCGCCGTGGCGGGCCTCACTGTCTACGACATGCTGAAGGCGGTGGACCGGACGATGGTGATTGGCGAGATCCGTGTGACGGAGAAGCGCGGCGGGAAGAGCGGGGAGTTTCGGGGGGACTGAGGGCGGACGCGGTCTTGGGTCTTGGGTCTTAGGTCTTAGGCTTAGGGCTTAGGGCTTGGGGCTTGGGGCTTGGGGCTCGAGTCGGGAGTCGGGAGTCGGGCACATGCATGTTCTGATCTCCATCCAGCAGCGAGTGCCGCAGTGGCAGATTCCCGAAGCCTCGGCCCGTGCGCTCATCGCGCGGTTTCCGGACGTGCGGTTCACCTATGCGACCAGCGATGACGAACGCGCGCGCGGACTGGAAATGGCCGATGCGGCCTACACCTGGATCCTGAACGCGACGGAACTGGCGCGGGCGCCGCGACTGCAGTGGGTGCACAGCTCCGCGGTGGCGGTCGAAACGTTCTGCCTGCCCGAGATGTACGCGCGCGGCATCCGCGTCAGCAACACGCGCGGCGTGCAGGCCGTGCCAATCGCCGAACACGTGCTCGCCGTGCTGTTCGCGTTCGCCAAGCAGATTCCATTCACGCTCGACAATCAGCGGCAGGCGCGCTGGGCGCAGCACGACTACGTCGGCGCCCGCCTGCCGTGGCTGCTGCGCGGGCGGACGCTCGGACTGATCGGCGTCGGCACCATCGGCGCCGCGTTGGCGTCGCGCGCGGCCGCGCTGGGTATGCGGGTGGTGGCGCTGAGGCGGCAGGCCGGCGCTGACGCCGTGCCCGGTGTCACGCGTGTTTACACTCGCGACGAACTGCCGGCGATGCTGGCGGAGTGCGACGCCGTGGCGATTGCCGCGCCGCTGACGCCCGACACCGAAGGCCTGATGGGACGAGGTGCCATCGCCAGCATGAAGCCCGGCGCCGTGCTGATCAACGTCGGCCGCGCCCGCATTCTCGACACCGGCGCGCTCGTTGACGCGTTGCATGCCGGACATCTCTCCGGCGCCTCACTCGACGTCTTCCCCGAGGAACCGCTGCCGGCCGATCACCCGCTGTGGTCGTGCCCGAACGTGATCCTCACGCCCCACACGTCCGGCTTCCGCCAGGGACACTGGGACGAGGTCATCGATGTGTTCGCCGACAACCTCGAACGATACCGCCGCGGGGAATCACTCAAGTATGAAGTGAAGGCGGATCTGGGCTACTAGGGGGAGGCTGAGATCTGGCGGGGTGGGGAGCCGGTGAATCGGGCGGCCAGCCGGTGCCGGGCGCCCGGTTCAGACGTGAACTGGGGTCTTGAGTCTTGGGTCTTAAGTCTTGGGATAAAGCCTGGATCTCTCGATCCCCGGGTTTCCGTCTCTGGCCTCAAGACCGAAGCCTCAACCCTCAAGCCTCAAGCCTCAAGACCCTCAAGATTCAGGCTTCTAGAAAATCGTCGCCGTCGGCACCGGCCACCAGCGCAGCTGCACCTTGCCGATGATGTACTTCTTCGGTACGAAGCCCCAGTGGCGGCTGTCGGAGCTGTTGTTCCGGTGATCGCCCATCACGAAGTAGTAGCCCTCGGGAATTACCTGCGGGCCCCAGTCGTCGTGGCTACGGTACTCCGGCGGCACCTGATCGTCGGGCACCGGGACGTCGTTCACGTAGACGCGTCCGTCCACCACTCGTACCGTGTCGCCTTCTTCGGCGATCACCCGCTTCACGAACGACTTGTCCGGGTTGAGCGGGTAGTAGAGCATCACGATGTCGCCGCGCTGCGGATCGGCCAGCCGGTAGGCCAGCTTGTTGACGATCAGGCGATCCTGATCGGCCAGCGTGGGGGCCATGCTCTGGCCCTCGACGCGCGCCACCTGGAAGCCGAAGGTGACAATCAGCGTGGCGTAGACGGCGGCCGAAGCCAGCGTCTTCACCCAGGCCACGAACTCGTCGCGCCACACATCGAGCCGCAATCCCGGTGATTCGGGCGGGGGAATTGGTGCCGCCGCCGGGATCGGCGCGGAAACCGGCGTGAGTGGGGCAACGGCTTCGAACCGGAACCTGGAGGGACTGTCTTCATCGCCGGGGTCGGCGAATGCTACAGCTTCAGGTACTCCCGGAGCCGCCGTGTCTGAGACCGGCTGACTGGGATTTCGGTCGCTTTCGCGTCCTTCATCCTGAGGATGTAGTTCCTGCTGAACCAAGGGACGATCTCCTTGATCTTGTTGATGTTGACAAGGTGCGAACGGTGCACCCGCCAGAAAACGGCCGGATCCAGTCTGGCCTGCAATTCATCGAGGGTCCGGTCGTTCGACGTCCCGGACACCTGCCCAGTCACAATACTAATCGAATCGTCCACCACCGACGCGTACAGGATCTCGTCGGCTTGCAGAAGCACGAAACGTTCGCCTACTTTGACGGCCACCTGAGTTGGCCGGTTCGCGGTGGCCATCAGCCGGACCAACCGGTCCAACTGGTCGGCCAGGGGCACCCCGTCCGGCCGGCGGGCCCGCGCCCGGTTTACGGCCTGGGCCAGCCTGGCGGCCTCGACCGGTTTCAGGAGGTAGTCCACGGCGTTCACTTCGAACGCCTCCACGGCCCGGTGATCGAACGCCGTCACGAAGACGATGGCCGCCGTCGTCCCTGAATCGTTGAGCTGGCGCACGACGTCCAGGCCGGTCAGTCCGGGCATCTGGATGTCCAGGAACGCGACATCCGGGTCGAGGCGGGCGATGGCTTCGACAGCTTCCTGGCCGTTGCTGGCTTGTCCCACGACCTCCACGCCTTCCAGCTGTCCGAGGAGGAAGCACAACTCCTCCCTGGCGAGCTGTTCGTCGTCGGCCACAACGGCCGTCAGTGGGTGTCCGTTCACGACGCGAGCCTCTTGGGCGGGGCGGCAGCCAGCGGGATCTCGACGTGCGCGAGCGCCCCCTTGCCCGGCGCCCCAGAAAGGACGAGCTGGCCGGATGCGCCGTAAAGCACCCTCAAGCGCTCGTGAACGTTGTTGAGCCCGATGCCGCTCGACAGGGCGCTCGGCAACCGCTCGTCCGAGATGCCGAGCCCGTCGTCCTCCACCTCGATGATGGCCGTGTCCCGATCCCGCCAGGCGCGCAGCGTGATGCGGCCGGAGCCGACCTTGCGCGACAGCCCGTGCTTGATGGCGTTCTCGACGAGTGGTTGCAGCAGCATGCTCGGCACGACGAGATCGAGTGTTTCCACGGCGATGGCTTTTTCCACGGTCAGGCGCGGGCCGAAGCGGATCACCTCGATCGCGAGATATTCGTCAATCGCCTCGAGCTCCTCGCGCAGGGTGACGAACTGCTCGTCGCTGCGCATCAGCTTGCGCAGCAGTCCCGACAGCTTTTGGATGACCATCCGGGCGGTGTCGGGTTGCGAGCGAATGAGCGACGAGACCGAGGCCAGCGTGTTGAAGAGAAAGTGCGGGTTGATCTGGCTCTTGAGCGCCTCGACCTTGGCGGCGAGCAGCAGTTTTTCCTGCTCCTGAAGCCGGTGTTCGATGCGCGCGTTGTTCCAGATCTTGATCGGAGTCGAGACCGTCAGCACCGCGGCGACGTAGACGGCAACGGCGAGCCAGACCGAATCGCCGTGCAGGTAGAACAGGCGCGCCTCGCCAAACCTGCCGCCCACCGTCTGCCGAATGAGCTCGAGCCCGAGCAGGGCGAGGAGCAGCACTACCTGCCAGTTGATCTGAGGCGTTCGCACCATCCGCCAGACGTGCCCCGGCAGGCTGAAGAAGACGAACGGCGAGAAGCTCCAGATGTCTTCCTTCGGGCAGGCCTCGCGCAGGCCTCCACCCGCAAAGCCGCAGCCCACCGCGAAGGGCAGGGCGCCGAACTCGCCGACGAACAGCCCGGGGAGCCCCATGCAGGCGCCGACGATCGCCCCGGTGTAGGGGCCGGCAATCAGCCCGGCCAGGAACGCGCCTTCCAGCGTCAGATCGGCCGCTTCGTAGTTGAGGAGCAGCCGTGCCACGACCCCGGCGGTGAAGGGGATGATCAGGCTGGCGGCGAACACCAGCCGGTCCGGCCAGTTACGCTGTTCGAAAATGAGGATGTGGCGGAAACGCCGGTAACGGGCGAGCATTGTGGCCAGCGCCGCCATCACCGCCAGCTTCACAATGAGCGTGGTGAGGAGGAACTGCCCCGCGGATAAGAACTTGGGTTCCTGCAGCACGGCGGCCGTTCGGCTGGAAATGGTATCATTTTGGCTATGATTCGCCCGCTCGTCGAAGGCTTTGCCCTTACCTTCAGGCACCTGTTCCGGCGCCCCATCACGGTCAACTACCCCGACGTGAAGGTTCCCATGTTCCCGAAATACCGCGGGAAACAGGTGCTCATGCGCGACGAGAACGGCCTGGAGAAGTGCGTGGCCTGCGGCCTGTGCGCGGTGGCCTGCCCGGCCGACGCCATCTACCTGGAGGCGGCGGAAAACGACGGCACCGTCATGGCCGGCCCCCGTTACGCGTCGGTTTACCAGATTCACAAAACGCGCTGCATCTTCTGTGGCTACTGCGAAGAGGCCTGCCCGGTCTCGGCCATCTTCATGGGCAAGGACTACGAGCTGGCGGTCTACAGCAAGGACGACTTCATCTGGGACAAGACCGAGCTGCTGGTCCCGGCTGCAGCCGGTCAGCACGCGCCCGTCCAGGGTCGCTAGTTGAAGCCATTCCTCGACGCGCTCGCCGAGCGCGTCCTCGTCTGCGACGGCGCGATGGGGACGATGCTGTACGGCAGAGGCGTCTTCATCAATCGCTGCTTCGAATCGCTCACGCTGAGCGAGCCCGCCCTCGTGCGTGAAGTGCACGAGCAGTACCTGCGCGCGGGCGCGGACGTGATCGAGACCAACACGTTCGGCGCCAACCGCATGAAGCTGCGCGCGTTCGGCCTGGGCAACCGCGTCAGCGAGATCAATCAGGCGGCGGCGGTGCTGGCGCGCGAGGCGCGTGACGCCGCGCCCGGCGAGCCGAAGGCGTATGTCGCCGGCGCGATCGGTCCGCTCGGCGTCCGCGTCGAGCCATGGGGCAAGACCGGCGTGGACGAAGCGGAGGCGATGTTCCGCGAGCAGGCCGAGGGGCTGCTGGCGGGCGGCGTCGATCTCTTCATGCTCGAGACGTTCCGCGACCTGAACGAGATGGGCGCGGCCATCGCCGCGGTCCGGTCGGTGACCGATCTGCCGATCGTCGCGCAGATGACCACCGAGGAAGACGGCAACAGCCTGGACGGAACGCCCCCCGAGCAGTTCGCGCCGGCGCTCGTCGCGCGCGGGGCGGACGTCGTCGGACTGAACTGCAGCGTGGGCCCGGCGCCGATGCTCGAGACGATCGAGCGCATGGGCGAAGTGATCACCGTGCCGCTGGCGGCGCAGCCAAACGCCGGCAAGCCTCGCGACATCGAGGGCCGCAACCTCTATTTGTGCTCGCCGGACTACATGGCCTCCTACGCGCGGCGGTTCGTGTCGCTTGGCGTGCGGCTGGTCGGCGGATGCTGCGGAACGACCCCGGATCACATCCGCCAGATTCAGCTGGCCGTGAAGGCGATGGCGCCCGGCGTGGCGAGGCGCGATGCGCCGTCGGCCGACGTCAGGACGCCGCTCGAAAACCAGCCGCATGCGCAGGCCCCGGTGCCGCGGGCACAGAAGTCGGGCCTGGCTCACAAGCTTGCCGCCGGTCAGTTCGTCACCATCGTCGAGGTGCCGCCGTCACGCGGACACGATGCGACCGAGGCGGTTGCGGCGGCCTGTGCGCTGCGCGATCACCAGGTGGACGTCGTCGCGGTCCCGGACGGCCCGAGGAGCGGCGCGCGGCTGAGCGCGCTGTCGCTCGCGGTCCTGATGTCCCAGCAGCACGGCATCGAGACCTTGCTCCAGTACTCCTGCCGGGATCGCAACCTGCTGGGGATCCAGTCGGATTTGCTGGGGGCGCACGCGCTCGGGCTTCGCAACATCCTCGGCATCACCGGCGACGCGCGCAGCCTGGGCGACATCCCCGATGCCACGGCGGTGTTCGACGTGGACTCGATCGGTCTCACCAACGTGGTGAATCGCCTGAATCACGGGCTCGATATCGGTGGGCAGTCGATTGGGGCGCCGACCCGGTTCCATACCGGGGTGATGGCCAACCCGTCGCGGGACCTCGACCAGGAGCTCAAGCGCCTGGAATACAAAGTCGAGGCGGGGGCGGAATTCGTCATCACCCGGCCGATTTTCGACGCCCAGGCCTTCGAGCGGTTCCTTCAGCGTGTGGAGGCTTTCCGGATCCCCATCATCGTGGGATTGTGGCCGTTCGACAGTGCCTTGAACGCCGAGTTCATGGCGAACGAGGTGCCGGGCGTCACCGTGCCCGAAGCCCTCGTGGAGCGGATGCGCCGGGCGGCCAGCGCCGAGGCCGCGGAGGCCGAAGGCGTGTCGATCGCCCGGGAATTACTACGAAATCTGCGCGCCATGGCACAAGGCGTGCACATCTTTACCCAGTCCGGCAAGATCGATCGGGCGTTTGACGTGCTGGCGTGACCCTGGAAGCTTCGTTCCGGGGCCCCGTCACAACTCTGATATAGTCCGGAACGGTCGCGGAGGGCGAATGGCCTTGTTGAATCAGCACGGGACACGTACCACGGGAGGCGATACCGCCACTCGCGCTCTCTCGGTAACGGTTGTCGAGAATGCATTCGTCGAACGCGTCTACCAGAAACTGGCAGGCGTCTACGACTACACATTCGGACCGACCCTCCATCCCGGTCGCCTCGAGGCGATTGAGAAGATGAGCATTCGCCCGGGCGACGACGTCCTCGAAGTGGGCGTGGGCACGGGCATCAATCTCTCGCTTTATCCCCGAAGCTGCACCATCACGGGCGTCGACCTGTCGTCGAAGATGCTCGAGAA
Source organism: uncultured Acidobacteriota bacterium (assembly GCA_963723005.1). Classification (GTDB taxonomy): domain Bacteria; phylum Acidobacteriota; class Vicinamibacteria; order Vicinamibacterales; family UBA2999; genus VFZN01. Next base: position 94,067 of record CAVRPA010000014.1, on the reverse strand, counting down.
GGCACAGAAACGCATCAAGGGAAAGGGCCTCACGCATTGCCGCGTGATGGAGATGAATGCCGAACAGCTGGCGTTCCCCGACAATTCGTTCGACGTGGTCTACGCGCCCTACGTGATCAGCGTGGTCCCGGACCCGGTGAAGGTGGCGCGCGAGATGTACCGGGTCTGCCGTCCAGGTGGCCGCGTCATCATCCTGAACCACTTCAAGAGCGCGAACGCGATGATCGGGAAGATCGAGCGGGCGATCTCGCCGATGACCGTGCACATCGGGTTCAAGGCCGATCTCGACCTGGCCGGTTTCCTGGCTCAGGCCGAGCTGCACCCCATCTCGATCGAGAAGGTCAACGTCCCGAAGATGTGGACGCTGGTGACCTGCGTGAAGCCGAAAGCGTAGCCGCGCTCAGGTTCGCGGCGGCCCGAACGGGTTGTCGAGTGATGGGCTCTGCGGCGTCATCAGCTCCGCGCCGCTCTCCGTGATCACCATATCGTCTTCCAGCCGGATGCCGAACTCGCCGGGGATGTAGATCCCGGGTTCGTCGCTGAAGGTCATCCCGGGTGCAAGGGGCAGCGTGTTGCCCTTCACCAGGTACGGCCATTCGTGTCCGTCCATGCCCATGCCGTGCCCCACACGGTGGGTGAAGAACTTGTAGTCCGGGCCGTACCCCGCATCGACGATCACCTTGCGCGCGGCGGCGTCCACGGCTTCGCACGGCACGCCGGGCCGCGCCGCCTTCAGCGCCGCGGTCTGCGCGCGGTACTCGATCTCGAACACCTGCTTCATCTTGTCGGTGGGCTTGCCCAGCACGAACGTCCGGCTCAGATCCGAGGCGTAGCCTTCGACGCTGCAGCCGCCGTCGATCAGGAGGATGCTGCCTTCGCGCACGACCTGCGGAGTGAGTGAGCCGTGGGGCAGGGCCGAGTACTCGCCGACCTGGACGCCGGCGTCGCCTTCGAAGCCAAGCTGGCGATGGGCGAGCGCGACGAGCTCGGCAAAGTCGTCCTGCGTCATGCCGTCCTTGAGCGCCTTCCACGCCGCCTCGTACGCCTTGAGCGTCACTTGCGACGCCAACCGCATCAGCGCCAGTTCGTGCGCGTCCTTCACCACCCGGCAGCCGGCGGTGACTGGCGTGCCGCTGGTGATCTTCACCGCGGGCGCGACCTGCGAGACGCTGTCGCTGAACACGAACCGGACGGTCTCTTCGATGCCCAGCTGACCAGAGGCGATCCCCCGATCCTTCAACCCCTGCGCGACGCGCTCGTACGGGCTCTCGTGCTCTTCCCAGGTACGCACGTCGGCCGAGGCGCCAAGCGGCCCCTTGGCGATCTGCTCGCGGGCGCGATCTTCTTCGAAGGCGGGACAGACGTAGAAGGCGTCGCCCTTGACGGGCAGGATCATCGCGAAGAGCCGCTCGCTGAGGCCCCATCGCATGCCGCTGAAGTAGACGAGCGAGGTACCGCCGGTCAGCATCAGCGCGTCGATCTTGCGCTCGGCCATCAGGCGGCGTGCTTTTTCAATGCGTCCGCGCCGTTCGTCGGCGGTGATCGGCGACGCCTGATCGCGCATCGACGTCAATGCCGCGATCGAAGGCGGCAGCTTCGCCGCGGCGCCGGATGCAGACGTGGCGGCCGGCTGCGCGCTGACCGGGGCTTCGGAGTTGCAGGCGGTGGCGAACGACGCCCCGGCCGCGAGAGATCCCATCTTGACGAACGAGCGGCGGTTCAACATCGCTACATCATATCCAGCAGGAGCGCGGCGGCAACTTCGGCGCCGTCCACGCGAGGGCGCTCGGGCGGCACGGGCTGCGCGAGCAGGCTGTCGAGGTACGGCAGCCACCGGCCGGCGAACAACGCGTCGTGATCGATGAAGCCGGACCGCAGCACGCCCGGCAGGCCGGCGACCAGCACGTCGTACTCCGCGAAATGTCCCCGCGACGTGTAGAGCAGGGCGGTCTGGTTGGCGACGCACTCGGCGATGATCCCGTAGCCCGGTTTACTGACCACCACGTCCATCGCGTGGACGATGTCCTCGTAGAGGAACCCGCGCGCGTACATGCCGGGCTCGTCGAGCGGGATCAAGCTGCCGGTCCGGCCAAGCTCGCCGAGCGTTCGGCCATCCATCGGCGTCGTGCTCGTCATCAGCAGGCCCCAGGGACCGATGCGGCTGAGCGCGGCCATGTCGAGCCCCTCGACGCCGTAGCCGCCGAACGACACCAGGGCGAGCGGTCGATCGAGCGGTAGATCGAACGCGCGGCGGACCTCGTCCCGGTTCCGCCGTGAGCGGCGGGCGATGAACGGCAGATCGATGATGTGCGGGAACGTGGCGAAGCCGCCCCAGAGCGGCAGGCGAAGCGCCAGGTCGGCGGTGGCGTAGATGTCGCCGATCGCGCGCGACAGGTCGCCGGTCCCGGGGTAGGCCGCGTAGATCCAGTCCCAGGTGAAGTTGCTCATCGCCACGGCCGGCACGCCGGCCGCTTTCGCCGCCGCGATGCCGAGCGGGGGGATGTCGGCCAGCACAAGTGTGGCGCCGTGCGCGCGCAGCACCGCGGACTCCGCTTCGACTCGGGCCGGCCACTCGCGCATGAAGGCCCGTGCCTGGCGCACGGTTTCGTCGGCGTCGAGATGCAGGCTGCCAACCTGCACGGCTCCCGTGTCGCACTCGAGCGGCTCCAGCACAACCGTAGATCTGGCGGTCCTGGCGAACAACCAGGGCGCCACGGCGCTGCGCACGATGAGGCGCACGTCGGGGGCCCGATCGGTGAGGGCGTTCAGCAGTTCTATCGTGCGGGACGCGTGGCCGAAACCGTGTCCAGAAACATACGTAACGATCGTTCTCACCGCGCCTGATCCATTCGTCCCATCGCTCCTCGCGTCGGGCTGCATGCTACACCGGACATGGATGGAATCGTTCGTCTCGCGCCCGTCCCAGCCATCACTCTTCCTTCTCATATCCCCTCAACTTTTCTCGACCTAAGGGGCCGAATTTCCGTTACAGTGTCGTGGCACACGTTTGCCTTTGGCGCATGCATTGCTCGCGCGCCATGTCTAGAGGGGATGAATATGATGAGACTCTCGCGCCTCGTAATCGCGGCGCTTTGCTTGTTGCTGGCTTCCACGGCGCACGCCCAGCAGACAGGTTCGATTACCGGTAGCGTTTCCGACACCAGCGGCGCGGTGCTGCCGGGTGTCATTGTCAGCGTCGAAGGCGCGAACCTGATTGGTGGCGCCCAGACCTACACCACGGATGTCACCGGCAACTACCGCTTCGACCGGCTGCCGCCGGGCGACTACACCGTCAAGTTCGAGCTGCAGGGCTTCAAGACAGTTCAGCAGGACGCGATTCGCATCAACGCGGCCTTCGTGGCCACCATCAATGCCAAGCTCGAAGTCGGCAGCCTGGAGGAGACCATCACGGTCACCGGCCAGTCGCCCGCGGTCGACGTCCGGTCGAACGTGCAGCAGACCGTCATGAGCCAGGAGATTCTCGAAGGCGTGCCGACCGGGCGCGACCCGTGGTCGCTGGCCAAGCTGATTCCCGGCGTCCAGGTGGCCACGTATGACGTGGGCGGCACCCAGTCGGTGCAGCAGAGCAGCATGTCGGCCCACGGCTCCAACACCAACGACGTCAGCTACAACATCGACGGCGCCACGGTGAACTGGCCGGGCGGCGGCGGCGGCGCGACGATGATGTACTACGACCAGGGGATGTTCGAAGAGGTCAACTACATGACCTCGGCGATTCCCGCCGAAACGCTCGCGGGCGGCGTCTCCATCAACATGGTGACCAAGGCCGGCGGCAACCAGTGGAGGGGCAACGCCCGCTACTCGTTCGCCAACGACAATCTGCAGTCCGAGAACTGGGCCGACACGCAGGCCATCAATCCCGCGTTCCTCGGCAACCCGACCAAGAAGACCTACGACTTCAACCTGTCGGGCGGCGGCGCGCTCAAGCAGAACCGGGTGTGGGTGAACGGCACCTACCGCAAGTGGGTCGTCAACAAGCTGGTCAACGCCCGAAACCCCGACGGCTCGCAGGCGCTCGACGACAACGACCTGAAGAACTACTCGGGCAAGATCGTTGCGCAGATCTCGCCGGGCAACAAGATCCAGGCGTCGTACCTCTGGAACGACAAGATCCGCGGTCATCGCCGCGACACGCCGCCGAACATCATGGAGGACATCGCCTCGCTGGTCCAGACCAACCCGGTCCAGACGACGCAGGCGAAGTACACCGGCATCAGGAACCGCGCCGTGTTCGAGTCGAACTTCTCGGTGATGGACGGCCAGACCAACTACACCTACCAGCCCGGCACGCCGGCCGACGCCATCCGCCGCGTGGACAACGCGCGGTCGGAAGCGTTCCTGGCCGCCACCCGCGAAGAGCACCAGCCCAACTCGCGCCACCAGTTCGACAACGTCATCTCGATCGGCAAGAGCGGCTGGGGCGGCGAGCACCTGTTCAAGGGCGGCGTGCAGTGGGGCCGTCTCTACTACGAGTCGGATTACTCGGTGCAGGGCGACCACTACGTCGAATTCAACAACGGTGTCCCGACGCAGGTCCGCCAGTTCAACAGCCCGACGACGTCGACGAACGTCGCCAAGGTGCTGGGCATCTTCCTGCAGGACTCCTGGTCGATGAACCGCCTGACGCTGAACATCGGCGGCCGCTGGGACAAGTATGTCGGCACGCTGCCGGAGCAGTCGGCGCCCGCCGCCCGCTTCATCGGCGCCCGCCAGGTGCCCGAGACCGAAGTGCTGAACCAGTCGATCGCCGTCTGGCGCGCTGGCGCGTCGTATGACCTCACCGGTAACGGCCGCACCGCGGTCAAGGCCAGCTACAGCCGCTACGGGCTGCAGGTCGGCATCGATCGCGTGACCGCCGTCAACCCGCTCAGCAACGGCAACCGGACCTGCCCCTGGACCGACCCGAACGGCGATGGCGCTTTCCAGGACTCGGAAGTCACCACCTCGCAGTGCTCGGCGTTCTCGGGCGGTGTCGGGTTCCGCTACGCCGAAGGCCTCAACTGGCCCTACTCGGACGAGGCCACGGTGGGCTTCGAAACCCAGCTGCCGGGCGACGTCCGCTTTGGCACGATGTATCTACTACCGCACCAATCGCGAGCAGTTCGGGCAGCGTAACGTGGCCGTGCCGACCTCGGTCTACACGCCGTTCACGCTGAGCATCCCGAATGGCCCCGGCGGCTCGCTCGCCAACCCGGTCCCGACGACGGTGACCGGCTACAACATCCCGGCCGAGTACACCAGCCTGAACGACACGGTCCGCAGCAACGAGGACTACCTCGACACCGACTACCAGGGCGTGGAGTTCACCGGCACGAAGCGCTTCTCGAAGAAGTGGCAGATGCAGGCGGGCTTGACGATCGGCCGCAACCGCGGCGGCATCAACACGCCCACCATCGGCGGCAGCGGACAGTCGTCCACGAACGACCTCAACGACCCGAACTTCTCGGTGGACGCCGAGGGCATCGTGGGCAACGACTCGACGGTGGCGTTCCGCCTGTCGGGCAGCTACACCCTGCCGCTCGAAATCAACCTCGCGGGCTCGCTGATCTCGAACAACGGCTACCCGTACCAGAGCAGCTACTCGATCTCGCGCGCCTTCGCCCAGGGCCAGGGCGTCAACCTGACCCGCGCGACGCAAGTCGTCGGGCTCAGCGAGCGCGGTGACGAGCGTTTCGACGCGGTGACGATGATGGACGTGCGCCTGTCGCGCGCCGTTCAACTTCGGCAGCCGCTCGTTCACGCCGCAGGTTGACTTCTTCAACCTCACCAATGCCGACACGACGACCTCGCTGAACAACGCAGGTCGGCAGCATCGTATCTGTTCCCGAGCGAGATCCTGTCGCCCCGCATCATCCGCGTGGGCTTCAGCCTGAACTTCTAGGCTCGCACGACACGCACGACCAACGGCCGCGGTTGCCCATTCGGGTGACCGCGGCCGTTCGCTTGTACGGGGGGAACCATCAGTCTAGGTCTTGGGTCTTGGGTCTTGGGTCTTGAGTCTTAGTCTTAGGCTTAAGGCTTGGGGCTTGCGGCTTGGGGGCCGGGACTATTGAGCCGTGAGGCCAGGCGCTCGAGGGTTCGGGGGGCAGCTCGGCAGGCTCAAGACTCAAGACCCAAGACTCAAGACTCAATCAGTAAGCCCTCAAGACCCAAGACCTAAGACTCAAGACCGACCCCCGATCCCCCAGACCTGCTAGGATCCACTCGTGTCACTCGACGAGCGCGCCTTCTTCAACGAACGTCCCGAGCAACGGCAGGGCCGGTTCACCTGTCCCGCGCTGCCGCCGCGCCAACGACTATGCCGTCCGCTGGGTGCGCCGCACCAAGAAGGACCGCATGCCGGGCGGCGTCAGCGACACCGACCGCGCCAAGTACGGCAAGCTGCGCGATCACCTGCTGAGGCTGGACGATGAGGTGACGTGCAAGACCTGCGGGAAGAAGTTCGAGATTCCCTCGCACCATTCCCTGCTGTTCATCGATCAGCTCGAGGGCCTGCCCAAGGACGAGGAGCTCGACGCCGAGATCGCCGCGGCCGACGAGAAGCCCGCCGTGGCCACCGACCTCAGCAAGCTGCCCGCCCGCTTCTCGAGGCCGTCGAGAGGGTGGAAAGGGTAGGGGTTAAGTTCTAAGGTTCTCGGTTCTAAGGTTCTAAGGTTCTCGGTTCTGGGTTCTCGGGTTCAGACTTCATCGCGGTGGCGCGACGGGCATGCGCCGCATCGTCGATCGGCGAACGTCGGAACCTCGGACGAACCCTGAACCTGAACCTCAGAACCCAGAACCCCAGAACCCCAGAACCCCAGAACCCCAGAACCTCACCCCCCTACCAAACCCCCGGCAACAGCCGCCATCGCACCTGCCGTTGGTAGTCGCGATAGGACTGGCCGAACTCGGCGATCAGTGACCGTTCCTCGATCGGGATCGCCACTACCAGGTACGCGGTGCTGACCGCGGCGAACAGCAGCCGGCCCGAGGTCATGGCCGGCGCGCCGAATACCAGCAACACCCACCCCAGATAGATCGGATGCCGCAGCCAGCGGTACGGCCCGCGGACCTCGAGAGGCGCTGGCGCCGCGGGCGACGTCGCGACTGACGAAGCGTTCGCCGCGGCCGCGGAGCCACCAGCCCGCGGCGCATCGTTGGTACCTGGCGCTTCGGCTGCGTGGCGGGCAGCTCGCACCTGGCGCACTCCCGACAAATCCCAGATGTCCAGTCGAGACGCGCTCTGCAGCGTGAACACGAGGCCCGCGAACTGGACGCCGTAGAGCACGAATCGGAGCGCTCCGGTGGCTTCCCACGCCACACCTGGCAGCGGCTGCCACAGCAGGCACACGCCCAGGAACAGCAGGCTGGCGATCCACACGTACGCCGAGCGCTCGAACTCCGGCGGCAGGATCCGCGCGAGCCGCGTCTTGATGCCGGTGCGGGCGAACACCGAATGATGCAGCGCGAAGGCCGAGAACAGCGCGACGTTCGTGGCGATCGCGAGTCGGCACCTGATCCGCGGGCACCACGCCCGGCTGGCCGAGGACGATGAGGTGGAAGTAGGCGCAGTAGGTGAGTGAGGCGAAGAAAAGCCCCGCCCCGATCCAGGCGGCCGCGAGCATGCGCATAGTATAGGAGTGGATGCGCTCACGGATTGCGATCACCGGCATCGGAGTGGTCTCGGCGTTCGGCGCTGGCCGCGACGCGTTCTGGACGAACATCAGCCAGGGGGTGAGCGGTACGCGTGCCATCACCGACTTCGACGCGTCCACCTATCCCTGCCAGGTCGCCGCCCCTGTGCCGCCACTCGCGAACGGGTTCGAGCCGCTGCCGGGCGAGCATGGCCGGGCCGACACCCGCGCTGATCCACGACGCTATTCACGGGCCGCGATGTTCGGCGTTCGAGCCGCGCGCGAAGCGTGGAATGACGCCGGCCTCCGCTTCGGCGAGCCCCGCGCCGGCGTGATCATCGGCTCGGGCGGCGGCGGCATCGACGTCGGCGAGCAGCAGTACAAGGACTTCTTCACCAACGACGGCCGTCACGTCACGCCCTACGCCATCGCGCTCGGCATCTGCGGCATGGTGTCGAGCGAGATTTCGATCGCGCTCGGGCTGCACGGCATCAGCCACGTCCTCTCCACCGGTTGCACCAGTTCCACCGACGCGATGGGCTATGCCCGCATGCTCCTGCTGCTCGACGAGTACGACGTCCTGCTGTCGGGCGGCACCGACGGCTGCGTGCTGCCGGGCATGGTGTTCGGGTTCTCGCGCATGCGCGCGGTGTCCACCGGCTACAACGATCGCCCAGGCGAGGCCTCCCGCCCGTTCGATCGCGGCCGCGACGGCTTCGTGCTGGGCGAAGGCGCCTGGATGCTCGCGCTCGAGCGCGAGGATCGCGCGCGGGCCCGGGGCGCGCGCATCTATGCCTGCATCGAAGGCTACGCCTCGACCTGTGATGCCTATCACCGCGTGCAGATGGATCCCGATGGCGCCGAGATCGTGCGCTGCATGCGCACCGCGCTGGCGCAGGCCGGACGCGCGCCGGAGGAGATCGGCTACGTCAACTATCACGGCACCTCGACGCAGCTGAACGACGCGATCGAGTCGCGGTGCACGCGCACCACTCTGGGTGAGGTCGCGGACCGCGTGCCGGGGTCCTCCACCAAGTCGATGATTGGCCATCCGCAGGGCGCGAGCGGCGCCGCCGGCGTGGTGGCCGCCGCCCTGGCGCTCGCCAACGGCTTCCTGCCGCCGACGATCAACCTCGACGATCCGGATCCGGCCTGCGACATGGACTTCATCCCCAACGAGGGCCGCGCGGTCCAGGCCGAAGCCGCGCTCTGCAACTGCCTCGGGTTCGGCTCGAAGAACTCCGCCCTCGTGCTGGGGGCCGCGGACGCCAGATCATGACGCCGCCCGACGATGTCGTGATTGCGGGCGCGGGACCGGCGGGGACGCTGGCGGCGTGCCTGCTCGCGCGGCGCGGCGCGCGCGTCACGCTCATCGATCGCTCGCGCTTCCCGCGCGAGAAGCTGTGCGGCGACACCTTGAACCCCGGCGCGCTGGCGCTGCTGTCCCGGCACTTCGATCTCGCGCCGCTCCGTCGGCAAGGCTGCGTCATCGACGGCATGCTCCTCACCGGGCCCGGCGGCGTCTGCGTGCGCGGCGAGTACGGCGAGGGCGTGCAGGGGCTCGGCATCACGCGCGATCGGCTGGACGCGTGGATGGTGCAGCAGGCAGTGGCGGCCGGTGCTCGGCTCGTGGACGAGACCACGGTGGTGGCGCCCGAACAAGGACCGGATGGCACAGTCCGCGGGGTGCGGGCCCGCCTGCGCTCGGGAATCACGACCGGCTTCGTCGCGCGCATCACGCTGGGAGCGGACGGCCGCCGTTCGCGGCTGGGGCAGATGTGCGGGCTGACGCGCACGCCGTCGCATCCTCGCCGCTGGGCCATCGGCGCTTACTTCGACGAGGTTGACGGCCTCTCGACGCTCGGCGAGATGCACATCCGCAACGGCCACTACCTGGGTGTGGCACCGACGCGCGACCGCGGCGCCAACGCCTGCCTCGTGCAGCCGCAAGCATCCGATCACGGCGCATGGCGTGATCCGGGCGCCATGTTGATGTCGCGGCTGCAGGGCGATGCGGTTCTGGGGCCGCGATTCCGCCGCGCGCGGCTGGCCACGTCGCCCATCGTGCTGGGGCCACTGGCCGTTGACACCCCGCAGCCGGGCTGCGCCGGATTGCTGCTCGTGGGGGACGCCTCCGGCTTCATCGACCCGATGACCGGCGACGGCATCCACCTCGCGCTCCAGGGCGCGGAGCTCGCCGTGACCGTGACCGGCGACGTGCTCGACGGCCGGCTCTCCATCAGCCAGGCGCACCGCGTCTTCGCCGGACAGATCCGCCATCGTCTCGGGCGGAAGCGCACGTTCAACCGGAGCCTGCGCGCCCTGGTCGGATCGGCGAACGCGGTCCGCGCCTCCGCCTACGGCGCGCGCGTATGGCCGGGCGCGTTCCATGCCGTCATTCGCTACGCAGGCGACGCCCCACTCCTGAGTGCGTGATGTCGGCCGCGAGTTCCGTCGCGCTCGTCACGCTGATCGCCATCCTGCTCGTGATGGGTGGCGAAGCGCTGCTCTCCCGCGTCAACGAAGCGACGCTGCGCAAGCTGGGCGCGATCGAGCCGCCCGACGATGTGTATCGGGTGATGCAATGGGCGTATCCGTGTTCGTTCGTGGTGATGGCGATCGAGGGCGCCTGGCGGGGCCCGGCCCCGCAGCTGGCGCTGCTGGCCGGCCTCGTCGTATTCGGCGTGGCGAAGGCGCTGAAGTTGTGGGCCATCAGCTCGCTGGGAATCCGCTGGTCGTTCCGCGTGCTGGTGCTGCCGGACCGCCCGCTGGTGGTGGGTGGACCCTATCGCTTCATCCGTCATCCGAACTATGTGGCGGTTATCGGCGAGCTCCTCGGGTTCTCGATGATCGTCTGGGCGCCGGTGACGGGGCTGCTGGCGCTCGTTGGCTTCGGCGCGCTGATGTGGCGCCGAATCGCCATTGAAGACCGGGCACTCGGGCGACAATAGTGTCTCCCGTGCCCGACGCCGTACCTCCGCCCCCTGCCAGTCACCCTCTACCCAGTCTGCCGCTGTGGGCCCGGGTGGTCGATGCGCTCAGCCTCGTGATCGCACTGATCGCGCTCTCGGTCTTGTTGTTCGGCGGCTTCCGCATCTGGCTGTTCGAGACGCGGCTGTCGGTGACCGCGTGGTGGCGGCCGGCGCTCGCGGCGCTGTTCCTGATCGGTCTCCGTCACGCCGTGATCCGGCGCGCGCCGATGCCGGCGCGGGTGGTGTCGAGCGTCCGGCGCTGGTGGGCGTCACCGGACACGCAGACCGTTCTACCGATTCATCTCGCGACGCGCGGCGGCGTGCTCGCGATCGGGTTCCTGTCGGTCGTGCTCGTTGGATTTCCCTTCACCCAGCAAGACCCCCCGTTTCAGATCTACGGGAACGCGCTGCTCGATCTGCCGGCGCGCTGGGACACCGGTTGGTATCTCACGGTCGCGAACGAGGGCTACAGCTACTCGGAGGCGAACCCGAACGCGCAGCAGAACATCGCATTCTTCCCCGCCTACCCCCTGATCGTCCGCTACCTGTCGGTGATCCTGGGGCGTCAGCCGTTGTGGACCGGCGTGGCCGTCTCGCTGGTGGCGTTCTTCTGGGCCCTGGTCTACTTCCTGCGCCTCGCGCGCTCGCACCTGCCGGACGAAGACCAGGCGGTGACCGCGGTACTGCTGCTTGCGGCCTATCCGTTCGCGCTGTTCTTCAGCGCCGCCTACACCGAAGCGCTGTTCCTGCTGGCGCTGGTCGGCGCCGTGTACCACTTCAGGCGCGACGAGTTGTGGCAGGCGGCGGGCTGGGGATTACTGGCCGGGCTGACCCGCCCGAACGGGGCGTTCCTGTCGGTCGTACTGGGACTGATGACGTTGGAGATCTTCCTGCGCGAGTGGCGGCGTACGCCCGCATCAGGTGAGGCGGCCCAGCCGTTCCGCTGGAGCGCGCACCTGGATCGGCTGGCGACGGCGTCGGCGCCGGGCATCGGGATGCTCGTCTATTCGACGTTCATCCTGTTCCTCACCGGCCACCCCTTCCAATGGACCGCGCAGAATGCCGCGTGGGGCCGGGTGTACCGCAGCCTCGATACGCTGGTCACTGACCGGGTCGAATTCGTCAGCCAGTACGGCGCCTACGCCTACATGTCGAGCCAGGCGCTCGACATGTTCTACCTCGTCAGCGTGCTGTTCATCCTCGGGGCGGTGTGGCCGGTTTACCGCCGCTTTGGCCTGCCGTACGCCGTGCTGCTGCTCGTCAACCTGCTGCCGCCCATGGCCGCCGGAGGACTGCTTGTCGATTGGCCGGGTGACCTCGGTGTTGTTCCCGGCGTTCCTCTGGCTGGGGGCCGCAATCCCTCCTCGCCATCGCGGCGCCTGGGTGGCAGTCTTCGCCTGCCTGCAGGGCTTTGCGGCGGTGCTGTTCTTCACCTGGCGGCCGCTCTACTGACCCGTCCCGGCTGGGATGGCTTTCATCACGTAAAGTGCTCAAAAGAAGTGACATCCCGTGACACCAGCGGGCGGGCTGACCACGGTATACTGACCGGCAATTCACCATGAAGCGGCCTCTAACAGCAGTGTTACTGACGTCCCTCCTGGGGCTCACCATTCTCACGGCTGCCGAGCAGGCGGCCCCGACCCCCGCGCCGCGTGCGGCCACTCCGGCGGCGCAAGCGCCTGCCGCGCCCGTCGCGCCGATGACGTCGCGCGCTGTGCCCGCCGCATCGCCCGCGGCGGCCCCCGCCGATCACAACGCGCTGCTGAAGCAGGTACCTGCGTCACGTGCCACAGCGATCGCGCGAAGGCCGGCGGGTTGTCGCTCGCCTCGTTCGACACCAGCAAGCCGACGAGCGACGTGGTGGTGGCGGAGAAGATGATTCGCAAGCTCCGCGCCGGCATGATGCCGCCGTCCGGGGCGAAGCGGCCGGACGAGGCTGCGCTGGCGTCGCTGACCACCGCGCTCGAGACACACATCGATCGCGCCGCGAGCGCGACGCGCTCCGGTGGCCGCGTGTTCCAGCGGCTGAACCGCGCCGAATACGCGCGCGCGGTGCGCGACCTGCTCGCGCTCGACATCGATGTCTCCGGGTTGCTGCCGGCCGACACCATCAGCGCCGGGTTCGACAACGTGTCCGACTCGCAGATGTTCTCGCCGACGCTGATGGAGGCCTATCTGCGCGCTGCCAGCAAGGTGACCTCGCTCGCGGTTGGCGACTCCGACGCCGAGTCCGGTGAGGCGCTCTACCTGGTGCCGAAGACCTCCTCGCAGATGGAGCGCGTCGAAGGCGCGCCGTTCGGCACGCGCGGCGGCGTCTCGGTGATCCACACCTTCCCGGCGGACGGTGAGTACGTGTTCCGCATGCAGTTGCACGGCAACGCCGACGGTTTCCTGTTCGGCGGGCCGGCCACGGGCGAGCAGGCCGAGGTGTCCATCGACGGCGAGCGCGTCGCGGTGGTCGATGTCGCGCCGCGCATGGCCGACGTCACCGGCGGTCTCGCGCTGAAGACGCCGGTCATCCACGTCACCGCCGGGCCGCACCGGGTGTCGGCCGCTTTCATCCGCCGCTTCGAGGGCCCGGTCAACGACCTCATCGCGCCGATCGATCACACGCTGGCCGACACGCAGATCGGCGTCTCACACGGCATCACGACGCTGCCGCACCTGAAGGATCTGGCGATTGTCGGGCCGCAGAAGGTGACGGGCATTTCCGACACGCCGAGCCGCCGCAAGATTTTCGTCTGCCGCCCGACCGGTCCGACCGAAGAGCAGACCTGCGCCGCGCGCATCGTCCGCGACCTGGCGACGCAGGCGTTCCGCCGCCCGGTTACGACGCGCGACTTCGATCGGCTGATGACGTTCTACAAGGACGGCCGCGCCGACGGCGACTTCGAGTACGGCGTCGCCACGGCGATCGAGGCGATCCTCGCCAGTCCGCAGTTCCTGTTCCGTCTCGAGCCGGTACCGGCGACGGCGGTGGCGGGGCAGCCCTATCGTCTGGATGATCTCGCGCTCGCGTCGCGCCTGTCGTTCTTCATCTGGGGCAGCGGCCCCGATGCGGCGCTGATGAAGGCGGCGACCGCCGGCACGCTGTCGGCGCCGGGCGCGCTCGACCGGCAGGTCCGCCGCATGCTGGCCGATCCGCGCTCCGACGCGCTGGCGATGCGCTTTGGCGCGCAGTGGCTGCGCCTGGCCGACGTCGAGCAGATCCTGCCGGACGCCATTCTCTTCCCGTACTTCGACCGCTCGCTCGGCCGCGCGATGGTCACGGAGACGGAGCTGTTCTTCGACAGCCTGGTCCGCGAGGATCGTTCGGTGCTGGATCTGCTGACCGCCGATCACACGTTCGTGAACGGTCGCCTGGCGCGTCACTACGGCATCCCGAACATCGTCGGCAACGAGTTCCAGCGCGTGACCGTGCCGGACGAACGCCGCGGTCTGCTCGGCAAGGGCAGCGTGCTGCTCCTCACCTCGGTGGCCGATCGCACCTCGCCGGTGATGCGTGGCAAGTGGGTGATGGAGGTGATGATGGGATCGCCGCCGCCGCCGCCGCCGCCCAACGTGCCCGGCCTGGAAGAGACCAAGGCCACCGGCGCGACGCGCATGCTCACCGTGCGCGAGCGCATGGAGCAGCACCGCGCCAATCCCGCGTGCCGCTCGTGTCACCGTGTGATCGATCCGCTGGGCCTCGCGCTCGAGAACTTCGACGTGACCGGCAAGTGGCGCATCAAGGACAACGGCGCCCCCGTCGATCCGACCGGCGAGCTGTACGACGGCACGCCGATGGACGGACCGGCCGGTCTCCGCAAGGCGCTGCTGAAGCACCAGGACGTGTTCGTCCTCAGCTTCACCGAGAGCCTGCTGACCTACGCGCTGGGCCGCCGCGTCGAAGCGGAGGACATGCCGATGGTCCGCCGCATCGTCCGCGAGGCGGCGGCGAACAACCTGAAGATCAGCGCACTGGTGCAGGCGATTGTCCGGAGCCCCGCGTTCCGCACGACCGCTGAAGTGCCCGCAACGACGACCGAAACGGCGGCTGCGCGCCCGGAGTGATCCGGCAACGGCAGCAAGAAGGAGTGACGGAAGCATGGCGTTCCTGACACAGCGGTATCTGGATCGACGCACGGCCCTCAAGGGCATCGGCGTCAGCGTGGCGCTGCCCCTGCTCGAGGCGATGGTCCCGGCACGGTCGGCGGAAGCGCGCCAATTGACGGCGAAGCGCCGCTTCGTGGCGATTGAGATGGTCCACGGCGCCGCGGGAAGCACCGCGTACGGCGAGAAGAACAACCTGTGGGCGCCGGCCGAGGTCGGCCGCGGCTTCGATCTCTCGAAGACCAGCCTGCAGCCGCTCGACGCCTACCGCGAGCACCTCACCATCGTCAGCCGGACCGACGTTCGAAATGCGGAGGCGTTCACGCCTCCCGAGATCGGCGGCGATCACTTCCGCTCGGCGGCGGTGTTCCTCACGCAGTCGCACCCGCACCAGACGCAGGGCTCGGACGTCAAGGCCGGCGTGTCGATCGATCAGATCTACGCGCAGCAGATCGGCCAGGAAACGCCCATCCCGTCGATGCAGCTGTGCATCGAGAGCGTGGATCAGGCGGGCGGCTGCTTCTACGGCTACTCCTGCGCCTACACCGACTCGATCAGCTGGGGCTCGCCGTCCGAGCCGCTGCCGATGATTCGCGACCCGCGCGCGGTGTTCGATCAGTTGTTCGGCGTCGGCGCCACGCCCGAGGCGCGCGCCAAGCGGCGCCGCAAGGACAAGAGCATCCTCGACTGGGTGACGGCCTCGGTGAACGATCTGAAGGCCAACCTCGGCACCGCCGACAAGGCGCGCCTCTCGGACTACCTGGACGACGTGCGCGAGATCGAGCGGCGCATCCAGAAGGTCGAAGCGTTCAACGCGAGCGGCGAGCAGCGCGACATTCCCGGCGCGCCGGCCGGCGTGCCCGATTCGTACACCGAGCACGTCAAGCTGATGTTCGACCTGCAGGCGGTGGCGTTCTCGGCCGACATCACCCGCGTGTTCGCCTTCAAGTTGAGCCGCGACGTGTCGAACCGCGTGTATCCCGAAACCGGCGTCACCACCGGGTTCCACATCGCCTCGCACCACGGCGATCGCGACGAGCGCATCCTCGAGTACCAGAAGATCAACACCTACCACGTCAGCCTGCTGCCGTACCTGCTCGACAAGCTGCAGAAGGTGCAGGAAGGCGACAAGACGCTGCTCGACAACACGCTGGTGATGTACGGATCGCCGATGGGCAATTCGAACGTCCACAACCACAAGCGCTGCCCCTTCATCCTGCTCGGGCACGGCGGCGGCGCGGTCAAGGGCAACGTCCACCTGCGGGCGGCCGACGGCACACCGATGGCCAACCCGATGCTCTCCGTGCTCCAGACCCTGGGCGTGGACGTGAAGAGCTTCGGTGACAGCACCGGCGCATTCGATCTCAACGAGCCCGCCGCGACGACGGCGGCAGGGGAGTAGCCACCATGCACGTGCACGCATTCGTCCGGTTCGGAGTCGTGGCCGTGCTTGCGGCCCTGTTGTCCGGTGTGGTGTCCGCGGCGCCGACCAGTCCGGTGGCCGAAGCGGCCGCGGCCGGCGACATCGCCGCCGTGCGTCGGCTGCTGAAGGAAGGCAGCGACGTCAACGCGGCAATGGGGGACGGCACCACCGCGCTTCACCACGCCGCGATGCGTGGCGATGCCGAGATGGTGACGGTGCTGCTCTATGCCGGCGCCAACGTCCGCGCCACCACCCGACTCGGCGGCTACACGCCGTTGCACCTGGCGAGCCAGCGCGGGCACGAAGCCGCGATCGAGGCCCTGGTGAAGGGCGGCGCGAACCCGAACCTGCCGACCGTCACCGGCGCCACGTCGCTGATGCTGGCGGCCGCGTCCGGCCATATCGCGGCGGTCAAGCAGCTGCTCGCGCACAAAGCCGATGTGAACGCCAAGGAGAACGCCAACGGCCAGACCGCGCTGATGTTCGCCGCCGCTTACGATCGTCCGGAAGTCGTCAAGGTGCTGGTGGAGCTCGGCGCCGATGTGGCGGTGGAGTCGAAGGTGACGGACATCTCGTCACTGGTGTCTCCTGAAGAAGCGCTGCAGGAAGAGATTCGCCTGGCGACGCAGCGCACGCCGACCAACGCCGGCGGCAAGTCCGCCGCGCCGACGCTCACGCAGCCGCCTCCGCCGGACAAGCCCGCGAATGATGTTCCGGGCGTCACCCGCGGGTACCGCTACAACGAGCTGATCGGCAAGCAGGGCGGCCTGTCGGCGATGCATTACGCGGTCCGCCAGGGCAGCATGGCCTCGGTCAAGGCGCTGCTCGACGGCCGCGCCGACGTCAACCAGCGCGTGGCGGCCGACGGCACCACGCCGCTGCTGATGGCGATCATCAACGGCCACTACGATCTCGCGATGTTCCTGCTCGAGCAGGGCGGGGACCCGAACGCGGCCAGCGAGGCCGGGGCGGCGCCGCTCTACGCCACCATCAATATCGAGTGGGCGCCGAAGTCGTTCTATCCGCAGCCGCGCGCGCAGCTGCAGCAGCGCACCAGCTACATCACGCTGATGCAGGCGCTGCTCGACAAGGGTGCCGACCCGAACGCGCGCCTGAAGAAGAAGGTCTGGTACACCCAGTACAACTTCGACCTCCTGCGCACGGACGAGGCCGGCGCGACGCCGTTCTGGCGCGCCGCCTACGCCAGCGACATCGAGGCGATGAAGCTCCTGATCGCGCGCGGCGCCGATCCGGAGATCACCACCATCAAGGGGCCGGCGCAGAACCGGTTCCAGCAGGGTGGCACGAATGCCGGCAATCCGAACCAGCTGGCGCCGATGCCCACCGGCTCGCCCGGGATTGGCCCGCTGCACGCCGCCGCCGGCGTGGGCTACGGCGAGGGCTTCGCCGGCAACGCGCACCGCTTTGCCGCCACCGGCATGATGTCGGCAGTGAAGTTCCTCATCGAAGAGGTTGGCGTTGATGTGAACGCAGTGGACGACGACGGCAACACGGCCGTGCACCACGCCGCGGCTCGCGGCGACAACGAGATGATCACCTACCTCGTGTCGAAGGGCGCCGACGTGACGAAGATCAATCGCAGCGGCCTGACGACGGTGGACATGGCCAACGGGCCCGTGCAGCGGACCCAGCCGTATCCCGAAACCATCAAGCTGCTCGAGAGCCTCGGCGCCAAGAACAACCACAAGTGTGTCTCTTGTTAGGCTTCAGGGCTCAGGTGTCAGGCTTCAGGCCGGAGCCTAGAGCCTAGATCCCTCCCACAGCGTCTGAACTGATGTGACGCGGTCAGTTATACTCCGGCGTAGGGCCATGACACGCCGTTTCTGGGGAATTTGCCTCGTTTCAATCGCCCTCACCGCCAGTCTTGGCCTCGTGTTCGCACGCGAGCAGGCCGGCGGTGCTGCCGGTGCCCGCGCCGCGGCTGAGAAGGCCTGGCGCGCGGGCCAGTACCGAGGACGTCGATCGCCTCGCGCAGGGGCAGAACGGTGACGAGCAGCTCGCCATCCTTGGCGCCCGGAGCGCTGCGGCGGTCGGCGATTACGCCCGCGCCGAATCCATCCTTCAACCGTTTGCCACGAAGACTCCTGGCGGCGACGCCGCGCTCGAACTCGGGCTGCTGCAGTCGAAGCTCGGACGCCGCACCGAGGCTCGCCGCTCGCTGCAGTTGATGCTGCTGGCGGCGCAGGACGCTGACACGGCGCGCGAGTACCTCCGCGCGGGTCGGGCGGCCCGGTCGCTCGGCCGCTTCGAGGACGCCAACGGGTTCTTCCGCGAAGCCAGCACGCTGGCGCCCGCGGACATCGAGGTCAACACCGCCTGGGGTGAAATGTTCCTCGAGAAGTACAACCGTCCCGATGCCGTGCGCTCGTTCGAGGCGGCGCTCAAGGTGGACGAGAACTATGGCCCGGCGCTCCTGGGCATGGCGCGCGCCGTGGAGGACGACAACCCGCCGCAGGCCCTCACCTTCGTCGCCAAGGCGCTGAAGAACAACCCGCGCGACGTGCCGGCGCAGATCTTCATGGCCGAACATGCGGTGGCGCAGGATCGCAAGCCGGAGGCGCGTGACTGGCTGCAGAAGGCCCGCGCGGTGAACCCGAAGAGCCTCGACGCGATGGCGCTCGAGGGCGCGCTCGCCTACGTCGAAGGCGACACCGCGAAGTATCAGGCGCTGGCAGCGGAGGCCCTCGCCATCAATCCCACCTTCGGCGAGTTCTACCGCGTGGTCGGCTCGGTGACCGCGGGCTACTACCGCTTCGACGAAGCCGCCGAGCAGGTGCGCCGCGCCCTCCAGATCGATCGCGAGAACTGGCGCGCCTACGCGGAGCTGGGCACGCACCTGATGCGCACCGGCGACGAACGCGGCGCCCGCCGCATGCTCGAGACTGCGTTCCGCCAGGATCCCTACGACGTCATCACCTTCAACCTGCTGGGGCTGCTCGACACCCTCGACCAGTTCGGCACGATTCGCGACGGCGATCTCGCGCTGCGCCTGCACCCCGAAGAAACCGGGGTGATGGAGCCCTACATCACGCCGCTGGCGCGCGAAGCGCTCGACGCGCTCAGCAAGCGCTGGGAGTTCACGCCGAAGGGCCCGATCCTGATCGAGGTGTTTCCCCGTCACGACGACTTCGCGGTCCGCAACGTCGGCCTGCCCGGCATGATCGGCGCGCTCGGCGCCTGCTTCGGCCGCGTGGTGACGATGGACTCGCCGCGGGCGCGCCCGCCGGGTGAGTTCAACTGGGGCGTCACGTTGTGGCACGAGCTCGCGCATGTGATCACGCTGCAGCTGTCGGAGCAGCGCGTGCCGCGGTGGCTCACCGAAGGCATTTCGGTGTTCGAGGAGAAGCGCGCCCGTCCCGAGTGGGGCCGCGAGATGGACATCCCGTTCGCCCGCGCCATCGACCGCGGGCAGGTGCTGAAGCTCAAGGACCTCAACAGCGGCTTCACCAACCCCGAGACGATTTCGCTGGCCTATTTCCAGTCCTCGCTGGTCGTCGATCACATCGTCGAGGTCTACGGCCAGCCGAAGCTGCGCGCGTTCGTGCAGTCGTACGCGACCGGCATCGACACCGAGGCCGCGATCAAGCAGGTGCTGGGCGTCGAGGTCGACGCGCTGCAGAAGACCTTCGACGTGTTCCTCGAGCAGCGCTACGGCGCCCTGCGCAAGGCGCTGGCGGCGCCCGAGGGCCTGTCGGCGGACATGCCGCTCGACGCGCTGAAAACGATGGCCTCGGCCAACCCCGGGAGTTTCCCGGCGCAACTGGCGCTGGGCATGGCACTGAAGAAGACCGCGCCGGATCAGGCGATCGAGGCGTTCGAGCGCGCCGCGGCGCTGGTGCCGCATGCCACGGGCCCCGACAGCCCGCAGGCCCAGATTGCGGAAGTGGCGCTCGCCAAAGGCGACAAGGCGCGCGCCATCAAGGCGCTCGACACGCTCACCGGGTTCGACCATTCCGACCTGGCGTCCGCGCGCAAGCTGGCGACGCTGCTCGACCCGAAGCAGGACGCCGCGCTGCTGCAGACCGCGCTGCGCCGGGCGGTGGCGGTGGATCCATTCGATTCGGTCTCCCACACCACGCTGGGGCGCATGGCGCTGTCCCGTGGCGAGTCGGCCGAAGCCGTGAAGATGTTCAAGGTGGCGCTGGCTGCCGGTCCCGTGGATCGCGCCGGTGCGCACGCCGACCTGGCGGAAGGCCAGTTCGAGGCCGGCAACAAGGACGAGGCCCGCAAGCAGGCGCTGGCCGCGCTCGAAATTGCCCCGACCTATTCCCGCGCCCAGGATCTCCTGCTGAAGTTGATCGGAGGCAGGTAGTGCGCGTGCCCGCCGGCCTCCCACGCGGCCTCTGGCGGGGCGTCTGTGGTCTGCTCCTCGCCGGATTCGCCCTGGCGCCCGTGGCCGACGCGCAGATGCCGGCGCTTCCGAACGAACGGCTGGCGGGACTGCAGTGGACCTTCGCGCGCATCCGCTACAACTCGTGGGCCGACGAAGGCCGCGGCCGTCCGCGCATGAGCTACTGGGAGGATCCATGGGCCATCGACGCCCCGGCCGCCGAACAGAACCTGTCGCGCCGGATCAAGGCCGTCACCGCGATCGAAGTGGGCGAGCCGGTCGTGCTGACGCTCGACGACGAGCGTCTCTGGCAATACCCCTGGATTTACATCGTCGAGCCGAGCAACCTGCAGCTCGCCGATACCGAGGTGCCAATCCTGCGCGAGTTCCTGCTGCGCGGCGGCACGCTGACCATGGACGACTTCCACGGTCCGTACGAATGGGACCTCACCGTGCGGCAGCTGGCGCGAGTGTTCCCGGATCGCGAGATCGTCGAGCTCGAACCGCCGCACCCGATCTTCACGTGCTTCTATCGCATCGAGAAGTACCCGCAGATTCCCGGACTGGGCTCGTTCTTCAGCGGGCGCACCTGGGAGAAGGGCGGCTTCCAGCCGCACCTGCGCGCAATCCTGGACGATGCCGGCCGGCCCATGGTGCTGATCAACTGGAACACCGACATGGGTGACGGCGTGGAGTGGTCGAACGCCGAGGAATATCCCGGCTACGTGCAGTGGACGGCGCGGGCCTATCAGATGTGGATCAACGAAGTCGTCTACTCGCTGACGCACTAGAAGGATAGCCAGGGATCATGGAGCAAACCGTCGAGATCGAAGCCGGCACGCTGGCCGAACAGGTGGCAAGGAGTCGCGCGCAGATTCTCTCGGAGCTGCGCAAGGTGATCGTCGGGCAGGACGAAGTGGTGGACGAGGTGCTGATGTCGCTGTTCTGCGGCGGGCACTGCCTGATCACCGGCGTCCCCGGGCTGGCGAAGACGCTGCTGGTGAAGACCCTGGCGCAGATTCTCCATCTGAGCTTCAAGCGCATCCAGTTCACGCCCGACCTGATGCCCGCGGACATCACCGGCACCGAGGTGCTGGACGAAGAGGCGGGGCATCGCACGCTGCGCTTCGTGCCCGGGCCGATCTTCGCCCAGATCATCCTGGCCGACGAGATCAACCGCACCCCGCCCAAGACGCAGGCCGCGCTGCTCGAGGCGATGCAGGAATACCACGTCACCGCCGCCGGCCGGACGTATGCGCTCGACCGGCCGTTCTTCGTGCTGGCGACGCAGAACCCGATCGAGCTCGAGGGCACCTATCCGCTGCCCGAAGCGCAGCTCGATCGCTTCCTCTTCAACGTCGTCATGACCTACCTGTCCGAGGACGATGAAGTGACGGTGGTCACCGACACGACGGGCCTCGAGCGGCCGGCGCCGGCGCGGGTGCTGGACGGCGCGGACATCCTCCGCATTCAAGGGTTCGTGCGCCAGGTGCTGATTGCCGACGAAGTGGCGCGGTACGCCGTCCGCCTCGCGGACAACTCGCGCCCCGGCCGCGGCACGCAGCTGGATTTCGTGACCAAGTGGGTGAAGTGGGGCGCGGGCCTGCGTGCGTCGCACGCGCTGGTGCTGGGCGCGAAGGCGCGGGCGCTGATGCACGGCCGCCACCACGTCTCGGTCAAGGACATCCAGGCGCTCGCCAAACCGATCCTGCGCCATCGCATCATCCCGAACTTCTACGCCGAAGCCGAAGGCGTGACCACCGAGCGCATCATCGATCGCCTGATCGAAGCCGTGCCGCTGCCCGCCAGCGGTCTGTGAGCCCATGGCCGGGCAAGCGCGTTATCTCGACCCGGCGATCGTGGCCCGACTGGGCACCATCGACCTGAAGGTCCGGGCGATCGTCGAGGGCTTCCTCACCGGGCTGCATCGCAGCCCGTTCAAGGGGTTCAGCGTCGAGTTCGCCGAGTTCCGCCAGTACCTGCCCGGCGACGACCTGGCGACGCTCGACTGGAAGATCTTCGCCCGCACCGACCGGCACGTGGTCAAGAAGTTCGAGGAGGAGACCAACCTCGAGTGCCACATCCTGCTCGATGTCAGCCGCTCGATGGGCTACGGCTCGGGCCCGGTCACCAAGCTGGAATACGCGTCGTATCTCGCCGGCGCGCTGGCGTATCTGATGAACCGGCAGCGCGACGCCGTCGGCCTGCTCACCTTCGACGATCGCATCCGTGAGCTGATGCCGACCAGCGCGCGGCCCGGCCATTTGCGCTCGCTGCTGGTCACGCTCGAGCGCCTGCAGCTGGGCGAGCGGACCGATGTCTCCAAGCCGCTCGGCGATCTCGTCCAGGCGATCAGCAAGCGGGGACTCGTCGTGCTCATCTCCGATCTCCTGGACGATCCGGCGAAGGTGATCGACGGGTTGAAGCATTTCCGCTATCGCGGCACCGACGTCATCGTCTTCCAGGTGCTGGATCCGCACGAGTTGTCGTTTCCATTCGAGCAGGCGGCGCGCTTTCGCGATCTCGAGACGCAGGACGAAGTGGTGGCGGTGCCCGGCTCCGTGCGTGAGAGCTACAAGGCCCGGATCAACGCGCTGGTCGAGCAGTACCGCACCGTGCTCGGGCAGAACGGCATCGACTACTGCCTGCTCGAGACATCCCAGCCGCTCGAGACAGGGCTGCTGTCGTACCTGCAAACCAGGCGGCGGGCGTTCTAATGATGGGCGGGCTGTCCTTCCTCTCGCCGCTCTACCTGCTGGGCGCCCTTGCCGTGGCCGTGCCCATCATCCTGCACCTGTTCCGGCGCCGCACCGAGACGGTGGTGGATTTCCCGGCGGTGCGGCTGCTCGCGGCCTCGCCGATCGAGCAGCAGCGGCGCCGCCGGCTGCGCGAGCTGGTGCTGCTGGCGCTGCGGGTGACGGCGTTGCTGCTGCTGGCCGGCGCGTTCGCGCGGCCCTACCTTGCGAGCACGACGCTGGCCGCCGATGCCGCGGTCACCGTGGTCGCCGTCGATACCTCGTTCAGCCTGTCATCCGCCACTGCCTTCGCGCGGGCGAAGGAACTGGCGATCGAGGCCGTTCGCGACGCGCCCGCTTCGCAGGCGGTGGCGCTGATGGCCTTTGGTGACGCGGCCACGACGGTAAGAACACCGACCACGGATCGAGGAGCGGTCATCGCCGCCATCGGCTCGATGACGCCGGGTGCCTCGGGTACGCGCTACGGCGCGGCCATCGCGCGGGCGGCGGAGTTGCTGGGCGGCCGCCAGGGACGCGTGGTCATCGTCACGGATTTGCAGCAGGCCGGGTGGGAAGGCAGCCCCCGCGCGGGTCTGCCGGACGACGTTGACGTGACCGTGCGGATTGTCGAATCGCCGCTGCAGAACGTTGCGGTCACCGCGGCCGAACGACGCGGAAATCGTGTGGACGCGTCGATCCACAACTTCGGCTTCGAGCCGAAGACGGTGCCCGTGACGTTGACGGTGGACGGGCAGGTGGTGGCCAGCGCCAGCGTCAACGCCGCGGCGCAATCGGCGGCGCACGTGGAATTCGATCGCGATGTGCCGGTCCGTGGCGCCGCGACCGTGACAGTGGAAGACCCCGGCGGATTCACGGCGGACGACAGCCGTCACCTGGTGCTCGATCCGGCGGCAAGCGCGCGTCTCACGGTAATCGTCGCCGACCCCACCGCGCTTCGCGGCGGCCTGTATGTGCAACGGGCGCTGGAGGCCGCGAGCGGCGGCCGGGCGTTCACCGCCACGGTGGTGGACGGGCGCGCGATGTCTGGCTGGACCGCGGACCAACTGGAACGCGAGCACGCGCTGGTCATTCTCGGCACGCGCACCATGGAGCGCGCTGGCCGCGACCTGGTGTCCCGCTATCTCGCGCGCGGCGGTTCGGTGCTGCTGTCGCTCGGGCCAGAGGTCGATCCCGGTACGCTGCCTGGCGTCATCGGCGACGTTTCGGGCATCGCGCCGGATCTGCAGGCGTTCGGCAACGCCGGCGCCACGCTGGTGCTCGCTGACACGCGTCACCCCATCTTCAGGCTCTTCGCCGAGCCAGCCGCGGCGCTGGGCGACGTTTCGTTCCAGCGCTATCGTCCCGTGGACGAAGGCGGCAAGTCGGTGCTGGCGCGCTTTTCCGGCGGCGCTCCGGCGCTGCTCGAGGTGCCGCGCGAGCGAGGCCGCCTGCTGCTCTTCACTTCGGATCTCGACAATCAGTGGAACCGCTTTCCGCTGAGCCCGGCGTTCGTGCCGTTCATGATCGAGGGCGCGCGATATCTCACCGAAGGCCGGCGCGAAACGCAGTCGTGGGTGTTGCCGGCGACGCCGCCTGGGCTGGGCCCGGTCCCCGGCATCTTCGCCATTCCCGACGCGTCGGGCGCAGACCGAAGAGTGGCGGTGAACGTCGATACCAGAGAGTCGAATCCGGCGCCGATCTCCACGGACGAGTTCCTTGCTGCGGTGCCGCGGGTGACCCGTACCACCGCCGCCGATCCGATCGCGGACGCGCGCAAGGCCGAGGATGAACAACGGCTCTGGCAGCTGGGGCTGCTGGTGATGTTCGTGGCTCTGGCGGGCGAAGGTTTGGTCGGGCGACGGGCGATCTAATCGCATAGGATAAACACAAGGTGGACGAGCGTCAGAACGAGCTCGGGGCGGTCCTCGCCGAAGTCCGACGTCGGTGGAATCGGCGCGCGCGCCTGGGGGCGTGGACGATTGGCGCGATCGCCGCCGCCACCATGTTCGGCGTCGGGCTGTTCACGGTCTGGCTGCTCGCCTCCGAAGGCCTGGCCCTGGCCTTTGTCGTCCTGGTGGTTACAGCGTTCGTGCTCGTCACGCTCGCCTCGGCCGCCCGCCCGCCGCACCATCCGCCCACCGATCTGCAGATTGCCCGCTACATCGAGGAACAAGCCGGCGGCCTGGACGATGTGGTCGTCACCGCGGTGCAGCATGGCGAGACCGGCAATCCGATTGCGCGAGGGCTGGCGCGGGACGCCGCACGCACCGTGGACGGCGTCGGACTGGAGCGCGTGATCAGCGGCGAGGTGCTGCGCCGCGCCGCGATCGGCGCGGCCATCGCGACCGTCGCCCTGGTTGCAGGCTTCGCGGCGTTTGCGCCGACCATGAGCCGCGGCGCCGCGATTGCGGTTGCCTACGTCCTGCCCGCGCGGGTGCTGATTGACATCACGCCGGGCACCTCCAAAGTCCGCGCCGGCACGCCGCTCACGGTGACGGCCCGCGTGCGCGGCCTGGACGCGGGGCTGGTGCCGGAGCTGAAGTTCGGCAGCGGCGACGACGCCGGCAGCGTGCGGATGACGCCGGCCGCCGACGGTTCGTTCACCGCCACGTTCGATCGCGTCACGAAGTCGTTTCCGTACTTCGTCGTCGTCGGCCCGGCGCGTTCCGACGAGTTCGCCATCGAGGTCATCCGTCCGGCGCGGGTCACGCGGATCGACGTGCGCTACACCTATCCGGAGGGCCTGGGGCTCGAGTCCCGGGTGGAAGAGGATCGCGGCGATATCTACGGTCCCGCGGGCACGACGGTGGAGCTGACGGTCACCACCGACAAGCCGGTCGCCCGCGGCGCCATCACCATGGCCGATGGCAGCACGCTCCCGCTCGGCAGCGGTGCGCAGGTGCTGACGGCGTCGATGCCGATTCGCGCCGACGGTTCGTACCGCGTGGCGCTGACCGATGTGGACGGGCTCGACAACCCGGGCGACACCGAGTACTTCATCCGCATGCTGAACGATCGCCCGCCCGACGTGCGGGTGATGCGGCCTGGCGGCGACAAGCAGGTGACCCCGCTCGAGGAAGTGACCATCGAGGCGAGCGCCGATGACGACTTCGGCGTGGCGGCGCTGGAGATCGTGTTCCAGGTGCCGGGCAAGAAGGACACCGTGGTGCCGTTCGAGACCGGCCGCGCCGTCACGGCCAGCGGACAGCACATGGTGCAGCTCGAGGACCTTGGCGTGAAGCCGGGCGACTTCGTCACCTACTACGCGCGCGCCCGCGACGTCGGGCAGGGCCGCCGCGGCACTGAAACGCGCAGCGACATCTTCTTCCTCGAAGTGAAGCCGTTCGAGGAAGTGTTCGTGGCGGCGCAGAGCCAGGCCATGAGCATGCAGGGCGGCGGCAGTCAGCTGCAGGAACTCGCCGAGGCGCAGAAGGAAATCATCGCCGCCACGTGGAAGCTCGACGCCCGGGCGCGCCGCGCGCGTGACGCCGGATCCGCGAAGGACATCAAGGCGGTGGCCGAGGCGCAGACCGAACTGAAGGCACGCGCCGCCGAGTCCGCGGGCGAGGTGACGGCGGCGATGGCCGATCCGCGCCGCCGCCGTGTGCGGCCCGGGCAGGCGTCGGCGCCCGGTGGCGACGACCCGATGGCCAAGGCCGTCGAAGCCATGGGCCGGGCCGCCGGCGAGCTCGACAGGCTGAAGACCACCGACGCCTTGCCATTCGAAATGGCCGCGCTCGAGCAGCTGCTCAAGGCCGACTCCGACGTGCAGAAGCGGCAGATCTCGCGGCAGCAGGCCGGCGGCAACGGCTCGAACCGGCAGACGCCGGACCTGTCCACGTTGTTCGACCAGCAGCTCCGCAAGCAGCAGGAGACCAACTACGAGACGCCGAACAACACCGAGACCCGCGAGGAAGAGAAGCCGGAAGAGGATCCGCTCGCACGGCTGCGCGAGCTGGCGCGCCGGCAGGAGGCGCTGCAGCGCGCGCAGCAGGACCTCGCCCGCAGCCGCGATCGCCTGTCCGACGAAGACATCAAGCGTCAGCTCGAGCGGCTGACCCGCGAGCAGCAGCAGCTCACCGAACAGGCCAACGATCTGTCGAAGCAGATGCAGCAGTCGTCGCAGCAGAAGTCCGCCGACGAGCAGCAGCGCCAGCAGGGATCGAAGTCGCAGCAACAGTCGTCATCGTCGAGCGGAAGCCAGTCGCAGCAGAGCGGGTCGCAGGGGCAGTCGTCCACCAGCCGCCGCTTGAAGGAGATCGCCGAGCAGATGAAGAACGCGGCGAGCGATCTCCGCCGCCAGGATCCGGATCAGGCGAGCGAGCGCAGCGGCCAGGCCGTGGAGCAGTTGCGCGATCTGTCGCGGCAGATGGAGCGGGCGCGGCCCGACGAGCGCCGCCGCGCGATGGGCGATCTGCAATTCGAGGCCCGGCAGCTGGCCGACGCCGAGCGTCGCGTGGCCAGCGAGACCGATCGGCTGTCGCCCGGCGCGGGCGCCGACGAAACACGCCGGCGTCTGGCCGCGGAGCAGGAACGACTGGCGGATCGCACCGATCGCCTGCGCGAGGCTGCGAAGCAGATGAGCGAGCCGGCCGCCGGCGCCACCGGCGAGCAGGGCGAGAGCGAGGCACGACAGGCCGCGCAGCAGGCGGCGAAGGACCTGGAGCGCGAACGGCTGTCCGAGCGCATGCGCGCCTCGGCAGAGTCGATGCGCAAGCCGGGGGCGCCCGGGGCGCAAGGCTCCGAGGGCCGCGAGATGGCGCGCGCGCTGGACCGTATCGCCGGGCAACTGGGCTCCGCCGCCGGTACCGCGGATCAGGAAACCGAGCGGCTTTCCGAACAGCTGGCGCGCACCAGCGAGTTGCGTGACCAGATTGACGAGCTGCAGCGCACCATCGAAGCGCTGGATCGCGAAGCGCGGCAGGGGCAGCAGGGCGGGCGTCCGCAGTCCGACGCGCAAGGCCAGCGCGGCCAGTCCGCTCAGCAACAAGGGCAGCAGAGCCAGTCCGGGCAGCAGGGCGAGCAAGGGCAGCAGCCCGGCCAGGAGGCGGGACAGTCGGCCTCCCAGTCCTCGCAGTCGTCGTCGCCACAGCAGGGACAGGCCGGGCGTGAGGGCTCGACCGGCGAGCAGGGCGGTGCCGACGGCGGCCGTGGCGGTCAACTGGCGCGCCTGCAGCGCGAGGCCTCGGATCGGATGCGCGAAGCCCAACGCTCCGCCGGCGAGTTGCGCCAGCAGAACCCGGACATGCGGAACAGCCCGGCCACGCCGGAAGACTGGTATCCCAGCCTCTCGGCGCCCGGCACCGAGTCCTTCAAGCAGGACTTCAGCAAGTGGGAGTCGCTCAAGAAGAACCTGCTGATGGCCATCGAGCGCACCGAGTCGCGGCTCGCCAGCCAGTTGCGTGAACGCGAGAGCCGTGAGCGGCTGAACGTCGGCGGCCATCAGGGCGTCTCGGACGAGTACCGGGAGATGGTCGACCGGTATTACCAATCCCTCGCCTCCCCGCGGAAACCCCCGCGCTAGGCAGGAACGCCGTCCAAATGCGGTTTGCTGTTGCGCTGCCATGGTGGGGCTACGCGCTGGCGTTCGGCGTGGCCGGACTGCTGGCCTGGGCCGCCTATGCCCGCGCCAGTGTTCACCTGACCGCGGCCCAGCGCACCGGCCTCACCCTGCTCCGCGCCACCGCGCTATTTCTCATCGTCGCCGCGTTGCTGCGCCCCGTCGCCGTAGTGCCGTCCGACGTCGTGGCAACGCGGGTGGTGCCGCTGCTGATCGACACCTCGCGCAGCATGCGACTCGAAGACGATGACGGCACCGCGCGCATCGAGCAGGCGCGCGCGCTGGGGCGCCAGATTGTCGAACTGCTGGGCCCCACCTATCGTGTCGAGTGGCTCACGTTCGGCGAATCACTGGCGCGCAGCACGCCGGACGAGATTGCCGCCACCGCCCGGCGCAGCGACCTGACCGCGGCCCTCGAGGAAACCGCCGAACGTTATCGGAACGAGCGCGTGGCCGGCATTGTCGTGCTCTCCGATGGCGGCGACACCTCGAACCGGCGCCTTGAAGAAGGCCGCCTCGCCGGGACCAAGGTGTTCCCGGTCGGCGTGGGGACGTCCGCGCTGCTCCAGGATCGCGAGGTCGTCAACGTGACGGCGGGCGAGCCGCTCCTGCCCGAAGCGTCGATCGACCTCAGCGTGTCGGCGGTGAGCCGCGGCTTCGGCACCGATCCGGTGGAGTTGCGCGTCAGCGCCAACGGCCGGCCCGTCGAGATCCGCCGCGTCATACCGGCCGCGGACGGCGCCCCGATCCACGAAGTGTTCACCGTCTCTCCGGCCGCCGACCAGCCCACGGTCTACACCGTGGACATCCCCGGCGGCAGCGGCGATCGCGTGGTCGAGAACAACCGCCGCAGCGTGCTGGTGCCGCCGCAGGCGGCGCGGCGCAAGGTCCTGATGGTGGAAGGCGCGCCGGGCTTCGAGCACACCTTCCTGAAGCGCGCGCTGGCCGCGGACCTCGGCCTGGACGTGGACTCCGTCGTCCGCAAGGGACAGAACGACGATGGCCGCGACACGTTCTTCGTGCAGGCGGGGGAGAGCCGCGCGGCCGCGCTGTCGGGCGGCTATCCCGTCACGCGCGAAGCGCTGTTCCAGTACGACGCCATCATCTTCGGCAACGTCGAAGCGGACTTCTTCACCCGCGATCAGCTGGACCTCACCGCGCGCTTCGTCGCCGAGCGCGGCGGCGGGCTGCTGGTGCTGGGCGCACGCTCGTTCGAGCGGCAGGGCCTGACCGGCACGCCGCTCGAGGAAGTGTTGCCGGTGGATCTGACCGATCGTCGCGCGACGATGCCGCGGCCCGTCGCCGAAGCGGCCGAGGGCGGCGAAGGCGCGGTGGTCAACGCTCCTTCGGTGACGCCCGATGGCGCCGCGCATCCGGCCACGCGCCTCACCGGCACCGTGGACAACAGCCGCAAGTTGTGGCGGCAGCTGCCGGCGCTCGCTTCGGTGGCCCTGGTCGGCGGGCCGCGGCCCGGCGCGCAGGTCCTGGCAGTGACCGCGAGCCCCGGCGGCGAGGCGCACCCGCTGATCGCGGTGCAGCGCTACGGGCAGGGCCGGACGATGATCTTCGCCGGCGAGGCGTCGTGGCGGTGGCGCATGATGCGCCCGGCCTCGGATACGACCTACGACACCATCTGGCGACAGCTGGTGCGCTGGCTGGCGACCGCCGCCCCCGGCCAGGTGTCGGTCACGCCGATGGCGGTGGCCGTGCCGGGCGGCACCGAATCGGTGAGCGTGATCGCGAAGGACGCGCGCTTCGGGGCGGTTGCCGACGCCGAGGTGATCATCACGTTGACGTCGCCCGATGGCCAGGCACGCACGCTGACGCCGTCACTGGCCGATCCCAGGGAAGGCCGCTATGCCGCGGCCGCGCGGTTCGATCAGCCGGGCGTCTACAAGGTGGACGCCGAGGCGCGGCGAGGCGGTCTGCCACTGGGCATCGCCACCCGCTATGTGCTGGCCGGCGGCGCCGATCTCGAGATGAGCGATCCGCGCCTGAACGAAGCCGTGCTGCAGCGCGTGGCTGGCGCCAGCGGCGGCCGATACCTGAAATCAGACGAGGTGTCGCAGCTGAAGGACGCCCTCAAGGATGCCGGGGCCGACGCACCCGTCACCGAACTGCGGGATCTATGGCACAACGTCTGGACCCTGCTCGCTATCATGGGACTGCTGGCACTCGAATGGGTGGCGCGGCGCCGGGTCGGGCTCGCCTGAGCCGCCATGCGACGACCAGCAGCGGAGACCTCGATATGAACCAGCAGCCGTCGTCACGACAGAAGCCCGGGCTCAGGCGGGGCGCCGACTGGCGCCCGGTCGTCCTGTGCGCAGCGCTCTCGCTGTTTGCCCCGCTCACTGCCATGGCCGAGACGCGGTGGGCCATCATCGTGTCGGGCGCCTCCGGCGGCGAGAAGTACGCCGAGCAGATGAAGCAATGGCGCGCGACGCTGCAGACCGCGCTCGTCGATCGCCACGGGTTCGACGCGGCGCACGTGCGGATGCTGGTGGACGAGACGGTGACCGGCGGCACCACCGGTTCGGCCGCGAACGTGAAGGCGGTGTTCAGCGAGGTCCGGAAGACCGCGGCCAAGGACGATCTGGTGCTGCTCGTGCTGCTCGGCCACGGTACCTTCGACGGCGACGTCGCCAAGTTCAATCTCGTCGGGCCCGACCTCACCGCCACCGACTGGAACCAGTTGCTCACCGGGCTGCCCGGACGGCTGATCGTCGTCAACACCTCCGAAGCCAGCTTCCCGTTCCTCGAGGCCCTCAAGGGCAAGGGCCGGGTCGTCATCACCGCGACGAACTCCGCGGCGCAGAAGTACGCGACGGTGTTTCCCGAGTACTTCGTGAAAGCGCTCAGCGAGGCTTCCACGGATCTCGACAAGAACGGGCGCACGTCGATTTTCGAGGTGTTCGAGGCGGCGAGCCTGGCGGTGAAGCAGCACTACGAACAGCGCGGGCAGTTGACCACCGAACGCGCGCTGCTCGACGACAACGGCGACGGCACCGGTCGTGAGGAAGGCACCGACGGCCCCGATGGCGGGTTCGCGCGCCTGTGGAACCTGGATGCGGAACCAGCCGCGCTTACCAACAATCCCGAACTGGCCGCGCTGCTGACGCAGCGCCGCACGCTCGAGGCCGAGGCCGAGGCCCTGAAGCAGCGGAAGGACGAGATGCCCGCGCCGGAGTGGCAGGCGGCCTACGAGAAGCTGATGATCGATCTGGCCCGGGTCTCACAGGAAATCCGGAAGAAGAGCTGACCTCAGGCGCCCCACCACTCCACGCGCTCGCGCTCCGGACGGCGCATCAGCTTCACCAGGCCGACGCCGGCCACGAAGCCCATCACGTGGGCCCAGAACGCCACGCCGCCAGGCATCGCGGTGCCCGTCGCGGCGGCCATCGACCCGAGCCCGCTGAGGAACTGGATGAAGAACCAGAGCCCCAGGAAGAAGATGGCCGGGACCTCGAAAATCATGATTGGAAACGGGAACAGCGTCAGCACCCGCGACTGCGGATAGAGGAGGAAGTAGCCGCCCATCACCCCGGCGATGGCGCCGCTGGCGCCGACCATCGGGATCACCGAGCCCGGGTCCATGGCCGCCTGCGCCACGGCCGCCACGACGCCCGCGGCCAGGTAGAACAGCAGGAAGCGCCCGTGGCCGAGCTGGTCCTCGACGTTGTCGCCGAAAATCCACAGATAGAGCAGGTTGCCCGCCGCATGTCCGAACCCGCCGTGCACGAACATCGAGGTGAACATCGTCAGCACCGAGAAGTCGGCCGGAACGAGGCCGAAGACGAGGATGAAGTCCTCGACTTCCTGCGGGGACAGGGTGAGCTGGTAGATGAACACCAGGACGTTCAGGACGATCAGGCCGATCGTGACTCCTGGCCAGGTGCGGGTCGGAATCACGTCCTTGAGTGGGATCATGACGAGTACCGTTAAGATCGTGTCATGAAATGTCGATCGTGCAGCACCGACATTGCCGACAACGCCCTGATTTGCTACCGGTGCGGGACGGCAACGGCGGAGCCTCGGATTACGCCCCCGGTCACGCCCTACCGCCACGACAAGAGCAACCGCTGGCTGGTGCCGGCCCTGGCGGCCGCCGCCGCGGCTGCCGCTGCCGCCGCGGCGCTGTGGGCCTACTTATGATGGGGTCTGGCACGATCGAGTCGAATTTGACGCAGTTTCTGCGTACGGCGCGACTGCTCCTCCACACCGGTGAACTGGCGCGGGAGTCGCGCTAGAATGCAGTGTTTCCCATGATGACTGACGCACGGCTTGAACTGAACGACGGCCTGGGGCGGCGGGTCATCCCGCTCGACAAGCCGCAGCTGACCATTGGCCGCCGGACCGAGAACGACGTCCGCCTGACCGGCAGCGACGTCTCCCGCGATCACGCCGAGATCGTGGTCGAGAGCGGCGCGTTCCTGCTGCGGGACCGGGGGTCGCGTTACGGCACCTTCGTCAACGAGTCGCAGGTCACCGAGCACAAGCTGGTGAGTGGCGACCGGCTCCAGTTCGGGCGCGCGGCGGGCACCGACATCGTCTTCGTCGTCGGCGACGCGTCCTCCTCTGGCGAGCGGACGCCGGTCACCGCGGTCAGCGATCTGCGTCAGCTCGCCGCGCTGCTCGAGGGCCTGCGCGCCCTGGGTTCCGGCCGCGTTCTGGACGAGGTGCTGGCCCTGGTGCTCGACGCGGCCATCGAGGTCACGGGCGCCGAGCGCGGCTTCATCATGCTGGCCGCGGGTGACCACCTCGACATGAAGTTGGCGCGGGCGCGCGGACGCATCACGCTGCCCGGCAACCGCTTCGACACCAGCCGCAAGATTCCGGAAGAGGTGTTCTCCACCGGCGAGATCAAGATCGTCGCCGACCTGCTGGACGGCGACCTCGCCAACGTGCACATGGGCACCGTGGCGCTCGGTATTCGCCACGTGGCCTGCGCCCCGCTGCGCGTGGTGCGCTATCTCGACAAGGCCGATCAGCAGAGCGAGACCAAGGCCATCGGCGTGCTCTATCTCGACTCGCGCGAGAAGGGGAACCTGCTGGCGCCGCATACCCGCACGGCCCTCGACACGCTGGCCACCGAAGCGGGGATGGCGATCGAGAATGCCCGGCTCTACCGCGAGACGCTCGAGAAGACCCGCATCGAGCACGAGCTGAAGATTGCGGCGGAGATCCAGCGTGCCCTCCTGCCCGAAGGCACGCACAACGGCAGCTTCTACGAGGCGAGCGGCACGTCGGTGCAGGCCCGCACCATCGGTGGCGACTTCTACGATCTGCTGGAGATGTCCGACGGGAAGTTCGCGTTCCTGGTGGGAGACGTCGCCGGCAAGGGTCCCGCGGCGGCGCTGCTGACGTCGAAAATCCTCGGCATCTTCTCGGCGTTCGTGTCGAGCGGCACCGATCCGGCCGAGACCATCACCCAGATGAACCGGGTGCTCACCAGGCGCGCCATCGACGCCCGCTACGCGACGACGATGTACAGCCAGCTCAGTCCGGACGGGTCCCTGGCGTTCTGCAGCGCCGGCCACAACGCCGCGCTCGTCCTGGGCCAGGACGGTCTGAGCCGCCTGGAAGCCGACGGCATGCCCGTGGGCATGTTCGATTTCGCGACCTATTCGTCGAGTCACGTCATGCTCAAACCCGGCGATACCGTCGTTCTCTACAGCGACGGGGTGACCGAGGCGCACGACATCGAGGGCAACGAGTTCGGTGAGGAACGCCTGATCGACGTGCTGAAGCAGCACCACGGACAGCCCGCCGGCGAAGTCCTGCTTCGTATCGTCGAAGCGGTGCAGGGTTTCGCGCGCGGCGCCGAGCAGTACGACGATGTGACGGCGCTGGTGGTGCGGTATCTCGGCCCCGGGCCCGCCGGCGCATGAGGGCGTGGGTTCCATGGCTCGTCGCGTTCGTGGTCTGGAACCTGACTTTCGACTATCAGCTGCGCCGCGCCGGCGATGCTTTCGTCGCCGAGCAACTGGCCGGCTGGGCCCGCCAGCAGCCGCCCGCCCTCATTCGTGATGCGTTCAGGCCGCGGGTGATCCGCGCGGCGGCGATCTCCTCGGCCGCCGCCGGGCTGGTTGCCGGGGCCGGTGTTCTCTACGCCCGGAAGCGTGCACGTAGGGAGCAACGGTAGTACGCTGGTCTGGCCTTCATGATCGATGCTCTGATCTACGACTGGAACCGGATCGACGCGCCCCCGCAGCCACCCGTTGTCATGCTCGATGACGAGACGCTGCGCGACGGCTTGCAGTCACCGTCGGTCCGCACGCCGACGATCGATCAGAAGATCGGGATCCTCCACCTCATCGACGCCCTTGGTATCGACTCGGCCGACATCGGGTTGCCGGGCGCCGGTCCCCACGTGGCCCGCGACGTCGAACGGCTGGCCCGCGAGATCAGCTCGGCGCGGCTGTCGGTGAAGGCCAATTGCGCGGCCCGCACGCACGTCAGCGACATCCGGCCGGTCGTGGAGATCTCGCAGCGGACCGGCGTGCCGATCGAGTGCGCCACCTTCATCGGCTCGTCGCCCATCCGCCAGTTCACCGAAGGCTGGACGCTCGACTTCCTGCTCCGCACCACCGAAGCCGCCATCACGTTCGCCGTCAAGGAAGGCCTGGACGTGATGTACGTGACCGAGGACACGACGCGGTCCAACCCCGAGACGCTGCGTGCGCTCTATTCGTGCGCGATCTCGGCCGGCGCCAAGCGGATCTGCGTGGCCGACACGGTGGGCCATGCCACGCCGGTGGGCGCCTCGGCGGTGGTCAAGTTCGTGGCGCGGGTGATTCGCGATTCCGGCGCGGAAGTCGGCATCGACTGGCATGGGCACCGCGACCGCGACCTCGCCGTCATCAACAGCATCGCCGCCCTGGAAGCGGGCGCCACCCGCCTGCATGGCGCGGCGCTCGGCATCGGCGAGCGGGTCGGCAACACGCCGATGGACCTGCTGCTGGTCAACCTGGTGCTGATGGGCTACGTGTCGCGGGACCTCCATCACGTCGAGGAGTACTGCCAGGCGGTTTCCGACGCCTGCCACGTGCCGATTCCGGAGAACTATCCGGTGATTGGGCGCGACGCGTTCCGCACGGCCACGGGCGTCCACGCGGCGGCGGTGGTCAAGGCCTGGCGCAAGGGCGATCGCGAGCTGATGGACGCCGTCTATTCGGCGATTCCGGCGAGCCTGGTGGGTCGCGAGCAGGAGATCGAGGTCGGCCCGATGTCAGGGAAGTCGAACGTCACGTTCTGGCTGGAGAAGCGGGGCATCCCCGCCTCGGATCCGGTCGTGGACCGGGTGTTCGCGCGGGCGAAGTCGTCGCCGACCGTGCTGACCGAGGCCGAGATTCTCGAGGAAGTGTACCGCTAGCCGGACCGGCTACCGGCCTTTGAGCAGCCGCGCCTCGACTTCTGGCAGCGCGGCCAGCACCACATCACCCACGATTTGCAGGCTGCCGGCGCTCACCTTGTCGAGCGTATCGCCGGCGGTGTGCCAGGCGGGGTAGTCGAGGTCGATCAGGTCCACGGACGGCACGCCCGCCTTGACGAAGGGGATGTGGTCGTCTTCGACCGGGAACGGCTCGTCGAGGAAGTTGGCGCCGTGTCCCAGCCGCTTCGCCGCGGCCCAGACGATGTCGGTCAGCCACGTCGTCGAGTTGGTGTCGCGACGCAGGTTGAGCGCCCGGTCGCCAATCATGTCCAGCAGGATCAGCGCCTTCAGGCCGGCCAGCGTGTTCGAGGCGCGCGCCGCGGCGACGTACTGGCGGCTGCCGTAGGTGTGGTTCGGATCGCGCCACTCGCCGTACGCTTCCTCGCCGTCGAAGAACAGGAACTCGATCGTGAACTTCGGCTTGGGCCGGGTCTTGAGCACCCGCGCGAGTTCGAGCAGCGCGCCGGTGCTGGAGCCGCCGTCGTTGGCGCCGAGGAAGCGGAACTCGTTGATCGGCTTGGTATCGAAGTGGCTGGCGATGGCGATCCGCTCGGGCCGCTCGCCGGGCAGCGTGGCGACGATGTTGGCCATCTTCACCGGGCCGACCGGCGTGGTGGTGTCGAACGGCTGCTCGACGGCGGTGTAGCCGGACTTGGCCAGCGTGCTGATGATGTAGGCGCGGGTCTTGTCGTTGGCGGGGGAGCCGGCCGGCCGGGGGCCGAAGGCCACCTGGTCGCGGACGTGATTGTAGGCGCGGGTGCTGTCGAAGGGCGTGGCCGTCTGGGCGGCCGCGACGCCGGCGCCGAGGCCGGCGATCAGCAGGAGGGCCGATGAGTGTTGACGCAGTCGCTGGACGCTCATCGGTCCCCCTGTCGGGTCGAAGTGAAACTAGGCGCGATCGCCGATCGAGATGTAGTCGCGGGTGGCGGCGCCGGTGTAGAGCTGCCGGGGCCGGAAGATCTTCTGCTCGGGGTCCAGCAGCATCTCTTCCCACTGCGCCACCCAGCCCACGGTGCGGGCGATGGCAAAGAGCACCGCGAACATGTCCACCGGGAAGCCCATCGCCTGGTAGATGAGGCCCGAGTAGAAGTCGACGTTCGGGTAGAGCTTGCGCGAGACGAAGTACTCGTCCTCGAGCGCGATGCGTTCGAGCTCGAGCGCGATGTCGAGGAGCGGGTTCTTGCCCGTCACCTCGAACACTTCGTAGGCGGTGCGCTTGATGATCTTGGCCCGCGGGTCGTACGACTTGTAGACGCGGTGCCCGAAGCCCATCAGGCGGCCTTCGCCGGCCTTGACCTTCTTGATGAAGGCGGGGATGTTGGCCACCGAGCCGATTTCCTTCAGCATCCGCAGCACGGCTTCGTTGGCGCCGCCGTGGAGCGGGCCGTAGAGCGCCGCGGCCGCGCCGGCCAGCGCCGAGTACGGGTCCACGTGCGAGCTGCCGATGCCGCGCATCGAGCTGGTCGAGCAGTTCTGCTCGTGGTCGGCGTGCAGGATGAACAGCACGTCCAGCGCCCGCGCCAGCTTCTCGTTCGGCTGGTAGCGCTGCTCGGTCATCTTGAACAGCATGTTCAGGAAGTTGCCGGTGAAGCTGAGGTCGTTGTCGGGGTAGACGTAAGGGCGGCCGATGCTGTGGCGGAACGCATACGCCGCGATGGTCGGCGTCTTGGCGATCAGCCGCAGGATCTGGAGCTTGCGGTGCTCGGCGTCGAAAATCAGCTTGCCGTCCGGGTAGAACGTGGACATCGCGGCCACGGTGCTCACGAACACGCCCATGGGGTGGGCATCGTAGGTGAAGCCTTCCATGAACTTCTTGATGTTCTCGTGGACCATCGTGTGCATCGTGATCTGGTGCGTCCAGTCCTGCAGGGCGTCTGCCGTGGGCAGCTCGCCGTTCAGGATGAGGGACGCGGTTTCCAGATACGTGCTGTGCTCGGCCAGCTGCTCGATCGGGTAGCCACGGTAGAGCAGGATGCCTTTGTCGCCGTCGATGTAGGTGATGCGGCTGCGGCAGGCGGCGGTGTTCATGAACGCCGGGTCGTAGGTCAGCAGCCCAGTGTCGTCGGCGTCTTCGGTCTTGATCTTCTTCAGGTCGGTCGCCTTGATGGCGCCTTCCGTGATTGGGATCTCGTAAGTCTTGCCAGTGCGGTTGTCGGTAACGGTCAGCGTGTCAGCCATGGGTGTCAGCAGATCCGTCTCATTGTATGCCAGCCCCCGGCCCGATTACGAATTCATCGGCGTCCATTCATTCCCGGAAGTCATGACATGGATACGCCGGAACACGGGTATCAGAGCGGCCGGCGGTCCGGGTCGCCCGGCTCGAGCAGCTGATGCCGGACGTCCCGCGCCGAGACCATGAAAATCACGTCTTCGGCGACGTTGGTGGCGTGGTCGCCAATGCGCTCGAGGTGCCGGGAGATGAGGATGAGGTCCAGGGCCGGTTCGATGGTGGACGGGTCCTGCAGCATGTAGGTGAGCAACTCGCGGAAAATCTGGGTCTTCAGCGCGTCGAGCTCGTCGTCCTTGGCCAGCACCGCCTCGGCCAGGGCGATGTCGCGGCGGACGAACGCGTCGAGGGCGTCGCGGAGCATCAGCTGGGCGATGTCACCCATGCGCGGGATGTCGATCAGCGGCTTGACCGGTGCGTGGTGCAGATAGCGCTTGCCGGCCTCGGCGATGTTCACGGCGAGGTCGCCGACCCGCTCGAGGTCGGTGTTGATCTTCACCGCCGCGACGATCGCGCGGAGATCCGCGGCCATCGGCTGGTGCAGCGCCAGCAGCTTGAAGCAGCGCGCGTCCACCTCGATGTGCAGGTCGTTGACCGGCTCGTCGCCGGTCAGCACCAGCTGGATGTCGGCGGGGTTGCGCTCGGCGACGCCGCGCACCGACAGCCGCACGCGCTCCTCGGCGAGCCCGCCCATCGCCAGCAGCCGCTCCTTGAGCGTCTCGAGTTCTTCCTGGAAGTGTCGAACGACTCGTTCCACCAGCCTGCTCCTAACCGCAACGTCCCGTGACGTAATCTTCCGTCAGTTTCTCCGCCGGCGCCGTAAAGATGCGATCGGTGCGGTCGTACTCGACCAGGCGCCCGAGCCAGAAGAACGCGGTGTGGTCCGAGACCCGCGCCGCCTGCTGCATATTGTGGGTGACGATGACGATGGTGTATTTCTTCTTCAGATCGTAGATGAGCTCTTCGATGCGCTGCGTGGCGATCGGATCGAGCGCCGAGGCGGGCTCGTCCATCAGCAGGATCTCCGGGCGGATGGCGAGCGCGCGCGCGATGCACAGCCGCTGCTGCTGGCCGCCCGAGAGGGCCAGCGCCGACTCGTGCAGCCGGTCCTTGACCTCGTCGAAGATCGCCGCCTGCCGCAGGCTCTCCTCGACCCGTTCGTTCAACTCGGCCTTGCTGCGGGCCATGCCGTTGATGCGCAGGCCGTAGGCGACGTTCTCGAAGATCGACTTGGGGAACGGGTTCGACTTCTGGAACACCATCCCGACGCGGCGACGCAGCGCGACGACGTCGAGGCCGGGGGCGTAGATCGACTCCCCGTCCACCAGCACCGTGCCTTCGACGCGCGTGCCCGGGATGATGTCGTTCATCCGGTTCAGCGTCCGCAGGAACGTGCTCTTGCCGCAGCCCGACGGGCCGATGAAGGCGGTCACCAGGTTGGATTGAATCTTGATCGCGATGCCGTCGAGCGCCCGCTTCGACCCATAGTAGAAGTTGAGGCGGTCGACGTCGATCTTGATCGGGCGATCGGGTTCGACCGGTTGCTGGCCCGAACGGCTGGAGAGCCCGGCCAGAGAGGTGGGGGGACGGGAAACGAGGTTCATGAACGGCCCTGACGCTGCAGGCGGTCCCGCAAGAATACCGCGATTGCGTTCATGGCCAGCAGCAGCGCCATGAGCACGAGGATGCCCGCCGCCGCATTCTCCTTGAACGCCGACTGCGGGCGCGACACCCAGTTGAAGACTTGAATCGGCAGCACCGTGAACGGCGACCAGACGCTGTCCGGCGCGAACGGAATGTAGGTGAGCGCGCCGATGGTGATGAGCGGCGCCGTCTCGCCGATGGCCCGCGACAGCGACAGGATCAGCCCGGTCAGGATGCCCGGCATTGCCATCGGCAGCACCTGGTGCCAGATCGTCTGCCACTTGGTCGCGCCGAGCGCATACGAGCCTTCACGGATCGTCGAAGGCACCGTGCGGAGCGCTTCACGAGTGGAGAGGATGACCACCGGCAAGGCAAGGAGTGCCAGCGTGCACGCCCCGGCCATGACGCTGCGGCCCATGCCCATCACGCGCACGAACACGCCAAGGCCGAGCAGGCCGTAGATGATTGACGGCACCGCGGCCAGGTTGGCGATGTTGATTTCGATGAAGCGCGCGGCACGGCTGCGGGTGCCGTATTCCTCGAGATACACCGCCGCCGCCACGCCCAGCGGCATGGCCAGCGCGCCGGTGAGCAAGATCACCCAGATGCTGCCGGCGAGCGCGTGGTAGATGCCGGCTTCTTCGGGTTTGCGCGACGCCAGGCTGGTCAGGAACTGCCAGCTGAGGCGCCCGGCGCCGTCGGCGACGACGTCGAAGACCAGCGCCGCGAGCGTGATCAGCGCGAACACCAGGGTGCTGAGCGCGACGAGCCGGAAAGCGAGATCGGCCCGGTGCCTCACGTGTACTCCTCGCGGAAGCGTTCCCGCAGCCAGGTGCTGACCAGGTTCAGCCCGAACGTCATCAGGAACAGCAGCATGCCGACGGCAAAGATGGTGCGGTATTCGAGCGTGCCCTGCGGCGTGTCGCCCAGGCTCACCTGCACGATGTACGCGGTCATCGTTTCGAGCGGCACGAACGGGCTGGCGGTGAGGCGCGGCTGCTGGCCGGCGGCAATCGCGACGATCATCGTCTCGCCCACGGCGCGGGAAACGGCGAGGATGAACGCCGCCGTAATCCCCGAGAACGCGGCCGGCACGACCACTTTGAGCGCGGTCTGCATCTGCGTCGCGCCCAGCGCGTACGAGCCCTCGCGCAATCCGCGCGGCACCGCCCGCATCGCGTCCTCGGCCAGCGAGGACACGAGCGGCAGGATCATGATGCCCATGACGATGCCCGGGCTGAGCGCGTTGAATCCCGACATCTGCGGGAAGATGCGCTGCAGCAGCGGGGTGACGAACATCAGCGCGAAGTAGCCGTAGACCACTGTCGGCACGCCCGCCAGGATTTCGAGGGCCGGCTTGATCACCCGGCGAACGCCGTCAGGCGCGTACTCGCTGAGGTAGATGGCCGACAGCAGCCCCATCGGCAGCGCCACCGCCATGGCGATGGCCGAGACCAGCAGCGTCCCGGCCACGAGCGGCATCACCCCGAAGCGCGGGTTGGCGAAGAGCGGCGTCCACTCGGTGCCGGTGAGGAACTCCAGCAACGGGACTTCACGCAGGAATTCGAACGTCTCCACCGCCAGCACGATGATGATGCCGGCAGTGGTGAGGACGGAGAGCGCCGCGCAGAGGAACAGCGCGTGCTCGATGACCCATTCGATCCGACGCGTGCGCATGATGCTACTGCGCGCGTTCTTTGGCGAGCAGCTGTTCGATGGTCACGCCCACGGTGTTGTCGGCGCCGGCGAACAGCGATCCGGTGACGCGCTTCGCAAAACGCTCGGCGACCAGCGTATAGGCGGCGTCACCGAGGCCGACGTAG
Source organism: uncultured Acidobacteriota bacterium (assembly GCA_963723005.1). Taxonomy (GTDB): domain Bacteria; phylum Acidobacteriota; class Vicinamibacteria; order Vicinamibacterales; family UBA2999; genus VFZN01. The sequence goes on along the minus strand of CAVRPA010000014.1, from coordinate 52,174 downwards.
TTCACCTCGCGGACCAGCGTCTCCGCTTCCTTCAGGTAGAACTCGACGAACTTCTGGACCTCTGGGCGCTCGGCGGCCTTCTTCGAGACGTAGATGAACACCGGGCGCGACAGCGGCTGATAGGTGCCGATGCGAATGGTCTCGGCGCTCGGCAGCAGCGGCCCCGCGCCGTTGTCGGCCTTGCCATCGTCAACGGGCACCAGCTTGAGCCGTTCGCGGTTTTCTTCGTAATACGCGAACGGGATGAAACCGAGCGCGAGCTCGTCGCTGCTGACGCCCTGCACCAGCACGTTGTCGTCTTCGCTCGAGGTGAAGTCGCCGCGGCTGGCCTTGGCCTTACCGGTGATGGCTTCGGTGAAGTAGTCGTAGGTGCCCGAGTCCACGCCCGCGCCGAACAGGTGGATTTCGCGGTCGGGCCAGCTCGCCCGCACCTGGTTCCAGCGCGTCACCTTGCCCTGCGCCTCGGGAGCCCACAGCGTCTTCAGCTCGGCCACCGTGATGTCGCTGATCCACGACGCCTTCGGATTCACGGCGATGGCGATGCCGTCGTAGGCCACCGGCAGCTCCACGTACTCGACGCCGCTCTTGCCGCACGCCGCGATCTCGGTGGCGCTGATCGGCCGTGACGCGTCGCTGATGTCGGTCTCGGCGCGGCAGAACTTCTGGAAGCCGCCACCCGTGCCCGAGATGCCCACCGTGACGCGCGTGTTGGGCACGCTCTTCTGGAACTCCTCGGCCACGGCTTCGCTGATGGGGAAGACCGTGCTGGAGCCGTCGAGGGTGATCAGGGCCGGCGCGCCACCGGAGGTGGAGCCCGGCGCGGAGGAGGACCCGCCGCCGCAGGCGGTCGTCAGCAAGGCTGCCGCGCACAGCGACACAACGGAATTCAGGTTCGACACACGCATGTGATCAGCCTATGGCAAGGCGGTTTCGCGCCAGTTACTGACGTGTTAATTCCTCGGAGACACCCAGCAATACGATGCTGACGGCAGGAGGCGAGTGCCCAGGCCGGATAGGGAACTAGCGCGCACAGTCCAGCGCCAGTGCCACCACAACAAGGAACCACCAGAACGCCACACAGCCGTCATAAACAGACCCGTGTAGAACAAAACCTCCCGGCCAACAGGGCCAGCAAGCCAGTGGACGGCCGACAGTGGTAACACCATCACAGACCAACACGATAATACGTTCTGAGAGCCACACCAACTACTCCCCCTACTCCTGCCGACCCAAACTTCACAACAATCACTCCAGCACTCTCAAACTCGGACTCCTACCATATCTGGTCCCTCCCCACACCCAAGGCCCTAGCGCATGCCAGCGCACGCCACTCCGGCAGCCATTCTTTCACAGTGCGAACTCCTACCCACATAATAATCTATGTCGGCCAGTCGCTCGCGTCGGTCCTTCACTAAGGCGCGGCGGAGCAGCCGGCGCATGGATGCTGGCGTGTCGGCCGGCAGCGCGCTCCAATCCGGCTCGGCGCGAAGCACTGACGCAAGCGTGTCTGTTACGTTCTCGCCGCCGAACGCCTCGCGGCCGGACAGCATCTCGTACAGCACGCACCCGAACGCCCACACGTCCGCTCGGCGATCGACGACGGCGCCCTTGGCCTGCTCGGGCGACATGTAGGCAGCAGTGCCGAGGATTATCCCGCGCTGCGTCATCGCGAGCGTGGTGAGCGTCGGCGACGGCGACACGCTGGGCGACGAACCTGAAGGTGGTTCGATCGCCTTCGCGAGGCCGAAATCGAGCACCTTACGGTGCCATCGCTGCGCACCTTGATGTTCGCGGGCTTCAGGTCGCGGTCGTTGATCCCCTGCTCATGCGCGGCTTCCAGTGCCTCCGCGATTTGCTTCGCAATCGGCAACGCTTCGTCGATTTGTAAGAGATTTGTATAGAGATTTCTCTAATTCCGGTTAACCCATCAGTGCGGAGCGTGCGGCGGTCGGGCCGCTTCTTGCGCGCCTTCACCGCGCCCGGCGGAAGCTCACGCTGGAGCTTGGCCAGCGTGATCGGCTTGCCCAGCTCCTTCTCGAGCACGTCGAGCTGGCGGCGGCCGGCCCAGACCTCCAGCTCGGCGTCGCCCATGGCCTCGACCTGCAGGCGCAGGTCCTCGCCGCGATCGCGCAGGGTGACCGCCCCGACCACCCCGTGGCGCGAGCGATCGAGCGTTTCGGCCACGCGCAGGATCGCGGCCAGCACGCGCACCGTCTTCCGCAGAGCCGGCGACAGGTCGCCGTAGCCCTCGTGGTTGCGTTTGGGCGTGCCGCGGCGGTGATAGCGCGCCACCAGTCCGATGACCTCGATTTCGGTCGGCTCGAAGCCTCGGAGGTCGCCGTTCTTGATCAGGTACTGGGAATGGCGGTGATGCCGCTCGTAGCTGATGTGGTTGCCGATGTCGTGGAGCAGCGATGCGTACTCCAGCCATTCCCGCTCGCGATCGCCGAGGCCGTGCAGCGCCTTGGTCTGCTCGAAAATGGCGAGCGCCATGCGGGCCACCTGACGGGAATGGTCCGCCTCCCAGTGGCAGCGCTCGCCGAGTTCGATGGCCGAGCGCCGCCGCACGTCGGGGTAGCGATCGACGCGCGCGATTTCCTTGCGGTGCCGATGCACGTAGTCGAGCACCAGGCCTTCGCGCAGCGCCAGATCGCACAGCGTGATGTCGCTGGCCTCGAGCTTGCTGAGCAGAGTGTCGAGCAGCACGGCGCCAGCGACGACCAGATCGGCTCGACGTGGATCGAGCGCCTGCAGCGTGAGCCGTTCCTCGAGATCCAGCGTCGTCACCGTCTTGCGCAGGCGCTTCAGGCTCTTGGCGGGCACTCGGAGGTTGCGCACTTCCTCGGGCGCCACGCCGCGATCCATGGCCGTCGCCACCGCGCCCAGGGACAGGATCGTGCCGGAGGTTCCAATCACCCGGTCGAAGCCCTCCTTGACGATGTAGCTGACATAGCGATCGACCTGCTCGCCGATGAACTTCACCAGCTTGCGCTCGTCGCGCTTGCTGATCGGATCGGAGGTCACATAACGCTCGGTGAGGCGGATGACGCCCATCTTGAAGCTGCGGGCGAACTTCACCTCTCGCCCGGTGCCCAGCGTGATCTCCACGCTGCCGCCGCCGATGTCGATGACGACGGATTCTTTCGGGGTGTCAACGCCGTAGACCGCGGCCAGGTGGATCAGCCGGGCCTCCTCGGTCCCGGTGATGATGCGGGGCCGGATACCGGTCTGCTGCTCGATGTCGGCGAGGAACTCGCCGCCGTTCTCGGCCTCGCGCGTGGCGCTGGTCGCCGCCGCCAGGATCTCGTCCACCTGGTGGGAGCGGGCGATGCGCTCGAACTTGGAGAGCGCCTGAAGCGCCGCGGTCTGGGCGGACCGCGTCAGCTTGCGGCCGTCCAGTCCGCCCGCCCCGAGGCGGACCATTTCCTTCTCGCGATCGATCACCTCGAACGAGAAGTCGGGGCGCACGCGCACCACGATCATGTGGACGGAGTTCGTGCCGATGTCGATGGCGGCCAGGCGCATGGAGGCTCGTGGTGGAAGGGGTCGGTATAATGACCGTCCCGAATCCTAGCATGCAGCGGACCACGCTCCCGGTGAGGCTCTTGCGGCAGCGGCTGCTGTCCCTGCTCGACGCGCTGCCCGCGGCGGCGTCAGGAGACGTGACCTCGGTCCACCGCGCCCGTGTCGCATCCCGGCGGCTGCGCGAGGTGCTGCCGGTGCTGGCTGAAGCGGCCGACTCGGACGCGCTGGATCGGGCAGGCAAACAGGTGCGGCGTATCACCCAGGCGCTCGGACCGATCCGCGAACTGGACGTGGCGCTGGGCCACCTGGAGGAGATGGGGCCGCGCGCCGGCGTTTCCGAGAACGCCGTCGCGGCGGTCCGGGCCCACCTCCAGGACGAGCGGCAGATCCATCGCCAGGCGATGCACCATGTCATCACCCCGGCGGTGGTCGCCAGGTTGAAGAGCCAGCTCCACGATCCGCCGTCGCCTCGCCATCCGGTGGCCCACCACGACGCCGAACTGCGCAGCGTGCGCCGTCGGTCCGCGCAGCGGGCGATGCGCCTGCGCGACGAGGTGCGCCGCACCGGCGCCCTGTACGATTCCGAGCGCCTGCACGCCGTGCGCGTGGCCACCAAGAAGCTGCGCTACGCCCTGGAAGTGGAACGCGAGCTGATGAAGTCACGGGCCACGGTGCGCATCAATCGCCTCAAGGACATGCAGGACGCGCTCGGCCAGATTCACGACTACGAGATCCTGCTCGCCCGCATCCGGGAAGTGCAGACAACCGTGGCCGTCTCGAATCGGCCCCTGTCGGCGGAGCTCGGCATGCTGGTGCGCACGCTCGAAGAGGCCTGCCGGGATGGGCACGCCAGCTTTCTTCACGGTCGCGACGCCCTGCTGGAACTCTGCAACGCGATCATCACGGCCGCCCGTAACCAGCCGCCCAACGTTTAGGATGTAACCCATGGCCGCCATTCTCGAGCTGTATCTCGTTCGCCACGCCATCGCCGCCGAGCGGGGACCGAAATATCCCGACGACCGCAAGCGACCGCTCACGCCCGAAGGCATCAAGCGATTCAAGGACGCGGTGCACGGCCTGGTCGCGCTGGACCTCGAGCTGGACGTGATTCTCACCAGCCCGCTGACCCGGGCCGAGGAGACGGCCACCCTGCTGGCGACCGGTTTCAAGAAGCGGGTCCCGATGGAGACGCTCGAGGCCCTCGCTCCCGGAGGCAAGCCCGCCGCCATCGTCGAGGCGATCAAGAGTCACGCGAAGCGTCATCGGCGCATCGCGCTGGTCGGGCACGAGCCGGATCTCGGCGAGTTCGCCGCCAAACTGCTCGGCGCGCGCGGGCACGTGGAGTTCCGCAAGGGCGCGGTGTGCGCGATCGACGTCGATGGCGCCACGCCCGGCGGGCCCGGCACCCTGCGCTTTCTGCTGCCGCCCCGCATGCTTCGCCGTCTGAAACCCTGACCACTTGATGCGAGCCGTCGTCATCATCAACCCGGTCTCCGGGCCAAACCGCCGGCGGCCGGTGAGCGCCTGCAAGGCGCTGGCGACCGACGCGTTCGCGCGCCACGGCGCCGAGGTGGAGGTGCTGGTGACGGGCGCGCCCGGCGAGGCTCGCCTGTTTGCGACGCGCGCGCGAAACGCGGGTGTCGATCTGGTGGCGGCGTGGGGCGGCGACGGGACGATCAACGAGGTGGCCAGCGCGCTGGTGTACTCGGAGACACGCCTGGCAATCGTGCCCGGTGGATCGGGCAATGGCCTGGCTCGGGACCTGGGCGTGCCGCTCGAATCACCGGCAGCGCTCGAACTGGCCGCGACCGGCTCGCGGCGGTTGATCGATGCCGGGCAGATTGACGAGTCGTGGTTCTTCAACGTTGCCGGCGTCGGCCTCGACGCCCAGATCGCTCAGCACATCGCCATGCCAGGTGTGCGCCGCGGCTTCTCCGGCTACGCCAAGATCACCTTCAGCGAACTGCCGCGATATCGCGCTCAGCACTACACGATCGAGCACGGTGGCACCTCCACCACCTATCGCGCGCTGATCATCGCCGTCGCCAACTCACGTCAGTACGGCAACGGCGCGCAGATCGCGCCCAAGGCACGGCTGGATGATGGGCATCTCGATCTGGTCGTGGTAGAGGCGCAGCCGCTGTGGCGCTTGCTCGCGCAGATCCCCGCGTTCTTCAACGGCAGCCTGGTGCCCGGACGCGGCTTGCACATGACGCCGGTGGTCGATGCGGTCGTGCGCGGCACCGGTCCCCTGAGGTATCACGTGGATGGTGAGCCCAATGCTGGAGACGACGATCTGCAGGTCTCCACCCGGCCTGGGGCGCTATATGTTGTGGCCGCGTAAATTGCTGTCCGAGAATGACTTCTGGCCTTCGACCGTCGCTGTTTACCGCGAATTTACACACCGTTCACGCGGCGCTGGGGCAGGATCGAAGGGTCGCCATGTTCATCAAGCACCTTCGTAACGCCGGGCACACGCTTCGTTTCTCAATCGAACCTACGGACTCTGGATGGCAGGTGAGTGAGGAGCGGGACAGCCAGGTCGTCAAGCGCGTCGAGTATCACGACTGGCATCGCGTGGAGCGCGCGCGGCGGTCGATCGCGGTCGCGATGGACCAGTTGCAGGACGCCGGCTGGCACGTGGAGTAGCCGCCCGCGCCGGCGAGCGCTTCTACTCGACGAACCGATAGCCGAGTCCCACCACGGTTTCGATCTGCTTACCCGCCTCGCCGAGCTTTCCGCGCAACCGTCCGACGTGCACGTCCACCGAGCGCGTTTCGATCAGCCGGTCGTAGCCCCACACGCGCTCCAGCAGCCGATCGCGAGACAGCACGCGATTCCGGTTCTCCACGAGATACCGTAGCAGCTCGAATTCGCGGCGAGTCAGCCGGATGGCTTCGCCGTCGGCTTCGATCGACACCGCATCGAAATCGGCCACCAGATGCTTGCCGCGATAGATGAGCGGGGCCGCGGTCTGCTCGTCGCTCTTGCCCCGGCGCAGCACGGCGCGGACGCGGGCGGTCAGCTCGCGCAGGCTGAACGGTTTGGTGATGTAGTCGTCGGCACCGGCGTCAAGCCCGGTAACCCGATCGCTTTCAGTACCGCGGGCCGTCAGCATGATGATGGGAACCCGGGCTGTGGCAGGCCGACTGCGCAGGAGCCGGCAGACTTCGAGGCCGCCCAGAACCGGCAGGTTCAGGTCGAGGACGACGAGATCCGGCGGATGCTCGCTGGCGAGTCTGAGGGCCTGATCGCCGCTTGCCGCGACCTCGACGATCATGTCGCCGCCGCGCTCCAGCGTGTGGCGGATCAGCCCGGCGATGTCACCTTCGTCCTCGACGATGAGCACGCGCGTGCGCGTCCCGTTGCGGTCGGCATTGGCGGCCACCCTCATGGGCGCACGTGTGGCGTGAAGTGGTTGCATTCCGTTGATCCTCAAATCCTGAGAACCACGGTAGCGGCAGAAGGTTTCCGTGCCATGACGGCGCGGTTAATTCTGGGTAACGCTCTGATGGTCGCGGCTCACCACTGCAAGACCCAAGCCCCAAGCCCCAAGCCTCAAGACCCAAGCCCAAGACCCAAGCCCCAAGACCCAACACCCGAAGCGACCCTCAGCTCTACACCACCGTGCCAGGCGCGATCGTGCCGTCCTTGGGGACGATGATGATCCCGTTGCGGATGTAATAGCCGTTGCCGTCCGCGTGCTCCAGGCCGGCGCTGTTCGCCAGGCGTGCGCCGTTGCCGATGCGCGCGTTCTTGTCCACGATCACGCGATTCAGCACCACGTCCCGGCCGATGCCGATCGGCACCGCATACCGTTCGGGCTCCGGCTCGTAGTAGTCGGCCCCCAGCAGTACCGATCGCTCGACCCGGCTGCCGGCACCGATCGAGGTGCGGATGCCGACGACGGAATCGGTGACCGTGGCGTCCTCGAGATAACACCCCTCGGCGACGAGCGTGCTGTTGAGCTGACAGCGCACCAGCTTGGACGGCGGCAGGAAACGCGCGTGCGTATAGACGGGGTAGGTCGGGTCGTAGAAGCTGAACGGCGCCTCGGAGCGGGTCAGCATGATGTTGGCGTCGTAGAAGCTCTCGATGGTGCCGACATCGGCCCAGTAGCCACGGTGCGGGAAGGCGCGCACCTTGTAGCGCGTGAGCGCGGCGGGAATCAGCTCACGGCCGAAATCGTGACCCGGCTCCTGCGCCAGCAGATCGAGCAGCACCTGGCGGGAGAACAAGTAGATGCCCATTGAAGCGATGTAGGGCTTCCCCGGTTCGTCGGCGACGAACCCCGCGCCCGCTCCCAGGCTGGGCGCCATCTGCCGCAGCCGCTCGGCGTTGGGCTTTTCCTCGAAGCCGGCGATGCGCCCTTGCGGAGTCGAACGTGAAGATGCCCATGCCGGTGGCTTCGGCCTCGTCCACCGGCAGCGCGGCGATCGTGACGTCGGCGTCGCTATCGACATGCGCCTGCAGCAGTTCGGCGTAGTTCATCCGGTAGAGGTGATCGCCGGCCAGGATCAGGTAGTGGCTGGCTTCGTGCTGGATGAAATGCCTCTGCGCCTTGCGCACGGCATCAGCCGTGCCCTGGAACCACGCCGTGGACTCGGGTGTCTGCTCGGCGGCGAGAATCTCCACGAACCCTCGTGAGAACAGGTCCATGCGATAGGCGCTGCTGACGTGCCGGTTGAGCGAGAACGAGTTGAACTGCGTCAGCACGAAGATCCGGCGCAGATCGGCGTGCAGGCAGCTACTGATCGGTACGTCGATGAGCCGGTACTTTCCACCGATCGGGACTGCGGGCTTGGAGCGGAACTGGGTGAGGGGGTGGAGCCGGCTGCCCTGGCCACCGCCCAGGATGAGCGCGAGCACGTTGCGCATGGCAGCAGCATATCGCGAGCTGCTATCGGAGATTTACCAGAAGCCCACAACCTTCCACCACGCGAAACCGATCGTGAGCCACACCGCCATGTTCGCGACCGAGACATAGAAGCCGACCTTCCACCAGTCGGCGTGCGAGACATAGCCGAGGCCGAACAGGATCGGCGCCGTCGTCGTGCCGTAGTGGGTGAGGCCCGCCGGCAGGTTGGCGAGGCAGAGCAGGCTGTAGACCGCCAATTGCGGCGGCACGCCGAGGCCGACCAGCATGACCACGAAGGGCGGGAACATCGCCAGCATGTGCGCGGTGATGCTGGCGAACGCGTAGTGGGTGTAGAAGTAGATCAGCAGCACGCCGACCAGCATCACCACCCACGGCACGCCCGGGAAGAGCGCGCCCGCGCTCTCGGCGAACACCTTGGTGGTGCCGGTCGCGTTGAGCAGCTCGCCCATCTTCAGCAGTCCGCCGTACCAGACGAACACGTCCCAGGCGGCGCGCTCGGTGACGGCCGCCTGCCACGGCATGGTGCCGGTGGTCAGCAGCACGGCGAGCCCCAGCATGGCGACAAAGGTGACGTCGAGGCGATGCCAGGCCGACGTCATCCACAGCAGGCTGACGCCGCCGAACACCGCAAGCGTGACCCACTCGTCGCGGGCGAGCGGGCCCATCTTGTGCAGCTCTTCAATCGCAAAGCGCGGCGCTTCGGGCGTGCGCCGCACTTCGGGCTTCATCACGCGGTGGACGATCCACGGCACCACCGCGCACGACACCAGACCGGGGACTATGGCGGCGATGAACCAACTGGACCAGGTCACCTGCACGTTGACCAGCTTCGCGGCGAGGCTGGCGCCGAGGATGTTGCTTGCCTGGCCGGTGAAGAACATCGCGCAGGCGACGGCCGATCCCTGGTACATGCTGGCGATGAGGAAGCCGCCGATGCGCGAAGACGTGGGACCGGGATGCGAATCGAAGAGCTCCGCGATGCGCACCGCCACCGGCATGATCATGCCGGCGCTGCGCGCGGTGATCGAGGGCACGCCGGACGCGAGCGTGACGTCGGTGGCCATCAGCGCGTACGAGACGCCGAGCGAGCTGCGTCCGAAGGCGCGGATGAAAATCAGCGCGATGCGGCGGGCGAGGCCGCTGTTGAGCATCGATCGCGCGATCAGCATCGCCACGATCACCAGCCACACCGACGGCTCGGCGAAGCCGCCCAGCACCTCCCGCATCGGCGTGCCGTTGGCGGCCATCGCCGTCAACCCGAGGAGGACCAGCGCCGAGGCCGGCAGCGGCTCGATGACCATCCCGGCGATGACGCAGGCGAAGATCGCGGCGAGGCGCCAGCCTTGCGGCGTGACGGCCTCCGGCCGCGGCACGATGAAGGAGATGACGAGGAAGAGGACGAGCAGCGCGGCAAGACCCCGCACGCGGACGTGCATGGGCGTGGGGGCCGTGGACGACATCTGGGCGGGATTATACGGGAGGTGCGAGCGGGCGCGGCTGCTATCGCCAGCCGTGCGCGTCCACGAAAACGCCAACGCGCTGAGCGATGTCGTCGCGGATGCCGCGGACCTGGTCGAGCGGCCGCCCTTTGGGATCGTCGAGCGGCCAGTCTTCGGTCCGGGCGCCCGGCACGAAGGGGCACTGGTCGCCGCAGCCCATGGTGATCAGCCATTGAGCCTGTTGCGCGAGGGTCTCGGTGAGCCGCACTGGAATTGCGTTGGTCAAGTCGACGCCGCGTTCCGCCATCACGATCAGCACTTCGGGGTGGACGCGCGGGCCGGGATCCGTCCCGGCAGAAATCGCGCGGGCCTTGTCCGGATCGACGATCTGGTTGAACAGCGCGGCCGCCATCTGCGAGCGCCCGGCGTTGTGCACGCAGGCGAAGAGGACCGTGGTCATCCCGCGACCAGCTCGCGCTGGAGCCTGAGCGAATCCTTCGAGGCGACTTCGGTATGCGTGAGGGCGTGCAGGGCGGAGGCGATCACCGACGCCACCACCGGGTCGGACTGCGGCGCCAGCGAGTAGTGCATCCAGATGCCTTCGCGGCGCGCGGTGACGAGACCCGCGCGGCGGAGAAAGGCCAGGTGCCGCGAGGCGGTGGGCTGCGGCACGCCCAGGCTGCCGTGCAGGTGGCAGACGCAGACCTCGCCGTCCTTCAGCAGCGACAGGATGCGGAGCCGCGTGGCATCCGCCAGGGCGCCGAAGACCGTGGTCAAGGTGTCCAGGTGCCTCAGCCGTGGCGCGGGTTTCGGGGTGCAGCAGGGTGTTGACATATTCGCCTTGACAAATATATCACGGCGATAGATATTCGTTTAGGCGAATATATCGGAAGGGATCGGGGGGCAGGAGTCAGGGCTCAAGACTCAAGACCCAAGACCCAAGACCCAAGACCTGGAGAAACCATCATGGCGAGCGACACCGCGACGGACATCAAGTCGGTAGTGAAGGAGAAATATGGCGAGGCCGCGCGGCGGGCGGCCCAGGGACAGGCCAGCAATGGCTGTGGCTCGAGCGAGGGCGGCTGTTGTGATCCCATCACCAGCAACCTCTACGACGTGTCGCAGATCGGCGTCCTGCCCGTCGAGGCGGTGATCGCATCGCTCGGGTGCGGCAACCCGACGGCGCTGGCCGAGTTGAAGGCGGGCGAGACCGTGCTGGACCTCGGTTCGGGCGGCGGCATCGACGTCCTGCTCTCGGCGCGGCGTGTCGGCCCGACCGGGAAGGCCTTTGGGCTCGACATGACCGACGACATGCTGGCCCTCGCGCGCGAGAACCAGGCGAAGTCGGGCCTGACGAACGTGGAGTTCCTCAGGGGCGAGATCGAGCACATCCCGCTGCCCGACAATACGGTGGACGTCATCATCTCGAACTGCGTCATCAACTTGTCAGCCGACAAGGACGCCGTGCTGCGCGAGGCGTTCCGCGTGCTGAAGCCCGGCGGCCGCTTTGCGGTATCGGACGTCGTCGTGCGCGGCACCGGGGTGCCGGCCGAGGTGCGCAAGAACATGGAGCTGTGGATCGGCTGCGTCGCTGGCGCGCTGGAGGAAGGGGAGTATCGCGCGAAGCTGTCCGCGGCTGGCTTTGGCGACGTCGATCTCGAGCCGACGCGCATCTACAAGGCCGAGGATGCCAAGGCATTTCTGGCCAGCGCCGGTCTCGACGAAGAGGGCCTGGCCGAGTCGGTCGATGGCCGCTTCATGAGCGCGTTCGTCCGGGCGACCAAGCCTGGTGCCGCCGCCGCGGCCCCGTGCTGCGCACCGGGCTGCTGCTCGTAGAGCCGCTCGAGGCGCTGCTGACTATCCGGCAGCGCCTCCTACTGGAATAAGCGCAGGTTGTCAGCCTTCATTCCTGGCCACACTGGTCTGTTGAATACGGCCAATCGTGTTCGTGAGCCTTAACCACGGCTTGCGTCCACTTGTGAGATCCCACGTCTTCCCCTTGGAAGGGATACTGCGAGATGGTCGACGCTGCCGTGGCCGATTCCGCATCGAGTTCACCGGAGGGGGCGCTCAGACCGGCCCCGTTGGACGCCCCGGCGGCGCTTTGGTCCGAGTTCTCGCCGCCCCTTCGGGCGTTCCTGGCCAGACGCGTGCCGCCGGGCGTCGAGGCGGATGATTTGCTCCAGGACGTGTTCCTGCGCGTCGTAAGGCACCTTGGATCACTTCGCGCGAGCGACCGGCTGGAAGCATGGCTCTTCCAGATTGCTCGCAACGCCCTACGGGATTCGCTGCGGGCGCGTCAACGCCGCGACGGGCGCACGGATTCTCTCGACATCGACGTCCCGGCCGAGTTCACCGCCGATGCAGATCATGCAGCGGAGGCCGAACTGGCGCCGTGCCTAACCGCGATGGTCGCCCAGCTTCCCGAGCCCTACCGGAGTGCCATCACGCTGACCTCAATTCAGGGGCTCACCCAAGCCGAGGCTGCCCGGTCGGCCGGGGTCTCGCTCTCGGGCATGAAGTCTCGAGTGCAGCGTGGCCGGGTGCACCTCCGCGACATGCTGGTGCGCTGCTGCGAAATCGTCGTGGACGTGAGGGGTGGAGTCGCCGATTTCTCCCTGCGCACACCCACGAGCTGCGACGCTGATGAGACAGCGCCAAGCCAACCAGCCTGCTCGGCCTGTCCCTGCCCCTCAACATCAGCGATCGCGGATGCGTCCATTTCTGAAGGCCGTCGTCTTCAGGAGTGAGGCCACGAATCGCCGTGGCCCAACAGGAGGACGCCCATGGCGAACGAATTCAACCGAATCGAGCCCACCGAACCTGCACCAACCGCCGCGAATACCCGGAAGCCTGCCGACACCTGCTGCGGGGGGCCAGCCCCCAGACGGCCCGACGCCTGTTGCGTCGAAGACGCTGAGGTGAAATCCGCTGGCGGCGCCGGTTGCGGCTGCACTCCGGCTCCGCGACTGGCTTCAGCGACGCATGCTGCCCGAACTGAACGCCGAAACCGGAGAGGACTCTCTATGATCAAAACCTTCTTACCGCTTGCGCTAGGAGCCGTCGCCTGGGCCAGCCTGTCGGCTTCCGGTGCTGCGGATCAAGATCCGCTCATCGCGGCCCCCGACGCTTACCAGCTAGAGTTCGAGAACGCGTGGGTGAAGGTCGTTCGCGTGCGCTATGCCCCCAAGACCGTTGTCGCGCCGCATTTTCACACCGAGCAGGCATCGGCCTACGTCTACCTGAACGACGGCGGTCCGATTCTGTTCAAGCACGAGGGCCTCCCGTACGCGGCTGTCACGAGGCCGACAACAACAGCCGGGAGCTTCCGTGTCTATAAGGGACTCAAGGAGGTGCATTCAGTCGAGAACCCTACGGAGACGCTGAGCGACTTCCTCCGCGTGGAGTTCAAGACTGAACCCATCGACGAGGCGACCTTGCGAGGCAAGTTCTTTCGCGACGCCACTATCCCCGCCGCGACGCAGGAGCGAGTGCAGTTCGAGAATGCCCAGATAAGGATCAGCCGCGTCACCGTCGCGTCTGGCGGAAGGCTCGAAGTCCGAGCTTCAGCCGAGGCACCGACGCTGCTTGTGTACCTGACGCAGGCCGGCACCGAGCCTTCCTTGTCGGCCGAGAGCACATATCCCGCCGTCGGCGACACAGAGTGGCTCGACGTACGCGGGGTTGCGACGCTGCGCGGTGTTGCTACGGCCGCCGCAGAAGTGCTGCGGTTCGACTTCAAGACGCGGCCTGCTGCCAATACTGGCAAGTAGGGGCGAGGTCGAGCCGATGACAGTCGTGGTGCGCGATGCCGCGGGCGCGACTGGATGAGGCCACGAGCTGAACACCCAAGCCCATCAACTCAGGCGGACACTGCGGACAGTTGTGGACGAAAGTTCCTCGAAGATCGTCCACCTGTGTCCGGTGCCGTCCGGCATTCGTTTTCACCAAATTAACATTCCCGTCATGAGGCCGATCCTTCATCTCGCTACGCTGCCTTTGTTCACATCCGAACAAGGAGTCTCGAATGAAGGTGTTCATGTCCCTGGTGCTCGCGCTGTTCATCGCGACCCCGGGTTTTACGCAGCAGACCGAGTCCCGCATCATCGGGAAGGTGCTCGACCAGAGCAAGTCGGCCCTGCCTGGCGTTACTGTCACGGTCACCTCGAAGGCCACGGGCGCGGTGCGTCCGGCAGTGACAGACGCGGACGGCAGTTTCGCCGTCACCAATCTCAACGCCGGCCCGTACACCGTGGTGGTGGAACTGGCCGGGTTCCAGACCAACCAGCGCGACGTCGTCCTCGGCGTCGGCCAGATCGAGAACATCGCCGTCGAACTGGGCGTCTCCGGCGTCACCGAGCAGGTGACGGTCTCGGCTGATGCACCCATGCTGGACTTGTCATCGGCCAAGATCGGCGTCAACGTCTCCCCTGAGGAAGTGCAGAACCTGCCGGTCAACGGCCGGAACTTCGCCAACCTCATGACACTGGCCACCGGCGCGACGAGCGACGGCAACGGCGGCTGGTCCTCGGTGCGTTTCAACGGCAAGTCGAATCAGCAGAACTACCTGAACTACGACGGCGTGGACGGCACTTATGTATGGGACGCGAGCCCCGGCTACCTGAATGCCACCGGCTCGCAGTTCCGCCTGCAGACCTCGATGGAGTCGGTCGCGGAATTCCGCGTCAACTCCGGCCTGGCGCCCGCTGAAAGCGGTCTCGGCGCCGGCGGCAACATCACGGTCGTCAGCAAGAGCGGATCGAACGCCTATCGCGGTTCGCTCTTCGAGTACTACCGCAACGACGCGCTCGACTCCGCCTCGAAGTACGACGACGTCAAGCAGCCGCTGGATCTGAACCAGTTCGGCGGCTCGGTGGGCGGCCCGGTCCGCCAGAACCGGACGTTCTTCTTCGTCAGCTACGAGGGGCTGCGCCAGAACACCGGCCTGAGCTTCACCGAAGCGGTGCCGAGTGACGAGGCGCGGCGCCGCATTCTCGCGGGCGAACCGGTCGGCAGCGGTCAGGGCCAGAGCGCGGCGCGCACGCAGGCGGTGGCGCCGCTGCTGAACGGGTTCCCGCAGGGTACCGTGGCGACGAGCAACCCGCTGGTGGCCCTGGCCACGAACACGACCGAGGCCGAGCAGCGCGAGGACACGATGTCGTTCCGCCTCGATCACCGCTTCAGCGACAACCACTCGTTCTACGGCCGCTATCTCTACAGCAACGGTGAGGTCGACACCCCGGACCGCACGGTGACGCCACGCCGCGTGCTTGCGAAGCAGCAGCCGCAGAACATCGTCGCGAACTTCCAGAGCATCTTCGGCGGCACGATCGTCAACGAATTCAAGGTGGGCGTCAACCTGCCGGAGAACAGCGCGCTGGCCTTCGGGCCGGCCGGCTACGACGCGCTCGGCGTCTCGCTCTCAGGTTCGTTCACGTCGGGGTCCATCGACGCGCGCGGCACCACCGGCATCGCCCGCAGCGGCTTGCTGATCCGCGCCACCAGCGCGGCCACCACGGTGGGCTCGTCGTTCGACCCGAGGTCGATCTCGTTCGCGGATGCGGCCACGATGACGCGCGGGGCCCACACCTTCAAGGGCGGGTTCGAGTATCGCACGCTGAGCGCCAGGTTCCAGTTCCTCGGCAGCCAGGAGCTCTCCTATAACGGCATCAACGAGTTCATCGACAACCGCCCCAACTCCTACGCGGTGACGTCGGACTCGCCCTTCTTCACACCCGAGCAGTTCTACGCCATCGGCTTCGTTCAGGACTCGTGGCGAGCCGGGGATAGATTGACCCTGGAACTCGGCATGCGCTACGACTACTACTCGGTGGTCAGCGAAGCCGACGACCGGGCCCGGCCGTTCTTCGTCGAGGAGAACGAGTTCGGCAATGTCGGCGACGGCTTCTACAACGCGGACAAGAACAACTTCTCGCCGCGTCTCTCGGCCGCCTATCAGCTGAACGACAAGACGGTCGTGCGCGCGGGTTTCGGTCTCTTCTACGGCCCCGGCCAGTTCGAGGACCGTATCCAGCCGATCGAGAACTACATCGACCGCAGCCGCGTCCAGACCTCGGACGTCCCCAACAACGGGCTGCAGTATCCGATTCCCGAGAGCCAGTTGCTCGGACTGCTGTCGATCCGCGGCTACACCCACGACTACCCGATTGAGTACAACATGCAGTACGGGTTCACCGTATCGCGCGAGCTGCCGGGTGACCTCAACCTCACGGTCGGCTACACCGGCAGCCGCGGCTACGACATGTTCCTCCGCGGTGTCGGCAACGTCCTCGACCCGGTGACGCTGGCGCGCCCGGTCTCGAGGTATGGTCAGATCGACTTCAAGACGGCGGGCTGCGTGGACGACGTCGACCTCGCCGGAATCTACCCGACCGGCGGCTGCGGAACGGCGCAGTACGACGCGCTCCAGATCAGCGCGACGCGGCGGTTCCGGTCGGGCTTCACGGGCGGCTTCCAGTACCAGGTACTCGCGAAACAAGGGCACCACGCAGGGTTCGAACGAGGCCGCGACCGCCCAGAACACGTTCGACTTCGAGAGCGAGTACGGGACCAACCCGCAGGACATTCCGCACACCGTTAACGGCTCGGCCGTCTACCATGTTCCCCGGCGAGGGTTTCTGGACCGGCGGCTGGCGCCTCGGCGGCATCGTCAACGCGAGGAGCGGCGTGCCGCTGAACGTGACGATCGCGCGGCCGGATAACGTCTCGGTGAATGGCGTGAACGTGGCCAACATCCCCGGCGGCAACAGCCGCGGCACGCAGCGTCCGGACCTGGTGCCCGGCGTGGATCCCTATATCAACCAGGACGGCGTCCGCTGCCTGAACCCGGCGGCGTTCACGACGCCGCAGCCGGGCACGTTCGGCAACATGCCCCGCAACTACCTGCGCGGGCCTGCGTTCGCGCAGTTCGACCTGATGGCGAGCAAGGACTTCCGCTTCGGCTCGCAGGGGTTCCAGTTCCGCCTCGAGATGTTCAACCTGCTCAATCGGCTGAACTACGAGAACCCGGCCACCAGCCTGCCCAACGGCACGCCCGGCGTCCCGTTCACGGACGCTCAGGCGGGCACGTTCGGCTACATGCTGGGACCGTTGAACCGCACGGTCGGCCTGGGCACGGCCCGGCAGACCCAGCTTTCGCTCCGCTACACCTTCTAAAGGGGGGCGGGGCCAGGCACGAAACCCTCGAAACCCACGCAGTTTCTGCCGTATGTGCAGAAACAGCGCCGGTTTCGTGGGTTTCGTGCCTGGCCCCGTTCGCACCGCCTGTAACGTAAACGTAACAAAGCTGTGACAGAATTCGGAGCGTGCGATTTCGCCTGATTCCCAAAGAAGAGAAGTTCTTCGAGGACTTCACCGCCCTGGCCGACCGCATCGTCTCGGGCGCCACCCTCCTCGAGCGCATGCTCGCCTCCGACCCTCCCGACTGGGACACGGCGCTCCAGATCAGGCAGATTGAAAACGAGTGCGATGCGCTGACCCACAACATCATCCAGCGCCTGAACTCTACGTTCGTCACCCCGATCGATCGCGAAGACATCCACGCCCTGGCCAAGTCCATGGACGATGTCATGGACGCCATCGACGCCGCGTCGGGTGTTCTGCGCCGCTACAAGATGGCTTCGCTCCGCTACGGCGCCCGGGAGCTGGCGTCGCTCACCTGGCAGGCCACTATGCAGATGAAGGTGGCGGTGGAAGCGCTCGATCGCCGGGTCGGCGTCCACGAGCGCGCTGTCGAAGTGAATCGCATCGAGAACGCCGCCGACGACGTGCACGACGAAGCGCTGCGCCGTCTGTTCGAGGAAGAGCGTGACGCCATCACGCTCATCAAGTGGAAGGAAGTCCTCGACCTGATGGAAGAAGCCACCGATCGCTGCGAGGACGTGGCCAACGTCCTCGAAAGCGTTGTCGTGAAGCACGGATAACGGCGCCGTGGATTTCGCGCTCGTCGTCCTCGTCATCGGGGTCGCTCTCGTCTTCGACTACATCAACGGTTTCCACGATGCGGCGAATTCCATCGCCACCGTGGTCTCCACCCGCGTGCTGTCGCCGGGCAAGGCCGTCATCTGGGCCGCGTTCTTCAACTTCGTCGCGGCATTCGTGTTCGGGACGGCGGTGGCCAATACCATCGGCTCCGGGATGATCGACATCTCGGCCGTCACCACCTCGGTGATCCTGGCCGGCCTGATCGGCGCGATCGTCTGGGACCTGATCACCTGGTACTACGGCCTGCCGACGAGCTCGTCGCACGCGCTGATCGGCGGCTACGCCGGGGCCGGTGTCGCCAAGGCCGGCACTGCCGTGCTGATCCCGTCGGGCTGGACCAAGACGCTGATCTTCATCGTCCTCGCGCCCGGGATCGGCTTCGTGCTGGGCTTCGTGTTCATGGTGGCCACGCTCTGGATTTTCCGGGACTTCGCGCCGTCGCGCGTGGACCGCTGGTTCAGGAAGCTGCAGCTGGTGTCGGCGGCCGCCTACAGCCTGGGCCATGGCGGCAACGATGCGCAGAAGACCATGGGCATCATCGCCGGCGCGCTGTTCGCCGGCGGCTTGATCACCGAGTTCCGCATCGACCTGTGGGTGATCTTGTCCGCCCATGCGGCGATCTCACTCGGCACGCTCTCGGGCGGCTGGCGCATCATCCACACGATGGGCTCGAAGATCACCCGCCTGCAGCCGGTGGGCGGCTTCGCCGCCGAGACCGCCGGGGCGGTGTCGCTCTTCACCGCGACGTCGTTAGGCGTGCCGGTGAGCACGACCCACACCATCACCGGGGCCATTGTCGGCGTCGGCGCGACGCGGCGCCTGTCCGCGGTGCGGTGGGGGATTGCGGGGCAGATCGTGTGGGCGTGGATCCTGACGATCCCGGCGTCCGCCGCCATCGCGGCCGGGACGTTCTACGTGCTGCACGCGGTCGGAATGCCGTAGCGACCGCGTCGGCGGCTGCTCTCAGCCGCGCAAGGGCAGGCGCACGGTGAAGATGGCGCCGCCCTCGGGCTGATTGCCGGCCGTCACCGAGCCGCCCATCACTTGCACCAGGTGCTTGACGATCGCCAGGCCCAGTCCCGTGCCGCCGGGCCGGGCGCGCGACTTGTCCACCCGATAGAAGCGCTCGAACACTCGAAGCAGGTCGCCGTCTGGCAGCCCTGGACCGGTATCGGCCACGACCAGCTCGAAGAACCCTGCCGAGATGGTCGCAGTGACGTCGACCTCGCCGTCGTCCGGCGTGTAGTTCACCGCGTTCTCGATCAGGTTCCGCAGGATGTCGTGGATCTTCGCGGCATCGGTGATCACGATGCGCGCCTCGTCGGGAATTGCCAGCCGGACCCGCATCTGCTTTTCCGCGATCGGCTGCTCGAGGTCGGCGACCACGCCCGTGACCGTCGCCGCAATGTCACATGGGGTGTAATCCACGGTCTCCTGGCCGGCGTCGAGCCGCGCCAGCCGCAGCAGGTCGGTGACCAGCCGCTCCATCCGCGCCGCCTGCCGGTGAATGATGCCCAGAAATCGCTGCCGCGCCTCTTCATCGTCGGGGTCGTCAACCAGCGCTTCGGCGTAGCCCTTGATGGCGGTCAGCGGCGTGCGCAGTTCGTGCGAGACGTTGGCGACGAAGTCGCGGCGGATCTGATCCGCGTTCTTCAGGTCGGTGATGTCGTGAAGCACAAGCACCGCGCCGCGGCCCTCGGCCACCACCGGGGCAACGCGCCCCACCAGCGTGCGATTGCGATCCAGCGCCAGCGACAGCTCGATGCCTTCGGTGGGTCCGCCCGCCATGGCGCGTGCGATCTGCTCGACGATGGCCGGATGACGGATGGCTTCGACGTAGGGACGGCCGCTGGCCTCGCGCTCGAGCTTCAGCAGGTTGCGCGCGGCTTCGTTCACGAGCTGCAGCCGCCCCTGGCCGTCCACGACCAGCACGCCTTCGACCATGCTGGCGAGGATGGCCTCCATGCGCGCGCGGTCGCGGGCGAGCGCGTTCACCCGCTGCCCCAGTTCATGCACGGCGGCATCCATGGCGCGCGCGACACCGCCGAGGTCATCGTCGCCGTAATCGGGAGCCGGACGGCTCAGGTCGCCCAGCGCGTAGCGCCGTGCCACCGACTGCATCGCGCCGGCCCGCGCCTGGCGGGCAGCCCGGTCGCGCGAGAGCAGGAGATACGCGACGACCGTTACGCAGGCCGCGCCGAGCGCCGCCGCGAGGAGCAGGGAAGCGATCACGGCGCGCTCGGAGCCGGGTCCACGAGCTTATAGCCGAACTGCTTGACGGTGAGGATCGCCTCGGCGAGGATGGGCAGCTTCTCGCGCAGGCGCCGGACGTGCACGTCAACCGTGCGCGTGCCGCCCGTGTAGGAGTAGCCCCACACATCGGTGAGCAGGAGGTCGCGCGACAGCACGCGCCCGCGATGTTCCATCAGGTACTGGAGCAGCAGGAACTCCTTGGCCGTCAGCTTCACCTCGTCGCTGCCGGCCTTCACCACGTGCCGATCGAGGTCCACCGAGAGCGGTCCGTAGGCCAGCCGGCTCTCCGTCGCCGCGGGCCGGTGCGCGCGGCGGAGCAGAGCGCGCACGCGCGCGACCACTTCGTTGGGGCTGAACGGCTTGGTGATGTAGTCGTCGGCGCCGAGCTCGAGGCCGACGATGCGATCCGATTCCTCGCCCTTGGCGGTGAGCATGATGATCGGAACACGGGCGGTCTCCGGGTCGGCGCGCAGCGCGCGGCAGATCTCCAGGCCGTCCATGCCCGGCAGCATCACGTCCAGCAGGATCACGTCGGGCACCTGGCGCTTGGCCCGCGCGACCACGTCCTTCCCGGTGGTCAGCAACGTCGGCTCGAAGCCGGCCTTCTGCAGGTAGTGGGCGACCAGCTGCCCGATATCGGGATCGTCCTCGACGATGATCGCGCGTGACTTGGCGTCGGTGCTCATCGTGAGCTATCCGACCCTGCCGGTTCCGGAGTGCGCACTACGCCGACCAGCTGCCAGCCATCGGCCGCGCGGCGGAACCGCACGCGCACCGGCATCGCCCATGCCGGATTGACCTTCGACATCGAGGAGATCTCCAGCTGCACGAAGGCGCTGTCGAGAATTGTTGCCGGCGCCTGGAAGACCGGCAGCGTCGCCGTCTGCGGCTCGCCGACCGGGGTCACCTTGCCCGTGGCGTTGTCGAAGCGGCCCCAGCGCGCCTGATACGACTCGGCGGGGAGGGCGCGCCGCGTGTCCACGGCGATGTTCCGGCTGCTGAACGCGCCGCTCTGCGACAACGTGAAATCGACCAGCGGGTTGACGACGTTCAGCCAGGTGAGGCCGATCTTGTCGCGCCGCGCGATGATGACGTCCGCCAGGTAGCTGGTGGCGGCGGGATCGGAATATCCGGCGGACTCGACCGCGGCGCGGATCGCCTCGTCGGAAATGGCCATCGTCTTGCGCGCCGCCCAGAACAGGTCGTCGGCCTGCGCGTTCAGGAACGCCTGGTTCGGATACTCCGGCTTCCACGCCTCGGGCTGGAAGAACGAGGCTTCGATGTTGCCGAGCGACTTGATGTCCGGATACTCGACGCGGATCCACGGCCGCACGTACAGGCCGAGCGTCAGCGCGGTGATCACCGTCGGCCGCGCCTCCCAGATGTACTCGTTGCCGGCGCGCGGCTTCTGCGCGTAGAGGCTGGCGCTGCCGAGCGTCGAGCCGAAGTCGATCAGGTGGTGCCACAGCACCTTGCGGCCGTCCCGCTCGACGATGGTGTCGAGGGAGTTGATGCTGCGCGAGTCGTCGTGGTTGAGCCACGCCGAGAAGACGCGCAGGCCCCGCAGCTCGCGGTGATGCTCGTGCGGGTGGATGTCGTTGGGATCGTCGGGGCGCGTGCCGTAATAGCGATAGGGCCCCACCGGCTTGCCGGCGAGCGCCTTGCTCGCGATCACGCGGAAGGTGTCATCGTCGTTGCGCGCGCCGCGGGTGAGCAGCTCGTCCACATCGCCTTCGGTCAGCTTGCGCTTGCGGCCGGTCAGGTCGCGAATGGTCGCGGTGTCGCCGACCACCAGGTTGTCGCGCCGCAGCACCGCCAGGTGGTTCTCGGGGACGTGGAAGCCCAGCGCCCAGAACAACTTCGTCGCGACCATTTCGGCGCCGGTGGCCATCTCCGGGTTCGACTCGGGATCGAACTTGACGAACCACATGACGTTGGCACTGTCGCGAATGGTGAAGCCCGGGGTGACACCGTCGCTCTTGCCCGACACCACCGTCCACTTGCCGGGCGCCGGGCCACTGGTCGTGTCCGGCCCGCGGCGAACCTCCTCGGCCGTGAGCGGCTTCACGCCGGCGCGGTTGGTGAACCAGCTCGAGTCGGGAACTTCATCGATGGTGTTGATGTTCAACGCGCGCCGCGGCGTCCGGTCCCCCGGCTTGAAAAACGTGTTCTCGACGAAGTCGAACGGATCGCTCAGCGCCCATTCGCGCACGTTGCCCGCGTCCTGTGTCTCCGGATCGACCGCGATCGGGTCGTCCGGGAAGTAGACCGGCTGTGCGGCGTTCGCACTGGCCAGGGCCGCCGCCAGCAGGAGGGCGGCCGGGAGGAGCGCACGGCGACGCGTCGGGGGTGTGACCATGGCGTGCATCCTCAGAACACCGGGCTGAACTTCCAGAACAGGCGCGCCCCTTCAGGGCCGCCGAGGCCGACATCGATGCGCATCAGCACGTTCTTGTTGGTGTTGAACCGCAGGCCGAAGCCCCACCCGGTCTTGAACTCGTCGAGGCGAATCTGCTCGAGGACGGTGCCGACGTCGCCGCCGTCCCAGAACAGCGCAAGGTCGAGGCCGGAGAAGGCTTCCCAGCGGTATTCGGCGTTGAACAGGACGTAGGTCGCGTCGCGGAACCGGAGCGCGCGGTAGCTGCGCAGCGTCCGTGAGCCGCCGATGGTGGGTGACAGGAAGAACGCCACTCGGCCATCGCCATTCAGCGGATCGACGTGCGCGGCGGAGAAACGGACGGCGAAATTGCGCTTCTTGTCGAAGATCGGGAAGACGTGAAGGATCTCGAGATCCGTGCGCCGGTAGCTGAACTCCCGCGACGGATCCTGATCGCGGCCCGTTCCCACCTGCAGCAGCACGCGCCCGCCCGCCCGGGTGTTGCCGGGCTGATCGCGGTAGTCGAAGTCGACGAAGGTGCGGGTGTAGACCAGCCGCGGCTGGCGGGTCAGGCCGGGCGCCTCCTCGTCGGTGAACTGTTCCTCGACCGACGGAAAGCGATCGTCGGTGCCGTCGCGGATGATAGGGCGGAGGTAGCCGAACTCCTCGCCGAAGGAGAACCAGGGCGTGACGTTGATCCGCGCCGAGCCATTCGCGGTGAACGCCTCGTAGCGGTAGTCGGCGCGATCCGCGCGTGACGACTCGCCGAGGCCGAAGAAGTCTTCCTGCGTGTAATCCCACCAGCGGGTCGCGCCCCGCAACTCGAGCACCCCGCCAAACAGGCGGGGCGCCAGCACCTCGAAGTTAACGGCCTTGTAGGCCTTGGTCGAGCCGATCACCGAGGTGTCGAACTCGAGCATCCGGGCGCCAGGCAGTGTGTGGCGGTAGCCGATGCCCAGCGCCAGGCCGCTGCCCGTGGTGAAGTCGCCGATGATCGGATAGGGGCCGTTCAACCGCTGTCCCCACCGTTCGATCAGCCGCTTCTCGTCGACGTAGAGCAGCGCCTTCTCGATTTTGCCGGGCTCGTAGGGGTGCAGTTCGCCGGCTCTCGCCGCTCGCTGCTGTTCGAGCAACTCCGCGCGCGTTTGCTGGGCGACCGCCAGGCCCGGCAGGAGGCCGGCCATGAGGACGGAAAGGGCGATGAGGCGCAGCATCAGGACGGGGGAATTTTATCTCAGGCGGAGGGACGGCTCCCTGGTTGATCCGGCGCCGTGGACGACGTACGCTGACCGCATGCTCATGCGTCGATGCCAGATGGTGATCGCCTGTGTCGCGGTCGCCGTCGCCACCTCATCTGCCCAGACGTCGCCGGCGGCGGCCCCGAATCCGTTTGGCGAGCCGGCCCGCACCAGCACCAACCACCTCTCGGTGGAGTCGACGCTCAGCCACATGACGGTGTCGCCGGGCACGCGCGTGACGATGTCGGTGAACGTGCAGCCGCGTCGCGCCATGCACGTCTATGCACCCGGCAAGCACGACTACCAGGTGGTCGGCTTGAGCATCACGCCAGAGCCGTGGCTGCGCGCCGAGCCCACGAAGTACCCGCCGTCGGAGTCGTATCACTTCGAGCCGACCAACGAGACGGTTCCGGTCTACTCGAAGCCGTTCCGCCTGACGCGAGAGGTGACGATCCTGGCCACGCCCGAGGCCCGCCAGCAGTTGGCCGGCAAGAGCGAAGTGACGATCGCCGGCGTGCTGGAATATCAGGCCTGCGACGACAAGCTTTGCTACCCGCCGACGAAGGTGCCGGTGCGGTTCACGGTGCCCCTGAAGTAAGGCAGAAGGTAGAAGGTAAAAGGCAGAAGGCAAAAGGCAGAAGGGAACTACCGGACACCGGGTACCGGATGCCGGTCTTGAACGTCTGCCGTCTGCCGGTTGCCGTCTGCCGGTTCTAAACGTCCTTAATCCCGTGCCCGCGGACCAGGAAGTAGGCGGCGAGCACCGCCAGCACCACGCCGTTCACTGCCAGCATCGCCGGCGCTGACCCGACCTGGGTGATCAGCCAGCCACTCGCCAGTCCGCCGAGCGGCGATCCGCCGCGGAACGCCACCATGTAGATGCTGACCACGCGCCCGCGCAGCTCCGGCGGGGCGATGAGCTGCACCATCGAGTTGGTCACCGAGAAGCACATCACCAGCAGCGCGCCGGTGAAGAACAGGATCGTCGTGCTCAGCCACACCTCGCGCGACAGGGCGAACGCGGTCATCGCCATGCCGAAGGCGCTCAGCATCCCGAGCAGGATCGGCCCCAGGTGGCGATGCTTGCCGAGCCACGCCACGATCATCGCGCCGCACACCGCGCCCACGCCCGAGGTCGTCATCATGCGCGAGTAGAGGCCGACGTCCTGGTGGAAGACGTCCTTCGCGATGATCGGCAGGAAGGTCAGCAGCGGCAGCCCCAGGAACGCGGCAATGAACCCGAGCATCGTCAGGGTGCGGAGGTTGGGCGAGCCGTGCACGTAGCGCAGGCCGTCCTTCATCTGGCTGACGAGACTCACGGTCGATGCCGGCGGCACGTGCACGTCGCGCAGCGAGAGGATCGCGGCGATGACGAACAGGAACGAGATGCCGTTCATGCCGAAGCACATCACCATGCCGAAGGTGGCCAGGGCCACGCCGGCGACGACCGGGCCGATGATGCGCGCGAGATTGAACTGGATGGAGTTGAGGGCGATGGCGTTGGGCAGGTGTTCCTTGCCGACGAGGGTGGGGACGAGCGACTGATACGCCGGCCCGCCAAAGGCCTGCGCACAGCCGCTGATACACGACAGACAGAGGATGTGCCAGACCTGGATATGGTTGTAGAAGACGAGGCCGGCGAGCACGAAGGCCACCGTCATCTGCACGACCTGCGATACCAGCATCATGTGCCGCCGATCGCGGCGGTCGGCGACCACGCCGGCCACCAGCGTCAGCAGCAGGATCGGCAGTTCGCCGAGAAAGCTGTCGAGCCCGAGATAGAACGCCGATTGCGAGCCGGTGAGCGTGACGATCAACCACGCCTGCGCCACCTTCTGCATCCAGGTCCCAATGCTGGACGTGAGGGCGCCGAACCAGAGGAGCCGGAAATCGCGATAGGTGAGGGCGGCCGCGACGCGGCGCGCATTCGTGACGAGTTGCGCTTGCAAGTCTGGTGATCTTAGCCGACGGCCGGGTTACCACGACGGGCCTTGACATTCGCTTTTTCTTCGCTATGATCGCTGCCATGGCCGCCCTCCCATCCCCCTCCGCCGCCGACACTCTTCGCGACACCTCCGAGCTGGGATTCGGACCCAGTCCCGCCGCCAGAGCCTCGGGGTTGTTGTCGTTGCTGCGGGCCCGCAAGCTCGACCGCACGCTCACCTCGGTGATGCCGGCGCAGGCGCCGTCGATGGCGCCGTTTCCCTCGGCGGCGGTCAACCAGGTGCTGCGGGGCGGGATGCCGCGCGGGCAACTCTCGGAGATCGTGGGGCCGCAGTCGTCCGGCCGTACCAGCCTGGCCTGGGCCGCGCTGGCGGCGGCCACCGCGCGCGGGGAGTGGACGGCGCTCGTGGACACCTTCGATCGCTTCGATCCCGAAGCCGGCGCCGCGGCAGGCATCGCCTTGCCGCAGGTACTGTGGGTGCGCGGGCAGGCGTTGTCGAAGACCGCCAGTGCCGTGGACCCGGCGTGGGTGCCGGGCGTGCGCGGCGTCTCCGGTCCGGGGACGCTGCTCGAGCGCACCATCGATCGCGCCATCAAGGCCCTCAACCTCATCGTGCAATCGGGGGTGTGCACGATGGTCGTGCTCGATCTCATCGACGTCTCGGCCGTCGGGTTGTCGCGCATCCCGCGCTCCACGTGGCTGCGCATCCAGCGCATCATCGAGGGCAGCGACACCGCCGTGGTGCTGCTCGCCTCGCTGCCCGTGGCTCGCAGTGCGGGCGGCCTGTCGATCGCGCTGGGCGCCACCCAGCCGGATGCCGGCGTGGCCGGCACGCGCGTGCAGTGGAAGGGCAGCCACGATCGATCGCGCCGGCTCGGCGGACTGGCCACCGGCCTGCGCGCGGCCTCGTCGCGAGGTCTCGTCGGACAGCTGCCGCTCGTTGTCGGCTGAACGTCACGAGGAGCGTGTCGTGTTTGCCGTCCTTCAGGCCTCTCCATCGGTCCCTGTTGCCGCGCTCGTTGACGTGGCGCAGGCGTTCACGCCGCGATTCCAGGTGATCGGGCCGTTCGTGCTGCTCGACGTCAGCGGCTTGTCGTCGCTCTTCGGCAGCCCGGACGAACTGGGCGCGGCCCTGCACGCCCAGCGGCCGGATTGCCAGGCCATGGCGCTGGCCTCCACCGCGTCGGCCGCAATGCTGCTGGCGTGCGGGCACGACGGGCTCACGGTGATCGACGAGGCACAGCAGCCGGCCGCGTTGGCCGCGCTGTCGATCGACGTGCTGTTCGACGTGGCGCAGGCCCGGCTGCCCGCGCCGGATGCACCGGACGCCATCACCGCGCGTGCGGCGGCGACCAACGACAGTGCGGCTCTGCTGACGTCCTCGACCGGCTGGCGTCATCCGCGCGACACCCATCAGGCCCAACTGACCCGGCGGGCGCGTCCTCACCCGATCTCGGTCACCTCTCATCGTCAGGCGCGGCTGGCGATGCAGCAGTGCATCGCGGCGCTGCGGCGATGGGGCATCCGCAACCTCGGCGCGTTGGCGGCGTTGCCGAGGGCCCAGGTGCACGAGCGGCTGGGGGAGTTGGGCGTGTCATGGCAGCGGCTGGCGGCGGGTGAAGACGAAGCGCCGCTGGTGCCGTGGCTGGCGGAGCCGGTGTTCGAGGAGACGCTGGATCTCGAGTGGCCGGTGGAAGGCTTCGAACCGTTGTCGTTCGTGCTGGCGCGGTTGTTCGAGCCGCTCGCGGCCCGTCTCGAGCTGGCGGATCGGGGAGCGGTGGCCATCCGCACCGCGTTGCACCTCACCACGCGCGCGGTGCATCTGCGGGTGCTGCCGCTGCCGGCGCCGATGCGCGATCCGAAGACTTTGCGTACACTTGTGCTACTCGATCTCGAATCCCACCCGGCCGAGGCGCCCATCGATCGGGTGCAGGTGCGGGTCGAGCCGACGCCGGGGCGCGTGCTGCAGTGGACGCTGTTCGAGCGGGCGCAGCCGGCGACCGAGCAGGTGGCCACGCTGGTGGCGCGGCTCACCGCGCTCGTCGGCGACAGTCATGTCGGCGCCCCGGTGCTGGTGGATTCGTGGAAGCCCGGGGCGTTTGCGATGGGCGAGTTCCAGGCCGGCAAGCAGGCGCCTGCCGGCCCCGGCATCGAGAGCGGCGCCGTCGTCGATGGCGCTGCGGCCATCGCCCCCGATCGCCCCACGCACGCGGCCCTCGCGTTCCGGCGATTCCGTCTGCCCATCCCGGTCCGGGTCCGCGTGGACGAGGGGAGGCCGGCGCGTCTCACCACCGATCGGCATGGCATTGGCGGAGGCGTCATCGTGCAGGCGGCCGGGCCCTGGCGCACGTCGGGCGAGTGGTGGGCCACCGACCCGGGCCGCGAGCCGGGTCTTGGCGATCGATCCTCGGCCTGGGATCGCGACGAGTGGGACATCGCCATGGCGGACGGCACGGTCTACCGGCTGTTCGTCGAGCGGCCGGTGGGGCAGTGGTTCCTCGAAGGCGTGATCGATTAACGGCGGCCGGCGCCCCCTTGCTGTCTTCCAGGCACCCGTCATGTACGTCGAACTGCACGCCGCCTCGGCTTTCTCGTTCCTCAGCGCCGCGTCTCTCCCGGAAACCCTGGTGGATCGCGCCGCGTCCCTCGGCTACCCCGCGCTGGCGCTGCTCGACCGCGACGGCGTCTACGGCGCCCCTCGTTTCCACAAAGCCGCCCGCGCCGCCGGCCTGCGCCCCCTCATCGGCGCCGTGCTCACCATCACCGCGCCAGATCACCAGATAGATCCTCGAGCTCACCAGATAGATCCTCGAGATCGCCAGCTCGATCCCCAGATCTCCAGATCTCGACATCAGATCACCAGCTCACGAGCTCGCCAGATCACCAGCTTCTCCCTGCCTCTCCTGGTCTCTTCCCAGGAAGGCTGGCGCAACCTCTGTCGCCTGGTCTCGCGCATGAAGCTGCGCGCCCCGAAAGGCGAAGGCGCGCTGGCGCTCGACGAGCTCGACGGCCATGTCGGCGGCCTCGTCGCGCTGCCGGGGCAGGCGTTGCTGCACGCCCAGCGCTACGGTGTCGGCGGCCTGCTCGATCGCCTGGTGGGCATCTTCGGCCGCGCGCAGGTGTATGTCGAAGTGCAGCGCCATCTGCAGCGGCAGCAGGAAGACGACAACGAGATGCTGGTGTGCCTGGCCGGCGCCTTCCGTGTGCCGGTGGTGGCCACCGGCGGCGTGCGGTTCGCGTCGCCCGAGGAGCGGCCGCTGTTCGACGTGCTCACCTGCATCCGCGAGCACGTGTCGCTGCGGCAGGCGGGTCGCCGGATCTCGGCCAACGCCGAGCGCTACCTGAAGCCGCCGGCGCAGATGGCGCGGCTGTTCGCCGACATGCCGCACGCGGTGTCGGCGACGCTCGATCTCGCCGATCGCCTGCAGTTCTCGATGCACGATCTGGGCTATCGCTTCCCGCGCTACCCGGTGCCGCCGGGGGAAACGGAAAGCTCGTTCCTCCGCAAGATTGCCGACATCGGCGCCCGCAATCGCTATCGCCCCTATCACGATCGCGCCCGCGTGCAGGTCGAGCGCGAGCTGGATCTCATCGCCAAGCTAGAACTCTCGGGCTACTTCCTCATCGTCTGGGACATCGTGAACTTCTGCCGGCAGCAGGACATCCTCGTGCAGGGGCGCGGCTCGGCCGCCAACAGCGCCGTCTGCTACAGCCTGGGCATCACGGCCGTGGATCCGGTGGGGATGGAGCTGCTCTTCGAGCGCTTTCTCTCGGAGGAGCGCGGCGAGTGGCCGGACATCGATCTCGATCTGCCGAGCGGCGATCGCCGGGAGCGGGTCATCCAGCACGTCTACGAGAAGTACGGCGTGCACGGCGCGGCGATGACCGCCAACGTCATCACCTATCGCGGCCGCAGCGCCGCGCGCGAGGTGGGCAAGGCGCTCGATCTGGACGAGGCGCACATCGACCGGCTGGCGAAGGTGATGCACCAGTTCGAGTTCGTCGATCCCAACGACACGATGACGCGTCAGCTCGCCGAAGTCGGGCTCTCGAAAGAGGACGAGCGGGTGCGGCAGTTCGTGCGGCTGTGGCAGCAGATGCAGGATCTGCCGCGGCACCTGGGCCAGCACTCCGGCGGCATGGTGGTGAGCCAGGGCGAGCTGTCGTCGGTGGTGCCGCTCGAAAATGCCAGCATGCCCGGCCGCGTCGTCGTGCAGTGGGACAAGGAAGACTGCGCCGACATGGGCATCGTCAAGGTCGATCTGCTGGGGCTGGGCATGATGGCGGTGCTGCAGGATGCGATTTGGTTGGTGAACGAACGAGGACCGGCAGACAGCCGGCAGCCGGCAACCGGCAGCCGGCAGCCGGAACCCGATCCGCTGTCATCTAACGAACTTGCGCCATCTGCCGACGGCCGGCTGTCGGTGTCCGATCGGTTGCCGTCTGCCGGTTGCCGTCTGCCGGTTCTGGATCTCGCCCACCTTCCCCCCGACGATCCCGCCGTCTACGCGATGCTGCAGGCGGCCGATACCGTGGGTGTGTTCCAGGTGGAGTCGCGGGCGCAGATGGCCACGCTGCCGCGGCTCAAGCCCACCTGCTTCTACGATCTCGTGGTCGAGGTCGCTCTCATCCGCCCCGGCCCCATCGTCGGGCAGATGGTGCACCCCTATCTGAATCGCCGCGCCGGCAACGAGCCGGTGATTTACGATCACCCGCTGCTCGAGCCGATCCTGAAGCGCACGCTGGGAGTGCCACTGTTCCAGGAGCAGCTGCTGCGGATGGCCATGGCGGTGGCCGGGTTCACCGGCGGCCAGGCCGAGGATCTGCGGCGCGCGATGGGCTTCAAGCGATCCGAGAAGCGCATGAAGCAGCTCGAGTCGCTGCTGCGCGAGGGGATGGCGAAGCACGGCATCACCGGCGCGGTGGCCGATCGCATCGTGCTGTCGATCACGTCGTTCGCGCTCTACGGTTTCCCCGAGTCGCACGCCGCCAGCTTCGCGCTCATCGCCTATGCCAGCGGCTACCTGAAGGTGCACTACCCGGCGGCGTTCTATACGGCGCTCCTCAACAACCAGCCGATGGGGTTCTACCATCCCGCCACGCTGGTGAAGGACGCACAACGTCGCGGCGTGCGGTTCGCGCCCATCGACGTGCAGATCTCCGACTGGGACTGCGTGGTGGAGGAGGACGGCACCATCCGTCTCGGCCTGCGCTATGTCAACGGGCTGCGCGCGGAGGTGGGGAAGGCCATTGCAAGGCAAAAGGCAGAAGGCGGAAGGCAGAACGAACTCCGGCAGACGGCAACCGGCAGCCGGCAGACGGAAGAACACGGATGGCAGACGACCTGGAAAGGCAAAAGGCAGAAGGCGGAAGGCAGAACGAATTCCGGCAGACGGCAGCTGGCAGCCGGCAGACGGAAGAGCCACGGCAGTCGTCAACCGGAAGCTGGCAGATCGATGAGCGGGTGGTCTGCCCCAAGTGCGGGTGCGACGATGCGTCGATGATCGAGGGGAGCGGCGCCGACTATCAGTTCTCGACTCCCGACTCCCGTCTCCCGACTCCCGACTCCCGTCTCCCGACTCCCGACTCCCGTTTCCCGGCTTCCGACTCTCGTCTCCCGACTCCCGACTCCCGGCAGTACTTCTGTAATGTCTGTTCGCACGAGTGGTCGGTGGTGGCCATGCTCCGGCGCTTCCGCTCGATCGACGAGCTGGTGCGCGTCGTGGCGCTCCGTCGCGACGAGGTCAACGCGCTCGCGGAGATCGGGGCGCTCAACAGCTTCGGCTTCGATCGGCGGTCGGCGTTATGGCAGGCCGAGCGCGCGGTGCGTCCCGCGGGCGAGCTGTTCGAAGGAACGGACGAAACCGGCAACCGGCAGACGGCAGACGGCAGCCGGCAGACGGAGGAGGCACGGCAGACAGCCGTGGCAAGGCAAAAGGCAGAAGGCGAAAGGCAGAACGAACTCCGGCAGACGGCAACCGGCAGCCGGCAGACGGAAGAGCATCGGCAACCGAACGACGAGTGGCAACAGTCCCCCGGGGGACTTGTCGCGCCGAAGCCCGATGAGGGCGGAAGCACTTTGGGCGAAGGAGGGCAGGACGCGCCGGCTTCGCCGCTCGAGCCGATGACCCAGACCGAACGGCTCGTGGCCGACTACGCCGGCACCGGGCTGACGCTGGGGCCGCACCCGATGTCGTTCCGGCGCCACGATCTGTCGATGCGGGGCGTGCTGCGCGCCATGGACCTGCCTCGCGCGCGGGCCGGGCGGCGGGTGCGCACCGCGGGGATGGTCATCACGCGCCAGCGGCCGGGCACGGCCAAGGGCTTTGTCTTCCTCACGCTCGAGGACGAAACCGGCATCGCCAACATCATCATCCGCCCGGATCTCTACGCCACGGCCCGACTGGTGGTGATCGAGTCGCCGTTCCTGCTGGTCGAAGGCGTGCTGCAGAACCAGGAGGGCGTCACCTCGATCCGGGCCGAGCGCCTCTATCGGCTCGATGGCTTCTCGGATGGATCAGCGGTGGAGTCGCACGACTTCCATTGACGGGTGAAGAACGTCAGGCGCGCGGCCAGCTGAATCTCACAGCTTCGCAGCGGCCACCACCCACGCCGCCGCCCATGCCAGCATCACCAGCCGCACTCCCATCGTCAGCAGCCGGCCCGTGGCGAACCACGCCGGCTGCAGCACGCCGAGCGGCGCGTGCAGGCTCAGGATGATCGTCACCAGCCACACTACCGCGGGTGGCGCCGGCGACAGCGCCCACGCCAGCAGCAACCCCAGTTCGCCGGTCACATAAACGACATGGCACCAGCCCGCTAGCGACAGATCCGCCGCCCATCGTCCCGACGGGCGCGCCGGCCACATGTGATCGCGCACGCCGTGCGGCGTGCCGCCATGCCACCAGACGTGAAGCACCAGCGAGACGATGGCGGCAAGGGCGAGCGGCGCCAGCAGCCACCAGCCCGGCTCGATCCACGGAACCGCCACGGCATTGACCACCGGCAGGAGCAGCAGATCCCCCCACATGCCGCCATGGTTCGCGAACCCGATGTCGAGGCCCGGCCGCTTGCGGAAGTGTCCCTCGCCGGCCGCGACCGCGCCCGAGACGATCACGGCGGCGACGCTGACCAGCCAGGCAATCCCGCTCCACGCCATTCCACTCCACGTTACACCGCGCACTTCGCCCCCGTCGTGCGAGAATCGCCCCACCATGCGCGCGCTTGCTCTCGCGGTCATCGTCGGTCTCGCATTGATGGCGCTGTACGTGTGGGGACGTCCATCGTCCGATGTTGATACGCCGGCGGCGCTGACGTTCGTGGCCACCGCCAATCAGCTGGGCGTGGTCGGCTATCGCGATCCGGTAGGCGAGCTCTCCGCCGACGGCCGGTTCGTCGCCTACAGCGAGGGCCGGTTCGTGCGCGTGGTGCCGGTGGCCGGGGGGACGAGCGTTTCGCTGCCGCCGTCGGACGGTCAGGTGCGGTGGCTGACGTGGCTGGACGATCACCGCGTGCTCGCCGAGGACACGGCAGCGGCGACGCGTTGGTGGGTCTACGACGCGCAGGCCGCCACGCGCGAGCCACTGTGGGCGACCACTGTGGCATCCGCTCCGGCCTCGGCCGCGGCGCCACGCTTGAACGACCTCCGTCAGCCCGTCGCCAGCGCCGACGGCGCATGGCTGGCGGCGACTGCCGCGGGCACAGACGGTCCGCAACTGTGGCGCATCGCCATCGATGGCAAGCGAGCCGAACGTCCGCCCCAGGGCGCGCGCCCATCGTCGCCGGCCTGGATGCCCTCGGGACAGATCGCCTGCCTGGTCCGCGTGAACGGCCGCGCCCGCATCGCGGCGCCGTGCGAAGCCGAGCCCCTGGTGCCGGTGCCGGACGTGGAAGCCGTCGGCCCCATCGCGTTCTCGCCCGACGGCGCGCACGTCTACTTCGCCGCCCCGAACGACGCCGGCTTCGTCGATCTGTGGCAGCTGGATCGAGCATCCAGACGCGCGTCGCGGCTCACCGGCTTCTCGCGCGACAGCTACGGCCCCTCGGTGGCGCGTGACGGCACGGTGATGTTTCGCGTGCAGACCTATCGCACCCACGTCGCCGAACTTCGCGACGGCCAGACGCGCCAGCTCACCACCTTCCAGGCCGAGACGCCGTGGTGGCACCCGCGCGATCCGCTGCTCTCGCTCACGTTCGGCACCTGGCGCCGCGTGGTGGACGATGCCAAGTACCCCGACATCGCGCAGGAGCTTGGCGTCATCGACGCGGATCGAGGCCTTGCCGACAAGCCGCTGCAGATCATCGCGCAGTCCGACTCGGAGGATCAGGCGATGGCGTGGTCGCCCAACGGCCGCTGGATCGCGCTGCACTCGCATCGCGAGCAGTCCGACGATGTGTGGCTGCGGCCGGCGGATGGCGGCACGCCCGATCGCCGCATCACGATGCTCGGCCGCGGCGCGGAAGTGGGCTGGCCGCGCTGGTCGCCGGATGGGCAATCCGTACTGCTCGACGGCGCCAATGCGCAGGGCAAGTCGGTGGCGTATGTGATGGGCGTGAATCAGGACAGCGGCGAGGTCACCTCACCGCTCGCCGAAGTGCCCATCACCGGCGTCGAGGGCGACGTGATGCACGCGGAGTGGATGCCGGATGGACAACGCATCGCGGCCGTGGCGCGCGAAGGTCCAGGGAAGCACGTGATCTTCCTGGCCGCGCGTGCCGGTGGCGCGGCGACTGTCGTCCATCGCATCGCGAGCGAGCACGACTTCCCCGGCCTCACGGTGTCGCCCGATGGGCGATGGCTCGGATTCATTGCCCCCGCCCCGGACGGGTATCATCAGGTGTTCCGCATACCCGTGCAGGGCGGGGCGTCCGAGCAGCTGACGCGCGACCCTGCTCACAAGACCCAGCCCGCCTGGTCGCCGGACGGATCGCGTCTCGCGTTCACGGTATGGAGCTACACCTCGGCATTCTGGACGTTCAAGCCGTGAACACCACCGACCACGATTTGCGCGCCACGAACGCTCCTCCGGCTGTCGCTGTCCCCGGCCCGGTCCCTCCCCGCGCCCCTGCACGCCGCCGCCTTCCCGACTGGCTGCCACGATCGATCCTCGTCCTGGCGGAGGGCTACGGCCCGCGCACCTTTGCGCAGGACGCGGTCGCCGGTCTCACCGTCGGACTCGTGGCCCTGCCGCTCGCGATGGCGTTCGCCATCGCCTCCGGCCTCACTCCACAAGCCGGCATCTACTGCGCCATCATCACCGGCTTCCTGATCTCGGCGCTCGGTGGCTCGCGCTTTCAGATCGGCGGGCCCACCGGCGCGTTCGTGGTGGTCATCTCCGGCATCATCAGCACCTACGGCGTGGACGGCTTGTTCATGTGCACGCTGATGGCGGGCGTGATGCTGATGGTGATGGGGCTCACCGGCACGGGCTCGGCGGTGAAGTACATCCCGCGGCCGGTGATCATCGGCTTCACCAACGGCATCGCGCTGGTGATTGCCAGCACGCAGTTCAAGGACTTCCTGGGGCTGACCATCGACGTGCCGGGCGAGTTCCTGGCCCGTCTCGAGGTCATCGGCGCGCACCTGTCCGAGGTGTCGTGGCCGAGCATCGGGCTGGGCTCGGCCTCGCTCGCGGCCATCATCCTCTGCAACCGCTACCTGCCGCGCGTGCCCGGGTACATCGTCGCGCTGTTCGGCGGCACCGCCGTCGCGATGCTGGCCAACCTCGACGTCGCCACCATCGGCTCGCGCTTCGGCGGCATTCCCTCGGGACTGCCCGAGCTCCACATCCCGCAGTTCCGCCCGGCCCTCATCCTCAGCCTGATCTCGCCGGCGGTCACCGTGGCGATGCTGGGCGCGATCGAGTCGCTGCTCTCGGCGGTGGTGGCCGATCGGATGGGCGGCGACCAGCACAATCCGAACACCGAGCTCTTCGCGCAGGGCGTGGCCAACATCGTCTCGCCGCTGTTCGGCGGGCTTCCCGCCACCGGGCGCCATCGCCAGGACCGCCACCAGCATCCGCTCGGGCGCGCAGACCCCGGTGGCCGGCATGCTCCACGCGCTGACCCTGCTGGCGGTGCTGCTGTTCGCGGCGCCGCTCGCGGCTCACGTGCCGCTGCCGGTGCTCGCTGCCATCCTGTTCGTGGTCGCGCGCAACATGGGCGAGTGGGGCGAGATCCCCGATTTGCTGAAGCACGGCTTCACCGACGCGGCGGTGTGGCTGGTGACGTTCGCGCTGACGGTGCTGGCCGACCTGACGGTGGCGGTGGAAGTCGGGATGGTGCTGGCGGCGCTGCTGTTCATCCATCGCGTGGCGCAGACGACCACCGTGTCGCGAGTGACACCGGAGTACATCGAGGCCGGGCGCGCGCACGTCCTGCAGGGCAAGGAGATTCCCGAGGGCGTGGCCATCTTCCGCATCCACGGGCCGTTCCTGTTCGGCGCCACCGACAAGCTCCGGGCCATCGCCAAGGACGTCGAATCGCTGCCGCCCGTGGTGCTGTTGAGGCTCCGCAACACCACCGCCGTGGATGCCACCGGGCTGGCCGCGATCGCCGAGCTGGCCGAGACGCTGCGCGCTTCGGGACGAACGCTGATCGTGTGCGGCGCGCCGGCTCAGCCGGCGGCGCTGATGCACCGCGCCGACTTCGAGGATCACCTGGGCGAGGGCAACATCTGCGCGAGCGTGGACGAAGCGCTCCGCCGTGCCAGGGCCCTGCTGATGCTGCAGCGGCCGGCCAGCAGGCTCTAGGCTTCAGGCTCTAGGCTCTAGGCTCTAGAGCCTCGAACCCTAGAACCCTAGAACCCTAGAACCTCAGAACCCAAGCCCAAGCCCCCGTCTACGCCGACGCCGAGTCCGCTGGTGCCGCCGTGCTCTTGCCTTTGGCCGTTGTCGCGCGGGGTTCCGCGCCAGTTGCGCACGGCGTTGCCCACCTTCAACGAGTTTTCGAAGATCGCGCCGACGCGCACGCCGCCCTTCAGCCGGTGCCGCGCCACTGCTTTCAGTCCCGCCGAGGCGATGCAGCCGCAGCTGGCGCAGTCGGGATTGCCGCCGAACTGGCACGGCGTGATCTTCGTGGTGAGGTCGGCGGACACGCAGTCGGTCGTCTGCGCGAAGACGCAGTCGTCCGGTGATTCCGGAGGCGTCAGGTACGCGTTCAGCAGGCCCTTCGGCATCTGAATCTTCGGGAAGCGCTCGCGCAGCTCCATCAGCTCGTTGACCACCCGGATGCGATCCTCGGGCAGCAGCCGTTCCTCGGAGACTTCGCCGACCTGCGGCGTATAGAGGCTCATCCAGATCGTCCGCACGTTCGGGTTGTCGGACCACTGGCTGATGAATTTCTCGATGTAACCATCGCGCTGCACCTGCTGCCGCGTGACGGTGCAGTGCACGGTGATCTGGTGCCCCTGGATGTGCTTGAGGATCCGATCGTAGGTGGCGGGCGCGCG
Organism: uncultured Acidobacteriota bacterium; assembly: GCA_963723005.1. Classification (GTDB taxonomy): domain Bacteria; phylum Acidobacteriota; class Vicinamibacteria; order Vicinamibacterales; family UBA2999; genus VFZN01. The sequence goes on along the minus strand of CAVRPA010000014.1, from coordinate 15,065 downwards.
TCGCACGTCGTGCTCCGGCTGCAGCCCGTCGATCGACACGCAGATCTGCAGGTGCTTGATCGACGCCCACTCGGCGGGAATCGGCCGCACGGCGCTGGTGACGACCTGCACGTAGAGCCCGCGTTCCGCCAGGCGCGGCAGCAGCACGTCGAGTTCGCGGTAGCGGACCAATGGTTCGCCGCCGACCAGCGAGACATGGATGGGCTTGTGGCGATCGACGACCTCGATGATGCCGTCGATCAGTGCCTGACCCTTGAGGTCGGACAGCGTGCGCAGCGTCTGACCGCCACCGAGGTGCTCGTCGCCATAGGCGTAGCATCCCGGACACCGGAGCGGACATTCGCGTGTGATTTCGATGGAGATGTTAGGACGGTAGCCCTGAAGAATTCGACCCCAAGCGGTGATGATTCCTTCCATAGGAATCTCAAAACTAGCACAGGGCCGGCCTTCGTGGAGCGATCGGGTCACCGGCCAACTCGACGGTTAGTCGAGTGGCCGGTGGCTTGAAGCGGATTACTTCGACGCGACGAACATGATCTCGACCAGGCCGTCCGCGCCGACCAGCCCGGTGCCGACGGTGGCGCGGGTGGGGAAGTCCTTGGTGAAGATCGTCCGGTACCCGGTGTTCATGTCGTTGAACTTCGAGATGTCGGTGATGTACACGATGCCATCGACGACGTCGCCCCAGCCGAAGCCGGCCACCTTCATCGTCCGTTCGACGCGGGCGAGCAGTTCCTTGGTCTGGCCGGTCATGTCGCCCTTGGTCTCGGCGTTGTTGCCCAGGATGCCCGACACGTAGAGGCGGTTGCCCACCCTGATCGCGCTGCTCAGGGTCGCGCTCGGCTTGCCGGGCGTGCCGTCGGCGGCCGGCGTCGTGATCGACTGCTTGGCGGCGCGGTGCGCCGTGAAGGTCATCTCCACCTTGTAGGTCGGGCCGGGCAGCGGCGTAACGACCGTGGCGCGCGCCGGCGGATCCTTCGGGAAGCTCGGAGTGTAGTTCTGGTTCATCACCTGGAAATCGGCGTTGTCGGTGATGTAGACGCGCGAGGTGACGACGTGCTCGAAGCCGAAGCCGGCGGCCTTGAGCAATTCGCCCGCGGTGGCCATGACGGCCTTGGTCTGCGTCGCGGCGTCGCCCTCGACCGGCGTGTTCGTCTTGGGGTCGCGCGCGACGACCCCGGACATGAACAGCGTGTCACCGGTGCGGATGGCGTAGCTATAGGGGTTCGCGGTGGACCAGCCGGTCGGAAGGACGACGACCCGCTCGCCGCCGTTCGGGACCGCGACGACCGCGATCTCGACCAGCGCGGTGGGCGAGACCAGCTGCGCCTGCACGGTGGTGCGGGTGGGCGCGTCCTTGGGCCACACCGTGCGCCAGACCTCGGTCATGGCGGCGGCGTCGGCGCCGTTCTTCAGGTAGACGTGCGCCGAGACGACGTTGGCGAGTGACGACCCCGACTTGGTCAGCGTCTGCCCGATCTGGTCGAGCACGCTCTTGGTCTGCGCCTTGATGTCGCCTTCCTGGGCCAGCGTGCCCGCGACGTAGATGAGGCCGTCTGCCTTTACGCCGAGGCTGAAGGGCAGCGTGCCGCCCCCAGGTACCGTGACCTGGCGTCCTTGTGCGTTCATGTTCACTCCACTCAGTGCCAGCGCCGCGACGACTGTCAGGATCGTGCCTTTCACGATGCCACCTCCGCGCGACACTCTATCACTCGCCGGGCGATGTTACACTTGTGGCACTTCCGCATGAAAAAAGCGACCGCACCCCGGACCACCACGCCCAAGACGCCGAACCTGCCGCGCATCCGCCGCAAGAAGTCGAAGCTGCACGGCTTCGGAGTGTTCGCGCTCGAGCCGATCAACAAGAACAAGCGGATCATCGATTACGCCGGCGAGCTCATCTCCAACAAGCAGAGCGTGAACCGCGAGGATCGCTACCTGCGCAAGGGCTGCATCTGGGTGTTCCGCGTCAACCGTGCCTGGAGCCGCGACGCCAACGTCGGCGGCAACGACGCCCGGTTCATCAATCACTCGTGCGTGCACAACTGCTGGGTCGAGGTGGTGGACAAGACGATCTGGATTCGCGCGGCCCGGAACATCAAGGCCGGCGAAGAGCTCACCTACGACTACAACACCGAAGGGGACAAGACGATCCCGTGCCGGTGCCGTCCCAACTGCAAGACGCGTCTCTGATGCGCGGTGTGGCGGCCGCCCTGCTGGCGGCTGCTGTGATCGTGTGCACGGCGGTGGCTGGTCCCACCGCCGATGGCGCGTCGGCGTGGCTTGACCAATCGGCTCGGGCGCCGCAGGCCGCGACGGCCACGCTCAAGCCCGCCCCGCTGCCGGCCGGCGTCGCCTTCTTCATCCGCAACCTCGCCAACCCGCGCGAGCGGCGCGAGGGCCGCTCCGACATCCTCGACACGCCGGTCCTGCCCGGATCCATCGTCAAGGCGGTGACGCTGGTCACCGCGCTCGAGACCGGCGTCATCCGTCCGGACACCGAAGTGATGTGCCGCCGCGAGGTGACGGTGGACGGCGTCCGCTTCGTGTGCGCGCACCCCGATCTGCAGCGCCCGCTGTCCGCGGCCGAGGCGCTGGCGCATTCGTGCAACGACTTCTTCACGTCCCTGGCACGGCGGCTGACCCGCGATCAGGTGAACCGCACGCGCCTGGCGGCGGGGCTGCCGCCCCTGTCGGCAGCCGCGAAGCTCGGCCCGTCGCTCGTCGGTCTCGATGGGCCACGCGTATCGCCTCGCGCGATGATCGATGTCCTGGCGCGGCTCACCGGCGTCGGGCCCGATCCGAAAGTGCCGATGAGCGAGTCCACGCGGCAAGTGTTACTCGCGGGCCTCAGCGGCGCGGCGACCTACGGCACCGCCTCGGCGCTCGGCGCCCGTGGAGTCTCCGCCTGGGCGAAGACCGGCACCGCGCCAATGCCCGGCGGCGGCGTGGCGGGACTGGTCGTGGCGCTGGCGCCCGCCGGCAAGCCGACGCACGGTGTGGTGGTCGTGGCGCCCGGTGGCGCTGGCGTTGACGCCGCATCGATGGCCGCCGATCTGATCACGGGTACGACGACCGCAACGACCGTCGCTGCCGCCATAGGCGCGGGCGCGGCACTGGTCACGAGCGCCGCACCGAGTGCGACTACGACGTCCAGTCAAGGTGTTGCCGCGCCCACGACGAGTGTCATCCGCCTGGGCCGGACGCTTCCCGATGGCCGCACCCGCGTCGAGACGCTGGCGATGGACGACTACATCGCGCAGGTGCTGGCGGGCGAGGGGCAGCCGCGCGCCGGTGATGCCGCGCAGCAGGCCCTGGCGATCACCGCAAGGACGTTCGCGCTGTCCAACCTGAACCGCCATCGGCGCGAGGGCTTCGATCTCTGCGACACCACTCACTGCCAGGTCGTGCGGGCCGCCACCGAGACGACACGGCGTGCCGCGGCCGCGACCTCGGGACGGGCGCTGCTGAGCGGCGGACAGGCGGCATCGGTGTTCTATTCCGCATGGTGCGGCGGACGCGCCGAACAGGCCTCGCAGGTGTGGCCCGGGGCCGTGGACTACGGGCACCCCGATAAGGACGAGGCCTGCGCCGGCGAGGCGCCGTGGGTGAACGAGATGCGCGTGGCGGACGTGGAGCGTGCGCTCCGCGCCACCGGGATGCGCGGCGGCCGTCTGCGCGGGCTGCGCGTGCTGCAGCGCAACGCCTCGGGCCGCGTGGTCCGGCTGCGCGCGGAAGGATTCACGCCGACCGACATCTCGGGCACGGACTTCCGCATGGCGATCGGGCGCATCGGCGGCTGGCAGCTGGTGAAGAGCACGGCCTTCGACGTCGAGCGGACCGGCAACGGCTATCGCTTCCGCGGCCGCGGCTTTGGTCACGGCGTCGGCCTCTGCGTGATCGGCGCCGGCGTGCGCGCCGCGCAGGGCGCCACCGCGGACGCCATCCTGCGTTTCTACTTCCCGGGCCTGGTCATTGGTCCGCCGACCGCGCTCGTCACCATGGTCGCGCCTGCGGCAGCCGTGCCGATCGGCGCGAGCGCCGGGGCGTTGCCTCCCGTGTCTCCCACGCCAGCCGCGACGGCGGCGCCTCCTTCAGCGGCTCCTACGCCTCCGGCCCCGGAAGCTCCGGCCGCGGCGCCGCCTGCACCGCGCGCCACCGACGTGTTGATCGCATTGCCCCTCGCCGAGGAGTCCGAGCGCGCCACTCTCCTCGCCATCGTGCGACGCGCGCGAGACACCACCGCGAAGGCCACCGGGCGTCCGGCTCCGGCGACCCTGCGGGTGACGGTGCACCCGAACGTCGAGAGCTTCGGGCGCGCGACCGGTCAGCCGTGGTGGGTGTCTGCCGCCACCGCCGGGCCCGAGATCGAGGTGCTGCCGATCGAGCTTCTGAAGCAGCGCGGCCAGCTCGAACGCACGATCCAGCACGAAGTCGTGCACGCGATGCTCGATCAGGCGCTGGCGTCGAAGCCGATGTGGGTGCGCGAGGGCGCCGCCATTTACTTCAGCCGCGATGCAGCACAGGTGCACGACACGACGCCAGCCGCGCGCGTGAGCTGTCCCACCGACGCCGATCTCCTGCGACCGGTTTCCGCGGGCGCCCAGCGCGACGCCTACGCTCGCGCGGAAGCCTGCTTCGCACGCGCAATCGCATCGGGCAAGCGGTGGGACGAGGTGCGCTGAGCCCGGCTGGCGTTGATGCCGGGACAGCCGGCGCTCGGCCAGGACGGCGCGTGGCTCAGCCGTTTTAGGCGCGCGGCGTGACGGGTGTGGCCAGTCGAGCGATCAGGCTGAAGCCGATGGCCCCAGCCAGCGCGAACACCCCGGCCTTGGCGACCGCGAACGCCGGCTCAATCCACGTCGGCGGCAGACTCGCCGGCACCCAGTAGAGCCCGTAGTAGAGCGGCGCGATCACTAGCAGCCCGACGACGATCGTCGCCAGCACCAGCCGCGTGGGTGAGAACGCACGCTTCAAGCACTCTCGATCGACGATCGGCCGCCACCCGCGCGACAGCACGTCGCCCAGCCACACCAGCCCCGCGAACGGCGCCACGACGATCCGCAGCCACTCGCCGGCATAGTGCGCGCCTTGCAGCAGCGGCCGCACGTCCGACCAGTTGAACGTGACGATGAACCAGGCGCCGATCTCGCCGCTGTGCGCGTCGAGCCAGCCGAGGCCGCGCCCGACGATCCACCACACGGCGAGCACGAACAGCGCGACCGGCACGAACGCCGGCACGCCGCCCAGGGCGCGCCGCAGCGTGCCGCTCGACCATCCGCGCGACCAGCCGTCGAGCGCGCCGCTCCAGGTGACGCCCAGCACCACGGCCATCCCGATCACCAGCAGCAGCGACAGCGCCAGCATGAAGATCGGTGGACTCCGGCGTGTTGATGAACGCCCAGTAGAGCGCGGCGAAGGCCACGGTTCCGGTGAGGATCCATGCCGTGGACGAAGCCAGCGCGCGCATCATCGCGATTCCCCTGCCGGCAGGGTGACGGTCATCGTCTGGGGCTCGGAGGACGCGAACACGTTCGGCACATACATCGGCGACACCTGCGTCGGCACGGCGCGGAACGTCCCGGCCGAGATCACTTTCACGAGATAGACGTACTCGTAGCGGCCGCGCTCGAAGCTCTCCTGGAAGAAGACCGTTCGCGAGTCGCGATACTCCACGCGCGAGCCCCACCACCAGCGGACCGAGCCCGGCTTCTCGAGCGGATAAGCGGTCGTGTCCTGCACCGCCTCGACTCCCGCCGGTAGCGGATCCTCGATCGCCAGGTAGCGCCACTCCGGTGAGCCGGCAACGGTCAGCCGCACCGTGAGCACGTCGCCGGGCGCCGCGGTGCCGCTGAACGGCTCCTCGCGATAGACGATGCGATTGCGGACGGTGACCGACGTGAGCTTCGAGTACTTGCGCGACACGGCAAGTTGACGCGAGCCGCTCCGGCCTTCGGCGGTGGACGGGTCGTAGTAAGTGGCTTCGGCCGACCAGTAGACGGTGCCGCCGTCGCGCTTCACCAGGCGGATGGTGTTGGCGCCTTCGCGCGCGGGCACCGTCAGCGTCACCGGATCCGGCGCCGTCATCTGCGCCGCCGTGAAGCGCGGTTGACCCGCGAGCTCGCCGTTGACATAGACGTCCACCGCGAACGGCTGCGCCGTCTCACCGCGCGCCTGCATGTAGCCGAGCAGGCCGTAGATGGCCATGGCCGTGGCCTTGGTCGATCCCCAGTAGCCGCCGCGGCGATTGACCATCAGCCAACGGACCGCGCGTTCGATCACCGGGTTCGTCGGATCGCGACGAGCCAGCGCCTGCACCGCGAACGCCGTCGCCTCCACCGAGGTATCGATGGCGTCGAACAGCAGGTCGTCCTTCTCAGCCGTCCACCATGCCAGGTCGCCGCGCGTCTGCGCCTCGCCGGTGAGGCCCTGTGCCAGCTCGTTGCCGCGCGGGTCCTTTGCTTCGTCCATCAGCGACAGCAGCAACGCGCGTCCGAACGCACTCATCCGGGCGCGGGCGTTCCACACGTCCTCCCGCGCGTCGGCATGGCGGTAGGTCACCGGTCCGCCTTCGCCGTAGGAGACGATCTCATCGCCCTCCGGCATGCTGCGCCGCAGCACGTAGGCCATGTACATCTTCAGGTCCGGCTCGGCGCGCGGGTAGGTGAGGTACATCTTCGACAGGGCGCGGGCGCCGTTGTCGATGCGATAGCTGTCTACCTTCACGCCTGCGCGGCGGGCTTCGTCCAGTCCCCACAACGCATACGCGGTCATGAACGGATGATTGCCATCCGTCTTCCACCACCCCCACCCGCCATCGTCGTGCTGCATGTCCACGAGGCGGCGGATGCCGGAGGAGACCTGGCGATCGAGCGCGCTCAAGCGCTCGGTGGGCGCCAGCTTCAACTCGGTGAGGGCGCGGGTGACCAGCAGGTTGGGCAGGAAGCTGGAGAGCGTCTGCTCGGTGCAGCCGTAGGGATAGCCGGTGAGGAAGTCGAGCGCTCCGAGTAGCGATCCTGCCAATGACGGCGCCAGCGCTACGCGCACGGTGCGGCCGGCGGCGTTGGCCGAAGCCGGCACGACGACCTCGGCGGTGCCTTCACCGGCGCCGACTATCGAGCCGCTGACGCCCGCTTCGCGGCGGAGTCCGTAGGGCAGGACAGGGATTGGCAGTTCCACCGCATCCGTGTCGGACTCCGTCTTCGCCGACGCGGTGATCGTCGCCGAGCCGGGACGGGGCGACAGGAAGCGCCAGTCGTTGCGCTGCTCGGCGCCGCTCGCCAGCGACACGCCGGTCGCGCTGGTGGCGCCGCCACCAGCGACGTCGAGGCCGGTCACCTGCACGTTCAGCGAGGCAGTCCGCGTGTCGGACCGGTAGTTGTGCACGATGGTCGGCATCACCACCTCGTCGCCTTCGGTGAGGAAGCGCGGCGTGACGATGCGGACGATCAGATCCTTGGTGGTGGTGGTGCGAGCGACGGTGGTGCCGACGCGCGTGTCGGTGGTCACGGCGCGCGCGGTGAGCCGCCAGGTGGTGAGGGCGTCGGGATACTTCACTGCCACGCGAGCGCGACCATCGGCGTCGGTGACCAGGTCCGGGATCCAGTAGATGGCGTCGGGGAAATCCTTGCGCACCGCGGGCTGCGGCGCCTTGTCGCCCTTGAAGTCGGCCAGCGAGAACGGCTTGCGGCGCCGGCGGGCCAGCTGCAGGCGCTCGCGACCGGAGTAGCCGGTGAAGTAGTACTCGCGCGAGAACGTGGTCCCGACCCGCGAGGTACTCGCGGCGATAGAAGTGGCGCGTCGGATCAGGCGTGTCGTCGGGGCGGACACCGAACACGGCTTCGTCGATCACCGCCAGGCTCAGCTGCGCCCGCACCGGCGCACCCGTGTGATCCGTCACCGCCACCGTGAACGAGCCCGGTTCCTGCGGCTTCGACACCGCCTGGTCGGCGGTGATCGTCACGTTGAGCGTGCGCTCGACCGCGGGGACGCCGATGCGCCGCTCGGCGCGATACAACCGTCCCTCGCGCAGGTAGGTGATGTTGACGTAGACGTCGCCGATGTCGCCGGCGTCCACCGGCACCTCGATAGCGTCCGCGGCGGCTGGTCGCAGCACCTGATGCCACGACACGTGCTGGCCTTCTTTGGTGACGAGGACGGGGCCGGTGATGCTGTCGCCGCGAACGACCAGTCGCGCGACGTCGCCCGGCGCGTAGCTCTTGCGATCCGCCAGCAGCTCGAGGAACCGATCGCCTTCGTCTTCGACGGTGGTGTCCTGCGAGCCCGGCACCCACAGCCACGCCTGATCGGACAGCTCGCGGCCGTTCTCGATCGCCTTCACGGTGACGCGGAAGCTGCCGCTCTGGCCTGGCGGCAGCGTGATGGCGGCGGTGGCGCGCCCCTCGGCGTCGGTCGTGGCCGTGGCGCCCGAGATGCGCGTGACGGTGGGCGGGTTGTAGTAGCCCCCGGCGTATTCCAGTTTCTCGAGGTCGAGCGTCACCGGCACGCTCGCGCGAGGCGTGCCGAGATAGTCCACCGCGCGCACGCTCACCTGGGCCGCGCTGCCCGGACGGAACACCGAGCGATCGAGCTGCGCCGACACCAGGAACGTGCCGCGGGTGGCGTGGACGATGGTGTTGCCGGAGACCTGGCGGCTGCTGGCATCGGTCACCTGCGCTTCGATGCGGGCGCTGTAGTCGCGGAGGTTCTCCGGTTCGCCCATTGGTATCCGCAGCGTGGCCTGGCCGTTGGCATCGAGCCGCACGTCGCCCTGCTGGGTCTGCTCGTTGCCGTAGAAATAGCTGCTCTCTTCGCCGTCGAAGCCTTCGCTCCAGCGGAATGGCGAGGTGTAGCCCTGCTGGTTCACCACCCAGTGCAGCTGACCGTTGGCGACAGGCTGGCCGAAGTAGTAGCGCGCCTGAACCGTGACCACCGCCTCCTGTCCCTGCACGACGAAGCGCGAAGTGGGCGTCACCACGACCTCGAACTCCGGCTTGCGGTACTCCTGCACCTCGAACGCGCTGATCGCCTGCGCGTCGCCGCTCTGGATCAGCAGGCGATAGGTGCCGAGCGCGCCGGTGGCCGGCACCTGGAACGTGGCGGACACGGCGCCGAAGGCGTCCACCTTCAACGGCTGGCGGAAGATCACCTTGTCGTTGTCGTCACTGGCGACCAGCTCCACCTCCTGGCGATCGAACGGCTTCAACGCGTCGCGCTCGCGCCAGCGCAGGATCGCCTTGGTGTGGACGGTCTGTCCGGGCCGATAGATCGACTTGTCCGTGTAGATGTAGCCGACCAGCTCGCGCGTGGCCGAGTCCAGCGCCCACGTGCCGGGGTCGGTGGCGGCGATCTGATCGCCGCAGCGCGCCACGCCCACCACCCGATCGGTGTCCGGAGGCAGCTCGCCGATGAACACGCCGTCCGCGGACGTCGTCCCTTCCGCGACCGGCTGCTGCTCGGCCAGCACGCGCACGTCGCAGGCCGCGATCGGCTCGCCGGTGAAGCGGTTCGCCGCGAACATCAGCACCTGGCCGGGCGAGGTCTTCGTCACCACGCCGACGTCCGAGACCATGACGATGGTGTAGGCGCGGAGGCGATCGTTGACGGCCTCGACCAGGTAGACGCCGGGTTCGGTGACGGCGAGCGGGACGCGGCGGAACTCCGGATCGCGATGGTTCGGCAGCAGCTCGCGCCACGAAGTGATGAGCTGATCCGGGTTGAGCAGCGGCACCTGCGCGAAGGTGTTCACGTTCAGTTGGATGCGCTGCGTGGTCTCGACCTTGTCGGCGGCGGCGCGCCGATTCTGCCGGTACTTGCGGCTGACCTGCGCCCGCGCGAGGTTGCGCAGCGTGTTGCGCTGGCCGCGCTTCCAGTCCGCGAGCCGCTCGATCCACGACTGTTCCTGCGGCACCGCCACCGGTTCGTCGGTGCCGAACTGGTGCGGATCCTTCAGCCCGCCGAAGAACGCGAACGGGTCGCGCACCTTGTAGACGCGCACGTCCAGCTGCGTCACGCGGCGGAAGGTGAGGAAGAAGTGCGGCGCGTCCCTCGTCGTGAACACCTCGCTCGTCGAGAGCGAGAAGGCCGGACGAGTGTCGGGATCCGCGACCGCGGCTTCCTGCGCATGGACGGGGGCCGCCAGCGAGAGTGTCGCGAGCAAGGCGAGGAACGGGGCGGCGTAGCGATTACGCGGACGTGAGGTCATGGTGTGTGCAGGGCGTGCAGGCGGAAGACGCCGACGAAGTTCGAGTTGGTGGCGAGCGGCCGCCAGCGCGGTGACGGATGCTGGACCAGCGTGGACAGCCGCGCCTTGCGGACCTCGCCGGGGCCTCCGTCGATTGGGCCGGTGTGATACACCACCCAGTCGCTCCCTTCGTCTTCGAAGAACGAGCGACCGACCAGCACCATCACGTGATCGGGTTGCGACTGTCCGGGCTGCTGGAAGTAGAGCAGGTCGCCGGGCCGCGCGCGCGAGATGTCCCGTCCCATCGGCACGCTGTTGAGCGCGATCAGCGTGCGCGCGTCGGCGAACTCCGCGAAGCGCGCCGGCGTGGCGTCGCTGACGCGGAACAGCGGCCACCCCGCGGGCGTGGCGCGCGGTGCCGACTTCACGTCGGGGAATCGGGGCGTGAAGGGGAGCGCGGTACGGCGGCTCCACTCCGGCGTGTGGGCGCGGAGGGCTTCGCGGAACGCAAACCGCACCAGCGCGGCGCAATCGGTGACGTCGGCCGCGGGGTGTTCGAACTGCGCGTCGGCCAGCAGCGTGAACCACGACCTGAACGCCGACCGATCCGATTCATCGGTCAGCCGCACCTGCGCCGAGGTGGTGGAGGCGGCTGGCCGCCAGCAGCACGCCGGCGAGCAGCAGCCGGGCACGCGTCGAAGTCGAGGTCATCGGAACGCGCTAAGTATAGGGGTCAGAAGCGGATCACGTAGCCGGTCCAGGTCGATCCGTGATGCCGCTCGCGCAGCGTGGCGCCGTGCAGACGGATCAGCAGATCGGCCAACGCCACCCCCAGGCCGACGCCGGAGCGTTCGAGCATCGGCTCGGCGCCTTCTTCAGCGCCGTCCAGCCCGGCGGCGGAAGAGATGCGCAGCTCGACGTGGCTATCGAGCTTGCGGGCGCGCAGCGTGAGCTCGGTGTCGCCGACCTGCGCGCGCGCCAGCGCGGAGATCAGATGCGCGCATGCCGCGCTCAGCTGATCGCGATCGGCGTCCACGTTCACGTCCGCCGGCACATCCAGCGTCGCGGTGACGGCGGGTGAGGAGGGCAGGTGGCTGGCGGCCACTGCGCGGGTGAGGACGTCGTGAAGCGGCACCGGGCCTCGCATCAGCCGGGCATCGCCGCGAGCCCACCGGGCGTAGACGCTGAGCTCGTCAAGAAGATCGGCCATCCGATCGGTGGCGCGCGTTGCCTCCTGCACCGCCTTCGCGGCGCGGGCATCCAGCTCGCCGCCCTGGACCAGCAGCCGAAGATAGCCTCGGGCCACGCCGAGCGGACCGCGCAGCTCGTGCGATGCCGCCGACAGCACCGAGTGGGGTACAACAGACTCCCGGTTCTCAGCCTTGCTGCTATCCATCGTCATTCCTGTCCGTCGCGACGCCGAGGCGTTGAGCCGCTTGCTGGCCCAGTTGCCGCCGCAGCCCGACGTGCAGCTCATCGTAACGGCAACCGACGACAAGGACGAGTCAATCCCATCCGCGGGGACGAGTGGCGCGCGATCGAGGCCTCCCGGCCGGACGTGGTGTGGGTCCACGGGCCGCCGGGCCGTGGCGTGCAACTGAACGCCGGCGCGGCAAGGGCCGAGGGCCGCTGGCTCTGGTTCGTCCACGCCGACAGCACGCTTCCCTCCGGATTTCCGGCCATTTTTCGCCGGTTGGATGGCAGTGGTGTCGCTGCCGGCAGTGCCGATGTCGATGCCGACGCTGACGGAGCCCATCGCCAGGGCCGAGGCCGAGGCTTCCGCCGAGGACGAGGGCCGCTCGGCCGCCGATCCCGCCACGGTCGGCGGCTCGTTCCGCTTCGCTCTGGACTCCACCGCGTGGCAAGCCCGCGTCTGGGAGCGGGGCGTGGCCCTGCGCGTGGCGCTGTTCGGGCTGCCGTATGGCGATCAGGGGCTCTTCGTGCGGCGCGACGTGTTCGAGCGCATGGGCGGCTTCCGGCCCATCCCGTTGATGGAAGACGTGGAATTCGTCGGCCGCTTGAAGCGTGAAGGCCGGATGGTGCATCTAAAGGTGAAAATCGTCACCTCCGCCCGGCGCTGGGAGCGCGAGGGCTGGTGGCGCCGGACCCGCCGGAATCTGGGTCTGCTGGCGTTGTACTATGTGGGCATAACGCCGGACGAGCTAGCCCGGCGGTATGAGAAAAGAAGGTCTTGAGGCTTGGGTCTTGAGGCTTGGGTCCTGGGGGATGTTTGATCCCTGACTCCTGATCCCTGATCCCTGGCTCCTAGCTCCCGACAGTCGTTTTGAGGTCCCCATGCTGATCAAGAAGTCGCCCGATATCCGCGAGTCCGAGGTCACCCCCGAGTCCTGGTACGTGCGCCGGCGCGAGTTCCTCCAGGTGGCCGGGTCCACGGCCGTCGCAGTGGCGGCGGGCGCGGCGGGGCCGCTCTTCAGCGGCACCGACACGGCGTTCGCGCAGAATCCCGCGGCGCAGAAGCTGGAGAACCTCAAGAAGAGCCCGCTCAGCACCGACGAGAAGCTCAACTCCTACCGCGACGTCACCACCTACAACAACTTCTACGAGTTCGGTCTCGACAAGGGCGACCCGGCGAAGTACTCCGGCTCGCTCAAGCCGAGCCCGTGGAAAGTGGTGGTCGAAGGGCAGTGCGCCAAGCCCGGCTCCTACAACATGGAAGACATCATGAAGTGGTTCCCGCTCGAGGAGCGCATCTACCGGATGCGCTGCGTCGAGGCGTGGTCCATGGTGATTCCGTGGATTGGGTTCCCGCTGGCCGATTTCGTCAAGCGCTTCGAGCCGACGTCGAAAGCGAAGTTCGTGAAGTTCACCACGCTGCTGGACTTCAAGCAGATGCCCGGCCAGACCGAGCCGGCGTTGCCGTGGCCCTATGTCGAAGGCCTGCGCATGGACGAAGCCATGCATCCGCTGGCGATGCTCGCCGTCGGGGTGTACGGCGAGGTGCTGCCGAACCAGAACGGCGCGCCGATCCGCCTCGTCACGCCCTGGAAGTACGGCTTCAAGGGCGTCAAGTCCATCGTCCGCGTCAGCTTCGAAGAGGGGCAGCCGATGAACACCTGGCAGAAGATGCGCGCCGACGAATACGGCTTCTTCGCCAACGTGAATCCGGCCGTCGATCACCCGCGCTGGTCGCAGGCCAGCGAGCGCCGCATCGGCGAGTTCTTCAAGCGCAAGACGCTGCCCTTCAACGGCTACGGCGACCAGGTGGCGTCGCTCTACACGGGGATGGACCTGAAGAAGTTTTACTGAGGCGGGCAGGGGGATCTTGGTCTTGGGTCTTGGGGCTTGAGTCTTGCGGGCTCGAGGCTTGAGGCCGAGCCTCGTCGAGACCTTGGAACCTGATCCGACATCACTAGATCACCTAGATCACCAGATCCAAGATCGCCAGATCACCACATCACGAGATCACCAGATTCTCCCAGTGTCGCAAGCCCAATTCATCCGTCGCGTTCTCAAGCCCGTCGTATTCCTGGCGGCGCTGGAGCCATTTGGCTGGCTGGTCTACAACGCGTTCTTCGGCGACCTCGGCGTCAATCCCGTCGAGACCATCACCAACCACACCGGCATCTGGACGCTGCGGTTCATCGTCCTGACGCTGGCGTTGACGCCGCTCCGCTACATCACCGGCTTCAACCCGTTCGTGTTGTTCCGCCGCATGCTGGGGCTGTTCGCGTTCTTCTACGGGTCGCTCCACTTCATGACCTACTTCATCCTCGATCACTCGCTCGAGTTCTCGGGCGTGTGGGACGATGTGGTGAAGCGGCCGTACATCACGGCCGGGTTCACGGCGTTCGTGCTGATGATTCCGCTGGCGCTCACCTCCACGCAGGGATGGATTCGTCGCCTGGGCGGCAAGCGCTGGAACCTGCTGCACCGGCTGGTCTACATCACCGCCATGGGCGCGGTGCTGCACTACTTCTGGAAAGTGAAGCTCGACACCACGAACCCGCTGTACTACGCGGCGGTGGTCGGGGTGCTGCTGGGCGCGCGGGTGTGGCAGCGGGCGCGCAAGGCGTCGGCAAAGGCGCCGGCACGGGTTCCGGTCCAGCGCGAGGCCTGACGTGCGCCATCTGGCGCTCCTCGCGCGGGCGCCGTCGGCTGGCGGCAAGACGCGGCTGACGAGTGGGCTCCCCGAGTCTCGTGCCACCCAGCTGCGAGAGGCGTTGTTCCTCGACACCCTGGACTCGGCGCGAGCGCTAGGCGTGCCGGTCACGATTTTCGGCACCCCCGCGGACCTGAACGACGAGCTCCGCGCATTGGCGACGCGGGCTTCCGGTGCTGCCGCAGTCCGAGGGCGATCTCGGCGCGCGCATGCACGCCGCCTTCACCTGCCTGTTCGGGCAGGGCGCCCGTCATGTGGTGTTGATCGGCTCGGACCTCCCGACATTGCCACCGTCCCACCTCGGTGCGGCCTTCGACGCGCTGGAGGCTGGCGCCGACCTGGTGCTCGGCCCGGCGGAGGATGGCGGCTACTACCTGATCGGGATGTCGCGCCCGACGCCCGCGGTGTTCGAGGGCATCGCGTGGGGGAGTGCGAATGTGCTGCAGGCGACGCGCGCGACCGCTGCCTCCGCGGGCCTGCGCGTGCACGAGATCGCCGCGTGGTACGACGTGGACACGGCGGCCGATCTGGCGCGTGTCGCCTCGGGTCCAGAACCGGCGCGGCACACGCGACGGTGGATGGCGACGTCTGCCGAATGATGGCGACGTCCGCTGAACTGGACGGTTAGCGGCACTTCGAGCTGGCCCGGCCGCGCGAAGCCTGTGGAGTGTGATAGGATCAGACGTTCTCGTGTCGCGGGGTGGAGCAGTCCGGTAGCTCGTTGGGCTCATAACCCAAAGGTCGGGGGTTCAAATCCCCCCC
>CAVRPA010000013.1:0-32467 GCA_963723005.1 uncultured Acidobacteriota bacterium | reverse complement strand
TCGGGAATCCGATCAACGAACACGGGCTGACCGGCGGCGGCGTTACCAGAGCCCGGGCACCGTGGTATCCTGCGCTCCGCCGTAGACCATCGGTTCTGTCTTCTTCGGTTTCGCGGAGGTCATGATGGCGAGGACATCCCTCGGGCGTGCGGTGCCGGTTCTGATCGGCATCCTTCTCACGGCAGGGCTGGCCTCGGCGCAGGGCGTGCCGAGGCTCGACTCCTATCAGGGGGTCGCGGTCCGGATCCTCCAGAGCAATAACGCCGGGACGACGCACCACATCATCGACCCGACGATCAACCAGGTGGTCGGCGTCATCAAGGGCTGCCCGCACGCGCACAACCTGACCACGCATCCCGACGGGCTCTACTACTACTGCGCGAACGAGCAGGACAGGACGGTGGACGTCTTCGACACGAAGACGCTCCAGCTCGTGCAGCAGATCGCCCTTTCCGGACGGCCCAACAAGATCGTCGTCAACAAGAAGCAGCGGAAAATCTATGCAGCGATCTCGGTCCGATCCGCGAAGGTGATCGGCCCCGGCTTCCAGATGCCGGCCGACGGCTCGCTGCCCGCGGTCGTGGACGTCATCGACATCGCCACCCACAAGGTGGTGCGGAGCGTTCCCGTCCACCTGCCGGTTCACAACACCTACGTCACGCCCGATGACAAGTTTGTCGTCGCCGGACTGAGAGGCGAGATCGAGCCCGGCGAGCCCACCATCCAGGTGATCGACGCGGTCACCGACAAGGTGGTCTGGGGAATGGAGCTCAATGGCTACAAGCAGTACGGCAAGACCACCCACGAGGTTCGGCCGATGGCCTTCGAGGCCAACGCCGACGGATCGGTGAAGCGCATGTTCGCGCAGGCGACCGGCATCAACGCGGTCTGGGTGATCGACTGGAACAAGCGCCAGATCGTGGACCTGCTGTGGCCGCCGAAGCTGCCGCTCTGGAAGCAGAACGCGGACGGCATTCAGACCGGCGACATGCACGGCCTCGAGGTGCTGCCCGATCGTTCGGCCGTGTGGGCGTCGAGTCGGCTCGACAGCCGCATCTACGGATGGAGCCTGCCCGACCTGAAGTACATCGGCGCCGTCGAAGTGGGCCCGAGCGCCAACTGGATGACCCCGACGCCGGACAGCAAGTTCATGTATGTCGCCATCTCCGGCGCGGACCACACCGTGGCGGTGGACCTGAAGAAGCTCGCCATCGTCGCCAAGATCAAGACGGGCGCGCGCCCGGCGCGGATCAGCACGGCGATCCTGCCCCTGGATCGGGTCAACCCGACGACGACGAGCGGCCAGGCGAGGCAGTGACGGCGATGGCGACGCGCATCTTCGCCATCGGGCGCCGGCGCGCGCGAACGATCGGCGCGCTCGGCATTTTCGTGATCTTCGCGGTCTCACTCGCGGCTGCGGTATCAGCGCGAGCGCGCGGAGACGAGGCGCAGGCGTCGGCGTTCCCGGCGGCCGCCGACATCGAGACCTTCCGGAGCACCGTCGAGAAGGTCTTCCTGACGGACCGTGGCGGCACCATCCCGGGCTACGCCGCCTGCGTGCAGTGTCACACCTGGCAGACGAGCGTCCGATTCAGCCTCGAGACGCCCGCCACCGACGCCGGCTGGACGGCCGAGCAGTCGAGGAAGAACTTCGACGTCGTCACGAAGCTCGTGAACACCGCGAGCCCCGAGACCAGCCGGCTGCTGCTGAAGCCGCTGGCGCCGGAAGCCGGCGGCCTGGGCCATACCGGCGGCACCTACTGGACGTCGCCGAGCGCCCCCGAGTACCAGGCGCTGTTGAAGTGGATTCAGGCCCTGCCGGCCGGCAAGCTACGTCGCCGCGAAGGAGCCGACGCTCGACTTCGAGTTCTTCCGCGCCTGCGTGCAGCCGGTGTTCGCCAACCCGCGCGAAGGCCACATCCGCTGCAGCAACTGCCACGCCAGCGGGCTCATCGGCTTCGCGCCGCCTACCCCGGTCAACCAGGAATGGAGCGATCGGCAGGCCACGCTCGCCTTCGAGGTGATCTCGCGGCTGGTCGTGCCCGGTAACCCGGAGCAAAGCCGGTTCCTGCTGAAGCCGCTCCACCCGGACGGCGGCGGATCCTACACCCACAACGGACCGCGCCGCTGGCAATCACGAAGCGACCCCGAGTGGCAGATGCTCGCGGCCTGGGTGCGCGGGGAGAAGACGGGGAAGAACTGCTCGTAGTTGATCGCGGGGTAAGCCGCGTCAGCTCCGCACGTATCCGTGCGCCGCCGAGCGCTTGCCTCCCGCGCGGTGGGCCTCGTCCGACAGGGCATGGACGCCGCTGGCGTCGATCCACCGGTTGTAGAAGTTGAAGAGCGCACAGACGGTGATGGCGAAGTACAGCGCCTCGTCGGTCCACCCGGCATCACGCGCGATCTGCACGTCCGCGGGCGTCATCGTCGGCGAATCGCGGTTCACCGTGTCCACGAACCGGAACAGCGCCTTGTGCTTCTCATCGAAGGAGGAGGTCTCGAGGTCGGCCATCACGGACTCCACCAGTGCCGCGTCGCCGAGCAGTTCCGCCGCAACTGCGGCGTGGGACTTCAGTCAAAACGGACACTGGTTGCGCTTCGATGTGTAGGCGGCAATCAGCTCGCGGAGGCCGGGGCTGAGCGGCGCGGGCCCGCGCAGGATCTCCTGCGTGAAGCGGGCCAGGTGCTCGGTGGCGCGGGGAAGGTACGCAAACAGGTGCCAGATCTGCGGATACTCCGCGCCCTGCGCCTGCATCTGATCGATCAGCGCGCGGTAGGGCCCGGGCTGCGGGTTCCGTTCGACATCTGGAAGAAACATCGGGTCCATGCGTGCACTACTCCCCCAGCGACTTCAGCGCCGACTTGAATGTACTCCACGGCACGGGGTTGCCGTGCACCGGCGCCAGCGTGGCGACATCCGGCTGTGCGTCGGGCGAACGCCGGGCGAATCGCTCGGCGGCAATCCTCCTGCGTTCTACATCATCGAGAGTGCCCTCGCGTCTGCGGTCATCCGGCCGCCCCGATCTCCCAGTCGTCGTCTCGATGGTCACGCGTTTCTCTCTAGTGCCCCCCATCGCGCCTTCACCTATCTGCTCGACCTGGACGCCGCCAACAGGCACGCGTCGAGCGACTCGGTCGATCTCGAACTCGGGCTCCTGTCATCCCTGATGCGGCTGGATCTCGTTTGTCGCGCGATACGTCGAAAGCGTGAACTTCGGGAGCCAGCGGATCTGCAGTCGTGTCGGACCAATCGCATCGCTCGTCGACTGGTGGCTGGTCCACTTGGCCGAGGGCGTCCGCGACGGCAACGGCTGTGCGTCGGAAACGGCGACCCCAGCCGCGGCGACGAGCTTGACGATTCGGGATGTAAACGCGGACCCTCATGCACATCGTTGTTGAACTCCACGCCAGGGCCAGCGTCGGGTGCCGTTCCGACTAATGTGGCAGTAAACTGGCCGGGAACAGTCGAGTTCCGATCAAGGGGCGAAGACAATGACAGGCGTGGCGCGACTCCTTCCTGTTGGTATCGTGGCCGTGGGTCTGGGGATGACGCTGAGTGCACGTCAGGTAGCGCCATCAGGACCCTCCGTGTTCACGGCGGCGCAGGCCACCGCCGGCCGCGCAGTCTACATGGCACGATGCGCGGGGTGTCATCGGCCCGACCTTCAGGGGAGCAACGAGGCCGCGCCGCTCGCGGGCGCGAACTTCATGACGACCTGGCGCACCCGCACGGCCGGCGACCTCGCGAAGTACATGCAGAGCACGATGCCGCCGGGCGGCGCCGGCTCGCTCAGCCTCGAAGACTATATCAACGTCACCGCGTTCGTCCTGGCGGCCAACAGCGCTCAGCCAGGAGCAACTTCGCTGACGCTCTCAACCGCGGCGCCCATCGGCAGCGTGGCCACTGGAACGTCGGCCACTGCGGTGATCGGCGGAGGTGCGGGTAGCGGCGTCGCGGACCCGGCCGCGGCAGGACAACAGGCGGGTGGTCGGTCGAGGGAAGCTGGGCGTCGGGGGGTGACGGTCGTCGGTGAGGTCGCGAATTACGTGCCGGTGAGCGACGAGATGCTGAGGAACCCGCCGCCTGGAGATTGGTTGATGGCACGGCGCAACTACCAGGCGTGGAGCTACAGCCCGCTCGAGGATATCAACCGCACGACGGTGAAGGATCTTCGTCTGGCGTGGTCGTGGGCCATGATGGAGGGCGGCGCCCACCAGCCGATGCCGCTCGTTCACGGCGGCATCATGTACCTTGTAAACAGCGGCAACATCGTCCAGGCGATCGACGCGGCGAGCGGCGATCTGATCTGGGAGAACCAGGTCGGCCCGGATCCCGCGGATCGCGACACGATGCGGAACTTCGCGATCTACCAGGACAAGGTTTACGTCGCGACGACCGATGCGCGACTGGCCGCGCTCGACGCCCGGACCGGCCGCGAGGTCTGGGCCACGACCATCGCCGATTCCACCAAAGGCTTCTCCAACAGCTCGGGACCAATCGTCATCAAGGGGAAGGTGGTGCAGGGGCTGGGCGGCTGCGATCGGTACCGCGAGGAGCGGTGCATGATCAGCGCTTACGACGCTGAAACCGGGAGGCCGGTGTGGAAGTTCCATACGATCGCGCGCACCGGCGAGCCTGGCGGCGATACGTGGGGAACGTTGCCGGATCTGATGCGGGCCGGCGGCGAGACCTGGATTGTCGGCAGCTACGATCCCGACCTCGATCTCACCTACTGGGGCGTGGCGCAGGCGAAGCCGTGGATGCCGGCCAGCCGCGGCAATCGCATCACCGACGCGTCGCTGTACGGCGCGTCGACGGTGGCCCTTCGCTCCACGGACGGGAAGCTCGCGTGGCATTACCAACACATACCCGGTGAAGCGCTGGACCAGGACGAGGTGTTCGAGCGCGTGCTCGTCGACCTCGGGCCCGACAAGGTGATGTTCTCGATCGGCAAGGCCGGCATTCTCTGGAAGCTGGATCGCCGCACCGGCCGCTTCATGGGCCACCGCGAGACTGTCTTCCAGAACGTGTTCACGCGAATCGATCCCGAAACCGGGGTGCCCGAGTACCGTGACGACATCAAGCGCCACCAGGCCGAGGAGTGGATTGCCGCGTGTCCCAGCACCGAGGGCGGGCACAACTGGCAGGCGATGACCTATCACCCGGGCGCCGGGCTGTTGGTCGTCCCCTTGTCGCAATCTTGCATGGAAATTGCCGGCCGGAAAGTCGAGCTGCTGCCGGGTTCCGGCGGTACCGCCGCTGCGCGGCGCTTCTTCGAGATGCCCGGCAGCGACGGCAACATCGGCAAGCTGGCCGCCTACGACGTCAACACCCTGCGGCAGGTGTGGACCCGCGACCAGCGCGCGCCGTACCTGACCGCGGCCCTGTCCACCGGCGGCGGGCTGGTGTTCATCGGCGATCTGTCGCGCTACTTCCGCGCCCTGGACGTTCGGACCGGGGACGTGCTCTGGGAGACGCGGCTCAGTACGGCGGTGCAGGGCTTCCCGGTGACCTTCACGGCGAAGGGCCGCCAGTACGTCGCGGTGACGACAGGCGTCGGCGGCGGCAGCCCTCGCGTCGTTCCCCAGACCATTGCGCCGGAAATTCAGCCGCCGGCCCGAGGACATACGCTGTACGTCTTCGAGTTGCCGAAAAGGTAGCGCAGAGCATCGGCTTTGTCGCCGTCCCGTCCGGCATCCTCGCGCGACCGAGCCCGGCGCCGTCGAAGCTCGCGATGCACGTGCCCGCCGGCGTTCGTCGGAAACTCGATCTACGTCCGTTCGTGTGCCTACGACCGCCGGCGCTACGCCCCGAAGCACGAGCAGGCCGTGCACCATTTCCACGCGCTGCTGCACGAGTTTCTGGATTGAGCGGGCTTCGGGTTCCGGTTCCGGGTTCCACGTTCCTCGTGGTTCCGGGTTCCGGGTTCGTGGGATAGGATGCGCCGAATGCGAATGTGTCTTCCCGCCGTCCTGTTGAGCTGTGCTGCCGCAGCTGGCGTTGCGGCCCAGACACCTGCCGGCCCGCGGGCCGGACGCGACTGGCCGGGCTTCCGCGGCATCGCCGCCCGGGGCGTGGACGAGAGCGCGACGGTCCCGCTCCGATGGAACGTACCCGAATCGCAGGGGCTCCGCTGGCGGGCGCGCGTTTCGGGCCTTGGACACTCGAGCCCGGTCGTCTGGAACGATCAGGTGTGCACCGCCAGCGCGGTCAGCGGCACGCCCGACCCGCAGTTGAAAGTGGGCCTCTACGGCGACATCGGTTCGGTGCTCGACACCACGTCCCACCGCTGGCTCGTGATGTGCTTCGACAAGGCGAGCGGCGCCCTCAGGTGGGAGCGCACGGCGAAGGACGGCGTCCCCGTCATCAAGCGCCATCCCAAGTCCACGCACGCCAGCTCCACGCTCGCTACCGACGGGCAGCACCTGGTGGCGTTCTTCGGTTCGGAGGGGCTCTATGCCTACAGCCTGAGCGGCGACCTCCTCTGGAAGAAGGACCTCGGGACGCTGGACTCCGGGTTCTTCATGGCGCCCGAGGCGCAGTGGGGGTTCGCGAGCTCACCGGTGATCCACAACGGACGGCTCGTCATCCAGGTGGACGTGCAGAAGGGCTCGTTCGTCGCGGCGCTCGACGTGCGGACCGGCCGCGAGCTATGGCGCACGCCACGCGCCGACGTACCCACCTGGAGCACGCCGGCGGTGGTGACCATGAACGGGCGCGACCAGGTGATCGTGAACGGATGGAAGCACATCGGCGGCTACGACCTCGAGACCGGCAAGGAGGTCTGGCGCATGACGGGCGGCGGGGACATCCCGGTGCCCACGCCCATCACTGGCCGCGGCCTGGTCTTCATCACCAACGCGCACGGCAAGCTGTCGCCGATCTATGCCATCAGGCCCACTGCCACCGGCGACATCTCCCTGAAGGAGGGCGAGACATCGAACGCACACATCGCGTGGAGCTACGCGCGCGACGGCGCCTACATGCAGACGCCGATCCTCTACGGCGACATCCTGTACGTCTGCCGGGACAACGGCGTGCTGAGCGCGTTCGACGCCACGACCGGCAAGCGCCACTATCAGGTGCGGATGGGCAACGGGTCGACGGGCTTCTCGGCGTCGCCGGTGGCGGCGGCGGGGCGCATCTACTACACCAGTGAAGACGGCGACGTCTTCGTCGTCAAGGCCGGCCCCACGTACGAGCTGCTGGCCACCAACCCGCTGGGCGAGGTCGCGATGGCCACGCCGGCCATCTCCGACAGTGCGCTCATCTTCCGCACGCGCAATCACCTGGTGGCGGTCGGAGACCGCTGACGGCAGATGAGCATCAGCCCCGGCGCTCAGCTGGGCGCGTTCAGCGTGCTCGGCCTGCTCGGGCAGGGCGGCATGGGCAAGGTGTATCGCGCCCGCGACAACCGGCTCAAACGCGAGGTCGCGCTCAAGGTCCTGCCCGATGCGCTGGCTACCGATCCCGAACGCGTGGCGCGGTTCCAGCGCGAGGCCGAGATTCTCGCTTCCTTGGCGCATCAGAACATCGCCGCCGTCCATGGGCTCGAAGAGAGCTCCGGCGTTCGCGCCCTCGTCATGGAGCTGGTCGAGGGCCCCACGCTGGCCGACCGCATCGCAGGTGGCGCGATTCCCGTCGAGGACGCACTGCAAATCGCGCAGCAGCTGGCCGACGCCCTGGACTACGCCCACGAGAACGGTGTGCTGCATCGGGACCTCAAGCCTGCGAACATCAAGGTCACGCCCGACGGCCAGGTGAAGGTGTTGGACTTCGGGCTGGCGAAGGCGATCGGTGCGCCATCGGCGGCTGGCGCCGAGGCATCTCCTGACCACTCGCCCACGATCACGAGTCCGGCCTTCACGCGCGCCGGCACGATTCTCGGCACCGCGGCCTACATGGCGCCCGAACAGATACGCGGGCGAGCGCTCGACAAGCGCGCCGACATCTGGGCCTTTGGCTGCGTCCTGTACGAGATGCTCACGGGCGCGCGTGCGTTCGACGGCGAATCGGTCTCGGACACGCTTGCCGAGGTTCTGAAGAACGACCCCGACTGGACGAGGGTGCCGCCATCGGTGCCGGCCTCTCTCACTCAGCTGCTCCGGCATTGTCTCGTTCGGGATCCAAAGGGCCGGCTTCGGGACATTGCCGATGCCAGGTTCCTTCTTCAGAGTGTCAGCCCCGTGCCTGTCCCCGTCCAGGCACGTCGCCGGTGGCTCGACGTCGTCCTCGGCGCAGCCTTGGCAACGGGGCTCGTCGCGGCGGGTTGGTATGCGACAGGTCCGCAGAGGTCGTCGGGGGCCGGGCCTGTGCGGCGTGTCACCGTGCAACTGCCTGCTGTGTTCTCGACATCGACCACCGGAGGCGGCTCGTCGCTCGCCATCGCCCCGGACGGGAGCGCCATTGCGTTTGCCGCCAGGAGCGCCGGGCAGTCGAACCAGCTCTTCGTGCATCGATTCTCCGACGCGACCACGACCATGGTCAGAGTCCCCACAGCCGCGTCCTTCCCTGTCTTTTCGCGGGACAGCCGTTCGGTGGCCTTTACGGGGGGAGGAAGGGTGTGGCGGACGTTGCTCGATGGCGGCGAAGCAGAAGCGCTGTGCGCTACAGGGGCACTCGGCAATCTTCGAGGCACCGCATGGACCGACGAAGGGCGGGTCGTCATCGCGACTAATTCGGGCCTTCTGGAGGCGTCGCAGCCCGGCGGCGCCTGCCCGGTCGTGCTTGAGACCGAGGGCAGCAGCGAGGCGAGGTTTCTCTGGCCCCAGGTGCTGCCTGGCGGCCGTGGAACGCTCCTCACCGTCTCGGGCGTCTCTGACGATGCCGACAGCGCGTCGGTCGTCGTCGTCCCTGCCGGCTCTACGGAACGTCGGGTGATCGTCCGCGCCGCGCGCGCGGGACGCCTGACAGCGTCCGGGCACCTGCTCTTCGCACGCGGCGATCAGATCTTTGCGGCCCCCTTCGACCTCGCACGGTTGACGATCACCGCCGACCCCGTCGTGGTACTGGATGGCGTGGCTTCGGGCCAGTTCAGCGCGCCCCTGCTCGGGGTGTCGGATCTCGGCGATCTCGTGTTCGTGCCCGGGCAGGACATCAGCAACCGGCTCGTGTGGGTGACCCGGGACGGCACCCGCACCGATGCCGGCGCGCCCCGGAGACACTACCAGCCGGAACCGCGCCTCTCTCCAGATGGCCGGCGGCTCGCCGTGTCAATTGGCACGGGCGACCATTTTCTGTGGTTGTTCGCCCTCGCCACCGGCACGCTCACGCCATTGGTATCGGGCCGTGACACACACGGAGCGGTCTGGAGCCCGGACGGCCGCAAGGTGGCCTTTCCGAGTTACGGCAGCGGGATCGCGGTGAAGGACCTCGAAGCGACTGCAGAGCCTGCACTCGTGCTCGAGGCGCCCGGATTGCCATCGCCAACGCCGGAGACGTGGTCGCTCGATGGCTCGACGATCGTGATCAACCGTCCGTCCCCTGGCGGCAGTGAACTGGCCGCGCTCGATCTGGCAACAGGGACCACCAGGACGCTCCTACGATCTTCGGCTGCCCCTGGAGCCCAGATCTCGCCAGATGGCCACTGGCTGGCGTACACGTCGAGCGAGTCTGGGCGACTCGAGGTGTACGTGACGGACTTCCCTTCCGCGCAAGTGAAAAAGCCGGTATCGACCGACGGCGGGTCGGCACCGGTCTGGGCCCGGAGCGGCCGGGAGCTTTTCTACGTGAGCGGGACCTCGATGATGGCGGCATCCGTCAACCCCGGTCCCTCGATCGAGTTCGGTCGGCCAGTGCGGCTCTTCGGCGGAATCCAGTTCGCGACCGCGGCGACCCCGTTCTCGGTGGCTCCAGACGGACGCTTTCTTCTCGTGGAGGAAGCCGAGGGCACTGAGACGGACAGGAGCCAGCTCACACTGGTGCTGAACTGGTTCGAGGAGTTACGGCGCCTTGTGCCGCACCGATGACAATCAGGTGAACGGCGCCTTCGAGGAAACCATGCTATGGCCATGAGCAAGGCGGCCACGGTCGCGGAGTACCTTGCAGAGCTTCCAGCCGATCGGCGCAAGGAGATTGCCGCCGCGCGGGCACTGGTGCGCAAGCACATGCCGAAGGGCTACAAGGAGGCGATGGGCTACGGGATGATCACGTGGACCATCCCGCTCTCTACCTACACGAACACCTACAACAGAGCAGCCGCTCCTTGCCTGCACTTCAAGAGGTTCGACGACCTGGTGCCGGATGCCGTTGCCACAGTCGTGGCCAGCACGACTCCGGCGGCCTACATCAAGGCGTACGCGGCCTCCCGAAGGACACCCGCGAAGAAGAGGTAGCGCGTGTCGATGGCGGCGCGCTCATCAGGGCACCGTCAACCGCCCGTCCTTCACCCAGACCTGGCCGTTCACCGAGACCGTGAGATCGGTGAAGAAGTTCCAGCGGACGTAGCCCCCGCCCACTGTGCCGCCGAGCTCGCTGTTGTCGCCGAGCGACAAGCGCACGACCCCGGCCCCGTAGCCGTAGTACGGAATCCACGGCGAGCGCTCTGGCACCGCCAGCAGCGGGTTGAAGCCGAGCGCGAACTCGCGAAACGCGCGCCCGGCCTCGCCGGCGCCGGCCATCTCGCGCTCGACGGCCTCGCCGCCGCTCGTGGCCTCCACCCGGTCCACCCGCCCGCGCGCGAAGTGCAGACGCAACCCCTCGACGGGTCGGCCGTCCCATTGGGATGGCGGGAAGGCAATGGTGCCCTCGACGCTCTCTTCGAGGGGGGCGACCCGCGCGGCGCCGGCCGGCAGCTCGATCTCCCGATCGATCAGCACCTTGCCTCGCGAGGCGCGCGCGGCCGACGCGTCACCGTCCTGCAGGTTCACCGGCCGCGTGCCGATGCGGAAGCGGAGGTCGGTGCCAGCCGGGGAGGTCACCCTGACCTCGCCGGTCCTGAGCGCCTCTTCGAACCGCTCGAGCACGCGGGCAAGCGCGGCGTAGTCGCTCTGCAGCAGCGCGCGCTGGTACACCGCGTCGATCACGGCGCGTCCGGGCAGCGGCTGGCCCGCCAGCGGGTACGCGCTGCCGTTCTCCACCCAGTGGAAGTGGACGGTACGACCGTGGCCCTCACGCAGCAGGTCCTGCAGCGCGGCGTAGGCGGGATGCGCGGGCGTCGCGCCCGGCATCATGATCGCGCCGTCCACGCCCGCGAACATCGCGCGGTAGGCCTCGCGTGCGCGAGCGTTGCCGCGGCGGATCGCGTCGAGGTCCCATCCCTGCGGCACCGGCTCGGCGAGGACGTCCACGACGCCGACGTCGGTGGCCCCGGCGCGTGCGATGGCGTAGCGCAGGTGCGGGATGAGCGCCTCGAACATCCCCGGGTGCGCGAGGATGAGAATCTTCTCCCCGGGCCCCGGAGCCAGCTGCGCCACCAGCCGCGAGGCGACTGCCGGCCAATCGAACGAGAACTGCGCCTGCGTTCGTGCAGGCTCGGCGTTCACCAGGACGAGGAGCAGGCACGCGGCCACCAGCACGCTGCGCATGGCCGCATTATGCACCCCCCGCGGCCCTTAGGTTCTCAAGGACGCTCGATGTGGAGCGGAAACGGCGTGCGCGCCACGAAGGCATTGACCGCCTCGAGCAGGTGCGTGCTCGCGTCGCGCACGACGAACACCGATTCCTCCCGCTGGCCAGGATTCAGATCGTGGTGATCGATCAGGGCGAGGTCGGGTCCGTACGACGGAATGACGCGGCCGTCCAGCGTGAAGTACTCGGCCTGCGCGACCGCGTCGAGCTCGCCCCGTGCGAACCGCTCGTAGAGCTCCGGGAAGGTCGTCGTCGACACGATGTCCACGCCGGGTGGCGCGCGACGCAGCAGGTCGCGTTCGGCGGCCATGCCCTGAACCGCCCCCACCTTCCTGCCAACGAAGTCCGCGATGGTGCGATAGCGCGCGCGATCGGCCGCCCGAATCCTGAGCGCGCGCTGCTCGTAGAGGAACGGCGCCGAGAACGTGCCTCCCGGACTCACGCGGTCCGGGAAGTTGGCGAGGTTCGTGGCCACGACATCCACGACATCCTTGCCCGCCAGCTCCCACGACCTGTCGAACGGCACCACGTGCCACTCCACGCGAAGGCCCAGCTCGCGTCCAAGGCGCTCCGCATAGCGGTACATCCACTCCTCGGGATCCAGCGGATTGGTGACCGTCGTGCCGGTGACCGCGATCCGGACGACACCGGGCTCGAGTGTCTGGATGGCCGGCCGACCTGAGCGAACGTCACACCCGGCAAGGACAACGGCACACGCGACCAGCACGACACGGACGAGCGGCATCTGGGTGGTAGCATAGCCCTCCGCCAATGAACGGTGCACGCTCGACCTTCCCGGAGAAGCTGATTCGCTGCTGGCACCCGGTGGCGTACAGCCACGAGTTGACGGACGGACCGAGGGCCGCGACACTACGTGGGCGAAGCGGTCGTCGTGTGGCGCACGTCGGATGGCCGCGCGCACGCGATGCGCGACGTGTGCATTCACAGGGGCACCGCACTATCACTTGGATGGGTCGCCGACGATTGCCTGGTCTGTCCCTATCATGCGTGGCACTACGACGCCACCGGCGCGTGCGTCCGCATCCCACAGTCGGCGAACGCCACCATTCCAGTGAAGGCGCGGACGCCGGTGTTCCAGTGCCAGGAGCGATACGGCCTCGTCTGGGTGTGCCTCGACACCGGTGAGCCTGCCTACGCGCTGCCGGAGATTCCGGAGCTCGAATCCGCCGGCTGGAAGGTCGTCAACACAGGGCCGTTCGCGTGGCAGAGCGACGCGTCCCGGCAGGTGGAGAACTTCACGGACTTCGGACACTTCCCGTGGGTGCACCCCGGCCTGCTGGGCGACCCCGACCGGCCGGTGGTGCCCGACCACGTCGTCGAGACGCGTGAGCACGTGCTGCACTACACGATCGTCCGCCCCGAGGCGCCCAACAGCGACGAGTTCCAGGTGTTCGCCAACACCGAGACCGTCAAGCCGGAGCGGCGGAGCCGATACGAGCTGCACCTGCCGTACACGATCGTCCTCAGGCTTGGCTGGGGTGGCGACAAAGGGATGGTGTACTTCTTCGCGTCGCAGCCTGAAACCACCGGGCGATGCCGCGGCTACTGCATCATTGGCCGGAACTACGACTTCGAGGATCCCGACTCCACCTTGCAGGAGTTCGAACGCGTCATCTTCGGGCAGGACCAGCGCATCGTCGAGTCGCAACGCCCTGAGCAGGTGCCGTTCGACCTGGCCGACGAGCTGCACCTGAAGTTCGACGCCGTGGCCGTCGCCTACCGCCGCGCCATGCGAGCGCAGGGCATAGGCGGCAGCTGACGCAGCGTCGCGTCCCGGACCTTGCTTCACCGAGTCGCGGTTGCCGGGGCGACCATCGACCGCAGATCTGCCAGCGTCGCGACACCCGGCCCGTGCAGTGCGGCGATCTGCCGGACGTCGAGCTTCAACTTCTGGATGTTCTCGTACAGGTTGACGGCGAACGGGCTCGGCGGCGGTGGCTGGCGCGTTGGGCGCGAGCGGCGCCCACGCGTCCACCTCGATGAGGATCCGCTCGACGGGCAGGTAGACCATCGCAAACGCGTCGTTGTGCCCGTTGCCGGCGAGCCGGTGAATCTCGATCGAACGCCGGCCATCGGTGAGCACGTGCTTCTCGGCGAAGGTCTCGAAGGTGGCCGGCCGCGGCGACCTGGCCAGCGCGTCGGCATTGAGGGTCCGCGGCGCCGCCCAGGCCTGTTCGTAGGTACGGCCGGTTCATCTCGTGGGTGACGACCGTGGCGCCCTCCGCGACGTAGGTGCGAAGCCCGCCTGAATGATCGAAGTGGACGTGTGAGTTCACGATGTAGCGGATCGGCTTGGCGGGGACCGTCTCCTTGACCTTGGCGATGACCGCCAGGGAGCGCGCTTCGTTCTGCGGGGCCTCGACCACGACGACGTGATCGGCCTGCTCGATGGCGACGCTGTGGTGGCTGCCGCCCTTGAGGTAGTAGACGCCGTTGGCGAGCTTCTCGACCGTCACGGTATTCGGCGGGGGCGCGAAGCTCCGGACCTGGTCCGGCACTGGAACGTCCACTGGTGCGTTCTTCGTGACGGAGGCCACGGACAGCTCGAGCACCGGATGGCCCCCCTGAGTCCGGACGATCCTGGCAGGGAACATGATGCCGCCGAAATCACGGTAGTCGGAGTACGCGAACTCGACCGGTGTGTCCCCGAGAATCGGATTGTCGATAAACGTCTGCACCCGCTCGACCTCGTTGCGCGCGTTGATGCGGCCCACGTACCGGTACTTGCCGCCCACGGTGAACGTGATCTCCGAGCCCCCCTCTACCCCCTGCGAGCTGGCGGCGTTGGCGGCCGCCGCCTTCAAGAAGCCGTGCGGCGTGGTCCAGATCTCCATGACCCGTTCTTCGACGGCCGCGGGCTGTGCCTGCGGCGCGGGCCCGGTGCCGGGGGCGGCGCCGGCCGGCGCCGCCATGTTCCAGGCGTGTGTGCCGCTGACGACCTGGACGACGCGCTGTGCGACCGGGGTGGGCCGGGCGCGATTCGGCTCGACGACTTGGATTCGCTCCATCTGCACCAGCGCGGCAGGCGCCTCGTAGTCGATGCGGGCGGAGAAGCTCTTGAGATCGAAGGCCGGCCAGGGAAGCGTGGGATTTGCGGCCTGGCCGAACTGGAACCATCTGCCGGTACCCGGTACCTCGATGGACCGCGTGTCGGTGGTCGCGAGCGCCGCCTGGGAGGCGGACAGCGTGCCGGGCGCTTCGCCGGCGCAGCCGGCAGGGCCGGCCGCGCTCACGGCAACAATGGCGAGAGTGGTGAGTCTGCGCATGATCACACCTCGATTGCGTGAAGCCGAACTTACCCGCGCGTTGCACGGAGTGCGCCGAACTCGTAGTCTAACCCTCGGCTCGGCCGAGTGGTGGTGCGCCCGCGGCCAGCTCAACCAGTCGGGTACAAACTTCCGCGGACGTGCGCTAGTGCGTCAGCCTGCCTATGTGTTGCCGTCGATCGAAGCCCCATCGGTGGGACTGGTTGTACGCGCAGCTCGTAGAAGAGGGCTTCAGCGTTCGGCTTCCATCTGTGACACGGTCCGAGGACGGCCCGCTTTGTGTGTTGTACCTCTCGAACGCTCCGAACCGGTGGGAGCGAACCGTGTGGCCATGAGGCGCGGTGACCGCGATACCATTAGCGACGACCGTCTAGACATGGATGACCGGACTGCTCTGCGCGCGTTTGTGTTCGACTCGCTCGAAGAGCAGATCGCCGTGACCGACGAGGCGGGAGTGATCCTCGACGTCAATTCCGCCTGGACGAGCTTCGGGATCGAGAACGGGCTTTCGCCCGAGTTCAGCTGCGTGGGCCGCAGCTACCTCGACGTCGTCCATTACTCCTTCGCCGCCGGCGACGAGCGCGCCCGTGAGGCGGCGCAAGGCATCTCGGACGTGCTCGGCGGCAAACGCGCCAACTTCTACTACGAGTACCCCTGCCACACCCCGGCGGAAAAGCGCTGGTTCATGATGCGGTTGTCGCGCCTGAAGGGGGACTCCAGCCGCATGTTCGTCATCTCTCACCACAACATCACGCAGCGCAAGCTGGCCGAGGAGCGCGCCGAGCACATGGCCCTGCACGACTCGATCACCGAGCTGGCCAATCGCCGCTATTTCAACGAGTTCCTGAGCCTGGAGATGCGCAGGAGCATCCGCGACCGCTCGGCGATCAGCCTGATCCTGGTCGACGTCGACTACTTCAAGGAATACAACGACGAGCTCGGGCACCTTGCCGGCGATCAATGCCTGGCAGCGGTCGCCAAGGTGCTGCCGGCGTTCGCCCGCAGGCCCGGCGATCTTGCGGCACGTCTCGGCGGCGACGAGTTCGGCGTGATTCTCGGGAACACGGAGATTGCGGAATCGCGAACGATTGCCGATGCGATCAGGCAGGCAGTCGGCGATCTCAGGCTCGTCTTCGGCGGGTCGAGGCAGGTCACCGTGAGTGTCGGCGTGGCGGCCGTCATTCCCGACGAGCGGCGGACGGCGGAATTCCTGTTTCAGGAGGCGGACAAGGCGCTCTATGCCGCAAAGTCCGAGGGACGCAATCGGGTCGTGCTGGCGTGATCAGCCGCGCCGGTCGAGGAAGCGCGCGGCCTTGACGTTCGCCTCCAACTCCTTCGCTATCGCCTGAAGCGCTCCAGGAACCTCGCGTTTATCCAGTAGACCTCGCCCGCCGTCACGGCGCCCTCCTTCGAGAAAATACGGCGCGAGAAGAAAGAGACTCCCATCCCCGACGACCGTCGGATAGACCTCGCTGGCGTCCGTGCTTCTCGCGGAACACGGCGGCTTCGCGCGGACCGACGGGCGACCTGCTTCTGGGCTACGGCTGAGCAAGGAAGCGCCTGCGAATCAACCCCTGGAACGGCGGCGCATCATGAGGGCGAGTGCCGCCAGGATCAGGAGGCCGCCCACCAACCAATAGATGGCCGACGAACTGCTGGTCGAGCCGGGAGCAGCACCCACGGGTGCGGCATCCGCTCCAGCCGATGGCGCCGCCGCAGGGGCCGCAGCGCTCGGAGCCGTTCCGGGGGCCGCTGGTGCCGTCGCCGCGGCGCTCGGCGCCGTTCCCGCCCCTCCAGGGGCTGATCCCGCGCCACCCGGGCGATCCGCCGCACCGGCTATCCCGCCGCACCCGGGGCTGATCCCGCCGCACCCGGGGCACCGGCCCCGCCGCGGTTCGGCGTGGCAGACAATGGCGGCGCGCCACTGGCCGTCAATGTCGCGTTCACTTCCTGCTCCGTGACCACCCTTGGCGGCAGCGACGTGATGATGATCGCCGACAGCTCGTCGCCCGGACGGAAATCCGACACGGCCGCCGGTTTGCCGCCGCGCATGATCTTCACGCCGCGCTTGTCCACGTCGCCCTGCGTGAACATCTTGAACCCGTCATCGGTGCGCACGATGATCGAGGCGCCGCTTGCTTGTACGACCTTGCCGTTCTTCACTTCGGTGGCGGTCACCGGCGTCACCGTAGTGGACCTGGTGATCGTCGCGGTTCCGGCCATCCCGGGTTTCAGCTGCTGCACCGACAGTTGCTTGCCGTTCACCGTGAACATGAAGCCCGGGGGCACCGCGATCTCCCGCGTGCCTTCCGGCAGTGTCACGACGAGCTGGTTCCCGTCGACGGCGATGACTTCGAACTTCTTGGTCTCGCTGCTGGTCGTCGTGGTCTGGGCCGAGGCCATCGCCGACAGCCCCGCAACCAGTCCAGCGCCAACGATGATCGAGCGTATCGGAATCGACATCATGGGTCCTTCTCCTGTCACCGTGTACTGGTCAGACCAACCGCGCAAACGCTGAGCCGCCTGGGGACGGAACCGACGAATTCGAACAATTGATGGCGACCGGCTCGACCGGGCGCGTGGAGCCTATCACGGCAGTACGGCCCATGCAATCCATGCGCGCACATCGCACAGGCGTGACGCGAGTCTCGTCCTTATCGCCCGAACAGCACCAGCAGTGGCAGCGTGACGAGCGGCCCGACCACGACCATCGCCATGCTCCAGCGCAGCAGCATCACGCGCAGCCGCGGGCGATCCTCTTCGGGCGCCGAGGCGATCAGCGTGGCTCCGGTGTTCGAGAACGGCGACGCGTCCACGATGGTGGCCGAGACGCCGAGCGTGGTGATGAGCGCCCAGCCGGGCACCCCTCCAGACGAAGCCAGCGGCACAGCCATCGGCACCAGCGCCGCCAGCACGCCGGTAGTGGAGGCAAAGGCCGAGACCAGCGCCGCGATCATGCAGATGACCAGCGCCGCCAGGAGCGGAGAGCCGATGGCCATCGCCTCGCGGCCGAGCAGATTCACCGCGTCGAGTTTCTGCAGCACGCCGACGTACGTGACGATGCCACCCACGACGAAGGCGGTGGACCAGTCGATTCGCGCGAAGGCGCGGGCGCCAAGCGACGGATCGAGCAGGGCGAGCGCTGCGCCCAACGCGAGCAGCACGACGCCGATGTCCACCTCGACGCCGGCGAGCGTCGCGCCGACGATGGCTGGCACGAGACCCAGCAGGCAGAGGAGCGTCGCCAGCTGATGCCCGGTCATCGGGCCGGTGCCCTGTGCCGGATTCCGAGGCTCCAGCGGCCGCGGCACCGCGGTCTCCTCGAGGGCGGGCCCATTTGCTGTCGCCTGTGGCCTGCTCGCGAAGAGGCCGAGGGCAAGGATCAGCAGCGCCACGTTGGCCACGATCGCCACGGCGAGGAGGGCGAAGGTGCTCACCTCGATGCCGGCCTCGTGCGCGACGCGATAGGTGATCACGCCGAAGAGGCTGGTGGGCGCGAACGAGCCGGCGCAGATGCCGCTGTTGATGGCAATCGCCATCAGGACGGCGTCGACGCCGGCGCGCCGTGCGGTGGCCATGCCGACGGGCCCGGTGGCGAGACCAGCCTGCGGCGATCCCATTGCGGCCATCAGCGCGGCCAGACCGAAGAACAGCACCGGCATCAGCGTCGGCCGGCCGTCGGTGCGCGCCACCAGCGTCGTCATCACGCGATCGAGGGTGCCATTCAGGTGAGCGATGCCGAAGAAGTAGGTGACGCCGGCCACCAGGATCAGGATGGCCACCGGGAACCCGCCGATCACCTCCCGCAGCGTCATGCCTGCCAGGCCCGGGCCCACCGCGCAGGCCGCGACGAACATCAGCAAGCCGAGGTGCACGCCGCGCCAGGTGGCCAACCCGAAGACGGCGACGAAGATGAGCAACGCGCCCACGGGAGCGAACGAGGCAGGCATTGCGGGGCATCATATGCTGCGTCCGCGTCCTCAGAGGCGCGAGCCCTCGCCTCCAGAAGGGACACACCATCGGCGCCTTATAGCACGCTATGTGTGCTATGGTGTCATCGTGATCCGGTCGCTGGCCGACGACACGACCCGGGACATCTGGAACGGCGTCAACAGCAAGGCCGCGCGACGGATTCCAAAAGAGCTCTGGCCCGCCATCCGCCGCAAGCTCGACCAGATCGACGCGGTGATCAGGCTCGAGGATCTAAGGGTGCCGCCTGGCAATCGGCTGCACACGCCCGTCGGCGACCTTGCCGGGCATCACGCCATCCGGGTCAACGTCCAGTACCGGGTGGTCTCCCGATTCGAGGGTCACGACGCGCACGATGTCCGGTGCACGGACTACCACTGAGGAACGCCATGCTGCCAACGAATCGCCCTCCCACCCACCCAGGTGAAATGCTCCTCAAGGAGTTCCTCGAGCCGCTGGGCGTCTCTCAAGTGGAGGCCGCTGCGCGGATGAGCATCCCCTTCCAACGTCTCAACGCCATCGTCAAGGGGCGGCGGGCGGTCAGTGCGGATACCGCGCTGCTGCTCGAGGCCCTGACCCGGTGGGATGCAGAGATCTGGATGCGGCTGCAGGCCAAGTGGGACCTGTGGCACGCGGCGAAGGCGCGCGGTGCGCGGCCGCGAGTGCGGGCGCTGCCGCGAAGCGCGTAGAATGTCCAGCTCTTGCAGCCGATTGGCGCCGATGATGACGAGGCGCCGGTTGGCGCGTTTGGTCGCTCAGCGCTTGACGATGCCAAGGCGCAGGAATGCGCTGCTCCACGACGGGCGATTCGAATCCTCTCTCCGCGATCAGTGGACGTCGCTCCTCATCACGAGCTGCCGCATCATTACGAGCATCAGGACCACTCCGGGCCTCTCGCTGTGCATTCCCATCATCGCGCCGCTTTGACTTCGATCTCAATCGAGCGGCACTCCTGCGTCACACTGGCAGTGGTGCCCCCGTGGCTTTCAGGTGCGGCCCACCACACCCGCTCACCGGCCGACGTCGTGGCAGCTGATGCCGGTATGTGCGACCCTGGGCACGGCGCGAGCTGCACGACGAGCCGGCCTGGATGCGAATGCGGCGTCGAGGTTTGTCCAGGACGGGTTGTGACCTCGAGCATCCGCACCTGCTCGTTCTCCAGGAGGGTGCGATACGTTCCGGTATCCAGCTGGGCTGCGTTCAAGGCGGAGTCGCCTGGAGATGGGATCGCCGTCTTCAACTCCATCGCAATCGCCCGCGTGCCTTCCATGATCCACTCCTCGATGTGAATCACGCCCCGTCGATTGAACAGTACGTGTCCGCTCGCGATCGGCTTTCCGACCGTGGTAGTCCCGTCCGGAAAAGTGGCTCTAGCCTGGCCCGGGGTGAGGAAGTACGCCGCCGTATCCCTGACATGCTCGTGCATCGCCGTTCGAACGTTCTGCGGGAACTGTGCATCCCACGCCCTGACGTAATCGTTCTCAAGGATCTGTGTCACGCCCTGACGCGGGAAAGGCGGTGGATAACCTTGCGAAGCCGATCCGCTGACAACAACGATGGCGACGAACGCAGCCGCGAGTGCAATCATCTGTCCCGTCATTGCAACCTCCCTGCAGTAAGGGCTAGCGACGTGGACGATCGACAATCGGGAACCGAGCGCGATGCGCAGTCGTAGCGAGCGAAATGTCGAACGAGATCACCTGGTCACCCTTCCCAGCTGCTCGTCGATCCACTCGCTCGCGACCGTCATCATTAAACTCGTCGCGGGGACGTGGCCGCCGTCGTACAGCACCAGCCGCTTCGGCTCGCGCATCAGCGCGAACATCGGCTCGGAGGCGCTGCGAAGCGGCGTGTCCTCGTCATAGCGTCCCTGGATGATCAGCTTCGGCGCGCGGATGTGGGGCGTGAACTTCACCGGGTTGGCGGTCGCCACGTACGAGTCGTAGATGTTGGGCAGCCCGGCCCCGACCATCACCACGGCGCGGTAGCGCGGCTCGATCGCCGCCATGATCAGGCCAATCTGCGCGCCGGCGCTCGGTCCGAAAAAGACCAGGCGCGACAAGATCGAGGTCGGCGCGGCGTGCCGAGATAGTCCAGGCCGAGGCGCAGTTCGGTGATCCGATCGACCACCTCTTCCTGGTATTCGACGTTGCTGCGATCGGGTCGGCGGCCCGGCCGGGCCATGGGCGCCCGACATAGCCTTCGAGGACGACGCCGAACACCGCCCGGCCGCCTCTCACGAACGCGCCCATGCGATCGTCGATCGACGCGTCAAGGGAACGGATGCCGCCGTCGACGTCGGCCGCCGGCACGTAGTGCAGCACCTGCAGCGGCCGCGGGGCGTGCTTCGGCAGGTAGAGGTACGCGCTCACCCGCTCGTCGTCTGCTCCGCGGAAGGTAATGGTTTCGCGCGTCCATTCCGGCGTGTCCAGGCGGTCCTCGATCCGCGCGTCGAGCGGGCGCGGCTCGTAGCGATAGACCTCCGCCAGCCGGCGGAACTCGGCGTCGGAGCTGGCGGTGTAGACGCGGCACCTCGCGATCGAGCGGAATCGGCTCGGCGCCTTCCCGCCCGCCAGGGGCGGCCAGCCTCGCCAGCCGGAAGCCCAGCGCATCCGAGCTGAACGTCCCGGGCCGCGGCCCGAACTGGGCGAACATGTAGGCTGGCTCGGTCCAGCCGCCGCCGACCGCAAAGGGCCCTTCGCGGCTGTCGTTTCGCGTCCACTCGGCGACGTTGCCGGCCATGTGCAACGCGCCGAACGGGCTCATGCCGTGCGGCAGCGACGTCACCGGCAGCGTGCCCGGCCCACCGAAGTTGGCGCGCGTCGTCAGGTCTTCCCCGGGCGGGTTCACCCCCCAGGGCATCGTGACGCCGGTGGGCGAATAGGTGCCGTTGTGCGCCGCCTTCTGCCACTGGAACACCGTCGGCAGCGAATGGCCACGGAACGCCGCGTAGGCTGAGGCCTCGTACCAGGAGACTCCGGTCACCGGATGATCCGCGCGTCCATCGGGCGGCGCCTGGTTCGACCAGCCGCGCGGGCCCGGCAGCCCCGAGCGATCCACGAACAGCCGCATCGCGTTGTCCCACGACAGCGGCTTGCCGTCGTGGACCATCGCCTCCTGCCAGTACCTGCCGCTTCAGATAGCCGCCGGCACTGATGAACTCCTTGAAGGCGGCGTTGCTCACCTCGTAGGCGATCGATGTAGAAGTCGGCGAGATCCACCTGGCGATCGGTGGGGCGCGACCAGCCGGTGAGCCGGTAGCGGCCGCCCGGCACGAACACCATGCCCGGCGGCACGGCACCAGCCTGGCGCAGCGGCACCTCGAACGTCAGCGGCCTCGCCATCCTGACGGTGCCGATCATCACGCCGCGGCCGGAGATCGATCGCTCGAAGGGCGCGTAGCCCTCCTTCTCCACGGTCATCACGTAGTCGCCGCGGGCCACGCGCACGTTGGTGAGCGGCGTTCGGCCGACGAGCACGCGCGGTTCGTCCACGCCCGCCACGAAGCGCTTCAGGTAAACCTGCGCGTCCGGCGGGTCGGACGTCACCGTGAGCGTGTCGGACACGGTCGGCATCAGCCCGGCAAGTGTGGCGTTGCCGGCCAGCAGCGGCTCCAGCGGAGGTCGCGAGATCGTAGGCTTCGAAGAGGCGGCCCTCCTCGGTCAAGGCCACGGCGCGGTCCAGTTGAGCAGAGGCGCGCCGCACGTTGATCTCACGCCAGGCGAACCAGCTCCCGGCGACCAGCAGCAGCACTGCAGCCGCCACCGCGATCGGCCAGCGCCCGGCGCGCGGCACCGGCGCCGCTGGGGCCGTGTCCGTGACCCGCGTCAGCGGCACAGCGGCCGTCACCCCACCGCTGGCCGCATCTCGACTTGCTCCACCTGCTGACGTAGAGATCTGGCCCGGGAGCGCCTCGGGATTATCCAATGGCGGCGTTGCGGTATTCGACGTCGTCGACGCCAGGGCCGGGACCGGCGTGCGTCCGAGACGACGCTGGAAGTCGCGCTCGTCCTTGAGCGCTCGGAGATCGATGAGCAGATCCTGGGCAGTCTGATAGCGGCTGTCCGGCGGCTTGCGGAGCGCCTTGCTCACGAGCCGCTCGAGTTCGGGCGGCACGGAGGCGGTAAAGCGTGCCAGCGGCGGCGGCTCGCGTGTCAGGATCGACGAGGCCACCTCGGCCGAACTGTGTCCCTCGAACGGCCGGCGGCCGGCGACCATCTCGAAGAGGACCACACCGAGCGAGAACAGATCGCTGCGCTGGTCGAGCGATTCGCCGCGCACCTGCTCGGGCGACATGTACGGCCAGGTGCCTAACACCACTCCGGGCGTCGAGACGGCGGCTTCGGTGCCGGCCTGGGTGAAGGCGATGCGGCCGTCGGCGCTGGTGCCGACGCCGGGCTTGGCCAGGCCGAAGTCCATCACCTTGGCCTGCCCGCGAGCGGTCACCATCACGTTGCCCGGCTTGAGGTCGCGGTGCAGGATGCCGTGCCGGTGCGCCTCGGCGACGCCGTCGACGATCTGCACCGCGATGCCGAGGGCGTCGTCGATGTCGAGCGGCGCGCGCCGCAGCCGCGCGTCGAGGGTTTCGCCCTCGACGAACTGCATGGCGATGAACAAGCGGCCGTCGCTCTCGTCCACCTCGTAGACGCCGCAGATGTTGGCATGGTCGAGCGCCGCCGCCGCCCGGGCTTCGCGGGCCAGCCGCGTGCGCGCGGCCTCGTCGCGAGCGGTGTCCGGCGGCAGCAGCTTCAGGGCCACGCGCCGGCCGAGAGCGGTGTCTTCGGCAAGATAGACCTCGGCCATGCCGCCCGCGCCCAGCAGCGCGCGTACTTCGTAGCGTCCGAGTCGCGTTCCGGCCGGGAGGCTCGCCATGACCGAAGACCGAGGCGATTATACGCGGGCGTCCCCGGCGCCTTCGCTTCTGCCGCCGCCCTCCCGCCGCGACTGCGGCCGCAGTCCTTGCATCTCCGTGAAGTGCGCGGTATCCGTCGAGGCTGTGTCGCCATTGAAGAGTGGGATACTCCTGTCGTATCGACGCGGCCACCCAGGAGCGGAGAAAGCGAATGAAGACAGTCCTCGGTTTGCTGATAGCTGGTTCGATCGCGTCGGGAGCGGCGGCGTGGCAGGCGGCCGTGCCGGACACCGTCGAGGGGCACGTGGCGGCGGCCCGTTCGGCCGCCGGCAAGGACTTCACCGCACTGGCGGATCGCCTGTGCGAGGCGCCGGCGCCGCCGGCGAGCACGCCGAGGCCCGCGGCCGCGCGCCCGCCCGGGCCCCCGGCGCGGGAGACCTGGCACGCCGAGCCGGTCAAGGTGTTCGACAACCTCTACTTCGTCGGCGAAAAGGAATATTCGGCCTGGGCGGTCGTCACCTCGGCCGGCATCATCATCATCGACCCGATCTTCGACTACTCGGTCGAGGACGAGGTGACCGGCGGGTTGCGCAAGCTCGGACTCGATCCGGCCCAGATCAAGTACGTCCTCGTGAGCCACGCACACTACGATCACGTCGGCGGGGCCGCGTTCCTGCAGGACAGCTACAACGCGCGCGTGGTGATTTCCGAGGCCGACTGGGAGCTGCTGGGGCGCGCCACCGGATCGTGGCGCAAGCCGAAGAAGGACATGGTGGCCACCGACGGCCAGAAGCTGACGCTCGGGGACACGACGCTCACGCTCCACCTGACGCCTGGGCACACCCTGGGCACGATCTCGACGCTCATCCCGGTCCGCGATGCAGGGAAGCCCCACATGGTGGCCTATTGGGGCGGCACCGCGTTCAACTGGGTCGCGAATCGCGCCGCCTACATCACGCCGGAGCGCGGCGACGACTTCTGGTTCGGCCGCTACATCGACTCAGCCCAGCGCTTCCGCCAGCTGGCGGCGGCGGCCAGCGCCGACGTGCTCATCTCCAACCATACGGCGTTCGACGGGTCGAAGACCAAGCTTCCGGCGATGGCCACCCGTCGCGCGACCGACCCGCACCCCTACGTGATTGGGCCCGCGGCGGTCGGACGCTACCTGACCGTCGCCGAGGAGTGCGCGAAGGCCGGGCGGTTAAGGGCGCGGTGAGTGCGCAGTGAGGGCGCGCTAGTCAGGCTTCGGCTTGCCCGCCAACTGCTGCCGCCGCGCCCCTCCCTGCCGATCCAGCATCCATCCGGGATACTCGGCCGGCAGCGCGCTGGCCCGATCGAGCGCCGTCAGATTCTCGGCTGACAGCGTGACGTTCGTCGCGGCGATGTTGTCGTCCAGTTGATCCAGCCGCTTGACGCCGATGATGACGCTGGTCACCACCGGCTGATGGAGAAGCCAGGCGATCGCGACCTGCGCGACGCTGACGCTCTTCGCATCGGCGATGCCGCGCATCACGTCGATGGCGTCGTATGCTCGGTCCATCTGCACCGGTGGAAAGTCGAACGTCGTCCGCCGGCTGCCGGTTTCACCACTGCTCTGACGCGTGTACTTGCCACTCAGCAAGCCGCCGGCCAGCGGGCTCCACACCATCAGGCCAAGGCCTTCGCCTTGTAGCATCGGCACGATCTCACGCTCGAGATCACGCCCGGCGATGGTGTAGTAAGCCTGCAGCGAGTCGAACCGGGCCAGACCGAGCCGCTCGGACATGCCGAGCGCCTTGGCGATCTGCCACGCCGCCCAGTTCGAGACGCCGATGTATCGCACCAGCCCCTGCTGGACCAGTGTGTCGAGCGCACGCAGCGTCTCCTCCATCGGCGTGGCGACGTCGAAGGCGTGCACCTGGTAGAGGTCGACGTGATCGAGCTGGAGCCGCTGCAGACTGGCCTTGACGGACTCCATGATGTGATAGCGCGAAAGTCCTCGCGCGTTCGCGCCCTTGCCCATCTCGCCGAACACCTTGGTCGCGACGACCACCTCGTCTCGCGAGACGCCGAGATTGCGCAATGCCTGACCGGTAAGCCGCTCCGACTGCCCCTCGCTGTAGACGTTCGCCGTGTCGATGAAGTTGATTCCGGCATCGAGGGCACGCCTCATCAGAGCGTCCACCTCGGCCTGCTGCAGTTGACCGATCTGACCCCAGATGTTGCTGTCGCTGCCGCCAAACGTCATCGTGCCCAGGCACAACTCGGACACGAAGAGACCGGTCGAACCGAACCGCTTATGTCGCATCAAAAAATGTCTCCGTTGGATCAGCTCTTCAGCGACTGCATGTCGATCACGAACCGGTAGCGGACGTCGCTCTTGCAGCATGCGCTCGTAGGCCTCGTTGACCTGATCGATCCCGATCAGCTCGATGTCGCTGACGATGTTGTGCTCGGCGCAGAAGTCGAGCATCTCCTGGGTTTCCTTGATGCCGCCGATGCCGGACCCGGCGAAGCTGCGGCGCGCCATGATGACGCCGAACGCGGACACCGGCAGCGGCTGCTCGGGCGCGCCAACCAGCGTCAGCGTGCCATCGAGTCGCAGCAGCTGCATGTAGGCGTTGACATCGTGCGACGGCCGACACGGCGTCGAGGATGAAATCGAACGACGAAGCGTGCCGGGCCATCGCATCGGCATCGCTCGAGACCACCACTTCGTGCGCGCCAAGCCGCAGGCCATCCTCGACCTTGCTTCGCGGACGTGGTGAAGAGGACGACGTGAGCGCCGAAGGCTCGCGCGAACTTCACCCCCATGTGGCCGAGGCCGCCGAGGCCGACGATGCCGACCTTCTTGCCGGGGCCGACGTTCCAGTGGCGCAGCGGCGAGTAGGTGGTGATGCCGGCGCACAGCAGCGGCGCCGTCGCGGCGAGGTCGAGGCTCGCCGGCACCTTCAGCGTGAACGACTCCTTGACGGTGATGCTCTCCGAGTAGCCGCCGAACGTCGGGCCGCCGAGGATGGGGTCTGGCACGTTGTAGGTCTGGATGTTGCCTTTCTCGCAGGTACTGCTCGAGGCCGGCCTTGCACGGCGCGCAGTGCTGGCACGAGTCGACCATGCAGCCCACGGCGGCGAGGTCGCCCTCGCGGAACTTCGTGACGGCGGTACCCACTTTGATGACGCGGCCGACGATCTCGTGGCCGGGCACGATTGGATAGATCGAGTTCTGCCACTCGTTGCGCACCTGGTGCAGGTCCGAGTGACAGACACCGCAATACAGGATCTCGATCACCACATCGTCGGCGAGCG
Organism: uncultured Acidobacteriota bacterium; assembly: GCA_963723005.1. GTDB lineage: Bacteria > Acidobacteriota > Vicinamibacteria > Vicinamibacterales > UBA2999 > VFZN01. Next base: position 5,505 of record CAVRPA010000013.1, on the reverse strand, counting down.
GCTCGCGACGTTCGATCGACATCGGCGCGACGGGTGACGTGGCGCTGGTGGCCCCCCACGCGCGCGCCTGGCGCACGGCGGGACGGGATGGAACAGAGGTTGGGTTGGAGATGACGGTGTCGGACATGGTTCCATTTCACTGCGCGCGGCGCGAGAGAACCAGACCGAAACCTGTCTTGATCTTGCCCGATGCTGCAATTCTGCGGAGCAGCTCAGTGACTCGCGCTGAACCTCGACTGACGCTGGCTCTGCGACAACCGCGCGCACGCGTCGCACTTCTTCAGTCGGGCTGGCGCCGAAGAAGCGCTTGAACTCGCGGCTGAACTGCGAGGCGCTCTCGTAGCCAACGGCGGCGGCGGCCACGGCGGCGCCGGATCCCTCGTCGACGATCAGCGCGCGCGCCTTGTGCAGGCGGACCGACTTCAGGTACTGCACGGGCGAGCTGGCGGTGAGCGCCTTGAACTGATGATGAAACGCCGAGACGCTCATGCCGATCTCCTCGGCCATGCGCGTCACGCTGAATGGCTCGGCGTAACGCGAATGGATCCAGCGCAGCGCGGCGTTGATCTGCGCGGCCTGCCCTTGCCGGCCGACCATCTCGAGCAGCAGGTGTCCCTGCGGGCCGCACAGCGCGCGGTAGACGATCTCGCGGACGATGCCCGGTCCGAGGATCTCGGCATCGACGGGCGAGCGCAGGCACTCGACCAGCCGCAGCGCGGCATCGCTCATCCCCAGGTCGAGCGGCGTGGCTTCGACGTAGCCGGTGGCCTCCACCGCTGTCGCGCGCGGTCGCGACTGCATGCGGACGGCGAGGTCGCTCACCACGCTGGGCGCGACGCGAACGGAGATGCCGAGCGCCCGCCCCTCCGGCCCGGGCTCCGTCTGGCACTCGAACGGCAGCGGCACCGACAGGACGAGGTAGTTGTTGGGGTCGTAGACGAACGTGCGGTCGCCGAGATAGCCGGTCTTCCGGCCGCTGGCGACGATGTAGATGCTGGGCTCGTAGAGGACGGGGGCGCGCGGGTAGCCGCGGTCGGCGCGGCCGAGCTTCACCCCATCCACCATCGTCGGCCGCAGGCCCTCGCCGGTGGCGAGTTCGGACAGGATGGCCACCATGCGGCGGCGGTTGGATTCGAGGATGGAGGTGGTCACCCTGTCATGAAACTACGGCGACGCGTGGGAATCCAGTCGCAAAGCTGCGGATGTGTTGCCTGATCCTGCCATGACGGAAACGCGCGGAGACACCAGACGAGGTGGTCAGAGCTCGAGCACCCAGAATCCAGCCCGCGGCGAGAGATAGCGAAGAGATCCTTGATCCGCGGGTACAGGCATCTTGGCGAGGTGTACCCACACGACATAGCGCACGCCGCGGGCCTTCAAGGCGACGCGATCGACGAGTCCTTCGAGTTGAATCGTGGGCGTGCCGGTGTGCAGATACACGAGCGCCGGATTGCTTGTGGCGATGACGCCCTCGGCTCGATGCTCCTGCAACCACGCGAGCACCGCGTCCGTGTCTTCTGCGTAGAGCGACCAGTCCGGCTGGCGGACTCGAGCGCGGGCGAGGTACTCGCCATGATCGAACAGGCTCAGTCCGACCACACCAAGCATGACGAGCACCGGCACGCGACTGGCCGCGGGCGTCACCGCGCGCAGGCCATCGACCATGTAAATCAGCAGGAACGGCGCCAGTGGCAGCACGAACCGGAACGTCCAGAACGGCCAGGACACGATCACCGCCAGCGATAACGGCACCACGACCTCGGCGAGCGAGAGTCGGCGCCGCACCGCCCGTGTCCAGCCAGCGGCGATCAACAGGAACAACGCAGCCGACACGATCCTTGTTCCCGCGTCGTTGCCCATTGGACCCCGCATGCCGTAGCTGCCAACCCCGAGCAATTCCAGGCCGCTCTGGTGCGCGCCACGCAAGAGTGAGGGCGCCACGATACCGACGACATCTCGGGTGATCACGTCGCCGGTGTTCTGCGTGATGCGGAGCGGCAGGTCGGCAAGCGTCGCCGTGCCGGCCTTGGCGTCGCCCGCCCACTGCTGCCAGAACTGTTGACGGTAGGAGAGGAGCGCCTCGCCTTCGCCCTGTTGCGCGGCGGTTGACGAGTGGCGAGAGACATAGAGGTACCAGGGCGCCAGCGACACGGCGACAACGGCCGCAAGGATCGCGGCGCGTCGCCACTCACGCTTCAGACACAGATATACAACCGCGCTCATCGGCACGGCGACACCGACGGTGCGCATCAACACCGCGACCGCTGCGCCCACGCCCGCCGCCACGGTTCCAGTGCGGGTGGGCCAGCGCTCGAGAGCGACCAGCGTCGCGAGTTGCACGGCAAGGAAGGCAGCGTCGGACATCAAGGTCGACGTCGTCAGGAAGACGAGGCTCGGTATGAGCGCGACAGCGACAGCGACAACCAGCGATAGCTCACGCGGCCACTCCGTGTGTGCCCTGCTGTAGACGTAGGTCAAGCCCGCCGTTAAGAACATCGCCGCGACGGACAGCGCTTTCAGCACGGGGACGTTGGCCGGAAAATCGGGAGCGAGGTACCAGAGCGGCGCGAGGAGCAGCGGAAAGCCCGGAGGCCAGACTGGGAGCAGACCAGGGGTCGGCGTGTTGGGCTGCAAGAAACCGTCGCCGCGCGCGAGGGTCCGGCCGAGCAACGCGTACCAGGCGTCGTCACCCATGATGCCGACGATGCGATCCAGGCGAAGGACGTAAACGGCCAGAATCAGCGCTCCGGCGGCGAGGACGGCCCAGGTCTGTCTCGTCATCTCCTACCTATCGACTCCTGGGGGGTGTCCCGATACCTGTTGTCCGGCGTGGAACGCGAAACCAATGACCAGCCATCCGCGAAAATGCAGCAAATGCGGACGTCAGCAGCTCTGATGAGCCTGCGATGAGAATGGCGAGTCACGCGGTCACACAGACGCGGGGCAGAGCGGCTAGCCGTCGCCCGGCAGCGGCGGCGCCCGGGCCGGCTGCGCCGCGGGCCAGGTACAGGCCGGCCACGCTACCTCTGTGTCATGCCACTGGGTCAGTCGGCCAGTAGCGTCAACACCAGGAACGGGACTATCAGCGCGAACTGATAAAGGCCGGTCAGGATCTCGCCCGCCGGGGCATCGGTTTGCTCCCAGCGACGCAACTGCAACACGAGCGCCGCGGCCGGCACCACCACCATCAAGCAGCGAGCCAGCAGTTGCCAACTGGTCTCCGGGAGCACGAACGCGGCGAGGACGGCCGTCGCCACGGAGGTCGCCACCACGCCCAGCGCGTGGACGCGGAATCGAGTCAAGGTGTCACTGGCCACAACAGACCTCCCCGTAATCATCAGCGCATCTCCCTACCTGTACCCATGCGCCCCGCGCCGCTCGGCGCGGGAACCGGCAGCCGTTCCTTGACGAGATAGAACATCGCGGTCACGAGCGCATTCGCAGCCTGCGGGCGAGCCTCGTCCTTGGATTCGCCGGAGGTGTGCACCCACGGCAGGTCGGGGAACGCCACGAGGTAGGTGCCATTCGTGTCGCGTCGAAGCGTGATTGGATACGTCATCGTCGTCGCCGTCATGCAGCAACTGACTGAAGCATCCTACATCTGAAGACCGGGCAAGCGCTTCAGGCTGAACGCAGCACGCGTGGGGTCGATCGGACACTCGCCTTTGAGCGGCATGATCGGCGTCTTGGCGCGCGCGCATGATGTGGTACGCGAACAAGCGCGAGCAGCACGGCATTCGGGTTGTCCACGACGGCCAGCGGTGAAGCCAGCGCGGCCTTGGGCGGAGGCACGATCGCGAGCGGCTGACCGCAGTGCCCCATTGAGCGCCTGGAGATCAGCGGCGTCGGCACAGTGGCTCATTGCATCATTCGAGGCCGGAGCGCTGGCCCGCAGTTCGAGACGATCGTCGAGTCTCGATGAGTCGGTGTATTTCACGCCGATCGCGTAGGATGTCAACCTTGAGCAAGAAGTCTCACGCATGAGAAGACACATGCGAACGCTCACGTCGGAACGGTTTCACGATTGGCGTGCGCGAGCAGGTGAGTTGTGGACGGGCCTCAACGGCCGAGCCGCATCGCAATTCGCCTTTCTCGCTAGTGAAGAGGCCACACGCCTCACTGCGCATGCCTTTGCGGCGGTCGTTGTTGCGGGCGCATTTCTCCTGCAATGGACTCTGGGCCGGCCGGCCGGCGAGCCGCAGTTCTGGCTGTTCCACGTTGCGATAGCGCTCACTGCTGCGTACGGTAGAGCCGAGCCAACGCTCGTCGCCATTCTTCTGTCGGTGCTGTTGGCTCGCCTGTCGTCGGCGGTCCCGATGTCAACGGCAGCGCTGTTCGGCATCGAGGGGCTGGTGATCGGACTCGTCATCCTTCGTATGGGAACGGTGATCCGGGCGTTGCGGCGGAGCCTCGAGGGTTCCGCTCGCGAGCTCGACTCAGCGAAGGGTGAGCGTAATCGCCTCGACCGGGCGCTGAGCGGCCTCGACCAGGCACTGGACGACACGGCGGTGATCCTGCTCGACCACGCCGGACACGTCACCGATTGGCGGACTGGCGCGACACGCCTGTACGGTTTCAAGAGTACCGACATGGTGACCGCCGGAATGGCTCCGCTGTTTGACGACTCTAGCCGGACGGAATTTCACCGGCTGCTCGCCGAGGCCCGAGGCGGCACGACTCGCCGCAATTGCCGGCAGCGGCGCGCTGACGAGACGAGGTTCGAGGCGGAGATTGAAGTCAGCCCGCTCGCTCCCGGTGGACTCGACGGATTCACGATGATTGTGCGCGACCTGACGCACCAGCAGGCGCGGGCCGCGGCTGACTGGTCCACGGCAGAGACGCACGCGCACCTTCGCAGCGAGGTCGAGCTGGCACAGCGGCAGCTGTGGACACTCCAGGAGCTGACCGACCCCACCCTCAACTTGCTCGGTGCGGATCAGTTCGTTTCGGAGCTGCTCGATCGCCTCCGTTCCGCGATTCACGCCGAGGGAGTTGCCTTGGTTCACTTCGGCCGACACCGACGTCATCTGCTCTGTGCGAGCGAGGGACTTCAGTGTCTACGGGTGCATCAGCGGTCAGGTGCCGCCGTGGCCACCGACAAGGCTCGGGCCGTGATGATCCACAACGACCCCACCGCCGCGGCCGAGGTGAGTGCGGCCGTGTGGCCGGATGATGTGTCGTCGCTGATTGCCGTTCCCCTGGTGCGTGCAGGGTCGACCACGGCCGTGCTGGAAGTGGTGAATCGCACCGGACGTCTCGCCACCGAATGGGAGATCGCCCTCGTACAAGTGGTCGCGGCCAGAATGGCCGGCTTCCTCGAAGACGAGTCCTCGATGAACGCTGCCGCAGACGCGTGGACCACTGCTGGTACATCCTCGGACTCTTGCTCCCTCTCAGGATCCGATCTGCGACTCACGCTCGACGAACCCGTCTCCGACAATGGCGAGTCCGCCCCCTTTCACTCGCCCGCGTCCGGATCGGGCGACCGCGAGGCGATGGGCTAAC
>CAVRPA010000012.1:0-98537 GCA_963723005.1 uncultured Acidobacteriota bacterium | reverse complement strand
GACAGCACGCCGATGATGGCAAGGCCGTAATAGCCCGAGCCAATGGCCGCGCTGAACACGTACCACTTGGCGATGAAGCCGGCGGTCGGCGGGAAGCCGCCGAGCGACAGCAGGAAGAACGTCATCAGCACGGCCAGCGCCGGGTGGCTCGTGAACAAGCCGGCATAGTCGCGCAGGTCGTCGTTGGCGCGTTCGCGCGTGCCGAGCAGCGCAATCACGCCGAAGGCGCCGAGGTTGGTCAGCGCGTAGGCGGCCAGGTAGAACAGGATCGCAGCCTTGCCGACGTCGTTGCCGGCCACCAGGCCGGCCAGCAGGTAGCCGCCGTGCGCGATGCTCGAGTACGCCAGCATCCGCTTGAGGCTGGTCTGGGCCACGCCCACCACGGTGCCCAGCACCATGGTCGCCGCGGCAATCGCCCACAGCACCGGCGCCCAGTCGGTAATCATCGGCTCGAGCGACGACAGGAACACGCGGACGAAAGCGGCGACGGCGGCCGCTTTCACACCGGTCGACATGAAGCCGGTGACGACCGCAGGAGCGCCCTCGTAGGCGTCGGGCGACCACATGTGGAACGGCACGGCCGCGACCTTGAAGGCGAAGCCGACAATCAGCAGGCCCACGCCCAGCAGGATCATCGGGTTGCCGCTCATCGACTGGGCGGCAATCACCGAGCCGATGCGGTCAAGGTTGGTGCTGCCGGTGACGCCGTAGAGGAACGCGATGCCGTAGAGGAAGAACGAGCTGGCGAACGCGCCAAGCAGGAAGTACTTGAACGCCGCTTCGGTGCTCTGCTGCTGATCGCGGCGGATGCCGGTCAGCACGTAGACGGCAATCGACATGGTCTCGAGCGCCAGGAAGATCACCAGCAGGTCGGTGGCCTGCCCCATCAGCATCATGCCGACGATGGCGAACAGCACGATGGCGTAGTACTCGCCGGCCGGTATGCCGTCGCGCTCGACCGTCTGCGACGAGAAGATCACGGTCAGGATGCCGACCGCAACGAGCACCAGGTTCACGAACAGCGAGAAGTTGTCGGCCGTCACCACGCCGAAGCTGGTGGCGTTCCGGTTCCACAGCAGGATGGAGGCCGCAGCCGCGCCGATCAGGCCGATGATGGCCAGGCCGCCGATCGGCATCTTCTCGTCACGGCCGCGGAACGACTCCGCCAGCAGCACGACGAGGCCCGCGAGGGCCACGCAGAGCATGGGGATGATGGCGTCAAACTGGCTGCTAATCATCGGATCTCCGCCCGGAAACGGGTCGGGGTTCTTTTTCCGTCGAGGAACTGCGAACGGCGGGTTGAAACCAGCCTGATCTGAGACTTCACGCTGTTTCGGTCGTTCGGCGAGATCCCCGACCTTCCACGGTCAGCGGCTGGCGGGTCTGGACGCGATCGACGAGGCGCTGAATGGCCGGCTCCATCGGTTTCAGGAACACGTTCGGGAACACGCCCATGCCGATGGCGGCTGCCGCCAGCGGGCCGACAATCGCCCACTCGCGGAACGACAGGTCCTTGAGGTCGGCGTTGTGGCTGTTGGTGATCTTCCCGTAAAACACGCGCTGGAACATCCACAGCATGTAAACCGCCGAGAGAATCACGCCGAGCGCCGCCACGACCACGAAGCGCGGGTCCCACTTGAAGGCGCCGAGCATGATCAGGAACTCGCCGATGAACCCGTTCATGCCGGGGAGGCCAATCGACGACAGCGTGAGAATCAGCATCACCGCCGTCAGCCGCGGCATCACCGTCTTCAGGCCGCCGAACTCGCTGATCTGGCGCGTGTGGCGCCGATCCGACAGCATGCCGACAATGCAGAACAGGCCGCCGGTGCTGACGCCGTGGGCCAGCATCTGGTACGACGCGCCCTGGAGCCCCTGCATGTTGAACGCGGCGATACCGAGCACCACGAAGCCCATGTGGCTCACCGACGAGTAGGCCACCAGCTTCTTCATGTCCGGCTGCACCATCGCCACCAGCGCGCCATAGATGATGGCGATCACGGAGAGCGTGGCGAGCAGCGGCGCGAAGTAGAGCGCGGCTTCCGGGAACAGCGGGAAGGCCAGGCGAATCAAGCCGTAGCCGCCCATCTTCAGCATGACGCCGGCCAGGATCACCGAGCCCGGTGTCGGCGCCTGCACGTGCGCATCGGGCAGCCACGTGTGGAACGGGAACAGCGGCACCTTGATGATGAAGGCCAGGGTGAACGCCAGGAACAACCAGTACTGCGTGCCGGCCGGAATCTGCAGCTCATACAGCTTGAGCAGGTCGAAGCTGTATTCGCCGGTCACCGACTGGTGCACCCACGACAGGCCGATGATCGCCACCAGCATCAGCACGCTGCCGGCCATGGTGTAGAGGATGAACTTGACCGCGGCGTAAATGCGCTGGTCGTAGCCCCAGATGCCGATGAGGAAATACATCGGGATGAGGACGAAGTCCCAGAAGATGTAGAACAGGAAGACGTCGAGGGCGCAGAACACGCCGAGCATCGACGCCTCGAGCAGCAGCATGAAGATCGAGAATTCCTTCACGTTCTTCTCGACGCCCTCCCACGACGACAGCAGCGCCATCGGCGTCAGGAAGCCGGTCAGCACCAGCAGCATCAGGCTGAGGCCGTCGATGCCGAGGTAGTAGTCGATCCCGAACGCCGGAATCCAGGCATGGCGCTCCACGAACTGGAACGCCGGCGCCGCCGCCGACTGATCGAAACCCGCCCACAACAGCAGCGTGACGCCAAAGGTGGCGCAGCGAGATGCCGAGCGTGAGGTTACGGATCAGCCCGTCCTTCGCACCATCGCGGTTGGGGACGAACAGCAGCAGGACCGACCCCGATGATCGGCAGGAGGATAGCGAGGGAGAGTAGGGGAACCCGTTCACGTCGCGCTATCTCCAGAAGTAGTAGGCGAGGATCGTGACCGCGCCTGCGAAAATGGACACCGCATAGGTCTTGACCGACCCGTTCTGCAGCAGCCGAAGAACAATGCTGACGCCGCTCACGAAGTAGCCTGCGCCGTTGACCGCGCCGTCGACGATCCTCACGTCAAAGCCGCGCCACAGGCCTTCCTGTGACACCACCTTGATCGGCTGCACGATGGTCGCGTCGTAGACCTCGTCCACGTAGTACTTGTTCAGCAGCAGCTTGTGGACGCCGGAGAACTGCGTCGCCATTTGCGCCGGGATGTCCTTGCGCTTCAGCCACAGGAAGGTCGCCAGCCCGATGCCGGCGAAGGCGACGAGCGACGACACGGCCATCAGCGTCAGTTCGAGGGAGGCGTGGCTCTTCGGCTCGCCTCGGCCGCCTCGCGCTGTCGCTCCGGGCGGCGCACTCGGCTCATGCCGGCGCAATGCTCCTGCGCCAGCCCGCCGAGCCGTGGTCACCGGCGCGCCGCAGTTGGTCGCCTGGAACGCAGGCTCGAGCCACGCGCCAAGGCTGTTGTGGCCGCCGAGCGCGTGCGGCACGCCGACGTAGCCGGCGAGAATCGAGCCGACGGCCAGCACGATCAGCGCGAACGCCATCGGCGGCGGCGCATCATGCAGATGCACCATGCGCGTGCGACGCGATGCGCGCTGCCATGCGCAGCGGGTGCGCCATGTGCACGTGCGTCGTGCACGTGCGCTGGTGCGCGTGCGCCGTGCGCACCTCATGCACCGTGGCCTCGCTGCACCCGAAACCGCTCCTCCCCGTGGAACGTGAGGTGGACCAGCCGGAACATGTAAGTCGCCGTCAGCAGCGACGTCAACACGCCGACGCCCCACAGAATCTGGTGGCCGTGCAGGAACGTCTCGAACAGGATCTCGTCCTTCGAGAAGAAGCCGGCCAGGCCGGGCACGCCGGCGATCGCGACCGACGCGATCACGAACGTCCAGTAGGTGATCGGGATGTGCTTCTTGAGGCCGCCCATCTTGCGGATGTCCTGCTCGCCGTGCAGCGCGTGAATCACGGCGCCCGAACCAAGGAACAGGCAGGCCTTGAAGAAGGCGTGGGTCATCAGGTGGAAGATGCCGGCGCCGAAGGCGCCCATGCCCATGGCCAGGAACATGTAGCCCAGCTGCGACACGGTCGAATACGCCAGCACGCGCTTGATGTCGTTCTGCACCAGGCCGATGGTGCCGGCCATGAGCGCGGTGGCGGCGCCGACCACGGCGACGATGCTCAGGTGATTGGCGCGTGCTCGAACAGCACCGCGTTGCGGCCGATCATGTAGACGCCGGCGGTCACCATGGTGGCGGCGTGGATGAGGGCCGACACCGGCGTCGGGCCTTCCATCGCGTCCGGCAGCCAGACATACAGCGGAATCTGCGCCGACTTGCCGGTCGCGCCGATGAACATCAGCAGCGTGATCAGCGACAGCGTGCCGAAGGTCACCTCGACCGGCATCTCCTTCACGGCCAGGGCGATGGTCGTGAAGTCGAGCGAGTTGAAGGTGACGACCAGCAGCAGCGCGCCCAGGATGAACGCGAAGTCGCCGATGCGGTTGACGACAAACGCCTTCTTCGCGGCGTCGGAGGCCGACTTCTTCTCGTAGTAGAAGCCAATCAGCAGGTAGGAGCACAGGCCCACGCCTTCCCAGCCGACGAACATCACCAGGACGTTCGAGCCGAGCACCAGCATGAGCATGAAGAAGCAGAACAGGTTCAGGTACGAGAAGAACCGCGCGAACGCCTCGTCGGTCTCCTCGTGCATGTAGGAGGTCGAGTAGATGTGAATCAGCGAGCCGATGCCGGTGATGACCAGGATCATCACCGCCGACAGCGCGTCGAGGCGCAGCGCCAGGTCGAGCGAGAAGTCGCCGGCGGTGATCCAGGTAAAGAGCGTCTGGTTGATCTGCCGGCTCTCGGGCGGCATGGCGGCCAGCGACCAGCACCTGCATCACGGCCAGCAGGAACGAGACCACCATCACGGCCGATGGCGAGGCCGCCGGACACCGCCTTGGGCAGCCGCCGCCCCATCGTCGCGTTGACGAGGAAGCCGGCGAACGGAAGAAGAGGTATGAGGCTAACACGGCGGTCACCACTTCAAGGACGTGAAGGCTTCGGGGTTGAGCGATTCGCGGTGGCGGAACAAGCCGATCACCAGCGCCAGGCCGACCGCGGCCTCGGCCGCGGCCACCGTCATCACGAAGAACGTGATGATCTGCCCGTCGACGGTGCCGAGCTGCCGGCCGAAGGCGACAAACGCCAGGTTGACCGCGTTCAGCATGATCTCCACCGACAGCAGCAGCGTGATCAGGTTCTCGCGCAGGAACACGCCGGCCGCGCCGATCGAGAACAGCAGGCCCGACAGCACGAGGTAGTGGCCAATCGACATCGGTCACTCTCTCTCTTCTTCGCGAGGACGACCGCGCCGACCATCGCCGACGATGATCAGGATCGACGTCACTTCGAACGCGAACATGTAATCGGTGAACAGCACCCGGCCCAGTTCGGCGACCGACGACACCGCCGGGCGCTCGTTCGCCACGCCGCCGCCAAGGCCGGCCGTGCGCGACAGCGCCCAGCCCAGCTCGAGCGCCAGCAGCACCGCCAGCACGCCGCCGATGCGCACCGGCCATCGGCCGATAGAGCGGGTGCGCTCGATCCCATTCCGCCGCGTCTTCACGCGGCACGTTCAGCAGCATGACCATGAACAGGAACAGCACCATGATGGCGCCGGCGTAGATGATGATCTGCACCACCGCGACGAACGGCGCCTCGAGCAGCACGTAGAGCCCGACAGCCCGAAGAACGAGACAATCAGCGCGAGCACGCTGTAGACCGGGTTGCTTCTGCCGATGACGACCAGCAAGGCCCCCAGCACCGAGACGCCGGCGAAGGCGTAGAACAGCAGCGCGTCAGAGCCCAAAGTAGAGCACCCCCGCCGCTGCTCAGGAGCAGGTTGACGGTCGCCAGCGGCAGCAGCACTTTCCAGCCGAACGACATCAGCTGGTCGTAGCGGAAGCGCGGCAGCGTCCAGCGCAGCCACAGGTAGCCGAAGCACAGCACCGCCAGCTTGATCAGGAACCAGATCCAGCCGTAGTCCGGCGGGAATGAACGGCCCGTGCCAGCCGCCCAGGAACAGGTTGGCCGCGACCGCCGACGACCGTGACCATGTTGATGTACTCGGCGAGGAAGAACATGCGCGAAGCGCATCGAGCTGTATTCGGTGTGATAACCGGCGACCAGCTCCTGCTCGGCTTCGGGGAAGTCGAACGGCGCGCGGTTGGTCTCGGCGATGCCGGCGCATGGCGAAGATGACGAAGCCGATCGGCTGATGAAGGTGTACCACTTCGGGATGAACCCGAACCAGTAGCCCTGCTGCGCATCGACGATCTCGCGCAGCGACAGCGAGCCCGCCAGCATCACGATGGTCGCCAGCGCCATGCCGTAGGCCAGCTCGTAGCTGATCATCTGCGCCGAGCTGCGCAGGCCGCCGAGCAGCGAGTACTTCGAGTTGCTGGCCCAGCCGGCCAGCACGATGCCGTAGACGCCCATCGAGGTGACCGCGAAGATCACCAGCACCGCGACGTTGACGTCCGCCACCATCAGCGGCACCGGCTCTCGGCAGCAGGCCGAAGAACGTGGTCGAGGCGCCGAACGGCACCGGCGCGAACGCCGTGAAGGCCGCGACCGCCGAGATGACCGGCGCCGCCGCGAACAGCAGCGTGTCGGCCGCCTTCGGCTTCAGCTCTTCCTTGAACACCAGCTTGACGATGTCGGCGATCGGCTGGAGCAGGCCCTTGGGGCCGACCAGGTACGGGCCGTAGCGCTGCTGCATGAACGCGGCAACCTTGCGCTCGGCATAGACCATCACCGCCGCCGAGATCTGCAGCGCCAGGAACACCGTCATCGTGACGGCGAGATAGAAGATGGTCGTCGGGGCCGTGAGGTAGTCGAGCAGGGAGGCCATCTCAGTGCGTCTCCACCGGCTGCTTGGCGCGGTAGTCGGCGGCCGCCGGGATGTCGCCCTTGGCGTAAGCCTCGAACTCGGGCTTGAAGAATTTCAGCGTGGTCAGCACCGGCGTCGCCGCCGCGTCACCGAAGGCGCACAGCGTCTTGCCGTTGATGTTCGAGGCCACGCTGTGGAGCAGCGTGATGTCCTTGGCCGAGCCCTCGCCGATCATCAGGCGATGCAGCAGGCGATAGAGCCAGTCCGTCCCCTCGCGGCAGGGCGTGCACTTGCCGCACGACTCGTGGCGGTAGAAGTGCAGCAGGTTCTCGGCGAGCCAGACCATGTCGGTGGTCTCGTCCATCACCATGATGGCGGCCGAACCGAGCAGCGATCCGGCCTGCTGCACGGCATCGAAGCTGGCCGGGATGTCGATCTGGTCGGGCAGCAGGATCGGCACCGACGAACCGCCGGGGATCACCGCTTTCAGGGTGTGACCGTCGCGCATGCCACCGGCATAGTCGAAGATCAGCTCCTTCAGCGTCACCTTCATCGGCGCTTCGAAGACACCGGGGCGCTTGACGTGACCGCTGACGCAGAACAGCTTCGGGCCACCGTTCTTCTCGGGTCCCAGCGCGGCAAACCACTCCGAGCCACGCGTCATCACCAGCGGCACGTTGCACAGCGTCTCGACGTTGTTCACCGCGGTCGGGCAGCCCCACGCGCCGGCCACGGCCGGGAACGGCGGCTTGAAGCGCGGCTGCGCGCGCTTGCCTTCCAGCGATTCGAGCAGCGCGGTCTCTTCACCGGCTTCATAGGCGCCGGCGCCGCGGTGCAGGTAGACCTCGCAGTCGAAGCCGCTAGCCCAGGATGTTCTTGCCCCACCAGCCCCGCCGCGCGGGCATCGTCGATGGCCTTCTGCAGCACCGGGAACAGGTGGTAGAACTCGCCGCGAATGTAGATGTAGGCGGCCTTCGATCCGATCGCGTAGCAGCCGATCAGGCATCCCTCCACCAGGAGGTGGGGGTTGCGCTCCATCAGCAGGTGATCCTTGAACGTGCCGGGCTCGCTCTCGTCCGCGTTGCAGACGATGTACTTCGGGTTCGGGGACTTCTTGTCCACGAACTGCCACTTGAGGCCCGTCGGGAATCCGGCGCCGCCGCGGCCGCGCAGCCCGGACTTCTTCACTTCCTCAATCACCTGGTCGGGTGCCAGCGCCAGCGCCTTGCGCAGGCCTTCATACCCTTGCTGGTGCTGCTGGTAGTGCTCGAGCGTGTTGCCGCCGGGCGTGAACGCGTACTTCGTCAGCACCGGCTCGTAGTCCGGCACCGCCTTCGGCTGCACCGGCGTGGTGGTCTTGCCCTGCCAGTCGTTACGGTGCTCGACGTCGAGGTGGCAGCCGTTCAGCGCCTTCAGCCCCTCGGTCTTCATTCGATCGACCAGCGGACCGGCCTGCTCGGGCGTGACGCACTCGTGCCAGTGGTCGTTGTTGACCATCATCACCGGCGCCTTGTCGCAGGCGCCCAGGCACTCCATCGGCATGATCGTGAACATGCCGGTGGGATCGGTCTCGCCGCGCTTGATCCCCAGCTTCTGCTCGAGCGTCTCGACCACGCGCTCGGCGCCGGCCAGCGCGCACGACAGCGTCGTGCAGACCTGCAGCACGAAGGTGCCCACCGGCGTGCGGTGGAACATCACGTAATAGGAGACGACGTCCTCGACTTCCGCGGTGGTGCAGCCGATGACCTCGGCGACATGACGCGCCGCGTTGGCCGAGATGTAGCCCTGCTGCTCCTGCGCCAGGTAGAGCGCGTGCAGCACCGCCGACTTGCGATGCTCGGGCGCGTAGTGCGCCGCGAACGCCTCGAACGCGGCACGGGTCTCCGCCGTGAACTGGAACTCGGGCCCTTCCGGCAGAATGACCCGCTGCGAGCGGTGCCACTGGTCCGTGCCGTAGGGCATGGCGGGATGAAAACTCATCGATCCACGTCCCCCATCACCACGTCGAGCGAGCCGATGACCGCGATGACATCCGCGATCATCCCGCCGACGATGAACTTGTGCAGCGCCTGACAGGCCATCAACCCGGGCGAGCGCATGTGCACCCGCCACGGACGGTTGCTGCCGTCGGACACGATGTAGCAGCCGTGCTCGCCGCGCGGCCCTTCGACCGGCACGTAGACGTCGCCGGCCGGCACCGTGAAGCCCTGCGAGTAGATCAGGAAGTGCTGAATCAGCGCTTCCATCTCGGTGTAGACCTGATCCTTGGGGGGCGGCACGACGCGCTTGTCGTTGCAGGCCCACTCACCCACCGGCGTAATCCGCTCCAGCGCCTGGCGGCAGATCTTGACGCTCTCGCGCATCTCGGCGACGCGCACCAGGTAGCGGTCGTAGACGTCGCCGTTGCTGGCGCCGATGACGTCGAACTCGTAGGTCTCGTAGCCGCTGTAGGGGAACGCGCGGCGGACGTCGTAGTCGCCGCCGGCGGCGCGCGCGATCGGGCCGTAGAGCCCCCACTGGTAGCACTCGGCCAGGCTGATGTGGCCGACGCCGCGGGTGCGATCGAGCCAGATCGGGTTCTTGGTGATCAGCGTTTCGTATTCGTCCAGCTTGCCCGGGAAGCGGTCGAGGAACGCGGTGACCGCTTCCTTGTAGCCGCGCGGGATGTCCTCGCGCAGGCCGCCGACGCGGATGTAGCTGGGGAAGAAGCGGAAGCCGGCGAGCAGCTCGTTGAGATTCATCAGAATCTCGCGCTCGCGGAACGCGTAGAGCATGCCGGTGATGGCGCCGATTTCCATCGCGTGCGTGCCGAACCACACCAGGTGGCTGGACAGCCGCTGGAGCTCGGCGATCAGCACGCGAATCGCCTTCACGCGCTCCGGCACCTCGATGCCGAGCAGCTGCTCCACCGACAGGCAGTAGGCCAGGCTGTTCGACTGGGGGCCGAGGTAATCCATGCGCTCGACGAGCGGGATCACCTGCTGCCACTTCTTCTGCTCCGCCGTCTTCTCGATGCCGGTGTGCAGGAAGCCGATGGTCGGGCTGACGTTGACCACGGTTTCGCCATCGAGCTCCAGGACCAGCCGCAGCACGCCGTGCGTGCTGGGGTGCTGGGGCCCCATGTTCACCGTCATCGTTTCGGTGCGTATTTCAGCCATACGTCGCTACAGTCCTTCTTCCACCAACTCGCACAGGATGTGCAGCAGCGTCACGTGCACTTCCTGCACCCGCGGGGTCCGATCCTCCGGCACCGCCACGTGGACGTCAGCCGGCATCGTCATGCCGGCGCAGCGGCCGGTAAGGGCGACGACGCGCAGGCCGCGATCGCGGGCGGTCCGCATCGCCGCCAGCACGTTCGGTGACGTCCCGCTGGTCGTGATTCCAAGCGCCACATCGCCGGGACGTCCGAACGCCTCGACCTGCCGCGCAAACACCTGCTCGAACCCGAGGTCGTTCGTGAGCGCGGTCACCACGCTCGCATCCGACGAGAGCGCCAGCGCGGGCAAGGCCCGGCGCGTGCGCCCGGCCTCGAACCGTCCCACCAGTTCCGCGGCGAAATGCTGCGCGTCGGCCGCGCTGCCGCCGTTCCCGAACACCAGCACCTGCCCGCCGGCTTTCACGGCCTCGCAGACCAGGCCGGCCGCCGCCGCGATGTCCGCAGCGCACGCCGTGGCCGCCGCCTCATGCAGGGCCGCCGACGCACGAAGCACGCGCACCGCGTGCGCGCGGCGCCCCTCGTCCTCGCCCATCGTCCTCAGCTCGGCCGCGGACGGAATTGCCGATCGCGCTCCAGGTTCGCCTTGAACTCGTCGGCCGTCACCTGCAGAGGCATGTAGGTGGCCGCGTCCTTGCGGAGCTGCACCGGGTAGTCCTTCCGCAGCGGGTGCCCTTCCCAGTCGTCGGGCATCATGATGCGGCGCAGGTCGGGATGACCGTCGAACACGATGCCGAACAGGTCGAACACCTCGCGCTCCATCCAGTTGGCGCCGGACCACACCGAGGTGACCGAGGCGATCGAGGCGTTCTTCTGCGAGACGCACCTTCAGGCGCACACGGGCGCGGCGATGCGGCGAGACGACGTGATAGACGATGTCGTAGCGCGGCTCGCGATCCGGATGGAAATCGACCGCGGTCACATTCGAGAACGCGTGGAACTCGAGGCCCGGGTTGCCCTGCAGGGCGCGGCAGGTGGCCAGCAGGTGCTCGGCCGGCACCACGATGGTAGGCGTGACCGCCTCGTCCACCGACGGCAGGGACTCGTAGGCCGCTTCGGGCACGGCGGCCGACAGGGCCGCGATGATGTCGGCGGCGCTCATGCGATGCGGACCTTCGGGGTCTGATCCATGCGCGAGTTGGCGATCTTCTTCTGCAGTTGGACGATGCCGTAGATCACCGATTCGGGCCGCGGCGGGCAGCCCGGGATGAACACGTCAACCGGCACCACCTGATCGGAGCCCTGGACGATGGCGTAGTTGTCGAACACGCCGCCGCACGAGGCGCAGGCGCCCATCGAGATCACCCACTTCGGCTCGGGCATCTGGTCGTAGATGCGGCGCAGCGACGGCGCCATCTTCCGCGACAGCCGGCCGGCGATGATCATCAGGTCGGACTGCCGCGGCGAGCCACGAAACACCTCGGCGCCGAAGCGCGAGATGTCGTAGCGGCTCGAGGCCATCGCCATCATCTCGATGGCGCAGCAGGCGAGGCCGAAGGTGACCGGCCAGATGGCCGAGCGACGGGCCCACTGGACCACGGATTCGACCGTGGTCGTGAGCACCGGAATCTCAAAATCAGTTTCGAGTCCCATAGCGGTATCTCTTGATCAGGGCCGGCCCCGGGCGCGGCGCGTGCTTGTAGTCGGGATCGACTTCAGGACCCCAGTCGAGGACGCCTTTGCGCCAGATATAGATGTAGCCGACCAGCAGGATGGCGAAGAACAGCGTGATCTGAATGAGGCCGGGCCACGACAGCTCGCGCATCGCCATGGCCCAGGGATAGAGGAACGCGACCTCGATGTCGAACAGCAGGAAGATCATCGCGATCAGGTAGAACTTGATCGACTGCCGCTCGCGCGCATCGCCGACCGGCGGCATGCCGCATTCGTAGGCGGCTTCCTTCTCCGGTGTGGGGTTCTTGGGACCCAGCAAGCTGGAGATCACCAGTCCGCCGAGGCCCACAGTGGTCCCCAGCAGCACCATCAGCGCAACGCCGCCCCAACCTTCCATGATGATCAGCCGCCCCTAGTCGTTCCGCGTGACAAGCGCGGTCCGCCGCGCTTGTGAAGGAATGAACAAACGACACGATGGTATCACGGGACTATAGCGGGGACGAGTGCGCCAGAGGCCGTGAAGATTGACGCGCCGTGCGGCACAATGGTCCAGCCGATGCGCGTTGCCTGGTTCAGTCCACTGCCGCCCGACGCCTCCGGAATCGCCGCCTATAGCGCGGAGGTCGTGCCGCTCCTGATGCCCCGATTTGGGGCACTTGACCTCTACTCAGCACCGCTTTCTGGCGCACCTCCCTCACGTGCGATCGACCCGGTCGAGTTCACCTGGCGCCACCGGCGCCAACCCTACGACCTCGTCGTCTACCAGCTCGGCAACTCGAAGGCCCACGATTTCATGTGGAGCTTCCTGTTCCGATATCCCGGCCTGCTGGTGCTGCACGACGCGCAAGTGCATCAGGCCCGCGCGCTCTGGCTGCTCAGCCGGCTGGAGCCGAGGCTGACGGATTATCTGACGGAAGTCCGCGCGAGCCATCCAGACGCTTCACCGGACCTGGGCCACCTGTTCGCGGCTGGACTGGGCGGCGAGCTGTTCCGCCTGTGGCCGCTCGTCTCGCTGGTCATCGGCGCTTCTCGATTGACGGCGGTGCACAACGCTCACCTCGCCCGCTCCCTGGCCATCGCGCATCCCGACGCCGCGATCACCGCGATCGAGATGGGCACGGCGGATCCGCTGCACGGCCGGCCGACGCTGGCGACCGACGCGGCGGCTATCCGTCAGCGGTATGACATTCCCGGACGATGCGGTGGTGGTGGGCGCGTACGGCGGCATCACTCCCGAGAAGCGCATTCCACAGCTGCTGACTGCGGTCGCGGCGATGGGCGGCGGCGGGCCGCTCCACGTGCTGCTCGTCGGGCAGCGTGCGGCGCATTACGACGTGGATGCCGAGATCGCCAGCCTGGGGCTGACCGGGCGCGTTCACATCGCGGGCTACGTGCCGGACGAGGCGCTGCCGGCGCACCTGGCAGCGGCGGACATCTGCTGGTGCCTGCGGTGGCCCTCGAACGGCGAGACGTCTGCGTCGTGGATCCGGTGCCTCGCGGCCGGGCGCCCGACGTTGATCACCGCGCTGGCGCAGCTGCAGGAAGTGCCCGCACTCCCGGCGAGTGACGCAGGATCGGTGGACCTGACCGCGGCCCCACAGGCGATCGCCATCGCCATCGATCCGCTGGACGAGCCGCGCGATGTGCCGTTTGCGCTGCAGGCGATTGTGGCCCGCCCCGACTTGCGCCGCGCGATGGGTGCCGAGGCCCGTCGATACTGGGAAGCGCGCCACACGCTGCCGCGCATGGCGGATGCCTACGAGCGGCTGATCGCGGACGCGGCATCTCGCCCCACCCCGGTGTTCCAGCTGCCGGCGCATCTGCACGACGAGGGCACCACGACGGCCAGGCGCATTCTTTCGGAGATGGGGGTCGGGGAGCTGCCCTGGTGATCGCAAGACTGCGGCTGGTGATCCTCGTGGTCGTCATCGCCCTGACGATTGCCATCATCTACGTTCAAGCGTTTGTGTTGCGTCCTCGCCTCTGGCCCGCTGGCGCGGGACTCGTGCTGTCGGGCGATGCCGCGATGGGCGCGCTCGCGGAGCCGGCTGCCTTCGGCTTTCCGCGTCTCCCGGACATCCGCTCGGTGGTCGGTCAACCCGTCGTAGTGAGCCGCGTGTGGCCTGGCGGCGCCGCGGAGCGGGCCGGACTTGCAGTGGGGACCCTCGTCACCGCGGTGGAGGACAGCACCGGGCACCGTGTCGCACTCGGTGAGCGACTGCCCGCAACACCGGGTGGCGTGCTCGACATCTGGCGACAGATGAGCGCGCTCGCGGCGACCGGTCCGCTGACGATCGACGTGGTTGAGGGCGACGGTTCGCCACAGCAGGTGACGGTGGAGCGCCCGGCGGTCTGGTCGCTGGACGGCACGACGGTCGACGCCTGGCTCACGCGGTATCACTTCTTCCCGCTCGCCAAGCTCATCGCCTACACACTGGCCGGCCTGCTGGTCGTCGCGCTCGGCGCCAGTGGCATCAGCGCACGCCTGATGACGATGGCGTTCCTGTTGATGGGCGTGGCCGATGCCGGCCTGCTCCTCGGAGCCGAGCGCAGCCTGCCACCACTTGCCGCCATCCTGCTGGCGTATACCTGGCTGGTCGGGCCTTTCACGTTGCCGATGATCGGCACCGCGGTCCTCTACTTTCCGACACGCGCAGCGGTGCTGGATCGCCACCGATGGATCCTGCCGGTGCTGTGGGCCCTGCCGGCGCCGCTGCTGGTGCTCGGCGTCAGCGTCACCGCCTACCTGCTGGGCGTGAATGCGGTCGAGCCGGTGGTCGCCTGGCTGGCGGCGCGACCAGCGGTCTTCACCCTGTGGTTCGCGGCCGGCATCCTGATCAACCTGACGCTGATCGGCCACTCGGTCCACCGCTACAAGCACAATCCCGACGCGCAGGAACGGCGGCGCGTCCAGGTGACGATGTTCACCGGCGCGCCGGCGGCCACCGCCTACGCCGTCCTGGTCGCTGGTCCGCTCGTCGCCGACGTTGTCGGGATGCCGTTCATATGGCCCTGGCCGGTGGCGATCGTGCTGCAATTGCTGGTGCTGTTGTCGGCGGTGGGCTTTGCCTATGCCGTCGCGGTGCGGCGGGCGCTCAGCCCGCGCACCGTGATGAGGCAGGGGCTGCACTACGCGCTGGCGCGCAAGACGCTCGCGCTGCTGACGGGGCTCCCCACCATCCTGCTGCTGGTATCGCTGTTCGGTCAGCGCGACCGGCCGCTGGCGGCGATCATCGAGGCACGCCCGCTGTTCTATCTGTCGGCGCTGGTGCTCGCGGGGCTCGGCCTGCGCTACCGGGATGCCGCGAAGCGGCGGCTCGACCAGAAGTTCTTCCGCAGCGAGTACGACGCGCGGGAGATCCTGCTGTCGCTGGCCAGCCGCATTCCGGGCGAATCGGATCCGCGCGCGCTGGTGTCGCTGGTGCTGGGCGACATCGAGTCGGCGCTGCACCCGCAGCACGCCGCGATACTGGCCGGGAGCGGCGACAGCTACGAGACCGTCCACGCCGCCGGTCTGGCACCGGCCCCGCTCCGCGGCACGAGCGGGCTGTCGCAGCTGCTGCAGTGGTCCGACACGCCGCTCGAAGTGGCGCTTCACGATCCCCGCTCCCCGGCGGCGCGGCTTCCCGCGACCGATCGCGAATGGCTGGAGACGGCAGGCGCCGTGCTGCTGGTGCCGATCGCCGCGGGGACCGGCGCGGAACGCCCGCTCGTCGGCTTCATCGTGCTGGGCCCGAAGAAGTCCGAGGAGCCGTACTCCACCGAGGATCGCAAGCTGCTCGGCTCGATTGCCGCGCAGATGGGCGTCGCCCTGGACCTCTCGCGGCTGCGGCGCGAAGCGATCTCCACCCCGCGCGGCGCCAGTGCCACGCCGCACACGTTCATCGAATCGCCCTGGCGCGGCATCGACGTCGGCATGACCATCGAGGGCAAGTACCGCGTCGATGCGCTGATCGGCCGCGGCGGCATGGGCGCGGTCTATCGCGCGCGCGACCTGCGGCTGGATCGCGACGTGGCGGTCAAGGTGGTGCGAGGCGAGCTCGTGGCTTCACCCGAAGCGCGCGACCGCTTCCAGCGCGAGGCGCAACTGGCGGCGCGCCTGCAGCACCCGGCGATCGTCACGGTCTTCGACTATGGAACGCTGCCCGACGGCGCCGCCTACCTGGTGATGGAATACGTTCGCGGCGAGGATCTCCGGGCCCGGCTGTCGAAAGGCCCGCTCCCCGCGGCCGACGCCATCGCCCTGCTCGCGGACATTGCCGAGGGCGTCGAGGCCGCGCACCGCGAGAGCGTGCTGCATCGCGATCTGAAGCCCGAGAACGTGCTGCTGCCGGCTCGTGGCGGGCCGAAGGTGCTGGATTTCGGCGTCGCCAAGTCGATGCCGCACGCCGGCCAGGACGCCACGCTCACCGCCAGCGGCACCATCGTCGGGACGCCCGCCTACATGGCGCCCGAACAGATTCGCGGTGAACGCGTCGATGCGCGCACCGACATCTTCAGTCTGTCGGTGATCTGCTACGAGATGCTGACCGGGCGATTGCCGTTCGGGGCGGGTTCGTTCGTGGACGTGGCGATGCGGCAGACGTCCGAGACGCCGGCGATCGACGAGAACGGCGTACCGGGGAAGGTGAGCGAGGTGCTCCGCCGCGGGCTGTCGTACGCCCGCGAGGAGCGGCAAGCGACGGCTCTGACGCTGGCCCGTGAGCTTCGAGAAGCCTTGGGCGAGTGACCGAGCCGCCTGGCTTCTAGTTCATCGCGGCCAACCGGCGGTCGATCTCGGCCACGGCGTGGCCGATCTGCTCGCGTCGGGTGGGGTGCGCGGTCAATTCGAGCTGGCGCTGCAGTTCGGTCTTCGCCAGTCTCAGCGACTCGATGGCACGGGCGCGTTCCGGATCCACTTTGGGACGACGGTCGCGCGCAGCCTTGCGGCTTTCTTCCAGTTCTTCCATGCGCTCTTGCAAGCGCGCATCAGCGTCAATCAGTCCTTCAGCAGCATCACCCATGAATGAACCATTATACGGGGAATGGCCTCGCCGCGAGCGCACGGGTTCCATCCTGCCGTGCAGCAATGGTTCAACAGCGCATTCGAACGCCCGACGCGCCCCCAACGGGAAGGCTGGCCGGCCATCTCACGAGGCGAGTCCACGCTGATCCTGGCGCCTACGGGCACGGGCAAGACCCTGGCGGCCTTCCTGTCGTGCCTCGATCGCCTGATGTTCGAGCCGCCGCCCGAACCAGCCCAGCGATGCCGGGTGCTGTACGTCTCGCCCCTGAAGGCGCTGGCCGTGGACGTGGAGCGCAACCTGCGGGCACCGCTCGCCGGCATCGCCAACGTGGCCGCAATCCGCGGCGACTGGTTCCACACGCCCACCGTGTCGCTGCGCACGGGCGATACGCCGACCTCCGAACGGGCCCGCTTTCAGCGCGCGCCCGCCGACATCCTGATCACCACGCCTGAGTCGCTGTTCCTGCTGCTGACCTCGAACGCGCGCGATCGCCTGCGCTCGGTGGAGACGGTGATCATCGACGAGATTCACGCGCTCGTCTCCACCAAGCGGGGCGCCCACCTCGCCCTGTCGCTCGAACGGCTGCAGCAACTCGAAGAGAAGCCGCTGCAGCGGATCGGGCTGTCGGCCACGCAACGGAACCTGGACGAGATTGCCAGGTTCCTGGGAGGCTCGGCGCCGCAGAAGCCCGAGCGGGTGACCACTCGGAAAGGCACGAAGGGCCGCGCGACGCCGGACCTCGAACGCGAGCTGCACGAGGAGTTTGCCGGGCCCGAACCACGCCTGGCCTACCGCCCGGTCACGCTGATTGATGCGCGCGAACCAAAGAAGCTGACCGTCACCGTCGAGGTCCCGATTGCCGACATGGCGAAGGTCGGCATGCCGGTCGAGCAACCGAGCGGGCCCGCGGCCCAGGCGCCGCCGGTGCAGACGATCTGGAGCTCGATCCATCCACGGCTGCTGGACCTCGTACGCGCGCACCGCTCCACCCTGCTGTTCGTCAACAGTCGTCGTCTTGCCGAGCGACTGGCGGCCGCGCTGAACGAGCTGGCCGGCGAGGCACTGGTCCGCGCGCATCACGGATCGCTGGCCCGCGCCCAGCGAACGGAAATCGAGGACCTGCTGAAAGCAGGCCGGCTACGCGGGCTGGTGGCCACCTCGTCGCTCGAGCTCGGCATCGACATGGGCGCCATCGATCTCGTCGTGCAGATCGAAGCGCCGCCCTCGGTCGCGAGCGGCCTGCAACGCATCGGGCGGTCCGGCCACCGCATCGACGAGACCAGCGCCGGCATCATCTTCCCGAAGTTCCGCGGCGATCTGCTGGCTTGTGCGGCTGTCACGGGCGCGATGGCCAAGGGCCTGGTGGAGCCGTCGCGCTACCCGCGCAATCCGCTCGACGTCCTCGCACAGCAGATCGTCGCCATCGTCTCGATGGATCGCTGGCCCGTGGACGAGTTGTTCGCGCTGGTCCGCAGCGCCGCGCCGTTCGCCGATCTCAGCCGCCGGGTGTTCGATGGCGTGCTGGACATGCTGTCGGGCCGCTACCCTTCCGACGAATTCGCCGAGCTGCGGCCGCGGGTCACGTGGGATCGCGTGAATGGAACGGTCACGGCCAGGCAGGGCGCCAAGCGCGTGGCCATCTCCAACGCCGGCACCATCCCGGACCGCGGGCTCTACGGGGTGTTCCTGGCCGGCGCGGAAAAAGACGTGGCGCGCGTCGGCGAACTGGACGAGGAGATGGTGTTCGAGGCGCGGGCGGGCGAAACGTTCCTGCTCGGCGCATCGACGTGGCGGATCGAACAGATCACGCACGATCGGGTGCTGGTCTCCCCCGCCCCGGGACAACCCGGCAAGATGCCGTTCTGGAAGGGCGAAGGCCCGGGCCGCCCGATCGAGCTGGGCACGGCCATCGGCAAGCTGGTGCGGACGCTGCGCGGCGCACCGGAAGACGCCGTGGCCCGTCTGCAGAAGGAGCACGGGCTGGACGTCCTCGCCGCCGAGAACCTGATGCAGTATCTCGGCGACCAGTTCACCGCGGTCAACACCGTGCCCGACGATCGCACGGTGCTGATCGAGCGCTCCACCGACGAGCTCGGCGACTGGCGCATCTCGGTGCTCACGCCGTTCGGCAGCCGCGTGCACGCACCTTGGGCGATGGCGGTGACCGCAACGCTCCGCGACGAGAAGGGGCTCGACGTCGAGGCGATGTGGAGCGACGATGGGTTCGTGGTGCGGGTGCCGGAGGGGGATCAGCCTCCGGACAGCGCGCTGTTCGTGCCCGACCCGGATGACGTGGAGCGTCTGGTGGTGCGGCAGCTCGGGTCCACGGCGATGTTCGCCGCCCGCTTCCGCGAAGCCGCGGGCCGCGCCCTGCTGCTGCCGCGCCGCCGGCCTGGCGCGCGAGCACCGCTGTGGCAGCAGCGCAAGCGTGCGGCGGACCTGCTGGCCGTGGCCTCGCGCTTCGGCTCGTTCCCGATCATCCTCGAGACCTATCGCGAGTGCCTGCGGGACATCTTCGACCTGCCCGCACTCGTGGATCTGCTGACACGTATCCGCAGCCGTGCCATCCGCGTCGTCACGGCGGAGGTCCGCACGCCGTCGCCGTTCGCTGCGTCGCTCCTCTTCGGCTACGTTGCCAACTACCTGTACGACGGTGATGCGCCGCTGGCCGAACGGCGGGCTCAGGCGCTGTCGGTCGATCAATCGCAGCTGCGTGAGCTGATCGGCGAAGGCGAGCTGCGCGATCTCGTGGACACGGTGGCGCTGGAGGCGATCGAACTCGACGTGCAGTGCCTGCCGGAGCGGTTCCACGCGCGTTCGGCCGACGCCGTGCACGATCTGCTGTTGCGGCTGGGCGACCTGTCGAGAGAGGAGCTGGGCGCGCGCTCGGCACCGGACCTCGCGGAGACCGCCATCGCCGAGCTCCTCACCGAGCGGCGCATCCTGCGCGTGCGCGTGGCCAGCGAGGAACGGCTCATCGCCGTGGAGGATGCCGCGCGCTATCGCGACGCGCTGGGCACCCCACTGCCTCAGGGCCTGCCCGAAGCGCTGCTCGAGAAATCCACCGACGCCGTGGCGGACCTGGTGAGGCGCTACGCCCGCACCCACGGCCCGTTTACGCCAGCGGACGTGGCGTCCCGACTGGGACTGGGTCCGGCAGTGGTCGAGGCCACGCTGCAGCGCCTCGCCAACACCGGGCGGGTGATCGAGGGCGAGTTCCGGCCCGGCGGCCACGGCCGCGAATGGTGCGACGCGGAGATCCTGCGGAGCCTGCGGCGGCGCTCGCTGGCGCGGCTGCGGCAGGAGGTGGAGCCGGTCGAGCCGCAGGTGCTCGGGCGGTTCCTGATCTCGTGGCATGGCATCGGACGGGCGCGGAGGGGTCTCGACGCGCTGCTCGACGTCGTGGAGCAGCTTCAAGGTGCCCCGCTGGTCGCGACGGCACTCGAACGGCACATCCTGCCGGCGCGCATCGACCGCTACGACCCGTCGCTCCTCGACACGCTGATCTCGGCCGGCGAGGTGATGTGGACCGGCGTCGAGCCGCTGGGCGAGCGCGACGGCCGCATCGCGCTGTTCCTGACGGATCATGCCAAGGCCCTGTCGCCCGCGCACGGGGCCGGCGCGGAAGCGGCACTGGCCGGGCGCGAGGCGCTCATCCTGGCGTGGCTGCTGCGCCAGGGCGCCTCGTTCTTCGGTCCGCTGCACGAGGCGGCCGGCGGCGGCTTTCCGCAGGAGACCGTGGACGCGCTGTGGTCGCTCGTCTGGAAGGGCCTCGTCACCAACGACACGCTGCATCCACTGCGTGCCTACGCTTCCGCGCCGGAGCGGGCCCGTCGCCCGTCGCGGTCCGCGCCGTTCCGATCGCGGCGGCTGATTCCGCCTTCGGCCGAGGGGCGCTGGTCGGCGATCGGGGTGACGGAGCGCGCCTCACCCACCGCGTGGGCGAAGGCCATCACCGAACAACTCCTCACCCGTCACGGCATCGTCACGCGCGATGTGACGTCGATCGAGCCGCTGCCGGGCGGCTTCAGCGCCGTGTATCCAGTGCTGCGCCGGCTGGAAGACACCGGCCGGGTGCGACGCGGCTATTTCGTGGCGGGCCTGGGTGCGGCGCAGTTCGCGCAACCCGGCGCGGTGGACCTGCTTCGCGCGGAACGCGACGCGAAGGACTCGCCGCAGGTGGCCACGCTGGCCGCCACCGATCCAGCGAACCCGTACGGGGCGATGGTGCCGTGGCCCGACTGGCCGGGAGCGGAAGCGCAGCGCGCGGCGCGCTCGGCCGGGGCGCAGGTGGTGCTGGTGGACGGCTACTGCGCGGCGTGGATCGCGCGGGGACAGCGCCAGATGCTGATGGCGCTGCCGCCGGAGGAGCCGGAACGATCGCGGATTGGCCGCGCCCTGGCGCGCGAGCTGGTGCGGGTGGCTTACGATGCCCCGGGCGACCACCGCGGCTGGCTGATTGCGGAGATCAACGGCATCCCGGCGACGGCGACGCCGCTCGCCAACCCGCTGCTCGAGGCCGGCTTCGCGGTCACCAGCGGCGGGCTGCAGTTGCGCGTGCCCAAGGTCAGGACATGAACATCCTCATGCGTCTGAGCATCCTGTTCGGGAAGGTCGCGCGTGAGGAGGGGGTTCTGGAGCGTGCCTGAGGGCGACACCATCTTCCGCGCCGCGGCCGCCCTCCACCGCGCGCTGGCGGGCGATGTGGTCACCGGATTCGACACCGCGCTGGCGCCGCTCGCGCGCGTCCACGACGACTCGCCGATCACCGGCCGCACGATCGAACGCTGCGAGTCGGTCGGCAAGCACCTGCTGATCACGTTCTCGGGCGAGCTGGTGCTGCGCACGCACATGCGGATGAGCGGGTCGTGGCACCTGTATCGCCCGGGTGAGCGCTGGCAACGCCGGACCAGCGCGATGCGGGTACGGATCGATACGGTCACCTGGGTCGCGGTGGCGTTCGACGTGCCGGTCGCGGAATTCCTGCGCACGCGCGACCTCGGTCGCAACCGGGCGCTGAGCACGCTGGGGCCCGACCTGCTCTCGCCGGCCTTCGATCGCGACGAGGCGTTGAAGCGAATGGCGGGCGCCGGGCCGCGGCCGATCGCCGAGGCGCTGCTCGACCAGCGGGTCGTCGCCGGCATCGGCAACGTGTTCAAGTCCGAGGTGCTGTTCCTGTCCGGCATTCACCCCGACAGGCTCGCTTCGACGCTGACGCCGGACCACTTTGCCCGGATCGTGGACGTGGCGGTACCGCTGATGCGCGCCAACACGGGAGCGGCGGCGGCGAGCGGCATCGTGACCTACCGGGGGCTGCGCCGGACCACGCGATCGGCGTCGGGCGAGGAGAACTTGTGGGTCTACAGCCGCGGCGGGAAACCGTGCCGCAGGTGCGGCACGCCGATCGCCTCGGCCAAGCGCGGTATCGATGCGCGTACTACCTACTGGTGCCCGACCTGTCAGCCCCTGCCGTGAACGGCGGATGCAGAACAGCCCCGCACCTCCGCAAAGTGCCGCCAGTCGCGCCGACGCCGGCGCGTCGCGGACCGGCGGCCCGCAGAACGGTCTGCCAGCCGGTCACGTGTCTCTCGGCCTGCACAGGCCTCTGGGCGAACTCGCCTGCCTTAACCAGCACCGCATCCTGTAGAGAAGTCGCGATGACGCTGGCGCGTCGCGGAGCGGCGGCCCGCAGAACGGTCGGCCAGCCGGTCACGTGTCTCTCGGCCTGCACAAGCCTCTGGGCGAACTCGCCTGCCTTGCCCGGCTCAGACAGCGCCGGGGCTCCGCCTCCGCGACACGTGACGGGTTCCCGAACGGCTGGCCTCCAACGTTCTGCCGTCCGCCGCTCCGCGCCGCCGCTTGCCGCGGACGCGACTTGCTGGGCCATATTCGCGGCGAAGAGACGGTGCGCGCCGCCGCAGCAGATCTCACGATCAGACGATCGCCAGATCAGATGCCAGCTCACCACGCCACCAGATCAACAGATCCCTTCGCGTGACGGCTTCCTGAACGGCTGGCCTCCAACCTTCCGCCGGCCGCCGGTCGGCGCCGCCGCCGCTGCAGACGCGACTTGCTGGGCCATTTTCGCGGTGAAGAGACGGTGCGCGCCTCCGCAGCTGATCTCACGATCAGACGATCGCCAGATCAGATCGCCAGCTCACGACGTCACCAGATCAACAGATCCCTTCGCGTGACGGCACCCTGCACGGCTGGCCTCCAACGTTCTGCTGTCCGCCACTCCGCGCCGCCGCCAACTGCAGGCGCGACCTGCCGTGGCACATCTGCGGTGGACAGACGCGGCGCGCCTCCGCAGCAGGTCTCACGATCAATAGATCGTCAGATCAGATCACCAGCTCACCACATCACCAGATCACCAGCTTCACGTCACTCGCCCTTCGTTCGCATACACATTGAAACTGCCTCCGCGCACGAACCCGCACAGCGTGATGCCTGCTTCGCGCGCGAGGTCGATGGCGAGGCTCGACGGCGCCGACACCGCGGCGATCAGCGGAATGCCCGCCAGCAGCGCTTTCTGCACCAGCTCGAACGACGTCCGGCCGGAGACCTGCAGCATCGTCCGTGACAGCGGCAGCCGTCCTTCGAGCAGCATGCGGCCGGAAATCTTGTCCACGGCGTTGTGCCGGCCCACATCCTCCGCCATCAGCAGCAGCTTGCCCTCGAGATCGAACAGGCCCGCGGCGTGCAGCCCGCCGGTCGCCTCGAACACCCGCTGCGCGGCGCGGAGGGTGGGCGGCATCGACGTCACCACCGCGGCCGGAACGGTCCAGGCGCCATTCACCGAGTCCACACGGGCGCGCAACGACTCGATCGTGCGCCTCCCGCACAGGCCGCACGAGGCGGTCATCATCACCTGACGCCGGTTGGCGAGCCGATCGTCCAGCCGCGCCACCGCCTCGCCGGTCACGGTCACGTTCAACACGTTGTCGCGGCCTTCTTCGTCGGCGTCCACGCGGTACTCAATGAGACCCACCTCGTCCCCCGAGCGGACGACGTCCTCGGCCAGCAGGAAGCCCGCGGCGAGATCGCGATCGGCGCCAGGCGTCCGCATGATCACCGCGAACGGCGCGCCGTTCACGCGCACCTCCATCGGCTCCTCCACGGCCACGCGCTCCTCGCGCGAACCGACGCCGTCGGGGCCGACATGAGCGCTGGTGTAGGCGCGAACGCCGCGGTCAGACATGGTTGCGCAGCGCCAGCTCGCGAGGGTGCGGCTGGAGATAGGTCTGCCCCAGCAGGTAGTCCACCTTGTGACGCTTGACGTAGTGGTGCAGCAGCGTGATCGGCACGATCAACGGCACGACGCCGTTGCGATAGTCCTCGATCAAGGCGAGGATCTCGTCGCGGCCTTCCGACATCGGCGACGCCGCGCAGGTGCCCCAGCATGTGGTGCATCGCGTTCACGTGGCGGGTCGGAGTGGCCAGCGCCTTCATGCCCTCCATGAACCCGGCGATGTACTCGTCGCGCACCTCGGCCCGCGGCCGGTCCTTGGCCCGCGCCACCAGCACGCCCAGCGCCTTGTAAGTCTCGGGACGATGGGCGAGGAGGGTCATCTTGTGCGCGGTATGGAAGCGAACCAGGCCGCCAATGGTCCAGCGCCCCGCGAACAGTGCGCGCAGCGCGGCGTGGGCAAAGACGCGCTCGATGAAGTTCTCGCGCAGCCTGGCGTCGCCCAGGCGGCCCTCTTCCTCGACTGGCAGGTGCGGCATCGCGGTGACCAGCGCTTCGGCGAACAGCCCGCGCCCCTTGCGCTCGCCCACGCCTCCCCCACCGCCGTAGACCTTCACCCGCTCGAGGCCACAACTCGGTGAGTCGCGTTTGAGGACGAATCCGTCCAGATCGGCGGAGACCAGTTGCTTGACCTTCGCCGCCGACCAGCCGGCCATCTCGTCGGTCCAGTCAACACCGGTCTTCGGCGTGATCAGGCGCACGAGAACGCCGTTCACCACCGCGCCGCCTTCCGGCGAGTGCTCCAGCCTCATCGTCGGCCGCGGCACAGGCAGCCCCGACTCCACCTCGGGACACACCGGCACCCACGTCACCGAGGGCCCGAAGATGTTCACGAGATAGGCGTCGCGCTTGTGCCCGCCGTCCCAGCGGACGTGCTCGCCGAGCAGACACCGCGACACGCCGATACGGACGGTCACGGGGCCATTATGAACGAACGCGTGACAGAGGTTCGTTAGAGCGCGACGCTTGGTTTCTTGAGCAGCGCCTGCCGCACTTCCGCGACCACTACGTCGGGCATCGCGGGCTTGACCACGAAGCGGTCGCAGCCGGCCTGCCTCGCCCGGTCGATCGCGCTGGTCATGGCGTGCCCGGTGAGCGCGACTACCGGAATGTGCATGGTCCGGGCGTCGGCCTTCAGGCGGCGCGTGGCTTCCCACCCGTCCAGGCCCGGCAGCGAGAGGTCCATGAGGATGACGTCAGGCGACAGCTCCTGCGCCAGTTCGATGGCCCGCAGGCCATCGGCGGCTTCGGCGACACGGAAGCCGCAGACGATCAGCGACTCGGCGTACATCTCGCGCGCATCGTCGTAGTCGTCGACGACCAGCACGAGCGGTTCAGGGTCAGGGGGCGGCACGGGTCGCAAGGTATGACGGCCCGAGGCTGGCGTCAAGCACAGCCGCCATGCGGCCGAGACGGAAGGTTGGGCTAGGATCTTGGGATGGCTGCGACCTTTTCGTTCGACATCACCTCGACCATCGACATGCAGGAAGTGGACAACGCCATCAATCAGGCGCGCAAGGAACTGGGACAACGCTACGACTTCAAGGGCTCCACGGCGACGATCGAGCTCGATCAGAAGGAGAACACGCTGACCCTGTCCGCCGAGGACGCGATGAAGCTGGAAGCTCTGTGGGAAATCCTCACGACGCGGCTGGTCCGGCGAAATGTCCCCGTGAAGAACCTGAAGCGCGGCGACGTGGAGCCGGCATCGGCCGGCAGCGTGCGCCAGGTGATCACGCTGCAGGTGGGCGTCCCCACCGAAGCCGCCAAGGACATCGTGAAGTACCTGAAGGACGCGAAGCTGAAGAAGGTGCAGGCCGCCATCATGGGTGACCACCTGCGCGTGTCGTCCGGGTCGAAGGACGATCTCCAGGGCGCCATGACGGCGCTGCGGGCACACGACTTCGGCATCGCGCTGCAGTTCGGCAACTACCGATAGGCGTCATGCGGGCCACCGTCAGCCTGGAGCGCGCGCTCTCGAAGCTGGGATTCGCGAGCCGGGCCGAGGCCCGGCGATTGATTCAGGCCGGCCGGGTGACGGTGGACGGCGTGGTGGCCGACAATCCGCTGACCGCGGTGGTGCCCGAGCGCGTGCACCTGACCGTGGACGGTGTGCGTCCCGCGCCGCCCGCGGCCCTCACCATCGCGCTGCACAAACCACGCGGCGTGGTCACCACCGCCTCCGATCCCGAGGGCCGGCCCACCGTCTACGATCTGCTCGAAGGACTGGGCACGCGCGTGGTCCCCGTCGGACGCCTGGACCTGGCCACGAGCGGACTGCTCCTGCTCACCACCGACACGCGCCTTGCCGACTGGCTCACCGATCCGCGATCGAACGTGCCCAGGGTGTATCTGGTGACCGCACGCGGGCGCGCGAATGAGGACGATGTCGCACAGTTGAGGGCTGGCGTCATGAGCCGTGGCGAGCGGCTGGCCGCGTCAGACGTGGTGCTGCGGAAGGCGTCCTCGAAGGAGTCGCACCTCGTCGTCACGCTGACCGAGGGCCGGAATCGCGAGGTGCGCCGGCTGTTCCTCGCGATTGGCCACGAGGTGACGCGGCTCCGCCGGGTGCAGATTGGCGGGCTCGAGCTGGGCGACCTTCCGCCTCGCGCGTGGCGCGTGGTGGGGCCGGAGGAACTGCGGCAGGCCTTCCCTCGCTATCGCCCGCGGAACATCACGGGCACGTCCGCCTCCACCTCGAGCGCCCGCCAAACGCGCTAGCCGAACAGCTTCGCGCCCAGGCCCAGATAGAACAGCAGCGTCACTACGTCGGTCATGGCGAGGACCAGCGGCCCGGCGGCAATCCGCGGGTCCACCTTCGCCGCCTTGACGATGGTTGGCAGCAGCACACCGAACAGGCAGGCCGTGACCATCGACGCCGCAATCGCGCTGCCGATCACCAGCGCGCCGAGCGGGTCACGCCGCCACAGGATCACGACCGTCGCCACCACGCCGCCGCAACTGGCGCCGAGGAGCGCGGCGGTGCGCGCCTCCTTCCACAGCGCGGCCAGCAGCCGCCGGGGCTTGATCGAATCGTCCGACAGGCTCTGCAGCGTCAGCGTGGCCGACTGCATGCTCACGCTTTCGGCCAGCGCCAGCACGATCGGTATGAACAGCGACAACACGACGATGTGGTCGAGCAGCACCTCGAATTGCGAGGCGATCACCGCGCACAGCAGGCCGCCGCCGATGTTCGAGAGCAGCCACGGGAAGCGATCCAGGAACGACGTCCACGGCGTCCGCATCGCGGTGGCGTGCACGCCGAGCAACTGGAAGATGTCGTCGTAGGTGCGCCGCGCGAGGTCGATGACCTCGGTCGTGAACAGGCCGACGTCCACTACGCCGACGAGCTGACCGTTGTCTTGAATCACCGGGAAGGCCAGCAGCCTGCGGCTCGCGAAGTACTCGCTGGCAATCAGTACCGTGGCCCAGCTGGGAATGGCCACGACGTCGTCGATCATCACCTCGTCCACCCGCTGGGTCGGATCGGCGGCCAGCAGGTGCCGCGCCGGCACCACCCCGACCAGGCGCTGCTGATCGTCCACGACGTAGAAGTAGTGGATATCCGACTTGGAGAGGTTGCTCCGGACCACGGCCATGGCTTCGGCGATGGTCTGTGACCTCGACAGCGTCACGGGCACGGGTCGCGCCAGAGGAAGAATAGGGTCGTGCAGGTTGGCGGCGGACAAGAGCGCGGACGGCATGAAACGCAATTTTGTCGCGAATAATCGGTCAGCGCGGAGATTTCTCTACACTTGATGGGTCCCCCAAAGTGGACCGGACCCGTGCGAGTCTGAGAAGATGGAGGGTCCCCGTGCAGCGGACCTGGTTATTTGAAAGGTTTTCCTGAATGAATCTTCGTCGTATTGCAGTGGCGTGTGTGATGGCGGTGGCCCTGGCGGCCGGCGTGGGCCTGACGGCTCAGGGTGGTGTGGGCGTGCCCTCGAACCTGGCGTACCAGGTCGATGGACGCACGGTGCTTCTCAACTGGGTGAACAGTCCCGGACCGATCACCCACTATCGGCTCGAGGCCGGCGGCTCGCCCGGCACGACGTTCTTCACCTGGGACAGCACCCAGCAACCGCTCGATCCCAACAGACTGCCGCAACTCCTCTCGCATATTCGGCACCAGCGGCGTCGGCAACGGCAACTATTACGTGCGCGTCAAGGGCATGAACGGCGCGGTCGAGAGCAGCGCCTCGAACGAGGTCGTGGTGCCGGTGACCGGCGCCTGCCAGACGCCTGGCGCGCCCACGGACTTCACCGCCATCACCCGCGGCACCACGGTGTTCCTCGCGTGGAATAAGGGCAACGGCGGCCAGCCCAACGGCTACATCGTGCACGCCCGCTACGCGTCGGGTGGACCGGTGATTGCCTCGATTGGCGCCGGCGCCCCGTACACCAACGTCGGCGCCGTGCCCACCGGCACCTACTTCGTGCAGGTGTTCGCCACCTCGGCCGTGCGGCACCAGCCCCTACTCGAACGAAATCATCGTCAACGCGCCGAACAACGCCGCGGCAGTCCGCACCCCGAACGCGGTCTCGGGCAAGCTGCCCTGGTTCTACGTGCGCGATCTGGTGATTGCCGCCGGCCAGGAAGCCGCGCCGCGCGGCCTGATGAACGGCAGCGTGTCGTGCCCCAGCCGTCCCGGCTATTCGGACTCGGACATCGAAGCGCGCAAGACGCAGCGCAACGGCTACATCGACTGCGTGGTGGCGCGGCTGCGCCAGTTCGACCAGCGCTTCGGCTACAACGCCAAGCCGACTCGCGCCAACGCCATCGTCGCTGGTGACGAAATCGCCTATCACTATGGCAGCGACGCGCCGGAAGGCTCGCCGAACGTCTACCTGTTCGACACGCTCGGCGGCCACTGCACCTTCGGCCGGGAGACCGTGGACTTCCGTCCGTTCTCGGACGAGTACGGGAAG
Organism: uncultured Acidobacteriota bacterium; assembly: GCA_963723005.1. Classification (GTDB taxonomy): domain Bacteria; phylum Acidobacteriota; class Vicinamibacteria; order Vicinamibacterales; family UBA2999; genus VFZN01. Next base: position 69,659 of record CAVRPA010000012.1, on the reverse strand, counting down.
TGGACGGCAGCGGGGGCTTTCTAGATCTGGTGAGCTGGTGAGGTGGTGATCTGCAGATCTGATCTGGAGATCTCGTGAGCTGGTGATCTGGGATCTGGTGATCTTGGCCGGGTACCGGAGACCGGACACCGGATCCCGGTTCTCCGGTTCTCCGGTTCTCCGTTTCTTAGACGAAGAAATCCGCGATCAGCTCGTCTTCTGACACTCCGGGGTGGCGGTACTGTGAAAAGTCCGTCACCCCGTTTGCTTTGAGCACGTCCTCGTCGATCAGGAACTGCCCGGTCAGGGATCGCGATGGGCGGGTCAGCACGCACCACGCCGCGTGGGCGACGATCGACGGCAGCCGTGCCCGGCGGCGCGCGTCGGCGCTCATGATGAAGCCGATCGCGTCCGTGTCGATCGCGGTGCGCGGCCACAGCGCGTTCACGGCAATGCCCTCGGCGCGGAATTCCTCCGCCATCCCCAGCACGCACAGCGACATCCCGTACTTCGCCATCGTGTAGCCGAGGTGTGCGCCGAACCATCGCGGCGTCAGGGTGGACGACAGCGGCGGCGCGAGATTCAGCACGTGCGGGTTGGGCGAGCGGCGCAGGTGCGGCAGCACCTTCTGCGCGCACAGGAACGAGGCCCGCGCATTCACCTGGTGCATCAGGTCGAAGCGCTTCATCGGCGTCTGCTCGGTGCCCGTCAGGCTGATCGCCGAGGCGTTGTTGACCAGGATGTCGATGCCGCCGAAGCGGGCCACCGCAGCCTCGACGGCCGCATCCACCTGGGACTCGTCCCGGACGTCCACCGCCAGCGGCAAGGCCTCGCCGCCGGCCGCCTCGATCTCCTGGGCAGCGGTGTAGATGGTGCCCGCCAGCTTCGGGTGCGGCGTGGTGGTCTTGGCGGCAATGACGATGCGGGCGCCGTCCGCGGCGGCGCGAAGGGCGATGGCCTTGCCAATGCCACGGCTGGCGCCGGTGATGAAGAGGGTCCGATCTCGCAGCGACATGGGCGCTCCCGGGGGTAACGGTGGCCGTACAAACGAAACGCCCGGTCCCACGTGGGAACCGGGCGCAAGAAGCGGTCAGGCGACGCTATTCGACGTAGGAGTAGCCGCAGTTGTCGCACACCCACATGCGACCCTGCTTGTACATGTTGTAGCCGCACTGCGGGCAGATGCGGTACTCACGGCCTTCCTTGTCGATCAGCTTCTTCTCGCCGTCCTTGCCACCTTCGGCGAAGGGATCCTTGGGCTCTTCCTTCTTTTCCGGGGCGGGCGCCTGCTGCGCGAACGCCGGGACGACTGCCAGGCCAAGGACGCCCGCGAAGAGGGCCGACCCACGGAGGAAGCTACGACGGTCGAGGCTCTTGCCGATTTCGTTCTCGAACATGCAGTCTGTTCTCCTGCTTACGAGTGCCGTTGGGGACCAAAAAAACCGGGTGGGACGCTGCGGCTCAGTGGAGAACGCCCCACCCGGAGCTTCCCCTCTGTCGTTGTTTGAAAAGGATACGATAGCCAGCTTTCCGGCATTGTAATCCTTTGTCATTCCGGAAACCATCCCGGCCGTAGCGGCGTTCCGGCGGCAACTCAGCGCTCAGCGGCCAGCTTGCGGCGTTCGTCCAGCAGAAACTGCCGGATATCGGCCACCTCGGTGTCCTGCAGCCGGAATGGCGGCATCCCGCGTCCGGCCAGCGCCCCCTTCATGATGCCCGGCAGGGCCTCGTAGGTGCCCGCCGCCGACCGCCGCAGGTCCGGCGCGGACGTGCCCGGGTTGTGACATCGCGAGCACTGGTTCTGAAACAGTGTGCGGCCCCGGGCAATGGACGCCGCATTGGCCTCGAACGGAATGGCGGTGACGGCCTCGGGGGCCGGGCGCGTGGCCACCGGCGTGGCCCCGTTCAGGCTGAACGTGTAGAGCCTGCCGCCACTCCGATAGCGCGGCACGAAGGCACCACCCCAGCCCGCCATGATGCTGACGTACTGCTGGCCGTCGATCTCGTAAGTGATGGGCGGCGCCAGCACGCCGGTTCCGACATAGGCGGACCATACCTGGTCGCCGCTGGTGGCCCGATACGCCACCACTTCGCCGGCTGCGGTGCCCTGGAACACCAGGTTGCCGGCCGTGGCCAGGGTGCCGCCGTTCCAGTAGGCCGGATACTCCACCTTCCAGCGGACCTTCTGCGCCACCGGGTCCCACGCCAGCAACCGCCCGGCATAGACAGGCGCGCTCGACCCGCCGGCGTGATCGATGCCGTCGGTGCCCGCGCCGAGGTTGATCTGATTGGGCCTGAACTGGAAGTTCGTCGGCTGGGAGAACTCGCGCTGGTTGTCCTGCGCCGGGATGTAGACGAGACCGGTGAGCGGGCTGTAGGCCATCGGCTGCCAGTTGTGGCCGCCGAGCGGCGCCGGCCGCGCCAGGAACGGCGCGCGGCGATAGTCGGCGCCCTCGCGCTCCTGCGGACGGCCCGAGGGGATGTCCACGCGCGTCGCCCAGGTCACCTCGACGTACTTCTCCGCCGAGAGCAGCTCGCCGGTCCGGCGATCGAGCACGTAGAAGAAGCCGTTCTTGGGGGCCTGCATCAGCACCTGCCGCACGCGGCCGCCGATGGAGAGATCGGCGAGCACCATGTGCTGGGTGGCGTTGTAGTCCCACGAATCGCCAGGCGTGGTCTGGTAGTACCAGACCAGGTTGCCGGTGTCCGGATTCAGGGCGATGATGCACGACAGATAGAGGTTGTCGCCGCCGCCGGGGCTGCGAACCTCGCGATTCCACGGGCCGCCATTACCGGTACCGACGTAGAGCAGGTTGAGGGCCGGATCGAACGCCACCGAGTCCCACGCCGTACCGCCGCCGCCGTACTCCCACCACTTGTCGCCGCCCCACGTCGGCAGCGCCTTGTCGAGCGCGGGGTTCTCCTGCGGCTTGCCGGGGTCGCCGGGCACGGTGTAGAAGCGCCACGACATTTCGCCGGTCTCCGCGTCGTACGCTGAGACGTAACCGCGGATGCCGTACTCGGCGCCGCCGTTGCCGATGATGATCTTGCCCTTGACCACCCGCGGGGCCCCGGTCACCGTGTAGGCCTTGGTCTGATCGACCGTCGTCACCGACCACACCACCGCGCCGGTCTTCGCGTCGAGCGCGGTGAGGCGTCCATCGAAGGCCGCGGCATACACGCGCCCCTTGTAGAACGCCACGCCACGGTTCACCACGTCGCAGCAGGCGAAGCGTTCGTACTTCGGGTCCACCTTGGGATCCCACTTCCACAGCTCGCGACCGGTCTTCGCGTCCAGCGCGAAGACGATGCCCCAGGAGGCGGTGGTGTACATCACGCCGTCAACGACCAGCGGCGTCGCCTCGAGCACGCGATCGGTGCCGGTCTCGAAGGTCCAGGCCACCTTCAACTGGCCGACGTTCTGGTCGGTGATCCTGGTCAGCGGGCTGAAGCGTTGCTCGCTCTGCGTCCGGCCGTGGGTGATCCACTCACCAGTCCGCTCCTCGGCCGCAACCAGCGCCGCATCGTCCACGATGGCGGACGGCTTTTGCGCCCCGCCCGCGGCCGGCGGCGCCGGTCCCTGACGCCCGAGGACCCCGGCCGACCAGGAACACAGCAGGACGATGGCGAGCGCCGCGGCGATGCGCTGATGCATGGGCCGATTCTATTCGAGCATGGCGGGCATCGTGCGTTCGTCGTCGGTGACCAGCAGGCCGGGGTTGAGATTGAACAACCGCGCGCAGGCGTTCCAGCGCAGGCGGGCGTCGTCGTTGTCGGGAGGCCGCAGGCTTTCGGCGCGCTCGTACAAGGTCATCGCCTCGGTGAGCCAGCGGCCGACCGTCAGCGAGGGGCCGCCGCCGGGGCCGAGCAGCCCGCGCGCGCGACGCTCGGCCACCAGGCCTCCGTAGTAGGCGCGGTCGTACTCGGTATCGAGGCGGGCCACCACGGCTTGCGCGCGTAAGACCAGCCGCCCGTCTTGATAAGGAAAGCGATCGGTCAGCGCCAGCAGCAGCACGATCAGCGCACCACGGTGGCCGGGCTCCGCGGCCAGGATGTCCTCGCAGATGCTCTCCGCCTGCTCGGGCTCGTTCAACAACCGGTAGCGCTCGGCCTTGGTGAGCGCGGCGGGAATGGCCGACGGCGACAGGGGCTTCAACTGAAACATGGCAGCACCTCGCGCTGCCCGCGCCTCGCGGGCTGGTTCAACCGGTGATCATTCTCAACAACCGCGTGACCGGATCGTAGAACCGATCGATTACGCGCTCCTTGAGCGGGATGATGGCGTTGTCGGTGATGTGGATGTGCTCCGGGCACACGTTGGTGCAGCACTTGGTGATGTTGCAATAGCCGATGCCCTGGTGGTTCTTGAGGTCGCCAAGGCGCTCGGCGGTATCGAGTGGATGCATTTCGAGCGCCGCGGAGTAGACGAAGAAGCGCGGGCCGATGAACTCGTCGTGCTTGTCGTGATCGCGCAGCACGTGGCAGACGTCCTGGCAGAGGAAGCACTCGATGCACTTGCGGAACTCCTGGACGCGATCGATGTCGCGCTGCGACATGCGCCAGGTGCCGTCGGCGGCGTCGGCGGCCCTGGGGCGGAAGCGCTGCACGCCCTTCTTGACCGCCGAAGTTCCACGACACGTCGGTGACCAGGTCCTTGATCAAGCGGGAACGCGCGCATCGGCTCCACCGTCACCGGCTCGGTGAGGTCGAGCGTGTTCAGACGGCTCATGCACATCAGACGAGGGCGGCCGTTGATCTCGGCGGAGCAGGAACCGCACTTCCCCGCCTTGCAGTTCCAGCGGCACGCCAGATCGGGCGCCTGCTCGGCCTGGATCTTGTGCACCGCGTCGAGGACCACCATGCCCTCGGAGACCTCGGTGCGGTAGTCCTCGAAGCCGCCGGCCTCGCCAGGATTGTTGCGCCAGATACGGAACGTCGCCTGCGTCACTGCTTCTGCTCCTCGACGATCTGCGCCAGTTCCGCCGGCATCGGCGGCAGCGGCACCCGCGCCACCTGCATCGATCCGTCGGCGAGCCGGCGGGTGGCGATGTTGAATGTGCCGTACTCCGGCTGCTTGTCGGGATAGTCCTCGCGGAAATGGCCGCCGCGGCTCTCGCGCCGCTCGAGCGCCGACCGCGTGATGGCCTCCGAGACGTCGATCAGGTTGCGGAGATCGAGGCAGGTGTGCCAGCCGGCGTTGAACTCGCGGTGGCCGGCGACGCCGGAGCGGCTGGCCCGTTCCCGCAGCACGTCCAGCTTCTGCAGTGCCTCCAGCATCTCGGCCTCGGTGCGCACGATGCCGACCAGTGCCTGCATGGTCTGCTGGAGATCCGCCTGCACGGCGTAGGGGTTCTCGCCCGCGCCGCCACGATCGAACGGCTCGACCGAGGCCCGCATCGCCTGCTCGGCGGCCCGATCGTCCAGCCGCGCGGCGCTCCGCGTCCGCGCCGCCGCGGCGGCGTATTCTCCGGCGCGCTTGCCGAACACGATCAGGTCGGAGAGCGAGTTGCCGCCCAGGCGGTTCGCGCCGTTGATGCCCGCGGCGCATTCCCCGGCAGCGAACAGCCCGGGGATGGACGATTCCTGGGTGTCGGCATCGACGCGGATGCCGCCCATCACGTAGTGCGTGGTGGGGCCCACTTCCATGGGCTCCTTCGTGATGTCGAGGTCGGCCAGCTCCTTGAACTGGTGATACATGCTCGGCAGCTTGCGCTTGATGTGCTCCACCGCGTCGGCACGCTTCTCGGCGATCCAGGCGATGTCGAGGAAGACGCCGCCGTGCGGGCTCCCCCGCCCGGCCTTCACCTCGCGGTTGATGCAGCGCGCGACGTGATCGCGGGTGAGCAGCTCCGGCGGCCGGCGCGCCGACTTGTCGCCTTGCGTGTAGCGCCAGCCCTCGTCCGGGTCGGAGGCAGTCTGCGGCTTGTAGTTGTCCGGGATGTCGTCGAACATGAAGCGGCGGCCTTCGCTGTTCTTCAGGATGCCGCCTTCGCCGCGCACGCCCTCGGTGACCAGAATGCCCTTCACGCTCGGCGGCCACACCATGCCCGTGGGGTGGAACTGGATGAACTCCATGTCGATCAGCTCGGCGCCGGCCCGGTAGGCCAGCGCGTGCCCGTCGCCGGTGCCCTCCCAGCTGTTGCTGGTGATCTGGTAGGCGCGACCCACGCCGCCGGTCGCCAGCACGACGGACTTGGCGGAGAACAGGTGAAACCGGCCGCGCTCGCGGTCGTAGGCCACCACCCCCGCCGCCCGCCCATCGTCGAGCAGCAGCTCGATGACGGTGTGCTCCATGTGCACGGTGACGCCGAGGTGAATGGTGTGGTCCTGCAGCGTCCGGATCAGTTCCAGGCCCGTGCGATCGCCGACGTGCGCCAGCCGCGGATAGCGGTGGCCGCCGAAGTTCCGCTGCAGGATGCGTCCGTCCGGCGTGCGATCGAACACCGCGCCGTAGGCTTCGAGCTCGCGCACGCGCTCGGGGGCCTCGCGCGCGTGGAGCTCGGCCATCCGCCAGTTGTTGACGTACTGCCCGCCGCGCATGGTGTCGGCGAAGTGCACCTTCCAGCTGTCGCGGTCGTCCACGTTGGCCAGCGCCGCGGCCATCCCGCCCTCCGCCATCACCGTGTGCGCCTTGCCGAGCAGCGACTTGCAGATGAGGCCGACCGAGACGCCTGACTTGGCGGCTTCGATCGCCGCGCGCAGCCCCGCGCCGCCGGCCCCGACAATCAGCACGTCATACGAGTAGGTGTGCGCCGACGGCATCAGAGAATCCTCAGGTCGGTGATGACGCCCATCGAGCAGAGGCGGACATACACGTCCGAAAGCATCACCGAGAAGAGGCTGCACCACGCGAACAGTTGATGACGGCTGTTGAGCCCCGAGACGCAGGCATACGCCATGTCGCACGTTGGAGACTTCGACACCTCGTCGAGGCGGCCGCCGACGACGTGGCGGAGCACGTGACAGCCCCACGTATAGCAGGCGAGCAGGACGACGTTCACCGCAAGGATGATCGTGCCCACGCCGATCCCGAACTCGCGGGCACCGGTGACCGGATCCCGGAACCAGAGCGCGAGCCAGACGTCGTAGGCAAGGAAGGCGATGAACACCAGCGCCACCCACATGAAGAACCGGTGGGCGTTCTGCAGGATCAGCGGAAAGGAATGCTCGCCGCGGTAGCGCGTGCGCGGCTCACCGACGGCGCAGGACGGCGGGTCGGCCCAGAACGACTTGTAGTACGCGCCGCGGTAGTAGTAGCAGGTGAAGCGGAACAGGCCGGGGAACGGCAGGATGAGGAGCGCTGGTGAGAACGGCAATGCGGCCGGCCACCAGCCAGGTCTGGGCCCGAACCAGGCGTGCGGCGAATCGCCAAACAGTTCCGGCGAGTAGAACGGCGACAGGTAGGGGCCGTAGGTGTAATGCTCGCCCTGAAATGCCGCCCAAGTTGCGTAAACGACGAACGCCGACAAACCGACGAACACCGCGAGGGGAGCTGCCCACCACTTGTCGCGACGGGCGGTGTGCCCGAAGCCACGGTGGACAGCTGTCACCGGAATCACCTGCATGAGGCCTCCCGACCGACCGACCTGTCCGAGAACGGCTCACCATAGCCGCATTGCCGAGCCGAAGTAAACCCCTGTCTCAGCTCAGGGCTGAACCTTCTCCCACGACAGCGCGCCCGACGGGCATCGATCCACTTGCTGCGTGATCTCGTCGGTCGTCGCGGGCTCGAGCGTGATCCATGGCAGTTCCTTCGGGTGGAACACCTTCGGCAGGCCGCCGACGCAGACCGCCGAGTGGATGCACAGCTCCGGCTTCCAGACGACGGTCACCTCGCCGTTGGAGTAGCGCTTGACGATGTCCTTCATGCGAGCCCTCCGTCCAGGTCGATCACCCGCACCTCTCCGGTGATGGCGCGGTGCACGGGGCAGCGATTGGCGATCTCCTCGAGCCGCGCGAGCTGGTCATCGTCCAGGTCGCCCTCGAGAATCAGCTGACGCTGAATCACGTAGACGCCGTCCACGGTGGACGCCGTCAGGCTCAGCCGCGCCTCGCGCAACGGCCAGCCCTTGCGGGCGGCATACATCCGCAGCGTGATCGACGTGCAGGCGCCGAGCGCCGCCAGCAGCATTTCCTGGGGCTCGATGCCGCTGTCGCCGCCGCCGGCCTCAACCGGCTCGTCGCTCCGCAGCACGTGCGGCCCGACCTCGATGTGCATCGCCAGGCCGGTCTCTGCCAGCGGTCGAACGGTTACCTCTCTCATCCGCTCAGCTTATCGCGTCCGGGCGATGAACACGATTGCGGCCTCAGGCGTTGCGCAGGAAGGTCGCCGTGCCGTGGAAGAAGGGCCGCAGCACCTGCTCGGCCTCGGCCGGAAGCGCGGCCTCGTCCAGGGCGCGGTCCATCAGCTGCACCCAGCGGTTGCGCGCCGCTTCGTCCAGCCGGAACGGCGAGTGCCGCATCCGCAGGCGCGGGTGGCCCCGCTTCTCCATGTAGGTCGGCGGACCGCCGAAACGGCCGATCAGGAAGTCGCGCAGCCGCTCCTCCGCGCCGGTCATGTCGCCCTGGGGGTACATCGGCCCCAGCAGCTCGTCGCCCGGCACCTGCGCGTAGAACGCGCTCACGAGCCGGCGGAATCCCTCTTCGCCAATCAGTCCGAAGACTTCACCTTCATCCACCCTCCGATCATATGATCAGCGGAATGGAAGACCACGACGACGCACCGAAATCCGCGCTGGAGATCGCCATGGCGCGCCTGCGCCAGAAGGACGCGGACAGCGGGACGACCGAACAGCCCCTGACCGACGAGCAGAAAGCGCGCATCGCCGAAGTGCGGCAGGCCGCGCAGGCCAAGCTCGCGCAGGAGGACATCATGTTCAAATCGTCGCTGGCCACGACCTGGGAGCCGGAAGCGCGCACCGCGCTCGAGACGAATCACCGCCGCGATCTGCAGCGGATTCAGGATGAGCGCGACTCGAAGATCGCGAAGATTCGCCGCGGCGCCTAGGCGAAGAGGCTCTTCACCACGAACCACACGTTCGCCGGCCGCTCGGCCAGGCGCCGCATGTACCAGGGGAACCAGTACGAGCCATAGGCGATGAGGACGCGGACCGCCGCGCCGTCGCGCGCCAGGCGCAGCTGTTCGGCGCGCTGGATGCCGTAGAGCATGTGGAACTGGTACTGCGACGGCGGGATGCCGGCGTCCGCCGCATGCCGGCGGATGCGCGCGATCAGCGCGACGTCGTGGGTGCCGAACACCGCACGCGATCCGGCCGCGCGCGATTCGGCGCCCAGCATCGACTGCGCCAGCGCGTAGTAGTTCTCGTCGACGTCGGCCTTCACCGGATAGGCCACGGTGGCGGGCTCCTTGTAGGCGCCCTTCACCAGCCGCACGCCGATGCCGCGCCCGGTGATGTCGTGGAGGTCCTCGCTCGTGCGCATCAGGTAGGCCTGCAGGCACACGCCCACCGACGGCACGGCTTCGCGCAGGCGGCGGACGATGTCGAGCGTGACGTCGACGTAGGAGGACTGCTCCATGTCCACCCAGAAGTAGCTTCCGGCCTCGTGCGCGGCGTGTCGCCAGGCGCAGGGCGTGGGCGGAGGCGAACTCGCGGTCGATGTCGAGCCCGAGCTGCGTCAGCTTGATGGAAGGCTCGCACGGCAGCCCGAGCGCGCGGACGCGGGCGATGCCGTCGAGATAGTGCGCGGCCACTTCGTCGGCTTCGGCGCGGTCCTTCACGTTCTCGCCAAGGCGCGTGAAGACACCGGCCACGCCCAGCTCGGTCATCGCGCGGCCGGCACCGAGCATGTCGTCGAAGGTCTCGCCCGGCATGAAGCGCGCGACGGCCCGCCGCACGAACGGCGCCTTGGTGCCGTGCTCGCGAAGCCAGATGTTGTCGGACGCCTTCAGGATGATGCTGCGGGCAATGCTCACGGTTCCTGATTGTGTGCCATCGGCCGCAGCGTGTGAAGGGGCCCGAGGCGGGCCAGAACCGGCCACACCCAGATCACCAGGCCGACGACCCCGATGGTGAGGAGGCCGCCGCCGACCACCGAGGCGATCGGACCGAACAGGGCGGCGGTGGCGCCGCTCTCGAACGCGCCGATTTCGTTCGACATGCTGACGAACAGGTGCTTCACCGCCGAGACCCGCCCGCGCAGGGCGTCGGGGGTGATCATCTGCTCCAGCGTCAGGCGGATGACGACGCTGACGTTGTCGCAGATGCCGGTGATGAACAGGCAGGCCAGCGAGAGGCCGACGTGCCGCGACAGTCCGAAGCCCACCATGGCCATACCGAAGCCGGCCACCGCGACCAGCAGGACGCGACCGGGCCGCTCCCACGGCGGAAGCCGCGTGGTGATGAGCGCCATCAGCAGCGCGCCGGCGGCCGGCGCCGCGCGCAGCCAGCCGAGGCCGGCTGGCCCCACCTGCAGGATGTCCTTGGCAAAGATCGGCAGCAGGGCGACCGCGCCGCCGAACAGCACGGCGAAGAGATCCAGCGTGATCGCCGCCAGGAACACCGGGCTGCGCGACACGAACGACAAGCCGGCGAGCACGCCCCCGCGCCCGGCGCTGGGGCCGGAGGCCGGCGCCTTCGGCACCCGCGTCAGCAGCAGGATCACGAACACGGCCTCGGCGGCGGCGGCCACGGCAAACGCCGCGGTGCTGCTGCCGGTGACGGCGATGATCGCGCCGCCGGCCGCGGGGCCGAGGATGGCAGCCAGCTGCGTTGACGAGGCCACCCACGCGTTGACGCTGGCGAACACGGTGGCCGGCAGCAGCTGCGGCAGGATGGTGTTCACCGCCGGCGCGGCGAACGCGCGGCCCATCCCCACCAGCACCACGAGCGCGTAGACCAGCGGCACCGGGGCGTTCGCCCAGGTGACGAGCGCCAGGCCGGCCGCGGCCAGCGCCAGGACGCCGTGCGCCAGCATGCCGACCAGGCGGCGCGGATACCGATCGGCGGCGCTGCCAGCCGCGACCATCAGCAGCAGCACCGGCGCCACTTCGAACAGTCCGACCAGTCCCAGCGCCCACGCCTGGCCGGTGCGCTCGTACAGCTGCCAGCCCACGGCGACCGAGATGATCTGATAGCCTGCGACGGCTGAAAACCGCCCTGCCGCGAAGGCTCGCACGAACGGATAGTCGAACGCCTGGGGATGTGTTGGTGTGGCCACGCTGGAACGTTTCTTGATAACCAGCGTACACGAGAGGTGTGCATGGTCCTCGGTAGTGGACGGATCTGGGCTCGTACGGGCCTTCTGGTGGCGATTCTGCTGTTCGGGGTGTCCTCGACGGCCCGCGCGCAATCCTCGATCGGGTTCACGGGAGGAGGCTCGGTCGACCCCGAGCAGGGCTACGTGGGGGTGTTCTGGGAGTCGCCGGATCTCGGCAGCAGCTTCCGCATCCGTTCGGGCATCGATGGCGGCTTCGGATCGAATCTGCGGGTCGGCGTCATCAACTTCGACTTCATCTATCGCCTGCCGCTCGGCCAGGGCCCCTGGAAGTTCGTGACCGGCGGCGGACCGGCCATCTCGCTGACCCGCTACTCCGATGATTTCTACGACACCGGCACCGAAGTGAGCGCCGGCGGCAGCTATCTGTTCGGCTTCGCGCACGACTCCGGGTTCTTCACCGAGTTCCGCATCGGCGGCGGCAACGTCCCCGCGTTGAAGATCGGCGCCGGGTGGGCGATCAAGATTCAGTAAGGATCAGGGATCAGGAGGCAGGGATCAGGGTCCTCAGGTTCTAGGTTCTAGGGTTCTAGGTTCTAGGTTCTAGGGTTGCGTGAGCGTTCCCTCAGCGGCAGCAGCCTCCCCGGCGATTCAATCTGCCGGATTAGGTCAGCGAGCGCTGTCGACGTGGACGTGCGTGTCGGCTCGACGTGTGCAGCGGGTGATCTTCGCGCCGGACCAGGAACGGGCGATGGCGGAGCTCCTGCGGGTGACGCGGCCGGATGGCCGCATCGCGCTCGCGAAGCCGTCGGCGAGGCGGGCTACCCTGCTCTACGCCACGACCTGGGCGACGTCTTCACGCGCCTCAATCGCGCCACGGACGGCACCGCGCAGATCGCCTCCGAGTACCCTGGAAGTGATTGCCACGAAGCGCCGATTTCCGCACGCCGGCAGGCGCGGCACGACCCAGACGCTCTCCATCAAAACAAAACGGGCGCGACCCCAAAGGATCGCGCCCGTTTCAATTCTGCGACTCCGGCTCCCCCGGCTGCCGTCTGCCGGCTGCCGTCTGCCGGATTCCTAGTTCCCCGTCTTCGCCGGCCAGGGCATCGACATCTTCGCCGGCATCGTGGCGGGGCCCATGCCCTTCATCACGAACTTCTGCAGGCGCTTGCCGGTGTAGGTCTCGGTCGTGTAGATGTTGCCCTTCGAGTCGGTGGCGATGCTGTGCACGCCCAGGAACATCCCGGGCTGACGGCCGCCGTAGCCGAAGTGCGTCAGTTCGGTCATCGACTTGCGGTCGAAGATGCGCACGTGCTCGTTGGCGCCATCCGCCATGTAGAGGAACTGCTGCTGCGGGTCCTTCGAGAAGGCGATGTCCCACACCGAGCCATCCGACAGGGTTTCCTTGTGGATGAAGTGCTCGGTGACGAACTTGCCTTCCTTCGTGAAGACCTGCACGCGGTCGTTCGGACGGTCGCAGACGTAGACCATGCCGTCAACCGACATCTCGGCGCAGTGCACCGGGTTGCGGAACTGCTGCGCCGGCGGATCGCTCGGGTTGTAGCGGCCGAGCGGCTCGTCCGTTGGCGGCTTGCCGTAGGCGCCCCACATGCGCTTGATCTTGCCGGTGTCGAGGTCGATGACCGCGACGCGGTGGTTCAGATAGCCATCGGCCACGTAGCCTTCGTTGGCCTTGGGGTCGATGAACATCTTGGCCACGCGGCCGAAGTTGTCCATGTCGGTGCTGTTCGCGGTGAAGACCGGCTTGTCGGCCGGCGACTTCGGATCCTTGCGCGCGCCGGCCTTGCCGTACTGCGCCACGAACTTGCCTTCGCGGGTGAACTTCAGGATGTGCGCGTCGGGACCGCCGTTGCCGCCGATCCACACGAACCCCTTGTGGTCGATGACCACGCCGTGGTTCGACTCGGGCCAGGTGTAGGCGCCGTCCTTGACGGGACCTCCCCAGTTGCCGACGAGATTGCCTTCAGCGTCGAACTCGAGCACCGGCGGCGCCGCTTCGCAGCACTCGCTGACGCGCGGTGAACCGGCGGTCGGCAGGGCCAGCTCGGTGCGGTCCAGACCGGCGGTGCCGGGGTCGTTTCCACGGTGGATGAGCCACACGTGATCGCGGTCATCCACGGTCAGACCAATCGTCTGCCCGAGCACCCAGTTATTGGGCATCGGCTTGGGCCAGAACGGATCTACTTCGAACTTCGGCGCCTGCTTGGCTTGTGCCGAGGTCCGGTCCAGCATCGCCTGGCCAATACCGAGCCCCACCAGCAGGGCCACCAGGGTCATTCCTACGAATTTCTTCGATCGCAACACTCGGGCCATCTACGCCTCCCCTCAGAAGCTGGCAGAGTATACACGGGATTCAGCTCTACGTGTATGGCCTCGGGCCGGCCGTCGCCCGCCCGCGAAGGGTCGTGGTAACCTGCGACGCTGTCCATGCGCGTCCGGAGTCTCATCCTCGTTGTCCTGTTCCTGAGCCTGCAAGCCGGCTCTTCGGCCCACGAAGTCCCCAATCAGGTCACGGTGCTCGCCTTCCTCAAGCCGGAGGGCCAGACCCTCCAGTTCCTGGTGCGCGCACCGATGGCCTCGCTGCGCGACATCTCGGTCCCGATCTTCGGCGATGGCTACCTGCAGATCTCCAGCGCCGAGCCGGCGCTGCGGGACGCGGCCACCCTGTGGATCTCGGACTTCGTCCAGCTCTACGAAAACGGACAGGCGCTGCCCAAGCCGACGGTCCGAGCGGTGCGCGCCGAGCTGCCGTCAAACAAGGCGTTTGCCAGCTACGACCAGGCCATCGCCAACGTCCTCGGCCCGCCGCTGCCGGACGACACCAACCTGTTCTGGGAGCAGGGTGTGCTCGACGTGCTGTTCGAATACCCCATTGCCTCGGATCGATCGCAGTTCGCGATTCATCCGGGCTTCACCCGCCTCGGCCTGCAGGTGAACGTCGGCCTCCGCTTCCTCTCGCCCACCGCGCCGGAACGCGTCTTCGACGTCCACGCCGACGTCGGCATCGTCGAACTGGATCCGCGCTGGCACCAGGCGGCGTGGCTGTTCATCAAGGAAGGGTTCTGGCACATCCTGGACGGCACCGATCACCTGCTGTTCCTGCTGTGCCTGGTGGTGCCGTTCCGGCGGATGCGGGCGCTGCTGGTGGTGGTCACCGCCTTCACGGTGGCGCACTCGATCACGCTGATCGCCTCGGCGTACAACGTCGCGCCCGACGCGCTGTGGTTCCCGCCGCTGGTGGAGACGCTGATTGCGGCGTCCATCTTCTACATGGCGATCGAGAACATCATCGGCGCGAATATCGAGCGCCGCTGGGTCATGACCTTCGCGTTCGGCCTGGTGCACGGCTTCGGCTTCTCGTTCCTGCTGCGCGAGCGCCTGCAGTTCGCGGGCGCGCACCTGCTGTCGTCTCTGCTGGCATTCAACGTCGGCGTGGAGTTCGGTCAGCTGCTGGTGCTGGTGGTCTTGATCCCCGCTCTCGGCTTCCTGTTCACGAAGGTGGTGCCGGAGCGGCTGGGCGTGATCCTCCTGTCGGCGGTCGTCGCGCACACGGCGTGGCACTGGATGACCGAGCGCTGGACCAACCTCGCGCGCTTCCCGCTGCCGGTCCTGGACGCCGCGGGCGCGGCAACGCTGATGCGCTGGGCGATGGCCGGCATCGTCATGGCGATGTTCCTGTGGTGGATGTCCGGCGTGGTCCGCCGCTGGGAAGGGCTGCCGGCGGAACGGCCCCGCGCCGACGCGCGCTGACGAGATCATGGCCGACCGCACCCGGACCTTCACCTGGGACGACCCGCTGGCAATGGCCAGCACCATCCAGCAGCTCTCGGGCCTCGAACGGATGCGGCAGGTGATTGCCGGCACGCTGCCCCCTCCGCCCATGGCGCGGTTGATGAACATCTGGCTGATCGAGGCCAGCGAAGGGCGGGCGGTGTTCGAAGGCGAGCCCGCCGAGTATCACTACAACCCGATCGGCATGGTCCATGGCGGCTTCGCCGCCACGCTGCTGGACTCGGCGATGGGCTGTGCCGTCCACACCATGCTGCCGGCAGGCGTCGGTTACACGACGCTGGAGTTCAAGATCAACCTGGTGCGCGCCCTGCAGACCTCGACCGGCCGCGTGCGCGGCATCGGCACGGTCCTCCACGCCGGCCGGACAACGTCGATTGCCGAGGGCCGCCTCGAGTCCGAGGACGGCAAACTCTTCGCCCACGCGACAACGACGTGCTTGCTGATGCGCTGAGTAGGTCTTGGGGCTTGGGGCTTGGGGCTTGCAGGCGCGGCTTCGCCGCGTGGGAACGAAGCGCGACGGGTTTGGGAGCTCGGGTTCTAGGGTTCTCGGGTTCTGGGGTTCTCAGGTTCTCGGTTTCTGGGTTCTCAGGTTCTCACGTTCTCGGTTCTGCGGTCCGAAGATCGCAAAGTTCCGCAGATCGCAAGCTCACGAGCTCACCAGTTCAACAGATTCGCCTTCCCTGATCCCTGATCCCCGATCCCTTCCCGTACACACCACGAGCGGGAGCTGTGCCGAAGCATCAACCCCCGCTCGCCGCGTTTCTCGGTTCGGGCGTCGAGCGCTGAACCTTGAACTGACCCCTCGCTACTTCTTCACGTACTTCTTGACCGCTTTCGGTCCCACTTCGGCGCCGTAGATGTTGCCGGCGGCGTCAACCGTCACACCTTCGGCGGCCAGCGTGCCCGTGGCACCCGGCGCGCCGTCGGCCTTCTTCATCACCGGCTTGCCGTCCACCATCTGGAAGGTCTCGCCCACGCTGGACGGGTCGGGAATGAAGGCCGTGACCTTGCCGTCCTTGGCCGATCCGATCCGGATGCCGCGGCGCCACGCGCCATGCGGCGGGTTCACCGAACCGGACTCGGAGTCGGCGCCGTAGATGACGTCGTTCCTGTCGATGAAGATCCCGCTCAGTCGGCTGAACTGGTACCAGGTGTCCAGCGTCTTGTAGGTCTCGGGATCGAGGATCTGGATACGGTTGTTCGACCGATCGGCAACGAACAGGCGGCCCTTCGAGTCGAACGCCAGGCCGTGCGGCTGCATGAACTCGCCTTCGGTGCCGCTGCCCAGCTTGCCGTACTCGCGCAGGAACTTGCCGGTCTTGTCGAAGCGGATGAGCCGTGCCGGCGACGGCGCGGCATTGCCGTGGCCTTCGGCGACGAGGATGTCGCCGTTCGCATAGGTGATGACGTCGTTCGGCTGATAGAACGAACCGGGATCGGCCGGCTGACCGGGCTGGTTGCCGCCGGGCTTGCCGAGCGACAACAGGTGTTTGCCATCGGGGCTGAACTTGTGGACCTGATGGCCAATCAGTTTCGCTGGCGCCGGGGCCGGAGGCAGCGGCGCATCGCCCGGAGCGCCGAGCCGACGACGAGGCATGTTGTCCTGGCCATCGGTCACCCAGATGTTTCCATCGCGATCCACGTGGATGCCGTGGGGGAAGATCATCAAGCCCTTGCCGGTGCTCAGCAGCAGCTTGCCCGACGCATCGAATTTGAGCACCGTGTCGAGCGGCGACATCTCGTTCTTGGTCGTGTCCCAGCACGAGTTCGCGCCACAGCGCTCGGCCACCCAGATGGACTTGCCATCCTTGTCGATGTCAACCGCGCTCGTGGAGCCCCACGTCCGCCCCTCGGGCAGCTTGAAATAGTTCTCGACGGTCTGGTACGGATTCGCCGCCTCGTTCACGGGCGGCATCGTCGCGCCACCCTGAGCCAGCACCTGGTAGCTCGTTCCCGCTACCGCGGCAGCGGCCACACCCGCCACCAGTCCCACACGCACATAATGCAGCATCAGAGTTCCTCCCTCGAAACGCCCGCTTGCGGCCGACAGCATAGCGTACGGACAGGAATCAGGCTCCAGGGTTCAGGCTCGAGGCTTGGGGCTGGAGGCTTGGGGCTTGGGGGTTCAGGCTGAGGTTCTAGGTTCTAGGTTCTAGGTTCTAGGTTCTAGGGTTCTAGGGTTCTAGGGTTCTAGGGTTCTGGGTTCCAGGCGCCAGGCTCTGGGCTCCAGGCTCCAGGCTTCAGGTTCGCGGGACTCAGGTCCCAGCCGCAAGCTTTAAGCCGCAAGCCTCAAGCCCGTGAGCCCCAAGCCCCAAGCCTCAAGACCCAAGACCCAAGACCCAAGACCTAAGACTCAAGACCAACCTAGTCCGGCCCAAGCCATAAGCCGCAAGCCTCAGGCCCCAAGTCCCCGCCTATTCCCATCCTGTCCCCACAACCGCCGCCGCGAGCGCGTAGATGCCCTCCAGATGCTCCCGCCGCTCGGTGGCGACATTCGGGTCCGAGGTCGTGACGATGACCAGGTGAGAGGCGGGGACGACGAAGATGAACTGGCCGCCGTAGCCCCAGGCGTAATAGGCAGTCTCGGCGCCCAGCGTTCGAATCCACCAGCTGTAGCCATACTCCCGGTCGTTGCCCCAGCGCGAGCGGCCGCGGGGCACGAACGAGCGCTTCACCCAACCGTCCGGCAGCACCTGCCGCTCCCCCACTCGGCCATCGTTCAGATAGAGCTCCCCGAAACGCACCATCTGCCGCGGTGTCATCAGCATGTCGTTGCCGCCGAAGAAGATCCCCTGCGGATCCTGTGGCCAGCGCGGCAGGGTGAAGCCCAGGGGCTTCGCCAGCGCCTCCTGCGCAAACTGCCAGGTGCTGCGGCGCGTCGCCTTCGTCAGGACCGCGGACAACAGGTGCGAGTTGCCGGTGCTGTACTCCATCGCAGTGCCCGGGTCGGCGATCAGCGGTTGGCGCAGCGCATAGCGCACCCAGTTGCCACTGCTCACCCACGCGCCGTAGTTGCGCCCGCTCGTCGATTCCAGCCCCGACTTCATCGTCAGGAGATGTTCGATGGTGATGCCGCGCTTGCGCGGATCGGGCGCCGGCCCGAGATCGGTAGCGAAGTACGGCGCCACCGGTTCGGTGACGTCCTTCAAGTGGCCCGCGGCCAGCGCCGCGCCGACGAGGGCAGACATCACGCTCTTCGAGGCCGACTTGATGTTCGCCGGCGTGGTGGCTCGCGCGCCCTTGAAATAGCGTTCGAGGACCAGCTCGCCGCGCTGGCTGACGAGAAGGCTGCGCAGCCGCGGCAGGGTGGAGGCCGAGGCAGAGGCCGCCGCGAGCGCCGGCGGAGTGGTGGCGGCAAGCGGGAGGAGCGGCGTCGTGGTGGCTGGCGGAACGGGCGGGGCCTGGCCACTCAACGCCGTGGCGACAGACACCGCCAGCACGGCGGTCCAGCTCAACAGAAATCGGCAACGTGTCGATGGGGACCGCAAACCTTCTCTATAATGCAGGGGAGGCGAGACGATGCCAATTTTCGAATACACCTGCAAGAGTTGTGGCCGCGAATTCGAGCTCCTGGTGCGTCCGGGAGCAGAACTGGTCTGCCCCGGCTGCGCCAGCGCCGAACTCGAGAAACAGACGTCACTCCCCGCGGTGCATTCGTCCGGGACCCACGCGATGGCGCTGAAGGCCGCCGCCAAGCGCGACAAGGTCCGCGGTTCCGACATAGCGCGCGCCCAGCGCGAATACGAACTTCACCACAACGATTAAACCGGTGTCCGGGATCCGGTGTCCGGAACCCGGCTCTGGTCTGCCGGTTGCCGTCTGCCGGTTGCCGGTTTTTTCCTTCTGCCTTCTGCCTTCTGCCTTCTGCCTTTTGCCTTTTGCCTTACCTCGGCGCGACCGCCAGCTCCGCGGTGGTGTTCCTCTTCGGCACCTGACCCACCGGAACTCGGGCCACTTCCTTCAGCGTGGCCGTGTCGATCACGAACACCATGTTGTCGCCGGCCGCGGCGATGTAGACGAAGCGCCCGTCCGGCGTGAACGTCACCCACTCCGGGTGCTGGCCCACGAACACGCGACCCTTCTCCTTCAGGTCCGGCAACGAGTGGATGTAGGCGTAGCCGAACACCTTGCTCGTTGACCACAGCGTCTTGCCGTCAGGTGAAACAGCCAGGCCGTGGGCCGGCGCGCCCTGCAGGCCGTCGGTATGCGGATGCTCGCCCTCGATTGCCGGGTGCTCGATGCGCGCCGTCTCCTTCCCCGTCGCGAAGTCCACGACGGCGAAGCCATGGAAGTTGGAGAGCTGCACGTAAATGTTCTTCGTCGAGCCGTCCGGGTTGGCGTCGAAGGCCATCGGCCGGATGCCGGCCGACAGCGTGATGGTGCGAGCCAGCGTGTCGGTGGCCGTGTCCACGATGGAGATCGTGCTCTCCGGAATCGACCCGGCCACCGCAAAGCGGCCGTCGGGCGTGACGTAGACATTGTGGATGGCGCCCTTTACCGGCACGGTCTTCGGCGCGGCCAGCGAGGCGGTGTCGATGATGTCGAGCGCCCCGGGCGCCTGGGCGATACCGACGTAGACCTTGCGGCCATCTTTCGAGATGGCGACGTTGTTCGGACGGCCGCTGAGCGGCACCCGCTTGACCACCGCCAGGGTGCGGGCATCGACGACGTCCAACGTGTGCTTCGACTCATTGCTGAGATACAGGCGGCTGCCGTCGGGCGCGGCGGTCACGCCATGCGGAATCTCGATGCCCTTGATGACGCCGACCACGCGGTTGGTGGCCGGGTCGATCAGGTGTGTGTCATCCCCCGCGGCGTTCGTCTGGACGATGCGCACGGCGGTCGCGGCGGCGGTGTGCGCGGCCGCCGGGGCGGCGCCGCGAACCCACGTGGCCATTGCCTGCCACTCGGGATCCGTCTGATCGCGCCAGTGCTTCCCGCCGCCGTGAAACGGATCGCCCCCGGCCTGCCGGTCGAGCGGATGCAGCAGCAGGCGACTGCTCATCGGCACACCCGGCACGACGAGCGACGACACCGTGGCGAAGTTCTTGCGCGACTGCTCCTCCGTCCACGTGGCGGCGCCTTCGGCCAGCGGCTCGAGCCGCAGCCTGGTGCCGACCTTCCCGGCGTGACACGTCACGCAGCGGACCAGCCCGGCGCGGGGCGCCAGCAGCACCGGCTGCACCCGCGTCTTGAAGGTGTCGAAGTCCAGGCCCGCAGGAGGTGGCGAGGCGGGCTGGGCGAACGCGCCCGCCGCGGTGACGAGCAGCAGACCGAGAGAGACGAGACCGGCGCGTAGCGGCGAGGCTGCGACCATGGGCTGTCGGTCCTTTCGATTGGTGGAGCGCCAGTATAAGATCAATCCCTTACCCAGGAGTTTTTGCCGATGGCTTTGCAGACCGCGACCGGGACCGCGCAGTGCCCCGAGTGTTTCGCTGAGGTCACCCTCACGAACGTGATGCAGAACGAGATTGCCCAGTGCCCAGGCTGCGGTGCCGAGCTGGAAGTGATTGCCCTCGAACCGTTGACGCTGGCCGTGGCGCCCCAGGAAGAAGAGGATTGGGGTGAGTAACGGCCCCTCAGGAAGCGTGCGCGTCGGCGTGCTCTACAGCCGCGTGCGGGTCGAGGAAAAGCTGCTGTTCGAGGCGTTCGAGAAGCGCGGCGTGTCGCTCGATCTGCTGGACGACCAGAAGCTGATTTTCGACATCACCGACGTCCAGAACCATCCCTACCAGCACTTCGACGTGATCGTCGAACGCTGCATCAATCACAGCCGCGCGCTCTACAGCCTGAAGATCCTCAACGACCAGGGCGTGAAGACCGTGAACACCGCGCTGGTTGCGGACATCTGCGGCAACAAGCTGATGACGACCAGCGCGCTCGCCGCCGCCGGAGTGCCCCAGCCCAAGGCGCTGGTGGCCTACACCGCGGAAAGCGCGCTCGAGGCGATCGAGCGACTCGGGTATCCGGCCGTCCTGAAGCCTACCGTGGGCTCGTGGGGCCGGCTGCTGAGCAAGGTGAACGATCGCGACGCCGCCGAGACCATCCTCGAACACAAGGAAACCCTCGGCAGCTATCACCACAGCATTTTCTACATCCAGGAATACATCAAGAAGCCAGGCCGCGACATCCGCGCGTTCCAGGTGGGGCCGGAGACGATTTGCGCGATCTACCGCAACTCGCCGAACTGGATCACGAACACCGCGCGCGGCGGGACGTCCGCCAACTGCCCGGTGACGCCGGAGCTCGCCGACATCTGCACGCGCGCGGCGCGGGCCTGCGGCGGCGGCGTCGTGGCGCTGGACCTGTTCGAGGATCCCGATCGCGGCCTGCTGGTGAACGAAGTGAACTACACCATGGAGTTCCGCAACAGCATCGCGCCGACCAACGTCAACATCCCCGAGCGGATGGTGGACTTCACCCTGAAGGTGGCGAAGGACGGCTGGGACGCCGCCAACGGCTTCACGCCGGGCACGGCCGCGCACCTGGCCTCGATTTCGCTCGCCGAAGGCGCGTCGGTCTAACCCCTCAACACTCAACACCAGCGAATTGAGGGGTTAACCGCGTTATGACTGCACGCGTCACCGCGTCCGTCCTGGGCGCGTCCGGCTACACCGGCGGTGAGCTGTTACGGCTCCTGCTCGCGCATCCACATGTGGACGTGCGGCAGGTGACGAGCGAGCGGCTCGACGGCCAGTTCGTCCACTTCACGCATCCCAACCTGCGTCCGTCGCCGCGCTCGGGACGCGCGCCGCTGAAGTTCGTTACCGCGTCGGCGCTGGAGCCCTGCGACCTGTTGTTCCTGTGCCTGCCGCACGGCGGTGCCATGGGTCGGATCGAGGCGCTGTCGGCGCTGGCGCCGCGCCTCATCGATCTGAGCGCGGACTTCCGGCTGCGCGAGGCCGCCGGCTACGACCGCTGGTACGGCAAACCGCACAGCAACCCGTCGTGGCTCGCCCGCTTCGTGTACGGCCTGCCGGAGCTGCATCGCGCGGAGATCGCCGCCGCCAGCTACGTCAGCGGCGTGGGGTGCAACGCCACCGCCACGACGCTCGCCGTCTGGCCGCTCGCCAAGGCCGGACTCATCGACGTCTCCCGCGGGGTGATCTGCGAAGTGAAGGTCGGCAGCAGCGAGGGCGGCGCCTCGTCGAACGACTCGACGCACCATCCGGAACGCGCCGGCGTGATGCGCAGCTTCGCGCCCACCGGACATCGCCACACCGCGGAAGTGCTGCAGGCCCTGGCGCTGTGTGGCGTGCACACCGAAGTGCACCTGAGCGCGACCGCGGTGGACAACGTCCGCGGCGTGCTGGCCACCGCGCACGTGTTCGTGCGCGAGGGCGTGGCCGAGCGCGACCTGTGGAAGGCGTACCGCGAGGCCTACACCGGCGAGCCCTTCGTCCGCATCGTCAAGGAGCGCACCGGGCTCTATCGTTATCCCGAACCGAAGATCCTGTCGGGCAGCAACTTCGCCGACGTCGGCTTCGAGTTCGACCCGGCCACCCGTCGCGTGGTCGCGATCTCGGCGATCGACAACCTGATGAAGGGCGCCGCCGGCACCGCGGTGCAGTGCGCGAACCTGATGCACGGATGGGACGAAACAGCGGGCCTGGAGTTTCCGGGACTGCATCCGATCTAGGAACCAGGAGCAGAGATCAGGGATCAGGAGTCAGGGATCAGGGGTCAGGACTCCCGACTCCGGCCCAAGCCCCAAGCCCTAAGCCTCAAGCCCTTCAAGACCCAAGACCCAAGACCTAAGACCTAAGACCTAAGACCTAAATGATCGTAGTAAAAGTCGGCGGCGGAACCAGCCTCAATATCGATGCCGTGGTTGCGGACATCGTCGCGTTGCGCGCGGCGGGCACGGAGGTGCTGCTGGTGCACGGCGGCGCGCAGACCACCAACCAGGTGGCCGAAGCGCTGGGGCATCCGCCGCAGTTCGTGACCAGCGAGAGCGGGCACGTCAGCCGAAGAACCGATCGGCGCACGCTCGAGATCTTCGAGATGGTGTACTGCGGGCAGCTGAACAAGATGTGGGTCGAGAAGCTGCAGCGTCAGGGCGTCAACGCCGTCGGGCTGTCGGGCCTCGACGGCCGCGTCTTCGAGGGCGAGCGGAAGGACACGCTGCGCATCAAGGTGGAAGGCCGGCGCATGGTGCTGCGCGACGACTGGACCGGCACCGTCGAGAAGGTGAACACGCACCTGCTGCGGCTGCTGATCGACGGCGGCTACTTCCCCGTCCTGACGCCGCCGGGCGCCTCCACCGCGGGTGACGCGATCAACGTGGACGGCGACCGCGCCTCGGCGATGGTGGCCGGCGCCTTCCAGGCCGACGCGCTGGTGATCCTCACCGACATGCCGGGGCTGCTGAAGACGTTCCCCGACGAATCGACGCTGATCACCTCCATCCCGAAGGCCCAGGCCGACAGCTTCATGCAGTACGCCGAGGGCCGGATGAAGAAGAAGGTCATGGGCGCCGTCGAAGCGATCGAAGGCGGCGTCCGCAAGGTGATCTTCGCCGACGGCCGCGTCCAACAGCCCATCACACTCGCGCTTGCGGGTGGTGGCACGCACATCCAGTAGCCGCGTCATGACCGACTTCGCCTCCATCGAAGAACGCATCCTCGGCGGCACGACCGCGCGCCGCGGCGACATCGTGTTCGCGTCCGGCGAAGGGTGCTGGCTGACCGATGTCAGCGGCCAGCGCTATCTGGATCTCGGGTCGGCACAAGGCGTGGCGATGCTCGGGCACTGCCATCCGTCGGTGAGCGAGGCCATCGCCCGGCAGGCGCACACCCTGGCGCTCTGTCCCAACTTCCTCTACAGCGATGTCCGCGCGCAGTTTGCCGAAGTGCTGACGTCGGTACTGCCCGCGCACCTGCCGCACGCGTTTCTCTGCAACAGCGGCGCCGAAGCGGTGGACGCGGCGTTGAAGTTCGCGCGGCTGGTCACCGGGCGGAGCGCATTCGTCTCGACGACCAAGGGGTTCCACGGCCGCACCTTCGGCGCGCTGTCGGTGACGTGGGAGCCGAAGTATCGCGAGGGGTTCGGCCCGCTGCTCGAGACCGCGCACGTGCCGTTCAACGACACCGCGGCGCTCGACGCCGCCATCACCGATCAGACCGCGGCGGTCATCCTCGAAGTGGTGCAGGGCGAGAGCGGCGTCAATCTCGGCCAGCCCGACTTCCTGGCGGCGGCCGAACGGCTGTGCCGCGAGCGAGGCGCACTGCTGATCGTGGATGAGATCCAGACCGGCTTCGGCCGCACCGGGCGCTGGTTCGCGGTCGAGCACGCGAACCTGACGCCCGACATCATCTGCCTGGCGAAGGGACTTGGCGGCGGCTTCCCGATGGGCGCGGTGGCCTACACGGCGCGGGTGCGCGAGGCGCTCTACCAGGGCGCGCACGGCAGCACGTTCGGCGGGTCGCCGCTCGCCTGCGCCGCCGGGCTTGCCGCGATCGAGGCGTATCGCGGCGAAGCGTTGATCGAGCGCAGCGCCACGCTCGGCGCCCGCATGCTCGACGACCTGCGAACCGCTCTTGCCGACGTCCCGGCCGTCCGCGAGATTCGCGGCCTCGGACTGATGCTGGCCATCGAGCTCCGCACCAAGGTGGCGCCGGTGCTGAAGAGCCTGATGGTCGATCATCACGTCATCGCCTTGCCCGCCGGTCCGACGATCCTGCGCCTGCTGCCGCCGCTGGTGATCACCGAGGACGAGATCGCCATCGGAGTGCGGGCGATCAGCGCTGCGCTGCGGACCGCCGCACCCCCACCCGCGCGCCGGACCCCGCCGCCACCCGCGTCATGAACCGCGAGCAAGCCGTCGAACTGGTCCGCGGACTGGTGGCGATTCCGTCGCTTTCGCGCCAGGAAGGCGCCGCCGCCCGCTGGCTCGCCGATCAGATGGCCGGCGCCGGCTACGACCGCGCCTTCGTGGACGAGGCCGGAAACGCGGTCGGCGAACTGGGCTCGCCCGATGCGGCAACGGTGATAGTGCTCCTCGGCCATATCGACACGGTGCCCGGCAACATTCCGGTGCGGATCGCACCCGTCGCCGAGAACTCTAGAACCCTAGAACCTCAGAACAGAACCCTAGAACCTCAGAACCCAAGAACCTTAGAACCTGAGCACCCGAGCCCCCCCGACCCCCCTCTCGCCCTCTTCGGCCGCGGCAGCGTGGACGCAAAGGGTCCCCTCGCCACGTTCGCGGCGGCTGGCGCCCGCCTCGGCGCGGCGTGGGCTCGCGAGATGGGCGTGCGCCTGGTGGTCGTCGGCGCGGTCGAGGAGGAAGCCGCCACCAGCAAGGGCGCGCGCTTCATCGCCGCGCGCTTTGACGGCGCCGGGGAGCCGAAACCCGCCGCGTGCGTGATCGGCGAGCCGAGCAGCTGGCGCCGCGTCACGCTCGGCTACAAGGGCCGGCTGTTGATGGACATCGAGGCCCGACAGGCGATGGCCCACACCGCGGGTCCAGACGCGAGCGTCGCCGAGGTCGTTGTCGACCTGTGGAACTGGGTGCGGCGGCACGCGGACGAGACGAACACCGGCAAGGCCCGGCCGTTCGATCAGCTCAGTCCAAGCCTGCGGCGCTTCATCACCGCCAACACCGACGGCATGACCGACACGGTGGATGCCCAGATTGCCTGGCGGCTGCCAGTGGGGTTTGACGCCAGCGCCTTCGTGAACGAACTGCTGGCGTGGACCGCCGCACATCTCGAGAGCGCCGACGCCGCGCCGGCCACGACGCTGGCGACTGGAGAGGGCGGCCGCCACACCATCACCATCAGCGGGCCGCGCAGCGCCATCAGCTTCACGTTCCGGGGATGGGAGCAGCCGTGGCACGGCGATCGAACGAACGCGCTGGTGCGCAGCTTCCTTGCCGGCATCCGGCAGGTGGAGCCGGCCGCGCAGCCGGGCTTCGTCGTGAAGACCGGCACCAGCGACATGAACGTGGTCGCGCCCGTGTGGCAGTGCCCGATCGTCGCCTACGGTCCGGGTGACAGCGCGCTCGACCACACCCCGAACGAGCATCTCGAGCTCGACGAGTACCTGGACCGCCGTGCGTGTGCTGGAAGCGGCATTGCGCCAGCTCGCGGGATCGCTCGCCTAGCGTCGCTCGGATCGCCTCGCGACCCTCTGGAGTCCAACTGCCATGACTACTCGTCAACTCGCGGTCGTGCTCGCGCTCCTGCCTCTGGCCGGCGCATGCCGGCCCGCCGACGCGCCTCCGAAACCCAGTGCGGCCAACCCGGCGTCTGCCTCCGGCTCGCCTGCGGCATCGAGCCGCGACACCGCGGCAATCGAGCCTCCGTTGGCCGCGATGGCCATGCACTGCTTCGAGAATCGGCTGCCAGATGGTTCGGTCGTGAGCTTCCACTACGCCCAAACCGGCGAGCGCGTGGTGGGGATTCTCGATTACGCGTTCGTCCAGAAAGACAGCGCGCACGGCACCTTTCGCGGACGGATCGACGGCGGAACCATCACCGCCCTGTGGGCGCACACCGTGGAAGGCTCGGACCAGGTGCAGGAAGTCCTCGTCCGCGTGGAAGGCGATCGTGCCCTCAAGGCCAATGGCGAGCTGACGGAAGGCCGCGACCGGGTCCTGCGCCTGAAGGATCCGGCCGCCGCCGCCTTCAACGAAAGCTTCACGCGGGTCCGCTGCGACTGAGGCTAGCCGGGGCGCCGGCCTTCTGCAGGATCGTCATCATCGGGCACCAGCCGGTGAACGCCGACTGGAACAGGTTCAGCCCGACGAACGCGGTGAACCACAGGAAGGCTGGATGCACGTACATGCCGAGCAGCACGCTCGCCACCACGAATCCCCCCCCAATCAAACGCACCAAAGATTCGACGTTCATGACCTGACTCCTTCTTCGATTTCCGGAACGAACAGGACGGGCATCGTGCAGTCCTGCACGAGTGGCGCGCCCACCTCAGACAGCCAGCGGCCGGTGCGCGGCGTTGGCAATGGCACGGCCACCCACGTTGCGGCCAACCCCGCTCTCGCGGTTGGCACGTCGTCGGCCTGGACACGAACGACCGAGCCACCGCTCGTGCGAGCGATGGCCTCCACCAGCGCGGTGGTTCGCGCGGCCGGGCCGGTGCCGTTCTCGACCAGCATCGCCTTCGTGAACGCCGAAGGCGCCACCACCTGGGCGTTCTCGTGAACGACCATCAACGGCAGTGCCGTTTCGCGCAGCACCCGCTCCGCCACCGAGCCCAGCCACCAATGGGACGGACCGCGGCGGCCGTGCGTGCCCATCACGATGAGGTCCACTCCCGCGGAGGCACGCCGGATCGCCTCAGCGGCGGCACGCTGTTCGACCACCGTCTCAAACGGCACGGTCGTATGGTGGCGGGCGAAGTCGCGTAGAAAGGCCGTGGCCCGCGCGCGGTTCTCCTGGGCTTCGCCTTCGAGGACGTCGAGCTGCGCCTGGGTGAAGTACGGCGGCGCATCCAGCGACTCGGCGTGCAGCACGCGCAGCCTTGCGCCGGTGGACTCGGCAAGCGCGCCAGCCAGCGTCAGGGCGCGAGCCGACGCCTCGCCGAAATCCACTGCCACGAGAATCGTTCCAAGTTGGGGGTTCATCGTCGCCTCACGCTTCCACGGGCTGTGCCGCCGGCGCCGATACGACCGGCGCCGCGTGGCGATGGGTCAGGTAGTAGGTGATCGGCACCGTCATGCGCGACAGCAGCAGCGACGCGACCTCGCCGGCCATCAGCGAGATCGCCAGGCCCTGGAAGATCGGATCGAACAGGATGACGCGCCGAGCCGACGATCACGGCCGCGGCGGTCAGCATCATCGGCCGGAAGCGCACCGCGCCCGCGTCGATCACGGCTCGTCCAGCGGCATGCCTTCGTTGCAGGCGCAGCTCGATGAAGTCGACCAGGATGATCGAGTTGCGCACGACGATGCCGGCGCCGGCGATGAAGCCGATCATCGAGGTCGCGGTGAAGAACGCGCCGAGCGCGCGTGCGCCGGCAGGATGCCGACCAGCGAGAACGGAATCGCCGCCATGATCGTCAGCGGCGTCATGAACGACTGGAACCAGCCGACCACCAGGATGTAGATCAGGACCAGCACCGCGGCGAACGCGAGGCCGAGGTCGCGGAAGACCTCGTAGGTGATGTGCCATTCGCCGTCCCACTTCATCGCGTACTCGAGCGTGTCGAACGGCTGGCGCGCGTTGAAGAGCTCGAGCCCGTAGCCCTCGGGCAGCCGTCAGCGCGCTCGAGCGCGCGGTTCAGCTGCGAGGATGGCGTAGACCGGGCTCTCGATCGCGCCGGCCACGTCGGCGGTGACGTAGGTCACCGGCAGCAGGTTCTTGTGGTAGATGCTCGGGTCCTCGCGGCCGGCGCTCGACGCGCGTCGAGCTCGCCGACGGCGACCGGCGCCCGCCGCCGAGCCGCAGCGCCCGCAGCGCGTCGAGCGAGCCGCGCAGCGCGCGCGGCAGCCGCAGCATGATCGGCACGTCCTCCGCGCCGCGTCGTCGTGCAGCAGCCCGGCGGGCGCGCCGGCGCCGGCCATCCGCACCACGCGCCGATCACGTCCGCGGCGCGACAGCCCGCTGCCGCGGCCTTCTCGTGGTCGACGTCGAGCGTCGCCGCTTCGGGCTGAGTCGTCTTCGACGTACCAGTCGACGTCGACCACGCCGGGCGTCTGCTCGAAGATCGCCGCGACGTCGCCGCGCGAGCGCCATGCTGGCGCTCGGCGTCGGGCCGTAGACCTCGGCGACCAGCGTCTGCAGCACCGGCGGGCCGGGCGGCACCTCGGCGACCTTGATGCGCGCGCCGAGCGCGGCCGCGATCGGCGTCGAGCCGCGTCGCGCAGCCGCTTGGCGATCTCGTGGCTCTGCGCGCTGCGCTCGTCCTTGGGCGCGAGCTTCACCTGGATGTCGGCGACGTTCGGCTCGCGGCGCAGGAAGTAGTGCCGCACCAGCCCGTTGAAGTTGTACGGCGACGCGGTGCCGGCGTAGGTCTGCACGTTCGTCACCTCCGGTCGCCGCAGCGCCTCGTCGGCCAGCGCCGACGCCGCCGCGGCGGTCGTCTCGAGCGGCGTGCCCTCGGGCATGTCGACGATCACCTGGAACTCGCTCTTGTTGTCGAACGGCAGCATCTTCACCGTCACGAGCCCGAGCGGGACGAGCGAGACGGCGGCCAGCGAGCAGCAAGGCGACGACCGCCGAGGAACAGCCACGCGGCTGCGCCGGCTCGTGGATGAGCGGCGCCATGACGCGGCGGTAGAGCGCGCGTCAGGCGATCCTCCGCGCTCGTCGTGATGGCCGTCGCGCGCGCTTCAGCAGCCGCACCGCCGCCCACGGCGTGACGATGAACGCGACGAGCAGCGAGAACAGCATCGCCGCCGAGGCGCCGACCGGAATCGGCCGCATGTACGGACCCATCAGGCCGCCGACGAACGCCATCGGCAGGATCGCGGCGATGACGGTGAACGTCGCCAGGATCGTCGGGTTGCCGACTTCGTCCACCGCGCGACGGCGATCGTCGCGCCAGCGACGGCCGATCGCCGGCCAGCCGGGAGTGGCGCACGATGTTCTCGACCACGACGATCGCGTCGTCGACCAGGATGCCGATCGAGAAGATCAGCGCGAACAGCGTGATGCGGTTCAGCGTGTAGCCGTAGAGGTAGAAGACGATCAGCGTCAGCGCCAGCGTCACCGGAATGGCGATGAGCACGATCAGCGACTCGCGCCGGCCGAGCGTGAGCCAGATCAGGACCGTGACCGAGATCACGGCGAGCAGCATGTGGAACAGCAGCTCGTTCGACTTCTCGCGCGGCGGTCTCGCCGTAGTTGCGCGTGACCGTCGAGCTGCAGATCCGCCGGAATGCAGGTAGCCGCGCAGCGTCGTCCGACCTTCTGCTCGACCGCGCGCGTCAGCGTCGATCGCGTTCGTGCCCTTGCGCTTGGCGATCGACGAGCGTCACCGCCGGGTAGCGCCTGGCCGCGCGCGCGGATGATGCAGACGTAGTCGGTCGGGCTCGTCGCCGCCGTCGGCGACCGTGGCGACGTCGCGCGAGACGCACGGGCGCGCCGTCGCGTCGTGCCGACGACCAGCGTCTCGCATCGCGCCGCGTCGTTCGAGCAAGCCGCCGGCTCTCGACAGCGCGTCGCCGGTTCGCCGGCGACGACGTCCGCGGCCGCGACGCGGGCGTTCGCGCGCGTCGAGCGCCTCGCTGCGACGCGCGAGCGGATCGAGGCCGCGCGCGGCGAGCGCCGCCGGATCGAGCTCGACCGTCACCTGGCGCGGCCGGCCGCCGATGATCGTCGACCTCGGAGACGTCGGGCACCTCCTTGAGCGCGTCCTGCAGCTGCGCGGCCATCTGGCGCAGCGCGAAGTCGTCGTAGCGCGTCGCCCCAGAGCGTCAGCGCCAGCACCGGCACGTCGTCGATCGAGCGCGGCTTCACGAGCGGCGCCGACGCGCCGGGCGGGAGCGCGTCGGCGTTGGCCGCGAGCTTCTGGTTGAGCCGCACGAGCGCGTGCTCTTCGTCCTGGCCGACGTGGAAGCGGACGATCGACCATCGCGCGGCCGGGGCTCGACGTCGAGTAGATGTACTCGACGCCGGGGATCTCCCACAGCAGCTTCTCCATCGGCCGCGTGACGCGCTGCTCCACCTCCGTCGGCGAGGCGCCGGGCATTTCGACGAAGACGTCGATCATCGGCACGATGATCTGCGGCTCCTCCTCGCGCGGCAGCGCGATGACCGCGAGACGCCGAGCAGCAGCGAGGCGACGATGACGAGCGGCGTGAGCTTCGAGTCGATGAACGCCGCCGCCAGCCGGCCCGCGAGACCGTAGCCCGTCGTCATTTCGAATCTCCGTCGGCGCGCGAGGCCCCGCGCACCGTGGTTCCGTCTTGAAGTGATGAGCGGTGGGTTGAGCACGACGCGATCGCCCTCGCTGCAGGCCGGCCAGCACCTCGATGCGCCCATCGGCGGGCTCGCCCACCGACACCATCCGCAGGCGCGCCGACGCCGGCCCCGTCCACGACGTAGGCGAAGCTCAGTTGCCCGCGGCGCACGACCGCGGCCCCAGGCACGGCCAGCACGCGCCGCGCCGGGCCCAGAATGCGCGCGCGGCCGAACTGCCCGGCGCGTGGCGCCGAGCCCGTCGGCAGGTCGAACTTCACCAGGAAGCTGTGGCTCGCCGGATCGACCTGGGCCACCTCGCTGACGGTCGTCGCCTGCCAGCCGCCGTCGGCTTCGCTGGTCGCCGCATCGAGCCGTACCTGCGCCGTGGAACCCACCCGCACCAGGCGCGCCTGTGATTCGTCGACGCGCACCTCGAGACGGGATGTCGAGGTGTCGTCGACGGTCAGGAGCGGTGTGCCTGGCGTGGCGAGGCTGCCGGGATCCGCCTGCCGCGCGGCGACGATGCCATCGAACGGTGCGGTGAGTACCGTGTAAGACACACCCACCGACGCGACTGTTCGGCCGCCTGCGAGGCCGCGATGCCCTGTTCGGCTTCGGCGACACGCGCGGTCGCGCCGGCCACGCGCGCCTGGGCGCCGGCGAGAACCGCCGTCGCTTCATCGAGCTCCTGAGTGGTGGCCGACTTCCGCTCGTGCAGGCCACGCACGCGCTCGTGGGTGATGCGCGCGAGCGTCAGCGGCCGAGGCCGCGGCTTGCGCTTCGGCCTGGGCCGCCTGCAGACCCAGCTTCGAGCCCGACGCCGCCGCCGTCGCGCGCGCGGCGTTGGCCTGCAACTCGCGGCCATCGAGCACCACGAGCGTCTGGCCGCGACGGACCCGGTCCCCCGTGTTCACGCGGACCTCGAGGACCGGCGCCACGATCCGGCTCGAGAGCACGGCGGTCTGCCTCGGCCGGACCACTCCGCCCGCTTCGTGCACCGACGGCCATTCGGCCATCGCCACCGTCCCGAGCGCGAGGTCAATCGCTTCGCCAGGTTTCCCACCGGCTTCAGGGTGCTCGCTGACCGCCGATTGGCAGGCGGCAAGGGCCACCACCGCGAGACCGACGAGCCAGACCTTCGACTGCTTGCAGCATGACGTTCACGTTACGGTCTCCTCCCAATGGCGCTGTCGAGCGCAGCCTGAGCCGCGATGCGATCCGCCACCGCGCTGACGCGCGAGGTCTCGGCGTTCATCACCGCTGCGGCGGCGCCAAGTACGTCCGTCACTCCAGCCATCCCGGCGTCGTAGCGGTCGCGAATGATGCGCTGACTCTCCCGGGCCTGCGCGACGCTGGCACGGGCCACGGCTTCGCGCGCTTCGGCGCTTTCGATCTGGCGCACGGCGCTCAGCACCTCCACCTGCACGCCCGCCCTGGCATCGTCGAGCGACGCTCGGGCCTTCTGCTCGGCGGCGGCCGCGGCCTTCATCGCCGCGCGGTCGCCCAGGCCGGTGGAGAAGGTCCAGCGGGCTTCGCCGCCCACGACCCACGCCGAGGCGCGACTGGAAATGTCCAACCCGTCGTACTGGTAGGCAGCCTGCGCCGCCACTTGCGGCCACCAGGCGCCCTTCGCCTGCCGACGGCCCGCGGCCGCCAGGCCCACCTCGGCATCGGCCCGCTCCAGGTCCGGGCGGTTGGTCAGCGCTTCGTTGGCCAGGGCGCTCCAGTCGCGGGGCGAACCCGCGGCGGGCGGGGGCGGCTCCTGGGCGACGAAGGCGGCATCGACGACGGCGCCGCGCAGCCGGTTGATCTCTGCACGGGCCACTGCGGCCTGCCCGGCCGACGCGATGGCCCGCTGGCGCATCGACGCCAGGTGCACTTGCAGCGACAGCACGTCGGACTCGGTGACGGTGCCCGCGTCACGCCGCCGTTCGGCGCGTGCCACATCCTCGGCCGCGGCTTCGGCGGCGGCCTCGGACGCCTTCCGCGCGGCCTCGGCCGTCAGCAGACGTCCATAACCATTGGCCACCTGCGCGGCCAGCGACAGTTCCATCTGGCGGCTGGCGGCGCCGGCCATGGTGGCCATGGCCTTCGTGGCATCGACGCCGGAGCCGGTGCGGCCGCCATCGAAGAGCACCTGCTCGACCGAGACGGCGCCGTGGAAGAAGGCGACGTCATCGGGGTGGTTGAGCGCGTCGATGGCGAAGTTGCCCGCGGCGAAGCGGCGAGCCGAGAGCAGCGAACTGAACACGAAAACCGGCGCATTGCCGCGCTGCCAGGACTCGCTCAGCGAGATGC
The DNA here is from genome assembly GCA_963723005.1 of uncultured Acidobacteriota bacterium. Lineage (GTDB taxonomy): Bacteria > Acidobacteriota > Vicinamibacteria > Vicinamibacterales > UBA2999 > VFZN01. The sequence goes on along the minus strand of CAVRPA010000012.1, from coordinate 36,524 downwards.
GGGGGTAGAAGCGGGACTGGGCCTCGTCCTGCCGGGCGACGGCTTCGTCCAAGCCCGATCGGTGGCCTTCAACGCCGGATTCGCGCCCAGCGCCTGGCGACCGCCGCGTCGAGCGACAGGACGTCCTGCGCGTGCGCGGGGCGGCCCCGAAGGCGACCGCTAGCGCCAGGATGCCGTGTAGTCGGAATCTCATTGCCCCAGAGATGCAGAGGCCGCCGAATTGGTGACACCCTCCGTCAGTTCTCGAGCTTCGGTATGATCGAGGACCTTCCATGGTCAACGGCCGGTCGTCACCCCCCACCGTCCCGGCCCCTCACCGGGTACCGGACCACTACGCCGAGCTCATCGAGCAGTTGCACGGCAAGAAGGGCGACGAAGCCATGGAGCATCTCCTGATGGATGCCCAGGCGCTGGCCTACCGTTTCAGCCTGCTGGTCTGCGGACACCCGCAGGATGCCGAGGACGCCATGCAGGACGCGCTGCTGCAGACGTACAAGAACGCGCGACGCATCCGCCAGCCGGGGGGCTTTCGCACCTGGCTCTATCGAACGGTGAAGAATGCCTGCCTGATGTCGCGCCGCACGAAAGTTGACGAACCGGCGCGGCTCCGCTCGCTGGACGCGGAAGACGCGCCCGATGTGGCCTCAGGCAGTCCGGACCCAGAGGCTCAGTCCGCTGCCGCCGATGAGCGGCGACGCTTTCAGACGGCCTTCCGTCAGCTGCCGAAACCCTACCGGCTGGTCGCCTTCCTGCGGGACGTGGAAGGCCTGTCCACCCGGGAAGTCGCCGATGTCGTGGGGATCACCGAGGCCAACGTCAAGCAGCGGCTGCATCGGGCACGCCTGATGCTGAAGGAGGCGCTGTCGTGAGCCGGCACGATCATCCGGCCCACTGCGAGGTCGATCTGCAGCACTGGTCGCAGTACGTGGAGGGCGAGTTCACGTCCGCTGCCTGCCGCCGCTGCGAAGAGCACCTCGCGGGATGCGCCGAGTGCCGCGCCAAGCTGAAGGGGTTGCGGCAGACGCTCCGCACCTGCCGCGCGGCCGCGACCGGCGTGAAGATGCCGGCGCCGGTCAAAGCGCGGGCGCGAGCGAGAGTAAAGAGGCTGCTGCGCGGGGGGTAGGGCTGGAGGCTTGCGGCTTGGGGCTTGGGGCTTGAGGCTTGAGGCTTGGGGCTTGTTTCTGCCGGTCTGCCGTCTGCCGTCTGCCGTCTGCCGGGTTTTGCCTTCTGCCTTCTGCCTTCTGCCTTCTACGGCGTCGCTTCCTTCACCAGGATGGCGCGGCTGTAGATCAACTCGAACCCCATCCGCTGCACGTTCTCCTGCGACTTCGACCCCGGCTGCGTTGTCACGACGGCCAGGTCGCAGCCCATCGCGCGGGCGTGGGCCAGCCGGGCCTGGAGCAGCGTCGCCTGAACGCCGCGCCGCCGATGCGCGGGGAGCGTGCCAGCGCCGCAAAGCAGCGCCACGCCGTCGTGCAGATACAGGCTGCCGCCGCCGGCCACCTCAGTCTGCCGCCGCGCCATCAGGCGGACCACGCCTGGCAGCGCGCCAAACAGCTCGTAGGCGCGTTCGAGGGCCGATCGATCGAACGATTCGTGCGACACCGGCCCGTCGAACACGTCGGGGTGCATGAAGCTGGTGATCAGCGTCTCCATCCACAGCGTCTTTTCGCCGTCATCGACCACCGACACCGACACGTCGCTCGTGCCGGCCTGGTTCCCCTCGTCCGAGAGTCGGCGCCCGAGGACGTTCTCGAATCCGACGAGGCGGTAGCCGCGCTCGGTGAGCATGGTGGCCATTCGCGGATCGGCGAGCGTCGAGCACTCCACCTGCACCTTTGCCTGCCGCGCGTGGTGCTCCCGTTCGATGAGCGCCCAATCCGCCGCCTCACCGGGATCGCTGAATCCGGCGGCGATCACCTTGTTGAAGGGCGAGCCTGGACCGGCCAGCACCGCGGCTCCGCCGGCGACGGGCCATACGTGCACGTCCTCGACGCCAAACGCGCGCGAGGCCTCGGCCAGGCCGCTGGTCATCGACATCTCGCAGTGATCGATCCGGCTGGCCAGTGATGTCGAAGCGGTAATGCTCATGCGGTGGTGATCTTATCCGAGCGCGTGCCACCTGAGCCGCCCGGAAAAGGTTGACCGCTACGTGCGCGGCATGGCATCTTCGCCCGGATGAGACGGACACTATCGCTCGGACTGCTGGTGATCAGCCTTGGGTGCGCGACGGCCTCACCCGAGGAACGCGCGCTGTACGAGACGGTATCGGCACTCGGCGGCGGCGACCGGTTCTTCACCGTGAATGCGCTGGTGCTGGAGGGAGAAGGCACCAACTGGAACGTCGGTCAGGACATGACCATCGACGCGACGGGCCAGACCTTTACGGTGACGAGCTACCGCCGTTCGATCGATCTGGCCAACGGCCGCATGCTCGTGCAGCAGACGCGCACGCCCACCTTCACCTACTTCCAGGGACCACAAGCGCAGCAGCAGTTGCTCGGGCTCGACGGCGATGTCGCTTACAGCGCCACGTCCAGCGGCAACGCCACGCGCGGCAGCGCGCAGGCGGTCCGCGATCGCACGGCGGAGCTCTATCACCACCCGGTGGTGCTGATGCGCGCGGCGCTCGGCGGGCGGGCAAAGCTCTCCAACCTTCGCAATGAAGGCAACGAGCGGCTGCTCGATATCACGCTGCCTGCAGGCCAGGTGTTCACGATGATCACCGATGCGTCCACGCACGTGCCGAGCCGCATCCGCTCGGCCGGCTACCACCCGAATCTCGGGGACGTGATCGTCGAAACCACCTTCGCGGACTACGCGGAGGCCTCGGGACTGACGGTTCCCCGCCATCTCGTCACCTCCATCGATCGGTTCAAGGCAACGGAGCTGCGGCTGGCGCGCGCCGTGATCCCCACACAACCCGAGGACCTCACCGCCCCGCCGGCCGTGCGCGAGGCCGCTGCGCCCGGCCCCCCGCAGGTGACGGTGACGGCTGACGTGATTGCGCCGGGCGTGTGGCTGCTGGGCGGACAGTCGCATCACAGCGCGCTCGTGGAGTTCTCGGATCATCTGATGCTCGTCGAGGCGCCGCAGAGCGAAGCGCGCACCCTGGCCGTCATCGCCAAGGCAAAGGAAGTGGTGCCTGGTAAGCCCCTCACCCACCTGCTCAGCTCGCATTTCCATTTCGATCACTCCGCGGGGCTGCGAGCCGCAGTTGCCGCCGGATTGACCGTGATCACGCACGACGGGAACACGAGCTACTACAAGCAAGCCGCCGAGCGCCCGCACACCTTGCAGCCGGACACGCTGGCCAAGGCGCCGCGGCCCATCACGCTCGAAGGCGTGGGCGACGCGCGTGTGCTCGAAGACGCGACGCGGCGGGTGGAGCTGTATCACATCGCCGGCAACCCGCATGGCGACACGCTGCTGATGGCCTATCTGCCGCGCGAGCGAGTGCTGATCGAGGCCGATGCCTTCAGTCCCGGCGGCACCTTCCATCCCTATGCGGCCAACTTGCTGGAACAGATCCGTGCCCGCAAGCTGCGTGTAGACCGCATCGTGCCGCTGCACGGCGCCGTGGCACCGCTGTCCGAGCTCGTGAAGGCCGTGCCGGCGTCATGACGATCCGATACGGGACGCGCGCCCTCGCTCTGTTGCTGGCGCTGGTCGTTGCCGGCTCCGCGGCGGCCCAGACGCCGGTCGGTCCACCCGCGCCTGCCGCACCACCCGCGCCGCCTGGCCCCTACCAGCCGCGCATCGGCCAGCCCGGCAAGGACGTCGTCTGGGTGCCCACGCCGCCGGAGCTCGTCGAGACGATGCTCGACCTGGCGAAGGTGACGAAGGACGACTACGTCATCGACCTGGGCTCCGGAGACGGGCGCAACGTCATCGCCGCCGCCCACCGCGGCGCCCGCGCCCTTGGCGTGGAGTTCAACCCGCAGCTGGTGGAGGTCTCGAAGCAGGCCGCTCGGGAGAAGGGGGTCGCCGAGAAGGCCACCTTCGTGCAGGGCGACATGTACGAGGCCGACATCTCGAAGGCCACCGTGATGGCCATCTACCTGTTGCCGGCGAACATGGACAAGCTGCTGCCGAAGTTTCAGGGCCTCTCGCCCGGGACCCGCATTGTCGCCAATACGTTTGGCTTCAGCGACTGGGATCCCGACGACCGCGCCACCGCGAAGGACTGCTCCGACTGGTGCGAGGCGCTGCTCTGGATCGTGCCCGCCAGGGTCGTCGGGACCTGGCGGCTGGAAAACGACATGGGCACGCTCGCTCTCACCCAGCTGAATCAGGTGCTGTACGGATCGCTCACGGTCGGCATCACCGAGGCGCCGATTGGCAAGGCGCGCATGCGCGGTTCCGACATCGCGTTCACGGTCGGCGACGAGATCTACACCGGGCGCGTCAGTGGCAGCGCCATGCAGGGGACGATGAGCGGTCCGGGCGGGACGCGCGACTGGCGAGCGGTCCGCGATCGCCAACGCTAGCGGGATGTCTGGTCACTAGCGAGCCTAGAGTCTTCAGGCTCAAGCCTCAGGTCCCAAGCCCCAAGCCCCAAGCCCCAAGACCTCAAGCCCCAAGCCCCAAGAGCTCGCGGGCGTTGTCAGCTGGCCAGCGCGTCGGTGACGGACCACACCGGCCACGAGCGGGCGTCCAGGTGGATCGCGCCGCCCTCGGCGAAGGTGATGCCCGATCCAGGCACGAGGTCCACCACCGTGCGCGACACGCGCACCTCGTGACCGCCTGCCGATTTGGCCAGCGCGGCAGCCACATCGAACACCGGCCCGACGGTGGCGTCCCGCTCGCACTCGCCGATGTGCACCCCGGCGCCGGCGCGAGCCCCGGACTCCCTCGCCAGCTGCACGACCGACGCGCCGCACTGCACGGCGCGGCCGGGGCCGTCGAAGCGTGCCACCAGGTTGGGGCCCTCGCCGGCAATCACGTGCCCTCTGCCGCGCGCCACTTCGCGATCGAACACCCGTCGAAGATCGGGCGGCGGCTCGTCCGCGGCGTTGACCGAGACCACGAGCACCGAGGCCAGCACGCGATCCGAGCGGGCCGGGATGTGCAGGTTGGTGAGGAACCGCTCGATCTCCGTCAGCATGGCTTCCTGATCGCCGACGAAGGGCAGGTGATCGTCGCCGGGCTGCTCGACGAAAATCGCGCCGGGGATGTGCGACGCGAGATAGCGCCCCTCTTCCACTTTCAGGCAGCGATCGCCGGTGCGGTGCAGGACGAGCGTGGGCACGCGGATCGAGGGCAGCACGCCGCGCACGTCGATTGCCGCGTTCATCCGCGTGAGGGCCACCGCGGCACCGGGGCTGGCCCCCATCCGCAGGTAGGACGCCCACCAGTCGCGAAACGCCGGATCAGACGCGCGTGACGGGGCGCGCTCGTCGATGCCCACCGGCCCGCCCCACTCGTCGAGCATCGTCTGGCTGAAGCGATCGCGCTCCTCCTGCGTGGCGCCCCACGGATAGTCCGCGTCCTGCATCCGCCGCGCGTAGCTGCCGATCATGATCAGCGCGTCGGTGCGGGAGGGGTAGGTGGCCGCGAACAGCGAGCACAGCGGTCCGCCCTCGGACACGCCCAGCAGCACCGCCCGCTCGGAGCCGACCGCCTCCATCACCGCCCGCACGTCGTCCAGGCGCTGCTCGAGCGTGGGCAGCTCGCTCACCGATACGCGGTCCGACAGCCCGGTACCGCGCTTGTCGAACAGGATCAGGCGGGCCATGCCGGACAGCCGCGTCAGGAAACGAGCGAACGACGGCTCGTTCCAGAAATACTCGAGGTGCGAGACCCACCCCATGACGAACACCAGGTCCACCGGTCCCGATCCGATCACCTGGTAGGCGATGTTCACGTTCCCGCTGCGCGCGTAGCTCACCTTCGGCAGCGCCGTGACCGGCGGCGTGCGTGGCTCGAGCGGCACCACCGGCGCCATGAACCGGTAGCCGCGGCGATGCGCGGTCTCGATGTAGCCGGGGTGGCTGGAATCGTCTCCCAGCGCCTTCCGCAGCTCGCGGATGCTGCTCTTCAGCACCGCGTCGCCGACGAAGACGTCCGGCCAGATCGCGCCGATCAGCTCCGATTTCGGCACCAGGCGCCCGGCGTGGGCGACGAGATACACCAGCAGCGCGAACGCCTTCGGCGTCAACGGGATGGTGGCCGCGCCTCGATACAGGTGTCCGCTGGGCGGATCGAGACGAAACTCACCGAACGTCAGGATGCGATCGGTGCTCATGGTCGAGGTGGATGCGTGACGCGAGTCTGATTCTACCAACCACCGGCTCTTACCGAATCCTCACCAAACTCTCACCGCCGTCTGACGTCTTCCGTGGGCTCCTCTCCGTATCGTGTGGAGAGGAGAAAGTTCACCATGTCACGCAGGAACGCCGCATCGATCTCGCTCGTCACCGTTCTGGCTTTCGGCGCCGCCTCGCCCGCCTTCGCGCAGACCGCGCCGGCCGCGCCGCAGCACAAGCACTATGAGACGCCGCCCGGTTACGACCAGGCGCCCGCCCCGGGCATGCCGCTCGCGCCCCGGCTGCAGAACCTCGGCGTGCACACGTTTCCGGTGAGCACGAACGACGCGCGCGCGCAGCTTTTCATCAACCAGGGGCTGAACCTGGTTTACGGCTTCAACCATGCCGAGGCCGCCCGCGCGTTCGCCGAGGCGGCGCGCCTGGATCCGTCGCTGGCGATGGCCTACTGGGGCCAGGCCCTGGTGCTGGGCCCCAACATCAATGCGGCGATGGACGCCGAGGTCGAAACCAAGGCGCTCGCCTTCGTGCAGAAGGCCGTGGCGATGAAGGCATCCGCCACGCCGCGCGAGCAGGCCTACATCGACGCCCTCGCGGCGCGCTTTACCGGCAAGGCCGACGACCGGAAGGCGGCCGACCGCGCCTACGCCGACGCGATGGCGCAAGTGGTGCGCCAGTTCCCCGACGACCTGGACGCGCGGACGCTCTACGCCGAGGCGCTGATGGATCTGCGGCCGTGGAACTACTGGACCCGCGACGGCGTCGCCTATCCGGAGACGATCGAGGTGCAGTCGTCGCTGGAGCACGTGCTCGCGGCCCACAAGAACCATCCCGGTGCGCTGCACCTGTGGATTCACCTGTGGGAGCCGACCGACACGCCCGAACGGGCCGAAGCGGAAGCCGATCGCCTGCTGCCGCTGATGCCCGGCGCCGGCCACGCCGTCCACATGCCCGCGCACATCTACATGCGCGTCGGCCGTCACGCCGACGTGATTGCGGCGAACATCCAGGCGGCGAAGGCGGACGAAGACTACATCGCGCAGTGCCGCGCGCAGGGGCTGTATCCGCTGGCCTACTACCCGCACAACGTCCATTTCATCTGGATGGGCGCGAGCGCGAGCGGACAGCGCTCGCTGGCACTGGCCTCGTCGCAGAAGCTGGCATCGTCCATTCCCAGCGAGGCGCTGGCCAGCGTCCCGATCCTGCAGGGCTTCATCGTGGTGCCGTACTGGGCGATGGTCCGCTTCGGTGAATGGGACCGCATCCTGAGCGATCCGGGGCCGCGCCACGAGACGCCGTTCACCAAGGGGGTATGGCACTTCGCGCGGGCGATGGCCTTCATTGCGAAGAACCAGCTCGAGGCCGCCGAGCAGGAGCGGGTGAAGCTGGCGGCGCTCACCGCCGATCCGGCGCTGAAGGGACAGACCACCTTCTCGAGCAATACCGGCGAGGCGATCCTGCGCATCGCGCCCGAAGTGGTGGCCGGCGAGATCGCGGCGAAACGGCAGGACTGGAACACCGCGATCCTGCACCTCGATCGCGCGGTGCGCTACGAGGACGCGCTGATCTACCAGGAGCCGCCCGACTGGCACGCGCCGGTCCGCCAGAACCTGGCGGCAGTGCTGATGGCCGCGGGACGCGCCGACGAAGCCGAGGCTGTCTATTGGGAAGACCTGCGGAAGAACCCGGGGAACGGCTGGACCTTGTTCGGGCTGATGCAGGCGTTGAAGGCGCAGGGCAAGTCGGACGAGGCGGCGGGCATCGAGACGCGATTCCGCAAGGCGTGGAAGGACGCGGATGTCAGCCTCGAGACCGCGAACACCGTGACGCGAAGCTCGCGTCGCTAGGGACTCGAGGCTTGGGGCTTGGGGCTTGGGGCTTGGGGCCTGGGACTCGAGGCCCGAAGCTTGCTCGTGGTTCTGCCTTTTGCCTTGTCCTGCCTTGTGCCTTCAATTGCCTTCAGCGATTCGTCATCGAGGAGAGCCGTTGTGTTGGCGCACTATCTGTCCGTGTTCATCCACCTTCTCTCGATGGTGGCAGCCCTCGTGCATCGGGCCGGCCGCCACCGCACCAGGCGAGTCCACCATGATCGAGACACGATCGTCAGTCCGTTTTCACGACCTGCGCCTGCCTAACGGCGTGCGCCTCCACTATGCCGAACAGGGACCGGCGACGGGTCCCGCCGTGCTGTTGCTGCACGGCTATACCGACTCGTCGTTCTCGTTCAGCCGGGTGATGCCACTGATGCCCCCGACGGTCCGCGTGATCGCCCCCGATCAGAGAGGTCACGGGAAGTCGGATCGCCCGGAACAGGGCTATGCGGTGGACGACTTCGCGTCGGATGCGCTGCAGCTGATGGACGCGCTGCAGGTGCCGACGGCCACCGTTGTCGGGCACTCGATGAGCAGTTTCGTGGCGCGACGGATGGCCGAGAAGGCCCCGGAGCGCGTGACGCGGCTGGTGCTGATGGGCTCGGCCCCGAAGCCGGCAACGCCGGGATGCACGAGCTGATGACGGCCGTGAACGAGCTGAGCGACCCGGTGGACGCGGCCTTCGCCCGGGGTTTTCAGGAGAGCACCGTCCTGAGGCCGGTGCCCGCCGACTTCATGGACCGGGCCATCGAGGGCAGCCGCGCGGTTCCCGCCCGTGTCTGGAGAGCGGCGCTGTCGGGCCTGATCGCCTATGCGCCCGGCGCCGCTCCGACCTGCCCGACACTGGTGCTCGGCGGCGATCGCGATTCCGTGTTCTCGAAGAAGGAACAGGAGGAGCTGGGGGCATCCATCCCCGGCGCCAGGATCGAGATCGTGGCAGGCATCGGGCACGCGCTCCACTGGGAAGATCCGGAGCGGTTTGTCGCCTCGCTGGTCGGGTTTCTCGGCGACAAACAAGCGAATCTGGTGAGGTCGTGATGTGGTGAGCTGGTGATCTGATCTGGTAGATCGCGAGCGATCTGGCGATCTGAGAGCTGGCGATCTGAGTCTGGTAGACCTGGCGATCCGAAGATCGCCAGCTCACCAGATCTGAAGATCAGATCGCCAGCTCACCAGCTCACGAGATCTCTAGATATCAAGTCTTCTTAACAGGAAACACAATTATGGTTGTTGCGCGAGCCGAGCTTCTCGAGCAGCGCCACCGTCTCCGGGAAGGGCGATACGCGCTGCACCGGACCGTTCGCCATGTCGGCGGTGGTCTGGCCGCTGCGGGCCACGGCCTTCACGTCCGCGCCCTTCGACACCAGATACAGGATCATCTCGTTGTCGCCGCGCGCCGCGGCATGGTGGAGCGGGGTGTAGCCGTCGTTGTCACGGGCGTTGACGTCGGCGCCCAGCACCTCGACCAGGTACTTCATCGCCGGCATCCAGCCATCCGGCGCATGACGATGGGCGTTGCCGGCAAAGCCTTCGCCGTATTCGACGCCGGCGGCGGCGTGAATCGGGAACGCACCCGGTCCGCCGGGCGGAATGGGCGGCGCCTCGTACTTCTCCTGGCCGGCCGCGGCAGTGGGCATGATCGCGCCACCCGCCCCTTGAGGCGCTCCGCCGCCGCCGCGGCGCACCGGCACCGGAGGCGCGGTGGTCGAGATGTTCGGGTCGGCGCCGTAGCTGGCGAGCAGCTTCATCGCCTCGACGTCCACGGAGTAGGCCGCGCGCCAGAACGCGGTGGAGCCGGTCGTGTCGGCAAGGCCGCAGTTGCGGTTGCCGCAGCCGGTGTAGACGAGATACCAGGGGTGCGAGCGCATCCGGCCGTTCGGATCGGCGCCCTTGTCGAGCAGCGCCTTCATCACGTCCAGATAGGTGGCCTTCTGGCGCTCCATCTCCTGCGGCTGCGGGAAGCGGGTGCGCGGCTGCCACTGCGTGTTCACCGCGGCCCACAGCGGCGTCGCGCCGTTGCCCTTGGCGGAGATGTTCGGGTCCGCGCCGCGGTCGATCAGGAACATGGCCATGTCGAACTGGCCGTTGATCACCGCCATCAGCACCGGGCTGGTGCCGTCGCCGGCGCCCACCCTGTTGATGTCGGCGCCGCCATCGAGCAGCGCGCGGGCCGCGTCCATGTAGCCCTGCCGCGACGCGTGCAGCAGCGCGGTGAGGCCGCCCTTGGTGGCCACCGGAGGATTGATCTCGTCAGGGTTGAAGCCGCGGCCGTTCTCGTCCGGCTTCGCGTTCGGATCGGGCGGCGGAATCTTGCCGGAGGCGAACAGCTCGCGCGACGCCTGCACCGCGGCCTGCACCTGGCTGGCGGTGGGCTGCTTCTCGGGGCCGACGCCGAACGACTCGAGCACCTTCTGCTGCCGCTGGTTGGCCGCGCGGTCGAGCGCGCTGCGCTGCTGGATGTCGATGAAGGTGCTGGTGACGTTCGCGTCCGCACCCTTGGCGGTGAGCGCCTTGATCGCCTCGACGCGGTTGAACGCCGCGGCGAAGATGATCGGCGTCTGTCCCCACTCGGCTTCCTTGGCGTCCTTGTTGGCGCCGGCGTCGATCAGCCGGGTGACGATGGGCGCGCTGCCGGCGCTGGCGGCAAGGTGGAGCGGGGTGGCGCCGCTCGGCACCGCCTTGGCATCCACCACCGCGCCGGCCTTCAGCAGCACGCCGGCCACGGCGTCGCTGCCCGCGCGGGCGGCGACGTGCAGCGGCGTGTACTGACCGATGCGCGTGACGGCCGCCACGTTGGCGCCCGCGTGCACGAGCATGTCGGCGAGCTCGGCGTTGCCCTTCTCGGCCGCCCAGTGCAGGGCCGACATGCCGTCGCCGCGGGCGGCGTTGACGTCCGCGCCCTCCTTGAGCAACGCGCGGATGGCCGTCACGTCTCCACGCATCGCCGCATCGGCGACGGGCGAAGCGGTGGGCGCGGCGCCCACCATGACCGACAGGCACAACGCACCGATGAGGTTGAGGGCTAACCGACGAACCATGGTCACAACTCCTGAAGGAGAACCGTTGCCCTACGCCCCGGCGGTCGTGCCGGCCGGGGTCGACAGCGAGAACTCGCTGGTGCTGTCACCGAAGCTCTTCATGTCGTCCAGACCCAGCTGATGCAGCATCGTCAGCATGACGTTGGCCATCGGCGTGCCGTCGGCGGCCTTCAGGTGCGCATTGCCCTTGAGCGCGCCATTGGCGTGGCCCAGCAGCACGAGCGGGCAGCGGCGGTGGTTGTGGACGTTGGCGTCCGCCATCGGCGAGCCCCAGACGATCATCGTCTTGTCGAGCAGGCTCTGGTCGCCGTCCATGGTGGTCTTCATCTTCTCGAGGAAGTAGGCCAGCTGGCTGACGCGGTACTTGGTGATCTTGTTGAACTCGAGCACGCGGTCTTCGCGATTGCCGTGGTGCGAGGCCGGGTGGAAGGGCTGGCTCAATCCGCTCTCCGGGAACACCCGGTTCTGCGAGTCGCGGCCGGTCTTGAACGAGATGACGCGGGTCATGTTGGTCTGGAGCGCCAGCACCTGCAGGTCGAACATCAGGTGCATGTGCTCCGAGAACGAGTCCGGCACGCCCTTCGGCGCGTCCGGGATGGCCCGCTCTTCACCGCTGCTGTTCTGGGCTTCGATGGCCTGGATGCGGCGTTCGATTTCGCGCACGTTGTCGAGGTAGCGGTCGAGGCGCACGCGGTCGCTCGAGCCGAGGTCCTGGCGCACCGTGGCCACTTCGCCCTGGATCCAGTCGAGGATGCTGCGGCGGTTCTCGCGGCGGCTCGCCCGATCCTTGGCCGTGCCACCCGCGCCGAACAGCAGGTCGAAGGCGACGCGTGGGTCGCGGATCATCGGCAGCGGCTCGTTCGGCGAGGCCCAGCTGATCGAGTCGGTGTAGGCGCACGAGTAGTTGTAGGTGCAGCCACCGGCCTGGTCGAGGTTCTCGATGCAGAACTGCATCGACGGCAGCGGCGTGTCCTGGCCGAAGCGCTGCGCGTAGAGCTGGTCCATCGAGGTGCCGGCCCAGATGTCCGAGCCCTGCGTCTGCTTCGGATGCGACTGGGTGAGGAACACCGCGCTCGAGCGGAAGTGGTCACCGCCGATTTCCGGGGCGGTGAACGCCTCGGCCATGCGCACGTCGGTGTTGCTGACGATGGTCATGTACTCGCGGTAGGCCTCGAGCGTCGTCAGCGGGTTGTCGGGCACCAGCTTGAAGTCGCGTCCCACGGCTTCCGGAGCGAACAGGTACTTGCTCGCGCCCCAGGTGTTGCAGCCAGCCAGCCCGTGCACCTCTTCGATGCAGACCAGTCGGGTGCGCTCGGCGCCTGGCGCCTTGGCGAAGACGCGCCCGGCGGGCACCATCGCATCGAGGAACGGCAGCGCCACGGTTGCGCCCAATCCACGGAGGAACGTGCGGCGGGCCAGGTGCTTTCCTGTGATGAACGACATCTCGGTCTCCTCGACTCTGGGGTTACTTGCTGGCGACGGCCGCAGCCGTCTCAGTGGCGGCGGGCTCGGCCCGCCTCAGGCGAAATGCGTCGCTCTTCACGACGCCCAGGATGAACGACGACATCTTGTAGTCGTTGGCTTCGGCGGTCTTCGCGATCGCGCGAATGGTGGGCTGGTCGAACGCCTCGGCGCGGCGGCCGAGTGCATACGCCAGCAGGTTTTCGGTGAACGTGCGGACCAGCGGCGTCGGCCGCTTCAGCAGCGCCTGGGTCAGCTCCGCCGGCGAGGTCACCGGCGTGCCGTCGAAGAAGTCGCCGCTGGTATCGAGCGGCATGCCGTTCTCGCGCACGCGCCACTGGGCCGTGACGTCGAAGTTATCCAGCGCCAGGCCGATCGGGTCCATCATCTGATGACAGGCCATGCACACGGCATTGGCGCGGTGCAGCTCCATGCGCTCGCGCGTGGTCAGCATCCTGCCGTCCTTCGCCCCGGCTGTATCGTCCAGCGCGGGAATGTTCGGCGGCGGCGCCGGCGGCGGTGCCCCCACCAGCACTTCCAGCACCCACTTGCCGCGCAGCACCGGCGAAGTGCGGTTGGCCAGAGACGTCTGCACCAGCATGCTGCCCTGTCCGAGCAGGCCGCGGCGGGTGTCGTCCGGATACTGAACCTTCCGGAACTCGGTCCCCGCCACGCCGGGGATGCCGTAGTGCTGCGCCAGCCGTTCGTTCACGAACGTGTAGTCGGCGCGATAGAGGTCGAGGAAGCTGCGGTCGTCCTGCACCAGGCTGTTGAAGAACAGCACCGTCTCGCGGCGCATCGCCGCGGCCAGGTTCTCGTCGAAGTTCGGGTAGAAATTCGGATCGGGATGGACCTTGTCCACGTCCTGCAGCCGCAGCCACTGCGCGGCGAACCGCGTGCCGAGCGCGCCGCTCCGCTCGTCGGCGAGCATGCGCTTGGCCTGGGCTTCGAGCACGCGTGGGTCGCTCAGCCGGCCGCTGGTGGCCTGCGACAGCAGTTCCTTGTCCGGCGGCGTGCCCCACAGGAAGAACGACAACCGCGACGCCAGGTCGATGTCGGCGACCCGCACCGTCGATCCGGGACGCGCTTCGCGCTCGCGCTCGATGCGGAAGATGAAGTAGGGGCTCGCCAGGAGGGCTTCGAGCGAGGCAGTGATGCCGGCCTCGAATCCATCCTTCGACGCTGCCCGCTGGTAGAACGGCATCAGCCGGTCGATCTCGGCCGCGGTCATCGGCCGGCGGTAGGCTTGCGCCCCCAGCCGGGTGAGAATCTGCCGCGCGCACGGCGCCTCGTCGGCCGCAGTGGTCGGCCGGCACGAGAAGATGCGCTGACGCGACGGTGTCTCCGACACTCCGGTGGCCCGGAACGGACCGACCACGATGAGGTCGCGCAGGTGCGGGAGCGTGGTGATGCCGCTGCCGCCTGACCCGCCGCCGGCGAACGACCAGCCGTGCGGCTTGATCGAGATCCTCGTACGGGCCCTCGGTGCGGCGCACGAACGCCGCCGACACCTGGTGCTGGCCGGCGCGGATGAAGATCGGCTCGGTGCGGACCGGCGCCTGGCCGCGGCCATCGGCCGCCGCCACCGACGCGAGCTCGTAGTTGAGCAGCGCGACGCGCTCGCCGTCCACCGAGATGTCGATGTCCTCGAAGCGGGCGTTCTCGCCGGCGTTGAAGGTCATCTGGATCTCGTACTCGGCGTCAGCCGGGAACGCGTGCTCCACCACCATGCCGCCGCGCGTGCCGTAGGGCGCGCCCTCGACGTAGTCCCACGGGTGCTGGGACATGTAGCTCGGGTTGGTGTAGGTCGTGTCGATGGTCGGCGCCGTGCGATCGCCCACCGCGATGCGGCTGATGGCGGTGGCGGCGTTCAGGTACGACTCCAGCAGCGTCGGCGACAGCGCCTGCGCGTCGGCGATGTTGTCGAAGTTCGCGCTCTTGGTGTCGAGCGGCAGCCAGTCGCCGGCGTTGACTTCGACGCCGAGCATCTCGCGAATCGCGCGCTCGTACTCGGGACGGTTCAGGCGCTGGAACGTGCGGCGGCCGGGATTGGGCGCCTTGGCGGCGGCGGTATCGAGCGTGGTCTCGAGCGCGGCGATCAGCGCCGCCTGCACCGCGGGAGCGGGACGCTGCGCGGCGCGCGGCGGCATCATGCCCGCCTGCAGCTTGACGATCATCTTCTCCGCGATCTCGGGATGCTCTGCCGCCTTCGACACATCGAACGATGCCAGCGACAGCCCGGCCGCCGGACGACGCTCGTTGTGGCAGGTCGCGCAGTACTTGGTGACGACCGCGTTGTGTTCGGAACTGTTCGGGGCCGCGGGCGCGCTGGCGCGCATCGGCGTAATCGTCGGCCGCGGAGCCGCCGGGGCGGGCGGCGTTTGCGAGGCGGGCTTCGCTGCCGCCGGACGTGCAGAAGCTGCGCCCGGGGCCGCCCCCTGGGCCGCTAACGGAGATCGATCGGCAAGCGCCGCACTGGCTGCCAACCCGAGGCACAAAACTCCCGTGCCCAGGTACCTGCCTTCGTACCACTCCTCATACACTCTCCGGACTGACCCCACAGTTCACTTGCGTTGAGCATTCCGGCAGCCCGGACTCCCCACCGTCTGCGCCCGTCCGGTCGAACCAGCGAGCCGATGGAACCGCTACACAAGTGCGCTGAGGGGTTAAACTCGTCTGCCTCCAAATCCTCGCGCGTCCGTGGATTATACGCTCGTCCCACGCGTTTTATGCACTCAGCCGCAGAGTGGCTGAGACGTCTAAAGTCGTCTCTAAACGTCTCCGGACGTCTGCGAAAGTCGCGGCAAAAACAGGCGCCAATTCCGCGCCGCTACGAGCCCTTTTTCCAGCGGCTCACCGCCGCGTCCTGGCCATCGTCGTAGCGCGTGGTCAGCGTCAGCACTCCGTCCGCACCCAGCGCGTAGTAACGAGGCCGCTCGAGCGCGAACGGGTTGTTGCGGCGGGCCGCCAGTTCGGCGTCGAACGGGGCGGAGTCGGCCTTCTCCGAGACATAGGTGATCTGCTTCTTGTCCACGTCGATGACCACGCGGCCGGTGGTGGTGATCACGGGAGTGGGCTGGTTGATGCTGATGCTTTGCAGCATCTTCTGGCCGCCGGGGCTCATGCGGTACTCAACGGAGAGGTTGCCGAACGCGTCGGACACCAGCGTGCCGGTGGCTTCGACCTCGGCCTTCCGTCCATCCGGTCCGGTGACGTTCAGCGAGACCAGCGTCCATTTCCCCTCCAGCCCACGGCGGGCGTTTTCGAGCGTGGCGCCGCTGGTGGCGACGGGCGCGCCCTCCACCGGACGTTGCCGGGCGCTGGCAGCGCAGCCGCTGACGAGAACCGCCGCAAACAGGGTCAACGCGCCGGTACGGACGACGATCGAAACTGGTCCCATGGGTGCACTCCAGTGGCTATTCTGCCACGTCAGGGTGGGCTGGCTGCCCGCACCTGATTCGCAGCGCCGAGACGTCCCCGAGGACCAGGACTATTCGCGCAGGCGGCGGAGCGTCAACCGGAAGGCACGGTAGCCGGCTTCGGGGTCGTACACAATCACCGGCATCAGACGCCCGCGAATCTTGTGAGGGTTGGTGCGGGCATAGGCCATCAGCGTCCGGGCCAGGGTCTCGCGGGCGCGCTCGATCGGCTCGTCAGGACGGACAGCGCCGGTGAGGAGGTCGCTCAGCGAGATTGCCCACGGCGCGCTCCATAGCAGCGAGTCCACGACCTGCCCCTTCACCACGTTGTGCGAGAAGTTGAAGAAGAAGGACAGCGGCGAATAGCGATCCGCGACCGGCTGGAACGCCTCGAACTCGCCGGTCAGGTCGGCCTGGTAGTTCAGGAAGTGCTCGCGAAAGCGGGCCCGCTCCGTTTCGTGCGCGGACAGCGAGGTGGGGCCGGTCCCGACAAAGGCACGCGCGTCACCAGACAGGCCGTTCAGCATCGACTCCACCAGGGCCGACCGCTCGAGCCTGGCCGCGCCGCCCTCGCGGATGGCGTGATACTCGTCCATCAACGTCGCCAGCGCGAAGCAGAGCCAGGGATAGTCGGCGACATTGTCGTTGCGCATCAGCGACGTGTCGCGCCCGTAGGTGGCCTCGAACCCGAAGCGCAGGTGGCACCCCATGCTCGACCCGTGGCCGAGGGCGATGGCCGCGCGGTGCTTCCGGTTGAGGGTGCGCGTGCGCGCCAGCAGCAGGTCGTAACCCCACTCCTCGCGCTCGTAATGCGCCGTCGCAATCAGCAGCAGCGTCTCGGCATCGTCGCAGAACCGCTGGCCGCTGCCCTGCGGACCCTGCATCAACTGGAGCAGCGTCTCGATGCGATCGAAGTTCTCGTCGGCGTCGCCTTCGTCCCACACGCGAAGGGACAACAGCGACAGCACGTGCATGAAGTAATAGTCGATGAGGACCGCGGGGATGACCGGGTCGAACGCTTCGCCACCGCGTTGATCGATCAGGTAGGTGAGCACGTCCACCGGGATGGTGTCGGGATTGACGTGCGCCGCCACACCATCCCAGTCGTGCAGGGCATGAAACCCCTCGTCACGCGTCAGGCGATCGTAGGCGCGCACGGCGCGCGCCAGGGTGAGGCTGGCCTCGCCGAACGCCCAGACGTCGGTCCGCATCGCCTCGCGCAGGCGCGAGAGCGAGGCTTCGACCGTCGAGTGCGTCGAGAGTTCCCTGACGACGTCGTGGCGGAAGGAACCGGCCAGCGCACCGGCGAGAGTGTCGCAGACCTCCCCGAAGGAAACCTGACGGGCCTGACGAGCGGCTTGCGATCGCGCCATACAGGAGGATCTTAGCAGCCCGTCAGCCCGCCCCGCGTTACTTCGCCTGGATACCGGCGATGTATTCGACGAGCGCGTCGATGCGTTCCTTCACCGCCTGCGGGCCGGCGTCCTGCGAGCGCTCGAAGGCGTCGCCCCACACCGGCATGTCGCCGCCGCCGTGGCCCTTGACGGCCTCGCGGCCGTCGATGATCTTGGCCACCATCTCGCGCGGGAAGGTGCCGCTGTTGGATTTGGCGAGCGCGGTGAGATCGGCCGGCCGCTTCTTGAGCGAGCTGGCGAGCGGGCCCGTGCCCTTGCCGTCGCTGCCATGACAAACGACGCAATAGGTGGAAAACAGACCCGAGCCCGCCGGAGTCGACTTGTTGCCGGCTGGCTGCTGTGTGGCCGAAACGGGGACGACCCAGGGAAGGGTGATGGCCGCCACCGCGAGCGCGATGAACGGAATGAGCCGGCGTGACATTTACGAATCCTCCGACCGAGAGAGACGCTCGGTGTCGGATTGATTCGCAAATGAAGTGCCACGCGAAACCGCGTGCAATTACGGGCAGGCGCGGACGTCCGACGGTGAACGCCTGCCGGATTCCCGGCATCGGGGTCGGGTTCCCGACTACTGGCCGCGCTTGTAGAGCCCCGAGTAGACCGCCTTGCCGCGGATGTGCCCGGCCATCGCCGTCATCACCGACGCGCGCGTGGCCGCGGGCGACTCGCCCACCGGGGCGACGTTGATTGTGGCGTCGAGCGCATACAGCTCGAAGACATAGTGATGCGCGGGACCGCTGGCCGGGGCGGCTGGCCCGCGATAGTACGGCCCGCTGGCGCCAATCTGACGGCTGCCGTCAGGACGCGTCGGCCCCTGCGGCACCCCCGCGGGAATCCCCTTCTCGGTGCCGGGGATGTTCCACACCATCCAGTGCAGCAGGTCGTCGGTGCCGTTGCCAATCGCGGCGTCGAGGTCGTGAACGATCAGGACGAAGCTCGTGGCGCCCTCGGGGACGTTGCTCCACGACAGCGCGGGAGACTGATCACGCCCCGCCTGCGAGAAGGGCGCGGGAATAGCGCCGCCATCCGGCCAGGGGCCGGTGAGCGTCATCACCTGGACGGCCCGCGGCCGGTTGTTCTGCGGTGCCGGCGCACCTGGGGCGCCGGGTGCCTGGGGCGCTGGTGAGCCGGGCCGGGCCGGTGCGGGCGCCTGCGCGCCAGGAGTGGCGGCGCCGGCAAGGGCGAGCGCGAGAGCGATGGCAGCAGGTCGCATGATGGCGGTCCTTACTTGAACGACGCCGGCTGCGTCTTGCGCCACGCGTCGTAGCGCACGCGCAGCGTCTTCACCGGATTGAGGTTCTCGCCGGCGCGAATCTGCCCCGGCCCGTTGCTGGCACCGGGCTGCGCGACGTTGAGGTACATCGCGTACTTGCCGTTGTTGTGCGAGTCGCCGTTGCTGTCGCCTGGCTCGGCCATCAGGATGTAGGCGACAAACGCCGTGCGGCCCTCGCAGGGAATGGCGGGCGTGGTGCCGTCGGTCGGCCACGGCGGACACGTGCACCGGCTGTCGCCGCCGGATCCGTCGGCGGCGTCCATCGCCGCCATCACCCGGTCGGTGAGCGCGCCCTTCGTGTTCAGGAACGCCTGCACGGCATTCGGCACGACCAGCCCCGGCCGCAGGATGTTGCCCTGGATCGAATAGTAGATCTCGGTGCCGGGCACCTGGCCCTGGATGTCCTGCGACACATAGCCATTGCCGAGGCCGGAGTGTCCCGCGGTGCGACCCTGCAGATCGAGCAGGCCGAACTGCCGGCTCTGGAAGGCGGGGTCCTCGCTCAGCATCTCGATGATGCGCGTCGGGTCGGTGCCCTTCTGCAATTCGCTGAACACCAGCATCTGGTTCTTGTGCGTGCCGTCCACCGCCGCCTGGCACGCCGCCACGCCCTTGCCCGGGACAACCACCGCCTGGACGCCCATCAGGAACTGATCGTCGCGATCGACGCAGGTAGCCGAGGCGATGACCACGCGGCCGGTGCTCTTGTCCACGGCAATGACCGACCAGGTGGCGAAGGCCGACGATGGCAGCGCCATCAGGGCCACGAGCAGGATGAGGGTGCGTCGCATCCGGGAGATTGTAATGGCGAATGGAACGGCCCGCCGCGAAGGGCGCTAGAATCCGGCCATGAGCGCCAACAATCCGCTACACGCGCCGGTCAACGGCGCCCAGCATCACGATGTCGCCGGGGTGCAGATCGATGTGTCCCCGGCCGGCGACGGCCGCATCAAGCGGGTCATCTATCCGGTGGGATTCCGCTGGTCGCGAGACATGAAGCCAGTCACTGGCACGGATCGCTGCATGTTCGCGCACGTCGGGTTCCTGCTGCAGGGGCAGGTGCACGTGGACTACCCGGACGGCTGCACGGTCGAGTTCCGGGCGCCGCAGGTGGTGACGATCGAGCCCGGTCACGACGCCTGGGTCGTCGGCAACGAGCCCGCGATCCTGATTGAGTTCGACTTCAAGGGCGAGACCGCGCGCCGCTTCGGGCTGAAAGGCAGCCACGTGCACGCCAGCGAGCCGGTGGATTAAGGAACCGGCAGACGGCAACCGGCAGACGGCAGTCGGGGAAGGCAAAAGGCAGAAGGCTACAGGCAAAACCGCTATCCGGAATCCGGTCTCCGGTAAGCCGCAGACAAGACGGCAGAGGTCGGCGCCACGCGAGGCGGCGTGGCGTCCGCCAGACCGTTGGCGGCGGGCCGATTCAGGTGCCGACACACGTGCCGCTGGCCGCCACATGGCCTGTTTGAGCATGGAGATTCAGGCGAGTTGGCCTGAGCGCAAGTGAACGCCAGTGGCGCGGGTGACCGGCCCACCGACGGGTCTGGCGGGCGACATGACGCTTCGTGTAGCGCCTTGTGTCTTGCCTTCTGCCTTCTGCCTTGTGCCTTGTCCCTCGTTTACTTCGTCACCACCACCGTGACCATTCCGTCCGCCGTCAGCGCGCCGTCGTCGGCGCGGACGCGGATGACGTATTCGCCCTCGGAATGGAACGTGGCGCGGACGCCGACCTTGCCGTCCGACGAGAGATCCGGCGGCGTCCACAGCGGCGCCCACGGCGAGTTGCCGCCGGTGCGGGTGTCCTCCCACGACGCAATCTGCGGCTGATCGAAGGTGACGCCGCCCGCGCCGCGATAGACGAACCAGCTGGCGTGCAGGCCGACGACCTTCCCCACCGTCACGCGCGAAGGCGGCATGGTCAGGCGGCGGGCGCGCACCGCTTCGAGTTGCGCGCGATTCGCCGCCGACAGCGTGGTGGACGAGCCGACGTTGCTGACCGCTGCGCCCGCGCCTATCGCGCGCGTCTTGGGAATTCCATCGTCGATCACGATCGCCGACAGCGTCACGGGCTCGCCCACTTTCGCAGTGAGGCGCTTCTGGCCCTGGACCTCGAGCGTCGGCGCCTTGTTGGCGCGCACCTCGGGGCTGCTGCTGCCGGCGCCAAGCGCGCCGGTTTCGGAGGCGCGAACAACGCCGTCGATGCGGTAGTCGGGGACGAGGCTTGCAAACGCCTTCTCGGACTTGCCCCTCGAGGTGAGCGTCCAGACGAGCTCGTCCTTCTCGCCGAAGCCCTTCGGCACCGCGACGCGGAACACGAAGCGGTTGCGGCGCGGCAGGAAGTGCGTCGGCTGCCCCTGATCGGCGCCGCCGAGGCTGAAGCCGTTGTCCGGGCCAACCGGGACGTCCAACTCCTCTTCCCAGTTGCGGTTCATGTAGCCGAACACGAAGTAGCGCGAGCCGTCGGGATCTTCCTCCCAGCCTTCGTAGGCAGGGGATACGTTCTGTCCGCGCGAGTAGGTGAGCGACTGGGCGCCGAGCGCCGCACCCGCGGCCAGCAGCCACGCCCCCACCACGATGAACCGTCGCATGATCTCGAACTCCCCTGTGGCCTGACCGCTCACTACTGCTGGGGCCGGGCCACGGCGTTGGTCGGCGGCTTCGCCGGCATCTCGATGTTACACAGCGGACAACCGATCATCACCGAGCTGCGCGTCAGGTTCAGCTTCTCGCGGCGCGCCTTCATCTCCGCCACGAACTGCTCGTCGGTGAGCGAGACACGGTTGCCGAGGTCGATGAACATGTTCGCCACCGAACGGTTGCCCGACCCCTGCCAGTTGCGCGGGTCCGGCACGTTCTTGTTCTTGGGCGAGTTGTCCATGTAGCCGATGATGTGCAGCACCGCGCCCTTCGGCAGCAGCGGCGCGTGGTCGTCGTCGTAGTCGTAGCCGCGCACCCAGTTGTGGTCGTAGCCGACGCAGTTGACGGTCTGCACGGTGTAGCCCCAGATCGCCTCGAGACACATGCGGGCGCCGGGCGCGTGGAGATGGGGCTCGAACGAGAGGATCTTGGTGTGCTCGGTGAGCACCGCGTAGGCGTGCAGCTGCTGGCCCGATTCCATCGCCTTGATGTCGATGTCCACGCCGTTGCCGAGCGAGATGCGCGAGGTCCGGTACTCCGGCTTGTAGCCCTTGGGCATGAACTTGAAGCCGATCTCCAGGCGGGCCTTGGTGTCGCGGCCGTTCGAGTGCAGGTGCACGGAGTCGGAGATGACATACGAGCCGGCCTTCAGCAGGCGCGCTGATCTCGGGTCGAAGAAGTCCGGTTCGCGGCCCACTTCGTGCACCGGCCAGGTAGTGGTGCCCGGGCTGACGCCGGTGAGGGCGGCCAGGTCGAAGGGATCGGCAGGGTCGGTGGCCTGCTGTTCGTCCAGCGGCCGGGTGTTCCAGATCATGTGGTGGAACACGTAGCGGCCGCCGACGGTCTCGCGGCCGGTGCCCGACGAGCTGACGTCGTTGACCTCGCGCACTTCGACCGCCGACACGTAGCGGTCCTCGGTGAGCCCGGTGGGCGTGGGCTGAATCTCGCCCCACCAGTCGGGCACGCCGGCCTTCACGGTGACCTCCTCGGTACGCACCACGAGGTCGGGCTCGCCGATTGCCCACTTGGTCCGATCGTTCCAGACTCGCGCCGAAGGCATGTCGGCGGCATCGCCGCGCGGCGCGCCGCTGTCCACCCACCGCGCGATCGCCGAAATCTCCGCTTCGCTCAGCGACGGGTCGTTCTTGAATTTCTGGATGCCAAGGTCGCGCTCGACGTACCACGGCGGCATCACACCCGCGTGCGGGCCGATGCCGGTCCGCTGCTTGATGGAGCGCGCCCAGGGCCGTACTTCCTCGTAGGTGGAGAGCGACATCGGGGCGACGCCGTCCTTGCGATGGCAGCCCTCGCAGCTGCGCTGCAGGATCGGCGCGATGTGCCTTGTGTAGGTGACCTCGGGCGCCGCTGGCGCGGGCGTCTGCCCGCCGTCGGATCCCGGAGTCGCCGCCAGCGGCGCCGGCGACAGGCCTACCGTCGCGATGAAGGCCGCTGCGGCCAACCCCAGCGCGAATCGACCACCCGTGTGCTGTCCAGCCATCACGCCGCTCCTTGGAAGGGACCGCTGCCGAGGCCCACGACAGGCCGGTCCGATTGTAGGCGGGGCGCGCCCGCTTGTCGATGGGCTACCGGAACGGTGCGATACAATCGCCCGCCTCATGTCCAGAACCGTCGCTCCGCCCCGCGTGCTCAACATCGATGATCTGCGGCGCGAGGCGAAGCGGCGCCTGCCGCGGGTGGTGTTCGACTACATCGACGGCGGCGCGGAACGCGAGCGCACCCTGGGCGAGAACCGGCGGGCATTCGAGGATGTGTTGTTCCGCCCGCGGTCGGCAGTCGCCACCAGGCAGTGCGACCTCACCACCGAAGTGCTCGGCACCCGGCTCGACCTGCCGTTCATGCTGGCGCCGGTCGGCAGCAGCCGCCTGTTCTACCGGCGCGGCGAGGAAGCCGCGGCACGCGCCGCCGGCAAGGCCGGCACCGGCTACATCCTCTCCACGCTCTCCGGCTGCCGGCTCGAGGACGTCAAGGCCGCGACCA
Source organism: uncultured Acidobacteriota bacterium (assembly GCA_963723005.1). GTDB lineage: Bacteria > Acidobacteriota > Vicinamibacteria > Vicinamibacterales > UBA2999 > VFZN01. The sequence goes on along the minus strand of CAVRPA010000012.1, from coordinate 13,143 downwards.
CGGGGCCCGCGTGGTATCAGCTGTACCTCGTCGGTGGGCGCGACGTGGCGCTGTCGTCGATCGCACGCGCCAGGGCCGCCGGTTACCGGGCGCTGGTCGTCACCATCGACACGCCGGTGGCAGGCCTGCGGGAGCGCGATCTGCGGAACGGCATCAAGGAGCTGCTCTCGTTCAACCCGCTGCAGATGTGGCCGTACGTGTGGCAGATGGTGTCGCGCCCGGGTTGGCTGGCGGCGTACTGGGGCGACGGCGGCCTGATGAACTTCCCCAACATCGTGCTGGCCGACGGCCCGATGGCCTATGCCGACGTCGGCGCCGCGCTCGAGCAGTCGATGGTGTCGTGGGACGACTTCCCGTGGATCCGCGAGGCGTGGCAGGGTCCGATCGTCGTCAAGGGCGCGCACACCGCCGATGACGCGCGGCGGGCAGTGGATGTGGGCGCATCGGCGGTGGTGGTGTCGAATCATGGCGCGCGCCAACTGGACGGCGTCTCGCCGACGATTCGGGTCCTGCCGGAAGTGGTGGCGGCCGTGGGCCATCAGACCGAGGTGCTGCTCGACGGCGGCATCCGCTGCGGCGGCGACGTGGTGAAGGCCGTCTGCCTTGGCGCGAAGGCCGTGCTGATCGGTCGTGCCTACGCCTACGGACTGGGCGCGGCCGGCGAGGCCGGCGTCACGCGCGCCATCGACATCCTGCGCACCGACGTCGTGCGCACGATGAAGCTGCTGGGATGCGGATCCGTCGGCGCGCTCGACCGATCGTTCGTCGACCCGCCCGCCGACTGGCTGTCACGGTGCGAGACCCGCTGACCATCCGGTCACCGTCAACAGCTCGTCCACCTCGCGCTGCAGATCCGCGGTGAGCGGCGATGGCCAGCGCCGGCGCAGGACGTTGGCCACCGTGTCGTAGTACCACAAGGTCCCGTCTCGCCCGCCCTTGAAGCGGCCCCACACCTCGTCCCCCACCGCCAGGTAGTCGCGCAACACGGCGCGCACGTTGTGCAGCTTGTCGGCGGCCGACACCATGCACACGGATGCGGACGCGGCCTCCAGATGAGCCAGGTAGGCTTCCTTGCGCTCAATCCAGGGCGCCTTGTCGCCAGGGTCCTCGACCATGCTGTCGCTGCACCCGAACACGATGTCGGCCACCGCGTCCCCGAACTGCGCACGGATTTCCGCCAGCATCGCTTCCCCGCCGCCGTCCTCCACCGCGTCGTGCAGCAGGGCGCCAACGGCTTCCTCGTCCGTGGCGCCGTATTCGAGCGCGATCGCGGTTACCCCAAGCACGTGCGCGATGTAGGGAATCGTCGTTCCCTTCCGCAGCTGCCCGTGGTGCACGCGATTGGCCAGGCGCAGCGCCGATTCAAAGACATCCATGGTGAGCACTCAGCGCAGCAATCCGACCATCGGCACGCCGTCCACGTCCGGCATGTCGAAGCCGAGCAGGCGCGCGATGGTCGGCGCGATGTCGATCTGCCGCAGCAGCGGAAGCGGCACGCCGGCGCGAATGCCGGCCCCCGCCGCGATCAGCCCGGTATGCATGCGCGTCTCGGTCGGCAGGAAGCCGTGCGCGCCGCGGCGCGTGGTGCCCACCAGGATCGAACCGCCGGTCACGCCGTCCGAGACGTAATAGCCTTCGGCCGGCTCGATGAAGAACGCGGCGTCCGGATACGCGCCCAGCGCGTCCAAATCGGCTCGCGAGACGACCCGGAAGATGCCACGGTAGCGACCCTCAGCCAGCTTGACGAACGCCTGCTCGACGCGCGCCGCGAGCGCGCGATCCTTCGGGTCGCGCAACCGGATCGCGGTGGCGTGCGAGGCCACCTGCCACTCGGTGACACGGCCCTTGTCGTCGGTCGTCAGCCATCCGTTCTCGCGCAGGATCACGTTCGGCTGAATCAGCGTGTGCACGCGCGAGAAGCCGTGGTCGCCCGACACCACGAATGCGGTCCGCGCGCGGATGCCCGCCTCCTCGGTGGCCTTGACGATGGCGCCGATGTGCGCGTCGATGTGCTCGATCGCCGACTTCGCCGCCGGCGATCCCGGGCCGTCGGCGTGCTGAGCCGTGTCGGTCTCCATCAAGTGGATCATCAGCAGGTTGGGACGTTCGGCGCGGATGATGTGCGTGGCCATCGCCGCGGTGAAGCGGTCGCGCTGCACGGCGTCACGGTTGTCGTTCTCGCCGAAACCGCCGAGCTCCTTGACCACCGCATCGACGAGGCCCGGCGTGGATTCGGCGCGCGCGCGGGCCAGCCACGTCGAATCCCGCGGCGCCTGGTTCGACTCGGGGAACAGCACGTCGAAGTTCGCGCCCACCGTCACCGGCCATGACGCGCCCGCCGTCTTCAGCCCCTTCGCCCGGGCGACGTCCCACAACGCCGGCACCTTCATCGCCGATCGCTCGTAGTACCACATCGGCGATCCCGTCGGCGGATCGAAGATGGTGTTGCTGACGATGCCGTGGCGGGCGGGGGCGACGCCGGTGGCCATCGAGGTGTGCGAGGGATAGGTCATCGAGGGATGGCTCACCTGCACGCCTTCGGCGAACGACCCCGCGTCCCGCAGCGCGGTGAGCGTCGGCAGGTTCAGCCCCTCGCGCGCCGGGTCGCGGTACATGGCGGGGCGAAAGCCATCGATCGAGATCAGGATGACGTGGTCGGCCAGGCGCGCCGCGGGAGCGACGGCCTGTTTGCCCGCCTGCGTGGGCGTGCTGGACGCAAGTAAGCCGAGGGCCAGCGCGACGAGCAGCAACCGTCTGGAGATCATCGCCCCATTATGTGCCGCACCGCCGGTGGCCCCGCGACGTCTAGTGGAGCGTATCGACGGCAACTGCCGTGGTCAGCGTCATGCTCGGGCAGCGTTTATCGGCCGTTCCGTAGGAACGGACGCTGTAGACGCCGAACATACATCCCACTAATCCTTCGCCTTGAGGCCGTGCCGCAGCTCGCGTTCCGCGATCAGCCAGAAGTCGATGTCGCTGCCACCGCGGGCGCGGTGTTCGATCGACAGGAAGTAGGCACGGATGCGGATGTCCTCGTCGGTCACGACGCGCACCACTTCGGACGCGGGCGCTTCGACGATCGCCGCGGCAACGGCCGCCGCGGGCGCGATTGGCTGTTCCGGGGCGGGCGATCCGTCCGCCTGCGAGGTCCGGCTGCTTGCCGCGCGCGGCGCGCGGGCCGGTGCGGCAGCAGTCTTCGGCTTCGCGGCGCTGGCCGCTGCAGGCTTGGCCTTTGCTTTGGCCGCCGGCTTGGCGGCGGGTTTCGCAACGGGCGCGGACTCTGGACCCCGCCGGTGTGCCTTCAACCGGCGCGGCTTTCGCCTTGGCGGCAGGCGTTGCCGTCCGGGCTCGTGGCGCGGGCGTGGCCTCGGGCTGCGATTCCTGCGGGGGAAGAGAGACGGGGGTGGTGGAACGGGTCGACTTCTTCGAACTCACTTGGCTATGTCCTTCAATGCGGTTCACGGAATTGCGTATCCTCCGATCGTAGCACCGAGCGGTAACACCTGCGCAACATAGGCATGGGGGAACGGATCGGGCTGAAAAGGGCCCGGATGCGGCCACCGGCGGCCTTCAGGCCGGCTGCAGCGAGTCGCGGAGCGCCCTGGCCGCGGCAACGTCGCGCGCCGTCCGTGCCCGGACCATCTCGGTTTCGGAGGCCGCCCTCGACGCCGTCGCCACCGCGCGCCGGGCGGACTTCTCCTCCTCTCGGGCCTCTTCAAGCTTCCGTTCGAGCTCGGTCACCTGCTCGCGCGCCGCTTCGGCCGCCTCCCGTTCACGCGCTTCTTCCGCACTCTGCGTCTTCGCGTCACGCGTCAGGGCCTCGAGCCGATCCTCCAGCTCCTTCAGGCGAGCCTCGACCTTCTCGAGTTCCTGCGCGCGCCGGCGAGCCGCTGCTTCCTTTGCGCTCTCGCCTCGGCGCGCGGCGGGCGGCTCGTCGGGCGGTGCCTCAGGCGCTCTCGACGAGTGCACGAGTGTGGGCCTGCCGTGGGACACCGGCTTACCGGCAGCGGGCTTGCTCACCGGCGCAGTGTCCGCGGAGCTGGCCTTGCCGGCGGCGCTGGGACTGCGCGCGGATGTGCTCTTCGAACTCGCGCGAGGCGGCGCAGCCGCCGCGGCCGCGGCCAGCGCGCCGAGTCCTTCAAGCCCACTGGACTGCAAATCGCGGAAGAGCCGGCCGGGTGTGGCGTCGCCGGTCGCACCGGAGGCCAACGCCTCCACCGTGCCGGAGATGCGGTATTGCATGTCGGGCGCCACGGTCTTCGGATCGCCGAGGGCCGCCAGGGCGGCATCGACCACGGCTCGCACCGCCTGGCGCCGTTCTTCGGCGGCCGCGCGCACGTCCGTCGATCCGCCGCTCGACCAGGCGAGATGCGCCTCCTTGAGGCGGGCGCCGGCCTCGAGCATCGCCTGGAATACGTCGCGATTGGTCCACCACACCTGGTTCACGGCCCACGCCGTGACGCTGGGCTTGGCGAGCGCCTTCACCAGATCGGACGTCGCGCGATCGCCGGCCTTGCGCAACTCGGCCGCGAGCGCGTTGCGCTTCGCGGTGAACGCGTCGAGCGGTTCCTGGTAGAGCGCATCGATCGCCTTCTCGATCGCGGCATTGGCGGTGTCTGCCATACGCCATCAGTATGACTCCCAAGGCGCAGCAACCGGTTGCCGCCAGCTCGACGTTCGGCGGATTCGTGAACCTCGCGGCGAGGGTAGCGCGCGAACGTCACGCTCTTGTCCGTCATGCATGTTATGTTCTGCGCCCGTCAACCTCGCGTCACCCATCGTCGTTCCGGACAGAAGGAGGAGGACTATGCGGTACCTATTTCTCGCACTCGCCATCGGCATGGTGTCAGCAGGGTGCAGCCAACTACCCACCTCACCAACGGCGCCAGGCGGTACCGCCATGGCTGAGGAGGCCACGCAGGCGCGGGGCGGAACTGACCTTCCCTTCCGCGGCTCGTTCGAGGGCCATGAAGTGGATCAAGTGGTCCCTCCCAGTCTCCTGGTCAATGGAACCGCCGAGGGGACCGCGACTCAGCTTGGCCGCTACACCGCGACATTCACCGTCGTCGTCGCCCTCGCGACGTCCTCTTCGACCGGTTCCATCGCTCTTGTCGCTGCCAACGGCGATGAACTCGTCGGCACCTTGACCGGACAAGGGACCTCGATCGCACCCAATGTCGCGCACATCGTCGAGAACGTGACCATCAGCGGTGGCACTGGCCGATTCGCGGGTGCAAGCGGGACCTTCACGATCGACCGAACTCTCGATCAGTTGACCGGCCTGTCGTCGGGCTCGCTGACCGATGGCTCCATCAGCCTTGGCAGGTAGGTCACACCTGCGCATCTGACCGCGAGACAACGGCCGTCGGCCGCACGCCATCCGAGCGCGCGGTCGACGAGCCAAAGCGATGCATGATGTTCGGATGAATCTCGAGCTCAATGGGCGACGTGTTCTCGTGACCGGCTCAACCGCCGGCATCGGCCTTGCCGCGGCGCAGCTGTTCGCTGCGGAAGGGGCCCACGTGATCGTCAATGGTCGAACCGTCGATCGAGTGACCGCTGCCGTGGCCAGCGTGCGAGAGGCGGCCCCGGCGGCCGCCTGTCAGGGCGTGGCGGCGGACCTCGGCACCGACGAAGGCTGCAGGACGCTCGTGCGGGACGTTCCCGAGGTGGACATCCTGGTCATATTCTCCGCGAACTTCGGGTGGATGGCGACGGCGATGAGGTGTTCGAACTGGCGTTTCGCGATGGAGGCATCAGCGACTGGCACGCCGGAGACAGGCTGCGGGTCGAGCACAAGGCGGCGCAGAATTCGCAGGCGTCCGCCCGCTCCTCGCTCGGTAACCAGCATGGTCTGGCCATCTGGCAGGAAGGCCATGCTCGAGGGGTTGACGAGGCCAGTTGCAACTGTCACAACGCGATCCGGAAGATCGGTCCCGTTCCGCACCCCGTGCAACCGGTCAACACGTCGGTGTTGAACTCGGCCGGCGACGGGGCCGCGGGTCGGTCCTGTGCCTGCGCCGCAGACAGACCGAGCAGTAAGAGCAGCAATGTCCGCATCGTATTTACGCTCAATTATCCTCGGCGATCCCCTGGTTCGACAGTCCATCCGAGGCTGCTGAAAAACGCATGGTAGGCCCTTGTAGCGTAGAAACTGCGGAAGGTACAAGAACGGGGCGCCAGGACGTTCTCACTATCGAATGCGACGCAGCAGCGGCCTTCTTCGCTCTCACCCGCCCTATACTTCGACCACCATGGTGCCGTCGAAGCACGTCTTCTCAGCTTGCCGTCTGCCTGGGCCTGTTGATTGGTGCGACGCAGCTCTCGGCGCAGCGTGCCGCATCGCCTGCTGACGCCACCGTGTTCGTTCGCGCGATCGGAAGCGCCCGTCTCGAGATAGAGGAGGCCGGCAGCAGACGAGTGGTGGACCTCGAGCAGGTGGAGATCGGGACCGGCAGCGGCTTCATCGTGTCGCCGAACGGGTACGTGCTGACCAATCAGCACGTCGTGGAGGGCGGGACGGACGTGCAGAGCCGACGGCAACCTCCAAGGTTGTCGTCACCACGCAGGGTCTCCGGTATCGAAGTCTGCTTCTCGCCAGAGACGGCCAGCGCCCAGGGTGCAACCCACTCCATGCGCGGATGCATCCGTCTATGCGGCGGATGCCCGACCGCGATCTGGCGGTGCTCTTCGTCAGCGCGCCGAACCTGCCGTATGTCGCGCTCGGAGATTCTGACGCCGTATCGCGCGGTCAGGCGGTGCAGGCGCTCGGTTTTCCGCTGGGTCCGGCCGGCTCGAGGTCGGCCGCACCGCCGTGCGGCGCAGAGCACCGTGCCAGAACATCAGCGTGAACAGACGGCACCATCTCGGCAATGCGGGAAGGGGACGCCGGCGAGCGCCGATTATCTGCAGGTGACGAGCAGCATCAACCCGGGGAACAGCGGCGGCCCGCTGGTGGACGACGCCGGCTTCGCCGTGGGCGTGATTCGGATGAGGATTCGCGGCGCCGACGGCATCGCGTTCGCCATTCCGATCAACGACATCCAAGGACTTCCTGGAATCGCGGGGCCTCGATCAACTGATGCCGACTCGGCGGCTACGCCTGGGCCCGTTCGAGACCGTGCCCGAGAAGAACCTCGGACTCCGGCTGCCTGCCGGCTTGCAGGATGTCGCGCCGACGAAATCGCGGATGGAAACGGTGCGGGCTCCGCCGACGTGACGCTGCGCGTGGACCGTTTGTTCACGCCATGGACGACCAGGCAGGTGGAGCAAAGCCTGGTCACCTTCGCGGCAACTCGAGCTCTTTTCCGTGGGCCGACAACCGCAGCGAGACGGTGACGGTCAGCCGGTAGTGCGCCGCGCCTGCTTTCGGGCGGGCCGCCGGTACGGCTGTGGACTCGGACGCGCCGGTCAGAATGGATTACGCCGTCCTGACCGATATTCGGCGCCGAAGTGCTGGTCGCACGTTACGTCGGGCTCCGAGGAGGCGCTCGCCTTCAACGCCAGCGTCACCGCGCGCGTCCCTGGCGAGCCTCGAAAGCCAGGGCCCGTTGGCGGTAGCGCTGCCGCCAGTGCCGGGCCTGAACTCGATCCCGCTGCCGATGGGTGACACCGTGAGTTACCGTGTCGGTGCCTGCGGGCTGGCCCGTGGACGTCGGGGCGGTCCCGTTTCCGTGCCAGGGTCTGCCCGGCCGCCACGCAGCGGCAGCCATGATCGCTGCGCCTCGCGACTTCACGGTGACGCTCCGGTTCGCGGAGTTGGCGACCGACACGGATGCCACTACCGCAGCCCCAGCGTGCTCCAACCAGCGGGCGGCTCTTGGCGCCGCCTCGTATGCCGAAGGCGCTCGAGTCGATGGGCGTTCGCTACGGTGTCGAGGGCGTGTTCATTCGGACGCGCTCCGGTTCGCTGCTGCAGGCGGAGGTGGCATCGCCCGAGGGGAAGGCCGTCTTCGCGCGGGCCCTGCTCGCGGCCTGGGCTACACGGGCCGCGGAGTCCACCCAGAAGTAAAGGCGGATTCAGCCGAACCAGAGCCTCGGGCACCCAGCAAGAACCTGATGCCTTCCGCACCAAATTTTCGGCTATTGATACGCGGGAGCTGGCATCCCGAGCCTTTACGTCGCCAGGTCGAGACGCCAGCAACCGTTCACCTTAGTGTTCGGGCTTCAGGATCTGGGTGACCGCGCGTCGTCCGATGTGACGGCCGTGTTTGATGCCTTCGGTCACAGCGCGCCGAAAATGGAAGCCCACGAGAATCCGCGACACGCCGTTCTCGGCTTCCGCCTCGGAGAAGCTCGCGAAGGAACGGAAAATGGCTCCGGGCTTGTTACATCGGCTCCCTGACAGCAAAGTGAAGCTGCAGATGCTGAACGCGATGGCATCGTCGTGAAAGAACAGGCGCAGAACCTCCGCCGCTGCCCCGCCTTCGGTAGAGTGTCCAGAGTCGTGATCGGTGATCGGGGGTCGGCACCAGTGGCGTCCAGCGGGATCGCCAGCCGTCGCCGGGTTGCCGTCGGTGTCGCCCTCGCGAATAGCAGTGACCGGGCGCCAGAAGTTGTAGTGCCGCTTCGCCTCGAACGACCCGATATAGCCATCGGCGAGGGCCACGTTGAGCAGTCCGAACAGACGCGCGCTCTCCCAGGGCGTCAGTCCCTGGCTCTCCGAGACGGTTCTCGCGATCCGGTTCCACTGCAGCGGCGAGCTCTCGACCCAGAAGCGGGCAACTTCCGTCTGGTCGTTGGTCGCAGGCTTGGTGTGGTCACATCATCACCGCCTAAGTCCTTCACCTCGTTGAAATCGTCCGCGTATTCTTGCTCGCGATCCGGTACGGCGGCGCGGGGCGGAACTGATTGCTGCGCTGCAGGGCGAATGGCGTCACGTCAGCCCACCCGGGGGCGAAGACGAAATCAAAGCCCGGGGTGAACCGGTATTCACCGGGCTCGGTTCCCTGCGGGTAGTCGAAATCGAAGAGCGGGGTGTCCGACCCGTCATCAGCGCGCAGCGTCAGGATTGCGCTCGCCGCGGCCTCGCCCAGCGCGATGCCGTCGAGTTTTGCCGGACCGCCCGGGATGGCGGCAAGCGCGGCGGTATAGGCGTCCTCGACGACGGCAATCCCGGCGACCAGACACGCCGGAGGAAACGGGATCTGACCGATCAACGTGACCATTACACGGTGAGCCGCGGCCGCGACTGCCGCGTCGATCGAGGTACCGGCGCCGCCTGGCCACGGAACGCGTACCGCCGGGAGCGCCGATCGATAGCGTTCAGGGCATCATGAATCGCCAAGTGCGTCATCGCATACATGCGCGATTCGTGAAGCGGGTTGTCGGTCGGTGCGATACAGGCGGCGAGTGCGGCATTTGCCGCCACTGCGTTCCACTCCGTCACCATGTCGGCACTGGCGCCGCGGCTCCAGATCAACACACCGCATACCATGACCACCACGAACTTTACTCGTGTCATGAGGACCTCCAGGGGCGCAGAGCATGCCACATGTGTCCGGCCCGCGTCCGGAACTCCTATCGAGGTCTCACTTCGCCGAGCTTCGATCGGCGATCCAGCTCAGCGCTGATAGCTCGTGGTCCTGCAGCTCATCAAATGGCGCGAACCGCGCAGCAGTTCGAGATACGTCTGCCGATGGACCGGTCGACATGGCGACTCGATCGAGCTCCAGCAAACGATCCGATTCCGGCTGGGACAGTCGCCTCCGGACAGCCCGCGGCACGCGGGCACGAACGGCCGACGCCCAAACTTCGTGGTGGCTCTTCACGCCTGGCGGAACTCCGCGCGATGACGTCGGCGCGTCGCATTCAGAAATCAAATCCGCCCTCGGCAGCGACCGGAAGACCGCGAGGGATTCAAGCCTTTGGCGACTGTGTGCGAATAAATTCGTCGCTGGCGTGAAAAGCAGTTCACAACAGTTCAAGATCCGCCCACCGGATCCGCATCAGTTCGCTGCAGCACGCTGAATTCACCAGCCCTGCGCAAGCTCCCTGAACAGCCCGTTTCGGATTGCTCCGAAACAGGCCGTCGGTGACGAGCCGGCTAGCGTTAGTGTCGAAGCTGATTTGTGATCGCTTCCTGTTCGTAGATCTCGCACTGGGCGCGCTCTGGAATGATTCCGTCGCCAGCGAACGGCCGCAGGATTCGCGTCGGCATCACCCACGGCTCCACGAACACATCGGGGTCTTCGATCGTGATGTCGTAGAAGATCTCATCGCCCTTACGCGTGAACTTCTCCACGATGCGCATGTTCTCGGAATGGAAGAGGCCTCCTCGTCCAAACCACGTCGAATCGACGAACGAGATGGAGTCGAGCACCAGCGTGTCGCCCTCCCAGTGCCCCACGGTATATCCCATGTAGGTGGCCTCGATCGCCTTCTTCGGGTCGTGCTTGCGGCCGTCGGTTGGAATCGAGCGGAATTCCCTGTTGCCGCCGCCGTAATCGCTCGTCGTATACAGCATCGTGATGTCGTTCACCGTCTGGAAGATGCGCCGGGGCGTGAGCGACCGCGGAATCCCCATCGGCTGGCACGTCATGATCGGATCGAACTTGTTCGTCCACTGGTCGAGTTCCTGCACCTTGTCCCAGAACTCGGGCTTGTAGATGGGGCGGCCGGACACCCCAAACCTCGAGGGCGAGATCCATTCGTAGTCCACCCAGAAGTTGTCCTGCGCGATCTTGCATTCCTTCTGCGTCGGGCCGCATCGGCGGGCGCCACCACCCGTAATCGGATTGAAGGCGCCACCCCACACCCCTGTCAGATCCGGCTTCCCATTGGCCAGGCGCGGCGTGACGGCGGCGGCCGCCTGCGGCGCCGCGGGCGCTGCCGGCAGGGTCCAGTTGGGAGGCTGATTCGTCGGCTTGATCGCCGCCTTGACGCTGGCCGGCACCGGCACCACGACATACATCTGTCCCGTTTCCGTCAGCGTCGTCGTGATGTTGCGGACGACGGTGCCGTTCTTCTTCTCCGTCATCTTGCCCGGGATGAGCGCGTCGGCCGGATTCAGGGGATTGTTCCAATCCTTGTAGTCGCTGTACGTGAACTCGTAGGTGTTCGCGCCGTGTTTCACCACGACGCTCTCGGCCATGAACTTGGCGTCGAGTGTCGCGGTCGCCGTGGCAGTGGGGACGCCCGGGATCGGGAACGTCAACACCGGCTTGTTGCCAACCCATGCAACGGACGTCTTCCCGATCGTCATCACATCGGCTGCCAGCCGCTGCGGCCTGGGGGTCATCGACGGCGAGTCCGGCGACGTCCCGGCGAATGCGGCCTTGAACGCACCCTGCGGGCCTGCCCACAGGCGAATCATCCGCTCCTCGACCGTTGCCGGCATCGGAGTGGCTTTGCCTTTGCCCGGGACCAGTTCGGCACCCTGAATGTCTTCGTTCCAGGCATACGCTCCACTGAGGACTTCGATAGTGGAACAACTCTGGCCGTTGGGCCGAGTGCCGGTGATCCGGATCCGCTCACCCGACGTCTGATAGCTGATGTCGCTTCGGTACATCGTCACGTTGCAGGGCTGCCCGCCCACTTGCATCGTGCCCTTGCCCTGATAGTCGAGCGACATGAGCAGGTCGTATTCCTCACTGCTCCGCAGCATGCCCGTGTACCAGGCCCAGTTGAACAGGACGGCCTTCAGGTCCTTCGCGCCCGGTGCTGGCGTGAACGGCGGAGCGCCGCGTCCACGCCCCTGCCCTGGCCCTGGCCGGCCCCAGCCTGAGCCCCTGGCCCCGGTCCAGCCCCAGCCGCCTGCGCACCCGCCATGGACGGCACACCGATTGCCAGTGCGGCCGCGAATGCGACGCTTGTCCAAATGAGACTTCTTCGGACGGTCATGATCATCCCCCTATGTCGTCTAGCCGCGGTCTTTCGCCAGCGAGCGAGTGATGAGGAGAATAGACGAATACCTCCGCTACAAGAAGTTCGCCTGCCCTGCAGCACGCTCCTGCTCGACATCCGTCCGCAGGATACGCGTCAGTTCGCAACGGCACAGCAAATCAGCCAGCTTGAGGGGCTGGCGGTAGCAATACCGTGGGGGTTCGAGTCCCCCCTTCCGCACCATCAAATCAGGTTGTGTCGGGTCAAAAGTGCGCGACGCCGCAGCGGCCTTCTCCGCGAGGTCCTGGTGGTTTTCGCCCGCCGGATCGTCGAGCAGCTATCGTACCGACGCGCGTCTCGCGACGTTGATGACCAGAGTCACAGCCTGGACGGCGGCCACGATTACGATCGCGACGATGACCGGCGTCGCACAGTCCCCACGTCGTTCGCCTCAATCGAGTCTGAGGAACGAGCGCGCGTTCGCGACCGAGCTGCAGCGCGCGTTGCGCACGGGCGACCGACAGACAGTGACGAGGCTGGTGCGGTATCCAGCGCGCGTGTCGGTGTTCCAGCGGCCACGCCAAATCTACGTCAAGGATCGGGACGCGCTCGAGCAGATGTACAACTTGGTGTTCACTCCCCACTTGCGTTGCGCCGTTGTGGACAGTCGTGAGCCCGTCGCGGGGACGTCCCAACCCAGGCACACATTGCTTTTGGCTCGCGGGGTGGTGTCACTTGCTGGTGGTCGCGTGATCGCCGAGGGCGCGCAGGGCAATTACCAGATCACGCGGCTGACCTCGTTTGGCGATACATCCACGCGCCTCGGCAAACCGCGCCGGGTGACATTTGCCGGCTCACAACGGACGGTGGAGCTCGGCGGCCGGGTGGCGGAACTCGGTGCTGACGCGTAAGTCGTGGTTGCAAGCGCGGGCGACCGCCTTCGTGCGGCCATCAGCGGATTCCCGACCGGGAGCCTAAGGTTGCGCGTCTCGCGATCAGGCAGCGACAAGTCCCTCGATGGCGGCAAAGGGGACCGCGTGTGGGAGGCGCGGCTCGCTGAGGCCGGCGAGTATCTCGTCGAGAAGTCGTTCGTCACGCGCCCCTACTGCGAGCCTCCGGTGATCAGCCATTTGTTGTCGCTGTCGCTGACTGCACGCTGAACCCCAGGAGTGTGCTGATGACCCGCATTCACAAGATCATCGTGTCCAATCGCTCGGCACTCTTGAAGAAGTAGGCCGAAAAAGAACTAAAGAATGATAAAGGACGCCGTCGCGGACTTAATCGAGTCTGACCGGACGCGTGGAGATTGAAACGAGGCTC
>CAVRPA010000011.1:0-201348 GCA_963723005.1 uncultured Acidobacteriota bacterium | reverse complement strand
CATGGCCGAACGACCTGTCCCTGCGATTCATAGCGATCCTGAGATTATGGGCGGCACGCCCGTGTTCGTCGGGACCGCGTCCCTTCCAGACGTTGCTGGAACCTCTCGGGAGGGGAGCCCTTGAGGGGGGGGGGGGGTGTGCGCATTCTGCTGACGAGTGCCTCCCCAGTCGCCTCGAGCGCGATCTGTCGTGCCACGATGCTCGAACGGTCCCGGAGATGGGCTGGGCGAGCAAACGAAACGGTGAACTACTTCGGCTCAGGTTCGATGCCGGTCTCAGCCAGCGTGCGATGCCCTCTTTCGCGCGGGCGTGGACGGTGGCATTGTCGATGGGCGGGCGGGCGATGACCGCAGCGGCGGACGATGCTAGACTCGATTGATGTCCACCGACGGCGTCCTCGCTGAGGTGCTTCGACTGTCCCGGGCGGAGCGGGCGAAGGTCGCGCAGGCTCTTCTGGACAGCCTCGAGGAGCCCGACGAGGCGGTAACGGCCGACTGGGCGGCGGAGCTCGAGCGCCGCTCACGACATCGTCGACGGGCGTGTGCAGACGTTGTCCTGGGAGGCAGCCCGCTCCGAGATCCTGAAAGAACTCGAGCAGCGCCGTGCGGGCCGAGCTTCATCCTGAGGCTCGCCTCGAGATCCGGTCGGCTTCACTCTGGTATGACGAGCAGACGCCCGGTCTCGGTGACCGGTTGATTGCCCAAGTCACTGCGGCGTTGATCGCGATCGAGGAGCATCCAGAGCTTTACCCCACCTGGCCAGGCTTGTCCGCTGGCCAGCGAATCCGCAAGGCCGGTTTGGATCGGTTCCCGTACCTGGTCGCATTCGAGGTTCAGGAGTCGCGCGTCCTGGTGCTGGCTCTGGCCCATGCCCGGCGCCGGCCGCTCTATTGGCTGCATCGCGCAACTGACGAGCGCTGACCTGCTCGGTTGCCCAAACGGCAGCACGATGTTCGACTACGTCCCGGCCGATTCGGACGCGGCCTCGGAGAACGCCGGACTGAGAAGGGACCGGAGCACGGTCGCCACATCCGTGCCAGCGCGAACGCCCACAGTTCAGGAGATTCAGGACTTTTCAGTGCCGGCGGGCGAGACCGTTCTGGCTCTGCAACGCGCAAAGGACGTGAACCCATGACGAAGATCAGCGATCTCCATCGCCGTTGGAGCAAGGACGCCGACTACGAGGATGCGTACGACGCCCTCGGCGAAGAGTTCGACCTCGCGCGGGCGCTGATCGAGGCGCGGACGGCCGCCGGCCTGTCGCAGTCGCAGCTCGCTCGACGGATGAAGACCTCGCAGTCCTATATCGCGCGCATCGAGGGGGGGAAGGTGCGCCCCTCTACCGACGCGCAGGAGCGCTTCGCGCAGGCGACCCGCACGCGGCTTCGGATCGTCTTCGAACCGCAGCTGGCGCGGTGACGTTCCCTAGAGTGAGTGGGGCTGTCAGGCTTCGGCCTCCGGGTCGCGACGTTTCGGTGAGGCGTCAATCTTCTGGCCGCATTCGAGGCACTCCCATTCGGGATCATCCCAGGTGACGAGGCACCCGCCGAGCGTCACGGTCCCTTGCGACAGGGCCCCCTCCAGGTCCTTGGAGAAGCCAGGGAGCCCGTACAGAATGCGGGCGATGCGCGGCGACCCGCACGCCGGGCACGACTGCGGGCGGCCCTCCGCTGCCCAGTGTTCGAGCTCCTTCTGTCTGGTCATGGCCCATTCCTTTCCGTGGCTTTCCACGGTTCCGGCGCGTCCAGCCGCGCCCGGTTGATCACGGTCGTTTCCGCGACGGGCCACCCCATGGTCCAGTACTTCTGCTCGTCCACGGCCCAGTAGATGTGGCGGATGCGGTAGTAGAAGTCCGCGTAGCCACAGCGACGGATCAGGGTGACGAAGCGGTCGAAGTCCGCGTTGGCTGCGTCGCCCCGTCGCCACTCACGAACGGTGTACTCGTGTGGTGCCGTGTCGCGGTAGCTGACCGCCTCCTGCCAACGCCGCTGGCTGATGAACTCGCGCGCCCAGGCGAGATCCTCTGCGGCCGGAAGCTCTCGCACTTCTGGTAGGTCGAGCTTGCCCTCGTGCAACAGGTCGCCATTGACGCCGGAGCCGACGATAGGAGCCTGCACCGTCTGCCTGCTGCGAGAACCGGCGGCGCCCGGCAAAGTCCCAGCGGCCAGGCGCGCCTCGTAGGTCTGGTCCTCGTCGCAACGGTTGATCAGGTCCGTGGCCTCCGGCGTGCGGTCCATGCACCAATACACCTTGCCACCCTCGTGGTGGTACCTGAAGATCTTCGAGTAGAAGCGCTCCTCGACCCCGTGCTCGAAGATGTGGTGAGCCATCGCGAGCATCAGGCGCGCGTTCTCGGGCGTGCGCACGATGTATTCGTGGGGCCACGTCGCAGCGTAGGTCTTCGCGAACGTCCACGTGACGGCTTCAACGAACTGCCGCACATCGTCGGGAAAGGATGGCGCCATCCTGCGGATTGTCTGGCAGCTCCGTGACAGATCAGGTCGCAACTGGGCGGTCCAGCGAGGCATGGATGGCCGCTATGGCAGTCCGCCTCAGACGACGGTATCCTAGTGGCGGAGCCTGACCATGGCCGAACGACCTGTCCCTGCGATTCACAGCGATCCTGAGATCATGGGCGGCACGCCCGTGTTCGTCGGGACACGCGTACCCTTTCAGACGTTGCTGGATTACCTCGAGGGAGGGGAGCCATTGAGTGAGTTCCTTGAGGACTTTCCGACGGTGACGCCGGAACAGGCGATCGCCGCGCTCGAGCAGGCCAAGGAAGCCCTTCTCGCCCGTGCGCATTCTGCTTGACGAGTGCCTCCCCAGTCGCCTCAAGCGTGATCTGTCGGGCCACGATGCTCGAACGGTCCCAGAGATGGGCTGGGCGAGCAAACGAAACGGTGAGCTGCTCACGCTGGCGGAAGGGCGGTTCGACGTTTTCCTCACCGTCGACCAGAATCTCTCGTTTCAGAACGAGCTGCACCGCTACGCGCTAGCTGTCGTCGTCCTCCAGGCGAAGACGAACAAGCTGACCGATCTGCGGTCGCTGGTGCCTGAGCTTCTGTCGGTGCTGGGCACGGTGGCTCCCGGCAGAGTCTTCCGCGTGGGCAGCCGCGGACAACCTCCGCCACCCGCAACTCGCGCGTGACCAGGGCCGTCGAACCGCTGCGTGAGCTCGGGATAGCCGCGAGCTCGGCCCCGCGGATTCGACCAACAGTTAGTCTGGCGCATTCAGCCGGTAAGGAGCGACATTGACAGATCAAGTGGACTGGACCGCGCAGCTGCACGCGCTGGTGGCGGCATTCGAGCAGGAGATTGGCCTGCCGCCAGGGAAGAGCCGTCCCTTCGGCGGGCGTCGTCAGGGCTACCGCGGCGCGTCAGACGATGCCAGCGGGGTGCAGTGGCACACGTGGCTCTTCGCCACCGGCGAGGCCTACTGCGCCGTGAACCTCGAGGGCCTGGCCTACGACGGCTGGCCCATCGCCAGGTTCATCGAGCGCGAGCTGGACCGGCCGCGCCTGTTCGACGTGCGCGGGCGCGTGTCGGCGCCGCAGCTGGTGGAGGTGGTGTGGTACCGGGACGCGTGGCAGATCGTCTCGCGACCGCCCATCGACGAGAAGCACATCGGCCTCAGCCCGCGTGCGCTCTCGGAGGTGTCGCCCGAGCCGTGGCGCGACGCCCTGCGTGAAGCCTACGATTGCCTCGACGCCGGCAAGCGGCACCGCGGCCGCGCCAGGCAGACCGTGACCCTGACGAAGACACGGCGACAGGTGGAGAAGGAAGTGTCTCCGCACCTGCAGTTCCGGCAGCAGCTGACGATGGGCGCCGACGGGGGATGGGCCGACGCCGTGAGGACGGCCCGGGCCAATCTCCAGCCGCTCTACGACTGGGTGACGGAACAGGCAAGCCCCTTGGGCTGAGTGGAAGGTTGGGGCCTGGCACGATCGAGTCGATTTCGACGCAGTTTCTGCAACCGTAGTCGCTAGGGGCCGCGACTGACGGGTTGCCGTCTGCCGTCTGCCGGTTGCCGTCGCCCGATTCGGCCTGCCGCGCCGGGCAACGATGGGCACGTCGGATCCGAGCCGCTCTGCTATCCTCCCGTCGAGGTGCCTGAATGGTTGCTCGCGTCCTGACTGCACTGGCCGTCATCACCGCCTGCGTCACCAGTTCTGCCGATGCGCAGTTCCGTCGCGGCATGCTGGCCGAAAGCACCGAGATTCTGCTCTATCCCCACCAGGCGCCGGCCCTGTTGCTGCCGGCGGGCCGCGTCGAGGTCGAGCTGCGCAACGCCACCGGCGCACCGGCGCGCGTCGTCGAACGGCTGCACGACCTGTTGGCTCGCCAGCTCTCCGAGAACGACCGTCGGCTCGAGGTGGTGGAGAAGGGCGGCGGCGTCGTCGTGACGGCCACGGTCGTGGAGTGGAACGAGTCGCGGCACAGCAGCACCAAGTACGTGTCGGAGCAACGGCAGGTCGGCACCAAGCAGGTCAAGGACAAGAACGGCAACTGGAAGTCCGAGCCGGTCTACGAATACGGCAGAAACAAGCCGTCTGTCGTCATCTCGGCCGCCGCCGGTCTGCGCCTCGAGGTGCGCCGCCGGAGCGGCGGCACGCCGGTGGCCGACGAAACGGCCCGGCACGAGATTCGGGAAGAACATCTCGTGGAGGCGGGCCCGCCGTCTCGCGACGCCGTCGAGGACATGCTCCTCGACAATGTGGTGCGAAAGGGAGCCGGACGCATTTCGCCCGGACGGGCGTCCATTCGCGTGCTCCTGGCGCGCAGCGACGACGTGGATCGCTTGAATCAGCTGGCGCAGGAGCGCAAGTGGCAGGATTGGCTGAGCGGGCTCGAGGCCGTGAAGCCGAACCGGGACAAGAAGCGTGACGCCTACAGGCTGCACAACCTCGCCGTGGCGCACGAGGCGATGGCTTACGAATCCACGGACGCCGAGGATTGGCGGGTGCGGCTCGGGCTCGCCAGCAACCTGATCGCCGGGGCCGCAACGCAGAACGCCAGCGAGAAGTACATTACCGAAGCCGCGAATCGCATCGCCTCCAGCATCTCCGCCTACAGCCGGCTGATCGAGTTGTACGCGTCAGCCGGCACCTCGGCTGCCAGGCCGTCCCCAGCCGCGACCACCCCCCCAGCGCGGGCGGCAAGCGGATCCAGGCCGCCTGCCACTCCGCCGGCCATGTCCAATCAGGACGTCATCGACCTGCGTAGCGCGGGCCTGGATGACGACAACCTGATTGCCGCGGTGAAAGACGCCCAGGCCGTGAGCTTCGACCTGTCCCCGGCGGGCCTCAAGACGCTCCTCGCCGGACAGGTCTCGAATCGGGTGATTACGGCGATGCGGGCCAGAAGCCCGAAGCCGTGAGGGCGTGAGGCTTGAGGCTTGAGGCTTGAGGCTTGAGGCTTGAGGCTGAGGCTTGAGGCGTGCAGCGCTGATGACGCAGCGCCGCCGCTTGAGATAGCGCGCTGGCCCACGCCGTGTTGGTGGAGTGCGATGCCGGACATGTGTTTGTGCAGGTGGGTGGCGTTCGGGACCATTCCGGAAGTCCAGCGGTTTGCTCGAACGGCTCGGTCCAGGCGGCCGAAGACAGTGCGTGGACGCAGGCGGGCCGGTGGAGCCGCTGTCGTTCCAGCAGCTCTGGCCACTCGGTCCAGACGACGATCCCAGTGACCGCTACGAAACACCCTCCACCGAGCCGGACGATTGCTCGACCACTGGGGTGAAGCGGACAGGGACAACGGCCGCTCGTGTGTCGTACTCGTTCCTGACGATCTGGGGCGAGCCGCACGGCCTTGTCCGTCACGTCTCGAGGCAGTTCCCGCGCCTCGACTTCGTCCTCGGCGCAGTCGCACCGGCCGTGGGCGAGGCCAACAGCTGGTACTTCCGTGCCGGCCGCGGGAAGAACTGGGTCATGGGCAGTCGCCGGCATGAGCAGATGTACCGGCAGATTTACGCGGCGGCCGGTGTAGACCCAGAGGATGACTACATCGAACCGGGCCTCGAGTATGGACTCGACATCAGATTCGACCATGCGCTGATGGAAGAAGTCGTCGCACATTGGACCGTGGTCAGGCGGGCCGCGGCTCGACGGAAGCGTCGATAGCGTCCGGTCGCGTGCGGCGGCGGTTCCCCACCTCGTCGGAGTTTCAGAGCTCCCGTCCCCGTCGCAATGTTTGCCTCTTGCGCTTCGGCGCGGACGATGAGACCGTCGTCCAGGAGAGGCGAGACAGCACCAATGACCATCGGATTTGCACCCGACCGGGGCGGGCGCTACCCTACCAAGATGGGCGAGCGCATCGTGACCGTTGACCCCGAAGTAATGGGCGGAACCCCCGTCTTCGCAGGTACTCGAGTGCCGGTGCAAACCCTGCTGGACTACCTCGAAGGCGGTGAAACCATCGACGAGTTCCTCGAGGGATTCCCTTCGGTCTCACGAAAGCACGTCATTGATTTTCTCGAGGCGGCGTCGCGACAGCCGATCGCCTCGGCGTCGTGAGAGTCCTGCTGGACGAGTGCATCGACCGCCGCCTTGCCCGCGAACTCGGTGGTCACGACGTGCGGACGGTTCAGCAGATGGGATGGACAGGGCTCCAGAACGGAGCGCTCCTCCGGGCGGCCGAGAAGGACTTTGAACCTTCGTCACCGTCGACCGGAATCTGAGCGCCCAGCAGAACCTCTCGCGTACGCCCTTGCGGTAGTCGTCCTGAGGTCGCCAGTAATCGGCTGAAGGACCTCCGGTTGCTGGTTCCTGATTTGCTCGCAACGCTGGCGGACGCGCCAGCGGGGCTGGCCACGTTCATCGGCCCCGCGCATCGGTAGCGGGTGCGTAAGGGCGGCAGGAAATCGAGGACGTATGTCACAGCGGATGACGAGAGACCGGATGGTCGAGGCCATTCGTGAACTCCCCGCCGACGCGTCGGTAGCCGATGCCATTGCACGCCTCGTGTTCCTGGCGAAGGTCGAAGAAGGACTCGATCAACTGGACAAGGGTGAGACTGTCCCGCACGACAAAGTCGAGCCACGCCCTCGACAGTGACGCACTTGCGGGCACACATCGCGACTGACTCGGCTCTATGCATCGACCGCGTACGATGTGCCGTCGTCGCAGAAGTCGTGAGGAAGACACGTGGACACCAAGAAGACGCTGGACGGCCGACGGCGCGAAGCTAACGGCATCGATTCCGCCTTCACTCCTCAGGTTGACTCGGAGATCGCTCGCATGTTCGAAGACACGCCGTCAGCCGCGGACGTGTGGGACAGCCAGCTCGAGTCAGACGTTACCGACGGCAAACTCGACGATCTTCGTTGCGAAGCACAGCGTGAGCACCGGGCGGGTCGCACGAAGCCGCTGTGAAGCAACGTCCGATTCTTGCGCTGCAATCGGCCCGCCCGAGGACCTTCACGCGACCGAGTTCACCAACCGGCGCTCGCGAGCGGCGGCAAACGCAAGGCAGGCACGGATGTCCTGACGCTGAAGGTCCGGGAAGTCGGTGAGAATCTGGTCCTCGGTCATGCCCCCGGCCAGGTACTCCAGGACGTCATACACCGTGATTCGCGTGCCCTTGACGCAGGGCTTGCCGCTCCGGATAGCCGGGTCCACCGTGGAGAAGAGCCGCGGGACAGATGCCGGCCGCGCAAGGGCGCTGGCCCAGCTGCTGGATCAGGCGCTGAAATATCACGCCGCGCACGACCGGCCCGGCGAGGCCGCCTCCAGCAGCGCGCAGGCCGCTGGGCGAAAAGCTCGGGCCGGCGGTGGACCGCGTCCGCCGGTGCGGACTGCCCGGTGTGCGGCACTGCCGGCGCGTTGGGGAAAGCGTGGCGCGACGAGACGACGAAGGCGTTGGCGGATCTGCGCGCCCAGGCGGATGACGCCGACCGCGCGCATGCACGGCTCGAACGGGCCACGAACAGCGCACGACAGTTGCTGCGTGTGCCGTCCGCTGGCATCGAGCCCGCCGGCGCGATGGGAATTGAGTCGGCCGCACTGGCTCAAACCGCGGTGGCGCAGTGGAATAGTGGCGCGGCGCTGACCGATCCGCTTGTGCTGGCCGATCACCTGTCGCACGGCGTGAACGGTTTGGTCGCCGCGCTTGACGTGTTCCACACCGACGTGCGCGCCGAACTGGAAAGGCGTGAGGATCTGTGGCGCCCCGTGGCGACCGAACTGCGTGACTGGGTACCCCATGCACTCGCGGCTGCGCCCGCGCAGGCGCAGGTATCGGAGCTGAAGAAGGCGGAGAACTGGTTCAAGAACGTGCTGGCCGACATGCGCGCCGAGCGGTTCCGTCCGATCGCCGATCGCGCGAAGGCCATCTGGCGACAACTGCGGCAGCAGAGCAACGTGGAGCTGGAGGATGTCGCGCTGAAGGGCGCGGCCACGCAGCGCAGCGTGGCGCTGGACGTCACGGTGGACGGCGTCGCCGGCGCCGCGCTGGGCGTGATGAGCCAGGGCGAGCTGAACGCGCTGGCGCTCAGCCTGTTCATGCCCCGCGCGTCGCTCCCCGAGAGTCCGTTCCGCTTCATGGTGATCGACGACCCGGTGCAGTCGATGGACCCCTCGCGCGTGGACGGCCTGGCGCACGCCCTGCAGGACGCCGCGCGCACCCGGCAGGTGGTGGTGTTCACGCACGACGATCGGCTGCCGCAGGCGGTGCGCCACCTGCTGATCCCCGCCACCGTCATCGAGGTGATGCGCCGGCCCAACTCGGTGGTCGAGACGCGGGCCGTCAGCACCCGGTCGCACGCTACTTCGACGATGCGATGGCCATCGTACGGACGAGAGATCTGCCAGAGGAGGTCAAGCGGCGCGTGGTCCCCGGCTTCTGCCGCACCGCCGTGGAGGCGGCCTGCGTGGACGCGGTGCGCCGGCGTCGGCTGAAGGCGGGCGACGCTGCATCAGGACATGGAGGATGCTGCTGGCGGACCAGAAGACGCTGACACAAGCTGATGGCGCTGGCACTCTTTGACGACGGGGAGAAGGGGAGCGAGGTGGGGCGGAGCGCTGAACAAGCAGTTGGAAGCTGGGCGGCGCGGACGTGTTCAAGACGGTGAACAGCGGCGCTCACGGGCGTCACGACGGCGACCTCGAGCCCCTGGCGCGAGGCGCCGAGCTGCTTGGCGGACAATTGCGGGAAGCTCCAATGACGGCGGGCGGAGCTGGCAGCGGCCGCAAGCGTGGGTTCTGAATGGCGAGTCGCGCACGAGCGGACCGCCGAGCCGAGCGCACGGCTCGGCACGTGGATCTGGCCGCGCGCGGTGGCGGTGCTGGCGCGCCAGGCGCTGGAGCAGGGACTGGACGACTTCTGGGGCGCACGCGCGCCGCGGGTGCGCGAGGCCTCGCGTCATGCGCAGATGCTCTGCCTTGGCGCCTATCTCTCGACGACGAGCGTGGTGAGCGGCGTGCGCTACGCCTGGCATGGGCTGAGCCGCGCCTGCCATCACCAGGTCTACGAGCTGCCGCCCACCGCGACCGAGCTCGAACGCTGGCTCGATGCGGTGGACGCGCTGCTCGCGTACGACCCTATTCGCCCAGCACCTTCATCACGTCCTCGTCACCGTTCACCGGCGTGATCTCGAACTCCAGGTAGTCCGTCCACTGCTGCATCCACCGCCCGAGCGCGACCGAATCGCCGGTCTCCGCCAGCACCCAGCCGCGGTGCCCGCCAACGGCATGCCATCGCGCGTGCATCTTGACGCCCTCGCCAGGGCCGCCGCCGGTCTTCTTGAACCGTTCCTGGACGGCGTCTCGATCGTCGGGGTTGAAGGCGTACGAAATCATGAACTGCATGGGGAGCCTCCGGTTCGCTGCGCTCGACAGTGAGCGCGCGCCATCCTACCCCAACCGCAGCGGATGTGGGGCCTGGCACGATCGAGCCGAATTCGATGCAGTTTCTGCGCACGCGAGGCCGTTCATGCGGCGGCCGACGCTACTTCGGCGCGACCCGCTCGAACTTCGCGATCATCCGGTGATACCGCACGTCCGTCCGCAGATTGGCCAGCTCCGGGTCCATGCGAATCTCGATCGGCCCATATCCGCGCTCCAGCGCACGCTCGAGCGCCGCCAGCGCATCGTCGCGCCGGCCCGCCAGCTCGTAGATCACCGCCGCGCGGAACAGCGTGCTCACGTCCGTCACCTCGCGCGTGAACACCGTCGCGAGCTCGGCGAGCGCCGCCTTGGTGTCACCAGTCTTCGCAAGATAGAGCGACAGACGGCTGCGGTTGACGGTCTGCGACGGATCCTTCGCAAGCTGCTCGCGCAGGAGCTGAATCGCGCGCGTATAGGCATCCGTTGCCTTCTCGGCATTGCCTGGCACCCAGCGGTAGGCGTCCCCGAGATTGCCCCACTGCAGCGAGTTCGACGGCTGCAACTCCACCGCCCGCTCGAACGCCTGCACCGATTCCCGGTAATGCCCCTGGAAGAAGAGCGCCGTGCCCAGATTGGTATAGCCGGCAGCAGTCGGTTGCAGCGTCAACGAGGCTTGGAACGAGGCCGCTGCTCGCGCGTAATCGCCCAGCATGTGGTGGGCAGCACCCTGCAGCCGGTGAGGAATCGCACTATCGGGCGCGGCCTCGCCCGCACGCGTGTACCAGGTGAGCGCGTCGTCATAGCGAGCCGCTTGATAATCGATGATCGCCCTGCAGCCACATCAGATCCCAGTCCGTCGGGTCGCTCGCCAGCGCCTTCGCATAGTGCGCCCTGGCCTCCGGGATGCGGTCCGCGGCCTTGTCTGCGAGGCCCAGACCTCGATGCGCTCCGGCGTTGTTCGGGTCGAGAATCAGCGCCCGCTCGAGCGCTTCCCGCGCGCCGGCCATGTCGCCGCCCGCGAGCTTCGCGTGACCGAGCGCCACGTGCGCATTGGCGAGGTACGGATCGAGAGCCACCGCCTGGTTGGCGGCGTCCAACGCCCGCGCCCGCCACGAGTCGTCGCGCGTGGTGGTCTGCTTCCGCCAATAGGCCCGCGCGAGGCTCGCCCACGCCGATGCTGACGCCTTGTCCTTCGCAACCGCCGCCTCGAGACTGGCAATCGCGTTGTCGATGTTCCCGGTGCGATCGTAGCGGCGGAGCAGTGCAACTCCCTGCTGTGTCAGTTCGACCGCCGTGCCCGACAACGGGACGGTGGCTGTCGTCGTCACTGCAGGCGTGGCGACGCCGCCGTGGCGGACGGTGCGCGGTCCGCATCCCACGGCCGCAGTCCCACGACAACGCCGGCGGCAACCACGACGACGGCTGCGGCCACGCCGGCGATGACCCATCGTCCGCGACCGCGCGCCACCTGCTGTGTTGCTCCCGGCGCAGACGCGACATCGCCGACCGGCAGGGCGCTGCTCGACGAGGCTGGCGCCGCAGCAACAGGAGCAGCGGCCCACGCGCCAGAAGACCCTGGCGACGAACCAGGCCCGGATGCGAACTTGAGCGCCGCGGCCAGCTCCCACATCGACTGGAATCGCATCTGCGGATCGCGCGCCAGCGCGTGGCTCACCACGTCGTCGAGCACGTCGCTCACCTCGGGTCGCTGCGATCGCACCGAGGGCGGAGTGCCGTGCGCGATCTCCTGCAACAGCGCCAGGCGGTTCGCGGCCACGAACGGCCGCCGGCCCGTGAGCAGCTCGTACAGGATGGTGCCGAGCGCGTAGATGTCGGTGCGATGGTCGACCGGCTTGCCGCGCGCCTGCTCCGGCGACATGTACTCCAGCGTGCCCAGCACGTCGCCGCCCTCCGTCTCCGGCGCCAGCGTCGCGTCGTCACTGGTCACCGTCACCTTGGCGAGCCCGAAGTCGAGCACCTTGATCGCGCCGCGATCGGTGACCATCACGTTGCTCGGCTTCAGGTCGCGGTGCACGATGCCGGCGCCGTGCGCCACGCCCAGTGCCTCGGCAATCTGCCGCGTCCAGTCAATCGCCTGCGGGATCGCGACCGGCACACCCGCAGCGGCCTCGCGGACGGTGCGGCCTTCGACCAGCTCCATGACGAGCACGTCGGTGCCCTGGTGCTCGAAGATGTCGTAGATGGCAATGATGTGCGCATCGTTCAGCGCCGATGCGGCGCGGGCCTCGCGCAGGAACATCCGCCGGCGGCCCTCGTCCGCGGACACCGCCGTCGGCAACACCTTCAGCGCCACGTGCCTGTGCAGGCGCTGGTCGAAGCCCTTGTAGACGACGCCCATACCGCCGGCTCCGAGCTGGGAGACGATGCGGTACGAACCGACCGTGGTGCCGATCATGGTTCAGGTAACCGGGGGCATTGTAGTCCCGCTGGCTTCCCTTTGCTGGGCCTCCCGTCTGCCGTCTGCCGGTTGCCGGCTGCCGGTCGCCGGACACCGGACACCGGATACCAGAGCACCCGAGTCCGTCCCTGTAACGATCCAGCCGTATAGTGCACTAAGCATCGGACGGTCGCTGCGTCTTCCCCGAGGAGCGCCATGAACCTTAGCCCCGACGCGCTGAAACGCTGGCCCGTAGTCGGGAGCGTTCTGACCCTCATTCTGCTCGCCGCGCTGTCCCTCGCCTATTGGGACAACTACCAGGACCGGCAACGCTATCTCCAGAGCCGAAACTTTCGCCTCATCGCCGTCCTCGCCGGGCAGACCGAAAGCCTCATCAACAACCGCGCGCGCATCGTCCGCGAGGCGTTGGCCGCCGCGCGGCCGAGTGTCGGCCTTGATGCGGCAGCGTGGATCGCGGCCACCGTGAAGGACCCGAAGGCTGCAAAGGAGCTGAAGGACATCTCGCTGACGGATGCCGGCGTCGAAGGCGTCACTGCCTCCGCAAACGACGTGGCCAGGACCTTGAACCGCTATCGAGCCAGCGTTGCGGGAGAGGGCACGACGCTCAGAATCAGGCTGGCCCCCCCGGACCCGAAGACGCTGCCGACCGTGACCGTGAGCATGCCGGCCCGCGCGGCGCTCGGCGCGAACTTTGCCAGCAAGCTCAATCAAGGCGCGTTCGACACGCTGGTCCTGGCCACGTCCGATGGCCGGGTCGTCTATGCCGCGGGACGACGAGCGGATGAACTCTACGCGATGTCCCTTGCTTCGCTGGTGCCGCCACCCGCGGGCGGCAGAGAGAGCGACGGATTTCGCCGGCTGTCGGCAACCATCGCCGAGCGGACCGTGCAGATTGCCGGCGTGGACTACCGCATGTTCGTGCAGCCGTGCTACCGCGGCGATCGCTCAGGCGAAACCACTTCGCCTACCGGACTCGCGATCGTGGGTCTCGTGCCGGCGGAAGCCCTGTTCTCGGCTTCGCTCGCCATCTCGCCGGTGCTGGTGCTGGGCGGCATCGCGCTGGTTCTCACGGCACTGGTCGGATGGTCGTTCCTGAAGATTGCACTCATCGGACCACAGCAGCGTGTGACGCGAACCGACGTGCTGCTGCTCGCCGTGTCCAGCGTGTTCGGTCTTGCGCTCGCGACCATCCTGCTGCTCTCGACCTCCGCCTACGCGCGGCTCAGCGCCGACGTCGATGCGCAGTTGAAGGAGCTGGCCGAACACCTCAACACCAACTTGACCCGCGAGATCGACGACGCCTACTCGCAGGCGGACGCGCTCACCAAGCATCTGCGGAGAATCGCCAGTGCAGCACCGCATCAAGCGGGCCCTGGACTGTGATGCCGTGAACAGTGCACTCGCGAAAGACGTGCAGTCGATGCACTCAGCGATATCCGGGCTTCATCGCGTTCTCGCTGATCGACGACGCCGGCATGCAACGCGTGAAGGTCGGAAACGACGCCAACACCCGGCGGCGCATTTCCGTGGCCGACCGCGCCTACTTCACACAGGCGAGGGACGGTCATGCCTGGGAACTGGCGCAATGTCCCGGCGGCTGCGTGCTGGAGTCCACCTGGTCCTGGATCACCGGCAAGCCGCAGGTGTCGCTGTCGATGAAGACGGACATCGAGGGCCTGCCAGTCGCGGCAATCTCCATTCCGATGAAGCCGCTGATCAAGCCAGTGCTGCCGCCGGGATTCGAGTTTGCGGTGATCGACGCGGCGGGAGAGGTGCAGTTCCACTCGGACAACCAGCGCAACGTCCACGAGAACCTGCTGATTGAGGCCGACCAGAACCAGCGGCTGAAGTCGATCATCAGCGCGCATCGCGCCGGCACGCTGAACACGTCCTACTGGGGACGGCGGTATCGCGCCTACGTCCGGCCCGCCATCATTCCCGGCTGGTCGATCGTCACCCTGCACGACAAGCAGCACACGCGCTCGCTGGTATTGGAGTGGACGGCCGTGAGCCTGCTGTTGCAAGGCGTGTTCATGGCGCTGTGGACCATCGGCGTGGCCGTGGCGCTCAGGATGAACACGTCGTGGCTGTGGCCCGACCCGCTCCGCCGGCCATGGTATCCGGTGCTGTCCTCGCTCTCGGTGGCCGGCTTGCTTTTGTGGGGGCTGGTGGCGTACCGCTACGGCCTGGCGGGCGCGGCCACCCTCGGCATCCTGCTGCCAGTGGGCTTGTGGCTGGTCACCTGTGCGGTGCTGTATCGCCCCCTTCCTGAAGGAGAGAAGCCCAAAGCCTGGTCGCAACTCCGTCGCGATTACCGCCTGGCGGGAGCGTTGCTGTTGACGGCGACTGCCGTGGTCCCCGGCGCCTCGTTCTTCGCCCTCTCATACGACATGCATGTCGGAGGATTTCTGAAGGGCCGCCAGATCGCCCTCGCCCGCGCCGTTGACGGAGGCGCGCCGTGCAAGTCGGGCTGGACCGGTGACGGCCCGGTCGCGATGCGCGCGAGGTACGACGAAGTGTTCTACAAGAGCGTGACGTGCCTCAAGGGTGAGACGCCGATCAAGACGCCCGCGGAGGAGGCTGCCGAGGCGGAGAGCGAACCTTGGGGCATTCACTCCCTGGTCGAAGAGTACCTGCCGTATTACACGTCCACGTCGATCGAGACTCGCGAGCTGCTGCACGACCATGCCAACGACAACACGTGGGTCAGCACGCGCGCTCCCTGACGGCCAGATGACCGTGGACGTCGCCGCACGCGCTCCCGGATATCGCGTGAAAGTGCAGTCTCCGGTGCCGGCGGCCCTTGGCATTCGCTCTCTGGGCGAGCGGCCGCGCATCGTGTGGGCGGCGTTGATGGCGTTGGCGCTGCTGATCGTCGGCTTGATTGCGTCGGTCCGTTGGATCATGAACTACCTGCTCCGTCACGTCCTGCTCGCGGACATCGTCGAGCCGGCGCGACCGAAGTTGCCGGTGGAACTGGCGGTGGGGCAGAACCTGCTGGTGATCTGCGACGATCCCGCCGTTCAGGCGAAGGCGCTGACAGAAAACTCGGAGGCGTCCATCTTCGAGCTGACACGCATCCTGACCGCCGAGAACCCCGGAGCGGAGTGGCGGAGGACCCGGGTGGCGCTTGGCTCGGCGAACACCGTGGCACCGCTCGTCATCCACGACGTGACCGATGCCATGGACGACCCTGCGCTGATGCTCAAGAAACTGGCGCTGGTGGACCAGTTGATGGGTGACCTCGAGCAGACGGTGGTGTTGCTCACCAAGTACCCGACATACGTGCTGGCCGCCGCGGCGAAGGACGCGGCGCGAGGCAATGCGGATTCCGATCGCTGGCCGAAGCTGGTCGCCCGCTTGACGGTGATTGATATCCGCACGTCCCCTCAAAGCCAGCAGGAGCTGAGTGGCACCGCAGCAGTCGTCTCCTGGCGTGAGCGACTGGCACAGCTGTGGGCCGCGTGGACGAAACCGCCGGATGAGGACTGGCAATCGGAATTGATTAGCGTAGAGGCCGGGCGCAACCGGAAGCTTCGCCGCATCTGCGAGGAGCTGCAGAGAACGTTGGCCTTCCAGTCGCGTGAGCTCACCTGCGAACAGATCCTTGAAGAGCTCGCGGAGCGCGCCGCACCCTACTACCAGCGCCTGTGGCAAGGGTGCGACCCCGACGAGCGCGTGGTCCTCGAGCACGTGGCACAGTACGGGCTGGCGAGCGCGGCATCGCGGCGAGTGGTCCGGCGACTGCTGGGGAAGGGCCTGCTGCGCAAGGACCCGAACCTGCGCCTGATGAACCAGAGCTTTCAGCGCTTCGTCTTGACAGCGGAGTGCCGCAGCGAAGTCGCGGCGCTCGAGGAGCTGGCCGAGCCGAGCGTGTGGGACCGCCTGCGCCTGCCGCTGGGGCTGACCTCGCTGGCCACGATCCTGTTCCTGGTGATCACGCAGCGTGAGGCGTTCGACGCCACCGTCGCGATGGCGGCGGGCGTGACGACGGCCGTGCCGACCCTGGTGAGGCTGACCCACTTCCTGACGCAGCTGGGGGGCAGGAGGAACTGCACCGCCCACGGCCGACGCATGATATTTGCGTGCAGCAACCATGCGGAGTTGGACGCATACTGGTTGTGGGCGTCAGCCCTCTAAGCGGCGTCGCCGCCGCAGCTTGTTCGAGGTGACCCGTGTCTTTCGTCCGCATCTCGTCCGCGTGTCTGCTCTTGCTTCTCTCCTTCAGCCGCATCGCGGCGGCGCAGGCGCCCGTCCTCCGGGCCGCCTCGACGACGATTCCACCGGGCCAGAGCGTGGTCGTCCAGCTGATTGGCGCGCCCTTCGCCACACTTTGCCTTGATTGGCAGCGCCACCAACGCCGGGTTCAGTTATGCCGGCGTGGCACTGGCAGTAGGAACTGATGTCGTCGTGATGACCACCGGCGTGCTGGATGCGACCGGGGTCGCCACGATCGTGGTGACTCCGCCGTTTCGCGGCACAACACTGGATCGCTATTACCTCCAGGGCGCCACCGCGCCGTCGCCGTCGTTCGCGGGGCTGGTGCCCTCGACCGGACTGGTGCTTCGGAATGCAGACCTGACCTCCGGGCTGGCTGGACCTGAAGGCCCGCCGGGTCCGCCGGGACCGTCGGGTCCTCCCGGGCCCGTTGGCCTGACCGGCCCGCCCGGCCCGACTGGTCCGATCGGAGCAACCGGAGCGCAAGGCCCGGTTGGCGCCACCGGCGCCACTGGCGCCACTGGCGCGCCTGGCCCCAGGGGTTCCCGGCCCTGGCGCGCTGCCCTGGACCGGCTCCACGCACGACTTGCTTCGCGGGTATGGGAGTGGCGGTGTCCTTCACCTGTGACACGGGGCAGCCGCTCGCCATGACCTGCGGTTACCAGCCCACCGACAACGGTTCGTTCGACATCCGCGTCGCATTCGTCGGCTACAGCACCGGCAACGACGGGCAGTGCACGATGTGGAACTCGGGAACGGTGACGAGGACGGTCGTCTACAAAGTGTTGTGCCCGGCGCCCGCAGCGGCCCCGCTGGGGATTGCGGCGGAGATGGCGGAGCCCCAGGTGACGATCACGCCGTTGAAGAAGGAGCAGTAGGGAGGGCGGCTTGGGCCGTGTCACGCCTTCCGCGGCGCCCGCAACAGCCTTGGCGCGCGGACGATCTTCTCGAGCGCGCGAATGCGGACGCCGTGATCCTTGAGAATCGCGTACATCAGCCGACGATCCGCGCGGTGCTCCAGTTGCATGGCCCGGGTCGTCATCCGCATTTCCCTGGTCGTCGCGTCAAGACGCTCGATGACCAACTGCATCTTGCTTTCGATCGACTCAACCACGATATCGAGCTTTGAATTCATGGCATTGAGCCGGCTCTCCAGGCGGTCCATGCGGCCGTCGGCACGGTCAGCGCGGCCGTTCAGTTCCGCGAAGCCCTTCGCGACCGTCACCTCCAGCCGTGAAAGTCGTTCGTCAACCGCCATGACGTCAGTCGTCATCCTACCATCGTCCTCCTGCGTGTTTGAGACGCGCGAAGCGATCGAAATGCACGTGCTGTGCCCGACCGCAATCTAGCGAAATTCCACGGGATCACCGCCTCGGTCGGTTGACCTGTACGCAGCGGCTGCGCTGTCCAACCAGCAACGCGCGATCAGATTCTTCGAAGTGGTGCGCGGCCCATAGAGCGGCCGAGCGCCGAACCCCGGACGCCGGCTACCGGACCCCAGACCCGGACACCGCGGATACCGGATACCGGACACCGGATCCCGGGTCCCGCTTCTGTTACCCTCGATCCCAATGCGCCTCGTTGACGACTCGCTACTCCTCGCACCGACCGATCTCTCCACGTTCCTCAGTTGCCGTCATCGCACCGGCCTGGATCTCGCGGCCGCCCGGCACGTCTTGCAGAAGCCGAACGTCCAGGATCCCTACGCCGCCATGCTGGCGGCTCGCGGCCAGGAGCACGAGCAGCGGTATGTGGAGTCGCTGCGCGCGCAGGGCCTGAAAGTCGTCGTGGTTCCGCGCGGCGAGAGTCGGCCGGCGGAATCGCTGGCGCGGCACACCGCCGAGACGCAAGCGGCGATGCAGGCCGGCGCCGAGGTCATCGTGCAGGCCCGGCTGGCGCACGCCGACCTGGCGGGCTACGCCGACATCCTGCTGCGCGTCGAGCAGCCGAGCGCGCTGGGCGCGTGGTCCTACGAGGTGCAGGACACCAAGCTCGCGCGCGACACCAAGGGCGGCACCATCCTGCAGTTGTGCGCGTATTCGGACCTGCTGGATCGCATGCAGGGGCGCGCGCCGGAGCGCTTCCACGTGGTGACGCCAGATCCCGTGCAGCCGCTCCACACCTACCGCGTGGCCGACTATCGCGCCTACTACCGCATGGTGCGAGCGGCGCTCGACACCGCGATTGCGCAGGGCCACGACCCGCTCCAGACAATGCACTATCCGGAACCGGTGGAGCATTGCGACGTGTGCGCCTGGGAAGGACGCTGCTACGACCGACGCCGTCAGGACGATCACCTGTCCTTCATTGCCGGAGCCGCCCGCACCCATCGTCAGGAACTGACGGACCAGGGGTTGCCGACGCTGACGGCTGTCGCAGGCATGACGGTGCCGGTGACGTTCAAGCCGGCGCGGGGCGGACGCGAGACCTACGAGCGGCTCGGTCACCAGGCGCGGGTGCAGCATCAGCAGCGCACCGAGCGTCGGCCGGTGTTCGAGCGCCTCCCGATTGTGGAAGGCGAGGGCCTGTCACGCCTGCCGGAGCCGTCGCCCGGCGACCTGTTCCTGGACCTCGAAGGCGCCCGCTTCGCGCGCGAGGGCGGTCGCGAGTTCCTGTTCGGCATCTGGTCCTCGGGTGCATATCGCGCGTGGTGGGCGCTGAACGACGCCGAGGAGAAGGCCGCGTTCGAAGAGGTGATGGATCTCATCGCCAAGGCCTGGGCGGCGGACCCTGGCATGCACGTCTATCACTTCAATCACTACGAGCCGACCGCGTTCAAGAAGCTCGCCGGTCGCTACGTGACGCGCGAGGAGCCGCTGAACGAGCTGCTCCGAGCCGAGCGCTTCGTGGATCTCTATCCCATCGTCCGCCAGGCCGTGCGCTGCGGCGTGGAGAGCTATTCGATCAAGAAGCTGGAGCCGTATTACGGCTACGTCCGGCGCGTCGCGCTGAAGAGTGCGTCGCAGCCGCTGATGGCCGTGGAGCTGGCGCTGGAGTCGCAGGCGCCAGACGCCATCACCAGCGAGATCCGCGAAGCGGTGCAGGGCTACAACGAAGACGACTGCCGATCGACCGAAGGCCTGCGCGACTGGCTCGAGGAGCTGCGCGACGAGGCTCTGGCCGCCGGCGAGGCCATCGCGCGGCCGCAGGCGAAGGATGGCGACGCCGCGGAGGCGGTGTCCGACCTGCAGAAGGAAGTCGATGAACTGCGCGCGCGGCTGCTGGACGGCGTGCCGCTCGAGGCCAGTGATCCCGGTCATGCGCAGCACACGCGGTGGCTGCTGGCGTATCTCATCGACTGGCATCGACGCGAGGAGAATGCGGCGTGGTGGGACTACTACCGGATCATCGAGCTCCCGGAAGAAGAGCTTCTAGACGAGAGAATGGCCATTGCTGGTCTCGAGTTCGAGGGCGTCGTTGATGTGGTCTTGAACAAGCGAACGGGGAAGCCGACGGGATCGCGGGTATATCGCTATCGTTATCCTCTTCAGGACGTAGAGATTGGATCGTCCGGTAGCGTGAGCTTGCACTCAGGTGTCCACTTTGGAACTATCGAACGCCACGACCGCGACGTCGCATCCTCGAGGTGAAGTCCACATCAGAGAGCCATCCCACGGCTCTGTTCTCGAAAAAGGTGATTGGGACTGAAGGGCCACAACGTTCGGTCATGCGTCTCGCCGAAAGAGCTCTCGCCGACGAAGCGACCAGTTGCGGGGTGGCCCTTGCTCGACCGCAAGCCACCGCGTCTCCGTGGCATTGAGTTCGCCCGCGGCGCTGACGAGGCCGCCACAGACTTCGCGACGCGAATCGTCACGATGCTCGACCGGACCGTGCTCGCCATTCAGGGTCCGCCAGGGGCGGGAAAGACGTTCGCAGGCGCGCGGATGATCCGCGCCCTGGTGGCCGCAGGCAAGCGCGTGGGCATCACGGCGAATTCTCACGCGGTGATTCGCAATCTACTCACCGAAGTGCAGTCGCAGGCGACGAAGGCGGGGGAGTCCATAAAGCTGGGCGCGAAGGTGCGAGAAGTGTCTGAGACGGCCGGGTCCTGCGCGAATTCGTCAAGGACGAGGAGGCATTGGCCGCTATCGGCGCCGACCTGGAAGTGCTGGGCGGTACCGCGTGGCTCTGGTCGGACCCGGATGCGGCGGCCGCGGTGGACGTGCTGTTCGTGGACGAAGCGGGGCAGATGTCGCTGGCGAATGTCCTTGCCGTCTCTCAGGCGGCCGATAGCGTCGTCCTGCTCGGGGATCCGCAGCAGCTCGATCAACCGCAGAAGGCGACGCATCCAGACGGCGTGGGCATCTCGGCGCTGGAGCACATGCTTGGCGGCGCAGAGACGATGCCCGAGGAGCGTGGGATCTTCCTGCCGATTACCTACCGGATGTCGCCGGCGATCACCGCGTTCACCTCGGAGTTGTTCTACGACGGCAAGCTTCAGGCGAAGCCGGGGCTGGAGAACCAGGTGCTCACCGGCACGGGAGCCTACGACGGTTCCCGGCTGTGGCTGGTGCCGGTGGATCACGACGGCAATCAGAACGCGTCGGTCGAGGAAGTGGACGCCGTCGAGAGGCTGCTCGCGACCTTGCTGGCGAAGGGCGGCGCCGCTCCGGCGGAGCGGGCGTGCCTTCGTGGACGGACGAGAGCAGGGTCGTCCGCGCGCTGACGGCTGCGGACATCAAAGTGGTGGCGCCGTTCAACGCGCAGGTGAACCGGCTCAAGGAGCGGCTGGGCTCGAGCGGCGTGGAGGTCGGCACCGTCGACAAGTTCCAGGGGCAGACCGCCGCGGTCATCATCTACTCGATGACGACGTCGCGGCCCGGAGGATGCGCCGAGGGGCCTCGAGTTCCTCTACAGCCTGAACCGGCTCAACGTGGCGACGTCCCGCGCGCGATGTGCGGTGTTCGTCGTCTGCTCGCCGCGGCTGCTGGAGCCGGAGTGCCGGACGCCGAGGCAGATGCAGCTGGCGAACGCGCTGTGCCGGTATCGGGAGCTGGCGACGGTAGCGACTCCCTGAAGCGACGTTTGGCTCGGCGTGAGCCGCGCGGATTGGGACGGTGAGCCAACGGCGTGCGGCGCCCGACTCCGAGGCCGGCATCCGGCACCTCCGGAGCGCTTCAGCGACCCGCTCGGCATCAAAGCCTCGCGGCAGTCTCGCCTGCGGTGCCGGCTGCGTGCATCCCCCCGACGGCCTCTCCGTAGGGCACCGCCCACCGCCGGCTCACCGACCGGTTGTCGCGCGGCATCAAGGCCTCGCGGTTGTCTCGCCTCCGGTGAACGGATGCGTGCATCGCCGACGGCCTCTCCGCGGTACCGCACGCCGATGGCTCACCGGCCTTCTAAGCTCCGGCCGAGCAGTTCCATTCAGGCCAAGCGTCGGCGATCGTAAACTCGGCTAGCGAATCGGCAACCGCGGCTGCATGGATAGATAGGTCGCGGGCATCTCGAGCGCAAGCCGGGGCGCATAGCCGTCGCGCGCTTCCTCCAATTGCTCCAGGATCTCCTCCGCCAGCGCCGACGGCGCCACCACGCGCGCGTGAGGGCCGAAGCCGAGCACCCAGCTGCGGAGGGCCCAGTCGCGGCACACCTTGAGCGTCAGGCGCACGCCGCCGTTCGACAAGTCACGCAGCTGCTGCGACGGGTGCCAGTCGCGCTCACGGATGTAGCGTGCCACGCGCGGCGCGAACTCGATTTCCACGCGTTCGGCACGGCCACCCTGGTTGGCGCCCAGCGACTCGGCAAACGGACTGTCCGAGGCGTCCACCCGCGCTTCAAAGGTCTGCGGAGTCTGCGTGAACGTCTGGATGCGCTCGACTGCGAAGTTCCGAATCTGGCGGTATTCGGGCACGAACGCCGTCAGGTAGAGCCCGCCGTCGAAGTAAGCAACGTGGTAGGGATGCACCACGTAGGTCTTCTCGCGATTGCTCGACGCCGAGAAATAGCGCATCTGTCCCACTCTGCGACTTGAAGAGGCCTCGATCACCCGCGCCACGATTTCGTCGTAGTTCTTCGCGTGTTTCTTGCGCGCGCCGGCCTTGACCTTGATGACGCCCGGCAGGTCGTCCAGGAACTTCCGCACCCGTGGCGAGAGCCCCTTCTCGATCTTCTTCATCAGCGCTGCCAGGCCATCCGTGAACGCCGCTCCAGGCATCGCGCCCAGCAGCGCCCGGCTCATATACAGCGAGCACACCTCCGTCGTCGACAGCCCCGGCTCCTGCACCGCCTTCAGCGGCATGTTGAGGAGCATCCAGTAGGTGCGGCTGTCGCCGCGCTTCTCGCTGGTCAGCGGGAAGCCGGCTTCCTGCAGCGCCACCATGTCGCGCCAGATGGTGCGCTTGGTCGCGCCCGACTCGCCGGCCAGGTCATCGACGGAGAGCCCGAGACGCTTGCGATCGAGTAACAGGAGGATGTTCCACTGGCGAATTACCTCGGCGTTACGCGGCATGGCGGCAAGTATGGATCGAGGCACGCCAGGCTGGCGCCGTGAAGGTTCGTGCACGGTCGCAGTCAGCGACGACGCTGAGGACCTCGCCTCGGGACAGCTCGCGGCTGGCTCGAACGGACCCGGCCCCGAACCCCGGCCGCCGGACGCTGGCCCGCTCCTGCGTCGAAGCCGGCCCGTCTGCCGGTCAGTCCTACCGGCGAAGCCGGCCTACCGAGCGCTAGCGAGGCCTCTGCCCCTACCGAGCGAAGCGAGGCCTCCCTGTGTCCCACCCTGTCACAGCCATCTGAGAGCATCACAGTTGAGGCATCCGTATGCACATTCAAACCGATCGCGCGTTCATTCCGGCCGGCACCACGTCCACCCGCTATCTGTCCGTCACCATCTCGGCGCCGGCGGCCACGCCGCCCGCGGATGGCTCGGCACCCCGGAGCAAGCGGCCGGGCGTCAGCGTCTCGCTGGTCCTCGACCGCTCCGGGTCCATGGGCGGGCGGAAGATCGACCTCGCGCGGCAGGCCGTCGCCCACGCCATCAGGTTGCTGAAAGACGACGACCAGCTGAGCGTGATCGTCTACGACGACGAGGTGGAGACGGTGCTGGAGCGGATGGCGGCGACGAAGGGCGCACGACGGCAGGCGCTGGCGGCGCTGGCCCAGGTTGACGCGCGCGGCTCGACGAACCTCTCGGATGGATGGTTCACGGGTGCGCGATCGCTTGGCGCCACGGCATCGCCCGGCGACGTGACCACGCCCGGCGATCTGCCGCTGACTTTCGAGGACGCAAAGCCCGCACAGGCAGCGTCTGGTGTCGGTCCCGAAGGCGCAGACCGCGTGCGGCGCGTGCTGCTCCTGACCGACGGCCTGGCGAATCAGGGCGTAGTTGATCCCACGGCCCTGCAGATGGCCGCGGCGCGGTTCCGGGCGCAAGGCATCAGCACCTCGACGTTCGGCCTTGGCGCCGACTTCGACGAGGAGTTGCTCACCTCACTCGCATCGAGCGGCGGCGGCCACTTCTACTTCATCGAGCAGCCGCAGCAGATTCCGGACCTCCTCGCCAGTGAGCTGGGCGAAGTGCTGGACGTGGTGGCGCGCGACGTTATCTTCGAGGTTGCCGCCGGCGACGCTGTGTCCGTCGTCCTCCTGAACGGATTGCCGGTAGAACAGGTGGGGGAGGAAGCGGGCCGTGGTGTCCGTGTCCGGCTGGGCGATCTCGTGGCCGAGCAGGAGGTGACGCTGGTCCTCGCCGTCACGTGCAGCGCGCGAGCGGAGGAGCAGAAGGCCTGGGTGGATTGTCGCGTTCGGGACCGCGACGGCGTGCTGTTCGCAGAGCCGATGCGGGTGGAGTGGAGCGCAGTGCCGGCGGAGCAGGATCGTCAGCAGCCGGTGAATCACATCGTGCTGCTGGAAGCGGCACGCATGCTCGCCGAGCGCGCCCGGGTCGTCGCGCTGGCCGCCAACCGCAAAGGCGAGTTCGAACAGGCGAGCCTCGCGCTCGACGCCGCCATTCACCAGATCAGCAAGCTCGGCGCAGACGAAGCCGTCGTGAAGGAGCTGATCGAGCAACTGCAGGGCGAGAAGCAGGTGTTCGCCCATGACCTTAGTGCGGTCGACCGCAAGTCTCGGCACTTCGCGTCGTACTCGCTGGCGTTTTCGCGAGAAGGCGGGAAGGCGAGGAGGAGGGGCGAGCGGTAACTGACGCACAATGTCTACATGGATGCGCCGTTCACGGCCGGCGATGCGGTGCAGACGCCACTAGGCAAGGGTGTCGTGCGCGACGTGCAGAACAACGGCCGGCTCGTGATCCAGATCCAGCAGCGCACGCTGGTGATGTCCGCGAGCACCGTGTCTCTGCTGAAAACGAGGAAGCGTCCTCCGGTGTCTTCCGCGGCGGTGGTCGTCTCATCGGCCTCGCGGCGGCACGCGCCAAGCGAGGTGGACCTGCATGGCATGCGGGTTGAGGAGGCTCTATCGCGGATCGATGACGCGCTGGATGCGGCGCTGCTTGCTGGACTGTCCGAGTTGCGGTTCGTGCACGGGCGATCTGGCGGACGGATCCGTGGGGCGCTTCACCAGCGGCTGCGCGCCATTTCGACGGTGCGGAGCTTCCGCCTCGATCCGCGCAATCCTGGCGTCACAATCGTCGCGTTCTGACCTGATCCGCCTCAGAACAAATCGGCCGGATCACTGGACCTCGTCCGTGCTGCACCGCACCTCGTCTGCAGGGCCAGTGGTCATGACGGACAATAGGCGGATGCAACAGCGCATCTTTGGACGCATGGGCTGGCACGTCGGTGAGGTCGGCTACGGCATGTGGGGCATGGGCGGCTGGACCGGGTCGGACGATGACGAGTCGCGCGCGTCGCTGGCGAGGGCGGCCGATCTCGGCTGCAACTTCTTCGACACCGCGTGGGCCTACGGGATGGGGCACAGCGAGAGGCTGCTTGGCGACCTGGCGAAGATGGAACCCGATACGCGGCTGTTCACCGCGACGAAGATCCCACCCAAGAACGCGAAGTGGCCGGCGCGTGCCGAGTATCCGCTGAGCGAGGTCTTCCCGGCGGACCATATCCGCGAGTTCACCGAGAAGAGCCTCGGGAACCTCGGGCTGCCATCGCTCGATCTGATGCAGTTCCACGTCTGGAGCGACGCCTGGGCGGAAGACGTGGAGTGGCAACGCGCGGTGCGTGCGCTCAAGGACGAGAAGCTGGTCGGCGCCGTTGGCATCAGCATCAATCGCTGGGAGCCGGAGAACGCGATTCGCGCGCTGCGGACCGGCCTGATCGACGCCGTGCAGGTGGTCTACAACATCTTCGACCAGGCGCCGGAAGACGAGCTGTTCCCGGTGTGCCGCGAGCTGAACATCGCGGTGATCGCGCGCGTGCCGTTCGACGAGGGCACGCTCACCGGCAAGCTGACCGTGGACAGCAGCTGGCCGGAGGGAGACTTCCGGAACGCCTATTTCACGCCCGACAACTTGCGCGAGAGCGTGCGTCGGGCTGAGGCGCTCCGGCCCCTCGTGCCGCCGGAGATGACGATGGCGGAGTTGGCGCTGCGGTGGATTCTGTCGAATCCCGACGTCAGCGTGGTGATTCCAGGCATGCGCAAGGCGCAGAACGTGGAGGCAAACATCGCCGCGAGCGAAGGGGGCCCGCTGCCGGCGGATTTGCTGGCGGAGCTGCGTAAGCACCGCTGGGACCGCCGGCCGGCGCCGAAGTCCGACTAGCGGTTGGGGTCTGGCACGATCGGGCCGATTTTGATGCAGTTCCTGCGTACGGGCCTATCGCGTTCCCCGATACCCAGGCCCGCGGAGCGCCTTTCCTGGTCTCGCTGACGTGAGCTGCCCGTCATCCACGACCAGCTGCCCGTTCACCGCGACGTAGCGCATGCCCTCGGCGTACTGCTTCGGGTTCTCGAACGTCGCGCGATCGCGAACCGTCGCGGGATCGAAGACGACGAGATCGGCAAAGGCGCCGGGCCGGATCACTCCGCGATCCCAGAGACGCATGCGCTGAGCGGGGAGTGAGGTCATCTTGCGGACCGCCTCCTCGAGCGTGAGCAGCCGCTCCTCGCGCACGTACTTCGCCAGAATCCTCGCGGCGGACCCCCAGGCGCGCGGGTGGACGCCGGCCGGTCGGCGGAGGACTGTCTGGCGCCATCCCTCCCGAGTCGGTGCCGAGCATCACCAGCGGATGCCTCAACGCCGCCCTCACATCGTCCTCGTTCATGAAGAACATCACGCCGCTGCCGGTGGTGTCGTCCTGCGCGATGATGTCCATCAAGCACGTCGAGCGGATCCTTCTGCTCGGCCTTCGCGATGTCGTCCAGCGTGCGGCCCTGGTACTTCTTCAACTCCGCGCGGCTCACGGCCGAGACGAGGATGCCAGCCGCCCCGCCAGACCCGACGTACTGGTTCTCCCAGGTGGTCGAGGGCGTGAGAATCTCCGCCTTGATCTTCGCGCGGATGGCGGGGTCGGTCAGCCGCTTG
The DNA here is from genome assembly GCA_963723005.1 of uncultured Acidobacteriota bacterium. GTDB lineage: Bacteria > Acidobacteriota > Vicinamibacteria > Vicinamibacterales > UBA2999 > VFZN01. The sequence continues at coordinate 174,464 of CAVRPA010000011.1, read as the reverse complement.
ACCATCGCCTCGCGGCCGCCTTCACGCGCCCAGACCGGCAGGCTGGAGTCGAGCGGGTTGCTCCCGGCCACGTAGGGATACTGGTCCGCGGCAATGTCGAGGCCCTCCTGCCGCGCCCGTTCGATGCGCTGCAACACCGCGGGCATGCGGCCCCAGTTCTGCTTGTAGGCGGTCTTCAGGTGATGGATGGTGGCCGGCACGCCGGCCTCGCGCGCGATGCGGAAGACTTCGTCCAGGCTCTGGTCGATTTCGTCGGCCTCGGAGCGCTGGTGCGTGATGTAGCTGCCGCCGAAGCGCCCAGCTACCTTGGCGAGCGCGACGAGTTCGTCGGTGCGCGCGAATCGGTCCGGCACGTACTGGAGCGAAGTGGAGACGCCGAAGGCGCCGGCTTCCATGGCTTCGGCAACCTGGGTCTCCATCTCCTTCAGTTCGGCCGCCGTGGCCGCGCGATCCTCGCGACCGATCACGCTGTCGCGCACGCCGCCGGCGCTGATGAACGTGCCGAGGTTGATGGTGGCCGGCTGTCGCTCGAGTATGCGGAGGTAGCCGGCCAGGTTGTCGAACCCGGGCACCTTCTCCTTGTCGAACATCGAGACGAAAGGGTGCAGGCGCCGTGCGTTCTGGTGGCCGACGCTGGTGAAGCTGGCCTCACCGGTCAGCTCGGTGGTGATGCCCTGCATGATCTTGCTGGCGACGCGGCTGTCGCGCAGCACCCAGTACTCGGACTGGCCGAGCATGTCGAAGAATCCGGGCGCCACCACCAGCCCGGTGGCATCGATGCGTCGTCGTGCGGTGGAGGTGTCGTTCGCACGCAGCGTGGAGATGCGATCACCGGTGACGCACACGTCGGCGCGGAACCATGCCGCGCCGGTGCCGTCGACGATGCGCCCGCCGGTGATGAGGAGGTCGCAGGCGGCGGACTGCTGTGGCGGAGAGGGCGAGCGAGGCTGCGGCGATCGCGATCGCCGCGAGCGCGTGGACGGTGCGGCGAAGAGGGTGGCGCGTCACGCGCGCATCGTATGGGAGCCGCCTTGCCGACGCAAGGACGAGGTGGGGCCGTGCAGGTAGAAGTTACTGGTCCCTTAGCGCCACCATCGGATCGACCCGCGTCGCCCGCAACGCCGGCAGCAGGCTGGCCAGCAGGCCCGCCGTCAGCAGCACCAGTGCGGCCAGGCCGAAGGACGGCAGATCGAACGGACCGATGCCGTAGAGGATGCCCGCCATCGACCGCGACAGCAGCGAGGCCGCAACCAGTCCCACGACGCCACCGACCATCACCAGCAGCACGCTGTTCCTGATCACCAGCGCCACGGTGTCGCCGGAGCCCGCGCCGAGCGCCATGCGCAGGCCGATCTCGCGCGTCCGCTGCGAGACCGAGTACGACAGGACGCCGTAGATGCCGAGGCCGGCCAGCAGCAGCGCCGCGGCGGCAAACAAGGACAGCAGCGTGGTCGAGAGTCGCGGCAGGAACACGGCCCGCGCCAGAATCTGATCCATCGTGCTCAGCTCGTAGATCGGCTGCTGCGGGTCCACTTCCCAGATGACCTTCTGGATCGTGCCGGCAAACGACAGCGGGTCGCGCTCGGTACGCGCGACGAGCGCCATCCCTGGCGTCGGGCTTTGGCGAAGCGGCAGGTAGACCTGCTTCTTCGGTTCACTCGCCAGACCCTGATTGCGCACGTCAGCGACGACACCGACCACTTCGCTCTTGCCGTGCGGATTCACGATCGTCAGTCCGATCGGGCTGCGATCCGGGAAGTACCTGCGCGCCATCGTCTCGTTGATGACGCTGGTGCGGGGCGCCTCCTGCACATCGCGCTCGTCGAGGAAGCGGCCCGACAGAAGACGGATCTTCATCGTCTCGAAGTAGCCGGGCGCGACCATGCGGACATCGGCCAGCGGATCTTCCGTCGCGGGCGGCTGCTGTCCCTCGACGCTGAACGGCAGCGCGGATGCGGCGCCGACGTCCTGCAAGGGGAGCGACGACACCGCGGACGCTGCTGTCACACCGGGCGAGCGTCGCAGGCGATCGATGACGTCCTCGTAGAAGCGCGCCAGCGTCTCGCGCTGGCGGTACTTCGCCGTCGGCAGCAGCACGCGCGCGGCGACGAGGTTGGTGCCGTCGAATCCCGGGCTCACCTGCAGCAGCTTGGTGAAGCTGCGCGTCATGAGGCCGGCGCCGACGAGCAGCACCAGGGCCAACGCCACCTCGACGACCACCAGCCCGCTCAGCACGCGTCGGGCATAGGGGCTGGACGTCGCGCCACCGGAGCCTTCGACGATGCTCGAGCGGAGGTCGGTTCTGGAGGCGTGGAGCGCGGGCAGCACGCCGAACGCCATCGCGACGGCGACCGACACCACCATCGTGAACAGCAGCACGCCGCCGTCCAGGTGCAATTGGTCCATGCGCGGCAGGCCGGCCTCGGGGAGTGCCGCAATGATGCGCAGCCCCACGGCGGCCACGATCAGTCCCAGCGCCGCTCCACCAAGCGACAGCAGCAGACTCTCGGCGAGGATCGGGCGGGCCACGTCCATGCGCCCCGCGCCCAGTGCGCCGCGGACGGCAATCTCGCGCCGGCGGCTCGACAGGCGCGCCAGCAGCAGGTTGGCCATGTTGGCGCAGACGATCAGCAGGAGAAATCCGACCGCGCCCATCAGCATCATCAGTGCCGGGCGAGAGGCCGCCACCAGCTGCTCGTGCGCGGCGACCACGCGGGCGCCCCAACCGGCGTTGCTGTCCTTGTAGGCCGCGGCGATGCGATTGGCCAGCACGGTCACTTCGTCCTGGGCCTGCACCGCGGTAGCGCCCGGGGCCAGGCGTCCGACGACCATCAGCGAACGAGCGCGTCGCGACTGGCCGTGGAGATCTTTCGGATTGAACGCCAGCGGCATCCAGACCTCGGCGTTCGTCGCCGTGGGAAACTCGAATCCTCTCGGCATCACGCCGATCACGTTGACGGGGAGCGAGTCGAGCTGAATCGTCTTGCCGACGATCGATGGATCGGAGCCGAGCACGCGCTCCCAGAACCCCCGGCTGACCACGACCACGTTGTCCGCGCCGACCACGGCTTCGTCCGCGACGAACGTGCGACCGAGTTCGGCGTTGGCCATCAGGACCTTGAACAGGTCTGGCGTGGCCCGCACTCCGGGCACGTTTCGCGGCTCGCCCGATCCCGCGTAGGTGAAGTCCACCTGCCGGAACGCGGCAATCGACTCGAGCGACCGCGCTTCCTTCTGCCAGTCCTGGAAGGTCGGGACCGAGACGCGGTCCTGGTTGCCCTCGGGATTGACCTCCCACAGCACGACAATCCGCTCGGGCTCTGCGTAGGGAAGGGGGTTCAGCACCACCGTCTTGATCACGCTGAAGATCGCGGTATTGGCGCCGATGCCGAGCGCCAGCGTCAGGACCGCGATCACCACGAACGTGGGCTGCCGGCGCAGGGTTCGCGCGGCGTAGGCAAAGGCGGCGGTCCAATCGGTCATGTGGCCTCGTTGTGCGGAGTATACAGGCGGCGCTGATGGGCGTCCCGGCGATCGAACCGAGGCCGTCGCGCGGCGAGTCGTTGGCGGTAGAGTGGGCGGATGTCGCACCTATCCCGGCGAGCGTTCCTTGCCGCCACGGCGTCTGCTGCAATGGTCCTTCCGCGTCCGTGCGGTCGGCCAGGGGCTTCGCACCTATCGGGTGCTGCTCAATTCCGGCATCTCAGGGCCGCAGGCGTTCATGATGCTGGCGCAGGATCGGGGCTACCTCCGCGAGGCCGGCGTGGACGTGCAGTTCGTCGCTGGTGACGGCGCCGCGGCAGTGGTCCCACGCGTGCTGCCGGAGGGGTTCGACTTCGGCTACGGCGACATCACGGCGCTGATCGAACTCGCCGGGCGTACGGCGGGCGAGGTCCCCCTCGCCGTCTACACGGTGTTCAACATCACGCCGCTGACGATTGTCGTGGACGCGAACGGCCCGATTCGGAGTCCGAAGGACCTGGAAGGGAAGTCGGTGATCGGCCATCCGATCGATGCGGCGCTGGTGATGTGGCCGGTCTGGGCCGCCGGGGCGGGAGTCGATGCGTCGCGCGTCAAGGTGGTGAAGTCAGAGGCCAGCATGCGGGCGAACGTCGAGTCGGTGCTCGCCGGGACGCATGCGGGCTGCTTCGGCTTCGTCAACACGATCGTGGCGGCGGTGGCGCCCGCGAAGGTGGAACGCGCTCGGCTTCGCTTCTTCGAATACAAGGATCAGCTGCCCGACCTCTACGGCAACGGCTTGATGGTGCGGCCCTCACTGGCGCGCGAGCGGCCGGAGGACGTGCGGGCGATCGTCCGCGCGTTCAATCGCGGGCTGCGCGACACGGTGGCGGATCTCGACGCTGCGATTGAGTCGGTCGCGAAGCGTGAACCGACGGTGAACAAGGCCGTGGACCGGGCGCGGCTGGCCGGCACGCTGCAGATGGAGATGAGTCACGCGGAGGGTGCCCGGATCGGGATCGGCGACATGGATCCCGGGCGCCTCGAGCGCGGCATCGCGCAAATCGCCAAGGCGACGGGCGCGACCCGTGTCCCGCGCGCCGATCAGATCTTCTCGCGCGCGTTTCTGCCGCCGGATGCGGAGCGGGTGAAGAATCTGGCGCGATAGGACCCCCAACTGCTGGGCTGCTAGGGCAGAAGCCCATTCGGTGATATCCTAGAAGGCCCACAACCCCGTCACCAACGGTTCGAATTTCGCGCCCGTCGTCCGTCGTCTGTCTGAATTGAGAGGCCTGAGTGAGCCAGTTTCGAGTCGGATCGTATGTCACGCACGCCAACAAGCCCGAGTGGGGCGTGGGTAAAGTGTTCTGCACGAGCTCGCCCTACGTGCTCGTCGGTTTCGAGCATCTGCCGCCGCCCGATCAGTTCAAGCGCCTCGTGCCCGCACCGGGCATGCTGGTGGCCGCCGCGGTGAGAGCCAACCCCGTGCTGGACTCGTGGAAGCTCGACGCCACCCACGACTGCCGCGTGGCCGGCGTGGCCGTGAAGCCCAAGCGCAAGAAGAAGGGCGAGTAAGCCCCGGCGGTCTCCCGGACCGCTGGTCGGGCGAGGTTCCGACCCGCCCGCGCACGACGAGGGCGGCTCGAACACTGGCCGGAGCACATTGCCGCTCCTGGCGTTTGTCGAGCTGCTCAGATCTCACTCACCCCCCACAGTTGAAAAGCGCCGCAGGTCCACGGTTGGCGCCCGCGCGCGAGTCGAGCGCGTGGTGACCGTGGACACTGCTATGATCTAGCTGGTCCCTAGGCCTTATGTCCTACCGCACGCCCCTCGAAACCCGCCTCGCCAAGAAGACGACGCGCGCCATCACCGACTTCAACCTGGTCGAGGACGGCGATCGGGTCATGGTTGGCCTCTCTGGCGGCAAGGACAGCTGGGCGCTGATTCAGATTCTGGACGTGCTCCGCAAGCGCGCGCCGATCACGTTCTCGATCGTCGCCGTGAACGTGGACTCGGGCTACGAGGGCTATCAGCACAAGGCCGTCGCCGAAGCGTGCGCCGCCCGGGGCTGGGAGTTCTACAGCGAGCACACCACCATCGGTGCGGTCATCGAGGACAAGCTCGACCCCGACAAGACGCCCTGTTCGCTGTGCGCTCGGCTGCGCCGCGGCGTGCTCTATCGGATGGCCGACGCGGTGGGTGCCACGAAGATCGCGCTGGGCCACCACCTCGACGACTTCGTCGAGACGCTGCTCCTGAACCTGTTCTTCGCCGGCGCGCTGAAGGCGATGCCCGCGCGCCTCGTCTCCGACAACAAGAAGCACGTGGTGATTCGCCCGCTGGTCTATGTGACCGAGGCCGAGGCGCGTGCCTACGCCCAGGAATCAGAGCTGCCGATCATCGGCTGCTGTTGCCCGGCCTGTGGCGACCTCGGGCTGCAGCGTCAGCGGATCAAGCGGCTGATCATGGAGCTGGAACGCGAGCACCCCGCAATCAAGGGGTCGATGATCAAGGCCCTGGCGAACGTGATGCCACGGCACCTGCTGGATCGCCGGCTGAATCCGGGCGCGGATCTTCGTGAACAGGCGGCGGAGATCGCCGAGGACTTCGCCGACACGCCCGCTGACGCTGCCGATCATCCCGCTGATGATGAGCTCGAAGATGGGACTCCCGAGCTGATGCGCGCGGTGGTCCAGCGCGTGTCGAGCGCGCGCGTCACGGTGGACGATCGGGTCACCGGCGAAATCACGCAAGGTCTGCTGGTGCTGGTCGGAGTCGAACAGGGCGATGGCCCGGCCGACGTCGCCTACATCGCGTCCAAAGTTCGTGACCTGCGCATCTTCGAAGACGATGGCGACGAGCAGGGGCGGAAGCGGATGAACCGCTCCGTGCTCGATATCGGCGGCGGCGTGCTGGTGGTCTCGCAGTTCACGCTGAGCGGCGATGCGCGAAACGGTCGACGGCCCTCGTTTGCCTCGGCCGCGGCCCCCGAGTTGGCGCGCGCGCTCTACGAGGACGTGGTGCGAGAGTTGCGGACCAGCAGCCTGCGCGTCGAGACCGGAGAGTTCCAGGCGATGATGCAGGTCAGCCTGGTCAACGACGGGCCGGTCACCATCCTGCTCGACAGCCGAAAGACGTTTTGAGAACCCAAGCGTGATGCGTTTGAAGACTATCGGAGTGGTCACCGTGCTGACCACGCTTCTCTGGCCGGCGTCCCCGGCCTCCGCGCAGCAACGTCCCCTCATCACCGAAGATCCCGAGACCGTCGGCTCCGGCCGCCTGCTGTTCGAAACGGGTCTGGACTACGAGAGCGACGCCAAGTTTCCGCTGTCCGGTCTCACCGGCAACCTGCTGGCGGTGCCGACGTTCGGCGTCAGCATCGGCATCAGCTCCATCGCCGAAGTGCAGGTCGATGGCGGGCTCTATCAGCGGCTGACGATCACCGACCAGCAGCCCGCGCCGCTGTCGTCGCTGCTGGACTTCAGCGGCGATCGCACGACATCGGTGAAAGACCTCATCCTCGGCACGAAGATCCGCATGCTGAGCGAGAAGGGCAACCGGCCATCGCTCGGCGTCCGCTTCGCGACGCGGCTGCCCAACGCCAGCAACGAGTCGGGGCTCGGCCGCGACACCACCGACTTCACGGCCTCGTTCCTGATCGGCAAGACGGTGCAATCGCTCCGCGTGGTCGGTAACATCGGCGTCTTGATTCTCGAGGACCCGGCCACGATTGCCAGTCAGGACGATCTGCTCGTGTACGGGCTGTCGCTCGCGCGGGCACTGACGGGAGGCCTCGAGGCGGTCGGTGAACTGACCGGCCGCGCCAACTTCGCGGAGACAACGAGCGTCGGCGCTGAGGACCGTGGCACGCTCCGCGTCGGTGGGCGCTACACCAGGGGCGCGGTGCGCGTGGACGGTGCGTTCATGCTGGGGATGACCCCGCGCGATCCGGACTACGGCGTCACCGCCGGGTTGACCTGGGTGTTCGACGCGTTCAAGGTGCCGTAGAACGGGCGAGCCCGCTCGCTCCCGGCGCACGGTGAGCCGCGCGGTAACGCCTGCCACTCGAGCGTGTATCCTGTCTTTCCCATGCGAATCGCCAAAGCCCACGCCTACGGCAACGACTTCCTGTTCGTCCCCGCGGACGATGTGGAAGGATTGCCGCTCGATCAGTTGACGCGCCGGCTGTGCGAGCGCTACACCGGTGTCGGCGGCGACGGTGTCATCTACTACAACGTTCTGCCCGACGGCACCGCGCGCATGCGGCTGATCAATGCCGATGGCAGCCCGTCCGAGTTGTCCGGCAACGGCTTGCGCTGCCTCGCCGCACTGGTGCTGCATCAGCGCGGCCCGGAGAGTGCCCCGCTGACGACGCTGCGCGTGGACACCGACGCCGGGTGGAAGACCTTGACGCTGTCCGGACGCGCCGACGCGAAGTACACCTTCCGCGCGGCGATGGGCGCGCCCACGCACATCTCGCAGGAGACTCTCGACGTCGCCGGCGAGCAATTGCCGGTGGTCATCATGACGATGGCGAATCCGCAGTGCGTGACGCTGGTGAAGGAACTGCCGGACCGCGCGCGGTTCGAGAAGCTGGGCCCCGCGTTGGCCACGCACCCGCGGTTTGCCGCCGGCACCAACGTCGAGTTCGCGGTGGTGGATGCGCCGAACCGTGTCCGCATCCTGATCTGGGAGCGCGGTGTCGGACCGACGCATGCCTCCGGCACCGGCGCGTGCGCATCGGCGGTGGCGGCCGCGGTGGCTGGCGGCGCGGGCCGCGACATCGACGTCGAGGCGCCGGGCGGCACGCAGCGCGTGGAGTGGCACGAGGACGGGGTGTATCTCACCGGCTGGGCCGAGGTGCTCTTCGATGGCCTGTGGGTGCCGCGCTGATGCAGACACTCCGCGACGGCCGGCTGAGTCACCGACTCATCTGATATCGTTCTAGCTCATGCTGCGAGGCCACACGCGCGCCGCCGGTTTACTCGACACTGGTCGTGTTGCTGGCGTTGCTACTGGCACCCGTCGAGGCCGAAGTCCGTGTGCCCGCGTTGTTGCGATGGGTGACCGACGCGCCAGTATCGCCTCAGCCGCCGCGGGTGACGTGGCGTACCTGGGAGGCCGCTTCCGGTACATCGCGGCGCTATTGCCGGAAGGGCCTGGCTTCGTCGATCAGAGCACCGGTTCGCTCGCAGCCGGATGCGCGACGCGTTCGGGCACACAGGACGGCGTTCGTCCGATCACGGTTCCCGATCCGGCCGGCGGCTTGTTCATGCAGGTGCCGCTGCCGCCCGAACGATTGACCGACGCTGCGGGTGCGTTCGACGTGCCTGCCTCCTCGTCTTTCGTCCGGATTGGTGCGGACTGCCGTTTCGTCCGGAGCTTCCGCCTCGACGCCTTCGTGCCGGCCGATACCCTGGCACGCGGTCTGACGATCCTGCGCGTCGGCGACACACTCTACGTCGGTGGCACACGGGCGGGAGACCTTGCAGAGCCCACCGGATGGCTGGCCTCGTTCGACGGCACCACCGGCGCACGCCGCTCGACCGCCGAGTTCGCTCAGTTCAGCACCGTTCTGCTCGAGGGCGCCGCGCCTGACGGCCGGCTCGTCATCTCGGCCGCGGATCGCGGCACGACGGGACCCAGCTATCGCGTGGGTCTGCTGAATGCCGGGAGCGGAGCCTTCACTGAATTGGCTCAGGCCGGCGTGAACGACGGCTTCGTCCGGGTGCAGGGCACCACACTCTACGTCAGCCAGACCACGAACAGCGCGCTTCGCGCATTCGATCTCGCGACTGGGACGCCGAAGGCGGGCTGGCTGAATCCCGTGCTGACCGTGACCGACATCGAGGTCGCCGATGGCCGTGTGTTCGTGGCCGGACGCGGGCTCGGCCGGACGGGCGTGTTCGCAGTCACCGAGGCGACCGGCGCGCTGGTCGAGGCGTTCGCCCCGGCATTGACGGCCGACAGTGGTGACACCCTCTCGGTGGAGCGTCTCGCGCTGGTCGGCACCCGTCTGTTCGTGCGAGGCCGAACGGTGCGCGCGCTGAACGGCGAGACGCGGTACCTGCTCGCCGCGGTCAGTACGAGCACCGGGGCCTTCGACGCCTGGGCTCCGACCGTGTTTGCGCCGACCAGCACTGCGGTGGATCTCGTGCCGCTCGACACCCGCCTCTACATCGGGCGTGTGATCGGCGCGCCCCTGCAGCGCCGGACCCACCTTGCCGCCGTCAACGTCGTCACTGGCACAGTGCTGGCGTTCGATCCCAACGGCGGAGGGACGTCGCAGCTGGTGCCCCCGGTCACGTCGCTGGCGGCCAATGACGAGTTCCTGTTCGCTGGCACGTCGCAGGGGCAAATCCGCCGCGTGGACCTGGCCTCTGGTCTGGCCGATGGGTGGACGGTGCTGACCGGCGCGGCAGGCGGTGTTCAAGGCTACATCGCGTCGATTCTCGCGACGCCGACGCGAGTCTATGCGGGTGGTTACTTCACTCAGGTGGTGACCTCGACGCAGCCGCAGCCCGCGGCCCGTGGGCATGGCCTGGCAGTGGACATCGCCTCGGTACAACTCACCGCGTGGGATCCGCGCATCAGCAGCGCCGCGACGGCGCCGACCACCGCGCCGCATCCGGTGGAAGCGATGGCGCTGGTGGACGCGACCGTCGTCATCGGCGGCAACTTCTCGACAGCGGGTGGGGAAGCCCGCGTCGGCCTCGCCGCGCTGAACGCCGAGAATGGCGGTGCGACCCTGCCAACGCTGACGCTGGCCGCTGGCACGACGATCGACGGGTCTGACGCGGTCCGGCCCGCGCGCGTTCTTCGTCGGGGCGGTCGCTGGCGGGGCGCGCACCATCGGCGCGGCCGATGCGGTTGCGGGTGCCGTGACGTCGTGGACCGTCCCCGCGGGCGCCGACCGTTCGCCCTCGTCGCAGGTGGCGTACGTGGATGGCCTCGTGTATTCAGGCCCGGCCTGGGATCCCGACACCGGAGAGGCGACGCTCTCCACCTCCTACTGGACCAGGCCCGCCGAGGCGACCGACGGACTGCTGGAGCTCTACGTGCCTCTCGACGGCCCGACGGGACCGGTCGTCTCTCAGTTCCATTCCGCTGGGGAGCCGGTGTCGCCCACCGCACCCAGGAACCTGACCGTGCTGCACGCGGACAACGACGTGTTTCTCAGCTGGACGGCGCCCGCGACCGGCGACGTGACGAGCTACGTGGTGCGCGCGGGGTCGGTCAGCGGTCAGTCGAACCTGTTCAACTTCGATACCGGCAGGACCGCGACGACGCTGCTGGGTACCGCTCCGGAAGGCGTGTACTACGTGCGCGTCCACGCCGCGAGCTGCACAAGGGCTGACCGGCCCGTCGAACGAGGTCGCCTTTGCGCTGTCGCCGTACGCCTGCAACGCCGTTCCTCGATCGCCGGGGACGTTGACCGCTTCTGGATTCGACAACACCGCGTCCCTCGCCTGGAGCGCCGCCGTCGGGGCGCGATCGTACGTCGTCGAGGCCGGCAGCGCGCCATCGCGTGCCGATCTGGCGCGGCTGAACGTCAACCGTAACCTGCGCCTCGAAACCACCGCTCCGCCCGGCACGTATCACGTGCGCGTCCGCGGCCTGAACGCCTGCGGCGAAGGTCCCGCCAGCAATGAAGTGATCGTGCAGGTGGGTGGGCCGCCGCCCGAGCCTGCCACCGACCTGCGTGCGACGGTGACGGGATCGACGGTCGCGCTCGCGTGGAATGCGCCCGGCAGTGGCCCGGTGCCGTTGTTCTATCGCCTCGAAGCGGGCAGCCAACCCGGGTTGGCCGATCTCGCCACGATCACGACCGGTGCGCTGACGTACACCGCAACGGCCGTCCCGCCCGGCACCTACTTCGTGCGCGCGCGTTCGGCAAACGCCACCGGCTATAGCCCCGCCACGCCGGATGTGATGGTGGTGGTACCGCCGCTGCGATAGATGTCAGAAGCTGCGCGTCCGCGCGACGAGCGAGCCTTCAGGTTCTGCGCGGTGCTGACAGCGGACTAACGGCGGCGACCCTTGACGGGCGGCTTCATTGCGCCGTCGATCTCGGCCAAAGTGGCCTGAATCTGTTGCGTCACGGCGGCGGTCAGCTTCCCGACCTGCCCGTATTCTTCCTTCTTCAACGCCGCGCGCGCTTCTTGCAGTGACGCCGACGTCGCGGCGATGGCCGCTTCAATCGGCGCGAGCGTGCGGCGGGGAAGCTTGGCCACCTCGGTGTCGCGGAGCCGTGCCTGCGCGCGCTGGACCAGGGCCACGGCCTCGGCCAGTTGGCGCTCGGCATCGCCGCGGGCCTTGGCCCGGCCGTCCACCGCGGTCTTGGCTGCGTTCTGCGCGCGCTCGCGGCTATCGAGCGCGTGGGCCAGGGCCAGCCGATAGTCGCGGGCGGCCACGGCCTCCTGGTACTTGGCGAGCCCGTCCACGGCCAGCTTCAGCTCGTCGGCGGCGTATTCCTCGGCACCGGCGGCGCGGGCGGCGTCGATGGCGCCCTGGGCTTGATGCATTTCCTTGGCGGGGGGCTCGGCACACGCGGCAATGAGCAGGGTGAGCGCAAAGACAAGACGACGATCAGGCGGGGCATTGGCTTCAAAGTATACGGCGGCTTCTGAGGTACATTGTGAAGGATCTCCCTCTTGTGGATCGCCCGCGCGAGAAGCTTGTGCGCGCCGGTCCGTCGGCGCTGGGTGACAACGAGTTGGTGGCGCTGGTGCTTGGCAGCGGGACACGCGATCGGGGCGCGTTGTCGCTGGCGCACGACGTGCTGGATGCTGCCGGCGGGGCGGACGGCTTGCCGCGCATGGCGCTCGACGAATTGCGACGGGTGGAAGGCGTGGGCGCGGCGCGCGCCGCGCGGCTGGTGGCGGCAGTCGAGCTGGGACGCCGGGCGCTGGTCCGGGAGGCCGGCGAACGACCGCGGTTTCGCACGCCGGCGGATCTGGCGCACTACCTGATGCCGCTCCACGGGGGACATCGGGTCGAGCGCTTCGGTGTCCTGCTGCTGGATATGAAGCAGCGGCTGATCCGGGCATCGGTGCTCTCGGTGGGCACGTCCGAGAGCACGCCCGCCCAGCCCCGCGAAGTGTTTCGCGAGGCGCTGCTGGCCTCGGCTGCGAACGTGGTGGTGTTCCACAATCATCCGTCTGGCGACCCGCTGCCAAGCAACGCCGACATCTCGGTAACGCGGCGGATGGAGCAGGTGGGTGAGTTGGTGGGCATTACGCTGATGGATCACATCATCCTTGGCGCGGGCCGGTACTACAGCTTCAAACAAGGAAACCGACTGACGTGAAGACGCTGTACTTCGACTGCTTTGCCGGCGCCGCCGGCGACATGATTCTGGGCGCGTTGATCGACGCCGGTGTGCCGTTCGACGAGGTGCAGCGCGCCCTGGGCAGCCTGGCCGTGGACGGATTCTCCGTCTCGGTGGAACGGGTGCTGAAGACCGGCGTGTCGTCGTTGAAGTTTCGGGTCGAGGCAGACGGCAACCGGCAGACTCGATCCGACTCCCGACTCCCGACTCCCGACTCCGACGGCCGCACCGTCACTACCACCTCAAACACATCTACGCGGCGATCGCGAAGTCGGCGCTGAGCGAAGCCGGCAAGGCGCGCGCCACGAAGATGTTCCAGCGGCTCGCCGAAGTCGAGGCCGCGATCCACGGCTCGACGATGGAGAAGGTGCATCTGCACGAGGTGGGCGCCGTCGACTCGATCATCGACATCGTCGGCACGGTGTTCGCGATGGAATATCTCGGCGCGGAGCGCGTGGTGGTGTCGCCGGTGAACGTCGGCGGCGGCATGGTGAAGACGGCGCACGGGCTGTTCCCGGTACCGGCGCCGGCCACCGTGCGGCTGCTGGGCGAAATGCCCACCTACAGCAGCGGCGTGCAGATGGAGACGCTGACGCCCACCGGTGCGCTCATCCTCACGGAGTACGCGGACAGCTACGGGCCGATGCCGGCGATGAAGAACATGACCGTGGGATACGGCGCTGGAGACCGCGATCTTCCCGAGACCCCGAACGTGGTGCGCGTCTTTGTCGGCGAGGGCAGTGCAAGAGGCGAGGCCGATGAGACGAGCCCGGTCGAGACGACGGGGCCGGCCACGCGCGTCGTGGAGCTGGCGTGCGAGATTGACGACATGAACCCGCAGATCTTCGGCGTGTTGATGGATCGCCTCTATGCCGCCGGCGCGCTCGAGGTGTTCTATCAGCCGGTGCAGATGAAGAAGAACCGCCCCGGCACCTTGATGACCATCGTCTGTGCGCCGGAGCAGCGGGACGCGCTGGCCGATCTGGTGTTCCGCGAGACCACGACCATTGGCATCCGCTATCAGGAGATGGCGCGTCTGTGCCTCGACCGCGAGCTGGTACCCGTGACCACGCCATACGGCGTGGTACGATTCAAGGTGGCCCGCAAGGGCGGGGTGGTGATGAACGCCCAGCCCGAGTTCGACGATCTGGCCCGGCTGGCAGCGGAGCGCGACATCCCGATTAAGATGGTGCAGGCCGCGGCGCACAAGGCGTGGCTCGATCAGCCGACTCCCGACTCCCGATTCCCGACTACCGACACACGATAATGTCCTCCTTCTTCCTCACCACCGCCATCGACTTCGTCAACAGCCGTCCGCATCTGGGCACGGCCTACGAAAAGATCACGGCCGACGTGATCGCCCGTTATCACCGGCTGAAGGGTGACGACACGTGGTTCCTGATGGGGAACGACGAGCACTCGCAGAACGTGTTCCGTCGCGCGCAGGAACAGGGGAAGGATCCGCTGACCTACTGCGACGAGATGGAGCAGGTGTTCCGCGAGGTCTGGCGCGGGCTGGACATTTCGTTCGACGACTTCATCCGGACGACGGACCAGAAGCGGCATTTTCCGGCCGTGCAGCGGTTGGTGCAGGCCTGCAAGGACAGCGGCGACATCTACGAGGGCACCTACGAGGGCCCGTACTGCGTCAGTTGCGAGGAGTTCAAGCCGGAGAAGGACCTGGTGGACGGGCTCTGTCCCATTCACAAGACCAAGCCGGAGTGGATCAAGGAGAGGAACTGGTTCTTCCGCCTGTCGAAGTACCAGCAGCCGCTGCTGAAATTCTACGAGGAGCATCCCTCGTTCATCGAGCCGGAGGTTCGAAGGAACGAGGTCCTGCGATTCGTCGAAGCCGGGCTCGAGGACCTGTCGATCAGCCGGGCCGGACAGTCGTGGGGCATTCCGCTGCCGTTCGACCCGAAGAGCGTGGTCTACGTGTGGTTCGATGCGCTCACCAACTACGCGGCAGCCGTCGGCTACGGGTGGGATGAGAAGCGGTTCTCCCAGCGGTGGCCGGCCGATCTACACATCGTCGGCAAGGACATCACGCGATTCCACTGCGTGATCTGGCCGGCGATGCTGATGAGCGCCGGCCTGCCGCTGCCCGGGAAGGTCTTCGGCCACGGCTGGGTCTTCTTCAAGGGCGAGCGCATGAGCAAGACGATGGGCAACATCGTCGATCCGCTCGACGCGGCGAAGCGCTTCGGCCCGGATCCGCTGCGCCTCTACCTGACGAAGGAAGTGCCGTACGGTGGTGACGGCGACTTCACCTGGGAGCGCTTCGAGGAGAAATACAACGCCGACCTCGCGAACAACCTGGGGAACCTGGTCAACCGCGTGGCGTCGATGACGGAACGCTATCGCGGCGGACGACTGAAGGCGCAGAGCGGCGGACCGCTGGCGACGGTGGCCGCCGAATCGGTTCAGGCCTATGGGCACGCGATGGACCGCCTCGCGCTGCACGAAGGCGTGGCGTCGGCGTATCGGTTGATCAGCGCCGCGAACGAGTTCATCGCCGAGACGCAGCCGTGGAGCCTGGCAAAGGACCCCGCGCATGCGGATCGCCTGTCGCACGTGCTGTACGACGTCGCGGAGGCGGTGCGCATCGCCGCGGTGCTGCTGCTGCCCGTGATGCCGTCTTCGGCCGCGGAGATCCTGCGGCGGCTGGGTGAGACCACGGCCGTGGCCGATCTTCGCCTCGACACCTCCAGCACCTGGCGAGCATCTGGAGAAAGAGCAGTACCTGAATGCGGGCGCCTTGTGGCCCCGCCTGGAAGACAAGGGAGCCCCCAACGTGAGCGAGAACACCACACCTGCCACCGCCGTCGTGCCTGCTTCGGCAGCCGCGGAAGCAACCGCACCGGCTGCCCCTGCTACGCAGGCGGGAGTTGCACCCGCGCCTGCCGCGGCGCCTGTTGCGCCGGCAGCCGCGCCGGCCCCGGCCGCGGCACCCGAGCTGATCTCGATCGACGACTTCATGAAGGTGCAGCTGAAGGTCGCGAAGATCCTCGAGGCCGAGCGCGTGCCGAAGTCGAAGAAGCTGGTGCAGTTGAAGGTGGATGTCGGCGAAGCCGCACCGCGCACCATTCTCGCGGGTATCGCCGAGAGCTACGAGCCCGAGCAGTTGGTCGGCCGCACCATCGTGGTGGTGGCCAATCTCAAGCCCGCAAAGCTGATGGGAATCGAGTCGAATGGCATGGTGCTCGCTGCCAGCCCCGATGGCGGCGGCGCGATGTTGTTGAACGCCGAGCCCGCGCCGCCAGGCACGCGCGTCCGTTAGGGCGGAGGCCCCCCTCGATTCGTGTGAGTTGAGGGGGCCGATGCCGAAGTTGGTCCCGGCGACGACCATCCTGTCCATCGGTTTGCCGCAAGACGCGGGTCCAGCCCGTCAATCGCCCGGCATGGCCCTTGCTCGTCAGTGCGGCCATGATGCGATTTCGCCCAACAAAACACGCTGCAGTCCTTGCGATTGGCGCATTTTTACTCGCTGTCTCGGCGCAGGCGGCCGGAGCCCAGAGCCTGTGGTCGCCGTCCATTGATCTGTATCTTCCGCCCCAGCCTCCCGCTGCCGTAATCGGGACGCCGGGCCAGCCCGATGTCGATGCCGACAGCGCCGGCAACGCCGTGGCGGTGTGGTCCGACTGGTTGAACGGCACCAACTCCGTCGTTCGAGCGTCGCGCTTCATCGGCGCCAGCGAGAGCTGGAGCGCCAGTGTGATTCTTTCGACGCCCGGTCGCGTGGCCACCGAAGCGCGCGTCGCAGTGGCGCCCAATGGCGACGCAGTGGCCGTGTGGCAGGAAGCCGACGCCGCGCGCGCGCTCATCTACACGGCGCGCCTGACGGGTGGCGCATGGAGCGCGCCGCTCCCGCTCTCGGCGCCCGGTGATGACGACGTGCTGGCGGACGTGGCGATCGATCAGACCGGAAACGCGATTGCGTTGTGGGTTCGCCGCACCGACAACTTCCGCGTCTATCGCGCGCGGTACTCTGCGTCCAGCACCACCTGGAGCACCTCGGTTCCGCTGTCGTCATCCGGTGTGCGCGCGTTCTATCCCCACATCGAGTTCGACGGCGGCAGCAACGCCATCGCGGTGTGGGTCTCCGAAATCGATGCCGACCATTCGGTGATCAAGGCCGCCCGCTTCGTCGGCGTCACCGACACCTGGTCGGCGATCGCCGACATCTCGGCGCCGGATCAGTACGCCTACTGGCCTGAACTGGCGGTGAGTGCCTCCGGTGACGCCATGGCGGTGTGGACCTACGGTCCGCGTGGCGCGCCGGGCACGGTGGTGCAGGCCGCTCGCTTCAACGTGGCGTCGCTCAGTTGGATCGCGCCGCAGACACTCTCCGAGATGGCAGCGCAGAACGCCAGCCCGCGCGTGGCGATGGACGGCTCGGGGCGGGCGACCGCCGTGTGGCAGACCGACACCGGTGCCACGCGCCTCGTGCAGGCGTCGCGCTACGTTCCGGGAACGGCGAGCTGGACGCCGCCTTACAACCTCGCTGGACCGCCGGTGAGCAATGACGCGGGCGAACCGCGCGTCGCGATGAACGGCGCCGGCAACGCGGTGGCCACCTGGTGGGCCGTGGGCCCTGGATCGAGCCTCGCCATTCGCGCGTCGTTCTTCAATGCCCTGGCCGGCACCTGGACGACAGGCGCGACCGTCTCGCCGGCGACGGACTTTCGTTCGGATGCCCCGGCCGTGGCGCTGACCGAAGCGGGTCGCGCCATGCTGGTGTGGCGGACGGTCTCAACCGGCGCCGACCATGCCAAGGCGTCCAGTGCCAGCGTGCCCACCGGGTCGCTGCTCGGCGCAGCCGACGGTGAACTTTCCTGAAGTGACGCTGGCGTGGACCACTCCGCAGAGCGGACCGCCCGCGTCCTCGTACACGGTGGTCGCGAGCTACTCGCCCAACGGTCCGGTGATCGCCGTCCTGCCGGTCGGCGGCCAGCTGTCGCTGCTGGTGGCCGCGCCCGCCGGCACCTACTACGTCAGGGTCTACGCCGCGATGGGTGGCGACGTCGTGCCCTCGAACGAGGTGCGCGTTGACGTCAACTCCGGGCCGATTCCGACCGCGCCGCTCGGTCTGTCGGGCACGGTCAATGGCAGCCTGGTCAACCTGACGTGGAGTCCGCCGGCGAACGCGGGCGTGGCTCCGGTTCAGAGCTACGTGATCGAAGCCGGCAGTCAGCCGGGCGCGACCGACATCGCGAACTTCGCGACGGGGACGTCCACGCCCGGCTACGCGGCGGTGGTGCCAAACGGCAACTACTACGTCCGTGTCCGCGCCGGCCGCGCGTCGGGTCTTGGACCGCCGACTCCGGACATCCGCATCATCGTCGGGCCGCCGCCTCCGGGCGCGCCGACGGTGAGTGGCGGCGCGACGGGGCCCGGGACCGTTCTCCTGACATGGACCGCGGCGCCAGCGCCCGGCGTGCCGGTCACGGCCTACCAACTGCAGGCCGGATCGTCGCCAGGGCAGAGCGACGTCGCGGCGTTCTCGGTGCCTTCCACGCAGCTTGGCTATGCGGCGGCTGGCATTCCGCCGGGCACCTACTACGTCCGCATCGTCGGGCTGAGCGCGCAAGGCCCGGGCACCCCGTCGAACGAGGTGGTGGTGGTGATCCCCTGACGACTTAGGTCTTGGGTCTTGAGTCTTGGGTCTTAAGGCTTGGGGCTTCGGGCCCGATCGCCGATAGTTATCTATGGTCGATTCGCACTGTCACATCGCCGGCGAGGAGTTCGCCGGCGATCTTCCCGCCGTCATCGACCGGGCTCGGGCGGCGGGACTTTCGAGCGCGCTGGTGATCCTCGCCGCGGACAGCGACGAGGAGATCGCGCAGTGGTCACGGGTCCACGAGCTGTGGCCCGAGACGCGGGCGGCGGTTGGTGTGCATCCGCACCATGCGCACCTGTTCGCCGCCGACCCGGACGAGGCCGCGCGGCTGGTGGAGCGACGGCTGGCCAGCCTGCCAGAGGCGCGGGCTGTGGGCGAGATTGGCCTGGATTACCACTACGACTTCTCGCCGCGCGAGGTGCAGCAGGCCGTCTTCCGGGCGCAACTGCGCGTCGCCCGGGAGCGCAACCTGCCGGTGGTGATCCACACACGCGAAGCGGAGGACGACACGCTGCGCATCCTCGGCGAGTCCGGGCGCGTGGAGACGGCCGGGGTGTTCCACTGCTTCTCGGGCGACACCGCTGCCGCGACACGAGCGCTGGCCACGGGGTACTACCTGTCGATCCCCGGCATCGTCTCGTTTCCGAAGGCCGGGGAACTGCGGGCGGCCGTGGCCGCCGTGCCGCTCGACCGGCTGCTGGTCGAGACCGACAGCCCCTACCTGGCGCCGGCGCCGTATCGCGGAAAGCGGAACGAGCCGGCCTACGTGGCCCGGGTGGTGGACGTGGTGGCCGAAGCCCGGGGACTGGGAGCGGCTGAGGTCGGGGAGATTGTTTCGGCGAACTTCAAGCGCCTCTTTCGACCGTAGAGCCGCAAAGCTCAGCGCTTCAAGGATTAACGGGCATCGAGTGCGTTGACACCAGCGACGCCCTATGGTGAGATTGACGAGCTTGTCCAACGCTCTCCCGAAGACCCAGGCTGACCTGATTCAGCTGTTCGAACCCGTGCGGGCCGACCTCGAGGCCGTGGAGCGCGAGTACGAGCGGCAGGTCCAGTCGCAGGTCCACGTCATCCCCGAGATCGGCGCCTACATCCAGAAGAGCGGTGGCAAGCGCGTGCGCCCCGCGGTACTGCTGATGGCCGCGCGCCTGTGCGGCTACACCGGGCCGCATGCCGTGCTGAACGCCGCGGTGGTGGAGTTCATCCACACCGCCACGCTGGTCCACGACGACATCATCGACGATGCCGACGTGCGGCGCGGACGGAAGGCGGTGCACTCGCGGTGGGGCAATGACGTCACGGTGCTGGCCGGCGACTTCCTCTACATCAAGTCGATGGCGATGGCGCTCACGCAGGAGACGCTGGACATCGTCCGCATGCTCTGCGACGTCACGCTGCGGATGATCGAAGGCGAGATCTACCAGCTGACGAAGAACGGCGTCGTCGATCTCTCCGAGAACGAGCACTTCGAGATCATCCATCGCAAGACGGCGTTCCTGTTCGGCGGCTGCGCGGAGATCGGCGGCATGCTGGGCGAGGTGAGCACCGAGAAGCGCACGGCGCTTCGCGAGTACGGCTTCAACATGGGCATCATGTTCCAGCTGGTGGACGACCTGCTGGACTTCACGGGCGAGGCCGAGGCGCTCGGCAAGCCGATCGGCGGTGACCTGCGCGAAGGCAAGATCACGCTGCCGATCATCCACCTGCTGCAGCAGGGCGGCCCGGAGGCCGACACACTGGTCCGCGGCATCGTGCAGTCGCGTGACGTGACGCCCGAGCAGTGGGCCCGCGTCAAGGCGCTCCTGGCCGAGCACCGATCGATCGAGTACGCCTACGCCCGCGCCGTTGAATTCGGCGAGACCGCCAAGCGCAGCCTCCGCCTGTTCCCGCCGACGCAGGAGCGCGAAGCGCTGATCGCGCTGGCGGACTTCGTGCTCCTCCGCGACCGCTAGTCAGGGACGGTGCGCGTGACGCCCGCCGATCGCATCGAGGCGCTTCGCCGCGAGATCCAGCGGCACGAAGAGCTCTACTACGTCCACGCCCAGCCTGAAATCTCGGACAGCGAGTTCGACGCGCTGATGGTCGAGCTCCGCGCGCTCGAAGCAGCCCACCCCGAACTGATCACGCCCGACTCGCCCTCGCAGCGAGTCGGCGGCCGGCCCGCCGAGGGCTTCGTCACCGTCGAACACCAGGTGCCGATGCTCAGCCTGGACAACGCCTTCGACGAGGGCGATCTGCGCGCGTTCGACGAGCGCGTCCGCAAGGGGCTTGGCGGCGTGGCGTCGGCCGCGTACGTGTGCGAGCTGAAGATCGACGGCCTCAGCATCTCGCTGCTCTACGAGGACGGACGGCTGGTGCGCGGCGCCACCCGCGGCGACGGCGTGCGCGGCGAGGACGTCACCGCCAACGTGCGGACGATTCGCGCCATCCCGTTGACGCTGAAGGACGGGCCACGCGGCGTGATCGAGATTCGCGGCGAGGTGTTCCTCCCGAAGGCTTCGTTCGAGCGCATCAACCAGGAGCAGGAGCGCCTGGGCGAACCGCTCTACGCCAACGCCCGCAACACCGCGGCCGGGACGATGCGCAATCTCAATCCGGCGCTGGTCGCGCGCCGGCGCCTTTCGGCGTGGCTCTATCAGGCGGTGGGGTCTGACCCGATACCCCCCGAAAACGCTGCAGAAACTGCCACCCATGCAGCGATGCTGAAGACGCTGAAGGCGTGGGGCTGTCCGGTCGAGCCGCACTGGCGCGCCTGCGAGGGCATTGATGCCGTGGTGGCGTTCTGCGACGAGTGGCGGGAACGGCGCGCTACGCTCGCGTTCGAGACCGACGGCGTGGTCGTCAAGCTGGACGATCAGTCGCTCCGCGAGCGCCTCGGCTTCACGTCGAAGTTCCCGCGATGGGCGACGGCGGTCAAGTTCCCGGCGGAGCAGAAGATCGCGATGCTCCACAAAATCGAGGTCAACATCGGGCGCACCGGCGCCGCGACGCCGTTTGCCATCCTCGAGCCGACCGTCGTCGCGGGTTCGACGATTTCGATGGCGACGCTGCACAACCCGGACGACATCATCCGCAAGGACATCCGCCCCGGCGAGCCGGTCATCATCGAGAAGGCGGGCGACGTGATTCCGCGTGTGGTGGGTCCCGCGAACCCCGACGCCCCCAACAGGCCGCCGCAGTGGGTGATGCCCACCAACTGCCCGGTCTGCGACAGCCCGCTCACCAAGCCGGAAGACGAGGCGGTGTGGCGCTGCGAGAACAGCTCGTGTCCGTCGAAGCTGCAGCGCGGGCTGGAGCACTTCGCGTCGCGCGGCGCGATGAACATCGAGGGGTTGGGAGAGTCGCTGATCGGCCAGCTGATCGCCAGCGGGCTGGTCCACAGCTACGCCGATGTCTATCACCTGACGGCGCCGCAGCTCGAGGCGCTCGAGCGGATGGGCAAGAAGTCGGCGGCAAAGGTCCTCGGCGAGATCGAGAAATCAAAGGCCAACGACGTCTGGCGGCTGATCTACGGGCTCGGGATCCGTCACGTCGGCGAGCGCGGCGCGCAAGTGCTGGTCGATCACTTCGGGTCGATCGAGGCGATCGAGGCGGCGCCCCGCGAGGAACTGGAGCGCGTGCGGGAGATCGGCCCGGTGCTGGCCGCGGCGGTCCGCGGCTGGTTCGACGAGCCGAGCAATCAACAGCTGGTGGCCCGCCTGCGCGAGGCGGGCGTGAAGACGGTGGGCGAGCGAAAGGTCAGCCCGGTGGGTCCACAGCCACTGGCGGGGAAGTCGTTCGTGATCACCGGCACGCTCGACACTCTGACGCGTGAAGCCGCAGAGGAGCGCATCGCTGCGCTCGGCGGCAAGGTGACCGGCTCGGTCAGCAAGAAGACCAGCTATGTGGTGGTGGGCGCCGAACCTGGCAGCAAGCTCGACAAGGCGCAGGCGCTCGGCGTGCCGACCCTCGATGAGGCGGCGTTCCTCGGGCTTATAATGAGCGAGTCATGACGCGCGGATTCGCGTGGCTTACCGCCGCATTCACCGCCACGGTGGGCTTGCTGGTCGGGATGGTCGTCTCCGGTTCGCTCTCGCCGACGACAGCGCTGTCCGCGCCGCCGGTCGTGGCAAGGCCGGCTGCCTCGAATCTCGCCACCGCGCCGCTGCTGGGCCCGGTCGCGATTCCGGGCGCCGTCAACTTCGCCGACATCGCCGAGAAGCTCAATCCTGTCGTCGTGAACATCGATGCCAGCGCGCGCGGCCGTCGCGCCCGCTCGACGACCGCCGATCCGCGCCGTCGTCCCGAGCCGCTGGATGACCCCACCGACGAGCGCCGGCCTCGCGGAAACGAGGCGCCGCGTCGCGGCACGGGGACGGGCTTCATCATCGACGAGCAGGGGCTCATCCTCACCAACCATCACGTCATCGAGGGCGCTGAACGGCTGACGGTGAAGCTGGCCGACGGCCGCAGCCTGCGCGCTTCGGTGGTCGGCTCCGACCCCGATACGGACATCGCGCTAATCAGGGTAGACGCGCCCGGGAAGCTGCCCGCCGCGGTGCTCGGCGATTCCAATCACCTCCGGGTGGGCGAGTGGGTCGTGGCCATCGGCAACCCGCTGGCCTACGAGCACACCGTCACGGTCGGGGTGGTCAGCTTCATCGGCCGGAAACTCTTCGACTCGAGCCTCGACAACTACATCCAGACCGACGCCGCGATCAGCTTCGGCAACAGCGGCGGCCCGCTGATCAACACGCGCGGCGAGGTGATCGGCATCAACTCCGCGGTGAGCCGCCAGGCCAGCAACATCGGGTTCGCGGTGCCGATCAACCAGGCGCGCGCGATCCTGCCGCAGCTCCAGGCGCAGGGCCGCGTGTCGCGCGGCTACATCGGTGTGGCGCTGCGCGACGTCGATCCCGACGTGCAGGCGTCGCTGAAGCTGACGCGCGGCGACGGCGCGCTGGTGCAGGACGTGACCACGGGTTCGCCTGGCGCTCGCGCTGGCATCAAACCATACGATCTGATCGTCGCCGTCGATCGCCAGGCCGTGGGCACCAACGACGCGCTGATCCGCGAGATTGCCGAACGTCAGCCGGGATCGAACGCGCGGCTGGATCTGCTGCGCGACGGTCGCCCTATGGAAGTGACGGTGAAGCTGGCCGAGCGTCCGGGCCGCGTCACGACGCCGAGCGCGCCGACCTCTCCAGCCGGGCGCGGCCTCGAGCGTGACGAACCGATCGAGCTGGGCCTGACGCTGATCGAAGTCGGCGAGACCAACGCGCATCGCTTCGACATCCCGGCGGGCATGACCGGCCTGCTCGTGCAGCGGGTCGAGCCGTTCAGCGCGGCCTACGACGCCGGGATCCTTCGCGGCCAGATTCTGCTCGAAGTGAACCGTCAGGCGGTGAGCTCCGTGGCCGGCTACCGGCGCGCGGTGCAGGCCAGCCGGCCGGGCGACGTGCTTGCGGTCTTCCTCTACGATCCGGACCTCGAGCAGCGCGCCATTCACACCGTCCGCACGGAGCCCCGTTGAAACCTCGGATCCTGGTCGTTGACGATGAAGCGAGCATCCGTGACACGCTGCGGATGATTCTGGAATACGAGGGTTACGACGTCATCCAGGCGGCCACCGGCGAAGACGCCGTGCGCATGATCGAGCGCGAGGCGCCGGACCTGGTGTTCCTCGACATCAAGATGCCCGGCATGGACGGCCTCGACGTCCTGCAGAAGGTCCGCCACCTCACCGACTCCACGCCCATCGTCGTCATCTCCGGTCACGTGGAGCAGGGCGGCGCCAGCTCCAGCG
Source organism: uncultured Acidobacteriota bacterium (assembly GCA_963723005.1). Taxonomy (GTDB): domain Bacteria; phylum Acidobacteriota; class Vicinamibacteria; order Vicinamibacterales; family UBA2999; genus VFZN01. Next base: position 150,269 of record CAVRPA010000011.1, on the reverse strand, counting down.
AGGCGGTGCAGGCGATGAAGCTGGGGGCGCGCGACTTCATCGAGAAGCCGCCGACGCAGGACCGCATCCTGGTCACCGTCCGCAACGCCCTCGACACCTCGCGGCTGCGCAGCGAGAACCGCTCGTTGAAGCGCGATGTCGAGAAGCGCTATCAGATCGTCGGCGACTCGCCGGCGCTGCAGGCCGTGCGTGACGCCATTCACAAGGCGGCGCCCACCAACGCCACGGTGCTGATCTGGGGCGAGAGCGGCGTCGGCAAGGAGCTCGTCGCCCGCGCGATTCACCGCGAGAGCCTGCGCCGCGACGGCCCGTTCGTGCAGGTCAACTGCGCCGCGATTCCCGACGAGCTGATCGAGTCGGAACTGTTCGGCCACGAGAAGGGCTCGTTCACCGGCGCCACCGATCGGCAGATCGGCAAGTTCGAGCAGGCCGACAAGGGCACGATCTTCCTCGACGAAGTCGGCGACATGAGCCTGAAGACGCAGGCCAAGGTGCTGCGCGTGCTGCAGGAGCAGGAGCTCGAACGCCTCGGCAGCAACCGCGTCATCAAGGTGGACGTGCGGGTGATCGCCGCGACGAACAAGAACCTGGAAGAGGCGATCGACACCGGCGCGTTCCGCGAAGATCTGTTCTACCGCCTCAACGTCCTGCCGATTCATGTGCCGGCGCTGCGCGACCGGCGCGAGGACGTGCCGTCGCTGGTCCGGCACTTCGCCGACCTGCTGGCGCGCGAGAACAACTTCCGCCGCAAGACGTTCTCGGCACAGTCGATGGAGAAGCTGAAGCAGCGGCACTGGCGCGGCAACATCCGCGAGCTTCGGAACGCGGTCGAGCGGCTGCTGATCATGACGACGGGCGACAGCATCGACGCGCGCGACGTGCCGGACGAAGGGCCGGCGCGCCCGGAGTCGGCGAACGCCGCAGCCGCTGCCGCCGGCGGCACGCCTTACGTCCCGTCCGCCGAACTGGTGTGGACCGCGGTGCCGACGCTGCAGGAGTTCAAGAGCGTCTCCGAGCGCGCCTATCTCGTGGCGAAGCTGCGCGAGAACAGCTGGAACATCTCGAAGACCGCCGAAGTGATCGACACCCCGCGCAGCAATCTCTACAAGAAGCTGGAGCAGTATCAGATCAGCGAAGAGAAGGACGGGCGGGGGTAGAGAGGGCGCGGCCTTCGGCCGCGTAGGGGCATGCGCTTCGGCGCACGTCGGGCACTGGCGAACTCCGACCTACTCGAGCGGGATGCGAGGGCCTCCGAGCCGAGCAGGGCCTCGCTGAGGCGCGGTCTTCGGCCGCGTAGGTTCATGGCGAGTCCCTTCGGGACTCGTGGGCGCGGCTTCGCCGCGTAGGGATGACCACGCGACCCTACGCGAGCGAAGCGAGCGCCTAAAAGCCTATCCGTCCCTCCTGATACACTTGTCCTGTCGTAGTGAACCAGACGATCGCTGCCGGCGACAGGCCCCGAGTTGACCTTCTTCGCAAGGAGGGGGCGGACGAAGGGAACCAGCGCCGGGAGAGGAAAGTCCGAACTCCAGCAGGACAGTGCGCCGGGTAACTCCCGGGCGGGGCAACCCGACGGACCAGTGGCACAGAAAATATACCGCCACGCCATAGCCCGAGGCCGCAAGGCCGACGGCGAAGGCTGGTAAGGGTGAAAAGGTGCGGTAAGAGCGCACCGCGCCTCTGGCAACAGAGGTGGCAGGCAAAACCCCGCACGGAGCAAGACCAAATAGGGGGGCGAGCGGCTTCGGCCGCACGGGTGGTCCATCCGAGCCTCCGGGTCGGTCGCTGGATCCCGTCAGCAATGCCGGGACTAGAGGAATGATCGTCTCCATCGGAGCAGCAGCCGCAAGGCCGCTGTGACGGGGAACAGAATTCGGCTTATCGGTTCACTACGGCACTTGATTCAACATCCCCGACACGACGCAGCCGCACCGGGGGTGCGAGACGAAGGTTCGAAGACAGCGATGAGATACGTGGGATTCGTGGCCCTCGCGGCCGCTCTGGTAGGGGGAACGCTGCTGGCCCAGACGGGCCCCGGCGTGCAGCGGGGGCGGCCGGGCGAAGGACGAGCGCCTGAATTCCCGCCGCCGACGATCGTCGACTACAAGCCGCGGACGACGCTGAAGGTGGCCGAGCACAAGGTCCCGAAGGCGAAGTTTCCGGTCGTCGACATCCACAGTCACCAGCCGACGCCGATCACGCCCGAGCAGTTCGACAAGGTCGTCCAGGGCATGGACGCCAACAACCTGCGCGTGCTCATCAACCTGAGCGGCGGCTACGGCGAGCGCCTGCGGCAGGGCCTCGACGCCATCGCGAAGAGCCCGCACAAGGACCGCATGGTGCTGTTCGCCAACGTCAACTTCGAGGGTGTCGGTACGCCCGGCTGGTCGCAGAAGGCCGCGGCCCAGCTCGAAGGCGACATCAAGGCCGGCGCGCGCGGCCTGAAGATCTTCAAGGACCTCGGCCTGCGCATCCGCAAGGCCGACGGCTCGCGCCTGAAGGTGGACGACCCCGATCTCGATCCCGTGTGGGACGTGTGCGGACGCCTCGGCGTCCCGGTGCTGATCCACACCGCCGAGCCGCAGGAGTTCTTCGAGCCCATCGACGTCAAGAACGAGCGCTGGCTCGAACTGGCCCTGTTCAAGGATCGCCGTTATCCGGCGGGGGAGTTCCCGCGCTTCGAGGAGTTGCTCGCCGAGCGCGATCGCATGTTCCGCAAGCATCCGAAGACCACCTTCATCGGTGCGCACTTCGCCTACCGCGGCAACGATCTGGCGAAGGCGCAGGAGATGCTCGACACGATGCCGAACGTCCACCTCGAGGTGGCGGCCATCCTCGCCGAGCTCGGCCGCCAGCCGAAGGCGGCGCACGACTTCTTCGTGAAGAACCAGAACCGCGTGCTGTTCGGCAAGGACAGCTTCCAGCCCGACGAGTATCCCTACTACTGGCGGACCTTCGAAACCGGTGATGAGTACTTCGACTACTACCGCGACTATCACGCCTTCTGGAAGTTGTACGGGATGTCTCTGCCAGACGAAGTGCTGAAGAAGCTGTACTACAAGAACGCGCTGGCGCTGGTGCCGGGCCTGGTGAAGACGGGGTATCCGGAGTAGCAAGGCAAAAGGCAAAAGGCAGAAGGCAGAAGGCAGAAGGCAGACGGCAGACGGCAGACGGCAGACGGCAGACGGCAACCGGACGGCAGCCGGAACGGCAGCCGGACACCGGACACCGGACACCGGATTACCGGATCCCGGTCGGACGACCGGCAGAGGGACACCACGGATGGCGCGATACACGGTCACGGGCGGGGCAGGGTTCATCGGGTCGCATCTCACGGAAGAACTGCTGCGCCGCGGTCACCAGGTGTGCGTCGCGGACAACTTCTCCACCGGGAAGCGCGAGAACATCGACGCCGCCGTGCGCGCGTCCGGCGTGAAACTGCCGGCGGCCCTCGACGTGGTCGAAGGCGATCTCGCCGACCTCGAGGTGGCGCGCCGGGCGGTGGACGGGTCGCAGTTCGTCCTGCACCAGGCTGCCATCCCGTCGGTGCCGCGCTCGGTGAAGGATCCGATCAGCTCGAACCGCGCCAATATCGACGGCACGCTGAACGTGCTGGTGGCAGCGCGAGACGCCGGCGTCAAGCGCCTGGTGTTCGCCGGCTCGTCATCCGAATACGGCGATACGCCGACGCTGCCCAAGCACGAGGAGATGCCGACCAATCCGCTGTCGCCCTATGCGCTGCAGAAGGTGGTGGGCGAGGAGTATCTCCGCCTGTTCACCCGGCTCTACGGGCTGGAGACGGTCAGCATCCGCTACTTCAACGTGTTCGGCCCGAGGCAGGATCCGGGCTCGCCGTACTCGGGCGTGATCTCGCTGTTCATCAAGTGGCTGCTCGCCGGCCAGACTCCCACCATCTACGGCGACGGCGGACAGACCCGCGACTTCACCTACGTCGCCAACGTCGTCGACGGCGTGCTGCGCGCGTGCGAAGCGCCGGATGCGTCCGGGGAAGCGATCAATGTGGCCACGGAGGGCCGCATTTCGCTGAACGAACTGCTGGCTGTGCTGCAAGGCATCATCGGCACCAACCTCACCGCCACCTACGGTCCACCTCGCGTGGGCGACGTGCGCGATTCGCAGGCGTCGATCGAGAAGGCCAGGCGCCTGCTCGGCTATGCGCCCATTGTCCCGTTCGAGGAAGGGCTGGGCCGCACCGTGGCGTGGTTCCGCGAGAGCTGAACTGTCCTCGGCACCATCGCCGAGCTGCCCCCTTTCAGAGACACATTCAAAGACATCCCGCGCCCGCCTCTCGGCGGGCGTGCGCTTTCGGCGCATTTACGGCGCATTTCGAGGCTTCGCTGCCTTTTCGTCGGATGGCACGCACCTTGGAGATAGAGGGGCCAAGGGGGACGCATCATGATCAAGGTCATACTCGGCTCGGCATTGGGTGGTCTCGTTGCTGGTGGCATTGCGCTGCTGGCTGGCAGCCAGGCACGCAACGCGCAGGTGCAGTTGCCGTACTCGGGTTCGATGATGCCTGTCGCCCAGAGTGTTGCGCAGAGCGCCGGCCCCGGAGTGCAGTGCGCGCCGAATCAGCAAGCCACCATGGCGCGCGTGATCGTCAACGGCCAGGAGTTGATGACGCTGGCCTGCGTGGACCGCGTCAACGACGGCATGGCCTACTACCAGCCCGCGCAGCCGATGATGGCGGCGCCGATGGCCTACGCGCAGCCGGTCAGCTACGTGCCGGTGCAACAGGCGCCTGCGCCTCAAGTGGTCGCGCCGGCCCGTCCCGCCGCCCGTCGTGTGACGTATCGCGAGCAGGGTGAGACGGTGCGCTATGAGCCGGACACGAAGAAGCGCTCCATCGCGAAGACGGCGATGATCATCGGTGGCAGCGCGGGTGCCGGAGCCGGAGTGGGGGCGATTGCCGGCGGCAAGAAGGGCGCGCTGATCGGCGCGGCCATCGGCGGCGGCGCGGCCTCCATCTACGAAGCGACCAAGCGCTAGGCGGCGCCGCTCACCAGCAGAGGGTGCGAGATGCTCATCCCCCGGGCATTCGCACCCTCTTCCGTTGTACGAGCGGAAGTGCCCGCCGTCAGCGTCACAGCCGCCGCGGCACCACTCCATTCGCGATTGCTGCCAGGGCTTCTTCGTCGAAGGGCGCGTCGAACAGGTTGCCGCTCTGCTGTTCCGCCCGGAACAGTTCGCAGATGAATCCCATCCGATCGTGAAGCCGCGACCAGTTGTGGGCGCCCCGCGCCCGCAGCTGCGTGAGGTCGTCGTCGTACCGCGTCAGCAGCGCAATCAGGTCCGCATTGCTCAACTGCCGCAGCGCTTCGGGAATCTGGTTCGGCCACGGGATGTGATCGCCGCCGAGCGGCAGCACGCGGCCTCCGGGCAGGGAGAGCCGCATCGACAGGCGCGTGGCGAGACACTGCCAGTCGTGCTGAATGGCATCGCGCACACGCTGGCGGGTCACGCCCAGCGGACCGAGAAATCGGAAGGCCAGCCGGATGGCGATCAGCCGTCCGATGCCATCCGTGATCATCTCGGCGACCGGCGCGTCCATGGCGCCCTTGATGTCGTCCTGCAGGCGGGTCTGCTCGTGCAACCCGATATTGCAGTTCGCGAGCAGGATCAGCTGGGCCTTCGTGACGGCGTCCTGTTCCTCGGCGGCGGCGCCGTAGTGGACGAACGCCTGGCGCAGGACGTCCTGGCCGCCTTCATCCGATGCGCCTGGTTTCAGCGACGCGAGCAAGGCGTCCACGCGCGCCGGCCGATCCGCCAATGGCGCCGCCATCGCCTCGACGAAGCGCGCGAACAAGGGCGCGAGCTCGGCGAAGACCTTGCGGTTGCCGTCGGCCACCTGCTCGCTGACCAGGGCGATGGTGTCGCGTGCCTGTTGAAGGACGTCCACCTTGGCCGCGGTGTGCCGGTAGATCCACATGAACACCGGTCCCACGCGCGGCCGCAAGCGGCCCTCGTCGCGAAGCATGGCCAGCAGCAGGATCGGGACTTCTTCGTTGCGAATCGAATTCCCCGCGGTCTTCGATGCCCAGGTGGCGAACGTGGACCAGTTCGCATTCCCGGCATCGATTGCGGTGGCCAGTTCATGCGAGAGCCGGTGATAGCACTCCGTGATACGGAGATTGCGGAGCACGGGATCCGGCTCGCCGACGATGCCGTCGATCTCCTGAAGGGTCACCGGCCTGCGTGCCGTCGCCGCCATGCGCGACACCATACCAGAGTGAAACTGCCCGGGGCTAGCAACCCCTGGGGCGCCGAGGAGTCTGCGTCCGCGCCGCGGAAGGCGAAGGAACTCGGGGACGTCTGCGTCGAACTCATCACGCTCGCCCTGCCCTCCCCGACTCATTGAACTGCTTGCCGGTGACTCGGCCCATGAACAGGATCTCGCCGCTCGTTTGGTCGCGGATGGCGAAAAGGAACGGGTGATCGGCGCGGAACACTGGAATGATCGGTCTCTCGGCCGCATTGAGGCTGCGCATCGGGCAAACACAACGGCGGTCGCGGCAACGGCCTCCGTACCCTCTTCGTTCACGTCGACCAGAGCCTTCTGCAGAATGGTCGACACGAAGAGTGCCTCCGCGTCGGGCGGCTGGCGTCCGTTGATCCCTGAGAAATCGGCAGCATCGCGGTCGAAGCTTCGCCGGACACCGAGCGACTGCATCAGTGGCGCCAGGCTGTGCTCGGCGCTGATCTTGAACCGCGGGAGCGAGACGCGCACCTCGCGAACGCGCAATTCCGCGTCGAGCGCTGCAAGCGTCTGCGACGACAGCCACTGCTCGAGCTTGTTGAGCGCGGTGTCGGCCGACGGCAGGACGACCAGCATCGACAGACGGCCGCCCTGATACTCCAGTTCGACGGCCTGCAGGTGCTTTCGCTCCACAAATCCCACGCGCATCGTGTTGAACATCATCGGTGCGAGCATCCGCCGTCCGTCGAGCATGGTGAATGGCTGGTCATGGGTCGCGTCGGGCAAAAACGGCGTTGCCCATTTCCCACGGAACGTCAGGGCATTGATGAGGACCAGGCGCGAATCGGCGTGGAGTGCGCTGATGAGGTCGGTAATGCGGCCAAACGTTTGGTCCGCTACCCAGCGGTTCATCACAGCGATGGTGGCGGGGCTGACGAGATTGACAGAGTGGATCTCGCTGCCGTAATTCGCAGAAGCGAAAGCCTCGAATTCCGAAGTCAACGGGTGAGCGTTCGAAATCCAGAGCGAGTTCGCGATGCCGAGACTGCCATCGCCGCCGATGGCCTGCAGGTCGCTGCGCAGTCGTCGAAGGGCGTCGTGCACGTCGGTGTCGCCGTCGCCCGCGCCCAGTAGCCGGCGCAATTCCGCCTCAGTCTCCCCTCTGGCGCCTCCCAGCGCCATCGCCAGGGCCACACGCAGGCTGAAGGGCGAGACGACGATGTCACCGGGTGAATCGGCGAGACCGCGATACATCGCCAAGGCCAGCACCGCGGAGCGCTGACTCAGTGAGCCGCTCGCCTCGTCGGCCCACTGGCCAACCTCTCCGCCATGCCTTCGATCATCCACGGCCAGCCAGTCGACCCGCGTGACCGACCTTGGTCGCGAGCGTTCGCGGGGTCGAAACCAGTCACGGATTCGCGAAAGCAGCTCTGTCATGAGTCGATCCGATTCAGCGGCCGCCAGTAACGTCCAGGAACGTGCCGGTCACATACGACGCTTCATCCGAAATCAGCCACAGGATGGCCGCCGCTACTTCCTCGGCGGTGCCGCCGCGCTGCATCGGAATGGACGGCTTCACTCGCTCGATGCGGTTCGGCTCGCCGCCGCTGGCATGGATGTCGGTGTGGATGATGCCGGGCCGCACGGCGTTGACGCGAATCCCTTCCGTCGCCACCTCCTTGGCCAGGCCCAGCGTCATCGAGTCGATCGCGCCCTTCGAGGCCGCGTAGTCTACGTATTCGCCCGGCGCGCCGATGCGCGCCGCCACCGACGACAGGTTGACGATCACGCCGCCGGCTCCACCGCGGACGGTGGACATGTGACGCACCGCTTCGCGCGCGCAGAGGAACGCGCCGATTACGTTCACTTGCAGCACACGCTGCCAGCGCGCCGCCTCCATCGCCTCGAGCCGCATCTGCGTTTCGAGGATCCCCGCGTTGTTGACGAGGCCATGGAGCGGGCCGAGCGTTTCGGTCGCGGTCTCGAACAGGCGAAGGATGTCCGCTTCGATCGCGATGTCGGCCTGCACGGCGATGGCGCGACCGCCGCCGCGAACGATCTCGCTGACCACCGCGTCAGCCGCATCGCGCTGCCGGTGATAGTTCACGCACACGGCGTATCCGCGCGCGCCGGCCATCCGCGCTGTGGCGGCGCCGATGCCTCGACTGCCGCCCGTCACGATCATCGCGCGGGGGCTGCCCGCGCCGCTCACGGCTTGCCGCCCGAAGCGTCGAGCGCGAACCCGAAGACGCGCCCGCCGCCCGTGCCCGACAGCACCGCCACGAACTGCTTGCCGTCCAGTTCGTAGGTCACCGGAGTTGCGACACCGGGCAGCATCTTGTGCTCCCACAGCGTCTTGCCGGTCACCGCGTCCAGGGCGAAGAGCGTGCCGCCGCCGTCGCCGACGAAGATCAGGTTGCTCGCGGTGGAGAGCACACCGCCGCTCGGGTTGAACTCGTTGCGCCACCGCTCCTTCTGGGCGATCGGATCCCAGGCGACGATGAAGCCGCGGCGGCCCGGCAGAGGCGCGGGCGGTGGCGGGGGCGGAGCGCCGACGGTGGGGGCGTTGGTTCCACGGCGCGTGCCGGTGTTCCACTGACCGACCTTGAACTCGAACTTGTCTTCGACCTGGAAGACCGAGCTCGTGTCCTGCCCGGGGAAATAGACGAGGCCGGTTGCCGGGTTGAATGCCATCGGCGGCCAGTGATGCGCACCAACCGGAGACGGCGACAGGCGCTGCGCGGTCTTGCCGTAGCGCGCCTCCGGCGTTTCCACCGGCCGGCCCGTCTTCGGGTCGATATGCGTGGCCCAGGTGACGTTGGTGAAAGCCGCGGCGGAGAGGAACTCCCCGGTCAGCCGATCCAGCACGTAGAAGAACCCGTTCTTCGGCGCCTGCATCAGTACCTTGCGCGGACGGCCGTTGATGGTGAGGTCCGCCAGGATCATCGGCTGCGCCGCGTTGTAGTCCCAGTCGTCGCCGGGCGTCGTCTGGTAGTGCCACACGTACTGGCCGGTCTCGGCGCGCAGCGCGACGATGGAGGAGAGGTAGAGATTGTCGCCGGTGCCCTGGCTGCGATGATCGCGCGCCCACGGCGAACCGTTGCCCGTGCCGACGTAGACGAGGTCGGATTCTGGATCGTAGGCGATGCCATCCCATGGCGTGCCGCCGCCGCCGGTCTTCCACCATTCGCCCTTCCAGGTCTTGACGGCGCGCTCCATCGACCCATCTTCGAGGCCGAGCGACGGATCGCCGGGCACGACGAACCAACGCCACGCCTGCTTGCCGGACTCGGCGTCGTAGGCCGTGAGGTAGCCGCGCACGCCGTATTCGCCGCCGCCGTTGCCGATCAGCACCTTGCCCTTGACGATGCGCGGCGCGCCGGTGATGGAGTAGTCGCTGCCGACCGGAGTGGTCTGCACCACCCAGTCGACATGTCCGGTCTGGGCGTTCAGCGCCACGAGGCGGCCGTCGAGCAGGCCGACGTAGACGCGGCCTTTGTAAAGGGCGACGCCGCGATTCACCGGCCCGCAGCAGGCTCGCGCGCCGCCTTCGGAGAATCCACCCTTCACCAGCGCGGGATCCCAGCGCCACTTCAGCGTGCCCGTGCGCACGTCGATCGCGAACACGACGCTCCACGTGGAGGTGCCGTAGAGCACGCCGTCGTGGACCAGGGGCGTCGTCTCGATCTTGCCCTGCGAGCCCACTTCAACCGACCACGCCAGCCCCAGGCGAGTGACGTTGGTCTGATCGATGCCGGTGAGCGGGCTGTGGTGCGTTTCCGCGTAGTCCCGACCGTAGGTAATCCATTCCTCAACCGGCGGCTTCAGCAACGCTGCATCGTCTACTTGTCGCGGCGCCTGGGCAGAGAGCGTGAGGGTGGCGGCGCCGCACGCGGCGGTGAGCAGAGTGGACCAGATCCCGGTTCGGACGGTGGCACGCATGCAGGGTCTCCTGAGAGACGCGCCTGAATAGGAGGCGCGTGGCGGAAATCTTAGCGCAGGTCGAAGGCGCATATATTCAGGAGGCGTGCCCTCCGATCTCCCTGATGTTCTCGTGCTCGGCGCCGGTCCTTCCGGATGCACTGCCGCGCGGCTGCTGGCGATGTGGGGCCACACGGTGACCCTCGTGACGAAACCGGAGGCGCAGCTGGGAGCGCCGCTCGCCGAGTCGCTGACCCCGAGTTGCGGGAAGTTCTTCGACTTGCTCGGCATCCATACGGCGATCGACGATGCCGGCTTTGTTCGCACCACCGGCAACACCGTGTGGTGGGGCCGGGGTGATGCGCGGGTGGAGATGTTCGCGAACGGCGCCACGGGATGGCAGGCGACGTCCACGGCGCTCGAACGGGTGATGCTGGCGACCGCGGAGGAAGCGGGCGTGCGCGTCGAACGCGCGATGCTGACGCCTGCGGAAGCGGCGGAGCGGCCGGCGGCCGTGCGCCTGGACTGCACCGGCCGGGCGGGCCTGCTGGCACGGTCGCGTGCCGGGCGCCGGCTGGAAGAGGGGCACCGCACGGTCTCGCTGTCCGCGGTGTGGGCGCGGTCGAACGGCTGGGGGCTGCCCGACAGCTCGCACACGCTGATTGAGTCGTACGCCGACGGCTGGGCGTGGTCGGTCCCGCTCGACGACACCCGCCGTGCGGTGGCGGTGATGGTGGATCCCCGCGTCACGTCGATGAAACGTGGCGACGGTGCGGCCGCCACCTACCGGGCCGAGCTCGACAAGACCGAGCGGCTCCGCGCGCTGCTGGCGGACGCCTCGATGCTTGGCGGACCGACTGGGTGGGACGCCTCGATGTATTCGTCCGCGACCTACGCAGGCGACGACTGGCTGGTGGTCGGCGACGCCGCCTCGTTCGTCGATCCCCTCTCATCCGCCGGCGTGAAGAAGGCGCTGGCGTCCGGCTGGCTGGCGGCCATCGTCACGCATACCGCGCTGTCCACACCTGCCATGGCCAGGACCGCGCGCCGGTTCTTCGCCGACCGCGAGGCCGAGGTCTACGCGAACTTCCTGTCGCTGACTCGCGGCTACCTCCACGAGGCGGCTGAGGGCCAGGCGCATCCTTTCTGGGCCGAACGTGCGGAAACAGGGGAGCGGGAGGCCGCTCGGGTGGCCGCCGAGCAGGAGCGCGAGGCGGTGTACGCGGCCTTCGAGCGGCTGAAGGCCGTGCCCGAGCTGATTGCGCAGCGCGGGGCGGAGGTGCGGCTGGAACGACGGCCGGCGATCGGCGGCAACGAAATTGTGATGGAGCCGCGTCTGGTTACTCCGACCGATTCGGTCGGTGTTCGCTTCCTTCATGACGTGGATGTCGTCACGATGATCGAGCTCGCGCCGACCTGCCGGCAGGTGCCCGACCTCTTCGACGCGTACGTGAAGCGTGCGGGCCCGGTGGATCTCGGCGGTTTCGTCACCGCCTTTGCGACCGCCGTGGCCCGGAGATGGGTGGATCTGTGCTAAAAGAGACTGAATTCATGGGCATTCACGGACTCTCCCGAGGTGTTCTGGCACTGGCTACGGTCGTGCTCGGACTCGGCATCATCGCAGGCGCCCAGCAGCCAGCCACCCCGCCCGCCGCCGCACCGGCGCCGCCCCCCGAAGTGGGCATTCCGGTCACCAACAAGACCGTGCAGTCCACCTGCGGTGGCTGCCACCGGCCGGACGACAAGGGACAGATGTCCCGCATCTCGTTCGAGCGCAACACGCCGGAAGGCTGGCAGCAGATCATCACGCGGATGATGGCGCTGAACGGGTTGAAGATGGACCCCGCGGCTGGCCGCGAGATCATCAAGTACCTGTCGGACAACCATGGCCTGGCGCCGGAAGAGGCAAAGCCGGCGGCATATGAAGTCGAGCGGCGAGTCGTCGTGGACGAGACCGCGTTCGTGACCGACGACGTGAAGGGCGTCTGCAACGCCTGCCACTCGATGGGGCGCGTGATCTCGCAGCGCCGGACGCGCAGCGAGTGGGAGCTGCTGATTGCCATGCACCGCGGCTGGTATCCGCTGATCGACCGGCAGGTGTACCGCCGCATGGGGCCGACGCCCCGGGACCGCGGACCGGACGGCCGCCTGCCCGATACCCGCCACCCTTCGGAGAAGGCGATCGATTACCTGTCGCAGACCTATCCGTTCCAGACGGCGGCCTGGTCCTCATGGGCCGCCACCAGGCGGTCCGCGCGGCTGGACGGCAACTGGGCAATCACCGGCTACGAGGCGGGCAAGGGCCCGATCTACGGCCGGATGGTGATCACGGCGGTGCCGAACGCGCCGGACGAATTCACGACCGAGACCACGTTCACGTATGCCCGCACGGGTGAGCAGGTGAAGCACACGGGCCGCACGGTGGTCTACACCGGCTTCCAGTGGCGCGGCCGCGCCTCGTCCGGCGCGACCGATGCGCCCGTCTACCGGGAAGTGATGTTCGTGGACCGCGAATGGCGCGGCATGGATGGCCGCTGGTTCACTGGCGGCTACGACGAGATCGGGATGGACGTGCAGCTCCGCCGCGTGGGGAGCGAGATGACCCTGCTCGGCGTGGACAAGTCGGGCCTGAAGCAGGGTGGCACGGGCCAGACGGTGAAGATCTACGCGATGAACGCGCCGGCCAGCATCCAGGCCAGCGACCTCGATCTCGGCCCCGGCATCACGGTGACCGGAGCGAGCGCCGCCAACAACATCATCACCGCCACGGTCTCCGTGGCCGCCGCCGCGGCCGTGGGCCCGCGCGACATCGTTCTGGCGGGGGCGGTCAAGCCCGGCGCGCTGGTCGTGTACGACAAGGTGGACCATATCCGGGTGTCGCCCGACTGGAACATGGCACGCACCGGCGGAGTCAATTTTCCCAAGATGTTCGCCGCATTCGACGCCTGGGGCTACATGAACGGGGCGGACAAGAAGCCCAACACCCCCGACGACATCAAGATCGATCTGGTGGACGTCACGTGGAGCATGGAGGAATACACCGCCACGCTCGACGATGACGACATCAAGTTCGTCGGACAACTCGACGCGAAGAGCGGCCGGTTCACGCCGGCGATCGAAGGGCCGAACGAGCAGCGGAGCGGCGATCGCAACAACATCGGCGACGTGTGGGTGGTCGCCACCTATACCGGCGCCGGTGCCCCCATGAAGGGCCGGGCGCACCTGCTGGTGGCACCGCCCGTCTACATGCGATTCGATAACTCGGTGACGTCTCGATGAGCAATATCCAGGAAGTCGGGATTCCAGGCATCAGCCCCGGAGTGGACACCGTTGTCCGCCTGGGCGAGTTCCACACGTTCGAGGCGTCTGGCGAGCGGTTCGGCTACATGGTGCCGAGTGCCGCGGTGTTTGCCTTCGATGCCTGCGCGTCGGCCGTGACCGATGCGTTGGCCGACGGCCCGCGCACCATCGGCGACCTGACCGCCGCGCTCGAGTCGCGGTTCCGCCCGGACGAGGTGTGGGACACGCTCGGCGAGCTCTATCGCACGCGCGCCATCGACGAGGACCGGGCGCTCAAGCCGGCGCCCAAGATCCTGCCGCTCACGGTGATTCCGCTGCAGACGCTGGTGGTGAACGTCACCAACCAGTGCAATCTGAGCTGCGAGTACTGCTACGAGTACGGCGAAGACAAGATCGTCGACACCGAGAATGGCTCGCAGCCGAAGTTCATGAGCGAGGAGACGGCGCGTCAGGCCATCGACTTCGCCCTGCGCGAAAGCGGCAAGACCGCGATGGTCACGTTCTTCGGCGGCGAGACGCTGATGAACTTCCCGGTGCTGCAGAAGACGGTCACCTACGCCCGCGCCCGCGCGGCGGAGGTCGGCAAGGAGATCGATTTCAGCCTCACCACCAACGCCACGCTGCTGAAGCCGGACGTGATCGAGTTCCTGGCGAACGAGCGGATCGGCGTCACGATCTCCATCGACGGGCCGCAGGAAGTTCAGGACAAGTTCCGGGTGTTCAGCAACGGCAAGGGCAGCTACGAGCTGGTGGCCCCCAAGATCAAGGCGCTGCTGGCGCGGCACAAGGCTCGTCCGATCGGCGCGCGGGTCACCTTGACCCGCCAGACGCTGGACGTGATGAAGATCTACAAGCACCTCCACGACGAGATGGGCTTCTGGGAGGTTGGCTTCGCGCCGGTGACCACCGCGCCGCAGCGCGACCACGCGATCAGCGATGCCGGCTTCGATCACCTGCTCAGCCAGTTCCGCGTGCTCGCCCAGGACTTCCTGCAGGCGTCGCTCGAGGGCCGGCACCACGGCTTCTCGAACGTGCGCGAGACGCTCCAGGAGATTCATCAGGGACACGCCAAGGCGTATCCCTGCGGCGCTGGCATCGGCCTGCTGGGTGTGTCCACGGACGGCAACGTCTCGCTGTGCCACCGCTTCGCGGGCTCGGAAGCGCACAGCTTTGGTTCGATCACCGAGGGCGTGGATCGCGAGAAGCAGAACGCGTTCCTCGAGTCGCATCACATCAACAACAAGACCGATTGCCAGAGCTGCTGGGCACGGCCAATCTGTGCCGGCGGCTGTTATCACGAGGCCCACACCCGCTACGGGGTGACGACGGGCCCCAACCTGCACTACTGTGAGTGGATTCGCGGCTGGACGCACACCTGCCTGGAGATTTACGGCGAGCTGGCCGTGAAGAACCCCGGCTTCCTACGCCAGTTCGATGGAGCAGACGATGAAGCACCTCAACGCCATTAACCGGAAGGCCGCGCGCGTGGAAGCGGTCACCCAGCCACAGATTGCTTCGTCGGGCACCGCGGACGTTGTCGCGCTGCAGGGTGGCCAGCCGCCGCAGCAGCCGGAAGCTCCGCACATTCCGCCGGGCTGCTCGATCGTCTTCTCGCCGGGTTGGGAAGCCGACCGCACCGGCGGCACCGCCGGGCTGTGTCAGCCGGTGGAGCGCGATCTGTTCGACTGCCACATGGGCTGCTTCTGGCCGGCGCAGGTGCCCGATCAGCTGAATCACGCGCCCGACTGGACGGCCAAGTGCGCCGCGGCCCAGAAGGACTGGCGCAAGATCGACCTGGTGTTCCCGGGATGAACGAGAAACACACGGCAGACGGCAACCGGCAACCGGCAGACACGTCTCGACGGACGGCAAGCGGCAGGCGGGGGACCGTTGCGCTGCTCTCGTTCGCGGCAGTGGTCTGCAGCCTCGCGTTGTCATCGGCGCAGAGCAAGCCGGCGGCGACGCCGAATGTCACGGCCGGCACCGGCAAGCTGTACATCGGCACCTACAAGGGCGATATCCAGATCTACGACGAGGCGACCGAGAAGCTGGAAGCGAGCATCGTCCTCAAGACGGGGTTGCCGCGTTCGCTGACGCCGTCGCAGGATCGCACGCGCTTCTATGTGCTCGACTCCACGTTCGAGAAGCTCGAGGTCGTGGACATCGCGACCCGCAAGACGCTGAACACCTTCGAGCTGAGCACCGGCAACAAGCACACGCGCGTGACCAGCCTCGTGGCCGATCCGCTGAACCGCTACCTGGTGCTGCTCACGCGCACGGCGACGAAGCTGGTGGACCGCTGGGAGATCGGACCGCCCACGCTCAACCAGTTCGACCTCGCCAGCGGCCAGATCGCGCGAACTATTCCGTGGCCCAAGGGCGATGAACGCGAGAACGTCAGCCTCCGGTTCTCGCCGGACGGAAAGTTCCTCTACTTCTTCGGCGACGACGTCACCATCATGGAGACGGAGAAGTTCACCGAGGTGGAGACCTGGCCGTTCGCGACACCGTCGGAAGGCGGCCTCGGCCGCATCAGTCTCGGTCCGGTGAGCGATTTCTACGATCCGCCGGGCACGTTTACCGGCCTGTTCACGATGCAGGACCCGGTGCAGAAGCGGCGCATCATGGGCATCGGCAAGGTGGACCTCGCCGCGCGCAAGATCGACTTCCGTCCGATCGGGCCGGCCGAGCAGGTGAGCTTTGCGCAGGCGCCGGACCACAAGCGCGCCTACGGCATCAAGAGCGACATCGGCCGCTACGAGTTCTGGACCTTCGACCTCGAGAACGCCAGGGTCGATCAGCCGCCAGGAGTTCAAGGGGCGGCCGCGCGTCGTGCCGCGCGTCAGCTCGAACGGCAAGGTCATCTACGTCTACATCGCCGGCGAGACGATCGACCTCTACGACGCCGCCACCTACAAGTATCTGCGGACCATCCACATGGGCGCCGATCAGACGACCGAGCTCTTCGTCGTGCCCCCTGCCGCTGCCGCCTCCAGCGCGCGCTGAGGGTGCCGTGACATCACGGCCCGCCGCCGACGCCGACCTGCGGCGGGCATTCGCCTATCTCGCGCCCTACTGGCGCCGCCTCGTGCTGGTGATGGCCATCAGCCTCATCAGCACCGGGCTGTCTCTCGTCACTCCCTATCTCACCAAGGATCTCGTGGATCGCGCCCTGATCGGGCGCGACCTGGCCGCGCTGCAGCGCATCGTGCTGCTGTTCGCCGCGCTCGGCCTCTTCAGCTACGGGCTGAACGTCGTCAGCGGCTTGCGCTATACGCGCGTGTCGGCGGAGATCCTGTTCGACATGCGCCTCGCGCTCTATCAGCACCTGCAGCGCCTGTCGCCACGCTTCTATGCCCGCACGCGGCTCGGCGACATCGTCGCCCGCATCAACAGTGACATCGGCGAGATCCAGCGCGTGGCCGCGGAAGCCGCGCTCGCCTGGGTGGGCAACATCCTGTTCCTGGTCGGGTGCGCGGTGATGCTGGTGTGGCTCGACTGGCGGCTGGCGCTCCTCACCGGCGCGGTGATGCCGCTCAGCCTCGCCGCGCTGGTGTTCTATCGGCGCCGGCTCGAGGCGCGGGTGATGACGCTGCGGCAGCGGAGCGCGGACATCGGCAGCTTCCTGATCGAGACGCTGCAGGCGCACACGCTGATCGTGTCGTCCAACGCGCAGCAGCGCGAGGCGGGCCGCTTCCGCCGCCTGAACGACAGCTTCATCGACGCCTTGATGGGCATGCAGCGGGTGAGTTATCTGGCCGGTGGGTTGCCGGGGATGCTGCTCTCGCTCGGCGCATCGGCGGTGTTCCTGTATGGCGGCTGGCGCGTGGTGGAGGGCAGCCTCACGCTTGGCACCTTCGCCGCGTTCATCGCCTACCAGATGCGCGTGATGGCGCCGGTGCAGGCGCTGATGGGGCTCTATACCGCCGTGGCGACCGCCAAGGTGTCGTGGCGCCGGGTGCTGGAGCTGCTGGACGCGCCGATCGACGTGCAGGAGGCGTCCGACGCCGCGCCGCTCGCCAACGTGCGCGGCACGCTGGCCCTGAACCACGTCTCGCTCACCACCGACCGCGGCGTCCGCGTGCTCGACGACGTGAGCTTCGAGGCGGCGCCGGGCCACTCGGTGGCGATCGTCGGCGCCAGCGGCAGCGGCAAGTCGACGATTGCGGCACTGATCCTGCGGCTGATCGATCCCGACAGCGGAACCGTGATGCTGGACGGCCGCGATCTGCGTTCGGTGCGGCTGACCGACATCCGCCAGCATGTGGTCCTCGTCGAGCAGGAGCCCACGCTGCTGCACGCCACGATCGCCGAGAACCTGCGGTACGGCCTTGCCGACCAGCGCGAGATTGGAGCGGCCACCGACGCAACGCTGCGACGGGCGGCCGAGTCCGCGGGCGTGAGCGGCTTCATCGAGAGCCTCCCGCAGGGGTTCGACACCGTGGTCGGCGAGCGCGGGCTCCAGTTGTCAGCCGGCGAGCGGCAGCGCCTGGCGCTGGCGCGGGCCTTCCTCGCCAACCCGTCGGTCCTGGTGCTCGACGAACCGACCGCGGCGCTGGACCCGATCTCCGAGCGCGCCGTGGTGGAGGGCTATCGCGCGGTGATGCGCGGCCGCACCACGCTGATCATCTCGCATCGACGTGATGTGGCGATGAGCGCCGACCACGTCGTGGTGCTCGATGGCGCCCGCGTGGTGCAGGCGGGCCGGCCGCAGGACCTGATCGACCAGCCGGGCATGTTCGCGCGCCTGTTCGCCCGCGCGGCTGCGGAAACCGCCGTGACAGTCGAAGGCTCAACACGATGAAGCGGACATGGATGGTCGTCGGCGGATGCGTGGTGCTACTGGTGGGCCTGGCGGCTTCGGGGCATGCCCTGGACCAGCGCGCGCCGGCGTCAGCGGCGGGCGTGCCTCGCTTCGAGGTGGATCCGAAGTGGCCGACCGTCCCCACGCAGTGGACGCTGGGCCAGGTCGCCGGTCTCGACGTGGACTCGCGCGATCACGTGTGGATCATCCAGCGGCCGTGGTCGCTGGAGAGCGACGAGAAGGCGCAGAATCCGGACGCGGTCTGCTGCACCGCCGCGCCTCCTGTGATGGAGTTCGACGCCGCCGGCAACTACGTCCAGGGGTGGGGCGGGGAAGGCGAAGGCTTCGAGTGGCCCGCCGACGAGCACACGATTCACGTGGACCACAAGGACAACGTCTGGATCTCTTCGGCCGGTGGGCCGCGCATGAGCACGCGCAAGGAGAACCAGATCCTGAAGTTCTCGCGCGCGGGCCGGTTCCTGCTGCAGATTGGGCGCCGCGGCATGAGCCAGGGCAGCCTGGATACGAAGAATTTCAACAACGCCGCCGACATCTTCGTCTACGCCAGGACCAATGAAGTGTTCGTCGCCGACGGCTACCTGAACCGCCGCATCATCGTGCTGGACGCGGACACCGGAGCGTTCAAGCGGATGTGGGGCGCCTATGGCAACGTGCCGGATGATGCCGCGCCGAATCGGCTGGCGGACGAGGGGCCGGGCCCGCAGCAGTTCAACCTGGTGCACGGCGTGCGGGTGTCGGACGATGGCCTGGTCTACGTGGCGGACCGCCGCAATAATCGGGTGCAGGTGTTCACCCTGGAAGGGAAGTTCCAGCGTGAGATCTTCGTGGAGCGAAAGACGAAGCTGCTCGGAACGTCGTTCTCCATCGCCTTCTCGCGCGATCCCGCGCAGCGGTACCTGTTTCTGGCGGACGCCGGCAACGGCAAGGTCCGGATGTTCGACCGGCGCACCCTCGAGGAAGTGGGCAGCATCGGACGCATTGGCCGCTACGCCGGCCAGTTCATCTTCCTGCACAACGTCGCCCTGGATTCCGCCGGCAATCTCTACACGGCCGAAGTCGGCGGCGGCCGCCGCGTGCAGAAGTTCATGCTGACGCGCCCGTAACTGCCCAGACCCATGACCCCTTCATTCGCGATCCCGATGCGATATCTCGTCATTGCCCTGCTGCTCTCGTGCACGAACGTCGCTGCCCAGTCCGTGCCTCCACACCTGCCGCCGCTCGACAAGGTGCTGCCGAAGCGCGCGGAGACCATCTATCGCGCCGTGGCACCACGGGTCGAGACCGAGGCCGCCATGGATCTCGTCACGCGGATGGCGCCGCTCTGGAGATTGGCGGGTAATCCGCAGTTCGATCAATCGCTGGAGTGGATCGACGCTCAACTCACGGCGGCGGGCATCGCGACCCATTACGAGACCATCGCGAGCGCCAGCCGCGGATGGGAAATGCGCGATGCGGAACTGCGCCTGGACGGCCCCGATGGAGAGGTGGTGCTGTCGAAGGCGCAGGACCGGGTGCCGCTGGCGATCAACTCGTTCTCCACCGCGCCAGAGGGCGCGAGCTTCCCGCTCGTGGATGTCGGCCCGGGCACCGACGCTGGCGACTACCAGGGCAAGGACGTCACCGGCAAGGTGGTGCTGGCTGACGGTTCGGTTGCCAGAGTGTGGGAGCAGGCCGTGAAGGAACGCGGGGCGGCGGGTGTCATCTCGACCCAGATCGGAGCCTACACGCGACCCGATACCACACCCGAGGTCTTGCAGTGGGGAGGCATTCCGTTCGACCAGGAGAACGTGTCGTTCGGCTTCAAGGCCACGCCTCGAGCGGCAAGGCGCCTGCGCGAGCGGCTGGCCGCCGGTGCGGTGCGGGTGCACGTTCGCGCCGACACGGTGTTCCATGGCCGGCCCGTGCGCACGCTTGTGGCCGAGATTCCCGGCACGCGCTGGCCCGACGAGCGCGTCGTGCTCGTGGCCCACGTGCAGGAGCCCGGCGCCAACGACAATGCCAGCGGCAGCGGAACGCTGCTCGCCGCGGCGCTGGCGATGCATCGCGCGATCGCCGACGGGGCCATCCCCGCCCCCGCCAGGACCATCACCATGCTCTGGGGCGACGAGATCCGCGCCAGCAACGCCTGGATCGCCACCGATGCGCTGCGCACCACGCGCGTGCTGGCCATGATGTCGCTCGACATGACCGGAGAGGATACGGAGAAGACCGGAGGCACGTTCCTGATCGAGAAGGGACCGGACCCGACCGCGATCTGGAACCGACCGTCGGACCCGCACACGGAATGGGGCGCCACCGAAGTGGATCGCGCGCTCGTGAAAGGGACCTTTCTCAACGACCTGCACCTCGCTGTCGCTCTGCGGCGTGCGCGCGACGCGGGTTGGGTGGTCCGAACCAATCCGTACGAGGGCGGCAGCGATCACACCTCGTTCACGCGGGTGGGCGTGCCCGCGCTCCTCAACTGGCACTTCACCGACCGCTATTACCACACCAACCTCGACACCATCGACAAGGTGAGCGCAACATCGATGGGCCACGTGGCCGTCACGACTGGAACGACCGCGTTGTTCCTGGCCTCGGCCGATCGCGAGGACGTGAAGCCGCTGGAGCGGTTGTTGAAACGGGCGCGGGACGCGCGCATGACCACCGAGAGACGGAACGACGCCACCGATGAGATTCGGGACGCCTGGACGACGTGGTATGAGGAGGCGATCGCCAGTGCAGGTCGTCTGATGAGCACCGATCGATAACAGGAGGCCGCATG
This sequence comes from uncultured Acidobacteriota bacterium, assembly GCA_963723005.1. Classification (GTDB taxonomy): domain Bacteria; phylum Acidobacteriota; class Vicinamibacteria; order Vicinamibacterales; family UBA2999; genus VFZN01. Next base: position 129,242 of record CAVRPA010000011.1, on the reverse strand, counting down.
CAGGAATGGACTCGGCGTCGTTGGCTCCACACCACGGTCACCGCTCCTCTGGGCTTGATGGCGGTGGCGAGCCGGCACTCGCTGGCGCAGCCGTCACAGTCCGCGCCGGCATCCGACTACGGCGCCGGCACGCTGCCGGCCGGCATCCGTTCACGCGTGATCCCCGGCGTGAACGGCATCGCGATGCACGTGCTCGAGGCCGGATACGACCCGCCCGGCCGCCCCGGCCTGCTGCTGGTGCACGGATTCCCCGAGCTGAGCTACAGCTGGCGCAAGGTGATGCTGCCGCTCGCCGAGGCCGGGTATCACGTGATGGCGCCGGACCAGCGCGGTTATGGCCGCAGCGGCGGCACCGACGTGACCTTCGACGACGACCTGACGCCGTTCTCGACGCTGAACCGGGTGCGCGACATGATGGCGCTGACCTCGGCGCTCGGCCACCGCTCGCTGGTGGGCGTCGTCGGCCACGACTTCGGCTCGCCGGTCGCGGCGTGGTGCGCGCTCACTCGACCGGACATCTTCCGATCCGTGGTGATGATGAGCGCGCCGTTCGGCGGCACGGCACGGCTGCCATTCAACACCGCCAACGTCCCGCCGTCACCAGCGGCGCCGGCGCCCGACATGGACGAAGGGCTCGCGGCGCTGACGCCGCCGCGCAAGCACTATCAGACCTACTACACGACACGCGAGGCGAATCAGAACATGTGGCGCGCGCCACAGGGCCTGCACGCGTTCCTGCGCGCCTACTACCACGCGAAGAGCGCGGACTGGCCAAAGAACACGCCGTTCCCGCTGGCGGCGAACACTCCTGAGGAGTTCGCGAAGCTGCCGCGCTACTACGTCATGGACAAGGACCGCGGGATGGCCGAGCAGGTTGCCGCCGACATGCCCACCGCGGAGCAGATCGCCAACTGTCGCTGGCTGCCGGATCGCGAGCTGGCGGTGTACGCCGCCGAGTACGGCCGCACCGGGTTCCAGGGCGGCCTGCAGTCTTATCGTGTCGGCCGCGTACCGCGATTGTCCGCGGAACTGCAGCTGTTTGCCGGGCGCACCATCGACGTACCGGCGGCCTTCATCTCGGGGAAGAGCGACTGGGGAGTGTTCCAGCGCGCGGGCAGCTACGAAGCGATGCAGAAGACAGCGTGCACGAAGTTCGTGGGCGCCCACCTCATCGACGGAGCCGGACACTGGGTGCAGCAGGAGCAGCCCGCACGAGTCGCGGCCCTGGTGGTGGAGTTCCTCCGCCAGAGCCGCGCACCCGGTGCTTAGTCGTTAGAGATCCATCTTCAGTGCTGAATTCAGCCTAGGGGACCGTCACCGTCTGCACGGTCGTCGCCGGGCTCGACCCACACGAGTTGCTCGCCTGCACTGAGAGGTTATAGGTGCCAGGCGCCACGGTGGCGCTGATCGTGCGCGTCGACAGCGGGACCGCTCCGTTGAACGCGCCGGTGACGTTGATGACGAAGCTGGTCGGTGCCGGGCCGCTCTCGGCCGGATCCCAGAACAGGCGCAGCGCGCTCCCGGTCTTGACGACCACGAAGTTGGTCGGCGTCAGCGGTGCGCCGGAACACGCGCTCGGAATGGAGATCGTCACGGCGTTCGACGCGGTGCTGGACCCGACGCCGTTGGCCGCGCGCAGCGCCAGCGTGTAGGTGCCCGATGGCACACCGTCGAAGCTGGCGCCCTCGCCGGCGGCGAGGGTCAGAGACCCGTTGAACGAGCCGGTTACGTCGAGAGCCATGGAGGTGGCGACGCCACCCGCGGATGTGTTCCGCCACGCCAGCGCCACGCTGGATCCATTCACCGTGGCCAGCAGGTTGGTCGGTGCCGACGGCGCCGCCGGGACGTCGATGAACACCCGGATTTCGTTGGACGGGCCGCTCGTTCCGGCGGCGGTCACCGTGCGCATGCGGACGTAGAACGCCCCGTCCGGTGCATCGAGGGTGAAGATGGGCGCAGTACTCCCGGTCCCGATGCTCGCGAGCGCTTCACCCGGATTCACGCCGCCCTCGACCACGAAGCTGGTCGGGGCGGGACCGGTTGCCGGAGGTGTGAAGCGCAGCGTCAGGGTATTGCCGACGATCGACGAGGCGAACAGCCCGGTCGGCGGTTGGGGCGTGGTCACCGCCGCCTGCGTCACCGTGATCGTCTTCAGGGCCACGACGATGGTGCCGGTCCTGGCGGAAGCGCCGGCATTCGGCGCGGCGGTGAACGTGACGGTGCCGTTCGCCGATCCGCCGGCTGGCGCGTTGATCGCGATCCACGGGGTCGTCGTCGTCGCCGTCCATGGGGTCCCCGGATAGTCGAACGACACGTTGACGGTCCCGGTGCCGCCTGGACCGGGAACATCCACCGTCGCCGGACCGACCGAGACAGGGCCGACTACGAAGACGTCGTCGACGCCGTTGGTGTCGCCGGGCACCAGGTTGGAGGCGAGCGTGACCACCACGACTGATCGGCCGTCGGCGCTGATCGAGGGGAATGAACAGCAGCCGTCGTCGTCGATGCCAATACTGACCGCGTTGGCCTGCGTTCCATCCGACGCGACGTTGACGCGCACGGTCTGGCCTGTCACACGGTCGTGGACGAACTCGTCCTTCAGACCGTTGGTATCCCCTGGCACCAGGTTGGTCGCCGACGACTGAAACAGGATGTATCTTCCATCGGCGCTGAGGCTCGGATCGCCGCTGTCGCCATTGCCCTGAGCGCCCGCGCTCGACACGCTGACGCGCGTGGTCTGACCGGTCTGCCGATCGTGCACAAAGATGTCGCCAAGACCGTTGGTGTCGCCGGTGACCAGGTTGGATGCGTCGGTGCCGAAGACCGCGAACCGGCCGTCGGCGCTGATCCGTCCCTGGGAGCCCTGGTTGGCCTGCGTGCCGCCGGTGCCGACGCTGACGCGGGACGTCTGACCGGCCCACAGGTCGCGAACGAACAGGTCGATGCGGCCGAGGTTGTCGAGGGGTACCAGGTTTGTCGCCTCCGAGTTGAAGGAGACGAACCGCCCGTCGGCGCTGAGCGTCGGTAGCCAGCTGCCGTCGTTGCCTTTCACACCCGCAGTGCTCACGCTGAGGAGCGTGGTGGTGCCTGCCACGCGGTCGCGAACGTAGACATCTTCCTGGTCGTCGGCGTCGCCTGGGGCCAGATTGGTAGCCCTCGAGGAGAACGCCACGTAGCGGCCATCCGCGCTGATGCTCGCGAGGCCGCTCTCGCCGTTGCCCGCGGTGCCATTGCTGGCCACGCTGACCCGCTCGGTCTGGCCAGTTGTGCGATCGTGCAGGTAGATGTCGATCGACCCGCTCGGATTACCTCCGGGCAGCGCTGTAGCTAACGACAAGAAGATGACGTAGCGTCCGTCGGGAGTAATCGAGGGCAGGGCGCCGCCGATCGACACGTCGGAACCGGTCGCTTTGCTGACCAGCGTCGTCTGGCCTGTCTGCCGGTCACGGACGAAGACGCTGGGGAGGGTCAGGGTGGGTTCGTCGAAGACGCCCGAGGTGAACACGATGAACCGGCCGTCTGCGCTCGACCACGCCCCCAGGTTGCTCGGCGTGCCGAGCTGGCTGCCGTCGTTGGCGACGCTGGCCCGCACCGTCTGCCCCGGCCACGTCGGCGTCGCCGTGACGATGAACACCGCGCCCATCCCGGTGGACGACGCACTGGCGTCAGCGGCGAGGAAGGTGAACGTGTCGTACCCGACCGCCCCGGCATTTGGCGTGTAGGTGAACGCACCCGTCGCCGGGTTGGTGATGAGCAGCGTCCCTTTCGTGGGTGGCGTGACGAGGCTGAACGTAAGCGCGTCGCTCTCCGGATCCGTGGCCGGCAGCACGCCGCTTTTGGCCACGCCCTCCTGTGTCGTCACGACGGCGCTCCGAGCGACGGGCGCGAGCGACTGAGCGGTCACGGTGGTCGAACCGAGCGAGCCGACTGCGATTGCTGCGGTCAGCAGCGAGACGAGAGTGCGACGGCGGGTGCCTGCTACCAGAGTGGGGGCAACTGGTGTCATCAGAACCTCCGGGCGAAGTTGCGCACGACGATTGAGAGGAACGGACCTCTGCCTTGTTGAGTCGGCCTGATTCTGCCTGAGTGTTGAGTCGGCTTGGGGCAAAAATACGTGAGAGCGGCGTGTTCTCTCGGTGAACAGGCACACTTGTGTTATTGGTGACGGGCACAAGAATGTCAGGTGGCGGTGTGTCGGCGCGCCAGCAGCCACTCACCGCTCAGTGCGCGTTCCACGGACAGCACCATCACGCCCGATGATCGGCACTTGGCTTCACCACTACGTCATCGAAGCCCGCCTGGGTCGCGGCGGCACGGGCACCGTGTATCGGGCCATGCGGTCGAGGACGGTGTCGTTTGTGCTGATGGTGAACGGCCGCGAAGACTTCGAGTTGCCGTACGAAACCGCACAAGTGCCGCTGTTCAAGGCTCGATTGACCCGTGCCTGGCCGAGGACGCCGTCGCCGCCTTCGAGAAGGCCGTGGGGATGCTGCCGAACGACCCATTGCTGTGGGGCAACCTTGGTGATGCGTACGCGAACGTTCCGTGATGGCCCTGAGCCGGCTGGCCCTTTACCTCGCCAAGCAGGGCGACGCCGTGCGCGCGCGTACCATGCTGGACGGCATTCCCGAGCTCTCGACCCGGGACCTCAATACCTTGTATCGTGCCGCGGTCACGTCAGAGATTCTTGGCCAGCGAGATCAGGCGCTGCGCTGGCTGGAACTGGCGCTCCAAGGAGGCTACCCCATGCACGAAGTGGCCGGCGATCCTTCGCTCGCACCGCTTCGTGCCGACGTCCGATACCATCGTCTCGCGCTTCGCTGCGAACCGTCACCCGCCACCGGCGCGCGATAGGCGCGCAGAACAGGACCCTCCCAAGTATTACCGACTCGAGCTCTGGTACGACTGGTCCGACAACGCGAAAGATGGCAAGTACGATCTGACGCATCGAACTTCGTGACCTACAGCGACCTGAACCTCGTCACCGACAGCGGGAACAACCGGCCAAGGCCGCCTGGGCATTCGACGGCGGGTTCGAGAACGGATCGTGGACGTTCGCGGCATCGCTCGTCACCAGCCAGGGCACGACGCAGCGGACGTTATCGTTCGACCCGGAGATCGACATCAACACGTAGTCGGACGCGCCGCCAGGCTTGCGACGATCGCCCTGGTGGACCGTCACCATCTGCACGCTCGTCGACGAACTCGACCCGCACGAGTGCTTGATGTCGGCCCTGACCTCCGTCGAGCGCTGGACGCTGGTCGGTCGACACGCCAGCGTAAGATGACGCGATGACGTTTCCGTCCGGCGCCCTCTCCGTCCAGGCGCTTCGCCCTCGCACCGCCCGTGGCATCCGCATCATCGTCGTGGACAGCGGCGTGCACCCGCTCCATCCGCACGTTGGCGGGGTGGCGGATGGGGTGAGCGTGGATGCCGAGGGGACGCTCTCGGACGACTTCATCGATCGGCTGGGACATGGCACCGCGGTGACCGCGGCGATTCGAGAGAAAGCCCCTGAGGCGGAGATTCTCGTCGCGAAGGTCTTCGATCGCCGTCTGGAGACCACCGCCGCGGCGTTGGTCTCGGCGATCCGGTGGGCGGTGGAGAGCAAGGCGCATCTCATCAACCTCAGTCTGGGAACGCAGACGGCGTCGCACGCTGAAGCACTGGGGCAGGCCGTGCGCGAGGCGCGGGACTCGGGAGCGTGGGTGGTCGCGGCTGGGGAACACGACGGCGTTCGCTGGCTGCCAGGCACGCTGCCCGGCGTGGTGTCGGTGGGTCTCGACTGGTCGCTCCCAAGGGAGCAATGCGTGGTGCAGATCGATCCGGATGGGGAAGTGCGAGTGACGGCGTCGGGATTCCCCCGGCCGATACCCGGCGTGCCGCCGGAGCGCAACCTGAAGGGCCTCAGCTTCGCGGTCGCCAACGCGACCGGACTGCTCGCGCTAGCGTTGCAGGGCGAGCTCTAGCTGAGGGCTCGCCGTCAACGGTATCGTCCCATCGGAGTAGATGGCGGAGAGCTGGCCGCCGACGATTTCCAGCGCCGACGCACGGCCCTGATACGCCGATGTCAACATACCGGTGTCGATCAAGATGACGCTGCCGGCCAGCCGCGTCGTGATGCGCCGAGTCTGCTGCGGGGTATGCGCGACGACGATGCGCTGGAGCTTGTTGCGGGTGAGGAAGGCGGCGACGGGTTCGCGGAGCGACGCTTCGGGCGCGGCTGCGTAGCCGCGATACCAGAGCGGGCCGTTCTCGCTGAGAAGATTCCAGTCACCGATCGTCACCATTTCCGCCGCTTCGCGCAGGACGTCGAGATCGAAGCCGGAGAAGTTCGGCGCCTCGCCCTTTTCCTTGGCGGCCGCGGCAATGGCGTTGACGGCGCGAATCTCGGCCGCCGCGACCTGCAGCATTTCGTTCATCGTGAAGAAGGGGAGCGCCAGCCGTTCGTCCACGAGCTGCTGATAGAACCGATCGACACGCTCCAGTTCCTTGGCCACGAGGCCATCGAGCTGCGCGACCGGAACATCGGCGGCAGGATCCGGGCCGGCGTGCATGAACAACGTGCCATCGACCGTCGCGGAGGGTTTGCGCTTCCGCAGCCACGACCCGTAGCGGCCCTTCGGGCCGAGGGCCTCGCGATATTCAATCCAACCGGGCGGATGCGCAGCCATCCAGGCCTCTCGCGCCACGGTGTAAACCTCGGGCACGGCAGGACGCACCTTCGCGCGCGCTTCGGCCAGCGACACGTACTCCTTATAGGCGCGTTCGCGCCGCGCCTCGGACTGCGCATCCGCAAACGTCGCGAAGATCGCCGGCGTGACGTCGCGGAGCTCGCCGATCAGGTTCATCACTTCGTGATTGCCGAGAAGCGTGATGACTCGCCCGTTCGCGGCGGCGGCCTGCGGTTCCAACTCCATCAGCAGGTCCATCACGGCGCGCTCGCCGGCACCACGGTCCGTGTAGTCGCCGGTCTGCACCAGGGTGGCGTTGCCACCCGCCCATTTTCGGTCGGCGTCCACCAACCGGGCTTTCTGCAGGATCTCGACGAAGGCGTCCAGGGCCCCGTGGATGTCGCCGATCGCCACCACCCGGGAAGGGGGCGCCTGAGCGGCGGGGAGCCCGACGGCCAGGCTGGTCATCACGACGGCGACGGCGACCTTGAGTTGGGTCATGCGGATTGGTCCGAGCCTACCAGAAAGCGGCCGAAACTGGGGCGGGGACGGATTTCATCGAATTTCACACGATCTCTGCTCATGAGGAGATTTGTGTTGCGCGTCTTAAGTCGTCGAGCGTACTCTAACGGACAAATCATGGCTGGAGTTGACAAGCACATCCTGGCGCTTCTGGGCCTCAACCCCGATCGCCCCTCCAACACACTGGGCCGCCGTGCAGGGTCTCGCATTCGCCTGCTGCACGGCAGCACGAACAACGCCGCGCCCAGACCCAACGAGGAGCGTCGCCGCGAGGAGCGGCTGGCTCCGGACCAGACGAAGTGGGCCGATGCCGCGCGGCTGCGTCCCGGCATGGACGTCCGCGTGGTGGATATCGGCACCCGCGGCGTGCTGGTCGAAACGACCGTGCGCCTGCACATCGGTCAGCGCATGGAGATCGCGCTCACGGACAACGACACCGGCGGACAGCTCAATCTGGCGGGCACCGTGCGTCGCTGCCACATCGCGAACCTGAGCCCGCTGACCTATCGTGGCGCGCTGGAGTTCGACGTCAGCATCGAGTTGCGGGCGCTCGAGCCGTTCATGACGCCCGCCGCGCTCAGCGCCTGATTTTTTCGCCGCGGCGTTTCCGGCACGTCAACTGCCGTTGCTTTCACTGCAACGGCAGTTGCCTGTGGACATGCCGCCGTTTTCCTCGGGAATTCTTCCGAACCCTCTTTCGTCGGGCAACCACGGTTGCCCTCCCGCCTCATTCCCGCACCCGCGCGCATGCGCGTCAATCGCCGCAAGTGACGTGAGACGAATGACTTGGCGCATTCATCGTCATGTGGGCTCGCGCTTGCTCTGGTGAGCGGCGACCGGTACGGCACTGGCACAATCGCTGGCGCCCCTGACCTCCGCTCGCAACCGTCAGAGCCGTCCGGTCGCTTCCGCACATGTCGTGCGACTGGAGGATCCATGAAGAAGAGAGTGCTTACAGGGCTGTTGATGGGTGCGCTGCTCACGGCCGCGGTACCCGGCGCGCTGGCGCAGCAACCCGCGACGATGACGAAGGCGGCGACGGTCGATCTGAACAGCGCGAGCGTGAGCGACCTGGAGTCGCTGCCTGGCGTCGGCCGCCGCACTGCCGAGCGTATCGTCGAGTACCGGCAGAAGAACGGCTCGTTCAAGAAGATCGAGGAGCTGATGAACGTCAAGGGCATCGGCGAGAAGAGCTTCCTGAAGCTCAAGCCGCTGATTGCGGTGTCGGCGAAGGCGGAGAGGGCGGGTGGCGGCCGCTAGCGATCGCGGCGTGGCGCTGGCCGACATCGTCGTTGCGACCGCGCTGACCGCCCTGGTGTCGGCGACCACCATTCCGGTGGTCGCCGGCGCGCTCGAGAGCGAGCGCACGCGCACCGGCGCGCAGTACCTCGCGGTCGCGCTGCAACAGACGCAGCTGGACGCGCTTCGCCGCGGGACGTTCGTCGCGCTGCGCGTGACTGCGGGGCCGCTCGACACCGAGTGGCAGGCGTTTGCGGACGGGAACGGCAACGGCGTGCTGGCGCGCGACATCGAGGAAGGAATCGACGTGCCTCTGGGCCCGCCGGACCATCTAGGCGTGCACGCGCGCGAGGTGTCGCTCCGTCTGAATCAAACCGTGCCAGACATGGGTGGCGGCGGCATGCTGGCGGCCGGGGCCGACCCGCTGCGGATTGGCCGCAGCAACCTGCTGTCGTTCAGCCCTACGGGCAGCGCCACCGCCGGCACTTTGTACGTGAGTGCGCCGCGTGGACCGCAGATGGCGATTCGCATCACCGGACCCACTGGGCGCATACGCGTGCTGCGCTTCGATATCGGGGGCCAGCGCATGGCTGCCATAGTTGCCGCTCTTGCGGAGCGGCGCCAGGTGCGGCGCGTGAGGGCCGAGGAAGCGGGCTGGCAGGAAGAGGCCGTGCTTCGTCCTGGTCTGCTCGTCCGCATCGTGAACATCAGCGGCAGCGGCGTGCTCCTCGAATCACCGGCGCGGCTGCGCCCGGGACGACGCGCCGAACTGCAACTGACCTCCAGCGCCGGCGACGTTCGACCCCTCTGCGTCGGCCGCATCACTCGCTGCGCCGTGACTGGCATCAGCCCCATGGTGTTTCGAGGAGCGGTTCATTTCGAGCACCCGCTGACGGTGCTAGCCACCAAAGGGTAATAGCTACCCATACCGAAGAGGTAAGGCAGACTCGTGGGTAGAGATTACCCGCCGAGGCGGATGCAGATTCTGCCAACGCCAGAAATGTCTAGGAATCTCGCGGGCTCTTGAGCCGCGAACCAGCTGGCACCGGCCTTGGAATTGGACCCAGCGCCGATCACAAGGGGAGGAACCTGCATGAACTCTTCAGCTGCCGTCGAGATTCATCATCATGCCCGGCGCGCCGACCGGCGCCCGGGCTTGCACGCGCTTGTTCGCCAGGTGGCCGCCGACCTGGCGGCTGCTTCGACCGGCGCCACCGATCTGGGAAGTGCGTTGGCCTCGCGACTGCGGGCGCTGACGCAGGTGAAACACGTGCAGGTCACCGAGGTGCCGATCAACGCCCCCTTACGGGCCGGGCATCCCGTCATGACCCACGACTACGCCGCCTTTGCCGTTCCGACGCGATCGGGCAGACAGCTCGTGCTGGAAGTGTCGTTCATGCCCGGCGTGCGGCCCGACGACTGGACCTGCCAGTTGCTCGAAACCGCGGCGAGCCTTGCCGCGATTACGTACGAGGCGGAGCGCGGGATGCCGCACGGGGCGGCGATGCTCTCGCCGCATCATGGCGACGTCGGGCCGTTGATCGGCGCGAGCGAGGTGATGCAGGCGCTTCGCGAGCGCCTCGAGCGGGTGGCCTCCACCGACTTCACCATCCTCATCGAGGGCGAGAGCGGGGTGGGCAAGGAGCTGGTGGCGCGGCAGATTCACGCTTGCAGTCGTCGCCGGCAGGGACCGTTCGTGGCGATCAACTGTGCCGCGCTGGTCGAGACGCTGATCGAGGCGGAGCTGTTCGGCATCGAAGAGCGCACCGCGACCGGCGTGCGCGGCCGCCGCGGCAAGTTCGAGCACGCCGACGGCGGCACGCTGTTCCTGGACGAGGTGTCGGACCTGTCGCTGTCGGCGCAGGCGAAGCTGCTGCGCGCGATCCAGGACCTCACCGTCGAGCGCGTCGGTGGCACCGGCGGCCGGCGCGTGGACGTGCGCATCGTCGCTGCCACGAACCGCGGCCTTGCGGGCCTGGTGTCGCACGGGCTGTTCCGTGCCGACCTGTTCTATCGCCTGAGCGGAGTGGAAGTGATGGTGCCGCCCCTGCGACTGCGGAAGACCGACGTGCTCGAGCTGACGCAGTACTTCCTGTCGAGGCACCAGGCGCGCGGGCGCTTGACCATGACGACGGCCGCGGTCGATGCGCTTGATGGCCTACGACTGGCCCGGCAACGTCCGCGAGCTCGAGCGCATGATCGAGGGCGCGGTGGCGATTGCGGAGTCGCGAACCATTCGGCTCGACGACCTGCCGGTCAGCCTGCGCGGCGACTACGCCGAGATCCTGATGCCGTGCGCCCAGGACGACGAGTCGATGCGGTCGTGGGGCAGCCGGTATGCGCGCCTGATGCTCGAGAAGTGCCGGGGCAACAAGCGCGAGGCCTGCCGGCGCCTGGCGATTTCCTATCACACGCTGAACGCGTATCTGCGCTTCCAGCCGGGGCAACGTCTGGCTGGACCGCGACCGGCCCGGGCGCTGCCGCCCGCGGTCCGGAATCTTGATTCTCCGGGGGCGGCATAGTACCGTGTGGTGTCTCGCGGCAAATACGCGCGGGCCCTCCTGACACCACATGAACGATTCGGCTACGGCCTCTCTCAAAAAGACCCCGCTCCACGCTTCGCACGTCGCCCTTGGCGCCCGGATGGTGCCGTTCGGCGGCTGGGACATGCCCGTGGAGTACTCCGGCATCACTGCCGAACACATGGCGGTGCGCACCACGGCCGGGCTGTTCGACGTCTCCCACATGGGCGAGGTCGAGATAGCCGGCAAGGGTGCCCTCGAGGCGGTGCAGCACATCTCGTCGAACGACGCCACCAGGCTCCAGGTCGGGCAGATTCAGGTACCTCGGCCCTGACCACGCCCGAAGGCACCTTCGTCGACGACCTGCTCGTCTACCGCTTCGGACCGTCGCACTATCTGCTGGTCATCAACGCCGGCAACATCGACAAGGATGTCGCCTGGATCGCGGCTCGTGCCAAGGAAGCGGTGCCCGACATCGCGGTGGTGAACTCGAGCGACCGCTACGCGCTGATCGCGCTGCAGGGCCCGAAGTCGGAGGAGATCCTCCAGACGCTCACCGCCATCGACCTGACGGCGATCAAGTACTACTGGTTCGCGCACGGTGAGATCGCGGGCATTCGCGGCACGGTCTCGCGCACTGGCTACACCGGCGAGGACGGCTTCGAGATCATGGTGCCGGCGGCGATGGCGCCGCGGGTGTGGGATGCGCTGCTGCAGGCGGGGAAGCCCGCCGGGCTCATTCCCGCGGGCCTCGGCGCGCGCGACACCTTGCGCCTCGAGGCGGCGATGCGCCTCTACGGCAACGACATGGACGAGACCGCCACGGTGCTCGAGGCCGACCTCGGCTGGATCGTGGGCTGGAAGAAGGACGCCTTCCTCGGCCACGACGTGCTGCACGCGCAGAAGGCCAATGGCGTCACGAAGAAGATCGTCGGCTTCGAGATGGTGGACCGCGCCATCGGCCGCCACGGCTATCCGGTGCTGCACAACGGCCAGCAGGTCGGCATCGTCACCAGCGGCACCCAGACGCCGTTCCTCAAGAAGGCGATCGGCATGGCGTACATGCCGCCCGCACTTTCGGCCCCGGGCACCGAGATCGAGATCGACGTCCGCGGCCGACGGGCCAAGGCCGTGATTGTCCCCTTGCCGTTCTACAAGCGCGAGAAGAAGGCCTAGGGTCGAACCTAGAACCCTAGAACCTAGAACCTAGAACCCTAGAACCCCAGAACCTGGAACCTAGAACCCGCGAGCCCCTATGTCTTACCCAACCGACCTCAAGTACACCAAAGACCACGAGTGGATTCGCCTCGAAGGCGACACCGGCGCCATCGGCATCACCGACTTCGCGCAGCAGCAGCTGGGCGACGTGGTCTACGTGGAGCTGCCCGCCGAGGGCACGAAGCTGACCGCGGGTCAGGTGTTCGGGACCATCGAATCCGTGAAGGCGGTCTCCGAGCTGTTCGCGCCGGTTGCCGGCGAAGTGGTCGAGGTGAACAGCGGCCTCAAGGACAAGCCCGAGAACGTCAACGGCAAGCCTCACGAGACCTGGATGGTCAAGGTGAAGCTGTCGAACGCAACCGAAGCGGCGGGACTCCTGGACGCGGCGGCCTACGAGGCACTGCTGGCCAAGTGAGTACCACCTTCGAGCCGCTCGATACCTTTGCTCCACGCCACATCGGTCCGCGCGGCGCGGATCGCGAGGCGATGCTGAAAGCGGTTGGCGCCTCCTCGCTCGACGCATTGATCGACGAGGTCGTGCCCGCCAGCATCCGCCTGGCCCGGCCGCTCGCGCTGCCGCCGGCGGAGTCCGAATCCACCTATCTCGCGCGGCTCGACGGCCTGGCGCGGAAGAACCGCGTCTGCCGCAGCTACATCGGCCTCGGCTATCACGACACGCTCACCCCCAGCGTCATCAGGCGCTGCGTGTTCGAGAACCCGGGCTGGTACACGCCGTACACGCCGTACCAGGCCGAGATTGCCCAGGGCCGGCTCGAATCGCTCCTCAACTTCCAGACCATGGTCACCGACCTCACCGGGATGGAAGTGGCCAACGCGTCGCTGCTCGACGAGGGCACTGCTGCCGGCGAGGCGATGGCGCTGCTGCACCGTGTGCAGGGTAAGAAGGTCGGCGATCATGCCGGCATCTTCCTGGTCTCGGATCGCGTGTTCCCGCAGACGCTGGACGTGCTCCGCAGCCGCGCCGAGCCGCTCGGCATCGAGCTGCGCGTGGGCCCCGCCGACGCGATGAACTTCGATGGGCCGGTGTTCGGTGCCCTGGTGCAGTATCCCGACGAGGCCGGGCGCATCGACGATCTCCGCGGCTTCATCGCCCGCGCCCACGCCGCGGGCGCGCAGGTCGCCGTCGCGACCGATTTGCTGGCGCTCGCCATCTGCACTCCGCCCGGCGAGATGGGCGCCGATATCGTCTTCGGCAACTCGCAGCGATTCGGCGTCCCGATGGGATTTGGCGGCCCGCACGCGGCGTTCTTCGCCACGAAGCAGGACCACGTGCGCCACATGCCGGGCCGCATCATCGGCGTCTCGGTGGACGCGCAGGGGCACCTCGCCTACCGCATGGCGCTGCAGACGCGCGAGCAGCACATCCGCCGCGAGAAGGCGACCTCGAACATCTGCACCGCGCAGGCGCTCCTCGCCAACATGGCGGCGATGTACGCGGTCTATCACGGGCCGGACGGGCTGCGCGCCATCGCGTCACGCGTGCATGCCATGGCCACCGCCCTCAACGCGGCACTCGCATCGCTCGGCTACACGCAGCAGAACCCGCAGTTCTTCGACACGCTGCGCGTGACGACCGACGCGGTCAAGGCCGAAGGCGATTCACGACGCCGCCGAAGCGCAGGGCATCAACTTCCACCGTGCGGGTGACGGCGCCATCGGCATCGCGCTGAACGAAACCACCACCCTGACCGACCTGGTCGAGATCCTCGAGTTGTTCGCGTCGGCGGCCGGGAAGAAGGGCGCCGTGGTCGCTGCAGGCGCCTGCCGATCCGCTGGCGGACCTGCCGGCGCCGCTGAAGCGCACCAGCGAGTACCTGTCGCACCCGGTGTTCAACGCCCATCGCTCGGAGACCGAGATGATGCGCTACATCCGCAGCCTCGAGCGCAAGGACATCGGTCTCGACACGTCGATGATCCCGCTCGGCTCCTGCACGATGAAGCTGAACGCCGCCAGCGAGATGTACCCGGTGTCGTGGCCGGCGTTCTCGCGCATGCACCCGTTCGCGCCGGCCAGCCAGACCGAAGGCTACCGGCAGGTGTGCACCGAGCTGGAGGCCGCGCTCTGCGAGGTGACCGGCTTTGCCGCCGTGTCGCTGCAACCCAACTCCGGCGCGCAAGGCGAGTTCGCCGGCCTGGCCGTCATCCGCGCCTATCACCAGGCACGCGGCGACCACCACCGCGACGTCGTCCTGATTCCCGCGTCCGCGCACGGCACCAACCCGGCCAGCGCGATCATGGCGGGATTCCGCGTCGTCGTCGTCGGCACCGCGTCGAACGGCAACGTCGACGTGGCCGACCTGAAGGCCAAGGCGGCGGCGAGCGCCGACTCGCTGGCCGCGCTGATGATCACGTATCCGTCCACCCATGGCGTGTTCGAGGACGCCATCAAGGAGATCTGTGACGTCGTGCACCAGCACGGTGGACAGGTCTACATGGACGGCGCCAACATGAACGCGCAGGTGGGGCTGACCAGTCCCGCCGCGATCGGCGCGGACGTGTGCCACCTGAATCTCCACAAGACGTTCGCCATCCCGCACGGCGGCGGCGGTCCGGGCATGGGCCCGATCGGCGTGGCGGCCCATCTCGCGCCGTACCTGCCCGGCCATCCGCTGGTGAAGGTCGGCGGCGAGCACCCGATTGCGGCGGTGTCGGCGGCGCCCTGGGGCAGCGCCAGCATCCTGCTCATTTCCTACGGCTACGTGCGGATGCTGGGCGCAGACGGCATGACCGACGCCACGCGTCACGCCATCCTCAACGCCAACTACATCAAGGCGCGGCTGGAGAAGCACTATCCCGTGCTCTACACGCGCGAGAACGGCCGCGTCGCGCACGAGATGATCTTCGACTTGCGCGCGTTCAAGGCCAAGGGCGTGGACGAGACCGACGTCGCCAAGCGGCTGATGGACTACGGCTTCCACGCGCCGACGGTGTCGTTCCCGGTGGCCGGCACGATCATGATCGAGCCCACCGAGAGCGAGCCGAAGGCGGAACTCGATCGCTTCTGCGAGGCGCTGATCGCCATCCGCAAGGAGATCGAAGAGGTCGTCACCGGTGCGGTGGATCCGAAGGACAACGTCCTCAAGAACGCGCCGCACACCTCGGCGGTCGTCACCGCCGACGCGTGGACGCACCCCTATTCGCGTGAGAAGGCTGCGTTCCCACTCCCATGGGTCAAGGCCAGCAAGGTGTGGCCCGCCGTGGGACGCATCGACAATCCATACGGCGACCGCAACCTGATGTGCGTGTGCCCGCCGATGGAAGCCTACGCCTAGCGCGCCAGCGCCCGGCGCCTGTACTCCACCAACAGCTTCGTCGTCGTCGGACCGGGAACACCGGATCCGACGACGTGGTCGCGCTGTTCCGCACCCACGCCGATGCCCACCGCGACGATGGGCACGATCTCCTTCGTGGTGCTGGTGAAGAACGCTTCGTCGGCCTCGAACAGGTCGCGGTCGAATAGCGTCACTTCCTCCGTCGGGACGCCCAGCGCCCGCCCCACTTCCAGCACGAACGCGCGGGTGATGCCCGCCAGCAGCCCGGCGCCGAGCGGCGGCGTCTTCACGACGCCGTCCTTGACGATGAAGAGGTTCGACTGCGCGCACTCCGCCAGCTCGCCGCGGTAGTTGCGGAACACCGCTTCGGCGGCGTTGGCGCGGATCGCCTGCTGCATGCCCAGCGCGTTGTTGATCAGGTTGTTGCTCTTGATCAGCGGCGATACCGACTCCGGGTGATTACGAACGATCTGTTCGACCATCACCACGCGCGTGCCCTTCTCGTAGGTGGACGCGGGCGTGTCGGGCAGCGGCTTGGCGATGATCACCAGCGACGGCACGGGGCAAGCGGCCGGGTCGTAGGTGATCTCGCCGACGCCGCGGGTGAGCAACAGGCGCACGTAAGCTTCGCCGCGGCTCTCGCCCAGACCGGCGGCGGCCATCGTGTCCACGCTCCGTTCGAGGATGTCCTCGTCCGAGAAGGGGACCTGCAGGTGAATGCGGTCCGCTGACGCCCGCAGCCGCGTCATGTGCGCGCCGAACAGGAACGGCCGCCCGTTGTAGGTGCGAAACACCTCGTAGACGCCCTCGCCGTAGAGGAAGCCATGGTCGTAGACGGGGATGACCGCGCTGGCGGCGTCGGTGATGCGGCCGTTGACGTTGACGAAAGCAGGCATGGCCCCGGATCGTACTCCAGACGACGCGCCCTCCCGCCGAACGCGACTGGGGTAGGCTGTAGGCACGCATGAGAATCCTCAACGCCAAGCAGATGCGGGAAGCCGATCGCGCCACCATCGACGACGTCGGCCTGCCGTCGATCGTGTTGATGGAGAACGCCGGACGGCAGGTGGTGGCGGCCCTGGAGTCGCTCTACGACGACCTGAACGACCAGCGGGTGGCGATCATCGCGGGCAAGGGGAACAACGGCGGCGACGGCTTCGTCGTCGCGCGGACGCTGCATCAGCGCGGCGTGGATGCCACGGTGTTCCTGGTCGGCCAGGTCGCCGAGGTCAAGGGCGACGCCCGCATCAATCTCGACATCCTCGGGCGGCTGAGCGTGACCGTGGTCGAAGTCGCGGACGAAGGCTCGTGGGAGCTGCATTTCTCGGAGGTCAGCCAGCACGACCTGATCATCGATGCGATGTTCGGCACCGGGCTGACCACCGCGCTCAAGGGTCTGCACCAGACGGTGGTCGCCGACCTGAACGCGAGCGGCCTGCCGATCGTATCGATCGACCTGCCGTCAGGCCTGTCCGCCGACACGCCGGAGCTGATCGGCGACAGCGTGGACGCGACGGTCACCATCACTCTGGCGGCGCCGAAGCTGCCGTTGATCCTGTCGCCGGCCGAGCAGATGTCCGGTGAGGTGGTGATTGCCGACATCGGCATTCCGCTCGGTGTGATCGATCAGCTCGACGGGCCGCGCATCGAGCTGATTACCCGCGACCAGCTGCGGATGCTCATTCCTCCGCGCGCCACCGACGCGCACAAAGGCGATTTCGGCAGCGTGGTGATCGTCGCCGGCTCGGTGGGGAAGACCGGCGCGGCAGCGCTGGCGGCGCAGGGCGCGCTGCGATCGGGCGCGGGGCTGGTGACGGTGGCCTGCCCGAAGTCGTGTCAGCCGATCATCGCCGGCTATGGCCTGGAGTACATGACCGAGCCGCTCGAGGAGACCGCGACGGGCACCGTGCACTTCGCGGCGGCGGAGGTCGTGCTGGGCCTTCATGCCGACGTCATGGCGGTGGGGCCGGGCCTTGGACGGGGTGAAGGCGTGACCACGTTCGTCCGCGAGCTGGTGGAGAAGGGCGAGATGCCGCTGGTGCTCGACGCCGACGCGCTCAATGCCTTTGCCGATGATCCGGCGGCGCTCGTGGGCCGCGAGGGGCGGGACATCATCATCACGCCGCATCCCGGCGAAATGGCGCGGCTGGTCGGCTGCAGCGCCGAGGACGTGCAGGCGAATCGGCTGGGCATTGCCTCGGACTTCGCGCAGCGCCACCAGGTCTATGTCGTGCTCAAGGGCTACCGGACGCTGATTGCGACACCGGCCGGCCCGGTGTTCGTCAATCCGACGGGCTCGCCGGGCATGGCGACCGGTGGCACCGGCGACGTCCTGGCGGGCATGCTGGCGGCCTGGATGGCGCAGCTGCTGGACGCGGAAGCGGCGTGCCGCGTGGCCGTGTACCTGCACGGCGCGGCAGGGGAGCTGGCGGACGCGGACACCGGCGAGGTGTCGATGACTGCCGGCGATGTCGTCGAGCACATCGGCGACGCCGTCCTGGAGCTGACCGCGCGCAAGCGCGTCGTGGCCGAGCGCACCAAAGAGGCATGACCGGCACGTTCGACAGCCACTCCGAGGACCAGACCCGCCTGCTGGCGTCGCAGCTGGCCGCCACGCTGGCGCCCGGCGCCGTGCTGCTTCTGTCAGGCGATCTCGGCGCGGGGAAGACGGCGTTCGTGCGGGGACTGGCCGAGGGGCTGGGCTTCGACACGCGCGAGGTGACGAGCCCGACGTTCACGCTGGTCCACGAATATCGCGGCGGACGGCTGCCGCTGATCCACGTCGACCTCTATCGCCTGGACCGCGCGGATCTCGACGAGATCGGATTGGATCCCGACGTCGCGGCGGAAGGCGTGGTGGCGGTGGAGTGGCCGGAGCGGCTGGTGCGGGGCGTGCGCGGGGCCATCGCCATCCGGATCGAGGATGGCGGAGAGGACGAGCGTCGCATCACGATTGAGGCGACGCCCGTGCCTGGTTATTCCATGCGGTAGTTCGGCGATTCCTTGGTGATGGTCACGTCGTGGACGTGGCTCTCGCGGAGGCCGGCGTTGGTGATGCGGATGAACTTCGCATCGCGCTGCAGATCGGGAATCGTCGGAGCGCCGCAGTAGCCCATCCCGGCGCGGAGCCCGCCCACCAGCTGGTGGATGACCATGGCCATGCTGCCTTTGTGCGCGACGCGGCCTTCGATGCCCTCGGGGACCAGCTTCTCCATGCCCTTGCCGGCCGGGCTGGTGCCGCTCTCCAGTTCGAAGTCGTCCTGGAAGTAGCGATCGCGCGAGCCCTTGCGCATCGCGCCGATCGAGCCCATGCCGCGGTATTCCTTGAACGTGCGGCCCTGGTAGAGGATCAGCTCGCCCGGGCTTTCGTCGGTGCCGGCGAACAGGTTGCCGATCATCACCGCGCTGGCGCCGACCGCCAGCGCCTTCACCACGTCGCCGGACATGCGGATGCCGCCGTCGGCAATCACCGGCACGTTGTGACGCGCGGCCGCCTCCGCGCACTCCGCCACGGAAGTGATCATCGGCACGCCGATGCCCGCCACCATGCGGGTGGTGCAGATCGAACCGGCGCCGATGCCGACCTTGACGGCGTCCACGCCGAGGTCGATGAGCGCCTCGGTGGCATCGCCGGTGGCGACGTTGCCGGCTACGAGCTCCACGTTCGGGAAGGTGCGGCGCAGCGTGGACACCATGTCCAGCACGCCCTGCGAGTGGCCGTGCGCGGTGTCGATGATGAGCACGTCGACGTGCGCGTTGACCAGCGCCTCGGCGCGCTGCACGGTGTCGCGGGCGATGCCGACCGCCGCGCCGCAGCGCAGCCGGCCCAGCGAGTCCTTGCAGGCGTTCGGGTACTTGATCGCCTTCTGGATGTCCTTGACGGTGATCAGCCCCTTCAGCCGGTAGTCCTGGTCGACGACCAGCAGCTTCTCGACCTTGGCCGTGTGCAGGATCTCGCGCGCCTGGTCGAGCGTGGTGCCGACCGGCACGGTGAACAGCCGGTCCTTGGTCATCACCTCGGAGACGGCGCGATCGACGTTGGTCTCGAAGCGCAGGTCGCGGTTCGTCAGGATGCCGACGAGGCGGCCTTCCTTGCTGCCGTCATCGGTGATCGGCACGCCCGAGATGCGGTAGCGGCGCATCAGTTCCAGCGCCTCGAAGATGCGGGCGACGGGGGAGAGCGTGATCGGGTTGACGATCATGCCGCTCTCGGACCGCTTGACGCGATCCACCTCGGAGGCCTGCTCCTCGATCGCGAGGTTCTTGTGGATGATGCCGAGCCCGCCCTGCTGCGCCATCGCGATCGCCATCTCGGACTCGGTGACCGTGTCCATGGCGGCGCTCAGCAGCGGCACGTTGAGGCGGATGTTACGCGTGAGGCGGGTGCCGACGTCCACCTGCGCGGGAAGCACGGTGGAGTGGCGTGGGACGAGCAGGATGTCGTCGAACGTGAGGGCGAGGGTGAGCGCCGTGTCGAGGCGCGTGGCAAGGGTTCTTTCTTCCTTGAGTTGTGTGCTCATCGATTAGGTCGCCCCATGACATTTCTTGTATTTCTTGCCTGAGCCGCACCAGCACGGGTCGTTGCGGCCGATCTTCGGCTCTTCGCGCTTCACGGTCTTGACCGGGGCATCGTCGCCGCCGACGCGCGCGGGGCGAGGCGTGCCGGCGGTGATGTCGCCCGTCGGTGCCGGTGGTTCGGCACTGCGAGTCGGCTGGAATACGGAGGGCGTTTCCTCGGCCGGGTTGTTGTAGCTGAGCGCCTGGCGGCGGGGCGCCTGACGCACCGGCGGCGCGGGCACGGCGACCTCTTCGCCATCGGTCTGCACGACCGGCTTCAGCCACCACAGGTAGCGCACGATCTCTTCCTCGATCCGGCGCCGCATGTCCTGGAACAGCTGGAAGCTTTCCTTCTTGTACTCGACCAGCGGATCGCGCTGACCGTAGCCGCGCAGGCCGATGCCTTCCTTCAGGTGGTCGAGCGAGTAGAGGTGGTCCTTCCACTGCTGATCGACGATCTGCAGCATCAGGTCGCGCTCGACCCGCGTCAGGATCTCGCGCGGGACGATGTGCTCTTTCTCGGTGTACTTGCCGGTGACCAGCTCCCAGAGCGTGTCCTTCAGCTCGCCGGCGTTGACCGCGTCCCACTGGACCTTGGCGTAGTCCTCGTCGCTGAGCGCGAAGAGCTGCGTCAGCTCGCGCTGCAGCGCCGGGCACGTCCCACTCGTCGGCATCGGTGTCGGCGTCGGCGAACACATCCAGCTTCTCGTCCAGCAGTTCCTCGGCCGTGGCCATGGAGTAGCCGCGGATGTCGGAGACTTCGTCCTCGCTGAGATGAACGGCGCCTTCCAGGATTTCGCGGCGCAGCGTGTAGACGCTCTCGCGCTGCTTGTTCATCACGTCGTCGTATTCGAGGAGGTGCTTGCGGACGGAGAAGTTCTGGGCTTCCACCTGCCGCTGCGCGCGTTCGATGGCGTTCGACACCATCTTGGCCTCGATCGGCACGCCCTCTTCCATCCCCAGCCGCTGCATCAGGCCGGCGATGCGGTCGGACCCGAAGATGCGCATCAGGTCGTCTTCGAGCGACAGATAGAAGCGCGACGACCCCGGGTCGCCCTGACGGCCGGCGCGGCCGCGGAGCTGGTTGTCGATGCGGCGGGCTTCGTGCCGTTCGGTGCCGACGATGTGCAGGCCGCCGTGCGCGACCACTTCCTTGTGCTCGTCCGCGCACTGCTGCTTGAAGAACCCGAAGATGCGCTCCCAGTCCTCGGTCTTCACGCGATAGAAGCTGTCGACCATGAAGAAGTTGACGAAGTGCTCGTCGTCGACGTACTTCTCCTCGCCGCGGATCACCTTCTCGGCGACGCCCTCGGCGATGGCCTGCTGGCGCGCCATGTGCTCGGCGTTGCCGCCGAGCAGGATGTCGGTGCCGCGGCCGGCCATGTTGGTGGCGATGGTGACGCCGCCCATGCGGCCCGCCTGCGCGACGATTTCCGCTTCCTGCGCGTGGTACTTCGCATTCAGCACGATGTGCTTGATGCCGCGCTTCTTGAGCATGCCGGAGAGGCGCTCGGACTTCTCGATCGACACGGTGCCGACGAGCGCCGGGCGCCCTTCCTTCTGGCGCGTGATGATGTCCTCGACGATCGCCGCCCACTTCTCGGCCTCGGTGCGATAGACGAGATCGGGCTCCTCGATGCGGCGCATCTGGCGGTTGGTCGGGATGACCATCACGTCGAGGTTGTAGATCTTGGCGAATTCCGGGGCCTCGGTTTCGGCCGTGCCGGTCATGCCCGAGAGCTTCTTGTACTTGCGGAAGAAGTTCTGGAAGGTGATGGTCGCGAGCGTCTGGTTCTCGCGCTCGATCTTCACGCCCTCTTTGGCTTCCACGGCCTGGTGCAGGCCGTCGCTCCAGCGGCGTCCCGGCATCAGGCGGCCGGTGAACTCGTCCACGATCACCACCTGGCCGTCCTTGATCATGTACTGGACGTCGAGCTGGTAGTGGACGTGGGCGCGCAGGCCCTGCTGCACGTGATGCAGCAGCGGCATGTTGGCCGGATCGTAGAGGCCGCCGGGCTGCAGGCGGTGCGCGAGCAGCTTCTCGGCGTGCGCCATGCCCGCTTCGGTCAGCGTGACGGTCTTGTTCTTCTCGTCGACGGTGTAGTCGCCGGAGGCCTCGAGCCGATCGCGATCCTCGGTCTTGACCTGGCCCTGGTGGACTTCGCCCTTCTTCAGCTTCGGGATGATCCGATCGACTTCGTAGTAGAGATCGGTCGATTCTTCCGCGGGGCCCGAGATGATGAGCGGGGTGCGCGCCTCGTCGATGAGGATGCTGTCCACTTCGTCGACGATGGCGAAGTGATGGCCGCGCTGGACCATGCTCCCCAGGTCGAACTTCATGTTGTCGCGCAGGTAGTCGAAGCCGAACTCGTTGTTCGTGCCGTAGGTGATGTCGCAGCCGTAAGCGACCTGGCGCTGCTGGTCGTTCAGCTCGTGCTGGATGACGCCGACCGTGAGGCCGAGGAAGCGGTAGACACGGCCCATCCACTCGGAGTCGCGGCGGGCGAGGTAGTCGTTCACGGTGACGACGTGAACGCCCTTGCCTTCGAGCGCATTCAGGTAGGCGGGCAGGGTGGCGACGAGCGTCTTGCCTTCGCCGGTCTTCATCTCGGCGATGGTGCCGTTGTGGAGCACCATGCCGCCAATGAGCTGCACGTCGTAGTGCCGCATGTTGAGCACGCGCCGGCCCGCCTCGCGGACCACGGCAAATGCTTCAGGCAGCAACTCGTTGACGGTTTCGCCGCGCGACAGCCGCTCGCGAAATTCCGCGGTCTTCTCGCGGAGCTCGGTGTCGGACAGCGCCTTGACGCTGGCTTCGAAACCGTTGACTTGGTCCACGAGCGGGCGCAGTCGCTTCAGCTCGCGATCGTTCTGGGTGCCAATAACCTTGGCGAGAATCTGGCCTAACATGCAGGGATAAAGGCGGAGTGCCTATTCCTTCAAGTATACACGTCGGGCCTTGGGCCCGTTCCGGACCCATGAGCTGGACGTGCGGCGAAGTGCCGAGGGGTTAGTTCCCGTTGCGACGGGGATTGAGCAGGAACTGGAGCGGATTGAGAATGCGGCCGCTGACGCGCACTTCATAGTGAAGGTGCGAACCCGTGGCCCGGCCCGTCGCGCCGACGAGCCCGATCAACTCGCCGCGCTTCACCGTCTTGCCGACCTGGGTACGGAACGCCGACAGGTGACCGTAGCGCGTCTCGATGCCGTACTTGTGGTCGATGACGACCAGGTTGCCGTAGGCGCCGGCGTAGGCCGCCTGCGAGATGGTGCCGTCGGCCGTGGCGTAGACAGGCGTGCCGCGGTCGGCGGAGATGTCCAGGCCAGGGTGATAGTCGGCTTCGCCGGTAAACGGATCGCTGCGGCCACCGGTCCCCGACGTCAACCAACCCTGGGTCGGCCAGATGGAGGGAGTAGAGGCGGCGAGCGCGTTGCGGCGATCCACGTCGGTACTGACGCTGCGGAGGCGGCTTTCGATGCCCTGGAGCAGGTCGTGGAGCAGGCCGAAGGTATTTTCCGGAGAGGAGAGCGGCGCGAGCGCGGCCACCGTGGAATTTGCCGCCGCGGCGCCACCCATGGCGCGGTTCCTGGCAATCGCCGGGAGCTTGTCCATGGCCGACTGCAGCGCCGGATCGAGTGCCGCCTTGCCGCCCAGGTCCGAGATGGCGGTCTGCAGCGCGGCAATCTGGCCGGTCAGCGCGCCGGTGGCATCGCGGAAACTGCCGTTCTCGAGTTCAAGTGCCGCCTGTGCGGCGTAGAGTTCGGCGACTTCCGCCTTGGCCTTCCAGGCCGCGCCCAGTCCGATCAGGACCGGCAGCGTCACCGCCATCGAAACCACCGCCAGCAGCGGGCGGAGGCCAATCGTGAATCGACGCACCACGCCGGTGCGACGGTCTGCAATGACGACGGTATAGCGGTTCGACAGCATCAGATGGGGGTGTGGGAGTCGCGGGCCCTGGGAGGCCAACAACCCGGCAAGGTTAGCACGGCCGTCTCGGGCGGGTGAACTCCAAAGTGCACAAACAGGCACGTTTTCGCCGTTTGATCGTCGAAATCGCAGTGGCGAGCGACGTGAGACCTACTCGACGAACCGGTACTGCAACGCCTCGGCAAGGTGTGCCTCGAGGACGTGGGCAACTCCTGCCAGGTCGGCGATGGTCCGCGCAACGCGCAGCACGCGGTGATAGGCGCGCGCCGACAACTGCAGCCGCTCGGCCGATTGGTCGAGCAGTCGCCGGCTGCCCGCGTCGAGCGCGCAGGTGCGGTAGAGGGCGCGGGCGGCCAGGCGCGCGTTCAGGCACGACTGGCGGCGCGACTGGAGGTGGCGCGCGGCGAGCACGCGCTCGCGCACCGGGGCGGAGGGTTCTCCCGGAGGACCGCTGCTGAGCGCGCTGATCGCGACGGGCTCGACTTCAACAATCAGGTCGATTCGATCGCGGAGTGGCCCCGAGATGCGGGTGCGATAGCGCGAGATCGCCTGCGGAGTGCAGCGGCACGGACGCGTCGCGCTGCCCAGGTATCCGCACGGACAGGGATTCATTGCCGCCACCAGCATGAATCGGGCGGGGAACACCACCGACCGCGCCGCGCGAGACACAGTGATGCGGCCCTCCTCCAGCGGCTGCCGCATCGAGTCGAGCACCCGGCGCTCGAATTCCGGCATCTCGTCGAGGAACAGCACACCGTGGTGGGCCAGGCTCACTTCTCCCGGACGAGGTTGGGCGCCGCCACCCACCAGCGCGGCATCCGAGATGGTGTGATGCGGGGCGCGGAACGGCCGCTCGCGCAGTAGCCCGCCGCCCGGCGGAATCAGCCCCGCCACCGAGTGGATGGCCGTGGCCTCCAGCGCTTCGTCGAAGGCGAGCGGCGGCAGGATGGCGGGCATGCGCCGCGCGAGCATGGTCTTGCCCGCCCCGGGCGGGCCGATCATCAGCAGGTTGTGGCCACCCGCCGCGGCCACTTCCAGCGCGCGTCTCGCAAACGCCTGACCGCGCAAGTCGGACAGGTCCATCTGGTTGTCGCTGACGGTCTCGATGGACACCGGTGGCGGTGGCGAGAGCGGCCAGTCGTCACGATGCTGGTTCAGCAAGCCCACTGCGTCCGACAGCGTACTCGCGGGTAGCAGGCGCAAGCCTTCCACGACCGACGCCTCGGCGGCGTTGCCGGCCGGCAGCAGCATCGCCGCCGCGCCCTGTTGTCGCGCCGCCACGGCAATCGGCAGCACCCCGCGCGCGGGATGGATGGTGCCGTCCAGCGACAGCTCGCCGACGATGACCACATCGCGGATGTCCCGGGTGACCACCACGCCACTCGCGGCGAGAATGCCGAGCGCGATTGGCAGGTCGAACGACGATCCGGCCTTCCGCACGTCGGCGGGCGCCATGTTGATGACGATGCGATGCTGCGGGAAGTCGAAGCCGGAGTTGCGGATGGCGGCGTGGACCCGATCGCGGCTCTCCTTCACGCTGGTGTCGGGCAGCCCCACGAGCTGGAAGCGGGGCAGGCCGAAACACAGGTCCACTTCGATGTGCACGGGACTGGCGTGAATGCCGATGACCGAGGCGCTCTCGAGGCTCGCAAGCATGCCGCCGGAGGTGCAACGGCAATGCCCGCCGCGAAGGGGCTGGCGCCCCCGCGCTTCAGGCGCGAATCACGGGGGTGGCGCGCTGGTGGCTCTTGACGCCTGGCAGTAACTGCTGACGTCGATGGGATCATCGTGCGCAGTTCCCGCGCGGTCCTGCGCGGAAGGCACCCGGACGACAATCGCCTGATCGGAGCCTTCACGCGGCGCCGCCGGCCACTGCGAGGTCACGGCGTCGAGGATGCGGCTGGCATCCGGGTCGGCCCGCCAGATGACGATGTCGAGAGAGCGGCCGCGCCGGAGCGCCTCGGTCGATTCGAAACAGCCGGCGCGCAAATCGCGCAGCAGCAGTTCGTAGTGCGGTGCCGGATAGCCGCTGTAGCCATTCACCACCGGCCGTCCGTGCGCCATCCCGCGATACATCGCGGCGACGTCTTCGGCCCACCCGCGCGTGGGCAACTCCAGCACCAGGTCCGCAGCCAACGCGACAGGCGGGGGCGGCGGCGCCGCCACGATGTTCACCGAGAACCATCCGTCCGCCACCAGCGCGAGGCTCAGCCCCGCGGCCAGCAGCGTGCCACGACGGCCGGGTGAAGGCGCCAGCCGCCTCACGACGAATGCGCACAGGATGGACGCGGCGAGGATCTGGATGACGGCCATGCGTGCCGGGACACGCACGGAGTTGAATCCCGGCAGCTCGACCAGCCAGGAAAACGGCGCCTTGTACCAGAAGCGATGACCGAAGAACTCGCCGTCGGGCCCGAGCATCAGGATGGTGGCCAGCACGAACAGCGTGATGTAAAGGCCAGGTAGCGACCCGGCGCGGGCCCGCTGCCACAAGGCTGGGGACGTCGCCGCGAAGACGAACAGCGCGTTCAGCGCCAGGCCAAGCGGCTTGCGCACCTGGCTGATCGAGATGGGAACAGGGCCCAGATGAAAGGCGACGGGCCCGACAAGCCACGTGGCCGTTGCCGCCAGACACCCCACGGCGGAGACGGCCAGCAGCACTTTGCGGAGGAACGCGATCGATCGCGGCGGGCGGATCGGGGCGCTTGCGCGATTGGGGGGCTGACGCGCGGCCGCCACCCACCCAATCCCCAGAAGCGCCAGCATCACGATGCCCGGGTAAACGGCCCCTTCCGGCTTGGCCACCAGGTGTGGCATCCGCCACAGCAGCAGCGTCGAGGCGCCCGACAGGAACGACGCGACATCGGCGCTGAAGATCGCCATCTCCTCCAGCCCGCGCTTCAGTCCCCACCCCGCGTGCACGCGGGCATAAACCACCAGCACCGGCGCCATCGCCAGCAGTGCCGCGCCGAGGGCCAGGCCAACCGCCGTCGCCTTTTTCCAGTCTGGTTGCGAGGCGACCAGCCACGCGAGGACCAGTCCGAGCGGGATGGCGAAGTAGAGCAGGTGGTAGCCGCTGATGCAGCCGTTGAGGAACGTGCACGCCGCGAGCACGACCAGCCACCGGCGCCGGCGCGACTCCCAGAAGCGGTGCAGCGCGAGTAGCCCGAGCGGCATGAAGAACGCCGCCTCGGTCTGCAGATGCGACACCTGCTCGGCGCGATAGGGCGCCAGCGTGAAGTAAATGCTGCCCACCAGAGCGGCGTCGCGACGGCCGGTGAGATGACGGCACAACGCATACGACGCCACGCCGTTCAGGACCGGCGTGAGCAGGAACATCACGTTGTAGGCGACGAGCGGAGATGCGCCGAGCCACTGCAGCGGCGTCGTCAACCAGGTGAGCCCGAGCAATGTTTCCGAGAGCGCCAGGATGTTGGGCGCGGGCGCAAAGAACGGCGCGTCCCAGTACCCGGCAGACCATGGCAGGTGCTCGGCGTTCCACCACAGGATCAGTGTGTTGAGGAGGGGGTCACCGGGGTCGCCTGGAATGGCCGACGACAGGCGACCAAGGAGCGGCCAGTAAAGGGCCAGGGACAGCGCGAAGTAGAGCAGGATGACCAGCGAATCGCGCGCCGACCAGCGCACGGGTCGGCCGGTGTCGACAGGCGCCGCCACCGGGACACTATACGTGGCCACGAACCGGAGGCGTGACTGGAAGGAGGTGCGGCGCGTTACTGCTGCGCGTTTGCGGTGCGTGCGGGCTGGACAACCAGACGGGCGCCGATGCTGAGCGCCGAGCCCTTCAGGTTGTTCCACTGCTTCAGCTGATCGACCGTGGCGCCGTGACGCCGGGCAATGGCGAACAGCGTGTCGCCGGCGCGCACGCGGTAGACCGCGGCCGGGACGTCCTCGACCTCAGCCGTCGCCACTGCCACCGGCGCGGTTCCATCGTCGGTCTGCGCGGCGCGCGCGAGGAGCGCGGCGGCCGGCATGCGCGGCACCACCAGGCGCTGGCCCGGGCGGACGCGCGCGGAGGTCTTCAGGTAGTTGGCTTCGGCCAGATCGTTGCGGCTCACCCGCAGCTTGCGGGCGATGGTGACGAGCGACTCGCCGGACTTCACGGTGTGCCACTGCAGCGCGTTCAACTGGCTGGGGGCCGAGGCGGTGACGCCGTCCTGGACCTTCGTGGCCGTGCCCTCGGGCACGCGCAGGCTGTACGAACCTTCGCGGATGGGAGTGGTCCAGCGCCGCAGTTCCGGGTTCAGTTGCTGGATATCGTCCACCGCCACGCCCGCCCACTCGGCGACCCGGCGCAGGTCCACGCCGGCCGGCAGCGTGACGTTCTCGGTCGGTGTCGGGGTGTGCGGCAGGATGTCGAAGCCGTACTGCGCGGGGTTCTTGGCGATGATGATCGCGGCGAGGATCATCGGGACGTAGTCGCGGGTTTCGCGCGGCAGGAAGCGCGTGGACGAGGTGAGCTCC
This sequence comes from uncultured Acidobacteriota bacterium, assembly GCA_963723005.1. Taxonomy (GTDB): domain Bacteria; phylum Acidobacteriota; class Vicinamibacteria; order Vicinamibacterales; family UBA2999; genus VFZN01. The sequence goes on along the minus strand of CAVRPA010000011.1, from coordinate 100,806 downwards.
CAGAAGTCGTCGATGCGGCTGCGCTTCATCGCGCGCTGCACGCGGCCGGGACCGCCGTTGTAGGACGCCATGGCCAGGTGCCAGTCGCCGAACATGCGGTGCAGCGTCTTCAAATACTTCGCCGCCGCAACCGTGGCCTTCTGCGTGTCGGCCCGCTCGTCGATATACCAGTCGGCGGCGAGGCCGTTTTCGATGCCGGTGGCGCGCATGAACTGCCACACGCCGCGGGCATTGGCGCGCGATAGGGCGGTCGGCTTGAACGCGCTTTCGATCAGCGGGACGTAGGCCAGGTCCAGCGGCAGGCCTTCCGCGCGGAACACGCCCTGAATCATCGGCAGGTACTGGGCGCCACGCGCCAGGCCCTCGCTGAGGAATTCACGGAGCCGGCCCTGAAACACTTCCACCCACCGCAGCACCCGGTCGTTGGCGGGAATCGGCACGTCGTGCGTGGTGTTCTGGAGGTCGGTTTCCACGGCTTCCACCGTGGACAGCTGAGGCGGCGTGGTGTCGAAGGTCCCGAGCGCCATCAGTTGATCGATGGATGCCGGGTCGGTTCGGGTTTCGGTGAAGCCGTCGCCCGTGGCCAGCGCCTGCTGCTCGAGGACGCTGATCCGATCCACCAGGCGATCGAAATGTTCGCGGACGCGGGCGTCGGCCCGGGCGCCGCCCTGCGACTCCAGCAGCACGTCAAGGGCGCGGTCGAACTCGTGCCTGGCCTGCTCGAGGTGGCCGACGGCGAGCTCCTGCTGACCCTTGTTGAAATGCGAGTCGGACTGGGCGATCAGTTGAACGACGGGATCGTGGACGGGAGCCGGCGCGGGCCGGGATTCCGTGGCTTGGGCAGCCACGGGCGGGGTGACCTGAGCCACTTTCTGGCCCGTTCCTGATGCGCAGCCGGTAATCAGCAGCGCGAGGACGGGAGCAACCGTGCGTCGAAGAATCTGGCTATGCATTCCACCCCGAGGTTGAAGCTGGCAGGCTAGCACGAGGACGTTTCCCTGGTCAACCCGTTCAAAATCAAGCCTTTACGAACGCCATCCCTCCCAGACGAAGACGCGATGCTCTTCGCCCAGGTCTCGCGCGGCGGGCGTGATGATGGTGCGCTCGTTGACGAGGATGGTTCGGCCCTCGCGTCGCGCCATTCTTACGTCGTCTTCGCACACGAATGTGACGGGCGTCGCGGGCGGCGCCGCGGTTGCCGGCGACTTCGCCACGCCAGGGGCGGGAGACGGCGACAACGAAGGTGCTCCTCCGGGCTTCGCCACTCCCCGTGACGCCAGGAACTGGTCGATTCTCGACGACAGCGCCTCCGCCGAGACCGGTTCCGGGGACGGCTTGGAGGGAGCCCGAGGCAGGTCCGGGACGAGGCTGGCGGCTGGCGGAGCTGCCCCCGGCTGCGAGGCTTGTGCCGGAGCCACTGGCTGGGGCGAACTGACAGGCTCGGACGTGCCCACCTCCCGAATCCCGTACGCCAGCCGCTTGATGTTCAGCAGGTGCCGCGGCGAGATGTTGTCCGAGGTGATGTTGCCGCCAAACCCGCCGCAGCCGAGGGTCATCGCCGGGTCGAGCCCGGTGGTCAGGCCGATGGAGCCGTGGCGTGGTCGAGGTGTTCACGACGATGCGGTAGGCCGGCTTGTGAAGGCCGAATTCGAGGATGACCGCCTCGTTGCGCGAGTGGATCGACATGGTGTGGCCCATCCCGCCATAGCGCAGGATGTCCTTGCACCGCTCGCAACCTTCCCGCCAGTCGCTGACGACGTAGTAGGAGAGCACCGGGCAGAGCTTCTCGATGGACAGCGGAAAGTCGCGCCCCACGCCCTTCAGCTCCACGAGCAGGGCGCGGGTGCCGGGCGGCACGCTGACGCCGATCGCCCCGGCGATGTGGACCGCCGACTTGCCGACCAGCGCCGGGTTGGGCAGGCGCTGAGGGGTGATGAGCACCTTGGCCAGGGCGTCGGCCTCCGCGCCCCTTGAGGAAGTGCCCGCCGTGCGTGGCAAAAGCGCGGCGGGCTTCCTCGTCCACGCCGCGATCGACCACCACCGAGTTCGGCGACGAGCACAGCACGCCGTTGTCGAAGCTCTTGCCGGCTGACGATGTCGCGGGCGGCCTGGTTCACGTCGGCCGAGGACTCGATGTAACAGGGCGCGTTGCCCGGCCCCACGCCGTAGGCCGGCTTGCCCGCGCTGTAGGCCGCGCGCACCAGGCCCATCCCGCCCGTGGCGAGAATCACCGACACCTCGCGCGCCTTCATCAGTTCCTGGGTGCCCTCGAGCGTCACCGTGCCCATGCAGCCGATGGCGCCGTCGGGCAGCCCCGCGCCTCGAGCCGCTTCGTGCATGATCTCCACGGTCCGGGTGATGCACCGCGCCGCGGATGGGTGCGGGCTGACGATCACCGCGCACCGGGCCTTGAGGCAGATGAGCAGCTTGTAGATTGCCGTGGACGTCGGGTTGGTGGACGGCACGATCGCCGCCACCACGCCAAACGGCTCGGCAATCTCCACCACCTTCTTCACATCGTCGCGGCGGACCACGCCGACCGTCGTCATCGGCTTGATGAAGGCGTGCACCCGGTCGGCGGCGAACAGGTTCTTCTGGACCTTGTCGGCGACGACGCCGAACCCTGTTTCCTCGACGGCCAGGCGCGCCAGCGCCTCGGCATGCGGCCGGACCGCGGCCGCCATCGCATCGACGATGGCGTCGATCTGCGGCTGGGAGAACTCGGCGAGGATGGTCTGCGCGGCGCGGGCCCGGCGGGCGAGCGCGCGGGCCTCGCTCATCGAAGCCAGGTCTTTGTCGGTGTGCGCGGCGGTTGCGGTGGCCATACGACCGCCGTTATCCCTTGGGCAGGATCCGTTCGACTTCGGTGTGCGGGCGGGGGATGACGTGCACCGAGATGAGTTCGCCCACGCGACGCGCGGCCGCGGCGCCCGCGTCGGTGGCGGCCTTCACCGCTCCCACGTCGCCGCGCACCAGGACGGTGACGTAGCCGGCGCCGATGTACTCGGAGCCGATTAAGAGCACGTTTGCGGCCTTCACCATGGCATCGGCCGCCTCGACCGAGCCGATGAACCCGCGGGTCTCCACCATTCCGAGTGCGTCGCCTGGGATGCTCATCGAATGACCCGCATGATATTCTCGTTCTGTTCGCCATGCAACGAAGAGACTTGCTCATCCTGCGCGCGTCGGTCGCGACGCTGCTGCTCGCGGCCTCGCTTGGCTGCGGCGGCGGTGCCGACAACGCGCCCGCCGTGGGGTCCGTCAAAGTGGCTCTGTCACGCCCGCGCGTGGCGCTCGGAAGCCCGGTCGAGATCACCTATACCTTCACCCTCGCGAACGATGCCCCGGCGCTGGGCAACCGCAAGGTGTTCGTCCACTTCCTCGACGCCAACGACGAGATGATGTGGACCGACGATCACGATCCGCCGACGCCGACCACGGAATGGAAGCCCGGACAGACCGTCGAATACACGCGGACGATGTTCGTGGGTCGGTACCCGTATGTCGGCGCGGCCAAGATCGTGTCCGGGCTGTACTCGCCGAGACCAACGACCGCGTCAAGTTCACGGGCGAGGACCGTGGCGATCGTTCGTACAAGGTGGCGGACTTCGAGCTGCTGCCGCAGACCGAGAACATCTTCCTGATCTTCAAGGATGGCTGGCACCAGACCGAGGTGGTGGCCGAGGGTTCGCAGCGCACCGAGTGGCAGTGGACCAAGAAGGAAGCCACCGTGGCGTTCCGCAACCCCAAGCGCGACGTGACGCTCTACGTCCAGGCCGACAATCCGTCCAGCGGCGCGAACGCCGCGCAGCAGATGGAAGTGCGGATTGGGGACCAGGTGCTCGGTGTGGCGCCGCTGTCATCCGGCCCGGCCGTGGTGCGCAAGATTCCCATCAGCGCCGACCAGTTCGGTACCGCGGATATGGTGGAACTGCGGTTCGTGGTCGATAAGACGTTTGTCCCGGCCCTGGAACCGGGCGGCTCCACCGGAGACACTCGCGAACTGGGCGCCCGGGTCTTCCACGCTTTCGTCCAGTGAGGTGACTTGATGACCGGCAGCGGGCACGCCAGCCAGACCAGCGCGAGGGACTCCGGGTCCCGGCGCTTCCGGCTGGCCGGGCGGCGTACCTCGCCGCTCCTCGCCGCGCTGGTCCTGTTCGCCCCGGCGATCGCTTCCGCCGACATCCTCGTTTTCACCACTGGCCGGACGATGTCCGTCGCCAGTAGTCGACTCGACAACGACCGCCTGATTGTGACCTTGCGCGAGGGCGGAGAGGCGAGCTTCCCCCGCGCCCTGATTGCGCGCGTCGATCAGGACGAAGTGCCCTATCCGTCACCGGTAACCGAGGTGCCGGCCGAAGCCACAGTCGCGGCCTTGGCCCCCGGAGCCGCTGGCCCCGACACCCTGGGAACCGTGCCGGGTGCGCGTCCCTTTGCAGAGCTCATCGCGACCAGCGCCGCGACCCACGGAGTGGACGTCAGGCTGGTCCACGCCGTGATCGAGGCCGAATCGAACTATCAGCCCCGCGCCCGCTCGGCGAAGGGAGCCAAGGGGCTGATGCAGTTGATGCCGGCGACCGCACGCCAGTACGCGGTCCGCGATCCCTACGATCCGCGGACCAACATCGACGCGGGTGTCCGGCACCTGAAGGACCTGCTCACGCGGTTCGACGTCGGCCTGGCCCTGGCCGCCTACAACGCCGGAGAGGCCACCGTCCGACGCTTCGGCGGGCTGCCGCCCTACGCCGAAACCCGGAGCTACGTCTCGCGTATCCTCCGCCGGGTCGGTCGCTGAACGCTGGTTACGACTTTCCAGCGGCCCCGGCGGTCTAACCTCTCGTGGGTGGCCGGGTCTCAGGTTCTGGCCGTTTTCGTGTAACATCTTGTAGGACAACCTTTTAGGGATGGAGTTTCGCTGCCGCCTCGGCACCCCGTCGGGCGAAATCATCGAGGGCGTCTACGTCGCCCAGAGCGAAGTCGCGCTTCGCCGCGAGTTGGAAGACAAAGGGCTGCACGTCCTGTCTCTCCGATCGCGTGGCGGGTTCGGCGGCCTTGGCCTGAAGGGGCGGCGCAACAAGATTGCCCGCCACGAGTTTCTGGTGTTCAACCAAGAGCTGGCGACGCTGCTCAAGGCCGGCATGCCGCTGGTCCAGTCCCTCGATATTCTCCGCGTGCGGCTCTCGAATCCGGTCTTCAAGGCGGTGCTCGATGATGTCCACGAGAAGGTGCGCGGCGGCACGGCGCTCTCTGATGCCTTCATCGCGCACGGCGAGTTGTTCCCGAGCGTCTACACCGCGTCGCTGATGGCGGGGGAGCGCGCCGGCAATCTCGACGCGGTGCTCCGCCGCTACGTGGCGTACTCGAAGGTGGTAGACACCGTCCGCAGCAAGACCATCTCGGCGCTCGTCTATCCGGCGATCCTGATTCTGCTGGCGCTCGTGCTGGTGAGCATCATCGCCATCAAGGTGGTTCCGACGTTCTCGGAGTTCTACAGCAGTTTCGGCGCGCAGCTGCCGCTGTCCACGCGCATCATCGTCGGCATTTCGGAATTCGTGCGCTCGCAGATCCTGTTGATCATCATCGCCGTGGTAGGGGCGTCGATCGCGTTCTCGACCTGGATTCGCCAGCCGGGCCAGAAAGCGCGGTTCGATCGGCTGATGCTGAGAGTGCCGGGCATCGGCACCAGCCTGCACAAGTTCGCGACGTCGCAGCTGGCCCGCACGATGAGCACGCTGCTCGGTGGCGGCATTCCCCTGGTGAATGCGCTGGACATCGCCGCGACGTCCACGGGCAACCGCTCACATGGGGCGCGAGCTGGAGATTGTGGCGCAGAAGGTGCGCGAGGGGCAGGGCTTCGCGGCCACGCTGTTCGAGCGCAAGACCGTGCCGGACGTGGCCATCAAGATGATCGAAGTCGGCGAGTCAACCGGCGCGCTGACCGAAATGCTGAACAGCCTCGCCGACTTCTACGACGAGGAAATCGAGACCGAAGTGAGCCGGTTCGTCACGTTGATTGAACCGGCGCTGCTGGTGATCATGGGCATTGTCATCGCGGCGATCGTGCTGGCGCTCTACATGCCGCTCTTCCAGCTCACCTCGGTGCTAGGAACCCGCTGATGAACGTAACGAATCATCCCGACGCCGACATGCTCGACCCGGAGTCGCTGATTGACGACTCGGCCGAATCGGCGGAGTCGGCCGAGTCGGCCAGCGCCGTCGCCGCCCGCCGCGCCGAGACGGACCGGGCACGCCAGCTCGCCGCGCGCTACCGCCTCGACTTCCTCGACATGAACGAGTTCCGCATCGACCAGGAACTGTTCCGGTCGATCCCCGCGGACCTGATGCTGCGCTACGGGTTCGTCCCCAGCCGCCGCGAAGGCAAGGCGATCGTCATCGTCGTCTCCGACCCGACCGACCTGCCGATGATCGACGAGCTGAGCGTGCTGCTCGGCACGCCGGTCAAGGTCATGGTCGGCTCGAAGACCGCCATCGAGTCGATCCTGAAGAAGAGCGAGAGCTCGCAGCGCCTGCTGGACGAGGCTACCGAGGAATTCCAGCTCCAGGTGGTGCGCGAGGACGAGAACGGCGACGAGAACCTCAGCCTCGAGCGGCTGACGAGCGACGACAGCCCGATCATCAAGCTGGTTCACCGCACCATCTTCACCGCCATCCAGCGCCGCGCCAGCGACATCCACATCGAGACGCAGGACGATGCGGTGTACGTGAAGTACCGCGTTGACGGCGTGCTGCAGCCGGCGATGCGGCCCATCGCCAAGCGCTTCCACAGCTCGATCATCTCGCGCATCAAGGTGATGGCCGAACTGGACATCGCCGAGAAGCGCGTGCCCCAGGACGGCCGCTTCAAGCTGAAGGTGCCGGGCAAGACCATCGACTTCCGCGTCTCGGTGATGCCCAGCGCGCACGGCGAGGACGCCGTCATCCGTATTCTCGACAAGCAGTCGATCAGCGAGCAGTTCACCGAGCTGCGTCTCGACATCCTCGGCTTCCCCGAGCAGGAGCTGAAGCGCTTCCGCAAATACATCCGCGAGCCCTATGGCATGGTGCTGGTCACCGGTCCCACCGGGTCCGGCAAGACGACGTCGCTCTATGCGGCGCTCGCCGAGATCAAGTCGATCGAAGACAAGATCATCACCATCGAAGACCCGGTCGAGTACCAGCTGCGCGGCATCACCCAGATTCCGATCAACGAGAAGAAGGGGCTGACTTTCGCCCGCGGGCTGCGCTCGATCCTGCGCCACGACCCGGACAAGATCATGGTCGGCGAGATCCGCGACCCCGAAACGGCGCAGATCGCCATCCAGTCGGCGCTGACCGGCCACCTGGTGTTCACGACGGTCCACGCCAACAACGTGTTCGACGTGCTCGGCCGCTTCCTCAACATGGGAGTCGAGCCCTATCAGTTCATCTCGGCGCTCAACTGCGTCATGGCCCAGCGGCTGGTGCGCCGCATCTGCGAGGCGTGCAAGCGCGAGACCCGCTACGAACCGGAACTGCTGATCGAGTCGGCGCTCAATCCGGCACTCGCCGACGCGCACGTGTTCTACGAAGGCGCCGGCTGCATGGAGTGCGGCGGGACCGGCTTCAAGGGCCGCATGGCGATCTGCGAGCTGCTGGACCTGACCGACCACGTCCGCGAGATCATTCTCGACAAGCGACCCATCTCGGAAGTGAAGCGCGCCGCCAAGGAGCAGGGGATGCGGTTCCTCCGCGAATCGGCGGTTGAACGGGTGATGCACGGGCTGACCACACTGCGGGAAATCAACAAGGTGACGTTCGTCGAATGAGCGTGCTCGACTGGCTGACAACCGCGCCGCCAGACGTCGCGGTAGAAATCGATCGGACCCACGTCGGGGCCGCCCGCGTCGAATGGCGCGGCGGCAAGCCCGTCGTGTCGGCGCACGCCCTCGAAGCGCTGCCGGCCGGGGCCGTCACGCCTTCGCTTGCCGGCCTGAACATGCCGGATGTCGGGGCGGTCGGGGCAGCCGTCGCGCGGGTGCTGGCGCAGCTCGGCGGGCGCACCCATCGAGTGGCGCTGGTGGTGCCGGACGCGGTGGCGAAGGTGTCGCTGCTGCGGCTCGAACAGGTGCCCGCTCGTGCCTCGGACCTGCGCGAGATCATCAAGTGGCAAGTGCGGAAGAGCGTGCCGTTCCCGGTCGAACAGGCGGTGCTGAGCGTCACTCCTGGCGCGCCCTCGGAAGAGGGTGGGCGTGAGTTCGTGGTCGCGCTCGCGCGCGAAGACGTGGTGCGGCAGTACGAGCAGGCGTGCGCGATGGCCAAGGCCGAGGCCGGCATCGTGGACCTCGCCACCTTCGGCATCCTCAACAGCGTCGTCGCCGGCGGCGGCGCGCCGGAGGGGGACTGGCTGCTGGTGCACGTGGCCGACAACTACATCACGCTGGCGGTGGTCCGCGGCGAGCACCTCATCTTCATCCGGCATCGCTCGGAGGAGTCGGAAGGGACGCTGGCGGATCTCATCCACCAGACGGCGATGTATTACGAAGATCGGTTGAAGGGCGCGGGGTTTGCCCGGGTGTGGCTGGCCGGCACCGCGGCGCTCACCGGCGCCGACAGCGTGCGCCGCGATCTCGAGGCCCGGTTGGGCATCGGCGTCGAGAACGTGGATCCGCGCACTGCGGCCGGCCTCGTCGATCGGATCGGCGCCTCGCCGGAACTGACCGATGCGCTGGCGCCGCTCGTGGGCGTGTTGCGTCGTGGCGGGAGGGCCGCCTGATGCTGCGCGCCAATCTCTCCACGCGCCCGTTCTACAACGATCGCCTGGTCAGGGTGATCCTCGGCCTCATCACGGCCGTCGCCGCGGCGCTGACCTCCTACAACGTGAGTGAGGTCGTCCGTCTCCGCTCGCGCGGCGCGGAGGTTCGCCGCCAGACCGAGGCCGCCGAGCGCGAGGCCGACCGGCTGCAGGTCGAGGCGCGCCGCATCCGCCAGACGATCAACCGCGATCAGCTCGCGGCGGTTCAGGTGGCGGCGCAGGAAGCCAATCAGCTGATCGATCAACGCGCCTTCTCGTGGACCGATCTGTTCAATCAGTTCGAACAGACGCTGCCGCCGGAAGTGCGGATCTCGACCGTCACCCCGCAGGTCGATCCTTCCGGCCGCATGATCGTGGCGGTGACGGTGGTCTCGCGGCGGGTCGAAGATCTCGACAGGTTCATCGAGGCGCTGGAGAAGACCGGCGCATTCCAGAGTGTGCTGTCACGGCAGGAAGAAGCGCAGGAGGACGGCACGTTGAGGTCCGTCATCCAGGGCTATTACACGGCAAGCGCAGCGCCCAAGGCCGAAGCGGCGGCCGCGCCGGCGCAGCCGACACCGGCGCCGCCAGCGCCCGCGCAGGCAGCCCGCACGGAGGCCGGTCGATGAGAGCGCTCTTCGGCATCACCGAGGCCGTGCCGCTCTCCCGCGTCGCGCGCGACTATCGCGCCTGGCTCATCCCGCTGGTGCTCGCGCTGGTGGTGAACGCCGCGGTCCTGTTGCTGGTCGTGGTTCCGCTGTCAACGTCCGCGGACGCCAGCGAGCGGCGCGCGGCGGCGGCGGCGGCGACGCTGAAGGCCGCGCAAGACGACTTGAAAGCCGCGGAGCAGACGCGCGATGGCTCGGCCCAGGCGGCGACCGATCTGCAGCGGTTCTACGGAGAAGTGCTGCCGAGTGATGTGGCCGCCGCGCGGCGCATCACCCACCTGAAGTTGAGTCAGCTGGCGCGCGAGCACGACGTGACGTTCCAGCGCAGTTCGGCATCACCCGAGGAGGTTCGTGGTTCGACGCTGGCGCGGCTGCGCGTCAGTTATGCGCTCGCCGGCGACTACAACGACATCCGGGCGCTGATCTACGGCATCGAGACGGCGTCGGACTTTCTGGTGATCGACAACGTTTTCCTCGGGGAGGGCGCCGACGAACAGGCGCCGCTGACGCTGACGCTCGAACTGTCCACCTACTATCGGGCGGCACCGCATGCTCCGTGATCGGCGGACGCTGATCGCGGTCGCGGTGGCGGTGATTCTGGCGGCCGCGGTCGCATGGGCATGGTTTGGCCCAGGCACGGCGACGCCGTCCGCCGTCGCCACGCGGCAGTCCAGCCCGACCCGTCGAGCGTCTGAGCAACAGGACGGGGCGTTGCCGCCGGCGGCGAATGTGAAGCTCGGATCGCTGGAGTCGCCCAAAGCCGAACCGGCCGACGCGACGCGCAATCCGTTCCGCTTCGAGCGCCGCGCGGCGGCGAAGTCCGGCGCGCCGGACGCCACCGCCCCGGGACTGGTGCTGAAGCCGGCGGAACCGGCCGCCCCGGCCGCCCCGACCGGTCCGCCCCCGCCGCCGCCGATTCCGTTGAAGTTCATCGGCATGGTCGAGAAGGCAGACGGCAGCAAGCTGGCGGTGCTGGTGGCGGGCGAAGGACGGAGCCCGATGCACGGCAAGGAAGGCGATATCATCGACGGCCGTTACCGGATCCTGAAGATCGGCACGGAATCGGTCGAGATGGTGTATCTCGATGGCCGTGGCAAGCAGACCATCAGGTTGACGGGACAGTGACAAGGCAGAAGGCAGAAGGCAAGAAGGCGGAAGGCAGAAGGCAGGCATGAACCTGAGACTGGCAACGCGAACGATCGCTGTCGTCCTGCTGGCGGCGACGCTGGCGGCATGCGCCACCGGCCGCGCCTTCACGCGCGGACAGGACGCGGCCAAGGCCGGGGATTGGGATGCGGCGGTCGGGTTCTATCGGCAGGCGCTGCAGGACGATCCCGATCGGCCCGACTACAAGATCGCGCTCGAGCGCGCGATGCTGGCCGCGTCGCAGATGTACGTCACGCGGGCGCGCGAGTTCGAGGCGGCGAACCAGCCGGAAGAGGCGCTCCGGGCCTATAAGAAGGCGCTGGAGTTCGAGCCCTCGAACCGGCCGATCGCGCAGCGGGCCGCCGAGATCGAGCGCATGCTGCGCGACCGGGCGGAGGCCAACGTCCCCCGTCCCGAAATCGAGAAACTGCGCGAGCAGGCCCGCCGCCAGTCGGCCGATCCGATCCTCAATCCCGCCAGCCGCGATCCGCTCAGCATCCGGTTCACGAACGCCGCGATTCGCGACGTCCTCAATTTCATCGGCAACGCCACCGGCATCAACGTCACCTACGATCGCGACTTCCAGGATCGGAACATCACGCTGACGCTCGAGGGCGTGACGCTGGAGCAGGCGCTGCAGCAGATCATGATCGCCAATCAGCTCTTCTACAAGGTGCTGAACGAACGGACGATCATCGTCGCCGCGGACACCACCCAGAAGCGCACCCAGTACGAAGAGCAGGTGATCCGCACGTTCTTCCTGTCGCATGCCGACGCGACGGAGATCTCGCAGATGCTCACCGGCATCGTGCGCGTGGCCGGCGTCGCGATCCAGCCGACCATCGTCGCCAACAAGACCAGCAACACCATCACCGTCCGCGCCACCGGCTCGGTGGTGCAGATCGTCGAGCGGATGATCTCGGCCAACGACAAGCCGCGGGCCGAAGTGATCGTCGACGTGCAGATTCTCGAGGTCAATCGCGAACGGGCGAAGCAGTACGGCCTCAACCTGACCGACTACGCGATCGGCGGCGTGTTCTCGCCGGAGGTCGCGCCGGGAACGGGCGGCGCCGCCAACGCGGCCAGCGGGCTGGGCACGCCGTTCAACCTCAACACCATTTCGACCGGGGTGAGCGCGGCCGACTTCTACTTGTCGGTGCCCGCCGCCGTGATGCGCTTCCTCGAGAGCGACTCGTCGACCAAGACGCTCGCCAAGCCGCAGCTGCGCGGCGCCGAGGGCCAGAAGGTGTCGGTCAACCTCGGCGAAGACGTGCCCGTGCCGAGCACCACCTTCACGCCCATCGCCGGCGGCGGCGCCGCCACTCAGCCGCTGACGTCGTTTGCGTATCGCACCGTCGGCATCATCGTCGAGATGACGCCACGCGTGACCTACGAGGGCGAGATCATCCTGGAGCTGTCGGTCGAAAGCAGCGCCCGCGGACAGGACACGAACATCGCCGGGCAGAACCTGCCGTCGTTCCTGTCGCGCAAGGTGGTCACCAAGCTGCGCCTGCGTGACGGCGAGTCGAACCTGCTGGCCGGGCTGTTGCGCGAAGACGAACGCCGCTCGCTTCGGGGTTTCCCCGGCATTCTCCGACTTCCCGTGGTCAAGCAGTTGTTCTCGTCCAACGACGAGCAGATCCGCACGTCGGACATCGTGATGCTGCTGACGCCGCGCATCATCCGCACCCACGAGCTGACCGCCAACGATCTCAGCCCGATCTATGTCGGCACGCAGAGCAACATGGGCATCAGCGGCCCGCCGCCCCTGATCACGCGTCGGGGCAGCTGGCGACGTTTCGGTCACGCCACCGGGTGCAGCCCCAGGTGCCGAGCCGACCACTCCCGGAGCCGCGGCACCTGGCGCGGGAGTGGCTCCGCCTGCATCGCCATTCGCAGCCCCTGGAACACCGGGCGGTGCAGCGCCCGGCGGCGCCGCCACTCCCACGCCGCCGCGAGCGCAGCCGCTTCCACCGACGACGGGAACACCGGTGGCGACTCCCGGTGGCGCGGGGCTCACGCCGCAACTGCCGCCGGGTTCCTCGCCCATTCCAGGGACGACCGGCGTGCCGGTCACGCCTCCGCCGCCGCAGAGCGGCATCACGGTGTTCCAGCCGATTGAGCCTGCGCCGACCGCTCAACCGCCGGCAGCAACGCCGCCGAACCTGTTCGGTGTTCCCGTGCCTCCACCGGCGCCAGGCACGACGCCGCCACCCGCGGCCACGCCTCCCGCGACGCCTCCGGCGGGCCAACCCGCGACACCTCCTGCGGGCCAGCCCGCAGCGCCCGCCGCTCCGGCACCCGCGCCGGCAGTGCCGCCTGCCGCTGGCACGCCACCCGCCGCGGCCGCAAGCGCGCGCGTGACGCTGAGCCCACCGAGCGAGATGCGGGTCGGCAGCGGACCATACACGGTGCCCGTCTCCATCTCCGGCGCGACGCGTCTTTCCGCGGTGACCATCTCGATCACGTTCAATCCCGCGCTGCTTCGCGTGCGCAGCGTGTCCGAAGGCACGTTCATGCGCCAGGGCGGCGCGACGCCGACGTTCACCCAGCAGGTGGATCCCGAAGCAGGCCGCATCGACATCGCCATCGTCCGCGCCGGCGATCAGGTGGGCGCTTCGACCTCGGGCCTGCTGGCGGCGATTCTGTTCGAGCCGGTGGCCGCCGGCACCGGCACGCTGAGCGTCAGCGGCTCGGGCACGCTGGCCGGCGGCGGCGCGGCGACGTTGCAGTTCGCACCGACGGGAGTCGTGGTGCGCTAGCCATGAGACGCTTCACCCTCGAACGCGGCTACTCGTTCGTGGAGCTGCTGGTGGTGACGACGATCGTCCTCATCCTGGCCTCCGCGGTGCAGCCGCTGGCGCGCGTCACGATTCAGCGCCAGAGGGAAGTGGAGCTGCGCCGCGTGCTGCGCGAGATGCGCGACGCCATCGACAAATTCAAGGACGCGGCGGATCAGGGCATGATCCCGACGACCGAGCTGAAGGCGGGTAGCGAGGGCTATCCGCCGGAGCTCGAGATCCTGGTCGAAGGCGTGTCGGTGGCCAATGATGCGTCGGGGCGGAAGCTGAAGTTCCTGCGGCGAGTTCCACTCGATCCGATGACCGGCGAAGCCAAATGGGGCCTTCGCGCCTATCAGGACAAGCCCGATACGACCAGCTGGGGCGGCCAGAACGTGTTCGACGTGCGCTCGCTCAGCACCGGCACGGCACTCGACGGAACGAAGTACAAGGATTGGTAGCAGTGGTGGCCAAGGTGCGCAGCGCGCGAGGGACAGGGCCGGCGGCGGGCTTCACGATGATCGAACTGCTCATCGTGATCTCGATCATCGTCGTGCTGGCGAGCATGGGGATGACGCAGTACCGGAACAGCGTGGTCCGGGCGCGCGAAGCGGTGTTGAAGGAAGACCTGTTCCGGATGCGCGACGCCATCGACCAGTACTACGCCGATCGCAACAAGTACCCCTCGTCGCTTGGACGACCTCGTCTCGGATGGGTACATGCGCGAGGTGCCGATCGACCCGATGACGCAGTCGAAGGACACCTGGCAGCCGGTGAACGCCGAGGCCAACGTCAACGACGCGACGGCCGAGCCCGGCATCTACGACGTGAAGAGCGGATCGGACCAGTCCGCGCTGGACGGCACGCGCTACGCCGACTGGGACTAGCGCCCGGCGCCAGCCGGCGCCGGGATCTCCTGCCTAAGGATTGACGCGAACGGTCAGCTGGCCAACGCCGGTGTTGCCGGCGACGGTGCGCGCCGTGACGCTGGCGATGTAGGTGCCCGGCGCGGTGTAGCGATGGTTCGTGGACGCGCCGGTCGTGAACGCGCCCTGGCCGTCACCGAAATCCCACGTGAAGGACGAGGCCGTGGCGCCGCCGCCTCCGAGTCCGCCGGCGCCGGCGGTGAAGTTGACGATGCCCTGCTGGGCGGTATTGCCGATCGACACCGGGTTCGGAGTGGCTCCCAGCGTCACCGCGATCGACGCCTGCTCGGTGACGTTCACGACGAGGGGCGAGGTCCCGGTGACTCCCTGCGCATCGGTCACGGTCGCGCGAATGGTGTAAACGCCCGCGCGCGAGAACACATGAGCCACCGTCGTGCTGCCGGTAATCGAGCCCAGGCGTGTCGGCGACGAGTTGTCGCCCCAGTCGATGACGACATCGCGAATCGCGCCCGAGCCCGTGGCCGGCGCTACGGTGAACGTGGCGGCGATGCCCGCTTCGATGCCGGTCGTCGGCGGCGTGATGGTGACGCCGGGTGAGGCGACGGTAATCTCTATTGTCTCGGTGACGCCGCCGGCCGTGGCGGAGACGCTTCCGCTGAGCGATCCTGTGAAAGTGGTGCGCGCCTGGCCGGTGTCGTCGGTCGCCGCCGTGCCGGGCGACACCTGACCGGTGGTGGCTCCGAACGTGACCGGCACGCCGCGGAGCGGATTGCCGCGAGGCGTCGAGCACCGTGGCGATAATTTCCGAACGCCCGTCGTTGACCGAGATGGTGCGCGGGTTGGCGCGTGAGGATGATCTTGGTCGCCGCGGCGCCTCCGACCAGCAGCTCAACGACTTCCGCACGGGCGGCGCCGGAGAACGCGCCCACTCGGGCCGTTCCGCTCTGCGAGCTCGCCACGAAGCGCACAGTGGCTTTACCGCCTTGCGTCCGCGCTTCATTCGGTTCAATGTTGCCGAACGACGAAGTGAACGTCACCACGGTCCCGTTCTGGACGGGCGTACCGGCTGATTCGATGACCGAGGCAGTGATTTCGGCAGACCCATTGACCGGGACCACCGTCGGTACTGGACGTGAGCGTAATCGTCGATTCGGTCGGGGCGAGCAGGGGAACCTTGTCGCAGGCCGACAGAAAGGCCACCGCCATGAGCAGCGCGAACAGCGATGGATGGGGGCGTGACACGGGCAAGGCCAGTAAGGATAATAGGCGCATGGGGTTAGCGGGTCAAGGCAGGAGCGCTGACCAACGGGGCTACGCCATGGCGGCGCTCCTCGTCAGCATGAGCGTCATGGCCGTCCTGATGGGCGCCGCGCTGCCGGTGTGGAGCCACGCCACCCAGCGCGAGCGGGAGGAAGAGCTCATCTGGCGCGGTGAGCAGTACCGCCGCGCGATCATGCTGTTCCAGCGCAAGTACGCCAACACCTTCCCGCCCACCGTGGACATCCTGGTGGAGCAGAAGTTCCTCCGCAAGAAGTACAAGGACCCCGTCACCGACGACGAGTTCCAGATCATTCCGGTGGGGGGCACGCAGCCGGGTGTGCCCGGGCTTGGCGGTCGCCCGGGCGGCTCGACTCAGCCTGGCGCGACTCAGCCTGGCGCAGCGCAGGCGGGCGGGGCGCCCAGCAGTAGTCGGGACTGGAAGGGCCGGGCAGCCAGTCCAGCAGCAGCCGGCTTCGGCAGTCAGCAGAACACCGGTTTCGGCAGTCAGCAAAACACTGGTTTCGGCAGCCAACAGAACACGGGCTTCGGCAGCCAGCAGACCTCCGGGTTTGGCAGCCCGCAGAACCCCGCCGGCGGCGCCGGATCGTTTGGCGCGCCCGGCGGAGCAGGGGCACTTGGCCAGCCCGGCACGCAAGGCGGGTTCGGCAGTGGGACGCCCGGCACCCAGCTTGCGATGGGCATTCAGGGCGTCACCTCGAAGAGCAAGAAGACCTCGATCAAGCTGTACAACGGGATGAACGTCTACAACCAGTGGGCGTTCGTCTATCTCGCCTCGTCGGGTCAAGCCGGAGCGGGTGGGCAGCAGTTCGGCAGGCCCGGTCAGACCGGCGGATTTGGTCAACCCGGACAGGCGCAGCCCGGAGGCTTCGGCCAACCGGGGCAGGCACAACCCGGCGGCTTCGGCCAGCCAGGCGGAGGGTTCGGCCAGCCGGGCGGCGGCTTCGGTCAGCCAGCCAAACCTGGAAGCGGCTTCGGGCAACCAGGCGGCATGAGCCAACCGACGATGCCGCCCGTTCCTGGTGGCGGCTGGCATTGCCGGGCAACCCAGGCCGCCTGCCTCCGGCTCGCCCGTATTCGGCACGACGCCCAAGTAGACCCGACGCGACAGCATCCACGCATAACTAGACGCTTCTGCACGGCCACTGGCCGTGCTTTGCTTTTCGGTTGTCGCGGCTCCCTCACAGAGATACCGTGGCTGCAGGAGAGCGTATGACCATCCAGATTCGTGGGCACTTGAAGGCAACCGATGCAATCCGCCAGCACATCGACCGTCGTCTTGAGTCGGCGCTGGGGCGCTTCGAGAATCACGTGCGCACGGTGACGGTGTGGCTTGAAGACGTCAACGGGCCCCAGAAGGGCGGGGCCGACAAGCTGTGCAAGATTGAAGTGGTGCTCGATACTCCCCGCCATGCGCCACACATGGTGGAGGAACTCGACGCCGACATGTACACGGCCATTTCCAGCGCGGCCGAGCGGGCATCACAGGCCGTGCGCCGCGACGTGGACCGGTTGAATCAGGATCGTCCGAGGTCGCCCGCGACAGCGTTGTGAATCGCAGGGCGGACGCGAGCCATCGCGTCGCCTTCGCGTCGGGGGTGAACCCGATTCGAGAGGCACACGACATACCGGTCTTCAGCGGCATCTATCCAGAGCGACGTACCGGTGAAGCCGGTGTGTCCCACGGCGGTGGGAGACATTTGCGTGCCGCACGACGAGGTGGGCAGCATCGTGTCCCACCCGATGGCGCGCGAACTCCCGGGGACGCTGCCCTTGCGCGTGAACGCCGCCGCGATCGGCGAGCGCGCGATCGCTTCCATCCACCACCGCGCGCAGGCACCGACGGCGGCCGCGGTGCCGAACAGACCGGCATGGGCGGCCACGCCACCGAGGGCGGCGGCATTCTCGTCGTGGACTTCACCGACCAGCAGCCGTCCGCGCCACGGATCCATCTCCGTTGGCGCCGCGCGTGGTTTCCACGCGGCTGGCGGAAGGAAGCGCAGGGCGGCGCCGGGCCCCAGCGTCGCATCCCGCCACCGATCGAACTGCGCGTCGAGCGTGGCGTTGCCGGCGCGTTCGAGAATCAGGCCGAGCAGGATGAAGCCGGCGTCTGAATACACGCTTCGCGATCCTGCTGCGTACTCGAGCGGCTCGACGGCGATGGCGCTCTCGAACGCGGCGCGGCCGCTGAGCCGTTCGTAGTAGGGCCGGTGGGCCGGCAGGCCCGAGGCGTGCTCCAGCAGGTGGCGCACGGTCACCGATTGACGATCGTCGCCCGTCCACTCCGGGCACCATCGCGCGACCAGATCGTCGAGCCCGATCGCGCCGCGTTCAACCAACCCCAACGCCAGCTGTCGTGGTGCAGAGCACTTTGGTGAGCGACGCCAGGTCGTAGACGGTCTGCCCATCGACGCCGCGGGCTGCCGGCGTCGTAGGTCGAGGGTTCCAAGCGCGAGGCGGGTGAGCGGGGCGGCGCTGGTGCCCACCTCCACCACGGCGCCCGGAAACACGCGGGCCGCGATCGCCTCCTGCACCACTTGCGTGGTCCTCGTCAGCGCCTTCACGCGTGCGCTCCGATGATCGCGGACGGCCTGAGACGCGCTGACGCCAGCGCGACGATCACGGTGGAGAGCGACCCGATCAGCACGTACCACGTGAACGCAATCGGCGTCGCCCACCAGATGACGGCCATCAACACGAGTCCCACCAGCATGCCCGCGAAGACGTCGCGCTCGGACGTCGACGGCGCCAGCGTGCCGAGCAGGAACGCGCCGAGCACGGGTCCCGATCCGAGCGACAGCACCGAGAGCCCGGCGTCGAGCACCGAGCGGGTCATCAGCTGGCCGCCGAGCGCCACCAGCAACTGCACGATGCCCCACGCCACCGTGGCCTGCTTCGAGACGCGCATGCGCGTCGCTTCGTCGGCGCCGGGGTTGATGTAGGGCGTGTAGAAGTCGTTGATGGTGGTCGCCGCCATGGCGTTCAGCGACGGCGACAGCGCCGCCGCGACAATCGCCGCGACGATGAATCCCGCCACGCCCGATGGCAGCGTGTTGATCACGAACACCGGCAGGATCTCGTCGGTGCGGCCCAGCGGCTGCGGCAGTGGCGTCTGCAGGTAGTAGGTGTAGAGCATGACGCCGATCGTCAGGAACAGGATGAACTGCGCGAAGACGATGAAGCCGCTCAGCACCAGACCCCGTGCCGCTTCCGTGGCGCTGCGCGCCGAGAGCAGGCGCTGCACCAGGAACTGATCGGTGCCGTGCGTCGAGAGCGTCAGCGCGATGCCGCCGAGCACGCCGGCCCACAGCGTGTAGATGCGGCTGACGTCGAAGGAGAGGTCGAGCACGGTGAATCGGCCGGCCTCCTGGCCGACACGCCAGACGGTGGACCAGCCGCCGTCAATCAGGCCGAGGAGCGACCACGCGATCACGCCCGCGCCGGCCGCGTAGACGAACATCTGGACCACGTCGGTCCAGATCACGGCCGAGACGCCGCCGCGCATGGTGTAGACGATCATCGCGGCGCCCAGCACCACCACCACCAGGCTGACGGGCAGCTGCGTGACCACCGCAATCACCAGCGCCGTGGTGAACAGCCGGATGCCATCCGCGAGCGAGCGGGTGATGAGAAAGATCACCGCCGACAGTGTCTTCACGCGCACGCCGTAGCGGCGCTGCAACAGCTCGTACGAGGTGAACAGATCGCCGCGGAAATACGCCGGGATGAAGAGGACGCTGACGATGATGCGCCCGATCACGTAGCCGGCGGCGAGCTGCAGGAACGTCATGTTGCCGGCATAGGCCGTGGCCGGGATGCCGATGAAGGTGAGCGTGCTGGTTTCGGTGGCGACGATGGTGAAGCAGATCGCCCACCACGGCACGCTGCGATCGGTCAGGAAGTAGTCGCGGGTGGTGTGCTGGAATCGCGCGAACCACGAACCGAACGCGGTGATCCCCAGCAGGTAGACGCCGATCACCGCGTAGTCGAGGGCGGAGAGCGACATCACCCTCCCAGCGCGATCAGTAGGACCCGCTGCCGAAGGCGGCCCTGCCGAGATCGGCCAGCGAGGTGGCGGTGTTCGGCGGAGAGACGAGCGAGTCGTACGAGAACAGGATGATGCCCGAGGCGCCGAGCCGGCGTGACGCGGTGATGAAACGGACGGTGTCCTTCGACGCCATCCGGTAGGCGCCGATGCCTGCCCACACCGGGCGACCCGCTGCGTAGTCCTGGGCGAGGGTGATCTGTTCGTCGAACACTCGCGGGTCCTGCGTGTACGCCATCGGGCACAGCACATCGATCAGCGATTGATCGAGCCACGTGCGCCAGTCCTGCAGGCGCGACTGGTAGGCCTCGCGAACGTCCGGCAACACAGCCGCGCTGACGATGGCCGACGGACGAGCCGCGCGCACCGCGGTGCGCACCCGCATCACCAGCGCCGTCAGTCGCGAGCGGCGGAAGGCCTCCCAGCGGATCGGGAACTGATTCGGATACGCGAGCGGATCCAGCTTCTCCCGGTTCGTGACCAGGCGTCGTTCGTCCGCGGTGAGATCGGGCTGCACGCTCGCCTTGAACTGCTGCAGCGCGCCGCGGCTGTAGTCGTACTCGGCGCCGGGGAATCGCACGTAGTCCAGGTGGATGCCATCGAGCTCGTAGCTGGTAACCAGCTCCTTCACCACGTCGGCCACGTGCGCTGCGGCCGCGGGATGCAGTGGCGACGCGTAGAGGCCTTCCACTTCGTCCGAATGCGCTCGCGTCCATCGGGCCAGCCGGCCGACGTACTCCGGGCTGCGCATGTCCACCTTCGACAGCTCGCTGGCGAGGGCCTTGGGCACCATCAGCCATTCCGGATTCTTGTAGACGATGTGCTCGCGCGACGAGGGCAGGGTCGTGGCGCTCGAGACCAGGTTGACGGCGACCCAGCCGTGGACGCGGATGCCCGCCGCGTGCGCCTGCTTGATCGTCACCGCCAGCGGATCGAAATCGGGGTGTCCGGAGAGCTCGGCCGCCCGGGGCTCGAGCGTGCTGCGGTAGTAGGCGTCGCCGCGGCCGCGCACCTGCACGAGGAGGGCGTTGAAGCCGCCGGCCTTCGCCGACCGCACCATCTGCGACACCGCTTCCGGAGAGGTCAGGGTGGCCCGCGTCACCCACAGGGCGCGGACTTCCTCGTCGGCCTGAGGCGGTACGACGGCGATTGGCGTGGCACCCGCCAGGGCGAGCACGCACGCGACAACACAGATGAGGTTACGAGCAGCGACTTGAGAAGGGGAGAGCAATCACGTGCAACGCATCAATTTAGCCTGAGCGGACGGGGACGTCAAACGCCGAGGCGGCCGACACCCGGCATTACCTCAGGCGTCGTAAGCTAAGAAGCATGCGGGTACTGGGAATCGACGCCGGCGGCAGCAAGACCGTGGCTCTGCTGGCCACCGCCGACGGCGAGATTGTGGCGGAAGGCCGGGCTGGAGGCGCCAACCTCCGAACGCATGGCGAACTGGCCGTCGAGAAGACCCTGCATGCCGTGATCGATCAGGTGCTGGACGCCAGCGCCGACCAGCCCGCGGCGGTGTGCCTGGGGATCGCCGGCGTGGACCGGGATGACGATGCCGCGACCATCCGCGGCATCATGCGGCGCCTCGGCTTTCGGAATCGCACCCTCATCGTCAATGACGCCTTGATCGCGCTGGTGGCGGGCGCCGGGCAGCCCGAAGGGCTGGTGGTCGTCGCCGGCACCGGGTCGATCGCCTACGGTGTGAACGCCGACGCGGTGGCGGCGCGCTCCGGTGGCTGGGGACCCGTGCTCGCCGACGAGGGCTCGGGCTACTGGATCGGCCGGCACGCGCTCGTCGCCATCATGCGGCATGCCGACGGTCGAGGGCCCAGGACCGCGCTGACGCCGATGGTCCTCGAGCACCTTGGACTGTCGCGGCCCGACGACCTGGTGAATGAAGTCTACGAAGGCGCCGAGCGCCGGCAGCTGGTGGCCACGCTCGGCCAGCTCGTCGAGCAGGCCCGGGCCGGCGGCGACGCGGTTGCTGCGGAGATCCTGCGGCAGGCGGCCATCGAGCTGGTGAGTGCCGCCGCCTCGGTCGTCAGCCGGCTCGGCATGCGCGGTGACGTGTTCCAGACATTTCTCTCCGGAGGGATGTTCAAGTCCATTCCCTGGCTGGCCGCCGAAGTGGCGGCGCGCCTGCTCGAAGTGGCCCCTCGCACCTCTTCCTCCCTGTTGTCCGCCGAACCCGCAGTCGGCGCCGTCACCTTGGCTCGCGCCGAAGCCGCCGGCCGGGCGCGGGTGCCCGTTTATCTCGATTCAGCCGTGTCCCTCTCGTGAACATACAGATTTTCGATGACGTGCGGGCCTTGTCCGCCGAGCTCGCCACTCGTGTGCGCGTCGCAGTGACGGAGAAGCCGTCCCTCGTGCTGGGACTGCCAACCGGACGCACGCCGCTCCCGTTCTACAAAGCCCTCCGTGAGGGGCCGACTGCCGACTGGTCACAGGTGCGGACGTTCAACCTCGATGAGTTCGTCGGTGTGGCGGCGTCATCGCCAGACAGCTATCGCGCCTACATGCAACGCGAACTGTTCGGTCCGGTGGGCGTGCCCGCCAACCACGTGGAGTTCCTGAATGGCATCGCCCAGGATCTCGACGCCGAGTGCGAGCGCTACGAGCAGGCGATCGCCGCCGCCGGCGGCATCGACCTGATGATCCTCGGGATCGGCACCAACGGGCACATCGGCTTCAACGAGCCGGGGCCCTATCTCCACGCCCGCTCGCACCGCGCCCACCTGCAGCCGGGCACGCGTCAGTCCAACGCGGCGATCTTCGGCGGGGAAGTGGCGCGCGTCCCCGAAGCGGCGCTGTCGATGGGGATGGCGACGATTCTCCAGGCGCGATCGGTGGTGCTGATGGCGACCGGGGCGGGCAAGGCGGGCGTGGTGCAGGCGATGACGGACGGCCACATCACGACGGCGCTGCCGGCATCGTTCCTCCAGCTGCACCCGACGGCGACGGTGATGCTCGATCGCGAGGCGGCTAGCCGTCGATGAGCGCGCGCAGGCGGGGCTCGATGTCCTCGCCGATGGCTTCGCGAATGCGATCGTTCGACCGGCGGAGACGGGCGAGCGCCCGCGCGTAGGTCAGCCCCGTCTTCTGCATGACGATCGCGGCCTTCACGTTCCAGTGGGCCCGCTTCAGCAGCTTCTCGGCTTCGTCGAGGTCGAGTCCGGCGACGATGTGCAGGATGCGCCGCGCCCGGTCGCGCAGCTTCTCCGAACCCATCTGCACGTCCACCATCAGGTTGCCGTAGGTCTTGCCGAGCAGGATCATCGCGCCGGTGGTGAGCATGTTCAGCACCAGCTTGGTCGCGGTGCCGGCCTTGAGCCGCGTGGAGCCTGCAATCACCTCGGGACCGACCGCCGGCGCGATCGTGAGGTCGACGAAGGTCTGCAGTTCGGTGCGCGGATCGCAGGTGACGAACACCACCCGCGAACCGGCCTGGCGTCCGCGGGTGAGGGCGCCGCGCACGAACGGCGTCATCCCGCTGGCCGAGACGCCGACGATCACGTCTTTCTTGGTGGGGGTGATCCGGTTGACCGAGCGCGCGCCCTCTTCGTAGTTGTCTTCGGCGCCTTCCTTGGCGCGGAAGATGGCGTGCTTGCCGCCGGCCATGATCGCCTGGACCAGCAGCGGGTCGGTCCCGAAGGTGGGCGGCATCTCCGCGGATTCGAGCACGCCCAGGCGTCCGCTCGTGCCGGCGCCGACAAACACCACCCGCCCGCCCTTGCGCAGCGCCTTGGCGAGGAGGTCGGCGCCAACCGCGATGCGGTCGCGCTCCTTCTGAACCGCGGCCAGCGCCTTGCGGTCCTCGCCCAGCATCAGGTCGACGATGCCGGCCGCCGGGAGTTTGTCGATGTTCAGCGATGCGGGGTTAATCGCTTCGGTCGGGAGAGCCTGCCACTTGGATCGTATAGGCATCAAACGGGAGCCTTCGGAGAAATGCTGATGCTAGTCCCGGGGGCACGGCCTGTCAATGAGGCATGAGCTAAGCTTGAAGCCGTGGACGCTCAGGTCGACGCCTTTCTGACGCATCTGAGCGCCGAACGGCGGCTGTCTCCCCACACCGTCGAGGCCTATGCCCACGACCTCCAGCTGCTGGGCGCCTTTGCCGCTGGGCAGGGGCGCTCCCTCGCCGCACTCGACCGGGCGGCCGTCGAGGCCTTTGTCAGGCAACTGATGGGCGAAGGGCGGGCGCCCCGCTCCGTCGCGCGTGTCGTCGCATCGACGCGGACGTTCTATCGCTATCTGGTCGTGAACGGCGGGCTCGCGGCGAGCCCCGCGGACGACGTGCGGCCGCCGCGGTCCATTCGCGCCCTGCCGTCGTTCCTGACGGCCGCCGAAGTGGATGCCCTGGTTGCGGCGCCGGACGTCGCCACGCCACGAGGAGTGCGCGACCGGGCGATGATCGAGCTGCTCTACGCCACCGGCCTGCGGGTGTCGGAGCTGGTGGCGCTGCGCCCGGCGGACGTGAATCTCGAAGAGGGCTTCCTGACCACGGTGGGGAAGGGGCGCAAGGAACGGATTGTCCCCATCGGCGACGAGGCCACCGGCTGGGTGCAGCCGCTACATTCGCGAGGCGCGCCCCGTGCTCGTGGGCCGACGATCGTCCACGAGGCTGTTCGTCAACGCGCGAGGCGGGACCGGCCTCACCCGGGTCGGATTCTGGAAAGTGCTGCGTGGCTACGGAACGGGCCTGGGCCTGGCGCGTCGTCTCAGTCCTCACGTGCTGCGTCATTCGTTTGCCACCCACCTGCTCGAGCGCGGCGCCGACCTGCGGGCCATCCAGATGATGCTCGGGCACGCCGATCTCTCGACCACCCAGATCTACACGCACGTGCTCGATGCCCGCCTGCGCACGCTGTATGATCGATTCCATCCCCGCCGGTGACACGCCCGATTCGCCTCGCGCTGTTTGCGTTCCTGTTCGTGCTGGCCGTCCTCGCCGCGGTGACGCCGCAGCTGCTGCCGCCGCCTTCCGCGGCGACGCCCGCCCCGCACTGGCGCACCAACGGGATGACCGTTCGTGGCGCGTATCACGTGCACTCGACGCGTCTCCGACGGCACCGGTTCCATTGACGAGATCGCGGCGGCCGCGGCGCGGGCCGGCCTCCAGTTCGTCATCCTCACCGACCACGGCGATGGCACGCGCGTGCCGGGACCGCCGAGCTATCGCTCCGGCGTGCTGTGCATCGAAGCCGTGGAGGTGAACACGACGGGTGGTCATCTGGTGGCGCTCGGCGCGAGCCCGTCGCCCTACCCGCTGGCGGGCACGCCGCAGGCCGTTCTCGAGGACGTGCATCGGCTGGGCGGCATGGGCATCGCCGCGCATCCGGAGTCGCCGCGCGCGTCGCTGCGCTGGTCGGGATGGGACGTGCCCCTCGACGGCATCGAGTGGTTGAACGCCGACAGCGAATGGCGCGACGAACTGCTCGAGTCGCTCGGACGCCTGATGCTCACTTACGCCCTGCGTCCCGCGGAAACCTTGACCGCGGCCCTCGATCGTCCCGACAGTGTGCTCGCCAGGTGGGACGCGGCCACCGCGAGTGCGCGCGTGGTGGGACTGGCCGGCGCCGACGCGCATGCGCGCCTGGGGTTCAGGCAGCAGACCGACCCGTTCGAGGAAACGTGGCACGTGAAGGTGCCGTCGTACGAAGCGTCGTTCAAGGCGTTCAGCCTTCGCGTGCTGCTGGATGCACCTCTTTCCGGCGATCCGATCCGCGACGCAGACGACATCCTCACCCGCGTGCGATGGGGACGCACCTACACGGTGATTGACGGTCTGGCATCGCCGGGTGGCTTCGAGTTCACTGCCACGAGCGGCGGACGCTCCGCCGGCATCGGCGACGATCTCGACATCGCCGGCGAGGTGGTCCTGCACGCCCGGATGGCCGCTCCCGCGGGATCGCGGATGGTCATCCTGCAGAACGGCAGCATCCTGTTCGACACGAAGGAGCCCGAATCGCATCTGGGCGTCGTGGCGGAGCCGGCGGTGTATCGCATCGAGATCTATGCGCCGCAGGCCGCGGGCGATCCGCCGATCCCGTGGGTCGTGTCGAACCCGATCTACGTGGGCCTGCGCGACGCGCACCAGAGGGCGCGAACAGCGTCCGTTCGAGCACCGATGGTCAGGCGATCGTCGATTGCCACTGAGGCCTGGGCCCCGGAAGCCTCTGCTGGTTCGTCCAGCCAGCTCCAGCCCGGAGCGGCCGCGGAGGGCTCCGGCGCGATCGAGTGGCGGTATCAGCTGGCCGGTGGCGCCGTGAACGGCCAGTACTCGGCCGTGCGCTTTCCGCTGAGCAGTCTGGGCAGGAGCGACCGGCTGCAGATGCGCGTGCGCGCGGATCGACCGATGCGCATGTGGGTGCAGGTGCGGTCGTCCACCATGGGCCGCGGCGAGCGCTGGGGGCAGAGCATCTATCTCGACGACACCTTCAGGGCCGTCGAGGTGTTCTTCGATCGGTTCCAGCCGCTCGGCGCGACGTCGTCTGCCACGCCGCCGCTCGACGCGGTTGACGCGCTGCTGCTGGTGGTGGACACGCTCAACTCACGACCGGGCGATGCCAGCCGGGTGCACATCACCGAGATGTGGCTGGCCGAACCCTGACCACGATGGACGGAGTCTTGCTGGTGCTCCACACCAGCCATGCGACTCCACTCCCATGTCGGCAGTCTTGACGATCTGCATTTCCCTGCGGTCTGCGCCCGGGTTGACACCCGCGAGGGCTATCCCGCGCTCGCGCAGGTAGATATCGCGCGCGCGGTGGTGATGGAACTGCTGCGTACGACGGCCAGGTTCGAGGTGGAAGTGGTGGCGTACTGCGCCATGCCCGACCACGTTGCGGTGTTGCTCGCCGGGCGCATCCAGAACGCCGACCAATGTGCCGCGTTGCGGCGGTGGAAGCAGGTGAGCGGCAGCGCGCATCGAGAGCGGACCGGCCGAACGCTGTGGCAGCCGCGCTGCGCGGAATGGCTGGTCAACGACGTGCCGAATCTGTGGGAGGTGGCCGCCTATCTGGTCCTGGAGCCGGTTCGGCGACGGATGGTGCGTTCGGTGGAGGACTATCGCTGGCTGAGCGCGCCTCCATCGGTGCTCGGACATCTCGCCAGCCGTGGCCGCGCCCCGCACGCGCCGGAATGGTGGCCCACCGAGGTATCCGGCGCGCACTATCGCCGCACACCGTAGCGGACGCTCATCTCCCAGATGAGCATCGCGATACCCAGCGCCATCAATCCGCCGCCGATCGACAGGACCGCCAGCGCATTCAGCAGCGCGCGCCGGCTGGAATCGCCCGCCTGCATGTCGGTCACGAGCAGGACGAATCCCGCGGGAATCACGACCATCGACAGGACCAGTGAGACGACGCCGATGAGGGCTCGCAGGAAGGATTTGGGCTCGTCGGGGGGACCAGGGGATTCGGGCGAGGGTACCGGCGGGGGAGTGGCGGTCATGTCACGTCCGGACCGTGAGCAGCAGATACACTGCCGCCGCGCCGAACAGCAGGTTCGGCGCCCACGCCGCCAGAAGCGGGCTGATGATGCCGCCCGCGCCGAACGCCGCGAACACCGAGATCATCGTCCAGTACACGAGCGCCAGGACGATGCCGACGCCGATGCCGTACATGGCTCCGCGTCGTCCGGTGGTGACGGCGAAGGGGACGGCGAGGAAAGTCATCACCAGGGTGACGAAGGGAAACGCGACTTTCCGGTACAGCTCGACCTCGTGTTCGAGGACGTCATAACCGCTCTGTCGCAGCTCGTGGATGTAACGTTCGAGCTGCGGATAGGTCATGCGCCGGGGCTCGGGCACCTCCGTGACGAAATAGTCGGCGCTCTCGAGGGGCAGCGAGACCTGCTGAAAGGGTTCGAACGCCTTGGCCGGATCCTTGACGTCGAACCGGCGCACCCAGCCTTGACTCATCTGCCACGCGGCACCGCTGGCGGTCTGCCCGGGCTGATACACGGCCCGCGAGGCGTACACCCGGCGGACCAGCGCGTGCGTCTCGGGATTGAACTCGAACAGCGAGACGCCGTTCAACTCGCGGCTGCGCGGGTTGTAGAACTGATAGTGATAGACCTCGCCGTCGCGGCCGACGATCCACTTGCGGTTCAGGACATCGAAGGTCTGCGGTGACCCGCCGCGAATCAGATGCTTCAGCTGGTCGGCGCGGCGATTGGCGAGCGCCAGCACGCGTTCTTCCATGCCGAACAGGACGGCGCTGGCCACCAGCGCGAAGACCAGCATCGGCGCCGAGGTCCGGTAGAGACTGACCCCGCATGCCCGCATCACGATCAGCTCGCTGTTCTTGGTGAGCAGGCCGATCGTCACGAGCGAGGCGAGCAGCACGGCCAGCGCGATGATGTAGGACATGAACTGCGGCGTGGACCACCACAGGAACGCGAGGATTTGCCCGAGTGTCGTCTGGCCCTTGAACCATTTGTCCGACAGGTCGAGGAACGTGGAGATGTAGAACAGCCCCAGCATGGCCACCATGGTCATGGCCAGGATCCGCAGGTACTGCCGTCCGACGTAGATGTCGAGCAGGTTGGGGCGGGGCAGTTCGAACTGCGGAATGCGGATCACGACGACCACGCGGTTGGTGGCGGCATTGGACGTTGCCGCCGCGACCGTCGAGGCGTTCGGGCCGGCGGGCAGGGAAGCCGATCGCGTCCAGCGGGACAGGTTCAACCGCGGCAGCGAGATCCGAATCGGCTGATCCGCCGAACGGGCGCGGGACATCAGCAGCGCCACGCCGGCGATGCCGAGGATGATGTTCGGCAGCCACATCGCGAGCGACGCGGGGATCATGCCGCCCTTGGTCATCGCCTGGCCCATGAACATGATCACGTAGTAGACGAAGATGACGCCGATGCCGAGGACGAAGCTGGCCAGCTTGCCGTCCTTGCGGTTGCTGGCGCCGAGCGCGAGACCGAGCAGCGCGAAGACGAAGCACGCCACCGGAATGGAGAACTTCTTGTGGATCGTCATCACCGGGTTGTGGGTGGTGACCCCCTGCGACGCGAGGTAGGCGACGCGCTCGCGCAGCTCCGCGATGGTCAGTTCGTTGTCGCCGCGGGCCGGGCCGTTCCGGGGAAAGACACTGTCCGGGTTCAGCGAGACGACCATCTGCTGGAAGCGAAGCACCTCGTACGAGTTCGGGTCATCCAGCTTGGTGGTGTGGCGCGCGCCGTCCTGCAGCACCATCTGGATGGTCCGGGCCTGGCGGTCCACCAGCATCCGTCCTGTGCGGGCGAGAAACAGCACCGGCTGCGCCGGGTTCGACGTGTCGGCGGCCAGCACGTCCTGCCAGCCGCCGCTCTGCGGAATCTCGCGGACGTAGAGGACCATGTTGGGGAAGTCCTCGAAGAACACGCGGGGCCGGACTTCGCCCTCGGCGCGATCCGCCACGATCTGCATGGTCAGCTCACGGAACGCCTGGTTGGCGTCCGGCATGGCTTTCAACAGCACCCACGACGAGGCCGCCCACGACACCAGGGCGAGCGCGGCGAGCGGCCGCAACAACCGGTACGGGCTGATGCCGCAGGCCATCATCACGACGACCTCGCGATCGGCGGAGAGGCGGCCGAAGGCGACGAGGATGCCAATCAGCAGCGACATCGGGATGGTCAGCGCCAGCGCCGACGGCAGCAGCGTGACCATCAGCCGGAGCAGCATCGGCCAGGGCACGCCCTTGGCGATCATTTGCTCGGCCAATTCGATGATGAACGGGATAATGAGGATGAAGGTGAAGACAAGGATCGCAATCAGGAACGGCGGGAGGATTTCCCGAATGACGTACCGATCGAGCGTCTTCATGCCTCTGCCTCCCATTCTCCCATGATCCGTCTCGCCCTCCTCTGGCACATGCACCAGCCGTTCTACCAGGACCTCGCGACAGGCGAACACATCCTGCCGTGGGTGCGGATGCACGCCATCAAGGACTATCGGGGCATGGTGGACGTGCTCGAGCCGTTTCCCAGGGTCCGGGCCACCTTCAACCTCGTGCCGTCGCTCCTGACGCAGCTGCAGTCGTTTGCAGAGGATCGCGCGCAGGACCGGCACCTGTCGGTCGGGCTCGCCCCGGCGGATGCGCTCACGCCGTCAGACCGCGCCTTCCTGGGGCTCAACGGCTTCCATGCGGCGTATCAGCGGATGATCGGACCGTACCCACGCTACGCCGATCTGCACGCGCGCCGGAAGGACTTCGCTCGGTGGACCGTGGCGGACCTGCGTGACCTGCAGGTCTGGCACAAGCTGGCGTGGATGGACCCCGACTGGCTGGTCAACGACGCGCGCCTGATTGGGCTGGTTGAAAAAGGCCGCGACTATTCCGAGGGCGACAAGCAGCTCCTGCGAACAGTCGAGCTGGAGCTGTTGCAGTCCACGATCGGCGTCTACCGGCGGGCTCGCGAGCGGGGACAGGTCGAGCTGTCCACCTCGCCGTTCTATCACCCGATTCTGCCTCTCCTGTGCGACACCGACGCCCATCTGGTCGCCCATCCCGACGCGTTGCCTCCGCGGCACCCGTTCCGGTGGCCGATCGACGCGCGCCAGCAGGTCGCCCGCGCGGTTCGTTTTCACACGGACCTGTTTGGAGAAGCGCCGGTCGGACTGTGGCCGTCCGAAGGCTCGGTCTCCAGCCTGATGGTCCCGATCGTGGCCGCCGAAGGACTGGGCTGGATGGCCACCGATGAGGACGTGCTGGCCCGGTCGCTCGGAGAGCTCCTGCCGAGGGATGGCGATGGGCTGCCGCTGCGGCCGGAGTTGCTGTATCGGCCCTACCAGGTCGAAGCCGGCGGCGCCCGCGTGAACCTGTTGTTCCGCGATCACTCGCTGTCGGATCGCATCGGGTTCCATTACCAGTCGTGGGAGCCGCATCACGCCGCCGACGACTTCCTGTGGCGGGTCCGCGAGAGCGGCCGGCGTTTCGCCGAGAAGACCGGCGGGGAAGACGCGACCATCGTCGTCATCCTGGACGGCGAGAACGCGTGGGAGCATTACGCGGGTGGCGGGCGGCCGTTCCTGCGGGAGCTCTACGGTCGCCTGCAGGCCGCCACGGACATCCAGACCGTCACCATGGCCGAGGCGGCTTCGAGCCACGTGAAGCCGCTGCCGAACCTGTTCCCGGGATCGTGGATCCACGCCGACTTCTACATCTGGGCAGGCCATCGGGACGACCAGCGCGCGTGGTCGCAGCTGAGCGATCTGAGGACGGCATTCGAGAAGCGCGCGCCGTTCATCACCGCGGCGGCTCGCGACCAGGCGTACGAGGAGCTCCTCATCGCCGAGGGCTCGGACTGGTTCTGGTGGTACGGGGACGATCACTCGTCGGACCAGGATGCCGAGTTCGACGACCTGTTCCGGCGCCACGTCCGGAACGCCTACACGGCCCTCGACCTCGAGCCGCCAGCCGAGCTATTCGAGACGAACATCAGCACCGCGCCAGCGGTGGGTGCGGCCGGCGCCATGACCAAAGTCGACGCCTGACCGACCCGGCTTAGCACCCGCCAGCTCGGCCAACCCGGGGCCGACCACACCGACGCCCGATTCGCGGCGCCTGGTTGAAACCGGCTGCTCCCCAAGGCCTCACAGCCTCAGGCCCAGCCCTCGGCCTCAAGTCCCTAGCCCCAAGGCTGCTCGAGTCCCAAGCCCCAGGCCTCAAACCCCCAAGCCTCGACCCCTCGAGCCCCAAGCCCCAAGGCTCAAGGCTCAAGCCCCGTGCGCCATTGCCCCCGGTAGGGTGTATCCCCGCGCTAATCGCTCCGCGAAACTTCCACAGGCACTCTTTGCAGGCCCTATTTATAGGGTCTGATAATAATGATTATGTTAACCAAACCCCGCTGAACGCGCTTCTGGAGCCGGATCTTCGGAACCCGTGACCTGCCAAGTGACTCGATCCGCAAACGACGCCCGGAACCGAAAGCTACGACTCAGCCCTCGACGTTACGGTGCGTTGCACCCTGGCGAACCGCGCTTACGCGGGTGCGGCGGTTTGCACCGCGCGGACCTCCGGCTCACCAGGTGTTACTGGTGGCCGGCTGGTCATTGATTGGTTGAAACAGTGCGCCGTTGGTCTTGAACGGCGGCTGGAATCAGGAGTGTTTCAGGTCTTCCAGGATGGCCTCGAGCGCCGAGATGATCTCGTCCTTCGAAGCCGTCTTCTTGTTGAAACTGAGGCGCAGGTTGAAGGCCTTGCTGGGCGGCTTGAAGGCGAAGACGAACGCCTTGGGCCGGCCTGGTTTGGGCGCCGCGGTTTCCTTGCGAACCTGTTCGCGGGTGGCGCCGCCCTGGCTGGCGATCTTCTCGACCAGCACCATCATCTTCTGCGGATCGCCCTGGCGGGCCACCTGCAGGAGCACCGATTTGCTGTAGATACCAGCCAGCCGGCAGACCTTTCGGACGTCCGACGGAATGGCGCTCAGGGACAGGGTTTCGGTGATCGACGAGCGCGACTTCCCCAGGCGTTTGGCGAGATCTTCGTGCGTATATCCGCAGCGCTGTCCGAGGCTGACCAGGGCTTCGGATTCTTCAAATGGCGTCAGATCCTTGCGCTGGATGTTCTCGACGAGCGCCAGTTCCAGCATCTCGCTGTCATCGACATCGCGCACCACGACCGGCAGCTCGGTCATCCCGGACTGGACCGCGGCGTGATACCGGCGTTCGCCGGCGACGATCTGATACCGGGCGCCTTTCTGGCGCACGATCAGCGGCTCGATGATGCCTTTTTCGGCCACCGAGGAAATCAGCTCCGAAAGGTCGCCCATGGCCTGGCGAGGCTGTTCCGGGTTGGGATCCACGCTTTCAATCGGCACCATGCGGCCGACCGGCGTGCCGGAGGGAGCGTTCAAGGTCTCCACGTAATGCGCGTCGTGGCGCATCCGCAGCGTGTCGGGTAGTCCTCGTTTAGACACGGTCGATGACCTCCTCACACAGGCTGTAGTACTCGGTGGCGCCGCTCGAATCTGGCGCGAAGGTAAAGATGGACTCTCGGTACGCCGGGCTCTCTTCGAGCCGGACGCTCTTGCTGATCACGGTGCGAAATACCTTATCCCCAAACACCTTGCGAATCTGGTCCTGAATGTCCCGGCCGAGGGCCGTGCGCTTGTCGTGCATGGTGATGACCACCCCCAGGATCTGCAACTCGGGATTGGGCCGCTGCCGCACCTTCTCGAACGTCTCCAGGAGGTCGTCCGTGCCTTCCAGGGCGAAGTACGACGACTGGATGGGGATCAGCAGGTGCGTGGACGCGACCAGGGCGTTGACCGTGAGCAGGCCCAGCGCTGGGGGGCAGTCGATGACGACGTGCTCGTAGTGGGCGAGGACGGTGGCGAGCTCGTCCTTCAGGCGGAACGGGGCATCCAACTCCCCCACCATCCTCGACTCGAGTTTCGCGAGTGCGATGCGTGAGGGGGCCACGGACAGGTGTGGCAGCGCCGTCGGGACAATCACGTCGGCGAGATGAATCTGTGGTTCGACGAAGACGTCGTACATGCTTCGTTCGGAGGCCCGAACGTCGATGAACGACATGCTGCTGTTGCCCTGGGGATCGAGATCGATCAGCAGCGTGGGCTTGCCGCGGAGCGCCAAGGCGGCCGCGAGGTTGATGGCGGTGGTGGTCTTACCCACGCCGCCTTTCTGATTGGCAATAGCGAGAATCATTGCGCAGGAGGGTGCCGGTTCACGGCATTGTAGGAACCTCTGCGCACCGCGTCAAGGAATGCCGGATGTCGGCGGAGCAATTACTTCCGACATTTCACGGTAAGTCGTGCTATTTCAGCGACTTGCACAAATTGTCGGCCGGCCGACAATTTGGCTCGGCTTGCGGCCGAGCCGGACGACCGCGCTACATCTTGTATTTGCCCATGTCGTCGGGGTCGAGCGACTCGAGCCACTGCTGGAGGCGATCGTTGTCCTGCTTCTCGTTGGCGAAGTCCACCGTCTTGGCGCTGTCGATGACCTTCTCGTCCACCAGGATTGGCGCCCGGGTCCGCAGCGCCAGGGCGATCGCGTCGCTCGGGCGGGCGTCGATCGTGACTGGGCCAGCCGGCGTCTGGAGATGGATCATCGCGTAGAAGGTGTTCTCCTTGAGGTCGTACACGACCACCTTCTCCACCGTCGCCTGCAGGTCCTGGATGACGTTGCGCAGGAGGTCGTGCGTCATCGGTCGCGGCGTCTGGATGTTCTCGATCTGAAGCGCGATGGCGTTCGCCTCGAACACCCCGACCCAGATCGGCAGCACCTTGTCGCCATCGGGATCCCGGAGGATGATGATCGGCATGTTCGTGATGGGGTCCACCATCAGCCCTTTGATGTTCATCTCGATCATGTCCAGCCCCCGATCATCGCGCGCGATCGGATGCGACTGTCGCGACCGCCGGTTCGCCGGCCGCGCCCGCATCCGCTGCCATCTCGCCCCACACGCTGTTGGGTCCAGCGCGCCGGATGGTTACCGGCACGATACACCCCACCAGCGAAGGGTCACCCGGGAAGTTCACCACCGTATTACCGTTGGTGCGTCCCGACAACTCCCATTCGCGCCGGCGGCTCGTGTGGTCCACCAGGACCTCCACCGTGCGGCCGACCGCCTGCTCGAGCAGGCCCCACTGAATCCGGCGCTGCATCGCCTGCAGCGCCACAATCCGCCTCGTCTTCTCCTCCTCCGTCACATCGTCCGGCATCCGCTTCGATGCCAGCGTGTTGGGGCGCTCGGAGTACTTGAAGGAGAACATGCTGTGGTAACCCACCGCCTCTGTCAGCGACAGCGTCTCCTCGAAGTCCTCCGGTTGTTCCCCGGGGAAGCCAACGATCATATCGGTCGATAGTTGGACGTTCGGGATAGCCTGGCGAATCTTCTCGATCGTTTCCAGGTACTGCTCGCGCGTGTAGCGCCTGCGCATCAGGCTCAGCACCCGGCGTCGAGCCCGACTGCACCGGCAAATGCAGGTGCTTGCACACCTTGGGCAGGGATCGCACCGCCTCGATCAAGCGATCGCTCGTGTGCCTCGGGTGCGGGCTGGCAAAGCGGATGCGCTCGATGCCGGTGATGTCGTGGACCGCTTCGAGCAACGCCGGGAAATCACAGGCGGGATCGTCGGGCGCCTGGTAGTGATTCACGATCTGTCCGAGGAGCTGCACTTCCTTGCAGCCGCTTGCCGCGGCTTGCGCGACTTCTCCCAGAATCTCGGCCTTGGGTCGCATCCGCTCGTGGCCCCGCGTGTACGGCACCACGCAGAAGCTGCAGAAGTCGTTGCAGCCCTCGATGATGGTCACGTAGGCCTTGGCGGCGTCCGTGCGCCGAGTGATGCCGAGCGGGAACGACGGTTCGTCGTAGGGGGTGCTGACGTCGATGGCCGGTCGCGCGCGCGATTCCACCTTCTGCTGCACGAGCACCGGCAGCATCTTGACGCGCTGGGTGCCGACGATCAGGTCGATGATCCCTGGCGAGCGCGTCAACAGCGCGGCGCCCTCCTGCTGCGCGACGCAGCCAGTCACCGCGACGATCGGGTCGCGGCCGGTCTCACGCGCCATCTCCCGGATCTCGCCGAGCCGCGTGTACAGCTTGTCCTCGGCGCGCTCGCGCACGCTGCACGTATTGACGACGACGAGGTCGGCGTCGCGGTCGGACTCGGCCAGGTCATAGCCGGATTGCTCGAGCAACCCCGCCATGCGCTCCGAGTCGTGCACGTTCATCTGGCAGCCGTAAGTCTCGATGAAGTACTTCACTTTTGCTTTCGCCCCCGCGCGCTTTCGCCTTTCGCTTTTGCTCGACTTTCACCTTTCGCCTTCGCCGCGTCCAGCAATTCCTGGGCGCCGGCGCGGGCGTGCGTGCCGGCATCGGCTCCGCCCATCATGCGCGCCAATTCGTCGATGCGCGCATCTTCCCCCAATTTCAAGACGCTGGTGACCGTGCGACGGCCGCGCGTCTCCTTCTGGATGAGGAAGTGCGTGCGCCCGCAGGCGGCCACTTGCGGCAGGTGGGTGATGCACAGCACCTGATAGCGCTGGCCGAGCGACGCCAGCTTCTCCCCCACTACCGTCGCCACGCGCCCGCCGATCCCCGCGTCAACCTCGTCGAAGATGAGGGTCCGAGTGGCGCCCTGGTCTGCCACCGTCGCCGCCGACAGGGTTTTGAGCGCCAGCATCACGCGCGACAGCTCGCCGCCGGAGACGATGCGCGCGAGGGGCCGAGGCTCTTCGCCGAGATTGGCGGAAAGGAAGAACTCCACCTGGTCGAGGCCCCGCTCCGTCCACTGCCCATCGCTGTCTACCGCAGAGAGCCGGACCTCGAATCGGGCCTTGACCATCGCCAGGTCCGCCAGCTCGGCCTCGATGCTGCGCGCCATGTGTTCCCCGGCCTTGGAGCGCTTGGCGGAGAGCTCCCGCGCCAGGCGCAGATACGCGGCCGAGGACGTCGTCAATTCCTGTTCGAGATCCGCGAGGCTGGAGCTTCCCCCGACCAGCGCCGCATGCTCCGCGGCCAGCGCGTCGCGCCGGGCAATCACATCCGCCAGGAGCGGCCCGTGCTTCCGCTTCAATCGCTCGAGCATCGCGAGGCGGTCTTCCACTTCCTGCAGCCGGGCTGGTGATGCGTCGATGCCATCCGCGAAGTCGCGGAGCGTGAAGGCCAGATCTTCGAGTTGGGCCTTGATGCTGTCCCGATGTTCCAGGTAGGGCACGAAGCGAGCGTCGAAGGTGGCGAGCTCACTCACCCGCTTCCAGACGTGCTCCATCCCCGCGAGCACGGCGTGTTCGGCGTCGTAGAGTTCGGCGTAGCTCTCGTGACAGAGGCGTTGGACGCGATCGGCGCTCCGCAGGATCTGGCGATCCGCCGCGAGCTCCTCGTCTTCACCGGCGACGAGCACCGCCTTCTGCAGCTCGCCCAGCTGGAACTCCACCAGCTCGAGGCGCGCCGCTCGCTCGCGGTCGTCCATGCGCAGCCGGTCGATCTGCTGGCGAACCGCCTGCACACGGGCAAATGCCCGAGCTACCTCGTCCCTGAGCGGAACCGTCTGCGCCCACTCGTCCAGCACCAGCAGGTGCTGCGCCGGGTCGAGGAGCTGCTGGTGTTCGTGCTGGCCGTGCAGCTCGACGAAGCGGTTCGCCAGATCCTTCAGGGCGGCGGCGGTGGCGAGCGCGCCGTTGATGAAGGCGCGGCTGCGGCCCTGGGACGTGATCTCGCGGCGCACCACCGTCTCGGTGCCGTCGGCGGATTCGAAAATGGCTTCGACCGTGGCGAGGTCTTCGCCGGTTCTCAGGAGGTCCTGGGTGGCGCGACCGCCAAGCAGCAGGCCGACGGCTTCGACGAGGATTGACTTGCCTGCGCCTGTCTCGCCGGTCAAGATGTTGAACGAGGGTTCAAACTCGACGGACACCGATTCGATGACCGCCAGGTTGCGGATGGCGAGGTAGCGGATCATGCGGCCCTCGGGGGCTCGCGGGGGATGCCGCGAGCGCGCGGAAACCCCATCCTATCATGGGTTTGACAGAATTTCCCGGCACGTGCTACGGTTGCACGAAACCGCGCTTCTTCCCAGCAGCGCATCCCCAATCGATAGGAATCCGGAGGGCTTGTTGCCGACGCCTGGGTCGTTTGTCCTGGCACTGCAACTCGAAGGCAGTGCTACGTCTAGTCAGGCCGCTTCGGGAGACATCGTCCGCCTCGTCACAGAGGCCAGTCCGATCTCCCAGGTGGTGCTCTTAATCTTGCTGCTGTTCTCGGTGGTGGCCTGGGCCATTATCGCGTCCAAGCTGGCCGCGTTCCGGAAGGTGGAGAAGCAGACCGCGCAGTTCATCGAGGTGTTCCGCAAGAGCGCCAAGTTCTCCGACGTGCAGTCCGTGTGCGCGTCGCTGGTGCAGAGTCCCCTCGTCGGGATGTTCCAGGCCGGCTATGCCGAGCTGAACGCACAGCTCCGGCAGTCGTCGTCGGCCCCGGTCAGTCCGGGCGCCGTCGCGCCACGTCCAACATTGAAGAGCCTGGCGGCGGTGGATCGCGCGTTGTTGCGCGCCTCGTCGGCGGAGGTGAACAAGCTGGAGAAAAGCGTGACGTTCCTAGCCACCACAGCCAGTATCACGCCGTTCATCGGCCTGTTCGGGACGGTGTGGGGCATCATGACGGCCTTCTTCAACATCGGCTCCCAGGGCTCGACCGACTTGTCGGTGGTCGCGCCGGGCATCGCCGAAGCCCTGATTGCCACCGCGGCTGGGTTGTTCGCGGCCATTCCGGCGGTCTATTTCTACAACCACCTCACCACCAAGGTGAAGGTGTTTGCCATCGAGATGGACGACTTCGCGCTGGAGTTCCTGAACATCTCGGAAAGGAACTTCACCTAGTGCCGAAGGTGCTGCCACAGCCCGAGGCGGGCGGCGGGCGCCGGCGTGGGCGCCGGGTCTCGACCTCGCTGTCGGAGATCAACGTCATCCCACTCGTGGACGTCATGCTGGTGCTGCTCATCATCTTCATGGTGGCGGCGCCCATGCTTCAAAAAGGCATCGAGGTGAACCTGCCGGTCGCACGGCGGGCTGACAAGATGCCCGAGGAGCGCATGTACATCACCGTACCCCTGTCCTATCGCACCAGCGGCAAGGTGTTCATGGACAAGGAAGAGGTCCCGAAGGCGGTGCTGCCGGAGCGCATGCGTCAGGTGATGTCCACCAAGGACCAGAAGGAGGTCTACCTGCGCGGCGATGGCGGCGTGGAACTCCAGGAGCTGATGGAAGTGTTCGACAGCCTGAAGAGCGGCGGCGTGGAACGGGTCGGCATTGTCGCGCTTCCCGCGCCACCGCGAGGGAGACGCTGACGGTGGACGCGGTCTCGGCGGTCCTCAGCGAGCGGGCTCACCACACCGAGCGGCTGACGCCGGTGCTCGGCTGGTCCGCGGTCGTGCACGTGGTGATCACGCTGCTCCTGGCCGTGGTCCCCGCAGCCTGGCTGGGCGGGCGCGTGGCCGAGGAGCCGACCGTGGTGATGCAGATCAGCCTCGGCGGCGCGGTGGGACCGCGCGACGGCGGGCTGGCGACGCTGGGCGGCCGTCCCGTGCAGCAGGTGCAGCCGGAGCCGGTGAAGAAGACCATCGAGCCGGTGCGCCCACCCGCGGCGAAGGCGCCGGAGATGATCGAGCCGACCAAGGTGGCGCCGAAGAAGCAGACGTCCACCTCGAAGGTGGATGCCCAGGACCCGCGCAGCCGCACGCCGATCAAGGGCGCGGAGATTCAGAAAGGCAGCACCGTGGCCCAGACCGCGGGCCGCGGCGAGGGCTTTGGCCTGTCGTCCGGCGGCGGGGGCACCGGCGGCTATCTGGACGTGGCGAACTTCTGCTGCCCCGACTACCTGGCGACGATGATCGATCTGATCACCCGTAACTGGAACTCGAAACAGGGCGCCGAAGGCACGGCGCTGATGAAGTTCGTCATCGAGCGCGATGGGCGCATTACCAGCGTGGAAGTCGAACGATCGAGCGGTGCTCAAGCCCTCGACTACTACTCGCAGCGGGCCCTGGCCCTGACGCGCCAGTTGCCGCCCCTGCCGGCGGCGTACACCGGTGACCGGCTGACGGTGCACCTGAATTTCGGCTACACACGTTAGGAACCTTACGCATGACCTCACCGACGATCCGCCTCATTCCCCGCTGGGCCGCGCTGGCCGTGGCCGCGAGCGCCGTGGCGGTGGCGGCACAGCAACCGCCGGCATCGCCGCCAGCGTCGCAGCAGCCGGCCCCTCAGCAGCCGACCAGCGTCGAGCTCCGCATCACTGGAGAGCCCGGCACGCCGCCCCGCCTCGCCGTCCCGGACCTGATCGCGCTGTCCCCGGACAAGGAGACGCAGGACGCGGCCAGGGTGATTGGCGAGGTGCTGTGGGACGACATGAACTTCGAGCGCGAGTTCTACATGATCCCGCGCGATACCTATAAGTCGATTCCCGTCTCCACGGCGATTGGCGAAGTGGCGTTCGATCGCTGGCGCGAACTGGGCGCCGATGGCGTCGTGGTGGGCACCGTGCAGCGGGCGGCGACCGGCATTCGCGTCGAGATGCGTCTCTACAGCGTCCGCGCCCGCCAGCAGAGTTACGGCCGCGAGTACACCGGCGCCGCGGCGAACCCGCGCGTGTATGCCCACACGATGGCCGACGAGATTCACCTGTCGCAGCGCAGCCTGCGCGGCGTCGCCCGCACCAAGCTGGCGTTCTCCTCGGATCGCAACCGCGATCCGGTCGCGAACACCATCGAGAAGCGCGAGGTGAAGGAGATCTACATCGCCGACTACGACAGCGCCAACCAGCGCCGCATCACCATCAACCGCAATCTGAACATCACGCCGAACTGGTCGCCCGACGGACGGTCGATCGCCTACACGTCGTATCGCAAGACGCTTCCCGACATCCTGATCTCGAACATCTTCGTCGGCACGATGGAGGAACCCGCGAAGGGCGTGGGCCAGAACTTCCTGCCGGTGTTCTCGCCGGACGGCAAGCAGATTGCGTTCATGTCGAACCGTGACGGCAACTCGGAGATCTACGTGATGAACCGCGATGGCTCGGGCCTGCGCCGGCTCACCGACAATCCGGCGATTGAATCGACGCCGACGTGGTCCCCCACCGGCACGCAGATCGCCTTCACCTCGGATCGTACCGGCAGCCCGCAGATCTACGTCGTCGGCTCTGACGGCACCGGACTGCGGCGCCTCACCTTCGAGTCGTTCGCGGACCGCGCGACCTGGTCACCGGCGCCGTACAACGAGATCGCCTTCGCGGCGCGCACCGGGCCGGGGTTCGACATCAAGATCCTGAGCCTCCAGGACGGCGTCACCCGGCAGATCACCTTCGGCGAAGGCACCAACGAGAGCCCGGCATGGTCGCCCAACGGGCGCCACATGGCGTTCATGTCCACCCGCGCCGGCAAGAGCCAGATCTTCACCGTCGATCGCGACGGCAAGAACATCCGTCAGATCACCAAGGACGGCAACAACTTCACGCCGAACTGGAGCCAGTAGCACATGCGGCTCGCCGGTTCGATACGGTTCACAGAACAGGTTCTGAACGAGATTTCGGGTTTGGTTCGACGCGAGCGTTCGACGCGTTCAAGAGGAGAGATGATGAGACGGAATCAGATGGTGTCGCTGACGGCTGGTCTGTTGGTGGTCGTGGCGATGTCGGCGTGCGCGAAGAAACCGCCGACGGTGGCGAGACCGATGCCGCCGCCCGCCGAAGGTACGGTGGCGCTGCCGCCGACGCCGCCCGCCCCGCCCCGGCCCGTGGACGAGCCGATCCCGGTGCCGCCCGAGCCGGACAACATCCGCTCGGGCAATCTCGCGGATGATCTGGATTCGCTGAACCGCGCCGGCGCGCTCAAGGCGGTCTACTTCGATCTCGACAGCTCCGACGTCAATGCCCAGGGACAGCAGACCCTGCAGGAGAACGCCGAGCTGATGCGCAAGAACCTGAGCTGGCAGGTCACCATCGAAGGCCACTGCGACGAGCGCGGCACGGCCGAGTACAACCTGGCTCTCGGCGAACGCCGCGCGCTGGCGGCGCGTGCCTACCTCGTCTCGCTGGGGATTCCCGCGGAGCGGGTGCGGACCGTGAGCTACGGCAAGGAGTTCCCCTTCGAGCAGGGCCACGACGAGGCGGCGTGGTCGAAGAACCGCCGCGCGCACTTCGTGATCACAGCCAAGTAACCGGGTAACATGGAGGGCATGACACGGCACGTTCTCGTGATCACTCTGGTCGCCGCGGCCCTGTCGGGCGCGGCGGCGCCCGCGGCCGCGCAGTCGCGTCGCGAGATGCAGATGATGGCGGACATCCGCATGCTGCAGGAGCAGACGCAGCAGCTGCAACAGCAGCTGGCGGCGGCGCTCGCTCAGATCAACGAGACGCTCAAGCAGCTCTCCACCCGCGCCGACGACCAGACCGCCGCTACGCGCAAGGGTTTTGCCGATCAGAAGCTCACCGTCGACGGCGTCGGCAGCGACCTGCGGATCGTGAAGGAACGCGTCGACGAGACCAACGTCCGCATCACCTCGCTGTCGCAGGAAGTCGAGGCGCTCCGCGTCGCGATCCCATCGACGCCGGCGCCAATGACCTTCGATCCCGCGGCGGGAAGCGACCCGAGTGCGTCGCCGGCCACCCAGACGCCGACGGGTGCGGCGCCCTCGCCCTCCACGCCGACTGGCGCCCAGCCGCCGACTGGCCCACCGGCATCGCAGGCGCAAACGCAGATGACTCCGGGCATTTCGCCGCAGCGTTTGTACGACACGGCCTGGACCGACTACACGGCCGGTC
Organism: uncultured Acidobacteriota bacterium; assembly: GCA_963723005.1. GTDB lineage: Bacteria > Acidobacteriota > Vicinamibacteria > Vicinamibacterales > UBA2999 > VFZN01. Next base: position 58,949 of record CAVRPA010000011.1, on the reverse strand, counting down.
AGTGGACGCTGTGCATCGAAGGTTTCAACACCTACCTGCGAAGCTTCCCCCGCAGCGAGGCCGCCGACGACGCGCAGTTCTACATCGGCGAGTGCAACTTCGCGGACGGCAAGTACACCGAGGCGATGGACGCCTACAACCGCGTCATCACCGGCTACCCGCGTGCGGACAAGGTGCCCGACGCGTACTACAAGCGCGGCATGACCTTCGAGCGGCTCGGTCAGCTCGATCGCGCGCGCGAATCGTGGGACACGCTGCTCAAGATGTTTCCCGACGCAGAAGTCGCGCGGCTCGGCAAGCAGAATCTCGATCGCCTCTCGCGCGGCCGTCCGCAACCCTGAAATCGCCTTCGGGCATTTGCCTCAGCGCTGGTGCGATCGGCGGCTCCCGCCGATCGCCGCTCTTGCGTTATGCTGGCCAACACATTCACAGACACATGCAATGACGACCCCTCGAACGCTGGCGCACCGCGCCGCGTCGAGGCAGAAAGGGACGAGATGGGAAGCGTAAACAAAGTGCTGCTGGTGGGAAATCTCGGTCGTGACGCCGAGGTGCGCTACACGCCGGGCGGCGCGCCGGTCGCGAGCTTCAGCATCGCCACCACCGAGAACTGGACGTCGAAAGACGGCGAGAAGCACGAGCAGACCGAATGGCACCGCATCGTGCTCTGGGGCAAGCAGGCCGAGACGCTGCAGCCGTATCTCACCAAGGGCAAGCAGATCTTCGTGGAAGGCCGCCTGCAGACCCGCCAGTGGGAGAAGGACAACCAGAAGCACTACACGACCGAGATCAAGGCCGATCGCATCGTGCTGCTGGGTGGCGGTGGCCGTGGCGGTGAGCGGTCGGAGCGCGGCGATAGTGGCGGCTACCAGGACCCGATGAAGGAACCGGCGCCGGTCACCGACGACGACATTCCGTTCTAGATCAGATCGGGAGTCGGGAGTCGGGAGCTCGGGAGTCGAGGTTGCGAACGCAGTCTCCGCAGTAGACCGGCTCTTCCGACTCCCGACTCCCGTCTCTGATTCGATCCCGACTCCCGCCTCAATTCGGATCCCGACTCCCGTCAGGTCCTGCCGTCAGCTTCTCCCGTAGCGATCCTCGAGGCGAACGACGTCGTCGGTCTCGGGTGTCGACACTTCGAAGATATCGCTGTCCTCGAGCGCGGTCATGCGGTGCACGGTCGGCGGCGTCACGTGCACGGCCTGGCCCGGCAGCAACTCGCGCGACGTCAGCGCCTCCCCTTCCTGCATCTCGAACAGAATCTTTCCGGCGTGGACGTAGATCGTCTCGTCCTTGCGGTTGTGATACTGCAGGCTGAGCGCTTGTCCCTTGTTCACGTGAATCAGCTTGCCGACGTACCGATCGGTCACCGCCCACCACAACTCGTAGCCCCAGGGCTTCTCCACTCGCTTCATACCGTCTCCATCTCCACGCGCCAGGTGTGCCCGGCGATTATTGAACCTTGGTGTCCGCGTTCAGAGCGGTTTTGAGCTCTGTATCGACGCGGCCAGTGCGTCGAACAGGAACTGCTCCACTTCGGCGGCGGTCGCCAGGCTCAGCGCCTGCCGCGCCAGCCGCCGCGCATCGTCGGCACGCAGCTCGCGGACGACGTGACCGACGAGTGGAATCGCGCCGGGTGTCATGCTGAAGTCCCTCAAGCCAAGCCCAATCAGCAGCCCGACCAGCGCCGGGTCGGACGCCATCTCGCCGCAGAGCGAGACGGGCACGTTCTCGCGCCGCGCGGCGCGGCTGACCAGCCGCACCAGCCGGAGAATCGCGGGGTGCAACGGCTCGTAGAAATCCGAGACACGGTCGTCGGTCCGGTCTACCGCCAGCGTGTACTGGATGAGATCGTTGGTGCCGATGGTGAGGAAGTCCACCTCGCGCGCGAGCAGATCCGCGGCGACGGCCGCCGCCGGGACCTCGATCATCGCGCCCAGTGGCACCGGAGCGGCGCCCAGTTCCATGCACAGGTCGGTGAACACCGAGCGGGCCTGGCGCAACTCCTCCACCGCGGTGACGAATGGGAACATGATGCGCAGCGAGCCGTGGGCCGAGGCGCGCACCAGGGCCCGCAGCTGGGTGCGGAGGACCTCCGGGTGTGCGAGGCCGAGCCGCAGGCCGCGAAGCCCACGGCGCCCGCGCCCGCGGTCCGTCGGCCGGCCCAGTCCGACATGACGCTCGTCGAGATCGAACGTGCGGATTGTCACCCGCCGTGGGGCCACCTGCTCGAGCAGCTGACGATACGCCTCGTACTGCACGTCTTCCGTCGCCGCCTCGAGCGGCTGACCGGACAGCAGGAACTCCGAGCGGTACAGGCCGATGCCATCGGCGCCGGCTTCCTGCAGGAATGGCAGGTCCGCCAGCAGCTCCAGGTTCGCGTCCAGGCGTACGGGCACGCCGTCTCTGGTCGTCAACGGCTCGCGCGTGGCTGTGATGGCAGAACGGCGGTGCGGCCGTGACGAGGCGCGTTCGGCGGCCTTGACCTCGTCGGGCTCCGGCGCGATGTGCACCTCGCCCGTCGTGCCGTCGAGGATGAGCGTGGTCCCTGCCGTGACGCGCGCTGAGAGGTCGTGGAGGCCGACCACCGCGGGCACGTGCAGCGAGCGCGCCAGAATCGCCGTGTGATACGTGCGGCTGCCGGCATCGACCGCGAAGCCACGCACGCGCGTCCAGTCCAGCTGCGCGGCGAGCGACGGCGTCAGCTCGTCGGCGACGAGGACCGAGGGGCCCTCGATGTCCTTCAGCAGATCGCGAAGGCCGGCCCCATGCCGGAGATTCATCCGCAGCCGTCCGGCGACGTCGGCAATGTCCGTCTCCCGCTCGCGCAGATACGGATCCTCCATCGAGAGGAAGAGGCGCCGCAGATCCTCGTAAGCACGGTGCAGCGCCCACGCCGCGTTGACGTGTTCGTCTCGCACGATCTGCCGCGCCCGCCCGACGAGCAGCGGGTCGTCGAGCATCAGGAGCTGCGCGTCGAACAGCGGCGCGAGGTCGCGCACCGGGCCCGTGGCCAGGCGCGCGCGGATGTCCATGAGCTGTTGCCGCGACCGATCGCGGGCCAGATCGATAGACGCGACCTCCCGGTCCACCCGATCGGCGGCCACGGGAAAGCGCACGACTTCGGTGGGCTGGGTGAGGACCACGGCGCGTCCGATCGCCACCCCGGGAGAGACGCCGATGCCGGTTAGCCGTTCCACGGTTCCTCCCCGAATCCTGATTCCACGAGGTGGCAGAGGTCGTCGACAGCCTGCTGTTCATCCGGCCCCTCGGCCGAGATGTGTACTGTGGTGCCCTTCGCGGCGGCGAGCAGCAACACGCCCATGATGCTCTTGCCGTCCATCGTTCGGCCGTCGCGCTGCACGAGAATCCGCGACTGGTAGCGCGTCGCCGCGTGGACGAACTTGGCGGCGGCGCGGGCGTGCAGTCCCAGCCGGTTGCAGATGGTCACGTCCCGTCGAGTCATGCCTTATGCGGTTGCCGCGCCGGACGTTCCCGGCGTGGAACCCTCGAGCAGATCGGTGGCCACCCAGATCGCGCTGCGCCCGTGCTCGCTCAGTTGCCGGGCGACGTCCACGAGCGCGGCGGCGTCGCGTAAGCTGGCCGCCTTGATCAGCATCGGCAGGTTCACGCCGGTGACGACTTCGATCTGATCCTTGGCGAGAAACGTCATTGCCAGGTTGCACGGCGTGCCGCCGAACATGTCGGTGAGGATCAGGACGCCGGAGCCGCCCGCCTTCACCCGCCCGATCGCGGACTGGATGTCGTCGCGTGCGTCCTGTACGTCCTCGTGCCAGCCGATCGATACCGCGGCGAATTGCGGCAGATCGCCGACGATGGTCTCCGCGGCGTTGACCAGCTCGGTGGCGAGCTGGCCGTGTGTCACGACCACGATGCCGATCATACCTGCCTCCCCATGTCGCGATGCCGGACGCGGGTGGTGATGCCGTCCATGGACGAGAGCTCGCGCTTCAGCGCCTCGGCCACGAACACCGATCGATGGCGGCCGCCGGTGCAGCCGATGGCCACCGTGAGGTACGCCTTGCCTTCGTCGACGTAGTGCGGCAGCAGGAAACGGAGAAAGCCGGTCACGCGGCGCAGGAACTGAGCCGTGAGGGTCTGGCGGCGCATGTAGTTCTGCACCGCGCGATCCTTGCCGGTCTGCGGCCGAAGTGACGGCACCCAGTGCGGGTTCTTCAGGAACCGCACGTCGAACATCAGGTCGGCCTCGACCGGGGCGCCGTAGTGGAATCCGAAACTGAGGAACGTCAGCACCAGCTTCGACGCGTGGCGCCGCCCGGCGACGAGGTTCAGGAACACCTGCCGCAGCTCGTGGACGTTCATCGCCGTGGTGTCCACCACCTTGTCGGCCATGGCCCGGATCGGCCGCAGCTCGGCTCGTTCCTCAGACAACCCTTCGGTCACCGGGCGATCTCCGGCGAGCGGATGCGGGCGCCGCGTCTCCGAGAAGCGTCGCACGAGCTCGGCGTGGCTCGCCTCGAGGAAGATCAGCACCGGCGCCGTGTCCTTGGCGCGAAGCAGCGAGCGGTAGACCTTCGGGAAGTCGGCGATGAAGCGCGACTCGCGCACGTCCATCACCACGGCAATCCGATCGTGCTCGGCGCCCTGCTGGCCGGCGAACTCCGCCATGAAAGGCAGCAGCGTCACCGGCAGGTTGTCGACGCAGTAGTAGCCGAGATCCTCGAGCGCGCGAATCGCCTGCGACTTGCCGGCGCCCGACAGGCCGGTCAGGACGATGAAGCGCGCCGCGGCTGTCGACTTCTTGCGCGACGCTGGTTTCTTGTCCGTCACGCGATATCCCCTGCTTCTCCGTCTTCGTCTTCGCGTTCGTGCTCCTCGCGCCCGGCAGGCGCCAGCAGCGAGGCGTCGAGGCGCGCGACCAGCGTGCGGGCGGCGTTGATGCCGCGGACGCGCAGCAGTTGATTGCGCGCGGCGACCTCCACCAGCGTGCCGAGGTTGCGGCCCGGGGCGACCGGCATGCGGATGAGCGGCACGCGCAGGCCGAGCAGCTCGAGGTACTGCTCGTCCAGCCCCAACCGTTCGTACTCGTGGGTTTCGTCCCACCGCTCGAGTTGCACCACCAGCTCGATCCGCTTCGAGGTCCGCGTGGCCGCCACGCCGAACAGATCCCGGACGTTGATGAGACCGAGGCCGCGCACTTCCATGTGATGGCGCGTCAGTTCCGGACAGCTGCCGAGCACGATCGACTCCGCGCGGCGGCGCACCTCGACCGTGTCGTCGGCCACCAGGCGATGGCCGCGGCCCACCAGGTCCAGGGCGCACTCGCTCTTGCCGATGCCGCTCTCGCCGACCAGCAGGACGCCGAGGCCGAGGATGTCGAGCAGCACGCCGTGGATGATCTCGCGGACGGCCAGGCGGTCCTCGAGCAGGGCCGTGAGCTTGCCGATCGCGGCGGCCGTTGGCACCGACGTGCCGGATCACCGGCAGGTTCGCCGTGTCGGCGGCGGCGATGACGTCGTCGGGCACCGTGGCGCGGGCCGTGACGAGCACGCAGGGCACGTTCATCTCGAAGGACTTCGCCAGCGCGAACTGGCGCCCCGCCGGCGGCAGGGTTTCGAGGAAGCGCAACTCGCTGTCGCCGTAGATGAGCACGCGGCCGGGCTGGAGATACTCGTGGAACCCGGCGAGGGCGAGGCCGGTCTTCTGGATGTACGGGCTGGTGATGCGCCGTTCCAGGCCGTGGCGTCCGGCCAGGAGTTCGAGCGGCAGCCCTATCGTCTCGGGCCGTGACCCAAGCAAGCCGCCGACGGTGACGGCCGGGACCGTCGTCATGTCGGGCACCCCGGCGCCTAGCGGCGCCGGCGGTCCTTCCACTTGCCTTTCAACTTGCTGGCCTGTTGATCGAGCCGTTCCGCCGCCATGGTCGAGGCGAACTGCCAGGTCGGCCCGCCGCCCACGGCATGCAGATACTGCTCGCCGCGCGCATGCACGGAGACTTCCACCACCTTTTCGAGCTTCTCGCGCGAGACGACGACCGCGGCGCTGAGGCCGGCATCGCTCAGGTGGCGGGACACGCGCGACAGCTTGGTATTGATGAGGGAGCGCAGATAACCGGAGACAGCCACCCGACGGCCCGAGATCTCGATGTCCATGCGTTAGAACAGGACCTTCCGCTGGTTCGACGTCGGAATCTTCAGCTCTTCGCGATACTTCGCGATCGTCCGCCGCGCGAGGATGAGGCCTTCGCGCTGGAGGATGCTGACGATCTTCGAATCGCTCAACGGCTTTTTCTGGTCCTCCCCTTCAATGATCTTCTTGATGCGGTTCTTGATGGTCACCGACGACACCGCCTCGCCGTACGAGCTGCTGATGCCGCTGTGGAAGAAGAACTTCATCTCGTACACGCCCTGCGGGGTGTGCATGTACTTGTTGGTGACGACCCGGCTGACGGTGGACTCGTGCATGCCGATGTCGTTGGCGACGTCGCGCAGCACCAGCGGCCGGAGGTGCTCGATGCCGTGATCCATGAAGTCGCGCTGGAAGTTGATGATGCTGGTGGCGACCTTGTGAATCGTCTTCTGGCGCTGTTCCACCGACTTGATCAGCCACAGCGCCGAGCGGAACTTGTCCTTCACGTAGGCGCGGGTCTCGTCGGTGTTCTCGGAGGCGCCCTTGTCCAGCAGGCGACGGTAGGTCGGGCTGATGCGCAGCTGCGGCAGGCCGTCCTCGTTCAACACCGCGACGTACTGGTCGTCCACCTTCACCACGTAGACGTCCGGGATCACGTACTGGGACGGCTGCGGGTTGTAGCGGCTGCCCGGCTTGGGATCCAGCTGCTGGATGATCTCGATGTGGTGCTTGAGGTCCTCGAGCGACAGGTTCAGCTTCTTCGACAGCTCGGGAATCTGATGGTTCTGCAGCAGCCGCAGGTGCTCGGTGACGATGCGCTCGGCGGGCGTGCCTTCGAGGTTCAGGTGCCGCACCTGCAGCGTGAGGCACTCCTGGAGATCGCGCGCCGCGACGCCGATCGGGATCGAAGCCCTGGAGCAGCTGCAGGACGCCTTCGACCTCGGCCACCGGCCACGGTCCCATGTTGGCGATCTCGTCCACCGAGGCCACGAGGTAGCCGTCGTCATCGAGATTGCCGATGATCGCTTCGCCGATCTCGCGCACCGTCGGATCGTTGGTCTGGAGCGAGAGCTGCCACTCGAGATGATCGGTCAGCGAGGTCGAGGTGGAGAGCGTGTTCTCGATCGGCGGCAGCTCGCGCACTTCCTGCGGCGCGCGTGACTTGTAGCTGTCCTCCAGGTACTCGCCGAAGAAGTACTCGTAGTCGGCGTCGTCCCAGGTGTCGTTCTTGGTCTCGGGTTTCGGCGCCTCGGCTTCCTTCTCCGTGGCGGGCTGCGCGTCGGTGGCCTGGAGATCCTCGGTCGGGATCTCCTCGAGCAGGGGGTTTTCGACCACTTCCTGCGTCAGCAGGTCCGCCAACTCGAGCGTGGACATCGGCAGCAGCTTGATAGCCTGCTGCAACGAGGGCGTCAGAATGAGCTTCTGCGCCAGCTTGGTCTGGAGTCTCTGCGAAATACCCATGCCGGAACTTCCTAAATTCTAGTCCAGCCTGAAATCTGTCCCGAGATAAATCCGCCTGACCTCTTCGTCGTCGGCCAGGGCTCTCGGGGTGCCGTTCCTGAAAATGGCCCCGTCGGTGACGATATAGGCCCGATCGACGATGCGGAGCGTTTCGCGCACGTTATGGTCGGTGATCAGGACGCCGATGCCGCGTTCCTTCAGGTGGAAGATGATTTTCTGGATGTCGGTGACCGCAATCGGGTCGATGCCGGCAAACGGCTCGTCGAGGAGGATGAAGCTCGGCGACATCACGAGCGCGCGGGTGATCTCGGCGCGGCGACGCTCGCCCCCGGACAGCACGTAGGCCGGCGAGGCGGCCAGGGCGGTGAGGCCGAGGTCGGCCAGCAGTTCGCGCGCGCGCTGCTTGCGCTCCGCGGCGCCCAGCGGCAGCGTTTCCAGAATCGCCAGGATGTTCTGCTCGACGGTCAGGCCGCGGAAGATGGACGGCTCCTGCGGCAGGTAACCGATGCCCTTGCGCGCCCGGACATACATCGCGTCGTCGGTGATGTCCTTGCCGTCGAAGAGCACGCGGCCCGAGTCCGGCGCGGTGAGCCCGACCGTCATGTAGAACGTCGTCGTCTTACCGGCGCCGTTGGGGCCGAGCAGTCCGACCACTTCGCCCGAGTTCACCTCGAGGCTGACACCCTTGACGACTGTTCGACCGCCGTATGACTTGGTGAGTTCCTGGGTCCTGAGACTGGACATCAGCTGGGGGGCCTGCCGGGGCACTTGCCCCCTCGCGTTTCGGTTCGCACTTCCTCGTTGCCGTCGATGATGACTCTATCGGACGACTTGAAGAACGTCAAAGTTCTGCCGGCCGACTCGTTGCACTCGTCGATGAAGCGGCCCGGCGCCCCGGTGATCTCGTAGCGTTCGTCCGTGGGACGGTAGACCAGCGTCGCACCCGAGGCATTGCGCTTCTCGAGCGTCATCTGCACGGCGCCACGCGCATCGAGCCGATCGAGCTTGTTCTCGTCCGCGGCGAGCGACAGCTCGATGTGATCCGCGTGCAGGTCGCCCTGCTCGCCGTTCATCTGCGCCTTGGTGTCGTAGATGGCCTTGCGGGTGGCGTCCGCATACGCGGAACGTCCCCGCCCGCAGCAGGGTCGGACCTTTTCGCGCCGGCGGCGTGGCGCTCGCTTCCGGCGCCAGGGCCAGCGAGGTCAGCACGTTGCCCGTGGCGCTCAGGTCGCCCTTCACTTCGTCCAGCGCGATGCTGTCGGCCTGGATGACGGTGTCGGCCTGGAGCATGCGCGCGCCGCCGCCGTAGACCGCCTGGCGCGCCGCCTCGTCGTAGGTCATCTCCGCGGCGATCACGTTCACCGGGTCGGCGTCGCCCAGCAGTCCCGGGCCGCTTGGCGCCGCCGGCCTTGCCCTTCGTGGGCTGCAGCACGCTGCGGATGTTTCCCTTGGCGACCATCCGTCGTGGCGCCAGCGTGATGTCGATGGCGTCGCCGTCGATCCGGATGCTCTCGTCGCTCACGCTCGGCGGCAGGTTGTTGTCGCGGCCTCGCAGGTCGAGCGCGCTGGCGGTGATGCGATACGCCGCCTCCGCGCTCTGCGCGCGCAGAGCCGCCGTCCTCGAAACGAAAGCTGCCGCTGAAGCGTGCTTCTTCGAGCAGCCCGGTGGTCGTGCTGAGCCGCGCGTCCAGCATCCGGGCGCGGGCCACGCGGGCGCCGCGATCCTTGGCCGCGGCCTCGCGGAACTCCACGTTGTCCTGGAACTTCATCGCCGTCAGGCCCTGCCCCGGCGCGCCCGATCCGTTCAGCTGCGCCGCGCGAATGGTCCGGGCCGGCGCGTCCTTCTCCGCCGGCAGCGTCACGACGACGTTGTCGCGGCTGGCGAGGTTCTTGATGGACCCGTCCGCCAGCAGATCGATCGTGATGAACTCGCCGCTCAACTGCTGGCCCGGCGCCGCCGCCTGCCCCGCCAGTTCGATGGCCGACTTGCCGGCGAGCGTCGCCTGCTGCAACGTGCGGCCATCGTCGGCGTAGTCCAGATTGATGTCACGGGCGCGCATCACGCGCAGCGCGCCCATCCCTTCGCCGCCGGTGATGCGGGCGTTGCCGCGCAGTTCGATCGTGTCGGGCTCGTCGCGATCGGGGAACAGGTACACCGTGGCGTCGTCCGCCTCGATGATCTGCCCGTTGCGCGTCATTCGAACACCGCGCTCGAAGCGCATGTAGCGTTCGCCGCGAGCGAAGCCAGCCGCGCCGGACGCAACGTCCATCGGGCCCGCGGCGCCGTCCGGGGCAAAGCGCACGACCGCCTGGTCCAGCAGCCACACGGTGTTGCGCTGCTCGTCGAAGCTGAAGCCGATGCCGGCGCCGGCCATGCGGCCGCGCGTGAACTGGACCGGTCCCGGCGCCCGGATGATGCCCTCGGTGTTCACGTAGGACGCCGAACCGGCGGTCGCGACCAGCCCGTCGCTGGCCTGCAGCTTGACGTCACCGTTCATGTCGAAGGTGGACTGGCTCGAGCCAACCTTGGCTTCCTTGCTGGTGACCACGAAGTTCCGGCCGGCGCGGTTGTCCACGCTGAGCTTCACGCCCAGGAGGGTGGTCTGCCCATCGGCGTAGGACACCTGCGAATCGCACTCCACGCGCAGGTCCTGTTTCGACCCCTTCAGCTGGACGACATCGCAGCCGCGGGTTTCGACGGTGGACGCGGGATCGAGGCGTTCGACGCGCTCGATCGGCGCACGGAGTCTCGCGCGGACGCATGGCATAGACGACAAACGCCGCCAGGCAGAGGCCGAAGATTGCGATGACGAATCGGAGGCGTCTACGCCACACCTCGACGATTGTACCAGCCGGGCCGCACGGCTGTGGCGGATACTGGAATCGGACCGCCGGAGACGCCCGGCCGAGCCGGCGGTAGAATCACGAGGTATCGGTCCCCACTGCGAGGCCCGCCCCATGCGCGAGACCGACGTCGACCCCGTCGTCAGGAACCGCTTTCACTCCCTGCACCGCCTGATTGGCAACACGCCACTCTTGGTCGTGGACGTCTTGTTCCGCGGCCGACCCGCGCCGCATCTTCGCCAAGTACGAGTCGCTGAACCTCACCGGCAGCATCAAGGACCGGATGGCGCTGTACGTGCTCGAGCAGGCGTATCACGGCGGCCATATTCACCCTGGCGATCGCATCGCGGAAGCCACCAGCGGTAACACAGGCATTTCGTTCGCCGCGCTCGGGCGGGCGTTGGGGCACCCTGTCACCATCTTCATGCCCGACTGGATGAGCCCGGAGCGGATGTCGCTGATTGCCAGCTTCGGCGCGGACATCGTGCCGGTGAGCCGCGTCGCAGGGCGGATTCCTCGGCAGCATCGCGCAGGCAGATGCCCTCGCCGAACGAGACCCTCATGTCTTCCTGCCGCACCAGTTCTCGAACGAAGCCAATATCCGGGCGCACATGGAAACCACCGGGCCCGAGATCTGGCTGCAGCTGGCGGGCGCCGGGGTGGCTCCGGACGCGTTCATTGCAGGGGTCGGGACGGGCGGCACCGTGATGGGGGCCGGCCGCTACCTGAAATCGTACCAGCCGTCGATTCGCATCCATCCGTTGCAGCCGGCCGAGTCGCCCACCCTGTCAACCGGCCACAAGGTTGGCCAGCACCGCATCCAGGGCATCTCCGATGAGTTCATCCCGCCCATCGTGAATCTCGAGGCCCTGGACCACATCGTCAGCGTCCACGACGGCGACGCCATCCTCATGGCGCAGCAACTGGCGCATCACGGGCTGGCCGTGGGAATTTCGTCGGGCGCCAACTTCATCGGCGCGCTGATGGTGCAGGACGAGATGGGGGGCGAGGCCACGGTGACGACGGTCTTCTGCGACAGCAACAAGAAGTACCTCAGCACCGATCTGCTGCGTGCCGAGCCGGCGCAGCCCGGCTACCTGTCGCCGGAAGTCGAGGTTCTGGGATTCACGGCGCTGTCGCGCACCTGCGTGTTCTGCGCGAGATAGGCGCGGCGCTCAGCGGAAGTCTTCGACCCGCAGCTCGAGGTACTTCTCGCCGCGGAACTCGTTCTCTTCGAGCGTATAGGCGAGCTCGACGCCGGCTTTCTGCGACAGCAGCGCCTGCTCGCGCTCGGCGGCGTTCCACTGGATGCCGCGCAGCAGGCGACCGCTCTGCTTGAAGGTCATCTTGAGATGGCGCTCCTTCAGCCGCCGCGGGCCATCGACGACTTCCACGGGGCCGGTGAAGAACTTCGGCCGCGGATTCGACGGGCCGAACGGCGCCAGAGAGTTGAGCTCCGAGACGACGCGATCGGTGATCGCATCGAAGCTGAGCGGGCCGTCGAGCCAGAGGCGGGGGCGCAGGTCGTCCGGCTCGAGCCGCTCGTCGGCGTGCGCGTTGACGGCCTGCCGGAACTCCTTCACCCGTTCGGATTCGATCTGCAGGCCCGCGGCCTGCTTGTGTCCGCCGAAGCGGCCCAGCATCGGCGCGCAGGCCTCGAGCGCGGCCAGCATGTCGAAGCCGGGGATGCTGCGGCACGAGCCGTGCGCCACGCCGTTGTCGAGCGAGAGCACGATGGCCGGGCGGTAGAACTGGTCCACCAGCTTCGAGGCGACGATGCCGATGACGCCGCGATGCCAGCCCTCGCCCGCCACCACCAGCACGCTGCGCGAGCCGACCTCGGGGTCGCTCTCCACGATCTTCCGCGCCTTGGTGACGATGTCCAGTTCCTCGGTCCGGCGCCGCGTGTTCTCGGTCTCGAGCTGCTCGGCCAGCGCGCGCGCCTCGTCCTGCATGTTCTCCTCGGAGGCCAGCAGCAGCCGCGCCGCGATGTCGGGCGTGCTCATCCGGCCGGCGGCGTTGATGCGCGGCGCCAGCATGAACGAGATGTGATAGCTGTCGATGGTCTTGCCGGTCAGGCTGCAGGCATCGAGGAGCGCACGCAGCCCCACCTTGTGGGGGCCCTTGGTCAGCATCTGCAGGCCCAGCTTGGCGATGACGCGGTTCTCGCCGATCAGCGGCACGACGTCGGCAAGCGTGCCGATGGCGGCGACTTTCACGAATCCCGGCACCCACTGCGATCGACCGGCGCGGCCGCAGAGCGCCTGCACCAGCTTCAGCGCCACGCCGACGCCCGCCAGGTTCTTGTCCGGATAGGAGCAGTCGTGGCGCTTGGGGTTCACCACCGCCACCGCCTGCGGCATCTCGTCGTCCGGCTCGTGATGGTCGGTGATGATCAGGTCGATGCCGAGGTCGCGGGCGCGGCGGGCGGCTTCGGCGCCGCGGATGCCGCAGTCCACCGACACCACCACCTGCACCCCTTCGGCCTTCAGGCGATCGAAGGTCGCCGGCTGCAGGCCGTAGCCGTCGCGCACGCGCTCCGGCACGAAGTGGACGACGTCGGCGCCAAGGAGCTCGAGGGTGCGGCGCAGGATCACCGTGGAGGTGATGCCGTCCACGTCGTAGTCGCCGTGCACGGCGATGCGCTCGCGGCTGGCGATGGCGCGCTCGAGGCGCACCACGGCCTTGTCCATGTCGGCCAGCAGGAACGGGTCGTGCAACTGATCGAGCGATGGCGACAGGAACCGGCGGGCCGCATCCAGGTCGTGATGGCCGCGAATCGCCAGCAGCCGCGCGGTCACGTCCGAGAGCCCCAGCTCGCGCTGCAGCGTGTCCGCCGCGGCCGCCTCACACGGGTGTGTCTGCCAGATGCGCGGGATCACTCCACGGGGCTTTCGATGCCGATCTGTCCAATCGCGCGGAACTTCTGATAGCGCGCTTCGAGACGCGCCTCGTTGTCGAGCGCCGAGACCTCGTTCAGCACGCGGTCGAGCGCCACGTCCAAGAGCGCGGCGGCCTGCTTCGGATCCGTGTGCGCGCCGCCGACCGGCTCGGAGATGATCTCGTCGATGATTCCGAGCCGCAGCAGGTCCGGCGCGGTGATCTTCAACGCTTCGGCGGCGTCAACCTTGCGGGCGGCGTCGCGCCACAGGATGGCCGCGCAGCCTTCGGGCGGAATCACGCTGTAGATGGCGAACTCGCTCATCAGCACGCGATCGCCAACGGCGATGCCCAGGGCGCCGCCGCTGCCGCCCTCGCCGTGCACGACGATGATCACCGGCACTTCGAGCATCGCCATCTCGCGCAGATTGAGGGCGATGGCCTCGGCCACACCGCGCTCCTCCGACTCGATGCCCGGATACGCCGCCGGCGTGTCGACGAAGCAGATGATGGGCCGGTTGAACTTCTCCGCCAGGCTCATCAGCCGCAGCGCCTTGCGGTAGCCCTCGGGGCGGGCGTAGCCGAAGTTCCGGTAGATCTTCTGCTTGGTGTCGCTGCCCTTCTGGTGCCCGACCACCAGCACTGGCCGGTTCTTGTAGTCGGCCATGCCCGCGACGATGGCGTGATCGTCGGCGAAACGCCGGTCGCCGTGCAGCTCGACGAAGTCGGTGAACAGCCGTTCGACGTAGTCGAGCGTCGTCGGCCGGGCGGGATGCCGCGCCACCAGGACGCGCTGCCAGGCGGTGAGGTTCTTGTAGAGTTCCCCGCGGATGGAGTTGATGCGCCTCTCGAGCCGCGCGACCTCGCGATTGCGATCGTCGGTCGCCGGCAGCATCGAGAGGGCCTCGATTTCCTTCAGCAGGATGCCGATCGGTTCTTCGAATTCGAGCAGGTCTGGCATGTCAGTGTACGAACACGGTGCCCTGGCCGCACAGCTTCTCCACCGTGGAGACGAACTGTTCCGAGGGGCGGACGCGGATTGACGGGTTGATGTCCATGCGCACGACCGTGTGAGCGGCGCCGCCGTTGACGACGACTTCGATGGCCAACGGCCGATCGCCGCGGAACTCCGCGACGACGTCCCAGAGCCGGCCTATGGTCTCACGTGGGATGTCGGCCTTCAACCGGATCCGGACGCCCCGCGACAAGCGCTCGCGGAGCTGCGCCAGGGGCAGGACCTCGGTCGCCTGGAGACGAGACGACTCCTCGTCGCGCTCGAACTTGCCGCGGACCAGGAGCAGCGCGCCGTTTTCGCAGGCGGCGCGGTAGCGGGCGTAGGTCTCAGGGAACACCACGACTTCCAGGGTGCCCTGGTAGTCCTCGAGCGCGAAGACGCACATCGCGTCGCCCTTCTTGGTCTTGAGCGGGCGCAGCCCCGAGACGATGCCGCCGACGTGCACGTCCTCGATCTGCAGGCGCCCCGGCGAGCCGTCGGTGGATGCGCGGCAGGTCGCCCAGCGTCAGGTCGCCCACCGTGCGCGCGCCGAACGCGCGCAGGTCGTCGGCGTGGCGATCGATCGGATGGCCGCTGAGATAGAGGCCGAGCGCTTCCTTCTCGTAGCCGAGCAGCTCCATCTCGGTCCACGGCGGGCTGTCCGGCAGCCGGATGATGCTCACGCCGCGCCATCGTCGCCGCCGCCGAAGAGATCGGCCTGGCCGCGATCGCGATCGCGCTGCGTGCGGCTGCCGTGCTCGATCGCGCCGTCCACGGCGCCGAACAGCAGCGCGCGCCCGGCGGTGAGCTTCACGCCCTGCGGGATCAGCGTGTCGCAGGCGCCGGACTTGACCAGGGCCTCGAGCACGCGCTTGTTGACGAGGCGCAGGTCGAGCGACTCGCACAGCTGGTGCAGCGAGGTGATGCGCCCGGTGGCCGTCCGCACCTCGAGCATCGAATGGATGGCGCCCTCGCCCAGGCCCTTGATGGCGGTGAGGCCGAAGCGCACGCCCTCGGGCACGACCGTGAAGTGCAGCTGGCTCTCGTTGATGTCCGGCGGCAGCACGGCAATGCCGCGCTCGCGGCGACTCGGCGATGTAGAGCGCGAGCTTGTCGGTGTTGGCGGCTTCGATCGTGAGCAGCGCGGCCGCGAAATGTCGCGGGTAGTTCGCCTTCAGGTAGGCGGTCTGATAGGCCAGGAAGCGCATACGCCGTCGAGTGCGACTTGTTGAAGCCGTACCCGGCGAAGTGCTCCATCAGGTCGAATATCTTGGCGGCCTTCTTCTCGTTGACGCCCTTCTCGCGCGCGCCGGCCATGAAGGCCTCGCGCTGCTTGGCCATGACCTTGGGGTCCTTCTTGCCCATGGCCTTGCGCAGCATGTCGGACTGGCCGAGCGTGAAGCCCGCCAGCACCGAGGCGATGCGCATCACCTGTTCCTGGTAGGCGATGACGCCGTAGGTGTCCGAGAGGATCGGCTCGAGCTGCGGCAGCTCGTACTTGACCTCGCTCTTCCCCGCCTTGCGCGAGATGAAGTCGTCCACCATGCCGCTCTTGAGCGGGCCGGGACGATAGAGCGCGTTCATGCGCGATGAGGTCGTCGAGGCGCTGCGGCTTGGCCTTGCGCAGGATCTCGCGCATGCCCGAGCTCTCGAACTGGAAGATGCCGTAGGTCTGGCCGTCGACGAACAGCTGGTAGCGTCTTCGGGTCGTCGAGCGGCACCGCGTCGATGTCGAGGTCGAAGCCCTCGGTGCGCTTGATCTCCGCGAGCGCGTCCTGGATGAGCGTCAGCGTGCTCAGGCCCGAGGAAGTCCATCTTCAGCAGGCCGACGCGCTCGACCTCCTTCATCGCCCACTGCGTCGTGATTTCGTCGCGGTTGCTCTTGTAGAGCGGCGCGTAGTCGGTGATCGGTCCGGGCGCGATGACCACGCCGGCGGCGTGGACGCCGGCGTTGCGGCGACATGCCCTCGAGGCGGCTGCCCCATGTCGAGCAGTTCCTTGACCCGCGGGTCCTGGTCCTGCATCTGCTTCAGGACCGGGTTCTCGATCGAGCGCCTTCTCCAGCGTCATGTCGAGCGCGGCCGGGATCTGCTTGGCGATGCGGTCGACTTCCGCGTACGGCATGTCCATGGCGCGGCCGACGTCGCGCACCACGGCCTTGGCCTTCATCGTGCCGAAGGTGATGATCTGCGAGACGTTCTCGCGGCCGTACTTCCGGGTGACGTAGTCGATGACCTCGCCGCGGCGGCGCTCGCAGAAGTCGACGTCGATATCGGGCAGCGACACGCGCTCGGGGTTGAGGAAGCGCTCGAACAGCAGGTCGTAGTGCAGCGGATCGACGTCGGTGATCTTCAGGCACCACGCCGACCAGGCTGCCGGCGGCCGAGCCGCGGCCCGGGCCGACCGGAATGCCCTGCTCGCGGGCGTAGCGGATGAAGTCCCAGACGATCATGAAGTACCCGGGATACCCGATCTTCTTGATCATCGTCGATCTCGTAGGTCGAGGCGCTCGCTCGTACTCCGTCGATGGTGTGCCGCAGCTTGTCCTCGGCCTCGGCAGCTGCCGCAGGCGCGCCAGGCGCTCCTGTGTAGCCCGCGCCGCGCATCGTGCTCGAAGTAGTCCTCGAGCGTGAAGCCCTCGGGCACGTCGAAGTTCGGCAGGTGGTTCTCGCCGCTCGGGATGGTGACGTTGCAGCGCTCGGCGATGAGCAGCGTGTTGGCCATCGCCTGCGGGTAGTCGCCGAAGACCTGCGCCATCTGCGCCGCGGACTTCAGGAAGAACTGATCGCCGTGGTAGCGCAGCCGATGCTCGTCGTTCACCGACTTTGCCGGTACCGATGCACAGCAGGATGTCGTGCGGCTTGTGGTCGCCATGCGCAGGTAGTGCACGTCGTTGGTGCACACCAGCGGCATGCCCGAGGTCGCGCGGCGATCGGCAGCAGGCCGTTGTTGACGACGCGCTGCTCCTCGATGCCCTGGTACTGCATCTCCAGGAAGAAGTTGCCCTTGCCGAGGATGTCCTGGAACTGTCGAGGCCGCGGCGATCGCCTTCTTCGGGTTGGGGCCGCGGATCTCGGTGGCGACTTCGCCCTTGAGGCAGCTGCTGAGGCCCGATCAGCCCGTGACGCGTGCCGGGCCAGCAGCTCCTTGTCGATGCGCGGCTTGTAGTAGAACCCCTCGGTGTAGCCGGACGAGACCAGCTTGATCAGGTTCTTGAAGCCGGTCTCGTTCTCGGCCAGCAGCACGAGGTGGTTCGCGGTCTCCCCCGGCGGTGCCGCTCTTGTCGAGCCGGCTGCCAGGGGCGACATACACTTCGCAGCCCGAGAATCGGCGTTGATGCCGCGCTTGCGGGCCGCGTCGTGGAACACCACCGACGAGAACATGTTCCCGTGCTCGGTGACCGCGACGGACTTCTGGCCGAGCTTCTGCGACCTGGTCCAGCAGCTCCTCGATCCGGCAGGCGCCGTCGAGCAGCGAGAACTCGGTGTGCAGGTGGAGGTGGACGAAATCAGGAAATTGTCAGTGCCTAGTGCTAGTGCGGTGCGAGTGGGTGCCGGGTGCTGGGTGCGAAGTGCTGCGGCTGCAGGTGCGTGCGAAGGCCGGATGCCTGCCGGCCGTGCCACGCGCCGGATCGACGCACCCAGAACCTCGACCCGCAGCACTCGCACCGCAGCACCTTCTGTTACTCCCACTCGATCGTGCTGGGCGGCTTCGAGCTGATGTCGTAGACCACCCGGTTGATCCCCTTCACCTCGTTGACGATGCGCGACGAGATGCTGGCGAGCAGATCGTGCGGCAGACGCGCCCAGTCGGCGGTCATGCCGTCGAGGCTCTCGACCGCCCGCACCGCGATCGTGAACTCGTAGGTGCGGGCGTCGCCCATCACGCCGACGCTCTGCACCGGCAGCAGCACGGCGAAGCTCTGCCACAGCCGCTCGTACCAACCCGCCTTCCGCACTTCGTCGGCGACGATGGCGTCGGCGCGCTGCAGCAGCGCCAGCCGCTCGCGCGTCAGCGGCGCCGACGAGGCGCACCGCGAGGCCCGGTCCGGGAAACGGCTGCCGGACCAGGAATTCCTTGTCGATCCCGAGGTCGCGGCCGACGGCGCGGACTTCGTCCTTGAACAGCTCGCGGAGCGGCTCGACCAGCGTGAAGCGCATCCGCTCCGGCAGGCCGCCGACGTTGTGATGGCTCTTGATGGTGGCCGAGGGGCCGCGCACCGAGACCGACTCGATCACATCGGGATAGAGCGTGCCCTGCGCCAGGAAGTCGAAGTGGCCGAGCTTGCTTCGCCTCGTCCTCGAAGATGTCGATGAAGGTCGCCGCCGATGATCTTGCGCTTCTGTTCGGGATCCGCGATGTCGGCGAGCCGATCGAGGAACAGTGTCCGGTGGCGTCGACGAAGTTCACCGGCAGGCTGCAGCTTCTTGTAGCGCTCCACGACCTGGGTCGCCTCGTTCAGGCGCAGCAGGCCGTTGTCGACGAAGATGCACTCGAGCTGCTTGCCGACGGCCCGGTGAATCAGCGTCGCGGCGACCGTCGAGTCCACGCCGCCCGGAGAGCGCCGCACACCACGCGGCCATCGCCCACCTGCTGCCGCGATGCGCGCCGTGGACTCGTCGATGAACGACTTGATCGTCCAGTCGCCGGTGCAGCCGCAGATGCCGAAGGCGAAATTCCGCAGGATGTCGCTGCCGCGATCGGTGTGCGCCACCTCGGGATGGAACAGCAGCGCGTAGAAGCCCCGATCCGGCGCTTCCATGGCGGCGACCGGCGCGTTCGCGCTGGTCGCGGTGACCGCGAAGCCGGGCGGCGGCGCGGCGACGAAATCGCCGTGGCTGGCCCAGACCCTGCAGCTCGCTCGGCACGTTCTGCAGCATCCGCGCCTGGTCGTCGGCGCGCGTCACCAGCGCGTGGCCGAACTCTCGATGCGGGGCGCTGCCAACGGTGCCGCCCAGCATGTCGGTCATCAGCTGCATCCCGTAGCAGATGCCGAGCGTGGGCAGCCCCATGCGCAGGACCTCGGGGTCGGGACGCGGGGCGCCGTCTTCGCGAACGCTGCTCGGCCCGCCCGAGAGGATGATGCCTCTGGGCTGCTTCGCGCGGATCGCGGCGATCGGGGTGTTGAAAGGCAGAATCTCGGAGTACACCGAGAGTTCGCGCAACCGCCGCGCGATGAGTTGCGTGAACTGCGAGCCGAAGTCGAGGACGAGGATGGTTTGATGTGCCACTGGGCTTCGAGGTAAGAACGCTATTATAGCTGGCGATGCTCCTGATCCTGGCAGCGTTGGTTCAAGCCGTGGCCACGTTGGGCGCGCTCGACCTTCGCTGGCTGGTGCCGCTCGACGCTCCGCCCACCTCGCCCGCGGCCTACGACGCCAACACCGCGTATGTACCGGTTCGGGGCGGCGCCCTGGTCGCCGTCGACCTGGATCGCGGCCTGGTCCGCTGGCGCCGCGAGCTTGCCACCAGCATCGCGCCTTCGTCCGGTGACGGGCTCGTGTTCGTCGCGACGGAGGGCCTCGTGCAGGCTCTCGCGCCCTCCTCTGGCGCCACCCGCTGGCGGACGACGCTGCCGGGCGCGCTCCTCACCATCACCTGGGACAACGGCTGGTTGCTCTGTTCGAACGCCACCGGCGATCTCGCCGCGCTGCGCGCGTCAGCGACGGCGAACTGGTCTGGCACACTGAACTCGGCGCCACGCTCGTCGGGCCGCCCGTCGCGGGCCTCGACCGCGTGTATGTCCCGCTCGATGGCGGACGGGTGGTATCGCTCGACCTGGCCACCGGCGTCCGCTCGTGGGAGCGCGTCCTGCCCGGACGGGTGATGGGACTGCACGCCGTGAACTCCCAGCTGATTGTCGGCACCACCGGCAACGCGGTGTTCAGCCTCGATCTTGCGAGCGGCCGTCAGCACTGGCGCTGGCGCGTGGGTGCCGATCCGGCCGGCCCGGCGGCGAGCGACGACCGTCATGTCTACTTCGCCGCGCGCGACAACGTCCTGCGCGCCGTGGATGTTCGCTCCGGCAATCTGCGCTGGACGGTTGACCTGCCGTCACGGCCGGTCGGCGGGCCGCAGATCCTGCCCGGCGCGATCGTCGTGCCGCTCTCGACCAGCGTCGCCGCCTTCGACCCGGCCACCGGCAAGCAGATCGGCTCGATCGCGGCGATGGGCGAGATCAGCGGCGCACCGCACATCCGCCTGCACGCGCGACCCACCGGCGCGCACCTGGTCGCCCTTGCCCGTGACGGGCGAATGCAGGGCTTCGCGCCGCGCTTCGAAGAAGCCCCGGCCCGGCTCGAAGGACTTCCGGGTGTGGCCGTCGTTCCCTAGCCCCACAGTTCACTTGAGTTGTGCGGTCCGTCAGTCCGGACTCCCCATCGTTCGCGCCCGTCCGGTCGAACCAGCAAGCCGATGGACGCTCGACGCAAGTGAGCTGAGGGGTTAGCTCGCCTTCACGCTGTCGATGCCGGGCGCATCTGGCCAGGCATCACGTGCCTCCGCCGGCTGCGCAAGCCGGTGCAGCCGCAGGTAGGCCGCGGCGCCGGCCAGGCTGATGTACTGGAAGACCAGCCCGCGGATCAGCCAGGCGATGATCTGCAGCGGCAACGCCGCCAACCCCACGAACGGCACGAACGCGATCAATCCCAGCGCCGCCGTCGCCAGCACCGAGGCCGCCGTCGTCAGTACCAGCAGCGCGAGGATGGCGCCGAGCACGCCAAGAATCGGCCTGATGTCCCGCACCATGCAGCCGCGCCACGCGCGACACGGCCTCACCCACCGTGCAATCGTCCGCGGCGATGACGATCTGCGTGAGCAGGTACAGGAAGTTGATCAGCGTGACCAGGCCGATCATCCACAGCGACGCCAGCGTGACGATCAGGGTGGCGTCCAGGTGGATGACGGGAGGGCCGAACACCAGGAAGGCATAGGCGCCGATGGCCATCGCGTAAGCCGCGGCCAGCATCGCGCCCAGCACGAGATAGCGCTGGAACAGGCCGCGCAGTCCGGCGGTGAAGCGCTCGATCGAGAACATGTTGGCGCGCATCAGCGCGCTCACCCGCAACGGCGGGGTCTCGATCGCCCCGGCAGCCCGCTCCCCCGCCACCAGCACCGTCAGCGTGCCGGCCTTGACGGCGAACATCAGTACCGAGCCGCCCGCCGCCACCAGACCCAGCGCGCCCAGGAACGCGGCGAGGGCCACCGGCTGCGCGAGCAGCGCGCCGATCAACGCCGGGATGATCTCGCGGTACGGCAGCCGCATCAACTGGGCGGGCTCGGCGCCGACGAGCAGCATGACGAGGAGCACGCCACCGGCAACCGGTACAGCCAGCAACGCGTTGAAGACGGTGTCGGCCACGAACTGGACGAGCACGACGGGCCAGTTGGCCGCGGCGATGAGAGCGCCCCGCTTCAGTAACAGCTTGAGCGCGCGAGAGTGGCCCATGGAATCGGTGAGCTCAACATGTTACCCCGGTACAATGGCGACATCCGATGAGGCTGCCGTCCTTCATCTTCCGCTCGCTGATTCGCCTGGCCGGAGGCGGCGCGGCGCTCCTCGTCGCGGTGTGGGTGGGTGGACAGGGCCTGGAGCAGCAACGGTTCGGGCCGGATGAGACGGCGGCTCGGGTGCGAGTGGCCACCCTCGTCGAGTCCTCGGTGCGCGATATCGAGGCGCGGCTCCAGCGCGTGGTGGACGCCGCCGCGGTTGATCCCGCCCAGTTGCAGATGGCCTCGCAGGGCGAACCGTCCGCGGAGCACCGCCTCTTCGTCCAACTCACCGAGTCGGCCAGCCAGGAGGGTGCGGATGTCTCGGCAACCCTGCACGGCACCACCGCCCTGCCAGTGGCGTGGACCGGCCGTCCCGTCGAAGTCCCCGACCTCCGCCTGACAGGCGCCGAGGCCGTCTTCCTGGTTCCCGACGCCCAGGGGCTGCGCCTGGTTCGGGTCCACCCCCTCAACAACCCGGCGGATCCCACCCAGCGCGCCGGCACCCTGGTGGTGCAGGCGCCGCTCGCGCGCAGCGATCCGAGTGGTCAGTCGGGCGACTACGTCCTTCCCACGAGTCTGGTCAGCGTCACCGTTCGCCCGCGCTTCCAGGGCGGCACCGATGCCGCGCCCGACGAGTTCCTCATCCGCGCCTCGAACGGCGACGTGCTGGCCTCGGTCAGTGCCTCGCCCTCGGCCCTGGCCCGGGCGCGTGACTCGTTGCGCGGCCGTGTCCAGGCGACGCTGCTGTCGCTGGTGGCGGTGATCCTGCTGCTGGCCACCGGCCCGCTCTTCGACTGGCGCCGCGTCAGCCGGCGGAACTCCGTGGGGGTGCTCGCCAGCGTCCTGGTGGCCATCCTGCTGATCGCGGCGTGGATGCTGTTGAGGGCCGGAATCTCGGCGTCGGGACTGTTGATCGGTCCACGGCTCGCCAATAGCGGCGCGCCGGCCTGGCTGCTGCCGGAGTCGTTCTTCGCCTCGCCGCTGCATTTCCTGGCGTCCAGCCTGCTCGTGGCGGCACTGACCGCCCACGTAGCGTCCAGCCTCGACGCGTGGCGGATCGCGATGCGCCGCGCCGGCCGCGCCCTCGTACCGACGGCGCCCGCCTTCATCCTGTATCTCGCGGCGCAGGCGGCGGCTGGCGCGGTGGTGGCGGCCCTGATCGTGGGCTATGAAGCCTTCCTCCGCCACGGCGTCGCTGGGGTGCCGGCCGACATCCTGCACTTCGGGCTGCGGCCGTGGGACTGGCCCCGGCTTGCCATTCTCACGGGCGTCATCATCCTCAACGCCGCGGTCGTCACCGCGGCGGTCGTCGTCTATCGCCTGGCGCTGGCCCGTTATGCCGTGCGATCGCTCACGCTGACGGGCCGCGTCCTCACGGGCCTTGCCTGGGTCGCGGCGCCGGTGCTGGTGATGGTCAGTGGCGTTGCCAGCCGCTGGACGCCAACGCGTTCCGGCCCTCCTGGTCGTGGTCGCCGTCGCGGCGATCGCGTGGCGCATCGGCCACATCCGCTCGGGCTTGCGAAATGCGTCGCAGGCGGCACGGCTGCTGGCCCTGGTGCTGGGGCTGGTGCTGCCGTCGCTCGTCTTCTACGCCTCGCTGGTCGATGCCGCGGAGCGAGCCCGCCGCACTCTTGTCGAGACGCGCTTACGCGCCAGAGGTGCTGGATCAGCGACGGACGCTGCAAGCGCGCCTTGCCGAGACGCTCGCGAACATCGATCGCGTGGCCGGCCTCGACGATCTCGTCCGCGCCGCGGATCCCGTCGTGCAGGGCGCCCCGCCGGTCGATTCGGCGTTTCTCGTGTGGTCGCAGACCGAGCTCGCGCGCCTGCGCATCACGTCCAGCATCGAGCTCTACAACCCGACCGGAGCGCTGGTCAGCCGCTTCTCGCTGAAGCTGCCCGACATCACCGGCGCGCAGTCGGCCGCCGAAGGCAGCTGCTCGTGGGACATCTTCGAGGAGGTGTCGCCGTTCTTTGCCGAGGAACGGCGGCTGCTGCACGCCGGCCGCGCGATTCTGCGTGACGGCTCCCGGCGGACGCCAGCGGCGCGTCGGCCAGGTGGTCGTGCACCTGATGCTCGACTACGGCAACCTGTCGTTCGTCTCCGCGCAAAGCCCGTACGTCGCGATGCTCCGCTCGGGCCGCACCGAGTCGGGCCCTCCGCCCCACACGCCGGTGAACTTCGCGGTCTACGGCTGGAGCGGCAAGGTGCTCTACACCTCCGAGTCGCGCGCCTGGCCGCTCGATGAAGGCGCCGCCGAGCGAGCCTCGCTCAGCCGCGATCCGTTCTGGATCACGTTGAACCACGACGGGCGAGCCGCGGACGCCTACGTCCTGAACGATCGCGGCGGAATCTACGTCCTCAGCACCTGGACGGTCACCGGCTTCGGCCATCTCATCGTGATGGCCGAGTTGGTGTCGCTCGCCTTCCTCACCTTCGTCTGCGGCGTGATCGCCGCCTTCGTCTACGGGCTGGTCGCGGCCCGGACGCCGACGTCCGGCCGCGCGCTGTTCCGCGAGGTCCGCGCGAGCTTCTATCGCAAGCTGTTCCTGGCGTTCGTCGCCTCGGCCGTCGTTCCGGTCGTGGCGCTCGCGTTCGTGGCGCGCGCGTACTTCGCGTCGCTGATGTTCGCCGACATCGAGATGGAGGCGACGCGGACGGCCAGCGTCGCCAGCCGCGTGGTGGAAGACTTCGGCAGCCTGCAGGTCCGCGGTCTCGCCGCCGTCCCCGTCATCGACGACAACATCATCGTGTGGCTGAGCCGCGTGATCGCGCAGGACGTCAACATCTTCGACGGCCCGGACCTGCTGGCGTCGAGCGAGCGGAACCTGTTCGCCTCGGGCCTCCTGTCGACCCGCACGCCGGGCGAGGCCTATCGCGCGATCATGCTCGAAGGGCAACCCTCGTTCGTCGGCCGCGAGTGGGTGGGACCGGTGCAGTACCTCGTGGCCGCGGCGCCGGTGCGGATCGAGGCGCGTGACGCCATCCTGATGGTGCCGCTCACCTCGCGGCAGCAGGAGATCGTCGCGCAGGTCGAGGAGCTCGATCGCCGCGTGCTGCTCGCCGCCATCCTGTTCATCATGCTCGGCGCCGGCATCGGCTACTCGATGGCCGAGCGCATCGCCGATCCGGTGAACCGGCTGATGCGCGCGACCCGGCGGATTGCGAAGGGCGATCTGGACGCGCGCGTGGTGGCGACGTCCAGCGACGAGCTGCGGCGGCTGGTCGATGCCTTCAACGGGATGGCCGAGGACCTGCGGCGCCAGCGCGGCGAGCTCGCGCGCACGAACCGCCTGGCGGCGTGGGCCGACATGGCGCGGCAGGTGGCGCACGACATCAAGAACCCGCTGACGCCGATTCAGCTGAACGCCGAGCATCTGCAGCGTGTGCACGCCGATCGCGGGCGCCCGCTCGGCGCTCTCGTGGACGACTGCGTGGCCAGCATCCTCGGCCAGGTTCGGCTGCTGCGGCAGATCTCATCGGAGTTCTCCAGCTTCGCCTCCTCACCCGAGCCGCATCCGGCGCCGGCCGACATCGCCGCGCTCGTCAACGGCATCGTCGAGCCTTATCGTGCGGGCCTGGCTGGACGAGTGGCCTTCGAGGTGGACCTTCCCGAGATGCCGCTCGCGCAGATCGATCGGCTGCTGGTGAGCCGCGCGCTGACCAACGTGATCGAGAACGCCCTGCACGCGATGCCGAAGGGCGGCCGGCTGCGTTTCACCAGCCCGCCTTCCGACACGCCGGGGATGGTGACGCTGAGCGTGACCGATACGGGAGTGGGAATGGACGCCGCGGCGCTGGCCAGCATCTTCGAACCGTACTTCTCGACGAAGACGACGGGCACCGGCCTCGGCCTGACCATCGCGCAGCGGAACGTCGCGGCGAACGGTGGCCGGATCCAGGTGGAATCGGAGCCGGGCGTCGGCACGACCGTGACGATGGCGTTTCCGGTGGCCGGGCCCGCCGGCCTACTGGTCCTGAGTCGGACCTTCACGAGGTTCGAGCTGATGGAACACTCACAAGGGGTGGGGGTCGGGAGCCGCGTTGGCGCCGGCCGCGCGGTAGGCGCGCAGCCTCGACAGGCCGAGCCCGACGAACGCCGACGCGAGATAGGCGTAGGCGATCACCAGCAGCACTTCGTGCGGCCGACTGGCGACGGCGGCGATGAGCGCGGCCATGGCAATCAAGCCCGCGGTAGCTGCGCCGCGTGCCCATGTCGATCGACTTGAAGCTGCGAAACCGGATGGTGCTCACCATCAGCAGCGCGGGGACCAGCACCACGGCCAGCGCCGGCAGCGCCTGCTGGTAGGTCTGGGTGATCTCCGGGAAGTAGAAGACGGTGGCCGCGGGCACCGCGGCGGCGGACGGACTGGGCATGCCCACGAAGTAGCGCTTGTCGCTGTGGCGTCTGGATGTTGAAGCGCGCGAGACGCAGCGCGGCAGCGGTGACGAACAGGAAGCCCGACGGCCCATCCGAGCCGTCCGAGCGGCACCAGGGCCCACTGGAACGCCAGGATCGCCGGCGCCATGCCGAACGAGATCAGATCGGCGAGCGAATCGAGCTGGACGCCGAAGTCGCTGGTGGTGCCGGTCATGCGCGCGATCCGGCCGTCCAGCATGTCGAGCACGATGGCCACGCCGATGAACGGCGCCGCCGTCGTGAGGTCGCCGCGCATGGCGTGAATGACGCAGGCCCAGCCGCAGAACAGGTTGGCGAGGGTGAACAGGCTGGGCAGCAGCGCGACGCCCCGCCGCAGCCCGCGCCGTTCGACGGGGCGTGGCACGGGGTGAATGCGAGCGTGCGGCTGGCTGTGCTTCACGAATACCTCAGCGTTCAAGGAACGCGAGCGAGGACGGTCTCGCCCGCCACCGTGCGATCACCCGGCTTCACCAGGATGTTGGCATCGGGCGGCACGTACAAGTCGATGCGCGATCCGAACTTCATCACACCGAAGCGCTGGCCGCGTTCAACTGTGTCCCCTTTCTTCACCCGGCAGACGATGCGGCGCGCCAGGATGCCGACGATCTGCCGGCAGACAACGGGACGCCCGTTGGTCTCGAACCAGACTTCGGTCCACTCGTTCAGCTCCCCGGCCTCGACCTTGTAGGCCGGCAGGAACGAGCCGGGATGATACTCCACGTGGGTCACCGCCCCGCCCACCGGAGTCCGGTTCACGTGGACGTCCATCGGCGAGAGAAAGATGCTGATGCGTCGCCACTCCCCCTTGGGGGCGCCCTTCGTCGGGCTGATCGCCCGCGATCATGACGCGGCCATCGGCCGGCGACACGATCAGGTTGGGATCGGTCGGCGTCGTACGGTCGGGATCCCGGAAGAAAAAGACGAAGAACGCCGCCAGGACCAGAAACGGCACGGACCACGCCCGGCCGCCGCCCCAGGCCGCCAGGGCGCCGAGCGCCAGGGCAATGAGGATGAAGGGGATGCCGGCACGGTCGATGAACATCGAACCACGATCATAGGGCAAGAACCGCCGTGGTGGGGGCCTGTACACAACAAGGGCCACCCCGATGGGTGGCCCTGAGGAGCAATCGGCCCGGCGCGAGGTTCAGGCGTGAACGGCGTGCGCGGCTGCGGCACCGCTGTAGTGCCGGACTATGGCCTCCATGCGATCTTTGAGATGAAGCTTGCGTTTTTTGAGGGTGACTTCTTCGACTTGCTCGTCGTCGGAAAGGTAGTGCTTGGATTCGAGCTCGACCAGGCGCTCGTCGAGTTCGTGATGCTGGGAGGCCAACTGGCGAAACTCGTCGTTGGTCTCGAGGAGCAGATGTTTCACTTCCTCAGCCATCGGGGCTGCCTCCTTCCGGGGTCAAGCATTGGGAGCCTGCCCCTATGCGCGGCACTCTACCACCCCGTTCAGGGGGATTCAACAGTCGCCTCGAGGACCAGCGCATCTTCGACCGGATGCGAATAGTAGTTGGGCCGAACGCCCGTCAACCTGAACCCCGCGCCCTCGTACAGCCGCAGGGCGGGCGTGTTCGACCGCCGGACTTCGAGCGTCGCGCGCCGAATGCCCATGGCGTGGGCGGCGTTCAGGGTCTCGCGCAGCAGCAACCGGCCCAGTCCGCGTGCGCGCATCACCGGGTGGACGGCCAGATTGTTGATGTGCATCTCGTCCAGCACCCGCCAATAGGCCGCAAAGCCCGCCACCGGCTGCTCCTCGGTCCGGACGACGAAGACTTTGCAGACCTCCGGGCGCTGAAGTTCCGCCTCGTACCAGGTCCGGGTCGTCGGATTGTTGAAGGAGGCCTCTTCGATGGCCAGGATGCCATCGAGGTCGGCCGGACCGGCCAGGGGCTCGACGCGCGGGAAGTCGGTCACGGCGTCGATGGGCCTGGCGGCAGGGCTAGCTCGACGTCGGGGCGCCGAACGTAGAGCGGCTGCAGGTGGTGCGGCAGGTGGAGACCCGCCTCCTGCGCCAGCCGACGCCCGAGGCGCGCGATCGCCGGCGCCAACAGGGGCAGGGGCAGCACCTGTGCCGCGGTGGTGAGCTGATCGGCGTAGCGAACGGCCGCGTCCCCCACCATGACGATGGGTGACGGGCCGAGCGTGTGCCAGCGCGACCAGATGGCCGGCGGCAGTCCCACTTCCGGCGGCGTCAGGGCGGTCAGTGTCTGGCCGCCCGAGCCGGCCTCCTCGACGTCGTAGAGCGCCGCGAACACCTCACCGCGGGCGGCGTCCGTCCAGCAGCCGATGCGAGCGCGCGGACGCCCCAGTTGTTCGAAGGCGGTCAGGGCCAGCGCATCCAGGCCCGAGACTCCCACGACCGGCCGGCCGGTGACGAGCGCCAGCCCCTGCATCGCGGCCATGCCGATGCGCAGGCCGGTGAAGGCGCCCGGTCCCGAGGCGACGGCCAGCAGGTCAATGGCCGAGAGCGGCTGGCCGGCTTCGGCGAGCGCGCGTTCGAGTTCCCCCGGCAGCCGTTCCCCGTGCGTGCGCGTGCCATCCCCTTCGACAAGGGCAAGCACGCGGTCGTCCAGGAGTACGGCGGCGCTGCCGCCGCGGGTGGTGGTGTCGAGGGACAGGATGAGCACGGCAGACAGATTCGTCAGGGGCCATCGTATACTCGACGCGTCGGTTTTCTCGAAACGCCTCCTGTGGCCCAGCCCTCAAATCCTGACGCCCTTCCCGTGCCGGCCGGCACGAATGTCACGCCCGCGATGCGCCAGTATTTCGAGGCGAAGCGGCAGTATCGCCACGCCATCGTGTTCTTCCGGATGGGCGATTTCTACGAGATGTTCTACGAGGACGCGCTGGTGGCGGCCCGCGCCCTGGACCTCACCCTGACGTCGCGATCGAAGGACTCCAGCGGCACGGCCGTGCCGATGTGCGGGTTCCCCTACCACGCCGCGGACGGCTTCATCGCGCGGCTGGTCAAGAAGGGCTATCGGGTGGCCATCTGCGAGCAGGTGGAGGACCCGAAGAAGGCCAAGGGCGTGGTCAAGCGCGAGGTCGTGCGGGTGATCTCGCCCGGGACGTTGTCCGACGCCGGCTACCTCGACGCCCGCGAGCCGTCGTTCCTGATGGCGATCTCGCCCATCTCCGGCGCGAACCACAAGGCCGTGGAATACGGCGTGGCCCTGCTCGACCTCTCGACCGGTGAGTTCGACGTCGCCGAGTACAACGGGCCAGAGGGCCTGCAGGCGCTGCAGGATGAAATCGCGGTGCTGCGTCCGCGCGAGATTGTCGTCGCCAGCGGCTACGACGTGAAGACCGAGATCCCGGAGGTCGCGCGCCTCGAATTGCCGATCACCGAGGTGGACGGCTGGCACTTCGATCTCGAGAGCGCCCGGCAGACGCTGCTCGACCAACTGCGCGTGAGCAGCCTCGACGGCTTCGGGCTCGAACGCCGCCCCGCCGCGGTGGCCGCGGCCGGCGCGCTGGTGCGTCACCTGCGGGATACGCAGAAAGCCGAGCTCGCGCACGTCCGCAGCGTCCGGTTGAAGCACGCCGGCGACACGCTGCTGATCGATCCGACCACGCTGAAGCACCTGGAGGTGGTCGAGGCGATGGACGGCGGCCGCCAGGGCTCGCTGCTCCATGAGATCGATCGCACGGTCACCGCGATGGGCGGCCGGCTGCTGCGCGCCTGGCTGCTCCGTCCGCTGGTGGTGCTGGAGCGCATTCGCGATCGGCTGGACGCGGTGGAGGAACTCGCCATCCGCTCGACCGATCGGGCCAAGGTGCGCGACGCGTTCAAGGGCATCCAGGATCTCGAGCGCATGATGTCGCGCATCGCGCTGTCCACGGCCGGCCCGCGCGACCTCGCCGGCCTGCGCGCGTCGCTCGCGGTGGTGCCGCGCGCGTCGCTGCTGCTGGAGGACTGCGAGGCGCCGCTCGTCCGCAGCCTGCGCGGCGAGCTCGACGAGCTGACCGACGTGCGCGGCTGGATCGAGTCCACCATTGCCGACGAGCCGCCGGCGCTGGCCCGCGACGGCGGGTTCGTGCGCGACGGCGTCGATCCCGACCTGGACGATCTGCGCCACATCAGCCGCTCCGGCAGGCAGGTGATCGCCGAGATGGAAGAGCGCGAGCGGACGCGCACCGGCATCAGCTCGCTCAAGATCCGCTTCAATCGCGTCTTCGGTTACTACATCGAGATCTCGAAGTCGAACCTGAAGTCGGTGCCGGACGACTACCTGCGCAAGCAGACCATCGCCGGAGGCGAGCGCTTCATCACGCCGGCGCTGAAAGAGTACGAAGAGAAGGTGCTGGGCGCGGACGAGAAGATCCTCGAGCGCGAGCTGGCGATGTTCGAGGCGCTGCGGGCAAAGGTGGCGGCCGAAGCGCCCCGGGTGCTCGACACCGCCCGTGCGATTGCCGCGCTCGACGTGCTGGCCGCGCTCGCCGAGACCGCCAGCGTCTGCAACTATGCCAAGCCGCACGTGAGCGACAGCGACGAACTGGTGCGGCACCGACGTGCGGCACCCGGTGGTCGAGCGCCTGGCGGGCGGCGCGTTCGTGGCGAACGACATCCGCCTCGACACGACGCTGAATCAGTTGGTGATCATCACCGGCCCGAACATGGGCGGCAAGTCCACCTACCTGCGGCAGGTCGCGCTACTGTGCCTGCTGGCGCAGACCGGATCGTTCGTCCCCGCCCGCGAAGCCAAGGTCGGGATCATCGATCGCCTGTTCGCGCGCGTCGGCGCCTCGGACAACATTGCCCGCGGCCAGTCCACCTTCATGGTCGAGATGCAGGAAACCGCGCAGATCCTGAACGGCGCCACCTCGCGCAGCCTGGTCGTGCTCGACGAAATCGGACGCGGCACCGCCACCTTCGACGGGCTGTCGATCGCCTGGTCGGTCGCGGAGTTCCTGGCCAAGCATGGTCCCGCTCGACCGAAGACGCTGTTTGCCACGCACTACCACGAGCTGACGGATCTGGCCGATGCCTTCCCCGGCGTGATCAACGCCCACGTCGCCGCGCGCGAGTGGAAGGACGACATCGTCTTCCTGCACAAGATCCTGCCGGGCCGATCCGATCGCAGCTACGGCATCCAGGTCGCGCGGCTCGCCGGGCTGCCGCCGCCGGTGATTGCCCGTGCGCGCGACATCCTGCACGCGCTCGAGCAGGACGAATTGAGCCGCGGCGGAAGGCCGGCGATCAGCGGACAACGGCCCGCGCCTCAGGCGCAGCTCGGCCTCTTCGAGTCGGTGTCGCCGGCGGCAGAGCGGCTGAGGGATCGCCTGCGCGAGGTGGACATCAATCGCACCACCCCGCTCGACGCGCTGCAGCTGCTGCAGGAGTTGAAGAAAGAGTCGGAAGACTGACTAGCTCTTGAGCTTTGCGATCTCGGCCTTCGCTTCTGAGGCGAACGGCGAGTCGGCATGCTGCTCGACGACCTGGGTCAGCGTCTTCCGCGCGTCCTCGGTCTTGCCGGCGAGACGATAGGCACGCGCCAGTTCCATCAGCAGCGCCTCGGCGGGCAACGTGCCGTCCTTCTGCTCCGACATCTCCTTCAGCGTCGCGATGGCCGGGTCGTACTGGCCGGCGATCAGCTGCACGGACGTCTTGCCCAGGCGCGCGGCGCGCGCGATGAGCGCGTTGCTGCTGCCGGTCAGCTTGTCGTACTGAGCGATGGCTTCGTCGCGGCGACCGAGGTCGGCCAGCGTTTCGGCGGCGTGCAGGCGCGCGGTCTGGCCCGCGGGCGTGTCGGGGTAGGCATCGGCCGCCGCCATGAACTTCGGCAGCGCGGCCTCGTGCTTGGCCTGCAGCGTCGGATAGGTGCCGGGCAGCTGGCCTCCGGGATTGGTCGGGTCGTTGGTCGTGCCTGCCGGAGGCGCGGGCGGCTGGACGCGGCCCTCGTTGATCACCATCGCTTCGGCCAGGAGACCGCCGGCCTTGCTGTCGATGCTGCCCCTCCACGCGTTGTAGGCCAGCACGCCCCCGCCGACGATGATGATGGCCGCGAAGGTGCCGATTACGGTCGTGCGGTTCTGCTCGAACCAGGTCTGGGCGGTGCCCACGGCATGGACGAACTCGTTTTCCTTGAGGTGATGTCGCTCGGAGGTTTTCATGATCGGTCTCGTGCCTTGCGGAATTCTGGCGCAGCCTGCCGGTTGAACCGGCGGTCTCCCAGCGGAAACACACGTGCGCGTGCCCATAATTGTAACTGAGCCGCGGCCGCCTGGCCCCGTCCAACTGTTGTGCTGGGAAAAAGTGCACAAATTTATTTGCGGCTGAGCTTTTCTTGCGGGCTCGTTTCAGGCAGGATCGCCAACCTCTGGGCAAATATGGACTCGCCCCTGGACGCCTTTTCGCCCGAGAACTCGCCTGACGCTCCCCCGCGTCGCGATACCAACCCGCCGCGCGACCCACTGCCGCGCTTCAGGAACACTCGGCGCACCACCCTCGTCAACCGGCTCCGGCGCAGGCTGATCGATGCGGTTGACTGGGTGGCCGACACTACGGTGGCCGTCGCTGCGCTGGTGCGCGCGCCGCGCCGGTGGATCATCA
Source organism: uncultured Acidobacteriota bacterium (assembly GCA_963723005.1). Lineage (GTDB taxonomy): Bacteria > Acidobacteriota > Vicinamibacteria > Vicinamibacterales > UBA2999 > VFZN01. The sequence goes on along the minus strand of CAVRPA010000011.1, from coordinate 26,191 downwards.
CCGCGCGCTGGGGGGAACTCCCCCGCAGACCAGCGTGGGCCACCAACGAGCGGTTGGCGGTGATCGCCACGGCCGCCCTCACCTCTGCGGCAGTCTCACAGTTCACATTGTGGATGGGTAGCGATCGATCGACGAGCGCCGTCGATGCATCGGTGGCCAACGTGTCCGCGCCGGCTGATGGTTCTGCGCCGCCAGTCGGTCTCGAGTTGCCGGCTGACCGCGTTGCGTCACACCGGTTCGCGGCGACGACACCCACCCCGAACACGCCGATCCCGGCGATGCGGGCTCCCCTGCCACCCGCGTCGCTGCCGGAGACACTCGTGCAGGACGACGGCGCGTCGCAGGATGCGATGCTGCTGCAGGATCGGCCGGTGCTGATGGATCCGTGGATGCTGGTGGACGCGACGGCGTCGGCGCCGCTGCGGCCAGCACCGGTCGCGTCGCTCGCCCCTGATCGCCATTCCGCCCTGAGCCCGATCAGCCCTCGCGCAAGCAGCGCTGGCAACGGCGTCGTCGCTCGACCATCCGCGTCTCCGGCGGGTCTGGTCGTCATTACGCAGCCGGAAGGCGCGCGGGTGACGATCAACGGCGTCGGCTGGGGGATGACGCCGCTCACCATCGGGATCGGCCACCTGCCGCCTGGCGCCAAGCGCGTTCGCATCACGAAGCCCGGTTATCGAAGCGAAGAGCGTGTGGTGGCAACCGACCCCGAGCGGCCCGCCGCGACGCTGCGCATCGCGCTGCGTGAAGTGGCCAAGGGGCGCCCGCTGCAATAGCCGACGCTCGTGTGTCCGGACACACTCAACTGCGCTCAACTCCACTCACGGTTTGCGGTAACGAACGTGACCCCCAAGGAGAGCACCACATGGAGAGTATCCCGCGTGTCCGGAGAGCGTCGAATCGCGTCTCAGCGGCGGTCGCCGTTGTGCTGTTGTTTGTCGGAGTCCTCGGCGTCAGGACTGTGCCTGCGCAGAACCCTCAAGGACAGGGGTTGATGAACAAGGGACTTGGAATTTCGCCGGTCCCGGTCGATCTCACCGGGAAGAATCCGGTCTCGGTGGCTCAGGGCAGCTACATCGTGAACACGGGTGGCTGCAACGACTGTCACACCAATCCGGAGTTTGCGCCGGGAGGCAATCCTTTCATGGGTGAGCCAGAACAGATCAACGTCGATCGGTTCCTGGCCGGCGGGCGCGAGTTTGGCCCGTTCATCAGTCGCAACCTCACCCCCAACAGAAACGGGCGTCCGGCTGGGTTGACTCTCGAGCAGTTCGTCATCAGCATGCGAACCGGCTTCGATTTCAAGAACAGACATCCGCTGATCTCGCCGCTGCTGCAGGTGATGCCGTGGCCCGTCATCGGTAAGCACACCGACTCGAATCTGCAGGCGATCTACGACTACCTGAGCGCGATTCCCTGCCTGGAGACCACGCCGGGTACTGCGACTCCACGCTGCTGAATGTGGGTCGAAGGGCGCCGCCTCGTATCCGCGCAGCGAGGCGGCGTGCTCCGTTCGCACATCGCTTGCATAGACGGCTTCGAAAAGCTGGTGCGCCCGGGCAGAATTGAACTGCCGACCCCCCGCTTAGGAGGCGGGTGCTCTATCCCCTGAGCTACGGGCGCAAACCGACGATCAATTTTAAGGCAAAAGGCATAAGGCGGAAGGCAGAAGGGGGCGAAAGCGGCAGCACCCGCGGACATCAGCACCGTTCGGTCGGCAGCCTTTCTTTTTGCTTTTTGCCTTGTGCCTTGTGCCTTCTGCCTTGTCAGTACTGCAACACCGAGTAGATCGTCTCCCCCGGCAGCCGTCCGCGGCCGTTCAGGAAGTCCAGCTCGATCAGGAAGGCCAGCGCGCGCAGGTCACCGCCGATCGCCTTCACCAGTTTGGCCGCGGCTTCCGCCGTTCCCCCAGTCGCCAGCACATCGTCCACGATCAGCACGCGGCTGCCCTTCGCGACGGCGTCGTCGTGAATCTCGAGGGTGTCGTTGCCGTATTCGAGGTTGTAGGTTTCCTTCACGGTCGTGGACGGCAGCTTGCCCGGCTTGCGGATCGGCACGAAGCCGCAGCCGAGCGCATTGGCGACAGCGGCTCCAAGAATGAAGCCGCGGCTCTCGATTCCGACCACCGCGTCGATGTCCTCGCCCATGTACGGCGCCGCCATCGCGTCCACGGCGTCGCGGAATCCGCGCGGGTCGCTCAAGAGCGTGGTGATGTCATAGAACAGGATGCCAGGCTTCGGGAAATCAGGGACGTGACGAATCTTCGACTTCAGGTGATCCATAAGGGTTCTGGGCTCTCGACGTCGGGCGCTTAGTCTTCGATGATGAATCCGGACCGCGTGAGCGGCTCGGTGTCTTCCACGATTACGTGTTCCACGCGGGACCGCGAAGGGCCCTGCCGCAGTGCCCGTTCGAAGCGGGTCACCGACTCGGCTTCCCCCTCAGCCGCCACTTCGACGCGCCCGTCGTCCAGATTCCGCACCGACCCCGACAGGCCTTCGCGCCTGGCCGCTTCCGCGGCGAAGAACCGGAATCCCACGCCCTGGACGCGTCCGCTCAGCAAGAAACGTCGGGCCACACGCATCCCTGCAATTCTACCGCAGGGCTGCGGTGCGGCCCGATGTCGATGCGCCGTCGCGGTCCGTGCCGCGCTATTGCGGGCGTTGCGGTGGCGTCGGCGGCGGCACCTTCACGTCCGGGTTCACCGGTTCGAGCTTCTCGCGCTGGAACGCCGCGTTCAGGCGCGGCAGGTCGGTCTTCAGGGTGGTGTCCTTCTTCTGCAGCTCCGCGTTCAGCGCCTTCGAGAGTTCCTCGAACACCTCGTAGGTCTGTTGCGTCGGCCGGTGATCGGCGCTCTCGATCACGCCCATCAGCGCCGCGATCTTGTTGTTCAACTTGATCGGGTAGTTGAGCGGGTCCTGTCCGCTCTGGTTCTTCACCTGGTAGACCTCCTGCTCCACGGAGGCGAGCGAGTTGAGCACGCCGTCGGCCAGCTTCTGGATCTCGGCCTTGCGCCGCGGCGACACTTTCTCGAGCCGCTGGTTGATCTGCTCGCGGATGCCGCGAATCTGGATCACGGCCATGTTCGCCGCCGTCACCTGATCCCGCACCTGCTGCGACAGCTTGAACTGTTCCAGCAGATATGCCTCGGTGATGCCGTCCGCTGCCAGCCGGGGATCGACGCCCAGCGTGAAGTCGCGTGTCTTGGTTTCGCCGTTCGCGGTGATGCGCACGGCGTACTTGCCCGGAGGCGCGGCGGGCCCGCGCTGCGGCTGCGCCGCCCACATGATCATGCCCGGGAACACCGTGGCGCCCTCGTAGCGCATATCCCACGTGAAGCGGTTCATGCCCTTCGCCACGCCGACCCGTACCGGCGCCATGCCGAAGAACGCGGCCATCTCGGGATCGACGCCTTCCGGCAATCCGGTGCCGGTCGGCTTTGGCGTGCCGCTGAACGACCGCAGGACGCCGCCCTGCGCATCGAGGAACTCGATCTTCACTTCCTCGGCGTCCTTGCCCAGGTAGTAGTCGAAGGTGACGTTCCGATCGCGTCCGCGCAGCGGGTTGAACGTCTCGAAGACGAACAGGTTGTTGGTCGTCAGCTCGGGCGTGGCCTGCCGCAGCACGCCGATGTTGTCCAGCACGTAGAAGCCGCGGCCGTGGGTGCCGATCACCAGGTCGCGCTCCTCCACGACGATGCCGTGCACCGGCGTCACCGGCAGGTTCAGCGTCAGCGGCTGCCAGGCGGCGCCGTCGTTGAACGACACGTAGATACCGTGCTCGGTGCCCACGAACAGCAGGCCCTTGCGCTTGGGATCCTCACGGATGGTGCGCGGGAAGTCGGTGTCGGGAATGCCCGCGATGATCTTCGTCCAGCTCTTGCCGTAGTCGGTCGTCTTGTAGATGTACGGCTTGCGGTCGCCGAGCTGATACCGGTTGCCGACCAGGAAGGCGGCGCCGTTCTGATGCGGCGAGGCCTCGATGAGGCTGATGCGCGTGAAGTCCGGCAGATCGGGCGGCGTCACCTTGTCCCAGGTCTTGCCGCCGTCGCGGGTGACGTGCACCCAGCCGTCATCCGAGCCGGTCCAGATCGTATTGACGTCCTGCCGCGAGGGCGCAATCGTGAAGATCACGCCGTAGGTTTCGACGCCGGTCTGATCCTTCGTGATCGGCCCGCCCGACGCCTGCAGCGTCTTCGGATCGGAGCGCGTCAGGTTCGGGCTGATCTTGTCCCAGCTCTGTCCGCCATTCGTGGTACGCCACAGAAACTGCGACGACGCATACAGGCTCTTGCTGTCAAGCGGCGAGAAGACGATCGGGAACGTCCACTGGAAGCGTTCCTTGATGTCGACCGCCGAATAGCCCATCGGGTTGTCGGGATAGATGTTCACGGCCCGCTGCTGGCCGGTCTCGCGATCGAGCCGGCTGAGGAACCCGCCGTAGCTGCCGGCGTAGAACACGTTGAGATCGTTCGGGTCCGGCGCGATGTAGCCGCTCTCGCCGCCGCCCACCGCATAGAAAATCGGCGGCAGGCTGCCCTCGCCGCCGCCTGGATTCGCCTGGCTCCCCACACATGCCGTGGAGTTGTCCTGCTGCGCGCCGCAGACGTGATACGGCACGTGCTTGGTCGTGAACACGTTGTAGAACTGCCCGGTCGGAATGTCCTGGTCCGTCCACGTGCGGCCGCCGTTCACGGTGACGTTGCCGCCGCCGTCGTTCGACTGCACCATGCGCTGGTTGTCGGTGGCCGAGATCCACAAGTCGTGGTTGTCGCCGTGCGGGACGCGGATGTTCGTGGTCGTCTTGCCGCCGTCGGTGGACTTGAAGAACTGCACGTTCAGGATATAGACGGTGTCCTTGTCCTTCGTATCCGCCAGCAGGCGCGTGTAGTAGAACGCCCGCTGCCGCAGGTTGCGGTTCTCGTTCACCAGCTTCCAGTTCGCGCCGCCATCGTCCGAGACATAGAGCCCGCCCTTTTCGTTCTCGATCAGGGCGTAAACCCGGTTGCCGTCCACCGGCGACACCGACACGCCGACCTTGCCCCACAGTCCCGAGGGCAGACCCGGGTTCTTCGTGATCTCGGTCCAGGTATCGCCGCCGTCGGTGGACTTGAACAGGCCGCTGCCGGGACCGCCACTCGACATTCCCCACGGGCTGCGATTCGCTTCCCAGAGGCCCGCGAACATGACGCTGGGGTTGGCCGGGTCGATGGAGAGATCGATCGCCGGCGTCTTCTCGTCTCGATACAGGGTCTTCTTGAACGACTGGCCGCCGTCAGTGGACTTGAAGATGCCGCGCTCGGGGTGCTCGTTGTAGACCTGGCCGAACACCGCGGCGTAGACGATGTCGCAGTTGGAGGGGTGGAGGCGGATGCGGGCGATGGCCTGCGAGTCGCGAAGCTGCGGCAGGTGCGTCCACGTCTTTCCGCCGTCGGTGGTCTTGTAGATCCCGTCACCCTGGATGATGTTGCCGCGGAACTGCGTCTCACCCCCGCCGATGTAGACCACATCGGGGTTGGACTGACACACCGCCAGCGACCCGATCGAGGACGTGGCGATCTTGGCGTCCGTCATCGCCTCCCAGTTGTTGCCGCCGTCCGTGGTCTTCCAGACGCCGCCGCCGGTGGCGCCGAACCAGTACTCGTTCGGACGCAGCTCGCTGCCGCCGACCGTCAGCGAGCGGCCGCCTCGCGCCGGTCCGAGGCTGCGCCAGCGCATGCCGCCGTAGAGGGCCGGATCCACGGTCGGCGCGGATTGCGCCGCGGTGATCGGAGCCGAGTAGGTCCAGGCGGTCAGCGCAATCGCCACCGTTCCGGCCAGAGTCGTCAGTGTCTTGAGGCTGTTCATCGTCCACTCCATCGTCGCGCCTAACGCTGGCGTGGGGTACCACGCGCGGCTTCCAATGGTCGAGTGTAGCGCAGGGCGCACGCGGTCGGGCGGGGCCGGGCGGTGACGGATGGCGGGATTGAACCCGCGCGGCTCAGGATGGAACCGTGTCGCGCGACGGCGCCCGCGCGAGCAGGACGATGCCGGCGGCGTTCAGGAGGAGGATGCGCACGCGACGGACCAGGGCGAGCGCGATCCCGGTGGGAGCGCCGAGTCCGAGCAATTGAGACACCGAGCCGGAACCCATCTCGTCCACGCCGAGGCGATAGGGAATGAACTTGAAGGCGACGGTGATGAATCGGCCCGCCGTTTCCATGAGGAAGGCATCGGCCAGCGAGACGTTCGCGCCGGCGGGCATGGTGCGCAGGATCAGCCAGACTTCAGCCACCGCCGCGACGTGAAACAGCATCTCCCACGCAGCGACGTGGACGAGACGGCCAACGGGCCACTGCGCCACGTCGTAGAGGCTGTGCTCCAGCGCCAGCAACGCGTCCTTCGACGTGGGCGATCGGCGCAGCCGCGTGAGCAGATCGCCGGCACGTGACAACAGCGCGGGTCGGGCGCGAAACATCCACAAGGCGACGGTGCCGCCGACGAGTGCCGCGACCACCACCGCCTCCCCCGCCCGTTCCATCAGCGGCGGTACGTTGGCCCGTTGCAGCAGCACCCACGCGCCGCCGAGGAGCATCGCCAGCACCGACGCGGTGTAGAACCCGTTCTCCACAGCCACGGATGACAGGCTGGTGCTGGTCGGTACGTGCCGCCGCCCCATCATGACTTTCGCAGGCTCGCTTGCCAGCAGACCGAGCGGGGTGAGGTTACCAAGCGCGTCCGCTGCCAGCGTGGCGGCGAACGCCGCTCCGAAAGGAATGCCTCGTTCGTGGTCGGCTCGCGAACAGATGGTCCACGCCCGTGCCCTCACCGCCATGCGTGCCGCCCCCAGGGCGACGACGACGATCATCCAGGCGCCCACGCCGCGGATGCTGGCGAGAATGGGCGCCCATCCGGCCTGCCGGATGCTGACGATCAGCAGGGCCACGCCCAGGACGGCCACCACCAGACGGGTCGCGGAGACGCGGGATCGGGTCGAGGAACCGGGAGCGGTCACAGGGAGGGAATCAGGATAGCCGGAAAGACGAAAGGCCCGCGATTGACGCGGGCCTTGAACGTTTCCAAGTGGTCGGGGCGACTGGATTCGAACCAGCGACCTCTCGGTCCCGAACCGAGCGCTCTACCAAGCTGAGCCACGCCCCGATGGCGAAACGTCAGTGTAGCACACGGGTCAGCGTCGATGTCGCCGAATCAAACCGCGCTGACTTGTAGCCGGGGGCGCCAGTCGGTTTCTGTGAGTTGCCTGACAGAACGGTGCGTTCGGTCGCCAGAAACTGGCACGGGGTTGACAATCCGTGTCACATCTGAGCGAGCCGCGCTGTGCGAACACACGAATTCCGCCCATAACAGACGAGATTTCGATCTCTGCAGTTGTGGAACGGTCCTTGCGATAGGGCGGTCGTTCGCCGTCACAAGAGGTGACGTTGGACGGGAGCAACGTTGCTTGACTGACGCCTCGCTCGAGCGCGCCGTCATTGCGGTAGATGGGGAGAAAACCTTATGAAGTCGAGAGTAAGTGGCTTGAGAGAACTTGGGCTGACGATCGGGATGGGCATCGCCCTTGTCCTCTCAGCGGCCCCCGCCGCGCAGAGCCAGACAATTCAGATCTCGGTGCCGGCAGACGTAGTCAACGCCGGTGCTTCGGTTCCCGTCACCGTCACGGGCCCGCCGGGAATGCCCTTCGCGATCGGTGGCAGCACGACGGGTGCAGGACTGGTCTACGGCGGCGTGCCGCTGGCCCTCGGGACCGATGCTGTGGTCGTCGCGAGTGGTGTTCTTAACGGTACGGGCCAGGCCGTGGTCGCGATCACGCCGCCCTTCCGAGGGACGACGCTTGATCGCTACTACCTGATTGCGGTGTGGTCCACGAACACCTCGTTCCTTCCGCCGACGAGCTCGTCCAGCCTGGTGCTTCGCAACGGCGACCTCCTTGGAGGTGTCCTTGGCACGCCCGGACCGGCGGGTCCCGCGGGTTCGACTGGTCCCACTGGACCGGCAGGCCCGGCTGGTTTCGACGGGGCGGCAGGAGCCCAGGGCGCAGCAGGTCCGCAGGGCCCTGCGGGTGCGAACGGCGTTGACGGTGCGGCTGGCGCGGTGGGTCCGCAGGGACCGGCCGGTGCGGCCGGCGCGGACGGCGCAGCAGGTCCGGCGGGTCCTCAGGGCCCGGCGGGTGCGGACGGTGCGGCTGGCGCGGCGGGTCCCCAGGGCCCCGCGGGTGCCGATGGCGCAGCGGGTGCGGCTGGCGCGGCTGGTCCGGCGGGGCCTCAGGGCCCGGCAGGTGCGGATGGCGCGGCTGGTCCGGCGGGTCCCCAGGGCTCGGCGGGTGCGGATGGCGCGGCGGGTCCGCAGGGCCCGGCGGGTGCGGATGGCGCAGCCGGTTCGGCAGGTCCTCAGGGCCCGGCGGGTGCTAACGGCGCGGACGGCGCACAGGGGCCTGCTGGTCCCGCCGGCCCGGCCGGTGCTGATTCCACGGTGCCCGGCCCTGCCGGTCCCGTTGGTCCCGCAGGCCCTGCGGGCGCGGATTCCACTGTGCCCGGCCCTGTCGGTCCTGCCGGTCCTGCCGGTGCCACGGGCCCCCAGGGTGCGATGGGCCTCACGGGCGCGCCGGGACCCACGGGCCCGGCGGGAACCGGAGCGACGGGCTTTGAGCGGGTGGTCGGCACCGCCACGGCGACCGATACAACCGCACCCAAGACTGCGACGGCCACCTGCCCGGCTGGCAAGGTCGCTGTTGGCGGCGGATACGTCGCGGCGGCAACCGCGGCCGAGATCGGCGAAATGGCGGTGTTCGCCAACCGTTCCACCAGCGACACGGTGTGGTCGGTGTCGGCTACCGTAGACTCGGGGCCTCAAGTTGCCTGGTCGCTACAGGCGTTCGCCGTCTGCTTGACGCAGTAGTCAGACGCAGTCCGCACGCGTTGCGGTGTTCGAGACGGGAGGTCCTAGAGACCTCCCGTCCTCGTTCTTTGAACGGCTTGGGTTCTCGACTGCCGGGTCTCCACTGCCCGAACCTCACGGCTGCGACACAGGCAAGCCGCTCCGAACGGCGCCGCAAGGTCAGCGAGGGTTCAGTAGCATCTCGAGCGCGCCGATGGCCTTGTGGTCCGTCAGGTCCGCCTGCAGCGGCGTCACCGACACATACCCCTCCATCACCGCCTCGTAGTCCGAGCGGCCGCCGTCGGCGTGCCACTCGTCGAGGGCCTCCTCGATCCAGTAATACGCTTGCCCTCGCGGATCGGTCCGGGTCGCGATCTTGGTGACATGATTGCGGCGGGCCTGGGTCGTCACGCGGAAGCCCTTGAACGGGCCCGAGTTCAAGTTCAGATTCAGGAACGTCCGCGACGGCCACGGCGAGGCCAGGACCGCGCTGGCCACGGTGGCCGCGGCCTCTGCCGAGAACGAGAAGTCGAAGCTGCCGGTGCGCTTCAGCGACACCGCGATCGACGGAATCCCCAGCAGCGCACCCTCCATCGCGCCCGGCGACCGTCCCCGAATAGGTGACGTCGTCGCCCAGGTTCCAGCCCTTGTTGATGCCGGAGACCACGAGGTCGGGTTTCTGCTTCAGGATGATGTCCACGCCGAGGTTCACGCAGTCGGTGGGCGTACCGTCCACGGCGAAGAGGCCGGGGCCGTGATCTTCGATGCGCAGCGGCCGGCGCAAGGTCAGGGCGTGGCCGATGGCCGACGCCTCCTGGGTCGGGGCGACGACGGTCACGCTGCCGAGCGGCTTCAAGGCCGCGGCCAGGGCGTGGATACCGGCTGACGACACCCCATCGTCATTGGTCACGAGGATGACAGGCATAAGAACCTTCGATCATATGCGAACTGCCCGCCTCTATAATGCGCGCATGACCTGGTGGATGTGGATTGCCGGCGGCCTCGCGCTGATGGTGCTGGAACTCGCCACGCCAAGCGGCTTCTTCATCATGTTCTTCGGCCTCGGCGCGCTGACCATCGGCGCCCTGACCGCGGCCGGCGTCATCGCCTCGGGCGGGGCGCAGTGGCTGCTCTTCACCGTGGCCTCACTCGGCTACCTGCTGCTGTTCCGCGGCAAGGTGCAGGAGCGCTTCCAGGCGCCCCCGCCCCTCGATGTCGATTCGCTGGTCGGCGTCCTGGCCGTGCCGCAGGGCGCGATCGGCCCGGGCGAGGTCGGCCGCGTGGAAGTGCGCGGTTCGTCGTGGAGCGCGCGCAACGTTGGGGCCGACGGAATCACCATCGGTCAACGTTGTGTGGTCGTGCGGATCGAAGGCCTGCTGCTCGCCGTCCGCCCCGAGTAACCTCTCTCCCAAGGAGCCTGACTCATGTTCGAAGGCGGATTGTTCGTCATTGTCCTGGTCTCGATCTTCGTCCTCATCCTGCTGGCGAAGACCGCGATCGTGGTGCCGCAGCAAAGCGCGTTCGTGGTCGAGCGCCTCGGGCGCTTCTCCGGCACGCTGGACGCTGGCTTCCACATCCTGATCCCCTTCATGGACGTGATCCGCTACCGCCACTCGCTGAAGGAATCGGCGATCGACATTCCGGCGCAGGTGTGCATCACGCGCGACAACGTGCAGGTCGGCGTGGACGGCGTGCTCTACCTGAAGGTGCTCAACCCCGAGCGCGCGTCCTATGGCATCTCCGATTACCTGTTTGCGATCAGCCAGCTGGCGCAGACGACGCTGCGCAGCGAAGTCGGCAAGATCGATCTCGACCGCACCTTCGAGGAGCGCACCAACATCAACACCGCGGTGGTGGCGGAGCTGGACAAGGCCACCGAGCCGTGGGGCGTGAAGGTGCTGCGATACGAAATCAAGAACATCACGCCACCCTCGGACATTCTGGCGGCGATGGAGAAGCAGATGCGCGCCGAGCGCGAGAAGCGCGCCGTGATTCTGACCTCTGAGGGGCAGCGCGACGCCGCCGTCAACACCGCCGAGGGCGAGAAGCAACAGACGATCAAGGCGTCGGAAGCGCGCAAGACGCAGCAGATCAACGAAGCCGAGGGCGAGGCCCAGGCGATCCTGGCCGTGGCGTCGGCCACCGCCGAAGGCATCCGCATGGTGGCGCAGGCGTCACAGGCGGCCGGCGGCACCGAAGCCATTCAGCTGCGCGTGGCCGAGCAGTACATCAGCGAGTTCGGCAAGGTGATCAACAACGCCGACACCATCATCCTGCCGTCGAACCTCGCCGATATCGCTTCGGTGATCACCACGGCGATGAATGTGGTTAATCAGAACAGGAAGTAAGCAATCACCACATCACCAGATCACCACCTCACGAGATCTCCCGATCTCGTGAGCTCTTTCACAATTCCATCCGCTTTGTAGACCGTCTTCAGTGCCTGGACGATCACCCGCGCGTCCACGGAGACGGCGCGGTTCAGGGCGCCGTTGTAGACGAAGTAACCGGGCAGCGAGTGGATGTTGCCGTCGAAGATCAGCCCCACGATTTCGCCTCTGGCGTTGATCAGCGGCGACCCGCTGTTGCCTCCGGCGATGTCGTTGGTCGAGACGAGGTTCAGGGGCGTGTCCATCGCGATCTTGCCGCGCGCGCGCCACCAGCTGTCGGGATAGCGGTATGGCGGCATCCGTTCCTTGCCGTCGCCGCGCTGGAACAGCCCGCTGACATCCGTGAACGGTTTCACTTCGTCACCTGCCTCGCGATAGCCCTTCACCTGACCGTACGACAAACGCAGCGTGAACGTCCCGTCGGGATAGGCGTCGTCGCCGCGCACGGCAAAGATCGCCCGGGCGATCTTCGCGTAGGCCTCACGCTCCACCGCGACGACGCCGTTGTCGTACTGCCGGCGCAGCTCGCGCGATCGTGGTTCGAGGAGCCGTGCCAGCACGAGGAACGGATCCGAGGAGGCCGCGATTGCCGCCTGGCCGCCGGCCAGGAGTTGGGCGCGGGTTGGCGCGTCGCCCAGTGTTGTGCCGGCCACGAGCTCTTCGGCGCGGGCGGCCGGTGACTTCCCCGCCAGCACGCGGCGCAGCAGCGCATGGCGCGACCCGAGCACTTGCTTCATGACCGTCAGGGTTGCGCTCAGCTTGGCCTGCTCCACGCCCGGATGGATGGGCACGGCGGTGCGCATCTGCCGCTCGATCGCGACTCGTCGCGAATCCGTGTATTCCGGAAGGCGTTCGCCGTTGGGCCTGAGGCTTTCGGTGGACCATCGCAACAGCGTGCGCGCCAGCGTGAAGTACTGCGTGCTGAAGCCCATACCGTTCTCGAAGAACACCCGATCGCGGTTGTAGGCGGTAAGCCGTCCTCGTGCGCCGGCCACCTGATCCCAGGCCTCGCCGAACTGCTGCTGCCACTCAGGGTTCGCAGCGACCCGCGATCGCAACTCGCGCTCGGCCCCGCGCTTCATCGTGACGAGCGCGGGATCGGTCAGGCCTTGCAACTGTCCGCGCCACGACTTCAGCGAGTTCTCGATGGTGAAGAAATCGTCATCGATCTGGCGGCGCGCGTCGACGCCGCCGCGCCCAAACGCTTCCAGCGCACCCCGGACGTGCGTGTACGTGTCGATCGACAACGGCAGCGCGTGATCGCGCAGGAACTCCAGGTGGGCTACGGTGTTGAGGCGCTGGGTCTGCGCCGGGTGTCCAGCCGTGAACACCGCGTCGCCCTCTCGTGCGCCGGTCGTAGACAGCGGCAGGAAATGCTTCACCCGCAGCGGCTTGCCATTGTCATAGACGCGCCACAACGTCATATCGAGGGCGTAACGCGGGAACGTGAAGTTGTCGGCATCGCCGCCGAAGAAGGCAATCTCGAACTCGGGTGCGAACACCAGCCGCACATCCGAGAACTTCCGGTAGCGATACAGGTGATACTGGGCGCCCTGGAACAGCGTGACGACCTCGCTGTCGAACCCGCCGCGGGCGATGGTCTCCTCTTCGATGGCGGCCATCACCGCACGACGGGCGGCGAGGGCGTCGGCCGCGGACATGCCCGGCGTGGCGGCTGCGGTCACCCGTGTGGTGACATCGTCGATGCCGTCGAGGATCATGAGTTCGAGATTCGGCGCGCGCCGTTCGTCGGCCGGCCGTACCGCCAGGAAACCGTCCTTCACGAAGTCGCGCCCGGCGCTGCTCAACTGGTGCAACAGATCGAGTGACACGTGATGGTTGGTCAGGACGAGACCGTCCGGAGACACGAAGGCCCCCGATCCGCCGGGAAAGCGGACCGAGGCCTGCTGCACCCGTTGCAGCCAGGCATCGGTGAGCTCCACGCCGACCGCCTGCTTGATGGCGGCGCGCGGCACGCGATTGAACAGCCAGAATCCCTCGTGGGCCTGCCCCGCGAGAGGCAGGGTCAGCATCAACAGGGCGACGACCCACACGCAACGGGATGTCCGGCGTGACATGGCGGCTCTGACTGGGGAATCCGCGCTTACGGCACGTAGGCGATGCAGTCGATCTCGACGCGGAGGCCCTCGCCCGGCAGCCCCGCGGCCTGGATGGTGGTGCGCGCCGGACGATGCTCGCCGAACACGCGGGCATAGACGCCGTTCATCTGCTGGAATTCCTGCATGTCGAGCAGGAACACGCCGCAGCGCAGCACGTACTGCAGGTCCGATCCGCCCGCCTGCAAGATGGCGCGGAGGTTCCGCAGGCACTGCTCGGTCTGTGTCTCGACATCGGGCCCCACCAGCTGATTGGTCACAGGGTCCGTGGCGCCCTGGCCCGACACGAAAATGAGGCGCTCGAAGTTCATGCCGGGCGAATAGGGGCCAACCGGCTTCGGGAGGTTTTTGGCGTGAATAGGGCGATGCATGCCGCCGATTCTAGTCCGTTTGCCTCTTGCCGTCTGCCGTCCGCCGGTTGCCGATATGATCCGTCGGTGGCCCGCTTCAAGATCACCCTCGAATACGCCGGCACGCGCTACAGCGGCTGGCAGAAACAGAAGAACGCACGCACCGTGCAGGGCGAGATCGAGCGCGCCATCGCCGAGGTGACCGGTCAGGGGATGTTCGAGTTCCAGGCGTCCGGACGCACGGACGGCGGCGTCCATGCCGTCCATCAGGTCGCGCACCTGGAGATCCACGCCCGCATCCCCGCTGAAACCCTGCGCCGGCAGGTCAACGAGCTGCTGCCTGCCGACATCAACCTGCTGCGCATCGAGACGGCGCCGGCACGCTTTCATGCCCGTCATGGGGCCGTGGCCCGCAGCTACCTCTACCAGATCAGCCGCCGCCGCTCGGCGTTCGGCAAGCCATACGTGTGGTGGGTCAAGGATGCGATCGATGTGGCCCGGATGCGGGACGCCGCGAATCGCTTCTCGGGCATGCACGATTTCCGCTCGTTCAGCGACGATGACCCCGATGAGAAGTCCACCGAGGTGCTGGTGGAGGACGTGTCGATCGGCGAAGACGGCGACCTGATCCTCGTGCGCATCGGCGGCTCGCACTTCATCTGGAAAATGGTGCGCCGCATGGTGGGCGTGCTGGTGGAGGTGGGCTGCGGGCGGCTGGCGCCGGACGTGGTGAGCCGGCTGTTGACCGAGGATTCCGGGTTGCCGGCACGGCTGACCGCGCCGGCGTCCGGATTGTTCCTGGAGCGGGTGTTCTACCCCGGAGACGACCGGCGGCTGCCGCTCGTCCCCGCCTTCCCTGTGTCTACTGCTGGTTCGCCAAGGCGTCCATGAGGGCGCCGGCGCGCTGCGTGGCGCGGTCCAGCCGCTCCTTCAGGTTGTCGAAGACGAATTCGTGGCCCGCGTTGCGGGCTTCGATCACCGGTACTTCGGCCTGGCGATACATCTCCTCGAACCTGGCGCGGACGGTCTTGTCCTTGACGCGCCGGATGATGCTCTGCGCCTCGTTCAACTGCGCCCGCACTGCCCGTACATCCTTCATCAACATCTGGGCCTCGGCGGCGCGGCCGGTCCGTTCCTGAGGCTGGCCCGGTCCGTGGCATTTCGAGCACTGATTCGAGAGCGACGCCGGCGAGAGCAGATAGGCACCCACTTCGCCATGGCAGGTCGAGCACGTCGGCCCGCGATCGTCGCCGGCGGCGAGCAGATTGTAGTGCTGGCTCTTCTGGAACGACACGAACGGCCCCGTGTGGCAGGCGCCACAGGTCTTCGGCAGATTCACGCGGTTGATCGGGCTCGCGGGACTGGTCGCGGGCAGCATGTTCTGGTGGGCCTGGAATTTCTCGAAGGTCGCGGCGTTGCCGCCGTGGCACTTCTCGCAGCCGACGTTGTTCCGCGAGTGCGGCGAGAAATCCCAGTCCTGCAGGTGACGAAGCGCGAAGCCGCTCCAGTTCGGGCCTGTGGCCTGTTGATTGGCGATGTGACAGTCGGCACATCGGCTCGCCTGGATTTGAGCATACGCCGCCGATCCGGCGAGGAGGACCAGGGCGAGGACGCCGAGACTACGATGGAGGTAGCGCATACCCCTCATGTATACAAGCGGGGTGCCAGCCCAGCCTCACGCAACTGCCGTATGTTTTACGTGAGGCTCGTTCGTGGCTGTCGGAATTCCGGCAACCGGCCGCTCGACACTCGGCCTGGCCAGGTGCCGGCCGTAGCAGCGGAAACAGAGGGCCTGGTAGCGATCCCAGGTTCTTACCCCTCGCGATCGCAGCAAGGCTCGCTGCGTTTCGCACCCGTGGCAGATGCGCTTCACCGCCGCAGGCCGTTCCCGGAACAGAAGTTGAAACATCATGGGCCCAAGCCTAGCGGTGTGTTTGGACAGATGAGGTCACGATGGAACGACACGCGGAAATCGTGCGCCAATGGCGCATCCTGCTCGCGCTCGAAGGCCGGGCGCGCGCGCTGACCTTGCAGGAGCTGCAGCAGGCGGCCGGCGAGGGCGTGTCGGAGCGGACCATTCGTCGCGACCTGAACGCGCTGGCGCAGGCCGGCTTCCCCATCGAGCCCGCCAAGGTGGAGGGCAAGACGCGCTATGCCTTGAATCGCGAAGTGTTCGGCGGCCTCGCGTCGGCCGGCTTTTCATTGTCGGAGTTGTGCGCGCTCTATCTCAGCCGAACGATGCTGTCGGCCCTGGCCGGCGGTCCCTTTCACGACAGCCTCACCTCCGCCTTCGACAAGCTCACCGACGCGTTGCCGCCGGCGCTGTGGCGCTTCATCGATCAGTTGCCACTGGCCCTGGCCGCCAAGGCGCCGACGCTGCGTGCAACGAGCGCGGCCCCGCGCATGGTGGACTCGCTGATGAGCGCCATCCTCGCCCACCGCCGCGTCCGCATGCGGTATCACTCGTTCGCCAGCCAACAGGTGAAGGACTACGTCGTGGAGCCGTACCGCGTCGCCTACGCCCAGGGCACGCTCTACCTGTTTGCGTTCGTGCCCGCCTACGGCGAGATGCGCACGTTCGCGGTGCAGCGCGTGGAGGACGTCACCGTGCTCGAGGAGACGTTCGATCCGAAGGAAGCCAGCGCCGGCGTGTTTCCCGACTCGCTGTCGGTGTTCTCCGGCACACCGGAGCGCGTCGTCGTGGAGTTCTCGTCAGCCGAAGCGCCGTACATTCGCGAACGGGTCTGGCACACCAGCCAGCAACTGGAAGAAGCGACCGGCGGCAGCCTGCGGCTGACGCTGGACGTGGTCGTGGACTGGGGGCTCGAGGCGTGGATCCTCGGCTTTGGCCCCGCTGCCCGGGTGCTGCAGCCCCCGTCGCTGGTGGACCGTCTGGTCACCCGCCTGGCGGCCACGCAGGCGCAGTACGCCCGCTAGCGGCTCAAAACACCTTCGCCTCGGTCAGGCTTTTTGCAGCGAGTTCCACGGCGGCCGCGGCAGGTGCGTCGGGAGCCGCCTTCACCATCGCGACGAAGATCCACGAACGGGTGCCGCGCGTCACGAGACCCACGAGCCAGCGCACGTCCTGACCGCTGCGGTCGCGCACGGCGCCGGTCTTGGCGGCGACCACGACTCCCGTGGCCGGCCCGAATTTCTGGCTGCCCGCGGCGTTGGCCACGGTCCCGGCCGGCTGCACCATGAGCTGCCGCACGGTGTCCATGTGCCGGCGCTCGACGGGCAGCCGATCGGCGAACAGGTCGAGCAGAAACCGCTGCTGTTCGTCCGGCGAGATCAACAGGGAGCCCCCCAGCCAGAAGGTGGTGAGGCCGCTCGTCGGGTCGGCATTGCCAAAGCGGAGCTTCTCCAGGTACGCGCGCTCGCGCTCCGCTCCAAGCCGCTCGGCCACGCGCTGGAAGTACCACACGACCGAATCGCGGATCGCGGTCCCCAGGGTGTGGTCTCGCCGCCAGGCCACGAAGGGCTGGTTCGAGCCGTCGTAGGCGATGCGGGCGTCAGGCCCGTCGAGCACGCCGGCGTCGAGCGCGGCCAGGGCATGTGGAATCTTGAACGTGGACGCGGGCGAGACCCGCGTTGCGCACGCCTCGCCAGGCGATCGCCGCACCTGTCCGACGCCGATCTCGTACAGCAGGAAACAGCTCGCCGCGTCGGTACTCTGTGCGGCACTCCTCATCTGCGCGGGCAGGCCGATGTCCCCGGCCAGCACGGCGACCGCCATCATGAGGACCGTCGCAGCCGTCGCGAGGGCAGGGTTCATCACGCCCCCTTCTCCACGACCCACGTCGTCATCGATCGCTGTTCGTGCACCACGGTCGTCTTCAGCGGATCGAGGAGCGTGCCGCCGAGTCGTGCGGTCAGCGTCAGCAGGCCCTCGGCCGTCACGAGGTAGCGTTCGCTGCCATCCGGCAGCCGGTAGCGGTTCTGTCCCAGTGGGTGCGCGCCGTCGAGGCCGATCGACGAGGCGAGCCGGCAGAACAGCATGCCGCCCGGCGCGAGCACCCGCCACATCTCCCCCACCATCCTCGCGAACTGCTCATCGTCGCGCGCGAAGTGCAGGACGGCGCTGCTGATCACGACGTCGAAGTCGCTGTCGGCAAACGAACACCGCTCGACCGGCTCCTGCCTCACGCGAGTGGGAGGCAGAGTCGGCGCCAGCGCGGTGACGAGGCTCCTTACGTGCGCCACGGCCTCGGGGCTGGTGTCGGTGGCCCAGACGTCGAACCCATTCCGCAACAGGTAGACGAGGTTGCGGCCCCCACCGCAGCCGGCATCGAGCACGCGCATGCCCGGCCGCAGCCGTGCGCGCAGCAACTGGTCGAAGAGGTAGATGTCGATGTTGCCGAATTCGTCCTGGAGCGTCATCAGAAGCTGGGCGGAAAGGGATCGCGAATGCGGCAGGCGATAGTGGGTGCCATCAGGAGGATGGCCATCCCGAACAGCATGAAGCCGCCCTGGGCCGGGTCGTAGTCCGCCGCCAGCCGTGACCACGATGCCCCGAGTGCCCGTCCGAGACCGACCTCGAATGCCAGCATGCAGACGAGCCACAACGCGCCGATTCCCAGTTTCTGCCGGGCGGTGCGTGGTCCGAGCCACCGGATCGCGATCGTGGCGATCGTCAGGATCAACAGCGAGCCGGTCAGCACGCCCACCTGTCGCGCCCGCAGGTCACCAAGGCGCGGCGTCACCCACACCGTGCGCGCGATGCCATGCAGCGTCTCCGCACCGGCGATGACCAGGATGACGACCAGCGCGCGCGCCCACATGCCCTCAAGTCTAGCGCTGGAGGTGCAGGAGCAGCGCATCGAGCAGCGGGGACTGTGCCGGGAGGATGCGCCGCCGCGCTTCGTCGATGCCGAACCAGGCCGCCTTGTCGGCTTCCGGAAACGTGGTCATCTTCCCCGATCGGGGCGGCCACTCCATCTCGAAGGTATTGCTGTTGATGGCGGCGGGATCGATCTCCCCTTCCACTGCCCAGGCATGCACGACCTTGCGGCTGGCCTGCCGCACTTGCCCGAGCGCGATCACCTCGCCCTCGGCCGGCCAGCCAGTCTCCTCGTGAAACTCGCGCCGCGCGGCGTCGAGCAGGTCCTCGCCGGGTTGCACTTCGCCCTTCGGGATGGTCCAGGCGCCGAGGTCCTTGCGCCGCCAGAACGGGCCGCCGGGGTGGACCAGCAGCACCTCGATCCCTCGATCATTCGTCCGGAACAACAGAATGCCGGCGCTGACAACAGGCACGGCTCACTCGATCACGCTCACGGAGCGGACCGCCTTCATCACGACAAAGACGCGATCGTTGTTGGAACGAGGATCGGCCGGCACCAGAAAGAAGCCGGGGCGATCGGGATGAAAGGCCTGCGTGGCGCCGACGATCATTTCCCCGTCCGCGAAGGTCACCTGCAGTCGCTTGCCGGGCACGGTCTGGAGGAATTCCTTCGACTCGTTGTAGAGCGCATTCCCGATCAGGTCTTTCACGAAGAACACCGCCTTCAGATCGGCCAGCACCACCTTGATGGGCCTCGCGCCGCCTTCGGAGGTGATGACATGAAACGCCTCCTTGGTCGGGGCGAAGTCCTGGGTGGTGCCCTTGAGCGTCCGCCCGTCGGCAAAACGAGCCACGACTCGGTTCTGAATCATGCGGTCGGCGCAGATTACCTCATCTTCGGCCCGAGTTCCTGTAAAGGATGAGCCGGAATCCGGTTCTGGAGGCTATGCTATCTGGCGGTGGCGTCCCCCACACAAATCACTCCAGACCCCGAGCCGGCGTCCCCAGACGCGGCGTTGCTCGAGGCGCTTCGCGCCGGCGAGCCGGGGGCCTTCGAACAGCTCGTACGCACGCACGGCGGCCGCCTGCTGGCCGTCGCCCGTCGTCTCCTGGGGAATGAGGAAGACGCCCGGGACGCGGTCCAGGAGGCGTTTCTGAACGCGTTCCGGGGTATCGACCGCTTCGAGGGCGGTTCCCTGCTCTCCACCTGGCTGCACCGCATCACCGTGAACGTCGCCCTGATGAAGCTGCGGACGCGGAAGCGGAAACCCGAGGAATCGCTCGACCACCTGCTGCCCGCGTTCAAGGACGATGGGCACTTCGCGGAACGGTTCGAGAGCCGGTCGGAGCCGGTCGACCAGCAGGTTGCCCGCGAGGAGGAGCAAGCCGTCGTCCGGGCGGCAATCGACGAACTGCCGGACCACTACCGAACCATCCTGCTCCTTCGTGACATCGAAGGAATAGCGACCAATGAAGTGGCCGAGCAGCTGGGGATCACCCCCAACGCGGTGAAGCTGCGGCTGCACAGAGCACGGCAGGCCCTGCGCACGCTGGTGGCGCCACGGCTGGGGAGACCGGAACGATGATGAAGCTCAATTGCCAGGCGTGCGCGGACTTCATCGCCGACTACCTGAACGGCGACCTCGACGCCGAAGTCCGCGCATCGTTCGAGACGCATCTCGATCGCTGCCGGAACTGCCGGGCCTATATCGAACAATATGCAGTGGTGGTGAAGGCCGGGCAGCGGGCCTGCGAGCGCGAGAACGAAGCCGCGGCGGGCGCCTTCCCCGAAGAACTGGTGCGCGCGATCCTCGACGCGCGGAAGCCCGACTGACCTAGCCCCACACCTGACTTGGGCGGAGCATCCATCTGCTCGCCGATCCGCACGAACGTGTTGCCACTGACGTGAGGGGTCAAGCGCTCGTCGGACCCTCGTCCTCGACCGGTCCCTGGCGCCGGGCCATCACGTAAATGACGCTGAAAATCACCACAATCAGCCCCAGCGAGAACCACTTCGGGATCTCGAAGTGCACCCAGCCCTCGGCGTGCGCGTACTCGATCAGGAGCTTCAGCCCCACCCACGTGATGATGATGAACGCGCCATCCACGAGCAGCGGATAGCGGCGGATCACGGACAGCAGTCGCCCAATCAGCATTCGCATCATCACGATGCCGAGAATGCCGCCGGTGATCACCACCCACAGCTTGTTCGACACTGCCACCGCCACCAGGATCGAGTCGATGGCGAAGACGATGTCGGTCAATTCGACCTTCACGACCGTCGCCCAGAACGGCGAGAGTCCCAGCCAGGGCTCGGCCGGCTTGATCTTCTGGCGATCCTCACCGCTGGCGTGCGAGAAGAAGTGCTGATACGGCAGATACAGCAGGTAGAGGCCGCCGACCAGCTTCACCCATCCGAGGTGAATCAGGTACGCCGCGGCCGCCGTGGCCAACGAGCGGAAGGTGAAGGCACTCGCCATCCCATACCGCAGCGCCTTCTGCTGCTGATGACGAGGCAGGCTCAGCACGCGCACGGCCAGGACCATGGCGTTGTCCGCGCTGAGAATGCCCTCCAGGGCGACGAGGAGCGCGATGGTTACGAGGTCGGACGGTTGAATTTCAAACACGCGGTCCTTCAAGTATAGCCGGTCGGGTTCGGGCGGCGTTCCAGCCGGGGCGCAGTCCGCTAGAACTGGAAGTAGATGAAGTCCGCGGTGCCCGCGTAGAGCGTGGTGATGCCGTAGACCATGGCCGCCGCCAGCACGGCCTTGAGCGCGGGGCCCGGCTCGCCGACGGCGCCGCGTTCGCGCAGCCACACCACGATGTGCAGGCCGACGATCGGCAGCAGAAACAGCAGACCGATCCACTCCATGGTGCCGAGCGACCAGTCGTCCATCGCCAGGATGTTGGCGGCGAACTGCCCGGCCTCGTCGAGGCTCCGGCTGCGAAAGAACACCCAGGCCGTGAGCACGATGCTCTGCACCACGAGGAACCAGACGGCCCGCACAGCGACATGGCCCGTCCATCCGCGGTCCTGGTGCAGGCCGAACAGGCGCTCGACCGCCAGGGCGGCTCCATGCAGCGCTCCCCAGACGATGTAGGTGTAGGCCGCACCGTGCCACAGCCCACCGAGCACCATCACGATCAGCAGGTTGACGTAGGTGCGTACCGAACCCTTGCGGTTGCCGCCGAGCGGCACGTACAGGTAGTCACGCAGCCATCGCGACAACGTGATGTGCCAGCGCTCCCAGAAGTTCTTGAATGACGCGGCCAGATACGGCGCGTTGAAGTTGACCGGAAGCCGGTAGCCGAGAAGGTACGCCGTGCCGCGCGCGATGTTCGAGTAGCCGGCGAAGTCGGCGAAGATCTGGCCCGAGAACATCAGCGCCAGCCACAGCGCGAAGCCGCTCGTGGTCTCGACTTCCCTGCCCCGCTCCCAGTATTCGTCCACGTAGACGGCCAGGTTGTCGGCGCACACCATCTTCAGGAAGAAGCCGCAGATGATGAGCCACATGCCCTCGTAGAAGACGCCGAGGCGCAGCCGTCGGGGGCGCGGCATCTGCGGCAGGAACTCCACGGCTCGGACGATGGGGCCGGCGACCAGTTGCGGGAAGAAGCTGATGAACAGGAAGAACGGGCCGAAGTGCCTGATCGGCGCCAGCACGCCGCGGTAGACGTCGATGGTGTAGGACATCGACTGGAAGGTGTAGAAGCTGATGCCCATCGGCAGCGCCACCAGGAACTCCGGCGGCAGCCGCTCCAGCGCCGACGGGCCGAAGACGTCCCTCGCGGTCTGCATCAGGAAGTTGGCGTACTTGAAGAACGCGAGCAGGCCGAGATTCGTGCCCAGCGACAGCGCCAGCACCAGCCGCCGCTTCCCCAGGGCCGTCGAGGGGATGCGCACCAGCCAGAGCGCGGCCCAGTAATCCACGGCCGAACTGAACACCAGGATGCCCAGATAGATCGGGATGTGCCACGCATAGAAGACCGCGCTGGCGACCATGAGGACGGCCACGTAGGCGGGCTCGATCTTGCGCGTCCCGATGGTGAGGCGCGCGAAAAAGACGACGGCGAAGAGCGCGGCGAACGACCACGAGACGAAGTTCACGGAATCACGCGCCCCAGTTCCCGCACGAACGCTTCGGACCAGGCGATTGCCGACGACTCGTCGAGATGGTCGGCGTCTTCGGTCAGCAGGCCCGCCGGGTGCGTTGCCACCAGGGGCACGTTCAGGAGATCGGCGAAGAGCGCGGGCCCGCCCGCGAGCGGCCGAGGGGTTGGCACGTAGGTCAGCACCACGGAGGTGCCTCGCCGGTCCATGGCGGCCTTGAAGCGCCGAGCCGCATCCTGTTCATGAGGCGCGAGGGGCGGTTGCGCCAGATCGCGGCCTGGCACCGGCTTGGTGCCGGCCTCCCAGGGCGACAGCTGCCAGGTGCCGTTGGTGCGCGAGCGGTAGATGACGAGCTCGCGCAGCCTGGCGAATCCCGGCCGCCCGAACAGGTCCACCCAGTTCGGCACCAGCTGGTGGATCGCCTTGCGGAATTCATGCGCCGTCTCGGCTTCCTGCCGGAACTGCCAGGCCCCGAACCGCGAGTCCTTCATCACGACGCGGCCGAAGTCGGACAGGCTGTCGAGGAAGAACCCGTCGGCGTTGACGATCACCATGCGCGGCTTCAGATCGAACTTCTCGATCACCGCCAGCGGGAAGCGATCGGCTTCGCGGAAGCCGAAGCCGAGCACGTAGTAGCGAAGGCCGCGCGCTTCGAAGAACGCGTCGAGGACGCGCGGACGCGCGGCGAACATCAGGCGCGAGTTGCCGAGCAGGATCACGTCGGCGCGCTTCAGGTGGTCGAGGGCGGCGCGGTCGGTGCCGAAGTAGAGGACGTGATGGTCCACGTGCCCGCCGTGGTCGTGGGCCAGGTAGTAATCGTCCGATGGACGCTCCGCGTGGGTGATGTTCTTGAGCAGGCCGCCAAGGCCGGGCCGGCTCGCCCAGACCGCGGCGGTGACTGCGGTCATCAGGCCGAGCGCGCACAGGAACAGCAGCAGGGGGAATGCGGGCCCCGCCTCCGGCCCAGCCGTTCGAAGCGTCACGATCTTCCAAGTGTAGTGGAAGGCGACCGATGACCGCGCGGCAATTGCGCCGCATCTTGACACGACTCATATCAAGGCCTACACTCGAAGTGTGTCAAGTTCAGAGCTCATCTTCATCTCGGTGGCCGCGCGCCTGGTGGACATGCATCCCCAGACGCTGCGGAAGTACGAGCGGCTCGGGCTGGTGCGGCCGGCGCGAACGCTCGGCAGCATGCGGCTCTATTCCGCCGAACAGATCGAGCGCCTGCGCTTCATCAAACGCCTGGTCGAAGACGAGGGCGTGAACCTCGCCGGCGTCCAGCACCTGCTGGCGATCGCGGAGCTGATGCAGCGGATCCGGCCGATGCTCGACGAGGAGGTCATCCAGCGGGACGGCCTGCGGCGGCGCCGGCTGCTGCGCGAGCTCGCGCGGATCAACCAGCTCTGCGGGCTGGATGAGGCGTAGCGATGGACTTCAAGGACTACTACTCCACCCTCGGCGTGGCGAAGACCGCGACCGAGAAGGAAATCAAGCAGGCGTTCCGGAAGCTGGCGCGGAAGTTCCATCCCGACGTGAACCCCGGCGACGCCGCCGCCGAAGCGCGCTTCAAGGAGATCAACGAAGCGAACGAGGTGCTGAGCGATCCGGACAAGCGCCGGAAGTACGACGAGCTGGGCGCCAACTGGCGGCAGTACCAGTCGGCCGGGCCGGGCGGTCCGTTCGGCGGCGGCGCCAACCCGGGCGCCGCCTGGAACACCGGTGGCGGCGGCTTCCGCACGATGACCGAAGAGGAGATGTCGGAGATGTTCGGCGGGGGCGACAGTCCCTTCTCCGACTTCTTCCAGACGTTCTTCGGCGGTGGCGGCGCCCGTGGCGCGGAGCGGCGCGGGGGACGCGGGCGGACGCGTCAGCAGAAGGGCCGTGACGTCGAGCACGAGTTCGAGCTGGACCTCGAATCGGCCGCGCGCGGCAGCGTGCAGCGGCTGGCCCTGCGGCACGACGGCGAGGCGCGCAGCGTCGAGGTGAGGATTCCACGGGGCGTCGTCGACGGATCGCTGGTCCGCGTGGCGGGCGAAGGCGGTCACGGCACCGGCGGCGCGGCCAGCGGCGACTTGTTCCTCCGCATCCGGCTGAAGCCGCATCCGGTCTATCAGGTCAGCGGCCGTGATCTGACGACGCGGGTCACCATCCCGGTCTCGACCGCCGTGCTCGGCGGCGAAGTCGGCGTGGTGACGCTTGGCGGCAAGACGGTGCGCATGAAGGTGCCGGAGACCAGCCAGCCGGGGCTCAAGCTCCGCCTGCGCGGCATGGGGCTGCCGGCACTCGGCGACAAAGGTACGGCGGGCGACCTCTACGTCGTGGTGGACGTGGTGCTCCCCCGCGCTCTGGACGACGACACGCGACGCCTCTACGAAGAGCTCGCCAAGGTCGACGCGAAGGGCTGAAGGCAGAAGGAGACGTGTAATGAACCTGCAGAAGTTCACGGAAAAGGCCCAGCAGGCCATCCTGGCCACTCCAGACCTTGCGCGCGAGTTCGGGCATGCGTCGGTCGAGCCCGAGCACCTGCTTGTCGTGCTGGTGGAACAGGCGGACGGTGTGGTGCCGGCGGTGCTGCGCAAGCTGTCGGTCGATCCCGGCGCGCTGGCGCGCGACCTGCGCGACGCGCTCGCCAAACAGCCCAAGGTGTCGGGCGGCGCCGAGCCGCACCTGTCGCCGCGCCTGCGCGTGGTCGTCGATGCCGCCACGGCCGACGCCAAGTCGATGCAGGACGATTACGTCAGCACCGAGCACCTGCTGCTGGGCCTCGTCACCGAGAGCGGCCGCTCCGCGTCGGCGGCGGCGTTGAAGCAGGTCGGGGTCTCGCGCGAGCGCGTCCTCGAGGCGTTGACCAGCGTGCGTGGCAGCCAGCGCGTGACCGATCCGAACCCGGAGAACAAGTACCAGGCGCTCGAGAAGTACGGCCGCGACCT
Source organism: uncultured Acidobacteriota bacterium (assembly GCA_963723005.1). Taxonomy (GTDB): domain Bacteria; phylum Acidobacteriota; class Vicinamibacteria; order Vicinamibacterales; family UBA2999; genus VFZN01. The sequence goes on along the minus strand of CAVRPA010000011.1, from coordinate 637 downwards.
CACGGAGCTGGCGCGTCGCGGCAAGCTCGATCCGGTGATCGGCCGGGACGAAGAGGTGCGCCGCGTCATCCAGGTGCTCTCGCGCCGGACCAAGAACAACCCGGTCCTGATTGGCGAGCCCGGCGTCGGCAAGACCGCGATCGTCGAGGGCCTCGCCCAGCGGATTGTCCGCGGCGACGTCCCTGAAGGCCTGAAGGACAAGCGGATCATGGCGCTCGACATGGGTGCCCTGGTCGCCGGCGCGAAGTATCGCGGCGAGTTCGAGGAGCGCCTCAAGGCGGTGCTGAAGGAGATTGTGGACGCCGAGGGCAAGTTCGTCCTCTTCATCGACGAGCTCCACACGGTGGTCGGCGCGGGCGCGGCCGAAGGCTCGCTCGACGCCTCGAACATGCTGAAGCCGATGCTGGCGCGCGGCGAGCTGCACACCATCGGCGCGACCACGCTCGACGAGTACCGCAAGCACATCGAAAAGGATGCGGCGCTCGAGCGGCGCTTCCAGCCCGTGAACGTCGGCGAGCCGACCGTCGAGGACACCATCTCGATTCTGCGCGGCCTTCGCGAGAAGTACGAGATCCACCACAAGGTGAAGTTCAAGGACGCGGCGCTCGTGGCCGCGGCCGTGCTCTCGCACCGCTAC
>CAVRPA010000010.1:0-102205 GCA_963723005.1 uncultured Acidobacteriota bacterium | reverse complement strand
TCGTCGCTCGGCTGCTGGATGGGCGGCGGCGGCGGCGGTTCGTCCGGCGGAATCTGCACGTGCCGGTACCACCAGAAGCCCGTGCCGGCCGGGATCAAGCCGGCCCATGGTCACGTTCTCCTTCAGGCCGCGCAGGTAGTCGATCTTCCCGGAGATGGCGGCCTCGGTGAGGACGCGCGTGGTCTCCTGGAACGATGCCGCCGAGATGAACGACTCGGTGGAGAGCGACGCCTTGGTGATGCCGAGCAGCAGCGGCTGCGCGGTGGCCGGACGTCCGCCGTCCGCAATCACCCGTTCGTTCTCTTCCATGAACCGGAAGCGGTCGACCTGTTCGTCCACCAGGAACTCGGTGTCGCCCACGTCTTCCACCCGGACCCAGCGCATCATCTGGCGCGAGATCACCTCGATGTGCTTGTCGTTGATGTTCACGCCCTGCAGGCGGTAGACCTCCTGGATCTCGTTGACCAGGTACTTCTGCAGTTCCTTCTCACCAAGGACGTGGAGGATGTCGTGCGGGTTGCTGCGGGCCGTCCATCAGCGGATCGCCCGCGCGCACGCGCTCGCCTTCCTGCACGTTGACGTGCACGCCGCGCGGAATGCTGTATTCGCGCGTCTCGGAGGTGCCGTCGTCCGGCACGATGAGGATCTTGCGCTGACCCTTCACCACGCCGCCGTACTTCACCGTGCCGTCGATCTCGCTGATCACCGCGGGATCCTTCGGCTTGCGGGCCTCGAACAGCTCGACCACGCGCGGCAGACCGCCGGTGATGTCCTTGGTCTTGGTGGTCTCGCGCGGAATCTTCGCCAGCACGTCGCCGGCGCGGACTTCCTCGCTGTCGCTGATCATCAAGTGGGCGCTGACGGGCATGATGTACTTGCGCACCACGGTGCCCTTGGCGTCCCGGATCTCGATGGTCGGCTGCTTCTTCTCGTCGGCGGAGTCGACGATGATGTAGCGCGACAGGCCGGTCACCTCGTCCACGGCCTCGTGAACGGTGGTGCCTTCGATGATGTCCTTGAAGCGGACCTGGCCCTTCTCTTCCGTGAGGATCGAGAAGGTGTAGGGATCCCACTCCACGAGGACGTGGCCCGCTTCGACGGTCTGGCCCTCGCGCACCTTGATGTGCGCGCCGTAGACCACCTCGTAGCGTTCGCGGTCGTGACCCTTCTCGTCCCGCAGCGCGATATGGCCGTTGCGGTTCATGACGACGAGGTCGACGACGCCCTGCTGGTTGGTGCGCTCGACGTAGGTGAGGTTCTCGAACTTCACCACGCCCTTCTGCTTGGCGTCGAGGGTGGACTGCTCCGAGAATCCTCGAAGCCGTGCCGCCGATGTGGAACGTGCGCATCGTCAGCTGCGTGCCGGGCTCGCCGATCGACTGGGCGGCGACGACGCCGACCGCCAGGCCCAGCTCGACGAGCTTGCCCGTCGCCAGGTCGCGGCCGTAGCACTGGGCGCAGACGCCGCGCCGGGACTCGCAACTGAGCACCGAGCGGATCTTGACCTTCTCGACGCCGGCATCCTGCACCGCCGCCGCCAGATCCTCGTCGATCACCTGGTTCTCGTCGACGATCAGCTGACCGTTGATCGGATCCAGGATGCGGTCGAGCGTGACGCGGCCGATGATGCGGTCGCGCAGCGGTTCGATCACCTCGCCGCTCTCGACGATGGCCCGGGCCTCGATGCCGTTGGTGGTGCGGCAGTCGTGATCCGAGATGATCACGTCCTGGGCCACGTCCACCAGGCGGCGGGTCAGGTAGCCCGAGTCCGCGGTCTTCAGCGCGGTATCGGCCAGGCCCTTGCGCGCGCCGTGGGTCGAGATGAAGTACTCGAGCACCGAGAGGCCTTCGCGGAAGTTCGCGCGAATCGGCGTCTCGATGATTTCACCCGACGGCTTCGCCATCAGGCCGCGCATGCCGGCCAGCTGACGAATCTGCTGCTTGCTGCCGCGGGCGCCCGAGTCGGCCATGATGTAGACCGGGTTGAAGCTGCCTTCCTTGTCGCGGCGCTCCATTTCGCCGAACATCGCGTCGGCGATCTTCTCGGTCACGTCCGACCACACGGCGATGACCTTGTTGAGGCGTTCGCCGTTGGTGATGGCGCCTTCGAGGTACTGCTGTTCGACCTTGATGACCTCGTCGCGCGCCTTCTGCACGAGCTCCGCCTTGTTCTGCGGAATGATCAGGTCCTCGATGCCGATCGACATGCCGGAGCGCGTGGCGTAGGTGAAGCCCATCTGCTTCAGCCCGTCCAGCATCTCGACCGTCGTCTCGAGCCCCTCGGTGAGGTAGCAGCGCTGCACCAGCTGCTGCAGCCCCTTCTTCTTCAGCATGCCGTTGACGAACGGCATCCCCTTCGGCAGCGCGGTGTTGAAGATCACGCGGCCGACGGTGGTGTTGATCATCTTGGCCTGCACGTCCTGCACGTCGGTGTGCAGCACGTCCTGGTCGTCGCGGGCGGCGGTGAGGTCCTGCAGCGGCCCGGTGTAGCGCAGGCGGATCGGCGTGAGCGTCTCCACTTCCTTCGCTTCGAGCGCCAGCACGACATCGTCGACCGACCCGAACGCCCGGCCCTCGCCCTTGGCGCCGGGCTTGGCCTTGGTCAGGTAGTAGCAGCCCAGCACCACGTCCTGCGACGGCACCGCGATCGGCGCGCCGTTGGCGGGCGACAGGATGTTCTTCGACGACATCATCAGCTCGGTGGCCTCGATCTGGGCCTCCGGCGACAGCGGGATGTGGACCGCCATCTGGTCGCCGTCGAAGTCGGCGTTGAACGCGGTGCAGACCAGCGGGTGGATGCGGATCGCCTTGCCCTCGACCAGCACCGGCTCGAACGCCTGGATGCCCAGGCGGTGCAGCGTCGGCGCGCGGTTGAGCAGCACGGGGTGCTCGCGAATCACTTCCTCGAGCACGTCCCACACTTCGGCGACCTGCTTCTCGACCATCTCCTTGGCCTGCTTGATGGTCGCGACCAGGCCCCGTTCCTCGAGCTTGTTGTAGATGAACGGCTTGAACAGCTCGAGCGCCATCTTCTTCGGCAGGCCGCACTGATTCAGCTTCAGCTCGGGGCCGACGACGATGACCGAACGGCCGGAGTAGTCGACGCGCTTGCCGAGCAGGTTCTGACGGAACCGGCCCTGCTTGCCCTTCAACGTGTCCGACAGCGACTTCAGCGGGCGGTTGTTGGCGCCGCGCAGCACGCGGCCGCGGCGGCCGTTGTCGAACAGCGCGTCCACCGCTTCCTGGAGCATGCGCTTTTCGTTGCGGATGATGACGTCCGGCGCCTTGAGCTCCATCAGCTTCTTCAACCGGTTGTTGCGGTTGATGACGCGGCGATAGAGGTCGTTGAGGTCGGAGGTGGCGAAGCGGCCGCCGTCGAGCGGCACCAGCGGGCGCAGTTCGGGCGGGATCACCGGAATCACTTCCAGGATCATCCACTCGGGCTTGTTGCTCGACTTGCGGAAGGCGTCGACCACCTTGAGCCGCTTGGCGAACTTCAGCTTCTTCTGCGCCGAGGTCTCGACGCGCATCTTGGCGCGCAGCTCCTCGGCCAGCGACTCGACGTTGACCCGCTTGAGCAGCTCCTTGATCGCCTCGGCGCCCATCTGCGCCTTGAACTTCGAGTAGCCGTGCTCCTCGCGGGCCTTGCGGAACTGGTCCTCGTTGAGCAGCTGGTTCTGAATCAGCTTGGTCTCACCGGGGTCCACCACCACGTAGGCCTCGAAGTAGAGCACGCGCTCGAGGTCGCGCAGCGAGATGTCGAGCAGGTGCCCGATGCGGCTCGGCAGCCCCTTGAAGAACCACACGTGGCTGACCGGGGTGGCCAGCTTGATGTGGCCAAGGCGCTCGCGCCGGACCCGCGCCTGCGTCACTTCGACGCCGCACTTGTCGCAGATCACGCCGCGGTGCTTCATGCGCTTGTACTTGCCGCACAGGCATTCCCAGTCGGTGATCGGCCCGAAGATCTTCGCGCAGAACAGACCGTCCCGCTCCGGCTTGAAGGTGCGGTAGTTGATCGTTTCCGGCTTGGTGACCTCGCCGAACGACCAGTTCTCGATCTTCTCCGGCGAAGCCAGGCTGATCTTGATCGCGTCGAAGTCGGCCCTCAGGGCCGTCTTGCTGTCGGTGAAGCTAGGTCTCATTTATGCTCAGCCCTCCAGCACCGGTTCGGTGCTCTCCGCCGCCGGCTCCATCAATCGCTTCTTCGTCGTCACGAGTTCGACGTCGAGGCAGAGCGACTGGAGCTCGCGGATCAGCACGTTGAACGACTCCGGCAGGCCCGCCGTGAAGGACGCGTCGCCCTTGACGATGGACTCGTAAATCTTGGCGCGGCCGGTCACGTCGTCCGACTTCGCCGTCAGCAGTTCCTGGAGGATGTGCGCAGCGCCGTATGCCTCGAGCGCCCACACCTCCATCTCGCCGAAGCGCTGGCCGCCGAACTGCGCCTTGCCCCCCAGCGGCTGCTGGGTGATGAGCGAGTAGGGCCCGATCGACCGCGCGTGAATCTTGTCGTCCACGAGGTGCGACAGTTTCAGCATGTAGATGTAGCCGACGGTGACGCTCTGCTCGAACTTCTCGCCCGTCATCCCGTCGTAGAGCGCGGTCTTGCCGCTCGACGGCAGGTCCGCCTGCTCCAGCCACGACTTGATTTCGCCTTCGAGCGCGCCGTCGAACACCGGCGTCGCGAAGTAGAGGCCGAGCGCGTGCGCGGCCCACCCGAGGTGCGTCTCGAGAATCTGCCCGACGTTCATGCGCGATGGCACGCCGAGCGGGTTCAGCACGATCTCCACCGGGGTGCCATCCGGCAGGTAGGGCATGTCCTCTTCGGGCAGGATGCGCGCGATCACGCCCTTGTTACCGTGGCGGCCGGCCATCTTGTCGCCGACCGACAGCTTGCGCTTCATCGCGACGTAGACCTTGACCAGCTTGATCACGCCCGGCGGCAGCTCGTCGCCACGGCGGATCTTCTCCTTCTTCTCCTCGAAGACGTTGCGGATGACCTCGACCTGGCGCTCGGTCCGTTCCTCGACCTTGCGCAGCTCGGTCTCGAGCGCGATGTCGTCGGTCTGGACCTTGGCCTTGACCAGGGCGCTGTACGGCAGGTGCTCGAGCACTTCGGTCGACAGGACCGTGCCCTTCTTCACCAGCCGCTCGCGGCCGAACTCGTCGAACAGATCCGAGCGCAGGGTCTGCCCCTGCACCATCTGCACCACGCGCTTCTTGGTCTCGTCGTGCAGGATGCGAACCTCGTCCTGGAGGTTCTTCTCCATCATGTCGAGCTCGTCCTGCTCGATCGCCTTGGCGCGGTCGTCCTTCTCGATGCCCTTGCGCGAGAAGATCTTGACGCCGACGATGATCCCCTCGATGCCCGGCGGGCAGATCAGGGAGGCGTCGCGGACGTCGCCGGCCTTCTCGCCGAAGATCGCCCGGAGCAGCTTTTCTTCCGGCGTCAGCTGGGTCTCGCCCTTCGGCGTGACCTTGCCGACCAGGATGTCGCCCGGCTTGACCGAGGCGCCGATGCGGATGATGCCGCTGTCGTCGAGGTCGGCGAGGTAGCCTTCCGACACGTTCGGGATGTCCCGGGTGATTTCCTCGGGTCCGAGCTTGGTGTCGCGCGCCTCGATCTCGAACTCCTCGATGTGAATCGAGGTGTAGTAGTCCTCGCGGACCATCTTCTCGCTGACGAGAATCGCGTCCTCGAAGTTGTAGCCGCGCCACGGCATGAAGGCGACGAGCACGTTGCGGCCGAGCGCCAGCTCGCCGAGTTCCGTGCACGGACCGTCCGCCAGGACCTGGCCCTTCTGCACCCGCTGCCCGACCCGGACGATCGGCTTCTGGCTGATGCAGGTGTTCTGGTTCGACCGCTTGAACTTGGTCAGCGGATAGATGTCCGCGCCCATTTCCTTGCTGGTCTCGTCACCCTCGGCGCTTTCGACGCGCACGACGATGCGGGTCGAGTCGACGAAGTCGACCGAACCGGTGCGCCGGGCCACGGCCACGGCGCCGGAGTCGCGGGCGGTGATGTACTCCATGCCGGTGCCCACGTAGGGCGCCTGGGCGCGGAGCAGCGGCACCGCCTGGCGCTGCATGTTCGATCCCATCAGCGCGCGGTTCGCGTCGTCGTTCTCGAGGAACGGGATCAGCGAGGCCGCGACGGAGACGAGCTGCTTCGGCGACACGTCGATGAACTGCACCTGGTCCCGGTGGGCCATGATGAAGTCGCCCGCCTGGCGGGCGTTGACGCGATCGGCCTTCAGGCGCATGTTCTCGTCGAGCTCGACGTTGGCCTGCGCGATGATGTACTGGTCTTCCTCCCACGCCGACAGGTAGAAGCAGTAGGGCTCGAACTCGACGCCCTTCTTCTTCGACCGGCCGTCGGCGCCGACCAGCTCGTCGGCCTCGACGATTTCGCCGTTCTTGTACTTGGCGTGGCCGCCGGCGTTGGTGACCAGCACGTAGTCAACGACGTTGCCGTTCTTGACCTTGCGGTACGGCGACTCGATGAAGCCGAACTCGTTGATCCGGGCGTAGCTGCTGAGCGAGCTGATCAGGCCGATGTTCGGGCCTTCCGGCGTCTCGATCGGGCAGATCCGGCCGTAATGGGTCGGGTGCACGTCGCGGACTTCGAAGCCGGCGCGCTCCCGTGACAGACCGCCCGGCCCAAGGGCCGACAGGCGGCGCTTGTGCGTCACCTCGGACAACGGGTTGGTCTGGTCCATGAACTGCGACAGCTGCGACGACCCGAAGAACTCGCGAATCGCGGCCATCACCGGCTTCGCGTTGATCAGGTCGTGCGGCATGGCGGTCGCCATTTCCTGGTAGACCGACATCTTCTCCTTGATCGCGCGCTCCATGCGGACCAGCCCGATGCGGAACTGGTTCTCGAGGAGCTCGCCCACGGAGCGAACGCGGCGGTTGCCCAGGTGGTCGATGTCGTCCACCGACGCGGTGTTCTTGCGCAGCTTCAGCAGGAACTTGATCACCTCGTAGAAGTCCTGCGGGTGCAGGATCTTCTCGTCGAGCGGCGTGGTGAGGCCGAGCTTGGTGTTCAGCTTCAGGCGCCCGACCCGCGAGAAGTCGTACTTCTGCGGGTTGAAGAACATGTTCTCGAACAGCGTGCGCGAGCTGTCGAGCGTCGGCGGGTCGCCCGGCCGCAGGCGGCGGTAGATCTCGATCAACGCCTCTTCGTGCGTCCGGATCGGGTCCTTCTTGAGCGTCTGCGCCAGGATCGCGCCGACGTCGTCGCGCTCGGGGAAGAACACCTCGATCTTCTCGACGGCCTTTTCGTGGGCCATCGAGATGACGCGCGGCGTCAGCTCCTCGTTCGCCTCGAGCAGCACCTCACCGGTGCCGGGATCGACGATGTCGCCGGCGGTGTAGGCGCCGGTCAGCGCCTCGTCGGTGACTTCGATGTCGGCCACGCCGGCCTTGCGCAGCCCCTCGAGGTGCGCCTTGGTGATCTTCTTGCCCTCGCTGATGCTGACGTCGCCGACCTTGACGTCACGGCGCGAGCGCTGCCCGACCAGGCTGTCGGCCACCGCCCAGTGCTGCGCGTTGTTGCGCAGGTGCACGGTGTCGACGCTGTAGAACGCGCGGATGATCTCGTCGGCGCCGCGCAGCCCGAGGGCGCGCAGGAACACCGAGGCGAGGAACTTGCGCTTGCGGTCGATGCGGACGTAGAGCAGGTTCTTGGCGTCGTACTCGAACTCCACCCACGAACCGCGGTACGGGATGATCTGCGCGACGTAGAGGCTCTTGTCTTCCGAGTGGAAGAACGCGCCCGGCGAGCGGTGCAGCTGCGAGACGATGACCCGCTCGGTGCCGTTGATGATGAAGGTGCCGTTGTCCGTCATCAGCGGGATGTCGCCGAAGTAGACCTCCTGCTCCTTGATGTCGCGGATGGTCTTGACGCCGGTTTCCGGGTCCTTGTTCCAGACCACCAGCCGGATCGTCACCTTCAGCGGCACGGCGTAGGTCATGCCGCGCTCCTGGCACTCGTCGACGTCGTACTTCAGCTTGAGCGCGACGGTGTGGCCGCAGATGTCACAGACATCGCCGCGGGCCTGGTTCGGAGTGCCGCATTTCGGGCACAGCACGTCCTTATCGCCGTACGGATCGGCGATCAGGGTGTGCCCGCAGTTCTTGCACGGCTTCCGGAGGTGGTGCAGCCCCTGCAATTTGGCGCACTTGCACTCCCAGTTGCCGATGGAGTATTCGATGAACTCGAGCGACGAGTTCTCCCGGAAGTCGCTGATCGGGAAGACCGACTTGAACACCGACTGCAGACCCTGATCCTCGCGTTCCGAGGGCAGGCGGTTCATCTGCAGGAAGCGCTCATAGCTCTTCCGTTGAATTTCGATCAGGTTCGGGATGGGAACCGTCGTCTTGATCTTCGAGAAATCCCTGCGCTCGCGGTAGACGTTCTTCGGAAGGCTGTACATGCTGTGCTCGAGGGCCGGGGCCAAGGCCAAAGACACGCCGGGCACCGGAGCCCTTCCCGGTGCCCGTCAATCCCGAGATTCCGACGGTCGAGGTGTTACTTGATCTCGACCTTCGCGCCAGCGTCCTCGAACTTCTTCTTGATCTGCTCGGCCTCGTCCTTGGTCACGCCTTCCTTGATGGCCTTGGGCGCGCCCTCGACGAGATCCTTCGCTTCCTTGAGTCCGAGGCTGGTGACCTCGCGGACCGCCTTGATCACGTTGATCTTGTTGCCACCGATGTCGGTGAGCGTCACGGTGAATTCGGTCTTCTCTTCGACGACGGCAGCGGCGCCACCGCCACCCATCATCGGCATCCCCATCATCGGCATGGCGGCTGCGGCGGACACGCCGAGCTCGGTCTCGAGCGCCTTGACGAGCTGCGAGAGCTCCATCACGCTGATGCCCTTGATGTAGTCGATCACCTGCTGCTGGTTCACTTCGGCCATTGCTCTCTGCTCCTTAAAAAGCCTGTCGTCGACGAAAAGGCGGTTCTTACGATTCCTTGCGCTTCTGCTCGGCTTGCGCGAGCACATTCATCAGGTCGCGCGGGACGGCGGCCAGCACGCGCACCAGGTTGGTGGCGGGCGCCTGCAGCACGTACAGCAGCTTCGCGTAGAGTTCGGGTCTGCCCGGGAGGTTCGCCAGATCGGTGACCTCGGCGGGCTTGATGGTCTGGCCCTGCACCACCGCTGCCTTGATCTGCAGCGCCGGCACGGTCTTCATGAACGTGGTCAGGGTCTTCGCCAGGGCGACCGGGTCGTCCTCGGTGTAGGCCACCGCGGTGGTGCCTTCGAAGTGGACCGAGAGCCCCTCGAACGTGGTGCCCTTCAGCGCCCGCTTGGCCAGCGTGTTCTTGACCACCCGGTACGACGCCTTCGACTTCCGCAGCTCGCGGCGCAGGTCGGTGACCTGGGGCACGTTGATGCCCTTGTAGTCGATCAGGATCGCCGCATCGGTGGCGCTGCCGAAGACGCCTGCGAGTTCGGCCAGCTCGGTAACCTTGTCGGCTCGTGTAACTGCCATGATCTTCGTCTCTCCTAGGCGCCTAGCGCTTCGCCGCGGCTTCCACGCGGGTTTCGTCGACGCGCACGCCCGGGCCCATCGTCGAGGACACGGTGATGCTCTTCAGATACTTGCCCTTGGCCGCCGATGGCTTGGCCCGGACGATGCTGTCGAGCAGCGCCGAGGCGTTCTCCACCAGGTTCTGGGCCGTGAACGACAGCTTGCCCACCGGGGCGTGCACGATGCCGGTCTTGTCGACGCGGAACTCCACCTTGCCGGCCTTGATTTCCTTGACCGCCTGGGCGACGTTCGGGGTGACGGTGCCGGTCTTCGGGTTCGGCATCAGGCCGCGCGGGCCGAGCACCTTACCGAGCTTGCCGACGGCGCGCATCATGTCGGGGGTCGCGACCACCGACTCGAAGTCTATCCAGCCGCCGGCGATCTTCTCGACCAGCTCTTCGCCACCGACCACGTCAGCGCCGGCTTCCTCGGCGTCCTTCTGCTTGTCGGCGCCGGCGATGACCACGACGCGCTTGGTCTTGCCCAGCCCGTGTGGCAGCACCACCGTGCCGCGGACCATCTGGTCGGCGTGCTTCGGATCGACGCCCAGACGGATCGACAGGCCGACCGTCTCGTCGAACTTCGCGAACTTGAGCTTCTGAATCAGCGGGAGCGCTTCTTCCAGGGCGTAGGGCCGGTCTTCGACCTGCTGTTTCGCCGAGGTGTACTTCTTGCCGTGAGTAGCCATAAGTGCCTTACTGGATGACGTCGAGTCCCATCGATCGCGCCGTGCCCGCCACCGTCCTCACCGCCGACTCCACCGAGTCGCAGTTGAGGTCGGGCATCTTCAGCTTGGCGATCTCCTCGACCTGCTTTGCCGTGACCGTGCCCACCTTGCTCTTGTTGGGCTCGGCCGATCCCTTCGCGATGTTCGCCGCGCGCTTCAGCAGCACGGCGGCCGGCGGCGTCTTGGTGATGAAGGTGTAGGAACGATCCGAGTAGATCGTCACCACCACCGGGATGATCAGGCCCTCATCCTTCGCCGTGCGTGCATTGAACGCCTTGCAGAAGTCCATGATGTTCACGCCGTGCGGACCGAGCGCGGTGCCGACGGGCGGTGCCGGCGTGGCCTTGCCCGCCGGAATCTGGAGCTTCACGAAGCCTTGAACCTTCTTTGCCATATCTCAAATCCCAGGGTCAGGGGTCAAATCCCTGATTCCTGCCTAAAGCTTCTCTACCTGCAAAAAATCCAGCTCGACCGGTGTCGAACGTCCGAAGATGGTCACCATGACCTTCAACGTGTTCTTGTCCGCGTTCACTTCGTCGACGCTGCCGTTGAAGCTCGCGAACGGACCCTCGTTGATGCGCACCTGGTCGCCCTTTTCGAAGGAGTACTTCGGCTTGGGCTTCTCGGCCGCGGTCTTCACCTGGTCGAGAATCTGCTCGACCTCTTCCTTCGTCAGCGGAGTCGGCTTGGCGCCGGCGCCGACGAACCCCGTGACCTTCGGGGTGTTCTTGACCACGTGCCACGCGTTGTCGGTCATGTTCATCTCGACCAGGATGTAGCCGGGGAAGAACCGCTTGGAGGACACGATCTTCCGTCCCCCGCGCATCTCCACGACATCCTCGGTCGGAATCAGGATCTCGCCGATCTCATCGGAGAGCCCATAGGCCTTCGCGCGTTCAGCCAGCGACTCGGCCACCTTGCGCTCGAAGCCCGAGTAGGTGTGCACGATGTACCAGTTCTTCGTTGTCGCGCCCTCGGTCATACCGCACCCGCCCCGAAGCGCTTCAACACCCACTGGATCGCCCAGCTGAACATCAGGTCCACGCCGAACAGGTAGACCCCGAAAAACACCGACGTCAGGATGACCACCAGCGTCGTGGCGTAGACCTCGCGCCGCGTGGGCCACGTGACGCGCTTCATCTCGCTCCGCACTTCGGCGAAGAATTCGCCGGCGCGCTGCCACCAGCCAAGAGGTCCGCTGCGCGGGCCGTCGCCCGTCTGCTCTATCGTCTCAGTCGCCAATGCACGTTCCTCGACCGCTCTTGAGTGTGGCAGGCCAGGAGGGACTCGAACCCCCAGCCCCCGGTTTTGGAGACCGGTGCTCTACCAATTGAGCTACTGGCCTGTTCCCGCCCTACTTCTGTTCCTTGTGCGGCGTGTGCTTCCGGCAGAATCGGCAGTACTTGCTGAGCTCGATACGCTCGGTGGTCTTCTTCTTGTTCTTGGTCGTGCTGTAATTCCGGCGCTTGCAGTCGCCGCACGCCATCTGAATGATGTCCCGCATGGTGGATCCTTCTTGGTTCAGAGTTCAGAGTGCACGGTTCAAAGTTCGAGGAGCCGAGGCCCCTCACCCCTTGAACCCGTGCACTCCGGGACTCGTGAACGTCGTTACTCGAGAATCTCGGTGACCGTGCCGGCGCCCACCGTGCGGCCGCCTTCACGAATCGCAAACCGCGCGCCCTTTTCGAGCGCCGTCGGCGAAATCAGCGTCGCCTCGATCTGCGTGTTGTCCCCCGGCATGATCATCTCGACGCCTTCGCCGAGGTGCAGCGTGCCGGTCACATCCGTGGTGCGGATGTAGAACTGGGGACGGTAGCCGTTGAAGAACGGCGTGTGACGGCCGCCCTCGTCCTTCGACAGGACGTAAACCTCGGCCTTGAACTTCGTGTGCGGCTTGATGGAGCCGGGCTTGGCCAGCACCTGGCCGCGCTCGACGTCCGCCTTTTCCACACCGCGGAGCAGGATGCCGACGTTGTCGCCCGCGACGCCGCTGTCGAGCAGCTTGCGGAACATCTCGACGCCCGTGACCACCTTCTTCTCGGTGGGCTTGAAGCCGACGATCTCGATTTCCTCGCCGACCTTCACCTGGCCACGCTCGATACGGCCGGTGACCACCGTGCCACGACCCGAGATCGAGAACACGTCCTCGATCGGCATCATGAACGGCTTGTCGACATCGCGCTCCGGCAGCGGAATGTAGGCGTCGAGCGCCTCCATCAGCTTGATGATGCTCTCGACGCCGTCCGCCTCGCCGTTGAGGGCCTTGAGGGCCGACACGCGCACCACCGGCAGGTCGTCACCGGGGAAGCCGTAGCCCTTCAGCAGTTCGCGCACCTCGAGCTCGACGAGGTCCAGCAGCTCCGGATCGTCGACCGCGTCGACCTTGTTCAGCGCCACGACGACGAAGGGCACGTTCACCTGCTTGGCCAACAGCACGTGCTCGCGCGTCTGCGGCATCGGGCCGTCCACCGCGCTCACCACGAGGATGGCGCCGTCCATCTGCGCCGCGCCCGTGATCATGTTCTTGATGTAGTCAGCGTGGCCCGGGCAATCGACGTGGGCGTAGTGACGGTTGGCCGTCGCGTACTCCACGTGGCTGCTGGCGATGGTCAGGATCTTGGTATCGTCACGGCGGCCCTGCGACTCGGACGCCTTCGCGACCTCGTCGTACGGGACGAACTTCGCCCACCCCTTGTCGGCGGCGACCTTCGTCAGCGCCGCAGTCAGCGTGGTCTTTCCGTGGTCGATGTGGCCAATCGTGCCAACGTTGACGTGTGGTTTGGACCGATCGAATTTCTCTTTCGCCATGACTCGCTCTTCGCTTCCTCGAGGACCGACGTTCCGACCCCGTGCCGGCGTCGTTTATTTCACACCCGGGTGACCGAACTTCACTTGGTTTGCGGCAAGGCACCCGGAGGCCTTGCTGCACTGCACTGGAGCCGATGACCGGGATCGAACCGGTGACCTCGTCATTACCAATGACGTGCTCTGCCAACTGAGCTACATCGGCATGGAGCGGGAGACGGGGATCGAACCCGCGACCAACAGCTTGGAAGGCTGTGACTCTACCACTGAGTTACTCCCGCCCGTGCGCCACCGGCACCCGCGCGGGACCAGGCCCGCGACGGCCCCGAGTCGACGCCCACCTTGCCTCTGCTCCCTGACCTTCTGTCCCGAACGCACCGTCGACGAACCACTCACCCGCAGACTGGCACACCCAGTCGTGACACCCATGCGAACCCCGGCATGGAAGGGTGGTGGGCAGGGGAGGATTCGAACCTCCGTAGCCCATAGGACGGCAGATTTACAGTCTGCTGCGATTGACCGCTCCGCCACCTGCCCGAAAATCTCGTCGATTGATTGTTGAGGAGACCCCGTGCGTTCGACTTTCGCGCTCCGTCTGCCCGCTCCACGGCGGCCCTACTCACGTCCACAGGGCCGATGGAGCTGGCGGAGGGATTTGAACCCCCGACCGGCTGATTACAAATCAGCTGCTCTACCGGGCTGAGCTACGCCAGCCAGACAAAGAATGAAATGCTAGCACGTCCTGTGCCAGACGCGCAAGCGTCGCAGGCGGGTACACGAAAACTCGAACCTCCTCCGGAGTCCAGCGGCGGGTTGCCTCGCGGCCGCCCTACCTCCCCCGGCTTCGCTGACGAACGGCCTCGTAAAGCACTACGGCCGCCGCCGCCGAAACATTGAGACTGCCGACATGGCCCCGCATGGGAATGCTGGCCACGCCGTCACACCGTTCCCGCACGAGCCGACGCAGCCCGTGCCCCTCCGCCCCAAGAACCAGGGCAGTCGGAAGGGTGAGATCCCACTGATGATATGGCAACTCGGCGTCGGCGTCCAGCCCGATGGTCCAGACCCCGGCCGCCTTCAGCTCCTCCACCGCCCGGGCGATGTTCACCACATCGGCAATCCGGACGTGATGGACCGCCCCGGCCGAGGCCTTGGCGGCCGCGCCATCGAGCGGCGCCGCCCGCCGCGTCTGCCGCACCACCCCGGTCCCCCCCACCGCATCCACCGTCCGCAGGATCGCCCCCACGTTCTGCGGGTCCTCGATCTCGTCGAGCACCACGATCAACGGCGGCGGATCCAGCGTCGCGGTGAATGCCTCGATCGAGCCGGGCGGCAGCGCGTTGACATCGGCGACCACGCCCTGGTGCACGCCGTCGCGCGTTTCGCGATCGAGCGCGTCCCGCGTCACGCGCCGCACCGGCACCCCATCGTCCGCGGCCAGTTCCAGCAGCTGCGCCATCCGCGCATCGTCCCGATCGGCCACTCGCAGAGACCGCACCCGCCCGGCGCGCAGGGCTTCCATCACCGCGTTCATTCCGTAGATCAGCATCACCCGTCGTCCCGCGCTGGAGTGTACACGGGCAGTCTTTTTCGCGCACGGTTCCCGTCCGTGTCGCCGTGCTATATTCCGCGCGAGATATCCACGCCACTCTTCCCGACGGGCGCGTGCTCCGATTGCACCGCTGGTCATCTTAACGTCCGTCAACGGGAGAGGAGGGGTGCATGGTGGTCCGCGTCGCATCGTTCTGCCTGGCTGCCGTGTTGGGACTGGGCGCGCCTACCGCGTCGGCCCAGGAAGCGTCGATCGCCGGCGCGGTCACCGACGACACCAGGGCTGGGTTGCCTGGTGTCACCATCACCGCAGCGGCGTTGGATACCGGGCGCACCTTCACGGCCGTCTCCGATATCCGCGGCGAGTATCGCCTGCGCGGCCTCCCACCCGGGCGCTACCGGGTCCAGGCCGAGCTGACCGGCTTTTCGATCGTCGTGGTCCCCGAGATCGAGCTGCTGGTCGGCCAGAACCGCACCGTGCCCTTCGGCATGAAGGTGGCCAGCCTCGAAGAGACCGTCACCGTCACCGGCGAGTCGCCGCTCGTGGACATCAGTTCCACGCAGGTCGGCGGCAACGTCGATCGGCGCCAGATGGAGGAACTGCCGCTGCAGGGGCGCAACTGGATGGAGTTGGCCATGCAGGTGCGAGGCGTCACGGCCAACGCGGTAGACAACACGCCCGGCGTCCGCGATCGGCAGTTTCAGCTGAATCTCGACGGCCAGGAGATCACCCAGCAGGTGGCGGGCGCCGGCTTTGGCCAGCCGCGCTTCAGCCGCGAGGCCATCGCCGAGTTCCAGGTCGTCACCAACCTCTTCGACATCACCCAGGGACGCTCGCTCGGCATGCAGGTGCAGGCCATCTCGCGCTCCGGCACCAACACCAACACCGGGAGCTTCTACGGCTTCTTCCGCGACGACTCGCTGAACGCGAAGGATTTCATCGCCGGCCGCGTGCTGCCCTACGCCAACCAGCAGATTGGCGGAGCGTTCGGCGGACCGATCCTGCGCGATCGCCTGCACTACTTCCTCTCGTACGAGCGCGAGAACGAACCGAACACTATCTTCACCACCCCGCCCGCCTTGCCGGACCAGAGCTTCTCGTTCGACACCAAGACCGTGCAGAACAGCTTCCTGGGTCGCGCCGACTGGCAGGTGAAGCCGCAGGATCACCTCACGGTGCGGGCGTCCTACTGGGACTGGGGCAACCCGTTCACCCAGGTGTCGGGCATAGAGCACCCGTCGCAAGCGGCCGATCGCTCGCGCAAGGCCATCAATGTGGTGGGCACCTGGTCGAAGGTCGTGAGCAGCACGATGCTTCAGGAGGTGCGCGTCGGCTACACCCACTTCGACTGGCAGAACCAGCTGGCGATCCCGGCGCTCGCCAACACCGCCAACTACGTGTTTCCGAGCCTGACCGTCGGCCAGCGCCGCAACTACCCGCAGGAGTTCTTCCAGAACACCGTCAGCGCGCGCTACGACCTCAACTGGACGGCCGACACGCACGACTTCAAGGCCGGCGCGGAGTACCTGCAGTGGCACGACACCGGCCAATGGCAGCTGCTCTCGCGCGGGGAGTACATCTTCACTCGCACGCCGACCGATCTCGATCGCCGCTTTCCCGCGGACGCCTGGGACGACCCGTCGCGCTGGGACGTCTCGGGCCTCGATGGCTTCGTGCAGCGCTACGACCTGAACTTCGGCGACTGGACCATCGACATCCCGCGCCCGACGCTCGCCCTGTGGATCGGCGACACCTGGCGCATCAACAATCAGCTGACTGTCAACTACGGCGTGCGCTGGGATGCCGACTGGGGGGCGCTCGACCCGCCCTACGTCACCAGCCCGGTGACCTTCAACCCGCGAGGCGGCAGTCAGTATCCCGACATCCCGCTGGCGCCCGGCGCCAAGCTCTATCCGGGCGGCTTGCGCGACATCAACAACATCGCGCCACGCGGCGGTTTCAACTGGAACGTCAACGGCTCGGGCAGCCTGGTGATCCGCGGAGGCACCGGCCTCTACTTCAGCATTCCCGATTCGAACACGACCTTCAGCCAGCAGTCGTTCAATGCGGAACGGATTCTCGTGAACTCGTTCCCATACGACGGGCTGCCAGGGTTCGTCGAAGATCCAACCCGCGGCCGCACGGAAGAAGACTATGTCAACGGGGTCTATCCGCTCCCCGCGCAGTCACCGCGCGTGATCGCGCACGACTACCAGATGCCGTACACGTGGCAGAGCACCATCGGCGCGCAGGGCCAGCTGGGCGACATCTGGGGCCTCGAGGCCGACTTCACGCACTGGAAGGGCTACAACTTCGCCCGGCAGCGCGATCCGAATCTGTTCTTCAACCCGGTCACCGGCTACAGCCTGAACCCGACCACGGCCGGCAGGCCCGACCCGGCCTACGGCGTCATCCAGTGGCTCGAATCGAAGGGCCGCGCCGACTACGGCGCCATCTCGTCCGCCGTGAACCGCCGCTATCGCAACAACTGGCAGGCGTCGCTCAGCTACACGCTGCTGCTGTTCATGAACGACGACACCACCAACTTTCAGTACCAGGGCGACAACCCGTTCAATCCCGGCGCCGAGTGGGCGCGCTCCACCGAGTTCCAGCGCCACACGCTGCGCATGAACGGCATCGTGCGCCTGAAGGGCGATTTCTCGCTTTCTGGAGCGTATCTCTTCGGCTCGAGTAATTACTACCAGACGAACTTCGCGGCCAACCCATTCGGGCACGGCGGCATCACCCGCTTCGTCAACGCCCCCACGACCGTGCTCGAGTCGGCGCAGGACCGTTTCGACGGGCCCGCGTCATTCGCAATCGGAGACGTCGTGCCCCGCAACGCGCTCAAGGGCCTGCCCCTGCACCGCGTCGACCTCCGCGTCTCGAAGGACTTCGGCCTGCCGGGCACCGCAAAGATCACCGGGATCGCCGAAGTGTTCAACGTGCTGAACCACGAGAACTACGGCGCCTACAACGGACAGGTCAACTCGACCACGTTCGGTGAGCCGCGCCAGAACCTCCTGAATGCGTATCAGCCACGCGTGGTGCAGCTGGCCTTCAGGCTCAGCTTCTAGATTGTTGGGGATCCAGGTTCGAGGGTTCCAGGTTCAGGGGGTGATTCCTTGAACCTGGACCCTCGAGCTGTTCTCAGCGCTCCTGCCGCGCGGTCGGGCCGGGGCCCGCGCCGGTCAGCTCGCTCACCTCGAAGACGCGGCCGTTGGCCACGACCCGGCGCACGCGCGTCGTGTTGGCGATGTCGGCCAGCGGATCGCCGTCCAGCATGACGAGGTCCGCGAGCTTGCCGGCTTCGATGGTCCCGGCATTCAGGTTGAGCGCCTTTGCCGGATTCACCGTCGCCGTCTTCAGCGCATCGAACGTGCTCATCCCGGCCATGGTGTAGGCCATCAGCTCGCCGTGCAGGTTCACGGCGTTCGGCGTGTCGGTGCCGGCGACCACCAGGCCGCCCGCCTTCATCACGTCGAGCACCATCTTGCCGCTGCCGCCGCGGGGATCGCCGCCGCCACCGGGATTGGCGGCGGTCGGCTGCTGCGCCACCTGCCGCTGAATCCACTCGGGATAGAGCCTGAAGCGCGGATCGGTCTTGAGCGCCGGATCGAGCTCGAACAAACGTCGCGCGCCGCCGCCGGAGATCATCGGGCAGAAGATGCGCGCGCTCTTCCCGAACAGCTGCACCACATCGTCGTAGGCCATCTGCTGCGTCGCCATCTTCGGCGAGTAGCCGCGGCGGCTGGTTGCCGAGGTGTGCTCGGTGTTGTCGACGCCGACGAACGAGGCCGGGAAGATCTCGTGCGTCGCCACCGGCACCCCGATGCTGTGCGCGAACTCCACCATCCGCTTCTGCTGCGGGTCCGGCAGGCGCACGTAGCTCTTGATGAGATCGTGCTCGAGCACCTTCGCGCGCTGCAGTTCCATCTCGAACTGGCTGACGCTGGAGATGGCGATGCCCATCTTGTAGTACACGCGGCCCCATTCCATCAGGTAGCCGGTGCCGTAGACCCGTGGGCCCGGACGCACGCCGGCCTCGTTGGCCTCGCGATCCTCGACCGCTTCGTAGGGCGTGTTGCCGGGGCTGCGCACCGTCGTGATGCCGAACGCCAGCCACGCGCGGCCCTGCGCCGCGCCGTAGTCCTTCTGCAGGTGCGAGTGGAACTCCACCAGGCCCGGCATCACCGTCTGGTTCGACGCGTCCACGACGCGGCCGCCGGAATGGTTGCCGTCGGCGTGCGGGACCACGCGCTCGATGCGGTTGCCCTGGATGATCACGTCCACGTTGGTCCGCGGCGTCGCGCTGGTCATGTCGAGCAGTCGGCCCGCGTGCACGACGGTGCGCCCGGTCGGAACCGCCGGCGTCCACTGGAAGTCGAGCGGCACCGTGCGCGCCTCGCCGGTCTCGATGTCGAGAATCCGCAGCGTGTCGAGCGACTGGTAGAGGATGTGGCGCGAGTCGCCCTGCCACGACGGCGCGTGCGCGCTGTCGGAGGTCACCTTGCGCGGCGGACCGAGCGGCGCGCCGGCGCTCGACACCGGCCACACCGACAGCGTCCCTTCGTAGACGGCGGCCATCTTGGTGCCGTCGGGCGACCACGCCGGTCCGGCGCCGCCGCGCGTGTCGATTCCCATCATCGGCGTCGGCATGTGCCACGCATCAGCGCCGCCGGTGGTGGAGATCGTCAGGATCTGGTTGGTGCCCTCGCGGAAGCGCGTGCTGAGCGGAGCGACGCCGGCCAGCGCCACGCGCGTTCCATCGGGCGACCAGGTGGGCGCGCCCGGCTGCGGCAGCGAATCGTGGATCTTCGTCACCGTGCCGGCGGCCACGTCCAGGACCGACATCTCCGCGACCCGCCACATGCCGTCCACGTTGAAGAACACCACCTTCTTGCCATCAGGCGAGAACGCGGCGCCTTGCGGCTGCGTGGTGAGCGAGGTGACCTGGCGGGCCTGCCCGCTCTTCATGTCGCGGATCCACAACTGCAGCAGCGGGCTCGTCTTGTCCGACGAGTAGACGAGACTGGCGCCGTCGGGCGACCACGACGGATCGGTGTCGAGCGCCGAGTCGTTGGTCAGGTTGACCGGCTTGCCTCCGGCCGACGGCACAACGTAGATGTCGCCGACGGCGGCGAATGCGATCTGGCTGCCATCGGGTGAGATGACGGGACGGACGATGCCCAGCGCTTTTCGGGGCGCCGTGGAGGTGAAGTCGCGCACGCGGCGCGTGTACTGAGGCTGGATGACCTGCAGCGTGGCCGAGAACGCCACCGTCTGCGCCGCCGGCGTGCCGATGGTGCGGCGGCGAATCCGGCCGTCGGAGACATAGACGAACTCGTTGGGCGAGGCCCACGACGAACGGAAGGCAAACACGTTCTCGGTGCCGGTCAATGCCTGGCCATCCAGCTCGTAGCGGCTCGAGTTCGGCGCCGTCACGTGATACACCACCTGACCGCCAGGCCCCCACGACGGCGCGTCCAGGCGCGCGCCGCTGACCGTGGCCAGCTTGCGCTCGGCGAGGCCGGCCACCGACACCGCCCACACCGACTGGCTGTTCTCGCGCGTGGACGCGAAGGCGATCTCCCGGTCGTCCGGAGACCAGCTGGGCATCGACTCCTCGGCGGGGTTCTTCGTCAGCTGCGTCAGATCACCACTACGGGTGTCGAGCATCCAGATGTTGTAGTCGCTGCCGAGCGGGTTGCCGCGATCCGACGAGAACGCGACGCGGGTCCCGTCGTGCGACCACGCCGGTTCACGATCGTCGAACGGGCCCCAGGTCAGCCGATGCAGGCCGCTGCCATCGGGTGCGATGGCCCAGATGTCATAGCCGCCGTCCTTGTAGGCGAAGTAGGTGATCCACTTCCCGTCCGGTGACCACGTCGGCTGCCGGGCATCGTCGTAGATGCCGGTGACGCGGCGGGCCGCGCCGCCCGCGGCCGGCACGGTCCAGATGCCGCCCTGCAGATCGATGGCCAGCGTCCGCCCGTCCGGCGACATCGCCACCGACATCGACGTGCCTTCCTGCACCGTCACGTCGATGGCCGCGGGAGCCGCGGGGCGCGCCTGCCTGGCGGCGAGCATCGCCGCCGGCAACATCAACGCGAGCACGATCGACACAAGACGGATCTGACGGCTCATCTAAACCCCCGGCGCAAGGTGGTGGCGAGTATCGGCGGGCATTCTACTGCCGAAGCGGCTGTGGGCCGCATCACGAGTCGCGAGTCGCGAGCTGTGCCGCAAGCGCGCGCACGCGTTCGTGGCATCCAATCACGGGCGCCAGTCCGCTGCCCGCCGGCAGCGCGGCCGCGCGCTCGATCGCTGGAACGACGATGTCGAGTTCCGGGCCTTCGGCGGCGCCGGTGAGCGCCACACGAATCGGATGGAACAGCGCCTTGCCCTTCTGTCCGGTGCGATCCTTGACGCGGTTGGCGGCGGCGCGGAATGTCTCCCGGTCCGAAAGCGGCACGCCTCCGGCCAGTTCCTCGGCCAACCCCATGACGACCGCGTGGGGCCCCGGCTCCATCAACTCGCGCCCGAGCGACTCGTTGGTGAGGATCGCGGCGGCGCTGAAATCGAACACCGTGCGCAGACGCTCTGCCAGTTGATTGAGGCGATCGACCGATGCCGCGGTCGGCGGCAGCACCGTCTCCAGCCACGTCCGTGCGGCTGGATCGAGCTCGCCGACGACGATGCCCGCATCACGCAGGAACGGCAGGGCCTCGGTCACCAGCCGATCGGGCGGGATGGTCTTCAGGTAGTGGCGGTTGACCCACGCCAGCTTGTCCTCGTCGAACACGCCGGCGCTGTGCGACACATCCTCGAGCCTGAACCGCCGCGCGAGCTCGTCGGCCGGCAACAGTTCCTCGGCCGGATCCTCGCCTTCCGTCAGCTTGGCACTCTGCACCTTGAACTTCGAGCTCCGCGGCGACCACCCGATCAGCGCGAGGTAGTTCACCAGCGCCTCGGGAAGGTAGCCCTTCTCGCGGAACTCGGCGACCGAGGTCGCGCCGTGCCGCTTCGACAGCGGCGCGTGATCGGGACCGAGCACCAGCGACAGGTGGGCGAAGAGCGGCGGCGTCCATCCAAACGCCTCGTACAGCAGCACTTGCCGCGGCGTGTTCGAGATGTGGTCTTCGCCGCGGATGACGTGCGTCACCGCCATCAGCTGATCGTCGATGACGACGGCGTAGTTGTAGGCGGGAATGCCGTCGGATCGCACGAGGACCGGATCGCCGATGACGTCGGTGTGGAAGGTCACGGTGCCTCGCACCATGTCCGGGAAGCTGACCTCGCGATCGCCGGGCACCCTCATGCGGATGACGGCGCGCTCCCCCGCCGCCCGTCGCTCGTCGGCGACCTCTGGCGTGATGGAGCGGCAGGTGCCCGCATACTTTGGCGGCAACCCCGCCGCCAGCTGCGCCTTGCGCTCGGCGTCGAGCGTCTCGGGTGAACAGAAGCAGTAGTAGGCGTGACCGGCCGCGATCAGCCGATCGGCGTGCTCGCGGTAGATCTCGAACCGCTCGGACTGCCGATAGGGGCCGACGTCGCCGCCGGCCTCCACACCTTCGTCCCAATGCAGCCCCATCCACCGCAGGTCTTCCAGGATCTTCTGCTCGGACGCCTTCGTGGATCGCTCGAGATCCGTGTCCTCGACGCGCAGGATGAAGGTGCCACCGTGCCCACGAGCGAGCAGCCAGTTGAACAGGGCCGTGCGGGCGTTGCCGACGTGAAGGTGGCCGGTCGGCGATGGTGCGAAGCGGACTCTCATTGGGTTCAAGGGATCAGGGATCAGGGATCAGGGATCATGGCGTATTCTCGCACTACCAGCGCGACCGCGTGGCAGGCCATCGACTCGCCGCGCCCCATGCTGTCCACCTGCTCGTTGGTCTTGCCCTTGATGCTGACGGCTGCCGGCGTCACCTCGAGAGCGGCGGCGAGGTTCGCCTGCATCGCCGCCAGGTGCGGCAACAGCTTTGGCCGCTGCGCGATCACCGTGACGTCCACGTTCGACACCCGGTAGCCCTGGCTCCGCAGGTGCGCGACCGCACCGCGCAGCAACTTCAGACTGTCGGCGCCCTTCCACTGTGGATCGGTGTCCGGAAACAGCCGCCCGATGTCGCCCGCGGCCGCCGCGCCGAGCACCGCATCGGTCACCGCATGGCAGACGATGTCGGCGTCGGAATGGCCATCGAGGCCCTTGTCGAAGGGGATGGTGACGCCGCCCAGGATGAGGGGGCGTCCCTCGGCCAGGCGGTGCAGGTCGTAGCCGGTGCCGACGCGGATGGCGGGCTCGAGCCGGGCCCGTGCCTCCTCGAAATCTTCGGGGGTGGTGATTTTCATGTTGGCTGGGTCGCCGGCAACGAGATGGGCGGGCCAGCCCGCGCGCTCGGTCAGCATGGCTTCGTCCGACGCTTCGAGGCCGAGCTCGCGGCCGGTCTCGAGCGCGCGCAGCAGGACGTCGCGGCGGAAGGCCTGCGGCGTCTGCGCGAGAAAGATGTCTTCGCGTGGCAAGGTCGCGGCGATGGGCCGCGACGGATCGGTCCGCTCGCCGCCGGCCTGCTTGACCGTGTCCCGGACGGGAAGCGCGGCGATCGCCGCGCCGTGCTCGACCGCGGCGGCAATGGTGCGATCGATCAGGGCGGCGGAAACGAACGGCCGCGCCGCATCGTGGATGGCGATGACGCCGGCGTCGGCACGGGCGTGCGCCACCGCATTCGCCACCGAGTCCTGCCGCCGGGCCCCGCCCTCCACGCAGCGGACCTGTGACCATCCCAGCTCACTCATCCGCGCGGCCACCGGCTGCACGAACGCGGTGGGCAGCGCGACGATGACCTCCGCGACTCCCGGATGGAGGGCGAACCGTTCGATGCTGCGTTCGAGCAGCGACCGTCCACCGATCTCCAGGAACTGCTTCGGCAGGTCGGCGCCCAGTCGAACTCCCCGCCCTCCCGCCGCAATGATCACCGAGACCACGGGTGCGGACGAGGTCACGCCTGCCACCGCGCCTGCTCGCGGCCGCCGCAGATGCGGGCCATGCGCTCGGCGGTCGTGTCGAGGACGCGCGTCAGCTGGGCCGGTGCGGTGTCGAGCGGCGCGTACACCACCACCAGCGCATCGTGCGTGGCCGAGGTCACCATGGTGCGAGCCGAGTCCGACGTCGGGTTGCCGAACGGGCCCTCATCGTCGGCCACCGTCAGCCGCCCGCCCACATGGACGACGTCCTTGCGAATGCCGGCGTACTCCTCGCCGTCGCGCCCGATGCGCAGGGTCACCGGGCCGCGCATCTGCGCGCGGTCGTACAGGCCATACGGCAACTGGAACTCGACCGAGCACCAGTTGGCGACGTCCACCATCGCGTTGATTCGAGGGATCGTGCCGCCCTTGCGAATGCGCCGGAGCAGCGCTTCGTTCGACGGCCGGGTCTTCGTCGGATCGAGCCCGAGCCGCTTGTACATGCCGCGCACGGCGGCGGATTCCTCAGGCGGAAACGTGCGGACCTTCTGCTCGGCGTCGGCCAGCAGCGGGTCGAGTGCCGCCGCCCGCTCGACCACCGTGGCTTCGCCCCACCACAGCACGCCGGGGCGCACGATGGGCGCCAGCTCGGTCGCGAGGGCGAAGACGTGGTCGTGGGACACGGCGGCATTTTACTGCGTGCGTTAACCCCAAAGTTCTCTTGAGTGAGCGTTCCGACCGCCCCGGACTCCCCATCGTTCGCACCCGTCCGATCGAATCAGCGAGCAGATGGACCCTCCGCCCAGGTCAGCTGAGGGGTTAGACTTGAGTTGGAATGATTGAACTGCTCCTGCACGCCGACGAACAGCTGGCCCTCTGGGCCGCGCAGTATGGCCCCATCGTCTACGGCATCCTGTTCGCGATCATCTTCGCGGAGACCGGCCTGGTGGTGACGCCGTTCCTGCCGGGCGACTCGCTGCTCTTCGCCGCCGGGGCCCTGGGTGCCACAGCCGCCCTGCGCGTCGAGGTGATGATTCCGGTCCTCGTGCTCGCGGCAGTGCTGGGCGACGCCGTGAACTACGCCGTCGGCAGCCGCATCGCGCACCGCTTCCTCGCCGACGACATCGACGAGACCAAGGGCATCCACCGCTTCGTGAAGCGCGAGCACGTGGCCCGGGCCCATGCGTTCTTCATCAAGCATGGCGGCAAGGCCGTGGTCCTCGCGCGCTTCGTGCCGATCGTCCGCACCTTCGTGCCGTTCGTCGCCGGCGGCGCGGACATGCCGTATCGAACGTTCGCGATCTACAACGTGATCGGCGCGGTCCTGTGGGTGGGCATCTGCGTGGGCGCCGGGTTCGCGTTCGGCAACATCCCGGTCGTGAAGGAGAACTTCGAGCTGGTGGTGCTGGGAATTGTCGGCGTGTCGGTCCTGCCGCTCGCCTTCGAGATCGTGCGGAGCTTCCGCGCCCGCCAGGCCTCGGTCTAGCCCGCGGGCAGCACCTCGGCGGCGCCGCCGGGCGCCTCACCCATCGCTTCGGCATCGGCCGGCGGACGGACAATCGCGCGGACGGCATTGGCCAGCGCGCGCACTTCCCGGATTGGTGGATCCGGATTCGCCGTCGTGGCGATCGGATCGTGGACGATCAGGGTGACGTGTCCCGGCCTGGTCGTGAGCTCCCCCTTCCGCATCACGTGACGGCTGCCGACAATGGACAGCGGCACGATCGGCAGGCCGGCCTGCATCGCCAGGTAGAAGCTGCCGCCCTTGAAGACGCCGACGCGGCCGTCGGGGCTGCGGGTGCCCTCCGGAAACACGATCAGCGACAGCCCGCGCGAGGTGAGCCCGCTGGCCCAGCCGAAGACGCCCTTCGGGTCGGGGCGGATCGATCCACCAGCAGGTGCCCGGTCCGCTTCAGGTGCGGCCCGAGCATCGGAAACCGGCCGAGCGATTCCTTGGCGATGATGCGCAGCTGAAACGGCAGCCACCAGAAGAGCACGGGGATGTCATAGATGCTCTGGTGGTTCGAGACGAAGACATAGGTCTTGCCGCGCTCGAGCCGGTCCAGCCCGCGCACCTCGACCTCGACCCCGGTGGTTGCGAGGATGAGCCACGACCACAGGCGCGCGCAGCCGTGCGCGAAGTAGCCGCGGCGATCGACGAAGCTCGAGCCGATGGACAGGATGCCGAGTACGACGGTGTAGACCGCGATCGCCGGGATCAGGAACAGGACGGTGCGGGCAAGATGAAACACCTCTGACGCCTGCCGTCCCCGCGTTACTTGCCGGCCAGCGGCGTCGCAGCCGCCCTGGGCGAAGGCTCGGGCACGGGCGTGACCGAGGGAGCCGACGCGGGCGCCACGGCCGGTGATCGACGCCGGGGCCGCCGGCGCTGGCGCCGAGACGTGCGACCGGGACCGCGGGCGTTCGTCCGAATGCGTGCGGGGTCTGCGCCGACTGGTTGGGGTCGAGATAGCGGCCGAAGATCATCTTGCCGGCGGTGGTCTGGAGCACGCTGGTGACGACGATGTCGATGGTCTTGCTGATCATCTTCCGCGCGTTGTCCACCACCACCATGGTGCCGTCGTCCAGGTAGGCGACGCCCTGGTTGTATTCCTTGCCTTCCTTGAGGATGAAGACCTTCATGATCTCGCCCGGCAGTACCACCGGCTTCAGGGCGTTGGCGAGCTCGTTGATGTTCAGCACCTGCACGCCGCGAAGCTGGGCGACCTTGTTCAGGTTGAAGTCGTTGGTGACGATCTTCCCGCCGAGGGTCCGGGCCAGCTCGATCAGCTTCAGGTCGACCTCGCGGACTTCGGGAAAGTCCGCGTCCGAGACGATGACCTCGGCGCCGGTCATCTTCTGCACCTTCTGCAGGATGTCCAGGCCGCGGCGCCCGCGGTTCCGCTTCATCGAGTCGGCCGAGTCGGCCACCAGCTGCAGCTCCTTCAGCACGAACTGCGGGATGACCAGTGTGCCGTCGATGAAGCCGGTGTCGCACAGGTCGGCGATGCGGCCGTCGATGATCACGGAGGTGTCGAGAATCTTGTAGCCCCGCTCCGGCCCGGTGGCGCGGAACAGGCTCATCAGGCGCGTCGGCTCCAGCCACTCGCCCTTCCGCCCGCCGACCACCAGTCCCAGGTACGGCAGCAGCAGCAGGACGTAGCTGTGGAGGAACGCCACCCGATGGTCACCGGGATCCGCCCAGAACAGGGCGGCGCCGATGCCCTTGGCGAGCGCCAGGCCGACGGCCCCGCCGACCAGGGCCCCCGCCATGTGCGTCACCGCCGTCTCGCGGAGCAGCCATTCGAAGACCACCGAGAGCAGGGCGAGGCCGAAGCCGAAGAGCAGGTTGGCGACGAGCGGCGGCCCCAGGGGCCGTAGCAGGAACGCCGAGTACACGACCGCCCCTGTGAACAGCAGGCGGGCAACTATGAACCAGGCCATGACGCGTGACGCTCCAGTATGACGCCGGATGATGACCCCACGGAGGGGTTAGTGGCAAAGGTAAGCCGCCGGGAGCCACAGGTCAAGCGCGCCGCGCCGCGGGCCCTCAGCTCTCGACGGTCGCGCATGTCCCTGCGGCGCGAACTGCCCCTCCCAGCGGGCGATGACCGCCGAGGCCAGGCAGTTGCCGGTGACGTTCACAGTGGTGCGCGCCATGTCCATGATGGCGTCCACGCCGAGGATGAGGGTGATGCCCTCGAGCGGCAGGTTGTAGCTGGCCAGGGTGCCGGCCAGGATGACCAGCGACGCCCGGGGCACGCCCGCCACGCCCTTGCTGGTGAGCATCAGGGTCAGCAGCATGGTGACCTGCTGGCCGACGGTCAGTTCGACGTTGGCCGCCTGGGCGACGAAAATCGCCGCCAGCGACAGATAGAGCGTCGAGCCGTCCAGATTGAAGCTGTAGCCGAGCGGCAGGATGAACGAGACGATCGGCCGCGGAACCCCGAACTGCTCCATCCGTTCCAGCGCCAGCGGCAGCGCCGCCTCGCTCGACGTGGTCGAGAAGGCGATGAGCGCCGGGTCCTTCATCGCCCGCGCGAAGCCGCCGATCGGGATCCGGAACAGCAGCATGATCGGGACGAGGACCAGCAGCACGAAGACGTCAGCGCCACGTACAGCGTGAAGACCAGGTAGCCGAGGTTCCACAGCACGCCCGAGGCCGCTGCGCCCGATGGTGTAGGCAATCGCCGCGCCGACGCCGATCGGTGCGTAGAGCATGATGATGTGCGTCACCTTGAACATCGTCTCGGCGAGCACTTCGCACCAGGTGACGATCGGGCGGCCGCGCTCGCCGAGCATGCTGAGCCCGATCGCGAACAGCATGCTGAAGACGACGATCTGCAGCACGTCGCCGCGCGCCATCGCGTCGAAGACCGAGGTCGGGACGACGTGCAGGATGATCTCCTGCCACGACTGCGGCCGGGCGGTGATCGGCGGCGGGCCGGTCGGCGCCGGCAGCGTCAGGCCGACGCCGGGCTGCATGATGTTCACCGCCAGCAGGCCGATCAGCAGCGCCAGCGTGGTGACGACCTCGAAGTAGATGATGGCGCGCAGGCCCATGCGGCCGACGTCCTTGAAGTGGCCGGCTCCGGCAATCCCCGCCACCAGCGTCGCGAACAGCAGCGGCGCGATGATCATCTGGATCATCCGGATGAAGAGCTGCGCGAACGGCCTGATGGCTTCCGAGGCGTCCGGATTGGTGATGCTGACGATGTAGCCCGTGATGACGCCGATGACGAGGCCCAGGACGATCTGGGTGGTCGGCGAAATTCGGGCCTTCTTCGGTTCTTGCGCAGTCGCAGGCTCGTCACGAACGCTCCTTTGGCCCCACAGTTCACTCGAGCTGAGCGGGCGTCAGCCTGAGAGAGCTTACACCGGCTCAGCCAAGCAGCACGTCGAGCGCTTCGCCGACGCTGCGCACGCCGACCAGTTCGGCCCGCGGTCTCGTCGTCCCGCCGGACATGCCCGGCCGACGTCCACGTTGGCGGACGGCAGCACGATGCGGGTGAATCCCATCTGCTCGGCCTCGCGGATGCGGAGCGCCGCCTGTGGCACGCCGCGGATCTCGCCGCCGAGCCCCACTTCGCCGAACACCGCCGTGCCCGCGGCCACCGGACGGTTGCGGAGGCTCGACGCCACCGCCGACACAATCGCGAGATCCGCGGCCGGCTCGTCGATCGCCATGCCTCCGGCGATGTTGACGAACACGTCGTCGCTGACCAGGTGCAGGCCGGCGCGCTTCTCGAGCACCGCAAGCAGCAGCGTGAGCCGGTGCTGGTCCAGCCCGACCGCCATGCGGCGGGCCATGCCGTAGCTGCAGGTGCTGACGAGCGCCTGCACCTCGACCAGGATGGGCCTGCGAGCCCTCGAGGCAGCACAGCACCGCGGAACCCGGGCGTGGCCAGGGGCCGCTCGGCGAGGAACAGGGCCGAGGGATTGGGCACCGGCTTCGAGTCCGGCGCCGGTCATCTCGAACACGCCGAGCTCGCTGATCGCGCCGAACCGGTTCTTCACCGCGCGCACGACGCGGTGCGAGTGATGGCGTTCGCCTTCGAAGTAGAGCACCGTGTCGACCACGTGCTCGAGCGCCTTGGGCCCGGCGATGTTGCCGTCCTTGGTGACGTGGCCGACCAGGAACGTCGGGATGTTGTGCCCCTTGGCGGTGAACAGGAACTGGGTGGCGGCCTCGCGGACCTGCCCGATGCTGCCGGGCGCCGACTGGAACTTCAGCGAGAACACCGTCTGCACCGAGTCGACGACCAGCAGCTTCGGCTTGACGCGGCCGACCTCCTCGAGAATGCGCTCGATGCAGGTTTCCGCCAGCAGGTAGAGCGGCGCGTCCCCGACGCCGAGGCGATCGCCGCGCGACTTGATCTGGTGCTCCGACTCCTCGCCCGAGGCATAGAGCACAGGGCCGACGGTGTGGGCAAAATTGGCGGTCGCCTGGAGCAGCAACGTGGACTTGCCGATGCCGGGCTCGCCGCCCAGCAGCACGAGCGAGCCGGGGACGATGCCCCCGCCCAGCACGCGATCGAACTCGCCGATCCCGGTGGACAGCCGATCGGTGTGGCTGCGCCTCGATCTCCGAGTAGCGAATCGCGCCGTGCGACGCCGCGCCGATGGCATAGCGATGGCCCCTGGCTGCTCGCCGCCGCGCCGGAGGTTTCCACCACGCGCTCTTCGACGAACGAGTTCCAGGCGTTGCAGTCCGGGCAGCGCCCCGCCCACTTCGGCGACTGCGAGCCGCATTCCTGGCACACGAACACGGGCTTGGGCTGCTTCATGACGGACGAACCGATCATTGTCTCATCGTCCTCAGGCGAGGCCTGGCGAGCTGCGCCGGATCTGGGTCTTGCGGATCGAGTTCGGAGATCGATCACCAGATCGATCGCAGATCTCCAGATCTCCAGATCGATCACCGAATCACCAGCTCACCAGCTCACCAGATTCGCACAGCTCTACAGTACTGCCTTTCCACTCTCGCCCCCAGGCGGCACAGCACCTCGTAGGGAATGGTGTCGATCCAGGCCGCCATCTCGCGGGCGTCGATGGTCTGCCACGCCTCCGGCCCCTGCGAGCCCAGGCACACCACTTCGTCGCCCGGTCCGACGTCGCCGACGTCGGTGACGTCCACGGTCAGCATGTCCATGCTGACCGCGCCGACGATCGGGGCGCGCCGGCCGCGAATCAGCACCCAGCCGCGCCCTTCCAGGCGACGGTCCAGACCGTCGGCATAGCCCGCGGGCACGACCGCCAGCGTGGTCGGTCGCGCGGCGACGAAGCGCGCGCCGTAGCCCACCGTCTCGCCGGCTCGAACGCCCTTCACCGCCACCACGCGGCTCGTGAGCGACATCACCGGGCGCAGCGCCAGGGTCGTGTGCAGCGGCGGCGGGACCAGGCCGTAGAGCAGCAGGCCGGGGCGGACGAAGTCGTACCAGACCCGCGAGTCGCGGACCAGCGCGGCGGAGTTCGCGGCGTGACGCAGGCGCGGGCCGCCGCCGAGCTCGCCGATCTCGCTGGCAGGCCGCCTCGAACCGGCGGCGTTGCTGATCGAACAGCGGCGACTCGGGCGCATCGGCGGTGCCGAAGTGCGTGTGCACGGCTTCGAGCCGCAGGTGCGGGCTGGCGATCAGCTCCGGCAGCGTGCGGGCCAGGTTGTCGTGACGGAAGCCGAGGCGATTGAGGCCGGTGTCGAGCTTGAGGTGATAGCCGAGCGTCGTGTCGCGTGAGAGCGCCGCGTGCTCGAGCGCGCGGCCCGCGGCGGGGCTGGAGATCGTCGGCGTCAGGTCGTAGTCGAACACGCCCTGGACGTCGCTCACGCTGAGCGCGCCGAACACCAGGATCGGCGCGCGGATGCCGGCCTGCCGCAGGTCCACGCCCTCCTCGATGTCGGCCACGGCCAGCATCGCCGCGCCGGCGCGTTCCAGCACCTGCGCCACGGGGCGGGCGCCGTGGCCGTAGGCGTTGGCCTTGACCACCGCGATGATGCCCGGAGCGCGCGGCGCGCCCGCGCCGGCGGAACGATTGAGCGCGGCATCCGCCTCGAGATAGGCTTCGATGGCTCGATAGTTCGAGGCCAGCGCCTCGAGATCGACGCGGGCCGAGGTGCAGCGAACCACTGGACGTCTAGTCCGAGCTGCTGCTGCCGCCGCCGGCGAGGTTGGCAAACCTCGTCTGCTCGCGGAGGAAGGCCAGCTTGATGGTGCCGGTCGGGCCGTTGCGCTGCTTGGCGATGATGATCTCGGCGACGCCGTCGTTCTCGCTCGGCTCGTCGCCCAGCTTGTACATCTCTTCGCGGAAGATCAGCGCGACGACGTCGGCGTCCTGCTCGAGGGCGCCCGACTCGCGGAGGTCCGACAGCTGCGGGCGCTTGTCCGAGCGCGACTCCGAGGCACGCGACAGCTGCGACAGCACGACGATCGGGACGCTCAGCTCCTTGGCGAGGCCCTTCAGCGATCGCGAGATCGACGCCAGTTCGAGCGTGCGGTTCTCGAAGCGCCCGCGCCCCGTCATCAGCTGGATATAGTCGATGGCCAGCAGGCTGAGGCCGTGCTCCGCCTTCAGGCGCCGCGCCTTGGCGCGCATCTCGAGCACGCTGATGCCGGCGGTGTCGTCGATGAAGAGCTGCGCTTCCGACAGCGTCTCGAGCGCCTGCGTGATCTGCCCGTATTCGCGCTGCCCGATCTGGCCGCTCAGCAGGCGGTAGGTGTCGATCTTCGCCTCCGACGCCAGCATGCGCATGAACAGCGACTCCTTCGACATTTCCAGGCTGAAGAACCCGGCCACGCCGCCGTGGTTCGCCACGTGCTGGCAGATGTTCAGCACCAGGCTCGTCTTGCCCATCGACGGGCGGGCCGCGACGATCACCATGTCGCCGGGCTGCAGGCCGCGCGTCTTGCGATCGATGTCGTCGAAGCCGGTCGCGACGCCGGTGATGTAGCTCTTGTGCTCGAACAGCTTCTCGATCTTCGGGAAGTTCTGCTTGACCAGCTCGCGCATCGGCAGGAAGCCGGTCTTGATGCGATCGTCGGCCACCGCGAAGATCGAGCTCTCCGCGTCGTCGAGGATGAGATCGGCTTCCTGGTCGGCCTCGTAGGCGTTCGAGAGGATCTTGTTGGCCGAGTAGATCAGCGCCCGCAGCGTCGCCTTCTCGCGGACGATCTGCGCGTAGTACTCGATGTTGGTCGAGCGCGGCACGCCGTCCACCAGCGAGGCGATGTAGGCCGGCCCGCCGACTTCCTCCAGCTCGCCGGATCGCTCGAGCGCTTCCTTCAGGGTGACGAGATCGATCGGCTGGCTGCGCTCGGCGAGATCGGTCATCCGCTCGAAGATGCGGCGGTGCGCGTCGCGGAAGAAGGCCTCGCCCTTGATGACCGCCGACGCCACGTTGAACGTCTGGTTGTCGATGAGGATCGCCCCCAGGACGGATCGCTCGGCTTCGAGGTTGTGCGGAAGGGTGCGCGCGTGCGCGGCGACGGACTCGGCCACCGGGGGATCTTACGCGCTGCGGAAGTGGGATGAAAGGGAGAAGACGGCCGCCGGAATCATCGGGCGTCTGACCATCGTCGCGAGATGGCCCGACGCCCGGATTCCGGTGACCGGCGATGCGTGGTTACGCGTCCTTGCCGACGGTGACCTTGACCTGAACGGTGACGTCGCGATGGAGCTTGACCGGCACCATCGTCTCGCCGAGCGCCTTGAGCGGGTCGGGCAGCAGGATCTTGCGACGATCGATTTCGAAGCCCTGCGCCTTCATCGCGTCGGCGATGTCGCCGTTGGTGACCGACCCGTACAGCTGGTCGTTCTCGCCGACCTTCCGGGTGATGGTGATTTCGAGGGCGGCGATGCGGGCGCCAACCGCCTCGGCGGCGCCGCGCTCCTCGGACTCGCGCGCTTCGACGAGCTTGCGCTCGCGCTCGACGCGCTTCTTGTTGGCCTCGGTCGCCAGCAGCGCCAGCTTCCGGGGCAGGAGGTAGTTTCTCGCATAGCCGTCCGCCACCTTGACGACTTCGCCGCGGCGGCCGACGTGCTCTACATGGTCACGAAGAATGATTTCCATCGGTGGCTCCTGCTAGTCCGACGCATACGGCAGCAGCGCGAGCTGCCGGGCGCGAAGAATCGCCACGCGCAGCGAACGCTGGTGCTTCGCACAGGTGCCGGAGATGCGGCGCGGCAGCACCTTGCCGCGCTCGGGGACGAAGCCGCTCAGCAGCTTGACGTCCTTGTAGTTGATGTCGTCGATCCGGTCCGCGCAGAACTTGCAGACCTTCCGGCGCCGGAACAGGCCGCGGCGCTGGCCGCCCTGCTTGTCGCCCGCCGCCGCTGCCTTGCCCCGACCGCCGGGGCCTCCCGCTGGTTTACGTGCACCAAACGCCATGAGCTAGACCTCCACGTCGACGCCGTCGTAAGACTGGTCGCCGTCGTCATCGTTATCGTGCTGGGGACCCTCGCCAGGCTGCCGCTCGGGGGGCAGCCCGCGCGCCACACGGCGCCGGCGCGACTCTTCCATCCGCTTGGTGCGGGCACGCTCGGCCACCTGCTGCCGCTCGTCCACGCGCACGATCAAGTGGCGGAGGATGCCGTCGATCACTCGCAGCCGCCGATCGATTTCTTTCATGAGCTCGCCCGACCCGGCGATGACGTGCAGCACATAGAAGCCTTCCTTGTGCTTGCCAATCTCGTAGGCGAGGCGGCGCCGGCCCCACGCTTCGGTCTTCTCGAGCGTGCCGCCAAGGCGCTGGATGACGGCCTCGATCTGCGTCTGCAGCTCGCCGACTTCCTGCTCGTTGGCCTCGGGCTTGAGGATGTAAATCAGTTCGTACGTACGTGCACTCATCAGGTCTCCTTGTGGACTGAAGGGAAAGTCGGAAGGCATAAGGCACAAGGCAAAACGTTCTGCCTTTGTCCTTTTGCCTTCTGCCTTCCTTTTTCGGCCACCGCAGTGGCAAGGAGGCGGCCCGCCTTACGTGGCGGGATCCGTTTCTTGCGTTCCGTTCTGCTTCCCGTCTTGCTTCGACTCTGCGGCATTGAACACGTTCATCACGCGCTCAATTCCCTCGGCCATGAACAGCTCCGAGGCATCGGCGGCCCGCATCACCGCCGCCGAAATCGTGTCGTGCTCGTCCGGCCGGAACCGCCCGAGCACGTGGCCAACCATGTCGGGGCGTTCGATGACGCGCCCATCAGGGGCCTGGATGTCGCCCCGCCCGACGCCGACCCGCACGCGCGCAAACGCCTGCGTGCCGAGCGACTGGGTGATCGACTTCAACCCGTTGTGCCCGCCGTCGCTGCCCCCCCGCCGCGCGCGCAATCGCCCCAGCGGCAGCGCGACGTCGTCGGTGATGACCAGCAGGTCGTCGGGTGACACCTTGTAGAAGCCGGCGAGTCCGGAGACCGCGCGGCCGCTCAAGTTCATGAAGGTGAGCGGCTTGGCCAGCAGTACCGGCTCGCCACCCCTCGCGGTCTTCGCGGTCAGGCTGTCGAACGACTCGCGCCACTGGTCGATTCCCCAGCGGCGGGCGAGCGTGTCGATGACCTGGAACCCGACGTTGTGCCGGGTGTCGCGATACTCGGCCCCGGGATTCCCCAGGCCGACCACGAGCTTCATCGTTACTTCTTCTTCTCGCCCTTGTCGGCCTTCTCGTCGGCCTTGTCGGTCTTGCCCTTCTTGACCACTTCCGGCTCGGCGCTCGCCGCCGCACCGGCCGCGGCCGGGCCCGCCGGCGTCTCTTCGACGACCTTCAGCGCCACCACGTGCAGCAGCATCGTGTCGGGGTCGGTCACCGGCGTCCAGGTGGCGTCGCTGCACCAGGTCGCGCAGGTGAATCGAGTCGTTCAGGTTGAGCGCGGTGACGTCCACCTCGATCGAGTTCGGAATCTGCGTCGGCAGACACTCGACCACGATCTCGCGGTGCAGGAAGTCGAGCACGCCGCCGTCCACCTTGACGCCGCGCGGCTCGCCCTTGAGGACGATCGGCACCGTCACCTGGAGCTTGCGGTCCATGTTGACGCGGTAGAAGTCCGCGTGCAGCGGGTGGTTGCTGATCGGGTCCAGCTGCACGGCCTTCACCAGCACGCGCGCATCGGTCTCGCCCGGCACCTTCAGCGTGATGAGCGTGTTCATCCCCGACTTGGAATGGATGATCCGCATGAACGACTTCGGGTCCACCGACACCGACACCGGCGCCACGGCGTCGCCCGCCTTCTGCGCGCCGTAGACGACGGCGGGAAGTTGGCCGGCCGCGCGGGTGCGGTTGTTCTCGTTCTTACCGGTGGTGGTGCGCTTGACGACTTCGAGTACCGGCTTCCATGGGTTCCTTCGCAATCAGGCTCTAGGCTCGTGGCTCTAGGCTTTAGACGAACAACGACGAGACGGACGTTTCTTCGTGGATGCTGCGGATCGCCTGCCCAAGCAGGCGCGCCACCGACAGCTCCACAATCTTCTGGCACTTCGCCTTCTCCGGCGTGAGGGCGATGGTGTTGGTGATGACCAGCTTCTCGATCGGCGACTTCTCGATCCGTTCGATGGCCGGCCCCGACAGCACGCCGTGCACGGCGCACGCGATCACGCGCTCGGCCCCGGCATCCTTGAGCGCCTGCGCGCCCTTCTGGATGGTGCCCGCGGTGTCGATGATGTCGTCGGCGATGACACAGGTGCGGCCGCGGACCTCGCCGATCACGTTCATCACTTCCGCCGTCCCATCGTCACTGCGCCGCTTGTCGACGATGGCCAGTTCCGCGCCGAGGCGCTTGGCGTAGGCGCGGGCGCGTTCCGCGCCGCCGGCATCGGGCGCGACGATGGTCAGTTCCTCGTAGTTCTGGCGCGACAGGAAGTCGATGATCACCGGCGCCGCGAACAGGTGATCCACCGGGATGTCGAAGAATCCCTGAATCTG
The DNA here is from genome assembly GCA_963723005.1 of uncultured Acidobacteriota bacterium. Classification (GTDB taxonomy): domain Bacteria; phylum Acidobacteriota; class Vicinamibacteria; order Vicinamibacterales; family UBA2999; genus VFZN01. The sequence goes on along the minus strand of CAVRPA010000010.1, from coordinate 66,220 downwards.
CGCCTTGTGCAGATCCATCGTGAGCACGCGGTGCGTGCCCGCGGCGCTCAGCACGTTGGCGACCAGCTTGGCGGAGATCGGGACGCGTGGCTTGTCCTTGCGATCCTGGCGCGCGTAGCCGTAATACGGCACCACGGCCGTAATCCGCGCCGCCGACGACCGGCGGAACGCGTCGACCATGATCATCAGTTCCATCAGGTGCTGATCGACCGGGGCGGACGTCGGCTGGATGATGAAGACATCCGTGCCGCGGATGTTCTCGTCAATCTGGAACGACACCTCGGTGTCCGGAAATCGGCGCAGGCGGGCTTGCCCCAGGCCGCAGCCCAGGAATTCCGCAATCTCCGCAGCCAGCTGTGGGTGCGCGCTGCCGGAGAACACCTTCAAGTCGCCAAATCCGCTCGGTCGCATGATGAAACTGGTTGGGGCGGAAGGATTCGAACCTTCGAATACGGGTTCCAAAGACCCGCGCCTTACCGCTTGGCCACGCCCCAACACACCGGGGCAAACCCATATCGTATATGGACGGCCGGGTTTCGGCAATCGCGGAGATCGGGTTTCATGCCATCGGAGGCCACCAAAAACGCTCGGGCGGCCGCCGTTTCGACCACCTCTGAGCCGATCGGGGAGGCTCAGTAACCGCCGAGGCGCCGATATTCGTAACGATTCAGGGTCCGTGTGGACAGGACCAGCCAGCCGGGCCGTGCCAGGTCCCGAGCCGTCCGCCTGGCGGCGTCGGCCCGCTCGAACAGCCCGAACACCGCCGATCCCGAGCCGGACATGGCGGCGGTCACGGCGCCGGCGTCCATCAGCATCTGCCGGATCCGGGCAATCGTGGGGTGGTGCCGGACCACCGGTGGCTCCAGCTCATTCCGCAGTGCCGAGGCCCAGGCCGGCCACGACGGCGGCATCGGCTTGACCGCACCGCCTTCCGCGGAAGGCGGGCCTCCTCGTCGTACCACCGGTAGGCTTCGACCGTGGAGACGCCGAAACCAGGGCGAATCAGCACGACATACACCTTGGGCATGTCGGTCAATGGGTAGATGTCGTCGCCGCGGCCCAGTCCCAGGGCGGTGCCACCGACCAGGAAGAACGGCACGTCCGCGCCGATCCGCGCCCCGAGCCGGCTGAGCGACGCAGCGTCCAGCTTCAGCTTCCACAGCCGATTCAGCCCCAACAGCGTCACCGCGGCATCCGCGCTGCCCCCGCCCAGGCCCGCTTCCGCCGGGATGCGCTTCTGCAGATGGATGGCCACGTCCCGCGGCTCCCCGCGCCCGAGCCGCGCCTCGCGCCACAGGAGCGACGCCGCCTTCCATGCCAGATTCCGGCGGTCGGTGGGCACCTGTGGATCGTCGCAGGTCAGGGACAGCGGGCCGCGGCCGGCTCCGGATCGTGACGGTATCAGCCAGGGCGAGCGACTGAAAGACGGTGCGGAGGTCGTGGTAGCCGTCCGGGCGGACACCCAGAATCCTCAGGTCGAGATTGACCTTCGCAAAGGCGGGTAACGACAGGGTCATGGCGTTCTGAGCGGCGCGACCGAGCGAAGTTCGTCCAGCGTCATCGGAGCGGTGCCCGGCGGAATGGCCACGCCGAACGCCTCCGCATCGATGCTGGTGTTCACCTCGAGTTGCTGCACGCTGGCGATCAGGTCCACCGTGCCGTCCGCGGATCGCAAGCGCACTTGCCGGGGGAAGCCGTTCAGGAACTGGCTGTAGTCGGCGCGCCAGCCGCCGCCATCGACGCCCGCCACCGTCCACGCGCCAGAGACCTGACGCAGAAACACCGTGCGACCACCCGGCGCCGACACCGCGCGCCACTCGCCCGACCATTGCCGGCCGTCGCTCGCCTCGCCGGCGCCAACGCAGGCGGAGAGCGACACGAGCAGATCGTCGGCGCTCAGCGGCAGTCCGGTCAGGTGTTCGATGACGGCGGACACCGAGTTGGACGTCAGCACGCGGTGCTCACGGGGCAGAAGCAACGTCGCCTGCTCGGCACGCGCCGCCAGGATGAACACCGGCGCGCCGAACGGCGCCACCCCTTCGAGGCGCGCGGCGCCGCCGCGCTGCAGCCCGGTGATTACCTTGCCCCGCAGCGACTCGTCGCCGGCCTTGCCCGAAAGGCCAAGTTCCATCGTCAGCGTGCGCAGTCCCGCGCAATGCGCTGTGGCCTGATCAAAGGTGGCGACGGCGTCGGGAGACGGCGTGGCGGATCCGGCGGGCCGCGGCGGCAACTTCGTGGCGCAAGACACGGCCGCGGCAACAGCCATCGTCAGCAGCCCGAGCCGCACGCTAGCGACGGCGCCTGGCATCCTGAAGTTTCTTGGTGATCGCGTCGCGCTCGATGGACTCGCCGTCGCCCGCCAATGCGCGTTGCCAGGCGGCCGTGGCTTCGGCCCAGTTCCCCTGCTTCGCCAGGACATCACCGTGATGATCCTGGATCACCGAGTTGGCGGGCAGCGCCGCCGCGGCGCGGCCGAGCGGCACCGCGGCTTCGGCCGCCTTGCCTTGCTTGAACAGCGCCCACCCCAGGCTGTCGAGGTACGAAGGGTTGTCGGGCTCCACGCGCAACGCGCGCTCAATCAGCGCCACCGCTTCGGCATGACGGTCGGTGCGGTCGGCGAGGATGTAGCCGAGGAAGTTGAGGGCGGAGGCATCCAGCGGATCGCGCTCGATCATCGCCCGCAGTTCGCGCTCGGCATCCGGCACCCTCCCGGCCTCTTCGTAGAGGCTGGCCAGGCGCATCGTGAACGTGTCGTCTTCGCCGAACGCGGTCTCGGCCTGCTGCACGACCTTGATCGCCTCGTCGTAACGCTTCTCGCTGGCATACGCGTCGGCCAGCGCGAGCGCCAGTTGCGGGCTGCGCGATTCAGACTTGATCGCGCCTTCGAGGAAATCGATCGCTTCCGACGCGCGGCCGACGCGGCCCAGCGCCTGCGAGCGCAGGCGGATCAGGCGCTCGTCCTCGGGTGAACGCGTGATCGCTTCGCCCGTCACCGCGATCGCGCGATCGTAGCGCCGGGCGCTGATCAGCGCCTGCGCCAGGTAGACATCGAACGTGCTGTCCTCCGGCGCCAGCTTCTGTGCCGAGGTGAGCACCGCAATCGCGGCATCGAACTCGCCGAGCTGCTGATGCGCCAGGCCGAGCTGCGCGAGGGCCGCGGCGCCCTCGGTCTCGCGGCCCTTCGCCCGCGCCGCGACGTCCTTGGAGAACGGCGTCAAGAGCTCGACGACCTGGCGGTACTGATACTGGTCGGACATCGTGCGAGCCAGCGCGCTGAGGCCGGCGAGGCTGGTCGGATCGATCGACAGAATCTTCCGCGCCGCGGCTTCAGCTCCCGCCGTGTCCTGCAGTTGCCGCGAGGCCGTGGAGAGCAGATAGAGCAGGCGCGTGTCGTCGGGGCTGGCCTTCAGCAGCTCGACGATCGACTCTTTCGCGCGCGAGGCGCCGACACCGCCGGGAACGTTCAGCAGCGCGGCCACATAGCGCAGCCTGAGATCGCGGCTGGGCGATCGCACGCCCTGCACCGCCTGGCCGTAGGCGCCCGCGGCCGCAGCCCAGCGACCCAGCCGCTCGTACAACTCACCGAGCGACACGTAATAGCGCGGGTTGATATCGGCGGCCTGCGCCAGCGCTTCCGCCGCTTCGAACATGCGGCCCTGCGAGGTGCGCGCCTCTGCGAGCAGCACGAACGGCTCGGCCACGTACGGGGCCTGCGACGCGACGGCTTCCAGGACCGTCGTCGCCTCGTCAACCTTGCCCGAGCGCAGCAACAGGCGGCCGTAGGCGATCTGCAGGCTCAGATCGGTGCTCATCACCGGCGTGCCGCGGATGGCCTGCAAGTGCTGGATGGCCTTCTCGCGAAGGGAGGCCGGCGTCGAGCCAGGCGTCGGCGTGCCGGCGCCGTCGGCCCACGCCGAGTAGACGAGACCGAGGATGCGATGCGCTTCGGCGTTGTCAGGGTCGAGCGCCAGCGCGCGCTCGGCGGCGACGCGCGCCTCCTCGCCTTCGTTCTGTCGCGCGTGCAGCGCCGCGCGCTCGGCCAGCAATTCGGCAGACGCCGGATTCGAGTTTCTGCGCGCGGTCGAGCGCGGCGACGGCGCCCTTGATGTCGCCGTCGGCTTCGAGCCGGCGCGCAAGCATGAAGTCGTAGTACGCCTGCGCCGAAATCGTGGGGGTAGACGGCGCCGCGGGCGGTGCCGGTGTCTGGGCGGCCGCCGGCCGTCCCGTCAAGAGCAGGGCTACAGCCACGCAGGCAGGCGTCACGCGCATCAGCTGATTCTTACCCGGCGGTTTCGACGGTGTATAGTCCTTTTATGCCCGTCGACAAGGAACTGCTCGAGATCCTCGCGTGCCCGGCCTGCAAGACGCCGGTGAAGCTCGTCAAGGATGGAGCGGCACTCAAGTGCGACACTTGTCACCGCGTGTATCCAATCAAGGACGACATCCCGGTGATGCTGATCGACGAAGCCACGGTCGAACCCTGAGTCCTCGGTCCATTCTGCTCGTCCGGCTCCGCCTGATCGGCGACGTGGTCTTCACCACGCCGGTCGTTCGCGCACTCAAGCGCCGCTTCCCGGATGCGCGCATCACCTATCTCGTCGAGGCCGCGGCCGAACCGGTCGTGCGCCACAACCCGCACATCGACACCTTGCGGATCGTCGAGCGGCCACGCGGCCTCGCCCGCATCCGCTACGACTGGACGCTCGCGCGCGAGCTGCGGCGGCAGCGCTTCGACATCGCCATCGATCTGCACGGCGGACCGCGGGCGGCGTGGCTCACCCGCGCCTCGGGTGCGCCACTCCGCATTGGCTACGACCTGCCCGGACGCGCGTGGGCCTACACCACCCGCGTGCCATGGACCCGGGCGCTGGTGCCGCCGCGCCACTCCGTGCTCAATCAATGGGACTTGCTGGGCCCGCTGGGATTCGACGCGGCGGATCCCGCCGCCGACGCGGTGCAGATGCCGCTCGCGCCGGACGCCGTGACGCGCGTCGCCGTGCGCCTCCGCGAGGCCGGCGTCCCCGACTCGGCGGCAATCGCGGTGCTGCACGTGAGCGCGGGCAACCCGTTCCGCCGCTGGCCGGCCGATCGATTCGCGGCGCTGGCCGCGGCCCTCACCACCCTGCCCGAACCGATGCACGTGGTGATCACCTCGGGTCCCTCCGAGGCCGAAGCGGTGGACCGCGTGACCCGCCTCGCCCGCGACACGCCGTCGGTGGAGGCCGTCGCGCATCGTGCACTGTGGCGAGTTCGATCTGCCGGAACTGGCCGCGCTCGTCAGCCGCGCGCGGCTGTACATCGGCGGCGACAGCGGTCCCCTGCACATCGCTGCAACCACGCGCACCCCTGTCGTCGCCCTGTTCGGGCCGACGCTGCCGGAGCGCTCGCTCCCCTGGCGGGATCCCGCCGTGCCGTCAATCGCCGTGGATGCGGGACCGCTGCCGTGCCGGCCCTGCCACCAGCGCACGTGCGTGCCCGGCGATTTCCGCTGCCTCGGCAACATTTCCGTGCCGATGGTGCTGGCGGCCTGCCGCCGGGCGATGGGAACGGGTTAAGCTGGTCGATCTGACGACTATGTTGTCCGTTCCAGCAGCCGGGAGCCTCCCCCGCCATCGCGTCGAGCTGGCCGGCGTCGCGTCCCTGATGGGCCTCGCCGCGACGATGCTGTTCTCGATCGCGGCGGCGCAGATCCTGCTGGGCGTGACGGTGCTCTGCTGGCTTGCCTTGCACCTGTCCCAGGCGCGCCGCATCGAAGCGCCCTCGTTCTTCTGGCCGCTGGTCGCCTACGCCGCAGCGACCCTGTTGTCGGCGGGATTCTCGCTCGATCCCACCATCAGCGTCGCCGACTGCAAGCAGCTGTTCCTGTTCATGCTCGTGCCGGTGGTGTACGACTTCGCCCGCGGCACGCGCGCCGACACGGTGCTGAGCATCCTGATCACCGTCGGCGCCGCCAGCGCCTTCGTCGGCGTTGTCCAGTACGGGATTCTCAACTACGACAATCTCGGACGCCGCATGCAGGGCACGCTCTCGCACTGGATGACGTACTCCGGGACGCTGATGCTGATCATCTGCGCCACGGTGGCGCGGCTCCTCTACGGCACGCGCGATCGGCTGTGGGCCGCGTTCGTGCTGCCGGTGCTGATCGTCTCGCTGGCCCTGACGCTGACCCGCGGGGCCTGGATTGGCGCCGCCGTCGGCACCGCCGTGCTGTTCCTGATCAAGGACTTCCGCCTGACCGCGCTGATCCCCGTGGTGATCGCCGCCGCGCTGCTGGTCGCCCCGGACGAGCTGTCGAACCGCGTGAACTCCATCGGCGACATGAACGATCCGACCACGCGCGACCGCGTGGCGATGCTCGAGGCCGGCGTGGCGATGGTCCGCGATCGTCCCTGGACCGGCGTCGGCCCCGACATGGTCGGGCACGTCTATCCGGACTACCGGACCGCCTCCGCGGTGCAGGCCAACAATCCTCACCTCCATAACGTGCCGATGCAGATTGCGGCCGAGCGTGGCTTGCCCGCGCTGGTGCTGTGGGTGTCCTTCGTGATCACGGCCGGCGTCGGCCTGTGGCGGATGCGAAGCACGCGCGGCGTGATGCCGCTGGCGGCCGCGGGGATGGGCGCGCTCGTCGCCATGCTGGCGGCGGGCTTGTCGGAGTACAACTTCGGCGACTCCGAGTTCCTGATGCTGCTGCTGGTGCTGATGACGCTGCCGTTTGCCGCGGCCCGTGACGGCGGGCCCTCTCGATGACGCTGGTGGGACTGCCCGCGCTCGATGCCGCGCGCGCCCGGCATCTCATCCTCCGCTTCAGCTCGAGCCGGGTGCTGGTCGTCGGCGACGTGATGCTCGACCGCTTCCTGTTCGGCCGGGTCAGCCGCATCTCACCCGAAGCGCCGGTGCCGGTCGTGGTCCACGATCACGATGAGTTCCGCCTGGGCGGCTCGGCCAACGTGGCGCACAACATCGTCGCGCTGGGCGGCGCGGCGACGCTGGTCGGCGTGGTCGGCGACGATGGTGACGCGCGATTGCTGTCAGCGGAGCTCGCGGCGCGGGGACTGTCGGCGTCGGCGCTGGTGACGGTGCCCGAGCGGCGCACCACGACCAAGCTGCGCGTGGTCACCAGCCGTAACCAGCAGGTCGCGCGCATCGACTACGAGACCGACGGCGACCTCGATACCACGGCCGAAGACGCGATCATGACCGTGATCGATCAGCACCTCGAGCAGGCGCAGGTGCTGCTGGTCTCGGATTATCAGAAGGGCGTGGTCACGCGGCGGGTGATGGCGCACCTGGTGGCGTGCGCGCACGAGCGCGGCATCCCGCTGCTGGTGGATCCCAAGGTGCCGCACCTGGATTTCTATCGCGGCGCCACGCTGGTGACGCCGAATCACGTCGAGGCGGAGGCCGCTTCGGCCAAACGCATCCGCACGCTCGACGATGCCCGCGAGGCGGCGCGAGTGATCGTCAACCGCGCCAGCGTGGAAGGCGTGCTGATCACGCTCGGCGAACGCGGCATGTGGCTGTCGCACGGCGGCGCCGAGGGCTCGCTGCCGGCCACCGCCCGGGAAGTGTCGGACGTGACCGGCGCGGGCGATACGGTGATTGCGACGCTGGCGCTGGCCCTGGCCGCCGGCGCGCAGAGCGCCGAAGCCGCGGCGCTGGCCAACGAGGCCGCCGGCGTGTCCGTGGGGAAGTTCGGCGCAGCCACCGTGTCGGCCGATGAACTGCGCGCCCGCTTCAGTGCCTGAAGTGCCGCTTGCCGGTGAACACCATCGCCAGACCGTGTTCGTCGGCCGCCGCAATCACTTCGGGATCCTTCACCGACCCGCCCGGCTGCACGACAGCGGTCGCACCGGCCGCCGCGACCGCGTCCAGTCCGTCACGGAACGGGAAGAACGCATCCGAGGCGGCCACGCTCCCCTTCAGCGTTGATGGTGTGCCGGTCCAGCCCGACGCCTTCGCCACCGCCACCTTGACCGCGTCCACGCGGCTCATCTGGCCGGCTCCCATGGCCAGGGTCCGGACCGCATCGGTGAAAATCACCGTGTTCGACTTCACGTGCGCCATGACCCGCCAGGCAAAGCGCATCGCCTGCCACTCCGCCGCGGTGGGCTGACGCTTCGTCACCACGCGCATGCCGTCCGACGGCCACTCCATGCGGCCCTCGATCACCTGATCGCGCTCCTGCACCAGCAGCGCGCCGAGCACCGAGCGGATCTCGCGGCGAAGCGCCGGATCCGCGTTGTGCGCGGCCAGCGACGCAAAATCGCCGATCACCACGCGCATGTTGGCCTTGGCGGCCAGGATCGCGCGCGCGCTGTCGTCCACGCCAGGGGCGATCACCGCTTCGATGAAGGTGGCGACGATCGCGCGGGCAGTGTCTTCGTCGATCGGCCGGTTGAGGCCGATGATGCCGCCGAACGCCGCCAGCGCGTCGGCTTCGCGCGCTCGGACGTAGGCTTCGGCAATCGTCGCGCCGGTGGCGGCGCCGCACGGATTGGTGTGCTTGATGACCGCGGCCGCCGGCTCGCCGAACTCCAGCACGATGCGCGCCGCGGCGTCGAGGTCGAGGAGGTTGGTGAACGACAGCTCCTTGCCCTGGAGCACCGAGGGTGCTCCCAGGCCCGTCGCCGGTGACAGCGCGTACCACGCCGCCGGCTGATGCGGGTTCTCGCCGTAGCGCAGGTCGCGCAGCTTGTGCGCGTCCACGACGAGGTGATCGGGCGCGAGCGGCGCCGACGCGGCCTCGCGGCGGAACTCGTCGCCCGTGACGGTGACCTCCGCCAGCGTCGAGGCAATCGCGGTGTCGTAGGCGCCGGTGTGCGCGAAGGCGCGGCGCGAGAGGTCGAAGCGAAACGCCGCGGTCGGGCCCTGCTCGCGATCCAGTTCGGCGAGCACCGACGGATAGTCGGACGGCGACACGACCACCAGCACGTCGCGGAAATTCTTGGCCGCGGCCCGCACCAGGCTCGGGCCGCCGATGTCGATCTGCTCGATCAGATCGTCGAAGTGGATGCCCGGCTTCGCCGCGGTCGCCACGAACGGGTAGAGATTCACCACCACCAGATCGACGAGCCCGATGCCGTGCTTCTCGGCGAGCTCGAGGTCCTCGGGGTGATGGCGGCGCGCGAGGATGCCGCCGTGGATCATCGGATGCAGCGTCTTGACGCGGCCGTCCATCATCTCGGGGAACCCGGTGACGTCCGAGACGTTGACGACCGGCAGGCCGGCATCGGCGAGCGCTTTGGCGGTGCCGCCGGTCGAGACCAGCTCGAATCCACGCGACGTCAAACCACGGCCGAACTCAACCAGGCCCGTCTTATCCGACACACTGAGAATGGCTCTTTTCATGGGCGATATGTCTGCGATTGACACCAAATGTAACGCGCGGGTAAGATTCCCGTGCGGTCCAGGTTATCGGACCCTCGAAGGCCGCACAGTGCGGCCTTTTTTTGTGCCCGAACCGACGTTTCGCGACGCAGGCCGGGTAGGACGACACGGTGGCATGCCACCGAGATCAGGAAGAAGAACGATGCGCATTACAGGCAAGGTCAAGTGGTTCAACAACGCCAAGGGCTATGGATTCATCGAGCGCGAGGGCGGCAGCGATGTCTTCGTCCACTACTCGGCCATCCAGGGGTCGGGCTTCCGTTCCCTCGAAGAAGGCCAGCCGGTGGAGTTTGAAATCGTTGACGGGCCGAAGGGCCCGCAGGCAGGCAACGTAACCCGCGTTTGAGCCGTGATTGACCACTGGCGCCGGGCGGTCCCCCGTTCGGCGCCAGCCGCTTAGGATTCTTCCTCGACCGGCTTCGCGGTCAGCGTCACCTTCCCGCCTTTCACCGCCACCCGGAACGCCACTTCCCGTCCACCATCTCCAAACTTCTTCACCTGCGCCTGCACCAGTTCGGTGAACCGCTCGAACGGCACCGGCTTCTCCCCCACATCCTTTCGCGCCTGCGCCATCTGCTCGTACAGCGCCTGGACCCGGTCGGTCTGCGCGCTCGGATCGGCGACGCTGGTCACCGCCACGATCCGCTCCGCGGGCGCCGATGAGCGGGGCCGGCGGCGCCGCGGCCTGCGGTTGAACCGGCGGCGCACTGTGCTCCGCCACCTCACGAGGCGCCTGGCGCACGGGCTCCGGCGGCAGCGACACTCCTCGGCCCACCGGCCGGCCGGGTCGTCGCCCGGTTTCCTGCGCCTTCATCTGGCGTTCCCACAATTCCGCGAACGCCGCCCAGCGCGATTGAATGGTCTGGAAGCGGAATCGATCGCCGGTGTTCTTGATGTGCATGCGATCGAACTTCTTCATCATCGCGTCGACGCGCGCGCGCTGATCCCACGGAAGACGAGGCAGGCGGCCGGCGAAGAACTGGTTGTAGTCGGCCTCCAGCCGCTTCAGTTCCATTTCCAGCACGTGCAGCTCTCGTTCGAAGTCCGACTTGGGCGGCGGCATGGCGTCAGGGCAGCAGCGTGAACCAGACCAGCGGCAGCCACAGATCCCGCGCGTACGGGATCGGCCGATCGTCGATCAGCACCTCGCAGGTCGGCAGCCCGCCGACCACCTCGAACAGGTCGCGCATCCGCAGCGCGTCGCCCGGGAAGAACCGGGCGCGGTGCCGCAGCTGGGCGCCCTCGCCCACCACGCGGTACTCCGCCGAGGCCCGGGCCATCTCCTCCGCACGGGCGTAGTCGGCGCCCTCGAAGGGGCCAAAGGCGATGGTGAGCGAAAACGGCAGGTTGCGCGGACCGAACAGGGCCGCGTGCAGATCGGGATCGAGGGCCGCGAGTTCCTCGGAAGTGGGCTCTTCCGGCTTCTCGACGTAGGGCCAGAAACGATCCAGCGGGCGCGTGGTACAGGCCGGACATGAAGTGCAGATCGTAGCAGGGTTCGGATCGGCGCGAAAGGGTCAGAACCGGCGGAGGTGCGGAAGACCGGAGGGTGCGGTACGATCGGCGCCCATGGCCTCACCGCGCGATATCCCGTCGATCGACCTGTTGCGAAAGCGTGCAGGCGTTCAGGCCCTGGAGCTGCGGTTCGGTTCCGAGGCCACCAAAGTCGCTCTCCGGGAGGCCGCCGACGTCACGCGCCACGGCCTGCGCGACGGCGATCGATCGTCGGGGGCCGCGGACCTGGCGGCGGCCATCGAAGCCGGCGCCGCGGCCCGGCTGGCCGCACGATTCCAGGGCTCGCTGCGCCGGGTGATCAACGCGACCGGCGTGGTGGTGCACACGAACCTGGGACGGGCGCCGCTGTCGCCGGCCGCGATCGCCCGCATCGCCGATACCGCGGGCGGCTATACGAATCTCGAGTACGACCTCGCCGAGGGCACCCGCGGATCGCGCACCGTGCACGCCGAGTCGCTGATCACCGCGTTGACCGGAGCGGAGGCCGCGGTGGTCGTGAACAACAATGCCGCCGCGACCCTCCTGATGCTGGCGGCGCTGGCCACCGGGCGCGAGGTGATCATCTCGCGCGGCGAGCTGGTGGAGATCGGCGGCGGCTTCCGCGTGCCGGACATCATGGCCCAGTCCGGGGCAATCCTCCGCGAGATCGGCACCACGAACCGCACGCGCGTCAGCGACTACACGGTGGCGGCCGGTGCCCGCACCGCGCTCATTCTCCGCGTGCACCCGTCGAACTTCCGGATCGAAGGCTTCACCGAGCGCCCCACCCTGCGCGCGCTCGTCGATGCCGGCCGCGCCATCGGCATCCCAGTCGTCGAGGATCTCGGCAGCGGCAATCTGGATGACGCCTTCGCGGACGAACCCTCGGTCGGCGCCTCGCTGGCCGCGGGGGTGGACCTCGTGTGCTTCAGCGGCGACAAGCTGCTCGGCGGACCGCAGGCCGGCATCCTCGCCGGTCGCAAGGCCCTGGTCGATCAGCTGCGGCGCCATCCGCTGATGCGCGCGTTCCGCGTGGACAAGCTCACGTACGCGGCGCTCGAGGGCACGCTGCTGGAACATCTGGCCGGCCGCGCCTCCCAGACGGTGCCGGTGCACCGGATGCTGTCGCTCGGAGCGGATCAGATCGCGGCGCGGGCCCGGGCGCTCGGCGATCGCCTGGCCGCGCACGGCTGGCGCACCGCGCTCGTCAACGGATCGTCCGCCGTCGGCGGCGGCAGCGCACCGGGTGTGGCGCTCCCAACCACGCTGCTGACACTGGAACGCGACGGCATGACCGCTGCCAGCCTCGAAGCACACCTCCGCACGCTGGCCACCCCCATCGTCGCCAGAATCGTCGACGACCGCGTGGCGCTGGACCTGCGGACGGTCTCCGCAGCCGAAGAAGAAGAGCTGACGCGGCTGCTCGAGGTGTAAGGCAAAAGGCTAAGAGGCAGAAGGCAGAAACGGCAGACGGCAGACGGCAGACGGCCGGCATGCTCGTCGGGTACCGGACAGCGGACACCGGTACCAGATTCCGGATCCCGGTTACTGTGGCCCTTCGTGTTCCATCACCAACCCCACCGCCGTGCCTTTCTTGAAACCCTTCCAATAGGTGTGCGTCGGCTGTGTCTTGCCGTCTCGATCCACGGCGTAGACCGCGTCCTTCCCCTGCGGCACCAGGTCGAAATAGCTCGCCTTCGCCGCATCGTCTTTCAGGTAGCGATCGAAGTAGGCGGTGGCGAAATGCTGGAGGATGTTGTTCATCCGCACGGTGTCCCAGACCGGGTCCGCGTAGTGCGAGTAGGCCGATGAGGCGCTGGCGGCGGCGACCTCCTCCGGCGCGGGATATGGCGCGGCGGCGTTGTGATTGGCCTGCAGGAAGGTGAGCAAGTAGCGATCCGCATTCACCGCCGCCTGGTAGATGGCGCGCGTGCCGCGCTCGTAGCCCGACACATCGTCGGCGCTCCCAGCCACGAACAGCACCGGCGTGCGAATGCCGCGCAGCCCCTCCGCGTCCCAGAACCCGCCCTGCATGCCCCACGGACCGATCGCGATCGCGGCCTTGATGCGCGGGTCGAGGCTCGCCCGGTACTGCGGGTTGGCCGCGCCGCGCTCGGACAGCAAGTGATGAGGAGGCGCGGCTGACAGGGTCTCGCTGGCCGCGCTGAAGCCGCCGCCGATCACGTTGACCACGCCGTAGCCGCCCATGGAATAGCCGACGATCCCCGTCTTCGAGGCATCGACGCGGCCGCTGAGAAAACTCCCCGAGCCGGGCGCGCCGAGCCTCGCAATCTCACGCAGCACGAACAGCTGATCGAGTGGCCGGTTGTACAGCGTGCTCGCGAAGGTCTTCTGATCGTCGTAGGTGCTGTCGGTGTGATCGATCGAGACGATGACGTAGCCCTTGCTGGCCAGATTCTCGGCCAGGTGGCTGAGGAGGAAGCGGTTACCCGGGTAGCCGTGCGAGATGATCACCAGCGGAAACGGCGCGGCCCCGCCAAGGGGTGCGGCGTCGCGAACGGCCCGGCCGTGGAGCGTCGCCTGAATCGCCGGGTCGCGCGTGATCACTCGATACGTGCCGCCGCCCGTGGCACCCGGCGCCAGTGCCGCGGGGTACCAGACCTCCAGCGTGAGCGACCGGTCGTAACGCACCACCGGTCCCGTCGGCGTGGTGTTGACGACGTCCACGCGCTGCCGGTCAACCGCGGTGATGGTGCGCACCCCAATCGCATAGCTGCCATACGCGGCCAGTTCCGGCGCCGCCGGCGTCACCACGTCGATGCGGTTCTGTTCGGCGACCAAATCGGCGCCGAACACCGCCAGTGCGAGAAGAGCAAGGGAGATCAGCCGAGGGCGCATGGCGGCATTATGCAACGGGTGGTAAGCTCCCGCGCATGTCCACGCGCCTCGTCATCGCCGCCCTCCTGCTGAGCGTTGCTGGTTGCACGCGTCCACCTCAATACGACGTGATCATCCGCAACGGTACGGTCATCGACGGCAGTGGTGCGCCGGGCGTGGCGGCGGACGTCGCCATCCAGGGACAGCGCATCGCCGCTGTTGGCGCGCTGGGACCGGCAACGGCCACCACCGAGGTGGACGCCAAGGGCCTGACGGTCGCGCCCGGCTTCATCAACATGCTGAGCCACTCGGAGACGTCGCTCATCGCCGATGGCCGCTCGATGGGCGAGCTGAAGCAGGGCGTGACGCTCGAAGTCTTCGGCGAAGGCTCGATGGGGCCGATGAACGACCGGATGAAGCAGGAGGCCAAGGCGCGGCAGTCGGACATCACGTTCGACATCGGATGGACCACGCTCGGCCAGTACCTGGACTGGCTGGTCGCGCGCGGCATCTCGCCGAACATCGCGTCGTTCGTCGGCGCCGCCACGGTCCGCGTCAACGAAGTGGGCTACGCCGATCGCGCGCCGACTCCCGAGGAGCTGGACCGCATGCGCGCGCACGTGAAGACCGCGATGGAGGAAGGCGCGATGGGCGTCTCCTCCGCGCTGATCTACGCGCCGGGGTTCTACGCGAAGACCGACGAGCTGATCGCGCTTTCTGCGGTCGCGTCCCAGTACGGCGGCATGTACATCTCGCACATGCGCAGTGAAGGGAACCGGCTGGTCGAAGCCGTGGACGAACTGATGACCATCGCGCGCGAAGCGAAGATCCGCGCCGAAATCTACCACCTGAAGGCGGCCGGCGAATCGAACTGGTCGAAGCTCGACGCGGTGATTTCGAAGATCGAGGCGGCGCGCAAGGATGGTCTCGAGATCACCGCGGACATGTACACCTACACGGCGGGGTCCACCGGTCTCGATGCGGCGATGCCGCCCTGGGTGCAGGAGGGCGGCTATCAGGCGTGGGCCGGGCGGCTGAAGGACAAAGCCATCCGCGCCAAGGTGGCGAAGGAGATGCTGACGCCGACGGACGCGTGGGAAAACCTGCTGCTGGCCGCGGGACCGAAAGGCACGCTGCTCGTCGGCTTCCGCAATCCCGACCTGCGCGGGTTGATTGGCAAGACGCTCGAGGAGGTCGCGGCCACGCGCGGCAAGTCCGCACAGGAGACGGCGATGGATCTGGTCGTCGAGGACGGCAGCCGGGTGCAGGTCGTCTACTTCCTGATGTCCGAGGAGAACACGAAACGGCAGGCCGGGCTACCGTGGGTGAGCTTCGGCTCGGACGCAGCATCGCTGGCCACCGAGGGCGTGTTCCTGAAACAGAGCACGCACCCGCGCGCCTACGGCAACTTCGCGCGCCTGCTCGGCAAGTACGTGCGCGACGAGAAGGCCACGACGATGGAAGACGCGATTCGCCGGCTGACCTCGCTGCCGGCCGCGAACCTCCGCATCGCCGATCGCGGCCTCCTCAAGGCCGGCCAGTTCGCCGACGTCGTCGCCTTCGACGCCGCGACCATTGCCGACCATGCCACCTACGAGCAGCCGCATCAGTACGCCACGGGGATGACGCACGTGTGGGTGAACGGCACGCAGGTGCTGAAGAACGGCGAGCACACCGGCGCCAAGCCGGGTCAAGTGGTCAGGGGGCCGGGGTACAAGGGGAAGTAGGAGTCTAAAAGGCAAAAGGCAAAAGGCAGAAGGCAAAAGGGAACCGGCAGCCGGCAGACGGCAGCCGGCAGACGGGGAGAACCGGTATCCGGTGTCCGTCACCTGACTTGGCCAATCCCGGCAGCTCGAACCTGGAACTTAGAGCCGGACACCCGAAACCGGGTACCGGATAACGGAACAAAGATGGACCACGACTACGCGTTCGAGATGGCGGCATCGGCGGTGCGGTTTGGCGTGGGGGTGACGCGCGAGGTGGGCGCGGACCTGCGCGAGTGGAAGGCGTCACGCGTGCTGGTGTTGACCGATCCCACGCTGTCACGCCTGTCACCGGTGCACACCGTACTGGAATCACTCGACGCGCACGGTATTCAGTACACACTGTTCGACAGCGTGCGGGTGGAGCCGACCGACGAATCGGTGCTCGAGGCGATTGCTTTCGCGAATCAGCATCCGTTCGACGCGCTGGTCGCGGTCGGCGGCGGATCCACGATCGACACCGCCAAGGCGGTCAACCTCTACACCACGTATCCGCCCGCCGACTTCCTCGACTACGTCAATCCGCCCATCGGTAAGGGTCTGCCGGTGCCCGGCCCGGTCAAACCCCTGATGGCCATTCCCACCACGGCGGGCACCGGCAGCGAGACCACCGGCGTCGCCATCTTCGATCTGAAGCGGATGCACGCAAAAACCGGCATCGCCAATCGGCGGCTGAAGCCGACGCTGGGCCTGCTCGACCCGGACAACACCCGGACGATGCCGCCGCAGGTGGCGGCCTCTACCGGGCTCGACATCCTGAGCCACGCGGTGGAGTCGTTCACGGCGATGCCCTACACCGGACGTCCGCGGCCCGATAGCCCAGCGATGCGGCCGGCGTATCAGGGGTCCAACCCGATCAGCGATGTGTGGTCGATGCAGGCGCTCCGCATGGTGGCTCGCTTTCTCGTGCGGGCCGTGGACGATCCGTCAGACGAGGAGGCACGGGCGAGCATGCTGCTGGCCTCGGCATACGCCGGCATCGGCTTTGGCAATGCCGGCGTGCATCTGCCACATGGCATGTCATACCCCGTCTCCGGCAACGTGAAGAGCTATCGCGCGCCGGGATACGAGCGTCGATCACCCGCTCGTGCCGCATGGCGTGTCCGTGATCCTGAATGCGCCGGCGGTCTTCCGCTTCACAGCATCGGCCAGTCCGCAGCGACATCTGTTGGCGGCCGAGGCGCTTGGCGCCGATGTCTCGCGGGCGCGAGCCGAGGATGCGGGCGCCATCCTCGCCGATCGGATTACGTGGTTCATGCAGCGCCTGCGGGTGCCGAATGGTCTGGCGGCGCTGGGCTACTCGTCTTCGGACATCCCGGTACTGGTCGAGGGCACGCTGCCACAGCACCGCGTAACGAAGTTGTCGCCGCGGCCGGCGCGACCGGAGGACCTGGCGGAACTGTTCGAGTCTTCCATGACCGCGTGGTAACCCGACCGCGTGGAGCCGGTCCAGCATCAGCCCCGGAGAACCGGCGTCCGGTGTCCGGTATCCGGTATCCGACCCCAGAACCCAGAACCCAGAACCCTAGAATCTAGAGCCTAAAGCCTAAAGCCTAGAGCCTGGACGGGCCTTTCACTCCCACGCCCCCGGCGGAAGGTAGTGGAACCGGATCAGATAGACGTTCTCTCCGCTGCCGTGCTTGGCGATCCCGAGCAAGTCTTCGACACTGCCAAAGCCCGATTCGCGCGCCAGGTCTTCGGTGATGTCCGCGATGTCGATCGGGGTGATCGAGTCCACGACCACATGCCCCTCGTCCATCGCGTAACGACCGCCCACCTTGACCTGGAGGCGCGTCCAGATGCGAACCGTGCACCTGATCCTCCCGCGCCGGATTCCGTCCCGGAGACGCTTGGTGAACACCATGATCGTGCCTCTCGATGGGCGACTAACCGCCTGGCGGCATGATTCGGAAGGTCAGGGACGCGCGCCTGGCCTTCATGCTGTCCGTCGCGGCTCGAGCCGGCGTCCGTGATGAACAGCCACGGGTGAGCCCACCGCGACGAACGCGGACCGTGGCGTGCCCGCGAGCACGGCGCCGAAGTCCGGGCCATAGAGCGCGGCCGCGGGTCCGCGAAACCAACTATCGGCGGCGTTCCAGACGTGCCACGGCGGGTGTTCGACGTGGTATTCCAGCGTGCCGCCGTCCCGCTGTCGCGTGTAGCCCCAGTAGTGCTCGGTGATGAACTCCTCTTCCGAACCCTGGCGAGTGGCATCGCCGGACCTCGCACGCGCGCGCCCAGTTCGAAATCCGCGCCACGATGTGTCCAGCCGTAGCTGACCTCCCCGCCGTCCGGTGTGAGCGACCACCGATGGCGCATCGGCAACGCGACGTAGGGCTCGTTATAGACGCTCCTGGCAACCGCCGCAATCGCCCACCGCGGCACCAGCTCGCGGATGAAGACAACGGCGCGTCGGGGCTCGGGAGCGGACCGCCGAACGTAGAACCGCAGGTTCACCTCTTCGAAGGTGCGATGAAACGGCACCGGAACGCCCAGCAGCCGCGTATCGGAGAAGAGGAAGCCGACAAGGCTGACGAGCGTCTGCCCCTCCCATCTGTCCAACTCCGTACCCGCCGGCACCAGCGGCTCCAGTAGCGCGGGAGGACAAACGTAGTTGAGAAGGACGAGATTCTCCCAGCGGGCTGTCAGAAACGGCATGTGGAAGGGGTCAGGCTACTGCCGCAGTCCATGTCACGACGGCGATCCGCCACGCTCCTGTGGCATCACGTTGCAATAACCATGCATGAACTCCGGTGGCGACCGCGTCGGCCGAATCGCCAGCCATTTCCAGTGTCGTGCTGAAGGCCGCCAGTTTCCAGGCGATGGAGCCGAGTCCGTCGATTGTCAGTTGATCGATGTCGATGCACCGTACCGTGGCACGGGGCTGCTGCTCGACCCAATCCAGAATTGCGGCCCTGCCACAAAGGGGCGCTTCGTTCGGGGGCAGCCAGACGGGTGCCGCTGTGCACAACTGCAGCATCCCTGCGATGTCTCGCCTCAATTCGGCAGCCAGCCATTCCTCGTGCAGCGCCTCGATCGCGAGGCGGTCTTCGGCAGAAAGCACGGTTCCACACCCTACCACGACGCCCTCTGCAGCCGCCGGCACCTCGTCGCTGTATTGGCGCTACCTCGGCGGGTGATGAGTCATCACGAAAATCGCGACCTCAGGCCACGCGCTTGCCCGCCGCGACCACCGCGAACGGCACGAGCTTCTCCGGCCCCGTGCGCTTGGCATTCACGTTGTCCACGAACTCGAACGCGCCACGCTCGAGCGTGAACACCGCCACGTCCGCGGGTGCGCCGACGCGAAGCGTGCCCAGCTCCTTGAACGGCGCCATCGCTTTCGCCGCATTCACGGTCGCCCGTGCGATCACCTGCTCCAGCGACAGCCCGAGCATCAGGAACTTCGACAGCACCGTCGGGAAGTCGAAGACCCGGTCGGTGCGCCCAGGCGCGGTGAGGTCGGACGAGATGGTATCGGGCAGAAAGCCCTGCTCGAGCGCGCGCTCGGCCATCTCCCACGTGATGTGCGCTGTCCGCCCGTTTCCCACATCGAACAACACCCCTCGGTCGCGGGCCGCACGCACCTGTGGCAACACGCGTCCGCCCTCGTCGAAGATGCTGTTGGGCGGCGGCGCATAGACATGCGTCACGATGTCGCCCGGCCGCAGCAGCTCCAGGATGGCCGGGAGCGGCGAACGGGTCTGGCCGATGTGCACCATCAGGGGCAGGCCCAGCGGCACGATGATGGAGTGCGCCCGGCGGATGGCCTCGAGATCGTGTTCCCCAGCCACATTGGCTGACAGCCGCGCCTTCATCCCGACGATGACGTCGGCGTGCGAGGTGATGGCGCGGCGCGCGGCATCAGCATCGGCCTTCGCGAAGTCGAGGAGCTCGCCTCCCCCACCCACCAGTCCCGTCCGGGACAGGTTCAGCAGGATGCGCATCCGGTTCGGTGCGCGCTGGGCCACACCCACCAGTTCCGCGACGTTGTCGGCGCCGCGCGAGCCGCCATCGACAATCGAGGTGACGCCCGTGGAAAGGCAGTGCGCGGGTGGCATGTCCGGGCTGTCGAGATGGGCGTGGAGATCGACCAGCCCCGCGGTGACAATCTTCCCGCGAACGTCAATCACGTCGGCCGCATCAGACGAGGGGATGTCGGGCTGAAGGGCGGCAATCCGCCCGGCCGTGATGGCCACGTCCATGATCCCGTTGAGTTTCTGCGACGCGTCGATGACGCGCCCGCCCTTGATCAGCAGGTCGTACTTCGCCGCGAGCAGCCGCGGGGCGCGGGCCGCCATGGCAACTACGGCTGCCGCGCGGATGAACTGGCGACGGGTCGGCATGGGCAGGGTCGCTCTACGGGGGAACAGCCACGGCTGGCGGCGCGCTACCCCGCCGCCTCGTATGCCGTCCTGAGCCAGTCGATCAACTCCGCATCCACAGCGTTTGTGTCCCACAGCCTGACCTTGTAGTTGCACATCTGTCCCGCCGGCAGTGCCTGCAGCCGATCGGTAGCCGTCACGCCCTTCATGTTGAGCCCGACCTCGACCTGCGTGTTGGTGGCGGGCCCGATCATCGCGAACTGCTTCTTCCGGCGATAGCTGACGTAGGTCTTCTTCGGCGCCTCCTCGAAGCCCCCGAACGTCCGGATCTTCGCGAGCAGCCGGTCGTGGATCGGCCTTAGTGCCGCCTTGGGTCCGGTGTAGAGCCCGTCGAGGACGTCGATCCGCCGAGAGCCCTTGGGCGGCGGCGGCGCTCTGCCCGTCGGACTTGAGCAGCGTGTGCACCAGCGTGTTGGCGTCGCCGTGCCCCATGCCCAGGTCGGCCTTCAGCATCGCCACCAACTCTCCGTGCTTCGAGAGGCCGGAGCTCTTCACGATCGTGGCGAGCTCGTCCAGCGACTTGCCGGTTCGTTTCTGAATGTTGGCCAGCTGGGTGGCAACCGCCTGATCGAGATCAGCCATGGGAGCACCTCCTGCTCATGCGGTTCGTCCTTTGTCCGTTCCACGCCTTCGTGCCGAGCCGTGCCGCGCGACAGAATACCACCGGGCGCTACCGGCAACGGCACCGCCGCGAGAGCGTATCGGCTTCGCCGGCTCGTTGGCCAGCGTGTGTCAGGTGGCCGTTCCTCAGCGGCCACGTAGAGGCCTCCAGGAATGGGCTCGCCCACGAACTCGGCGAGCTTCACGCCGTGGTCGGCAGCCAGCATCTCGGCCGCCTTCTCACCGATCATGATCGAGGCCGCGTTCGTGTTGCCGGCGACGACGTTCGGCATGACGCTCGCGTCGGCCACGCGCAACCGCTCGACCCCCATCACCCGCAGCCGTGCGTCGACGACGCTTCCGATCCGGCAGGTCGTCGTCGGGTGGTACACGGTCCAGGAATAGTGACAGCGCCAGGTCCTCCAGGAGCGCGTCGCTGGGGACGGCACCCTCGCTGTGCCCGTGCTTCTCGGCGAGGAAGGGCGGGATGAGGAGGGGGCCGATCGCGCGATGTGCGGGCCAGTGCGCCACGATGTCGAGCACCCGGCGCATCACCGCGACCATCACCTTCATGTCATGGGGGTCGCCGAAGTAGTTCATGCGGATGACCGGGTCGGCCGTGGGCTCGGCGCTCCCGAGGACGATCTCGCCCTCGCTGTGTGGCTGCACCGGATTCGCGAGCACGATCACGCTCTCCGCGTCGTTCGCGAGTCGCCTGGCCGGGTCGTCGAAGTACCGGTCGGTGTCGACGCGGAGGCACTTCTTCCAGATGTCCGGGTTGTACCCACACGCGAAGAATCCGATTTGCCCGTCGTGGGTGTGATGATCACCGAGGCCGGTGTTGAACCAGGCGCACGCCTCGTAGAGCGACGAGGATACGAGTCCGCGACCAGTCGTGGACCATTCGGTGATGCGCCGCTCGGCCTCCTGCTTCAACGCCTGCAATTCGGCGGGCATGGTCGCGTCGTCGCGGGGATCCGAGGGCAGAGGCCCCGCAGGAGCGCGCAGGGCATCGGGGCCAAACGAGATGCCGACCTCGTTCATCGAGACGCCCGCCCCCGGAGCGGGGAAGAAGAAGGCGACCTGGACGTGGTCTTTCAGGTGCTTGCCGACATGCGGCGAATCGATCTGACAGGCCATGCCCGCGGACTCGAGCTCGCGCCGCGGCCCGATGCCCGACAGCAGGAGCAGGTGCGGCGACCCGATCGCCCCACCGCTCAGCACGACTTCCCTGGCGGCAAGCGCCGCGCACGTTTCGCCCGCTTCGTTGCGGTACTCGACGCCGGTCGCGGCCATGCGGCCCGGCGGGCCCTCGAGGAGCACGCGCGTGACATGGGCCCCGGTGATGATCGTGAGGTTCGGCCGCCGTTCGGTGTCGCCCTCGAGGAACGCGCGATAGGTGCTCGACCGCCTGCCCGCCCGGGTGGTGGTCTGGACGAGCGACACGACGCCGGCCGGGTCACATCGGTCGCGTCCGTTGTAGTCACCGCGCGGGATGCCTGCCGCCACGGCGGCCTCCACGAACTCGCGCGCGCCCGGCAGTATCGGCGAGCGCACGGACACCCCAAGGGGCCCGGACGGTACCGTGCGCGGAGGCGTCGATCGGGATGTCGTCGCAGGGCGCGAGCCCCTCGCTCTTCGTGAAGTACGGCAGCACGTCGCGGTAGCCCCACCCGGTGGCACCACCCTCCGCCCAGGCGTCGAAGTCGCCGGGGTGGCCACGCACATAGGCCATGTAGTTCATCCCCGAGGATCCGCCGAGCATCTTGCCCCGTGGCATCATCATCCGCCCATCGGCCAGCCCGAGCCCGCACTTGCCGGCATCGGCGGTGTACATCCAATCCGTTTCGGGGTTCTGCTGCAGCGCCGGGCACGCCGCGGGGATCAGCTCCGCAGCCGGCGGCCGCCGCCCGGCCTCGAGTAGCGCCACCCGGCAGGTCGGATCCTCGGAGAGACGTGCAGCGATCACCGCTCCAGCGGATCCGCCGCCCACGACGATGAAATCGAAGACCGTGGACATGTCTACTCCTTCTGCCTCATGGGCGCTGGCTAAATCGCGTGTAGTACAAACTTGTACTCATCGATCAACCCGAGCTCCGTCAACGGCAGCGCGAGCTTCACGCCAGCCACGCATAGATCGTCTGGGCGAACGGTTCCATCCAGGGTTGCATCCAATCAGGGCTCACACCCGTCGGCGCCGGCGCCCGGCCATGCTGCCCAACATCTCGTAGGTCACCCTGCCAAAGAGGAGCGCATCAGCCCGGGCGATGTTTTCGGTCGCGTGACGATGCAAGTCTTCGTCCGGCACGATTGCACGATGGTCGCAGCAGCCCCAACGTGACGTCGATGGAATATCGAAGCTGTTGCATCGCGTGCACCTCTCATGGTCGGCGTAACGACCACGGTTCAGCCGCGGCGCGCCGTGGATACCACCGTGCGCCGTCGGCTGCAACCGCTGGTCAGACGGCGGTCCGCTACACACCCCCGGCCCGCGACCGCTTCAAGGTCCCTCGCGATTCGTGTCGTGGGAACGTTCAAGACCCCACTCAGGCCGACACGAGCGTGTGCACTGAATAGACTTCCGGCTGCTCCTCGAGCCCAAGCTTGGCCATGATCGGAGCGAGCGCTTCCCCAAACCGCCGAAACGCTTCTTCTGATTGCCACACATCGATCACGCGAAACCCGCTTGCGGTCTCGCCAGCCACGTGGAGTAGCAGTCCCTCGACTGGCCAGTCGGACGGCTTTTCGACCCGAGATCGACCACCGGTGAGCTCGCGAATCGAGGCTTCGTACCTTTCACGTGTGAGTGTGGCACCCTGGAAGACGGCGACGACGGCCATGACTGCCTCCTTGGTTGGATGGTCTTCTCGATGACGAATCCGCTATCGACTCAGTCGGAGTAGGCGCAACTGTTCGTTGCGCGGTCTGACGGTCGCCGCGTGAGCCGCAGCGCCCGAATGTTGGGATTCTGCCATGGCCGGTCGGCGCTGTCGGCGCGACGCGGTTGTTAGGCAGCCGATCGAGTGCTAACCTCCCCGTATGACCATCAAAGCCCGGGTTCAGGCTGGCCGCCTGGTGGTGGACGAGCCGACGACGCTTCCGGAAGGGACGGAAGTCGCGTTGCTGCCCCTCGACCCAGGTGATTGGCTCGACGACACCGATCGCGCAGCCCTGCATGCCGCGCTCGCCGAGTCCGGCGCCGACGTGACCGCAGGCCGCCTGGTGGACGCCGCCGAGGTCCTCCGGGGACTGCGGTCCCGGTGAGGGAGCGACGCGTCCGCTTCACGGCGACGGCCCGGCAACACGTCGACCGGGAGCGGCAATGGTGGCTTGAGAATCGTGACTACCGTGAGACCTTCTCCGCTGAGCTCGAGGAGGCCGAGGGCCATCTTCCGGATCATTGAAGTCGAAGTGATCCTAGTCTGCCTAACGTCAGGCATCAGCCGCGGCGCTCGTTCATTTCGCGTGCGCCGTCGGCTGCATGCCGTGTTAGGCCGCACATGCTTCGTAGAGTTGGGGTTCACTCTAACCAGAGTCAACGCAAACTTCATGTTGGGCGTTTATGCTCCGTAGTGCCCGAACTGGAACAGAAGCGCTCCCACGTTCTACTTGTCGGTCTAACGACGCGGCTTCAGCCGCGACGGCCTCATGATTCACCGGGCCGTCGTCGGCTGCAAGCCGATGTTAGCCTGCTGCCGGCCCGACCCAGCCGACGAATGGCAATGCACGGTACACCCAGAACCCCCAGAGTGAACCACCTTCCCAGGCGCCGAACGACTGATACCAGTAAATAAACGCATCTCCAGCAATCGTCCTGCGCTCTCCGGACAATGCGTGATCGGTTAACCACTCAAGTTGGGCTTGTTGCTCCAACGAGGCGCTCGGGAAGCCCTCTAGGCAGAACACCGTTACGTCTCGCTCCGGCACAACGCGATCGCCTGAGTGGTGAAAGTGGAGGCCTCGCATCGTCCGCGCAATGACACGATCGAGGCGCTTCAAATCGACGGCGTACATCGTACCAGAGCCAACGTACAGGCCTGCTAGCGACCGCATGGCGACGTCTTTGGTGCTGGCTAGCAATGCCGCAGTGAGTTTTCGATGCTCCGGCCTGCGAAGGGAGCGATGCACCTTCTTTAGGATTGCGGCCGCGGCTGGATGTGCGGCTGCATCTTCGCGCATCGCGATCATGGTCCGGAAATACTCGTCGTCAGCAGACTGTGTGCGTCGACAGCTCTCGCAGCAAGGCACGGTGACGAGGTCGTCGGGGCGGGGCTCAGGAAATAGAGCCTTGGGCGGCACGTGGTCCCTCGTGTCGCCACGTCCGTCGACACAATAGGCACATCGGGCTGGCTTCATCGTACGTTGGTCAGGCTAACGGCGGCCACGCGGAGCAGCGCCAACGCCGGGCCGTCGGGTGTGCGTCGCCCCTGCTCCCAGTTCCGCAGAGTGGCGACGCTCACTCCGATCATGAGCGCGAACTCCGCTTGGGACGCGCCGAGCTTGGCTCGGACGGCCCGGACATCGGTGGGTCGGAAGGCCGTCGTCCGAGAGGGGCGTCGTGTGCCACGCCGAATCTGGCCTGCCTGGCGCACGCTGGTGAGCAGCTGTTGAAACGCGGCGTCCTTCATTTGAATTCCTCTCGAACCAGACGCGCGAGCTGACGGGTCTGTGCCGGGGTCAGGTCGCCCTGTTCGGCCTTGGTGTAGGCGTACACCATGTGGAAGATCTGATCACGGACGGCCCAGTAGTAGATCACCCGAAGCCCGCCGCGTTTGCCAGAGCCGGTGGTGGCCCACCGCACCTTGCGGAGACCCCCCGACCCTCGAATCACGGGCCCTTGCTCGGGGCGCAGCATCAACGCGATCTGCAGCTGGCGATACTGATCGTCGTCGAGATGCCGCCGAATCGCGGTCGTGAAAACAGGCGTCTCGACGAACCGCATTGGTCACATGATACGCCATTGGCGTAGCAGCGTCCAGCCAGTGTCGATGCGTTGTTCTTGCCGGCATAACGGCTCCGGCATCAGCCGCGGCGCTCATGATTCCACCGAGCGCCGTCGGCTGCATGCCGTGTTGGGCGGCTCGGATCCTTGCGAGTCAGCGTGCGGTTTGACCACCGTCAATCGGCATGACATGACCCGTGACGTAGGAGGCTGCATCCGAACAGAGGAAGACGACGACCTCCGCAACCTCCTCCGGTGTGCACCATCGGTTCTGTGGCACCACCGACAAGATTGCCTCTTCGGCCCCCGGCGGGAGCGACCTCACCATCCGCTCAGCCAGCATAGTCCGCACCAATCCTGGCGCAACAGCATTTACGCGTATCCCCTGCGTTGCGTATTCAAGTGCCGCCGTTTTCGTGAGACCAGACACGCCATGCTTGGTCGCCACACTTCCGACGATCAAGGGCGAACCGACCAATCCGACTACCGACCCATTGTTCACGATGGCGCCGCCCCCGCGTTTGAGCATCTCGGGGATCTCGTACTTCATGCACAGCCACACGCTCGTCAGATTGAGGGCGACGGCCTGGTGCCATTCTTCCTCGGTCGTGCCGACGATACCGGCGCGCGACCCTACGAACCCGGCGTTATTAAACGCGTAGTCCAGACCGCCATGCTGCTCGACCGCGCTCTGTACCATTCTCCGTACGTCGGCCGAGTTGGTCACGTCGGTACGAACGGAAGTCGCCTTACCGCCACCCTCTCGTATTCTCGACACCGTTTCCTCGGCTCCGGCGCCATCGATGTCGCCGATGATCACACTCGCGCCCTCACGCGCGAAGGCCATGGCGCTTGCGCGCCCGATGCCGGCCGCACCCCCAGTAATGACAACGACCTTCCCGGTCATAGGAGCTAGCACTCAGAACTCCTATCTTCAACGCAGTCGTCGGCCTTGAGCCACCTGCCTCGCTTCAGCATTCTTGTCCGCCCAACTAATAGTAGGTGGCGTGGTCCACACCATCAGGCCCGGCATAGCCTGCCAGCCATCGCCAGCAATCCAGCCAGAACGCCGCGGCCACACGTGCTCGTAAATCACAGCCACATCAAGACCTGGAGGGCAGCCGTGGTCCCTCTCGTTGTCAGCGCCTAGCCTGCGCGATGGCGCAGCCTAACACGGAACCGACGCCCACGCAGGATGTCGCAGTTCCTGACGCGCCGTTCCTGCCCGCGGGACGAAGATTCTGCGCATGTTGCCGACCCCAGCCACCTTCCTCCCCACCACTCCAAAAGGCACGGATCTCGCACCATCCGCGACTATGCCACTCCCAACTACGGCGCCGGCCTCAGGCTCAACGAAGCGCTGGCGCTTCGTGTGAAGGACGTTGATATGGACCGGTCGCAGATCGTGGTGCGCCAGGCAAAGGGTCGGAAAGACAGGCAGACAATGCTGCCGGCTTCGGTGGCGCCGCTCCTGCAGCGCCACTTGCTCCAGGTCCGAGCGATCCACGACGCGGACCTGAAGAACGGAGCCGGCCGCGTCACACTGCCGGACGCGGTTCCACCTTCATGAGAGCGCAGTCCAACGAGCGGTGACGGCCGCGGTCCGCAGGGCCGGGATCACGAAACGTGCGAGCTGCCACACCCTCCGCCACTCGTTCGCCACGCACCTGCTCGAGGACGGCTACGACATCCGCACCGTGCAGGAACTGCTTGGACACGCGGACGTGAGCACCACGATGATTCACGTTCGATGATCTGTGTGACCATATCGCCATGCCACGCTTCGCCGCCCTCGCGCTTGCCCTCCTGACGCTCTCCTCCGCCACGGGAACCGCGCAGACGGCCGACAACGGCATCGATGCCGCCATGCGGCAGTTCCTCACGGCCTTCAACAACCTCGACATGCCGGCCTTCCTCGATTGCTTCGCGGCCGAGGCCACGGTCTTCCATCCGCCCTCCGCGCCGCCGCGCACGTTTCCGACCCGCATCCAGGGCCGGCAGGAGATCCAGCGGACGTTCGAGGTGGTGTTCGCGCAGATCAGGGCGGCGTCGGGCAGGACGGCACCACCGTTTCAAGACCTTCAGCCTCAGGACCTTGAAGTACAGCGCTTCGACGGTGCCGCAGTAGTGACGTTCCACCTGGGTACGGCGGCGGCGCGCTCACGGCGCACGCTCGTGCTCCACCTCGCGGGAGGACACTGGCGCATCGCTCATCTGCACGCGTCCACCTTCAACGCGCAGTAGAGGGCCGTCCAGCCTCAGGGCGTCGCGCGCGTGACGTCCAACGACTGGATGCGCGGCGGGCGCGTGGGTGCCAGCTGCAGCAACCCTTTTACGCGGCCATGCTCGCAACGCCACGTGAACTCGCCGGTCAGCGCACCGGTCGCGACGATTGGCGCCGACGTCTCGCAGGTGCCAACCTGCGCTTTCAGGCTGGCGAGATCGCGGGCCCAGCCCTCGGCGGATCGATCCATCAGGAAGTTCATCGCCAGCACATCACCCGCGGAGGTGACGTTGCCCGCGGCGTACATGCGACCCACCGCGGCGTAGCTGGTGGAGAGCGACTCGTCGGCCTTCACGGCGTGGTCCTTCAACAGTCCGGCGTCGTGGAGCCGGACGGCCGCGTCCCACACCGGAGCGCGCGGACCCGCGTAGGTCCGGTTGGCCAGCGCGAAGATGCCGACGCCGTAATCCGGCAGCAACAACACGTGCGAGCCGTAGCCGGGATAGCCGCCGCCATGACTGAGAGTGAGGCCGAGATCGCAGTCGACCGCGGCATACATGCCCTTGCCGTAGGTCGCCGCCTCACGACACGCGGTCGCGCCAGTGCTGCCCGGGCGCATCCGCACCTGAGGGAAGTTCGCGCCCTCGGCCAGCTCCCGCACCGACGCACGTTTCACCGGGCCGTTATCAGCGCCGTCTCGCGCCGGCCACGCCGACAGCAGCCACGCCACGTACTTCGCATAGTCGTTGGCACTCGTCTGCAACCCGCCCATCGCCCCAAACGCCCCGTGCGCCATGGTCGGCTCCAGTCGCCACGCGCCGTCCTCCCAGCGGTAGCCGAGCGCGCGTCGCTCTGCCGGCGCCTGTGTGACCTCGAATCCCGACGAGGCCATGCCGAGCGGCTTCAGCAGCTGGGCCTCGATGTAGTCCTTGTACGGCTGCCGGGCGACGTTCGTGATGATTCGGCCGAGCATGGCGTAGCCCAGGTTCGAGTACTCCATGGCCGTGCCTGGCGGGCGCGTGAACGGCACACCCTCGCGCAGCAGCCGCGTGAAGTCCTCGTCGGGCAGCGGCGTCTGCCGGTCGCCCCACGGGTCGTCGGTCACGAACCCGGCGGTATGCGTCAGCAGATGGCCGACGCGGATTCGCGGCGAGTCGCTGGTCGGGTATTTCCAGTCCTTGATCTCCGGGATGTAGGTTTCGGCCGGCGCGTCCAGCGCGAGCTTCCCGTCATCGCGGAGCTTCAGGATCGAGAGTGCCGTGAACGCCTTGGTCATCGAGGCGATCCGGAACAGCGTGTCGGCCGAGACGGGTTGCTTCGTCTCGGTGCTCTGGATCCCGAGGCCCTTGACGTGCGCCAGGCGGCCGTCGATCACGACCCCGTAGACCATGCCGGGGATATGGGCATCGAGCCGGTACTCCTCGAAGCCGCGATCGATCGCCGCAAAGATGTCAGCCGGCTGGGCGCTCACGACCCTCGACGGCGGCGCGACGGCGACCAGGACCGCCACCAGCACCAGCACTGCGATCAACTCTCGCCGCATATCTCCCCCATTTTCCGGATTCTGTCACGGCCGGAGTTGTTTGTGACGATGAGGCCCGCCTCAGTCCGCCGTCAGCTCCGCTGCGGCATCGATGCGCAGCCAGAACAGCATGCCGACGAACAGGACCACCGCCATCGGGACGAACGGGGCGTCGTAGCTGTGGAAGTACTCGACGATGTAGCCGTAGGCGACTGAGCCGACCAGGGCTCCCACCTGCGCCGAGGTGTTCATCAGTCCGACAATGGCGCCGGCGTGCCGTCCGCCGAGATCGAGGCAGACGCCGAAGACGCCGGCCTGCTGGAACGTGATGCCGCCGTAGATCAGCGACAGCAGCACGATGGTCAGCCATTGCTGCTGGGTGAACATCACGGCGATGGTGAAGAAGCACGCGCTGCCGAGCCCCACCAGGCCAATCGACCGCCGCCCCCAGGTCCTGCCAAACCGCCGCACCAGGGCATCGCTCGCGGCGCCGCCGGCGAGATTCGCGCACGCCGCGATCGCGTACGGGGCCGCCGACAGCAGCAGACCGGTTTCGCTGAAGCCGCGGCCCTTCACCAGGAAGGTGTGAAACCAGGTCTGGAAGAACGAGTAGACGTAGATGTAGCAGAAGGCGGTGACCAGCAGGGCCAGCACGGTTTCGGACCGGAATGCCACCCGCCACGGAAAGCCGTGCCCGGCCGCGGGCGGAATGGCCGACAGCTCCTGCAGTTCGGCCTGACTGACGCCAGGCATCTCGGACGGCGTATCGCGAAACCAGTAGTACCACGCGGCCGCCCAGATCGCGCCGACCACGCCGAACACCAGGAACGACATGCGCCAGCCGTAGCGCATCTGAATCGGCACCACCAGCAGCGGCGCGATGGCGCCGCCGATCTGGCTCGCCATCAGCAGCACGCCGGAGATGCTGGCGCGCTTCGAGGGAGGAAACCACCGCGAGACGACGATGCTGGCGTTGGGGAACGCGCCGGCTTCCCCGGCGCCGAAGCAGAACCGGGTGAACAGCAGCACGTAGTAGTTCGAGACCATGCCGGTGAGCGACGTGAACGCGGACCACCACAGCACGATGCGCGCGAGCACCCGGCGGGCGCCAAGGCGATCGCCCATCACCCCGGTCGGGATCTCGAACAGGCTGTAGGACAGCGTGAACATCGCCGTGACCCAGCCCCAGCCGATCGGGTCGATGCCAAGGTCCTCCTGCATTCGCGGACCGGCCACGGAGATGCAGACGCGATCGATGTACGTGATGGCGAACAGCAGGATGAGGAAGCCAAGAACGCGGTGGCGGTGCCTCACAGTCGGGGGTGACTCATCGGCGCGTGACCAGGCGGGTCGGCTGCACGCCCGGATTCTGTCACAGAAGCTCGGCGGTCGGTTCCGTCAGCGGATCGGATTTATGTGCGAACGCCGTCGGTGCGCCGGCGCAGCGATCCGGGCAGCCGGGCCAGTCCTTCCCCTTGTAGCGCCCGAGCAGCGTGCCAATCAGCACCGCCGTCCGGAACACCACGGCCTGGAGCGGCGCCGGCATCAGCAGCACCGATTGCGTGTGGCGATGCCGTAGCACCAGATGGGCCATGTAGAACACCGGCGGCCGCCCTTTGGACCGGCGTTGACCACCTCGAAGATGGCCTGCAGATAGCGATCGAGATCGGCCAGCGGGCGTACGGTGCCGTGGAAGGCAAGCTGGGTGTCGCCGCCGTTCCACCAGCGGTGCGGGACGCCACGCGGCAGCGTGACCGACTCCCCCGGTCCCGCCGTGATGGTCGATCGCCGATGATCGCGGACAGGGTGCCCGCGGTGACGCTTCCATCCTCATCCTCGAACTGGTGGATGTGCAGCGGCGGCCCTCCTGATGCGGCGGCAGGGTGCCATGCAGCTGGAGGATCATCTGCCCCCGATCGCACCTTCTCAGGAGCTCGAGGACTTCGCCGGTGTGCTTGTTGACCAGTCGCAGGGGGGGAGACTGGCTCATGAAAACACCGCGTCAGCGAGACAACGGGCTCGGATGGGTCGGTTGATACAGGCCCACTTCGCCACCGCTCGGCAGCTTGATGGTGGTCCTGATGCCCCACCCCGCCTTCTCGATTTCCGTGAACGACGCTCCCCTCGCCTGAAGCGCTGCCATCGACGCCGTCAAGTCCGCGCACATGAAATAGATCACGGCGCCCAGCACCTCGTGCCCGGCGTGCCGCTGCGCGAAGTTGTCGGTGGACGGGTGCACGGCGAGCTCGGTCGGGGGCATGCCGAGAATCATCCAGCCGCCGCCGGCATCGACGCCGTCGAATCCGAGGACGTCTTGCAGGAACCGCCGATCGGCATCGGCGTCCTTGCTATAGAGCAGGAGGTGTACGCCATCGATGGAGGCCATGATGCCGGGGATTCTGCCACAGATGTGGCCGATGGATCTTCAACGCAAGTGAGCTGAGGGTTAGTCGCGAGCAAACGTCCAGGCCAGGATGCGGCTGGTCTTCTGGCCCTGCGCCATCTCGATGGTCCGCACCTCGGCCGCGCCCACGTGCCGTAGCGACTGATAGAGACGAGGCAGGTGTGTGCTCTTTGAAACGAGGGTGGTGAACCACCGGCACAAGGCGGCGCGTTCCGCGCTCTGCGCGATCATGCGCCGCACGAACGCCAGCTCCCCTCCCTCGCACCAGAGCTCGCCTGCCGTGCCACCGAAGTTCAGCCTGGCCGAAGCCCGTGCGCCGCCACCCAGATTGCGGCGCTTGCGGCGGTTCCCTTCGGCGGCCGCCGCGGCCGATGCGTGGAATGGCGGATTGCACATCGACAGGTCGAATGTCTCGCCTGGCTGCACGACCCCGTTGAAGCACTCGAGCGGCGAGGCCTGAAGCCGGCAGTCGATCAGGTCGGACAGTGCGGGATTGGCGGCGACCACCTTCTTCGCCCACCGCAGCGCGACCCGATCGATCTCAGAGCCGACGAAGTGCCAGCCGTATTCACTGGCGCCGATCAGCGGATAGATGCAGTTCGCGCCCGTGCCGATATCGAGCACCGCGACCGGGCGACGGCGACTTCGCGCAGCCCGGCGCTCGGATTCGAGCAGGTCGGCCAGGTAATGCAGGTAGTCGCTCCGCCCGGGGATGGGCGGACAGAGGTATCCAGGCGGCACGTCCCAAGCCGTGATGCCGTACGCGCTCTTCAGCAGCGCCTGGTTGAGCGCCTTCACCGCACCGGGGTCCGCGTAATCAATGGACGCCTGGCCGTACGCGTTCGGCGCCACGAACGCCGCCAGCGGCGGACTGGACGCAACCAGCTTCGGGAAGTCGTATCCAGCTCGAAAGCGATTCCTTGGGTGCAGCTTCTCCTTGACCGACGGACGGATCACCGCCCGCGTCCTCGCGGCGGGGTCCGATCGGCGCCGAAGTACTTCTCGCTGCGATAGCGCAGCCACACCCGCAGCTCCTGCGGGATCTTGTCTCGCTCGGCTTCGCTCATCGTCTCGTAGAGCGCCAGCGCCTTGTCGCGTTCTCCGCGGCAGGCGCGGTTGTTGTGCGCGTCCCAGTAGCTGCGAGCGACGCGGATCCGGCGGCAGGTCTCCTTGAGGAGCGCCGCGCCGGCGAGCGGTGCGCCGGATCGCCGTGACCAGGCGCCTTCATCGTTGGTCCTCATCACCGATGCGCACAGTCGCTCACGGCTTCGTCGTCAAGGGGAGCACTCGCGTCACCAGCTCGTTCAGGAATGCGTCCTGCTTCATGAACACGGCAAAGTGTCCGCTCCCCTCGATCGCGACGAATGCCTTGCGAGGGGCGGTGATTGACTCGAGGTAGGTGCGAGCGAGGCTCGTCGGCGTGGTGAAGTCCTCCGCGCCCTGGATCACGAACACCGGCAAGGCGAACTCGCCACCGAGGCGCTGTGCCGGCATGGTGGAGGTCTGCGGGACGAGCCGATCCGCGCTCACCATCTGGCCTTCGAACCAGTCGTTGATGTCGCGCATCGAGTAGCCAGGCGCACCCAGCGCAAAGCCAAGCATCGACGCAATGAACGAGTCCGCGCCCTCGAACAGGTTGGCCCACTTGCGCTGTACCCCGTAGCCGCGTCCGTTGGCGTACGGAGGAGGACCGATCTCTTTGAGCTCCTGGATGGCGCGCTGGTCGCCGACGGACTGGGCCTTCTTGAGCAGCTCGTCGTAGGCGACGGCGTAGTTCCGTTCCGGGTTCGCCACCTGGCCGGTGCCGACGAATGCGTAGAAGAGCTCGGGCCTGGCCTTGGCCATGAACACGCCAAGCGTCGATCCCCACGAATGGCCGACGAGCACGATCTTGTCCTTCTGCAGCGTCTTGCGCAGTAACTCCGCCAGCTCGATGCCATCCTGCGTCATGCGATCGATGGTGATCGTCGGCGCGAGCGCGGCGCCGTTTTTTCCCAGCGTCCGGCCAGAGCCACGCTGATCCCATTGAACGACGGTGAAGCGCTTCATCCATGAGCGGAACCCGGCATAGCCCCACGGATTCGTGGCATCTCCCGGACCGCCGTGCAGGAGCAGCAGTACCGGGTTCTTGCGGTCTTCGCCGCGAATGGTGATCCACTGCTCGATGCCGCCGATCGCGACGTACTTCCCTTCATCGATGCTGTTCGGGCCGGTGACGGCATAGTCGCGCGCATTCCGGTCGCGCACGAACTGCAGCATCGTCTCCAGCTTCTGGGGCGATGCGGCGTCGGCTGGCGCCGGCGGCGCGGGAGCGCCCTGGGCGTGGAGCGTCGCCGCCACCGCGAGCCAGAGGCCGAGCAGTGCCACGCAGGAGGCCGAAACACGTCTCTTCACCAGTTCAGCGCTCATTCTTGACCATGTGACGTGGCTGACCTCGCGAACAGCGTCGCCACTCCCCAGCCCAGACACATGCCGACGACGGCGCCGATTGCCGACACGTCGGTCTCGAGCCACCGCGAGAGAGGATAGGCGAGACCAACGCCGGCTGCGATGCAGCGTGCCCTTCAGCGCTGCTAGAGTCTAATCCCACAAACGGAGGAACCACGCCTCATGCAACTTCACACCTATCTCAACTATGGCGGCAACTGCGAGCAGGCATTCCGCTTCTACGAAGAGCACCTCGGCGGACGGATCACCATGCTGATGAGGCACGGCGAACAGCCGGACCAATCGCAGGTGCCCGCTGGCTGGGGCCATGCCGTCCTTCACGCCCGCATGAACATCGGCGGCACGGAGCTCCTCGGCGCTGATATCCCGCCGGATCGCTTTCAGCCTATTCGCAGCGCCTATCTTGTCCCTGACCCTCGACAGCAGCGCGGAGGCCGAGCGCGTGCATGCCCTGCTCGCCGAAGGTGGCCAGATCTTCATGCCGATGGCGGAAACCTTCTTCGCGTTTCGCTTTTCGATGCTGAGCGATCGGTTCGGGACGTCCTGGATGATCCTGCATCCACGCCCGCAGTCAGCCTGAGACGACTCGACACCGGCAGCCGACTGCCGGCTGCCGGCTGCCGGTTTCTACTCCGCTTTGCTTCGCACCAACTCGTCAACGTTACGGGCGAGCACGTCGAGCGGCACGTTGCCGCCGAGGACCACGGTGTCGTTGAACGTCTTGACGTCGAACTTCGCCCCGAGCGCCGTCGTCGCCTTCTGGCGCTGCAGGTTGATCTCGCTGTGCCCCACCTTGTAGCCGCACGCCTGGCCGGGCCACGAGCAATAGCGGTCGACCTCGCTGGCCACTTCGTGCGGGTTCGATCCGTTCACCTCGACGAAGAAACGGACGCCCTGCTCTCGCGTCCAACGCTTGGCGTGGAGGCCCGTATCCACCACCAGGCGGCAGGCACGGAAGGCAATTGACTGGAGGTAACCGAGCTTCCCAACCGGATCGCTCTCATACGCGCCAAGTTCGTCGGCAAGCTGCTCCGCATAGAGCCCCCAGCCTTCGGAGTAGGCGTTGAAGGCGAGCATCTGACGGATCTGCGGCATGCCGTGGGTGTATTCCCCTTGCCAGATGTGGCCGGGAATCGCCTCGTGAAAGGTCAGGTCGGCAAGGCTGTACTTGCTGTGCAGGTCGGTGGTCCTGAGGTTGATCCAGTACCGGCCGGGAATGGTGCCGTCAACCGAGCCCGCTCCGCCGTACGCACCCGGTGCGCCGGGCTCCTCCTCGGGCGGCAGCCGCTTCACTTCCATGTTCGGGTTGACCAGCTTGTTGAAGGCACGCGGCATCTGCGCCTTGATCCAGGCGAGCCGATTGTCGATGAACGCCAGGATCTCGGCGCGGCCCTTGTCGCCCTCGGAGAACTTGTAGCGGCGATCCTTCGCCAGCGCGTTCATCCGCTCGCCGACCGTGCCCTTCGAGTAGCCGACCTCCTTCAGAATCTCGTCCATCTGCGAATGCAGACGCGTCAGCTCGTTCTGGCCCATCTCGTGGACCTCGTCCGGCGACATGTTCGTCGTGGTGGACGCCTTGAGCGCCCACTGGTAGAACTCCTCGCCGTGCGGACGCGCCGAGATGCCGGGATCGTTGGTGGCAAGGACGCGCTGAGCCTCGAGCTCCTGCAGCTGCCGGTCGAGCGCGGGCGCGATCTCCTGTGCCGCGATGGTCCGCGCGCGCTCGGCCCACGTGCCGGGGATGCTCTTCGCCCGCCGCGCCAGTGAGTCAACCAGCGTGCCGCCTTCGCGCGCATTCTTCGCCGAGAGCCGCATCTGCGCCAGGGCCTTGTCGATCAGGAATGCCGGCGGCACCAGCCCGGCGCCACGGGCCGCCGCCATGCGGCCGCGCTCGCCATCGAGCTGTTTCGCGTACGACTGCAGCCGCGCCAGATACGCCTCGGCGTCCGTCGCGTTCTCGATTCGATGATCGCTGTCGAGGAATCGAGGAACGTCCAGGTAGGCGCCGACGTTCTGGATGACGACGTACGGCGTGTTGCGCCAGCCTCCGACGGTGATGTCGCCATACGGGAGCGCGAATCCCTCGAGCGACGTCGCGTACGCGCTGCGCACCACCTCGAAACTGGTGCGGGTGCCGTGCGACAACCCGTCGGTCTTGAAGGCGTTGACCCGCGCCAGGTCGGCCCGCAGCTGCGCCGCCATTCGCTGCTGACCTTCCGCGGATCGATCGCCCAGCTGCGAGCGAAGCGCCGCTCGCGCGCCGGTGTCGATGCCCAGCGAGGTCGCGCTCTCCGGCGCGAGACGCAGCAGGTTGTCGGCACAGCTATCGAGCAGCGCGAGCGCTCCTGCCTCGTCAGGCACGGCGACGGCCGGGGCTGGCGGACGATCGGGTGCGCACGCGGAGACCAGCGGTAAGGCAGCGGTGGATGCCAGCGCCGCCATTGCCTGGCGGCGGCTCATGAGTGAATGTGACACGGTGACACGATTCTACCAGCCGACTCAGGGGCGAGGTTCCTCGTACAGTCCGAACTCGTTCCCGACCGGATCCGCGAACGCCGCGAAGGAGCCCATCCCCTGGCCGATCTCGGTCCGCGGCGTCAGAACTCGACCACCCGCTGCCTCAATCGCCTTCAACGCGTCCGCGATGTCGTCCACCATGATGTAGGTCCGCGTGCGCTCGTCCGGCGTCCGATCGCTCGCCTTGACCCACGTCCCGCTCACGCCGCCGGCATCGTCGAAGGCCAGTTCGCCATCACCGCGGGTTCTGACCTTCCAGCCGAAAATTCGGCTGTAGAACGCCGCCGACGCTTCGGCCGTATCCGCGGGTATCTCGAGATAACAGATCTTGCCGTGGGCCATATGAACCTCCAAACAAAAGCGTCAGGGCCGCCGTGACACAGAAAGCAGGTGGGCACTCACGCCGAGCAGCGTGGGTTCCGCCTCGATCGCGGCAAGCGCGTCCAGCAGAACCATCCGCCGGTGCGCATCGGCAAGCCTCGCCTCGAGATCCGGGAGAAGCCAGGCAGGTCCTTCGACGGCCAGCAGCGCCTCGTGGGTCAAGCCGGCCTCGGCGCACTCCGATGCCAGTTCCTCAGCCCGGTGGAGGTACGCGGTCGTGAAGTAAGCGGGATTGCCGGTCGGATTGCGGTGCTGGCCGTCGCGCCGGTCGGCCGCGGCCACCGCCGCGAAGGCCGCATCCTCCATGTACCCGCTTCGCAAACCGTCCAGGGTTGAGGCAAAGCGCGAGATCGCCGCGGCGATGACCAGTCCTCCCTTGCGGCACACGCGGCGCGCTTCGGCCAGAGCCTGCAGGCGGTCGCCACGCTCGGTCAAGTGATAGAGCGGTCCAAGGAGGAGCACGACATCGACGCTCTGATCCGGAAGCCGGAGTGCGCGTGCGTCGCCGACTTCGGCGCTTGCGAGCGACGCCATCGGGCGGATCTTCGCCGCCGCTTCGGCTTGCTCGATGTGCAGCGGCACGGGATCGATGAGATGAACCTGGTACCCGCGTTCCGCCAGCCAGATGGCATATCGCCCCGGTCCCCCGCCGACGTCCGCGACCACAGCCGGCGGGGCCGGGAGATAGCGCTCGAGCAGCGCCTGGGTGCGCACGAACTCCAGTGCGCCGGCACCGGCAGCGAGCCGCTCGCGCTCGAACCCCAGCGCGTAGAAGGCGGCGATCTCTTCGGCCCGCCCCGCATCGCTCATCGAACCGGATCCGGTGTGGCCTTACGGGTCAGGTCGTGGCCGAAGCAGAGGCGGTATCCGTTGCAGTCCTCGACATCGAAGTCACGGCACCCGTAGGGCTGGTCACAGATGTCTCGCACGATTCTGACGCCCCTGGACTTGAACTCGGTATTCAGGGCGTCGGCATCATCGACCCAGATGTAGGCATCCCATGCTCCGCCCTCCGGATCGGCCAGACGGTTCGGACGCATGACCCCTGTCACTTCAAGCTGGCTGAGCATCACCACGACTCCACTGCGGCGAACCATGCAGAACGAGGCGGGCTCACCCCAGAAGCGGTCGTATCCGAAGCCAAGCTTGTCGCGGTAGTAGTTCGCGGTGGCGACCACGTCGTCGACGATGAAATACGGGGCGACTCCCCACTGTGTCAACGTGGCACGCCTCTGGCGGACTTTGCCTTCTTCGGCGATTTCGCCTTGTCGGAACGGTTGAGAGCGACGGCCCGTCGAACCAGTGTCTTGAAGGCGGAGGCGTCAACCTCCTCTCCTTCGTGGATGTCGATCGCGCGCCGGACGTTGCCATCGAGGCTCGAGTTGAAGAGACGAGCCGGATCCTCGAGGAAGGCGCCCTTGGCGAAGGTCAACTTCACGGCCTTCTTGTAGGACTCGCCAGTGCAGATGATGCCGTCGTGCGACCAGATCGGAGTGCCCATCCACTTCCATTCCTCGACAACGTCCGGGTCTGCTTCCTTGATGAGCTCGCGCA
Source organism: uncultured Acidobacteriota bacterium (assembly GCA_963723005.1). Lineage (GTDB taxonomy): Bacteria > Acidobacteriota > Vicinamibacteria > Vicinamibacterales > UBA2999 > VFZN01. Next base: position 27,758 of record CAVRPA010000010.1, on the reverse strand, counting down.
TTCGACTGAGGGTGTCCCCGCGCCAGTCCCCCAGTTCGACGATTCGTCTGTCGATGAGTTCCGATGCCGGCTGGTCCTGGCTCGCGCCCGACTTTTTCATGGTCTTCATCCCGGAGGTTATGCGGCGCCCCGCAACTTGTCCTTGATATCCCGGTAGGCAGCAGTGATGAGGGACGCCAGTGCGGCAGAGTCGATCTGGGAGCCTGGCCTCAACTTGACGTGACGCATGAAGCGACCATTGCCTTCCAGCAGGCCACCGGGGTCGTGCAGTGTCGCGCCATGGAAAAAGCCCACGTTGACGTGAGCTGTGAAGATGTTGACGTAGGCAAAGGCCGCGTCTTCCACGCAGACAGTCGGGTGACCGTCATGCATGAGCTCTCGCACATCGTCGCCACACTGCCGCATCCGCGCAAACCATTCCCGTCCGATCGCGTGCAACTCATCCGGCTCTCGGTTGAGCCACAGGTCGATGGCAGGGTCGCGGCTGGTGGCGCCGTTGAATCGGAGAAACGCGTCCATGCAACAACGGTTAACGGCGGATGTTGACGTTCGCGTGGAAGAAGTTGTCGGGATCGTATCTGGCCTTGAGCTCCCGAAGCCTGGCGTAATTGGCCCCGTACGCGGCCGCCGCCGGATCGCCGGCCTCGTCGTGATCGAGATAGTTCACATAGCGGGTCTCGGACAGAAATGGCTTCAATGCGTCGAACGTCCCGCGACACCAGGCGATGTGGCGGTCGTTCTCGCGCGGATCCATCCACTGCGAGATGATGGCGACGTTGAAGCCGGTCACACGCAGGGCGCACGCCGTGGCAGACACTGGCACCCTGCTCGCCGCGCCGTGAAAGTGCTCGATCAGCAGTTGGCTCATCGGCGATTCGCACGACTCGAAGCGGTCCACCATGACGCGAATCGCCTCGTCGCTGAGGTCGGTGAGAAACTGGGACTTCCAGTAGTTCAGCGCGCCCCTGGGCAGGCTCGCATCGAAGAGGGCGTTCTGGGCGCTGTAGGAGATCGGGCCCATCGCGTCCATCACCGGCGGCCCGAACGCCTTGAACGGCCGCAGCGCGGCCTCGCCGGCGGACAGGGGCCCGCAATGCGCGGCCACGATGGCGGAGAGCTTCGCACCGGATCCATCCGGCGCGGTGAGGAGTCCGGCCACCATCATCAGCTCGTCTGGCGCTGACGCGCACTGCTCGCGGAAGAACTTCAGGACATCCTTCGCCTTCGCGTGCGGGTGCGCGACGAGCCCGCCCGCGATGATCGGACCGACGGGATGAACGTCGTACTCCAGCGACGCGGCAATCCCGAAGTTGCCGCCGCCGCCGCGAATGGCCCAGAACAAGTCCGCGTTCTCGTCGGCGCTCGCGTGTTTCACGCTGCCGTCCGCCATGACGATCTCGGCCGACCGGAGGTTGTCGAGCGCCAGACCGTACTTCGGCATCAACCAACCCAGCCCGCCGCCAAGCGTCAGGCCGCCGATGCCCGTGCTGCCGACCACCCCGCCGGTCGTCGCCAGCCCATGGACCTGCGTTTCGCGATTGAACTCGGACCAGAGGACACCACCCTGGGCGCGGGCCAGGCGGGCCCGCGGGTCCACGTGGATTCCCTTCATCGGCGCGAGGTCGATCATCAACCCGCCGTCGATGGTGGCATGACCTGCGACGTTGTGCCCGCCGCCACGGACCGCGACCTCGAGGTTGAGCGCCCGGGCAACCTTCACGGCATCGCAGATGTCAGCCACACCACGGCAGCGTGCAATCAACGCGGGGCGCTTGTCGACGAGCCCGTTGTGAACGCGCCGCGCGTCCTCGTAATCCGCGTCTTCACTCTGGAGCAGCCCGCCAGTAAACCCGGGAGCCAGCTGCGCTAAGGTCGCTTTATCTAGGGACATGGGGGCGCTCCTTGGCCGAAGGAAGCCGGCATCTTAGCACCCACGTTTCAGCGGCGGAAGCATTCTCCTATCCAGCTCATCGCTGATCACCGGCGGCTGCGCCGGACCAGGACGGTTATGCCGCCAGCACCTCTCGCGCGAGCGCGGTCAGCCGCGCACGCGTTTCCGGCTGCATGCGGGCTGCGAAGTCGGTCGCCGCCTGCCCGTCGCGAGGGATGAACGCGCCTTGGAGCGATCGTCGCGGCGCGTCGGTCGTGTTCGCGGTGTGGCCGTGCCACGCCGATACGCTCGGGTGGCACCGGCCCGGGCAGAACGATGAATCCTCGGTGATGCAACTCCGAGGCAGCGTCGGCCGAGAGCTCAGTTCTTGCGGCCAACGTCTCGAACCAGTCGACCATCGATGTTCGTCCCTCTCGGGCCAACGGCACGCGGCTCACCACGCCTCACACGTCCCGGATCGCATCGACCTGCAACCTACGACGGTGCCGGAGGAAAGTGGCCGAGTTGTGTAAGGGCGGCGAGGTTGTCCCACGACGTCCAGGTCTCTGCGACCAACGCTCCTTCGAAGCGATGCATGCCAATGATGACCAGATCCATCTGCATGTCGGATGGAGCGAATGGCCCAAAGGGTCCCCGTTGCGTGCCTTTGCCTCGCGACCGCCACGCGACAAAGTCTCCTTCTCCGACAAGCCACTCGAGCTCTTCGTGGTAGTCGGGGAACGGCAGGAAGCTGGAGAGAAGCCACTGGTGCATTGCCTCCTTGCCGCGGATTTCCTGGAGTTCGGGAGGCATCGCCTGGCTGTGGCGGACATAGTCCAGCGACAGGTGGTCCGTGAAGCCGGCGACGTCACCGACACTGAGGCGCTCCAACATGCGCCTGACTGTCGCCTTGTTGGCTTCGACTCGAGACTCGCCGGTAGGGTCGCTCATCAATACTCCATGTCAGGCAGCCTGAGTGTGAGCCAGGGCACGGCGGACAATGCATCGCTGGTGGTAGCCGTCATCAGTCCTCCGAACGGCGATTACTTCAACGGAACCCCACTCCGCTCGACAGCGACCCCCCACGTTCCCTGAACTCGTGTGAACACGAGAAAGAAGGGTGTGCGTGGACCCTGTCCCGCCACCGATACCGACTCGACGTCGACGAACGCCACGTCGGGCTGCAGGAAGCGAATCCGCACTGTCTCCGATGGATGAGCGTGGGCCATGCGGTTTGGTCCGCCCGAGATGACGTCGCGATATCGCTGTTCGATCTCGGCTCGACCGCTCAGGATGCGGCCGTCGGCGCGACGCGAATCGGCGTCAGCGTGGAGGCCCACAACCAGCCCCTCGAGGTCGTCCTTCTGCGACGCCGAGGCGTGCAGGGCAACCAGGTTCCTGATTACTTGCTCGTCAGCCGGAGCCCCTTGAACGGTCTGTCCATGGACAGGGCTCGCGAAGCCGCCCATCAGGGTGAGACCCAGGACGATGCCGCCGGCGCGCATTCGAGCGATGTTCATTTTCAGGGTCTCCAGGACAGCGCTTCCATCTCTGACTCCGGTCACGTCCGCTCACGGGGCGCGCGGAGCCACGTGGCGACGCAGGATAGCACCGAGCGCGGAGTTAATCCGCATCGTCACGATTGCCAGGGGCTGGCCTTACCGCCACCGAGGTCAGCACTTCGCGCGCTCGATCCAGATCGCCCGATTGGACCAGGATGCGGACGCCACCTACCAGATTTCCGTAAAGCGGCTGAACGCCGAGAGTCTGCTCGTTCGGAATCAGCGCCTCGATGCCCGCGGCGTCGAGCACCGAGCGGAGAACCGCCGCCTCATGGAGCCATGTGCACGAGGCCGCTTCCACCCAGTCGTGATTGCGTTCGTCGGTCGTCATTTGAAGCCTCACATCGACTGCCGCCCGATCAGGCCAAGGGTCTTGTCGTCACGTTCACCACCGAAGTACCGGTCGAGTAGTTCTTCGAACACTGATCCCGCCGGCGAGACACAGGCGAACAGCGTCGCACATGATCGGAGTTTCATGTCGTCGGGCGAGCCGAACACCTCCAAAGCCGACCGCCCCTGGACACCGAGGACCGTCTGAACACTCTCCAGCAGGCGCGGACCGAGGACAGGGTGACGCAGATAGGCTTCAGCCTCCGCCAGGCTCTTGATCGCGTAGTGCCTGGACGGTCGAGCTGACCCCCAGGCCGTCAAACTGCGGGAAGATGTACCACATCCAGTGCGAGCGCTTCCGGCCGCTGCGGATTTCCGACATGGCCTGGTCGTAATCTGGCTCTTGCGCTCGAACGAAACGAGCCAGGTCGTAGGGGTCGGCCGCGCTTGGTCCAGAGGTCACGACGCGCCCTTGACCTCAATCAACACTATTCGGACCGGCGTCGTGCCCACGTTCTGCGCGAAGTGCCGCCCGAGCGCGTCCATCCAGGTTGCCGAGCCCGCCTTCTCGTCGGTCAGGAATGACTGGCCATCCTCAGTCGTGATGCGGAGCGTGCCGCCGCTGGCGACATAGGACACCTTGGGGGGATGGGTGTGCCATTGGTCGCGTTCTCCGGGCAGCAGCACGTATTCGATCACCCGGACCTGCGGGTTTTCGAGAAGGACCTTGAACCGATCCGGCGACACCGAGACTGCATCGATCGGTGTCACCCTGCCAGCGGGCGCCTGACCCGCGGCCGACAGCGGGAATAGCACGACGAGGACGATGGCACTCCGGAGGGCGATGGTACACATGTCGGCAATCCTCATCACGGCTCACTCGTTGAGTGCGGTCCACGCCGACGCCCCGCGGCCTGACGTGTCAATCGACCCGCTTGCGGATGTTAGATCGATTCTGCCTGCGCGATCGGCAAGGGGTCTCGTCTCGATTTCCGCGACGACCAGCCGCACCTCGATCTGCCCGGCAGAAGCGGAGCTTGATAGGCAGCAACCCTTGTCATGTTCTGGATAAGCGTGCCAGCGATTCAGAGCTCGCCAGTGTGCTGCTTTACTGCGTCGCTGATCCAATTCTGGATACTACGCGTGTCCAGGCGATTGTTGTTGTTATGGCGACGGCAGTCGAGGCCGCCGTCGCTCACGTTGGCGGCGAGTGCCTGAACGTCGGCCGCTCCTGGGTTGGGACTCACGAAAATGCCGCCACCGGAGTCGCCGGAGCACACGTAGCTCGGGATGGACCACAACCCCCAGGTTTCGTCGACGACCCTTCGCAGCATCGAGGTCCTGATGCGTCGCCTTCCGTCCCACATGGTGGCGGGCGTGGGTGCCGTCCGGTCTCGTGGTGTCGTAGTCCCATATCCCACGATGGTGGTTTGCGATCCTTCGAATCTGTCGAGCGTCCCAGGCTCTGCAAGGAATGCCGCTCGGATACCCTGCGGCGCGTATGCCAGGAAGACCAATCCAACATCGGCAATGCCAGGCTCGAGCGGGGCGACCAGGATTTCGTCGGTCGGGTCGCACTGAGGAGGCGGCGGACAGTGCGGCATCGATGGATGCGTCTCTTGTCCAACGACTGGAATCCACGTCGTTGGATCCTTGGCGTTGGTTGGGCTGAAGCTCGCAAACATTCGGATCGTCGGCGGCAGTGAGCCAAGTGCCTTGGCCGGAGCGGTGAAGTGACCGGCTGTCACCATCACGCGATCCCGGATCAGAGTGCCGCTGACGAACGCGCGCAATTCTACGGGCTTCCCTGCTTCATCGACGCGCCAGACCATGATCGCCCCGACGTTGGAGAACTTGTTCTCGAAATCAAGGGTGGCCTGAGCTCCGGTCGCCGCCGACCCAGCGCCCACCGCGATGACGCAGGCCATCGCGGTCGCGATTGACGTGTTCGTGTAGTTCATGACCGCTCCTGAGTGGCTGACGGTCGTTCGAAGGCTGCGATCGCCTCATCATCACTCCGGGCGTCGTCGGCTGCAAGCGCCTACTTCCGGACCTCATAGCGAAGCGCGACCATGCCGCTCGTGTAGGCCTTCGTTTCAACCAGGTGCAGGGCGACATCTCGGTCGAGGCCTTCGAAGAATGCGACCCCTTCACCGATCAGGATGGGCATGATCGAATAGCGCACTTCGTTGGCCAGGCCCAGCCGAAGGCATGCACTGCAGACGGCACCTCCGCCGACGAACCAGATGCTGCGGAAGGATGGCTTCAGCCGCTCATTCACCAGCTGTGCGAGGTCGCCCGAGTAGAACTCGACCGTCTCTCTGGTCTTCGGCAGGTTGCGACTGGTCAGGACGAAGGTGGGCTTGTCACCATAGGACCAGCCGAGCCCCTTGGCCTCGAAGGCCAGTGCGGTCTCGTAGGTACGCGAGCCCATGACGTAGCAGTCGATCGTCTCGAGGAACTCCTGGACGTACTCCGGGGTCAGGGTGTCCCCGCCCTCGAACTGATCCGAGGTGTCGAGCCAATCGACGCGCCCGTCCTTGCGGGCAATGAACCCGTCGAGGCTCGCCACCATGTGAATGGTTACCAGAGAATCAGCCTTGGCCATCGTTTCGCCTTGATATCGATGCGGAGAATCGGAACCGTTTCACGGCGTCACGATCGTGCCCTGTGATGCCACGACACGCCAGCGGGCATCGCTACGCACGAACACATCGGTGAAGCGAAGGATCACGGTGACCGAGTTGCCCTGATAGGCCCCGGTCGCTTGAGTCCGTCCCGTCACGACCGCAGTGTCGCCGAACAGACGGACGCGCACGTCGTCAATGGTCATGGCCGTGATGTCGCGGTCGCTGGTGAGGAACGCTTCATCCAGCACCTGTTGCCGGGACAGCACCTTACCGGAGGGGTCCGTCACCGCCCAATCCGGGGCCAGCAGCGCCTCGATGAATGGCCGGTCACCAGTCACCCAGGCGGATGCGAGCTTGTGCTCGAGTTCAACGAGGGCGGCGGCCGGATCAGAATCTTGTGTCACGGAATCTCTCCCGAACAAAAGCGCCCAGCGGGTCTCCTGGATAGTCCTGCGGCCATCCGTCCAATGGCCTGCCAGGCCGCAGCTCGCGCCGACTGCTAACAAATCGAGTATCCACCGTCAACTGGGAGGGTGACACCCGTGATGAAATCGGCCGCAGCGGATGCAAGGAAGACGGCCGCACCGGCCACTTCATCAGCCTCACCCCAACGAGCCGCCGGCGTGCGCGCGAGGATCATCCTGTTGAACTCTGCGAAATCAGGGTTCTCGCGCGCCATGGCCGTCATCTCGGTGGCGATCCAGCCTGGCGCGAGCGCGTTGACTTGAATGTGGTGCGGCGCCAATTCGACGGCCATCGCCTTGGTCAGTTGCACGATGGCGCCTTTGGCTGCGCCATAGGACGGCAGCATACCGGCGCCAAAATAGGAGTACATGCTGGCGAGATTGATGATCTTTCCTCGCTTGCGCTTGACCATCGAGGCAGCCGCCAATTTCGACAGCAGGAACGTTGCATCGAGGTGCGTGGCCAGCGTCGTGTCCCACACCTCGGGCGATTCATTGAGAATGCCACCGGTCACCACACCGATTCCCGCATTGTTCACCAGAATATCGATGGCGCCCAACTCACCTTCAACGGTGGCCATTGCGCCCGACAGTGTTTCACGCTCGGTCACGTCAAGATGCAGAGCCATCGCAGGACCGCCAATAGCCTTCAACTCGGCAAGTACCTGGCTGTTCTTCTCTTCGTTCCGAGAGAGCACCGCAATCGCCGCGCCGGCGCGGGCCATGCCAAGGGCGATCGAGCGCCCGATTCCACGGTTTCCACCGGTGATGACGGCGACACGGCCGCTGAGCGCAAAGGGGGATGAGGTGCTGGACATTTCTGCTCCGGTTGTTGGGGGTCTACGATTTCCTGGGTGAGCCGCGGCGCCGAACCAGCGGGTTTATCATCTCTCAATCGAGGGCCTCACATGCAGAAACCGGTCAGGCGTGCTGCGACGTGTCTTGGTGCGTTCGTGTTCATCATCGGCGCGGGGCTCGCGAGCGCCCAGGCTGCCGATCCCTTCGCAGGGACGTGGAAGCTCAATCTCGGCCGGACGCTGACCGTCACGGTCAAGTTCGCGGATCCGCAAGCGAACGAGTTCACCAATGTCTCCGTTTACGACCGGCAGTAGTCTGAAGCCGCCGCCAGCCCGTGCGGTGAGCTCGCGAGCCAAGTAGTCTGCAAGGAGCCGACCTACCAGACCTTGGTCGGGCCTCTGATTGCTCCGGACAGCATGGCGTTCCGAACCTGGTCGATCGATGCCAGACCGGGTGGCGCGATACCGCCCCCCTCGAGCCGGGTCGCGGCCGGCGTCCAGTGAAACAGTGCCACCTGCCACGTGTGGGCGATGCCGCCGCGTTCGTAGTAGACGAGGCAATGGTCGGTCGAGCACCCCGCCGTGACTAGCCGACGGATCGGCAGCTTCCGAGCGCCAAATACGTCGGTGACTTGAAACGCGGCTCCGGGCTCAGCGATGTCGAGCGTCTGGCTGCCGAACAATGTCTGCAGCCCGTCTCGGACGCCGAGTGGCAACCCTCTGATAGACGTGACGATCTCGAACCGCTCGTCCTTCACGTGGGCCCGCAGTGCCCCGGGCAGTACGACGGGGGCCGCAGCCTGGCTGGCGGCCATCACGGCCGACCACACTGTCACGCCAATCGCGCAGAGAAGTCGTTTCACAGGGTTTCAGCCAGTCTGATGGCATAACGTTCAGCCGCGCCGCGCTCGCGCATCCTCGGCATCTAGGTCTTCATCCACTCCGCGACAACCGCCGCGAACGCCTCCGGTTCCTCGAAGAACGGCTGGTGCCCGCTTCGCGCGAAGACATGCCTGGTGGCAGTCGGCAGGAAGGACTCCATACCGTCCCACAGTGTATGTGGAACGGTGTAGTCGTACCGGCCGTGCGCGAGAAGCATCGGCACCCGGAGCGAGCCGGCATCGTCGGTCACATTCCAGTCCTGGGTCAACGGGCCCATCAGGTGCCTGAGCAGGGCAGGCCTGACAACCCCGTCCTGATACAACGGCATCATGTCGGTGCGCGGGTCGTAGAAGCGCATCGGAGCCTGCGCGGAGAATGACTGCTCGATCGGCGTTCCCGGCGGCAGGCGCGCCAGATTGTCTCGCAGCAAGGTCTTTCTCTCGTCCGACGCATCCTGCTCGAAGAAGGCTGTCGCGAGGCGCGACAGCCAGGCCATGTCCCCACGAGGCGGTGTCCCCACGGTAATGACGTGAGAGACGGTGTCCGGACATCGGCGGCTGTATTCGATCGCCAACGCTCCCAGAATCGAATGGCCAAGAACGGCCACTCTCGCGACGCCGAGCGCGACCCGAACGGCCTCGAAGTCTGCAGCCACTCGATCGAAGGTCAACGCCGCGGGATCGCCGGTAGACTGTCCGCCGCCGCGCAGGTCGACGAATACGAGCCGGCGGCCCTTGCTCATCTGCGGTGGCAGCTGCCGCTCGTAAGGCTGTGTGCCGATGGCGCTCGGCACGAGGCAGACGGGACCCGTCCCGCGTGACGTGTAGAACAGCTCAGCATCGTCGACTGAAACAATCATCGTTCAACCCCGAGGCCCCCTTGGTCATCGCCACTCCGCTGGCGCTTGTTCACCGACGGGCCACGTAGAGAGAATCCGGAACGGCGGCCCAGCGCGACGGAGTGGTTGGACCACCAGTCTCTCAGCACCAGCAACGCAGGCTCGTCTCGCCTTCCCAGGCATGTCGGGCTCCAGTGGGCAGACGACGAAGTCACCGAAAATGTAGCTGTGGTCTTCCGAGGTCATCTCGAGGTACCTCCGGATCTCCGAGGGCAAGGCGTCGACGTCATTCTCCAACGCGACCACTCGCTTGGTTCCGATCAACCACAGCCTCAGAGGCATGCCATTCTGGCTCGACAAGCGCCCATGGCGTTTGGCACACGGCTCAACAGGTGGAGCCGAGCATGTCCATGGTTGCTGGGCCGCGATCGGCATGGCGGCCAGCAACACGATGACTGCCAACGAACCGGCGGCGGCTTGATGCCTAATCAATGGTTGAGAACTCCGCGCGATACTGCGCACGCCCTCGCAGCCGGTCGCCCATCGCCGCGTTCAGGATGTTCACCATGAACGCCTCGGCTGGAACCTCCCAGTCGCACGTCAGGCCCAGCGCGGCCGCGGGCGCGAACCCGAAGCGCGGATAGAACTCCGGGTGCCCGATGACGACGACGAACGGACACCTCTGTTCGCGAAGCCGCTCCAGACCGTGAACCACGAGTTGGCTACCGATGCCTTGACGTTGGTATGCCGGCCTGACCGCCATCGGTCCGAGCGCCGCCCCTGCCTCCGTTCCCACGGTCAGCGGGCTGAACAGGATGTGGCCGACGACGGCGCCATCCGAGACGGCAACCAGGGCGAGCGCGACAGCCCCGGCGTCGCGAATGGCATCGACGATGCGGCCTTCTTGCTCCTGATCGAAGGCCTGCCGGTTCACTTCCCGAACGCCATCGATATCCGCCGCTTGTTCTTCCCGAATCTCAATCAGAGCCTTCATTGTTCAGTAGACATCGAGATCGCGGCCGATGACGAACTGGCCAGAGTAATGCTTCATCATCTCCGACTGCAGCTCCTCAGGCGTGAGGCTGTTGTAGTGATACAGAATCAGGAGTCGCGGCTTCGCCCGCAGCGCGAGCTCCCCGAGCTGCTCGGTGGTCGTGTGGTACTTCTCAGAGAATTGCCGGAACGTTCCGGGTGGCGCGCCGCCCGCTTCGGGACGTGCCGCAAGCCATGCGCTGGTATGCACTTCATGAATCAACACGTCACACCCGCGACACGCATCGACGGTCGCTTGTGTCGGGTTGGTGTCGCCGGAGATCACGATGCTACGGTCGGGGGTGTCGAATCGGTAGCCGTAACTCTCCATGGCGTGCCTGGTCGCGAACGCCGTCACCGTGACATTGCGATCCTTGTAGACGACGCCTGCGGCGATCTCGTGGGCGTTGACTTTGTAGCCGTCAGGGAACGTTCGCTGGTTCCCATCCGCGTTGGTGCGGGTGTCGATGTCCGCTCGATAGGCTTCGATCAGATGGGTGGTCATCGCCTTCAGACCGCGGGGACCGTAAACCTCGAGTGGCACGCGGCGCCCGAGCGTCCACGGGCTGAAGATCAGGTCGGCGTACCCCACCGTGTGATCGGAATGGAGATGCGTCACAAAAGCAAACTGCAGCCTGGTCGGTTGGAGGGCCGCGATGCTCCTGCTCGTCGCCGCCCCGCTCGCGCGCCGTACGACTCCGGGCCCGAAGTCCACGAGGTAGGCGGTGTCGTTCACGACAATCGCCGTCGCAGGACCCGATCGATCTGGTGTCGCGCCAGGGGTTCCAGTGCCGAGCAGCACGACCTTCGACGTGGAGGACGGTGTCGCCCCAGCTGGTGGTTGGGCGCCGTGTGCGATGACGGTGCCAGCGACTGCCAGGGCCGCCCACATCGCTAGAACCGACGTCTCGTGGTGGCTCATGACTACTCTCGCGGTCCATCCGCCGCAGTCTAGATGGCCTACCGCCCAGCCTCCAGCGGCGATTGCGGTTTCGCGAAGGAGTGTAGCGCATCCGCCGACCGTCGGCCTCGGAGGCTCATCACCGCACTCGATCGCCGACGGGCGGCACACGGCTGCTTAGACGGCAATCAGATACTCACTCTGGACCAGGCCACTCGCGTACCGTCGGGTCGCCACATGCGTGAGCGAAATGTCACGCTGGAGCGCGCCAAACAGGGGAATCCCGGCACCGATCAGCACGGGCACGCGCGTGATCGTGAGCCGCTGAATGAGCCCAGCCTCGAGAAACCGCTGAATCGTGATCCCGCCATCGACGTAGATGTGCCCGATGCCGCGCGCAGCAAGCCGTGCGACGATCTCGCTTGGAGCCCCCGACATACGCTCGACAACCGCGCCGGGCGGCGCGGTGGCAAGGGGGTGAGTACTGAGCACGAACACCGGCTTCTGACCGTAAGGCCACACGTCAAACGTCAGGACCTTGTCGTATGTCTTGCGGCCCAGCACCAACGCATCGACGGTGGCCATGAACTCGGTGTAGCCGTGGGGTTCCCCGCCGCCAGGCGGAAGGAAATCGAGATCGCCGTTCTTTCGAGCGATGAAGCCGTCGAGGCTCGTGCCCACAAAGACGGATGCTTTCATTGCCATGTCTTCTGTAGCGTCGAATATCGAGCACTCAGTTTAGCGTTCGAATTCGATGAGCTTCACTGTCGCCCACATAGAGGACGCCTCGCGCATCGACCAGCACGCCATGCGGTCGAGCAAGCGCGCATCGGCGGGGATCGGGTTCCGGTCCATCGCCCCGCTGGCCGGTGCCCAAGACCGTTCGAATGACACCCGTGGTGAGCGAGATCTCGCGAATCGCGTGGTTTTCAGTGTCAGCTACGTACAGCAGGCCGCGCGACCACGCCAGGCCTTTCGGCCCACCCAGCCTTGCCAGGCGCGCTTGACCACCATCGCCCGAATATCCCTGCTCTCCGGTCCCCGCCACATGATGAAGTGTCAGAGAGCTATTATCCACGCGATAAATCGCGTTGCCCTCGCGTAGCGCAAGGTATAGCCCTCCCGCGGAATCAAAGGCCATGGTCCTGGGGCCGTTGAGAGGCGTACCCATTAGCGGGGCGCCATCTGGCGTTGAACCTTTGTCGCCGGTCCCCGCAAAGGTCTCAATACGACCCGCGGCCAACTCTACTCGTCGAATGCGGTGGTTCCCAATGTCGCAGATCAACATGAACCGCTGCGAGGGGTCCACAGCGATGCTGTGAGGCTGGCGCAATTGTGCGCTGGACGCTGGTCCCCCGTCGCCCGAGAATCCTGGACTCCCCGTGCCAGCGAACGTGAACATGGCACCGGTCACCGCGTCCACTTTCCGAACCACATGATTGTCGCGTTCGGCGATGTAGAGGTTCCCGGCGGAATCGAACTGAATCTCGTGAGGCATGTTCAGCGAGGCAGTGGTCGCTGCTGCACCGTCACCGGAATAGCCCTTCTGTCCATTCCCCGCGACCGTCAGTGTTTGCCGCGTCTTGAGGTCGAGGCGACGAATGCGCTGATTGTCCAGATCGCAGAAGTACAGGGCCCCATCTGGCCCGACCGCGAGCCCGTACGGGTTGTTGACTTGCTGATCCGAAAATCCGGCCGAACCAGTGCCAATGAGTGTCGAGACGGAGGGCGCCTGCGCCAGCGCGGGTGCCGAGGTGAACAGGGCGACCAGGGTCTTGAGCGCGTCACGGCGGTGCATCTCTTCTCCGTCCCTTTGTCAACGCCTCGATCTGCCGTCTAACGCTTGCGCCTACACGCTTGCGGCGAAATCGCGGAGCCGGCGATTGAAGCTGGTCGCTTGATCCCAGAATGGCGCGTGTCCAGCGTTCGCCATGATGTCCACCTGCGCGTGAGAGAGCCGCGCTTTGTGCCGATCGACGATGACTGGTTTGACAATCGCGTCATCTGCGCCGTGCGTCAGCAACACCGGTTTGCGAACCAGCGCCAGAACGTCGTCGTTGTCGACTGAGCGGGAGAACAGCGCCTGGCGAACGAAGGGCGGAACCGATACGTTGTATCCCAGCATGAGGTACAGCTCCTCAGCCGTAGGCTCTTGTGAAAAGCACATTCGTAACAGCGACTCGAGGCTCCGGACGCTCTCATCGACATTCGCCGCAAAGAAACCAGGCACCAGGCTGAGAAACTCCTGGCTGATCACCGACATCGCGTCCTCGGTACCCAACTTGGTAATCGCGCCGACCAGCTGCAGGCCGGCGATCGCGTTATCGCCGTAATGCCGGAGATAGTCGAGCGTCGGAAAACCGTACGACCAGCTACAGAGGACCGGCCGCTCGAGGCCGAGCGTCCGTATGACGGCGTCGAGATCGTCCGCCCACAGTCTCGAATCGCTGTAGCCGTCCGCCGGCTTGTCGGACAGTCCGTGGCCGCGCAGATCCACGGCAACGAGTCGATGGTCGTCGGCCAACGCCGAGTTGAGCTGCCGACTCCACGCAAGCCAACACTGCGAGAAGCCGTGGATGAACACGATCGGCCGGCCCCGAGTGTTGCCGGCCTCAACGACATGGAGCTTCGCACCGCCGCCGCCGGTGATTCTTCGGCTCTCCATAGGACTCCTCCGCTCCTGAGGCTGCTCCTAAGCAATCGACTGCTCAGCCACGAGCGAGCGCGGCTCCGCTCGCGCGCTGTTGCAGGACGGGCACTGATGGTCCGGATTGTACCGCCTGTTTCCAACATCACGCCGGTCGTCGTTCGGTGCACACTCGGCGACCCGCTCCGTTACCGCGACTCCGCCAGCAGGGCCTTGATGTTCGCCTCGAGGTTGCCGCGTGCCACGACGCCACTGTATGTCGCGGCGACCCGCCCCTTCGAATCGACCAGGTAGGTCAGCGGTAGCGCCTTGATGTCGTAGTCAGCAGTGACACGGCCATCTCCCATCACCACCAGGTAGGGCACCTGGCGATCGCGAACGAATGGTCGCACGCGGTCCCATGCCTCATCCGCGTTCTTCAGGTCTGCGTACGCGATGTCCTCGGAGACACCAATCGTTGCGAGGCCACGACTTTCATAGGCTTTGGCGACTTCGATCAACATCGGAATCTCCTGGATGCAGCCCGCGCATGTGGTCGCCCAGAAGTCGAGTAGCACGACTCGGCCCCGATAGTCGGAGAGACGCACGACCTTGCCTGTGGTGTCCTTCAACGCGAACTCCGGCGCGAGCGTTCGGCCGCTGGGCGCCTTGAGAATCGCCTGAACGCTCCCGGCATCCTGCGCAAGACCCAGGGTGCTCGACCCGAGCGAGCGTAAGTAGAGCCACCACCATCACCGCAGCTACCCCCGTTCTCTTCACCTCACACCGCCTCCTGGGTTGCTTGGACGCCGTCGTTCCGGTGCCTGCCGAGATCACGACTTTCCGCCACCTGGCTCCGCGCATCGCTAGACCCAGTCAGGGTCGTCGCGGCGGTTCCATGCCGCTCTTCTTGATCGCCGCCGTTGCGCGGTCCGAAGATAGAAATGCGACCAGTCGCCTGGAGGCTTCGGGCTCTATGCAACTCCTGACGATTGCCGCGGCGTACACTGCAACGCGCTGGAGTTCCGTCGGGACCGTGCCCGACGAGCTCGACTCCAGGCATGTGCAGAATCTCGCTGACGGGTTGAATCGCAAGCTTCGCTTCGCCCCGCGCGACCATGGCGACGGACTCCGTCCCGCGAGATGCGAATCTTCACCGCGATTGCGTCAGAGATGCCGAGCCGGGCGAGCACATCGGTGATCACGAACTGGCACTGCCAGACGCTCGTCTTTGCCTGAAGCAACGTCTGTCTGAAGCCATCGACGGTGCTGATGTCCGGCTTGGGCCTCCGGCACGCACGGCCACGCCGGTCAGGGCCTGGGCCAGATCGAGACCAGTTCCGGTGAGTCTTGCCCTGCGCGATGAGTTCGGCGAGCCCTGCCCTGTTCATGATCACCACATCCGCCGGCTCGCCTCGACGAAGCATGGCGCCAATGGTATCGGGCCCATTTCCTTGCGACGCTCCCGATGCCGTAGTCACCGTGATGCCGGTCGTCCGTTCGAACTCCGGGAGGACCTCCCGATAGGCGGCAGCGAAGCCGCCGGAGATGATGACCTTGACCTGCGCGAACGACGAGGTCGGCAAGGCGAGAATTGCCGCGATCGCAAATGCAGCCGCGGCGAGTGCGCGACGCCGCTTGTTCATGACGCCCATCAGCGCCCAGTAGGTCGGTGTGGTTCCAGAGAGCAGTGTTGATGTCATCGGACTCCTCGGAGGAAGGCGATCATAAGGACGGAACGCACACGCTACCACGACGCCTCTGCGGCCGCCGCCAGGTCGCTCCATCCTCCGACTCGCGTCGAGGACTACCGCTGCCCGCTCGGCGATCAGCGCCATCATTTCCGGGTAGTGATACGTCGCGCTGGTCGCGGGGGGGCGCTTCGCGGTCGCGATCATCGCCTTCGCGATCTGGTCCGCGCGGATCGATCTGAACTTCGCCGGCAGGACGAACGAGAACAGTGGCAGCGTCTTCTCGAGAAGCCACGGCGTGTGCTGAGAACCGATGATCATCGCGGGACGGAATACGCTCACGACCGGTGGCCCGCTCGCGCGCACGGCTTCTTCGGACTCGCCTTTCACGCGGCGGTACCGCAATGTGCCTGCGGCACCACTGCCGCTGGCCTTCGCAGTCGGGTCCGAACCCACGGCGCTCATGAACGCGAGATGCCGGACCTTGCCCGAATCCCGCAGCCCCCGCGCGAACGCTTCATTCAGGGACACGTCCACCGCGCGATGTTCCTCGATCGAGAGCTTCGCGGTGCCGGCACCGACGCCGAGCACACTGAATCCCTCGACAGTCGCCGTCGAGCCCTCTCGCGGCCTCGATCGTCGCGGCGGCAAGGGACGCGGGCGTCATGTCTGGAACGAGCTTCTCCACCAGTGTGCGGCCGGCGGCACGCGCCATCGCGACGGCCTCGGGTAGCGATCGGCGCGATAGTGTGATGACCGCGTTGAAGCCATCGTCGTGGAATAACTCGCGGAGCAGTGCGGTTCCGACCGACCCGGAGCCTCCGAGGACGATCGCGGTGCGTTTACTGGTCATGGCCCGTGTTCATCTCGCGATGCGTGGGATGTCCCGCCCGCTCAACCTCGGCCCCTCATCGGTAGAGCCCTTGTCTGCCCGACATCGCCAAACGCCGCCGGTTCCACCGCGATCAGCGCCTTGATCTTCTCCGGTCGAGCCTGCGCCACTTTGTAACCAAACTGTCCTGCCTGCGAATGAAACAAGACGGCGCACGGGCAGACCTTGTCGACCAGCGCGGTGTAGGCAGCCATGGTCGGTGTGTCATTGCTCGTCCAGCGCGGAACGTTCTGTTTCATGAAGTCTTCGTAGTGGTCGACCGGAAACTGCGTACCGGGATTGGTTTCGCGAGTGGCATAGCTTCCGGGCCCAGGCCCGATGCGGAAACGTTCCCAGGGGTTGGCGGTCGGCAGGAACACCGGCTCAGTAGTGAAGATGTCGGGATACATCGCCCAGCCGGCACGACCGCGCTCCACGGCGTCAGAATTGTAGACGTCCCAGCCGTTCTTCAAGAACCAGGTGAGCCACCCTTCCCCGCCGTCGGGTTTGGTCTCGTACGTCACGCCGGTGAGGCCGCCACCGTGCCACATTAGCAGCGGCACGACGCCGCGGCGGTCCACGGGCAGGAAGTACTGAATGTACATTCGCCTCGACCAGGTATTTTCCGTTGGGGTCGATCCTTGCGGGCACGCCGCCAGGGGCGAGCACCACCTCCCCGACCGGCTTACCGGAGATCTCGACCTCGCGGCCGCCGATGTGGAATGACCCCATGTCACGGAGCGCGATTGGGCTCTGAGTGCAGCCAGCCAGAAGGACAAGCGCCAGCGCAAGGTTGTAGCTGGACTTGGTCATACCCGTTCAACTACTGGTGCTGGCCGCGGTTCCGGGCCGGCCAGACGGTCAGCACGCCAGGTCTAACGTGCGCGATGGGCCGCGGCGCGCTCAGGCGCAGTCGCGCCGACGGCTCCATCTCGAGTCAGCCGGTATTGCCGGAACCCCACGAACGCCGAGGCTCGTACTCAAGCCGTGTTGGATCATTTCGGCAGGCGCACGATGAAGTCGGGGGCCGGCGGTGCGAAGCCGGCGGTCACCGCGTACAGCGAGGCGCCGAATCCAGCCAACGTGGTCGGCACTTTCGTCGCCGGATTCGACGCGAACGGCTCCGTGATTTCGTCAGTGATCACGCCGGACAAATGGTCCGGAAGCAGCTCGACCACGGTGATCTTGTTCTTGAAGTTCTGCGCGACGTACAGCGTGTTTCCATCCAGCAGTAGACCGTCGGCACTGCACACATCACCTCCACCGAGGTCGATTGGTAGCACCGTGTACGTCGCCGTGTCCATCCAGTAGAGCTGCCCCTCGCTCAAGTGCCCGATGATCAGATGCCGTCCGCTGGGCGCCGCAGCGATCCCGTTGGCCCTGACCGGCGGCACGGGCGGCGGCCCCTGGCAACCTCCCGTCGCGGCGAAGTTAGCAGGAAGCTGAATCGGCTCGAA
This sequence comes from uncultured Acidobacteriota bacterium, assembly GCA_963723005.1. Classification (GTDB taxonomy): domain Bacteria; phylum Acidobacteriota; class Vicinamibacteria; order Vicinamibacterales; family UBA2999; genus VFZN01. The sequence continues at coordinate 9,807 of CAVRPA010000010.1, read as the reverse complement.
CTGTTCTGATGGCTGACCCCGGGGCCCAAGAGCGACTCGGTAGAGAAACGCGACCGTCGAGTCCGTAAAGTATGCGGCATCCCGTGTCACAACGACATCGTTGATAAAGGTTGTCGCCGTAGCGGGCGCAGGTGGCGACGGAGGCTGAAATTGATAGAACGCAACCTGGCCTCCCGACGATGTGTCGTAGACGACTCCCGTGCCACTCGCGCCACCAGCTACGAACAGGAGACCGCCCCGAGGGTCGTGCTTCATGCCGAGCGCCGGCCTTCCGGTCGGAGCCACCAGCTGCGAGAAGTGTCCGGTTCGTAGGTCGCCAACGAGGATTTGCCCGAGGGTCGCAGGTGCCAGCGAACCCACGTAGAACGTGTGGCCATTGCCCACCGCGATTCCCTCCGGGCCAAACCCGATCGGCAGCGGAATCAGATCGGGATACGACCGTGCCTGGCTCAATGTCGGCACTTCAAATGCGAGTAGCACGAGAATTCCCACGATGAGAGTGTTTCTACGCATCGTCAAACTCCCTTCAATCGAGTTGCAGGCCTAGATGCCCAGAGCACAGGGGGCGAATCCTCATCTGCGAGCACGCGAACTGGCTGTATCCGGCTAACCCCTACGGTTCAGTTGCAGCTGGTGAAGCGCGCCATCAATAGCTCGGCTGTCAGGCTGCAACCGTTTGTAGCCGGCGCATTGTCCGGCTGAGGGTAGCCCAGTTCATCCAAAATCGCTCGCATACATTGGTCAGCCGTTGACCGCTCGCGCTGAGAGCAACGCCAGGTCGGGTCTTGCTATTACGCTGATCAGCGTAACGCGGTCACTGCGAGCCATCCGCACCGTTGCGAACGGCTCGGTCACGCCGACGTACACGCACGTGCTGAATGCGGCGGCCTTGGCGTTCGGAGTCCCGCTGATCGGCTTTAGCCGCACTCGCCGACGCATCATCATTCCTGGCTCATCGCCCTCGGCTTGCCTTTCCGTTTGGACGATGGCATCGTCGTCCCAACGCGCCCTGAAGAGGTCACAGGCCGCTCTGAGAGGCGTGCGTATGCGGAGACGAGTCATGAGTGAAGCACCACTGTTTTACGATGCCCTGCCGGAGCCGGGCACGGTAATGACGACCGCCGACTATCTGCGGACGCCCGAGAGCAACCGCGTCCACGAGTTGTGGCGCGGCGTGTTCCGGGTTGCTGAATCGCCGACATCCTCGCATCAGGACCTGGCGTTCGAGATTGCCATCGCCATCCGCGCCCACGTGAAGCCCCGTGAGCTCGGGAAGGTGTGGGTCGCGCCGCTTGATGTGATCCTCGACCACGACCGCGCCATCGTGCTGCAACCCGACGTGGTGTTCGTCTCGCACGAGCGGTTGGCCATCGTCACCGACAAGGTGCGAGGGGCGCCGGACCTGGTAGTGGAGGTGTTGTCGCCGTTTCCGAGAATCGGCACCCTCACCGAACGCGTCGAGTGCTTCGCCACGCACGGCGTTCGCGAGTGCTGGCTCGTGGACCAGCCGACTCGCACGATCGACGTGCTGACATTCGAAGGCGGCCGCATCAGTCACCGGGCCTCGGCCGCAGCGTCCCAGCCGGTCCCCTCCCGCGTGCTGCCCGACTTGCAGTTCCGCCTCGAGGATGCAATCGGCTAGGCGCGCTGCGGGGGGTCCGAGGGCTGCCGAGCCACGGCTCGTCGCTCCGCGGATCCGGAGCCTTGCCGGTCACCTGTCTCTCGCCACGACAAGCACTCCGCGAACTCGCCTGGATCGGGGGCTCAAACAGCGCCAGTCTTTGCCTCGAGCCAGGTGTCAGATTCACGAGGCGGCAAGGCTCCAACGATCCGCGGTTCGACGATCCGTGTCACGCCAGCAAAGCGACCTCGGTTTCCCGGTCACGAGATTTGCAGGCCACTGCGGCGAGGCGTGGCTGCTCGATTGGAAGGCCGTTGGAGACCAGACGACTCAAGATCCGACACAGGGCATGCAGGCTAAGACTGGGCCTTGTTTGAGCGCTGCGAAGAATGGCGAGTTGGCCAGAGTGGATGGAACGCCGGAAGGCCCTGTGTCCGGCTGGTCGACCGGCCTGCCAGGCGAGTAGCCACGGCTCGACAGCGTCGCCAGTGGCTCGACCGCGTACCGGTTGGGTGGGTTCGTGACCGAGCAATGACGCCGCGCGGGAACGCGGCGTCCAGAGTTGAGAAGCGCTAGAAGATCGTGCCGACCGACGCCTGCGCCCAGTCGAGCACGCGCGCCGGCAGCACGCCGAGATACAGCACGCCGGCCAGCGAGATCGCCAGCCCAGCCATCGCCACCGCGGAGATCGGCGGCGGCACGGGACGCGCGTCGCGCTCTGACATGAACATCATCACCACGATGCGCAGGTAGAAGAACACCGACACCACGCTCGACAGCACGCCGATGATCGCGAGGCCGTAATAGCCGGCGCCCACGGCCGCGCTGAACACGTACCACTTGGCGATGAAGCCCGCGGTCGGCGGGAACCCGCCGAGCGACAGCAGGAACATCGTCATCAGCGTGGCCAGGGCCGGATGCGAGTGCCACAGCCCTGCATAGTCGCGCAGGTCGTCGTTGGCGCGTTCGCGGGTGCCGAGCAGCGCGATGATGCCGAAGGCGCCGAGGTTGGTCAGCGCATAGGCCGCCAGGTAGAACAGGATCGAGGCCTTGCCCACGTCGCCGCCCGAGATGATGCCGAGCAGCAGGTAGCCGCCGTGCGCGATGCTCGAGTACGCCAGCATCCGCTTCAGGCTGGTCTGCGCCACCCCCACGACGGTGCCGACGACCATCGTCATCGCGGCAATCACCCACAGGACCGGGGCCCAGTCGGTGATCATCGGCTCCAGCGCCGACAGGAACACTCGGGCGAACGCGGCCACGGCCGCGGCCTTCACGCCCGTGGACATGAAGCCGGTGACCACCGCGGGCGCGCCTTCGTAGGCGTCCGGCGACCACATGTGGAACGGCACCGCCGCCACCTTGAAGGCGAAGCCCACCAGCAGCAGGCCGACGCCGAGCAGGATCATCGGGTTGCCGCTCATCGACTGCGCCGCAATCACCGAGCCGACGCGCTCGAGGTTGGTGGAGCCAGTGACGCCGTAGAGGAACGCCACGCCGTAGAGGAAGAACGAGCTGGCGAAGGCGCCCAGCAGGAAGTACTTGAACGCCGCCTCGGTGCTCTGCACGAACTCGCGGCGGATGCCGGTGAGCACGTACACCGCAATCGACATCGTCTCGAGCGCGAGGAAGATCAGCAGCAGGTCGGTGGCCTGCGCCATCAGCATCATGCCGACGATGGCGAAGAGCAGCGTGGCGTAATACTCACCCGCCGGCAGGTTGTCGCGCTCGATGGTCTGCGACGAGACGACCACCGTCATGATCCCGACGATGATGATGACGAGGTTGACGAAGATCGAGAAGTTGTCGGCCGTCATCACCCCGAAGCTGGTGGCGTTGCGGTTCCACAGCAGCACCGAGGCCGCCGCCGCGCCGACCAGGCCGATGATGGCGAGCCCGCCGAGCGGCATCCGCTCGCCGCGGGCGCGGAACGCTTCGGCCAGCATGACCACCAGGGCCGCCAGCGTGACGCAGATGACGGGGATGACGGCGTCGAGTGAGTTGCTGAGCATGATCAGTTGCCCCCCGTCGGGATGCGCACGAGGGTGGGAGCGGGCTTGCCACGCCGAAGCGCGTCGCCGCTCTCTATCCGCGCGGAGGCGGGCTGATGCGCCTGCACCCGCTCGACGATGCGCGTCACCGCGGGCTCCATCGGCTTCAGGAAGACGTTCGGGAACACGCCCATGAAGATCGACATGGCGATGAGCGGACCGATGATCGCCCACTCGCGGAACGACAGGTCCGGCAGGTTCTTGTTCTTGTCGTTGGTCACCGGCCCGTAGAACACGCGCTGGAACATCCACAGCATGTAGACGGCCGAGAGGATGACGCCGAGGCCGGCGCCGACCACGAAGCGCGGATCCCACTTGAAGGCGCCGAGCATGATCAGGAACTCGCCGATGAAGCCGTTCATCCCGGGCAGCCCGACCGAGGCCAGCGTGATCAGCAGGAACGCCGCGGTCAGTTTCGGCATCACTTTCTTGATCCCGCCGTATTCGCTGATGGCTCGGGTATGGCGGCGGTCGGACATCATCCCAACCAGCGCGAACAGCCCGCCCGTGCTGACACCGTGCGCCAGCATCTGGTAGGACGCGCCCTGCACGCCCTGCACGTTCAGCGCCGTGATGCCGAGGACGACGAAGCCCATGTGGCTGACCGACGAATACGCCACCAGCTTCTTCATGTCCGGCTGCACCATCGCCACCAGCGCGCCGTAGATGATGGCAATCACCGCGAGGGTGCCGATGATCGGCGCGAAGTAGGCGCCGGCCTCGGGGAACAGCGGGAAGGCGAAGCGGATCAGGCCGTAGCCGCCCATCTTCAGCAGCACGCCGGCCAGGATCACCGAGCCGGGCGTCGGCGCCTGGACGTGCGCGTCAGGCAGCCAGGTGTGGAACGGGAACAGCGGCACCTTGATCAGAACGCCACCGCGAAGGCGAGGAAGAACCAGTACCTGCGTGTTGTAGGGAATCTCCAGGGCGTACAGCTTCAGCAGGTCGAAGCTGTATGCGCCGGTCGCGGCGTGGTGCATCCACGACAGCCCGATGATCGCCACCAGCATCAGCACGCTGCCGGCCATCGTGTAGAGGATGAACTTGATCGCCGCGTAGACGCGCTGGTCGTAGCCCCAGATGCCGATGAGGAAGTACATCGGCACCAGCAGGATGTCCCAGAAGATGTAGAACAGGAACAGGTCCAGCGAGCAGAAGACGCCGATCATGGCGGTCTCGAGCACCAGCATCAGGATCGAGAACTCCTTCACCTTGGTCTCGATGCTCTCCCACGAGGTGAGCAGCGCAATCGGGGTGAGGAAGCCGGTCAGCACGATCAGCATCAGGCTGAGGCCGTCGATGCCGAGGAAGTAGTCGATGCCGAAAGTGGGAATCCACGGCGGGCGTTCGACGAACTGGAACGACTCCGCCGTCGGCGACGGGTCGAAGCCGGCCCACAGCGCCAGCGTCACGCGCGAACGTGAGCAGCGACACCGCCAACGTGATGTTGCGGATGAGGGCGTCCTTCGATCCGTCCCGGTTGCCGATGAACAGCAGCAGGAGGGCTCCCAGCGAGGGGAGGGCGATGGCGAGCGAGAGCATCGGAACACCGGTCACTGCGCGCTATCTCCAGAAGTAGTAGGCAAGGATGGACACCGCGCCCAGGAACGTCACGCCGCATAGCTCTTCACCGACCCGGTTTGCAGCAGGCGCAGGCCGGCGGCGAACCCGCCGACCACGTATCCCGCGCCGTTGACGATGCCGTCGATCACCTTGACGTCGATCACCTTCCACAGCCCTTCCGTGGAGGCGACCTTGATCGGTTGCACGATGGCCGCGTCGTAGACTTCGTCGACGTAGTACTTGTTCAGCAGCAGCTGGTGGATGGCCGGCGAACGCCGCGCCATCTGTGTCGGGGATGTGGCGGTTCTTCTGCCACAGGAAGAACGCCAGCCCGATGCCGGTGAACGCTATCAGCGTGGACACGCCCATCAGCGTCCGCTCGAGCGCGGTCTCGTCGTGCCCGCCCTCGGGCGCTTCGTGCGCGGCTTCGGCCGGCTCGGCGCCCGGCTGCGCCGGCTCCGCGGTCTGGGTCAGCGACGCCAGCGCCGGCTCGGTGCCCGGCGCGCAGTTCTCGAGCGCAAACCCGGCGAGCTCGCCGGTGGTCACCGGCGCGCCGCAGTTGGTGGCCTGGAACGCCGGCTCGAGCCAGGTGCCAATGCCGTTGCTGCCGCCGAGCGCGTGGGGCACGCCGATGCAGCCGGCGACCATGGAGCCGATGGCCAGCGCGATGAGCGCGGTAGCCATCGCCGGAGGCGCGTCGTGCAGGTGCCCACCGCCGTGGCCGCCATGCCCGCCGCGCGTCGTGCGCCGGAGCCCGCGTGACCGTGAGCGTGCGCAGGCGCGTGGCCGTGCGCGTCATGGCCGTTGGCCATCGCAAAGCGCTCCTCACCATGGAACGTGAGGAACACCAGGCGGAACATGTAGGTCGCCGTCAGGAGCGACGTCAGCACGCCGATCACCCACAGGATCGGGTGGCCGTGCGACGAACGTCTCGAACAGGATCTCGTCCTTCGAGAAGAACCCGGCCAGCGGCGGCACGCCGGCAATGGCGACCGAGCCGATCAGGAACGTCCAGTAGGTGATCGGCAGGTGCTTCTACAGCCCGCCCATGTGGCGGATGTCCTGCTCGCCGTGCAGCGCGTGAATGACGGCGCCGGAACCGAGGAACAGCAGGGCCTTGAAGAACGCGTGCGTGTAGAGATGGAAGATGCCGGCGCCGAACGCGCCGACGCCCATCGCCAGGAACATGTAGCCCAGCTGCGACACCGTGGAGTACGCCAGCACGCGCTTGATGTCGTTCTGCACCAGGCCGATCGTGCCCGCCAACAGCGCCGTGGCCGCGCCGATCACCGCGACGATGCTCGAGCGTGATCGGCGCGTGCTCGAACAGCACCGCGTTGCGCCCGATCATGTAGACGCCGGCGGTGACCATGGTCGCGGCATGGATGAGGGCCGACACCGGGGTCGGGCCTTCCATCGCGTCCGGCAGCCAGACGTAGAGCGGAATCTGCGCCGACTTGCCGGTGGCGCCGATGAACAGCAGCAGCGTGATCAGCGACAGCATGCCGAAGCTCGCTTCGGGCGGCATCGTCTTGACCGCCTGCGCGATGGTCGCGAAGTCGAGCGAGCCGACGGTGACCACCAGCAGCAGCGAGCCGAGGATGAACGCGTAGTCGCCGACGCGGTTGACGATGAACGCCTTCTTGGCGGCGTCGGAGGCCGACTTCTTCTCGTAGTAGTAGCCGATCAGCAGGTAGGAGCAGAGCCCCACGCCTTCCCAGCCGACGAACATCACCAGGACGTTCGAGCCGAGCACCAGCAGCAGCATGAAGAAGACGAACAGGTTCAGGTACGAGAAGTAGCGCGCGTACTCCGGGTCCGTCTCCTCGTGCATGTACGCCGTGGAGTAGAGGTGGATGAGCGAGCCGATGCCGGTGATGACCAGGATCATCACCGCCGACAGCGCGTCGAGGCGGAACGCCAGGTCCAGCGAGAAGTCGCCGGAGGTGATCCAGGTGTACAGCGTCTGGTTGATCTGGCGGCTTTCCGGCGGCATGCCGAACAGCGACCAGACCTGCATCGCGGCGATCAGGAACGACGCCACCATCACCGCGTGGCAAGGCCACCGGACACGGCCTTGGACAGCCGCTTCCCCATCGTCGCGTTGACGAGGAAACCGGCGAACGGAAGCAGGGGAATCGAGCGCCAGCACGGGTCATTACCACTTCAACGAGGTGAACGCCTCGGGATTGAGCGATTCCCGATGACGGAACAGGCCGATGACCAGCGCCAGGCCGACGGCGGCTTCGGCCGCGGCGACGGTCATGACGAAGAACATGATGATCTGCCCGTCGACCGTGCCGAACTGGCGGCCGAAGGCGACGAACGCCAGGTTCACGGCGTTCAGCATGATCTCGACCGAGAGCAGCAGCGTGATCAGGTTGCGCCGCAGGAACACGCCGGCCGCGCCGATCGAGAACAGCAGGCCCGACAGCACCAGGTAGTGGCCAATCGACATCGCGTCAGCTCCCCCGCTTCTTGCGCCAGGACCACGGCGCCGACCATCGCGACGAGGATCAGGATCGAGGTCACCTCGAACGCGAACATGTAGTCGGTGAACAGGACCCGGCCCAGTTCGCCACCGAGGCCGACCGCCGGGCGCCGCTCGGCGACCCGACGTTCATGCCCGGCGTGCGCGACAGCGCCCAGACCAGTTCCACGACCATCAGCACCGCCAGGACGCACGCCGATGCGCAGCGGCCACGGCCGGTAGTAGGGGTGCGCCCGTCCCACTCCGCCGCTCTTCACGCGGGACGTTCAGCAGCATGACCACGAACAGGAAGAGCACCATGATGGCGCCGGCGTAGATGATGATCTGCACCACCGCGACGAACGGCGCCTCGAGCAGGACGTAGAGCCCCGACAGCCCGAAGAACGAGACGATGAGCGCGAGCACGCTGTAGATCGGGATTCTTCTGCCGATGACCAGCAGCGCCCCGAGGACCGCGACGCCGCGAACGCGTAGAACAGCAGCTGATCAAAGACCAAAGTAGAGCACCCCCGCCGCGCTCACGAGCAGGTTGACAGCGCGAGCGGCAGCAGGACCTTCCAGCCGAACGCATCAGCTGGTCGTAGCGGAAGCGCGGCAGCGTCCAGCGCAGCCACAGGTAGAGGAAGAGGAGGACCGCAGCTTGATCAGGAACCAGACCAGCCGTAGGCCGTCGGCAAGAAGGGCCGTCCAGCCGCCCAGGAACAGGTTGGTCGCGACCGCCGCGACCGTGACCATGTCGATGTACTCGGCGATGTAGAACATGCGCGAACCGCATCGCGCTGTACTCGGTGTGATAGCCGGCGACCAGCTCGGGCTCGGACTCGGGGAAGTCGAACGGCGGGCGGTTCGTCTCGGCGAACGGCGCATGGCGAAGATGACGAAGGCGAGCGGCTGGGAAGATGTGCCACGGGTGCCGACAGTCGCCCGCTGCGCATCGACGATCTCGCGCAGGTTGAGCGAGCCCGACATCACGACGATCGCCAGCGCCAGGCTAGGTCAGCTCGTAGCTGATCATCTGCGCCGAGCGCGCAGCCCGCCCATCAGCGAGTACTTCGAGTTGCTGGCCCAGCCGGCGAGGACCATGCCGTAGACGCCCATCGAGGCGAGCGCGAAGATGAACAGGATCCCGACGTCGAGGTCGGCGACCGCAGCGGCCCGGCTCGTCGAGCCGGCCGATGAACGTGCGGGCGCGCCGAACGGGACCGGCGCGAACGCCATGAAGGCAGCGCGCCGAGCTACCGGCGCGGCGCGAACAGCCGCGTGTTCGGCCGCCGTCGGCCGCAGCTCTTCCTTGAAGATGAACTTGACGCCGTCGGCGAGCGGCTGGAGCAGGCCGAACGGCCCGACGCGGTTCGGGCCGATGCGGTACTGCATCCAGGCCGAGAACTTGCGCTCGGCGTAGCGTCATCAGCGCCGCGGAATCTGCAGGGCCAGGAACACGGTCAGGATGACGGCGAGATAGAGGAGTTCGTCGGGGCCTGAGTAGTCGACCAGGGAGGCCATCTCAGTGCGTCCCCACCGGTTGCTGGGCGCGGTAGTCGGCAGCCGCCGGGGTCGCCCTTGGTGTAGCCTCGAACTCGGGCCTGAAGCACTTGAGCGTCGTCAGCACCGGCGTCGCCGCGGCGTCGCCGAAGGCGCACAGCGTCTTGCCGTTGATGTTCGCCGCCACGCTCTGCAGCAGCGCGATGTCCTTGGCCGAACCTTCACCTTCATCAGGCGATGCAGCAGGCGATACAGCCAGTCGGTGCCCTCGCGGCAGGGCGTGCACTTGCCGCACGACTCGTGGCGGTAGAAGTGCAGCAGATTCTCGGCGAGCCAGACCATGTCGGTGGTCTCGTCCATCACCATGATGGCGGCCGAACCGAGCAGCAATCCGGCCTGCTGCACGGCATCGAAGCTGGCCGGGATGTGAATCTGGTCGGGCAGCAAGATCGGCACCGACGAACCGCCGGGGATCACCGCTTTCAGGGTGTGACCGTCGCGCATGCCACCGGCATAGTCGAAGATCAGCTCCTTCAGCGTCACCTTCATCGGCGCTTCGAAGACACCGGGGCGCTTGACGTGACCGCTGACGCAGAACA
>CAVRPA010000009.1:0-74886 GCA_963723005.1 uncultured Acidobacteriota bacterium | reverse complement strand
CCTGCTTCTCAGCTGCTGGGATGGGATCAGCTCGCCTGCTTCTTTCTCACTCTGGTCGTTCCGCTGTATTTCTTCTGAAGTTCGTCATCGATCGCGTTGGCCAGGGCCATCACGGAATGGATCAGGCTGCCGTAGTCCGCTGGCTCTCGAATCGAACGAATGTTCTCTGTCGCTGAAGCGACCAGGTTCGCACCACGGATGCCGAGACTGCTCGCGCCAGGCAGCTTGCAGTTCAGCTCCAGGGTTTCCCTCATGAGCGCATGAATCAGGTCTCGGTCGGATGGCAACTGCATTACGATCGCCTCGACGTGCAGGAAGAGTTCACCATCGTTTTCGATCAATCCTGCAATGCCTTTCGCAGATTCAAGTGTCAGGTGCCGCCAGCCGTTCTCGTCGGTCAGGCGCTCTGGCTCCGAGATTCCGACAGCCTTCATAAAGTCGTCAATTACCGACTCTCCGACTTGGCGCAGAAGGCTGCGATCGGCCTCCGTCAGCTTCTTGCCGCCCATCAGCGATGCGAACGCTTTCTCTACTGCCGACTTTGACTGTTTCTTCGCCATCGACTCTACTCCGCTTCCTTCGGCGGCGCGGGATAAGCCACGCCACACGACGGGCAGAACCAGTCGGTCTGCTCGTCTTCGAACCACCCACAGATCGTGCAGACCCGCCCATTGGCGGAGCCATCCCGGCCCCGGCGTGTGGCGGCCACCAGGTCTTCAACCACGTAGTCGATAGGCAGCGCCATCTTAGCCGCACTGACAGAGAGGAACTTCCAGCAGTTCACGCCGATCACCTCTCCACGCGCATTGACCAGCGGTCCCCCCGAGTTCCCGGGATCTATGTCAGTGGTCATTTGAATCCAATCGATGCCGCGATGAGAATGGGCAGGATTCGCCACGATTCCCGAGCTCACCGTATTCCTCAACGCCCTCATCTCTCCGCCGCCATCAGGAACCCCAGGGTGCCCGACCGCCAGGACAGTCTCGGCGTATCTGACCTGCGCGGAATCGCCGACAGTTAGCATCGGGTACTCGCCGGCCTCATCGAGCCAGAGCAGCGCGTAGTCGAGCGCTCGGTGAGCGCGAATGAGGGACGCCGTGGTCTGGCGACCGTCGTGCAGCCGGATGGTGGCTTTTGGGTGAATACCGGAATCACCGTCGAGCACATGGCATGCCGTGATCACGAGCCCCGACTGATCCACGATGAAACCCGAGCCGTGGCCGCCCTCGACCTCCACAAGCACTGTCGCGCGAATGGTGTGTTCGGCCACGGACGACAGTTCGGGATGCCGCGAGTTCGGTGCCGTAATTGGCGCTACATGGGGCGCCGGCGGCGGACCAACCTGGTCGGCCACACGCATCGCTGCTGGCATCTTCAGTGGTGCCGCCGACGGCGGAACAGGGGGCGCCGCGCTGGCTGGGGACACCTGGGGAGCCGCCTGCTGACGCAAGGGAGTTGGCGCGGCGACCGCAACCGGGGTGGGCTCGGATCGTCGCACCAGCACATCGGTTTCCTGAATGCTCAAGCTGACAGGCGGATCCCTGTCGAAAAGACTCAGTGCCACCCTCAACATTCGGCGAGCGAAGGTTTGCGGCGGCTCAGGAGCAGATTTCCCGGCCGGCACGCCGGGAGGCTCAAGACTCGTCAGAGCTTCGGGGGCCAATTCTGTCTGAGGCACGGCGATACCATCGGTCTGAGGATCCACCGGCGGCTCCACGGGCAAAGCAGGGATCTCAGCTGGCTTGGACGTCCTCACAAGGGCGATGCGGTCATCAAGGCTCGGTGGTGACGAAACCGATAGTTCAACAGCGATGCCCTCCGCCTGGAGTTGTTGCACCACCGCACGCACAACCTCGGGACTACGACGCGAATAACCGAACGCCGTCAGGAGCGTCCGGACCTTGATTGTCGACCGGCCATCAGGCCTTTGATGCACGCGTTGGACAATCTGCAGAACACGACTTGTAGTCATGACACCCTCACCGTAATGCTTGCCGGCCGAAGCTGCATCGCCGGCAGTCTAGCTGGGCTGTGGCACTGGGTCAATGATTGTGCGAGTCACGCGAAAGACCGTAAAGAGTTGGTCAAGATAATCTATCGGGACCGACGTCCAACGCACCAAAGGAGGAGCACCCGATGCGCGAAGTGAAACTGTCTCCTGATTCCTTCCCCGATCGCGCGCTTCTTCGACTTTTTGGGGGGAGGCGCGGTGTACACCGCCGAGCGTGACGGAAAGTTCTACGTCATCGAGGACGAAAGCTCGCTGGTCTATTTCCTCGACGACGAGGATCTCGGTGACTTGATACATGCCCTGGAGTTCGACGCGCTGGCGGACAGGGATGCATACATTCGAGAGCGTGGTTGGGACCGCCCCGATCCCTTCAGCTGACGGAGGACCGGCGGACACACCGCTGCAGGCTCCGATTCGCCAGGTCACGCATGTCCGGCAGGGCACCAGGCCCAGTGCGCTCGCGAGTGAGCGAAGGACAACTTGGCAGAGCGGGGTTTCGACTTCGCCTTCGCCAGCCGCATCTTCGAAGGCCGCACCCTGGAACGTGAAGACGATCGGTGGGACTACGGCGAGCGGCGTGTCATCGCCATCGGTGTCGTCGAAACGATAACGCTCATCGTCGTCTATACCGATCGCGTTGTTCCGGCGGGCCACGTGGTCCGGCGCATCATCTCTGCCCGTGTGGCCAGTCGTCAGGAGCGGAAGACCTATGAAGTCGCCATCCAGGAAGGCTAGGCCGTCGGGGCGCGGGCGCGCGGATCTCCAGCGGCTGCGCCGCGTCACAGATACCGAGATTCGTGCCACTTCCCCACCCGAGCTTGCAGACCTACCCGCAGGTTTCTGGGATACCGCTGTCGTCGTGGAACCCGTGGCCAAGCAGCCTGTCTCGCTCCGCGTGGACGAGGACGTGCTGCAGTGGTTCAAGGAGCAGGGCCCGCGATACCAGTCGCGCATGAACGCGGTGCTGCGCTCGTTCATGGTGGAGCGACAGAAGAAGCGCGTGCGTTAGGCGGATACACCCGCTCGCTTTGATTCGTCACACCTGAGCTTCAGCGATCGGCAGACTCGCAATCTGCAACTCGTCGCAGTTCGCGCGCCAGCTCTCTTCCGTCTCATCGCCTCTCACCAGCCGCGCAACCACTGCAACCGGCTCCAATCGAGCGGCGCCCTTGACCAATTCAATGGGGCGCCCAGGGCCGGTCTCGACAGACCATCCCGCCCGCGACAGCGCCGACCCCAGCCCCGCGGTGAACAAGTGTGCTGCCCGGGCAATGCGCTCTTCAGAGTTCACGTTGACCTCATCCTTGCCGACCAGGCGAGAGCCGAGGGCGATATAGGCTTGCTGGCCGACCGGCAGTCGGTCCACCGTGACGTCCCCAAACCACGAGCCGTAAGTGCCGGCGATCTCGTGCCACTGCCGCTCGTATACGGTGGTCCCAACTTGGTCCCAGGTGATTGGTTGCAGCTGCCTCACGGCGTCGTCGCCTACATTGTGCCGAAGCAGCGCCTCTGCGTGTCTATCGAGATCGGCCAGCACTCCACCGCTGACGGCCCGCCGGTCCTCGGCCGACTGCAAGGCCTGACCATTCAGGGCCTTGATCCGATCGGCCATCGGCGGATGGCTGTCGAATTCACCCGTGCCGGCGTCGGTCTCCGGCTCGTCGATGAGCCGGTCGAAGTGCTCGGCTGTTCCAGGAGCTGCCAGATAGCCCTGGAAGCCGCCGGCGATTGGCGGCATGAATCCGGCTCGCAACACCGGCAGCACTTCGCTGTTGAAATACACCGAGTAAGCAGGTCCGAGCGTCGCCACACGGCGCAGCGCACTCACCGCCGACATCGTTCCCGCCACTTGTGCGGCGGTGCGATCGGCCACGAACTCCTGCTCACGCGACACCGTAAGCGTGGTCTTCAAGAACAATCTGCCGTAGGCCTGAAAGGGTTTCTCCAGAAACGTGTCGTGCGTCGCAGCCACCGCCCGCCCGATCGCGGACCGCGTCTTGTGAATCCACGGGCCCAGGCTCACGTCTCCGGAGACGTAGTGACCGAATTCGTGCGCGATGACCGCCTTCAGCTCGTCCACCGAGAGGTGGGCCAGCAGCGGCAGGCCGACGCCCATCACGCGACGGCTGCCAAGCCCCATCACGCCTCCCCGGTGCGTGACCCAGGCGTTGACCTCGTTCAACAGATACACCTCAGACGGGGACTCCTGAGCGGTCGCGCGTGCAACCTCGTGAATGATCCGGAAGAGTCTTGGCGCGTTGGCAGGCGTGAGCTGCGGCCCTGGCGGCTCGAAGCGATCCGCGCGCGGCATCACGGACCACAGCACCGCGCCGGCGGCACCCAGGCACATCGCCGCGATCTTGAAGTGAACCCTGCCTAGATACGTCCATTCAGCGTACGGCACCCAGACGAGGGCGCCGCTGATCCCGAGCGCCATCAAGTAGAAGCCGGCCATCAACAGAAGCGCCATCACGGCACGAGCGGTCAGCGAACGGGAACGCGTCATTCTCTCGAGTCCTATATCAGGGGCTTCTATCCGCCTCGGGCACCTGCATCGGAGCAACGACCGCCATTGGCCACGAGCAAACCGCGGACCGCTTTCGGTTCGACGAGTTTCGTTAGCGAAATCTCGCAGCGTTTACCGATTCTGCAGATGTGCTGTGTCATGAAAGGACACGCCTTACAGAATCGGTAGACGGACCAGGTCACCGTGCTCGCGTGTGCGCCGGGGATCACATCCCTATCGAGCTCGCTGTCGGACAGGCGGTCCCCGACGCAGCCGCCGCGCGCATCACGCCGGGTCACCAGCTCGCAGTCTCTGCAACGACGTCCCTCCATCGAGCTGGCGGATTCTGCGCGCACCCACCATGAGACCGCGCGAAACCCCTGAGTTCCCTCACGACCCGCTCGGGCATGCAACCCGCAAATACGCGCGGCAGCACCCTGCCGAGGGGGTTGCGGGTGGCGTATATACAGATGTATTCTTACCAGAGACGGTTCACATGGGATTCGCGGAAGAGCGCGGACAACCTGGCAGAGCGGGGTTTCGACTTCGCCTTCGCCAGCCGCATCTTTGAAGGCCGCACCCTGGAACGTGAAGACGATCGGTGGGACTACGGCGAGCGGCGTGTCATCGCCATCGGTGTCGTCGAAACGATAACGCTCATCGTCGTCTATACCGATCGCGTTGTTCCGGCGGGCCACGTGGTCCGGCGCATCATCTCTGCCCGTGTGGCCAGTCGTCAGGAGCGGAAGACCTATGAAGTCGCCATCCAGGAAGGCTAGACCGTCGGGGCGCGGGCGCGCGGATCTCCAGCGGCTACGCCGCGTCACAGAGACCGAGATTCGTGCCACTTCCCCACCCGAGCTTGCAGACCTGCCCGCAGGTTTCTGGGATACCGCTGTCGTCGTGGAACCCGTGGCCAAGCAGCCCGTCTCGCTCCGCGTGGACGAGGACGTGCTGCAGTGGTTCAAGGAGCAGGGCCCGCGATACCAGTCGCGCATGAACGCGGTGCTGCGCTCGTTCATGGTGGAGCGACAGAAGAAGCGCGTGCGTTAGCCCCGCGGTAGAATTCGCATCATCAGTGCCCGCTTCCCGACCGCCGACGAGCGGCGAGTGTATGAAGAAGACCCATCCTGAACCCACCGACCCGGCCGACCGCGAAATCGACTTCCGCGGCGGAGTGCGAGGCAAGTACGTTGAGCGCGACCGTGCGCCGGGAATCACCGTTCGTATCGAGCCCGATGTCGCGCAGGTGATCCGCGAATCCGACCCGGAACACCGGACAAACCGCGATAGAGACCCTCGCTAGCTGACCCTCGAGGTGGTCACCGGCAGCACGCCGCTAAGGGCACATCAACCTCCAAAGCCACACCCGGATGCGGCGGCCAGCCGTTCTGGGTATTCTGTGTGCGGGGGAACGATATGATCTGGCAGGACTTCATCACCGTCGATCCAGCGATTGCCCACGGCAAGGCCTGCATTCGCGGGACTCGGATCCCTGTCGCGGTCGTCCTGGCCAACCTCGCGGCCGGTCTGACTGCCGATGACATCGTCCGGAGTTATCCCAGCCTGAGCCACGAAACCATTCAGGCCGCCCTGGCCTACGCTGCGGAACTCGCCGGCGAGCGCGTGTTGCCACTGCCGGCGTAGACGTCGATGCGCGCCAAGCTCGACGAGAGCATGCCCAACGAGGCGGCGGAAGCGATTCGGGCCGCCGGGTGGGACTGTGACACCGTGCACGACGAGGGGCTGAGCGGCGCCAGCGATGCACACCTTGCGAACGTGTGTCGCGCCGAATCGCGAGTTCTGTTCACCCTCGATCTCGACTTTGCCGACATCCGCACCTACCCTCCAGCCGACTACGTCGGCCTCGTGGTCCTCCGACCAGCAGAGCCGAGCCGCATCGCGGTCGTCAGCCTGCTCGGCAGAGCCCTACCGGTGCTGAAGAGCGAGTGGATCGACCGGCGGCTCTGGATTGTCGAACCCTCCAGAATCCGCACGCGAGGATCCTGGTGAAGGAGCACGCAATCCGGGAGTTGGTGACCAGCGTCCGCGAAGCTGCGTGTTCCTGGATGCAGGCGCGCAGACGCTGCAGAGGTCGTCACGGCCTATCGAACGACGAGCATCGGCAGGTATTGGAGGGGAGTGTCATGAAGGTCAGCTACGACCAGCGGACCGACTCGCTCACGGTGGTGTTCAAGGACGCCGCCGAGGTCGCGGTGAGCGACGACGGAAAGCCTGGGGCGATCCTCGACTTCGACCATGCCGGCGACCTGGTGGCCATCGAGATTCTCGACGCGTCCCGCCGCGTCAGCGAAGCGATGCGCGTGGACTTCCGCGTGATCAAGCCGGAGGGATAGGGCGCAGAATCTGCCACATAATGCGCGCGTGCCCTCGCTTCTTGCGATCGCCCTTTCGGTCCTCGCTCTCGGACTAACCGGCGCGCCAGCCCAGGGCCGCTCGGACCTGGTCGGCACCACCTTCCCCGCCACCGTCGTCGCCATCATCGACGGCGACACCATCGACATCGTCGAGGAGGCGTCGCAGCGGAAGGTCCGCGTCCGCCTGCACGGCGTGGACAGCCCCGAGTCGGGCGAGCCGTTCAGCCAGCGCGCTCGCACGTTCATGCGCGTCCTGCTGTTCGATCGGGCGGTGACCGTCGAGGGCCGCGACGTCGACCGCTATGGCCGGCTGGTGGCCCGGATACGAGTCGGCAGCCGCGATGCCAGCGTGGAGCTGCTCCGCGAGGGACTGGGGTGCCACTACCGCCAGTTCTCGAACGACCCCGTGCTGGAGCAGGCCGAACAGACCGCACGCTCGGCATCGGCCGGCTTCTGGGCGGCAGGCGCACCTCAGCCCGCGTGCGTGCAGCGGGAGTCTCGCGCCGCAGCCGACAGCAGCCGCTCGCCCACGCCACCGGCGATCGCCGCCGGGCAGGTGATCGGCAACGTCAGCTCGAAGGTCTATCACGCGCCGACGTGCCGCAACGCGCACTGCAAGAACTGCACGCGGGTGTTCGATGGCGCAGCCGCTGCCGACGCCGCCGGCTACCGCCCCGCGGGCGACTGCTTCCCGAAGCGATAGGCCTCATTCTTCCTCCGCGTCCTCGGCATCGCCTGGCGGTGGCGACATCCGAACACGCCGATGCGGCGGGCGCGGACTCGCGGCCGGACACGCGCGAGCGGCTGCTGAGACACGGGGCGGCGGTCGGCAGACCGTTGGAGACTCGCCGTAGCGCGGTGCCGTCACAGCGACCGGAGGCGGAGACGCGGCGCTGTTTGAGCGTCAGGTTCCAGCGCGAGTTCGCCCAGATGCTTTGGTGCGCCGAAGGGACTGTGACCGGCGGGTCGACCGGTCTGCTGGCCGACGACCCGTGGATCAGCAGCCCAGTGCGTCGGACGCCGGTGCGGACACGCGCGGGCGGCGGCTGAGACACGGGGCGGCGGACGGCAGACCGTTGGAGACCTGCCGCGCTTCACACCGACACAGGAGCCGAAGCAGGGAGAGGGCGTTGTTTGAGCCCAGGTTCCAGCGCGAGTTCGCCCGAGCGCTTGTCGAGGCGAAGGCGAGTGTGTCCGGCAGGTCGACCGGTCTGCCGGCCGACGACACGTGGATCAGCAGCTCTCGTCCGCCGAGGTCTGGAACGTGCGTCGCGGGCTGGACCGAGGTCGCGCGCCGCACCCGCTCCGGCGACGTGTCCGCGGAAGGCTTGGCGCCGATCGCAGTGCGAAACCGGAACTGGAGCTTCGCCGTCTACAGTAGGCATGACCCGATTCATAGCGCTCGCGACCCTCGGTGTGTGCCTGGTGTCCGGCTGCGCCAATTCACAGCCGCAGGCGTGCACGCCCGAGTGGCGGTTGATGTATCGGCATGACGCCGATGGACGCGGGATCACCGGCGACAAGAAGGCGCTGCTCGACGCCGTCCGCCGCGGCGCGCCGCTGCGGTTCGCATGGGGATTCTCGGCCACCGCCGGCGCCGTGTCGGTGGAGCACTCGGCCGAGCCGGTGTTCGTCACCATCATGCAAGGCGAGCATGTGTTCGTGCAGCTGCCCGAACACATCGCGCAGGCCTCGTATGCGCAGCCGGAGCAGGCGCGCTTCGACACGCCATCGGTGATGTGGCGAGGCCTGATGGGATCCGACGGCAGCTTTGATGCCGTCTACGTGGATCGTGCGACCGGCAAGGAAGTGCGGCGATTTCCCCAGCGCGCCGGCATCGCGTGGTTCGCGCAGGTGCCGCCCGACGCGTGCGCGCAGCCGCCGCTCGAGCTCGCGGTGCCGGGGGGCGTGCGCGCGGTGAACTAGCCGCCGTGAGGCGCGACGGCAGCCTCGATCCACAAGCGCGGCCACGTCCCGCCGCATCTCCAGCCACTCTCCAGCACGCGTCAGATCAGGCGAAGTCTGTCACACCAGGGCCGACCGGTCTGCTGGCCGACGAGCGGCTGCTGAGACACGGGCGGCGGCCGGCAGACCGTTGGAGACTCGCCGTGCGCTGCCGTCACGCGACCGAAGGCGGAGACGCGGCGCTGTTTGAGCGCCGGGTTCCAGCGCGAGTTCGCCCGGATGCTCCGGCCCGCCGACGGGAGTGTGACCGGCGAGTCGACCGGTCTGCTGGCCGACGACCTGTGGATCAGCGACGCAGGTGCGGCCGCGTGCGACGCATCACCGTGCGGCCACGCGCGGGCAGCTGCTGAGACACGGGGCGGCGGTCGGCAGACCGTTGGAGACTCGCCGTGCGCGGTGCCGTCACGGGACCGAAGGCGGAGACGTGGCGCTGTTTGAGCGCCAGGTTCCAGCGCGAGTTCGCCCAGATGCTCTGGCGCGCCGAAGGGAGTGTGACCGGCGAGTCGACCGGTCTGCTGGCCGACGACCTGTGGATCAGCAGCACAGGTGCGGCCGCGTGCAGCGCATCACCGTGCGGATTCTTCGTCACACGACCGCGCCACAGTCCGCAGTAACTGCGCGCGACGCCGTCGGGCATTCGCCACAATCCAGCGCCAGATCGCGATTCTCCTTCCGGCACGACACGTGCGTCGTCATCCGCTGCGCGAACGAACTCTTCGCGCAGGAGACGATGGTAGGATGGCCGACGAGATGGCGCAGAACCAGTTGCGCGAACTGCTGGCAGAGTTCGAGGGCCGGCTGAACGAACGCTTTGCCGACGTGGTCAACCGGATGGACGAGGGATTCACCCGGGTGGACCATCGCCTCGCCGGTGTCGATGAGCGCCTCGCCGGCGTCGATGAGCGCCTCGCCGGCGTCGATGAGCGCCTCGCCGGCGTCGACGAGCGACTCGGTCGCGTCGATGAGCGACTCGGTCGCGTCGATGAGCGACTCGACGGCATGGACCAGCGCTTCGACGGTATGGACCGGCGCTTCGACGGTATGGACCGGCGCTTCGACGGCATGGACCGGCGCTTCGACGGCATGGATGGGCGCTTCGACGGCATGGATGGGCGCCTCGACGGTCTCGCCAACGGGCAGCAATCGCTTGAGGCTGCAATCGCATCCATGGACACGCGCCTGTCCGCTCGCATCGCGGAGCTGAGCCACAGCGTCGCGGAACAGGGCCACAGCATGACCGTGCAGTTCGAGAAGAGCCACTATGACATGAAGCTCGCCCTCGAGGCGGTGCAGATCCTCGACGAGCGCATGGATCGGCGCTTTGATGAGCAGGACGATCGCCTGCAGGAGCAATTTGATCTGCTGAAGACCGCTATCCAGCGGTGACGCGAGCGGCAGCGTGTGATCGCTGCTCAGACACGGGGCGGCGACCGAGCCGCAGTTCGCGACGCAGCACCGTGCGGAATCTACGCCGCACGACCGCGCTACAGTCTGCAGTAACCGCGCTCGACGTCGTCGGGCATTCGCCACAATCCAGCGCCAGATCGCGATTCTTCTTCCGGCACAACACGTGCGTCGTCATCCGCTGCGCGAACGAACTTTTCGCGCAGGAGACGATGGTAGGATGGCCGACGAGATGGCGCAGAACCAGTTGCGCGAGTTGCTGGCAGAGTTCGAGGGCCGGCTGAATCAACGATTCGACCAGATCGACGAACGTTTCAACCAGGTTGACGGGCGATTCAATCAGGTGGACCAGCGCCTTGCGGGCCTCGAGAGCGGGCACCACTCCCTCGCGGCTGCTATCGCGTCCCTGGACACACGGCTATCCGCTCGAATCGCGGAGCTGAGTCACAGCATGACCGTGCAGTTCGAGAAGAGCCACGCCGGCATGAAGCTCGGGCTCGAGGCCGTGCAAATCCTCGAGGAGCGCATGGATCGGCGGTTCGACGACCAGGACGCTCGACTGCAGGAGCAGATCGACCTCCTGAAGACCGTCGTCCAGCGGTGACGTCAGCTGCGCCGAAGCCCGCCTCAGGCGCACTGGTGCAGCGGACGAGGCGCAGTGGCCACACTCAAACGCCATTCATCACGTCCCGGAACGGTCCCAGGAACTTCCGCTCAGGCGACCAGTCCGTGATCGCGAACACCACTTCGCGAAAGACTCCGGCGAACTCTCCCTCGAGTAGCGAACGGAAGTCCCTTGCTGTCCGCTCGGTGTCGTTGCCGAACGCCCCACAACCCCACGCGCCAAGAATCAGCGTCTCGTAACCATAGGCGCGCGCCATGGCGAACAGTCGCCGCATGCGGCGCTGCAGCAAGTCTCTGGCCTCCGGCTGTCCGATCAAATACGCGACCGGCGCCGCGCTCGTAATCACGCTCAACGGCCACGGCTCGTCCAGCGCGGTCCCATCGTCGGTTCGAAACACGGGGACGTCGGGCGACAGAATCATCCAGTCCGTGGAGTCCGGCCTCGCGCGCTGCTGATGCGCGTCGTACATCGGGTCGCCTTCGAGTGTCGCGAACAGCGCACTCGCGCGGCACAGCGCCTCTTCCTGCGCGCGGGCGCCGCCAAGAAACCCTCCGCCGGCCCGGATGCCATTCGCGAAGTTCAACGCCAGCGGACGATGGCCGGCGTCCAGCAGGCGACGCGCCGCCCCCATCGTCGTCTCGTTCGTCACCTGGACCTGGGTCGTCTGCACCCTGCCGATGCTTGTGGGCGGCAGTTCCGCAGTAGGTGGGATCGACACTTTGGCCTTCACCGCAGCGGCCACCGCGTCGCGCCAGATTGTCACCGCTCCGTCGGACCGCAGATAGCGGCCTGCGCGTATTGCCTCCAGCGCCGACTCTCCCAGTTCACGCGCGACGTGCCGCGGAATCGCCAATTCGCGACGGCGTTCGGCCGCCATCGTGTCGCTGTCGAGGCAAGGCAAGATCTTCACCGTCATCTCCAGTTATTTTGAGACCACGCGAATTCGTGCATGCGAGCCGCACAGCACTGCACCTGAGACACGAGGCGTCGGTCGGCAGACCGTTGGAGACTCGCCGTTCGCGGTGCCGTCACAGGTCCGGAGGCCGAGACGCGGCGCTGTTTGAGCGTCAGGTTCCAGCGCGAGTTCGCCCAGACGCTTTGGCAGGCCGAAGGGACTGTGACCGGCGAGTCGACCGGTCTGCCGGGCGACGACTCGTGGCTCAGACGGCACGCTCGCGGCCGCCTGCGAGCACAGCGTGCGCCCTTATCAATGCACGCGTCGGCCTGGCTTCCGCGCCTTCACTCCCACCTGCCGGCCCACCCTGGTCTGCGACGACCGCATCATCGCGTCCCAATCCTCCAGCCGCCGCACCACCCAGCCCACCGTCACACCACCGTCGAACATCAGTGTGGTCCCCAGCCTGATGACGTTGGGCGCGCCGTCGATCACCGCCGCGGCGGCATCGGTGACGGCGGCGGCAATGTCGGGCGGCACCTCGACGTCCGCGGTCAATAGCGCATGCCGATACAAGAGCTCGTCGTCCACGCGTTCCACGCAGGTGATCGTCGTCTCGATGCCCCCGCGAGCCGCACGGATGATCGGCGTGTCGTCGTCGCCGTCCATGGCGGTGATGCGGAAGTCGCAGGCCTCCAGGATCTTGATCAGGTCCTCCGGCGAGAAGTTGTCGTAGGTGAGGTCCGGTTCGCCGCGCGATTCGTAGGAGAGGTGCGCCTCGATCGGCGACAGGCCGCGATAGTCGAAAGCGTTGTAGAAGATGTCCACCACGCTGCGCGCGATGCGCGTGGCCTCCGCCGCCGTCTGGACGATGACCTCGCGGTGGAAGTTCTCGGCCTGGCCACCGATCTCGAAACCCATCGCCTCGATGCGCTTCGACCGCTCCCCCGCCAGCCACTTGTCGGTCGGCGGATTCCAGTGGCCCGAGGACACTTCCCACAGCACCGGCTCGCCCGGCTCGGACCAGAACTGGACGTAAACATGCACGCGAGGCGCGACCTTTGCGGCGAGGATTCCGAAGCGGTAATCCCCGATCGCGGCGGTGTCGTCCCAGAGGCAGGTGGCCTTGATCCAGCTCGCGAACGCCGGCGCCAGCGCGCGCATCAACTCCGCGCGCGACATCGGCTTCTTGCGCGCCGCAAAGAGCGTCGCGTCCACCTCTTCGTCGCGATTCAGTACCGGGTGCCTTGACGTTGGGGGCCTTTGCCATGAGCGCAGTCTACGCCCATTACGGCCGAGCTGCTACCAATTCAGGCGGCGGTGCTGACGACGTTAATACCCGGCTGGTTCGACAACGGCCGCACGCCGGGTAGCGCGCCGAGTGGCGCCTTACGCAGGGTTTGCTGCGGCACGGGGCGTCGGGCGGCGGACCGTTGGAGACCTGCCGTGCGTTGCACCGACACACGAGACGAGGCGGGGACAGGGCGCTGTTTGAGCCGTGGTTCCAGGCGAGTTCGCCCAAGTGCTTTTCAGGGCCGAGACGAGTGTGACCGGCGGGTCGACCGGTCTGCCGACCGACGACCCGTGACGCAGGCCTCACGCACTGCGCGTGGTGGTCACGCGGCCACCTCGTTCACGCTGGGGCAACCAGCTCGATCGGGGAGCGCGCGTGACTGTACCAGCGCCTGGGCCTCACGGCACTACGACCGCAATCTCGTTCGAGGGTTCTCCATTCCCGGTACCGTTCACCGATCGGACACGCACGTAATACGTTCCGGGCGGCACATTCGGCACCGACAGTGAGGTCGTGCCGGCGGCCACACAGAGCCGCGCGAGGTTCGTCGCGCCCGGACGTGACCCCGCTTCGACCACGAGGCCCGTCGCGATCGAACGGCTCTCCTGGTTGGTCCACTCCAGCATCACCGAGTGAATCGCCACGGTTGACGACAAGTTCACCGCGCGCGGCGGCCGAGGGCCCATCACCATGCCGACGACGGCGATGTCCAGCGGAAGGTCGGCTTCAGCGATCGTGGCAAAGGTGTTTGTGTCGATCATCGCGATGCGGCTGCGATACCCGCCCGCGCTGAGCGCGACCGTCCAGACCACGAACATCACGGGCTCGTCGGGATCGAAGACGAAGCGGGCCGACGCGCACGGTGACGGCGACGCCACACGCGCGATGGTCGCGAGGGTCGAGCCGTCCAGCACGTGCAGACCGTCGGCCGCGTCGGCGAAGAGATCGCCGGTGCGCGGATCGATCTGCATCGGGCCGTCGGACCGGTCCTCAGCAGTGCCTGGTTGCGACGCGAGCAATCCACCCGACGCGACGTCGTACCTGCGGAACACCGGCAGGTTGCTGACCCTGGTCCACGTATACAGCTCGGTACCGGTGTCGTTCGACGCCTGCCGGAACGGTCCCAATGGAACTTCGCCGACGCGGGCGCCGCTCGTGCTGTCGATGGCGATGGTGCGGGACGGGATCACTGGCGTCGTCCGGCACCTCACGAACAGTCGCGAGCCGTCACCGCTCTCTCCGCTCAGGACTCCGTCTGCGCACATAACAGACAACGTGTGCGAACCATCCGGTTCGGCCACGGTGATGGCCTGGGCGAAGTCCGGCTGATAGAAGACCCGCATCGCTGACGGGTGTGCGAACAGCGGCACGGTGAAGCCCCTGCTGCTCGTGGCAGACACCAGCGACTGCTGCCGGCTGGCCGTGTCAAACAGCGAGAGAAACGCGAGCCCACTGCCAGCGGCCTCGCTGCCGTTCCACAGCAGATAGCGGCCGTCCGGTGTGATTACCGGGCCTGTAGCGTTGTACCTGGCATGCGCGACCGGTGTGGCCGCCTGGAATCGGCGTCCGTCGACGTCCACTTCGAAGACTCGTCCCGGTTCGCAGTTCTGCGGCTGGCACTGGTCGCCGGTATCGCCGCTGAACAGGATGTAGAGCCGCGTCTGAGCTGAAGCAGACGCCGCGCTCAGGAGGAGTAACAGCGCCACGAGCACGCTGGTGTGGGGACCAGGAGAAAGGTGCCTGGCCATATAGGTATCGTAGATCAGGTGGGTAGGGATCGGGGATCGGGGATCAGGGATCGGGGATCGGGGATCGGGGATCGGGGATCGGAGGGATCGGGGTCCGCCGTCCGGTAGCCGGTGTCCGGTGTCCGGGAATCCGAGTGCGAGGAACGGAGACCGGAGGCCGGGTACCGGAGCCCTGTTCCCTGACCCCTGAGCCCCGGTCCCTTGATCTCCTATAGAATCCCGCCCAGAAACACGCGTCGGTCGGAAACCCGTGCGCCGCCTCGCGGCGCCTTCATACGGAGGCCCCCAATGGCCGAGTCCTTACCCGTTGAGCTCTCTGACGACGGCTTCGTCATACTCGCGCGAATCTTTGGCGCCTTCGCTCAGGGCGTTGACGGGCTGTACATCGATCCGGACGTCATCCTCGCGGCCCGCAAGGATTACAGCGGCCCGATCGAACGCCACAAGGAGCGCTGGTCCACCAACGAGGCCGGCACCTTGCTGCTGACTCGAGCCATGGGGAAACTCGCCGCGCACATCGCGATGGCCGACGGTAAGGTTTCGGTGCAGGTCGAGCACTATCGAGCGGCTCGTCGTGCGGTGCACCCGATCGCGATCTGCTTCTTCCACGCTAAGCACCCGCCCGTAGGCTGACCTGATGAACCGCGGCATGCCCACATGGTGGTGGGCACTCGTCGCACTCGGCGGCGCCAAGGCGGTGGTCGGCATACCAGGCTTCGTGATGTCCAGTCTCGGGGAGGGCCCCGACTCGCCCATCCCGTCCTGGGTCTACCTTACCAGCCTGCTCGTCTACACGCTGATTGGCAGCATCCTGGTCTTCGGAGGACGCCGCGATGACCGCGCGCTGATGCTGGGCGGCGTCTTCGTGCTGGCGGCATCGCTCACGGCGAATCGCGGCTTCGCGGTCCTGATCGCGGAGTCGCAAGTCGTGAGTCCATGGATCCGCGCGATCCTCGTCCTCGGCGCGCTCGATCCCGGGGCGTTCCGGCCACTGTTCGTCGTGGACGTTTGCCGCCGCGTTTCCGCGCGACGCACTGACGGGCATCCCCCGCCGCGTAGCGACTGCCGGGCAGGCCTTGTGCGCGGTCGGCGGCGCGCTGTTATTCCTGCTCAGCGTGTGGACCGCCGCGAGCGTCGCGACCGACGGCGGCGTGGCGCAGCCTGATTCGCTAAGGCGGCTGAACGCCGGCGATCCGCTCGCGCTATTACTACCTCTTTCTCACGCCCTTCACGCTCGCCTCACTGCCGCTCATCGTCCTGAACACGCGAGCGGCGGGGAGGTCGGAGCAACGGCGCGCGACCGTGTTCGTCGTGGGGTTGGTGATGGGGAGCTGGGCCGATCCTCACCGAAGCCATCGCCGAATCGCTCATCCCAGGGTACCGGCGGTTCATCGAGCAGCCGACGCCACGATTCTGGAGCCTCGTGGTGTTCTATCCCCTGCTCTACGCGGGCCTGGCGATTGCCGCCTACTCCGTGTACGTCGGCCAGGTCCTGAGCGTGCGACTGGTGGTCCGCAAGGCCGTTCGGTATGCCTTTGCGCGCGCCACGCTCATCGGTCTCGTGCTGGTCCCGTTCCTGCTGCTGTCGTGGCTCGTCTACCAACATCGCGACGAGCCGCTCCGCGCGCTGTTGACCGGCCCGCCGCAGCTGATGCTGCTGACGCTGGTCTCTGGCGCGGCGATTCTGCTTCGCATTCGCCGGCCATTGCTCACCGCCCTGGACCGCCGCTTCTTCCGAGAGCAGTACGACGCGCGGAACATCCTGAGGAACCTGATCGAGAGCGGGCGCAGCGCGACGTCGATGGACATGCTGGCCGATCAACTCGCGGCTGAGATCTCGCGGGCGCTGCACGTCAGCCCGATCGTGCTGTTCATCGCCGACGATCGCGCTCGCCAGCTCCGTCCGCTTCAACCGGCACAATCGCTGTCGCTCGACTCCACGCTGGCCACGCTGCTCAAGGGCAGCCAGAAACCGATGGAGCTGGAACGCGCGGGGACCGACGATGTGCTGGGACGGCTGCCGGCGGCAGAGCGGGCCTGGGTGGCGGAGGGTGGTTATCAGCTGCTGGTGCCAATCACCGATGGAGGCGACCAGCTCGGCGGGCTGATCGCGCTCGGCCCGAAGAAGAGCGAGCTGCCGTTCAGCCGCGAGGATCGCTGGCTGCTCGCCGCTACCGCGTCCTCGGCGGCGCTGGCGATCGAGCACCTGCAGGCGAAGTCGGCGTCCGGCTCCGCACCGGAAGCCGCACACCCTGTAGCGCCGCAAGATCATCAGGATGCGGCGCGCGAGTGCCCGCGCTGCAACACGGTGCATGCGGCGGAACTCGTCGCATGCCCCAACTGCGGAGAAGCATTGCGACCCGCGGCGGTGCCGCTGATGCTGCACGGCCTTCGCGTCGATCGACGGGTCGGGGCCGGCGGAATGGGCGTAGTCTACTGCGCCACGGACATGGCGCTGCGGCGCCAGGTCGCGGTGAAGACGCTGCCGACCGTCTCGCTCGCGCACGCACATGCGCTGCGCCGCGAGGCGCGCGCGATGGCGGCGTTGTCGCATCCCAACCTCGCTACCATCTACGCGGTGGACGCCTGGCGTGGCACGCCGCTCCTGCTGGTGGAGTTCCTGCACGGCGGCACGCTGCAGGATGCGTTGCGATCGGCGCCGCTGCCAGTTGCGCGCGTGCTGGACATAGGCGTCGAGCTCGCAGCGGCCTTGCATCACATGCACGTGCGTTCGACGCTGCATCGCGACATCAAGCCAAGCAACATCGGCTTCACCGACGGCGGCACGCCGAAGCTGCTGGACTTTGGCCTGGCCAAGATCCTCGAGTTACCCTCGGTCGCTCAGCACGCAAGCTCGCCGGACGCCAGCACTTCCACCAACGACGCGATGATGACGCCGTCCGCGGACTTCCTCGTCGGCACGCCGGCCTACTTCTCGCCGGAGCTGGCGGCGCTGCACCCGCCCGACTTCGCCGCGGATCTGTGGGCGCTGGCGCTGACGCTGTACGAGGCCATTGCCGGGAAGAACCCGATGGCCGCGCGCACCGCGCTCGAGACGCTGGATCGAATCGCCACGCTGCGCGTGCCGCCGCTCGACAGCGCGCGACCCGACTGCCCCGCTGCCGTGACCGCGTTCTTCGCCGCCGCGCTCAGTCCCAGACAGGAAGACCGGCCGTCGTCGGCCAGAGCGTTCCAGGCGGGGCTGCGGGCGATGGCAGTGGGGTCTTGAGTCTTGGGTCTTGGGTCTTAGGTCTTGGGGCTTGGGGCTTGGGGCTTGAGGCTTGAGGCTTGCGAGGCCGAGCCTGCGGCTCGGTGGGAGAAGAGGCGAACCTTTGGTTCGGTATGGCCGCGCTGGCGCGCGGTAGGACCAGCCGGCGGACGCGCGACCGCAGTCGGCAAGCCCTCAAGACCCAAGACTCAAGACGACTACCACCGGCGAATTCAGGCCCACCCGAGCCCTTCTCATACCGCGCGAAGCGCGGCCCCCGTTCTTCATACCGAGCGCAGCGAGGCCTCTTCTCAACCGCGCGGGGCGCAGACAGGTTGCTGCTGCGCGGTGCGCGGCCCTCTTGTGCTACCTTGTGCTACATGACTGGGCGTAAAATGTGAAGCACGCCGCCAAGAAGGCCAAGGTGCAGGCCAAGCCGCGGCGGGGCGCGCCCTGGGCCGCGCGTAACGATGCCTCGCGCGTCGGGGTGCGCGAGCTGCGGCAGAACCTCTCGGTCTACCTGCACCGGGTCAAGGATGGCGAGTCGCTGATGGTGACCGAACACGGCGCGGTGGTGGCGATGCTCCGGCCGGCTCCGGCAGCAGACAGTGTCCTCGATCGCATGGTCGCGGACGGCCGCGCGGTGGCGCCGTCGGCCGCCTTTGGCTCGCGGACTCCGCCACGCCGCGTCGTCGTCACGCAGCAGGCAGGCGCCGAGAAGCCGGGCAAGGACCGCGCATGACGGTGTATTGCGACACGTCCGCGATAGTGAAACTGGTGGTGCACGACGCGGAGTCCGACGCTTTGCTCGCGCACCTCTCCGGAAAGGTCACCGCGGTAACTTCGACGCTGTGCCTGACCGACGTGACGCGCACCCTGCGTCGGGCACCGCTCTCGCGCGAGGAGATCGCATCGGCGTTGACGGGCTTCTATCTCGTTGAAGTCACGAGGACCATCCTGGAACAGGCCGGCTGGATCGCTACCGAGCGCGTCGATTCACCTGGCGCGATTCATCTCGCCACCGCGTTGTCCCTTGGAATCTCGGATCTGCAGTTCATCTCGTACGACGATCGCATCGCCGATGCGGCGAGGGCGATGCGACTGCGGGTGGTGCGACCGCAATAGGCGCGCCTGCGGCGCGTAGGGACGGGGGGCCGCGCTATCGCGCGGTAGGCGCGGCTTCGCCGCGTAGGACAGGCGGGGCGCGCTTCGCGCGTAGGAATGGAGGCCTCGCTTCGCTCGGTAAGGGCGCGGCTTCGCCGCGTGGGAACTGCAGACTAACAGCTACCGGTGTCCTACGGCGCGAAGCGCCGCCTACCGAGCCGAAGGCTCGGCCCTGTCTGTCCTACCGCGCGTTAGCGCGGCCCGGTCCGTTCCTACCGCGCGAGAGCGCGGCCTTTAACGAAGCAGCCGTTCCACCGCGCCGGCCCACGTCATCGCGTTGGCAGTGACCGCCCCCGCTTCGCCCATGCGGATCGCGCGTGTCCGATCGGACATGATCGCGCGCAGCCCGACGGCGAGCGCCTCGGGCGTCGGGTCGGTGACGTAGCCGCTGACGCCGTCCTTGACCAGCTCGGACGGGCCGCCGGAGTCGCTGACGGTGAGCACCGGCTTGCCGCACATGAACGCCTCCACCGTGACGAAGCCGTAGTCCTCGTTCCACGGCACGAACGCCACCGCGCGGCATCGCGCCAGGTGATCGACCATCTGCGCGTCGGTGAGGCGGCCAACGAACTCGACGCGCCGCTCGAGGTCGAGCTGACTCCGCAGCTTCAGCAGCGCCGGCATCTCCGCGCCTTCGCCGGCAATCACGCAGCGGATGCCCGTGGCGACGGGCTCGGCCAGCGCGCGCAGCAGCAGGTCGAAGCGCTTGAGCGGCGCCAGACGCGACACCGCGAAGATGTAGTCGCCGTAGCTCTCGCACCGGTACTCGCGGACCGGCGCGGGCGGATAGAGCACGTCGGACTGGATGCCGCCCCACGTCTGCAGCCGCGCCTGCACGGTGGCCGAGATCACGTAGCGATGCTGCATCCGCCGCATCAGGTGCGCGTCCACGCGGTGGATCAGCGCGCGCCGCGTGCGCTCCTTGATCTTCCCTTTCCAGGACAGGTGCACCTGGAAGCGATCCCACAGGTCGTAGTACTCGCGCATCCGGTGATTGAGCCACATCACGTGATTCGGATGCTGCACCGCGTAGCCGGGAAACCGCAGGCTGATGACGCGGTCGATCGGCTTCTCCTCGTGCGCGAGCCTGACGTCCGTGCACCACGCCGCCAGGTACGCACTCCCCTGCTGCCCGAACCGGTTCTGCGGCGTGACGATCAGCCCGGCTTCATGACCGGACTCGCGGAACGCGCGCACCAGTTCGCGCGCCATCACGAGATGGCCGCCCTCGGCAAGCGGAGGACTCGACGTGACGACGGCTACGGTCGCCATCGTGCTCCCCTCATCCTCGGCTGCCGTCTTGCTCCCAGCACCTCTCCGCAGGGGGCTGTCCATGTCGCCGGTCAGACCGGTCGGGCCAGCCGGTCAACCGTGCCGTTGGCTCCACAAGCATCTGGGCCAACTCGCCTGGCGCCTGAAGCTCAAACAGGGCCGAGTGGTTACCAACGGCACGGTTGTCAGCAACATTCACGGCTGCCCTCCAACGGTCCGCCCGCCGACATGGACAGCCCCTCGCGAGACGCTGGTCGCTTGCCGTGGCACCGGATCCTCGCGTGGCAGTTGGGGAGGGCAGGTCACAGCGCAGACTGTTAGAGGCTGGCCGTTTCGGTATGCACGTCGGCACGGGCGCAACCCAGCATCGACGTGATCGCAGCACGCCGGATACCGAGCGACCACGTTCGTCGCCGATGCGCAGCTGTTCAGTGACGCGACCCGAGCAGGCGGCCCTGGCGCCGTGCCGACCGTTGGAGGGCCGCCGCGAGTCCTGACGCTGACAACCGTGCCGTCGGTTCCCACTCGGCCCTGTTTGAGCGGGAACGCCAGGCGAGTTGGCCCAAGCGCTTGTGAAGCCGACGGTGCGGTTGACCGGCGGCCCGACCGGTCGGCACGGCGCCACGGACGCCTGCTGGCGTTTGACGTCGCCGCGTGCGAGCCGACCGGTTCGCGCGGCGCCAGGGACGCATGCTCGACACGCGGCTACTCATACAGCGGCGTCAGCCGCACGAAGATGCCGAGGAACCGGTTGTCGCGCGTGCCGTTCTCGAACAGCGGGATGAACCCGCTCTCGCTCTCGATCGACAGGTTGTAGACATAGTTGGTCGGGAACCGCGGGTCCGGCCGGTACGGCAGGCCGTAGGGCATCTCGATCACGAACGTCTGCTGCGTGCTCGGCGCCATGTCGATGACGCGCGTTTCGACGTCACTGGCGACGGTCACGCGGTTCGCCCTTGGGCCGGTCTCGAGGTGCACCTCCATCCGCGGAATCCGCAGCGGCCGGCTGACCTCCTTCTCCGCGCGCGTCTCGGTGACAATCGGCGCGCGCAGCATGATGTCGGCTCGCGATTCGCCGCGCACCCAGAACGCGTCGTTCTCGCGGTTGTAGGCGTTGTCGTCCAGGAAGTATGCCGACACCGGCGGCGTGCCGCCGAGCGGCTGCCGCGCCCGCGTAGGGCTGACGTTCACCGGCAGATCGTTGACCAGCGTCAGCTCCGGCGGCAGCAGCCGATAGAGCCCGGTCTTGGTGTGCTCGCCCGGCCGGAACGACGAGTAGAACGGGTTGGAGAGAATCTGCGCCGTGAACAACCCGCTGATGGCCATCGCCACCAGTCCAGGTACTGCAGTCTGCAGCGGTGGCGTGAGGAAGAGAAACACCGGATACACGCCGAGGAAGTAGCGATTGCCCACCGGACCGCCGCCGCCCGAGTAGGTGAACGGCATGTAGAGAATGAACGCGATCGCCGAGCCGATGCCGGCTCCCAGTGTCAGCCATTGCCACACGGCGCGATCGCGCGTGGCCGCCAGGAACAGCAGGATCGCCATCACCCCTGGGAAGTAGTACGCGGCAAACCCGGTGTGGCGCCCGAAGACGAAGTAGCCCAGGTTGCGGCGGAACACGTCCACGAAGGCGTCGCGGCCCGTGAGCACATCCAGCGGAATGCTGTTGGTCGCGCGGTCGTCACCAACGGCTTCGAACTGATTCTGCTCGGTCTGGAACGGGAACCCGCCCATGCCGCTGTAGAACGTGCGGCGATCGCCGCCCTGGTAGTTCCACTCGCCGGTGATGCCGACGTTGGCGCCGAAGAGCCCCCCGACGACGAGCGCGAAGGCAATGCCGATGCGCGCCGTGCGCTGCCACTGCCCGCGGAGGATCGCCGAGGCCAGGAGCGGCGCGATCAGCAGCACGTGGGTCGGCTTCGAGAACGTCGCGATGCCGATGAAGATGGCGGCGATGACATCCGAGCGGTTGCCGAGGAACCAGCGCACGCGCGTGGCGGCGGACAGCGGAATCGCGTTCGGCCCGACCACGTCCTTGTAGCACCAGAAGAAATACCCGAACGTCACCATCGCCAGGTTGAAGAAGTCCGGCGTCATCCACACCATGTAGACCGGTGCGACGCACACGAAGATGTAGCCGAACGCGAACACCAGCGCCGCCACCGGGTGACTGCGCGCCACCAGGAACGCATAGGCGCACAGGAACGCCAGGGTGATCAGCACCACGTGCAGGACGAGGAACCCGTTGGTGCCGAACAGGAACACGAACGGCGCCGCGGCCAGCGGGTAGATGTAGGACTTGCCGTAATAGAGCCGCGTGCGATCGGGGTCGTCGGCCGAGGTGACGTGCACGAACGGGAAACCGGCGCCGAGCGAGACGTCAACGTCGCGGCCGCGCTTCAGGAAGATCCCTTCGGGCCCGCTCGGAAACTCGCGCCACACCCGGACCAGATCCTCGCGCCGATACTCGAAGTCGAAGTCGTCGGCGATGCTGTGCGCGAGGCTGTAGTAGGTAGCGCCGTCGCTGAAGAAGCCGTAGCTGACCTTGGTGAAGTCCACCGTGAGCGCCCACGTCAGCAGCACGATGCCGATCGCCGCGGTGGCCGAGGCGCCCAGGCGCCACGCCAGGCTGCGACCGGAGACGTGCGTCGCGACGGGCTGGTCGATGGTCATGCGCTAGCTCGCCAGGAAACTGAGGTCCGCTTGCAGCACGCCTCGACGCCCGGTCGAGCGCGAGGTCTCGTGCAACAGCACGTAGAGGCGCTCCATCTTGTGGACGAAGGCCTGGATGTCGTAGTGCGCGCCGGTGGTGCGCGCGCCGGCCGCCAGCGCGGAGGCCAGCTGCGGCTGCTCGATCAGCATGCACACCGCCTGCGCCAGCGCCGCGGAGTCGCGCTTGGGCACGACGAGCGCGTCCTGGCCGTCGGTGAGCACGTCCATCAGCCCGTCCGCATCGGTGGCGACAATCGGCTTCCCCATCGCCAGCGCTTCGAACACGGTGAGCGGCGTCCCTTCCCACAGCGACGGAAAGACCAGCAGGTCCAGCGCCGAGAGCGCCTTCGCCACGTCGCGCTGGAATCCGCTGAACGTCAGCCGATCGCCCAGTCCGAGCGCGTGCGCCTGCGCTTCGAGCGCGCCCTGCAGCTCTCCTTCACCGATGATGAACACGCGGACGCGCGGGTGGCGTTGGACGATCGCGGGCACGGCGCCGACGAGGTACTCGTTCCCCTTTGCCGGCATCAGCCGCGTGACCGTCCCCACGGCGATGGTCTCCGGCGCGATGCCGAGCGACGCCCTGGCTTCGGCCACCTCCGCCGCGCTGCGCGGCCGCGCGAACTCGTCCAGCGGCGCGCCAAGGTAGACCACCTTCGTGCGTTCCTCGGGCATCAGCCGGGCGCGCGTCGTGAACTCCGCGGTGGAAGCGGAGACCGCAATCGCCAGATCCGTGTGCGGCGCCAGCATCCGGTCGGCAACCTTCTGGAACCACGGCGTGTCGCCATGATTGGCGTGCTCGTGGAGGATCGCGGGGATCCCCATCTGCCACGCACACAACCGGCCGAACGTCGTCGCGCCGTAGCCGTGCATGTGCAGGACGTCGGCGTTCTTCTTGCGCAGCACCTTCAAGCAGCGCCGGCCAGGTGGCGGGATCGAACTTGTTCCGCCCCATATAAGTGACGTCGATGCCGAACTGCTCGAGCGTGTCCTCCGAGAGGTCCTTCTTGCGCAAGCTGATCAGCGAGACGTTGAAGCGCTCGCGGTCGAACCGCGGGATCATCCACGCGAACAGGCGCTTCACGCCGTGCATGCGCGAGCCCTCCCACCCGAGGTGGTCGCAGATGTGGACGACGTTAAGACGACTCATGAAGGTTCTGGCCCAAGCCCCAAGCCTCAAGCCCCAAGCCCGTCACAACAGTCCCTGCTGCCGCATACCACTCCGCCGTGCGGTGGATGCCTTCTTCCAGGTCCACCTTCGGAGCATAGCCGAGCTCGGTGCGCGCGCGGGTGGTATCGAAGGCGCGGCTCTTCGTGTAGAAGTCCACGCGCCGCCGATAGAGCGGCGGCTCGATGCGGAGCGGCACGCACACCATCTCGCACAGCAGGCCGGCCGTCCAGAACGGCCACACCGGCCAGTGCACGCGCGGCGGCTTCACCCCGAGGTCCTTCGCCACCAGGCCGACGAGCTCCTCGAGCGTCGTGTAGCGAGGCCCGGCCAGGATGTAGGTGCGCCCGGCCGCGGCCGGAACGGTGCCGCACAAATGAAACCCGTTCACCAGGTCGTCGATGAACGTCAGGTGATAGAACGCGCGGCCCGAACCCAGCATCGGGAAGTTGCCGCGCTTCAGCCCGCGGAACATCTTGAGGAAGCGCGTATCGCCCGGGCCATAGATGCCAATCGGGCGCGCCACCACCACGTCGAAGCCGGTTTCCTGTCCAAATCGCCGGGCCAGCTGCTCGGCTTCGAGCTTGGTGTCCTGATAGACGTCGCCGGGATTGAACGGCGCATCCTCGTTGGCCGGCGGGTTGGCGATGTGACCGTGCACCCCACCCGTGCTGCAGTGGACCAGGCGGCGGGCCCCCGCGGCGCGCGCCGCCTCCAGCAGGTTGCGCGTGCCGTCCACGTTGATCGCGCGATACGCCGAGTCGGGCTGACCGGCTTCGCGATAGGTGGCGGCGATGTGATACACGACCTCCACGCCCTGCACGGCGCGGTCGATCGAGGCGCGATCGCCGAGATCGCCGTCCGCCGCCTGCACACCCGCCGCCGGCAGCGGCGAGGCGTCGAAGCGGGCCCGGCTCCTGGGCCGCACCAGCGCCCGCACCTCGTCGCCGCGGCGCGCCAGCGTGGCCGCCAGATGTCCACCGGTGAAGCCGGTGGCCCCCGTCACCAGAACCTTCACGGCTCGGCCACGGGGAATGACGCGGACATCGCCCCCGAACCGGGCGACAGGCGCGCGTAGGCCTGCGCCGTGCGGCGCATGTAGGAGGCGCGGCTGTACTTCTCGTCCGCCACCGCGCGAGCGCGATTGGCCAGCCCCGTGCGGGCCGCGGGGTTATCCAGTAGCGCCGCCAGCGCATCCGCGAACGGCTGCGGCTCCGGCGTGACCAGCGCGGCGATCTCGGGCGTCAGCACCTGCGTGTGCGTGAGGAGGTTCGTGGCCAGGATCGGCCGGCCCGATCGGAGGTAGGAGTAGATCTTGAGCGGCGTGTTCGTGCCACGAATGCGCGGCGACACGAGGACGTCGCACGCCTGCACGAAGCTCGGGATCTCGCGCGCGGGCTGCTGGCCGGTGAACACCATCACGTCGGCGGCGCCCTGCTCACGAGCGCGCGCCCGGGCGCGGTCCACCTGCTGCGGCTCGCCGCCCACCACCAGGATGCGCGCCTGCGGCCGCGACTTCGCCAGGATGGCGGCGGCGTCGATCAGCATGTCCACGCCCTGATAGGCCTCGAAGGTGCCGGTGTAGAGCGCCAGCGGTGCGTCCGGCGCGATTCCCCACGCCGTCCGGATCTCGCTGGTCGGCTTCGACGGCGCCTCGTCCACGTCGCCGCCCATCACGTTCTCGATCAGCAGCGATCGGTCCCCCGCCCCCATCTCGACGACGGTGTCCTGCAGTTCCTGGCAGATCGTGATCACCGACTGCGAGCCATGGACCATCTTGTCCTCGGCCCACGTGAACACCTTCCGCAGCGCGCCGGACCGGCTGTATTTGAAGTTGCTCAGTTGCTGCGGCAGGCTCGAGTGCATGTCGTAGAGGTGCGGGATGCGCAGCCACTTCGCCAGCCAGACCCCGACGAGCCCCATCTCTTCGTGCGAGTGGATGGCGTCGTAGCGCTCGCGCGACACCCGGCCGAGGATGGTGAACAGCATCAGGCCGTCGAGGACGATCTTCGTGAACGAGGGGCCGATGCGAACCCGGCTGACGAACGGCGGCCGCCAGGCCCGGAAGATCCGCAGGTTGGGGATCTCCACGTCCCGCCCGATGGGATAGGTGACCAGATCGACCTGGTGCCCCAGTTCGGACAGAGCCTTGAGCCGGTGGTATTCGCTGAACGGGGTGCCGCGCGGCTCGAAGAACGGCTCGGGCGCGAGCATCAGGATGCGCACAGCACATTATAATGACCCACCTCCTCCCCGGGGCAGGCTCGGGCACCGCTGTAAAGTTCCGCGCAGCATCGTCCGATAGGAGTCTGCAAGGAGAAGTCTCGATGTATCGATGGAGTAATCTGGCCGTCGTTTTAGCGTTCGGTCTGGCCATCACGGGGTGCGAGCAGGCCAAGAGCGCCAACCCGCTCAGTCCCTCGGTTGCGGGCCCGATTCCGGGCGTGAACATCACCGCTCCCCAGACGCTGGATCCCCCGGCGGGCGCCGAGCTCGTCCAACAGGGTCAGCCGGTGTCGCTGATCATCCAGAACGCCACCACCACCGGCGAGCGGCCACTGTGGCTGCAGGTGCAGCTGGCGGGCGACCCGAGCTTCTCCACCCTGCTCCATCACGCGGACCGGATCAGCCCCGGCGAGGGCGGCAGGACCACCTACCGGATTCCCGAGGCGCTGGGCTCCGGATACACCTACTACTGGCGGGCGCGGGCCCTGGATGGCGCCAACACCGGGCCCTACTCCGAGCCGACCAGCTTCAAGGTGGTCGAACCGGTGGTGATCGACGCGCCGGTGCCGCTCGAGCCGGTCGGCAACATCACGACCATCACCCCGGTCTTCAAACTGCGGAACGGACGCCTCATCGGCGCGACGAACGCGGTGTATCGCATCGAGGTCGGCACGGCGCCGGACCCGAGCTCGATCGTGGCCGTCCTGACGGCCGCGCCCGACCCCAGCGGCACGACGTCGATCGCGGTGGGCAACGTGCCCTACGCCACCACCTACTACTGGCGCGTCTACGCCACTGACGGCACCATCACGAGCCCGTACTCCGCTGTGGTCTCGTTCCGGACGCCGAACTCGCCCCACTGGTGGCGGCGGCGGAACCGGCGGCGGCGGTGGTGGCACGCGGCGGAGGCGGAACGGGTGGCGGAGGCACGGGCGGAGGCGGCCGCACCCCGAACCCGACCTCGGGCCGTCTGGCGCTACCCGGCTACGGCGCCAGCGTCGTCAGTGACGTGGCGGCTCAGAATCCCGGCGCACTCCGCAACTCGTGCCAGGAACACGGTGGCTCGTGGGAGTTCATGGACCGCGTGGTGGATCGCCTGCGGACGTTCGACTCGCGCTGGGGCTACAACTGGAAGCGCGGCAACGCGGGTGACGCGTCGATGGACGTGGTCGATTACAACTTCGGCAGCCAGAACGACGAGGGCACCACCGATGTCTACATCATCGACGTAATCGCCGGGCACTGCGGCTCGAACCCGGGCCCGGCGTGGGTGGATCAGACCGAGGTGACGCGCAGCCAGGGCACGATCGGCCGGTGGACGGCACGCGGGCGCTTCTAGGCCAGCGCCATCGACCGGGCGCACCAGTCGCCGTACATCAGAACGGGGGTTCCAGCATCCACTGGAACCCCCGTTTTGCGTTCGCATCGACCCGCGGTGCTCGCTAGGCTCCAAGCTCAAGGCTTCAGGCTTTAGAACCCTAGAACCCAGAACCCTAGAACCCTAGAACCCCAGAACCCTAAAACCGGACGCGCGCGCCGATGCCGATCTGGAAGCCGCCCATGTCGGTTTCCACCGACGTAGTGTCGTTGATCTGCAGGTCGGCGGAGGCACCGGTGAAGCGCATGAAGCCGCCGACGCCGAGCCGCAGCGATTCCCTCGTGTAGACGATGTAGGTGGCGTCAGCGCCGAGGTTGTAGCCGGTCGAATTCTTCTTGCGCAGTTCGATGGTGGGCTGCACGACGATCGTCGTGTAGGGCGGGCCCTCCTCGGCGATGGCCAGGTCCGAGACCACTTCCTGCGACACATGGTAGAACGACGGCCCGGCATAGAGGAACACGTCGAGGTTGTCTTTCAACGGAAACATCCAGCCAAACATCAGGTGCGTGGCGTGCTCGTCGCGATCGATACCGTCAACCGAGTCGGTGAACGTGCGCGGGCGATCGAAGAACAGCGGGTGCGGAATGCTGCCCGTGATCTCGGCCACGCCGGTGCTGCTCTTGGAGTGATAGCCGATGGCCACCCCCGCGTTGCGCCACACGCGGGCACCGACCGAGAAATCGATGATGCCGTCGGCGTCGAAGTCCGAGGTGCTTTGCAGCGTGCCGCTCTCGCCGTAGACCGTGATGGTGCGGCTGTCGGAAACCTCGGCGGAGCCGGTGTCGATGCCGAAAGTAATCCCGCCAAATATCCGATCTTCCCACGGCGTATCCCACGGGATGTTCTGTGCGGCGGCCGGCAGGCCCGCCCCCAGAAGCACGACCGCCGTCATGGCGGCCCGCAGCGTCTTATGCATCACGTCTTCGCTCCCTTGAGGTAGAAAAAGTGCCGTCACGGCAAACACGAAAGTCTAGCACGCGACCCGCGGCAAAATGCAGGGAACGTCCCACCGCTGCATGCAATTGCTTGGGGAATCGGCGCGGCTCGGCTACAATCATCGGCGGTCCGTTTTCGAGTTTTCACGGCCTGTCGATCCATTCGGCCCGGACCCGAGGAGTATGCGAACGATGAAGTTGACGTTCTGGAAGACCGGCGCCGCCATGGTTGCCATCGTGGCGCTGTCCGCGTGCAGCGGCGCCCCTCAATCCCCAACCTCCCCTTCCGCCGCCATCGGTGGCGATACGACGGCGGCTGCTGACGGCTCGACGCTGAAGGTCTCGGCTCCGTCGCTCATCGCGCCGATCAATGGCGCGCGAGTCGACAGCCCGCGTCCACTCTTCACCTGGACCGAGTCGACCGGAACCTTCGTCAACTCGGCTCCGACCTACGACATCGAGGTCAGTACCGGAGGCGCGGTCGTCTACACGGCGAACGTGCCCACGACCGAGCACCAGCCGACGGTGGACACCGCGATCGACACCGCCTACACGTGGCGCGTGCGCGCGCGGCAGGATGGCGCAACCGGGCCCTGGGCGGTGGCTGGCAGCTTCCAGTCGTCCTTGCCGGGAAGTGGCGTCTACTCCGGGTTCCGCACGCCAGACCCCGCGCCCGGCACGCGACTGGGGCTGCCGAATGAAAGCGGGCTGGTCAACGACGAGTACAACCGCAACTTCAACGACTGGCAGAACTCCTGCCAGGAACGTCAGGGCGAGCGCGGCTGGGTGTGGCTCGACAAGCTGATCGACCGCCTCCGGACCAAGGACCTGCGGTGGGGCTACAACGGCAAGCGTGGCAACCTCAACGACCTGTCACTCGACATCGTGGACTACCACTACGGCGCCGGCGACAGCTTCAACAGCACGCAGGTCTACATCATCGACGTGCTGTTCTCGCACTGCGGCAACTCGCCCTCGCCCGCCTGGATCGACCAGACCGGCGTGACGGCGGCGCAGAACACCATCGGCCGCTTCATCTACCCCGCGTCGCCGCACGTCGGGGCACGCCGGCAGCGAGCAGTAAGGTCACGCCGCACGAACGAAAGGCCGGACTCCCGAGGGTCCGGCCCTTTTCGTTGTACAAATCCCCTCCTATTTCCAACGGTGCTACGGTAGAGATTCGGTTCCACGTCCGCATGCGATACACGAATGATGAAGACACACTTATTCCGGGCTACGTCCGCTTTCTTCGCCACCCTCACCATCGCCGCGTGCAGCGGCACTCCGCAGACACCCACCTCACCGACGGCCGCCGCAGGCGGTGGTCAGACCGCCGCAGCTGACGGATCGACGCTGAAGGTGACGGCTCCCTCGCTGATCGCCCCACCGCCGGCGCGCGCGTGGATTCGCTTCGCCCGACGTTGACGTGGACCGCCTCCACCGGCACGTTTGCGACGAGCGGCGTGAGCCCGAGCTACGACGTGGAAGTGACGACCGGCGGGCCGTCGTCTTCACGGCCAACGTCACCGCCACCACCTACCAGCCGACGACCAACGCCCTCAACAACACCATCTACGCCTGGCGCGTGCGCGCCCGTCAGGACGGCGCGACCGGTCCGTGGTCGGCCGAGGCGACGTTTGCGACGCCCCTGGCCAACTCGGGGGGGCTCGTGACCGATGGCTTCCGCACGCCCGATCCGGCCCCGGGCACGCGGCTGCCGCTCCCGAACGAGAGCGGCCTCGTGAACGACGAGTACAACCGCAACTTCAACGACTGGCAGAACTCCTGCCAGAACACGCAGGGCGATCGCGGCTGGGTGTGGCTCGACAAGCTGATCGATCGCCTGCGGACCAAGGACCTGCGCTGGGGCTACAACGGCAAGCGCGGCAACCCGAACGACCCGTCGCAGGACATCATCGACTACCACTACGGCGCCGGCAATTCGCAGTCGAGCACCAGCGTCTACATCATCGACGTGATGTTCGGGCACTGCGGCAACGCGACCAGCCCGGCCTGGATCGATCAGACCGTCCGTCACGGCGAACTCCGGGCACCGTCGGCCTGTTCATCTACCCGCGCCCGGGCCGCACCGCGACTTCGGGACCGACGCCGACCCGGGCGCTGCCCAACATGGAGGGCGTCCTCGCGCAGTTCGCCAACGCCAGCGACTCGTGCCCACGGAATCTGAAGTACGTGAACAATCCCTGGCAGGATCGCGTCATCGACGCCTTCCGCCAGCAGGATCTTCGCTGGGGCTACAACGCCAAGCCGACCCGCACGGCCGGCGGACAACAGCGGCGTCCCGGTGGTCGCAGCCGGCGACGAAGCCGCCTATCACTGGGGCGACGGCACCCGCGAAGGATCCACCGAAGTGCATCTCGTGGACATGCTCACCAGCCACTGCGGCCCGACGCCGACCATCGGCTGGCGCGTGTTCACGGGCGAGGAACCCGGCCGCTGGACCGGCGCCGGACGCTTCTAGGTCAGCGCAACTCACGCGAGGGCCGGATTCCATTGGAGTCCGGCCCTTGCGTCGTGTACGGGGCTTGGTCTTGGGTCTTGGGTCTTGAGGCTTGAGGCTTGAGGCTTGGGGCTTGAGACGTGAGCCCTAGAACCCTAGAACCTGAACCCTAGAACCCCAGTGCACAATCTCCGCTTCCATGTCCTCCCAGCCCGACACCTTCTACAAGAGCTTCTCCGAGAAGAAACTCACCACTTATGGCAGCGGCCGCCGCGGCAAGATCGAGCGGCACCGCCTGGAGCTGCTGCATCGCTATGCGAAGGCGCCAGGCGACATGTTCGAGATTGGCCCTGGCCACGGCTCGCTGGCCGAACAGGCGGTCGAGGCAGGGTGGAACTACACCGCCGTCGAAGCCAGCCCGATCCTGATCGACGTCCTGCGCAAGAAGGGGCTGAAGGTGCTGGAGGCATGGACGCCGCCGATGCCGATGGCCGACGCCACCGCGGACGTGGTCTATGCGGACCAGGTGCTCGAGCACATGAGCGGCATCGACGCCGCGCGGCAGTTCACGGCCGAAGCGCTCCGCTCGCTGCGGCCTGGCGGCATCTTCTTCGTGGTGGTCCCCGACTACCTCAAGGAACGCACGTTCTTCTGGGATGTGGACTACACCCACAACTTCGTCACCACCGAGCGCCGCGTCAAGCAGTTGTTCAACGACAGCGGCTTCGGCATCCTGCACATCGAGCGCAGCATCGGCGTGGCGACCGGCATCGCCCGCGATGCGCTCGCCGCCGCGGCGCTGCTGATCAACATCCCCGGCGTGGATGCGATGTCACGGCACACCGGCACCGAAGACTTCGTCTTCAAGGTCCGCAAGAACCTGTTCGAGACGCTCACCTTCGTCGCGCAGAAACCGAAGTAGGCCGACGACCATGACTGTTTGGTCGTCGATAGGATCGGAGGCGGCGATTCGCGCCGTAGGTGGGGCTTTGCCCAGCAGGCGGCCCACCCGGTGATTCGCGTCCTCCGCTCCACCTGGGTCCGCGTCATCCTCTCCGCCGCCATTTTATGGTGGCTGTCCACGCGCATCAACATGGCCGACGCGATGCGCGCCATGGTCTCGATCGACCGGCGATACCTGGCGGCAGTACTGGCGCTCGTGGCGCTGGATCGCGTCATCATGATCTACCGCTGGGTGCTGCTGCTCCGCGCCAGCGGCGTGCCGATCACCACCGCGAAGGCCGCGGACATTTTTCTGGTCAGCTCCTTCGTCGGCAGCTTCCTGCCGGCCGGTGTCGGCGCCGACGCGGCGCGCGCCTACAGCCTGCGTAACCACACGCTCGAGGGCGGTGAGGCGCTGGCGTCGGTGGTCGTCGACCGACTGCTCGGCACCGTATCGCTGGGCCTGATGGGCGTGGTCGGGCTGGCGGCCTGGACGTCCGACGCGTCCAGCGACTGGCGCGTGCCTGGGCGCCATTGCGCTGCTGGTATTACTCAGCGTCGGGGCCTTCTGGGGCGACCACGCGGTCAAGGCCGTGCTGGCCGACCGCGCCCACGCGGGCCGCATCGGCCGGGCGCTGGTTCGGCTGACCGACGCGGTCAGCCGCTATCGCGGACGAGGTCGCACCCTGGCAGCGGTGTTCTTCTGGTCGATCGCCATCCAGGTCATCCGTATCGTGGAA
This sequence comes from uncultured Acidobacteriota bacterium, assembly GCA_963723005.1. Classification (GTDB taxonomy): domain Bacteria; phylum Acidobacteriota; class Vicinamibacteria; order Vicinamibacterales; family UBA2999; genus VFZN01. Next base: position 41,851 of record CAVRPA010000009.1, on the reverse strand, counting down.
GCCTATCTGCTGGGGCTGGGGCTCGGGCTGACGGTGCCGTTCAGCTACTACCTCCTGTTCATGCCGCTGGGGCTTGCTGATGCTGCTCCTGCCCATCTCGGTCAGCGGATTCGGGCTGCCGCAGGGCGTCTTCGTGTGGATGCTGAGGCCGGTCGGGGTGCCCGACGCGGCCGCCTTCGCGCTCTCCACGCTGATCGTCGTGACCGGGCTGGCGGGCAACATTCCAGGCCTACTGCTCTGGTTGCGAAAAGACAGGGAAATCCTGTAAAATCATCAACTTACATGGCACAGGTATACGCAGCCAAATATCTCGCGAAGGCCGCCCTCAGCGCGCCCCGAGACCTGATGCGGGCAGCGGTGGCGAAGTACACCCCCCTGCATCCCACCGTCTTCATCTTCCATTGCACCTTCGTCTGCGACGCCCGTTGCGAAATGTGCAGCAACTGGACCCGCGGGAACCGCAAGGAAGACATGACGCTCGAGCAGATCGAGCAGGCCTTCAGTTCCAATCTGTGGAAAGACATCGAGAACGCGTCGCTCTCCGGCGGCGAACCGACCACCCGCAACGACATGGTCGAGATCTGCCGGATCATGATCGACAAGTTCCCGAAGCTCCGGAAGCTGACGCTCAACACCACCGGCATCACGCACCACCGGGCGATCCCGATGCTGACCAAGGTGGTGCAGATGTGTGCCGAGCGCAACATCATCTTCTCGATGCGCGTGTCGATTGACGGCGTCAACGACATGCACGGCAAGGTCCGCAACGTGAAGAACGCCTTCGAGAAGGCGGGCAAGACGATTGCGGCGATGCAGGAGCTGCAGAAGACCTACCGCTTCAACTTCGGGATTTCGTCCACGATCTTCCACACCAACCTGGAGGACGCGGACAACATCCTCGCCTGGGCGAAGAAGGAAAAGCTCGACATCGTGTTCAACATGGTGCGGTTCACCGACGCCATGCTCGGCAACAGCGAGCTCCAGGGCACGCTCCGCCCGATGGGCGCCGAGGAACAGCGCATGCGCACGTTCTTCCTCGACCGCGTGCGGCAGGATCCGCTGCTGGACGGGCAGAACTACATCTACATGCACTACGCGGACATGATCGCCAACGGCTATCAGCGCACGGCGCCCTGCCCGTTCCAGACCCAGGGCATCATGCTCAACCCGAACGGCGACCTGTTCTTCTGCGAGAACAGCGAGATCGTCGGCAACGTCACGAAGGAAGACGCCGAGTCGATCTACTTCCGAGAAGACGCCCAGGCGCACCGCAAGCACATCCGCGACGCGCAGTGCCCCACGTGCCTCAGCCCGTGCCAGATGAACGTCGCCGCGATCAAGCAGGTCGTGCCCTACGCCCGCTTCCTGGTGCGCGCCTCGATGGAAAAGCGCCGCGCCGGTTCGGCCACTGCGTTGCCGCCGGCACCGCCACCCGCACCGCACGTCGAGACACCGGCGGCGCTCTAGAGACGGACTTGGGGCTGGGGCTCGAGGCTTGGGGTTCGAGGCTCAAGTCTTGGGTCTTGGGTCTTAGGTCTTAGGTCTTAGGTCTTGAGTCTTGGGGCTTGGGTCTTGAGGCCCGTCGAATCGAATTTGAAGGGCAGCCGGCGCGACCGGGCTGCCCTTTTTGTTTGGAATAATATTTCCCCGCAATTAATCGGGCTAGACTCGATTTTTGTGAGTGAAATTCCCGCAAGCCGTTCCCGCCGCGGCCGACCTCCGAAGTACGGCCGGCCCGCCCAGCTCGTCACCCTCACGCTTCCCGACGATGTGCTGGCCTGGCTGAAGTCGTTGCACCCCGATCCGGCCTGGGCCATCGTCAAGTTGGCCGAGCAGGCGAAGCGCCGGCAGCGCAAGCCCCACCCGTTGGCCGAGTTGATGCAGCTCCCCCATCATCGGGCGCTCATTCTCGTGAATGCCGACGTCCTCAAGCAGCTGCCTGGCGTGGCCATCATCCCGATTTATGAAGACCGCGGCCTGCTGGCCCTGGCGCCGAACAAGGGGGTTGCCGACCTCGAACTGGCCGTCATCGATCGCCTCGACGCGATCGGCGTCTTGCAGTCCGAGCGCGAGGCACTGGAAGCCCTGCGCGCGCGGCTGCGCGAGTGGCGGCTCGACGGCGTGCGATTCGAGTCACGATCGATCATCGTCGCAGAGCGCTCGCCACGGCAGGAGTCGACACGGCCCTCCGGCTCACCCAAGGCGACGCGTCCGAGTTCGCGCGATGTTGCGTAGCGCCCGCAGCGGCGCCGCCGCGCGGTTGCTGGTGTCCCTCGCGACAGGAGCCATCCTCTTGACGATGGCCCTCCTGGCGCCGCCGCGAGTGATTGCTCTGTCCCTCGTCGAAAAGGTGGCGTTGATGCTGCCGGGGGTGTTGCTGGTTCGGGCAATCGCAGGCCCTTCGGTGGGCTGGCTCCCGGCGGCGACCTTTGGCCCACTCCTCGGCGTCGCACTCAGCAGCCTGCCCCTGCTCGGCATCTGGATGGCCGGCGGCCGGGGATCGTGGACGCTCTTCGTCTCTCCTGCGCTCCTCTTGATGCTGTTGCCCTTTGCGCGGCGTCTGAAGGGCCGGTGGCAGCTTCCCGGTGTGATGCCGGGCGACCGTGCGGCACTGGCAGCCGTCATCCTGGTCGTGCCACTGGTCGTGGCGGTGCCGTTCGCGCACGTCGGCAAAATCCTGCCCGAAGGCAAGGCGTACCGGGCATACTTCACCGCCGATTACGCGTGGCTCGCGCCGTTCGGCCTGGTTGTTCGAAACCAGCAGCGCCAGCGGCGCCCACGAGTTCGCAGTGCGAAACGGCATCCAGTACGTCTATCTCGGAGCACCGGAACGCCGAGATCGCGATTTACCGGGTGAAGTAGAGATCCGGTATCCGGTGTCCGGGGTCTGGTGCCCGGTGTCTTCTCTGCCGTCTGCCGGTTGCCGTCTGCCGATCCCTTCTGCCTCTTGCCTTCGGCCTTCGGCCTTCTGCCTTTCCCCGTCTGCCGTCTGCCGGTTGCCGTCTGCCGGTTACTTCGGCCTCCACTCCGGCACGCGGTCGTTCCCCTTCCCCGTCGTGAGCTTCGTGATCGACCCTGGCTTCGCGGCGTCGGTGATCGCGAGATCCCAATCCTCGCCCTGATGATGCTCGGGGCTCACCGAGAACGCGAGGAAGCGGCCGTCCGGTGAATACGCCGGGTAGTACGACCAGAGGCGCTTGTCCGCGATCACGGTCCGGCGTCCTGCCTCCTTCACCGCCTCCAGGCTCGAGGGCTCGGAGTCGAGATGCACGTAGGCCATCTCCTGGCTGTCGGGTGAGAAGGCCGGGCGGCAGGCCCCGCCGGCAGTGCCGATCGAACGACGTTCACCTGTCTTCGAGATCCAGCAGTTCGATCTGGAAATCCATCAGCAGCTGCGCCGCGAAGGCCAGGTAGCGGCCGTCGCGCGAGGCGGCGGGCATGATCGCGCGCGAGAAGCCGGAGGTCATCCGCTCCACGCGCCGATCGTTCAGCCACACGCGGAAGATCTCGCCGCGGCCGTTGCGCTCGCTGGTGAAGAACACGCTCTGTCCATCGGCGGCCCAGGTGGGATCCTGATCGGGCGATTGATGATCGGTCAGGCGGATCGGATTGCTGCCGTCGGCGTTCATCACCCAGATGTCGATGTTGCGGCCGTCGGCGCGCGTCGATGCGAACGCGATGCGGCCGCCATCCGGCGACCAGCTCGGGTCCTCGTCCATCCAGCCTCCGGCGGTGCCGACACGGCGCACGGCCTTGGTGGCGACGTCGATGACGAAGATCCGGGTCGGCCCTTCCCGATCCGACTGGAAGACGATCTCGCCGGCAGGCGCGGGGCCCTGCGCGGCGGCTATTTGCGGGTGAACGCCATCAAGTGCCAGCCCAAGGGCCGCACCCAGGATCGCGGCAGCGCGTTGAAGGTTCCGACAAAGCACGTGTTGAACGCCCATCCCTTCCATCCGCCGTGCAGCCTCGACTTCACCGGGAAGCGCTCCGGGACAATGCGCACGTCCTTGAAGGGCGCGAGCAGCGTGCGGAACTCTCCGATCGAGAACTTGCGCAGGCACGGGGCGTCCTCGTGTTCGAGGGCGACCTTCATCACCTTCGACAGTGCGTTCAACCACGAGATGCGGTTGTAGACCATGAAGATGCCCGTGCCGCCCGGCTTCAGCACGCGATGGCATTCGCGGATGAGCTGCGCCGGATCGGCTGTGTACTGTATGACGCCGTGACCATACACATGGTCGAACGTGTTGTCCGGGTACGGCAGCGCTTCGGCGTTGGCGACACGCAGTTCGACGGGCGCCAGCCCGTGCAGCGAGAAGTTCTTCGCGGCCATGTCGATGGCCGTCTGCGACAGGTCCACGCCGGTGACCAGCGCTCCGCCGCGCGCGAACCGCACCAGATCGGTCCCGATGCCGCAGCCGGCTTCGAGCAGCGTCTGCCCGCGGAAGGCGCCGAAGTCCACCAGCTGAGGCAGGTAGCGCAGCTTGTCGAAGCGGTACTCGTCCAGATCGTCGAAGAATTCCAGGGAGCCGACCGGCTTGTCGGTCATCTCCAGGTCGTGAATCCGCGTGTTCCAGTACCTGCTGAATCTGGTCGATCATCAATCCTCTGCCACTTCCCATCGTGCTGCGCCAAGGCCGGCGTGACCGGCTGAAGCGGTATCGTACAATGAAGGGCTGATGGTGCGCGACCTCCGGCGACTGGCGGACACCCGGTTCGACGTGCTGGTCATCGGCGCCGGAGTCTACGGCGCGGCCATCGCGTGGGATGCCGTGGCCCGCGGGCTTTCCGTGGCCCTGATCGATCGCGGCGACTTCGGCAGCGGCACCTCGTTCAACAGCCTGAAGACCCTGCACGGCGGCCTGCGCTCGCTGCAGGCGCTCAACCTCGAGCAGATGCGCCGGTTCATCCGCGAGCGGCGCGCCCTCGCCCGTATCGTCCCGCACCTGGTGCGGCCGCTGCCGTATCTCATCCCGACGACGCACAACCCGAAGCGCAGCCGGGCGGTCATGCGCCTCGCACTCGCGCTCAACGACATGGTCGCGCGCGATCGGAACGAGGGCGTCCTCGACCCGGCACTGCACCTGCCGGCTGGGCAGATCGTGTCCAGGGACGAGGCGCTGCGGCTGAATCCGTTCGTCGCGCCAGACGGCGTCACCGGCGGCGCGGTGTGGCACGACTACCAGATGGTCAACGCCGATCGCGTGACGTTCTCGTTCACGCTGTCGGCGGCAGAGGGCGGCGCCACGGTGGCCAATTACGTCGCGGCCGAGTCGTTCCTCGTCGAGAACGGCCGCGTGACCGGGGCGCGAGTCAACGACGTGCGGACCGGCAGCTCGTTCGCGGTGCGAGCGGGCGTGGTGGTGAACGCGGCCGGCGCCTGGGCCCCGGAACTGGCGAACACGCTACCCGGAGGGGCCACGTCAGTGCCGGCTCCTCTGCTGTCGCGCGCGATGAACGTCGTGCTGAACACGCCCGCCGAGTCCCATGCCTGCGGCGGCGTGGTTGACGGCCGCTTCCTGTTCCTGGTCCCGTGGCGCGGGATCTCGATGCTGGGCACCAGCCACGACGTGCACGAAGGCCCAGCCGATGCGCTCGGCTGCTCAAGCGCGGATCTCGATCGTTTTCTGGAGGAGGGCCGCGCCGCATTTCCCCGAGCGTCCCTGTCGCGCGCGGATGTGCGGCTCGTGCACCGCGGCCTGCTGCCGATGCTGTCCGGACACGGATCGCACGTGAAGCTGCTGCGCGAGAGCGCGGTCGTCGATCACGCGGCGCACGGCGCGCCCGGGCTCGTCTCCGTGCACGGCGTGCGCTACACCACCGCTCGGTTCACGGCGCAGCAGGCGGTGGACGCCGTGTTCCAGTCGCTGGGACATGCGACGCCCCCCCGATGCCGGACCGCGCAGACGCCCCTCTTCGGCGGCGGTATGCACAGCGTCGCAGGGCTCCTGAAGGACATCAACGCGCACCGCCACTGCGACGTCCTCCCAGCCACGCTGGCGCACCTGGTCTCCACGTATGGCACCGAGTACACCCGCGTGCTGCAGGTGGCGCGAGAAACGCCGGCACTGGGCGCCCCGCTGGGCCGCACCTGCACGATCACCGCGGCGGAAATCGTCTACGCCGCCAGGCACGAGATGGCGCTGACGCTGGCGGACGCGCTGATCCGCCGCACCGAAGCCGGCTCCGCCGGCCATCCTGGTGCCGATGCGGTAGAGGCGGCGGCCACGCTGATGGCGGCCGAGCATGGATGGGATGACGCCCGCCGGCGCGACCGAGATCGCCTCGGTGGACAATTTCTACACGCTAGCGGACTAGGCGCGCCGCAGGACGCCGCGCTTGGACGGTCGAAGGCCACGCAGGCGCGAGCCACCACCCGCCAAACCGCTCGGTCGGCCGGTCAAACCATCGCGGCTTCGCCGCGTGGGAAACGCGGCGCGCCTCGCGGCGCGTAGGAATCACAGCGGTCTGCCTACGCGGCCGCCTACCGAGCCGAAGGCGACGGCCTCTCTCACGGCGCGAAGCGCCGCCTCCGTCCTACCGAGCCGAAGGCGAGGCCATCTCCGCTATCCGTCCTGCGAGATGTTCTTCCGCCCAGCGCTCCAGCACCATCAGCGGGAACAGCGTGTGGGCGTGGTTCTCGCGGCCTGCGACGTGCGCGTCCATCAGCCGCGCCACCTCGGCGGGATCGAACAGCCCGCGGGCGCGGACCCGCTCGGGCGCCAGCAGCGTCCGCATCAGCGGCTGCAGCTCGCGGCGCAGCCAGTTCTTGATCGGGATGCTGAACCCTTCCTTGCGGCGGCCCAGAATCTGGTCCGGCAGGATGCCGCGCATCGCCTGCTTCAACACCCACTTGCGCTCGCCGTCGCGGATCTTCAGGTGCGCCGGCATCGAGAACGCCAGTTCCATCACGTCGACGTCCAGGAACGGCGCACGGGTCTCGAGCGAAGTGGCCATCGCCATGCGATCCACCTTCACGAGGATGTCGTCCGCGAGGTAGATGCTGAGGTCCGCATACAGCTGACGGTTCAGCAGGTCGTCCTGCGAGAAGCGGCCCAGGGCCTCGCGCACCGGAGCGTAGACGTCGCGCGCGTGCAGACGCTCGCGCAAGCCGCCGGCGTACAGCCGGGCCTTGGCCTCGGCGTTCAGGAACACCATCCACCGATAGTGACCAAGGTCGTGCGGCGCGCCGGCCGCGCCCGCGGTGAAGCGCTTGACCTTGTTGACGAGGCCCTTCTTCTTCTCGCTGGGCGGCAGCGTGGCCGCCACCGCGGCCAGCGCCGGCATCACCGCCTGCCCCAACCCGCCAAGCCTGGCCGCCAGCGCCTGCGCCTCGTAAGCGTCATAGCCGCCGAACAGTTCGTCGCCGCCATCGCCCGACAGCGCCACGGTCACGTGCTCGCGCGCGAGCGACGACACCATGTAGGTGGGAAACATCGAGACGTCGGCAAATGGCTCGTCCAGGTGCACGACCAGCTTCTCGAACAGCGGGATGAGATCGGGCGTCACCGTCCGCTCGCGATGATTGGTCCCGAACGCCGTCGCCACCTCGCGGGCAAACGCCAGCTCGTTATAGCTGCCGTCGTCGAAGCCCATGCTGAAGGTGTTGATCGGCAACCGCGACGCTTCGCTCATGAACGCGACGAGCGTGCTCGAGTCGATGCCGCCGGACAGGAACGCGCCAATCGGCACGTCGCCCATCATCTGGCTGACCACCGCGTGGCGCAGCCGATCGCGCAGCGCTTCGATGGCGTCCGCATCGGTCCACGACCGCAGCGCAACCGACGCCGCATCCCAATAGCGCGTGACGTCAACGCGTCCGTCGCGATAGGTCATGAAGCTGCCGGGCGGCAGCTTGTGCACACCCTTCAGGATCGTCCTGGGCGCGAGGATGTACCTCGTAGGTGAGGAACTGATCCAGCGCCTCGGGATCCAGCTCGCGCGGGACATCCGGGCCAACCAGCAGCGCCTTTACCTCGGAGGCGAGGCGCAGCCCTTGCGGCGTGTTGGTCCAGTAGAGCGGCTTCTCGCCCGCCCGGTCGCGCGCGGCGATGAGCGTCCTATTCCGGCCGTCCCAGATGGCGGTGGCAAACATGCCGCGCAGGCGCGCGAAGATGTCCGTGCCCCACTGCTCGTAGCCGTGGACGATGACCTCGACGTCCACGTTCGACCTGAAGACGTGGCCGAGGCCTTCGAGCTCGCGGCGGACGTCGAGGAAGTTGTAGATCTCCCCGTTCGCGACGACCTGGATGGAACCGGTCTCGTTGGTCACGGGCTGCTGCCCGCCGGCGAGATCCACGATGGCCAGGCGCCGCATCGCGAGCCCGACGCCGTTGAGCGCCACGCTGCCTTCGTCATCCGGACCGCGATGGACCAGCGTGCGCACCATGCGCTGCAAATCCGCGTCGAGGACGGGGCGGTTCAGGTCCGATTCAACGATACCGACAATGCCGCACATCAGAGTTCAAAGTTCAAAGCGCAACGTTTGGCGCATGCGCGCTCGAGCCCTCGAGCCCCAAGACTCAAGACCCAAGACCTCAGGCACGTCTGTCCCTCATCACCTTCGCCGGAATCCCCGTGGCGATCGCAAACTCGGGAATCTCGCCCACCACGACGGCACCCGCGCCGATGATCGCGTCGCGGCCGATGGTCGAGCCGTCGGTGACCACCACGTGCGTGCCGAGCCAGACGCCGTCGCCGACGTCGATGCCCCGCGCGGTGCGCCCCTGCTCGAGCACCGGGATGTCCACGCGGTCGTAGAGATGGTCGCCGCCAACCAGGTAGGTGTACGCCGCCATCAGGATGCTCTTCCCCACCCGCACGCGCGAGGCCGAGAAGATCTCGCAGTTGAACCCGAGGTTGGCGTGATCCTCGATGATGATGTCGCCGTTCTTGCAGCTGAGGATCGTGTTGCGGCCGATGAAGACGCCGTTGCCGATGAACAGGCCGCGGTTGTCGGTGCCCTTGGCGTCCAGGCAGCACTGATCGTCCACCACCACGTTGTCGCCGATCTGAATCTTGTGCGGGTGGCGCAGCGTGACGTTCACGCCGAAGACGACGTTGCGGCCGACCTTGCCGAGGACCAGCGGAAACAGCTTGGAGCGGAGGAACAGGCCCAGCGCGCCGGGCACCCAGCTGGCCACCAGCATCACGAGCTCGTACTTGATCAGCGGCCACAGTCCGGGCTGGCCGACGACCAGCTCGCGGTACTTGTCCACCTTGGAGCGCTTCTCGTTGAACAGCTCCTGCTGGATGACGGTGATCCGCGGATCGTGCTCCCGAGGCGCGCCCGGTGGCATCAGCCGTCGACCGTCGCCAGTTCCGCCGTCTGGCGGACCTCGCGGATGACGTAGGTGGTCTTGTTCTGCGACTCGTAGTAGGTGCGCGCCATCATCTCGGCCAGCAGCCCGAAGGTGACCAGCTGCACACCGATGAAGATCAACATCATGCCGAGCAGCAGCAGCGGCCGATCGCCGATTGCCTGACGCTCGAAGAGCCGCACGTAGCCGAGCCAGGCCGTGATCAGCGTGCCGACGGTGAACGCACCCAGTCCCAGCAGGCCGAAGATCTGCAGCGGCCGCGTCGAGTAGTTCAGGAGGAACTTCACCGTCGCCAGGTCCAGCACCACACGGACCGTGCGCGAGAGGCCGTACTTCGAGCTGCCCGCCTGCCGCGCGCGGTGGTTCACCACCACCTCGTCGATCGACACGCCAATCTGGCTGGCGATGGCCGGCAGGAAGCGATGCATCTCGCCGTAGAGACGCAGCGGCTTGATCACCTCGGCGCGGAACACCTTCAGCGAGCAGCCGTAGTCGTGCAGCTCCACGCCGGTGGCCCACGAAATCAGCTTGTTCGCCAGGATCGACGGCACGCGCCTGGTGACGAACGTGTCCTTGCGGTCCTTCCGCCAGCCGCAGACGATGTCGTGGCCCTGCTCGATGCGGGCGACCATCTGCGGGATGTCGCGGGGATCGTTCTGCAGGTCGCCGTCGGAGAGCACCACCAGCCGGCCGCGCGCGTAGGCGATGCCGGCCGAAAACGCCGCGGTCTGCCCGAAGTTGCGACGAAAGCGGATGACGCGCAGCCGTGGATCGCGGGCCTGGAAGGCCGCGAGCTGCGCGAACGTGTCGTCCTTGCTCCCGTCGTCTACGATGAGGAGTTCGTAGCTGCGCCCGTATTCTCCAAGCACGGCTGTGAGTTCTTCATACAGACGCGCGATATTGGGCGACTCGTTGTAGACCGGGATGACGATCGAAAGCTCGGGAGTCATCGAGCGAGACAATCGGGTCATTATATATCCTCCCCGTGCCCCGATTCGATGTCCTTTCGCGTTGGGCAGGCCGCATCGCCTGCCTGCTGGGCCTGACGGCGGCGGCCGTGTACGCCCGCTCCGGCCTCTCCCTGAGCCACTACGACGCCAAGGCGCACCTCGTGGTGTCGCGGCGCATCCTGGACAGCATCACGCCCGGCTGGGAGCAGATTGGCGCGGTGTGGCTGCCGCTCCCCCACGTCCTGAACATGGTGCCGTGCAGCTGGACGCGGCCTACCGCACCGGTGCGTTCGCCATCCTCGTCTCGGTGCTCGCCCTCGGCGTCGGCGCGGCGGCGATCGCCGCGATGGTGATGCGCCTCACCGGCTCGCGAGCCGGGGCTGTTCTGGGCGCGGTCCTGTTCGCCACCAACCCGAACATCCTTTACCTGCACGCCACGCCGATGACCGAGCCGCTGCTTTTCGGCACGACGCTGGTCTGCGCCTGGCTGCTCACCGACTGGGCCACGGGCACGAGCCTGGTCGTGTCCAGGCGCCTCGGATGGTGGATGGTGGCGGCATGCCTGACGCGCTACGAGGCATGGCCGGTGGTGGGCGCGCTGGTCCCGCTGGCGCTCATCGCTCGCTGGCGACGCGGCACCCCGCTTCGAGATCTGATCCCGGTCGCGTGGCAGATGGCCCGCTACCCAATCGGCGCCGCGATCTTCTTCATCTTTCTCAGCCGCACCACCGTTGGTGAGTGGTTTGTCAGCGGTGGATTCTATGTGCCGGACGCCACGCTCCAGGGGCAACCCGAAGTGGTGTGGGAGAAGATCCTCGAAGGCACGCGCGACCTGAGCGGCCCCTGGCTGGTGCGACTTGCGCTGATCTCGATCGGCGTCCTCGGACTCACGGCGCTGATCTGGCGGCAAGGCGCGGCGCTCCTGATTCCGCTGGGCATGTTCGCCGCCGTCGCGCTCCCGTTCTCGGCGTTCCTGTCCGGACACCCCTTCCGCATCCGCTACGAGATCCCGATCGTCGTCGCGTCGGCGCTGTCGATTGGGCTGGCGACGGGGCTGCTGCGCAAGGCCGCGCCGATCGCGGCCCTCGTCATCCTGGTCCTGGTCGGCCGCGACGCCCATCCGTTCGACGCGGACGCGCCGATGGTGCGCGAAGCGCAGCTCGATCGCGCGAACGGTCTCGGCCGGCAGGCCGTGACGGCGTGCCTGGCGCGGGACTATCACGGCGAGACGATCTTCGCGAGCATGGGCTCGCTTGCGCATTACATGCAGGAGCTGTCGCAGATCGGGCTCGGCATCTCGGACTTCCTGCACGAAGGCAACCACCCGATGTGGGACTACGCCATCGTCGTCGGCGGCGCCCCGTTCGCGGGGTGGATGCTGGTCGAGGAGGTGGCCGAAGGCGGTGACGTGCTGGCGCAGCAGATCCGCGACAACCCGGCGTTCGCGCAGGGCTACGACCGCGTCTGCGAAGGAGGGAATGTGGCGCTTTATAGGCGGCGCCTTACGGCGCCGTAGGGCGAGAGGCGGCGCCTCGGCGGAGGGCCGCGCCTGGCGCGGTCGGCGCGGCTAGGCGGCGCTTCGCGCGTAGGGACGGCCAGCACGCGGGTTGCTTCTATCAGGAGGCTCCCATGACACTGCCGCACCACAATCTCGTCGCCTGGCAGCGCGCCGACGATCTCTTCATCGATCTGCATCTCCTGACGCGTCAACGCTTTCCACGCTTCGAACAATACGAGCTCGGTAGCCAGATCCGGCGGGCGGCCTACTCCGTGCCTGCCAATCTGGTGGAAGGAATTGCGCGCTCCTCCACTCGCGAGGTCTGCAGATTTCTCGACGTGGCGTCTTCGTCGCTGAGCGAGGTGGGATACGGCATTCATGCCGCAACGCGATTGGGCTACCTGACCCTGGACGAGGGATCGGCGTTCGAAGAGAGAGTGCGGCATGGTTTCGAGCCCGCTCGCGAGGGCTGCTGGCGAGCTATCGCGAGCGCAGCGGAGAATGCGAATCGTGAAGTAACGTGCAACGCGGCACTTGTCGTCGCTGAGGCGCGAAGCGCCGCCTACCGAGCCGAGCGAGGCCCGTCCGGCCCACGGTGCGAAGCGCCGCCTTTACCGAGCCGGAGGCGCGTCCATTTGCGCCGACGGCGTCGGCCCTGTCTGTCCCTACGGCGCCGAAGGCGCCGCCTTACCGAGCCCGAGGCGCGATAGCGCCGATGGGCTCGGCCTCTGCTCCCTACGGCGCAAGCGCCGCCTAAGGCGCCGCCTCCCTCAGTATCCCCATCATCTGCTCATGCAGCAGTCCATTCGAGGCGAGGATGTGCCCGTCGGCCGCCACCCACGGCCGGCCGTCGAGCGCGGTGACGCGGCCGCCTGCTTCCTGCACGATCAGCCCGCCCGCCATGGTGTCCCACGGCTGCAGGCTTTCCTCCCAGAACCCGTCCATGCGGCCCGAGGCGACGTAGCAGAGATCGAGCGCCGCCGAGCCGAGCCGGCGCACGGCGCGGGCGCGGGAGATGAAGGCGCCGAAGACCTTGAGGTATCTCTCCGGCGTCTGGTGGACCGTGTAGGGAAAGCCGGTGACCAGCAGCGATTCGAGGATCGTCTCCGTCTTCGAGACCTTCATCGGCTCGCCGTTCAGCCAGGCCCCGACGCCGCGTTCGGCGGTGAACAGCTCCTTGCGGTTGGCGTCGTAGATCGCGGCGACCTCCGGCTGGCCGTCGATCTCGAGCGCGAGCGAGGCACAGAAGATCGGCAGGCCGTGCGCGTAGTTGGTGGTGCCGTCCAGCGGGTCGAACACCCAGCGGTGCCGCGCGCCGGTCGAGGCGCCGCCGAGCTCCTCGGCCAGCACGTCGTGATCGGGGAACCGCTCGGCGACCATCGTGCGGAACATCCGCTCGACTTCGAGATCGACCTCGGTGACGAGGTCAATCGCGCCCTTCTTCTCGATGTGGACGCCGGATCGGAACTTGGAGAGGTGGATTTCGCCGGCCCGGATGACGGCTTCGACCGCCGTGGCGAGGAATGCGGGATCGGGCATCACGACTTCGGTTGCGGGGCTTTCTTCATCATCCACACCTGCATGCCCCCGTCCTGCGCCCGGCCGATCGAGACATCGTCCATGTAGTTGCGCATGAAGAGGATGCCTCGGCCGCTGCCCTTCATCAGGTTCTCGGGGGACAGCGGGTCGGGCACGTCTTCGGGGTCGAAGCCTTCGCCCTGGTCCTGCACGCGGACGGTCATCTGGTCGCGCGGCACCGTGGAGAACTCCACGACCACCCGCTTCGTTTGATCGTTCTTGTTGCCATGCTTGATGGCGTTGACCACCGACTCGCGGACCGCGACGCTGACGTCGAAAAGCTGGTCCTCGTCGAGGCCCTGTCAGGCGCCCGACGTAGTCGCTGATGATTTGCACGAAGTCCAGCATGTCGAAGGCGCTGCCGAACTCGAGACGGACAGTGGGCGGTGGGGTCATCGGATCCCGGCGGGGGGGACGGACCGAACGTGGGACATGTGCGCGTTTAGTACCATAGCGTTGGAAAGCCGGTCAAGTTGCTATAGTGAACCAGTGCCTCTCGTGATTGCTCCTGCCCGCGCCATGCGAGGCAAAATCCAGGTTCCCGGCGACAAGTCTATCTCGCATCGCTACGCGATTCTCGCCGCGCTGGCCGATGGCGTCTCCATCCTCACCAACTATTCGCCTGGCGGCGACTGTCAATCGACGCTCGCCTGCCTCGCCGCCCTTGGCGTGCGGGTCACCCACGGCCCGGATCAGGGCCGGGTGACGATTGAAGGTCGCGGCCTGGGCAGACTTGTTGCGGCGTCGGCCGGGCTCGATTGCGGCAATTCCGGAACGACCATGCGGCTGATGTCCGGCGTTCTGGCCGCCCACCCCTTCGCCACCACGCTGTTTGGCGACGCCTCGCTGACGCGACGGCCCATGCGGCGCGTGATGGCGCCCTTGACGCAGATGGGCGCCCGCTTCGAGGCCGCCGAAGGCGACCGGCCCCCGATCGTGGTCCACGGCGGCGCGCTGCACGCCGTCCACTATCAGCCCGAGGTGCCGAGCGCCCAGGTGAAGAGCGCCGTGCTGCTCGCCGGCCTTCACACCGAGGGTGTGACCAGCGTCACCGAGCCGGCGGCCACGCGCGACCACACCGAGCGCGCCCTCGAGGCGTTTGGGGTGCCGGCCACGATAGAAGGCCGGACCATCTCGGTGCGGGGCGGCCGGCAACTGCGGGCGCGCGACCTGCGCGTGCCCGGCGACTTATCGTCGGCCGCGTTCCCGGCCGTGGCCGCCACCGCCCTGTTCGGATCGGACGTCACGATCGAAGGCGTCGGCCTCAATCCCAGCCGCGCGGCCATCCTCGACCTGCTCCGCCGCTTCGGCGCGATCGTCGACGCGCAGGTGGAGCACCGCGACAACGGCGAGCCGGTGGGCTCGATCCGGATCCGCCACGGCGAGCTGCAGGCCGTGGACATCCTGCCCGAGGAAGTGCCCGAGATCATCGACGAGCTGCCCGTCCTCGCCGCGCTGGCGACGTTCGGCGGCGGCGTCACGGTGAGCGGCGCCGGCGAGCTCCGGGTCAAGGAGAGCGACCGCATCACGTCGCTGGTTGGCGGGCTTCGGGCGATGGGCGCCGACGCCGACGAGCATCCCGACGGGTTCACCATCCGGCCGTCGCGGCAGCTCACCGGCGGCGTCGTGGACGCGCATCACGATCATCGCCTGGCCATGGCGTTTGCCATCGCCGCACTGGGCGCCAACGGCCCCACCGTCATCCACGGCGCCGAAGTCGCGGCCGTGTCGTACCCCGGCTTCTTCACCGATCTCGACGGACTGCGCGCGTGAAAGCCGACAAGATTTATCTGGTCGGCTTCATGGGAGCCGGCAAGTCGACGCTCGCCCGCGCCCTGGCAACGCGCCTCGACTGGCGGGCCGAGGATATCGACGAGCGGATCGAGCGCACCGAACGCCGCGACATTCCGAGCATTTTCAGGCAACACGGTGAACCCTACTTCCGGGCCCTCGAGCGCGCCAGCCTCATCGAGCTGCTGCCGGTGCGCGGCGCGGTGGTCGCCACCGGCGGCGGCACTTTCGAGGACCCGCGCAATCGCGAGCTGATGCTGCGCGACGGCGTGGTCATCTGGCTCGACGTGCCGTTCGTCACCATCCTCGACCGCGTTCCCCTGGACGGACGCCGTCCGCTCGCCGCCGACCGCGGCACCCTTGAAGCCCTTTATAATCAGCGCCTCGCCGCATATCGTCTCGCCCCTGTCCGGGTCGACGCGAGCCGCGGGCCTGTGGACCTGCTGGTCGATCAAATCGTGGACGGGTTGGAGACCTGATGCGCTACCTCGTAATCAGCGACATTCACGCGAATCTCGAGGCGTACGACACGGTGCTCGAGGCCTCCACCTCGCTCGGATGGGACCGCATTGTCATCCTCGGCGACCTGGTCGGCTACGGCGCCGATCCGAACGCCGTCTGCGATCGGGTTCGCGCCCAGGCCGCCCCACGCCATCATCCGCGGCAACCACGACAAGGTGGGCGCCGGCATCGAATCGGCCGAGGGCTTCAACACCGTGGCCCGCAACGCCATCCGCTGGACCCACGACACGCTCACCGACGACAACCGCGCGTGGCTCGCGGCGCTGCCCACCGGACCGGTGCTGGTTGACGATGCCTTCGAGATTTGCCACGGGACGCCGTATGACGAGGACGCCTACGTCTTCGACGATCTCGACGCGCTCCGCGCCCTGCACGCCGCGCGGCGGCCGCTCTGCCTGTTTGGCCATACCCACGTCCAGGTCGGCTACAGCATCCTGCGCAATCAGTTCGCGGTGGAGACGCCGAACGACGCGCGGCCGTTCGACATCACGCTGGCGCCGGAGGCGAGGTATCTGATCAATCCGGGTTCAGTGGGTCAGCCGCGGGACGGTGACCCGAGGGCGGGCTTCGCGATGGTGGACACGGAGACGCGCCGCGTGACGATTCACCGGATTGCCTATCCGGTGGAAAAGGCGCAGTCGCGGATCGTCGAAGAGGGGCTGCCGGAGATCCTGGCCGAACGCCTGGCGGTTGGGCGATAGGTATTTTCCTGCCGTGCGAAGCGCGGCCTTTCGCCTGCCTACGCGCGATAGCGCGGCCCCTGTCCGGTGTCGCCTACTCCGCCCGCTTCCGCTCCCGCCGCTTGAGCTCCGACGCGAACGCGTCCTTCGCCGCGCGCGAGCCGAGCACCCAGCCGATCACCACGCCGATCATCAGCATGAACGGGATGTAGATGAAGTGGGCGGCCGACGGCAGGCCGATGTTCATCTAGCGGGCCCTCCGTTCGAGGTCGGCGATTTCCGATTCGGCCTTCTGCAGCCGGCGGCCCAGCGACCACACGTAGCCCACCACCACGACCCACACGAAGCCGTACGCCGCCGCAACGAGGTTGATGGCGGGGATCTGCTCGGACGCGGGAACTTCCTCCATCGGCACGAACTCGTCCACGGAGGGCTTGGGCTGCGCCGCGTAGGCGACGGGCGCGGACAGCAGCAGGGCGGCAACACACAACGCTCGACAGAATCGCATCACGCTTCGTCCTCGGCGAGGTAGAGGTCTTCGATACGCACACGCTGGCGCTCGAGCCGCGCCCGCATGCTGAGCAGGGCCAGGAACAGCAGCAGGAAGGCAAACACGCAGTACCACAGCGGACCGCCCATCTGCACGGGCAGGGTGGGCACGACCGAGGTCTGCGGATGGAGCGTGCGCCAGACGTTCACCGACACGAAGATGAACGGCACGTTGGCCAGACCGAACAGCGCCATGCCGGCGCCGAGCTTGTCCGAACCGGGCCCGCCGTAGCGGCGCAGCAGCAGATAGGCGACGAAGATCATCCACAGGATCAGGCTCGAGGTGAGCCGCGCGTCCCACACCCACCAGATGCCCCACGCCTTGCGCGCCCACAGCGGGCCGGTGACGAGCGTGATGATGCCGAACAGCACCGCCAGTTCCGCCGCCGCCAGCGCCCAGCCGTCGGCGTTCTTCTTCTTGCCGAACAGGAAGATGGCGCTGGCTACGCCGGCGATGATCGCCGCAATCAGGAACAGCCAGGCCGAGGGCATGTGGAAATAGAAGATCTTCTGGACGAGCCCCATCGTCGATTCGTAGGGCGCGGCATTGATGATCCACGGCGCCGCCGCGAGCATCAGCCCGGCGAGCGCCAGTTCGATTTGGTTCAGTCTAGACATTCGTTCACCAGTTCACCAGATCGCTAGATCACCAGATCATCGATCACCAGCTCACCAAATCGCCGGATCATCAAATCTTCCTTACTCCGTCATCACCGGCTCGAACGTCCACAGCGCCAGCGTCACGAACACCACGTCGAAGCACACGAGGAGCGCGACCCAGAAGCGCGCCATCGGTTCGTCCGGCGTGGCCTGGAAGATGGCCGCGGTGCCGCGAACTCCCGCGATCATGACCGGAACCGTGATCGGATACAACAGGATCGGCAGCATCACGTCGCGGCTGCGGGCGCGGACCAGCATCGCCGCGAACAACGTGCCGACCGCGGCGAAACCGGTGGTGCCGGCCGCGAGCAGTGCGATCAGCGTCCCCGGGTAGTTGAAGATGGGCGCCTGGAACAGCAGCCCGACCAGCGGCACGAGCACCAGCTCCACCAGCCCCATCAGCATCAACATGCCCACCAGCTTGCCGGCGTAGATCGCCGGCCGGTCGGCGGGCGCCAGCAACAGCGCGCGCAGCGTGTCGGCCTGGCGCTCGCGCTCGAAGGTGCGGCCCAGAGCCAGGGTGCCCGAGAACGCCGTCGCAATCCACAGGATGGCCGCCGCCACATCGTCCACCGGCCGGCCCTCGCGGACCAGGCCGAACGCGAACACCAGCACCACGGTTAGGGCGAAGAACAGCGTGGTGGACAGCACCTCGAGGCTGCGGGCCTCGACCATCATGTCCTTCCGGACGACGAGCCAGGCGACGCGGAAGAAGTCCTTCACGACGCCGCCACCGCCGCCCGGTAGCGGTCGCGCAACGGACCCTCTCCCCCGCCAATCGCCAGCAGCCGGCCGCCGCGCAGGAACAGCTCGCGCGTCAGCAGGCCGTCCACGACGTCCAGATCGTGTGTCGCCAGGATGATCAGCACGCCTCGGGCCTGCTCTTCGCGCAGCCGCGCCACCAGCGCGCCGGTCGATGCCTGATCGAGTCCGGTGAACGGCTCGTCGAGGAGCAGCAGCCGCGGCTGGTGCAGCAGGGCGCGCTCCAGGGCCACGCGCTGGCGCATGCCGCGCGAGAAGCCCGACACCGCGTCGTGGGCGCGCTCGCCCAGTCCCGCGCGCTCCAGCGCCTGCATCGCCCGCGCGGGGGCGTCGGCGAGGCCGTACATCCGGCCGAAGAACACCAGGTTCTCGTGCGCCGTCAACTCGGGGTAGAGGAAGAGGTCGTGCCCGAGCATGCCGATTCGCGCGCGGAGGCTGGCGCCGCCCTTGTCGGCGGTGTGGGTGCCGTATACCACCGTGCCTTCGGATGGCGCGAGCAGCGTTCCCAGGATGGAGAGGAGCGTGGACTTCCCCGCGCCGTTCGGGCCGAGCAGCCCGACGACATCGCCCGCCTCGCACGTGAACGAGACGCGCGACAGCGCCTTGCGGCGGCCGTAGTGACGGGACAGGTTGGTGACCGAGAGCCGCTCGAAGTCGCCGGTCACGCGGCGGCCCCCTGGCCGCCCCCCGGCGCTTCGTCCAGCGTCGCCAGCACGCGCTCGAGCTCCGCCGTCAACAGCGGCCGGCGCTCGCCGTCCTTGGCCTTCGGACGGCCCGCACGACGACGTTCCTCGATCGCGACCAGCTCGCGCATCAGTCGGACGCGCTCTTCCTCGAGCGTGGTGCGTTCGGTCTTCCCGGGCGTGAAGGCGAAGAACAACCCGGCCAGGAGGATCAGGGCGCCGAGCCCGACCGCGGTGTAGCGCGGAATCCGGTTGTGCGCGGGCAGGTTCTGCAGCGTGACGTTGAGCGTGTCGCCAGCCGCAATGCGGCCGCCGCTGGCCAGCACGAACATCTTGCCGCCCTCGGCATTGATGGTCTCGATCTTGGGCAGCTGCGCGGACTCGACCGACATGTCGCCGATCTTCTCGGCCGCGACGAACACCTGCTCGAACGCCGCCGGCCACTTCTGATTCAACGTGTAGGTCGTGCCGTGATCGGCAATCGAGAAGCCCACCTGGACGTTGGTCTTGCCGGGCGCGAACGGGCCGGTGATGCGAACGGTGTTGCCGCGCAGCGTCGCCTGACGCGACGAGCCTTCCATCAGCGTCGGGCTGGTGACGTCGCTCGGCAGCGGGATGTCGAGCGGCTCGCCCGGATCGATTGGCGTCCGCGCGTTGTTCACGATCTCGAGGATGTAGAACCCGGTCAGCACGTCGCTCTGGAACTCGAAGACCAGGCGCGATTCGCCGCCGATGACGACGATGCCCTGCCGGGCCGGTTCCTTGGCCGCGGCTTCAGCGGCCTGCCGCTCCTTCGCCGCCGCCGCCGTCGCTCCGGCCACCAGCGCCACGCGCACGCCGCCGCGCGCGGGCAGCGGGAACTCCTGCGAGACCAGGATCTCTCCGTCCACTTCGGTCGTGGCGACAACGGTCGCGCCTGGCGTGAACCCGGAAAACTCCGCGCGCCCCTGCGCATCGGTGGTGGCGGTCTTCGTCGTGCCGTTCGAGGTCACCGAGACGCTCTGGCCGGCGATGTTGTTGCCCATGCGCTCGCGCACCACGCGCACCGACAGGCTGCCGGCGGTGAGCTCCGGGGCCGGCAGCGGGATGCCGGACATCTGCGTGGCGTCGGGCATGGCCACCTGCGCCTGCACCGCCGCGGTGCCGACGAGGCAGGCGATCACGACGCCTAGCGCGGCGCGGGTTACGACTTGAGCGATGTGCCGCATTGTTTGCAGAAGCGCGCGTCGAAATCGTTGTGGGTGCCGCAGTCCGGACAGGTTCCGGCGCGGGTCGAGTGTTCCGGGGCCGGCGCCGGCGTCGTGACCTGCGCCGCAATCTCGCGTTCGATCTGCTCGCGATAGCCGGTCGAGGCATCGAGCTGGACGATGAGCCCCATGGCCCGGCGACGCAACCGGCCGCCCATCTCGTCGAAGTCCGCCTGCGATACCTTGCCCATCGCGAAGTCGAATTCCAGCTCCTTGATCGAGCGCAGCACCAGCGCCTTCTCGCGCTCGAGCGCAGCGCGCGTGCGCCCGCCCGCGACCCGGGCCGAAACGCCGAACACCTGCGTGACCAGCGGCACCAGCGTCCGATAGAAGCCGAGGCCCGACGAAGCTGGTGGCGACGATCGTGATGCTGAGGATGATGATGTTGGCGATCGATTGCCCGGTGGCGACGATGACCACGGCGGTCGCTCCGAGCATGCCGCACAGCAGGAAGAACTGCCACGGCGGCAGCCCCTGGTCCAGCTGGGCGTCGGAAGTATCGGTCGCGTGTGTCATCGGGTCAGGTCAGCTAAAGCCTAAAGCCTAGAGCATGAGCCTAATCGAGGTCGCGCAGTTCGTCGTCGAGGCGCGAGCGCAGGGCGGAGTCTTCCTCGAGCATCGCGGCCGGGCCTGCGATCCTGGGGCTGTGCGACCAGCGCATCGCGAACAGGCCGGCGCCGAGCAGTCCGAGTCCGCCGAGAGCGTACGGGAGCAGCCACGCGACGCGGCCCATCCCCTGATCTGGCGGCTCGCTGAGCACCTGGTTGCCGCCTTCCTGCTCCACGTAGTGAGCGAGGACGGCGTCGAACGTCTGGCCTTCCTTCAGCATGGTCGTGACTTCGCCCTTCACCAGCGCGCAGTGGCCGCAGGCGCAGTCGCCCACCGGCAGCTTCGAACAGCCGCCGCACCAGCACGCCAGCTTGCGCGTGACGTCCTTGACCTCTTTCGAGAACAACTGCAGCCGCGCGTCCTTCGGGTCCTCGACGTGCTGCGCGGACGCCAGTCCCGGCGCCAGCAGCAACGCCAGCACCAGCAGCGAAGCCGTCGCCGCATCCGCAGGCACCGCGCCGGTCGCGAAGCTGATCGCCCGCTCCGGCAAGCAGCGCCACGCCGGTGCCGATGGCCATGATGCCGAAGCCGAACCAGATCCAGTTCACCAGCGGGTTGATGTGCACTTCGACGCTGGCCGTCTGGTCCTGAATCTCGAAGGCCGGCATGACGATGTAGAGGTCTTCCGCGAACGAGTGGCGGATGCCCACCTCGGTGGTCGGCTCCTCCTCGTGCTTGCGGTAGTACCACTTTGCCGGATACATCTTGCCGAGATCCTTGCCGTCCGTGCTCGTCACCGAGACGTGCGCCGTGACCATCTGCTTCTGTCCATCGTCGGTCACGCGCAAGGCGTCGAGATGCAGCACGTAGTTGCCGACCGTGGCCTCTTCACCGGGCTTCAGCAGCAGCTGTTCGTCCTTGCTGAACCCTTCGCCGGCAAAGCCAAGGAAGATCAGCACGATGCCGAGGTGGACGATGTAGCCGCCGTAGCGGCGCTTGTTGCGGCCGACCAGTCCCACCATCGCGGTGAAGGCGTCCGTGCCGGTCATCCCCCGCCGCACGTTGGCGCCGCGCCAGAACTCCTGCCCGATGGTGCCGAACACCATCGCCGACAGCGCGAAGCAGATGCCGGAGCTCCACACGCGCACGCCCATCGCCACCAGCACGCCGGCGACGACAATGCGCCAGTCCCACCGGGAACAGGAACTGATCGCGGAGGTTGGTGAGCGTGGACTTGCGCCAGGCCAGCAGCGGCCCGACACCGGTGAGCAGCAGCAGCGCCAGGCCGATCGGCGTCATCCACCGATTGAAGAACGGCGGCCCCACCGTGAGGCGCTCGCCGTTGATCGCCTCGGTGATGGTCGGGAACATCGTCGCGAAGAGGACGAAGAACGCGGAGAACAGCAGGATCCAGTTGTTGGCCAGGAACGCCGCCTCGCGCGACACCCACGAGTCCAGCTCGTGGCGCGCCTGCAGCATCGGCAGCCGGTAAATCACCCAGCCGAAACTGAACGTGGCGACAATGGCCATGAACGACAGGAACAACCGCGCCAGCGCCGGATCGTCACCAAACGCGTGCACCGACTGGACCACGCCCGAGCGCGTCATGAAGGTGCCGAAGATGGTCAGCAGGAACGTGACGATGACGAGGGTGACGTTCCAGACGCGGAGCATGCCGCGCCGCTCCTGCACCATCACGGAATGCAGGAACGCCGTGGCGGTGAACCACGGCAGCAATCCGGCATTCTCGACCGGATCCCAGCCCCAGAAGCCGCCCCAGCCCAGTTCCTCGTAGGCCCAGATCATCCCGAGCGTGAGGCCCAGCGACAGGAAGAACCACGAGAACATCGTCCAGCGCCGCACGGCGCGGAGCCATGAGTCGTCCAGGTGCCCGGTGATCAGCGCAGCCATGCCGAAGGCAAACGGAATGGTGAGGCCGACGAACCCGAGGTACATGGTCGGCGGGTGGATCGCCATGTAGAAGTTCTGCAGCAGCGGATTGAGCCCGCGCCCATCGGTCGGCGCCTGCGTCAGGAAGGTGTCGAACGGGTTGTTGTGGATGATCATCAGGAAGAGGAAGAACATCTCCACCGCGCTGATGAGCGCCACGACGTACGGAATCAGTTCGCGGTGCCGTTCCCGGTTCACCTTCACGGCCACCGATCCGAACAGCGACAGCAGGAACACCCAGAACATCACCGAGCCGTCGAGCCCGCCCCAGTAGGAGGTGATCCGGTAGAAGAGCGGCTGGACGCTGTCGGAGTAGCGCTGCACGTAGCGGATGGAGAAATCCCCCGCCACGAACGAATAGACGATGACGCCGGTGGCCACCGTCATCAGGGCGGCAACGGTGTAGAACGCGCCGATCCCGCTTTCAATCAGACGATTCTGATGGCGCCGCGCGCCGGCGACGGATGCAGCGGCAGCGTAAGCGGCGGTGACAAAGGTGAGGAGCAGGAGGAATGAGCCCAGGGACGCCATAGGGAAGCTACCTCAATGACTTAAGGCAAAAGGCAAAAGGCGAAAGGCAGAAGAGGCCGCAAAGGCAGCAGGCGTGTGTTCAACCTTCTGCCTTGTGCCTTCTGCCTTTGCCTTTCGACCGTTCCTACGACGTGGGACCGCCGGGCTTGGCTTCGTACTTCGATGGGCACTTCGCCATCACGCCGTTCGGCGAGACATGGAAGCCCTCGTCGGACAGCGTGCCCTTCAGCACCACTTCCGCGTCGCTCTTGAAGGTGTCGGGCACCACGCCGTTATAGGTGGCGTGCACCACGTGACCGTTGCTCTGCACCTGGAACTTGTATTCCAGGCTGTTCTTCCGCTTCATGATGGAGTCGGGGACGACGTAGCCGTGCAATTGCAGCTTCTTGCCGTACCACTCGTTGGGCTGCGTCATCACTTCGTCAACGTGCTTGTAGTACTCGGTGGCTTCACCCATCGTCGAGTACAGCAGGCCGCCGAACGACAGCGCAAGAACGAGGCTCGTGAGACCGACCTTGATGGCTTTGTGCTTCATGGTGTGGACCCGAAGGCTCCTCGCCCATCAGGATAGCGCATCAGCAGGCCACAAACCAGCGAGACCGGGAGCCCGACCACGTTGGTATACGACCCCTCCACTCGGGCTACGAAACGCGAGATTCTGCCCTGAATTCCGTAGGCGCCGGCCTTGTCGTGCCACTCGCCCGTCTCCACGTACCACGCGATGTCTTCGGATGTCATGGGCGCGAACCAGACGGCCGTGGCTGCCACCGCGACGGCCGGCTCCCCCACCCCTGCCAGAGCCACGCCGGTCAGCACCTCATGCGGTCGTCCGGCGAGCAGCTCCAGCATCTCGCGGGCCTCCGCCGCGTCCGCGGGCTTGGCCAGGATTCGCCGGTCCACCACGACGGTGGTGTCGGCGCCAAGCACCAGGCGTCCGGGTGCGGTGCGCGCCACGGCCTCCGCCTTCACGCACGCCAGGCGCTGCACGTAGGCGTCCGGCAGCTCGCCTGGCAGCGGCGTCTCGTCCACATCCGCCGCGCGCGTCTCGAACCGGATGCCGGCGGCCTTCAGGAGTTGGGCCCGTCGGGGAGACGCGGAGGCGAGAATGAGCATCCAATGAGAGTATCCGTTATCCTCAACAGGTGACCTCGGCGCACAACATCATCCCAAGCATCCTGGTGCAAATCATCCGGCCCGCGCCGATGTGCGCCGAGAAAGTCGAGTTCGCCTGGCGCACCTCGGTGGGTCCGGGCCTCGGCCGTGTCACCAGCGCCCGCATCGACGATCAGGGCACCCTCATCGTCACGGCGCAGAACCCGCAGTGGAAGCGGGAAGTGGAGCGATCATTCGCACTCATCCGTTCGCGGCTCGACGCGCTCCTCGGGCCTGACGCGTTCATCAAGGTGGAGATCATTCATGGCTGAAGCAGTAATCGTCAGCGCGGTGCGGCTGCCCACCGGCAAGTTCCTCGGCACGCTCAAGGACTTCACCGCGCCTCAACTGGGCGCGATGGTGGTTCGCGAAGCGGTGCAGCGCGCCGGCATCGATCCGGCGCTGGTCGACGAATGCATCATGGGCAATGTCGTGTCGGGCGGCGAAGGCCAGGCCCCGGCGCGGCAGGCAGCCCTCAAGGGCGGCCTCTCCGATCACGTCGCGGCCCTCACGATCAACAAGGTGTGCGGCTCCGGCCTCAAGGCGGTGATGCTGGCGCAGCAGGGCATCCTCACCGGCGACATCGACATCGCGGTGGCCGGCGGCATGGAGTCGATGAGCAGCGCCCCCTATCTTCTCCCCCGCGTGCGCGAGGGACTGCGGATGGGCCATGGGCAGGTGATCGACTCGATGATTCACGACGGGCTGTGGTGCCCGTTCGAGAACTGGCACATGGGCAATGCCGGCGAGACGGTTGCCGATGTGTTCAAGGTGACGCGCGACGAGCAGGACCAGTACTCCGTCGAGAGCCACCAGAAGGCGGCCGCGGCGCAGGCGGCCGGCGCGTTCAAGGCCGAGCTGTTCCCGGTGTCGATCCCGCAGAGGAAGGGCGACCCGCTGGTGTTCGATCGCGACGAGTCGGTCCGCGCCGACACCACCGCGGAAACGCTGCGCGCGCTGAAGCCGGCGTTCAAGAAGGACGGCTCGGTGACGGCGGGCAACGCCCCGCCGGTGAACGACGGCGCGGCGGCGCTGGTGGTGATGAGCGCGGATCGCGCGAAGACGCTGGGCGTGACGCCGATGGCGCGCGTCGTGGCGCAGGCGACGAGCGGGCTGGCGCCGAAGATGCTGCTGATGACGCCGGTCGAAGCCACGCGCAAGGTGCTGAAGAAGGCCGGCTGGTCGCTGAACGACGTCGATCTGATCGAGCTCAACGAAGCGTTCGCGGTGCAGGCGGTGGCGGTGATGCGCGAGCTCGGCGTGGATCCGGCGCGCGTGAACGTCAACGGCGGCGCGGTCGCGCTCGGCCACCCGATCGGCGCCTCCGGCGCCCGCGTCCTGACGACGCTGCTGTATGCGTTGAAGGCGCGGGGCGGCAAGCGCGGCGTGGCGACGCTGTGCCTGGGCGGCGGTAACGGTGTGGCGCTCGCGGTGGAGATGCTCTAGGCGGCGCCTTCGGCGCCGTAGGACAGATAGGCCGCGCTTCGCGCGGTAGGCGGCGTCATCCGGCGCCGTAGCGACGATGTGGCGCAGTGCGGCACTCACGAGCGCGCGCATTCGCCGACCGAGCGATCGAGTGCCCTCTACCGCGCGACAGCGCGGCTCTCTATCGCCGACCGTAGGCGTCAGCCGTCATGGCCGCCGACAGTCGCCGCGTCCGCAGCCAAGCGGCGACTGCCACGCCTGGCGCCAGCAGCGCCGCCTCCTTCGCCACCGCCCACAGGTTGTGCGACCAGAAGTTCGGCAGCTGCGTGCGCCGCGAGATGGCCTCGAACACGAATGCGTCGGCGAAGTAGAACGCGTTCGAGAACGGCCACAGCGCCATCACGCCAAGCGGCGGCGTGGTGTCGGAGCCGAGCCAGTCGAACAGCACGTGCGACGACCAGGCCAGTCCGACGATCACCGCCAGCCGCACGCCGCGGCCTCGCGTCCACAGCAGAACTGCCACCGCCGCCAGCGCGGCCGCGCCCAGGCTGTGCGTCTCCATGTTGTGGCGGCCCCACAGGAAATCCAGGTCCGGCGCGACCGCCGCGGCAGACGCCAGCAGCACGGCCGGGGCGGACCACAGTCCCTTGAGGCTGGTTGTCGACCGCGAGGAGCGCCGGGCCCCGAGCAGTCCGACAATCATTCCCCCCAGCGCGTGTCCCAACGGGACTTGGCATCCGTTCACCGTACGCAGAATCCGCCGGGCCGGTCAAACTGCCGAGGCGCAGCCGCTGCAACGTGGTGCCGGAGGGGCGAAAGTGCCAGTTCCCCGCAACTTATTGATAACGCGCCCTTAGGCCTCCCGACCTACACGTATTTTCGCTTGACTTTCGCTTGGCCCGTTTCTAGGATCACTCCTGGCCGGAGGAAACCAACTTACATGGCAATCGACGAAAAACAGGAACGCATCAAGGCCCTCGACGTAGCCGTCGGCCAAATCGAAAAACAGTTCGGCAAGGGCGCCATCATGCGCCTGGGCCAGCGGAACACCCTCTCCCCCGTGGAGTCGATTTCGACCGGCGCCATCAGCATCGACTTCGCGCTCGGCATCGGCGGGCTTCCGCGCGGCCGCGTCACCGAGATCTTCGGGCCTGAATCCTCGGGCAAGACCACCCTGGCGCTGCAGGTCATCGCCGAGGCACAAAAGGGCGGCGGCCTGGCGGCCTTCGTCGACGCGGAACACGCGCTCGACGCGGAATACGCCCGCAAGCTCGGCGTGCAGATCGACGACCTGCTGGTCTCGCAGCCGGACAACGGCGAGCAGGCCCTCGAGATCGTCGAATTGCTCATCCGCTCCGGCAGCGTCGACGTGGTCGTCGTGGACTCGGTGGCCGCGCTCGTGCCCCGGGCCGAAATCGAAGGCGAGATGGGCGAAGCGCAGATGGGCCTGCAGGCCCGCCTCATGTCGCAGGCGCTCCGCAAGCTCACCGGCGCCATCTCGAAGTCGAAGACGGTGCTCATCTTCATCAACCAGCTGCGCGAGAAGATCGGCGTCATGTTCGGCAACCCCGAAACCACCACCGGCGGCCGGGCGCTGAAGTTCTACGCGTCGGTCCGCATCGACATCCGCCGCATCGGCGCGATCAAGGACGGCGACGTGGTCGTCGGCGGACGCACGCGGGTCAAGGTCGTCAAGAACAAGATGGCCCCGCCCTTCCGCGAAGCCGAGTTCGACATCGTCTACGGCGAGGGCGTGTCGCGCGAAGGCGACCTGCTCGACCTGGCGGTCGAGAAGAAGATCGTCGAGAAGAGCGGCGCCTGGTTCGCCTACGGCGGCGAGCGCCTCGGTCAGGGCCGCGAGAACGTCAAGGCCTTCCTCAAGGAGCATCCCGAAATGCGGGACGCCATCGACGAGAAGGTCCGCCGCGAGCTCGGCATGACGCGCGAAGTCGAAGCGGTCGGCGTCTAGGTTCCGGCTACAACTCAAGGCTTCAGGCTTTAGACTTCAGGCTCTAGACTTTAGTCAGCGTGACTAGAGCCTAGAGTCTGAAAGCCTAGAGCCTGAGCCCAGAGCCTTTCTTGGACCTCTCCCTCTTCTCCCTCATCAACGGCACCCACACGCCGTGGGCCGACGAGCTGATGCTGCTGGCCAGCGCGGTGGGCCGTGGCGGGTTCGTCTGGATTGCGACCGCGATCATCGCCGCGGTGTTCCCGCGACTTCGCATGGCGGCGTGGCGGGTGATCCTGTCGGTGGCGCTCACCTTCTTGCTGGTGGACGGCGTCATCAAGCCGATCGTCCATCGCGATCGCCCCTTCCAGGTCCTGTCGGACGCGCGGCTG
The DNA here is from genome assembly GCA_963723005.1 of uncultured Acidobacteriota bacterium. Lineage (GTDB taxonomy): Bacteria > Acidobacteriota > Vicinamibacteria > Vicinamibacterales > UBA2999 > VFZN01. The sequence goes on along the minus strand of CAVRPA010000009.1, from coordinate 13,661 downwards.
ATCGATACGCGGCCGCTCACCGGGTCCTTCCCTTCGGGCCATGCGGCCTCTGCTGCGGCCGGAGCGCTGTCGGTCGGCCGCCTGTTCCCTGCTGCGAGTATCGTGTGGTGGCCGCTGGCCGCGGCGATCGCCGTGTCCAGGATCTACGTCGGTGCGCACTGGCCGTCCGACGTCCTTGCCGGCCTCTTCATCGGATGGGCGATGGCCTGGTTCGCTCTGGGCGGGCGGGTGCCGTCGGTGACGCCGCGCAAGGCCGATACGGCCCGGCAGATCCCCATGCTATAATTCCGCTTCTCCACCGGCGGCCAGGTAGCTCAGTTGGTAGAGCACGTGACTGAAAATCACGGTGTCGGGGGTTCGATTCCCTCCCTGGCCACCAGCAACACCCAATACAATCAAGCACTTACGGGCGCGGTAAAGTAGCGCCGCGGTCCGTGCCTTTCAGGGGTCACACTGGGGTCACAACGCGAGACTCCAGCCCTTCGCCTCCCACGCTTGCCTCGTCGAGTCTGCCAGTGGCCCGCCTCTCGGCTGTCCGTGAACACCTCCGACCACAGCAGATCGCCCTTGAAGAAGATCACCAGCTCGGTGCCGTGCGGCACCTGGCGCAGACAGGCGCTCACCGTACGGCCGTCTGGCTTGCTGAGTCGCCAGAGGAGGTGCTGCTGGAGGTGAGCGGGATTCGGCAGGCGGGTGAAGCCGATGGACACGGGCCAGAGTCTACCGCGGCTTCCCGGCAGCGCCAGGACCGGGAATGGCCCCACTGTGACCTGCAAGCGCCCTCCCTGTTGGTGCAACCCCCCTACCATGACGCCGGAATGCCTAGCCGAGCAGGAAGCTACGGACTCAGGAACCCGCGGAGCCAGGGCGTCCGTTTTTGCAAACAGAGCATGACGAGTTGAAGGTCGCGACTAAGAGAGTGCCAAGCCGATCTCGCGGCGTTCAGGCGCGATGCTTTGGACGAGAGCGACCTACGCGCCGCGGCAGGGTCGAGCTGGTTAGGACGACGAATTAGAAAGACTCGCGCCGCCGAGCACGATCGGCCTATACTTCGCCGCCCCCTACTAGAGGGTAGTACGGTGAATCGGGATGCGGCTTCTGCACCCCGAACCATTCGTTGGCATCCCCGCAGAGCACACGTCAGGAGCCACCATGGCGAATCAACAAGTTCTATACAACTTGTGCGCGTGAAATGTCTCGACGAAACGGGCGGAGCGGCGGCTGAACAACTCGGAAACGATGAAATTTACCTGTCTGGGGTCGCTTTTGATGCGAAAGGGGCGACCTACAAGGTGGACCCGTTTGAGATCTATGCCCACTTCGACGACGGTGAAGTGAAGGAATTTTCACCTCCGCGCACGATGTTCACGCTGCCCATCCCTGATGGCGGCGGCTTTCCTAAGGGCTGCGGCTTCACCTTTCTTCTGTGTGAGAGGCTGACGGCAGCGGCCATCGGGACATGACAAACAAACTGCACGCAGGGATGCCGGCGATTATTGCGAAAGCTAAAGCAGACGCCGAAGCCGACGGCGGTGGCGGCGCTGGCGACGCTGCCGGCGATGCCGTCGGGGCCCTGATTTCGGCAGCTGCGGTCTACGTCGTCCAGTATATGGGCAAGTGGGTTGTGGACGAGATCTCGGCCAGCATCAAAGACAAGATATTTGACCCACAAAGTGCCGCGCTAGCCGTAGCGTCGAACGACTTTCGTTGGGGAGACGACCAAGCTGTCCCCTGAGACCACGCTTACGTTCACGGGACACAAGGCGAAGTACTACGCCACGTATTACTGGGAGATCCAGTCTGTCTGAGTGTGTTTAAGCGCGAGGCGCTTGCGGGTCAACCCTGCAAGCGCCTCGTACTACGTGTGTCTGATCAGCGCCTGGCTCAGTCCCAATCAATCTCGATCAACTCGACGTCAGAACTGGCAGTGACCCTGGCGACGAACGGCCCCCGCTTCGCGAGAGCGATGCGCGTGATCCGCTTCGCCGCGCCGGAAAAGGCCTCCGCCTGTTCCGCGCTGGAAAGGTTGCCAGACGTGAGGCAGAACACGCGGAGGCCAGATGCCTTCAGAGCCTGCAATTCGAGTGGCCGTCGGCGGATGCGACCGTCTTTGGTGAGGAAGATCAGTTCTCCAGCCCGCGACGCCAGCGCAGTCAGTAGCGCGACGTCATCAATACCGCTGTCGAAGCGATCGCAGTGGCGCTCAACTGAGCACCCGGCCGCCGTCAGGGCGTCCGGCACGGCCTGACGGCCGAGGCACTCATCGGTAAAGAAGATGAGGGGTGGTTCAGGCGGCGGCTGTGAGGCGCTCCCAGCGGACGGCTTCCTCGATTTCCGCCGCGCTGCGACCATATTCCTCCGCCAGGACCGTAATCGAATCGCCCGCCCAGAAGCGCTCTCCGACCTCAAGGGTCGGCACCCTGGAGCCGGCGATCACCGGACGCCCGAAGGCCAGACGGGGATCGATGGCAACCAAGCGCGGCGCGTCTGCCGCGGTGAAGCGGTCATGCTTCCGCGTAAAAGGAAACAGCTTGAGTGCGAGTCCATGTTCGTCGCGTTCAATGCGACGAAGGTGAATCGCCAAGACGTCTTCAATGGCGTACTGGCCGGCACGGCTCGCGTTCAGGAGGCCGAGACGCCGGACGAATAAATCGATGCCGTCCGTTTCGAATTGCTCCGTCAGCAGCGGGTGCGCGGTTTTGAATTCAGTGCGGACATAGTCAATAGCACGTCTAATCTTCGTCAGCTTCAAGCCGTGAACCCTTCGAATCGCGGTCAAGACATGCAATTCGACGAGATTGTCAAACGACAGCAGCAGCGGAGCGGACTTCGCTGGCTCGACTATGCGTGGCGCACGCCGTGGACCATCCGTCCTAGTCGGGTATTGATAGCCGCAGACCCACGTCCGAACGGTGGGCTCTGGGAGCCACAGATAGTGCGCAGCCTCCGCCACCGAATAGACGGGGATCTGGCGAGGGTCATGCCCTCCGTACGGGTCGAATGCTTTCTTCAGCGCCATCCTCGTTTCCGGCATCGTAGTGTAAGACGCCTGTGGTCCGCCAGCAGGTCGGTTCCCTCGCCAGGGGCGGGAGTGGGTGGGACCGAAGGCGCGAGGCGCTTGCAGGCCAACACCAGCAAGCGCCTCATTTCAATCGTGGACTTCGCTTACCCCTCGTCGGTGGCGGTGTGCGTCTCGGGTGGCCTAGCCCCGTCGCCGCGCTCTTCGACGTTGGCAGGCGGGGCACCAGCGCGGTGTGCGTCGGCCCGCGCGGTGCAGCGCCAGGAGATCGGCGCGGCTAATGAACAGCAGATCGCTGCAGCGGCGACAGCGCCGCCGCGTCACCCAGGGCCTCACCGCAGATCACGCTCGTCCGCCGCCCTCCGCAAGATGGCGCCAACTGCCTTCGTCGCATTGGCGTCGGACGGGAACGCCAAGCCTCGCGCGATCTTGTAGTCGCCCTCGATCCGATCGAGCGTCTCCAGCGCGGACCGCAGACCGGCCGAAATCCGTGCGTCCTGGCGCTGGCGCACCGCCTTCGAAGCGGCAGATCGACTGAGATGCTCTCGCCGGGCGCTTCATCCGTCAGGCCATACCGCCGCTCGATCTCCTTCACCAGGTGGACATCGCGCCGGTCGTCGGCCGCGTGGTACGCCTCAAGAATGGCGCGTTCGTTGTCTTCGCTGTCCTTTAGAAATCTTTCAGCATTGCCCCTGCAGAGTTCGTCAAGCAATCGAGCGTTGATGTAGCGCTCGGGGTGCAGGTTGGGGTCCAGACGTTCGCTCTCGCTGCGCAATCGGCGCGCGTCCGCGAAGCGCTGGCCGATCGCTTCTCGCAGCGGCTTGATGCGTGGGGCAATCGCCTTTTCTACGTCGCTTGTTTCCTCGTCGTACCGTTTCGCTTTCTTCGCGCGGAGCGTGTCGAGGTACTGCGGGTTCAAACACTCAATTTCGTCTACGGCCCATTTCGCCTGCGTGGCCTTCACTTCATCGTCGATCACGATCTCGCGGACGCCGGGCCGAGTCCGCGAGACGAGCAGTTCAACGTCTGCGGCGAGTTGTTCGACTTGCTGTTCAACGGTGGTTTTCGATTCCATGTGTCTTCGGTCCTTTCTACAGATGATGGAGATGCGGACAATTTGCAACGCATGGCCGCGCCGGAACATTTCGGGCGGCTGCCGTCCAGGGCGGCCGCAGCGCTGTTGGCCACATCGTCGTGATTCCTTACGCCGGGCGCGTGATCGATCGAGTCCTTGCCGCTGCGTGCCGTCTGCGCTCGAGACCGCGCGAACTGCTTGATCAGTCGCGGTGATCGAAGATCTCAACGCGGCCTGTCGTGAACAGGGGCAGCGCCTCGAGGTACAGCTCGCTCTTGGTGCGCTCGCTCGGGTCGTACTGCACGCCGCGCTTGCGGAACGCCTCCGCGACCAGGCACCGGCGTAGCGGTCGCCCTTGACGCTCGAGGCGGTAGTTGCGGAGCGCCGTCACGCACTCGGTGACGGCGCCCTCCGGCGAGAATGGCGGCCGGATTTCCCGGAAGAGGTCGAGCACGGCGCGGCCCTGCGCTCCACGTGTGCGATGGCGAGGGTGAACGAATCGCCGCCCGTGCCACCGGCCGGATCGCAAACGCGGTATAGCGGATGCCCGTGTTGAATGGGATCTCGTGGCGATCGGTGCACCCGGGCCGCTTGTAACACGTCGAGCGGCAGAAACGCCGTCGACGTCCCGGCGCCACTCGCCACCAAACTCCGCCGCGGCGGCAATGGGATCGTCCTCGTATGCCTGATCGATGAACGCCTGATCGACGGTCGGATTGAGCGTCCGCGTCGGCGCATTGACCACGAGCACGCGATCGGTATCGTCGCGGCCCAAGTGCTTCTCGTACATCCGCCACAGCTCGCCCTTGCGGCTGTACGGGGAGCTGATCCCGACGATGATGGCTTCCGGAATCGTCGCCGTCGCCGCGCGGAGCGCCACGAGCACCTCGTGGTCCGGCGAGGCGGAATCCTCCGAACTCCAAGAATGCCATCTCGTCCAGGGCGGCGCCGATCAGCGTGAACCCGCGCACCGACTTGAACGAACAGACGTGAATCTCAATCACATGCCCGTTCGTCAGCTGGATCGCTTCGGCGTGCTCTTGGCGATCAACGCCTCGAGCGACGGATGCGCGTGCAGCAAGCCCAGCACGTACCGCTTGATGACGTGGGCCTGTCGTTTGTCGCGAGGCAATGATCATGAACATGCCGACTTCGCCGGGCACCAGCGACGGATAGGTGCGGCAGCACGTCGCCCACACGGCCACGAGCGCCGCGATGATCGACTTGCCGGAGCGCCGGCCGGCCACGATCCAGAGCTCAGCGAGCTTGGCCGGCAGGACCGCGCGCGCCGGTGATCTGCTCACCAGCGCGCGCTCGTCGTCCGTCAGGGACTCGAGTCCTTCAAACGCGGCCCGGAGCAACGTGCGCCAGGTGCCCCAACTCTCACCCTTGAACACGTCGCCCAGCACCCGCGTCATCAGCCGGTGAATGGAGCCAAGGACAGGCGGTTTCTTCATCACAGGTTCCAGAACGCGTCCATGATGCGCGACGGATGAAAGAACCCGGCATCGACCGCTTGCGCCTGATCGCCGCCGGGACCGGCGCCAATAAACTGGCCATCGTGCAGGGCCGCAATGCCGTAGCCGCTGGCCGCCAGCTCGCACACAAGCGGGTCGCCCTTCACCGCTGCGGGCTTCAGGCTGCGCGCTACCGTCGCCGTCCGCACGTCGTGCGCCTCGGCGTGGTACTTGACGGTGATGCTGTCCGCCGTCACGTCGATGCACTGGCCGCCGCGGTAGCGCGTGCCATCTCGCGCGTTATGCACCGTGGCCAGAAATGGCGTCTGCCGCACAACGCCGCCGCCTGCTCGCCAAATCACGTCACCGTTCTTCATCTCGAATCCTCCTCGTTGTTGAGCGCCTCAAGGAACTGAGCCGGGCAGACTTCGACGGTCCCCGGCTCAGCCCAATCCCCACGAACAGGGAGCGGGACATACCGCCCGCCGCCTGTTCGCGGTCCACTACGTGCCTGCCGCTCGCCGGGCGGCCCACACGTCTCGTCGGGCATGTCCGAGCTGCGGACATCCCCTATTCCTCCCCGCTCAGCACCGTGGCCAAGTCGGCCGCTGGCTTCGCTCGGCGATCCAGGCCAAGCGCTTGCGCGGCTCGAGCACACGGTCGGATGCTGCGAAGTACGTCGGATGACGCGCTGCGCCCGATCACTCGTGACGCTGCCTCTGGTCCTCGCCAGCCATGCTTCTGCCGTGTCTCGGATCTGGGCTGCGCCTACCGCGCCCAGTAACACTTCGCGCGTGGCCGTGGAGAGGGTTTCATCGCCGCCCAGGTCCACAGCCCAGCGCTGATACAACTCGCTCCTGCGGGCTTCCTGCGGGCTGAGGGCGCGGCGCCGGCCGCCATGCGTAACCGCGGCGGTGTTCGAGCGTAGCCACGCCCCGCACCGTTGGCACTGGTTGCCCTCGCCAGCCGGCGCTTGGCAACGGGCGCACGTCGGCACCGTGCCCAAACCGTTAGGCTCCAAGCGGCCTCGCCTGTGACCCTCGTGTGACCCCATCGCCGCTATCGACAGAATTGCTCAATGTTTTAGGCGTTATACGCATGTGGATACCGTGATTACCAATCACGTCAGACAGCCACGACACGGCCGTTTGCGGCCTTTGTTCACGTGGCGCGGACAGATGTGTGAGGCCGGGCACAGTTATGCCTAGTGATGAGCAAAGTTGTGTCACTATCCGCCGATACTCGGTTGCCGTCACAGCCAACCCCCGGTCGCTGGAGCTATCAGGCTCCGTGGAGGAACATCGATGCGTATGCCTCACTCGGCGTGTCACGGTCACCGGCGTCCTCGACCATCGCTCGTAGTGGTCCTGCTCACGGTCTTGGCGCTGGTTGGGAGCGGTTGTACGAGCATGCGTACGGTGCGTGTCCCGACGGCGGGAGCACCGCCAACAACGACCAGCGTGAAGCCAGGGGATGTGGTCAGGGTCACCATGCGGGACGGTCGAAGGGCGAAGTTCACTGTTTCGCTGGTGGAGCCGTCCGCGATTACCGCCACCGGAGGCGCCCGTTACCCCACGAACGAGATCGTAAAACTCGAGCGGCCATCGGTTAGCGCGATCAAAACGTCGGCCGGGGTCGTCGGCTTCGGCGTGATGCTTCTGTTGTTTGCAGCCATGGTCACTGCAAACCTGTGATCCAGTGCAGTTTGGGTGCTGAACGCACTCGTCCACGACGCAGAAGCGCTCGGACTGGGCAGTGATGCCCCGCAGTGCCCGCCACATTGACTCTCTAAACCCCCGCTAAACGAACGTCCACGCACCTTCGCTATTCTGCCGTCCTGCCACTACTGCCACCACTGCAAGCCGGGGTCTTTATAAGACCCCCGGCTACTGCATGCAGTCCGCCTGACAGTGGCTTTGCAGTGCTTGCAGTCCCAATGAATACGGAGACTTTTCTCTTTGCAGTGGCTTTGCAGTGCGCCCTCCGGTCTTTGCAGTCGGGCTTGCAGTGCCTTTGCAGTGCCTAGCTCATGGCCGCCGCCTGGGAATGAATCGGTTGCCCTGGGGTGACGTACCCGGCATCGAGCAGCGCCTTCCGTGCGGCGAAACAGGTGCGTTCCACCATGCCCGGCAGCGCCGCGTGCCACTCCTTGGCTGTGGCGCCCTCGGTGCCGAACGTGTCCCAGAGCGCCATTAGCGCCGCCTGTTGAGAGGGGCTGAGGGTGTCGCCGCGGATCACGGAGCTGGCCAGGCGCACCACGCAGGAGTCGGTGCCGGCCACGGGGGTGAGGCGGAGCGCCACGGGCGTGAAGCCGTCCATGTCCTTGTTCTTGGTGGATGAGAGCGTCACCACGTCATCGGTCTTGGTGAGGAGCAGGCAGTTCTCCACGCCAAACCGCATGACCGTGCTACCGCGCTCGCGGGTCTCGCTGGCGTTGGTGTGGTGCAGGAGGTTGACGCTGCCTTGCGCCGCGTCCTTGACGCGATAGGCACTGTCGAGCACCACGCCCATGTCACGGGCGCTGTTCTCGTCAGCGCCGGCAGAACACCGGGCCTGCGTATCGAACGTCACATTGCACGGCGCATGCGGCAAGACCACGTCATCGATGAACGCGGCCACCTCGTCCCGGTCGAACAGGTTTACAGGGCCGTCCAGAATCTGTAGACCCAGACGATCGGACGCCTGTAAGCCGTGGGCCACCTTCCAGGCACCTATACGCGACTTCAGGCCGCTCGCGCCTTCGCCCGGCACAAAGATGCTCGAGGTGATCGGCACCACGTCTGCGCCCAGCCAGGGCACGTCCTTGAGGCTCGCGAGCTCGAGGCCGAGCACCACGAAGGTCTTGTAGGTTTCAGTCTGTCCGACAATCATCGCCACGCCGCTCGCCTGGAGCCGCTCCTGCCACCGCTGGAGCGGGGTCGTGCGCTCGTTGATCTCCACGTCGTCGAGTACGTGGAACCGCGGACGGTCTGCCGCGCTCGGCGATTCCGTCCACGATGGCGGCGCCTCCAACGCGCCGCCGTGACGCGACACGTAGTCGGAGATCACGTCGTTGATCACGCCGCCACCTTGCGAAGAAACGTCCGCAGCCAAGACAGACGATCCTGCAGCCAGTCGATTTCGTAGACGGCGCCGCCGCTGCCATAGTGAAGGCAGGCCCCCCGCCGCTTGCGGAAGACCAGATCGGCCAATGCGTATTCGATGAGGAGCGCTTCGCTCCACGCCCGCATGGCGTCCATGTCGGCGTTGAGGTCCTCGTGGCAAAAGCGCTCCGCCTGCTCCATCGAGTTGAGCGGGCGGGGGATGAGTGGCATACTTGACGAGTCGTTGGTCATGAGTTCAGTCCTCGTGGCCACGACAGACGCCCGCGATTAGCCCCGCGGGCGTTGTCGCGTCTAGATGGTTGTCTCGCTCGTAGAGCTCTGGCCGTCAGCGATGTAGCCCCGCGGGCGGCTTCGATGGCTTCGATGACGTCGGAGCGCCAGCCCACGACGCCAGGACTCAGGCGCGTCGGTGCCGGCAGGTCACCGCGGCGCTGCTGACGCCACAGCGTGGTCATTGAGCAGCCCCACCGATCGGCTAGCGTGCGAGGACGAAAGAACTGAATGGGAGTGCGTCCGGCGTCGTGCATAACTCAGACACTACAGACGTGGGAGCCGGCCACTCCCGTAACGGCCCTTGGACGAATGGGCCGATTCCGTTCGCGGCTTCAGCCAAACAGCTTGTTCGGTATCGTCGCTGACGCAGGCGAGTTCGATCAGTCGCGGACTCCGTCCGACCGTGAACGCGCTCGCTCGATCGAGACGCTCGCATGACTCGCCGGCCGTCACCGCCGCCGCTTTAGTCATGATGCCGGTCATCTTATGCACGAGTCGCCATACCCACAGACACAAAGACGCATCGAATGTCCCCCGTCCGCATGGCGCTTTCCTCTTGAATCGCCTCAATGGCATTCAGCTCGCAGCGTTGTCAGCCGACCGCCTCGGGCGGGATCTCGTACGGGCCCGCGGGCGGTGCGTCCGATAGCGATGCGAAAGCCCTTGACGCTGTCTTGGCTCTGGGCCGGATTCGTTGAGCTGGCATACCCGCCCGCCGCCCGCGGCCCCTGTGAAAAAGGAGTTCATTCTTCGACCAGCCCTGTCTCTCGTCTCAGGTCGGGTGACCAGGATCCGATGCAGCTTCGAACAGCACTGCCATTGTCATCGTGGTCAGGACGGCGTCTTGAGGATTGCCTTCGAGGGCGCGAGCAGCCCCTCAACGACTCGTGGCAGCTCCGGAGAAGCTGGCCATCGAGTGCGGCTCCCGAAGCCGTCCCGCGGGCGCTCGGTCGAGCGTGCCTTATCGATGTCTGTGTATGCCGTGCTCATGACTAGCCCCCGAACGCCACCACTTTGCCAGACACCGCCGTCCCTCCAGGATGGCCGCCAGCCGGCGCGCCCACTTCGCCAGCGCGAGCCGCTTCTCCTTGTCGTAGGCGTACGCGTTGTAGCCGGCCGTGACGCGCAGGCCCACCGCATGATTCAAGACGCGCGGCACGTCCTCGACCGCCACGCCGGCCGCGGCCAGGCCGGTCGCGACGGTGTCGCGCATCGCGTGCCGAGGCTTCTCCCGTCGCCGCACGTCGGCGAACACCCGGGCGTTCAACTCGCCGCAGCTGCCGCTTGCCCGCGGTAGCCGGCAAACACGCGCGGCTCGTCCTCGATGCGTCGGCACGTCGCGCAGCGCCTCGAGCGCCAGCGCCGTCAGGTACACGCGATGCTCTTTGCGGTTCTTCGTGCGCGCGGCCGGAATCGTCCACCACGCGCCGTCGAGTTCGCCCCACTGCCATGCCGCCGATCTCGCTGGGCCGCTGCCCGGTGATCAGCCCGAGCCGGTAGATGGCGCGCGGCGCCGGCGCCAGACGCCTCGGTCGCCTGTCCAGATGGCCCGGATCTCGTCCGCGTCGTAAGGCTTGTCTTCCCTGCTCGGCTTCCGGGCCGCGCGCCGATCTCGACGCCGGGCTTGGGCAACTGCGCCGCCGATGTTCGCCGTCGATCATCTCCTCGTCCACCGCGAACCGGAACAGCCGCGACAGCAGCGCCGCGATCCGGTTGGCGTAGATCGGCGCCGGGCGGTCGGCGATGGCCTGCACCAGCGCGCGGCAGTCGCGCCGCGTGATCGACGTGACCGGCCGGCCCTTCCACGCCGGGAGCACTTCGCAGTCAGCTTGCTTACTGGTCGTCGCGCCATGTCCGCTTCTTCGGCTTCGCGTGCCGCTCGATGTAGGCGTCGCACAGCGCCTCGATGCTGTCCCGCTTGCGGGGCGGCGGCGTGCTTGGACGGCCCGATGGCCGCCGTGCCGCGTTGCGTTCGCCCTGTGGGTCGATCCCGCCGTCCACCTTGCGCAGCGCGCGTTGGCCGCCTGTCGCGCGTCGGCGCAGACTCATGCGCTGGTGGTCGTACTCGCCGAGCTTGAGTCGCCGCTGCTGGCCGTCGAGCGCGATAGCGCAGCGTCCAGATCTTCGTGCCGTCGGGATAAACGCGCAGCTCGAGCCCGCTCACCTGCGTATCTTTGACCGCGTATCGCTCCGCCGCGGGCTTCAGCGCCTCCACCGACTTCGCCGTGGTCAGCACCCGTTCTCTGCTCATCGTCGCGCTCTCTTTCGGAATCATGTACCGGCGCGACTGCCTCGACGACGTCTCCCCGCTGGAGCAGCGACTCGGCTGGGACGGCCTCGACGAGCCCTGCGCGTACCGCTCGCGGCCGGAAGATGGCCAACTGTCCTCGACCTTCCGTTCCACCATCACCGCCGCGTCGGCGCACGTGATCCCGCATCCACGCGCGACGTGGGTCGCGGAGGGCAAGCTCGCCCACTACATGCGCTACCGGCCCGGGTACCTCACGGCCCGCGCCTTCTACTGCGCGGCCCGCGACCGCCAGCCGGCCGCGCTCGGGGATGCTCTGGGGCTACGGCGCCGCCGCGGTGCCACCGCGAGCCGCGCTGGGACGACGACGAGGCGGCGGCCTACCTGCGCAGCCTCCAGCGCGCACGCGTCCTTCCGGTGCGGGCCCGCGAAGCTCTCCGGAGGCGCGCCTAGCCGATGTGCGGCATCTGCGGAGTCGTCCAGCTCGGCGGCGAGCCGCGCGAGGTCGTCGCGCCCGGACGTGCTCGACCGGATGACCGACGCGATGACCCACCGCGGCCCGAACGACCGCGGCACCTACGCGGCGCCGGGCGTCGCGCTCGGCGTGCGCCGGCTCAGCATCGTCGACGTCGAGGGCGGCCACCAGCCGTTCGCGAACGAGGACGGCGACGATCTGGGCGATCCAGAACGGCGAGCTCTACAACCACGTCGACCTGCGCGACGAGCTCGTGCGCGGACGGCCACCGCTTCGCAGCCGCTGCGACACCGAGATCCTGCCGCACCTCTACGAGGACGCACGGCGACGGCGTTCGCCGAGCAGCTGCGCGGCATGTTCGGGATCGCCGTCTGGGACGGCGCGCCGGCGCCGCGCGGTCGCTCGCGCGCGACCGGCTCGGCGTCAAGCCGCTCTACTACGCGCGCGGCGGGCGACCTGCTCGTCTTCGCCTCCGAGCTCAAGAGCCTGCTCGCCAGCGGGCCTCGTCGACGCCGAGCTCGACTACGAGGCGATCGACGCCTATCTCACGCTCGGCTTCTTCCCCGGCCCGCGACGCCGCTCGCCGGCGTGTCGAAGCTCCTGCCCGGCCACCGGCTCGTCGTCGACGCACGGCGGCGTGCGCGTCGAGCGCTACTGGGCGCTATCCCGAGCCCGCGCGCCGACGCCGGCGGCGCAGCCGAGGACGAGTACGCGGAGCGGCTGCTCGAGCAGCTCGAGGAGTCGGTCCGGCTGCGGCTGATGAGCGACGTGCCGCTCGGCGCGATGCTCAGCGGCGGCCTCGACTCGAGCCTGATCGTCGCGCTGATGGCGCGCAACATGAGCGAGCCGGTCAAGACGTTCTCGGTCGGCTTCGCCGAGGACGGCGAGGACAACGAGCTCGCCGACGCGCGCTCGTCGCGAACGTCTTCGGCACCGACCACCACGAGCTCGAGCTCTCGCTCGACGAGCGACGCCGTCGACCTCGCCGACCTCGTCTGGCACCTCGACGAGCCGCTCGCCGACCTCTCGGCGCTCGGCTTCCTCGCGCTCTCGCGAGCTCGCCGCGCGAGCATGTCACCGTCGCGCTCTCCGGCCAGGGCGCCGACGAGCTCCTCGGCGGCTACCGCAAGCACCGGGCGGCGGCGCTCGTCGGCGCGCTGGCGGCGCGTGCCGGCGCCGGCTCGCGCGCTCGGCGACCGCGCGTCGCGCCGCGCGGGCCCGCGCGGCTCGCGCCGCGCGGCGCGGACGCTCGCCGCGCCGGACCCGGTCGAGCGCCTGCTCGCGATGAGCGGCCAGCTCGACGCCGGCCTGCGCGCGCGAGCTCGCTGCGCGGCCCGCTCGCCGAGCGTCGACGGCGAGCGCGGCGCGCCGCGCGATCGCGCGCGCGCCTCGGCGACGTGCGCCGACGACCCGCTGCCGGCGACGCTGTACCTCGACGGCCAGCTCGCGCTCGTCGACGACATGCTCCACTACTTCGACCGCGCCTCGATGGCGCACTCGCTCGAGGTGCGCGTGCCGTTCCTCGACCACCAGCTCGTCGAGTTCTGCGCCACGATCCCGGCCGGACCTCAAGGTCCGCCGGCTGCACGACGAAGTACGTGCTAAGCACGCCGCGCGCGGCTCATCCCCGACCGGATCATCGACAAGCCGAAGATCGGCTTCTTCCGCCGGCTCGGTCGACGGCTGGTTCAGCGCGCAGACGCGACGGCGCGATCGCCGACTACCTGCTCGACCCGCGACCCGCGCTACGCCGAGTTCCTCGACCGCGACACGCGTCGAGCGGCTCGTCGCGCGACCACGCGGACGGGCACGGACCGAGCGCACGGCCACCTGCTGCTCTCGATCCTGATGCTCGAGGTCTGGCTCTCGACCTACCTGCCGCGCGCGGTCGCGCCAGCCGCCCAGTCGCGCGACCGGATCGTGGTCGGATGACGAACGCGCTCGCCACTCCCGATGCGTGCGTACGGACGCGGTTGCACCGGCGGAACCCACGATCGCGGTCGTGTCGTA
>CAVRPA010000008.1:0-1046159 GCA_963723005.1 uncultured Acidobacteriota bacterium | reverse complement strand
ACAGACATGAAGACACTCGGCTTTGTGGCGGCTGTGCACTTCAGCTACCTGAAACCGAAGGGGTTCAAGAAGACGAGGCACACACTCGCGTGCGACCGCGGCGAATACGCGGAACACTACCAGATTCAGGGAGAGCGATGGAAACTTGATAGGGTGAACCTTGGGCTTGCTTACCTGAACTGCGGCATCAGTTTCCGCGGCCACCCTCGCAGAATTCCGGACGGAGACTTTCCACGGGTTCCGCCCACGAGAGCCCGCCTGTTCGTGCCGAGCGCTCGTGCGCAATGATGTTACGAGGCTAGACTTGGCTGGCATGGCCGCCGAGTTGGCAGACGCGGACCGCCGAGTGTCGCACAACTTCGAGCGCCGTCATTTTGTACTTCGTCACGCCTACGAGAACCGGCTCTATGCCCGGCGGGTTTGGGCATTCAGATTTCAGGTGAACACTTGAGGATGCAGTGGCTTAACCTGCGCATGAACCCGGCGGCGGTCGGCTTTTGTGACATCATCCCGAGAGTCGGGCGCCGTGGTTATGCGCCGTCCGTCAGACCGACAGACACGATGCCGTTCCTACTAGGGCCGTCGGCGGCGGTACTTTGTTCCCAGCCGCGAGCCAGGCCGCCGCAAGACTCACGGAGATTCCTGCGGCTCGTGGTCGAAAACTGATGCTTGTCGCGCTTGCGTTACTACTACTGAAGTTTGCCCGCAGGTGCCCTCGGTTCATCTCGCATCGCGAGCGTGTACACACTGATTTCAAGAAGGGGCCAGCGAGGCGAGCCGTACGCGTTGAGCGATTGTCCGACATACTATTTCTGGCGTTGCTCCGATCCGGCCACGATGTCGAGGCGCGCATCAACAGTACGTGCGCCCGGTCACGCGATTCCCCGAAGGCTACGGCCGGTGCTCATCGAGTCGTCATGCACCACCGGCTACCTCATCCTTGAAGCCAACAAACTGTGCTTGGGCAGCCAGGGCACCGACCTCTCATGCGAGGCCGTGATTGGCCGGACTCTGAATGGGCCTGGCCAGACCTTGGCGCGTTCGACCTTGGCATAGCGGTCTAACCAGCGGTTGCAGCCGACGGCGGTTGGGCGCTGTGGCATCATGCGGGGGATCCAACCGCCGCGGCTGAACGCGGCCGTTAAAACGGCAACTGACTCTCAATGTCGCTTGATCTCGGTACACGGCCAGCAGCACATCGCAAGAGCTGTCGCGCGTGCTCCGAATGATTTCTGGAGCTCCACGTGCGCGGCTACCTAGCGCCTGCGAATGGTTCCGCACCCTCTACGCCGTCGAGACGCTGGCGTTGCGGGATTACCTGGGCTTTGACAACATTTGCTCGGACCATGGAGCCGTCGCCTGCGACTGGGATGCGCAGGCAACGCCCCAGCACACGGAGTGCCTCCGCGCCCAGTCTTTGGTTGGGAGGCGGCCACGCCACACCGAGTCGGCTCGCGACACGTTCTCCAGCGGTTTCCGGACGTGTCTGCGCGGGGCCAAGGGCAAGACTGGGATAGGCTCATGGTTCAGTGGACGGCTCCACGAGACCTTCCCCACGGCCCGCCGGTCGCTTTCGGCGAGGATCCACGTCCCGCCCGGAGGGCTCGTCGTCACGATTGGCGGCCGACAACTAGGCCTTGCAAGCCCGCCACCTGGGGCGTGGCGCAGTCTCCGACGCGCAACTGCCGGTTACCCTTAACGCGAACCTGTCGGGCGATCGTGGCGCGAGCTTCGCTCTCGCGCTCTTACATGGACTCTGCCGCAGGTCTAGCCTCTCGGACGTTTGGAGCGTTGAGATTGGGGGGAATCATGTCTGTTGTTGCGCTGTCACTTTCGCGTCGGGTACCGCAGGTGGGCGCCGTGGCGATGCATCGGTTGGGCTCCGCAGCTGGCTGCTGTTGGGCCTGGTTATAGGCAGCTTGCGGTCGAATCCTCAGGGCTCAACCCGTTTTCGATGCCTTTCGGCACCGTCGTCGACTGGGTGTCGGTGACGCAGGAAGTCGAAGGGCTGGCCAGGCGGGAAGAACTGATGCCGGGAGGCGGAGAGCTTCGCCGACACCTGGCGCGCCGGGTACGCTCCGACAATACCCGCGTCCGTAGTGGCGAACATGCCCTGGACCAAGCTCGATGGTCTGCACCGGATGAATTCCCTCGACAAACTTCTGGTCGACTTTGGCATCGCCGGCTTTCGGAAGCCGAGGCCCGTTACTTTGTGTCGCATCGGTTGCGACCATGGCGACGCAGTGGCTGGACTGACGCGGTCTGAGAAGCGGTTTACCATAGCGCCCCTGTTAACGCATTTCGCTGATGACCGACCTTGCATTTTGCATGTGCGTGGACTCCGCATTCTTGGAGCAGAGCTGGTCCGCCACGACAAACCTTATTGTGTTCACCAGTCCGCCGCAGACTTTCTCGGCACCTTAAGCCCGCCGAGGTCATGATGGTGGCTGCCCACTCGGGGGACCTGCGCGCAGCGAAGGGTGTGGGACTGCGACGGCGTTCGTTCGTCAGGGCGCTCGAGTTTGGGCCGAGTGGACTTGAAGGCTGACTCGCCGGTAGACATTTCGGTGAAGGACTTCAACGACTTGGCCAGCCAGCCGGCGCACAGCTTGCAGCCCAACACGCGCTGCACCAGCCGAGGGCCGCGCGAACGCGAGAGCAACCGATGGTGAGCGCTGGTCGTTAGCCTGACATGAAACTGAAGTGCATAGCGCTCGTCTGCGAATTTGCCGCAGTTAGCGTGTGGCGTGTAGCGAGGTATTGCAGTGCGCCCGCGCGGCCATCAGCCGTTGCATTACGGTGGGATCTACTTAAAACGCGGTCCTCGTCAGCTTGAAGCGCCCGGGTCCCGAGTTGGTATCGGGTTGGTTTGCGGAAGTAGGCCGAGGTCAAGGCGCCGTTCTGTTGCTTCATGGCGTGCGAAGCGACCAGACGCGAGATGGTCGATTCTCCGTGCCGTGTCCCTGCAGCGCATTTAGGCTACGGTGCACCTTCTCATCGATTTACCATCGCACGGCGAGAGTACCGGTGACAGAATCACTTTTGGCTATCGAGAGGCAGATGGCGTCCGGGCAAGCCTGCGTTATCTGAACAAGAACGCCGGTGGCGAACGCACTGCCGTCGTCGGCGTATCACTCGGTGCCGCGGCGTTTCTTCTGGCCGACGTCGCGACGCCGCCGAGCGCTGTCGGGACCCTGTAATCGCATCCACCCGACAATCGACGGAAGCGATCCGCGACCGGCTTCGGCTACGAGCGGGATCCGTAGGGGCGAGCTTGGCGCCCCTGCCCTCGACCCAGATTCCGATGCGCTTGGGCATTTGGCGGACCATCTCAGGCCCATCGATCGCTTGGGCGGCTCCGCGCGCCGCTCCTGGTCGCAGCCGGCACAGAAGACCCCCGCACCACCGTCGATGAAACGCGGCGCATTTTCGAGACAGCGAATGCGCCGAAGGAGCTTTGGCTGGTCGAGGGGCCGGACATGCGGACCTGGACGACTTTACCCTCGCGAATACGAACAGCGAGTCTTTGGATTCCTGGGAAATACCTCCGTAAACAGACCAACCAGCGAATGCAGCCGACGGCAACCTGCCTGTGGGATGATCCGGCAGTGAGGCGCCTCGGCTGATGCGCGGTCGCTCGGCCGTCAGGGTTCCTATGCCACATGTAGTCGACTTTGACTCGATCGAGCAGAAGCTATTCACCTTGCACCATCTCTGTTACGGCAGTCGACGAGCGTGCGAGCACTACCGGATCAACCGCGAGACCGAGGAAGCGGGAGACTACGAGTGGTTCGAATACTCCGGTATCTTGAAGACCATCGTAGGTTCGACCGACGATCGAGGCGGCGATCAGGTTCGAATGGTTATGACTTCAGCCGTGCGGAGATGGAAGCGAGGCGCCGCGGACTGGAATCGATCGAACGAGAGTCGGTCGCTGGCTTCTCCATAGGCACTATCATTAACGGTTCCACTCTGTCACTCCGGGAGTCCTGCAACAAGATAGTTCACGCCACTGAAGCTCTTTTGAAGTGGGACGTGGCTCGCAGCGAGCACGCCTCAATCGAATACTGGAGCGGTGCGTACCAGCTTTGGGGAGCCAAGCAGCAGGTCCCCTGGTGGTCGAGATCAACGCGCCCGATTGGTGTAACGCCAGGATCCGACTCAACAAGAGCCTTCAGTTGAAGATCGACTGGCGTAGAGTCAGCAAGTGGGACGAGTGACGGCAAGCAAGCAAAGCTGGTGGCCCAACAAGGCTCGCAGCTGACAGCGGCCGATTGGATCGATGAGGCCGCTGCGGCTGAAGTCGAGGCGTTGGGCTGCCGAATCGCGGGCACGACACAAGCCTGGAAGTCGGCAGTCAAGCCCATCGCTTTGCCGAATCCTGTCCGGGCTGACGATCCGAAAACATGAATGTCGTGCTGCTGACAGTGCTGATCGCCACCCTCCCTGCCGCTCTGGCGTGTGCGCCGAACCGCGGTCGCGCCATAAACCGGGCGATAAACTGGCCCGATTAACTCTGGCTGGCCACCGTGCTGAGACGGACGTCGGAGCCAGGTGTTACGACAGCGGCTCCTGCGATCTGCCGTTCACGTCACCGAGCCTGGATCCAGAAGCGATTAGCGACCACCTCACTCGCCGCTTTCAGGACGCAGGGGGGGCGTCCGAAGCCGGAATACCTTTCGGTTCACCATCAGTGGGGCTGGCAGGAATTCCTGGGCGGTGCCTCAACTTCAGCGACGATGCAGCGATTCCTGGAACGTCACGCTACTGGCATTGTGCGTGGCTCGACGCCGAGGGCAATGTCGCCAACTATCACCTGAAAACAGTGAGGATGAAGACGGCCGTCGGCCTTTGCTCGGCTACGCTACGCACGCACCTGCGGGGGCGAAATGAGTGAGTGGTGTCACCCGGCTGGATAAGGACGCCATTCGACAGCACCTCGCCCGCACGGCATAAGAGCAGGTGAACGATGTCGTGCTGATGGAGTGAGCACCCGACGCGTGCGCGGCCGCGGGTGAGCGGCTTGGGTTGCGCATCGAACAGACAAGGGCCGAAGGCGAGGCCGACAACTGCCCGCACACGGCGGAGTCTCGTAGCCGAGCCACCCAGCAAGCGTCAGCTCCCGATGCGCAGTGTGCACGAAGCCGCCGGACCTACGGACGCGAACCCAAGGGTCACATCCACCACCCGACCCGGCTACGGCAGCGGGCGCGGACCTGTTAATGATTGAGCCGCAAGCACTTCGGTTCCGCGCCAAACGCCTTCCGCTGGCTGTGCCGTGAGTCCGGGGTTGCTCTTCCGCGATGCCGCGATACCGTGACCTCGATCCGACTGCCACTGAGTAACCCTGCAGACTGCTGCCGCAAGTCCGTTGATCCACGCTACGTCCTTCCGCATCACGCGAGCGGCGTGCCGGGTCACCGCGACCCGACGGCCGCCATGTCTGGCCGTCGGTCCGGCGGTTGGTGACGGTGCCGGAGCACCTGTTGCCGTAGACCGGGCCAGCCCTACCCTGAGTCCTGCATCCGCTGCCGCGATGCCGTCCAGGTGCGTCCGAAGGTCCGGGTGCCCGCGGACGTGAGTCCGCCTCATGCGGCCGTAGTCGTGCAGGGTGCAGGACATGCCCGTACGTATTGCTCGTCTTTGATTCGAATTCGGACCCGATAAACACTCCGCGGCGGGCACGCATCTTCCAGGTCTCGGCTCGGGTATCCTGCGCGCGAGATGCAGGGTCTGAGAACGGGCATTCCGTTACCCTTGAGGCCCCAACGGGTCGATCGTCTGCTGAGCCCCCTTCGACGAACGTTCCGATGATCGATGCGGACGGTCACGAGCGCTCGCCGCTGCGGCCGCGAACTTGGCCGGTTGCTCGACGAGCAGGCGGAGCTGAGGCTTACAGAACTCGGGCGGCCGAGAGTTCGCGGCGCACTTCCTTCGTCCTGCTTCTGCGGGCCTGCATCAGGCGCACCGCATGTCCTTGGCGGTCGTGGCGCCACTCACGGATTCGCTGAGGCAGTAGCGAAGCGTTCGCGCGCGAACGCTTCGCTACTGCCTCAGCGAATCCGTGAGTGGCGCCACGACCGCCAAGGACTATGCGGTGCGCCTGATGCAGGCCCGCAGAAGCGGGCCGGAAGGAAGTGCGCCGCGAACTCTCGCCCGCCCGAGTCTGGACAACCTCCAGCTCCGCCTGCTCGTCGAGCAACCGGCCAAGTTCGCGGCCGCAGCGGCGAGCGTCTCATGACCGTCCGCATCGATCATCGGAACGTTCGTCGAAGGGGGGCTCAGCAGACGATAGACCGTATTAGGGCCCTCAACGGTTAACGGAATGCCCGTTCTCAGACCCTGCCATCTCGCGCGCAGGATACCACCGAGCTCGAGACCTGGAGGATGCGTGCCCGCTGCGGGAGTGTTTATCGCGTCCGAATGTGAATCAAAGGCGAGCAATCCGCACGGGCATGTCCTGCACCCTGCACGATTACGGCCGCGTGAGGCGGACTCACGTCCGCGGTCACCCGGACCTTCGGACGCACCTTGACGGCATCGCGGCAGCGGATGTCGGACTTCAAGTACGGCTGGCCCGGCCTTACGGCAACGGGTGCTCCGGGCACCGTCACCAACCGCCGGACCTGCGGCCAGACATGGCGGACTTCGGGTCGCGGTCACCCGGCACTCCGCTCGCGGTGATGCGGAAGGACGTCACGTGATGCCCGGACTTGCGGCAGCGGCCTGCAGGGTTACGTCAGTGGCAGCCGGATCGACGTCACGGCATCGCGGCATCACGGACGCGCAACCCCGGACTCACGGCAGCGGCCGGCGGAAGGCGTTTCGCGCGGGGCCCGAAGTGCTTGCGGCTCAATCATTAACAGGTCCGCGCCACTGCTGCCGTCGCCGGAGCGGGTGGTGGATGTGACCCTGAGGGTTCCTGTCCGTAGGTCCGGCCCCTTCGTGCACACTGTCTATCGGGAGCTGACGCTTGCTGGGTGGCTCGGGGACCAGACTCCGCCGTATGCGGGCAGTTGTCGGCTTCGCCTTCGGCCCTTGTCTGCTCGACACGCAACCCAAGCCGCTCACCCGCGGCCGTGCGCGCGTCGAGTGGTCACTCCATCAGCACGACATCGTCCACCTGCTCGTATGCCGCGCGGGCGAGGTGCTGTCGAATGGCGTCCTGATCCAAGCCGGGTGACGCCACTCACTCATTTCGCCCCCGCGGGTGCGTGCGTAGCGTAGCCGAGCAAAGGCCGACGGCCGTCTTTCATCCTCACTGTCTCTCAGGTGATAGTTGACGACATTGCCCTCGGCGTCGAGCCACGCACAATGCCAGTAGCGTGACGTTCCAGGAATCACTGCATCGTCGCTGAAGTTGAGGCCACCACCAGGATCTCCTCCCAGCCCCACGATGGTGAACCGAAAGGTATTCCGGCGTCGGACATCGCTTTTCCCAGCCTGCGTCCTGAAAGCGGCGAGTGAGGTGGTCGCTAATCGCTTCTGGATCCAGCTCGGTGACGTGAACGGCAGATTGCAGGAGCCGCTGTCGCTAACACCTGGCTCCGACGTCCGTCTCAGCACCGGTGGGCAGCCAGAGTTCATCGGGCCAGAGTTCATCGCCCGGTTTATGGCGCGACGCGCGGTTCGGCGCACACGCCAGAGCGGCAGGGAGGGTGGCGATCAGCACTGTCAGCAGCACGACATTCATGTTTTCGAATCGCCAGCCTCGGACAGGATTCGGCAAAGCGATGGGCTTGACTGCCGACTTCCAGCCGCTTGGCCGTGTGCCCGCAATTCGGCAGCCCAACGCCTCGACTTCAGCCGCAGCGGCCCACGATCCAAATGGCTGCTGTCAGCTGCAAGCCGTTGTTGGGCCACCAGCTTTGCTTGCTTGCCGTCACTTGTCCCACTTGCTGACTCTACGCCAGTCGATCTTCAACTGAAGGCTCTTGTTGAGTCGGATCATGGCGTTACACCAATCGGGCACATTGATCTCGACCACCAGGGGACCTGCTGCTTGGCTCCCCAAAGCCTGATACACACCGCTCCAGTATTCGATTGAGGCGTGCTCGCTGCGAGCCACGTCCCACTTCAAAAGAGCTTCAGTGGCGTGAACTATCTTGTTGCAGGACTCCCGGAGTGACAGAGTGGAACCGTTAATGATAGTGCCTATGGAGAAGCCAGCGACCGACTCTCGTTCGATCGATTCCCAGTCCACGGCTTCCTCGTCTTCCATCTCCGCACGGCTGAAGTCATAACCATTCGGAGCTTGATCGCCGCCTCGATCATGGTCGTACTTACGATGGTCTTCAAGATACCGGAGTATTCGAACCACTCGTAGTCTCCCGCTTCCTCGGTCTCGCGGTTGATCCGGTAGTGCTCGCACGCTGGTCGACTGCCGTAACAGAGATGGTGCAAGGTGAATAGCTTCTGCTCGATCGAGTCAAAGTCGACTACATGTGGCATAGGAACCCTGACGGCCTGAGCTACTGCGCATCAGCCGAGGCGCCTCACTGCCCGGATCATCCCACAGGCAGGTTGCCGTCGGCTGCATTCGCTGGTTAGTCTGTTTTATGGGCTGGGACCCTCCCAGGAATCCAAAGACTCGCTGTTCGTATTCGCGAGGGTTGAAGTCATACAGGTCCACATGTCCGGCGCCCTCGACCAGCCAAAGCTCCTTCGGCGCATTCGCTGTCTCGAAAATGCGCCGCGTTTCATCGACGGTGGTGCGGGGCTTTCTGCTGGCGCGACCAGCCCCGGCGCGCGGAGCCGCCCCTGAGTGATCGATGGGCCTGAGATGGTCCGCCGAAATGCCCAAGCGCATCGGAATCTGGGTCAAGAGCAGGGGCGCGAAGCTCGCCCCTACGGATCCCGCTCGTAGCCGAAGCCGGTCGCGGATCGCTTCGTCGATCGTGGGTACATCGATTCGAGTACCACAGCGCTCGGCGGCGTCGCGACGTCGGCCAGAAAACGCCGCGGCACCGAGTGATACGCCGACGACGGCAGTGCGTTCGCCACCGGCGTTCTTGCTCAGATAACGCAGGCTTGCCCGGACGCCATCTGCCTCTCGATAGCCAAAAGTGATTCTGTCACCAGTACTCTCGCTGTGCGATGGTAGATCGATGAGAAGTACGCCGTAGCCTGATGCGTGCAGGGACACGGCACGATCGACCATCTGGCGTCGGTCGCTTCGCACGCCATGAAGCAACAGAACGGCGCCGAGACCTGGCCTGCCTTCCGCAAACCAACCCGATACCGACTGGCCCCCGGGCGCTTCGAATACAACACGGCTCGCGTTCAGCGTCGATGGCGGCGGTCCGACGGCTGATCGCGCGGGCGCACTCAATACCTCGCCGGCGCGCCACACGCTAACTGCGGCAACAGCAAGGAACGCGCAGACGAGCGCTATGCACTTCAGTTTCATGTCAGGCTAACGACCAGCGCTCACCATCGGTTGCTCTCGCGTTCGCGCGGCCCTCTGGTGCAGCGCATGTTGGGCTGCAAGTCTATGCGCCCAGCTGGCTGGCCAAGTCGTTGAAGTCCTTCGCCGAAATGTCTACCGGCGAGTCAGCCTTCAAGTCCGGCTTCCCCCTCGGCCCAAACTCGAGCGCCCTGACGACGAACGCCGTCCGCAGTCCCACACCCTTCGCTGCGCGCAGGTCCCCCAAGTGGGCAGCCACCATCATGACCTCGGCGGGCTTAAGGTCGAGAAAGTCTGCGGCGGACTGGTAGACCTCGCGATCAGGCTTGTAGTGGCGGACCAGCTCTGCTCCAAGAATGCAGTCCCACGGTAGTCCCGAATGCTTCGCAAGGTCGGTCATCAGCGAAATGTTGCCGTTTGACAGGGGCGCTATGGTGAACCGCTTCCTCAACCGCGTCAGTCCAGCCACTGCGTCCGGCCATGGTCGCAACCGATGCCAGACGCGATTGAGCGCATCGACCTCGGCTTCCGAAAGCCCGGCGATGCCAAAGTCGACCAGAAGTTTGTCGAGGATCATCCGGTGCAGACCATCGAGCTTGGTCCAGGGCATGTCACCACTACGGACGCGGTTCATGCTGGGAGCGTACCCGGCGCGCCAGGTGTCGGCGAACTTCGCTCCGTCCACCGTCAGACCCTTCCGCCTGGCCAGCCCTTCGACTTCCTGCGTCACCGAGGTACGCCAGTCGACGACGGTGCCGAAGGTATCGAAAACGAGCGCCTTGACGGAGGCCACCTGAGGATTCGACCGCAAGCTGCCTTGAGCCAGGCCCGACGCGACCGCGCGGCCGGCTGCGAGCCCGGACCCGATCATCGCCACGGCGCCCACCTGTATAAAATCTCGACGCGAAGATGACACGCGACGACGGAGCATGATTCCCCCCAATCTCAACGCTGCCGAACGTCCGAGCTAACCTGCGGGCGAGTCATGTAAGAGCGCGAGCGAAGCTCGCGCCACTCTTTGATCGCCCGACAGGTTCAGCGTACGTTATACGGCATGCGCGTCGGAGACTGCGCCACGCCCAGGTGGCGGGCTTGCAAGGCCTAGTTGTCGGCCGCCGATCGTGACGAGCCCTCCGGGCGGGACGTCGAGATACTCGCCGAAAGCGACCGGCAGGCAGTCGGGGAAGGTCTCGTGGAGCATCCAGCTGAACCATCCAGCGTACTCCCAGTCTTGCCCTTGGCCCCGCGCAGACACGTCCGGAAACCGCTGGAGAAACATGTCGGCGAGCCGACTCGGTGTGGCGTGCCGCCCGTCCTCCCAACCAAAGACTGAGCGGCCGGAGGCACTCGTGTGCTGGGGCGTTGCCCTGCAGTCCCAGTCGCAGGCGACGGCTCCATGGTCCGAGCAAATGTTGTCGACCCAGGTGATCCCGCAACGCCACGTACCGACGGCGTAGAGGTGCGGAACCATTCGCAGGCGCTGGTAGCCGCGCACGTGGAGCTCCGAAATCATTCGGAGCACGCGCCGACACTCTGCGATGTGCTGCTGGCCGTCTGGATCAAGCGACATTCAAGTAAGGTCGGTTGCCGTTTAACGGCCGCGGTTCAGCCGCGGCGGTTGGATGCCCCGCATGATGCCACAGCGCCCAACCGCCGTCGGCTGCAACCGCTGGTTAGACCGCTATGCCAAGGTCGAACGCGCCAAGCAGGTCTGGCCAGGCCCATTCGGATTGGCCGATCACGGCCTCACATGAGAGGTCGGTGCCCTGGCTGCCCAAGCACAGGCCCGCGAGACGTTTGTTGGCTTCAAGGATGAGGTAGCCGGTGGCGCATGACGACTCGATGAGCACCGGCCGTGGACCTTCGGGGAATCGCGTGACCGGGCGCGCGTACTGTCTGATGCGCGCCTCGACATCGTGGGCGATCGCATCGCGGTCGACAACGCCAGATCGTATGTCGGACGCGAGATCGCTGAACGCGTACGGCTCGCCTCGCTGGCCAGATTTCTTGAAGATCGTGTTACACGCTCGCGATGCAAGAAGCCGAGCCCGAGGGCACCTGGGGCGAACTTCGTCGTGGTGAGCGCGAGCGCAATCAGGCAGTTCGTTTCGACCACGAGCCGGCGGATCTCGTGTGGGTCTTTGAGCAGCCCTGGCTCGCGGCTGGGAACGAAGTACGCAGCCAACGGCCCTAGTAGGAACGGCATCGTGTCTGTCGGTCTAACGGACGGCGCATAACCCGCGGCGCCCGACTGTCGGGATGATGTCACAAAAGCCGACCGCCGCCGGGTTCATGCGCAGGTTAGGCCGCTGGTCGTTCAAGTGTTGGCCTGAAGATCTGGATCTGCCAAACCCGCGGGCATAGAGCCGGTTCTCGTAGGCGTGACGAAGTACCCGAATGACGGCGCTCGAAGTACTGCGAACACTTCGCGATCACGTCTGCCAACTCGGCGGCCATGCCAGCCAAGTCTAGCCTCGTAACGTGGTACTGCGCACGAGCGCTCGGCACGAACAGGCGGGCTCTCATCCAGGCATGAGTCCGTGGAAAGTCTCCGTCCGGAATTCTGCGAGGGTGGCCGCGGAAACTGATGCCGCAGTTCAGGTAGCAAGCCCAAGGTTCAGTCCTATCGTTCCAGGCGCTTCCCTGAATCTGGTAGTGTTCCGCGTATTCGCCGCGGTCGCACGCGAGTGTGTGCCTCGTCTTCTTGAACCCCTTCGGTTTCAGGTGACTGAAGTGCACAGCCGCCACGAAGTCATCACCGAGTGTCTTCATGTCTGTCTGCCTAACATTGTATTAGACCGTTCTGGGTAACGTTCCAGGAAATCGGCCGCTCGCAGTCTAACGCAACTTCGCGACGCCTGTCTCTGGTCGCAAGTATCCGTGAAGTCAGGGGATATCGATAGGCGACGGGAACGGCCTTGGAGTTAGACCGATCTCGATAACAGGGACGCTCGCGGTCGGCCACCCGGTCGCATCCGGCTGCCAGCCCCGCAGGACCACCGATAGAGGGGCCCGGTGCATCCCTACCGCGAAGCGGCCCACCGAGCGAAGCGAGGCCCTCTGTCCCTACGGCGCGAAGCGCCGCCCTCCCTGTCGCCGCCCTACTTCGCTTCGAACCGAAACACTAAGTAGCTGATCGGCCCATCCAACTCGCTGAAGCTGTGCACCGTCCCCGCGGGGATCATGATGATGTCGCCCGGATTCACGCGGCGGCCTTCCCCGCCCTGCCGCGTCCCCTGCATGCCCATGCCGGCGTTGACCCTCGTCAGGTCGATCGGCTTGGCGCTCGCCGAGCGAGCCGCCGGTGACCAGCGTCCCGGAGCCCTTGACGATGTAGTAGGTTTCGGTGGCCTTGTTGTGAATCAGCGCGCCGGCCTCCGCCTTGGCGCGGTGCAGCCACGCCACCGACGCCAGGCCGCCCACCACCTGGCTGCTCTTCATCGGCTGATCGACCACGTTCTTGGCGATCTGCTCCTTCAGCACCGCTTCCGCTTCGGCGGCGGTGATGAACTGCGCGGGAACCTGCGGCGCGGGCGCGGCGGGAGGAGGAGCGGCGGCGGCCGCCTGCATACCGAGGGACAACAGCAACACGAACGGAAGCATTCATCGGCACAGGCTCCTCCAGACACAGCAATGGGGCGACTCACTGACGTTCATCAGATAAATCACCCCATCACCAGATCGCTAGATCGCTCTGATCGATCACCAGCTCAAGACATCACCAGATCACGAGATACAGATCTCGCCGCTCCGTCTCTGTCCCTACCGGAAACGCGCCTGCAGCTTCTGCAGTTCGGCGTTTCCGGGGCACAGCGTCTCGAAAGGAAGGTTATACACCGGAGCGTCCACCATCTCGTTCTGCTCCGTCATGTCCTTCGAATCCGGCGACAGGTACAGCAGCCCGGTGAGCACCTCGCGCTCCTTCTGCCGCTCGCGGATGTAGGCATAGGCGCGGTCGCGGTCCGACGGGTCGTAGTGCTCCGCCACCTTGTGCAGCTTCACCCAGCTGCCGTCGTGCAGCAGCACGCTCTTGACGCTGCCGGGATCCTGCGTCGAGGTGATCTCGTCGGCCGGCGGCACGAAGTCCGCCGCCACCACCTCCACCTGGTGCTCGCGCGTGTAGGCGTAGCTCTTGGTCGAGCCCTCGTGATCGTTGAAGGTCACGCACGGCGAGATGATGTCGATGAAGGCAAAGCCCTTGTGCGCGAGGCCGGCCTTGATCAGCGGCACCAGCTGGTGCTTGTCGCCGGAGAAGCTGCGCGCGACGAAGGTCGCGCCGAGCGTGAGCGCCAGCAGCACGCTGTCGATGGCGTCCATGCTGTTGATCTCGCCCTTCTTGCTGGTCGAGCCCGGGTCCGCCGAGGCCGAGAACTGCCCCTTCGTCAACCCGTAGACGCCGTTGTTCTCCAGCAGGTAGAGCATGTTGACGTTGCGGCGGATGGCGTGCGACAGCTGCCCCAGCCCGATCGACAGCGAGTCGCCGTCGCCCGAGACGCCAATCATCATCAGCCCGGCGTTGGCGGCGCCGGCGCCGGTGGCAATCGCCGGCATGCGGCCGTGCACGCTGTTGAAGCCGTGCGCCTCGCGCAGGAAGTAGGCCGGCGTCTTCGACGAGCAGCCGATGCCCGACAGCTTGGCCACGGTGTGCGGCGGAATCGACAGGTCCCAGAACGACTGGATGACCGCCGCCGTGATCGAGTCGTGCCCGCAGCCGGCGCAGAGCGTGGTGATGGCGCCTTCGTAGTCGCGGCGCGTCAGCCCGATCGCGTTCTTCTGCAGCGACGGGTGGTGAACCTTGGGTTTCGCGATGTATGTCATGCCGCCTTCTCCAGCCTGGCCTTCACGCCCGAGACCACGTGATGCGCGCTCATCGGGAAGCCGGCGTAATAGCGCACCGACTCGAACTTCTCCATGCCGAAGCCGGTCTCCAGCATCAGCAGGCTGCGCAGCTGCGCGTCGCGGTTCTGCTCGACCACGAACGTCACCTCGTGCTGCTCGACGAACGCCCGCACGTCCTCGCCGAACGGGAAGCCGCGCACGCGCATGTAGTCCAGCGCGATGCCGTCCTTCGCCATCTGGTCGATCGCCTCCATGCACGCGGCGTGGCAGCCGCCGATGGAGATGAGCCCCATCTTCGCCGTCGTCGCCGACTTGCGCACGAACGGCGCCGGCACGGCCTTCGCCGCGTTCTGCACCTTGCGCGCGATGCGGTCCAGCACTTCCTGGTACTCGTCGGCGTCTTCCGTGTAGGCGCCGTACTTGTTGTGACCCGAGCCGCGCGTGAAGAACGCGCCCTTCGGATGCACGCCGGGCAGCGAGCGCTGCGGGATGCCGTCGCCATCCACGTCGAGAAAGCGGTAGAACGTCTTCGCCTCCTCCAGCTCCGCCGCCGACAGCACCTTGCCGCGGTCCGGCCGATAGCTGTCGTCCCAGGCCAGCTTCGGCACCATCCAGTCGTTCATGCCGATGTCGAGATCGCTCAGCACGAAGACCGGCGTCTGGAAGCGCTCGGCCAGGTCGAAGGCGTTGACCGCCATCTCGAAGGCCTCGCGCGGGTCCGACGGGTAGAGGCAGATGTGGCGCGTGTCGCCGTGCGAGGCGTAGGCGCACAGCATCAGGTCGCCCTGCTGCGTGCGCGTGGGCATGCCGGTGGACGGACCCGTGCGCTGCACGTCGAACACCACCGCCGGCACTTCGGCGTAATAGGCCAGGCCGATGAACTCGCTCATCAGCGAGATGCCCGGGCCCGCGGTGGGCGTGAACGCCCGCGCGCCGGCCCACGAGGCGCCAATCACCATGCCGATGGCGGCGAGCTCGTCTTCCGCCTGGAGAATCGCGAAGCGGTTCTTCTTCGTCTCCGGATCGCGGCGGTACTTCAGGCAGAAGCCCTTGAACGCTTCCATCAGCGAGGTCGCCGGCGTGATCGGATACCACGCGCCGACGGTGGCGCCGGCATAGAGCGCGCCCAGGCCCGCGGCGGTGTTGCCGTCGATCAGGATGGAGTCCTTGGTGGCGTCCATCTTCTCCAGGTGAATCGGCAGCGGGCAGGCGAACGTCTTCGTCGCGTAGTCGAAGCCGATGGCGATGGCCTTCTCGTTCGAGTCGAGCAGCGACTGCTTCTTCGAGTACTTCTCCTTGGTCAGCGCCTTGATGACCTCGGTGTCCATGCCCAGCAGCGCCGCCAGCGCGCCGGCATAGGCGATGTTCTTCATCAGGATGCGCTCGCGCACGCCCTTGAAGGCGGCGTTGCACATCTCGGCCAGCGGCACGCCCAGGTAGGTGACGTCCTGCCGCTTCAGCGACTCGTCCAGCGGCCAGCTGCTGTCGTACATCAGCCAGCCGCCGGAGCGGACCTCGGCGACGTCCTTGGCATAGGTGGCGGGATTGAGCGCCACCATCAGGTCGAAGCGCGGCGTGCGGGCGGTGTAGCCGTCCTTGCTGACCCGGATCTCGTACCAGGTGGGCAGGCCCTGGATGTTCGACGGGAACACGTTCTTGCCGGTGACGGGCACGCCCATCCGGAAGATGGCCTGCATGATCAGGCCGTTGGCGCTCGCCGAACCGGTGCCGTTCGCGGTGGCGATCTTGAAAGCGAAATCGTTGATCTGAGACATGGCGGATGACTTAAGTCTTGAGTCTTGAGGTCTTGAGGTCTTGGGTCTTGGGTCTTGAGCCTTGAGCCTTGAGCCTGAGCCTCAGGCCCTGCCCATCACCGACTCCAGCGGGATGAACGTCAAGCCGGCGTAGGGCTGCTGCAGCACGAACTTGCGCATGTCCCATGCGTAGGTCGGGCAGCGTTCCGCGCACAGGCCGCAGTGGACGCAGACGTTCTCGTCCTTCACCATCACGCGGCCGGTCTGCTTCAGGGAGCCGGAGACGAACAGGTTCTGGTCGAGGTTGTCGGCCGTCGCGCTCAGGCGCAGGCGCAGGTCGTGTTCCTCGCCGTTCGGTGCAATCGTCAGGCAGTCCGTGGGACAGATGTCGATGCACGCGTCGCATTCGATGCACAGCGAGTCGGTGAAGTGCGTCTGCACGTCGCAGTTCAGGCACCGTTCCACCTCGCGCGCGGTCTGCTCGGCGGTGAAGCCCTGCTCCACCTCGATGGTCATCTTCGAGAAGCGCAGCGGCATGTCCACGTGCGTCATCTTCTGACGCGCCACCGGGCTGTAGTCGTTGCTGTAGGCCCACTCGTGCAGGCCCATCTTGGTGCTGGTCAGCGTCTGGCCGTCCTTCGGCCGCTCGGTGACCGGGACGCCCTGACAGTAGTTGTGCACCGAGATCGCGGCGGCATGTCCGTGCGCCACCGCCCAGATGATGTTGGCCGGGCCGAACGCGGCGTCGCCGCCGAAGAACACGCCCGGACGCGTGGCCATGTGCGTGACCTTGTCCACGACCGGCATGTTCCACTTGTCGAACGTCGAGGCCCATGTCGCGCTCGATCCAGGGGAACGCGTTCTCCTGGCCGATCGCCAGGATCACCGTATCGCACGGGACGATGGTGCGGCCGGCGGGCTCCTGAATCAGCTTGCCGTTCTCCTCGCGCGAGGTGAAGGTGTCGAACTCCATCCCCGTCAGCTTCCCGTTCTCGATGATGAAGCGGACCGGCGAGTGGTTCTCGAGGATGTCGACGTGCTCTTCCTCGGCGTCTTCCAGTTCCCAGGGCGAGGCCTTGAAGTACTTGCGCGTCTTGCGCGCGATCACCTTCACGTCCGTCGCGCCGAGGCGCTTGGCCGAGCGGCAGCAGTCCATCGCGGTGTTGCCGACGCCGATGATCAGCACCTTCTGGCCGACGCTCTCGATGTGGCCGAAGTGGATGGACTCCAGCCACTCGATGCCGATGAAGATCTGGTCGGTCTCGTGGCGGCCGGGGAGCTCCAGCTCCTTGCCCTTCGGGGCGCCGCTGCCGACGAACACCGCGTCGTATTCCTTCGAATCGACCAGCGCGCGCAGGCTCTCCACGGGCGTGTCGTACTTCATCTCGACGCCCATGTTGGTGATGTAGCCAATCTCCTCGTCCAGCACCTCTTCGGGCAGCCGGAACGCGGGGATGTTGATGCGCATCAGGCCGCCGGGACGCGGGCCCTTCTCGAAGATGGTGCACTGATAGCCGAGCGGCATCAGGTCGTTGGCCACGGTCAGCGACGCGGGGCCGGCGCCGATGAGGGCCACCTTCTTCCCGTTCTTGAGCGTTGGCGCAGTCGGAATGCGATCGGAAACATCGTCCTTGTGGTCCGCGGCGACGCGCTTGAGGCGGCAGATGGCCACGGGCTTGCCGTCCACGCGGGTGCGGCGGCAGGCGGGCTCGCAGGGGCGGTCGCACGTTCGTCCCAGGATGCCGGGGAAGACGTTCGACTCGCGGTTGACGATATAAGCGTCGCTGAACCGACCCTGAGCGATCAGGCGAATGTATTCGGGGACATTCGTATGGGCCGGGCAGGCCCACTGACAATCGACGACTTTGTGGAAGTAGTCCGGGTTTCCGACGTCCGTCCGCTGCATATTCCGCGATTATATGGCCGCGAGCGCTTGAGTGCGTGTGGCATCCCACTCGCCCGAGCGAGTTGGCGCCGGCGGGGTGCCGTCGGTCCGTACCCGACTCCGAGGCCGGCATCCGGCACCTCCGGAGCGCCTCAGCGAGCCGCTCGGCATCAAAGCCTCGCGGGGGTCTCGCCTGCGGTGCCGGCTGCCTGCTTTTCCCGACGGCCTCTCCGTAGGGGACCGCCCGCCAGCACCCCAGCGCCACCTCATGCACCTTGGCGCGTCGGGCCCTCGGCTGGGCTCGGTAGGGCGAGGCGCCGCTGGCCGACGCAGTCAGAACGACAGCGCGATCGGATCCCACCGAGCGTCAGCGAGGCCGTCTTTACCTACGCGCCGAAGGCGCGCCGCGTCGCAGTCCCTCTACGGCACCACCACTGTCACCTCGTCCGACGGGATGCCGGCGCCAAGGCCGTTGGCCGCCCGGACGCGGACGAAATAGGTCCCGCGCGGCACGCCGGAGAATGAGATCGCGGTGGCCGTGCTCTGCGTATTGAAGACGACGATGTTGGCGAGGCCGGTCGCGCTGCCGGCCTCGAGGAGGTACGTGGACACGGGGCCACTCCCTGGCGCTCTCCAGCTGAACGACACGGTCGAGCCCGTGACAGTGGGCGTGTCAAACAGAGACGGCCTCCCGGGTGGCGACGGTACGTCGCCCACGTTCAGCAGCACTTCGTTCGACGGCGCGCTCACACCCGCGGCATTGACGGCCCGCACGCGGAGGAAATAGAACCCGTTCGGCACCGGCTCGAAGCTGAAGCTCGCGGTGCCGACGGGCAGCGTGGCGATATTGGCCAGACCGGTGGCCGAGCCGGCCTCGACGCGATATCCGGTAATCGGCGCGCTCTCGATGGGGTCCGCCCATGTCGCGATCACACGGTTGCCAGTCATGAACGCCGACAGGCTTCGCGGCGCGCCCGGTGCCGAGGCGCCATTCCCGGTGATATCCAGCACCACCTCGTCGGAGGGCGGGCCGATGCCGAAGGCGTTGACCCCGCGCACGCGCACGAAGAAACGGCCTCGCGGTGCCCCGGGCACCTCGAGGCTGGTGCCGGTCGCCGGCAGCGTCACCGCCGCGGTTCCGGGTGCGCCGCCAGCCTCGATGCGGTAACTCGTCGGCGTGCCGCCGCTCGACGGCTCCCGCCAGGTGAACCGCGCCTCGAAGTTGCTGCTGTTCGCGGTGAATTCCCGCGGCGTTCCCGGAGGCTGCTGCCGGCGCTGCAGGGCGAAGTCGCGCTCCGGCACTGTCGCTCCTGCAGCGACCTGGAGGGGTGAGCCGAAAGCGACCACTGTCGCGTTGGCGCAGAAGGTGTCCGTGGTGCACGGCAGGTTGTCGTAGATCTCGTTGACCAGCTGCGTCGAGTTCGCCGCATTCGACGCCGCAAAGTAGACGCCCGCTGGAAGCCCATCGACGACGAAGCGCCCCAGCGCGTCGGAGTTCGCGGACCCAGCTGACCGGGCGCTACCCCCGACGTTGGCAAAGAGCCGCACCCCGATCCCCGGGAGACGGCCACCGGTCGCGGCATCGGTGATTGTTCCGGTCACCCGTCCCCCCGGCGACACCGCCAGGTTGCGGCCACTTGTCGTGACGCCGGTCGTGACGACTACCGGTGTGCCTGTGTCGGCGGCGAACTCCGCCGAGCACGAGCTCAGACACGGGACGTTGGGGAACACTTCGTCTACCAGACCCTGGGAATTTTGCGTGTGGACGAAGTAGGTCCCACCCGGCAGCCCGGACAAGGTGTAGGCACCGTTGACATCCGCGCCGACCGACGCAGCAAAGCGCGCCACCCCAGCCACCCGCGTCACCGCGTTGACGAAGACGCTGCCGGCCGGCGCCCCCGTACCTCTAACGGTGATGACGCCCGAGATCGCCCCGGCGGGGGTGAGGGAGAAGTTACGTCCCGCGGCGGTCGCCCCGGCGGCAACGGTGATTGGCTGCCCCTGAAAAATCGTATCGGACGACGAGCAGACTCCCGGGCATTGGATGGCGGGAAAGATGGCGCCGATCAGTCCCACGGGCCGTGGCACCGACGCGTAATAGGTGCCGGCCAGCAGGCCGGTAACCGCGTAGGCCCCATTGGCATCGGTGACCACCGCTCCCACCTGCACGGCGGAATCGTTGGCATTCCGCGCGAAGACATCGACGCCGACACCGGCCACCGGCGCAGACGTCGCGGCGTTGCGGACGATCCCGGACACCGTGCCTCCCCTGGCGAGCCCGATGTTCCGCGTCACGGTCTGGCCCGTCGTCACTGGAATTTTGGCGGCCCCGTTCGAGCCGCAACGGCCAAGGCAGGGGATGTTGTCGAACGTCTCGTTGACGTATCCCGCCTGGTTACTGGTGAGCGCGATGTAGTCGCCCGTGGACAAACCTCGAACCGCGTATCGCCCAGAGGCGTCGGTCACGGCGCTCCCGGCACTCAGGAACAAGCCGTCGGGCCCGAAGGAATTGACGCTGACGCTGATTTGCTGCAGCGGCGCTCCCGTCGCCGCATCGGTCACGGTGCCCGTGATCTGGCCACCGAGCGACAGCGCGAAGTCGCGGCCCGTGACGGTCGTACCCGATGTGACCGTCACGCTGGCCCCGAGGTCCCGGGACAGGTTGCATCGACCATGGCATGGGACGTTGTCGAAGACCTCGTCGACATAGGGAGCACCAACCTCGGTGAACAGCTGATAGCTGCCTGGCGCCAGGCTGGCGATGGTGAAGGCACCGGCGTCATCCGTCTGCACCTCGCGCACAGTCTGCCACTGGGATCCCGACTGGATGGCTGCGCTCAGGAACACTCTGGGCAGGGGGACGCCGGTCCCGGCGTCGCGCACCGTCCCGGCAATGGTGCCGCCGGGTTGCAGCGCGAAGGCGACCGAACGGACCGATCCGGGGGTAACGACGATGGGGGTACTGCTGGTGGCGAGTTGGACGGAGCAGACGTCGGAGGGACACATCAAGTCGTCGAAGAACTCGTCCACCAGGCCCACGCCGTTGGAGGTAAAGGCGAAGTAAGTGCCAGGGGGCACGAGCGAGAAGGAGACCGTGCCGCCCGGTCCCGTGAGGGAGCCGCCGAGGTGGCCCCCCGTGGACGCGACGAGCGAAACCGTGACCCCGGCGACCGGGCTGCCGGTTGTGGCGTTCCTCACGCTGACGTTGATCGTGCCGGTCTGCGCCGAGGCGGGGGCCGGAGTGACGAGCACGACCGCGGCGATGATCGCCAGCCCAGCGATCATGGCAGCGCGCGACTGGAGGAGTGTCGGCGGCATGAGCTCTCCCTTGTGCGGGACCGAATCGGCTACACCATAGCAGAGCTTGAGGCGCTCTTCAGAGAAAGATCCGCGCCGCAGGCGCGCACCGTCCGAGCGCAGCGAGGCCCAAGTCCGGGACGAGTGGCGGTGACGGTCCGCACGGCGCCGGCAGGAGGCAGGCGTAGACTACCGTTCGGGCGTTCGCCGCCCCCATCCATCGACCCGATCCGTCCAGGAGCTGACCATGTCCACTCGCCTTTTGCGTTCTCGCCCTCGCGTCCCTGCTCGTCGTCGCCTCGTTTCCCGCCCACGCGCAGAAGCGCGCCGGCATCATGGGCGACCTGATCGCCGATGTCACCGACGTGGAGAGCAAGATTGTCGGCCTGGCCAAGGCCATGCCGGAGGCGTCGTATGCCTGGCGCCCGATGCCCGGGGTGCGGTCGTCCGGCGAGGCGTTCACGCACGTGGCCGCCGACAACTACTTCCTGCCGATCGCGCTCGGCGCCACCGCGCCGCCGGCGACCGGTATCTCCGGCACGGACTACAAGACGGTCGAGGCCTATGAGAAGAAGACGCGCACCCGGGCGGAAATCATTGCCGAGGTCGAGCAGTCGTTCGCCTTCATGAAGAAGGCGATGGCCGACACACCCGACGCGAAGATGGACACCTCGATCAAGATGTTCGGGCGCGAGAGCACGGTGCGAACCACCTGGGTGATGACCGTCACCCACCTGCACGAGCACCTCGGGCAGCTCATCGCCTACGCGCGCAGCAACAAGGTCACGCCGCCCTGGAGCAAGTAGCGGGACGGAGGCCTCGCTGCGCTCGGTAGGAAGGGAAGGCCTCGCTCCGCTCGGTAGGCCGGCTGGCCGCCGTTGGCGCGTGGGCCTAGCGCGCGTAGGCAAGGGCCTCGCTTCGCTCGCGGGAGGTGGGCGCGCCAAGCGCGACGGATGCGGCGCTGAGGTGCTGGCAGGCGGGCCCCTACGGAGAGGCCGTCGGGAAATGCAGGCAGCCGGCACCGCAGGCGAGACCCCCGCGAGGCTTTGATGCCGAGCGGCTCGCGAAAGCGATCCGGAGGTGCCGGATGCCGGCGCTCGGAGTCGGGGCCCGACTGACAGCACTTCAGCGCAGCTTATCGTTGCAGCCGGCCGTTCCTACCGAGCAAAGCGAGGCCTTTACGCGCCGAAGGCGCGCCTTGTCTGTCCCACGCGTCGCGCTAGCGACGCGCCCCCTTCAGTCCTTCTCCGCCATCAGCATCCGCTTCACGTCCTGCAGCTCGGCCTTCTTCTCGTCGGTGACCATCGGATACGTGAGGTCCAGCTTCTCGAGCGTGTGATAAATCGTCGCCGCCACCGCCAGGCGCGTGAACCACTTGTTATCAGCCGGGACGATGTACCAGGGCGCCGCCTCGGTGCTGGTGTTCGAGAACACGTCCTCGTAGGCGTGCATGTAGTCGTCCCAGAACCCGCGCTCCTTGCAGTCGTTCACCGAGAACTTCCAGTTCTTGTCCTCTTCGTCGATGCGGGCGAGGAAGCGCTTCTTCTGCTCCTCCTTCGAGACGTGCAGGAAGAACTTCAGGATCACCGTGCCGTTGTTGACCAGGTACTGCTCGAAGTCGTTGATCTCGCGAAAGCGCCGCTTCCAGATTTTCTCGTCCTTCAGGTCGGGAGGCAGCTGCTGGGCCGCGAGGATCTCCGGGTGCACGCGCGCGACCAGCACTTCTTCGTAGTAGGACCGGTTATGGATGCCGATGCGGCCGCGCTCGGGCAGCGCCTTCATCGAGCGCCACAGATAGGTGTGATCGCGCTCCTCGGCCGACGGCGCCTTGAAGTTGTAGACCTGGCAGCCCTGCGGGTTGACGCCCGACATCACGTGGCTGATGGTGCCGTCCTTGCCGGCCGCATCCATCGCCTGAAAGACCAGCAGCAGCGCGCGCGTGTCCTGGGCGTACAGCTTGCTCTGCTGTTTCGCCAGGCGGCGAATGCCCTCGGCCAGCAGCGGCGCCGCATCCTTTTCATTCACCAGGCTGCCGGTCCAGCCCGGATCGAAGTCCTTCAGCCGGATCCGCTTCCCCGGCCGCGCCGTGATGGTCTTCAACAGCTTGCGGATGCGCTTGGACTGATCCGGGATCTCACGGTCTTTTCCCACACGTCCCCCTGGAGGAGTTTCATCACATCGGAGCGGAGCCAGTCGTCGTAGCGATCGAGAGCCCTGCCCGAATTGCGATGATAGGCCAGCCACGCGTTGACGAAGTTCAGGAATCGTAGCGGCACATGGCCGGGGTATCGTCCGAAGGTTGAGGTAGCTGTCGCGATCGGATTCGCGCTCTCGACGGCGACGCCGCCACGACAGGCGCATCCGCAGGTCAGTCGTGAGAAGCTGAGGGCAGAGGAAAGCGATGGCTCACACTCACTGGTTGCGTCTCGTCATGCTCACCGTCGTCACGGCCACGTCGCTGGCCTGCCGAGGGCAGGGCGCATCTCCTGACGGCCGCGACCTTCCGCACGTCCAGGCGGCCCTCGAAGAAACGCCTCCGACGTTGAACGACGCCGCCAGCGCCACCTACTGGGGCGGGCAGGCGCGCCAGATCACGCTGAAAGACGGCGAGTTCCGCGGCCCAAAAGGCCAGCACGTGCAGTTGCTGCGACAGTTCTATCGCACCGGCGATCTCGAAGGCGACGGAGCGGTGGATACCGTGGTGGTGCTGTCGGTCACCGATGCCGGCGACGAGTCCGGCCAGTACATCGCGGTGCTGCGACACCTCGAGATGGAAACCATCAGCCTCGGCGCCGAGCGGCTGGGCCAGGTCGAAGTCCGCGACATGCGGGTCGAGGGCAAACGAATTGTCGTGGACCTGCTGCGCCATCCCGCGCCAGGCGCCCCGCCGGAGCCGTCGCAGGTCGCCTATGAACTGGGCCGGGGCGAGCTGGTCAAGGTGGAAGCCGCGCAGACGCGGTAGGGCTGAGTCTTGAGTCTTGAGTCTTGAGTCTTGAGTCTTGAGTCTTGAGTCCTGAGTCTTGAGTCTCAAGACCCCCAAGACCCAAGACCTAAGACGCAAGACCCCGTGCGGTCTTCCGTCTCCAGCCGCCGTCCCTGTCACCACCATCCCAACACGTTCGACCCGATGCTCCATCGCTCCACCTGCGGCGTCAGCGCGCGGCCGCGCACCCAGTAGGCGTGCGCGTCGGCGAAGTTGCCGGCCGCCCGCGTCACGTCCACCCAGCTGTTCACCAGGTTCAGCAGTGACGCCGCGTCGCGCGGGACGGCATAGGCCACCACCGCCTCGGTGTCGTCGTCGTCGGGCAGCACGGCGGACAGGCCGGGTTGCACGCGGCTGACGTAGCGGGCCTGGTCGATCGGGATTACGTAGGCATCGAGGCCCGGCATCTCTCCGGTGCGCAGCACCTCCGCCGAGCTCGGTCGGGACGATGTCCGCCTGTGGCAGCAGCCGTGACACGGGGACGATGAAGCGGCTCGACAGCACGCCCAGCCGCAGCGGCCGCCCGCGGACGTCCGCGATCCTGGCGAACAAGCCGCGGTCGTGGTCCGGCACCAGGAAGCCGACACGCTCCTGGTGATACCCCTGCGAGAAATCGACTTCGGCGGCGGAGGGGACCGTGACGATCACGCCCGACATCACGATGTCGCAGAGGCCGGACTCGAGCGCCGCGGTCATCGCTCCGCGCTCGATCGGCACGAACGCCGGCTTCACGCCCAGCGCCGTGGCGAGCTGGAACGCCATCTCGACATCGAAGCCGACCAGCTCCTTGCTGGTGTTGAAGAACGCGTACGGCACGGCGTCGGTATAGAACCCGACGCGCATCAGGCCGCGCCGCAGGATCAGGTCCAGCCGATCGGCGACCGCACCCGGCGGCTCAGGCGGCGTCGCAGGGTCGATCAGTACCGGCGTCGGCGTCCCTATGCGCAGGTGAAACCCCGCCAGCGATTCCAGCCCCGAGGCCGCCGGCGGCACCACGCGCTCGAACATCAGCCGCGTCCCGCCGATGAACAGCCCGAGGATGATCACGCCCATCACGCCGAGGCGGACGAGACGCCGGGCGCTCACCTTCAGCACGCCCAACAGGCTGGCGGCCACCAGCATCGACAGCGCCGCCGTGTGCATCGTCGCCACCAGCGAGCCGAAGCGGGAGTTGAGGACGCCCGACATGGTGAAGAGGTCGAACAGGTCGGCCGGCAGCCGCGCCAGGTCCAGCAGGAACGGCATCGCGGCGTTGATGCTGCCGAACATGCTGAGCGAGCCGGCGGTGGCCAGGCTGAACCACTGCCCCAGCGACAGGTCGACTGTTCGAGAACCAGGCGGCGAAGGGCACGAACGCCAGCGACAGGATCTTGCCGGTGTGCGGGAAGTTGAACAGCAGCGGCACGACCACGCCGATGGTGCGATCGGCGTCGTGCTCGGATCGGCCCTGCTCGACCAGCAGCTGCTTGTTCGCCTCGGCAATCATCGGCAGGACGACGAAATAGTCGCCGGCGGCAAAGGCCGTGAGCATGGCCGTCTGCAAGGTGCGGAGGAAGCGGCCGTACGGCACCGGCGTCAGCAGCGCCACCAGCGCCGGCAGCAGCCACAGCGAGACAAGGCACGCCGAGCCGATGTAAACGACAAACCACACCTGGAGCCGGACGAACTCCTCCACCCGCATCGTGCCAGCCGCCGCGGCCGACATCGCGAACAACCCGATCGGCGTGGTGACGATGATGGAGCGGCTGATGCGGCCCATCACCTCGTTGAACGCGGCGACGACGGAAAGGAGCGGGCGCTTGTGCTCGTCGCTCATGCCGCTGAGCGAGGCGCCGGCCAGGATGCCGAACAGCACCACGGCGGGCAGAACATTGAAGGCCAGGGCGTGAAAGACGTTTGACGGGATGTAGAGATCGATCCAGTCGATCGGCGTGGCCGGCGGCAGGTCCGCGACGAACGCCGAGCTGCTCCTGCCCGGCGGGTAGGCCAGCGACGTGGCGATCACGATCGCGAACGCCGCGACCCAGAACAGCAACAGCATCACGCCGCCGCGGATGGCGAGCCGCTTGCCGTCCTCCGGCGAGTGCGCGCCAAGACCGGCAATCACCGAGCCCAGCACGTAGGGCAGCACGGTGACCTGCAGCAGCTTGACGTAGACGTCGCTGACGATCTTCAGCGGCCAGACGTACTCGCCGAGGAACAGCCCGACGGCGATGCCGAGCGCAAGTGCGGTGAGGACGCGGCGGAACAGCCGATCGGCAGGGGTGGCGGTGGTCGCGGCGGCGGTCATCACTTCGTCTGAGGGACCAGACGATGGTACTCGGCCAGCAGCCGGCGCGCCACGATCAGCGCCAGCACCACCACCGCCACGTTGACCGCGGCGAAGCCCGAGGCCGAGAGCGTGAAGTAGTGCGTGCCGACGAACACCACGGCGGCCGACAGCAGATCGCCGAACCGCACGAAGAACGTGTCGATCGCCTGCTTGGCCTTGTACTTCTGCTCGCGCGTCGTCGGCAGCCACAGCATCTGCTTGGCGGTGTTCATCATCGAGTAGTCGGTGGCGTTCTCGGCGGTCTTCACGACGCGCACCATCGCCAGGCCGGCGCCGACGGCGGCCATGCCATAGGCGCCGAACGCCAGGACCGGCAGCGCGAACAGCGCGCCGGCCAT
Source organism: uncultured Acidobacteriota bacterium (assembly GCA_963723005.1). Taxonomy (GTDB): domain Bacteria; phylum Acidobacteriota; class Vicinamibacteria; order Vicinamibacterales; family UBA2999; genus VFZN01. Next base: position 1,019,325 of record CAVRPA010000008.1, on the reverse strand, counting down.
GCCGAAGCGCTTGACGACGCGCGAGACGAGGAAGGCCTGGAGGATGACCGAGGCGATGTTCACCCAGAGGAAGTAGCTGCCGTAAAAGGCGCCGATGAAGGCACCGCGATCGAAGTCCGGAGCGGCCGCCGCCATCTGCGCCGCCTGGCCCGTGACGAGCCTCGCCAGGATGAACTCACCGGTGGAGTTGACGATGTTCAGCAGCACCAGCAGCAGGGCGATGAGACGCAGGTAGGGATTGGTGAGGACCAGGTCGAAGCCGCCCGCCTTGCTGGTGTCCTTCGCCTTCGGGTCGCCCACCGACGGCCGCTGCCACACGAGCGTGTACATCGCCAGGTGCAGCAGCAGCAACCCGGCCGCGATCTGCATCATCAGTCCCGGGGGCACGCCGCGCGAGAACAGGAACTGGGCGACGGCGGCACCAAGCGGCGCGCCGGCAGTGGAGCCGACGGCAATCAGCGGGAACAGCCGATCGCCCGAGTCCTTGACGTAGATGTCGTTCGCGAACGACCAGAACTGCGCGATCATCGTCAGGCTGAAGATGCCGACCCAGACGTAGAAGGCAAAGCCGACGTTGGGGATGCCGAGGCGCACGCCGGCGAAGAACAACTCGATGCACGCCACGAAGACGAGCACCACGGTGGTCACCAGGTGATTGCGTGTGAGCCGCGACACCAGCCAGCCATAGAGCGGCACGTACACGAGCAGCACCGCGGCCTGGGCGCCCGCGGCGTAGGACTTCAGCTCCGCGCCGCCGGTGGTGAGGATCAGCGGTTCGCGCACCGTCTTGAGGATGTAGTACGCCAGCAGCAGCAGGAAGACGTTGAAGAACATGAACAGCGCGTCCCTGCCTTCGCCGGCCCGGACGTCACCAAAGATGCGGAGCGCTCGATCGAGGCGGGAGCCCGAGGCCGGAACCGTCACAACGGACATGAGGCCTCATCTTGCCTTATCGAGACCGCGCGACCCTAATCCTGATCTGCGCGGCGCTCTCCGATATCCTGATTCTCCCAATCACGCGACCACTTGAAAACCGTGTCGCGCTGGAACACAGTCGAGCTGTTATGCGGACGCACCACGTGGCCATCGGAACAATGCTCGGGCTGAGCCTGGCCTGCTCGCCATCGCCACCAGCATCGAACGGCGAGACCCAGCCCGGCGCCGCGCCGACAGCGCTCGCCGGTTGCGGCAGGTGGCGCGCCCGCGGCTGGCAGCCCAGACGAGGCGGCCGGATTCTCGCGCACGCTGACGATGACCGGCATCACGTTCCGCGTGTCGTGTCCCAACCGCGGCTCGATCAACGAGCTGCGCATCGAGCCCGAGGGCCTGCTGACCGACAACTCGCCGATGGTAAAGGACGTGGAGGGCCGCGTCACCGGCGCCGAGGTCGCCGACCTCAACGCCGACGGTTCTCCCGAGGTCTACGTCTACCTGCAGTCGGCCGGCAGCGGATCCTACGGATCGCTGGTGGCGTTCTCGGCCAACGATCTGAAATCGCTGAGCGGCGTTTACCTGCCGCCGGTGGCGGAGCAGCCGCAATTGTCGAAGGGCTACATGGGGCACGACACGTTCGCCGTGGCCGGGAATCGCCTGGTCCAGCGCTTCCCCATCTATCGGGACACCGACGCGAACGCCGCGCCAACCGGCGGCACTCGTGAAGTGCACTACCGGCTCGACGCCGGCGAGGCGGGTTGGCTGCTGAAGGTCGATCGGGTGGTGGAGCAGTAGACGGGAGACGGGCGCCGCAAGGCAAAAGGCACAAGGCATAAGGCAGAAGGCAAAACGCCGGCAGACGGCAGACGGCAACCGGCAGACGGCAGACGGCAGCCGGCAGACGAACGGCAAGGCAAAAGGCAGAAGGCAAAAGGCTGGCGAGCCGGCAGGCGGCAGGCGCGGGGCGAGCCGACACGGCAAGCCGTTGAGTCCGGCCGCTCCGATGACCGACAACCACGCCGTCAGGCGCCTCTCGGCCTGTTTGAGCCGGGCGTAGGCAGGCGAGTTGGCCCAAGTGCATGTGAAGCGAGAGGCGTGGTTGACCGGCCGGACGAGTCGGCTTGACGGGGCGGATCGCCCCGCGCCTGTCCGGTGCTTCCAGCCTGAGCCCCAAGCCCCAAGCCCTAAGACCCAAGACCCAAGACCCAAGACCTAAGACCTACGACGCTGACCCGCGCGAAGCGCGCGCCCAGCGTCACCCCTTCGTGAGATACGGATAGCCCTGCTCGAGCGCGGCGCCGAGCGTGCGGTCGTGGCCGTAGATGTCCTCGGCGAAGAACACCACGTTCTCGGAGTTGACGTGCACCGTGTCGTAGAACAGCACCACGGTGATCGGCTGCTTGAGGTTCACGCGGGTCGGCCGGTCGCCCTTCATCGCCGCATCGATGCGGGCCCGCGTCCATTCCGGCTGATCGCGCAGCACCCACTCGCTCAGCCGGGCCGGGTCCTCGAGCCGGATGCACCCGTGGCTGAAGTCGCGCCGCGCGCGCGAGAACAGCTGCTGCGCCGGCGTGCCGTGCATGTAGATCGCCTCGTCGTTCGGGAAGATGAACTTCGCCAGGCCCAGCGAGTTCTTCTCTCCGGGCTTCTGCCGGATCGACAGCTTGCCCGCCACCACCTTCGACAGGTTCTCCGGCGTCGGCTCCAGGGCCGGCGCGTTGTCGGCGCCGCTGGCGACGATCTCCAGGTTCTCGCGCGCCATGTAGCCGGGATCGCGCCGCGCCTTCGGGACGATCTCCTTCACCGTGATCCCGTACGGCGGGTTCCAGTAGGGGCGGAAGATCACGTATTCCAGTTGCTCGACGAAGAGCGGCGTCTGGTGATTGAGCGACTGCCCCACCACCACGTTCATGCGCAGCGGCTCCTCGACGCCGCGCGGATCGGTGGCCCACATCCGGAACAGCGGCACGTTGACGAAGAGGTTCGGGCGATCGTCCAGCTCCGGCAGCCAGCGCATGCGCTCCATCGCCAGTTCGATCTGCCTGACCCGTTGCGCCAGCGGCACGTTCAGCGCGCGCAGGGTGCCGGCGCCAATCACGCCATCGGTCTCGAGGCCGTGCCGTTCCTGGAAGCGCTTCACCGCCTGCACGATCGGTGGCGCATAGAGAGTGCCGGTGTCGATGGCAGCCGCGGCCGCGCCCGTGAGATCACCGAGCGCGCGCAGCCGCGCGATCAGCTGCGGCACACCGTCCCAGCTCTTGCCGGGCTCCACCTTGGTCTGCCCCTTCGCCAGCGCCGGCACCGCCACCGGCTCCCCACTCCTGGCCATCAGCTTGTACAGGGCCAGCGTCTTGCGCGCCCGCGCATAGTGCGGAACCTGCGGCTGCATTTCGTCCAGCGTGGCGCCGAGGCCCTTGCCCTCGCGCACCTCCTTCACCACCGCCGTCACGTCGATCTTCTTCGGCACCACCGTATAGCCCCACTGCATCGTCCGCGGATCGACGCGGCCCATGTGCACCGAGCGGATGAGGCGTGCGGTGGCCACGCTCATACCGAGGTCGAACAGCGCGCGTTCCGGAGCGGAGGCGGAACCGGCCTTGATCGACGTCCACTGCTCGGCCAGCGACGCGGCGTCGTAGTCCGCCGGGTCGAGCCCATGGTCGCCGGCGGCGCCGATGGCGGCGAGCGCCCGTTCCACGCCAGGCACCGGCGCGTTGCGCTCGAACCACATCAGCCGATCGCCTTCCGCGTCGTAGAGCGGCTTCAGGATCGGAACCGTGTCGGGAATGGCGCTCCACTTCAGCCCCGGGTGCTCGCTCGAGGAGAAGACGCGCTCGACCACGGCGACGACGTCCGGGTCGGCCGGCCCGGCGGCGGATTGCGCCTCGCGCTCCGTGCTGGTCGCGTGGAGAGCATGGGCGGCAGTGGCCGTCTCGAATCGATGGATGGTGCCACCGAGCGCCACCGCGGCCAGGGCTCCGATCAGCAGGGTTCTCATACGGGAATCATGGTACCCGGATCGCGGGCGTCAACGCAGCCGTCCGCGTCATGAACGGCTGGATCGGCAGCAGGGACATGACGAATATCTTGAAGCGCTGCCACGCGGTGCTGTGCGGGTCGGACTCGTAACGAATCGGCTGGCCGCCTTCCACGCCGACGAACTCGATGCGCGGGCGGCTGCCTTTGATCGGCCGCAGCTCGAGGCGGTATGCCGACTTCGCCAGCATCTCGTCGATCCTCGTGCAGACATCGGCGGCGAGGGCAGGGGCGTTCACCACGAAGCCGATCTCCGTGTTCGTGAAGAACGACCTCGGGTCGAGATTCATCGAGCCGACGAAGATCGCCCGGCAATCGAACACCAGCACCTTGCCGTGCAGCGCGGCGTGCGCGGGACTGCTGCCGTGAATGTCCCCGGTCGCGGCCTCGGTTTGGCCTTGCAGGCTGTCCTGCACGGCGCCAGGGTTGATCTCGTAGAGCTCGATGCCGGCCGCCAGCAGTTCGTGGCGGTACTTCTGGTAGGTGGCGAACACCGGCAGCACGTCGGCGGAGCTCAGGGAGTTGGTGAGCACCCGCACCCGCACGCCGCGTTCGCGGATGCGGCGCAGGAACGCCACGCCCTCCCGGCCGGGCACGAAATAGGGCGAGATCAAGGTCAGCTGCTCGCGGGAGCGTTCCAACTCCGGCAGCAGCTGCGGCAGCAGCAGGTTCGAGCGGTCGCCGTCCGGCTGCTCGACCTTGGCGGGATCGTCGGCCAGCACCCGCACGTCCGCACCGACGAAGTCCACCGACCCTTCGCGGATCTGGCGCGCCAGCGAGCTGGCCAGCATCGCCTGTTCGAAGGCCTGCCCCTCCTGTTGCCGCTCGAACGCGGCGAGCCCGTCGAAGGCCTTGCGGGCTTCCTCCGCTGTCGGCTTGATGCTCGTCAGGTCCGTGATGCCCCACACCACCGGGCTGTTCCAGTAGCGATCGAATCGCGCGGACACATCGCCGACCACCGCGCCAATCGCCAGCGCGTCGAGATCCCGATAGAACAGCCCTTGACCGGCCTCGAAGTACTCGTCACCGATGTTCCGTCCGCCGACGATGGTGAGCCGGTTGTCAACGGTCAGCGACTTGTTGTGCATGCGCCGGTTGACGCGGGCAAAGTCGCCGGTTGTGCTGAGTGTCCGCCGGGACCGGTTGGCGATCGGGTTGAACAGTCGAACCTCGATGTTGGCGTGCTGATCCAGGATCAGCAGGTCGCGATCGTTGGCCGCCGACCCGAAGTCGTCGATCAGCAGGCGGACGCGGACGCCGCGATCCGCCGCGCGCAGCAGTTCGGCGATCAGCATGCGGCCGGTGGTGTCGGGCTGCCAGATGTAGTACTGCGCGTCGATGGACCGCTCCGCCGCGCGCACCATCGCCAGGCGCGCGAGGAATGCCGACGGTCCGTCCGGCAACAGGTGGACGCCCCCGGGCGCGTTCAAGGCCGCCAGCGTCGTGGGCAGCCTGCGGCCGAGCGCGGTGTCGGCAGTATCGGTGATGACCGTTGAAGGGACCGTGGTCCGCGTTTCCGGAAGGCTGGCGCACGCCGAGAGCGAAAACACGAGCATCAGGACCGCCACCCCGTCCGTTCGGGCGTAGACGCCTGCTGGCCTCGTGCCCGTGTGTCGCTCCATGAGCCGCGTCGCCTTCAAGGCGGCGATTACTTGAAGATGCCAACCGCCTTGAGGAGGGCGATGAGCACGATGGCGCCGATCACAGACACCAGGTAGCCGCCGGCAAGCCCCAGTTGCGCCGCAATCCACGCGCCGATGGATGCGCCGACAATGCCGACGACAATGTTCGCGATCATGCCCATCTGGGCATTCGTCTTCATGACGATGCTGGCGAGCCAGCCGATGATGCCGCCGATGACGAGCGTAATGATGAGTCCCATGAGTGTCCTCCAACCGCGCGGTGTCTGGGCCGGGCGAGGTGGGCGTGAATCATGTCATAAAAGCGGACATCGCGCGTCTGCCCGAAGGGGCTACGGAGGAGCGTTGTCGCGCGCCTTCGCGATCGCGGCCTTGTACACCTCGTCGAGCTTACGGTCGAGCGCGCCGAGCGCAGCGTCCTTGCAGATGAGCGTTTCCACTCGCCTGCGCCTTGGCGCAGTCGAAGGCGGGGCCCTGCGCCTGCAGCGAGACGGCGCCGGAGAGAACAATGGCTGCAAGACCGGCCGGAAGAATCGCATTCGTAGCTCCGATTCGATCGTGCCGGCTCAGCGTCCGGGCTTGCGCCGTTCGATGATTCGCACCAGGTTCTGATCGACCCACTTGTCGACCTGCCCCGCAACGCTCTCCGACGCGGAGGTCCAGGTGATGCCTTCGCCGTGCATCTGGTGCCGGTACTCGTCGACCTCCAGCGTGGCATAGACCACCCGCTCGGTCTTCGTCGTCGAATAGACCTGGGTCTTGCCCTTGCTGTCCTTGTAGCTGTAGACACCGCCCGCCTCGGAGTGACTGTCACGCGACTCCACGCGCATCACGAGATCCGCGTCGGCGGAGTGCCACGCATCCGGCACCTCCGGATCGCCTCGGCGAGCCGCTCGGCATCAAAGCCTCGCGGGAGTCTTGCCTGCGGTGCCGGCTGCGTGAATCCCGACGACCCTCCGTAGGGTGTGGTCCACCCGCCGCGCCCAGCTTCCCTACGCGCCGGAGGCGCGATCCTCCGAGCCGCCAGCTGAGGCCTTGCCGGACCGCCTACGCGGCGAAGCCGCGCCTTACCGAGCGTCAGCGAGGCCCTCTACCCCTACGACCCGAAGGGTCGCCTATCGGCTCATTCCAATTACGAGCAGCGTCTGGTCATCGTCCGGCTCCAGACCGCCGGCGAACGCCTCGAGATCGATCATCAGCCGCTCGACGATCGACGCCGGCGCAAACGGCGCCACGCGATCGAGCGCCGAGATCAGCCCGTCCTCCTCGAACAGCGTGCCGTCCGGCGCCGCGCGATCGGTGATGCCATCGGTGTAGAGCACGATGCGATCGCCCGGGTGCAGCGCCTGCTCGTTGCAGCCCACCGCCTCCAGGTCGCTGAACAGCAGCATCTGCGTGCGCTCCGACGGCAGCGGCGATGTGCCTTGACCGGCACGCACCAGCAGCGGCTGCGGATGACCCGAGCAGGTCGAGCGCCAGGTGCGCCGCTGTACGTCCAGCACACCGTAGATCGCCGTCGCGAACATCGCCGTGTCCCACAGGAACTGGAAGTGGCGATTGATGTGGTTCATCACCGCCGGCGGATGCACGGGCGAGCCCGGGAAGGTGTGCAGCACGGCGCGGATCATCGCCATCACGATCGCCGCCGGCGCGCCGTGGCCCGAGACGTCGGCGACGATGACACCGAACTGGTGCGGCCCGATCGGGATGACGTCGTAATAGTCGCCGCCGGCATGACGGCTGGTCTGGTAGAACGCGGCGAAGTCCACGCCCGGATGGACCGGCATGTCGCGCGGCAGCAGCTGGCGCTGCATGTCCGCGGCGTTCGCCAGCTCGCGATCGAGGCGATCGCGGCTGCGCCGCAGCTCGCGCTCCAGGTACTGACGCGTCAGATGCGTGGCGACGCGCGCCAGCACCTCCTCCGCCTGAATCGGCTTGGTGATGTAGTCCGCCGCGCCCAGCTTCAGCCCCGCCACCTTCTCCGAGACGTCGCCGAGCGCGGAGAGGAACACGACCACGGCGTCGCGCGTCTCGGGGCGCGACTTCAGCAGGCGGCACACCTCGAAGCCGTCCATGTCCGGCATCATCACGTCCAGCAGGATGAGGTCCGGCCTGGCCCGCGTCGCGATGTCGATCGCCGCGCGGCCGCTCCTCGCCGCGAGGATCCGGTGCCCGCTCGATTGCAGGGTGCGCACCAGCACCTGCAGGTTCATCGGGCTGTCGTCCACCACGAGAATCGTGGCGGTGGGCGGCAGGCGCAGGCCGGCGTCCGTGGACTCAGTCACGAACACCGGTCGAGCTCCTCTCGCCGGCGAGCCGCCGGGCCATGTCGCGTCAGGCCGTCGAAGTCGAACTGCGCGGTCATCCGCGCGATGCGTTGGCCGAGCGCCGCTTCGCCGGCGTCACCAGCCACCAGCTCCTGCGCCAGCGCCTCGAGATCGGTGACGCTGCCGATGCCCGCTGCCTCCTTGAGGCGCACGCGCGAGCCGCAGCCGCAGCGACGTGCTCGACAGGTCGGGATCGGCGCGGCGCTTCGGGCGCACCGGTGGAAACGAACTCCACGCCGAGGTGCGCGTGCAGGGCCGCATACAGCGACTCGGCCCGCACCGGCTTCGACAGGTAGTCGGCGCAGCCGGCGTCCGCTGGCCGCCTCGCGCGACGCGCCGAACGCGCTGGCGGTGACGGCAATCACCGGGATGCCGGCGGTCAGCGGGTCCGCCTTCAGCTGGCGCGTGACCTCGAGCCCGTTGATGTCGGACATGCGGATGTCCATGAAGATGACGTCCGGACGATGCTCGCGGGTGAGGCGGAGCGCCTCCTGCCCGCCTGCGGCGGTGATCACCCGGACGCCGGCGCTCTGCAGCAGCCGCGCGAGGATCCGGCGATTCACCGTGCTGTCGTCCACCACCAGCGCCATCAGGTCCTCGCCAGGCGCCAGCCGCGCATCGAGCGGCGGCTCGTCGGAGGCATCGACCTTGGCCAGGTCCGCCTGCGGTGACATCGCCGGCCGGCACCAGCGGCAGCGCGAAGTAGAACCGGCTGCCGTGGCCGATCTGGCTCTCGACCCTCAGCTCGTCGCCCATCGTCGTAATCAGGTGCTGGCTGATGGCCAGGCCCAGCCCCGTGCCGCCGGCCGCGGCGCCTTCGCGCGTCTGGGTGAACGCTTCGAAGATCTTCTCCAGCCCTTCGGGCTCGATGCCGATGCCGGTGTCGCTCACCTCGAAGTACAGCTTGTCATCGGCCGTCGCCTCGATCGACAGCCGCACCTCGCCCTGGGCGGTGAACTTGACCGCGTTCCCGAGCAGGTTCAGCAGCACCTGGCGCAGGTGGCGGCCGTCCAGCACGACGCGCCTCGGGACATCGGGCGCCAGCGTCATGGTCAGGAGCAGCCCCTTGCGGCGGGCGGCGTCGGCGACCACGTACTTGAGATCGATGATGAGCTGCGCGAGATCGGTCGGCGCGCCTTCGATGTCCACGCGCCCGGCCTCGATTCGCGACAGATCCAGCACGTCGTTGATCAGGTCCAGCAGGTGGACGCCGCACTTCGCGATGGCCTCCAGCGCCTCGCGCTGGGTCGGGTTCAGGCTGCGATCGCGCTGCAGCAGCTGCGTGTAGCCGAGGACGCCGTTGAGCGGCGTGCGCAGCTCGTGGCTCATGCTGGCCAGGAACTCGCTCTTCGCCCGCGTGGCGGCCTCCGCCGATTCCTTCGCCGCGTGCAGTTGCGCCTCCTGCTCGCGGCGGGCGGAGATGTCGCGCAGGAACGCGCCGAAGAAGTAGCCGCGACCGAACGGCATCGGCGAGGTGATGGTGATCTCGATCGGGAACTCGCGACCCGACCGGTGCAGCGCCGACAGCTCGAGCCGCGTGTTCACGACCGGCGCGTTACCGGTGTCGAGGAAGTGCGCCATCCCCCGCAGGTGCGCGTCGCGGTACGCCGGAGGAATCAGCGTGTCGGCCATGTCGCGCCCCAACGCCTCCTCGCACGTCCATCCGAAGATGGCCTCTGCCTGGGTGTTCCAGGTGACGATCTGGCCGTTGGTGTCGATGCCGATGAACGCGTCGGGCGCGGTATCGACGATCAGCCGCGAGCGGGCCTCGCTGTCGGCCAGACGCGCCAGCGCCGCGCGGCGCTCGTCGTCGGCCATGGCGACGGCGATGAGATTGGCGGTGGAGACGGCGAAGTTCTGCTCGTCCACCGTCCACGTGCGGGTCCCGCCCACGTGCTCGGCGCAGAGCACGCCGATCATCCGATCGTCCTGGCGGATCGGCACGTCGAGCATGGCGCCGATGACGTGCGGCCGCAGGTACGGCACCAGGAACTCGCAGGTCCGCGGGTCGGTGTGGGCGTCGTGCGCGGCAATCACCCGGTCGCGCTCGAGCGCCTCGAAGTAGGCCGGCGCATCGGCGCGCTGGAGCACGGCGCCCGATTCGTCAACGTCGGGGGTCAGCCGATGCAGGCTGACACACTCGATGCTGCGGCAGTCCTCGGCCATGCGCCACAGCCCGATGCGCTCCACTTTCAACGTTCGCGCCGAGGCGCGGAGGATGCCGCGCAGCCGCTCGTCGAAGCCACCGCTCGAGTCCACGTGGCGCGCGGTGAGCTCGGTGAGCGCGTTGCTCTGCGACACCAGCCGCTCTTCGCTGGCCTTCAGCACGCGCTCGGCTTCCACCTGCTCGGTGATGTCGCTGAACACGGTGAGGATGGCCGGCTCGCCGGCGAACGTGACGCGTCGCGAGCGAGACGCTGGCCCAGAACGTGTCGCCACCCGGCCGCTTCAGCTGGAAGCGCAGGTTCTCGGCGCGGCCGTGCAGACGCACCTGCTCCGCCAGCATCAGCCGCTCCGTCGGGTTCACGTAGTAGTCGGGGGCGTGCTTGCCGATGGCGTCGTCGTGGGCGATGCCGAAGACGTGCGAGGTCCGCTGGTTGATGGCGAGGACGATGTGGTCGCGCAGCCGGCTGACTACGGCCGGAAACGGGCTCGCGTCGAAGAGCTCGAAGAACAGCGAGTCGTCCTGGCGTGGGGGGGTATCAGGCATGAGTGAGGTGTCGCGTCATGATAACGCCCGAGCAGGGTTCCAGGTTCTCGGGTTCTCGGGTTCTTGGGTTCTAGGGTTCTAGGGTCTCTAGGGTTCGGATTCGGGTTCGGCGTTCAAGCCCAAGACCCAAGACCCAAGACTCAAGACTAAGGCCGTAGGCGCCGCAAGCCTCGCCTCACACCCCTGGCGCCGGATCCGGCGCCGGCTGCGATGGCGCGGGCGAGGCTTGTTCGGTGAGGTGCATCTGCCCCGCCGGCGCGGCGAAGCCCTTCGTGAAGCGCTCCTCAGGGGTCCGGTCGAGGATCGTCTTCATCGCGAAGTAGTCCGCCTGCAGTCGCTCGCGAGTGAGATCGACCACGAAGTATCCGCGATAGCGGCCGTCCGCATAGTGCAGGTGTGGCCGGGCCCGCTGGATCTCCCGGAGCTGCTGCTCGCCGTTGGGACCAGCGCCGAGATTGCTGCTCGAGGTGACCGAGGTGCCGGCAAATTCCACTGCCAGTGAACCGCGACCGGTGCCGGGATCGTAGTTGTCGTAGGGACGCCGCGGCAGGTCGAAGGCCCACGAGCTGTGCACGTCACCCGTCAACACCGCGACGCTGTCGAGTTTGTGCTCCTCGATCATGTCGAACACCCGGTCGCGCGCCACACGGTAGCCGTCCCACGAGTCGGCGTTGCTGGTCGGCTGGCCTGGCCGCGACTGGGGCGCGAACATCACCTGCTGTCCGATGATCTGCCAGCGAGTGCCGTTCCGCTTCGATTCCGCCAGCTCCCCTCGAAGCCACCCTTCCTGTGCGGTCCCCAGCAAGGATCGCCCCGGCGACTCGATTGCAGCCACATCGTCACGTGAGGCTGCCTGGCGATCACGCCCCACCAGCCGCGTGTCGAGCAGGACGAGGTCGGCGAGGTCGCCGAATTTCAGCGTGCGGTAGATCAGCGGACTGAGGGCCTGCCGGTCCTCGCGAATCGGCATCCACTCGAAGTAGGCCTGGATCGCCGCGTTCCGCCGGACGAACCAGTCGCCTTCACCCTTCTCAGGATTGTGTCCGAGCGCCCCGCCGGACCAGGAGTTGTTCGCAAACTCGTGATCGTCCCAGACGACGATGAACGGGTGCTGCCTATGGACGGCCTGCGAGTCCGGATCCGACTTGTACTGCGCGTGGCGCGCGCGGTAATCGGCGAGCGCGAGGATTTCGGCGTTGGGCTGCGGAATGCGCCCGATCGCGGTGCCATCGCCGAAGCCGCCGTTGGCGTACTCGTAGATGTAGTCGCCCAGGTGCAGAACCGCATCCAGATCGGCACGGCGCGCGAGCGCGGCGTACGCGTTGAAGTAACCGAACGGATAGTTGGAGCAAGAGGCCACGCCCAGGCGGATGCGCGACACGTCGCGGGCCGGCAGCGTGCGGGTGCGGCCGATTGCCGACTGCGCCTTCGCCGCCTCGAAGCGGTAGTAGTAGGTGGTGCCCGGCTCGAGGCCGCCGACATCCACCTTCACCGTGAAGTCGCGGCCGGCGCCCGTCTGCTGTTCGCCGCGCGCGACGATGCGCGCGAACTTCGGGTCGCGGGCCATCACCCAGCTGACCGAGGCGGTGGCCGTTGGGACGCTGACGCGCGTCCACAGCATCACGCGGTCGGTGAGCGGATCGCCGCTGGCGACGCCGTGGCGGAACACCGGCTCGACCTGGGCGTCGAGACGGACGGTGCGAATGAGCGGGAGTGCTGCCGCCGCCGAACTGGCGGAGAGAAACAGGCGTCGGGAGATGCGCCGCATGGAGGGAGTTTAGCCCCGCCGCGTGACGACGGTGTGGCGGGGCACAGAGGGCGCGGCCTTCGGCCGCGTAGGGGCAGAAGAGGCGCGGCTTCGCCGCGTAGGACGGCAGACGGACAAACCTACGCGCCGGAGGCGCGCCCACCGAGCCCCGAAGGGGCGAGGCCGTTCTTCCCTACGCGGCCTGAAGGGCCGCGCCTACAAGAGTCTGCGCGTCCCCTGCTCCAGATCGAGCAGCGCGCGCTTGGTCGGCAGCCCGCCGCCGAACCCGGTGAGGGAGCCGTTCGCGCCAATCACCCGATGGCAGGGCACGATGATCGCGATCGGGTTGGCCCCATTCGCCGCGCCGACGGCGCGCACCGCCTTGATGGCGTCGATGCGCCGCGCCAGTTCGCCGTAGCTGATCGTCTGCCCGTACGGAATCTCGCACAGCTCCTGCCAGACCCGCTGCTGGAACGGCGTGCCCCGCGGCGCCACCGGCGTGCGGAAACGCTGGAGCTGGCCGCTGAAGTAGGCGATGAGCTCGTCCTCAACGGCGCCGAGCACGCCGGACGTGTCCGGCGACCACGACGGGTCCGGCATCGGCGGCCGCTCCGACGCAAACGCCAGGCGGGCCAGCGCCTCGCGCGTGCCGGCGAGAAACAGCGGTCCGATCGGACTATCGATCGTGCGATACACCATGAGCGTTACCGATGCGGCGTGTGCGGATTCCAACCGAACATGACCAGCAGCACGAAGAACCCGATGACGTACGCCAGCGCGACGTGCCAGCCGCCCTTCAGCCAGGCACCCGCCGAACGCGCCTCTGGAAACAGGTTCGAGACCGCCACTCCCGCCGACGATCCGAACCACAGCATCGACCCGCCGTAGCCGACGGCGTACGCGAGCATGCCCCAGTCGTAGCCGCCCTGCTCGAGCGCCAGCTTCGTCAGAGGAATATTGTCGAAGACCGCCGACACGAAGCCAAGCCCTAACGCGGTTTGCCACGAGGGCGCGGGCAACTGCTCGACCGGCATCATCGACGCCGCCAGCACCAGGCTCAGCAGGAAGAGCGCGCCACGGCTGGCCTCGCCCAGCAGTTCCCAGTCCGGACGCCTCACCGCTGCCGACAGCAGGATCACCACCCACACGGTCACGCCCAGCACCGGGAACGCGCCCACTGCGTCGGACAGCCAGAAGTTCAGCGCCACATTGGCCGCGATCGCCGCCACCAGAATCGAGACGACGATGCCGACGCGGGTCCAGTCGATGTGCGGCGCGTGCTTGGTGTGGGCCAGGATCGGTGACAGCGCATGCTGCTGCCGCGCGGCAATCAGCCCCGACACCAGCAGCGCCGGTATCGCCGCGACGTAGGCGTGCACCACGTCGAACGGCGAGACGCCGTCAATCCACATCATCGTGGTCGTGGTGTCTCCGACCACGCTCCCGGAACCGCCGGCGTTCGACGCCGCGACGATCGCCGCCAGGAACCCGATGTGCACCCTGGCGAAGAGCGTGTGCGCCAGCGCCGCCGCCGATCATCGCCGCGGCGATGTTGTCGAGAAACGCCGAGAGCACGAAGACGATGGCCAGGAGCACGAAGCCCCCTTTCCAGTCGTCCGGCAGGAACCGCGGCAACGCCAGCGGCACGTGACTCTTCTCGAAGTGCCTCGACAGGATGGCGAAGCCAAGGAGCAGTCCGGCCAGGTTGGCGAGGATCACCCACTCGTGGCCGAGATGCGCCAGCAGGCCGCCCACGCCCGGCCCGGTATCGAAGCCGGAGACTCGCGACCTTGTAGAGCACAATCGCGGCAAGTCCCGAGAGCGCGACTTGCAGCGTGTAATGGTGGAAGAGGGCGACGCCGGCCAGGGTGAGGCCGAACAGCAAGAACTCGACGGGGATACCGAACACGGTAGCGATTATATGCGTGGGGATCGGGCCCGCCCGCGAGGGCGGGCATCGCGCGTCCGCGACTCAGCGCGCGCGGTGGAACGTCAGGACGCCGACACGCTGCCCGCCGGGATTCTCCTGCCACACCTGCAGGGTGTCGCCCTCGACCGAGTAGTGGCGCCACGCCGAGGGCTCCGACGCGGTGGGCACCATCTCCTCGGCCGGCGCGCGTCGCTCGAGGCCGACGTAATTCAACTCGCTGCCGCTGACCGTCGCCTTGGCGGAGAAATCCAGCAGCACCACGCGCGGCGGCGTGACACCCGCTTCGTTCGGCGCCAGCTCGGCGCGCACCGCGATGTTATTGAACTCGTCGAACGACAGCCGGCCGACGGCCTGTCGCGGCTGGCCCTGCGCCTCGAGGCCGACGAGCTCCCACTGCCCCCGCAGCGCGGACTCGGCCGCGGACATCGCCGGCGGCGCGGACGCCGTCACGCGTGGGCGCGCCCCGCCTCCGCCCCCGCCCAGGCACGCGGTGGAGGCGAGGACGGTCAGCACCACCGTCGCGGTTCGCAGGGTGAAGGTGGGAGATGGTTCATGAACGCCACTATTGCAGAACGGGTGCCAGCGGCGCCAAACAGTCGAGCAGGCGCCCGCTCATCGACGGGCGGCCACTATAATTCTGCGGTGCCCGTCACCCTCGGTTCCACACACCTGCTCGCCTCCGGCCGGCTGCGCGGCCGCCGCATCGGCATCGTCTCGAACCCGGCATCGGTCGATGGCGCGTTCACGCACATCGTCGATGCGCTGATCGCCGAACCCGGCGTGACCGTCGGCGCGATCTTCGGTCCGCAGCACGGCTTCCGCTCGGACGTGCAGGACAACATGATCGAGACGCCGCACGGCGAGGACGCGATGCGGCGCGTGCCGGTCTACTCGCTGTACAGCGACACCCGCGAGCCCACCGCCGAGATGCTGGCCGGGCTCGACGCGATGGTCATCGACCTCCAGGACATCGGCGCGCGCATCTACACCTACATCTACACGATGGCCAACTGCCTGCGCGCCTGCGCCCGGCACGGCGTGGAGGTGATCGTCTGCGATCGGCCGAACCCGATTGGCGGCGTGGACGTCGAGGGCCCGATGCTCGAGGCCGGCTACGAGTCGTTCGTCGGCCAGTTCCCGATCCCGATGCGCCACGGCATGACCATCGGCGAGCTGGCGCGCTACTTCAACGAGGAGTTCGGCATCGGCGCGCGCCTCGAGGTGGTGCCGATGACCGGCTGGTCGCGTCACATGTACGCGGACGAAGCCGGCGCACCCTGGGTGATGCCGTCGCCCAACATTCCGACGCTGGACAGCGCCATCGTCTACCCGGGCACGGTGCTGTTCGAGGGCACCATGGCGTCCGAGGCCCGAGGCACGACGCGGCCGTTCGAACTGGTGGGCGCTCCGTGGGTGCAGGCGGAACGGATGGCCGCCACGCTCAACCGGCGCGGCCTGCCAGGCGCGCACTTCCGCCCCGCCGTGTTCGAGCCGACGTTCCAGAAGCACGCGCGCGTCGCGTGTGGCGGTTGCCAGATTCACGTGCTGGATCGCCGCCGCTTCCAGCCGGTGCTGGTCGGCGTGGCCTTGATCGAGGCGATTCGCGCCGAGGATCCCTCGCAGTTCTCGTGGCGGCAGCCGCCCTACGAATACGAGCACGACAAGATGCCCATCGACATCCTGTCCGGCTCGCCGGCGCTCCGCCAGGCCATCGACAGCGGCGCCTCCGCCGAGGCGATTGCGCAGACGTGGCCCTCCACCCACGCGCCATTCCTGAGCGCGCGGGAGCGCCACCTGCTCTACCGCTAGGTCATGGCGCCCCGCGACGAAGGCCTGGTCGTTCAGCGCGCCATCCGCATCCGGGCGACACCGGAGCGGGTGCTGAACGCGTTCTTCAATCCCGACGACCTCGCGAAGTGGTGGGAGGTGTCGCGCTCGGTGACGCTGGCGCGGCCGCTCGGTCCCTTTGCCGTGGAATGGCCGGCCACCGACTTCACCGACGAAGTGCTCGGCAAGCTCGGAGGCACGCTGCACGGCGTGGTGATGGACGTCACCCCCGGCATCTCGTTCTTCGTCGCCGACCTCTACTACCAGCCGCCCAACGGCCACACCATCGGACCGATGGCACTCAACGTCCAGGCCCGGGCGCTCGACGCGGGCGACTCCACCGAGCTGGCCGTGAGGCTGAGCGCCGACGATGAGGGACCGCTGTCGCAGCGCTACTTCGCAATCATGGGCAAAGGGTGGGACCGGGCGCTTGAAGCGCTCCAGGTGCACCTCGAATGGGACGGGGCGCGGCCGCCGCATGCAGACTGACGTCGTCATCATCGGGGGCGGGGTGGTGGGCTCGAGCGTCGGGTGGCACCTGCGCGAGCATGGGTTCACCGGCCGCATCGTGGTCGTCGAGCGCGACCGCAGCTACTTCCGCGCCTCGTCGTTCCTGGCCATGGGCGGCATCCGCCAGCAGTTCTGCACCGCGGTCACCGTGCAGATGGTGCAGCACAGCGTCGCGTTCTGGAAGAAGTTCGACCAGCGCATGGGCACGCCCCGGGCGCGGCCGCGGGCGTGGTTCCGGCAGCGCGGCTACCTGTTCCTCGCCGACGCCGCGACCGCACCGGCGTTGATGCGGCGCTACGAGCTGGAACGGCGCGCCGGAGCCCGCGTGCGAATGCTGGCGCCCGATGAGATTCGCGAGCTGGTGCCCGACGCCTGGCTGGACGACATCATCTTCGGCATGCTGGGGCCCGAGGATGGATACGCGAACCCGCGCGAAGTGCTGAGCGGCTTTCATCGAGCGGCCGAGGCCGCGGGCGTCGAGTACCTGGAAGCGAACGTGGCGTCGCTGACGCTCGACGGCAGCCGCGTGACCGGCGTGCGTGCTGGAGGATGGCACCTCCATCGCCGCCGGCGTGGTGGTCAACGCCGCCGGGGCGTGGGCCGGCCACATCGCCCGCATGGCCGGGCTGACCGTGCCGGTGTCGCCGATGCGGCAGATGCTGTTCCGCTGCACGCTGCCCAGGCCATGGCCGCATCACTTCCCGATGCTGATCGATCCGGGCGGCGTGCACTGGCGCCACGACGACCCGGAGGAACCGGGCGGTGACGATCGCATCGTGCTGGCCTTCACCAACTGGAACGAGCCGGAAGGCGAGAACTTCGCGGTGGATGAGTCACGGTGGATGCGCGAGTTCTATCCGGCCATGGTGCGGCGCGTCCCGGCGCTGGCCGGCGTCCGCGACGTCTATGGCTGGTCCGGGCTCTACGAGATGACGCCGGATCACAACCCGTGCTGGGCGAGCATCCCGAACGCCAGGGGCTGATCTTCGCCAACGGCTTCAGCGGACACGGGCTGATGATGTCGCCCGCCACGGGCGTGATCGTCTCGGAGATGATCCGGCTGGGACGCAGCGAGACGTTCGACGTCTCCATCTTTGCCCCCGACCGCTTCGAACGCGGCGCGCTGGTCCGCGACCTCGCGACGATCTAACGGCGTGCTCCAACATGCGATCGCCCGTGCGATCGGCCGTCCCGCGAGGGGCCGTCCTGCTACGTGTGATGACCAACACTCAGGGCGATCGAGTTCTCCGTGCTCATTTCGCCCGCTCGCGCCGCGGGCTGCCAGTCCGTCCCTCCGGGAGCCGACGCTCGAAACCGGGGCGCCGGTCGTTCGGATTGCGTGCTGACGCCGAACGCGCCACTCCGCAAACGGGCGGAGCTGGCGCGTGCAATCCTCTCGGCCAGCGCCCCGGTTTCGTTCTGACGCCCATCGCGTCGCTCCCAAGTCGGGCCGGCCTGGCAGCCCGCGGCGCGTGTCAGGCCAAGACTCCGCGGGCCGCCGGCCTGTGGGCGCACCGGCTGTGGACGGCAGGCCGTTGAGTCCGGCCGTTCACAGCGCTGACAACCACGCCGCCGCGCTCCACTCGGCATGTTTGAGCGCTGCGAAGTCACGCGAGTTGCCGGAGTGCTTGTCTGTCGCAGAGGCGTGGTTGACCGGCCGGACGAACCGGCCTGCAGGCCACAGCCGGTGTGACCACAGGGCGCTCGACGTAGCGCGCCTACACGCGACGGACGCGGATGAAGTTCGCGACGCCGCGGTCCATGTCCGGCGTGGCGTTCACCAGCACCACCGTGGTGCCCGCGGCCAGCTGCCCCGTTTGCTGCAGCTGCTCGATCACCCGCGAGGCCACGGTTTCGACGTCGCCATCGATGTTGACGACCATCGGACGGCATCCCCACCACTGCCCCAGCCGCCGCGCCACATCATCGCGATCGGTGGCGGCATAGATGGGCGCGAACGGACGCCGCATCGAGAGCAGTCGCGCGGTGCGCCCCTCGCGGGTCACGGCGACGATGGCCTCGGCGTTGGCCTTGCGGGCCAGCGTCACCGCGGCGTCGCAGAGCGCGGCCACGTGATCGATCGGTGGCCTGCGGCGGGCCGAGTTCCGGCTCGCAGGACTCGGCCTCCACGATGATCGCGTCGAGCATCTGCACGGCGCGGATCGGATGCGCGCCCGCGGCCGTCTCGCCCGACAACATGATCGCGTCGGCGCTCTGTGTCACCGCGGTGGCCGCGTCGCTGACCTCGGCGCGGGTCGGCCGCGACTCGGTGCGCATCGACTCCAGCACCTGCGTCGCCAGCACTGTCGGCACGCCTCGCTCGCGCGCGCGGCGCAGCACGTCGCGCTGGACCCGCGGCACGCGCTGCAGCGGAATCTCCAGGCCCGAGGTCGCCGCGAGCGACCATCACGCCGTCGGCGGCGGCCAGGATCTCGTCCAGCTTGTCGATCGCCTCCGGCCGCTCGAGCTTGGCGATGATCGGCACCTCGGGGCGGCCCTCACGGGCAATCGCCGCGCGCGCGGCGACGATGTCGGCGGCCGACTGCACGAAGCTGAGCGCGACGACGTCCACGCCAAGGGCGAGACCGAACGCGAGATCGCGCGCGTCCTTCTCGGTGACACCGGCCGCGGGCAGCGGCACGCCCGGCGCGTTGATGCCCTTGTGCTCGCCCAGTGCGCCGCCGAACATCACCGTCGTGGTGATCAGCCGGTCGGTGGCCGACTCCACCCGCAGCTCCACGTGCCCGTCGTCCAGCAGCAGGCGATCGCCGGAGCCGACGGCCGTGGCCAGCGGTTGATACGTCGTGAAGACGTGCCCGGGCCGTCCCACCTGGTCGCCAATCTCGATGATCAGCGTCTTGCCGGGCTCGAGCGGGATGGCCTTGCCGCCTTCCAGCCGACCGGTGCGGATCTTCGGACCGGACAGGTCCTGCAGCACCGGGATGTGACGGCCGGCCCGCACCGCGGCGTCGCGCACCATCTTGAACCGGGCGGCGTGCTCGGCGTGCGTCCCGTGGGAGAAGTTGAAGCGGAACATGTCCGCGCCGGCGGCGATGAGCGAGTCGATCGTGGCCGGGTCGCTCGAGGCCGGTCCCAGGGTGGCGATGATTTTCGTATGACGCACCTTGCTAGTCTACAATCGAGATCTCGATGACATCGCTGGTCCATCCTGCTGTCGTCGACTACCTGGCTGGGTTGTCCCGCCTGCCCCATCCTCAGCTGGACGTCGTCGCGCGCGAAGGTCGTTCCGAAGGTCTGCCGCTGGTGTTGCCGGACACGGGCGCCCTGCTGCACGCCCTCACGCGCCTGACCGGAGCCCGTCGCGTGCTGGAGATCGGCACCGCGATCGGGTACTCGACCCTGTGGATGGCCACGGCGCTGCCGACGGATGGGCTGCTGATTTCGCTGGAGCGTGACGCCTCGCGGGCGGCACGCGCCCGCGAACATGCCAGGGCGGCTGGAGTGGACGCGCAGGTGAACGTGATGATCGGCGACGCCACGCGCTTCCTGCACAAGATCGCCGGCCCGTTCGACCTGATCTTCCAGGACGGCGACAAGGGCGGCTATCTGACGATGCTGGATGCGCTGCATGGCCTGCTGCGCCCGGGCGGCGTGCTGGTCACCGACAACGTGCTGTGGAGCGGCGCGGTGGTGCCGGGGATGACGCCGCTGCAGGAACGCTCCGCCGCGGATACCGAGGCCATCGCCGCCTACAACAAGCGGCTGCAGGACGACCCGCGATTCTTCACCACCTGGCTGCCGATTGGCGACGGTGTTTCGATTTCGACGAAGGTGCAACCCACATGAGCGATCGGCTGACCGAGTTCCGTGAATTCCGCGAGAAGATGAACGCCCGCATCCACGAGAGCGGCAACCTCGAGATCAAGCGCTTCTTCGCGCTCGACTCGCGGGCCTATGAGGAAGGCGCGCTGCCGGTGAAGACCAAGGAGCTGCTCGGGCTCGTGGCCTCGCTGGTGCTGCGCTGCGACGACTGCGTCACCTATCACATCGTGCGCTGCCGCGAGGAAGGCGTCACCCGCGACGAGTTCTTCGAGACCTTCAACGTGGCGCTGGTGGTCGGGGGATCGATCACGATTCCCCATCTGCGGCGCGCGGTGGACACGCTGGACGAAGTGGAGCAGCTCTGATGGGCGTGACCAACTGGCTGGAGATGGCAAAGGCCGACGCCGAGAAGCGCGGCCTGGCGCCGGTGGTGCCGCTGCTCGACGGCCTGGCGGCCTCGCTGCAGGCGCTGCGGGACGCGGCTGACGGCCTCGACAGCGACGACCCGGAGCCGGCCACAGCAGCCACGGAGGAGCGGCTCGCGCACACCAGCGATCGCGAGCGGCACGTCGAGCACAGCGGCAGCCGCGGCGGCGAGCCCGGCCTCGGGCAGCATTGCGGACCTCGTCGCGCAGATGTCGCGCGGCACGTTGAAGTCGGAGCGCCTGGTCGAAGACTGCCTGGCGCGGATCATCGAACGGCAGCCCGAGCTGAACGCCTTCATCACCATCACCGCGGACGAGGCGCTGGCCGCGGCCCGCGCCGTCGATCGCGACGCGTCCACCGGCCGGCACACCGGCCCGCTGCATGGCATTCCGGTCTCGCTCAAGGATCTGGTCGACCAGGCAGGCGTGCCCACCACCGCCGCCTCGCTCGTCCGGAAGTCGCATCGCGCGGCGGCCGATGCGCCGGTCGCGGCCCTGCTGCGGAAGGCCGGCGCGGTCTTCGTCGGCAAGACCAACCTGCACGAGTTCGCGTTCGGCACCACCAGCGACGACTCCGGCTTCGGCGCGGCGAAGAACCCGGTCGATCCCACGCGATCGCCGGGCGGCTCGAGCGGCGGTTCGGCGATCTCCGTCGCGACCGGCATGGCCATCGCCACCGTCGGCACCGACACCGGCGGATCCATCCGCATCCCCTCCGCGGCGTGCGGCATCGTCGGACTGAAGCCCGAGTGGGGCGAGATTTCAGCGGCAGGCGTGGTGCCGCTCAGCCGTCAGCTGGATCACGTCGGCCCGATGACGCGATCGGTCGCCGATGCGTGGCTGATGTACGACGTGATGCGCGGGGCGCGCGAGCTGAGCCGGCCGGCGGCGGCCGCGGTGAGCGGCCTGCGCGTCGGCGTGCCTCGCGGCTTCCTGTTCGATCGCATCGACGAGGAGGTGGAGCAGGTGGTGCTTCGAGCCATCGATGGCCTCGGCGCGGCCGGCGCGCAGGTGTCGGACGCCACCATCGCGCGCGTCGCCGACACGCCGTGTGTCTACCTGCCGCTGGTGCTGTCGGACGGCGCGGAGTATCACGCGCGCACGCTGGAGACGCAGCCGGGCGATTACACGCCGAACGTGCGCTTCCGGCTGGAGATGGGCCGCTACGTGATGGCCGAAGATTACGTCCGCGCGCTTCGCCTGCGGGCGCGGCTGGCGCGTGCGGTCGATGCGGCGCTGGCGGACGTGGACGTGCTCGCCCTGCCCGTCGCTGGCGATCCCGGCGCCGCCGATCGGCGCGGCGACCGTCAGCGTGAAGGGCGGCACCGACGCCGGTGCGCGCCTTGATGCTGCGCTGCACGCAGCTGTTCAATGTCACGGGACATCCCGCCATTTCCATCCCCTGCGGCACCACGCGCGCGGGCCTGCCGGTGGGCCTGCAGCTGGTGGGCCGCAAGGGCGGCACCGCCCGACTGCTGCAGCACGCGCTCGGCGTGGAAGCGCGGCTCGCGACGCTCGCATGATCAGCTCGTTCTTTCATCGCTGGGAGCAGCGCCTCGCCGAGGTCAGCCGCGACGAACGGATCGTGCGGCCGTTCGACTGGGGCCTCGACTGGATGCCGCAGTCCCACGCGCCCGTGAACGGCGACGATCCGCGCGCGGCCATCCGCGCGTGGGTGGACGAGGTGATGGCCGACACCGACGCGTTCTTCACCCCAGAGCCGACCACCGACTACACGCTGGTGCCGGCCAGCGACGCCCTGCGCGCGGGTGGCGAAGCCGGCACGCTGACGTTCCCGAGCGGCTACACGACGCCGCACCCTGAGAACAACACCGTGTACGCGCGGTACTTCCCCGCCAATCCGATCCGCAAGCCGCGCAACGGGAAGACGCCGGTGCGCCGCGCGGTGGTGGTGCTGGCGCAGTGGAACTCCGACGCCGAAGGTCACATCGGGCTGTGCAAGCTGCTGTCGAAGCTGGGGATCGCCTCGCTCCGCATCAGCCTGCCGTATCACGATCACCGCATGCCGCCGGAACTGACGCGGGCCGACTACATCGTCTCGGCCAACGTGGTCCGCACGCTGCAGGTGTGCCGCCAGGCGGTGCTGGACGTGCGCCGCGCGCTGTGGTGGCTGCACGGCCAGGGCTACGAGCGGCTCGGCCTGCTCGGCACCAGCCTCGGATCGTGCCTGGCGATGCTGACCGGCGCGCACGAGCCGCTGGTGCGGGCGCAGGCGCTCAACCACGTCTCGCCGCACTTCGGCGACGTGGTGTGGCGCGGGCTCTCCACCGAGCACGTGCGTCAGGGGATGGAAGGTCACGTCGACCTCGCGGACCTGCGCGACCTGTGGCGGCCGATCAGCCCGTGGAGCTACCTGAACCGTGTGCAGGAAATGCACACGCTGCTGGTGTACGCGAAGTACGACCTGACGTTCCCGGTGGACCTGTCGCTGATGCTGCTGGACGAGTGGAAGAAGCGCCACCCGAACACGCGCACGGCGATGCTGCCGTGCGGGCACTACTCGACCGGCGTCGCGCCGTTCAAGTTCATCGACGGCTACTACCTCGGCAATTTTCTCGCACGGAAGCTGTAGAGACTGGGGTCTTGAGGCTTGAGGTCTTGGGTCTTGAGGTCTTGAGTCTTGGGTCTTGAGGCTCTGAGGCTTGGGCCCCACGGGTACCGGAGACCGGCGACCGGACCCCGGTCACAGGTATTTCAACAGCTGCCTCAGCGCGTCGTAGATCGAGCCGGCGAGCGAGCGTACAAGTGGGCTGACCTCGCCGGAATCAACTGATTCGGCGACGGTTACTGGATCCGTCAGGAGCAGCCACACCGTGGCGCCGGCGATGACTAGGGCAAGGAGCCCTACCACGCCGACCAGGCTGAAGCTGAAGCTGAGGAGGCCGGACTTGCGCTGGATCGGGACATCCATCGGAGGCTCTGCGGCGCGATCATATACCGCACGACTCATCTACTGACGATGGCGAGCCGCTCGAAGGTTCTATGCGGTGAGGACGATTTTCCCGAAACCTTCGCGCGCCTCGAGACGGCGATGCGCCTCGGCGGCCTCGGCGAGCGGATAGACCTTGTCCACGACCGGCATCAGTTCACCGCTGAACAGGAACTCGGCGGCCCGCAGCAGCTCGCCCTTTCGTCCCATGTACGAGCCCAGCAGCGAGAGCTGGCGGCTGAACAGGAAGCGCAGGTCGATCCGCGCGTCGTGGCCGGTGGTGGCGCCGCAGGTGACCAGCCGCCCGCCGCGCGTGAGGCTGCGGACGCTGCGATCCCACGTCGCCGTGCCGACGTGTTCGACGACCACGTCCACGCCGCGGCCGTTGGTCAGGCGGCGCACTTCCGCCGCGATGTCGTCGCTGGTGTGGTTCACCGTTTCGAACGCGCCGAGCGCCCGCGCCCTGGCCAGCTTCTCGTCGGTGCCGGCCGTCGCAATCACCCGGGCGCCGTGCAGCCGCGCGATCTGAATCGCGGCCTGGCCGACGCCGCTGCCGCCGCCGAGCACCAGCACCACCTCGCCCGCCTGCAGCCGCGCGCGCGTCAGCAGCATGTGCCACGCGGTGAGGAACGTCAGCGGAAACGCCGACGCCTCGACGAAGCCGATGGCGTCGGGAATCGGGATCAGGTTCTCGACGGGCACGCGCACGTACTCGGCGTAGCCGCCGTCGCTCTGGTAACCAAGCACGTCGTAGCGCGGGCACTCGTTGTCGCGGCCCTCGAGGCACATCGCGCAGCGGCCGCACGACAGGCCCGGCTGAAGCATCACCCGGCGTCCGGGGGCCAGCGTGCCGTCGGGCGCTTCGACCACCTCGCCGGCGATGTCCGCGCCCGAGATGTGCGGCAGCGGGATGCGCACGCGCTCGATGCCGCGGCGCTGCCAGATGTCGAGGAAGTTGAGCGACGTGGCGCGGACGCGCACCACCGCCTCACCCGGACGCGCCTCGGGCATCGGCGCATCCTCGTACTGCAGCACCTCAGCGCCGCCGTGGCTGTGAAACCGAATTGCCTTCATATCGTCCCGATCGTGCCTGGCACGATCACCTCGAAAATGATGCAGTTGCTGCGTACGAAGTTAGATAGGGGGGATGATCGCGACGGGAGCGCCGAGACCGAGATCGCCGATGGCGTCGCCGATCTTCTCGGTGTCGCCCACGACCAGCGCGGCCATGCGCTCGGGATCCAGGTACTGTTCGGCCGCGGCCGTCACCTCGTCCAGCGTGACCTTCAGCAGCGTCGGCACGAAGTCCTCGAAATAGGAATCCGGCAGCTCGTGCAGCGCCAGCTGCGCCACCGACCGCGCGACCTGCTGCACCGTCTCGAACCCGCGCGGGTAACCGAGCGCAACCGAGGACTGCGCCAGCGCCAGCTCGTCCGTCGTGACCGGCCGCAACCCGCGGATGTCGGTGAGCTCGCGCAGCGACTCGCGCAGCGCCGGCACGGTGACGTCGCTGCCGACACTGGTCTGCAGCACGAACGGCCCCATCCCTCGCCGCAGATCGAAACCGGTGCGCACACCGTAGGTGTAGCCCTTGTCCTCGCGCAGGTTCATGTTCAAGCGGCTGACGAACTGCCCGCCGAGCACCGCGTTCAGCAGGATGATGGCGTGATAATCCGGCGTCGAGCGCGAGGCCGCGACGTGCCCGACCCGCAGTTCCGACTGCGCCGAGCCCGGCCGCGACACGATGCCCAGCCTGCGCCGCCGGCGTGCGCGGCGGATCCAGCCGGCCGGCATCCCGCGGAATCGGCGCGACGGCGCGATCGTTGGTCCAGCTGCCGAAGACGGCCTCCGCCGCCGCCAGCAGCTCGCTTGCTGGACGATCGCCCGCCAGCACCAGCGTGGCCCCCTCCGGCTGGAACATCCGCGCGTGACGGGTCCGCACCTCGTCCACCGTGATCGCCGCCAGCGACTCGCCGGTGCCGTAACCAGGCAGCGCGTACGGGTGCGTCTGGTAGATCACCTTCGCGAACGATCGGTCGGCCAGCGCGCCCGGGTGATCGCGCAGCTGACGCAGCCGCTCCAGCCGCAGCTGCCGCACGCGCGTGAAGTCTGCGTCGGTGAGATTCGGCTCGGTACTGATTTCGTGGACCAGCGACAAGCCGGTCTCCAGAAACCTGATCCAGCGTCGTCAGGCTGACGACGGTGGAGTCGTGATTGACGTCCACGTCGAGATCGCCGCCGATGCGCGCGATGCGGTCGGATACTTCCAGCGCCGACATGCCGCGGCTGCCTTCGTCCAGCAGGTCCGCCAGCAGCGACACCAGGCCCGGCCGCTCCACATCGTCCGAGGCCGAGCCGCCGGGCACGAGCAGCACCATCGACGCGACCGGCACGGAGCGATGCGAGATCACCCGCACCTCCAGGCCGTTGGCCAGGCGCCGCCGCTCGATGCGGGGGAACACAAAGGGCCCGGCCGGTCCGGGAATCGGCAGCTGCGATCGATCGAGGCGGCTCACGAGACGGCGACCTCGGTGGCGCCGGCAAGTGCCAGCGCCTGCTGGCCGCGTGGCACCAGGCTGAGCGCCACGCGGGGCTGGCCGACGAGCCACTGACCCATGGCCGCGGCCATGCTGGCGGGGGTCACCGCGCGATACCGCGCGAGGTCGTCATCGAAGAAGCCCGGATTGCGATTGAAGACGTTATAGGCGTTCAGCTGATCGGACTTCCCGCCAAAGCCGCCCACCGTCTGCAGCCGATAGACGAACTGCGCTTCCGTCTGTGCCTGCGCCCGCGCCAGTTCGTCGGCGGTGGGGCCCGACGCCGCCATCTCGTGCAGCGCCTCGGTGATGGCTTCCTCCAGCACCGGCAGCGACACGCCGGCCGCGGCGGTCGTCGCCACCTGGAACACACCGGACAACTCGCGCGAGTGCTGATAAGCGGAGACGTCGGCTGCCACGCGCCGTTCGTAAACCAGCCGCTTGTAGAGACGCGAAGTCTTGCCGTGCGCCAGCACGTCGGCGCCGAGATCCAGATCCGCGTCGCCGGCGTGGAACATGGCCGGCGAGTGCCAGCTGAGATACAGCCGCGGCAGCTCGACGCGATCCTGGAGGAGCAGCGACTGTTCCGCGGTGATCGGGATGCCGGCGTTCACCGGCGGCGGCACCGGCCCGCGTGGAATCTCGCCGAAGTAGCGCTCGGCCAGGTCCAGCGCCCGCGCCGTCTCGATGTCGCCCGCCAGCGTCAGCGACGCGTTGCCCGGGTGGTAGTAGGTCTCGAAGAACGTCTTCACGTCGCCCAGCGACGCCGCGCGAAGGTCGTCCGGATCGCCGATGGTGATCCAGTGGTACGGGTGATCCGGCGGAAACAACGCGGCGGCCAGCGCCACGCCGGCCAGGCCGTACGGCCGGTTCTCGTAGTTCTGGCGGCGCTCGTTCAGCACCACGTCGCGCTGGTTCGAGAACTTGTCTTCGGTGAGCGCCGGCAGCAGGAAGCCCATTCGATCCGACTCCATGAACAGCGCCAGTTCGAGCGCCCCGGTCGGGACCACTTCCCAGTAGTTCGTGCGATCGGTGTTGGTGGAGCCGTTCAGCAGACCCCCGGCCCGCTGCAGCGGCTCGAAGTAACCGGAGTCGTGATGCTTCGAGCCCTCGAACATCAAATGCTCGAACAGGTGCGCGAAGCCGGTCCGGCCGGGCCGCTCGTTCTTCGACCCCACGTGGTACCAGAGGTTCACCGCCACCATCGGCAGCTGATGATCTTCGTGGACGATGACGTCGAGTCCGTTGCCGAGCGTCTTCTTCGTGTAGGGTATCTGCACGTCCCTTTGATCCTATCCCACGACGACACCGCCCCACCGGGCGCCTGGTTCCAGCTCTTCATCATTGCCCTGGCCGAATTCCTGGGCATGACGCTGTGGTTTTCCGCTACCGCTGTGACGCCGGCGCTGTCGCGCGAGTTGCAGCTGACGCCAGCCGAGGCGTCGTGGCTGACGATGGCGGTGCAGGGCGGATTCGTGGGCGGCACCCTTCTCGCCGCGTTCGTGAACATCGCCGACCTCGTCTCCGCCCGCACGCTCGTATGCGCGGGCGCGATGCTGGGCGCGCTGGCCAACGCGGCTGTGCTGCTCGCGCCCAGTCCCTGGGGCGTCATCCTGCTGCGCTGCGCCACCGGCGTGGCGCTGGCTGCCGTCTATCCGCCGGCCATGAAGATGGCGGCGAGCTGGTTCAGGGGCCAACGCGGCCTGGCGCTGGGGCTGTTGATCGGCGCGCTGACGCTGGGCAAGGCCGTGCCGTACCTGATCACCACGCTCTTCGGCGACGCGTGGCGGCTGCCGATGGCGCTGGCCTCCGGACTGGCGGTGCTTGGCGGCGTGCTGGTCCTTGCCTTTGCCGCCGACGGCCCCTATCTGGCGCCGGCAACTCGCTTCGATCCTCACGCCATCCGCCGCATTCTCTCGATCCGCGGCGCGCGGCTGGCGATTGCCGGCTATCTGGGCCACATGTGGGAGCTCTACGCGATGTGGACGTGGGTCGGGGTGTATTCCACGGCCAGCTTCACGGCCGCCGGGCTTGGGCCGGCCGCGTCCAAGGCCGGATCGCTGGCAGCCTTCCTCGCCATCGGCTCCGGCGCGGCCGGGTGCGGGCTGGCCGGCTACTACTCGGACCGTCTGGGGAAAGCGCGCGTCGCCGGCTGGTCGCTGGCGGTCAGCGCGATCTGCTCGGCGCTCACCGTCGTCGCCTTCGGCCAGACGCCGTTCTGGACCTTCGCGCTGGTGATGGTGTGGGGCTTCGCGGTGGTGGCCGACTCGGCGCAGTTCTCCGCGCTGGTCAGCGAGTACGCGCCGGCCGAGCACGTCGGCACGGCGCTCACCTTCCAGACCTCGATCGGGTTCCTGCTGACGATGGTGACGATCGACGCGCTGCCGCGGCTGGCGGCGGGCGTGGGCTGGCAGTACGCGTCGCTGCTGCTCGTGCCCGGACCGGTGCTCGGCGCGATCGCGATGCGGCGGCTTACCGCACCGGCACGAGCGGGATCCGCCCCTTGAACTCTGCTTCCGCGCGCGCCGCCTTGATCGAGATCTGCGCGGCCATCTGCGAGGCGACCTTGACGAACGCCTGCGACGCGCCCGATTGCGGCTCGGCGATCACCAGCGGAATGCCGACGTCGCTGCCGACGCGGATCGGCTCGTAGATCGGCAGCCGGCCGAGGAACGGCACCCCCATCTGCTCGGCCATGGTCTCGCCGCCGCCGTGCCCGAAGATGTTGGCTTCGTGGTGGCACGAGGGGCACTCGTAATAGCTCATGTTCTCGACCACGCCGAGCGCCGGGATGTTCAGCTTCTCGTACATCTTGATCGCGCGGCGGCTGTCGGCGAGCGACACCTGCTGCGGAGTGGTGACGACGATCGAGCCGGCCACCGGGACGGTCTGCGCCAGCGACAGGGCCACGTCACCCGTGCCGGGCGGCATGTCGATGATCAGGTAGTCCAGATCGCGCCACGCCACGTCGTTGAAGAACTGCTTGATGACGCTGTGCAGCATCGGCCCGCGCCAGATCACCGGCGCTTCGTCCTTGGTCATGAAGCCGATCGACACCACCTGGAGGCCGTACTTCTCGGCGGGCCGGATCTTCTGACCGTCGGACTCCAGCTGCGCCTGCAGGCCGAGCATGATCGGCACGTTCGGGCCGTAGATGTCGCCGTCGAGGATGCCGACGCGGCTGCCCATCTTCACCAGCGCGATGGCCAGGTTGACGGCGACCGTGGTCTTGCCGACGCCGCCCTTGCCGGCGCCGACGGCGATGACGTTCTTCACTCCGGGCAGCGGGAACGCGCCCTTCTCCGGCGCGCTGACCGACCGCACCCTCGCGGTCATGGTGATGTCCGCCTCGGTCACGCCAGGCAGCGCCCGCACCAACTCCTCGGCCTGCGCCTTCATCAGGTCCTTGACCGGGCACGCCGGGGTCGTCAGCTCGATCGCGAAGCTCACCCGGCCGCCGTCGATTGCGAGGTTCTTGATGAAGCCGAGCGAGACGATGTCGCGCCGCAGATCAGGGTCCATCACACCCTTGAGCGCATCCAGAACGATTTCAGGGGTCATGTCTGATTTCGAGCTTACCACGCGCTGGAAACCGATCCGCCGTTCAGGTAGACTCACGCGCAAGCTTCACCCCTACAAGGAGTTACAGATGGCCGACGCGACGCCGGGGAGCACTGTCCCCTCCAACAACCGCACGGTGATGATCGTGCTGTCCTATCTGTGGCTGTTGGCCTTGATCCCGCTGCTGGTGGAGAAGGAAGACAAGGAAGTGCAGTGGCACGCCAAGCACGGCCTGGTGCTGCTGCTGGCGGAGATCGTGCTGTGGGTGGTGATCACGATGGTCAACATCGTGACCGGCTTCTTCATCGGCTGCCTGGTCGGCCTGCTCAGCCTGGGCCTGTGGGTGGCCATCGTCATCCTGCACATCGTGTGCATCATCAAGGGCGTGAACGGCCAGCGCCTGATCATTCCGGGCGTCAGCGAGTACGCGAACAAGTTCTGACACGTCGTCTTCTCGTGCTGATCGTGTCGGCCGCGAGCGTCCTGCTCGTGGCCGACCTCTCCCGGCCGCCGGCGGCGCAGCTGACCACGCGCGCCGCGCTGGCCGGGATTCACGTGTACCAGGCCACGCTCTCGCCTCTCTACGCGCGCACCGGCGTGCAGTGCCGCTTCAAGATCACCTGCAGTCACTATGGGGAAGCGGTGGTCCGCGACTTCGGCGCGGTGAAAGGCGGATGGCTGGCGTTCAAGCGCGTGCTGCGCTGCGGCCCATGGACGCCGATGGGAACGGACGACCCGCCACCAACCCGTCGCGGTAGCAGTTTGCCTTTGCCTTCTGCCTTCCAGAGAACACGTTCCGCCCTTCGTCCTTCAGCAGCACCCAGCAGGCATAGGCGCCGAGGGCGGTGCCGAACGGCAGCAGCACCATGTTGACGACGGCGAGGCCGAGGGCGAGGAGGCGGGCGCGAGGGGTGTAGCCGCCGAGCGCGCGGCCGATCCACAGGTGCAGCGCCGCCCATAGCATCGCGATCCCGGCGAGGACCAGCAGCGTGACGGCGGTGAAGCGCGCCGCCAGCGGCGAGCTGACTTGAACGGGACTGGTGCCGGTGGAGATCGCCAGCGCGCCCGCGGCCAGGGCGCCGCCGGCGAGGGCCACGAGCAGGAAGATGAAGCCCCAGGCGAGGTAGAGCCAGGAGAGGAAGTCGACGTGCCGCTTCACGGCCGTGCCATCACCGCCAGGCGGACGTCCACGCGCGTGCGTGGTCCACGCCGTGGCGTGATGGCAAACCGCAGGCGGTCGCCGTTGGCCGCGCCCGGAGGCACCCGCACTTCAATCCACAGCGGGCCCACCGCGTCGCCGTCGCCGCAGCACGACCCGCAAATCTCGTCCCACACTTCGCCGCGCCCGCCGCAGGCGGTGCAGGTGTGCCGCACGGCGAGCGTGAGCGGCACCAGCGCGCCCATCGCGGCCTGCGCGCGATCGAGCACGATCTCGGCAGAAACGACCTCGGCCATGTCGGGGTCGGCGACCGAGCGGCGCAGGCACTGTACAGCCGCGCTCGCGCTGGGGAAGTCGATGGCGACTTCGTCGGTCAGCGAGCGGCGGAACGCGCGATCGTCGGGCGCAAGGGCCTGAATCGCGGCGCGCGTCGAGTGCAGGCGTCGGGGTACCACAACGGCCGTACGATAGCGCGGTTGCCTGCAAAAAGGAACCGTGAAGCTGCTACCATTCGCCTATGAAGGGCAAGGAATGTCCGATGTGCGGGGAGTTCATGCGCCTGGTCGTGCGCGAGAGCATCGAGCACGTCCCAGGCTTGCCGAAACCAGTCACGCATACGACGCGTGAGTGGATCTGTCCGGATTGCGATTACTTCGAGGACGTGGACGACTAGCGGGCGCCCAGCGTCAGCAAGATCTCCTTGCGGAGCACATCCTCGACTTCATCGAAGGTCAGCGTCGTGTCGCATTCGTCGCACAGACATTCGATCACGCCGGGGCGGCCCTCTTCGGCAACCTCGACGCGCTCGCCTTCGATCTGTACTACGTGCACTTGCAGGGTCTTGATGAGGAAGTTGCGGGAATTTCCGCAGTTAGGACACGTCAACGCCACTAGGCAGGCTCTCCTTTAATACCGACAGGGATTGTACGGGATAGGTGGGTCCGGGCAAAGGAGTTTCGGTAAATCTGGCCGGAATTCAGCGCGCCTGCCCCGAACCCACGTAAATGAGGCGCCCTTCGACACGCCGGCCGGCGTAGTGCCCGCCAATCGCCTCGACGTATGCGGCCAGCTGATCCCTATGCTCGTCGCGCGGCGCCCCGGTCTTGAACTCCAGCACGGTGGCGCTTTCGTCGGTGACGACGAGGCAATCGATGGCCCCTCGCTCCACGGCCCCGCCCGGCAGCCGCCGGGAATACGCCACCTCGAACACCATCTGCGCCCCCTCGGGCAGCGACATCAGCTCCGGCCTGGACAGCACGCCCAACGACAGCGACACGGCCCGTCGGACGATGTCGCCCGCGTCCTCGATTTCGTGCCCGCCCTCGATGAACTGGCGTGCCACACGCGCCAGTTCGCCCGGATCCCTCTCGTCACGCTGCTGCGCATAGGCCAGCAGGCGATGCACGAGCGTGCCCAAGAGCGACGACGAGCGATCGGCCTGCGAGCTGACGGCGGCGGGCGTGGGGGTCTCGACGACCGTGGTGGACACCCGCGGCACGCCGTCCGGCGCGAGCGGTGCGAAATCGTGCGCGAGCCGTGGGGTCGGCCGTCGGCGCGCCGGTCCAGACCCCGGCCTCAGTCCCGGCCGGCGGCACCACGCGGATGATGTGCGGCGCGGTGGGCCCGGTCCACATCACCTCGTCGCGGCCGCTCGATGTCGCCAGCGCCGCCAGCAGCGATGGCGGCAGCAGCCTCCCGAGCGATCCCTTCATCGGCGCGAACTTGCCCTCCTCGGGCAACGTGGCGCACAGATAGAGGCGATCGCGCGCGCGGGTGAGCGCGACATACAGCAGCCGCTTGGTCTCCTCGCCCTCGCGCGCGACGGCGTCCTCGTCGGCCTCGCTCTCGTGCTCGCCGATCGCCACCATCGGTTCGCCTTGTTCCTCGCCGCTCGCGGCGCCCATCGCCACCCGAATCGGATCGCGCCCGCCACCGCTGCCGCGCCCGAGGTTCACCACGAACACCACCGGGAACTCCAGCCCCTTCGCGGCGTGGACGGTCATCAGGTTCACTGCGTCCACGGCGTCGATGATCGCGTTCGACTCGTCACCGCCCGAGACGAGCTGCGAGAAGTGCTCCACCAGCCGCTCGATGGTGGCGTAGCCGCGATTCTGGATGCGGCGGACGAGACCGCGGATCTTCTTGAGGTTCTCGCGGGCCTGCGCCAGTCCGGGGCCGGCCAGCTCGCGCGTGTAGGCGGCCTCGGCCAGCACGCGATCGAGCAGCTCCGCCGGCGGCAGCCGATCGACCAGCGGCAGCCACCCCGCCAGACTCCGGCGCGCCTCGGTCAGGCGAGCCACATCCTCCTGACGCAGCGACTCGGGAAACGCCGGTCCGTCCGGGTCCAGCGCGCCCGCCAGATCCGGCGCCAGCTGCTTCAGACCCTCGTCCGACACCCGCACCAGGCGCGAGCGCAGCAGCGCGGCGGCCCGGAGGTTCGACGAGGGGTCGCCGAGGAACGCGAGCAGCGCGAGCACGTCCTTGATCTCGTCGGCGTCGAAGAAACCGAGTCCCTTGTAGACATAGAACGGGACACGACGCTTCGCCAGCGCCTGTTCGAGCAGGCGATGTCCTTCACGGGTGCGGAACAGCACGGCGATGTCGCCGGGGCCAATCGTCCGCCGCGCGCCGGTCATGCGATCGCGCACCGTCACCTGGGCCTCCAGCAGCCGGGCGATCTCCTCCGCCACCGCCTCGGCCTGCTCGGCGTCGGTCGGCGCCGCCACCAGGCCGACGGAATCCTGCGCGGTCCCGGCATCCGTCGCCAGCGGAAACCGGTCATCGTCCGAGTAGCGGAACGCGTCGGCGCGGAGCGGCTGCTTGTCCACGGCGTCGAACACGTCGTTGACGAAGTGCAGCAGCGGCAGCACCGCTCGATGGCTGCGGGTGATCGCGGCGCGCGCGGGCAGGTCCGGGCGGAGCGCGTCGATGTGCCGCGCCGCTTCTTCGAGCACCGCCACTTCGGCGTCGCGGAAGCCGTAGATGGACTGCTTGCGATCGCCGACGATGAAGATGGAGGGCGGGACGAGGTCGTCCGCGGTGCCCGCGCCCTCGGCCCATGCCGACATCAGCTCGCGCACCAGGCGCCACTGCGCACGGCTGGTGTCCTGGAACTCGTCCACCAGCACGTGCCGGTAGCGGGACTCCAGCTTGAAGCGGCTGCGCGAGAACTCGTCGCGCTGCTCGAGCAGCGCCACCGTGCGCTCGAGCACGTCGGAGAAGTCGAGCACGCCGTGCTTGTCGAGCGTGCGGCGATACTCCGTCAGCGCAATCGCGAACAGCTGGCGCACGCCACGGGTCATCACCAGGTTGAGATCGCGGCGGAACGCCGGCGAACGCCTCCTGCACCTGTGGGCCGAGCGCCAGCACCTGCCGCTTGTGGGCCTCGAAGTCGGCGGCCGACCTGAACTCGGCCTTCGTCTGCCCCAGCCGCTGCCGCGGCTCCATCTTCCCGGTCAGCACGTGATCGCACAGCCGATCCAGCGCGCCTCTCAGGCGCTCGGGCGGCATCGGCGTTGCGCCGTCCAGCAGCCTGATGTCGTGGCTCAGCAGGATGAAGTCCGGCGTGTCGGGCCCGCTCAGCACGAACGAGCCGGCGCCGCCCGGCAGGTTCCGGAGCGCGCCTCGCAGGGTGTCGTGGAGACGCTGGCAGGCATCGGCCACGTGCAGCGTGCTGCCATGCAGGAAGCGGTTGATGGCATCGAACGCCACCAGGCGCCGGTCGAGCAGCACGGCCAGTCCGCGGCGGAGCTGGAACTCGCCCAGCTCCGCGAACAGCAGCGCGACGTCGGCGTCGGTCTGGGCCAGCGACCGGCCGATGCGCAGCGCGCGATCGAGCGCGCCGTTCACCAGGCGCGGGGTCTCGGTCTCGTCGGCCAGCTCGAAGCCGGGGTCCACGCCCGCTTCGAGCGGGAACTCGTAGAGCAGCGACAGGCAGAACGCGTCGATGGTGCTGATGGTGATCTCGGGGAACGCGTCGCGCACCTGGCGCCATCGCTCGCCGGCCAGCGCCCCTTCGCGGTGACGCGCCTTCAACGTGTCCAGCACCCGCTGCCGCATCTCGGCCGCGGCCTTGCGGGTGAAGGTGATCGCCAGGATGTTGCGCGGCGGCACCCGCGCCTCGACCACCAGCCGCACGTAGCGATCCACCAGCACGCGCGTCTTGCCGGTACCGGCCGAGGCCTCGAGCGCCACGTTCCGCCGCGGATCGGTGGCCAGGATGCGGGCGGCCCGATCCCGTTCGAGCAGCGGGTCCACCTCCTCCACCTCGTCGAACGAGAGGCGGCGCTGCTCACTCATCGGGCGTGGCCTCGACCACGGCTTCGACGAACTGCTTGCGGCACACGCTGTCGAACGGGCACATCGCGCACAGCGAGCGCGGCACCGGCCGCACCGGGAAGTGCCCCGCGCCGATGTCGTCGATCGCCTGCACCATCCGGTCTTCCGCCGCCATCAGCACATCGTCCAGCGACTGCCCCTTGGCCGGCTTCAGCGCCTTGATCGGCGACGGCCCCTCCATCGACAGGTAGAAGGCCTCGGACGGCCTGCGGCTGGTGTCGCCGGCCTTGTGCAGCTGCTGCGCGACGGCGGAGGTGTAGACCTGCAGCTGAATGGTGCGCTTCAAGTCCGGCACGTTCTTCGATTTGTAGTCGATGACGCGGAATCCGCCGCCAGCCAGCAGGTCCACGCGATCGATCTTGGCCCGCAGCGGGACCATCCGGGTCTCGCCGTTGGCGCGGCGAAACACGAACGCGTCGTCCAACTCGTATTCGATGAGGCGGCGATCGATCGAGCCCGGACGCTCGGCCTCCATCGAGAGCACGCGGTCGATGATGCCGGCGCCGGCAGCGGAGCCGTACAAGCGCGCACGTTCCAGCCCCGCCTCGGCGACGGGCAGCGTGGCGAGCGCGGCCTCGCTCAGCTCCAGCAGCAACTGCGCGCGCCTCGGGCACCTCGTTCGCGCCGATGGCGCCGTGGCCGCGGCGCTGCCACTCGCGGAAGAAACCCTCGAACAGCGCGTGCAGGAAGCGGCCTCGCTCCAGCGGCGGCGGCGCATCTTCGTCGTCCGGCTCCTCTTCCAGCTTCAGCACTTCGGACGCGAAGAACTGGAAGGGGCACTTCAAGTAGCGATCGATGCGGCTGACGCTGACGCGCGGAAACACCCACGGGCCGGCCTCGCCGCTGAAGCGCGGGTCGTTGATGGCAGGCCGAATAGTGCGCAACGCCGCCCACGACTGGGCGGAAGGCATCAGCGCCTCGAGCACCGGCGGCTCGGCGATCAGTGCTTCGTCCGCGAACACCGCCAGCTCGTGATCGGCGGGCTCGACCTGGCGTTCGAACCCCGCGTTCGCCAGGTCGTCAACGAAGGTGGAGGGCTCGACGACCGCGTCGGACTCGAGTGAGAACGTGGACACCCGCACGCGGCTACGGGCCAGGCCCAGCAGGTCGAGGAACATCGCCCGCGCCGCAGCCATCGCGTCGCTTTCGCGCTGGTTCGGATCCTCGGCGGCCGGCGTTGGATCCAGCAAGCCCAGGAGGAACGGCGGATAGAAGATGCTCCGCCGCGTCCGTTCGGGCCACTCGCCTTCCACCAGCCCGACGAGCTGCACGTCATCCACGTCGGCAAAGCGGGCGGCCTGCGCGTCCAGCAGCCGCACGCCCTCGACACCGGTGCGCACCGCGAAGGTCTGCGCTCCCAGCCAGCGCCGGATCGCCGACGACAGTTCCAGCCCGCCGGCCAGCGCGTCGGGGTCGTGCTCCGCATACGCGCGGCCCAACGCCGCCAGCGCGCCGGACACCGCCCGGCGCACGCGCGCCAGGCGCTCGATATCCACGCCTTCACCTGGCTCGCGATGACGACGCGAGAGGAAGCCAAGGAGCGTGGCCATCTGCGTCGTCACCGGGTGCGACTCGGCCAGCGCGGCCAGCTCGCGTGCCACCGCGAGCGCCACCCGCGCCGCCGGCGCCGCGCGCTGCTGCTTTCGTTCGTCGCGGCTGGCTGGTGCGGTGATCGCGCTCCAGGCGTCCGCCAGTCGCGCGAGCCGATCGATGCCGCCCAGATATCGCGCATCCGCCAGCGCACGGTCGAAGGCCGATACCGATTCGCCCGGCAGTCCGTCCGCCACGTCGTCGAACTGGAAATGCGGCGAGCGAAGCAGCGCGATCGTCGCCGAGCGCGAGAATCCGCTGACGATGCAGTCGAGCACGAGGTCGAGGGCGGCGGCGTACGGCTCGGCGGCGAGCGGCAGGGTGTCGAGGGTTTCGAATGGCAGCCCGGCGCCGCCGAAGACGGACCGCGCGAGATAGAGATACGGCAGCGGGCGGCGCACGACCAGCGCGTGCTTGTGCAGCGGCGTGTCGTCTCCGCCCCGGCGAGCGGCCTTGATCCGGCGCGCCACGTGCGCGAGCTCGTCCTCGCGATCGCGCGCCTGGAATGTCACGGCGCCTTCCACGTCCGGGACCACCAGCCGCGGATGCACCACGGTTGGCGAGACCGTGCTGTACGCGCGTGAACCTGACATCTCCTCCAGGCCCGGCAGCGCCGCGTGGATGCGCTCGAGGAAGCCGGCCGCCAGCATCGCTTCCGTAGCCACCACGTCCACCTGCTCGAGCGACGGCACGGTCGAGAGCAGCGTGAAGTCCACGGGCCACAGGCCGTCGGCGTCGGCCACGCGATCGGCAACGGTGACCACGACGTGGCGCACCGGCTTCACCGGGGTGCCCGAGACAATCGCGGCACGGGCGCCATGTTCGTCGAGCAGGCCCATGGCTGCTCAGGTGCTGCTCGTAACCCTCGAACACCGCGGTCAGGAACCTGGTCTGACGCAGCAGCTGCGCGGCGCCGCGGTCGGTATCGACTGCCGGCTCGAGCTCGGCGCGGAGGTTGCGATCGAAGTCCTCCACTGTTCGCGCCTGGCGGCGCACGTGATCGTAGAGGGCGAGCATCTCGGCGACGAGCGCCGGCCGGATCGCGAACGGCGGTTCGATGCCAGCGGCGGCGACCTCGCGGGCGAGGCGCCCGAGAATCACTTCCCGATCGAATGGCGACAGCAGCGCCAGCGGCTGCGGCGCGCGCGAGAACAGCTCGCGATAGAAGTCGGAGCGCGGCCCCACGCGCGGCCAGGTCACCGTGGCCGCGCCGGCCAGCAGGCGATCTTCCACCGTGCGCCGCAGCTGCTCGCCGGCAGCGCGCGTCGGCACCAGCACGAACGTGTCGGCGGCGGTCAGCGGATCGAGCGTGGCCACGACGCCGGTCAGCAAGCTCCGCAGACCGGCCAGCGAAGGCACGCGGAGCAGCCGCGTGCGGCGGGGGGTGATCACGGCGTAGGCGCCGCCAGGGCTGGTCGCGCGAGCGCGGCATCGAGATCGGCACGGGCGCGCGTCAACAGCATCAGCGCCCCGGCGGCCGCCGACGAGGCCTGTTGCGCGCGGGCCGGGTCGTTGGACGCCGCCGCCGCCAGCCGCAACGAAAACGCCTGCTCCCCCATCTCCCACGCGCTGCGGAAGAGGGCATGCACCGGCACCAGGTCCGCCGGTGGCGTGATGCGGTCCAGCCGCGTGCCGTCACGGCGCCAGCGATCGAGCACGGACTGCAGCTTCGACGCGGGCGGCCCCGCCTGCGCGCGCACGTCCTGGAGCGCGGGCGTATTGCGATTGATGGCTCGCAGCGTGAGCGTCACCGAGCGCCGGTACTTGCGGGCGGCCGGGGCGCGCAGCTCCCACTGATCGCGCGCCAGCTGCATGCTGCGCGCGGCCTCGAGTTGGGCGTCGAGCGCCGCCATCAGGCCGGTGATGTCGGCGGGACGGCTGCCGCCCAGCCGCGTGTCGGCCTCGCGCACCGCGCCGCGCAGCCGTTCGAGCGCCCGCACATCGGCGCGGGCGGCACTCTTCGCGGCGGACGTCAGCGTCGTGGTGCGCAGCTCGGCATAGGCGCGATCGACTCTCTGTTCTTCCGCCAGCTTCGCGGTCGCTTCTCCGCGGACATAGCCGGCCCAGGCCTTCGGCAGGATGCCGACCGCCCGGTCCAGCAGCCCAAGCAGTGTCTGCAGCAGCGAGGTCCGGTCGGCCGGCGTCTGCGCCAGCTGCGCCGCGGTCATCAGCTGCTCCACCATCTCGGCCTCGCTGGGCTCGGGCAGCAGCGGCTCGTCGGGCAGCACCGGTGGCGGCGCGACCAGCGCGAAGCTGGTGCCGCTCTGGCCGACCTTGGCGCGCAGATCGGCAATCACCTGATCCAGCAGCCCGAGAATTTCGCGGACCTCGACGGCGCGATAGGCGTAGCGGGCGCCGGGCCATTCGTTCAGCGTCTTGCGCGCGAGCTCGGCGCGCGCCAGCTGCTCCGCCGGATCCTTCACCGTCGCGATGTCATTCAGCGTGCGCGCCACATCGTCGCCGAGGCGGGCGAAGTCGGCTTCGCCGCGCGTGGCGGCGTAGTTCTGGGCCTGGAGCGCGGTCGCATAGCGCTGGGTGCGGTCCCAGTCCACCTCGGAGGCGGGCAGCGTGACGATGTGGAGCTCGGCGGAGGGATCGCCGCGCCGCGTCGGCATCGAGAAGACGACGCTGTCGTCGAGGCGCGCCCATTCGCCGTAGGCGGTGAGGACGCGGCCGTCCTTCAGGAAGACGCGGTAGAGGCCGGCACCGGCATCCTGCGCGCGCGCCTCCGGCGCAAGCAAGAACGTGGCCGCGCCAACGATGACCGCGGCCCGAAACCACCCTGTGGAAATCCTGTGGATGGGCCGTCGAAAGCCTGTGAACGGCACGACAGAATATTAATTCTTACGCGGGATTTCACGGCAACTTCTCGCCCGAATGATTTTGAGCGTGGCCTTCGTGCGTGGCTTCGCTTGATCGCGCCGGCTGGATCACTACAATCGCTACTCCCGTTTCCCCAGAACCGAACCTGTGAACACTCAACGCTTCGAGCACTGCATTGCCGGACGCAACTACGTCATCGAGGTGTTGCCGGTGACGGCCACGCGCTGGCGGGCGCAGATCGCGCGCCTGCCAGGGATGCCGACATCGTTGATGCCTTTCTACGGCGCGACCGCGGAAGATGCGGCGCGCGAGCTGACCAACTGGCTGTCGCTGGTCTCGGCCGGGCCGGCGCTAGTCGCCCCTCTCCCTCGTCCCGGGCACTAGATTCCGCGCAAATCGTGAGGGTTTCTCGCATCCCAGACCGCCGGGGCTTCGGCCCCGGCGATCGCGGGAGTTGCCTGCGTCACCCTTCGCGGGTTAACGATAGCTTTCTTCCCAAGGGGGCCTGTAGCGCAGCTGGGAGCGCGCCTGAATGGCATTCAGGAGGTCACCGGTTCGATCCCGGTCAGGTCCACCATCCTTTCATCTCCAGTTCCCAGCCCTGGCAAGTAGCTGAACGCTCTGCCGGTTGCGGCGGTTCCAACAAAGCCGGCACCGTCGAACGCAATCCCGTCCGGAAAGAACAGCTGTTGGAACCGCTGCCGCTGGTCGAGGGACGCCTGCACCCAGAGGTCGGCTGACCGCGGCAGGATGCGCTCGGCGAACGCCAGGATGCCCTCCACGTCGAGTTCGTCGATTTCGGCGGCATGGCGCTCGATCCGCAGCAGGGTGAGCTCCTGGCGCAGTTTCTCGGCGTGACGGTCGTAGACGTCGATGTCGATGGACTGCTCGAACAGGAACGCCTCGTCCAGCCGGTCCAGCTTCTTCTGAATGGCCTCCGCCCGGCGCCCGGCATCCGCCAGGTCAGCGCGGACCGCCTCCTTGCGTGCCTTCCACACCTGCACCACTGACTCCTTGAGGAGCCGCATGTAGCCGGGTGACGGCTGCAGGCGGGCCAGCTCAGCGGCGAAGAGCGACTCCAGCTTCGCCCTTGGTCACGTTCACGCCACGGCAGCCGGGCCGGCAATGGTAGTACGCGTAGTAGTCGCTGCGGCCCTTTGACCAGCTGCCCGTCAGGCCGCGTCCGCACGAGGCACAACGCACGAAGTTGCGGAGCGGGAAGTCGGGATGACTGCGCACCTTCGGAGCCGCGCTGGGCAGCCGGCCTGAGAGCACCGCCTGGGCCCGGTCGAAGAGCTCGCGCGCGATGAGCGGCTCGAAGTCGCCGCGCCTGTCACGCACGCCGTACTTGGGAACGTCGATGATGCCGGCGTAGAGCGGATTGCGCAGGAGCATCCCGATCGCCTGGGAGCTGATTCGCTGATTCCGGCGATTCCGCAGGCCTGCGGTCGTCGCGCGCTCGAGGATTTGCTGCTTCGAGAAGCGGCCGGTGGCGTAGTCCTCGAATGCCTTGCGGATGATCGGCGCGCGTTCCGGGTCGTGCAGCAAGCTCTTGCCCATGGAGCGCGGCGCGTTGATATAGCCGATCGGCGCGAGGAAGACCCAGCGACCGATCTCCAATGCGGCCTTCATGCCGGCGCACGTGCGATCCGATCGGACGTCGTTGTCGAACTGCGCGAACGCGGCCAGCACGCCTTCCATCAGTTTGCCGGTGGACGTGTCGTCGATCGGCTCCGTGGCCGATCGCAGCGAGATGCCGAGCGACTGCAGCAGCGAGCGCAGCGCGAAGTGGTCGTACTTGTCCCGCGCAAAGCGCGTCAGGTTGAACACGACCACGAAGTGCACGCGGCCCTTGTTCGTGCGGCAGAACGTCAGCAGCTTCTGCAGTTCCGTGCGGTCCGCGGTCTTCGCGCTCTCGCCCTCTTCCTTGAAGCGTGCGAGGACGTCGAGCCCTTCGCGATGGCAGTAGTCTTCGCAGGCGCGGAGCTGGGTGGGGAGGCTCAGGTTTTCCGTCTGCTCCTTCGTGCTGACACGGATGTAGATGACTGCGCCGGCCATGGACTGCAGCGTAATCCTGTCGTCCGGCGCCTTCAAGGCGATTGTCGAAGCTGGCATCGGCTCACTCGCGCTCGGAGTTCTGCTGGTGCAGGAAGACCTCGACCAGCGTGTGGGCCATGGCCTGCGCGTGGCGGCGAATCGCATCGATATCGTCGTCGGTCAGGCCGATGGCCTCGTCGCCCAGCAGGAGGCGACAACGTTGGATTGGCAGGAGGTCTCGCGCGTCGTCCCGTTCGACCAGGTCGTCCATGGTGGATCCGTCGCTTGACGTAGCCGGCGCGACTGTGAGGGCGCGGACCTGTCCCGGGCCATCACGCATATGCCGGTCTCGGCTCGATCGAGGCTCCCGTCCAGGCCGAAGCCACGCCGGAGGCGTGGGCCGAGCGTCAGCGAGGCGCCTTGACGGGAACGAGAGCGAGCCCACCATCCACCGCGTGATGGTCCGGGAACGCTTGACGTGCGGGCCCTGCCGGCGCTGGGCAGCGCGGCGCGGGAAGTGCGGCTTCGATCGCGGTGTCCCTGTTTGCCACTGAGGCAGGCCAGGAGGAGAGACGACGACGACCGGCGCGCGGTCGAGTGGATGTGCGGAGTGAGTGCGTCGTCTCCTCGTCTGAACGCAGATTCGCGAGCGGACCTTACACGTGATCGTCCGTGTGCGCGCTCGTTCCGGCGCCGCCGGGCCCGACCATGACTCGTGACACGCGGGGCGTGAGCGACCCCCGGGGCCGCGGCGGATCACGCTCGCAGGCCGAAGAGGGGGGTCGCTCACGCCCCGATTGCTCTCTGCGACGCCGATCTGGCGGCGGCACCGAGCGCCGCCTGGTCCGCGACCTGGAGGGCGTGACGTCGAGCGCTGCGGCGGTGCGCCGGACTTGCGCGCCGACGCCATCTCGTTGCGCATACACGCCGTTCGCGCGATTCCTGCCCAGAAAATCAGCACGATCCGCAGAGCTGTGACGCTTTGTCTCCACGCATTGAGGCGAGTCGGTGGCGGAGCCCTCGGACTAGAACAGGGGGTAGAACATAGCGTCCTGAGGGGTGTTCTACCCCCTGTTCTACCTCCTGCGAGCCAAGGGGGAGGGGAGCCGATAGACCGAGAATCAGTTAGCTCCCCCGTCGGCCCCCTGTGCGCGCAACCAGTCGGCGCGGCCCGGCTGGCAGTCAGGCGTGTCAGGGCGCGCTCGACGCCATGCCGAAATGCGTATGCAACAGCGTGGTGTGACCGAGGTCGACCTGCGGGCTATGCTGGAGCGCGCAACCGGGTTTCGGCCTAACGTCGTGGAGGGACGATTCATGATCGACGTCCGCCATCAGGCCCGTCCCTGGACTGTCATCGTCGAGCCCGACGCCGAGGCCAAGTTGCTCGTCGTCGTGACCGTGTACGAGGTGTCAGCATGACCGAACGATCGCTGCAGGTCACGTATCGTAAGGGCCGGCCCTTCGCCGCCTACCTTCACTTGTCGCATGCCACGGGCGAGAAGAGTGCGCGCACCGTGGCCACCGCTGACGGGCTCCTGGTCGTCGACTACAACAGCGATGGGCGACCCGTCGGCGTGGAGATGACGGCGCCTCAGGCCGTGTCGTTGGAGCGCATCAACGAGCTCCTGGCGTCGCTCGGTCAGCCGCCGCTCGCGGACCACGAGTTCAAGCCGCTGAAGGCCGCGTAGGCTAGTCGGTGCAGGCAGCCAGCGCCAGGTCGCTCAATCTTTGCAGCCGTTCAAAATGGGCGAGACCATCAAGGAGGCCAGCACAGAGGAATACAAATGTCAGGTCCCGCTCTGGATCCACCAGCCACATCGTCGAGCCGCCGCCGACCGCATAGAAGGCTCGCGGCGAGGCTGTATGCCCGGCGCCGGTCAGATGGTGTCCATGGCCTCGCACATAGCCGCCGAGCAACGAGAAGTTCACGGGAAAATCCGGCATGCCGTGTTCCAGAATATAGAACTGAACTGCGCCGTTGCTCATGTCGCCCGTGTGGTTCTGACTGGCATAGTCGAACAGCGCCGGTGACATCAGGCGGTAACCGCCGTTGCTGCCCCGGCGGCGCATCACCTCGGCAAAGCGGAACGCATCGTCGACGGTGCCGTACGCATTTCCCGCTGGCACTTCACCTTTGGGCATGGACGTGTTGAGCATGTTGGCCGCCGCGGTGGTGGACGGCGTCGTGTTTCGTTCGGTGTAGAACGTTGGCACCCGACGCGGCTCGTCCAGGGACATGCCATAACGGGTGTCCACCATCCCCAGCGGCGTAAACAGCTCTTCTTGCGCAATCGTCGAGAATGAACGTTTGGCCGGGTCGGTCACCACCAGCATCTGCGCAAGGACCGCATGTCCCGCCGTGGGGGCGTAGGAGCATTGCGTGCCGGGTGGATACGCGACCGGAACGGCCGAGATGGCCGCCACGACCTTGGCGAGGTTCCCCATGTCGTCGAACCCCAGCGGAGGTGGCGGCGGCAATGCGGGGAATATGCCCGCCGTATGGCTGAGAAGCTGCCGGACAGTGATGCTCTTCTTGCCAGCGACACCGAACTCCGGAAGGACATCGGCGGCCCTTGTGTCGAGCGTGAACCTCCCGTGGTCGATGGCCCGCAGGACCAGGGACGCGGCGAAAGACTTGGAGAGCGACATCAGCAAATAGATGTCATCGACCGCGGCGGCGCGACCGGGCGCGACGTGACCTAACACCTCCCGGCAGCCGATGGCACCGCCGCGCGCGACGATGATCGCAGCACCAGCTGTCTGTCCCTGGTCGATGTCGGCTTGAATAGCCGCGACAAGTCTTTGTAACGCGGCCGGGTCAAGACCGACGGTCGCCGGGTCGGAAGATGCAGTGGTGGTCACGATCCTTTTCTCCTTGATGCGATGCCTGTTCCTACAAGGTCCTCTTCAACAACGCTGGAAGCTCGGTTCGTCGCCGTTTCATGAATTGTCGAACGCCGGTGGCGCTCAGGCCGAGGGCCTCAGCGAACATCGGCTGCGCCACGAACGGGAAGAGGCAACTGCC
Organism: uncultured Acidobacteriota bacterium; assembly: GCA_963723005.1. Taxonomy (GTDB): domain Bacteria; phylum Acidobacteriota; class Vicinamibacteria; order Vicinamibacterales; family UBA2999; genus VFZN01. The sequence continues at coordinate 974,437 of CAVRPA010000008.1, read as the reverse complement.
GACCAGGGTGACTAAGAACTGATCTGCCGCCACAGGCGCGATCTTGGTCCGCTTGGCGCGTTCATTGATCTGCTCGCCCAGTCGCTCAAGCATCGCCCGTGCTGCCTTGCGTCGCTCCGACGAATAGAAGTCAGCGACGAAATCAGGATGTCGCGCCGCTTCGCTAATGACATAGCCGAGCAGATATGGGTGCTTGGCCAGTCGGGTGTGATAGGCATGGACGAATCGGTCGATCTTCTCGTCGAGCGAGATGTCGGACGCCATCATCTGGAAGATGCCGGGAACAAAGGACGAGGCAATCCTGAGCCACACGGCCCGAGCGAGGTCCGCTTTCGATCGGAAGTGGTAATGAAGGAGCGCCTTGTTCACCCCTGCGTGATCGGCGATGTCCTGCATTCGGGCGCCGTCGATGCCGCGCCGCACAAACACCGCGTCGGCGGCGTCGAGGATCCGGGTCTTGGTGTCGGCTGCTTGTCCAGACGGTTTAACCACGTGGTTAAGATAATAGCCGACATCGAGGCCTGTTGATCGTTCTTGTTTCCTCAGTTGGCGGCAGTCTTCTGGCGTTCACCCACGCTCAACGTAGGGGCGACGGGGTGTCGGAGGCTGTCCGGCCGTGCTGTGTTTGCGGAGAGAAGGGGGGCCGCGATGGAACGCATGGCACCCAGAGCTTTGGATAGGGCGGAGTCAAGTACAGAGCCAGGCAGATCACCGCCAGTGTGGCCAGTTGCGGAGATCGTCCAGTGCGGCCCTGCGGGTCACAAGCAGCTGAGGACACTTCGGTCTCCGGCCGCTGACCGTCCTCAGCCACGCGGCCGTCGTGGCGTGCCCAGGGCGGAGCATCCGCTCAAGGCGCCCGCTGAGCACATCTCAGTCCAAGACCGCGAGCCCGGTGAGCACCACCGGCTCCTGGTCCGGGAACTCCGCGACGAGCGAGAGCTTCCCGCCCATCGCCTCCACGTAGTTCCGCAACGTCGAGATGAGGAGGTCGCTCCGCTGCTCGAGTCGCGACACGCTGTCCTGGCCGATACCCAGCGCTTCGGCCATCTTTTTCTGCGTCAACTTGTGCGCGCGGCGAAGTCCCTGCAGGGAGCGCTCCTCCGCGATGATCGTCGCTGCACGGGTCGCGACCTTCCGCCTGCGCTCCGGGCTCAGTCCCTTGCGAATGCGGTCGATGTTGTTCATGTCCTCCGCCCCTTCTTTTTCGGCTGGCCCTTCACTGGTTCTGCCTTCAGCGCTGCCAGATGGCCATCGAAGCGTGTGTCTGCCTTCTCGATCAACTGCCGATAGAAGCGGCGTTGGCTGCCGCCGGACTTATCTCCACCGCACAGGATGACGGCCTTCCGTACCGGGTCGAAGGCGAACGCGAACCGCCACACGCCGTCGGTCGCATCGAAGCGCAGTTCCTTCATGTTCGCGTGGCTGCGACCCGGCGAGCGTGTCCACGCGAGGCCGCCCCATCTGTGGCCCGAAGACCTTCAAGGCGTCGATGTGCGCGAGGAGCTCATCCTGCACGTCCTCGCCCAGCGCCTTAAACTCCGGCACGAACAGGCTATGGAAATCGACGTCCCAAGCCATGGATGATTATGGACTCAGTGAAATATGGCGTCAAGACCATATTGAAGGGCGAGTCTCGAAGCTGGCATGCCAGTCCGAAGGGACCGTCCCCCACGTCGGAGTCTTCGTGTCGCCGCCCCAGCGCGAATCGGGACGAAGCGCATGCCGCTCTGGAATGGTCTCATGCGTCGGTTTGGAGGGCGTTCATTCGACGCAGCCAATGGGAGACATGGTTCCAACTGACGCTGGTCAGGTCCACCATCTCCAAGTCGTTGATTCTAAACGACTGACATTGCCAACCCACTGCAGCGATCTCTGAATTCGCCTCTTTTCGTGGCACACTCCGGTTGCCTACGTAGTCCGCGTGTGTTCGCGCCAATCGAGAGGAGCCCACGTGCAGCTTGAAACCATGTATTCCACGATTGCCGGCGGTGTCGCGACGGTAGTCCTCAACCGCCCAGACGTCCTGAACTGCGCGAACGAGCAATGGGCACGCGATCTCGGCGTGCTTGTCGACGACCTCGCGACAAAAGAGGACATCCGCGTCGTCGTCGTCAGGGGCGCGGGGCGCGCCTTCTGCAGCGGCATCGATCTCACCGCATTGTCCCAGGGCGAGACCGGCATGACGTTCTTCCGGAACTGGGAAGGTGCGCTTCGCAAGCTGGAAACCCTGGATGCGGTCGTCATCGCCGCGATTCACTCGCACTGCATCGGCGGTGGCCTCCAGATTGCCCTTGCGTGTGACCTGCGCGTTGCGCGCGACGATGCGCGGTTCGGGATCACGGCAGTGCGCGAGGGCATCATTCCAGGCATCGGCATGTGGCGAGTGGCCCGGTATGCCGGCGTCGGTCGCGCGAAACAACTGGCACTGGCCGCGGACATCATCGACGCAGCCCTGGCGAAGGAGTGGGGGCTCGTGGACTATGTCGTCGATGCTGACTCGTTCGAAGCCAAGGTTCGCGAGCTCACGGATCGAATCCTGTCCATGGCCTGGACGTCCACACGGTTGACCAAAAAGTTGACGAACATGGCGTTCGAGACATCCTTCGCCGACTTCGTCGAGACCTACTTCGAGTATCAGCGGTTCTCGACCTCGTCGCCCGAGCACCTGCAGGCGATGGGCGAGCATCGCGCGGAACGCGCATTGCGACAGAAGTGATTCGTCATGGCGAAACGTCGACAACACACTCCTGATCTCGAGCCGATCGAGCGGGCCAGCCGGGACGAACTCGAGTCCGTGCAGCTCGAACGCCTCAAGTGGTCGGTCCGCCATGCGTACGACCACGTCCCTTCGTACCAGAAGAAGTGCGTGGCCGCAGGAGCACACCCTGACGACCTTCGGACGCTTGAAGATCTCGCGCGTTTTCCGTTCACCACGAAGCAGGATCTCAGGGATGGCTATCCATTCGGTTCATTCGCCGTGCCACGAACCGAAGTCGTCCGCGTGCACGCCTCGAGTGGCACGACTGGCAAACCAACAGTGGTCGGTTATACGGCTCGCGACATCGAGACGTGGGCCTCGTTGATGGCCCGGTCGATCCGTGCGGCCGGTGCGCGCCGGGGCGACATCGTGCATGTCGCTTACGGCTATGGTCTGTTCACGGGCGGATTGGGCGCGCACTATGGGGCAGAGAAGCTCGGCTGCACGGTCGTGCCGATGTCGGGCGGTCAAACCGAAAAGCAGGTGCAGCTCATCATGGATTTCGCGCCGGACGTCATCATGGTGACGCCGTCCTACATGCTGAACATCTGCGAGGAATTCATCCGTCAGGGGATCGATCCGCGGACCTGTTCGTTGAAAATCGGCATCTTCGGCGCCGAGCCCTGGACCGAGGCGATGCGGAGCGACATCGAGCAGCGGGTCGACATCGACGCCGTCGATCTCTACGGGCTGTCAGAAGTGATCGGGCCAGGCGTTGCCTGCGAGTGCATCGAAGCCAAAGATGGAGCCGTGATCTGGGAAGATCACTTCCTGCCCGAGATCGTCAATCCCGAGACTGGCGCAGTGCTCGTCGACGGCGAGGTCGGCGAGCTGGTCTTCACCTCGCTGACGAAGGAAGCGCTGCCGGTCATCCGTTACCGCACGCGCGATCGCACGAAGCTGCTGCCACCGACGGCGCGTTCGATGCGGCGAATGGCCAAGGTCATGGGGCGGACGGACGACATGCTGATCATTCGCGGCGTAAACGTCTTTCCATCGCAGATCGAGGAGCTCATCGTCGGCCAATTGCACTTGGCGCCCCATTACCAACTCGAAGTGCGGCGCGAAGGTGCACTCGACCATCTCATGGTCGTCGTTGAACTGGATCCCCGGGTGGCGAATGTCACACCCGTTCGAGACGACGCTGCGAGAGAACTCGAGCGCCGTATCAAGTCTTACGTTGGGATCACGGCATCCGTGTCGGTCTGCAATCCCGGAGACATCGAGCGATCCGTCGGTAAAGCGAAGCGCGTGTTCGACAGGCGCGGTGAAGGCCTCCCGCCAGCCCGCGTTGTGTGACCCTTCGCCTGGTCGCACAGATTCGAGCTCGCTATGCGAGCATCCACAACGCATCGCCGATGATCGGGACGCCCCAGACCAAACCGAGCGCGGTGGAAATGGATCCGACGACAAGCGACACCGTGCGCGTAAACCAGCGGTTGGCGCCCAGCCGCGCGAGCGGCCACCCCAGCAGACCCGAGAGCGCTGCCATCCCCGCCGTCGATCCCGCTCCGAATAACAACAAATAACCCAGGCGCGTCATCGTCGACGGGAGCATGGTCACCACGATTGCCGTCAACGCGCCACTCCCCGCAAGGCCGTGTACTGCGCCGACCAAGAAGGTCGTGCGGCCGCCGATCGGTCCAGACGGAATGACGACGATGTTCCGGGCTTGCGATGCGTGTGCGTCGGACCTGCCGGCACCCGGCGCGCGCCCTGATAGATCGCGCGCACGCCGAAGCCGATCAACAGGAGGACGACGCACACCTCGAACACCCGCGCCGCGATCGCGGGCATTTCAGCCTGCATCACCACTAGCAGCGCGCCGGTTGCGAACAATGTCAGCGTATGGCCCAGTCCCCACCACGCCCCGAGCCACGCCGCCTTCGCGCTGCTCCGTTCGCCGGTCATGAGAGTCGAGACTGCAGCCAGATGATCGGGCTCGAGGGCGTGCCGCATGCCGAGCAGCGCGCCGAGGCCGGCGCTCGCAGCAAATCCCAATGGAAGTGCGGAGTCGTCAGGAGCGTTCGCCGCCGTCGCGAGACTGTGTTCGGACCCCACCCCCAGGCTCGTTTGTTGAAGCACCCAATACATGACCAACGTTCCCGCGAGACCAGCGAGCATCCAGCGGACATCGGGCGCGCGTGAATGAAGGAGCTCGACGGGCTGGCCGTGAGGCGTGTGGCGATAGGCATCGGCCCAGGCTTCTTTTCGTGTTGCGAGCGCGCCCGGGTCCGCCAACCCCTTCGCAGCGACCAGGCTCTCGAGTGCGGCCAGCCAGTGCTCGTAGTACCGCGACCCATCGTCGGGTTCACCACGTCTCGCAGCAGCCTGGAGCTGATCCGAAAGAGCGGCAGCCCATTCCTTCCAGGTGTAATGCCCTTGCTCTGAAAGCTTGACCGCGAGCGCGAAGGCTTGCGCCTGCCACGGCTCGGCAAAGACGGGTCCGCCTTCGTCACGCGGCAATCGCGGCAACTCAGAGAGGCGATCGGGCGCGATCGTCAGATCAGAGTCGTTCAAGGTAGTCATCCCACATGTCGAGATGCACCGAGTCTTGCGGCGAGGCCTGCGGTCCCCACAGCTCTCTCGCGGTGAAGCGCACCGAGTACACGTGCTGACGCTTCTCACCTTGAAAGTGCGCGTTGGTGTCGGGGAACACGTAGGTGCCGTGATCGCGAGTCACGACTCCGGCCTTGCCGCGAGCGTATCTGGGCAGTCGCGTATGGCCAGTGGGATGGATGTTGCGGGCGCGAACACGCTGGCCGACTTTGAACGACGGTCGAACCTTGGATCAACGCTCGACGGTATTCCTCGGCTCAACCAACGCGCGGATGTCGCCAGCGTAAACACAGGAGTCTCGGTGCGCGATCCGGCGGCCGCCTTTCCGCTCTCCAGTTCTTCCTGCGTGACGAAACCGTATTTGACGACGTGGGTTTCGAGCCTGTTCAACCAGCGCTCGTAATAGCTCATTCGCAGGTAATCAGCCGGCGGCAGGACTTCGATGGCGTGCCGGTCGGTATCGAGGTTCCACTTGCGCCAGGCACGCATCGCGCGAGTGAGCGCGTCAACGCGGCCTTCCCAGATCGCGTGGAACACCGGTTCGTCCTTCTCGTAGTTGACGGGACCCATACCGTGCTGGCCGCCCATATCGTGCACGCCGTTCATGGCTTCCCTCCTGATTCAGGAAGCGTGACCCTGGCAACGCCAACCATCGCATCACGAGTCACGAGCGCGGCCAGTTCCTCTTCGGTCAGTCGTTCGGTGCCGGGCGGACGCTCCGGGAGCACGATATAACGCAGCTCCGCGGTGCTATCCCACACGCGCACTTCGACGTCTTCCGCGACCTGCGTTCCAAACTCTTTGAGGATGCCGCGCGGATCGATGACCGCTCGAGATCGGTAGGGCGCTGACTTGTACCAGACCGGCGGCAGGCCCAACACCGGCCATGGATAGCAGGAGCAGAGTGTGCAGACCACCAGGTTGTGCACCTTGGGTGTGTTTTCAACGACGAGCATGTGCTCGCCCTGGCCGCTGGTGTAACCCAGCTCGGCGATCGCAGCCGGCGCGTTCTCGAGCAAGCGTTTCTTGTAGGCGGGATCGACCCACGCACGCGCGACAACGCGGGCTCCGTTGCGCGGACCCACTTTGTGCTCCATCGTGTCGATGAGCGCATCGACGGCGGCCCGATCGACGAGTCCCTTTTCGACGAGGAGCGATTCGAGCGACTTGACCCGCAAGGTGAGATCAGAAGGGATGGCCTGGTGCGCATCACCCTGGACCCGCCCGGCACTATTGGCCTGCGCGAGGTCAGGCGTTGCGGCTGCCCCGGCGGCCGTCACGGCAGCCTTCAAGAAACTGCGGCGGGTGCCGTCCATCGAATGCTCCTTCGCCCCTTGATGCAGGGGCCAAACGCCGGGAATTATAGCGGGGCACTAGCGACTCAGCATCAGGAATCCAGCCGCCATCAGGAGCACGCCGCTGATTCGCGCGCCGTACAGACCAAGCGGCGCCAGTTTTTCAACAGCGACGAATGCCGTCAGCGCCGCAATCACCGCCAAGTTCATCACGCCTCCGGCAAACAGAAGCAACATCAGCGCCCAGCAGCAGCCCACGCAATAGGCACCGTGCTCGAGGCCCATGACGAACGCACCAGACCATCCAGGGCGCCATCGGCTCATCAGAAATCCCAGCGGGGACTGGCACGTCCGCAGGCAGGCGTATTTCATCGGCGTCAGCTGATACACGCCCGCGAGAAGGAGCAACGTCGCACCAACCCGGGAATTGGTGACCTCCATCATGGGTGACACAACCAGGAGCGCCGCTAGTCCACGCTGAAGCGCGGTTGCCCCAAGGCTGAATGCCGTCCAGACAATGAGATAGCCAGCTGTGAGCGCGTAAATCTGGCGCCCTGCCGTCGCCTGTGTGGATCGTCGCGCAATGGCGCCGTACAGCAGTACCAACGGCGAGGCGGACGGGAGCATCATGCCCGTCATCATGACGGTCCACATCGCCCAAAGCAGCAAGAGGTGCGGTGCATCCCAGTTCGCGGTCATCATCCAGGCGCTGGCACCGGTCATGGGGCCGTACATGTCGCGGGCCATCACGATGATCCACATCCAGCAACCGAGGGGCAGCAGGACCAGAAGGACTGCAGCGGGCGCGCGGTCGGACTGTAACGCGGATTCAGCGATGGTGGGCGGACGCTCGGAACGCGTGTCAGGTTCTAGCATCGAAGGATGAACGACGGAGTTCGAGATGGTCCACCCAGTACGGCCGCCGCGCCCGGCGACGTCGCGTTACGCGTTGCGCCAGGAAAACGGCGCATACTGTCCGTTGTTCTTGCCGCTCACGTCTTCCCATGCCAGGCCGAGGGCATGCACGCGGCTGTTGGCGGCGCGCGCCAGCGCGAAGCGATCCGCGGCCGGGTGGCCCGTGTTGTCGAGGTGCATCGGCTCGGTGGCATCGGGGTTGATTCCCTTTGCGCCTTCGGCAGCCATGTCCACGAAATCCGACGCTTTAACGGACCACTTCGCGCCGCGACGATCGAAGTGAATTGGCGCTGGCTGAACGCCCAGGAACGTACCGATTAGTCCCGACAGTGCCGCCATGGGGCCGCCCGCGCCACCGCTGGCGATCGCCGTGATCGCTTCGCGCTGCTCGGCGCTTGCTCTCTCGTCGGCGACGAGCCCGACCGACCAGTTGCCCTTCGCCATCGCCTCCGGCGTGAAGCCCAGCACGATGAACCCGAGGCCGTCGAGCGCGACCGTCCCGTAGAGCCCGCGTTCAATGTCAAAGGCCATGGCAAACGTGCACGATCCTTTGGTCGGCCTGACCGTCATCCCTCCCGGGACGCACGCGCACACGAAGTCGCAACTGCACGTTTCGTAGTATTGGCCGCTGACCTGCCACGTTGGTATCGCCATCATCCACCTCTAATCGGCACCGAAGCGCCACCTGGTCGGGAGCATCCTATACCTCTCAGGCCACCTCGAATCACGATTCGGATGAGTGGTCTGGGCGTCGACTCGACCACCGTTGAGCTGTTGGCCAGATCCTCAACCTCGGCCCGGCCCGCCGCACGCTGAAGGCACCGGAGACCGAGACAGCTTCAGAACGTCACCTTCACCGCCAGCTGCACCTGCCGCGGCGGGCCGGCCTGCGTGAACCGCCCGTAGCTCGGCAGCGGCGACGATGGATACGCCCCCGTCCCCCAGATGAACGCCGAGCTGACGTTGTTGGTTTCGATGTAGTTCGTCCGGTTGAACAGGTTGAATACCTCGACGATGGGCTCCGCCTGTATGCGGCCTCCCAGCCCGAACCGGCGGCTCACGCGCACATCCACCACCGCCTGCGATGGCATCGTCTCGGAGTTGCGGCCGAGGCTCGAGGCTTCGCTGGCGGGATCGCGTCGCGCGCGGTCGGGCGGGAACGCGCCGCCATTGCCGTCGCCATTGAGGTCGGCGCCGGCCAGCACCGTGAACGGGCGTCCCGAGCCGAGCGTGACAATGCCCGACACCTGCACGTCGCCGGGCGCCAGGTACCCACCGCTGGCAACGAACCGGTGCCGCTGATCCTGGGTCGACGGGCCGCGTTCACTATCGGGATCGAACCCGACGGGCAGCCCGTTGACATTGCCGGGGTCCCGGCCGCGCCCGTTCTGCTGCGGTATGAACGCGCTCTGGTAGTCGGTGGCGTTGTCCTCCGCCTTCGAGAGCGTGTAGCTCACCAGCCACTGGTGGCGCTGCCCGCCGCGCCGCGCCAGCGATACGCTGAGACCGTCGTACCACGTCTCGCCGAACTGCGTGTATTGCAGGATGGAGGCCGACGTGCCCGCCACGCCACCCACGTCCTCGGGCCGGCGTCCCGGCCCGAGCGCGGGGACCACGGGGTTGTAGTCCACCGTCCCGACCTGCTTGAAGCCTCGCACCGAGACGTAGTTGGCCGACAGGGTGATGCTGTCACCCAGTTGCTGGTCGAGGCCCACGGACGTATGGTGGGCGTAGGGCGTCTCGAGGCCGGGGTCGATCAGGAACTTCAGCGTCGGGAAGGCGCCCGCCGCGGTCTCGGGGAGTCGTCGGTCTGGCGCATTCCAGGCGGGCAGCGTCGCCGGGAACGTGCGCACCAGCGTGCGCACGTGTTCCGACCCGTCGAGCAGGTTGGTGATGCCCTGCAGGCCCGTGATGTGGTTGTCGAAGAACAGCCCGTACGCAGCGTGTACCGCGGTGCGGCCACGCCCCGTGGGGTCCCACGACGCGGCGACGCGTGGCGCCAGGTTGTTCCGGTCGCTCGGGAACCCAAAGGTGCCGGGGTACCCGGGGCCGCGTAGGTGAGGTCGGACCAGAACTGCGTCTGGTATCGCACGCCGTACTTCAGCGTCAGCCCTGATGTCACGCGCCAGTCGTCCTGGACGAACAGCGAGAGGGCGCGCGCGCTGTACCGTTCGGTGTCCACGCCGTAGCCCTGCACGTAGGCGGCGGGCAAACCCAGGGCCACGGCCTGGATGGCCGACACGGGCGCCGGCAGCACGCCCGGGATCGCCGGCAGCGGCTGGAAGATGTAGCGACCGCCGAAGTGCAGCGGCAGGACCGGGCCGTCCGTATGGTCGATGGACACGTCGAGGTCGACGCCGGCCTTGAACAGGTGCGCACCGTGCGAGAGGCTGACGGTATCGAGCACCTGCACCAGCGCATTGGTGCGATTCGACGGCGTGAAGCGCTGCCGGCCGACGCTGGCCACGCCGGCGACCTCGAGCGTCGGTCCACCCTGGTCGGACGCAAGGCACGGCCCGCCGCACAGCGGATCGAGCGACCGCACCACCTGGTCGCGATAGGCATACTGCGTGCGGAACTCGTTCACCCAGCGCGAGCCGAACACCGACGTGAACGATCCCGCCGCGATGTAGTCGCGCGCGTCCAGCGCCGCGGCGCGACTCTTCGCCGTGATGCCGCCGAACGGCTCGGTGTTCTCGTTCAGCGTGTCGCCCGTGTTGACGCGGATGACCAGATCGTGGCCGGGGCGCACCTGGTGATCCACCTTTGCCAGCCACTGCGCGGTCCGCACGTCGAAGGGCACGTTGCCCGTCTCCACCGGGAACCCGGCGGTGCGCAGGATGCCGGCCGCCGTGCCGAGCGGCGTGCCGAAGAACGGGTGCGCGATCACCGTCCGGTCATCGATCGTCACGGCGTTGCTGGCGGCCATGTCGAAGCGCTCGAACGACAGGAAGTAGAACGTCCGATCCCGCCGGAGCGGCCCGCCGACGGTCCCCCCGAACTGTTCCTGGCTGAACGGCGCCTTGTCGACGTCGATGGGCACGCCGAAGGGGTCGACCTGCTCGAAGCGCCCCCGCGCGTTGAGCGCCTGGTCGCGGAGAAAGACGAACGCGTTGCCCGACACGCGATTCGTGCCGCTCTTGGTCACGATGTTCAACACCCCGCCGGTGGCCTTGCCGAACTCGGGCCCATACGAGTTGGTGATCACCTGGAACTCCTGCACGGCCTCCTGGCTGAAGGTCGTCCTGACCGACCCGAGCGTCATGTCGTTGTTGTTGAGGCCGTCGACCGTGATGTTGTTCGAGCGCGCCCGCTGGCCGGCGAAGGTGAGGCCCGAGGTGGCCGAGGCGCCCTGTTGCGGCGTGCGGTCGGTGTTCACGCCAGGCGTGATGACGGCGAACGAGAGGAAGTTGCGGCCATCGATGGGCAGGCTTTCGATCTGCTGCCGCGAGACGACCGAGGCCACCACCGTACGCTGGGCGTCGAGCAGCGGCCCCGGCGCCGAAACGGTGATGGTCTCGGCCGTCCCGGAGACCTTCAGGACGAACGACAGGTCGACGCGGGAGCCGAGGGCGAGCGTGACGCCCGGCCTGAGTTCGCCCGCAAAGCCGGAGAGCGTGGCCGACACGTCGTAGGTGCCGGGCGGCAGGGCCGGAATGAGGAACCGGCCCTCGCCGTCGGTGGTGGCAGACCGGGCCTGGTTGGTGTCCGTGTTGGTGGCGGTGACCGTCGCGCCCGGGAGCACCGCGTCGGTGGTGTCGCGCACGACGCCGGCGAGATCGGCCGACGTGGCGCGCGTCTGCGCGTGGAGGAACGGCGACGAGGTGGCGCCAACGAGCGCCATGGCAAGCACGACCTGGCGCGGCAGGACCATGGGGGTGTCCTCCAGTTCGGCCGGAAAGCGCCGGCTCGGGCAACGGCGCGATTCTAGCTCAACTGCCCGCCAGACGACGCCCACGCAGGGCGCACACTCCCGCCGAATCAGATCCGGATCCGGGTGCGGTCGCGCCCGACCCACCCTTCGTGTCCCAGCCGTCTCGCCCGACTCCCATCCGCCTGGTCGAAGAGCAGGAACCAGTTGGTGACTGGTTGTGCACCGAGTGGCCCTCCACGTCGGGGAACGCCTCCTGACGCATCTCGTCGGTGATGGCGGGGAGTTGGGGACTGGTGCGATGAGGGGCTTGCCGTGCCGAAGCCCGAGGCGTCAGTTTCGGGCGAAGGCGGGGGCGAAGGCGGCTGCGCCAAGACGGTCATTGGCGGCGCCAGCGACGTGACCAGTCCATCAGCACGACAGTCGGGGTGACGAGGGCATGCGCGCCCATGGCCCAATCGACCGGCGCGGAATCGGGTCGCTCTTGCCAGCACCGGCAGGCGGCATTCGCAGAGTGCCTTCGGGCTGTCCCACAAAGGTGAGTTTCGGGACGGAGAATCGGCCCAATGGAACTGGGCTGCGACTCGTGCAAGACCTGCGTGCTGAGAACCCCGGTGCGCTCGAGCCACCAGTCGCGGCGCAAGCCCTTGGCGATCTCGTATTTGCGATCCGCGTCGACGTCGTGAGCGGAGATCAAGACGTTCGAGTCGACGAACGTCTTATCGCTCGTGTCACTTTCACGGCTTGATTGGTCAATTCGTCGAAGCCAAGAGACCATTTGGTTCCAACTGCCAATAGTCGGTCCACCATCACCGAACCACTTCATTGATCGAACCGCCGGCTGTTGAAGGTCCGATTTGCATCGGGGAACTGCGGATATGGCTGTCGCGCGTCAGTCCAGATACTTCACGAACACGACCTCATTGCGCTTTTCGTTGTACAGCAGCTCGTCGACTTTCGCACGCACGGTCAGAATCCCGAACCCACCCGGTCGCAGTCCTCTTTCCTCGCGCACGATCGCGTGCGCCGTCGGATCGTCTTCCGGCTGGCCGATGGCGGCGTGCAACAGCCCCTCCACGTTGAAGCCGGGACCAGGGTCGGCGATGCGATAGAGCACCATCCGTTGTGCCTTGAGGAAAGCGATCCGCACGGTGCGGGAAGGGTCGAGCCCTCCGCCCCATTCGATCGCGTTCATCAGCAGTTCCCGAAACGCATAGCCTATCGATTCCCGGACGTCGACCGCTAGATCGCCTTCGAGGTGCGTCATGAAGCTCTCGATTCGATCCACCACCGCCCGCTCGCACGGCACCAGCAACTCGACCCAGTCCGGTCGCGCTGACACCACTTCAATCCTGGGCGCCACCGAGGTCTGGGCCAGCACCTCGCGCAGGAGCTCGACGAGCGCCTCTGGCTCGACGGGCTTCGCCACGTACCGCCACGCCTGTTCACGGACCGCCCGAAGCAGCGTTTCCGGCGTGTCGTCCGAGGTCATCACGACGACTCGCGGGCGCGCGCCTTCCTTGGGCAGCGCGGCCAGAACGTCCAGCCCGTTCATCTTCGGCATCCACACATCGAGGAGCATCAGATCGTAGGAGCCGGCGCGCAGGCGTTTCAGGGCGTCCACGCCGTCCTTCGCCGACGTGACCGAGAACCCGGCGGTCTTCAGCAGTCCCGTCAGGAGTTGACGCGTCGACCGATCATCTTCGACGACTAGGATGCTGCTCATGGCCCTGCTTCCTCTGCCGCTTGCGGCGTGCGGTCGCGCGCGGCCGAACGCTGGCGCGGCGGAGCGCCCGCCGCAGGCGTTGCATCTCACGGGTCAGCACATCGTACGCCGCCAGCGACTGAGCAAGTTTCCCGCTCTTGGCCTGGAGCTCGAGTCGTTGTGCGGCTTCGACCACCGGAGCGGCTGCGAAATTCGCCGCAGCGCCCCGCAACGCGTGCGCGGGCTCGCGCAGCGCCTCGCCGTCGCCGGCGGCGATGGCGCGTCGCATGGCTCGCATCCGGGCGGGGCAGTCTTCGAGAAACAGACGCACCATCTTTTCGAACAGTCGCGCGTTGTGACCCAGCCTCGCACGGAAGACCCGCTCGTCGAAGGCGGGCCGGCCTGCTACGCGCGGCGCCACCGGGACCGCCGCCGCGGGGACCGTCCCGGGCGCTTCAGCGGACCGGCACGACCTGGTCGATGACGCGGGCCAGCTCGACGGCGTCGATCGGCTTCGTGACGTACCCGTCCATGCCGGCCTCCAGGTATCGTTCGCGGTCGTCCGGCATCGCGTGCCCGGTCAGCGCCACGATCGGAAGGTGCGTCCCCGAGGCGCGCTCGGCGTCGCGGATTGCGGCCGTGGCCTCGAGCCCGCCCATCTCCGGCATCTGCAGGTCCATCAGCACGAGATCGAACGCCCCGCGCCGAGACGGCGCGAGCGCGGCGAGCGCCGCGCGGCCATCCGCGGCGGCCACGACGTGATGCCCCAGCCGCTGCAGGATCTGCCTCGCCACCTCCTGGTTCACCGGATGGTCCTCGGCGACCAGGATCCGCAGCCCCGTCGTGCGGGCCGCCGGGGCGGGAGGCGGCTCGGCCTTCACCGTGCCGGCCAGCGTGAAGCGGTCCATTTCCACTGACCGCCGGCGTTCCGCGGCCCGATGTTCGGCACATTCCAGCGCCAGGCGCAGCGTGTCCATGAACTCGTTGACCTTGATGGGCTTGGTGAGGTACCGGAAGAAGCCTGCTTCCAGGCCCTTTCTGATGTCGCGCGGCATGGCATTCGCGCTGAGGGCCACGATGGGGATGTGCGCGGTGACCGGGTCTTCGCGCAGGATCTCCATCGCCTCGATCCCGCTGATGTCAGGCAGATTGACATCCATCAGGATCATCTCCGGCTGGGAGGCGCGCGCGCGCTCGATGCCGAGAGTCCCGTTCACCGCGGTCAGCAGCCGCAGATCGGGGCGGCGCGCGATAAGTTGCTCAACCAGCTTCAGGTTCGCCGGGTTGTCCTCTACGCAGAGCAGGGTCCGCAGCGGCGCGCCGTGCGGCACGTGCAGTGGGTCGTCGTATGCGGCCGCTTCGCCTTTTTCAAGAGCAAGTTGCGGTGGAGCAGCCGAGAGCAGTTCGATCCAGAACACGCTTCCCGTCCCGACGGTGCTATCCACGCCGATTGCACCCCCCATCAGTTCGACCAGGCGCTTGGTCACCACGAGGCCGATGCCCGTGCCTTCCTCGCCCCCGGCCTCTTGTCCGAGACGATTGAACGGCTGGAACAGCTGCGCCAGCTTCTCCGGAGGTAATCCCGCACCGGTGTCCGTGATGTTGATGCGAATGCGGTCCGGGGCGATCACCGCGTAGTCCACGACGACCGTTCCCTGCACCTTGTTGTATTTGATCGCGTTGGAGATCAGGTTGATGAGAATCTGCTTCAACCGGGTCCGATCGGAACTGACGAAGCAGGGGGTGTCGAACTCGGGGAAGGTCATGCTGATGCCACGCTGCTGCGCCTGCGGTTCCAACATTGCCCGGCACTCGAGCATGACTTCGTCCAGCGACACCGATTCTCCAGACAGCGAGACCGTCCCGGCCTCGATCACCGCGAGATCGAGGATTTCGTTGATCAGGTTCAGCAGATGCCATCCCGCAACGAGAATCTGGGCAAGACTTTCTTTCTGGACAGGCGTCGGCGGCTGGGAGTCGGACTCCATCAGCTGGGCGAATCCGAGGATCGCATTGAGCGGGCTGCGCAGCTCGTGGCTCATGCTGGACAGGAAATCCGATTTGGCGAGGTTCGCTTGTTCCGCCACGGACTTGGCGCTCTCCAGCTCGACGTTCTTTTCGAGCAGGACCTGATCCAGCCGATTGCGCTCGGTGACATCGCGTGCGGCGGCGCACACGCCCTGCAGAGTCCTGTCCCGGTCGTAGAAGGTGGTCGCGTTGTAGGACACCACGGTGTGCTTGCCGCCCCTGGCGCGCGCGGTCAGTTCGAAATTGGTGACCTTCTTTTCGCTGAGCACCTGCTTAATAGCTGCCTCGGCTCGCTCCGGATCGGTAAAGTAGTTCTTGAACGGCGCGCCGATCAGCTCGTCACGCGTGCAACCGGTGAGCTCCTCCATCTGCTTGTTGACGTCGGTAATGATGCCGGACGGATCGGTGGTCATCAGTGCGTCGATGTTGGACTCGATGAGCGAGCGCGTGTAGAACTGCTGGTCGCGCAGCCGCTGATCGAGCTTCTTCCGCTCCTCTTCGACCTGCTTGCGCGCGGTGTTATCGGTGCCGATCAACAGATAGCCGATGATGGCGTCCTGCGCGTCGCGCAGCGCCGTGACTGACACGACCGCCGGGAAGCGGCTTCCATCCTTGCGGATGTAGGTCAGCTCGTAGATATCCTCGATTCCGCGCGAGGCCTTGAACACCAATGCCTCGAAGCCCGGCGTAATCGGGGTTTCGAGCTCGACGCTCAACGCTTTCGCGCGCGCGATCACTTCCTGCGGATCGGAAATGTCGGCGGGCGTGATCTGATTCATCACTTCGGCGGCCGTATAGCCCAGCATCCGCTCGGCGCCGACGTTGAAGATCTGAATGACGCCTTTCGCGTCAGTGGCGATACTCGAAAAATTGGCGCTGTTGAAAATCGCGCTCTGCAGGGCCCCCGCCTTCAGCAGAGCCTCTTCCGCCTGCTTGCGCGCGGTATTGTCGGTGCCGATCAACAGATAGCCGATGATGGCGTCCTGCGCGTCGCGCAGCGCGGTGACGGACACCACCGCCGGGAAGCGGCTCCCATCCTTGCGGATGTAGGTCAGCTCGTAGATATCTTCGATCCCGCGCGAGGCTTTGAAGACCAATGCCTCAAAGCCTGGCGTAATCGGAGTTCCGAACTCGACGCTCAGCGCCGCGGCGCGCGCGATCACTTCCTGCGGATCGGAAATGTCTGCCGGCGTGATCTGGTTCATCACTTCGGCGGCGGTGTAGCCCAGCATCCGTTCAGCGCCGACGTTGAAGATCTGAATGACCCCGCTCGCGTCGGTGGCGATGCTCGAGAAATTCACGCTGTTGAAAATCGCCGTCTGCAACGCCCCCGCTTCACGCGACGCCTCGTTGCTCCGGACCTCGTCGCCGACATCCACGCGGCGGACGACGTCGTGGTCGGACAACGCAGGATCGTAGAGTTTCGCGGACATGTCCACTGCTCCGTGCCTATTATGTTGGATCCGCGGACCGGTGAACGTGCGCGGGCCCGCGTGTCCGTCCGCGCGACACCGATGCTCGAGGTGGGTCCCCCGCGGCCGCTCACGGTCATTCTGAACTGGACCGCCGAGGTTCGAAGTCCGGAACTTCATGTCGTCGCGATACGGACCCATTACCGGTGTGGAGGAACTCGGCGTCGCAGCTCGGCCATGTTGCGCTACACCTGAGGCGAAGGACGCTCCCCGGCCTTGCTTGGATAAGCAAATGGTGATTGGCTGGCGCAATCATGAGCGCGCTGAACAACGCCGCTGCCCGGCGACCCGCTCTGACGTACGGCGAGGATCAGCTTCACACGCTGCAACGAAACACGTTCCGATACTTCTGGGAGGAAACCAATCCCGAGAACGGGCTCATTCCAGACAACACCGCTGGGGACGACATCCCGGCGAGCGTTGCCGGTGTGGGTCTGGCCCTGGCCAGCTATCCCGTCGCGGTTGAGCGCGCGTTCGTGTCCCGCGCGAAGGCGGTAGAGCGGATGCTGGCCACGCTGCGGTTTGCCTGGCACGCTCCGCAAGGTCCCATGCCGGACGCGACGGGCCATCAAGGGTTCTTTTACCATTTCCTCGATGTCGCAACGGGCCGTCGCGCGTGGGAATGTGAGCTGTCGACGATCGATACGGCAATCTTCGTCGCAGGGGCTTTGACCGCGGCGGCGTACTTCGACCAGGCCACGGACGATGAGCGAGAAGTGCGGATGCTTGCCGACTCGTTGTACCGGCGTGTGGACTGGCGATGGGCGCAAAACGGCACTGACGACCGTGTCGCAGGGCTGGACACCGGAAGGTGAATTCGAGCGCTATCACTGGCAGGGATACAACGAGGCGCTGATCCTCTACGTCCTCAGCCTTGGATCACCCAGCAATCCTTTGCCGCAGAACAGCTACGAAGCCTGGGCATCCACCTATCGGTGGAAGAAGCTTTACGGTCATGAATTCCTCTACGGCGCTCCGCTGTTCATGCATCAGCTCTCGCATGTGTGGATTGACTTCCGCGGCATCCAGGATGCCTTCATGCGCCGGCACGCGAGCGACTACTTCGAGAACAGCCGCCGCGCCACATACGTGAACCAACAGTACGCGATTCGCAATCCGAAGGCGTTTCGGGACTACGGCCAGCACGTCTGGGGTATCACGGCGAGCAACGGTCCTGGACCGGCGACGCGGCGCATCGGAGGTGTCACACGACGCTTCTTTGGATATCTCGCGCGCGGCGTGCCCTATGGTCCGGACGACGGCACCCTGGCTCCGTGGGCGGTCGCCGCGTCGTTGCCATTCGCTCCTGAGATCGTCCTGCCGACCCTGGCGCACTGTTCCAAGGCGTACCCGGACATGGAAAGCGAATACGGACTCGTCTGCAGCTTCAATCCGACGTTTCCGAGCCGCGGTTCGAAGTCTTCCGGCTGGGTCTCGACAAATCACTTCGCCCTCGATCAGGGCCCTGTCATCTTGATGATCGAGAACTATCGTTCGGGATTGATCTGGCGCCTCATGCGGCAGTGTCCATATATCGTTGACGGCCTTCGTCGCGGGGGGTTCACCGGCGGCTGGTTGACGGCACCCGCCGACAACACGTGAACGGAACGACATGCGGTTGATCGCGCATTGAAGACGTAGAGGGCGATGATCGATACGCGCCATCCCGATGCGAGACTTCGCGTTACCGCACTGCCAGCACAATGAGCAGCGCGCCCCCAATCGCGATGGCGTCCTCGATCAATGCAGCGGGCCGATCGCTTCCAAGAGCGGCGGCAAGGCGGACCCGGCACATGCGTCCGCCAAGCGTCCCGACGATCGCTCCGAGGATTCCAGCGAACAGTCCCATGACGGGTGCTCCGAGGTCCGCACCGATCGCCGCCCCGCAGAGCGCACCCACGAGCACCCGAGTACCGAACTGGACGGGCACCGTACGACTTGGCGTCGTTGGGAGTTGATCGGTTACGAGTTCGGCGAGCGCCAACGCCGTGAATATCCACGGAGTCCATGCATAGCCGAGAAAGGCGAGACTCGTCGGCGCCACATCAAGCCAGCCGAGACGCGCCGCCCAACTGATCGCTGCCGGCGCGGTCATGGCTCGCAGCCCCGCGACGATCCCTATCAGTAGCGAAAGAACGAATGCTGTCATAACCTCGTGCTCCTGTGCGCTTTGGCGCTAATCCCGTGGATGCGTGACGGCGCCAGCCTACCTTCTACCAATGCGCCTCCCGAGAGTCGCCGTGGCAATCATCAGACAACTGCGCTATGCTACGCAGCAATGCGAAGGAGCCGTCTGAGGTTGCCGCTCAGAATCGTTTCCTTGTCGGCATCGCTCAGGAACGGTGCGTCCAGCACCAGGTCCACGGTGACCGGCCAGTTGAAGGGCACGTCGGTCCCGTAGACGATCTGCCCCACGCCCATCTCGGCGACGAGATGGCGCAGCCCCTCGGCCGAGAACACCATCGTGTCGACGACGATCTGCGACTTCAGGTACTCGCTCGGCTTCTTCTTGTTGGCGCAGTTGGCGTTGCTCCGCACGACGCACGCCGCTTCGCTGCGGCCGAGATAGGACGGCAGGTAGCCGCCGGCATGGGCGGCGCAGACCCGCAGGCCGGGGAACTTGTCGAAGACGCCGTCGAAGATCAGCCGCGACAGAAAGTAGGTGGTCTCCAGCGGATTGCCGATGACGTTGCCGAGGTCGCCGCGGCCGCGAAGCGCGCCGTCCTTGATGATGTTCTCCGCGCCGCCGGGATGCATCACGACGAGTACTCCGAGCTCCGCCGCCTTCGCCCAGAACGGGTCGTACTTCGGCAGCGAGAGATCCTCGCCGTTGACGTGGCCGCCGATCGACGCGCCGCGCAGCCCCAGCCGCTTCACGCCGTCTTCGAGCTGCGCCGCGGCCTGTTCGGGATCCTGCAGCGCCACCGACGCCATCGCGACGAATCGATCGGGGTGCTGCGCCACCCACTTGGCGAGTCCCTCGTTCTGCGCTCGCACGATCCGATCGGCCAGGTCGCGATCCGCCGCGGCGTACCACCAGAAGCCGTTGATGGTCAGCGCCTGAACGTCCACACCCTGCTCGTCCATCACCTGCAGGCGCTGCGGACCGAGGAGCATGGCGCCGGCGCCGCCGCCCATCTTGGCCAGCGGCGAGCCCTGGACGATGTCGGTGACCGGGATGACGCAGTGGGCGTGGGCGTCGATGACCTTGACGGGCCGTCCGCCGATGGTCACCCGGCGCCGCGATTGCGCGGCCAGCCTGGCCAGGATGCGGCCCGGCAGCAGCGCGCCAGCCGCTCCAGCCGTCGCGGTTCTGAGAAAGTCCCTTCGGCTCTGCATGTCGCGCCCATCATCCATCAGTTTCTGAAGTGGGGCGCATCCGTTATCCTGCTCAGAGGCCATGACGATGACCATCGCGCTCAAAGACACGCTGAAGCAGCTCGAAGCGCTCGGCAACGAGAAGATGCGTGCGCAGAACAAGAAGCACGGCAGCGGCGACAATCAATTCGGTGTGCGCCTCGGCGACATTCGGAAGCTGGCCGAGAAGATCAAGGCCAACCACGAGCTGGCGCTCGCCCTCTGGGAGACCGGGAACCTCGACGCCCGGCTCCTGGCCATCCTGCTGCTCAAGCCCAAGAACCTGTCACGCGCCGAGATGGATCGGATGGTCCGGTCCGCCACCGCTGCGCAATTGGCGGACTGGTTGAACTCCTATGTCGTCAAGAATCATCCCGACAAGGAGGCGCTTCGCCAGGTGTGGATGGCCGCTGATGACCCCTGGGCAGCCCGCGCCGGATGGAGCCTGACCTCCGGGCGAGTCGCCAGGAGTCCGGAAGGGCTCGACCTGCCGGCGCTTCTGGAACGCATCGAGTCCGAGATGGGGGGCGCCGCGCCGGAAGTGCAATGGACGATGAACTCCTGCCTGGCAGGAATCGGGATCCACTTCCCCAAGCATCGCAAGCGCGCCATCGCCATTGGAGAAGCCCTGGGCGTCTATCGTGATTATCCGGTTTCGAAAGGCTGCACCTCGCCTTTCGCGCCGATCTGGATCAACGAGATGGTGCGTCGGAACGGTTGACTCATTCGGAGCCGAGAGCAACCACAGGATCGACGCGCGACGCGCGACGCGCGGGGATGAGGCAGGCCACCAGCGACACGGCCGCCATGACGAGCGCGGTTCCGAGAAGGGTTGCGGGATGCAGCGTGGGCACGCCGAACAGGACGCTTTGCATCGCCTTTCCGGCGCCCCACACACCCATCACGCCAAGGAGCATGCCCGCCACGAGCAGCCGCAGGCCCAACGACAGAAACTGCGTCCGAATCTGGCCCGTCTGCGCACCAAGCGCCATGCGAATGCCGATTTCGCGCTGCCGCTGAACGATGGTGTAGCTGAGGACGCCGTATGTGCCGATGGCCGCGAGGAGCAGCGCGACGACGGCGACAATCCAGGCCAGCATGGCCGGAGAACGGCGCCCGATCAGGCTCTCCGCGATGCGCGTCTCCATCGAGCGAATGTCGTCGATCGCCAGCTCGGGATCGGTCGCGCGCACCACTTTTCGCAGCGAATCGGCAAACGCGTCCGGGCGCTGGCTCGTGCGCGTGACCACGAAGATGTTGCCGCTGTCCTGATAACGGTAAGGCACGTACACCGCACCCTGCCCCAGCGGCTCCGTGAGGTCCGCCTGCTTGACCGACCCGACGACCCCGACAATCGTGAACAGGCTGGCGTCGTCTGAATCGGTACCTTGATAGACACGTTGACCGAGGGCGCCGCCGTTGGGCCAATAGAGCCGCGAGAAGTCCTCATCCACCACACAGACCCGGTCAGGACGGTGAGAATCCGCTGACGTCAGGAACCGTCCTTCGCGCAACGGAATGCCGATGGCCGAAAAGTAGTCGCCGGTGATGCTGTAGTAGTAGTGCCCACGCAGCGATTCGCCCGGCTGGGGCACATATCCCGCGGGCGTGATCGCGGACTTGCCGTTGTCGCCGCTCAGCGGAACGTTCGTGATCGTTCCGGTTGCGGCGACTCCAAGCTGCTGCCCGATGGATTCGAGCAGGCGATCGAGGACAGCGACGCGCTGGGGCGATCCGGCCGGGAACGGCGCGTACGGGAGCATGAACTGACCGGTGATGACGTGATCGGCCCGGAAGCCGGGAGACACGGCCATCACATTCTTCAGGCTCAGCCCGAGCAGCGCGGCACTCGCGAGCAGAACAAACGCGAGCGCGATCTGCGCGACGATGAATCCATGGCGAAGGCGTTGAGCGGAGCGACTGACTGTGCCCGAGCGGGATTCCGAGCGGAGTGCCTTCTCGGGATGGCTGCTCAGGTTGAACCACGCGATCGGCACCGCGATGACGACTCCCAGGAGAATGGCGCCAGCCAAGCCGATCGCGGCCAGCCGGCCATCGAACGCAATGTGCGCCCCGAGCGGCAGGCGATCCGCGCCAAGCACCTCGAGCAGCCTGATTCCCGTCGCGCCCACCGCAAGGCCGAGCAATCCGCCAAGCACGGTCAGGAGCAGCGTCTCAACCATCACCTGGCTCACCACCTGGCGGCCGCTGGCGCCGATCGATCGGCGGATCGCCATTTCCTTCATGTGCCCGCTCGCCCGAATCAGCAGCAGGTTGACGAGATTCACCACCCCCAGGAGCAGGAGAAACAACGCGCCGCCCTGCATCAACCAGAGGGTCGGACGGATCGCGCGCACGTGATCCGCATGGAGTGGAAGTACCGGCGAGCGGAAGCCGGCCTCGGCCATCATGACCGCCTGTGGATTACCCTGCTCGACGGCGGCGTTGTGGGCGTCGATCTGTGATTGTGCTTCGGCGATCGTCGCGCCCGGCTTCAACCGCGCAATCATGTGCGTGCCGCCGCCGCCGGAATGGCGCTGCTCCGGAGTGCGCTGCTGCAACCCGGACGTCAACGGCAGCAGGAGCCGGGCTTCCGAGGAGAGGAAACGGAAGTCGGGAGGCAGGACGCCGACGATCGTTCGTGGCGCTCCATTCACCCGGACTTCACGGCCGAGAACCTGTGGATCGGCGTTGAGGCGCTGGCGCCAGTAGGCGTCGGTCACGATGGCCGCGTGATGCTCGATCGGCGCGACTGTTTCCACCTCGTTGAAGCTGCGCCCCATCACCGGGCCGACGCCAAGCGTCGTGAAAAAGTCCGGCGAGATGCGCATGACTTTTTCCTGCTGGGTCGAACCGCTTTCGCCGACGACTTCGGTGCTCTCCCGGTAGATGGAGAGGCTGGACAAAGCCGGGATGTTGCCTCGGCGCTCGTAGTAGTTGGTCAACGAGGAGCCGTCGCGCTCGACTCCGGCTCTCGGATAGGTGTTGAAGATCGTGACCAGCCGGTCGGATTCCGGAAACGGCAGCGGACGGAGCAGGATGGCATCGATCACCGCGAAAATCGCGAGGTTCGCTCCCAGGCAGATCGCCACCGTGGCCAGTGCCGTCACCGTGAATGCCGGCCCCTTGCGCAGGCGGCGAAAGGCGAAGCGAAGATCGTTCATGACGGCTCCGTATGTGTGACTCTGCCAACCGGACTCGCAGGATTCCTGCTTTGGCGGCGATACCGCGCCGGCGGCGCGCCGTATGCGCGCTTGAAGGCGCGATTGAACGCCGCCTCGGACTCGTAGCCCACGGCGGCCGCGATATCCGCCGACCCCCTTCGGGGACGACGTCAACGCCTCGGCGGCCAGCCGCAATCGCCATCCGGTCAAGTACGCCATGGGCGGCTCCGCGAGGTAGCGGTTGAACCGCTCGACCAGCGACGATCGGGACAGGCCGACTTCCGCCGCGAGCTCGGCGATGGTCCACGGGTGTTCCGGTCGCCTGTGAAGCAGCGCGAGGCTCTTGCCCACGGCCGGGTCTCGCGCGCCCGCGAGCCACCCCGTCGTCTGATCCGGGAGTCCTTCGACGTATCGCCTGAGCGTATCCACGAACAGCGCTTCAGACAGCTTCGCCAGCATCACGTCGCTGCCCGCACGGTCCGAGGCGGCCTCCTCCAGCAGATGCAGGATCGACTGCTCCAGCCAGTGGCCCGATCGATCGGTCCGGACGTTCACCTTCAGGATCGGCGGCAAGCTCTCGAGAATCGGGCCGCAGAGTAGCGGGTCGCACGTCAAGTACCCGCACACGAACCGGGTCGTCGCGCCCACCACCACCGGCGCTGCATCGGCGACAGGTCCCCGGTCGCGACCCTTCCAAGGACGGCGGCGCTCTCAATATAGTTCGATCCGGTTCCGCCGCTCAACTGGTGCGGATCCCCGTGCGGAAACACCACGATGTCGCCTGGCGACAGCTCGACATCGGGCCCGCCTTCAACTCAGGCCCGCGCCGTGCCATCGACGACGAAGTGATAGATCACGATGTGCGGCGCGCCGGGCGCCAGCGTCGGCGCCAGCACGCGACAGTGGGGCGTCGAGAGGCGCCATGGGGCGGAGAACTCCGCGCTGAAGAACATCGCCCCCTTCAGCCGCACGCCGCTCAGGACCTCTGAAAACGCGTCCATCGTCTCCTCCGGACGCCCGGCAAAGTTTCGTGGCGCCCGCGCAAAGCATTCTAGCCTCGCCGGACTGACGGTCAAGAACTTCAACCGCGCGGGCATGGCCAGCCAGTGAGAGGTCCCGCAGAATCGCTCCTGTCATGAGCGAGACATCATCGAGGCCCTCGAGCGCGAGGCTCACCTCGTCGTTCCACTCCTCTTCGCCACCCTGTTTGTGGCCCTGCCGGCGTCTGCGCAGTCGCCGCTTTCGCTTTCGGAGGCGATTGCGCGCGCCAAGGCCCACAACCCCGACGCCGGATCGGCGGCGGCAGCCGAGCGGGAAGCGGCCGAACGCGTCACACAGGCTCGCGGCGGCTACTTCCCAAAGGTGGACGTCGCGGAGTCCTGGCAGCGCGGCAACCACCCGGTGTTCGTGTTCAGTTCGCTTCTTGCGCAGCGGCAGTTCACCGCGGCCGACTTCGCCCTTGATGCGCTCAATCACCCGGCTGCCACGGACAACTTCCGCGCGGCGTTCTCCGTCGAGCAGTCGCTGTTCGATCGCACCACCTCGGCGAATGTCCGAGCCGCGTCGATCGGGCGGGACATGGCGGCCACCGGCAGGCGACTCGTCGACCAGGACCTGACGACGGCGGTGACCGACGCGTTTGGCCGCGTGCTCATCGCTGCCGCGACTGTTCGTTCGGCAGCGGCCACGGTCGAGACCGCCCGGGCAGACCGCGAGCTGGCCGGCAACCGCCGCGACGCCGGCCGGGTGACCGACGCGGATGTCCTGCAGCTGGACGTCTACCTGGCACGCACGCTCGAACAGCAGGTGCAGGCGACGTCGGACGAACGCATCGCGCGCGCCCGGCTGAATCAGTTGATGGGCGAGCCCTTGAGCACGATGTTCTCGCTCGATCTCACGCCACCGGCGATCGCCATCGACATCACCAATCCCGCAGGCCTTGAAGAGGAAGCATTGAAGAACCGGCCCGAAGTCGCACTCGCCATGCAGCAGGAACAGCTGGCGGCCGCCACGGTGGACGCGGCGCAGGCGGCGTTTCTGCCGCAAGTGGCCGCGCAGGGCGGGTGGGAACTGAACGGCGGCGCCTGGAATTCGCGGTCGTCGAGCTGGGTGGCTGGCGCGGTCGCCCGGATCAACCTGTTCCATGGTCTTGCCGACAAGGCACGGCTCGCTGAAGCGCGCGAGCAGGCGACGCGTCGAGCGCTCGAAAAGGGCAAAGCCGAGACCATGGCGCGGCTCGATGTGCAGATCGCGATCGCCCGGCTCGAGGCCGCGCGGGCGAGCGAAGCGGTTGGACGGGCGGCCGCCGATCAGGCACGAGAGAGCCGCCGCATTATCCGGGACCGCTATGAGAGCGGCCTCACGGATGCGGCCATGCTGCTGCGCTCGGCCGACGCCGTGCAGCAGGCCGATGCCCAACAAATCGCTGCGCGTGTGAATGTGCTCACGGCAACAGCGACCCTGCAACGAGCGATAGGAAGGCCATGAAACAGATCACCGCGAGTCATCACGTCATCGTCGCGGGCGTTACGGCAGCACTCTTGATGAGCGCGGCGCTGGCCGGATGCTCGGCTCGCCCGGCCGCCGCCGCTCCGGCCGACGCGGCAGAGCCCATCGCCGTCACCATCGCCCAGGTTGCGATGACCGACGTGGCCAGTGCGATCGACTCGGGCGGCGTGGTGCAGGCTCGCACCACGGCCACGATCACGGCGCGCATCCTGGCGCCGGTGCGCGAGGTCCGCGTGTCGCCAGGCGATCAGGTCCGCGAAGGCCAGACGCTCATCGTGCTCGACGGCGACGATCTCGCCGCCGGCGCCCGTGCCGCGCGCTCGGCGGCCCTTGCCGCCGAACAGGGGTCGAAGGCGGCCGCAGCCGAGCTCCAGGCCGCGGAAGCTGGCCTGGCCCTCGCACGCGCGTCCCACGATCGCATCGCCGGCCTGCAGGCCAAGCGGTCCGCCACCGCGCAGGAACTCGATGACGCCACCGCGACGCTGCGGAGCGCCGAAGCGCGCGTCGCCGGTGCGTCCGCGCGGGCATTGCAGGCCGCGTCGGCAGTCGAGAGCGCCCGGGCCGCCAGCGACCAGGCGAGCACCACCGAATCCTTCACCACGATTGCCGCGCCCTTCGACGGCATGGTCACCGAGAAGATGGTCGAGCCCGGAAACATGGCGTCACCAGGCATGCCCCTTCTCCGCCTGGAAGACACTCGCGGATTCCGCCTCGAGGTCCGCGTGGACGAATCACGCATCGGCCAGATTCGAAACGGCGACAGCGTCCCGGTCTTCCTCGGGACCGGGACCACCTCGATCGAGGGCACGGTGGTTGAAGTCAGCCGGGCGGTGGATGCGGATGCGCGCGCGTTTCTCGTCAAGATCGCGTTGCCCGATGCACCCGGCCTTCGATCCGGCGAATTCGGCAAGGCGCGATTTGGCGGGACGCCGCGACGCGCGTTGACCATTCCACCGTCGGCGATCGTGCGCCGCGGACAGCTCACCTCGGTATTCGTGGTCGACAAGGGCGTGGCGCGCGTGCGTCTCGTCAACCTCAGCGAGTCCGAAGTACTGGCAGGCCTGACGGAATCGGAGGTGGTGATTCTTTCGCCGCCGGCCGGCGTCACCGACGGACGCCGCGTCAGCGTGGGAGGCCGGTAGATGGCCAGGACCTACGGCGCCGCCGGCCGGATGGCCGCGGCGTTCATCCACTCCAAGCTGACGCCGCTCTTCATCCTGGCCTCGATGGCGCTTGGCGCCCTGGCGGTGGTGGCGCTGCCGCGCGAAGAGGAACCGCAGATCATCGTGCCGATGGTTGACGTGTTCGTCGAGATGCCGGGGGCGACACCGGCGGATGTCGAACAGCGGGTCACGCGTCCGATGGAGCAGCTGCTCTGGGAAGTGCCCGGCGTGGAATACGTCTACTCGACCTCGAGTCCCGGACAGTCGATGGTCGTCGTCCGCTTCAAGGTGGACGAGCCGCAGGAAGCCGCGCTCGTTCGCCTCAATCAGAAACTGGCCGCGAATGCGGATCGCATCCCGCCAGGCGTCATCGGGCCCATCGTCAAGCCGCGCTCGATCGACGATGTGCCGATCCTTGCCGTCACGGTGTGGTCGGCGCGTTACGCGGACGATCAGCTGCGATCGCTCGCCGTCCAACTGCGAGATGCCATCGCTGAAGTCAACGACGTGTCGGAGGTGACCATCATCGGCGGGCGCCCAAGGCAGGTTCGCGTGGACATCGACCCCGCGAGGCTGTCGGCCTACGATCTCGATCCGCTCTCGGTTCAGCAGGCGATCGCCCGCACCAACGTGCGTGGCACCGCGTCGGGCCCCGTCGCGGGCGGTGTGATGACCGGCCTCGAGGCGGGGAGCCGCCTGCGCACAGCCGATGAACTGCGCAACACCGTCGTGACCTCCGCACGCGGGCGTCCCGTGTTTGTGCGCGACGTGGCGGACGTGGTTGATGGCGACGCCGAGCCCACGTCGTATGTCACCTTCCAGTCGAAGACGTCCGGCGCGCAACCGGCCGTCACCATCGCCGTCGCAAAGCGGAAGGGCACCAACGCCACCGACGTCGCCCACCGCGTCGCCGAGAAGCTCGACACGCTCAAGGGATCGCTCGTGCCGTCGGACGTGCATCTCACCATCACCCGTGACTATGGTGAGACCGCCGCCGACAAGAGCAACGAACTGCTGTGGCACATGCTGCTCGCCGTCCTCTCGGTC
Source organism: uncultured Acidobacteriota bacterium (assembly GCA_963723005.1). Classification (GTDB taxonomy): domain Bacteria; phylum Acidobacteriota; class Vicinamibacteria; order Vicinamibacterales; family UBA2999; genus VFZN01. The sequence continues at coordinate 946,595 of CAVRPA010000008.1, read as the reverse complement.
TCGGCGCTGATCTGGCTGGTCCTCGGCCGGCGCGAGGCGGCCGTCGTGCTGATCGCGATTCCGGTCACGCTCGCGCTCACGCTCTTCATGTTCTATCTCTATGGCTACACCCTGAACCGCATCACGCTCTTCGCGCTGATCTTCTCCATCGGCATCCTGGTGGACGATGCGATCGTCGTGGTGGAGAACATCGTCCGCCACGCGCGGATGAGCGGCGAGGAGCGGGGCGGGCTGGCCGCGATCGCGATTCGCGCCATTGACGAAGTGGGCAACCCCACGATCCTCGCGACCCTCGCGGTGGTGGCGGCGATCCTGCCGATGGCGTTCGTCCGCGGATTGTCGGGGCCCTACATGCGGCCGATTCCGGTCGGCGCGTCGGCGGCGATGGTCTTCTCGCTGGTGGTCGCCTTCGTCGTGACGCCGTGGGCCGCGGTCCGGCTGCTCAAGCCCTCCGCGCATCACGATCACGGCGAAGAAGATCTCCTCACGCGGCTCTATCGCCGCGTGATGGGGCCGCTCATCGCCAGCGGCAGGAGGCGCGCGATCTTCCTGGCGGGCGTGGCGGCCTTGCTGCTGGCGGCCGTCGCGCTGGTCCCGCTCGAACTGGTGAGGCTGAAGATGATGCCGTTCGACAACAAGAGCGAGTTCCAGGTCATGATCGACATGCCCGAGGGCACGGCGCTCGAGACGACGGCGCGCGTCGCGTCGGCACTGGCGTCGGCCACCCTGGACGATGAGACGGTCGTCAACGTCCAGCAGTACGTGGGCGTGTCGGCGCCCTACAACTTCAACGGCCTCGTGCGGCACTACTTTCTGAGGCGCGCTCCGCACCTCGCCGATCTGCAGGTGAACCTCGTGCCGAAGGGCGAACGCTCGGCGCAGAGCCACGAGGTGGCCGGACGCGTGCGCGAGCGGCTGGTGCCGATCGCGAAACAATTCGGCGCGACCATCCAGGTGGCGGAAGTGCCACCGGGCCCGCCCGTGCTGCAAACCCTCGTCGCGGAAGTCTATGGGCCGGATCCGGCGCGGCGGACGGCGGTGGCCGCGCAGATCAAGTCGATCTTCGAGCAGACCCCCGGCGTGGTCGATACCGACTGGTACGTCGAAGCCCCGCACGCGAAGATCACGCTCGCCGTCGATGGCGAAAAAGCCGCGGCGGCGGGCCTCTCGCCGGCGGCGGTGGCGGCGGTCGTACGGATGGCCGGCTCGGGAGAATCCGCGGGCCTGCTGCACGACGAACGGGCGCGCGAGGACGTGCCGATCGTGATCCGCCTCCCCCGCGACGATCGCAGTCTCGAGGCCGTCCAGTCGATCCGGCTTCGCGGCACCAGGCCGGTTGCCGTGGGCGAGCTCACGAGCGCCGTGACCACGCAGGAAGAGGCAAGCCTGTATCACAAGAATCTGCAGGCGGTGACCTACGTCACCGGCGACCTGGCAGGAAAGAACGGGAGCCCGGTCTACGCCATCCTCCAGATGAACAAGCCGATCGGGCGGCTGTCGCTGCCCGAGGGTTATGGGCTCGAGGTCTTCAACGCGGTCCAGCCGTTCGACACCTCGCGCTACGCGATGAAGTGGGACGGCGAGTGGCACCTCACGATCGAGGTGTTCCGCGACCTCGGCCTCGCGTTCGCGGCCGTGCTCGTGCTCATCTACGTGCTGGTGGTCGGCTGGTTCCAGTCGTTCAAGACGCCCCTGCTGATCATGGCCGCCATCCCGTTCTCGCTGGTGGGCATCCTGCCGGCGCACGCGGCGATGGGCGCGTTCTTCACGGCCACGTCGATGATCGGCTTCATCGCCGGTGCGGGCATCGTGGTGCGCAATTCGATCATCCTGGTGGACTTCATCGAGCTGCGGTTGCTCGAGGGTCTTCCCCTCGAGCAGGCCGTCGTCGACGCCGGCGCGGTGCGGTTCCGCCCCATGGCCCTCACCGCCGCCGCCATGATCGTCGGCGCCGGGGTCATCCTGTTCGACCCGATTTTCCAGGGCCTGGCGATCTCGCTGATGGCCGGCGAGGTGGCGTCGCTCCTGCTCTCGCGCATGGCCGTGCCCGTCCTCTACTACATGGCGAAGCGCCACGAGCGTACCGCACCGGTGCCCGCTGCGGCGCCGATGGAGGCCGCCGCATGACGGCGTCGAGCGGCCTGGCCCTGGGCATGATTGCCCGCGTCGCGGCTAGCGCGGGCGATGTCTGCAGGTCATTCGGCTTCGTCCGGTCCCTGCTCCGCCTCGTCGAGCCGGGATCGGTCCCCGGCGTCGCGTCGCGAGTCCGACCACTCGAGCCAGTCATCGCCGAACAGCTCGCACGGGTGCTGCGTACGAATCGAACCGTTGCCGCAGGCCAGGTCGTCGGCGGGGCAGTATTTGTCGCAGCCCCAGCAGATTCGTTCCGGGTGGGCGGGCAGCATGAGGCTCTCTCCTCATCGCTGCTGCTCCGCGCCGGCTCGGCTCATCCAATGTCGCGGCCCGCGAAAACAACACGTTGATTTCCAGCTGGGGGTACAGCTGCATCAGCTGTTCGAGCTCTTCCAGGCCGCGGTAGAGCGAGCGCAGGGCTCCGCACGCGTTCGACGGCGGCTCGTAGCCGTCGGTGATCGTTCGCAGGAGCCAGATCGTCCGAGCTGCATCCTCATGAAACATCTCGGCGTCGCTGCGGAGCGCGGCGAGCCGACGCGACTCCTCATCGCAAGCACGGTCTGCCTCGAGCCGGTCGACCAACGGAAACAGCTCGTCCTCATCGGCCGTCACCCGCGCGAGGAGCCCGGCCTCGAACCGGCGCAGTTCCTGCCTCGACGACGGTCGGCACGCGCAGTGCTCGTCGCATGTGGCCCTGAAATCTGGCAATCAGCGCGCGGAGACGGGGCAGCTCCAGCAGAAGCGGCTGGTGGAAGGCTTCGACGATGTGGTCCGTCAGCTCCGAGAGCGGCCGGTCGGCCCACGTCATGCGGGCAGGGCTGGCGGACGGGCCGACCTTCCGCGGCTGGAAAATCCTGACGGCCTCCGGGATTGCGCCGCCGCTTCGCCTACGTAGTGATAAGGGCAGAACGTCATAATAACCTCTCAGCGAGGTTACTCGGGCCGCCGGCAGCCGTCGTTGCGCTGGCGCAACCAGCGAAGAGCGGGCGGGATTCTCGAGATTCCGGGTTGGAATCAGGCCGACTGGGACGGTGTTTCAGTCGTCTGACGACGAGGCGGCGAGCTCGAGGCCTTTGGGGTCCACGATCGTGACAGCGCCGCGGCCGGTCCGAAGCAGGCCGTCGGACTCCCACCTCGACATCAGGCGGCTGACGGTGAACAGCGTTGTGCCCGTCAGGCCGGCAATCTCCTGCCGCGTGATCGGGTGCACGATCCGAATGCCCTGGGGCGACCGCTCACCGCCATGTTCGGCCACGCGAAGCAGGGCTCTCGCAATCCGCACCGGCGCGCGTTCCGCGGCGAGATCCTGCACGGCAGACAGAAGGCCGACCATCCGTTGGCTTGCCTCCTCGAAGAGATTGAGCCGAATCTGCGGAATGCGCTCGGCGAGGCCGACAATGACCGGTCGCTGCCAGACCAGCACTCTCGCGGGCTCGACGGCAACCGCGGAGACGGGGAAGCGTTTGCCGGGCGAGAGCGCGATCGCGCCGTAGCAGTCTCCCGGGCCGATGAAGCAGACCAGCGTCTCGGCGCCGTCGGTGTTGAGCCGCCCGAGCTTCAAGTGGCCGACCTGCACCAGGGCGATCGACTCGGCAGGCTCGCCCTGGGCCCCCAGGACGTCGCGCGGCTTCAGCGAGCGCGGGGATCCGGCCGCCAACAGCTCGCGTTGTTGTTCCTCCGACAGACCGTTCAGGAGCAAGGCCATCACATTCAAGCCGTCGTCGTGGGGGCGGTCGCTCGCCGCGAGCGCAGTCCTCGCTTGACGGACGTCCGTCGCGGCGACCGCGAGCCACTGCCGGCTAGAGCCGCGACACAGCCGACTTCAGCAGCGCAATCGCCTGGCCCTTCTGCTCCAGCGCCGCCAGGCCGTCGAACTGCACCTCGATGATGCGGCCCTTCACGAACGCGGTCGCAGTGGTGTAGTAGGGCGAATCGGCCCTGAACACGGCCGCTTCGCCGACGTCCGAGATGACTTCCTCTTCCGTTTCCGGTTTGACCGACTCGAGGAGCCGCTGCTTGATCTGGTCGGGAGTCATCCCGGGGAACCTCCGGGACACGTCGTGGACGACGACGCCGAGTTTGAAGCGGCGAGTGCCGGCACCCCACGCATATCGACAGGTCGCGTAGCTGGAGGACGGTATCGAGCTCGAGACCCCTTCGCCGACGCTCGCGCTCGGCGCGAGTGACTGAATCTCATCGGTCGTGAGCAGCGCGCAGGGGTTCGCCTCCTGGGCCGAGACCGTGCCGTCAACACCGCCGGGGCCGGACAGCCCGGTGGCGACCATTGCCAGCGCCAGAACGAGTGCGGAGGCGAAACCGGAATCCGGCGCGTGGAACACGAATAAGCGATGTCATGTTCGGCAATGTATCACCCCCGGCGTCGCGAATTGCACAGCTGGTATGATGTCGCCCTCCCGGGAGGACGCCGACCGAATGATGCTGCCAAAGGCGGGATTGACGCGGCGCGCATGGTTGCTCGGCGCGTCCGCCGGAATCGGGGCGCTCGCCGGCCGCCAGTGTCTGTTGCCCACCAGCCACCCGGGCCCGAGGTTTCCGGATCCGCAGGCTGCCGGCGCGCGCGGGCGTTCTCGACGACGCCAGTCAGCTCTGTCCGACTCCGGTCGCCTCGCACGTCACGATCAGCGAGGATCCACGGAGCCGGTGCGGTCGAGCGCATTCGCGCCGCCCTCGCCGAGGCGCGCGCGGCTCGCCGTCCGTTCATCGCCAGCGCGGCGCGCCATTCGATGGGCGGCCAGAGTCTCGCCAGGGACGGCACCGTCGTGACGCTCGACCAGCGGTGGCTCGAGGCGGACACGGCGCGCAAGACCTATCGCGTGGCGGCCGGGGCGCGCTGGTCGACCGTGATCGCCAGCCTCGACGCGCTCGGCTTTTCACCCGCCGTCATGCAGTCCAACAACGACTTCGGCGTGGCCAGCACGTTCTCGGTGAACGCGCACGGCTGGCCGGTGCCCTTCAGCGGCTGCGGCAGCACGGTCAGGGCGCTGACCATGGTCCTCGCGGATGGCACGGTCGTCACCGTGCTCGCGCACGGAGAACGCCGATCTGTTCCGCCACGCCATGGGTGGCTACGGGCTGTTCGGCGTGATCACCGAGCTGGAGCTCGACATGGTGCCGAACGCCCTGCTCGCCCCGCGCTTCGAAGAGGTGAGCGGCCTCGAGACTCGGCGAGCGATTCGCGCAGCAGCTTGCCTCCGACGCCACCATTCAGATGGCCTACGGGCGGATGGACGTGTCGCTCGACCGCTTCTTCGAACGGGCGCTGCTGATCACGTATCGGCCCACGCGCGGACCAGAGCGGCATTCCCGCGGCATCCGGATCCGGATTCATCAGCCGCGCCTCGCGCTATCTCTTTCGCGCGCAGGTCGAGTCCGACCGCGCCAAGCGCTTTCGCTGGTGGACCGAGGCGGGGCTCGGTCCGCGGGTCGCCGGCGACGCGACGCGAAACACCCTGATGAACGAGCCGGTCGTCACGCTCGACGACCGCGATCCGTTCCGCACCGACATCCTGCACGAATACTTCGTGCCGCCGGCGCGCTTCGCCGAGTTCGTGAAGGCGTGCCAGGCGGTGATCCCGGCGTCGTACCAGCAGCTCCTCAACATCACGCTGCGCTACGTGAACACCGATCGCGACAGCGTGCTGGCCTATGCGCCGGAGCCGCGCATCGCCGCCGTGCTGTTGTTCTCCCAGGAAAAGACCGTGCGCGGCGAGACCGACATGGCGCGCATGACCGCAGGCGCTCATCGAACGCGTCCTGGACATCGGCGGCACCTACTACCTCCCCTACCGCCCGCATGCGTCGCTGGCGCAGCTGTCGCGGGGCTATCCGCGCGCCGCGGCGTTCGCCGCCAGCAAGCGCGCGGCGGATCCCGACCTGCTGTTCCGCAATCAGCTGTGGGACGGCTATTTCGCCAAGCTCTGAGGCGAGAGGACCAGCTGTGGGAACATTGCGGCGGATTGCGCTCGTCTACATGGTGATCCTGCTGGCGGCGGCGTCGCTGAACTACATCCCGGGGCTGACCGACAGCCGAGGGCCGGGCGTTCGGCGTGTTCGCGCTCGACATCTTCGACGATGCGCTGCATGTCGCGTCGGCGCTGTGGGCCGGCATCGCGGCGGCACCTCGAACCGCGCGTCGCGCATCTTCCTCCGCTACTTCGGCCTGCTCTACCTCACCGATGGTCTCCTGGGGCTGGCCACGGGCTCCGGCTACCTCGATCTCGGCATCATGAACCACGGCGTGCTGGACCTGCCGCTGACGTTCAAGATCCTCGCGAACCTGCCGCACATCGTCGGCGGCGGCATTCGCGGTCTTCTCCAGCGTGCGCTTCGCCACGCGAGAGCGATGATCCGCCGAGCTCTGGCTGCGCACGTGCGCAGAGTGCTCACGCTGCGGAGGGTCCTCAAGTGGTCGCTGGCCGGCCTGCTCGTCGCCACGCTGCTGCTGCTCGTCGCCGGTGGCGTATGTCGAACTCGGGTGCCGCGGCCAGGCCGGGACGCAGACCTACCAGCCGCTGATCACCGACCCCGCGTTTCAGCGCCGGGAAGCCAACACCTACCTGACCTATCCCGAATGGCACATCGTCTTCGCCTATGACGGCCTGGCGCAGGCGCTGAAGACCGGCGACGAACATGCCTTCGACTACGTGCGACAGCATCTCGAGCTTCTGGAGCTCCACCTGCGCGCTCACGCGCGTCGCCAGCCGAGCACGGCGGCGCGGACTGGGACACGCGGAGCATGATCCACACGATCGGCGTCAGCTTCACGGCGGAGATGCTCGCGAAGGCGGCCTACGAAGAGACGATGGGGCGCGCCACGGCGTGGCTGCGCGGGCCGCGCAAGACCCCGCAGGATGCGGTCATCGCCGGCGTGGCCGCCGACTACGCGGCGTTCCTGCGCCAGACGCCGTGGTATCAGTATCCGTTCAACCGCAAGGCGCACGAGCTCTGGGCGGCGCCGGTCGAGCAGTTCGTTCGAGGCTGGGAGACGGCGTCTCGGCATCGGCCTGGAGTTCGAAGCGAAGGCCGGCTATGCGAAGGTCATTGCGGGCGCGGTGGCCGCCACGGCGCCGGCGCAGCTGGTCATCCGCAGCGTCGTGTCAGGACTCGATCGCGGCGGCCCTCGGCGCGGATGCCGGATGTCACCGTCATTGGCGAGCGCGGGGACGGCGTCGAGATCGAGACGCCGCGCTACGACCTGTTCACGCGCATCCTCGCCGACATCGCCCGACAGGGCGGCACGATCCGCGAGATCGCCGGCAACGACGAGATCATGGTGAGCGTGACCGTCCGCGACGGCGTGGCAGCTGCGCCGTCCAGCATGGGACCGTCATCCTGCGCATGAAGCGTGACGGCATTCCCGGCGAGCGCCTGCTCGTCAACGTCAGGATGCCGGAGCTGGCGGCGTTCCTCAACACCTATCCGCTCGGCGAGCCGGGCCTCGAGCACGTCTTCGATTACTAGGCCTGGCGCGCCATCTTCCTGACGCCGATCCACAGACAGGCCGTCGCGTAGAGCAGCAGTAAATTGCGCAGCAACAACACGGACGTGCGGAAGATCCCAAGCCCGGTGTTGTACTCCCGGTGCGGATAGAACACCGGCACGATGAGCGTCGCGACGATGATGCACCAGGCCGCGCGTCGGGCTTCGGCCGGCATGGTGATCGCCGACCCGTCCTCACCATCGGGTTCCGCGGTTGACGGCGACAACGCGAGCGCCGCCAGCGGGAGCAGCCACAGGTGGAACTGCGGGCTGAGCACGGTGTTGGTGGAGACGAACGCGGCGAGCGGCAGCAGCAGCAGTGCCGCCATCTCGGCGAGTGGCGTGGCTCGAGGCGTCTCCGAGCCCATCCGCCAGGCGGTCCATGTGGCCAACGCGGTCGATGCGAGCGTCGCCACGACCCACATCAACTGTCCGGGGCCGACCAGCCGCTCGGCCAGCGGGCCCGTCACTTCAAGGGCCCTCCACACCATGGCCCAGCCTGCGGGAACGCCGGCGAAGTGCAGCGCCCAGACAATCGACGCCAGCAGCGACTCCGCCTGCAGACCTCGCTCCACGTGATACGAAGCAAAGCGCCACCACGGAGCCCAGAACGCGCCCACGACCAGCGGCACCGTGGCCACCACCGCGCCCGCGATGAATCGGCCCAGTCCCTCCCTGCCACGGCGCCACGCGAACACCGCAAGCATGGGCATCAGCAGCGCGGGGTACACCTTCGTGCCCGCGCCCAGCGCCACCAATACGCCGCCGAGGAACGCCCAGCCACCGGCCACCGCCAGTGTGGCGCCAAAGGTGAGGAAGGCGGGCGCCAGGTCGTATCGCATCAGCAGCAAGTGCCCGAGGGCCGCGCTGCCGAGCGTATAGGCCACGAACGGGATCAGATCGCGGAGCCCGGTGCGGGCGCGGAGCGCGTGCCACAGCAGCAAGGCCTTGATGAGCGCGTCGGTCAGCCACATCTCCAGGCCAAACGTCAGGCGGAAGCTGTTGAGATCAGACGACAGCTCGCGCGGGACGACGAACCACAGGAGCGCGTACGGCGGGTATTCGAAGACGAAGTCGCGGTAGATGAGAGGGCCGCGCAGCAGAGCCTCGGCTCCGTTCATGAAGACCTTCAGGTCATCCGCAGGGCGGCCGATCGTGAGACGGATCAGCACTGGCAGCGTCGCCACCAGCAGAAGCATCGAGGCGACGACCACGCGGGCACTCGGCGCCAGCGCGAGCCATGCTTGAGAAGCGCGTTCCGCCAGCGGTTTCACGAAGGCGATACTAACTCATCAGTCACCTAGTCAGCGCCGACGCTCCATCCCGGCATCTTCGATTCGTCGAGACCGGCGACATCGAAGCTGGCCGTGCGGGTGCCGCCGGCCTTCACCGGGAACTCGATGCTGATTCGCCGGGCGCCCGACGTCAGTCGCCACAGCGCCGCCGCGTCGTTGATGAACATGGCGATTGCTTCGTCGGTCTTCGGGCGTCGTGCCGCCAACTTCTCCGGCGCCAGCTCGTCCACCGTGACATTCACCATGCAGCGCGGCGCGCAGTCGAAATCACCGGCCTGCAGCACGAGATAGCTGCTCCGGCCCCACGAAGCGTGGTCGCGAAAGACCAGCTGCACAGGCTTGGCACCCTTGCCGTCGGTGTCGATGTTGTCGATCGACAGGATCGACGCGGTCACCTGCCGTCCCCCGCCAACCGTCGCCTCCTGATACCGCCACAGCACGGCAAGGCGCTCGGCCTCGACCCGCGCCTTGCGTTCTTCGCGCGCCTTCTCGTCGGCCACCCGCTCGGCCTCACGCGCCGCGGCGGCCGCCTGCTCGGCCGCGGACGGGCCGCGATCGCCACAACTGGAGAGAACGGCGACCGTGGTCAGGAGGACAAGCGTCGCCAACGCGGATCTCAACGGGCGTTCCTTCAGCATGGCCCTATCGTAGGACAACGTTCACGCTGGCTCCTATCGCTCCAGCACCGACACGCGCACGGGCGAGAACGCCAGGCCGTCGGGATCGTCGAGGTCCGTCGCGATCGTACCAGCCGCCGCGACGTTTGCGAGGTCAAATGCCAGGAGTGCGCGGCCCGCCCGGTCGCTCGCGAAGGCCCGCTCGCCGACGATGTGGATGCCGAAACCTCCAGGTCCCTTTCGCCCTTCGTGCATGGCGTGCCGGCCGATGAGCGCCCGACGCCGCAGGTCGTACACCGAAAGGAACTGGGCCGGGGCGTCAGGCGGGCCGCCGTGCGGCACGAGGACGCGCCCCCCCACTGAGATCTCCGCGCGACGCGCGTCGGGCGGAACGTCGAGCGTCGCGGTCACCTCGAGTGAGCGTGTATCGACGATGGAGATCGTGCCGGCCAGGCGATTCACGACCCAGACCTCGCTGCCGTCAGGCGACACCGCCAGGCCCTCGGCGCCCTCGCCAGTCGGGATTACCACTGGGGCCAGGTCACCCTCGAGCGCGATCACCGACAGCGTCCCTGCCGCACCGCGGCTCGTGACATACGCCCTGGTGCCGTCGGGACTGAGGCGCACCATGTGGCCCTCGCGCCCACCAGTAGGGTAGGTGCGGATGACCTTGCGCGCGACGACATCCACGAGCGCGACGCGATCCGAGAGCTCGAGCGTGGCAACGGCGCGCCGGCCGTCCTTCATGAACATGATGCTGTGCGGCCTCGATTGCGGCCCCAGATCGATGCGCCCCGCCTGCCGTCCCTCGGCGACGTCGATCACCACCAGATGACGCCCCGGGTTGTCATTGGGCCCGTATTCGCCCGTCATCGCGAGCCGGCCGTCCGGGCTCACGGCCACTTCGTGCGGGATGACCGGCCCGATCGGCACGCGCGCCATCTCCACGCTGGTGTCGAGGTCGAACAGGGAGATGCTGCCGCCCGTGCGGTTGACCACCAGCAGCGTGCCCTTCTGGCCGCTCTGCACCATGACACCGTCGGGCACGGCCAGCAGCGATACGAGGAGGAACGGCGCGAACAGTCGTGTGCCCATGATCTCGGCTCCTCAGGCTGCGATGTTCATGGCTGTTACGATAGGCGTGAGGAACGATAGGTGCAACAGGTCGATGTGCTTGTGTTCGGGCCGCACGCCGATGACGCCGAGATCGGACTGGCGGGGACGATTGCGCGACATGCCGCCGATGGGCTGCGCGTCGGCATCTGCGACCTGACGCGCGCGGAGTTGTCGTCGAACGGCACGCCCGACGAACGCCGCGCCGAAGCGCAAGCGGCTGCCGCGGTGCTGGGCGCGGCGTGGCGCGACAACCTGGAATGGCCGGACGGTGGAATCGATGGCACCGGCAACCAGATCCAATCGGCGGTCGATCTCATCCGTCGCTCGCGTCCGCGCGCCATCGCGATCCCTTACTGGGCCGATCGACATCCCGATCATGTGGCCGCCAGCGACGTCCTGCGCCGGGCGATCTTCAAGAGCGGGCTGCGGCGCTACGAAACCGCGGATCCTTCCTGGCTGCCGGAATGGGTGTGCCACTACTTCATCAACGACAGCGCACCACCCTCGTTCGTGGTTGACGTCTCCGCCTACTACGACCGGAAGCGCGCGGCGCTGGCGTGTTACCGCAGCCAGTTCGCCACCGGCGGCGCGTCGGTTTCGACGCGATTGAACTCACCGACGTTCAGCCGGCTGGTCGAGAGCCGCGACGCGCAGTTCGGCGCCCTTGCCGGCGTCGCCTACGCCGAGGGGTTGATCGTCCGCGAGCCCGTTGTCCGCTCCGGACTGCTGAAGTAGCCGCATGCGCATCGGCATGGTCTGCTACGCGTCGCTTGGCGGTAGTGGCGTGGTCGCCACCGAGCTGGCGCGCGCGCTCGCCGCGCGCGGACACGATGTGCACCTGATCAGCAGCGACCCGCCGTTCCGGTGGCAGGAGGGTCTGCCGCGTCTCACGTTCCACCGGGTCACCACGCCGTCCTATCCGTTGTTTCGAGAACCGCAGTACCTGCTGGCGCTCGCCAACGCCATCGCGCACATCGCCGACGCCGAGCGGCTCGACATCGTCCACGCCCACTACGCGGTGCCTCACGCCACCGCCGCCTATCTCGCCGATCAGATGATGACCTCGGCGCACACCCCGTTCCGGCCGCGGATGGTGACGACGCTGCACGGGACCGACATCACGCTGATCGGCGCCGACGCCTCGTACTCCTGGGTCGTGGGATTCTCGATCGAGCGTTCGCACGGCGTGACCGCGGTGTCCGAGAGCCTGCGCCGCGACACCGTTGCGCTCGTCGGCGTCCAGCGAGACATCGACGTCATTCCGAACTTCCTCGATTGCGCTCACTACCACCGGCGCGCCGATCCCGGGCTGCGCCGGGACATCTGCCCGCCGGGCACCGACGCGTTGATCGTGCACATGTCGAACTTCCGCCCGGTGAAGCGCGTCGATACGGTGGTCGAGGTGTTCCGTCGCGTGCGGCAGGACGTGCGCGCCCGATTGCTGCTGGTCGGTGACGGCCCGGTGCGCCCGGACATCGAGCAGCAGGTCCGCGCTCACGGGCTGCAGGACGAGGTCGTCTTCATCGGCGAGGAACACGACCCGGTGCGATGGCTCTCCATCGCCGACTTGTTCCTGCTGCCATCCGTGCAGGAGAGCTTCGGGCTGGCGGCCCTCGAAGCGATGGCGTGCGAGGTGCCGGTGATTGCGTCGAACGTTGGCGGGCTCCCGGAGATCGTTCGTCAGGGAGTGACGGGGTACACCTGCGCGCCCGACGATGTGATGGAGATGTCGCGGCATGCAGTGGACCTGCTGCGCGACACGCCGCGGCGTGAAGCCATCGGACGGGCGGCCGCCGACATGGTTCGCACGGAGTATTGCGCCGACCGCATCGTCCCCTTGTATGAACAGGCCTACGAACGGGCGTTGGGCGCCTGACGACCGGATGAGCTCCGTCTGGCTTGGAGTGCGACAATGGCGCATCGGGTCGGCCCAGGTGATGCGCACACTCACTCGGATCATCGTCGCCACGGGTATCGTGGCCAGCGCGGCCGCTGCCGAGGCGGCGCTGAGGCTGGAGCTCGTGGCGCGCGGCATGGCGTCGGCGGTGGCCTACGTACCCGATCCGGTGTTGCCCGATACCGCTTTCGTCGTCCTGCAGGACGGCGTGGTCCGCGTCATCTCGGGCGGCGTGGAACAGGAGTCGCCGTTTCTCGACCTGCGTGATGAGATCAGCCGCGGAGGGGAGCGCGGCCTGCTGGGGCTGGCCTTCCCACCCAACGCTGCCGACTCGCTGCAAGTGTTCGTGAATTTCACCGACCGCTCGGGGCACACGGTGATCGCCCGGTTCACACGCCGCGCCGACAACCTGCTGGCGGTCGCGCCGGAGTCGCGATTCGATTTGCAGTGGCCCGATGAGCGCCGCTTCATCCAGCAGCCCTATTCGAATCACAACGGCGGCCACCTGGCGTTCGGCCCCGATGGTTATCTGTACATCGGCCTCGGCGACGGCGGCTCGGGCAACGATCCGCAGAACCGCGCGCAGTCGCCAGAGACGCTGCTCGGCAAGATGCTTCGCATCGACGTCAACGTGCCGCCGGACGATTCGCGTGGTTACGTCGTGCCGGCCGACAATCCTTTCGTCGGCCTGGAAGGCGTGCTCGGCGAGATCTGGGCGCTCGGATACCGGAATCCCTGGCGATACACCTTCGACGATATCGGTCCCGACGCGACCGGCGCGCTCGTGGTCGGCGACGTTGGCCAGAGCGCGCGCGAGGAGATCGACTACGAGCCTGCGCGGTGGGGGCGGACGGAACTATGGGTGGCGTCATCGCGAGGGCTCGATCGCCACACCAGGCGTGCCGCCCGAGCCCGTCGGGTTCGGCCCGCTCGTCGAGCCGATCTTCGACTACGGACGCGGGCGCGGAGTGGCAGTGACCGGCGGATTTGTCTATCGCGGATCGGCGCTGCCCGACTGGTATCGCGGACGGTATTTCTTCGGTGACTATGGCAGCGGGCGGGTGTGGTCCCTCGGTCTCGCCGTCGATGCCGAGACTGGTGAGGCGTCGTTTGCCGACGAGATCGAGCACACCGACGAACTTGGCGGAACGCAGCCTGGCCTGTCGTCGTTCGCGCGCGACACGGCTGGTGAGCTCTACGTCGTGACCCAGGGTGGGGACATCTACCGGCTGACCTCCGTCGAGCCGTTGCAATAAGACGCATCGCCGGCCATTCCAGCTTCCGGGCGGACCGCTCGTGCCCGCACTGGCGTGCCTGGTGGTGCTGTGGTTGCTGTCGCACGCCTCGGCGCAGGAGTTTGAGGTCACCGCCGCCGCGGTGGCCGTCGCGGCGCTCCTCTATGCGTGGCGCCGCAAGCGAGGCCTGGCGCCGCTCGTCCAGCCGGCCTGACTACCATGGATCGTCTACCGGTGTGGTGCCGCCGTCGACCGAGATCTGCCATTTGCCGGCCTGCCCTCCAGATGCCAACGGAAAGGGTTGATACGCAGCCATCGCCCGTCCCGCGAGAACGCCGGTGGCGTGTCGGCGAACGGGCTCTCGAGGAATCGCTCCGGAGTGCCGGCTCTCCATCGACCTCCCTGCTCTTCGAGCGTAACGGTCCACAACTGAATCGTGGACCTGGAGTGGTGCCGGAGGATTTCGCGAGCGCGCCTTGGCCGGCAGAGATCAGCGATGACCTGGCCCGCCTGCAGCCAGCGTCACCTCTCAGGGCGGAACGCGGCGGCGCAGTTCGTCGAAGAAAGTCTGGATCAGCGCTGGACTCGACTCGTAGATCAGATCATGGTCACCGGCCGCGCGCCGTATAATCCACACCGTTTGGATCTCACACCCGGCACTCGCATCGGTCCGTATCAAGTCGTCGCCTTCATCGGTTCGGGAGGCATGGGTGAGGTCTACCGCGCCAGCGACACCGTCCTGAAGCGACAGGTTGCCCTCAAGATCCTCCCTGCGGTGTTCGCAGGTGATCTGCAGCGGCTGACGCGCTTCAAGCGGGAGGCGGAGCTGCTGGCGTCGCTGAGCCATCCGAACATCGCCGCGGTACACGGCCTCGAGCGATCCGGGCTGGTCATCGCGCTGGTCATGGAGCTGGTCGAGGGCAGCGATCTCTCGAACCTGATCGACCGCGGCCCGCTCCCCCCAGACGAGGCGCTTCGCATCGCGAAGCAGATGGCAGAGGCGCTCGAGGCCGCCCACGACCACGGCATCATCCACCGCGATCTGAAGCCCGGCAACGTCAAGGTGCGCGAGGATGGCGCCGTGAAGGTGCTGGACTTCGGCCTGGCCAAGGCCCTCGATCCGGTGCGAGTGTCGGACGCCCCCCCGGCCGGGCCGCCAGCTGGCGTCGCCCACCACGATTTTCGGCACCGTGATCGGGACCACCGGTTACATGGCGCCAGAGCAGGCGCGGGGGCACACGGTGGACCGCCACGCCGACCTCTGGGCGTTCGGCGCCGTGCTCTTCGAGATGCTCACCGGGCGCCGCGCGTTTACGGGCGACACGAGCGCGGCGTTCAGCGGCAGCGGGCCCAACCTCGAGCCGAAGTGGTCGCTGCTGCCGCCGGCGACGCCGGCAGGCGTGCGGACGCTGCTGCGTCGTTGCCTCGAACCGGATCCTCGCCGCCGGCTCGACTCGGCCCGTGCCGCCCGCCTGGAGATCGAGGACGCCCTCACCGGCCCGTCGCGCGAGGTGATGATCGGACCAGCGACCCGGCCCGGCGCGGCGCGCCTGGCGTGGGCGCTTGCCGCGATCGTGGGCGCGACACTCGCCGCCACCCTGTTCCTCTCTCCGCCCTGGCGCGGGACACCTCTCCCACCAGAAACGCGTACCGACATCGTCACGCCGCCCACCGACGATCCCTCGTCGTTTGCGCTGTCGCCGGATGGCCGGTCGATTGTGTTTGCGGCCTCCGCCGGTGGCTCGCGGCGGCTGTGGCTGCGGTCGCTTGGAGCGACAGCCGCACAGCCGCTGGCCGGCACCGAGGGCGGGCGCCATCCGTTCTGGTCGCCGGACAGCCGGTCCATCGGCTACTTCACCGATACCGCCCTGAGGCGCATCGATCTCGGCGGCGGCGCGCCACACGCCGTGGCGCCAGCGAGTAGCGGCACCGGGGGGACGTGGACCGCGGACGGGTTCATCGTCTTTGCGCCGAGCCCGAGCAGTCCGCTGATGCGTGTGCCGTCGAGCGGCGGCTCGCCCACGCCGGTGACCACGTTCGGTCCCCAGCAGATCGGCCACCGCTGGCCAGACGCGCTGCCGGACGGCAAGCGCTTCCTCTTCTACGCCGGAGGCCCTCCCGATATCGCCGGCATCTACGTCGGTACCGTGGACGGCAGCGCCCCCACGCGCGTGACCGCGGCCGACAGCGCCGGGGTGTACCTGCCCGGCGGGTGGTTGCTGTGGGTGCGCGGCGGGGCGCTGGTGGCGCAGCCCTTCGACGCAGCCGCGGGCACGCTGTCTGGTGAGCCAGTGACGATTGCCGACGAGGTCACCATCGACACATCGGAACGGAGCGCCGTCTCCACGGCCGCGACAGGGCTGCTCGCCTACAGGGCGGCCGGGCCAACCCCGCGCCGGCTCGCCTGGTTCGACCGGTCCGGGCGGGAGTTGGGAAAGATTGGCACGTTGGACCCCACCTGGGGGCGTCCCCGCGTCGCGCCGGATGGCCGGCGCGTGGTTGCGGCGCGAACCGTCCAGGGTAACCAGGACCTCTGGCTGCTCGACGGCGATCGCCTCAACCGCTTCACGTTTGACGCGGCGACCGATGACATCGCCATCTGGTCGCCGGACGGTACGCACATCGTGTTCACGTCCACCCGCAGCGGCGGCGGGGACCTGTACGATCGGCCAGCCAGCGGCGCCGCGCCCGAGGATCTGATCGTCGCGTCCAACGAGGTGAAGACGCCGAGCAGCTGGTCGCCGGACGGCCGGTTCGTGCTGTATCACAGCACGGATCCGCAGACCAGCAGCGACCTCTGGGTCGCGCCAGTCATGCCTGCAGAGGGCGGGCGCCTGAAGAGGCCGGGACCGCCGGCGCTGTTCCTGCGGACGCCGTCCCGCGAGGTGTGGGGCGCCTTCTCGCCGGACGGACGCTGGGTCGCGTACATGTCCAACGAATCCGGCCGCACCGAGATCTACGTGCGCGCGTTCACCGCAGGAGCCGCGTCCGACGGCACGCAGTGGCAGGTCTCGACGGCCGGCGGCATCCATCCGGTCTGGCTCCCGAATGGAAAAGAGCTGTACTACATCGACCCGGTCGGTGCGATGGTGGCCGTGCCCATCGCCGCCAACGGCACCACGATCCAGTCCGGGACGCCCCTGGTGCTCTTCGCCACCCGCATCCTCGGCGGCGGCATCGATGCCGGACAGGGCCGACAGTACGACGTCGCGCCGGACGGGCGGTTCCTGATCAACACCGTGCTGCAGGACGTCGATACCCCGATCACGCTGCTCCAGCACTGGCGAGCGGGTGCCATGCGGTAGCCAGCGGCTGGCCGCGCACTAAGTCGTCGAGGGGGATCGCACCGGTGGCCGGCGCCGACCGGCCGCACCACAACGCGGGCCAGGCGTCGTCCCAGATGTGCTCACCGGGGGCGCTCACGCGGGCATGGAATGTTGGACCTCCGGTTCAGCCCAGCGTCGTCGCCGCGAGGTGCTCGCGGAGTTCATCCAGGGTCCCGCCCTGCCAGCCGCGGCACATGTCGTCCACCGTCTTCAGCCCGAGCGAGCGATAGCTCTCGGTCTGCGATTCGTTGAACCACTGATTGCTCGTCGTCTGGTGAGGGAACGTCGGGTTGGCGGCGGCGTAGCTGAGGACATCAGGGCCTTCGTTCCCGACGAGCATCGCCTTGATGTAGATCAGCCGTCCGTCGGTGCCGGGGCCGTCCACCGCCGAGTAGCGGATGATTCCGACCGCGCAGCGCCGTTGACGCGCCCGCAGCGGCTGCATCTGGTCGTCCTCGAAGTCGATGCTGATTCCCATGTCGATCCGGATCTTGCGGAGCGCATCCGCGAGATCGTCGTACCGGAACTCGGGATCGCACCCGCCGTCGAGCACCACGACCGTCCGGCAGCGGCGCCGCACCATCTCGTACATCGCCAGGTTCTCGAAGTGCCCGCCGTCGGAGAGGTAGACGTACTCGCTCTCGTCCGACGTCTGGCCGAGGGCTTCGTTGACAATCAGGCGCACCGCCCGCAGCGGGCTCGGGTGGCGCCAGGTGAGCGCGCCGACCGGGCCGGGGTTACCAAGCCAGCACCCCTGTCGCGCATTGAAGAGGGTCATGATCGCCCCCACTGCCGACGACGAGTGGTAGCCCATGTTGGGACTGGCGGCCGCGCCGGAAATCGCAATCGCGGTCCCGAGCGAGATGCCCCCGCCGTACTCGGACGATGGACGATAGCCGACGTTGCGGCTACCGCAGTGGAACGGCGTGGCCGTGAAAGGCTCGGCTTTCCGCTGCTGCCAGTCGAGACGCTTGCCGCCGACGAGGTTCAAGGCGAAGTTCAGCACGTGGAAGGGCGCGCGTCCCGA
This sequence comes from uncultured Acidobacteriota bacterium, assembly GCA_963723005.1. Classification (GTDB taxonomy): domain Bacteria; phylum Acidobacteriota; class Vicinamibacteria; order Vicinamibacterales; family UBA2999; genus VFZN01. Next base: position 928,450 of record CAVRPA010000008.1, on the reverse strand, counting down.
CGGAACGAGGTCGGCCATCTTGATGTTGTCGTTCGCGGCAAAGCCGGTGAACCGGCTGGCTTGCCTCCCGAGGTTCGAGGCGCCCAGGTACGCCCGGATCAGCCGATCGCGGTACATGCCGTGCATCGAGAAGGTGTTGATGTTGACGAAGCGGGCCATCAGCATGCTGGTCAGGACGAGCGCCAGCGCCACCACCGAGAGCAGCCCAAGCGGTGTGCGCGTCAGCACCGCGTCGTGTTCCATCCACGAGATGGCCTCGCCGTGTGGGCCGGCCGGCCCCGAGAAGCCCAGCGCGGGGACTCCAGCCGGCATGGCCGACCCCACCGCCACCAGAATCATGTTGGTCAGCACCGACAGCGCCCCGGCCAGGAGCGCGAGAAAGACAGGGGCCGCCAGCATCGAGGCCAGCCCCATCAGCCGGTCCTTGGTGGTGTTGGTCTGCGGCGAGCCTTGAGGCGGCGGGCCACCAAGCGTGCTGAGCCAGGCGCTGCCGGCGGTGGCCGCGGCGAGCGCGCCGTGTCCCCATGCGCGCCAGCCGAGTGCCCAGCGGGGAAGCAGCAGCACCACCGCGCACACGCCGGTCCAGACGACGCAGAACAGCAGGATGGCGCCCATCGCGCGAGCCATCCACTCCCGGTCGGCGTCCTGCAGGAACCGGCTCGAGAGACCGACGAAGATCACGGTGCCCAGCACGAAGCCGATGAGCACGAGCGGAGGGCCCAGGGTGACGTAACCAGCCCAGCTCATCGACCTGGTGGGATTCGAGGCGTCCCACAGCACGAAGTTGGTCACCGCCCAGATCGCGCCGCCGGTACCGGCGGCCATCGCCACGATGGCGAGCGACAGCGGGCCCATGAACATCTGCAACCGTTCGCGCATGGTGCCACGACGCACGACGAGGTACAGCAGCCACGCCGCGGCGCACGGCACCAGGGTCCACTGCACCACCAGCAGCAGCTTGCTTTCGACCACGTAGTTCTTGCCGATATAGAAGAGCGAGTCGAACAGCAGGAAGGCCATCACCGACCCGACCAGGGGCGCGAGCATCTGCAGCGAGAACTCGTAGCGCGAATGGTCACGGCCGCCGACGCTGGGCAAGGAGAGCAGCGTGGAGAACAGCGCGATGGCCAGCAGGACGGCGCTGATCGTGGGCAGCACCGGCCAGACGGACGCCGATTGGCTGACGGCATCGAGCAGCGGGTTCGCCCAGTCCGGCTGAGTCCCGGCCAGGACCTGAGGGAAAAGGCGTTCGGGGAACGACAGCGTCGCCAGGTAGAGGCGCGGCACCATCAGCACCGCCATCAGCAGCGGTATCAGCACCGTCCAGTTGAGCAGGATGTTGCGCGCGATAGATGGCGACGATGGTCCACACATCGTTCGAGAACAGCCCCGTGCGGGGCGACATGTAGCTGTTGTACTCGCGAAGGTAATGCACGGGGTCGAGGCCACCGGCAGGTGCGGGTGGGGCGTCCCGGCAGAGATGCGGCGCGACGCCAGCCGATGCCGCCGGCCCGGTGCGCCCAGGCCGTCAGCCAGCCGCCGATGTAGCCGCCACCCGACACCGTTGAAAGGTAATCGAACCGAGGCAGCAGGCCCCGCTCGGCCAGTCCCTGGATGACCCCCAGCGCGAAGGTGGCGCTCCTGATGCCGCCGCCGGAGATGCAGAGCGCCGTCAGCGGCTGCGGGTCGCGATGCATCCGGGCGATGAGATCCTTCTCGTCACCGCTCTCGAACCCGGCGTCCGGACGCAGCGCCTTGTACTCGGCGGCAAGGATATCCTCGAAGGCTGCGGGCTTCTCGTCGGCCACCGGCTTCATCGTCAACTCCTCGGCGCAACGGTGGACAGGCGACGGACGCTAGCTGAACGCGATGCTGCTGATTCGTCCGTTCTTCCGGTTTCTCGCCGCGAAGAAGATGGGCATGATGATCGCCTGGAAGGAATAGAAGTACATCAGGAACTGGAACACCAGGCGGGCGGTCGGATTGTTGGGGCTGTCCAGAATGGGCCTTCCCAGCAACAGCGAGAAGACCGCCACCTGACAGGCCACGGTGGTCAACAGCAGCACGACCAGATACGTCTTTGCCCGCGGGACGCTGGCGCCGAACGGCAGCGCGCCGGTGGCGATCAAGTATTCCACCTCGTGGATCGCCAGCAGCCCGAGCGCCAGCTGCAGCGCCACGTACGGCAGATAGTGCGGGACGAAATTGCCAAGGGGATCGTCGGGCGCGTTGCCGAGCCATGCGCCGGAATCGTCCGGAGAGTTCACGAACCACATGTAGGTATAGCAGACGGCGAGAAAGACGAACGGCGTGACGATCTTGCTGTAGGTGTGCAGGCGCATCGGCACCTTGCCCTTCCGGGCCGCATCGAAGGTGCGGAAGTACGAGCAGACCACGAAGCAGGCCATCGGGACGGTGAACAGCAGGACGAGCAGGCCCGAGATCGTGCGGCTCGGCTGATGGTCGAACACGTTGCAGATATGGTTGAAGCCGAAGATCCTGTAGATCACGGTGTGCTCGACGTCGCCGTGCACGAACAGCTTGGTGACGACGATGCCGACGAGGACCATCAGCACGAGGGCGCAGTAGGCCAGCAGCCGCAGCGACTCGATATTGAAGGTCAGCTTCAGCTCGCGATCCGTCGTCACCGTTGGTTCTGCCATGTCCGGGCTCCTTTCTCTACCGTGATACCGACGCACACGAAGAGTCGGCGCATCGCGAAGTGACCGTCAGGCGATCCAATCGGTGCCGGTGGGCTCGGGCTGGGCGCCGCGCCTCTTGCCACTGACCCGGTAGGCGGCGTTCCGCGCCCGCATCAGCGCGCCGAGCGGCCGGAATTCGACCGGGGCGTGCCAGGGGTCGAACGACAGGCTCTCGACGTAGTCGGCCAGTCGTCGTCCGGCCTCGGAGTCGATGTCCTGCTGCGGAATCGTCAGGCGCGCGATCGGCACGAAGGGACTGTCGGACTCCTTCCACTCCACGCCGGTGTTCTCGATCGGCGTCTGCTCCTCGCCAACGTAGAACTGCACGCGGAACTGATAGTGGATGGGGCCGCGCAGCAGACGCTCGCGCAGATCGTCGTGGACGTAGGTCGCGCTGGTGCCGGACGGCGCCCCGGGAGCGGCCGATTCCTCGGCCGCAAACGAAAATCGCACCGCGTGATCGCCGAAGCGGATGGCCAGCGCGCTGTGAAACGTGCTGACGGCGGCCGAGGGGTAGGGCACGGACAGCTTGGTCTTGAGCTCTTTGATCAGGTGCAGCGCGCGAGCTGGACCGAGATGGAACAGCGCCCGCGGCAGGAACGTCAGCTGATTCTGGGCCGCACGCGCCACCCAGACGAACTCGTCGGGGCTCTGGAATGGTGCGTATTGGTCGCGGATGGTGAGGAAGTCCTGCGTCGTCGCGGCTTCCAGACCCGGGATGATCTTCGTGCCAGGCACGCCGAGCACCTTCACGGCCAGACCGCGCACGTCGGGCTTGCTGTCGGGCTGCGGGACAGCGGCGCCGTTCGAGAAACGGACATAGGCCCGATAGGTGCCGGGCTGCGCGAAGATGCCGACGCGGGCGGGTGCCGGCACGTCATCGCGCACGGTGAGCTCGGCGCGGACGCCGGCGACGCCCTTGGCGTGCAGCGCCCGCAGCTTCTCCCCCGGCGCGCGTTTCGGCGTGTCGCGGAGTTGCACGGCCAGCCGCTCGAAGCGTTCGGCCTCGTCGGGGAGGATCTGTTCTTTCCAGTCGGTGCGAGGAGCCGCCATCACCTTCTCTTCGATCGTGCAACGTGGTCGTGCATCAGCAACCTCGGCGTTGGCGGCAGTATATTCCAACGCCGGCTTCGCGCCGGCGACGAAGTCGAACCGCCATCCCGGTTGTGTGCAAGGCTACTTGCACGCGCCGCGTTGGGCCAGATCGACTTCGGCGGCAATCACGCCGAACGCGTTCCAGTTCGGCTCGTCGGCAATCCGCTTCAGCAGCGCGCAGGCGCGGACGTGATCGGCATTGGCCAGGTAGAACGTGGCTACGCCGTATCCGACCGTCACCAGCCTGTTCTCGCTCTTGGTCACGGGCGTCATCGCGGCTTCTTCGGTGACGGCGCCGCCGTAGAAGCGCAACGCGGTGAAGTAGGCCTCGTTCTCGCCCACCTTCATGTCCGGCGTGAACGCCGCGAGCAGCCGCTTGGCCTCGTCGTGGCGCCCGGCGCGCCGGAGCGCACGGTAGTACCAGTCGCTCACCGCCACCCGGTCGTTGGCCGAGGCCATCGTGTTCGCGCAACTGCGCCACCCTTGTGGCAGCGGCGTCGGATCCGACGTCGTGTCCAGGCACGACTGATACACGCGCGCGGCCTCATCGAAGTCCCCACTCAAGTAGTGCGCCAGCCCCAGGTGGTAGAGCACGTCGAAGCTCGAGGGGGCCAGCCCCGCCGCCCGGCGCAGGTCCGCCGCGGCCAGGTCGAACCGGCGCGTGGAGATGTAGCGATGGCCGCGGAAGCGCAGCAGGCGCACGTCCTCCGGCGCGACCGCCAGTCCGCGCGTGTAGACCTCGATGGCGGCGTGGAACTGCAGCGCCACGTCGCGAGCCCGGGCCGCCGCCAGGAACAGATCGATGTTGCGGGGCTCGGCAGCGAGCGCGGCGTCCGCCTTGGCGATGGCGCCGTCGGTGTCCGCCCGCGCGAACACTGGACGGCCAAGCAGAGTCGTGAGCTCGGGCGTCTGCGCGACGCAGAGCGCCGGCGCACCGAGAAGGAGGGTCAGGGCGGCGGCGAAAGTGAGTCGCATGTGGAGACTCTACTCCCCTCCACCACCCAGCATCCATTCGCGCGTCGCGCGTGAATCCCGAACGCGCTCGCAATCGAGTATCGTCAGCACCTCAGCCTGCGCCACCCTCGTTTCCCCTGGAGAGTCTGCATGCGATTCACGTTCGGCTTCCGGTGGCGGCTCATGTTCGGCTCGCTGGGTCTCATGCTGGCAGTGCCCCTCTGCGCCGCCGCGCAGACGGAGCAGGTTCGGGTCACCACGCCGATCATCATTCCGAGCGGCCCCGGGCCGCCAGCCCCTATCCCCTGAACATTCCGGTCAGTGGCGTGGTCGGTTACGTTGTGCCCCAGATCCGGCTCAAAGGCCTGCGGCATACGTGGCCGACGGACCTGGATATCCTGCTGGTCACCCCCAGCGGAGAACGGATCATGCTGATGTCGGACGTCGAGGCCGGTCTCGTCAATGGCGTGGACTTGACGTTCATGAACGGGCGCCATTGCCGCCGACCACGCTGGTGAGTGGGACCTACCGTCCGAGCGATCGGTTCCCCGGTGACAGCCTGCCAGGACCCGCGCCCGCAGCGCCGTATACCACGTCGTTGCCGCTCCTCGTCTCACCGAACGGACGTGGCAACTCTATGTCGCGGATGACGCGGGCGGCGACGCCGGATCGATCGACAGTGTCGAGTTCTGGTTCACCTTCCGCGGCGATGGTGGCTTGATGATACGCCCATTGACAACGGCACGTCGATATCCCCCTCACCATCGGCGGAGTGACAGGGCCGATATCCTCTATCAGGGTTGGACTCGCCATCACCCATCCGGCCGTGGGTGAGCTGAATCTCTACCTCGTGGCGCCCGATGGCACCGCCGTTGAGATGTCGACCGGTAATGGCGGCGCAGGTGCGAACTACGGCGGGACCATCAGCATCTGTAGTCAGCCCACCACGTTCAGCGACTCCGCGACGCTGTCAATCCTCGAGAGTACACCGCCATTCGATAGCACCTTCCGGCCGGAACAGCCGTTCTGGTCTCTCGCCGGCACCAATGCCAGCCGCGTATGGAAAATCGCATCGTCGATACCTCCCCGGGGAACGCCGGATTCATCCGCTGCGGATACATGTTCCTCACAGGCGAAGGGCCGACGACAGTCAACGACACGTTCTCGACGCCGTTCCAGTCGGCGTTGAGCGTCGGCGCGCCAGGCGTCCTCGCGAACGACATCCCCAATCTTGCGGGGACGCGCTGACGGCCGCCCTGGTATCGGGGCCGGCGCACGGCACCGTGACTACTGTCGCCGGCCGGGGGGTTCTCGTATCTGCCGTTTCCAGGTTCACCGGCGCTGACACGTTCACCTATCGCGCGTTGAACAGGCAGGAACCGCACGACCGCCACCGTCTCGGTTGCCGTGCAGCAACCCACGGTCGTCCAGGCGCCAGTCGGCTGTTCGCGTGGTCTATCGCGGGCAACGGCGTCACTCTTGCGCTGGACGCCACCCTTGATCGCACCGCCGCCCACGGCCTATGTGCTCGAAGGCGGCGTTCAGCCCGGTGAGACGCTGGCGACGTTCTCCACCGCAGCGGGCTGCCCATCTTCGCCTTCACCGCGCCCACCGGATCGTTCCACGTGCGTATTCGCAGCGTTGGCGCGGGCGGCGAGATCAGCGTCCGTCGAACGAGCTGCCCATCCACGTCCGGACGCCTGTGCCACCCATCAGCGCCCGGCGGGCTCACCGCGCTCGTCTACGGCTCGTCTCTCGGTCTCGCCTGGCGGCAGACCTTCGAGGGCGGCGCCGCCACGGCGCTCATCCTGAACGTGTCGGGCTCGATCAGCACGGCAATCCCGCTCGCGTCGTCGAACGCCGCATCGTTCACCAATGTCCCGCCAGCAGCTACACCCTGAGCCTGCAATCCGTGAATGCCGCGGGCGTGAGCCCGCTGTCCAACGCCGTCACTGTCACGCTGCCAGGCCCCTGCAGCGGTCCACCTCAACCACCCGCCGGGTTCCTCGCCTACAGAAGTGGTTCCGTCGTCACCGTCGTGTGGGACGCTGCCTCGAGCGGATTCGGCGCCCACCAGCCTACGTGCTCAACGTGAGCGGCGCCTTCGTCGGCAGCCTGCCACTCTCCGGCCGAAGCATCTCGGCGCCAGTCGGCCCTGGAGCTAACGTGAGTCTCTTCGCCACCAACGCGTGCGGACAGCGCCCTCACCACGCCTCGACGATCGTGGTGCCCTAGCCGGGTGCCGCCATCAACTCCGCCGGCGGCAATGCCATCGGCTCGTCGTGGCCGAGGAACTCCTCGCAGATACGGTGGAAGTCCGCCGCGGTCTGCGTGCGGCGAATCTGGTGGAGGAACGGCGCCGGCACGCCTTCGCCGAGATAGTTCAGGAACTTCTTCATCCGCTCGCACTGCACCCGTTCCGGCTTGTCGAAGCAGGCCTGCGAGTCCCACAGCGCGCGGATGTATGCCGCGACGTCGCGCCCGGTCGGCAGGGTCACGATCTCGCCCCGCAGTTGCTGGCGGATCTGGTTGAACAGCCACGGACTGCGGATCACGGCCCGCCCGATCATCAGGCCGCGCGCCCCGGTTCGCGTCAACACCTCCTGCGCCTGCGCCGCCGAGTGCACATGCCCGTTGGCGATGACCGGACACGGCATCGTGTCGGCCGCCTGCCGGATGCGGTCGTAGTCCACCGGCAGCCGGTACAGCTGCGCCACCGTCCGACCATGCACCGTCAGCGCGTCGAGCGAGTGGCGGGCGAAGATCGGCAGCAGCCGATCGAACTCCTCCGCCGAGGCAAAGCCCAGGCGCGTCTTGACCGTGAACTTGATCTGCACCGCGTCGCGCAGCGCGCCGAGTATGGCGTCGATGCGGTCCGGCTCGCGCAGCAGTCCGCCGCCCGCGCACTTGCGGTAGACAATCGGGGCGGGACAACCCAGGTTGAGGTCGATTGCGGCGACGGGGTACTGCTGGAGCGCCTTCGCGGTACGAACCAGAGCCGGGATGTCGTTGCCGATCATCTGCGCGATGGCGGGCCGGCTCGTGGAGTTCTTCCTGATGGAGTCGAGAATGTGCTTCTCCGGCGTCGACGTGGAGTGGACCCGGAAGTACTCGGTCCAGTAGACGTCGGCGCCACCGTATTGGTGCACGAGGGTCCAGAACGCCCCGTCGGTGACTTCCTGCATCGGCGCCAGCGCCAGGAACGGCGCGGTGCCACCCAGGAGTTGGCCGAGCTGGTCAACGGGCGACGTGGCGAGCAGAGCGCCGCCCGGAACGACCGGGGACGTCACGCGTGCTCCTCCCACACCTTCGCCACCTCGACGATCACGTCAACGGCCTTTTCCATGTCCTGCACCGACACCCACTCCAGCCGCGAGTGGAAGTTCTGCTCGCCGGCAAAGATGTTCGGCGTCGGCAATCCCATGAACGACAGCCGCGATCCGTCGGTGCCGCCGCGAATCGCCCGCTCTCGGACCGGCAGCCCGACGCGCTTGATCGCCTCGCGCGCATGCTCCACGACCAGTGGATGCTGGTCGATCACCTCGCGCATGTTGCGATACGACTCCTCCACCTGCACCGAGAAGGATGCGCCCGGCACGCCGGCCACCACCTCCGCCGCCAGCGATCGCAGCCACGTCTCCTTCTCCGCCAGGCCGCCGGTGAGGAAATCACGCACCAGCAGCTTCACCCTGGTCTGGTCCACGGCGGCGTCAACGACGTAGGGATGAACGAAGCCCTCGCGGAGCTCGGTGGTCTCCGGCGACATTCGGTCGGCGGGCAGCCGCTCGATGAAGCGCGCGGCCAGCTTGATCGCGTTCACCATGCGGCCCTTCGCGTAGCCCGGGTGGGTGTTGAAGCCGCGGAAGGTGATGGTGATCGCGTCAGCCGAGAAGCTCTCGAACTCCAGTTCCCCGCGCGGGCCGCCGTCCATCGTGTAGGCATAGCGCGCGCCGAACCGGGCCACGTCGAAGAACTTCGTCCCGTTCCCCACCTCCTCGTCCGGCGTGAACGCGATCCGGATCGCGCCGTGCGGCATCTCGGGCTGCGCCATCAGCCGTTCGGCCGCCGTCACGATCGCGGCGACGCCGCTCTTGTTGTCGGCGCCAAGCAGCGTGGTGCCGGACGCGGTGACGATGTCGTGGCCAAGGCATTCGCCGAGGTAGGGCATGTCTGCCACGCGCAGAACGGCCTCCGGATCGTCGGGCAAGACGAGGTCACGGCCGTCGTAGTCGCGGTGGACGATGGGCTTCACGCCCGCGCCGCTCATCTCGGGCGAGGTATCGACGTGCGCGATGAAGCCGATCGCCGGCACGCCGGCCTTCGAGGTGGTCGCCGGGATGGTGGCCATCACGTAGCCGTGTTCGTCCATCACCGCGTCGGCCACCCCGATGGCCCGCAGCTCGGCGACGAGATCGCGGAGCAACACGAGCTGAGAGGACGTGCTGGGATAGGTGCTCGCTCCCTCGCGCGACTGCGTGTCGTAGGTGACGTAGCGGAGGAAGCGCTCGAGAACCGGGCTCGCCATTCAGGTTCTATGATGCCATCTCCGCTAGTACCCGCGGCTGGCCCCGCCGCCGCCGGATCTGCCCCCGCCGAAACTGGACCCGCCGCCCGAGGACCTCGACGAGTCGCTTCGCTCCACGCGCGGCAGGACCCTCGTGTATTCGACGTGGTAGTTGCAGAACGCGCACTGCTCGACCACCTGCGCGCTGCCCGCGCCGTGGACGGTGGCACGCTCGACGACCGTCTCGGTGGCCGACTTCGTGTGATTCAAGCATTGCGGGCACTGGCTGTGGGCGGACAGCCACTTCGGGTAGCGGAGCGTGAGACGGTAGGCACACGAGGGGCATGCCCACACGTCGTAGTCAACGCTGCCGACCCGTTCTTCCGCCCGCTGCCCCTCCTCCAGGCTGGCATCGTCCTCGGCTTCGTTGAGTCGGCTCATCTTCGTCCGGCACTGCGGACATCGGCGGCGGCGGAGTCGCCGCCACCGTCGGAGACCGGTCAACGACCCGATCCCCACGGTCGTGGCGCCCAGCAGACCCAGGACGAAGGAGCCGATTCCGATGCCAAACACGCCGCCACGGTCGGCCGAGCTGTCGTAGGCCTGGCTCCTTGGCGAGGTGAGCGGTACCGGCTGCTTGCCGAGCGTCCGGACAATCGCATCGACGCCGGCGAGCACGCCCTCGTCGAACTGACCCGCCTTGAAGCGCGGAATGATGTACGTGTCGATGATCGCCCCGGCCTTGCCGTCCGGCAGGGTGCCCTCGAGCCCGTAGCCCACTTCCAGGCGCACCCGCCGGTCAGTGGTGGACCAGAGCAGCAACAGCCCGTTGTCCTGTCCCTTCTTGCCGATGCCCCAGCGCTCGAAGAGTTTGACCGCATACTCCTCCACCGATTGGCCGTCGAGGGACCTCACGACCACGACGGCCATCTCGGCGCCCGTGGTCCGTTGCAGGCCGCCAATCAGCGCGTTCAGCTTCGCGATCGTGTCGGGCCGCAGGCCGCCGGCCATGTCCGTGACCCACGTGCCGTCGCGGACGCGTGGGTTCGGCACGCGGTCGAGCGGCTCGGCGACGGCGGTGCCGCCAGCGAGCGCGGCGACCATGGCCAGCGCCAGCAGTCCTCGCGCGCACATCGACCGAATGAGGCTCGGCATATACCCCCTATGATGCGCGCAGTCATGGCGTGCCGCCATCGCGCGATGAATGGCCGATTGGCATTCAGGCGTGGACACCATATGCTTGTCCCTCCTCCGAGGTCGTCAGCCCATGGTGCACGGTTTTTCTCGCCACGCAGCGCGTCTCCACGTCCTGCTCGCCGCAGCCAGCCTGCTGTGGCCGCACGTCGCGCACGCGCAGCGCTCGTGGAGCCCGCCCGTCGCCGTCACACCGAGCGGTCAGCCGTCGAAGCTGCCGCGCCTGGCGATGGACGGCAACGGCAACGCCGTCGCCACATGGATTCGTGAGCAGGCATCCGGCGCCACCGCGCGACAAACCCAGGCCGCCCGGCTCACCGTCACCGGGTTGTGGGGGCATCCCGAGGATCTCTACGCGCCGGCCGCCACCACCGCGGTGCCCGGTGAAACCAGCGACGTCGCGCTCAACACGGCCGGGCGCGGCGCGGCCGTGTGGGTGCGCGCCACCGGCGCCAGCTCCACCGACCAGATGGTGCAGGCCGCGATCTTCAACGCCGGCTGGGGCGCCGCAGTCAACCTGATGCCCGTCGCCGGCGCCGGCGTCACCAGCCCGCGCGTGGACGTGGACGATGACGGCAATGCCATCGCGGTGTGGGTGCAGACCCTGGGCGGCGCCACCGTGGTGCGTGCCGCGCGCTATACGGTGAACGCCGCGTGGAGCGCGCCAGTCACCATCTCGATACCAAGCGAGAACGTCACTGACGGCGTGGCGTTCGGCGTGGACGCAGCCGGCAATGCCGTGGCCGCGTGGATGAGCATCACCGGTGGAGTGCCCACGCTGCGCGCGTCGCAGTACACGGAGCTGACGAACAGCTGGAGCGCGCCGGCCGCGATCGGCACGGCCGGACGATCACCTACCGTGGTGCGCCTCGCCCTCAACCGGGCTGGCACCGCCGCGTTCGTGGCGTTCCGCAGCTTCGACGGCGCGCGCGACACGCTTCGAGTGGCCAGGCTCGATCCAGCCGCCGGCGTGTGGGGCGCATCCGTGCTCGTCTCGACTCCAGGGCAGGACGTGTTCGATCTCGACATCGCCGCAGACGAACAGGGGCGCGCGGTGGCCCTGTGGAACCGCTTCGACGGCACCTTCCGCACCATCCAGTCGGCGCGGTACGTCGGCGGGTGGAGCGCGCCGGACAGCCGCATGACCGGTGCCGACACTCGTGACGTCAGCGTAGACACCGACGCCGCCGGCAACGCGGTCGCCGCATGGACCCGAAGCGACGGCTCGCGCTACCGCGTGCAGGCGTCCGCCTTCTCGGCAGCGACTGGGGCGTGGACCGTCGCGGGCGATGTGTCCAATCCCATTGGCGACGCCGCAGTCCCGCAGGTGCGGCTCCACACCGACGGAACGGCCGTCGCCGTCTGGCAGGATTCGAGTGACGGGCCGTCCATCCAATCGAGCCGCTACGTGCGGAGCGATGCACCCGTGCTGCGGCCGGCGACGGTGACCGGGCAAGACGTCAACCTGGCATGGTCCACGAGCGCCAGCGGGCCGGCGCCCCTCGGCTTCACGGTCGTGGCCAGCGCGACTCCTGGAGGCATGCCGTTCATCTGGCTGCCGGTGGGCACCCAAACCTCGCTGGTTGTGAACACTCGGCCCGGGGCTTACTACGTCCGCGTGTTGGCCTTGATCAACGGCCTTGAAGTGTCGTCGAACGAGATCGAGGTCATTGTCGGAGCGGGACCCGCACCCACCGCCCCCCAGAACTTCACCGCCGCTGCCAGCGGCAGCATCGTCACGATGACGTGGACGCCACCGGCGAACGGGGCGATCGCGCCCGTGGTGACCTATTACGTCGAGGCCGGCAGCGCCGAAGGCGTGTCGAACCTGGCCTTCTTCCCGACCGGGAACACGCAGACGATGTATGTCAGCCCGCCGGTGCCGAACGGCAGCTACTGGGTGCGGGTGCGCGCGCAGAGTGCCGGCGGCGTGGGACCGCCGACGCCAGACGTGCGGGTCGTGGTGGGGCCGCCTCCGCCGGGTGCGCCGACGCTCAGTGGTGGCCTGACCGCACCGGGCAGCGTGCAGCTGCAGTGGACCCCCGCGCCCACGCCGGGTGTCCCGGTCACCGGGTACGAACTCCGGGCAGGCTCGGGACCAGGGCTCAGCAACATTGCCGTGTTCAGCCTATCGGCCAACACGTTGAGCTTTGCGACGACCGGTGTCCCTCCCGGCACCTACTACGTTCGCGTGGTGGCCCTCAGCAGCGCCGGACCGGGGACGCCGTCGAACGAGATCGTCGTGACGGTCGTGCCCTGAAGGGCCGCCGTCACGGCTGGCCCTTCCAGCGCGGTGTCCGTTTCTGCAGGAACGCGTCCACGCCTTCCTGGCCGTCCTCGCTGAAGAAATCGCAGGCGATGGCGTGGCCGGCCATGGTGTAGGCGTCGGCCACCGGCAGGTCGAGCTGCTGGTAGAACACGCGCTTGCCGGACGCAATCGCCAGCGACGACTTCGAGGCGATCAGCCCGGCCAGTTCGTTCACGGCCGCGTCGAGCGCGTCCGCTCCCACCACCCTGTTCACCAGCCCGATCTCGTAGGCTCGCTGGGCGTCGACGAATCCGCCGGTCAGCAGCATCTCCATCGCGTGCTTGCGCGAGACAACCCGGCCGAGCGCCACGCTCGGTGTGGCGCAGAAGGCGCCGATGTTCACGCCGGGCGTCGCAAATCGGGCCTCGGTGGACGCGACGGCGAGATCGCACGATGCGACCAGCTGGCATCCGGCCGCGGTCGCAATCCCGTGCACCTTCGCGATGACCGGCTGCGGCAGCGCCGCAAGGCTCATCATCATGCGGCTGCATTTCGCAAACAGCGCTTCCACCTCCGGCACGTCGCCCATCGCCCGGATCTCCTTCAGGTCGTGACCCGCGCAGAAGCCGCGCCCGCCGGCGGCGAGCACGACCACCCGCACGTCGCGATCCGCCGCGATGTGATCGAGGGCCGCCTGCAGCTCGGCGATCAGCGCCGCCGAGAGGGCGTTGAACTGGGCGGGGCGATTGAGCGTCAGCGTCGCCACCCCGTCGCGCACGTCAACGAGGACGAGCGCCTCGGTTGCAACGTTGGTGTTCGTGGTCATGATCGTCGGACTCCTTGTATCGCAGCGGGCCGGCCCGTGCGCGTCACTCGATCGCCAGGGTCGATTTGACGCGCTCGCGCAGGACGTACTTCTGAATCTTTCCGGTCGAGGTCTTCGGGACCGGACCGAAGACAACCCGCCGCGGCGCCTTGTAGCGGGCCATGTTCGCCCGGCAATGATCGATGATCTCCTGCTCGGTGGCCGTCGTGCCGTCTTTCAGCTCGACGAACGCGCACGGCGTCTCGCCCCACTTCGAGTCGGGCATCGCGACCACGGCAGACACCAGGACCGCGGGGTGGCGGGACAACGCATCCTCCACCTCGAGCGACGAGATGTTCTCACCGCCCGAGATGATGATGTCCTTGGAGCGGTCCTTCACCTTCACGTAGCCGTCGGGATGCCTCACCGCGAGATCCCCGGAGTGGAACCAGCCGCCGGCGAACGCCTCGGCGGTGGCCCTCGGGTTCTTCAGGTAGCCCTTCATCGTGAGGTTGCCGCGGAACATCACCTCGCCCATCGTCTCGCCGTCGGCCGGCACCGGCGTCATCGTCGCCGGGTCCATGACGGTGAGCCCCTCCTCGGCGAGGAATCGAATACCCTGCCGGCCGAGGCGCTCGGCGCGGCGTCCGACGTCGAGCTCCGACCACTCGTCCTGGAGGGCGCAAATCGTCGCGGGGCCATAGGTTTCGGTGAGCCCATAGACGTGCGCGATGGCCACGCCCATCCCTTCCATGCCCTCGATGGTCGCGCGTGGCGGAGCGGCGCCGGCAATCATCGCGACGATCGGCCAGTCGATGCCCGCGCGCCAGGCCGGGTTGGCGTTGATCAAGGTGGTATGGACGATGGGCGCGCCGCCGTAGTTGGTGACGCGGTGCGCCTTGATCAACTCGAAGACCCGCTCGGCTTCCACCTTGCGCAGGCACACGCTGGTGCCGGCGGCCGCGGCGAGGCCCCACGCCATGCACCAGCCGTTGCAGTGGAACATCGGCACCGTCCAGAGATACACCGCGTGCGTCTGCACGCCGCCGTGGAAGCACATGCAGAGCGCGTTCAGGTAGGCGCCGCGGTGGTGGTAGACCACACCCTTGGGGTTGCCGGTGGTGCCAGAGGTGTAGTTCAGCGAAATGGCGTTCCACTCGTCTGCCGGTGGCTGCCAGTCGTAGGCCGGGTCGCCATCGGCCAGGAGCGATTCGTAATCCAGGTCCCCGAGGCGCGTACCCTCTCCGGTGTACTCGTCATCGTCCACGTCCACAACGAGAGGACGCCGCGCCACGAGGGCCAGCGCGCGCTCGATTGTCGGCGAGAACTCGCGGTCGGTGATCAGCACGCGGGCGTCCGCGTGGTCGAGCATGAACGCGATCGCGTGCGGGTCGAGCCGGGTGTTCAGCGTATTCAGCACCGCGCCGGACATCGGCACGCCGAAGTGCACCTCGTACATCTCGGGGGTGTTGGCGAGCATGACGGAGACCGTGTTGCCCGCTCCGATGCCGCGCCGGACGAGCGCGGAGGCCAGGCGGCGGCAACGCGCGTAGGTCTCCGCCCAGGTGTAGCGACGCGCCCCGTGGATGACGGCGGTCCGCTGCGGATAGACCGAGGCCGCCCGCTCGATGAAGCCAAGTGGCGTCAGCGGCTGGAAGTTCGCGGGATTACGTTCGAGCCCGTCTTCGTAGGGATTGACCCCGTCGGCGCGCGGCATGTCGGTTTTCATGGCAGCCTCAAGGCCGCCTCGCTCAATCCAGGCTGGCCCATCAACTTCTCGATGTCGTCGATTTCCACCGGGACGAATGCCGACAGGTTCTCGTAGCCCGTCTCAGTGATCAGAATCATGTCTTCCAGCCGGACCCCCAGCCGCTCGTCGTCAATCTGCATCGCCGGCTCGATGGTGAAGATGCGGCCGGGCTCGAGCGTGTCGGCCTGCAGCCCGCCAACGTCGTGGACTTCGAGGCCGACCATGTGGCCGAGGCTGCGGGCATTGGTGCGCCCGCGGTAGCCCTCGACGAACCGCTCGGCGGCGGCCTTGATCTTCGGATCGGTGAACGGGAAATCGGCCATCACGCGGTCCATCTTCAACAGCGCCCGCGACACCACCTCGCCGGGCGTGACATGGACGGTAATCGACGTCAGCAGCGCTTGGTACAAGCGGAGGTAGATGGTGTAGAACTCCCGCTGGCGTGGCGTGAACCTGCCATTGGCCGGGAACACGCGGGTGACGTCCGACTGGTAGTACTTGTAGTCGGGCGCGTAGTCGGTACTGGACCAGGTCGCCGTCCTGCAGCACCGCCGTGTTGCGGTGATAGTGCGTGTAGAACGTGTTGCGGCCGGTGGCGACCAGGGCGAAGTACGACGGCCCGTAGGCGCCGTGCTTCTTGAAGACGAACTCGCTCACCGCCTGCAGTTCGTACTCGTGCATGCCGGGCCGGGCATCGCGCATCACTTCCATGATGCCGAGACCGGTGATGCGCGTCGCCTCGCGGATGAGCGCGATCTCGCGCGGGCTCTTGACCGCCCGCATCGCATCCAGCAGGGGATCCAGGTCGGTCAGCTTCGCTCCGGGCGCCGCGGCTTGCAGCTTTTCCCGGAACGCCGCCTCACGCGAAGGGCGGCCGTCCCATGGGTCATCACGGTTGTTGCGCGCCAGCTTGGTCGGGTCACCTGCCGACTGGCTGCCCAGCACCTCTTCGCGGAACGGCGTGTAGATGGTGCGGCCGGCCAACGCGGCCGCCACGCGCGCGAACTGATCGCGCGGCAAGGCCTCGTCCACGCCCAGCAGGCGCGCGGTCTCCGCGCCGGGGACGAGTGCCGGGCCATAGTTGCGCGTCTCGCGGCGTTCGTCTCGAGGCAGCACGAACACCGCGGTGCGTTTCGACGCGCCGTCGATCACGGCGATGGCGCGCGGTTCGACGAGGCCCGTGAGATAGAAGAACTGGTTGTTCTGACGGAACGGCTCTTCCCCGCCCCGCTCGGTGGCGCCCTGGATGACGGCCACGCCGTTGCCGATGCGCGAGAGCAGCGCCGCCCGCCGCGCCGCGAACTCTTCCGCAGGCAGGATGTCAGTGCCGTGGAACACCGGCTGCGCTCCCAGCGCGACAGGCAGCGCGCACAGGACAACGAGCCCGAGACGGCGGAGAGTCATGGGGCGGAGTATACGACGCCGAATGCACCCTGACGCCGCCGTCACCCTTCGGCTGGCAGCCTCAGGATGCGCCGGGCGTTCTCCGAATAGATCTGCCGGCGCTCGGCATCGGTAATGGGCAGCCGATCGATGATGCCGATCGTCTCGCGAATGTACATGGGCCCGCCTTCGGGATCGAACGGCGCGTCCGACGCGAACACCACCCGGTCGGCGCCGAAGAAGGCCAGGCCGCACACCGTGGCGTCGTAGGCCCCGAACAGCGCGGTGTCGGCGTAGAACATGTGGAAGTAGTCCACCGGCCGCTGCCGCAGGCGCGCGAGTGCCTCTGCCCCGTCCGGTGCCGTGGTCCGGGCGCCGAGCTGATCCCACCCCGGGCCGACCCGCCCGGCGAAGTAGGGCGCCATCGCCCCCATGTGGTGCGTGATGATCTTCAGCCCGGGCCAGCGATCGAACAGCCCCGCGAAGACGATGCGCGACATGGCGACGCTCGTTTCGTAGGGCCAGCCGAACGTCCACCAGATCTCGAATTGCGACCGATCCTCGCTCGCGTAGTCCGAGGTCGTCGGGCCGCGGTAGGGATGGAGCCAGATCGGCAGGTCGTGGCGCGCCATCGCCTCGAACAACGGCTGGAAGTCCGGGGACGACAGCGGGCGGCCGTTGATGTTGCTGAAGAGCTGTATGCCGCGTGCCCCCAGCGTGCCGATGGCCCGCTCCAGCTCCGCCATCGCCAGGTCGGGATCGCCAAGCGGCAGCGACGCCACGAAGCCGGGGAACCGTTCGGGATGGCGTTCCACGAGCGCGGCCATTCCGTCGTTGGCGGCCATGGCGAGGTCGACGGCGTCCTGACCCGACGCCATCGCCTCGATCGGCGGTGTCGGCAACGAGAGAATCTGCTGGTAGTCCTCGAAGCGGTCCATGACCCGGAAGCGCAGGTCGAGGTCGACCAGCATCGGGACGTTGCGCATCCGCTTGCCGACATCGGCGAAGTGTGGCGCCACCGCCATCAGCCGGGAGTAATACGCCGGCGGCATGATGTGCGTGAAGATGTCGAGTTTGCGCATGGCTGGGCCGAATCCTACGACGAAACCGGCTGCCTGAAGGCTACGGTTTCTGGCATGATGCGGGAGGTATGACGGGCACCGGGCGAGTGGTCCTCATCGCCGTCGTCCTTCCGTTCGCCGCGGCAGGGTTGTGGACGTGGTCGAGCATTGCAGCCCCGGCCAGAGCACCGGCCGTGACGATTCGGATCGATGCGCCGATGGATCCGCCACGATGGGCCATCCTGGAACGTGAACTCCTCGCCGCCAACCTGCCCGCCAGCCGCGAGTTCTTCGACAAGTATTTCGACGCCCGTGGCTACTTGCAGTGCGTCGTGCGCTGGGGAGCCAACGACGGCCCCGACGATGCGTTCGAGAACTTCAATCGATGGCCCGAGTTACACGCGCTCGGCGGCAGCGATGACATCTTGCGGATGTACACCCAGGGTCACGAGGGTCTGCTCAAGCAGTACACCGAGGCCAGGACCACCGAGGTACCCATCGCCCGCCAGGGCATGTTCCACGGGGACTTCATCGTCCAATCCGACTGGATGCACCACGGCGAGGCCCTGCAACTGTTCAACCGGATGGGCCTGTCGGTTCCGCAGGACGTGACTTACCAGGAACGCGCGCGACGGTTCGCCGGGCTCTACATGGCCGAGAATCCGGCGGCCCCCAATTACGATCCCACGCACAAGATCATTCGCAGCATGCAGAACGGCAGCCGTGGCCCGATGTTGCGCAAGGCCACCCCACTCGACTGGGTCGGCGATCCGTTCGATGTCAGGCAATTCGACGCCGAGCACGGCGAGTCATCGTTCGAGCAGTTCCTCGCGCACTATGCGGAGTACACCGATGTCGTTGGCGACCACTTTCTCAACGTCGCTGCAACGACGCTGCCGACCAACGCGTTTCTCCTCACCGCAGATCCCAAGTACCGGCGCTGGCTGGTGGAGTACATGGACGCCTGGCTCAATCGAATGCGGCAGAACGGCGGCATCATCCCGAGCCACGTCGGTCTCGATGGGACGGTGGGTGGCGCAGACGGCAGGTGGTGGGGAGGCGCGTACGGCTGGGGATTCAGCCCGATCAACCCGGTGACCGGCCAGCGCGAGGATCGCAATCGCATCCGGTGGGCGTTACCGGGCTTCGGCAACGCGCTGCTGGTGACGGGTGATCAGCGATACGCCGATGCCTGGCGCGACATGATCGCCGCCGTGAATTCCCACGCGCGCGTCGACGGTGGTCGCACTCAGTACCCGTCGATGCACGGTGCCGATGGGTGGTATGGCTGGCGCAACGCGCCCTGGGACGTCGGCGCGGACGAGGTCTGGTACTGGTCCCAGAAGCCCGGTGACCTGCCGCGCACGACCGGGCATTGGTCCATCCCCACCGGCAGCGGCGCCTACGCGTCGTTGGGCACGGCCGGTTGGATCGAGTTCCTGGGGGGACGCCGTCCGGACTATCCGGAGCAGGCGCTGGAGCGGGACCTCGCTCTCATTGCGAGGCGGTTGACGGCCATGCGCAACGACGCGACGCCGCCTGAAAGGCGACTCGCCGACAACATGCTCGACTACAACCCGGTGGCGGTGGAGTCGCTGGTGCAGCTGATGTGGGGAGCGCTGATGCCCGGCCGGGACGGCGGGTTGCTTCATGCCCGTCTCCGCTACTTCGATCCTGAACGACAGCGTGCTGGTGTACCCGAGGACGTATCGGCGCTCGTGTCCGAGCTCTCCGACACGCGGGCGACTGTCACACTGGTCAACCTCAGCTCGTCCCAGCCACGTACGGTCGTCGTGCAAGGGGGCGCGTATGGCGAGCACCAGTTGGTAAGCGTGACCCGCGGCGACAGGACGATCCCCATCGGCCAGGCGGCGTTCGCAGTACGCCTGAGCCCACGGAGTGGAGAGACGCTCGTGCTGACGATGCGTCGATACGCGAACCCGCCGACGGCACGGCACCCGTGGCGCTAAGCGCCAGGAACGAGCGCGAGCACGCGGACCGGACTGCCGCTGCCGTTGACGAGCTTGAGCGGCGCGGCAATAACGACCGCGCCCGTTGCTGGCAGCTGATCCAGGTTGGTCAGGCTGGCCAGGCCGAACTTGCCGGCGCCGTGCATGATGGTGTGGTTCGGGAATGGCGGGTTGAAGCGGCCCGCCTGGCCGGCGTCGGTGCCAATCGTCTCGACGGTCACGGCGGTACCCGGCGTCCTCTCAGTGGGCTTCACCCTGACGCTGCCAACGGAAGGAGCACACTGGTCGTCGGTGTTCGTGATCGAGGGACAGCCGGAGCCCCCGCGCGCGCAGGTGCCCAGCATGCCGCTCAACCCGGTCAGCGACGGCTTCTTCCGGACGATGGGCATCCCCATCGTCGAGGGCCGCGGCATGGGCAGCGCCGACACGCCCGACGCGCCACGCATCGCGGTCGTGAACCAGACCTTCGCACGGCGGTTCTTTCCGGCCAAGAGCGCGATCGGCCACCGCCTCAAGCAGGGCTGGACGCTCGCCGGCGGCGCGCCGTGGGATCGAGATCGTCGGCGTGGCGCGCGACGTCAAGGTCTCCGGCCACGCGCCAGCCCAGCGGGATCCACATCCGGCGTGGCCGCACCGCGGAAGCTCTCTGATCAGTCCTGACCCTATCGGCGCGGCGCGGGTCCCCAGACAGGCTCGCCCCCGGCGACGAGTTCGACTGGCAGCTCGGGCACGATGCCAGCCAGCCATCGGGCCATCTCGAGCATCCCTGCCTCCTCCGACACCGTGTGCCCGAGCAGGATCAGGCCCTTCGCGAGGCCGATCGCGGCGGCGTCGACAGCGTAGGGCTGGCTGTCGAAGGTCCCGTCCGTTTCCTGCTGCTCGCCGCTGATGAGGACGTCGATCTCCGGGTCGTCGACGGGCGGCGAGGCGTAGCCAACGCCGAGCCGGACCCGCGTGATGGTGGCCTTCGGGTCGCCAACCACCCGCAGCCCGCGTGCTCCCGTGCGCGCCTGGACGTCGGACGCCAGCGCTCCCAGCGTCGTCGCGGGGATGACGAAGCGGTGCGACCCCGGTGGATTCTCGTGTTTGGGGTCGAGGCCCACGGCGCGGGCCGATCCGACGTAGGTCAAATCGGGACGCTGTGCGTGCATGTGGTCGTGGAGGCGGAACACCACGACGTTCGACGCGGTCAGGAGCGCCCGCTTCCGCGCGTAGAGGGGATCGGCCTGGACGATCGCCACGTCGTCACGGTCGTTCCAGAAGGTGTCCTCGTGCGAGACGATCAGGTTCAGTCCCTTGGCGGTCGCGCGGCGAATCACGTCGAGCGTGACGAAACAGGTAGTGGCGATCCCTGTGATCTCGATGTCCGGGCCGCCCGACTTGAACGTGTCCCGGTAGGTCGCCTCCCGCCACTCGACGCCGAGGTGCGCCTTGATGCGTGCGACGACGTCGCCGGCCGTCATCGCGTGGGCCTCCAGTAGAGGTCGCCGGCGCCCACGTGGGTCACGCCAACGCCGGGCGCGACGGTCTTCACCCACTCGGCACAGGCGGCCATGCCGGGCTCCTCAGACACCACGCGGCCCACCAGCACGAGCGCCTTCGCCGCGCCCGACGCCACCTGGTCGCGCACGTACTCGACCGTCTCCCACTCGCGCACCTCGCCGGCGACGATCACGTCGACGGTGGGCAGCATCGCCAGCGCGGCCTGGATCGGCGTCGATCCGGGCAGCAACCCGATGGTGCGCAACCGCATCGACGGCTCGCCGACGACGCGGATGCCGCCGTCGGCGTCGAGGCGACGGCCCACCGTTCCCACGAGCGCGTCGAGGGTCGTGGCCGGCACCGTATAGCGCCGCGGATCGCCCGCGGCCTGATGCCGTGACCAGCCCATCGCTCGCCCGAGGCCGGCGGCCATCGGATCGCCGTGGTGGGCGCGCCAGTGATCGCTCAGGCGCAGCACCACCAGGCCGTGCCGATCGAGGTAGTTCCTCTTGGCGGCCAGCACCGGATCCGCAGACCGCGCGGGCGCGTCGGTCCGGGCGTAGAAGGTCGGCTGGGCGGCGATGACGACGTTGGCGCCAGCGGCCACGGCCTGCTGCAGCACTCTCAGCGTCGGCAGCGCCGTCGTCACGATGCCGGTCACCGACGTCGTTGGATTACCGGCCGTGAAGCCGTCCACGGTCTCGGTCTTCCGGGCAACGCCGATCGCCGACTTGATGCGGTCCAGGAGAGCCTGCGCCGTCAGCGAACCTGGTCCGGCCGTGCCCTGCGAGCGGCTGAAGGGCATGGCCACCGCCGTTGCGGCCAGGCCGGTGAACTCGCGGCGCGTGTAGTGAGTCATGGAGCTCGCTCTGTCAGGGGCCGTCTCGTCATGCCTGCACTGTCAGCGGTGGGGCCCGTAGTATTTCGTGTAGCCGTTCCGGCTGTTGGTCACCGTGAATGAGCCGTCCTCTCGCGCCGCCACCTTGAGATAGAACGCCTCGTGATCGGCAGTGCCGCCGGTGCCAGCGGGCGGCGCTGCCGCGCCAGTTACGATCGCGGCGAGTTGCTCGGGCGCGTCGAGGTTGGCGATGCGCAGGCCGGGCGGGTTGTGCTCGACGCCGCCCACATACGACCAGTGCAGCTGCCACAGGTCCACGAAGCCCGGCGCGCTCTCGAGCGTCTGATACGTCTGGACGGCGCCGCCCTTGCGCGTGCCGTTGTTCATGATCGCCACGCGCGGGTGGAGCGCGTGGACAACCACCGGTGAGCCCGAGCGGTCGAGGCCGTGGTGCGTCGTCAGATAGAGATCGACCGTGCCGAGGTTGTTCTCGGGGCACATCAGCGCGACCTCACGGCTCCAGGTGAGATCGCCGAGGTTGACGGTGCGGAACCGCCCATACGTCATCACGAAGCCCGCCGAGTTGTGGTTGTCGTCCACGGCGACTTCCTCGCGCGGCGTGACCTGCGCACAGGCAGGATTGGGCCGGCCGGCCTCGGGCGCGTTCGGCAACGGCGTGGCGAGCGCCTTGTTGTCACTGGCGACAATCGTGGTCGTCACACCGGCAAGCGGGATGGCGTCCCCCGGATTCACGATGGTCCGCGGCACCGTCCGGACGAGGTCGGCATACTGCGTCTCGAAGGCCGCGATCGCCGGCAGGGCGCCTTCCGTCGAGGGACCGTGGTCGTAGAGATGACCGACGCCGGGCGTCTGCGCCAACGCGATCAGGTTGCCGTAGTGATCGGCATGGTAGTGCGTCAGCAGCAGGTGATCGATCGTGGTGACCTTGGCCACGCCGAGCACGGCCAGGATGCGGCCGCGGTCCCGTGCGCCGGCGTGGCCGGTGTCGACGAGAAGCGTCTCTCCCGCCGGCGTCACGTAGAGCGTGGCCTGACCACCCTCGGTGTCCACGAAGTAGATGTCGAGAGTCCCGCCGGCAGAGCCCTGCGCCAGCACGCCGAGGCTCACGGCCACGGCCATCGCCCCGGTGAAGAGCAGCGTTCGGGAATGGCTCATCGTCTGGGTCCTCACTCGACCGGCGTCAGCCGCACCACACGACCAGCGGTCGTCTCCGACACCACGGCGCCGGGCGTCGCCAAGGCGACGTAGATCGAGCCATCGGCGGCTTGTGCCAGGTCGCGGACGCGGCCGATGCCTCGGAACAGCACTTCCTGCGCCACCACGGTGTGGCCATCGATCGTCAGGCGGCGGAGCTCCTCGTCGCGCAACATGCCGACGAGCAGGTCGTGCTTCCACCCGGTGAACGCGGTGCCGGTGTAGAACATCAGCGGTGCGATGCCCGGGGACGGGGTGTAATACGTGACCGGCGCTGCCATGCCGGGTTTCGACGTCGTCGCTGTGGCCTGGCCGTTGACCGCGGCCGACACCCAGGTGTCGAGGATGCCGAAGCTGACCACCGGCCAGCCGTAGTTCGCGCCTGGCGTGATCAGGTTGATCTCGTCACCGCCGCGGGGCCCGTGCTCGGTCTCCCACAGCTCGCCGGTGACCGGATGCCACGCGAGGCCCTCCGGGTTGCGATTGCCGTACCGACCATACGCTCGGCAACGCATCCCTACGGCTCACGAAGGGGTTGCCCGGTGCCGCTGCACCGTCGGCTGTCACGCGGTGGATCTTGCCGTTGGGCGCGTTCAGATCTTGCGCGCCGTCGGCGTGGCCGCGGTCGCCGATGCTGAAGTACAAGTTGCCGTCTTTGTCGAAGGTGAACCGCGAGCCGTAGTGGACATTGCTCGTCCAGTACCACTGGTCCGGCCAACGGGCGATGACCACCTGCTCGACCAGCGCATTGCCCTGCAGACGGCCGCGAATCACGACGGTCATCGATTCGGTGTCGCCTTTCTGCTCGGCGAACGACAGGTAGACCCAGCCGTTCTCGGCGAACCTGGGATGCGCCTCCACGTCGAAGAGCCCACCGTCCTGCCGCGCCCAGACCTTGGGGACGCCCGCCACTGGCGGCGAGAGTCTCCCGTGATCCAGGATGCGAAGCCGCCCGGGCCGCTCGGTGACGAGAACGCGTCCGTCGGGCAGCACGGCGAGTCCCCACGGCGTCTCGAGCTGATCGGTGAGCGTCTCGATCCGAATGCGATGCTTCGCGCTCGTGACCACGCCGTCCACCATCGGCGTGGCGCGCGCGGCCGGCGCGCCCTTCGCGCGCGCCGCCCGCGTGTGGATCAGCGCCACCAGCTCGCGGATCTGCCCGTCGGTGAACGCGCCGCGGAACGACGGCATGCCGGCCTCGGCGCGGCCATCGCGAATCGTCGTCGCGAGACTGGTGTCGTCCTCGCCGTAGGTCCACGTGTCGTCGAGGAGGCTCCCGGCGCGGCCGCCCTGCAGGGCCTCGCCGTGGCAGCCGGCGCAGTGCACGCCGAATGCGGTCATCGCCGGGTCTGCCGCCGGTGACGGATGGGCCGCGGGCAGCGGGGCAGGCGCCTGGCCGATCACGCGGATCGACAGACCGGCGGACAGCACCGCCAACGCGAGAACGACTGCTCGTGGCTGCATATGGAACGCTCCGGCACCGACTATACGCGCACCCGGACGCAGACGACAGGCCTGGCCGCGGCGCCGAGGGACTACTGTAGAACCGCGACCGGGCTTGGTGACAGGCGCGGCGTGCCGGTACTGGTGGTGGCGCGCGGGACGCGCTCCCGTGGCCGCCGGCGCGCTGTAGACTCTCCAGGCGGAGGCAAACGATGGAACGACGCCAGTTCGTGAAGCTGTCCGGGTTGGCTGGACTGGGGGCCGTGGTGCCGGGGGAAAGGGTGGCCGCCCAGGCGCCAGGGCCATCGGCCAGGTCCACGGGCCCGCTGCTCGGGTGCCAGCGCGGACCCACCGACGTCCGCCGTTTGCAGTACTTCAAACGGCACGGCGTCGATCACGTCTGCGGCTATCCCGAGAACGGCGCCGATCCGGCGAGCTGGACGGTCGAAGCACTGACGGCTCTGCGCGATCGCTGCGCGGCGCAGGGCGTAGCGCTCGACATGATCGAGTTCCCGATGCTGTCGTCGGCATCGATCGACACCATGACGCCCCAGCACGAGATGAACCCCACGCTCGCGCCGGGGCTCGGCAAGGCGATCATGCTCGGGAAAGACCCGGAGCGCCAGCGCGAGATCGAGTTCGTCCAGTCGATCATCCGCAACTGCGCGCGCGCCGGCATTCCGGCCGCCAAGTACAACATGAACCTGATCGGCGTGCTGCGGACCGCTGACACGCCCGGCCGTGGCGGCACGCGCTTGAGCACCTGGCGGCTGGCCGAGGCGAAGGAGGAGCCGCCCCTCACGGCGGCCGGCCGGGTCTCTGCGGAGGTCGCCTGGGAGCGCATCACCTACTTCCTCGAGCGCGTCGTCCCCGTGGCCACCGAACACAGGGTGCGGCTCGCCTGTCATCCCCACGACCCCGGCGTGCCGCCGCAAGGCTTCCGTGGCGTCGTCCGCGTGCTCGGCACCGTCGAGGGGATGAAGCGCTTCGTCGAGATCGCCGCGAGTCCGTACCACGGGCTGAACCTCTGCCTCGGGACCACGGCCGAGATGCTGCAGGATCCCAACCGTGAGATCCACGACGTGATTCGCTATTTCGGGGAGCGGCAGAAGATCTTCAACATTCACTTCCGCAACATCCAGGGCCGCCGCGACCAGTTCCAGGAGACCTTCCCCGACGAGGGCGACATGGACATGGTCGCGGTGATGCGGACCTTGAAGCAGGTCGGGTATCAGCACATGGTGATGCCGGACCACTTGCCACGACATGCCGACGACGCGCAGGGCGACCAAGCGTTTGCGTTCGGCTACGGCTACATCAAGGCGCTGCTGCAGGCGGTATGAGGGCCGCCGGATTGGCGCATCGTCGTCGCATGGCGCGGAGCGCGCTTGGCCGCTGCAGCGCCGCTCTCCTCGCGGTGATCGCGCTCGCCATGCCGGCGTCGGCGCAGCGCTACACCGCGACGAGCGACGGCCAGGTCGTGACGCTCACCGACCGGCAGACCGACACCGTGGTCACGGTCGTGCCCTCCGTGGGCAACATCGCGACCGGCCTGACGGTCAAGGGGCACGAGGTGCTGCGCTACCAGCGCACGTCGCTGGAGGACTTCCGGGCGCAACCCGGGCAGACCGGCATTCCGTTCATGGGGCCGTGGATCGGCCGGCTCGACGAACAAGCGTTCTACGCCAATGGCCGGCGGCATGCCTTCGACATGGCGCTCGGCAATGTTCGCGGCGAAGTGCCCATTCACGGCTTCCTCACGGCGACCGACCATTGGCGTGTGATTGCGCTTACCGCCACGACCGCTGCCGCCGCCGTGACCAGCCGGCTCGAGGTGTATCGCCAGCCGGCGTGGATGCGTCAGTGGCCGTACGCGCACACGGTGGAGATCACCTATCGCCTCGCCGACGGCGTGCTCGAGGTCTCGACGGCCGTGGCGAACCTCAGCGCCGAGCCGATGCCGATTTCGATCGGGTTCCATCCCTACTTTCAGCTCACCGACTCGCCGCGCGATGAATGGCAGATCGCGGTGGCCGCGCGGACGCGGTGGCAGCTCGACCAGCGCAAGCTGCCCACCGGCCAAACCGAGCCGGCCGACCTGCTGCTGCCACCGCCGCGCGTCACCCTGCGCGAGTACAGTCTCGATGACGTGTTCAGCGACCTGGTGCGCGACGTCGAGGGCCGCTCGACGACCACGCTGTGGGGCCGACAACAGCGCCTCGACGTGACGCTCGGCCCACGCTACCGCTCGGTCGTGGTGTTTGCACCGAATCCGTCGGGCCAGGGCCGTGGCGGCCAGGGCGACTCGGCGCCGGCCGAGCGCAACTTCATCTGCATCGAACCGATGGCAGCGATCGCCAACGCCCTGAACCTCGCCCAGCGCGGCGTCTACAAGGAGCTGCAGTCGATCGCGCCCGGCGAGACGTGGCGCGAGAGCTTCTGGGTCCGCCCGAGCGGGTTCTGAAGTCCTGCCAACCCTTTGACGCGCCGCGCCGTCCGATGCTATGTAGTGTTGCTACCAAGGGATCCGAAGGTGCGAAGCGCGCCTGGGTGCCAGGGCACGGGCATCGCTGATGAAGAGACTGAGCATTACGGCCGTGAGCGTGTTGCAGGCCGTCGCCGACGGCTACGAGTACGGCTTTGATGTCATCGGCGAAACCGGCTTTCCGAGCGGGACGGTCTATCCCGCGTTGAGCCGGCTCGTGCGTGATGGCTACCTGCGCTCCGCGTAGGAGGACGAACAGGAAGCGCACGCCGAGGGGCGGCCGGCTCGCCGGTACTACCGCCTGACGGCGCCAGGCGTGCAGGCGCTGGCAGGGGCGGTGGCGTTCTATCACTCGTTGTTGCCGGCCCGGTCGAAGCCGGCGCGGGGGTGATGCATGCGCCGGCGGTGTGAGGCAATCCTTCGCTTCGGTGCCCCCGTCGTGCCCCACGACATACGCCGTGAGTGGCTTCGCCAGTGGCGGGCTGAATTCGCGCATGCGGAGTCACATGCCGCGCGGGCCGGGCGACGGATGCCCGCAAGCACACTGTGGCGTGCCGCCGGCGCGCCCGCCCACGCGGTCTGGCTTCGCTGGGATCGCTGGAGGATGGAAATGATCTAGTAAGACGTCAAATACGCGCTTCGCAACCTTGCGTCGCGGCCCGGTTTTGCGGCGGTCACGCTGTTGACGCTGGCGATCGGCATCGGCGGCAATGCGGCGATCTTCGGCGCGGTGAACGCCGTGCTGCTGCGGCCGATGGGGTTCCCGCCGCCCGAGCAGCTCGTGCAGGTGTTCAAGACGTCGATCAAGCAGCCGGATCGCGCCGGCGGCACGACCTCCCCGCCAGACTTTACCGACTGGCGGCGCGACGCAACCGCGTTCACTGAACTGGCGGCCGTCGAAGAAGACACCTATCAACTCACAGGCGTCGGCGACGCCGAGCAACTGCCGGGCGCATCGGTCACCGGGGCTTCTTCGACGTGCTGGGCACACCCGCGCTGTTCGGACGCACGCTTTCGACCGCCGACGACCCCGTCGGCGGCCGTGACGTTGCCGTCCTCAGCCACGCCCTCTGGACCCGCCGCTTCGGCGCAAGCCCGGCCATCGTCGGGCAGCAACTGCAGATCGACGGCGTGTCGCGCGAGGTCGTCGGCGTCATGCCACAGGGCTTCGCCTACCCGTTACAGTCGGAACTCTGGATCCCGCTGCGGTTCTCCGCGAGGGAGCTCGAGACCCAGCGCGGCGCTCACTACCTCGATGTGCTCGGCCGGCTGCGGCCGGAGGCGTCGCTGGAGGAGGCGCGCGCGGAACTGCGGACGATCGGGGCCGGACTCGCGCGAGCGTTTCCGAGCACCAACCGCGACTCCACCATATCCGTGCACCGGCTTCGCGATGCCCTCGTCGGCGACGTGCGGCAGTCGCTGTTCGTCCTGCTCGGTGCGGTCGGACTCGTGCTGCTGATCGTGTGCGTGAACGTGGCCAGTCTCTTTCTGGTGCGCGCGGTGGGCCGCGGGCGCGAGATGGCGATCCGCGTGGCGGTGGGTGCCGGCCGCGCCAGCCTGGTGCGCGGCCTGATGGTCGAGAGCCTCGTGCTCGGTCTGGCGGGCGGGGCCGGCGGGTTGCTGCTGGCCTACTGGGCGACTGGCGTCATCGCCGGCCTCGATCAGTCGATTGGCATTCCGCTCCTCAATCAGACCCGTGTGGACACCACGGTCGTCTGGTTCACGCTCGGCCTGTCGCTCGTGGCCGGCCTTCTGTTCGGCGCGATGCCGGCGCTGCACGCCACGTCGGTGGTCGACCTCGTCAAGCGCATTCGCGAGGGCGGCGGCAACTCCACGGGCGATCCGGGAAGGCAGCGGCTGCGCAGCACGCTCATCGTGGCCGAGACCACCCTCGCCGTGGTGTTGCTGGTCGCCGCCGGCCTGTTGATGCGCAGTTTCGGCCAGCTCTTGGCGGTCGACCTCGGGTTCTCAACGAGTGGCGTCCAGACGTTTACCCTGACCTTGCCCAGCGCCCGCTACACCGAGCCTGAACAGCGCGCCGCGTTTGTCGACTCGCTGCTCTCACGGGTGTCCGCGCCGGAAGGCGTCGAGGCGGCTGCCATCTTCGGCCTTCCGCTGACCGGCTTTCGCTACGGCATGAGCACCTCCGTGCGCGACGGCGTCAGGTTGGCGGATGACGAGCAGGACCGGCTGACGCTACAGGTGCGCGTGGTGACCCCGGATTACTTCAGCACGATGCGCATCCCGGTCGTCCGCGGCCGGGCGTTCACCTCGGCAGATCGGCGGGGATCCGAAACCGTCGCTGTGGGCGGGGGGCGCGTCCGAGAACAGGTCTTCTGTTGACCCGGAGACCCTGCTAATGCTTCCTATCGTCCTAAGCGCCAGGGACGAGGGCCAGCACGCGTAGCGGACTGCCGCTGCCATTGACAATCTTGAGCGGCGCGGCAATCACGACCGCGCCGGTCGCCGGCAGCTGATCGAGGTTGGTCAGGCTGGCCAGCCCGAACTTGCCGGCGCCGTGCATGATGGTGTGGTTCGGGAACGGCGGGTCGAAGCGGCCCGCCTGGCCGGCGTCGGTGCCAATCGTCTCGACGCCGACGCCGAGCACATCGCGCTGCTCGGCAAGGAGCCGCGAGGCTGCGGCCTCGAAGCCTGGGCTATGGGGGCCGTCCTCGCGGGCGTTGATGAACGCGGCGGCACCGCGCCGCGCGCTCCATCCCGAGCGCAGCAGCACCCAGGCGCCGGCGGGAATCCGGCCGTGAGTCCGTTCCCACGCTTCGATTGCCTCGACCGAGACGAGATGGTCCTCGTCGGTGGCGGCCTCGGCCGTCACGTCGATCACGCAGGCTGGCCCGACGAACCGGCGCGCGGGAATCGTGTCGCACGCGTTGTCGGGCAGGTCCTTGCCCGTGATCCAGTGGATGGGCGCGTCGAAGTGCGTGCCGGTGTGCTCACCGAAGCGGAGCGTGTTCCAGTACCAGGCAGGTCCCTTGTCGTCGTACCGGGAAATCGTCTCGATCGTCACGCCGGGCGACGGCGCGAACATCTCGGGCAGGCCGATGACCGCGGTGTCGGGCCCGAGCGGCTGGGACAGGTCCACCACCCGCACGGCGCCCGAGACGAGCGCATCGATCAACCCTGACAGAACGGAGGTCATGCCGTCGGCTCCTTGCGCAGCGCGCGGGCGAACGAGAATCGGTTCTCGAGCAAGCCCAGGTCGGTTACGAAGCCGGCCGGACCGACGGCCTCGACCTTGGCGACGATGGTCGTGAGATCGCGGGCGGCCAGCGCTTCCGAGAACGCCTGCGCGAACTCGTCCAGGGTCCGAACCGTGGCCGTCCGCGGCACGCCCGCCGCCGCGGCGATGCCGGCCAGGTCGCTGCCCGTCGATGTGGCCGTTGGAAACCCTCCCACGGAGAGCAGGCTCTCGTTATCGAACACGACGTGCACGAGGTTGCGCGGACGGTAGCGGGCCAGCGTCGTCAGGCCGCCGAGGTTCATGAGGAGCGAGCCGTCCCCGTCGAACACGATCACCTGACGGTCCGGCCGCGACAGCGCGATGCCAAGCCCCATCGACGACGCCAGCCCCATCGCGTGCTGGAGATAGAAAAAGTTCGGCCGGTGGCCAATCGACTGCAGCTCGGCCGCGACCGCTCCCATGATCGTCACGACGATCGAGTCCTCGATCTTCGGGTAGATCGCCGTCAGCGCGTCGATTCGCCGCATCAGTCCTCCCACATGAGATCGCGGCACAGGAGCAGCGCCACCGGTTTGTTGGCGGCAAGCGCCAGCGTCTGCGCCTTGGCAATGCGGTGCGCCACGTGATCCGGCCGGTCGAGCAGGGAAAACGGGATCCGCAGCGCGCGAAGCAGGTCTTCGGTGACGGCGCCGCCCTCGGTCTGCCACGGGTCGCGCTCCCCGAACTCGCCGCGATGGCTGATCAGCATCAGCAGCGGGATGCGATAGAGCTGCGCGCACGAGACGATGCCGTTGACCGAGGCGAGGAAGCCGTGGTTCTGCATCAGCATCGCCGACTTGACGCCGGCCAGGTGCGCTCCGGCGGAGATCCCGACGCCTTCTTCCTCTTTCGCGAGGCGCACGAGCGTCATCTCGGGGTCGTCCTCGGCCAGGCGGATCAGGTGGACGAGCCAGGTTTCCGGAAGGGCGGACATCAGCCGGATGCCGCAGCCCTTCAGCGAGTCGTAGATCAACTGGGAGTGGGTGGCGGATACCGGCGACACGCGGCCGATTCTACCTCCGGACCGCGTGCCGCTCGATTCCTCGTGCCGCGGCGCGGCCCCACCTCACAGGAAGGGACCGCGATCGCGCCGCCTTGCGTTCGTGGGGTTCAGCGCTGAAGCGTCACCACTCCCTCGATCGGCTGGTCCCCGAAGTGCCCGACCGCCGCTCCGCCGAAGGTCAGCCTGACGTTCGAGAAGTCCACGGCGCCGCCACCAGTGATGTCCACGGTGAGAGGTGAGCCGGAGAACGGGGCCAGGCCGCCGCTGTTGGTGATCACGGCGTCGCCCGAAATGCGGTAGCCATTGGCGATCCGCGTGACCGTGGCGTCCAGCAGCGCCACGTGGTGGGTGTGCGATGCCGCGCCGGTCGTGGAGCGCACCATCGCCAGGCTGACGATGAAGTCGACGCGGCCCGATCGGCCTCTGAGCTCTGCCGACCAGTTGCCCGTGATATTCCAGGGCCCTGCGGCATTGGCGGCGTCGGTGTAATCGCTGATAGTCCCCACGATCTTGAACGGTGACGACGATTGCGCGAGCGCCGGGCTGACAACAGCAAGGGCCAGCGCGACAGCAAACACGACGCGGACGAGGATCGAATTGCGCATGGGGGAACCTCCGTCGGCAGCATACAACCGCGGTAGTCTGGTGTGCCACCATGCCGGAGAACACCTGGGAGGTGCTGCCTCCCGAAGAGTCGGACGGCTCGACGCGGCCGGGGCCCGCAATCGGTCGCGGCTATCGGCTGGCCGTGGCGTTCGCCATCGCCGTGGCCTCCGACCTCGCCTCGGTGTGGCTCGAGTTCGCGCCACCCCTGCAATGGACGCTCGATCTCGCGACCGCTGCGGCCCTCTTCCTGGTGCTTGGCCGGCAGTGGCTGATCCTGCCGGCACTGGTCGCCGAGGCCATCCCGGGCGTGGCGGTGCTTCCGTCGTGGGTGCTCGTCGTGGGCTCGATCGCGATGTGGGGCACGGTGACGCCGGGCGCCGGCCCGCCGAAACTCTGAGGGCCTCCGGCGCATGCCGCATCGCCCGGCCGACGCGGTCGCGCGCGCAGCGTGACGTCCGGACACCGGACACCGGACACCGGATACCGGATACCGGATACCGGTACCGGAACCCTCTCCTACCGCAGCCCCGGATAGCTGAAGAACAGCAAGTGGAGCAGGTTCAGTCCTGTGTGCGCCAGGATGCTGGCGGCAATCGACCCGCTGGCGCCGTAAATCCATCCGTAGCCGAGTCCCGCCAGCGTAGCGAGGGCCACATAAGTCCAGCCGCCTGCGAGATGCACGAGGCCGAAGACTACGCCACCAACTGCCAGCGCGGTCCACCGCGCGCTTGTCGTTCCGCCAAGCCAGTCCTGCAATCCGCCCTGAACCAGGTGGCGGAAGACGGCCTCCTCCGGCAGCGCCGTCAGGAACACCATGCTCCACGTCCACAGCATCCACCATGCCGGCAGCTTGGGATCCCAGCGCGCGAAGCCGGTCGCCACGGTTGCGGCCAGCACCACTGCGGCGACGAGCGCGAAGCGCGCGAGCAGTGGCGCCACCGGCACACTCGATCGACGCGCCGTGCGCTGCGGCGCCACGAGCCCGAGCAGGAACAGCCCGGCTACTCCTTTGTCGAAGTTCAGGTATTTCGTGTACGGCAGCGAGTCGCCGCTCAGCTGCACCGCGTCGAGGACGAGCGGGTTGGCAAAGCCTGGGATCAGGTGCGCAAGGAGTCCCGCGCTGATCGCGAGCACGACCGCAAGGGCGACGCCGCGCAGTGTCGGGGATGGCGCGTGGTGCACCAGGCGACACGCCACGGCCATGACGACCACCGTGGCGAGACCGCGAACGTCCACGAGACCGGCCGCCAGGGCCAGCATCAGCGCACCGGCAAACGGCAGCACCCACCACAAGGCGACGCGAGGCGCGGCCGAGAAGCGTGGCGCCCACAGGGCCAGCATCGCGACAACGAGCATCGCGAAGGACGCGACGTCCAAGCTCGAGATCATGCGACGCGCGATCCCGAAAGCTCGTCACCCCAGCTGGCGCAGCGGTCGCCCATCACAGTCGCGCGAGCAGGCGTTTGATGGCGTCGATGCTCCAGTCGTCCTCGGGAAGCGTGCGCCGGCGATTCGGCACGATCTCCGGCGCCAGCGAGCGGACCCGCAGCCCCTCGACGAGCAGCGGTTCGGCCAGGTCGGGCTTGCGGCGAGCCAGCTGCGCGACCGCGAGGTTGACGGTGTAGATCGCCACCAGCTGATGGTCCGCGCCAAGCGCGGGCCGGGCGATGTCGATCGCTCCCTGGAGCGCGTTGGCCGCCTCGTCGTATCGTCCTTGAGCCATCCACACGTGAGCAAGGTTGTTGAGAACGGTGGCGATGAGCGGGTGCGTCTCGCCCAGGGCCTGCCGAAGGATGTCCATGCTCTGACGGAACAGCGTTTCGGCCGCGGCGTAATCGTGACGCGCCGTGGCGATCAGCCCCAGGTCGTGCATGCTGTTGCCGGTGTTGGCGTGGCGCTCCCCGCGAGTCTTGCGGTTCAATTCGAGACTCCGGCGCAACAAGGGTTCGGCGCCGTCGAGATCGCCGTTCAGCCGCAGCACCGAGGCGAGGCCACTCATGCTGACGGCGGTCTCCCGATCCTCGTCGCCGAGCACGCGGCGCCTGATCGCGAGCGCCTCGCGCTGCAGCGGCTCCGATTCCCGGTTGAGTCCTCGGTCCTGATACACCCGTCCGAGCTCCACCAGCGTGATGGCCACATCGGGGTCGTCCGAGCCGAGCAGATGCCGGCGCATCTCGAGCGCCCGCTCCAGGCTTCGCGCCCCTTTTTCGTAGTCGCCTTTCTCGGCCAGCACGGCACCCAGCCAGTTGAGGGTTTGCGCCAGGCGGACGTGCTCGGCGCCGTACGCCTGCTCGCCGCTGGCCAGAGCCTGCTCGAGCAGCAGCTGCGCCTTGTCGAACACGCCGTACTGGCGATAGATGCGCCCGAGCACCGTCAGGATCTCGGCTTGCGCCTCGGGCTGCCCGGCGAGCTGCTGCTGCGCCTGCTCGACGCCGCCATCGAGCAGCCCTCGCACGGTCAGGCCCCCTGGCGTCGCGCGGTTGGAGATGGGATCCGCGCTCATCAGCAACCCGGTCAGCACTTCGCTCACCTTGGCCGCTCTCGCGGCCTCCCGCTGGGCGCGGTCGCGCTCGGCCGCAAGCCGCGTCGTGTAGAACGCCGTCATGCCGGCCAGCAGGACGACCACCGCCACGGACGCGGCAAGGCCGCGGGCATGTCGCCCGGCGAACTTCGCCGTCCGATACCACAGCGTGTCCGGCCGCGCGCCAATCGGCTCGCCGCGCAGGTACCGCCGCAGATCACCGGCCAACGCCGGCACCGAGCCGTAGCGCTCATCGGGCTCCTTCTTCAGCGCCTTGGCGACGATGGTGTCGAGGTCACCGCGTAATGCGCGCCGCAGTTTCGACGGCGACGTGCCGCACTGGGCCGCATGGCGGTCCAGTGCTTCGGGATTCTCCGTCCGGCCGGCTACGACCTCGGACATCCGGCGCGGCTCGTCCTCGACGACCGCGCGCACGAGCGTGGCCGGAGAGCCAAGGGCCGCGCCGGCGGGATGCTGGCCAGTGAGCAGCACGTACAGCAGAACACCCAGCGCATAAACATCGGTCGCCGTCGTCACCGGTCCACGGGTGAGCTGCTCGGGAGCCGCGAACTCCGGTGTCAGCGGCGCGCCGCCGTCTCGCGTCAGCGCGCTGGTGCCAAGCGCGGGCGCACCGTCCGATGGCGCCTCACCCTCAATCAGCTTGGCGATGCCGAAGTCGAGCAGTTTCACCTGTCCGTCGGTGCTGACCAGCACGTTCGGCGGCTTGATGTCCCGGTGCACGATCAGGTTGGCGTGCGCGTGCGCGACGGCATCGAGCACGTCGAGGAACAGTCGCAGGCGCGCGTCGAGGGCGAGCGCGCGGTCGGCGCAATACCGGTCGATGTGCTGCCCCTCGACGAGTTCGAGGACGAGATAAGGCTGGCCGCCCGTCGTCACGCCCGCATCGATGAGGTGAGCGATGTGCGGGTGCATCACCCGGGCGAGAATATGGCCCTCGCGGCGGAACCGGCCTTCCACCGCCCGGCCCATCAGCGCGATGTTCAGAAGCTTGACCGCGGCCCGCCCTTCGAAACGGCCGTCGCAGCGCTCCGCCAGCCAGACGCTGCCCATCCCGCCTTCGCCGATGAGGGAGATCAGGCGGTAGGACCCGACGACCTGTCCCGCGAGCGTCGAAGTCGAGGCCGGACGGAACGCCGGGGGGATAGCGCCTTCGAGGAATCCCGACTCGTGCACCGCGTGGTGCTCGTCGAGCAGCGACCGCAAATCGGCTGCGAGCGCAGCGTCATGTGCTGCGAGGGATCTCAGCCACGTGGCCCGGTCCTCGTCGCTGGTCAGATCCAGCGCTTCGTCGAGGTACGGGCTGAGAACGCGCCAGCGGTCAGGATCGACTGGTGGCATAGGGCGCTAGACGACCGATCATACGGCAGGATGCGCTCAGCTATATCGGCGAGCGGGAACCCACCTCAACCGCCCCGGTCGAGACTCAGCGCACGGCCAGCAGCAGCTTGCCGTGGCTCTTCCTCGCCTCGAGATCGCGATGCGCCTGGGCGGCATCGGCCAGCGGATAGGTGGCCGACACTCTCACCTTCAACCCACCGCGGACGACCAGATCGAATACCTCGCCCGCCCGCCAGCGCAGTTCATCGGGCGCCGTGATGTAGTGGCCCAGGCTGGGACGCGTGAGAAACAGCGACCCGGCGTTGAGCGTCAGCGGATCGACCGGTGCGACGGCGCCGCTCGACTGGCCGAACAACACCAGCATCCCGCGCGGGCGCAGCGCCTTGAGGCTCTTGTCGAACGTCGTGCGGCCCACCGAATCGTAGACCACGTGGACGCCCTTCCCAGCGGTCAGGCGGCGCGCTTCGGCCTCGAAATCCTGCTCGGTGTAGATGACGACGTGATCGGCGCCGAGCGCGCGCACCTCCTGCGCCTTGGCCTCCGTGGATACGGTGCCGATCACCCACGCGCCCGCGCCTTTCGCCATCTGCACGACCAGGCCGCCGGCGCCACCGGCGGCCGCGTGGACCAGGCACGCGTGCGTGTCGTCCAGCGGGAACGTGGACCGGGTGAGGTAGTGCGCGGTCGTCCCTTGCAGCAACACCGCCGCGGCGGTCTCGAACGTCAGCGCATCCGGAATCCTGATGACGTTCACCGCTGGCACCACCGTGTACTCCGCGTAGGTGCCACGCACCATGGTGTAGGCGACGCGCTCTCCCACCTGGAGATCGCTGACGCCTTCGCCGACGGCCTCGATCACGCCCGCAGCCTCGCTGCCGATCGCAATGGGATGGTCGCTCTTGTAGAGTCCCGTCCTGAAGTAGACGTCCAGGAAGTTGACGCCGCTGACATGAATCGCAACCAGGACGTGGCCGGGAGGCGGCACCGGCGTCGGCACGTCGGCCAGCGTCATCGCCTCGGGCCCGCCGGGTTCGTGCACGAGGATCTGCTTCACGCGATTAGGTCCTTCCGGCGAAATCAGATCGCATCCGACGTCGAGGTGAACGCGAAGCCGGACAGCTTCAGCGCCGGCACCATCAAGCGGCGACCGCCGCTCCGCCGCGCCGACGGCTTCCACGTTCCACGGCGCCAGCATGGCCAGCACGCTCTGGTTGAAGCGCAGGTTGCGCACAGGGTGCAGAATGCGGCCCTTCTCCACCCACCACAGCCCGTCCCTGGTGAGACCGGTCAGCATGATGGTGCGCGGATCGATGAGGCGCACGTACCAGAAACGCGAGATGACCAGGCCGCGCTCCATGCCCGCGATCATGTCGTCGAGCGACGCCGGCGGCCGCGTCCCCTCCATGATGTAGTTCACCGGCCCGGGCGTGGCCTCGCGCTTCTTCTCCTGCGCCCAGAACCGCGAGTACTCGAGGTTCTCGAGCACGCCGGCCTTGATCAGCGACAGCCGTGACGCCGGAATGCCCTCGACGGTGGCGGGCGCGCCCGGCATGTCCGCGTGCATCGGATCGCTGTAGAGGTTCAGCCGCTCGCTGAACAACGCCTCCCCGACCCGGGTCTTGCCGTCCTTGCCGGCGAACGCGCTGCGCCCTTCGTCCGCGGTCCGCGCATCGAGGCTCCCGGTCAGCGAGCCGATCAGATCGGCCACCGCTTGCGGTTCGAGAATCACTGGATAGACACCCGGCTCGATCGGCTTCGGCGCTCGCGAGCGCACGGCCTTACCCACCGCCTGATCGACGATGTGCTGCGCGTTGAGCTTGGCCAGGTCGAAGTGGTCGCCGGCGAAGTAGCCGGAGCCGGTTCCGTCGGGGGTGCGGGCGGTGATGCTGAGCGCGCCTTCACTGGTGCGGAAATAGCGGCGGTTGCCGTTGGCGGTGGCTACCGCCGTGGCCGACGCGGTGGCGTTGTGGAATCCGGCACCCGTCACCTTCGCCGTCCGGCACGCCGCGAGCACCGCTTCAAGCGCCGTCGCGCGCGCCGCCAGGTCGGGATCAGCGGTTGCGGCGACGAACGCGCGGCCTTCGGCGTAGTCCAGGGGACCGAGCGTCGGGACATATTCCCGCTGCACCGGCGACACGCGCGCGATGCTCACCGCATCGTCAGCCAGCTGCTTGAGCGCGGCGTCGCCGGCATCGTTGCCGGTGGCGGCGCCGCGCCGGCGCCCGGTCCACACCGTGGCGGTGATGCCCAGGTCGTCCGACCGGCCGCTGGTGGTCACGCGGTTGTCGGCAAAGCGCGCATGCGAGGCTACCGAGCTTTGCACCGAGACGTTGGCATCATCGGCGCCTGCGGCCTTGGCGTGCGCCAGCACCACCTCACAAATCTTGAGCGCGTCTTCGCGGTTCAGCATCACGCCGCCCCCGTGTTGAGCACGGTCACGTTCCGGAATCGCGCCGGTGGACAACCGTGACTGACGGCATTGGTCTGGCCGGGCTCACCCTTGCCGTCGGCCGACGTGCCCCACAAGCGATAGGTGGCCGGGCCGCCGAGCCCGTCGCACGACGCCCAGAAGTCCGGCGTCCGAGACTGATACGCCGCATCCCGCACCATCGCCCCGAGCTTGCCGTCGGTGATCTCGCGAATCACGGCGCCGCCGAACTGGAAGTTGTAGCGCTGCTGATCGATCGACGAGACACCGCGGCCCTCTACGAACAGACCGCGCTTGATGTCGCGGAACAGGTCGTCGAGCGTGACTTCAGTGGCCGCCGGCTCCAGCGAGACGTTGGGCATTCGCGGGAACGGCACGCTGGACCAGTCGTCGGAATGCAGGCAGCCGTGCGATCGCTGCTGTCCGACGAGCGGCGCCAGCTCGCGCGTGGTCTGCCAGTCCACGAACATGCCGTCGCGCACCAGGTGCCAGCGTTCGGCCTTGACCCCTTCGTCGTCGAATCCGGTGGTCGCGAGCCCGCCGGGCTGCGTGCGATCCCCCACCAGGTTGACGATGTTCGAACCGAAGCGGAGCTTGCCGGCATCGCCCGGCTTGAGGAAGCTGGTGCCGGCCATGTTGGCCTCCCAGCCCAGCGAGCGATCGAGCTCGGTGGAGTGGCCGACGGACTCGTGGATCGCCAGGAACAACTGCGACGGATCGACCACGATGTCGTAGCGGCCG
Organism: uncultured Acidobacteriota bacterium; assembly: GCA_963723005.1. Classification (GTDB taxonomy): domain Bacteria; phylum Acidobacteriota; class Vicinamibacteria; order Vicinamibacterales; family UBA2999; genus VFZN01. The sequence goes on along the minus strand of CAVRPA010000008.1, from coordinate 889,425 downwards.
GGGACCGCGGGCTTCGCCTTCAGCTTCTCCACCACTTCGCGGCCCGCCTTCTCCGCATCCTGCAGCCAGGGATACTCTTCGACGTATTCGTATCCCATCAGCTTGGCGCGATCGACGACGGCGCGGGTCTGGAAATCGCCGGCGGCGCGGTCGGCGGCGGTGGTCGTGAACTGCGGGTAGGTGCGCACCAGGCGCTGCGTGATCCGCGAGCCCTCGCTGGAGGCGAAGTACTTCTGCTCGTCCACGAACAGGATCTGCGAGCTGACGAAGGTGACGCCAGTGACCGCCAGCGCCGCCTCGTTCAGCGACATCAGGAACGCGATCTTGGTCTCGAGCGGGACCTCGAACGGATCGCGCTTGATGGGATTGGCCCAGGTGGTGACCACCTTGTCGGCATTTGCCAGCTCCACTTTCCGCGAGGTCAACCGCGCGTTGGCGCGGGCGATGGCCACGGCCTGTTCCGCGGCGGTCCGTGCCGCGGCGGGGTCCACGACGTTGGTGGCGGCAAAGCCCCACGTGCCGTTGACCAGCACGCGCAGCCCGAGCCCGTAGCTGGTGGAGCGCGAGACGTTCTGCACCTGTCGTTCGCGGGTGGCGATGGACTCGCGGCGATAGCGGTTGACGCGGATGTCCGCGTACGAGGCGCCCAGGGCCGCGGCGCGAGCAAGCGCCGCCTCGGCCGCCTCGGAGCGCCGCGCATCGTCGGTGGCGCCAGGCTGGAATGCTTCGGCCCAGTCCGGCACATAGCTCGCGGCAAGGAGTGCGGTTCCGGTGGCCAGGAACCGGCGTCGAGAGACTGGCGGTATGGACATTGGAGGTGAGTATATTTCCGGTCGAGCGATTGCACGCGGCGTCTGTCAGAATGTGCGTGCCGCGCCATGACTGCGGCTCCATGACCATCAACCGACGCGACTTCGTCCTGTCGATGGGCCTCACCGCCGCGGCCCTGGCCGTTCGGCCAGCGCGGCTGTCGGCGCGGGCGCCGCGGCGCATCGTGGTCGTCGGCGGCGGCATCATGGGTGCGTCGATCGCGTATCACCTCGCCAAGCGCGGCGCGGAAGTACACCTGCTCGAGAAGCGCGGCCCGGCCGCGGGCGCCACGGCGAACTCGTTTGCCTGGATCAACGCCGGCTCGAAGCGGCCACGCGGCTATTACGAACTGAATCACCTCGGCATGGCCGGCTGGCGGCGGCTGCAAAGTGAGCTCGGTCCGACGCGCCTGGTCGTGCAGTGGGGTGGCACGGTGCAGTGGCACAGCGAGCCGGAGCGCGCCGAGGCGCTGCGCCGCGGCGTCGTCGCGCAGCAGGCGTGGGGCTACAGCAGCCGGCTCGTTGACGTGGCGGAATTGCGCCGCCTGGTGCCCACCCTCGAACCGGGACCGGTGGCCGCGGCCAGCTTCTGTGACGAGGAAGCCACAGTCGATCCGGTGGCCGCGACAAAGCTGCTGCTCGAGGCTGCGGTGTCCCACGGCGCTGTCGTCCGTCATCCGGCCACCGTATCGAGCTTCGACTTGAACGGCGCGCAGGTCCGCGGCGTGCGGGTCGGCGGCGACACCATCGCGGTGGATGCCGTCGTGCTTGCCACCGGGGTCGAACTGCCGGCTCTTGCCGCGATGCTGGGCCTGACCGTCCCGATGCAGGACTCGCCGGGGCTGCTCGCGCACACGCGACCCCACGGACGGCTGCTCGATCGCGTCATCGTCGCGCCAGGCGCGACGCTGAAACAGTTGCCAAACGGCGAGATCGTCACCGGCGTGGATTTCGGCGGCTCGCCGTCGCAGGACACGAGCGCGGCCATGGGCCAGCGGTTGCTCGAAGGCGCCGGCCGGTTCGTGCCGCGGCTGAAGGAGGCGACGCTCGACCGCGTCACGCTCGGGTGGCGGGTGCTGCCGGCCGACGGGCAACCGATCATCGGCCGGGTGCCGTCGCGGCCGAACGTCTACCTGGCAGCGATGCACAGCGGCATCACGCTGTCGCCGGCGGTCGGGCAGCTGGCCGCGATCGAACTGCTCGACGAGGTGCAGGTGGATCTGCTCGAACCGTATCGCCTGACGCGGTTCGCGTAGCGATCGTTCGCACCCGGCCCGGCCATTCCGTGGGACAATCCGCGCGAAAGGTAGAGCCTGCCATGGCGTCCCGTCTCGCGTCACTCCTCGCCCTTCTCGTTCTGGCTGCCGGCCCTGCCGCGGCGCAAGCCCCGCCGGCCGGCACGGGCACCATCTTCATGGGTTCGTACTCGGGCCACATCACCGCCGTTGACGAGGCCACCGAAAAGGTCTCGCAGATTCCGCTCAAGACGGGCGGCCCGTTCGTGGTGCGGCTGTCACCGGACCGCACGCGCTTCTACGTGCAGAGCGCCAACCAGGAGCACTTCGAGGTCGTGGACGTGCGGAAGCGCCAGAGCCTCGACAGCTTCACCCTGAGCGACGCGCGCAAGCACGTGAGGGCCGTCGCCTTCGAAGCGGATCCGCAGCACAAGACGATGATGCTGCTCGCCCGGACGGCGACGAGGTTGATCGATCGCTGGGAGATCGGCAACCCGGAGTTCATCGAGTACGACCTCGCCGAGCACAAGGTGCTCCGCACCATTCCATGGGCAGCCGATTTCGAACCGTCGTACTACAACGCGATCCTGCGCTACTCGCCCGACGGCAAGTTCCTGTACGTGTTCGGGCACCAGATTCTGATCTTCGAAACGGCGACGATGAAGCAGGTCGACGCGTGGGACCTGTCGATTCCGATCGAGTCGGGGATGGGACGCCTGGATCCGGGATCGTTCGACGAGTCCACCGATCGGCCGGGGTTCGTCACGGGCGTCTTCACCATGCGCGACGCGCTGCAGAAGCGCGATCTGCTGGTGGTCGGCCAGATGAACCTGTCGGCCAAGACCGTCGAGACCTTCCCGCTCGGTCCGGCGCCGGCCGGTGGTGACGTCAGCTTCACCATTTCGCCCGATCGCTCGCGCGCGCACGTGCTGCACGAGCAAATCGGCCGCCACGAACTGTGGACCATCGACATGGCCACCCACCGGGTGCTGAGCCGGGTGCCGGTGCCCTCGCGCCCGCGCATGCAGGTCCGCGCGAGCTCGAGCGACCAGCTGCTCTACTTCTACGAGGCTGGCCGCCTGATCGAGGTGTACACGGCCGATGCCTCGAAGCGCCTGCGGACCATCACGCTCGACTCCGACATGATGTACGGCACGTTCGTGATCGTGCCCTCGTCCGCAGCGGCGGCGCCCAGGTAGCGAGCGCCCGCCAATATCCGGGCGCGCTAGCGGAGGACCGGCTTGCGCTTGCCGGCTGCCTCGTCCAGTCGCGCGAGGACCCGCGAGGCGATGTCGTCGGCCAGCGCGTCGCCCGCGAGAATGGGCGCCGCCACGCGCCCCAGCGGCGGCGGCCCCGCCGGCACACCGGACAGCCGGCGATCGGCCAGGTGGTCGGCGGCATCCTGCGAGTCGATGCCGGTCGCGATCTCGCGCAGCAGCCCGTCCTTCAGGTCGTAGACGAGGCCGTGCAGCAGCGGCCGGCGCCCGCGCGCCCAGGCCTGCTGGATGATCGGGGTCTCGGACAGGTGATAGAGCTGCTCGAGCACGTTGAGCTCGACCAGCCGATCGAACCGGGCCTGCGGGTCGGCGATCGCGTCCAGCTCCTGCGCGTTCCAGCGCAGGACGTTGCGGATCGGGCCGAGCCAGTGATCGACCAGGCCGTGCTGCTGGCCGGACATCGCCGCCTTCACGCCGCCGCATCCGTAGTGGCCGGTCACCAGGATGTGCTTCACGTCGAGGACGTCCACCGCATACTGCAGCACGCTCATCGCGTTGATGTCGCTCGGCATCACCAGGTTCGCGATGTTGCGATGCACGAACAGCTCGCCCGGCTTGGTGCCGGTGACCGAGTTCGCGGGGACCCGGCTGTCGGCGCAGCCGATGTAGAGGAACAGCGGTTCCTGCCGCTGCGCGCTCTCGCTGAAGAAGTCCGGGTTCTCCGCCTTGACGCGTTCGGCCCAGTTGCGGTTGCCTTCGATGATGCGACGATATTCTTCCATGAGGGTCTCGGGGCGGTTAGAGCGAGTCGCGGTGGTGAGTGGGCGTCAGCTCGGTTTCGGGAATGCCGACCAAACGGTAATCGATGCCGCGAAGCCGCGCGGTCTCGCGGAAGATGTGCAGCACTTCGAGCGCGTCGTGGTCGAAACGCGTGGTCTTGCGGCCGTCGATCTCGACGCGCGTCCCGGGCTTGAAGGCGTTGAGGGCGCGCGAGATGCTCGCCTTGCTGAGGAACGTCACCTGCTCGGGGAGCAGGTAGCGGGTGAGCACCGCGCCTGGCGGGCTGACCCGCGTCAGCACCGGGCTGCGCAGGTGCTCGATGACGACGAACGCCACACCGGTGGCGAAGCCGATGGCGAGACCACGCAGGAGATCGGTGAACACGATCGCCACGATGGTGACCGCGAACGGGATGAAGTGGCTGTAACCCAGGTGCCAGGCGTTCTGCCAGAGTGACGGCGCAGCAAGGCGGAAGCCGGTCACCAGCAGCACCGAGGCGATGGCGGCCAGCGGGATGCGGTTGAGGACGGCGCCGAACGCCAGCACCGCCACCAGCATCAGCGCCGCATGCACCATCACCGACAGGCGCGACCGCGCGCCGGCATCGACATTGGCCGAGGACCGGATCATCACGCCGGTGAGCGGCAGCCCGCCCAGCAACCCCGCGAGTATGTTGCCGGCCCCCTGGGCCATCAGCTCGCGATTCACGGAGGCGTCACGGCGCAGCGGATCGAGCTTGCGCGTGGCCTCGAGGTTGAGCAGCGACTCCAGGCTGGCCACGAGCGCGATGATGACCCCGAGCTGCCACACCACCGGGGTGGACAGCGCGCTCCAATCGGGAAGCACGAGATGCGATGCATCGGCACCGCTTCCGAGCGTGGGCAGCGACACCAGGTGCGTGCCGCGCACCGCCAGCTCGGGGAGGTAGACCCGGAACAGCTCGTTGATGCCCACTCCCGCACCCACCGCCAGCAGCGGCGCCGGCAGCAGCCGGACGCGGGCGAAAGGTGAGCGCGGCCACCACAGCATCACCGCCACGCCGACGAGCGCGGCGATCACGGCGCCAATCTGAATCTGCTGCAGCGAAGCCGCCAGCGTGCTGAGGGTGGTCTCGCCGGAGGACTCGACGAAGGAGAGGTCGCCCTCGGCGTCGCTGTCGTAACCGACGGCGTGCGGCACCTGCTTGAGGATCAGCGTGATCCCGATGCCGGCGAGCATGCCCTTGATGACCGAGGACGGCACGTAATAGGCCACCGTGCCGGCCCGCGCCGCGCTCAGCAGCAGCTGCAGCCCACCGGCAAGGACCACCGCCGGCAGCAGACGCTCGAAGCCGCCCACCTGCTGAATACCCAGCAGAACAATGGGGGTCAGGCCCGCGGCCGGACCGCTGACCATCAGTGACGAACCAGACAGCGCCCCGACCACGAGGCCGCCGACCACGCCGGCCACCACGCCTGACATCAGCGGCGCCCCGGATGCGACCGCGATCCCCAGACAGAGCGGCAAAGCCACGAGGAACACGACGATGCCGGCCGGCACGTCGTCGCGCCACGTGTCGAAGAACGAGCTAGTTGAGATGGAGCGAACCTCGCCGGCGGCGGCGAGGTTCGACTCTGCCATTGGTGCGGACATGACGACTGAGACGCTCCCTTAGATCGCCTCGATCCATTGCGGGGGCGGCTGAATGGATTCTAACGGGACGCCGCCGGGATCGGGACGTCCGGAACCTTCGAGCCGGCTGATGGCGCGGACGGTCATGTCCTGGTCGCACAGAATCTGGCACGACAGCCGCACACCGGTCAGGCCGCGGGCGGTCAGCCGCTCCTGTTCGGCAACCGTGTGCCTGGCCGGCTCTCCTGCGATGAACTCGACCCGGCAGGTCGTGCAGCGGGCGTTGCCGCCGCAGGCGTGCAGGATGTCCACGTCGGCATCCTGCTCGATCGCCAGGACCAGCCGCTTGTCATCCACCACGTCGAACGTTCCATATCCTTCAACCGTCAGCTTGGGCATCCGACGATTGTATAAGCGTTGATGCCGCGCGCTCCAATGGTCGCGCTGGTTAAATCGTCGTCAACGCTCCTGAACACACCAGCTCCTACTGCGGAATGCCGCCCAGTGCCTTGTAGAGAGCCACCACCGCCGTGAAGGTGCCGGCCTCGGCCTGGGCGACCGACTCCTCGGCCTGCAGCTCGGTGCGTTCGGCGTCCAGCAAGGCGAGAAAGTCGGCCACGCCCTCGCGATACCTGACGCGCGCGATGCTGGCCGCGCGCGAGCTCTCCCGCGCCTGATCCGCCAGCTTCACCAGGCGTTGCTGCTGCTCGCGATAGAGCACGAGCGCGTTCTCGGTTTCCTCGAGCGCCAGCAACACCGTCTGCTCGTAGGCGGCCAACGACTCGCGCGTGCCCGCCTCCGCGCCGCGCAGCCGCGCCTGCGCGCTGCCCAGATCGAACGCCGCCCAACTGAGTGCCGGCGTGACGGCCCACGCCAGCGAGTCCCCGCTGGCGAACACGTTGCCTCGACCGGCCAGCAGGCCCAGCACACCTGTCACGGTGATGCGCGGGAACAATTCCGCCGCCGCGACGCCTTGACGCGCGGCTGTCGCCGCCAGCCGCCGCTCGGCCGCGCGCACGTCCGGGCGCCGTCGCAAGAGCGACGCCGGCTCGCCCAGCGGCAGCGCCTTGGCCAGCACGGGATACGCGCGAGGCGCCAGGTCCACACCCAGGTCGCCCGGACGGACGCCCACCAGCACCGCCAGCCGGTGCCCGCGGGCCGCCAGCGCCGCCCGCAGCGGCGGCATGCCCGATTCGATGGCGGCAACCCGCGCCGCCGCGCTGGCGACATCCTGTTCCTCGCCGAAGCCGGCATCGCGCCGCAGCTCGGTCAGCCTGAGCGTCTCGCGCTGGTTCGCGAGGCTGCGGTCGAGCACGGCCAGCTGCTGTTGCAGCCCCCGCAGCTCGAAGTAGTTGCGCGCCACTTCCGCCGCCACGCTCACCCGCACATCGTCGAGCGCGGCGCCGTAGCTTTCCGCGGTCGCCGCCGCGGCGCGAACCGCGGAACGGACGCGGCCGAAGACGTCGAGCTCCCAGAACGCGTCGAAGCCGACGCGATAGCTGTCGGTGCGGATCGGCTCCTGGGTGAACCCGGGTATCACCTGGTCGCGTACATCCACCGACGCGCCGACCGTGACCGTCGGATAGCGATCGCGCTTCACGTCGTCGAACATCGCGCGAGACTGCTCGACGCGGGCGACGGCAACCGCCACGTCATAGTTGGCGGTGAGCGCAGCCGTCTCGAGCTGTTCGAGAACCGGATCCTCGAATTGCCGCCACCAGCGCGGATCGTAGGGCTGCTCGACGAACAGCGCCGAGTTGGCCGCCTGCGCCAGCACCGCCGGTTTGGTGTCGGGCGGCGGCGCCGTGGCCACGCTGCAGGCCGCGGCGAATGCTGCCAGGAGCACCACCGCGCCTGCCTTCACAAATGATTGCGTCTGCATGACTAATGTCCTTCGGCCGTGGCTGCCGCCGGCACGATTGCCGCAGCGTTGCTGCGACGCGCGGACCACCGGGCGACAATGCCGCCGACCACTGAATAGAAGACGGGCGTGAGGAAGAGACCGAACAGGGTGACGCCGAGCATGCCGGCGAACACCGCGATCCCCATCGCCTGACGAATTTCCGCGCCGGCGCCGGTCGAGGTCACCAGCGGCACGACGCCCATGATGAACGCCACCGACGTCATCAGCACCGGGCGCAGACGGATGCGGCACGCGGTGAGAATGGCGGTGCGGCGATCGTCACCCTGCTCCTCGCGATGGCGCGCGAACTCGACGATCAGGATGGCGTTCTTGCACGCCAGCCCGGCCAGCACGAGGAAGCTGATCTGCGTGAAGACGTTGTTGTCGCCGCCGGTGACCCACACGCCCGCGATCGCGGACAGCAGCGTCATCGGCACGATCAGGATGACGCTGAGCGGCAGCGTCCAGCTCTCGTACTGCGCCGCGAGCACGATATAGACGAGCAGCACGCACAGCGGGAAGACGAACAGCATGGTGTTGCCGGAAATGGAGTCCTGGTAGGCCAGCTCGGTCCACTCGAAGGCCATGCCGCGCGGCAGCGATGCGTTCAGCACCTCGGTGATCGCCGCCTGCGCCTGGCCGGAGCTGTAGCCCGGCGCCGGCCCGCCGTTGATCTCCGCGGCCGGGAAGCCGTTGTAGTGCATCACCTGATCGGGACCGTAGCCGGTGCCGACCCGAACCAGCGAGCCCATCGGCACCATTTCGCCGGCGGCGTTCCTGGTCTTGAGGCGTCCGATCTGCTCGGGCTGCATGCGGAACGGCGACTCGGCCTGGACGTTCACCTGGTAGGTCCGTCCGAAGCGGTTGAAGTCGTTCACGTAGAGCGATCCCAGGTAGACCTGCAGCGTCTCGAACACGTCGGTGAGCGCGACGCCGTAGGTCTTGGCGCGCTCGCGATCGACGTGCGCGTCGATCTGCGGCACGCTCACCTGGAAGCTCGAGAACAGCCCGGCCAGCTTCGGATCGCTGCGGCCCTTGTTCGAGGGCCGCCTGCACCTGCGCGTAGAGCTCCTCGAAGCCGAGGCCGGCGCGATCCTCCACGTAGAGCTTGAAGCCGCCGACGGTTCCCAGCCCCTGCACGGGCGGCGGCGGGAAGATGGCGACAAACGCGTCCTGAATGCCGCCGAAGCGCTGATTCAGCTCCTGCACGATGGTGTTGGCGTCGAGGCCCGGCTTGCCGGCGCGCTCGGCCGCGGGCTTCAGCGCCACGAAGGCAATGCCGGTGTTCGAGGCGTTGACGAACCCGTTCACCGACAATCCCGGAAACGCGATCGAGTTGGCGACGCCGGGATGCTCCAGCGCCATCGACGTCATCTCGCGGATCACGCGCTCGGTGCGATCGAGCGTGGCGGCGTCCGGCAGCTGCGCGAACGCCACGAGGTAGTCCTTGTCCTGCGGCGGCACGAAGCCCTGCGGCACGCGCTGGAAGCCGACGTAGGTGAGCCCGATCAAGCCGCCATAGAGCACCAGGGCCAGCATCGACACCCGCAGCACCCGCGACACGCCCATGGCGTAGCCGTCCGAGGCACGGGTGAAGAAGCGATTGAACAGCCGGAAGAACCAGCCGAACAGCCGATCGGCCCCCCGCTGCAGCCGATCGCGCGGCGCGCCATGCGGACGGAGCAGGCGCGACGCCAGCGCCGGGCTCAGGGTCAGCGAGTTGAACGCCGAGATCACCGTCGAGATCGCGATCGTCAGCGCGAACTGCCGGTAGAACTGCCCGGTGAGGCCGCTGATGAAGGCGGTGGGGATGAAGACCGCGCACAGCACCAGGGCGATGGCGATGATCGGCCCGGACACTTCCTCCATCGCCTTGCGCGTGGCGTCCATCGGCGCCAGCCCCAGCTCGATGTGGCGCTCGACGTTCTCCACCACCACAATCGCATCGTCCACGACGATGCCGATGGCCAGGACCAGCCCGAAGAGCGAGAGCGTGTTGAGCGAGAAGCCGAGAGCGAGCATGATCGCGAACGTGCCGATCAGCGAGACCGGGACGGCCACCAGCGGAATGATCGACGCACGCCAGGTCTGCAGGAACACCATCACGACGATGACGACCAGCAGGATGGCTTCGAACAGCGTGTGCACCACGGCGCGGATCGACTCGCGGACGTAGACCGTCGGGTCGTAGACGACGCGATAGTCCACGCCGTCCGGGAAGTTGGCCTTGAGCCGCTCCATCAGCGCGCGGACATCGGACGAGGCCTGCAACGCGTTGGTGCCGGGCCGCTGGAAGATGCCGATGGCCACCGCCTGCTGGTTGTCGAGCAGGCTCCTCAGGGCGTAGCGGTTCGATCCCAGCTCCAGGCGCCCGACGTCGCGCAGCCGGGTGATCTGCCCGTTGGGCGTGGCCCGCACCACGACTTCACCGAACTCCTCTTCCGAGGCGAGCCGGCCCTGCGCGTTGATCGAGAGCTGGAACGTGGTGTCGCTGGGCGCCGGCGGCGCGCCGAGCACGCCGGCCGCGACCTGCAGGTTCTGCTCGCGGATCGCCCGCACCACGTCGGTGGCGGTCAGTTCCCGGGCCGCCAGCTTGTCGGGGTCGAGCCACACCCGCATGCTGTACTCGCCGGCGCCGAAGATCTGCACGGCGCCGACGCCCTCGAGCCTGGTGATCTCGTCCTTCACCTGCAGGTGCGCGTAGTTCGACAGGTAGAGCATGTTGTAGCGCTCGTCCGGCGACACCAGGTGCACCACCATGATGAAGTCGGGCGACGCCTTCTCGGTGGTCACGCCGATGCGCTGCACTTCGGCCGGCAGGCGCGGCAGCGCCTGCGAGACGCGGTTCTGCACCTGCACCTGCGCGTTGTCGAGATCGGTGCCCAGCGCGAAGGTGATGGTCAGCGTCAGCAGGCCGTCGGAGGTGGCCTGCGAATAGAGGTAGAGCATCCCCTCGACGCCGTTCATCTGCTGCTCGAGCGGTGACGCCACTGTCTCGGCGATCACCTTCGGGTTGGCGCCGGGATAGGCGCCGCGCACGATGACAGTGGGCGGCACCACGCTGGGGTACTCGCTGATCGGCAGCTGGAACATGGCCAGCCCACCGGCAATGACCAGCACCAGCGAGAGCACGGCGGCAAAGATCGGTCTGGTGATGAAGAACGATGAGAATCTCATGACTGCGTGTCTTTCTCCTGGTTACTGCGCGCTCGTCGCGACCGGAGCCGTGGCCGCCACGCCGGCGGCGCCGGGCTTCAGATCCATCGCCACGCGCTCCGGGGCGATCGTCACCCCCGGGCGCACCCGCTGGAGTCCGTTCACCACCACCACCTCGCCCGCGTTCAGGCCGGTGCGCACGACGCGGAGGCCGTCGACGATGGGCCCGAGTGTCACGGCGCGATAGCGCACCGTCTTGGTCTCGTCCACGACGAACACGAACCGCTTGTCGAGGTCGGTGCCGACGGCGCGATCCTGAATCAGCAGACCGCGGTAGCTGCCGCTGCCGACCAGCCGCAGCCGGACGAACAGGCCCGGCGTGAGGCTGCGATCGGTGTTGCGGAACACCGCGCGGCCGTGAATGGTGCCGGTCGAGGGATCCACCTGGTTGTCGAGGAAGTTCATCTCGCCGACGCGCGGATAGTCCTGATCGCTGGCGATCGCCATGTGAATGGGGACGCCGGACTGCCGCGCGCTGGCGCGCTTGCCGGCGCGGGCGAGATCGCCGTAGCGAAGGAAGGTCTGTTCGTCGGCGTCGAACGAGGCGTAGATCGGATCGAGCGACACGACGGTGGTCAGCAGCGTCGCCTCTCCGGGGCCGCTCGACACCAGGTTGCCTTCGGTGACGATGGCGCGGCCGACGCGCCCATCGATGGGCGACGTGACGCGCGTGAACTCGAGATCGAGCTCCGCCGCGCGCAGCGCCGCTTCGACCGCGGCCACCTGCGCCTTCGATTCCTCGGCGGCCGAGGCGCGGCGCTCGCGTTCTTCCAGTGACATCGCGTTCTCACCGGCCAGCCGCTCGGCGCGCGTCAGCTCGGAGGAGGTGCGTCGCACCGTGGCGCGGGCGCGAATCAGTTCGGCCGAGAGGCGGTCCACCTGGGTCTGGAACGGACGCGGGTCGATCTGGAACAGCACCTGTCCGCGGCGGACCAGGGCGCCTTCCTGGAAACCCGCTTCGGAGATGAAGCCCGACACGCGGGGGCGGATCTCGACGGTGTTGACGGCTTCGAGGCGGCCGGTGAGCTCGTCCCACTCGGTGATCTCGCGGGACAGGACCTCGGCCACCGTGACCGCGGGAGGCGGCGGGTCGGCCTGCTGGGCGATGGGGCTGGCGCAGGCGGTCAGCAATCCGATTGCGATACCGAGGCCAGCAAGGACGGCGCGCTGCGGCGCCGTTGTGCGGATATTCGAGGTGTCCATAGACCTCGTAGCATCGCCGTTCGATCGACCCGCCACAATCGGGGGAAAGGGTGAGCTCGCGCTCCTCTGAAAGGGACACTCCGAGGTGGGACGTTACGGCGAGGCACAAGTGCGACTTTTGGACGATGCCAAAGACGTCCGGACGGCCGAGGCGGACACCGGGCGCCCGGCATCATAATGATTGACAGTCATGTCGCTCCCAACCGATCAGGCACCGCCGCTCAGCACGGACGACGTCGAGGCACTGGCCGCCGGCGATAACGCCGGCGCGCTTGGAGTGGCCTTGCGCTCCGAGCACGATCAACGCCGTCGTGCCGAGTGCATGGCGCACATCCAGACCGATGCCGTGCAGCTGGCGCTCGATCTGCTGGTGCGCGAGCCGGATGTCGCTGGTTTCTTCCGCGTCTTCATGAAGCGCGTGGCCGAGGAAACCGAGAGCCACGCCTGCGCGGTGTGGCTGATGAACGACGACGAGTCGGCCTGCGACCTGTGGATGGCGATCGTCCAGGGGCGGCTGTATACGAAGGGCACGCCCGAGTGGGAATCGATCGCGCTACCACGCGACAGCATGACGGCGCACCTCCACGCCTACACCCCGGGCTGGACCGAGACCACCGAGTACGCCGGTGACGACCCGCGGCTGCCGGCGCCGGTGCACGAGTTCAACCGCGCCAACGGCATCGACTCGATCGTGGTCTCGCCGCTCGCGCTGCCGAGCCGCAATCTCGGCTGGGTGGCGCTGTCAACGGCCGCGGGCCCCTACTGCGAGCTGGTGTGGCGGCGGGCGCTGGTCGATGCCATGGCCCGGCAGGCCACGCTGGCGCTGCATCACAATCGTGTCGCCGAGCAGAATCGTCTCGAGGAGCGCCGCAAGGCCGTCCTCGAGGAACGCAATCGCATCGCGCGCGACATCCACGACACGCTGGCGCAGGGCTTCGCCGCCATCCTGATGCAGCTGCAGGCGGCGCAACGCTCGGCCGGCGAGACGCTGCCGGTGGCCGCGGCCACCAGCCTCGACACCGCGGTGGAACTGGCGCGCACGCACATGGTCGAAGCGCGCCGCTCGGTCTCCGCGCTGAGGCCGCAGACCGCCGGTCAGGAGGACCTGGGCGCGGCGCTGCAGCGGCTCACCGATCTCGCGCGCCGCACCTCCGGCCTGCCGGTGGAACTCACGGTGGACGCGCTGCCGCCGTTTGGCGCCGGCGTCGAGCGCGAGATCATCGGCATCGCCCAGGAGGCGCTCACCAACGCCGTGCGGCATTCGCGCGGCCGGCGCATCACCGTCCGCGCCGAGGGGCTGCGATCCGTCGGCTTCCGGCTGGCGGTGGCCGACGACGGGCGCGGATTCGGATCCGACAAGTGCGGCGGCGGTTTCGGCATGACGAGCATGCGCGAACGCGCCGAGCGGATCGGCGCGTCACTGACCATCGTCACGGCGCCGCGCGGCGGTACCGAGGTGGTGCTGGCGTGGGAGCCGCCGTCGTTCTCGATCCCGGAATCGGGCCATGCCCTCCGGTGACGTGATGGTCGAGGCGCGGCCGGGCACGGCGACGGCACGCGTGCTGGTGGTGGACGATCACGCGCTCCTGCGCACCGGCGTCGCCAACATCATCAACCACGAACCCGATCTCGAGGTGGTGGCCGAAGCCGGCGACGGCCGCGAGGCCGTGGACGCCTTCGAGCGGTGGCGGCCGGACGTGACGCTGATGGACCTGCGCATGCCGGTGATGGAGGGGGTCGAGGCGATCCGCCGCATCCGCGCGATCGACCCACACGCGCGGGTCGTCGTGCTCACCACCTACGACGCCGACGAGGACATTGCCCGCGCGCTCGAAGCCGGCGCCAAGGCCTACATCCTGAAGGACATCGCCGCGGCCGCGCTGGTCGCCTGCATTCACGACGTGCTGGCCGGCAAGACGTATCTGGCGCCATCGGCGGCCGCCAAGCTCGCCGAGCGGGTGACCCAGGTTCAGCTGACGCCGCGGGAACTGGTCACGCTGCGACTGATGGCCGACGGCCACAGCAACAAGGAGATCGCCACCGCGCTCTCGATCAGCGAGCGCACGGTGAAGACGCACCTCGGCCATCTGTTCGAAAAGCTCGGCGTCACCAGCCGCACGGAAGCGGTCCGAGTCGCGACGCGCCGCGGCCTGGTCCGCTTCGACTAGCCGAACGCTCGGCTGCCGCTCCGTTCATCGCATCATGGCTGGGTGCGGCGTGTGTAGAGCAGATCGTAGTCCGCCGACCAGGTGCCGTCGGGATTCAGGCTTTCGGAGAACTGGCGGACCTTCCCATTCCCGAGATCGAAGAACGTGAGCCGGACCTGGACCCGCAGCGCGGGGTTCGACGGCGCCGGCATCGAGCCGCGAAACACCATGTTGGCGCCTTCGCGGCCGCCCCAGTACTCGTGGAGCCCACCGCCGGAGTCCACCCAGGTCTGATGCCATTGGCCGCGCGAGCGATCGTAGATGTTGAAGCTCTCACCGGTGTTGGTGGCGGCCTGCCAGTTTTCGTGGATCACGCACCCGGATTGAATCTTCGTGACGGTGTTGCGCGACGGCTTCCGGCCTGGCGGCGGCGGAGCGCCGTTCGGCACGACATCCCAATCCCCAATCCAGAAGTCGAACTGACGGTGAGCGGCCGCCGAGCAATCAGTCACCGCCGCCGGGGCGGGCGCTGGTGATGCGGCTGCCTGCAGGAGCGCGAGCAAGAGCGGAGTAACAGCGACCATCCGGCGAGTCTACCGCCGCCCACGAGCGGGGGACGAACCGCGGGACGACTCGCAATCCCGCGGCTGGAGGTCACGATCTCCGCTCGCCGTGCTCAGCTCAATCACGCGTCCGCAGCACCGGGTAGCGCGACACCTTGATCGCTTCGTCCACGACGTTCCAGGTGACCACGCCGTCGTTCGATCGCGGCTCGAGCAGGTAGAACGCCAGGCGTGCCAGCGGCTGCGTCATCGGCACGCGCCAGGCGCCCGTCAAGACTCGGCGGCTCCGCCGGCGCCCACTCACCGGTGACGGTGCGCTCCTGGTGATTCTCGAACGCGCGCTCGGTGACCGAGGTACCGGCGACGCGGAACTCCTCGACGGCGGGAGCGCCGCCGGCGCCCAGCGGCTCGACCTTCACGCCATGCGCGCGCAACCGTTCGAGCACCGCCTTCTCAGTCGCCGGCACGATGTAGGCGGAGGGCACACGCTCGCTGTCCGTGGACGCGAACGTGGTCTCGTCCCACATCGGTTCCGGCTTCCGCACGTCGAGCCGCTTGTGCATGATGCGGCCGGAGTAGGGGTTGACCTCTTCCTCGACGTCGCCCATCAGGATCTCGATCTTCCCGGCCCGCGCCACCTTTGACGCAATCGACAGCCGCTGTCCCACCAGCGACGCCGTGTCGGCTGACGCGGCAATCTCGCGCAGGCGCGCGGCATTCGTGTGCGCGTAGCCCAGCACCTCTTCGAGAAATCGCCGGTTGTTGGTCACACGCTCGGCAAACGGCAGGTAGGAATAGGTCTCGCTCAGGATGCCGAACCGGTTCCGCAGGCCCCAGTAGTTGTGGGTGTAGCGCGGCAGATCTTCAACCGTGGTCCACACGCGATCCGGCGCCTGGCCCGACACGTTGCCGTAGGAGTGGAAGTCCCATCCGTCCTTGGCCTTCGCCGCCTGCACCACCTTCGCCAGCCACGCGCGTGTCTCGGTGACGACCGCCGGGGCGACGGCGGGATTGTTGGGCGTTTCGTAAGTGAGCTGGTAGGCGTGACGCGACCCATTCGTCGTGTGCAGGTCGATCATCACGTGCGGATCGAAGTCGTTCAGCATCCGCACCATCGAGCGCGCTTCAGGCGTCTCGAGCTTGATGTTGTCGCGGTTGATGTTGAGCCCCTGCGCATTGGGCCGCGTGCCCTGGCCGCCGATCGGACCGTGCTGAAAACCGCGGCTGGTGAGCGTGACGCGCTCGTTGCCGTCCGCGTTGTAGATCGGGTTCACGAGCAGCACCATCGACTGCAGCCAGTCGGCATGCGCGCCCGCGGCGATGTCGCGGATGAGCGCGAGTACCGCTTCCTTGCCTTCGACCTCCCCTGCATGGATGTTGGCCTGGAGGTAGACGCGCAAGCCGCCCGGAGGCGCGGACCGCTGCCGGCGTTGCGTCGGCCACGCGGCCCACCACCGCAAGCGGCAGCGACCGGCCCTCGAACGTGTAGCCGAACGACGTCAGGTGGACGAGGTCCGAGGCCTGGTCCACCGTCGCCAGGAACCGCTGCACATCGTCGTAGCGACTGGTTTCGGTGAAGTTCGAGCGTTCGGCGCGGGTCTGGAGGCCGGTGAGCGGCGACCGTTGGCCGGACTGGGCGACAGGAGCGGCCGTGGCCGCGACGACGAGAAGAAGGACGGAGAGGCGGCGATACATGACGAGGATCTTAGCCGCCTTGGCGGGTGGCCTCCGACTAGAATGCCGGCATGTCCGGATTCATGATCTCGCTCGCACGATCGTCCTCCTGGTGTTCGCCGGCCGCGTTGGTCCTGGCCCTGGCTGGGTGCACGGAGGCTCCTCCTCCGTCGGCCGGAGCGGCCTCGCCGAACAGTCTCCCATTTACCGCGGTGCAGCGGGATGAGATGGCCGTCGCCGGTTCGTTCTCCAACGCGTGGGGCGATTTCGACAACGACGGTGACGTGGATCTGGCGGTGTCGCTCAGCACCGGCGAAGTGCGTCTTTACCGCAACGACAACGGCGCGCTCGTCAGCATCGGCGCCACCGTGGGCATGCCGCAGGCCGGCAGCCACGAGCTCCGCGGCCTGAGCTGGGGCGATTTCGATGGCGACGGCTTCCTCGACCTGCTCGGCGGCTCGACGCCGACCGACAAGCCGACCATCGTCCTGCGGAACGACGGCGGCACGAAGTTCACCGACGTCGCGGCGTCGATCGGCCTGACTATCCCGGGCCGCTCCGCGCGTCAGACCAACTGGATCGACTACGACAACGACGGCGACCTGGACGTGTATGCCGCCGATCGACAGGGCGAGAACAAGCTGTTCCGCAACGACAACGGCCGCTTCACGCAGGTCTTCGCCGGCGCCGGTCCCACCGACGCGCGTCCGACGGTGGGCGCGTGCTGGCTCGATATGGACAGCGACGGCGATCTCGACCTCTACCTTGCCAATCAGTCGGGCGCCACCGATGCCATGTGGCGCAACGACGGCACGGCGTTCGTGGACGTGGCTTCGGCGCTCGGCATGACCGGGCCGCCGCGGACCAAGGACGAAGGCGGCGTCGGCTGCGCCATCGGCGACTACGACAACGACGGCGACTTCGACATCTTCGCCCCCAACTACGGCCACAACCTGCTGTATCGCAACGACGGCCACGGCACGTTCACCGAAGTAGGCAAGGCCGTCGGCGTCGGCGTCGAGAATCATGCGGTCGGCGCCGACTGGGGCGACTACGACAACGATGGCGACCTCGATCTCTCGGTAATCTCGTATGAAGGCCCGGTCGGCAACCAGACACCGCTGAACGCGCTGTTCCGCAACGATGGCGCGGCCGGCTTCGTCAACGTGCTGGCCAAGGACAGCCCGCTGAATGCCGGCGACCACGGCGTGCAGCTGGTGGATTACGACCACGACGGCGGGCTGGACCTGACGCTGACCGATGGCTATGGCCCGGCGGGCGGCCATTTCGTGTTCAGGAACACTCTGCCCGACGACATCAAGAAGCGCAGCCTGGCCGTCGTCGTGCTCGATGCGCAGGGCCATGCCACCCGCTTCGGCGCGGAGGTCAGGCTGTTCGATCGCGCCGGACGAGTCCTCGCCTCGCGCCAGGTGGTCACCGGCGGCGGCTACAACACCCAGAGCGCGGCGCCGATCCACTTCGGTCTGGCGGCGCTTCAGCCGGTGCGAGTGGAAGTGACATTCATGACCACGCAGGGACGGAAGACGCAGACGGTGAACGACGTCGACCCGGCGGCGTTTCACGGCAAGAGCCTGGTGGTTCGGCAAGCGGCGGGACAGCCGTGACCGCGACGAGGCTGCTCACGACCGGGTGCCGCGCCCTCCTCTGCCTGATCGCCCTGGTCGTGTCGTTTGCGACGCCAGTCCGGGCACAGGGCGCGATGCCGCAGGGCGACTACGTCATTCCGAGCTATACCTTTCGCAGCGGCGAGACCCTGACGGACGTGCGCCTTCACTACAGGACGCTGGGCACGCCGATCCGGGATGGCCGCGGAAAGATTCGCAACGGCGTCCTGGTCATGCACGGCTCCAGCGGCGACGCGTCGCAGGTGCTGGCGGCGTCGATGCGCGACGTGTTGTTCGCGGCCGGCGGGCCACTCGACGCCGGGCGACACTTCCTGATCTTTCCGGACATCCTCGGCGCCGGAGGGTCGTCGAAGCCAAGCGACGGCCTTCGGGCGCGATTCCCGAAGTACGGCTATCACGACCTGGTCGATCTCGAGCACCGCCTCGTCACGGAGCACCTCGGCATCGAGCGGCTTCGGCTGGTGCTGGGCATCTCCATGGGTGGCATGCACACCTGGCTGTGGGGCGAGCGCTATCCCGGCATGATGGATGCGCTGGTCCCGATCTCCGCGCTGCCGTCGCGTGTTGACGGCCGAAACCTGCTGTGGCGCCGCATCCTCTCCAACGCCATCCGCACGGACCCCGAGTGGAAGGCGGGCAACTACGTAGCGCAGCCGCGGGGATTCCTGAACATCATGCCGATGTTCGACATGCTCGTGCAGAGCCCGGCGAGGCTGAGCGAACGGATCGAGACATATACCCAGGCGGACGCGATGGTGAAGGACGTCGTCGACGAAACGCTCGAAGAAGACGATGCCAACAACATCCTGTATCGCTTCGAGTCCTCGTTCGACTACGACCCGGCCGCCGACCTCGGCAAGATCACGGCGCCGCTACTGGCGATCCTGTTCGAAGACGACGAGCTCAACCCGGTGGAACTTGGCGTGATCGAGCCGCTGATCGCGCAAGTCCCCCATGGGCGCCACGTCGTGCTCCCCGCGAGCGCGTCTACCGAAGGGCATCGCACGCAGGTCAAGGCGTCGGTCTGGGCCGATCGACTGGCGGCGTTTCTCGCCACGCTGCCGCCGATCCACTGACGACGGGCACCGTCTACCAGAGACGCCTCACCGGCTCGGGCTCGACAGCGACGACTCACGCCGGGCCCGCACGTACGCGAGCAGCGTCGCGAATTCCGGGCGCGGGCGCAGCGGCTCCAGCAGCGGATCGCGCTCGAACCAGGGGAGGCAGGGGAACCCCGTGTCGGCGGCAATCCGCAGCCATCGCCCCGAGTTCTCGATGTCACCAAGCTGGGCGTAGGCGGCTCCGAGGCCGTAGGCGACATGATGATCGCGATATTCCCGCGCGATCACGCGATCGATCTGGAGACGCGCGGCAGCAAGCTCACCTCGTGCGGCAAGCACGCCGGCCAGAGCGGCGCCGGCGCGAGCTGAGGTTGACGCCGATGTGTGGGTGGCCAGCGACTCGAGCAGAGGCACTGCGCGTTCGCTGCTGCCCGAGTAGTAATAGGCCAGCGCGAGGTAGGTATCGCCAATGGCCTGGCTGCTCAGGCGGCTGACTTCTTCGAGGTGCACGCGCGCTGGCGTGAACTGGCCCGAGAACAGCGAGACCAGGGCACCGATCCGGATCGGTTCGATCTGGTCGGCGCCGTGCAGACGGCGGGCCTTCTCCATCTCGATGGTCGCTTCCTCCATGTAGCCAAGGTGATAGTAGGCGGCCGCCATGAACAGCCGCGCCTGGTCGAGATTCGGGTTCAACACCAGGGCCCGGCTGCTCTCCTCCATCGTGAGATTCCAGTCGAACTCCCGCTTGCGCGCCACCGCCGCTCGCGCCAGGTGCGCCTCCGCCAGATCCGCATCGAGGTTCAACGCCGTGCGCGCCTCGGTCTCGGCGCGTTCTCCCCAGCGCTCCACTTCCGTGGAGGGAGCAAACCGCAGGTACATGTCGGCGCTCGCCATGGCCAGGCCGGCGCGCGCCAGCGCATATCCCGCATCGCGTGCGATCGCAGCCTCGAACGCGACCAGGGCGTCACGTGTGCCCTGGGGCGTGTACTTCACGAGCGCCGCTCGGCCGCGGAGATACTCTTCGTAGGCGGCGCTGTTGCTGGTGTAGCGGCGCCGGAGGCGCTCCTGCTCATCGGCCGCCAGCCGCAGTCGCAGCGCGCCGAGCACGCGTTCGGCGATGACGGCTTCGGCGCTGAACAAGGCGTCGGCCCGCACGCGAATCCGTTCGGACCAGAGCGGTTCGCCATCAGTGACCCGCTGCAGCCGCGCCAGCACGATCACCTCGTTGCCCTCCCTGGCGATCTCGCCCTCGAGAATCAGCGAGGGCTGCCCGGCGCCCTCGTCGAGCAGTCTGACCGACAACGCCTGCTGCCCGCCGAGCCGGGCGGCAATGGCGTTGGCCCAGACCCACGCCCAGCGGCCGATCCGTCTCTGGCGCCGAGAACGGCCGCACGACCAGCAGCGATTCCGCGGATGACAACGACACCGCGCCGGCACGTGGCAACCGCCACCAGACCACGCCCGCGGCAAGACCAGCTGCCAGGACCACGGCGACCACGAGCGTGCGATGCGCAGCGCGAGCCGGGCCGGACATCTGCGAGGGACCCGGCCCCTCGGGCGCCGGCGGCACGATGACCGTCGGCCGCGGCACGTCGTCGTGAGGTGCATGGGCAACCTCGGCGGGCGTGATCAGGGTCACCGGGGCGATGAACCGGTAGCCGCGGCGCGGCAGCGTCTGGATGAAGCGCGGCGATTCGGCGGCGTCTCCAAGGGCCGCGCGCAGGTCGCGAATCGCGTGATTCACGCCTTGTTCAAAGTCAACGAAAGTGTCGTCGCCCCAGAGTTCTTGCTCGAGATCCTCGCGGGTGACCAGTTCGCCGGGCCGCGTCAGTAGCCTGGCGAGCACCTTCAGCGGCTGAGGCCGGATGGCGACAAGACGACCGCTCTTGTGGAGTTCCAGCGCGCGCACGTCGAACTCGAAGACGCCAAAGCGGCATCGCCCGCCGTCGTGCCAGGACGCGCGTGGGTCGATGCATGTCAGGAATGCTCCGGCAGTGGCCGAGGCCTCGGAAGCGGGCTGGAGTATATCGCGAGGGCGTCACCGTCATCCATCCACGCGTGCAACCTACTGAGCCCTCGTGGCTTAGCAGTCCATCTCGAATTCATCCGCCATCCATGGCCCGGGCGCCCGACATCGCCGAGGATGCGGCTGTGAAAGGAGGGGAGTCATGACGACAACATCAAGGGGCGCCGGGGCAATCCTGCTCGGTGCCGTCCTCGCGTCGATTACGAGCGTGTCCGCCCACGTCGTGCGCGGGCTGGTCACCCCACAGTTGGCGAGCGCCTTTGTCTCCAGTCCATCAGCGGGAACCGACGTGCCGGCCCGCCTCATATGGGGAGCAGTCGATACCGGCCTGCGGGTGGCATGCTTCTCGGTTGCCAACACCTCGCCGGTTCGGGCGGACAGGCCTGGTTGGCCGCGCGTGATCGGCGCGGGACTCGAACTTCCTGGTGCGCTCGCGGGTTTCTCGCTCGTCGCGCCCGCGGATGGCGACTGGGAGCTGGTGGAGAGTGTCGGCGTGACGCTGCCCGGCCGCGGCCACGTCGTCCTCGACTTCGCCGTCGTCACGCGCACGAATCCAACAGGGAGGACGCCTGGACGCCCGCACGAACCAGCCGGCCTCCCGCCTGGTCAGCCGGCCGTCCGCGGCAGCGGCACACGCTTCTGCGTGAGCGGGCCCTTCCCCGACCAATTGACGGCCCCTCAGGACACGACCATCGAACAGCTGCTCAACGGTGTGGTCATTGGCTTCGTCGGAGTGGAGGGGAGCGGCGCTTCGATGGACCTCGGTATCTGGATCGACCCGCAGCGCCTGGTACCGCTGTATCCGGAGTGACGAAGCGCGGAGCTCGATAGACCTCACGGCGTGGTCAGCGTGACGGCTCGGGCAGGTGCGGCCTGCCCGATGCCGCCGCCAAGTGGCTCTACAATGGCGCCATGCGACGACGACCATTTCTGACGTTCGTGGGGCTGGGACTGCTGGCGCTGGTGCTGACGAGCGAACGTCCCGCCGCGCAGCCGGGCGTCACCGCCATCACCGGCGGCACCCTGATCGACGGCACCGGCCGGGAGCCGGTGCCGAACGCGGTGGTCATCGTCGAGGACGGCCGTATCAAGGCCGCCGGGCCGGCGTCGCGCGTGACGGTGCCGTCCGGCGCCACGATCGTCGATGCCACGGGCCGGTTCATCGTGCCGGGCTTCTTCGACACCAACGTCCATCTCTCGCTCTACGGCGGCATCAACGACCGCTACGAGACCCTGGTGCGCTACAACGCGCGCCAGGCCGACATCGTCCTCGAAGCCGCGCAGATCCAGCTGTCGCACGGCATCACCACCGTGCGCGACAGCTACGGCGTGCTGCCGGCGCTGGTGCAGGTGCGCGAGCGGATCCGTCGCGGCGAAGCGGTGGGCTCGCGCATCCTGGCCGCCGGGAACATCGTCGGCTGGGGCGGGCCCTACTCCATCTCGTTCAGCCTGATTCCCGAGCGCGGCCTGACGCTGTTCCAGGAACAGATGAACGACCAGGTGTCGCAGGGCGCCGGCGAGGATCTGGTGGACCTGTCGCCCGAGGAGCTGCGCACGGCCATCGCGGCGTATCTCGACAAGGGCCCCGATTTCATCAAGTACGGCGGCACCGCGCATTTCGCTCGTCCCGCCTTCATCGGCTTCTCGCCTGAAGCGCAGCGCGTCATGGTTGACGAGGCCCACAAGCGCGGACGCAAGGCCGAGACCCACGCCACCACACCGGATGGACTGCGCCTGTCCGTGGAGGCCGGCATCGACGGCATCCAGCACCCGGAGATGATCGGCCTGCGCGAGCTGCCGGACGCGCTGGTTCGCACGATCGTGGACCGCCGCATCTTCTGCTCGATGCTGGTGAACACCATCACCGGCGCGGCATGGACCAAGCACGTCAAGGAACGCGACGATGCCGTGAAGAAGGCGGGTGAGGAAGCCGCCAAGGGGACCGGCGCGCGCGAAGACCAGCGCGGAGCAGCGGAAGGACGCAGCGGACCAGCAGCAGGAGCTGGAGATGCGGCGCCGCAACGCGAAGAAGCTGATTGCCGCCGGCGCGGTGGTGACGGTGGGCACCGACAACTACTGGGCCGCGGCCGCCGAGTTGTCGCGCACGCCCAAGCCCGAGAACCAGGATCACGGCATCGGCACGATCATCGGCATCGAGG
The DNA here is from genome assembly GCA_963723005.1 of uncultured Acidobacteriota bacterium. Classification (GTDB taxonomy): domain Bacteria; phylum Acidobacteriota; class Vicinamibacteria; order Vicinamibacterales; family UBA2999; genus VFZN01. The sequence goes on along the minus strand of CAVRPA010000008.1, from coordinate 866,175 downwards.
GGCTGGTCGAGCTCGGGATGACGCCGATGCAGGCAATCGTCGCGGCCACGAAGAACGGCGCCTTCGCCGCCGGCCGCACCGAGGATCTCGGCACGCTCGAAGCCGGCAAGATCGCGGACCTGCTGGTGCTCGAGGCCAGCCCGCTCGTGGACATCAAGAACATCCGCGGCATCCGCACGCTGATGGCCGCGGGCAAGATCGTCAACCGCGCCACGCTGCCCGAGTCGCGCGTGCTGTCCGCGGCGCCTCGGCACACACAGACGCCTCGCTGAGAGGGGACTCGTCTTGAGTCTTGAGTCTTGGGTCTTGGGGGCTTGGGGCTTGGGGCTTGGGGCTTGGGGGCTTTGGGGCTTGGGTCTTGAGCCCTGACTCCTGACACCTGACTCCTGTCATTTGCCTTCTGCCTTCTGCCTTTTGCCTTTGAGGCTTGGGGGTTCTCGGGTTCTGGGTTCTCAGGTTCTGGGTTCCCGGATACCGGACACCGGGTACCGGTCCCCGGCTTGAACGTCTGCCGGTTGCCGGCTGCCGGCTGCCGTTCTTTTGCCTTTTGCCTTCTGCCTTTTGCCTTCTGCCTTTTGCCTTCCCCCCGCCGACTCCCCTTATAGTCTGGAGATGGCCTCGCCTGTCGAACAGGAAGTGCTGAGCGTCGCCGGCCGGGAGGTCGCGCTGACCAATCCAGACAAAGTCCTGTTCCCGCAGGCCGGTTACACCAAGCGGGATCTCGCGCGCTACTACCTGGCGGTTGCCGATGGCGCGCTGCAGGGCGCAGGGAACCGGCCCAATGTCCTGGTGCGCTACCCGAACGGCATTGCCGAAGACTTCTTCTTCCAGAAGCGGGCGCCGCAGTCGCGGCCCGACTGGATCGAGGTGGTGCAGCTGAAATTCCCGTCCGGCCGCACCGCGGAAGAGGTTGTGCCTCGTGACGCCGCGGCACTGGCGTGGATGGCGAATCTGGCCTGTCTCGAAATGCACCCGCATCCGGTGCGCGGGGACGATCTCGATCATCCGGACGAGCTGCGCGTGGATCTCGATCCGGTCCCGGGCGTGGAGTGGGCGCAGGTTCGCGAGGTCGCGGCCGTGGTGCACGCCACCCTCGGCGACCTCGGCCTGGTCGGCTGGCCCAAGACCTCCGGCTCGCGCGGGATTCACATCTACGTGCGGATCGAGCGCCGCTGGACCTTCGACCAGGTGCGCCGATCGGCGCTGGCGCTGGCACGCGAAGTCGAACGGCGAGCGCCGACGCTGGCCACCAGCAAGTGGTGGAAGGAAGAGCGTCACGGCGTCTTCCTCGACTACAACCAGAACGCGAAGGACCGCACGATTGCCAGCGCCTATTCGGTGCGGCCGAAACCGGACGCGCGGGTCTCGGCGCCGCTCGACTGGGACGAGATCGCCATCTGCGATCCGGCCGACTTCACGCTCGGCACCATGCCCGCGCGATTCGCCGAGGTCGGCGATCGCCATGCGGCGATGGACGCGCACGCCGGGTCGCTCGACACGCTTCTGGAGCTGTCGGCGCGGCACGAGCGCGAAGGACAGGGCGATGCGCCGTGGCCGCCGCACTATCGCAAGCAGCCCGGCGAGGCGCCGCGCGTGGCGCCGTCACGCCGTCGCACCCCTGTTCATCCGCTGATCGAAATCGGGCGCGCCCGCAAGAAGGAGGATGCGCTGGCCGGCGTCGAGCGCTGGAAGGCGCGTCATCCCGCGGTGGCGCCGCTCCTCGAACCCGCCGACATCCTGGTGGATGCGATGCGTGGCCGTCACCGCACCTGGACGCGCGTGCGCGATCAACCTGCAGCACGTGCCAGAGGCGCTGCGGCCGCCACAAGAGCCGCTCGACCCCGACGAGAATCTCGCGGACGACTGGAGCGGTGTCAGCGATCCCGGCCCGACGCGCCGAAGACCTTCTCGAGCTCGTACGCCGGAGTGACCTCGAGCTGGTCGTAGCCGCAATCGGCGGGCCGCTTGTCCGGCCGCCAGCGCGCGAAGATCGCGGCGTGCCGGAAGCGATCGCCCTGCATGTGGTCGTACTTGACCTCGCACACGCGCTCGATCCGCAACGGCTCCCACGACAGGTCCTTCCCCGCGCTCCATCGGCTCTGTCCGCCGGGCATCCTGGTGCCGCTCTCCCCCACCTCCGCCCATTCGCGCCACGGGTGCGCGTCGAGCGCTCCCTCGCGAAGCGGCGCCAGCTCCTCGGCCAGCTGCCGCCGCACCGCCATCGTGAACGACGAGGTGACGCCGACGTGATGCAGACGCCGCGCGCCGTCGTAGAGCCCCAGCAGCAGCGATCCGACGAGCTCGCCCTTGCCGGCCTTGTGCCACCGGAACCCCGCCACCACGCAATCCGCCGTCCGCGAGTGCTTCACCTTGATCATCGCCCGCACGCCCGGCTGATATAACCCCGACTCGGGCTTCGCGATGACGCCGTCGAGGCCCGCGCCCTCGAAGCGCGCCAACCACTCCTCGGCCTGCGCGCGATCGCGCGTGATCGGCGTGAGGTGAATCGGCGGGCGGGCCCCAGTCAGCAACTTCTCCAGCCGCCGGCGGCGCTCGACCTGTGGCAGCTGCCGCACATCCTCGCCATCCACCGCCAGCGCGTCGAAGGCGACGAATGCGGCCGGCGTTTCGGCGGCGAGCTTGGCCACACGCGATGCCGCTGGATGCAGCCGCAACTGCAGCGCATCGAAATCAAGGCCCCGCGGGCTCGCGATGACGAGCTCGCCGTCGAGCACCGTGCCGGCGGGCAAAGCCGCCAGGAACACCGCATGCATGTCCGGGAAGTAGCGATCGAGCGGACGCAGGTCGCGGCTCTGGATGAACACCTCGTCCGCGCCGCGAAACACGATCGCGCGGAAGCCATCCCACTTCGGCTCGTAGAGGAACTCTCCGTCCGGCACGGTGGCGGCCAGCTTCGCCAGCATCGGCTCTATCGGTGGATCGATCGCGAACACAGCCGCCATCAGCGGACCTCCTTCATCAGTCGTCCGAGTAGCTCGAGCATTTGTCGCCGACCACCGCGCGGATGACCAACACCCGGGGCCACGTGCCTCCGGTGCGACGGTCTTCTCGCCGCGACGGGCCTTCACGGTGACACGGCTGCTACTCCTCGCGCTAGCTCTGCTACTTATGGTGGCCGGCCAGCAGCGGCATAAAGTGAAATGCTTACATCAAGATCGCGTGGCGTCAGTAGAAGCGCATAATGAAAACGGAAAGCGAGGATAACCATGCCAGATACCAAATCGGGCTCGCAGGAGCCGCGGAAATGCGCACATCCCAGCTGCACGTGTCCAGCGCCGGCTGACAGCAAGTACTGCAGCGATTACTGCAAGACCGCTCCCGAGACCGAGTTGCACTGCAACTGCATGCACAAGGGTTGTCATCTTTGATTTGAGGCCGTCCCTGCGGCCGTTACAGTCGGCGGGGCCTCCCGGCCCCGCCTGGTGCACCGCGTTCCCCCCGCGGTGACACAAACCGGCTCCCCACTGACGAATTCGGTCACCCGGTTTCGCTTCCGTCGAGTGCAACCGCAGCGAGACCTGCGCAAGCCGGGCTGGCAACGATCCTGCAAAGCACTCGGGAATGACGTCGGTATTTCAATTCTCGCGATGGCTCGTCACGGTCGCATGGATCGTCTCGGGTGTCGGACTGGCAACGGCAACGGCCGTTGAGATCAAGGTCGAGTGGTTCATGCCACCGACGCCGCCCGAGGTCACGCGGGACGTCACCATCACCAACGCCAAGGACACCCAGGGGCGGCGTGCGTCGTTTCGCATCCTGCTGTTCTCGGACGAGTTCCGGTGGCGCCTCAGTTCCTACGAAGCGACCGAGGATGGTGCTCGGTTCCCGGCCTTCACCGAAGAGATGAAGGCGGTGCTGGATAGCGCGCACGAGATCATCTGCGTGGGCGCGAGCTCCGAGGAATTGCCCGCCGGTGTCGGAGTCAAGGCGGGGCGCGCGCAGGAGGAATGGCGGGCCGCTCGTCGCGCCGAACGCATCGCGGTCTGGGTACGCCAGGGACTGTCGAAGCCGGTGCCGGTTCGCAAGTTGAACATCGGCCATCACGCGCCCACCAGGAAGGCTGCCGCCAATACGTCCGATCAACGGCGGGTCGTCGTGATTCTCGTCCTGGATCAGGACCAGGGCACGAACCTCGACGAGTCGCTGCGGGGCGCCATGACGCAGGAAGCCGGGCGGGCGCCCATCTTTGAATCACTGCTCACCGATTACTCGCTCGGCGCGGGAAAGGCTTTCACGTGGGTCCCTTGAAGAACCTGCCTCCCGAACTCGTGTTCGGGTGGGTATTGTGGCTGGCAGGGGGCCTGGTGCTGATGCGCTGGTTCCGGCGGCGCAGCGAGGCGCCGACGCACTCGCAGAGCACCGTGCGTCACATCGCGCCGAAGGTCGTCGCCCGCCGCGGGCCGGCCGCCGCGCCCGACGCGTTCTCCGAATTGCACGCCCTGCTCGATCCCCCAGACGATCCGCCCCGCTGACGGGCCCGTCGGCGTCTGGCAATAGCTTGGGGTCTGGCACGATCGCCCCGAAAACGTGGCAGTTCCTGCTATCGTGGCGGGCACATCGCCATGACACGACTCCTCTCGCTCATCCTCGTCGCCGCGGCCGCAGCCTCGCTCTCCGCGCAGTCGTCACCAGTCGCCACCTGGCGCGCCCAGCACGAGCGCCAGATCGTCGACGAACTGATGCAGCTCGTCGCGATCCCGAACGTCGCCGGGACTGACGCCGACATGCAGCGGAACGTGGAGCACCTGGCCGGCCTGTTCAAGCGCCGCGGCTTCACCGTCGAAACCACCACCGGCCCGGGCTCGCCGGTGCTCTTTGCCTCGCTCGACGCGCCCTCGCCTCGCGGGACACTCACGCTCTACATCCACTACGACGGCCAGCCGGTGACCGCGTCGGAATGGACACGCTGCAAACCCTTCGCGCCCTGCCTCTATGGGCCGGCCGGTGAAGTGCCGCTGTCGCCGACGACCGCGTTCAATCCCGACTGGCGGCTCTACGGCCGCTCCGTCTCCGACGACAAAGGCCCCATCGTCGCGGTGCTGAACGCTGTGGAAGCGCTGAAGGCCACCGGCGGTGGACCGACGTGGAACCTGCGCGTCGTGCTCGATGGCGAGGAGGAAGCCGGCTCGCGCAACTTCCGCCGCTTCGCGGACGCGCGTGCGGATGCGCTGAAGGCCGACCTCGCAATCACGCTGGATGGCCCGCGCCATCCAAGCGGACGCCCGACGATGTATTACGGCGTGCGTGGCGGCGCCGGCCTCACCGTGACCGTGTTCGGCGCGCGCAGCGATCTGCACTCCGGCAACTACGGCAACTGGGCTCCCGATCCGTCGATGCGTCTGGCTCGCCTGCTCGTGAGCATGAAGGACGACACCGGCCGCGTCATCATCAAGGGCTTCTATGACGACGTCACGCCGTTGACGCCGACCGAGCTGAAGGCGATCGACGAGATGCCGAACGTCGAAGCGGCGCTGAAGAAGGACTTCCTCGTGGCGCAGCCGGAACGGGCGGAGCAGCGCCTGGAGCGCAAGCTGAACGAACCAACGCTCAGCATCCTGACGATGGAAGCAGGCGGCGGCTTCAGTGCGGCGCCGCGTTCGGCGATCCCGGGGTCCGCGGCTGCGCGCATCGAGATGCGTCTCGTGCACGGGCTCGATCCGGCGAAGCAGACGCGCCTGGTCGTCGATCACATCCGTGCTCAGGGCTACTTCATCGTCGAAGGCCGCGACCCAAGCGACGACGAGAGGCTGACCCATCCGTTGATCGCCCGCATCGACGCCCGTGGTGGGTCGAGCGCACCGCGGGTGTCGATGGACGATCCCATGGCGCGCGCGGTGGTCACGGCGCTGACGCGCAACGGACGCCAGCTGGTGCGGCTCCCCACGCTCGGCGGCAGCATGCCATTCTCGACCTTCAGCGAGCGCATGCCCACGGTCGGGTTCTCGATGGTCAACCACGACAATAACCAGCACGGCCCTGATGAGAATCTGCGGCTCGGCAATTTGTGGGAAGGCATCGAGATGATGGCCGCAATCATGACGATGACGCGCTGATCGGAGTTGTCAGCGCGCGCGCCACGCGCGTAGACTGATCTCGTCTTGACGCGAGCTTCATCCAACGTCGAGTCGGATCACAATCGCGGTTCGTTTGGGCCCTCGCCTCCAACCCCAGACGCGGCGGAGCCACTCGGTCCGCCACCGGTTCTGGTTGAGCTGAGCTCGGATAGCGCACTCCTCGACTTCGCGCCAGAGGGTGCGGCCAAGCCACTGCCTCGGCACGACGCGCCGCCCAGCCCAGACAACAAGCTCAAGACCAGCAGCCCCGCTCAAGGCGACCCGCATCGTGACGTAGCGGCCGACGACAGCCTCGTCACCTCGCCGCCTCACAGCTCGACGCGCGACCAGGTCGAGGCGGCACCACCCAAGCCAGCGCCATGGCCAGCAGCGCCGGTTGCACCGCTGAGCACCACACCGCAACACTCCGCGTCGCAACACTCGGCCCCCGCACCTGTCGCCTCACGACGACTGCCAGCGCCGCCTCCGGCCGCGGACGATCGAGCGACCCACTGACGATCGGCTGAACATCACGCCGCGACCCTCGGCAGCCGGCGCGGCGATCAGCGAGCGATCGCTTCACGTCGTGACGCCGGTCAGGAGCGATGCCGCGGCACGTGCGACGCCGCCACCTGCGACGCCGCCGCGTCCGTCACCGCGGCTGTTTCCTCCCCGCCCGCCGGAGGAGGCAGCGCCATTGCCGCTGCATTCCGCGGATGCCGGCCGGGGCCTCATCCACGACCCATACGAATCGATCGCGGTCGCGCCGCCGTCGAGGATCACGCGGACGCGTCTCCTGGTCGGGCTGCTCGTCCTGCTGGTAGTGCTGCAAAGCGGGCTGCTGGTGTGGTGGATGCGCTCGAACCCGCCGGGCACCTCCGCTGTGAGCACTTCATCGGTGACCATCACTTCGGAACCAAGTGGCTCTGCGGTCGTGGTGGATGGCTCCACGATTGGGGCGACGCCGCTCACCACGACAGTCGCCGCAGGCACGCATCAACTGCAGGTCGGCAACGAGGCGCCGCAGACGATCACCGTCGAGGCTGGCGCCAGCTCGTCGACGCACGTGGTCCTGGCCCGCGCCGAGGCGGCGGCCGCGGCGAGCGTGGGCTCGGTCGAGATCACCACCAATCCTCCGGGCGCCGAGGTCACGGTGGACGGCGTTCCGCGAGGCATCTCGCCGGTGCAGGTTGCGGGCCTGGCGCCGGGCCCCCATGCGGTGACACTTGCCCGCGCGGGCCGGCTGCTGCGGCGAACAGTCACTGTGGAGGCGGGCGCATCGGTGCCGCTGGCCGTGGCGATGGCAGGAACCGGCACAGGGCCGGGGTGGCTGACGGTGACGAGCCCGGTCCCGGCGCTGATCTACACCGGCGAGACCCTGGTCGGCCGCACGGACACGCCGCGGATGCAGCTGACAGCCGGACGCCATCAGCTGGTACTGATAAACGATGCGCTCAAGTTCCGTGAAGAGCGCATCGTGGACGTGGCACCGGGCCGCACCGTGACCGTTCAACTCGAGCCGATCTACGGCACCCTGAACATCAACGCGCAGCCCTGGGCCACCGTGTGGGTGGATGGCAGCACGATCGGCGAAACCCCGATCGGCAACTTTGCGCTACCCATCGGCTCTCACGAAGTGGTGCTCCGGCATCCCGAGCTGGGCGAACGGCGGCAGACCGTGGTGGTCGGCGTCGGGCCCCCCACGCGCGTCGGCGTGGATTTGAGGAGATGACGGTGGCCGTGCGGCTCGTGCTGGTGGCGGCCCTGGCACTCTCTCCGTCGGGGGCGCTGGCGCAGGACGGCGTCGATCGGGTTCGACAACTCTATGTCGCTGCCGACTACGACGGCGCGTTGGCCGAGCTCGATCGGTTGCCACCCGCGACGGTGGCCGGAGAGCAACTGGAGCGCGACCGCTATCGGGCGATGACACTGATTGCGCTCGGCCGCACACCGGAAGCGCACGCGGCGATCGAGCGGATCCTGCTGGCCGATCCCGGCTACGAACCAGGCGAAGAAGAGGCGGCGCCTCGCATCCGCATCGCCTTCAGCGATGTGCGCCGGCGCGTGCTGCCGCAGATGGCGCGCAGCCTGTATGGCGAAGGCAAGGCCGCGTTCGATCGGAAGGACACGGCCAAGGCGGTGCCCGCCTTCGAGCGTACGTTGGTTGTCATCGACCTGTTGCCTGCGGGCGAACCGGGCATGGCCGACCTGCGCACGCTGGCCTCCGGCTTCCTGCAGTTGACCCGCGCCTCCTCGACCGCAACCGAGCCGATGCCGACGGGGTCGGCTGGGATCGGGTCGATGCCGGCCGCCGTAGCCACCGGCGGCGGCAAGACTCCCCCGCCGGCGACAATCACTGCCCGCGATCCGAGCGTCGTCCACAGAGTCGTCGCCTGCAGCTCCGCCAGAGAAATCACCTGCCACCGCGTCGGGATCCGCATCGGCACGTCCGCCCGAGAACTCCCCAACGACCGCGGGCGGCTCGCCACCAGCGGCACATCCCGAGGCGGGGGCGTCCGCATCCTCGGCTTCACTGCCGATCGCGCCGGTCGCGGGCGTCACCATGACGGAGCCCATGGCCCTGCGCCAGGATCTGCCGCCGTGGAGGCCCACGAAGAACGAGCTGCGGGAATTCAGCGGCATCATCGAATTGGACATCGACGAGCACGGCGATGTCGTCGCGGCGCGGATGATCAATGCCGTGCATCCGATCTACGACCTGGAGCTGCTGACGGCGACGCGGCTGTGGAAATACGAGCCGGCGCGTCGCAACGGCATAGCCGTGAAGTCGACCAAGCGCATCTCGGTGGTGCTCCACCCCTACTGAGTCAACGAGCAGGCGCTGGTTTCGGGTACTATTTTCGGATGCACCTGCCGCCATCCACGCAGATGGTCCTGCGGGACGGCTACAGCGAATTCGGCTTTGGCCAGCCCGACCCCGATCTGCTTCCCGTTGCTGAAATGCGCCGCGCCCCCGCGAGCGCCTTCGATCTCTACGGCACCGACGCACTCGCCTATGGTGCGCCGGAAGGCGCGTGGCCTCTGCTTGGCTGGATCCACGAGCGCACGCGGCTGCTCGAAGGCCTGGACGCCGGGCTCGACGAGTGCATCGGCACCGCCGGCAACTCCGACGCGATCGATCAGGTGTGCACGCTGTTCACGCAGCCCGGCGACGTGGTCCTGGTGGAATCACCGACGTATCACCTCGGCCTGCGCATCCTGAACGATCACCAGCTGGATCTCCGTGCCATCCCAACCGACGGCGATGGATTGCGTGTGGACGTCCTTGCTGACACTCTCGCCGGCCTGGAGCGCTCCGGCAAGCGCGCGCGCCTGCTCTACACCATCCCGACGTTCCACAATCCCACCGGCGTCAACCTGTCGCTCGCGCGCCGGCAGGCGGTGATCGACCTCGCCGTGCAGCACGACCTGCTGATCATCGAAGACGATGTCTATCGGGAGCTGGCGTACGACGGCCCGGCCCTGCCCTCGCTGTTCTCGATGGCGCCGCGCGGCACGGTGATGCGTCTGGGATCGTTCGCGAAGTCGCTTGCTCCCGGGCTGAGATTGGGCTGGCTCCACTGCAGCGCCGCGCAGGCGCGCCGGTTGGCCGATGGCGGGCTGCGCGACAGTGGTGGCACGCCGAGCTACGCAATCGGCATGATGGTGTCGGCGCTCTGCCACTCCGGCGACTACGACGCGCACGTGGACCGCTTGCGCGCGACGTACCGCGAGCGCCGCGATGCCTTGAGCGCCGCGCTCATCACGCACCTGCCGGAGGGCTGCACCTTCACCACGCCCGGCGGCGGCTATTTCATATGGGTGACGCTTCCAGAGCGCATCGATACGAACGCGCTGCTCGCCAAGGCCGACGCGCATCGGGTGGCGTTCATTCCCGGGCAGCGGCTGTGCTTCGATGGACGAGGCCGCAACTGCCTGCGCCTGGCCTTCAGCCTGATGAAACCGGATCAGCTGGCGGAAGGCGCGAGGCGGCTGGGCGCGCTCATCTCCACGCAGTTCTGATCGTCGAAACGCGTCCGGCCCCCGTCACGAGCCCGGCGGCGCCTTCCGAGGTCCGACGGCCGTATCGCGGAACTCCTCGCGCAGCGATTCGGCATCCCAGCCCGAGTCCCGCTCCAGCGACAGCTCGGATCGATCGGCTTCGAACATCTGCTCCAGCGCCAGAATCCGCTGGCGCGCCAGGTTCACGTACACGGCGGCGTCGGCACGGCGCTCGGTGAGCTCGCGCACCGACTCCTCGTCGTGGCGGAAGAACCGTTGCGAGGCGCGATGCGCGCGATAGGCGCGGACGCCCATCATCCGCAGCGCGTCCTCTCCAAGCCGAAGCGAGGTGTCGATGGTGTCGCGATACACGTGCGTCACACCGGCTCCGAGCAGGTCGTGCGCGTCCTCCCAGTCGAAGGCACGCGCCAGGATCGTCAGCTGCGGGAAGTGCTTCTGCGCGGTCTCCACGAGCGTCATGGTCTTCTCGGGCGTGTCGAGCGCAATCACCAGCAGCCGCGCGCGTCCCGCGCCGGCGATCTCCAGCAGATCGTGACGCGTGGCGTCGCCGTAATACACGTCCAGTCCCATCCGCCGCAGCAGGTCCACGCGATCCGAGTCGATGTCGAGCACCGTTGTCGAGACGCCGCTCGCCCGCAGCAGCCGGCCGACGGTGGCGCCGAAGCTGCCGAATCCCGCAATCAGCACCGCGCCCTCGCCGTGGATTGTCGTCGGCCTCGCGCTCCGGCTGATCGCGACGGCTGACTCGAGCCCCCACGCGTTCGTTGACGAGCAGCATCAGCGGCGTGATCGCCATCGACAGCGCGACGGCGGCCACCAGCGGCCCGCTGACCTCACGGCCCAGGACGCCAAGCTGATCGGCGAACGAGAACAGCACGAAGGCGAACTCGCCGACCTGCGGCAGCGCAAACGCCAGCAGCAGGCTCTGCGCCAGGCTGAGGCCGAAGGCCCGGCCCAGGCCGAACAGGATGGCGAACTTCACCGCGACGATCGCCGCGACCAGGCCCGCGACGGTCAGCGGCTGCGAGACGATGAGGCCGAAGTCGATGGATGCGCCCACGGCGATGAAGAACAGCCCCAGCAGCAGGCCCTTGAACGGATCGATGTCGCTCTCCAGTTCGTGCCGGTACTCACTGTTGGCGAGCACGACGCCGGCGAGGAAGGTGCCGAGCGCGGGCGACAGGCCGACCGCCGTCATCAGCAGCGCGATACCGATCACCAGCAGCAGGGCCGCGGCGGTGAAGATCTCGCGCAGCCGCGTGCGCGCGATCTGGCGGAAGAGAGGGCCGAGCACGAATCGCCCGCCCGCCACCACCAGGCCGACCGCCGCCAGCACCGCCAGCGTCTGGCCCCACGCCGGCAGGTTGGACACCAGCGTGGTGGCGTGCGCCGCATCATCGTGACCGCCCGCCGCCCCGCCACCGGCCAGCAGCGGGAAGACGGCGAGCATCGGAATGACGGCAATGTCCTGGAACAGCAGCACCGCGAACGAGCTCTGCCCACCCGCCGTGCCCAGCAGGCCCTTCTCGCTCAGCGTCTGCAGGACGATGGCCGTGGATGACAGCGAGAGGGTCATGCCGATGGCCGCCGCGGACTGCCACGGCAGGCCCAGGGCCATCGCGCCGCCGGCCACGAGCAGCGACGTCAGCGTCACCTGCAGCCCGCCGAGGCCGAGGATGGGGCCGCGCAGCCGCCACAGCAGCGATGGCTGCAGCTCCAGGCCGATCACGAACAGCATCATCACCACGCCGAACTCGGCGAAGTGCATCACGTCCTCGCCGCCGGCGCCGAGCACCGAGAGGCCGAAAGGCCCGATGGCGACGCCCGCCAGCAGGTAGCCGAGCACCGAGCCCAGCCCCAGCCGCTGTGCCAGCGGCACGGCCAGCACGGCCGCGCCGAGATACACGAACGCCTGGAAGAGCAGGCTCGGCTCGTTCATCGCATCACCCCGGCGGTGGCGTCGGCGAGCGCATCGTTCAGCGTCGGGAACCGCGAGGCCGCGTCCAGATTCAGCCGGCCGTCAGCGAGCCCGGTCACGAGCTCGCCATAGCGCCGGGCCTCGTCCTCGATCTGCGCCTCGGTCAACCGGTGCGTGCCGTGAACGACATACGGCGGCACCCAGGTCATGCCGCAGAGGACCGCCGTCTGCTCCAGCGGCGCCAGCAGCTCGCGGATGGTGAAGCGGTTGTAGCCTTCGTGCTGATACGCCTCCTCGCGGCCGCCTGCCGTGATGATGTGCATGGCGTGCTTGCCGCGGAGCGCGTTGCCGCTGCGGCCGTAGGCCCAGCCGTGTTCGAGGACGAGATCCTCCCACTGCTTCAGCAGCGGCGGCGTGCTGTACCAGAAGAACGGATGCTGGAAAACGATCAGGTCGTGCTCGACGAGCAGCGCCTGCTCGCGCCGCACGTCGACGTCGAAGTCCGGATAGTGCTCGTAGAGATCGTTCAGCGTCAGGCCGGGGCGGGCCGGCAGGTGAGCCAGCAGGCGCGCGTGCACACGCGATCGCTCGAGGGCTGGATGCGCGAACTCTATCAACACACGCGGCATGGGTGCCGCCAGCATAGCGGTCGGGCCCACCGTGGCGCCAGAGCCGTCACGGAGAGGCCGCGCCGCTGAGGTGCAGCGGCGCGGTCTCGAGAGAGTGGTCTCAGTGCGCGGCGCTGATCGTGAAGACCCTCAGCGAACCGCTCACCTCGTTGGAGACGAGCAGCAGAGGTGCACCGGTCGGGCTGAGTTCGGCCGGCACGACACGCGCGGCTTCGGGGCCCAGCTCGCCCGCCGCCGCCGTATTCGTCGCCGCCGAGAAGTTGCGCGTGTTGATGTACTGCACGAACACCGGCGCTGCCGGGTTCGTCACTTCGAACACCGCGACGCCGCCGATGCGCTCCAGCATCACGAACACGTAGGGACGGCCGAACAGGTTCGCCACGGTCACGCCCTCCGGCTCCGGTCCCTTGTCGTCGCTGCGATCGTCACGAGTGTTGTTCGTGTTGCTGGCGTTGAAGTTGTTCGGGAACGCGCCGGCGGTGATCCGCTCGAGGAGATCGCCGCTGTCGAACACCAGGCTGCCGTCGGACGACCAGATCGAGAACGAGCGCCCGCCGTACGAGTGCAGCTCGTCGTAGTCGCCATCGCCGTCGGTGTCGCCGTCGAACGCCGATACCTTCAGGCGGCCGATGCCATTGGGCCGGCTCTTCATCGTCGCGGCCAGAGCGGCCGGAAAGACGGTCGAATCGAGGGCGATGTCTTCGATCTCCACGACTTCGGTTCCAGCGGCGTTGATTCCAGGATACTCGCGCACGTCGCCTTCGTTGGCGGTCACCAGGTACGTGTCACTCTGATGCCGGAAGGACGCGATGCCATCCGGGAGGTACATGCCGCGGACCTTCCAGGGCTGAATCCGGATCGCTCCGTCATCGCGCCCGCCGTCGAGACCGAAACCGGCCACGGTGTGATCCTTGAAGCCCAGGCCCAACAGGCTGGTCACTCGCCCCTCCTTCAAGTCGATCACCCCGAGCGCGTTGTTCTCCTGCAGCGTCACCCACGCGGTGGCCGAATCGTGGGAGACCGTGATGTATTCGGGTTCCAGGTCCTGGGCCACCGTCGCGCCAGGGCCGAAGATGCGAATCGACGGATCGAGCGGCACACCGTTGAACGCGCGGAAGTCGGCGGTCGTCACATCGGCATCGGACAGGGAGGCGGCGCCGCCCGTCATGTCGATGATGCTGACGCTGCCTTCGGGATCGAAGCTGTAGTCTCCGAGCGGCTGCCCTTCGTTGGCCGTCAGCACGAACCGCCCGTTCGGCGTGAACGTCAGCATGTCCGGCAGCGCGCCCACCGTCACCTCGCTCAGAAGCCGGCCCGCCACGTCGAAGAACAGGACCTTGCCAGGAGCGGTGTCTTCAGCGCCTTGAGGAACCGCGACCGCGACGACGCCTGATCGCACCGCCACGCTGGTGGCGTGGGCATCGGCGCCCCATGGGGTGAGGTCGATGCGGAAGGCCAGCGACGGCACCGCGGGATTGGAGAGATCGATCACGTCCACGCGGGGCCGGGCGGCCAGCGTCACGAACGCGCGAGCCGTGTCCGGGTCGTAGGCGGAGATCTCGACCGCGCCTTCGTCATACAAGCCGGTGCGATAGACGCCGAGCGGCGCCAGTTCGATGCCTTTCGGGGGCGGAGCGGCACCTACGCCGTGGTTTCCTGCAGCCACGGCCAGCACCAGGGCCAGGCCGCTCAATGTCATGCGAATCTGAGGGTTTAGCATCCGCCTATGAAATCAAGCGGACGTGACGAAATCGAGACGAGGACGCAACGGGGACGCAACGACTGGGAGCCGATCGCCGAGAGTGGTCCGTACGTAGAACGAGGGGCGGGTGTTACCCCGCCCCTCGCGCTGGTGATTGACTCGGCCGCCGTTACTGGCGGGGAGCGGTCGTGGTCGTCTCGGTGGCGGGCAGTCGGAACGAGATGTACTCGCCCGTGTAGTTGCCGCCGCTGACGCCGACGATGATGTGCTGACGGCCGTTGGCCAGGTAGGTCATCGGGTGGCCCACCACCGGCGCCGGCACGAGGACCTGGCCCACCTGGGCGCCGGTCTTCTTGTCGTAGGCGCGCAGCATCGCGCCGCGGCCGCGCGGCTCGATGTTGGTCACCTGCGGGTCGCCGGCCACGAGCAGCGTCTTGGTGATCATCACGCCGACGTTACCGGGCTGGCCGGTCTTCGGAATGGTGAGCCCGCGCAGCTTCGGATGGTTGCGGACCTGGTCCGGGGTGTCGCCGTGCGGCACCTGGAACATCAGCTCGCCCTTGTTGACGTCGATGGCGGCCATCACGCCGTAGGGGGGCTTCAGGATCGAAAGGCCGTCGAGGCCCTCGGACAGCGCGCGGCGACCCTCGCCGCCACCGAAGACGATCTGCGGCCGGGTCACGGTGCCATCCGGGTTGCGGCGCGGCATGCCGTAGTCGGGTTCAGCTTCCCAGCGCGGCTTGCGCGGGGTGTTCTTGAACTGGTCGGGGTTGACCTTGTCGAACTCTTCCTTGTCGTACTTCGCAACCGTGATCGCGGAGTTGTGCGCGTGGGTGTAGAAGATGCCGGTCTCGGGATCGAAGCCCGAACCCGGCCAGTTCACGCCGCCCGTGGTGTTGGCGATGTTGATGGTGCCCAGCTTCTCGGTCTCGGGGCCAACGGGGGGCACGTAGGGGATCTGCTCCCAACGGAACTTCTTCAGGTTGTTGAGCGCCTGCTGCCGCAGTTCCGGGGTGAAGTCGATCAGGTCGTTCTCGCCCACGAAGGTGCGCGAGTACGGTGCCGGCTTGCTCGGGAAGGGCTGCGTCTTGGCGGTCTTCTCGCCGTGCATGGTGGTCTGCGGCACGGGCTTCTCTTCGATCGGCCAGATCGGCTGACCGGTGATGCGGTCGAAGGTGTAGAGCCAGCCCTGCTTCGAGGGCACGGCCAGCACCTTGCGGGGCTTGCCGTCGATGTTGACGTCCATCACCAGGCCCCAGGCCGCCATGTCGTGATCCCACAGCGCGTGGTGCACGAACTGGTAGTGCCACTTGCGCTTGCCGGTCTTGATGTCCACCGCGACGATGCTCTCGGCGAACAGGTTGTCGCCGGGGCGGTTGCCGCCGTATTCGTCAATCGTCGGCGTCTCGACGGGCAGATAGACGAGGCCGGCTGCCGGGTCGCTCGTGATCTCGGTCCAGATACCGACGTTGCCGGTCCATTCCCACGAGCCGTTCTCCCACGTCTCGTTGCCGAACTCGCCCGGCTTCGGGATCGTGTCGAACCGCCAGATCAGCTTGCCGGTGCGGGCGTCGTAGGCGCGCGCGAGGCCCTTGG
Organism: uncultured Acidobacteriota bacterium; assembly: GCA_963723005.1. Taxonomy (GTDB): domain Bacteria; phylum Acidobacteriota; class Vicinamibacteria; order Vicinamibacterales; family UBA2999; genus VFZN01. Next base: position 850,233 of record CAVRPA010000008.1, on the reverse strand, counting down.
CGCCGGTGCTGTAGACGTAGCCGAGGCCCTCGAACATCGACGAGCCGACAATGATCATGTCGTTGACGATGTGCGCGGTGGAGTGGAGGCCAATCTCCCCCTTCTCGAGGTCGATCTGCTTGTTGCCGATGTAGACGCCCTGCTTGAGGTCGACGACGCCCTTGTCGCCGAAGCCGGCGATGGGCTGACCGGTCTTGGCGTTGAGCGACACCAGGCGGTAGCCGGTGGTCACATAGATGACGCGATCGTCACCCTTGCCGTCGGTCCAGTAGGACAGACCGCGGCCGGACAACTGACGGGGCGCCCAGCGCGTCGCGCGCTCGCCCTCGTCCATCGCGTACATCCACTTCTGTTCGCCGGTTGACGCGTTCAGCGCGACGACCGCGCGGCGGGTGCCCGCCGTGGCGTACACGGTGTCGCCAATCTTGATCGGCGTGCCCTCGAGCTTTGTCTCGGGACGCGGCCCGAGGTTATCCGTCTTGAACCGCCAGGCCACTTCCATCTTGCTGAAGTTGCTGGCATTGATCTGGTCGAGCGGCGAGTACTTGCTGCCGTGAATGTCGGCGGTGTACATCGGCCAATCGCCGTTCTTGGTGCTTGGCATCGGACTGCTCTGTCCGGCTGCGCGCGGCCCCAGCCACGCGACACCTGCGACGAGCAGCGCCGCTACGGGCACGACTCGGAATGCGATGCGCTTCATCGTGTTTTGCTCCTGACAGTGACTCACCAAAGGGCAGCCGTCCGATGAACTGGACCCCGGGCCGGCGTTGGACATTCTAGCGCGGACCGGGTCCGTATGCCCCGGTTTTCCACGGTTCACCCCTGGTCCGGACCCACGCCGGCCATCCAGCCGGGCCTTGGCCGGACGACTGCCCCCTGGCGAAGACCGTCAAAAGCTTGAAACAGTCCGTTTCAAAAGGCGTATTTATGGTTCGGTATTGCCGATCACCGTCCACCGCACCGCGTTCCGCAGCCGGGTCTGGTTGCTCAGATCCAGTTCCACGGACAGCACATGGTCGCCCGCGACCAGCAGGCCTCGCGGCACCGGGCACCGGAACGTCTGCCCGCCCGACGTGCTGCCAGGCGTGAGACAGGCCAGGAAACTGGAGGTGACGTCGAGACCGTCCAGCCGCACGCGCCCGCCAACCACCCCAACGCCCTGCAACCCCTGCACGCCGATCACCAGGTCGAACGCGCCGGTCCGGAACACGCGGCCGGACTCGGGGGTCAGGGTGAGTCCGGCGATCGACACCGGTTCGGCATAGAAGAAGTCGTCCATCACGGCCACGTCAACGGCGCCGGCTTCGTCCGGCCCGAGGGCGGCGTTGCCGCTGATGATGCGGACCCGGCCGACCACCTCGCCGGCGTTGAACGACACGCCCAGGAACGACAGGTATTCGTTGCCGACGGCGTAGGGCACGGCGCGCTCGAAGAGCAGGCTGCCATCCGGGGCATAGAACTGGAGGCGCGTGCTGTTCTCGACGCCGACGTTCGTGAAGACGGCTCCGAAGCCCGAGACCGCGGCCGGCACGGTGGTGCTGCCGGGCACGAAGAACCACACATCCATCACGTTGCTGTGGAGCGCGGTGAACAGGCGAGGGCTGCTGAACGGCGCGAACAACGCCGGGTAGGTCGGATTCACCTCGCCGAACTCCGGCGATGGCTGCCCGCTGATGGCAAACCCTGTCCCCGGCGTCGTGAACACGGCGCCGCGATTGCTGAAGCGCGTCATCGGGCTTGGATCCAGCGTCAATGCGGCTCCGGCGCCGCCACCGTCCCAGTTGATCTCACGGCGTCCGCCAGCTTGCGTCCCCGGCGCGTTGCCCTGGTTGGGCTGGCCGAGGTCCGCGCGGAATGCATCCACGGCTGCCTGAATCGCGGCCGGGTTGCTGCCCGCCGCCTCGCGCACGACCGGGCCGGCAAGTGCCGGGGCGGTCACGCACACGCTGGCCGCCAGCGCGATCATCATCTTCACGTTCATTGCTCTAACTCCTTATTACCGAGGTGGAACTCGGGGCGCCGAAACTGCAGCGCACCGAACGACCGAGCGTACAGAGCGCTCCCGACGGAGTCATGAGCGGTCCGTAAGCATTCGGTGAAGATTCGGTAACTGAGCCGATAGGACACGAACGGCCGCTAGCGCGGCTGTTCGAAATGCACGGCGTAGATCGGCGGCAGATGCGCCGACGCCATCTGCCACGAATCGCCGCCGTCGCCGCTGAACCACAGCGCGCCGGTGGTCGAGCCGAAGGCGAGCTGCTGACCGGTTTCGTCCACGTCGAGGGCGTGACGGTAGACCAGGTCGTAGGCGTGCTGCTGAGGCAATCCGGTCGTGAGCGTCTCGAACGTCTGCCCGCCGTTGCGGGTGCGTGTGACCACCACCCGGCCGCCGGCGGGATAGCGCGTCTCGTCCTTCACCGCGGGCACGAACCAGGCGGTGCCTTCGTCGTGTGGATGCGCGACGACGGCAAACCCAAACGTCGAGGGCTCGACGCCGGTGATCTCGGTCCAGGACTTCGCGCCGTCCACCGACTTGAAGATGCCGTTATGGTGCTGCACCCACAACACATCCGGGTTGGCGCGGCACTGCGCCACCATGTGCGGGTCCTGGACGTTGGGCTCGAACTGCCGTTCGGGCGGCATGAACTCCGCGCGCATGCCCGTCGCGGTGGGCTCCCAGCTCGCTCCGCCGTCGCGCGTGGTCCACACGCCGCCGCACGACACGCCGACTTTCACGTGACGGGAATCGCGCGGATCCACCAGCACCGAGTGGATGCCGGGGTGATCGGCGCCGCCGCCGAACCATTCCTCGCGGCGCGGATCGTCCCACAGCGGCCGGTTGATCGACCACGACTCGCCGCCGTCGTCCGAACGGAACAGCCCGCCCGGCAGGGTCCCGCACCAGATGACGCCCGGCTCGTCGGCGCCGCCGGGCGCGAGCGCCCACACCAGCTTCAACGCCCATTCGGCGGGCGTGCCTTCCACCGGCGTCTTCGGCGTATAGCCTTCGGGCTTGTCGGGATACTTCGGCGCCGGCACCTCGTGCCACGTGGCGCCGCCGTCCGTCGAGCGCTGCAGCTTGACGCCGAAGTGGCCGTGATTCAACGCGGCGAGGAGGTGGCCGCTCCGCGGGTCGTGCATCGCGAGCGTGACGTTGTCACCGAGAAAACTGGTGCGGGCGACGTCCCACCCGTTGGCGGCGCGCTCGAGCGTGAAGAGTCCCTTGCGGGTAGACACATGGCAGCGCGTGCTCATCGGCAGACTATCCTCCCGACAACGACTGCACGATGTCGATCACCGCATCGTCGTCCAGCGGATCGCTCAGGTGCAGGCGATCTTCGATCTGACGGCCGTTGATGAAGGCGGCCATGTGCTTGCGCAGCGTGCCGCGATCGTCCAGCACGTAGTCGCGGGCCAGTGCCCGCGACGCGAAGTAGGCGTCGAGCGCTTCGCGCAGCGTGTGCGCCGCCACCTGCTCGGTCGGGCACTCCACGTGACGCTGAAGGTTGCGCGTGAATCGCACCGTCGCCATGATCGCCCTACGCTAACGAAGACCCGTCAGCGACGCAAGCTCGTCAACATCACCATGACCTCGCGCGTCTGCGGGCCATCGAACTCGGCCAGCAGCACGCGCTGCCAGCGCCCGAGGCAGAGGGCGCCGCCGACGATCGGCACCGACTCGGATGAACGAAACAGCGCCGCCCGGCAGTGCGCATGCCCATTGACCCGCTCGCCGGGGGAGACGTTCACCACGCGCCGCGAGAAGTCGTCGTGATGGTAGGTGTCGGTGGCCGGGGCCCATCGCTCCAGCCGCGCCGCCAGATCTTCGAGCAGGAGCGGTTCCGCCTCGTTGATGAGCAGCCCCGTCGTCGTGTGGCGAGTGAAGACGTGCATCACGCCGCTCGACACTCCGCACGCCAGGCTCGCCAGCCGCTCGGTGAGATCGACGAACTCCAGCGATGCGCAGGTGCGGACCTGGAGGACCGTCCAGCCGGCCGGCGCGATCGTCAGCGCGTCAGTCAGCATGACGTGCCCTCGAACCGGAAAGCCCGGCGTTGAAGACATCGTTCCAGCGCACGCGCGCCGTCATCTGCATCAGCACGAACAAGGTGAGGATCGCGCCGATCGTCACGGCCAGGCCGGTGAAGCCCTGGAAGAAAAAGGCGTAGCTGAAGGCAATCAGGTAGATCGCCTGCGCCGCCACGGCCTGCCCCACACGCGCCCTCAGCCCGCCAATCGCGCGGAGATAGCTGGCGACGAGCCCGACGCTGACCGCGGCCGCCGCAACGAAGGCGACGTGCACCGACACCTGGTCAACGAGGTACGCCAGCAACAGGTGAAACGAAAAGAACGCGGCGGAGATGAACACGTAGTTCATCGGGTGGAGCGAATCGCCGGAGAGAACGTCGAGCACCACCATGACGGCCAGGAAGAACAGCAGCGACACCGGCGCAAAGAACGTGATGCGTGCCGCCAGTGGCCCCGGGTTGAGCCGTTCCGGCAAATCGACGCCGATGGACTGCCCCGTCACCAGGTTGGTGAACTCCCAGGTCAACGCCCATCCCTTCCCCGACGCGGCACGCGCGGTCGGCGACATCGTCCCGGCTGGAAAGTCCACGTCGGTGACGTTGGTGTTCACCGTCAGCTGGAAGTCGCGGACGTCGGCCATGCCTGTTTTCGCCAGGCCATAGCGCCAGTCGTCGAGTCCGCGCGACCGATACGTCACGTCGAGGGTGATTGTGGCGTTCGGCGCGACGACGGCGATCGTTTCGACCTCCTTGGTCAGGTCGCCGCCGCGCGGCGCAGCCACGCCGTTCACCAGAATGGTGAAGTCGTCATAGATGGCGTGCTCGGCGGGGAACGGGAACTTGACCCGCATGTTCCGTTGTTCGCCGTCGGGATTCTGGAACACGTAGGTGCCGCGAAACGCCACGGTGTAGGTGTCGTACCAGAGCAGCCCTTTCTGGCGGTGTTCCAGGTCCAGGGCGGCATTGGCCCTGGTCTGCTGCAGCGGTGCCGGCGCCCAGTCCACGGTCGAGCGGCGGACCTGCCGCGTGGCATCGCGTCCGGCGCCGTCCTTCTCGACAACGGTTTCGGTCGTCTCTCGGGAACGCGCGACCCAGGCTTCCGGCGCGACCTGCACGTGCGGCCCGCCCCACAGCAGGGCGACCTCCTTGCGCAGCGCGCCATCGAACTCGCCGGTTCGGATCACGAGCGACGATCCCAATGCAAACCAGGCGATGGCGGTGGTCACGAAAATCAGGCCAATGGCCAGCAGACGGCGGACGGTCACGAGTGCCTCCTTCGACGCCGGCTGCCACCACGGCAACCGGGCACGGCCACCATGGCACCCGCGCCGCGCCGAAGTCCTCAGTGAAAGGTGAGCATTTCGTGAACGGCGCAGATCTCAGGAAACCGGGCCGGAATTCGCGGGCCACCCGACGCGCCGTGTCAGGCCCCAGGCGAGGCCGAACCCGAACAGCCCCCCTTCGAAGGCGGCGACGAAGCGCTGGGTGAGCGGTCCGAAGGAGGGTTCGCCCAGCCAGCTGCCGAGCGGTGTGAGTTGAACCTGCGACCCCGCGGAGGCCAGAGCCACGGCGTGGATCAGGCCGCCGACCATGGGGCTGCCGAACGCCGAGAGTGCCATGGCCGTGACGGCGCCGCATACGGCCATCACCGCGGCGACCCGCCATCGCTCGGCGCCGGTCGGCCTGGCGATACCGCCTCCCCGCCGCCGGGTGGTTGCCGCGTAGCCGGCGCCGATGGCGGCGCCGAGACACAACCCTTCGATCGCGCCACCGACCCGTACGTGCAAGCCGAACAGATCGGCGAGCGTCCAGATCGCAACCACCTGGACGGCGGCGCCAATCAGCAGTCCCCCGATCGCGCCCCCCACGACGATGGCGAGTCCGCGTCGCGAGCGGGACAGCGCTTCGGCGGAGACGATGCCGGCGGCAACGCCGGCGGCGCCGGTAAAGCCTGCGAGCGCACCCAGCGCAACCAGCGCGACCACCGCGGTCAGAGGTGTCCGCGACGTCGGTGCGGCCACCAGCAGCAAACCACCCAACGCACCTGCCAGGGCGCCGGCGCCGGCCGCGCCTCCGGCGGCTTGAGCCCATCGGCGCTTCGTGACGCGGAGGGCTTCGCGCGCCCGCAGGCGCGTCAGCAGCCACGCAGCAGTCCACCCTTCGGGCTGCGTCAATAACGGCACGGGCCCGGCTCCGGGCACGTCCCAGCGCGTGTCGCGCATCAGCGCCAGGGCTTCGGCGTGCGCGGGCTGGCCGACCAGATACTCGACGGCGCGCTGGGTGTCGAGGACGTGCAACTGTTGCGCAAGGTCACGTCGATCCTCGAGCGGCGGCGTCTCTCCATTCGTACCGGCAAGGAGGCGCCTTGCCAGCTCGATCAGCTGGTCCTCAGCCGAGGGTGGCGGCGCACCGAGCTCCGGCAGCACCTCCGGATCCGGCGCTTCTCCGATCGCCGCGGGCCGGGCGGCATCATCATCGTCTTCGTGCACCTCGGTGAAGACGAAGCTGTAGCCGTGACGCGAGACAGTACGGATGAACGTGGGTTCGCGCGAATCGTCACCCAGCGTACGGCGCAGGGTGCGGATCGCCTGCGAGAGCGCGCCGTCGGAGACGATGACGTCGCCCCAGACGAGGTCGAAGATCTCGCGGCGCGTGACGACGGCGGGCCGCCGCTGGATCAGCAGGACCAGCAGATCGAAGTAACGGGGAATCAGCGGTAATTCCTCCCCGCGCCTCAGCACCAGCCGGCGGCGGGGCGAGATGACGAACTCGGAGAACCGATACCGGGTGTGCGGCGCCACGTGGCGCTATTGTGCACCGCGCCACTTCTCGCCGCTACCGCCGGGGTTCGATCGCGACGTAGCCGGCCGGCCCGTTGAACGTGACGCTGGCAAACAGATGCAAGGGCAGCAGCCCGTCACCCATCAGTTCGGTCTCCGGGGCATCGACCAGCACTCCGTCGTGATCGCCGAGGCGAGCGTCGCCGATCTGGAGCGCCTGCACCAGCACGCGACGCACGACCCGCTGCCCGGCGATGGACCGCGTGCGCACGGTCTCGCGCGGCGTGATGAGCGCGTTCGGGGGTTGTCCTGCGCGAGTGAACAACACGAACCGGTCGGCGCCGCTGTCCGGCACCAGACTCAGCGCACCTCGCGACTGCGGTAACGACACCAGCGCCCGGCCGTCAGTCACCGTCAATGGCAGCCGCACCGCGTTCGCCGGGTCGCGGCCCGGCGGCTGGCAACGCAGCAGCGCACGCTCGTAGTCCAGTGTGTAGACATGCGCAAACAGCAGGTCCTGCCCGATGAGGCCATCGACGCGGCCGCCGGGTTCGAGATCCGCCGCCGGGACGACGACCGCGCGCAGGCCAACGGCCGAGACGCATCCGGCCGTCAGTTCACTCACGGTGGCCAGCGGCCTGATGGTGCGCCCCGCCGGGGTGATGAGGACCGACGAACCGGAGCGCGCCAGGCCGATCCTTGCCGCGAGCTCGTTGGACACGACGGTGCGGCTGGCGCCGGTATCCAGCCGGAAACGGAACGGGCCCGCACCCTGGATGCGAACCATCACGACGATCCCGCCGTCCATCTCTATGACCAGTGGCGCGGTGCGTTCGTCAGGTGGCGGCAATGCCCGGCCGGACTCGCGCGCGGAGACCACAGCCGTGGCAGCGGCAAAGTACAGGATTAGCGCGGCACAAACGGTTCGAGCTGGGCCTCGGTCCATGACAGTGACGATGCGGCTCGAGGCGATGCGTCGTCGTGATGCGGAGATGAGGAAGCGCCGTGGTTTCTGTGATGAAGGCGCCGAAGGGGTGAATGGTGGGACGAACGGCTGATGTTTTCGTGTGGGACGACTTCCGGCTGGATCTGGATCGCTACCGTCTCGAGCGGGCGGGCGACGTGCTTGCGCTCGAGCCCAAGGCCCTGGATCTGCTGACGCTGCTCGTGAGCCGGCCCGGTCACCTCTTCGGCAAGCAGGAGATCTTCGACACGCTGTGGCCCGACACCGCCGTCACCGATTCCGCGCTCACCCGCGTCATCGCGCAGTTGCGGCGGGTGTTGGCCGACGACCCGCGCGACCCGCGCTTCATCGAGACGGTGCCGACCCGCGGCTATCGGTGGAAGTGCCCAGTTCGCGTGGAGCCGCGGCTGGAAGCCACGGTGGAGGTCGCGTCGAACGGCCCAGCGCCTCAGCACGCTATGGCGTCGACCTTCGGCGGCACCGACTCACCCGCCGACACCACGTCCGCCCTCGCCGCCTCCAACATCGTCGCCCCTCCCATCGCGACAGTCGCTTCTCCGCCTCTCGTCAACGGCGTGGCGCACCAGCAACCGCCGACGGGGCGCGTGAACGTCTCGCTGGCGGCCGGAGCGGCAATCGCGTTCGTTCTAGTGGCGGTCGCGGCATGGATGAACTCGCGTCTCGTCCAGCTGCAGGACATGGTCGCGACCGATACCGCCGCGGTACACGTCCCCTGGCCGGTGCAGGTGACGACCCACCCCGGCCTCGACATGGGCCCCGCGTTCTCGCCCCGCGGCGATGCGCTGGCGTTCACCTCGGACCGCAGCGGCGCGCTCGAGATCTACGTGCGCTCGCTCGGGGAAGGCGGCACCGAGAGCGCGCTGACGGCCGACGGCGGCCAGAACGTGCAGCCCGCCTGGTCGCCGGACGGGATGCAGATGGCGTATCACTCGAACAAGAGCGGCGGCATCTGGGTGATGCCGGCGCGTGGCGGTGTGGCTCGCCAGGTGGCCGCGGAAGGGTCGCGCCCGGCGTGGTCTCCAGACGGCCTTCGCATCGCCTACCAGTCCGACGAGCACGTCGATGTCACGCCCAGCGCATTTGGAGCCTCTGCCGGCTCCACAATCCGGGTCGTGAACGCGGACGGCACTGGCGCGCGGGCGCTGACGTCGAACGCTCGTCCGCTCGGCGGCCATGCCTCGCCGGCGTGGAGCCCCGACGCCCGGTTCATCGGCTTTACCGTGTTCGACGGCGGACGCGAGAACGGCGCCTGGATCGTCGACACCAACACGGGTCGCGTCACGCAGCTGGAATCGGGCGCGCGTGTGTACGAAGTGGTGTTTGCGCCGGACGGCCGCTCGATCTACATGGCGGGCGGCGAAGCGCTCATCTACCGCCTGCCGTTCGATCCGCGGAGCGGCGTGCGGCGCGGACCGACCGAGCCCATCGCGCTGCCGGGCGTGCCGGGTGTACGTGGGTTGTCGGTCTCCGCCGACGGCAAGCGTCTCAGCTTCGCCGGCCTCGCTCTCAACAGCCAGATCTGGTCGCAGCCAATTCGCGCCGACGGCTCGGCCAGGGGCGAGGCCACCGCGCTCACCCGAGACATCAGCCGCCGGACCTCGATGGCCGTCGTCTCGCCGGATGGATCGCGCATCGCCTACATGTCCTCGCGCAAGGGCGATCCGCCGAATGTGTGGGTGATGGATCTCGACGGCAGCCGCAAGGTGCAGGTGACGTCGAGCGACGCAGCGGAAGGTAAGCCCAGCTGGTTCCCAGACGGCGAGCGCCTCGCCTATTTCTCGAATCGCGGCAAGAGCGAGGCCTTGTGGTCACTCTCCGTATCAACGCGGCGCGAAACGCTGCTGCTCGACGTCGCAGCCGAGGCGCGTCCGCTGTTCGCCAACGGCCGTCCGGCGGAGATGGAGACGTCGCCGTCCCTGACTCGCGCGGTCCTCTCAGTCGTCAGCGAGCCGGATGCCAGGCGACGGCTCTACACGACGTCGCTGTCGTCGTTCGACCCTCAACCAATCGGCGACTTCTCGGACTCCGTTGGCTACCCGGTGTGGTCGCCTGACGAACGGCTGCTCGCCGTGGAGATCAAGGACGGCAGTTCCACGCAGGCCGGGATCGTTGACCTGTCCACCGGCACGTTGACGCGCCTGACGCAGGAGCGCGGCCAGACGTGGGTGCGCAGCTGGTCACCGGATGGGCGGAAGATCGCGGTGGCTGCCCTGCGCGACAGCCAGTGGAGCCTGCGGTGGATCGACGTGCGCACCGCCGAGCAAGGCGAGATCACCTCGCCCGGACCACCGAACGTCTACGTGCGCTACCCCGCATGGTCCTCGCGCAACGACGTCGTCGTCTTCGAGCGCGGGGAGCTGCACGGCAACATCTGGATGGTGCCGCTGAGCTGATCCCGAAGAGCCGCCGCCGTTCAGTGCGCGGCTGCGGCGCCAGCCGTCGTACGCGGGCGCTTCATCAGCAGCACCAGCGGCAGCAGGCACAGGAAGATGACGCCCAGCAGGCGGAACACGTCGACGAACGACAGCATCGCGGCATGTTGCTGCACCAGGCCGAACGTGGCGGCGTAGGCGCGTTGCGTCGCCGTGACCGGATCGGACCCCGACGCGATGAAGCCCTGCCGCGCGCTCTCGAGCGCGTGCTGCGCTTCGGGTGAATACGCGTCCACGTGACCGCCGAGCACGTTGATGTAGACCTGCTGCTTCCGCGCGAGCAGCGAGCCGGTGACGGCAATGCCGACGCTGCCGCCGAGATTGCGCATCAGGTTGAACAGGCTGGTGGCGTTCCCCATCCGCTCCTTCGGCACGGGATCCATGCTGATGGTGGTGAGCGGAACGAACAGCATCGACAGGCCGATGCCCTGCAGGAACTGCGGCCAGAAGATGTCCCAGTATCCGGCCTGGAGATTGAGCTGGCCGAGCCAGAACAGGGTGCCGGCGCCGACGATCAGGCCGAACGCGACCATGCGGCGCGGATCGATCCTGCCGATGAGCAGCCCGACAGTGGGCATGCCGATGAGCGAGCCCATTCCGCGTGGCGCCATCGCGATCCCCGCCTGCAGCGACGGATAGCCGAGCAGCGTCTGCAGCATGATCGGCAGCAGCACCAGGCTGCCGTAGAGGACGAAGCCCAGGGTCGTCATCAGGAAAACACCAGTGCTGTAGCTGCGCAGCTTGAACACCCGCAGATCGATCACAGGCTCGTCGGCCATCCATTCGCGCACGAGAAAAGCGATCACACCGCCTACTGACATCACCACCAATGTGGTGATGAAGGGCGACGAGAACCAGTCTCGCTGCTGCCCGAGGTCGAGCGCCAGCTGCAGCGATCCCACCCACAACGCGAGCAGGCCGATGCCCCAGTAATCCACGCCCTTGCGCTCCTGCCGCAGATAGGGCGGGTCGAAGACATAGAGCTTGGTCATCACCAGCGAGGCGATGCCCACCGGCAGGTTGATGTAGAACACCCAGCGCCAGCTGTAGGTGTCGGTCAGCCAGCCGCCCAGCACCGGCCCGAGGATCGGCGCGACGACGATGCCGAGGCCCCAGAAGCCCATGGCCTTGCCACGTTCGTGCGGCGGAAAGGCCTCGAGCAGCACCGCCTGCGACAGCGGCTGCATGGCGCCGCCGGTGGCCCCCTGCAGCAGCCGGAACAGCACCAGCAGCGGCAGGTTGGGCGCGAGGCCGCACAAGAGCGACGAGAGCGTGAAACCGGTCACCGACGCCATCAGCAGGCGCTTGCGGCCGAAGGTGCTGGCCAGCCAGCCGGTCAGCGGCAGGATGATGGCGTTGGCGACGAGATACGAGGTGATCACCCATGTGGACTCGTCGATCGACGCGGACAGGTTGCCGGCGATGTGCGGCAACGAGACGTTGACCACGGTGGTGTCCAGCACCTCCATGAACGTCGCGAACATGACCGCGACCGCGACGATCCAGGGATTGACCTGGCGATGCTCGTCCATCGCGCTCACTTCGTGTAGATCGTCGGCACCACCGAGAATCCGGGGCGCAACAGATGGTCCGGATCCTGGCCCTCGTCCAGCACGATCTTCACCGGCACGCGCTGCACCACCTTGACGTAGTTGCCGGTGGCATTCTCGGGCGGCAGCAGGCTGAACTTGGCCCCCGTCGCCGCGCCGATGCTGTCGAGCCTGGCGTTGAAGCGGCGGCCGCCGAGCGCGTCCACTTCGACCACGGTGCGCTGCCCCGGACGCATCTCCGCGAGCTGCGTTTCCTTGAAGTTCGCGACCACCCAGACGTCGTCGCGCGAGACGATGGCGAAGAGCGGCTGGCCGGGCTGCACCTGCTGCCCGAGCTCGATGGCGCGCTTGCCCACGATCCCGTTGGCCGGCGCCTTGACGGTGGTGCGCTCGAGGTTCAGTTGCGCCTGCGCCACGGTGGCTTCCATCTGCTTCACGCGCGCGTCAGCAGCGGCGGCACGGGCCCGCGTCACCTGCAACTGCTCGGGCCCGGTCTTCGCGGACGCGACTGACGCCTCGGCACGAGTCGCGCCGGCGCGAGCCTGCACGGCGCGCTGTTCGGCGACCGCCACCGCAGTGCGGGCGGCCGCGACGTCGGCTTCGGCTTCTTCGGCAGTCGCCTTCGCGGCGTCGGCCGCGGAGACCGCCGCGTCGAACTGCTGTTGCGCAATCTCTTCCTTGGCGACGAGGGGCTTCAGGCGTTCCACGTCGCGGGCGGCGCGGCTCGCCGTGGCAACACGCTCGCGGACTCGCGCCTCGGCGGCGCGGAGTTGCGCGCGGGCCGCTTCCACCTGGCTGTCGGAAACCGTGATGCCGGCCTGGGCCTCGTCGAGGCCGCCGGCGGCCGTGCGGATGTCGCTGGAGGTGGAGACCGTCGCGATCGGCACGTTGATGCCGGCCGCAATCGCATTGGCCCTGGCGTCGGCCAGTTCCGCGTTGGCGTGATCCAGCGCCACCTGGTACTCGCGCGGGTCGATCTGCGCCAGCACGGCGCCCTTCTCCACGTACTGGTTGTCGGTCACGTTCAACTGGATGATCGGACCGCCGACTCGCGTCGCCACCTGCGTGATGCGCCCTTCGACCTGGGCATCGTCAGTTGACTCGTGACCTGCGCTCAGCCAGTAGAAGACTCCGGCGACGGCCGCGACCACCACCAATGCCAGCAGCACCCAGCGCACCGGACCGCGCGGTGCCTGAACTCCATCCGCCATTACTTCACTCCTGAAAGAAAGGTCGTCACGGCCGTTTCGGCGATGCCCACGGCCCGTGCCAGCATGGCCTTGGCCACGTTGTGGTGATACAGCGCGTCGATGTAGGACTCCGACGCTTCGGCCACCGATTCCTGGGCCTGCGTCACTTCGATGTTGCTGGCGACGCCGGCGGCGAAGCGGTCGCGCGCCTGCGCCAGCTCCTGATTGGCCAGCGTCACGGTGGTCTGAGTGGTGTCGATCTGCTGCGCGGTCGCGCGGACGTCGAGATACGCGCTGCGGACCTCGAGATCGATGCGGCCACGAAAATCCTCGAGCTCGGCCCGGCGCTGACGCAGCACCGCCTCGGCCTCGGTACGCTTCGCCTGCACGCGGCCGCCTTCCCAGATCGGCACGCGGACGTTGGCCGCCATGCTGTAGGTCGGGTGCGCGTTCGGGAGCGTCTGGCCGATCGTGCCGTAGTCGGCGTCGAGCGTCACCGACGGCAGGTGCTGCGCCGACACCGCGGCGGCGCTGGTTTCGGCCGCGGCCACGCGGTCGCGCGCGGCAAGATAGTCGGCCCGCTGCGCGTAGGCGTCGGCGAGCGCCTTGTCGAGCGCCACCGGCTCCAGCGGTGCAAACGGCACCGTGTCGGTCAGGACGATCGGCTGCCCCGGCGGCAGGCCGATCGCCCGTGACAGCTGCAGCTTCGCCTTCTCGAAGTCGTTCTCCGCGACAATCTGCTTCTGCCGCTGCCGCTGCACCTGCACCTGGGCGCGGACCACATCGATGCCGGCGACCAGGCCCGAGTCCTTCAGGTTCGACGCCTGGCGGAAGAGCGCCTCGGCGGTCTCCTGCTGCGCCTTCGCCACGTCGATCCGGCTGGAAGCCGAGACCGCCTCGAGATAGAGGTTGACCGCCACCAGCACCACCAGCTCGCGCGACGATCGCACGCCCAACGTCTCGGCATGCTCGATGAGCTCGGCGGCGCGCGAGTCCTTCAGGGCCGCGAGATCGAACAGGCGCTGCGACACGCCCACTCGCGCGTCGAACACGTTGAAGGGGCCGACGATGGGATCGGGCGCCGGAAAGCCGTAGGCTTCGAGGTTGATCACCTGGCGGCTTTCGCGGACCGAGGCCCGCACGTTCGGCAGCAGCTCGGCGAGGGCGCGCTTGCGGGCACCCGACGAGCCGCGCTGGGATTCTTCCTGCAGCAGCAGGCCGAGATTGAACTGCAGGCCGCGCGTGAGCGCGTCCCGCAGCGACAAGGGGAGCGGTTCCGCGGTCGCCGTGCCCTGGGGCACGCTGCCGGCGAAGGGGCCGCTCATCGGCGCCCCCGACTGCGCCGCCGCCGGCACGGCCAGCAGCGCGAGCAGGAGCGCCACCATCGAACGTCGAACCGTCATTTCTTCTTTCCTCGCGAGGGCCGCAAACCCGACCAGATCAAATCGGTCAGAAACGCGATGTCGCGCTGGACGCTGGAGCGCGAGCCAATCAGCAGGCGCCGGCCGACCAGGCCCTTGCTCATGTCGAACACCGCCAGCGCCGCGGCCTCGGGATCGACCGACCGCACCTCGCCGTTGGCCACGGCCTTCTCCATCACGCGTTGCAGGGCCCGTGTCTGGCGTTCGAGCGCCAGCTGACAGCCGCTGCGCTCGTCGGCGCCGGCCGCCACCTGGCGGGCGAACTCGGCGACGTAGACCCGGAAGAAGTCGGGATGCTGCTGGAAGTACTCGGTGCGGACGGTGACGAACCCCGCGATCGCCTCTCGAGCCGTCGCGGCGGCGGCGACACGGTCGCCGATGAGCCGTTCGATCTCGCTCATCCCGGATGCGAAGACCGCGTCATAGATCGCGCGCTTCGACGGGTAGTAGAGGTAGACCGTGCCTTTGGCGACCTGCGCCTTTTCGGCAATGGCGTCCATCGTCGCCTGCTCGAAGCCGCGCTCGCCGAAGACGTGGCAGGCGGCCTGGATCAGCGAGCGGCGCCGGAATTCGGCAACGACCTCCTCCTTGGAAGAGGCGGGTGGGTCTTTCGGGGAGCTGGAGTGGGCGGTGGCCATTGGCTGGGCTGGCTAAACTGGACAGTCACCGGACTGACCGGACAGTCAGTATACCAGACGCACCGGTCGGCACCGAATTCGTCACCGCGACCCATCGCCGCCGTTTCGCGCGGCCATTCGCACGGCGATAATGTCCGGATGCATTTCGAGACCAGCCATCATCGAGTGCGGCAGATGGTCGCCGCCGCCCTGTTCCTGTGCGCGCCTCTGGCCGCCGACGCGCAGTCACAGCAGCCGTCGACGCCGCGCTTGACCCTGCCGACGGTCGTGGTGACCGCGCAGAAGGAACCTACCGACATCCGCAACATCCCGGGCAGCGTGACCGCCGTCACTGCCGACACCATCACCGACAGCAGCGTGCGCATCGTCAGCGATGCCGCGCTCTTCGCCCCGAATACGTTCTTCACGGAATTCACCGCTCGCAAGGCCAGCAACGCGCGATTCCGCGGCATCGGCGCCAGCCCGGGCAACCCCTCCATCACCACCTACATCGATGGCGTTCCGCAGCTCAACGCCAACTCGTCGAGCATCGAACTGATGGACGTCGATCAAATCGAGTTCGTCCGCGGACCTCAGAGCCCGCTCTACGGGCGAAACTCCCTTGGCGGCATCATCAATGTCCGCAGCGCGCGCCCGTCACTGTCGAAGTGGAGCGGCAGTGTCGTGGCTCCGTTCGCCAACCAGTCGTCACGCGAAGTGCGCGGCAGCGTCAACGGGCCGCTGGGTGACTCGATCGGCGTCAGCTTCTCGGCCGGCACGCAGGCCCGGGACGGCTTCACCGTCAACGAGATCACGGGGAACGATCTCGATTCCCGTTCCGCCACGTTCGGCAAGGCCCAGCTGATCTGGGTGCCGTCGCAGAACTGGGAAGCGCGTGTGATCTTCAGCGCCGAGCGCGACCGCGACGGCGACTATGCCCTGATGGACCTCACCGCTGCTCGTGAGCGCCCGTTCGTGGTGCAGCGCGACTTCGAGGGCTATACCCATCGTGACGTCCGCGCCACCACCGTGACGCTGCGCGGCGACGGCGAGCGCCTCTCGTTCACCAGCAGCACCGGATTCGTCAGCTGGGACACCGAGGACGCCACCGACCTCGACTACACGCCGCTGCCGCTGGCGACCCGGAACAACGCCGAAGACGCCCTGCAGTTCACGCAGGAGATTCGGTTGGCGTCCCCGCCGAACGCCCCGGTCCAGCTGAGCGACGCGATGACCATGAAGTGGCAGAGCGGAGTCACGCTGTTCACGCAGGGCTACGATCAGCTGGCGGTGAACTCGCTGGCGCCGTTCCTGCTGTCGCCGCAGCTCGGCATCCCGGTGCAGCAGTACTCCCCTGACTCCTCGCTCGACGACCTCGGATTGGGTATCTTCGGCCAGGCGGTGTTCACCTTGCGCGATCGTCTGGATCTCACGGTCGGCGGCCGCTTCGACCACGAAGCCAAGGAGGCGGTGCTCGACTCGTATCTCGTGCCCGCCATCGCTCCCCCGACCACGGTCACTGGCGATGAGAGCTACTCGAACTTCTCGCCCCAGGTGGCGGTTGGCTATCGCGTGCAGCCCGACGTCATGGCTTACGCCTCGGTGAGCGAAGGCTTCAAGGCCGGCGGCTGGAACCCTGCCTCACCCGCGGGCAGTGAAGCCTACGGCGAGGAGCACGCCTGGCATTTCGAGTCCGGCGTGAAAGGCGGGTTCGCCAGCGGCCGCGTCGCGGCGTCGGCGGCCGTGTTCTATATCGACTGGGCCGATCTGCAGCTGAACGTGCCCAACCCGTTCGTGCCCGGGCAGTTCTATATCTCCAACGTCGGCGAAGCGCGGAGCAGCGGCGTCGAGTTCGAGCTCACCGGCAAGCCGCACCCGTCGGTGGAGCTCTTCGGCAACGCCGGATACACCAGGGCCCGTTTCGACGACGGCAGCGTCTCCAGCGGCGTCGACGTGTCGGACAACCTGATCCCGAACACGCCGTCCTACACCGCTACGTTCGGCGCCAACGTGGAGCATCCGATCTCCGACGCGGTGTCGCTCGTCGGCCGCGTCGAAACGGTGTTCTACGGCGAGATGCAGTACGACGATGCGAACACCGAGAGCCAGGACGCCTACTCGCTGGTCAACCTGCGCGGAGGGTTCAGGGCCCGGTACTTCTTTGCCGAAGCCTGGATGCGCAACGCCTTCGACACGCGCTATGTCCCGGTGGCCTTTCCGTATCAGGGCTTCGCGCCGTCAGGGTTCATCGGCGAGGTCGGGCGGCCGCGGACCTTCGGCGTCTCCGCCGGAGTGACCTTCTAGTCCGGTATCCGGCGTCCGGTGTCCGGTGTCCGGTGTCCGGCGAGGATGAGCCATTGCCGTTGGTCCGGTGTCTAACCCCTCAGTTCGCTTCCTCCGGAGGGTGACTGGATGTTGACCGCAACCGGGCTGACGAAGACGTACGGCGGCGTCCTGGCGTTGAAGGGCCTGACGTTCCAGGCGCGCCCCGGGCAGGTGGTCGGTCTGCTCGGGCCGAACGGCTCCGGCAAGTCCACCACCATCAACATCCTCACCGGGCTGCTCCGTCCGACGCTGGGCGAGGTGCGGTGGAACGGCGCCAGCATCCAGGACGACCTGGTCGGCTATCAATCGCTGCTCGGCTACGTCCCGGAGGAGCCGCGGCTCTACGGCTATCTCACCGCGCCGGAGTACCTGGGCATGATCGGCGGCCTCCGCGACCTGCCGCCGGCGACCGTGAACCAGCGCGTGGACCGCTACCTGGCGCTCTTCAACCTGGACACCGATCGGCATGCGCCCTTGTCGTCGTTCTCGAAGGGCATGCGGCAGAAGGTGCTGATCGCGGCGGCGCTGCTGCACGACCCGCAGGTGGTGATCCTCGACGAGCCCTGCTCGGGCCTCGACGTCGAGTCCACGCTGGTGCTCCGCAGCCTGGTGCGGACGCTCGCCGAGCAGGGCAAGGTGATCGTCTACAGCTCGCACGTGCTCGACATGGTCGAGAAGATCTGCTCGGACGTGATCATCCTGCACCATGGGCAGGTTGCCGCGCAGGACACGGTGGGCCGGCTGCGCGAGCTGGCGAGCGCCGCGTCGCTCGAACAGGTGTTTGCCGGCCTCGCCGTGGATGCCAACGTGGACGGCATCGGCCGCGACCTGGCCGCCGTGGGCCGACTGTGACTTCGCCGGCGACGGCGCGGCGGTGGCGCCAGTTCGTGCGTCTGCTGGACCTCTCGCGCGGACGCCTGATGGACGCGGCGCTCGGCTCCCGCGAGATTGCCGCCGAGCACTTCGTGATCTGGGGCGGCGCGCTCGTCGCCACCCCCACCCTGCTCTACGTGGTCCGGACGACCAGCCGGTATCCGTTCCTCCGCTGGCGATCGCTCGAGGCCCTGCAGATGGTCGCGCTCGGGGACCGTCTCTTCTTCATCGTCTGGGCGATGCTCGTCGGGATGCTGCTCGTCTCGCTGTTGTGGGAAGGCCTGTATCCCGACCGCACCGATCAGCAGATTCTCGGCGTGCTGCCGGTGAGCCCGCGCATGGTGGCCGCCGCGCGGGTCGCGACCGCGCTCGGCGCGGCACTGGTGATCCTCACCGCCATCGTCGTACCTGACGGCGGTGTTCTACGCGGCGACGAGCGGCGTGCATCCGGTGCTCGGCGCGCGTCTCGGCGTGATGACAGGCCAAATAGTGGGCGGCGTGGGTGCCGGCATGTTCGTCTTCACCACGCTGATGACCCTTCGAGGACTGCTCGTCTTCGTTCTCGGCGCCGCTGCGGCCGCGCGCGTGGCGGTGGTGCTGCAGGTAGATCACAGTGCTCCTGCTGGTCGAAGCGTTCCTGTTCCTGCCCGGGATTCTGCCGCGGGTGCTCCAACCGCTCATGACACCAGGCGCCGCCGACGCCTCGTGGATGGTGCCGGCCTGGTTCCTTGGGCTGTCCGTCTGGGTGGCCGGCCCGCACCGGGATCTCCTTGCGGTGATGGCTGGAGACGCGGTCGCCGCGGTGGCGGGGGTGGTGATGCTGGCCGTGGCGGTCTACGTGCTGCCCGCGCCGGCCACCGCGCGACGGGTGATCGAGGCGCGCACGTCGGCGCGCACGCATCGTGTCGGGGCGTGGCTGACCGCGCTGGCGTCCCGCCTGGTGCTCACCCGATCGTCGCGGGCGCAGCTGGTGTTCACCCTACGCAGCCTCGCCCGCAGTCCGCGGCACCAGATCGCCATCGCCTCCTGGCTGGGCCTGGCGCTGGGAGTGGGCGGCGTTCGGTTGATGGCGGCTCAGGTGCGCGGGCGGCCGCTGGCGCTGGACGTGCCCGCCGATTACCTCGTCTCGCTGCCGCTGGTGCTGACGTTCTTCCTGGTCGGCGGCTTGCGCGCCGCCTTCGCGCTGCCGACGGATGTGCAGGCGAACTGGACGTTCCGGCTGATCGCGAGCCACGCACCCGCCTCCTGCATCGCTGCCATGCGCGCCGCCCTGTGGCTGCTCGCCGTGATGCCGGTGAGCGCCCTCGCCGTGCTGGTGGGCGGCTGGCAGTGGGGATGGGCGGCGGGCTGTCCGTGGCGGCGATGCACGCGGTCTCGGGCATGGCACTCTGCGAGATCGCGGTGCTGGATTGCGAGTCCATCCCATTCACCCGCCAACGAGGGTTGTCCACGGACTCCTTGAAGATCGGCGCGCCGCTCGGCCTTGTGGCGCTGATCCTCTATGCCTTCACGCTGGACAACGTGCAACTGCTGGCGCTCGGCGCCACGGACGGCGTGTGGTGGTATACCGGTATCGGACTGCTGCTCACGGGTGCGATCGCCGTGTTCGGCCGGCGCCGCGCACGGCCGCCGATTCCGTGTTTCGATGCCCCGACCGAAGAGATGACCGCGCTCAGCCTGTCAGGCGCCAGAGGCTGATCGCGCGAGGATGGCGCCGGAGTCTGCTCGATGACCACGCCCCGCGCTTCGGCCCTGCTGCTCGGCCTCGTCCTGGCCCTGGTGATTGCCTTCGGTGGGGGCTGGTTGTCGGGACGCACCGGACTCTTCATGCAGGTCGATCCGGCATCTCTGGAAGCGCGCGAGCGCGCGTTCGTCGAGCAGATGCGGAACGTCGTGCTCGACGGTTCGTTCACGATGGACGGGCGAACCGCGCCGCCCCGTCCCGATCGTTACGAGATCGCCAGCGTTGAAAAAGTTGGCGATGGTCTCTGGCGCTTCAATGCCCGCATGGTGCACGAAGGCATGGACGTCACGCTCCCCATCGTCGTGCCGATGGAGTGGCTGGGTGACACGCCGGTGGTGACGCTCACCGACTACACCATCCCCGCGGTCGGCACGTTCACCGCGCGCGTGTTCTTCTACGGCACGCGCTACGCCGGCACCTGGCAGCACGGCGACGGAGCGGGCGGACACCTGTTCGGCAAGATCGAAAGATAGATCGCAAGATCGATCAAAAGATCATCACCTCGACCGATCCGATCACCAGTTCACCAGCTCACCACATCGCAAGATGCGTTGACCTGAACTCACTTCCAATCAGATTTTGTGCTTGCGAGAATCTCGAGCACGACCTGCCGATCCTCGGCCGCCATCCGCTGGTAGCGAGGCGCGGAGTCCTTGCCCTCGAGGACGATGCGCATGCGCGCGTAGAGGGCCTGCCGCGCCGCGGCCGGCATTTCGTCTACGACCGGCGAGTAGATCATGTAGCTGCCGGGATAGCGGAACAGCCGCGACCGCCGATCGAAGTCCCGCAGCGAGCGTCCGCCCGCGTCCTTCGGGCCTTGCGCGGCGAACCACTCGGCGAACCCGGAGCCTCCGCTGAAGGGTCCTTCGAGCGGCGCTTCGTCCACCAGCAGCAGATAGTCCGCGGTCTCGCGAAGAAGGTCGCCGAGCGGGCCTTGCTGGAAGTCCGGAAGGCCGGCCGCCGCCGCGATCCGCGATTCCCATGTCAGCCGCGTCAGCAGGTTCATCGCATGCATCTGATGGTCGAAAACCGCCAGAGCCGTGACGTCACTGTACGGCGACATGTAGCGCTCGGTCGGCGCGCGCCCCTCGAGCGACGGGATGTCCGACGCGGTGGCTGCCGGAGCGATCTCCGGATCGCTGACGATGGTGTTGCCCAGGTGCCGCAGGGTGTCCGGCGCGCCGGTGACGAACCAGCCGCCCCAGCGCTCGGTGTAGTCGCGGCGGTGATCGACGAGGAAGCTACCCAGTGCCGGATGCGTGCGCCCGTCGCGCCCGGTATACATGCTGCGGGCGATGAAGCCCGGCACTTCCATCGTGTTCGACGAGACGTGGCAGCGCAGACACTCACCACTGGCCGTGAGCACCGGCTTCACAGCCGGATCCTGGGGCAGGGTATAGAACCGCGCGCCGCCGCGGGGATCGTGCACTGCCACTTCCATGAACGAGGCGCCGGGCACATGAGTGACGATGACGCGATCGTTGAAGTAGAACGCGCGCGGGTTCTGCGGGCTGGTGAGCGCCTGCTGGACGCCGGTCTTCGAGAACAGCAGCAACTGCGACGACACCGGGATGCCGAAGGCGTCGAGCGCGGCGGCGAGATAGCCGCGCCGTGGATCGTAGGCGGCGCCCGACTCGAGCCTGCGATTGGCCTCGACGATCAGCGGCGACACGCCGGGCGATCGATAGTTGATCGCCGGGTGTTCGTGGAGGAGGCCCGAGAATGGCTGTGCGGACGACGCCGATTGGCCGGCCACGGCCATTCCCCAGGCGGCGACCGAGGCCGCGATCAATAAACCGGCGCGCACTGGTGGACAGGATACTCCGGGTCGCGCCCTAGGGGAAACCGCGGCCCGGTCCAACGCGTCTGACCCCTAAGGTATAGTCGAACGTTGGGCATCGGGCGGCAAGCCCGACAGGCTCAGGACTCTCTTTCCAGGAGGCAACGAATGCGGCGACTCAGGTTCCCCGTGGCAGCGCTGGCAGTGGCTGCGCTCTGCACCACCGCGCTCTACGCGCAGAAGACGACCGAGCTGAAGCCCGGCGGCGGCGGCAGCGCGCACGTCCGCACGGAGTACGTCATCGACGGCGCCAACATCTCGATCGAATACGGCCGGCCGTCGCTGAAGGGCCGCACTGTCGGCAAGGAAGTGGCGCCCTACGGCGAGGAATGGCGGACCGGCGCGGACCAGGCGACGACCATTAAATCCGACAAGGCGCTGATGTTCGGGGCGATGCACGTCGACCCCGGCACCTACACCTTGTACACGCTGCCCGGCGAGAAGCAGTGGCAGCTGATCGTCAGCAAGAAGACCGGCCAGTGGGGCATCCCCTATCCGAAGGGCGAGGACCTGGGCCGTGCGCCGATGACCGTGACAACAGCACCGGCGCCCGCCGAGCTGCTGACGATCACGATCGAAGACACGAAGTCGGGTGGCACCCTGCACGTCGATTGGGGCACCACGCGCGCCAGCATCCCGTTTACGACGATGTAGGACAGGGTCAGGGATCAGGGGGCGGGGATCAGGGATCAGGGATCAGGCCGGCTGATCCCCGATCCTTGCTCCCTGCTCGTCAGCATCCTCTGCACCCGCTCGTAGTCCTCCAGTACATCCAGATCCACGAACGCCCCCTCGTCGGCCACGGGCAGGTTCACCAGTTCGTTCGCGTGGGCGTGCACCACGGGCTTGGCGCCGGTGCGAAGGTCTGCCGCCCGCAACTCCACGAACAGGCGTCGATCGAACAGCACGGGATGCCCGTGGCGGTCCCCCTGTGCTGGTCGGACGATGGGTGCGCCGGTGGCGCGCCACTCGCGCATCAAGGCGCGCACGGTCTCGGGTGAGACGAGCGGCACATCGACCAGCGTCACCAGCGCCGCTTCGAGGCCCGGATGTTCGATGGCCTCGAGCCCGCACAGCAGCGTGGACAGCTGCCCCTCGGACCAGGCGGGGTGATCGATCACCGACACGCGCCGGTCGCGCGCGCCGAGCGCGCCGCGAACCGCTTCCGGGTGCGCGCCGGCGACGACGACGACGCGCGGCACTCCGGCCGCGAGGAGCGCACTCACGCCCATCGATAGCACGGTGTGGCCACGCCGCCCGAGCGGCAGGGCAGCCTTGGGACGGCCCATCCGCGACGAGGCTCCGGCGGCCAGGACGATGGCCCCAATCACGCGCAACTCTCCGTCATCTCATCGCCATTTGCTCACTATTTCCCTGCGGACGCCTCGTGACGCCGACCACGAGCGTCACACCTTGACTTACCTGAAAACTCGTGCTTAGACTCACCGCAGAATTCGGTTCCCGCGTCCCCCGGCGCCGGCCAAGCTCCTCTGGCCTCATTGTCTGATACCACCGGTATCTGCGGGTGCGGCAGTTTCTGGGACGTTCCCAGAGACTTGGAATCGGAGGATACGGGTATGCCGACCGGAACGATCGCACGACTCCTCATCGATAAAGGGTTCGGGTTCATCCGTGATGAATCCGGGCTCGAGCACTTTTTCCATCGCAGCTCGGTGCGCGGAACGGTGTTCGAACTGCTTCGAGAGGGGCAGCGCGTCGAGTTCGCCCCTGAAGATTCGCAGAAAGGCCCTCGCGCGGGTGATATTCGCCTCATCGAATAGGCGCTGTTACACGCTGTTGCTGTTCTTTTTGTAAGACGCTGCTTCCCAACCGGCCCCGTCCCTGGGGCCGGAGTCTCACACCCCACACGTTGATGACGGCCGCACATCGGTTCCGCCGCTCGCGGAGCCGTGCCCGGCGGCCCCTCGGGTAGGCGCGCCTTCGGCGCGTCGGGGAGAGGCGCTTCGCTGACGCGAAGCGTCGGCGCCGCCACTCGCGAGAGCGAATGTTGGAAGGGTTGACGGGGAGTCGTGCCCGGTCCGATGCGCCCGAAGGGCGAAGCGGCCGCGCCTGGCGCCCAGGCGCCGCCACACTCGCGACAGTGCCGAGCGGAAGCGTTGATTGGAGTCGTGCCCGGTCCGGCGCGCCGTAAGGCGTGACGGCCGTGCCTGCCGCCCAGGCGCTTGGAGTCGTGCCCGGTCCGGCGCGCCGTACGGCGTGACGGCCGTGCCTGCCTCCCAGATGCTTCAACGCCACTCGCAAAGCGAGTGGCGGAAGCGTCTGGGAGTCGAACCCAGCCTGCCCCGCAAGGAGGCAGCAGCCGGTTTTGAAGACCGGGAGGGCCACCGGGCCCCGGTCGCTTCCATCAGGATCATAGCCCGCCTTCGTCCGGCGCGTCCGGCGGAGCTACGACGCGAGCAGCAGGTCGAGCACGTTTCTCGTATTCGACAGATCGTCGAGCGCGATATCGGCGCCGGCCCGGGCCAGCTCGTCGCGCGAATGGCCGCCGGTGGCAACGGCCACCGACATCGCGCCGGCGACGGCCGCGCAGGCGATGTCGTGCGGGGTGTCGCCGATCACCACCACGCGCGCACAGGCACGATCGGGTACTCCCTGCTCCCTGGCGCGGTCCCGCGCCATCGGGACCAGGGCGTTGCGATCGGCCGAGTCGTCCGAGAACACGCCGAAGGGGAAGTAGTCCCACAGCCCGAAGTGGCGCAGCTTGATTTCCGCCGCGTCGCGGTAGTTGCCGGTCAGCAGCGCCAGGTGCAGGTGCGAGTGGTCGCCGAGGGCGTCGAGCAACTCGCGGACCCCCGGCATCACGCCCTTGGTCCCGGTGCCCGGATGCACGATCTCCTCGGCCAGGCGTGGCACATACGAGGCGCGAAAACGGGCGTGATGCTCCGGCGTGTCCTCGATGCCCCACTTCGCCAGCGCCTGCGACAGCAGCCACGAGTCGGTGCGCCCGCCCATCGAGACGTCACGAAACGCATCGGCGACTCCGAACTCGGCCTCGAACGTCCGCACCATGGCGCGCAGCCCCGCCCGCCCGGTCAGCACGAGGGTGCCATCGATGTCGAACAGCAACAACGTCGGGGTCAATCACTCACCTCTTCGCGGTACGCAATTCGCCGCTCGCCAACCCACTCGGTCGGCCGGTCAACCGCAGCTCCGGGCTGCACAAGCGCTTGGGCAACTCGCCCGACTGCGCTGAGCTCAGACAAGCCGCGTGGAGCCCTCCACAGCGGTTGTCGGTCGGCCCGAGCGGCCGACCTCAAGGGATGACGACCGACGACTTGCGCCCCGCAAGCCCATTTGGAGAGTCTTCACGTCGGCCCTACGGCGCGAAAGCGCCGCCTACGCGAGCCGAAGGCGAGCGCCCCTCTTCCCTATCTGTCTGTCGTCAGTCCAGCTGCTCGTGATGGATGTCCGACGCGCGCGGGCCGCTCTTCGTCGCCTCGGGGGTGAAGCCGACGCGTTCGCCCACCCAGATGCTGTCGAACCGGGCGTCGCGTACGTCGTCGGTCACGAAGAACCAGTCCATCCCGCTGTCGTCCACGATGAAGCCGAAACCGTGCCGGGGTTCGATGCGCGTGATGTTTCCGTAGGGCATGTCGCTATCCTCCAAACACCCGCTTGAATCGTTCCATGAAGCGGCCGCCCGACGCCAGCTCTCCGGTGGCCGGGCTCAGCGTCAGGACGTCGCCGCCGATGCGGCTCACCCATTCGGGATCCGCGGTGAGCGTCAGCAGCGCCGCGTTTCTCGCCCGGGCCATCGTCGCCACGTGCTCGGCGATGCGTGGCACCGCGTCGCGGGGCAGTCCCGCCGAGGGGTGCTCGGCGACGATCAGCTTCGGCTGCGGCGCCACCGCGCGAGCCAGCCGCACGCGCAGGTTGGTCTCGGCATCGACGTGTCCCAGCGGGCGGTCCCAGAGCGATTCGGCGATGCCGGATTCTCGCGCCAGCGCCTCCACCTGGGGTCGCATGTCCTCGGCGATGGGATCGACTTCGAGGGTCAGCGGCATGGCCACGTTCTGCAGCACCGTGAGCATGTCCACGAGCACCGCGCGGTGGCTGACCAGGCCGAGCCCGTCGAGCGAGTGCAGCCACGCCTCGGCATCCTGGATGTGGCGCGTGTTGGTGCCGAAGAGCGAGATGTCCCCTTCGTCCGGGAGCGCGGCGCCGGTCACCAGGTGCACGAAGATCTCCGCTGCCGCGGCGTCGAAGCCGGCCAGGCTGAGCACCCGGCCCGGGGACACGCTCAGCTCGCGGACCCGTAATGGACGGAGCCCCTGGTAGTCCTTCACCAGCAGGCGGATGTCGAGCAGCGCCGCCATCACACGCCTTCGGGCACGGCCGGACGACGTACCCGCGCCTCGAGCGCGTCGAACTCTGCGCGGGGCAGCCGCACCGCACCCAGCGTGCCGCGAGTCTCCCCGAAGCCATGGAAGTCCGAACCGCCACTGGTGGCCGTGCCCAGGCTGCGCGCCATCGCGCGGTAGTGGCGGCGGACCTCGGCGCTGTGATCGGAGTGGTAGATCTCGATGGCGTCGAGGCCGGCCTCGGCCAGCGGCGCGAGCAGCTGGTCCTTCTTCGTCACGCCCGGGTGCGCGAACGACACCACGCCGCCGCAGGCGTGGACGATCTCGAGGACGCGGAACGGCGTGGGCCCGAAGCGCGGCACGTAGCCCGGCTGGCCCTGGCCGAGCCAGAAGTCGAACGCCTCGGCCACCGACGCCACATGACCGGCCCGCACCAGCGCGCGCGCCAGCCACGGGCGGCCAATCGCGGTCCCCGGCTTCGACCGGGCGCGCTCGAGCAGCGCCTCCACGTCCACGGGCACGCCGTTGGCGGCCAGGCGCTGACCGATCTCGCGCACCCGTTCCATGCGCAGGCTCTGCTGGCTGTCGAGGAACACGCCGAGCTCGGCGTCTTCATGCCGGATGAAATAGGCCAGCATGTGGACGTCACGAGCCTCGTGCACCGCCGTGATCTCGATACCCGGCACGACCCGCACGCCATGTTCCGCGCCAAGGCGCGTCGCCTCGTCGATCGACCGCGTCGTGTCGTGATCGGTGACGGCGATGACGGTGAGCCCGGCCTCGACCACGCGCGCCATCAGCTCGGCCGGCGTGAGCCGGCCGTCTGACGCGGTGGTGTGCATGTGGAGATCGATCACGATGGTGGGCGGCGCCTCGGGAACGCCGGCACGCGGTTCAGGACCGCGATGCCGTGCGCCTCGCGGTCCGCCCGGCGGGGCGAGCCTTGGCGGCTTCCTGCTTCTTGCGGAGCAGGCGATACTCGCGAATCAGCATCTCGAGGTGCTGACGCTCCTCCTCGGCGAACTCGAGGAAGATCTGCTTGCCCTCGGAGTCCTCGAAGCGCTCGCCGTAGCGCTTGAAGAAGCGGTGCGAGCCACGCTCGCAGCGGATGCCGATGCGCAGCGCCTCGAGGTCGTCCACGCCGTCGCGGCGCAGCTGATCGGCGCCGGCGGCGAACAGCCCGTTGGCCGCGCCCTTGAAGAAGAGGAACGTCGGTCGCGACTCGAGCTGCGGATCCTGCTCCAGCAGCTTGCGGTAGCGATCCTCGAGCGTGCTGAGGTGATGCTTCTCTTCTTCCGCCAGCTCGTGGAAGATGCGCTTGCCGCGGGCATCCTTCGTGATGCGCGCCGCGCGGGCATAGAACTCCAGCCCGCTGCGCTCGGTCGCGATCGCGATGCGCAGCGCATCGCGGGCAAACAGTAGTTCGGAGGTCGAGCCTTCTTCCGCCGGCGCCCGGCCGGTGCGGCAGGCCTCGCAGGTGCCGTAAATCTGGACCACGCTTTGACGCGCGGTGAAGCCGCGCGCCGCCGCCACCTCTTCGACCAGCGCCTCGATGTCCGAGCTCAGGAACTCGTACGATCGGTTGCAGGCCTTGCAGATGAGGTGAAAGTGACGTGGATGCCGGTACGAATGCTCGAACCGGAAGCGACCCTCGCCGAAATCGACCTTGCGCGCGATGCCCGCTTCCACCATCCACTGCAGCGTGCGGTAGACGGTGGCGCGGCTGATCCGCTGGTCCTCGCGCTTGATCACCTCGACGAGATCGTCCGCACTGAGGTGCCCCTCCTGGCGGAGGAACACGTTGACGATCAGGTCGCGCTTCCCGGAGCGCTTGGTGCCGGCTGGCCGCAGCCGGTCGAGATCGGGAATGGCCGGCGCTGTGGCCATGTTCCCTTCCTTCCGCCGTGCTAGGCGTTGAACGACTGGCCGCACCCGCAGGTGGACGTCGCGTTCGGGTTCTTGATCGTGAAGCCGCCGCCCGTGATGGTGTCGACGAAGTCCACTTCGGCGCCCTTCAGGTAGCTGACGCTCACCGGATCGACGAACAACTTCACGCCGTTCGATTCGTAGGCCTGGTCACCGACGCCGGCGCCGCCCTCTTCGATCATCAACCCGTACTGGAAGCCCGAGCAGCCACCACCCTGCACGAAGACACGCAGTCCGCTCTCGGCCTTGCCTTCTTCGGACAGCAGCTCTTTGATCTTCGTCGCGGCCGCTTCGGTCACCGTGATGAATCCCGGCATCATGGTCGGCGCCGGAGTGATCGTCTGGGTTTCTGTCTGCATGTTGTTCATTCTAGCAAATGGAACGACCGGATCCGCCCCGCGTTCCAGAAAAGGTTAAACCACTGCCAATCAGCAACTTAGGCTGATTGAGGTAACGAAACGGCTGCCCGGCGGCACCGCCGCCCCGGCTCAAGCCAGTTTCGCCAGAGCTTCGGCCGAGCTGGCTTCAATCTCCTTGTGGAGGCTGTTGCCATGCGCGTCCATGGTGACGATCGCCGGAAAACCCTCGAACTGGAGGTGCCACATCGCCTCCGGCGTCCCGAACTCGAGCAGCGACACCCCGTCTACCTGTTTGATGCACCGGGCGTAGAACTGGGCCGCCCCGCCGATGGCATTCAGGTAGACCGCGCCGTGCTCCTTCAGCCCGGCCAGCGTCTTCGGACCCATGCCGCCCTTGCCCATCACCGCCCGGATGCCGTACTTGCCGATGATGTCGGCCTGATAGGGCTCCTCGCGGATGCTGGTGGTCGGCCCCGCCGCCGTCACCGACCACGACCCATCGTCGTGCTTCTTCACCACGGGGCCGCAGTGGTACAGCACCGAGCCGCGGAGATCGACCGGCGGCTCGTGCGACATCAGGTGATGGTGCACGGCGTCGCGGCCGGTGAACGCGGGGCCGCTGATGATCACCACGTCGCCCACCTTCAGGGAACGCACGGTGGCTTCGTCGAGCGGCGCCTGCAACACGATTTCGCGGCCGGTGCGCTGGAAGCCGGCCTGATCCATCATCGGCAGCGTCGCCACCGCCGGGTCGCGATAGAGCCACTGATCGATGGCGCCGGTCGAGGCGTCGAGCACCACGCCGAGGCGGCGGAAGGCCCAGCAGTCGTAGGCCACCGAGACGAAGAAGCTGGCGGGCAGCCGGTTGAGCACACCCACCTTGCAACCGATCAGCGACACCTTGCCGCCGAATCCCATCGTGCCCACACCCAGCGTGTTGACGGTCCGCATGATGTCGGCTTCGAGCCCGGCCAGCCGCTCGTCGCTGTTCACATCGTCGAGCGTGCGGAACAGCTGCTGCTTGGCTTCGACATAGCCGCTGGTGCGGTCGCCGCCGATGCAGACGCCAATCGCCCCCGGCCCGCACCCCTTGCCCTGCGCCTGCCACACCGCGTGCAGCAGGCACTTGCGGACGCCGTCCATCGTGCGATCGGCGCGTCCCAGGTGCGGCAGTTCCATCGGCAGCGAGTACTGCACGTTCATGTTCTCGCAGCCGCCGCCCTTCAGAATCAGCTTCACTTCGATCTCGTCGCGCTCCCACTGCTCGAAGTGCAGGATCGGCGTGCCGGGGCCGAGGTTGTTGCCGGAGTTCTCACCGGTCAGGGAATCCACGGAGTTCGGTCGCAGCTTGCCGAGGCGCGTGGCTTCGGCCACCGCTGCCTTGACCTGCTGCTTCATCCAGATCTGGTTGGCGCCGACCGGCGTCTTGATTTCGAAGGTCGGCATGCCGGTGTCCTGGCAGATGGCGCCTTCGCCCTCCGCCGCCTGGTCGATGTTCTGCGCGACGATGGTCAGCGCCTGGGCGGAGCGGGAGCCGGCCTCTTCCGTGGCGCGGGCGCTCTTCACCGCGGCCCGGACATCCGGCGGAAGATCGGTGGAGGTCTTGATGATCAGCTGTAGAACGGAGTCGAAGAACTGCGGGAGCATAATCTCGTCAGTCTAACCCCTCGGCCCGCTTGTGTGGAGGGGGTGGGCTTGCGAACTTCCGCCGGCGCGCCGTCGTCTACCCACCCGTGAAGCACGCCCTTCGCCGCCTGGCCGGCAGCCCGATTTTCAGCCTCACTGCGCTCGTCACGCTCGGGGTGGCGATTGGCGCCAACGCCCTCATCCTCAGCGTGGTCAACGGGGTGCTGCTGAAGCCGCTGCCCTACGCCAACCCGGAGCAACTGGTCGGCGCCTGGCATCTTGCGCCCGGGATCATGGCCGGCGATCTGAACCAGTCCCCCGCCACCTACCTCACCTACCGCGAAGCCAAGGTCTTCCAGGACATCGGCATGTGGTCCGATGGCGCATCCTCGATCACCGGACGCGGCGAGCCGGAGCGCGTGGATTCGCTCTCGGTCACCGACGGCACGCTGCCGCTGCTTGGCATCCGGCCCGCGCTCGGCCGGCTGTTCACCGCCGAAGACGACGCCCCGGGCAGCGCGGAGACGGTGATCCTGAGCCACGAGTTCTGGCAGCGAGTGTTCAAGGGCGATCCGAATGCCATCGGCCAGTCGCTGGTCGTGGACGGATCGCCGACACAGGTGATCGGCGTGCTGTCTCCAGGCTTCCGCTTCCTGCGTGAGCGGCCGGCGTTGGTGCTCCCGTTCCGGATCAACCGGGCCAAGGTCTTCGTCGGCAACTTCAGTTTCCAGGCGATCGGCCGGCTGAAGCCCGGTACCACGATCGAGCAAGCGAGCGCGGACATCGCCCGCCTGTTGCCGGGGATTCCCGATCATTTCCCGATGCCGCCGGGATTCAGCCGCGAGATGTACAACGAGATTCACATCTCGCCGAGCCTGCACCCGCTGGCGCGGGACGTCGTCGGCGACATCGGCAACATTCTGTGGGTGCTCCTGGGCGCGGTGGGCATCGTGCTGCTGGTGGCCTGCGCGAACATCGCGAACCTGTTCCTGGTGCGCGCGGAAGGGCGGCAGCAGGAACTGGCGATCCGGACAGCGCTCGGCGCGAGCCGCATTCAGGTAGTGGGCGCGCTGCTGGCCGAAGCGGCGGCCCTCAGCGCAGGGGCCGGGGCGCTTGGCCTGGCACTGGCCTATGGCGGCATCCGCCTGCTGCTCGCGCTCAATCCCACGCAGCTTCCTCGCCTGGACGAGATCGCCATCGACCCCCTCGTCATCGGGTTCGTGCTGGCAGCCTCTGCCGTCGCGGCGCTGCTGTTCGGACTGCTGCCGGTCGCGAAGTACGCCAACCCGCGGCTCAGCACCACCTTGAAGGAAGGCGGCCGCGGCTCGAGCGACGGCCGCGAGCGGCATCGCGCGCGGCACACGCTGGTGGTGGCGCAGGTCGCGCTGGCCCTGGTGCTGCTGGTGGCGTCGGGCCTGATGATCCGCACCTTCCTCGCGATGCGGAACGTGCAGCCAGGGTTCACGGCGCCCGAAGAGATCTTCACGATGCGCATCGCCATCCCCGAGACGGTGGTCAAGGACGACCTGCAGGCCGCGGCCACGCACGAGCAGATCCTCCGCCGCATCGAGGCCATCCCCGGCGTCACCTCTGTTGGCCTGGCCTCGTCGATGCCGATGGACGGCATCAACAGCAACGATCCGGTGTGGGTAGAAGACAAGCCTGGGCCCGAGGGGCAGATACCGCCAATCCGCCGCTATAAGTGGGCCACGCCGAACTACTTCGGCACGATGGGAGCGACGCTCGTCGCGGGGCGCGACTTCACCTGGGAAGACCTTCAGAACCGCCGGCCGGTGACCATCCTCAGCGACGCGCTCGCGCGGGAGTACTTCGGCAGCGCGGCCGCCGCGCTCGGCCATCGCATCCGCAACAGCCCGAAGAACGCCTGGCGCGAAATCGTGGGCGTGGTTGGCGACACGCGCGAGGACGGCGTCACCAAGGCAGCGCCACCAACGGCGTACTTCCCGATGGTGATGAACGACTTCTGGGACAACCCGCTGTTCGTGCAGCGCTGGATGAGTTACGCCATCCGCACGCCACGCGTCCGCACCGCCGGTTTTCTCACCGAAGTGCAGCAGGCGGTGTGGGGCGTCAATCCCAACCTGCCGCTCGCCCGGCCACGGACGATGCAGGCGATCTACGACGAGTCGATGGCCTCCACCTCGTTCGCGCTGGTGATCATCGGCATCGCCGCGGTCGTCACCCTGCTGCTTGGTTTCGTCGGCCTCTACGGCGTCATCGCCTACATCGTCTCGCAGCGCACGCGCGAGGTGGGCATCCGCATGGCGATTGGCGCCAGCGGCAGCCAGGTGCAGTCGATGTTCCTGCGGCGGGGCCTCACGCTCACCGGCATCGGGTTGGTGGTCGGCGTGGTTACGGCCGCCGGCGGAATGCGGCTGCTCTCGGCGTTGCTTTACGGCGTGAGCCCCTTCGACCCGCTCACTTACGGCGCGGTCATCGTCGCGCTGGCGAGCGTGGCGCTGCTGGCGACGTGGCTGCCCGCGAGGCAGGCAACCCGGGTGGATCCATCCACCGCGTTGCGCGCCGAGTAGCCGCCGCGGGCGTGGCTTGGGGCTTGGGGCTTGGGCGCTGTGGGACTCCAATCGTAGGAGAGTGTCCGCCGAGGACGCCGCCAGCCCGCACGCGGAGGGCCGGTCCGGGGCGGGCCTATAATCGGGCAGGGCCGATGATGTCCCGATCACTTCTCGCTCTGTGCGCGCTGTGCGCGGTTGGCACGTGGACCGTGTCGGCCCAGCAGCCGCGCAATCACGGGCCGCTTGTTCCCGCCGCAGGATCTCGGTCTGCTCGAAGCGCCGGACCGCGACCAGTGGCAGCGACCCGATCGCATCATGGACGCACTGGCGATTGCCGATGCGTCGGTGGTGGCGGACGTGGGCGCCGGCAGCGGCTGGTTCACCATCCGGCTGGCGCGACGTGTCGGCCCTCAGGGCATGGTCTTCGCGAGGACGTGCAGCAGGAGATGCTGAGCGCGATTTCACGCCGCGTGCAGCGCGAGGGGCTGGTCAACGTTCGCCCGATGCTGGGCCGCGCCAGCGATCCGAAGCCTGCCGGCGAACACGCTCGATGCGGTGCTGCTGGTCGATGCGTATCACGAGATCGAGGACCGCGTGACGCTGCTCAGCAACATCGCGCAGTCGCTGAAGCCGCAGGGCCGCATTGGCGTCATCGATTTCAAGCTGAACGGCGGCGGCGGGCCGGGGCCCGACGCCGAGGAGCGCGTCAGCCCCGATGTGGTGACCAACGACGCCACCCGCGCGGGCCTGCGGCTGGTGGCGTCCGAGACGTTCCTGCCCTATCAGTACTTCCTGATTTTCGCGCGCTGACGGTGTCCGCGAACGGCGGGCGTGTCAGAACAGTCCTCGGGACCGCAAGGCTTCAGGCGCGTAGCTTCCGTGAACCTCGACCTGGTTGCGAGGTCTGCCGACGACTTTGGTGGGTTTCAGCGTGTGCCGATCAACAGCCGGTTACGGCAACCTGGCGCGCTCAACTCCGCTACGGTTTCGGCTCAAACGGAATCGCGACCTCCGTGTAGCTGCCAGGAATCGTCGCAGCAACGGCGCCGGCGATGCGATCCGCATGTTGCCGAACCCGTAACCACTTTGTGCTGCCCGTCAGGATAACGAGGGCGATGCGACGCCCGCTCAGGTTCTGCTGATGACGGATGCGGCGGTCCGTCGTGAGCAGCAACTCGAAGCCCGCTTCCTCGGCGGCACGCAAGAGTTCGCCATTGCTCAGCGTGTCCCAGCCCCTTGCCTGCGCCGTGTGGACGGTGTGCCCGGACAATAAATGGGCCAGTCCCTTCGGCGTGCCGTGGTCAAAGAGGATAAGCACCGGTCGGGACGGACTTCGCGCGAAGGCTCTCAGCTACGAAGTCCAGGACGGCCATCACCTGCTCACGCGTCACGTCGAATTGCTCGATGACCTCGTCGAGGCTGAGATCCTCGAGGTTCTCGATGATGGTGGCCACCGGCAGCCGGGTACCCTTGAACACCCAGGCGCCGCTGACTTTGCCGGGAATGCTCTCGACGGCCGGGCACTGAGACCAGTCAAGCGCTGCCATGCTGAAACTCCTTCATCCCAGATTACGGCAAAACGCCGTGACCGTCACGCCGCGTCAAGCGGCGGCTCGAAGGCCTTCAACCTGCCCAGTCACCTATTGAGCGGGCCGGCGCCACGCCCAGGTCCTTCGCCATCCACAGCACGCCACCCGCGAACACCACTCCGAGGCCCGTGGCCATTGCCAGAATCGAAGAGCCGCGGCGGTCCATGCCGCGCTTGACCGCCCCGACGCGGTGACTACCGACGCCGCACGCGCGGGTCTGCGCCTGGTGGCGTCCGAGACGTTCCTGCCCTACCAGGTCCTTCCTGATTTTCGCGCGGCAGGAACCAGCCACGCGGAGTCCCGGGCAGGACTAGCAAGGAGTCTCCACTTCTGCCTCTACTCGCTCTTCAGCGTCGTTGCAGGATCGGTGCGCGCCGCGCGAACCGCCGGCGCTGTTCCTCCGGTCACCACCAACAACATGAGAACGGTCAACGCACCGGTCAGGGCAACCGGATCGGCAGGCACCGCTAGTCACAACATCGGCTGTACGACTGGAGCAAGTGACAGCGCCACCGGGACCGCCACCATTATGCCGACACCGGCGACCAGCAAGAGTCGCCGGAAAACGAGGAGGGCGAGTTGTCCCGGCGTCGCCCCGACCGCCACGCGCACGGCAAACTCCCGTCGTCGTTGGAGAACGCGATAGGCAGCAACGCCGTAGACACCGACAATTCCAACGAGCACCGCCGCCGCGGCGAACAGGACCGACAGCCTGACGAAGAAGCGTGGCTGCCACTGCGAGTCGGCCATGCGCGCCTCCATTGACATCACTCTGACCGGCACGTCGGCCTCGTGGACCCGCAGCAAGTCGCGAAGCCGACCCGCGGCGCCTTCGGCAGCCGTACGAACAACCAGATGCGCGGTGCCCAGTCGCTGGTCCGGCGAGAACGGCACGTAGGTTTCGAGGCCGCCACTCAGTTCTTCAATGACCCCCATCTGCCGGACGTCGGCGACCACCCCGACGACGGTTCGCCACGGGTCGGTGGGACGATAGCGAACACGCGAGCCGATTGGCGAAGCCGCGCCCCAGAACCGCCTAGCCATGACGTCGTTCAGAATTATGGCCGGTTCGTCCTCCACGGCGGCGAACGTCCGGCCCGCGACGATGGTGATCTTCATCGTCGCAAAATAGTCGGGCGCCACCTCGGTGTAGGTCCACGTCGTCGCCTCGGCAGGGGCAACCGCGCGCCCGTCGATTTCGAGGGCGCCGCCAGCGGACATGCCGCCCACCGGAGGCAAGCCCACGGCCAGCGTCGATTGCGCCCCAGGCCATTGCGTCTCGACGGCCGTGTCGACCGTCCGCAGTAAATCGAGGGCCACCCTCGGCGAGCGATACGCTGGGGTCGAGAACTGGAACTCCGCGACGGTCAATCCGCTTGGGTCATAGCCCTGAGGCGCGTTCATCACGCGCACGAAACTCGTGAGCAGCGTTGCCGCCAGCGTCAGTACCACGAGGACCAAGCCAATCTGAAGCGACAGGAATGCCGATTGCCATCGCTCATCCGCGTGTCCGGCCAGCCGTGGGGATCGGTGCTGCAGAGCACCGACGAGGTCCACGCGGGTGGCGCGCCACGCCGGGAGCGCACTGACGAGAACGCAGATGAAGGTCGAAGCGATCACGGTCAGCGAAACGACGAGCGGTGTGAGGGTGGGAGTGCTCCCCGAGAGGAAGGAAAGCTGCTCCGGCTGGATCGCCGCAATCGCCGCCAGGAGCGCTCGGGCCAACACCAGCCCTAGGACGGCCCCGACAAGGGCAAGAGCGACGGCTTCCGCCACGGCGCGCGCCGCCAGTCCAGCGCGACTGGCACCTAGTGCCGCCAGGATCGCACACTCTCCCGCACGCGCGGATCCGCGAACCAGCAACAGGTTCACGACATTGATGGCGGCCATCATCAGCACCAGCATCACCGCACCAAGCATGGCGAACAGCGCCGGCTTGTATCTGTCCATCGCGCGCTGCTGTAGGGGTCGGTCGGTGACCAGCAGCTGATCCGCCCTCAGCCGAGAGGTCTGGCGCAACCTGTCCGACATCGCGAGCAGTTCGGCGTCGGCTTGTCGGGAAGTGACCCCGTTCGCCAGCAGTGCCACGGTCACCATCGCGCCGCGCCCGCCGCGTACGTCCAGCGGCGCAGCGCTGGGCGGCAGCGCACGCCACACCTCGACACGAGCCTCTGGATACCGGAACGATGATGGGAGAACGCCGACGACGTGGTAATGCGCGTCATCGAGGGTTATGTCCCGACCGACGATGCCGGGGTCGGCGCCAAAACCGCCACGCCAGAGAGATTCGCTGATCAGCGCCACGGGTACCGTTGCGGCGCGGTCCTCCTCGACGAATAGGCGACCGTGGAGCGGCACCGCGCCAAGTACGGCCAGGAGGCCGGGCGTCACCTGTGGCGTGGAGATGGCTCGCGGCTCAGCGATGCCAGCGAGTGTCGCGAACCCGAACTGGTACTGTTCGACGGTGTCGAACAGGTCGCGCCGCTCACGCAGGAGGGTTGCGATGTCGACGTCCAGCCGTGATCCACTCTGCCCATCGGTGAGCCTTCGAACCTGGATATCGACGAGCCGATCCGCGACTGCGAACGGCAGCGGCCGGAGCACCAGTGCGTCGATGATGCTCACCATCGCGCCTGCCAGCCCGATCCCAAGGGCAAGAGTAACGACGACCAGCCCGGGCACCAGCGGTTTGGAGCGGAACGAGCGAACCGCGGCCGACAGCGTGTATCGCATGTGAATCGTCCATCGGTTCGGGGCCAATGGCCGGGCGCCCGCGTGAAGGCTCGACCTTCCGCCTTCCTGCTCTCGTGGCTCAGCGCGCCTCGTCGTTGTCGAGCACGCGCCACGCCGCCGGCAGCACGGTCGCCGAAGCCACAATCTTGATCGCGTCCACGAACAGGAACGGATAGAGCCCCACCGCCAGGGCCGGCGCCACGCCCAGGTCCTTCGCCAGCCACAGCACGCCGCCCGCGAACACGATCCCGAGGCCCGCGGCCATCGCGAGGATCGAAGTGCCGACGCGGCGATCCAGGCCGCGCTGGGCCAGCCAGCCGGTGACGAACGCTGCCAGCGGATACGCCATCAGGTAACCACCCGACGGCCCCAGCAGGCGCAGCAGGCCCTGCGGCAGTTCCGGCGCGTAGGCAAACACCGGCAGGCCGGCGGCGCCGAGCATGAGATAAAGGATCTGGCTGGTCGCGCCCAGACGCGCGCCAAGGGCCGCGCCGCCGAGCAGCACGACCATCGGCTGCAGGGTGAACGGCACCGGCGTGAATGGCAGCGGGAAGCTGACCTGCGACAACGCGGCGGTGAGCGCGGTGACGAAGAGCACCGCGAGCACACGAATACCAGCCGTGGGAGCGGTCATCCGCTCGATGAGCGTTGGAGTCAGAACAGCAGACGAGGCGCGTACAGTCATGACGACAGATATTACCGGCAGGCCGAGGGCGCTGACAATCGCCGGTTCCGACTCGGGTGGCGGCGCCGGCATCCAGGGCGACCTCAAGACCTTTGCCGCATTCGGGGTCTACGGCACCTCCGCCATCACCGCGCTGACGGCTCAGAACACGGTCGCGGTGTCGGGCGTGCACCTGATTCCGGCCGAATTCGTCACCGCGCAGATCGAAGCCGTGGTCAGCGACATCGGCTGCGACGCGGTGAAGACCGGGATGCTGGCCACCTCCGCCATCGTCGAGGCGGTGGCGGCGTCGGTCGAAGCCCTCGAGCTGCCCAACCTGGTCGTGGATCCGGTGATGGTGGCCAAGAGCGGCGATCGCCTCCTGGACGATGACGCGGTGCATGCGTTGCGGGCGACACTGCTGCGCCTGGCGCGGGTGGTGACGCCGAACATCCCGGAGGCCGAGGTGCTGACCGGGTTGCCGATCGGCTCACGCGAGGCGATGCGCGAGGCCGCCCACCGGCTGGCGGCCATGGGCTGCCGCGCCGTGTTGCTGAAAGGCGGCCACCTGACCGGTGAGGACGTCGTCGACATCCTGCTCGAGGACGGCCGGCTGCACGAGTTCAGCGGCCCCCGCATCGCCGGCCCGCACACCCACGGCACCGGCTGCGCGATGGCGGCGGCGGTGGCGGCTGGTCTCGCGCGCGGGGCGGATCTGGTCACCGCGGTGGGCGACGCGAAGGCCTACGTCGCCGGCGCGATGCGCCACGGGCTGATCATCGGCCGCGGGCACCAGCCGCTGGATCACTTCTGGCGGTTTGGCGAAGGAAGATAAGCCTCCAGCGGGCAAAGGCGGCGGGTCGGGCGCGGCTCGCGCCGCTCGAAGTCGTACCGCTATACTCGGGTGTTGTCATGACGTCGCGAACAGCCATCACGCCAGCCGTGCTCGACCTGCCGGCGCTCGTGCGCCTGGTCGATGGGCCCGGGCACGGGGCGGTCGTGGCGTTCCTGGGGCTCGTGCGGGACCACAACGTCGGGCGGCAGGTCACGCATCTCGTCTACGAGGCCTACGATGCGCTGGCGCTGAAGGCGCTGGACCGCATCGTCCAGGAGGCCGGGGAGCGCTGGCCGTCGGTGCTGATGGCGGTGCATCACCGCACCGGCCGCCTCGAGATCGGCGAGGCCAGCGTGGCCATCGTCACGGCTTCGGCGCATCGGGCGGACGCCTATGCGGCCAACCGGTACGCGATCGAGCGCATCAAGCAGATCGTGCCGATCTGGAAGCACGAGTACTTCGAAGGCGGCGACGCGTGGGTGGAAGGCGCGACGGCGGACCCCGACAACGCCGACGCGCGCGAACACGCATTGAGGATCGCATGCGCGTAACCGTCCGCCTGTTCGCCCGCTTGCGGGACCTGGCCGGTGCCGGCGAGCTCTCGCGCGAGGTGCCGCCGGAGTCCACCGTGGACGCCGTCTGGACGACGCTGGTCCGCGAGTACCCGGCGTTCGAGGCGTACCGGCAGTCGCTGTCGTGCGCCGTCAACGCGGAGTACGCCAGGTTCCACACACCCATCGCCGAGGGCGACGAAGTGGCATTCCTGCCGCCGGTATCGGGGGGATAGGACCGGCAGACCGGCAGCCGGCAGCCGGCAGACGACGGACAGAGCAAGGCAAAAGGCAGAAGGCAGAAGGCAAAACCGGCAGCCGGCACGACCGGATACCGGATACCGGATACCGATCGAGTCTTTAGACTTTTCGAGGACATAACGCGTGTTTGACAAGCTGGCGTCGGTCGAAACCCGGTACGAGGAGCTGATGGCGTCGCTCGGGACCTCGACCGTCCAGAACGATCCGACCGAGTATCGCAAGCAGGCCAAGATGTTGAGCGACATCGAGGCCCTGGTGCTGAAGTACCGCGAGTACAAGGTCGTCTCCTCGGAGCTCGCGCAGGCCGAGGAGCTGATGAAGAGCAGCGGCGATCCGGAGATGCGCGACCTCGCCCAGGAAGAACTGAGCGATCTCAACGTGCAGCGCGGCCGCATCATCGACGAGCTGAAGATCCTGCTGATCCCGAAGGATCCCAACGACGACAAGAACGTGCTGGTCGAAATCCGCGCCGGCACCGGCGGCGAGGAGGCGGCGCTGTTCGCTTCGGAGCTGTACCGGATGTACACCCGCTACGCCGAGCGCCAGGGATGGAAGCTCGAAATCCTCAACATGAGCGAGGCCGGGCAGGGCGGGCTGAAGGAAGTCATCGTCAGCATCACCGGCAAGGGCGCCTACAGCCGCCTGAAGTACGAAAGCGGCGTGCACCGCGTGCAGCGCGTCCCGGCCACCGAAGCCTCGGGGCGCATCCACACGTCCACGGCGACCGTGGCGGTGCTGCCGGAAGCCGATGACATCGACATCCAGATCCAGGACAAGGACCTGCGCATCGATACGTTCTGCTCGAGCGGGCCCGGCGGCCAGAGCGTGAACACCACCTACTCCGCCGTGCGCGTCACGCACCTGCCGTCCGGCATCGTCGTCTCGCAGCAGGACGAGAAGTCGCAGATCAAGAACAAGGCAAAAGCGCTGAAGGTGCTGCGGTCGCGTCTCTACGACATGGAGATGCAGAAGCAGCAGGACGCCATCTCGAAGGACCGGCGCAGCCAGGTCGGGTCGGGCGATCGCTCCGAGAAGATCCGCACCTACAACTTCCCGCAGAGCCGCATCACCGATCACCGCGTCAACTTCACCACGCACCAGCTCACCTCGGTCATGGACGGCAGCATCGCCGAGCTCGTGGACGCGCTCACCACGCACTACACCGCCGAGAAACTGAAGGAAGTGACGACGGTGGAAACGGGACTTGTGAGATCTGGAGATCTCGTGATGTGGTGAGCTGGTGATCTGGATCTGGTGATCTGGTGATCTGGCGATCTGAGATCTGATGATCTGATGACCTTGCAAGCGATCGTCCGGCACGCTCGCACGCAGCTGGCCGCGGCCGGCATCCCGGCAGCAAGAAGCAGCGATGGACGCCGACCTGCTGGCGCGGCACGCGCTGGGGTGGGACCTCGCCACCCTGGTCTCTCGCGCCGCGGACGAGGCGCCCGCGGGGTTCGACGCGCGGTTCGGGGCTCTCATCGATCGGCGCCTGCGCCGTGAGCCCGTCGCCTACATCCGCGGCACGCAG
The DNA here is from genome assembly GCA_963723005.1 of uncultured Acidobacteriota bacterium. GTDB lineage: Bacteria > Acidobacteriota > Vicinamibacteria > Vicinamibacterales > UBA2999 > VFZN01. The sequence goes on along the minus strand of CAVRPA010000008.1, from coordinate 809,517 downwards.
GAGTTCTGGGGGCGCGACTTCGTCGTGCGGCCTGGCGTGCTCATCCCACGACCGGAAACCGAGTTCATCATCGAAGAGGCGATCGCCTGGAGCCTCGGGCGTGATGCGGGCGCCGCGCCGTTGCGCGTGCTCGACATCGGCGCCGGCAGCGGCTGTATCGCCGTCACGCTCGCACTGGAGCTGGCGGGCGCACGCGTGGCCGCGACGGACATCTCGTCCGACGCGCTGGACACGGCCCGGGAGAACCAGCGGCGTCTCGGCGCCGAGGTCACGTTTCACCACGGCGCGTTTCTCGCCGACGCCATCCTGCCCGTGGACCTCCTCGTCTCGAACCCGCCCTACGTCACCGCCAGCGACTACCTGGAGGTTCAGCCCGAAGTGCGCGACTTCGAGCCCGTCACCGCGCTCGTCTCGGGCGAGGATGGCCTGGATGCGATTCGCGGCGTCGTGCAGCGCCGCGACGGTGGCACTGGCCCCACGGGGACTGCTGCTGATGGAAATCGGCTTCGGCCAGGCCGACCTCGTCCGGCAGATCATCGAGGGCACCGACGGGCTCACGTTTGCCGGCTTCCGCGACGATCTGCAAGGTGTGCCGCGGATCGCGAAGGCGGCTCGCGCTCCGTTCGACCGCTGACCCTGGTGGAGCCCTGGCGCTTCAGCCAGCGTGTCGCCGCCCCGAAGCCCTATCGAACGACGAGCCTTGTCGCCGGCGCCGACCTGGGGCAGCATGTGACCCATGTCCTGCCTGTTCTGTCTGATCGTCGAGGGGAAGATCCCGGCGGCGAAGGTATATGAAGACGACCAGCTGCTCGCCTTCAACGACATCAACCCCCAGGCGCCGATGCACGTGCTGGTGGTCCCGAAGGCGCACATCGCCACGGTGAACGACCTGGCGCCGGAGCACGACGCCCTGGTCGGCGAGATGATGCGCCGCGCCGCCACGATTGCCCGGGAACGCGGCTACGACGGCAGCGGATTCCGCACGGTGGTCAACTGCAACGCGCAGGCCGGCCAGACCGTGTTCCACCTGCACATGCACGTGCTGGGCGGAAGATTCCTCGCCTGGCCGCCGGGATAGAGACCGGGACCGGTACCCGGTGTCCGGTGTCCGGTCTGTCCGGCTGCCGTCTGCCGGCTGCCGGCTGCCGGCCTTTTGCCTTCTGCCTTTTGCCTTCCGGCATCCGGTCTGCCGGCTGCCGGTTGCCGGCTCCTTCTGCCTTCTGCCTTTTGCCTTTTGCCTTCCGAAGGCCTAAGCCGCCAGCTCCGGCGCCGCGAGCAGATAGCGGCCGAAGCCGGCCTCGCGATCGAGGGCGAAGTCCGCGACGCGGTAGCCGCGCTTGAAGTAGGTCTCGAAGATCTCGCGGGTGTTCATGCGCCACTGCATCGCCAGCTCCGGCGCGTGCTGCTGCATGTCGGTGAAGCCGGTGGGAATCTCCAGCCAGAAGCGCGACACGTCCAGATTCAGGTCGATGCTGGCGCACGTGCGCCAGGCGCCGGCCATCGCGGTGCGGTTCACCAGCGGTGCGTCCGCAAGGTCCTGCGCCCGGAACCGCAGGTCCTGCGCGCTTTCGAGCCGTCGCGCCACATGCGGCTCGGCGATGTGCCACTGCGCCACCAGCCGATCCGTCGGCGTGCCCTTGTGCAGGTCGCTCGTCGATTCGCCGTAGACGTTGCGGTGATACTCCTCGGCCACGCAGCCCAGCTTGGCCATGTTCAGGTGCGCGTTCATGGCCTGGAGCGGATCGAAGGTCCACTCGATGAGGTCGTAGCCGAGCGCCAGCGCCCGCTCCCGCTGCGCCAGCTTCAGCCGGAGCCCCAGCCCGCCACGGTATTCGGGAAGGACGCCGGTCATGTGCGACCACTGCAGCACCTTGCCCGCCTTCATCCCGACCAGCGAGTAGGAAAAGCCGATCATCCGATCCCGCTCGTCGAACGCGCCGAGCAGGATCGCGCCGCGCTTCACCGTGATGGTGAAGACGACCGGCGGCACCATGTCGTAGGGGTCCGAGAACCCCCACACCTGGCGCTCCAGGTCCAGCACCTGCTTGAATTCCTCGTACGTGCTCAGGTTGCGAATCGAGATCGATGACATGCGACTCTAGAATTTAGTGCAGTTCGGCCGTCAGGTGCGGCCCGACTTGGGGAAACCCGTCCCTCAGAGGTGCGCCGGCAGCTCGGTCAGCGCGTGAATCACGGGCACGTCGGCTGGCACATCGGCGGGCACGTCGCCGGAACGGCGCAGCAACACCGCCCGCATCCCCGCCGCCAGGGCGCCATGCACGTCTGCCTTCAGGCTGTCGCCCACCATCACCGACGTCGCCGCCTCGGCCCCGGCCCGGGCCAGCGCCTCCTCGAAGATGCTGATATGAGGCTTCAGGTAGCCGTGTTCCTTGGACGACACGTGCGAGTGAATCAGCCCGTGCAGCGAGAAATGCTCCAGGAACGCGTCCAGGCTGCGGTGGCTGTTCGAGATCGCCCCGACGATGAAGCCACGTTCGACCAGCGTGCGCAGCACCGGCTCCACGTCGTCGTACATCTCGAAGTGATGGTTGCCGGCCCAGGCCTGGTAGATGTCGCGCGCCGCGTTCACCACTTCCGGGCCGCGGCCGCCCATGTGCTCGATGATCGACGCGGTGTAGTGGATGAACAACCCGTCGTCGTAGAGCGGTTCTTCGACGTCGTCCAGGATGAACGACGAGGCCTTCACCGCGTCCTCGAAACGCAGCGGATCGACGGCGATGCCGTGCTGCTGGCAGGCGCGCTGGTAGCCCTCGCCCTGGAACGTGGGCCCGGGATAGATCAGCGTGAAGTCGACGTCGAAGAAGACGGCGCGGGTGCGGCCGGCGCCGGTCACGACGCCTCGGCCTGGGGGCCAGCCACCACGACGATCGCGCGGGCGGGATCGAGCAGCCGGCGCGCGGCCTCCATCGCGGCGTCGCGCGTCACGGCGCGGATGAGATCGGGCAGACGCCGGTCGTAATCGAGGCCCAGCCCGTAGAACTCCGCGTTCAGCAGGAACGAGGCGATGCCGCCGTTGGTCTCGAGCTGGCGCGGCAGCGACCCGACCAGGTACTGCCTCGATTCCGCGATCTCCTTCTCCGTGAATCCGTCGCCGAGGACCAGCGAGATCTCGTGATCGATCGAGGCAATCGTCCGGGCCACGTTGTCCGCGGACACGCCAGCCCTCACCATCACCGCGCCGGGTCCAAGCCCGGCGTCGAGCGAGCTGAACACGTAATAGGCCATGCCCTGCCGCTCGCGGATGCTGTCGCCGAGCCGGCCCCCGAGGGCGTACTGACCGAGCGCGTTGTTCATCACCGACGCGGCCATATAGCCCGCATCGGACCGGCGGATGCCGATGAACCCGTAGGCCACATCCGATTGCGACTTGTCCGCCATCGGGATGTCCACCTGCCGGCGTGTGGTGGCCACCTCGGCGTCAGGAACCTGACGCGCGGGTGACGCCACGCCCGGCGCCCACGGGCCCAGCGCCGCGGACACTGCCGCGATCATCGTCTCCACCGGGAGGCTGCCGACCACGACCACGACAAGGCTGCTGGGGGTGAAGCGCTGCTGGTGAAAACGCACGAGGTCGTCGCGCGTGATGGCCTCCACCGACTCCACGGTGCCGCGCACCATGCGGGCGTAGGGGTGAGGCCCGTAGAGCTCGCGGACCAGGCGGTTCACGGCCACGGAGGCCGGGTCGTCCTCTTCCTGACGGATGGTGGTGATCAGCTCGGCGCGCCGCGTGGCGATATCCCGATCGGGGAAGACCGGCTGCGCGAGCGTGTCCGCGACGATTGCCAGCACCGGCGCGAAGTCGTCGGCAAGGCACGTGGCGGAGACCGCAATCTGGTGCCGCCCCGCGGACACGGTGACCGAGGCGCCGCGTCCATCCAGGTCGTCGGCAATCTGATCCGCCGTGCGGCTTGCCGTGCCCCGATCGAGCACCCGCGCCACCAGCGCCGCGGTGCCTTCGCGGTTCGCGGCATCGTCGTAGCCGCCGGCATACATCGCCGCGACCAGCGAGACCGCGGACGTCGTGTGATTCTCCTGGGCGATGACAATCACGCCGTTGGGCAGCGTCTGCCGGACCGGTGTCAGCGGCATGCGTCCGCCGTGGGCTCGAACCAGCCGATGGTGCGGTTGGTGGAATTGAAGGTGGTGCGGGCGACGGCGTGCACCTGGTCCTCGGTGACGGCCTCGAGCCGGTCGCCCAGCGTCAGCGCATCCTTCCACGATCCGATGGTTTCGAAGTATCCCAGCTGATGGGCGATGTCGGTCACGCCGTCCATGTCGAAGACAAAGCGAGCGCGGAGCTGGGCTTTCGCCTTCGCGAGCTCAGCCGCGGTGATGCCATCCCTGGCGATTCGATCGAGCTCGGCGAGCACCGCCGCTTCGACATCGGCCAGCGACTTCCCTTCCATCACCGTCGCGTGCACCGAGTAGAGGAACGGCTGCGCGGTCGGCAGCAGCGAGCCGCCGACCGAGGAGGCCAGCCCGGTGTCCACGAGCGCGCGGTAGAGCCTGGCGCTTCGCTGTGGACGAGGCACGCGTCCGTTCGACCAGATGTTGAGGCCCGCCCCGCCGCTCAGGACCGCGTCGGCAACCAGCAGCGGGAAGAACCCCGCGTCGTGGAACGCTGGCGAGTGGTACGCCGCCTTGAAATACGCCGTGGTGCCTTCCTTGCGGAGCGTCACCCGGCGTTCGGCCTGCTGTGGCGGCTCCGCGCTCGCCCGCCGCTCGGGCGCCTCGCCTCCGGGGATGCTTCCGAACTGCCGCTGCACGCTCGCCAGGGCCTCCGTCGTGTTGACGTCGCCGACGATGACCAGCGTGGCGTTCGAGGGCCGGTAATAGCGCCGGTAGTGCCCGAACAGGTCCTCGCGGGTCATGGTCTCCAGGTCCGACTGCCAGCCGATGGTGGGATGGCGATAGGGGTGCACCTTGAACGCCGTCGCCGTCATCTCCATGTCGAGCAGCTGCTCGGGGTCGTTCTCGCCGCCCTGCAGCTCCGAGATGATGACGGTGCGTTCCGAGTCGCACTCCGCCGGCTCGTAGAGGCACTTGTCCATCCGCTCGGCCTCGATGAACAGCATCCGATCGAGCGCCTCGGTGGTGGCGGTCTCGAGGTAGGTGGTCTGGTCGATCCAGGTGTAGCCGTTCCAGCTGCCGCCGAACTGCTCGATGATTCCCTTCACCTGGTCGCGAGGGATGTTGGTGGTGCCCTTGAAGTTCATGTGCTCCACCCAGTGCGAGACGCCGGTCACGCCCGGGCCCTCGTCGCGCGAGCCGACGCGGTACCAGCACCAGACCGACGCCAGCGGCGCGGTGTGCACTTCCTGAATCAGCACCTTCAAACCGTTATCGAGCCGGAATTCCTGAACCTGTGGTGGCATCGTCCTCACATTACAATAGTCAAATCGCCATGGCTGAGTGGAAGGACACCTGTAATCTGCCGCGCACGGCCTTCTCGATGAAGGCCAATCTCCAGACATCCGAGCCGGAGACCATCGCCCGCTGGGACGCGATGGACCTCTACGGCCAGATTCGCGACGCGCGGAAAGGGGCGAAGCTCTTCCTTCTGCACGACGGGCCTCCGTACGCCAACGGCGACATCCACATCGGCACGGCGCTCAACAAGGTCCTGAAGGATCTGGTCGTCAAGTCCCACAACATGCTGGGGTTCGATGCCCCCTACCTGCCGGGCTGGGACTGCCACGGCCTGCCCATCGAGCTGAAAGTCGATCGCGAGCTCGGGCCGAAGAAACGGCAGATGAGCACGGCAGACTTCCGCCGCGCCTGCCGCGCCTACGCCGAGAAGTACGTGGACATCCAGCGGCGGGGCTTCAAGCGCCTGGGCATCATCGGGCTGTGGGACGACCCCTACAAGACCATGGCGTTCCGCTACCAGGCGGCGATCGTCCGCGCCCTGGGCCGGTTCGTCGAGCAGGACATGGTCTACAAGGGCAAGAAGCCCGTCCACTGGTGCACGCACTGCCGGACCGCGCTGGCAGAAGCCGAGGTGGAGTACGAGCCGCACACCTCGCCCTCGATCTACGTCGAGTTCCCGCTGAGCGAAGCCAGCGCTCCCGAGCTGGCGACGCGCCTGCCGGCGCTGGCCGGGCAAACAGGTGTCGGTGCTGATCTGGACGACCACGCCCTGGACCATCCCTTCGAACCTGGCGATCGCGTTCCACCCGGAGTTCAGGTACGGCGCCTACGAGGTCGGCGGCACGGTCGTCATCGTGGCGAAGGACCTCGCTGAGTCGGTGGCCGGCAAGACCGGGCGCAGCTTCGGTGAGCCGCTCGTCGAGTTCGACGGGGCGGTGATGGAACGTCTCGTGTTCCGGCATCCGCTCTACGACCGCGACTCGCTGGCCGTGCTGGCCGACTACGTGACGCTCGAGGCCGGCACCGGAGCCGTGCACACCGCGCCCGGCCACGGCGCGGACGACTACAAGACCGGCGTGAAGTACGGCCTGGAGATCCTCGCGCCCCTCGACGCCGGCGGGCACTTCATCGAGAGCGTGCCGCTGTTCGCCGGGCTGCAGGTCTACGACGCCAATCCCAAGGTGGAAGAGGCGCTGCGCGAGCGCGGCCGCCTGTGGCACCGCGAGGACTACGACCACTCCTACCCGCACTGCTGGCGCTGCCACAACCCGGTGATCTTCCTGGCGACGGCGCAGTGGTTCATCGCCATGGATTCGCACGACCTCCGGGCGCGCGCGCTCCAGGAGATCCGCGGGCGCGTGCGCTGGATCCCGTCCTGGGGCCAGGCCCGCATCGAGGGCATGATTGCCAACCGGCCCGACTGGTGCATCTCGCGACAGCGCGCCTGGGGCGTGCCGATCCCGGCGATGGACTGCACGAAGTGCGGCACCGCGGTGCTCACCTCGGCCCTCGTGGAGAAGGCCGCGGGAGTCTTCGACGAGTACGGCGCCGACGCCTGGTACGAACGCCCGCTCGAGGAGTTCGTGCCCGAAGGCCTCACCTGCCCGTCGTGCGGCGGCACCGCGTTCGAGCGCGAGAACAACATCCTCGACGTGTGGTTCGACTCGGGCTCGAGCCACGAGGCGGTGCTGCCCTTCCGCAAGGACCATCGCTGGCCGGCGGACATCTATCTCGAAGGCAGCGACCAGCACCGGGGCTGGTTCCACAGCTCGCTGCTCGTCGGCATCGGCACGCGCGGCCGCGCGCCGTTCGACCAGGTGCTGACGCACGGCTTCGTGATGGACGAGAACGGACGGAAGATGTCGAAGTCCGTCGGCAACTTCATCGCGCCCGAAGACGTGATCAAGCAGAGCGGCGCCGAAATCATCCGCCTGTGGGTGTCGATGGTCGACTACCGCGAGGACATCCGCCTCGGCAAGGAGATCCTCGCCCGCACCGTGGAGGCGTATCGCAAGTTCCGGAACGTCATCCGCGTGCTGGTGGCCAATCTCTACGACTTCAATCCCGCCACCGACGCCGTGCCCAACGCCGATCTCCTCGAGATCGACCGCTGGGTGCTGGCCAAGTACGCGGAGTGCGCCCAGAAGATCGTCACCGCCTACGACGACTACGACTACCCCGGCATCTTCCAGGCGGCGAACACGTTCATCACCAACGACCTGAGCGCGTTCTACGTGGACGTGACCAAGGACCGGATGTACACGTTCGGCGCGACGTCGCTGGCTCGCCGTTCCGGCCAGACTGCGATGTTCACGGTGGTCGATGGCCTGGCGCGCCTGCTGGCGCCCATCCTCTCCGTGACGATGGACGAGTTGTGGCGGGCACTGCCCGGCGAGCGCGTGCCCTCGGTGCACATGGCGCTGTTCCCGATGGGCGACGAGGTGGCGGTCCACCGCAACCCCGCGCTGCTCGAACGCTGGGAGCGACTGGCCGTCGTCCGCAACCTGGTGAACCTGGCGCTCGAACAGAAGCGTCAGGAACAGCTCATCAAGGCCAACCTCTCGGCGCGCGTCCGCATCGAAGCCTCGGGCGACGATGCCACGCTGCTCGGGGAGTATCAGGACTTCCTGCCGACGCTGTTCGGCGTGTCGCAGGTCGACGTGGCGGCCGGCGGCACCACCCCGGCGGGTTCCGACCCGGGCACGCCAATCGTGCACGTCGAGAAGGCGGACGGCATCAAGTGCGAGCGGTGCTGGCGCTTCGTGCCGGAAGTCAGCGCCGATCCGGCGGTGGCGGGGCTGTGCTCCCGCTGCGTGGAGGCCCTGGCGCCGGCGGTTCAGCACTGATGAGGATGCTGCACGAGCGGCGCCTCGAGCTGGTGATCGTCCTCACCGTGGTCGTGCTCGACCAGGTGACGAAGATGCTGGTGAGGAACGCCCTGGCGCTGCACGATGGCGTGGAGGTGATCCCCGGCTTCCTGGACCTCACGCGGGTCCACAACACCGGCGCGGCGTTCGGCATGATGAACGGCGTCGACTTCGCCTTCAAGACCGTGGTGATGTCGATGGTGGCGCTGGCCGCCCTCGGCGGCGTGGGATGGTACGCGCTCAGCGTGCCGCTCACCGACGTCATCGCCCGGATCGGCATCGCCGGCGTCGTCGGCGGGGCCGTGGGCAACCTGATCGATCGGGCAACTGCCGGGTACGTGCTGGATTTCGTCGACGCCTACTGGAATGGCTGGCACTTCTGGGCGTTCAACGTCGCCGATGCCGCCATCACGCTGGGCGTCGGTTGCATGATTCTCGATATTCTGGGGCTGGGCCGCCGTGCATCCAATTCTGTTTAGTCTCGGACCGCTCACCATCTATTCCTACGGCGTGCTGCTGGCCGCCGCCTACCTGGTCGGCCTCGGCATGGCGGTGCGCCGTGCCAAGGCCGCCGGCCTCGACGGCAACCGCGTGCTCGACCTCGGCATCTGGGTCATCATCGCGGCGCTGGTCGGCGCCAAGGCGCTGCTGTTCATCGTCGATTTCGAGCACTTCACCAGCAGCTGGACCGAGTTCACGTCGCTGCTCCGCTCGGGCGGCGTGTTCTATGGCGGGCTGATCGCCGCGGTCGTGGTGTGCATCTACCAGTTGCGGAAGCACCAGCTGCCGCTGTGGACGTCGGGCGACCTGTTCGCGCCGGGCATTGCCCTGGGTTACATGGTCGGTCGCCTGGGCTGCCTGATGGCGGGCTGCTGCTACGGCAGGCCGACCGATGTCGGCTGGGCCATCACGTTCACCGATCCCGCGGCCGCCCTCAACGTCGGCACGCCGCTCAACGTGCCGCTCCACCCGACGCAGATCTACGAGTCGGCGGCGGGGCTGGTGATCTTCCTGCTGCTGATGGCCTTCGAGCGCCGCGGGCGTCCCTTCCCGGGACGCACGTTCTGGATGTTCGTGCTGCTCTACGCGGTCTCGCGCTTCATCATCGAGTTCTACCGCGGCGACGACCGCGGCCTGGTGTTCGACATGGTCTCGACCTCGCAGGCCATCTCGCTGGTGCTGGCGCCGCTCAGCCTGTTCATGCTCTGGTATCTCGGCAAGCCCGATCAGCCGGCCGCTCCCGAGATGCCGCGCGGCCCGCGAAAGCCGCGTTTCGCGTGACACACCTGAGCTTCGTGGTTCCGCCGGATTCGGCCGGCGAGCGGCTCGACCGCTTCCTCGCCGGCGAGGTGCCGAACTACTCCCGCTCCCAGATCCAGCGCCTGATCGACGACGGCCAGGTGGTCGTCGCGCGCGTCAAGGTGACCAAGTCCAACGTGCAATTGCGCGAGGGCGACGAGATTGCCGTCACGCTGCCCGACACGGTGGCGGCCACGCCCACCGCCCAGGACCTGCCGGTCGAGATTCTCTTCGACGATGACGACCTGGTGGTGGTGAACAAGCCGGCCGGCATGGTGGTGCATCCCGCGGCCGGAAACCCCGACGGCACGCTCGTCAACGCTCTCCTCCATCACGTGAAGAACCTGAGCGGCATCGGCGGCGAGGCCCGGCCGGGCATCGTCCATCGCCTCGACAAGGGCACCAGCGGCGTGATGGTGGTGGCCAAGCACGACGTCAGCCACCGCGAGCTGTCACGGCAGTTCCACGATCGGGAGATCGAGAAGGAATACGTCGCGCTCGTGTGGGGGCTGGTGCAGCAGCGCAAGCGGATCGAAGCCTCGATCGGCCGCGACCCGAAGAACCGCCAGAAGATGTCGACGCGGGCCTCGCACGCGCGGGAAGCGGTGACGCGCGTCACCTGGGCCAGGGACCTGCGCGGGCTCTCCCTGCTGCGGGTGACCATCGCCACCGGGCGCACGCACCAGATCCGCGTGCACCTGAACGCCATCGGGCATCCGATTGTCGGCGACGCGCTGTACGGCGGCGTGCACCGGCGCGTGCCGGCGCAGTTCCGGGCGGTGCAGCGGCTGACGCGGCCGTTCCTGCACGCCGAACGGCTGGCGTTCACGCACCCGCGCACCGGCGAGCGCCTGTCGTTCACGGCGCCGCTGCCGAAGGATTCTCGAAGATGTGCTGGTGGCGGTCACGCCGCTCGAGATGCGGGAGCATCTCTTCGGCCCTCCGCCAGAAGAGGCCGATGTCGATCTCGAGGACGACGACGACCTGGACGACGAGAGCTAGCCCGGGCGAACCGCTCGCCGCCTAGTGCTTCTTCGGACGGGCGACGCTCACCAGCAGCGACTCGTAGTACGTGACGTCGATGGTGTCTCCGGCCTTGATGGCCTTCAGTTGCGCCGGGTCGGTCACCGTCAGCGAGCGCTCCTCACCGGCCGTCGTGGTCACGGTCAACGACGACGACGCCTGATCGACCGCCTTCACGGTGGCCCGGATCGACTGCTCCTTCATCGTCCTGGAGCCAGGAGTGTCGTCCTTCCGTTTGACGATGGTCGTGGGGTTGGCGGGCGGCAACGGATCGTCGGGCTTGCGCAGCCGCACGGCAATCGCCTCGAAGTAGGTGGCCGTCACCACATCGCCGACCTTCAGCGTGTTGAAGCCCTCCATCTCGTCGGGCGCCCGCACGTGCAGCCAGCTGCCGGCCGTCGTCTTCAGCGTGACGATGCGGCTGTCCTTCTCGATGACGGCAATCGTCGCCGTCATCGTCTTCGGGGTGGATTCGTAGACCGCCTGCGCGGCGGTGAGGATGGTGGCGAGCGCGACCAACGCCGCCACGCAGCAGATCTGTCTCGCTCGCACCATGACCCTCGCTCCGCCTGGACGCGTTCCCGACTACTTCTTCGCTTCCAGCTTCAGCTCGTTCAACCGCACGGGCTCGCTGGAGTAGTTCTCGATTTCGATCGAGTTCTTCTTCTTGTCGAACGAAATCTGGGTGGCGTAAGCGAGGCGGCCCTCACCCTTGCCGGCCTTGTCGAAGCGCATCTCGAACAGCGAGAAGGGATAGTCCACCGTGCGCGGCTGGTTGCGCGCTTCCTGGAAGCCGATCACCCGCGGCGTGATGACGACGATGCGGCGGCCGCCGTTTTCCATCGGGAAGCTCATCGCATAGCGGATGTCGGTGCCGAGCCGCATCACGTTGTTCGGGTCGGGCCCCATGTAACCAGGGAAGCGGAACTTGCCGAGATCGGGCTGCTTCTCGAGCTCGCGAACCAGGCCGTCCTGCTTCTTCTCCATGAAGGTGTCGATCAGGTGCTGCCGCTGCGAGGGGTTCGACCAGCCGTCGATGTCGATCTGAATCGTCTGGTTGGCGCCAGTGGCGGTGTTGCTCATGTTGAGCGCCCAGCCGGTGATGCGCACCTTGTCCGTCGCGCTCGGCTCCTGTGACGGCTGCCCCTGCTGCGCGATGAGGCCCGCCATCACGCCAAGGGTGAGGAGTGCCGTGGCCATCGTGGTCGTCAACAGCTTCTTCATGCCTGGCGTCCTTTCTCTCGTCATCGTGCCTTTTTGCCTTCTGCCTTTTGCCTTGTGCCTTTGAGCTCCGGCTTGGGGCCGCTTAGCGCCGGCGACCGCCACCACCGCGCGCGCCGCCCCCGCGACTGCCGCCGTAGCTGCCGGCACCGGAACGCGTTCCGCCGCTCGACTCCCATCCGCTGCGATCGGCGGTGCGGGTGTTGCCCGAGGTCCGCGCGCTGCTGTCGCGTTCCAGCTGGCCGGTTGCGCCGGTGGTCGCGGCCCGATCCCGTGTGCCCGCGGCGGTAGTGCCGGCCGTGGCGCCCGTGCCGGCCCGGTCCTGGGCACGAGCCTGATCCACTTTGGCGCTGTCCACGCCGGACCAGCCGCCGGAGCCGTTGCTCTGCTCCCAGCCGCCGCCTTCGTTCTTGCGATAGACGTTGCCGTCGTGGCCGGCATAGACGTCGCCGCCCTGTGTGCGGCCGACGGTCGTGCGCCCGGCCGCGCCGCTGCGGGTCGCGGCGGCCCCGCCTTCACTGGTGCGGATACCCGACGAGCTCGTTCCGGTGCGGTAGTTCTCGCGGTGCGCGGTCTGCGCCCAGTCGTCGCCGCGCTGCACCGAGCTGGTGCCCCAGTTGCCGTAGACGTTCGAGCCCTGCCGCGTCTGCGCGTAGGTGCCGGTGCGCGGATTGTAGGCCTGACCAGCGGAGCGGGATCCATAGGGTCCATACGCCGCGGCGCCGCGCGCGTAGGTGCCGGTCCGCGGGTTGTAGGACGCGCCCATGCCGACGCCGCCGTAGGGGCCATACACCGCCGCGCCACGGCCGTAGCCGCCGGTGTAGGGGTTGTACCAGGCGCCCATGCCGTAGGTGTGCGGATACGGATAGTAACCGCCGTAGAACCCGTACGGCGGATAGTAATAGCCGCTCCCCCATACGGCGCAGCCCCAGCCGACCATCAGCCCGGTATAGGCAGCGACGTACGCGAAGGTCACCCACTCGTCGTCGTCGTCTTCTTCCACCGTCACGTAGGTGATGTGATTAACCGGTGAGCTCGCGGGAATCGTGTAGATCTCCTGCGGGATGGTCGAGGCCACTTCCCACGGGCCCTCGGCGGCGCGCGCCATGAACCACACGCCCTGGAAGCACATGTAGTACAAGTCCCCGTACTTGACGATGTCCTTGTCGGTGTTCACCACCTGCTGGACGCCCTTGCTGCCCTCGATGGGCTTCAGCTCCGGCTTGCCGCCGCCGTAGACCACGTCCGGCGCCTTCAGTTCCTTCTTGTTGACGCGCGCGGTCCGCGGAATCGTCGCCAGCAGCACCGCCTCGGTCGCCTGCGGCGTGCCGGGCACAGAGGCCAGCACGCGGGACCGGGGGTGTTCCACCGGGATCTTGCGGAAGTCTTCGGGCAGGTTCGGCGTCGCGAACGTCCATGGGCCATCGAGGCTCGCCGCCTTGAACCAGCGGCCGGCCACCAGGTAGTAGAAGTCGCCGTTGCGGCCCATGCGGAACAGGTCGCTCTCGGTGTTGTTCACCCACAGCAGGTTTGGCGCGCCCTCGACGGCGAGATAGCTGACCGCGCCCTCGATCACAATCAGTTCGGCGGGCGCGGTGCTGACGAACACCTTCGGCGTCGTCTTCGACGAGAGCTTCTTGCCAGGGACGGCCGCCTTCACGTCCTTCCAGTTGTCGTCGGCCGGGAGCTTCGAGAAACTGGCGGGCAGTTTGTCGGAGACCGCCGTCCACGGCCCGGTGACCGCGGCCGCCTGCAGCCACGCGTCGTTGTAGCGCGCGTAGAAGGTCTTCGACGGCGTGTGCTCGAACAGATCCCAGTTGGTGTTGACCGCGTAGCGCAGGTCGAGGTCTTTCACCTGGCTCCAGATCGGCTCGCCGTCCAGGTTGATCAGCGCGGCGGGTGCCGGCGCCTGAAACACCTTCGGCGGATCGGCCTTGATGCCCTCGACGTTCTTCACGGCCAGCGGGCTGTCGGCCACGTACGCCAGCAGACGATCGAGGTCGAGGACGCGATGCCGTGGCGGCAGCGCGCGCACGTCGGCGACCAGCGACTTCACCTGATCGGGCGACAGCGACTTGAAGTTGTACTCGCTGATGTCCATGTCGAAGCCGACGACACGTTCGTCGACGGCGACCTGCGTGGGCCCGACGATCTTGATGGTGCCGAGCGCAGGCTCCTTGGCACCGGTCGGGGTGTAGGCGACCGCCGACCACGCGACAATCTGCTTCTGGCCCGCCCAGCTCTCGATCTGCGGCTGGTACCAGACGGCACTGCCGTGGCTCAGCGCGACGGTGCGCGGCCAGCCGGTGTCGGCGTTAGTGCCAGGCGGCAGCGGCGGCTGCGTGGCGGCAACCGCCGGAGGCACCCCGGGCTTGCTCTGTGCGCGGGCCAGCGACCCCGGCGGGACGAGCAACGTCAGCGCGAGAATTGCCGCGACGCGGGGCGAACGATATGGAGTGATGCGCATACGAATGACACCCTGCCGCGCGGGTGGCACCGGGGTTTCTGCCCCGATGCTCCCACCGCAAGCGCTATTGCTCGCCAGTTACTACTTCTACGTCTTACTTCTTCGCGGGCTCGACGCTCACCGCCAGCGCACGCGTGTAGGTGATGTCGACGGTGTCGCCGACCTTGTAGCCCTCCAGGTTCTTGGCGTCCTGGATCCGGAGCGACATGTTGGCGCCCCGGTCGGTCTTGACCGTCACCGACGGGGTTTTCGTGTCGATTGCCTGGAGCGTGACGGTCCGGGTCATCTGATCCGCCACCGTGCCGCCCGGCTGGGTGCCCGGCGTGCGGGTCACACCTGCGGTCTCGCTCGCCGGCTTCGCCTGGCCCGACCGCCTCACGGCGGTGACCAGCGACTCGTGGTAGCGGAACGTGACCAGGTCACCCACCTTCAACGCCGAGAAGCGCTGGACTTCGGGACCGCAGTACACCTCCTGCAGCACGCCGTCCGGGGCCTTCAACGTGACGACGCGGTTGGTGCTGTCGATCGCTTCGATGGTGAAGGTCTTGCTGATCACCTCGCCGGTCGAGACGGGCTTCTGCGCCGCGACCGGGCTACCCGCGAACAGGACAACCAGTGCCGCCGACAAGAGACTGATACCGAGAGTGCGCGAAGTCATCATGTTTTACCTCCTCAGAAACGAATGGTCAGGCCGCCGTTGAACTGGAACTGGTTAGCATACTTGGCATCGGCCACGGTGTAGCAGCCCCAGTAGGGATCGCACCACCAGCCCTCGGAATCCGACTTGATGTAAGTCGGCGTCCACTGCATGCCGGCGCGGAAGCCGACATTCGAACCGCCGAACACCTTCACACCCAGGCCCCAGGTCGTCGAGAACTGGGTCTCGCTGCCCGTCTCCCCAATCTCGCCGTTGGCGCGCGTGAACTCGACGTTGCTGTAGTTGGTCGCGCCGAAGCCGATCATGAAGTACGGGCGCACGCGCGCGTCCGGGGCTCCGGCATTGTAGGCGACGTACGGGTGATAGGTGTTGACCGTCAAATCGCCGAGGTCGCGGGTGGCCGTGCCGTCGAGCTCGAGCGAGCTCAGCTGCTGGCCGAACAGGAACCCGACTTCGATGTTGTCGCTGGCGTTGAAGCCGACCGCCAGGCCCCAGGACGCCGAGTCCGTCAGGTCAATCTGGTCATACAAGTTGCCGTCGCCGGCCAGGACCGCGTCGCCTTCCACCCCGTCCGACAGCGTCCAGCCCACCAGACCGCTCACTTCGACTTTCTGGGCCGCCGCCGGGCCGACCGACACCAGGACGGCCACCGCCGCCATTGCCACTGATCTACTTGAACATGACCTACCTCCAATGAAAGGAACAGGACGAGACTTCTATGATTGAAACCTAACGCGGCCGCGGCGCCAGCGGGTTGCCGCTGAGGGCGTTCGAGATGTCGGCGATGGCATTTTGCGCCCGCACGCTGTTACCGGCATCGTCGAGCGGCGGCGACACGACCGCGATCCCGAATTTGCCGGGTGACACGGCGATGATGCCACCGCCCACGCCGCTCTTGCCGGGCAGTCCGGTCCGATACAGCCACTTGCCCGAATCGTCGTAAAGCCCGGCGGTCGCCATCACCGCGAGCACTCCCGGCACCTTGGCGGCGTCCATCACCTGCTTGCCGCTGACCGGGTTCTTCCCGCCGCTGGCCAGCGTCGCCGCCATCATTGCCAGGTCGCTGGCGTTGACGCCGATCGAGCACTGCCGCGTGTAGAGGTCCACCGCCTGCTGCCAGTTGTCCTTGATATAGCCGTAGGCGAGCATCAGCGCGCCGATTGCCTGATTGCGCTGGTTGGTGTCGGACTCAGACTTGTAGACGTCCTGAATCACGCTGAGGTTGCGTCCGGCGGCGTCGTTGTGGAAGCCGATAATCTTCTTCCACACCTCGTCGGCACTCGCCCCCCTGACCATGCTGGTCGTGGAAATGGCCCCGGGGTTGACGAGCGGGTTCATTTCGGGCGCGCCCGTGCCGACGACCGTGCGCACGCCTTCAATGGCGATGATCGAGTTGAAGCGGGCGCCGGTGGCATCCACCCCGATGCGCTTGGCGATCGAGTCGAGCCCCTGCTCCTGGATGACCTGAGCCATTGTGAACACCTTGGAGATCGACTGGATCGACACCTCGGTCTTGACGTCGCCGGCGGTGTAGACCTTGCCGTCCGGCGTCACCACGGCGATGCCGAACAGGTTGGGATCCACCTTGGCCAGTGCCGGGATGTAATCGGCGTTCTTGCCTTCCTGCAGCCCCTTGTACTTGGCGAATGCGGCATCGACCGCCTTCTGCACGTCAGCGGGCGCCTGGGCCTCGAGACCGTTGCCGGACAGGCTGACGAGGGCCACGCCCAGCGCCAAGCCCAACAGCGAGCGGGTGATGATGGTCATGACTAATTGCCTCCGATTCTGGCCGAAAAATTGTACTTGAACGAAAACTGAATTTTGACGCCGTCGGACGTGAAACCGTCGAGGTAGTTTTCGCGCCGCCCCCATTGCAGCTCGCCGCCAGCCATCACGTTGGGCACCGGCGTGAACAGGAGATTGCCGACGGCATAGTGGCCGCGGCGGAAGGCATCGGGGTTCGACCCTTCGCGATTGTCGTTGTCCTGCATCGAGTAGCCAACGGAGCTGCTCCAGCGGCTGCTCCACGCGTGATCGACGAACGCCGTGATGCCCACGATCGGAATGGCCTCGGCGGTCACCGGCGTGACCGCGTTGCCGGGTTGACGAACGATGCCGGCGTCCACCGGCGAGTCGTTCATGTAGTTCTGGATGCCGGCGCCGTAGACCAGCCCCAGCTTCAGGGTGTCGCCATCGGTGACCTTCAGTGCCGACGTGAGGTTGATGCCCCACCCCACCTCGCTCCCGCTCAGGTCGAACTGGTCGTCGTTGTTGTCGTCCCAGTTGAACTTGCGCACGATGCCGGCCGCCTGCGCGTGGCCCCAGCCGCCCATCAGCCGGTAGTGCCCCGAGAAGTCAGGGAGCGGAAAGCGTGCCGTCACGTCCTCCAGTTCGACGCGGTTGGTGAGCCGGCCGGTGTCGTTGCTCGCGCCCGGTCGCTCGAGCGCCAACGTCAGCTGACTGTTCGTCCCCTTCACCGGCATCCAGCGCACCTGCACGTTGCGGAACAGCACCATGCCCGTCGGGCCCCAGTACTCGATCGTGTTGGGGAAGATGTCGATGTCCATGAACGGGCTCCAGTACTGGCCCGCCCCGAACGCGCCGAGCTCGCCGTAGGCGTGGCGCAACCGGAAGGTCGTCTGCCCGGTGTCGTCGCCGGTGCCCATGAGCTCGAACTCGAACGTCGTCTTCAGCTCGCCCATCGCGGTCGGCGACGACGTCCGCACGCCGAGGCGCGACTGCCGAACCCCGGCGAAGTTGCGGTTGTCCTCGCCGAACTGGTTCTCGTAGGACGGCAGCTTCGTGGCGCGCAGCGTGTCGAACCAGTCGGGGTCGACCTGCTTGAAGTCGTGGCCGATGTCCATCATGGCGAAGCCGTAGATCTCCATGCTGGGCTTCGGCTCTTGCGCCGCCGGCGGGGTCACGCTGATGGCGAGGCCGCGAGTGTAGGTCATGGTCACCTGGTCACCGGCCTTGTAGCCCTCGAGGTTCTTGACGTCCTGGACCTTGAACACCGAGCGGCCCCCGGCCGCGGTCCGGACGGTCACCTCAGCCGCCTTCGGATCGATTGTCTCGATGGTGACGGTAGCGGAGGTCTCGCGGGCGATCGTGCCACCCGGTGCGCCGGGCGTGCGGCTGACCGTCGTCGACGGCGTCGCTGCTGCGCCGGGTTTGTTCAGGGCGGTCACGATCGTCTCGAAGTAGCGGAACGTGACCGTGTCGCCGACCTTGAGGGCGTCGAAGCGCTGCACCTCGGGACCGCAGTACACCTCTTCGAGGAAACCGGCTTTGTCCCGGAGGGTCACGACCCGCGTCGACTGATCGATGCCCTCGATGGTGAACACCGCACTGACCTCCGCGGTCCGGCTGGCGGGCTGTTGTGCCAGGACCCTGGCCGGACCGATGAGCAGGACTGCCAACACGGCCATCCCGATAATTGTTCTCACGACGTTGCTCCTTTGGAATCTGGCTCGCACCTGTCGGTGAGCCGCATCACTAATTGCCCTTTGCACTGCCTGCCTCCCAGGCCCGCACCCGGCGGCGTGCTTCATCGAAAATCCGCTCGTAGTTCCCCTTTCGAACCTTGGCGCTGGCCTCGGGGGTGAGTTGTTTGAAGACCGGTGCCCACATGTCGAACACGGCGAAGTAAGGCGCCGGCGCGGACGGGGCCACGGTGTCGGTCCCGAACAGAAAACGATCAGGATACTTGTTGAGCATGGCGGCCACGCCGGCGACCGTCTCCGGCGTCCTCACGGCATACTTCGCGACCTCGTCCCACGAGATGTCGAAGTAGAGATGTGACAGCGCCGGGTCGCTCAGCATCTGCTCGATGATCTCGATGTGATTGGGGCTGCGCTCCGCCGCGCCCGCCGCAGCCGACAACTGGACCGGATGGACCACGCGCCCGAGGCCGGTGTGCGCCCAGATGATGACGGTCTTCGGATGCCGCTTCAGGAGTGCCTTGGTCTGCGTCAGGTACACCGGTTCGGCGTCGGTCTTCGCAAACGGCATGTCGATGTCGTTGTGGAGGATCACGGCGAGACCGATCTCCGCGGCCGCGTCGAGGATCCGATCCAGGGCCGGGTTGGTCAGGCTCGCGGTCTCACCGGCGACTTTCGGCGAGACGAACTCCTTATGAATGCTGAACTCGCCGATGCCGCTGAACACGCCCGGGAAGGCTCGCAGGACGCGCTTGATGTGATCCGCGCCGTACATGTCCGCCGGGTTGAAGCCGGTAATCATCGGATCCAGGCGGGCCTGCTGGTCCGCCGGCAGCGATCGATAGGTCTGCGCGATGAAGGCGTCGGTGAACGAGTAGTAATAGAGCGGCGCATCGCTGTGCAGGTAATAGGTCGGGGCGTAGTCTCCGGAATTGCCGTACGACCACTGCTGCTGCAACGGGATGCCGAACAGCGTCGAGCGGCCGACGCGGGTCCCCATGATCTCCAGGAAGCGGCGGACGTCCGTGCCTTCCTGGACGTAGTTGGTCAGGTGGAAGTGCGAGTCGTTGAAGTCGGCGTTCGCGCTCGCCGCCGGGGCCGCCGGCGTGCGCTGTGCGGCGGACACACCGCCGGCCACCCGCACCAGCGGAACGGCCGCCGCGGCCGCCATCACCAGGATGACCACGCCGGCGATGAGCCGGGCGTTGCGTCCAATGTCGTTGTGCACCGTCATGATGACACTCAGGTTTCGTTAGAAGAACACCGAGAACGCGGCCGACACCGTGGTGCCGGTCTGCCCGCCCACGTAGTAGCCGAACGTGCTGCTCACCGGCGACTTGTCCACACCGAGCACCTGCAGGTTGAGACGATGGTTGCGAGTGTTCGCCGGGTAGAAATTCATGCCACCGCCGTACTCGTGGCTGTTGTCGAAACCAGCGTCCTTGTCACCGAAAATCTGCGACGTGAGGCCGTAGAGCTCGAGCTTCTTGGGCACCGGGTAGAACGAACCCTGCACGTAAAAGCCCTGGTCATGGATGGACGACACGGGCACGATTCCATCGGTGACGAAGTTGTCGAGCCAGCGGTTGTAGATCTCCGTCTGCAGGAAGAAGCCTTTGTATTTGATCCCGGCATCGAACGAAAGAATGCCGAAGTCCACCTCGTCAACCGTCACGCCAGGCGCCAGCGCGCCGACGTCGAAGACGTTGACGCTATCGGCAAGGCGGAGCGTGGTGTTGCCTGACGAACCGTTGTCGGCGTTGGTATAGCGCTGCTCGGTGCTGAACGAGCTGGAGAAGCCAAACCGCGTCGCCAGTTTGTCGTGGCCCTCCCAGTCGCCGTAGCCGCCCTTGGGCCCGAACTCCTTCGTCGTCGGCATCCACCACATGGACGCGCTGGGCGTGAAGGAACGATCGAGCTGCGTGGCCTTGATATCGAGGGCGCTGTTGCTGTTGCCGACCATGAAGTTGTACCAGAGGCCGGGCAGCGGCTGGCCCTGCACCCAGACACCGGACCCGAAGTAGGGACGGAAGAACTCGTCCGCCATCACTCGATCGTGGCCCAGCCAATACGGGTGCGAGCCTTGCAGCGACCTCGTTCCAGGATTGCCGTTGATCCCGGCGTAGACGCTGAACTTCTCGTTGAACTGGTAACCGAGATTGCCGAACAGCGCCACCTGGTTGGTGGTGTTCACGGTCCAGATCGCGATGTTGTAGACGATTTGCGGCCGCCCGACCCACCCCTTGAACCAGATGATGACGCGGTGCGGGAAGATGTCGTTCCGCCCGTCAACCGCCCGTTCGTTGCCAAGATGATCGGTGAAGGTATCGTTGTCCGGCATCTGGTTCAGGTAGCGAACCAGCGCGTAGGCGCTGATCGCCAGTTCACCGGCGCTGCCTCGCCCGACCAGGAAGCCGTTGCCCGGACTGAACTCGCCCCACGACTCGATCCGTTCCGTCGGCTCCGACGGCCCACCGGTGGCCGCTTGCGCAGCCGCGGCCGCGCCGGTCAGGAACTCGCCGCTGCACCCGTCGCTCACCCACACGCCCTGGTCGTCATACCCCCAGGTCTTCCCGAGCAGGCATGCGGCCGCACCGGTGGTCTTCGCAAGCACCACGCCGGCGGATGTATCCCCCGCGCAGTGATGACGTGCGGCGGTCGGCGAGCTGCAGACGATCGTCCCGGGCGGAGGAGGTTGGGTGGCGGGCGCCTGGGCGTTGAGGCTGGCGAGCGACAGACCCGCCAGAAGCATGGTGGCCATCGCGGTGCGCCCGCGGATGGCAATTCGACTACCGAGTATCACGCCGCACCGCCTCCACATACTCCAGCCCCTGATGGCGGGAGACGAAGTCAAACTCCACCTGCGGGGGCTCCACGGCCCCCTCGAGCAGCTCCAGCACCTTCGTGAATGCTTCCGAGCGGACCCGGCGTTCGATGCTGGGCTCCGTGTTCCACCGCTCTTCGTAATGCACTTCCATCCGACCCGGGTCGCCCTCGTCTTCGGTGGTCCACGCCTGACAGTCGACGCAACCCGGTTCGAGCCGGGTGGCCCGCATCAACATGCGAAGGGCATCCATGATGCCCCGCGCGTGCGGCGCCGGCGCGTGCAGGTTGACGGTCAGACGCACCATGTCGTGCTGGGATTGCAGAACGGATACCACCCTGCGGCTGGCGCGGGAGGGGGCAGCTAAAGACTTCCTGTGATTGCACTTACGGCATGAATGGAGCGGCGCCCCGGCCTCACGGCGAGACCGGAAGCCCCGGAATTCCGATGTCGGCTTCCGGGATCTCGGGGGTTCGGGGCGCCGCTGAGGCCGCTTCATTGGGCGAACCGGCGTCGCGGACGATGCACGAATCTTGCATAACGGCTGAGTCGATGGCTCCTCCCCGCCACGATCAGAACAGGCCGGTCGACGCCGCCCGGCGGCAATGGCATTGGGTCGAGAGCTATATCCGAGGCGAGCTGACCTGGAACCGGCTCTATCGGGCCACCAGCTACGCGCGGTCCGCTCTCTGGATCGTGCCGTTCGTCTCGATCTTCCTGGTGCTGCTGATTGCGCCGCTGCTGCGATGGCTCGACACCTGGCTGGGATGGCGGCTGTCCGGCCTGGGCGTCGCCGGCGCGACGACCCTCTACCAGACCATCATCTCGCTCACGCTGTCGTTCCTGGTCTTCACCTTCGGCTCGCTGCTGGTCGCGGTGCAGATTGCCGGCGGGCAGCTCACGCCGCGCATCATCGCGACCACGCTGCTGCGCGACAACGTCGTGCGATACAGCGTCGGGTTGTTCGTGTTCGCGCTGATCTTCTCGGTGATGGCCCTCGATCGGCTGGAGGGCCGGGTCCACGAGCTCGTCGCGCTCATCACCGCGACGCTGGGCATCGCCAGCATCGCGACCTTTCTCTTCCTGATCGACTACTCGGCCCGCCTGCTGCGTCCCGTCAGCATTGTCTCCCGCGTTGGTGACGAAGGGCTCGGGGTGATCAAGCAGGTGTACCCCACGCCCGCGGGCCAGGTCGACGAGGGCGGGTGGGCCGGCGACGCGGTGCCCGACGGGCCACGCCGGGTGCTCGCCCACGAGGGCCGCTCGGAGATCGTCCTGGCGATCGATCTCCCGACGCTCGTGCGCGAGGCGGAATGGACCGGCGGCGTCATCGAATTCGTGCCGCGCGTCGGCGACTTCGTGGCGAGCGACGAACCGCTGTTCGTGCTCCGCGGTGGGGCCACCAGCATTCCCGATCGCACGCTGCGCGCGGCCGTGGCCTTCGGCCCGGAGCGGACCCTGGAACAGGACCCGCTGTTTGCTTTCCGCATCCTGGTCGACATCGCGCTGAAGGCGCTGTCGCCGGCCATCAACGACCCGACCACCGGCGTGCTCGCCCTTGATCAGGTGCAGCGGCTGCTGCGGACCGTCGGACGCCGTCACCTGCGCGACGAAGTGATCGCCGACGCGAGCGGCCAGCCCCGGGTCGTCGTGACGAGGCCCGACTGGGAAGACTTCGTCACCGTCTCCTGCCACGAGATCCGGATGTCCGGCGCGGGCAACGTGCAGATTGCCCGGCGATTGCGGGCGATGCTCGAGAGCCTGATTGCGACGCTGCCGGAACATCGCCGTCCGGCGCTCGAAGAGGAGCGGCGGCGGCTCGATTTGACCATCGCGACGCTCTATCCGATCCCCGAGGACCTGGCGCTGGCCAGCCAACCCGACCTCCAGGGTCTCGGCGGGTCGCCCGGCGCCAGGCCTTCGGCCACCCGGGAGCGAGATGCGCAGTAGCGCGAGGGTGGTAGGATGAGCCGCGCGTCGGGGTCGCAACCCGCTGTGCCGGGAGGCGAGCGGTTCGAACTGGATGATGTGGGCGGAAAGCATCGATGAGCGTAGTCATCCGGGCCGAGCCCGTTGGCGGGCGTGTCCGTCTCAGTCCTGCCGGCCCCTTCGACCTGGCGAACGCCGCGGCGGTGGCGCGTGCGGTGGAGGAGGCCGAGCGCGGCCTGAATGGCAGCCCTGAGGTCGAACTCGATCTGTCGGCGCTCGAAGCCGTCGATGGGGCGGGCGCGGTACTACTGGCGCGGTTCGTCGACCGCCTCGAGGCCCACGGGCGGCACATCCGCGTCCTCGACGGCGACAATCCTCACGCCGCGCGACTGATCACTCTCTATCGTGAACGACGGACCGCGGTGGTACCCGCGGCCGCGCCCATGGCGGGCACGCTCAACCGCCTGGGCACCGTCGCCGCCGGGTTGCCGGCCGCCCTGACCAGCGCGCTCGATTTCACCGGTCACGTCGCCGCGGCGGTGCCGAAGGCGCTCATCTCCCCGCGCTCGGTCGATTGGGAATCGCTGCCAAGGCTGATACAGGCGATTGGCGCGGACGCGTTGCCGGTCACGAGCGCCGCGAACCTGCTGATCGGGCTGATCATCGGATTTCTCGGCGTGTCGCAGCTTGGACGGTTCGGCGCGGTCGTGTACGTCCCCGAGCTGGTCGTCATCGCGCAATTCCGCGAGCTCGGCCCGCTGGTGACCGCCATCGTCGTCGCCGGGCGTTCGGGCGCCGGCCTGGCCTCGGAGCTCGCCACCATGCGCGTTTCCGAGGAGATCGACGCGCTGCATTCGATGGGGTTCGATCCGGTGCGCTGGCTGGTCATACCGCGCTGCCTCGCGCTCGTGATCACCGTGCCGATTCTCACGTGGATCGGAGACCTGCTGGCGCTCGGCGGCGGTTTCCTCGCGACCACCATCGCCTCTGACCTGACACCGCGCGCCTATCTCCTCGGCACGTCCGAGGCGATCGCCGCCACCGATCTCTTCAGCGGTCTGATCAAGACGCCCTTCCTGGCGCTGGCCGTCGGGCTGATCGCGTGCGGGCAGGGGCTCGCCGCCCGTGGTGGGGCGACGGCCGTCGGCGCCCGCACCACCAGCGCCGTGGTGCTGGCCATCTTCAGCGTGATTGTCATCAGCGCGCTCTTCACGCTGTTCCTCACACTCCTCGGCATCTGATCATGCCCGCATCACGGCCGCACATCGTCGTCGAGGACCTCCGGATCGGCTGGGGTACGCGCATCCTGATGGAAAACGTCTCGTTCGGGGTCGAGCGCGGCACCACCCTGGCGATCCTCGGCGGATCGGGCAGCGGCAAGAGCACGCTGCTCCGCTACCTGATCGGCCTCGAACGGCCGATGGCGGGGCGCATCGACATCGAGGGCGTCGGCGAGCCTCATGTCCACGAGGGCGTCCCACCGTTCGGCGTCCTGTTCCAGTCGGGCGCGCTCTTCAGCTCGCTGACGCTGGCGCAGAACCTCGCGCTGCCGCTCACGACCTGGACCAGAATCCGTGGTCCCATGGTGCGGGATCTGGTGCAGGCAAAGCTCGATCTCGTCGGGCTCGGCGCCTTTGCAGGGCACCTGCCGGGCGAGATTTCCGGCGGCATGAAGAAGCGCGCCGGCATCGCCCGCGCGATGATGCTCGAGCCCGATCTGCTGTTCTTCGACGAGCCGTCCGCGGGCCTCGATCCGATCAGCGCGGTCGAACTCGATCAGCTGATCAACACCCTCAGCCGGGACCTCGGGATCACCATCGTCATCGTGACCCACGAGTTGCCCAGCATCTTCCTCGTGGCCGACAACTGCATCGTCCTCGACAAGGAGGCGAAGGGGATCGTCGCGAGCGGCGATCCGCGGCGGTTACGGGACGAATCGGAGATCCCCTTCGTGCACAACTTCTTTACCCGGTCCTCGCCTGGTGCGGCGGCGACCGAGGGACGGTGAGTCATGGCTGTGGACAAGAGCTACGCGCGCCTCGGAGGCTTCATCGTGATCGGCCTCGCCGTGATCCTCGCGACGGCGCTGCTGTTCATCCAGCGGATGCGGAGCCGCGAGGTCATGGAGCTCGTCACCTATACGCAGGAGAACGTCGCCGGCCTCGACATCTCGAGCCCGGTGCGCTACCGCGGCGTGGCCGTGGGCCGGGTCTCGAACCTGCATGGTGCAACCCGGCGGCCGCACGATCGAGATCGACTTCGAGCTGTTCACCGATCGGCTGACGTCGCTGGGCGCTGACGTCCCCAACCTCCAGGCTTTGGCCAAGTCTGGCGTGCTCGAACGCTTTCGCGCCCAGGTGGTGGGCAATCCCGTCACTGGCGAGGCCTACCTCTTCCTCGACGTGCCCGAGAGCCCGCCGCCGCCGATGACACTCGGCTTCACGCCAACGCGGCCGTACATCCCGTCGATGCCGACCCCGTTGTCGGAGATTCGCGACCGGCTTCCCGAAGTGCTCGAGCGTGTCGAGGCCACGATGCAGACCCTTCATGAACTGGTCGACCGGATGCCCGACAGCCTGGACCGGGCCGACCGGTTCTTCGCCAATGTCGAGCGCATCGTCCGCGAGAGCGAGCTGCCGGCCCTCAGCGCCGACTCGCGGAAGTTCTTCTCGACGACGAGCACGCAGATCGAGGCGATTGCGTCGAGCCTGGACGGCCTGGTCGGCGAAGAGGGCACGCTCTCGAAGTTCGCGTCGGAGGCGCGCGGCGCGATCGAGGCCGCGGACCTGCCCGCCTCCGGCCGTGCGACGCGCGACGCGATGGACCAGACCAGCCTCGCGGCCGAGGACTTGCGGCGCTCGCTGCCGGCGATGCGCGAGTCGCTCGAGGAGCTTCGTGAGATCGCGCGACAGTTGCAGCAACAGCCGGAGTCGGTCATCTACGGCCCCCGGCCCGCAGGAGCGAAGCCGAAATGAACCCGCGATCACGATCTGCCCTGGTCATCCTGCTGACTGGCGGCCAGCCTGGGGACGGCGTGCCGGGTCCGCCTCGAACGCCCGGAGCTCGAACCCGCCCGCATGATCGAGCCGCGGCTGGTCGAGCCGGCCGGCGCGGTCGCCGATGCCCCGAACGCCACGAGCGTCCGGCTGCTCGAGACCCAGGGGCGCGGCCACATCGGCCGCCGCCTGCTGCACCAAATGCCCAGCGGCGAGGTGACCGAGGATCCGGTCTGGCTGTGGACGTCCACGCCTGTTCGCTACCTCGATTCAGCGCTGCGGATCGCGATCGCGTCGAATCCCGACATCCGGCTCGTTGACGTGCGTGGCGGCCGCTCGCTGGCGGTGACGCTGTGACGTGGCAGCTGGAGGCGGCGCCGAGCCCGCGGCTGGTCGGGGCCGTCGAAGTGGAGGTGACGACCGCCGATGGGGCGGTGCGTTCGGAGATCGTCCACGCGGAGGAAGCGATCAGCGCCGACCTGCCCGGCGACCTGGCTGCGGCGGCCGGCCGGCTCCTGGCGCGCCTCGCCTCCGACAGCCTCTCGCGCGTGACGCGCGCGGGCTCCTGACGCCGCGTACGGCGTCAGGAAGGTGGTGACCGCCTGGTCTTCCGGATCGGGCGCTTTCCGCAACGCCGGCACCAACCGGCGCCGGATGGTCGAGCGGCTACGGATGGTGCAACGCGTTCGGAAGCAGGTCCGAGCGCGGGCGGGAGGTCCGACTATGAAGGCTGCACGCGACGTTCGTCATCGAAAGCGTTGGTCACTGGCATCTTCGTCGTGGTGCCGGTCTACCTGGCCGTCTTGCTGCTGCTCAAGGGCATGCAGTCGGCGACCAGCCTGGTCCGGCCGCTTGCCGCGCTGCTGCCCGACTGGTTGCCTGCCGAAAACTTCTTTTCTCTCATGCTCGTCCTGCTGGTCTGCTTCATCGTCGGGGTTGCCGTGCGTACCCGGGCAGGGCGAGTGGTTCGGGAACGCCTGGAGGTCGTGTTCTTCGAGAGACTTCCCGGCTACGGCATGCTCCGCGGCCTGACGCAGCGGCTGGCGGGAGACAGCAAGGGGAAGGCGTGGCAGCCGGCGCTCGTCGAGATCGAGGACGGGCTGGTGCCGGCGTTCATCATCGAGGAGATCGAGGGCGGTCGCTTCACGGTCTTCGTGCCGTCGGTTCCAACGCCAATGGCTGGAGCCGTATACATCCTCGACCGGGAACGCGTGCACATCGTGGACATCGCCTTCAGCGAAGCCATCAGGTCGATCTCCCGCTGGGGATCGGGGACGAGAGAAATGGTCGCGGCCATGCGAACCGCGCCGCCAGGCTACAAGGTCAAGCCGACGCCGGCCTCGACCTTATAGGGTTGTCCTACGGCATTCCGTGGGCAATGCGAAATCGTGTTCGATGCCGGTGTGAGCAACGGCCGGGCTAAACTATGCTCAACGTTCGGACGTCAGCGTCCCGGGGACCGCGGCCCCAGACTGACTGGGCCCGCCATTCGCGGGACGGAGAACGGGCGCACAGGAGAAGAATGTGAAGACGGTATCCGACACAGCACGGACGGCGGCCTTCGGGATCGCGATCGCGGCACTCACCATCGGATGCAAGGAGCCGCCCCCAGCCGCCCCACCTCCGCCTCCGGAGGTCCTGGTCGCGGACGTCATCCAACGCGACGTTCCCGTCTATCTCGAACTGGTTGGCCAGACCCTGGGTTTCCAGGACGTGGAGATTCGAGCCCGGGTCGAAGGCTACCTGACGAACATGAGCTTCCAGGAAGGCTCGCTGGTGCGGAAGGGCGACCTCCTCTACGAGATCGACCGCCTGCCCCTCGAGGCGACCGTGGCCCAGGCCAAGGCCGATCAGGCGACCGCGGAAGCACGCCTCGCCAAGGCCAACAACGACGTCGCGCGGTATCGGCCGCTGGTCGCCAAACAAGCCGTCAGCCAGCGCGAGCTCGATGACGCGGTCGCGGAACAGGATGCCGCCAAGTCGCAGGTGGACGCCGCCAAGGCCAACGTCGACAAGGCGACGCTCGATCTGAGCTACACCCGCATCACCGCTCCCATCAGCGGTCTCATCGGCGCGACGCTGGTCAAGGCCGGCAACCTCGTCGGCCGCGGCGAAAGCACGCTGCTGACCACGATCTCCCAGATCGATCCCGCGCTGTTCCGCGTCGGCGTCACCGAGGCCGACTACCTGCGGATAGCGCGTCGCAACATCGACAGCGGCCGCCAGGGCGGGCCGCAGAGCGGCATCCGGCTCACCCTCGCCGACGGCACGGTGTATCCCCACACCGGGAAGGTCAGCGTGGTGGATCGCGCGGTCGACCCGACGACCGGGACCCTGGGCATCCAGGTGCTGTTCCCGAATCCGGAGCAGCTGCTCCGCCCGGGTCAGTACGGGCGCGCCCGCGCGCTGCTCGACAACAAGCCCGGTGCGCTTCTCGTGCAGCAGCGAGCGGTCCAGGAGCTGCAGAACCTGTACTCCGTGGCGGTCGTGGACAGCAGCGGCAAGGTGGCGTTCAAGAACGTCAAGGTGGGTCCGCGCGTCGACTCGCTGTGGGTGATCGAGGAGGGGCTGACGGCCAGCGACAAGGTCGTGGTCGAGGGGCTGCAGCGCATTCAGGACGGCATGACGGTGACGGCCAAGCCGGCGCCGCCCATCCCGGTGCCGGAGAAACCCGAGGCCGTCACCACTGCCGGCGAGGTGAAGTAAGCGATGGCGCGGTTTTTCGTCAATCGACCGATCGTCGCGATTGTGATTTCGATCGTGACGGTGCTGCTCGGCCTCGTCGCGATGAGCGGGCTGCCGATCGCGCAGTACCCCGAGATCGTGCCGCCGATGGTGCAGGTCACCACCACGTTCATCGGCGCCAGCGCCACCGACGTCGAGGCCTCGGTGGCCACGCCGCTCGAGCAGCAGGTCAACGGCGTCGAGCAACATGCTCTACATGAAGTCCACCAACGCCAACGACGGCACCTTGACGCTCAAGGTGTCGTTCGAGGTGGGCTCGAACCTGGACATGGACAACGTGCTCACGCAGAACCGCGTGTCGCAGGCCCAGCCCCAGATGCCGCAGTCGGTGAAGAACTACGGCGTGTCGGTGAAGAAGGCGCTGGCGTTTCCGCTCCTCGTCATCTCGATCAAGTCGCCGAATGGCACCTACGACAGCAGCTTCCTGTCGAACTACACCACCATCAACATCAACGACGCGATCGCCCGCATCCAGGGCGTCGGCCAGATCAACCTGTTCGGCGGCAGCGACTACGCGATGCGCGTCTGGCTCCGTCCCGACGTCATCGGCCGGCTCGGCCTGACCATTCCCGAGATCGCCAACGCCATCTCGGCGCAGAACCAGCTGACGCCCGGCCGGCCAGGTCGGCGGCCCGCCGGCCGCAACCGGTACCGAGTACACCTACACCGTTCGCACGCAGGGGCGCCTGCTGAACGAAGAGGAGTTCGGCAACATCCTCGTCCGGACCACTCCGCAGGGTGAGGTGCGCCTGCGGGACGTGGCGCGGCTCGAACTGGGGACCATGCTCTACAACTCCGTGGGGCGGCACGACGGCAAGCCGTCCGCCGTCATCGCGGTGTTCCAGATTCCGGGCACCAACGCGCTCGACGTTGCCAACCGCATCAAGGCGCAGATGGAGGAGCTCAAGCAGCGCTTCCCGCGCGACATGGAATACGTGGTGTCGCTCGACACCACGCTGCCGGTCACCGAGGGCATCACCGAGATCCTCCACACCCTGGTCGAGGCGGTCGCCCTGGTCATCATCGTCGTGTTCGTGTTCCTGCAGAACTGGCGCGCGACGTTGATTCCGCTGATGACCGTGCCGGTCTCGCTGATCGGCGCGTTCATCTTCTTCCCGATGCTCGGGTTCTCCATCAACGTGCTCTCGCTGCTCGGCCTCGTGCTCGCCATCGGCATCGTCGTTGACGATGCGATCGTCGTGGTCGAGGCGGTGATGCACCACATCGAGCACGGCATGGAGCCGAAGGAAGCCACCATCAAGGCGATGGAAGAGGTGTCGGGACCGGTGATCGCCATCGGCCTCATCCTGGCGGCGGTGTTCGTGCCGGTCGGCTTCATGGGCGGCATCAGCGGCCTGCTGTATCAGCAGTTCGCCATCACCATCGCGCTGTCGGTGCTGCTGTCGGTCGTCAACGCGCTCACCCTCAGCCCGGCGCTCGCCGGCATGCTGCTGAAGCCGGTGGACCCCAACAAGAAGAGCATCCTGACGCCGTTCTACCGGGGCTTCAACAAGGTGTTCGGCTGGACCACGGATCGCTACGTCAGCGTCGCCGCCATCCTGATCCGCAAGACGTTCCGCAGCCTCGTGTTCATGGGCGTGCTGTGCTACGTCATCTTCATGCTGGTGCAGCGCATCCCCGGCGGCTTCGTCCCCGAGGAGGACCAGGGCTACATCCTGGTCAACGCCCTGCTGCCCGACGCGGCGTCGCTCGAGCGCACCGACGCGGTGATGAAGAAGGTCGAGAAGATCCTCGAAGAGCACGAGGCGGTCGAGGGGTTCAACACCATCAGCGGCTTCTCGCTGATCACCGGCGCCTACTCCTCGAACATGGGCTTCTTCTTCGTGCAGCTGAAGCCGTGGGAGGAGCGCCACAGCCCGGAACTGGTCTCGTTCGGGGTGGTCAACGCGCTCAATCGCGCCTTCGCCCAGCAGATACCGGAGGCGGGCGTCATCGCGTTCGGCCCGCCGGCCATTCCCGGCCTCGGCACCGGCGCCGGGTTCACGATGCAGCTGCAGGATCGCAGCGGCGGGTCGCCGGAGTACCTGGCGCAGCAGACCCAGCGCTTCATGGAGGCGGCGCGCAAGCGGCCCGAGATCGGCCGCATCGGCTCGCTCTATCGCGCCAGCGTGCCGCAGATCTTCGCCGACATCGACCGCAGCAAGGTGCTGCGGGCCGGCGTGCCGCTGAACGACGTCAACACCACGCTCGGGGCGCTGCTCGGCAGCTCGTACGTCAACGACTTCAACCGCTTCGGCCGCGTCTACAAGGTCTACATGCAGGCGGAGCCGGAGTTCCGGCAGGATCCGAAACAGATCGGGCTGTTCTTCGTCAAGAACGCGCAGGGCGGGATGGTGCCGCTCGACACGCTGGTGTCGACGCGGCCGACCCAGGGGCCGGAGTTCACCAACCGGTTCAACCTGTTCCGGGCGGCGGAGCTCACCGGCGTGCCTGCCGCGGGCTTCTCATCGACGCAGGCGCTCGATGCCCTGGAGGCCACGGCACGGGAGATACTGCCACCGGACATGAGCTTCGACTGGGCGGACATGTCCTACCAGGAACGGCGGGCCCCGGGCGTGGCCGTGGTCTTCGCCCTGGCCATCTTCCTGGTGTTCCTGATTCTGGCGGCACAGTACCAGAGCTGGGGCCTGCCGTTCAGCGTGCTGCTCGGCACGCCATTCGCGGTGTTCGGCGCCTACCTGGGTCTCTACCTGGCACGCACCTTCATGGGCCCGAGCTATGTGAACAACGTGTTCGCCCAGATCGGCCTCATCATGCTGATCGGGTTGGCGGCGAAGAACGCCATCCTGATCGTCGAGTTCGCGAAGATGGAGTTCGACAAGGGCACGCCGCTCGTCGAGGCGGCGCTGCTGGCCGCGAAACTCCGCTTCCGGCCCATCCTGATGACCGCCTTCGCGTTCATCCTTGGCGTGGTGCCGCTCTTGACCGCGGCGGGCGCCGGCGCCGAGGGCCGCAAGGTGATGGGCATGGCCGTGTTCGCGGGCATGCTCGTGGCGACGTTCCTCGGCGTGCTGCTGATCCCGATGTTGTACGTGGTCGTGATGAAGGTCACGGGGGGCAAGCCCGTCCCGCCAGCCGGAGGCCCACCCGCACTGGCCACCGAGCACGGACAGGGAGGGCACTGAGATGATCCGCCCCTCCCTCCGCGCACTCGCCGCAACGATGTCGGTCTCGGCACTATTGGCCGGCTGCACCGTCGGCGAGAATTACGAACGGCCACAGGTGATCAGCCCGGACCAGTACCGGTTCGTGGATGGCCCTGCTCAGGCGCAGACGCTCGCTGACGCGCCGTGGTTCGAGATCTTCCAGGACCCCGAGCTTCAGGCGCTGATCAAGGAAGCGCTCGGCAACAACCTCGACCTGCAGGCGGCGCTGGCCCGGGTCGAGGAAGCGCGCGCCCGGGCTGGCATCGCCAAGTCCTTCTACTACCCGCAGGTGGATGGGCAGCTCAGTGCCGGCTGGCGTGGATCGTCGAGCGACGACGACACTCGAGCCGAGTCGGTGACCGAGAACGTGAACTACGGGTTCGGGCTGTCCTGGGAAATCGACCTGTTCGGCAAGCTGCGGCGGCAGCGGGAATCAGCCCTGGCCATCGCGTTCGCCAGCGAGCAGAACCGGCGCGGCGTGCTGGTCACCCTGATCGGCGACGTCGCGTCCACATACTTCCTGCTGCGCGAGTTCGATCTGCAGATCGACATCGCCCGGCGGACCCTGGCCTTGAACGACGAGACGGTGGCCTACTTCAGGAACCGGCTGGACGGCGGCGTCTCGAACCGTCTGGAAGTGGACCGCATCGTCGCGAACCGTGCGCAGACCGCGGCCGCGGTGCCAGACATCGAGCGGCAGCGAGCCTACGCCGAGAACCTGCTGTCGTTCCTCCTCGGACGGGGACCAGGACCGATCACGCGGACGGCGCTGACACTGGGCGAAAATCTGCCGCCGACGGTACCGCCCGGTCTGCCGGCCCAGCTCCTCGAGCGGCGCCCCGACGTGGCGCTCGCCGAGCAGCTGCTGGTGGCGGCCAACGCCGACATCGGCGCCGCGAAGGCGCTGTTCTTCCCCACAATCAGCCTCACCGGCTTTCTCGGCGGCGTGAATGGGGATCTCACCAGCCAGCTTGGTGGCGGTGGCGCAGTGTTTTCGCTCACGCCCAGCCTGTTGCAGCCGATCTTCAATGCCGGACGGCTGAAGCAGAACGTGCGGGTGATGCAGGCCCGGTTCGACGCGGCCATCGCCGAGTATCGCAAGTCGGCGCTGAACGGCTATCGCGAAGTCGCCAACGCCCTGGTGACCATCCAGAAGCTGGCGGAGATCCGCGAGCAGCAGCGCATCGGCGTCGAGGCCCTGACCGACGCCGCCGACCTGGCGCGTGCCCGATACGATTCCGGGCTCGCGAGCTACCTGGAGATCCTGACCGCCGACCAGGAGCTGTTCACACGGCAGCTCTTGCTGGCGCAGACCCTGGGCGCCGAGCTCCGCGCCCGCGCGGAGCTCTATCGCACTCTCGGCGGCGGCTGGCAGACGACCACGCAACCCTAAGAAGGAAAAGGCAGAAGGCTAAAGGCAGAACGGACTTCAGTTTTCTGCCTTCTCTTCTTGCCTTTTGCCTGCTCTCCCGACGGATTTTCGTCATTTCCGGGGGTCGGCCCCGGCATTTCGTGGTGACGCCCCGTCGGCGTCACCGACAGTCGATTCGCGAAACTACGTAACTTCAACACCTGCCGTTAGTTGCTGAAATCAACCGGGCCTGGCAGCCGTGGCACCGCTTCTGCTTTCGCAGACGGCGTGGCCCGCCGGTGCGGCCCAGACATTCATTCGCGATAATCAGTGAGGGCACACCCATGGAAGCCAAGAAGGACAGCGAACCCCTGTTCCCGCCAGTTGCGGACCTGACCACCATCGAGGTACCCGCCGGCGTCGATCGGCGCGCGTTCCTGATGAAAACGGCCGTCGTCGGTGCCGCCAGCGTGATCGTCGGCTGCTCGCCACCGCCGCCCGCGGCCAACAGTGCCGCGGCGCCAGCAGCGCCGGCGCCGCCAGCCCCCAAGGAAAACGTCTCGCCGGACCTGAACGTGGTCAAGAAGGCCAAGGGGCCGGTCATGACGACGATCGAAGAGTTCTACAAAGTGGGTCCCGGCCCATCGAGCTCGCACACCATTGGTCCGATGCGGATCACCTACGACTTCTACCAGCGCTGCACCAAGCTTCCCGCCGACCAGCTCGCCAAGGCCACTGCGCTCAAGGTTCACCTGTTCGGCAGCCTCAGCGCCACGGGCGTCGGCCACGGCACCGAGCGCGCTTCCCTCGCCGGCATCATCGGCAAGGAGCCCGCCACCATCGATCCCGCGTTCCTCGACGAGCTGAAGGAGAAGCCCGATCAGGTGTTCCCGGTGAAGCTCGGCTCCTCCACGTTCAACGCCTCGCTCAAGGACATCGTCTACGACGCGCCGAAGGGCGACTTCCCGCACCCGAACACGATGACCTGCAAGCTGATGGCGGGTGACACCGTGCTGCTGGAGCAGGAGTACTACTCCGTGGGCGGCGGGTTCATCGAGTGGAAGGGCTACGAGCCGCCCAAGAAGGGCGCGCCGAAGTACCCGTACGCGACGATGGCGGAGCTGTTGAAGCACGCCGCGACAAACAAGCTGACCGTGGCGCAGGTGGCGATGGCCAACGAGGTGGCGGTCTCGGGCAAGACGCGAAGCCGAGATCAACGCCTTCATCGACAAGATCACCACGGCGATGGTCAGCATCGTCAAGGTCGGCCTCAAGGGGCCATCAATCACGCTGCCAGGGCCAATCAAGCTGAAGACCAAGGCCGCCGACGTGTACACGCGGGCGATGGACGACAAGTACGAAGCCCAGCGCGGGGTCGGCGTGGTGTCGGCATACGCCCTGGCGGGATCCGAGGAGAACGCGCGAGGCCACCTGGTGGTGACAGCGCCGACGGGCGGGTCGGCTGGCGTGATGCCGGCCCTCGTCTACGCGGTGGGCGAGGGCGGCCGCAAGCTGCCGCAGGACAAGATCCGCGCCGGAATGCTGGCCGCCGCGGCCGTCGGCTATCTGTGCAAGCACAACGCGACGCTGTCGGGCGCCGAGGGCGGCTGCCAGGCGGAGATCGGTGTGGCCTCGGCGATGGGCGCGGCCTTCCTGGCCCAGGCCCACGACATGGAGAACCAGGTGGTGGCCAACGCCGCCGAAGCGTCGCTGCAACACCATCTCGGCATGACCTGCGACCCGGTCGCCGGCTTCGTCCAGGTGCCGTGCATCGAGCGCTGCGCGTTTGGCGCGGTCAAGTCGTGGACCGGCTTCATGATCGCCAGCAACGAGATTCCCGCCAACCGTCGCGTGGATTTCGACACGACGGTGAACGCCATGGCACTCACGGCCAAGGAGATGAACTCGAAGTACAAGGAAACCTCGGAAGGCGGCCTGGCCGTGTCCGTGGTGCTCTGCTAGCCGCGCCAGTCACAGTCGCTCCCACCTCCCACCTGAGGAAAGCCGTCGTGGGCAACCACGCCGGCTTTCCCGCGAGAGACACGCATGACTCACGTCACGGGAACCGGAAAATACGAGCAGTTGCTGGAGCGGTGCCGCAGCCTCGGCGCCATTCCGACCGCGGTGGCACATCCCTGTGAGGCATCGGCGCTGGCCGGCCCCATGGAGGCGGCGGCCAAAGGATTGATCATCCCGATCCTGGTCGGCCCCGCGGCGAAGATCGCCGAGATCGCCAGGGCCGAGGCCATCGACCTGGGAAACACGCGGATCATCGACGTGCCGCACAGCCACGCGGCGGCGGCCAAGGCGGTGGAGCTGGTGCGCCTGGGCGAGGCCGAGCTGCTGATGAAGGGCAGCCTGCACACCGACGAGATCCTCGGCGCGGTGGTGGCGCGCGAGACGGGCCTGCGGACGGGCCGCCGGCTCAGTCACGTCTTCATCATGGACGTCCCCACCTACCACAAGGTGCTGCTCGTCACCGATGGCGCCATCAACATCGCGCCCAGCTTCGAGGACAAGGCCGACATCTGCCAGAACGCGATCGACCTGGCGATTTCGCTGGGCGTGGCGCAGCCGAAGGTGGCCATCCTCGCCGCGGTCGAGACCGTCACCTCGAAGATGCCGGCGACCATCGACGCCGCCTGCCTGTGCAAGATGGCCGAGCGCGGCCAGATCAAGGGGGGCCTCCTCGACGGGCCGCTGGCGTTCGACAACGCGATCAGCCGCGACGCGGCAAAGATCAAGGGCATCACCTCCGAGGTCGCGGGCGATCCGGACATCCTGCTGGCGCCGGACCTCGAAGCCGGCAACATCCTGGCGAAGCAGCTCACCTTCCTCGCGAACGCCGACAGCGCGGGCCTCGTGCTGGGGGCGCGCGTGCCGATCATCCTGACGAGCCGCGCCGACAGCGTGCGCGCCCGCATCGCCAGTTGCGCGGTCGCGATGATGGCGGCCCATGCCAGGCGTCAGCCGCGAGTGTCGTGATGGACGATTACGCCCTCGTCCTCAATGCCGGGTCCTCGAGCCTGAAGTTCTGCGTCTACCGCAGACCCGAGGGCCAGATGTGGTCGCTCGAGGCTCGTGGCCAGATCGACGGCATCGGGACCTCGCCCCGATTCACCGCCAAGGATAGCGGCGGCGCCGTCGTACTCAGCGAGACGCTCGACAAGAGCGTCGGCGACGTCCCGGCCGCGCTCAACCGGCTGGCCGCCTGGCTGCGCAGCCGCTATTCCGGCGCGCGCGTGGTCGGCGTCGGCCACCGTGTGGTGCACGGCGGCGCGGCCTACGGCGTGCCGGTCGTCGTCACCCCTGAAGTGATCGACGACCTCCGCGCCCTCATTCCTCTCGCCCCGCTGCACCAGCCGTACAACCTGGCCGCGATCGAGGCGGTGGCCGATCGCCTGCCCGGCGTGCCGCAAGTCGCCTGCTTCGACACCAGCTTCCATCGCACGCAGTCCGGCGTCGCCCAACTGGTCCCGCTTCCCCTCGATCTCCGGCAAGGCGGAATCCAGCGCTACGGCTTCCATGGGCTGTCGTACGAGTACATCGCCTCGGTCCTGCCAGAGGTGGCGCCTGAAATCGCGAAGGGGCGGGTGATCGTCGCCCATCTCGGCAGCGGGGCAAGCCTGTGCGCGCTGTCGGACGGCCGCAGCGTGGACAGCACGCTCGGCTTCACCGCGCTCGACGGGCTGTGCATGGGCACGCGGCCCGGCGCGGTCGATCCAGGCGTGATTCTCTACCTGTTCCAGACCCTCGGACTCTCCGCGAAAGAGGTGGAGACGATCCTCTACAAGAAGTCCGGGCTGATCGCGATCTCGGGCATCAGCAACGACATGCGCGACCTGCTCGACAACCCCGAGCCGGCCGCGGCTCTTGCCGTGGACTACTTCGTCTATCGCATCACGAAGGAGATTGGCGCCCTGGCAGCGGTCCTCGGCGGCCTCGACGGGCTGGTGTTCACGGCCGGCATCGGCGAGAACTCGGCAGACATTCGTGCGCGGATCTGCCGGGCGTCGGCGTGGATCGGCATCGACCTCGACCCGGAGGCGAATGGGCGGAACGGTCCGCGCATCTCGCAGGCGGGCAGCCGCATCTCGGCCTGGGTCGTCCCGACCAATGAAGAACTGATGATCGCCCGGCACACTGGAGCGCTGCTAGGCCTTTCCGGGCGACGCGCCTGACGGCGCGGGCCCTTCCCTGGAGTCTGACATGACCGCGACCAACGTGAAGCAGCCCACAGCCACCGCCACCGCGTCGCCCTGGGATGGATTCGGCGGAGCGCTGTGGCAAAGGGAACTCAACGTCCGGGCCTTCATCCAGTTGAACTACACGCCCTACGACGGGGACGCGTCGTTCCTGGCGCCGGCGACGGCCCGCACCGAGGCCATCTGGGACAAGTTGAAATTGCTGTTCCTCGAGGAGCGGAAGAAAGGCGTGCTCGACATCTCGCAGGTACCGAGCTCGATCGTCGCCCACGACGCGGGCTACATCGACAAGGACCACGAGATCATCGTCGGGCTCCAGACCGAGGCGCCGCTCAAGCGCGCGATCATGCCCAATGGCGGGTTCCGGATGGTGCTGAGCGCCTTGAAGACCTACGGCTACGAGGCGGATCCGCACCTCGTCGAGGCGTTCACCAAGTATCGGAAGACGCACAACGAAGGCGTGTTCGACGCCTATACCGCCGACATCCGCCGGTGCCGAAAATCGCACGTGCTGACCGGCCTGCCCGACGCCTACGGCCGCGGCCGGATCATCGGCGATTACCGCCGCGTGGCGCTCTACGGAGTGGACCGGCTGATCGAGCACAAGAAGCTGGAGAAGAAAGCGCTCGACCCCGAGCAGTCTACGGAATCGATCATCCGCGATCGGGAAGAGCTCTCGGAGCAGATCCGCGCGCTCGACGAGCTCAAGACGATGGCCGCGAAGTACGGCTACGACATTTCGGGGCCGGCCCGGACCGCCCGCGAGGCGGTGCAGTGGCTCTACTTCGCCTATCTCGCCGCGGTGAAGGAGCAGAACGGGGCCGCGATGTCGCTCGGCCGGTGCTCCACGTTCCTCGACATCTACTTCGAGCGCGACTTGAAGGAGGGACGCCTCACCGAAGAGAGCGCCCAGGAGATCATCGATGACTTCGTCATCAAGCTCCGCATCGTGCGCTTCCTGCGCACCCCGGAGTACGACGAGCTGTTCGCGGGCGATCCGACCTGGGTGACCGAGTCGATCGGCGGGATGGGAGACGATGGCCGCTCGCTGGTGACGAAGTGCAGCTTCCGGATGCTGCAGACGCTCTACAACCTGGGGCCGGCGCCCGAGCCGAACCTGACGATCTGGTACTCCGCGCGAATGCCGGACGGATTCCGGCGGTTCGCGTCCAAGGTGGCGATCGACACCAGCGCGCTCCAGTTCGAGAGCGACGAGATCATGCGGCGCACGTGGGGCGACGATGGGGCCATCGCGTGCTGCGTCTCGCCGATGCTGGTTGGCAAGCAGATGCAGTTCTTCGGGGCGCGGGCCAACCTGGCCAAGTGCCTGCTCTATGCCATCAACGGCGGCCGCGACGAGGTCAGCGGCGATCAGGTCGGGCCGGCGTCGAAGCCGGTGCAGGGCGAGTTCCTCGAGCTCGAGGACGTGGCCACCAGGTTCGAGGCGATGATGGACTGGCTGGCGGGCGTCTACGTCAACGCCATGAACGTCATCCACTACATGCACGACAAGTACGCCTACGAGCGGATCGAAATGGCGCTTCACGACTACGCGCCGCTTCGCACCATGGCGTTCGGGATGGCCGGCTTGTCGGTGGTGGCCGACAGCCTGTCGGCGATCAAGTTCGCGAAGGTGCGCGTGGTTCGCGACGCGACCGGGTTGATCACCGATTATCAGACCGAGGGCGAGTTCCCGATGTTCGGGAACAACGACAACCGGGTGGACCAGATTGCCACCTGGGTGGTCAGCACCTTCATGAGCAAGCTCCGGAAGTACCCGACCTACCGGAATGCCGTGCACACCCAGTCGATCCTGACCATCACCTCGAACGTCGTCTACGGCAAGGCCACCGGAAACACACCCGATGGGCGACGCCACGGCGAGCCGTTCGCCCCGGGCGCCAACCCGATGCACGGCCGCGACAGCCATGGAATCCACGCCTCGGCGGCCTCGGTGGCCAAGATTCCCTATCGTGATGCGGCCGACGGCATTTCGCTGACGACGACCCTGGTGCCCGAGGGACTGGGACGGGTCGAAGAGGACCGGGTCACCAACCTGACGTCCATCCTCGACGCGTTCTTCTCGGCGACCGGGTACCACATGAACATCAACGTCCTCAACCGCGAGATGCTGCTCGACGCCGTGGATCATCCCGAGAAGTACCCGAGCCTGACGATTCGCGTGTCTGGGTACGCGGTGAACTTCGTGCGGCTCACCCGCGAGCAGCAGATGGACGTGATCAACCGCACGTTCCACGGAGCGTGACGCCGATGGCTGAAGGCACTGGTTCCGATCACACGCCGCTCGAGGCCGCGAGCCCATTCGAGCTGCGGGTCGATCTCGGCAAGGGCGTTCCGGAGACCGACGTGCGCAGCGCGCTCGCCACCGGCGACATGGGGTTCCTTCACTCGTTCACCACCGGTTCGGCCGTCGATGGGCCGGGCGTGCGGGTGGTGGCGTGGACGACGGGCTGCATGTGGCGCTGCCGCTATTGCCACAATCCCGACACCTGGACCATCACCAACGGCCTGCCGGTGTCCGTCGCCAAGGCGGCCGAGGAGCTGGCGAAGTACCGGCACGGCCTCAAGGTGATGAATGGCGGGTTCACCCTGAGCGGCGGTGAGCCGCTGATGCAGTCGCGTTTCGCGGCGAAGCTCCTTGCGGCCTCGAAGGAGATGGGCATCCATACCGCGATCGAGACCAACGGCTATTTCGGCGACAAGCTGAGCGATGCCGAGCTCGAGTCGCTGGACCTCGTGCTGCTCGGAATCAAGAGCTGGGGCGCGGACCGTCACAAGGCGCTCACCGGTATGGACATCGAGCCGACGCTGGCGTTCGCCCGCCGGCTGGCCGCACTGCGCAAGCCGGTCTGGGTCCGCTTCGTCCTCGTGCCCGGCGTCACCGATGACGAGGCGACGCTGACGGGGATTGCCGAGTTCGCAGCCGGATTGGGCAACGTGCAGCGCGTCGAGGTGCTGCCGTTTCACCAACTGGGCAGCTTCAAGTGGGAGCGGCTTGGCCTCGATTACACGTTGAAGGACGTTCAGCCGCCGTCGGCCGAGGCCGCCGGAAACGCGTGCGAAGTCTTCCGCAAGGCGGGCCTGAAAGCCTACTGACGGCCGGTCACGCGCCCTTGTCGGGACGGCGAATCCCCAGCTTGGCCATCCGCGTTTCGAGCGTGCTGGGCTTCAGGCCCAGCAGCTCGGACGCGCCTCCCGGACCGCGGATCCGCCACGCGCAGCTCTCGAGGACGCCGCGCATGTGAGCGACCTCCACGTCGATCAGCTTCGAGCTCCTGGGTTGGGCCGCGGCGAACGCCACGGGTGCCACCGGAATCACGAGCCGCTCGCCCGGCCTGGCCACGATGATCGCCCGCTCGACGACGTTGCGGAGCTCGCGGACGTTGCCGGGCCAGGGATGGCGCTGCAATTCGGCCATGCTCTCCTTGTCGATACCGGTCAACGACTTGCCGAAGCGCTTGGCGAATTCGTCCGTGAAGCGCCACACCAGCAGCGGGATGTCGTCGGGACGCTCGCGCAGCGGTGGCACCCGGATCGGGAACACATTGAGGCGGTAGTAGAGGTCTTCGCGGAACGTCCCGGCCGCGACCATCTCCTCGAGGTTGCGATGGGTCGCCGCCACGATCCGCACATCCACTTGAATCGACCGGGAGCTGCCCAGGCGCTCGACCTGTCGATCCTCGAGCACCCGCAACAGCTTCACCTGCACCTCGAGCGGCAGGTCGCCGATCTCGTCGAGGAAGATGGTGGACTTGTCGGCCAGCTCGAAGCGGCCGGTCTGCCGGGTCAGGGCGCCGGTGTAGGCGCCCTTCTCGCGCCCGAACAACTCGCTCTCGAGCAAGGTGTCGGGAATCGCCGCGCAATTCACCCGCACCATCAGCCGCTTGTGGCGCGCACTCAGCGCGTGCACCTGGTTGGCGAACAGTTCCTTGCCCGTGCCGGTCTCGCCGAGCAGGAGCACGCTGGAGTCGGTGGGCGCCACCTGTGCAACCAGTTCGAGCGCCGCCAGGATCGGCGGGCTCTGCCCGACGACGGGAGAGGAGCCCAGCACCTGCTCCACTTCGCTCCGCAGATAGGCATTTTCGTCCCTCAGCCGCTCACTGAGGGTCTGGACTTGCGCCAGAGCGACCACCAGCGCCTTGTGGCCGCGCTGGCGGGCAATGGCGCTGGCGAACACACGGCTCACGAGCTGCAGGCGGCCGAGCTCCGGCTCCGCCCACTCGCGCTCCTGCCTGGTGGTCACAAACGTGACACATCCAGCCACCACTCCTTTGATCGAGAAGCCAATCGTGGCGCCCGCGGCCGCGCCGTAGCGGATGATACTGGCGCGCGTCGCTTCGTCGGGAATGTCGGAGGCGCGCGAGTAGACCGCGAGCTCGCCCGCCATGATCCGCTGCCAATGCCAGGGGAATGTCTCGCGCACGGAGAGGCCATCGGTAACCACGGCGGCACCGTCGCGCGCCCATCGCTGCGCCGGGTAGAGGTCGTCGTTGCCCTCGTTTCGCAGCCACACGGCCGCGCGATCCAGGTCGAGCGCGTCAGCAATCT
Organism: uncultured Acidobacteriota bacterium; assembly: GCA_963723005.1. GTDB lineage: Bacteria > Acidobacteriota > Vicinamibacteria > Vicinamibacterales > UBA2999 > VFZN01. The sequence continues at coordinate 767,365 of CAVRPA010000008.1, read as the reverse complement.
GGTGCAGGGCGTCCACGATCGCTTCGTCAAGAGCTTCGGGTGGGAGGTTGACGAACCGGGCAGAAATCTCGCTGATGAGTGACTCAAACGAGACGCGATCCTGAGCGGCAGTGCGGCTGGCTTCCACCGCCTTGAGCCGGTCGGTCACATCGACGATGGACGCCAGCACCAACAGGCCCGAGTCGACCTTCACCGGGTTCAGGCCCACTTCGACTGGAAACTCGGAGCCATTCCGGCGGCGGGCCAGCAGGTGACGGGCTGCTCCCGCCTGGAGGGTCTGCGGCTCGGTCAGGTGCTGCTTGCGCAACAGGACGTGCCGGTCGCCCGACGCCGGTGAGATGAGGTGCTCGAGACGCAGCCCTTCCAGTTGCTTCGCAGCGTAGCCAAAGCTTCGCTCGGCTTCGCGGTTCGCGAACATGATGAAACCCTGATCGTCGATGACCAGCATCCCGACTGGCGACGCGTCCACGACCCGAGCGATCAGGGTCTCGACTTCGACGGCTTCTCTCGTCATCGGCGCGTCACCGCCGCGATGCTCAGGCTCAGCCATAAGGACGCCAACAGTCTATCTCCAGCCCGTGGGCGCATAATGCGCCCGCCTTTGTATTTACGTCGTGTTTACAGCTCGTCTTTACAGCCTCGTCGCGGGTTCTCGGGGACGAAGGGTAAAGTGAGCGGATGGACTCCCGTTCGCCCGTCCGCCTGCACTCCCGTTCTGTGCAACATCAGGGCCGCATCTTCCGGATCGAGGTGGACCGGGTGACCCTGCCGACCGGCCACACCCTGGACATGGAAGTGGTGCGGCACCCCGGCTCGGTGGTGTTGCTGCCGATGCCGTCGCCGGACCAGATCATCCTGATTCGCCAGTACCGCTACTCCATCGACCGTTACATCTGGGAGCTGCCGGCGGGCAGCCTGAAGCCCGGCGAGGATCCCGATGCGGCTGCCGCGCGGGAGTGCGAGGAGGAGATCGGACTGCGGCCAGGGCGCATTGAGCGGCTGAAGGGCTTTTATCCAACGCCCGGGTTCTGCGACGAGCTGATGACGTACTACCGCTGCACCGAGCTCGGTCCGCCGCCCCCCGATTCCACCGCGCAGCAGGACGAAGACGAGGACATCGAGCCGCGCACGTTCACGCTGGTGGAGGCACAGGCCCTGATTGCGGATGGATTAGTGGTGGACCTGAAGACGGTGGCGGGGCTGGCGCTGCTCTAGCGAAGACCGTACGCCAGAAGGGCACGAAGGTCGCGACGTCGGGCCCGGTATACCCGGGAGCGTGTCGTGTCCGTTCGTGCCCGTGCTGACAGCGTGGACGAGCGTGCTACTGCAGCGCGGCTTGATGGCGGGCGCGGCTGGCGGCTTTCGCCTTGGTCGCTCCGCTCTGTGTCGCCGGCAGCAATGCCAGCAGCAGCGCTTCGTCAATCGTGTTCACGAGGTGAATCGTGAGCCCGCGGCGGAGTTCCTCGTTGAGGTCCTCCTTGACGTTCTTCTCGTTCTGCTTCGGCAGAATCACTTCTTTGATGCCGGCGCGCTTGGCAGCGAGCACCTTTTCCTTGATGCCGCCGACCGGCAGCACCTTGCCAGACAGGGTGATCTCGCCGGTCATCGACACGTCGCCGCGCACGGCACGGCGGGTGAGCGCCGACACCAGCGCCGTGGCCATGGTGACGCCGGCCGAAGGGCCGTCCTTCGGAATCGCACCCGACGGCACGTGGAGGTGAATCTCGGAGGCCTTGAAGAACTCCGGATCGATGTTCCACTCGTTGGCGTGCGCACGGACCCACGACAGCGCCGCGCGCGCGGATTCCTTCATGACGTCGCCGAGCTGCCCGGTGAGCGTGAGCGAACCGCCGCCAGCCATCCGTGAAGCTTCGACGAAGAGCACTTCACCGCCGACCGGCGTCCAGGCCATGCCGGTCGCGACGCCAGGCTGCTTGGTGCGGTGCTCCATCTCCTCGTCCATGAAGCGGGGAGCGCCAAGGAGCTCGCTGACGAGCTCGGGCGTGACGCGGATCTTCGCCTCGTCGCCTTCGGCCCGCCGGCGGGCGATCTTCCGGCACACGGCGCCGACTTCGCGTTCGAGGTTGCGGACGCCCGCTTCGCGCGTGAAGCCGCGGATGATGGCGCGCAGCCCGGCATCGGTGAAGGTGATGTGCTTGCTCGTCAGCCCGTGGTTCTGGACCTGCTTGGCGACGAGGTGATCGCGCGCGATGGCAAGCTTCTCCTCCTCGGTATAGCCGGCCAGTTCGAGCACTTCCATGCGGTCGCGCAGCGGCCCGGGAACCGTGTCGAGCACGTTGGCCGTGGTGATGAACAGCACCTCGGACAAGTCGAACGGCACGTCCAGGTAGTGATCGCGGAACGTGTTGTTCTGTTCCGGGTCCAGCACCTCGAGCAGCGCCGACGAGGGGTCGCCCCTGAAGTCGGAGCCCAGCTTGTCGATCTCATCGAGGATGAAGACCGGGTTCTTCGACTCCGCGCGGCGCAGGCCCTGGATGATCTGGCCGGGCAGCGCGCCGATATACGTGCGGCGATGGCCGCGAATCTCGGCTTCGTCTCGCACGCCACCGAGCGAGATGCGCACGAAGTTGCGCCCGAGCGCCTGGGCAATCGAACGGGCCAGCGAGGTCTTGCCGACGCCCGGAGGGCCGACGAAGCAGAGGATCGGCCCCTTCAGGGCCGGGTTCAGCTTGCGCACCGCGAGATATTCGAGGATGCGATCCTTCAGCTTGTCGAGGCCGGAGTGCTCCTTGTCGAGCACGTCCTTGGTGCGCGGCAGGTCGATCACTTCGTCGGTTCGCTTGCTCCACGGCAGCGCGACGATCCAGTCGAGATAGGTGCGCGCCACGGTGAACTCGGCGGCGGCAGGCGGCATCTTCGACAGGCGATCGAGCTCGCGCAGCGCTTCCTTCTTGACCACGTCGGGCAGGCCGGCCGCGTCGAGCTTCTCGCGCAGCTCGTCGATCTCGCGCGTCTGATCGTCGCCTTCGCCCAGTTCCTTCTGGATCGCCTTGAGCTGCTCGCGCAGGAAGTAATCGCGCTGGTTCTTGCCGACCTCGGACTGCACCTGCGACTGAATCTTCGACCCGAGCTCGAGCACCTCGAGCTCCTTGATCAGCTGCCGGTTCAGCAGGTCCAGGCGGGCGCGCACGTCGAGCGTGGCGAGCACTTCCTGCTTGGTATCGGTGCCGATGGTGCTGAGGCTCGAGGCGATGAAGTCCGCCAGCCGCCCGGGCTCGGTGATGTTGATGGCGAGCGTCTGCAGGTCGTCCGACATCAGCGGCGACAGCGAGACGATCTGCTGGAAGTTCGTCTTGATGTTGCGCTGGAGCGCGTCGATCTCCAGTTTGTCCTTGTCACCGACCACTTCTGGCATCTCGGTGACACGCGCCTTCAGATACGGGCGCGACGTCGTCATCTCGTCGAGGCGGACGCGGGTCACGCCCTGGACGATGATGCGCAGGCTGCCGTCGGGCAGCTTGAACATCTTGTGGATGTGGCTGGCGGTGCCGACCGGATGCAAATCCTTCTGCTGTGGATCATCCTCGGCGGCTTCGCGCTGAGCGAACACGGCAATCATCCGGCCCGACGCCACCGCTTCGTCGATGAGACGGACGGAGCTCTCGCGCGCCACGGCGAGCGGCATGAAGGCCTGCGGAAACAGCACGGTGTCGCGCAGTGGAAGCACCGCGACTTCCGACGGCACGGGTACCGTCAACTGATTGGGCTCGTCGGACACGATAGCTTCGATGTGATCGCTCATGCGACCCCCCAACGGTTATGAAACTCGGGCTCGCCGGGTCGAAATCTTCTCAGCTGCTCGCCGGTGGGTCAGGGTGCAGGCCCCGCCACCGGCGGGGCCTGCTGTAAGGAAGGACGCCGGGTGTTAACCCTGGAATTCGTAGAAGAGGCTGCTGGCGCCGCCGCGGCGCTGGGTCATGCGCTCGCGCTTCTGGGCATTCTCGCGGGCCTCTTCGCAGTCCTTGCAGCGGACGGCGAAGGGGAGCGCCCGGAGGCGCGGTTCGGCGATTTCGTCGGCACACTCGAAGCAGCGGCCGTAGCTGCCCTCTTCGAGTCGCGACAACGCTTCGTTGATCTTGTTGAGCGTTTCCGCCTTCATCTGGATCAAGGCGAACTCGATGTCTTCCTGGATGTCGACCTCGCTGGTCTCACCCGGATCCATCACTTCGTGCGGCTTCTCGGAGCCCTCGGCGCGAACGCCGCGGATGCGCCCCTGCACCTCGCTCAGAATGTCGCGCTGACGATCCTCGAGAATCTTCCGCAATTCCGCATAGCGTCCCTTGGTGGACGCCTCTACTGCGACAGCCGTGCTGCGCTTCGTAACCTTGGCCATGACAGCCACTCCTTCCTATTCCCCTCCCCAGCCGTTCTACCGGGGAGCGTATGATGCCCGCCCTCTATGCAAGGACGGTGCCTATGAAATCCGATCTGAACCCTAAGACCGGGAAACGATTTGATGGTGCTTGCGATTGGCCGATCGGGGGTATGAACTGGCGGGGAATCCCTGCGCACGCTTAACAGCTCTACCGTGCGCCCCCACCCCGACCGATTATTCGCAAATCACTCATTCGTAAGCACTTGACTGACCACACCCTGGCTCAGTGACGCTGGGTTTAACACCGTTCACTGCTATTAGACGCCGGAGGTCGCGATCGGGTTCTTGGACATATGTCATCCCTGTCTGTCCTATAGGGGTGACACCTATGAAGCCGCGAAACGGTAACACGAATGGGCGCAGGTGGCAAGCCGCGCACAACCCTGACCACGGAATGGCGGGTTTTCCCCCACTCGGCTGCGGGGGGCCGGTTAAGCTTGTGCGGTTGTGATCTGCCCACTCTGTCGCCGCCGGCCCGCCAAGCGCGCCTGCCCTGCCCTGGCCCAGACTATCTGCCCGACCTGCTGCGCCACCAAGCGCCTGGTTGAGATCCGCTGCCCGGCCGACTGTGTCTATCTGGAGGGCGCCCAGCGTCACCCCGCAGCCGTGGTGCGCAAGCAGCAGGAACAGGACCTCACCGTCCTGATCGGTTCCATGGGCCACCGCCTCTCGGAAGTGCAGCTGCGGCTGTTTTTCCTTCTGGGCAGCGTGGTCGTCCGTTACCGCCCCGAGGGCCTGGTCACGCTCGCCGACACGGATGTAGCCGAAGCGGCCGCCGCCATGGCCGGCACGCTCGAGGCCGCCGGCCGGGGCCTCATCGCCGAACTGGCCGCCCCCTCTCCGGTCAGCGAGGGGCTCCGGCGGCAGCTGGACGGCTTGCTGGCGGAAGTGGGCAAGGGCGGTGGGGCCCGATATGCCGAGGACGCGGCCGAAGTCCTTCGGGGCATCGAGCGGGGCGCCTCCCACCAGGCCCCGGGCCTGGGGAGCGGCCCCGTGGACTACCTGACGCTCCTGCGGCGCGTGATGCCGCCCCCGCCCGTCGAGGGGCGGGAGCCCACACCTTCATCGATCATCATTCCGTGACGTGGTATCATCGCGGTTTGTCTCAGGAGTCCTAACGATGGCAATGCGCTGTGAAGTCTGCGGCAAGGGACCGGCCTACGGCCGAAAGGTGTCCCACGCCCACAACGTCCGTCCCCGCCGGTTCGAACCCAATCTGCAGAGCGTCCGGGCTCTGGTGAACGGCGCGACCAAGAAGATGAAGGTCTGCACCCGCTGCATCCGGTCCCAGAAGATCACCAAGGCGGCCTAGCCATGCGCGAGGCCCTGAGCCCGCCGGGGTTTCCCCCGGCCATCGGCCCGTACTCGCCCACCATCAAGGTGGGCAACATGCTGTTTCTGTCGGGTTCGATTCCGATGGATCCCGCGACGGGTCAGATGGTGACGGGCGACATCGCCGAGCAGGCCACCCGCGTGATGGAGAACATCAAGGCGCTGCTGCAGTCAGCCGGCGCCGACTTCCGTCACGTCGTCAAGACCACGGTGTTCCTGGCCGACATGAACGAGTTCGCCGCGATGAACGCGGTGTACGCGACCTACTTCGCCGCGCCCTATCCGGCGCGGTCGACGGTGCAGGTCGCGCGGCTGCCCCGCGACTGCCGCCTCGAGATCGAAGTCATCGCGGTCCTCGACTGACGTCGAGCACGCCCTCCACGCCACGCAGGGACTTGATCACCTTCTCGAGGTGCTTCATGTCCCGAATCTCCACCGTCATTCCGACCGTCGCATGCACGGAGTCGCCGGTGGTGGCTTCGAGGTTGGTGATGTTGGTGTTGATTTCCGCCACCCGCGCGCTGAGCGCCGCCAGCATCCCCTTCCGATCCTCCACCGCCATCGTCAAGCGCACCGTGTAGGGCGCGGTGTCGCTGCCCTTGTCCCACTCGACGTCGATGCGGCGCTGCGGGTCGTACTGCAGGTTGACGACGTTGGGACAGCGCGCGGCGTGAACCGAGACGCCCTTCCCGCGGGTGATGTAGCCGACGATCTGCTCGCCGCGAATGGGATTGCAGCAGCGCGCCCGGAACACCATCAGCTCGTCGGCGCCGCTCACCTTGATGCGATCGGCCTCGCCGCTGCCCGGCTTCAGCACCCGCTTCATCGCTGACAGCACTGGGTGCTCGGGCGCCTTCTCCTTCAGCTGCCCTTCGGGCACGAGCATGTCGAGCAGCTGCCGCGCCGAGACCTTGCCGTAGCCCACCTGGGCGAGCAGGTCCTCGGTCTTCTGCGCGCCGAATGCCGCTGCGGCCGCTTCCACGGCGTCGCTCTCGAGCAGGCGGGTGGGGTTGAGATCGAAGCGGCGGGCTTCCTTTTCGAAGACCTTCCGGCCCAGTTCGACCGCGCGTTCCTTCTCTTCCGACTGAATCAGGTGCTTGATCTTGTTGCGGGCGCGCGACGTCACCGCGAAACTCAGCCAGTCGCGGCTGGGTTTGTGGCCGGCGTTCGTCATGATCTCGACGATGTCGCCGTTCTTGAGGCGCGTCCGCAGCGGCACCATGCGCCCGTTCACGCGCGCACCCACGCACCAGTGGCCGACGTCGGTGTGCACGGCGTAGGCGAAGTCCACTGGCGTGGAGCCCTTCGGCAGCACCTTCACCTGCCCCCGCGGCGTGAAGGTGTAGACCTCCTCGGGGTAGAGATCGATCTTCAGGTTGCTGAGGAACTCCTGCGGGTCGCGCACCTCCTGCTGCCATTCGAGCAACTGGCGCAGCCACTGGAAGTACTGCTCGTCGCGCCCGGCGCCAACGCGGCCTTCCTTGTACTTCCAATGGGCGGCGATGCCTTCTTCGGCGCGGCGGTGCATTTCCTCGGTGCGGATCTGCACCTCGAACGGCAGGCCGCGCTCGCTGATCACCGAGGTGTGCAGCGACTGATAGCCGTTCGGGCGCGGCATCGCGATGAAGTCCTTGATCCGGCCGGGCACCGGCGACCACGTCTGGTGAATGATCCCGAGCGCGGCGTAGCAGTCCTTCACCGAGGGCAGGACGATGCGGAGCGCGATGAGGTCGTAGACCTGGTCGAGATCGATCTTCTGCTTCTTCAGCTTGAGCCAGATGCTGTAGAGGCGCTTGATGCGGCCGTCCACGGTGACGACCGGCACCTGCGCCTCGGCGAGCTTGGCCTTGATGCGCGAGGTCAGCTCTTCGATGCTGCCCTCGGCGGTGCGGCGCTTGGCCTCGACGCGGGTCTTCAGCGATTCGAACGACACCGGCTCGAGGAACTGGAACGAGAGCTCCTCGAGCTCGTTCTTGATCTTCGACATGCCCAGGCGATTGGCAATCGGCGCGTAGATGTCGAGCGTCTCCTGGGCGATGCGCGCGCGCCGCTCCTCGTTCATGTGCTGCAGCGTGCGCATGTTGTGCAGCCGGTCGGCGAGCTTGACGAGGATGACGCGGATGTCATCGACCATCGCGAGCAGCATCTTGCGGAAGTTCTCCGCCTGCCGCTCCTCGGTGGACGAGAACGGGATGGCGCCGATCTTGGTCACCCCTTCGACGATGTGGGCGACGTCCTCGCCGAAGCGCTCGCGCAGGGTGGCCGGGGTGGTGAGCGTGTCCTCGACCACGTCGTGAAGCAGGCCCGCGGCCACGCACACGGCATCGAGCTTCATGCCGGCCAGGATGTCGGCGACCTCCAGGGGGTGGACGAGATACGGCTCCCCGGAGTGGCGCACCTGTCCCTTGTGCTCCAGGGCAGAGAACACATAAGCCCTCCGCAGCAGCTCCAGATCGGCGTCCGGGTTATAGCTGCGGACCCGGTCGAGCAGATCCTCGAAGCGAATCATCGCGGGCGGTGTCTAAGGTTGGTATTGAACGTTTGGGCGGCCTTCGCAGACCATCATAGGGTCGGGGTTGCGAGGGGTCAAGAATCGGGGCTATACTCCGGGTCTTCCGGGCCGACTTGGAGCGGATATTGTAAGCGCTTGTAACGGCGCGACTTGGGAACCACAGCACCACAGGGGGATACGATGAGGATTCGGTCAGCGGGGGCGTACCTGGCTCTGGTCGCCGGGATGAGTGTGGCGCTCGCCGGATGCGGACAGCTCAACCAGGTCCGTGCCATGAAGGCGTTCAAGGATGGCAACAAGCTCTACGCCAGCAATGATTTTCGTGGCGCTACGGTCAAGTACGAAGAAGCAGTGCAGGCCGATCCGGCCGGCGAGCTGAATTCGTGCGGCACCAGCCCCGGCTGTGTGTACTTCTTCCTCGCCAACTCCTACGACAACCTGTACCGGCCGGCCCGCAAGGGCGAGCCGAACAACGACGCCCTCCTGACGAAGGCCGTCGACAACTACAAGCTGGCTTCCGAGAAGATCAGCGACCCGATGATGAAGACCCGGTCGCTCGAGTACCTCGTGGCGGCCTACGGCCCGGACAAGTTGAACGACCCGACGATGGCCGAGCCGATCATCAAGGAGATGATCCGCCTCACCCCGACCGAGCCGACCAACTACTTCATGCTGGCCCGCCTCTACCAGGACTCCGGTGAGTACGAAATGGCCGAGCAGACGCTGCTCCAGGCCAAGGAGTCCAAGCCGAACGACCCGGCCGTCTACCTGCAGCTCGCCAACTTCTACAACGCCCAGGGCGACTTCCCGAAGACGATCGAGTACCTCAACGAGCGCATCAAGATCGAGCCGAACAATCCCGAGGCCCACTACACGGTGGCCACCTACTACTGGGACAAGGCCAACCGCGACTTCCGCCTCGCCGACAAGGAAAAGATACCAGTTCGTCCAGGACGGCCTGGGTGCGGTCGACAAGGCCATCGCCATCAAGAGCGACTACATGGAGGCGATTGCCTACAAGAACCTCCTGCTCCGCCTCCAGGCCAACCTGGAGAAGGACCCCAAGAAGCAGCAGGAACTGCTGAAGGAAGCCGACCGCCTCCGCGACCAGGCCACCGAGCTCCGCAAGCAGAAGACCGCCGGCACCGACTAGCAGCATTTCAGGCCGGCCATGCCGGTTCTGTCGTTCGACCAAAACAGGCCGCCTTCCTAACCGGGAGGCGGCCTGTTTTCTTGTGTGCAGGGCACCCAGAAACCTGAGCCGTTTCCGTCACGTCTGCGTAACAATTGAGTGGTACTTTTGCTCCATGTTGAGGAGAGTGAGGAAACTGACTGCCATGTTGTTGTTGCCTGTTCGCTTGATGCGTACGTCCCTGATCGCGGTGTGTGTGCTGGCACTGGCCGTTGCGCACGCGGCCGCCCAAGGTGTGACCACCGGTTCGATGACCGGCGTCGTCACCGATTCGCAGACTGGCCCCGGTGGCGGGCGCCAGCGTCATTGCGATCCACGCGCCATCGGGCACGAACTACGAAGCCACGACGCGTGCTGATGGACGCTTCGCCATCATCGGCATGCGCGTCGGCGGCCCCTACATCGTCACGGTGGCCTACACCGGCACCGGCACCGCGTTCGAGCCGCAGACGGTCGAGGATTTGACGGTGAGCCTCGGCGTGTCGACGGACGTCAACGTCCAGGTCCGCGCCATCTCGGTGCAGGAGACCGTCACCGTCATCGGCCAGTCCGACGCGGTGTTCAGCTCGACGCGCACGGGCGCCGCCACGGCGGTGAGCCGCGAGCAGATTGCGACGCTGCCGAACCTGAGCAACCGTCTCGACAACTTCACGCGCCTGACGCCGCAGGCCAGCGGCCTGTCGATGGCCGGCCAGGACAGCCGCATGAACAACATCACGGTGGACGGCTCGTACTTCAACAACTCGTTCGGGCTCGGCAACACGCCCGGCGATCGCACCGGCGTGGCGCCGATTTCGCCGCAGGCGATCGAGCAGATCCAGGTGAACGTCGCGCCCTACGACGTGCGCCAGGGCAACTTCGTCGGCGCCGGCATCAACTCGGTCACGCGCAGCGGCACCAACCAGTTCCGCGGCTCGATCTACCGCCAGTTCCGCAACGAGGATCAGGTCGGCACCAAGGCCAAGGATCTGGACGTGAATCCCGGGACCTTCGAGTTCGCCAACACCGGCGGCTGGGCCGGCGGCCCGATTGTGAAGAACAAGGTGTTCTTCTTCGGCAACTTCGAGAACGAAGCGCTGACCCAGCCCGGCACCACGTTCCGCGCCAACCACGGGCGGCGAGGCCGTCGGCCGGCGCGGTGACGCGCGTGCTGGCGTCGGACCTCGATCGCGCTGAGCAGCTACATGAGCAGCGAACTTCGGGTACGAGACCGGGCGCGTACCAGGACTACGACTTCGAGACGCCGGCCAAGCGCTACCTGGTCAAGGGCGACTGCAACATCAACGCCGCCAACAAGGTCACGTTCCGCTACACCCAGCTCGACTCGAACACCGACGTGCTGCATGTCGAACTCCACCTCGCTCGGCTTCGGCAACCGCCGCACCAACCCGTTCTCGATGAACTACGAGGGCTCGAACTACCAGATTCTCGAGAACATCAAGTCGGGCATCGGCGAGTGGAACTCGGTGATCGGCAGCAACATGGCCAACTCGCTGATCGTCGGCTACACCTCCGCAGGACGAGAGCCGTCGACGCGCGACGGCGAGCTCTTCCCGTTGGTCGACATCCTCGACGGCAACAACACCACCTACACGCGCTCGGCTCCGAGCCGTTCACGCCCAACAACGAGCTGCGCTACAAGACGTTCCAGCTGCAGGACAACTTCACGCAAGTTCACCAGCAAGCACACGCTGACCTTCGGCGGCAGCTTCGAGCGCTACGAGTCGGAGAACGTGTTCTTCCCCGGCGCGCAGAGCGTCTACGTCTACAACACGCTGGACGACTTCTATCACCGATGTGAACGGCTACCTGGCCAACCCGAACCGGACGGTCTCGACGGTCAACCTGCGCCGCTTCCAGGTCCGCTACAACAACATCCCCGGCCAGGAGAAGCCGATCCAGCCGCTCGAAGTGCTCTACGCCGGCGGCTACGCGCAGGACGAATGGAGCGCCGGCGACAACCTGAAGCTGACGCTCGGCCTGCGCTTCGACGTGCCCGGTGTTCGGCGACACCGGATTTGCCAACGCCGACGCCGACGCGCTGACGTTCCGTGACGAGAACGGCCAGCCGGTGCAGGACCACGACCGCCAAGCTGCCGGACGCCAACATCCTGTGGTCGCCGCGCGCCGGCTTCAACTGGAACGTCGACTCGGAGCGCCAGACGCAGGTGCGCGGCGGCACCGGCATCTTCACCGGACGTCCGGCCTATGTCTGGATCTCGAACCAGATTGGCAACACCGGCGTGCTGACCGGCTTCGAGCAGACGTCGACAACACCGTTCACGCGGCCGTTCAACCCGAACCCGGACACCTACAAGCCCACCAACGTCACCGGCGCGCCGGCGTCGTCCGTACGAACTGGCCCTCACCGATCCGAGGATTCAAGTTCCCGCAGGTCTGGCGCAGCAACATCGCCGTCGACCGGCGCCTGCCGTGGGGCATCACCGGCACCGCCGAATACATCTACAACAAGGACGTCAACGGCGTCTACTACATCAACGCCAACCTGCCCGCGGCGCAGGCCAGCTTCGCCGGCGCGGACAACTCGCCCGCGGTGGACCAACAACCGCATCCACTCGAACAGGTGCACAACGCCATCGTCCTCAAGAACCAGGACGTGGGCGACTCGTGGAACCTGGCGTTCTCCGGCGAACAAGAACTTCCAGCGGCGGCTTCGTCAAGTCGGCCTACAGCTACGGCGAAGTCGAAGAACACGGTCGATCCCGGCTCGATCGCCTTCGGGTCGTGGAACAGCAACCAGCATGCCGGTGATCCGAACAATCCCGGGCATCGGCTATCGCCTGCGGGCTCGCCGGGACATCGCTTCTTCCTCGCCGGGTCGTACACGAAGGAGTACTTCAGCTTCGGCGGCACGACGTTCTCGGCCTTCTTCGAGACGCGGACCGAATCGGCGACGCCTTCAACGGCTATACGTGTTCTCCGGCGACCTCAACGGCGACGGCGGCACCGCGAACGACCTGCTCTACATCCCGCGCGACGCGTCGGAGATGAACTTCCAGACCTTCACGTCCAGAGCGGCCGCACCTACACGGCGGCCGAACAGGCGGCGGCGTGGGACGCGCTGATCGCGCAGGACGACTATCTGAAGGAGCACCGCGGCGAGTACGCGCAGCGCGGCGCCATGTTCCTGCCGTTCGTCAAGCGCCTGGACTTCAACGTCGCGCAGGACCTGTTCGCGACCCTGTAGGGCCGCCGCCACTCGTTCCAGTTCCGGATGGACTTCGTGAACTTCGGCAACCTGCTGAACAGCGACTGGGGTGTCGCCCAGCGGCTGGTGTCGAACTCGCCGCTGATCGTGCCGTCCGCGGCGCAGGGCGGCGCCTTCGACTCGCAGGGGCCAGGCGCAATACCGCCTGCGCCTCATCAACAACGAGTACATGACGAAGACGCTGGAGCAGACGGCCGACCTCAACTGACGTCTGGCGCATCCAGTTCATGCTGCGCTACTCGTTCAACTAGCCCCTCAGCTCACTTGCGTTGAGGGCCCATCGGCTCGCTGGTTCGACGGGACGGCGCGGAGTCCGAGCGACGGAACGCTCAATCGAAGTGAACTGTGTTAGACCTCTCCGGGGTTCAGGCCGCAGCCTGAACCCCGTACGCTAGACTGCGGTCAGGGAGGTCCCCAATCCATGGCCCGCCGCGCGCTCGCCCCCATCGCCCTGCTCTTTGTCGCCGTCCTCGCCACCGGGCCGGTCTCCCGCGCTCAGGAACCGCTGGGCCGCATCGACTTCCCAACCTCGCAGACCGGCGACGCCCAGAGCGCGTTCCTCAAGGGCGTGCTGCTGCTCCACAGCTTCGAGTACGACGATGCCCGCGAGGCGTTCGTCGAGGCCGAGAAGGCCGCGCCGGGCTTTGCCATGGCCTACTGGGGCGAGGCGATGACGCACAATCATCCGCTGTGGGCGCAGACCGCTCCCGATCTCGCGCGCGAAGCGCTGTCGCGCCTGGCGCCGACAGCCGGCGAGCGCCAGGCCAAGGCCGCGAACGACAAGGAACGCGACTGGCTGCGCGCCGTCGAAGCGCTCTACGCCGATGGCGAAAAGCCGGCCCGCGACACCGCCTACGCCGCACAGATGCGGCGCATGCACGACAAGTATCCTGACGATCTCGAGGTCACGGCCTTCTATGCACTGGCAACGCTCGGTGCCAGCCCCGGCGGACGCGATGCCGCCACCTACATGCGCGCGGCGGCGCTGGTCGAAGACGTCTCTCGCAAGAACCCCGAGCACCCCGGCGCGGCGCACTATCTGATTCACGCCTACGACGACCCCATTCACGCGCCGCTCGGACTGCGCTACGCGGAGGCTTACGCGAAGATTGCCCCGGCCGCGTCGCATGCCCTGCACATGCCCTCGCACATCTACTTCGCCCTCGGGATGTGGGACAAGGCCGGCGAGATGAACGAGCGCTCGGTGAAGGCGGCGGATGAGCGCGTCGCCCGCAAGGGCCTGAGCGTGGACGAGCGAAATCATCACGCGCTGCTGTGGCTCAACTACAGCTACCTCCAGCAGGGCCGGCAGGCGGACGCGAAAGCCGTACTGAACCAGATCGAAGAGGCCACCGCCAAGAGCGGGTCGGTGCGCATGCGCAGTCACCTGGCGCTCGCGCGCGCGGCGTGGCTGATCGAAACCAGAAAGTGGACCGACGCCAGGAGCGCGGTGGATCCCGGAGGGGCTCGGCGCCTCGGCCACTGCCGCTGATCTGTTCGCGATCGGCATGGCCGCGTTCAGAAGCGGCAACCGGCCGGCGGGCAACGACGCTCTGCAGCGCATTGCGCTGCTGTCGGGCGACGGCGATCGTCCCCTGCGCAGCGTGACCACCGCGCGTCCGAATGCGCCAGCGGGACGTCCCGGCTCGGTGCGCCCGGGCGTGACGCCGATTCCGACACCCAGGCCGGCGATGCCGACGATGCCTGGCTTCGGCGCGCCCGAACCGCCGCAGACCGGCATGCCGGCGCCGGGCAACAACGAGAAGCGCGTGGCGGCGGTGATGGCGCAGCAGCTGGAGGCCGTGCTCATCTTCGTCGAGGGCCGGCGCGAGGAAGCGATTGTGCTGGCACGCCAGGCCGCCGCCGTCGAGGACGAGCTGACGTTCGAGTTCGGGCCGCCGCTGCCGGTGAAGCCGGGCCACGAGTTCGTGGCCGACCTCCTGATGGAGGTGCGTCGTCCTGGTGAAGCCATCCCTGAATTCGAAGCCGCGCTGAAGCGTCACCCCGGCCGTGCGCTGTCGCTGTTGGGGCTCTACCGAGCCGCGACGGCGGTGAAGAACACGGCGAAGGCGCAGCAGGCGGTGACCGAACTGCGGAAGGTGTGGAGCCGCGCCGACAAGACGCTGCCGGAGCTGCGGGAAATCGCGAGCGCACCGACGAGCTCGTACTAGGCTTGGGGCTTGGGGCTTGGGGCTTGAGGCTTGGGGCCTGGAGGCTTGGGGCTTGGGGCTTGGGGCTTGGGCCTTGAGCCTTGGGGCTTGGAGGCTTGGGGCTTGGGGCTTGGAGGCCTAGGGCCTGGAGGCTTGGGCCAGAGCTTGAGCCTAGAGCCTAGAGCCTAGCTGAGCCGTCTGCCGGTTGCCGGCTTCTGCCTTCTGCCTTCTGCCTTTTGCCTTGCCCAGCCCAAGCCCAAGCCCCAAGCCCTAAGACATACGGTACAAAGCGAAAGGCCGTCTGGAGCCATCCAGGCGGCCTTTCCCGTTCAACGTTGAAGGTCAGCGTTGGCTAGTTGCTGCCGCTGCCGCCCGAAGCGCCCGCGGCGCGCCGCATGGCTTCGGTGACGATGCCGACCTTCTCGACGCCCGCGCCCTTGGCGGCGTCGATGACTTCCACGATGTCGCCGTAGGTGAGCGCACCGGCGCCGGCGATGAACATCGTCTTGTCCTTGCGGGCCTCGAAGATGGTGCGGAGACGGCTTTCAAGCTCCTGGACGGTGACGTCCTGCTTGTTGACCGAGATGCGTCGGTCGGCCGTGTACTCGAGCACGATCTGCGAGATGTCGACCTGCTGCTGCTGGGCCTGCTGCGTTTCGGCGGGCAGGTTGATGTCCAGTCCCTTCTGGGAGAGCGGCAGGGCGGCCATGAAGATGACGAGCAGCACGAGCAGCACGTCGATCATCGGGGTGATGTTCATGTCGCCCGACACTTCGAGCTTCTTGCCCATGAACACGCGGTCGGCGCCGAAGTGATTATGTGCGTGCGCCATTAGTTGCCTCCGCCCGGACGCTGCTTGGGATCGGTGATGAGCCCCATGTCCTCGATACCGGCAGAGCGGAGCTGGTCCATCGCGTCCATGACGGCGCTGTACTGCGCCTCTTCGTCAGCCTTGATGAGGACAATCCGTTCGGTCTTGTCCTCGAGGATGTCTTCGACGCGCTGGCGGAGGTCTTCCTCGCGCACCGGCACGCCGTTGACGAAGAAGCGGCCCTGCGAGTCGATGGCGACGACGGTCTGGTCCTGCGTCTCGGGCTTGTCCGAGCTGAAGGCTGCAACGGGGAGCTTGACGTCAGCGCCCTTCTGCAGCAGCGGCGCCACGATCATCATGATGATGAGCAGCACCAGCATCACGTCCACGAGCGGGGTGACATTGATGTCGGATTTGATTCCGCCTTTTGCCCCCCCCATGTCCATTGCCATGTCGGTTCTCCTTGAGTTGCCTGCGCACGATCGAGGCGCCGGGAGATGCCCGGCGCCTCATCCGTGACACGACTAGGCGGCGGTCTTCTTGATGAAGTAGTCGACCATCTCCGACGAGGAGTTGTCCATCTCCACGTTGAAGTACTCGAGGCGGCCCGACAGGTAGTTGTAGAACCACACGGCCGGGATGGCAACGAACAGACCGAGCGCGGTTTCGACCAGCGCTTCCGCGATACCGGCCGAGACGGCGCCGATGCCGCCCGAGCCCGTCGACGCGATACCGACGAACGCGTTGATGACGCCGACGACCGTGCCGAGCAGACCCACGAACGGCGCGGTGGCGCCGATGGTGGCGAGGCCCGAAACGCCCTTCTTGAGGTCGTTCGAGGTCAGCGCGGTGGCGCGCTGAATGGAGCGACGGACGGTGTCGAGCACGTCCTCACGCGAGAGGTTCGAACCGCTCTCCTGCTGGAACTGGTATTCCTGCAGGCCGGCGAGCACGACCTTGGCGAGGTGGCTGTAGCGGTATTCCTTGTTCGAGGAGAGCGCGATGGCCTCCTTCAGACGGCCTTCCTTGAGGTGCTTGGCCACCTGCGGAGCGTAGAGCTTCGACTGCTTCTTCGCCTGGGCGAAGGTGTAGATGCGCTCGATAGCGACACCTACCGACCAGAACGACATGATGAACAGCACGACCGCGATGCCCATGGCAACGCTGCCCATCTGTTCGAACATCTCGACCAGGTCGAGACCGCCACCCTCCTGCGCGAACGCGGGGGTGCTGACAAATGCCATTGCGAGTCCGGCATATGCGATTCGCCCGATCTGACCCATCTTCCGACCTTCCATCGCATTCCTCCCGAAAGAATCCGTGTTACCAGTTGAAGACATTTGTTCCGCTTTCCTACTGCAGCGTGAACTGCACCGTGACGGTCATGATGACCGGCACCGGCACGCCGTTGAGGAGGGTCGGCGTGAACTGCCACTGCTTCACGGCGTCCAGTGCCGCCGCATCCAGCAGGGGAATCGAGCGCAGCACCTTCGCGTCCTTTACTGCACCATCAGGTCCGATTGTGGCCTCGATGATGACGACACCCTGGACGCGAGCCGACTGCGCGATCGGCGGGTAGACCGGGTTGACGTGCTTGACCTTCTGCGGCGCCTTGATGTTGCCACCCACGCGAACCGGAGCGGCCGGCGGGGGCGGCGGAGGCGGCGGCTCGGGAATGCCGCCCGTGATGCCGCCGGCGACACCACCCACGATGCCTCCGTCGATACCACCGACATTCTGCTCGAACCCAGCCTCGAGGCCCGTCTCCGGCTTGATCTCGGACGGGGCTTCCACAGGCGCCGCGTTCGGGTTCACGTCCACCGGGGGCGGGGGCGGTGCATCCGCAGCCGGGGGCGGCGGAGGCGGCGGGGGCGGTGGGGGCGGCGGCGGCGCGGCCACGAACGCCATCATCGATGGCGTCGTCGGCAGAACTCCCACGGCCATCAGTGGCACGATCACAATTGCCGCCAGCACAGCGGCCTGGATCAACATGGTGAGTGGCACGGTGTACCACATCTTGTTGCCCATCTTGATGGAAGGGTCGACGACATCGCCGAACATGTCGCGTGGCACGTATCCTCCTAGAATCCCCGCGGCAACCGCAAGGGCTGCCGATTATAGCCAGCACGAAAAAAGAGTGTCAACGAAAGCGATGACAGGGTCCTTTTCGCCCAGTTACCGGGTTAGACACCGGTTTCGGAAAAGTGCTCCCGACGAAGCGACGCTTTTCCGTGATTCCCGGCCCCGGCTCCGTTCACCCTGGGCCCAAACTTTCAAACGCCCGCCGATTCTAGTCGGCGGGCGATGCGACGTCAACGGTTCGGTTGCCTGCGAACCATTCAATTTCCAAATGTTACAAACGATGACACGGCTCAGCTCTCGATCCGCATCCCGTAGAACGAGCGGTGCACGAACACCATGCTCACCACGAAGAACACCGCCGCCAGCCCGTGCACGAGGGTCGGCCCCTGCTGAGCCGACAGGAACACACCCAGCTCCACCGCGAGCAGGCCGAACAGCGTCGTGAACTTGATCACCGGGTTCATCGCGACCGATGAGGTGTCCTTGAACGGATCGCCCACCGTGTCGCCCACCACCGACGCGTCGTGCAGCGGCGTGCCCTTCATCTTCAGCTCGGTCTCGACGATCTTCTTCGCGTTGTCCCACGCGCCACCCGCGTTGGCCATGAAGATCGCCTGGTAGAGGCCGAACAGCGCAATCGAGATCAGGTAGCCGATGAAGAAGAACGGCTCCACGAACGCGAACGCCAGCGTCGAGAAGAACACCGCGAGGAAGATGTTGAACATCCCCTTCTGCGCGTAGACCGTGCAGATCTCCACGACCTTCTTGCTGTCCTCGACCGACGCCTTGGTCGTGCCTTCGAGCTTGATGTTGGCCTTGATGAACTCCACCGCGCGGTAGGCGCCGGTGGTCACCGCCTGCATCGACGCGCCCGTGAACCAGTAGATCACCGCGCCGCCGGTGATCAGCCCCAGCAGGAACGGCGGATGCAGGATCGACAGGTTGGTCAGCGCCACGGTGTCCTCGAGGCCCTGCGTCAGCGCCATGATGATCGAGAAGATCATCGTCGTCGCGCCGACCACCGCCGTGCCGATCAGCACCGGCTTCGCCGTCGCCTTGAAGGTGTTGCCGGCGCCGTCGTTCTCTTCGAGCAGCTCCTTGGCCACGCGCGAAGTTCACCTTGAAGCCGTACTGCTTCTGGATCTCCTGCTCGATGTTCGGCAGCGATTCGATCTGCGACAGCTCGTAGACCGACTGCGCGTTGTCGGTGACCGGACCGTAGGAGTCGACCGCGATCGTCACCGGGCCCATGCCCAGGAAGCCGAACGCCACCAGGCCGAAGGCGAAGATCGCGGGCGCCGCCATCATGCCGTCCGGCACCCACAGCGACACGCCGTAGGCGATCGACATCAGGCCCATGATGGTGAGCCCCAGCCAGTAGGCGCTGAAGTTGCCCGCCACCAGGCCCGACAGGATGTTGAGCGACGCGCCGCCCTCACGCGACGAGGTGACCACTTCCTTGACGTGCGACGAATGCGTCGAGGTGAAGACCTTGACGAACTCCGGGATGATCGCGCCGGCCAGCGTGCCGCAGCTGATCACCGTGGACAGCTGCCACCACAGCGAGGTGCTGCCGCCGAGCGTCGGAATCAGCAGGTACGACAGCCCGTAGGTGAGCGCCACCGAGACCAGCGAGGTGAGCCACACCAGCATGGTGAGCGGCGCCTCGAAGTTCATCTTCTGGACGCCGGCATAGCGGCTCTTGGCGACCGCGTTGTTCACGAGATAGGAGCCCGCCGAGGCCAGCACCATCATCACGCGCATCATGAAGATCCACACCAGCAGCTGGACCTGGACCATCGGGTCCTTCACCGCCAGCATGATGAACGAGATCAGGGCCACGCCCGTCACGCCGTAGGTCTCGAAGCCGTCGGCGGTCGGGCCGACCGAGTCGCCGGCGTTGTCGCCGGTGCAGTCGGCGATCACGCCGGGGTTGCGCGGGTCGTCTTCCTTGATCTTGAAGACCACCTTCATCAGGTCCGAGCCGATGTCGGCAATCTTCGTGAAGATGCCGCCGGCGATGCGCAGCGCCGCCGCGCCCAGCGACTCGCCGATGGCGAAGCCGAGGAAGCAGACGCCCGCGTACTCACCGGGGATGAACAGCAGGATGGCGAGCATGAACAGCAGCTCGACCGAGATCAGCATCATGCCGACGCTCATGCCGGAGCGCAGCGGGATGTCGCACACCGGGAAGGCCTTGCCCTCGAGGCTGGCAAACGCCGTGCGCGAATTCGCCAGCGTGTTGATGCGGATGCCGTACCACGCCACGCCGTAGCTGCCGGCGATGCCGATCAGGCTGAAGATCAGGACGATGGCGATGCGCGAGGCGGGAAAGCCGATCAGCGCGAAGTAGGCGACGATGATCGCGCCGATGAACAGCTCGAGGACCAGCAGGAACTTGCCCTGCTGAATCATGTAGGCCTTGCACGTCTCGTAGATGAGGTCCGAGATGTCGGCCATCGAGCGGTGCACCGGCAGGTTCTTCACCGCGGTGTAGGTCCAGGCGCCGAAGAGCAGACCCAGCACGCAGACCACGAGGCCGGACATCAGGATCGAGTGGCCGGTCATCCCCAGGAAGTCACCCTGGTTCAGGTCCGGCAGCTGGATGTTCACCTCGCCGCCGGGGCGATGCTCGCCGGCCGCTTCGGGCTGCTGCGCGGCCACCACGGCCGGAACCGCCATCATCACCAGCGTGAGGGCGAGTGCCGCCACTCCTGCCGCCCGGCGACACATCACGTGCTCGCTAAGTCTCTTCAGCATATTCTCCTGTCCCTCGTTAAGCACGACCACCCTCACCACCCCGGCTCCCCGCGTTGGCGGAGCGCACGGCGGGCGTCTTTCCCAACCCCTGCACCTGCTCGGGCAGCGCCATGCCGCCCGTCAGGAAGATCCGGATGCCGTCTTCGATCGACAGCGCCGGATAGAACACCAACTCCCGTGGATAGACCACGATGTCGCCCAGGTAGAGATGATTGGTCGGCACGTAGACCGCTACCATCTCTTCCGGTCCGCGCCCGCGATCGAGCGTGAACTCCCTGGTGAGGAACCCCATCACCAGGCCGCGCCGCGAGTCCTCCACGACCACCACCTTCTTGAAGCCGGCATCGTTGTCCGGCGAAAAGGCGGTCACCAGCTGCTTCACTGGTGCGTAGATTGTCTTGAAGACGGGCACGTGGAGCAACCAACTTTCGGCCCGCGCCAGCACCCGCCGTCCGAACACATTGGTCGCAATCGCGCCGACCAGCAGCACCACCAGAGCCGTGAGCAGCACGCCCAGTCCCGGCACCGGCCGGCCCAGCACCCGCGCCGACACCGGCGTCGCCACATCGTCCACGACGCCGAAGATCCAGATCAGGGTCACCAGGCTCACGATCAACGGGACCGTGACGATGATCCCCGTCAGAAACGTGCGGCGGAGCCATCCCATGCGCGCGATCTCACCCTCGGGACGCGAGCCACGCGAACGTGACGCCGGCCAGCAGCAGCCGGTAGACCGCGAAACCGTACAGCGTGTGCCCGGCGAGATAGCGGATGAAGAACTTCACCGTGATGTAGCCGACGATGCCCGAGACGACCAGGCCGACCAGGAACACCGTGACCGGCAAGCCCTCGACGCCCATCTTGGCCACTTCCATCGTCTCCTTGATCGCCGCCGCCAGCACTGCCGGCAGGCTCAGGAGAAACACGAATCGCGCCGCGGACTCGCGCCGCAGGCCCATGAACATCGCGAGCGTCAGCGTCGCTCCCGATCGCGAGATGCCGGGCACCAGCGCCGAGGCCTGGGCCACGCCGATCAGGAACGCCTCGCCGTAGCCGATGGTCTCATCGCCGCGCCGCTTCGCGCCAATCCACTCGGCCACGACCAGCCCGATCGCCCCCACGGTGAGCGTGACCGCCACCACCGCCGGCGATCGCAGCGTCGTCTCGATGGCGTCGGCGAACAGCACGCCGACGATGACCACCGGCACGGTGCCGACGATGATCATCCGGCCCATCCGCTCCCAGTCGCCGTCGCGTCCGGCGAGCGCGCCGGGGGCCGCCAGCGTCAGCCTGAGGATGTCAGCGCGAAAGTACGCGACCACCGCCAGCAGCGTGCCGACGTGGCACGCGACGTCGAAGGCGAGGCCGAAGCGGCCGGGGTCCCAGCCGAAGAAGGCCCGAGCCAGGATGAGATGTCCCGAGCTCGACACGGGCAGGAATTCGGTCAGCCCCTGGACCGCGCCGAGCAGCGCCGCTGCGACGAGATCCACGTTGCCTACGATGCCTTGCGTGCAGCCTGCGGTCGGCCCGGCGTCTGCTTGCTGCTCAGAAGAATGGCAATGGCGGCCGCGATGAACACGGTCGAGTAAGTGCCGCTGACGATGCCGACGAGCATCGTGAAGGCAAAGCCTTCGAGCACTTCACCGCCGAACAAGTAGAGCGACAGCACCGCCAGGAAGGTGGTGCCGGCGGTGATGACGGTGCGGCCCAGCGTCTCGTTCACGCTGGTGTTGACCACCGTCTCCAGCGAGTCGCGCCGCTTGCTGCGCAGGTTCTCGCGAACGCGGTCGAAGATCACGATCGTGTCGTTCACCGAGTAGCCGGTGATGGTGAGGATGGCGGCGACGATGTTCAGCGACAGGTCGTAGCCGAAGAACGTCAGCACCGCGAGCGTGACCAGCACGTCGTGCAGCGTCGCGGCGATGGCGCCAATCGCGAACGCGAACCGGAAGCGGATGCCGATGTAGATGGTGATGCCGACGATCGAGGCCAGCGTGGCGTAGATGCCCTTGCGCTGGAGATCCGCGCCGATGACGGGACCGACGATCTCCTGGCTGATGACCTCGAACTGGCCGATGTTGGCCTTGGTCACCGCATCGAGCACCGCGCGCGCGCCCTGCTCGAGCGACGCGCCGCCCTCGGTGGCCTGCTCGGGCAGGCGGACCAGCCACTCGTTGGCGCCAGGATCGCCGGTACTGCTGGACGACCTTTTCACCGGGCACCGCATCGAGGGCGGTGCGCAGGCCATCCTCCGCCACCGGCTGCTGGAACTTCAGCACGACGATGGTGCCGCCCGAGAAGTCGATGCCGAGCGGCAGACCCTTCGTGGCGATGGAGACCAGCCCGGCGATGATGATCAGCGCCGAGAAGGCAATGGCGTGCCAGCGCCACTGGATGAAGTTGAAGTTGGGTTTGTCGAAGATGCGCATGGGACTAAATGCTCAGTTTCGTCGCCTGACGCCGTGACAGCGCCAGTTCGAACATGGTGCGTGACACGAAGACGGCCGTGAACACGTTCGACAGCAATCCGATGGTCAGCGTGGTGGCGAAGCCGCGAATCGGGCCGGTGCCGAATTGAAAGAGGAACGCCGCCGAGATGAGCGACGCGACGTGGGTGTCGAGAATGGTGAGGAACACGCGGTCGAACCCGGCCGCCACCGCCTGCTTGACGCCCTTGGCCGTGGCGAGTTCTTCCTTGATGCGCTCGAAGATCAGCACGTTCGAGTCGACGCCCATGCCGATGGTGAGAATGAACCCGGCGATACCCGGCAGCGTCATCGTCGCGCCCAGGTAGGACATCAGGCCGAGCAGGATGATCAGGTTGATGGTGATCGAGATCAGCGCGTTGAAGCCGGACAGCTTGTAGTAGGTGACCATGAAGATCATCACCAGGAACAGCCCGCCGACCGCGGCGATCACGCCGGCGCGAACCGAGGCGGCGCCGAGCGAGGGGCCGACGGTGCGCTCTTCGAGGTAGGTGAGCGACGCCGGCAGCGCGCCGGAGCGCAGCGTCAGCGCCAGGTCCGCCGCTTCCTGCGCGGAGAACGTGCCGGTGATGCGGCCGTCGTAGTCGATGCGGCTTTCGATGCGCGGCGCGGTCTGCACGCGGCCATCGAGCACGACGGCCAGCTGGCGGCCGATGTTCGCGCCCGTGAAGGCGCCGAACTTCTGCGCGCCCTCGGTGTTGAAGTTGAAGCCCACCGCCGGACGGTTGTACTCGTCCATCTGCGGCGTGGCGCCGCGCAGGTCGCGGCCCGTCACCGCCGGCACACGGCGCAGCGCATAGTAGACCGCGCCCGCCGGCTGACCGGCCGCCGCGACTTCCGAGCGCCCGGGCAGGACCTGGATGTCCGGCGGGACATTGCCGCCGTAGGCCTGCGCCGCGGCCGCTTCGTCCGGGAACGGGCCCTGCTCGACCAGCCGCAGCTCGAGGAGCGCCGTGGACCGGATGATTTCCTTGGCGCGGTTGACGTCCGTCACGCCCGGAAGCTGCACGAGGATCTGATCGGCGGCGCTGTGACGCGCGACGATCGGCTCGGCCACGCCCAGCTCGTTGACGCGGCGCTCGATGGTCTGCAGCGCCTGGTTCACCGTGCTCTCGCGGTTGTCGACGATGATGTTCGGCTTCATCTGGAAGTTGTAGCCTCCAGGGCCCGTCGACGAGCGGTCGAAGGACAGCTCCACAGTGGTGAGCGCGCTCCGGAACACCGCGTCCTGCTCGGCGGGGACGCCGGTCACGGTGAACGACGAGACGCCCGTGGCGGCCACCGTCGGTCCAGCCAGGCCGGCCGTCTTCAGCGCCTCGCGCAGCTGTTCAGCGGTCCCTTCCGTCAACAGCCGCAGCGCGTCGTCGGTCTGCACCCGCAGCACGAGGTGCACACCGCCCTTGAGATCGAGGCCGAGCCGGACCTTCTTGTCGGGCGGATAGAACGCGAACACCGACAGCGCGACTACGCCCAGGATGACGAGCAACTTCCAGCGCAGGTTCTTACCCATGTCTCATGCGTTCTGGTCGGCCACGGGAGCCTGTCCCTGGTAGCCGACGATGGCCGCGCGCGAGACGTCCACCCGGACGTTCGGCGCGATTTGGAGTTGAATTGACTGGTCGGAAATCTTGGCAATCGACCCGAAGATGCCGCCGGTCGTGACCACGCGGTCGCCGACCTTCAGCGCGTCGAGGAACTCCTGCACCTTCTTCTGCCGACGCTTCATCGGCAGCAGGATCACGAAGTAGAAGATGCCGAGGACCAGGGCGAACGGAATGAGCTGAATCCACGGACTGACCGCCTGATCGGGCGGGGCGGCCATGGCCAGCACTCCGGCTGCGTTCGTTACCGTGGGGATCATGCGATCAGGGGGCGGGAGGAAAAAGTCCGGTGGAAATCTAGCCTGAACTTTTCGAACGTCCCAAACGTAATAGCCTCCCTTACCCTCCGTATGGTGTCAAGGTAAAAGAACAGGTTGTGGAGCGTGTTCAGGACGCCGGACGTCATCTCGCCGGCCATGAAAAGGTGCCGTAAATAGGCCCGCGAAAACGTCCGGCAGGTGTAGCACCCACACGCTGGATCCACCGGCCCATCGTCCTCGGCGTGGCAGGCATTTTTGATGTTGATGGCGCCCTGGCTGGTGAACAACCGGCCGTTGCGGGCGTTCCGGGTGGGCATCACGCAATCGAACATGTCCACCCCGCGGGCCACCGCCTCGACCAGGTCGGTCGGCGTACCCACGCCCATGAGGTAGCGCGGCTGCCCGGCCGGGAGCAGGGGCGCCGTGTGCTCGATCACCTTATACATAGTGTCGTTCGGCTCGCCGACGCTCAGGCCGCCGATGGCATAGCCCTCGAAGCCTACCTCAACCGTGAGCGCGGCGCTCTTGTGCCGCAGTTCCGGGTCCACGCCACCTTGCACGATCCCGAACTGCAACTGGCCGCGACCGGTGTCGGAACCGGGCCGCCGGGCCAGAAAGTGCTCGCGGCACCGGCGGGCCCACCGCGCCGTTAGGTCGACCGACCGATCCATCACGTCTCGTTCGGCTGGCAGGGCCGGACACTCGTCGAGCACCATGGCGATGTCCGACCCCAGGTTCAGCTGGATGTCCACGGCTGACTCCGGGGACAGCAGGTGCCGGCTGCCGTCGAGGTGCGACTGGAACTCCACGCCGGCTTCGGTGAGGACGCGCCGATCCGCCAGGCTGAACACCTGATAGCCGCCGCTGTCGGTGAGGATGGGTCGGTCCCAGCCGATGAAGCGGTGCAACCCGCCGCGCCGGTTGATCAGCTCGTCGCCGGGGCGCAGATGGAGGTGATAGGTGTTACCGAGGATGATGCTGGCGCCCACTTCGACCAGGTCGCGCGGCGTCATCGCCTTCACCGACCCTTGCGTGCCGACCGGCATGAAGACCGGCGTCTCGATCGTGCCGTGCGCGGTGACGAGCTGTCCGCGGCGCGCGGCGCCGTCTTGATGGGTGAGCGTGAACACGTTCATCGGCAGGAAGCGTCTATTATTCCTCCAATGGCGAAACTGCGCGTGGGCGTGATCTACGGCGGGCGATCGGGCGAGCACGAAGTGTCGGTGGCGTCCGCCGCCTCCATCATCAAACATCTCGATCGCACGCGGTACGAGCCGGTGCCGATCCGCATCGAGAAGGACGGGCGCTGGACGCTGCCGGCGGAGCCCCCGACCGCGATCTCCGCCGCGGAGGTGATCGACGGCGCGCGGCAGCAGGCCCTGGGCGCCGCCGCGAGTCGCGCCGTCACGGTGATGCCGGCTTACCCCGGAACGGACACGCTGCTGACGATGGACCGCGCCGGTTCGGGCGCGGTCGGCGCCGCCGGCGACGCCACGGTCACCGCGCTGCCGCTCGACGTGATCTTCCCCGTGCTGCACGGGCCCTTTGGCGAAGACGGCACCGTGCAGGGGTTGCTGGAACTGGCCAACGTGCCGTACGTCGGCCCTGGCGTGATGGCCTCGGCCGTGGGCATGGACAAGGCGACGATGAAGATCCTGTTCGAGGCGCGAGGCCTGCCGGTGACGCCGTGGTACGCGTTCCTCGCCTCCGACTGGGCGCGTCAAAGGGACGAGGTCGTGAAGGCGTCACTCGCCCTCGGGCTGCCGCTGTTCGTGAAGCCGGCAAACCTCGGCTCGAGCGTCGGCATCTCGAAGGTGAAGACCGCCGACGACCTGGTGCCGGCCATCGAGCTCGCGCTCTCGTTCGACCGCAAGGTCATCGTCGAGGCCGGCGTGCCGGACCCGCGCGAGATTGAATGCGCGGTGCTGGGCAACGACGATCCGGCGGCGTCGATCGCCGGCGAGATCATCCCGTCGCGCGAGTTCTACGATTACGAGGCCAAGTATCTCGACGAGGGCTCGAAGACCGTGATCCCCGCGGACCTCACGCCGGCGCAGCTGGCCGAGGTCCAGCGGCTGGCGATCGCGGCGTTCAAGGCCATCGACGGGGCCGGCATGTCGCGCGTGGACTTCCTGCTGTCGCGCACCACGGGGGCGTTGCTGCTGAACGAGATCAACACCATTCCGGGGTTCACCACCATCAGCATGTTCGCCAAGCTGTGGGGGGCGAGCGGCGTGGACTTCGCGGCGCTGGTGGACCGCCTCATCCAGCTGGCGCTCGCGCGCCATCAGGAGAAGCAGCGGTTGAGGACCAGCGTGCTGTGAGCCGGTGGCCGGCTGCCGTCCTCACCTGCGGCATCGCGTGCGTGATGGCCGCCGGCGCGGCCACTCCGGTGACCGGCCGTGCGGCCCCGATCCGCGGATTGACCGCCGCCCCACAGGTGGCGCGCGCCTACGACGCGGTGCTGAACGCCGACTTCGAGCAGGTGCCGACGCTGCTCGTCCAGACCTGCGGCCCGGCCCCTCGGGCGGCCTGCCTGGCCGTTCGCGCCATGGCGACGTGGTGGGACATCCAGCTCGATCCTCACAGCACCGCCCTCGACACGCGCTTCTCAGCGGAGGTCGACGCCGCGGTCCACGAGGCGGAACGGTGGACCCGACGCGAGCCCGAACGGGCCGAGGCCTGGTTCTACCAGGGCGTGGCGCTCGGTGCGCGCAGCCAGTGGAAGGTGCTGCGCAACGAACATCTCTCGGCCGCCCGCGACGGCAAGCGGATCAAGGAGGTCCTCGAGCGCGCGCTCGAGCTCGACCCCGGGATGGACGATGCGGCCTTCGGCATCGGCGTCTACCGCTACTACGCGGCGATTGCGCCCTCCTACCTGCGCATGATCCGCTGGCTGCTGCTGCTGCCGGGCGGCGATCGTGAAGAGGGCCTGGCGCAGATGGAGCGGACCAGCCGCCAGGGACAGCTGGCGCGGGGCGAGGCCGACTATCAGCTGCACCTCGCCTACCTCTGGTACGAGGAGCGCTTCGACGATGCGCTGGCGCTGGTCCTCGACCTGCAGTCGCGCTATCCGCGCAACCCGCTGTTCCGTCATCTCGAGGCGACCATCCGCGACGTCTACTTCCACGATCACGCGCGCAGCCTGGCCGCCTCCGAGGCGCTCGTCGCCGCGGCGGCGCGGGGCGAGGTCAACCGGCCGGGCCTCGCCACCGTGCGCGCGCGCCTCAACATCGCGCTGCAGCTGGATCAACTCGGACAGCGCGATCGCGCGCGCCTCGCGATCGACACGCTGCTCGCCGCCCAACCCACCGCGCCGGCCGACGCGATCGCGCGCGCACGTGAGTTGAAGCGCACGTGGTCGGCGCGCTGACCTACAGAATCTCGCGGCTCGAGCCGACAGTTTGTGAGTGGGAGAACGATCGCGGGTCTAGCAGAAAGGCCGATTGTTTGACAACTACAAACGGTTTGCGCTTGACAACGATATTTTCTCATCCATAATCTACATCTGGTATGAGGGCGTAAGGCTCAGGCCACGGCTTGTGAATCACGACTCACTCAGGCCGAGGTTGCCATCAGGCGGGGCTGGCCCTTCAGGAGGCACAATGGCGAAGAAGGCAAAGAAGGCGGCGAAGAAGAAGACTGCTGCAAAGAAGAAGAAGTAAGCACGCCGCTTACCCGGGGCGGTTTTCCAAACTGCCCCACTTTTCCGCATCGCGCGCCCACGTGAGTCGCGCAGCAAGGCGCAGGAGAAGCCGGCACCCGCGAGCTGAGTGCCAGGCGGCAGAAGCTACCGCAGGTGGCGCGGCAATAACCTGACGCATAACCCAACCTGAAGGGGGGGATGAACCGATGGCAAAGAAGGCAAAGAAGGCAGCCAAGAAGAAGACGGCCGCAAAGAAGGCGAAGAAGCGATAGCTTCTTCCCGGAAGATCGAAAAGGGGGCGCTCGCTGCGCCCCCTTTTTTTGTACCCGCGAACCCGAACGAACCGCCGCCTGCCTACTGCTCGTCGCTGCCGATCCAGGCGACGCCGTCCCACACACGGACGCTGCGAATCAGGTCCCACTGCTTCATCTTGTCCACGACGTCCATGCCCGTCACCACCTGGCCGAAGACCGTGTAGCGGCCGTCGAGATGAGGCTGCGGCGAGTGCGTGATGAAGAACTGGCTGCCGCCGGTGTCGGCCCAGTCGAGCGCCATCCCCACGGTGCCGCGCATGTAGGGCCGCTGGTTGATCTCGTCACGGATGGTGTAGCCCGGCCCGCCTTCGCCGTCGCCGCGGTTGTCGCCGCCCTGCACGACGAAGTCCGCCACCACGCGGTGCCACGGCACGTTCGTGAACTCGCCCTTCTTCGCCAGGGCCGTGAAATTCGCCACCGTGCGGGGCGCGTCCACCACCGCCAGCTCGATCTGGATCATCCCGGCTTCGGTGTCGATGTAGGCCGTTGGCGTGAAGGCCGGCGTGAGCAGCGTGTCGAGGTTGGCGAGCTCCGGCACGAGCGGCGCCGGCGCGGGCGTCGCCGGCGCGGCGGTCGATTCGGCATCGAGGCCCTTCAGCAGCGCTGCCGCCCGCACCCGGATCGCCCAGTCCTTGTCGTTCAGCGCCGCCGTGAGCACCGGCTGCGCCTGGGCCGGGTCGAGAGTGGCCAACGCGTTCAGGAGCGCGGCCCGCGCGACGTAGGTGGCGTCGTTCTGCGAGGTGGCATACGCCGCCGCTACCGCCGGCGCGCTGCCGGTCGCCTTCAAACGCGCCAGCCCATTCGCCGCGGCCATCCGAACCACCGCATCCTCACTGGTCAGGCGATTGGTCAGCGCCGCCGGCGCCGACGCCGAGCCGGTGGCGGCGAGCGCGGTGAGGACCGCGGGAATGACCCGCTGATCCTTGTCCTGCAGCATGGCCATCAGCCGGATGTCGCTTCTTTCCGCGCCCAGCTCGCCCAACGCTGCCGCCAGCGCCGCCCGCACGGACCAGTGCGGATCGTCGTCGAGGCCCGAGATGGCGCTGATGAACGTATCCGCGTCGATCCGCGCCAGCGCCACGAGGGAGGCCGAGCGCAGCGTCGGCCACGACGCCGATGCCAGTTCCAGCAGCGCATCCACCGCCGGGGCGTGCTTGAGCTGTCCCAGCGCGACCACCGTTTCCATCTGCAGCGTCGGATCGACGCCGCGCCCGGTTGCCACCTTCAGCAGCGTGTCGCCCGCAGCCGGCTGGCCGATCAATCCCAGCGACCGCACCGCCTGCACGCGCACCGCGAGCGGCTGCGCCGCGTCCGCGGCCACCGCCTGCAGCGCCGGCACGGCAGGCTCGTGCTTCAGCGTGCCCAGGCCTTTCGCGGCTAGCGCGCGCGTCACCTGCCCATCGCCGGTGAAGAGCGCGGTGAGCGGACCCGCGGCACGAGGATTCCCCACCCGCTGGAACGCGAACGCCACCGGCCACCAGCGGCTGCGCGGCTGACCGGACTGATCGAGCAGCGTCGCCGCCAGCTCGTCGTACGCCTCGAGCCGGACCAGCGCATAGATGCCCAGGCGCACCGCCTCGATCGTCGCGTCCTTCGGATAGCCGACATCATCCGGCGCCAGCGCGCCAAGCGCGCCGGCCGTGATCGGAGCGGCGATCATCGAGGCAATGGCACCGGCGGCGGCCTTGTGGCCGAGCACGCCAAGCGCCTCGGCGGCCCGTCCCTGGGTGAGCGGATCGCCGGCCGACAGCGCGGTGATCAGCGCCGGCGCCGCCGACTGGCTGCCGATCAAGCCGAGCGCGAACGCGGCCATCTGCCGCACTTCGGGATCCGGCTCGGTGGCCAGCATGCCGCCGAGCGTGGGCACCGCCTCGACGACGTGCGCGCGTCCGAGGGCGAGCGCGGCCCTCCGCCGGATGTGCGCCCCGTGATCCGCCAGCATCACCACCAGGTCCTGCCCGGGCGCGTCGCCGCGGGCGATCCGCTCGTCTTCGAGCTGCAGAATCCAGGTGAGCTTCTGGGTATCGGTGGGCGGCGGCGGCCCGGCCGTCACCACCGGCGTCACCTTGGGCCCGCAGCCGCACGCGATCAACACGGCAATCAGGACATGGGCGCCGCGCGCCGTCATCTCGCGACCTCGCGCGCGTCGATCACCAGGTGGCGCTCGGTGGCCTTCTCGACGCGATCGCGCCGGACGGTGACGCCAATGCCTGGCCCCGTCGGGACCGCGATGGTCCCGTCTTCGGCGATGTCGATGCCCGGCTCGATCAGATCGGGCACGTAGTAGCGCTTGCTGGCGGCGATGTCGCCGGGCAGGCGGAAGTTCGGCAGGCTGGCGAGGTGGATGTTGTGGGCGCGGCCGATGCCGCTCTCGAGCATCCCGCCATGCCACACGGGGATGTCGTTGGCGGCGCACAGGTCGTGCAGTTCGATCGACTGCTGATGGCCGCCGACCCGGCCCGGCTTGATGTTGATGATCCGGCACGCCTTGGCGGCGATCGCGTCGCGCGCGATGCGGACGGTGTGGATCGACTCGTCCAGGCAGATCGGCGTGGCCAGCGCCTGCTGCAGCGCGACGTGGTCCATCACATCGTCGTAGTCGAGCGGCTGCTCGATCATCATCAGGTCGTACGGATCGAGGCGGGCCAGGTGCGCGCTGTCCTCGAGCCGATAGGCGGCGTTGGCATCGACCATCAGGGGAATGTCGCCGAACTTGCTGCGGACGCGATCGACCGCGTCGATGTCCCAGCCCGGCTTGATCTTGATCTTGATGCGCTGGTAGCCGGCGGCGCGCTCCTTGGCCACTTTCTCCACGAGCTGATCGAGCGAGTCCTGAATGCCGATCGACACGCCGGAGGCGATGCGGTCGCGCGTGCCGCCCAGTTCCGCCGACAGCGAGCGGCCGGCGATCTTCGCATGGAGATCCCAGGCGGTCATTTCGAGCAGCGCCTTGGCCATGTTGTGGGTGCGGACCCGCTTCATCGCCGGGAACACGTCGCGCGGATGCTCGAACTCGCGCCCGACCACCAGCGGCGCCAGGAACTGGGTGACGATGTGCCAGACGGTTTCCGTGGTCTCACCGCTGTAGGTACGGATGCCCCTCGGCCACCGCTTCGCCCCACCCCTCGTGCCCGTCGCTCTCCATCCGCGCCAGGATGAACTCGCGGTCGTACGAGCGGCCGAAACTCGTCTCGAAAAAGTGGACGAGCGGCAAACGGCACAGGAACAATTCCAGTCGATCAATTCTCATCGCGTCTCCAGCAGGGTTGCTACGAACCTGCAATATACTCGCCCGGCGTGGCCTTTCATTATCTGGCTGTTGAAGGCCCCATCGGGGTCGGCAAAACCGTACTGGCCGAACGGCTCGCGTCGCGCCTCGATGCCACGACCATCCTCGAAGACGCCGACAACCCGTTTCTCGCCGACTTCTACACCGAACGCCCCGGCGCCGCGCTTCAGGCGCAACTGTTCTACCTGCTGAACCGGCATCGCCAACTGACGGGCTTGCGACAGGCCGACCTGTTCCTGCAGGCCACGGTCTGCGACTACCTGTTCGACAAGGACAAGATCTTCGCGTACCTGAACCTGGACGACAACGAACTCTTCATCTATCAGCGTCTCTTCGACCTGCTGGCCCGCGACGTGCCGCCGCCGGACCTCGTCGTTTACCTCCAGGCCCCGACCGAGGTGCTGATCGAGCGCCTCCGCCGCCGGCCCGAGGACGACACCGAGAGCGACCTGCCCCGCCCGGGCGAAGACTACATCCGCGAGCTGAACGAGGCCTATCAGCACTTCTTCTTCCACTACACGGCCACCCCCCTGCTGGTCGTCGAAACCTCGGAGTTCGACCCCGAAACCGACGATGACGCCCTCGACGAACTGGTGCGGCAGATCAAGGGTATGGGCAAGGGGACGCGGTACTACATCGCCCGGAAGTAAAAAGCCGCCACGGCTGAACTTTGCACTTTGAACTTTGAACTTGCTAAGCTGTTCCCATGGCTTGGTTCAAGAAGGCCCGCAAACCGCTGGCCGGGTCCGAGAAAACCAGCCGCGTGCCCGAGGGGCTGTGGGAGAAGTGTCCGGAGTGCGACACCATCATCTACGCGAAGGATCTCGTCAAGGACCTTCACGTCTGCCACAAATGCGGGCATCACTTCCGGATTGACGCGACCACCCGCCTGAAGGCGCTGTTCGACCACGAGCGCTGGGAGGAACTGGCGCCGAACCTCCGCTCGAACGATCCGCTCACCTTCACCGACACCAAGCCGTACAAGGATCGCCTGGCGAAGACGATTGCCGCCACCGGCAAGTCGGACGCCGTCATTGTCGGCGTCGGCCGGCTGGACGGCCTCGAAACCGTCATCTGCTCGATGGAGTACGGGTTCATCGGCGGCTCGATGGGCGTGGTGGTGGGCGAGAAGATCGTTCGCGGCATCGAGCTCGCGATCGAACGGCGCGCCGGCGTGATCATCATCTCGTGCTCGGGCGGCGCGCGCATGATGGAAGGCACGCTGTCGCTGATGCAGATGGCGAAGATCTCGGCGGCGCTGGCGCGGCTCGATCGGGCGCGGCTGCCGTTCATCTCGGTCCTGACCGATCCCACCACCGGCGGCGTCACCGCCAGCTACGCGATGCTCGGTGACCTGAACGTCGCCGAGCCGCGGGCACTGATCGGCTTCGCCGGGCCGCGGGTCATCGAGCAGACCATCCGCCAGAAGCTGCCCGACGGCTTCCAGCGCAGCGAGTTCCTGCTCGAGCGCGGCATGCTGGATCTCGTCGTCGATCGGCGCGAGATGAAGGCGGCGCTGGCCCGCGCGCTGCGTTTCATGGGCAAGACCGCCTAACCCCCCGCTCACACTTCGGCTCGTTGCTTCGACCGGACGGGCGCAAGCGACAGGAAGTCCGGGCGCACACCCGGCTGGCATCGGCCACAATGGAGGCCATGCCCGATGGAGAGATGACCACGACCGAACGGCTGCTGGCGCTCGAGGCGTTCGGCATCAAGCTCGGGCTCGGGAACATGCGCACGCTGGCGGCCGCGCTGGGCCACCCCGAGCGGGCCTATCCCACCATCCACATCGCGGGCACCAACGGCAAGGGATCGGTTTCGGCAATGGTCGAACGGGCGCTCCGCGCCGCCGGCCATCGCACAGGCCTCTACACCTCTCCTCATCTGGACCGCATCGAAGAGCGCGTGGCGATCGACGGCGCGCCGGTGGACGCGGCCACGTTCGAGGCGTGCGCGCGCGATGTCCTGGCGAAGGTCGACGCCCTCCGTGCCGATGGACGCCTGGCCGTCAGCCCCACCTTCTTCGAAGTGACCACGGCGGTGGCGTTCGAGGCGTTCCGCCGCGCACAGGTGGACGTCGCGGTCATCGAAGTGGGGCTTGGCGGCCGTTTCGATGCGACGTCGGTGATCTTGCCGGTGTGTTCCGCGATCACGTCGATCGCCTTCGACCACGAACGTCACCTCGGCTCGACCCTGGCTGCTATCGCCGGCGAGAAGGCCGGCATCGCCAGGCGCGATGTACCGCTGGTGATGGGTGAAGTGCCGCCGGACGCTCGCGCCGTGATCACCGCGGCCGCGACCGAGGCCGGGGCCCCACTGATCGAAGCGGCGCAGGTGGAGGGTGATGTCAGCATGAGCCGCGGGGTGGCAACCGCCAGCTACCGCGGAGCCCGGGGCGTTTACCCCGCTGTGCGTCTGGCGCTGGCGGGGCGGCACCAGGTGGCCAACGCGGCCACCGCCCTCCGCATCCTCGAGATGGCGGATGCGAGAGGGCTGACCGTTGGCACCGACGCCGTCCTGACTGGCCTCGCCGACGCGCGATGGCCGGCCAGGCTGGAGTGGCTCCGCACGGCCAGCGGCGATGTGCTGATTGATGCGGCCCACAACCCGGCCGGAGCCGAGGCGCTGGCGTCGTACGTGGAGGATGCCGGCGTCGCACCCATTCCCATCGTCCTGGCCGTGATGCGCGACAAGGATCTCGCCAGCATCGTTCGTCCCCTGGCGCGGGTGGCCTCGCGCTTCGTCGCCACGCAGGTGCCGACGGCACGTTCGTGGACCGCGGACGCGCTCGGGGCGCGCCTCGCCGAGTTGCTGCCCGGCGTGTCGGTTGACATCGAGCGCGACCCGCAGGCCGCCATCGAGCGCACGCTCGCGGGCCCGAGGAAGGCCGTCGCGGCCGGGTCCATCTTCTTCGTCGGCCCGCTTCGCGCGGCGCTGATCGGCTCGGGCGCGGTTTCAATTTGATATTCTCGATGCCACTCGTGCCGCCGTTCCCATTTCGCGCGCTCCGTACGCTGCAGCTTGCCTGGGCGCTCGCGTTCGTTCTCGTTTCCGCCGCCACCGCATCGGCTCAGTTGGTGCCGGGCTGGAATACCAAGCAGTTCACCCTCGAGCGGCTCGATGCGTGCCGCATCCGCCTGATGCGCGAGGTGGAAATCGAGGGCGAGAAGGGCACCCCGAACGAAGGCCAGAAGTTCTTCGCCGACGACATGGAGCTGAACACCTGCACAGGGGACCTGACGGCCAGGGGCAACGTGGTGTTCGCCACGCCCGACGCACGCGTCTCCGCCGATTCGGTGGTCTTCAACACCCGCACCAAGTTCGGCACCTTCACGCTGGCCTCCGGCATCGCCGCGCTGGGCGAGCGCGGCGAGGAGGACCGCGCCATGTTCGGCACGATGGAGCCGGACATCTACTTCTACGGTGAGACGATCGACAAGATCGGCCCGGACAAGTACCGAATCCACAAGGGCGGCTTCACCAGCTGCGTGCAGCCCTCGCCGCGGTGGGAGATCGTCAGCGGCAACGCGACGGTGAACCTGCACGACTACGCGCTGCTGCGCAACGCGGTGGTGCGCGTCAAGGACGTGCCGGTCTTCTATCTGCCGGTGATGTACTACCCCATCCAGGACGACGACCGCGCCACCGGGTTCCTGCTGCCCACCTACGGCCGCTCGACGTATCGCGGCACATCGATCAGCAACGCGTTCTTCTGGGCGATCAGCCGCAACCAGGACGCCACTTTCATGCACGACTGGTTCGCGTCGCGGGGCCAGGGCGGCGGCGGCGAGTACCGCTACATCGTCTCGCCGCAGTCGCAGGGCGACTTCCGGGCCTACACGCTGAAGGAGCACGCCAGCGACACCGGCGACCCGAACGCGCCAGAGCGCACCAGCTATCAACTGAGCGGCAACGTCACACAAGCGATGCCGGCGGGCCTGCGCGGCCGCGCCCGCGTGGACTACTTCTCGGACATCACCGCGCAGCAGCTGTACAACAACAACCTGTACCAGCAGACCTACAGCACGCGGTCGATTGGCGGCGGCATCTCGGGGGCGTGGAGCGGGCTGAGCGTGTCGGGCACCTACCAGCGCAACGAGTCGTTCTACAACACCAACGACTCGTTCGTCAGCGGCCAGGCGCCGGGCGTGATCGCGTCGTTCACCGGCCGGCGCATCGCCAAGCTGCCGCTGTATGCCTCGGCCAACTTCGATGCCAGCCGCGTGCTGTATCAGCAGAAGAATGGTCTGAACGTCGCCGACTTCGGCCTCGGAAAGATTGACCTGCTGCCGTCCCTGCGCGCGCCGCTCAGCACCCTGCCGTTCCTGTCGCTGAACACCTCGATCGGCTACCGGGTGACCTACTTCACCGAGAGCCTCGACCCGGCCAATAACGGCCGGCAGATCGAGGAGCCGGTGACGCGCCGCTACGCCGACATGCGCGCCGAGTTCGTCGGCCCGGTGTTCACCCGGGTCTTCACGCCCAACAACGGCTTTGCCGAGCGTTTGAAGCACGTGGTGGAGCCGGCATTCACGCTGCAGCGCATCACCACCATCGACAACCTGGACCAGATTCCGACCACCGCTTCCTACGAGTACGTGGTGGGCGGAACGACGCGCATGACCTACGGCCTCACCAACCGTCTGCTGGTACGGCGGCCTACGACGAAGGACCCCGAGCGCGCCGCCGGACCGACGACCGCGGGCGCGCCGCGCGAGTTCCTGAGCGTGGCCGTGAACCAGAGCTACTACACGAACGAGGCCGCCAGCCGCTACGACAACGCCTACAGCTACTCGGCCTACTTCCGTCCGCCGAGCAACTTCTCCACGGTGGCCCTGTCGGCCCGCGCGATGCCGGCGCAGGCCGTGGGCGTGGACGTGCGCATGGAATACGACCCGATTGCGGAGCAACAGCCTCTAGTGGGGTTGGGCATCAATGGCGTGATTCGTTCGCGGATGGTCGAGACCACCGCTGGCTGGAGCAAGCAGAACTACGGCGGTACCAGCGTGGTCTCGTCGAACCACTACATCCAGCAGTCCACGACGCTTCGCCTGCCCGGCAACACGCTTGGCGGCACGGTGCAGTTCAACTACGACATCGCCCGATCGACGCTCCTCAACCAGCGCTACATCGCCAACTACAACGCGCAGTGCTGCGGGATCGCCTTTGAATACCAGGCCTTCAACTACCCCGGGGGCGTGGGCTTTGGCGTGCCCCAGGACCGCCGCTTCAACTTTGCCTTCACGCTCGCCGGGATCGGCAGCTTCTCGAACTTCTTCGGGACGTTCGGCGGGCAGAGATAATAGAATTACGGGCTGACCCTTCGTTGCAGCAACAGGCAGACAGATGGCACAGACTTCCACGAACGTCCTCGTCACCGGCGGCGCCGGCTTCATCGGCAGCAATTTCGTCCGCCACGCGCTGCAGGCGCACCCCGACTGGCATGTGACCACGCTCGACAAGCTCACCTACGCCGGCCGTAAAGAGAACCTGCACGACGTGATGGACAACCCGCGCCACACCTTCGTGCACGGCGACATCTGCGATCAGGCCGTGGCCGCGCCGCTCGTCGAGGCTTCGAACGTGGTGGTGCACTTCGCCGCCGAAACCCACGTCGACCGCTCGATCCTCGCCGCCGGCGACTTCATCAAGACCGACGTCGAAGGCACCTGGGTGCTGCTCGAGGCCGCGCGCCGCAACCCGAACCTGCGCCGCTTCGTGCAGATTTCGACCGACGAGGTCTACGGCAGCGTGGCCGAGGGATCGAGCTCGGAGACCGACGAACTGCGCCCGCGCAACCCCTACTCGGCGAGCAAGGCTGGCGCCGACCGCCTCGCCTACAGCTACTGGGCCACCCACGACGTGCCGGTGATCATCACCCGCGCCTCGAACAACTACGGCCCCTATCAGTTTCCCGAGAAGCTGATTCCGCTGTTCGTCACCAACCTGATCGACGACATCCAGGTGCCGCTCTACGGCGACGGCGGCAACGTGCGCGACTGGCTGCACGTGCTCGACCACTGCCGCGCCATCGACAAGCTGATCGACGAGGGCCAGAGCGGCGAGGTCTACAACATCGGCGGCGGCAACGAGGTGAAGAACGTCGACATCACCTACTCGCTGCTGAAGCTCGTCGGCAAAGACGACTCGCTGATCCGCCGCGTCGAGGACCGCAAGGGCCACGACCGCCGCTACAGCGTCAGCACCAACAAGCTCCGCAACATGGGCTGGGCCCCGCAGGTGGACTTCGAACAGGGCCTGCGCGAAACCGTGGACTGGTACCAGAAGAACGACTGGTGGTGGCGCCCGGTGAAAGAGCGCGATCCCCAGTACAAGGCCTACATCGAGCAGCAGTACGGCAAGCGCAAGTCGCACTGACCTGAGCCGCCAGTGTCGGGGACGACCACCTTGGCCTTCGGAGCCGGCGTCATCAGCGCTGACGCCATCGGAGCAGACCGCACGGGAGCAACAGCGTGACCGCGAAACCGGTGACCGGCCCCGGTCCTGGTGACAGGAGCCGCCGGCTTCGTCGGCTCCCATCTCGTTGAGCTGCTGCTCGACGAGGGCGCCGAGGTCGTGGGATGGCAGCGGCCCAGCACCCGGCCTCTCACCTCCGCGTCGCTGCGCTGGCAGACCATCGAGCTGCTGGACCGCCCCTCGGTCGTCGCGGCCATCGCCGAGCTTCAACCGTCGGCCATCTATCACCTCGCCGGCTCCGCGCACGTCGCCGACTCGTGGCAGCACACGCGCGAGACCTTCGAGGGCAACGTCCTCGCCACCCATCACCTGCTGCAGGCCCTTCACCTCGCCGGGCAGTCGCCACGCGTGCTGGTGAGTGGCTCGGCCACGGTCTACGGTCCGTCGAGCGATCCGCTCACCGAAGACTCGGCCCTGGCGCCGGCCAGCCCCTACGCCACCAGCAAGCTCGCGCAGGAAATGGTCGCGGCCCAGGCGTGGCGCGAGCACGGCATCCCGATGCTGCTGGCGCGATCGTTCAACCACGTCGGTCCACGGCAGACGCCCGCCTACGTCGCGCCCAGCATCGCGCGGCAGATTGCCGCAATCGAGCGAGGCGAACTGCCGCCGGTGCTGAAGATGGGCAATCTCGACCCCGAGCGGGACGTCATGGACGTCCGCGACACCGTGCGCGCCTACCGCGCCATGATGGCGAGCGCCGAACCGGGCGTACCCTACAACGTCTGCGGCGGCCGCGCGATTCGCATCGGCGACCTGGTCGATCTGTTCCGTTCACGCGCGCGGGTACCGGTGGCCATCGAGCTCGATCCCGCGCGGATGCGGCCAAGCGATGTGCCACGGCTGTGTGGCAGCCACAATCGCCTGACGCACGCAACCGCGTGGGCGCCCACCATTCCGCTCGAGCAGACCGTTGACGACCTGCTCGCGTGGTGGCGCTCACAGCGCTAAGCGCGCTCGCGTCGCGCACGTGGCGCAACACCGCGCCGGCCCACGGTTCGTCACCACCAGTTTCCAGCTCGGCCGCAGTCTCCACTTGACTGGCGAAAGTTAGGCGAAATAATGAGAACGCCAATGTTCGTGGGCTTCTCGTGGAACAAACTCCGCTCTTCGACGACCTCCAGCCGCTCCGGCCCACCACGCGGGACGTCGCGCGCCTCGTCAAAGACGGCGGCGTCAGCGCCCTCCCGGGCGCCGTCCGCCGCGGCGACGATGCCACCTACCAGGAAATCCGCTGCCGTTCGGCCCTCAACCGGGTCCACGGCATGCCCTTCAAGTGGACGCTCAACCCCTACCGGGGCTGCACGCACGGCTGCCACTACTGTTTCGCCCGCCGCTACCAGTCGCAGCTCGAGCTCGACGCCGACGACCAGTTCGCGTCGCTGATTTTCGTCAAGACCAACTTCGTCGAACGCCTGGCGATCGAGCTCGACCGGCCCACATGGAAGCGCGACATGGTCGCGCTCGGCACCGCCACCGATCCGTATCAGCCGATCGAAGGGTCGTATCGCCTCTCTCGAGGCGTGCTCGAGCGCCTGGCGCTCGCCGCGAATCCCGTCGGTATCGTCACGAAGGGGCCCCTGATCGTGCGCGATCGGGACGTGCTTCAGGATCTGAGCGCGCGCGCCGAGTGCCGCGTCTATCTCAGCGTGCCCACCGTGGACGAGGATGCGTGGCGGCGGCTCGAGCCCGGCACCGCTCACCCGCTGCAGCGGCTCCGGGCGGTGCGCGAGCTGGTCGACGCCGGGATCGATGCGGGCGTCCTGATGGCGCCGATCGTGCCGGGGCTGACGTCACAACCGGCAAAGCTCGAACGGACGCTGAAGGCGATTGCCGACTCGGGCGCGCGATCGGTCGGGGCGATGGTGATGCACCTCGAGGCCGGCACGCGCGAGCACTTCATGGGATTTCTCGCGCGCGAGTTCCCCGAGCTGGCGGAACGGTATGGCCAC
Organism: uncultured Acidobacteriota bacterium; assembly: GCA_963723005.1. Classification (GTDB taxonomy): domain Bacteria; phylum Acidobacteriota; class Vicinamibacteria; order Vicinamibacterales; family UBA2999; genus VFZN01. Next base: position 726,879 of record CAVRPA010000008.1, on the reverse strand, counting down.
CTCTACGCGGCGAAGTACGCGCCGCCGTCCTACGTGAAGCGCGTGCAGGAGATGGTCGGCGTGCTGAAGGCGCGATACGGGCTGCCGGTCGTCAACCGGCGGCGCGGGTCAGCCGATGCAGCAGCCCCGCGATGAGCGCGGCGCGGGCCGGCAAGGACGCCAGCTCGACGTGTTCGTGCAGCGCGTGAGCGCCGTCGCCGATGGCGCCGAGACCGTCAAGGGTGGGAATGCCCATGGCGGCGGTGAAATTCCCGTCGGAGCCGCCGCCAGTGCCGCCCTCGTGCAGCTCGAACCCCATGTCGGCGGCGACGGCCTTCGCCACGCCGAACAGGCGAATCACGCCTTCGGACCGTTCCATCGGCGGACGATTGAAGTCGCCCGTCACTTCGAGATGCGCGCCCGGTGTGACCGCCCGCAGCGCCCTCATGGCCTGGTCAACGGAATCAGCGTCCAGCATGGTCTGTGCGCGGACGTCCACCGTCGCGGTGGCGAAGTCGGGCACCACGTTGGGCCGCGAGCCGCCCGAGATCACGCCCACGTTGACCGAGATGCCGCGATCGAGATCGCGAATCGCGTCCACTGCCAGCACCTGGTGCGCCAGCTCGCGGATGGCGTTGACGCCTTTGCGCGGATCGACGCCGGCGTGCGCGGACACGCCTCGCACCTTCAGCTCGTACTGGCCGCAGCCCTTGCGGCTGGTCTTGAGCGCGCCGCCGGCCAGCGCCGGTTCCAGCACGAGCACCGCGTCACTGCGCGCGGCCTCGGTTTCGATCAGCGCGCGCGAGGTGTGGCTGCCGGTCTCCTCGTCCGTGGTCCACAACATGGTGATGCCGACGTCGCCGAGCGGCCCCTCCTCGAGGACGGCGCGCGTGGCCAGCATGCCGAGCGCGAGCCCAGCCTTCATGTCCAGCACACCGGGCCCGTAGAGGAACCCATCCTTCGCTACCAACGGCATGCGGGCGAGCGTCCCCATCGGCCACACCGTGTCGAAGTGGCCGAGCATCAGCACCTGCCGTGACCCCGAGCCGAAACGCGCCACGAGATGGTCGCCCGCCGACGTGCTGGCCACGCGCTGGACGGCGCCGCCCATCTGCTCCAGCCGCGCGGCGAGCGTCACACCGCAGCGATCCACGGCGGCTTTGTCGTCCGTCGGCGATTCGATGGCGGCGAGCGTCTCGACGAGCTCGAGCATCCAGGGCTGATGAGTGCGGCAGTAATCCAGCAGGCGCTTGGTCATGTGGCGTGCCTATAATAACGGTCATGCGTGGCTTGACCGGATTGCTGTGTGTCGCGATCTCAGCGGGCGTTGCGGCACAGACGCCGCAGCCCTTCCCCACGCCTCGCAGCAGCGCGCCGGCGTCGCCGGCCGCGCAGCAACCCAAACCCGCACCGCCGCCACCCGCCACCGCCGCGCCGGCGCCGCCTCCCGCAAAGCCCGCGGCGGCCACGGCTCCAGCAGCGCCAAAGGCGCCGGACCTGGGTGGCGTGCCGCTCTATCCCTCCGCGGTGTATCTCGGGTCCTACGACGCGGGCCGTGGCCAGCGCTTCCACCTCTACGGCGTGACGTTGCCGTATCTCGAGGCGGTCAACTTCTATCGCACGGCGCTCAAGGTGAAGGGCGACGAGCTCTTCGAGTCGCCACCCACTCACCAGTTCGACCTGGGCCGCTACCGCGAATCGGACGTGTCGTTCCCGCCCAGCGTCACGGTGAAGGACTACACCTGGGGCGGCGCCGCCGGCTTCCCGAATCCCAAGGCCGGTGAGAAACCCGAGCGGTTCCCCACCATCATCCAGATCGTTCCGCCTCCGCCGGCGACGAAGTAGGCCTACGCGTTCTTGACGTAGATCTCGCCGGCCTTCTTGAACTCCTCGGACTTCTCCGCCATCCCCTTCTGCGCCTCGGCCCGCAGCTGCTGCGTCAGCTCCATGCTGCAGAACTTCGGCCCGCACATCGAGCAGAAGTGCGCCACCTTGGCGCCGTCGGCCGGCAGCGTCTCGTCGTGATAGGCGCGCGCGGTGACCGGGTCGAGTGACAGGTTGAACTGATCCGCCCAGCGGAACTCGAACCGCGCCTTGGACAGCGCGTCGTCCCAGACGCGCGCGCGAGGATGGCCCTTGGCGAGATCGGCGGCGTGCGCGGCGATCTTGTAGGCGATCACGCCGGCCTTCACGTCGTCACGGTTCGGCAGCCCGAGGTGTTCCTTGGGCGTGACGTAGCAGAGCATCGCCGTGCCGTACCAGCCGATCATCGCGGCGCCGATCGCCGAGGTGATGTGGTCGTAGCCCGGAGCGACGTCCGTGGTGAGCGGCCCCAGGGTGTAGAACGGCGCCTCGCTGCACCACTCGAGCTGCTTCTCCATGTTCTCCCTGATCAAGTGCATCGGCACGTGACCGGGGCCTTCGTTCATCACCTGGACGTCGTACTCCCAGGCAATCTTCGTCAGCTCGCCCTGCGTCCGCAGCTCGGCGAACTGGGGCTCGTCGTTGGCGTCGGCAATCGATCCGGGCCGCAGGCCGTCGCCAAGCGAGAACGAGACGTCGTAGGCACGCATGATCTCGCACAGCTCGCGGAAGTGCGTGTAGAGGAAGTTCTCCTGGTGATGGGCCAGGCACCACTTCGCGATGATCGACCCGCCGCGTGAGACGATGCCGGTGAGGCGCCGCGCGGTGAGCGGGATATAGCGCAGGAGCACGCCGGCATGGACGGTGAAGTAGTCCACGCCCTGCTCGCACTGCTCGATGATCGTGTCGCGATAGACCTCCCAGGTGAGGTCCTCGGGACGGCCGCCGACTTTCTCGAGCGCCTGATACAGCGGCACGGTGCCGAGCGGCACCGGCGAGTTGCGGATCACCCACTCGCGGGTCTCGTGGATCTGCTTGCCGGTGGAGAGATCCATCGCCGTGTCCGCGCCCCACAGCGTGGCCCAGCGCAGCTTCTCCACCTCTTCGTCAATCGACGAGGAGACCACGGAGTTGCCGATGTTGGCGTTGATCTTCACCAGGAAGTTGCGGCCGATGATCATCGGCTCGAGCTCGAGGTGGTTGATGTTCGCGGGGATGATGGCGCGGCCGCGCGCCACCTCGCTGCGGACGAAATCGGCCGGCAGCCCCTCGCGCAGCGCGATGAACTCCATCTCCGGCGTGATCTCGCCCTTGCGCGCGTAGTGGAGCTGGGTGACCACCGGGGCGCCGCGGCGCGGCTGCACCCATTCGGCGCGCAGCTTCGGTAGACCCTCGCGGGGGTCGAAGCCCTGCGGGCCGCTGGTGTCGTAGAGGCGGACGGCGGGCTCGTTCCCCGACAATGCCACCTCGCGCACGGGCACCTTCAGCAGCACGTCACCGTGCGGCGTCGTCACGGTCTTCTCTTCGTACACCTTGGTGGAGCCGGGATACGACTCGGCGTAAGTCTGCGCGGACGCCGGAGCGTTCGCGGGGCGCGTGATATCGGACTTCGGCATGGCCGCACTTCCTCCGCCGGTCTGAACCGGATCAGGTTCCAGGGTGTCTCTCAATCCGCCGGCGCAAAGAAGATCGCGTCGCGGATACCCCTGGCGGTCAGCCCCGATCATAGCGGCTTTTCGGCGGGCCGTGCGAGGGGCGATGCGCACGAGGCGGCGGTGTACACTCGCCATCCATGCCGCTCGACGCACTGCCCGTCGAGGCCGCCATCCCCCAACTCCGGAGCGTTCTGGCTTCTCGGCGCGCAGCGGTGCTGATCGCCGCGCCTGGCGCGGGCAAGACCACGCGCGTGCCGCCGGCGCTGATCGACGCCGGCCGCGTGCTGGTGTTGCAGCCGCGGCGCGTCGCCGCGCGAGCCGTGGCCCGGCGCATCGCGGACGAGCAGGGCTGGACACTCGGCCGCGAGGTCGGGTGGCACGTGCGCTTCGAGCGCCGCTTCACCGCCGACACGCGCCTGCTGATCGTCACCGAGGGCATGCTGACCGCCTACCTGGATGCGGACCCGCTGCTGAGTGACGTCGCGACGCTGGTGCTGGACGAGTTCCACGAGCGCAGCATTCACACCGACCTCGGGCTGGCCCTGGCGCGGCAGGCCTGGCGCGCGCGCGACGACCTGCGGGTGCTGGTGATGTCGGCGACGCTCGATCCGGCGCCGGTGTCGGTGTTCCTCGATCGCTGCCCGGTGTTCGATGTACCGGGCACGCTGCACCCCTTGAGGATGGAGTACGCGCCGGGCCAGAGCGTGGCGCAAGCCCTTGGCGATGCCCTTGCGGCCTCGTCTGGGCAGGTGCTCTGCTTCCTGCCAGGTGCGGGCGAGATCGAGCGCACGGCGCAGGAATCCGCCGGCGTGGCGGCGCGCCACGGCGCGGAGATCGTCACCTTGCACGGCTCCCTCGACAGCGAGGCCCAGGACCGCGCGCTGCAGCCCTCGGAGACGCGCCGGATCGTGCTGGCCACCAACATCGCCGAGACGTCGCTCACCGTTCCGGGCGTGACCGCGGTGATCGACACGGGCCTGCAGAAAGTGGCGCGCTACGACGCCGAACGGGCGATCGATGCCCTGGTGCTCGAACGCGTCACGCTCGACAGCGCCGATCAGCGCGCCGGCCGCGCCGCCCGGCTCGGTCCCGGTGTGGCGCGGCGCCTCTGGGACGAGCGCGATCGCCTGCGGCCCGCGCGCGAGCCGGAGATCCAGCGCGTGGACCTGGCCTCGACGCTCCTGGGCGTCCTGGCTGCCGGCAATCAGCCTCATACGTTCGAGTGGTTCGACGCTCCGGACCGCGATCGCGTGGACGCCGCCCTCACCCTGCTAAGGCGGCTAGGGGCACTCGATGGCGTGACAGTAACGCCACTCGGTCACCAGCTTCGCCGGCTGCCCCTTCATCCCCGCCTCGGCCGCGTCCTGCTGGAGGGCGGTGGCTCGTTCGAAGCCGCCGCTGCGTGCGCGCTGCTCTCGGAACCAGGCACTCGGCCGGCTCCATCGGCCGCCACCAGTTGCGACCTGTTGCCGCTGATCGATCGCTGGAGGGAAACGCCCTTTCATACGCGGCGGGTTGCCGACCATCTTTCGCGTTTGGCGGCTGAAACGCTGGGCCCGGCCGTTCGCGCGCACATCGACGAAGCGGCACTGGCGAAGGCACTGCTGGCGGGCTATCCCGATCGACTGGCCCGGCGCCGCGCGACCGATCGTCAGCGGGTCGTCCTCGCCTCCGGACGCGGCGCCGCAATGGGGCGCGAATCACGCGTGGTCGAGGGCGAATGGCTGGTTGCGCTCGACGTGACCAGCGGCCGCGCCGGCCCGCACACCGAAGCGCTGGTTCGTATGGCAGCCGCCGTGGCGCCCGAGTGGATTGTGCCCACGTCGCGCGCGTTGGAGCATCGATTCGACGCCGCCCAGGGCACCGTGCGCGCGGTCGATGTGGAGCGATACGACGAGATTGTCGTGCGCGAGCGTCCGGTGACTCCAGACGCGGCAGTCCGCGCGGAGGTGCTGGCCCGTGCCTGGCTGGAACAGGAGCCGGACGAGGCGACGCAGCAGCTGCTTGCCCGCGCCCGATTCGCCGGTGTGGAGCTCGACCTCCCTGCGGTCGCCACGCAGGCGGCCAGTACCGCGCGCTCGCTCGCCGATTTCCGGATCGCCGAGGCGCTGCCGTGGGAGACGAAGCAGCGGTTGAACGCTGGGGCCCCGGAGTCGCTGATCGTGCCGAGCGGCCGCTCGACGCCGCTTAGCTATCGCGAGGACGGCGGCGTCACCGCTTCGGTGAAGCTGCAGGAGCTGTTCGGGCTGGCCGAGACTCCGCGCGTCGGTCCGCACCACGAGCCGGTGACCATCGAACTGCTCGCTCCGAATGGACGGCCGGTGCAGACCACCCGCGATCTCCGCAGTTTCTGGGAGCGGACGTATCCGGAAGTCCGCAAGGAACTGCGGGGACGCTACCCGCGGCACCCATGGCCCGACGATCCGTGGACCGCGACGCCGACGCATCGCACGGTTCGCAGGCGCTGAAAGGGGTAAGCAGGGCTTATCATCTGTGCATGCGTTTTCTCGGGCGTGCGCTGTTCTGGCTGGTGGTCCTGGCGTTGATTGTCGCGGGGGTGGGCTGGTTCCTGGCCGGCCGCGAGGCCGGACCACTCATCGCCATCACCTCACCGCAGGGGTTCGTCGGTCAGTCCGGCTCCCTGACGTTGACCGTCGATACACCCGCGACCGGCGGGCTCGAAGCGCTGGTGAAGGGGAGCTCGAACGAGGGTCCGCGGCTCACCCGCCTCGATGCGGTGGTGGAGCAGAACGGGCAGTCGATGCCGGTGCTGTCGCTCGATGGCGTCACGCCGGAGGAACTCACCAGTACCGCGGACACGCCGAACCGCATCACCATCACGCGTCCGATCGGCAAGAAGGCGCAGCCCGAGCTGGTCAGCGGCCCGGCAACGATCACCATCACGGCTGAACGCCCGGTGTTCTTCGGGCTGCGAACCATCGGCAGTTCGTTCACGCACGATGTGCAGGTGCGGCTCGAGCCGCCGCGGGTGGCGGTGCTGTCGCTGCACCACTACATCAACCTGGGCGGCGCGGAGTTCGTCGTGTTGCGGGCTTCGCCCGCTGACGTGGACGCCGGCGTGCGAGTCGGCGACGCGGAGTATCCGGCCTACCCCGCCGCGTCGGTCGGCCTCAGCGATCCGACAATGCGCGTGGCGTTCTTCGCGCTGCGTCACGATCAGGACATCAACACCACGCTCTCGGCCTATGCGCGCGACGCCGCCGGCAACCAGGCCTCGACGCCCATCGAGCACCGGCCGTTTCCGAAGGCCTTCGTGCGCTCGAAGATTCCCATCGACCAGCGTTTCCTCGATCGCGTGGTTCCGGCTATTGCCGCCGAGACACCCGACCTGAAAGTGGACACCAGTTCCCCCGAAGGACTGCTGCAGGGGTTCCTCACCATCAACGGCGAGCTCCGCAAGAAGAACGGGGACACCATCCGCGGTCTGGCGGCGGAGACGAAACCCGAGATGCTGTGGCGTGAAGCATTCGCCCAGCTCGGCAACTCGCAGGTGGAGTCGCGGTTCGCCGATCAACGGACCTACTTCTTCGGCGACAAGGAGATCGATCGCCAGGTGCACCTGGGCTTCGACCTCGCGTCGGTACAGCATGCACCGGTCCACGTCGCCAACACCGGCATCGTGGTGTTCGCCAATTTCCTCGGCATCTACGGCAACTGCGTGATCGTCGATCACGGCCTGGGCGTGCAGTCGCTCTACGCTCACCTGTCGTCGATCGGCGTGAAGCCGGGCGACCGGGTGGAAAAAGGCGCGGAGCTCGGGCGCACCGGCGTCACCGGCCTCGCCGGCGGCGACCACCTGCACTTCACGATGCTGCTGCAGGGCACGCCGGTGAACCCCGTCGAGTGGTGGGACGGCCACTGGATGGACGACCGCGTGCTGCGGAAGATCCGGGAAGCCGGGGGAACGACGAAGTAGGGGGACCTTATGCGCATTGCTGCCGCCACGCTGTCGCTGTTCCTGCTCGTCCTTGTCGTTCCCTCCCGCGCGCAGGCGCCTGACTGGCATCTCACCGCCACCGTGGCCGAGAGCTGCAGCTGCGCCATCGCCTGCCGCTGCAACTTCGGCGGCGAGCCCGACGGGATGAAGTGCGAAGGCAACCGCATCATCTCGATCGACAAAGGCCACTACAACGACGTGGACCTCGCCGGCGTGCAGTTGCTGGTCACGTTCCAGATGCGGACGTGGTCGAAGATCTACATCAGCGACAAAGTGTCCGAGCGGCAGATGCAGGCCGTCGAAGCGATGATGCCGCTCGCCTTCGCCGGCTTCCAGAAGGGCATGCTGTCGTTCACGAAGGCCCCGATCACCATGGAGGTAAGCGACACCCGGGTGCGCTTCTCCGGCCCCGAATCGGCAGTGGACATGGAGGTGATGAAGGGCTTCAACGGCCAGGCCGTGAAGGTCCTGAACCTGCCGGCCGCCGTCTTCCAGGACTACACGCAGTTCCGTTCGGTCTCACACACCCATACCAGCGCCACCCACAACTGGAAACACTCCGGCACCAACGGCTTCACGTCGAAGTGGGACGTGGGGAGCGCTAAGTAACGGCAGACGGCAACCGGCAGACGGCAGCCGTTCAAGCCGGGATCCGGTACCCGGTGTCCGGTATCCGAAAACCCAGAACCCGAGAACCCGGAACGCAGAACCCGAGAACCCGGGAACCCGAGAACCCGAGAACCCGAGAACCCGAGACCCTAGAGACCCAAGCCCCAAGCCCCAAGCCCCAAGCCCCAAGCCCCAAGACCCAAGACTTCAAGAATCAAGTCCTACCCCCGTTCGCTCCACTCCAGCAGCGCCACCGCCGCCGGCTCGTCGAAGCCGGGCCGCACGAAGCTCCGCGCGCGCGGGAACAGCCGGTCGAGCGCCGTCGTGAGTTGCTGCAGCTCGGTGAGCACGGGCGCGGCCTCGAACAGGTTGATGGCCCCGGCTTCGGCCAGGCGCAGCCAGGCCTCGCCGAGCCGGTCGAAGGCCACGAGCGCCGCCTTGGCCGAGCCAAGGGCATCGCTGCGCGCGCCGTCTTCTGCGACGTCGGGACGGCCGGTCAGGGCTCGATAGACCTTGGGACCGATGAAGAAGCCGAAATGCCGCACCACCTCCGCGGCGTCGGCCACCTCCGGTTCGTTCGCCCGGCCCTCCGGCACCAGCCATGCCGACAGCCTCCGCCCCAGTTCGCTGACGCGCCGGTGGAAATCGGCCTCCTCGGCCGTGAAGTTCGGTTCGGCGCGGCGGAGAGAGTCCTCGTCCAGCTGAAGGTCGGCAGCCTCGTCGGGTTGGGCCGCGTCAAAGCCTGCCGCGGCGGCGCCGAGCGAGCGCGGCGGCGGCATGGCGCCGCTGAAGGCCGAGGGAGCGCCGAACACCATCCGCTGCTCTTCGGCGAACACGCTACAGCGTCCGCTCAGCGTGCACCGATCGCACCAGCGGTCGCAGTAGTTGAAGATGCCGAGGATGAACCCGTCCCGTGTCTCCATTGAGGCCTCCTGTAACGGAGGCATTGAGGAGCAAGGGTGGTGCCGCCCGAAAACCTTGGGAAAACGTCGCGCGGGTTCCCGGAAGTCGCAGTCGGTGCGTACAGGAATCGCCTGCGCGATCGCAGAAATCGCGAGGGGAGGCGTCCAGCCGGCCGGCGAGCCCCGCCCGGCTGTGGCCGCAAAAGTCCGCTAACGCGATGCCTTTTGCAGCGCCTGCGCCGCGTCCTGCACGTGCGCGGCCAGGGCGTTCACGGCGGCCGACACGGTGCGCACGCCGCCCTGAGCCTCGTCGAAGCGGTTCTCCTCCAGCCCCTCCCGGATCTGCGGCATCGTCTTGACGCCGTAGCCGGTGTAGAAGCCGGGCGCATAGATCTGATGCTTGAACCAGTCGCGGCGCGGCAGCCCGTCGCCGTTGCCAAGCTTGCGCTCGGACTGCAGCAACAGCTGGTTGACGGCGCGCAGTTCCTGGCGCCCCAGCAGGGCCGCCGACGGTGCTCGATCGACGCGCGCGTAGGCCTGCTCGTAGTCCTGGCCCGCCTTGCGCAGAGCCTCCACCGCGGTACGCACCGGGGCCAGATTCACTTTGGAATCCTTCTTCTCCGCTGCGAGCTTCTCGAGCTCCACCACGTACCGCATCAGCGTGTCGGCGGTGTCGGTGAACTGGAACGGGAGCACCGCCGCGTCCGACAGGCGGAGCAGCAAGGTGCCGGTGAGCTGCGCCAGCGTCCGTCCGTAGAGGAACTCGCCGTCGGAGTACTTCAGGTACCAGTTCAACGAGTCGTAGGCCGAATGATAGATGCCGCCATCGCTTTCACCGCCGAAGCCGACGTTCAGCGACGACAACGTGAGGTGCTGCAAGAAGGGCGTGAAATCCGAGCCCGACCCGAGCGGCTCGAGCCACAGTCCGGCGTCCTTCTCGCGCGCGGCTTTGTCGGCCTCCGGCGTATTCGTCACCTGCCGGCGGCGGGACTCCTCGGCCACGGGCTTGCCGGTGCGCGGGTCCATCACCTCGCGGGCGACTTCGTTCATCAGCTGTTGCAACCCGTGCGAGCCGCCGACACTCAGCCAGCCTTTACCCGAGCTGTCGGTGTTGATGTAGACGGCCGCCTTGTCGCGCAGCTCGGCGGCATGCTTCTCGGCCCACTCGGTCGAGCCGAGCAGTCCCCATTCCTCGCCGTCCCACAACGCCAGGATGATGGTGCGCTTTGGCCGCCAGCCGCTCTTCAAGAGCTCGGCGAGGCCGCGGCCGGTTTCCATCAGCGACACCGCGCCGCTGATCGGATCGTCGGCGCCGTTCACCCACGCGTCGTGGTGGTTGCCGAAGATGATCCATTCGTCCGGAAACGTCGAGCCTTCGATCCGCACGATGACGTTGTGGAGCGGACGATTCTGCCAGTCGAAGGCCAGCTTCACGCGCACTTGCGCGGGGCCCGGCCCCACGTGATACGTCACCGGCAGGGCGCCGCGCCATTCCTGCGGCGCCACCGGGCCGGTCATCGCCTTCAGCAGCGGCAACGCGTCGCCATAGGAGATGGGCATCACGGGAATCTTGAGGATCGTGACGGCATCGGCCTGGGCCAGTTTCTTTGCGCCGGGCTCAGCAGCCCAGCCGGGGGTAAGCGGATCGCCCGGGTGAACGGGCATGTCCATCACGCTGCCGCGCTGCACGCCCTGCTCCGGGCGGAACGCGCCCGCCGGATAGACGTCGCCCTGAAAGTAACCGTCATCACGAGGGTCGGAATAAATCAGGCAACCGACGGCGCCGTGCTCGTAAGCCACCTTCGGCTTGATGCCGCGCCAACCGCCGCCATAGCGGGCGAGCACCACCTTGCCCTTGACGCTGATGCCCAGCTTTTCGAGGCGGTCGTAGTCGGCGGGCATGCCGTAGTTCACATAGACAACCTCGCCGGTCACGTCGCCATCACCGGAATAGGCGTTGAACGTCGGCGTGAGGTCGGCGTCGTTCGAGTCCGGGTCTTCGGCCAGCACCGGCTCCTTGATGGTCAGCGTCGAGCGCGTCGGCGTCACCATCTCGAGCACGCGCTCGCTCGGCCACGGCATCAGCGCCTCGAAGGTCTCGATCTTCGCGTCGAGGCCCCACGACGTGAACTGCCCCAGCGCATACTCGGCGACCTTGCGCGATCCGGGACGGCCGGCCACGTGGGGCTCGCCGGCCATCGCCGTCATGTATTCCTTGAGCCGCGCGCTGTCCGGCACCTTGCGGAACTGCTCCTCGCGCTGGCGCTCGGCAGCGACGGCATCCGAGGGGAAACCTCGAATGACCGGGGCCTGGGCGTGCGAAGCAGGGCCGGCGCACAGCGTGATGGCAAGGGCGGTCAGCAGAAATCGAGCAGCGTTGGGCATCGGCGCGTCCTTCAGGCGAGTTTCCTCAGGATGAAACACTTCAGGTAGTAGGTCTCGGGCACGCCGAGCAGCACGGGATGGTCACGGCCCTGCATGCGCTTTTCGACCACGGTCACCGGGGTATGGCTGTCCACCGAGGCTTCGTAGAGGACCTGGCCGAACATCGCCTCGTCCACGTTGTACGAGCAGCTGCAGGTGACCAGGTATCCGCCTGGGTTCAGCAGCCGCAACGCTCGGAGGTTGATCTCCTTGTACCCGGCCAGCGCCTTCTCCACCGAGGCCTTGTTCTTTGCGAACGCCGGAGGATCGAGCACCACCATGTCGTAGCGGGCGCCTTCGCGCTCCATCAGGCGGAGCGCGTCGAATACGTTGGCCTCGCGGGCCGTCACGTTCTTCAGGTTGTTGGCCGCGGCATTCTGCGCGATGCGCGCCACGGCATCGGCAGAGCTGTCGAGCGCGTCTACGTGGCTCGCCTTCGACGCCAGCCGCAGCGCGAACCCGCCGTTGTAGCTGAAGCAGTCGAGGATGCGGCCGTTCGCGTAACGCGCCGCGGCCTCGCGATTCTCCCGCTGATCCAGGAACAGCCCGGTCTTCTGGCCGTGCCAGGGATCGACGTCGTAGGAAACCGATGCCTCTTTCACTGCGATGGTGGGCGGGACCTCACCGTAGAGGAGCTCCACCTTCTGCTCGAGGCCCTCCAGCAGGCGCACCTTGGGATCGTTGCGGCCCAGCACGCCTTTGGCACCGGTCAGCTCCACCAGCAGTCGGATCAGCGTCGGCAGCAGCGTATCCATGCCCTGAGACAGCGCCTGCAGCACCAGGTAGTCCCCGTACTTGTCGACAATCAGCGAGGGCAGCAAATCCGCTTCGCCATGGACGAGCCGGTACGCGGTGGCGTTCATCCCAAGGGAGGCACGGAAGTCGATGGCGCTCTTCAATCGTCCGCGCCAGAAGGCCTCGTCGATGACAACGTCACCGCGCGAGATGACGCGCAGGACAATCTGCGACTGATTGCTGAACAGGGCGTGGCCCAGCGGGCGATCCTGGTGCCCGAGCACGCGCACGACCGGGCCGGGCTCGCCCTCGACATCGCGCACATCCGAACGGTAGATCCAGGGGTGTCCGGCCCGCAGGCGATCTTCGCCACGGGGGGTGATGCGGGCATTGGTAATCACAGGTATCCGATCACTATAGTCCCTTGGCGGGCCGTGTATGATCCGGCTCATTCCATGAGCACACCGCGCCGCCTTCGCGTTGGCGTCCTGGGCGCCGGCGCCTGGGCCTCCTTTGCCCACCTTCCCGGATTCAGCCGTGACCCGCGTTGCGAGGTCGTGGCGATTGCCGATCCCCAACGGGACCTTGCCGACGCCGCCGCACAGCGGTTCGGCATCCCCCAGGTCTACGCCGATCATCAGTCGCTGATCGGCCGCGACGACATCGACATCGTTGACGTCTGCACCCCCAGCGCCACCCACTTCGACCTGGCGTGGGCGGCCCTCTCCGCCGGCAAGCACGTGCTCTGCGAGAAGCCGGTGGCCTACGACTTCCGCGACACCCGCCGGGCCGCCGCGCTGGCGGCGTCCAAGGGCCTCAAGACCAAGCTCGGGTTCACCTTCCGGTATGCGCCGGCCCTCCGCTACATGCGCGAGCTGGTCGAGCAGGGCTTCATCGGCGAGCCCTACATCTTCAACGGCTTCGAGCAGAACTCGCAGTGGATCGACCCGAAGACGCCGCTCCGCCAGGCCAATCACGAGGCCGATCAATCGGTGCTGCAGGTCTCGTCGCTCGAAGGCTACGGCGCGCCGATCATCGACATCGCGCACCTCCTGGTGGGCAGCGACCTCTCGTCGGTCATCGGCACGATGCGCAACTTCGTGCCGGAGCGGATGGTCCGCGCCACCGGCCGCATGATGCGCATGAACATCGACGATGGCGACATCTTCATGGGCGAGTTCGCGAACGGCGCGCTGTGCTCCATCCAGACCAGCTTCGTCACCGTGGGCAACTACCCGGGGATCGAAGCCCGGCTCTATGGATCGAAGGGCGCCCTCATCTGCCGGCTGGTGGAGGAAGGCGGCATCTGCGAGCGGTTGTGGGCCGCCACGCCGGACCAGGTCGAGTTCCGCGAGATGGAGGTGCCGCCGCGCTTCTATCCCACTGGCGGGACGCGCGAGGAATCGTGGCGCTCGCTGTTCTACGCCAATCTCGTCGCCAGCTTCATCACCGAGATACTGGACGGCGGCGCCGCCAACGAAGGCAACTTCGAGGACGGCGCCTGGGTGCAGGAAACGATCAACGCCGTCGAGAAGTCTTACCGGGAACGGCAATGGGTGAATCTGCCGCTCGCCTAGACGCCACGACGGCGCTGGATCGCTTCTTCGCGGACTACTACCGCCGGCGCCCGGTGACGGCCACGTTCACGGGTGTGCACGAGTACCGACCATCACCTGCCGGACTGGTCGCCCGATGGGCTCGCCGAAGCCGTGGCCGAGATGCAGTCGCGCCGGCGCGAGCTGGATGCCGCGGGCCGCGTGGCGGACGACCAGGTGCGTGCGTTTCCGGGCGAGGTGGACCTCGCGCTTGCCGACGCGTTCCTCGAGATCCAGATCGCGGAACACGAGGGCGGGCACTTCTACCGCGGCAACCCGTCGCTGTGGTCGGGCGAAGCCATCTTCTCGGTGATCGGCCTGGTCACCCGCAGCTTCGCGCCGCTGCCCGACCGCCTCGCGGCCGCGACCGCACGCATGGCCGCGATTCCGCGCTTCCTGGCCGACGCGCCACGCACGATTACCGCGGTGCCGGCCGGCTGGCGCGACAAGACGATTCGCGAGTGCGATGCCGCCGAGACGTTGTTCGGACACAGCCTGCCGGCGTGGCTGCGGGCGCAAGCGGCCGTACCCGAAGGCGCGACGGACGCGTGTGAGGCCGCACGTGCGGCTTTCGCAGGGCTCAAACACTGGGTCTCCCGCGAACTGCCCGAGGCCGACGCTGGACGTGTTTCGGCGGGCAGCGAATTCCTGTCGCTGCTGCTCCGGCGAGGGCATTGGTGCCGCACGCCGCTGTCGTCGCTGATTGCCGAAGCAGAGCACGCCCTGGCCGAGGCCCACGCCGGCCTGGCCGACCGTCTGGCGGACGCTGGGCTCGCCTCCTGGTCCGATGCGCAAGTGAAGCTGGCCGAGCTGCGACCCACCGCGGACGACTATCTCGCCCGCTTCACGCGGGTGTGGCAGCGGTGCTACGACGCGACGATCGCGGCCGATCTCGTCACCTGGCCCGACCGGCCGATTCGCTACGTGGCGATCCCCGCGCACACCCGTGATGCGGCGCCGCAGCTCTACTACCTGTTCTACCGCTCGCCCGCGGCGTTCGACCATCTGCCGGTGCACGATTACGTCGTGACGCCGATCGACGGCGTCCCGGACGCCGAACGGGATCGACGCCTGGCGGCCGCGAGCGACAGCACCATCCTGCTCAACCACGTGGTCCACCATGGCGGGCTGGGGCACCACGTCCAGAACGCGCACGCCTACCAGTCGTCGTCGCGCATCGGGCAGGTCGCCGCGATCGATGCGGCCAGCCGCATCGCGATGTTCGGCGGCGGCACCATGGCCGAGGGTTGGGCCTGTTACGCGTGCGACCTGGCCGAGGAAATCGGGCTGCTCTCGCCGCTCGACCGCATCGCGCAGCAGCACACGCGCGTGCGGCTCGCGGCCAGGGCGGTGGCCGATCTGGCCCTCCACACCGGCGCCGCCACGCTCGACGACACGGCGCGGTTCTACGAGGCGAAGGGCCTGATGCCATCCGCGGCCGCACGCGGTGAAGCCGTGAAGACCTCGATGTTCCCAGGAGCCGCGGTGATGTACTGGCTGGGGACGCGCGAGATCCATCGCCTGCGCGAAACGCGGCGGGCGCACGACGGGCCGGCGTTCGACGCGAAGCGCTTCCACGATGAACTTCTGGGCCATGGCGCCATTCCCGTGGCCCTTACCGCGCGACTGATGACGCAGGGGATCGACTGAAGATGACGCGCACGCTGTGCATTCTCGTGGCCGGCATGCTGGCCGCCGCCTGTGGCCGGGGGCCGGCCGGCGGGCCCGCCGCCTCGAATAAGCTGCTGATTGTCGGCTACGACCGCGAACCCGATACGCTCAACCGCTTCAGCACGCACATCCTGGAGGACATCCAGACCTGCGTGATCGAAGGGCTGACGATCACCGACGATCACATGACCATCCAGCCGCTGCTGGCGGCCGAGGTCCCCACCCTGGCCAACAACGGCGTGACGCTCGGCAAGGACGGCGGGATGGACGTCACCTGGCGCCTGCGTCCCGGCATCAACTGGCACGACGGCACGCCGCTGTCGTCCGCGGACGTCAAGTTCACGGTGGACGCGATCAACGATCCGTCGTACAACCCGGAGAGCACCGACGGCTTCGATCGGATCTCGTCGGTCGACACTCCCGACTCCCTCACTGCGGTCGTCCACTACCGCGAGGTCTACGCGCCCTACGCGCTGCAATTCACGCGCGGCCTGTTGCCGAAGCACGTGCTGCAGGGACGCGACATCGATCGAGCGATGGACTACAACCGGTCGCCGCTCGGCACCGGTCCGTACCGCGTGGCCGAGTGGAAGAGCGGCGAATACATCCGGCTGGAGCGGGTGCCCAACTACTGGCGCGGTGCCCAGTTCCCGAAGATCGAGCAGATCCTCTTCCGCTTCGTTGCCAACACCAACACCCGGATCAACCAGCTGAAGAGCGGTGAAGTGCACCTGGTCGCGATGTTCCCGTGGGACAAGCACCGCGAGGTGGAGGCCATCCCCGGCGTTTCAGTCCACCGCACGCCGGGCAACGCCTACGAGCACGTGACCCTGAACCAGCGCCGGATTGCCGCGTTCCGCGATGTCAACGTGCGCAAGGCGCTGATGCACGCCATCGATCGCGACGGCATCGCCAGCTCCATCCTCGAGGGGCTGGCGCCGGTGACGAACGGGCCGATCCAGGAAGTCTCGTGGGCGCACGCGAAGGACGTCACGACCTATGCGTTCGATCCTGCCAGGGCACGCGCGCTGCTGGACGCCGCCGGCTGGAAGGACGGCAACGGCGACGGCGTCCGGGAAAAGGACGGCCAGCCGCTGACGTTCACGCTGATCACGCAAGCAGGCTTTGCGGTCCGCGAAAGCGTGTCGCAGGTGTTGCAGCGCCAGTTCCGCGACGTCGGCGTGGACATCAAGGTGCAGCTCGTGGACGGCACCAGCATCAGCGGCCTGTGGTTCGAGGGCAACTTCGACGCGATGCTGCACTGGTGGCAGATGCCCGCGGATCCGGAGCTCGCGCTGTTCTTCGCCGCCGACCGCGTGCCGCCGCGCGGCCGCAACATCAACTACTTCGAGGACGAGGCCGTCACCTCGCTGGTCTACGCTGCCGATCGCACCGTGGATCAAGCCGAGCGCACGCGACTGCTCGGCGACGCGCAACGCCGCATCGCCGACCTGTTGCCGGAGCTGCCGCTCTACGCCATCACCAAGCTGGACGCCGTGCCCGGCCACGCTGCAGGGCTTCAAGGGCAACCCCACCAACACCGGCGTCTTCTGGAACGTGCACGAATGGGAGTTCCGCTGATCAGGCGTGTCGCTGGCGCGCTGCCACTGCTGCTGGTGATCTCGGCCGGCGTGTTCGGGCTGTTGCACCTGGTGCCGGGCGGTCCGCTGGCGGTGTACCTCTCGAACCCCGACGTGCGCGCCGAGGACCTCGAGCGCCTGCGTCGCTCGCTGGGCCTCGACCAGCCGCTGTGGCGCCAGTATGTCCAGTGGCTCGCCGGATTTCTCGTCGGCGACTGGGGCTACAGCTACAGCGACGGACGCCCCGTCCTGATCCGCGTCTCGGAACGCATCCCGGCCACGCTCGAACTGGTCTCGGCGTCGCTGCTCCTCGCGATGATCGCGGCCGCGCCCCTGGGCATCACCCCGGCGCTCACCCGCTGGAGCTGGCCGGATCGCGTCTCGTCCGCACTGTCGTTCGCGGGGCTGGCGCTGCCAGTGTTCTGGTTCGGCCTGGTGCTGCAGCTGGTCTTCTCGCTCGGCCTGGGATGGCTGCCTTCCTCCGGCCGCACCACCGTTGGCGATGGCACGCTCATCGATCGCCTCCTCCACCTGATCCTGCCGGCGACGATGCTCGCGGCGGTACATGCGGCGGCGTGGTCACGGTATCTGCGGGCCGCGGTGCACGAGACCTGGCGGCGCCCATTCGTGGCCGCTGCCCGCGCCCGCGGCGTTGCCGGACGCGCGCTGATCTGGCAGCATGCGCTCCGCCCCGCGCTTCTCCCTGTCGTCACGATTGTGTTCCTGGATGCCGCACTGATGGTGGCCGGCACGGTCGTCACCGAGAGCGTGTTCGCGTGGCCCGGCGTGGGCAGCCTGTTCACCGAAGCGCTGGCCCGGCGCGACTACACCGTCCTGATGGCCCTGCTGATGGTCGCGTCGACGACGGTCATCGTCCTCAACCTTGTCGCGGATGTGGTCTATCCGCTGATCGATCCGCGTGTGCGGGCATGACGCAGGCACCACGGAAGCGGTTCGGCGTGGCTGGAGCGGTGCTCGCCGCGATGATCGTGATGGCGGCGCTCGCGCAGTGGCTGGCCCCCTATGCGCCTGACGCGCTGGACCTGGCGAATCGACGGGCCATGCCGTCGATCGCGCACTGGTTCGGCACCGACGAACTGGGCCGCGATCTCTTCTCGCGCGTGCTGTACGGGGCGCGCGTGTCGCTGGCCGTGGGCCTGCTGTCCGCACTTGTCGCGGGCGTCATCGGCATCGGCGTGGGCGCGACCAGCGCCACCGCCGGGCACGTCGCCGACGCGGTGCTGATGAGACTGACCGATGCGGTGCTGTCGGTGCCTCGCCTGCTGCTCCTGATGGTGGCCGCGGCGGTGCTCGACCCGTCCATTCCGATGCTGGTGCTGCTGGTCGGGATGGTGGGCTGGATGGAGACCGCGCGCGTCACGCGCGCGTCGCTGCTGACGCTGCGCGAGCAGGAGTTCGTCATGGCCGCGCAGGCGCTGGGGGCATCGACGCCGCGCGTGGTGCTCACTCACCTGTTGCCCGTCGCGGCGCCGGCGATAGCCGTGTCGGCCACGCTTGCCGTTGGGCGCGGCATCCTGCTCGAGTCGGCCCTCAGCTTCTTCGGCATCGGCGTCCAGCCCCCTGCGGCCAGCTGGGGGAACATGCTCTATCAGGCGCAGACCACAATGAGCACGGAGCCGTGGCTGGCGCTCTTCCCGGGCGCGTGCATCTTCGTGACGGTCGCCGCGGTCAATGCGCTCGGAGAGAAGATGGCGGCCAGGCGAATCTGATGATCTGGTGATGTGGTGAGCTGGTGATCGTCGATCTGCCGATCTGGCGAGCTGCCGATCTGGTGACCCCACGAGATTGTTCAGGCAGCAAACAGTGCGTCGAGGGCGATCGAGAGTCCCGGCAGCAACGGTGTCGTCAGCACCTCGTGTTCGGCGGCAGCCAGCGAGCGCGCGTCTCCGAAGCCGCCACCGGCGTCGCGGCCGTGGACAGAAACAACGTTGGTGTCCGGATCGACAAGCCAGTACTCGCGAACGCCGACGCGGTTGAAGAGGTCGCGCTTCAGGCGTTTGTCACGCGAGCGCGTGGAAGGCGAAATCACTTCGATGACGAGGACCGGCGGGCCCTGGACGTTCCTGGCCGTCAGAATCTCTGGCTGATCGGGGCCAATGAGCAGCAGATCGGGCTCGACGACATCCCACTGAGAGAGCACCACGTCGAGCGGGGCCAGAAACACCTGTCCCGAGCCGGGATGCGCGCGGAGGTGCGACTCCAGCTCGAAGTGAAGCCGGCCCACGAGCACCTGGTGACGCGGCACCGGCGACGCCGTCACGAAGTGCTCCCCATCAATGATCTCGTGCCGCAGACCATCGTCCGGGAAGAGCAGGAGGTCGTCGTAGGTGAGCCGCCGTCTGGGGCTCGTCGCCGTCGGCATCGTAGGGTCTCCGTCCATTCGCGAGTCCACGCGCGCACGGCGCGATTGGTGCGAGCGCCGTGCCACCCGGGAACCGGCCACAATCGGCACGGTTCGACAATCACAGCAGCAGAAATCGCCTTGGCCCGCGCGACGGCGGCGCGGCAATTCCTGATCGGTGCTGCTCGAGACGACGATGCCATCGTCGGGGAGAGAGGTCAAGCGCGGGTACTATGAGTGCGGACTGCATGGCTTCCGTCGAAATCGCACTGGCCGCCCGTCTGCACGCCCGCGCCGGCGCCGAGCGGTGGGCGTTGCCGGTGGAGATCTTTGCGAGGGCGCTGGAGCGGAGCGCGGCGAAGTGCCCAGCGGCAACGAGCCTCGTGCAATATCTCGAGGGCTTGCACCTCGAGGATCTCGCGCTGGCTGCGGCGTGCGAGGAGGGGCTGGACTCGGCGTGGGAGCACTTCGTTCGCGAGTACCGGCCGGCCCTGTACCGCGCAGCGCAGGCGATCGATCGCTCGGCCGACGCGCGCGAGCTGGCCGATTCGCTGTACGCCGAGCTATTCGGCGTGCGCGATCGGGGCGATGCCCGGCCTTCGCTGTTCAAGTATTTCCATGGCCGTAGCACGCTCGCCACCTGGCTGCGCTCCGTCCTGGCGCAGCGCCACATCGATCGCGTGCGCGCGGGGCGGCGTTTCGACCCGCTGCCGGAAGAGGACGAGCCCGGCACATTGGCGGCGCCGATCGTCGCCCGTGATCCTGAGGAGCGGCCGTGCGCCGAGCTGGTGCGCGCCGCGCTGGCGACGGCGATCGCCGGGCTTCCGCCGCGCGATCGCCTGCGCCTGGGCTGGTACTATGCGCAGCAGATGACGCTGGCCGAAATCGGCCGCGCGCTGAAGGAGCACGAAGCCACGGTCTCCAGACACCTCAGCCGCACGCGGAAGGACCTGCGGGCCGGCATCGAGCGTGCGTTGGCAACTGCCGGGCTCAGCCCGGCCGCGATGGACGATTGCTTTGCCGCCACGATGGACGATCCGGGGATGATGGATCTGGACGAGATGCTGCCAGACGGGGATGCGCGCAAGAAGGCCGCGCTCGATCGTTCTACCCTCGAGGACCACTCGTGAGCACGCCAGAATCACGCGACCGCGCCCTCGATCAGCTGCTGCGACGCCGGACGCCGGCGGCGTCGGCCGTGACGCCGGCCTGCGCCGATTCCGAGACGTTGGCCGCGTGGATCGACGGCGGGCTCGACGCGCAGGCGATGGCCGAAACCGAGCTCCACCTCTCGAACTGCGCGCGCTGCCAGGCAATGCTGGCCGCGATCGTCCGCAGCGAGCCCGACGCGCCGGCGGTACTGCCCTGGTGGTCGCGGATGCATCTCGCGCTGGCTGGTGCCGCTGACCGCCGCGGCCGCCGCCACGGTGCTGTGGATGGTGGCTCCAGGGGCACGTCAGGACTTGACAGTGGCCGGGCCGGAGGCGACGCAGGCGCGCGCTGAGCGGAGTGACGCGGCCGATGCCCCCGTGCCGGCGCCCGGGTCGTCCATCGGCGCGGCGGGGGCCGAGTCTTCCGCCGGCGCGGCGACGCCGCCGCCCGCCTCCCCCGCGCCGGCCGGCAAGCCCGCGCCTGCCCAGTTGGGCAACGACTCGCGGACAGCGGCGCCATCGGCCGACCTGGGACGGACCGCAGCCTCGGACCAGGCGCGCCCCGGCGCATCAGCCGAGAACCGGGCGCGCGAGGAAGCACCGGCCGAGCGCCAGGCCCTGGCCAAGCAGCAGTCAGCAGACACTCTCGCCAGAGCAAACGAAGGTAAGCCCGAGGCCTTGAAAGAGCCCGCTGTGACCGGCGTCACTCCGGCCGCCGAGTCGCCTCAGGCCGCGCGGGCGGCGCCAGCACCTCCGCGCACCTGCGGCCTCGGCTGGCGCGGTCGCCGGCTTCGCCGGGGGCAGCGTCACGGCGGTTCCGTCGCGAGACGGCATCGCGCGTTGGCGGCTGGCGGCTCCCGGTCCCGCGGACCTCGGCGCCCGACCTGGCCTGGACGGCATGATCGAGCGCAGCGACGATGGCGGCGGCACCTGGCAGCAGGTGAGCACCGGGATCAGGCGCCGGTTCACCGCGGGGGTTGCGCCATCAGCGACCGTCTGCTGGCTGATCGGGCCTGGCGGCACGGTGGCCCTCACGACCGATGCGCGCACGTGGCGACAGCTTTCCGCTCCCGCGCCGGATGCCGACCTTACGAGTGTCGAGGCGAGCGACGCGCGAACGGCGACGGTGCGCGACACGCAAGGCCGGTCGTTTCGCACGACCGACGGCGGCGCGAGCTGGACCCGGTTGCCGTGAACGCTTGAACGGCTGTCGGCTAGCGGCCGTCGATCTGGCTCTGGTAGTCGGCGGCGTCGTACTGGCCGACCGATTCGGCGATCAATCCCGCGGAGCTCAGCACCCACTTCTCGAAGCCACTGATGCGCACGGAGCGGCCGGTGCCGCCCGGCCCGGTGTTGGTGCCAGTCAGCGTCCATGGATAGATCGTGTAGCTGCCCTCTTCGACAAGGTCGTGCATCACGACGCGCAGGTCGGGAAACGCGGTCATGAATCCCTGCGCCACTTCGCTGATCGTGGGACGCCCGACCGCTGGTGGTGAGTCGTTCACCTTCAGCGACCCGTCCGGCGCGAAGAACCTGGCGACCCGGGCGGGATCCTGGCTGCACCAGGCGGCGGTGTAGCGCTGCGCGAAGTCGCGCAGCCCGTCGGCGACCGGTGCGACGCTTCGCACTTCGAAGCGACCGCCGGTGCTGGTCAGCGTAATCGTGATCAGGCGGCCGTCCTCGAGCTGCAGCACGAGGTCGTCCACGCCGGACAGCACGACGGCCTCGGCGACGTCGCCGATGTCCATCTGCCCCTCGACGGAGCCCAACGTCAGGTCAGGAGGCGCAGCACCCGCGCCCTCCTCCGAACGAAACAGCCGGTACAGCACGTCGCGCAGCGGCACGGGCCCACCGAACAACGCGCCAACACCCTCGGATACCTTGACGACCCGCTTGGCCATGCCGCAGATGCTACACCGGCCGCGGCCGGGCCGGCCCCGCTACTTCGCCAGCGGATCGGGCCGCAGCTGGAAATGCGCCGCCAGCGGCCGGGTGCCCTTGCCCCCTTCAATCAGCCACGGCGTGCGATCGCCATTGGCGGACCACAGCCCGCGGCCCTTCCAGCCGGCACCGGGATCGTCGATGCGACCGTCGAAACCCTTGGCGTAGAACCCCATTGGATAGGGCACGCGCAGCACGACCATCCGCCCGTCCTTGAGCGCGATCAGGCCGTCGTTCAGGTTCCCTGTGGACATCGGCACGTCCTCGCCGAGGCCGAACGTGTTGTGCTGATCCACCCACGTGTAATAGCTGGACTCGGCACTGTTCTCGCCGATGCCCTGGAAGCCCGGCCCCGGATACTGGTGGAACGTCCAGCCCTCCGGGCAGTGATCGCCGATGGCCTTGGGGCCGCTCAAGGGCGCCTTGCACTTGCGCCGATCGAAGCTGCCGATGTGCCCGCTCGCCAGCGAGACCCACACCACGCCCTGCTTGTCGATGTCCGCGCCGCGGACCCCGAATGCGGGAAGCGGCACGTTGTAGACCTCGGAAATCGCGGTCTGCGGCGGGTTGTTGCCGGGCGCAATCCGCACGACTCCACTCGTGGCGCCGCGGAACGAGCCCCAGACGGAGCCGTCCACCGGGCTCGGCATCACCGCGTAGAAGCCGGCGTTGATGCGCGTGTCCTTGCGCGGGTCGGCCGGCTCGCCGGGCTCGACATAGGCGTCGCGCTTCCCGTTGCCATTGGTGTCGAGGATCATCGCCGTCCAGCCCTGCGACTTCGCCGAGTCGCCGGTCTCGTCCCACATCTTCGTGTTCACCCAGCCGACCACGGGCCCGCCGCCGCTGGTCCATAGCGTCTCGTTGGCGTCGTATCCGAACTGCAGGTGATGGGTGCCGAAGCAGGTATCCACGAACCCGTACCTCTGCAACTTCTGATCGAGCACGGCGATATGGCGGTTCGATCGCTCCAGCGGAAACGCCTTGGCCGACGGATGGTCCGACCCCTGCTTGCAGAACGCCGGGTTGTCGGCAGCGCGGATCGCGGCAGCCAGCCACAGCCGCCCATCGCGCCCGAACATCGAGTTGTGGTTGTTGACGCGAGTGTCCCAGATCCGCTCCTCGCCCCAGTAGGCCGACGGCAGCAGCGGGTCCAGCCCCGCGGCATGACCCGGCCCCAGGCTGAGCGGCATCTCCGGATCGCGCACCGGCGCCCGATACGTGGTCGCGGTGTTGGTGATCGGATTGAGGACCGGCAGCAAGTCGGAGCTGTACTCGGGCGAGCCGAAGATCGGCCCGTTTGCGTTGACGGTCGGATCGCGACGATCGCTCGCGATCAGATCGTGCAGGTACTGTTTCTCGTTCATCCAGTCGCGCAGCGTGACGACGATGTTGCGCTCCACGCCCTGTGGGCGCTGCGGCTTGGTGTGCGGCAGCTCGCCCTTCGCGATGCGATCCGTCCAGTCGCCGTAGAGCTCGAAGGCGAGCGGGCCAAGGCTGGTGAGCTGCCCCAGCATCATCTGCCCGGCCTGGCCCGACTGCACGCGCCGGCGCCAGGCGTCCGCTGACGAAGGGAACGGGCCGAACTCCGAGGGAATGGTCCGCGTGGACTGCTGCCCCAGTTGATGGCAGCCGATGCAGCCATTGCTTTTCATCGCGTCGAGCCAGCGCGTCTGGGTGATGTTCTTGCCGATGCCGGCATGGGCGCCGAACTGGTCGGCGGCGGGTATCTTCAGCATCGAGTACCAGTAGATCGCCGGGTAGTACTTCGCGGCGGCGGCCTCGTTGGGCGCGGGCACCGCGCGAATGCTCACCTGCGCGCCGGGGCGCGCCTTGCTCTTCGCGCTGTCCACGAGCCCGTAGCCGCGAGACCACACCTCGTATTCAGCGGTGGGCAGATCGGGCACGACGAACCGGCCCTGATCGTCGGTGACGACGCTCTTGATGTAGCGGACGCCGAGGTCATGGGTTTCGGCGATTACCCACACGCCGGCCTCCGGGCCATTCGGCCCGACGACGGTGCCGCCGATGTCGTCGGGATCGATCGCGGGACCGTCTGGCGCGCGCGCCGAGCAGGAGGCGGCAACGGCGCCCGCCACACAGAAGACCATCACCCTCATCAGCGCGGACATCGAACGGCGATGCATCCTGACCTCCCGTCGCGAATGGCGAATGGCCGGAGACTAGCACGGTCGTCGCAGCGGCGGCAGGCGCCTGCCATGGATGGGACGGAAGCCGCCGGGGGCGAGTAGAATCCCGGCAGCATGACACCGACGTCACCGATCGCTCCTTCCGCAGCCGTCCCTGGCCTGACCGTCGCGGAAGGCCCGCTCGCCTGGTGGCACGAGGCCGATACCCGGGCGCGTCGCGCCTTCATCGCCGCTTCGCTCGGCTGGATGCTGGACTCGTTCGACGTGATGCTCTACTCGCTGGTGCTGGCATCGCTGATTCAGGACCCGGTGCTCCAGCTGTCGACATCCGTGGCGGGGCAGCTCGGTGCCGTCACCCTGCTTGCCGCCGCGGCGGGCGGCGTGGCCTTCGGCGTGATCGCCGATCGTATCGGTCGCAAGCGCGCGCTGATGGCGGCGGTCCTCATCTACTCGGTGTTCACCGCGGCATGCGGCTTCGCGCAGACCGTGCCGCAGCTGGCGCTGTTCCGGATCCTGCTCGGGCTCGGCATGGGCGGTGAATGGGCCACCGGCGTCGCGCTCGTCTCGGAGACGTTCCCGGCACGTCATCGCGGAAAGGCGCTGGCCTTCGTGCAGAGCTCGTGGGCCATCGGCTACGGTCTCGCCGCGGCGGTGAACCTGGTGGTGATGCCGATCTGGGGCTGGCGTGGCGTGTTCTTCGTCGGCGTGCTGCCGGCGCTCTTCACCATCTGGATTCGCCGCAAGGTGGAAGAGCCGGAGATGTGGCATCGGACGGCACCCGAGGCGCGGGGCCGAATCAGCGCGCTCTTCGCGCCGGGCATCGCCCGCACCACCGTCTTCATCACCTTGATGAACGCCTGCACGCTGTTCGGTTGGTGGGGGCTGAACCTGTGGGTGCCGGCCTACCTGAATCTGCCGGTCGAACGCGGCGGCATCGGGTTGTCGTCCTCGGCGATGTCGTGGTTCGTGATCGCGATGCAGGTCGGCATGTGGTTCGGCTACATCAGCTTCGGCTACATTGCCGACGCGATTGGCCGCAAGCGCGCCTACGTGATCTTCGTGCTGATGGCCAGCCTGCTGTTGCCGCTCTACGGCGTGCTCCGCGCACCGGCGCTGCTGCTGGTGCTGGGGCCCGTTCGTCGCGTTCTTCGGCACCGGATACTACAGTGGCTTCGGCGCGGTGATCGCCGAGCTGTATCCGACATCGGTGCGGGCCACCGCGGCCGGCGTCTGCTACAACGTCGGCCGCATCGCCAGTGCCGCGGCGCCGTTCGTGGTGGGCTCGATGGCCGGCACGCGCGGCTTCGGAGTGGCCTTCGCGATTACCGGCGCGGCGTTCCTGCTGGCGGCGGTGATGTGGATCGGTATCCCTGCGACGCAGAACCGCGAGCTGCAGACGAACTAGCGCAAAAGTGCGCAACAACAGCCGGCTGATGAGTTGACGCGCGCGTAAATCTCGCTGTGTCTGTACGGCTCGTTGCCGCGATGATCTGATATGGTTCTGAGGCGAGGATCTGGATGCGTGACATCCGGATCTGTTATCGGTATCGATTGGCATCCAGGAGACAAACACGTGAATGTGACACGATGGGTTCGACCGGTCATCCTGACCTGTGTGCTGGCAATGATGAGCGCCGTAGCCGTGATGGCCCAGAAGTCATCCTCGGCCGTGGCGCCGGGAGAATGGGCGGTCGCGGATGCCTCCCTCCTGGGTGGCGACGAGATTCCCGATATCGTGGTGAGCCCCGGCACGGGCTTCGTCGCGACACAGGTGATTGATGGCGCAACGCTGTCCGACCTCGGAGGGGGTTTCCCCTTCGGTCCCGCCTTTGGCGGCAGCGTGATGACCGCCACCGGCGAATTGAGCGGCGACACCATCGCCGACATCGCGGTGGCCATGGGGTCCGGCGGCGGCCTGGTGCAGTTGTTCAACGGCGCGACGATCGCCGTGATCGGCAGCGGGTATCCGTTTGGCGCCGGCTTCACGGGCGGCGTCTCGCTGGCCGTGGGCGATCTCAATGGCGACGGGCGCGCGGATATCGTCACGGGCCAGGCGAGCGGCGGCGGCGGGGTCCGCGTGTTCAGCGGCACCGACTATTCCCTGCTGCTGTCCCAGACGCCGTTTGGGCCGGGCTACACGGGAGGCCTGAACGTGGCGGCCGGCGACGTGGATGGCGACGGGCGCGTGGAAGTGATCGTCGCCCAGGCCGTTGGCGGCACCGTGGCCGTGATCTCCGGGGCGACACAGGCCATCACGGCGAGCGGCGCCCCCTACGGCTTCCTGCCGGGTGGCGTCTTTGTCGCGGCGGCCGACGTCAACGGCGACGGACGCGCGGATGTGATTGCCTCCCCCGGCTCCGGCAACGGACCCGTCCTCGTCTACAACATCGCCACGCTGACCCCCATCACCAGCTTTGCCCCGTATGGGACGACATCGCCGGGCGGCGTCCGCGTGGCCGCGACCGACCTGACCGGCGATGGCCGGGCCGAGATCATCACGGTCCCCGGTCCCGGACGCGAACCCGAGCTCAAGATCTTCAGCGGGGCCACCTTTGCCCTGCTGTCCACGCGGCTGGCCTTCCAGCCGACCTACATCGGCGGTGTGTTCGTCTCGGCTCCTCCGGCTCGCCGCGTTGGGACACCCAACCCCGGCGCACCGGGAGCGCCCCGCAATCTCGACTTCACGGTCCTCGGCGGTAACGTGGCACTGCGCTGGAATCCACCGAACACGGGTGGCGTACCGACCAGTTACCGAGTAGAAGTCGGCAGTGCCAGCGGGCAGTCCAACCTGTTGAGCACCAACGTCGGCAACGTCCTCAGCTACGGTGGCGACGGCCCCGACTGGTGTGTTCTTCGTCCGGGTCGTGGCCACCAACGGGTGGGGCGCAGGGCCGGCCTCGAACGAGGTGGTCATCGTCTCTACGCCGACCCTTGGTACGGGCCAGTTCTCGGCCACGCTCAGCTGGGATACCGTGACCGATATCGATCTTCACGTGGTCGAACCGAGCGGCTACCACATCTACTATCGGGAACAGAAGCGGCGAGGGCCCACCGCGCTCCTCGACGCGGACAACACGATCGCCTACGGACCCGAGAACGTCTTCACGGATCGGCCCGTCGCCGCCGGGACCTATGAAGTGTTCGTCGTGCCCTATGCCGGCGAGGCGTTCCGGTGGCCAACCACCGCGCGAGTGACGGTTCGAACCAACGTCGGGACGCCCGACGAGGTATACAGGGTGTTCACGCGCACGTTCACCGGCGCCAATACGACAGTCGGGCAGAACGTCGCGACCGTAACCTTCCCCGGCGGCATCATCACCGAGGTCACCGGAGAGCGTCCGGTCGTCTACGATCTGCGGGAGTCAAGCGTGGTCGTGCCCGGGAAGCCGACTCCGAAACCTTGAACCCCCTGACAATCGGGTGCCGGCCATTCGTGGCCGGCAACCCGACGCACGGCAGCACCAGGCCGCTGAGCCACCCGGTTCCGGGCCCCTGGTGGAACACGTGCGAATCTGACGGGAGTGACTATTGCGTTGGGTCATTCGGATTCTGGCGCTGAGCGCATGCTCGGTAATGACCGCGGGTGCGCAGGTTGGCACCGGCCTCATTCCGGCCACCTCCCTCACCACCTGGGCGCCGGGCGTGCGCGGCATCCCCACGCGCACGAAAGTGTGCGCGACCGTCAATGCGGCCACCTACCGCCACGGTCGGGATGAGGCGTCAGCCGGCATCCAGGCCGCCATCAACGGCTGCCCCGAAGGCCAGGTCGTCCGGCTGTCCGCGGGCGTGTTCACGGTCAACGACTACGTGCGGATCGGGAAGGGCATCACGCTGCGTGGCGCCGGCCCGGGCGTGACCACCCTCCAGAAAACCAATCAGACCGCCGAGCAGGAACAGATCCTCATCATCGGGCCGTCGCGCTGGCCCTACATCGACGAGACGACCGCCGTGAATCTCACGGCCGACGCCGTGCAAGGGGCGATGTCGGTCACGGTGAAAGACGCCGCCGGGTTCGCCCCGGGGCAGTTCGTGAAGCTCGATGAAGACGACTACACCACCGCCACGTGGATGGCCTTGCCGCCCCGGATCTCCGGAGCTTCACCGCGGATCCTCGCCACCGATCGGATCGTGTGGCCGATCCGGAATCCGAGCCAGCCGGGGGACCTGCCCCTGCCCGGAGGGTTGACCTGGCACAGTCGCAGCGGCCGACCACTCGCCGAGATCAAGGAAGTGACGGCGGTGTCCGAGAACACCATCACGTTCTCCACTCCGGTGCACATTACCTACACGACGGCCAAAAACAGCCCAGCTCGTCAGATACACCGGCCGCGATAGCGTTCACGTCCGGGATGCCGGCGTCGAGGACCTGACGCTCACGGGCGGGTCGGATGGCAACGTGTCGTTCTCAGCCGCGGCCTATTCGTGGGCGAAGAACATCGAGTGCACGCAGCTACGGCAATCCCTGCGTGGACATCACGCACAGTTTTCGGCTGGAAATTCGGGACTCCTACATCCACGACACGATCCATCCGTATCCGGGCGGGGGCGGCTATGCGCTCAGCATGCAGCACGGCACGTCGGAAGTCCTGATCGAGAACAACATCATCGTCGGCGCCAACAAGCTGATGGTGGCGCGCTCGGCGGGCGCCGGCTCGGTCGTCGGCTACAACTACGTCGACAATGCCTTCATCGGGAACTACCCCGGCTGGGTGGAGGTGGGCCTCAACGGCAGTCACATGGTGGGCTCGCACCACATGCTGTTCGAGGGCAACCTGTCGTTCAACTACGACTCGGACGACACCTGGGGCAACGCCCTGGCGATGACGGTGTTCCGCAACCACCTGACCGGCCATCGTCGCGATTTTCCCGACGACGACAACGTCCGGGCGGTGGGCCTGATGTTCGGCTCCTGGTGGCATACCTTCGCCGGCAACGTCCTGGGCGAACCGGGACGCATGGACGGCTGGATCTACGAAGACCCGGGTGACGGCACCTACGGCCACGCGACGAGCAGATGGGGGAAGCAGTTCGCGATCTGGAAGCTCGGCTACGCTCCCGGCACCTGGGGTCAGGCGCCGGACCCGACGGTGCGGAGCACGGTCGTACGCGAAGGGAATTTCGACTACGTCACCAACAGCGTCCGATGGGATCACGAGCCGCGAGACCTGCCGAACTCGCTGTATCTGTCCGAGAAACCCGCGTTCTTCGGCGACCTGCCCTGGCCGTGGGTGGACCCCACCGGTAACACCAGGGTCGGGACGCTCCCGGCGCGGGTGCGCTACGACCGCAGGACGCAGTAGGCCTGGCCGGCTGATGTTCCAGACCCTCGAACGTCTCAGACAGCGTCCCTCAGTTCGCGGCTGGATCAACTTCTTCGGCTATCTGCACCTGGCGCTTTGGAATCACTTCCTGGGGCGCATCCCCCTGTATTGGCTGCGCCACCTCGCCGTACGGCACCTGTACGGGTTGCGCATGGGTCGCTCCAACCTTCACCGCGCGGTGTTCCTGCTGTCGCCGTGGAACATCCGCGTGGGCGACAACGTGAACATCCAGATGGGGTGTTTTCTCGACGGCAGGGGCACCCTGACGATCGGCAATAATGTCGACTTGACGCCCGGCGTGCGCATTCTCACCGAACAGCACGACATTGACAGTCCGGATTACGACACGATCAAGCGGCCGGTCGTCATCGACGACCATGTGGTCGTCGGGTCCTGGGCGCTGATCCTGCCGGGCGTGCACGTGGGCGAAGGCGCCGTCATCGGCGCCGGCAGCGTGGTCACGCGCGATGTGCCGCCCTACACCGTGGTCGCCGGCAACCCTGCTGTGATCAAGCGGGAACGCCGGCGCGTGATCGACTACCGGCTCGACTACCGCCGACCCTTTCACTGATGACTCGACGGCGCATTCTCAACATCGAGGTCGACGACCTGACGCTCCAGGAATTCCTGGAGCGGTTCGACGCAGGATTCGTGGTGACCACGAACGTGGACCACCTCGTGGTGCTGCAATCGAGGCCGGACTTCCTGGCGGTCTACCGCCGTGCCGACTTCGCCACCGTTGACAGCCAGATCGTCAAGTGGGCACTGGGATTCCTGGGCACACCGGTCAAGGCGAAGCTGTCGGGGTCTGACCTGTTTCCAGCGTTCTGCAATTTTCATGGCGGCGACCCGGCTGTGACCGTTTTCCTGCTGGGCGGCAAGGACGGTGTGGCCGAGACCGCGGCTCAGCGGATCAACGCACGCGTTGGGCGGCGCATGGTGGTGGGGTGGCGTTCGCCGTCGATGTCGTTCGTGACCGACGAGCGCGAGGTGGCCGACGTCATCGCACAGATTGAGGCGTCGGGCGCCAATGTGCTGGCGGTGGGCCTGGGGGCGCCCAAACAGGAGCTGTGGATCGACGCCCACCGGCACCGGCTGCCGTCGATTCGCCGCTTCATGGCCGTGGGCGCCACACTCGACTTCGAGGCCGGCTCCGTGCAACGCGCGCCGGCATGGGTGAGCGAGGCAGGGATGGAGTGGCTGCACCGCCTTCTGAGCGAGCCCGGGCGCCTGTGGCACCGTTATCTGGTGCGCGATCCCAGGTTCCTCTGGCTGGTGCTCCTGCAGCGGTTCGGGCTCTACCGGGATCCGTATCCCCCGCTCTAGAGCGCCCGGCGGATCATCGAACCACCGAGGGGCTCGAGCCGGCGCGCTCCAGAAGATCGGCCAGCGTCCTCGCGCCGTGCGCCGTCAGGTGAATGTCGTCATGGAAGACGCGCCGATTCGCCGAGTCGGCCGCTCGATAGGCGTCCCTGGTCACCACCAGCCTGATCCCAGATTCGCGAGCGATGAGCGCCAGGATCGCCTGAGCCGCTGGCTCGTGGTCTTCCCGCATCTCCTGGGCCGTGACGTGGAAGCACAACCCGACTTCGGCGTGGTGCGACCGCAGCAATGCGATGAGCGCTCGTACGCTTGGTGCGGTGCTGTGATGGCCGACCGTGCCTGCGGTCTCGGCCTCGGGTGGTGATAGCAATCGGCGCGCACGCTGACCCACCGCCAGCACCGCGTCATGGACGGCGCCGAGAGGGGCGCTCGTGCGATACGGCAGGTGATCGTAGGACCGTTCCACCGGCTCGCTCAGGTCGTGACTGGACAGCACCACCCACACCTGCCGCGCCGGAAATGGACCGAACCGGCGATAGAACGCGAGCTGGTTGACCGGTGACCAGCTCGATGTCGCCATGCTGCTGACAACCGCATCGGTGCCTCCGGGCTGCATTCTCAGTGACGCCTGAAGCCGGGCGGCGACCGTTTCTGATTGATCGATGTGGTGATTGCCGTAAATCACGCTGTCGCCAATGAGCAGCACGTGGTCTTCGGCTCGCGCCGATGTCGCGTCGAAGTCTTCGCTGCGGAACCCATAGCGATTGATTGTGATCGTGTTGCCGAAGCGGACATAGGCGCGATCGGGCGCGAGGAAGTAGCCGATCTCGGGGTCGCGAAGGGCGAGTGGAGGTTGTCCGAAGCCCTGGCGACGTGCCGCCCACTCGGCGCCAGCGGCACACACGCAGATGATTGCGATGGTCTGAACCACGTCGATCGATCGACTCACAAGCTGGCACAAGCCTAGACTGAATCGCATTCGATTCCGCACGAACCCATATTGCGGGTCCGTGTCTCATTACAGATCAGAGGCATCAGTGACCAGGGGGTCTTCTTCGGAGATCCCCTCGTTTCTCGCCTAGATTGCGCGTATTTCAGGCCAATAACAGTCGGCTCGCTTATTGCTCAGTAGCTCATCGTGGCAAATACGACAGCACGAATCCGGCAGGAGAGGTTGATGCGTTGGGTCATTGGCGTTGTGGCGTTGAGCGCGTGCTCGGTAACGGTGGCGAGTGCGCAGGTTGGCACCGGACTGATCCCGGCGCCCACGCTTACGACGTGGGCACCGGGTGTTCGCGGCATTCCCGCCCGCACGAGGGTGTGCGCCTCGGTCAATGCGGCCACCTATGGAAACGGGCGGGATGAAGCGTCCGTGGCCATCCAGACCGCCATCAACGGTTGCCCCGAAGGCGAGGTCGTCCAGCTCTCCGCCGGCGAGTTCTTGCTCAACAACCATATCCGAATCGGGAAGGGCATCACGCTGCGTGGCGCCGGGCAGCGCCAGACGACCCTGAAGAAGACGAATCAGACCTCCGAGCAGGAACAGATCATCCTCGTCGGGCCATCGCGTTGGCCCCGGATCGACGAGTCGACCGCGGTGAATCTCACCGCTGACGCCGTGCAGGGCGCCAGGTCGGTCACCGTGCAGAGCAGCGCCGGCTTTGCGCCGGGGCAGTTCGTGAAGCTCGATGAAGACGACTACACCACCGCCACGTGGATGGCCTTGCCGCCCCGGATCTCCGGAGCTCTCGCCGCAAATCCTCGCCACCGATCGCATCGTGTGGCCGATCCGGAATCCGAGCCACGCAGGGCGATCTGCCGCTGCCTGGCGGGCTGACGTGGCACAGCCGCGCCGGCCGGCCGCTCGCCGAGATCAAGGAAGTGACGGCGGTGTCCGGGAACACCATCACGTTCTCCACTCCGGTGCACATCACCTACACGACCGCAAAACTGGCGCAGCTGGTCAGGTATACCGGCAGCGACAACATCTACGTGCAACGTGCCGGCGTGGAAGACATGACCCTCACCGGCGGGTCGGACGGCAACGTGTCGTTCCTCAACGCCGCGTATTCGTGGATGAAGAACGTCGAGTGCGCGAGCTACGGGAACCCGTGCGTGGACATCAAGCACGGCTTCCGTCTCGAGGTTCGGGATTCCTACATCCACGACACGATCCATCCGTATCCGGGCGGGGCCGGCTATGCGCTCAGCATGCAGCACGGCACGTCGGAAGTCCTGATCGAGAACAACATCATCGTCGGCGCCAACAAGCTGATGGTCGGCCCGCTCGGCGGGCGCCGGCTCGGTCGTCGGCTACAACTACGTGGACAATGCCTTCATCGGGAACTATCCCGGCTGGGTGGAGGTGGGCCTCAACGGCAGTCACATGGTGGGCTCGCACCACATGCTGTTCGAGGGCAACCTGTCGTTCAACTACGACTCGGACGACACCTGGGGCAACGCCCTGGCGATGACGGTGTTCCGCAACCACCTGACCGGCCACCGTCGCGATTTCCCGGACCAGGACAACGTCCGGGCGGTGGGCCTGATGTTCGGCTCCTGGTGGCACACCTTCGCCGGTAACGTCCTGGGCGAAGCTGGACGCATGACTGGCTGGATGTACGAGGACCCGGGCGACGGCACCTACGGGCACGCGTCGAGCAAGTGGGGAACGTTCTCGATCTGGAAGCTCGGCTACGCCCCCGGCGCCTGGGGCCAGGCGCCGGACCCGAAGGTGCGGAGCACGGTCGTTCGCGAAGGGAACTTCGATTACTTCACCAACAGCGTGCGATGGGATCACGAGCCGCGAGCCCTGCCGAACTCGCTCTACCTGACAGCGAAACCGGCGTTCTTCGGCGACCTGCCCTGGCCGTGGGTGGACCCCACGGGGACGACCAAGGTCTGGACGCTTCCGGCGCAGGTGAAATTCAACAGCATGGTGCCGTCGGGCGTGAAGGGGTTCCGCGTCCAGATGCCGTAGCGCCACACCCGTTGGCGCACTGGCTGTCCAGACCGTTTACACCGTGCCCGACGTGGGGCGGGTTCGGCCGGCTCCGGCTGCGGCGGTCTGCGACGTGACCGGTCGAGCGTGCGTCGGGGCAACCTCAGGCGAACCGGCAGGTGCTGGCACCGGTGGCGGCAGTCGAACCATCCATGCCGCGGGCACCGGCACCCGGCCGGCAATGGTGACGACCGTCGCGACCAGGATCTTCAGATCGAGCCATAGGCTGATCTGCTGGACATAGAGCAGGTCGTACTCGATCCACTGATGGAAATCGCCTGACGAGCGATTCTTGCGGCAAATCTGCCAGAGGCCGGTCACGCCAGGACGAACCGACAGCCGCCCTTCCCGCCAGGGGACACAAATCTGGTTCTCGCGAAACGGCGAAGGCCGCGGCCCCACCAGGCTCATGTCGCCGCGGAGCACGTTGAAGAGTTGCGGCAGTTCGTCCACGTTCAGCGAGCGGAGTATCCGGCCCACAGGAGTCAAACGCGGATCTCCGTCGAGCTTGAAGTGCGGGCCGTCGAGCTTGTCCTGCGCCTTCAGAAGGTGCTGCAAGCCATGTGCGCCTTCCTGCATCGTCCGGAACTTGAGGCACTCGAATGGCCGCCCGCCAAGGCCTTCCCGCTCGCCGCGGTAGAGGATGGGGCCGCGCGACTCGAGCCGGACCAGGACCGCCACCAGCAGAAGGAGGGGTGAAAGCAGCACCAGGCCGATTGAAGCGGCAACGACGTCGAACAGGCGCTTCCAGCGGAGATGCCAGGAATGGGACACATCCGCGACGGCGTTGATCGCGCTCGTCGCGTCCGGATCGAAACCGAACCGTTCGAGGCGATCCTGATACGAGGACTCGGGCCGAACGTCGTCCGGGTCGTCGAGGCTGTTGAACCACACCCGGTCGCGGATCGTGCAGTCCTGCGGCACCTGCGAGTGCGGCCCCACCATGGCATGCGCCACGATTGCGCGGTCGGCAACCTGCGCGCCCGCGCCGATGAGGGCGGGGCCGACGATGGTCACACCCTCGCCGATGCGGACGCCGGAGTGAATGACGACCGGTCCGAGGATCCGGGCGCTCGGCGCAATCGAGTGGCCTTCGCCCACCAGGAGCGTCGACGTCCGCCCCGTCGCCCACCCGTGGCTGGCCTCCTCGATCACGTAGTGCTCGGTCGCGGCGAGCAGCCCGTTCGGAGTCGTCAGGTCCACGGTACCGCCCTCGACGGAGATGTCCCGGCAGGGTGCTCCGCTCGCGACGAGTTGGCGGCGCAGTTCGACCAGCGATTCTGGAACGGGTTCGAGATAGCCGAAGCTGCTCGAGACCGGGACCAGGCTGGCCGGGACGCCGGCGATGAACGGCCACGTCGCCGGCTCGTAGTAGCGATGGATGCTGCGCACCCGACCGCCGCCGTCGATGCTCACGTGCTCCCTGGTGCCGGCAACGCTCGCCTCGAAGGCGACGAGATGGTGCGCCACCACTCGCTCGCTCTGGAAGCGATCCAGCAACACCGTCATGCTCGACTCGTCGAGCGGCAGGCAGCGGGGGTCGACGAACAGGAAGACGTCTGACGTCTCCAGTGGCGGCAGCCGATCGATGAGCTGTTCGTCGTCCGCGAGCACGGTGGCTCGAGGGCAAGCGGCGCTCATGGCCGCCCGATAGGCCGGCCCCGATCGATGCGTCGGGAGAATCAGAGGCGCATTGGCCGTGATCGCCTGGATGCGGTCGCACAGCCGCGACACCAGCAGCTTGCGGCCAACCGGCGTCTGCAGTAGCGACCCTCCGGGCCGTCGGAGATACGGCGGCTCGAAATCGAGGAGAACGGGCCAGATTCTCATCGGTCCGCCTCGTTCCGACGTGGCCGGAGTGCTGGGACCTGCCGGTCGGCGCCCGCCGGCAAGGGGAGGGCAACGCGCGCCGACTCGGATCCCATACTCTGAAGACTAAGCGGGCGGACGCCCCACGTCCATTGCCCCTTGGTGCTACGCCGTCCCATGGGGCCCCGTCCTCTCGTCCGGCCGACGGCGTGCCGACGGTCCCGAGCCATTTGCCTGTATGACTGCACCGTCCCCGACAACGCACAAGTCGACGGTGGCGCCAGCCTGGATGACCGACCGGCGCCAGACGGCGGAGCGGGAGACCAGCGCGCCGTCGTTGATGACGACGTCGCATCCAATCGATGTCGGTCCGATCACGACGGTGTTGGCGCGGATATCGGCGCCCTGGCCGATGATGACCGGCCCGACCAGAGTGGCGTCGGCGGCAACGCGGGTGTCGGTGTGAATCAGCGCTTCGCCCCGGCGGTAGTAGCCCAAGGGAACGGCGTTGCCCGACACGAGTGACTCGGTGACCATCCCGTTGACGGCCAGGTAGGTCTGCGCGTTCAAGACTCTCGGAACGACCTGGGTGATCACGTAGGCCAGGACGCGCGCCCCGGCTTTATAGAGGTTTGGAATGAGGTGCTCCTTGATGTCGACGAACCCGCGAGCCGGTATGTATTCAAGCGCCGCGCGGCTCAAGATGTAGATCCCGACGGGGATGACCGCCGCTGGCGCGCCGCCCCGCCCGGGCTGTGTGTACACCACCACGGTGGCTTCCGCTCCGGACGCCCGATGGCGCTCCAGCAACTGCGGCAGATCGACGGACGTGGGCACACAGGAGCCGTCGGTTACCACATAGGTGTCGTGCGCTTCTCCGTCAGAAGCGTCGCGGACGCCGCCCGCGGCGCCGCGGGGCATCGGATCTTCCCTGTAAGAACACGACATGTCAGCCGGAACCTGCCGGCCCAACTGGGCCTGCAGGTCGCGCGTTTCGCGGTTCCCGCACACCGCGACATCGGTGATTCCAGCGTGCCGGAGCCACGAGAGCCCGTAGGAAATCAGCGGTTTGTGCGCCACCGGGAGCAGCGGACGCGGCAACAGTCGATCAAAGGCCGAGTCAGCGCGCCGATAGGTCCCGGCGACGATCACCCCTCGAGTTGAACTGATTCGGCCTGCCATTGTTTCGAACTCCCTCAAACTCGGTCGTGCGGCAATCAGGTCTGTCTCGGTTGCCACAGACGAGGTCGCTGACAGGCTCATGGCCAAAATACATGCACGCTTGGTTCCGCCCGGCCCCGCAACGTTCCCCTCTGGGAGCTTTTTTTTTCGCACCGATTGCGGCGGTAGTCGGCCTCACGGGTGAGTAATGTCAGTCGGCGAAGAGTATTACTGCGTCTATCGAACATTCGCTGGGCACCGCCATGGTTGAGACGGATCCCTCTCAGTCCCCGGTGACGCGGCGGCGCCGGCGAGCGGGCCATGCGCCAGTAGCGGTTGCGACCTGCCCGGCGACGGCCACCGCAAGACCGACCAGGAAGATCGAGTGAGCCTCGGTGAACCCGATGTCGCCCCACATGTGGAGCACGTAGGCGCCGATGACGCCGATCGCCGATGCGGCGGCGATGGCGTCAGCCGGCGCTCGTCGCCGAGGCATGCGCGCGAGCCGCCAGGAACAGCGCGATGATGAGTGGCGTCACGATGCCCATGAAGCCCACAGCACCGGTGAAGCCCCACAGCCCAAGGAGCGAGTTGTGCGGCAGGTACGCAAACTCCTTGAATCCCTCGGCGATGCTGTCCAACTGCGCCGCTTGCGAAAACGGGTGGCCGAATCCAGCGCCCATCAGCGGATGGGTACGGAACGTGTACACAAGATTGTAATTCTCGGCGTCGCGGTAGAGCGTCGAGCGGTCCACTTCGCCCTCGGTGCGACCGCTCCCCGATCGAGATCTCTGACGAAGTGCACGGGGCCGAACACCCGCGACGGAAGCCACCAGCCCGCGAGCACGTACGCCAACAAGACCGGGGAGAGCAAGACGCCGATACGAACCAGCTTCCGCGTCCGCACGTGTCTGAGGTTCATCCCGAGGACCAGCACGAGCCCGAGCACTATCTGCACCCACGCGATCCGGCGATCGTTGGCGAAGAGCCCTGCGACGATCAGGGGCAATGTCAGCAGCACCCACCGCAGTTGCCGGGCCTGGGGCCGGTAGAGCAGTGGGCCGACAAGCACGATGATCGCGCAGGCGAACAGCAATGAGTCGCCGTGGCTGGTCGCGTACTCCATTTCGGTCATGACGCCGAAGCTGTTCGGGAATGCCGGGGGCAGTATGAAGCGAATCCAGACGGCCATCGCGGCCTTGATGCAGGCCGCGGCGACGATCACCTTGCCTGCCAGCCGGTAGTCTCGCGGACCGCGCAGACTGACACCGAAGAGGTAGGCTGCGGCGAGTAGCTGCAGGTACCCTTGAACCTGGATCTTGGCCATCTGGATGTCGCCACCGCGGAGCCATCCGACGAGGACGTGGAAGCCGATGGTCAGCCCGGCAATCAGCATCCCCCAGATCACAGGCGCGGCGAGCTCGCGGCTGTCCTTTGAATCGTGGACCCGGCCAGCAGAGCACGCGATAGCCCTCGGACGATCAGCAGGCACGCCAGCAGGACAGACGACGCCGCTGAATTTCAGCGCCTCGATGCTGACGACCTTGTTCACGTTCTGGAACAGCAGGCCACCGATCGTCACGAAGGGCGAGGCCCAACGGCCCTCGGCGTCGCCGGGCCGATCGACGGCGAGCCCGACGAACATGACCACCAGGAGGGGCACCTGAAGGGGTGCGACCCAGGCGGCCATGAGGACGCCGCCGAACAGAATCGTGGCAACGACACCACTGAGGTCGCGGCACAGGACGGCGGCCAGCAGGGTCGTAAACCCGATCAGGACGGTCATGGCCGCCGGTACCAGGGCGCCGACCGGCTGCGCGCCGGGCACGGCGAGCCGGAAGTCGCTCGTCGCGCCAGCGCTGGTGCTCACAACCCTGAGACTCGCCTCGCCACCGGAACGCCGATAGCGAGTATCAGGCTCGCGACCGCACCCACCAGGGTGATCGCGGAGACGTTTGGACCGGACGGCCGGCGCGGCACGCGCGGCGGACGGGTGACGCTGTAGCGGAACTTGAAGCCCGCCTCAGCCGACTCCAGTTCCGCTCGCGCGGCGTTCTCGCGCTCCCGAACCGCCGCAAGCTGCGACATCTCCACGCGAAGCCGCACGCTCACGGGGTCGGCTTCGTCGCCGATGCTCACCAGGCTGAGCGGATCGACCGACGGGCCGCCTGTGAAGGCCCGCAACTGCGCGTCTTCGGTGGCGACGCCGACCTTGATGCTGAGCGCGTCGTACTGCTTCTCGAGGTCGCGGACTTCCCGACTGGCGGCGATCAGGTCAGCGGAGTCGCGCGACAGCTGCTCGACCGCCTGACGCAGGGCAACCACCGTCGGATGGCCCTCGGTATAGATCGTCAGCGCCGACGCGAGACGCCCCCGTGCCTCCAGACAGTTGCTGGTTCCGAAGGGCAGCCATACGGGCGACGTCCTGCTGGCGTGACTCGAGCTCGGACTTCAGCCGCAACAGCTGCACCGTGCTTTGCGGAGACGGGCCGGTCACCGGTGGCGGCCGCCGCGTTCCCACCCGCGGCGCCGACCGGCGCGGCATCTGGGCGATGGTCTCAGAAACCTGTGCTTCGAGGGTCTCGGCGGAACGATTGAGAATCGCGATGGATTCCGTGATCGCAGCGGTTTCACTGACACGCCGGTACTGCAGGAAGCTGTTCATGGCCTCGTCAACCAGGTGATAGGCCATCTGCGGATCCGGCCAGCGAATGGAGAAGCTGACAATGCCCTCGTCGCTCGTGCCCACCTGCAGCCGACTTTCGATCAGCCCGGCCAGTGCGTCGATGCGGTCGTCCTCCGTCGGCGCCGAGCCAATCAGCCCGAACAGCCAGTCCTTGAAGCGCAGGAGCGGACGCCGCGCGCGCGCCCACTCCTCGAGGAGATTCGTGGCCTTCATCAGGGCCAGGACGTTCTCGCGGCCGAGCACGATCTCGCGGGCTGCCGCCGTCGGGCTTTCGGCTTCGCGGGGGATCGTCCGGCCGGGGTTGACGAGCGATGCCATCACCTCGTTGCGCTGCAGCAGCAGGCGGCCGTCAGCCTCGTAGGTCTTGGGCCACAGGCTGGCAATCGCGACGGTCGCGCCCAGCACGAGAACCAACGTCGCCAGGGCCGTGACCCGGTAATCCTGTACTGCCTGTACCACGAACGCACAGAGCGCGCCACAGCTGATCGACATCGAACAGCTGGTCGTCGTCGGCAGGATCCTCGGCGGTGTCCTGCGGGTGGCTTCTGCGGTCCGATCTCCGCGACCACGGCGTGCGGTTCGATACTGCTCTTGTTGGAGAATTTCACTGAGGCTCCCACCGTGATGCCGTCCGTAAGCGCGAAAACTCACGCTACTGAATGTGATGAAACGAGTCAAGAACCCCTTAGCAAGATTGCCGCCAGCGGTCCTGCGTGTTGACCGGTCGTGGCGCAGGTGACCGACAGTTTTGTCTGGCGTCGGATATGCATCCGTATTTTGATGAGCCGCACGCAGACCACTGGGGTTGAGCGATTCTGGGCAAGCGCGAGCACAATCGCCCCGGGGCCTGGATTCCGTGGCTGCGAAAGTACAAGCGTATACTGACCGGAATACCGAGGCGCTTCACCGACGCGCATCGCACTCATTGCTGGGCAGGAAAGATGAACTCGATGTCAGGAATGCGGCACCTTCGAGATGGATTACGGGTCGGCACGAGATGGGCATCGGTCGCGGCCTGGTGTCTGGTCGTCGCGTCGATCGGCGCCTGTGCGCAGACGGTTCAAGCCCCCTTCGTCTGGATCGACGAATGGAAGGAACCGGTGGTCGCCTCCAAGGGCGACTACGTCATCGGTGTCGGCGACCTCCTGAACGTGCAGGTCTGGGACCAGGAAAAGATGTCCGCGCGGGTGCGCGTGCGAAGCGACGGGCGCGTGTCCCTCCCTTTTCTCGATGACGTGCCCGTGGCCGACATGACGCCGGTGGCGCTCGCGCGCAGCCTCGAGGAGCGCCTCAAGCAGTTCATCGTCACGCCACAGGTGACCGTGGTCGTTGAGGAGGCCAAGCCGCTGAGCGTGTCGGTGCTCGGACAGGTGGCTCAGCCCGGGCTCTACAACCTCGACACCGGCGCCCGGATCGCGCAGGCCCTGGCAGCTGCCGGCGGGTTGAGGGACTTCGCGCGCAAGGACGGCATCTACCTCCTGCGATCGGGCGACGGGGCGTCCCGGATCCGCATGACCTACAACGATGTGACCGCCAGGACGGGTCGGGCCTTCTCGCTCCGGCTCCGATCGGGCGACGTCGTGGTCGTCGAGTAGAGCGATGCGAAGCGTGCTCCTGCAGTCGCTGATGCTGGCGCTACTGCTGATCCCAATCC
Organism: uncultured Acidobacteriota bacterium; assembly: GCA_963723005.1. Taxonomy (GTDB): domain Bacteria; phylum Acidobacteriota; class Vicinamibacteria; order Vicinamibacterales; family UBA2999; genus VFZN01. The sequence goes on along the minus strand of CAVRPA010000008.1, from coordinate 685,352 downwards.
TCGCCGCGCGCGACGCCAGGCCGCGTCGCGGACTCAAGAAGGCGTTGGTGTGGTTCCTGGGGTTCTGTTTCCTGTACGCCGTGGCGCTCCGCTTCGTTTATCCACGCTTGTCCTGATCCTGCCGGGTCGTCACCTCGTCGATCGCCTGTTCGAGACGTTGCGCAATGCGCGCGGCATTGGCGCCGAGCATGATCGAGTTGTGATCGCCGGGGACCGGAATGATTTCGATGCCGCCCAGGACGGTCTTGTCCCATCCGTATGTCGGGCCGCCGGCCCGATAGTAGTAGTCGACGTGATCGGCCCTGAATAGCAGCGCCTTGCCCCGCCAGGGCTCCGGTTCGTAGCCAGCTCGCCGCCTTCAGGAAGTTGCGAATCAGATACAGCTCGCGCAAGGCGAGGGGCACCGGCTCGCCGGCCGCCAGGTGTTTCTCGAGCCGCCGCCAGTCACGTTCGTCCCGGAAGGACCTGCGTCGCCGGTCAAGGGCGTCGCGGACATACGCCGGCCCCTCCCGACGAAGACGTTCCAGCCGGGTGAATACGTTGATCTGCGGGACAGGCATCTGCGGATGGAACGTGTCGATGAAGGCCAGCACCCCGATGGGTTCGCCCGCCGCCTCCAGCCTCCTCGCCATTTCGAATGCGATGACGCCGCCCCCGGAGTATCCCGCCAGGAAGTACGGCCCGTGCGGCTGCACGGCTCGGACATCCTCGAGGTAGGTCTCGGGCCATCTGCTCGATGGTCTCTCCCAGCGCGCTGACACCGTCGATGCCCGACGCCTGCAGGCCGAGGACGGACTGGCTTGGATGCATCGCGCGCGCCAGATCCTTGATGTTCAGGACGTGTCCGCCGGCGCCGTGAACGACAAACAACGGTGTGCGGCCGGCTCCTTGCTTCACCGCGACCAGCGATCGGGATGCTGGAAGCGTGGCGGCAACCCGGACGCCAGTGCCGGGGCGAGTCGGGGATGCGGGCGATCGGCCCGCCGCGATCCGGTCCCGCAGCAGTACGGCCAGTTCCGCGATGGTCGGCGCTTCGAACAGAGTCGCCAGCGGAAGGTCGACCCCGAAGGTATCTCGAATCCGTCGAAACAGCTGGACCGCCGAGAGGGAGTGGCCGCCGAGATCGAAAAAGTCCTCGCGAGCATCCACTTCATCGAGCTCCAGGACGACGCGCCACATCGCGGCAAGGTCGCCTTCGACGCCGTCCGCGGGAACCGGGAGCGACGAGGGAGCCCCGCCGGGCATCGAGCCCGGTCGCTCGACGCTCGCCCCATCGTCGCGGTCTCCCGAACGACTGGCGTTGGCGCGCAGGCGTTCGAGCCACGGCTCCAGCGGCACCGCCGAGGCAATGATCTGCCCGTCGAGATCCGTCGCCAGTACGCGGTCGAGCGCTTCGACGCCTTCGGCCGTCGTGATACCGAGGCGAAGCGCGGCATCAGCCGGTGATTCGGCATGCCGGCGCGGGTTGGCGGCGGGAGAGGCGGCGGCTGGGGGGCGTGACCTCGCGGCGCCGTGCCACGTCATGTCCGATCGATGGCCCACCAACCGTTGCGCGCGCACCAGGTCCGCCAGCACGCCCACGTCGCGCCACGCGCTCCAGTTGATGCTGAGGGTTCGTCCCTGCACCCGGCGGCTGCGCGCATGCGCCAGCCGATCCAGGGCGATGGTCGCGGCCGTGTACTCGACCTGGCCGGGAAGGCCAAGTAACGCGCTCACCGAGGAGAAGAGCACGAACAACTCCGGAGGCGCGGCCGAAAACGGGGCCTCCGAGAAGAGGTCGTCGAGCACGAGTGCGGACTTGAAGTTGGCCTCGAGCACGGGCGTTTCGAGCGAACCGTCGCGCAGGGCGATGATCTGCTGCTGCAGGGTCCCCGCGGCGTGGAAGACTCCGTGGATGGCGCCGAAACGGGCACGGACCTCGGTGAGTGCCCGCCGCATCGCCTCGCGGTCGCCAACATCGGCGACGAGCGTCAGCACCTCGGCGCCGTGCGCGCGCAGGCGCTGAACCGCCGCAAACCCGTCGGGGCCGTTCTCCAATCCATCCTCGGCGAGAGCGGGCGAAGAAGGGTCGGACGAAGGCTGGGTCCCGCCGATGAACGCGAGCCTGACTGGGCCGTTCGCGGCCAGGTGATCGGCGATGCTGAGCGCGATGCCGCCGGGATCACCGGTGATGACGTACGTCCCACCTGCTCGAATCCACTCCTGCGGCAGCGCTGGCGGCAGCCGCACGGCGTCGTAGCGGCGAATCCAGCGGTCCCGGCCGCGGAGCGCAATCTCACCATCGCCCCCTCGGTGCCGAAGCTCGCGCGCCAGGTTGTTCAGCAGCCGGCTCCGTGACGATGGTGTCGACGGCCAGTCGATATCGATGCTGGTGCACGAGACGCCCGGGTATTCACGGGGAATCACCGTGCACGGCCCGAGCAACAGGGCCTTCTCCGGAACCACTTCGTCGTCGTGAGCGACCGACTGCAACTGCGACGTCACGCAGTAGATGTCCAGCGCCGGCGCGTCGGCGGCGATCGCCTGTACGAGGTAGACCAGGCTGAAGTAGTTACGCGCCAGGCCATGTCGATAGCAGCGATCGGCGTCCGCTGCGGTGCCAGGGACGGCGCCGTCCCGCGTCGCGTGTGGCGTCATCGCCCAGAGGTGCAGCACACACTGGGGACGCCGGCCCGACTCGTGCAGAGCCTCAGCCAGCGCCTCGTAGTCCGTTCGCGCGGCGGGATCCACCGAATAGCGGCCCGGCCCGATCAGCGCGAAACCGGAGCCCGGAACCACTGCTGTGACGTGGTGGCCCGCATCGCAAAGTTCAGTGACGATGTCGACGGCGAGTGGTGAGTCGTCGGTGAGCACGAGCCACGAAGACGACGGCCCCGATACGCGCGGCGGCCGCGCCGAGCGGGACCAGCCGGGCAAGGCAAACCAGTCGGCCAGATCGGCCCGCTTGGCGAGCCCGGCCGCGGGGCGAGACGGCGCCTGTGGCTCGTGCTCCATCCGCTGTCGCTCGAACGGGTAGGTTGGCAGTCCGAGCCGCCGACGGCGCTCACCGGCAAAGAGCAACTGCGCGTCGATCGGTACGCCTGCGGCCCACAAGCGGCCCACCGCGGTCAGGAGGAACGCCACGTCCGACTCGCCCTCATCGGGTCGGCGAAGCGTGGGTGTCACGACCCGCGGCGCGTTTGGTTGTTGACCGAGCAGGCTCGCCAGAATCCGGCCGGGACCGATTTCGACGAACACCCCGTTCCGCAGGGTCAGCAAGGTCCGTAAGCCATCGGCGACCCGACTGGTGCGGTGCAGCCGTCGTCCCCAGTAGTTGGGGTCGGTGGCTTCCGCGCTGGTGATCCAGCCACCGGTCACGTTCGACACGAGAGGAATGGTTGGCGGCTTGAACGAGACCGTGCGGCAGAATCGCGCGAACTCGTCGGTTCGCGCCTCGATCATGTCCGCGTGCGCCGGGACGACGCCGTGGGCACCGAGTGGCGTGCCGGCGTCGAGGCGCTGGCGCAACCGGCTCTCGAATGCGGCAAGGGCCATCGCCTGATGGATGTCGAGCACGCCGGCGAAACAGGCGGCTGCGTATTCTCCCGGCCCTTCACCGATCGTCCCCGCTGGCCTCATGCCCCATGCCTGCAGCAAGCGGCCGATCGCGTACTCGACGGCGACGAGTGCCGGCAGGGTGTGTGACGTCTCGTCGATCCGCCGCACTCCAGCAGCGGATGCCTCAGGAGGACGAACGAGGCGGCGCACGTCTGACTCGAGGTCCGGATCGAGGCCCGAGAGCGCCTCGTCAAGCGCCTGACGATAAATCCGCTCGCCGGCGTAGAGGCCGGCGCCCATCCCCGCGTACAGCCCACTGCCAGGAAACATCCAGGCCACGGACGGCGGCTGCGTGTCGGTGAAGGTATCCGTGATCACGCGGCTGCCTTCGGCAGGATCCAGGGCGTGGGCCGCGTCGGCGGCGTCGCGGGCCACGACGACGCGTCGGTGGGCCATCGGCTGACGCCCATCGATCAGCGTGTACGCAACGTCCGCCAGGGCCGTGCGGGTGTCGGCACCGAGATGGGCCGACAGGTTTTCCGTCGCCGTCTCGAGGGCGGTCAGCGTTCTGGCCGACAGCACGAGCACGTGATGATCTCTGGAAGGCATCGTGGGCGGCGCGTCCGGCGCCTCCTCGACGATCAGGTGCAGGTTCGTCCCTCCCTCGCCCAGTGCCGTGACGCCGGCGATGCGCCGCCGGCCCGCCGGCACGGTCCAGTCACGCAGCGTCGTGTTGACGTAGAAGGGACTGTCTTCGAAACGCGCTTCGGGGTGCGGATTCTCGACGTGCACCGTGCCCGGAATCTCGCGGTGCTGCAGCGCCAGAACCACCTTGATGAGTCCGACAATGCCCGCCGCTTCTCCAGCATCACCGATGTTGCCTTTGACCGTTCCCACCGCGCAGAACTGCGTCGCCGCGGTATAGGCACGGAACGCCTTCGTCAGGGCCACGATCTCTATCGGGTCGCCACCGGGCGTGCCGGCCCCATCCGCTTCGAGATAAGACACCTCGTCCGGGCGCACTCCGGCAATCGCCAGTGCTTCGCCGACGACACGGACTTGCGCCGCGAGGCCCTGGGCCGCGTCACCAGCTCGGCGTGCGCCGGTGTTGTTGATCGCCGAGCCTCGAATCACCGCCAGGACCTGGTCGCCGTCGCTGACGGCGTCCTCCAGGCGCTTGAGCACGACACAGGCAACGGCGCCGGCCATGATGGGACCGTCGTAACCGCGATTCGGATCGCCGTACACAGTCGAACCACCGGCAAGCGCCATGTCGCACTCGCCGTTCAACAGGCTCTGGCACGCGAGATGGACGGCGGCAAGGGACGACCCCCCCGCTGTCTGTACGTCCATGCTCGGTCCGGTCAGGTTCAGCGTGCGCGAGACGATGGTGGCGAGGACGTCGGGATCACCCGCCGGGCGACGGGCGGGCGGGCCGGGCGCGGCGAACACGGCGACCGGACCCTCCACGCGTTCGCCGACGTAGCCGGCGTGCTCGAACGCCTCCCAGGCGCACTCGAGAAAGAGGCGATGTTGGGGATCCACCGCGCTGGCGGCAGGGACGCTCATCCCGAAGAACGCGGCGTCGAAGCCAACGACGTCGTCGAGTCGGGCACGGGCGTCAACGTTCGCTGCGTCGCGTGTCGGCTCGACAGCTCCGCCCGCGTCGGGCCGTTGCCTCTCGGTGGAGACCGTAACCGACTCGCGGCCAGCCCGAAGGTTGGCCCAGAACTCGGAGGGGCCTCCTGCGCCGGGAAACCGACCCGACATCCCGAGGATCGCAATCCCCGGGACCCGCCCGGAATCCTCTTGCCCGCTCATCTCAGGTAGGATCATCGCACAGTGCCCTGCGTCGGCTGTTGTCGCCTGGCACGCTGAGGATAACCCGGTGGCCGCCATTGTAGAACGTGAGGACTCCTATCCTCTCGCCCCACTCCAGCACGGCATGCTCTTTCACCGTTTGGCACGGGGGGCGCACACCGGCGTAGACATCGAGCAACTCGATGTGACCTTCCGCGCGGCCGTAGACGTGGCGAGGCTGGTCGCTGCGTGGGAGTTCGTCGCGGCGCGGCATCCAGCCCTGCGGACACGCTTCAGCTGGGAAGGCCTGGACATTCCTCAGCAGGACGTGATGACCGCCGTTGACGTGCCCGTTGTCCTGCACGACGTGTCGGCGCTGCCCGTCGCCGACCGAACCGCGGCCGTTGCACGATTCCTCGATGAGGACCGCCTCCGCGGCTTCGACCTGAATACCGCACCGCTCTGGCGGATCACGCTCTTCGACCAGGGCAAGGCCGGCCACCGGATGGTGTGGACGTTCTCCCACGCGATTCTCGACGGCAGCTACACCGAAGTCGTGCGAGAAGTCTTCGACGCGTACGCCGCGCTCGGCGCCGGAGTCGCGCCCCAGAATCACCGGGCGCCCGTCCTATCGCGATCAGATCGCCTGGCTGCAGCAGGACCGGTCATCGCGGATAGAGATCGCGCGGGGGTTCTGGCGTGCCAGGCTGACCGGATTCGTCAAGCCATCCACGCTCGACGGCGTGCAGGGCGCCGCTCCCCCCGCAGGCTCGCTGACCGGACCAGAAACGCTGCGATTCCGGGTCAGCCCATCGACCTCAGCCTCCCTTCGCGGCCTGTGCGAGGCACACGGCCTCCGCCTGTCTACCTTCGTCCATGCCGCCTGGGCAATGGTCATCAGCGCATTCTCCGGCGAGGACGATGTCGTGTTCGGCGAGGTACGGGCCTGCCGGCACTCTTCGGTTCCGGGCGCCGAGAGGATCATCGGGCTGCTGATCAATACCGTTCCGGTTCGCGCGCGGGTGCCGGGCGATCGGCTCCTGCTGGGACTGCTGCGCGACCTCGATGAAGGGCAGGACGCAGTTCGCGCGTTCGAGCAGACCCCGCTCTTCGAGTCGGCGGCGTGTTCCGATGTCCCCCGCGGTATCAAGCTCTTCGACACCATCGTCGTCATCGACGAGACGGACGGCCACACGCGCCTGAAGGACCTGGGCGCTTTCACCAACCTGAAGATCGCCCTGCACGATCGAACCGACTTCGCCCTCACCCTGAAGGCCTCGCTCGAGCCGGCCATTACGTGCAGCCTCTCTTTCGACCGAAGCCGCTTCGACGTGGACTTTGCGAGTCGCGTGGCGAGCCTGATGAAGCGGCTGCTCCACGCGATGGCCGGGCGCCCCAGGGCGACGCTGGCGGAGCTGCCACGCCTGCCGGCTCGGGACGAGCGCGCGCTCGCGTCGTTCAACCGGACCTCGGTTGAGGTGCCGGCGCCGGGGAGCGTGCATGAATGCGTCGAAGCTCAGGTTGACCGCACACCCGACGCTGTGGCCCTCGTCTATCGCGACCAATCCTTGACCTATCGCGAACTGGACGAACGCGCGAACCGCGTGGCGCACGAACTCGTCGCACTCGGCGTCGGCGGCGATCAGACGGTCGGGGTGTTCGTCGATCGCTCGCTCGAAACAGTGGTGGGGCTCCTCGGAATATTGAAGGCCGGGGGGGCCTACGTGCCGCTCGATCCGTCCCACCCCGGCGATCGAATTGCGATGATGCTCGAGGATTCGCGGCCGGGCGTCGTGCTCACGGTCGATCGTCTGCGCGGGGCGCTTCCGCCGGTCGCGGGACCAGTCGTGGTCCTCGACGCTCTCGAACCAGGGCCATCGCGCCGCATGGGTTCGGCGGTACGTTCCAGACAATCTCGCGTACGTGATCTACACGTCTGGATCCACGGGCCGGCCGAAAGGCGTTCAGGTCGAGCATCGCAACGTCATCAACTTCTTCCGCGGGATGGACGAGGTGCTGGGCACCACGCCAGGCGTCTGGCTGGCGCTTGCTGCGATCTCTTTCGACATTTCGGTGCTCGAGCTGTTCTGGACCCTCGCGCGCGGCTTCACGGTCGTTGTCCAGGAGCCCATCGACCGCACGAGCCCGCTGAAGTCGAGCGTCGGATCCGCCTCCTACCGCGGCAGTGCAACCGAGCCGGGCGCCGACGAGGGCGACTTCTCGCTTCGGGCCCAGCTCCGCCGCCACCGAGTGACGCACCTGCAATTGACGCCGTCTTACGTGTCGCAGCTTGCCCTCGAGAACGAGGGGCTCGACTCCTTCGCGGCGCTGCGTCACGTACTGATTGGCGGCGAGGCCCTGCCTGCAACGGCGGTCGATCAGCTTCGGCCGCACCTGACCGGCACGTTGCGCAACATGTACGGTCCGACAGAAACAACGATCTGGTCGACAACGGCGGTCATCACGCCCGGGCAGCCGATTACGGTCGGCCAGCCCATCGCCAACACCATCGCCTTCATCCGCAACCCGGCGCTGCGGCCAATGCCCATCGGCGTGGCAGGCGAGCTGCTCGTCGGCGGCGCCGGCGTTGCGCGTGGATATGTTGGCCGGCCCGAGCTGACCGCGCAGCGCTTCGTGCGCGACCCGCTGACGGGCGAACGGCTGTATCGCACGGGGGACCTCGCGGCCTGGCGTCCCGACGGGCAACTCGTGTTCCTGGGGCGCATCGATCACCAGGTGAAAATCCGCGGGCATCGAGTCGAGCCGGGCGAGATCGACGCCATCATCGGCGCGCACCCCTCCGTGAGCGAGTGCATCACCGTGGCCCAGCATGCGGTCTCCGGCGACCTCCGCCTGCTCACCTATGTCGTGCCACAGGCCATCGACGACCTCCCGTCGCGGGTCGCCCGCGGCCTCGACAGTCGAACCTGATCGCAGTGCGAGAGAGATTGGTCTCGCGAAAGCGCTGCGCCAATATGCGCAGACACGACTACCCGCGTACATGGTTCCGAGCGCCATCGTCCTGCTGGACTCGATGCCGTTGACGTCGAGCGGGAAGATCGATCGGATTGCGCTGGCGTCGCCGAATGCGGCACGATCGGCGGCCGTGCGCCCGTCAGCCGAGAACGACCGCGAGCGCGCCATCCTCGCCGTGATGCAGGCGCTGGCCGGCCGCGGCGTGGGTGTCAACGAGAACTTCTTCGACGCCGGCGTTCATTCGCTGATGCTGATTCAGGCAAGCGTGCGTCTGGAGGAAAGACTGGGCCGGCCCGTCCCGATCGTGGAGGTCCTCCGACACCCGACGGCGCGGGCCCTGGCCGCGGCACTGGCGACGGTCGACGCGGATGTGCAGACCCTGAAGCAGAGCCAGGACCGCGCGCAACTCCGCCACGACGCGATGCGACGCCGTCGAGAGGGACGGGGTTCGTATTGACGCGCCACGCGCGGCGTCTGCGGCCGCAACTCAACGGCGGAAGAAAACTGAGTTCTCTTTTCGACAGCCTTGGACCAGAATGCCTTAGCCCTGGGTTGCGACTCAGCAGCCGTCTCTCTGGCCATTCCGTGACGATGAACTGGGTCTTTCCCACGCCCTCCGCCCTCGGTGCACCCACAGCCACGAAGCACGCCCGGCGGGCCGTCAGAACCATGCTGGCGGTCTGTGGCTTCTGTGTGTGTATGACCGGCGTCTCATTCGCGCAGACGACACAGCCGGGCCAGGACGAGCCGAAGCAGGAGCAGCCGCCGCCCGAGGATTCGCCTGAACCGCTGGGGAACGCCAGACGGCCGTACCGAGGGCTGTTCGGCGGAGCGAACACCGGGTCCCGGCGCGAGACGATCGTCAACTTCAACGGTTCGGTGGCGGGGGTGTACGACCAGGACGAGTTAGGCGACGACGAGGCATCGCAGCTTGAAGGGTTCTACACGAACTTCCTTGCGAATCTCGACTACGGGCGATTCGGTACGCGAACCGAGGTCTCGGCGAACGGCGGAGCGAACCTCCGGTACTACACCCAGTTCTCGGAGTTCCTGGCTGCCGACTATCACGCGAGCGCGGGCGTGAAGACGTTGGTGGCCCCGCATACATCCGTGATCGTCAGCGAATCGGTCATGTATTCTCCGGTTGGCCTGCCGGGACTGTTCGCCAATCCCCTGCCGCCGGAGTTGGGTGATCCGCTGCCGCCTGCCAGCAACTTCGCAGTGACCAACGACAAGGTCTTGAACCTACTCGACGACCGGCGGGGTGGAACACGCGTTCTCGCTGCGTTCACAACTCACGGCCAATGCCAACTATCGGTACACCAAATTTTATGGGGATGACACCCCGACCAGCGACTGGTCAACGCTCGATAGCGGTGTCGCCTACCGTTACCGGTGGACCGAAACCAGGAGCCTGCGCACGGGCTACAACTATCGTAAGGCGAGCTACGCGTTGCCCAACCTGCCGGGTGGCCAGGGTCCGCAGCCCGACGAACACAACTTCTTCGTCGGCGGCGCCGTCGATCGCGCCTTTACCGACCAGCAAAAGACCATGGTGACGTTCGAAGCGGGACCGTCCATCTTCAATGCAGCCGCCACGAGCGATCTGCTCCAGACCAGCGACCGGGTGCGCTTCTCATACGCCGCCGCCGTGGCACATCAGATCGGACAGAGCTGGCTGCTCGCGGGGTCCTTCAATCACGGGAGTCAGTTCAACCAGGGCTACGGCGGGCCGGTCTTCGCCGACGAAGTCTATGCCTCCGTGACGGGGTTTTTCAGCGCCCGTACGGACATTACGGCGTCGGTGGCATACACGGAAGGCCAGAGCGTGCTGACGCTGGCGGGACGGAAGTTCGTCACGAGCGCGACAGGCGCGAGCCTTCGCCACGCGCTGTCACCGAACTGGGCGCTGACCGCACAGTACTTCTACTATTCGTACGACTTCACCAACGCTCCAGGCCTTCCGACCCTGATCGCGGTGCCGGAAAAATTCGCCCGCAACAGCCTGCGGGGCGGCGTATCGGTGTTCCTGCCGATCAGCCGGCGCTGACGCCGGCGCTCGTCATATGTGTGGAATCGCAGGCATCCTCGGGAACATCAACGGCCGCAACCGGACGGCCCTGCAGCGGATGACCGATGCGCTGGCGCATCGGGGTCCGGATGGCGCGGGCATCTGGGAGAGCGGCCCGGACCACGACGGCGCCGGGTGCATGCTGGGGCATCGTCGTCTCTCGATCATCGACCTGTCGACCGCCGGGGACCAGCCGATGACCGACGGCACCGGCGGCCGCGACCGGACGATCGTCTTCAACGGCGAGATCTACAACTTCAAGGATCTGCGGCGCGACCTCGAGCAGTCCGGCGAGACGTTCCAGTCGAGTGGCGACACGGCGGTCATGCTGCGCCTGCTCGCGCTCCGGGGGACCGACGCGGTGGCGATGCTGCGCGGGATGTTCGCGTTCGCGCTCTGGGACGACCACTCGCGCCAGCTCCTGCTGGCCCGCGATCCGCTCGGCATCAAGCCGCTCTACATCTGCCGCAACCCCGACCCCCACGGGGAGTGGTCACTGATGTTCTCGTCCGAGGTCCGGTCGATTCTGGCGGCCGGCCTCATGGAACGTCCCCGCCTGGATCGCCGGGCTGTCAGGTCGATCCTCTGGAACGGCTTCGTCGCGGGACCGGTGACGGCCGTCGAAGGGGTGGAGCTGCTCGGTGCCGGCGAATGGCGCACGATCGAATCCCCGGGAACAGTGACACGCGCGACGTACTGGAGCATCCCGCGCTTCGAGGACGGCCCTTCGGTTGACGAAGCAGGACTCAGGCACGTCGTGGAGGACAGCGTCGCGCGGCACTTGATCGCCGACGTTCCGGTCGGCATCTTCCTGTCGGGCGGCATCGATTCCAGCGCGGTCGCCGCTCTGGCTCAGCGTGCGAGCACGACGCCCGTCCACACGTTCACGCTCGGCTTCGACGAGCAGGAGTTCAACGAAGGCGAGATCGCACGGACGATCGCCCACGCCATCGGCACCGACCACCACGAGATTAAGTTGACGGAGGCCGACTTCACGTCGGCGCTCGACACCGCCGTCGACACTCTCGATCAGCCGACGTTCGACGGCTTGAACTCGTACCTCATCTCCAAGGCGGTTCGCGAGGCGGGACTCAAGGTGGCGCTGGTCGGCACCGGCGGCGACGAGCTGTTCGGCGGCTACCCCACCTTTCGCGTCGCACAGACGCTGCAAACCTGGAACCGCCGCACGCGGCTGATTCCTTCCTGGCTACGGACGCAGGGTGCCCGGCTCGTGAGCCGGATGATTGCCGGCTCCGGTCAAACCACCGCCCCGCAGACGCGCTGGGCCAAGCTCCCGGAGATGGTTCGGGCAGGCGAGGACCTCACTGCGTTGTACCAGTTGGCCTACGCGCTGTTTCTACCGGACTTTCAGGAGCGCCTGCTCTCGGATGCGCAGTCCAGCGACCGTCAGTTCTACGGCCTGACGCCGGAACTGTCGGCACGTCTGCGGTCGGAGACCGCCGGGAGGTCGCCCGTGTCCACCATCGCCGTACTCGAGCAGCGATTGTTCCTCGGGGAGCGGCTGCTGCGCGACACCGACGCGGCGAGCATGGCAGTGTCGCTCGAGACGCGTCTGCCACTCGTCGACAGTGCCGTCCTCGAGGCCGTCGCGCGGGTGCCGGACACCGCTCGATTCGAGCCGCTCGGTCGCAAACAACTGCTGCGTCGTGTCGGCCTCGACCGGCTCGACCCGCAACTCTTCGAGCGCCCGAAGCGTGGATTCGAGCTGCCGTTCGACCGCTGGATCCGAAAGTCGCTCGGCAGCGTCATGGACGAGACCATGCGCGACCCCTCACTGGCCGCCGCGGTCGGGCTCGACGGACGCGCCGTGACCGCGCTGTGGTCGGCCTTTCAGCGCCGCGAGCCGGGACTGTACTGGACGCGGGTCTGGGCGCTGTACGTCCTGATTCGCTGGTGTCATCGCCACGGGGTCCTGGCGTGAGCGGGCCGACGCCGGATCAGCGCGATCGGCGCTACTGCCTGATCACGCCGTGCCGTGACGAAGCCCAGTACGCCCGCCAGACGATTGAGAGTATCGCCAAGCAGACGCTGCCGCCCGCACTGTGGGTGATCGTCGACGATGGGTCGACGGATGGCACGGCCGAGATTGTCGAGGAGTACGCCAGCCGGCTTCCCTACATCCGGCTGATCCGGCGAGCGGACCGGGGACATCGCCGTGTCGGTGGTGGCGTCGTCGAAGCCTTCAACGTCGGCTACGCGAGCATCGCTCCCGGCGATTTCGAGTACGTGTGCAAGCTGGATCTCGATCTGGTGCTGCCTCCCGGGTATTTCGAGGGACTGGTCCGGCGAATGGAAGCCGAGCCGCGTCTCGGCTCGACCTCCGGCAAACCCTGGTTCGTGCATCCGCGCACCGGTGCCCTCGTCGCGGAAGTGTGTGGCGACGAGATGTCGGTGGGCATGACCAAGTTCTACCGGCGGTCCTGCTTCACCGAGATCGGCGGCTTCGTCCAGCAGGTGATGTGGGACGGCATCGATTGCCACCGCTCGCGCATGCTCGGCTGGATGGCCGAGAGCGTCAACGACGAATCCCTGCGCTTCATCCATCTGCGGCCGCAGGGCACGAGCCATAAAGGCATCTGGACGGGCCGCGTCAGGGCGGGTTTCGGCCAGTACTACATGGGCACGGCACCCCTTTACTACATCGCGAGCGCGGCGTATCGCGCCTTCGAGCACCCCGTGCTCGTCGGAAGTGTCGCCATGCTCTGGGGCTACACGCGGAGCGCGTTGAAGCGCGTGCCTCGTTACGGCGATCGCGAGTTCCGACGGTTCCTGCGCGATTACCAGTACGCGTGCCTGCGGCACGGCAAGGCAGCGGCCACGGCGCAGTTGAATGCGCAACAGGAAAACATATGGCGTCGGACGCACGACGCCGACGGCCGCGCCATCGGAGACGGTGTTGAGCGCCGGTAATCGACCGGCGTGGCCCGGGCGGAGGAGCATCTCGTCTTGAGCAAGAAGAACATTCTGGTCTTCATGGGCACCCGCCCCGAGGCCATCAAGCTGGCCCCGGTGGTCGCGGCGCTCCGCAGCACCGGCGATTTCGCGTGCACCGTCGTCGCGACCGGTCAGCACAAGGAGATGTTCCAGCAGGTCATCGATCGGTTCGGCATCGCGGTGGATGCGGAGCTCGACGTCATGCGCCCCAATCAGACGCTTGCCGAGCTGACGGCGCGGCTGATGACCAGCATCGACGGATGGCTCGCCACGGCGCGTCCCGACATGGCGCTCGTGCAGGGAGACACGACCACCGTCCTGGTGGCGGCGCTGGCGTGCTTCTACCGGCGCATCCCCATCGGTCACGTCGAAGCCGGGCTCAGGACCGGCAACATCTGGTCGCCGTTTCCGGAAGAAGCCAACCGCCGGCTCGCCACGCCGCTGGTGACGCTGCATTTCGCCCCCACCGAGTCCGCGCGCGAGGCGCTGCTGCGCGAGAGCGTTCCGGAGGCGTCAATCGCCGTGACGGGGAACACGGTGATCGATGCGCTGTTCATGGAGGTGGCCGCACAGGATGGGGATGCGGCGATGCGAGCGGCCATCGATGCCGAGTTGTCCGACCTCCTGGGATGGCGATGGGCGGATCATCCGTACGTGCTCATCACGGGACACCGGCGGGAGCATTTCGGCAAGGGGTTCGACGAAATCTGCGAGGCGATCGCAGGACTGGCGCGGGCCTTCCCCGATTACCGCTTCGTCTACCCGGTGCACCTCAATCCGAACGTCAAGGATCATGTGACCCGGCTGCTCGGCGACCTGCCGAACGTCAAGCTCATTCCCCCACAGGGCTACATGCAGTTCGTGGCCTTGATGTCACGATGCCGGCTGGTTCTCACCGACTCTGGCGGCGTGCAGGAAGAAGCACCGGGGCTCGGCAAGCCGGTGCTCGTGATGCGGGACACGACCGAGCGTCCCGAGGGCGTCGCGGTGGGAACCGCGCTGCTGACCGGACCGAGTGCCGCGAACATCATCGCTCACGCGACTCGCCTGCTGACCGACCAGGACGCGTACAACCAGATGGCCTCTGCGCAGAATCCCTACGGCGACGGACACGCCGCGGAGCGGATTGTTCAGCGAATCCGGCAGCACTTCACCGAAGTGTGAGCCCGCTCGCGAAGCGAGGACACCGCGACATCACCCTCGACCGACCTGGTTTAGGAGCGGCGTGGACTCCAGCCGGTGTTGGCATGCCGAAATGGGACGCATGCGCGAGAAGCTTCGCAGCATCAGCATGCTGGTGGCGGCGGCCGACACCCCGGTGCCCTGATCTTCGACAGCCTTCGGCTGCAGCGGAACACCTATACCGCCAGGCTCAGAAGCGGCCTGACTTTCTGCAGCCGGGATACGGTGAGTGGTACAGGCTGCTCGAATGCGCCGTGAGGATGGATTACTTCCAGAACGGCATCGAAGTCCGTGAAGGCGATACGGTCATCGACGTGGGCGCAACGACGGTCAGCCAGGTGTCGATGGAAGTCCACAACGTCCCGGGGCGATCCGTCGACTCAATCCCGCAAATGCTCGGCCGCTAACGGTCACCCCGTCTCGATCGCAGGGCGCGGCCGGCACCGGCGGCGACGATGGCGATTCCAGAGAGTTCGAGTGCCACATTGCCCGCCTGCGTGATGCTTCGCAGGAACGTCTCGAAGTGATGGAACGACGCGGCACGAATCCAGACGAAGCTCATCATCCACGCCAGCCCCAGAACCGCGATCCACACCCGGTCCAGCACGCGGCGCCACACCCAGGCCATCACGCCGGCCCCCACGACGCCCGCCCATGCGACGCCGATCACAAAGGCGAATTGATACCGACGTCGATCGTCGTACCACCCCTGATCGCGTGCCTGATCGCGCAGCACCTCTGTCAGCAGCGACTGCAGGTCGAGTTGCTTGTTGATCGCCAGTGCCGACAGCGCGATGCAGGCCAGCAGCCAGAACCAGGCCAGCAGGCGCTCGCTCTCCGCCTCGTAAGGGTGGCTGCGCGCGAGGCGGTATGAATCGGAACGAGACGATCGGTAGGCCAACCAGGCGAGAAGTGCCGTGAGGGCGTAGGCGGTCACGATCAGCCAGGCCGTCCATGAGGGATCGCCGATGCCCGGACTCCAGCGCCCATCTGGTACTGTTTGCAGTAGAACGACCAGCAGGACCATTTGCCGAACCAGTGTACTAGCACCGGAACCGAGTTAAGCTCTACGCATGTCTCCGCGTCGCGGCAGGCCATTGCGTTTCGTGCTCGTCAGCGCTGACGAGCAGGCAATCGTCGACGCATTGCACGCCGAGCCCGAGTGGCCGCGACAGGACGTTGTCGAACTGGCCCGGGCACTGGACGCCGAGTTGCTCTCGTATTCCGATCTCAAACAGGCGTCGTGGTTCACCAGGGCACTGGCCCGGTGGGTAGGACAGCCAATCGCGTTGGCGTGGCTGGCGTTCCGCAGGCGTGGCACTTTCTACTTCGGAAACGCCGAGAACACCGCGCTCCCACTGGCGCTGCTGTTGAAGATGCGCCCGTCAGCGACCGTGGCTTTCATCGGCCACCGCCTGACCACGCCGATGAAGACGCGGCTCATCCGTGTCTTCAACCTCCTCCGCCACGTCGACGTGGTATTCGTCTACAGCGCGCTGCAGGCACGCCACCTCATCGACCGGTTCGGGTTCCCGGCTGACCGTGTACGGCAGATCCCGTTTCAGGTGGACGACCGCTTCTTCACGCCCTCGGCAGGGCCGACCGCGGGACGCGGAGTCGTGAGCGTCGGCCGTGAGATGCGCGACTACCCCACGCTGTTCGCCGCCCTCGGCGATACCGGCGTTCCGGTCACCGTCGTCGCCTCGAGTCCGTGGTCGAACCGGGCGGATGAGACGGCCAATCTCACCATTCCGGAAAACGTGACGATCCGCCGTAACCTCAGCAATTTGGCGCTCCGCGAGCTGTACCGCAACGCGGCGGTGGTCGTGCTCCCGCTCTCGAACGTAGATTTTCCTGCTGGAATCACCGCGCTTCTCGAGGCGCAGGCCTGCGGTCGGCCGGTCGTCGTCTCGGCGTCGGCAGGGATCGTCGACGCCGTCGAGCCCAACTCAGCCGTGACCGTTCCGTGCGACGATCCGAACGCGCTGCGTAGAGCCGTGCTGCGGTTGATTGAACAACCTGGCGAGGCCGCGCTGCTCGCCGAACGAGCGCGAGCCGCGATCTTGCGCGACTGCACTCTGGCGAGATGGGTTTCGCGAATTGGTGAGGGCTGTGCGGTGACAGCCCACGGAGTCGAGTTGACGCCCGAGGGTCAGGAGAAGCCTGATGGACGACCGAGCGTTCGGGTATGACGGTGGCGCGAGTCCCATGCTCCTTGATCACGCAACAGTGGTTCGCGGGACGCCGATGATGGTCCGGCTTCCGCCGCTCGACGTGCGAATCCCCCCTTGGAACCTCGAGGACCTGGTCGCCCGGGCGTGCCCGTACTGTGGAACCGTTGAGAACCAGCCACACTGCGTTCGTCCGGACGGACTGACCGTCCGTGAATGCAGGCTGTGCAGCGCGTTCTTTATTTCGCCGGCACCTACCGAGGCGCAGCTGTCGAGCTTCTACGCAAATTACGACAAGGCGCATCGCCTCGAAGCTCCGGCGACGCCGGCGGAGCTCCTCAGCCTGTATCGCGATCAGGGTCCGCTCTATGACTTCCGGGTGCGCGAACTGAGTTCGATGATGGCCTTCGAGAACAAGCGGGTGCTGGACGTCGGCTTTGGCCGGGCACAATTCATGTGGTCGCTTCAATCGCTCGGTGCCGATGTCCATGGGATCGAGCTGGACGACGCGGCCATCGCGATCGCCCGGGAGCTCGGCCTCACCAGCGTGCGGAATGCCACCATCGACGAGTGCGCCGGTGACGCCCCCTACGATTTGATCGTGCTGAACGACGTGGTCGAACATCCGCTGGCGCCGATGAAGCTGCTGCACGCGTGCGCCAAACTGCTGGCGCCTGGCGGAGTGCTGCTGATCTGGACCCCCAACGGCGGGGCGGCTCGAGGGGCGGAGGCTCCTGTGACCTTCCGCGTCGATCTCGAGCACATGCAGTATCTGACTCCAGAGGCGTGCTCGATGATGTCGGGCGTCCTGGGCCTGCAGATCTCACATTTCGAAACGTATGGCTTCCCGAGTCTCGCCAACATCGAAGGGGCCCGGCAACAGGCCGGCGGCAGCAGAAGGGTCAGGCGCGCCGCCCGGGCGGTGCCGGGGCTCGCGAAGGCCGTTCGCAAAATCCGAAACTGGAAATCGCAGTGGACATCGCCCGATGGACGGCTCGGCGCCTATCACCTGTTCTGCATCTACCAGAAGCCCAGGTAACGATCAGCTGGGCGGGTCGAAGCGATAGGCCGCTCCGTCCCGCGGTCGGCGGATGATGTCCAGGAGCGCCTCGAGGTCCCGCTGGTGCATCAGCCCCAGCAGCCAGGACGCTCCGGAAAAGATCCCGATGCAGAGCGGGATGCCCAGCCAGGGATTGAGCGCGGGGATGCAGCCGGAACACCAGCATGGTCAGAACTGCGGATCCCAGCGCTCGCGCCGCGTCCACGGCAGCGGCAGCCGTGAGCGTGCCTCGGGGCAGGAGCACCAGCGCTCCCGACAGAACGACCAGCTCACTCAGTGCAAAGGAGAGCACGATCCCAATCCCGCCGTTTTCCGTGCGCGCCTGCAGGAGCGGGACGAGGACCAGACTGAGGCCGGCCGAGACGAGCACCTTCACGGCGAGCACGACGGCGAAGCCCACGGCAGCCCCGGCTGCATACATAGTGTTCCCCAGCAGGATGTCGATGAAGACCAGGAAGAGAACGGGGGCGTAGACCTTGAGGATCGTCGCCGCCGGAGCGAAGCCGGCGCCGTAGATCAGGCCCACCGCCGTTTCCGCAAAGAGAAACGTGCCGGTCGCTCCCAGCGCCCCGAGCCAGAGTAGAGGGCGGAGCGCGAGTCTGCACCTCGTGCCTGAGCCCCGAGGCGTGTTGCGCCGCGCGCGAGATGCGAGGGTATGAGGCCGTCCCCAGGATGACGGCCGGCGCGAGCAGCGTGCCCAGGATGTTCCGGGCGGCACCGTAATACCCGACCGCCTCGGCTGGTGCCAGCTTCGAGAGGATGACGGCATCCAGGTAGGGCTGCGCCGCGCCGGCCACGGACATGGACAGCACGGGAAGGCCGCCGAGGAACATCGCCCGCGCCGTCTGTCGAGAGACGCTGAGCGGCTGGGCATTCATGCCTGCGTAGAGCGCGCGCGCCATGACGAGCGCCGCGCCGCCGGCGATGGCCTGCGCGAGAATGACGCCGGGAACGCCGGCGCCGATGGCCAGTGCCGGCAGCGCGATGCCGAAGACGAGCACCTTGTGCGCCACCGACGCAGCCGCGTCGCGCCCCATGCGTTCAGCCGCCCGGAACGCCATCCCATACGCCTGCGCCAGGAACAGCGGAAGACTCGCCAGGAACATCAGGACCAGCAGCCAGGTCGTGCGCACGCCGTATCCGAGCGCCAGGGTGAGGAGTCCGATCGGGATCGTCGCCGCTGTGGCGATGGCGACGCGAAAGGCCAGCGCGGTGCCGAGCAGCTCGCCCGCCCGCTGCGGCTCCCGGGCCGATCTCGCGCACGACCCAGAGTGACTGGCCCCA
Source organism: uncultured Acidobacteriota bacterium (assembly GCA_963723005.1). Classification (GTDB taxonomy): domain Bacteria; phylum Acidobacteriota; class Vicinamibacteria; order Vicinamibacterales; family UBA2999; genus VFZN01. The sequence goes on along the minus strand of CAVRPA010000008.1, from coordinate 666,316 downwards.
TTCCAGGAGCATCAAGACTGACGTGGACATCGTGATCAGCACGTAGTAGGTGCCGTAGTCGGCGGCGCCAAGCCAGCGGCCGAGCGCGCCGGTCAACAGGATCGCCAGCGCAGTGGTCGCGGCCTGCCCGAGGGCCAGGTACAGCGCATTCCGGGCCAAGCTGTGCCGGGTGCGGGTTGGGATTCTGCGACGCCATCGGCGCGACTGTGAGCGCTGGTGAACGGGCGTCACTCAATGGCCGCACCGTCCGGCGTCAGGGGGTGTCCCTCGACGCCAGTGAGCCATAGAGCTGCAGCAGCGGGGCGGACTCAATATCCCAATTATATCGATCCTTCGCCAGCCGAAGGCCGTTTCTCCGCATCCGTTCACGGCGGTCCGGGTCGGCCGCCAGGCGGTTCACGGCGGCGGCAATCGTCTGTGGTGATTCCGGATCGACGCACAGTCCAACACCCTCGCCCTCTACGAGCGGCAGCAACCCGGGGTAGTTGGCGGCAATCATCGGCAGCCCCATCATCATGTACTCGAACAGCTTGTTCGGCGCGCAGTAGTAGTTGTTCCTGCAGTCGTTGCGATACAGCAGGATTCCGATGTCCGCGGACGCGGTATAGGGCACCAACTCGTGGTACGGCACCGGCGGGAGGACGACGATGCGCTCGTATCCGGCGAGCGCCGTTGCCGGGTTGGCCCACTTGCCGTACCCGGTCCCCATGATCACGAGGACGACGCCGTCATCGAAGAATCGTGTCGCCTCGGCGATCTCCTCGATGCACCGCACCGAGTCGACGAGCCCCTGGTAGAGCACGATGGTGGAGCACTGAATCCCACGCCGGCGCAATTCGTCGGGCAGTCGGCTGCTGGCGATCGGGGGACGGTATGGCGGGCAGTTCCGAACGGTGATCGGCGGCCGCCGCGCTCTCAGTTCGATCTCATAGATGCGCGAACGGTTCTCTTCGGGGGTCACGACGTAGTCGGCATCTCGGCACGAGCGTAGCGTTCCATGAATCGCCAGAAGGCGGCGAAACGCACGTTGGGGGTCGCCTCGGACCACAGCTCGTGAGCGCGGTACACAACCGGCTTGCCGCGCAGCTTCGCGGCAACCACCGCGGCCAGCAGGGGCGGCAGGTCGTTGGCCTCGTAGACGTCCGCGCCGGGAGCGGAGCGCGGCAACGATCGCCTTCGTCAGGAACTCGACGTACGACGCCACGTACTGCACGGCCGCCAGGGCGCGGAGGGCGGTGGCCTTCCCGAAGAGAGCGTGAAACAAGCGGCGCGAGCGAATCGTGGAGACGTGTGATCCGGAGTCCGGGCGCCAGCACCTCGGCGATTGCGGGTGTGGAGGTGCGGCGCCAGGCAGATGAGCTCCACGTCGAAGCCGGCTGCCGCGAGAGAGACGCCGTGGTTGACCATGGGAGGCAGGCCGGTCGGAGTGTCCCGATAGACCAGCATGCAGATCTCTTCGTGGGCGCGCGGCTCTCGGCGCGGTCGTCATTCTCTCGTTCCTCGTCCCTCGGCGCGAGCCACCAAAGGCACGTGCGCTAAGTCATCCAGCTTAGCCTAGCCTTGGACCAGGCGATCACCTGGCGCAGTGACGCCGTTCGACAGCATGGCGTCGCCCGGGATATCGTGTTCAAACGAGCGAGTAATGATGGGTTTCGATCCCGATTTGATGGATGCTGCTCTGGCTCGTGCTGACGATGGCCGCTTTGGGCGGCGGTGGCCTTCATGAGCGCCTGGGTTGCACACATCTGCCTGCGGTGTCATCCCGACTGGGTCGTCACCGTCATCAACCTGTCCTTCTGGATCGTGCCCGTCGCGCTGCTGACGGCGGCTCACCGGCCAGAAATGGAGGAGCTTCGCGCTGGGGACCGCGCTCGTCTTCGTTCTCCAGCGCATCCACTGGCTCAAGTGGAAGTACACCTCAGACACCTGGACGGCGGCAGACCTGATCATGCTGCTGGACCGCGCCAACTGGTTCGTCCTGCGGCTATATCCCTTCGTCGCCGGCTTCGTCGCTGTGTGCTTCGCTGGCCTCGCGCTCAGCTGGCTGTTGCTTCCCGAAGTACCGCCGCTCGGTGGGCCGGCACGCGTGGGAGCGCTCTTGCTGGCGTTCGGGCTCATCGCGTTCGACGTTGCTTTTCGCAACGCGCATGAGTTCGACCCATTCGGCTTCAACATCTACGGCCACTTCGCGAACCTGCTCTTCTCGACGTCGTCATTGAAATATCAGCCGCCGACGGTGACCGGCGACAGCCGACTCTTCCTGGAGCACGCGGCGCGGCTTCCCGCGGGCCCGCCGCGTACACTCTCTCGGCCGCCCGACCTTGTGGTGTGGCTGCAGGAATCGGCGACCGACCCCCGCATCTTCGACGTCACCGGCGCGAGCCTGCCGGCGCTCTCGATGAACGAGTCCGACGCTCGAACCCTCGAGGACGGATGGCTGCGGGTGCCGACCTGGGGAGGCAGTACCTGGTTGAGCGAGTTCGGCCTGCTGACGGGACTGACCCACAAGGACTTCGGCGGGGCGGGGCAGGGTGTCTTCTACACGGTGACCTCCCACCTGCGCTTCAGCCTGCCGAGGCTGCTCAAGCGCCACGGGTATCGCTGCATCGTCCTGTTCCCGGTGGAAAAGAACTTCTACAACGCCGAGTCAGCGTACCAGGATCTAGGGTTCGATGAAATCCTGACCCCGCGTGATTTTCCGGAATGGGGAAACAAGTCGCTGGTGACCAACGTCGTTGAAGACCGGGACCTGTGCTCCTACGCGCTCAAGATCCTTTCGCAGTCGCGATCGCAACCGGTGTTCCTCTACATGCTGTCGATGATTCAGCACGGTCCCTACGACGCCTCGCACGAGCCCGCGTACGGGCTCGATCGCAGCGCTCTCAATCGGCCGACCACGGGTCGTATGTCCGACTGGCTGTCCAGAATGGAGACGCTCAACCGCGATGTGATGGACTTCGACCAGGCGTTGCAGGCGACCGGACGAGACCTGATCCTGACCTACTTCGGCGACCATCAGCCCAATCTCGAGGGAGCGGTTCCGTTGACGGGCAAACTGGACCAGCCTCGCTTCTTGACACGTTTCGCCATCAAGGGCTCGGGCGACACGTCGCGGAGCGCCGGGACGGAGCAGGTCCTCGACATCCGTTTCCTGGCTTCTCTGCTACTCGAGCACGCAGGAATTCCCGGTGATGAGTTCTTTGCCGCGAACGCGGCGATGCGGCGATTATGCGGCGGGATGCTGTCGAAGTGCGACGACCCGGCTCTGGCCGAGAGCTATCGCGCGTTCCTGTATCACGACCTGAGCGCTGCGAGCGGCCCCGTGAGGACCACCCCGGCAGACGTCGTCAGCATCCAGGACGCCCGCTCTCGACCAATCGGAAGGGGATCGAATCCCCAGGACGCAGGCAGGAACGCTCGCTAAGCGCCGCGGTCCCAAGACGCGTCGTGCGGCGTCCGTCTGTATCCGCAGACCGAAACGTGCGCCCGGGCGCACGAACCGTTGCGGCTCCGCGCCAGGGCCTGGAACGCCGGGGCTGCACGAAGCGGCCCCGGAATCCACTCAACCACGCCGTAACAGTTGTACCGCTCTTCCGCCCTTGAACCGTCGAGCACCTCTTACGCGTCCGGAACCACGACTCCAGGCGCGGGCGAGCCGACGAGGTGCTCGACGCGCCGTCAGGGTGTAACCGGTGCCGCAGCCGTTGCCGTCCGGCCGTCAGGGGCCCGGGCGGTCAGGGTGAAGGTGGTCGGGGCGTTGACCACGATCCCGGCGCTGCCCGTCGGGCCCACAGCATAGTAGGCGCCGTTCGCAGTAATCCAGGCAGAGGAGGCGTTGGTCGTCCCCCACGTGACGGTTACGTAGTTGTTGGCCCCCATCGTGGCCCTGATCTGGGCCGTTGGCGCCGACCCGTTCTGTACGTCCCCCACGGTCGCCGAGGAGGTGGCCCTGCGGCCGTCTGGGGCCTGCGCCGTCAGGGTGAAGGTGGTCGGGCCGGTCACGGTAATCCCGGCGCTGCCCGACGGGCCCACGGCGTAGTAGGTCCCGTTCGCGATGATCCAGGCGGACGATGCATTGCCCGTCTGCCACGTGACCGTCACGTAGTTGTTGGCCCCGAGGGTCGCCGTGATCTGCGCCGTCGGCGCCGAACTCCCTGACTGGGCGGTCCCCACGGTTGCCACGGACGTCGCCTGGCGGCCGTCAGGGGCCTGGGCGGTCAGGGTGAAGGTGGTCGGGCCGCTGACGGTAATCCCTGCGCTGCCCGAGGCACCGACGGCATAGTAAGCGCCGTTGGCCGTGATCCAGGTGGACGTGGCGTTGGCCGTCTGCCACGAGACCGTGACGTAGTTGTTGGCCCCCATGGTGGCGGTGATCTGGGCGGTCGGCGCCGAATTCCCTGGCTGCGTGGCCCCCACGGTCGCCACGGACGTCGCCCGGCGGCCGTCAGGGGCCTCGGCGGTCAGCGTAAAGGTGGTCGGGCCGCTCACGGTAATCCCGGCCCTGCCCGAGGCACCGACGGCATAGTAAGCGCCGTTGACCGTGATCCAGGTGGACGTGGCGTTGGCCGTCTGCCATGCGACCGTCACGTAGTTGTTGGCACCGAGGGTGGCCGTAATCTGGGCCGTCGGCCCGGAGCCCGGCGCAGACAGGGTTACCGTGGCGCTGCGCGTGGCGACTGCGCCGGTGGCACTTGTGACCACCAGCGTGAACGTCGTCGTGTCGTTGACCTGAACCGATGCCGACCCGCTCGCCGCAGTTCAGTGGCGTGCCATTGATCGATGCCGAGACGGCGTTGGTCGTATGCCAGGTCACGAGCGCAGTGTTGGAGGACTGCATCGTGGCGGTGATCTGCGCCGTCGGCGCGGAGGACCCGCCTCCCCCCTGCCGCAGGTCGATCGATGCTTCGTTGGATGGCGAGCCATAGTCGAAGTTCGCGTCGTAGGCCCGCACCGTGAAGTAGTACACGCTGCCTGAGGACAGTGTGATCGGGGCGCTGGTCTGGTTGCCCGCGTCCACGCTCCACTGGTAGCTTCCAGGGGACGTGCCGTAATAAAGGCGGTAACCGGCCGTCTGGCTATCCGTGTTTCGATCCCATTGGGCTGTCACTGTGGTCTGCGCCAGGGCGGCCGAGGCCGTCATCAGGAGCAGGAGCAGCGTCGCCACGATGCGCGGTGCGGATGTCGGAACGCGCCCCGCCAATCCCTTGTACAAGGGAACAATCTGACCAAAAACACAATTTCCCAAAGTCGTCACCAGTCCCCCCCACAGCGGGGGCTGAGAATTACCGAACGTGATTGATTGAAGCCCTGGGGGACGCGGGCGAAGAGAATCCGGGGAAGACGGTATGCGAGAAACGGGCCAGAAACTGGCCAATTTTTTTGACGTCTAATGGCGTTTCGAGTCTGTCCGCGACGTCGCTCGATGGTCGTTAGTCGACAACGCCCATGGCATCGTTACGCTACCGTGTAATCCCTACCGACAAAATTGCACGGGACGACAGCCTGCGTAAAAGCGGGATCCGGCCCGCCCGCCGGCTATTCGGCGGTGGCCGGCCGGAACCATCGGGAGGGGCGGAACTGGCCGATGAATCGCTTCCAGCGCCGGTTCACCACCGCCTCCTTGGAGCCCCGCGAACTGCACGTAGGCCACCGGTATGAGCAGCAGCGTGAGGAACAGGCAGAGCGACTGGCCGCCCACGACGACGAGCGAGTTGGCCGCGCGACGCGCGCCGCCGATGCCACGCCGACACCCCCGGCAGCATCAGCCTCTTCACGGCGTTCGACGTAGTGAATCTCGACATCGTTCTTCTCCTCGACAAGGAGAATCGAGAACCGGCCACGAAGCCGCCATCCGTCAGCGTTGCCTCGCGCCCTATCAGTCGCCGTCCCACGATTCGAGCGTCTACTTGATGCCGATCACCATCGAGTCGGGCCCGACCAGGTGCTCGACGCGCACGGCCGAGAATCCAGCCTCCTTCATCCACCCCGCGCAGTCGGCGCCGGTGTAGTCGAAGCCGCCCGGTGTCTCGATCAGCATGTTGAGGCTCATCATCAACCCGAATGCGTTGGTCTTCCGCTCGTCGTCGATGATCGACTCGTAGACGATGAGGGCGCCGCCGGTCGGGAGGGCTTGATAGGCCTTCGCAATCAGCATCTTCTTGGTCGGCAGATCCCAGTCGTGCAGGATGTGCCCCATCGTCACGACGTCGGCCTTCGGCAGGTCCTGCTCGAAGAAGCTGCCGGGCACGAAACTGACGCGGTCCGCCACCCCGATGGCCTGGGCGTATTCCTCGAAGATCGGCGCCACTTCCGGCAGGTCGAAGCCAATCCCCTGCAGGTGCGGATTCGCCAGCGCGATCTGAACGGCGAGGTCGCCCTGCGCGGTGCCCACGTCCACGAACGTCCGGTGGTCCTTCCAGGGAAACGCCCTCGCGATGGTCATGTTCGCGCCGTGACTGATGCCGGTCATCGCCGCCAGGAACTGCTTCAGGCGATCGGGATCGGCATAGAGCGTTTCGAAGAGGCCAGGGCCGCCGTGCTTGACCTCGTTCTGCGGCTGCCCGGTGCGCAGCGCCTCGGTGAGGTGCCCCCAGAACGGATAGAGCCGGTGGTTCGCCATCTCGAGGATGCCGCCCACGTACGACGGCTTCTTGCGGTCCAGGAAGAGGTCGGCGTCGCCAGAATTTCGATAGCGATCGCCCTCCCGTGTCAGGAATCCGAGTGCGACCAGCGTGTCGAGGAAGTCGCGTGCCGACCGCGGGTGCAGGCCGAGGCGTCCGCAGAGCGGTGCGAAGGCCTCGGGCCCGCCCGCCAGCTCGGTGAAGACGCCGATCTCGATGGCGCTCAGCAGGGTCTTGGCAGGCCAGAACGCAAGTCCGGTCTGCAGGATCTTCTCGGGTGTCAGGGGAGCACTCATGGTGGGTGATCCTACATCCAGCCCAGCTGCTTCAATGAGATTCCATCGTTCCAGATCTTCGTCATGTGACGAATCCGGTCGCCGTCGAATTTCATGACGTAGACGTAATCCGCTTCCACTTGCTTTCCGGACGGAGCCACCGGTCCGCCGGGGCCCGAGTGCGTCCCGCGGAAGACGGCGTAGGCGATCGCGGTATTGCGGCCTTCATCCACGGCAAACGCACGCAGCTCGTAGCGACCGTCGGGAACGGGCGTGAACAGCCCTTTCATCCATTCCGTATAGGCCTCGAGCGTCTCGACGCCGGCCAGGGCGCCGGTCTGTGCCGAGAACGTGGCGCCGGGATGGCAATACGCCTGGCATGCCGCCCAGCCCTTGCCGGTCTCGCACGCGTCGAAGAACCGTTCCGCTGCGTCTTTGATGGTCGCCATGCAGGTGCTCCTTGTTGGGGGTCGAGGGCCGGGTTCGGGCTGCACTCTACCGTGAATCGACGGCAGCCGCCTGCAAGGAATTCCGGCGACACCGTTCAGAGGACATGGGGCCGGTGGCGGTCCCGCCTTTCAAGGAGCGGTTCACATGTCTGCACGCACCTGGATGACCGCGGCGATGCTTGCCGTCGGCGCCTTCGTCCTTCGCCCCGCGGCGCCCGCCGTCTCGGCCCGGCCCGCGGAGGTCCAGGATCAGACCACCACGCTGGACGACCAGACCGAGCTGGCCATCACCGTCTACAACTCCGACATCGCGCTGGTACGCGACGTCCGGCAGATCCCGTTGACGCGCGGCACCGCCAGCCTGCGCTTCATGGACATCGCGGCGACGGTCAACCCGGCGACGGTGCACTTCCGCTCGCTCACCGAGCCGTCGAGGGTGAGCGTGCTGGAGCAGAACTACGAGTACGACCTGCTGGAGCCCGACAAGCTGCTGCGGAAGTACGTGGGCCGCGACGTCACGCTGGTGCGGCGCCGGACGGAAGGCGGCACCACGCAGGAGGAGGAAGTGACCGCGCGTCTCCTCAGCTACAACACCGCCCCGGTGTGGAAGATTGGCGACGAGATCGTCACCGGCATCGGCGCGGACCACATCCGCTTCCCGGAGCTGCCGGACAGCCTGTTCTCGCGTCCGACGCTGATCTGGACGGTGGAGAACCAGGGGGCGGCGAAACACCGCGTGGAGGCCTCGTACCTCGCCAGCAAGCTCGCCTGGAACGCCGATTACGTGCTGACCGTGGGCCGCGACGACAAGGCGGCGGATCTCGACGGCTGGGTGACGCTGTCGAACAACAGCGGCACGGCGTTCCGCAACGCCAAGCTGCAGCTGGTGGCGGGCGACCTGAACCGCGTGCGCCAGCAGCTGGGCATGATGGCGAAGGAAGAGCGCGCCGACATGGCGCGGCCCTCGGCGGCGCCGATGGCGCAGGAGTCGTTCTCGGACTATCACCTCTACACGCTGGGGCGGAAGACCACCATCAACAACAACCAGACCAAGCAGGTGAGCATGCTCTCCGGCACCGCCGTGCCGGTGCAGAAGCGCTACGTGGTGAACGGTCAGTCGTACTACTACCGCAATGCCGGCCAGCCCGGCGCGCCGATCAAGGACCTGGTGCAGGTGTTCTACCAGTTCAAGAACGAGGAGCGCGGCGGCCTCGGGATGCCGATGCCCTCGGGCACCGTGCGCGTCTATCAGGAGGACTCGAAGGGCGCGGTGCAGTTCGTCGGCGAGGACCGCATCGACCACACGCCGAAGGACGAAGTGCTGAACCTGAAGATCGGCAACGCCTTCGACGTCGTCTGCGAGCGCAAGCTGATGGACTTCGAGAAGATCGCCAGCAACGTCTACGAGATGGAATACGAGATCACGCTGCGCAACCACAAGGCGGTGCCGGTGTCGGTGGAAGTGAACGAACCGATCGGCGGCACCTGGCGCATGGTGCGCAACTCGCACGAGTTCACGAAGACGGCGGCCTGGGCGGCGCAGTTCAACGTGCCGGTGGCGGTGGATGGCACGGCGGTGCTCAAGTACCGGGTGCGGGTGACCTACTGAGGGCGGGGGGCTAAGGCTCTAGGTTCTAGGTTCTAGGTTCTAGGGTTCTAGGGTTCTAGGTTCTAGGTTCTGAGCCTGGGTTCGAGAGAGTGCAACGTTCAGGCGTCCCGGCGAATCACCGGGGCGCCTGAGCGCCCACGCCGACTGGCTGGGTCCAGGCCACGGCGCCATTCGACTCCAACACTTTCGCGCGCACGTAGCCCTCGTCGCCCTTGAACGTGTAGGTGCCTTCCGCTGCCGCCACTTCCTGCAGCACGCGGCCGCCGCGACCGATGAACTGTATCCGGTACTTGCTGATGCCGGCCTGCTTCACCGACACCCGAAGACGATTGGCGGCAGTGTCCACCGCGTCGAGAACGACTCCGGTGGACGAGTAGAAGTCCCCTCGCTCCAGGGCCTCGACCAGCGGCCGCGGTTCGAGCGCCGCGCTTCGCACGTAAACCCACCCGTGACCGGGCGACGATGCGGTGGGATCCCACGGCCGCTTGAAGTGATGCGCATCGTCCACGGCAATGCCGTAGAGCAGCTTGCCGCTCGAGAGCAGCCGGTCCCACACCTCCTCCAGACCCGGCACTCCCCCGCCGCCCACGTTGTTCACCAACGGATGCCCGCTGTACAGCTCGAACAGCTTCGTGCGCTGGATGCTCGCCAGTTCGTCCGCGGAGATCGCCCAGCCGAAGTTCGGATGATTCACGCTCGGCACGCCGCTCGCCGCGCGGATTCCATCCACCATCCCCTGCACCATCGTCACCACGGTCGAGGCGTTCGGCGGATCGACCAGGCGCCGAAGGTCGAAGCCGTTCACGTGAATCGGCTTGTCGCCGACGCGGCTGGTGACTTCTTCGCCGCGCACCACCAGGAACTTGCCGGGCGCGCCCTGCACCGCGTTGAGACCGTCCACTTCGGTCATGACGTTGTGATCGGTCAGCACCAGGAAGTCGTAGCCGTGCTCGCGATACCAGCGGACGACTTCATCCGGCGTGGAGTCGCCGTCGCTGTTCAGCGTGTGCGTGTGGAGGTTGCCCTTGTACCAGCGAGGCGTGCCGGCCCCCGTCGCCTGCGTCGGCAAGACATCGCGCGCGTCGGCTGATGACCGCCAGATCAGCGCCGTGCCCGCGCAGCAGCAGGAACGCGACGACGAATGGTCGGCGGAACACTGAACCTCCTAGGTGGTTTCCATCTTCACCGGCTTCATCAGGTGCCACTTCGCGGCGTCCTGGTAGGCCTTGGCCAGGGCCAGGATCTCCATCTCGCGGAACGGCTGCGCGAAGATGGTGGCGTTGGTCGGCGTGCCGGTGTCGGCGAAGCCGTTCGGCAGGTTGACCGCCGGGTAGCAGGCCAGGTTGGCCATGTTCGAGTGGCGCTGGGTCGGCGTCTGCGGGCGATCGGGCTGGCGCGGACCGGCGCCCGGCGCGCCGGGGCCGCGTCCACCGGGTCCGCCCGGGCCACCGACGCCGGTGTTGTTGGACGCGGCGATATAGACGTCCACGTGCGAGGTGGCCTTGGCCAGCTCCATCATCATCATCATCCGCATGCGCTGCGCCTGCAGGTAGTCCACCGCCGGCACCAGGCGGCCGGTGGGCCTCGCGCTGCGCGTGTCCTTCATGCGGCCGGCGCGGGCGTGCTCGTCGAAGAACACCCCAGACTCCACGCCGATGGCGCTGGGGTTGCCGATGGCGTCGGGCACGCGGACCGGCACGAACTCCTTGACCCCGATCGCCTTCAACGTCTCCAGTGTCTTCGCCGCGTTGGCCTTGGCCGACGCGTTGGTGAGCTCGTCGAACGACTCCTGGACGATGCCGACGCGCAGCGTCTTGATGTCGAACTCCGCGTTCCAGTTGAAGGGCAAGTCCATGACGCTCATGTCGCGGCCGTCCGGCTTTGCAATCGCCTGCATCACCAGCGCGCAGTCTTCCGCGTAGCGGCAGATCGGGCCGAGCCGATCCTGCGTCCACGACAGCGCCATCACGCCGTAGCGGCTGATGCGGCCGAACGTGGGACGGAGCCCCGCCAGGCCGCAGCGGGCCGAGGGGCTGAGAATCGAGCCGCTGGTCTCGCTGCCGATGGCGAAGCCGACGCAGCCCGCGGCCGTGGCCGACGAGGGGCCGGCCGACGATCCGCTCGAGCCCTGCGTGGGATCCCACGGGCTCTTGGTCTGCCCGCCGAACCAGTTGTCGCCGCCGGCCAGCTCGCCGGTGGAGACCTTGGCGATCAGCACGGCGCCGGCCTCGCGCAGCATCTCGACGACGCTGGCGTCGTAGTCGAACACCTGCTCCTTGAACACCGCCGCGCCCCAGGTGGTCTTGAAGCCCTTGACCGAGATGATGTCCTTGGCGCCCCACGGAATCCCGTGCAGCGGCCCCTTGTAGTTGCCCTTGGCAATCTCCGCGTCCGCCTTCGCCGCCTCGGCCAGGCCATGGTCGTCGAGGAACGTCACGACGTTGTTCAGCGTGGCGTTGTAACGGTGCAGGCGCGTCAGATACATGCGCGTCAGCTCCACCGACGACACCTGCTTCGTGCGAATCAGCTCCGCCAGGTGCCGCACCGGCCAGAACGCCACCTCTTCGAGATTGGCGGGCCGCTTCACCTTGACCTTGCTGATCGTGAACGGCTTCGCGGTCTTGTCCACCTTGAGGCCCGGCACGATCGGGCTGAAGTGGAACGGCGGGGACACATCGTTCGGGATGTGCACTTCGCGCATTTCCTTGTACTGCGTCAGGTTCCGGTTGGCCGCCTCGACCATCGCCTCCCGGTCGGCTTCCGCCAGCTCGATGCCGGAGAGCTGCAGCGCCTCGGTGACCATCGCCAGGGTGATGGTCTGCGTCCCCGCATCCTGCATGCGCGCCCAGACGATGCCGGGCGCGAGCGTGGTGCCGAGCCCGATGCTGGCGAAGTGGGTCATGAAACGGCGGCGGGTATCGAAGAGGTCGGCCATGCGCGGCATTATCTGCGCGATCGGCTGAAGGTCAAACCACAGACGGCAGATGGGAACGATGCGCTAGGGCGCGGGCGATGACGGGCAGAGCCCGCCGAACCCGAATCCACGCGCCCGCAGCAGCGGAATGAGTTGCGCGGTCGCCTCCACGGTGCGGCGACGGTCGGCGCGCGGATTCTTGTGGTGGCCGTCATGCATCACGACGATCGAACCGTTCGAGGCGCGCTCGGCCAGCCGCGTCGCCAGGCGGCTCGGGCCGCGTCGCACGCCACCAGTTCCAGTCCCACATCCCCAGGCTCCATCCCGCCAGCGTGTAGCCGGCGCGGCCCAGTCCTTCGTACATCTGGCCGCCCCGCCAACCGGCGTGCGGCCGAAACAGCTGGCAGGGACGGCCGCCGGTCATCGCCTCGATGACATCGGACTGCTCGGCGAGCAGCGCCGCGAGCGCCTCCGGGGTGTCGAGCATGCGCGCGCGCGTGCCGGAATGCAGCGCCACGCCGTGCCCCTCGTTCATCGCGCGGCTGACGATCGGCGCGGTGGCAACGGTGACATGGTCGGGAATGATGAAGAACGTGGCCGTCACCCCTTCGCGTGCGAGCACGTCGAGCAAGGCGGGGGTGGCCTCCGGATTCGGCCCATCGTCGTAGGTCAAATAGATGGTGAGGGTGTGATCCCCGCGCGGGCCGTGCCAGATCGAGCGGTCCGGCGCCGTGTATTCCAGCAGGAAGGGGAACGGCGCCGTATGGGCCAGCGCGACAATGGCAAGCCCCACCACCAGGAGCACCCACATCCCCAGACATTACCGTATACTCGGCGCCTCACCCTGCGAGGAGGCCGCCATGCCGTTGAGAGAGGTTCGGACCTTCGGCGCCGTGCTCCTGTTCGTCATCCTCCTGCTGCCGGCCACTGCCAGGGCGCAGGCCGTCCCCGGCACCTGTGCCGACGGAGTCCTGCCGAGCGGAGCGCTGTCGCTGATCTGCGTGCCGGCCGTCGGCTGGAACGGACAGCTGGTCGTCTACGCTCACGGCTACGTGGCACCCGGCCTGCCGCTCGGGTTCTATCAACTGACGACGCCCGACGGTTTGTACCTGCCGCTCCTGGTGCAGTCGCTCGGCTACGCGTTCGCCACGACCAGCTACCGGCAGAACGGCCTGGCGATCCTCGAGGGCGTGGCCGACGTGCAGGAGCTTGTGACCGCGTTCAGCGACATGAACTCGCCGCCGACGCGCACCCACATTGCCGGTGTCTCGGAGGGCGGGCTGGTGGCGACGCTTCTCGCTGAGCGCTCGCCGCCGGACCAGTTCAGGAGCGCCTTTGCCGCCTGCGGTCAGATTGGCAACTTCCGCCTGCAGATCAACTACGTCGGCAACTTCCGCGTGCTGTTCGACTATTTTTTTCCGGGCGTCATCCCCGGATCGCCGATCGCGATTCCGTCGGAGGTGATGGCCGATTGGTACACGGTCTACGTGCCGGCCATCACCGGGGCGCTGGCCGCAAATCCCGGGCGGGCGCTCGAACTGATGCGCGTCGCGCACGCCGCGTTCGACCCGGCCAATCCCGCCACGGTGATCAACACCGCCATCAGCCTGCTCTGGTACAACGTCTTCGGCACCAACGACGCCGTCCGAAAACTGGGCGGCAACCCCTTCGGCAACCGCCTCACGTGGTACTTCGGATCGCAGAACGACCTGCGGCTCAACCTGCAGGTGCGCCGGTTGACCGCCTCGCCGGTGGCGCTCCACGCGATGCAACCGTACGAGACGAGCGGTGACCTGGCCATCCCGCTGGTCACGCTTGCACACGACCGCGGACGAACTGGTGCCCGTTCGGCCACGAGCTGCTGTATCTGGCGAAGGTGGACCTGTCCGACCGAGGGCGGTTCATCCCGCTGGCCGTGAACCGCTATGGGCACTGCAACTTCACGGCTGCGGAACTGTTAGGAAGCTTCGGGCTGGCAGCAACGCTGCCCTAGGCGATAGACGCGCACGCGCTGTTGGGGGGAGACACGTCCGAGCCTCGCGGGGTTTCTGGCGGCGGCCACTTCTCGGGGTGGCGGGGCGCTAGGCGACGCTCAGCGCGTTCTTGTCCTGCTTCTTGTCGTTCTTGTCCTTCTTGTCGTCGTTGCCTTCTTCTCGTCCTTGCCGTTGTTCTGGTCCTTGTCTTTCTTGCCCTGCTTCTCGTCCTGGCCCTGCTCGTCGCCCTTCACGTCCGCGCCCTCGGCCTTGATCTGCTTCGGGCTGGCATCCTCCCAGTCGGCGTCGAACACCTGCTGAATCTTCTTCGCCACCGTCGGATTGGTGATGATCAGTCCGACCTCGCGGCGGCCCGACAGTTCCAGCGTCCGCAGGCTCTGGCTGCCGACGAACGCGCGCGTGCCGTCGCGAACGATCGCCCGCACGTGCAACCGCATGCCCAGCTTGCGGACCGCGATGGCGTCCGAGCCGCCCTTCAGCGTTCCGATCACGCGCACGTCCACGCCCGCGCGCCGCCCTGCTCGTTCAGCAGCTTGACCATCGCCGGGTCCTGGACCTTGACGTCGTAGATGCTCAGCCGTCGCTTCGCCCCGCGGATGAACTGCTCGAGCTGCGTCGCGCGAGGTTTCCGGGCTGACGACCAGGTTCGAGCGGGACGGCTCGTACGGCTGCCGCGACGAGTCGGCCGCGAACAGCTTGAGGGCCTCCTGCACGCTCCGCCGATCCTTGGTGGACACCGCGAAGCTGCGGCTCTTGAGGATGTCCAGCTTCGTCAGGTTGAAGCCGAGCACGTGGAGCACGTTGTCGACCACCATGTACTTGGCGTGGTACCTGGCGAGATCGTCGCCGGTCCGCGACACGGTCGCGCCGGCGGCCAGCAGCCGCTGCTCGAGCTTTCGCAGCGCCGCTTCTCCCGCCGCGATTGGTGTGGGCGACGAGCGCGCGAGACGTTGACGCCGCGCTGCACCGCCGCCGCCAACGCCTTCTCCACCTCCGGCCGGTCCATCCGGAAGATGCAGATGCGACACCGCCGTCCGCGCCTGCTTGATCGCCTGGACGATCGGCGCGATGCCCGCCTCGGGCTGCATGATCAGCTTCACGGCGCGACCACGCGCCTTCTCTTGGCCTTCTTCTCGTCCCACTCGACCGCGCCCTTGCCGTCCGGCACGAGTGTCGTGAGCGCCGTGGACACACGATCGGTCTGCACGTCGATCGGCGTCTTCACCAGGTAGCAGCACTTCCTCGGGTGAGGCGGTGCGCAGCTCGTAGCTCGACCTTGAAGCGCTTGAACACCTGCTCGACCTTCGGGCGCAAGGCCTCGGTCTGGTCGCCGAGCTTGACCTTCAGCTCGAATACGCGGGTCTGCGGATCGAAGCTCTCGATCACCCACAAGGCGAAGCCGATGAACAGCGTGCCGAGAATCGCCAGCCCATACAGCCCGACGCCGACGGCGAGGCCGATCGACAACGTGCACAGCATCACCACGGCGTCCTTCGGATCCTCGATCTTCGAACGGTAGCGAATCAGGTTCGCAGCGCCGACGATGCCGAAGGCGCGGGCGAGGCTGGCACCCACCACCAGCATGATCAGGGCGCCAACCACCGACAGGATGATCTGCGTCTGGATCACGGCGGGTTGCCGGATCGGCGTGCCTCGCCGCCGCGGCCGAAGCGCGAGCGCGGTGCCGAGCACGGCAGCCAGGGGCAGCCGCCCCAGCGCGGCGGCCACTTCCTCCTGCAGGTTGTCGGTCACTCCGGGCTCGTCGACAGGGGCGGCCGTTTGCGCCGGCAAGGGCTGCGGCGCTCTGCGGCTGGGGCGCGGCGCTCGGGGGCTGGGCGGCGCGCCAGGACAGGGGTCAGCACACACGCCAGCGCAATGCCCAGGGCCAGCCTGGCGAGCGTTCGAGGCGTTTGACGACCGATCACTTACGAGCCTCGTGGCGTGACGCCACCGCCACGCCTTCCGCGATCTTCGACTTCAGCTTCGCGATGTAGCGCGCGGCGATGTCGGGAGGGTAGGCCGCGGCGCGAAAGGCATCCGCCCACTGTTTGTCGGTGATGCGGCTCATCAGACCACACACCCACGCCACATCGTCCGGAGTGATGTCTTCCAGCAGTTCGCGATGGCGAGCGTGGTAGTCGAACGTAATCACCCCGTCTTTGACGGAAGCTATCAGATTTTGGCCTTCGAAGTCGTCGATATCGTTGCGGTTACCGGTCGGCCATGCCGTGCGTCCGAGCGCGGCGCCGAGGTCCTGCACCACGAACCGGCGTGCCGGCTGGGTCGCGTCGATCTGGCAGAGATATAGATGCGATTCTGCGTGTCCTTGAGATCCCAGTTGTTGAGCACCAGGTTGGCGACGAGGAGACCCTTCATCTGGCGGGTGCCGCTGAACGGGTTCCCCTGCCAGGACCAATCAGCCTCGCTCTTGTGGTCCGACTGCAGGCGGAAGCGCGCGGACGTCTGGGGCATGGCTTCGTCACCCTTCTTCTTCCACGTCGGAAGAAAGTGCATGACGGGCTGGTGGTAGCCGATCGCCCAGAGCACGCGGCTTGCCACTACTTCGGGCTGCGCCTCGATGCCCACTTTCAGGTCCCATGTCCGGCCCTGTTCGTCCGTCACGTCGTAGCCGAAGCTGTTGCCGGTGGCGTCCTGGCCGACCACGGTGTACACGCCTTCCTGCGACGGCACGTCCTTGGGCCCGCCGGGGCCGAGCAGCAGGTCGCGCTCGGCGATGTTCTTCGGCTGAACCCACAGCTCGGCGAATCGAGGCTTGCTTGGCCGGCCCCGCCGCGGCCGACTTCGCGGCGCCAGTTTTCGCTGGCACCGCCGGCTTCTCCTGCGCGCACGGCGGCAACGGCGACAGCGGACGATGCATCGCCGCCGCGGCGACAGCACGTCCGATGGATGGTGTGCTCATGGTTCGCGCCCTTCTCCGGCCTGCGAGGTCGCCGCCGGGGATGGATGAATGGTTCCCGAGTCGATCAGCTTTCCACGCCGCGTCAGCGACTGGAAGTGCAGGTCGTCACCGTCGATCTCGAACAGCATGTACGAGTAGTCCGTGTCGAAGCCCTTGGCGGTGAGCGGCCCCGGGCGGATGTTCCCGGCCCGCAGCTTGCCGGCCGCGCCGGTGGTGAAGTAGTGCACGCCCTTCTGGGGCTTGCAGCCGTTCGTAGAAGTGCTCGTGCCCGGCGAGCACCACGTCAACGCCGTACTTGATGAACAGCGGCTCGACGATCGCGCGAAGGTCCACTTCGGACCCGTGCGTGGCGCCGGATGAATAGAGCGGGTGGTGGAAGAACGCGATCGTCCACTTGGCCTTCGACCCGGACAGTTCCTTTTCGAGCCAGGCCTGCTGGTCCTTGTCCATGTAGTTGCTGTCGAGCGCGAGAAACCGGACGTTGTGCTTCTCGAACGAGTAGAACCGCTGCCCGTTCATGTTGAACGGCTCGTAGAAGCGCTGGTTCGGATCGTCGTGGTTGCCCAGGGCCGCGTAGAACGGAATTTTCCGATCCAGGATTCCCTTATAGGGCCGTTCGAACTTCTTCTGGAAGTCCTGAGGCCGCTCGACGCCGTAGATGTTGTCGCCGAGCATCAGCACGAACTCGTACGGGAACACCGAGAGTGATTTGGTCAGCTGCTCGCCAACCTCGTATTGGGCGCGGGCCCCGCTTCCCGAGTCGCCGATCACCGCGAAGCGCAGGGAGTTCGCCGACGCGGGCGGCCGGGTCTCGCCCGCGCCGTTCCCGACCGCGGCCTGCGTTCCACCGGCAGCGGCCTGCGCCCCGCCAACGTCGGCCGGCCACGCCGGGACGAAGCCGCAGGCCAGCGTCGCCAGCAGCAGAACGTGGTGGATCCGACGACGAGTGGTGTTCGCTACTGCGCCCATGTCTTCCTCAACTGGGAATGGTCGGAACGACGTTGCGAAGGAAGTCCACGATGACATTGGCCTTGACGTCCCGGAGGATCAGCGTGCGTCCGACGATGCGGTATTCGAGCTCGGGCGGGAGGTCCGGCAGCGAGCGCAGGAGCTTTGCCGGGAACGTCGCCAGCGGCAGCGTGGTCGGGTAGACCATGTTGATGGTCAGGGTCATCTGCTTCGGCAACTCCTCCACCATGGCCTTGCGATCGGCCGCGGTTCGCGACGAGAAATCGCGGCGCACCGCCTCGATGAACACGGGCTGCACCTCGGGGACGAAGATGTCGCCTGGCTTGGCGCCGGTCCGCAGCCCCTTGATTGCCTCACCCAGGGCCACTTCACGGGCGGAGATCTTCGCGGGATCCTTGGTTTCAGAGAGGGCCGGAACCTTCGATTCAGCCTCGTTGTGAACCTTCACGTAGTCGGCCACCGCTTTCTGGAACGCCTGGACCGCGGCGCCAGTCGGATTGACCCGCTGATCCTGCCGGGCCGGTTCGACCAGCGGGCTCGCCGCGAGCGACGAGACGGCCAGAACGACACCTAACATCGACTGCAGTGTTTTCACGGCGTTCCTCCGAGGCAGCTGGACTTCAAGGTACGTGCCAGCTTCAACGCCGCCTGCCAGCTCTGCAAACGGCATCCGGCTGCTCTTTCTGGGCGTTCGGCTCCACATCGCCTGCCTCTGGCCGTCAGCTGGTGCGTGGAGGGGCGTGGTACGCCCATTGCTGACGTCATAGCAGGACCATGCACCAGACCCGCACCTGCCCGACGTTCTTGACGACCATCGTTGCCGCGGCCGCGTTTGCAGGGACGCTGATCGCCGCGCCTCAGTCACCTGGGACCGGCGCCCCGACCGGCGCCCCGCAGTCACAACCCGCGACCGTTGCCACGCTGCCTCGGCAGGCCACCGAACATCTTGCGATTCAGGTAGCGCTCGATCGTGCCGGGTTCTCGCCGGGCGAGCTCGATGCCGCCGCCGGAGCGAATACCGATCGCGCGCTGCGCGCGTTCCAGCGGTCACGCGAGCTCGCTGAAACCGGCCTCGCCGATTGGGCCACGGTGGCCGCCCTGGGCGAACCCTACAAGTCCCCCGTCGTCGACTACGTGCTGACGGAGCAGGACGCGGCCGGTCCGTTCGTGCACGCCACGGCCGAGGACATGATGGCGATGGCCGGCCTCGAGGCGCTCGGCTACTCGTCGGCGGCCGAGATGATCGCGGAGCGGTTCCACGCCAGTCCGGCGCTGTTGCGCCGCTTGAACCCCGGCGCACGGTTCGCGGCTGGCGAGCGGCTGGTGGTGCCGAACGTCGAACCATTCACCGTGCCGGCGAGCGGCCAGGACAAGCCGGCGCCCGTTGCTGGAGGGCCTGCGACGATCGTGGTGTCGGAAGCGTCGCGCTCGCTCGACGTGACGAAGGCCGACGGCACGCTGGTGTTCCATGCGCCGGTATCGATGGGGAGCGAGAAGGATCCGTTGCCGAAGGGCGAATGGAAAGTCAACGGCACGGCGGTGCTGCCGAAGTTCCACTACAACCCGGATCTCTTCTGGGATGCGGACGCATCGCACGCCAAGGCCACGATTGCACCCGGCCCCAACAACCCGGTCGGTGTGGTCTGGATCGATCTCAACAAGGAGCACCTGGGTTTCCATGGCACACCGGAACCGGCGCGCATCGGGCGGTCGCAGTCTCATGGCTGCCTGCGCCTGACGAACTGGGATGCGATGCGGCTGGCGGCGCTGGTCGGCCCGGGAACCAAGGTCGTCCTGCAATGACACGGCCTGGCCGGCGTCGAATGCTCCGCGAGGACGTCGTGGCGCCGGCGCTGGTGCTGGTCGTGATCCTCGGTGTGTGGTGGGTCGGTGCGCGGGTGATTGCGGAGTTCTGGAACCCGCGCGACACCGTTGCCGCGCCGCGGACAGAGCCGCCGGCCACCACTGCGCCGAGGCGGGCCGGAGCCGACGCCACGCAGCACACGCGTGGGCCGGGCGCGCCCGCAGACGAATCGCTCCCGAACCCGCGATACTCGTCGCCTTCAGCGGCCCGGTCTCCAGAATCCGCGACGTCGGGCGGCGTGCCCGCCATCGCTGAGAGCGCTGCGTCCGCCGACTCGCCGGTCGCCACGGGCACGACCGGGACGACCGACGTGCCTGATGCGGTTGTATCGCAGGATGACGTGGACAGCCTGCGGGCCAGACGATTGCGCATTCCCGTGGAAGGCGTTGACCGGGCGACGCTCATGTCCAACTTTCACCAGGCTCGTGGCGCTGGCAGTCACGAAGCCATGGACATCATGGCGGCGCGCGGCACGCCGGTGCTGGCGGTTGAAAGCGGGCGCATCGCAAAGCTGTTCACGAGCAAGAAGGGTGGTCTGACCATCTACCAGTTCGACCCGTCCGAGTCGTTCTGCTACTACTACGCGCACCTCGATCGCTACTCGCACACGCTCGACGAAGGCAAAGTGGTGACGGCGGGCGAGGTGATTGGTTACGTCGGCTCGTCGGGCAACGCGTCGCCCGACGCGCCTCACCTGCATTTCGCGGTCTTCAAGCTGGGCTCCGACCGCCACTGGTGGCAGGGCCTGCCGATCGATCCCTACCTCGTGCTCCGCTGATGCGCGCGGCCCCCCGTCGCTCGCCGGCCCGCCCTCGCGTCAAGCTGCGAGTGTCTCGGGTCCCCAGGAAATGGCGTCATCGGCTGGAGCCGCTGGAGACGCGCAAGCGCCGGCCGCACGGCATTCCCGGGCTGTGGACGAGGGCGCGGCGCCTGTTGTGGTCGTGGGGGCTGTGGCTGACGATCGCCGCCGCGGCCTTGTACGCCGACCGGTGGTGGACGGCGGTGAGCTTCGCGCTGGTCGCGCTCGCCACCTATCTGATCGCGCCGTACGAGCAGCCGCCGGCCTACGGGCTGGATCACGACACCACCGTCAATTCGGCGGCCTACCTGCCGAGCGTGGTCGGGCTCACCGGCATGCCGATGATCGACGGCAACCGGGTGCGGCTGCTCAACAACGGCGACGAGTTCTATCCCGCGATGCTGAGCGCCGTGCGCGAGGCGTCCGAGTCGATCACGATCGAGGCCTATATCTACTGGAAGGGTCGCGTCGGCATGGAGTTCGCCGAGGCGCTGGCCGATCGCGCGCGGAGCGGGGTGAGCGTCAAGATCCTGCTCGACGCCGTGGGCTCGTCCAGCATCGGCACCGAGATCCTGCAGGTCCTGGAGTCGGGCGGCTGCGAGCTGGCGTGGTTCAACCCGATCCGCCCCTTCTCGATCGGACGCTTCAACTACCGCACGCATCGCAAGACGCTGGTCGTCGATGGCCGGGTGGGCTTCACCGGAGGTGCGGGGATCGCCGATCAGTGGACTGGCAACGCCGAGGACCCGGAGCACTGGCGCGACATGCAGATCGAGATCGAGGGGCCGGGCATCGTTCCGCTCCAGACCGGGTTCGCACAGAACTGGCTGCAGACGACCCGCGAACTGGTGAGTGGTCCCCGCTTCTTTCCGACGATTCCCGCGGCGGGGGACGTCTCCATCCACGGCATGCTCAGCTCGCCCTCCGCCGGCGCCTCGGCAGCGCGCATCATCTACTACTTCGCGATCATCTGCGCGCGCAAATCAATCCTGATCGCAAATCCCTACTTCATCCCGGATCACACGGCGATCGAGGCGCTGGTCGAGGCGCGCCGCCGCGGCGTGGACGTTCGCATCACCGTGTGCGGCCGCTTCAACGACAACTGGCTGGCACGGAACAACAGCATCCGGCTGTACGGGCCGCTGCTCCGCGCCGGCATTGCCGTGTTCGAGTACGACCGCACGATGCTGCACCACAAGACGATGGTGGTGGACGGGCGATGGGCGACGATTGGCACCACGAACTTCGACAACCGCTCGTTCGCGTTCAACGAGGAGAGCAACATCTCGTTCACCGATGCGGCGCTGGTGGCGGAACTGGAGGGCACCTATCACGCCGACGAAGCGGTGAGCACCCGCCTGACGTTGGAGGCGTGGCAGCGCCGCGGCGTCGTCCAGCAGTCGCGGGAGCTCCTGGCGTCATTCCTCCAGGATCAGGTCTGACGCCGCGCCTCAGCGGCCGTTGATCACGCGCGGCCGAGCGCCTCGGCGATGCGCTCGGACGATCGCAACGTCAGCGCGACGAACGTCAGCGTGGCGTTGGTGCAGCCGCCGGTCGGCAACGTCGGCGCGCCGACGACGTAGAGGTTCTCGTGATCGTGTGTGCGGCCGAAACTGTCGCACACGCTGGTCGCGGGATCGGCGCCCATGCGGCAACCACCCGCGGGGTGATCCAGGTAGTCCCCTTCGCTGGTGTTCACGATCTTGCCGTTGCTCGCGCGCGCCATCCGGTTGAAGAGATCCAGCACGTGCTGCTTCGACGCCGCCTGGCGGGCGGTCGTGGCCTCGTCGTAGCGGTGCACGATCGATGGCATCGGATCGCCGTAGCGGTTCTTGCGGGTGGCATCGAGTGTCAGGCGACTGTCGGCCGAGGGATGCATGTCGAGGTAGGTGCGCAGACGCACGGAGCTGCCCTTGGTGCGCGACCGCCAGTCCTCGAACACTTCGTCGCCCAGCAGCAGGCGGCCGTCGGCGCCGCGGAGCCGCGGCTCGCGGCCCGACGAGCTCTCCCACACGCGCGTGTCGTGCCGCACGAACGGCTTGTCCGTCGCGCAGCGGAAGTGCTCGCGCGAGATCAGGCTGTGCACCATGTGCTGACCCGGATACGTCTGGTCGTCGATGGTCGCGCGCGCTTCGATGAACGGATGCCCGGTCATGTAGCGCCCGACCAGGCCGGAGCGATTGGCCAGCCCGTCCGGGAAGCGCGACGTTCGCCGAGAGCAGCAGCAGGTGCGAGCTCCAGCAGTAGCCCGACGCCAGCACGAAGAGCCGCGCGCGGTACTCCTCGGTCTCGCCGGGCCGATTCTGGTGCACGCCCATGGCCGCCGAAATCGACCGGCCGCGACTCGTCGAGCGTCAGCTTCCGGATCAGCGTGCGATCGTGCAGCACAATCTGCTTGCGCTCGATCAGCTGACGGAAGGTGAAGTCGGGTGAATAGCGGGCGCCGGACGGACACACGTCGCCGCAGGTGTCGAACACGCAGCAACTGCCGCGGCCGTCGGCCGGCGTCAGGTTCCTCGCCATCGGCAGCGCATTGAACTTCAGCCCGCTCTGCTCCGCCCAGGTCTTCAGCACCTGCAGGTTGTAGGACAGCGGCACCGCCGGCTGCGGGTAGGGACCGGAGCGCCGATCCTCCGGATAGGGGCTTGGCTCGCCGGCCACGTTCAGCGCCCGCTCCGCCTCCACGTAGTAGCGCTCGAGCTCGTCCCAGGCCACCGGCCAGTCGGCAGCCAGGCCGTACATCGACTTGAGCCGCAGGTCTTCCTCGGAGAAGCGGTTGCACGCGCCCCCCCAGTGCAGCGCCAGCCCGCCCACCGCCATGGTCATCGAGATGATGCCCTCGGCCTTCTGGTCCTCGATGTAGTCGTCTCGCCACGGGTGCTCGCCGTAGGACAGCGCGCGATCGCGGTACATTCCGCGATTCTCGACGTCGAAGATCGAGCGGCCCGCCTCGACGATGGTGATGGTGGTGCCGGGGCGGAGGTTGGCGAGCTTCCTCGCGAGCATCGCCGAGGTGATGCCTCCGCCGATGATGCAGACGTCGCTTTCGTGGAGGGACATTCAGGTCTTGGGTCTTGGGTCTTGAGTCTTGAGGCTTGGGGCTTGGGGCTTGGGGCTTGGGGCCTGAGGTTTACGCTGTGGACGTCGGGCGTCGCGTCGTCAATTCGATCGGGCGGCACACCTGACGCCCGATGCGCGCGCGATGGGCGACGTCGTTGGCTTCGCTGCTGCGGAAGTAGAACGCCATCAGGTCGGAGACCACGTGGCCGCCGCTCGGGCGCGAGGGGAGCTGCGTGACGTTCGCCGCCGTCAGCGCCTCGTCCAGCAGCGCGCGACGCGCGTCGAGCGGCAGCGACCCGAACCGGCCGCCGCGCGCGCGGGCGGCGGCGGCGATCGACGCGAGCTGCGCCGCGTAGTCGGGAACGGGGGACGCCGCGGTCTTCACCAGCCGCGGGTGGCCGTAGCCGTGCTGCAGCGGAATGCCTTCCTGGTAGCCGTTGGTCCAGGCCACGAAGCGATCGGCGGTGAGAGAAATCTTGTCGGCACCGAGCGACGCCGGCAACACGGTGGCCGCGACCTCCTGCAGGGTCGCGATCGCCTCCGGCGTCAGCGTCCGGAGCTGCGCGTTCAGCCGCACGCGCGAGAACGACAGCGCGGGGAGCGTGGTGACGATGGCCTGGAGCAGCGTACGTCTTCGCATGCCGCGCATCTTACCCCTATACTTCTTGCATGCGAGTTGCGATTGGTGCCGATCACGCGGGAGTGGTGTTGAAGGACGAGCTGAAGCGGACGCTGGACGCCATGGGCGTGGCCTACGAGGACGTCGGCACGAATGGTCCAGCCTCGGTGGACTACCCCGACTTTGCGGTGGCGGTGGCGCGCGGCGTCCACGATGGCCGCTTCGACCGCGGCGTCCTGGTCTGCGGCAGCGGCGTCGGCATGGCGATCACCGCGAACAAGGTGCCGGGGATTCGCGCCGCGGCGATTACCGACGAGGAGACCGCCCGGCTGTCGCGCGAGCACAACGACCTCAACGTCCTGACGCTGGGCGCACGGATGCTGGCGCCGGATCGGGCCGAGGAGATTCTCAAAATCTTCCTGACCACGCCGTTCCAGGGCGGGCGCCACGAGGGACGCGTGGCCAAGATTCACGACGCGGAGAAGAGCGCCTCCTGAGCCGGGTGCGGCCGGCGGGTCGAGTAAACCCGGCCGCCAGGCCTCGGCGGGGCGGCCTCAAGCCGTCGCCAGATTGCTGCTCAAGTCGAACACCAGCTCGTTGTTGCGCAGGTGCGGGGACACCGCCTCCATGCTGGCCACGGCAATGGCGTCCACCACCGCGGCGCGCGCCGTCTCGTCCAGCGCTTTCGCCGCGCTCATGCCGACAAACGCCATCGTGTTCATCCGCACGAAGGTCTTTCCCTCGGGGAACCGCACCGTGCGCGTCTCGGTCTCGACGCGGACGTTGTTGAAGCCGGCCGCGACCAGGAGCGCCTCGAGATCGGCGGCGCCGCCGAAGGTGTAGCGCTGATCGACAATCGGGCCGAGATGGCGTTCCGCCACGCGCTGCAACTCGCCGAGCACCGGCGAGTTCTCCACCGAACACCACGTCGCCACCGCCACGCGGCCGCCCGGCGCCAGCACCCGTTTGATCTCGCGGAGCGCGGCCGGCTGGTCGGCGAAGAACTGCAAGCCTTGATGACACAAGACGAGGTCGAACCGCTCGCCGTCAGCAACCGGTAACGCCTGCGCCGAGCCTTCGCGCCACTCGATCTCCGGCGCGACGGCGCTGGCCACCGCCAGCATCTGCGGGCTCAGGTCCACACCGACAACGGTTCCGCCGCCCATGCGCTCTCGGGCGAGGCGGGCGACGATGCCGGTGCCGCAGGCGATGTCGAGGACGCGATCCCCGGGCGTGAGGTTGACGCGATCGAGCACGGATTCGGCGAAGGGCCGGAAGAGGGGTTGCACGAGCAAGCGCTCGTACATCTCAGGGAAGGACGGCTGCCGCATCGCATAGTCCGGGAGAGCCATGGTGTCTCCAGCAGTGCCGTTACCGCGACGGTGGCGGGCGCGATGGTAGCACCGCGGCGAGAAGAAAAGGGACCTCGAGCACGCCTCCAAGGGCCCCACGAACGGCTGCCGGCAATGTTCCTCGAGAGCCGGGATTGTTTCCGTTGACAACATGCCATTCGGCACAAACAGCACTTTAAATGCATAAACAATGTCCAATAATCTGCTAATTTGACTAAATAGTGCTTTTTGTGCCACAAATCGCCATGTGGCAAACGCCGAGTCTCTTCAACCGCTCGACATCCTCATCGTGGCGGTGCCCGAAACCGCGGCTTCCGCGCTCTACGGGCTCATCGACGTCCTGTCGGCGGCCGGAAACCTCTGGCAGACGCTCGTTCGCGAGACATCGCGGCAGCTGTTCCGGGTGCGAATCGTCTCTGTCGAGTCGAGGCCGTTCACCTGCGGCAACGGCATTCCCGTCCACCCGGATTTCGACATCGCCACGGCCCCTGCCGCGCCGGTCGTGATCCTGCCGGAGTTGTGGCTGGGACCGGACGAGCCGATGCACGGCCGGCATCCGGCGCTGGTGGAGTGGCTGCGGCAGCGTTACCGGGTCGGCGCCACGCTCTACTCGGCGTGCTCGGGTTCAATCATGCTGGCGGAGACCGGGCTGCTCGACGGGTGCCCGGCGACGTCGCACTGGGGCTATCAGGATCTCTTTCGCACGCACTACCCGAAGGTGCGCTTCGACCCCGCGCCCAACCTCGTGCTCGCCGATCCTGCCGGGCGCATCGTCACCGCGGGCGGGACCACGTCGTGGCACGACCTGGCGCTGCACATCATCGCGCGGCACGCCAGCCCGGGAGAGGCGATGCGGATCGCCAAGGTCTACCTGCTCAAGTGGCACGACGAAGGCGACCTGCCCTATGCCGCGCTCGTCCGCCGCCTGCCGCACGGAGACGCCGCCGTCAGGCGGTGCGAAGCCTGGCTGCAGGAGAACTTCCGCGATGTCGAAGCGGTGAGCGAGGCGGTGGCCTACGCGAGAATCCCCGAGCGCACGCTCAAGCGGCGCTTCAAGGCCGCCACCGGCTGTTCGCTGATCGAGTACCTGCAGAACCTGCGGATCGAGGAAGCCAAGCGGATGCTGGAAGCCAGCGATCGCGCAGCGGAAGAGATCGGCGCGGTGGTGGGCTATTCGGACGCGTCGTTCTTCCGGCGGCTGTTCAAGCGGATGGTGGGCGTCACGCCGGGGCTGTACCGCCGGATGTTCCTGCCCACGAGGATCGAGCTGACCGGAGCCGGGCGACGCGCGTGACTGACGCGCCGCCCGGATTCGGGTGATTGCGTCTAGCGGCTGCTGGTGCCCTTGGTCACGAGCTTCTGCACGCGCCAGTTGATCAGCTCGCCCACCCAGATCTCGTTCTCCGAGGGGCAGGCAATCGCGTGGATCCAGCCGAACTCGCCGAGGTTGCGGCCCGGCTGCCCGTAGACCCCGAGCACCTTCCCCTCGAGCGACACCTTGTAGATGCGGCTCGGGTAGAGGTCGCCGACGAACAGCACCGGGTTCGGCCCCGGCGTCATGCACAGCGCGTCCGGCGCGCCGGGCGCCTGCGATCCGGTCTTCGCATTCGGCGTCTCCGCACCGTAGGTGATCTTCCCGCGCTTCACGTCTACCGGCACGTCGATGATGAACTCGCGCAGGAACTTGCCCTCGGTGTCGAGCACCTGGATGCGCCGGTTGCCGCGATCCGCCACGTAGATTTCGTCCTTCGGCGACACGGCGATGCCGTGCGGCGTGTCGAATTCGCCGGGCCCCTTCCCGAGCGCGCCCCAGCTCGCCACCCACTCGCCCTTGGCATTGACCTTGGCGACGCGCGAATTGACGTAGCCGTCGGTGAAGTAGGAGTTGCCCTGCGAGTCCCACGCCACGTCGGTCGGCTGGTTGAACACGTTGTCGCGGTGCACCGGCACCGGGTTGCGCGGGTTGTTGTTCTCTGGAATCGTCACGGCGACGCCGGCCCGCTTCAGCAGGTTCCCCAGCTGCGAGGCGTAATCGGGCGGCACGTCGAGATGCGACGATTCGCCCTTGCGGCCGAACACCCAGACGACCCGCCCCTGCGGGTTCAACTTCAGGATCATGTTCGAGCCCTTGTCCACCACCCAGATGTTGTCCTGCTTGTCGATGCGGACCGCATGGGCGTAGGCCCAGGCAAACAGGTTCTTGCCGATCTCGCGGACGAACTTGCCGGCCTGGTCGAACTCCAGCAACTGCGCGGCCGTCGCCATGTAGGCCGGGCCGACGGAGTTGCCGCGGGAGAACACGAACACGTGCCCCTTCGAGTTGACCGCGACGCCCGCGATCTCACCGAAGTGGACATCGGGCGGCAGGGTCAGCGGATCTGTCACGGACTGGAATGGAAGTTCCGGAACGGTCTGCGCGACGGCCGGAGCCATCGTCACACCGACGAGCACGAGCGCAAGGAATACACGTCTCACCGCTTACCTCCAGGGAATGCACGAACGACGCGTCACCAACGGGGACGGGGGATCGTAATCGAAATCCGCATGGTATGGTGGCTCGGCCGTTTCACGGGAGCGGCCCACCATGATCGTGCTGCTGGCCCTTGGAGGCCTTGGTCTGCTGCTGCTCTCGGGGCTGCTCCTCTGGCTTGGCATCCCGCTGCTGCGGCGCCTGGCGCTGCCCGTGCCGCTCGTCGGCGGCTTCGTCGGGGTGGCGGCCGGCCCGTTCGGCCTCGACCTCGTGCCACGCGACATCTTCGCGATCTGGACGACGCTGCCGTCGATCCTGATCAACTTCGTGTTCGCGGGATTGTTCCTGGGCGTGGCGGTTCCGTCGTTCGCCACAATCGCGCGCCTGGGCGGGCCGTTGGTGCGCTTCACGGTGGTCGGCGCGCTCGGGCAGTACATCGTCGGGTTGCTGCTGACGGGGTTGGTGCTCGGGCCGCTGTTCGGCACACCGGCGCTGTTTGCCTGCCTGCTCGAAGTGGGCTTCTCCGGCGGCCATGGAACCGCAGGCGCCATGACCAGCGTGTTCGCGTCGCTCGGCTTCCCCGCCGGCGGCCCGCTGGGACAGATGTCCGCCACGGTCGGCATCATCACCAGCGTCGTCGGTGGCGTGGCGCTGATTCAGTACGGCGTGCGACGCGGCTTCACGTCGGTCGGCGCGGACCTCGACGGCGGAGTCCCATCGGGCGGCGCAGGGCTGGTGCCGCCAGCCGCGCGGCGGCCGATTGCCATGGGGACGATCACCGGCGACGTGCTCGAGCCGCTGACCCTGCACCTGGCGATCGTGTCGCTGGCGGCGCTGGTGGGCTGGGTGATCCTGCTCGGCGTTCGGGCCATCCACCCGTCGCTCGACGGCTTCCCGCTGTTTCCGCTGGCGATGATCGGCGGGATGCTGATCCAGGCCACGGCCGATCGCCTGGGCGCGGCCACCTATTTCGATCGCGCCACGTTCCAGCGCATCACCGGGCTCTGCCTGGACCTGCTCGTCACCGCGGCGATCGCCTCGATGCAGCTCGACCTGTTCCTGCAGAACGTGGTCCCGTTCACGCTGCTGATGATCGCGGGCATCATCTGGTGCGTGGTTTCGTTCCTGCTGCTGGCCCCGCGGATGCTGCGCGAGGACTGGTTCGAGCAGGGCATCGTGGTCTACGGCACGCTGACGGGCGTGGCGGCGGTGGGGCTCATGCTGCTGCGCATCGTCGATCCGGACAATCGCACGACGGCGGCGCAGGCGTTCGCCGCGCGTTCGATGATCACTTCGCCGCTCCTCGGCGGCGGCCTCGTGACCGCGACCATGCCGCTGCTGCTGGTGCAATTCGGACTGTGGCCGATGCTGGCGGCAGTGACGGCCACGACGCTGCTCGTCTACTTCTGGCCCGGTCGTCCGGCCGTGGCCGCTTAGGCGCGAGAGCGGCGGCTAGATCGACGGGAAACGCGACAACGCAAACGGCTGCAGCAGCTCGGGGACCTCACCGGTCAGTGCCCAGTCGGCGAGAAGCGGCGCCACCGCCGGCGCAATCGCCCAGCCGTGGCCGGACCACCCGGCCGCGACCAGCGCGTTCGACACGCCGGGGACGCGATCGATGACGGGCACCAGGTCGAGACTGGTGGTCTCCGCCCGATCCGCCATCGACTCCGCAACCTGCAACTCGCCGATCGCCGGAAACAGCGACACGGCTTCGGCCCAGTTGCCGGTCACCGATTTCGCGATGGCCTCCCCGCGCCCGCTCTCGGGATTCCAGCGGCCGCGCCATCCGCCCGAGAGCATCACCGATCCACCCGGAATCATCTTGAGGGCCACCGGCCTGTGCAGGTGGCCGATCAGCGAGTGGAACGGCGCGGCGGCTGCCGGCGTCGAACGCACTACCTGCGGAAACACCGTCCACACCGGGAGGCGGCACTGCAGCTGATCCTCGAGCAGGCCGCCCATCCCGCCGTTGGCGAGCAGCAGCAGGTCGCGTCCCACGGCGATGGACGAACCATCGTCCAGCGTGACGGCGTGCACGCGTCCCGACGCCGTGCGAGATGGCGGCGACGCGGGCGTTGGTGCGGATTCTTGCGCCGGCGCGTTCCGCGGCCCTGGCGTAGGCGTGCGTGGTCGCCTCGTGATCGGCGACGCCGTCGAGCGGAGCATGCAGTCCGCCCAGCACCTGCGCGCCGAGGCCGGGCTCGACGTCGCGCACGCGCTCGCCCTCCAGGTGCTTCGTCTGGATCCCGAGGGCGGTTTGCACGCGCGCGCGGATCGCGGCGCCCGCCGATGTCGTGATGACGCTCGTACAGCTGCAAGTGGCCGATGCGTTCGTAGCCGGTGGGCGCTCCAAGCTCCGCATCGAGCGTCGGCCACTGCTCGTAGGCAAGGCGCATCAGCGGCAGCTCGCGGATGTCGCGGCCATTGGCGCGGACGCCACGCTTGCCGAGACCGCCTGATGCCCCGCACGCGATGTCCCGGGCTTCCAGCACCAGCACGTCGGCACCGCGGCGGGCGAGGGCGAGCGCCGTGGCCGCGCCATAGATGCCGCCGCCGACGATTACGAACTCTGCGTGCACGTGCCGCCCCTTGTCATCCTCACGAGGGCGCCAGTATACGTCGCGCCCCCACGCGAGAGCACGGACCCGCGGATCGCTATACTGCGGCCGTGGCCACGCCCTTCCCCTTCGATCTGAACATCGAGCGCGCCGCGACCATCCCGGCGCGGCTCTATACGGATCCCGTCTTCCTCGAACTGGAACAGGAGCGCGTCTTCGGCCGCACGTGGCAACTGGTCGGCCGCACCGCGGACGTGACCCGGAGCGGGCAGTACTTCACCACCGAGATCGGCGGCGAGGCCATCGTCGTGGTGCGCGACGGCGACACGTTGCGGGGGTTCCACAACGTCTGCCTGCACCGCGCCGGCCCGGTGGCATCCGGGTGCGGAAGCCGCCAGACGCTGCAGTGCAAGTATCACGGCTGGACCTATCGGCTCGACGGGTCGCTGCTCCGCACGCCGGGCATGGAGGACGCACGCAACTTCGCCGCCGACGAGATGCATCTCGTGCCGCTGCTGGTCGAGGCCTGGGGGCCGCTGGTGTTCGCCAATCTCGACCTCAAGGCGCCGCCGCTCGCGCACTTCCTCGAGGACCTGCCGGCCAGGGTCGCCTTCGATTCGAGCCTGACCTACTCGTGCATCGAGCGGCGCGAATACGACGTGGCGTGCAACTGGAAGGTCTACGTCGACAACTACCTCGAGGGGTATCACATCCCGCTCGTCCACCCGACGCTGCACAAGGAGCTGGATGACAAGCAGTATCGGGTCGAGCCGCGACGCTACTACTCCATCCAGCATGCTCCGTTGCGGGGCGCGGCGGCGGGAGACGCGGACCGCCTGTATCGCCCTGATGCGAAGAACGAGTCGGCCCAGTACCTACTGGCTGTTCCCGAACATCATGCTCAACGTCTACTTCGGGCAGCTGCAGACCAACGTGGTGCTGCCACGAGGGCACGACCGCACCACGGTCGTCTTCGAGTGGTTCGCGCTGGACCAGAGCGTCGATCCCAAGAGCGACGACTGGGCACGTCGCATCGCCTTCAGCGACAAGGTCCAGGACGAGGACCGCGAGATCTGCGAGGTCGTCCAACGCAATCTCGGTTCGCGTGTCTACGACCGGGGACGCTACGCGCCGCGCCAGGAGCAGGGCGTCCATCACTTCCACGCGCTTCTACACGAGTTCCTGAGCTGAACCGCCTCTCCGGCGGCGGCGTGGCTGCCGGGCGCCGTCACCAGCAGACCGAAGGAAGGTCAATGAACCGGGATGGTCGCGACTCCGACGAAGGGCTGGTGCGCGCCATCGGCCCGCGCGCCCTGGGCCTCAGCATCATCAACCTGACCGTCGGCGGCGGCATCTTCGTGCTGCCCGGCCTGATCGCCGCGCAACTCGGCCCGGCCGCGATCCTGGCCTACCTCGCATGCTCGGTGGCAGTGGCGCTGGTCTTCCTCTGCTTTGCCGAGATCGGCAGCCGCATCACGCGCAGCGGCGGCGCCTACGCCTACATCGAAGACGCCTTCGGCCCGTTCGCCGGATTCATTGCCTCGGTGCTGATCTGGTTCGGCTGGTCCGTGCTCTCAGACGCCGCCATCACGGTGGCCATGGTCGAGACGATGGCGGTGGCGCTGCCCACTCTTGCGCAACCGGTGCCGCGCGGGATCGTCATCGTCGCCTTGTGCGGGTTCCTCGCCTGGGTCAACGTCACCGGCGTCCGCGCGGGTCTCAGGCTGCTCGCGCTCAATACGGTGGCCAAGCTCGTGCCGCTGCTTCTGCTCGTCGCCGTGGGGCTCTTCGCCATCGACACCGACTTCCTGTCGATCACCGAATGGCCGTCGCTCTCGTCACTGGGCGCGGGCACACTGGTCTTGTTCTTCGCCTTTGCCGGAGCCGAGGCCGGGTTGCACGCGAGCGGCGAGATCACGCACCCGCCGAAGACCGTGCCACGTGGGTTGCTGATGGGACTGGGGGGCGTCCTCCTGCTGTACCTGGGCCTGCAGACGGTCGCGCAGGGTGTGCTGGGGCCCGAGCTCGCGCGCAACACCGAGGCCCCGCTTGCCGCCGTGGCCCAGGCGATATTCGGTGATTGGGGGTCACGAATGCTGCTGGTCGCGGGTGTGATCTCGATTTACGCCACGGTTAGCGGCGACATGCTCGCCGCGCCGCGTGTTGTCTTCGCGTCGGCGCGAGACGGCAACCTGCCAGGCATCCTCGCCCGGGTGCATCCCCGCTACAAGACGCCGTATGTGTCCATCATCTTCTTCGCGGCGGTGATCTGCGCGCTCGCGTTGAGCGGCACGTTCAAGCCACTGGCGGTGGTGGCGTCGGGGTCGATCCTCGTCGTCTATGGCGGCGTGAGCCTGGCCGTCCTTCGCCTGCGACAACGGGATGGTCATCCGCCAGGCGGCGCCTTCACGATTCCCGGCGGGCCGGCCATTCCCGTCCTGAGCTGCCTCGTCGTCGGCTGGCTGTTGTGGCAGCTGACCGCTGAAGAAGCTCTCGGGCTGGCAGCGCTCGTCGGCGTCTCGATCTGCCTCTACGTGCTCCGCTCGATCCCTGGCTGGGGCCGAGCTCAGCGCCGTTGACCGCCTGAAGCGGGAGCCTGTCGGACGGCTCCTGTCAGCACCCAGTGGTGGACATCGCGGGAGCCGTCAGGGCCTGCCGTCGAAGTACTCGACGATCACGCGCGCCACGTGGCCCATGCGGTCCTCGGCCTCGGCATAGGGTTCGCGGATGGCGTTCAATAGAAACGACACCACCACCGGACCCGACCGTGTGTAGATGATCCCCACGTCGTTGGCAACCGAGGGCGCGAAGTCGCCGGTCTTGTGGCCGACCGGGACGGTGATGAAGTGCGGCAGGCGGCGCGCTCCCGACTGTTGCCACCGGAACATGCGGCTCATTTCGTCGGCCGACGCGGTGGAGGTGAGCTTGCCGGTCTCCATGGCCTCGATCATCCGGGCCACACCGGCCGGCGTGATTTCACCCAGCCAGCTCGCCGGAACTTCGTCGAGCCGCCGCACGTTCTCCGCCTGCACCTCGGGCTTCTGCATGCCGGCCTGGATGCTCTCGAGGAAGGCCCGCGGCGAGGTGCCATAGGCGAGGTCGCCGGAGCCGAGGCCGTAGACGTCTTCGGCGGTCAGCGTGGACGCCTTGGGGTCGGCCAGCACGAAGCGGTTGCGGAACACCTCGAGAATCGTGCCGTTCAACTGCAGCGCCGGCGCATAGCCGTTGGCCTTCAGCCAGGCGTTGACTGCCGGCACGCCGCCCACCCTGGCGATGGCGATGTCGGTGGCGGTGTTGTCGCTCGTGATGATCATCTGCATCATCACGTCACGCAGCGTCGGCTGCAATCCCGCGTCGTGGTAGCGCAGCACGCCGGAGCCGCCGCGCTTGTCGCCCTTGGCGATCGTCACGCGCGCGTTCAGATCCAGCGTGGACTTCTCGGCCATCTGATAGGCCATCACCAGCACCGGGATCTTGATCACGCTGGCGCTGTTGAACTTCTCGTCGGGCAGCACCGCCGCCGTCTCGCCGGTCTTCAGGTGTTTGACGTAGATGCCGGCCTTCGCGGGGATGCGCGAGAGCTCGGCCTGCAGCAGCCGCTGCAGGGGCGCCTGCGCCTGGCCGGTGAGAGCGATGGACAGCGAGAGCGCACACACCAGGGTCAGGACATATCGCATGGGCAGGGTTCCTCCGAACGGCGGCATGGTAGCAGTCGCCGGCCTCGCGACGCTGCTGCTCTTCGGCTTCTCCGAGTACCTGGCCGTCGGCAACTACAACTTCGTGACGCCCTATGCCCACGACGCCACTCATGGTGTGGCACTCGTCGTCGCGATGATCGTGCTGCCTCCATCGAGCCCTCGCGTCTGGCCGCCGGCTTCCATGGGCTGTCGCCGGAGTGTGCTTCGGCGGCGTCATGCTCACGAAGCCAGAGACCGCGCTGGCTGGCGGCGGCCGCCGTCGTCACCGCGTTTCTCATGGCGCGCGCGCCTGGCTGCAGCCGCCGACGGCCTCGCCAGGACGGCGGCGCTGTTCCTCGGCGCCGCAACCGGTCCGCCGCTTCTGTTTGTCGGCTATTTCCTGCTGCACATGCCCGCGATGGATGCGTTCAACGCGGTGGCGCGGCCGGTGGCGGTGCTCTTCAACACTCGGTGGCGCAGAACCCGTATTACGTGGCGGGCATGGGTCTGGACCGGCCCTGGCAGAACATGGCGCGGATGGTCATCACGTTCGTCGCCGTTTCGGCGTATCTGCTGGTGGCCGCAATTCTCGCCTGGTTGAACCACGCACCGTCCCGACGGGCTTCATTGATGGGGCCGGTCCTGCCTTTGGGAATGGCCGTCGTGCCACTGTTTGCTTCTGGGTGGGGGACCTTCGCGTTGGGGCTGCCCTTGTTCTGTCTTTCGGGCCTGCTCGCCATGGTGGGCTGGGTGCGGGCCCGAGCAACGACCCACGAGGCCGCGGTCGCCGCGACGCCGATCCTGATGTTGGCGGCATGCGGGTTGGTTCTGCTGATTCAAGATCGGGCTCAACCCACGCCTTGGCCACTACGGCTTCTATCTCGCCACTGCCAGCCACCGTGGTGTTCATCGTGACGGTCTGCTGGCTGATTCCCGCACTGCTGCGCCCATGGTCTCCGCCCGGGGCCGATCGAACCTTCCGGCTGATCGCCATTGGCGCGATTGCGGCCGCGGTGCTGCCGTACCTGATGGTGTCGCAGCGGTGGTATCAGGCGAAGACAACGCTCGTCGGAACGGGGTCGGACCAGTTCCTGGCCTCGTCGGCCCCGGATGCGTGGCAAGGCGCCGCGGTCAATCAGGCCCTGCACGAGATCCAGCGACTCGGCGGCGACCGGAAGTACACCGTCGCCGTGCTGCCCGAAGGGCGTGATGCTGAACTACCTCCTGCGACGCGCGTCGCCGCTGCGTATCGTCACGCTGATGCCCCCGGAGATTCTGATCTTTGGCGAGGATGCGGTGTTGCAATCGCTCGTCTCCGCGCCCCCGGACTTCGTGGCGTTGGTGGCGAAGGACACGAGCGAATACGGATATCCGCCATTTGGCTCCGCGGCCCACTACGGGCAGAGAAGATGCAGTGGATTCGGTCGCACTATCGTTCGGTGGCGGTTGTCGGGCAGGCGAGCGACGTGAACTCCGGTATCGAGATTCTTCCAACTCGGAGCAATGCAGAGCCAGCCCGCCCCTCGAGCGACCACCCACGGTTGTCGCCCCTCACCGCTGTTGGCCGCAGTAGAATTTGTTCACGATGTCCACCGACACACGCCTCGCCCCCCGCACGCTCGCCCAGATGGATCCCGAAATCGCCGCCGCTATCGGGCACGAGCTCGGTCGCCAGGAAAGCGGTCTCGAACTGATTGCCTCGGAGAATTTCGTCAGCCCGGCCATCCTCGAAGCGGTCGGCTCGGTGTTGACCAACAAGTACGCCGAGGGCTACCCGGGCAAGCGCTACTACGGCGGCTGCGAGTTCGTGGACGTCGCCGAGTCGCTGGCGATCGCCCGCGCGAAGGCGCTGTTCGGCGCCGAGCACGCCAACGTCCAGCCGCACTCCGGAGCGCAGGCGAACATGAGCGTGTTCATCACCGTGCTCCAGCCCGGTGACACCATCCTCGGCATGAACCTGGCTCACGGCGGGCACCTCACGCACGGCCACCCGCTGAACTTCTCGGGCAAGTTCTACAAGATCGTCCCCTACGGCGTGCGCAAGGAGGACGAGCGGATCGACTACGACGAGTTCGAGCGGCTGGCGCACGAGCACAAGCCGAAGCTGATCATCGTCGGCGCCAGCGCCTATCCGCGCGTCCTCGACTTCGAACGCGCCGGCAAGGTCGCCAGGGACACCGGCGCGCTGCTGATGGTGGACATGGCGCACATCGCCGGCCTGGTGGCCGCGAAGGTGCACCCGAGCCCGGTGCCGCACGCGGACTTCGTCACCACGACGACGCACAAGACCCTGCGTGGGCCGCGCGCCGGCATGGTGCTGTGCCGCTCGCAGTACGCGAAGGACCTCGACCGCTCGGTGTTCCCGGGCATCCAGGGCGGCCCGCTGATGCACGTCATCGCCGCCAAGGCGGTCTGCTTCAAGGAAGCGTCCGAACAGGCGTTCGTGGACTACCAGACGCAGGTAGTGAAGAACGCGCAGCGGTTGGCGGCGGGGCTGGGCGCCGCGGGGTTCCGTCTCGTCAGCGGCGGCACCGACAACCACCTCGTCCTCGTGGACGTGTTCTCGAAGGGTCTCACCGGCAAGGTCGCCGAGAAGGCGCTGAACGAGGCCGGCATCACCGTGAACAAGAACGCCATCCCCTTCGACACCAATCCACCGATGGTGGCGAGCGGCGTGCGCGTCGGCACGCCCGCGGTCACCACGCGCGGCATGAAGGAACCCGAGATGGACCAGATCGCCGCGTTCATCGCGCGCGTCCTGGCCTCGCCCGAAGACACGCAGGCCCTCGCCATGGTGAAAGCCGAAGTCGAAACGCTGTGCCGGAAGTTCCCGCTGTACCCGGAACTGGCCTGAGAGCCGCGGCCGAGGCCGTCTTCGCCGACGACGGCCCGCTCGCGCGCGAACTGCCCCACTTCGAACCGCGTCAGGGTCAGCGCGCCATGGCGGGCGCCGTCGCCGACACGCTCGAACAGGGCGGAGTGCTGCTTGCCGAGGCCGGCACGGGCACTGGGAAGACGCTCGCTTATCTCGTCCCTGCCATCCTCAGCGGGAACCGCGTGCTGGTGTCCACCGGCACCAAGAACCTGCAGGAGCAGATCTACTTCAAGGATCTGCCGGTGCTGCAGCAGGCGCTCGGCGTGCCGTTCACCGCCACCTACATGAAGGGCCGGTCGAACTATCTATGCCTCCACCGGCTCCAGCAGGCCCGCGGCGGGTCGTCGGCTGGCGCCGAACTGGAACGTATCGCCGTATGGTCGGAGACCTCCGACACCGGCGATCGCGCCGAGCTCGAGGACCTGCCGGAATCGTCGCCGTTGTGGCACGACATCTCGGCCACGTCCGAGACCTGCCTCGGCAGCGACTGCCCGCAGTATCAGGAGTGCTTCGTCACGCGCATGCGGCAGCGCGCGGCGTCCTCGGACCTGGTGATCGTCAACCATCACCTGCTGTGCGCGGATGCCGCCGTACGCCAGGGCTCGTACGGCGAAGTGATTCCCACCTGCCACTACGCGGTCGTGGACGAAGCGCACCAGCTCGAAGACGTGGCCACCCAGTATTTCGGGATTGCCGTCAGCAACTACCGCCTCGACGAGCTCGGCCGCGACTGCGAGCGCCTGATCAACGCCGGCGTGGTGAGCGACGAGGACAGCGCGCTGCGGCGGCAGGTTCGCCGCGTGGACGATCACGCGCGGGCGTTCTTCGGCGGGCTGACGCTGGCGCGCGCCAGCCGCGGCAACGCCAACGAACGCCTGCGCATCGGGCCGGCCTGGTTCGGCGACGTCATCAACGACGGCCTGGCGCTCGTCAGCGCGCTCGACGGGCTGGAAGGCGCGATGAGCCTGGCGGCGTCGAGCGCCACATCCAGCGGAGGCAGCGAAGACGCGCTGGCGGCAGGCAAGCGCGCCGCCGAGATCCGCGATCACCTGCGCTTCCTGATGTCGGCCTCCGATCCGCACCATGTGTATTTCGTGGAGACGCGCGGGCGCGGCGTGTTCCTGCGCGCGGCGCCGATTGACGTCGCCGAGATCCTGCAGCAGATGCTGTTCGATCGCATGCGGGCGACGATCCTCACCTCGGCCACGCTGACCGTGGAAGGGTCGTTCGACTACGTGCGCGGACGCCTGGGGGTGCGGAACGCCGAGGAGATCTCCATCCCGTCGGAGTTCGACTTCGCCACCCAGGCCATGCTCTACCTGCCGCGGCGGATGCCGTCGCCCAAGATGCCCGGCTTCGGCGAGGCCGCCGCGCGCGAGGTGCTCGAGATCCTGCGCCGCACCCGTGGCCGCGCCTTCGTGCTCTTCACCAGCTACGGCGTGCTGCGGGAGGTGCAGGAGCTGGTGACCCACTCGCTGCCGTATCCGCTGCTGGTGCAGGGCGACGCGCCGCGAACGGTCCTCCTCCAGCGGTTCCGGACCACCCCGAATGCCGTGCTCCTGGCCACCTCGTCCTTCTGGCAGGGGGTCGATGTAGCGGGAGAACAGCTGAGCTGCGTGATTATCGACAAGCTGCCGTTCGCCTCGCCGGGAGACCCCATCACGGCGGCCAGGGTCGAGGCGATTACCGCCGACGGCGGCGATGCCTTCCAGGACTATCAGGTGCCGCTGGCGGTGCTGGCCATGCTCCAGGGCCTGGGCCGGCTGATTCGGCACCGGGACGACCGGGGCGTGCTGGCGGTGCTGGACCCCCGCCTCCGGACCATGCCCTACGGCCGGCGCTTCCTCGACTCGTTCCCCCCGGCCCCAATCTCCTACGATCTGGGCGCCATCGACCGCTTTATGGCGGAGTAATCTACACTCTTCAACGAGGGTGCGCACATGTCCAAGACACTGACTACTTCATTTCTGGCACTGGCCGCGGTGCTGATGCTCGCCACCGGCGCGCTGGCCCAGTCCACCATGATCAAGGGCAAGGTCATCGACGGACAAGGCCAGCCCATCGTTGGCGCGGCCGTCGTCATCGAGTTCAAGGGCGGGACGAACCGGAAGTTCCAGACCAAGAGCGACAAGCGCGGCGAGTTCGTACAACTGCTCACCGAGTCCGGCGAGTACATGGTGACGGCCAGCGCCGATAAGGTGGGCACGCAGAGCGCGCCGGTGCGGGTGAGGCTCGGCGCGCCAGCCGATGTCACCATCACGCTCACGCCCGGGGCAGGCGCTGCTGCCGACCCGGCCAAGGCGGCCGCCAACAAGCTGTTCGACGAAGGCGTCGCCGCCAGCCGCTCCGGCGACCACGACACCGCCATCGCCCGCTTCACCGAAGCGGCCAAGGCCAGCCCCGACTGCACCGACTGCTACTACAACCTCGGCGTTTCCCAGCTTCAGAAGAAGGACGAGAAGCAGGCGGAAGAGTCGTGGAAGAAGGTCCTCGAACTGAAGCCCGACAACGCCAACGCCCTGAACGCCCTGGCGACGCTGTACAACAACCAGAAGCGGTTCGACGAAGCGGCGGCGATGAGCGCCAAGGCCGGCTCGGCCGGCGGCGCCTCCGGCGGCTCGGCGGATGCCATCTACAACCAGGGCATCATCCTCTGGAACCAGGGCAAGATTGCCGAGGCCAAGACCAAGTTCGAGGAAGCCATCAAGGCGGATCCAAACTTTGCCGACGCCCACTACCAGCTCGGCATGGCGCTGTTGAACGAGGGCAAGATGCCCGAGGCGGTCGGCTCGTTCGAGTCGTACCTCAAGCTCGCCCCCACCGGTCAGTTCGCCACGCAGGCGAAGACGATGGTGGCGCAGCTGAAGAAATGAGTGAGGTTGGCGAACGGCTCGCGGCGGTGCGCGAGCGGGTCGCGAACGCGGCCCTGCGGGCGGGCCGGCGCGCCGGGGACGTCCGCCTGATCGCGGTGTCCAAGACGTTCCCGATCGAGGCCGTCCGGGAGGCCTACGACGCCGGGCAGCGCGATTTCGGCGAGAACAAGGTGCAGGAAGCCCTGCAGAAGATCGACGCTGCGGCCGACATGCAGATCGGGTGGCACCTGATCGGCCATTTGCAGTCGAACAAGGTGCGAAAGGCCGCGGGACGGGTGGGCTGGATTCACGCGATCGACAGCCTGGACCTGCTGCGGCGCGTGGACGATGTGGCGGCGAGCGAAGGCCGACAGGTGCGGGTGCTGATCCAGGTGGACCTCGCGCTCGAAGCCACCAAGCACGGCGCCCGGGTGGAAGATGTCCCGGCGATGCTGGCGGCCGCGGATGGCATGCGCGGGGCCGCCCTCGCGGGCTTGATGCTGCTGCCACCGGCGGTGGACGACCCGGAGGACGCCAGGCCATGGTTCCGCCGCTTGCGCGAGTTGCGCGACGGCTGGGTGCAGGATGGCACGCCGGCCGACCGTCTCCACGAGCTGTCGATGGGCATGAGCCACGACTTCGAGGTGGCGATCGCGGAAGGAGCCACCATGGTCCGCGTCGGCAGCGCGATTTTCGGCAGCAGGTATTAGGCCCCGCAGGGGGCAGTGAAAGGTTTGCAGCATGAAGGTAACTCCGCTCGATCTCCGTCAGCAGCGATTCAACACCGTGATGCGCGGCTACGACCGCGGTGAGGTCACGGCTTTCCTGACGGAAGTCGCCGACGATTACGAGAACGCCCTGCGCGAGACCGAGAAGCTGCGCCAGGAAGTGGCGAAGCTCGAGTCCGTGCTGAGCGAGCATCGCGGCCAGGAGCGCAGCCTGCGTAACACCCTGCTCACCGCGCAGAAGGTGGCGGACGAGATCAAGGATCAGGCGAACGACGAATCGCAGCGCGTGCTGCGCGACGCCGAGGCCCGCGCCGACCTGATCGTGCAGAAGTCGCAGGGGCGGCTCGAGGACGTGCAGCGGGAGATCGACGGGCTGCGGATCAAGCGCCGCGAAGTCGAGGAAGGCGTCGAGGGGCTGGTGAAGTCGCTGCAGACCACCCTCACCTTCCTCAAGGACCAGGACGCCAAGCACCGCGACGACAAGGTGCTGCTGCTGCACCGGCCCAAGCAGGCCGACACGCCGGCCCCGGCCACGGCGGCGGGCACGCCGGTGGCCGACACCGAGAAGAGCGCCTCGCAGGGCTAGTGGGATGTATGGGCTGAGCATGCCGCTGACCACCACAGTTATCGTCGATACGCTCCACTAGTCGGTTACGGTGACCTGCGAGCTGGCCGTCCGCGTCGTGCCGCGCGCCTCGAAGGCAGGCGTGGCCGGCACGCGCGACCACGCCATCCTCGTGCGCATCGCGGCGGCACCGGTGGACGGCGCCGCCAATGCGGAACTGATCGAGACCCTGGCCCGCGCGCTGGACCTTCCCCGGCGGGCCCTCACCATCACCAGCGGGACGACGTCGCGGAACAAGCGCGTGCGCGTGGACGGGTTGTCGCGCGACGCCGCGCTGCAGAAGCTGGGAGTGACTGCGTGATCCCTGCCGACTTCCTGATCGAAGACGCCG
The DNA here is from genome assembly GCA_963723005.1 of uncultured Acidobacteriota bacterium. Lineage (GTDB taxonomy): Bacteria > Acidobacteriota > Vicinamibacteria > Vicinamibacterales > UBA2999 > VFZN01. Next base: position 624,753 of record CAVRPA010000008.1, on the reverse strand, counting down.
ACATGGTGGCGACCTGCGCCGGCGCCGCGCCACGGGCGGGCGCCGCCCAGGGCGACATCGCCGCGCTGCCGCGGGCCTCGGTGGCTTCGTTCGACGGGCAGATCGTCTTCGTCGGGCGGGCCCAGGACGCCCGCCACGAGCTGTCGCTGAAGCCGGATGCCACGGTCGTCTCCGGGCGCGGCCGCACGGTGATCCCCGGCTTCGTCGATTCGCATACCCATCTGGTGTTCGCCGGCGATCGGCGCGACGAGCTGCAGCGCCGGCTGGCGGGCGCGACCTATGCCGACATCGCCGCCTCCGGTGGCGGCATCATCAAGACGGTGGCGGCAACGCGCGAGGCCGACGAGAGCGACCTGGTCGCGGCGGCGCGTCCGCGCCTGGCGGCGATGCTGGCGCACGGCACCACGACCGCGGAGGCGAAGAGCGGCTACGGGCTCGACCTCGAATCGGAACTGAAGATGTTGCGCGCGATCCGGCGGCTGGGCACCGAGCAGCCGGTGTCACTGACCGCGACGTTCATGGGCGCGCACGAGTTCCCCGTCGAGTTCCGCGGCGACCCGGCCCGCTACGTGGACCTGGTGGTCAACACGATGCTGCCGGCCGTCGCCGCCGAGGGGCTGGCCGAGTGGTGTGACGTGTTCTGCGAGCAGGGCGTGTTCACGCCAGAGGAATCCGAAACGATCCTGCGGGCCGGCCGGGCCAACGGATTGAAGCCGCGCATCCATGCCGACGAACTGGCGCTGAGCGGCGGGTCGGCCGTAGCGGCGCGGGTTGGCGCGCGGTCGGCGGATCACCTCATCTTCGTGGACGAAGCTCATGCCGATCAACTGGCACAGGCGGGCGTCGTCGCCACGCTGTTGCCGGCGGCCGCGTTCTTCCTGAAGCTGGGCCGCTTCGCTCCTGCGCGGATGCTGATCGAGCGTGGCGTGGCGGTGGCGCTGGCCACCGATCTCAACCCGGGCGGCGGCTTCTCGCCGTCCATCCCCTTCGTGATGTCGCTCGCCTGCTTCGGCATGAACATGACGGTCGAAGAGGCACTGGTCGCCTCGACCATCAACGCCGCGGCCGCGCTCGATCGTCAGGCAATCTGCGGCAGCCTCGAAGTCGGCAAGCCTTTCGACGCCGTCATCATCGAAGGCCCGCTGAGCGAGCTGGTCCGCGTCGGCGCCCCCGTCATCGGCGGCGTGATCAAGAACGGCCGCATGGCGGCGTAATGCCGAGATCACACTCAAGTTCACCACATCACCACATCACGAGATCGCATCACTCATGAAAACCTTCTCGTCTCTGTCGTTGAGTCAGTTTCTCGATGCCCTGGCCAGTGCGGAGCCCACTCCTGGCGGCGGCACCGCGTCCGCCGTGGCGGGCGCGATGGGCGCCGCTCTGCTGGTGATGGTGGCCGGGCTGCCGAAGACGCGCACCAACACCGACGAGTCGCGCGCGGCGCTGGACGGAGTGCGCGCCGAACTGCTGCCGCTGCGGGCCTCGCTCGAGGTGTGCGCGGATCGTGATGCCGAGGCGTTCGACGCCGTGATGGCGGCGTACCGGCTGCCGAAAGCCACCGACGAAGACAAGGCGCCGCGAAAGGCGGCGATCGCCCGGGCAATGCAGGGCGCGACCGAGGTGCCGCTACAGACGCTGCGCCTCGCGTGCCGCGCGCTGGGGTTGGGTGAGACGGTGGCGCAACACGGCAACGTCTCAGCGGCCAGCGACGTCGGCGTGGCCGCCAGCCTGCTCTACGCAGCGAGCGAGGGCGCCGCGGCCAACGTGCGGATCAACCTGGGCGCGTGGTCGGAGGAGAAGTTCAGGACGGAAACCGCCGCCGAGGCCGACGCCTTGTCAGCCCAGGCTGCCGCAATCCTGGCCCGCATCCGCACCGCTCTGGCGGGGTGAACAGAGGGCGGGAACCGGGGACGGGATTCTACCGTCGACGGCCTCGCGGCGCCGTGCCGCGCGGGCGGGTGTCCTCGAGCAGGCGCACGCTGACGGAGGCGTCGAAGTCCCACTTTCGGGAGTAGAACCCGGGCAGCAGATTCACGGTGTCGGTGTAGGGCGCGTCGATGGTGATCAGGAACGGCTCGCGCGTCACCGACACGAGATCGGGGTCCAGCGGGATCTGGTAGTCGCCCGCCAGCTCCATCACTTTCTCGGCGATCTGCGTTTCGTTCCGGCTGCTGCCGAACAGCATCGCCTCCTGGACCGCGTCGACGAACGTGTAGTGCTTCAGCGCCGCCCGTCCTCCCTGGACGGCAGCAGTGACCAGGACCAACCCGAGCAGGATCTTGATGATGTTCTTCATGGGCACCACGGGCGGGCCCGGAGGGGCAGCCGGCCGCTTTCGTGACCTCTTGAACTGCATTTATCGGCCGCAGCCGGCCTCGGCTGTAGGGCCGGCGCGAGGGAACCGGTCGGTGCGATTGCACGCAAGCGCGCAATTCTGCGCGAGGCTAAAGCAAATACCCGCCATCAACCGGCAGCACGTGTCCGGTGGTGAACGCCGCGAGCACAGCCACAGCACGGCGTGGCCACTTCGTCCGGTGTGCCGACCCGGCCGAGCGGGTGCAGCGCGGTAATGCGCGCACCAAGCGCCTCGTCGTGGAAGAACGCCCGATCGGCCATGTCGGTGCGGATGACTGCTGGCGCCACGGCGTTGATCCGCACCCCCTGGCCGGCGTATTCGAGCGCGGCGGCCTTGGTCATTCCCACCACGCCGTGCTTGGTGGCGTAGTACGCCACGCCGACGCGGCCGCCCTTCAGGCCCGCCACCGACGCCATGTTGACGATGGCGCCGCGGGTGGCGATGAGATGCGGCAGTCGAACGGGTCGCCTTCGATGCCGGCGTTGTTGAAGGCGACGTGGAGGGCGCCATAGTGGGCAACGGTCTGCGCGACAAGGGCTGCCACGTCGCCGGCGATCGAGACGTCGGCCTTGATGAATATGGCATCGCCGCCAGCCTCGCGGATCGTCCGGACCGTGTCCTCGGACTCGCCCGAACGCCTGCTGGCGACCACCACGCGGGCGCCCTGGGCGGCAAAGGCCACGGCCGCGGTCCGGCCCAGACCCGAACTGCCGCCGGTCACCAGCGCCACCTGTCCGTCGAATACGCCGCTCATCGTTCCCTCCGGGTCCTGCGGACTGCCGCGGTTCACGGTATCACCAGCCGGACCGTGCGGAATCAGCAGATTCCGTGCAATGTCGGGACGGGATCGGCCGATAAGTCAGAAGTGATGAGTGGACTCAATCGCTCGGCTGGCCTGCAGTTCGAGAAGCAACGCGCCTTCGCGCGGATTCTTCTCTCCAACGGCGAACGGCGCGACGGCTGCTTCTTCGTGGCCGGGGTCAGCGCCTGGCACGAGGGCCCGGAGCGGGTCGGCGAACTGCTCGAGAAGCACGACGGCTTCCTGCCCCTCGAGTCGAACGCCGGCGCGGATGCCCGGACCCTCCTGATCAACCCCAGTCACATCCTAATGGTCGAGCTGGCTGAGGACGAGGCCCGCAGCGACTCGGGTTACGCGGTGGCACGCCGCCAGCCCGTCTCCCTGCTCCTCTCTTCGGGCCAGCGCATCACGGGCGTGGTGCATGTCCACCGGCCCGAGGGGCACGATCGCCTCAGCGACTGGACCCGCCAACCGGGGCGCTTCCGGTACGTCGAAACCACCAGCGGCACCTGCCTGCTGAACGCCTCGCACATTGTCGAAGTCAGTGAGATCCCAGAGTGACGATGGAAAGCCCACGAATTGATACGTTGTTTCGCGCGATGGTGGCGGTCGGTGCGTCCGACCTCCATCTCTCGGTTGGCGCGACGCCGATGGTCCGCAAGGACGGTCGCATGCAGCCGCTCGACCCCGCGATGGCCCCGCTGACCGCTCCGATGGTGACGGAACTGCTCGCACCCATCGTGCCGGACAAGAACCGGCAGGAGTTCGCCGAGCGCCACGACACCGACTTCGCGTACGAGATTGCCGGGCTCGCCCGGTTCCGCTCGAACGTGTTCGAGGACCGTCGCGGTCCCGGCGCCGTGTTCCGCGTCATCCCGGCAAAGATTCTCTCGGCGGAGACGCTCGGCCTGTCGCCGCACATCATGCAGCTCTGCCACCTGTCCAAGGGTCTGGTGCTGGTGACGGGGCCGACCGGGTCGGGCAAGTCCACCACGCTTTGCGCGATGGTGGACTACGTCAATCGCGTGCGACAGGACCACATCATCACGATCGAGGACCCGATCGAGTTCGTGCACGAGAACCAGAGCTGCCTCATCAACCAGCGCGAGGTGGGCACCCACACCGACTCGTTCAAGGGCGCCCTGCGCGCGGCGCTGCGCGAGGATCCGGACATCCTGCTGGTCGGCGAGCTCCGCGACCTCGAGACCGTGGCGATCGCCATCGAAACGGCCGAGACCGGGCACCTGGTGTTCGGCACGCTCCACACGACGACCGCGGCGTCCACCGTGGACCGCATCATCGACCAGTTCCCGGCCGACCGGCAGGCGCAGATCCGCATCATGCTGTCCGAGTCGCTGCGCGGCGTGATCGCCCAGACGCTGTGCCGGAAGATCGGCGGCGGACGGGTAGCGGCGCTCGAGGTGCTGATCGCCACCCAGGCCGTGAGCAACCTGATCCGCGAGGGCAAGACGTTCCAGATCGCCTCGATCATGCAGGTCAACAAGGCCGCGGGCATGGTCAGCCTCAACGACGCGTTGATGGACCTGGTGACGAAGAAGCTGGTGGCGCCTGAAGAGGCGATCTCCAAGGCGGTGGACAAGGCCGGCTTCGACGCGCTGCTGAAGCGGGCCGGGATCAACGTTGCCCCGCCGGTGGCCGCTGCCCGTCCCGCGACGCCCGTGCGCTGAGGTGTCGCGTGCGGCTGCCGATTGGGGTCTAATAAGGGGCGAATCCGCACTACGTTCACCCCGAGGAAACACATGAAGACACGTTCTGCAATCCATGCCGCCGCGCTGGTGGCCGGTATGGCCCTGGCGACCAGCCAGATCCCGTCGGCGCAGACGCCGGCGGCGCCTGCGCCCGCCCCGGCTGCGGCACAGGCCCGCCAGGGACGCGGCGCCGGCGACACGCCCGCGCCGGCGCGCAAGGCCGGCGACGGACAGGGACCGTTCAAGAAGATGGTGATCCGCGGGGTCACCCTCATCGACGGCACCGGCGGCCCGCCCCTCAGCCCGATGGACATCGTCATCGAGGGCAATCGCATCACGCAGGTCCGCCAGGCCGGCTGGCCGGGGCTGCCACTGGAGGCCACCCGCGAACCGCGCGACGCCGACTTCGAGATCGACGGCAAGGGCATGTACGTGATGCCCGGGTTCGTCGACATGCACGTCCACGGCTCGACGACCGGCAAGGCGCCCGACCTGAGCTACGCCTACAAGCTGTGGCTGGCGCACGGCGTCACCACGGTCCGCGGCGTGTCGCTGTCGTCGGCGGCGGTGTCCAGTTCCGAGAAGGACCGCTCGGCGAAGAACGAGATCGCCGCCCCCCGCATCATCAACTACCAGACGCTGGGCTCCGGCTGGCCGAACGGCCCGGTGACCTCGCCCGAGAAGGCCCGCGAATGGGTGAAGTGGGCCGCGGCCAACAACATCGACGGCATCAAGTTCTTCAATCGCGGTGACGAGACGCCCGAGATCATCACCGCGGCGATCGACGAAGCCCACAAGAACAAGATGGGCACGGTCGCGCACCTGTCGCAGAACGGCGTCGCCAACTTCAATGCCCGTAACGCCGGCGACGCGCACCTCGACGCGGTGACCCACTACTACGGCCACATGGAATCGCTCCTGAAGGACAAGACCATCCAGGAGTACCCGATCGGCTACGACTACAACAACGAGCAGGATCGCTTCGGCGACATCGCCCGCATCTGGAGCCAGACCTACGAGCCCGGTTCGAAGGAATGGGTCGAGTACCTCGAGCACCAGAAGGCGAACCACGTCACCTTCGATCCGACCTTCAACATCTACGCCGCCTCGCGCGACCTGATGCGGGCGCGCAACGCCGACTGGCATCAGACCTACACCATGCCGCAGCTCTGGAACTACTTCCAGAGCACGCGCGACAACCACGGCTCGTACTTCTACGACTGGACCACCGAGAACGAGTACCAGTGGAAGATGTTCTATCAGCGCTACATGCGGCTGATCAACGACTACAAGAACATGGGCGGCCGGGTGACCGTCGGCACCGACTCCGGCTTCATCTGGAAGACCTACGGCTTCGCCTACATCGAGGAGATGGAGCTGCTGCGCGAGGCCGGCTTCTCGCCGCTCGAGATCATCCGCTCGGCGACGATGTGGGGCGCGAAGACCCTTTACGAGCCGAAGGGCGAGGCGGCGCCGATGGGCGTGGTCCGCACCGGGATGCTCGCGGACCTCGTCATCGTCGGCGAGAACCCGCTGTCGAACCTGAAGGTGCTCTACGGCACCGGCCACATGCGGCTCAACCCGCAGACCAACCGCCAGGAGAAGGTCGGCGGCGTCAAGTTCACCGTCAAGGACGGCATCGTCTACGACGCGCAGAAGCTGCTGGCCGAAGTGGCCGCGGACGTGGCCGCCGAAAAGCGGCGTGCGCCGAGCACGACCTCACAGCAGCGCTAGCGCGCTGTTCGAGTTACGGAGAGAGACGACGGGGGTTCCCTGTCGTCTCTCTTTTTTTGTACCGATGAACCCTTCAGGCTTCTCTCCCGTCTCATTGGGCACCAACCCTTCACGCTTACGAGGGCCACCCGATGGACCAGTTCCGCCACGCGATTCGCTCGCTCGGCCGCACCCCGATGTTCGCGCTCCTCGCCATCCTCACTCTTGGGCTTGGAATCGGCGGCACGACCGCGGTCTTCAGCGTCGTCAATGGCGTGCTGCTGCGGCCGCTCGCCTATCCGGACGCCGACCGCATCGTCGTGATCTCCGAAGCCAACGCGCGCACGAGGACGATGGGGGTGTCCTTCCCGAATTTTCGAGATTGGATCGCCGCGGCACGAAGCTTCGAGGCGATGTTCGCGTGGAGTGGGGGCCGCGCCACTGTGATCGGCGGGCTGGAGCCCGTGGTGACGGGCGTCTACCAGGTGACGGGCGGTTTCTTCGACACCATGGGCGTGATGCCGCTGCACGGGCGCGCGTTCGCGGAGGACGAGCACCGCGAGCACGGCGCGGCAGCGGTGGTCGTCGGTCACGGCTTCTGGCAGCGCGTGCTCGGCGGCCGCCAGGATCTCGAGGCCTTGACCGTCCGCGTGGATGGACAGGTGGCCGCTGTGGTGGGTGTGATGCCGCCCGGGTTTGCGTATCCGGCCGGCGCCGAAGTGTGGACGCCGAAGGAGCGGGTGCCCGACGCGTCGGGCCGCACGGCCCACAACCTGCGGGTCGTGGCGCGTATCCGCGGAGATGTTCCGCTGGCGCAGGCCCGCGCCGAGATGTCGGCCATCGCCGCGCGCCTCGAAGCTGCCCACGGTGACGACCACGACGGCACCGACGCCGCCGTGGACAGCCTTCAGGAGCGCCTCGTCGGCGCGTCTCGTCCATTGCTGCTGGTGCTGCTAGGAGCGGTCGCGGTGGTGCTGCTCGGCGCCTGCGTCAACGTAGCCAGCATGCTGGTGGCGCGGAGCACCGATCGGCGAAAGGAGCTCGCCGTGCGGCTGGCCCTGGGCGCCAGCCGCGGCCAGCTGGTGCGCTTGCTGCTCACCGAGAACATGATCCTCGGGCTGGCCGGCGCGCTACTCGGCCTGGGCCTCGCCAGCGTGCTGATGCGGGCGCTCGTGACGCTGGCGCCGCCGCAGCTGCCTCGGCTCGATGAGGTCGGCATCGACGGCCCGGTCGTGGCGTTCGGCGTCCTCGTGGCGCTCGCTGACGCCGCTCCTCTTCGGGCTGTGGCCCGCGCTCCGCTTCTCGCGGCCCGATCTGCGCGACGCGATGGTCGAATCCGGCCGCGGCATGGCCGCCGGCGGCCGCGCGCGTGCGCGACTGACGCTGGTTGCGATCGAAGCGGCGCTGGCCGTGGTGCTGGTCTGCGGCGCCGGGCTGCTGGTGCGCAGCTTCGTCGCGCTGCTGTCGGTGAATCCCGGCTTCCAGGCGTCCGGGGTGGTGACGATGCAGACGACGGTGCCGGGCGATACCTATGCCGATCCGGCCCGGGCCTCGCAGTTCTATGGCTCGCTGCTCGAACGGGTTTCGGCGGTGCCGGGCGTGCAGCGCGCCGGCCTGATCAACACGCCTCCCCTCAGCGGGCAGGACGCCAACGGAGCGTTCCTGCACGAGGGTCAGGAATGGAGCGAGATCAGCAGCAACTGGACGGCGCAATCCGCTTCCTATCGAGTCGTGTCCGGTGACTATTTCCAGGCGATGGGCATCCCGATCGTTCGCGGTCGGACGTTCGGCACAGGCGATGTCGCCGGGGCGGAATACGTGGCGGTCGTCAACCAGGCGATGGCCGCGCGGCACTTCGCCGGCCGCGATCCCGTCGGCGCGCGCATCCGCTTCGCCGGCATGGACGAAGACAATCCCTGGCTCACCATCGTGGGTGTGGCCGGTGACGTGCGGCATCGGCTGGCAAGCGATGCCGCGCCCGAAGTGTACGTGCACTACCCGCAGCGGCCGGCGCGCATGGCCTTCTTCGTCACGACGGTGGCGCGGGTGGCGCCGGGCGTGTCGGTCGCGACGGTGGTGCCGCGAATGCGCGACGCGGTGCGCCAGATCGATCCGGACGTGCCTGCGGAGTTGTCCACCATGGAGGCATCGGTCGGCCGGGCGGTGGCGGATCAGCGGTTTGCCGTCCTTCTGCTGAGCGGCTTTGGCGCGCTGGCGCTGCTGCTCGCCGCCGTGGGCATCTACAGCGTGCTCGCGCAGACGGTGACCGCGCGCGCGCCGGAAATCGGCGTGCGCATGGCCCTTGGCGCGGCGCCGGGGTCGGTGGTGGGCCTGATTCTCCGCGACACGATGGGGGCGGTCACGGCCGGAGTAGCGGCCGGGCTCATTGCCGCGGTGGTGCTGTCGCGCCTGCTTGGTTCGCTGCTGTACGAGGTGACGGCGTCCGATCCGTTCTCCTACCTGGCCAGTCTCCTCGTCCTCATGGTGGTCGCGGCAATCGCCGGACTGGTGCCGGCGCGCCGGGCGACGCGGATCGACCCGGTCATCGCGATGCGCGCGGAGTAGCTGCCGGCGCCCGGGCCTCCGCATCTGGGGGGCCCGCCACCTGCCGTTCTTGATCCAGATCAATGGCCGCGGCGGACGTCGCACGCTACCGTTGCACGTCATGACGATGCGAGGGGGCGTGGGACCGGCGCGCGACCACCGGCTACCGCCGCGACAACCTCTTGCGGATGCGGCTGACGGTCTCGGGCGAGACGCCGAGGTACGACGCGACCATCCATTGCGGCACCCGTTGCGCGATCGAGGAGTAGGTCGTCATGAACTCGAGATAGCGCTCCTCGGCCGACGCGGCCAACGCCGTCACAATTCGCTGGTCCTTCGCGGCGCTGTGACGCTGCAGGCCGTTGCGGAACGCGGCGGCAAAGCCAGGCACCTGGTCAACGAGCTCCTGGTGCGAGCGCGGGTCGATCAGCAGCAGTTCCGACACCTCGATGGCATCGAAAAAGTAGGGCGACGGCGTCCCCTTGGTGAGGCTGGTGCCGTCGGCGAGCCACCAGGTCTCCGGGGCGAACTGGACGATGTGCTCCTTGCCCTTCGCGTCGATCACGTAGCTGCGCAGGCACCCCGTCGCCACGAAGGCGGCGTGCGTGGTCACGTCGCCTGCGCGCTGCAGGAACGCGCCGGCGGCCAGCGTTGTCGAATCGAACCGGTCGCGCACGAATGCCATCTCGTCCTCGGTGAATGAGGCGCGAGCTTCGAGATACGCACGCAAAACTGGGAAGGCAGACAGGGTCATGAGTCTACAGCGGATGAATTGGCGGCGGGTGTGGGGCGGCGCGGCAGTCACCGGGCTGGTGCTCGTGGTGGCAGCGCTCGCCGCGATCGAGTGGCGATGGACGCGGCGATTCGAGGCACCCTATCCCTCCATCGCGGCCAGCCACGACCCCGACGTCGTGGCGCGCGGTGAATACCTGGTCTACAGCGCGGCGGCATGCGCTTACTGCCACGTGCCACGCGAGGAATGGGATCGGCTGGACAAGGGAGAGCGGCTGCCGCTCACCGGGCATCACCTGTTCCGGCTGCCGTTCGGTGATTTCTACTCGCCGAACCTGACCCCCGACAACGGCACCGGCATCGGCGGGCGGAGCGACGCGGAACTGGCGCGCGTGTTGCGCTTCGGCGTGCGTGCGGACGGTCGCGCCGCATTCCCGCTGATGGAGTTCCAGCTCACCGACGAGGATCTGTCGGCGGTCGCTTCGTACCTGCGATCGCGGCCGGCGGTCTCGCACCAGGTGCCCGAGCACCGGCTGACGATGTTCGGCAAGACGCTGATGGCATTCGCGGTGTCGCCGACCCAGCCCGCGAAGGCGGCGCCCACGACGAGCCCGCGCGGCGCGACCGTCGAGCGCGGCGCATATCTGGCGAATCATGTGTCGTCGTGTGCGTCGTGCCACACCGACCGCGGACCGGACGGCGCCCTGGTGGGGCCGGCCTTCGGCGGCGGCCAGCGGATGGATGTCGCCTTTGACGACACCAAGGTCTTCGTGCCGCCGAATCTCACGCCGGATGCCGACACCAGCGTCATCGGCAACTGGACCGAGGACGCGTTCGTCGCGCGCTTCCGCAGCGGTCCCACGGTTGCGGGTACACCGATGCCGTGGGGGGCGTTCGCGCGGCTGACCGACGAGGATCTGCGCGCCATCTACCGCTACTTGCGGTCGTTGCCGCCGACGCGCCATCGGACCGGACCGGTCATCCAGGAGAAGGCGGAGCGCTGACGCAACCTGACGGACTCTGGCTGCGGAAAGCGCGCCTGGTGGGAGACCTGGCCACCACAGTCATCGTCGATACGCTCCAGTAGAATGGCGCCGTGGTCGTCATGCACAGCCCGCTGCTCTCGCGCCGCACGCTCTGGGCGCTCCTTCTCGGCGTCACCGCGCTCGCGGGAACGGCCGCCGAACAGCCGTCGCCCGAGGGAATCACCGATACCACAATCGCAATCGGCGTCGAAGCAGGTGTCGGCTCGCTGTCGCTGGACGGCGAGAACCAGGGGTTCCGGCTGGCATTCGAGGAGGCGAACGCACGCGGCGGCGTTCATGGCCGGCGATTCGTGTGGGCCGATCGACGGCGGAAGAGCGGCGAGCCCGCCGACGTGCTGGCCGTGGCGCGCCAGATGATCGACGACGACCACGTCTTTGCCCTGGTCAACTTCAGCGGTCCGGCGATCGGCGACATCGCGGCCTACGCGCGGTCTCAGCGGGTGCCGGTGATGTTCCCGCACACCGCGCTGGTGTCCTCCGAGGGCGAGCGTTACCTCTTCACGTCGTTCCCGCGCTTCGAGGGCGAGGCGGCGGTGATGTTCCGCTACCTGTCGAAGGACCGCAAGCTCACGCGGCTTGCGATCGCGCACGATCCCAACGCCTACGGGCTGACCTTCCGTGATCGCCTGACCGCGCATGCGAGCGAGTTCGGGTACGAGGTCGCCGGCGCGGTGCCGATCACCGCGCGCAAGCCCACGGACCTGTCTTCGGAGTTCGCGGCGCTGGTGGCGACCCGCCCCGATGCGATCGTGATGGCCATCTATCCCGAACAGGCGCAGGCCCTGATGGCGGCGCGAGCGCGCGCCGGCTGGCGCGGACGGATGGTGTCGGCCGGCCCGCTCACCGACGAGGCCTCGCTGACGGTGCCCGGCGGCAGCGCCGATGGGACGCTTGGTTTCTGCCATTACCCGGATCCGGAACGGAGCCAGGCGCCTGGCGTCGAGCGTTACCGGTCTGCCCTCGCGCGCACCTACCCAGGCCGTCAGGTCGATCGCTATACGCTTTACGGCTACACCTTCGGCCGGCTGGTCGTGGAAGGCGTCGAGCGCGCGGGGAAGACGCTGACGCGCGAGCGATTCATCGACGCGATGGAGGGTATCGTCAACTGGGACGCCGGCGGAGTGTTGCCGAACGTGAGCTTCTCGGCGACGAATCACCACGCCCAGCGGGCCGGTTTCATCTGCGAGATGCAGGGCGGGCGCCTGGTCGCGCTCACGGACTGGATCGCTCCGTAAGAATCGACGCTAACGGTGTCCAGACGGCCTCGCTGGCGGTGGGCGCGGTCACACTGGCGCTTGATCGGTACGACGGGCCGGCGGCGACCGTCGAGGTCAGCGTCGAAAACGCAGGCTGGTGACGTGGAGAACCGGCGACACGACTTCATTACCCTGCGAGGAGTCGATCGGCGTCGTGACGAGGACCAGACGATTCGTTCCCGCCCGCCACTGACTCTCGGGCACCGTCCATGTGTAGTCGTTGCCGCCGCCTTGCAGGTCGCGAAAGTCGAGCAGTGCTCCGTTCACGCGCAAGCCGATGCGGCCCGCCGTATTCGGAGGCGCGCCAGGCCTGGTTGTGACCGTCATCGTCAGGGTTCGAGCCACATCCAGCCGGACGAACAGATCGCTTTCGCCGTTGCGCGTCTGCCGCCAACGCTGGCCGCCTTCACGCTCCATCTCCAGCCACCCGGCACCGAAGCTGTCGCCGTCGGTCAGCGAGATCACGTCCTCTCGAATGTCGTCGCGGGCGAACAGCTGCGCACCGGCGACCCCAGGGCAAATGACGGCGGACTCGCCGGCAGGGGACTCGACCCGTGCTTGCGCCCAATCGGGGGTACCGCCCAGACCGACCGCGAACAGGCCGTCCTCGGACGGAGATGCCGTGATTGTCACCTGCCAGATGAAGCGCGCGGTCGCCGCAGCCGTGCGCAGTCGCGCCCCGGCAGCGTCAAGTGCCGCGACTGCCGAGCGTTCCTGTTCAGGATTCTCGCGGTCCCAGCGCAAGACTGCGACTTCAGGAGGATGACGATCCGGAAAGGCTGCGGCGCGAACGAAGAGGCCGCGATCCCGGGCCAGGTAGAGCCGGAGCCGCTGGCCACGCGCCAACTGGACGCCGATCCGAGCCGCCCTCGTGCTGTTCGTGATGTCAGCCCACTGGCCGCTGGTGGCCGTCACACACGCCCGCTGCGGGCCGAGGCGTGAAAAGCGCCAACCAGCGTGCTCCCACGATGCGGTCAGGCCGGCGCGGCGGTCGAGGACTGACCAAGAGACGTCGCCGCTCACCGGCGACCATGTGACCACGATGGCCCCGCCATCCACCTGCGCCAGTTCCCGGGCGCCGAGTTCAACCCTCGCACCGGAAGGATCGGCGACCAGCCGGACCCCCGCACCCGGATCCAACGACGGCGGGACGTCAGAAGCCAGGTCCGCGCCGGCGACTCGACGCGAACGCGGCTGTGACCAGCTGCGACGTGAACCCGGATCGACGTGCGAGCAACCCGAATGCGCCTTCGGGCAGCGGCGTCGCCGCCCGCCGTTCTCCAACGAGCTCCGCCAGACGATTGGCTGCCGCAGGCTGTTCTGCGAAAGCACCAGGAGTCGCCACGACGCCAACCAGCGCCCGCGAATCCGTTGACGCCAGCACCTCGCTCAGGGTCCGCCCTCTGACTGACCTCGTCTCGCCGGTCAGTCCCGAGAGCGATAGCCGGTCGGCCGCCGGCCCCGTCGCCACGATCGTCCGGCCCAGTTCGATCGCCTGCGCGAGACGCACGGGGTCCTGCGGCGCCAGCTCCCATCGAGCGCTCGTGGGACGCCGGCGATTGCTGAGGATCAGCAGACGGGCAACGCGAGCGCGGTCCGCAATGAGGTCCGCGGGCCCAGTCGGCGCCAAGGCAAACGCTCCGAGCATCCCGCCGGCCGGCCGATCGACCAGAGTGTGGGGCTCGGCGCCCAGCCGCAGGATCTGGAGGGCCGGCAACAAGCCGCACAGCGCGAGGGCCACCGGACGCCCTCCCGCGCTGGTCCACGACGCCACGCGCGCGATCCCCATGGCAATGAGGTACCAGAGCGGTGTCAGCAGCAGCACGCTGCGGGTCGTCGGGTCCCAAGGTGCTCCCAGCGGCCCGAGTGCCGCGCCCGCGCAGAGCGCGAGGATCGCCAGGGTCGATAGGTGCCAACGCAGCCCAAGTGCGGCCACCAAGATGCCAAAGAGTCCCAGGTTCTCGGTCACTGCCGACGTGAGAGCTCGCGCGCGAGCGCCGCCGATGGCCGCCACGGATTGCTCGGACGGGAAACCCCATCGCCAGACCTCGACCCAGGCGCGGCCGACGTCTGGCAGCACCCCTCCATCAACGGCGGTCGCACCGAGCAAGGCGCGCAGCTGCCACCACTGGTACACCGCCGCGAAACCAACGCCGCCCACCATCGCCAGCATCCACCATCGTCGGAACGGCCTCGTGTGGGGCGCGGCGTACATCAGCATCGGTGCAGCGACGATGGCCGCAGTGACGTCTTCGCAAGCCGCCACCATCAGGGCGCCACCGACACCCAGCAGTGCGGCAGCGCGCCCGGAGCGCTGCCATTCGTTCAGACACAGCAGCGAGGTAAGGACCGCGACGGCAATGAGCAAGGCGCCGACGCTGCCCTCGGCGGCCACGGCAACAGCCCACACGGAAGGTGACAGCGCAAAGCCGAGGCCGGCCGCTACGGCCATCAGTGTCGAGCTCATGCCGGTGATCAGCCGCGTAAGCAGCGCCGCCGCACTCGCCGCCAGTGCCGCAGATGCGAAGTTGAAGTTCGATGAGCCCGGCAACGAGGTCCAGGCCTTGGCCAGGGCACCCGAGGGCCACCAGCTCTCCGCACTGCCGGCAAACGACAGCACCTGCTGGAGCCACACGGGATCGGTGGCCTGGAACGGCCTGTCGCTTTCGAGGCCGCCTCGGGGCGCCAACTCGGGCGCGAGGCTCACGACGTAAATGGCCAGCGCCGCGACACCGACGCCGACCCCGACGCTTGCTGCCCTCGAACGCGCCGGCGCCATCGAGCGCCAGTATAGTATAGCGCCCGATGGGCACCGACGCCGCGACCACGACGCCGAGAGCGCGGGAGCGGGCCGCCGTGATCGCACTCGCAACCACGCTGATCGCCTTCCGCGCCATCGTCTTCGTCGGCTGGGAGCAGTCTCATTTCGACGCCGACCAGGCGATCGTCGGCCTCATGGCGAAACATCTGCTCGAGGGCCGCGCCTTCCCGTTGTTCTTCTACGGACAGCAGTATCTGCTCGGCGTGGAGTCATGGCTGGTCGCGCCCTTCTTCCTGATCGGGGGCGTGTCGGTAGCCACTCTCAAGCTGCCGATTCTGCTCCTGAACGTGGCAGCGGTCATCCTGCTGCTGGCCGGCCTTGAGCGGTTCGTGGGACTTCGCCCGTGGCACGCCGGGCTCGCCGCGCTGTTCTTCATTCTGCCGCCGCCGTCCGCTGCCAGCCGGCTGGTGCAGGCCAACGGCTGCAACATCGAGCCCTTCATCTATGTCCTGCTGATCTGGTTCCTGCGCGACCGGCCGTTGTGGCTCGGCTGGTACTGGGCGTGGGGGTGCTCAACCGCGAGTTCACGTTCTATGGTCTGGTGGCCCTGATCGCCGTGGAGGCGTGGACGCACCGCTTGTTCTCGATCGAACGCCTGCGCGGACTGGCTCTCGCGGGGCTGGTCGCGATCGGCGTGTGGCAGGGCGTGCAGGTGCTGGTGCCGTACGCCTCAGCCCGTGGACCGGGCACGAGCTACCTCGAAGCTGGTGTGCCGACTCACGCCGCCGAGGTCCAACAGCGGTTCTGCTGGGACCCGGCCGGTATCCCCACTCGCCTGAGCGCGCTCGCTCGGCTCCACCTGCCAGAATTGTTCGGTGCGAGGAAGCAGCCCGTAGTCCGGGTCGGCATCATCGGGAGCACCTATCAAGGCGTGGATGGCCTCTGGGTGCCGTTGGTCGCCACCTTCGCTCTGGCGCTCGGCCGCACGTCATGGCTCGCCCGCTCGTACGTGACCGCAGCGCTCAGCGGATCTCTGGCGTTCGGTGGTACTGCTGCTCATCGGGCGCAGTCGAGGTTAGTGGATCTGGTGCAGCAGGCGATCGAACCGTGTGCCCTGCGGCCCGCCGAACGACCAGTAGATGAAGAGCGCGCGGCCCTTGACGTAGCTGGCCGGCAGGAAGCCCCAGTAACGGCTGTCCTGCGAGTCGTCGCGATTGTCGCCCATCATGAAGTAGTGGTCGGCGGGGATGGTCACCGGACCGTAGCGGACGCGAGGGTCGCTGCTGTTGCCTTCACCCGTTGCCGGCAGCTGATAGTGCGCGTAGGGCTCGATCAGCGGCATGCCGTTGATGAACACGCGCTGGTCCTTGTACTCCAGCGTCTCGCCGGGCAACCCGATCACCCGCTTGATGAAGTCGCGCTCGGGCTCCTCGGGAAACTTGAAGACCAGCACTTCGCCGCGCTCCACCTGCCGCATTGGCAGCAGCGTGCGCTCGAGCCCGGAGGTGGCCGGCCCGAAGATGAACTTGTTGACGAGCAGGTGATCGCCGACGAGCAGGTTCGGCTCCATCGACCCGGTTGGAATCTTGAAGGCCTGGAACCCGAAAGTGCGGACGAACAGCGCCAGGATCACCGCGACGACGAGGGACTCGAAGTACTCCCGGGCGGTGGATTTTCGAAACGTCGTCTCGGCCATAGGGGTCTTGAGGCTTGGGGCTTGGGGCTTGGGGCTTGGGGCTTGGGGCTTGGGGCTTGGGGCTTGGGGCTTGAGCTCCTGATCCCTGATCCCTGATCCCTGATCCCTGATCCCTGATTTCCTAGTCTTCTCCAACTTTCAGGACAGCGAGGAACGCTTCCTGCGGGATGTCCACCTTGCCGACCCGCTTCATGCGCTTCTTGCCTTCCTTCTGCTTCTCGAGCAGCTTGCGCTTGCGCGAGATGTCGCCGCCGTAGCACTTGGCCAGCACGTTCTTGCGCAGCGCCTTGACGCTCTCGCGGGCGATGATGCGGCTGCCGATCGCCGCCTGGATGGCGACCTCGAACATCTGCCGGGGAATCAGCTCGCGCATCTTCGTCGCCAGCATGCGGCCGCGATCGTAGGCGCGATCGCGGTGCACGATGATCGAGAGGGCATCGACCGGCTCGCCGTTCACCATGATGTCGAGCTTCACCAGCGGCGAGGTCCAGTAACCGGTGACATGGTAGTCGAGCGAGGCGTAGCCCTTCGAGACCGTCTTCAGGCGATCGTAGAAGTCCAGCACCACCTCGTTGAACGGCAGCTCGTAGGTGACCAGCACGCGGTCGGACGTCTTGAACTCCAGCGATTTCTGGACCCCGCGCTTGTCCTGGCACAGCTGCAGGATGGCGCCGACGAACTCCGACGGCGTCAGCACGGTCGCGGTGATCACCGGCTCCTCGATCTTGGCGATCGTGCCGGCATCCGGCAGCTTGGCCGGGCTGTCGATCTCGACGGTGTTGCCGTCGGTGGTGGTCACCCGATAGAGCACGCCCGGCGCGGTGGTGACCAGGTCCATGCCGAACTCGCGCTCGAGCCGCTCCTGGACGATCTCCATGTGCAGCAGGCCGAGGAAGCCGCAGCGGAACCCGAATCCCAGCGCGACCGAGGTCTCCGGCTCGAAGAAGAACGCCGAGTCGTTCAGGCGCAGTTTCTCGAGCGCCTCGCGCAGCTCGGAATACTGATGGCTCTCCACCGGGTAGAGCCCGGCGAACACCATCGGCTTCAGTTCCTTGAAGCCCGGGAACGGCGCCAGCGTCGGCCGCGCGGTCTCGGTGACCGTGTCGCCGATCTGCGCGTCGGCCACGCGTTTGATGCCGCAGGCGACGAAGCCCACTTCACCCGGGCCGAGGCTATCCACCACCACCGGCTTCGGCGTGAAGACGCCGAGCTGCTCCACTTCGTGGTCCTGCGCGGTGTTCATCAGCAGCACCTTGCTGCCGGTGCGGATGGTGCCTTCCAGCACCCGGACGACGATGACCACGCCGCGGTAGGCGTCGTACCAGGAGTCGAAGATCAGCGCCTTGAGCGGCGCCGCGGGATCGCCCTCGGGCGGCGGCATCCGCGCGACGATCGCCTCGAGGATGTCCTTGACGCCGCGGCCCTCCTTGGCGCTCGCGAGGATCGCGGTGTCGCCGTCGAGGCCGATGATGTCCTCGATCTGCCGGCGAGCCTCGTCGGGCTGCGCGCTCGGGAGATCGATCTTGTTGATGACCGGGATGATCTCGAGGCTGTGCTCCACCGCGAGGTAGGCGTTCGCCAGCGTCTGCGCTTCCACGCCCTGCGAGGCATCGACCAGCAGCAGCGCGCCCTCGCACGCGGAGAGCGACCGCGTCACCTCGTAGCCGAAGTCCACGTGCCCCGGCGTGTCGATGAGGTTCAGGATGTAGGTCTTCCCGTCGGACGCCGTGTAGTTCAAGCGGACCGGGTGCGCCTTGATCGTGATGCCACGCTCGCGCTCCAGGTCCATGCTGTCGAGCACCTGGGCTTCCATCTCACGAGCCTGCAGCGCACCGGTGACCTCGAGGAAGCGGTCAGCCAGGGTCGACTTGCCGTGGTCGATGTGGGCGATGATCGAGAAGTTGCGGATATTGCTCTGTATCAATGCGGTCTCGGTAGATATCCCTTCATTATGGCCCATGCCGCTCCCCGGAAGTAGTGCTAGCATGCCCGCGCCCATGCGGTTCCGCGACGAATGTGCCCACCCCTGCCCTGCTGCTGGACCTGGACCGGTTCGAAGCCAATGTCACCCGTATGACGGGGTTCCTGCGAGAGCGGGGCAAGGCGTTCCGGCCCCATGGCAAGACGCACAAGTGCCCGGAAATCGCCCGGCGCCTGATCGCGGCGGGAGCCGTGGGCGTCTGCACCGCCCGCCTGAGCGAGGCGGAGGTGTTCGCGGCGCACGGCATCCGGGGACTGCTGATCACGACGGCGGTGGTTGGCGCGGGGAAGATCGAGCGGGCCCTGGAGCTGGCCCGGATCGCGCCCGACACGATCTTCATCGTCGAATCCGAGCAGAACGTGCGCGAGCTGAGCGACGCCGCCGGCCGGTTTCCCGGCGTCGAGGTGAACCTGGCCGTGGACCTGCACTTCGGCCGCACCGGCATTTCGCCCGGAGCGCCGGCCCTGGACCTGACGCGCTTCATCACCCGCCAGCCGCGCGTGCGGTTCGTCGGCCTGCAGTCCTACGACGGGGCGGCCGCGCACACGGCGCCGTTCGACGCGCGCCGGACGCGCACCAGCGGCAGCATGAAGCAGGCGGTGGAGACCCGGCGGATGATCGAGCGCGCCGGCATCGACTGTCCGCTGGTCACGGGAGGATCGACGGGCACCTACCGGATCGACGCCGAGATCGACGGCGTCACCGAGATCCAGCCGGGCAGCTTCATCTTCATGGACATGGAGTACGGCCAGATCGGCGGGCCGGACAACACCGACTACCGCGACTTCGAGCAGGCGCTCACCGTGGTGGCGACCGTCATCTCCCGCCGCCCGGGACTGGCGATTGTGGACGCCGGGTACAAGGCGTTCGCCACCGACCGGCCGTTCACCCCCGTCGCCGTGGACCTGCCCGGCGCGGTCTATTCGTGGGCCGGCGACGAACACGGCCGGCTCGACCTCACCAACGTCGACCGCGACGTCAGGGTCGGCGACCGCCTCGAGTTCGTGCCGCCGCACTGCGATCCCACGGTCAACCTGTACGATCAGATTCACGCGCTTCGCGGTAATGTGGTCGAAGCCGTGTGGCCGATTGCGGCCAGGGGGAAAAGTCAGTAGGAAGGCAAAAGGCTAAAGGCAGAAGGCAAAACGGCAGTCGGCAGACGGCCGCAAGTCTCGAGCCTCAAGCCCCAAGCCCCGAGCCCCAAGCCCCAAGCCCCAAGCCCCAAGACCCTAAGACCTAAGACCTAAGACCAGTCTTCCCCCCCGAGGCCCTATGCCCCAGATCGAAATCCGTTACTGCCGCGTCTGAAACTACCTTCCGCGCGCGACCCGTGTGGCCGCGCTCATCAAGGCAGCGACGGGTGTCGATCCGGCCGTGGTCGAAGGCGCCCGCGGCGAGTTCTCCGTCCGCGTGGGCGATCACGTGGTCGCGCAGAAAAGCAAGACCGGTTTCCCCGCGGAAGACCAGGTCGTGCAGGCGGTACGAGCCGCGCTGGCCTCCTGAGTCATCCGACAGATTCAGGGGCGCGACACCACTCGGCGAAAGGCGCAAGGCAAAAGGCCGAAGGCGGAATACAATCGGTCCGCTCATGGACCAGCCGCGAATCGGATTCGTCGCGAGCGCGCAGTCGGGGTCGCTCGCCGCGTGAGCGATCTCCTGCAACGCGACCTCCGCGCCGTGCTCGACGGCGAGGTCCGCTTCGATGCCGCGTCACGCGCGCTGTATGCGACCGACGCCAGCGTCTATCAGATCGAGCCGCGCGGGGTCATCGTCCCGCGCTCCCCAGACGACGTCGTGCGGACGGTGGCGATGGCGGCCCGTCACGGCGTTTCGCTGACGCCGCGCGGGGGCGGCACCTCGCAGGCCGGCCAGGCGATTGGCGCCGGACTGGTGCTCGACACCTCGAAGTACCTCAACCGCGTCCTCGCGATCGATCCGGAGGCGCGCACGGCTCGGGTAGCAGCCCGGCGTGGTGCTCGACGACCTGAACGCCGCGCTCAAGCCACATCACCTCCGCTTCGCGCCGGACGTGTCGTCGTCCAGCCGCGCCACCGTCGGCGGGATGATCGCGAACAACTCGAGCGGCGCCCGCTCGGTCGTCTACGGTAAGACCATCGATCACGTTCGCGATCTGCAGGTGGTGCTGGCCGATGCCCGTGTGGCGCATCTCCGTCCGTTGAGCGCGGCAGATCTGGCCATCGCCTGCGCCGCACAGGGCATCGAGGGTGATGCGTACCGGGCGATCCCCTCGCTGGCGCAGGCCCACGCGAGTGAGATCGAGCGTCGCTTCCCCAAGCTCCTGCGACGCGTCGGCGGCTACAACCTCGACGCCTTCGTCGATCCTGCGCAACCCGTGGATCTCTCGCGCATCATCGTCGGCTCGGAAGGCACCCTGGGCTTCGTGATCGAAGCCACGGTGGGTCTGGTGCCGCTGCCCAGGGCAAAGGCGCTGCTGACGGCGGAGTTCGACGACTTGCTGGACGCGCTCGGCGCAACGCCGCTGGTGCTCCGGCACGGTCCCGCCGCCGTGGAGGTGATGGACGACTTCATCCTGCGGCACACGCGCGACAACGCCGGCCTCGACGCGCTCCGCCGGACCATCGTGCAGCGCGACGGCTCGGCGCTGCTCTGCATCGAGTTCTATGCCGATCAGGCCGACGAGCTGCCGGCGCGGCTCGAGGCGCTCGAGCACGACCTGCGAGCGAGCGGCGTCGCGTGCCGCACGCGCGCGTTGACCGACGCCGGCGCTCAGGCGAAGGTGTGGAGCCTGCGCGAGGCCGCGCTCGGGCTGTCGATGGCGATGAAGGGCGACGGCAAGGCGGTGTCGTTCGTCGAGGACACCGCCGTCGCGCCCGAGCACCTGCGCGCCTACATCGCACGGTTTCTCCGCGTCCTCGAGCGCCACCAGACCGCCGCCGGCATCTACGCCCATGCTTCGGTCGGCTGTCTCCACGTGCGGCCAGTCATCGACCTGAAGACCGCCGACGGTGTGGCCCGGTTCGAGTCGATCGCCCGGGAAGTCGCGGAGCTGGTCCTCGAATACGGCGGCTCGCTCTCCGGCGAGCACGGCGACGGCCTGGTCCGCGGCGCCTTCAACGAGCAGATGTTCGGGACAGAGCTATACCAGGCGTTCCGCACCGTGAAGCGGACCTTCGATCCTCAGGGGCTCTTCAACCCCGGGCGCATCGTTGACACGCCGCCGATCACCTCGCACCTGCGCTACGGCGCCGGCTACCAGACGCCCAACCCGGCCACCTTCTTCGACTACGCGTCGTTCGGCGGCTTCGGCCGCGCGGTCGAGATGTGCAGCGGCGTCGGCGCGTGCCGCAAAACGCGCGACGGCACGATGTGCCCGTCGTTCATGGTCACCCGCGAGGAGGCGCACTCCACTCGCGGCCGGGCCAACGTGCTGCGGCTGGCCACCAGCGGACGGCTGGCGGAGGCGGGGCTCGACGATCAGGGCGTCCACGCGGTACTCGACCTGTGTCTCGAGTGCCGCGCCTGCAAGAGCGAGTGCCCGGTGGGCGTGGACGTGGGCCGCTACAAGAGCGAGTTCCTGGCCGGCTACTGGCAACGCCATGCGATGCCGCTCAAAGTGCAGGCTTTCGGCCGCATCAACGAGCTGGCTGGTTGGGGCAGCGCCTTCGCCCCGATCGTGAACGCGATCTCGGCGAGCACTCTGGGACGGCGGTTGGGCGAATCGATGCTGGGCATCGACCGACGCCGGCTGCCGCCGCAGTGGGCCCGGCGCACCTTGCGTGCGCAACTGAATGGCGTGCGGGCGCGCACGCCGGAGCCTCGCGCCGTGCTGTTCGCCGATACGTTCACCTCGCACGTCGAGCCGGAGATTGGCGTCGCCGCGTTCGAGGTGCTCGACCGCGCCGGGATCGGCGCGGCGCTGGCGCCGCACGTGTGCTGCGGACGGCCACTCATCTCGCAGGGCCTGTTAGGTGACGCCCGCGACCTGGCGGCCCGCAACGTCGCGGCGTTGTTTCCCCGCGCGTCGCAAGGTCAGGCGATCGTGTTCGTGGAGCCCAGCTGCCTCTCGGCCATCAGGGAGGACGCCCCCGATCTCCTGGCGGGATCGCTGCGCGAGAAGGCCCAGGTCGTCGCCAGGCAATCCGTCCTGTTCGAGGAGTACCTGGAGCGCGAAGTCGGCGCGGGGCGAGCGACGCTGCCTCTGGCCGGCGGGCCGTCCGACGTGCTGCTGCACGTGCACTGTCACCAGCGGTCGATGGGCCTCGGCGCCTCGGCCGCGGCGCTGCTCCGGCGCATCCCGGGCGCCACGGTCACCGATCTCGATGCCGGCTGCTGCGGCATGGCCGGCTCGTTCGGCTACTCCTGCGATCACTACGGCGTGTCGCAGGCCATCGGCGAGCGGAAGCTGCTGCCGGCGGCGCGCGCCCTGCCGGCCGGCGGGGTGCTGGCCGCGGCGGGCACTTCGTGCCGCCACCAGGTGGCCCACTTCACCGGCGTGCAGGCCACGCATCCCGCCGTCCTGATCCGATCTCTCCTCGAGGAGCCCTAGAGCATGAGTCTTGCGTGGATCTCTCTCATCGCGCTCGCCGCCGCCGTCACGCTGAGCATGCTGACGAAGGTCAACGTGGGCGTGGTGTCGCTCGCTCTGGCGTGGATTGTCGGCGTGTACCTCGGCGGCATGCCGCTCAACACGGTGATCGGCACCTTCCCGGTGCAGTTGTTCCTGACGCTGGCCGGCGTGACGCTGCTCTTCGGCATGGCCTCCGCCAATGGCACGCTCGAACGACTGGCGGCGCGCGCGGTCCACGTCTGTCGCGGCAACGCCGGCCTGATCCCGGTGATGTTCTTCGGGGTGGCGGTGCTGCTCTCGAGCATCGGCCCCGGCAACATCTCGACCACGGCGATCCTGGCGCCGATGGCGATGGCGGTGGGCGCGCAAGCCGCGGTTCCTCCGTTCCTGATGGCGCTGATGGTGGGCAACGGCGCTCAGGCCGGCGCCCTGTCGCCGTTCGCGCCCACCGGCGTGATCGTCAACGGCATCATGGACCGCATCGGCCTGCACGGCGTCGAGTTCGCCACCTACACCAACAACCTGATGGCGCACACCGCGGTCACGCTCGTCGCCTACCTGATCTTCGGCGGCGCGGCGCTGTTCCGCAAAGGCTCGAAGGAAATCGCCGAGACCCAGGCGGTGCGGCTGGAGCCGTTCTCGCCCGTGCATTTCCTGACGCTCGGCATTCTCGTCGCGCTCGTCGCCGGCGTGATCGGCTGGGATCTGCAGGTCGGCATGGCGGCGCTCACCGGAGCCGCGGTGCTGTCGCTGGCCGGCGCCGCGGACGAGAAGGAGGCGATCCGCAAGATGCCGTGGGGCGTCGTGCTGATGGTGTGCGGCGTGACGGTGCTGATCGGCGTGCTGGAGAAGACCCAGGGAATGGCGCTCTTCTCCGATCTGCTCGCGCGCATCTCGACGCCGTCCACGGTCACCGGCATCGTCGCCCTGGTGACCGGAGTGGTGTCGGTGTACAGCAGCACGTCGGGAGTGGTGCTGCCTGCGTTCCTGCCGACCATCCCCGGCCTGGTGGAGCGGCTGGGCGGCGGCGATCCGCTGGGCATCGCCTCCGCCATGATGGTGGGCGGCCATCTCGTGGACCTTTCCCCGCTCTCGACGATCGGCGCGCTCTGCATCGCGGCGCTGCCTGCCGGCGCCGACCCGCGCAAGCTGTTCAATCAGCTGCTGGCGTGGGGCCTGTCGATGACGGTTATCGGGGCGCTGATCTGCTGGGTGATGTTTTAGGCTTGAGGCTTGGGCGCTCGACTCCCGACTCCCGCCTCCCGACGCTATCCGCCTACCGCCACTTTGGCGGGCGGCCCTCGTTGAACGCGGCCACGCCCTCGCGGAAGTCGTCGCTGCCGTAACACGCGGCGATGATGTCGTCGGCGGATCCCTCGGGCGGGGTGCGGAACTCGCGCAGCCGCGCCAGCATGGCCTTGGTGGCGATGACGGTGCTGGGCGCCCGCGACGCCAGTTCGGCCGCCAGCGCGCTGACGTGCGTGGACAGCGCGTCCCCATCGACGATGCGCGTCGCGAAGCCAAGCGCGAGCGCCTCCGTAGCGTCCACCAGCCGGCCGGTCAGCATCAGGTCGCGCAAGCGCGCCGGGCCGACGAGGTCCAGCAGGCGGACGGTGTTGGCCATCGACAGGCAGTTGCCGAGCGTGCGCGCCACCGGGATGCCGAACTTCGCCCGCGGCGAACAGACGCGAATGTCGCAGGCGAGCGCGATCAGGCAGCCGCCGCCCGCCGCCACGCCGTCCACCTCGGCGATGGTCGGCACTCTCACCCGCTCGAGCGTGTCGATCATCCGGTCGAGCCGTCGCTCGTAGGCCACGCCGTCCGCACCCGAGGCGAAGCCGGCGAACTGGGCGATGTCGGTGCCGGCCGCGAACGAGCCGCCCGAGCCGCGTATGATGAGCGCACGCAGACCGGCGCTGGTGCCGGCCTCGGCGCAGGCGCGATCGAGCGCTTCGTACATGTCCCACGTGAGCGCGTTGCGCGCGTGAGGACGGGTGAAGGTCAGGATCCCAACCGAATCGATGATGTCCCAGGCTACGTTGCTCGACGGCATAGTCGTTCTCGATGCGACCCAGGTGATGGCCGGGCCCTACTGCGCGATGTTACTGTCCGACATGGGCGCGCGGGTCATCAAAGTGGAGCCGCCCGACGGCGATTCCACCCGCGCGATGGCCGGCGCCCGCGGCGGCGACAGCGCCGCCTTCGGAGCGGTCAATCGTGGCAAGCTCGGGATGGTCCTCGACCTCTCGCAGCCGACGGGCCGCGATGTCTTCACCCGGCTGGCGCGATCCGCCGACATCCTCATCGAGAACTTCAGGCCCGGCGTGATGGCGCGGCTGGGCCTCGATTACCCGCGACTCGCGCTCGAGAACCCGCGGCTGATCTACGCCTCGATCTCGGGCTTCGGCCAGACCGGGCCCGAAGCCTCGAAGGGTGGCTTCGACCTCGTGGCGCAGGGTATGTCGGGCATCATGTCGGTGACCGGAGAGGCCGACGGCCCGCCGATGAAGGCCGGCATCCCCATCACCGATCTCGGTGCGGGGCTGTTCGCGCTCAGCGGCATCCTCGCCGCGCTCCACTGGCGCACGTCATCCGGCCGGGGTCAGCACATCGACACCTCGTTGTTCGAAGCCGGGCTGGCCCTGTCGGTGTGGGAAGCGACCGAATACTTCTCCGGGCGCGGCATCCCGGCGCGGCTCGGCTCCGCGCACCGGATGGTGGCGCCGTATCAGGCCTTCCGCTGCGCCGACGGATTCATCAACGTCGGGGCCGCCAACGATCGCACGTTCGCCAGGTTTGCGGCGACGCTCGGCCACCCCGAATGGACGGCGGATGAGCGGTTCGTCACGGCCAGCACGCGTGTCGCGAATCGCGACATCCTGTCGGCACTCATCGAAGCGGTCACCTGCACGGCGTCGCGGGACACGTGGCTAGGTCATCTGGAAACGGCTGGCGTCCCGTGCGGGCCGATCCTCGATTACGCCGAGGCGTTCGCGCACCCGCAGGCCGAGGCGCGCGAGATGTCCGTCACGGTGCCGCATCCGATCATGGGCGACACCCGCATGATTGGAACGCCGCTCAAGCTGTCAGCCACCCCCCTCGACCCGCGACGCCGCGCGCCCATGCTGGGCGAGCACACCGACGATGTGCTGCAGGCCGCCGGCTACAGTCCGGATGAAGTGGAGCAGCTCCGCGCCGCTGGCGTGGCGCGCTGAAGGGGCGCCGCGCGGCCTCGGCCTCGCGATCACAACCTTCGCAGTTGACCTCTCCTTGCGGAAAGGTATAAACCTCTCCTTTCCGTCATCACAATGCCCCCGCCTGAAGGAGAGAACGCATGCAGAAGCGGCTCTACGTTGGCGCTTTCGCCGTCGCGCTGACGGCACTGGTTTCCCCACTTGCCCTCGATCGGGCTGTCCCGGCGGCTCCCGCCGATGCGGCGATTGAGTCACAGGGTCGGCTGAAGAAGCTGCCCGTCGGCCTCGCGAGGAAGTTCGCCGCGATGGCCACCTTTTCGCCAGGCGCGGCCAGTCTGTACGAGGAACGCGCCGGCGGCCCGGGCGTGCAGGACTGGATCGAGCACTCGACCCCGGGCCTCGACATTCCGTTCGCGGCCTTCGCCGGTGCACGGAACGACTGGCGCGGGCTGAAGGCACGGCCCGCGGTCGGCGGCGGCGCCTGGACAGCCCAGGGACCGGTGAACGGGCTGTCGGCGGAGAACCCCTACCGGGACCGGTCCGTCTACAACGCCGGGACCGAGAACTTCAGCGGCCGCACCATCGCCGCCGCGATCGATCCGGCCTGCGTGTCGGGCGACTGCCGCCTGTGGCTCGCCAACGCCAACGGCGGCGTCTGGATGACCAGCGATGCGCTGGCGCCGGAACCGGCGTGGGAGTTCCAGTCTCACACCTTCGAGCACAACAACGTCGCCGAGCTGACGCTCGACCCGAACGATCCAGGCTCGAACACCCTGTGGGCCGGCACCGGCGAGCCGAATGCCTGCGGCAGCGGCTGCACCGCGGGCGTCGGGCTCTACAAGAGCACCAATGGCGGGAGATCGTGGCAGGGCCCCTATGGCACCGCGCAGTTCGCCGGCCGCGCCGTGGGCTCCATCGCAGTGCAGCCGGGCAATTCTCAGGTGATCTTCGCGGCGTCTGGCCGCGGCGTGCTGGGCGTGTCGAACACCTGCTGCGGCGGCGTGGATGCCCTGATCCCGGGCGCGCCGCATTTCGGCCTGTATCGCTCGCTGAACGGCGGCGGCAGCTGGGAACTGGTCAACCAGGGCGCCCTGGCGCTGTGCACCGCGTCGACGCCCGATCAGGTGGCACTCAATCAGACCCCGTGTGGCCCACGCGGGGCGCGGCGCGTCATGTTCGACCCGGTGGATGCGAACACCGTCTACGTCTCCTTCTTTGCGCGCGGTATCTGGCGGTCGCGCGACCTCGGCGACAACTGGGAACAGATCATGGCGCCGGTTGGTCCCGTCGGCACCACCGAGCGGGCCGAGTTCGACGTGGTGCAGCTCGGCGATGAGACGCGGATGTACGTCGGTGTCGGAGGCGGCGTCCTCGCTCGGCCCCCCCGCGGTTGCCCAGTACGCTCGCTTCCGCCGTAGCGATGCCGTGCGAGGCCCGGCTGCCGCCGCGGTGGCGTGGATTGACCTCACCAGCAGCAACGTGGCGGCGGACCCTGCCGGGTACTCGAGCTTCGGCTATTGCGACGGTCAGTGCTCGTACGACAACTACGTCTACGTGCCGCCAGGCGCCGACGCCAATACGGTGTACCTGGTCGGCGACTACGAGTACAACGAGAACAACTACGTCACGGGCCGCTCGAACGGCCGCGGCATCCTGCTCTCCACCAACGCGGGCGTGCACTTCACGGACATGACCGAGGACGCCTCGGACAACTTCTACCCGGTGCAGGCGCATCCGGATCATCACGCGATCGTCACGAACCCCGGAAACTGGCGCCAGTTCTTCGACGTGGGGGACGGCGGCATCATCCGCTCGAACGGCGTCTTCGTGGACGACTCGGGCGACTGCGCCACCATCAAGGGCATCACCAATGCCGCACGGCTGGCGTTCTGCCAGCTCGTGCTCGCGCGCATCCCGGAGCGCCTGCAGGCCATCAACAACGGGCTGCGAACGCTGCACTTCTACCAGGTCGAATACAACAAGGCCAACCCCGACATCATTACCGGGGGCACTCAGGACAACGGGTCCTGGGAAACCCTCGGCGGCACCACCTGGCTGAACACCAACATCGCCGACGGCGGCCACAATGCCTACGACGCGCTCGGCGGCAACCCCGCCTTCCGCATGACAGCCTGGCAGCAGGGTCAGCTCGAGGTGAGCTTCACGCCGCAGAACCAGACCGACATCACGTGGGTCTCCGACACCATGTTCGTGTTCTACGGCGGCGAACAGGTGCCGTTCATCGGCAACGCGATCACCGATCCGGTCCAGCCGGGGTGGATGTGGCACGGCCGCGAGCATGTGTTCCGCTCGAGGAACTACGGCCTGAACCCCGCCTTCCCACGCGACAACGTGCTGGAACACTGCAACGTGTGGACGGGTGACGGCGACATCGACGAGAACGGCGTCTATCAGCCCACCGTCGACATCTGCGACGACTTCCAGCCGTTGGGCAATCCGGGGCGGCCGGCCGCCTGACCGACCCCGGGTACGGCGACCGCGCCGGTGGCTCGGTGTCGGTGGTGGAGCGCGGACGGGCCGACACCTCGACGCTATGGGTGGCGACCAGCACCGGACGCGTCTTCATCTCGACGAATGCCGATGCCGCCAACCCGGCCTCAGTGCAGTTCACTCGCCTCGACAGCCTCGCGCCGAACGATCCGCCTCGCTACCCGACGTCCATCTTCGTAGATCCCGAGGACTCGAACCACGCCTGGATTACCTACAGCGGCTTCAACGCGAAGACCCCGGACACGCCGGGACACGTCTTCGAGATCCGCTACACCCCGACCGGCGGTGGCGGCAGCGCCACGTTCACCAACCTCGATGGGCAGCGGAACAACGGCTTCGGCGACATTCCCGCCACCTCGATCATCGTCAGCCCCAAGGGCACGCTGTACGTCGGCAACGACTTCGGCGTGGTGCAGAAACAGAAGAACTCGCCGGTGTGGCACACGACGGCGGCGGGGCTGCCGAACGTCACCGTGGCGGATCTGGTCTACGTCCCGGAGCGCGGCGTCCTCTACGCCGGCACGCACGGCCAGGGCATCTGGAGCCTGAAAGTGCAGTGACAGCAGCGCCGCTGCGGGCGCGCGCCGGGGTTCAGATCCCGGCGCCGCTCGCGCCGGCGCCGACGAGTTCCTTCACGAACTTCGCCGCCACCCGCGCGGTGAGATCGCGCACGTCGTTCCTCGGGTTGTACTC
This sequence comes from uncultured Acidobacteriota bacterium, assembly GCA_963723005.1. GTDB lineage: Bacteria > Acidobacteriota > Vicinamibacteria > Vicinamibacterales > UBA2999 > VFZN01. The sequence goes on along the minus strand of CAVRPA010000008.1, from coordinate 595,210 downwards.
GACGACATCAGCGCCCACCACCGGCGCGCGGACGGCGCCGATCAGATCGACGACCTCTCTCACCGACAGCCCCCCAGGCTCCGGGTGCGACAAGCCGGGCGCGAGCATCGGCTCGAGGACGTCGAGGTCGAGCGAGATGTAGACCGGCCCGTCGAGCCGGGCGATCACGGTGGCGGCCTCGCGCCAGCGGCTGGCCTCGTACACCTCCACGCCGAAGCGCGCCACCTGCGCCCGCAGATGCGCCGTCATGCAGCGGATGCCCACCTGCACCAGCCGCACCATCAGCCCTTCTTCCATGGCCCGCGCGAACGGACAGGCGTGCGAGTAGCGGTCGCCTTCGAAGTCGTCGTAGAGATCGGAGTGGGCGTCGAAGTGCAGCACCGTGAGCGCGGATTCACGCCCGCGCCAGGCCCGCAGCACCGGATAGGTGATGGAGTGATCGCCGCCGAGCACCAGCGGCGTTCGTCCCTCGTCCAGCAGCGCACGCACCCGCGCCTCGATCATCGTCCGCGCCTCGGCGCCCTCGTCCGGAAGCGCCAGATCGCCATCGTCCTGCAGCAGTTCCGAGCGCGACACATCCTGGCCGCGCTCGTTCCAGGTGTTGCTGGACGGCGACCAGAGCGCCTGGCGGATCAGCGGCGGCGCCGCGGCCGGGCCGCGCTGGAACGAGGAGGAGGCGTCCCACGGGACGCCGAGGAGGGTGGCCGGCGCCTGCATCTCACCCCACAGTCAACGGGGTTAACCCTCGACGCAGACGCGGTCGCGGCCGCCCTTCTTGGCGTCGTACAGCCGCTTGTCCGCCGCGGCCAGCAGGCCGTCCGCGGTTTCGGCGTCCTCGAGCGAGACCGCCACACCGAAGCTGAGCGTCACCGGGATCGTCAGGTTCTGTTCGGGGATGATGCACGGCGACAGCGACATCGCCGCCCGCACGCGCTCCATCGCGATCACCGCTTCGCGGCGGCCGGTTTCCGGCATCAGGATGGCGAACTCCTCGCCGCCGAAGCGGGCCACGCGGTCCAGCCGGCGCAGCGTGGAGGTCAGCACGTTCCCCACATGACAAATCACCCGGTCGCCGACCATGTGGCCGTGGCCGTCGTTCACGCGCTTGAAGAAGTCGATGTCGGCGAGGCCGACCGAGAACGGGCGGCGGAACCGCACCGAGCGCATCCACTCGTTCTGCAGCAGGTTCTGCAGCTCGCGGCGATTCAGCAGGCCGGTCAGCTCGTCCCTCAGCGCCATCGACCGCAACTGCTGGAGGCTGGCGCCGAGCTTCACGGCGTAGCGCACGGCGCGCTCGAGCATCGGCGGCGTCAGCTCCGACTTGAGCAGGAAATCGACGGCGCCGGTTTCCGCGGCCGCGATGTCCACTTCGTCGGACTCCGACGAGGTGATCATGATCACCGGCGTGTCGGGATTCACCCGCCGGGCTTCCCGCAGCAGCTCGATGCCGTTGCGCTCGTCCAGCTGGTAGTCGAGCAGACACACGGCGTACGACCCGTTCACCAGCTTGACCAGCCCGTCCTCGTAGGAGGAGGCGAAGTCGCAGTCGTATCGCGAGTAGCGGAAGCCGTCGACGAGGTGCGTCACGATCCGGTGCACCATCGCATCGTCGTCGATGCAGAGCAGTGCCGGCCTCGGCGTTGGCGTCGCGGTGGAGTCGGTCATGGGCAGCTCCGCGATTATCGCTGCTCGACGGGTATCCAGGGCTGCGGATACGCCGGCCCGGTATAGTCGGCTCGCGGCCGAATCAGGCGATTGTTGGCCAGTTGCTCGAGCACGTGCGCGGTCCAGCCCGAGATGCGGCTGACGGCGAAGATCGGCGTGTAGAGATCGATGGCGATGCCCATCGTGTAGTACATCGACGCCGAGTAGAAGTCCACGTTCGGGTAGAGCTTCTTCTCGGACTTGACCAGCGCCTCGATGCGCTCCGACATCTCGAACCAGCGGAGATTGCCGGCCTGCTGCCCGAGCTGCTTCGACATCTGCCGGAGGTGCGTGGCGCGGGGATCCTCGGTGTTGTACACGCGGTGCCCGAAGCCGGAGATCTTCTCCTTGCGCGCGAACTTGCCCTTCACGAAGGCGTCGATGCGCTCCCCCGGCGCATCCTGGCCGACCTCGATCAGCATCTTCATCACTTCGGCGTTGGCGCCGCCGTGGAGCGGCCCCTTCAGGGCGCAGATGCCGGCGACGATGGCCGAGTGCATGTCGGTGAGGGTGGCGGCGGCAACCCGGGCGGCAAACGTCGAGGCGTTCAGCTCGTGATCCGCGTGGAGTGTCAGCGCGATGTCCATCGCGCGGATGGCCGTCGCGTTGGGCCGGGTGCCGAACAGCATGTAGAGGAAGTTGGCGGCGTGCCCCATCGCCGGATCCGGTGCGATCGGGCCGCCTCCCTGCTGCATCCGGCCCCACGTGGCCACCAGGCTGGCGATCTGCGCGGTCAGGCGCACGGCTTTCCGGTACGAGGCCGCCGGCGAGTTGTCCAAAGCGTCCGGGTCGTAGTGACCGAGGGCCGAGGTCAGGGTGCGGAGCGCGTCCATGCCGTCCGAAGGCGGCAGCATCTTCATCAGCCGGATGATCGACTCGGGCAGGGCGCGCCCGGCGGCCAGTTGCGACTGCAGGTCTCCCAGTTCAGCGCGGCTGGGCAGGCGGCCATGCCAGAGCAGGAAGCAGGTTTCCTCGAACGTGGCGTTCCGGGCCAGGTCGTGGATGTCGTATCCGCAATAGGCCAGCACTCCCCGATCGCCGTCAAGGAAGCAGATGCGAGACGAGGTGGCGACGATGTCTTCGAGACCGGCTTTGGCTTTGACGTCGGCGGACATGAGGGGATCTTAACGTGGGGCCTGGCACGATCGCCTCGAAATCGATGCAGTTCCTGCGATCTTGGGCCGTCTCAGGGCTGGCGCAGCTGTTCCAGCGATCGTTGACGGCATCCTCAGCTGCGCGGTGTAAAGCGAGGACCGGCCGCGACAGTCCCTGAATGCGCGAAGGACGGCCCCGAAGGGCCGCCCTCCTCGAACGTTGGCGCGAGTAACTCAGCGCGTCGGCACGGCGGTGGACGCCAGCGTGAAGGTGCCGCCCGAGAGCGAGCCGACCGCGAACACGAGATACGCGGTCTTGGGGCGCACCGGCACGTTGACCGGACCGAACGCCGGCACGCTGCCACCAGCGGGCAGCAGCGCGACATCCCACTGCCCCGCGCGCAGCGGCGTCGACAGGCTGGCGCCATTCGCGATGCCGGTCACCTTGGTTTCAGGCGAGGCGCCGCGCCCGTAGGCGCGCGCCACGACGAGATCCACTTCGGGCGCCGCCGCTGTGTGAAACACGTTGACACGCGCGGCACCCGGCCCCGCCGACGACAGGTCGACAGCGTACTTGCCCGCCGTGGGGTCACCCGTCGCCGTGAGATGCGCAGCGACCGCGGCGGTTTCGCCGGGAGCAAACGACAGGTTGACCGGACCGAGCGCCGCTCCCCGTGCAGCCGCTGCCGCCGCCGTAGACCGCCACGGAGTAGGCGCCAGCGGGCAGGGCGACCGGACCGAGGATCTGGGTAAACGTCACATTCGGCACGCAGGCGTTGACGCCGGGGCCGGTCACGCTGATATCGACTGGAAATCCATTGGCGCCGGGAATCCCGTGCACCACGAAGACCGTTGCGGGCTGGGCGGCCGCGATGCCGCTGGACGAGACAAACAGGGCAGCCGCGAGTGCGGCGGCCGGTAGAAATCGAACCATCATTTCACCTCCAGGGGGCGACCAACCGGTCGCGTGAATACCGATGAACTGGAGGTAAAGACGCGCACGCCGTGGGAGGGGATCCCGCCTCGGCACGGCAACAAAAAAGGGCGGCCCCGCGGCCGCCCAACTCTGCACCTTGAACTTTGAACCTTGAACTCTCCGTCTACGCTTCCTTGCTCTGCGCGACCTCGACGACCGCGTCCCCGCCGAACTGCTGGAACACCGAGAGCAGGCCGGTGTAGAGGAAGCCCACCTGGAAGAGCATCAGGAACGGCACGGTGCCGTAGATGCCATTGGCGAGCGCGTAGAAGAGCGTCGCGGTGAAGTAGAGCCCCAGGGCCACCTCGATCAGCGGCTGGACGGCTACGTTCTGGCGATACTTCTTGGTGGCCCAGTCGTCGGCGCGGCCCTCGACGCCGTACTTCGGCGTGCGCGCAAACTCGCTGGGCTTGTGGAACAGGGCCTCGAACACGGCGCGGGTGTTGTTCACCGCCAGCCCGATGCCGATCGACATGAGAAAGGGCAGGTACTTCAGGCGGTCGGTCCACGTGTCCGGGTAGACCTCGCGCTGCGACACCATGTAGAAGTTGGCCACCGACGCCGTCGCCGCGAAGAACAGCGGGATGTCGATGAGCATCATCTCGTACCACCCCATGTTGTAGCGGATGATCATCGACGGCGCCATCAGCACCGACAGCACGCACATCAACGGGTAGTTCAGGTTCGCCGACAGGTGGAAGAACGCTTCGACCTTCACCTTGGTCGGCTGGTTCGACTGCAGGATGCGGGGCATCAGCTTCAGGAAGGTCTGGATCGACCCCTTCGCCCAGCGATGCTGCTGTGACTTGAACGCGTTCATCTCGACCGGCAGCTCAGCCGGCGCGACGTGGTCCTGCACGAACACGAACTGCCAGCCACGCAGCTGCGTGCGGTAGCTGAGGTCGAGGTCTTCGGTCAGCGTGTCGTGCTGCCAGCCGCCGCCGTCGGCAATCGCCTCGCGGCGCCACATGCCGGCCGTGCCGTTGAAATTGAAGAAGCAGCCGCCCCGGTTCCGCGAGCCGTGCTCGAGGACGAAGTGCGCATCGAGCAGGATGCTCTGGATCTTGGTCAGCAGCGAGTAGTCCTGGTTGATGTGCCCCCAGCGCGCCTGCACCATCGCCACCTTGGGATCCGTGAAATAGTGGACCATCCGCATCAGGAAGTCGGGCTTCGGCGTGAAGTCGGCGTCGAAGATGGCGACGAACTGTCCGCGCGCCACTTTCAGGCCCTCGTCCAGGGCGCCGGCCTTGTACCCCGTCCGGTCGGTCCGGTGCAGGTACTTGATGTCCATCCCCTGCGCCGCGTGGCGGCGTACCGCCAGTTCCGCGATCTCCTGCGTCTCGTCGGTCGAGTCGTCGAGGACCTGGATTTCAAGCAGTTCGAGGGGGTAGTCCAACTGGCAGACCGTGTCGATCAGCCGGTCCACCACGTACATCTCGTTGAAGATGGGCAGCTGAACCGTGATGACCGGCAGGGCGTCGAATGCCTTGATCGGCACCGGCTGCTCATCCTTGTGCTTCATATACAGGTAGACCATGTAGTACCGGTGCCACCCGTAAACGGCGAGGATCAGCAGAACGAAGAAGTACGATGCGAGTATGAGCGTTTCTATCGGGGTCATGCTTGGCCTGAGCTGGTCACGCCAACTCAAACCACCATTGTACTTTTGAAGACGCTAAAGTCAACAAAACAGGCACGATACACCCGATGATGAGCCCAGACGAGCTGCGAATTCTCCTTGACGAGGTCCGCGACGGCGGCCGCTCGGCCGACGATGCCCATCGGGCGCTGCTGGCGGCGCTGCGCGCCGAACCGTTGACTGACCTGGGGTTCGCCAGGGTGGATCACCACCGCGCCACGCGTCAGGGATTCCCGGAGGTCATCCTCGGTCTGGGCAAGTCCCCCGCGCAGATTGCCGCCATCGCCGCGGCGATTGTGCACCGCGGGCATCCGCTGCTCGTCACCCGCGCCGACCATGCCGCGTGGCAGGCCGTCGAGGCCTGTGTCCCGGGCGCGGAGTACCACGAACTGGCCCGCGCCATCACCTTGCGGCGCGAGGTGCCGCGCGGCAAGGGCACCATCGCGATCGCCTCGGCGGGCACCTCCGACGTGCCGGTGGCCGAGGAAGCTGCGGTCACCGCGGAGCTGATGGGGAATGACGTGGAGCGCTTCTACGACGTCGGCGTGGCCGGCATCCACCGGGTGCTCCGCGAGCGGGCGCGCCTCGAGACCGCGCGCGTCATCGTCGTCGTCGCGGGGATGGAGGGCGCGCTGCCGAGCGTGATCGCCGGTATGGTCCATGTTCCGGTCGTCGCCGTCCCCACGAGCATCGGCTACGGGGCCAGCTTCGGCGGCGTTGCCGCGCTGCTCGGGATGCTGAACTCCTGCGCGAACGGCGTGTCGGTGGTGAACATCGACAACGGGTTCGGCGCCGGCTGCATCGCCAGTATGATCAACCATCTTTAGGCGGTCCGATCTGGTGATGTGGTGACGTCGTGAAGTGGTGATCTGATCGGGGGATGTGGCGATCGTCAGATCGATCGCCGCGATCTCTAGATCTCACGTTCACGATCTCCGAGATCACCATCTCACCACCTCATCAGATTCGCCAGTTCACTCCTATGTTGGCATTCCGGACCCTTGAATTCGATCGCATCGTCGCTGACGTCGCCGGGCTGTCGCTGACGCCGCTCGGCCGGGCGCGGCTGGAGGTGGCGAAGCCGGCCACCGAGCTCCGCGACGTCGCGGCGCTGCAGCACGGCACCAGCGAGACGGTGCGATTCTTCGAGCAGAATCCCGCGTTCCCGCTGCGCGCCGGGCAGGGCCTCGTCGAGTCGCTGGCCTCGCTCGGCATCGAGGGACGCCCGCTGGATCCGCTGTCGCTGCGGACCCTGGCCGAGTTCGTCGACTCGGTGGAGCGGTCGCGCGCCGGCATCCTGGCCGCGAAGGGTTCGTTTCCACTGCTGAACGCGATCGTCAGCCAGCTGGCGAGTTTCAAGGCCGAGGTGGCTGCGGTCCGCGAGGCCATCGACGTCTCGGGCGAGGTGCTCGACAACGCCAGCCCCGCGCTCCGCGGCATTCGCGACCGCCTGCGGCACCTGCGGCAGAAGCTGCGCCAGACGCTCGAACAGTTCGCGCGCGGCAAGGACACGTCGAAGTATCTGCAGGACGAAGTGATCACCGAGCGGAACGGCCGCTACGTGCTGCTGGTGCGCGCCGAACACCGGGGCAACGTCCCGGGCATCGTGCACGGCAGCTCGGGCAGCGGCGCAAGCCTGTTCCTGGAGCCCGCCGCCACGGTCGAAATCAACAACGACATCGTCGAGCTCGAAGAGCGCGAGCGGGAAGAGATCTTCCGCATCCTGCTGGAGCTGACCGACCGCTTCCGCCGGCGGCCAGGCGACCTGCGCGCGGTGGAATCAGTCGCCACCGAGCTGGACGTGCTGCAGGCGCGGGCGCGACACTCCGCGCGCCTCGGCGGCATCGAGCCAGTGTTCGTCGCTGATCGATCCTTCGAACTGCGGGGGGCGCGACATCCCCTGCTCGAGAAAGCCGTTCCCATCGACATCGTGCTGGAACCTCCCAGCCGCGTGCTCCTCATCACCGGCCCGAATACCGGGGGCAAGACCGTCGCCCTGAAGACCGCCGGATTGTTCGCGCTGATGGCCCAGTCCGGCCTGCACGTCCCGGCGGTGACCGCGCGGCTGCCGGTGTTCCGCTCGGTGTTCGCTGACATCGGTGACGAGCAGTCGATTGCCGCCAGCCTCAGCACGTTCTCGGCGCACATCACCAATCTGGTGGCCATGGATCGGTCGCTGGATCTCCCGGCGCTGGTGCTGCTCGACGAAGTCGGCACCGGCACCGATCCGAACGAGGGCGGCGCGCTGGCCACGGCGCTGGTGAACCATTTCCGGCAGCGGGGGGCGCACCTCATCGCGACCACCCACTTCGACGTGGTAAAGACGTGGGGCACCGCCACCGAGGGCGTCACCGTCGCGGGGTTTGCCTTCGATCCGCAGACCTACGCGCCGACCTATCGGCTGATCTACGGCGCGCCGGGGCGCAGCCTGGCGATCGAGATGGCACAGCGTCTGGGGATGCCGCTGGCCGTGGTCGCCGCGGCACGGGGCTTCCTGAGTGACGACCAGAAGCGCCTGCAGGCGCACCTCGATCGCGTTGACGCGCAGGCGCGCGCCCTCGATGCCGAGCGCAACAAGCTGGACCGCGAGCGTCGCGCGGCCGCCGAACAGCGCACCGCGATCGAGCAGCGCGAGCGCCAGATCACCGAGCGCGAAGAGGCGCTCAGGAAACGGCTGAACGAGAAGCTGGACGATCGGCTGCGGCAAGCCCGCCGCGACATCGACAGCGTGATCGATCAGCTGAAGGAAAAGTCCGAAGCGCTCGTGGAGAAGGCGTCCAGCGTCCGCGCCGCCGGCGCGGTGCTGAACACCGGGCAGTCGGGAGCGGCCAGGGCCGAGGCGCGGGCGGCACTCGATCGCATTGTCGAAGGGTTGAAGAATCCCTCGGCCGAGCCGGCCGCCGAAGCCGCGCAGGCAGGGCCGCTGGTGATCGGTTCGAAGGTGGCGGTGGGCATGGGCCTCGAGGGCACGGTGGTCCAGATCCACGGATCGCAGGTGGAAGTTGACGTCCGCGGCAAGCGGATGCGGGCCAAGACGAAGGACGTTCGGGTGCTGGGCGGCCCGTCCACGCAGCCGGCCGGCCAGTCGCGCGTGCGTGTGAACGTGGACCTGCGGCCGCGCGAAGGCTCGCTCAGCGAGATCAACGTGATCGGCTGCACCGTGGAAGAAGCGGTCGACCGGGTCTCGCGCTTCCTCGACGACACCATGGTCACCGACCTGCGCGAGCTGCGCATCGTCCACGGTCACGGCACCGGCCAGTTGCGCCGCGGCCTGCAGGCGTTCCTGAAGGACCACCCGCTGGTGGCCAAATACGCCCCGGCGCCGGAGAACCAGGGCGGGGGCGGGGCAACGGTGGTGGAGCTAAAGGACTAGGCGCCTCGCGTCTCCTCAGTATTCGAGGAAGAGCCGCTGGATCTCAGCCAGCGGCCGCGGCTTCAGCAGCGCGAGCCGCAGCAGCACACGCGCCTTCTGGGGGTTCAACTCGTCGGACGCCACGAGCCCAAGCTTGTCGTCATCCACCTCGACATTGCGACCCACGCGGCCTATCGTCACCCGGGTGGATCGCACGGCGATGATCCCCTTCGTCGAGAGGCCGGCCAGCGTCTCGAGCGCCGAGGCCGTCATGTTGCCGTTGCCCACTCCGGCCACCACCACGCCCTTCGCGCCGGCCGCGGCGGCGGCGTTGAGCATCACTCCATCCATGTTCTCGTGCGCCATGACGATGTCCACGCGTGGCAGCGCGGTCACGCCGTCGAGCGAGAACTCCGACTGCGTGGTGTGCTTGCCAACCGGAGTGCGGTAGTACTCCACTGTGCCGTACGCGACCGTGCCGATCAGCCCCTGCAGCGGCGACATGAACGTCTGCACCGCCGTCGTGCTGGTCTTGGTGATCGAGCGCGCGCCGTGAATCCAGTCGTTGATCACCACGAGCACACCGCGCCCGGCTGCATCCCGGTCGGCCGCCACGGCCACCGCGTTGTAGAAGTTGAGGGGACCGTCCGCCGACAGCGCCGTCGAAGGGCGCATGGACGCCGTCATCACCACCGGTTTCCGCGACTTCACGACCAGATTGAGGAAGTAGCTGGTTTCCTCGATGGTATCGGTGCCGTGCGTGATGACGATGCCATCGACGTCGGCCATCGCAGTGAGCTCGTTGACGCGGCGCGCCAGCTTCAGCCAGACCTCGTCATTCATGTCCTGCGACCCGATATTCGAGATCTGCTCGCCGCGCAGCGTGGCCACCTTCCGGGCCTGGGGCACCGCGGCCAGCAGTTGCTCCACGCCCACCTGCCCCGAGGCGTAGCCGGCCTGCACGTCGCTGCCGGCGGCACCCGCAATCGTACCGCCCGTGGCCAGTACCACGACCGTCGGCAGCTTCGGTTGAGCGCCGGCCGGCGCAGTCAACAGGACCGCCACACACACCCCGACGAGTGACAGCCGAGACATCCGGAACATGACCAGCCTCCTTCGACCCGTTACCGATAGAGAAACAACAGCCACGGCGTGCCCACCAGCAGGAACACCACCAGGTTGAATGCCGTCGTGATGGCGCCAAGCCGGTACAGCTCGCCCTGCGTGAGACACCCGCTCCCCACGAACAGCAGGTTTGCGCTCGAGCCCTGCGGGGTGTTGGCCGAGAAAAAGTTGGTGGCGAACAGCAACAGGAACGCGAGCGGCGCCGCCGGCACGCCGAGCGTCACGCCAACGTCGAGGAACACGCCGAAAAGCGCCAGCAGGTGCGCGGTCTGGCTCACGAACAGATAGTGCAGCGCCACGTAGGCCACCACCAGCGCGACGCCGGCAACCCCCGGCGACAGCCCGTCCAGGCCGCGCGCCAGACGCTCGCCCACGTAGCCCATGAACCCGAGGTCGTTCAATTGGCCGCTCATGGTGAACAACACCGCGAACCAGATGAACGTTGCCAGTACGTCACCTTCCTTGGCGATGTCATCCAGCGTCAGGACCCCGGCGGTCAGCAGCACGCCAAGCCCCAGAAAGGCGATGGCCGTTGAATCGAGGCCCAGGGTGGCCGCCACTCCCCACAGCGCGACCATCCCCGCGAACGTGACTGCCACGATTTTCTCGTGCATGGTCAACGGTCCCATGGCGAGAAGCGCCGCCCGCGCTGCTCGCGGCGCTTCGGGCGTGGCCGTGACTTCCGGCCGAATCACCGTGAACAGCAGCCAGGGCAGCAACGCCATCGCCACCAGCGTGGGCACGGACGAGGCCACGAGCCACGAGCCGAAGCCAATCTCAAGACCGTGGCCACGCGCAATCTCCGCGCCCAGCGGATTGGCCGCCATCGCCGTGAACCACAGCGCCGATGACACTGTGAGGCTGGCGATGCCGGAGAACATCAGGAAGGCCCCCACCCGCGGACGCGTCCCGGTTCCCGGTGCGGCACCCACGGCCTCGGCAATCGACAGCGTGAGCGGGTAGAGCACGCCGGACCGGGCCGTGTTGCTGGGAAACGCCGGAGCGATCAGGCCGTCCACGAGGAAGACGCTGTAGCCCAGGCCAAGCGTCGAGCGGCCGAACACCGTCACTGCGAGGTTGCCAAGCCGCGCGCCCAGCCCGCACTTCACCACGGCGCGCGCCACGAGGAACGCCACCACGATCAGCAGGATCGTGCCGTTCGAGAACCCCTCGTAGGCCTTGGCGGCCGGCAGCGTGCCGGTCAGGACGGCGGCCGACAGGGCGAGCACCGATGCCGTGAGGATGGGGAACGCCTCGACAACCACGGCGCCGATGGCGCCGACAAACAGGGCGAAGAGCCGCCACGCCTCGGGCGCCAGTCCCTCGGGCACGGGTGCAAACCACAATGCCACCACGAGCGCGACGATGGCGCCGCGCTTCACCGCGCGCCTCCTCCGTGACGAACGCGCCCGGTCAAGTCCACCGTGCGATCCTGGTTCCCGCGTCCGCGAGGCGCGCTCCGGCGATCGCCGGGCGCGTCATACGGCGCGCCCCTGCCCGGTCATGGCCGTCGGGTCGAGCACCTTCGCGATCTGCTCGTCGGTGAGGATCTTCTTTTCGCGGATCAACTCCATGATGCCGCGTCCGGTCCTCATCGCCTCGGCCGCGAGCTCGGTCGCCTTCTCGTAGCCGATGACCGGGTTGAGCGCGGTGACCGTGCCGATGCTGTAGTCCACGTAGTGGCGCATCACGTCGACATTGGCGGTGATGCCGTCCACGCAGTGGACGCGGAGCGTCCGCGCCGCGTTGATGAACAGCGTCTGGGCCTCGAAGATGCAGGCGGCAATCACCGGCTCGAACACATTCAGCTGCAGCTGCCCGCCCTCTGCCGCCATCGAGACGGTGAGATCGCTGCCAATCACCCGGAAGCAGACCATGTTCACCACTTCGGGAATGACGGGGTTGACCTTGCCCGGCATGATCGACGACCCGGGCTGCCGGGCGGGCAGGTTGATTTCGCGGAAGCCGCAGCGGGGGCCGGACGACAGCAGCCGCAGGTCGTTGCACACCTTGGACAGCTTGATGGCCAGGCTCTTCATGCACGACGAGTACTGCACGAACGCCTGCGTGTCCTGCGTGGCCTCAATCAGGTTGTCGGCCAGGCGGATGGGGAAACCCGTGATCGCGGCCAGGTGCGCGGTGCACTTCTCCGCGTAGCCGGCAGGCGCGTTGAGGCCGGTGCCGATCGCGGTGGCCCCCATGTTCACCTCGCACAGCACGCTCTGGATCGACTCGAGCGCGCGGGCCTCGCCAGCCAGCGTCTCCGCGAAGGCTTCGAACTCCTGCCCCAGCGTCATGGGCACCGCGTCCTGCAGCTGCGTGCGGCCCATCTTCAGGATCGGGGTGAATTCCTTGCCCTTGGCACGGAATGCGGCGATCAGCTGGTTGATGGCCGCCACCAGCTCGACGTTGCCGAGCGCCATGCCGACGTGCAGCGACGAGGGATACGCGTCGTTGGTGGACTGCGACCCGTTCACGTGGTCATGCGGATCGCAGAATCGGTATTCGCCCTTCTTGTGGCCCATCAACTCCAGCGCGCGGTTGGCGATCACCTCGTTCGCGTTCATGTTGGTGGAGGTGCCGGCGCCGCCCTGGAACACGTCGAGACGAAACTCGTCGTGCAGTTTTCCATCCATGAGCTCCTGGCAGGCGCCTTCGATGCCGGTCAGAATCTCGCGGCTGAACTGCCCGCAATCGAAGTTGGCCCGGGCCGCGGCCATCTTCACCATCGCAAACGCCTTGATCACATTGGGGTAGAGGCGGACCTCGACACCGGAGATGTGAAAGTTCTCGAGGGCGCGGGCCGTCTGGACACCGTAGTAGGCGTCGGCGGGCACGGCCTTGTCGCCGAGCAGGTCGTGCTCGATGCGTGTGGTGTCAGGTGACATGTCGTCGTCCTCCAATGGTCGGGCCTCACGGTGCATAAGAAATGCCACCGCGCGCAAACCCCGTCGCATGGGCCTAACCTGCTGTGCCGCAGGATGTTACGTCCGCGCGATAGGCGTGAATCGCGGGCCGGAACACGGCTACTTCCCCGGCATGTCGGGGTCGGGTTCAGGAAATCCGGACGGGTGCCACCCCAATCACCAGCTAAGATCGCGCGACGACCCGATCGCGACACCCCCAAGTGAAATTTCCCCAGACGTTCATCGACGAAGTACGGTCGGCGGCGGACATCGTCACCGTCATCTCGGACTACGTGTCCCTGCGCAAGGCGGGCACGAGCTACAAGGGACTGTGCCCGTTCCACGGCGAGAAGTCGCCGTCGTTCAACGTCAACCGCGACCGTGGCTTCTTCCACTGCTTCGGCTGCGGTGTCGGCGGCGACGTCTTCAAGTTCATGGAGCTCAAGGAGCAACTCGGGTTCCAGGACGCGGTGCGGCAGCTCGCGCAGCGGTTTGGCATCCCGGTGCCGGATCTCGAAACGAGCGACGGTGCCCGCGATGATGCGGCAGCGCGCGAGTCGCTGCTGAAGATTCACGAAGTGGCCGCGGCCTACTATCGCGCGCAGCTCGAGTCGCCCCAGGCGGGCCGCATTCGCGACTACCTGCAGAACGAGCGCGGGCTCACCGGGGAAACGATCGCTCGCCTGCAGCTTGGCTACGCGCCGCCGGGGCGCGATGCGCTGCGGCAGCACCTCGTCAAAGCGGGCTTTACGCCGCAGTGATGATCACCAGCGGCCTGGTCACGCGCCGGGACGATGGGAATGAGGTGGACCGGTTCCGTAACCGGCTGATGGTGCCCATCACGAGAGATACCGGGTCGATCATCGCGTTCGGCGGGCGCGCGCTGGAGAAGGATCAGGTCCCGAAATACCTGAACTCGCCCGAGACGCCCATCTACAGCAAGGGGCGCACGCTTTACGGCCTCAACCTCACGAAGGGTGACATTCGCAAACGCGGCTTCACCATCATCGTCGAGGGCTACTTCGACTACGCGCAGGTGTTCCAGTGTTCAGGGCTTCCGGTGGTCGCGACCTGCGGCACCGCGCTCACCACCGCGCAGGCACAGCAGCTGCGGCGCTTCGCGCCGAAGGCGGTGTTGTGCTTCGACCCGGACTCGGCCGGGCAGGCCGCGGCCGAGCGCAGCTCGGAGTTGCTGGTCGGCGAGGGCTTCGACGTCAACGTCGTCCGGCTGCCGGCGGGAGAGGATCCCGACACGTTCATTCAGAAGCGCGGCCGCGACGGCTTCGTTGAGCAACTGAAGACGTCCAAGCCCTACCTGGAGTTCCTGCTCGACCGCGCGGCGGCCGAGCACGACCTGACCCGCGATGAGCCACGGCGTGAATTCCTGCGCAAGATGCTTGGCGTCGCCGCTCGCATTCCGGAGCCGGCGGCGCGCGATCAGTTCGCCGATCGGCTGGCGCACAAGGCGCGGGTCACCGAAGAAGTGGTGCGGGCCGAGATTCGGAAGGCCGCAGGCGCCAGGAAGACCGAGCTGCCGGCTGCGCGCGTGCCGACGCTGATGGGTCAGCTTCGGGGGGCCGAGCGAGGCTTGTTGTGGGGGCTCATCCACGATCCGGCGGCCGTGGTTCCCTGGATTAAAACACTGGAAGATGATGACCTGGAAGGACTTAGCGCTGCCGGCCTGCTCCAGATGGCGCGCGATCTCGAGGTCGCGGATGCCTCGGATGTGCCAAATGCCCTGATGGAGCGTCTAAGTACTTCAGAGGCCCAGTGGCTGGCGGCCGTGGCATCCGAAGCCTCGGCTCCAGTCCTCGACGCCGAGTCGTCCGTGCGCTCGATCAAGCGCCTGCGGGTCGAGCGGGAGTTGTCGGCGGTCCAGCGAGCGATCGACCGGCTCCAGGAACAAGGTGAGAAGGGGGCAGACTTCCTGACCCTGCTGCAGAAGAAGCTGGAATTGGGCCGGCTGCTCGCGCCCGAGAACAATTGAACCGGGCTACAATACATAGCTCCCCTTTTTTTGGTTTTGGGGCGCACGCACTATTAGTTTCGTTAGGAGGATGGGCCCTTGTCCCTCGAAGACAGGTTCGACGAAGTCCGGCAACTCATCATCATCGGCAAGGAGAAGGGCTTCCTCCTCTATGACGAAGTGAACGATCTGCTGCCGGCAGAACTCACATCATCACCCGAAGACCTCGACGAGCTCATGAGCATCTTCGCGGCCGCCGGGATCGACCTGGTCGATTCCGACAAGGGCTACCGCGAGCGCGAAGGCATGGAGCGCGGCGAGGGTCCGGCGGTCAGCGAAGACGGCGGCGAGCTCGATCTGACGCCGGGCGCCCTCGACAAGACCAACGACCCGGTCCGCATGTACCTGCGCGAGATGGGCACGGTGCCGCTGCTCACCCGCGAGGGTGAAGTGGCGATCGCCAAGCGCATCGAGCAGGGCAAGCTCTCGGTCATCAAGTCGATCTCGCGCATGCCGGCGATTGCCAAGGCGGTCATCCGCATGGGCGACGCGCTCAAGGCGGGCGAGCGCACCATCCGCGAGCTGGTGATTTTCAACGACGAGGAGATCACCGACGATCGCATCGAGGAGCGCGCGCAGAAGTTCCTGCGCGAGGTCGACGGCGTGCGCAAGGCGCGGCTGGCGGTCGAAAAGCTCACCGAGAAGCTGAACGTCGTGCTCAAGGCCGACAAGAAGAAGTACCGCCGCGCCAAGTGGAAGAAGATGCGCGCGGAAATCGAGCTGTCGCGCCTGATCCGCAAGATCGAGTTCACCGAACCGGTCAAGCGCCGCCTCGTCGAAGAGGTCAAGGACATCGTCGAGCGCGTGTCGAAGATGCAGCGCGAGCTCGACAACATGAAGAAGACGCTGACGGCGAAGACCCGGAAGCCGAAGCTCAAGGACGAGGAACGCAAGAACCTCGAGAAGCGCCGCAAGGAGCTGGCCGCCGAGATCAAGCAGAAGACCGACGATCTCGAGGAGAGCGTCGAGCACCTGCGGCACACGCTCGAAGTGATCATGCGCGGCGAGGCCCAGGCCGAGCAGGCGAAGAAGGAGCTGGTCGAAGCCAACCTCCGTCTCGTCGTCTCGATTGCCAAGAAGTACACGAACCGCGGCCTGCAGTTCCTGGACCTGATCCAGGAAGGCAACATCGGCCTGATGAAGGCCGTCGACAAGTTCGAGTACCGCCGCGGCTACAAGTTCTCGACCTACGCGACGTGGTGGATCCGCCAGGCCATCACCCGCGCGATTGCCGACCAGGCGCGGACCATCCGCATCCCGGTCCACATGATCGAGACCATCAACAAGCTCATTCGCACCTCGCGCGCGCTGGTGCAGGAGCTCGGCCGCGAGCCCACCTCGGAAGAGATCGCCCGGCGCATGGACATCCCGGTGTCCAAGGTCCGCAAGGTCCTGAAGATCGCGCAGGAGCCGATTTCGCTCGAGACCCCGATCGGCGAAGAGGAAGATTCACACCTCGGCGACTTCATCGAGGATCGCACCGCGGTCTCGCCGTCGGAAGCGGTCATCAACCTCGATCTGAAGGAACAGACCGAGTCGGTGCTGAAGACCCTCACCCCGCGCGAGGAGAAGGTCATCAAGATGCGCTTCGGCGTCGGCGACGGCAGCGAGCACACGCTCGAGGAAGTCGGCCAGAACTTCGCGGTCACCCGCGAGCGTATCCGGCAGATCGAAGCCAAGGCGCTCCGCAAGCTGCGCCACCCTTCGCGGTCGCGCAAGCTGCGCGCGTTCCTGGAAGGGCGTTCGTAAGCCAAGGCAGAAGGCACAAGGCAGAAGGCAAAAGCTTCTGCCTTTTGCTTTTGGGCCGCCGAAACCTCGTTTCTGCCTTCTGCCTTTCTGCCTTTTGCCTTTCCCTTCGTCTTGTCCCCGAGGGCCCATAGCTCAGCGGTTAGAGCGGCCGGCTCATAACTGGTTGGTCCCTGGTTCGAATCCAGGTGGGCCCACTCCTTTGGGTGTGACGTACGAACGCAAAGCTCCAGGCGCAAGAGCTCACCGGTGAAGGTCCGCCGGGCGCGTCAGAGCCGCCCCCAGCGTGCGGGTCCGAAGTCTCAGGGAGTAGAATCCAGCAGATCAACGGTTTTGTGACTTTGAACTTTGAACTCCAAATGGGGCTGTGCGCCTGATGCTTCCTGACCTCGAACGCCTCATGCACCTGCAGGATCTCGAAACCCGCTCGGGGGTGGCTCAACGCGTGGTGGCCTCCGCTCCCGACCGCATCGCCGCTCTCGATGCTCGACTGGCCGCCGCCCGTGCCGGCGTTGAAGCCGCCAAGACCGCCATCGCCGAGAACCAAGCCGCCCGCCGTACCGTCGACAAGGACCTCGCCGCCGCCCAGCAGCGCCTCGAGAAGTACAAGGAACAGTCGATGGCGGTGAAGACCAATCACGAGTTCCACGCCATGCAGCACCAGATGGAGGCGGTGAAGGCCGATATCGATCAGTGCGAGAGCAAGGTGCTGGAAATCATGATGGGCGCCGACGAGATGGCCGCCACCCTGAAGCAGGCCGAACTTCGGCTCAAGACCGACGAGGCGGCCGTCGCCGCCGAACGCACCGCAATCACCGCCGAGCGCGCCGAGAACGAGGCCACCATCAAGGCCTGCGCCGCGGAACGCTCCGCGGTCGTCGCGAAGATGAACCCCAACGTCGTCTCGCTGTTCGACAAGCTCGCACGCGCGCGCGGCGGCATCGGCATCGCCCGCGCGGAAAAGGAACGCTGCATCGTCTGTCAGGTGCGCCTGCGGCCGATGGTGTTCAGCGCCGTCGTGCGGAACGACGAGATCGTGCAGTGCGATTCGTGTCAGCGCATTCTCTACTTCGTGCCGCCCTCGGCCACTGGAGCGGCAACGCCCGGCTCAGAGCCGCCGGCCGCCTCGTAATCAGCGCGCCGCCGGCACACCGACCATCGCCACCATCCGGCCGGCATGGGCGGCGTCCCGCCGAAACGATTCCAGCCAGCCGGGGTGGGCGAACGTGCTCACGCCCGCGTTGAAGATCGACGCCCTCCTCACGCCGGCGCGTTCGAGCTGGTCCTGGTTGGCGCGCCACAGATCCAGGCGCAGATCATCCCCGGAGGGTGCGCGGCTGAACCAGCGCGCCAGCGACAGGTCATCGTGGCCCGCCGCGGAGAAGGCGCCGACGAGCGACTCCCCTACCACGTAGTCATCGGGACCGATGCTCGGGCCAATCGCCGCCACCAGGTTCTCCGGCCGCGTCCCGAACACTTCGCCCATGGTCTCGACGGCCACGAGCGCAATCCCGGCGCAGGTGCCGCGCCAGCCGGCGTGAATCGCCGCCACCGGGCCACCGGTCCGATCGGCCAACAGAATCGGCACGCAGTCGGCGACGACCACGGCGAGCACCAGGCCGGGCACGTCCGACACGATCGCGTCCCCATCGGGCCGCTCGGCGGTGGTGGTGCCGGTCAGGCTGTCACGCGTCACCACGCGGACCACGTTACCGTGAACCTGCTTCACCCGCAGCACTTCATCGGTCGTCACGCCCATCGATGCCGCGATCGCCGACCAGGCCTGCTTCGTCTGCGCGTCCGTGGCGTTGGCTGGCAACTGCAGTTGCTTCGACGTAAACAGATGTTGCGCGCTCGCCTCGAACGGCACACAGCGCAACGCGTGCCCCCAAGTCTCACGATCCCAACGGAATGCGGCGCTGACCGGCGGCGGCGTGAGCGGTGACGTCGTGTCCGGGCGTAAACGGAAGTTGTCGTTCGGCATGGCCTCGATCTGAATCATGCCCTGAAAACGGCCCGATTCCGCTGGCACCGCTCTTGATGAGTGTGTTGGCGCAGGCCCCACGGGCCACGCCGAACGACAACGGGCGCGCGCACGAGCCGCGCCGGACTGGAGAGTCATCAATGGTGATCAAGATCACGCCGAACGACAAAGGGAGCCCCGCCGGCAAGCTCGCCGACGCCGAGCTGCACTTCGACGGAGGGGAGCTGGAAGGCCTGAAGCTGGTCGGCTTCGCGGTCTGGGAGCGCCGGACCGGCACCGGACGCAACGTCACGTTCCCGGCACGCGCCTATTCGGTGAATGGCGAGCGTCGCAGTTTCGCGCTGCTCCGGCCGATGGCCGACACCGCCAGCCAGGACAAGGTGCGCGACGCCATCCTGCACGCCTACGCCGACTTCGAGGCACAGGCAGCCGTGGCCAGCTGACTCGCCAGGCGTCGGCGGCAGCTGTCGTGCCGCTAGGACGCCGGCTCTCGGTGCGCCATGTGTGGGCTCGTCACGCGTGCCCAACCGATGCGGGCCTGCCGCCAGACGGCGGCCCCTCTGTCACGCGTCTGCCCGCCGGGCGCACGCGCGGACGCGGTCGATGTCGATAGCCGATGCACGCGGCACCGGCATCGGCCGCGGACGGGCGACGAATTCTAGAGGAAGACGAGGCAGGAAGGGATGTGAGGGAGCAGCAGTGCCGAAGACGCCGCTACGTCAGCACGGGCAAGAGCCGTGCGCTTTCCTTCGATTGCTTGGCCGGCAGCGTCCATTCGGCGCGGCCGCTCTTGTCGAGCTCCGAGCGGAAGAACGACGCCTTCATGCCGCCGTCGATGATGTCCCACGGCAGCACGGTGTCGCTCGAGCGATCGCGGTAGATGTAGAAGTCCCCATCGAGGCCGGCGTCGCTCACAGCCCGGCGCCACTGGCCGCCGTTCTGCTCGGCCAGCTCGATGGCCGGCGCGATGCGCCGGTCGCCCAGCGACAGCAGCGCCTGGTAGTAGGAATGCCGCTCGCTCTTGATGTTGAAGTAGACGTTGTCGATGTCGGACACCAGCCCGCGCAGCCGCTTCATCTTGCGCTCGATGACGTCGGTCGCCGCCATCCCCATCCACTGATAGGCGGTCCCCGGCTTCGGCACCAGCGGGTTCACGCTGCCGACAATGCGGCCAATGCGGCCGCGGCTGCGGGCGTGCTTCAGCATCACGTCGCGCAGCTGGATGGTCAGGTCCCGGATCGCCACCAGGTCCTCGTCGTCTTCGGAGGGAAGCCCGATCATGTAATAGAGCTTCAGGTTCTCGATGCCGCTGGAGAAGATCAGTTCGGCCGAGGCCAGAATCTCCTCGTTGGTCACCGTCTTGTTGATGACCCGGCGCAGCCGATCCGATCCGGTTTCGGGCGCAATCGTCAGGGTGCGCTCGCCGCTTTCCTTCAACAGCGTCACGATGGTCGGGGTCAGGTCGTCCAGGCGCAGCGAGGCCGGGCTGATCGAGTAGCCCATGCCCTGCATGCTGCGCAGGATGTGCTCGATGTCCGGGTGATCGCACAGCGCGATCGACACCAACCCGACTTTCGTGGCCTGCTGACGGGCGTCCTGTGCCAGCTGCAGGATCCGATCGGTGGGGAACGCGCGAACCGGCAGGTAGTTGTAGCCCGCCCAGCAGAAGCGGCACAGGTTGGCGCAGCCGCGCACCACCTCCACGAGGAAGCGGGAGCCGAACTCGGTGTCGGGCGTGAAGATGCTGGTGGCCGGCGGATCGCAGGCCTCGGTGGTCTTCAGCGCGGCCTTACGGATGGTCGGCGGCGCCCCGGTTCCCTCGCGCGGCACATAGCGGGCAATGGTGCCGTCGGCGTTGTACTCCACGTCGTAGAACGACGGGATGTAGAAGCCGCGCTGAGCGGCCAGGCGCCGCAGCGTCTCGCTCCGCGACGGGGTACCGCACGCGTCAACCAGCGCACCAACCAGCGACTCGCCCTCGCCCGCGGCAATCACGTCGGCGAACATCGCCAGCGGCTCGGGGTTCACGAAGGTCACCGCGCCGCCGATCACCACCAGCGGATGACGATAGTCGCGATCGGCCGCGCGCAGCGGGATGCCGGCCAGGCGCAGCAGGGTCAGGACGTTCGTGTAGTCCCATTCGAACGACACCGAAAACGCGATCACGTCGAAATCGCGCACCGGGGTCTGCGACTCCAGCGTCACCACCCTTGCGCCGGACTCGAGGAGCGCCGCCAGTTCCTGCTTCGCGGGCAGGAAGAAGCGCTCGCAGACCGTGTCCTCCCGCGCGTTGAACAGCTTGTACATCGTCTGCAGCCCGAGATTGGACATGCCGACGAAATAGGAGTTCGGGAACGACAAGGCCACACGCAGTCGGTCGCCGTGAGGCTTGACCACGTGACCGACCTCGCGTGAGAGGGTGAGCTGTGCGGAATCGCGTTGAGACAGAGCTTTCATCAACAACACACCAGGGAACCGTCGAGCTGGTGTTACGGCGGCGCCGCCGCTCGGGTGTTCCCTGGCTGTTTCTACTGTATCACCGGCCTAGCCTTCCCTCCTTCGCAGGAAGGTTGGCACGTCATGGGGGTCGCCTTCGTCGCCCTCCGGCCCGGCCATCGGATTCAGGCCATTCGACTGGCTCACCACCCTCTGCACTGGCCGGTTCGAGAGGTCGAGGGGCGGACGACGGTTGATCATCACTCGATTGGCGCCGCCATTCGCCTCCTGGGCGACGGGCACGTTGATCGTGCGCGCGTGCGCCGCATAGTTGGTCATGTCCACGGGCGTGTGCGTCTGGACGGCAGGGGGAATCGACCGGTCGGCCTTGACGTGATCGAAGCCGGTGGCGATCACCGTGATCTTCACGCGGCCCTGCAGCTGCGGATCGACCACGGCGCCGAAGATGATGTTGGCGTCCTCGTGCGCGGCTTCCTGGATGATGGTCAGCGCCTCGTTCACTTCCATCAGCGACATGTCCGGGCCGCCCGTCACGTTGATGATGACGCCGCGAGCGCCGTTCACCGAGGCGTCCTCGAGCAGCGGGCTCGAGATGGCGCGGTTGGCGGCGTCGGTGGCCCGCATGCTGCCTTCCGCGGTGGCCGTGCCCATCATCGCCACGCCCATGCCCGACATGATGGTCTTGACGTCGGCGAAGTCGAGGTTGATGAGGCCGGGCACCAGGATCAGGTCCGAGATGCCCTGAATCGCCTGCCGCAGCACATCGTCGGCGGTGATGAAGGCGTCGAGCATGCTGGTGCTGCGGTCGATGACCGAGAGCAGCCGCTCGTTCGGGATGGTGATCACCGTGTCGACGGCCTCGCGCAGCGCGTCGAGGCCCTCTTCGGCCGAGCGCTGGCGTTTCTTCCCCTCGAACTTGAACGGCCGCGTCACCACCGCGATGGTGAGCGCGCCGAGCTCGGTGGCGAGCGACGCAATCACCGGCGCGGCGCCGGTGCCGGTGCCGCCGCCCAGGCCCGTGGTCACGAACACCATGTCGGCGCCGGAAATCGCCTGGATGATCAGGTCCGTGTCCTCGAGCGCGGCCTGGCGGCCGACGTTGGGATCGGCGCCCGCGCCCAGCCCCTTGGTGAGCTTCGAGCCGATCTGGATCTTGATCGGCGCGGGGTTGGCGCGCAGTGCCTGCGCGTCGGTATTGGCGACGATGAACTCCACGCCGGACAGCCCGGCCTGGACCATCCGCGTCACGGCATTGCTGCCGCCGCCGCCCACGCCCACCACCTTGATCCGCGCGCCCGCGCGGGTGGCCTCGTCCAGCGTCAACCGCAGTGCGTCGTTGTCATACAGGTCCGCCATCGCGCCTCCTAAAAGAACTCTCTGAACACCGTTCGCAACTTGACCAGCACCTTCATGAACCCGGGGTGCTTGCCGCCCTCATTGGGGGTGCGGTGGCGTTCGGCATAGCGCACCAGCCCCACCGCCGTCGAATACGCCGGGTTACCGACGTGGTCGGCGAGACCACCCACACCCGTGGGTATGCCGCGCCGGACGGGAAGATCGAAAATCTGTTCGGCAATCTCCGACATGCCTTCGAGCACCGAGCCGCCGCCCGTGAGCACCAGCCCCGAGTTGAGCGACTTCTCGTAACCGGCCTTGCTGATCTCGTCCCAGATCAGATGGAACAACTCCTCGGCCCTCGGCTGGAGGATGTCGGAGAGAATCCGCCGCGCCATGACGCGCGGCCGGCGGCCACCGACGCTGGCCACCTCGATCGTCTCGTCCTCGTCCACCATGCCGGAGAGGGCGCAGCCGACCCGGCGCTTCACCTTCTCGGCCTCGGGAATCGGCGTGCGCAGCCCGACGGCGATGTCGTTGGTGAAGTGGTCGCCGCCCACCGCCACCACCGCGGTGTGCCACAGGCTGCCGCGCTCGAAGATCGCCAGGTCGGCGGTGCCGCCGCCGATGTCCACCATCGCCACGCCCAGCGACTTCTCGTCGTCGGTGAGCACGGCTTCGGCCGCGGCGAGCTGGCTGATCACCGTGTCGGACACCTCGACGCCGGCGCGGTTCACGCACGCCACCAGGTTCTGGGTCGCCGCCTGGCTGCCGGTGACGATGTGCACGTTCACTTCCAGGCGGGCGCCGCTGAGGCCCACCGGGTTGCCGATGCCCTCCTGCTCGTCCACGACGAAGTCCTGCGGCAGCACGTGGATGATCTCGCGCCCGGCCGGCAGCGACACGGCGCGCGCCGCGTCGATCGCCCGGCGCACGTCCTCGCGGGTCACCTCGCGGTTCTTGCCCGCGACCGCGACCACGCCGCGGCTGTTGAATCCCTTGATGTGCGGCCCGCTGATGCCGAGGTGCACCGAGCCGATCTCGACGCCCGCCATCAGCTCGGCTTCCTCGATCGACTTCTTGATCGACTCCACCGCCGCCTCGAGGTTGACGACGACGCCGCGCTTCAGCCCCTTCGATTCCGCGGAGCCGATGCCGATGATGTCGAGCCCGCCCTCGTCCACGATCTCCCCGACCACCGTGCACACTTTTGCGGTGCCGATGTCGAGCCCTACGACGTAGCGCTCACGCTGTGCCACGCTGCCTCCGTTCCACCCTACCGCCGTGCCTGCGCCGACGCCGGCGCCGTTGCCGACCTCTTGGACGGCCGCACGTACAAACGTTCAGAAAAACGCAAATCGACGTAATCAATCGCGGCGACGCGCTCGCGGAGCGCGTCGCCCAGGTCGAGGTACTGCTGCAGGCGCTCGACGAAGTCGCTCTCGCCGAGGCGCAGCAGCGTCGTGTCGCCTTCGAGCATCACCACCGCATCGTGCGCGTCGGTGACGTCGATCTGCGACACCTTGGTGCCGAGGTTCGGGTGCGCATTCAGTTCCCCGATGACGCGGGCCGCCAGCGCGGCGCGGCTCTCGTCCAGGGACTGCGCTTTGCCCTTGGGCGCCAGGCCATCGACAATCGGCAGGTCGAGGTCCTGGTAGGCCGGCCCGTATTCGTCCACCACCGCGCCATGGGAATCGACGAGATAGAGCGCGCTGCCGATGCGCCCGATCGCCATCGGCGTGCGCTCGCGCACCCGCACTTCCACCGTGCCGGGGAAGACGCGACGCAGCGTCGCTTCCTCGACCCACGGCGACGACAGCAGGCGGTCCTGCCACTCGACCAGGTTCACCCCGAGGATGTTGCGGCCGCGCAGCCCGTCGAGGAGCGCGAGCACGTCACCGGTGGCCAGCCGCTCGTTGCCGCTGACGATGATGTGGCCGACCTGCAGGGCGGTGGCGTTGGTGAGCAGTACCGCCCCGCGCGATCCCGCGTAGCCGACGATTGATACCGCGGCAATGACCCGCACCACGAGCCAGGCATGCCGCAGTCGCGACGACGATCGCTTCCCCGAGGGCTTCACGTGCGAGCGGCGGAAGCGCTTGTCCGCTGGCGCGGCGACGGGCGGCATGTCAGGCCCCTCCCGTCTGAGCGCGGCGCGCCTCGAGCGCGGCCACCAGGTTCGCGGCAACGCCGGCGATCGAGCCGGCCCCGAGGGTGAGCACCAGGTCGCCGGGCCGGACGATTCGCGCCACGGCCTCCGGCAGTTCGCCCACGGTCCGGACGGTGTGAACCGGCCGCTCGCGGTGGGTGTTGACCGCCGCGGCCAACGCTTCGAGCGTGACGCCTGGAATCGGATCCTCGCTCGCCGCGTAGATGTCGGTGAGCACCACCTCGTCGGCCTGAGCCAGGGCGTGGCCGAACTCCGCCATCAGGTCGCGCGTCCGCGTGTAGCGATGTGGCTGAAAGGCGATGACCAGGCGCGTCGGACGGGCCGCGCGCGCGGCCGCCACCACTGCCGCAATCTCCGTCGGGTGGTGACCGTAGTCGTCCACCACCGTGATGCCATCGACGACGCCGACGTGCTGGAAGCGGCGCTCGGCACCGCGAAAGTCCGACAGGGCCTGGGCAATCCGCTCGAACGGGACATCGAGCTCGAGGCCCACCGCCACGGCGGCCAGGGCGTTCAGCACCGAGTGCCGGCCGGGCACCTGCAGCGTGAGCGGGCCGAGCACGGTGGCCGGTCCATTGCCGTGCGGGTGGCGGCGCTGGACCAGGCAGCGCGCGCCAAAACCTTCGAGCACCACCTCACTGGCGCGTACTTCCGCGTCCGGCGCGTCGATACCGTAAGTGATGGTGCGGCGGGTGAAGCGCGACGACACCGCGCCCAGCTCGGCATCGTCGGCGCACGCCACGATGGCGCCGTAGAACGGCACCTTGTTGGCGAAGTCCACGAACGCCTGCTGCAGGTCGGCGTAGCTGCCGTACGCCTCCATGTGTTCACGGTCGATGTTCGTCATCACGGCAATCGACGGCGACAGCTTCAGGAACGAGCGGTCGCTCTCGTCGGCTTCCACCACCATGTACTCGCCCTGGCCGAGCCGGGCGTTGCTGCCAAAGGCGCTGAGCCGTCCACCGATCACGGCGGTCGGGTCGAGGCCCGCGCGCTCGAGGACCAGCGCGATCATCGAGGTCGTGCTGGTCTTGCCGTGCGCGCCGGCGACGGCGATGCCGAAGCGCAGCCGCATCAGCTCGGCCAGCATCTCCGCGCGCGGAATCACCGGCACGCGGTGTTCGCGGGCCTGCGACAGCTCGGGGTTGTCGGCCTTGACCGCCGACGAATACACCACGACGTCGGCGTCGCCGACATTGCCGGCTCGATGACCCACGTGCACCGTCACGCCCAGACTCTCCAGCCGATCCGTCACATCCGATCGCCGCGCGTCCGATCCCGACACGGCGTACCCCAGGTTCGCCAGCAGTTCGGCGATGCCGCTCATGCCGATGCCGCCGATGCCGACGAAGTGAATGCGGCGCGTCTTACCGAGCAAGCGCATACACCTTGTCTGCAATCCGTTCGGCCGCATCCGGCCGCGCCAGCGTGCGCGACTGGCGGCCCATGTCCTCGCGCCGCGCCGGATCCTGCGCCAGCGTCAGCAGCTCCGCGGCCAGGCGCTCGCCGGTCAGGCCGCGCTCTTCGAGCACCACCGCTCCGCCGATGCGGGCAAACGCCTCGGCGTTGCGGCGCTGATGATCGTCGGCGGCGGTCGGCAGCGGCACCAGAATCGCCGGCCGGCCCGACGCCGCCAGTTCCGACAACGTCGTCGCGCCCGCTCGCGCCACCACGACGTCGGCCTGCTTCATCTCGCGGTCCATCTCGTACAGGAACGGCTCCACTCGCACGGTCAGGCCTGCCGACGCATACGCCTCGCGGACGGCGGCCAGATCGCGCTCACCCGTCTGATGGGTGATGGCCAGTCGCACGCCCGAGGCCGCCAGCGCCGGCGCCGCCTGCGTCATCGCCACGTTGATGGCGTGCGCGCCCTGCGAACCGCCCATGATCAACACCCGCACGTTCCCGTCACTCGCCGTCTCCGCCAACGGTTCGAAGAACTCGGCGCGAACCGGGTTGCCGGCGACGAACCCCGTGCGCGGGAAGTAGCGCAACGCCTCCGGAAAATTCACCGCCGCGGCCCGCACGAGCGGCGCCAGCAGCCGGTTCGTGATGCCGGGCAGGGCGTTCTGCTCGAGCAGCAGCGTCGGACAGCGGCGCAACGCGGCCAGCGCGAGGACCGGCCCCGACGAGAAGCCGCCGACCCCGACCACCACCGACGGCCGCCGCCGCGAGAGCACGCGCCACGCGTCCACGGCCGCCATCGGCAGCAGCAGCAGCCCGCGCAGCCGGGTCATCCGCGACTTGCCCTTGAGCCCGGCCACCCGAATCACGTCCAGCACGAAGCCTTCGCGCGGAATCACTTTCGACTCGAGACCCGCCGCCGTGCCGACAAACGTCACCACCGTCGCCTGATCGCGGCGCTGCAACTCGCGCGCCAGCGCGATGCCCGGATAGAGATGGCCACCCGTTCCGCCCCCGGCGATCAGCACCTGCACCCGTCACACCGCTCCCGTCTCGGTCTCGGCATGCTGCGAGATGTTCAGCAGCACGCCCACGCCGACAAGGTTGATCAACAGCGACGAGCCGCCGGCGCTGACGAGCGGCAGCGGAATGCCCTTGGTCGGCAGCATGCCGAGCACCACGCTGATGTTCACGAACGCCTGCAGCACCAGCATCATGGTGATGCCGATGGCGAGGAACGAGCCGAAACTGTCTGGAGCGCGCATCGAGGTGCGCATGCCGCGCCAGGCGATGACCGCGAAGCACGCCAGGATGACGACCGCTCCGACCATCCCGGTCTCCTCCGCAATCACCGCGTAGATGAAGTCGGTGTGGGGCTCGGGCAGGAAGAACAGCTTCTGCTTGCCGTCCATCAAGCCCTTGCCGAAGACGCCGCCGGTACCCACCGCGATCAGCGACTGGATGATCTGAAAACCGGAGCCGAGCGGATCCGCCCACGGATTCAGGAAGGCGAGCAAGCGCTCGACGCGATAGGGTTCCTGAATCAGGATGATTGCGAGCGTCGGCACCATCAGGGCCACCGCGCCGACGAGGTATCTGTAGCTGAGGCCGGCGGCGAAGATCATCACCCCGACCACCGCCAGCAGCGACACTGCCGTGCCGAAATCGGGCTCGAGCAGGATCAGCCCCAGCAGCCCGCCGGTGATCAGCGCGATCGGCGCCAGCGCGTAGCCGATCTCGTTGATGCGCTGCCAGCGGCGTTCGAGAATCAGCGCGGTGAAGAAGATGGCGGCGAGCTTGGCCAGCTCCGATGGCTGGATGCCGAAGCCTCCCATCGCGAACCAGCGCCGGGTGCCGTTGACCGGCCGCATGAACAGCACCGCGATCAGCATCAGCGCGACAATGCCCAGCAGCGCCCACACCAACCGCTCGTTGCGGTAGGTGCGGTAGTCCACGCGCATCACCACCGAGAGCAGCGCCACGCCCACGGCCACCCACATCACCTGCTTGGTGACGAAGAGATACGGCTGCTGGAAGCGTTCGAGCGCCATCAGCGCCGAGGCGCTGTAGACCATCACGATGCTGGCGCAGATGAGCGCCAGGGTCGCGAGGAACATCCATCTGTCCGACTGCAGTTTGCGCGCCATAACGGTAATCCCCTAAAGTTCAGCGGCTTCGACTCGATACGAGGGTGGTAGCAGTCAGCAGTCGCCAGTCAGTTGTGGGAATGGGACACCAGTCTCGCAGACCGGGGCAGGCTGCGTTCCCAGCGACCGGCTCCCATTCGCCTTCAACCGGCTGACGACTGCTCACTGCTCACCCTCGGCGTTGGCGCCCTGCGCCAGCCGTTGAACCTCCTCCTTGAACTGCCGGCCACGATCCGCGTAGTCGGCGAACATGTCGAAGCTGGAGCACGCCGGCGCCAGCAGCACCACGCCATCCGGGCGGGCGAGCGACCACGCTCGCGCCACCGCTTCACCGAGCGACGCCGCCTCGACCACTGGCAGCGTTGGCGACAGCGCCTCGCTCACCAGCGGGCGCGCCTCGCCGATCGCCACCACCGCCCGGCCGTGCGACTTGAGCGGGCCCGCGAGATCGCGCAGGTCTCCGCCCTTGAACTTGCCGCCGACGATCGCCACCACCGAATCGAAGCTCTCGATCGATCGAGCGGCCGCGTCGACGTTGGTCGCCTTCGAGTCGTTGACGAAGCGCACGCCGTCGATCGTCGCCACCGGCTCCATCACGTGCTCGAGGCCGGTGAACCCGTCGAGGGCGCGCGCCGCGGCGGCGCCATCGGCGCCTGCCAGCGTCGAGATCGCAGTCGCGGCCACGACATTGCTCAGCTGATGCCGTCCAGCGAGCTGGACCGCGCTCACCGGCACCAGCGGCACATCGCCATCCGAGGTGCGCTGCCAGATGAAGCCGCGGTCCGCGAACACCGACGCCTGCGCATCGGGGCCCAGCGCATAACGCACCTGCCGCGCCTGGCTGGCAGCCGCCACCGCCATTGCCTCCGGGCTGTCGGCGTTCACCACCGTCCAGTCGTCGGCCGTCTGGTTGGTGAACACCCGCGCCTTCGCCGACGCGTAGGCCTCCAGCGTCGGATGGCGATCCAGGTGGTCAGCCGACAGGTTGAGGAGCGCGGCGATCCAGGGATGGAAGCGGTCGGTGGCTTCGAGCTGGAAGCTGCTGGCTTCGACCACGTGCACGGTGTCGCTGGTCGAATCGTCCACCTGCGCGCTGAGCGGCACGCCGATGTTGCCGCCCACCCGCACGCGGCGTCCCGCCGCCTCGAGCATCCGGCCCACGAGCGTGGTGGTCGTGGACTTGCCCTTGGTGCCCGTGATGGCGACGATCGGGCCGCGCAGCCAGCGCGAGGCCAGCTCCAGCTCGCCGATCACCGGCACCCCGGCCGCGCGCGCCCCGACGACGCTCTGGCAGTTCCAGCGGCACACCAGGACTCATCACCACCAGATCCGCACGCTCGAACGATTCGCGACGATGTCCGCCGAGCTCGAGCGCCACGCCCGCCTGCCGCAGGACCAGCTCGTCGGCGATCACCGGCTTGCGATCGGTCAGCGTCACGCTGGCCCCACGGCGCACGAGCAGCAGCGCCGCGGCCACCCCGCTGCGGGCGGCCCCGACGACCAGAACGCGCTGGCCCTTCACGGTGAAGTCGGTGGCCTTCATCTCAGCTTCAATGACGTCAGGCTGAAGAGGGCGAAGATGATGGCGACGATCAGGAATCGCGCGATCACCTTCGGCTCCTGCCAGCCCATGAGTTCGAAGTGGTGGTGCAGCGGGGCCATCTTGAACACCCGCTTGCCCCGCAGCTTGAAGGACGCGACCTGGATGACGACCGAGGCGGCTTCCAGCACGAACACGCCGCCGACCAGCACGAGCAGCATCTCCTGCTTGATCAGGATCGCCACCGTGGCCAGCGCGGCGCCGAGCGCCAGCGAACCCACGTCGCCCATGAAGATCTCGGCGGGGTGGGCGTTGTACCAGAGGAAGCCGAGGCTCGCGCCGACCAGCGCGCCGCAGAAGATCGTCAACTCGGCCGCGGGCGCGAACCGCACCAGCAGCAGGTACTCGGCGAAGACGCGGTGCCCGGTGATATAGGCCAGCGCGGTCAGCGTCGCGGCGGCCACCGCGAACGTGCTGATCGCCAGCCCGTCGAGGCCGTCGGTGAGGTTGACGGCGTTGCTCCACGCCACGAGCACGAACACCGCGAACGGCACGTAGAACCAGCCAAGGTCCGGGATCAGCTGCTTGAAGAACGGAAAGATCAGGCGCGTGTTGTAGAGGTCCTGCGAGGCCAGCCACATCAGCACCAGGCTGACGATGAGCGCGGCGGCGACCTGGAGGCCCATCTTGTAGCGGGGCGCGAGACCGCCCGAAGATCGACGGGTGATCTTCAGGTAGTCGTCCAGGAATCCGATGCCGCCAAAGGCCGCCGTTGTCATCACCGCGATCCACACATAGACATTCGTCAGGTCCGCCCACAGCAGCGTCGGCCCGAGCGCCGCGGCAAGGATCAACAGCCCGCCCATCGTCGGCGTGCCGGCCTTCGCCTTGTGCGACTGCGGCCCCTCCTGCCGGATCACCTGCCCGATCTGGAACTCGCGCAGCCGCCGAATCAGCCACGGCCCCAGGATCAAGCTCACCGCCAGCGCCGTCAGGCTGGCGACCGCGGTCCTGAACGTGATGTAACGCGTCACGTTCAGCACGGGCACCTGCGGGTAGAACGAGATCAAGAGGTGGTAGAGCATCTCAGCCGCACGCCGCCACGAGCCGGTCCACCACGAGTTCCGTCCTCACCCCGCGCGATCCCTTCACCAACACGACGTCGCCCGCTTCGACCAGGGAGGCCGCCACATCGGCCGCTTCCGCGCTGGTCGCCACGTGGCGAACGGCCGCGGCATTCATCCCTGCCGCGATCGCGGCGCGGCCAAGCGCCTCGGCCGGCGCGCCGCCCACCGTCACCAACACGTCGAGATGCGCGGCCGCGGCCGCCCGGCCGCAGGCTTCGTGCAGGTCGATCGCGCGATCGCCCAGCTCCAGCATCTCGCCCAGCACCGCCACCCGCCGCCGCGCCGGCTGGTGGCCGGACAGCATCTCCAGCGCGCGCATCAACGCCGACGGGCTGGAGTTATAGGTGTCGTCCACCACCATCACGCCATTGCCGAGAACCCGCACTTCGCCACGACGGCGGGCGGGGCTCAGCGTGGCCGCGCGGGCGATGACCGTGTCGAGCGGCACGCCCATTTCGGTCGCCACCGCGGTGGCACAGAGCACGTTCGCCAGGTTGCCGCGGCCGAGCAGCGGCACCTGCAGCGATCGTTCGCCGTGACGGGTGACCAGCGTGCACTGCGTTCCCGCCAGCCCGAGGTCCACGACGTTTGTGGCCCTCACGTCGGCCTGTTCGCTGGTGCCGAACGTGACCACGCGCCCGACGAATCCACTGGCGCGCGCCATCACCCGCGCGTCGTCGGCGTTGCCGACGAACAGCGACGAGGGACCGGCGCCTTCCAGGATCTCGGCCTTGGCATCGGCGATCGCGTCGACGGATCCGAAGTAGCCGATGTGCGCATCACCGGCGTTGAGCCACACACGGGTATCCGGTTCGGCGATGCCGACCAGGATTCGAATTTCGCCCGCGTGGTTCATGCCCAGTTCCATCACCGCCACATCCGCGCCATGTCTCAACTCGAGCAGCGAGAGGGGCAACCCCAGGTGGTTGTTCAGGTTCCCGTGGTTCTTCACCACCTGGAACGTCCCCTCGAGAAACGCCGCCACCGTTTCCTTCGTCGTGGTCTTGCCGGCGCTGCCGGTGATCGCCACCACGCGCGCGCCCGACTTCCGTCGTACCTCGCGAGCCAGGTCCTGCAGCGCCGTGGTGGTCTCCGCCACTTGCACTACAGCGGCCGGCGCCAGAGCCGCCGCATCAACCGCCTCGCTGACCACAATCACCGACGCTCCCTTGCGGGCGGCATCGGCCGCGAACTCGTGCCCGTTCCGCTCGGCGACGATGGCGAAGAACGCCTGCCCGGCAGCGATCGATCGCGAGTCGATCGAGAACCCCGTCGGCGCTGCCGCGGGATCGCCCGCAACCACCCGCCCATGCATCGCCTCGGCCATGCTTCCGGCCGAGATGGAAATCGCTTCGCCCGTCAACTACATCGCCTTCGATCGCCGTGCCAGCCGACGCGCCAGCGCCTCGCGCGCGACGGCGGCGTCGTCGAACGGCAACACGCGGTCGCCAATCTGCTGGTATTTCTCGTGCCCCTTGCCGGCCACCAGGATGAGATCGCCGGCGCCAGCCATCGCCACCGCCCGCTCGATGGCCTCGGCGCGATCGACCACGGCCAGCACTTCGGTGCGGCGCCCGGCCGGCGCGGCCGGCGCGATGCCACGCCGAATCTCCTCGATGATCCGCGCGGGATCCTCGGTGCGGGGGTTGTCCGACGTCACGATGACGATGTCGCTCAGCCGCGCCGCCACCATGCCCATCAAGGGGCGCTTGGTGCGATCGCGATCGCCGCCGCAACCGAACACGGTGATCAGTCCCTTGTCCGCCAGCGGGCGCGCGGTTTCCAGCAGGTTCCGCAGCGCATCGTCGGTGTGCGCGTAATCGACGACGACGGTGAGATCGTCAGTGGGCGACGACACCACCTCGAAGCGGCCCGGCACGCCGGGCAGCGCGTCCACGCCGCGAGCGATCGTCTCGAGCGGGATGTCGAGCGCCACGGCCGTCGCCGTTGCCGCGAGGATGTTGTAGACGTTGGGCCGGCCTACCAGCTTCGAGCGGATCGCCACGGTGCCCTTCGGAGTGAAGACCTCCAGCGTCAGGCCCCCGAGCGCGAGCTCGATCGGTCCTGGCGTGACGTCAGCGGGCTGCGTGATGCCATAGGTCATCGCGCGACGGCACGAGGCCAGCAGCGCGGGCGCACGCGGATCGTCGGCGTTGATGATTCCGGGCGTGTCGGCGTCGAGCATCGCGAACAGCCGGCGCTTGGCCGCGAAGTAGGTCTCCATGTCCTCGTGGAAGTCGAGGTGGTCGCGGGTGAGGTTCGTGAAGATCGCGGCCGCGAAGTGCATGCCGTCCACGCGCTTCAGCGCGAGGGCGTGGGAGGAGACCTCCATGATCGCGGACCGGCACCCGTTCTCGAGCATCTCCGAGAGCAGCTGCTGGACATCGGGCGCCTCGGGCGTCGTCCTGGCCGCCTCGCGTTCCTCGCGGCCGACGCGGTAGGCAACGGTCCCCATCACGCCGGCGGTCATCCCCGCCGCATCCAGTACGGCCGCGAGCAGGTACGCGGTGGTGGTCTTGCCGTTGGTGCCCGTGACGCCCACGACCGGCATGCGCCGGCTCGGGTGGTCGTAGAAGCGGTCCGCCAGCAGCGCCAGCGCGAGCCGCGCGTCCGCGGCCAGGATCCAGGGAGACGCGATGCCTTCCGGTCGGGGCGATTCCGCGACGATGGCGGCCGCACCACGCGCGATCGCCTGCGTCGCGAACGACACGCCGTCGGCCTTCAGGCCGCGCAGGGCCACGAACACGGCTCCGCTCGACACTCGTCGCGAGTCGTACGCGATCGATGACACCGGCAGACTGGCCGGTTGTCCAGCCAACGCCTGCTCGCCGTTGCCCGGGCGGACGACGTCGAGCACGTCGCCGAGTGTCATTGCGGCACTCCGGCCACCAGCGCGGGATGAGGCGCCCGCGTCAACACGATCGTGCACTCCGTACCCGGCTCGAGCGGCGATCCCGGCTCGGGTGACTGTTCGACGACGACGCCGGTGCCGCGCACCCGCGGGGTCAGGCCCAGGCGCGCGAGCTCGTGGATCGCTTCACGTGCGCCGTAGCCGCGCAGGTCCGGCAGCACGACCACGCCCCTTCTCTCGTCGGTCACCGGCAGCACCTGCGGCACGATCCGCCTCGACGGCGGCTCGAACCGCGCGTTGCGCGGCTGGACGATCACCGGCTGCGCCGGGTCCACGTTCGGCGGCACTCCCAGGTAGCGCAGCGCGTCTTCCGCGATGCGCTGGAAGATCGGCGCCGCGACCACGCCACCGGTGTCGGCGCCGTCGCGCGGCGAGTCCACCATCACGATGACCGCCAGCCGCGGGGAGCGCGATGGGGCGAAGCCCACGAACGACACGTTCTGCTGCGTGTTCGAGTAGCGGCGGTTGACCAGCTTGTCGGCGGTCCCGGTCTTGCCGGCGATGGTGTAGCCGGCCACCTTCGCGCGCGTCGCGGTGCCGCGCTCGACCACCTGCTCCATGATCGTCGTCAGCGTCGCCGCTGTCTCCGGCTTGATCGCCGTGCGCACGGGGTTCGGCTTCACCACCGAGCGAACGCCGTCGCGCGTCACCGCCGAGACAATGCGCGGTTCGAACAACGTGCCGCCGTTGGCGACCACGCTGGCGGCCGTCACCACCTGGAGGGGCGTGACACCGATCTGGTAGCCCATCGACACCGACGCCAGTGCGCTGTCGTTGAGGTTCGACCACACGATGCCCGGGCTCTCGCCGGGGAAGTCCTTCGAGGTCGGGCGGCCGAAGCCGAAGCGCCGCACGTATAGCCCCATCTGCTCGGCGCCGACGCGCGAGCCGATCTTGATCGCGCCGACGTTGCTCGACTTCACCAGCACGTCGGTGAACGACAGCGGGCCGTATCGGTGCATGTCGGTGATGACGCGGCCCTTGAAGCGGATCAGGCCGGCGCTGACGTCGATCATGTCGCTCGGCTTGAACAGGAACAGTTCGAGGGCGGCCGAGGCCGTCACCAGCTTGAAGGTGGATCCGGGCTCGTACAGGTCCTGGATCGCGCGATTGCGCCGGGCGTTC
The DNA here is from genome assembly GCA_963723005.1 of uncultured Acidobacteriota bacterium. GTDB lineage: Bacteria > Acidobacteriota > Vicinamibacteria > Vicinamibacterales > UBA2999 > VFZN01. The sequence goes on along the minus strand of CAVRPA010000008.1, from coordinate 560,442 downwards.
TCCGGGGCTTCGGCATAGACGTTCGGGTTGAACGTCGGATAGTTCGCCATCGCCAGGATCTCGCCGGTGTTCGGGTCCATGACGACGGCGGTACCCGAATCGGCGCGATGCTGCTGCACGCCCGCACGCAGCTCGCGCTCGACGATGAACTGCAGTTGCGCGTCGATGGTGAGCTCGATTGAGCCGCCGGCGGTGGGCGAGCGCTCGAGGCGGCTGAACGCCTTGCCGCGCGCATCGGTCTGTACCAGCAGCTTGCCTTCCTGGCCGCGCACCACCTTGTCGTAGGTGGCTTCGATGCCGCCAAGGCCGACGTTGTCCATGCCGGCGTAGCCGATGATGTGCGATGCGATCTCGCGAAGCGGATAGAAGCGTTTGCTTTCCTTCGAGAAGCCGATGCCCTTCAGCTCGAGCTTGGCGACGCGCTGCGCCTCGGTGGGAGTGACGCGGCGCTTCACGTAGACGAACGCGCGGCCCTTGGCGAGCCGTTCGGCCAGCGCCGCCTGCTCCTTGCGGTCGCAGTCATCGAGTGCGCGGCAGAGCGTGGACGCGACGGCGGGCGGATCGGTCAGCTCTGAAGGGACGGCGTAGATGGTGTCGGCATCAACGCTGTAGGCCAGCAGGCGGCCGTTGCGATCGTAGATCTCGCCGCGCTTGGCCGCTACCACGACCGTCCGATTTTGCTGGCGGTCGGCCCGAGCCACCAGATCTGCATGGCTGATCACCTGCAGGAAGAACAGGCGGCCGACAATCGCCACGGTCCAGCACGCGAAGATCACCGCGAGTACGGTGAGGCGATCCTTGACCGTCGAACGCCAGTCGGGAGTGATCTTGTCGGCCACGGCGGTCCTCTTCCTGACGTCAGCGGGCGGCGACGACGGACGCGGCGGGGGGCTGCGGCGCGACCACGCGCTCCAGCACCACGGCATCTCCCGGGCCTGGTTCGATCATGCCGAGATGCTGCACTGCCAGCTTCTCGATCCGCTGCGGCGCGCGCAGCGTCTCGATCTCCAGGCGCAGGTGACGGTTCACATCGGCCTCGACGGCGCGATCGCGCTGCATCTGCTCGAGGCGGTAGCCGTTGCGCAGGAGCTCGAAGTGCTGCCAGGCCGAGAACAGCAGCACCAGCACCAGCAGCACACCAACCCCCGCCGATTGCCACAGCTCGCGCTGCCGCTGCTCGTCCACTTCGCGGACGATGGGGTTGTTCCGGACGTCCTTACGGATGGCGTACTCGAATGATTCCGTCTGCTCCATCGCGCCCTCCCCTCAATCCGCCTGTGCCACTCGCTCGACGCCGCGCAACTTGGCGCTGCGCGCCCGCGGGTTGCCCGCCACTTCTTCGTCGCCCGCCACCATCGGCCGCTTCGTCAGCACTCGCACCCTCGGCGCGTCGCGATGCGCCAGCGCCCGGAACGTGTGCTTCACGATGCGGTCTTCCAGTGAATGGAAGCTGATCACCGCCAGCCGTCCACCCGCTGTCTCCTCATCCGCGGGCTGCAGCACATCCACCGCCTGCCCGATACACGAGTCGAGCCCGTCCAGCTCGCCGTTCACCCAGATCCGAAGCGCCTGGAACGTCCGGGTCGCCGGATCGATCCGCTGCCACGGCCCGCCGACCGCCCGCCGCACGATGGCCGCCAACTGGCCGGTGCGTTCGAGCGGCTCGCGCTGCCGCGCCTCGACAATCGCCCGCGCCACCCGGCGCGACTTGCGCTCCTCGCCGAACTGAAAGATCACGTCGGCGAGCGCGGTCTCCTCAACGTCCACCAGCCGCTCGGCCAGCGTCTGGCCCTGCGACCGATCCATCCGCATGTCGAGCGGCTCGTCGCGCCGGAAGCTGAACCCCCGCCCTTCCTCATCGAGCTGCATCGACGACACGCCGAGATCGAGCAGCACGCCCATCACGTGACCGACGCCTTCGGCCGCGAGCACCGCCGGCAACTCGCGGTAGTCGGCGTGCACCAGCGTCACGCGATCACCGAACGCCGCCAGCGTCTCCCGCGCCAACTCGAGGGCACGGGGGTCGCGATCGATCCCGATCAACCGTTCCGCACCGCCCTCGAGCAACATCCGGGCGTGCCCGCCAAGGCCCACGGTGCCGTCCACGAACAGCCCGCCGCGTTGCGGCTCCAACAGCGCCCGGACCTCGTTGACGAGGACCGATACGTGGCGCGGTGCGGCGTCGTCTTCCATCACGCCTGGCCCGCCGCGTCAGTGACCCACCCCATCAACCCGCACACCCGCTGGCGTGAACCGGAGGGGTCAAATCCCGAAATCCGACAGCGCCTTCGCGTCGTCGTCGCCGAACGGTTCGCTCGCGAGGCGGGCGAGGAACCGGTCGTGGTTCCACACTTCGAGAAAGTTCTGCTGCCCGAGGACGTCCACTTCGCCAGCCATCTGAGCGGTATCGCGAAGCCGGGCCGGGATGAGCACGCGGCCCTGGGGGTCGAATTCGCTCATTTGTCCGAAGAAATTCACGCGATCCAGGAATTTCGCCCGGGATGGGTGGGTCGAGGGCATCTGCGCAAGCCTGCGCTCTATTTCCATCCAGACCGGCATGGGGTAGATTCGTACAGAGGCTCCCGACAAGCTCGTCACGAACAGCTCGCGGCCGTGCTCTTCCTGAATGGCGGCTCGAAATCCGTTCGGGACCTTGAGCCGGCCCTTGTCGTCGATTTTTGCCGGTGAGTTACCCCGGAGCACGTTATTTACTCCACTTCACTCCACAAAAGTCCACCCGGATAGTAGGCGGAGGGCTCTCTTCCTGTCAATTGGGAAGTCAGGCAACTTCTCTAGTTTCTGTTAGTTACGTCTTTGTTTCGCCTTGAAATCGAAAGCTGTCAGATTTTTGGCGCTTTAGGGTTTTTGCCCAGAGCCGGTGACTGGGCCTCGCATGCTACGATCCCGGACGCGTTGAGCATCCGAACCGTTCTTGTCTGCGAGACGCAGGTGCCGTTCGTGCGAGGCGGTGCCGAGTTGCTGGTCCGCCAGCTGGTGGACCAACTGCGGGCGCGCGGGTTCGAGACCGATCGCGTCTCCCTGCCTTTCAAGTGGTACCCGAAAGACGAGATCCTGGCGCACGCCGCGGCGTGGCGGATGCTCGATCTGACCGAAAGCAACGGGCGGCCGGTTGACCTGGTGATCGGCACCAAATTCCCGAGCTATTTCGCCCGCCACCCACGCAAGGTGAGCTGGCTCGTCCATCAGCACCGGGCGGCCTACGAGCTCGCCGGCACCATCTACAGCGACTTCGGCTACGACGAGCGCGACATCGGGCTACAGGCACAGCTCCTGTCGCTCGACGAGCAGATGCTCGGTGAGTGCGTGGGCCGCTACACCATCTCGACAACAGTAACGGACCGGCTTGCGCCGCTTCAACGGGCTCGATTCCACGCCGCTTTATCACCCGCCATTCCTGGCCGATCGGTTGACGCCGGGCGAGTACGGTCCATACGTGCTGTCGGTGGCGCGCCTCGAGGGCAACAAGCGCATCGATCTCATCGTGCGGGCGATGGCACACGTGCCCGAGCCGCTCGCGCTGGTCGTCGTGGGCGACGGCAGCCACCGCCACCTCATCGAACAGGCAGCCGAAGAAGCCGGCGTGACGGCCCGCGTCCGCTTCACGGGAGCGGTGCACGACAACGATCTGGTGACCCTCTACCGCGATGCCCTGGCACTGGTCTACGTGCCGTTCGACGAGGATTACGGCCTCGCCACACTCGAGGCGTTTCTCGCCGCAAAACCGGTCGTGACCGCCGCCGACTCGGGCGGCACGCTCGAGTTCGTGACGGACGGCACCAACGGGCTGGTCTGCGCGGCCAACCCGCAGGCGATCGGCGCGGCGGTGGCGCGATTGGCCGGTGATCGGGCGCTCGCCGCGCGGCTCGGCGAGGCCGGGCGATCCCTGGCCCTCGGCATCACCTGGGACGCGGTGATCGATCGACTGGTGAGCCATGGCTGACCCATCGACGATCTCCGTCGTGATTCCCGCCTACAACGAGGCCGCGGTGATCGGCTCGGTGGTGACCGCGCTCGGCGCCGCGGCAGGCTGGTGCGAAATCCTCGTCGTGGACGACGGCTCGAGCGATGGCACCGCGGCCGCGGCCGCGGCGGCCGGGGCCCGCGTCGTCTCGCATCCCTATAACAAGGGGAACGGCGCTGCGGTGAAGAGCGCCATCCGCGCCGCGCGCGGCGAGTGGATCCTGGTCGCCGACGGCGACGGCCAGCACCGTCCACAGGACGTGCTGGCGGTGGCTGCCCGCCTCGGCACCTACGACCTCGTGATCGGGGCCAGGGCCGGCGAGCATCAGGCCACTGCCGGGCGGCGCCTGGGCAACGCCGTGCTGAACGGCCTGGCCTCGTATCTCACCGAGCGCCCGATCCCCGACCTCACCTCGGGCCTCCGCGCGGCGCGGCGGGAACACCTGCTGGAGTTCATCCACCTGCTGCCAAACGGTTTCTCGACGCCGACGACGACCACGCTGGCGTTCATCAAGGCGGGCTACAATGTGATGTTCGAGCCGGTGCAGGTGCAGCCGCGTGTGGGCACTTCGAAAATCCGGCTGGCGCGCGATGGCGCGAAGTTTCTGCTCATCCTGGTCAAGGTGATCACCATCTTCAGTCCCCTGCGCGTGTTCCTGCCGCTCAGCCTCGCGTCGTTCGCGATGGGGCTGGCGTACGGCTTGTGGACCGTCGCCCACCAGTCGCGGATCCCCAACGGCGCGGTGCTGCTGCTGATGTTCGCGGTCATGGTCTTCCTCGTGGGACTCGTCTCCGAGCAGATCTCTTCCCTGCGATTCGAGAATCGCCGCTAGCTGACACGCATGAAGACGCTGGTCCTCATCCCGACCTACAACGAACGCGACAACCTGCCGGTGCTGGTGGCCGACGTCATGAAGATTCCCGGCACCGAGGTGCTGGTGATTGACGACCAGTCGCCCGACGGCACGGGCCAGATCGCCGATGCGCTCGGCCTCCAGTACCCGGGCCGGGTGAACGTGATGCACCGCACCGGACGGCGCGGGCTGGGCGTGTCGTACCTGGACGGCTTCCGCCACGCGGTCGGCACCAATGCCGACCTCGTCGTGCAGATGGACGCGGATCGGTCGCACGACCCGCAGTACCTGCCGGCGATGATCGAGGCCGCGGCCGCCGCCGACCTCGTGGTCGGCTCGCGCTATCTGCACGGCATCAGTGTCGTGAACTGGCCGCTGCGCCGCATCATCCTCAGCACGTTCGCCAACACCTACATCCGGACGGTCACCGGGCTTGGCGTCCGCGACTGCACCACCGGCTACCGGTGCTGGCGCCGCGACGCCCTCGCCAAGCTGCCGCTCGATCGCATCGTCTCCGAGGGCTATGCGTTCGTGGTGGAGGTGACCTTCCTGGCGGCCTCCGTGGGACTGCGGATCACCGAATCGCCGATCATCTTCATCGAGCGGCGCGAGGGTGCGTCGAAGCTGTCGTCCGGCATCCTGTTCGAGTCGCTGCTCACGCCGTGGCGGCTGGTAGCCAGATACGGCCGCCTGCGCTCGCCCGCGGCCGATGCGGCGGGATACAATTCTGGAGGTGCTTCGCGATGACCTCCCAGCCGACGCCCAGCCTCAGCGTCTTCTTCCCGGCCTATAACGACAGCGGCACCATCGCCAGTCTCGTGATCAGCGCCGTGAAGACGGCGGCCACGCTCACCCCCGACTACGAAGTGCTGGTCATCAACGACGGCAGCCAGGACGACACCGCGCGGATCCTCGACGAACTGGCGCGGATGTATCCGGGGCAGGTGCGCATCGTCCATCACGTGAAGAACCGCGGCTACGGCGGCGCGCTGCGATCGGGGTTCGAGCACGCGTCGAAGGATCTGGTGTTCTACACCGACGGCGACGCGCAGTACGACCCGTCCGAGATGACGGTGCTGTGGGCCCGGCTCACCGACGACGTGGACTGGGTCAACGGCTGGAAGATCAGCCGCTCGGATCCGCTGCACCGGATCATCATCGGCCGCATCTATCACCACACCGTCAAGACGCTGTTCGGCCTCACGGTGCGCGACGTCGATTGCGACTTCCGCCTGATGCGGCGGCGCATCTTCGATGTCGTGCAGCTCGAGAAGAGCAGCGGCGTCATCTGCCTGGAGATGATGAAGAAGTTCCAGGACGCCGGGTTCCGGGTCGCGGAGGTGCCGGTGCACCACTACCATCGCGCCTACGGCAAGTCGCAGTTCTTCAACTTCCGCCGCATCTTCAAGACCGGCGTCGACGTGATGAAGCTGTGGTGGTCCCTGGTGATCAGGCACGAGCACCTGGCCGCGCAGCGGGCGCGCGCCGCGTCGGTCGGCCTGCGGCAACCCTCATGAGCTACGCGGAGTTCTATCGCGGGCGCCGCGTGATGATCACGGGCGGCCTCGGCTTCATCGGCAGCAACCTCGCCCATCGCCTCGCCGAGCTCGGCGCCGACGTGCTGCTGGTCGATTCGCTGATCCCCGACTACGGCGGCAACCTGCACAACATCACCGGCATCGAGGACCGGGTCCACGTCAACATCGCCGACGTGCGCCAGGCGAGCACGATGAACTACCTGGTGCAGGGGCGCGAGGTGATCTTCAACCTGGCCGGCCAGGTGAGTCACATCGACAGCATGCGCGACCCGCACACCGACCTCGAGATCAACTGCCGCAGCCAGCTCACGCTGCTCGAGGCCTGCCGCCATCACAATCCGGCCGCCAAGGTCGTCTACGCCAGCACGCGACAGATTTACGGCAAGCCCGACGCCCTGCCGGTCACCGAGCGTCATCTCGTGCGGCCGACCGACGTCAACGGCATCAACAAGGCCGCCGGCGAGTACTACCACCTGGTCTACAACAACGTCTTCGGCGTGCGCGGGTGCGCGCTGCGGCTGACCAACATCTACGGCCCGCGCCAGCTGCTGCGCCACAACCGCCAGGGCTTCATCGGCTGGTTCATCCGCCTCGCCCTCGAGGACCGCGAAATCCAGGTGTTCGGCGATGGCTCGCAGGTTCGCGACTTCGTCTACGTGGACGATGCCTCGGAGGCGTTCCTGCTGGCCGGGGCCACCGACGCGGTGAATGGCGAGGCCTTCAACGTCGGCGGCGACGAGCACTTCGCGCACAGCGAGGTGGTGGACCTGCTGGTGCGAACCGCCGGCACCGGCCGCCATCGCTTCGTCGAGTGGCCCGCCGAGAAGAAGGTGATCGACATCGGCAGTTTCTACGCCGACTCGACGCTCTTCAAGACCCGCACTGGCTGGACGCCGCGGGTCGGCCTGGCCGAAGGCCTGCGTCGCACCCTCGATTACTACCGCACACGGATGGAGCACTATGTCTGACGCGCGCCGCGTGGTGTTCAACGCGCTGACGCCGGGCGAGGACGCCCAGGACGTGGCCGCCGCGATCGCGCGCGTGGTCGCGTCGGGCTGGTTCGTGCTCGGCCCGGAGGTCGAGCGCTTCGAAGCCGAATTCGCGGCCGCCTGCGGCGGCACGCACGGTGTCGGCGTCGGTACCGGTACCGACGCCATCACCCTGATCCTCCGCGCGCTCGACATCGGTCCTGGCGACGAAGTGATCACGCCTCCGCTCTCGGCGGCGTACTCCGCGCTGGCGGTGATGATGGCCGGCGCGCGCCCGGTGTTCGCCGACATCGATCCCGCACGCCTGACGCTGGATCCGGCCGCCACCGAGGCCGCCGTCACCAGGCGCACCCGCGCCATCCTGCCGGTGCACCTCTACGGCCAGCCGGCGGACATGACCGCGATCATGGCGGTGGCGGCGCGGCACAACCTGACGCGTCGTCGAAGACGCCGCGCAGGCGCACCTTGCCACCTCGGACGGGCGGCCCGTCGGCACAATGGGCGTGGCCGGCGCCTTCAGCTTCTATCCGACCAAGAACCTCGGCGCCCTCGGCGACGGCGGCGCAGTGGTGACGAACGATGCCGCGCTGGCGGCGCGCATCAAGCGGTTGCGCAACGGCGGGCAGACCACCCGCTATCGCCACGAAGAAGCCGGCGCCAACAGCCGCCTCGATGAACTGCAGGCGGCGATCCTGCGCGCGCGCCTGCCCTATCTCCGCGGCTGGACCGCGCGGCGCCGCCAGATTGCGGCGGCCTATCGCGCGGGCATCACCGCCCCCGGCATCGCCGTGCCGGCCCCGTTCGACGCCGGCCACGTCTATCACCTGTTCCCGGTCCTGACGACGCGGCGCGACGAGGCGCAGGCGCACCTCTCGGCGAACGGCGTCGAGACGCTGATTCACTATCCCGTGCCGATTCCGCGGCAGCCGGCGTTGGCATCCACCGACCCGCGGCAATGCCCGACCGCCGATCGCGTGTGCGGCGAAGTCTTCTCGCTGCCCATGTACCCGTCGCTGAGCGATGCCGATGTAACGGCCGTCGTCGCGGCGGTCAACGCTTTCACGCCGCACTCCGTTCCGAATTGAGGACCGACTCACCATGCGCATCCTGATCACTGGCGGAGCCGGCTTCATCGGCTCGCATCTCGCCGAGGCGCTGCTCGAGAGCGGCCACGAAGTCTTCGTCCTCGACGATCTGTCCACCGGGTGCATCGACAACATCGCGCACCTCAAGGGCCACGCCCGCTTCCACTACACCATCGACAGCGTGTTCAACGAATCGCTGGTCGCCGAGCTCGTCGATCGCGCCGCGGTGGTGTTCCACCTGGCCGCGGCCGTCGGCGTGAAGCTGATCGTGCAGGAGCCGGTCCACACGATCGAGACCAACGTGCACGGCACCGAGGTGATCCTGCGCCACGCCGCGAAGAAGAAGAAGCTGGTGTTCATCGCCTCGACGTCCGAGGTCTATGGCAAGAGCACCGATGTGCCGTTCCGTGAGACCGCGGACCTGGTGCTCGGCGCGACCACGCGGCATCGCTGGGCCTATGCCTGCAGCAAGGCGCTCGACGAATTCCTGGCGCTGGCGCACTGGAAGGAACGGCAGCTGCCGGTCGTCATCGTCCGCTTCTTCAACACCGTGGGACCGCGGCAGACCGGTCAGTACGGGATGGTGGTCCCGACGTTCGTGCGGCAGGCACTGGCCGGTGAGCCGATCACGGTGTTCGGCGACGGCACGCAGTCACGCAGCTTCACCTATGTCGGCGACGTGGTCGGCGCGCTGCTGAAGCTGATGGTCGAGCCGAAGGCGATCGGCGAGGTGTTCAACATCGGCAACATCGAGGAAGTGACCATCCACCAGCTCGCCGAGCGGGTGAAGTCGATCACCGGCAGCGCCTCGCCCATCGTCACCATCCCCTACGAGGAAGCCTACGAGGCCGGATTCGAGGACATGCCGCGGCGGGTGCCGGAATTGTCGAAGGTTCACGCCCTGATCGGCTACGAGCCGGCGGTCGGGCTGGACGAGATTATCCGCAGGGTCGTGGCCAGCCAGCGAGACGTATAATCCGTCTGAAGGTAATTGCCATGCGGATGATCCTCGTCGCCGTACTTGGGCTGGCGTTCTCCGCGCCCGCCTCCGCCCAGCAGCTCACGCTCACCTTTCACGAGGGCCGGGTGACGCTCGACGCCGCCGCGGTGCCGGTCCGGACCATCCTGTCCGAGTGGGGCCGGCTCGGCGGTACCAAGGTGGTCGGGGCCGAGCGCATCGCCGGTGCGCCGCTCACCATCCATCTCGAGAACGTCACCGAAGCCCAGGCACTCGAAGTGGTGCTGCGCAACGTGGCCGGCTACATGGCCGCGCCCCGCAGCGCCGCGTCCGCTGTCGGCGCCTCGGGCTACGACCGCATCCTGGTGATGCCGACCAGCGCCGCGGCCGCTTCCGCGGCGGCCAACACCGCCCGTCCGGCTGGCGGCAACAACGCCAACAACCTCGCGGGTACCCAGCGCGGTGTCCGGGGCGGCGCGCCGCCACCGCCGCCGGTGGAAGAACCAGTAACGCAGGACCCGTCAGACGCTGGCGTCAACGAGCCCGCGTTCACGTTCCCGCAACAGAATCCCTTCCAGGCGATTGGCCAGCCCGGACAAACGGGACAACCTGGTCAGCCCGGACCGTTCGGCACGCCGATTCCTCCGGGCTCGCAGGCGCCCGTCGTCCAGTTCGGTCCCGGCACTCCCGGTCAGGCGGTTACGGTCAACCCGACGCAGGAACAGATGCCCGTGATGGCGTTCCCGGCGCCGGCGCCCGCCGGCAACGGGCCCAGCGGCGGGTTCGGCGTGGTCGGTTCGCCCACGCCCGGCATGATCGTGCAGCCCGCGCAGCCGGCGCAGCCCGGCGTGCGGCCTCCCGGCGGTAACTGATCGTCAGTCTCGGCCGTCATACAATAACGAGGAGGCGCCGCGATGGCGCAGCCTCGTTCATTCGTGCATGGCGGACATCGAACGCTACTCTCCAGACGACCGTCGCGGCCTCGAGCAGCTGTATCGACGCACGTACGGTCATGAAGCGGTCGATCGCCTGCGTTTCCTGTGGGACTGGTCGAGACGAAACCCCGCGGCCAGCGGTGACCCGGCCTACTGGGTCGTCCGCGAAGGTCCGACGCTGATTGCCGCGTGCCCGCTGACGCCGGTGCGCGTGTCGGTGCGGGGCGAAGAGGTGCCCGGCACCTGGAGCGCCGGTCCCATGGTCGTCGGCGAACGTCAACGGCAGGGACTGGGCGGGGCGTTGCTGCGCGCCTGGGATCGTGGCACCGGAGTGGCGTTCGGCGCGGGTTTCTCGGACGCCACGCGGCAGCGCCTGGACGAGTTGCGCTGGCCGCGCACGGTCCCGCTGGCGTGCCTTGTCAAACCGATCAGCCGGCGCGCGCTGCGACGGCCGAACTGGCCGGTGCCGGTCAACCGGCTGGTTTCGGCTCTCGCACTGCCGGTCGTGCGATTCGTGTCACGCCTCCAGCCGCTCAAGGAAGAAGTGCAGGCCGTCCGCCGGTTTGACACCGGCGTGGACCAGCTCTGGGAGCGGGTGAAGGGCTCGCTGGCCCTGGCGGTCCGTCGCGATTCACGCTACCTGAACTGGAAGTTCATCGAGCCGCCGCACGTCCGCTACCAGGCAGCGGTGCTGCGCCGCGATGACGAGGTCGCCGGCTACGTGGTCTACCGTCATCTGCGCGAGCCGCAAGGACGCGTCACGCAGATCGTGGACTTCCTGGCTGATCCCTCGGACGAGCGGGCGATTGCCACGCTCGCCGGCTGGGTGGATCGGGAAGCGCGCCTCGAGGATTCCGACAAGATTCGTTGCTACGCCACCCATGCCGAGTTCCGCCGCCTGCTGCGGCGTCAGGGGTTCTTCGGCGTGAAGTCGGACGTCAACGTCATCGTCAAGGTGAACGCGGTCGACGTGCCGAAGGACTTCTATCAATCCGGCGACCAGTGGCACGTGACGCTGGGCGACGGCGCGATGGACCATTAATCAAAGTTGGTACCCATGTCACTCGAACAACAACTGAGCGCCGACATCGCCGTCGCCATGAAGGCCAAGGACACGGTGAAGCTCGGGACGTTCCGCATGCTCAAGACCGCGCTCACCAATAAGAGCATCGAGAAGGGGCGCGCCCTGGAGCCTGCCGAAGAACTTCAGGTCGTGAGCATGCTGGTCAAGCAGCGGCGCGATTCGATCGAGCAGTTCACCGCCGGCAACCGCCCTGAGCTGGCGGTGAAGGAGCAGGCGGAGATCGAGGTGCTCGAAACCCTGCTGCCGCCCGCGGCCTCGGCCGACGAGATTGCCGCAGCGGTTGAGCAGGCGGTGACGGACACCGGCGCGACCGGGCCGAAGGAAATGGGGAAGGTGATGAAGGCGGTGATGGCCGCGCTTGGCGGCAAGAGCTTCGACGGCAAGGCGGTCAGCGAGGCCGTCAAGGCACGGCTGAGCCGCTGACGAAGTGCGAGCGGCTTCCGAACCATTTGCCGGATCGTTTCGTCTATCCTAGATGAAGGCCTAGTCAGCCTCTCACCATCCTCCTCGAGGCCCTGCCGAACGGCAGGGCCTCATTTTTTTGCCCCCGTCGCCGCCTCGGCTGAGACGGTGCTCCCAAGCGGGCACCGCAGCCCGCGTGCTACGCTTCCGTTGCCCGATGCCCGATTCAGCGCCCCGCCTGGCTCGCTCCGCGGGCGTGACCGGGCTCGCCACCATGACCAGCCGCATTCTCGGGCTGGTGCGCGAACAGGTCCTCGCCTACTACTTCGGCGCCGGCGACGCGATGGATGCGTTCCGGGTGGCGTTCCGGGTTCCCAACCTGCTCCGTGACCTGTTCGCCGAAGGGGCGATGAGCGCGGCCTTCGTCCCGACCTTCACGGGCTACCTGACGCGCGGCGGGCGCGACCGCGCGTGGGCGCTCGGCAACTCGGTGTTGAACGGCCTGGCCGTGGTCACTGGCGTCCTCGTGGTGCTCGGCTTCTTCTTCGCCCCGGCCCTGGTGCGGTTCTTCTCCGGCGAGTTCGCGGAGGTGCCCGGCAAGCTCGAACTGACCATCCTGCTGGCGCGCATCGTCCTGCCCTTCCTCACGCTGGTCGCGATTGCCGCGGCCCTGATGGGCATGCTCAACGCGCTGGGGCATTTCTTCCTGCCCGCGGTGTCGCCGGCCACCTTCAACGCCGCGAGCATCGTGGTGGTGGTGGCGCTGGTGCCATTCGCGCCGCAGCTTGGAGTGGCGCCGATCGTCATCGTCGCGATGGGCACGCTGGTGGGCGGCCTGGCGCAGGTGGCGATTCAGTGGCCCGCACTGGCGCGCGAGGGGTTTCGCTATCGCCCGCGCATCGACGTCCGCGATGAGGGGCTGCACCGCGTGCTGTTGCTGATGGGCCCGGGCACGATCGGCCTCGCCGCGACGCAGATCAACGTGTTCGTGAACACGATCCTCGCCACGGGACAGGGCACCGGCGCCGTGTCGTGGCTCGATTACGCGTTCCGGTTGATGTACCTGCCGATTGGCCTCTTTGGCGTCTCGGTGGCGACGGCCTCCACGCCGGCGGTGTCGCGCCTGGTGGCGTCGCGCGAGTTCGATCGCGTGCGTGCGACCATCGCCCATGCCATCGGCCTGATGATGCTGCTGAACGTGCCGGCGACGATCGGGTTGATCGTGCTGGCCGAGCCCATCGTGCGGCTGATCTTCGAACATGGCAGCTTCACCGCGACGGACACCGCCAACACCGCCTCCGCCCTGCGGTTCTATGCCGCGGGCCTGCTCGGCTACTCCGTGGTCCGCATCGTGTCGCCGACGTTCTACGCGCTCGGGCAGAGCCGCACGCCGGTGATGGTGAGCATGGCATCGGTGCTGGTGAACGTCATGTTGAACCTCGCGCTGGTCCGGGTGCTCGGCTACCGCGGCCTCGCGCTCGGCACCAGCATCACGGCGCTGTTGAACGCGTCGGCGCAGCTGTGGCTGCTGCGGCGGCGGTTGTCGGGGATCGACGGCCGCGCGATTGCGGTGAGCTTCGTACGCGTGCTGCTGGCCTCGCTGGTGATGGCGGTGATGGCGTGGGGCGCGGACCGGATGCTGCTGCAGTGGCTGCCTGGCGACACGTTGCCGATGCAGGCGCTGCGGCTGGCGCTCGTCATCGCGCTATCGGTCGGCGCGCTGGCGGCGGCCGCCTCGGCTCTTGGCATTCCCGAACTGGCGGAGGCCATCGCGATGGTGCGGCGGCGTTTCAGGAGGCAATCTGGAGAGTAAACGCGGCTTGCTCGGGCTCGATGTGCGCATCTGGAAGGTGGCGTCGACGCACCTGGTCGTGGACGCCTACACGAACATGTACGCGCCGCTGTTGCCGCTGCTGATTCCCCACCTGAATTTGTCGCTGACCACGGCCGGAACGCTGGCGATGTGCTTCCAGATGTCGAACTCGGTGTCGCAGCTCGGCTTCGGCGCGCTGGCCGATCGCTGGAAGCCGCGCGCGCTGATCCTGGGGGGCCCGATCGTCGCCGTGACGATCCTCAGCTTCATCGGCCTCTCGCAGAGCGCGCTGATGCTGGGCGCCATCCTCGTGTTCGGCGGCCTGGGCGGAGCGGCCTTCCACCCGCCGGCCGCGGCGCTCGTGTATCGCCTCGCGGATCATCGCAAGGGCCTGGCGATGTCGGCGCACATCTCGGGTGGTTCGCTCGGCTTCGCGCTCTCGCCGCTGGTGTTCGTGCCGATCATCGCGCGCATGGGGCTGGAGTGGTCGCCGCTCATCATGCTGCCCGGCGTGCTCGCGCTGTCGTGGACCCTGCGGCAGGTGCCGCCGATGTCGAAACCCGAAGCCAACGAGCGCTCGAGCTTCGCGTCGCTGCGTCCGGCCGCCGTCCCGCTGGCGTTGGTCTACTTTACCGTCGTGCTGCGCACGGCCACGTCGTACGGGTTCATGACGTTCGCGCCGACGCTGCTGACGCAGCGCGGACTGTCGATCGACCAGGCCAGCGCGGCTGTGTTCCTGTATCTGCTGACGAGCGGCATTGGCGGCTTCTTCGGTGGCCCGCTGTCCGATCGCTTCGGTGCACGGAGGGTGATGGTGGCCACCCTGGTCGCGTCGGTGCCATTCCTTGCGCTGGCACCGTCGCTCTCACCGTGGGGCTTCACGGCGATGCTCGCCATCGGCGGCCTGCTGCTGCAGTCCACGCTCCCGGTCAGCGTCACCTACGCCCAGTCGTTGACCAAGGCCGGTGCGGCCACCGTGTCATCGCTGATGATGGGGTTCGCCTGGGGCATGGGAAGCCTGGCGGTGCCGTTCATCGGCCTCGCCGCCGATCGCTGGGGCATCAACACGGCGCTGCTGGGCCTCGCGGTCGTCCCGCTGCTCGCGGCATGCCTCGCGGGCTCGCTCCCGAACACCGAGAATACCGATCAGTCCGAGGACGCGGTCCCCGCCGGGTCGTAGTACGATTCCCCCGTGCCGCGGTACGGAACGTCCTCGCCCTATCAGCTTGGCCCTGGTGCGCTGACGCCGGCGGTCAAGGTCCTGCTCATCACGAACGTCGTGGCCTGGCTCCTGAACCTGATCGTTCCGGGCATGACGTTGCGGCTGGGGCTGTCACCGCGGGACGTGTTCACCGGCTTCGCGTTCTGGCAGCCGCTGACCTACATGTTCCTGCACGATACCGGCGGGTTCAGTCACCTGCTGTTCAACATGCTGGCGCTCTGGATGTTCGGCACCGAGCTCGAGCGCACGTGGGGCACGCGGTTCTTCACCAAGTACTACCTGATCACCGGCGTCGGCGCCGCGGCCACCACGCTGCTGCTGGCGCTGTTCTCGGATTCTGTCTACTACTCGCTCACCGTGGGCGCCTCCGGCGCCATCTACGGCCTGCTCCTGGCGTGGGCGATGTACTTCCCGCACCGCACGATCTACTTCTACTTCCTGTTCCCGATCCCCGCGCGCATCTTCGTGATGATCGTCGGCGCCATCGCGTTCATCTCGTCATTCGGCGGGCCCGGTGGAGGCATCGCGCACGCCGCACATCTCGGCGGGCTCGTGGTCGGCTACCTCTATCTCACGTTCCTGCGCGGCCGCCCGCTGGACGAATTGAAGTATCGCTGGCTGCGCTGGCGCATGGGCCGCGCCCGCAGCAAGTTCGACGTCTACTCGGGCGGCAAGTCGGATGACGACGCGTGGAAGCGCGAGTGGAAGAAGCACATTCACTGAAACGGGATCGGGGATCAGGGATCGGGGATCCGGGATCGGGATCCGGGGTCAGACAGAAGACAGAAGGCAAAAGGCAAAAGGCAGAAGGCAAGAACGGCAGACGGCAGACGGCAGACGGCAGACCGGCAGACGAGCGAACCTAAAGACTCAAGGCCAAACCTCAAGCCCTAAGCCTCAAGCCCCAAGCCCAAGACCTAGGTCCAAAGACCCCAAGACCCAAGACCTCAAGCCCCAAGCCCCAAGCCCCAAGCCCCAAGACCCAAGACTCGCGACTCGAGACACCCGCCGCGGCCCCGTCAGCCCTTTCTCCCCGACACGCTCACCGACGGCGCCGCGCGCTCGGCGTCGCTTGTGATCTCGAAGAGCTCGGCCGCCTTGAAGCCGGCGAACCCGGCGATGATGTTGCCGGGAATCACCTCGGTGGCGGTGTTGTACTTCGTGGCGAGGTTGTTGTAGAACTGATGCGCGGCGCCGATCCTGCTCTCGGTGCCGGCGAGCTCGTCGCGCAGCGCCCGCACGTTCTGGTTGGCGGTGAGCTCAGGAGCGTTTTCAGCGAGCGCGAAGAATCGCCCGAGCGCCGCCGACAACTCGCTCTCCTTGCGGCCGGCATCCGCCGGCCCCGATGCGGTCGCGGCGCGGTTGCGCGCGGCGATGACAGCTTCGAGCGTGTCGCGCTCGAACTCCGCCGCGCCCTTCACGGTATTGATGAGATCGAGGATCAGGTCGTGGCGGCGCTTCAGTTGCACGGCGATCTGGCGCCAGCCTTTGGTCACCTGGTTGCGGAGGCCAACGAGCCTGCCGTAGGCGCTCATCGCCCACAGCGCGATGAGCGCAAGGGCGCCGACCGTGACCAGCACACTCATCGCGAACCTTGGTCAGTCGCCGAATGTCATTGGTTGTGAAAGTACGTATCCGTCCCATCCAGCCAGTCGTGGCGAATGGGGCTGAAGATGTCCATTTCAAATGTGTCGTCGAGGGCTTCGGCCTGGTGCGGCACCCATGAAGGGATGTGCAGCACTTCACCTTCGCGAACGGTGATTTCCTCGCCGTTGATGAGGAACTTCAGCGCCCCCTGGAAGACATAGGTCATTTGCTCGCTCTCGTGCGAGTGCATCGGCACGAGCGCGCCGCGCTTGAGATGGATATGCGCGATCATCTCGCGCTCTCCGGTGATGAGTTTCCGGGAGATCATCTCGGTGACCTTCTCGAGCGCGATCTCGTCCCAGCGATGCAGGCGAACAGAGGGTGAATTCATGCGTTTTCCGTGTGGATTGGCGCGGATTATAGCACCCGAAGCGGATGGTATAATTTCGGCGTCATGAAGGCTTCTACCTTGACGCCCGTTGCCGACGCTCGTGCCGAAGGGGCGCGCGCCCGCGAATGGAACGGTCTGACGCGTGAGGATCTGCTCCGCGCCTACCGCACCATGCTCCTCTCGCGTCGTCTCGACGACAAGGAGATACAGCTCAAGAATCAGAGTCGCATCTTCTTCCAGATCAGCGGCGCCGGCCACGAAGCGGTGCTCACCGCAGCCGGCATGCACCTGCGTGCGGGCTACGACTGGTTCTATCCGTACTATCGCGATCGCGCGCTGTGCCTGACGCTGGGGATGACGCCGCTCGAGATGCTGCTGGCCGCGGTCGGCGCCGAGGACGATCCGAACTCCGGCGGCCGGCAGATGCCGTCGCACTGGGGTCACAAGGCGCTCAACATTCCCTCGCAGGGCAGTCCGACCGGGACGCAGGCACTGCAGGCGGTGGGCTCGGCCGAGGCCGGCATGCTGTTCGAGCGCGTGCAGGACATTCCCGATCGCGAATCGAAGTTCCACCGCGACGAATTGGTCTACATGTCGATCGGCGACGGTGCCACCAGCGAAGGCGAGTTCTGGGAGGCGCTCAACTCGGCCTGCACGCGTATCGCGCCCGTGCTGTTCATGGTCGAGGACAACGGCTACGCGATCTCCGTGCCGGTCGAGGTGCAGACCGCCGGCGGCGACATCTCGAAGCTGGTGGAATCGTTCCCGCACCTCAAGATCGTGCGCTGCGACGGCACCGACTTCCTCGAGAGCTACCGCGCGGTCGGCGAAGCCGTCGCCTATATCCGGCGCGAGCGCAAGCCGGCGATGGTGCACGCGAAGGTGATTCGCCCCTACTCGCACTCGCTGTCGGACGACGAGCGGCTTTACAAGCCGGCGGAAGAGCGCGAGGCCGAAGCGCTGCGCGACCCGCTCACCCGGATGCGCGCGTTCCTCGCCACCGAAGGCCTGGCCACCGACGCCGACTTCGAGGCGATTGCCGCCGACGTGGATCGCGAAGTGCTCGCCGCCACCGACGCCGCGCTGGTTGCGCCGAAACCGTCCGCCGAGACGGCGGGCTGGTATGTGTTCTCACCGGACGTGGATCCGACGTCCGCGGCGTTCGAGACGCCCGAGCAGCCCACCGGCAAGCCCGACACGATGGTCGCGGCGATCAATCGCACGATGAAGAGCGAGATGGCGCGCAACCCGCGCATCGTGATCTTCGGCGAGGACGTTGCCGACGCCAGCCGCGAAGCGGCGCTGGCCACGGTGCCGGGCAAGGGCGGCGTGTTCAAGGTGACGCATGGCCTGCAGAAGGCCTACGGCGGCGAGCGCGTGTTCAACTCGCCGCTGGCCGAAGCCAACATCATCGGCCGCGCCGTCGGCATGGCCACGCGCGGCATCAAGCCGGTCGTCGAGATTCAGTTCTTCGATTACATCTGGCCCGCCATGATGCAGCTGAAGGACGAGATGTCGATGCTGCGCTACCGCTCCAGCAACAACTTCTCGTGCCCGATGGTCGTGCGCGTGCCAATCGGCGGCTACATCACCGGCGCGCCGTACCACAGCCAGTCGGGCGTCAGCATCTTCGCCCACTGCCCCGGCATCCGCATCGCGTTCCCGTCGAACGCCGTCGACGCCGCCGGCCTGCTCCGCACCGCCATTCGCTGCGACGATCCGGTGATGTTCCTGGAGCACAAGCACCTCTACCGGCAGACCTACAACAAGGGGGCGTACCCCGGCGACGACTTCATGATTCCGTTCGGGAAGGGCGCGCTGCGCCGGCCCGGCACCGACGTCGTGGTGCTGACCTGGGGCGCGCTCGTGCAGCGCTCGCTGCTCGCGGCACAGCAGGCGGAGAAGGACGGCATCAGCGCCGCCGTGTTCGATCTGCGGACCATCATGCCCTACGACTGGGCCGGCATCGCCGAACTGGTGAAGCAGACCAACCGCGTCGTGATCGCTCACGAAGACACGCTGACCTGCGGCTTCGGCGCCGAGATCGCCGCTCGCATCGCCGACGAACTGTTCGGCGAGCTCGACGCGCCGGTGCGCCGCGTCGCCGCCATGGACTGCCCCGTCGCCTACTCGCCCGAGCTGGAACGCGCCATCCTGCCGCAGTCGGCCGACGTGCTGAAGGCGATCAAGGAAACGGCTGCTTACTGATCGGGTAAAGGCAGAAGGCAAAAGGACAGAAGACGGCAGAAGACGGCAGACGGCAGACGGCAGACGAACGAGAAAGTCGAAGAGTACGGCGCCGCGCGGGGCGCGACATCACACGAGGCCGGCAATTGAGAGGCAAGCCAGTGAAGGCACCCACTTTCCTGACTTGCCTCTTTGTTTTTGCCTTTTGCCTTCTGCCTTTTGCCTTCCCCGTGCTGCCCTTTGCCTTCCCTGCTCTGCCGTTTGCATTTCCCCAATCCCCCGGCCACGTCGAGGTGCTGTCGAGCGTCGATGCGCTGCCGGCCGACCTCATGGGCCGCTTTCGTGAGCCGGCGGGCTGCGAGCGCATCGCTGACGGTCCGACCTATGTCTTCGACCGCCGTGGGCATTCGGTCCACACCGTCAATCCCGATGACCGAACGGTGCGGACGCTCGTCGAAATCGGCGGCGAGCCTGGCCGCCTGCTCGAGCCGAGCGCCTTCGACGTGGCGCCGGACGGTTCGTTCGCGGTCGCCGATGCGCCGGGGGGACGCGAGCGCATCCAGGTGTTCGGGCCCGCCGGCATTCGCATCGGCGGGTTCACCCGGGCTGGCCAAACCGCGGCGCGCGTGGCGATCGGATCGCTGGTCCTGAGCGGCGTCGGCAGCCTGATCTACACCGGGCAGACGGTCATCCTCAGCGAGCCCGACACCGGGTGGCTGCTCACTGAATACACGCCGCTGGGCGCGCCCATCCGCAGCATCGGCCGGCTCCGTGCCACCGGCCACGAGGACGACCGCGAGCTCCACCTCGCGCTCAACGCCGGCCTTGCGCTGCCCGACGGCGACGGCGGCTTCTTCTTCGTCTTCCTCTCCGGCACGCCGGCGTTCCGCAAGTACAGCGCCTCCGGCGAGCTGATGTTCGAGCGAGTGATACAGGGCCGCGACCTGGACCCGATCGTCGCCGCGCAGCCGCAGCGGTGGCCGCGCCGCACCGTGGATGCGCGCGAGGCGCCGCTGGTGCCGCCCGTCATCCGCACCGCGGCGGTCGATCCGCAGGGGGCGCTGTGGGTGTCGTTCGTCCTGCCTTTCACCTACGTCTTCGACGCCGACGGCGAGAAGGTCCGGACCGTGCAATTCCGCGCAGGAGGGGTCGTCGCCCCGGCCAGCCTGTCCTTTCCGGCGCGGAATCGGCTGCTAATCACGCCGGGCTGCCACGAGTTCGCGTTCTGATTGATAGAATCGATCAGTTCAGCTGATGGCGGCCCGGTATGTCTTTCTACTGATTGCGGCGCTCACCGCCGGGTGCGGAGGATCGGACACGCCGACCTCCCCATCGAACCCCAGTGGCGGCGGTGGCGACGTCGTGCCCGCCCCGACGATCAGTTGCCCGAGCAACGTCTCGGCGGTGACCACGACGACCACGTCGCAGGTGGCGTATCCCGCGCCGACCGTGTCCGGCGGGCGGACTCCGGTCACGGTGGCCTGCACACCCGCCTCCGGGGCGTCGTTCCCGCTGGGTTCGACCAGCGTCAGCTGCACCGCCACCGACGCGCTCTCCCGTTCGGCGACCTGCGGCTTCTCGGTGACCGTCGCCCGCGTTCCGACACTGCAGCGCACCAGCTTCCTGGCCTTCGGCGACAGCGTCACCGCGGGTGAAGTCACCGTGCCCACCTCCGGTGGCACCGAGCTCCTGGGCACGCCGAACTTCAAGCTCGTTGTCATGCCGGCGGCGGCCTACCCGGTGCAGCTGCAGTCGATGCTGCGCAATCGCTACGTCACGCAGGTCAACGCCATCACGCGTGGTGAACTCCGGCGTATCCGGCGAATACGCGGTCGACAGCGTCAAGCGGTTCTCGCAGGTCATGACCAACGTGCGGCCCGAGGTGGTGCTGCTGCTCGACGGCTACAACGACCTCAACAACTTCGGATCGAGCGCGATCAGTTCCGCCGCGGCCGCGGTGGAGGCGATGGCCAAGGATGCGCGCAATCGAGGCGCGCGCGTCTATATCGCCAGCCTGACGCCACCCCGCGCGGGCGGCCGCAACGCGATTCCCGCCTCGACCATCGCCTCCTACAACGATCGGATGCGCGGCGTCGCCGCCGGCGAGAACGCCGTCTTCGTGGATTTGTACCAGGCGCTCGTCAGCAACGTCACCACCTTCGTCGGCGTCGATGGGCTCCACCTCACCGAAGTCGGCTACCAGAAGGTCGCCGAGACGTTCTTCGCCTCCATCCAGGCCACCCTTCAGAACCCGTAGCCTCCAGGGCGATGCGACAATGATGGCGGCATGGCCACCGAGGTCGTCCGCACATCCGGCTTGAGCCGCAGCTTCGACGGTCGTCCGGCGGTGGACGACCTGACGCTCTCCGTGCACGCCGGCGAGGTGCTGTGCCTGCTCGGCCCGAACGGCGCCGGCAAGACCACCACGTTCCGCATGCTCGCGGCGCTGCTGCTGCCTACGCGCGGCGAGGTGATGGTCGCCGGCACGCCGCTCACGCCCGACACCGCGGACCAGGTGCGCAGCCGGGTCGGGCTGCTCACGGAAGCACCCGGGCTGTGGGAGCGGCTGACGGTCCGCTCCAATCTCCTCACCTACGCCCGCCTGCACGGCGTGCCGGACGAGAACCGGCGCGTGGCGACCGTCATGCAGGACGTCGGCATCGACGATCGCGCCGACGATCGTGCCGGCGCGCTCTCCAAGGGACTGAAGCAGCGCGTCGCGATTGCCCGCGCCCTGGTGCACGATCCGCCGGTCGTGCTGCTGGACGAACCCACGTCCGGTCTCGACCCCGCCAACGCGCGGCACGTGCGCGATCTCATCGGCCGCTTGCGCGCCGACGGCCGCGCCGTGCTGGTGTCCACGCACAATCTGGCCGAAGCCGAGGACCTCGCCGATCGCATCGCCATCCTGAACACCCGGCTGATCGCGTGCGACACCCCTCGACGGCTGCGCGAGCAACGGCGGGGAGGCACCCTGATCATCGACGTCGAGGGTGACGCCTCCGCGTGGCGCGAGGTGGTGACGCGCACGGGTGCGGCGCTGGTTTCGGCGGATGGCGCACGCCTGGTACTGCAGCTGCCGGCGTCGCTCGACGTCCCGGACATCGTGTTGGCGCTGGTTGCGGCGGGCGCGCGCGTTTCCCGCGTCGAGCCGCGCGACGCATCGCTCGAAGACGCCTACCTCGCGCTGGTGCAGGCCGATGCCTAGCCGCTGGGGCCGCATCTCCGCGATCGTCCGCAAGGACGCGGACGAGATCGGGCGTCAGCCGGGCCTCATCCTGCCCGCCGTGGCGATGGTGCTGGGGCTCAGCTCCCCCGCCTTCCTGCTGCTCGTGATCATGCCTCGCCTGACCGGAGAGTCGCTCGCCGATTCGGAGTTCGCGGAGTCCGCCGCGGCCGCGATGGCCATGCTGCCAGGGTTGAACGCGCTCGATTCCGCCGGCCAGGCCCAGGCCTTCGTGCTGCAGCACTTCCTGATGTTCAGCCTCATCGTGCCGGTGCTGGGATCGTTGTCCCTGGCAGCACAGGCGGTGATTGGCGAGAAGCAGGCGCGGACGCTGGAGCCACTGCTGGCGACCCCGCTCACCACCACCGAGTTGCTGGTCGCGAAAGCGGTGGCGCCGTTCGGCCTGTCGATGCTGCTCTTGCTCGCCACCTTCTGCCTCTACCTCGTGGGCATGGCGCTATGGGGCGAGCCACGCGTGTGGCAGACGATGTTCTGGCCGCGCACGTTGTTGATGTACGGGATGTTGGGGCCGCTGGTCTCGTGGACCGCGATGATGCTGGCCGCCATCGTGTCGTCGCGCGTCAACGACGCGCGCACCGCTCAGCAACTGGGTGCGTTCATCATCCTGCCAATCACCGGGCTGTTTGTCGGGCAGCTCGTCGGGCAGTTCCTGCTGGGCATCCCGGCACTGCTGCTGACGGCACTGGCCATCGTGCTCGCCAACGTGGCGCTGACGTGGGTGGGAGTCCTGGTTTTCCAGCGCGAGACCATCCTGATGCGCTGGAGGTAGCGACAGAGCCGCCGCCCAACGCGCGGCTACTTGCGCCCGTAGGCGGTGCTCGCGGCCAGCCGATCGAAATGGCTGTAGGCAGCAGTGGTCATGTCGCCGATCACGCGGCTGCCCTGATCGTCCTTGGCCAGATAGGTCGTCATCACCGCCATCGAGAACGGCCGCCCGTCCACCGCCACCACGGCCGCTTCGGTCCGCACGCCGTCGAGGCTGCCGGTCTTCGAGTACACCGGCACCCGCGCGGGCACCGCGGCACGGATCGATCCCGAGACCAGCGTCAGCATCCCGTGGGCGATGTCGCGGCTCTCCGGCTTCAGCCCTTCGCCGCGCCACAGCAGCTCGGCCACCTTCGCCAGCGACTGCGGGCTGGCGATGTTCTCGTCGCCGCGCTTCACCGCGGCGGCGTCCATCATCAACCGCCGCAACCGGATGTCGCCGAGGCCGAGCGCCGTCATGCGGGCGTTGACCTTGTCCATGCCCACCGCCTTGATGACGATGTTCGTGGAGGAGTTGTCGCTGACCATCATCATCAGGGTCGCGTGATCGCGGAGGGACAGCGACGCGGATGTCAGGTGCTGCAGAATGCCCGAGCCGCCCACCAGCTGGGTGCGGCTGACGGGCGTGGGGGTATCGAGTGTCAGCGTGCCGGCTTCGACTTGCTTCAGCAGCTCGTAGAGCACCGAGAGCTTGATGGCCGATGCGGTCGGGAACACCTCGCGCTCGAGGCGAGCGGCCACGCGTTCGTTGGTCGTCAGGTCCGTGACCACGTAACCCACCACACCGTCGAGGCTCGTGGCGATCCGTTCCAAGGCGCGCGCGAGCTGTGCGGTGAGCTCGGCCTGAAGCGCGCCGGCCTTTGGTCCGGCGGGCGCCGGCGACTGAGCGCCGGTCGTAGTGGCAAAGAGGGCGATGACCCAGACGACGCCGACGATGAATGGCCGCATGGCGCGCGGATTATAACCGGTTGGCTGGCCCGCGGCTTGGCGCGATAATCGGGCTTGCCGCACAGGGGGCGGCTCGCATGACCGGACTCCGGCTGTCCTCATCACGACGGTTCGCCTTCGCCCTGGTCGTCTCGACCCTGACGGCTGCGGCGTGGCTGCCCGCCCAGCAGGGCGGCACGCTCTCGCCGGCCGAACAGCAGCGTCGCAACGACCTTGAAAGCGAGCTCCAGTCGATCGCCGTCGTCGAGCGCAAGGTGATGATGCCGATGCGCGACGGCGTACGCCTGGCCACCGACATCTACCGGCCGAAGAACGCCACCGGCCCCGTGCCGGTCGTGTTTTCGAAGACGCCGTACAACTTCAACTACTGGGATGTCCGCAATCGTGTCCCGGCCGACATGTCCACCGCGTTGATGGTGGTGAAGAAGGGCTACGCCTACGTCGTGCAGAACGAACGCGGGCACTTCTTCTCTGAAGGCCACTACGACATCCTGGGCGCGCCCATCACCGATGGCTACGACGCCATCGACTGGCTCAGCCGGCAGTCGTGGTCCAACGGCAAAGTGGGCACGACGGGCTGTTCATCGACGGCGGAGTGGCAGCCGGCAGTGGCATCGCTCGGCCATCCCGGGTTTGCGGCCATGAACGTGCAGGGGTTCGGCGCCGGCGTCGGACGCGTGGGGCCGTATCTGGAACAGGGCAACTGGTATCGCGGCGGCGCGGTGCAGATGCTGTTCATCGCCTGGCTCTACGGCGAACAAAACCAGATTCGTCCGCAGTTCGGGATGGAGACCAGCCGCGAAGACCTCGTGGCCGCGTCGCGGCTGTTCGACCTGGCGCCGCAGATGCCGCCGGTGGACTGGGACAAGATGCTGTGGACGCTGCCGATGCAGGACATCCTGAAGGCGGCAGAGGGACCGAAGGGCATCTTCGCCGACAAGATGGGCGTGCCGACCGGCGGCGCGATGGTGCGGCGGACACCCAACGACCCGGCCTGGACCAAGGGCGGGTTGTGGCACGACAACATGCCGCTGAACGTGCCCGGACTATGGTTCATGTCCTGGTACGACGTCTCGGTCGGGCCCAACCTCGAGATGTTCAACCACGTGCGGAAGACTGCGAAGCCCGGCGTGGCCGAGCAGCAATGGGCGATCATCGCGCCCGTCGCGCACTGCTCCTTCACGCGTGCCACCGCAGACACCATTGTCGGCGAGCGCAGCATGGGCGACGCCCGGCTGGACTACGAGGACATCGTCTACGGCTTCTTCGACAAGTTCCTCAAAGGCGACGCCAAGACGCGGCTCGACACCCTGCCGAAGGTCACCTACTACACGATGGGGCTGAACAAGTGGCAGACGGCCGAGACCTGGCCGCCCGCCGGCGCAAAGCCGATGACGTTCTACCTGTCGAGCGGCGGCCGTGCGAACTCGCTCTACGGCGATGGCCGGCTCGATGCCGCCGCGCCCGCCACCGATGCTCCGGATGCGTTCGTCTACGACCCGCTGAACCCGGTGACGTCGTACGGCGGCAACGTCTGCTGCACCGGCAACGCCATCCAGGCGGGCTCGTTCGATCAGCGCCGGATGGAAGCGCGCAGCGACATCCTGGTCTACACCACCGAGCCCTTCAAGGAGGGCACCGAGGTAAGCGGCCCGATCACGCCGACGCTGTACGTTTCGTCGGATGTGAAGGACACGGACTTCACGGTGAAGGTGCTGGACGTGTATCCCGACGGTCGCGCCTACAACCTGGACGAGTCGATCCAGCGCATGCGCTACCGCGACGGCTACGACAAGCCGCCGGTGTGGATGGAGAAGGACAAGGTCTACAAGGTGGCGCTGCAGCCGCTGACGACCAGCAACTACTTCGCCGCCGGGCACCGGCTGCGCATCGAGGTGTCGAGCAGCAACTTCCCGCGCTTCGATCGCAACCTGAATACCGGCGGGAACAACTACGACGAGAGCAAGCCGGTCGTGGCGCGGAACGTCGTGCACCACTCCGCGCAGTATCCGTCGAGCATCACGATCACGGTGGTGCCGGCGCGTGCCGGCACGAACTCGGCGCGATAGCCCCCGTCTGGCCGCGAGCGCGTCGGCGGGAAGCCTCATCTGCTCTCGTGACTTCTGGTGCCGTTGGATGAGCAGAGGCCCGAGACGCGCCCTGTCAGACCTGTTCACACGGGCAACTCGGGCTGTCCGCTCGGCCCTCCGGGAGCCGACGCTCGAAACCGCATCGTTGCTCGCTCGGATTGCCTTCTGACGCCGAACGCGCCACTCCGCAAGCAGGCGGAGCTGGCGCGTGCACTCCTCGCGATCAACGATGCGGTTTCGTGACGCCCGTCGCGTCGCTCCCAAGTCGGGCCGACCGGTCAGCCCGCGCTGCCCGTCGAGATCTGGTCGGCGCCGCGATACGGTCGCAGGCCGCACGTTGGTTCCGCAGACTGTTGGAGGTCGGCCGCTCCAATCTCCGACAAACACGCCGTAGCGCGCTACTGGGCATGTTTGAGCGCAGCGAAGGCCGGCGAGTTTGCCCAAGAGCCTGGTCGCCGCGAAGGCGTGTTTGCCCGGCCGACCGACCAGTCTGAGGGACCGACGTGCGGCCCGCGACGTTCCTCGTCGCTCAGTCAGTGGGTCCGAGCGGGCTATTCGTGCGCGACGCCCTTCACGTGCTCGCGCAGCAGGTCGCGCCCGAAATCGCCGGCGAAGTCGCGCCACACCGCGTGCACGTGATTGCCGTCATTCTGCGTGTTGTCGTACTCGATCAGGAACGTCGGCCCCTGCACGCGGTAGTAGTGCTTGGCGCCCTTCTCCAGCGGACCGGCCCACGCGAAGCGCACGTTCTGCGGGCCCGCCGCCTTGACCCTGGCCAGCCGGTCGGCCGCGAGGTCGTCGGCCAGGATCGACGCATACCCTTCAATCAGCTGGGTCAGCGCCGCGCGCTGTTCGGTGGTCATCTCGGATCCGGCCAGCCCCGGAGGGGACAACGGGCTGATGTCCAGCGTGTTCATCGTCACGATGTCGCCGGGCGCGACGGCGTTGATGACGGCGGTCGCGCGCCGGGGCTCGTCGAGCGCCATGACCATCGCCCGCCCCAGATCCTCGAGCGGCGCCAGCACGCGCAGCCCTTTCTTCGGGCCGTCCTTCACCTCGGCAGGGTTGGAGCCGGTGAAGGTGGGGGACGTCGCCACCGCCTTGCCGCCGGCGACGGTGAAGTGCAGCGACAGGTGATGGCCTTCGACGCGCCAGCCCCAGGCGTCCTTCGCCCCGGGCGTGCCGAATACGCTGAACTGATAGTCCACCGGATCGCGGGCGAAGCGTCCGCCCTTCTCGATCTCGCGAAGCACGTTCTCGAGCTCGATGATCGCGGTCGCGGTGACGTAGCCGCGCTGGCTGAGGCCAGACTTCAGCAGGTCCATGGCGCGCTCACGCTGCGGCGGCGTCATCGCCCGCAGCGCCACTCCTTTGCGCGGGAACATCTCATTCGGGATGAAGTGCCAGCGCATCCGCTCGTCCGAGGCGAGAGGGAACGTGGCCAGCTGCCGCTGCTCCGGCGTGAGGGCACCGAGGAACCCGTCGGCCGCGGAGGCCATCGCGGCAATCGACCGCTCAGCGGCAATCATCTGCCCGAGAGGCAGGCACGCCAGAATCCCCGCCGCCGCTGCGAGTCGCAATCTCGTCGAGCCCATGGGTGCCTCCGCTTTGACTTGAGTCGTTGAGTCGTGAGTCGTGAGTCGTGAGTCGTGAGTCTTGGGTCTTGGGTCTTGCTTGCCGCGCCGAAGCCTAAGCGAAGGCGGGGGGCGTTCAGTTCTGTGTTCTAAGGTTCTAGGTTCTCGGCTCGAGCGTCTGCCGGCTGCCCGGTTGCGCTCTGCCGTCTGCCGGTTGCCGTCTGCCGTTTTGCCTTCTGCCTTTGCCTTTTGCCTTTTGCCTTCCTACTTCCCCTTCGGCACCGTCTCCATCAACACCGCCACGGCCTTGCGGAGCGCGCGTCCACCCGGGCCCGCGCCCTTGTAGTGGCCGAGGCGCACCACCACGAGATCGTGCGACGGCACGATCAGCGTTGTCTGGCCGCCGACGCCGCTCATGTAGTACGCGTCCTTCGGCACCGGGAACGTGCTGTCGCCGTTCAGCCAGAAGAAGCCGCCGTAGATGGGCCGGCGATCCGCCTCCCATGCCGGCGCGAGCGTGCTGGCGAACTTGACGTAGCCCTCTGGGAGGATGCGCTCGCCGTTCCACACGCCGTCCTGGAGATAGAGGTTGGCGATGCGCGCCCAATCGCGGCCCGCGCCCAGTTCATAGCCCTGGGTCAGGAAGTTGCCGTTGGGATCGGTCTCCATCACCATGTTGCGGACGCCGATCTTGTCGAACAGCGCCTTCTGCGGGAACGCGTGGTACGGCTCCTTCTTCTTGTCGAGCGCGAGCCGGATCAGATAGTTGATCAGCACCGGATCGGTGTTGCGATAGCGGCCCACGGTGTTGGGCGGCCATTCCAGCGGTCGCGTCGCCGCGTACTTGTACGAGTCGATGGTCGCGGTGTAGAGGTAGAGGTGGTCCGGGTAGGTGCCCTTCGGATCGAAGTCGGGGTCCTGCGGCGCCTTGATCCGCAGTCCGCTCGACATGTGCAGGATGTCGGCGATGCGGATCTTCGCGCGCGCGTCGCCCGGCGTCTGCCATTCGGGAATCGGCGCCGGCTGCCACAGGTCGTAGTCGCCCTGCTTGATCAGCACGCCCATCAGCGTGGCGGTCAGGCTCTTGCCCATCGACCAGCTCTCGAGCGGCGTGGTGGGCGTGATGTTCGGACCGTACCGTTCGGCGATGATGCGGCCCTTCCACGTGACCACGAACGCGGCCGTGAAGGCTTCGGGATCGAATGCGACGTCCATCGCCTGCTGTAGCTTGGCGGCGTCGAGCTCGGGAGGCAGGGGCGTGGTGGGCAGCCGGTCGCCCATCGGCCAGTCCTGGGTCTTCGGATCGGGCAGCGTGCTCTTCACCGCGACCGGCGTGAAGCTGACGTCGGTCTTTCCGATCGGCAAGGCCACGCAGCCCTGACTGCCGAGGTACTTCGCCGTGCGCGTCACACCATTGGGCATCGTGATGTGCACGGCCTTGTTGGCGCGATCGATGACCGGCTTGCCGACCTTGGCGCGCGCCTCGTACGGGCCGGTGAAGTAGCCGACGTGCTCCTGGGCAAAATCGGGATCGAGGCCGGTGATGAAGACAGCGGAGCACATCACCTTGGCGTAACCAGAGGTGTAGTGCTCGAGCGGATCGCCTGGCGGCGGCACGTACGGGGTGTTCAGTTCGAGCGCCTTGGCTCGCTCGATGGCGAACTGGCGGGCTGCGTCCTGCGTTTGGGAGGCCACGGGCACGAGGGACGTCAGGACGGCGAGCGCGGCCAGCCAATGACGGTTCATGGCCGGGAAGCTTACCAGACGCGCGCCGCCCCTGGGCGGCCGAACTCGGCTGCCACCGAGTCCGGCGCGCTGGGGGAGAACAAGCCTCAGGCGGCGGCGCTGCGGCGCCGGCTCTCGGCGGCGCGGCGTTCGCGGTCGGCGATCAGGGCTTCATCCCGGCGGTTCCC
This sequence comes from uncultured Acidobacteriota bacterium, assembly GCA_963723005.1. GTDB lineage: Bacteria > Acidobacteriota > Vicinamibacteria > Vicinamibacterales > UBA2999 > VFZN01. The sequence goes on along the minus strand of CAVRPA010000008.1, from coordinate 530,879 downwards.
TACGACCCTGGCCGGACCACAGGCTCCAAGCAACATCCGTTCGGTGGCCGCAGCGTAACGCTCCGCGATCACCGGATTCCACGGACTGATGTGTCCCAGTTCTTCAGCTGCCATAGACATTGCCTTTACCATTGCTGCCCCCTCAACCCCTCTTCACGCCTGCCAGCGCACGTAGCCGAACGAGAGCGGTGGTCGCCGCCTCGGCCTCCGGATCGCCACCCGGGTACTCCCAGATCAAACCGTCCTGATCGTCGACAATGGCCGGGATGGTCACGCCCGATTCGGCGAACCGCAGCGCGGTGCGCGCGGCGGTGCGAATCGACGGGTACTGCAGTCGAGGCAGCACGACTCCCGGATGGTGAACAACGAGCGACGCAGGCATGAGCAACCTCCCCGTGTTGAGCCCAAGGCGCCAAGACATGGGCTTCGGCCGACGTCATTGCATGAGGCGTTCCATCCGGCGCCGGGGCGGGAAGGGGCGATTTAGCGCCGTATATGGCGTCGAACGGGGAAACCGGACATCTGAGAGGCAGACTTTCGTCGCCTAATCCCGGAACTCAGGGCGCGATGCGAGACGGGACGGAAGGCGGCAGCCCTGCTCAGCCCTGCGCGTGGGCGGTGCGGTGCTCAAAAATGGTAGTCGAGTAGGTTCGGCCGTCCAGCTCCAGATAGAGCTCGCGCTCGGTGATGGAAAGCGACAACGAGGAGCGCCGTTCGAGGAGCGCAGCCAGCTCCTCAATGAGGGCCCGGTCGAAGGCGTAGACGGGAATCTCCTTCGCGTTGTGAATACGCTCGCCCGCCCAGAGCGCCAGCAGCTGCTGCGGATCACGGTGGGTGTAGACCGCGACCCGCCCGGCCAGCTTGCTGCCCCGATGCACACGGCTCGCATCCGGCAGGCCGACCTCGATCCAGGCGGTGATGCGTCCCGTCAGATCGCGGATCAGCACCGCGGGCTCGTCGCCGGACGCCACGCCCTCCGTCAGGGCGATGCCCTCGGTGTACTCGAGACAGTAGGCGAGCACGCGCGTGAGCATGTACTCCACCGTCTCCGACGGCTGACGGGCAATGCGAAGCGCCAGCGTCTCGTAGACCCCGCGATCGATGTCGGCCAGTTCGATGTTGAGGTTGTAAATCGTCGCGGTCAGGGCCATCTGCCCGTTCGGTTCTTTCCAGCGGTCATGCGCACGGCGTGCAGTATGTCACCTCGTGTCGCCGGCCGGCACCGCGGCGTTCACCGCCACTCGGACCACGCACAGCACGCTCGAGTGCATCGGCGTGCCCATGGCCTGCCACAGCGACGCGATCTCGTAGGGTGACGGCGCCCGCAACAGCACTTCCGCCGAGACGTGCGGCGACACGGCGCCCAGCTCGGGGGTGGTCCGGAGGATCTCGGAGGCAATCTCCAGCAGGCGAATGCCCTCGAAGCCGCGTTCGGGCGGCGCGTGCGCCGACACCAGCAGATCGACCTCGATCAGCGACTGGGTGGCGCGGTCCGGGTGCGAGCGCCACGTGGCGTCCTCTCGGATCTGCAGCACGAACAGGCTGAGCCCCAACGCGTACTCCTCCTGGGCACCCGGATGTCCGATCACCACGCTGGCATCGGACAACTCGGGCGGCAGGACGCCGGCGATGAGGCCGCGAATGCGATCGACCGCGGCGGCCGCACTCATATCTCCTCCGTTCCGGGAGAGCTACTGGCCGGGCTTGTACTCGCGCTCGGTGTGACCCTTCAGCTGATCCCGATAGAAGTACACGTCGCGCAGGTTGCCCGTTGCATAGCGCTCCGCCTGGTCGTTGAAGTGCTTGGACTTCGGATCCGCGTCGAGGCCGCCGGCGGTGATCGCCTTTGCCGACACCGTGTCGCCGAACTCCACCGCGGCCACGAAGCTGTTGCCGCTCGTGCCGTACCACTTCTTGGTGCCCTTGTAGGCCCTGGCGCCGAAGGACGCGAGCGATCCCCATCGTGCCGAGGTGAACGGCACCGGGATGCTGGCGCCGTTGTCGTCGAAGGGCTGCACGATGTCGCCAGTGAGCCGCTGGAAGCGGTTGACCTCGCCCCACGGCGTGTCCCACTTGCCGAAGTCCGCCGCCAGCTGATCAGACGCAGCTGCCAGCGCCTCGAGGCGCTGAACCGGCGTGGCCTTGCTGCGCATGAAATCGTACACCGAGACGCCGGCCTTCGCTGCCTCGGGCGTGGAGCGGCGCCACAACTCTTCGCCCCAGAAGACGGCCAGCGTGTTGGCGGTCGAGTCGGCGCTCCACTTGAAGTCCCACGTTCTGAGGAGCGCGACCTGATCCTTCAGCCGCGCTTTCATCGCGTGGCCCGCCGGCAGCTGGTCGTAGGCTTTCACCAGCGCCGGAATCAGGCGCGCGAACTCCGGCTGCGAAGGGTCGAACGCGGCATCGCGCAGGGTGTCCTTCGTCAATCCCTTGGCGTTCTCGAGCACCTGCACCGCGTGCACGCCACGCGGGTTCTCGCCATTGCGATCCATGTACGACGGGTAGTCCTTTTCCTTCGGGCTGTTGGGGCCCGACACCGAGTACGGCCAGTTGTTGGTGTTCTGGATCCAGCCGTTCGGCGGGTTGAACATGTTCGGGCTCTCGTCCACGGAGTGCACGCCCTGCCACTCGGTGGCCGGGGTGCTGCCGTCCACCGGCTTGGTCCAGTCGATCTTCGGATCCTTCTTGGGAACGAAGTTCGCGTGGAAATAGGCGATGTTGCCCTCGGCGTCGGCAAACACCGTGTTGTTCGACGAGTTCGTGTGCAGGTCCATCGTCTCGCGGAAGGCGGCCAGGTTCTTCGCCTTGGTGCGCGAGTACCGACTGGGTGAGCGCCTTCACCGGCTCTTCCATCAGCCGCACCGACACCCACTTGCCGTCCACCTCGCGGACAACGGGCCCGTGGTGCGTGCGATAGACCGTGAACTCGCGCTGCGCCATGCCGGTGGCCGTCTTGTACGGCACGACGATGCGCTTCATCGTCATGGCGCGTTCTTCGGTGCCGTAGCGATAGAACACTCCGTTGTCTTTCTTCACCACGGTCTCGAGATACTCGTCGATGTTGTCGGCGCCGCTCGAGGTGTGCATCCAGCCGGCGCGCTCGTTGAAGCCCTGGTAGATGAAGAACTGTCCCCAGGTGATGGCGCCGTAGGCGTTCAGGCCTTCCTCGCTCACCATCTGCGCTTCCTCGCGGAAGAAGAACGACGTGTGGGGGTTGATCCACAGCATCGCCTTGCCGCTCGCGGTCCGCGACGGCCCCACGGCAAAGCCGTTCGAGCCGGTTGGTTCGGGAGGCATCGTCACCGCGGGAATCTCGAGTTCAGCCACCTTCTGCTTTGCCGCGCCGCCATAGAACGCCTCGAGCTGGGTCAGCGACACCCGCTCGATGTCACCGCCGATGCTGCCCTCGCTGAAGCTGAGCGCCATCCATGGTTCGAACTTCTGAATCGCTCTCGGCTTCGTCTGGGGATGGGTGTGAAGGTAGTAGTTCAGGCCGTCGGCCCAGGCGTCCATCAACTTCTTCAGCCAGTCGGGGCTGGTCTGGTACTTCGCCTTCAGATCGTCCGGGTCGATGAACAGCTTCATGCGGAGGTCGCGCCAGATCTCGGCCTCGCCTTCCGCCTCGGCCAATCGGCCCATGCTGTTCATGAAGTTCGTTTCGACGCGATTGAAGTCGTCTTCGGCCTGCGCGTAGATCACGCCGAACACCGCGTCCGCGTCGGTCTTGCCGTAGACGTGTGGCACACCCCAGTCGTCACGGACGATGGTGATGCCCTCGGCGCGCTGCTGCCAGGCGGCCACCTGCGGATCCACCGCGGGCGCGGTCTGCGGCGAGCTGCACGACGCGCTGATGATCAGGGTGAGCAGAAGGACGAGCTTCTTCATGCCGGGATTGTGCCACAGGTGCGCTGTCACCTACGCTGAGGCATGACGCCCCCTCGCCGGCACATGTCCATGCTGCGGTCGTACACGGCCGCCGATGCGTTGACCATCGGCAACGCAGCGTGCGGCACCATCGCCATCTTCCTGTGCCTGGACTTCCTGGCGACGGGGAACCGCTCGTGGTTGTGGGCGGCGTTTACTCTCCTTCCGATTGCGCTCGTGCTCGACGTCCTCGACGGCTACGTCGCCCGGCTGGATCGGCGACGACAGTCCACGCTGGGCGCGGATCTCGATTCGCTCGCGGACGTGATTTCGTTCGGGGTCGCGCCGGCCGTGATTGGCTACACGCTGGGCCTGCGCGGCGGCTGGGACGTGTTCGTCCTGACCTATTTCGTGGTGTGCGGCGTCAGCCGTCTGGCGCGCTTCAATGCCACCGCGGCTGAACTGGCCGACGAGGTCACCGGCAAGGTGAAGTACTTCGAAGGCACGCCCATTCCAACGAGCATCGCGATCGTCGCGCTGTTGTCGATCGCGGTGCTGCAGGACCGCACGGACGAACGGCTCTGGCTGGGTGTGATGCAGCTCGGACCGGCGCTGCTGCATCCGCTGGTGTTGATTTACGGCCTGAGCGGCAGCGCCATGATCAGCGCCACCTTGCGCGTTCCCAAACCGTGATCGCTACGCCACAGGCTCGCGATGCGCGATCAGCCATTTGACGAACATCAGGCCGAGCACCAGGTCCCACACGCCACCCGCCGCACCGCGCAGCGGAATCGCGCCCGTCACCCACGCGAACGCCAGGATTGCCACGAATGACAGCTTGCCAAAGGCGCCGATCGCCACGAACAGCCACTCGGGCCGGCGCTGGCGCGCCAGCCACAGGTAGGCGATGCCGAAGCCGAACACCCAGCTGGCGATGATCCACAAGTACAGCGGATCGGTGTTGCCAGGCAGGCCGAGCAGGTCGCGAGCGGCGCGGTTCGCCGGCACGAAGGTCAGCGCTCCGAGCACATTGACGACACCGGTGGCAACGAGCGCGCGGCGAAACCACGGTTCCATGGGGGGATCGTAGACTGAAAGGAAGAAGGCAAAAGGCGGAAGGCAGAAAGACGGCAGACGGCAGACGGCAGACGGCAGACGGCAGTACGGTTCAGTAACGGCAGACGGCTAGACGATAGCTTTAGGCTTTAGAGCCTCAGAGCTTAAGGCCTCAGGCCTCAGAGCCTCAAGCCCCAAGCCCCAAGCCTCAAGCCTCAAGCCTCAAGCCTCAAGCCCGCCGCCGCAGGCGGGCTCACTCTTCCCGATTCGTGAACCAGCCGTTGACGTCGGCGAAGGACGTTGCCTCGCCGAGGTGCCGGAAGGTGCCGTGTTCGGCGATCTCCCGCGCGGCCTCCATGAATCCGGTCCACGCGGCGCGGGCGAGTGCCCCGCCGACGCTCACTCGACGCACGCCGAGCGCCGCCAGTTCAGGCACGGTGATGAAGCCCGCACCCACCAGCACGTTCACGGGCTTTGGCGCCACCGCGTTCACCACCACCGCGATGTCGTCCGCCGTGCGCAACCCCGGTGCGTAGAGGCAGTCGGCGCCAGCCTCGGCAAAGGCCACGAGCCGGCGCACGGTCTCGGCGAGGTCGGGGCGACCGACGATGAAGCCTTCGGAGCGGGCGGTGAGGAACACGCCGCTGCCGGTGCGATCGATTGCCTGCCGCGCCGCCCGCACGCGCTCCACCGCGAGGCCGAACTCGAACAGCGGATCCGCCTGGCGCCCGGTGGAGTCCTCAATCGACAGCCCCGCCACACCGGTCTCGGCGGCACGTGCGACGTTCGCGCCGACGTCCTCCGGCTCCACCGCGAACCCGCCTTCGAAGTCGCCGTTCACCGGCACGCTCACACTGCCGGCAATGGTGCGGAAGTGCGACAGCGCCTCGTCCAGCGCGATCCCGTTGTCGGGCCGGCCCTGTGACCAGGCAAAGCCCGAGCTGGTCGTGGCCAGTGCGGGGAACCCGAGCTGTGTCAGGAGCCGCGCGCTGCCCGCGTCCCATGGGTTGGGGATCACGAAGCAGCCTGCCAGGTGAAGCTGCCGGAAGACGTGACCGCGATCGTCGGAACGCATAGAAGCCAGAATAGCAGTGCGAGGCCGCGCGCACCCACTCACCACTTGAACGCGGTGCGTGCTGCCTGAGCCGCGAGACGCTCGCGGAGGTCGTCCGCCACGTCCACGCCGAGGTACGGAATATCCACCCGGTGCGAGCGCTCGCCCGCCCCGGCCGTATCGGCGCGCACCCGCGCCATGGACGCGCGACGATCCAGCGGCGAGGCGTATGTGCTCACCGCCTGGATTCGATTCACCTTCACCAGCGTCTGGCTTCGTGTCAGCCAGCCGCTGCGAAACGCCGCCCACTCGCCGTTCGCCGCCCAACCAAGGTGGCGCACATGCAGGCGGGCCATGACCACCGCCCAGGCGCCGAGCGGAACCGCCAACGCCAGCCCACGCCAGCCAATCGCCACCGTCACCGCGGCAGTGACGACCAGGGCGAAAAGAAGGGCGGGCTTCACCGCGCGCCCGAACGCCCGCGGGTGGACGGGCTCCCACCTTGCCTCGTCCAGCACGACGCCCGGCAGGATCTCGGCCACGAGCTGCGCCACGCGCTCGATGGCGATGAGCGGAGCCACCCACTCCCGATCGCGCACGGCGCGGCCAGCTTGACCGCCCGCCGTCTCCACCCTCACCGACGCCCGGCCGAGGCGACGATGCAGCCAGCCTTGATCGATGGTCACGGACTGCACCCGGCGCAAAGGGATGGTCGCGGTGACGCGTGTGAGCAGCCCGAAGGTGGTTCGCAGATCATCACCGCGTCGGGTCAGCCGGAAGTCATACAGCCGCACGAACGCCCACGCCATCGAGATCACGCGCACGAGAATCAGGAACATCGCGACGCCGCCGAGGGCGAGGAACACCCGGCCGACCGGCAGCGGACCCCGCCCGAGCAGTGCCGCCACCATCTCGCGGAAGAGTCCGCGCACGTCTACGTTGCCCACGACGAGCCAGCTCCATACGCGGTTGAGGGCACCGGTCTCCCACAGCGCGCCGTAGGCCGCGCCCACCAGCACCATGCCCTTGTTCTCGAGAAAGCCACACAGCAGCAGTTCCCGGAGCGGCAGATGCAGCAGCTCGCTCGTCGTACCGACCTCGGGCTCCTCGGCTTCGGCCTCGCCCAGGTCCGTGGCCGCCGTCACGGTCGGTGCCGGCCTGGCGCGGCCCGCGAACACTCGCGCGCGCATCTCGTCCAGTGCGGCCACTGGCAGCACGCTCATGCGAGCCTCGGGCTCGGCGCCACCGCCGGTCTCCACGCGCACGTCCGCCACGCCGAACGCGCGATGGAAGACGTTCTGCACCGCATCGAGGTTCTGGATGCGCGCATAAGGCAGGTGTCGCACGTTCCTGAACAGGATGCCGGAGCGAATCACCAGCTGGTCCGGCTCGTACTGCAGGCGGAACGACAGGTAACGTGCGATCGAGAGCGCCACGCTCGGCAGCACCAGGATCCACATCCAGGTCTCGATATCCGGGACCCCGTCACCGTACCGCCACATCGGCCCGCTGCCACGGCTGCTGGTGACGAGCGCCAGCAGCGCCGGGCCGGCAAAGAGCCGCGCGTAGCGGGCCGTATCGAAGAGGATCGACGCCGGATGCAGCCGCTGCTCAGACGGCGTCATCGACCCGCTCGGCGCGAAGCTCGTCGCGCAGGGCTCGCGCGACCTCGTGCGCCAGCCCGGGTAGCGCGACGCGCGCGTGGTTGGTGCCCGCGGTATAGACGACCAGCGTGCCGAGCCCGTATCGCCGCTCCAGCGGCCCCTGCGAGACGTCCGTGTGCTGCACGCGCGACCTCGGCACGTGGGTGACGATCTGCCACAGCACGCCGCGGCGGACTTGCAGGCCATCGCCATCGAGCTGATATCCGGTGTGCGCGTAGTCCAGCGCGGGCCACCGTTCGGCGGCCCACGCGCCGATGACCACGGCCGCGAGCCAGCATACGCCGAGGGCCACGCGAGCCCACGATGGCAGCGAGTCGGCAGCCGCGAAGACGACCAGCAGGACCACCAGCGACGCGGCGCCCAGCGCCAACGCGACGGCACGCGACACGACGCGCTGCTGGGGAATGAATCGTGGGTCCAGCGACGTCATGGAACGAGCACGGCGGCTCCCTGCAGGCGCCCGTGCCGCAGGTCGTCCAGAGCGGTGTTGGCGTCCTCGAGGGCGTACGAGGTGGTATCGACTCGGAGCCGGCCGCGGGCGGCCACGGCGAGAAAGGCGTCGCCGTCTTCGCGCGTCAGGTTGGCCACGGAACGCACGACGCGCTCCTGCCAGAGCAGCGCGTATGGGAACGACGGGATGTCGCTCATGTGAATGCCCGCGCAGATTACCACGCCGCCCGGGCGCACCACGTGAAGCGCCGACGGCACCAGCGCACCCACCGGAGCGAAGAGGATTGCCGCGTCGAGCGGGTCCGGCGGCCGTTCGTCGGAGTCTCCGGCCCACACTGCGCCCAGCCGTCGCGCATGTTCCTGTGCCGGACGATCACCAGTCCGGGTGAACGCGTGGACCTGCCGCCCCTCGGCCACTGCCACCTGAGCCAGCAGATGCGCCGCCACGCCGAACCCGTAGAGCCCGATGCGCGCCGCGTCGCCACCGAATGGACGCTCGACCGCCATTCGTATGCCCGATAGCCGATCAGGCCGGCGCACAGCAGCGGCGCCGCATGCACATCGTCGTAGCCGTCCGGCAGGAGGAAAGCAGAAGCGCTCGTCCGCGATCGTGTAATCCGCGTAGCCGCCCTGGCGCGTGTAACCCGTGAACCGCGCCGCCGCACAGAGGTTCTCAGCCCCGGCCAGGCAGAACGAGCACTCGCCACAGGTCCACCCGAGCCACGGCACGCCAACGCGCGCACCGGCCGCGAACCGCGTGGCACCTGGATAGGTGGCCTCGACAATGCCCACGATCTCGTGACCGGGAATCAGGGGCAATGCGGGAGACGGCAACTCGCCGTCGAGCACATGGAGATCGGTGCGGCACACCGCGCACGCGGTAACCCGGAGCAGGAGTTCGCCGGGCCCCGGCTGCGGGCGAGGCAAGTCCGCCAGCCGCAGCCGACGTCCCGGGGCATCCAGAACCATCGCCCTCATTGATCTCGTGCCCGCCAGCACCCTTTCAGGGCTGGGCGATTGGTCCGAAGACGGCGTTCCACAAGCTGCCCATCCCAAACGCCACGGCGAACCAAATCAGGAACAAGATCCCCGCAACGACAGCGACCGCGCTCTGCGGGCGCCCACCCTTTCGCGGCCCCAGCAGCAGGAGCGCGGCAATCGCAAAGATACGACGATCTCCATATCACCGCTTCCTGGTGCGCGCGTCCTTCCAGTAACCGAACTCCCGTTCGAAGCACACGCCCTCGAGATCGTTGGCCCGCTCCTGGAAGTAGCGCTGCGCGTCCTGGATCGCCTGGTTGTAGACGCTGGGCGCAACCTCCTCGAGGACGTAATCGAGCAGCAGCCCCGCCTTCAGGTCGCCGATGTCCTGATCCAGGTTCTCGGCGACGTAGCGTTTGATGGAAACCATGAGATCTTTCCGCGTTTCGTCCTTCAGGGTGATCGCCACGTCAGTTCTCCAGTGAGATCACCGTGAGCGCCACGATGGCCACGAGCAGGATGACCAGCAGCACCTTCCAGAGGCTGATCGGGTACTTGCCGGCGATCTTCCCGGTGTAGCCGTTGACGATCACCTGGAACGCCTTGGCTCGGTAGTTGTACGCGAGCAGCCACACCGGCACCAGCACGTGCTTGAAGGTACGGCCGGAGAAGGTCGGGAAGATGCGGAGGTTCCGGTGGGTGTCGCCCGGCACCTGCGCCGCGCACAGGCGTTCGAGCGCGGCGTGCATCTGCTGCTGCGACCGTTCGGCGGCCTCGATCAGCACCACCTTGTAGTGTTCCACCACATGCCCGGACAGAAAGGCCGTGTCGTAGGGCACGACTTCCTGGGTTGGAAACGGCTCCACCTGCCGGAGCAGGTCCATCGGCAGGCCCTGCGTGCCCGGCACCGGATCGTCGTCGAAGGCGTGGTCGATCTCGCCGTGCGCCGGCTCCCATCGCGTGCGCTGCTCCTGCCGGACGACGCGGTTGCCCTTGCTGTCGCGCCCCTCCACGTTCACGTAGTAGTGATAGCCGGCTTCGGCTTCCCACGGACAGTGCACGCGGGCGTCGAATGTCCAGTAGGGGATGTAGAGGCTGTGGACGGTATCGACCATCGCGGTGCGCGACAGCCGGCCGGGGGCGAACCATTTGCTGCGCCACCAGCCGCGGATGTCGTCGCGTACCTTGTTGCGATCCACCCGGAACGGCAGCAGGCCCTGCGGCCGGATTGGCGATTTGATCTCCTGGTAGTCCACCAGCGCCGGCGAGCCGCAGAACTCGCAGTTCTGCCCCACCCGATCGGCGCTGAAGACCATCACCGCGCGGCAGCTCTGGCACTGCACGCTGTGAGTGGCCGCCTGCCAGCCGCGTTCCTCCTCCGGCAGCTCGCGGAGCGCCGTCACGAGATCCAGCTCGACGACCTTGCCGGTTTCGCCGATCGATGACGTACGGCGACTCGGTGCCGCAGAACGGGCACACCAGTTTCTGCTTGCCCGGGTTCCATTCGGCCTGCGCGCCGCACGCCGGACAGGCGTGCTTCTGGAGGGCGGCAATCTGGTCCGACATGCTCGCGTGACTGTTCGACGTGGTGACGGGCAGCCGCTATTCGGCCATGTAGGCCGCGAGCGCGGCGCGCGAGATGCGCCACGCCGAGCCGATCTTCTTGCCCTTCAACTCCCCGGACTCGAGCACCGCCATCACGTCGGCTTCCGAGACGCCAAGCGCCGTGGCGGCGTCCGCCGGTCCCATCAACTCCGGCAGCCCGCTGCCCGCGGCCGCTGCGGCCGACACGGGCGCCACTGTTGGCGTGGCCTGCCCGCCGGCAAATCCCTGCTGCACCATCTGCTGCGCCAGGCCGAAGCCCACCGCCAATTCCGCCGCCGTCCCCGCGGCCCCGCCGCCACCGCCGGCCTCGAAGCCCTTGCCCATCTGGTACTTGACGAAGTCGTTGAGATTGCCGACCGCCGCCATGCTCGAGCGCTTGTCGATGGCCGCTTCCACCTCGGGCGGAACCGAGACGTTCTCGACGATGAAGCTTTCGATCTCGAGCCCGTACTTCGCGGTCACGGCCGGGTTGATCAGCGGCAGCAGCGCGTCACCCAGCTCGGTGTAGCGCGCCGCCACGTCCAGCACCGGGATCTTCGCCGAGGCGATCGCGTCGGTGAAGATGCTGACGATGCGCGAGCGCATCGTGTCGGCGAACTCGTCGAGCCGGAAATTGTGATCGGAGCCGGCGACTTCGCGCAGGAACGTCTTCACGTCCACGATCTTGAAGTCGTAGGTGCCGAAGGCGCGGACCCGGACGATGCCGAAGTCATTGTCGCGCAGCATCACGGGGTTGGAGGTGCCCCACTTATTGCCGGTGAACAGCCGCGTGACGACGTAGTAGACGTCCGCCTTGAACGGCGAGTTGAAGCCGAACTTCCACGACTTGAGCTTCGTGAGCACCGGGATGTTGTCGGTGGTCAGGGTGTGCTTGCCCGGACCGAAGGTGTCGCCGAACTCGCCGAGATAGACGAACTGCGCCATCTGCGATTCGCGGACGATCAGCTGCGCGCCATTCTTGATGGCCTTGTCCTCGTCCGGAAAACGGTATGACAGCGTGTCGCGCGAGTCGTCGGTCCACTCGATGACCTCGAGCAGCTCGCCCTTGATGAAATCCATCAGCCCCATGATTAACGCTCCTCTGAACAAGACGAGTCGATTGTAGATCGCGCGTGTTACGGCGTTCTGGGCGTTTGCAGCCAGCGGCCGACGGACTGCAAGCCGGCGAAGACGAGACCGCCGACGGAGATGTCGTTGGCGAACGTCACGTCGCGCATCAGCCCGGCGAAGGTGGCCTCGGTCTGCCGGCGGGCGCGCTCCAGGTTCATCGGCAGGGCGGGGTCCACGGGCTGGCCGGAGCGATCCGCGCGCTGCAGTTGCTCGATCAACTTCTCGGCCTGCGACAGGTCGAGCATCGACAGCGGCGAGCCGCAGTGGCCGCATGCGGATGCCTTGGCGAGGTCCACCGGCGCGCCGCAGTTCGAGCAGTTCAGGAACTGCACGGTCTGCCGAAGCTCCTCCAGCTGAGGCGGAGTGAGCGGCCGGACGAAGTCCTTCTCTTTCAGGAACTCGAAGAACGTGATCAGGCGGCCGTGGTTGTTCGGGCAGCGCAGGTACTCGAAGCGGGTGTTGCGCTGCATGTCCCTGGTGAGGCGCAGGCGCGCCTGGCAACGGGGGCACTTCGCGAGCTCGGCCGCCGTGGCATGCGAGCGGCCGGTGTGGTCGCCGATGACGCGGAAGAGCGCGAGCGTCGAGGCCGGCGTCAGCGCCAGGCTCTCGCGGGCATCGAACCAGAACGACTGGCAGGGGACGCACAAGTCGAGCGCCACCGACCGGCCGCTGTGGCTGGCCAGGGTGTGCTCGTCCATCGGGTTGGTGCAACGAGGGCAGTTCACGGCCCGCTATTGTGACAAGGCCGCTCCGGAATTGAAAGTTGGCCTAGGCGGGAGCGGCCCGCGGCCGAAAGGAACTCCCGCGGACGTCCTCCAGCCGGGTCAATGGCATTGGGTATTCGCTCAGAAACCGGCTCGAATCCCAGCTCTCGTCGGCGTCCTCCGCGGCGAGGCTCGCCCGCATCACCCGCGCAATGCCCGGGTGCAGGGGACCGATGAGGGTCGCCAGCACGCGCAACGCGCCGAGCGGGATGTGCCGCACCTTTGGCCGGCGCCCACACAGTTGGCCGTAGAGCGCCGCGACCTGGTTCTTCGTGAGGTTCTCGGGGCCGCCGATCTCGATGGTCCGTCCGCGCAGGGCCGGATCCGAGACGGCCCTCGCCGCCAGCTGCGCCACGTCGCCCACGGCAACGAAGTTCATGGGACGATCGCCGCGACCAAGGATCGTCGCCGTACCCCCGGCAAGGATGCTCTTCCCGATCAGCTCGTGCGCGTGCAGTTCCATGAACGCCGCGGGACGCAGGATGGTCCACGACAGGCCGCTCGCCTGCAGGTGCTGCTCGACCTTGAACTTGGTCCGCCAGAAATCGATCGGGTGATCCGGAGAAGCGCCGAGGACGGAGATGTAGACGAAGTGCCGCACACCTGCGGCCCTCGCGGCATCGATCAGCGCCCGTTGTCCGGCATCATCCACGCGCTCGGACCGGTATCGTCCCCTGCCCAGCATCGCGTGCGTCGCGGAGACGACGACCTCGGTGCCCCCGCACGCCGGAGCGAGCGACGAAGGCTCGGTGAGGTCGGCGACGCGAACTTCTGCGCCAAGCGACGCAACATCCGTCGCCCGCGCGCGATCGCGAGTCACCGCCACCACGCGATTCCCATTGGCGAGCAACTGCCTGGTGACGCGGCGGCCCAGCATGCCCGTGGCGCCCACCACGGCCACGGCAGGAGGGCCGTCAGCACCGGGACCGCTCGTGGGCACAGGTGCTCAGCCCTCCCGGCTGGCACGCGTTTGCGGCAGGGTGAGGTCGAGCAGCATCTCCGTCGGCGGTCCCAGCGGCTGGTTGTCCTGATCGATGCCGGTCACGAGCTTCACCTGATCCTTGAACCAGCGCTCGAACCCGGCCTGTGAGGCGGCGTAAATCTCCCCGGCCGCCACGGGTTCACCGGACAGGTCGGTGACGACAATCACCCAGGGACCGTTCGACGTGTCCTGCAGGTGCCAGCACTCGCGCTGGATGCCGAGGCGGCTATAGAGCGCCTCGACCTCCTCGCGGCGGCTGCCGGTCAGGTCGGCCGCGAACTGGCGCGCCGCGGCCTCCTGGCCTGGCGTGACGGGGAAGGCGCGAACAACCAATGGCATGGGACTGTTCCTTTCGCGCTAGCGGCCAGCGGCCTTCGTCCACTGGCCGGTGTCGGTGTACTGCTGGAAGCGCACAATTTTCCCGTCGCGCACCTGCCAGACATGGGCGAACTGCGCGTCCACCGCCGCCCCGGTCGCGCGCCAGGTTCCCGTATAGCGGCCCTCGGAGACAACCGTATCGCCGCCATCGATGATGTTCGTGGGGCGGATGGCAAAGTTGTCCATGTCGGCGATGACGCGCCCGAAGACGCCTTCGGCCACGGCCTGCGGTCCGACGTAGGGGTTGCCGTCGGCGTAGACGAAGCCCTCCGCCTCTGTCCACTCGATCGCGGCATCGAACGCCCCGAGCACCGCGGGCACGTCACCGCGACCGAACGCGGCGTAAAGGTCTTTCACGACGTCGGCGGCTTTCCCCATCGTCTGCTCCTTGAAAAAGTGGCTGAACGTGCGAGGGCGTGCGAGGGCGAATCATAACCGAGGTTCCGGGGTTCTGGAGGTTCTGAGGTTCTTGGGTTCTGAGGTTCGCAGGTTCTCGGGTTCGGCTCCTGGCCGCTAGCGGTACGGGTTGCGATCCGAGAGCAGGTACTTCCGCAAGGCAAGAGCGGCGGCGACGGCTCTCTTCGAGAGAATGACACCTTCGTCGCGTTCAGCCGCGGTGATGTAGCCGCAGTCGAAGGCATCGAGTATGTGGTTCCGCACCTCCTGCTCGGATCCGATGGCAACTTTCAGGAACTGCGCGAACTCCTTGCGGTGGAAGCGCCCGAAGCCTTCGGCGACATTGCGCGGGCCGGATCTCGCAGCGTCGACGATCTGGCTGACCAACCGCCCGTCGCGAGCCACGACCGGACGGCGCACGAGCACGTACACCCACTTCTTCAGTTCGACTGCGATCTGCCACGCATCCAGCTCCGTGAAGTCTCTCGCCATGGCGGGGGCAGAGCAATTCAGTAGACCAGCTTTGGGAACAGGCTGCCGCGCTCATCGACGTGGACGTAAACGACGGAGTGCCAAACACTTCCACGATCTGACGCGTAATGACAGCGGCCGAACGAACGTCGCACCATGTCAACTCCGGTTGCCAAGCCGTCAACCACGGTTGACAACAGAGCACAATCGAACGAACCACAGAACCCAGAACCTCAGAACCCTAGAACCCTAGAACCCTAGAACCCTAGAACCTTAGAACCTAGAACCTAGATCGAACCCCTCCCTTGACCCTTTCCCCAAAATGAATGACCATTCATTCATTCCGATGCCAGCCACCTCATCGAGACGTCTGGCGGCCGTCAAACCGCCGCCCATCACCGACAAACGCGACGCCATCCTCAAAGCCGCCGTGAAGGTGTTCGCGCAGAACGGGTTCTTCCAGTCGCAGGTCGCCGATGTCGCCCGCGTCGCCGGCGTCGCCGCCGGCACCGTTTACCTCTACTTCCGCAGCAAGGACGACCTGCTGGTCTCGATCTTCGAGCGGACGATGAAGGACGCCATCGACGAAGGCAAGGCGGCACTGGCCGGCGTGCCTGATCCCGCGGACCGGCTCCGCCAGATCGCGCGCCTCCATCTCGAACGGGTGGGCCGCGACCGCGACCTCGCCGTGGTCGTGCAGGTGGAGCTGCGCCAGTCGATCAAGTTCATGGAGCGCTTCTCGTCCACGCACCTGCAGGACTATCTGGGCCTCATCCGCCGCACCATCGCCGAGGGCCAGGAGTCCGGCGCGTTTCGCCGCGACATCAACGCCAACATCGCCGCCAAGGTCTTCTTCGGCGCGCTCGACGAGATGGCGACCAACTGGATGCTCAGCCGCCGGAAGTACGCCCTGGCCGGCGACGCCGACGCGGTGGTCGACCTGCTGATTGGAGGCCTGGGCCGATGAGCCACATCAACGTCAGCTCCGTAACGGTGCTCGGCGCCGGCACCATGGGCGCGCAGATCGCGCTGCACTTCGCCAACGTCGGCATTCCGTCGCTGCTCCTCGACCTCACCGCCGATGTGGCCCGGAAGGGACTGGACAAGGCGCGCGCGCTGAAGCCGGATCCGCAGTTCACGCCTGACGCCTACGCGCTGATCACGACCGGCGGCTTCGACACGCACCTGGACCAGATTGCCGCCACCGACTGGGTGATGGAAGCCATTGTCGAGCGGCTGGACATCAAGCAGCAGCTGCTGGCACGCGTGGACGAGAAGCGCCGGCCCGGCACCATCGTCAGCACGAACACGTCTGGCATCCCGATCGCGGCGCTGGCCGAAGGCCGATCCGACGACTTCCGCCGCCACTGGCTCGGCACACACTTCTTCAACCCGCCCCGCTACCTTCGCCTGCTGGAGCTGATCCCGACGGCGGAGACCGATCCCGCGGTGATTGCCGCCGTCACCCAGGTCGGCGACCACCTGCTCGGCAAGGGCGTCGTGGTGGCGAAGGACACCCCGAACTTCATCGGCAATCACATCGCGCTCTACGGCGTCGCGTGCATGCTGCAGGCGCTCGCCAGCGGCAAGTACACGATCGAGGAGATCGACGCGATCACCGGGCCGGCCATCGGCCGCCCGGGCTCCGCGACGTTCCGCACCATGGACATCGCCGGCGTGGACGTGCTGGCGCACGTGATGCGGAACCTGAACGAACGCCTGGCGGACGCCGACGATCGCGACGCCTTCGCCGTGCCCGCGTTCGTGGACCAGATGATCGCGCGCGGCCAGCTGGGCGAGAAAACCGGCAAGGGCTTCTATCAGCGGCGCAAGAACGACCAGGGCGAGACCGAGATCTGGACGCTGGACCTGGAGACGCTGGACTATCGCCCGAAGAAGTCAGCGAAGCTCGGATCGATCGAAGCCGGCAAGTCGATGGACGACCTCGGCGAGCGGCTCCGGATGCTGTTCGCCAGCAAGGACAAGGCCGGCGAGTTCCTGCGCGAGACGCTGGCGCCGACGCTGGTCTACACGGCGCGGGTCACGCCGGAGATCGCCCACGACATCGACGATGTCGATCGCGTGATGCGGTGGGGATTTGGCTGGGATCTCGGCCCCTTCGAACTGTTCGACACGCTCGGCGTCCGAGAGGTGATGGCCGCGGCCACCGAGGTGGGCGGGCACTCCATCAGGGGTGGCATCCCGCCGCTCGTGCAGTCGGTGCTCGACGCCAATGCGAACCGCTTCCGCGAGGGCCTGGTCGCGCCGGCGGCGACGGACCTCCAGATCCTTCGGAGCGCCAGGGATCAGCAGCGCGTGGTGAAGAAGAACGCGGGCGCGAGCCTGGTGGACCTCGGCGACGGCGTGCTCGCCGTGGAGTTCCACTCGAAGATGAACGTCATCGGCGGCGACACCATCGCGATGCTGCAGGCCGGCGTGAAGGAAGCGTCGAAGAACCATCGCGCGCTGGTCATCGGCAACGACGCGCCGACGTTCTCGGCCGGCGCCAACCTCATGCTGGTCCTGCTCGAAGCGCAGGAGGGCAACTTCGACGAGCTGGAGCTGATGGTGCGCCAGTTCCAGCAGGCGATGATGATGCTGCGCTACAGCGCGGTGCCGGTGGTGGTGGCCCCGGGCGGGCTCACGCTCGGCGGCGGCATGGAGATGGTGCTGCACGGCGACCGCGTGCAGGCTGCGGCGGAAACCTACATGGGCCTCGTGGAAGTCGGCGTCGGGTTGATTCCTGCCGGCGGCGGCACGAAGGAGATGCTGATTCGCGCGATGGCGGGGCTGCCCGCGCCGCAGAGCGATCCGCTGCCGTACGTGCAGAAGGCGTTCGAAACCGTGGCCCTCGCGAAAGTCTCGGCCAGCGGGCCCGATGCGGTGCGCCTGGGCTATCTGGCCGCGACGGACGGCTTCACCATGAACCGCGAGCGCCTGATGGCGGACGCCAAGGCCAAGGCGCTGGAGCGGGCACGCGAGGGCTATCACACGCCGGCGCCACGCACCGCCATTCGCGTCGGCGGTGAGTCGGTGACCGCGGCGCTGAAGCTGGGCGTGCACCTTGCCTGGCGCGCCGGCCGCGCCAGCGATCACGATGCGCTGATTGGGCGCAAGCTCGCGCACATCTTCGGCGGCGGCGCCCTGCCCCACCCGACGACCGTGAGCGAACAATACCTGCTGGACCTGGAGCGCGAGGCGTTCCTCAGTCTGCTCGGCGAGCCGAAGACGCTGCAACGGATTCAGCACACGCTGAAGACCGGCAAGCCGTTGAGGAACTGATGATCGACATTGGTCGCGGCGCGCCCGTCGTGCTCATTCCCGGCCTGCAAGGCCGGTGGGAATGGATGCGGCCCACGGTAGAGCTCCTGGCAGAGCACTACCGGGTGATTTCCTACTCGCTCTGCGATGAGCGGAGCAGCCCATCCACGTTCGATGAGGCGCTCGGGTTCGAGAACTACCTCCAGCAGGTCAGCGACGTGCTGGACCGCGCCGGGCTGCAGCAGGCGACGCTGATCGGCGTCTCCTACGGAGGCCTCATCGCGACCGAGTTCGCGGCGCGGCATCCGGAGCGGGTGTCGAACCTGGTGCTGGCGTCGGCGTTGCCGACGGACTGGACGCCGGATGCCCGCGCGCGCTTCTACATGCGCGCGCCCAGGCTGCTGAGCCCGGTGTTCGTGGCCACCTCGCCGATGCGCCTGCAACCGGAAGTGCGAGCCGCGTTCCCCGGGCTTCGTGACCGTCTCCGCTTCATGGTCGGGCATGGGCTGCGCGTCGCCCGCGCGCCGATGTCGGCCGCGAAGATGGCGCGCCGCATCCAATGGGCCGGCGCCCATCAGTTCGCCGACCCTTCGGCGGTCACTGCGCCGGTGCTGGTCGTGACCGGCGAGCCGGCGCTCGACCGCGTGGTGCCGGTGGAGGTGAGCGAGCGCAACATCGCCCGCCTGCGGGCCGCGCGGCACGTGGTGCTGCCCCGCACCGGGCATCTCGGCATCGTCACCAGACCCGACCGGTTCAGGACGGTCGTGGACGACTTCCTGAAACCAAGCGCGTGATGACCATGGACATGATTCGAGAGATACCAGGCCCCGTCGGCCCGCTTGAAGCGCGGCTCGAGCTGCCGGACGGCGCGCCGCGCGCGGTGGCGGTATTCGCCCATCCGCACCCGCAGTACGGCGGGACGATGCACACCAAGGCGCTCTATCAGGCGGCGAAGGCCGCGACCCGCATCGGCGCGGCGGCGCTGCGCTTCAATTTCCGCGGCGTCGGCCTCAGCGCCGGCACGTTCGACGAGGGCGTGGGCGAGAAGGACGACTTCGAGGCCGCGGTGCGATTTGCGGAGGAGCGCTTTCCCGGACTGCCTATCTGGGCCGCGGGGATGTCATTCGGATCGTGGGTGGCGCTCCGGGTCGGCGCCGCACACCCGCTCGTCTCGGTGCTGCTCGCGATTGCGCCGCCCGTGGGGATCTACCCGTACGACGAAGTGAAGGCGAGCAACAAGCCGATCTTCCTCATCCATGGCGAGGAAGACGAGGTGGCGTCGGTGAAGCTGGTGCGCAAGCTGTATGGCGAGTTGGCCGAGCCGAAGGAGCTGGTGGTGATCGAGGGCGCGGATCATGTGTTCGACGGCATGACGTCGCTCGTCGCTGACGCCGTGGAAGACCTGCTCGGAGATTTCGAGACGGGAGTGGCGTGATGCAGGAAGCAGTCATCGTTTCAGCCGTTCGCACCGCCGTGGGCAAGGCGCCGAAGGGCACGCTGAGCGTGATGCGGCCCGACGAGATGGCCGCCGTCGTGATCCGCGAGGCGCTGGTGCGGGCCGGCAGCTTCGACCCGGCGCTGGTGGACGACGTGATTCTCGGCTGCGCGATGCCGGAAGGCGAGCAGGGCCTGAACGTCGCACGCATCGCCAGCCTTCGCGCCGGCATTCCGGTGGAGGCGTCCGCCGTCACGGTCAACCGCTTCTGCTCGTCCGGGCTGCAGGCCATCGCCTACGGCGCCGAGCGGATCATGCTGGGGCACACCGGCGCCGTGGTCGCCGGCGGCACCGAGTCCATGAGTCTCGTGCCGATGGGCGGCAACAAGATTTCGCCGAACCCTGGCCTGGTCGAGACCTACCCGGACGTCTATCTCACCACCGGTCTGGTCGCCGAAAATCACGCCCGCGAATCGGCCGTCACACGCGAGGCGCAGGATGCGTTCGCCTACCGCAGCCATCAGCGTGCGGTGGCGGCCATCGAAGCCGGCCGGTTCAAGGACGAGATCGTGCCGCTCACCGTGCGGCTTGCGTCGCCGGCCGGAGACGGTGACGGGCGAGGCGGTCGCGCGCTCGCGCCGTCGCTGCGCGAGGTGGTCTTCGACACCGATGAAGGCCCGCGCCGCGACACATCCGTCGAGGCGCTGGCCAAGCTGAAGCCGGCGTTTCACGTCACAGGCACCGTCACCGCCGGCAACTCGTCGCAGACGAGCGATGGTGCCGCGGCCGTGGTCGTGACTTCCGCTGAACTGGCACAGGCGCACGGGTTGAAGCCGCTCGCGCGCTTTGTCGCCTACGCCACCGCCGGCGTGCCGCCGGAGCTGTTCGGCATCGGCCCCGTGCCGGCGATCAGGAAGGTACTGAAGATCGCCGGGCTCACGCTCGACCAGATTGATTTGATCGAGCTCAACGAGGCGTTTGCCGCGCAGGCGCTGGCGTGCTTGCGCGAGTTGCCAATCGATCCCGAGCGGGTGAACGTGAACGGCGGCGCGATCGCGCTCGGCCATCCGCTGGGCTGCACCGGCGCCAAGCTCACCGCCACGCTGATCCACGAGATGCACCGCCGCGGCTCGCGCTACGGCATGGTGACGATGTGCGTGGGCGGCGGCATGGGAGCGGCAGGAATCTTCGAGAGGATTGATCTCGTGATTTTGTGAGCTCGATCTCGATCTCGGGAATTTTGAACTCTCGATCTCGTGAACTTTGACCTTTGAATAGCGGCAGGGGGTTCCATGAGCACGAGCAACCGAGACGACGATGAAGGGTGGGGCGTGGCTGATCGAGGAGACCGAGCCCTCGGCGGTGATGACGCCGGAGCGGCTGACCGAGGAGCACCTGCTGATCGGCCAGGCGGCGGCCGAGTTCATCGACGGCGAGGTCCTGCCGCTGGTCGATCGGCTCGAGCAGAAGGAATGGGCCCTCAACCGCGAGCTGATCAAGAAGTGCGGCGCGCTGGGCCTGCTCGGCACCAACGTGCCGGAGGCCTATGGCGGCGTCGATCTCGACAAGGTCGCCACGCTCATCGTCTCGGAGCAGGTGTCGCGCTACGCCTCGTTCGGCGCCACGTTTGGCGCGCAGGCGAACCTGACCATCCTGCCGATCTTCATGTTCGGCACCGAGCAGCAGAAGCAGGCCTATCTTCCGCGGCTGATCGCCGGCGAGATCGTCGGCGCCTACTGCCTCAGCGAGTCGGGTTCGGGCTCGGATGCGCTCGGCGCCAAGGCGAAGGCGACCAGGCAGGCCGACGGCAGCTTCGTGCTCTCCGGCGAGAAGATGTGGATCACCAACGGCGGCTTTGCCGACGTGTTCATCATCTTCGCCAAGGTGGACGGCGAGCACTTCACGGCGTTCATCGTGGACAAGGCGTGGCCCGGGGTCTCCACCGGCAAGGAAGAGCACAAGATGGGCCTGCACGGCTCGTCAACGACCCCGGTGATCCTGCAGGACGTGAAGGTGCCGGCCGACGCGGTGCTCGGCGAAATCGGCAAGGGTCACAAGGTGGCCTTCAACGTGCTGAACTTCGGCCGCTTCAAGCTGGGCGCGATGACCTCCGGCGGCGCCAAGGCGGCCCTGGCCGAGGCGGCGAAGTACGCCGCCCAGCGCAAGCAGTTCGGCGTCCCGATCGCGACGTTCGGCGCGATCAAGCACAAGCTCGGCGAGATGACCGCACGCGAGTACGGCCTCGAGAGCATGATGTATCGAACCGCGGGCCTGATCGACGCGCACATCGCCGCCGCGCCCGACAAGCGGCCGAACGACGCCGCGCCGATGCTGAAAGCGCTGGAGGAGTTCGCCGTCGAGGCGTCGATCGCCAAGGTGCTGGGCAGCGAGGTCGTGGACTACATCATCGACGAGAACGTCCAGATCCACGGCGGCAACGGTTTCGTGAAGGACTACCCTGCCCAGGGCCACTACCGCGATGCCCGCGTCAACCGCATCTTCGAGGGCACCAACGAGATCAACCGCCTGCTGATCCCCGGCATGCTGATGAAGAAGGCGCTGAAGGGCGAGCTGGCGCTGATCCCCGCGGCGAAGCAGCTGCAGGACGAGATCATGAGCCCGTCGCTGACGCCGCCAGACGAGGGCGACGGCGTGCTGGTGGGCGAACGGCGCGCCTGCGGCGTGTTCAAGAAGGTGGTGCTGCTGGTGGCCGGCACCGCGATGCAGCGCTACGGCGCGAAGC
This sequence comes from uncultured Acidobacteriota bacterium, assembly GCA_963723005.1. Taxonomy (GTDB): domain Bacteria; phylum Acidobacteriota; class Vicinamibacteria; order Vicinamibacterales; family UBA2999; genus VFZN01. Next base: position 508,665 of record CAVRPA010000008.1, on the reverse strand, counting down.
TCGAACAGGAACAAGAAGTCCTCACCTATCTCGCGGACCTGGTGATCGACGCCTACACGTCGGAGAGCGCGGTGCTGCGGGCAATCGCCGCCGCCAATGGCAAGGCGCCAGATGCCGCGCTCCACGTCGATGCCGCGGCGGTGTTCACGCACGAAGCTGCCGGCCGCGTCGAGCTGAACGCGCGTGCCGCCCTCGCGGCGATGGCGGAAGGCGACGTGCTCCGCACGCAGCTCGCCGCCCTGCGGCGGCTGCTGAAGGTGACACCGGCGAACACGGTGGCCATGCGCCGCCGGCTGGCCGAGGCGACGGTTGCGAAAGGCGCGTACCTGTTCGCCTAGCCCGCGGGTCGCCCATACGGGCCAGTCAGTTACCATACTCGGTATGGTAGTATTGCCATAGTATGGCAATGGCTAAGGTCACCTATACCCTCGACGACCGCACCGTCGACCTCTTGAAACGGACCGCCGCGCAGCAGCGGAAGCCGCAGAGCCAGGTGGTCCGCGAGGCCATTGCGGAGTACGCGGCGCGGGTCGAGAGGCTGAGCGAGTCGGAGCGCAGCCGCATGCTCCAGGTGCTGGCGAAGGTGCGCGCCACCGCGCCCGGCCGTCCCGCCGCCGAGGTTGACGAGGAACTGCGTGCCCTGAAGACGGCGCGCCGCCAGGGCGGCCGCCGCACGCCGTGATCATCCACATCGATACGTCAGCGCTGGTGGATGCGCTGACCGGCCCGCGCCGCTCGCTCGATACGCTCATCGGCCTGGTCGAAGCCGAACATCGCATCAACATCTCGGCGCCGGTGCTCTACGAGTGGCTCCGTGGACCGCGCACCCGCGCGGATCTGCGGATTCAAGAAGAGTTGATGCCGTCGGAGAACGTCGCGGTATTCGGGGCGGTCGAGGCCCAACTCGCGGCCAGGCTCTACGCCGCCGTCGCCAGACCACGCGGGCGTGAAATCGATCTGGCGGTGGCCGCGTGCGCGCTGGCGAACGGCGCCGCGCTGTGGACCCTCAATCGCCGGGACTTCCACGACCTCGAGGCGCTTCGGCTGATCTGAGCGCCGCCGGGCGCCTATAATCCGCCGCAGGAGCGTGCCCATGCGGACCAGACCAGTCCTGGCGATCGTCGCCTTCGTCGTTGTGATCGTGGGAGCGCAGAGCCCGCACGGCCAGGCACCGGCGGCGGCCTCGGACCGTGCCCCGCGCAACGCCGCCGAGTTCGATGAGCTGTTCCAGTCGGTCAAGAACTGGGGCCGGTGGGGCGCCAACGACCAGCTCGGCGCCGCCAACCTCGTGACCGACGCCAAGCGCCGGCAGGCGGCCGCGCTCGTCAAGACCGGACTGACCGTGTCGCTGGCGCACAACCCGATCACCGAAGCCGCCGACGACAACGCGAGCCCGTTCGAGCACACGATGAACCGCGGATTCACCACCGACACCTACCGCGTGTCGTATCACGGCTACGCGCACAGCCACATCGACGCGCTGTGCCACATCCTGTACAAGGATCAGACCTACAACGGCTACGCGAGGGCGGACGTCAACACCGAGAAAGGCTGCACGAAGCTCTCGATCGACACCCTCAAGCAGGGCGTGATCACCCGCGGCATCCTGATCGACATTCCCCGGCTGAAGGGTGTGCCCTTCCTCGAACCGGGCACCGCGATCTATCCCGAAGACGTGGAGGCCTGGGAGAAACAGGCCGGCGTGAAGATCGGCCCTGGCGATGCGCTGATGCTGCGCACCGGCCGATGGGCGCGGCGCGACAAGGTCGGGCCATGGCCGGTCGGCCGCAACGCCGCCGGGTTCCACGCCTCCATCGCGCCATGGCTGAAGGCGCGCGGCGTGGCGTTCGTCGGCAGCGATGCCGCGTCCGAGGTCACGCCGACGATGGTCGAGGGCGTGACGCTGCCGGTGCATACGCTGCTCATCACGGCTCTCGGCATTCACTTGCTCGACAATCAGGATCTCGAGCGCCTGGCCGACACCGCCGCCAGGGTGAAACGCTGGGAGTTCATGCTCACCATCAACCCGGTTCCGGTGACCGGCGGCACCGGCTCGCCCCTGAATACCCTCGCGACGTTCTGATCGACTGCCGGTCTACAATGCGCCGGATGACAATGCACGAACAGAAGTTCGCGCGATGATCCGCGCCTGTAATGCCGCGTGCCTTCTGGGCGCGCTGCTGGTCCCAGCGGCCGCGAGCGCCCAGTACGCGCCGTCTCCTCTCGACCAGGAGCACCGGGCGATCTTCCGCGAGCTCGTGGAGATCAACACGTCGCCCGATGGCGGCCAGGTGGCGCCCGCGGCCCGCGCCGTGGCGGCGCGCCTGAGCGCGGCAGGCTACCCCCCCTCAGATGTCGAGGTGCTCGGCCCCAGCGAGTCCTGCCAGAACGTCGTCGCCACTCTTCGCGGGCGAGCGCCCGTCGCGACACCCGTCCTGCTGCTGGCCCACCTCGACGTGGTCGCCGCGAAACGCGCCGATTGGGAGCACGACCCTTACGTCCTGCGCGAGGAGAACGGGTGGTTCGTCGGTCGCGGGACGCTCGACAACAAGGCGGGCGCGTCGCTGCTGGTTGCCAACATGATGCGCTGGAAGCGCGAGGGGTTCGTGCCCGCGCGCGACATCATCACGGTGCTGACCTGTGACGAGGAAACGGACGCGACCGCGGGCATCCAGTGGCTGCTCGCCCAGCGGCCACGCCTGGCGACCGCCGACTACGCGCTCAACAGCGACGCCGGCGGCGTGGAACGTCGCGCGTCCGGTCGCGTGGCGTTCTGGATGCAGGCCGCCGAGAAAGCCTACGTGACCTTCGCTCTCACGGCCAGGAACGAGGGCGGGCATTCGTCGGTGCCGCGGACGGACAACGCCATCTACGCGCTGGCCACCGCGCTCGGACGATTGTCGGCGCACCGTTTCCCGGTGCAGTTCAACCCCGTGTCGCAGGCTTCGTTCGTGCGCACCGCGTCGATCGAGGCCGGCCAGCTGGCTGACGACCTGCGCGCCGCCGGCCGCGGGGACACTGCCGGGCCGGCGATCGATCGCCTGTCGGCCGTGCCGTACATCAACAACGATCTCCGCACCACCTGTGTGGCCACGATGCTGACCGGCGGGCACGCGGAGAACGCCCTGCCGCAATCGGCCACCGCCACGGTGAACTGCCGCGTGTTCCCGGGCGTGACGGAAGACGAGGTCAAGCGCGTCCTGGAGTCGGTCGTCGCCGACCCGACCATCACCGTATCCACCGTGTACAAGATGGTGCCCAGCCCGGCGTCCCCGCTCCGAGACGACCTCCTGCCGACGATCGAAAAGACGGCCGGCGCCTTCTGGCCCAACGCGCTCGTCGTTCCCAGCATGTCGGCCGGCGCCACCGACGGGCTGTACCTGCGCAACGCTGGGGTTCCAGTGTTCGGCGTCGCCGCCATCGAGATTCCGCCGGACCAGGACCGTTCGCACGGCCTGAACGAGCGCGTGCCCGTGAAGTCGGTGTATCAGGCGCGCGAGTTCTGGAACGCGCTCGTCAAGGCGCTGCTCTCGCCCGCGGCGAGCCGCCCGTAGACATCGGCGGGGTTTGCCCCCGGCGCTCCGGGGCGATAGCATGTCGCCCATGACCACGCGCGCCACACTCGATACCGATCAGGCCCACCTGCTCCACCCGCTGCACCATCCCTCCGCCTACGCCGCAACGCGCGTGTGGGTGTCCGGAAAGGGCGCGACGATCACCGACTCCACCGGCCGGGAATACATCGACGGGCTGGCCGGCTTGTGGAACGTCAACGTCGGGCACGGCCGCCAGGCGCTCGCCGACGCCGCCCAGAAGCAGATGGCGACCCTGGCGTTCCACTCCGCCTATGCGGGCGGCACCAACGAGCCCGCCATCCGGCTCGCTGAACGGCTGAGTGGGTTGACGTATCCGTCGATCAACACGTTCTTCTTCACCAGCGGCGGCGCCGAGTCGTCCGAGTCGTCGTTCAAGACCGCGCGGTTCTACTGGAAGGCGCTCGGCAAGCCCGACAAGATCAAGGTGATCTCGCGCCATCGCGCCTACCACGGGCTCACGCTGGCGGCGATGAGCGCGACCGGCCTTCCCGCCTTCTGGCCGATGTTCGAGCCACGCACGCCCGGCTTCCTCCACATCGATGCGCCGGATCCGTACCGCTTCGTCAACACCGACGCGAGCGTCAGCCTTGGCGTGGCCGCGGCCAACAAGCTGGAAGAAGCCATCCTGCGCGAGGGCGCCGATACCGTCGCGGCCTTCATCGCCGAGCCGGTGCAGGGCGCCGGCGGCGTCATCATCCCGCCGCCCGACTACTTCCCGCGCATCCGCGAGATCTGCACGAAGTACGACGTGCTGCTGATTGCCGACGAGGTGATCACCGGCTTCGGCAGGACCGGACGCTGGTTCGGCCTCGAACACTACGGCATCGAGCCGGACATCATGCAGTTCGCCAAGGGCATCACCAGCGGCTACATCCCGCTCGGCGGCATCGGCGTGTCGGACACGATCCGCGACGTCATCAACGGCGTGCCCGCGGGCAAGCGCTGGATGCACGCCTTCACCTACTCCGGCCATCCGACCTGCTGCGCGGTGGCGCTGGCCAACATCGACATCCTGGAGCGCGAGCAGCTGGTGGCGCGCTCGGCCGCCGGCGGCGCGCGGCTGCTCGACCGGCTGCGCACGCTGGAGTCGATGGACTGCGTCGGTCACGTCCGCGGGCAGGGGTTGATGGCCGCGGTGGAAGTGGTGGCCGACAAGGCCACCAAGGCGCTGTTCCCCGCGCCGGTGGGGCTGACGCAGAAGCTGATGGACGCGTTCATGGAGCGCGGGCTCTACACGCGCGTGGTGATGGACTGCATCTGCATCGCGCCGCCGCTCGTCACCACCGATGCCGAGCTCGACCGGCTGGTGGACATCGTCGGCGACGCGATCGGCGCGGTTGTGGCCGAGGCCCGGCAACACTCGGCCACGGCAGCGGCACGGTAGCGAAGGCTCGCTGGTTCGCGCGTCCTCGCGCGGCGCAGGTACAGACGAAGAGGCTCCCGGTCATGCGACCCGGAGCCTCTTTGGGTGTGCGCGTCGCCCTCAGACGAGAGGGTGCGACGGGTTAATCCGACTCGAAGCAGCCGGGAGGTACTGGAGCTGCAGAGCGTCCCGCTGCCTCGTTACGGCGGCAGCTCGCGTCGCTACCTTTGCAGGTAATGGCGGTCGCGCAGATCAGCGCACGTCCAACCAGGAACGGATCGGCACAAACGGCATTGAAGTGCGTCTCGTGATTCTTCCAGTAACCCGGCGAGCACAGCTGGCCTTCCGGCGGCGGCGGCGGCGAGCAGGTGTTGGTCATCGGGTCGAAGATGTCACCAGCAGTCGGGCAGACGCACTCTGTCCCTCCCGAATTCGGCACTCGCGGCAGGGTACACACCAGTTCTCCCGGGTTCGGGCTGAAGTTCGCGCCGGCAGCCGCCGAGTTGGCCGCGGCGGTCGGCGCGGTCGGGTTCATCGACGGGGAAGTGCCCGAACAGGCAGCCACGAACGCCAGCGAGGCCGCCACGGCGCGCCGGCGAGCAGGGGCTTCAACGATTTGAAGGTCATGAAGATCTCCTTGAGGGGTACGGGGTTGCGGAACGTCGCGCGGAACATAGCAAGAGCGCAGCCACGGATCAAGCAGGCATTGGCCTGTTCAGGTAACACACGCCTAAACAATGAGTTACGAAGAGCACGACGAGCGCGGCAGCAAGCCGATTTGTCTGCCTGACAGATGTCTTTTGTCTGCCCGGAGTCGGACTGAAGGACTACCTGCTGAGGCCGAGGCCGCGCAAGGCCGCGCGTGCGTCGATGAGCCCGTCGCCATACTCATCGTCTCGTCCGGCCGCGCCGAGATCACGGGCCGACTGCCGCACCGCGCCTTCGATGGCGCCTGGCGAGCGGATGCCTTGCGAGAAGAGCAGCGCGCCCAGCCCCGCCACGTGCGGAGTGGCCATCGAGGTGCCTTGCATCGCGACGTCGGTGTAGCGGTCGAACCGGGGCCGAATCACCGTGTCCGCCGCGAAGTCGCTCGCCTGCAGACCCACCTGGAAGATCGTGGCGCCGAGTCCCTGCGTGCCGTCGCCGCCCGGCGCGACGATTTCCAGGTGCGCGCCGGTGCTGGAGTAGAGCGCGCGCGTCAGCCGCGGGCCAACGGCGCCCACCGATACCACGCCCGCGAACTCCGGCGCGTAGGCCGCGGGATACTCAACGGGATTGCCCCGCTGCGCCTGGTTGCCGTTCGAGATCGCCACGAACACGCCGCGGCTCACCGCGTACTGGAGCGCTTCACGGGTGATCGGTGACTGCGCGGGACCGCCGAGGCTGAGGTTGATCACCTGGGCCCCGTTGTCGGCCGCATAACGGATGGCGTCGGACACCGCGGAGTCGGGGCAGGTGCCGGTCTCACTCGGATTGAGGAAGCCCGGGATGCCCAGCGCCGACATCGTGAACTGGATCTCCCAGTAGCCGTAACACCCCTTGAGCGGCATCAGGCGCGCGCGATACGCCATGCCGGCAAACCCGAGAGCGTTGTTCGTGTCCTCGAGCACCGTCCCGGCGATGTGCGTCCCGTGACCCACCATGTCGATGACCGGGCCGGTCCAGAACACGAAATCGCGCCCAGGTAATATGCGCGCCGGCGCAATGTCGGGATCGGTGGCGACCGGAATGTTCACCGTCTCGATCGCCGATCCGGTCCACAACGGCATTGCGTAGCTGACGTTGGTGGTGTTGACGCCGGTATCGATCACCGCGACGATGACGTCGGGCCCGCCGCCCGGGTTGATGTCCCACGCTGCCGGCATGCCAATCGCCGCGAAGTTCCACTGTCGCACGTATGACGGATCGTTCGGCGTGGCGTGAATCGGGCGGAGGTAGTTCGGTTGCGCCCATTCCACCTCGGGCTGGGCCGCCAGCCGCTCGGCGGCCTGCTCGGCGTTGGGCTCGCCCGGCGTCTCGAGCACCATTGCGTCGCCCACCCATCTCGCGGCCGCGGTGTCCACGGATCCCCGCAAGGTGGAGAGCGCACGGCTCTCGGCGCGGCCGAACGCGCCGCTCTTGAACTTCACCAGCACTTCGCCAGGCACGTATGGCAGGTCGGTGTTCCAGGCCGTTGCGGCACGCTCGACGTCGGCCGGACCCATCAGGAGATCGAACGCAGGCACAGGAGCCTGAGCGCGGCCATCGGGACCGCCCACTGCCAGCCACGTCGCGGCCATCGCCAGTATGAAAAGGACTCGCCTTGCCATGCCCTTTAGCCTAGATCGAAGTGCGGGTGCCGTCGCGACGCTGGACTGAAGCACTAGCGGGCCAACCGGTTGTACTTCGTGAGAATCGCGCGCAGTTGATCGGTCGGCAACGCCGGCACCGTGTTGCCGTTGATGCCGACCATCGTCTCCGCGGCGACCAGCGCGTTGACGATGGCCTCCTCGGTGGCCTGCACGGTGGCGTCGAAGAACGGCGTGAGATCGCCGTTCGGCAGCCACGAGATCGCGGTCACGCCGCTCTCGGCCGCCGCGCCCTGGTTCGCGGTCGAGAAGGCGATGAAGATGTCGCCGGATCCGTTGGAGGCGGTGCCGCCCAGTCGCGCGATGCCCATCGGCACGCGGCGCGCCAGGCGCTCGAGCTGATGCGGCAGGAGCGGCGCATCGGTCGCCACCACCACGATGATCGAGCCGTCGCGATCCGCCGGCGGGCGGCTGCCGCGCATGCGCTCCGCGCCCTGGATCTCGCGGCCGACCGGCACACCGGCAATCGTCAGGCTCTCGCGGGTGCCGTAGTTGGCCTGGACCAGCACCCCAACCACGAACGAGTCGCCAACCCGCCGGCTCGACGTGCCGATGCCGCCCTTGAACCCGTGCGCCACCATCCCGGTGCCGCCGCCGACGTTGCCTTCGGCCACCGGCGCCGCCGCGCGCGCTGTTCAGCGCCTGGAACGCGTGCGCCTTGGTGACGTGCTGACCGATGCCGTCGTTGAGGAACGCATCGGAGGTCTCGCCGACAACTGGCTGGTGCCACGGAATCTCGCGCTTCAGCACCTCGGCGAACCAGCTGTTCACCGCGTCGCGCACCGCGCCCACGGAATACGTGCCGGTGATCATCACCGGTCCGCCAAGCACGCCGCCCTCGATCACCCACGGCGCGCCGGTCATCTCGCCGAAGCCGTTGCCGGCAAACCACCCTGCGAACACCGGCGCCCAGGTCTTGCCCTTCGGCAGAATCGCCGTGACGCCGGTGCGGACCGGGCCCTTGCCCGGAACCAGCGGGCCGCTGCCCTCGATGATGGTGGTGTGGCCGACCTCGACACCGGCGACGTCGGTGATGGCGTTCAAGGGTCCGGGCGTCCCGTCGAACGGCACGCCGAGCGCACGGGCCCGTGGCTTCTGTTGGGCGATCACCGCCGGCGCCAGCAGGGCAAGCACCACGCCGGCCACGGCCACACGCAAGAGACGTGAGGAGAGCGGGTTCATCTCTGCCTATTTATCCGATCGCGACCAGTGCCAGTAGAACGGCAGGCCCAGCGCCACCAGGCCGAGGCCCGCCAGCGACGCGCCCGGCCGCTCCATCAGCGTGTTCCAGGTCAGCGCGAACGAGCCCAGCACGTACAACGCGGGAATCACCGGGTAGCCCAGCGCGCGATACGGGCGAGGCACATCGGGCTTCTTGGCCCGCAGCACGAAGATGGCGATGCCGCCGAGCGTGCCGAACAACACGGACGCGAACGTGACGTAGGTGAACAGCGTCTCGTAGCCGCCGGTGAGCGTGAGAAACACCGACCAGATGCCGGTGACGAGCAGCGCCACGTGCGGCGTGCGGTGCACCGGATGCACGCGCGCGGAGGACGGGAAGAAGCGCCGGTCCGCGGCCATCGCGAAGCAGACGCGCGACGAGGCGATGACGCCCGCGACGTTGCAGCCGAACGTCGAGATCACGACGCTGCCTGCGACCAGTGCGGCGCCGACGGGGCCGACCAGCGTGGTCACCGCCTTCTCCGCGATCCGCGTCACGCCCGTCATCTCCTCGACCGTCAGGGAGAGCACGTAGGCGAGATTGACGCTGACGTAAATGGCGGTCAGGGCCAGCGTGCCCATGATCAGCGCGCGGGGCACGGTCCGCGCGGCGTTCTTGATCTCACCGGCCGCGAACGCGACGTAATACCAGCCCTCGTAGGTCCACATCACGGCAATCATGATCACGCCGAACGACGCCAGCGGCCGCGCGCTCGAGGGCGGCACGATCGGCACCAGCACGGGATCGACGCGGTGATACACCAGCGCCAGGATCGGGATGGCGACGAGGCCGCCGATCTTCGCCGCCGTCACCACGCTGTTGGTCAGGTTGCCGCTGCGGACGCCGACGTAGTTGATGGCCGTGATCACCACGACCGACGCCGCCGCCACCAGCTGGCCGGCGCTGATGCTCCAGGCGCCCCAGGGCAGCGGCAGGCTTGCCACCACGCGGTCCGTGCCGAGCGCGGGGAAGAAGTAGCTGAAGTACTCCGCGAACCCGATGGCGACGGTGGCGACGCTTCCGGTGAGGATGACCAGAAGGCAGGCCCAGCCAAACAGAAAGCCCCACACCGGCCCATAGGCCTCGCTGAGAAAGACATACAGCCCGCCCGAGCGCGGATACATCGATCCCATCTCGGCGTAGGTGAGACCACCGGCCATGGCCAGCAGCCCGCCCGCGACCCACGCCGCCAGCACCAGCGACGTGGACGGCAGCTCCTGCAGCATGATGCCGGTCGTCAGGAAGATGCCGGAGCCGATGACGGCGCCAATCACGAAAAGGGTGGCGCCCCAGACTCCGATCGCCCGGTCGAGCTGGGCATCCGCGTCGGGGCCGGCGGAGAGGGGCGGGCCAGGTTGGGTCACGTGCCGCGAACGGTAACACGGACGGGGGCGAGCGGCGATGAATCCAGCGTCCTCTGGTGTATGTTTGTCGCCATGAAACGCAACATCCTCATCGCCCTCGGCATGCTGGCCATATCCGCCAGCGCCTTCGCGCAGACCAACGACGAGATCATCGAGCGGGCGCTGGCTGCCGCCCCGCGCCAGGCCAAGGAAGCGGCCACGGTGATCAAGTGGAATGCCGACCAGACCTACGAGACGCTGAAGAAGGGCACCAATCGCCTGGTCTGCTACGACCAGTCCGGTCAGCCCGGCGAGCAGCCGTTCTCCGTGCAGTGCACCACCCTCGGGAATCTGGACCGGGTCGCCCAGAACCGCAAGATCGAGGTCGAACAGGACAAGGCCAAGCGGCAGGCGATGTTCGACGCCGCCGAAAAGGACGGCACCCGCGTCAAGCCGGAATACGGCGCGCCGTGGATCTCGATGAGCGGCGCCGATCGCGCCACCGCTCGCGTGCACACCACCATCGCGGTCCCCGGCGCGACGACGGCGTCCACTGGACTGCCCGACAACAACAAGATGGGCGGCGCCTGGATCATGAACGCGGGCACGACGACCGCGCACATCATGATCCCCGGCTCGTAGCGACACCCTCGCCCCGCACCGACCGAAGAGCGCGGCCGCACCCTGCGCTCGCGCTCTTCGGGTGGCACGGCCCGCGATCCCATGCGCCGAATTCTTGACGCCGTCGAGCGCGTGGTGGTCCTCACGCTCTTCGTCCTGCTCCTGTATCGATTCCTCCAGTCAGCGCAGCAGACCTGGCCGACCGTCGTCTACCTGGTGGGCGAGGGGCTGGTCGTGCTGATGCTGCTGCTCCGCCGTCCACCGATCAAATCAGCGTGTGCCCCGCTGACTGGCTGCTCGCCTTCACCGGCACCTTCGCATCGATGCTGATCTATCCAGGCCGCAGGCTCGATGCGCTGGAGCCGCTTGCCGTCGTCCTGCTGCTGAGCGGGGTCGCCATCAGCGGGTCGGCCAAACTCTCGCTCAACCGCAGCTTCGGCATCGTCGCGGCCAACCGGGGCGTGAAGACGGGAGGCCCGTATGCCTACGTGCGCCATCCGATGTATCTCGGTTACTTCCTGAGCCAGGCCGCGATCCTGATCATGAATTTCTCGGCCTGGAACATCCTGGTCCTGTCGATCTGGGCAACTTCTCAGGTGTTGCGCATCCATGCCGAGGAGCGCGTGCTGCTGCGGGACCCTTCCTATTCCGCGCACGCCACACGCGTCCCCTATCGACTCGTGCCCTGGATTTACTGATCGGCGCTACGGCAGCAGCGTGCCCTTGTCGCCGGGCAGCAGCAGCTGGCGATGCGCCCACCACGGCGCGATGCCGTTGGTCATCACCTGCTCGTGGAACTCGCGCAGGCTGAACCGTTCCCCTCGCGCCGCCCGCACATCGTCGCGCAGCTTCAGCGCCTGCATCTTCCCCAGGAAGTAGCCGCCATACGTCGGATCGTAGGTACCGCGCTCGGCCTCCTGGCGCGCGGCCGGCGGCGGCAGGTGCGCCTTCTGCTCGAACAGCGCGGCCGACTGCTCCACCGTCCACGACCCGGTGTGCAGCTGGATGCCCGAGATGAGGCGGCAGATCCGCGTCATCGCGTCGCTCAGTTGCGCCATGCGGTAGCGCGGGTCGTCGGCGCGGAAGCCCTCGTCCAGCATCATCTGCTCGGCGTAATGCGCCCAGCCGTCCTGGCCTGACGAAGGCTGGGGAAACGGATTGAGCCCGATCCAGATCCGGCGAATCTTGCCCGGGGTCTTGCGCATGAAGACGCTGTGCACGTAGTGCCCCGGCATCACCTCGTGCGAGGTCATCACGGTGAGGGACGCGATATTGAACCGCTGCAGCCAGGCGTCCTGACGGGCGGCGTCCCATTCCGGCCGCGCGTCGGTGATGTAGAAGTAGCTCTTCACCGGCGTCTCCTCGAGCGGCGGCGACGAGTGCATCGAGGCCAGCCCGAGGTCGAATGGCGGCGCGGCGGCCACGATCACGCGCTCGGACGCAGGCAGCGTGACCAGGTTCTTCGCGACGACGAACGCCTGCAGTTCGTCCACGGCTTTCTGCGCCGCGGGCACCAGCGCGCCGCGCGCCGGGTGGTTCTTCAGCACGTCCGCCCAGACGTCGAGCGCAGGCCGCTTCGGGTCCACACGAGCCGCCGCGGCCACGAACGCCGCCTCGTTGGTCGCCAGCTCGCGCTCGCCGAGCGCGAGAAGCTGCGCCGCGGGCACGTCAATCAGCTCCTCGGCGCGATAGCGCGCTTCGAGGTTGTCCCGGCCGACGGCGAACGAGCCATTGGCCGACGGCAGCTTCTCTTTCTCGAACCAGGCGACGAACGTGTCGATCTCGCCGGCGGCGGCCTTGGCGCTTGCCGTCAGGTCCGCCTTGAGCGCGGCATCGGACAGCCCGGCAAAGGCCAGCGGCAAATCGCCGGTCAGCATGCCCGACGCCCCTCGGAGCATTCGCACGCCGCGCTCCGCCATTACTTTCGGCGGCGAGGCGACATTCGTCCGGGCCGCCGCGAGCAGCGCGGGCACACCCTTCAGTTTCGCGATGATGCGGCGCGCCCTCACCTCCGCCGGCGACGACTCCATCGTCATCAGGTTGTGCACGCCGTCGGAGATCGCCGAGCCGTAGAGCATCAGGTTGCGCTGCCAGTTGCGGTTGACGTCGAGCTCCAGCAGCCACGCATCGATCAGGCCGCCGACGATGCGATGGTCCACGCGCTCGTCCGGGGCCAGCGCATCGACGGGGATGGTGCCCAGGCGGACGCGCAGCGCCTTGAGCCCGGAGATCTCGTCGGCAATGGATTTGTCGCTGAAGTCCTCGAGGCGCTCGTCGTACTGGTGCAGGCCGTTGCCGGCCGCGATCGACGGGTGGTGGCTGGCGAACTGATCGAGGAACTCGTCAACGAACGCGCTGAATGCCGGCGGCGCCGGTCCCGAAGCGGGTGTTGGGCTGGGACTCGAGCTCGGGCTGGAACAGGCGCCCATGAAGGCGGCGGTCAACGCCGCTATTCCCACGGTCAGCAGACGACGGACTCGAGCAAATGTGATGTCGGGTGGAGCGAGAAGCATGCGCAGCATGGTAGTGCACCCCGGGGTGCTATAGTCCCGCGCATCGGTCGACCGATGACGCAACGCCTGGCGTTCTGCCTTCTGCCTTTTGCCTTCGGCCTTGTCCTGTCCGTGTCGGCGGCCTCGCCCCTTCCCCAGGACGCCGGCGCTTCCGGCACCTGGCAGTGGCTGCAGAAGCTGGCGACCACCGCCAGCGTCATGCACACCACCGCGCATCCGGACGATGAGCACGGCGGCATGCTGGCGCTGCTCAGCCGCGGCGTGGGAGCGCGCGTGTCGCTGCTCACGCTCACGCGCGGCGAGGCCGGCGACAACGCGCTAGGGCCACAGTTGTTCGATGGCCTGGGCCTCATTCGCACCGAAGAGCTGGCGGTGTCGGACCAGTACCTACGGGGTGGACCGGCAGTACTTCACCTCGGTAGTGGACTACGGCTTCTCCAAGCGGCTCGAGGAGGCCTTCGACAAATGGGGCCGCGAGAACGTGCTCCGCGACGTCGTCCGCATCATCCGCACCGAGCGTCCCTTGATCATCGTGTCGCGCTTCCAGGGCAACGAGCGCGACGGGCACGGCAACCACCAGACCGCCGGCCTCCTGGCGCAGCATGCCTTCGAAGCCGCGGCCGATCCGAAGATGTTTCCCGATCAGATTCAAGCCGGGCTTCGGCCGTGGCGGGCTCGGAAGCTGTTCATCGGCGGCATGCGCGAGGGCGAGGACTGGACGGTCCGCGTGAACACCGGCCAGTTCAGCCCCTGGCTCGGCGACTCGTTCGACAACTTCGCGCGCACCGGCCTCGGCTTCCAGCGATCGCAGAACGGCGGACGGGTGACGCTGTCGTCGGGGGTCAGTTACGGCTACTACAAGCGCATGGGCAGTGGGGCCACCGCTGGCGCGAAGGAACCGGATTTCTTCGCCGGCATCGACACGTCGATTCCCGGACTGTTCAAGGCGCTTGGCCGTCCCGAGCCTGCCGGGGCCGCGGCGTTGCTGCAGCCGATTGATGCGGCGGTGCAGGAGGCGATGCGCACGTTCGACGGCCGCGATCCGTCGGCCATCGTCCCGGTGCTGGCGCGCGGTCTGGCCGCCGCGCGCGTGGCGGCCGCGAAGCTGCAAGCCGACCTGGACGCCGCGCTCATACTCGATCGCAAGATCGAGCAGTTTCAGATGGCGATCAGCACGGCGCTCGGGCTCGACCTCACGGCGGTGGCACAGCCGATGGGTGTCAGGCCCTCGAGTAACATCCCGTCGCCGTTCGTGCCTCCGCCGCTCCTGGGGCCGGTTGTGCCTGGTCAGCAGCTCGAAGTCCAGGTGACGATGAGCAACCGGGGGACAGTGGTCATCGAGCCCGAGACCGTCACTCTCGACGTCGACAGAGGATGGACGGTGACCGAGCCCATCGTCATCGCTGATGGGCCTGGCACCACGCGCGCAAGGCCAACACTCGAGCGAGGCGAGGTCCTCTGGCGCTGGTTCAACGTGACGCTTGCTGCCGACACGCCGATCAGCACGCGTCCCTATTTCTCGCGCGCCTCGATCCAGGAGTCGCGCTACGACATCTCGGACGCCGCACTGTTCGGCCGGCCGTTCACCGACGCCCCCGCGGAAGCCGTCGTGCGCTACCGCGTTGGCGATGTGCCGGTGGAAGCGCGCACAGTGGTTCGCCGCCGGGAGGCGAGGCCCCCCTACGGCTTCGTGATGCGCGAGCTGAGAGTGGTCCCCGCCCTGTCGCTTCGGGTCGCGCCCACCACGGCGGTAGTGCCGCTGGCGGCAAGCACAAAGCGCGTGAGTATCAGTGTGGACCTGCTGAACAACCGCGCCACGGGCAGCAAGGGCGAGGTCGCGCTGCAGGTGCCCGAAGGGTGGACAGTGCTGCCGCCCCTGGCGCCGTTCGCCTTCGGCCGCGCCGGCGAGCGCGCGTCGTTCCGCTTCACCATCACGATGCCGTCAATCGAGAATCGGCTGTACGACGTGAGAGCTGTCGCCACGTCTGAGGGCCGCGAATACACCGAGGGCTTCGAGGAGCTCGACTTCCGCGATCTCGAGGCTCGCCACCTGTACCGTCCCTCGACGATAGCCGTGCGCGGCATCGACGTCACCGTGGTGCCGAACCTCAAGGTCGGTTACGTGATGGGCATCGGCGATCAGGTGCCCCAGGGGATTGCGCAGCTGGGCTACGAGGTCACGCTGCTGGATGAACAAGCGCTGGCGACTTCGGACCTCTCGCAATTCGATGCGGTGATGACCGGCACGCGCGCCTATGCGGTGCGCGACGATCTGAGGACCTACAACCAGCGTCTGCTCGACTACGCGAAGAATGGCGGGCACCTCATCGTGCTCTACAACACCCAGGAGCTGGTGCCGAACCAGTTCGCGCCGTTTCCCGGCGAGCTCACGCCACGCGCCGAGGAGGTGTCCGAGGAGGACTCTCCGGTTACGGTGCTGGCGCCGACGGCACCGATGCTCACCTTCCCCAACCGGATCACCGCGGCCGACTTCGACGGCTGGGTCGAACAGCGCGGCTCGAAGTTCTGGAGTGCGTGGGACGCCGCCTACACGCCGGTCATCTCCACCTTCGACAAGGGACAGGCGCCGCAGCAAGGCGGCTGGCTGTGGGCGAAGGTCGGCAAGGGCCACTACACTTACTTCGCCTACGCCTTTCATCGCCAGCTTCCCTACGGCGTGCCCGGCGCCTACCGGCTGCTCGCCAACCTGCTGGCGCTGGGGAAGACCGGCCAGTAGTGGACGCAAAGGAGTCTGACGATGGAACTTGGGGTGTTCTCGGTGAGCCTGGCGGTGAAGGACCTTCAGGCGTCGAAAGCGTTCTACGAGAAGCTGGGCTTCTCGGTCTTCGCAGGCAACGGCCAGAACTGGCAGATCCTGAAGAACGGGACGACGGTCATCGGCCTCTTCCAGGGCATGTTCGAGAAGAACATCCTCACCTTCAATCCGGGCTGGAACAGCGACGCCCAGGTGGTGGACGGCTTCACCGACGTGCGCGAGCTGCAGCGGCAGTTGAAGGCGCAAGGGGTGACGCTGATGACGGAAGCTGACGAAACGACCACGGGCCCCGCCAGCTTCATCGCGGTCGATCCGGATGGGAATCCGATTCTCGTGGACCAGCACGTCTAACCAGCGGCCGCTGTCGCGCGAAGACGGCATAGGCGATCACCGAGACCGCGAGGAAGCCGAACGAAAAGACAATGCCTTCCCATGGCCCGGTGAAGAAGATGTAGAGCCACAGCCCCAGGGACAGCAGCGCTGGGAGCGGATAGAGCCACATCGTGAACGGCTGCGGGATGTCGGTGCGGTAGCGCCGCAGCAGGATCACCGCCGCGCATTGCCAGATGAAGCGCAGCAGGATCTGCACCTGGATCAGCCAGCTCACGAGCTGCCCCAGCGAGAAGAAGCAGAACGGCAGCGAGATCAGCGTGATCACCACCAGCGACACGTGGGGAAAGTGCTTGGTGGGGTGCACCTTCGCGAACACCGCGAAGAAGTCGCCGTCGCGCGCCGCCGCGAACGGGATGCGCGAGTAGCCCAGGATGGTGGCGTAAAGCGATGCGGCGGCCACGAACAGGATGAGGCCGGTCATCACCATGCCGGCCAACCGGCCGGCGGCCGGGTCGGCGAACGTCCGCACGATGAACTCCGAGGCAATGGTCCGCAGTTCGGCCGCTTCCTGCCACGGAATCAGCCCAAGCACGACGATCGTCATCGCCATGTAGAGCGCGGCGACGATGAAGATGGAGATGACGATCGAACGCGGGACCGTGCGCGTAGGGTCGGTGATCTCCTCGCCGATGTTGCACACCTGGTTGTAGCCGCCGTAGCTGTACATCGCCAGCACCGAAGCCGCGCCGAGCGCGGTGGCGAGCGAGCCGTCGAAGGCGTAGGCCTGCGGCGGGAAGTCGAAAGCCATCGACGGTGAGAAGGTGAAGAGACCCACCACGATCACCCAGCCGACGGTGAGCAGCACGCCGGCGAGCATCACCACCGCGAGGCGGCCGATCGATTCGATGTCGCGCCACAGCAGCGCGGTCATCGCCACGCACACCGACGCCGCCAGCAGGTTGTGCTGCAGCGGGGTCATCGTCGTCCAGACGAACTGGAGGTAGTCGGAGAAGCCGACCGCGCCGCCGGCGATGGACAGCGGCGCGACGAGGATGGTCTGGAAGATGAAGAGGAAGCCCATCAGCCGGCCGAGCCCGAACGGCTGGAACGCCTCGCGCAGGTAGAGATAGCCGCCGCCGCTCCCCGGCAGCGCGGCGCCGAGCTGCGCGTAGACGAGGCCGTCGGCCAGCGCCAGCACCGCACCCGCGAGCCACGCGTAAAGGATGTGCGGCCCGTTCATCGCCTGGATCATGAACGGGATGGTGAGGAACGGCCCCACGCCGACCATGCTGATGATGTTGGTCGCAGTGGCCTGCAAAAGGCCCATGCGACGGTCGAGGAGGGTCACAGCTGGAGAGCCTCGATCAGGCGGGCGGCGGCGGCGCGGTTTGGCACCAGTGGGTTCAGCGCCAGCGCATCGACCAACGCGGTGCGGCCGCCCGTGCGCACGGCGGCAATGGTCGCGCGCTCGAACGCCTTCACCTGCATCACGAGGTCGCGCACCTGCGGGGGCAGCGCGCCGACGTGCATGGCGGCAGGGCCGTTGGCGTTCACCACGCACGGCGCCTCGATCACATCGTCGTCTTCGAGGTCCGGGATATTGCCGTGATTGAGGACGTTGAGGGGAATCACCGCGTTCGAGTTCCGCACCATCGCCTGAATGGTGTGGAGCGCGATCTTGTCGTAGCCGGTAAGGTGGGCCCACGGCGCGGGAACAGCAGGACCACCCTGCGCGCCGGACTCGAACTGCATGTAGCCGGCGCTGCGATCGGCGAGGTAGCGCTCGTAGCGCGCCACCGGGTCTGGATCGCCCTTGGCGAGGTCCGCGAACAGCTCGCGCGTGAGGCGCGCGATCACCGCACCTCGCGTGTCGCCCGCAGCGCGCAGGTTGGCAATCGCCCGCTCCTGCGACTCGTAATAGAACACGTACTCGGTGGGCAGCAGGCGCAGCTCGCGCAGCCGTGCCGGCGAGAAAAGCGGCGTCCGGTAGACAGCGGCCAACG
Organism: uncultured Acidobacteriota bacterium; assembly: GCA_963723005.1. GTDB lineage: Bacteria > Acidobacteriota > Vicinamibacteria > Vicinamibacterales > UBA2999 > VFZN01. The sequence continues at coordinate 490,547 of CAVRPA010000008.1, read as the reverse complement.
CCCGTTCGTTCTCCCACAACGCATGAAGTTGCGGCTTCCCGCGCCGGAACACCTCGCGAATGAAGCCGAGATGGTTCAAACCGACGTAGTCGAAGCGGCACTCCTCCGCCGGTATGCCCAACGCGTGCGCGACTTCCTGGAACACCTCGGTCGGGGTGTCACAGATGCCGACCACACGCGCCCCGGTTTCCGAAGTCAGCGCCTGGGTAACCAGACCAGCGGGGTTGGTGAAGTTGATGATCCAGGCGTCGGGCGCGCGCTGCATCACCTGCCGCGCATAGTCCAGCAGCGGTGGAATGGTGCGCACCGCCATGGCGAAGCCGCCCGGCCCGACCGTCTCCTGTCCGACGAACCCCAGGTCGAGCGCCGCCCGTTCGTCGCGGATGCGCGCCTCCATGCCACCGGCACGGATGCTGGTGATGACAAACGACGCGCCGTCGATCGCAGGCGCCGCCGAGGCGTGCGTGGTCACTCGCGCCGCCCCCGAGCGCCGCCGCGCCAGCCCGGCGATCACCGCCAGGCGATCCTGATCCGGATCGTAGAGCGCGAACTCGTCGATGCCGAGCGCCGCACTGGCGAGTCCGTTCACCAGCAGCGGCACGCGCACACCGGCGCCACCGATCACCGCAACCTTCATCGTATGTTCCAGACTCCAGGCTTTAGGCTCTAGGCTTTAGACTCAAGACCCAAGACCCAAGACTCAAGACCTCAAGCCTCTAGCCTCAAGCCCCAAGACGTCGTGAACCTCCGCGCCCTGCGGCAGCCCGTCGATGCCGCCCGCGGCACGTGTCGAGAGGCTGCCGATGCGCACCCCGAGCCGCAGGCAATCGCTCACGTCGCGGCCCTGGACCAGCGCCGCCAGAAATCCGCCGTTGAAGGCATCGCCGGCGCCGGTGGTGTCAACGACCTTGACCTTCGGCGCGGGCACGCGCAGCACCGCGCCATCCACCAGCGCGAAGGCGCCCCGAGCACCGTGCTTCACCACCGTGTGACGGGCCATCGCTGCGCCAGCGCGCCGTCGCCTGCGTCAGGGTGGAGGCACCGGAGTAAAGGCGGGCCTCACGTTCGTTGACGAACACCCAGTCGAGCGCGGCGACCAGAGCCTTGAAACCACGGCGAGCCGGCAGGTCCTCGTGCCAGCCAAAATCCCACGAGGTGGTCACGCCACGCGCCCGGAGCCGGGCGAGCACACGCAGCCATTCCGGCATCTCGTGCGGTCCAAGGGCCATGTGCACATGCTTCGCGCGAGGCAGCCGGCGCGCGAACTGCTCGAGCGCGCGTGCCTCCAGCCGCTCGTTCACGCCGTCAAACGTCGTGAAGGCGCGGTCGCGCCGCGTCGAGAGCGCCACCGACACCGCGTGCGGCTCGCCGGCGCGCCGCAGGTTGCGAACGCGTGCGCCCTCGGCCTTCAGTCGCTTCACGGCGTCGTCGGCGAGCGCGCTCACGACTTCGACGCGGGCCCCGAGCCGGCAGGCCGCAATCGCCGTGATCAAGGTGCCGCCGCCCATCGTCCGGGTGAACGCGCGCGTGCGCAGTTCCTCGCCGGGCCGAGGCAGGCGTGGCAGACCGTGGAAGACGAGGTCCTCGAACGCTTCGCCGACGGAGACGAGTTCGATCGGCAGTGGAGGGTCCTTGCGGAACGTTACTTCACCGTGATTGGGTAGGACACCGACTTGGCGGCCGTGGCGGCGGCGCCCATCTTGTAGTCGAAGGTCAGCACCGTCTGCCCCGCCTTCACGGCCTTCAAGCGGAACACTTCGATGCCTCCCGCAGCGGTCTTCTCGTAGGTTGGCTCGCCCTGGCGCAGCACCACGCCGCCATCCGTGGCCGGACGCAGCGTCCATCGGCCACCCGCGGCGCGGTCGGCAGTGAGGCGCGCGGTCATCTCCTGTCCCATGCTCAACATCACCGGCCAGCCCGAGGCCAGGTCGGTGACCATGGCCGCGGGTTCCCCGGCGCCTAGCGTCACCGGCGCGGATGCGCCCGCCGCCGCAGCGGGGGTCAGAGAGCCTGGTGGGAGCGTGTCCGGCTGTGGCGGCGTGTCGGAGACGCGAACCAGGCTCAGCGAATGCGTGGACTCGATGCGCTTCTGCTCGCGATCCAGCAGCCGCAGCTCGGTGTCGCTCACCCGTTCGAAGCTGCGCGCGGATTCGGCCTTCCCGCCGCCATCCAGCCGGATGATCGTCATCGCGCCGTCCGCACCGCCCTTGGCGATCGACCACTTGCCTTTCGAGCTCACGGCGCGCTCGCCGTCGTTGCTCATCGAGCCGAGGTAGGTCTCGACCAGTTCATAGGTCTGGGGTTCACCCGTCTTTGCGTCCTGGGTGAGCACCAGCTCGTGGCGGATGCCGGCGCAGTCGGCGCATGGCAGGATGCCCCAGTAGCGCGTCAGGCCTGGCGTGCCGGGAAAAGCCGAGGGCGGCGGAAGCTGGATGGGTTTGAAGACCGGGTCCTGAGCCGCCGGGGCCGGCGCTTCCTTGGCGCTGCCGCAGGCAGCAGCAAGCATCAGAGCTCCGCAAAGGGGAAGGATGCAAATCCACGATCGACACGCCATGATCGCCAATCTTAACCGGCGCGGCATCGCATCGTGGCCTCGGTCGCGCGGGAGGGCACAGCCTGAGGCATGATGGGCCGATTCTACCGGAGGATTCCATGACATCGATGATGACGGGCCTGGGCGCGACGCTGCTGGCCGCCACCCTGGCCGCCTGTGCCCCGGCGCCGACCGCGCCAGCCACCCCGGCCACGACACCGCGCCAGGACCCGCTGCCCGGGACGAAGCTGTCCGTCGAGCAGTTGCGCCAGCAGATGTTCCATGTCAGCGCCGGCCGCCGGATGAAGCCCACGTCGTGGCCCAATGGGGCGCGCGTCGCGGTTGGCCTGTCGTTCGACGTGGACAACGCCACGGCCACGCTCTCGACCGGAACCCTCGACTACGAGGTGATCTCGCGCGGCGAGTACGGCGCCGTGGACGGCGTGCCGCGCCTGCTGCGGATGCTCGATCGGCAGAAGGTGCCGGCCTCGTTCTTCATTCCGGCGGTGAGCGCGGTCTTCCACCCGCAGATGCTGAAGGACATCCAGGCGTCGCCACTGGCGCACGAAGTCGCGGTGCACGGCTGGATCCACGAACGGCTGCCGCTGCTGAACGACGAGAAGGAGGAGCAGCGACTGCTGAACCAGTCGCTCGAGACCCTGACCCAGATGGCCGGCAAGCGGCCGGTGGGCTACCGGGCGCCTTCCTGGAAGTTCAGCGGCTGGACGATGGGCCAGGTGAAGGCGGCGGGGTTCCTCTACGACAGCAGCCTGATGGCCAGCGACGATGCATACGAACTGCTTCTGGACGGACAGCCGACCGGCATCATCGAACTGCCGATCGAACGGATTCTGGACGACTTCCCGTACTTCGGCGGCAACGCCGACGGCTCGAACCCTTCGCTGAGCGACGTCTACGAGGTGTTCCAGTCGGAGTTCGACGTCGCCTATGAAGAAGGCGGTCTCTACCTCCTGACCATGCACCCTCACCTGACCGGCCACCGTTCGCGCACAGCGATGCTGGAGCGGCTGGTGGCCTACATGAAGGGCAAGCCGGGCGTCTGGTTCGCAACGCACGAGCAGATCGCGCGATACGTCAAGGAAAAGGGATAAATCTGGCGGTGATCCGGGGGGCTTCGGCCCCGCGTTCCTCCCCCCGGACGTCCCCGCCAGCTGACTTGTCCGCGGTTGTCTCGCCCGCGGCGGCGCATTCTTTAGGTACTATTCGCCATCGTGCATCCAGACCTCGAAGAAACCATCGCCTTCCACGAAGCTGTCATCGCGGAAGGCGGCAAGGCCCTCGTCGGCTACCAGCTGCCCAAGATCCTCGCGAACGTCGTCCTGCTGTCGGAGATTCCGACCACTTACGACAAGAAGGAACAGCGTCAGGTCAACTCGGGGAACCTCCTGCTTCGGGGGGTGCCCGGCGTCGGCAAGACGTTCTTCGGGGTGATTCTCGCGGCCATCAGCAACGCCAAGTTCGCGCGTATCCAGGGCCGGGCCGACATGCAGCCGACCGAGGTCGTCGGCTTCCAGATGATCAACCCCGCCACCGGCGAGCTCATCACCGAGTTCGGGCCGCTGGCCGAGGCCGAAGTCATCCTGCTGGACGAGATCAACCGCATCCCGCTGAAGTCGCAGAGCGCGTTCCTCGAAGGCCTGCAGGACCGCACGGTCACGGTGGGCAAGACGACTTACGAGCTGCCGGCCTTCAATTTCGCCATCGCGACCATGAACCCGGTCGAGCTGGGCCAGGGCACGTTCCCGCTCTCCGAAGCCGCCACCGACCGCTTCGCCATCATGGTGAACATCGGCTACCTGCCGGCGGACGAGGAGCGAAAGCTCGTCAACTTCGACTTCAAGCACATCCGGTTGAACCCGTTGATGGCCAAGGAGCGCATCATCCAGCTCCGCTCCGCCATCACCGAGCATGTTTTCCTGCACGAGCGGCTGGGCGACTACATCCAGCGGCTGGTGGCGACGACCCGTCCCTACAACCCCGAAACCGACTGGCACATCCACTCGGCGTCCGAGCTGGTGGAAACCGGCGTGGACCTGGGCGCCTCGCCCCGCGCGATCATCTGCTGGGGCCGGCTAGCCAAGGTCTGGGCGCTGCTCGTGCGGCATCGCGACGAGGTGTACCCCGAAGACATCCAGGACCTGGCCCAGTACGTGCTCGGCCACCGCATCTGGCTGGGCCCGCACGCCGCCAGCCACGGGCTGACGACCGACGCGGTGGTGAAGGACGTCATCGAACGGGTGGCGATACCCTAATAGGCTTAAGGCTTAAGGCTTAAGGCTTGAGGCTTGAGGCTTGAGGCTTGAGGTTTGGCTCTACCCAAGCCCCAAGCCCCAAGCCCCAAGACTCAAGACCCAAGACCCAAGACCCAAGAACTCAACCCCGAGACCACGCTGTGCGAACGCGAGAGCAGGAAGTCGAGCCTCTCATCAACCTCTCCGAGGTGACCGAGGTCGAACTCCTCATCCTGAAACGGATGCGGGAGTTCACGCCGGGCGAACACTCGAGCCTGTTCCATGGCACGGGCTTCGACTTCGTCGGGTTGCGCAACTGGCAGGCCGGCGACCGGTTCGAGACGATCGACTGGGCGCAGTCGTCGCTGACGAACTTCAGCCCGCTGATCGTGCGCGAGTTCGAGCAGCCGACGACCTCCGGCGTGATCATCGCCGCCGATCGCTCCGCCTCGACGCGCTGCGGGATGGACGGTGTGCCAATTGCGGTCACCATCGCGCGGGCCATCGCCACCATCGGGATGTCGGCGGTGTTCTTCCAGGACTCGATCGGCCTGCTCACGTTCGACACGCGGACGAACCAGCTGGGCGCGGTGCGGCCCCGTATCGGCAAGGGCCAGGTGATTCACTGCCTCGAGGCCTACGACCGCGGCGAAGGCCTGCAGGAACTGACGATGGCCGCCAGCCTGAGCGCGACCCTGGTGGGCTTCTCGCGCAAGACCTCCCTGGTGCCGGTGGTCTCGGATTTTCTGTTCGAGGACACCGACGCGGTGTTGCGCGAGCTGGCCATGGCCAACAACGTGCACGACGTGTTCGTCGCCCTCGTGGACGCGGCGTTTGCGTTCGAGCTGCCGAACGTCTCGGCCGGCTGGATCGAGGCTTTCGACGTGGAGACCGGCCGCACGCGGCTGCTCTCCCGCCGCGAAGCCCGCAACCTGCAGTCCCGCGTCGCGGCCTGGCAGGACGATGTGGCGAAGCGGGCGCGAAAGCAGGACCTGGACGTGCTGCGCCTGGGCGTGGACCAGACGAAGTTCGACATCGCGCTCCTCGAATGGGTGCACGAACGACGCCTGCGCCGGAAGAAGTGAACTTTCAACGTGAACCCTCCCATCTTCTAAGAGTGTTGCCCTGATGAAGCGAACAGCAGCCGTTCTGTTGACAGTGATGCTGAGCCCGTTGGCGACGTTTGCGCAGGCGCCGCCCGCAGGGACGACGAACGTCGAGGTCGAACCCATCACCTGCTGGTGGCGCAGCTCGACGTCGGCGGTGCGGTCGGGTGAGCCGTTCGCCCTGACGCTCACCTGCCAGGTGGTCGAGACCGAAACGACGAAGGTCGTGCCGGATCAGTCGAAGCTCGACTCGTCGGTGGTGCAGCTGCAGCCGTTCGAGGTGATTGGCGGCTCGCACGCGCCGGACATGCGGGTGCCCGGCAAGCGATTCTTCCAGTACCGAGTACAAGCTGCGCCTGATCAACGAAGGCGCGTTCGGCGCCGACGTGGACGTGCCGCAGCTGCAGATCAGCTACCGCATCGAGAGCCAGGTGGCGCGGGGCGAGGCGGTATCGGGCCGCGATCTGAACTACAACCTGACGCCGATCTCGATCCGCCTGATGTCGATCGTCCCGGAAGACACGATGGACATCCGCGAGGCACCGGCGGCGGCGTTCCAGGCGGTCGAAGCGCGCGAGTCGCGCGCCGAGCTGCTCCGCCTGATCGGCTCGATCCTCTTCGGGATTGCCGGGGTCGTGCTCCTCGTGATGCTGGTCAATTTGCTCCGGCAGCGCCGCGTCCGCACCACCGTCGAGACCTGGCGCTCGTCGTCGCGGTCGATCGCGGCCAGTGTGCAGCGCGAACTGTCGGCGGTTCGGCAGCAGAGCCGCGGCGGCTGGGACTCGGAGCTGGCGGGCCGGGCGCTGGCGGCGACGCGGATTGCCGCCACGCTCGTCAGCGGGCGGGCCATCGCGCAGACGCGCGTCAGGGCGGCCACCGTGCCGGTTGACGGCCAGCTGATGATGAAGGGCTGGCTGGGACGCGCGGGGTCGCTGGTGTCCGGGTCGCTGACGTCGCAGAGCACGACCGACAGCGCGGTCGCCAGCAGCCTCGAGACCTTCACCCGGGCCCGCTACGGCCGCGACCCGAAGCTCGATGGCAGCGCGCTCGACGAAGCGCTCGAGGCGGCGATTGCCGCCGCCGGCCGCACCGCCACCGCGCATTCGTGGCTGACCGAGATGATGAAACGGAAGCCGCGTGACTGAGCAATTTCGCGCGCTCCTGACCGTGTTGCGGGGCTCGTGGGCGGACTGGAACAGCGTCCGCCTGGCGGACCTGCAGTTCCCGCAGGCGGCCACCGCCCGGATGGTCGTGGTGGCCATCATCGGCGTGGCCGTGGCCGTGCTGCTGCTGCGGATGATGGTGCGCGCCTCGGCTTACCGCGGGCGCGTGGCGCTGCCGGCGCTGGTGGCGTTCTCCGCGCCGAGCCGCGGCTCGTTCGTCCGCCACGGCGCGCTGCTGTTGGGCCTGGCCGGGCTGCCGTTCTTCGTCATCGCGCTGGCGGATCCGCGCACCGCGGTGACGCGCGAGGAAGTGTCCTATCCAGGCCGCCGCATCAGCCTGATGATCGACGCCTCGTCCAGCATGCTCACCGCGCTGCCGGCCAACCGCTTCGCTGAAGGCGCGCCGAACAACGCCGCGTTCTTCACCACGGTCGGCGCGGCCCGCTATTTCATCGAGCGCCGCATGAACGGCTCGTACCGCGACCTGATGTCGCTGATCGAGTTCGGCGACGATGCCTATGTGATCACGCCGTTCACGACCGACTACGAGAACATCCTGCTCAGCACCTCGCTGATCGGCGACTGGCAGGAGTTCATGTCGTTCCCGGACCAGGGCACCGTGATCGCCCGCGCCGTGTCGCAGAGCGTCGCGATGTTCGAGTCGTTCAAGTACCTCGATGCCGCCGGCAACCTGATGGTGATCTTCACCGACGGCGCCGACGCGGAAGTGCTGGAGAACGGCAAGTCGGCGTTCGACGTCGTCGAGGACGCGCGCCGCGCGAAGATTCCGATCTACTTCATCAAAGTGGCGCGTGAAGTGCCGGGCCGGGTGCAGATTGGCGACGACATCTGGCGCTCGGCGGTGGAGCGGACCGGCGGGCACTTCTATCCAGGCGCCGATGAAGCGTCGCTCCTGAAGGCGCTGTCGGACATCGACCGGGCCTCGGTCGGCAAGATCGAGGTGAAGCAGGTACAGCACCGAACGGCCGCGATTCTCGCCGTACGCGCTGGCCGCGGCGGCGATGTGGTCGCTGGCGCTGCTGCTGAGGATGACAGTACCGACGTTCCGGACGTTCCCGTGAACGTTGAACCTAGAACCTAGAACCTCAGAACCTAGAACCTTAGAACCCTAGAACCCGGAACCTTAGAACCTGGAACTTGGTCGGCAGCAGGGAGCAGACGATGCGTTCAGCAATCGGATATCTGATGGTGGCCGCCGTGCTGGTGGCGGCTGGCGCGGTGTTGTGGCGCGGCAGCGATCTCGAAATGCGGGTGGCCGCGGCCGAGCGCGATCTGGTGACGCTGCGCTACCAGGAAGCCGGGGCGCGCGCGGTGGAGCCGCCGCCGGCGTGGTCGGCCTACCTGCCGGGCGCGGCGAAGACCGTGGAAGACGCGCAGAAGCTGAGCGCCACGTCCAAGTACCTGGGACGGCGAGTACGCGGAGGTTGCCGCCGATCCGAACGCCAAGCTGCTGGCCGCCAACGCCGCCTACCGGGCGCTGCGGCGTGACGGCGGCAAGTGGCAGGAAGTCGTCGGACGCCTCGACGGCGTCGTCAAGAGCTACGCCGACGTGCTGCGCGATGATCCCGCCAACGCCGAGGCGGCGTTCAACTTCGAGTACGCCACCCGGCTGCGCGCGGTGATCGCGGCCCGTCGTCAGAACATGGCGCCGCTCGACGCGATGGCGAGCGGCAACACCATCCACGGCGGGGTCGGCGAAGTGCCGGTTGACGCCGACGCCAAGAAGTTCAAGATGATCGTCCCGATGCGGCCCGACGAGCGGCAGGAAGCCGAGAAGGCCGGCAAGGGCGGCACCCGCGTACGAAAGGGCTAGCACTTCGTGATCAAGTTCGGCGCGCCGCAGTACCTCCCGCTCCTCGTCGTACCCGGCGTGCTGCTGTTGCTGTGGCTGCGCCAGGCATGGCAGCGGCGTGGAGAGGTGGCGGCGCTCCGGCGACGGCGGCTGATGCCGGTTCGCGAGCGGATCCCGTTCCTGGGCGAGCTGCTGTTCTGGCTGTGCCTGCTGCTGGCGCTCGGCCTCACCATCACCGCGGTCGCGCGGCCCCAGACCACCTCGTCGATCATCCGCACCGCCGGCGTGGACCTCATCGTCCTGCAGGACGGCTCGGCGTCGATGCACGTGGGCGACGTCGGCGGGCGGGGCAGGAACCGCTGGATGCGCTCGATGGCCTTCCTCCGCATGCTGGGCGAATCGCTCCGCTGGGAAGACGATCGCGTGGCGCTGGCGCTGTTCGCGCACATCGCCACGCCGCAGGTGCGGCTGACCAAGGACCCGAACACCTACTTCTTCTTCCTCGATCACCTCGACACCGGGTCGCCCTTCCGCCTCGAAGACGATGCCTCGTGGGACACCAACATCGAGCGCGGCCTCTACTGGGGGCTGCGGCTGCTGGACAAGGACGAGGAGATCAAGGGCAAGTCGGCCAACGCGAAGGCGTTCATTCTTATCTCCGACGGCCAGGCGTGGAGCGGCGAGGTGGCGAAGTCGCTGCAGCTGGTGCAGGCGCGCGGCCTCCCGGTGCACGTGGTCGGCGTGGGCACCACGGCGGGCGGCATCATCCCCGATCCGAAGCGCGACGCCACTCAGGCCGCGGTTCGCTCGATTCTCGATCGGTCGTCGCTCTCGACCATCGCCACGGCCGGCGGCGGGCGCTACTTCGAGCTGGGGCGCGAGACCGATCGCGAGATCGCCAGTGCCATCATCGATCTCACCCGCCGGCGCGCCGGCGGCCAGGGGGTCCAGGAAACGTTCAACGATCGCTACCGCGAGTTCCTGATGGGCGCGGCCGGTCTCGTCGTCCTTGGCATCCTGTTCCTGCGCGATCAGGCCACCCTGAGCCTGCAGCTGGCGGCGGGCGCCGGCCTCCTCATCTTCGTCGCGCGGCTGTTCTAGGGCGCCCAGCGGACGCCGACGGTGCCCCTCGGCACCGCATGCTACTATCCGCGCGGCGGCCCAATGGCAGAGGACTTCACCTCGGACGCCCAGACCCTTCCACCCTCAGGAGCGGCTGAAGGTCCGCGCCTCGGCGCCTACGGCCTGCGTCACAAGATCGGCGAAGGCGGCATGGGCGAGGTGTGGCTCGCCGAACAGCATCACCCGGTCCGCCGTCGCGTCGCGATCAAAGTGATCAAGCTCGGCATGGACACTCGAGAGGTGGTGGCGCGCTTCGAGGTCGAGCGTCAGACCATCGCGATCATGGAGCATCCCGGCATCGCGCGGATGCTCGACGCCGGCGTCACCCCGGAAGGCCGGCCGTATTTCGTCATGGAATACGTTTCCGGCCAGACGCTCCTGGCCTACTGCGACCGGGTGCGGTTGTCCGTGAGCGAGCGCCTTGGCCTGTTCCTGCTGATCTGTCAGGCGGTCCAGTACGCGCATCAGAAGGCAATCATTCACCGCGACCTCAAGCCGTCGAACGTGCTGATCGGTGAAGTGAACGGACGTCCCGAGCCCAAGATCATCGACTTCGGCATTGCCAAGGCGGTGGCGAGTCACGCCGCGCCGCAGATCATGGCCACCCAATACGGTGCGCCTGTCGGCACCCTCGAATACATGAGTCCCGAGCAGGCGGATGGACGCACCGACGACATCGACACCCGCACCGACGTCTACTCGCTCGGCGTCATCTTCTACGAGTTGATGACGGGCGTGCACCCACTCGATGTCGATACCGCGCCCAATGTCGAGGAAGTGCGGCGCCGTATTCGCGAGCTCGAGCCCAGTCCGCCGAGCACCCGCATTCGGCAAACGTCCGGGGCCGCGAAGATTGCCCAGTGCCGCGCCACCACGCCCGCGCAGCTGCCGCAGTTGTTGAAAGGTGATCTCAACGCGATTGCGCTGAAGGCACTCGAGAAAGACCGCAATCGCCGTTACGGCTCACCCGCCGAACTGGCCGCCGACATCGAGCGTCATCTGCGGCACGAGCCGGTGCTGGCGCATCCACCCTCGCGGCGGTATCGCCTCGCCCGCTTCGCCAGGCGGCATCGCTTTGGTGTGGCCGTCAGCGCGATTGCCACGGTGTCCCTGCTCGCGTTCAGCATCGGCATGGCCCTCCTCGCCAGCGAGTTGGCGCGCGAGCGAGACCGCGTCGGGCAGGAGTCGGAGATGCGGCAGCAGGTCGTCAGCTTCCTGCAGGAACTGTTCGAGAGCGCGGATCCGGCGCGCGCGCAAGGCGTGCAGGTCACCGCCCGCGATCTTCTCGATCGCGGCGCCGAGCGGCTGCAGCAGCTGCCGGCCTCCCAGCCGGAGGTGCGAGCCCAACTCATCGAGACAATGGGACGGGCCTATGAAGGGCTGGGCCTGTATGCGGATGCCGAGCGGCTGCTCCGCGAGGCCATGGCCATCCGTGAGCAGTCGTCGGGCCTGAACGTCCGTGCAAGGTTGGGCGCTGCGGCCGCGCTTGGCTTGGTGCTTGGGCGGATGGGCCGGCATCAGGAGACGATTGATCTGGTCACCGGTGTGATGGCGACCGCTCCTGCTCCACAAGGGCATGATGACGTGTGGCTGGGAGCGCAGAATACACTCGGCAGTGCCCATTCGCGTCTGGGCCATCTCGCCGAAGCGGAGGCGATCCTGAGCGGGGTTGCCGCCTCGGAGCGCGCCGAGCATGGCAGCGCGCACGCGGGCACGCTGAATGCGCTGAACAACCTTTCGATTGTGCTTCGTTCTCAGGGCCGCAACGCCGAGGCCATTTCTCTCGATGAGGAAGTGCTGGCCGCCCGGCGGCAGACCCTGGGCGAGGCGCACCCACGCACGCTGTCGTCGATGAACAATCTCGCCTTTGGTTACCAGAAGGTTGGCCGGTTCGACGATGCGCGGACGCTGTTGAAACAGGCGATGACCGCGGCGGAATCAGTGATGGGCGCGGATCATCCAACCGTCGGCACGATGGTGCACACGCTGGGGGAACTGGAGCTGGCGTCCGGGCATTTTGATGAGGCCGTTCGGGTGCTGGCCCGGGCGCGCGGCGTCTACCTGAAGCAGCCGTCGAGCCAACATCTGCCGTTGCTCGACTATGAAATGGCGCAGGCGTTGGCCGAGCTTGGGCGGTCCGCGGAAGCGATCGCCAGCCTCCGTGCAGCGCTGGCCGACGGCTACAAACCAGCTTTGCCGCCGGACGCCGATCCCCACTTCGAATCGCTGCGCCAGTTGCCCTCATTCACATCGACGATTGCCGCCAGACGATGAGCGAGCTGGCTGAGCTGGCCGCGGTTCGACACTAAGGTTCGGGGCTACAATCGCGCGGATTGGGAGCATGAGTCTGGGTGCTAGGTTCTAGGTTCTAAGGTTCTAGGTTCTAAGGTTCTAGGTTCTCGACGAGGCGTATCACCACTTCGTCAGCACCCCCAGCTACGAGACGGCCATCCCCTACGTGATCGAGGGCCGGCCGGTGATCGTCGCGCGCACGTTCTCGAAGATCGCGGGCCTGGCGGCGATGCGGTTGGGATACGCGGTGGCGCCGGCGCCGATCATCCAGCGGATGCGTCCGTTCGCGATGAACAGCATCAACGTGCTGGTGAAGCACGGCGGCGCGGCCTCGTTGATGGACACCGCCTCGCAGGCCGACGTGAAGAACAAGGTCATCACGCTGCGCGCCAAGACCTCCAACGAGCTGAAGGCCTACGGCTACGACGTGATCCCGTCGGAGACGAACTTCTTCATGGTGCACCTGGGCCGCCAGGTGCAGCCGGTCATCGAGGAGTTCCGCCAGAAGGAAGTGCTGGTCGGGCGTCCCTTCCCGCCGATGCTGGAACACCTGCGCGTCTCGATCGGCACGGCCGGAGAGATGGACCGCTTCCTGGTCGCCTTCAAGCAGATCTTCCCGGCGAAGACACGCCAGACGAACGTGGCGAGGGGGTAGGGAAGGACCGGCAGACGGCAGACGGCAACCGGCAGACTCGAAGGCCGGCAGCCTGGGATACGAGACGCCGAACCCAGAGAACGAGCGGGTTGAAGCTCGTCATCCACCACGGAAGGGCCGGGCGCAAACAGCGTTCCGGCCCTTCGTCTGTACCGTGCCGCCTTCTGCCATTTGCCTTCTGCCTTTGCCTTCCCTCTGCCGTCTGCCGGTTGCCGTCTGCCGGGGGCCTGTTGCCTTCCCGTCTGCCGTCTGCCGTCTGCCGGTTGCCGGGGTATATTTGTTCCCGTGAGACCACACGCCTTGGGCATGGCCCTGCTGGCCATGACTGCCCTCGCCGCCTGTGCGCCGGGCTCCGGGGTCGAGGACTACGGCACCACCATCGCGCAGAATCGCGCGCTGAAGGACGAGAGCTTCCGCTCGTCGCCGGATTCGCCGATCCCTCCGGACAAGCGCACCGTGCTGCTGCCGCTCGCCTACTACGCCGTTGACGAGGCGTTCGCGGTGCCGGCGGAGCTGGAGCTGTCGCAGGATCGCTCGCGGTTGAAGATCCCCACCTCCACCGGCAAGCTCCGCGATTACGAACGCATCGGCACGCTCAGGTTCAGCCTGCAGGGCAAGCCGATGCGGCTCACCGCGTTCAGCGAACTCGGACAACAGGTGTCGCGGCTGTTCGTGCCCTTCGCCGACACCACCAGCGGCGAAGAGACCTACGCCGCCGGACGCTACATGGAGCTCGATCCGACGGCCACGGGCATCTACGTCATCGACTTCAACGGGGCCTATCACCCGTTCTGCTACTACAACGCCGAGTACGACTGCCCGTTCCCTCCCGCGGAGAATCGGCTGCCGATCCCGATCCGCGCCGGCGAGCGGCTGCCGGCGCCGGCGAACGCCGCGCGCTAGGACCTCCCGAACCCTGGAACCTTAGAACCTTAGAACCTTAGAACCTAAACTCAGAACCCTAGAACCCCAGAACCCTAGAACCCCAGAACCCCGTGCCCCTCCACGCCATCGTGTTCGACTTCGACGGAGTGATTGCCGACAGCGAGCGGCTGCACCTGCGCGCCTACCAGGACGTCCTCACGCCGCGCGGCCTCCCGCTCTCGGAGCGCGACTACTACGACCGCTATCTCGGCTACGACGATGTGGGGGTGGTGCGGACGCTGAGCCAGGATCGCGGCGTGACGCTCGACGAGGGCGAGATGGCGACGTTGATTGCGCGCAAGGGCGAGCGCTACGACGAGCTGGCCGCCGCGGGCGAGATGCTCTATCCCGGTGCGGCCGACTTCATCCGCGCCGCGGCCGCGGTGGTCCCGATTGCGATTGCCTCCGGCGCGCTGACGCACGAGATCGAGGAGATCCTCGACCGCGCGGGGCTGCGCCAGCTGTTTCCGGTGATTGTCGGCGCCGACCAGACCGCGCGCAGCAAGCCGCACCCCGAGCCGTACCTCACCGCGTTCGCGCGGTTGAGGGCGCACGCCGGGCGGCCGCTCGAACCGTGGCGGTCGGTGGCCATCGAGGATTCAAAGTGGGGACTGGTCTCGGCGCGCGGCGCCGACCTGCGTCTGGTGGCGGTCACCAACACCTACAGCGCGGCGGAATTGCGCGAGGAAGCCGAGCTCGTCTGCGGCGGCCTGTCGGACCTGACGCTCGACCGACTGGACGCCCTCGTTGCTGATTGACATGGCTCCTGCCCGCACGCTCGCCGAACGGATCGTGGACGCGGCCGACCGGCCCGGACCCGATCTGGCCGCGCCGGCGTTCCTGATCGCGCGGCTCGAATACCCCCACCTCGATCCGGAGCCGTATCTCGATCGCATCGACGAGATGGGGATTGCCGCGGCCTACCGCATCGCCAGCGACACGGGCCTCGACGCCCCGCTCGGTGCGCGGGTCGATGCGCTCAACAAGTACCTGTTCAACGAGCTGGGGTTCACCGGCAACCGCGAGCACTACGACGACCCCCGGAACAGCTGCCTCAACCAGGTGCTCGACAAGAAGACGGGCATCCCCATCTCACTGGCGCTGATCTATATCGAGGTGGGCCGGCGCGCCGGCGTGCGCGTGGAGGGGGTGAACTTTCCCGGTCACTTCCTGGTGCGCGCGCTGCAGGACCTTCATACCGACGATCCGGACGAGGGGCTGATCGTCGACCCGTTCCACGCCGGCGGCATCCTGAACGAGGCCGACTGCCGCGCGCTGCTGCAGAAGCACATGGGCGAGGACACCGCGTACTCGCCGACGCTGCTGGCACGCGCGACGCGGCGGCAGATCATGGTCCGGATGCTGCTCAACATGAAGCGGCTCTACGTGCGGATGCGATCGTTCCCGCAGGCGCGTCAGGTCACCGACATCCTGCTGGCGCTGCAGCCGACGTCGCTCACCGAGCTGCGCGATCGCGGCCTGCTCGCGTACCACATGAACGACGTGTTCCGCGCGCTGAAGGACCTCGAGCAGTACCTGAAGATGGCGCGGCTGGTGGAGCAGGACGAGGAACAGCGCAAGGAGACCGAGCAGGTGTGGGACCACGTGAAGACGCTGCGGCGTCGGGCGGCGCAGCTGAATTGAGGCTTGGGGCTTGGGGCTTGGGGCTTGGGGTCTTGGGTCTTGGGTCTTGGGGCCTGGGTCCGGGTCCGGGGCGCTCGCCTCGGATGTAACGATTCGGTGCCCTCCAGCACTAACGGGTTGGAGGCCGGCCCGCCATCCCTCGGCAGGCCGAATCGGACGATGAAGATGTCAATCCTGATCCTGCTGTTGGGTGCGCTGCTAGCGACGTGGTCGGAGGGACATGCCCGGCCGCAACCCGAACCAAGCCTCGTGCGGACAATCGCCACGCGATAGCCGCGAGGACAGCGCCCCGAGGCCCTTGGCCCAAGACTCAAGACCCAGGACTCAAGCCGTCTACGCCGTCATCGCCCCGATCTCGCCGTACAGGTGCGCGGCGGAGATGATGCCGCCGTGGAAGTTGCCGAGGTCGAGCTTCTCGTCGGGGGCGTGGGCGTTCTCGTCGGGCAAGCCGACGCCGAAAAGGACGCACGGCAGGCCGAGCTCCTCCTGGAACGTGGACACCACCGGAATCGAGCCGCCCTCGCGGTTGAAGACCGGGCGCTTGCCGAAGCCCGCCTCAATCGCCCGGCCGGCAGCCTGGACGTAGGGGTTGTCGAACGCCGTCATCCAGGGCTTGCCGCCGTGCATGCGCGTGATCTTCAATTCCACCGTCTTCGGCGCGACCTTGCGCACCCACTCTTCGAACAGGTCGCCGATCTTCTTCGGATCCTGGTTCGGCACCAGGCGCATGCTCACCTTGGCCATTGAGACGGCGGGGAGCACGGTCTTCGCGCCTTCGCCCGTGAAGCCGGAGAGCAGCCCGTTGACTTCGAACGTCGGCCGCCCCCAGGTCCGCTCGAGCGTGGTGTATCCGCTCTCGCCGAACAGCTTCGGGATGCCGAACTCCTGGCGGTACTTCTTCTCGTTGAACGGCAGCTTCGCGAACTCCGCCCGCTCCTCTGGCAGCAGCTCGACGACGTCGTCGTAGAAGTTCGGGATCTTGATCTTGCCGCTCTTGTCCTTGGCCTGGGCCAGCATCTGCGCCAGCACCATCGCGGGATTGGCGACCGCGCCGCCGAAGGAACCGGAGTGCAGATCGCTCTTCGAGCCGCGAAGGTCGATCTGGAAATAGGCCAGGCCACGGAGCCCGTAGCAGATGGACGGGACACCGCGATCGAACATCGGCGAGTCGCTGATCACCACCACGTCCGCCTTCAGCAGATCCTTGTGGCTGCGAACGAAGTTGTCCAGGTTCTCGCTGCCGACTTCCTCTTCGCCTTCGATGAGGAACTTCATGTTCACCGGCAGGCGGCCGTTCTGCTTCATGTGGGCTTCGACCGCCTTGAAGTGCATGAAGACCTGGCCCTTGTCGTCGGCCGACCCGCGCGCGTAGAGCTCGCCGTCGCGGACCGTCGCCTCGAACGGCGGCGACGTCCACAGGTTGAGCGGATCGACCGGCTGCACGTCGTAGTGGCCGTAGAAGAGGATGGTCGGCGCACCCGGCGCGCCCAGCCATTCGCCGTAGACAACCGGGTGGCCGGGCGTCTCCTCGATGCGGGCGTTCTGCAGGCCGATGCGGGTCATCTCGTCGCGGGTCCATTCGGCGCAGCGGCGCACATCGGCCGCATGGCCGGGCAGCGCGCTGATGCTGGGAATGGCCAGATACTGCTTCAGCTCGTCAACGTAGCGGTCGCGGTGGACGTGGATGAAGTCGATGACGTTGTTCATAAGGTAAGTGTATGACGGCGGACCGGAAGACGGCAGACGTGAGCCTGTCGGCCGATCGCACACAAGCCGGTCGTTCGGGCGGCGCTCCGGCCTCTGGGACTCGACGCTCGAACCCGCATCCTCGGCCGCTCCGAGTGCCGCCTGACGCCGAACGCGCCACTCCGCAAAACTGGCGGAGCTGGCGCGTGCACTCGTCGCGGACCTGCGGTGCGGGTTCGGACTGACGCCCTTCGCGTCAGTCCCAAATCGGCTGAATCGCCACCCGACCGCCCGCTTGTCGGCTGTCGCGCCTTCCGTCTGCCCGTCTGCCGGTTGCCGGTTGCCGTTCTGCCTTCTGCCTTTTGCCTTTTGCCTTTTGCCTTTAGCTAACACTCACCCAGCGGGCCCCATCCCGTTTCGCCAGCCCGTCGTGTTCCAGCTTGATCAGGTGCGCCAGCACGCTCTCGCGGGCCAGCGGGCCGAGCTGCGGGTTGAGGCCCGTGTAGATGCGCCCGGTGATGCCGTCCACGGTGTCGAGCCCGGCCTCGAGCGCGGAGAGAACCTGCACTTCGCGGTGATGCCGGTGGGCCAGGTACTGATCGATGAGCGCCAGCGGATCGTCGATGACCGGTCCGTGCGCCGGCAGCACGCGCGACGGCCGCAACGCCTGCACCCGCCGCAGCGAGCGCAGGTAGGCCGCCAGGTCGCCGCCTTTCGACGCCGGGATGGCCACCGAGTTTCCCAGCTGCATCAGATCGGCGCCGAAGATCGTCCGCGACGCCTCGTGCCACAGCACCACGTGATCCGGCGCGTGCCCGGGCGTATGCACGACTTCGAGATCGCCCTCGCCGGTCGCGATGCGCTCGCCGTCGACGAGCGGCGACCACACCAACGTCTCGATGTCCTCGCCCGGCCACGGCATCTTGCTGAACGCGGCCGACGGCCAGCGCGCCGCCAGCGCCGGCGCTCCAGAGGCGTGATCCGGATGCGCATGGGTGACCAGCACCCGCGCGGGCCCAGCGGCCACCGCGGCGGCGATCGCCTCGAGATGTTCGGTCTTGCCGACGCCCGCATCGATCAACAGCGGCCGGTCGCCGGGAATCAGGTAGGTCCAGTTGCCGGCGCCCGTGTAGGGCCCCGGATTGGCGGCATGCAGACTGAGAACGTTCACAGGCGGTCCCGGGAAGCTAGGTCGATCGGAGCGAGGCCACGGCCACGCCGACGGCGATGAACATGATGGCCGCGGCACTGAGGTAGGGAGAGGTCATCCCCATGTTGTCGAACAGGAACCCGCCCCACGCGGGGCCGACGACGCGTCCGAGGCTCGCCAGAGACGAGGCCAGGCCGAGCATGCCACCCTGATCGTCGGCGTGCGTCAACCGCGACACCATCGATGACAGCGCTGGGCCATTGAAGCCCATGCCCACGGCCAGCGTCCCGATCGCCACCAGCAACGTCGGCACGCTCCACGCAAGAGGCACCAGGCCGATTCCGATACCGATGATCGCAATCGCGATCGGGATCAGCCGCGCCTCTCCCACGAGCTTCACCGCCCTGCCCACCAGCAGGCCCTGGACCACGGCCAGCGTGAAACCGATGAACGCAAACAGGTAGCCGATGGTAGACATCGTGAAACCAAACCGGCGCTCGCTGAACAGCGCAAAGGTGGTCTCGAAGCCCGAGAACGCGGCGGTGACGATGAAATAGAGCGCCAGCAGGAGCAGCAGGCGCCGATCCGCCGTCGCCCGGCGGAGCGCTTCCATCCGGCCCAGCGTCGGCCGCGCCGGATTCGCCGAGCGCGACTCGGGCAAGAGGAAGCAGGCCGCGATCAGGTTGGCGCCGCACAGCGCCGAGGCAAACCACATCGGCGCCGACGGCCCCAGGTGACTGAGGATGCCGCCCAGCGCCGGGCCGAAGATGAATCCCAGGCCGAAGGCCGCGCCCACCAGCCCCATCCCCTTCGCGCGATTCTCGGGCGTCGTCACATCCGCGATGTACGCCTGCGCGGTCGGAATGTTGGCGCCGGCAATGCCGCCGACGATGCGGGCGATGAAGATGAGCGTCAGCGTGTGGGCCATCGCCAGGACCAGGTAGGACGCGCACGACCCGGCCAGCCCCAGCAGGATGATCGGGCGCCGCCCGATCCGATCGGAGATGCGCCCCCACACCGGCGAGAACAGGAACTGCATCAGCGAGAAGCTGGTGCCCAGCAGCCCCACCGTGAACGCGTTGGCGCCGAACGACTCCGCGTAGAAGGGCAGCAGCGGGATGATGATGCCGAACCCCAGCAGGTCGATGAAGACGGTGAGAAAGATGATGACTAGAGGTGACAAGAAGCTGGTGACCTGGTGAACGGGTGATCTTAGCGTGGGGAGCGGGCGTGTAGCCAGAGCGACAGCGCGGTGTAGTAGACCGGGAACACCAGCGACAGGGCCGTCCAGGGCCCGTCGGTGGCTGGCAGGCGCCAGATGATCACGAGCACGAGGGCGCTCCAGATCGCGCCGAGGACCAGGGTGAGCCCGCGCAGCTCGACCGTCCGAGAGGGATAGACGAACCGGATCGGCACGAACACGAGCGCGGCCAGCACCAGCAACAGCGCCGCGTTCACCGCCGGCGGCAGCCGCCAGACGTAGAGATACAGCGCCAGGATGTTCCAGTACCGAGGGAAATCCCGTGAAGAAGTGGTCCGTCGTGACGACTTTCGCATCGCCCTGCCCGAACCCGTAGGCGCTGGCCAGGAGCACGACCGCTCCAAGCTCCATCTCCCAGCCACGGGGCAGCAATCCGGCCGCCCACAACAGCAGCACCGGCACGAACACGTATGTCAGGTAATCGACGATGTCGTCGAGGCGGCCACCGTCGTATCCGGGCAGCACCTCTTTCACGCGCAGCGCGCGCGCAAGCCAGCCGTCGGTGGCATCGACGAAAATCGCGGCCGCCAGCGCCAGGAACGCGGCGCGAAAGTCTCCCTGGAACACCGCCTGCGTCGCGAAGAGCGCAAGCACCGCTCCGAGCGCGGTGTAGACGTGGGCCAGCCAGGCGGGGGACACGGAGGAATCAGAACCGGCAGACAGGAATCGGAGCGGCAGCCAGGGCAGTCGCAAGACCCAAGACCCAAGACCCAAGAGTCGAGACCCAAGACTCAGCCGCGAGCCTCAGCCCCAGGCCCCCGTCACAGTCTCCGCTCCGCGTGCGGAAACGACTGCCAGACCGGTACGCCGCAGAAGTGCGTGCCTTCCGTGCACCGTGGCGAGACGATCCGGTTGCGGAGCACACACGGCGGACCGAGGAACTTGCCGAGGTGCGGGTGCACGGCCTGCACCTGCTCCACTTCGTCCATCGACGCCAGGTAGATCTCTTCCTGCGCGTTGAAGCAAGTGCGCAGCGTCCACTTGTGCTGCAGCGCGATCAACGGCCCCGATTCCACCATCCGCAGCGCCTTGGCGTTGGGCAGCAGGTACAGCGCGAACTCCAGCGGCACGCCAAGCGCCAGCAGCCGGTTCTTCGCCGTCCAGGCGTCGTTGATGGCGCGGTCGTACACGGCCTGCGCGGCAGGGTTCTGCCGGATCAGGCGCGGCGTGATCACGTCAGGAGTCGCCGTATCGGCAAACGTCATCATCGGCCGCGACGCCGGCACCATGCGGTGACGCTGGTCCTGCGAGTCGGCGGTGTGACTGAGGCGCTTCTCGAACACGTAGCTCGGATGATTGAGCGCGCGCATCAGCGGCGAGTGATACGACACGTTCAGCATGTCCACGCGGTAGGGATTCCGGGCCGGGTTCATCACCCGATCGATCGCCTCCGCATCATCCATCTCCGCGGCGGTGAGCCCGAAGGTGGCGCGCACGGCTTCGGCCACCACGCCCTCGGCGCCGGCGGACCAGTCCCGCAGCCTCGACACCCGTCCGCCCAGCCGCTGGTCGAACTCGCGCGCGAACGCGTCGCCCGAGGCCAGCGGGCGCGGTATCGCGGCCTCTGGCAGGGCCTCTGCGCCCAGCGTCTCGAGCCCCACCTTGTCGAAGAACATCGGGTCCACCTCGTTGACGAGGTCGACCATGGCGCCGATCACCATCTGCGCTTCGTAGGGCGTGTCGCCGGCGTTCATCATCCGGTGCAGGCGGTGCAGCACCAGGCCCGACACGGTGTGCACCATCGACGTGAAGGCGCCAATCGGGATCACGTAGCGCGCCGTCTCGATCGCCTTCTTCTCGGCCTCGCGCTCCACCGCTTTCAACCGCGCCGGCGTGTTGGTGGGCCGCACATAGCGCAGCTCCTTGAGAATCGCCCAGGCGTCGTCCTTGAGCAGCGCCGAGAGCTCGCTGTAGGCGTCCCACGCCCGCAGCACGGCCACCTCGTAGACGTCGCGGGCCTCGCCTTCGAGCGGCGGCATGAACGCCCGCGGCTCGTTGAGCTTCACGTAGCGCTGGCTCGACTGCTCGGAGTTGTAGAACGGGTAGGCGTGGAGGATGCTCCACACGAACTGGCGCGAGACGTTCTCGAGCCCGAACTCGAAGTGCGCGTGCTGGAAGACGGTGTGGTGGCCGCCCTCGAAGGTGAGGGGGCCGATCGAGTCGCGCTGCCGGTCGGTGACTTCGTCGCGCATGATCACTCGCGGCGAATAACAGGTGCGCGCAGCGGCAATGGCCCCATCATAGGGAGCCTGCGGGGCGCTGAGCAAAGTGACGCGGGGCGGTGCCGTCGATAGCGCGAGGGCGGGCATTCGTGTGAAAGTATAAAGTTTCATAGCCTCTCGCACGACAAAGAAGAGCAGGATGCGGCCCCCACCCTCGAATTCGTTCATCGAGGCCGTATCCCGGCTGGGGCGCGACGTCTGGAAGGGCGACCAGCTCGACCAGCTTCTCGCCAAGGCCGCACGCGTGGCCGCCGACACCGCCGGCGGAGACGCTGCCCTTGTCCTCGAACGCACCCTCGGCAACCGCCTCACCACCGCGGGCGGAGCCTTTGGCTGGCAGACCGCCCCGACGGTCCGCGACCTGATCTCCCCAACAATCTGGCATGCGCCCGAAGTGCTCGAGACGCCGAACGGCGCGGTGCTGATCTCCGACCTCCGCGAGCGCCGGAACGAACCGCCCATCTTTGTCGCCAACGGCTTCCGCTCGGTCGCGGCCGTGCTGATCGGCCATGGCAGCCGGCCCTACGGCGTGCTGGCCGTCTACGCCCGGCGGCCGGACGCGTTCAACGTCGACGTCCTGCCGTTGCTGTCCACGCTCGCCGTGATCCTCGGGTTGGCGGTCCGGCACGGCCACCTCACCGCCGACCTCGACCGCGAGCGCGACGACCGGTTCCGGCTCGCCTCCCTCGTCGAAGGCAGCGACGATGCCATCGTCAGCGCCACGCTGGACGGCACGATCATCTCGTGGAATCCCGGTGCGGAACGCCTCTACGGCTATCCCGCGCACGAGATCGTCGGCCGGGACGTGTCGGTGCTGGTGCCGGCCGAGCGCACGAGCGACCGGCACTACCTGCTCGATCGCGTCCGTTCCGGCGAGCGCATCCCGGCCTTCGACGCGGTGCACCGCCGCAAGGACGGGTCGCCGGTCACGATCTCGCTCAGCATGTCGCCGATCCACGATCGCCACGGCCAGGTGGTGGCGGTGGCCGGCATCGCCCACGACATCACCGAGACGCGACGGCTCGAGTCGAGCCTGCGGCAGTCGGCGAAGATGGAGGCCGTGGGCCGCCTTGCCGGGGGCCTGGCTCACGACTTCAACAACATGTTGACGGTGATCGACGGCTACAGCGAGCTGGTGCTGATGAAGCTGCCGGCCGACAACCCCGTCCGCAGCCTCGTGGAGGAAATTCACAGGGCCGGCGAACGGGCCGCCGAACTGACCCGGCAGCTGATGGTCTTCAGCCGTAAGTCGATGGTCGAGCCGCGGGTGCTGGACCTGAGCGAGGTCGTCCTCGCCGACGTCGACATGCTGAAGCGCGTGATTGGCGAAGACATCGCCATCGAAACCAGGTTGGCCGGCGACCTCGACCACGTGATGGCCGATCGGGCGCAGTTCGACCAGATGCTCGTGAACCTGGTCATCAACGCTCGCGATGCCATGCCCGACGGCGGCCAGGTGACCATCGAGACCGCCAACGTCACCTTCACCAGCGCCCACGGCGTGGTTCCGCGCGAGGTGCCGCCCGGCGCCTACGTGATGCTCGCCGTCTCAGACATCGGCGTCGGCATGAACGCCGAGACCCTCAAGCGCGTGTTCGAGCCGTTCTTCACCACCAAGGGCAGCGGCCGCGGCACCGGCCTCGGCCTGACGATGCTGCAGAACTTCGTGATGCAGAGCGGCGGCTACGTCGGGGTGTACAGCGAGCCGGGCCATGGCACGACGTTCAAGATTTACCTCCCTACCGTGGCGCTGCCGTTGGCCGCGTTACATGCGCCCCGCTCGGACGAGCCGCCGGCCGGGACCGAAACAATCCTCGTCGTGGAAGACGATGATGCGGTGCGGTTCTTCACGGAGGCGGTGCTGAAGGCCGCTGGGTACGACGTGCTGACGGCGTCGAATGGAATCGAGGCGCTCTCGATGGCGCGGTCGAGCGCGCACCCGATTCACCTGCTGATGTCGGACGTCGTGATGCCGGTGCTCGGTGGCCATGCGCTGGCCGAGCAGTTCCAGGCGCTGCGGCCGGACGCGCGCGTGCTGTTCACGTCGGGCTACACGCCGGAGGCGGTCAGCCGGAAGGGCATCGCCATACCGGCGGAGCAGTTCATGCAGAAACCGTACTCACCCGCCGGACTGTGCCGGAAAATCCGCGACATCCTCGATCGCTGATCGCCCGTCCACCACTAGTCGTCGTCTTCGTCGTCGTCTTCCCGCTTGACCTGGTAGCGCGAGGTACTCGTCCAGGAAGGTCAGCGATTCGAACGTGCGCATGCGATCGAAGAACAGCACGCCGTCCAGATGATCGGTCTCGTGCTGGATGACGCGCGCCGGGAAATTGCGGGCCTCGATCTCCACGCGCTTGCCGTCCCGGTTCAAGGCGCTGACCTTGACGTGCGGCGAGCGCGGGACGCGGCCGCGGATGTCGGGGATGCTGAGGCAGCCCTCCCATCCCTCGATCAACTCGCTCGACAGCATGGTGATTTCGGGGTTGATGAGCGCGATGGGCTCGCCGTCCCCCTGCCCGTCGGTGTCGAGAATCGCGACGAACAGGCGGACGCTCTGATGCACCTGCGGCGCGGCCAGGCCGATGCCCGCGTACTCGTCCATCGTCTCCATCATGTCGTCGATGAGCTTCTGGAAATCGGCGGTGCGAATCTCGTGTTTGTCGACCAGGCGCGTCCGTTGACGCAGGACGGGATGCCCCATCCGGGCCACTTTCAGAATGGACATGTCTCAAGAATCTTATACTGACGCCGATGGCCGACACCTTCCGCTTCTGCCCGGTCTGCGGCTCCCCGCTGGAGCCCCGGATCCTGCGGGTCGGCGAACCGACACGGCTGGTGTGCACGAGCGGCGCATGCGGCTTCGTGTTTTACCTCGACCCGAAAGTGGCGGTCGGCACCGTGATCCGCGCGTCCGACGGACGCATCGTCCTGGTGAAGCGCGCGATTGAGCCGGGTTATGGCAAGTGGGTGTTCCCCGGCGGCTACGTGGATCGCGGCGAGGAAGTGATGATGGCGGCGATCCGCGAAGCAAAGGAGGAGGCCGGGCTCGACGTGCACATCGAGCGGTTGATCGGCATCTACTCCTACGCGGGACGCACGCCGATCATCATTGTCTATGCCGCGACGGTGCTGGCCGGCGAGCTGGCCGTGGACGAAGAGGGGCTCGAGGCGCAGTGGTTCGAGCCGTCGGCGATTCCGTGGGAGGATCTCGCGTTCCTGAGCACGAGCGAGGCGCTTCGCGACTTCCTCGGCCATTAGTGCGTCATGGCAGAGCCGGTCTGCCGGAACGTCTTGCGTCCCATTCGCTCCGCCGCTATCATGGTGCCGTTCGCCCCCGCACCCGTCGAGCTCTTCTCCATCACGGATTCTGGAGGGCCTTGCAATGGCGCATTTCCGCATCGTCTGCGTGCTCTCCGGCCTGCTGCTCATCGCGGCGCCCGCGGCCGCTCAGCAGACCGGCACCCTCACCGGCCTCGTGCGCGATCCCCAGGGCGGCGTGCTCCCCGGTGTGGCGGTCACGGTCAGCGGCGAGAGCCTGATTGGCGGCACTCGGACCAGCGTGACCGGGGAAGCCGGCAGCTACCAGTTCGCGCTGCCGCCCGGAAGTTACACGGTCGCGTTCGAGCTCACCGGCTTCGCCCCGCTCCGGCGCGAAGGGATCATCGTGCAGGTGGCGCGCACGGCACGCGTCGACGTCGAGCTCGTTGTCGGCAGCCTTCAGGAGACCGTCACCGTCAGCGGTGCGTCGCCAGTAGTGGACGTCTCGTCGACCGTGACCCAGACGAACATCTCGAAGGACCTCTACGAGAACATTCCCACCGGCCGCAATCCGTGGACGATGGCCGGCCTGGTGCCGGGCGTCGTCACCGGCCGTCTCGACGTCGGCGGCACCGAGGGGGCGCAGCAGTACAACCTCGAGGCCTTCGGGTCGGCCAACAGCCAGAAGTCGTTCAGCATCGACGGCCTGAAGGTGAACTGGGCCGGCGGCGACGGCGGCGCCACGATGATGTATTACGGCTTCGAGATGTACGACGAGTACAACATGCAGACGGCCTCGGGCACTGCCGAGAGCGACGTGTCCGGCGTCTTCATGAACATGGTCACGAAGTCGGGCGGCAACCGCTTCGCGTCGGACAACAACTTCTATTTCATGAACGACGCGCTGCAGGGCTCGAACATCGACGACGACCTGCGGGTGCGGCTCGGCCTGCAGCCGGGTCAGGAGACCGGCGCGGCCGGGAACCCGATCGACATCAGCTACGACTGGAGCTCGACGCTCGGCGGCCCGATCGCCCGTGACAAGGCGTGGTTCTTCGGCGCGATCCGGTGGTGGCGGCTGGATCAATTCCAGATCGGCGCAAGCAATCCGGACGGCTCGCAGGCGATCGACGACAACCGGATTCGCAACTTCATGGGCAAGGGCACCTGGCAGGCCACACCGACCATCCGCACGTCGTTCCTCTTCAACAAGAACATCAACGACCGCTTCCATCGCCGCGACGCGCCCTACCTGATCGTCGAGGACAAGGCGACCGTGCTGCAGAACCAGCCGGCGCAGAACTACGTCCTGCAGTACAACCACGTCGTCGGCCGGCGAATGGTGCTGGACGCGCGCTTCGGCCGCATGTGGGGCGTCTTCCCGGTGCGCTATCAGGCGGAGGTGCAGCCGACCGACATCGCCATCCGCGACGTCGTTCGCAACTCGCGCATCAACGCCGCCGAGACGCAGTCGCTCAACCCGAACGGCCGCTACCAGGGCAACTTCGTCGCCAGCTACTTCCTCGACTCGAAGGGCGCGGGCACGCACGACCTGAAGGGCGGACTGCAGCTCTCCTGGGAGCGCGTCGAGTACGAGCGCATCCGCAACGGCGACATCCTCCTCGAGCTGCAGGACGGGCGCGCGTTCCAGGCGCAGCTCTCGAACACGCCGATCAACTCCGACCATCGCCTGAGCACGTGGGGGTTCTTCGTGCAGGACCGCTGGCTGGTGGGGCGCGCGACCATTACCGCCGGCCTCCGCGTCGACGGGGTGAGTGCCTATCTGCCGGCGCAGACCAGCCCGTCCGGCACCTACGTCGAGGCCCGCAGCTTTCCGGAAACCGACGTCTTCGACTTCGGGCCGAACCTGGCGCCGCGTATCGGCGTCTCCTACGACCTGTTCGGGAACGGCCGCACGGCGCTGAAGGCGTACTACGGGCGCTTCTACAACCAGTTCGGGTCGCAGATCTCGGAAGCCGCCAACCCCAACGCGATCGTCAACCAGGCGGTGTCGTGGAGCGACACCAACGGGAACATGGCGGTCGATCCCGGTGAGCTGGGCCTGTTCACCGGCTTCCCGCGCGGCCTGTTCCCGACCGTCGACGGCGGCGCCACCCGCCCCTACAGCCAGGAGTACAACGTCGGCTTCGAGCAGCAGCTGGCCGGCAACATGGCGATTGGGGTCAGCTACCACCGCCGCGAGCACCGCAACGGGCTCGGCATCCTCGACCACGCCCGCGGCTTCGACGCCTACACGCCAATCGATCGCACCTACGTCGATCCAATCAGCGGTCAGACGCAAGCGATCACCATCTACAACCTGAAGCCGGAGTACATCACCGCTCGCGACCGCTATATCAGCAACGTCGAGTTCCTGGAGAGCAACTACGACGGGGTGCAGATGGACTTCCAGAAGCGGATGTCGAACCGCTGGCAGATGCTGGCCGGCCTGAGCCTGCAGCAGCATCGCGGCTTCGACCACAGCGGCACCTACACCGGCGTGGACTTCAGCAACCCGAACTCGTCGATCAACCGCTACGACAGCTCGGTGTTCATCGACCTGCCGTGGACCGCCACGGTGTCGGGCACCTACCAGCTCCCCTGGGACATCATGTTCTCCGGCAAGTACACGGCGCGGGCCGGCGACCCGCTGAACCGCACCGTCACCTTCACCGGCCTGACCGCCTCGCAGGCCAGCGAGACCGTCCGCCTCGTCGCGCGCGGCACGGATCGCACCGAAGACGTCACCAAGTTCATCGACCTGCGGTTCGCCAAGCGCTTCCGCATGGGCAGCGCGTCGGTGGAGCCGAACATCGACCTGTTCAACCTCCTCAACGCCAACCACGTCCTGCTGCAGAACGAGCAGATCGGCTCGACGTGGGCACGGCCCACCCGCATCCTGACACCGCGTATCATCCGGTTCGGGGTCACCGCACGTTTCTGAAGAGGACGCTCATGACTGGCACTTCGACCGTCGCATCGGCCTTGCTCGCGGCCGCGATCACCATCGGGCTCGCGGCGCCCGTCGATGCCGAGCCACCGCGCGGCAGCATCACGATCGAGCGCATTGCCGACATCAAGTACCCGACGAACCCGGCCTGGTCGCCGGATGGCCATCGCGTGGCGTTCCTCTGGGACGCCGCCGGCAAGCAGGACCTGTTCGTGGTGGCGCCGGGCGGTAAACCGGTGCCGCTGACGGACTTCGCGGTCGATCCGGACCTGCTGCAGTCGGACCTGGGCGCCTTCGCCTGGGCGTCGAACGACGACATCCTCTTCGGCCGAAATGGGCAGCTGTGGAAGGTGTCGGCGTCGAACGGAGCGCCCGCGCGCATGACAGGCGCACTGGCCGATGCCGGTGCCTTTGCGCTGTCACCGGATCGAAAGACCATCGGGTTCCTGCGGCGGGGCCAGATCTGGCTGGGCAACATCGCGGCCGGCACCGAGCGGCAGCTCACCAACCTGCCGGACGGTCTCGCTCCTGGGTTGCCGGTGTTCTCCGCGGACGGCCGCTGGCTGGCGTTCAGCGCATCGCGCGGAGGGCTCGAGCCCGAGGACCTGCCCTGGAACGGCCCGATGGTGCGCTCGATGGAGAACGGCACGCGGGAGCGCCGGCTCGGCATGATCGCGGCGCAGGGCGGAGACGTGTCGTGGGTTCCGACGGTGGGCGCCACGAGCGGCGTGCAGTTCGCCGGTGACGGCTCGCTCGTCTATCAGGAGCTGTCGCCCGACGGCAAGACACGCGAGATCAAGTCCGCCAGGATCGGCGCGCTGCCGCGCGTGATGTGGCGGGACCGCGACGAGAAGTGGGTGTCGCCCACCAATCGCGACGTGAAGCTGCTCGTCTCTCCAGACGGCAAGCAGATCGCGTTCGTCAGCGATCGCAGCGGCTGGATCCAGCTGTACGCGATCCCGGCTGACGCGACGTCGGAGTCGCAGGCCGTCCAGCTGACCTCTGGCAACTTCGGCATCGGCCTTGGCAGCTGGTCACCGGACAGCCGCCGCATTGCCTATCACCACAGCGCGGCGGGCAACCAGATGGAACGCTTCATCGATGTGGTGGAGATCGCGACCAGGCGAACCGAACCCATCGTGACCGAGCGGGGCGTGAACCTCGATCCGCTGTTCGCGCCCGACGGCCAGTCGCTGGTGTTCCAGCGGACCGATGTGCAGAACTCCCTGGACCTCTACGTCGCCCCGGTTCGCGCCCGCGCCACGCCCACCAGGCTGAGTGATTCGATGCCGGCCGGCTTGAATCGCGCGGAGATCGTCGCGCCGACAGCCGTGTCGTTCCCGAGTCGATTGGACAAGGCGCCGGTGCCGGCCACCCTGATGGTGCCGCGCGATCTGGACAAGCGCCGGAAGCACCCGGCGATCGTCTGGATTCATGGCTCGGGCTCCGACCAGAATTTCCTCGGCTGGCATCCGGGCAGTTACCGGATGTACTACTCCGCCTCGGTGTACCTGGCCCAGCAGGGCTACGTGGTGATCACCCCGGACTATCGCGGCAGCTCGGGTTACAGCCGCGACTGGGCGACCGGCGTCCACATGGGGCTCGGCGTCTCCGACGCGGCCGACGTGCTCTCCAGCGCCGACTACCTGAAGACGCTCGACTACGTGGATCCCGATCGCATCGGTGTCTGGGGGCTCAGCTACGGCGGCTATCTCACGCTGCAGACGATGACCCAGGATCCGCTGTTGTTCCGCTGCGGCATCAACGTCGCGGGCGTGGTGGACTGGGCGACCTACGGCGCCGGCTACACCACGCCGCGGCTGGGTACGCCCGTGGAGAATCCCGACATCTACCGGGTGTCGGCGCCCATCTATCACATGGACGCACTCGCCCGCCCGCTCCTCGTGTTGCACGGGACCAACGATCGCAACGTGCAGTTCCGCGATTCGCTGCGGCTGTGGGATGTGTTGCTCAAGCTTGGCAAGCCATTCGAGATGGGTGTGTATCCCGGCGAGATTCACTTCTTCCGCCGCGCGCACATCCTGCGCGATGCATGGAGACGCGCGGAAGAGTTCTTCGACAAGCACCTGAAGAACGGCGCACCGATGACCAGCCAGTGAGCGCGTATGGTTGAGCCGCGCGGTGTAGCGCAACCGATTTGTCGCTGAGTTCGAACCGACGGCACGCCTTGTGCACTAACCAGGGACGGGAGGTTTCTTATGACTTCGCGTCCCCTGGTGCTGACAACCGCGTTCGTAACGTGCCTGTGGATGGGCCTGGCTGCGACGGCCGAGGCGCAGACGCAGACCCGCTTCCCGGGCCTCGACCGGAACAACGACGGTCAGATCACGCGCGAGGAATGGCGCGGCTCGGACCGCTCGTTCCAGACCCACGACTGGAACAACGACGGCGTGCTGTCGGGCGACGAGGTTCGTCCCGGCGCGCAGCGCAACAGCAACTGGGAAACGGCGGATCACGATCCCAATCGCTTCGAGCGAAACATCAGCTGGACCGAGTCGGGCTTCAGCAACCTCGATCACAATCGCGACGGCCGCCTCACCACCAACGAGTGGCACTACGACCTCGAGACGTTCCGGCGGATCGATCGTGACCGCAACAACGCCATCAGCAGGTCGGAGTTCATCGGCGCAGCCTCCGACGATGATCGCGGCGACAACTTCGACGACCTGGACTGGAACAACAACGGCACGGTCGAGCGCGCCGAGTGGCACGGCGGCCTGGACGAGTTCCGCTGGCTCGATCGCAACAGCGACGGCGTGCTGAGCCGCTTTGAAGTCGCCGGCGCCGACAACAGCTTCGACACCTACGACCAGTTCCAGAACCTCGACTACGACCGCGACGGCGCGATCTCGCGCGCGGAGTGGCACTGGTCGCGGAACAGCTTCACCCAGCGCGACACGAATCGTGACGGCGTGCTGTCCAAACGCGAGTTCGACGCCTCTGGCGGGTCGCCCGGCAACGCGGCAGGCGTCGGCACGTCGGGGCTCGACAACCAGACCGTTCGGGTCAACAGCCAGCAGCGCTGGACCGACACCGGCATCATCCTTCGCGCCGGCGACGTGGTCATGCTGAACGCCAGCGGCCAGATCCAGATGAGCAGCGATCCCGACGACACGGCCACGCCCGCCGGCTCGAGGCGCGGGCGCAAGGCGCCGGATGCACCGATCCTGAATCAACTGGCCGGCGGCTTGATCGGCAAGATCGGCGACTATCCGCCGATGTTCATCGGCGACCGCACGCCGGTGACCGCTCCAGTGAGCGGGAGGCTGTACCTCGGCGTCAACGACGATCACCTGCCGGACAACCGCGGCGAGTTCGTCGTGATGGTGGGCGTGCAATCGCGGACGCGGTAGTGACGACCGTGGAGCCAGGAGGGGACGCCAACCCCTCCCGGCTCCTGGCAGCGAGCGCCGCATGCGTCCATAATTGAGCCGTGTCCCATCCCTTGACGCGGCTTGCGGTGCTCTTGCTGATTCCGGTGTTGACCTCCTGCTCGGCTCCGGCCGGGCGCGGCGCCCGGGAGCAGATGTTCGGCTCCTGGGAACTGCAGTCCAGAACCGTCACGCGCGCGAGCGGCGAAGCGATCGCGGATCCGGTCCTCGGCGCGCAGCCGATCGGGCGGCTGTTCTACGACGCCAGCGGGCACATGGCGCTGCAGATGATGCGCCAGGGCCGCCCGCAGGCGATCACCGAGCCGGCAAACCCCGAGGATGCGAAGAACGCCCGCGTGGTCCTCGGCTACGACGCGTATTTCGGCACGTTCACGGTAGACGAGGCGGCCGGGACGGTGACGCATCACGTGCAGAGCTCGCTGTTTCCCGAGGACCTCGGCAAGGATTTCACGCGCAGCTTCCGCGTGAACGGCGACACCTTCGAGTTGAGTTTCACCTCGCCCGCCGGGGCTGGTGGCGCGATCACGCGCACGCTGGTGTTCCGCCGATCGAAGTGAGCCGGTGCGATTGGCCGCGAGGGCGTCGCTCCCCAGGAGCTACGGACGCGGTTTCTCCACCCGCGCCGTCCTGATGTAGTCGAGCAGCGGGAAACGCTCCTTCAGGTAGGCATTCCCCTGCTCGAACAGCGGATCCTGCTTTCCCGCGCGGATGCCGCCCAGCGCCGATTCGCCGTAGCCGTCGTACAGCCGGTCAACGACCTCCATGCCCTCGACGATCCGGCCGAACGGCACGAAGGGCTCCTTGTCGTTGACAGCGCGGTTGTCCACGAGGTTGACGAACACCTGGGTCGCGCGCCCGTTCTTCTGCGCGAATGCGAACGCGACGGTGCCGCGCGTGTTCGATTCACGGAACGGATCGTCGGGAATCGTGCGCGTCCGCCACTCCTTCGCAACCTCGGGACGCCCGCTGATACCGAACTGGGCCCACTTCCCCGCCACCACGCGAAAGAACGCGGAGTCGTCGTAATACCCGGACGTGACCAGCGTGTAGAAGCGATCGGCCCCGAGTGGCGCCCAGGCGCGGACGCAGTCGATGACGACGGCGCCCTTCGTGGTGTCGAGCCTGACGCGGAACCGCTCGGGTGCGCGTTCGTCGGCGGCCGCCACGACTCCCACAGCCGCAAGCGCCATCACGATTGCTCCCGCGACCAGCGCCAGCCTCAATACATTTCGGTGTGGCATGGCCATGGATTGTACGGCCCTGCCCCTATAATCCGGCGATGCGCGCCGACATGCCTCGTCGTTGCCTGGTCCTCCTGTCCATCGGTCTGCTGACATTCGGCGCCTGTACGGCCGGCCCGTCGCCAGGTGCGGCGCCGCCGCCAGGTGCGGTGACCACCGCGCCCACAGCCACCGTCCCGCACGTGCCGGACGGCTGGGCGTTCTCCCTGGACAAGCCCGCCGCCGTCGGCGACCAGGGCATGGTGGTGACCGATCAGGCGCAGGCCACCGAAGCGGGACTCGCGGTGTTGCGCGATGGCGGCAATGCCGTGGATGCCGCGGTGGCCACCGCCTTCGCGCTCGCGGTGGTGCTGCCAAGCGCCGGCAACATTGGCGGCGGAGGATTCCTCGTCGCGTATGTCGACGGGACCGGCCACGCGCTCGACTTCCGCGAGACGGCGCCGGCGGCCGGGAGCCGCGACATGTATCTTGACGCCAGGGGCGAGACCGGCGACCGAT
Source organism: uncultured Acidobacteriota bacterium (assembly GCA_963723005.1). Lineage (GTDB taxonomy): Bacteria > Acidobacteriota > Vicinamibacteria > Vicinamibacterales > UBA2999 > VFZN01. The sequence continues at coordinate 457,361 of CAVRPA010000008.1, read as the reverse complement.
CGGTGACCGGCCATCTCGCGGCGGGCGTTCCAGGAAGCGTTGCCGGGCTGTGGGCGGCGCATCAGAAGCTCGGGTCCAGGCCGTGGGCGAGTCTCGTCGAGCCGGCGATTCGCCTGGCGGAGGCCGGCTTCGAGGTGGACGGATACGCGGCCGGGGTCATCAAGGCCGAAGCCGAGCGACTGGCCCACTTCCCCGCCTCGGCGTCCTTGTATGTGCCTGGCGGCACACCGCTGGCGGTGGGTGCGCGTCTCAAGAACCCGGATCTCGCCCGCACCCTGCGGCGCATTGCCGAGCACGGCCGCGACGGGTTCTACAAGGGCGAGACCGCCGACCTGCTCCTCGCCGAGATGAAACGCGGCAAGGGCATCATCAGTGCGAAAGACCTGGAAGGCTATGAGGCGAAGTGGCGATCGCCGATCGCGTTCCAGTACCGCGGGCACGACGTGATCTCGATGCCACCGCCCTCGTCCGGCGGCATCACGCTCGCCTTGATTGCCGGTCAGCTTGGGCCATACGATCTCGCCGGCCTGGGCTGGCACACGGCAAAGGCCGTGCACGTGCAAGCCGAGAGCATGCGGCGCGCGTTCGCGGTCCGCAACGAGGTGCTCGGGGATCCTGATTACGTGAAGTTCGATCAGGCGGAACTCCTGTCGCCTGCGTTCAGCGCCGGGCTGCGCGCGACGATCTCCACCGACCGGGCCACTCCTTCGCGCGAGGTATCGGGCCGGCCGGCACGCGGGGAAAGCCGGCAGACGACACACTTCTCCGTGGCCGACAGCCGCGGGAACGCCGTGGCCCTGACCACGACCCTCAACGGCTGGTATGGATCCGCCGTGACGGTGACCGGCGGCGGATTTCTCCTGAACAACGAGATGGACGACTTCGCCGCGAAGCCGGGCACGCCGAACATGTATGGGCTCGTCCAGGGCGAAGCCAACGCCATCGCCCCGGGCAAGCGCATGCTGTCCGCGATGACCCCTACCATCGTCCTGGACAGCGACCATCGTCCGCTGCTCGTGACCGGCGCCAGCGGCGGTCCCTTCATCATCACCACGGTGTTCCAGGCCATCTCGAACCGGCTCGACTACGGTCTCGGGGTTTCGGCGCTGATGCAGGCGCCGCGGTTGCATCACCAGCACCTGCCCGACGCGCTCCGGCTGGAGAAAGGCGGCTTCGACGAGGCAGAGGTCCGCGAGCTGCAGCGGCTCGGTCACGAGGTGCGGCTGTTCTCGCACCCGGAGGATGGCAGCATCGGCGCCACCATCGAACGGCGCGATGGCCGCTGGTACGGTCAGTCCGATCCGCGCATCACGGGGTTGGCGAAAGGATACTGAGACTCACCGTTCGGCGATGACAACCATTCCGGGTTCGAGGGTTCTGGTCGCACTCTCACCGGTGTATCGTTGCGGCTCATGACCCCTGTATCCCGTCGCGAGTTCACGATGTCCCTGGTCGGCGGAGTGGCAGCGGGCACCGCGCTCGGCGGTGAAGCAGTCGCCCGGCTTCCAGCAGGGCGGCGGCACAGCCGCCCCGCCAGCTGGCGGCGCCAAATCCGATGCGCTCGCCGCCATCAGCTTGTCCGAGGCATCCGCCCGCATCCAGGCCCGCTCGGTCACCGCCGTGGAGCTCGTCAACGCCTGCCTGGGGCGCATCGACGTCTACAACCCGAAGGTGAACGCGTTCATCACCGTGATGCGCGAAGCCGCCCTCGCACAGGCGAGGACGCTCGACGCCGAGCAGCGCGACGGCAAGCTGCGCGGCCCTCTCCACGGGATTCCGATTGCGCTCAAGGACAACATCGATACCGCCGGCGTGCGGACCACCGCCGCGAGCGCGGTGTTCGACGATCGCGTGCCCGCGGAAGACGCCCCGGTCGCCAGCCGGCTGGCGGCGGCCGGCGCCATCGTGGTCGGCAAGGCAAACCTCCACGAGTTCGCGTTCGGTGGCACGTCGGCGACCAGCTATTTCGGCCCGGTGCGGAATCCCTGGGCGCTCGATCGCAATCCGGGCGGGTCGTCCGGCGGTTCCGCGGCAGCGGTCGCCGCCGACCTCTGCTACGCGGCGCTCGGCACCGACACGGGCGGCTCCATCCGCACCCCGGCCTCGTACTGCAGCGTCGTCGGCTTGAAGCCGACCTACGGCCTCGTGCCGATCCGCGGCATCATCCCGCTCGTCGTCTCGCTCGATCACTGCGGGCCGATCACCAGAACGGTGCGCGATGCCGCGATGATGCTGAACGTGATGGCGGGCTACGAGCGGCTGGACATCACCAGCCTCGAGCATCCCGCCGAGGACTACGTCAAGGCGCTGGAGCAGCCTGTCACCGGCTTTCGCGTCGGCGTGGCGCGCGGCCCGTTCTTCGACATGCTGGACGCCGACATCGCCTCGGTCGTGGCCGACGCCCTCAAGGTGCTGGCAACCCTGACGAAGTCGTCGCTGATCGACACGATGCTGCCGTCCACCCGCGACGTCAACGTCGGCGCCGAGACCTACGCCTATCACGAGGATCTCTTCGAGAAGCAGCCTGGCCGCTACATGATTCCGACTCGCCGTTCCCTGCAGAACGGCGCCAGCGCCAAGGCGGCCGACTACGTGCGCGGACGCTGGCAGCTCGAGCAGCTCCGTCGCACCATCGACGACGCGTTCCAGAAGGTGGATGTGGTGGTGCTGCCGACGCGCCGGCGTTCGCCACGCACGGTGGACGCGGCGATCAAGCGCGAAGAAACCGACATCCCGCGGAACCCCGAGCTCGAGAACACCCAGCCGTTCAACGCCTACGGCATCCCCACGATTTCGATTCCGTGCGGCTTCACGTCAACGGGGTTGCCGGTCGGGCTGATGATCGCGGGCCCACGCTTCGCGGAGGGCAAAGTCCTCGCCCTCGCCCACGCCTTCGAGCAGGCGACGGACTTCCACAAGCGGAAGCCGCCGATCCGCCCCGACACCCCGGTGCCGCCGCTGGCGACAACCGAGGAGGGGACGGCGGAGAAGAAGAAGTGACGAAGGCGGCGCTTCGCGCCGTAGGGAACAGGCGGCCCTTCGGGCCGTAGGGCGGCCTCGCGGCGCGAGGCGGCGCTCCGCCTACGCGAGCGCGAAGCGCGAGCGCCTCTCCCTACGCGAGTGCCGAAGGCACGAGCGCCTATTTCTGTTCCGGCTTCCGCACCGTCGGGTACTCGATGCCCAGCTGCTCGAGGTAGGTCTTGTACTTCGTCGGGTCGTAGTAGTACTTCTTCATCTGCTCGCGGTACTTCGCGAGGATCTCGGTGTTCAGGTGAATGGCCGGCGGCGTGTCCGCCTTGATGAACGGCACGTACTTCACGTCCTTGGTCTGGACGTTGTTGAAGTAGTCCCAGGCATTCTTGATGATCTCTGGCTTGGTCAGCAGGTCGAGCACCGTCATCGCCTGCACCTTGGCGCCGGCGACGACGCCCTTGTGCGCGATCGGCGTGGCGCTGGCAATGGCACTGGACCAGTTGTGGCCGGGCAGGCCAGGAATATTGGCCGGGTAGCGCAGGGTGACGGTGGGCAGGTTCCACGACACGTCGCCGATGTCGTCCGAGCCGCCGCCGTAGTTGTCTTCGAGCTTGACCGGGCCGGTGATCTCGCCGAGCTTGGTCGCCAGGCCATCGACGCGCGCGTTGCCCAGCTCCTTCTGCAGCGCCTTCGCCAGCGTCTGATCCGCCTCGCTCCACTGCGGCAGGCCGACCTTCTGGATGTTGGCGTAGACGGTCTCGGCCACCGGCTTGTTCATGTGCTGGGGATAGCCGGTGCCGAGGATGCGTGACGTCCAGGTGGTGTTGGTCATCAGCGCCGCGCCCTCGGCCATCTTGTCGGCGATCTCCCACATCTCCTTGATGTGCGGCTGATCGATCTCGCGCAGGTAGAACCAGATGCTGGCGTTGCGCGGCACCACGTTCGGCTGATCGCCGCCGTTGGTGATCACGTGGTGCGAGCGCTGCGACAGCCGCAGGTGCTCGCGCCGGTACTGCCAGCCCGCGCTCATCAGCTCCACGGCGTCGAGCGCCGAGCGGCCGCGCCAGGGCGCGCCGGCCGAGTGCGCGGTCTCGCCCTGGAACGTGTACTCCACCGACACCAGGCCGGTGCCGCCGCCGTCGCCCCATGACACGCCGAGGTTGTTGCCGACGTGCGTGAACAGCACCACGTCCACGTCCTTGAACACGCCGTCGCGGATGTACCACGCCTTGGCGCCGTCCAGTTCCTCGGCGACGCCGGGCCAGAGCACCAGCGTGCCCGGCAGCTTGTCGCGCTCCATGATCTTCTTCACCGCCAGCGCCGCGACGATGTTCAGCGGCACGCCGGTGTTGTGGCCTTCACCGTGCCCGGGGGCGCCTTCGACGATCGGATCGCGGTACGCGACGCCCGGCTTCTGCGACGCCTGCGGAATGCCGTCGATGTCGGAGCCAAGGGCGATCACCGGCTTGCCCGAGCCCCACGTCGCGACCCACGCCGTGGGAATGCCGGCGACGCCGCGCTGCACCTTGAAGCCGAACTTCTCGAGCTGGCCGGTGAGGTACTTCGACGTCTCTTCCTCCTGGAAGCCCAGTTCGCCGAAGCTGAACACCGAGTCGACCATCTCCTGGGCGATCTTGGCCATCTCGTCGACGCCTCGGACCGCCTCCTTCTTGTAGGCTTCAAGCTTGGGATCGGCGTCCTGCGCGAACGCCGGCCCCGCCGCGAGCGTCACTGCCATCACCATCACCGTCAGTCGCACACGCATCGTCATCCTCCTCATTGGCCTCGAGTCCATATAATGACCGAAGACCATGAACCGATCCGGGCAGGCATGCACCACGCGACTGGCGAGGCCGACTGCCCGAAGGCGTTCGACCCTACTTCGAGTCCGCGCCCCTGGCCGCCGCCTGCCTGGGCATCTCGTCCGGCTTCGCCTTCGCGATGATTGGCGCGACGCTGACCACCCGGCTGGCGCAGTACGGGATCCGGAAGAGCACCGGTGACGGCGTTTGCGCTCACGTTTCTCGCCTACAACTTCAAGTGGCTGTGGGCGCCCTTCGTGGACACCATCCGCATTCCGATCCTCGGCCGCTTCGGCCAGCGCCGATCGTGGCTGTGGTTCGTCGGCCTGCTGGTGATGGCGGCGGTCACGTTCCTGGGCGCCACCGATCCGGCGACGGCGCTGCCGGTGGTGGCGGCCGGAGCGGTGCTGGTGGGATTCGCCGGCGCCACCTACGACATCGTCATCGACGCCTATCGAATCGAGCTGCTCGAACCACGACAGCTGGGCGTCGGGTCGGGCATGTCGCAGTACGGCTGGCGGATTGGCGCCGCGTCGGCAGGCGCGCTGGCGCTGGTGATCGCCGCGCGATACGGGTGGGCCATCGCGTATGCGGCCTGTGCGCTGTTCGCGCTGCCGGCGATGCTCGTCGGCCTCGTCATGGGCGAACCGGCGCGCCGGCGGCCACCCGCTCCGCCCGCGAGCCTCATGGAAGCCGTGGTGGCCTATTTCAGCCCGCTCGCCGAGTTCCTGCGGCGCAAGGGCGCGGTGGTCGTGCTGATCTTCGTGCTGGTGCACAAGATCGGCGACACGCTTGCCAACCTGACGCTGCGGCTGCTGTTCGAGGACCTCGGATTCAGCAACGACGAGGTCGCGTTCTACGACGTCGGCGTCGGTTTCATCGCGCTGCTGTCGGGCGTGTTCGTCGGCGGCGCGATGTACGCCAGCCATGGGCATGAAGCGGTCGGTGCTCGTCAGCCTGGTGCTGATGGCGGTCTCGAACTTCAGCTTTGCGGCGCTCGCGGCGTACGGGCACAGCAACCTCGGCATGGCGGCCGCGATCGGCTTCGAGAATTTCGCCAGCGGCATCGGCGGGGTCGCGGTGGTGGCCTATCTGTCGGCGCTCTGCAACCTGCGCTTCACCGCGACGCAGTACGCGCTCCTGTCGGCGCTCGCGAGCATTGCCGGCCGATTCCTGACCGGCACCACCGCCGGCGCCCTGATCGAGACCATGGGCTACGTCAACTTCTACCTGCTGACGACGCTGATCGCCTGTCCCGGCGTGTTCCTCTACTGGTACATGATCCGCTCGGGCCTGGCGGACGTCTCGATCGGGTCGGCCGGGCAGCAGGATTGAACTCACCGGAAGCGCCGTGGAGATTCGCGCATGAACCGTAGACATTTCCTTGGAAGCTCGGCGCTCGGAGGCGTTGGCCTGGTCGCCAGCCAGGCCGCCTGCGCCCGGCCCGCGGTCGCGCCCGCCGCGCCGCCGCCGCCAGTGACAGGCAACGAGCCGTTCGAGCTCCACGAGGCGACGATTGACGACCTGCAGGCAGCGATGCGTGCCGGGACGCGCACCGCGCGATCCATCACCGAGCTGTACCTGGCGCGAATCGAGGCCCTGAACCGCCAGGGGACCGGAGCTGCGGGCAATCATCGAGACCAACCCCGAGGCCCTCGAGATCGCCGACCAGCTCGATGCCGAACGCAAGGCCGGCAAGGTCCGCGGCCCGCTGCACGGCATCCCCGTCGCGCTCAAGGACAACATCGACACGCACGATCGGATGACCACCACCGCGGGCTCGCTGGCGCTGGAGGGCTCGATTCCCCCGCGGGACTCGTTCGTCGCGCAGAAGCTGCGAGAAGCCGGAGCGATCCTGCTGGCGAAGGCCAACATGAGCGAGTGGGCCTACTGGCGCGGCATGAATGCCTCGAGCGGATGGAGCGCGCGCGGCGGCCAGTGCCGCAATCCCTATGCCCTGGATCGCACGCCCTGCGGATCGAGCTCCGGCTCCGGGTCCGCGGCTTCCGCCAATCTCGCCGCGGTCACCATCGGCACCGAGACGGGAGGGTCGATCATCTGCCCCTCCTCGATCAACGGCATCGTCGGGCTCAAGCCGACGGTGGGCCTGTGGAGCCGCGCCGGCATCATCCCGATCTCGCACTCACAGGACTCCGCGGGACCGATGACCCGCACGGTGCGCGACGCCGCCATCCTCCTCGGCGTCGTCTGCGGCGTGGACCCCCGCGATCCCGCCACGTCCGCGAGTGACGGCCGCTTTCACACCGACTACACGACGTTCCTGGATCCCGCCGGGCTCAAAGGCGCGCGGCTCGGCATCGTGCGGAACATTTCGGGCTTCGACGAGCGCGTCATCGCGCTCTTCAATCGCGCCATCGACGACCTGAAGGCGGCTGGCGCGGTGATCGTCGATCCCGCGAACCTGCCGAACATGGACTCGGGCAGCGTCTTCCAGGAACTGCCGACGACGGTGCTCAACTACGAGTTCAAGGCAGAACATCAACCGCTACTTCGAGAGCCTGGGGCCGACTGCGCCGGTGAAGAACCTGGCCGAGCTGATTCGCTTCAACGATACGCACCGCGATCGGGAGATGCCGTTCTTCGGTCAGGAGCGCCTGGTCATCTCGGAAGCCACCAGCTCGCTCGACGCGCCCGAGTACCGCAAGGCGGTCGAAACCATTCAGCGCCTGACCCGTGCCGAGGGCATCGATGCGGTGATGAACCAGCATCGCCTGGACGCGCTCGTGGCACCGACCGCGAGCCCCGCCTGGCTCACGGACCACATCCGCGGCGATCGCTTCGACGGCGGCGACAGCGCCGGCACCGCGGCGATTGCCGGCTACCCTGACATCACGGTGCCGATGGGCCTGGTCTCGGGCCTGCCGGTGGGCGTCTCGTTCTTCGGGCGCGCCTGGAGTGAGCCGACGCTGCTGAGGATCGCCTACGGCTACGAGCAGGCGAGCAAACGCCGTCAGCCGCCGACGTTCCAGGCCACGTTGGGCTGAGCGCAAACCGCTGTGACGGGCTGACGCGAACGGTGAGGGCAATGCGCCCGGCATCCGGCATCCCACGACTCCAAGACTCAAGACTTAAGACCCAAGACCCAGCCGGAAGAGGGCGTCAGCGGACCAACGGCTTGTCGAGCGAGTCCCAGTTGTAGGCGGCGGCCACGCGCGCTTCGATCTCGTTGATCAGCGCGCGGCCGCGATCGCCGTTGGTCATGATGGCGATGCCGTACCCCTTGCGGATGTGCCCGACGATGTCGGCCTGGAAGCCCCAGTTGGAGCCGCCGTGCGAGAAGTACCACCCCTCGCCGCGCTGATCGACTGCCAGGCCGACGCCGTAGGGGCCCACGCCGACGGGCGAGGTCATCTCTTTCGCAGAAGCCTGCGACAGCACCGCGCCGGCGGGACCACGCACCGCCGTCTGCACCTCGATGATGAACCGCGCCAGGTCGCTGGCGGTGGTCCACAACCCGGCCGCCGCCTGCTCTGGATACACGTGCCACGCGGCGTTCATCGCGCGACCCTGGCCATCGTGCGCGCGCGACAACTGCGCCGCCACCTCGGGCGGCGGGGGCTGCTCGTAGGAGCTGCTGGTCATCTTCAGTGGGCCCAGCACCGTGGCGTCCATGAGCGCCGCGAACGGCTGCTTCGCGATCTCGGTGAGCGCGAGCTGCATCACGGTGACGCCGCCGCCGGAGTACTTGAAGCCCTGGAACGGCGGGCGCGCGAACAGCACCGGACCGAGATTCGAGGGCGCCTGCCCGTTCAGCACCTGGACCACCGTCGGCCGCGGCGCGGCGGGATCGTAGCCAGGGAACCCGAACCCATCGTCGGCGCCAGACGTGTGGCTGAAGAGCGAGCGCGGCGTGACCGGCCGCCCGCGCGTGTGCGCCGATTCGGGCACCTTCCACGACGCCAGCATGGTGTTGACGTCGGCGTCGAGGTCCAGCCGATGCTCCTGGGCCATGCGCATCGCCGCCATCGCCGTCACCGGCTTGCTGATCGAGGCGGCCTGGAACCGGGTGGAGGTCTCGACCGCTCGGCCGGTCGCCACGTCGGCCGTGCCATACGCCCTGGCCCAGTGCACCTGGAAGTCCTTCACCACGGCGATGCTGACGCCGGGCACCTTGAGCCTCTGCATCACCTGGGCCAGGGTGAGGCTGTCGAATCCCTGCCGATCGGGCACTTGCGGCGCTTCGATGCGCGCGATGATCGCAGCCGCGTCGCTCTGCGCCGAGGGCCGCGACGTCGCGAGGCCGACGGCGAGCGCGAGAGCCGCGAGGGGCCACGCCAGCAATCGGCGGCGGGGACGAGTGATGCGCATCAATCTGCCTCCATGCTGATGGGCATCCTATACTGAGGGCACTTCGAATCATGACCACACGCCGGCATTTCCTGATCACCGCGCCGCTGGGCCTGGTCGCGGCGACACGGGCGGCCGCGGCCCTGGCGCGCACGCCCTGGAGCATCAGTGAACGCACAAGCCACCACGCCGATGTCCGACGCCGCGCGGGCTGAACTGGCGCCCAACGGCCGGCTGCGAGCGGCGCTCAACTACAGCAACTTCCTGCTGGTGTCGTCGCGATCGCCGGAACACACCGGAGTCGCTCCAGACCTGGCGCGCGAACTGGCTCAGACGGGCCGGCGCCACCGTCGAATTCATCGGCTACGACAATGCCGGGCTGGCCGCGGATGCCGCCCGCGATCGCGCGTGGGACGTGGCGTTCATCGGCGCCGAACCGGCGCGCGCCGGCGAGATCACGTTCACGCCGGCGTACGTCGAGATCGAAGCGACCTATGTGGTTCCCGCCGGCTCATCGATCCGCTCGATCGACGACGTGGACCGCGAGGGCGTGCGGATCGCGACGTCGGCCCGCGCTGCCTACACGCTGTATCTGCAACGCACGCTCCGTCACGCGACGGTGGTGGAAGCCGACGGGTTGCAGGGATCGTTCGACCTCTTCACCGGCTCGAAGCTCGAGGTCCTCGCTGGACTGAAGCCTCGGCTCCTGGACGACGTGAAGAAGATTCCGGGAGCGCGCCTGCTGGATGGACGCTTCACCGCGGTGCAGCAATCGATGGGCGTGCGGAAAGAGCGCGCGGCTGCGGCTGCCTACCTGGCTGCTTTTGCGCAGGAGATCAAGTCGTCGGGAATGCTGGCCGCGCTGATTGAGCGGCACGGCGCGAGGGGACTGACGGTCGCGAAGGGATGATCAAGGGCGGCCCTTCGGGCCGTAGGAAAAACAGGCAGCCCTGCGGGCTGTGAGCGGCCCTTCGGGCCGTAGGAACTCGAGAGCGGGAGTTGCTTTCCCTACGCGAGCGAACGCGAGCGCCCTCTCACCCCACGCGAGCGGCAAGGCCGCGAGCGCCCTCCCCGCCCCTTAAACGTCTCCGGGCTTGAACTGCCACGACCTCAGGATCTCCGCCTGTTCTGCCTCGCTCGTCGCCTTCTTGAACCTCGCGCCCGAGCGGCCCTTCACCCGCTGCTCGCACTCCGCCCACGTCGCGTGGCGCATCGGCTTGCCGTCGACGACGCTCAAGTACGAGTAGGCGGGGCCCTTCGACTTCGAAGCCCCGGACGAGGACGAGCTGCGTTTCGGCACGCTGGTGTCATCGGGTAGATCGAGGATGGCGACTCCGTATGCGAGCAGGGGGCCGTCGTAGAGGGCGACGGGCTTCTGGACGGCAAAGGAATCGGCGATTTCGTCCACCCGCTCGTTTCCTGGAGTACCGATGTGCCCGCGCACGTAGTGCCAGGCGATGGTGCGGGGACCACGCGCCGCCGTGAGGCCGGAGAGCTCTTCCCAGAGCTCGCGATTCAGCACGTCGCCTCCCGTCGCCGTTTTCCAGCCGCGACGTTTCCAGTTGTGCACCCACTGCTCGATGCCCTGGATGACATAGGTCGAGTCGGTGTAGATGGCGACCTTGCCGCTGACCCCTTGCAGTCGCGTCAGCGCCTGGATGGCACCCGTAAGCTCCATCTTGTTGTTCGTCGTCAGCGCCGCGCCACCGCCCAGCTCGGTGACATGCCCGTCCGGCGTGACGATCACCACTCCCCATCCACCGGGCCCGGGATTGCGCTTCGAGGCTCCGTCGGTGAACACCACGATCTGCTGCTCGCTCATCACTACCGATAGTGTGACCGGTTTGCGCGCTTCGTTCCAGCCGGCTGCCCAGTGCCGCGGGAACACGGTTTGCTCGTAGGTCGCTATGGCCAATCCCAAGCACCCGACTGCCCGGCTCCCCGAACCCGGACCGGGCCACGTGACCACCGTGCTGCTCGACGTGGACGGCACGCTCGTGGACAGCAACGACGCGCACGCCCTGGCATGGGTTCGCGCTTTCGCGGAGGAGGGCGTCGACGTGCCGTTCGAGGCGGTGCGCCGCCTCATCGGCATGGGCGGCGACAAACTGATTCCCCGCGTCAGCCCGTTCACCGACGATTCGAAGGAAGGGAAGCGCGTTGCCACCAGAAGGCAGGAGATCTTCGCGCGCGAGTTTCTACCGCGACTGCAGCCCTTCCGCGATGCTACGCGGCTGGTCGCCGAACTGAAGCGGCGCGGAATGACCGCGGTGGCCGCCAGTTCGGCGAAGGCCGAGGAGCTGCGGCCGCTGCTGCGCATCGCGAACGCCGAGGCACTGCTCGACGGCGCAACCTCCAGCAGCGACGCCGACGAATCAAAGCCAAGCCCGGACATCATCCACGCAGCGCTGGAGCAGGCGCACGCCGAGGCGAGTAACGCGGTGATGATCGGCGACACGCCCTACGACATCGAGGCTGCGACGGCCGCGGGCGTTCGCTGCATCGCGTTCCGCTGCGGCGGGTGGGCCGACAAGGACCTGGACGGCGCGATCGCCATCTACGACGGGCCTTGGGACCTGCTCGCAAGGTTGGATGAGTCGCCGTTGGCGACGACCGACACTGGCGTGCCGGCGCCAAAGTAACCCTGCGCCTAGGTGAGCCATAATAGACGCTCTCCATGCCACGCCTGCTACTCGCTTGTATTACTTGCGCCACTGTCATGGCGACAGGCACGGTCTCGGCCAACGACGTCTCGGTCCGGGCGATCAATACCTGGACCACCGACGGCTACGTCAGCGGCGCGGCGGCCGGCAACGGCGTCGTCTATCTGGCTGGTTCGTTCTCGTCGTTTGGTCCACGCACCGGTGCGATGGCCGCGATCGATCGCGCGACCAACCTTCCCCTGGACTGGCCCCGGTTTACTGGCGGTTCGATTGCCACAATCCTGGCGGATCCTGACGACGGATACATCGTCCACGGAACGTTTCGTTTTGTCGATGGGCGTCCCGTCAACGGACTGGTTCGCCTCACCGCTGGCGGTCAGATCGACCCGGCCTTCCAATGGACGCGGACGGAGGGACTCCTTTCGATCTTTCTTGCCGGCGATCGGCTGGTCGTGACCGCATCGCTGGTGAACGGCACGGTGAGTGCCATTGTGAATTGGCGAACCGGCCAGGTCATTGCCGGCCCGCTCTCCATGTCGATTCTGGGCGCCGGCACCGGACCGGGCGGAGCGCTGATCGCGCGGGTTGTAGTGCCTCCGGCGCAGTCCGGCGTGGTGCAGTTGAATGCGACAACGGGCGCGATCGACCGCGTGATCTACAGCCCGCCGGGAGGCACCAACCTTTCCGCGATGGTGGTCGCGGGTGCCCAGGCCTTTGTCGCAACCGGCGGCATAACGTCGCCCTCCGGCCACGTGCTGCGAGTGGACCTCGCGTCGGGGGTCGCCACGACTCTAGCGACCGTCAGCGGAACTTCAGCCGGCCGCTTCGTGTTATACGCCGTCACGAAGATCCTGCCCCACCGTGGACTGCTGTACCTGCAGGGCAATCTGACTGCGGTCAACGGCATGGCGCTTTCGTTCTCCGAGACCGGGGCGGCCGCCATCGACGCCACGACCGGATCACTGTCTCCGTGGCGACGGCCTGCATCGTCGTCCAGCATCGACTTGCTGGCTGCCGACGGCGATCGTCTCATCGCCGGCTCAACGTTCGTGACGTCGCCAGCCAACCCCAGTGTCGGTGGTCCCGGGTTGATCGGCATCGACGCCGAGACCGGCGCCGACACCGGCTGGCGGCTGTCCGTGCTCAGCGGCTTTGGTTCGGCACGGCCCACCTCGGTGATTGTCGAGCCCTCCCGTCTGGTGATCGGCGGCGCGTTCACTGGCATCGGCATCACCAGGCGAGGCGGCCTCGCCGCCATCTCGCTGCCGGATGGCCAGCCAACACCCTGGAATCCCGCCGCTGGCTACGTCCAGCTTGTCGCCGCGTCTGGCTCGCGCGTATTCGCCGCTGAAGGCAACGCCAACCGCGTCACGGAGTACGACGCCAACACCGGAGAGAAGGCAGCCTGGACGGCGGCCACCGCCGGCTTGATTCGGCGCATGACCGTCGCAGGCAATCGCTTGTTCATCGTCGGACCGTTTACGGCCGTTGACGGCCTGCCCCGGAACGGCGCCGCGTCATTCGACCTCACGACGACGCCGCCAACCCTGGAGGCGTGGACGGCGCCATTCGAGGCGACCGATGTCACCGCCATCCATGTGCTGCCGCAAGCCGTGCTGCTGGGCGGCGCCTTTCCGAGTGGTGCCGGCGGTCCGATTCATCGTCTCCTGGCGCTCGACCCAGCCACAGGCGGGGCGCTGCCCTGGTTCCCCACGGTCAACGACCGCATCGGGCAAGGCACCTCGTCGATCGATCTGGCCGTGACCGCAGACCGGATCTTCGTATCCGGCTTCTTCGACACCGTCAACGGTCAGCCGCGGCCGCGACTTGCGCTGTTCGATTTCGGGGGACGCTTGTTGCCGTGGCAGGTGGACGACGCGCGCGGGATTTGGTCGAGTGCGCGTCTGGCGCTGTTCGAGGACCGCGCTTACCTCTCCGGTGAGTGCTGCGGAAATCCGGTGGGCGTGGCCTTCGACTTGACGTCGGCGCGCCGGACCGGTTGGATTCCGGTCGCTGGGTCCGGTAGCAGCGGCGGCACCTTCCTCGCGGTACCCGGTGCGGGGCTGCTTCGCTATGCCTTCTCGAGCGACAGCGACGAGGGCGGCTTCTCGTTCTATCCGCGCATTCCGTCGATTCCTGGAGTGACCGGACTCCGGGGCGTGGTCACCGGATCGCAGGTGCAGATTTCGTGGGACGCCGCACCAGGAGCGGAACGCTATGTGATCGAAGCAGGGTCCGCGCCCGGATTGTCGAACCTGGCGGCCCTCGACACGGGCAGCGCCGCCACGACCTTCACTGCGACGGTGGTCAACGGCCGGTACTACGTCCGCGTCCGAGGCGTGAACGAAGGCGGGACCGGGCCCGCCTCCACCGATCTCGCGATCGTGGTCGGCGCCGGGGCGTGCGCTGCCGCACCCAACGTGCCCACGTCGCTGCAGGCCACCACCTCGGGCTTGAGCGCAACGCTCCTGTGGCAGGCGCCGGCCGCCGGCGAACCGGTCACTCAGTACGCGGTAGACCTGGTCGCAGCCGCCGGAAGTCCAATCACCCTGGCACGGGTCACGGCCACCTCGCTGTCGGCGTCAGGACCGCCCGGGACCTACGCCGTCGCGGTTCGCGCCGAGAACGCCTGCGGCAGCAGCGCGGCCACGCCTGCAGTCGCCGTGACGCTGCCCTCGTCGTGAGCGCACCGTCGTTGGGCTTCGAGCGATTGACCTGGCAATATCTGGAGGGAAGGTAATGGCAAGGGTCTGGTTCGACCGTTCACGCCGCGGCGTCATGGCGATGCTGTCGCTCCTGCTCTGCGCCGCGCCAACCTCGGCGCAAACCAGACTGTACATCCTCTTTGCCGGCGACAGCGTCTTCTGCCCGCCGACGGATTGCGAACCGCCACGCGTGCTCGAGATCGACGTAGACGGCCGTCGCCTGCTGGCGAGCACACCCGTCCACAATGCGCGCGAGAACACCACCGCCCCCGTGGTCACCGCCGACGGGCGGTATCTCGCCTGGATCGGAACCGAGAATCGGAGCACAGCCGGCTCCTACCTGACCGTGTTCGATACCATGACCCGCGGGGACGCGCGATTGGTCCGGACCAGCGTAAGCGCCTCGACCAGCGCGCTCTTCGCGGATCCCGCGGCGGTCCGGCTGTTCAGTCAGTTCCAGTTCGATTCACCCCTCACCGTCCTCGAGCCGCAGAGCTCGAGGGGATTGGCCGTGCCATGCACCAGCGCGCAACTCACGGCACTCAGCGGCGATGGCTCCCGGCTGTTTGTGAGGTGCGGCACGACCGCGGTGTTCCCGGTGGTGGTTCTCGACAGCCTCACGGGCGCCACCGTGGCCACGGTGCAGGAAGCGGGCTTCTACAGCGCCGTGGACGAAGCAGGCGCGACTTATTACGCCGCGTCATTGCCCCCCAGCGGGCCGGGCACGGTGCTGTCGCGCTACGACGTGGCCTCCGGACAACTGCTGGCCCGCCGTGCGATCGCCGACGCGACGCCCTTTGGGCCGATGGCCGTCGATCCGCGAACCGGGCGGCTCTACCTCGGGGTAACGTCAACCACTCCGGGGATTCGCGTCTTCGACGGCGACACACTTGGTGATGTCGCGACTCTGCCCGCGCCGGTGATGCCGGGGCGCCCCAACTTGGTCATCGACCCGGATCGACCCGCCGCATACGTTGTGTGGAACGCCCCGGTCGGCACGGGAGGGTGGCGGAGCATCATCTTCGTCTACGACACCAACGGGTTCGCGGTCGTCGCTCAGGCGGATCTCGGCAACGATTCGCTGGTGAACGGCATGGTCCTCGGTCCGCGCCCACCCCGGGCGGAGAATCTCACCGCAAATGTGACGGGTCGCGTAGTGACGCTGGAATGGACGAACCAGGTCTCTCGCCCCATCGCCACGGGCCTCGTGGTCGAAGCCGGCTCGTCGCCGGGCCTGTCCGACCTCGCGCAGCTGCCGATCGCTGCGGGGCAGGTCGCGTTGACCGTCCCCGATGTTCCACCCGGCACTTATTACGTCCGCGTGCGTTCGTTCAACGGCAGCGGGCTGGGCGAGGCCTCGAACGAGATCAGCATCGTCATCCGCTGATTCCGAGTTCGATCGTTCGCGCGCGATGACGCCTACGTGTCGCGATGACGCTTCGCGGCGGCGAGATTCTGGCGCAATTCGTCGGCGCTGCGTCGCGGGCCATAGCCCGGCGTGTCCGGCTGGATTCGCCAGCCTTCGCTGAGCGGCCCGGCATCGACGACGTCGAATCCGAACTGGTCGAGCATCGCCGACACCGTCGCCTTCGCCTGCGCATCGTCACCGGCAATCACCAACCCGCGCCGGTTGGCCGTGCCGGCCGGCTGGCTGTGCGCGGTCAAGTGCGCGGCCTGGATATGATTGAACGCCTTTACGACCTTCGACGAAGGCAGATGCGCCTGCAGGAGTTCGGACGAGGTGCTGGATTCGTTGTCCAGTTCGGCGATGTGCCCGTCGCGATCCGGGTAGTAGTTGTTGGTATCGATGACGATCTTGCCGGCGAGCGGCGCCACCGGAGTCTCGCGGTAGTTCTTGAGCGGCACGGTCACCACGACGATGTCACCGGCCGTGGCGGCGCCTTCGGGCGTATCCGCGCGCGCGTGCGGTCCGAGTTCCTTCACGAGATCCGCCAGGGTGTCCGGTCCGCGACGGTTGCTAATCACGACGTCATGTCCCGCCTTCACCGCCAGTCGCGCGACTTGACTGCCGATGTGTCCAGCGCCGATGAGGCCAATCGTCATCTCGTCACTATAGACATTGCACGAGATCAGCGTCCAACTGAGCCGTGCTCGTGCGGCGTTGTCAACGCGGCGCCGCAGACGGCTCGACTGGCCCGATCTCGAGCACGCGCATGCGAGCGTCCTCCCAAAGGAGACGCGCGGGTAGAGGCGTCGCGTTCAGCGCGCGTTCAAGAAACCGTGACGATGGTCCGACCGGGAGCTCCTTGAAGACATCAATCACGAGCACCGTTCGTGGCGCCGGCTCGCCCTCCGCGGCTGCGAACAATTCCGGCAGCGTGCGGGCGACCGGTCGCCCGGCATAGACGCCTTCCTCGCGGCCGTTTCTCGACACGATGAAGCGCGTGCGAAGAAACTCGTCCAGGGCCAGCCAGCGATCGACGCGGCCGGCCAGCAGCAGGCAGGCGAGCTCGTCGGTGCAGGCCACGCGTTCAGCATGAGCGGCGAGATCGCGGAGTGCCACGTTCTCCGGCGCCGCTATTGTCGGGCGCGCGGCGTCGAGGCGGGCCGCGGCCTGCGCAGGACTACCCCACTGCTCCGCTGCGATGGTTGCGACCAGCAGCGCGGCGATCGGCAGGAACCACCGCGCCGGCACGATCGCGGCGACGTCGATGGCCAGGGCAACCGTCATCAAGGTGACGGGCACCAGCAGATAGTTGATGGTGATGCCCGAATCGATCACGCCGAAGAACAGCACCCAACCGGCCCACAGCAGATGCGCGAAGCGCTGGGGACCGGTCCACGGCGCGCCCTTGCCGCGGAGGCGCATCACGAACAGGGCCAGCACGCCGATGGTCAGCCCGGGCATGGTCCGGGCGATGTAGGCGAAGAAATTCAGCGGATCCAGCGGCCACTCGATGAGGTTGACGACCTGCCACACGAAGAAGCGCGTGAGCATCGAGGGCGGCTCGCTAGACGCGGTGGCGACCGGCGTCACCGCGACCGGTGGGGCCACCGGCGGAAGCTGATGGAGCGCGACGAGCGCGAGCTGCGCGGCAACGAGCCCGGCGATCACCGCCACCGAGGAGGCCGCCCAGGCGCGCCGTTGCGATCGCGGGCACAACAGCATGGCGGCGATGGGTACGGCGGCGAGCGTGAACGCGAGCTCGTGGGTGCCCCTGGCGAGAAACGACAGCGCGGCGACACCGACGAGTGACCACGCGTGGACGCCCGAGGGCTGAACATCGCCGCCGACGCGGAAGGCTGGCTCCGGACGGGAGCGTGTTCGCGCTGGGCCCGAGCGCGTCAGCGCTGCGAGCCAGTGCTCGAAGGGTCAGGAGATAGAACAGCAGGAACGGGGCGTAGAACCGCGCCGTGGTCGCGACGGCGACGAAAGGCAGGGAAACGCATGTGAGCGCGACGGCGAGCCAGGCGGCGTTCGAGGACGCCACCGTTCGCACCAGCGAGAACAGCGCCACGAGTGCGGCCACCGCCGCGATGTAGCCGACCGCGCGATAGGTGGGCAGCGACGGCGTGACCATCGCGCCGCCGAGCCAGGCGGCGTAGGAATAGGCCACGCCGCGGTCGTAGAGCAGCCGCGACGGCAGCAGCGGCAGGCCAGACGACTCGATGCCCCTCACCGCGAAGAGCGTGAACTCCTCGTCGGTCGAATACCCGGCCCGCGGCAGCTGCGACGCCGCCAGCGCCAGAACGATCAGGACCGGGAACAGGAGGAGCGGTGCCCGGTATCCGGTGTCCGGTGTCCGGTATCCGGCTTCGCCCAGGCTACGGCGCGACAAGCCCGATTCCCGTCTGCCGTTGCCGGTTGCCGTCTGCCGGTTTCGCCTTCCGCCGTCTGCCGTCTGCCGTTCCTAATCGTGCAGCCCTTCCGCCTTCCGCTCGGCCGCGGTGATCTTCCCGGCGGCGGCGGCAATGACGTCGGCCTTCGACGGCAGTCCCTGGTAGGGCTTCACGAACTTCGCGACCGCGTCGGCGGTGTTGCCGATCCGCAGCTTCTCCATCAGGAACACGAACTGATCCTCGAGGGTCTTGCCGATGGTGGCGCGCGTCGCGGCCGGCAGCGCCCAGAACTGCTTCTTGAACGGGCCAATCGCCTTCTTGCGCGCCTTGTAGATGAACTGCTCCTCGGTGTCGCTGGCCTTCTTCTCTTCCTGGGCGTTCTCGCGCACCCAGGTGTACATCTCGGCCTTCAGCTCGGCGGGGAACGCGGCGTGGTCGTAGACCATGTTCTGGAAGTTGGTGGCGAGGTGGATCTCGCAGGCGCCCACCTTCGGGAACGCGTCGAACGCCTCGGCCGGCAGCGTCGAGGCGCCGTGCTGCACCGCGCCGCCCAGGCCGTAGCTCTCGCGCGCCACGCGCGACAGTTCTTCGAGCGCCACCAGGTCGATCTTCACGTCCATGCGGACCTTGCCGTCCGGTCCGACGAAATCCGCCGTGCGCCGTCCCCGTCTGGACGCTGATCTTGCTGATGCCGATCGCGTCCTTGCTGCGACGGCCGAGCGCGGCCTGATAGCCGCGCATGAAAGCGTGCAGCTCGTGCACGTCGGAGTTCTTCCCGCCCACTTCGCCAATCTCGCCGCCCACCGACACGGTGACGCCCTTCGGCTCGTGCTGCCGGATGAAGGCGGTGAAGTCCGCCGCCAGCTCGCAGTTCACGGCCTGCTGCTCGTCGAGCGTGGCCTTGTCGAGGTCCACCAGCGTGGAGGTGTCGATGTCGATGTTGAAGAAGCCGGCGGCGATCTCCTCGCGGATCAGCGTCTTCAGCGTCTCGACTTCCTTGTCGCGATCCGGGCTGTTGTACTTCTTGGCGTTGGTCTGGACGTGATCGCCCTGCAGGAACAGCGGCCCGTGGAACCCCTCACGCAGCGCCGCCGCCACCATCACCGCGGCGTACTCGGACGGCCGCTGCTCGGTGTAGCCGATCTCGGAGCGGGCGATCTCGATGATGAACGCGCCGGCGTTCAGCCGCTTCGCCGCGCGCATGATGGCGCGCCCCGTGTCGTAGGCCATCGCCCGGACGTTGATCGCCGGCACCGTGAAGCCGCTCACCTCGCCCCGGCCCATCGCCATGTAGAGGTCGTGGATCGAGGCGAACCGGATGCCGACCGCGGCGCCGGCCTGCAGCAGTTCGTAGCGGGCCTCGCCCTTCTGTTCGGGAGTGGCGCCAAACACCGCGGTGTGGATGAGCGAATCAATCTGATCGGGGGTCATAGGGATGCTCGGGGATCAGGGATCAGGGATCGGGGATCAGGGTTCAGGGATCAGGGTTCTGTCAGCACGCTGGGTGATCCTGGGGACGGAATCGAGCCCACTCCGACCGGCGATTCTATCACCGGGAACGTGAAGCGCTCCACCACCGACTCCCTCAGCGCCGTGGCGATGAACTCGGCCGTGGGGAGCCCGCGCTCGGCGTTCTCGATCTCGGCCGGCCGCGCCCGGGTCACGGGGTGCCGCGGCGTGAACAGGGTACAGCAGTCCTCGTCGGGCAGAATCGAGATCGGATACGTGCCGAGCCGTTCCGCCTCGGCGGTGATTTCGTCCTTGTCCATGCCGATCAGCGGCCGGAACAGGGCCATGCTGGTGGCGGCGCCGGTCACGCTCATGTTCTCCAGCGTCTGCGAGGCGACCTGGCCGACCACGTCGCCGGTCACGAGGCCGAGGGCGTCCACCCGGTGCGCCACCCGTTCGGCAATCCGCAGCATCAGCCGTCGATACACGATCACCCGCAGCGCGCTCGGCACCGACATCGTCACCTGCCGCTGAATCTCGCCGAACGGCACCAGATGAAGCGTGGCGCTCAGCTGATAGCGGGTGAGCACGCGCACCAGTTGCCGCGCCTTGTCCTGCGATGCGCGGGAGAGGAACGGGTAGCTGTGGAAGTGCACGAAGGTGGCCTTGCAGCCGCGGCGCATCATCCGCCAGGCGGCCACCGGCGAGTCGATGCCACCCGACATCAGCGCCACGACGCGGCCGCCCGTGCCCATCGGCAGCCCGCCGGCCGCCGGCTCCTTGCCGAAATGATAGAAGGCCTCGCCCGGCAGGATCTCCACGCCGATGGTGAGCGGCGGATCCTCGAGGTTCACGGCCCAGCCACGCTCCTCCACCACCCGGGCGCCAATGGCCCGCTCGATCTGCGGCGAGCGCAGCGGGAACTGCTTGTCGGCGCGGCGGACCCGCACGCGGAAGCTGGAAGGTGTGCCAGGCGGCAGGTCGCGCAGGATGCCGGCGAGAATCGCGTCAACGTCCGGCTCCACCCGGGTGGCGACCGAGAAATTGGCCAGCCCGAAGACGTGCCGCAGCCGCTCGCGCACTTCCGCCGCGGTGGATTCGCGGCCGAGCACCACTTCGATGCGGCCCATCGGGACGCGGATCTGCTGCACGCTCAGGCCCGCCAGCGCGCGGTGCAGGTGGCGGATCAGGTGCCGCTGGAACCACGGGCGGTTTTTGCCCTTGAGCGCCAGCTCCTGATAGCGGAGGAGGACGGAAATCATCAAGTCCAGCGTAACCCGGTTGACGGGCGGCATCCGGAATACACTGTTTGTTTCATTCCAAGCCGCGGGCCCTCCCGCGTGCGCTTCGAGGAGACGATGGGGCAAATGTGGGTGTTGGCGGTGGGCGCAGCCGTGGCCGGCCTGGTACAGGGCATTTCGGGGTTTGCCTTCGCCATGGCGGCCATGTCGATCTGGGTCTGGGGAGTCGATCCCCAGTTGGCGGCGGTGATGGCCGTGTTCGGAGGCCTCACGGGCCAGATCATCTCCGTCATTCGGGTGCGCCGCGGGTGGCATCTGCAGCTGCTCTGGCCGTTCGTGCTGGGGAGCGCGGTGGGCATCCCGATCGGCACCCGGCTGCTGCCGCTGCTCGACCCCAATCGCTTCAAGCTGGTGCTGGGCGGAATGCTGGTGGTCGTGCTGCTCGGCCATGCTGGCGACGTCACGCCTGCCCCGCATCACGACCGGCGGCCGATGGGCGGACGCCGGCGTGGGCCTGCTGGGCGGCATCATGGCGCCGTTGAGCGGCTTCAGCGGCCTCGCGCCGGCGCTGTGGTGCACGCTGCGCGGCTACACCAAGGACGAGCACCGCGCGGTGCTCCAGAACTTCAACCTGCTGGTGCTGGCCGCGACCATGGCATCGCTGGTGTCGTCCGGCCGCGCCCGGGCCGAGCACCTGCCGCAGATGGGGGTCGTGGCGGCCTCGCTGCTGGTGCCCTCGATCTGGGGGTCGAAGATCTACATCGGCATGAGCCCGACGGCCTTCAGGAACGGCGTGCTGTGGGTGCTGGTGTTCGCCGGGTTCGCCATGCTGGCCGCCGCGCTGCGGAACCTGATGGTCTGATCGCGGCGCCGGTCCGTCAGTGGCCCGGCGTTCGTGCCGCGCGCGCCGCCCAGTGGCCCGAGACCACGGCGCTCTCGATAGTGGCCGGCAGGCCGGTGTCGATCCAGTCGCCCGCCAGGAGCAATCCGTTCACCGGCGTCTCGCACGGCGGACGGCGCGGCTGTCCCGGCGCCAGCGAGAACGTGGCGTGGCGCTCGCGCACCGCGATGGCGTGCGTCAGCGTGGCGCCGGCCGTCCGGGGCAGCGCCGCGGCCACGTCGCGAATGGCGATCTCGACGAGCTCGGCGTTCGTCCTGGACACGATGTCGGCGGCGCCACTGGCCACCATCGACAGGTGCGACCGATCGCGGCCGAAGATCAGGCCCTTGTCGAACACCCACTGAAACGCGCGTCCCGGCAGTCCGATCAACGCTTCGTCGAGCACCTGACGGTCGTACCACAGGTTCACCGTGACGATCGGCGAACTGGCGGTGGCTGCGGCGCGCTCCAGCACATCGCCCATCGATGGCGGCGGCGAGGCAAACAGCTGCGCAAGCGCGAACCACGGCGCGGTGGCGATTACCATCGGTGCGTCGATCATTTCGCCGCGCACGTCCACGCCGAGGACGCGATCGCCGCTCACGCGGACGGACGCCATCGCCTTCGTCCGCACTTCGGAGCCGCGCGCTTCGAGCCACTCGCGCGCCGGCTCCGCATACAGCTCATCGAGCGGCACCGCGGGGACGACCAGCGACGCTCGTTCCGCCTCCGGGCCGAACATGCGCGAGAGCACTTCAACGAAGGTCTCCGCCGCGGCTTCGTCGATCGCCTGATTGAGCGCGGCCAGCGCCAGCGGTTCCCAGAAGAGGCCAACCAGCCTTGGCGCCTGGCCATGGGCCAGCAGCCATTCGCGCACCGTGACGCGGCTCAGGCTGCGATCCGGCAGCGGCGGAGGCAGGGCGGCCGGTGATCGCGCTGCCGACGCGCATCATCGACAGCTTCTCGCCCCACGACAGCGCGTCCCAGGCGAGCACGCCCGCCAGCAGGTGCAGCGGCGCGGGCAGCGGCGGCAACTGCAACCGCGACTGCCGCCCGGTCTCCTCCACCATTGTGACGGCCAGTCCGGTCTGGCGGCGGACACGGTCGGAGGCGCCGATGCGCTGGAGGAATGCGAGCGTGGCGTCGTAGCACCCCATCAGCACGTGCTGGCCGTTGTCGAGCTTCTCGCCAGTGGCCGCGTCGCGCACCGCCGAGGCTCGGCCTCCCAGCGTGGGCCGGCCCTCCAGCACCAGCACGCGCGCGCCATCCTCGACCAGCGCGGTGGCCGCGGCCAGCCCGGCGCAGCCGGCGCCAATGACGATGACGTCGGGCGTCATGTGCGGGGGGCGGGGCCCAGGCGCATGCCGGTCATGCCGAAGCGGCTGCGCATGAAGATGCTGATCGCGATGAACGCGCGCGCCGGCTTCGGCACGCGGATCCGCGCCGCGAACACGTCATACCCGTTCCGCTCGATGCGCTGAAGGATCTCGAAGTAGATGCCGCCCATGATTTCGGCGGCGACCAACTTGCGGGCGCAACCGGGCGGCATCGCCTCCGCGGCCAGCGTGTACTGCTCGCGGGCGCGGTTGCACTCGAAGCGCAGCAGCTGCTGAATGGGAGCGGTAACGACGCCGGCTGCCAGGTCGGCTTCGCTGCAGCCGAAGCGGCGGAGATCCTCGGCCGGCAGATAGACACGGCCGCGCGACAGATCGTCCTTCACGTCGCGGATGATGTTGGTGATCTGGAGCGCGAGCCCGAGATGCGTCGCATACTCGCGCGCCTGCGGCCCGCGGCAGCCGAAGATCTCGATGCACATCAAGCCGACGGCCGAAGCCACGCGCTTGCAATACTCGACCAGCTCGTCGAACGTCTCGTAGCGCGGGTGGTGGAGGTCCATCTCCACACCGTCCACCAGCGCGTCGAACGGCTCGCGCGACAGATGGAACCGCTCGACGAAGGGGCGCAGGTGACGGCCCTGCTCGGTCTGCGGCGGCGCGCCGCCGAAGACACGGGCTACTTCCGCCCGCCACTCCGCCACCCGCAACGTGGCGGTAGCCACCACGGGCTCTTCGTCCACCGCATCGTCAACGGCCCGGCAGAAGTCCCACACCGCGACGATGGCGTGACGCTGCTCCGCCGGGAGCACCACGAACGAATAAGAAAACGGAAGTACTCGCGCGAGCACGACACGAACGGTCAGCTGAGGGGTTGAGGCGCCCGCCGCCAGGCGAGCGCTCTACACGCTATCACCATCCCGTCCGTGGCGCCGAGCGACGGGCGGGAGGCGAAGACGTCGAAGTGATGGTGCTCGAGCCGCTCGAGAATCCGCGTGCCGCCAAGCCATGTGGCGCGCAACTCGTAGCGCAGGCGGCCGCCAACGCCGTCGCACACCGCGCGGCCGCGGTCGAACAGCGCCCGCGTGCGGTGTCCGCAGTCTTCGAGCGCGGCGCGCCAGGCTGGCGTCCAGGCGCCACGGTCGAGGTCTCGTGGATCCGCGCCGTGGGCGCGCCAGATCTCCTCGGGCACGTACAGCCGCCCGCGCGACCAGTCCACCGCGAGATCCTGCCAGAAGTTGGTGAGCTGCAACGCGGTGCACACCGCATCCGACGCGTGGTCGAGCGCATCGGTCCGATAGCCGCTCAGGCGAAGCACGATGCGGCCGACAGGATCGGCAGAACGGCGACAGTAGTCGAGCACGTCGTCCCAGGTCGCGTAGCGCGTGACGGTGACGTCCTGCTCGAACGCGCTCAGCAGATCGGTGAAGAGCGACTCGGGCAGCTCGAATCTCTCGATGGTGTCGAACAGCGCGGGGAAGATCGCGTCGGGAGTCGGGAGTCGGGAGACGGGAGTCGGGAGACGGGAGTCGGGAGTCGAGGAGGCCATCGGGAGTCGGGAGTCGGGCCGAGCGAGTCGGGAGTCGGGAGTCGGGAGTCGGACGGAGGTCGGCGCGCCGCGGCCAATCAGGCGTTCCCGGTACTCGGCGAGCAGGCGCAGGCGCTCGCTCGTCTCCAGTCCCGGTTCGTCGGCGATGTCGTCGGCGGTGCGGGCGAAGGCGTACACCGCCGCCACGTGCGGTCGCAGGCGGCTGGGAAGCAGGCGAGAGGCGACCGGGAAGTTCTCGTAGTGCGTGCGCGCCAGCTGCTCGCACGCCGCGTACGATGCCTGGAGATTCACGCGATCGTGGTGAGAGTCACCACTGCGTCTCGTTGACGCCGGCACGGAGATTCGCGGCGCGGGCCATGGTGAACAGCAGGTCCGAAACGCGATTCAGGTAGATGATGACGACCGGATCCACGGCCTCGTGGCCGATGGCCAGAGCCGCCCGCTCGGCGCGCCGGCACACGGCGCGCGCCAGGTGCAGGGCGGCGCCGGCATGGCCGCCGCCCGACAGGATGAAGTGGCGCAGCGCCGGCAGCTGGCCGTCGAGCTGATCGATCCAGCCTTCGAGCCGCGCCACATGCGCCTCGCCAATCGTCGCCTTCTCGACTCGCGCGGCGATCTTGTGCGACGGGTCGGCCAGCCGCGCGCCGACGGCGAACAGGTCGCGCTGCATGGTGACGCACATCTCGTCGAGGTCCGGTTCCAGTCCGGCGGCGCGGGCCACGCCGATGCAGGCCTGCAGTTCGTCCACTTCGCCGTAGGCGGTGACGCGGAGGTCGGTCTTGCGGACCCGCGTGCCGTCGAAGAGGCTGGTTTCGCCGGAATCGCCGGTCTTCGTATAGATCTTCACGTGAGAGAATTATACGGGTTCGGCCTCACGCGCCGGCGCCTCATACCGACGTGGCCACTCGAACGAAGCCGAAACCTGCTCCCCTTCCCGCGCCGTCCGAACGGCAGCGCTTCCGCCGTCACCTGCTGGCCTGGTACCGGGCGCACGGGCGCGACCTGCCGTGGCGCAACACCAGCGACCCGTACCACATCCTCGTCTCGGAGATCATGCTCCAGCAGACGCAGGTGGACCGCGTGCTGCCGAAGTATCACGAGTGGCTGGGCAAGTATCCGAGTTTCGAGGTGCTGGCCGAGGCGCCGGCGAGCGAGGTGCTGGCGACGTGGTATCCGCTCGGCTACAACATCCGCCCGCACCGGCTGCAGTCGATCGCGCAGCAGGCGGTCGCCAACCACGGCGGTCAGTTGCCGTCCGACGCCGCGACGCTGCTGGCGTTCAAGGGCATCGGTGAGTACACCGCGGGCGCCATCCGCAGCTTCGCCTTCCGTCAGCGCGCCGCCATTCTCGACACCAACGTCGCGCGGGTGCTGTATCGGGTGTTCATCGGCAAGGGCGACATCAAGAGCCATGCGATGAAGAAGCGGCTGTGGGCGCTGTCCGAGTCGCTGGTGCCACACAAGCACGTGTTCGACTTCAACCAGGCGCTGATGGACTTCGGCGCCACACAGTGCCCGGCGCGCAAGCCGCGCTGCCTGGTGTGCCCGATGAAGAAGTACTGCCGGTCCTATCCGCTGGAGCCGTAAGACGCGGACTCAAGGCAAAAGGCAGAAGGCAAAAGGCAGAAGACGGCAGACGGCAGACGGCAGACGGCAGACGGCAGACGGCAGACGGCAGACGGCAGACGAGCACGCTATCCGCACGGGCGACTGGCGGCGCGGCGACAGGAGCGACGCGAGTGCTCGGACGACGACCCGGCCAGCACGCGCGCGGCGGCAACTGACGCGCAGCTCCGCCCGTTTGCGGAGTGGCGCGGTCAGCGAAGTCGGCAGGCCGAGCGCCCGGTGGACCCGTTTCGAGCGTCGGCTCCCGGAGCCGGGCGGCGTCAGGCGACGGCGCGCGTGAGCCTTGGCGAACGGCGTGGAAAAGGACCGGCCTCACTCCGGCGTGGGCGACGCCAGCAGCCGCACGAGATCGCGATCCGCCGCCGGGAACGGCAGCGTCACCAATTCCGCGCGCGGCACCCAGCGCATCTCCTGCCCCATCATCGGCTTCGGCACCCCCTCGAAGCCGCAGCGATAGAAGTGCAGCGCCACCACCTTCTCTGGATACGCGTGCGTCACCTGGTGCACCAGCTCGCCGACCTCGGCCACGATATCGAGCTCCTCGAACAGCTCGCGGCGTAGTGCCTCGGCATGCGTTTCGGAGACGTGCACCTTCCCGCCGGGGAACTCCCAGTGCCCCTCGAGATGCGTGCCCGACGGCCGCAGCGTCAACAGGAACGCGTCATCGCGTTCGATCACCGCCGCGACGACCACGATCGCGGTCACCAGCGGCCTCGGCGCACAGGGACCGATGGATGCGATGGCGCGTAGACGAAGACGCCGAGGACGAGCGCGTGCGGCAAGAGGGTGATCACAATCACAGCGCCGGCGGCACGAACGGCAGCGCGGCGACGACCGCCGGCACCGGCCCCTCGGCCATCGTCACCTGCACGGCCGTCCCGGGCTCCACGAAATCGCGGTGCACGTAGCCGAGCGCGATGTGCGCGGACAGCGTCGGCGACCAGGTCGCGCTCGTGATGAAGCCGATGGCGCGATCGCCGGAGTGAATCGGGGTCTTCGCGGCCGGAGCCGCGGCCGTCGCGCCGCCGGGCAGGTCGAGCCGCAGGCCCACCAGCCGGCGCGCCACGCGTCCGCCTCCGCGCGTGGTCACGCGGACGATGACCTCCTGACCGACGTAGCAGCCCTTGGTGAAGGAGATGGCGCGGTCCTCGATGCCGGCTTCGAGCGGGATCGTCTCCTCGGTCATGTCCACGAGAAAGCGCGGCACGCCGGCCTCGATCCGAATCGCATCGAGCGTGTCGAGGTCCACCTCCAGAGCCGGGCCGAGATCGTCGTCGAGCCCGTTGTCGGCCAGCACGGCGTCGAGCGCGCCGTAGGCGACCAGGCCGGGCACTCCGTACTGGTGATCCGGCACCAGCACCCCGCCGCCGGGTAACACCGGAGTGGGCGGGGCCGCGACGCGCGCGCCGGGGCCCAGCAGATGCACACAGGTCATCTCGGCGCTCACGTCGGAGACCTGTGCGTCCTCCGCGAAAATCAGCCCGTCCAGGCGCGCGGCCAGCGACGCCGCGAGCGGCGCCGGCACGTCCAGCAGCAGCGCATCGTCGGTGGCCACCACCCACAGGTCGGTGATCATCCGGCCCTGCGGCGTGAGGTAGGCGCTGTACACCCGATGCCCCGGCTGCAGCGACAGCACGTCATTGGTGATCAGCCCCTGCAGCCACGTGGCGCGGTCGGCGCCGGCCAGGCGCAGGACACCTCGATCGCTGCGGCGAACGCAGGCCAGACCATGGCGAAGCGCGTCGTAACCCTGTGCCGAGAACATGAATTACGATCATAACGATGTCTGGACCTGGCGGCGGTATTGACACCCGGAGGGTGCGGAAGGTGCTGAAACGACTGTTCGTAGTGCTGGCGATGACGGTCGGCTCGGCCGGGCTGGACGCGCAGGATCGCCCGCTGCAGATGCTCGACCGAGCCTGGCAGCACCACCTACCTGGTGTTCTTCCGCCAGCGCCCCGTCGGGCGCGAGGAGGTCACCGTCGTTCGCAACGCCGAGGGTTGGACGGTGCGCGGCACCAGTCAGCTGGGAGGCCCGATCGACATCACGACCAGGCGCGCCGAAGTCCGCTACGACGCGGACTGGAAGCCGCTGTCGCTGATCGTCGACAGCATCGCCGGCGGCCAGGACATGCAGCTGCGCACGACGTTCGCCAACGGCACCGCCAGCAACGAGCTGGTGACGCAGGGCGCGACCACGCCCAAGGACATCCCGGTCTCGGCGGACGCGGTGGTCCTGCCCAACACGTTCCTCGGCTCCTACGCTGCTCTCGCGCACCGGTTGCAGGGGCTGAAGCCGGGCGCGGAGCTGCGCGCCTACTTCGCGCCGCAGGTCGAAGTGCCGATTCGCGTCGCCGAAACCGCGAGCGAGAAGATCGAGACACCGCGCGAGACCATCGCGGCCACGCGAGTGTTGCTGAAGGTGGTGAACCCGCCCCCGGCCCCTGAACTGGACCTGACCGTGTGGGTGGACGCCAACGGCGGCCTGCTGCGGATGAGCATTCCGTCACAGATGCTGGAGCTGGCGCGCGAGGACATCGCGTCGGCCGGCACGCGCACCTCGGCATTCTCCATCCCCGGTGACGAGCGCGTCTCCATTCCCGCAACCGGATTCATCCTCGCCGGCACGCTCACGAAGTCGGCCGCGGCGACCGGCCAGCTGCCGGCCGTGGTGCTGATCGGCGGCTCGGGCCCCACCGACCGCGACGAGACCGTGTTCGGCATC
The DNA here is from genome assembly GCA_963723005.1 of uncultured Acidobacteriota bacterium. Classification (GTDB taxonomy): domain Bacteria; phylum Acidobacteriota; class Vicinamibacteria; order Vicinamibacterales; family UBA2999; genus VFZN01. Next base: position 428,305 of record CAVRPA010000008.1, on the reverse strand, counting down.
CCGGTGTTCGGCCATCTCGCTCGCGGATTGGTGGAGGCCGGCTTCCTGGTGGTGCGCTACGACAAGCGCGGCGTCGGCCAGAGCGGCGGCCGCGTGGAGTCGGTGACGCTGAGCGACTACGCCGAAGACGCCCGCTCGGTCGTGCGCTGGCTCGAGCGGCGGCCCGACGTCGACAAGGATCGCATCGCCATCGTCGGTCACAGCGAGGGCGCGGCGGTGGCGATGCTGCTGGCCTCGCGCGAGAAGCGCGTCAAGGCCGCGACGCTCGTTGCCGGCCTCGGCACCACCGGGGCGGAGCTGGTGCTGGAACAGCAGCGGCACGCGCTGGATCAGCTGAAGCTGGACGCGTCGGAGCGCGCGGCCAAGATTGCGCTGCAGGAGCAGATTCACGCCGCCGTGCTGAAGGGCACCGGTTGGGAGGGCGTGCCCGAAGCCATGCGCCGGGCCGCGGACACGCCGTGGTTCCAGAGCCTGCTGACGTTCGACCCCGCGAAAGTGATGAAGGACGTCGATCAGCCGCTGCTGATCGTGCAGGGCGAGCTCGACACGCAGGTCCCGCCGCATCACGCCGACAAGCTGCTGGCGCTGGCGCAGGCGCGCAAGAAGAAGGTGGACGTCCAGCTGCTGAAGGTGCCGGGGATCAATCACCTGCTGGTGCCGGCCAAGACCGGCGAGGTGAGCGAGTATTCCTCACTCGGTCAGGCCGACGTGCTGCCGGCCGTGCCGGCAGGCATCGGCGCCTGGCTGGCGAAGACGCTCGGCCCCGGGAAGAGCCGCTAGTCGCTCCGACCACGCAGGGCCGGAATCAGAGCCGCTGCCACATCTCCGTGACGCGGGCCTGCAGCCGGCCGGCGGCTTCGGCGTAGGTCTCGCCCTCGGTGAAGAACATCGGGTCGCCGAATTCCACGACGACCTCGGAACGGCTCCACGGCAGCAGGCCCTTCCAGCGGAACGATCCTTCGCGCGCCCACACCTCGTGGGCACCCTTGATCGCCACCGGCACGATCGGCACGCCGGCGTGCCGCGACAGGATGGTGGCGCCCTTGCGGAAGCGCTTGATCTTGCCGTCGATCGACCGCTCGCCCTCGGGGAACAGCATCAGGATCTTGCCCTGCGCCAGGCCGAACGCGCCCGCCTTCATCGCCGGCACCAGGTTCGAGTCCGGATCCACCGGCACGCAGTTGATCTTGCGCGCCACCCACGCCATGATCGGCGTCTCGAAGTATTCGACCGCGCCGATGAAGAACAGGTTGGACAGGGTGCGGCGCGGCAGCACTCCGCAGATGAGGAACGCGTCGATGTAGCTCTGGTGGTTCGGGCAGAGCAGATAGGCGCCGTTCTTCGGCAGCTTTTCCAGACCCACCGCGCGAACGCGCGACATCAGCGGCTGCGCCACGCGGGCGAGCCCGAACAGGAACGGCTCGAGGAACGGCCGCTGCTCGAGCAATCCGCTCAGTACGGGGTCGCTCGCGGGCGGCAGGTCGCGCAGGATCAGCGACCACGACTCGTCGGTGGCACCCAGCCGCGCGCGCCCGCCCGGGCCGCTCGCGCCGGTCTCGTCGGGGCGGACCGCCTCGACCAGTTGTCGCAACGTGAAGATCTCGTGGACCTTCTCTTCCGGAACGTCCACCGCGAACTGCTGTTCGAGCTCGGTCAGCAGCTCGACGCGCTCCATCGAGTCCAGCCCGAGGTCGAGCTCGAGATTGGAGTTGGGCAGACACGACACGCCTTCGGTGGCGCGCCGCTTCACCGCGGTCAGCGCGGCGCTCACGTGCGGATCGTCGAGCCACGCGGCGTCTTCGGGCGACGCTTCCACCTGCGGCGCGTCGCCACCCGGTGTCAGCTTCAGCCGGCGGACGATCTCGTGGCGCTTCAGCTTCCCGGTGGTGGTGCGCGGCAGCGGCTCGAACCAGATCTCGTAGCCCAGCACCCGCTTGTACGAGGGCAGGCTGGCGCCCAGCCGTTCCATCTCGTAGCGCAGCATGTCGCCGGCGTTCACGATCTTCCGCTCGCGCAGGACGTCCATGTTGGCGACGAGCACCGCGTAGAGTCGCTCTCCAGCAGGCTTGTCGTCGGTCTCCACCGTCGTCACCGCAATCTCCTGCAGGAACGGCGACTTCCGGTAGTGCGACTCGATCTCCTCGGGATAGAGGTTCTTCCCGTTGGCGAGGATGATCACTTCCTTCTTGCGGCCGGTGATCGTCAGGCGGCCGGCGGCGTCCAGGCGACCGAGGTCACCCGTCAGGAACCAGCCGTCCTGCATCACCGCGGCGGTGGCGTCGGGCCGGTTGAAGTAGCCCTGCATGATCAGCGGGCCGCGAATCGCCACTTCGCCGTCCGCGCCTTCGCCGGCGGTGGCCTCCGGCGGCAGGATCTTGATCTCGGTGCCCGGCAGCGGGCGGCCCACGGTATCGATGTGCGCTTCGTGCGGCGTGTTGATGGTGCAGGCGCCGCTCGTTTCGGTCAGGCCGTAGGCCTGAAGGATGGTGAAGCCGAGCGAGTACAGATCGCGGCCGATGGCCGGGTCGAACTTCGATCCGCCGGTCACGAACAGGCGCATCTGCGGGCCCATCAGCTGATGCACCGTGCCGAACAGTTTGGGCCCGAGGTTCACGCCCATGCGGCGGGCGCGGAAGTTCGCCGCCAGCATCGCCTTGAAGATGGTGCCCGCCAGCGCGCCGCGCTTCTCCACCTCACGCATGATCCGCTCGTGGATCAGATAGAAGAACTGCGGCACGCACGCGAAGATGGTGACCTTGCGCTCGGACAACGCCCGCACCAGCTCCTGCGAGCTGAGCGTCTCGAGGTAGACGACACGCGCGCCCACCGCGAACGGCAGCAGCAGGTTGGCGAGCTGCGCCAGCGAGTGGAACAACGGCAGCACGCCCAGCACGCTGTCGTTCTCGGAGACGTTCACCACCCCGAACGCCGAGTAACGCTCGGCGATGAGGTTGGCGTGCGACAGCATCACGCCCTTCGGATCCGAGGTGGTGCCCGAGGTGTAGAGAATCACGGCGGTCGCGCCGCCGTCCAGAGTCCGTCCGGCCTCCGCGGCCGCATTGGCATCGGCTTCACTCACCGCCTCGGTGGGCGCGTGCACATCGAGCCGCAACACCTCCGGCAGTTCGGCCAGCGCTTCGGTGGCCGTGGCCGCCAGGCGCTCGCCGGCGAACAGCACGCGGGCGCCGGAGTCCCGGAGGATCGTCGCGACCTGCGACGCCGAATAATTGGTGTCGAACGGCACGACGATGGCGCCGCGGGCGAGGATGGCGAGGTAGGCCGCGCACCAATGCGCGTCGTTGTGGGCGAGGATGGCGCAGCGATCGCCGGGCTGGACGCCGGCCGCCGCCAACCTCGCCGCTCGATTCAGCACGAGCGCGTGCAAATCGCGATAGGTGAAACGATCGAGACCGTCTTTACGCTGGACCTCCACCGCCACCCGATCGCCCATACGGCGGACGGTGTCCTCGAAGACGCTGAACAGGGTCGACACGCTAGGGTCACACACTACCATTTCCAGCCATGCACCTGGGAGCGGTGCGCTGGTCGGGGACGACCGGGCACCACGCAACCTTGGGGTAGGATCGATGGGTTTCATCTCATGAACAGACGCGTGGCGGCACTGGCGTTCGTCGCAGCCCTGGTTTTCGGCGGCGCGACCGTGAGGGCCAGCGGCCAGGACCCGGATCCGGGTCAGGCTCCGCCCGCCGAACCAGCCCAGGTCGACATCCCCGACCTGATCCGGATGATTCGCAAGAAGGGGCCGGACGATCAGCCCCTGCCCGTCTGGGACTATCGCCGCCCGATGCTGGCCATCCTGCCGACGTTCAGTTCCAAGCCCTCCACCGGCTTCACCGTCGGCGCGCTCGCCAACGTCGCGTTCTACCGCGGCGATCCGGCGACGACGGGCATCTCGTCGGCGTCGGTGGGGGCGACGATCTCCAGCCGCAAGCAGGTGTCGCTGTCGGCGCGTCTGCACATGTTCGCGGGCGAGAACCGCTTCAACGTCCAGGGCGACAACCGCTTCCTGTGGACCTCGCAGGACACCTTCGGACTGGGGCCGGAAACGGAACCGGAGGACGCGATCAACGTGCGCTTCGATCACTTCCGCATCTCCGACCTCGGTTACCTCGACGTCTGGCCGCACGTCTATGTGGGCATCGGCCCGTACTTCAACGTGCACACCAACGTCGAGCCCGGCAAGGATGCCGAAGCCGCGTGGGACACCTCGCCCTATGTCGAGTACAGCCGCACGCACGGCCTGCCCGAGAACTCGCAGACCAGCAGCGGACTGGCCATGGGCGTGCTGGTGGACACCCGCGACAGCGTGATCAACGCCGGGCGCGGGTGGCTGGCGTCGATGACCTACCGTCCCTATTTCGAGGGGCTCGGCAGCGATTCGGCGTGGCAGGAGCTGCTGTTCGACACGCGGACCTACCGTCCCCTGAAGGGCAACCCGCGGCACCGGATTGCCCTGTGGCTGTACGGTGACTTCGTCGTCGCTGGCGTAGCGCCCTACTTCGACCTGCCGTCCACCGGCAACGACGTCTACGGCCGGGCGGGACGCGGGTATGTCGAGGGCCGCTTCCGCGGCGAGCACCTGGTCTACGGCGAAGTGGAGTATCGAGGCACACTGATGGCGAACGGGCTGCTCGGCATGGTGGCGTTCGTGAACCTCACGACGGTGAGCGACAAGCAGTCGGGACAATCGCTGTTCGACGATGTGGCACCGGGCACGGGCGTCGGCCTCCGCGTGTCGATGAACAAGCGATCGCGGACCAACATCTGCATCGACGTGGGCGTGGGCCGGCAGGGATCGAAGGGCCTGTATCTCGGGCTGCAGGAGGTGTTCTGATCATGCATTCGCACATTCCGGGCGGCGCCGCGCTGCTGCGCGATCCCTCGCTCAACAAGGGCACCGCCTTCACCGCGGCGGAGCGGGATCGTCTCGGGCTGCGCGGCCTGCTGCCGCACACCGTCCTGACACAGGCGCAGCAGGTCGAGAAGGTGCTCGGCAACTTCCGCCGCAAGCCGACCGCCCTCGAGAAGTACATCGATCTCACCGCGCTGCACGACCGCAACGAGACGCTGTTCTTCCGCCTGCTGACCGATCACCTCGAGGAGATGATGCCCATCATCTACACCCCGACGGTGGGGCTGGCGTGCCAGGAGTACGCGCACATCTTCCAGCGCTCGCGCGGCGTCTTCATCACCGCGACCGATCGCGGACACGTGGCCGAAGCCCTCGCCCACTGGCCCGAGCGCGATGTAAGGATGATCGTCGTCACCGACGGCGAGCGCATCCTGGGACTGGGCGACCTTGGTGCCAACGGGATGGCGATTCCGATCGGCAAGCTGGCGCTGTACACGGCCGCCGCCGGCATCCCGCCGACGCAGTGCCTGCCGGTGGTCCTGGACGTCGGCACCAACAACCCGGAACTGCTGAGCGATCCGCTCTACATCGGGATTCACGAACGGCGGCTGACCGGTGAGGCCTACGACGACCTCGTGGACGAGTTCATCGAAGCCGCACAGAGGGTGTTCCCCGGCGTCATCGTCCAGTTCGAGGATTTCGCCAATCACAACGCGTTCAAGCTGCTGCGCAAGTACCGGGATCGCATGCGCACGTTCAACGATGACATCCAGGGCACCGCCGCCGTCGCCGTGGCCGGCCTGCTGTCGTCGCTGCGCGTGACAGGCACGGCGCTGTCGGACCAACGGCTGCTGTTTGCCGGCGCCGGCGAAGCGGCGACGGGGATTGCCGAGCTCGCCGTGGCGGCGATGGTCGCCGAAGGCCTGCCGCTCGACAAGGCGCGGCGGCGCTGCTGGCTGATGGACTCCAAGGGACTGGTCGTGGCCGGCCGCAGCGGGCTCGCCGACCACAAACTGCCCTATGCCCACACCCACCATGAGGTGCCGGATCTGAAGACCGCCGTGACCACGCTGCGACCCACCGCCCTGATTGGTGTCGCCGCCACAGGCGGCCTGTTCACCGCAGAAATCGTTCAGTCGATGGCGCTGATCAACGAACGGCCCATCATCTTCGCGCTGTCGAACCCGACGTCGAAGTCGGAGTGCACGGCTGTCGAGGCCTATGAGTGGAGCCAGGGCCGCGCCCTGTTCGCCTCGGGCAGCCCGTTTGGCGCGGTGTCCGCGGCTGGGCGCCAGTTCGTCCCGCGTCAGGGGAACAACGCCTACATCTTTCCGGGAGTCGGGCTCGGCGTCCTCGCCTCGGGCGCCACCCGCATCACCGACGGGATGTTCCTGGCGGCCGCGCGCGCGCTCGCGGCGTGTGTGTCAGAAGAAGACCTCGAGCAGGGCAGCCTTCTCCCTCCTCTCACAACGGTGCGCTCACTCTCCGCGCGAATTGCGGCGGCGGTGGCCGGCGAGGCCTATGTCCGGGGGCTGGCGTCCGGACCGCGACCTGCCGACACACTGGCATTTGTGACGGCGCGGATGTGGACGCCCGACTATCCCGCGTACGACAAGACCTGATCGACGGCCGCACGCCGCCAGGCACCGGACTCCTTACGTTCCGCGCTCGACGTCGTCCGGCTGCGGCTCACCATCCGCCCCTCGGTCGTCGCCGACGACATCGTCGTGGTCCTGCCGCGGCATCTCCTCGCCCGTGGGCGAGACGATGTCCGGTGCGCCGGTGTCGCCGGGCTCTTCGACCTCGGGGTCGGCCTGCTTGTCAGTGGGACCTGTCATCTGTCGTCTCCTGTTCGTGCATCCACTCAGAACGCCTGACCGATGCTGAAGAAAAAGCGGCTGCGGCGCTCGCCGGGTCGGCGATCCAGCACGAAGCCGTAGTCACCCCGCAGCAGGAACCACGGCGTGCGGACGCGCAGCCCGACGCCGGCCGACTCCCGCATCTCGGACCACGTCCAGTCCGAGACATGCGGGAACACCCCACCGATGTCCACGAAGCCTACGCCGTCGACGATGCTGACGAGGGGGAACCGCAGTTCGTTGTTCAGGATCAGCGTGGCGCTGCCGCCGGTGGGAATGCCCTGGATGTCCCGGGGGCCGACGCCGTTCTGGGCGAAGCCACGCACCGTCGTGCTGCCGCCGGCGAAGAAGCGCTCGCTGAACGGGACATCACTGCCGACGCCGCGCGCCAGGCCCAGACGGACGCCGGTGGCGAAGACGAAGCGCGGCCTCAGAATTTCGTTCGTCAGCCGTTCACGGCGTGCCCGCTGCAGCGGCAGATAGGTAAAGTACTGCCCGTAATACTTCAGGAACGTGGCGTCGGAGCCGAGCCACGCCGGCGAATAGCTGAAGGCTTGCGAGATCAAGGCGCCGCGCGTGGCGTCGAGCACCTCGTCACGGGTCTCGCGCGTGAAGGTGCTGGTCAGGGGCGACACCGTCGTCGTCTCGTAGATCGGGCGGATCAATCGCGGGTCGAACGTGCGCGCCTGCTCGTAGCGGACGCCGTAGTTCCAGACGTACTGATTGGCGAGCTTCCGCTCCTGCAGCAGCGACACGCCGATGCGATCGACGTTGAACGCCTCGGTGCTATCGGTCAGCGGGTTGCGTTCCTGGCGGACGTAGGCAGAGGCGGTGGTCTGGATCGGGAGGCGACGCAGCATCGGCTGGCTCAGGAACACCCGCACCTGGCGCAATTGCGAGTCGTAGCGCGTGCTGATGCCTGCCTGACGGCCGTCGCCGAGCGAGTTGTAGTTGGTGATCTCGAAGACGCCGCCGAGGCCGCGCTCGGTATCGTAGGATGCGCCGTAGTGCATCTGGAAGGGCTGCACTTCGCGGACCTCGACCGTGACGTCGACGAGCTGATCCCCCGGCTGCAGTGGCGTGGTGCCGCCGTCAGCGGCGCTACTCTGCGGCGGCGCCACTACCTGACGCGACAGCTCGACGATCGAATATGCGCCGGTGGAATACAGGCTTTGCCGCGACTGGCCCAGTTCGGCGACGTCGAGCGCGCCTTCGGGGTAGACGGCCAGCTGTCCGCGCACGAAGTCCTCGGACGTGCGATCCGTCCCCTGCACCGTGACGTCCGCCACGATCGAGCGCGGGCCTTCGTCGACCAGCAGGGTCACGCCGGCGTCGCCGGTGACGCGGTCCGCAGCCACCTCGTAGCGAAGGCGCACGTCGTTGTAGCCACGATGCCAGTAAAGCTGGCGGACACGGTCGAGCGAGCGCTCGGCCACCGCCGGCAGAAAGGGATCGCCGGCACGAAGCGGCGCCTCGTCGATGATCTCGACGGCGGGGACCGCGGCGTTGCCCGCCGTCCTCAGCTCCTTGACCACGAATCGTGGGCCCTCGGTCACGTGGATGACGACCCGGGCCGATGCGCCCTCGAACGTGAGCACGGGCTTGTCGAGCGTGGCGGCCAGGTAGCCTTCCTCCCGGTAGTAGCGCCGGAGCAGCTCGGTCACGACCGTCGGATCGTTGAAAAGGTCGGTCTCCAGGTCTTGATCCCGGACGATGGAGCGCAACACGTCGGGACTGACTCCGCCGGCGCCCTCGAACGCCATGACCACGCGCTCGAAGCGGACGCCGGGATCGATCGTGAACACCACCTGCCGTTCCTCTGGTGCGACGTCCTCTACGCGGTACGACACCGTCGGGTTGACGTGACGGTCGCGAATCAGCCAGTCGCGAAGCTGGTCGAGGCCGTCGCCGCCGCGCTGCGAATCGAACACGCCTCGCTGCCATCGCAGTGCGACATCGCTCTGCACGCGGCCAGGAGGAACTGCCCCATCGAACCGCATCGTCACGTGCGGCCCGCGCTGGAGATGCACCGTGATGCCGGCAGTCTTCTCGTCGGCGGAGACTGCACGCGTCACCCGAACTCGGGACTGCAGATACCCTTCCTCGCGGAGCGCCCCCTGGATGCGGTCCACGCCCTCGCGCACCGTGAAGAAGTCGTAGGCGTCGCCTTCCTTCACGTACAGCAGCCGCCGGACCAGCGCCTCGTCCTGTGGCGATCCACCGGTCACCTCGAGGTTTTCGACCGTCGGGCGACGGCGCGGAATGCGACGCGGCTCGGGCCGTCCGCCGAACCGCATGTCGTGTCGGAACTCCATGCGATAGGTGTTGTCGCTCTGGCGCACGACCCGCGTTTCGAGGCGGCGGGTGATGTCATACTCAGCGACCCAGATTTGATCGCTGCTGTCGGCGAGGTCGGTGGAATAGACCAGCCGCAGCTCGTCGGTCAGCTCCTGGCCGAGCGTCAGCCGGGCCCCCGGATCGGCCTCGTTCGCGATCAGGTTCGGCTCGATGCGGACCTCGCTCAGGCCGGTGGCCCGTTCGATGCCGCGTCCCAGCGCCGAGCCGACGCGGCCCGTCAGGTACGACAGCACCTGCTCGCGGGCGACGTCGTACTCCTCGCCGCGCATCTCGTCCAGCGTGCGCCCAGTGACGAGCAGCGCCATGATGTCCGGCTCCGGCAGCGAGGGCTCCGAGGTGAGCGAGGTTTCAGTTTCGCCCACCGCACCGGTCACAGCAAGGGTGATGTCGTAGCTGGCAGCCTGTGTGGTCAGCCGCAGATCGAAGGACGGCGTGATGCGGCGCTGCTCGGTGAAGGTGATCACGCCACGCTCGACGTCGTAGCGGCGCTCGTTCAGCGTGACGGTCGAGCCCTCGAGCAGTTCCATCCGGCCCGCGAGACCCAGCTCGTAGGGTGTTCCCAGCAACCGCAGATCGCTGGTGATCTCGGCCTTGGCGAGGTTGTTGTCCACCAGGATCGGCGTGTCGGTCTTGACGGCCACGTTGAAACGGACGCGGTCGAGCAGCGGATTGCGCTCCTCGGTCAGGTCGAGCCCCCGTGGACGGCCGATGACATCGAGAATGCCGGTGTCGAAGTTGACGTCGCCGGTAAGCCCGGCTTCGGCGATGGTCACCTGGCCGTCGACAGCAAACTCTCCGTCCTGGCGCGAGATGCGAAGCGCGACGTCCGACAGGCTCCGCAAGTCGAGCGGCGCTGAGAAAGCCAGCTCGTCCACCGAGACCTGCAGGTCGGCATCGGCAATCAGGTTCTCACCCAGTGTGAGGAAGCCGGAGCCCGCCAGGGCGCCGCCATTGACCAGACCGTCGAGGCGCGACACGGTGACACGGCTTCCCGCCATGTCGAGCCGGGCGCCCAGGTTCTCGATGGCGACATCGGCCGGGTCGTCGATCTGCACGGTGGCGTCAGCGACCTCGAGGTAGCCGTTCACCTGTGGCTTGGCGACGGTGCCGTCGGCGCGGATCTGGAATCGCGCCGGCCCTTCGGCGCGAAAGCGGTCGGTGAACGCGGAGGCGGCAGCGATATCGAGCGTGCCCTCGGTGGCGACGTCCAGCGTGCGCTCGCCGCTCAGCCCCAGTGTCCCCTCCGCCGTCACGTTGCCGACCGACCCTGCCAGCGCAAGTGTCTCGATCGTCGCACGCCCGGCCTCGGCGGCAATGACCGCCGGCTGCTGCTGCGCCAGGGTCAAATCGCGATAGCTCAGCTCGAGTTCATCGAAGGTCGCTCGTCCCTCCAGACCCGCAATATCAGAGCCCGAGGTCGAGGCTGACACGGTGAGACCGATGCGTCCGCCGACGCCTTCTGGCGCGCCAGGCACGGCCGCTGGATTCAAGCCGGTCAGCCAGGCGTCGAGCGCGATCCCGCCGCTCGACGGCAGCGCGACCGGCAGGTCGCCGAGAACGCCGAGCGGTGCGCGTCCCGACGACCCGAACTGCGCCGTTCCCCAGGTGGCCGCCAGCCGATCGACCACCGCGGCGCCGTCGTGCACGCGCGCCTGCAGTTGCAGCGCGGTGATCGGCATGGTCAGGTCCGGCGACAAGACCAGCGCGTTCTCGATGGCGATCGTCAGGTCGGGATCGAGCGCACGGGCGGTCCCGACCACGTGGCCGTTGATCGTGAGTGCCCCGTCCGCGCTCAGCGGGACGTCGCGGGGCGCGTAGGCCGCCAGCGACGACAGGTCGAGGCGGGCATCGAGATCGATGGCGCCCGGCGAGGCGTCAGGATCGATTGGCACACGGCCGCTGACCGACACCGTGCTCTCCTGCGCACGCAGGTGCAGCTGCTCAACGGTCATGACGCGGTCGGCGTAGCGGCCGCGTGCCGGTCCGTCGAGCGTGACCGGCTGGTCGTTCCAGCGTGCGTCCAGCTTGTCGATCGTGGCGGCGATGGTGGCGCGGGCCAGCGCCGCGCCTTCCCCTTCAGCATCGACGCGGGCACGCACCCGGCCCGTGAGCGGGGTATCGAGCTGAAGCGGCAGCGCTTCGAGCGCGAGCTCGTCCACGACCAGCTCCGCTCGACCAGGATACGGCGAACGCGTGGCGGCTTCGGCCCGCATCGTCGCCGCGAATCGCTCAGCGGTCGCGTCGAGGACGGCGGACGTGCCAGCCAGCGCCAGCCTCGCGGTCACGTCTCCCAGCTCGCGATCGGCCACGAGCAGCGATCGCGCCGTCACCCCGACGCCACCCCTGAGGTCCGCCACGGTGCCGCGTCCCGATCCGCTCACCTCGAGCCGCCCGCGCACCGGCGTGCCGCCAGGTAACGTCAACTGCTCGAGCCGCAGATTCTCCGAGGTCAGTTCGTAGGAGTAGGCTCGCGTCGCAAGACTGTAGTCGCCGGTCAGCGACACCCTGCCAGGTCCACCCTCCTGCTGCGGTTTCTCGAGCAGCAGCGAGCGGACACGCGCCTGCCGCTCGACGAGGCCCGCCTGCACGCTAAGGGTGCCGAGGGGTTCGGCGTAGGCGACCAGATCCGCGGCCTGCACCTGCAGATCGACGCGTGGCTTCGAAAGTGTGCCCGCGACGGTCGCCTCCGCCGCGACGACCCCGGACGCGGGCACGCCAGCGACGCTCATTGTCGACAGCACGTCTCCCACCGCCACCCTCTCGGCGCGGGCCGTCATCTCGATCGGGCGCGCGTCCTCGAACGGCATTCGGCCGGCGGCACGGACCGTCGCTTCGCGCCAGCCGGCGGTCAGTTGGTGGAGCTGGACTTCTCGCCGCGAGGCATCCGCCGTCGCTGCCACAACGATGCCTTCGAGGGCCCCGACGCGCAGGGATGGGGACTCGAACGTCGCGTGCAACCGCGGTTCCGCGGCGCGACCCGACAGCGACGCCCGCAGCGTGGCCGGTCCGGCCACGACGATTGGCACCAGCGAGCCACGGCGGCGTCCGAGAATCGTCTCGACCGCGCGAATCACGCGCGCGCTGTCAACCGTCTGCAGCTGTAGGTCTCCACTAAGCGCACCATCACCACGCACCGTTAGCACACCCGCGCCGGACGCTCCCGCGGCGACGAGCCTCGCAGTGTCGAGCCTTACATCGCCATTCGACATCCCCGCGCGCAGCGTTCCATCCACCGGTACCACATGCGTGCCGGGGGCCCCGAACGACACCATCGTCATCGCGGCACGGCCAGAGGCACGTTGGTACGCCAGACCCGGCATCTGCGCCTCGATGTCGACGTTCAGCCGGGAAGCCAGCTGATACGGCAGCTCGAGCGCGGTCGTGACAGCGCGCGCATCGAGCTGATCGGCGCGCACCGAAATGTCCGTCTGCTCGGTTTCGGTCAGGCCCACCCGGCCGTGCGCGCGAACGCGTCCCCATGGCGCGTCCACTTGCATGCCAGACACGGACACCACGCGGGTGGCGCCGTTGTACTGGCCATCAGCGATCACCGCGGCAACAGGCAGCCCTCGCACCGCAAGGTCGCTGCTCTTGACCCCTGCGTCCACCAGCAGCGCCCTGAGATCCCCGCGGATGGTTGCGTCGATCTGGAGGCGGCCGGCAACGGGTTCAGACACTCTGAGCGGGGGCAATAGTGTCGCAGTCTCTATCTCCGCCCGGGCCGCGAGGTCCAGCGCCGGGCTCGTGAAATTCGCCACGCGCCCGGCCAAGCCGACCCGCGATTCTCCGGCGGCGAGGTCGAGGGCTTTGACGCTCAGGTCTTCGCTACCGAGCTCGATCACGCCGTGGAGCTGATCGATCGAAACCAAGCGGCCGTCCCACCGTACGCGGCCAGGACCGGCCTCGATCTCCACGTCGTGACGATCGGTCGTCGGCTGGCCGTCGATGCGCAGGCGGGCGATCGACATCACGATGTCGGTGCCGTTGCGGCGATCCTCGTAGCGCACGCGGCCACGTTCGAGCAACGTGTCCTTGATCAGATACCGAATCGCCGCCGCGGGATCGCGCTGGGCGTCTCGCGCCGGCGGCCCCGGCAGATTACTGCGGCCGTCCTCGGCGACGACGTAGTGCAGATCGACGCCGGGAATGCGTGCCGAGTCCACCACGTAGCGCCCACGGATCAGCTCGCGCACGCTGAGGTCCACGTCAGCCGTCGGAATGGACACGAACGGATCCAGATCCGGCGCGTCCAGGGACCAGAGCCGGGCGTTCTCCAACGAGATCGAGAGGGTCGCCGCGTTGTAACGGAGGCTGTCGGCGCTGAAGCCGATGTGCTGGGCCCGAAGGCGCGCGATCACCTGCGAAAGCACGTAGCGACGCGCTGGGCTCAGATGCAGGGCGCCCAAGGCGACCAGCAGCAGTACGGCAAGTGCGGCCGCACCGTAGCCCACGTAGCGTAACGCGGGGTGACGGTGAGAACGGCTGGGGCTGATCGGGTCGTCCACCACGGGTAATCCGTGGTCATTTGCACGAGCCGTGCCGGGGCGTCGCCTGTGTATCGAACGGCTACACCAAAACGTGGAGCGAGGCTGGCTCGACCTGGATCGAGACGCGCGCTTCCGACGGCCAGTCGAACACCATGTCGTCGATGTGCAGCAAGTCGCCCAGCTCGATCTCCACGGAGCGCGCGCGCCAGCAGGTGACGCCCAGGCCGATGTCTCGCTCGGCCGCACGATGCTGCAGGTGCCGGGCAATCGCGTCGCGATGTCGCTCGTCCGCCATCACCACCGCAAACTCGCCATCCGTCGGATCCGCGTGCGGGCACAATTCGAGGTTGGGGCCGATGAACGGGATGTTGAGCACGGCCACCAGCAGGAATTCGCCGGACACCGAAACACCGTCCAGAGTCATCTTCCACGGCACGGCCTCGAGATTCGACAGCACCTCGGAATGCATGCGCACGGCGTCGATCAGTTCCTCGCGCTTGGGTCGGTCCAGTTCCGGTGGCTGACTCTCGAACGCCCTGATGCTGTGGGCGATGAGGCCGCCGCCGACGCTTTCGATGAACCATCGCTCGCCCCACGGACCGGAGGCGCGACCCAGATCGAAGGGCCGGCGCGTGCCCGTGGCCCATGCGGCCACGATCTCGTCCGTCGTGCCGGTGATGTTCATGCTGCGGGCGAGGTTGTTGGCAGTGCCGTTGGGCAGGATCGCCATCGGAGTGGCCTTGCCGGCCAGCACCCGGGCCGCGGTCGAGACGGTGCCATCGCCGCCGGAGGCCACCACCAGATCCGATTCCGCCTCCAGGATGCGCGTCGCATCGTCACTGGTGCCGACGACAGCGACCACCGTGTGGCCGTGGCGCTCGATGGTCGCCGTCAGGTCGTGGGCCGATGCGCCTTCGCCGGCGTCTTCGTTGTGGTACAGCGTGACTCTCAAATGGCAACCTCCAGGGACGACAACCGCGGCTGTCTGCAAGAGTTGGACCCTCGTTTGCACCGAACACAGCATGCGCATACTCGTGTCGAACGACGACGGCATCTACAGTCCAGGTATCGCGGCGCTCGCGCAGGTCGCGTCGGAGTTTGGCGATGTGCGGGTGGTGGCGCCCGACGTGGAGCGGTCGTCCGCGGGGCACTCGATCACCGCCTCGCGCCCGCTGTCGTACCGGCCCACGCTCATTCAGGGATTGTCGGCCTACCGCGTGAATGGCACGCCGGCCGACTGCGTGGCGCTCGGCGCTTATCACTGGGACAAGGTGGACCTGGTCCTGTCGGGCCTCAACATCGGCCTGAACCTCGGCAACTCGATCTGGCACTCGGGCACGGTGGCGGCAGCAAAGCAGGCGGCCTTGCTGGGAATTCGCGGCATCGCGCTCAGCGCGCCGTCCGGCGCGGAGCCCGATTTCGAGCCCTATAAGCCGTGGCTTCGCCGCGTGCTGCAGTTGCTGATCCATGAGGTCTCCCTGCCGCTCGTGAACGTCAACCTTCCGCGTCATCCGCAAGGGTTGGTGTGGACGCGCGCCTCGGTACGGAAGTACGACGGCCAGATCGTGCCGACCAAGGACCCGATGGGCCGTGAGCTCTATTGGTTCACCGTGACGCCGCTCGAAGGAGCGGAAGAAGGCACCGACCGATGGGCGATGGAGCAAGGATGGGTCTCGATCACGCCGCTGCGGCTCGACCTCACCGACGAGGCGGATCTGAAGGAAGCGCTGGCGAACCATCCCCTCAATGAAGAGACGGCGCTGGCAGTGTCGCCGGCCAGGTCGTCGCCCGAGGCCGCGGCATCGGTTCGTGAAGACGAGGCGGTGCCGTCTCCAGAAGTGCTGAGCGTGTCGCCTGAGCCGGAGGTGCGGTAAGGCCGGGGCGTCGCTCCTACTTGAAGCACTCGCGTGCCCACATTGGCCGTATCGGAGGCTCTCGCCATCGAGCCGCCTCGACGGCACCAGCAGGCGGTGGTACCCTGTGCGCGCAATGTCACTCGACGCTTTGAACCGCAGCCTGGCCAGCGACGTGGCCGATCTCGAGCGAGAAGGACGCGCCAAGGCGCCCGAGCGCGTGATGGTGGGCTATGTCCCCGCCGCCGGCACACGCGGGCCCAGGTACCTGCTCCGCGACAGCGCGGGCGAGTACCTGCGCATGAACGCCAACAGCTACCTGTCCCTGTCGCATCACCCGGCGCTGGTGCACGCTGCCGACGAGGCGTCACGGGTGTTCGGGACCGGCCCGGGCGCGGTGCGGTTCATCGACGGCACCTCCGTTCACCACGTGGCGCTCGAAGATCGGATTGCGGCGTTCACCGGCCGGCCCGCGGCCAAGGCGTTCAACTCGGCCTACACCACCGTGCTCGGCACCGCGATCACGTTGACGGGCCCGGACACCTACTGGATCGGCGACGCGCTGAACCACAACTGCATCATCCGGGCGATGCGCATCGCCAACGTTCCGAGCGGGCGGCGTTCGATCTTCAAGCACAACGACGTCGAGGATCTGGCGCGGCAGCTCGAGAACGTGCCTGCCGATGTCGGGCGCGTGATCGTGATCTTCGACGGCATCTTCAGCATGCGCGGCGATGCGGCGCCGCTGGCCGAGCTGCTGCGCGTGACCGCGAAGCACGAACACCGCTTCCGTGACGGCGTGGTCACGATGATGGACGACTCGCACGGGATCGGCGCCTACGGCGCCACCGGCCGCGGCACCGAGGAGCACGGCGGCGCGCGGGTGGACATCCTGATTGGCACGTTCGGCAAGGCCTTTGGCGTGAACGGCGGGTTCATCGCCGGCAGCCCCGAGCTCGTGGAGGCGGTCCGGCAGAAGTCCGACACCTACATCTACACCAACCCGTTGAGCGCGGCCGACTGCGCGGCGGCGGTCGCCGCCATCGACATCACCGACAGCGCGGAGGGTCTCGAGCGGCTGGCCAATCTGGCGGCGCGCACCCTGCAGTTCCGGCACGGCCTGGATGCGCTGGGCCTGGAGTCCATCCCGGGGCCGCATCCGGTGGTGCCGCTGCTGGTGCGCAGCACCGACAAGGTGAAGGCGATGGTGCGCGGACTGTTCGACCGGCACATCCTCACCGTGGGGCTCACGTTTCCGGTGGTGCCGCAGGGCGACGAGACCATTCGCTTCCAGATCAACGCGGCCCACACCGACGCCGATATCGCCGAGGTACTGCAGGCGCTCCGTGAGCTCACGCGCTAGGAAGCGGCTGGCGGCGTTCCTTTCTGCCGCGTGGCTGTGCGCGTTAGCCACGTCGCCGGCATATGCGCAGGAACCCACACCCGCCGCGCCAGAGGCGCCTGCCGCCTCCACTGCCCCGGCCTGGGAATGGACGGCGGCGGTCGCTCTGTATGCCGTGCCGGACGAGGCCAACTATCTGCAGCCGATGGCAGCCGCCGATCGCGGCCTGCTGCACCTTGAAGCCCGCTACAACTACGAAGCGCAGGAAACGTTCTCGGCCTGGGCCGGCCTGAACTTCGAGGCGGGCGAGACGGTGACGATGGAATTCACGCCGATGTTCGGTGTGATCACCGGCGACCTCGATGGCGTGGCGCCGGGGTTCCTGCTGACGCTGAGCGCGTGGAAGCTGACGTTCTACAGCGAAGGCGAGTTCGTGTTCGACGCGAGCGACGAACCGGAGAACTTCTTCTACAACTGGTCCGAGCTCACGATCCAGCCCACGGAGTGGTTCCGGACGGGACTGGTCACGCAACGCACACGGGCTTATCAGACCGAGCGCGATATCCAGCGTGGACTGCTCGTCGGCCTGAACTTCTGGAAGGGCTCGTTGACCACGAACGTGTTCGAGCCCTTCTCAGGTTCACCGACGGTGGTCGTTCAGTTCGGCGTGGAATTCTAGACCGGGCTCCGGTACCCGGCGTCCGGAAACCGGAGACCGGAGACGGTTCTACCCCCCCGGTTTCGGCGCCGGCTTCGACAACGGCTCGCCCGCCTTGCCGAGGATCACCACCGAGATCTTCGCCGGCTCGGTCGCGCTGTCGTTCGCCGAGGTGCTGTGCACCGATCCCATCGGCTCGAAGAACGACTGCCCGGCCTCGAGCACCTTCGCTGGCTCGCCGTTGATCGCCCACCGGATCTTGCCGCTCACCACGTAACCGAACGTCGGCCCGGGATGCTGGTGCGCCGCCGACACCACGCCCGGCGGGTAGGTGACTTCGATCATCGTCCCCTGCCAGCCCTCCATCGCGGCGCCAAGCGGATGGGCGCCGAGCGGCTTCGACTGCGTGGTGGTTGGCGTCTGGGCATCCAGCTCGGCCGCGGTGGTCCGAATCTCTCCGGTGACGACGGCGCCGGCAATCGCGGTGAGCCCGGCCTGAAGTACGGTTCTGCGATCCATTTGGTAAGTCCTCTGGACGCGGATGCTAGCACGCCGGACCCTACGATAGAATCGCGTGAGCCGTGGAACACGCCCTTCGTGTTCAACGCGTTTCGCTCGCGACGAGGTGGCTCGCCGGTGCCGCCGTCGCTGCCAGGTCCGCGGTATGCCTGTCGATCGCGACGGGCGCGATCGCAACCGACGTCCCGGCCTCCGCTCAATCTCCAGCCCCGGCCGTGGTCGTCGCCGAGTACGACGGCGTCATCCACCCGATCACCGCCGAGTTCGTCGAGGATGTCATCGCCCGTGCCGATCGCACCGGCGCGGTGGCGATCGTCCTCGTCCTCCGCACGCCCGGCGGGCTGCTCGACTCCACGCGCACGATCGTCTCCCGCATCGTCGCCTCGCGCGCGCCGGTTGTGGTGTTCATCGCGCCGCCCGGATCGCGCGCCGCCTCGGCCGGGTTCCTGATCACGCTGGCGGCGGACGTCGCCGTGATGGCCCCCGGCACGCACATCGGGGCCGCTCATCCCGTGACGCCCGGAGGCGAAACACCGGGCGGCGAGGTGATGTCGCAGAAGGTGGCCGCCGACGCCGCCGCTTACGCGCGGACGATCGCCGAGACCAGGAGACGGAACGCCGCACTCGCCGCCGAGGCGGTCACTGAAAGCCGCGCCTTCACCGACGGCGAAGCGCTGCACGCCGACCCGCCGCTGATCGACTTCATCGCACGCGACGTTGACGACCTGCTGCGGCAGCTGGATGGACGGCCGATCACGCGCTTCGACGGCCGCACGGTCAACATCGCCACGGCGGGGGCACGGCTCGAGCGCGTCGAGATGACGTGGCGCCAATCGCTGCTGGGCGCCATCGCGCATCCGCAGATCGCGTACCTGCTGCTCACGCTCGGCATGCTGGGCCTGGTCGTCGAGATGTGGAATCCGGGCGTGGTCCTCCCCGGCGTGGCGGGCGGTGTCTGCCTGTTGCTGGCGTTCTTCGCGTTCCAGGTGCTTCCCGTCAACGTCACGGGCCTGCTGCTGATCGTGTTCGGGATGGCCCTGCTCGGCGCTGAGCTGATGGTGCCAAGCTTCGGAGTGCTGGGCATCGGCGGCGCCGTCGCGCTCCTTGCCGGCTCGCTGATGGTCACGCGCGACGTGCCCGGCATCCGCGTCGGATACACCGTGATCCTCCCCGTCGTGACGGCCCTCGTCGTCATCGTCCTTGGGCTTGGACGGCTGGCCCTGCAGGCGCAACGTCAGCCGTCCGCGTCCGGCACCGACGCGCTGATCGGCGAGGAGGGCCGAGCCCTGACCGCCCTCGCGCCGGCGCAGCCTGGCCAGATCAGCGTGCACGGCGAGATCTGGCGCGCGGTGAGCGACCACTCCATCCCCGCGGGACGGCGCCTGCGCGTGCGCGCCGCGGACGGCTTGACGCTGCGCGTCGAGCCTGCAGACATCGATCCCCCCGATACGCCTGGAGGCACTTCATGATGATTTCTCCTCTGTTGCCCGTCCTGCTGATGCTCCTGCTGTACCTCGTCGGCTCGGTCTACATCCTGAAGGAGTACGAACGCGGCGTGATCTTCCGCCTCGGGAAGCTCCTTCCGCAGCCGAAGGGTCCGGGCGTGGTGTT
The DNA here is from genome assembly GCA_963723005.1 of uncultured Acidobacteriota bacterium. Taxonomy (GTDB): domain Bacteria; phylum Acidobacteriota; class Vicinamibacteria; order Vicinamibacterales; family UBA2999; genus VFZN01. Next base: position 408,745 of record CAVRPA010000008.1, on the reverse strand, counting down.
CGTCTTCCGCCCGCTCGACACCATCGTCAGGGTGAGCCTGCGAACGGCGGTGCACGACGTGCCGCCGCAGGACATCATCACGCGCGACAACGTGTCGGTGAAGGTGAACGCGGTGGTCTATTACCGGGTCGTCGATCCCCGCCGGGCCATCGTCGAGGTCGAGGACTACACCTACGCCACTTCACAACTGGCGCAGACCACGCTGCGGAGCGTGCTCGGCCAGGCCGAGCTCGACGACCTGCTGGCCTCGCGCGATCGGCTGAACCAGGATCTGCAGCGCATCCTCGATCACCAGACCGACCCCTGGGGCATCAAGGTCTCGGCGGTCGAGGTGAAGCACGTGGACCTGCCCGATGACATGCGGCGGGCGATGGCTCGCCAGGCCGAAGCCGAGCGCGAGAAGCGCGCCAAGATCATCCACGCCGAGGGCGAGCTGATCGCGTCGGAGAAGCTGACGCAGGCGGCGGCGATCATCGGCACCGAACAGGGCGCGATGACGCTGCGCTATCTCCAGACGCTCAACGAGATCGCGGCGGAGCAGAACTCCACCATCGTCTTCCCGCTGCCGATCGATCTGTTGGGCCCGCTGCTGCGCCGGCCCGCGTGACGGCCGCGCGGGCAGCCTCAGAAGCGTTTCGTGTAGACCACCTTCGCCGCCGTCCGGCGATCGAGGGTGCGGAAGTGCGAGGTGTGCGGATTGAGCGGATCGAGCGGATCCGCCGAGTCGATCCAGTTGTGGGTGTAGACGACGAACACGTCGTTGCCGGGCTTGAGGATCCAGCGGAAGCGTGCCTGCCAGCCGACGATCTGGCTCACCGAGTCGTACTGGACGTTGTTGACGAGGTACATGAACGGGCTGAACTGCGTGTCGGCCACGACGCGAATCAGCCGCGTGTCGAAGTCCCCTTCCACCAGCGACACCGTGTTGTACTCGTAGGTGGTGTTGATGCGCACGCCGGTCCGCGGCCGTAGATCGAGCCCGAGCGAGTACTCGACACGGTCGCCGGAGAAGAACGTGCCCCACTCGACGCGCGGGCGCAGCGCCACCACGCGGCGGTTGGCCGTGCTCAGCGACACCGAGTAGCGGAGGAAATCGTAATCGGTGCCGCCGGGCAGGATCACGCCCGGCGCGATCTCGAAGTCCTCGTCGAGGCGCTCGTAGCTGGGATTGACACTGGTTTCGAGGATGTCGCCGCTGTGCAGTTCGACGCGCAGGGGCTCGATGCTCAGATCCATCGACTGCTTCCGGTTCTCGAGGTCGGTGAAGACTTCCGGATCGACGCCAAACCCGAGCCGGCGGATGTACGGATGGCGGGTCTTCGGCCGGGGATTCCAGCTGAGGTCCGGGTTGTAGCGCCGGTACTCGCGGCGGGGCGTGAACCCGAGCGCCGGGTCGTAGTTCTCCTGCACTTCCTGGAAGTCGGCGCTGAGATCCCAGATGTCGTTGGGGTACTCGATGCGCGCCCCGAACGCGGCGCTGTCCCCGGCATCGTTCGCCGTGTTGTTGGCGGCCCAATAGCCCGACAAATTCAGGTTCTTGTTGCGGCGGAACGTCGCCGTCGCCAGGCGGAAGTCCGCGCCCACCGTCTGACGCAACGGCGAGGACTCGTCGGTATGGGTCGTCCTGCTGGTATAGATGGCCCCGAAATAGGACTGCTGCAGCACGCGACGCCGCCAGCGGCCGACGAGGAAATCCTCAGCCGGCGCGAACAGGTCGTCGTCTTCCGCCGTACGCACGTACAGCGCGCCGATGTCGTTGCTGCCGGCCTGCCCGGTCATCTTGCCGCCGCCGACAATGGGTTGCGGCTGACCGTTGACGAGGCCGATGCGGCGGGAGAAGAACGCGGTGATCGGGAAGTCGAAGAACGTGGCGCCGTCGAGGAAGAAGCTGCGCTTCTCCGGGAAGAACAACGGGAACCGCGTGAGATTGACGAGGCGCTGATCGACCTCGGTTTCGGCGAAGTCGGTGTTGATCGTGCCCACCGCCCTGAGGCTCGGCGTCACGTTGTAGGCCACCTCGCCGCCGATGTCGGCGCTGGCGTCGTGCGGAATGACGGGAATGCGGCCGGGGGCGTCGGCGACGAAGCCCGACACGTACGGCTTCAGCTCGAACCCTTTGCCCGAGCTCACTTCCCTGAGCCCGGTCAGCAGTCCGGCATTGGCCATGCGGCGCAGGCCCTGGTTGCGCTGGTAGCCCGTCCACATCAGCTCTTCCTGCTTGCGGCGGACCGTGCGCTGGAAGTTGATGCCCCATGCCGGAGCGTTGGGATCGAACGCGATCGATCGGAAGGGGATGTCGATCTCGATGATCCAGCCGATCTCGCTCTGCCGGACGCGCGCGTTCCAGATGCCGTCCCACTCGCGGTTGTTGGTGCCGCCCGGCCCCATCAGCGCGTCGGCCATCAGCCCCGCGGGGTTCATCTCGAAGAAGTAGCCCGTCTGCTGGTTCAGGAACGTGTCCATGGTCCACATGAACCGGTCGTCGGCGCTCAGGAACTCGTCGCGCTTGCTGGTGTTGCCCTGCAGCTTGTCGGGCTCGGAGTCGAAGCAGATGACGCCGATGTAGAGGTGGTCCTGGCTGAACGCCACCCTCACTTCGGTCCGTTCGGTCGGCGGGGCGCCGAGGGTCGGGTCCTGCTGGATGAACTCTCCGCCGTGCTTCGCGCGCGTCCAGACCGGCTCGTCGAGGATGCCGTCGAGCACGACGCGCTCTTCCGACGTCATGCGCTCGGCTTCGAGGATGCGGCGGCCGGAGGTGAGGGGGTCGATGACCTGCGCCCAGGCGCTGGCGGAAGCGAGCAGGACCAGGCTCGCGGCGGCAAACAGACGGTACATGAAGAGCTAAGGATACGACACTGGCCCATCCATTCGAACACTTTACGAGATGGATGGAGGAGAAAGCATCCCCGGACGCGCCCTCGAACGAAGCCGCGAAGTTGATGGATCGCGACCGCGGCGGCGCGGTACCATCAGGGCCACCTCAGCGGATCGCACCATGCGCAGAGCTCTCCTGTCCTTCGCCATCGCCCTTCTCTGCCTTTCGACCACTGGTTGGGGCGCGAGCGCGGCGGCGATCAAGGACCCGGGGGCGTTGACTGTGCTCTCGCTCAACCTGGCGATGCGAGAGGATGTCGATCGAATCGCCGCGGAGTTGACCAGCATTGGCATCGGACAGACCGACCTGCTCCTGCTGCAGGAGGTCGTGCGGCGCGGGGACGGGCCGGACGTTGCGGAGCAACTCGCCGCGCGGCTCGGCCTCGCGTCCTCGGTACTGCACCGCGTTCACGTTGAGTGACGAGAAGGCGGTGGGGCTGGCGCTCGTGAGCCGGTTCCCCTTCCACGACCCGCAGGTGATCGAGCTGAAGCCGATCTCGCTGCGCTTCCGCAGCCGCACCCGCATCGCCCTCGCCGCAACTGTAGAATCGCCGGGCGGGCCGGTTCGCGTCTACAACGTGCACCTCGACACGCGCATCAACCTGGGGCAGCGGCTCGATCAGCTCGGCGCCGTCGCGCGCGAGGTGGAGGCCACCGGCGGCCCGACGCTCGTCGGCGGTGACTTCAACACCAACAACAATCTCTGGCTGTTCAATGCGCTGCCGTTGCCGTTCCTCGGCCGCCAGGGCGCCGGGGTGCAGCGCTTCATGGCGGAGAACGGGTTCCGCTCGGTGTTTGCGCTGGGCCGTCCCACGCACGACGTCCTGCGCATGCAGCTCGATTGGCTGTTCCTGCGCGGGCTGCACGCGTCGAGCATGTCGATCAAGCCGGTGGCGTTATCGGATCATCACGCTCTGCTGGCCTCGCTCGCGCCGGGCGACTGAGACGGCTGCCGGCGCGCTCGCCTACTTCAGTCGTCCGTACTTCCGCATCGCCGCCAGCATCCGCTCGACCGGCATCGCGTAGACGCGCACATCGTCGGCGCCGGTCATGGTTTCCGCCGCGAGCAGGGCGTTGGTGATGGCCGCTTCGGTGGCCTGCGCCGTCGCCTGGAAGATCGGCGAGATGCGATCGTTCGGAAGCATCTTCACGTCCCTCACCGGCACATCGTCGTGCCAGGCGCGGGGATTGGCGGTCGAGAACGCGATGAAGATGTCACCGGAGCTGTTGCCGCCGAAGCCGCCCTGGCGGCCGATGCCAAGCGACACGCGCGTGGCCACGCGCTTCAGCTGATGCGGCAGCAGCGGCGCATCGGTCGCCACGATGACGATGATCGATCCCTGTTCCCGCTCCTCGTCCCGAGGCGCGGCCGGGGCGCCACAGCGCGGCCGAGTGGACCCCTCGGGCAACGGCCCATCGCCGGCCACGCACGCAGTGAGGTCGGGGATCTCTTCACCGACCGGCACGCCTGCAATCCTCAAGTCGCGGCGAACGCCGTAGTTGCACTGCACCAGCACGCCGATGGTGTAGCCGCCCTGCGCCTCCGGCAGCTTTCGCGACGCCGTCCCGATACCGCCCTTGAAGCCGTGGCACACCATGCCGGTCCCGCCGCCGACGTTGCCCTCTGGCGGCACCCCGCCCTTCGCGCTGTCCAGCGCGGCGAGCACATGCTCGGTCGTGACGTGGAAGCCGCTGACGTCGTTGAGCGTGCCATCGTAGGTTTCGGCCACGACCGGCAGCCACCATGGCTGCAGGGCGTTCTTCAGGCCGACCTCCCAACGGATGATCGCGTCGCGAACGATGCCGACGCTATGGGTGTTGGTGATTGCCACCGGCCCTTCGAGCAGCCCGCTCTCCTGCACCCACGTCGTGCCGGTCATCTCGCCGTTGCCGTTCAGCGTGAACCACGACGCGAACACCGGGTCGGCGTTGGCCTTGCCGCGCGGATGCACGACGGTGACGCCGGTGCGGACCGGGCCCTTGCCCTGCACCAGCCGGCCGCTGCCGGAGATGAGCGTGGTGTGACCGACTTCGACGCCGGCCACATCGGTGATGGCGTCGAGCGGCCCGGGCGTGCCGCCAATCGGCAGGCCGAGCTCGCGTGCGCGGGCCTTCTGCGCGTGTGGCGCCGCCGGCAGCATCATCACCGCAAGAACCGCCGCCACCGCCAGGCTCGCCGTCCGTCCCCGACCATTGCCACGCATCATCGATCCCTCCTGCGGGCTGGTTGTATCAGGGGTGACGGCGCGTCACCAGTCAATTCGATGGCACCGCCTGCTGATGTGCCTGCGAGGGGCGGGGCTATTCGTACCGCAGCGCCTCGATGGGATCCAGACGTGACGCCCGCATCGCCGGAATCAGCGCGCTCACCAGGCCCACCACCATCAGGATGCCGCTGCACACCAGGAGCAGCTCCACCGACAGTGCCATGTGGATATCCGCCGACCGGCTCGCATCGTCCAGCAGCTCTGACAGGAACGGTTGGGGGCTGAACAAGAACACTAGAAGCCACGACACAGCAACGCCGGCGATGCCGCCGGCAAACGCCGTGACCAGGCCCTCGAGCAGGAACTGCAGCAGGATCGACTGCCGCCGCGCGCCGAGCGCCTTGCGGATGCCAATCTCGCGCGTCCGCTCGGTGACCGACACGAACATGATGTTCATCACACCGACGCCCCCGATGGCCAGGGTCAGCACGCCGATGAACCCGAGCACCAGCTTCAGGCCGGTGACGATGCCGGCGGTGATCTCGGCGGTCTGAGAGGAGCCGAACATGCGGAGCGCGCGTTCGTCGCCGGGATTGAAGTCCAGCCGCTTGCCGAGGATGGCCTTCACCTGCGCCGTGGCCTGCGCTTCTTTCGTCGCGTCCACCGCCTGGTAGACCATCACGGTGGTGTACTCGGTGTTCCACAGCTGGCCCGCGGTCGTATACGGAATGAAGATCGACTCGCGATCCGGCCGCAGGTAGTTCGAGAGCTGCACTTTCTCCTTCTGGACGCCGACCACCTCGAAGGCCATCCCGCCCAGGCGGATGCGCTGCCCCACCGGCGCGATGTTCCCGAACATCTTGCGCGCCACTTCGCTGCCGATGAACGCCACGCGTCGCTGCAGCCGCACGTCCTCGGCGTCGGGGAAGCGACCGGCCGCCACCCACTGGCTGCGCATCACGGCGTACTCCGGCGCCACGCCGCGGACCAGATAGGTGCTCTGCTTTGCTTCCCACACCACCGGGAACTCTCGCGTGAACTCGGGGCTCACGAACTTGACGAGCGGCGCCTCGGCCACCGCCATCACGTCGGCTTCCTTCAACCGGATGCGCTTGCCCGCACGCTCGCCGCCCGCCTGCTGGCTGGTCTGGCCCGGCCACACGATCACCACGCCGTCGCCGAATGCGCCGCGGAACCCGCGCTCCAGCGCGTCCCTGAACCCGTTGCCGTACGACAGCAACATCACCACCGACACGATGCCCCAGGAGATGCCCAGCATCGACAACGCCGCCCGCGTGCGGTTGCGCGCCAGTCCGGTGAAGGCTTCGCGGACGATTTCGGGAAGGAGGGTCATAGGGGGCTTGGGGCTTGGGGCTTGGGGCTTGGGGCTTGGGGCTTGGGGCTCGGGCCAGTTCTGCCTTTTGCCTTTTGCCTTACGTTTCGTACCTGAGCGCTTCCACCGGCGGCAGCATTGCCGCGCGCCTGGCGGGGTATGTTGACGTCACGACGCCGACGAGCACCAGCGTGGCCAGGGCGATGGCGCCCGACTGCCACGTCATCACCATTCCCTGGAACCGTTCCGGCATCGGCAGCAGATTTACCAGCGCGCAGAGCCCGAGGGCCACCGCGAAGCCGGCGACACCGCTGATCATGGTGAGGAAGAACCCCTCGAGGAAGAATTGCCGCTGCACCTCTCGGGTCGTTGCACCGAGCGCCTTGCGGACGCCGATCTCGCGGGTCCGCTCGCGCACCGCCACCAGCATGATGTTCATCACCCCGAGGCCGCCCAGTGCCAAAGTGATGAACCCGACGATGCTGAAGAACTGTTTCATGGTGCCGATCATGCGGCCGAACATGAGGCTTTCGAGCGAGGTGTCCCACACGCTGATCGCGTCGCGATCCTCGCCGTCGAAGGCCTTGCGCCGCGCCAGCACCTGGCGGACGTCGCGCTCGAGCGGCCAGTCCACGTCCTGGATGCGGCCGGTGCGGGCGTCGAGCACGCGCGGAAGATCGGCGACGACGAACGGCTTCGGCGCCACGATCAGCTGCGACACCGTACCTGGCGGCGCGTCGGCGCGCGGGAAATCGCGCGCCATCGCCTGGAACGGCACGAACACCTTGTCGTTGTCGGGGCCGCTGTAGTTGCTGTCCTGGTTCTTCTTGCGGATCCGGCCGATCACCGTGTACGGCACGCCGTTCAGCTCCACTGTCTGATCGAGGCCGGGCCGCCCGCCGAACAGCTGGGCCCAGGCGTCGGCGCCGATGATCGCGACGCGGCGCACCTGCTCGTCGTCCGCGGCGACGAAGCCGCGGCCCTGATCGATGTCGATGGTGCGGATCGCCTGGTACTGCGGTTCGATGCCGTGGACCGAGAGCGAGGCCGCGTTGAAGCGGCTCTTGATGCGCAGGCCGCGATTGATCTCGGCGCTGACCACCGCCACCAGCGGGGCCTCCCGCTCGATGGCGCGGGCATCCTCGACGGTGAGAAACACGCGACGCCCGGCGCGCTCGCCGCCGGCCTGCATCGAGGTGCGGCCGCCCCACACGATCGCGATGTTCTTGCCGAGCTCCTCGAGCACGGTCTGGTTGCCGCGCTGGAAGCCCTCACCCGTCGCGGCCAGCACCACCACCGCGATGATGCCCCACAGGATCCCGAACATCGTCAGGAAGCTGCGCAGCTTGTTGGCGCGGAGGTTGTCGAGGGCCTGAGAGAACGCCTCTTGCATGACGGCCTGCCAGACTTAACCGGGCAGTACCACGCGGTCGCCCTGCTTCAGCCCCTCCAGCACCTCGGTCTTCGTGCCGTTGCCGATGCCCACCTTCACCTTCACGGTGCGGCGGCCCTTTTCGGCGGCAGGGTCGGCGACGTCCACGGAGGCCTGCTTCTGGGTGTCGTAAGTGATCGCGGCCTCGGGAATGATCAGCGCGTCGGCGTGCTCGTCCAGCACGATCTCGGCGTTCGCCGTCATGTTGGCCTTCAGTTCCTGGCCCGGGTTGTCGATGGACACCTCCACCTCGAAGGTGGTGACGTTGTCCTTCTCGACGCCGATCGGCGAGATCTGAGTGACGCGGCCGTGGAAGACCTTGTCCTTGAAGCTTTCGGCGGTGATGCGGGCGGGGAGACCGAGCTTCACCAGGCCGATGTCGGCTTCGTCCACCTTGCCGCGAACGAAGACCTTCTGGATGTCGCCCAGCGTCATCACCAGCGAAGCGGCGGCACCGAGGTTGAGGATGGACGAGACCGGGCTGCCGATCTCCACGTCGCGCGTCAAGCACGGTGCCGCGAATCGGCGCCTTGATAGTGGCGTTGGCGAGCTCCTCGTCGGCGCGCTCGACGGCGGCGCCGGCCTGCGCGACCTGGGCGCGAGCTTCGTTCACCTTGGCGCGCCCGATCAGCGACTGCGCGGCGGCGGCGCGCTGCCGGTTCATCGACTGTTCGTACGTGGTGCGGGCCTGGTCCAGGGTTTCCTGCGACACCAGCTTCTGTTCGTTGAGGGATCGGGCCCGCTCGTAGGCGCTCTTGGCGAACGCCACTTCCGGGGCCTCGGCTTCGACTTCGTACTTGGCCACCTGCGCCTCGGCGGCGGACAGCGCGGCGCGGGCCGCCTCCAGGTTGGCGCGGGCCTCGCGCTGGCGGGCGCGCAGGTTCTCCTTGTCGAGCTCCGCCAGCACCTGTCCAGCTTCGACCTGATGGTCCACGTCAGCCGCCAGGCGCTCGATGATGCCGTTGGCCTTCGACTTGATCTCGACCTTGGTGATGGGCTCGATCTTGCCCGTGGCCACCACCGATCGCACCATCGGCCCGCGCTCCACCGTGGCCAGCCGGGACGGATCGATGTTGGTGGACGCGCCGTTGGCGGTGGTGATGCCATAGGCGGTCACGCCCACGATCCCCAGCGCAACCGCACCAAGCGTCCATTTGCGGGATTTGGTCATGCAAATGGTTTCGACGGAACACGGACGCGCTGTGTTCCGTCTGCCGGGTGCCGGCTGCCGTCGGCCGGTCCCTTGCTACCCCCGTTCCACCGCGAAGCTGACGCGGCCCACCTTGAGGGTGTCGGCAGGCTGCAGCGGTGTCGGGTCCTCGACGCGGAGGTCGTTGACGTAGGTGCCGTTCGTGCTGCCCAGGTCTTCGACGGTCAGGTTGCCGTCGGCCGACAGCGTCAGGCGGCAGTGCACGCGCGAAACCAGCGGCGCATCGACGATGAACTGGACGCCGGCGGCGCGGCCGATGGTACGGACATCCCCGGGGAGCAACCGGAACGAGAGAACAGGCTCGGACGAACGAAGCATCCACATACAGCGGGACAGTGTACCAAGGTCGAGGCCGACGGTGATACCGCTCTAGCGGCGCTGGGCCATCCACTCGAGCACAAACGGGTTGGTCGCGCGTTCGCGGCCGATGGTGGTGTCGGGGCCGTGGCCGGAATAGACCACCGCCTCGTCCGGATACTTGAAGAGCGTAGTGGTGATCGCCCGCAGCAGCGTCTCGTAGTCCCCGCCGGGCAAGTCGGTGCGGCCGATCGAGCCCGCGAACAACGTGTCGCCCACGAACAGGCCTTCGAGCACGCGCGGCGGTCCGGTGCGGTACGCGGCCAGGCAGACGTTGCCTGGACAGTGGCCCGGCGTATGTTCCACGGTGATCTCGTAGTCGCCGAAGCGGCCCCACGTGCCGTCGCCCTCGTAGTAACGATCGACCGGTGGCGGCTGCTCGATCCGCAGACCGAAGAGCAGCCCCTGCGCCGCGGCGCGCTCGTAGAGCGACTGGTCGGCGGCATGCAGCCAGATCGGCGCCTTCAGCACGCGCTTCGCCCGCGCCACGCCGGACACGTGATCGACGTGCGCGTGCGTCAGCAGGATCGCCACCGTCGTCAACCGCTCGCTCGCGATGGTGGCCAGCAGTTCATCCACCTCGTCGCCTGGATCGATGTAAACCGCCTCTTTGGTCCGCTCGCAGGCGAGGACGAAGCCGTTCTTCATGAATGGTGGCGCTGCCGCGGAGAAACAGAGCATGCTCATAGGATACGATCACGGTCGTTTTGAGTCTTGAGTCTTGAGTCTTGAGGCTTGGGGCTTGAGGCTTGGGGCTTGCTATCTATGATCCTTGTTGCCGTTGACGACCTGATGTTCGCGTCGCGCATCTCGACCGCGGCAAAAGCCGTGGGCGCCGCGATTCAGTTCACTCGCTCCGTCGAGTCGGTGCTGACGGCCGCCAGGGCCGCGACGCCGTCGCTGGTCATCCTCGACCTCAACAGCGCGCGCACGCAGCCGCTTGCCATCGTCGCGGCGCTTCGGAACGACCCGGCGCTGGCCGCCGTGCCCACGGTGGGCTTCGTCTCGCACGTCGATACCGCCACCATCGAGGCCGCACGACAGGCCGGCGTCGGCCGCGTGCTCGCCCGTTCCGCTTTCGTAGATCAGCTGCCTCAGATCCTGGCGCCGTCGGTGCCGTGACCCCACCAACCGCCCTCGACGTCGTTCGCGCGCGATTGCGGCTTCAGCCTCACCTGACGCCCAGCCCGCTGCGCGAGTCGCTGCGGCTCGGCGCCACCGCCGGGCGGCGCGTGCTGCTGAAGCTGGAATCGCTGAACCTCACCCACTCGTTCAAGATTCGCGGCGCGTTCAACGCGCTGCTCGCACTGATCGAGGCCCACCCGGACCCTGCGTCTCGCCCGCGCGTCGTCACCGCCTCCGCCGGCAACCACGGTCGGGCCATGGCCTTTGCCGCGGAGACGCTGGGCATCGTGCTCGTGGTGTTCACGCCAAAGACAGCGCCCAAGGCCAAGACCGACGCCATTCGCCGTCATGGCGCCACGCTGCATCTGGCGCCGGATTACGACGCCGCGGAACAGCAGGCGCGTGATTTCGCTGTCGAGCACGGCGCCGCCTTCATCTCCCCTTACAACCACCCCGACGTCATCGCCGGCGCCGGGACCATCGGCCTCGAGATCGTGGAGCAATGTCCGGATGTGGGAACCGTCGTCGTCCCGCTCGGCGGGGGTGGGCTGGCCAGCGGCATCGGCCTGGCGCTCCGCGCCGCGGCGCCTCGCGCCCGGCTGGTCGGCGTGGAAGCCGACGCCTCGACGCCGTTCACGACCAGCCTGGCCCGCGGCGCCATCACCACCATCGATGCGGGACCGACGCTCGCGGACGGACTGGCAGGCAACCTCGAGCCAGGCTCGATGACGTTCGCGCTGGTTCAACAGGTGGTGGACGACGTGGTGACGGTCCGCGAGCAGGCGCTGATTGGCGCGATGCGACGGATGGCCGCCGACGACCACCTGATCGTGGAAGGCTCCAGCGCCGTCGCGGTGGCAGCCATCGAGGGCGGTCAGGTCGGCAATGCCGCGGGGCCGATGGTCGGGATCGTCTCGGGCGCCAATATCGACCTGGATACGTTCCTGACCGCGGTTGGTCCAGAAGGTCGATAGCGCCGTTCCCTACTTGTTGGGTCGCGACGGACGAATCTCCACGCGGCTCGGCAGGCTGCGCTTCGGATGGTCCAGCAAATCTTCAATCACCTGCGCCACATCGTCCGGGCTCAACTTCCAGGCGTCGCCGTCGGTGACCTGGCGGCCCGAGAAACCCGTGGCGACCGACCCGGGCAGCACATAGCTGACGCGGATATTGCTGGGCCGTAGCTCCAGCATCAGCGCCTCGCTGAACGCGTTGAGACCGGCCTTCGACGCGCAGTAGGCCGCCCCGCCGATGAACGGGTTCTTGCTGGCGAGGCTGCTGATGTTGATGATCCAGCCGCCGCCCCGCTTCACCATGTTCGGGATCGCCGCGCTGCAGCAGTTGAAGACACCGGTCAGGTTGGTGTCGATGATGCGGCTCCAGTCGTCGCACGACAACTCCGAGATCGGCTCGCCGACGCCGACACCCGCGTTGTTCACGAGCACGTCGATGCCGCCGAAGTGCGCCACCACCGTCTGCATGGCGAGGTCAACCGCGGAGCGGTCGCGGACATCGCATTCCAGGGCGAGCACCCTTCCCGGGTCGTCGCACGCCTCGGCCAGCGCGTGGGTCGCGCGGGCAACGCCGCTTGCCGTCGTGCCGGTCACCACCACCCGGTGGCCCCTCGCCAGCAGCCGAAGCGCCAGCGCATGGCCGATCCCGCGCGTTCCACCGGTGATGAGAGTGACCTGTGACATAGGCATACAATCCTACTGTGACCATCGTCGTTCTGGGCGCGGGGGAGATCGGGTCGGCCGTGGCTCGCCAGGTGGCGATCGCCGACATCGCCGCGCGCGTCGTGCTGGTGGACGAAGCCGGCGCGGTGGCGCAAGGCAAGGCGCTCGACATGGCGCAGGCGGCACCCGTCGATCGGCACTCCACCGCGCTCTCGGGCACCGACGACATGACGGCTGTGGTCGGGGCCGGCATCATCGTGATCGCCGACCGCCATGCGGATGGCGAGTGGTCCGGCGAGGCCGGCCTGGCGCTGCTGAAGCACGTGGCAGAGCTGAACCAGGTGGCGCCGATCCTGTGCGCCGGCGTGACGCAGAGCGCCCTCATCGACCGCGGCGTGCACGAGCTCGGGATTTCGCGGACCCGGCTGTTCGGCACCGCGCCCGAAGCGTTCCGCGGCGCCGTGATCTCGCTGGTCGCACTCGATGCCGAGGCCGCACCCGGTGACATCGCCGTGATGGTGCTCGGCCGCGCCCCGCGCGAGATCATCGTGCCGTGGGAATCGGCCAGCATCGACGGCCGGCGCCTGATTGACGTGCTGACGCCGCCGATGCTGACGCGCATCGAGGATCGCCTGCCGCGCCTGTGGCCTCCGGCCGCCACCGCGCTCGGCAGCGCCGCGGCACGGGTGATGCGCTCGATGCTGTCGCGAGCGCCGCGCACCCACATCCTGCAGGTCGTCCTGCCCCGAGACGAACGCGTCTCGGGCCAGTCGGCGATGCTGCCGGCGCGCGTGGAGCCGCGCGGCATTCGCCGCGTCGAGAGCCCGCCGCTGTCGTCGCGCGATCGCGTCCGGCTCGATACGGCACTGTCACACTGACGTCGCCATGCGCCGCTCGCTGATGCTGGTTCTGCTCGGCGGTGCGGTGCTGGGAGCCCAGACACCCGCGCGCATCACGGCGTCAACGTTCCTCGCCCACATCAAGCTGCTCGCGTCCGACGAGATGGGCGGGCGCGGCAACGGCACCCCAGGCCTGGAACATGCCGCCGACTACATCGCCACCGTGTTTCGAAACGCCGGCCTGCGCGGGGGCGGCACGGACGGCGGCTTCTTCCAGGGCTTCGACGCCGAGGTCCGCGTCGAACCGCCTGCGACTTCAACCGTGATACTTGGCACTCCGGCGGGCGTGCAGTCGTTCGTGCTGGGCCGCGACTACTACCCGCTGTCGATCCGCGATCGGCTGACACCGCCCCTCGGCGTGCGAGACGTGCCGGTGGTGTTTGCCGGCTACGGGATCTCGGCGCCGGGCCTCGGCTACGACGACTTCGCCGGCGTCGAGGTGCGCGGCGCCGCGGTGCTGGTCTTCACGCACGAGCCGCAGGAGGGCGACGAGCACAGCCGCTTCGACGGCCGCAGCCTCACCCCGGGCGCGGCGATCTCGGCCAAGGCGCGCGAGGCCCGCGAGCGCGGGGCGCGCCTGCTGATGGTGGTCGAGGACCCGTCGCACCTCGAGGACCGCGCCATGCGCGGCAGCTGGTGGATGGATCCGCAGAGCGAGGCGATGGGGATGCCCGTCGTGCGGCTGGCGCGCGACCGCCTGACGCGCGCACTGCCTTCGTTCGACCCCGCGCGAATCGGCGAGCTGATCGATCGCACGCTGGCGCCGCAGTCCCGGAAGCTGGACGGCGTCTCGGTGAGCTACGACGAGTTGCGCGCGCAGTTCACCGCGCCGCTCCGCAACGTCCTCGGCATCCTGCCTGGTTCCGATCCCGCCCTTGCCGCAGAGGCGATCGTCGTGGGCGCGCACTACGACCACGTGGGCACCGGCGGGCAGTTCTCCGAGGCGCCGGAGTCCACCGGGCAGATTCATAACGGCGCCGACGACAACGCGTCCGGCACCGCCGCGCTGCTCGAGATGGCGCGGATCGCCGGGGCGGCGCGTTCGCGCTTCGGCCGGACGATTGTGTTTGCGTCGTTTGCGGGAGAAGAGCTGGGCCTGCGCGGATCCGAGCACTACGTCGCGAACCCGCCTGTTCCGCTCGGGCGAACGATCGCCATGATCAACCTCGACATGATCGGTCGCGCGCGTGGCCGGGTGATGGTGGGCGTGTTCGGCCGCGCGCCGATGCTGTCGTCAGTGACCGGCCACATGCGGCCGTGGACGCGGCTTGTCGCTGCACGACTTCGCGACCGGCGGCTACGGCCAGGACGAATCGGACGTGGCGCCCTTCGCCACGCACGGTGTGCCTGCCGTGGCGTTCTTCACCGGGTTTCATCCGGACTATCACCGGCCGTCGGACGACTGGCCCCGCATCGACGCGGAGGGCGGCGCCGAGATTGCCCGGCTCGCCCTCAGGCTCGTGGAAGAGCTGTCGCGTCAGAATGCTTCGGCGGGACGGTGAAGCGTGAGGCCGTCGGCGAAATCCTCGAGGCGCTTGCGCAGCAGCAATCGTCCGCGGTGCAGGCGCGACTTGAGCGTCTGGTCCTTGAGGTTCAGGCGACGGCTGGCTTCCTCGGTGCTCAGCCCCTGCAGATCGCGCAGGATGACCGGCGTGCGATAGATGGCCGGCAGCGCATCGACCGCCTCGGTCAGCCGCTCGCGCATCTGCTGCCGCAGCATCTGCTCGTCAGCCAGCGCCGACCAGTCGGCGGGATCGTGGTGACGCGGGCTGCCTCGGAGATCGTCGGGGCCGGGGCCGACCGGAATGTCGGCTACCTCGGCCATCCGTGCCGCGCGCGTGTTGCGCAGCCGTGACATCGCGGTGTTGAACGTGATGCGGTAGATCCAGGACGACAGCGCCGCGTCGCCGCGAAACGCATCGATCTTCTGGTACACCTTCATCAGGACGTCCTGCGTCACCTCTTCGGCGTCCTCGCGGTTCTTCACGTAGCGGAACGCCAGCTGGAAAATCCTGGACCCATAGGCCGCCGACAGGTCGCCGAGCGCACTCTCGTCGCGCTGGCGCAGCCGTTCCACGAGCAGTCCCTCGGTCATCTGATCGCGCATCGGATTCATCCCCTCTGTGTGTTCTCAGGTAGACAAGAACCCCAGACGGCGCGCGGATATTCCCGGCCCGGCGGTCAGACCGGCCTGGTCCGGCTAAGTTGTTGCGAGGAGTAGCAATTAGCCCCGTCAGTCGCGAGGGGCGTGGCGGGCGAGCGCGCTCGACTCAGGCGGGTTGCGAGGTCGGTTCGCGGTCGAAGACCGCGCAGAACTGGCGGACGATCGCGGCCTCCACGTCGGGAAGGGCCAGCGGCCGGCCCGCGGCGGCCTGGAGCGAGGTGACGCCGTGGTCGGCGATGCCGCACGGCACGATCAGCCCGAAGAAGTCGAGGTCGGTGCTCACGTTGAAGGCAAAGCCGTGGCTGGTGATCCAGCGCGAGATGCGCACGCCGATGGCGCCGATCTTCTCGGGGCCGCGCTCGGGGTGCGTGACCCACGTGCCGGACAGCCCCTGGATGCGGCCGGCGGCGACGCCGTAGTCCGCGCAGACGCGAATCATCATCTCTTCGAGGTCGCGGACGTAGCGGTGCACGTCGCGCCGATCGGGATTGAGGTCGATGATCGGGTAGCCGACGATCTGCCCGGGACCGTGGTAGGTGACGTCACCGCCGCGACCGGTGTCGAACACCTCGACGCCGAGCGCCTGCAGCCGATCCTCGGACGCAAGGATGTGGCCGCGGCCGTCCTTCTTCACGCCCACCGTCAGGACGTGCGGGTGCTGCAGCAGCAGGAGCGTGTCCGGAATCTCCCCGGCGCGGCGCGCATCGACGAGCTGCTTCTGCAGTTCGAGCCCCTCGCCGTAGGGAACGATGCCGAGCCGCCGGACGTCGAGTGCGCGCATGGTCCGCGCGGGTTACACGTTCGACGGATCGAACTGCTCGATGCTCTTCTTCAGATCCGCCATGAACTGATCGGCAACCGCGCCGTCCACCAGCCGATGGTCGTAGCCGAGCGTGAGGTAGCCCATCACCCGGATGCCGATCATGTCGTCGATCACGACGGCACGCTTTTCGATCGTGCCCACGCCGAGGATCGCCACCTGCGGCTGGTTGATGACGGGCAGTCCGAACTGCGCCCCGAAGTTGCCGGGGTTGGTGATGGTGAAGGTACCGCCCTGCACCTCGTCTGGGCTCAGCTTCTTGGCGCGTGCGCGGTCGGCCACGTCCTGGATGGCGCGGGACAGGCCCAGCGTGTTCTTGTCGTCCGCGCCCTTCACCACCGGCACGATGAGCCCGTTCTCGAGCGCCACGGCGATGCCGAGATTGACCGAGCCGCGATAGATGACGTTGTCGCCGTCGATCGACGCATTGATCACCGGGTGCCGCCGCAGGCAGTCCACGGCGGCCTTGGCGATGAAGGAGGTGAACGTGAGCTTGGCGCCGGCGCGCGCGTACTCGTCCTTCTTCTCCTTGCGGATCTGGTCCACCCGGCTGTAGTTCACCTCGAACACCGAGTAGACGTGCGCCGAGGTGTGCTTGCTGAACACCATGTGCTCGGCGATCTTCTTGCGCATCACCGACATCGGCTCCACGCGATCCGAGGCCATGCGCATCACCGGCTGCGGCGCGGGTGCGGGGGAGGCGTGCCGAGGAGGCGGCCACCGGAGCCGCGGCGCGGGCGCCGCCGGACTCGATGAACGCCAGGATGTCGCTCTTCGTGACGCGTCCGCCGATGCCCGATCCGGCAATCTGCGACACGTCAACGTTGTGTTCCTGCGCGATGCGCCGCACCAGCGGGGACGAGCGCTGACGCTCGCCCGAGACGGCGCTATCAGCTGCGGCCGGGGCTGAGGCCGGAGCGCCATCCAGTCCCGGCTGCGCGGGCGCTGGAGCGGCCGGCGGCGGTGCGGTCGCACCATCGGCCTGAGGCACGGGCGCCGCGGCGGGCGCCGGCGCCGCTGCCGCGGGGGCCGTCGCGCCGGCTTCGCCCTTTTCGCCAATCACCGCCACCACGCTGTTGACGGGGACGGTCTCGCCTTCCTTCACCGAGATGTCGAGCACGAAGCCGGACACCGGCGAGGGGATCTCCGCGTCCACCTTGTCGGTGGAGATCTCGAACAGCGGCTCGTCGCGATCGACGGCATCGCCCACCTTCTTGATCCAGCGGACGATGGTGCCTTCGGCGATTGACTCGCCCATCTGCGGCATGACTACGGGTGTGGACATGGCGGAAGTCTTTGTCTTGAGTCTTGGGTCTTGGGTCTTGAGTCTTGAGTCTTGAGGCTTAAGGCTTGAGGCTCGGGGTCGTGAGGGCTTGTACCCCAAGACCCAAGACCTTAAGACCCAAGACCTAAATGTGTATCGCCGCTCCGTGCGCGGCGTGCGCGGCCTCTCCCACCGCCTCCGACATCGTCGGGTGCGCGTGGATGGTCTTGACCAGCTCCTCGACCGTGCATTCCAGCCTGAGGGCGAGCACGGCTTCGGCCACCAGCTCGGTGGCGCGCGGGCCGATGATGTGAACGCCGAGCACTTCGTCGTACTTCTTCTCGGCGACGATCTTCACGAAGCCGTCGATCTCGCCGGCCATGCGGGCGCGGGCCAGCGCCTTGAACGGGAACACGCCGGTGCGGACGTCATAGCCCTTGGCCTTGGCCTGGGCCTCGGTCAGGCCGACGCTGCCGATCTCGGGATCGCAGTAGGTGCAGCGCGGCACGTGGTCGTAGTTGATCGGCGTCACGTGCTGACCGGCGATGCGCTCGGCCAGCAGGATGCCTTCCATCGACGAGACGTGCGCCAGCTGGTAATGCGGCCCGCCCATCGTGATGACGTCGCCGATCGCGGAGATGCCGGGCACGTTGGTCTGGAACAGCTGGTCGACGACGATATAGCCGCGATCCATCTTGATGCCGAGCGCTTCGGCGCCAAGCCCTTCGGTGACCGGGCCGCGCCCGGTGGCGACGAGCAGGATGTCGAAGGTGGCCTTCTGCGCCTTGCCGGCGCCGGCCGCCTGATCCGCGGCCTGCATCTCGATCTCCACGCCCTTGGCCCCGGCCACGGCGCTGGTGACCTTGGTAGAGGTGTGGACCTTGATGCCGCGGCGCTTGAAGTGCTTCTCGAGATCCGCCGAGACCGCCTCGTCCTCGCCGGGCACCAGGCGCGGCAGCAGCTCGATGACCGTGACATCGCTGCCGTAGCTCTTGAAGATCGAGGCGAACTCGACGCCGACAGCGCCGCTGCCCATGATGGCGATGGTCTTCGGCACCTCGGGCAGGTGGATGGCCTCGTCGCTGAAGATGATCTGCTTGTGATCGACGGTGATCCCGGGGACGCTGCGCGCGCTCGAGCCAGTGGCGACGATGATTTCCTTCTTCGCCGTCAGCGCCTGCTTGGCGCCGTCGTGCAGCGTGACCTCGACGCCGAGCTTGCCGGTGAGCCGCGCGGTGCCCTTGATCCAGTCGATCTTGTTCTTCTTGAACAGCATCTCGATGCCGCCGGTGAGCCCGCCGATCATCTTGTCCTTGCGCGCGTGCACGGCCGGCATGCTGATGCCGACGCCCTTGCCGTCAACCCCGGTCAGGCCCCATTCGGCGGCGCCTTGCGCCACCTTCAACGCGTGGGCGTGCTCGAGCAGCGCCTTCGTGGGAATGCAGCCCCAGATCAGGCAGGTGCCGCCCAGCGCCTTCTGGCGCTCGACCACGGCCACCTTCAGGCCCAGCTGAGCCGCGCGAATCGCGGCCACGTATCCACCCGTGCCCGCGCCGATCACCACTACGTCGTACTCGTTGGCCAAGACCCTGCTCCTTTATCCGTGCGATGCGTTCTGCGTATCGATAGAACAGACAGCCCTTCACTGTCGCTTGGATCGCGGGACAGCGTCAAGACGTCCGTGCCGGGCGGCCCGTCAGGGTTTGGACCGCTTCAGCGACCCGAGCGGCACGAAGCCCGAGATGGGCGGCGGCGGTGCCGGCGCCTCCGGGGTCACGGCGGACTTCAACTCGCCGTGGTCGTAGCGCAGCTGCCAGTACATCTCGGTGAGCTGTTCGAGCTTGCGCGACTGCCGACGCACCAGGGCCAGGGCGACGAGCGCCACCACCAGCGAGAACGAGGCGAGTGCCACCGTCATGAGGAACGTCCTGCCTTCTTCGGTCTCTCGAAGTCTTAGGTCTTGGGTCTTGGGGCTTGGGGCTTGGGGCTTGGGGCTTGGGGTTCTAGGGTTCTAGGGTTCTAGGGTTCTGGGTTCCTACTGCCTTTTGCCTTCTCGGTTGCCGTCTGCCGGTTGCCGGTTGCCGTCGTGTTCTGCCTTTTGCCTTTTGCCTTCCAGCTATACTGCCCTCCGATGTCCCTTCGCCGCAAGACCATCCTCGTGGTGGATCAGGACAATGAGATGCGCGAGGCCATCGCCGCACCGCTCAAGCGGGACTACCGCGTGCTGCGCGCGTGGTCGGGCGGCGCCGGGGCCGAGATCCTGACGAAGGAAGAGGTCGACGTCCTGATCGCGGAGGTCGACCTGCCGGACATGACCGGCATCGAGCTGCTGCAGGTGGCGCGAGTGAACTTCCCGCTCACCGAGATCATCATCACCTCCTCGTCGGCGAGCGTGGACAAGGCGGTGCAGGCGATCAAGCTCGGCGCCTATCACTTCCTGACCAAGCCGGTTCTCCCCGAAGCGCTCCGCTCCATCGTCCAGCACGCCGAGGAGCACGCCAGCCTCAACCGGCGCGTGCTGTCGCTGGAAGATCAGGTCGGCGAGAGCGGGCACCACGAGTTCGTCGCCGGCCCCAGTCCGGCGCTGCGCGACGTGCTCGACATGGCGCAGCGCGTGGCGAAGCTCCGCACCACGGTGCTGATCCTGGGCGAGAGCGGCACCGGCAAGGAGCTGCTGGCGCGGCGGTTGCACCGCGAGTCGGAGCATCCGGAGGGCCCGTTCGTCGCCGTCAACATGGCGGCGATTCCGCGCGACCTGGTCGAGAGCACGCTGTTCGGCCACGAGAAGGGTTCGTTCACCGGTGCGCTGCAGCAGCGCATCGGCAAGTTCGAGCTGGCGAGCGGCGGCACGCTGTTCCTCGACGAAATCGGCGATCTGCCGCTCGACCTGCAGGCCAAGCTGCTGCGCGCGATTCAGGAGAACGAGATCGAGCGGGTCGGCGGCGATCGGCCGATCCCGACCTCGTTCGTGCTGGTCGCGGCGACCAACGTCGACCTCGACCAGGCGGTCAAGCGCGGCTCGTTCCGCGCCGATCTCTATTACCGGCTCAACGTGATTCCGCTGCGGCTGCCGCCGCTCCGCGAGCGCGCCGAGGATCTGCCGGTGCTGATCGACTTCTTCGTCCGCCGCTACAACGCGCGCTTCAAGAAGCAGGTCGCCGGCGTCGCCGCGTCCACCGTGCGGATGCTCTCGAACTACTGGTGGCCCGGCAACATCCGCGAGCTGGAGAATCTGATCGAGCGGCTGATCGCCACCGCCGAGCGCGAGTGGATTACCGACGAGGACCTGCCGTTCGAGTTCCACGTCGCCGAGCTCGACCGCACCGCCTCGGACAAGAGCCTGATCGATCGGGCGTTGATGACGTTCGAGCGGAACTTCATCGTGCGCGGGCTGGAACGCAGCGGCTGGAACGTGACGCAGACCGCACGCTACCTGGGCGTGCCGCTGAGCACGCTCAAGTTCAAGATGGAGCGGCTGGAGATTCGGGAGCTGGCGAGGAAACTGAAGGGGAACTGACGTCCCCCTGGTGCGGAGCGCGGTTCACCTGGAGATCTGGGGACCAGATCTCCAGGCGCGTCCCTTTACTTCTTGGGCAGCACCGAGTCCTTGAGCTGCTTGATGATCCGAGCCTTGACCACGGTCTTCGCCGGGATCTTGATCGGCTCGCCAGTAGCGGGGTTGCGGCCGAGACGTGCCTTGCGCTTCTGCACGACCAGCTTCACCATCCCGGGCAGCACGAACTCGCCCGAGCGCTTCAGTTCCTTCTCACACAACACCGCGAGCTCGTCGAAGAAGTCGCGGGCCTGCGTTCGCTTGACGTCGAAACGCTCGGCGAAGTGAGAGAAGAGTTCCGACTTGCCCATCCTGCGGGCTTCTACCATCGTGTCCCCCCGATTGAGTGTGGCGCGCGCGCGTAAGTTAGTTGACCGATGTCCGCCGACCGCGGCACCGCACTCGAACGGCTGCCGGCGCAAAATAGCGGCAAAGCGACGTGCATCCTAACGCCGCCGCTCTGACCTGTCAAACACTGTCGAACCTTGCGACCGGGCGATCTTAGCCCATTCCGCGCGGCGCGAGTTGTCACATCACGCGAAGAATTGTTCCACGGCGCGGAACGCATGGATGACAGCGAGCTCGCGGCCGGTGCATGATCGGAGCGTGTCCGACATTCCTGCGGCTCTGCTGGAGACCTTCCCCAACCCGCGCCCCGAGCGCGAATTCACGATCGCCATCGACTGCCCGGAGTTCACGTCGATGTGCCCCAAGACGGGCCTGCCCGACTTTGGCACCATTCGTATCCGTTATGTGCCCGACGCCACGTGTGTCGAACTGAAGTCGCTGAAGTATTACCTGCAGGAGTTCCGCAACCGCGGCATCTTCTACGAGGCGGTGACCAACCAGATCCTCGACGACCTCGTCGCCGCGTGCCAGCCCAGGCGGATGACCGTGGAAGGCGACTTCAGCGCCCGCGGCGGCATCACGACGAAAGTGACGGCGGAGTTTACAAAGGCATAAGGAAGAGGCTAAAGGCAAAAGACACGGCAGACGGCAGACGGCAGACGGCAGACGGCAGAGAAGAGTTATCCGGTATCCGGTAACCGGTACCCGGTGTCCGGGACCCAAGGACCAAGCCCCGAGCCCCAAGCCCCAAGCCCCAAGCCTCAAGCCGCGAGCCTCAAGACTCAAGCCCAAGACCCAAGACTCAAGACTCAAGACCGTTAGCGCAGAGATCCCCCATGGAACCAGACGACGAGCCCGTCGTGGTACCCGATCGAGGAGGCGCTCGATCTGCATGCGTTCGCGCCGCGCGATGTGTTGTCCGTGGTGGACGCGTACCTGCACGCCGCGCACGGCGCGGGGCTGCGCCAGGTGCGGCTGATCCACGGACGCGGCATCGGCGCGCAGCGCGCCGCGGTGCAGCGGCTGCTCTCAACACACCCGCTGGTCGTCCGCTACTGGGACGCGCCCGAATCCTCGCTCGGCGCGACGATGGCGATTCTCGCCGAGGGCGGACCGACGGTGTAGGCCTCGCCCGCCATGGCGCGGGCGATGGCTTCGACGTGTCGCTGCAGCTCGGTGCCGCGCAGCGAGCGAATCGGCTCGCCCGACGTCACCGCCGCCGCCACCGTGCGGTAATCGCTCGGCACGCTCCAGTCGATGGTCATGCCGAGCACCTCCTCGATTTGCGCCACCGACACCACGCCGTACTCCGAGGCCCGGTTCAGCAGCACCCGCAACTGATCACCCGAGACGCCCGACAGCCGCACCGCGTCGATCAGCCGCTGAAGGTTCCGCAGACACGGCACGTCGGGATTGGCCACGAGGACGACCAGGTCCGAGGCCTGCAGCGCCGCGGCCGTGGCCGGCGTCAGCGTGGAGCCCGCATCGACGACGACGAAGGCGTGACTGGCGCGCAACGCATGCAGCGTGGCCTCGAGGCCTTCGGCATCACGCGCCGAGGGCCGGCCCCATTCGTCACCGGCCGCGAGCACATCGACGCCGCACGCATGCGATGACAAATAGCCGCTCAACAATCCAGGATCGCGCCAGGCCACGCGATCGAGCAAATGGGTCAGGGTGTAGCGCGGGCGGACGCCGAGATAGAGCGCCACGTCCCCAGGCGCGGCTTTCATGTCAACGAGCACGGTGGGGCGGGCCGTGATCCGTCGCAGCTCCGCGCCCACGTTCACCGTCATGGTCGTAGTGCCCGTACCGCCCTTCGTGCCAAGAAACGTCACCGTCATGTGGGAAACCCAGTCGCAACGGCTGTGCCACCTGGCGGTTCGGGCAAACCGGCGTGGATTTCACGGCAATTCACGCGCCGGGCGGCCCCCGGACAGTTGCAGAAACGTAGGCCAAACGCGAAGTTTCGTGGCTGGCTGGACTGGAAGATCGGCAGCCTGGGGGTCGGGCTCACGTTTTCCCAGCAATTCCTGCGGGGTCGCGCCGTGGCGGTCTGGGCACGGGGCTTGCTGTTTCCTGGTCGCTGCCGCCCCCCGGGAGTCACAGACGAATGCCCACGTCACCGTCGTCAGGCAATGATCGGCGTCCCACCGTCGACGAATGGGGCGTCTACGATCCGCAGCAGGCCGGACTGGCAGCGCTCTACACGCGCCTGACCACCGCGCCTGGAACCACGCCGGCCGAAGGGCCGGCTGATGCCGCACGCAACCGGGCCCCCGGCGAACCGCCGCCGCGTGGCCCACGTTGAACTGATCCGCTTCACCTCCCTCGGCCGCGCGCGATGCTGCCGCCCCGCTCGAGCGGGGCGGCGACTTCGCCGCCACCTCGCGGCACGTCACGCGTACCTGACTTCGCCCGCACCTCACGAACTGTCGTCCTGATTCGGCACCACCCTTGCCCTTCTCGCCGTGAACGCGTGTCTGCGATCGCGATCGTCGCGATTCCTGACAACGGCGGCCGGAGGGGCCGATGGAGAAATTGCCCGGTGGTGTGGCGGCAGGGGCCGTCGTGCACGCCCGCGACGATCGTTGGCGCGTTGCGCACGTGCAACCGCTCGACGCCTGCGAGATGGTCACGCTCGACGGCGACGGCGAGTGGAATCGCGGCCGGCGGACCACGCTCATCACGCCGTTCGACCGGCTGGTTCCCCGAGGGCCGCACCGCGAGCGGCGTCGTCATCTCCGTGCGGCGGTTCGGGCCGCGGCTGCCGCGGTGGCGCGCGAGCGGCCTGGCCGCGGTGTCTGGGCCGGGGTGGACGGCGCCTTCGATGTCCACGCCTGGCAGCTTGCGCCGGCGCTGGCGGTGGCCGGCGGGGCTACGCGCGTCCTGTTGGCCGACGCGGTGGGGCTCGGCAAGACGGTCCAGGCCGGGCTGATTCTGGCGGAGTTGTGGCACAGGGGTGTGCTGACGCGCGCGCTCGTGCTCACTCCAGCGTCGCTGCGCACGGCGTGGGCCGCGGAACTTCGCGAGCGGTTCGACCTGGACGTCATGGTGATGGACCAGCCCGCGCTGATCGAGCGGCAGCGAACGGGGACCGCGCATCTCAATCCCTGGACGAGCGTGCCGATCGTCATCTCGTCCATCGACCTGGTGAAGCGCGCCGAGGTGCGAGCTGCGGTCGAGGACGAACCGCTCGACATGCTGGTGGTGGACGAAGCGCACCACGCGTCGCGGGGATCGGATCGCGGCGCGGTGGTGGCGCGGCTGGCGGCGCGCGTCCCCTGGCTGGTGCTGGCGTCCGCCACGCCTCACGCGGGAGACACCCGCGCCTATCGCGCGCTGCTGGACCTCGGTCAGGTCTCCTCCGCCAGCGAGCCGCCGATGATGGTGTTCCGCCGTTCGCACCGCGATGCGGCGCTCGCCACGTCACGCGCCACCCACGTGCTGCGCGTCACTCCCACACCCGCGGAGCGGCGGCTGCAGGACGCCATTGTGGACTATGGCCGCGCGTTGCTCGGTGGGCCGTTCGGCACGCAGGCTGGCGCGCATCTCGTGGCGGGGGTGCTGGCACGCCGGGCGACGTCGAGCGCGTGGGCCGCCGCTCGCACGCTGCGGCGCCGGCTGGATGCGCTCGCCAGCGTGGCGCCGGCCATTGACGCGCAGCCGGCGCTTCCGTGGGAAGAGCTCGACGAGGGCGACGGTGTTGACGAGTCGGAGGCCAGGTGGCTGTCGGCTCCCGGCCTGACCAGCGGCGGGAACGAAGGCGATCGCCTGCGAGCCGTCATCGCGCTCGCCGAAGACGCGGCGTCCGTCCCGTCCAAGTTCCGCCGATTGGCGCGGCTGCTCTCACGTCTGCGTGAACCGGTCATCGTGTTCAGCGAGTTCCGCGACACGCTCGAAGCCTGCCTCCCTCACGTGCAGGCCATAACCACGGTCGTGATGCTGCACGGCGGCCTCGACGCGATGGAACGCGGGCGCCTGCTGCGACGGTTCCTCGATGGACACGCGGCGGTGCTGCTGGCGACGGACGTCGCCGGCGAGGGCCTGAACCTGCAGCGGCGGGCCCGCGTGGTCATCACGCTCGAGTGGCCCTGGAGCCCGCACCGCCTGGAGCAGCGCATTGGACGCGTGGATCGTCTCGGGCAGTCCCGCCGGGTGCACGCGTTTCATCTGACGGCAGCAGGCACGTTCGAGGAGACCGTGGTGGCCCGTTCTGCTCGAGCGGAATGCCCGGGCGCAACGGGATCTCGATGAGGGCAGCGGCAGCACCGAGTTCGAGGTCGCGTCCCGGGTGTTTGCGGTGGCGCCGGTGGGCGCCGATGACGAGCCGTCCCGCTCGCCTGCGACCGGCGGTTCGGCCAAGGTCGAAAGCTGGACGCGGCTCGCCGCGGAAGAGGCGGCGAGGGTGACCGCCTGGCGACGGCTCGCTGCCTGCAGCGGCGAGACGGACAGTGAGACCGTCTGGTGCCATCCACGTCGCTTCCGCGCCGCTCGATCGCTTGCCGTCATCATCGACGTTGCCTCGCGAACGAGCGAGGGACGGAGGGAGTGGTCGCGCGTCGTGGCGCTGCGCGTCGCGTTGAAGTGCCGGTGTGCCGACAAGCGGACCTGGGCGCGCATGTGCCGATCCATCGCCCGCGATCCACGCATCAGCGACGCCGCTGTCACCGCCGCCAGGGCCACGGCCTCGTGTGCGAACTGGGCGCCGGTCATCGCCCGCCTTCAGGCCATCGGTCGCGCCCGGGCCGAGCAACGTCAGCCCGGCGTGCAAGCCTCGCTGTTCGACCGCCGGGCCGTCCGGGCCGCCGAGGCGCGCGAAGCAGTGCTCGCGAAGCTGGCCGCCCACGCGGAGCGCCAGTCTCGATGGCTGCTCGGCGCCGGCGACGAAGCGCGGCTGGAGACACACGTCGTGGCGCTGCTGCCCCTCGAGGACGAGGGCCACGATGATCGCCGGCGTCTCGGGCAACATGCTGTCCAGTGGCTTCCTGGCCCGCCACGTTCAGCAGGAGCAGCACGACGTGGCACCGGAGTTCGACCGTTGGGTTCGCGCCACCGTGCGCTGGTGGCAGCACACGCGTCAGGTGCTCGGCCCCGCCTCTCCGCCGCGCCTGGTGTTCGATGTCGGCGCCAGGCCCCTCCTCGAGCTGCTGGGATATAGCGTGGCGCACGTCGAGCCGCAGGCGTGGGGGCATGCCGCGGTCCTCGGCGCGAGCGGCGGACCGGTCGCCGCGCTGCTGAACACGGCCTGGGGTGCACCGCCATCGGGTGCATGGCGGCAGGCGGTCCGCTCCAGTCTGGCGGTGCGCCTGCCCTGGGCGCTGGTGTTCAGCGGCGATGCACTCACCGTGGTGGACGGCGCGCGTCCGTGGACGCGCCGGCAGCTGTCGTTCGATCTCGGCCTGGTGTGCCGCGATCGGCTGGCAATGCTGGCGCTGTGGACGCTCGCGCGCGCCGATGCCCTCCACGCACGATCTTCGCCCTCGCGGCTGGCCCGGGCGCTGTCGGCGTCGGATGCGCACGGCGTGACGGTGTGTTCGGCGCTCGGCGCGGGCGTGCTCGACGCTCTCGGCGAACTGGTCTCGGCCCTCGATGTGCCCGCAACCAGGCGCCGGCTCGACCCACACCGGGCGCCCCGCGTCTTCGAGCAGTCGCTCACTATCGTCTACCGCCTGCTGTTCCTGCTGTTTGCCGAGGCGCGCCAGTTGGTGCCGATGTGGCACCGCGTCTACCGCGACTCGTACAGTGTCGGCGCGTTATGCCAGCGGCTGATGACCGAGCCGCACGCGCGCGGAATCTGGGCCACGGTCCAGGCGATGTCGCGGCTGGCCCACGCGGGATGCCTCGCCGACGACCTTCGCGTGACGGCGTTCAACGGCCGCCTCTTCGCCCCGGCGCGCACGCCACTGGCGGAGCAGCGGCGTGTGCCCGACGCCGTCGCGGCACGAGCGGTCCTGTCGCTTGGCACCACGCCCACATCGGAAGGCCGCCGAGCCATCGCCTTCCACGATCTCGGCGTCGAACAGCTGGGCGCGGTCTACGAGCGCGTGCTCGAGTACGAGCCCGTCCGGCAGCACGGGCCGCCTGTCGCTGCAGGCCACGTCAACCGAGCGCAAGACGACCGGCAGCTTCTACACGCCGCGCGCGGTCACCGACTTCCTCGTCCGCCGCACGCTGGGCCCCCTGGTCGAGGGCCTTACGGCGGCGGGCATCCTCAAGCTGCGCGTCATCGATCCGGCGATGGGCAGTGGCGCATTCCTGGTGGCCGCGTGCCGCTATCTCACCGAACGCGCCGAGCAGGCGCTGGTAGCGGAGGGCGAATGGACGCCGGGCGACATCGCTGAAGCGGACCGCGCGGACCTGGCGCGGGCGATTGCAGAGCAGTGTCTCTACGGCATCGACCGCAACCCCACCGCCGTGCAGCTCACTCGCCTCTCGTTGTGGCTGACAACGCTGGCGGCGAACCGGCCGCTCACGTTCCTGGACCATCACCTCGCCGTCGGCAACAGCCTCATCGGCGCGCGACTCTCGGATCTTGGCCAGGGCCCTCCCGGCTGTCCCCCAAGCCGAGCGCGCCACGGCGACGATGCGCAGCTCTCGCTGTTCGGCGCGGACGCGCTGGAAGACCTGGGGCGAATTGTGGTCCCGGAACGACTCCGCCTGTCGCTCGCGCCATCGGTTTCACCCGCCGCGGTGCGCGACAAGGAACGCCGGCTCGATCGCCTGCTCTCGGAAGGCAGTGCGGTGGCGCGTTGGACGCGGGCCGCCGACCTCTGGTGTGGCCTGCTGCTCGACGGCCATCGCGATGTCGGCGCCGGACTCTATGAGGAACTGCAGCGGCACGTCTCTGGCAGACCGACGACCCTGGCCGCCCGCCAGTGCGAGGCCAGGGCACAACCCGCCACGCGGCAGGCCGAGCTGCATGGCGCCTGTCACTGGGAGTTGCTGTTCCCCGAAGTCTTCCTGCGCGAAGACGGGCACGCGCGGGATGACGCCGGCTTCGACGCGGTGCTGGGCAATCCGCCGTGGGAGATGCTGCGCGCGGACACCGGCGATGACGACCGGCGCACCGGCGCCCGGGAAGACGTGCGCGCCCTGATGCGCTTCATCCGTGGCTCGGGCCACTATCCGCTGCAGGGCCACGGGCATGTGAACCAGTATCAGCTGTTCGCGGAACGAGCGCTGCAGGCCCTTCGTCCGGGCGGGCGCTTCGGCTTGATCCTGCCATCGGGCATCCAGACCGACGTCGGCAGCGCCGGGTTGCGCCGTAAGCTGCTCGACACCTGTGCCATCGACACATGGCTCGGGTTCGAGAACCGCCAGGCGATCTTTCCGATCCATCGCGGGGTGCGGTTCGTGGTGCTGGCGGGCAGTCGCGGCCGCTCTGCGCCGGCGGTTCCAATGTCGAGTGGATTGGTGGAGGCCGAGGTGCTCCATCGTCTGCCGGACGATCCACGAACGGGCGATGCAGACGTCCCGGTGGTGCAGGTGCCGCTGGCGATGCTTCACCGCTGGGATCCCGAGCACCTGACGATACCCGCGCTGGCGTCGCCGCACGATGCTGCTGTGGCCTGGCGCGCGCTGACCGCGCCGGCGTTGTCCTCGGCCGAGGGCTGGCACGTGCGCTTCGGCCGCGAGCTGAACGCCACCGACGACAGCGTGCATTTCTCGAGCGTCCCGAGGAGCAACAGCGCAGAGGTGGACGGCGTGGAGCGCGCTGTACGTGGCCATCACAGGCCGCGCGCCCTGCTCCCGGTGGTGGACGGCAAGCACCTGCGGCCGTTCGGCGTGGACCTCGCCAGTGTGGGACGGGTCATTGCGCGCGACGCTGCCGCGATGCTGCTCGACGGCGCTTCGCGCTTCGAACGCGATCGCGTCTGCTACCGCGATGTGGCGAGCGTATCGAACCGTCTCACCCTGATCGCCGCGCGCCTGCCGGCTGGAGTGGTCTCCACGCACACAGTGTTCTGCGCGAAGACAACCTTCACGTCACCGGAGACCTGGTGCCTGGTCGGGTTGTTGAACAGCCTCATCGCGAACTATCTGGTCCGACTGCAGATGACGACCCACGTGACCACCGCCCTGATGGCGCGGCTGCCCGTTCCGAGGCCCGCGGTCGGTAGCCCGGTTCACGCGTCGATCGCCTCGCTCGCTGAATCACTGTCACATCGAGCGTTCGAGGAGGATGCCGAAGGCTACGCAAGGCTCAATACGCTTGCGGCGCACGCCTACGAGGTGACGAAGGACGAATACGCGCACGTCGTGTCCACGTTTCCGCTTCTGCCGGCGGCGCTCCGGGAGCGCTGCGTGGAAACGTTCGAGCCCTGACAGGGGCTTGCGCTTGAGGTCTTGGGGTCTTAGGTCCAAGCCTAGGACTCAAGCCTCACGGCTTAAGCCTTAAGCCTTCCATCAGCGGGAAGCGGTCCACGCGCTGATCGCGATCACCACCAGGATGCCGGCGGTGAGCGCCGCCGACGTCCGATCGCCCTCGCGAATGTATCGGCTGCAGGCGATGATCACGCGCGTCACCGGCGTCAGCATCAGGATCAGCAGGCCGGCGTAGACGGGCACGGTGGACCAGTAGGCGTGCGGGCTCCACGCCAGCGCGCCGAGGCCGTAGATCATCAGCGCGGTGCTGAGATAGCCGCTGAGAACCAGCGCGCGTTCGATCATGGCAGGCGGCTCACCATCACGATGGCGACCAAAAGCAGCACCACGGCCAGCACGATCTTCAGCAGGCGCGGCGGTAGCTGGCGCCCAAGCTTCAGCCCCATGTTCGATCCGATCCGCACGCCAATCACCGCCGAGGCCGCGAGAATGGGCAGCAGCAGGCCGCGCCCCAGGTAGATCAGCGCGCCCGACGTGGCAGTGACGCCGATCATGAAGGCGCTCGTGGCGGCGGCGACGCGCACGGGCACGCCGCACCACGCGGTCAGCACCGGCACCTTGACCACCCCGCCGCCGATGCCAAGCAACGTCGACAGGTTGCCGGCGAAGAACGACGTCGCCATCGCGAGGGGCATGCGCTTCACCCGGTAACTGACGGTCTCGCCCAGCCGCTCGTCGAGGAAACGGCCGCCCCACGGTCCGGGATCGATGTCGGCAGGCAGGTTGTTCTTGACGTCGCGGCGCACGAAGGTCAGCACGCTCATCGACGTCACGACGACGCTGAAGGTGATCATCAGCGCGCGCGGTGTGACCAGCATCGCGGTGATGCTGCCGAGCAGGCCACCGAGCGCGGTCAGCAGTTCGAGCATGAAGCCGAGCCGCATGTTGATCGCGCTGCGGCCGGCGGTGGACGCGGACAGGGTGTTCGACGTGGCGATGACGGTGGTCAGGCTGACCGCCACGGCCTGCGGCATGGGCACGCCCAGCCCCTGAACGAGGAATGGCACGAGGAAGACGCCGCCCCCCAGGCCCAGCATCCCGCCAAGGATGCCGGCCATCATGCCCGCCACTCCGGTGAAGAGGGCGAGAGGGAGCGTGACGTCGGTCAACATCGACAGGCGCTCATGTGCGTGGGTTGCCCGACTCCCAGGCCTTCAGCGCCGCGTAGAGCGTGGAGGTGATCGGCACCGGCACGCCGTGCGCCGCCGCCCGCCGCAGCGCCGCGCCCTGCAGCGCCTCGACTTCGATGCGCTTGCCCTGCTCGAGGTCGATCAAGCAGCGAGGACCGGGTCGAGCCCGGAATGTTGGTCATGTAGTCCTCGAGCGTCGCGAAGCGATCCGGCGAGATCGTCACGCCTTCGGCGGCGGCGATGGCGGCCACTTCGCGCGAGCACGCGTAGAACATCTCGCGCACCGCCTCGTGCTTCCAGATGTAGCCGATCGGCAGACGCGCGACG
Source organism: uncultured Acidobacteriota bacterium (assembly GCA_963723005.1). Classification (GTDB taxonomy): domain Bacteria; phylum Acidobacteriota; class Vicinamibacteria; order Vicinamibacterales; family UBA2999; genus VFZN01. Next base: position 377,638 of record CAVRPA010000008.1, on the reverse strand, counting down.
CCAGTGAATCCGGAGAACGGCACGAGGTAGACGAACTTGTCCCAGAGCGGCGTGCGGGCGTCGGGCACCGCGGTGACCTGGATGTCGGCCGGCGCCATCACGTCCGCGATCGCCTGCACCCGCGGCGTCAGGCCACGCGCCCCGAACACCTCGCCGAAAATGATCGAGCGGTGCACGCCCGTCTGGACGATGAGTCCGGGCGCTTCGAGCGCGGTCGCGAGGTAGGTGGTGCCGCCGAGCACACGCTCGGGCCCCACCATCCGGCCGAGCTGGTCAACGTTGTCCACGCCGTTCTGCAGCGTCAGCACGACGGTGTCCGGCCCGAGCAGCGGCGCAATCATCGGGTAGGCGGTGTCGTTGTCGTAGGCCTTGACCGCCACCACGACCACATCCACCGCACCGACACGGGCGGTGTCCGATTCCGCCGGCGCCTGCGCAACGAACCCACCGAGCGCCGCGCTCCGGATCTCGAGTCCGCGCTCCCGGATGGCGTCGCGATGCGCGCCCCGCGCGATGAAGGTGACATCCTGCCCGGCCCGGGCCAGTCGCGCCCCGAAATACCCACCCACCGCCCCCGAACCCAGAACCGCGAACCGCATACGGAGGTAGAGCATATCGTGTCCGACTTTGGGCCGTCTGCCGTCTGCCGCCTGCCGGTTGCCGGTCCTTCGCCAGGTGCTAGAATCGGCCCATGGCTGCCCGCCTCACGGCCTACATCGTGGCCTTCATCGTGGGCCTGACGCTGATCGCCGGGCTCATCGTGGGCGCTCAGCGCTCCGACGACGGTCCCGTCGATCTGATCATCGTCAACGGCAAGGTCTTCACCGGCGAGGAATCGCTGGCGGAGGCAGTGGCGGTGCAGGGCAACAAGGTGCTGCGCGTCGGCACCAACCGCGAGATTCAGCGCCTGGCGCGCGCGCAGACCACGGTCATCGACGCGAAGGGCGGCAGCGTCCTCCCCGGCTTCAACGACGCTCACGTCCACATGATGAGCGGCGGGCTGTCACTCGATCAGGTGAGCCTGTCCGAGGCGACGACCCTCGAGTCGGTGAAGGAAACGCTGAAGGCGTGGGCCGACGCGAACCCGACGCACGACTGGATTCGCGGCCGCGGCTGGCTATATGCGCCGTTTGGCGACGGCCTGCCGACGCGGCAGATGCTCGACCAGCTCGTACCCGATCGGCCCGCCTACCTTGTCTCCTACGACGGCCACACCGGCTGGGCCAACACCGCGGCGCTTCATCTTGCCGGCATCACGCGCGCCTCCACCGCCCCGGTCAATGGCACCATCGTCAAGGACACCCACGGCGAGCCGACGGGCGTGCTGAAGGAAGCGGCGATGAGCCTGATGAGCCAGGCGATGCCGATGCCCTCGCGCGACGACAAGCTGGCGGCGCTGCGCGCGGCGGTCGTCGAAGCCAATCGCGTCGGCATCACCAGCGTGCAGAACGCGGGCGGCTCCGCCGACGACCTTGGCCTCTACGACGAGCTGCGCAAGCGCGGCGAGCTCACGGTGCGCGTCTACCAGGCGCTGACGGTGGATCCGGCGGCGACGACCGAGGACCTCGATCAGCTCGACCGCGCGCGCGAACAATTCCAGGACGATCCGCTGCTCAAGACCGGCGCCGTGAAGCTGATGGCCGATGGCGTGGTCGAAACGCGGACCGCGGCGATGCTCGAGCCGTACGCCGGCAGCGACGAGCGCGGCGAGCTGCGAGCCTCGGCGGCCGATTTCTCGCGGCTGGTCACCGAGCTGGATGCCCGCGGCTGGCAGGTGATGACGCACGCGATCGGCGACGCCGCGATCCGCGAGGTGCTCGATGCCTACGAGGCGGCGCGCACGGCGAATCCGACGCCCGAGCGCGGTCGCCGGCACCGGGTCGAACACATCGAAACGCCGGATCCCGAAGATGTACCGCGCTTCGGCGCGCTCGGCGTCGTCGCCAGCGTGCAGCCCGCGCACGGGCTGCCGCCCGATCCAGCCGGCCCCTGGGCCTCGAACCTCGGGCCCGAGCGCACCGCCCGCGGCTGGATGTCCGGCAGCCTGGCGAAGGGCGGCGCGCCCCTGGCCTACGGTTCCGACTGGCCGGTGGTGTCGCTCGATCCGATGCGCGGCATCTTCGTCGCCGTGAACCGCACATCCTACGAGGGCGAGCCCGAAGGCGGCTGGATGCCCGAGGAGCGCCTGTCGCTGCGCGATGCCATCCGCGCGTTCACCAGCGGCGCGGCGTGGGCGTCGTTCGACGAGCTGCGGAAGGGCACCCTCGAGCGCGACATGCTGGCCGACATCGTGATCCTCTCCGCCGATATCTTCTCCCTGCCGCCCGACCGCCTGCTCGAGGCCGAGGTCGTGATGACGATCATGGACGGCAAGGTCGTGTTCCGCCGCGACGCGCCAGAGTCCACCGACCAGTAATTCCACCGGCGGCACGGAACCCGGCCGCCGCTCCGCTCGTCACACCTTCAGTCCATGCGGATCATCCTCGCGGTGTTCGCGGCGTTCGTGGCCCTGGTCGTGACGCTGCCCGCCCGCCAGGCTTCCGGCACCGATCTCGACCAGCTCATGGAGCGCGTGCTGGCACGCCGCGACGAGAACTGGAAGAAGCTGCAGCAATACGTGCTCGACGAGCGCGAGACGTTCGACCTGGCCGGTCCCGGCGGCGTCAGGCTCTACGGCTTCCGGCGCGACTACACGTGGTTCCTGCGCGAGGGGGTGTTCATCCGCAGCCCGCTCCGCGCCGACGGCGTGACGCTATCCGAGGAGCAGCGGCGCAAGGCCGAAGCCGACTGGCTGCGGAACGAGAAGCGGCGCTCCGAACGCAGGAAGGCCGCCGCGGCCGCCTCAGACGTGCCGGCCACGGACGCGCCAGCCGGCACGCCGGTCGAGCAGCCCGGTGCGGCCTCACCCGCACAGCCGCCGAACGACGCCGCCATCTCGGCCAGCTCGATCGAGCCCGCGTTCGTCTCCTACGCCTACTTCCTCCGCTTCAAGTTCGAACCGAATCATTACGCCCTCGTCGGCCGCGAGAACCTGGACGGCCGGCCGGTCTTGAAGATCGAGTACTACCCGACGGCGCTCTTCACGGAAGGGCGGACGCGCCCGAACCGCCGGGCCCGCGACCGGGACGCGGACATCGAGGACAAGATGAACAAGATCTCGATGATCACGCTGTGGGTCGATCGCGATCGTCATCAGATCCTGCAATACACCTTCGACGACATCGACATGGACTTCCTGCCCGGCCGCTCCATCGCGCGAGTAGACGACGTCCGCGCGACGATGCGCATGGGCCAGCCGTTCCCCGACGTGTGGCTGCCGAAGGACATCGAGATGCACTTCCGCATGGCGCTGGCGGTCGGCCCGGTGGACGCGCGCTATCGCGTCGAGTATCACGACTACCGGCAGGCCGACGTCACCTACAAGATCCGATGAGGCTGCTGGCGCTCGCTCGTCCTCCTGTCCGCGGCCAGTCACGCCAGCGCCGGGCCCGCGGCGGCGGCCGGCACGACGCCCCAGGATCAGCAGGCAGCCGCGACACCCACTCAGACAGCGGTCGTCGAGTCGGTGATCGTGCACGGCAACCACACCACGCCCACCGACGAAGTGCTGGCGATTGCCGGTGCGGTGACCGGGCAGGAGGCCACCGATGGCCTGGTGGCCGACGTGAAGGCACGGCTGGAGAAGAGCGGCCGCTTTGCCGGCATCGACGTGCGGCGCCGGTTCCTGTCGATCGACGATCCCTCGCGCGTGTTGATCGTCATCGTCGTGAACGAGCGCCCCGGCGTCTCGGAGGACGACCTCATGCCCGGGCCGATGAAGCGGGTGATGGCCAGCGGGATGTGGCTGCCGGTGCTGAACTATCAGGAAGGGTACGGCTTCACCTACGGCGCGCGTTTCAGCTTCGTCGATCTGCTGGGGCCGCGCACCCGTGTCTCGACGCCGCTGACATGGGGCGGCGAGCGTCAGGCCCAGGTGGAGCTCGAGCGCACGTTCACCCGGCGCGCAGTGGCGCGCGTGGTCGGCGGCGGCGGCATCACCCGGCGGGAGAACCCGTTCTACGAGCTGGGCGATACGCGCGAGACCGTGTGGGGGCGGGTCGAGACCGCACCGCGGTCGTGGCTGCGCGGCGGCGCGCAGGCGCGCTATGCCAGCGTTTCGTTCGGAGAGATGAACGATGAAGGGCTGACCACGATTGGCGCCGACGTTGCCCTCGACACGAGGCGCGATCCGGCGTTTCCGCGCAATGCGACCTTCGTGTCACTGGGTGTCGAGCGCCTGGCCTTCGACCAGGCGGCGCTGGGTGATCCGGAGGCCGGCACGGGCTCGCTCGCGGCGACGCGCGTCGCGCTCGACGCGCGCGGCGTATCTGGGGCTCGTGCGGCAGACCGTGCTGGCCGTCCGCGCGCAGTCGGTGACCGCCTCGCGCGCGCTGCCGCCGTTCGAGCAGCAGCTGCTGGGAGGCATGGCGTCGCTTCGCGGCTACGACGTGGGCAGCCAGGTGGGCGACAACCTGGCGGCGATGTCGGCGGAGCTGCTGATGCCGATCACGTCGCCGCTCAATCTGGCCCGTCTGGGGGTGAAGGTGTTCGCGGACACCGGCACGGTCTACGCCGCCGGCGCCTCGCTTGGCGATCAGCGATTCCGCTGGGGGTATGGCCTGGGCGCCTTCATCAACGCCACGGTCTTCACGCTGGGCGTGGACGTCGGCTGGCGCGAAGGCGGCGGCACGCCGAACGCGCATGTGCAACTCGGCGTGCGCCTGACGCGGTGAGGGCTCGCGAGCCGAGAGGTTACGTGACGCGCTTGCGGAACGCCTCGTAGGTCTCGGCGCCGCCACCCTTCATGTACTCCGCGAACTCGGCGCCGACGGTCTCGAGGTTCTTGAGGTAGTTCGGATCCTTGTAGGCCTCGCGCATCGAGGGCAGGAACGCGCGCACCCGCTCCCACACCAGCAGCAGCTCGCGGCCGCTCTGGAAGAACAGCTCCTTGTGGAGGATGCCGCTGACGATGAACGAGGAGACGAGGTCCCAGTAGGTCACGACCATCCGGTACGAAGCGTTCTCGTCGCTGCCGCCGGGCGCGAGCTTCATCAGTTCCTCGTAGCTCTGCACGCCCTTGCACTTGCTGGTGAACCACGCGCGGGCCTGGCGCATGCGATCTTCGCGCCGCATTTCATACAGCCGAAGGATGAGGTTGGCGTCGTCGTAGGTGGGTCGTGGGTGCATAAGCGTCCCTGATGAATTGTATCTGCTGGATGTGTGAATAGGGTGCAACCCTTCGTTAAGATAGGAAGGTTATGAACCCGTGGGACCAGTTTACCGGGGCTAACGCCGGGTACGTTCAGGAGTTGTACGAACGGTACCAGCAGGACCCTGGATCCGTCGACGAGGCCACCCGCCAGGCATTTGCCGCATGGGCTCCGTCGGTCGAAGATGGCATCATCAGCACCGGTCGCTCGACGTCGGATACCGCCACCGGCGGGACCGCCGAGCTCAAGGCCGGAATCGCGGCTTTCACCCTTGCCGAATCCATTCGCCGGTTCGGCCATCTGGCCGCGCGGCTCGATCCGCTGGGCTTCGAGGCGCCGGTTGGCGAACCGTCGCTGAATGCCCAGGCGCACGGCCTCACCCCGGACGTCCTGCGCCGCCTGCCCGCCGAGATTGTCGGCGGCCCCGCCGCCCAGGGCGCGCCCGACGCCCACGAGGCCATCGAGCGGCTGCGGGCGGTGTACTGCGGCACCACCGGGCACGACTACAACCATGTCTTCGTGCCCGAAGAGCGCGAATGGCTGCGCCGGGCGGTTGAGTCGTCGCAGTTCCGGCCGCCCAACGATCCGATCGGCAGCCGCGAGCTGCTGAACCGCATCACGCAGGTGGAGAGCTTCGAGCGCTTCCTGCACCGCACGTTCCCGGGCAAGACGCGGTTCTCGATCGAAGGCCTCGACATGATGATCCCCGTCCTCGACGAGATCATCAGCGATGCCGCGGCGGCCGGCGTCAAGCACGTGATGATCGCGATGGCGCATCGCGGCCGGCTGAACGTGCTGGCGCACACGCTGCAGAAGCCCTACGAGCAGATCCTGGCGGAGTTCAAGGATCCGCTGTTCTCGCGGTCGTGGCGCGTCGACCTGGGCTGGATGGGCGACGTGAAGTACCACGCCGGCGCCCGTGTGGAGCGTCGTGGCGATCGGCCCGATACGCTGGTCGTGTCGATGCCGCCCAACCCGAGCCACCTCGAGGCCGTGGACCCGGTGCTGAACGGCATGGCGCGCGCGGCGGCCACCGACGTGGATCAGCCCGGGCCGCCCCGGTTCCGCAAGGAGCAGGTGCTGGCCATCCTCATCCACGGCGACTCCGCGTTCCCTGGTCAGGGCGTCGTGGCCGAGACGCTGAACCTGTCGCGGCTTGCCGGCTACGACGTCGGCGGCATCATCCACATCATCGCCAACAACCAGCTTGGCTTCACCGCCGAGCCGCACGAGTCGTTCAGCACCAGCTACGCCAGCGGCCTGGCGCGCGGGTTCAAGATTCCGATCACGCACGTCAACGCCGACGATCCGGTCGCCTGCATCGAAGCGGCGCGCCTGGCCTGGGCCTACCGGCAACGCTTCGGCCTGGACTACCTGATCGACCTGGTGGGCTATCGCCGCTACGGCCACAACGAAGGCGACGAGCCGGCGTTCACGCAGCCCCAGATCTACCAGCTGGTGACGAACCATCCCACCGTTCGCGAGCTGTATGCGCGGGCGCTGGCCGAGAGCGGCGAGGTGCCGGCGGCCGACGCCGAGGCGATGGTGCAGCAGCATTTCGGCAGCATGGAGCGCGCCTACGCCGGGATGAAGCCCGAACAGGACTTCATTCCGCCGCTGCCCGAGATTCCACCGACCGGCGCCGCGCAGCGTGCGGTGACGGCCGTGCCGCTGGAGCGGCTCCGCGCCATCAACGACGAGTTGCTGAGCGTGCCCGCGGGCTTCACGGTGCACCGCAAGCTCGAACGCGGACGCGAGCGACGCAAGCAGATGTTCGAGTCGCCGGCCGAACGGACCGTGGATTGGGCCGCCGCCGAGGAGCTGGCGTACGCCTCGATCCTGGCGGATGGCGTCCCGATTCGCCTCACGGGTGAGGACGTCGAGCGCGGCACCTTCTCGCACCGCCACGCCGTGTATCACGACGCCGTGACCGGCGGCGAGTACGTGCCGCTGCACTCGTTCTCGAGCGCCCGGGCGGCGTTCGAGATCCACAACAGCCCGCTCACCGAGAACGCCACCATCGGGTTCGAGTTCGGCTACAACATCCAGGAGCCGAACCGGCTGGTGCTGTGGGAAGGCCAGTACGGCGACTTCATCAACGGCGCGCAGGTGATCCTCGACGAGTTCCTCACCTCGGGCCGCGCGAAGTGGGGGCTGGCGCCGTCGCTGGTGCTGCTGCTGCCGCACGGCTACGAAGGCCAGGGACCGGATCACTCGAGCGCGCGGCTCGAGCGCTTCCTGAACGCGGCCGCCGACACCAACATGCGGATTGCGAACTGCACCACCGCGGCGCAGTACTTCCACCTGCTCCGCCGCCAGGCGCAGCTGCTCACCACCGACCCGCTGCCGCTCATCGTCATGACGCCGAAGAGCCTGCTGCGCCACGCGAGCACCGCCTCGACGCCGGCGGAGCTGAGCGAGGGCCGCTTCCAGAAGTTCATCGACGACGACGGCATCAAGCAGCCGGCGAAGGTGAAGCGCCTGGTGCTGTGCAGCGGCAAGATTCACGTGGACCTGGCCACCAGCGAGGCGCGCAAGGACAACCAGAGCGTGGCCCTGACGCGCGTCGAACAGCTCTACCCGTTCCCCGCCGACCAGATTCGCGCCGCGTTCGACGGCTATCCGAAGCTGCGCGAGGTGTGCTGGGTCCAGGAAGAGCCCGAGAACATGGGCGCGTGGGAGTTCGTGCGCCCGCTGCTCGAGCAGCTCATCGACGGGCGCTGGCCGCTGCGATACATTGGCCGGGTCCGCAATTCGAGCCCCTCTGAGGGCTCGTCTGCCTGGCACGCGGCCAACCAGCGCGCGATTGTCGACCAGGTGTTCGAGCAGAAGCTCGATCCCAAGGAACTCGACCGCGTGCTGTCGAAACAGGTGTAGGTACGGGAGTCCGGTGTCCGGTAACCGGTACCCGGGTGGCGGAGACCCGATCCGCAGATGCCGCGTCGAGCGGATAACGGACAGCGGATAGCGGATAGCGGATGAAGAGTTGATATGCAGAATATCGTGGTGCCCGAACTGGGCGAGTCGGTCGTTGAAGCCCGCGTGGCGAAGTGGTTGAAGAAGGCGGGCGATCGCGTCGCGGCCGGTGACCCGCTCGTCGAGCTCGAGACCGAGAAGATCGACCTGGAAGTCAGCGCCGATCGCGCCGGCGTGCTGCAGTCGATCGCGCACGCCGAGGGCGCCGACGTGAAGGTGGGCGAGGTGCTCGCGGTGCTGGATGACAGCGCCGGCGCAGCTGCCGCACCTGAATCGGCCGCACCCGCCAAGGCGGCCCCGGCGGCCGCAGCCGAGGCTCCCCCCGCCGACATCCGCGCCACGCCGACAGCTCGTAACGTAGCCAGGGCCCACGACGTGAAAATCGAGTCCGTACCCGCGAGCGGGCCCCGCGTGACCAAGGGTGACGTCCTGCGTGCGGCGACGCCCGCCGCTACCGCCGGCCCCGCGGCTGCCGCGCCTCGCGGCGAGGCCGCAACGACCACCAGCGCCGCCGCGAAGCCGGCGGCGCCGACGCCCGCTCCCGCGCCCCGCGCCTGGTGCGCGCGGTGAGACCCGCGAACGCATGACGAAGCGCCGCGCCACCATCGCCCGGCGCCTGGTCGAGGCGCAGCGCACCGCCGCCATGCTCACCACCTTCAACGAGGTGGACATGAGCGCGGTGATGGACCTGCGCGCGCGGCGCAAGGAGGGTTTCCAGAAGGCCCACGGCGTCGGCCTCGGCATCGCATCCTTCTTCGTGAAGGCGGCCGTCTCTGCGCTCAAGGCCTTCCCCGCCATCAACGCCGAGATCCAGGGCGACGAGGTCGTCTACAAGCACTACTACGACATCGGCATGGCGGTGGGCGCCGAGGGCGGCCTGGTCGTCCCCGTGCTCCGCGACGCCGAGACGATGTCGTTCACCGACATCGAACTGGCAATCCGCGACTTCGCGAAGCGCGCCGGTGACGGCACGCTGACGCTCGAAGACCTGAAGGGCGGCACCTTCACCATCACCAACGGCGGCGTCTTCGGCTCGCTGATGAGCACGCCGATCCTGAATCCTCCCCAGGTCGGCATCCTCGGTCTCCACAAGATTGCGGACCGCCCCACCGTCGTTGACGGCCAGGTGGTGGTGCGCCCGATGATGTATCTGGCACTCAGCTACGACCACCGCCTGGTGGATGGGCGCGAGGCGGTGCAGTTCCTCGTGCGGATCAAGGACTTCATCGAGGATCCGGCGTTCATGCTCGTCGAGGGATGAGCTGATGGACGACTCCGACCGACGCGCGGCCACCCTGCTGTTACGCGCGTGGCGCGGCGGCGACCGCGGCGCGCTGGATCAGCTGCTGCCGGTCGTCTACGACGAGCTGGCGGGCATTGCTCATCGCGCCCTGCGCTCTGAGCGCAACGATCACACCCTGCAGACGCGCGCCCTCGTCCACGAGGCCTACCTCCGGCTCGTGGACGCCGACATCTCGTTCCAGGATCGCGCGCACTTCATGGCGGTCGCCGCCCGCACCATGCGGCGCATCCTCGTCGATCACGCCCGGGCCCGCCTGCGCGACAAGCGCGGCGGCGGGGCGATGCGCATCGACATCGACAAGGTGAACCTGCCCGCGCCGGGCAGCGGCCTCGACATCCTCGACCTGCACGAGGCGCTCGAACGCCTCGCGGTCTTCGACCCGCGCAAGTCGTCGGTGGTCGAGCTCCATTTCTTCGGCGGCCTCAGTTACGAGGAGACCGCCGAAGCCCTCGACATCTCGCCCGCCACCGTGGATCGCGAGCTGCGTCTGGCCAAGGCGTGGCTGAGAGTCGAACTGGCCCGACCTGCGGTGTCCTGATATGACTGGCGAGCGCTGGGCCCGCGTGCAGGAGCTGTTCGAGGCGGCCATGCCGCTGCCCGCCGCCGAGCGCCCCGCCCACGTCCGCGCCGCCGCCGACGACGACGAGATGGCGACGCTGGTGCTGTCGATGCTCGAGGCCAGCGACAACGACGCCGGCGAGATCGAGCGCGCGGTGGGCGATGCCATCCACAGCGTCACCGCGGCCGCCGCCGGCCCGGTCGAGCAGCGCCTCGGGCCCTATCGGATCGTCTCGGCGATCGGCCAGGGTGGCATGGGCACTGTCTACCTGGCCGAGCGCGCCGATGGCGCGTTCGAGCAGCGCGTCGCGATCAAGGTCGTCCGCGGCCTGCTCGATCAGGACCGCGTGCGACGGTTCCGCGCCGAGCGGCAAATCCTGGCGTCGCTCCAGCACCCCAACATCGCCCGTCTGGTCGACGGCGGCACCACCGACGATGGCTGGCCGTATCTGGTGATGGAGTACGTCGAGGGCACTGCCATCGACACCTACGCCCGGGAGCACGAGCTCAGCGTCGTCGAGCGCCTGAACCTGTTCCTGGTCGTCTGCGAGGCCGTGGGACACGCCCATCGCCACCTGATTGTCCACCGCGACATCAAGCCGTCGAACATCATCGTCACTCCCGACGGCACGCCCAAGCTGCTCGACTTCGGCATCGCCAAGCTGCTCGATTCCGAGGACCCGGAGATGTCGGCGCGCACCATGACCGGGATGCGCCTGCTGACGCCAGACTACGCGTCTCCGGAGCAGGTGCGGGGCGATGCGGTGACCACGGCCACGGACGTGTATGCCCTTGGCGTGCTGCTGTTCGAGCTGCTGACCGGCACGCGCCCGCACACGTTTCGAACGCTGACCGCGCAGGAGATCGAGCGCGTCGTGTGCGACACCGATGCCCCGCGTCCCAGCACCATCAGCCCCGGCCTCGCCGAAGATCTCGACATCATCGTTGGCACCGCGCTCAACAAGGACGTCGAGCACCGCTATCTGTCGGTGGAAACGCTGGTCGAGGACTTGCGCCGCTACATGGAGGGCCTGCCGATTCACGCGCGGCGCGCCACCTGGTGGTACCGGGCGCGGCGGTTCGCTTCGCGGCACCGGTGGGAAGTGGCGGTGGCCTCGTTGTTCGTCCTGATGCTGATCGGCTTCTCGGTGCTGGTGACGATTCAGGCGGCGCGCGTGGCGCGCGAGCGCGACGTGGCGCAGCAGGAGCGCGACGCCGCGGAACAGGTGTCGTCGTTTCTCGTCGGCTTGTTCGAGGTGTCCGATCCCAGCCGAGCGCGCGGCAACACGGTCACCGCACGCGAGCTGCTCGATCGCGGCGCCGCGCAAGTGGAGTCGGGCCTGACCGAGCAGCCCACCGTGCAGGCGCGGCTGATGGACGCGATTGGCCGCGTCTACCGGCAGCTGGGCCTGTTCGATCAATCCGAGTCGCTGCTGTCGAAGGCGCTGGCACGACGCGAGGGCGCCGCCGAGGGCCCAAGTGACGCCGTCGCCGACACGCTGCACGAACTGGGCGAAGTGGCGCGCGACAAGGGCGCCTACAAGGACGCCGAGGCGTTCCACCGGCGAGCCCTGGAGATGCGGCGGCAGCTGCACGGCCAGGTCCACGACAAGGTGGCGTTCTCGCTCAATGCTCTCGGCCTCGCGCTCGACCAGCAGGCGCGCTACGAGGAATCCGAGAAGATGCTCCGCGCCGCGGTCGCGATGTGGCGACAGGTGCGCTCGCCCGGCGATCTGCAAGTAGCGGTGGCGCTCAACAACCTGGGGCAGTCGCTGCGGCGCACGGCCCGGTTGCAGGATGCCGAGGCCGTGCTGCGCCAGGCGCTGGAGATCCGCCGCGCCGCCTTCAAGACCGCGCATCCGCTGCTGGCCAATTCGCTGATGCAGTACGGGCAGCTGCAGAATCAGCTCGGCAACTTCACCGTGGCGGAGCGCTACATGCGCGAGGCGCTGGCGATGCGCCTGGTTGTGTACGGACCGGACCACTACCAGGTCGGCACTGCTTACAACAACCTGGCGTCGCTGCTGCACGACATGGGCGCCTACGGCAAGGCCGAGCCGATGTATCGCGCCAGCCTTCAGATCGCGATGAAGGTCTACGGCCCGGATCACCCGGAGACCGCGGTGACCATGAACAACTTCGCGTCGCTGCTCGAGGACAAGGGCGATCCGAAGGCCGCGGAGCCGATGTTCCGCACCGCGCTGGCCATCCGCCGCAAGGCGCTCGGCAACGAGCACCCTGCCGTGGCCCGTGGCGAGCACAATCTGGCGCGCGTCCTCGTCACCCTGAACCAGCTGCCGGAGGCCGAGGGGCTGCTCGAGCATGCCCTCGCCACACGGCGCAAGACGCTGGGCGCCGAGCACGTCGAGATCGCCGGGAACCTCGGCATGCTGGCCACGGCGCGGCTGAAGGCCGGACGCGTCGACGAGGCGATGGCCCTGGCGACCGAGTCGTTGGTGATGGTGCGCAACCTGCTTCCCGCCGACCACCCGTCGGTGGCGACGAGCCTGCTGACGCTCGGCCAGGTGCTGATTGCGGCAGGGCGGCCCGCCGAGGCCGTGCCGCTCGCCGAGGAGGCGGTCGTGATTCGTCAGAAGCGAATGTCCGCGGGGCATCGGCAGATTGCCGAAGCGAAAGCCGTCCTCGCCGACGCTACTCGCTGAGGGTCCTCGCCAGCGCCCTGAACACGACCAGGTGCCCGGCCCACGCCGCGAGCACCATCACCGCCGGCAACAGCACATAGGGCGCGCGGGTCACGAACGTGTTGATCCGATCCGGCGTGGACCCGAACGCGGCAAACGGCGGCGTCGACAGCACCGCCACGGTGACGATGTTGGCCAGCAGGAGCAGGCCCATCACGTTCCATCCCACGACCAGCGATCGCGGCGGGCGTCCGGCCCGCAGCCAGATCGCGAGCAGCACCGCGGTGATGCCGGTGATGATGTCGAAGTTGCGGCCGGAGTAGGACATCTGCTCGGGCATGACGCCAGCCAGGGCGGTCTGGTGCATCAGCAGCTCGAGCGGCAGCCTGAACGCCTGCAGCCCCACGAGGCTGGCCAGCGGCAGTCCGCGCGACAACCGGTCGCCAATCGACGACCGAGCGATCACCACGCCGAGCACGGCGATGGACACCACCACCAGCATGAACGGTGGCGGCCGCCGCTCCCACTGCCCCAGCACACCGCCGCCGGCGAGGACGAGGACCAGCACAATCCAGATCAGCGCTCCGGCGCGAAAACGCCGGCGGAGGCCGCGAGCGACGGACGGCGAATCACCGCAGGCGGCGGTGGCACGCCCGAGTGCGAAGTCGGTCCACACCACGATGCCTGCGGCAATCGCGACAAAGCCCGCGGGAAGCAGCACGGCGACAGTCTATCGCCGGCGCGGTTGGGGTCTGGCATATAGTGCCGCCATGTCGTCTACGGCCGGAGAGGAACCGGGCCTCGGTCGCGCGATCGCCGAGCGCGACCGCACGCGAGGACTGTTGATCGCCTTCGAAGGCCCGGAAGGCTCCGGCAAGACCACGCAGCAGCGGCTGCTGAAGACGTGGCTCGAGAGCCAGGGGCACGAAGTGGTGTCCTCGCGCTGGGCCTCGTCTCCCGTGGTGAGGCCGCTGATCAAGGCGCGCAAGCGTCTGCGGGCGCTGTCGGCCGAAGAGTACTCGCTGCTCCACGCGGTGGATTTCCGCCAGCGGCTGGAGACCACCATCCTGCCGGCGCTGTGGGCCGGCAAGACCGTCATCGCCGATCGCTACCTGTTCACCGCGCTTGCGAGGGACGCCGCGCGCGGCCTCGAGATCGACTGGCTGCTGCAGATGTACGCGCCGCTCGTCTGGCCCGACCTGGTGGTCTACTTTGCCCTCAAGTCGCACGACTCCAGCCGGCGGGTCGCGGCGACCCGTGCCCCGCGCTTCTACGAGTCCGGCCAGGACGTCACCGGAGTGGCCGATCCGCTGGTCAGCTACCGTCAGTTCATCGGCCGGGTCATCACCGAGTACCAGAACCTGTCGCTGATCTTCCGTTTCGTGAAGGTGAAGGCCGACCAGGTGGTCTATCGCCAGCACCAGCAGGTGCGGCAGCTGGTCCAGAAAGCGGAGCGCCGTCCCTGGGCGGAGTTCAGCGCCGAGGCGGTGAGCGAATGGCTGTCACGACACCCACACCTGGCCAGCTGATCGCCGTCGACGCCTCCCGCAGCCGCGACGTGGCCGCGGAGGCCGAGGCGATCGCGACGCGGCTCCGCGCGCGTGGCGTGCCGTGCGGCATCAGCCGCTGGGACGCTTCCGGCCTGTTCGGCGACCTGCTCATGGCCGATCCCGATGAGTTGATCGTCGCGCCGCGGACGCTGACGCTGCTCTATGCGGCCGACCTGATGTTCCGGCTGAAGTGGGAGATCCGCCCGGCCCTCGCCGCGGGCCACGTGGTGATTGCCGCGCCGTACGTCGAGACCGCCGTGGCCGTCGGCGTCGGCGTCGGGCTGCCGGAGGCGTGGGTGGGCGAGGTTCTTCGCTTTGCCGATGCGCCGGACACGCGCATCTACGCGCGCGAGCGCAAACCGGCCCAGGGGTGGAAGACGAAGCCGGGGCGCGGCTACGCGGAGTTCTGCGCCGCGCTGCTCGACCGGGCGCCCGCGGGCCTGGCGCGGCGCAAGGCGCGGGCGCGCGGCATCACGTGGCTCGCCGCCGCGGCCAAGGCGAGCGGATCGCCACGCGGCCGCAAGGCGCTGCAGGCTCTGATCCTCCGCTACGGGCAGACGCCGGCCGCCGGCGTCTGACCAAGGGCCCTCGTCGTCTCGCACACCACATAGGTGACGCGCGGACTCGGAAAGTTCAACATGATTATCCGCGCGGTCTCGAACTCGTCGTTCGTGAACGGCTTCGAGGGATCCTCCCGCATCGCGTCCGCAATCAGATCCAGCTGCCGGCGCACCTCGACCTGCAGCCATCCCTCGGATTGCCCCTCGTCCGGCTGCCGGGCCGAGTTCGCGGTCTCCTGCAGGGCGGAGAAGTACTGCGTGCTGTAGGCCGGCCACGCCATCACCTTGCGCATCAGCACGTTCTCGTCGTGGCGGGTGGTGATGCCGAAGTCCGGGCGCGCGAACGCGTTGTCCTCGTCCCAGGCGATCAGCACGTGCCGCGTGCTGTCCTCGAGGCGATAGAAGTAGAAGTTGTTCATCCCGTCGTAGCCGGTGAACCCGTCCTCCTGCGCGACGAAGTTCTGCACCGCCATGTAGCGGAGAAACGCCGGCACGTCGAGTCGCGACTCCAGCACGCCCGGCAGCGACGCGGACGCGGTCTCGTTCACGAGGCGGACCAGTTCCTCGATCGGCCCCCACTTCTCACTGGCGCTCTTGTTCTCGTGCGTCTTGGCGTCGAAGCGCGGCGAGTAGGCGTCGAGGTCCGCGCCGAGGTAGTCGAAGCGCCAGGGCGAGCCGAGGATGTAGTTGTATTCGAAGAGATAGCCGTCGTTCTGCACGTTGTCGCCGATCGATCCGAACACGCGCGCCAGCAGATCCTTGTCCACCGACTCGACCACGGCGTAGAGCCCGATCAGCTGGTTGTTGACGAAGAGACGGGCGAACGATTCGCGCGGCGCCGGCACGCCCATGCGCGCGAACATCCGCATCGCCACCGATTCCTTGACGCCGGAGGCATCCTGCGTCAGGTTGTCGAGCACGATCGACTTCAGCCCGAGGAACGTCTGGTCGGTGGAATAGCGATCGAAGTCCACACGCAGGCCGGGCTTGGTGCCGCTCCGCGAGCCGAGCCCGCGGGAGCGGATGCCGGAGTTGCGCGCGGTCTGACCGTTCCAGGTGATGTCGGCCGGGTAGTAGGTGTTCTCCTGGAAGTTCTGCTTCAGCTTTTCCCAGTCCTGCGAGTTCATCTCGATGTCGATCCGCTGCATCACCGTGGGATTGAACAGATCGTCGGCCGACTGGGCACGCGCGGTGGCCACGGACGCTGCGAGACCGAGCACACCACACACCACGACGCGAAACGTTGCCGCCCTGAAGCGCAACCGCCGAGGCCTGTTGGTCATGGTGCTACTCCCCGTGATCTGTTCGTATTCAAGAGCGGAACAGCGAGCTACCGGATCGAAGACGAGGTGAAGCGAGAGGTCAGAAGACGATCTGCAGCCGCACCACGCCGGACCAGAACGCGGTCTCGCCGGCCAGGGGCGTGCGCTGGCTGTCTTCGAACGACTCGTGAATCCCGTTGACGACCACCTTCACGTGCTCCATCGGGTACCAGTTCACGCCGGCGGTCCAGAGGCGATCGCTGTTCTCGAGGATGTTCTCCGCCCGCGGATTGCTCTCCGCCGGGCCGTCCTGGCTGGCGCTGCCGAAGCCCAGCACTTCGTAACGTGCGGCCAGTTCAATCGCCCCGGGGCCGCCACGGATGACCGCCCGGCGCATGCTGATGTTCTGATCCTTGTCCTGCCCGGTGATGATCCAGGTGCCGCTGACATACCAGCCGGTGCCGAGCACGTCGGAGAGATCGCGGTCGCCAAGTCCCTGGCCGAGCCGATCCTCACGCGTCTGAATCCACTCGGCCCGAAGCGAGGTCGGCCCTGGCGTCCAGTCTAGCTCGAAGCCGAGACGCTGCCGCCGGCCCTTCACATACACCGGCTCGAAGTAGTCGAAGCCGTACGGGGTCTCGCCGCGCAGGCTGTTCAGGCCTTCCGGCAGGTTGCCGTTCGTGTACGCGATGCCCACGCGCAAGCTGCGGAGCGCGGCATCCTGACCGACCAGCGGACGCAGGACCGCGCCGGACAACCGCCCGGCGTAGGTCGGACCCGAGGCGCTGGTCCTCACCGGTGTCGAACTGCGGCTCGTCCAGCTTGCCGATGTCGCCATCGGTGTTGAAGACCCCGAACTCGTAGCTCAGGCTGCGATTCAGGCCGCGGCCGTACACCATCACGCCCTTATCGCGGGCCGGCGTCAGCTGCGTGGAGATGCGCGAGCGGTAGACGAAGTCGAGGTCGGTGCGCCCGAGGTTCTGTTCGAAGCCGAACGGCATCTTGAAGCGGCCGCCGCGCACCGATGCGGCGTCGAAGGTGTCCCAGTTGAGGTAGACGTCCTTCCAGTCGTGTCCAGTCACCGTCGCTCGACAGCTCGCGCTCGATCTCGAAGTCGACATGCCTGGTCAGCTCGCCCTTGAGGCCGAAGCGGAGGACGTTGAGATCGTAGAGTGTCCTCGTCGAGGTCGGGATCGAACCCCCGCCAGTCGAACGCCATCTTGGCGCGCAGATCGACGTGGATGTCCTCGCCGAACACGATCGACGGGCGATCGTTCCAGACGAAGCCGCGTTTCTGGGTGGATTGCGCGCCGGCAGTCCCGGCGCCGAAGGCCAGGCCCAGCACCAGGCCGATCACGAACCGTCGCATCGCGTGCGTCACAACCGATCTCCGGGCAGCCGAGTGAGCGGCGCGCCGGCGCGCGCGCTGAGTTCCTGATAAGCGAGGTTCAACTGCCGCACCGCCGAGACATCATCGATCACCACGGCCACCTCGCGGCGGAAGTCGAGGCTGAGGGTGGACAGGGCCATGCTGCCGATGACGGCGCGCGCCTCGTCGATGATCATCAGCTTGCCGTGGGCGGTGAGCGGCCCCGGCAGCGGATGCCCGAGCAGGCTGATGACGATGCCGCGGGCCGCGGCACTCGCGCAGCTGGGCGACGATTTCCGGGTCCGACAGCTTGTGGTCGAGGATGCGGATGCTGCGGCGCGCGCTGCCGATCAGCTCGCGCACGTCGGCGCGGGCGCGCTCCGGCCCGACGATCAGCCGGCGGCTGAACCGCCGTCCCAGCGACACCGGTCGTCCGTCGGCGTCGGCGTCGAACAGGTGCAGCAGGCTCCGCACCACCGCTTCGTCGTGGGTGATGAGCACGGTGTCCCACGTCCGGGTGAAGCACTTGCGCGTGGGGTTGAGCGTGGCAATCATCGCCGGCCCCTCGTCGGCCACCAGGTACTTCGCGTGGTACTTCACCACCGGATCGGCGAACCAGTTGACGACGGCGCCCATTTCCTCGAGCGCCTCCCACAGCTTCTTCAGCCCCTTCTTGCCGCCCTTCGCGCGCTTGGTCAGCAGCGCGTGCACGGCCACCCCGCGCTCCAGCGCCGACGCCAGCGCGTCGAGCACCTCGAAGTCGTCGCACCGGAACAGCGACAGCACCAGCCGCCGCTTCGCCGCGCCAATGACTTTCAGCATCGCGGTGCGCCGCTCGGCCGGATCGAGCACGACGATCTCGCGCCGAGCCGCCCGCGGCGCGCGGCTAGGCGCGCTTCGGCGGCGACCAGGAGACATTCTTGATTCCGATCTTGCCATCGCCCATCAGCTGCGCGCTGAGATCCTCGAGTGAATCGGTCGGGCTTCAGCGTGGCCAGGTAGCGCACCGTCGCCTCGTCGCCCTGCGACACCTCGCGCGGCTCGAACACGATGCCGTTCACCGCGAACACCTGATGGATGTGCGCCATCGGCAGGTCGCGGCCGCTCGCCACCACCTCGACCAGCATGGTGCGCGGCCGATCCTCGCTGAAGAAGTTCAGCGCCGGCAGCATCGCGCAGAGGAACAGCGTGCCGAGGCCCGCCACGGCAAAGGCCCCGAGCCCCGCCGCCATCCCCAGACCCATCAGGATGAACAGGATGGTGATGTCGCGCGCGTCCTCGACCGGCGTGCGGAAGCGGATGATGCTGGCGGCGCCGGCGATGCCGAACGCCCGCGCCAGCGATGTTGCCGATGATGATCATCATCAGCGCGCCGGAGATGCACAGCAGCACCTGGGCCTGATCCATGGTCGGGTTCGGCGTCCGATCGCTGCGGTACTGTCGATGAACGACGGTGACGAGCATGCCGATCACGCGCGGCGGCCACGAGCTTCGCCAGCTCGAAGAACGGATGGCTGAGACCATTCTGGGACGCGGCGCCAGACATCGCCTCGGCGAGCGTGCCGCTGCCCTGCGCCGGCCCTTGCAGGCCGAGGTTCGGCCACACCATCCCGACGCCCACCAGCGCGGAGCCGACGATGAGGACCCCGGCGACGGTGAACATGCGATCCCAGTGGACCGCGACGTCGCGGGCATCGGCCACCGACGGCTTGATCTCGAGCACGCGATCGAGCAGCGAGATCTCCAGCAGCTCGGTGACCTTCGGCGTGGGCCCGACGATCGTGAAGCGCCGATTCAACCGCTGCGCGGACGTGTGCCCGCGAACCAGCGCTCGGATGCCGGCGCTGTCGGCCCGCGTCACGCCACGGCAATCGAGCACGACGTGCCGATATCCCTGCCGGAACAGGTCCTGCACGCGGCGTTCGAGTTCTTCGGCTGGGCCGCCGGCCACGAGATCCTCTTGCGGCGAAAGCACGAGCCTTGATCCCGGGGCCTGATGTGTGTGAAAAGGCCATGTGCTGAGAGTAGTGGCGAACGGTAGCACGTATGGATAAGCTGGGCAAAACAACAGACGCATGATCGAGCGCCTGCCTCGGCTGTCGTTCGCACTCGCACTGGGTACCTGCCTGACCGTGCTCGCGGCGGCGTGTGGCGGTGGCTCTCCTTCGGCGCCGAGCCAGCCCGGACCGATCATAGGCGACCGCAACGCCGAGGTGATCGTGGTCGGCGACATCGGGTGGTGCGGAACGACGGCGACGGCCGCCACGGCCCAGCTGGTCGATCGCCTTTCCGGATTGCTGCTGCTGGCCGGTGACATCGCCTACCCGAACGGATCGGCCGGCGACTTCCAGAACTGCTTCCACCCCACGTGGGGACACTTTCGCGATCGCTGGTATGCCACGCCCGGCAACCACGATTACCTGACCCCGAATGCCGCCGGCTACTTCAACTACTTCGGTGAAGCGGCCGGGAGCGACCGCACCGGCTATTACGCGATGCTCGTCGGCGACTGGCAGGTGTTGATGCTGAACTCCAACATCCCGGCGCAACGCAACACGCCGCAGTGGGAGTTCGTCCGCCGCGAGATCGATCTGCAGCGTCGTCCGTGCACGCTGGCGGTGTGGCACCATCCGCTCTTCACGTCCGCACAGAACGGCCCGAATGCCTCGATGCGCGACCTCTACAGCCTGCTCGAGGCCGGCGGCGCCGACGTCGTCGTGAACGGTCACGATCACGTCTACGAACGGTTCGCGAGGCAGGCCGCGGACGGACGGCCCGCCGATCGCGGGATCCGCGAGTTCGTCGCCGGGACCGGCGGCGCCGAGCTGTATCGCTTCGTCACGGTCGCTCCGAATTCCGAAGCGCGCATCGCGCAGTTCGGCGTGTTGCGCCTGGTCCTGCAGCCCGCGTCCTATCGCTGGGAGTTCGTCGGCGTGCAGGGCGGCCTGGCCGACTCGGGCAACGAGCCCTGCCACTAACCCCTCAGGCAATTGGGTTGAATGTCCGTCAAGTTCGGACTCCCCTCGTTTGCGCCGTCCGGTCGAACCAGCAAGCCAACGGACGCTCCACGCACGTGAGCTGAGGGGTTAAGCGGAGGCGGGAGCTTCAGCTACGATAGAGGGATGAGATCTCTCGTCGCTGCCCTGATTCTCGCGCTCGGCGCCGGCCTCGCCGCTCAGCAGCCCGCGCGTCCCGTATACAACGCTCCCGCGCCGCCCGACGTCGCCAAGGCGCCCGCCGATGCCGTGAAGACGGCTTCGGGACTGGCGTCGAAGGTGCTGCAGCCCGGAACCGGCACCACCAAGCCCACGGCCGAGGACTTCGTCACCGTGCACTACACCGGCTGGAGCTCGGACGGGAAGATGTTCGACAGCTCGTACGCGCGCGATGCCGCGAGCACGTTCCCGGTGAACAAGGTGATCAAGGGCTGGGGCGAAGGCGTGCAGCTGATGACGGTCGGCGAGAAGCGCCGCCTGTGGATTCCGCAGGAGCTGGCCTACGCCGGACAGGCCGGCCGGCCGCAAGGCATGCTGGTGTTCGACGTCGAGCTGATCGAGATCGTGCCGTCGCCGAACACCCCGCCGCCCGACGTGGCGGCCGTGCCAGCCGACGCGCAGCGCACGGCCTCGGGTCTGGCCTACAAGGTGCTGCGGCCCGGCGCGACGACCGGCGCCCACCCCACCAAGACCAGCCGCGTCACCGTTCACTATTCAGGCTGGACCACCGACGGCAAGCTGTTCGACAGCTCGCTGATGCGCGGCCAGACCGCCAGCTTCGGCCTGGGTGACGTCATCGAGGGCTGGACCGAAGGGCTGCAGCTGATGGTGCCCGGCGAGAAGACGCGCTTCTGGATTCCGGAACGCCTCGCCTACAAGGGCCAGGCCAACGGGCCGAAGGGCATGCTGGTGTTCGACGTCGAGCTGCTGTCGGCCACGGTCGGCCGCTGAGGACCGTGGTCCGCGCGCGCACGCGGGCAGCCCGCCCCGGCGGCGGCGATCAGACGCGCTGGCGCGACGTCCCCGTGGATCGCGGCGACGTCGGCCTGCGCCTCGACCTGGTGCTGCTCCGCCATCTGGGCCACGAGCCCGGCGTCTCACGCGCGCGCATCCAGAAGTGGATCACCGCGGGCCGCGTCACCGTGAACGGCGCGCCCGCGCCGCGCATCGCCTGGCGCGTCGCCGAGGGCGATACGCTCACGCTCGACGCCCGCGAGATCCGCACCCGCGCGAAGCCACGCGCCGAGGAGATGCCGCTCGACGTGCTGTTCGAGGACGCGCACCTCATCGCGCTCAACAAGCCGGCGGGGGTGGTCGTGCACCCGTCCTACAAGCACACCGCCGGCACGCTGATCAACGCACTGCTGTGGCACGCGGCCCGCTGGCCCTCTGGCGATGCGCCGGCGCTGTTGACGCGGCTGGACAAGCTCACCTCCGGCGTGCTGCTCGTCGCCAAGCGGCGCGAAGTGGTGGTGGCGCTGCAGCGCGAGATGAAGGCCGAGCGGATTCAGAAGGACTACCTGGCCGTGGTCCACGGCCGCCCCGTGCCGTCACGCGGCACCATCGACCTGGCGCTCGATCGCGACCCCTGGGATCGCCGGAAGGTGACGGTGACCGACCGCGGCGGTCAACGCGCGGTGACGAAGTACGAAGTCCTGGGCGGGGAGATTGGCGATGGCGAGCGGGTCGTCGCGGGTGAGTTGGAGACGACCACCAAGGACCAGCACGACGCGGACAACGCGCGTGGCCGCGCCGTACTCGCTGCTGCGATGCCGGCTCGTCACCGGGCGCATGCACCAGATCCGCGTGCACCTCGCGCACAAGGGCTGGCCGCTGGTCGGCGACGCCGTCTACGGACGCCCGGATGCCTCTCCGGCGTTTCCGCGGCAGGCGCTGCACGCCTGGCGCGTGTCGCTCACGCATCCGGTGACGCACGAGCCGCTGACCGTCACGGCGCCGGTGCCGCCCGACCTCCGGGCGCTGATCGATTCGCTGGGACTGCGCGAGCCCGAGTAGGCTCGCCTAGAAGAGGACCAACGCCTCACCACGCGTGGCGACCAGCTCGTCGAACCGCTGGACGATCAGATCGCGGCGCTTCATCATCGCGTTCACCTCGTCGCCCGTGAGCTGCCTGCCGACCGCGCGCGCGACATCCTCCCTGGCCAGGCCCCGAAGCCGGGCGAGCAGCTCGCGACTGCACCGCGACAGGTTCTCGGGCCGCCGTATGTCTGGCTCAAGGCGAAACGCGCGGGTGAAGTCGAGCATGATCACGCGCCACTGGTTCGTGTAGAGGACGTTGCCCTTGTTGCGATCGGTGTCGCGCACCAACTCGGTGAACACGTTCATGATCATGCGTTGCTTCACGAGCTCCTGGATGCCGCCGTCCGGTGGCGCCGCGCTGGTGCGCTCGCGCTCTTCCTCGTCCATCATCACGTCGTCCACCCACCACGACAGGGCGCCGCGCTTACCCGCGTAGTTCCGCTCCACCGTGGCCGGCACCATCTCGGCCAGCTGGAGCAGCCGCGCCAGCTCCCACGCCGCGATGTTGTAGCGATACGCGTCCACGAACCGCAGCTCGCCGGCGATCTTCTTGCCCCGCCGGAGGTTCTCGGCAGAGTTCTGCAGGTCCACCGCCTGGAACGAGGCGTCGTGGGTCAGCAGTGCCGTCCGACATCTTCAGGCGCAATACGCCGGTGGTGCCCTTGCCCACGGGCCTGGACGAAAGGATCTTCGCGGAGTTCAGGAACGCCAGTTGACCCTCCACCGAGAGCGACTGGCGAGCGTCGGCAACGGCACTGCTCGTCGTCAGCACGACCGCCAACGTGGCGGCGACGGCGACGGCACGGAGCGGCCTCACGAATGGAAAGACGGCGCCGCCGGACCGGGGGTTCCGCTGCACGGCGACAGTGTAGCCGCGTTTCGGCGGCTGCGCTTCAGCTGGCTTGTTTGGACGAAGGATGCCGCGGTGATGCGGCGGCGACCTGGGGGGCTAGCGCGGACGCCTGGTGATCTTCTGGACGATCGCCTGCGTCCATGCGAGCGCCGCGGGCACTCCCGCGATACCCAGAGGACCGTGGCGGCCGAGGCGACTTCGTGATGACGACGCATGATGGCTCCCTCTGAAAGATAGCACTTTCAGAGGGAGCCGTCGTATCAGCGGATCCAGGCGTCCGGAACCTTGCGGATTCGGACCAGTTCCTCCAGCCGCCGCCACTCGTCGTTCGCCGCCTCCAGTGAGGCAATTGCCGACTTCAGCGCACCCTCCGTCACCCGGAACTCGTTATCCTCCGGGGGCAGCGTGGTCAGTCGCTGGCGCAGGGCCACGACGTCGGCGTTCCGGCGACTCTGCTTCGCTTTGATGGCGTCGGCCTGGTTCCGCCAGTAAGACTCCACGCGCCAGAAAGGCTCCTCGACCACGTCCTTCCCGGATGCGGCGGCGGAATCCGCCGCCGACGGCGCGCCTGCCGCTGCGGCGGGCGTCTCCGGCTCCAGCGCCTTTGGGTCCATGTCGCCTGCCTTCGCGGCGTCCGTGGCAACGGTTGGAGCTGCAGGCGCCGTCGGGTCGGGCTTCAGGGTGTCGTTGGTGAAGACCGTCGTGGCGGGAGCGGCGTCGCCACGGCGTTGCGCTTCGCGTCGGGCCACGTCGCCCAGCGACTGCGCGTCAGCAACTCCAGCCACCAGAAAGATGGCAACACACACGGCGGGCAGATGGCGCGTCGTGATCATTGCGTCTCACGCCAGCCGGACACCGTGTAGGCCAGCGGCTCCAGACCACCGTCGTAGGTCAGCTCGAAGTTCCCGCTGACGTTGTTGGCCGTGACCTCATTGCTGACCGAGGTGACGTTCTGGCAGACCACCTGGCCGACCATCGAGCCGCTGCCATAGAAGTCGATCTGCTCGCGAACCAGGATGTGGCCTGCGTACTCCATGGTCATGGCGATGTCGCCTGTAATCCTCAGGTCCATGTTCGTGACGAACTGAATCTGCGATTCAGGTTCGGGCTGCAGGTCGGGATTGCCGGTGACGATGATGTCGCCTTCGGCGATGACGCTCAACGACAGTGATGGGGACGTGTGACCCGTGATGGAGAAATCGGTGAACACATAGTAGGTCGCCTCGTTCACGTCGACACTGCCACTGCCAGGGTTGAGGGTCCACGACTGGCTGGAACTGGAGTAGACCAGGCCGAATATTCCCTCTCCCTCATTGGCAGTTCCATCATAAGGAGTCACGTCGCGGCAGTTGTTCCCGCCCGTAGCCGCGCTGCAGACCAGGGTGGTGCCCGCATAGTCGGAGGTGATGCGGCCATCTGCGTGCAGAAAGAAGTCGCCGGTGGTCCGGTAGTTGTAGGCGAGGATGTTCGGCACCGGAATAGTCGGCATGCCGCCCGATTCCAGTCCGCCCGGATCCCAACTGCCGGGAGTGGTCAGATTGCCAGTGGACGTCGCATCCTTGGCCACGAAAACCGAGGTGTTCTGCACCCGCAATGTGCCGTTCGCGTGCACGCTGCCCTGGTCACCCAGAACCCGGGTGTTTCCGGCCATCGTGAGGTTGCCATT
Source organism: uncultured Acidobacteriota bacterium (assembly GCA_963723005.1). Classification (GTDB taxonomy): domain Bacteria; phylum Acidobacteriota; class Vicinamibacteria; order Vicinamibacterales; family UBA2999; genus VFZN01. Next base: position 352,614 of record CAVRPA010000008.1, on the reverse strand, counting down.
CACGAGCAGCGCCGGCATCTCAATCGGCACCAGCATCTGCTCGAGCGTCGCCTGCGTGCCGCGAGGGCCGAAGCCTGTGGATCGGATCACGAGGCGACCATTGACGTCGTTGAAGCGCAGCCCATCCTCAGCGTTGAGGGCGGAACTGGCGCCCATCGCCGTCAACTCGACGCTGGTGAACGGCACGCCGCCTTTGAGCGCGGGGTCGTCGTCGTCCAGGAGCCTGACGTCATAGGTGTAGTTCGACCCGGCCGCCACCGCCCACGGCGCGGTGCCGCCGAGCAGGTGGGAAACCTGGCCGTTGTCGGCATTCACGGACGCGGAGTCGGTGGCGGGGTCCGCCAGCGCGTCCGGTCCGTTGATCAGTGTGTCAAGTGAGTAGACCGGATCGGCTGTCAACTGCAGGATGATGGCCGCCGTGTGGTTGAGCCCTGCTTCCGACGCCGCTCGAGCGCCGGCGTACAACTCTTCGTTGTCACCCATCGCGGTTTCGATGCGGCCGCTGGCGAGCAGCGCGATCGCCAGCCCGGACATCACCATCATCAGCAGCAGCGCGGCGACGAGCGCCATGCCGCGCTCGGACGCTCGCTCGGGCCGCGCAGAAGGAAGACCTGTCATCGTGACCTCACTCGGACTTCGGAACTAAGGGTGTACTCGAGGGGACGGCCCTGGTTGAGATCGTTGAGGCGCGTGCGAACGGTCACCGTCGTCTGAATGAATGCGACGTTCTGCGCGTTCGCGGTGACATTGCGGCTTGGATCCCGATACGAGAATCGCAGGTTGGTGACGAGGCCGTCGGCCAGCGTCCGGACCGGGGTGCTGCCATTGGAATCGCGGATCGTGACGGTGCGGTTCGCCGCGTCGTGAGCGATGACCAGGTCCTCTTCGAGCTCGCTGCAAGCCCCGGTGACGCCGCCGAGCAGGCCGTTCGCCGGGTTGGCGTCCATCTGAATGCGGATGTCGTCCGCCACGCCGTCGGTGTCGGGATCCAATCGGACTGGCATGAATGGTGTCGGGTTGCCGGGGCACTGCGCGTTCCTGATCCGATACGGGTTGTTCCCGGCCTGGCGCAGATACCGGGTCGACTTCCTCCAGCACGAACCGTGCGTCCTGCTGGGCAGCCGCAGACTCCATCTGTGCCCGATACGAGCCTTGCATCTGACCGGCCAGCATCGTCGCCCCTCCAACGACGAGAAGGGTCACGACGAGAGAAACCAGCAGTTCGACGAGCGTGAAGCCGCTGTCGGCAGAATGCCGCCCATCCCCGGCGCTGGTCACCATGATCGGATCACCGTTGTCATCGTGAAATTGCCGCCCGCGCTGATGTTCGGATTACTGGGCACGATGCGGATCGTGACGATCCGGAGGCTGGGGTTGGCGCCGGGACCGGCTTCCACGCGCCACCGCCGCGTGTACCCGGAGTTGGCCGGCGTGTCGTAGTAGTTGGCGACGTTCGACGCCAGGGTGTCGGTGGCATTGACCTGGATCGCCGGGTTCGAGAACTGCAACTTCATCAGCTCTTCGAACTTGTCCTGCGCCAACCGCGTCGCGGCCGTCGAGTTCCGTCCGATCTGATGCATCCTCAGGCTCACCGCCAGCAGCTGCGCAGTGGCCACGAGACCGATCGTCAGGACCAGCGTCGCGACCAGCGCTTCGATCAGCGTGAAACCGCGTTCGTTATTCATCGTCGGTAACCGTAATCCGGCCCTGCGCCGAGACGGACACATTGCGCCGGTAGCTTCCGTACGTAACCCCATAGACGAACGGCAGCGTGCCTCCGCTGACTCCCGTGACCAGCCCGCGGGCGCTGACCTGTAGGTCGTTGGGTTCCGATTCGCCAAAGTTGACGCTGTCAGGCAGGTAAACAGGCGGCCCATCGTTCTGCAGATGGGTGGTGCATCGATCGCCGGCGTTGTCGACGGAGGGGTCGCCGGTGAATTCGAGCATACGAAATGCCCCGGCTGCCGGGCAGTTGAACATCACCCGGAATGGCCGGTTGTGGGTGATCGCCGACAAGCGTGCCTCGCGAATCTGGCTGCGCCAGCAGCTCCGCACTCGTGATGACCTTGTTGCGGTCAACGGCGTTGTTCATGGCCGGGATGGCAATGGCCGCGGTGACGCCGATGAGGCCAGCCGTTACGATCAGTTCGATCAACGTAAACCCGCGGTCGTTTCCCATCGCATCCTCGTCCATAGCAAGTACTGGACCGTAGGTCTGCTCTCACGGCAAACGGCCGACTTGATGGCATTCGAGCGACAATGAAGGCCCAGATCGGCGCCATCTGCGTGTACCGAAACTGGTCAAGTCGCGACAGATTCGTAAGGCTTTTCGGCCGATGGCGGCCGGAGCGTGAGGGGGTTCGGCGATGTCAGCCGACCGACAACGGCCAGCCAGCGGGCCACCCGGCTACCCCAGCACTTACATATAATGTCGTCTCGATGTGCTGGGCCGGCTGCGCCCGCCACCTGCGTTATTCCCGCTGGAAATCATGATCCATGGTGCTCGTCGCACCCCGCTCGGGGCGGTCCTGAGCGCGGTGTTGTTGTGTTCGTCGCCCGCGTCCGCACAGGTTCCGGAGTTGCCCGAGGTCATCGTCCGCGACGACGCATGGTGTCGCGACTGTCCGCACCCTCCGCACGCCCTCGCCCATCATCGTTGACGGCCACCTGGAAGAGGCGATCTACCGCGACGTCAAGCCCTTCGGCGAGTTCGTCCAGCAGGAGCCGTTCGAAGGCAAGCCCGCCACCGAGAAGACCGAAGTCTGGGTGTTCTTCGACGACAAGAACGTGTACGTGTCGGCGCGGCTCTGGGAGACCGAGCCGGAACGCCGCGTCACCAGCGACATGCGGCGTGACGCCAACAACATGTACAACAACGACCACCTCGCGGTGTTGTTCGACACCTTCAACGATCGCCGCAACGCCTTCGGGTTCTCGTCGAACGCGCAGGGCGGGATGTTCGACTGGCAGGTCACCAACGAGCAGCCGAGCAACAACTGGAACGGCCTGTGGAACGTGCGGGCCGCCAACTTCGACGGCGGCTGGACCGTCGAGTTCGTCATCCCGTTCCGATCGATGCGATTCAAGGAAGGCGCGACCACCTGGGGCATCAATTTCCGCCGCATGGTGCGGTGGCGCAACGAGGTGTCCTATCTGTCGCCGGTGCCGCTGTCGTGGGGCCGGCGGGGCCTGTCGAAGGTGTCGTCCACCGGCCCGATGGTCGGCATCGAACCGCCAGGCAAGCTCCGGAACCTGGACATCAAGCCCTACGCGCTCGGCGCCGACACCAGCAACAAGCTGGCGACGCCGGCGATCGACAACGACCTGGCGGCGGAGTTCGGCGTGGACGCGAAGTGGGGCATCACCCAGTCGCTGTTCGCGGACTTCACCTACAACACCGACTTCGCGCAGGTCGAAGACGACGAAGCGCAGGTGAACCTGACGCGCTTCAGCGTGCTGTTCCCGGAGAAGCGCGATTTCTTCCTCGAAGGGCAGGACGTCTTCAACTTCGCCGGCGCCGGGTCGGTCCAGGGCGCCGGCCAGATCCCGCTGGCGACGCATGAGCAATCCCGACCAACAACACGCCGGTCGTGTTCTTCAGCCGCCGCATCGGCCTGCAGAACGGCGCGGTGGTGCCGATCCTCGCCGGGGCCCGCATGCTGGGCCGCGGTGACGCGTTCCAGATGGGCGCCATCCACATGCGCACCGAGGAGGGCCTCACGCCCGGCACCCCGGCCACGGATTTCTCGGTGTTCCGCTTCAACAAGGACATCCTGAGCCGCAGCCGCATCGGCGCCATCGCCACCCGGCGAGGCCCCGGCATCAAGGGCGACGAGAACTACGCCTACGGCGTGGACGCGACCTTCAACCCGAGCTCGAATCTCTCCATCACCAGCTACTGGGCCGGAACCGAGGACACCGGCGCGCCGGCGGCCGACGATCGCCAGAGCTATCGCGGACAGTTCAACTGGAACGCCGACGCGACCGGCTTCCAGGTCGATCACAATTACGTCGGCGGCGGCTTCAATCCCGAGATCGGCTTCCTGCGCCGCACCGCGTTCGCGCGCACCTACGGCTCGGCGCGCTACAGCCCGCGGCCGAAGAACTGGAAGGGCGTGCGCAAGGTGTTCTACGAAGGCAGCGTGGACTACTTCGAGAACACCGCCGGCACGCCGGAATCACGCGAGGTCCAGGGCGCGCTGCGCATGGAGTTCACGTCGAGCGACCAGTGGGCGGTCGAGTACTCCAGTCAGTTCGAGCGGCTGTTCGCCCCGTTCAGGGTGACGACGGGCGTGGTGGTGCCGGCAGGCGATTACGACTTCGGCCAGACCCGCGGCATGTTCTCGTTCTCCCCGCAGCGGCCCGTCTCCGGCACGCTGACGCTGACCCGCGGCGGCTTCTACGATGGCACGTTGAACGAGGTGAGCTGGCGCGGCCGGGTGGAGTTCGGCCCGCAGTTCCTGGTGGAGCCGACCATCTCGCTGAACTACTTCGACACGCCCTACGGCACCGGCGATTCGCACCTGGTGAGCGCGCGCATCACCTACACCCTGACGCCGCGCATGTTCGTGTCGGCGCTGCTGCAGTACACCTCGGCCACCGAGCAGGCCAGCACGAACGCCCGCTTCCGCTGGGAATACCAGCCGGGCAGCGAGCTGTTCGTGGTCTATACCGACGGCCGCACCACCGAAGAGGGCGGCTTCCCGCCGCCGCTGCAGAACCGCAGCCTCGTCGTCAAGGTGACGAGGCTGTTCCGGTGGTAGAGCGGGTTCTAGGTTCTAGGTTCTGAGGTTCTAGGTTCGAACCCGAGAACCCGAGAACCCGAGAACCCTAGAACCTGAGCCTCCTACTCCTCCCCCATGAAGGGGTAGTCGAACGCGGTCGGGGGCGCGAAGGTTTCCTTGATGGTCCGCGCCGAGACCCAGCGCAGCAGGTTCATCTTCGATCCCGCCTTGTCGTTGGTGCCGCTGGCGCGGGCGCCGCCAAAGGGCTGCTGGCCGACCACCGCTCCGGTGGGCTTGTCGTTGATGTAGAAGTTGCCGGCCGCGTTCCGCAGCACGCTCGACGCCTCGCTCACCGCCGCGCGGTCGCGGGCGAACACCGAGCCGGTCAGCGCATACGGCGAGGTGCGATCGACCACCGACAGCGTCTCGCTCCACTTCGCGTCTTCGTACGGGTGCACCGTCAGCACCGGCCCGAAGATCTCCTCGCACAGCAGGCGATAGCCGGCGTCGGAGGTCTCCACCAGCGTCGGCTCGATGAAATAGCCTTCGTCGCCGCGGCAGCCGCCGCCCTGGATGACCTTCGCGTTCTTCTTCGCGTCATCGAGATAGCCGCTGATCTTCGTGAACGACTTCTCGTCGATCACCGCGCCCATGAAGTTGCGGAAGTCGCGCACGTCGCCGATGCGGATCTGCTGCATCATGCCGACCATCCGATCGCGGATGTCGGGCCACTGCGACCGCGGCACGTACATGCGGCTGGCCGCCGAGCACTTCTGGCCCTGGAACTCGAACGCGCCGCGCACCGCCGCCACCGCCACTTCCTGCGGATCGGCCGACGGGTGCACGACGATGAAGTCCTTGCCGCCGGTTTCGCCGACGAGACGCGGATAGCTGCGGTACTTGCCGAGGTTCTGCCCGACCCGCTGCCACATGCTGTTGAAGACCGCGGTGCTGCCGGTGAAGTGGATGCCGCCGAGGTCGCGGTGATCGATCAGGATGTTCGAGATCTCGATCGGGTCGCCCGGCACGAAGTTGATCACGCCCGGCGGCAGGCCCGCGGCCTCGAGCAGCTTGTAGGTGTAGTAGTTGGCGAGAATCGCCGTCGCCGCCGGCTTCCACACCACGGTGTTGCCCATCAGCGCCGGCGCGCCCGACAGGTTGCCGCCGATGGCGGTGAAGTTGAACGGCGAGATGGCGTAGATGAACCCTTCGAGCGGGCGATACTCCATCTGGTTCCAGGTGGAGTGCGAGCTGTCGGGCTGTTCGTTCAACAGCTCCTGGGCGAACGCGGCGTTGAAGCGCCAGAAGTCCACCAGTTCCGACGCCGCGTCGATCTCCGCCTGATACGCGGTCTTCGACTGCCCCAGCATCGTCGCGGCGTTCAGCGTCTGGCGCCAGGTGGTGGTGAGCAGCTCCGCGGCGCGGAGGAACACCGCGGCGCGATCCTCGAAGGGCCAGCTGGCCCACTCGCGACGCGCCTCGAGCGCGGCGTCCACGGCCTGCCGCACGTGATCGGCGCTGGCCTTGTGCCACGTGCCCAGCACGTGCCCGTGCTTGTGCGGCATCACCACCGAGGCGGTGTTGCCGGTGCGGATCTCCTTGCCACCGATGATCACCGGGATCTCGATGCGCTCGGCGGACATCGCCGCGAGCCGCGACTTCAGCTCGGCGCGCTCGGACGAGCCGGGACGATAGGTGAGGTTCGGGTCGTTCTGCGGATGCGGGACCCGGCGGCGGGCGGCAAGGACATCGGTCATGGGTGAACCCTCGTTAATTCAAAGTGCAACGTGCAACGTTCAGGCGCGCGCGCCCTCGATCTCGACCTTGATCTGGCGCCAGCGGCCCTGGCGGAAGCGCAGCACGGTCAGCACGCACCGCGTGAAGTGCCCCAGCACGATCGCCAGCCAGATGTCCGACGCCACCAGCGGCCGCGTGCTCTGGATGAACATGCACATGCCGATCGGCACGGCAATCTGCGACGCCAGGGTGATGAAGAGCGGGCTGCGCGTGTCGCCGGTGCCCTGCAGGCCCCCCGTGTAGGTGAGCGCCACCGTGATGAAGAAGCCCGAGACGGCGAGATACTGCAGCAGCTCCTCCCCCAGGATCGCCACCGACCCGTCGGTGGCGCCGAACAGCCTGAGGAGGTAGTGCGGGGCGACGACGAAGGCCACACCGACGACCGTCGCCACCCATAACCCGATTCTGCACGCGGCGTGCACGCCCTGGATGGCGCGTTCCGGCTGGTTCGCGCCGAGGTTCTGCCCCGCCACCGTCGCGGCGGCGCCCATCAGCCCGACCGACGTCCACGTGATCAACGAAAACAGCTCGGTGTAGCCGATGGCATACGCGGCCTGGGCCGCGGCGCTCTGCTCCAGCCCGCCGATGAAGCGCAGCAGCGTGACGCCGGCCAGGTTCATCGCAATGCCCTGGACGCCGGTCGGCAGCCCGAAGCGGAAGAGCGAGCGGATGACCATCCAGTCGGGCTGGAAGTCCATGTGCCGTGGAGAACTTGACGACCAGCTTGCCCTTGAAGAGCAGGTAGAGCGCGACGAAGCTGACGGTGCTGGAGGCGATGACCGTGCCCATGGCAGAGCCGGTCGTCCCATATTTCGGCACCAGAATCAGGTTGAGGACCAGGTTGAGCAAGGTCATCGACACGCCCAGCCGGAGCGGTGTGCGGGCGTCGCCCGCCGCCCGCAGTGCCGAACTGAGCATGAAGAACAGCAGCATGCCGATGCTGAACATGAAATTGATGCGCAGGAACGGCAGCGCCTGCGCCTTCACCGCCGGCGCGGCGTTGATCATGTCCAGCAGGTAGGGGGCCAGGAGATAGCCGAGCGGCCCCATCACCGAATACATCGCCACCGCGGTCAGAAACGCCTGATAAACCGTGCGGTTCACCTTCTCGGGCTGGCAGGCGCCGACGAACCTGGCCACCAGCACCGCCTGGCCCGTGAACAGCGAGGCCATGAAGACGATGACGACGAGGAAGATCTGCCAGCTGATGCCGATGGCCGCGTTAGCGGTGTAACCGATGAGGTTACCCACCAGGATGTGGTCAACCACGCCCTGGAGACCGGCGATCACGTTCTGAACCATGGTGGGCCACGCCAGTTTCCAGACGGCGGGTCCGACGGGGCCTTCGATGAGCGAACGATCGAACGGGTTGGGCTTCTGCTGCGCTGGAGTCGGCGCGTCGGCCATAAGGAGGGGCTATCTCACTTCGGAATGAAGACGACCCCGAATTCTACTCCAGGCCGGGACCGGCAATTTGGCGAAACCGCCGCCGGCCGTCGTCCGGTCCCTGCGTAGTTTGGCGTCCCGGACGTGGTGTTTGGGGCAATAGCCGTGTTACCTTACAGAGCCCCGGGCCGTGGTCGTTCGATCGTCCTACGTCCCCTTCCGGCCAGAAGTTGAATGCCCTCAATTCCCGGGTACTGGATCCCAGCCGAAAACGACGTTCCTGAGAGTGGGGCCGCCGGCATGCTCGCGGCCCTGGAGCGTTGCCACGAACCCGTGTGGGTCGTGGGTGGACTCGACGGGGACGCGTCGCGCCTTGGCGTCGCCTTTGGTGGCCACGTGAGCGCGTCGCCGGTGCCTGGCAGCTATCCGCTCCACGCGCTGCTGCCGCCGGTTCACGCCGAGTGGCTTGGCGACCGCACGTTCTGTGAAGAACACGGGACCCGCTTCGCTTACGTCACGGGCGCGATGGCCACCGGGATCGCTTCGGTGGAGCTGGTGTGCGCCGCCAGCCGCGCCGGGTTCCTGGCGTTCTACGGCGCCGGCGGCCTGAGCCTGGAGCGGGTGGAACGCGACCTCGACACCATCATCGACCAGCTGTCCGACCGCCCCGACGCCGCCTGGGGGTCGAACCTCATTCACTCGCCGGATCAGCCCGCGCTCGAAGACGCCCTCGTGGACGCCTTCCTGCTCCGCGGTGTCAGCCGCATCGAGGCCTCGGCCTTCATGAGCCTCTCGCCCGCCATCGTCCGCTATGCGGCGACGGGCTTGTACTGCGACACCTACGGACGGATTCATCGCCCGAACCGCGTGATGGCGAAGATCAGCCGGCCCGAAGTGGCGCGCCATTTCCTGCAGCCGCCTCCGCCGGCGCTCCTGGCCGAGCTCGCCGCGGCCGGCGCCATCACCGCCGAGGAAGCGCGGCTGGCCGCGCTTCTGCCGGTCGCCGACGATGTGACGTGCGAGGCCGATTCGGGCGGGCACACGGATCGCCGCCCGTTGATGGTGCTGCTACCCGTCATCCGTGAGCTGCGCGACGAGCTCACCCCTCACGGAGGGTGGCCGCGGCCCGTGCGCATCGGCGCGGCGGGCAGCCTGGGCGACCCTGCCGCGATTGCGGCGGCCTTCGCGCTGGGCGCCGACTACGTGGTCACCGGTTCGGTGAATCAGGTGGCGATCGAAAGCGGCACGTCGGACGCCGCGCGGGCGATGCTGGCGCTGGCCGGACTGGCCGACGTCACCATGGCGCCGGCGGCCGACATGTTCGAGCTGGGCATCGAGGTGCAGGTGCTGCGCCGCGGCACCCTGTTCGCGCAGCGGGCCAAGCGGCTGTACGAGCTCTATCGCGAGTATCCGAGCCTGGACGCGCTGCCGGCCGAGGCGCGGCAGAAGCTGGAACGCGAGATCCTGCGCGCCAGCGTGGACGAGATCTGGCGCGAGTGCGAGGTGTTCTGGTCGGGACGGGAGCCCGCGCAGCTCGAACGCGCGGCGCGCGATCCGCATCACCGGATGGCGCTCGTCTTCCGCTGGTATCTCGGGAACTCGAACCGGTGGGCGCGCGAGGGCGCGTCGAACCGTCAACAGGACTATCAAATCTGGTGTGGGCCGGCCATGGGCGCGTTCAACGCCTGGGCGGCGGGCACTCGCCTCGCTGAGGCGTCGGAGCGAACGGTGGCGGGCATCGGCCTCAACCTGCTCGCCGGCGCGGTCCGGCTGACGCGAGCGCACCATCTGCGCACGGCCGGCGTTGCACTGCCGGACGCGGCGCTTCAGCATTCACCTCTCCCCGTGGAGTTGCACGCGTGACGGGTTCACCGATTGCCGTCGTCGGTCTCGCCTCGCTGTTGCCCGGCAGCGACGACCTGACCGGATTCTGGAACAGCCTGGTCGAGGCTCGTGACTGCTTCAGCGACGTGCCGGAGCAGCACTGGCGGATCGAGGACTACTTCGATCCGACGCCCCGCGCCAAGGACAAGACCTACGGGCGGCGCGGCGGCTTCATTCCGCCGCAGCCGTTCGACGCGCTGGCCTTCGGGCTGCCGCCGTCGAGCCTGCCCAGCACCGACGTGGCGCAGCTGCTGGCGCTGCTGATCGCGCAGCGCTGCCTGGCGGACGCGGACAACGGCACGCCGCAGCGCTTCGATCGCAAGCGCACCGGCGTCATTCTCGGCGCCGCCGCCACCACCCAGCTCGTCGCGCACATGTCCGGACGGATGGCGCGGCCGATGTGGCGCGAGGGACTCCGCCGCTCGGGCATGGACGAACGGACGATCGATCGCGCGTGCGACGCGATTGCCGATCAGTTCGTGCCGTGGCAGGAAAGCACCTTCCCCGGCCTGCTCGGCAACGTCATCGCCGGCCGCGTCGCCAACCGTTTCGACCTGGGCGGCACCAACTGCGCGCTCGACGCGGCGTGCGCCAGCTCGCTGGCCGCGTTGTCGATGGCGATGGCCGAACTGCGGAGCGGCCACGCCGACACCATCCTCACCGGCGGTGTCGACGCGCTGAACGACGTGCTGATGTTCCTGTGCTTCTCGCAGACGCCGGCGCTGTCGCTCACCGGCGACTGCCGGCCGTTCAGCGATCAGGCCGACGGCACCATGCTCGGCGAAGGCGTGGCGATGCTCGCGCTCCGCCGCCTCGAGGATGCCGAACGCGACGGGCACCGCATCTACGCCGTGCTGCGCGGCCTGGGCAGCAGCTCGGACGGGCGGGCGAAGAGCGTCTACGCGCCGCGGCCCGAGGGACAGTCGATGGCGCTGCGCCGCACCTACGAGGACGCCGGCTATTCGCCGACGACCGTCGGACTGGTCGAGGCGCACGGCACCGGCACCGTCGCCGGTGACGCCGCCGAGTTCGCGGCGCTGCGCGAGGTGTTCCTCGAAGCCGCGCCGTCGGGCACCCAGTGGTGCGCGCTCGGCTCGGTGAAGTCGCAGATTGGCCACACCAAGGCGGCGGCCGGCGCCGCCAGCCTGGTGAAGGCGGTGCTCGCGCTGCATCACCGCACGCTGCCGCCGACCATCAAGGTGCAGCGGCCGAACCCGGCGCTGCAGCTCGAGACCAGCCCGTTCTACCTGAATACCGCGACCCGCCCGTGGTTCCACCTCGCCGATCACCCGCGCCGGGCATCGGTCAGCAGCTTCGGCTTCGGTGGCAGCAACTTCCACGTGACGATGGAGGAGTACAAGGGGACGGCGACGGCGCCGCGCCTGGACGCCTCGTCGGTGCGGTTGCTGCTCGTCTCGGGCAGCGATGCGGCCGCGCTTCGAACCGAAATCTCCGCCTTGCCGGCGAGGCTCGGCACCGCCGCGCAGCTCGCAACGTTTGCCCGCGAGACGCAGGCCGGCTTCTCGCCCGATGCGGCCATCCGCGTCGCGCTCGTCGTGCCGGATCTCGGACAACTGGCCGCGGTCTGCGCCGAGGCCGCGGACCTGCTGAAGGGCTCGGACGCCCACGCCCGCTCCGCGCACTGCGTCGTGCGGCGTGGCGCGGCCGCCGCCGCCAACTCGGTGGCGTTCCTGTTCCCCGGCCAGGGCAGTCAGTACGTCGGGATGGGTCGCGACCTCGCCACCACCTTCCCCGATGCGTTCGAGGCGTGGCAGCGCGCCGTGAGCGCGTTGCCGGCCGCGGACGGCGCCGATCATCTCGGCGAGATCGTGTTTCCGCGCCCGGCCTTCGAGCCCGAGGCGCTGCAGGCCCAGGAGGCGCGGTTGCGCGCCACCAGCGCGGCGCAACCCGCGCTGGCTGCCGCCAGCCTCGCGCAACTCGCGTTGCTCGATCGACTGGGCGTGCGTCCCGCCGCCGCGGCCGGCCACAGCTTCGGCGAACTGGTGGCGCTCCATGCCGCTGGCGTCTTCGACGCCGACACGCTCGTCCGCCTCGCCCGGGCGCGCGGCCTGGCCATGGAAGCCTGCGGGTCGAATGGCGGCGCCAACGCCGGAGGCCTGGGCAGCATGCTGGCGGTCGCCGGAGACGCCGCGACGGTGCGCGCGATCGTGGACCGCCACGGCGACGCGAACCTGGTGCTCGCGAACGACAATCACCCGAAGCAGGCCGTGCTGAGCGGTCCGGTCGAGAGCCTGACGAAGATCGAAAAGGCGTTGGCCGCGGCGGGGCTCAGCTTTCAGCCGCTGAAAGTCGCGGCGGCATTCCACTCGCCGCTGGTGGCTCCGGCTGCCGCTACGTTCGCCGCCGACGTGCGCACGTCCGCCGTGGCGGCGCCCCGCATGCCGGTGATCGCCAACGGCACCGCGCAGCCGTATCCCGACCAGCCCGAAGCCATCAAGGCGCAGCTGGCAGGCCAGCTCGCCGAGCCGGTACGCTTCCGCGAAAGCATCGACGCGCTCTACGCGCAGGGCTGCCGCGTGTTCCTGGAAGTTGGCGCCGGCAGCGTGCTGACGGGCCTGGCCGGCAAGTGCCTGACGGACCGGCCCCACGTGGCGATCTCGCTCGACGTCGCGTCGCGTCATGGCCTCCGCTCCTGGTGGAACGCGATCGGCGAGCTCGCCACGCTCGGCCTGCCGCTTCGCTTCGATCAGCTGCACGCCTCGTTCGGCGACACGCTGCCGACCGCCGCGCCGCCCAAGGGTCCCGCCGTGGTGATGGTCGGCGGCGCCAACCTCGGCAAGCCCTATCCGCCCTCGTCTGCCGCATCGGCTGCGCGTGCCGCTGCGCCCGTGGCCGCGGCGCAGCCGGCGGCCGCATCCGTCTCCGCGCCACGTCCGGCAGCATCCGCGCCGTCCGGTCCGGCCGCCTCCACGTCCGTGGCCGCGCTTCGGGCCCGGCTTCGTCCACTGTCACCACTGAGCGCAAGGTGGCGCCCGTCGCCGCCGCGCGACAGCCCGTGGCCGCGCTCCCAACTGCGAAAGATCGAAAGAGCATGTCAGACACTTCCCTGCCCACAGTTCCCGTCGTCATGCGCAGCGACGATATGCGCGCGCAGATCCTCGAGGCCCAGCGGCTCACGCAGCAGGCGCTGCTCGAGAGCTACAGCATGACGCTGCGAGGCCTCGGCGGCGCTGCCGCGAACGTTGCCCCGGCGGCGTTGCAGATGGCCGCGCCCCAGCCGGTCCAGACGATGGTGCTGGCGGCGCCGGCACCGGTCGCGGTTCCGCAGCAGGCCCCCGTGCCGCAGCGCGCGGTCGCCCAGGCACCCGCACCGCAGCCGGTAGCCGCTCCCCGGCCCGCGCCCGTCCAGGCGCCCGCGCCTCCGCCACCCGCACCGGCACCCGCACCGGCACCCGCCCCCGCACCAGTGGCGGCGGCACCAGCCGCGGCGCCCGCGCAGGCGCAGGCCTCGGCCGACACCGTGCTGGCGATCATCGCGGAGAAGACCGGCTATCCCGTTGAAGCCCTCGCCGCCGAAATGGATCTCGAGGCCGACCTCGGCATCGACTCGATCAAGCGCGTGGAGATTCTCGCCGCCGTCAACGAACGCGTGCCCGGCCTCGACTCGAGCAAGGTGTCGCCGGCCGACGTCCGGCGCATCAGCGACCTGCTCGCGTTGCTGGAGGGCTCTCCAGCAAACCCTCAGCAGGCCGCGACCCGGTAGCAGATTCCGGGTCAGCGGCCGTCTCTTCCGTCGAGCGCCGGGTTGTCGAGTGGCTGCCGCTCGCCGCCCCCGGCACGGCTTTCCCTGCCCTCGGCTCGTGCCGGACGGTGGGCGTGGCCGGCTCGACTCCGGACGAGACGTCCGCGTTCATCAGCGCGCTGGCAATTCACGGCGTGACGCTGTCACCCGCCGATGCGGCTGACGCCGATCTCGTCGTCCTCACGGATGGCCTCGGCGCCGACGCGGTTCGCGCCGCCTTCACGCATCTCACCGCTCTTGCTTCGCGACCCACGCCACCGCGCGTGGTGCTGGGCGTGCTCCGCGACGGCGTGGACACCGCGGGCGTCGCCGGCCTCGTGAAGACCGCCGCGCTCGAGTGGTCCGCCGAGTGGAAGTGCGTCACCGTGGCTGACGGCGTGGAGCCGCTGGCGGCCGCGGCCGCGGAGCTCGCGCACGGCGGCGTCGAACGCGAAGTGCGGCTCGGGCGTCAGCGCGCGATCTGCACCCGCGTGGAAGAGACAATCGGTCGCGTGCGTTCGTCCGCTGCCCGAAGGGCCGTGGATTGTCTCTGGCGGCGCCCGTGGCGTGACCGCCACCTGCGGCCTCGCGCTCGCCCAGGCCGGCGCGCGACGCATCGTGCTGATGGGCCGTACGCCGCTCGAAGACGAGCCGGCCGCGTGCCATGGGATCAACGACGAGGCGGCACTGAAGCGCGCCCTGATCGCACAGGCCGCCGGCAAGCCGGATCTGCGCGCTATCGGCCGGCAGGTGAGCGCCATCCTGGCGCAGCGCGAGATTCGCGCGACGATTCGCGGCATCGAAGTGGCCGGCGCCGAAGTCCGCTACGAGCCGGTGGACGTGGCCGACGCCGCGGAGGTGAGCCGCGCCGTGGCCGCCGCACGCGCCGCGTGGGGCCCGATCCGCGGGCTGGTGCATGGCGCGGGTGTGCTGGCCGACAAGCGCCTGGGCGAGAAGACGCGTGAACAGTTCGAGAGCGTGCTGCGGCCGAAGCTGGATGGCGTGCGCGCGCTGCTCGACGCCTGCGGCACCGATCCGCTGGAGCACATCTGCTTCTTCTCGTCGGTGGCCGCGCACAGCGGCAATCCCGGACAGTCGGACTACGCCGCCGCCAACGCCACGCTCGATCGGCTGGCGGTGGACGAGCAGGCGCGCCGCGGCGCCGCCTGCCACGTGGTCAGCATCGCCTGGGGCCCGTGGGATGGCGGCATGGTCACCGAGTCGCTCGCCAAGCACTTCACCGCGCGCGGCATCAGCCTCATTCCGCAGGCCGAAGGGGCGCAGGCCTTCGTTGACGAGCTGCGGAGCGGCGTCAGCACGCAGGTGATCATCGGCTGCGGCCTCGATCAGATGCGCGACGCGCGGCGCGAGCGGGTGCGCGTGGAAGTGAGCGCGCTCCCGGTGCTGCAGGACCACCGCATCGGCGACTCCGTGGTGCTGCCGATGACGATGGCGCTGGACACGCTGCTTGGCGAGGGCCGCCGCACCCTTGGCCTGGCGTGCGAGCTGCGCGATCTGCAGCTGCTGCAGGGCCTGGTGCTGGCCGACGGATCCGCGGAGCTCGAGATGCACAGCGATGCCTCGCCGTCGGGCCGCGGCGTCGTCAGCACGCTGACGCACATCTCGGGCCGGCCCGCCTATCGCGCGGAGCTGATCTCGATGAACGGCGAACCGCCGCCGGTTCCCGCGCCAGCGGCAGTCAACGGCACCGCACTGCCGGACGCCTGCCTCCATCCGTATGCGTCGGCGCTGTTCCATGGCCCGGCGTTCCAGGTCATTCGCGAAGTGCTGCACTGCGGCGAGCACACGATCAGCGCGCGCCTTGCCACGGCCGGCGCGATGGGCTGGCCGGCGCAGTGGCAGCTCGATCCCGCGGCGCTCGATGGCGCGCTTCAGCTGCTGCGGCTTTGGGGAGTGGCGCAGGACGGACGCGCCAGCCTGCCGACCGGCATCGGCCGCTGCCGTAGCCTGGGCGCCGTGGCCCGATCACGGCGAGGTCGGGTGCACGGTCCAGTGCCGCCGTGACAACGCCTACCGGCTGAGTGGCGATGCGCTGTTCACCGATCTGGCGACGGGCAGTCCGCTGCTCTCGCTCGACGGCATCGTGATGCACGTGCACGCGTCATGACGCCGCCCGTCGCCATCGCCATCGTCGGACGCGGATGCGTGCTGCCGGGCGCGCTCGACCCGGGGGGCCTGTGGACGCGCATCCGCCAGCGCGACGACCTCACCGGTCCAAGCACGCAGGCGATGTGGGGCCTGCATCCCGCCGAGGTCTGCGCCGACCCACGCGAGCCGAGCGCATGCGCCCGCGGCGGATACGTCAGCGGCTTCGACGCGCTGTGGCGTCCCGATGGCTTCGCGGTCGCGCCGGAACAGCTGGCGCCGCTGCCGGTGGGATGGAAGTGGCTGATTCACGCCACGCGCGAAGCGCTGAACGAAGCGTCGTTCGGGATGGATGGCGGCGCTCGCGCCGGCCTCGTCGTCGGCACGCTCGGCTATGCCACGCGCGCGCTGGCGGACGTGGCCGCCCGCCGCTGGTGCGGCGATCTGGACGCCGACAGCCCGGCGCTGTCCGGACAGACCGGCGCGCTGCACTGGACGCTGGCCGCGTGCGGCCTCGGCGGCCCGCGCATCGCGCTCGACGCCGCCTGCGCCTCGGGCCTCTACGCCCTGAAGATTGCCTGCGACGCGCTGCAGTCGCGGCGCGCCGACCTGATGATTGCCGCGGGCCTCAACGCCGCGGACGATCTGTTCCTGCACATCGGCTTCACCGCGCTTGGCGCGCTCAGCCGCACCGGCCGCAGCTCTCCGCTCAGCTCGCTCGCCGACGGGTTGCTGCCGGCGGAAGGCGCCGCCGTGCTGGCGCTGAAGCGCCTCGATGACGCGGTGGCCGCCGGCGATCGCATCTACGGCGTCGTGCGCGGCGTCGGCCTCAGCAACGACGGCCGCGGGCCCGGGTTGCTCGCGCCCACCACGTCGGGCCAGCAGCGCGCGGTGCGCGCCGCGTATGCGACCGCGGGACTGGAACCGGCAAGCGTCGAGTACCTCGAGTGCCACGCCACGGGCACCGCGGTCGGCGACCGCGAGGAGATGCTCAGCGTCCGCGCGGTGTTCGGCGAAGATCATCCGCTGCAGCTCGGTTCGCTGAAGGCGCAGCTCGGGCACCTGATCACGGCCAGTGCCGGCGCCGGCATGCTGAAGATCTGCGGCGCCTTCGAGCACGACACGATGCCCGCGGCGCCCCAGGTGAGCATCGAGCATCCGATGGAGGCGCTCGCCGGCAGCGCCCTGCTCCTGCCGGCCGCTTCCTCGGAATGGAAGCCAGGCACCGGTCCGCGTCGTGCGGCGATCAACGCGTTCGGCTTCGGCGGCTGCAACGCGCACGCGGTGATCGACGGTCCTGAAGTCGCGGCGGAGCTCGTCCGCAAGCCGCGCGGCCGCGCGAAGAAGAAGCCGCTGCCCGAGCCGCGTCGTCATGCGCTGGCGCTGGTCGCCTGCGAGGTGGCGGTGGGCGCCGCCCGCGACACGACGGCGACGCTCCGCGTGCTGCTCGGGCTCGACGGCCCGACACGACGCATCAGCGACCTGCAGCTGGGTCTGAAAGGCCTGGGCTTCCCGCCGGCGGATCTCCAGCAGACGCTGCCGCAGCAGCTGATGCTGCTCCGGGCGGCGCAGTCGATGCGCCCGCACCTCGAGGGCCTGGATCGTGACCGCATCGGTGTGTTCGTCGGCACCGACATCGACCCCGCGGGTGCGCGGCACGGCTGCCGCTGGCGCCTGGAGCAGTTCCTCGGACGTCCCTGCCGCGAGGCGGAACGCGACGCGGTGGTGCCGGCCCTGCAAGCGGCGGGCGTCGTCGGGACGATGCCGAACATGCCGGCGAACCGGCTGAACAGCGCCCTCGATGCGCGTGGGCCGGGCATGGTCGTGAGCGACGGCTTCGCCTCGGGCCGGCAGGCGCTCGAACTGGCGGCCGATGCAATCTCGCGCGGCGAGCTCGACGCCGCGCTGGTCGGTGCCGTGGACGCCAGCGGCGGCGCGTTCGGTGACGACCCGTCGCGGGCCGACACCGCGGTGCTCCTGCTGCTGATGCCCGTGCGCAGCGCCGGCACGCGCGAGGTGCTCGCCACCTTCACCGCGACCAGCGACGACACTCCGACCACCACGCCGACGCTGCCGTGGTCCGACGCCGGAGAGGCGCACGAACTACTGCAGCTGGCGGTGGCGGCGCTCTGCTGCCGCCACGCGCTCAGTCCCGCGAGCCCCGCGGACCCATGGATTGCGGCGGACCGCCATCTGCGGATGCACGGCTGGGAGATTCGCGCGCCGCGCGTGCAGGGTCTCGCAGAAGAGGCGCCGCGGTTGCCCGAGGCCGCGGCCGACGAGGGGCCGGCAGACGGCAACCGGCAGACGGCAGACCAGATCCCGGCAGACGGCAGCCGGCAGCCGGCAGACACGATTCCGGTCGACGGCAACCGGCAGACGGCAGACCGAACGGGCGCCGTTCGGCCCGCCTCGGAAGTGGCGTGGGTGTTCACCGGCGCCGCGGCCGCATACCCCGGCGCGGGACGTCAGCTGCTGCGGGCGTTCCCCGAGCTGGGCTCCGCGCTCCGCGCGATGGCGCCACGGCTCGCGTCGCTGCTCCCCGCGTTGATGGGGCAGAGCACGCTGACGCTGATCGATCAGCTGCAGCTGGCCACGATGGTCAGCCAGGCGCACGCGCAGCTGCTGCGCCGCGTCGGCCTTGTGCCCGGCGCGTGCCTTGGGCTGTCGAGCGGCGAGACCAACGCGCTGCTGGCCACCGGCGCGTGGACCGACGCCGACGATCTGTTTGCCGACGTCTCGCGCTCCGGCATGTACGACGAGCATCTGGCAGGCGATTACGAAACGCTGCGGGCGGCATGGTCGCTGGACGAAGAGGCGACGCCGGACTGGCGCTGCTACCGCGTGACGCATCCCGTGGACGCGATTCGTTCCGCCCTCGCCACCCGGCCGCGCGTCCGGCTCCTGATCGTCCACCACGCCACCGATGTCGTCATCGGCGGCGAGGACGCGGCCTGCCGCGAGCTGGTGTCGTCCCTGGGCGCCCGGGCCGTGCCGATCAATCACGACCTCGTCGTGCACTGCCCCGAGCTCGAGCCGTTTGCCGACACGTGGTACCGCGTCCACCACCGGGACACGCAGCCAATCACCACGCCGCGCCTCTACGCGAATGCGGTGAACCGATCGTTTGCGCCGACCGCGCACCGCTGCGCCGAGATGCTGACCGAGCAGGCGCGCCACACCGTGATCTTCGACGCCACCGTCAAGCAGGCGCACGAGGACGGCGTCCGCTGCTTCGTCGAGCTTGGGCCGAGGAACGCCTGCTCGGGATGGATTCGCGAGATTCTCGGCGACGAGCCCCACGTCGCGTGCGCCGTTGACGGCACGCGCGGCACGATCCGTGAGACCGCCGAGGCGCTGACGATCGTGGCCGATGCGGGATACGCGGTCGATACGGCATGGTGGAACGCGCAGATGGCCGACCTGCGGCTGCTGCCGCCGTCCGCCGACGCGGCCTCGAAAGCCAGTGACGGCGTGATCCAGCTGTCCGGTCATCGCGCGCTGCCGGCATTCGACGCGCGGCCAGCCGCGGTGCTTCGCATGCCGCCGGCGCCCATCCTGGCGCCCGCGCTGCCCGAACGCCTGCTGCCGGTCGGCGGCGCACCAACCACGTGGGAAACCGCGGGCTGGGATCAGCAGGACGTCTCCGTGCCAGTATTCGACACCTCGATGGATATCGCCGCTCTCGTCGCGCTCAGCAACTGCCAGCACGCGCTGCTGCAGGTGCAGGAGCTGGCGATCCGGCACCTGATGGCCACCGGGCCAGATGAAGCGGAGCCTCTGACGTTCGCCGCCACGGCCATTCCCGAGTGGGAGCCCGAAGTGCAGATCGTCGAGGCCGTCGCCATCGACGACGAGGCATCGCCCGCCCTCGGGACGCCGGGCGTGACGTTCACGCGCGAGCAGCTCGAAGTGCACGCCAGTGGCCGCATCTCCGAAATCTTCGGCCCCGCGTTCGCGGCCCAGGACTCGCACCCGCGGCAGGTTCGCATGCCGATGCCGCCGCTGCTGCTGGCCGATCGCGTGGTCGGCCTGCTCGGCGAACCGGCGAGCATGCGCACCGGCACGATCTGGACGGAGACCGATGTGCGCGCCGACTCGTGGTACCTCCACGAGGGCCGGATGCCCACCGGCATCCTCATCGAGTCGGGCCAGGCCGACTTGATGCTCATCAGCTGGCTTGGCGTCGATCTCCACAACCGCGGTGACCGCGTCTATCGCCTGCTCGGCTGCGAGCTGACCTTCCACGGCCAGCTGCCGGCAATCGGCGAGACGCTGCGCTACGAAATCTCCATCGACGGGCACGCGCGGCACGGCGAAGTGGGGCTGTTCTTCTTCCACTACGACTGCAAATCGGACGGCGACCTGCGCCTCAGCGTGCGCCAGGGCCAGGCCGGGTTCTTCACCGACGAAGAGCTCGACGAGAGCGCCGGCATCCTGTGGAACCCCGCCGACGATGTGCCCGCTCCCGAGGCGCCTCTCGCAGGGCCTCGTCCCGGCGTGGAGCCGGCGTCGAGCTACGACGATCGCCAGGTGGCGGCGTTTGCCGAGGGCGACGTCCTGACCGCCTTCGGACCGGCGTTCCTCCGCTGCGCCAGCCATACCCGCACCCCGCGCATCGCCAACGGCCGTCTCCGCCTGTTCGATCGCGTTGACGAGCTCGATCTGAAGGGTGGTCCGTGGGGCCGCGGCTATCTGCGCGCGACGATGGACGTCACGCCCGATCAGTGGTTCTTCCCCGGCCACTTCTACAACGACCCGTGCATGCCCGGCACCCTGATGTTCGAGGGCTGCCTGCAGACGATGGCGTTCTACGTGGCGGCGCTGGGCTACACCATCGATCGCGACGGGTGGCGTTTCGAGCCGGTACCCGAGCAGCCGTACCTGTTGCGCTGCCGCGGACAGGTGACGCCGAAGTCCAGCTCGCTGGTCTACGAGGTATTCGTCAGCGAGCTGCACGACGGCGCCGAGCCGATGCTGGTCGCCGACCTGATGTGCACGGTGGACGGGCTGCGCGCGTTCCACTGCCGGCGCATGGCGCTGCGGCTCGCGCCCGACTCTCCGCTGAGCGCCTACGACCTCTCGCAGATCGCCCCGGACGCCGAGCCAGTGGCCGAGTTCGAGGGCTTCCGCTACGGCCAGGCGTCGCTGCTGGCCTGCGCCACCGGCAACCCGGTCGCCGCGTTCGGGCCGCTCTATGCCACGCTGCCGCCGTCGCGCCGCGTGCCGCGGCTGCCGGCGCCGCCGTATCACTTCATCAGCCGCATCAGCTCGCTCAGTCACCCGCCGGGCGGCATGCAGGCGGGCGTCGTCGTCGAAACCGCGTACGACATCCCGGCGGACGCGTGGTACTTCGACGCGCATCCCACGGGTCAGATGCCGTCGTGCGTGCTGATCGAAGCCGCGCTCCAGCCGTGCGGCTGGCTGGCGTCGTACGTCGGGTGCGCCGTGCACGAAGCCGACGAGGTGTTCTTCCGCAACCTCGATGGCAAGGGCGTGCTGCATCGCGCCGTTCGTGCCGATGACGGCTGCCTGAAGGTGCGCAGCCGGCTCAAGTCGGTCTCGCGCGCGGGCGGCATGACGCTGGTGGGCTTCGACGTCGTCTGCACGGTGGGCGACGAGGTGATCTACGAGCTGGGCACGACGTTCGGGTTCTTCCCGAAGGCCGCGCTCGAAGGACAGACCGGGCTGGCCGCCGAGCCGGCCGAACGTGAGTTCGCCAACACCAGCGCCGAGGCCGACCTGCTCGACCAGCTCGGGCCGCGCGGACGCGAACGGCTGCCGAAACCGGCGGTCCGGATGTGCGAGCGCGTGACGCACCGCGAGCTCGCAGCCGATGGACGGGCGGCGCTCCGCGGCGAGAAGCGCGTTCGGCCCAGCGAGTGGTTCTTCAAGGCGCACTTCTTCCAGGATCCGGTGCAGCCGGGCTCGCTCGGAATCGAAGCGCTCGTGCAGCTGCTGCAGGCCCATCTGCTGCTCGAAGGCGCGGCCGAGGCCGTGCCCGGCGGCGTGTTCGCGGACATGGTGACGCCGGATCCCACCGCATGGCAGTTCCGCGGCCAGGTGATGCCCGAAGCCTCGCTGGTGTCGCTGACGCTCGACGCCGAGCCGATCGAGAAGCGCGATGGCCGCTGGAGCGTGCGCGCGCAGGGCTCGGTCTGGGTGGACGGCCGCCGCATCTATCAGCTGCGCGGACTTACGGTGTCGATGGAAGCCGCTGCGACGCCGGTTGGTGGAGGCACGGTTCGCCTCGATCCCGCGGTCGAGCCGTGGTGGCACGATCATCGTCCTACGTATGCCGCCCCGGTGCTGCCTGGCATGGCGGTGCTGAGCCTGGCGATGCAGGCCGCAGCCGATGTGGTGGGGGTTGACGATCTGGTGCTGCGCCGCTGGCTGGTCCTGGACCAACCGGCCACGCTGACGATCGACGCGAACGTCGACGCGATCAGCATCACCGAGAACGGCAAGCCGCTCGCCGACGGACGGCTCGTGCGCGACGCGGTCAAGCCGCACGCCCCGGAACCGCTGCCGCCATTGCACGAGTCGGCGCCGGCGCTCGAAGATCCGTACGCCACCGGCGCGATGTTCCACGGGCCCGCCTATCAGCGTGTGACCGAAGGCCGCCGGGATCACACCGGCTGCGACATCTGGGTTCGCATCGACGCCGACGACGCTCGCGAGCGCCTGCCGCACATCGTGCTCGACGCCGGCCTGCACGGCGTGCCGCACGATTCGATGGAGCGCTGGTTCCCCGACGTGGCCGCCGGCCAGATCGCCTATCCCGTCCGCGTCGAGCGGTTCCGGCTGTTTGCCGAGGCGCCTCGCCACGGCGTGTGCGAAGTGCGCGTGCGGCCAGCCGGATTCCACGGCAGCTCGCACCGCTTTCCGCGGCTGCACCTGCACCTCCTGCACGAGGGGTTGCTGTGGGCGGAGCTCGTGCTGGTCGAAGCATGCCTTCCCGCGAGTGGCCTGGGGCAGCTGCCTGGCGAGAGCCGCCGCGCGTTCCTGCGCGATGGCGAGTTCGTTGCCGGCGCACGCCTCGGCCACGAAGTGGACGGTACCAGCACGCTGACGCAGGGCGAGCTCGCGAGCGCCGACTGGCTGCCGGGCACGATTCCGACGGTGTACGGGTTGTCCGATCACGAACCGCTGCCGCGGCTGCAAGCGGTGGTGGCGCGCGAGCACGCGGCGGCCCGTGTCCGGCTGCATCCACGCGCGATCGCGGTCGACGGCAACGGACGCGTGCAGGCGGCGGCGCTGCCACTGCTCGACTATCGCTTGACCGTCGCCGGCGACGATCGGCGTGCAACCGCGAGCGACGCCGTCGCGCCGCGGCTGGACATCGCTGCCGTCGCGGCGTGGTGGGAGGCCCAGAGCTGGCAGGCCCGCGTGCCCGCGCTGCGCGCGTTGTTCCTGGCCGCGTGCCGCCACTTCGTCGGCGGCGTTCGCCTGCTCGACCCGGCCGCGATGGCCGCGGTTGGCAACTCGCCGCTGCTGCTGCTCGCCAATCACCAGGTCGCGGTGGAATCGGTGCTCGCCGGCATGGCACTGCCGCCGGTGCTGGGCCGTCCTCTGCTGACTCTCGCCAAGCAGGAACATCGCGACACGTGGGTGGGACGTCTGGCCGCCGGCCTCAACGACGACCGCCGCGGGCCCGCCATCGTTTACGTCGATCGCGATCGCCAGCAGGACATGCTCGAGCGCCTGGCCGAGATGAGTCACGCGGCCAGGAGCGGCGCTCGTTCGTTGATGGTGCACGTGGAAGGCACGCGCGCCGTCCATGGGCGTCAGCCGGTGGCCACCATCAGCGCGGTGTGGGCCGACATGGCCGTACAGGCCGGGCTGACCATCGTGCCGCTGCGGTTCTGCAGCGGGCTGCCCCTCTCCGGCGCCGAGCAGCGCGTCGAGTTCCCGGTCGGCCTTGGCGCGCAGGAACTGGTGCTGGGGCGGCCGCTCGCGGGCGCCGAGCTCGCCGGGCTGCCCTTGAACGCCAGGCGCGATCGCATTCTCGCGGGCCTTGCCGAGCTCGAGCCGTACGATCTCGAATCCGACGCCCGATACCGGCTTCGCCGCTCGTGTTGACCTCGCGCGGCAGCGCTGGTCGCTCGACGAAGTGCGCGCGGTGTTCCTGTTGCTGCAGGCCGAGGCGCAGGCGTGGACCCTGGACGCGCAGGGGCTGCCGAGCGAGGCCATGACCGCACGCGACGGCAGCGATCCGTTCTGGGAGTGGTTCGAACAGCACTCCGCCGCGGCGCAGCCGCGATGAGCCTCACCGCCAGCGCACAGTGACCACCTCTCCCGTCGCGCCCACATCCGCCGCCATCTTCGACGTCGATGGCACGATCAGCGCGACGCGGTCCACGACCAGCCTCGTCTGGCTGCGTCAGCGCCAAACCTCGACATGGCAGCACCGGCGCTGGCTGGCAAGCCTGCTGTGGCGCGCGCCGTACGCCTGGATCGCCGATCAGATCGACCGCGATCGGGCCGACCGCATGGTCTACGCGCAGTTCGCCGGCCTCTCGCGCCTTCGCCTCGAAGACGATGCGGAGCGGTGCTGCAAGGAGGTGCTGCTCCCCGCCTGCTTCCCCGACGCCCTCGCCGAAATGGCGGCGCATCGCGACGCCGGGCGCCGGCTGGTGCTGGTCAGTGGGGGTCTCGATATTGTGTTGGCGCCTCTGGCGCGGGCGCTCGGCGCGGAGCTGCTGGCACAACGGCTGGTGGCGGAGGGCGATCGCCTCACCGGCCGGCACCTGAGTTACGCCGTGCTGGGCGAGCCGCTCGCGTCAATGAATCAGTCGGAGCGGAAGGCGGCCGCGCTGCGCCGCCACGCCGAGGCCACCGGCATCGACCTCGCGGCGTCAGTCGGCTATGGCGACAGCGTCAACGATGTCGCGATGCTCGAGGCGGTGGGGACGGCAATCGCGGTGAATCCGGATCGCGGGTTGACGCGCGTTGCCGAGGAACGTGAGTGGAAGGTCCGGCGCTGGCGTCTGCCGGCGCGCTGACCGGCGCGTTCAGTCGCCGCAGTCTCCGGGATACCGCTGGGACCAGATCGCCAGCGGCTTCCTCGTCCGGGGCTGGGCTTGTCCATTCGCCCGCTCGCGCAATCGTGTGTCCTGCTCCCAGGCCACTGGATCCATCCCTCAACAGCCGTGAGGGGACTTCCAGTAGCCGCTCCAGAACTCGCGCCAGCGCGCCGCCAGTGCGGTAAGTCTGTGGGCGGCGTCCGGCCGCGGAGCGTGATCGGTGCTCATGACGCCCATCGTACTCGAACGCCGAGGGGCGTGCCGTCAGCGGTGTTCAAGTCGCTCAGCAGCACCAGCAGCTTTGTCGTCAGGGCCCGGCCAAGGTCGTCAACTCTTCGAGCCTAGACGTCGAGCTCCTGCGCGTCTTCGGCGCGATCCATGATGAAGCGGAAGCGCGCCGACGCGTCCTTGCCCATCAGCTCGTTGATCACGCGGTCGGTGACGAGCTGATCGGCAATCTGCACCTTCAGCAGCCGTCGGGTCCGCGGGTTGAGCGTGGTTTCCCACAGCACCTTCGGCATCATCTCGCCGAGACCCTTGAACCGCGTGATCTCCGGCTTGGCGCGGCCGCTCTTCTGCCGCACGATCGAATCCTTCTGCGCATCGTCCAGCGCCCAGAACGTTTCCTTGCCGATGTCGATGCGATAGAGCGGCGGCTGCGCGAGGTAGACGCGCCCGGCCTGAATCAGCTGGGGCATGTGGCGATAGAGGAACGTGAGCAGCAGCGTCGAGATGTGGTGACCGTCGGAGTCCGCGTCGGAGAGCAGGATCACCTTGCCGTAACGCATGCGGGTGATGTCGAGGTTCTTGCCGACGCCGCAGCCGAGCGCGGTGACCAGATCGGACAGCTCCTTGTTCTCGAGCACCTTGCCGGTGGACACGCCCTCGGTGTTCAGCACCTTGCCGCGCAGCGGCAGAATCGCCTGCCGCGCGCGATCGCGCCCCTGTTTCGCCGAGCCACCGGCCGAATCGCCTTCGACGATGAACAGCTCGCTGGTGATCGAGCCTGGGTGCGTGCAGTCCGAGAGCTTGCCGGGCAGGTTGACCCGTCCCGACGTCGGACCTTTGCGGACCACTTCCTGCTGCGCCGCGCGGCTGGCCTCGCGGGCGCGGGCCGCCAGGATGATGCGGGCGACAATCGACTCCGCCACCGACTGGTTGTTGTTCAACCAGTGCTCGAGGGCCGGACGCACCAGGCCGTCCACGGCCGAGAGCACTTCGGGGTTGTTCAGGCGATCCTTGGTCTGCCCCTGGAACTGCGGTTCGGCGATGAACACCGAAAGGATGCCGGTGACCCCCTCGCGGATGTCGTCGGCGGTGAGCGTGACGCCCTTCGGCGAGAGGTTGTGGGTCTCGATGTAGTTGCGCACGGCCTTGCCGAGGCCGGCGCGGTAGCCGGCTTCGTGCGTGCCGCCGGAGCCGGTGGGAATGCCGTTGACGTAGCTGCGCAGGTGCTCGTCGGTGGACTCGGTCCACTGCAGCACGAGCTCGAGCTTGACGCCGTTCTCCTTCTCGAGCGCGAACGGCGCGTCGTGCACCGGCTTGGCCGAGCGCTCGGCCACCACCTTCTTCAGGTAATCGACGACCCCGTCGGCGTGCTGGTAGACGTCTTTCTGCCCGGTGGACTCGTCCTCGAACATCACCTTGACGCCGCGGTGCAGGTAGCTGGCCACTTCCAGCCGCTCGCGGATGGTCGGGGCGTCGAACTCCACCTTGGGGAAGATGATCGGGTCCGGACGGAAGAACACCGTGGTGCCGCTGCCGCGGGCCGCGCCGGTCTTCTTCAGCGGGCCAGTGGGCTTCCCCTGCTTGAAGGTCATCTCCCACTGCGAACCGTCGCGCCGCACGGTGGCCACGAGCTCGCGCGAGAGCGCGTTCACCACGCTGGCGCCAACACCGTGCAGCCCGCCGGCCGTCTTGTAGTTGCCGGACTCGAACTTGCCGCCGGCGTGGAGCACGGTGAAGATGACCTCGAGCGCGCTCTTCTTCGTCTGCGGATGGAGATCGACCGGGATGCCGCGGCCGTCGTCTTCGATCGTCAGCGACGAACCGTCCTTGTGCAGCGTCACGCGGATGTTCGACGCGTGCCCGTTCATCGCTTCGTCGATCGAATTGTCGAGGACCTCCCACACCAGATGGTGCAGCCCGGTGGCGCCGACGCCGCCGATGTACATGCCGGGGCGCTTGCGAACCGGTTCGAGGCCTTCGAGAACGGTGATGTCTTTGGCGGTGTAGGAGGTAGTGGACAAGGGCGGATTCAGTATAGAAGGCAAAAGGGAGAAGGCAGAAGGCAGAAGACGGCAGACGGCAGACGGCAGACGGCAGACGGCAGACGGCAGACGGCAGACGAGCAAGCCTACCCGCGCTCGATCGTCCCGCGCTCCTCATTCCAGCGCCACATCGACGTCGGCGTGCCGTAGGTGAACGTCTCAGTTTGACTGGCGGGTAACGGAAACCGGGTACCGGATACCGGGCTTTCGCCGGACACCGAGGCCA
Organism: uncultured Acidobacteriota bacterium; assembly: GCA_963723005.1. GTDB lineage: Bacteria > Acidobacteriota > Vicinamibacteria > Vicinamibacterales > UBA2999 > VFZN01. The sequence goes on along the minus strand of CAVRPA010000008.1, from coordinate 325,453 downwards.
CCACGAGATGGACTCCGCCCAGCCAGCGGTTGATGCCGTTCAGGCGTACGTGGTCGGCCTCGCCGGCCAGCACGCGCGCGCCGGTGGCGGTGAGGCGCAGCGCGGGCGCCGGCCCGTCGTCACGCCACCAATCCTCGTGATGCCAGTCGTCCGGGCGACGGTCGTCGGACTCGAGCAGCGGCTGGGCGCCGGTCAGCAACGGGCGGATGTGCGACCACCAGCCGAGGTCGCCCATGAAGATCGCGTCCTCGCACTCGTGGTTCGACGCGCGGAATAGCTCGCGTAGAGGTCGCGGGCCGTTGACTGCGGCCGCCAGCGTCTGACGTTCCGTGCGCGAGAGGCCGGTGCCGACCGCGGGAAACTGCTGAAGGTGACGCCGGAGCGCCTTCGTAAGCGTCGGCCAGGCGCCGGGATGCTGGAACGCCTGCAGCGCCAGCGGCTCGGGCGCGCGGAACGCGTCCCAGGCCGCGGCGGCGGCGGCAAGCTGAGCCTCGGACACGACCATGCGAGAAGCGAACCACTGGCTGAGGAGATCGTCAGGCTGGGCCGCCAGATAATCGTCGGCAAGAATCGCGGTCACGCGCGCGGCGAGCCGGCCGCCGGTCTGCAGGCCGTGCAGGAGGTCGAGCACCTGCAGGACGTGCAGCTGATCGTAGAGGTCGTGCTCGAACCACAGGACGATCTCCTCTCCCGATGCGGCATCGACGACCGCCTGATCGCGCGAGGTCAGGCCGCGCTCGATGTCGGTGACATCGCCCCAGTTGATCGCCAGGAACTCCGCGCGGCAGCGGCGCAGCTCGTTCGGCGACAACCCCGCCGGCACCGGCCCTTCGTGCAGCACATCGTCCCAGGGGATGATCGCCCCCGGCACGCCCAGGTCGTGGAGGCGCGAGAGGAACACGGATCCGTTGGTCACGTGAAGCATGGGCGTGATTCGTGATAGAAGTTCGCTCGTGCGGCCGGCCGTTCTCGGCTTCGGCGTCGCGGCGATCCTGACGATGGGGCTCGTGGGGATAGCGTTGTCGCTCGAACCCGATCCGCCCCCGCGCTGGACCATCACCAAGCGCGTGTCCGCACACCGCGCGCTGGTGGTGGAGGTGGACACACCCCACCTTGAAGAAGCCGGAACAATCGCGCGGGACATCGCCGGCCCCGTCCAGCCCCGCTTCACTGAAATCCTGGTGCTCTTCCATCGCCCCGGCGGCCACGAACTGCGGCGCCGCGTGCAATGGACCAGGGAACACGGTTACGTGGAGACCGTGTACCCGTAACTGGCGCCGGTGCCGTTCAGCCCCGGCGCCAATCCGTTCTAACCCCACGCTGAGGGGTTAATCCTTCTTGCGCCGCGCCGCGGGACGCTTCGCGGCGCTGGTCGCGCGCTTGGCGGCGGGCCGCTTGGCGGCGGTCTTCCGTCCACGCGCCGGCTTTGCGGCCGGTGGTGCGGGCGGCTGCGGCTCGTCGTCCGCATCGTCGGTATCGTCGATGGCCAGCGCGGCGCCGGCGCGGCGGCCCGGCCGAAGCCGCGTCCACCGATGGTCTCGCGCGTGACGTCCACCGCGCCGCCGCTGATGCGGTTGCCGATGTCGTCATCCGGCAGATCGTCGCGGTGCGCCGGGATGATCGGCTGCTCCTCGTGCGGCTCGGGACCTTCGCCGGTCTCGTCGGGCGTCGAGGACGGCTGTCCGCCGGCGAGGATCGACCAGCCGTGCGGCACCGAGGCGCGGGGCGTTCCGCCGGCGGCGGCAAACACGCGCAGGCCGCCCTGGCGATCGCGTTCGAGTTTCAGCAGTCCGTCCTTCTGGCAGGCGCGCATCAACTCCGCGATCGAGCCGTACTTCCGCTCGTCGAACGATGGATCGGCGGCGCGCAGGAACTGCTTGAACTGACGCGGGTACATCGGCCAGCGCGGCTGCGTGGTGGCCTCGGCCAGCACGCGGCGGACGAGCGCCACGCCGTCACCGAGTGAGGCCGCATCGGCCCCGCCGCGACGGCCATCGTCTTCGTGGCTGCGGGGCGGCGGCGGCGGCGCGCCGCCGCTGATGGGCACCTCAATCGCGGGCGACACGATGGTCGCGTCCACGATCGGCGCACTGGCCCCGTCCATCGGCATTTCGGTGGCCATCGGCGCCGGCTCGCTGATCGCGACGGTGTCTCCGGCGCCCTCGACGAGTTCGACCAGCGTGCTGCGGCCCTGGTGCTTCAGCGTGACGAGCCCGTGCTCGGCCAGCTTGTCGGCGAACTCGCGGAAGCTGCCGCAGCCGTAGTCGCGTTCCGAGAACGACGAGTCGAGCTGGAGCAGCGTGCTCTTGAGCAGCCCGAGCTGCGGCGTCACTTCGCGATCGGCCAGCAGCTTCAGCGCGCGCTTGACCAGCGCCACCGAGCCGTCGACGTTCTGCGCCGTGGCGGACGACCGCGGACGCTCGCCGCTGCCGCCGCGCTCGCGGTGGTGCGGACGGCGATCGGGCACCGGCACCACGTTCTCGTAGGCGATGAACTCGGTGCAGTTCTTCTGCATCACCTGGCTGGTGAACGCCCGGCCGCCGACCACGAACACCTTGCGGTCGTACTGCTTCAGCTTCTCGACCAGGGTGATGAAGTCGCTGTCGCCGCCGACGATGACGAAGGCGTTGATGTGGGCGTGGGTGAACGCCATTTCGAGGGCGTCGAGCGCCAGGTTGATGTCGGCGCCGTTCTTGTCGCCGCCGGGCGTCATCACGCGCTGCACGAGACGCACGGCGTGGTTGGACATCGCCCGCGCGTAGTCACCGGAACGCTTCCAGTCGCCATAGGCGCACTTGGTGACGACCTCGCCCCGTTCCTTGATGGCTTCGAGCACGGCGCCGATATCGAACTGCAGGCCGAGCGTGGTCTTCACGCCGATCTCGACGTTGTCGAAATCGATGAAGACCGCAATCTTGAGTTTCTGATCTGACATTGGTTCCTAAAACTGGAAATAGATGAAGTCGAGGGAGACGCGGCTTCTCAAGACGAGAATCAGCGTGACCATGACTCCTGCCGCGGCGGCTTGCAGCAGCGCGCGGCTGAAACTGGCGGGCCCGAGGGCCTCCCAGTACGACTCGGCCGAACGAACGAGGCGCCAGCCCCGTTCCCGTCCCAGCGTCCACAGGTCGTCCACGAACAGCGGCAACCCCCAGGTCGCCGCCAGGACGAACAGATAGACGCCCACCTGACGTTCCATCACCGTGCTCTCGGCCGGAGAGAGCACCAGCCACCGGCGCAGGAAGTCCGGGTTGGTTTCCCTGAAGAACAACCAGCCCACGAACGCCGCCGATACGGTCAGGAGAATCTGGACGATGGCCAGCGGACCGGGCCATTTCTCGGGCAGCTTCAGCAGCTTCCCGATGCTCCGCGTGACAACCACCAGTGTCCCATGATAAAGGCCCCAAAGCACGTAATTCCAGCTGGCGCCGTGCCACAGGCCCGAAATCAGGAACGTGGCCATCAGGTTGGCCTCCCGCTGCAGGGCGCCGGCCCGGTTGCCCCCGAGCGGGATGTAGACGAAGTCCCGGAACCAGCTCGACAGGGAAATGTGCCAGCGGCGCCAGAAGTCCGTGGGGCTGTGCGAGATGTACGGGTGGTTGAAGTTCAGCACCAGCTCGAACCCGAGCCACCGTGCCGTGCCCCGCGCGATGTCCGAGTAGGCCGAGAAGTCCGCGTAGATCTGCAGGCCGAAGGCGAACACGCCCGCCCACAGCATCTCGAACGACGGATCCTCGTGGCTGAACACGCGGTTGGCGATGATGCCGACGTTGTCGGCGACCACCAGCTTCTTGAAGAAACCCCAGGCGATCAGCACCAGCGCGTTGCGCGCGCGATCCACGTTCCAGGTGCGCGGCTGCTCGACCTGCACCAGCAGGTTGGTGGCGCGCATGATCGGCCCGGCCACCAGGTGCGGGAAGAACGCGACGAACAGTGCGAAGTCCACGGCGTTGCGCCGCGCGCGCATGTGTCCCCAGTACACCTCCACCGTGTAGCTCAGCGCCTGGAAGGTGTAGAACGAGATGCCGGCCGGCAGCACGAGCTCCAGGATCGGCGGCGACACCGTCAGCCCGAAGCCGGCCAGCGCCTCGCGCACGTTCTCGATGAAGAAGTTGTAGTACTTGAAGACCCCGAGCATGCCGAGGTTTACGGCGAGGCTGGCGTAGAGGTAGGCCTTCTTGCGCGCCGGATCGTCCTCCATCCGCTGCCCCGCCCAGTAGTCCACGGTGGTGGAGGCGAGCATCAGGATGACGAACCACGGATGCACCCATCCGTAGAAGAAGTAGCTGGCGCCGAGCAGCAGGAGGTTCTGCCCGCGATGCGGCAGCCGCCAGTAAATGGCGACCACCACCAGGAAGAAGACGAAGAAGTCGACGCTGTGAAAGATCATCGGAACAGCGGATCGAGCCGCTTCCGGAAGATCTCGGTGTAGCGGCGGCGATCGCCGACGTGGTCGCCGTCATCGTAGAGGTCCAGCGTCATCTCGGGATCGCCGGTGTCGTCGTGGAACATCGCCCCGTTCGCCTCGAGCCAGGCCCGCAGATCGGCGACGTAGCGGACGAGCGCGGGCGACTGCTCCGGCGGCTTGTTGCCCACGGGCCGGCGCTGCACCCGGACGAAGCACACGGGCAGGCCGTGCTGCTTCGACAGGTCGAGGATCAGCGGCAGCACCGAGGTCGGCAGGTCGCGCGTGAAGTCGGGGTGGTCGGCCACGTCGGACTGCGCCAGGTCCGCGGGCACGTCGTAGCGGAGGCTGTCCACCGAGAAGGTCTGCTCGACGCTCCACTCGAACGCCTCGAGCGCGCCGGGCTCGCGGGACGCGCCAGCGCGCCCACCAGCGGCGGATCGCGGGCTCCATCCACGACGTCGCGAGATGGGCCTCGTAGGCGTTATCGATCATCGCGATGCACCCGGTACCACGCGCCCTTTCGGTGCGCTGCGACCAGGGTGTCGAGCTCCGGCTCCGACGGGCGCGCCACTTCGTCGAGGCCGCGACCGTACTGCCCCTCGAGCCGGAACATCGTGTCGGTGAGGTTGGTGTCGCGGAAGAAGATGAACGTCATCCGCGGCTTCACACCGCTGGCCACCAACTGGTTCTTGAACGCGAGATACCACCAGGCCGGCCCGGTGGCGGCGTGATACAGAAACGAGACGAGCTCGTTGCCGGTCGTCGAATTGCGGCCAAGGTACTCCGGGTCGATGCGCGTGCCGAGCATCGAGTCGCCGATGAACACCCAGCCAGGGTTGCCCTTGCGCAGGTCCACGACCGCGACCTCGCGGAAGGGTTCGTGCGGCCGGTGGATCTCGAGTGACGGCAGATAGCCGGCCGAGGGCAGGTTGCCGACCACGGCTCGATTGAGGGGGCGAAGGGACAGCGGAACGACGAGGGCGCCGATCACCAGCACGGCAATCAGGAACCAACCCCAGATGGCGGATGAGCCTGCTGGTTCAGGATTGGAGGGCGGCGTCGCTGAGGGGGCCGCAGGGAACGCGGATGACACAGGGTTTGTAAAGGACGACCATCAACCCGGGCGGCTTCACGGGGCCTTCTCAGTATAACTGACCCGGCGCCATCGGCACGATCGTTGCAAAATGGGCTGGGTGAGGTCACCTATGTCTGCATTCCGTCTCGCGAAGTGGTCAGCTGCCCTGGCGTGCGTCGCCTCGACTGTCGTGGCGGCCCAGGATCCGCCGTCGCTGCAGAAGCTGATGGAAACGGGTCAGTACGACGCCGTCGTGGAGCGCGCCGCGGAAGGCCGCAGCCAGTCGCCCGAAGACATCTACTCCGCCGCGATGGCCTATTTGAAGATGGGGAACAACGGCGGCGCGGCCGCCGAGCTCCGCAGGCTCCAGGAGCAGGGCGACGACAGCTGGAAGCGCGTGGGCGCGTCCGGCGTCGCGATGCTGGAGAACAACGACGGCGAGGCTGTCTCCGCCGGGCGTCAGGCCACCGAAATGGCCGGCGACAATCCCTACACGCACTATCAGCTGGGGATGGCGGCCGCGCGGGCGAACGACTTCGGGACCGCCGCGCAGGCGTTCGAACGCGCCGCCCAGCTGAAACCGGACTTCGCCTACGCGCACTATTACGCCGGGCAGTCGTTCCACAAGGAGCGCAACCTGGAAAAGGCGATGGAGCACTACAAGTACTTCGTGGAGCTGGCGCCGGATTCTCCGGACAAGGTCGCGGTGCAGGGCATCATGCGGACGTTGCGGAAGTAACCGGCTGACCGGAGGCACGGGGGACTGCCCCGTGCCTCCCGTCCCCCTCGGAAGAACGCCGGTGAACTGAGGGGGCTAGAAGATGTGCCCGAGGCCGAAGTAGAACCGGCCGCTTCCCACCGAATTTCCGCGGCGCGTCGAGTTCGGAAGCGCGGTCGCGGGAATGCCGAAGTCGAGCCGCAACAGACCAATCGGCGAGCTCAAGCGAAGGCCCGCGCCGTAGCCGACCGCCAGGTCGCCGAAGGCAAACGGCTGAAGCTCGCTGAACGCATTGCCCGCATCCACGAACGCCACTCCCCGGAACCAACGATAAATCGGGAACCGCAGCTCCTGATTCAGGATCAGCAATTCGTCTCCGCCGATGACCTCACCGAAGATGTCCCGGGCACCCAGGCTGTTCTCGACATAACCCCGCACCGTCGTCGCGCCGCCGGCCTGGAAGCGGTCGGTCGGATTGTCGCCGCCGAAGGTCGTGCCCCCAATCGCGCGTGAGGCGAGCACGACCGGGCCGACCCGCCAGAACGCGTACTGCTGCGCGAGGATCTTCCGGTACGACGTGTCGGACCCCAGCCAGTTCGAGGCCTGGTCGAGCGACGCCGACGAGAAGGTGCCGCGATGGCTGTCCGCGGGGTCGTCGCGCCGGTCGTAGAGCCCCGCCAGGGTCAGGCGCGCCACCGTCGTGTCCTGAAACGCGAAGGGATCGTCGGGCGCGGCGTCGGGAATGTAGGTGTGGTTGAACTCGTAGCGGTATCCGTAGGTGATCTCCACGCCCCGCCGCCGGCGCCAGCGCTGCTCCAGGCTGATGCCGCGCAGCTGCTCGACGGCGACGGTCTGGCCGTCGAACGTCAGGTCCTCGCTCGACGCATACAGGAACAGGCCCGTTCGCAGCGGCAAGCCGAAGAAGCTGCCGTTCTGCAGGAACGTGTTGACGCGCTGGAAGTCGCGCTCGAGGCGCGTCGCCACGCCGGCGGTGATGGCACGGCCGAACACGTTCTGGTTGCGCACTTCGCCAATCACGCCCGGGCTGAGCGTAAAGCGACTCGTCTGCTCCACGCTCTCGCTCTCTTGATTCTCGCGCTCGCGGTCCACCTGGACGCCATAGCGCAGCCGCCACGGCGGATACTCTTCCACCGTCACGCGCGCCTGCACCGGCTGCACGCCGTCCACCGGATCGCCGATCGGCACCGACTGGATGTCCACCGTCCGGAACACGTTGGTGTCGAAGACGCGCTTGCGGGCCAGCGACCATTCCTCGGCGTTTGCTGGCTGTCCGACGCGTAGTCGCAGGGCACGGATGAGGACGCCCTCGCGCGTGCGGGTGGTGCCGGACGTGACCACCTCCTTCAGGATCTCCTGCGCGCCTTCGGTGATCGCGAAGTCCACGTCCACCGTCGCCGTGGAGTCGATCGGCACGGCGGTGGCCGCCACCTGGACGCTGTTGAAGCCCTGCGTGCGATAGTGGCGCTCGACGTGTTCGCGGGCGGTGTTCACCGCCGCCAGCGTGTAGGGCTGCTGCGCATTCAGGTTGGCGTTCTCCTTCACCTGCGCCAGCCGCGCCTCGGATGCCCCGGTCCAGCGCACCTCGCGGATGACCGAGCGCGGGCCCTCCTGGATCGTCACCGGCAGCACCGCGGAACCGTTCTCGAGAACCGGCGCGCCGACCTGCACGTCGGCGGCCAGGTACCCCTCGTTGCTGTAGAAGGTCGTCAGCGTCTCGTCCAGGGCGGCGCGGTCGATCCAGCCCTGCACCTCGAGGTCGCTCTGCGCCACCACCGCTTCGAGATCCTTGTTGCGAATCGCGGTGTTGCCCGCGAAGCGGATCGCCCGGCGGCTCGACGGCGGCCCGGGAGTCACCGACAGGTGCAGCGTCTTTTCGCCGTTCGAGACCTCCATCTTCCCGGTCACCGCCCCCGATACGAAGCCGGACGCCAGCAGATGGCGCTGCACGCGCGCCTCGGCATCCTGCACGACGAAACGATCGAACACCGTGCGGCTCCACAGCTCCTGCATGGCGGCGAGCTCGTCCTTCGGCATGACGATGCCGTCAATCTCGATCCTGGTCGCCGGGCCCCGGTTCACCAGGAACGCCACGTCCACGAGGCCGGGCTCGGTTTCGTCGCGCCGCCCGCGGACCCGCGCCTCGTAGTAGCCGCGATCCACGTACATCCTGGTGAGCTCGTCGAGGTCCTTCTGCCAGGTGTAGTACTCGAACGCCTCTCCCTCCTTCACCCGCACCTTCTGGCGCAACTCGGCCTCGGTGAACGGCGCCGGATCGCCATCGAACCGGATGCCGGTGACCCGCTGCACGGGCCGTTCGACCGCGCTGCCGTTGGCCCGGCCCGCACCGAGCGTCACCTGATGCCGCAAGCCCAGCCCCAGCGTCGAATCGTCGCGGGAGATGGCGCGCAATTCGAGATTGGGCAGGGGGAAGTAGCTGACGACGTAGGTGGTCTTGCCGTTCTCGCGCAGGTTCTGCGACAGCGTGAACTCGATGTTGTCGCGGAGACGCTTCGACAGCGTCAGGCGGGTGACGGGGTCGTCGGTGTCCTGCAGCAGGGCGCTGGGATCTTCGCGGAACTCGTCGACGACAACGTCGCCGCGATCGATCCGGAGCGCGTCGAGGCCAAGCTGCCGGCCCGTCACACCCAGCAGGTCGCTGGAGAGCAGCGTCAGCGCGTTGGCGCCGGACACGCCACCGCCGAACAGCGCCGTGGCAATCTCCTCCTGCGAGCCGCCGTTGTCGGAGGTGAGCTCGAAGCTGAACTTGTCCGGCGTCCCCTGCAGCGTGAGCGTCACGGTGCCTTGACCGGCGATGGCCGTTTCCGCGGCGATGTCGAGGTCCGGCTCAACCCGGCTCAGGTTCGTGAAGGAGATCGTGCCGCGGGTGAGCGTGAAGGTGCGGCCGGCCGCGTAGATGGTGCCGCCCTCGCGCAGCGTCGCCTGGCCCGACATGCCGGGCTGCCCCACGGTGCCGACAATCCGGAACTGGGCGCCGCCGTCGAAGCGCCCGTAGTTGTTGTCCACGCGGATGTCGTCCACGGTGGTCACGGTGACGTTGAGGCGCATCGAGTCCAGCGCCGACGGCGCCGTCGATGGCCGCACCACCGCCGTGGAGTTGGCGCGCGCGAGCGCCGCCAGGCTGATGGGATCGGTGTAAGCGCTCCGCTGCACGCGGACGTCGCCGCTCAGCAGCGGCGTCGCGCCGTTCATGTTGTAGGTGAGCAGCGCATCCACCTCACTGCGCAGCCCGCGCGGGTACTCCACCGCCACGGCCGAGGCCTGCAGGTAGAACTCGCCGCTGCTGATGCTCGTGCCATCCAGCACGACACCGCCATCCACCGCCACCTGGCCGCCATTGGCCGAACCGGTCAGCCCGCGCAGTTCGATGCGATTGCCCGTGAGCGTGATCGGCCCGGTCAGCTCCGAGACGACGATGCGGGGCGACTGGAGGGCGATCTCCGCATCCTTCAGCTCGATGCCGCCCGAGAAGGTGGGACTGGCCGTGGTGCCGCCGACGCCGATGTCCACGTCGGCCGAGCCGTCGAAGCCGACGCTCGGCACGAAGGCGGCCAGCACGCGCAGCACCGCCACTCCCTTGAGGGTCAGGTTCAGCGCCGGAGCACTGCCGGTCACATCGACGTCGCCGCCAAGCGTGAGCGCGCTGCCCTCGGCTTCCCAGACGATGTCGCCCATCGAGATGACGCCGTTGTCCACGGTGATGGTGGACGGGCGGCTCTGCTTGACCTCGATGCCCACCGAGTCGAAGCTGGCTTCGTCCAGCGCGAACGTGCCGACGGCGCGCATGGGATCGAAGCCGGGGATGGTGGCGCGTCCCTTGCCGGTGAAGGCGCCGCTGGCGCGCGCGGCGTCCACATGACCGCTGATGGCCTCGAGCGTCAGCTCTTCGCCCTTGAGCACCGCATTCAGGTTCAGGTCCGTCAGCACCAGCCCGTCGGCCGCCTGCACGTAGCCATCGGCGAGATTCACGTTGGAGAACAGGTCGGCGCGGTTGCCTGTCGCGTAGAGGTCCAGCGAGACCCAGCCCCGCGTCACCACGCCGGAGTTGAAGCCGAAGGCGCTGGCGACGGTCACCATCTCGCTCAACTCGCCGCGGTAGCTGCCCGAGAAGATCGAGTTGGCCCGGCCGGCCCACACGCCGTGGGCGAGGATGCTGCTGGTGCCGAGCGTTGCCGCGAACTCCTTCACCGTCAGCTCGCCAGGGGACCAGGTGATTGCCGTCGGCGACACCATCGTCAGCGGGACCCCCGCGAGTTGTGCGTTCACCTGCTGGAGGTTGGCCTCGATCCTCGGGCGGCGCGTCGCTGCCGAACGCGCCATTGGCGGTCGCAGTCGCGCTCAGCTGTCCGGCGATGGCGCCCGGCGCGGTGTCGATCAAGGGCGTGAGGCGGGCAAGGTCCAGGCCGTTGAACGCCGCCTCGGCGCTGTATTCATAGGGCGCCGCCACGCCGACGGTGCCCTTGGCGGACGCACCGAGCGACGGCACCTGGACGTCGAATTTAGCCTGACGATCGGCCAGCGTCAGGTCGAGCATGCCGCCGCCCACGATGTCGCCGGCGAGGCCGCCGCTGATGAGGACCGAGAAGTCGCCCTCGCCGACGGGGTCGTCCAGCGTGCCGTGGCCGAGGAACTCGCCACCGACCGAGACGCGGGATTCCGCGTCGCCGGCCAGCACGCCGCGCCACGCCATCTCGGTGAGGTCGAGCTTCAGCGTGAACGAGCGATCGAAGCCGTAGTGGCCGCTGGCGTCCAGCCGGCCCGCCTCCTGCCGCGCGCCCAGCCACTGCACCTGCACGCCATCCCCCTCGACGCGGCCGCGGAACTCGAGGTCCTCGAAGGTGTCGCCGGCAAACACCACTGACGGGCTGACCGCGGTGACGTCAACGTAGGGCGCGTCCATGGTGCCGCCGATGGTGGCATCGGTGGTCAGCGCGCCAGCCACGCGATACGCCTCGGGCACCGCCTCCTGCAGTTCGCGCGCGTCGCCAGTGGTGGCGTGCGCGGTGCCGGTGAGCGTGCGGGCATCGAGATCGATCGTCACGTCCCCCGTGGCCTCGGTGGTGCCGTGGAGGATGGTGAACGGCGCCACGGTCACGACGTGGGTATTCGCATCCACTTCGGCGGTGACCGCCGAGGCGCCCAGCCCGGGCAGGGCGAGATCCGCAGCGCGAGCGTGCACCGTGGCGCCAGGCGCGCCCACCGTGCCCGTCAGTTCGACGTCGGCGTCCAGAGCACCGGCTATGTCACGCACGGACGCCGGCACGCGGACGCCGTGAGGGGCGATCGCGCGATCCGCGGCGGCCAGGCTCGCCACCGTTACGCGCGATGGCCCTTCGAGCGTGGACCGGCGGAACTGGTCGTTGTCGATGCGGATGGTGGCGGTGCCGTTCGCCGTGAGGCCGTCGCCACGGAGCGCGTGCTCCACCGTCAGACGATCGCCGTCGATGTTGGCGCTGATCCGCCCGGCCAGCGGTGTCACTCCCGGCTCGCTGATGGCGGTGGCATCGGCCTTCACCACCAGACCGCGCCGCGGCCCGCTTGTGTACTGGGCGCTGCCGTCCAGACGGGTGCCGATCGCCGGCGGATCCAACTCGTTCACCCGCAGGAACACGCGGGCGTCCACGCCTTGAAAGTTGGCGTTCGCGGTGAACGGCGCATTGCCAAACGGGATGTCGATCGCCGCATTCACCTGCCCGCCGCTGGCCGGCGAGGCTGCGATCCGGTTGGAGTTGATGCGCTGGCGATCGATCACGAACTCGCCGCTGACGTTCAGGCCACGTTCATCGCCGGCGGCCAGCGCGTCGGTGTCGACGCGCACGACGGTGTCGAGCGTCTTCAACGGTCCGTTCAACGTGCCCTGGACGCGGACCGTGCCTGACACCGGCATCGGCGGCGGCGCCCAGCTCGCGGCTTGGGCGACGTCGATCGGCCCCTCGAACTCCAGCTCCAGGGACATCGTGTCCAGCACGCGGTTGACGCGGCCGCTGAGCGACAGCGGCCCCATCGCGGTGACGATCGGCAGCTCCTGCATCGAGACGTTGCGGCCGTCGAACGCCAGCCGCGAGTCGATCGGCTCGATGCGGAGCGCGCGCTCGCTGAACTGCACGTCGATGCCGCCCTTCACCGCGAACGGTCCGGTCACGCCGTCGAAGACACGGATCTGGCGATGGTCGAGCGTGGTGTCGATGCCGGTGGCCGTCACGCGGATGGGCAGGGTCCGGTCGTCGTAGACGAAGACGAAGTCGCGCACGTGCAGGCCGTGGATGTTCAACGAGCGCGGATCCGCGGGTGGCGGCTTGTTGGGATCGGACGCGGGCAGGTTGCTGACGCCGTTGGCGTCGGTGAGCATCTCCACCCGGCCGCCGTCGACTTCCACATCGTCCAGAATCAGCCTGCCGGCGTAAGCCGACAGCGGCACGTCGGCGCGCACGCGCGTGGCGGTGAAGAACGGCTGCGCCGCGCCGTGCGCGGCCAGCCGCACGTTCTCCAGCGTCACCGTGCCGGTGACGATGTTGTAGCGGAAGGTGTCGGAGGTGAGCGTGAGCTGGTAGCGCGATTCGAGCTGGGCGATCACCCAGGCGAACACCCGGGCGCGGACCGGCGGGGCGTGCAGCACCGCGAGCAGGGCGAGAACAGCGACTGTCGCACTTGTGGCCCAGATGGCCACTCGTCGTCGCATCGCACCCGGCACTTGTTGATTTTACCGGCCCTTGGCGTCAACCAACTCAGCAAACGGTCAAAAATCGGCGGTATTTCGCTACGGACGGGCCGTGTGAGGCTTGGGTCGCGGGTCCACCTCTGCTAGCATCCGCAGGTGGAGGAACTCTTGATGCGAGTGAAGTCCCTGGTCAGTGTGGGGCTCGCCGCGGTGCTCGGCGTGATGTCCAGTGCGAGTGGACGCGCGCAGGCGCCGGCTGTGGAGCTCAAGGTGGGAGACGCCGCTCCGGCGTTCTCGCTGCCGGGATCGGATGGCAAGACGCACAGCCTGTCCGATTCGACGGGGAAGAAGGCCGTGATTCTGGCCTGGTTCCCCAAAGCGTTCACCGGTGGGTGAACGGCCGAATGCAAGTCGCTCCGTGAGAGCGGCGAACTGATCCGGCAATACAACGTCGACTACTACATGGTCAGCGTTGACAATCTCGAGGACAACACCAAGTTCTCGCAGATGCACGAAGCCGACTATCCGATTCTGAGCGACGTGAAGAAGGAAATCGCCAACGCGTACGGCGTGCTCAGCCCCGCGGGCCTGGCACGGCGCTGGACCTTCTACATCGCACCTGACGGCAAGATCCTCCACATCGAGAAGACCGTCGCCCCGGCGACCGCCGGACCCGACATGGTGGCAAAGCTCGCGGAGCTGAACATCGCCAAGCGGTAAGGTTCGCGTTCCATCGTGACGCAGGGGGCCGGAGCCGATGGTTCCGGCCCTTTGCGCGTACCGCATCCTCGACACTGAAAGCCACCGGCCGCATGAACTTCCGATCCGACAACATCCTGGGCTGCCCCACCGAAGTGCTCGACGCCATGGCGCGCGTCAACGAGACGCCCACCCACCCGTACGGCAACGATCCCGTCACCGCCCGGCTCGACCCGCTGGTGTCGGCGATCTTCGAGCACGAGGCGTGGGTGTTCCCGGTCTCGTCCGGCACCGCGGCCAACGGGCTGGCGCTCGCGGCGATCACGCCGCCGTGGGGCGCGGTGTTCTGCCATCCGCTCGCGCACATGCTGCGCGACGAGTGGTGCGCGCCGGAGTTCTTCAGCGGCGGCGCGCGGCTGCTGCCGACCGACGGCGCGCACGCGAAGATCGATCCCGCCGCGCTCGATGCGCGCATCCGCGACACCGTCTACTCCGCCAAGCCCGCGACCGTCACCGTGACGCAGGCGACCGAGGCGGGCACCGTGTATCAGCTGGACGAGCTTCGCGCGATCACCGACGTGGCGCGGCGCGCGGGCCTGGCCGTGCACATGGACGGCGCGCGGTTCTCGAATGCGGTCGCGACACTGGGCTGCTCGCCGGCGGATCTCACCTGGCGCTCCGGCGTGGACGCCCTGGCGCTGGGCGCGGCGAAGAACGGCACGATGACCGCGGAGGCGGTGGTGGTGTTCCGCCAGGATCTGGCCGAGCAGGTCGCCCATCGGCGCAAGCGCGCCGGCCACGTCTCCGCGAAGATGCGCTTCCTCTCCGCGCAGCTCGAGGCATTCTTCACGAACGATCTGTGGCTGAGGAACGCGCGCGCCGCGAACCTGCGCGCACGACAACTGGCGCAAGGGCTCGCCGCATGTCCGGGTGTGCGGGTGGTGCAGCCGGTCGAGGCGAACCTGGTGTTCGTGGCGTTCCCGCCGGCGCTGACGACGACGCTGCGCGCGCAAGGCTTCGAGTTCCTGGACTGGCCATCGCTCGGCGAGGGAGTGGTTCGGCTCGTCTGCGGCTTCTCCACCGCGGAGGCTTCGGTGGAGGGGCTGATCGAGAAGGTGGAGGCGGCTAAGTCTTAGGTCTTAGGTCTTGGGTCTTGGGCCTGCCACAAGACGCAGGGCTCAGGGGCTCGGGGCTCGGAGTTCAGGCTCAGGCCTCAAGCCTCAAGACTCAAGACTCAAGACCCGAGGCCTTAGCCCCAAGCTCAGCCCCCGTCCCGGCCTGACCCACAAGTGGCAGAGCACTTCCAGTTCGAGGCCCTGCTGTTGGCGGCAGGGGCCGGGCGGCGCTCCCTGCTGGTGGAACGCTCTTTGCTCTTCTGTCAGCCATCATGGCGATGGCAACACGCACGATGCGTTACGGACAGCGGCGGATAACGAGGAAGCTCATCCGATCCTTTCCTATCCTCGGGGCGGTGGTAGCGGTTGCCACCGTCGCTGCCGTGGCGCGCCGGAAGGGGCTGGCTCGTGGCGTGGTGGATGCGGCCCTCGATTTCACCCCGATCGTCGGGTTCGTCAAGAACGCGCTGGAGGTCGTGCGAGGGCGCGACTTCATCCCCGATCGTACGGTTGCGCGACGAGTTCAGGGCCCAAAGCCCTGAACCCGCCGCCAGGCGCACCGACTGAGGTCTCGCGGCTACTCGGGCAAGCCCAGAGCCAGCGCCAGCGACGCCAGCGCCAGTTCCTCGCCCTCACTCACCTTCTTGATCCCGACACCGATGAAGCCGCCTTCGCGGGCCGCGCTCGCCGCTGCCCGAGCGACGTCGAGCAGGAATCGGGCGTAGTCGTCCGCTTCGCCCGGGGCCTTTCCCACCACCAGGGCAAGGGCCGTCTTGCAGCCATCGACCAGCGCCGCCTGTGCTTCCGTCGGCTTGTTGGGAATCGGCGGCAGCGTCGGCCGCTGCCCCTGCGCGAAGCGCGCGGCAATCGTCCTCACGATCTCGCTGCTGGACGATGAGCCGGCCTTGACGGCCTTACCGGAGGCGTGGGCCTCGTCGGCGATGCCCACCTTGCTGCTGAGGTCCCCGTAGCTGACGGCGAGGCCCGCCATGAACGGCGCCGCTTCGATGCGCTGCCAGTCGGCGGCGGCAAAATCCTTATCGGTAGCCATGAATCACTCCTTTGGCTAGACGTGAGACCCCTACACTACTCGTTCCCCGGGAGCACCGGCAGCGCCACGTCCTGCGGCAGCATCCGCACGAACTGCGCCCGCTGCATCAGCTCGCGGCCCTTGCCGCCGCGACCGGTCACTTCGTACTTGCCGGTACTGATCGTCTGCTCGGCGCCGCGCGAGGTTTCCACCGTCATCAGATCGCGATCGCCCCTCGAGACGATGGCGCCGATCACGCGGTCCTCGTCGTTGAGCTTGATGAGGATGACGCCGCGGCCGGGGCCGGAGAGGAAGTTGACCTCCTCCACCGAGCACAGCATCGCGCGCGCTTCCTTCGTCGCGGCAATCACCGTCTCTTCGCCGGTCGTCGTCGCCACGCTCACCACTTCGGCGCCGTCGGGCACGCGCGCGTAGCGGCGGCCCGACCGCGTGCTGGGCTCCACGAACCCCGCGAGCGAGAAGCGGAGGCTGTAGCCGTCGCTCGTCACCGCCATGGCGTGCACCGGCGGCGGCTCCGGCTCGCCGTTCGTGGCCTTCGCATCCTCCACGACGCGGCCGATGTCGCCGCTCACCCGCGGATCCATGCTGAACGCGGCGATCACGCGCTCGCCGTCCTTGAACTTGAACAGCTTCTGCACCGGCTCGCCGTACCCGGTGGACGCCGGCACGTCGACGATGCGGCAGGTGTAGGCCGCGCCGAAGTTCGTGAAGAACACCGCGGTGGCGCGGGTGCTGCCGGCCACTGCCGCCAGCACGCTGTCGCCCTCGCGCAGGCGCGTGGTCCCGAGGTCCTTCACTTCCTTCTGCCGCTTCACCCAGCCATCGCGCGACACCAGCACGATGTTGTCCTCGTCCACGATGAAGGCGTCGGCCGAGTACCTCGACTTCCTCGGCCTCCTCGATCTTCGTGCGGCGGGGATCGTGCTTGGGGTCGCCGTACTTCTTCTGGATGTCGGCAAGCTCGTTCCTCACCAGGGTCCAGCGGCTGGTCTCGTCGCCGAGCAGCGCGCCGATCTGCCGCGCGCGCGTGCGCTTGTCGCGGAGCTCGGTCTGGATCACCTGAATCTCGAGCCGCGCCAGGCGATACAGTTTCAGCTCGAGGATGGCGTCGGTCTGCTCGGCGTCGAGCGCGAAGCGCTTGATGATCTTCTCCGCCGCGTCGGCCTTGCCGTCGGACTTGCGGATGATGCGGATGATCTCGTCGAGCGCGTCGAAGATCTTCTCGAAGCCCTCGAGCAGGTGGATGCGCTTCTCCAGCTGCGCCAGCTCGTGCTCCAGGCGGCTGGTCACCACTTCCAGGCGGAAGTGGAGGAAGTGCCAGAGCATCTGCTTCAGGTCGAGGCGCTCGGGACGGCCGACCTCGGGATTCTCGGTCGGCACGAGGCACGTCAGGTTGACGGCGAAGGTGTTCTGCAGCGAGGTGTGCTTGAACAGGTACGCCATCACCAGGTTCTCGTCGGCGCCGCCCTTCAGCTCCAGCTCGATTCGCACATCGTCGGTGGAGAGATCGCGGACGTCCACGAGGTGCGGCATCTTCCGGCTGAGGACGACGTCGCCGATCTGCTCGACGAGCTGCGCCTTGTTGACGCCGTAGGGCACGCTGGTGATGTAGAGCAGCTTGCTGCCGCGCGAGACCACGCCCATCTCCCAGGTGGCGCGGATGCGGACCGAGCCCGAGCCGGTGCGGTAGATCTCCTTCAGCTCGTTGGGCGAGTTCAGGATGTGGCCGCCGGTCGGAAAGTCCGGTCCCTTCACCCAGCGGCACAACTGCACCGATGTCAGGTCCGGATCGTCCAGCAGCTTCACCAGCGCGGTGCAGACCTCGTGCAGGTTGTGCGGCGGGATGTTGGTGGCCATGCCCACCGCGATGCCGGTGGCGCCGTTGACCAGCAGGTTCGGGATGCGCGACGGCAGCACCACGGGCTCCTGCCGCGTGCCGTCGTAGTTCGGCCGGAAGTGGACCGTCTCCTGCTCGATCTCCTGCAGCACTTCGTCGGAGACCCGCTGCAGGCGGCACTCGGTGTAGCGCATCGCCGCGGCGGAGTCGCCGTCGAGCGAGCCGAAGTTGCCGGAGCCGTCCACCAGCGGATAGCGCAGCGAGAACGGCTGCGCCATGCGGACCAGCGTCTCGTAGATCGCCGAATCGCCGTGCGGATGGAAGTTGCCCATCACGTCGCCGACCACCTTCGCGCACTTGCGGTGCTTGGCGTCGGCGGTCAGGTTCTGCTGCCACATCGTGTAGAGGATGCGGCGCTGCACCGGCTTCAGGCCGTCACGCACATCGGGCAGGGCGCGGGAGGTGATCACCGACAGCGCGTAGTTCAGGTACCGCGACTGCGCCGCTTCGTGCAGCGACACCGACGAGCCATCACCGGGCGCGGGCGGTCCGCCGCCGGCAGGAGGCGGGGGCGGGGGCGGCGCCTGATCGGGCGGCTTGACGGGCGTGTCGTTGTCGTCGAAGAGCGAGGGTTCTTCCGGACGTTTTGCCATTTCGGATGAATCGGGAGGTCGGGACAGTAAAGGATTGTTGCGGCTGGCGGCACCGGACTCCGGCCAGCACCCGAGTCTGCCACATGTGTGACGGTTCGAAAAGGTGACGCGACGAGGGCCGCCGGGACTACCATCCTCCCGAACACGAATCGGTTCAGAAGGAGGGCGCCCGTGAAGAAGACTATGACGTCGTTCGTCGCGATTATCGCCATGGCCCTGGTCGTTGCCACCGAATCATCCATCGCCCAGGATCAGGGCAACACGGCGGCAGCTGAACTCGAGAAGGACGCGAAAGCGGCGCTGGCTCAACTCTCCGCGACTGCTCCGCTGGCCAAGGGGCTGGCACCGCAGGCGTACGCCATTCTGGTATTCCCCAAAGTCACGAAAGCCGGCCTCGGTGTCGGCGGTCAGTACGGCGAAGGAGCACTGCTCAAGGGCGGAAAGGCTGTCGCCTATTACAAGACGACCGGCGCTTCGTTCGGCCTCCAGGCCGGCGGCCAGCAATACGGCTACGCAATGTTCTTCATGAACGAGAAGGCGGTGGCGCAGCTCGACAAGGCCAATGGCTTCGAGGTGGGCGTCGGCCCGAGCGTCGTGATGGTCGATGAGGGAATGGCGAAGACCACGACCACGAACACGCTCAAGGACGACATCTACGCGTTCGTCTTCGGTCAGAAGGGGCTGATGGCCGGTCTCGGCATCCAGGGCAACAAGATCGCGAAGATCCAGCCGAAGTGAAAATGACGGTGCAAAGTCCGGGCGTCTGGCGCGCCAGGGCATGCAGATCCGGGCAATCGCGAGAACCGACAGCGCACGTCACCACCGGAGGGGAGGGTTCTGGGTTGAAGCCAGATGCCGATATCTCTAGTGGTGTCAGCTCAGCCGACTTCGCCCGCCCCATCCCGGTGGCAGGGCACGCTGCTGGCCGGGCTGCTGGTCTACGTGGTCGCGGTCGGGACGTGGATGCTGACCGGCTTTGGCGGCGCCGCCACCCAGCACTACCTCGGGCTGCTCGCTGACGGACCCGCCTGCCTCGCCGCGGTGGTGATGGCGGGGATGACCAGCCGGCGCTTGACGCGCGGGGCGCTCAGAACGGCCTGGTCGTGCGTGACGGCCGCACTGGCGTTGTACTTCGCAGGCACGGTCATCGCCGCCGTCTCGTGGCTGTTCGACCGCGACCCCTTCCCGGGGCCGGCCGACGTGTTCTTCCTGGCCTTCTACCCGGCGTTCTTCGCGGCGGTCCTGTTCTTCGTCCGAGCACGGGCCATGCGCGTACCCTGGGCGCGGCTGGCGCTCGACGTCGTCATCCTGGCCGTCGGATTCGGCGCGTCCTTCTGGTTTCTCGCCATCCGGCCCGTCACGCTGCAGGCCGAACTGGACTTCCTGAAACAGCTGCTCAGCCAGGTCTACCTCGCGCTCAATTCCGCCGTCCTCCTCTCGCTCGGGTTGCTGCTGCTGACAGGACCCGACGGCGCCGGTGGACGGCGGGTCCCCCTGCTGCTGCTCCTCGGCTGCACCACGATGACGCTCGCGGACATCGTCTGGGCGATGGCGAAGGTCGGCGGCGGCTACCTGCCCGGCGGCCTGCAGGACGTCATGTACGTCGCCTGGTACCTGCCGATTGGCGTGGCCGCTCGCGAACAATTGCGGAGGCCGGCGCCGGCAGTCGTGCCCGCGGTCGACTCGCCACCCTCGCTCGTGCACGGTGCTGCCGTACGTCGCGGTCCTGATCGCGTTCCTGGTGCTCGTCTACGTGGCGCGCGCCGAGGTCGGCGGACCGGTGGCGGTCATGACGCTCGTCGCCTTCGTGCTCACGCTGCTCGTGATGGTCCGCCAGGGCACCATGCTCCGCGACGATGCGAGGACCCGCGAGCGGCGGGCCACCGAAATGGTGGAGGCCCGCTACGCCTCGCTCATCGCGAACGCGTCCGACGTCATCCTCATCGTCGGGGAAGACGGCGCGCTGCGGTTCGCCTCGCCCGCCTTCGAGCGGACGTTCGGACTGAAGCCGGAGGACGGGTCGGGGCGCAGCCTCTTCGACTTGTGGAGCGGCGACGACGCCGATCTGCTGAGGGGGTTCATCGCGCGAGCTCGCCGCGACGCCTCAGGGCTCGGTCAGTCCGATCGAGCTGCGCCTCGAGCGCGCCACGCGCCGCTATACGCTGGAGATCGTCGGCAGCAACCTGACCGAGGACCCAGCGGTCCGCGGGCTGGCGTTGAACCTGCGCGACATCAGCGAGCGAAAGGCGCTCGAGCAGCGCCTGTGGGAGCAGGCGTTCCGCGATCCGCTGACACGGCTGGCCAATCGGAACCTGTTCCGCGATCGGGTCGAACACGCTATCGGCCTGGCTCGACGCGAGCGGCGCCGCGTGGCGGTGATCTTCCTGGACCTCGACGACTTCAAGAACGTCAACGACACGCTCGGCCACGATGCCGGCGACCGGCTGCTGCAGGCGGTGGCGGACCGGCTGGTCCTCGCGATGCGCACGACTGACACGGTGGCCCGGCTGGCCGGCGACGAGTTCGCGGTCCTGCTCGAAGGGGTCGAGTCGGTCGACGACCTGGAGAGGCCCGCCGCCGCCCTGGTCCAGGCCCTTGGCGCGCCGTTCGTGCTCGGTGATTCGGAGATGCGCGTCTCGGCCAGCGTTGGCGTGGCGTTGTGGACGCCAGGCTCCGCCGCCGACGAGCTGCTGAGCAACGCCGACATCGCGATGTATCAAGCCAAATCCCTCGGCAAGGGACGTTACGTGGTCTTCGAGCCCCGCATGCAGGAGGCGCTGATGGAACGCCTGCGGCTCGAGGCCGACATCGTGCGCGCGCTGGCGAATGGGGAACTCTTCCTGGAGTACCAGCCGGTGGTCACGCTGGATACGCGGCGACTGCTCGGCGTGGAAGCGTTGCTTCGGTGGAACCATCCGATCCGGCACCTGCTGACGCCCAAGGACTTCATTCAGGTGGCCGAGGAGTCGGGCCACGTCATCGAGCTCGGGCGCTGGGTGCTGCAGCGGGCGTGCGAGGACTGGCAGCGCTGGTGCCGCGAGACGGGCGCCGCGCCGGGCATGCGAGTGGCTGTCAACGTATCCGGCCGTCATCTTCAGCAGGGCGACCTGGTCCGCGACGTCGACGTCGCGCTAAGGACATCCGGGCTCGATCCCAGTTGTCTGGTGCTCGAGCTCACCGAGAGCACCATCATGCACAACACGGCCGCGAACCTCGAGCGGCTGCACCAGCTGAAGGGCCTCGGCGTTCGGCTTGCCATCGACGACTTCGGCATCGGCTACTCGTCGCTGGCGTACCTGCACCGGTTCCCGATCGACATCCTGAAGATCGATCGCTCCTTCGTCAGCCGGCTGGCCGAAGGCGAGGGGCCCGAGCTCGCGCGGGCGGTCGTCATGCTCGGTCAGACTCTGGGCCTCGACACGGTTGCCGAGGGCATTGAATCCGAGAGCCAGGCGGCGGCGCTGCTCGCGCTGGGGTGCAACGTCGGCCAGGGCTTCCTCTACGCGCGGCCAGGGCCCCTGGCTGAACTCTCGCCCCGCGCGTTCGCCGCCGTGCCGCGTCCGGTTCTTCGCGGATAAGCGAGGCGGTCGTGACGATCCGCGGGCGACCCGCCGCGCGGCGCATCAAGCTCCCGGTGGCGATCCGCGGCTAGGGCCGCGGCGCGATGATCGGCACGTGCGCGGCCGCAGCGCGCGGCAGCACGCCCGTGAGGCGCGGGTCGTCGTAGACCTCGACCTTCCGGTCGTACGGCGTGAAGCCGGAGCGGATGTAGAAGCCGAGCGCCACCGGCGAGTCGAGTGAACACGTGTGCAGCCACACGCGCGTGATCGGGCGCGCCCAGGCCCGCGCAATCGCGCGGGTCATCAGCCAGCGTCCTGCCCCCTTGCCGACGATGGATTGCCCGAGTCCGAAGAACGCGATTTCGCACTCGCCCGCCAAGCGGAAGTCGAGCTCGAGAATCCCCTCGTCGCGCCCGTTGAGGCCGAGCGCGTGTACCTCCACCTCGGGCGAGCTGACGATCGCCGAGAGCTCGGCGTCGGACAGGCCGAGCCGCGAGCTCCAGAGCCAGTCGGTGCCGACCCGGCGATAGAGGCCGCGATACCAGTCGAGCGCGGGGTGCTCGACATGTCGCAGCGTCCAGGGCGCCTCGTCCGGCTCGGAGCGCGGCGCGGTGCGCGCCGACATCTCGAGATAGGTCACCACCGCCGCGAGCTTGCCGGCCGGGATGTCGTGGTAGCCGTCGGGGATGTACATCGATTAGAGCGTAGGCCAGTCGTGGTGCCGTCGCCAGTGGAATGGGCTGGCGAGCGGAGGAATCAACCGCCTGGCCCCGCCGTATAATCCGTTCCTGGAGGGGATCACATGGCGTGGACACGTCGCGATTTCGTGAAGGCTTCGGCACTGGCCATCCCGGCTGCCGCGGTTCCGTCGACGGCACGTGCGCAGCAGCCAGGAGCGCCCGGCACACCGGCCGCCGCGCCGCCCGCGCCGCCGGTGTTCACTCCGCTGCGGAGAAACGTCGGCATCTTCCATCAGCGTGGCGGCACCATCGGCTGGCTGCTCAACAGTGACGGCCTGCTCGTGGTGGACAGCCAGTTCGCCGACACGGCGCCGAACCTGCTGAGCGGGCTCAAGGAGCGCAGCCCGCGCAGCATCGACGTGCTGATCAACAGTCATCACCATCCCGATCACACGGGCGGCAACGGCGTGCTGCGGCCGTCGGCGAAGCAGATCGTCGCGCACGCGCGGTCCAAGGAGAACCAGCGGGCCGCCGCCGAGAAGAGCCAGGCGCAGGTGACACTGCCAGACGTGACGTTCACTGATACGTGGAGCGTCACCCTTGGTGACGAGACGATTCGGGCAAAGCACTGGGGCCCGGCGCATACCGGCGGCGACGCATCAATTCACTTCGAGCGGGCCAACGTCGTGCACCTTGGCGACCTGCTGAACAATCGCGGCTATCCCAACGTGGACGCGCCCGCCGGGGCGTCCGTGCAAGGCTGGATCCGCGTGCTCGAGCAGATGGCGCCGGCGTATCCCGCAGATGCGCTTGTATGTCTACGGGCACGCGGAAGCCGGGCATCCCTACATCGGCACGCGGGCCGACCTGCTCTATCAGCGCGACTACTTCACGGCGGTCCTCGAATACGTCGCCCGCGCGCGCAAGGAAGGCCGCTCGCGGGAGGAACTGGCCAAGGTGGAGGTGCTGCCGCGTTTCGAGCACTTCGGGGGCATCAAGGCGCGCCTCGGACTGGCGCTCACCATCGCCTTTGACGAGTTGGCGCAGGTGGGGTGAACCCTATTCGGGCAGCATCTTTCCGGGATTCATCAAGTCGTTCGGGTCGAGCGCGTGCTTCAGCGTTCGCATCACGTTGAGCGCCTCGCCGTGCTCGGCCTTTAGATACTTCATCTTGCCCAGGCCCACGCCGTGCTCTCCCGAGCAGGTGCCGCCCATCCGCAACGCGCGTTCGACCAGGCGCTGCGCGTAGGCCGAGACCCGCGCGATCTCGTCCGGCTGCTCCGGGTCGATCATCAGGATCAGGTGGAAGTTGCCATCGCCGGCATGGCCGACGAGTGGCGCGGCCAGGCCGGTGGCGCGCGCGTCCGCCTGCGTCTCGAGAATGCACGGCGCCAGTTGTGAAATCGGCACGCACACGTCGGTAGTCATCGCCCGCGCGCCGGGCCGCGAGGCGAGCGTCGCGTAATAGACATCGTGCCGCGCCTGCCACAGCACCGCCCGCGCCTCGGGCGTCGTCGCCCACTCGAAGCCCAGGGCGCCGTGCTCGCGGGCGATCTCTTCCACCGTCCGCGCCTGCTCGTCCACCACGCCCTGGCTGGTGCCGTGGAACTCGAAGAACAGCGTCGGCGTTTCGGGGTAGCTCGTCTTCGAGAAGCGATTGACGATGGCGAGCTGGGTGTCGTCGATGATCTCCATGCGCGCGACGGGGATGCCCAGCTGAATCGTCTGGATCACGGTGTTAGCGGCGCCCTCCATCGAGGAAAACGGGCACACCGCGGCGGCCACCGCTTCGGGCCGGCCAAACAGGCGCAGCGTCACCTCGGTGATGACGCCGAGCGTGCCTTCGGAGCCGACGAACAGCCGGGTGAGGTCGTAGCCGGAGGAGGACTTCCGCGCGCGGCTCCCGGTGTGAATCACCCGGCCGTCCGCCAGCACCACCGTCAACCCCAGCACGTTCTCGCGCATCGTCCCGTAGCGGACGGCGGTGGTGCCGGAGGCGCGGGTGGCGGCCATGCCGCCGATCGTGGCGTCGGCGCCGGGGTCGATGGGGAACATCAGGCCGGTGTTCTTCAACTGGGAGTCCAGCGCCTTGCGGGTGATGCCCGCTTCGACCGTGACGTCGAGATCGTCCTGGCTGACGCGGAGGACGCGGGTCATGCGCGTGAGGTCGATGCTGACGCCGCCGCGGACGGCGTTGACGTGGCCTTCCATCGAGCTGCCCATGCCGAACGGAATCATCGGGACGCGGTGCTCGGCGCAGGCCGCGACCACGGCGGCGACTTCGTCGGTGGACAGCGGGAACACCACCGCATCCGGCCTGGCGGGCGTGTGCCACGACTCGGCGTGACTGTGGTGTTCGCGCACGGCGTCGGTCGTGGAGACCCGGTCGCCGAGCAGTGAGCGGAGCGCGTCGATGATGGCCACGGTTCCGCTATGGTCGCAGATTCTGCAGCAAATTCGCGGACATCGTGCCAGACCCCAATCCGGTAGGCTTGTTTTGCCATGTTTTCCAGCAAGACGATCGCGTTTCTTAGAAAGCTGAAGAAGAACAACGACCGGGCCTGGTTCCACGCGCACCGGGACGAGTACGAACGGCACGTCCGCGCGCCGATGGTCGAGATCGTCGATCGGCTGGCGCAGGACCTCCGCGGCTTTGCGCCGGAGCTGGTGGCCGACCCGAAGGTCTCGCTGTTCCGCCCATGGCGCGACACCCGCTTCAGCGAAGACAAGGCGCCGCTGAAGACCAACATCGCCGCCGGCTTTCCCAATCGCACTTTGGGCCGGATGAACGGCGCCGGCATGTATGTGGAGGTCGCCACGACGTGGGTGTGGATCGGTGGCGGCGTCTACGCGCCTGACAGTGGGCAGCTGCACGCCATCCGCGAACACATCGCGACGAACCAGCGCGAGTTCGAGGCCATCATCAAGGCGGCGGCCTTCAAGAAGCTGGGCGGCCTGAAGGGCGACACGATCTCGCGCGTGCCGCGCGGGTGGCCAAAGGATCACCCCGCCGCGCACTACCTGATGCACAAGCAGTTCCTCGGCTTTCGCGAGGAGGCGGCGGAGTTCGCGGCGCGGCCCGACTTCTACCGTCAGTTGGTGGGCACGATGAAGGCGTTGGCGCCGCTCGTCACGTTCCTGAATCAGCCCCTGCTGGAGAACTTGCAGATTCAGAAGCGCGCCCATATCCTCCACGAATGACAAGGCGTGAATTCGTCGGCGCCGCGACGACCCTCGCCGCAGGTCTCACCAATCGTCAGAGCCTCCTCGCCGCGGCTCAGACCGATTTGATCAAGGGTGTGTTCGCCGCCACACCGAATGGGCCAGTGGAGCTCATCGCCTATGCTGACCGGACCAGCATCGGGCTGCTGCAGATGTCGTACGGCTCCTTCGAGGACGTTCCGGCCTTCCGCTCCGTATCCCGCGTCCTCTGCAACCTGCCCAACTGGCGGCCCGAGCTTGTCTGGCTGTCGACCCGAATGGTTTTCAAAGACGAGTATGCCGAACGGCGCATCCTGCCCTTTGCCGTGCGGCCGCTCAACATCTCGGCGCTCGAACTCCGAATCAGCGACATGGAAGATCCGGCGCGGGTGAAGAAGCTGCTGGGGTATGTCCGGGCCACCGCCAACAATCCAGCCTACCTGTTCATCACGCTCTCGATCGGTGGCGTCACCCGCGACTACATGGCGGAACTGCTGATCACCGACGCACCGGTTCCGCGATAGATCGCGCGGCCTGCTCGCCACATCGCGACAGCACCGGCGTCGCGACCTTCTACCCTCGCCTCGCGATCGCGAACAGCACCGCTCCCGCCGCCAGCGCCGCCGCCCCCGCCGACAACTGTTGCGTCGTCGCGCCGAACAGGATGCCGAACGAGACCAGGGACGCCAGCACCGGGATCACCGGCCCCAGCGGTATCACGAACAGCGCCGGTCCCATCTCCTCGGTCGGCTGGCGACGACGGAGGACCAGCGTCGAGAGGCAGACGGCGAGGTACATCACCAGCCGGGCCACGGCGCTGACCGCGGCCAGGAATACGAACGACCCGGAGAGCGCCAGCGACAGCGCGACCACGGCGGTGAACAGGATCGCGTTCTCGGGGGTGCGGTACTCCGGGTGCACGCGAGCGAACCACCGCGGCAGGTCGCCGTTCTCGGCCAGGGCAAAGAGCGTGCGCGACCCGTTCAGGATCTGGCCCATGTTGTTGCCGGCCATCGACACCGACGAACCGAGCGCCACCATCAGCGCGCCGCCCGCGCCGAGGAACAGCACGGCGCCGTCGGCCAGCGGCGTCCGCGACTGTGCGATTTCGGGCAGCACCCCGGTCGCCACGATCGACGTCAGGGTCATCACCGTGGCGACGATCACCAGCGTCATCACGAACGCGAACGGAACGTCGCGCTTGGGGTTGGCGGCCTCTCCGGCGAGCACGCCGGTCACCTCGTATCCGCCGAACGCAAAGATCAGCAGCAGGGCCGCGGCGCCGAACTGCGCCGGCGTCACTTCGGGCATCACCGCCCAACGGGCTGGATCGACGAACCAGATGCCGGCGACGATGAACACGAAGAGGGGAAGGAGCTTGCCGATGGTCAGCGCGTTGACCACCAGCGACGACTGCTTGACGCCGCGAACGTTGATCCAGGTGAGCACCAGGGTCAGGACGGTGATGAGCGCGCCGCGCTGCAGCCCAAGGGCCAGAGAGGGCCAGTAGAACGCCAGCGCCAGGGCGAGGCCGTTGGCCACCGACGCCTGGCTCGCGACGCGCGTGAACCACATCATCCAGCCGACTTCGAAGCCGATGAACCGGCCGAAGGCGGCGCGGGCCGGCAGATAGGGACCACCGGTGCGATCGAAGCGGCTGCCCACCTCCGCGAAGCACAGCGCGATGCACAGCGACAGCATGCCAACCGCGAAGAATGCCAGCGGCCCCCACGGCCCGACCAGGCGGGCCACATCGGCCGGCAGGATGAAGATCGCGGCCCCAATCACCTGATTGACGCCAATCGCCGTCAGGTCCCAGCGCCCCAGCGCGCGTCGCAGATCAGCCACGGTCGCGTCTCATCATGTCCATAGTGATTGCCGTCGGTGCGTCGGGGATGAACGGCGTGCCAACTCGAGACGCTGGGTTTTGGGGATCATCAACGGCCAAGCCACCCCGCGTACAGTTCCGGGCGGCGGTGGCGCAGGAACAGCCGGCGGGCCGTGGACCGTTCGCTGGCGCCGAGATCGAGATCCGCGAAGAGCACGTGATCCTGGCCGAGCGGCGCACGCGCCAGGACGAGGCCGTCAGGGTCGCACACGAACGACTCGCCGGAGAAGTTGAGGCAGTCCTCCTGGCCGACGCGATTGCACAGCGCGACGTGATAACCGTTGTGCAGCGCGGCGACGCGCATCTCGCCTTCGTACATCCCGTCAGGCCACTCGCCCACCGCCCCCGCCTGAGGCACGAACACGAGATCGGCGCCGTTCAGCGCCAGCGCCCGCATGTACTCCGGGAAGTGCCGGTCGTAGCAGATGGCCACGCCGATCGGTCCTGCCTTCGTCCGATAGACCGGCGCGCCCGAGTCGCCAGGCGTGTAGTAGCCCTGCTCGTGGAAGCAGGCGTACTCGGTGATGTGCACCATCCGGGTCACGCCGAGGAGGGTGCCGTCCGCGTCGATGACCGGCGAGCTGTCGAACATGCGATCGCCGTCACGCTCGTAGAGATTGATCACGACGACTACGCCGAGCTCGCGGGCCTTGCGCTGGAACGCCGCCACGGTGGGACCATCGATTGGTTCGCCCAGCGCGTGGACGTCGGCCCCGGCGGGCCGCTGTGGATAGAACCATTCGAACGCCAGTTCGGCGAACGCCACCGCCTCGGCGCCGCCGCGGGCGGCCGCCTCGAGGCCGGCCAGGCCGCGCGCGACGTTCGCGGCCTTGTCGCGGGTGGCGTGCTGTTGCACGAGCGCGATGCGCATGGGGGGACAGTGTAAGGCAGAAGGGATGAGCCGGTGTCCGGTATCCGGTGTCCGGACGGCAGACGGCAGACGGCAGACGGCAGACGGCAGACGGCAGACGGCGTGTATGATGCCCTCTCTGGAGGAGCGTCCGTGACCCGATTGATCCGCGCATCGATGGTGGCCCTTTCACTCGCGGCCGTGGCCGGGCTCGCGCAGCCCCGGGCGCAGGGCGGCCCCACCCCCTACAAGCTCGGCATGTTCCAGCAGGGCGATCGCACCTTCGTCGGGATGGTGCTGAAGGACGAGGTCGTCATCGACCTCAGCCGCACCATTGCCGGCACGCCCTCGACGCTGAAGGCGCTCATCGAGCAGTGGGGACCACCCACCGCGTCGCGCTTCGCGTCGGTGGCGTCCGACGCCACGTCGAACCCGCCGGGGTCGGCGATGAAGGTGTCGCAGCTGAAACTCCTGCCGCCGATCACCGATCCAAAGGTGCTGCTCAGCACGGCGGTGAACTACCAGGAGCACGCGATGGAGATGCGGAGCACCAGCACGACGGCCGAGAGCGCCGCGGCGGTGGATCCGAAGATCGCGCGCGGCATCCCCGGCTACTGGGACCGGCGGCCCGGCGACCCTCGCCAGAATCCCTACTTCTTCGTGAAGGCCAACACCGCCATCACGTCGCACGACGGCCCGATCGTCCTGCCGAAGGGACGCACCCAGATCGACTGGGAATGCGAGATGAACATCGTCATCGGCAAGGTGGCCAAGCACGTCTCACGCGACAACGCGGCGGAGTACATCTTCGGCTACACGCTGATGAACGACGTCTCGGACCGCGGCGGCCGGGCGGACGGACGCCACGGCTCGGACTGGCAGCTGGGCAAGAGCCACGACACCTTCGCGCCGCTCGGCCCCTACATCGTGCCGCGCGAGTTCGTCGCGAATCCGCAGAAGCTGGCGGTGAAGTTCACCCTGAACGACACCGTGATGCAGGACTCGAACACCGATCGCATGACCCACACCGTCTACGAGCTGGTGGAATACGCCTCGAACATGATGACGCTGCACCCGGGCGACCTGATCTCGACGGGCAGCCCCGCCGGCGTCGGCACCGCGCGGGCGACGCCGGTGTATTTCAAGGACGGCGACCGCTCGACGTGCACGATCGAGTCGATCGGCACGCTGCGGAACGTGGCGCAGGCGGAAAAGTAGGACCGGCAGACGGCAGACGGCAACCGGCGGAATCAAAGGCAAAAGGGAAAAGGCAAAGGCAAAAGAAGACGGGGACGCGGGCACCGCCATGACGGCACGGCCGACTCCGGGCTGGTTGTGGGCCTCCGCTTGCGGCCTTCTGCCTTGTGCCTTCTGCCTTCTGCCCTTGCCCTTGCCTTTGGCTGGGCGCTGGGCAAACCCAACGACAGGGCGACGAGCAGGGCGGTCAGGGCCGCGCGCATCGGGGGGAATTGTAAGGCTTTCCGCTGTGTCATGATTCCCTCATGCCCTCAACGACCCGCTACGTCGGCCTCCTCCTCATGGTGATCGGCATCGGCAGCTACGCGCTGACCGGCCGCACCAGCGTCACGGCCCTCATCCCCGCGTTCTTCGGCATCGTCTTCGTGGTCCTGGCTTATGTCGCGCGCAACGAAGCGGCGCGCAAGCACGCGATGCACGTGGCGGTGGCGCTGGCGCTCGTCGGGGCGATCGCCTCGCTGGGGCGCGCGATTCCGGCCGCGATGGGTGGACAACTGACACGCCCCGCGGTGCTGGCGCAGATCGTCACGGCAGTCGTGATGGGGTTCTACGTGTGGATGGGCGTGCAGTCGTTCATCGCCGCACGCCGCGCGCGCAAGGGGTAGCGCGCAGCGCGCCGAGTGTGGACGGCTAGCGCGAGGTGGCGCCGGCCGACATCGCGTAGACGGCCACCGGGCCGCTGAGGCCCTTCACGATCAGCGGCGGCAGCGCCGTGGCGGCCACCAGCCCGCTGACGCGGCTGAACGTCTCGGCGCACAACAGAATCTGGCCGGGCTCTGCCGTCGCGCACAGCCGCGAGGCCAGGTTCACCGCTTTGCCGATCGCGGTGTAATCCAGCCGATCGGCGCTGCCGATGCTGCCCACCAGCACCTCGCCGGTGGCAATCCCCACGCCCACCGACAACCCGGCCTCGTCGCCTGACAGGCCGTTGAGCGCGCGCTGAATCTCCAGGCCGCACCGTATCCCGTCGAGCGCCATGTCGGGCCCGCTGAAGTGCGCGAACACGGCATCGCCCATGAACTTGTCAACGTCGCCGTGAAACCGCTTCACGAGATCGGCCTGCAGACTGAGATATCGGTTCAGCACCGCGACGGCCTCCTCCGGGGCCCGCTGTTCCGCCCAGGCGGTGAAGCCGCGGATGTCGGCGAACAGCACCGTGATCACCTTGCGCTCCCCCGCCTGCGCGCCGGGCTCGGGCCGGCGCTGGATCATCTCCATGGTCGAGGCCGACACGAACTTGGTCATGTCCGCGCGCTCGCGCAGGCCTGCCGTCATCTGGTTGAAGGCGCGGGCCAGCTGGCCGATTTCGTCCACCCGCGGAACGTCGAGGCCGCCATCGAAGTTGCCGGCCGCCACCTTCTGGGTGGCGCCCACCAGCTGACCGATGGGCGCGGCGATGGACTTCGCCAGCCACGCGCTGCCGGCAATCCCCAGCGCCGCCGCGACCACACCCAGCAGGATCAAACCGAGCTGGAGGTTGCGATACGGGGCCAGCGCCTGATCGCGCGACTGCAGCACGATGATGCGGCGCGGCCCCGGCGGATCGAGCGTGGCCGCCACCGCCTGGAAGCGCTCGCCGGTCAGCGTCAGGGCGCGGGCGCCGCTGTCGAGATCGGCGGGCACGTCAGCGCCGCTCTGCCACGCCAGCCGCGTGCGCGGCAGCGAGCTGCCTTCCACGCTGGCGGGCGACACCACGAGAAGATCGGCGCCCACCGCATCGCGAAGCGAGCTGGCCCACCGATCGTCGATGGGCGACGTGGCGAGGACGACGCCGAACACGGTGCCGGCGGATTCGGCGGCGGACGCCACCGCGTGATGGAGGTGCCCGTCGATGGTGACGAAGCCGCGAGCGGGCCGGCCTTCGGCCAGCGGCGCCAGCCAGGTCTGTTCCACGTCCGGCAGCGTGAGCGGCGCAAAGGTGTCGCTGCGCGCCACGACCTGTCCGCGTCCGTCGAGCGCGATGAGCACGCCGTCGTGCCCGTTCCGTTCGCGGTAGTCGCTCAGGAAATCGCGAACCGTGGCGGTGTCCGTCGCCAGAAGCGCCCGCAGTTCCGGGAACGACGCCACCATCTGCGCCAGCAGCTGCAGGCGCGAAAATTGCTCGGCTTCGGCGGCGGCCACCGCGCGGCGGCTGCGTTCGAGGTCTTCCGCCAACCGCCCGTCCACGGTCCGGTTTGCCAGCAGACTGACATAGGCCAGCGTGGCGAGGGTGACGCTCACGATGAGCGCGCCGGTCGTCGCAATCAGCCGGGCGCGCAGGGATCGAAAACGCATCTGGGGCAAGGATACCTATAATCCCCCCATGCCTGTCGGCTCGGCCTTTCATGAACGGACGGCGCCGCTCGCCGAAAGCCTCAGCTTTCGCGACTGGGCGGGATACTACGCGGTCAGCTCCTACGAGACGCACCACGACCACGAGTACAACGCCATCCGCAACGCGTGCGCGGTGATCGACATCTCGCCGCTCTTCAAGTACCGGCTGCATGGCCCCGGCGCCACGCGGCTCGTGAACCGCATCATCACCCGCGACGCCACCAAACTGGCCGTGGGCCAGGTCTGGTACACGCCCTGGTGCGACGAGGACGGCACGGTCATCGACGATGGCACGGTGACGCGGGTGGCCGAGGAGACGTATCGGTGGACGGCGGCGCACCCGAACCTGCGCTGGCTGGTGTCGAACGCGAGCGGGCTGGACGTGGAGATCGAGGACATCTCCGAGCAGGTGGCGGCACTGGCGCTGCAGGGACCAACCTCTCGTGCGCTGCTGCAGGCGGTGTGCGCGGCGCCGCTCGACGGCCTGAAGTACTTCCGCGCGATGCCGAATGAGATTGGCGGCGTGCCGGTGGACGTATCGCGCACCGGCTACACCGGCGATCTCGGCTATGAGATCTGGATGCCGTGGGACCGGGCGCTGGCAGTGTGGGACGCGATTGCCGCCGTGGGCGCGCGCTTCGATCTGCATGCCGCCGGCATGCTGGCGCTGGACGTCGCGCGCGTCGAAGCCGGACTGCTGCTGATCGACGTGGACTTCCAGAGCAGCCGCAAGGCGCTCATCGCATCACAGAAGTATTCGCCGTCCGAGCTGGGGCTGGGCCGGCTCGTCGATCTCGCGAAGCCGGCGTTCATCGGCCGGCGCGCGTTGCTCGAGGAGCATCGCCGCGGGCACGCGCGGCAGATCGTGGGCCTGGAACTGGAGTGGACGGCGGTGGAAGCGCTCTACGAAGCGGTCGGCCTGCCGCCGGCCGTCGCGGCACAGACGTCCCGCGTCGCCGTTCCCGTCTACAAGGGCAGCACGCAGATCGGGCGCGCCACGTCCACGACGTGGTCAACGACGCTGAAGAAGATGATTGCGCTGGCGACGATCGACCGGCCGCACTTCGCCGTTGGCTCGCGCGTGGAGATGGAAGTAACGGTGGAAGCAGTACGCCGCCGCGCGCCGGCGCGGGTGGTGGCGACGCCGTTCTTCAACCCGAAGAGAAAGACAGGGTAACCGGGATCCGGGATCCGGTACCCGGTGTCCGGTGTCCGGTATCCGGTAGTCCGGACGACGGCGAGTCCTACCGTGTCTCACGAGCCAGGCGCGCCAACAGCAGCGTGTGCCAGATCCAGATCCAGCCGACGGCGCCGTAGAACGTCAGCAGCACGCCCGCTGACGTGGAGCCCGACGCGATGGCGACGAACGACATCAGAAAACCCACGCCCGTCACGACTGAATAGGCGGACCATCCGGGGCGGCCCTCCGCGTGGAAGCGGCGCGCGAACACCAGGCACGCGGCGATGAGAGCGTAGAAGCCGATGCCGCCGAAGACGAAATGCAGCAACCCGTCCCGGCTCATGGACTGCGGATCGGGCGTTCCGGGTGGAAATCCACGCCCGGCATCGGCGACGAACACCCCACCGCCCAGCAAGCCCACGCCGTACAGCGCAAGCAAGATGGGTCCCCACGTGCCCGCCCGTTGTCCGGCCAAACCATGCCGGCGCGAAGCAGCGCGCGTGACGTCATTCGGTCATCGTCCGGTCAG
The DNA here is from genome assembly GCA_963723005.1 of uncultured Acidobacteriota bacterium. Lineage (GTDB taxonomy): Bacteria > Acidobacteriota > Vicinamibacteria > Vicinamibacterales > UBA2999 > VFZN01. The sequence continues at coordinate 291,742 of CAVRPA010000008.1, read as the reverse complement.
CCGAGGTCAATTCGTGCCCAATGCCAGCGCAACGGTCAGCAGCACCGACGCCAGCAGCGCGCACACGGTGCGGAGGTGATTCCACCGGGTCCAGCGTCGGACGTAGGCGGGCCAGAATCGCGCCGCCTCGGGCGAGCCGCCGTCGAGCGCTTCCAGCGCGTTGTTCAGCGGCACGTTCACGGTCATGGTGACGCCAAAGACACCGAGGAGATACAACGCCGCGCCGGCGGACAGCAGCATGTCCCCACGCGACGCGAGCCGCGCGAGCGCTGTCACGAGGAGCGCCGCCGACCCGAGGGCCGTTCCGAGGAAGACCGACAGGAACAGCGGATTGAGGATGGCGACGTTGATCGCCTGCATCGTGCGGATGCCGCACTCCGCCGGCTGGCGGGACAGCGCGGTCATCACGAAGCTGGAGAAGGCGAACAGCAGCCCGCCGATCAGGCCGCAGCCCACGGCAGCGCCAACGGACAAGGCGAAGAGCACATCGGGCGTCAGCACGGCGGTCGGACCTCTGCGGGAGCATCTCGCGCCGGACCAGCCTGGCGCAAGCCCGGCCAGTTGTCTCGGGGCCGCTCTCGCGCTACGCTTCCCCACTCTCGAAAGGGGTTCTGATGCATCACGCCACACGCCGCTCCCGACAGATCTCTGCCCTCGCCGCGCTGATGGCCCTGGCGCTTTCCTCCGGCTGGACCATGACCGGCCGCGCCCAGGCACCGGCCGGCGTCACCGCCTTCGAAGGAGCCCGGGTCATCGTCGGCGATGACCGGCCCGCGATCGACAACGCGACGATTGTCGTGAACGGCGGACGCATCGAGCAGATGGGTCCGGCGAGCGGCGTGAAGGTGCCAGCCGGCGCGGCGCGCGTGAGCCTGGCCGGCAAGACCGTGATGCCGACCATCATCGACACGCACACGCATCTCGGCCTGACCCGCGAGGATCTGACCCGCGACCTCAAGCAGCGCGCTTACTTCGGCGTCAGCGCGGCGCTCAGCATGGGGCTCGACAAGGGCGACGCGCCGTTCCAGATCCGCGCGCAGACGCCGCCCGGCGCCGCCCGCTACTTCCTGGCCGGACGCGGCATCACCTCGCCGGAACCGGGCCGCACCGACGTGCCCTACTGGGTGACCACCGAAGCCGAGGCGCGCAAGGCCGTCCAGGAGCAGGCCGCGTTGAAGGTGGACCTCATCAAGATCTGGGTGGACGATCGCGACGGCAAGTACAAGAAGCTCTCGCCCGAGCTCTACACGCCGGTCATCGACGAGGCGCACAAGCACAGCCTCCGCGTCGCGGCGCACATCTTCAACCTCTCGGACGCGAAGGGCCTGCTGAAGGCCGGCATCGACGCCTTCGCCCACGGCATCCGCGACATGGACCTGGACGACGAGCTGCTGGCGCTGGTGAAGGCGCGTCCGAACGTGGTGCTGATTCCGAACATGCCCGATCGCGGCGTGGCGGCGGACTACAGCTGGCTGTCGGGGAGCATTCCGGATGCGGAGCTGAAGAAGCTCCAGGCCGGCGCCACCGATCGCCCGCAGGCCCAGGCGACGTTCGGCATCCAGGCGCGTAACCTGGCAAAGCTGTCGAAGGCCGGCATGACCATCACGGTGGGCACGGACGGGAACACGCCATGGGCGCCGCACGTGGAGATGGCCGACATGGTGGCGTCGGGCATGACGCCGGCGCAGGTGATCACCTCCGCCACCAAGAACGGCGCGGCGTTCCTGAAGATGACCGACGCCGGCACGATCGAGGTCGGCAAGACGGCCGACCTCCTGGTGCTGGACGCCAATCCGCTGCAGGACATCACCAACACGCGGAAGATCTCCGCGGTGTATCTGAAGGGCGTGGCGGTCGATCGGAAGAGCGTGCCCTAGGAACCGGCAGACGGCAACCGGCAGACGGCAGACGGGAACCGACGGGAAGACGGGAACGGAGCGGGGTCGGAGACGGGAGTCGGGAGACGGGAGTCGGGAGTCGGGAGTCGGAGTCGGAGTCGGTTGCTCGCCGACGCCCTGGCGACGGCGGCCTCAGCTCTCCGCGGCCACCAGCAGCACACGATCGCCGGCACGAATAGCGCCTGGCGCGGCGACGGCTGCATAGGCGCCGGCGCATGGGGACGGGGCGCCATCCGCAAGCGGGAGGCGATTGTGCGCCACCAGTGCCTTCAGGATTCCGGTGTCGGCCGGCAGGTCCTCCTGCGCCAGCGTCGTCATCACGCAGCGCGGATCGGGCATCGTCACCTGCACGCGGGCGGTGTCGCCGATCCTGACTTCGTGTCCCACCCACTCGTTCTCGGGAAATCCCGGCGCGGCCGCGCCGATGATCACGTTCATGCGGAACCGGCGCTCGTCGAAGCGCGACTGCGGCTGGCGGAGGTTCATCTGCGCCAGCGTGGACGTGGTGAGGAGCGAGACCGGGAATACATCGAACAGCGCGCCTTCCGGGACCGGTGACGGCGCCCCCAGTTCCGCGAACAAGGCGGAGCCGAGCTTCTGCGGCACCACCGTGTCACGGTGGCCGGACGGGTCGCCGTTCTCCACGTCCGGGTGGTACTGGTCGATGGTGAAGTCCGCCGGCGCCGCGCGCACGAGCGAGACTTCGTGCTTGAAGCTGGCCGACAACAAACGATCCGCGTTCCCGGCGTCACTCATCAACGTCGTCCCGTCGAAGAGAGTGATGCGCACGGGCGGAAGCTCGCGTCCCAGCCGCGGCGGCTCGACGAACACCGCCTGACAAGCCAGCATCTGCGGAAACCGGCGCACACTCTTGGCGCTGACGATCCGTCCCGTCTGCTTGTCGAGCAGCGCAAAGGCACGGTCGCCGAGGAACCCCCGCTCGGTGAGATCGGCCTGCTGCAGCCGCTCCCCGCGCATCGACTTGACCGGGAATCGCCAGATGCCCGTCACCGTTCCTGCCGCTGTGTCGGTCGTCATCGGTACCCCACGCGCCGGATTCTGACATAGAGGGGGATCAGGGATCAGGGATCAGGGATCAGGGTCAGGTAGGGATCAGGGGGCAGGGGGCAGGGGTCGGGGCTTGGGGCTCAGGTTCTAGGTTCTACGGTTCTGGGGTTCTGGGGTTCTGGGGTTCTCGGGTTCTGGGGTTCTCGGGTTCTCGGGTTCTCGGGTTCTCGGCGGTGTCGTTCCCCGTCTGGCGGTTGTCGACTGACCGATGCCGTGTTGTGCCGTTGTTGCCGTCGTCGTCTGCCGTCTGCCGGTTGCCGGCTGCCGTGTTCTGCCTTTTGCCTTTTGCCTTCTACAGTGTTCCAAACCACCCGGTGCGGCGTGCTTCTTCGAGCTGCTGCTCCATGTAGTCCCACAGCGCGGGGCACCCGGCCTTGATGGGCGGGCCGATCCGCGCCACCACACGCGCGTGCGTGATGCCGTTCTCGCGCCAGCTCTGACCCTCGTTCGCGAGGTTCAACAACGCGGGCATGGCGCGGTCCACGGCGTGCGCGAAGCGCGCCTCAGGCGTCGCCGCGTCTTCGAATTCCTGCCACAGCTCCAGGAGCCGCGCGCCCTGCGCGTCGGGCAACATCCCGAATATGCGCGTCACCGCCAGGCGCTCGGCCGCCTTGCGCTCGGCCAGCCCTTCTTCCGCATAGACAATGGTGTCGCCGGTGTCGATCTCGCCTATGTCGTGCACCAGCAGCATGTGCACCACGCGGTCCACGTTGACAGGCGTCGCCGCCAGATGCGCGAGCGACGCCGCGAGCATCGCGATCTGCCAGCTGTGCTCGGCCGAGTTCTCGTAGCGGTCGAGTCCCAGCGGCCGCGTCTTGCGGGTCACCGCCTTCAGCTTGTCGAGCTCGAGAATGAAGTCGATGAACGGCTGCATCACGGCCTGTAGGCATCCTTCGGATAGGGCTTCCCGAACTTGTTCGTGTGCGGTGCGGCAAGGAACGCGGACTCGTCGAGCACGAGACCTTCGACGGCGGTCGCGGCACCGGACACCGTGACCTCGACGACCACGGGCGAAGCACGCTCGGAGAGCGCCGTCACGCGATATCTGCCGGGCGGCACCTCCAGGCGCCACGTGCCGTCCTGCGCGGCCACCGTCACGAACGGCGTGGGCGCGACGACCAGAAACGCCGACATCTGCGGATGGATGTTGCAGAACACGTGATGCACGCCGGGTTTGGCGAACACCTGCTGCTTCGACGCCCCCGCGCGATACAGCCCGAGATCGAACGGCTGCGGCGGCGACAGCGAAAACACGTTGTGGAAAATCGCATCGTCGTTCGGGAAGATGACGGTGGAGCCGACCGGCACTGCGGCAACGTGCGGCAGGAAGGTCTTGTTCTTCTGCTGGAACGTCGCCTTCCCCGGCGTGGCAGGCGCGGTCCGATCCAGCGGCTCGGCGTACACCACTGCCTGTGACGGCTGCGTGCCGCCGCGCGTCTTCCACTCGACGCGGCCGGAGAGGGGATCAGCGGCCGCCGCGGGGACGCCCGCGAAGGCGCATACAGCGAGAACCAGGGCGCTGACGCGGCTGAGCCCGGCAGCCGGCAACCGGCAACCGGCAGACGTGAGCCGTTGCCGATCTTTGCCCGTCTGCCGTCTGCCGCCTGCCGTCTGCCGATCGTGTTCTTTCACTTTAGAACCTCACCACGAACGCCGCATTCACATGATGATTGTCGCGCTTCACGAGCGCGTTGCCGAGCTGCGTCTCGAGCCATCGATACTCCATCGACACGGCCACTTCCGGCGTGAGATCGAAGATGACGTTGCCAAAGGCGCTCTTGTTCTCGTGGCGGGCGCCCAGCGGGACGGTGTCGCGCACCTGATCCAGGCCGACGCCGACATTGGTCGAGATCTTCGACGTCAGCCCGAGGCGCGCCTCCACCCAGCCACCCTTGGCGGGACGAGCCTGCGCCACGCCGCCGCCGAACTCGGCCGCGTCGTCGGTGTAGAAGAACTCGCCGGCCGTGCCGATACGGCCGATGCGCGCGTTGAAGTCCACGGCGTAGGAACCCGTGGACTGCACTTCGGTGAGCGGCTTGCGCCAGCCGTAGCGCCCGGACACACCAACCGTGAACTCGCCCGCCGCGTCGGGATCGCCGGCGGTGTAGTCCGCGCGGCCTTCGAAGGCCGGACGCTGCGACCGCTCGCCCGCACCAGCCGCGGGCGCGAAGGTATAGAAGTTGATCGCGTCGGCCGCCAGCGGCGCGGCAATGCCGCCCTTCAGCGTGATGCCCGCGCCCAGCTTCTGCTCGAGGCGCACCTGCGGCGAGCGCAGGTACAAGTTGCCGGATCGGAACAGCAGCGGGAAGCTCTGCGCGGCCAGCGACGTGGGATCCCGCGGCGCCAGCAGGTTCAGATCCTGTCCCACCTGCAGCGCCGTGCGCTCGCTCTCCAGCCGCGCGAAGGCGTAGACCATGCGCGGCAGGCCCATCACCGTGCCGGTCACGAAGCCAGGCACGCCGCCCATGAAGTCCGCCACCACCGCGCCGTTGACGGTGAGGCCGCCGACCGGAATCGGGCCGACATTCAGGCCGATCTGGCTCTGCCGCAACGTGGAGGTGAACGATCCGGGCGTCGTGCCCGGCGGCTCCGGGTCGGTGATATTCGGATTCTCCAGCCAGTTCGCCGCGCCGCTGTTGCCTACCGTGTTCGACACGATCGCGCCGAACAAGCGCACTGGCATCTTCGATCGCGATTCCACTTTCGTCTGCGACATCTCGTCCATCTGGGTGCGAAGCATTTCCACGCTGGGCGCCGCCTGCTCGGGCTGTGTGCCAGTCACAACAGCGGCGGCCGACACGGTGGCGGATGTCAGCATGTTCGGCGTCGCGTTCAGGCCGGTGCTCGTGTCCGGTGCTGGCGCGGCAACCGCGATGGCGCCGCGGACGCTGGCCAGTTCGCCGCGGAGCAACGCCACCTCGGCGCGCAGTCGGGCCAGCTCGGTCGCGACCACTTCCAGCTCTTCGCGGCTCACGGCCGCGCTCGCGGCAGGCGGCGCCGGCGCGGGACCATCCGCATCGTTGCCAGACAGCCTCTGCGCAAACACGGGCATGGCAGTGGTGACGATGGCGAGCCAGACGGTGATGGCGGCAAGTTGGCGGATCATCCGGGGATTCTAACGGCAACCGGCGGACGGCAGGCGCGTACCGGACACCGGGTACCGGACACCGGATCCCGGTCCTCCGATCCCGACCGTCTATAATCCGACCACTTGTGAAATACGACGCCATCGTCATCGGTGGGGGCCACAACGGGCTGACCTGCGCCGCTTACCTCGCGCGCGCCGGGCGCAAGGTGCTGGTGCTCGAACGCCGGCACGTGCTGGGCGGCGCGGCCGTGACGGAGGAAGTGTTCCCCGGCTTCAAGTTCTCGGTGTGTTCCTACGTGGTCTCATTGTTGAGGCCCGAGATCATCCGCGACCTCGACCTGCCGCGTCATGGCATGGAGCTGCTGCCGCTCGACGGAACGCTGACGCCGATGCCGAACGGCGATCACCTGTGGCGCGTCAACGATCACGAGAAGTCACGCCGGGAGATCGCCCGCCATTCCCGCCTGGACGCCGAGGCCTACGACGAGTACGGGCGCGCGATGATCGAGATGGGGCGCTTCGCCAAGCCCATTCTGTCGATGACCCCGCCGGACCCCACGTCGCTCGATCCCCGCGGCCTGCTGGAACTGCTGTCCATCGGCAAGCGGTTCCGCGGCATGAGCGCGCACGACCGCATCAACCAGGTCCAGCTGCTGACGATGAGCGCGGCGGATTTCCTCGACCAATGGTTCGAGACCGACGTCCTGAAAGCGACGATGAGCGCGTCGGGCATCATCGGCACGTTCCTCGGCGTGCGATCGCCGGGTACCGCCTACGTGCTGCTGCATCACTACATGGGCGAGATCGACGGCTCGTTCCGCTCGTGGGGCCTGTCGCGCGGCGGCACGGGCGCGGTGTCGAACGCCATCGCCGACGCGGCCCGCCGGTTCGGCGCGGAGATCCGCACCGAGGCAACGGTGACGAAGATTCTCACCCGGAACGGCAAGGCCACCGGTGTGGTGCTCGAGAACGGCGACGAGCTCCACGCCACCACGGTGGTGTCGAGCGTGGATCCCAACCACACGTTCCTGCGATGGCTGGACGAGAAGGACCTGCCGTCCGACTTCATCACCGCGGTCAAGCGCTACAAGTACCGCGGCTCGTCGGGCAAGGTGAACCTGGCGCTCGACGGGCTGCCGGACTTCACCTGCATGCCGGGGCCAGGACCGCACCTGCGCGGCGCCATTTCCATCTCGCCCAGCGTGAACTACATGGAACGCGCCTACGACGATGCGAAGTACGGGCGGTTCTCGCGGCGGCCGTACATGGACATCGTCATTCCGTCGCTGACCGATCCGTCGGTGGCGCCGCCAGGCAAGCACGTCATGTCGTGCTTCGTGCAATACGCGCCGTACGAGCTGAGAACGCCAGACGGCAACCGGGCGCCGGCCGACGAATGGGATCGCCAGCGCGAGGCGTTCGGCGACACCGTGATCGACACCATTGCGGAGTACGCGCCGAACATCCGCGAACGGATTCTCCACCGGCAAGTGCTGACGCCGCTCGACATCGAACGCGACTTCGGCCTCACCGAAGGCAACATCTTCCAGGGTGAGTTGACGCTGGAGCAGCTCTTCTTCCTGCGTCCCGTTCCCGGATGGGCGCAGTACCTCGACGCCGGTGCATCAGTTGTACATGTGCGGCTCGGCGACCCATCCCGGCGGCGGCATCATGGGCGCGCCCGGCAAGAACGCGGCGGAGAAGATTCTTGGGAAGTGAAGTGACCGGCAGACGGCAACCGGCAGCCGGCAGACGTTACGACGCCATCGTCATCGGCGGCGGCGTGAATGGCCTCACGTGCGCCGCGGTGCTGGGACAGGCGGGGCTGCGCACGTTGCTGCTGGAACAGCGTGATGCCGTAGGTGGCTGCGCCGCGGAGTACGAGCTGGCACCCGGCTTCCGAGTGCCGGCACTGGCGCACCGAACCGGCCCCCTTCGTGCCGACGTCGTCGAGCAGCTGCACCTGACGCAGCATGGCCTGAGGCTGACGCCGCAACCGATTCGGTATACGGCCCTCTCACCCGACGGGCGGGCGCTGCCGGTCTTCGGCGACGCGTCGCTGGCGTCCGGAGCAATCCGGGACTGGTCCACGCGCGACGCTGACGCCTGGCCGGACTTCACGCGCTCGCTCGCGCGGCTGGGCCATGTCGTCGGCTCGTTGTTCACCCGAATCGCGCCGGACATGGACGATCCGGGCACCCACGATCTGTGGACGGTGATGCGCACGCTTCGCGCCTTCCGCGCGCTGCCGAAGGACGATGCGTGGCGGCTGCTGCGGTGGGGGCCGATGGCGGTGGCGGACCTGGTGAGCGAGTGCCTCGAGACGGAGTTGCTGCGCGCGACGGTGGCGGCCGATGGCTTGTTGGGCGCGATGCTCGGGCCGTGGTCCGCGGGCAGCGGACTTCAGTTGCTGCTGCACGAAGCGAACGCGTCGGTGGGCGTCTCGCGCGATGCGGACGTCGTGGGCGGACCGGCGGCCGTGGCCGCGGCATTGCGAGCCTCGGCGGCCCGTCACGGCGTGGAAGTGCGGACCGGCGTCGCGGTGAAACAGGTGCTGGTCCGCGCGGATCGCGCGGTGGGCGTGGCGCTCGAATCGGGCGAGACGTTCGAGTCGCGCTCTGTGGTGTCCGGCGTGGACCCGAAGCGCACGTTCCTGTCGCTGTGCGAGGCGGAGCACCTGCCGCCGGAGTTCCTGTGGCGTATCCGGAACCTGCGCGTGCGCGGCACGCTGGCCAAGGTGAATCTCGCCCTGTCGGGCCTGCCGGCGTTTGCCGGCGCCACGCGGCAGATGCTGGCCAGCCGCGTGCGAATCGCGCCGGACCTCGAGTATCTCGAGCGCGCCTACGACCACGCGAAGTACGGCGAGTGCTCGCCGCATCCCTGGATCGAGTTTGCCATCCCGTCGATTGCCGATCCGTCACTCGCGCCGGCAGGCGCGCACGTGCTGTCGGCGTATGTGCAGTGGATACCGGCAGACGGCAATCGGCAGACGGCAGACGGTGTGGGGACGGGCTCCGGTACCCGGTTTCCGGTGTCCGGTATCCGGCAAGAACGAAAGCCCGGGTTGGATAGCGCCGAAGTGCTGAACGCTACGCTCTCCACCCTCGAGCGCTACGCGCCGGGGCTGCGCGCGCTGGTGGTGCAGGCCGAGCTCATCACACCGTCGGACATGGAGCGCGGGTGGGGCCTCACCGGCGGGCACATCTTCCACGGCGAGCTGTCGCTCGATCAGGCCTTCACGATGCGGCCGCTGCTCGGGTGGGGACGATACCAGACGCCGATCAGCGGACTCTATCTGTGCGGATCGGGGACGCATCCGGGCACCGGCCTCACCGGTGGATCGGGGCTGAACGCGGCGCGAGTGATCGCGGAAGCGCTCACCTAGCGGGCCTCGAGATCTCGCGGCCGCAACCTCCTCCGCACTGGCGGCTCGCCGCCCGACAGCGCCTTCACCGGCGGGCGCATTTCAGTGCGCCAGTTCTCGGGTAAGACCGGGTGTTCGTCTCGCGCGTCTATAATTCGTCCGGTTACCGTCGTCTTATCCAGTAACACCGTTCGAATCAGACGGGGGTCCGTCATGCCGCGCTTGCTCGTCTTCCTGGTGTCCTTCGGCGCCCTGGTTCACGCTCAGGGCGCAGCCGTTCAGGTGCCGTTCCCGGGCGGTGTCACCGGATCGGTGTGGGGCACCAGCCAACCACCCAATCCGCAACCCCCTTCGCGCGATCGTCGGGCCGACGACATCAAACCGGGAACTGCAACGATCCGCGGCCAGGTCGTGGCCGCCGACACCGGAGCTCCGCTCCGTCGCGCCCAGATTCGCGTGTTCAACATCGGTGGGCCTGGAAGCGGAGGCATGGCGCAGACCGACGCGCAGGGGCGATTCGAGCTGACGCAGTTGCCGGCGGGACGTTACAACATCAGCGCCTCGCGAGCCGGATACGTGACGATGCAGCTCGGCCAGCGCGCGCCGAACCAGCCAGGCACGCCGCTCGAGTTGGCCGACGGCCAGGTGGCCGACAAAGTGGGGTTCGCGCTCGTGCGAGGCGGGGCCATCAGCGGGCGGATCGCCGATGAGTTCGGAGAACCGGTCTCGGGCGCGCAGGTGAACGTTCAGCGTTATGCCTACATGGGTGGCGCCCGACGTCTCACCGGCAGTGGCGGCGAGGGCGGCTTCGACCGAACGGACGACCTCGGGCAGTTCCGCCTCTACGGGCTCACACCGGGCGAGTACTACGTGACCGCGACGCTGAGGAACATGGAGTTCATGCCCATGAACACCACGGCCGTCGCACTACCCATGGATGGCTATGCTCCCACGTACTTCCCGGGCACGCCGTCGATCGCCGACGCACGCCGTGTGACGGTGCGGGCCGGGCAGGATGTCATGAACATCACGTTTGCCCTCTCCGCGGCAAAGGTGGGACGGATCAGCGGGCGGGTCACCACCAGCAGCGGCGCACCTTATGTCGGCGCGATGTTGATGGTGGGGTCAAGCGGCGACGGGATGATGGGCTTCAATACCACCGGCGCGCCGATCCGGCCCGACGGGACGTTCCAGACCGCCGGCCTGCCGCCAGGCAACTACACCCTCACCGTGCAACCCGCAGGCAATCGTTTCGGCAACCCCGGCGACCCGACCGCCGAAGTCGCGCGGCTCGACGTCCCGGTGAACGGCGACGACGTGCGCGATGTGCTCATCGTCACGGGACGCGGCGGGATCATCCGCGGCCGCGTCGTGACCGACGATGGGTCGGTGCCGACGTTCAGTCCGCATCTGGTGCGAGTGATGCCGCAGGCGGAGGATTTCGGACGGCCGATGATGATGGGGATGAACCCGAACACGGTGCGCGAGGACTGGACCTTCGAAGTGTCCGGCCTCATCGATCGGGTGCGACTGCGTGCGTCGGTGGACGTGCCTGGCGGCGGATGGGCGCTGAAGGGCGCGTTCAGCAACGGTACCAATCTGTCGGACGTTGCCGCCGACATCGGTCCCGGGCAGGTGATCGATGACGTGGAACTGGTGATCACCAACAAGATCACAGAGCTATCCGGCGTGATCGTGGACGATCGCAACCAGCCAGTCACCGACGCCTCCGTCGTCATCTTCACCGACAACAAGGCGAGCTGGAGCTTCGGGTCGCGGTACCTGCGGACCTCACGGCCCGACACCAACGGCAAGTACACCCTCCGCCTGACACCGGCGGACGGCTACCGCGCGATCGTGGTGCGGGGGCTGGAGGAGGGCCAGGCCTCGGACCCCGAGTTCCTCGCGCGCGCGCTCGAGCGCGCCACCGCGTTCGAGATCAGTGAGGGCGAGACGAAGACGTTGAACCTGAAGGTGGTGGAGGTTAAGTGACCGGCAGACGGCAGACGGCAGACGGCAACCGGCAGACGGCAAGCAGACGGCAGACGGCAGACGGCAGACGGCAGACGGCAGACGGCAGACGGCAGACGGCGATGAGGGTAACTCCAGTTGCGATCGAAGCAACCAGAGTTATTGAGCAATCTGTGCGATCCGACAACGTTGGTTGACATCGCACGGGCTCGGGTCGCTGGTCTCGCTCGATGATCTCGCTGGTACGTGATCTGCACTGCCAGCCCACATGAATAGTCCGCGCTCGTTCACCGATCTCGAAGTCTGGCAGCGGTCCATGGATCTCGTCGATCTTGCGTACGCGTGCACGAAGAAGCTGCCGCGCGCTGAGTTCGACCTGCGCCGCCAGATCCGCGATGCTGCCGTCTCGATCCCGGCCAACATCGCCGAAGGCTACCGACGCCGACGCCGGCAGGCCTACCAGAATCACGTGTCCATCGCGATGGGCTCCCACGCGGAGATGCAAACGGAGCTCGAGGTCGCGTTCAGGAATGGCCTACTCGATCGAGCCGAGTGGCAGCCGATCACCCTGTTGAGCGACCGCGTTGGCGCCATGCTGTATCGGCTGTACGAGTCCCTCGAGGCCTGAGCCACTATCTGCCTGTCCGCTCAAGCCTGTCGGCCATGCCGGTTGCCGGTTCCGACGTCCGGCGTCTGCCGGCTGCCGGTTGCCGTCTGCCGATCCCCCATCGCCTGCCTTACACTGGCCGTGATGAGATCGCTCACGGCGCTCATTTGCCTCTCCCTCTGGACCGGCCTCGCCGCCGGGCAGACGACGGCCGGGCCTGGCGATGCGCGGCAACAGCAGGGCGGCGCGCGCACACCGGCGCGGGCGGGGCGCGTGGACCCGCAGGCGGCCCAGGGCACCGCCGTACTGCGCGGTCAGGTGGTGGCCGCAGACACCGGCACGCCGATCAGGCGCGCACAGGTCCGTGTCAGCGCCCAGAACATGCGCGAGGCGCGCATCACCATTACCGATGGCCAGGGCCGCTTCGAGATTCGCGACCTGGCCGCGGGCCGCTATACGCTCACCGCCAGCAAGGGCGGCTTCGTCACCCTGCAGTACGGGCAGCGCCGGCCGGGTGAGTCCGGTACGCCGCTCGATCTTGGCGAGGGGCAGGCGCTGGACAAACTGATGGTGGGTCTGCCGCGCGGCAGCGTGATCGGCGGACGCATCACCGACGAGTTCGGCGAGCCGCTGGTCAACGCCGCCGTCACCGCGCTTCGCTACGCGTTTGTCGGCGGCGCGCGGCGGCTGGTGCCCGCGGGCGCGCGCGACACCACGGACGACCAGGGCGGCTATCGCCTGTTCGGGCTCCCGCCCGGCGACTATCTCGTGAGCGCGACGCTGCGTGCGGCGGAGGTCACCGATCCCGGCAACGATCTGTCCGGGTACGCCCCCACCTACTTCCCTGGAACGCCGAGCGCGTCCGATGCCCAGCGCGTCCGTGTCGGGTTGGCGGCAGAGAACGTCAACGTCTCGTTCGGCCTCATCGCCACTCGGCTGGTGCGCATCAGCGGCCAGGTTATCAGCGCCACCGGCGGTCCTGCCGGTGGCGGCATGGTGTCACTCGGTCCCGCGGGCGGCAGCGGCGAACCGGCGATGCTCACGCAAGGCGGAGGCGGCGGCACGCGCGTGGACTCCAACGGCGCGTTCCACATGAACAACGTCGCGCCTGGGCGCTACACACTGCAGGCCCGCACCGGCCCGCGCGGCGGCGGCGAGTTCGCGCGCCTGGACCTCGCCGTCGGCCGGGACGACATCGAGGGCGTCACGCTGGTGATGGCGCCGGCGGGATACCTGAGCGGCGCGGTGATCACCGACAGCGGCACGCCGCTGCCTTCGTCCGGCGTGCAAGTGATCGCCCGTCCGGCATCGCCGGACGCCATGCCAATCGGGCCGGGCGGCGGCGGCGGTCCCACGGGCCGCGTGTCGCCCGAGGGCTATTTCGAGGTCGGCAACATCACCGAGCCGCGCGTCATCCGGGTCACCGCACCGCAAGGCTGGACCTTGAAGTCGGTGCTCCTCAACAACCAGGACATCACCGACGCGCCACTCGACGTGCCGCCTGGCCAACACGTGACCGGCGTGAAGGTGGTGATCACGCAGAAGGCCGGCACCGTCTCCGGCACCGTCACCGACGCACGCAAACAGCCGGTGCTCGACGCGACCGTGGTGCTGTTCCCCGTGGACCCCGCGCTCAGGGGCTATCTGTCCCGCTTCATCCGATCGGCACGTCCGAATCAGCAGGGCACTTTCAGCATCACGTCCACTCCGCCCGGCGAGTACCTGGCGGTGGCGGTGCAGGCGCTGGAAGACGGCCAGTCCGCCGACCCGGAGTTTCTGGCATCGATTGAATCCCTCGCGACACGCGTGACCCTGGAGGACGGCGAGAACAAGACGATGAATCTGGAGCTGAGGGGGAGATGAGCTGGGGCTTGGGGGGGCGAGGTTCTAGGGTTCTAGGTTCTCGGGTTCTGCCTTCTGCCTTTTGCCCTTTCCGTCTGCCGGTTCTCCGCCTTTTGCCTTCCTGATCCCTGACCCCCGACCCCTGATCCTGCCTTCAGAAGTAATCCAACCGCCAGTACGCCACCTGCTCCGCCGAGAGCGGCGGCAACGGCAGCGTCCGATCCTTCAGCGGGCGGATCATCAACACCTCCTGCGTCGTGGTCGTCGTCACCGTGACCTGCGGCGGCTGCAGCGAATGCGGAAACCACGCCCGGATGTGCGGCAGGGTTTCACCGGGGTGGCGCGCCAGCATCACCTGCAGCATCGCGCCGACGCGCGCGCCGGTGGGATCGCGGTCGCCGGCATCCTCGATCGTCCAGGTGCCCTGATACGAGACGCACACCAGGTAAGCAGCGGCCTGGTGCCCTTCCTCCGACACGAGGAACTCGACCTCACGCACGCCCGGTGCCCCGAGGCCCGCGAGCAGCCGGCTCCTGGTGATCCCGTACCGGATGTAATCCTCGCTTCTCGCCATCGACAGTCGTGCGCCGCTCGCGCGCGTCGCGCTCATCTCGCCGATGAAGTGCAGGTCGCGATCGTCACCACTCCGTACCAGCGTCGCCGGCGGCCCGCCGTTCTTGCGATCGACGTCGAGACGGCACTCGTTGAGCGGCACCGGCACGAAGTCGAGCCGCTCGTAGAAGGCGGGCGAAATCTCCGAGAACAGCGCCGCGAACTCGTAGCCCTCGGCCTCGGCCGTCTCCATGATGCGCGACAGCAGCTCGCGCGCCGCACCGCGTCCGCGGTAGGCCGACGCCGTGAACACCGCGCCAATGCCCAGCACGCGCCGGACCCGGCCATCGACGGTGAATGACAGGTCATAGCGCTTGGCGCTCGCCACCACGTGCGGGCCATCCTGCAGCGCCACGCGATCGAGATGCGTGGCGCCCCACGGCGTCTTCAGCTGCGCCGCCCAGAACTTGCCATACCCCTCGCGGCTGAGCCCGTCGTGCCACAGCGGATATGTATCGTCCAGAATCCGCTCGAGGACCACGCCGACCGCCGGCACGACGTTCAACGACATTCCCGACATCCCCGATGAAACGCAACAGTGATCACGACTTGCAGAGGGTACTCCATGTCCCGCCGCTCGTGGCATGATCGCCCGGTGACGCTCACCGATCTCCGCACTCCCGCCGTCCTCGTCGACAAGGCACGCGCACTCCGCAACATCGATCGCATGCAGGCCGCCGCCACCGCCCGCGGCCTGCGCCTGCGCCCGCACTCCAAGACCCACAAGAGCCCGGTCATCGCCCGCTGGCAGATCGAGCGCGGTGCCGTCGGCATCTGCTGCGCGAAGATCGGCGAGGCCGAGGTGTTCGCCGACGCCGGGGTCACAGACATCCGCATCCCCTACCCGATCAATCCGGCCAACGCCGATCGCGTCATCGCACTCGCCCGCCGCACGCACCTCTCGTTCATCGTCGATCATCCGCGCGTGGCGGCCCAGTGGTCAGAGGCACTGGCACAGGCCGGCATCACGGTGGACGTGCTGGTGAAGGTGGACGTGGGCTTCCACCGTTGCGGCATCGCACCGGAGGCGGCGACTGCCGTGCCGTTCATCGCCACAGTGGCCACGCTGCCGGGGCTTCGCTTGAAGGGATTGCTGTCGCACGCCGGACAGGCGTATCACGCCTCATCCGCCGAGCACCTCCGCGAAATGGCGGCTGAAGAAGCGGCGACGCTGCGCGCGTTGGCGGCGGCCGCGCGCGCGGCCGGGGTGACGATCGAGGAATTGAGCGCCGGCGCCACGCCAACCGCCCGCTTCTCGATGCAGCAGGACGGCCTCACCGAGTACCGGCCCGGCAACTACGTCTACTTCGATCGCACGCAGATCGGTCTCGGCGCCGCGGCGGCGGACGACTGCGCGCTCACGGTGATGGCGCGGGTGGTCAGCAAGCCGGCCGGCGACCGCGTGATCCTCGATTGCGGGAGCAAGACCTTGAGCAGCGACGGCGGTCGCGGGTTCTCGCCCGCACCGGGCTACGGCGTGGTGCTGGGACACGACGACCTGCTGATCGAGCGCTTGTCCGAGGAGCACGCCACCGTGAAGGCGACGCGCGGCACGACGACGCTCGAGCCGGGCGACGTAGTGCGCGTGCTGCCGAATCACTCGTGCGTGGTGTCGAATCTGGTGGACCAGGCGTGGCTGCTGGAAGGCGATCAGGTGACGGCGCTGCCGGTGGCCGCCCGCGGCCGCATCGCCTGAAGGCTCTGGGCTCTTAGGGTTCTGGGTTCTAGGGTTCTGAGCGCTAGGTTCTGGCTCAAGACTCAAGGCCCAAGACTCAAGACTCAAGCCCCAAGCCCCAAAACCGTGCGGCTTCTTCTCGAATCTGCGCATCAGATGACCACCGGGCCGGGCTCATCGTGCCCGGCGGCATCGAAACACGTGTAACTTGAGGGCGTGATCGAACGGGCGATTCCACGCTCCGGTGAGCGTCTGCCGGTGATTGGCATGGGCACCTGGCAGACATTTGATGTCGGTCCAACCGACTACGCCACGCGCGCGCAGGTGCTGCAGCGCTTCGTCGACCTGGGCGGTCGCCTCGTCGACACGTCGCCGATGTACGGACGGGCCGAGAAGGCCATCGGCGCGACGGCCGATGGCCATGGCCTGCACGACCGGCTGTTCTTCGCGACCAAGGTCTGGACTCGAGGCGCGGAAGCGGGCGTGGCGCAGATGCACGAGTCCCTCGCGAAGCTCGGCGTTCAGTCCATCGATCTGATGCAGGTGCACAACCTGGTGGACGTGGAAGCTCACCTCGAGACGCTTGCCGAATGGAAGGCGGCAGGTCGAGTGCGGTACGTGGGCGTCACGCACTACACCGTGGAGTCGCATCGCCAGCTCGAACCGTTTCTCGGCCGCGGCATCATCGATTTCGTGCAGTGCAACTACTCGCTGGCGGTGCGAGACGCCGAGTCGCGGCTGCTTCCGCTTGCCGCGGAACACGGCGTGGCGACCCTGATCAACCGCCCGTTCGAGAGCGGCGCGGCGTTCAAGGCCAGCAGCGAGCGAACGCTGCCACAGGTCGCGCGCGAGCTGGGCTGCGAAACATGGTCGCAGGCGTTCCTGAAATACGTGATCGCCCATCCGGCCGTGACCTGCGTCATTCCGGCGACCGCCAGCCTCGAGCACCTCGAGCAGAACATGGCCGCCGGCACCGGCCGGCTTCCTGACGAGTCCGAACGCCGCGCGCTGGTGGAGGCGTGGGAGGGGGGCAAACGGATCTGATGATCCATTGAGGTGGTGAGCTGGTGATCTGGCTTGAGATCTGGAGACCTTGTGATCTGGCGAACCGCTGCACCCAGAGCCTCAAGCCCCAAGACTCAAGACTCAAGACTCAAGACCTCAAGACCTCTACGGTCTTGTTGCCGTCACCAAGGCCGGGTCCAGTCTCCACGTCTTCTGCGCTCCCGCCGCGACCCACAACGATCCGTGGGCGACGAGAATGGCTCCGCCACCGTCGCCGGTGAAGCGCTGCACGGCGCGGTTCGTCCGCGGGTCGATTCGCGTGATCGGCACGCCTGGTGCGCTGATCCACACCGAGCCCTCGCCCGCCGCGATCTCCGCCGGTGCGCCGAGGACCCCCACTGAAATAGTGGCGACCACCTTGTTCGTCTTCGGATCGACGCGCGACACGGTGGCAGCGCCGTTGCCGCTGCCATCACCGCGGTTCAGCGTCCACACGCCGCCTTCACCCACCGCCAGCGGGCCCGGGTTCGCGCCCACCTTGACGATCTCGACCACTTCGTTGTTGTGCGGGTTCACGCGCGTCAGCGTGCTGCTCTTGCCGCTCGTCACCCACAGCGCGTCCTCGCCGGCAACCACGGCCTCGGCACCCGCAGCCACGTAGGTCTCCGCGACCGGCGCGTTGGTGTCGGGGTCCACCCGCGACAGCACGCCCTTCTGGCTGGTGATCACCCAGAGGCTGCCGACCGCAATCGCCGTGCGCCCTTCCGCGCCAGCCACCTTTACCGGAACGGTGGCGGTGACCGCCGCCTTGGCGACATCGACGCGCACGACGCCGGGGCTGCCGCCGCAGAGCGGCACCCAGACGCTGTCGAAGCCGGCGCTGAGCGACGCGCAGGGCGAGGTGCCGGCAGATATCGGCGTCCCCGCGGTGTTCGCCTTCGGATCCAGGCGCGTGATCGTCCCGGCCGCGCGCCCCGCCACCCAGATGGCGTCCTCCGTCGCCGTCGCCCCCGCCTCCATCGTCACGGGCAGGACGGCGTCGGGGGTAAGCCGGGCGAAGGGAATTTCGGCCGGAGGGCGAGCCGGCGCCGCGGCGCCAGGCTGGCCCGGCCCCTGGGCCCGCAACTCGGCCCAGCACGCCCCAAGCGCCAGGACGCCGAAAAGAACTTGCCGAATCATGCTCGCGCATCATACTTAACTCCCCATGGCGTCATCGATCCCCCGGAGGCGACCGCCAGCCGCGTTGGCGCTGACAGCGGTGGTGATGATCGGCACTGTCCTTCGCGCCGGCCAGGTACCGCCCGCGCCGCCGGGCGCCGCTCAACCAACGACGGCGGCGTCCGCACAGGCGCCGTCTCCAGGCGCGCCGGCCAACGAACTGTTCGAGACCAGGATCCGTCCACTGCTGGCGGCCAACTGCTACGCGTGTCACGCCGATGCGGCGATGGCTGGATTGCGCGTGGACTCGCGCGAGGGGTTACTGCGCGGCGGCGAGAGTGGCCCGGCCCTGGTGCCCGGCGATCCCGAGAAGAGCGCGCTCCTGAAAGTGTTGCAGCACGCGGAAGGGTTCCCGCGCATGCCCCGCGGGCGCGCCAGGCTGCCGGCCGCGGACATCGAGGCCATCGCGCAGTGGATTCGCGAAGGTGCGGTGTGGCCCGCATCGGCTACCGACGCGGCTCCGGCGCCGGCCGTGGCGCACGAGCGTGTCATCACCCCGGAGCAGCGCGCGTTCTGGTCGTTCCAGCCGATTGGCAAGCCCGCCGCGCCTGCTGTGCAGAACAGCGCGTGGCCGCGCACCGACATCGATCGCTTCGTGCTGGCGCGGCTCGAGCGGGACGGCCTCGCGCCGGTGGGAGCCGCCGACAAGGCCACCGTGCTGCGCCGGGCCACGCTCGGGCTGACTGGCGTGCCACCCACTCCCGAGGAGGTTGACGCATTTCTCGCCGACACCTCGCCCACCGCGTTCGAGACCGTCGTCGATCGATTGCTTGCCTCGCCGCGCTACGGTGAGACGTGGGGCCGCATGTGGCTGGACGTCGCGCGCTATGGCGAAGACGACTACCGCAGCCTCGACCCGATGGGCCGCGGATACAACCCCTATCCGAACGCGCACCTCTATCGCGACTGGGTGATTCGCGCCTTCAACGACGACCTGCCGTACGACCAGTTCGTCACCGCGCAGCTCGCCGCCGATCTGCTGGACGGGCCCGATCGCGTGCGGCACCTCCCGGCGCTCGGCTTTCTCGGCCTCGGCCCCTGGTACTACGACAACGGCGCCGTGGAGATCACCAAGGCCGACGAGCGGCACGATCGCGTGGACGCCGTCAGCCGCGGCATGCTGGGCCTGACGGTGGGCTGCGCCCGCTGCCACGATCACAAGTACGACCCGATTCCGACGAAGGACTACTACTCGCTCGCCGGCGTGTTCTACAACACGGAGTACCACGAGTATCCGCTGGCGCCGAAGTCGGTCGTCGACGACTACAAGGTCAAAGAGAAGCAGCTCAAGCTGAAGCGCGAGATGCTCACCGAGTTCATGGCCACCGAGGCGCGCCAGCTCTCGGAGACGCTGGCGTTCCAGGCCGCCACCTACATGAAGGCGGCGTGGCAGGTGAGCGGCGAACCCAAGAAGGACAAGCTGAAGGTCGTTGACGCCGAGAAGCTGGACTACGAGCTGTTCGACCGCTGGCTGCTGTTTCTCGAGAAGCGCCCGGTGTTCTACCCGTTCCTCAAGGACTGGCAGGCGCTCGTCGCCAAAGGCGGCACGGCAAAGGAAGCCGGCGAGCTGGCCGTCAAGTTCCAGGACCTGCTGATTGGCGTGATGCTCGAGCAGCGCGAGCTGAAGAAGGAGAACGACATCATCAAGGCGCGGGCGCTGCCGAGCAGCAAGCCGAAGGAGCCCGCCAACCTGCCGAACGAGTTCAAGACCAACGACGACTTCTGCCCTGGCTGCGGGCTCGAGCTCCGCAGCATGACCACCGAGCGCACCGCGCTCTGGGGCGATGTCTTCCGCGCCAACCTCGACCCGGACGATGCGCCCGGGAAGCCGGAACGGCCGGGGCTGCTGCGTTTCTCGGGGTGGGGACTGGAACAGCGGCTGGGCGGCGATCGTCGCGCCTTGATCGAGGGGCTGCGCAAGGACATCGCGGCGATGGGGAAGGCGCTGCCCACCAAGTACGCCTATGTGCACGGCGTCCGCGAGCTGGAGACCACCACCGACCTGCAGGTGCACCTGCGGGGGAATCCGATGCGCCTGGGCGATTCCGTGCCCAGAGGATTCCTCACCGTCCTCAGCAACCCTGCCGAGCGTGTGACCTTCACGAAGGGCAGCGGACGGCTGGACCTGGCGCGCACCATCGCCACGCAGCCCGTCGCGCTTCGGGTGATCGTCAACCGCGTGTGGAAGGAACACTTCGGCACCGGCCTCGTGAACACCCCGAGCAACCTCGGCGTGAACGGCGAACGGCCCACCCATCCCGAACTGCTCGACTATCTCGCGAAGTACTTCGTCGATCACGAGCTGTCGATCAAGGCGCTGCATCGCGAGATCATGCGGAGCGCCGTCTATCAGTTGAGCGCGGATCACCAGGCGGCCGCTTTCGCGAAGGACAGTGGCAACCGTCTCTACTGGCGCGCCAACCGTCACCGCATGAGCGCGGAACAGATTCGCGATTCGGTCCTCTACGTCTCCGGCGCGCTCGACGAGCGCCTGGGCGGTCCGTCGCAGGCGCTCACGCCGCTCGGCGATCGCCGCACCATCTACGGTCGCGTCAGCCGCTACAAGCTGGACGAGTTCCTGCAGCTCTTCGACTTCCCCAGCCCCAGCCAGACCGCCGAGCAGCGCTTCTCGACCAACGTCCCGTTGCAGCGCCTGTTCTTCATGAACAGCGACTTCGTCCAGCAGCACGCCGAGCGTGTCGCCGAACAGGTCGCGGACGAACCGGACGACCCGGCGCGCATCGAGAAGGTGTATCGGCGTCTCTTCGGCCGTTCTCCCACCGCCGATGAAGTGAAGGCCGGCCGCGAGTTCCTGCAGGCCGAAGCGTTGAAACAGCACGACGAGCGGCGCGCGGCCGCGGCGAAGGCGGAGAAGACGCCGCCTGCCCCGGAGCCTGAACCCGCCGATGCGGCCGCCGAGGGTGGCGCCTCCGATGTCAACGCCGCCCCACCCGCCGACGGGATGATGGCGGGCGTGGTGCCGGGCGCCAAGCCCAGCGACGACGAGAAGGCGAAGATGCGGCCGATCACGACGTTTGGCCGTTACGTGAAGATCCTGCTGAGTTCGAACGAGTTCCTGTTCGTGAGCTGACCCATGTCGCACCGATCACGCTCGCCCGTCACCCGCCGTGAAGCGCTGTGCCGCATCGGCAACGGCTTCGGCATGCTGGCGTTTGCCAGCATGGTGGGCCAGTCGCTGTCCGCCGCCGGTCTCGATCAAAAGGCGGCCGTGCCCACGCTGGCGAAGGGCCTGCACCACCCCGCGCGGGCCAAGCACGTGATCTTCCTGTTCATGAACGGCGGGTTGTCGCAGGTGGACAGCTTCGATCCGAAGCCGATGCTCGAGAAGTACCACGGGCAGGCGCTGCCAGGCGGCACCGTGGCCACCGAGCGCAAGACCGGCTCGCTGATGAAGTCGCCGTTCACGTTCAAGAAGTACGGCCAGAGCGGCATGGACGTGAGCGAGCTGTTCCCTTACGTCGGCGGATGCGCGGACGACATCTGCCTGATCCGCTCGATGCACACCGACATCCCGAACCACGAACCGTCGATGCTGATGATGAACACCGGCCACAGCCAGGTGGGCCGGCCGTCGATTGGCTCGTGGCTCACCTACGGCCTCGGCACCGAGAACAAGAACCTGCCGGGCTATGTCGTGCTGTGCCCGGATATTCCCACCACCGTGGGCCCGCCGCTGTGGAACAGCGCGTTCCTCCCGGCGATGCATCAGGGCACCTACATCCCCAGCAAGGTCGAGCGGCCGGACCAGATCGTCGGCAAGGACTTCGATCCGAAGAAGCTCGTCTCCTTCATCAACAACAAGGCGTTCACGCTGGAGGAGCAGCGCCGCGAGCTGGACCTGCTGGCCTCGCTGGATCGGATGCAGCGCGGCAGCGCGCCCGCCGATCCGCAGCTGGAGGCGGCGATCAGCTCGATGGAAGTGGCCTACCGGATGCAGACCGAGGCGCCGGATGTGTTCGACATCCGCAAGGAGAGCCAGGCCACGCTCGAGCTGTACGGGCCGGGCAGCACCGCGCGTGGCTGCCTGATGGCGGTGCGCCTGGTCGAGCGCGGGGTGCGGATGGTGCAGGTCTACTACGCCAAGGGCGATCCGTGGGATGCCCACTCCGACATCCAGCAGCACCGCAAGAACGCCAAGGACTCGGACCAGCCGTTTGCCGCGGTGATCAAGGACCTGAAGTCACGCGGCCTCTTCAAGGACACGCTGGTCGTCTGCGGCTCCGAATTCGGTCGCACGCCGGTGGTCGAGGTGGGTGGGATGGCCGGCGCGCAGAGCGGCCGCGATCACAACCCGTTCGGCTTCAGCATGTGGCTGGCCGGCGGCGGCGTGAAGGGCGGGCTCACCTACGGCGCCACGGATGATTTCGGCTTCAAGGCGATTGAGAAGCCGGTGCACGTGCACGACCTGCACGCGACGATTCTCCACCTGATGGGCATCGACCACACCAAGCTCACCTACCAGTACAGCGGACGCGACTTCCGCCTGACCGACGTGTCGGGCACGGTGCTGCACGAGATTCTCGCGTAGCTGGGGGTTCTAGGGTTCTAAGGTTCTAGGGTTCTGGGGTTCTAGGGTTCTAGGTTCTCACGCCTCTGCGATCAGACGATCCTCGAACGTGTAGTCGACCGGGCGCCTGGGCTGCGCCTGGTACCACGCAAAGCCCTGGCCGAGCGCGGCCTCGAGCGGCGTCGGCGTCAGGTCGAGCACGCGTGCCGCCTTCTCCACGAGCGCGGTCCTCGGCGGCAAGTCGAGGTAATCGCCGAAGTAGATCGAACCACCGATCAGCTGACCGCCGGCCGCACGAATCGTGGCGCGCGGCACCGACGCGAACCTCGGCTCCATCCCGGCAACCCGCGCCAGCGCCTCCACGAACGTTCGCTGCGTCAGCGGCTCGACGTGACCGATGTTGAACGCCTCCCCCACAGCCTCCGGCACGTCGATCGCGCGGAGGCACGCCGTGGCCACGTCATCGACGAACACCCACTGCGTGGGAGCATCGCCGCCGTCCGGCAGCACGATCGGACGCCCGTCGAACATTCGGTCCCAGAAGAACTGCTCCCGGTAGAACGGCTGCCGCGGCCCGTGGACGAATGGCGGGCGGAACGTGACGACGGGGAAGCCGGAGGCCTGATGCATTCCGAACAGCAGTCGTTCAGCGGACGCCTTGTGCAGCGCGTACGGGTCCCGGACGTCGTCCGGCACGAGGGCATCGCTCTCGCGAAGGCCAAGCCCCGGCGGGTAGGCGGCAACGCTGGACACGAACACGTAACGCTGCAGCCGATCGCCGCAGTTTCGCGCGGCGGCCTCCACGTGGGTGGCGGGGGTGCCTTTCTCCCAGTCGTAGGCCAGATCGAAGACGGCCTCGAACGACTCCCGCCGCAGCAGCTGCGCCACGAGGGGAAGATCGCCGCGGTCGGCCTGGAGGTTCCTCACCTGGGGCCCGAGGTCGTGCGTCGCGCGACGGTGCAGCACCGTCACGTCGTGCCCGCGCTCGAGCAGCCGCTCGACGATCCGTCGTCCCATGAACTGCACGCCGCCGATCACCAGGATCCGCATCCGCGAATCCTAGCGCAGGCCGGGCCATAATCGCCCGCATGCGCCACGTCCTGCCCGTTGCCGTCATCGTGCTCCTCGCCGGCTCGACGTTTCCGGCCGCGCAAGCCGCGCCGGGACCACTCATCGCCGTGGGCGGTGGCGGGACCACGCCGGCCATTGTGGCGAAGGCGCTCGCGCTGGCTGGCGGCCGCGAGGCGCGCGTGGCCGTGCTGCCGCAGGCCTCGGAGCTGCCGGAGACGGGCCCGGACTCCGCGAAGATGTGGATGGAGGCTGGCGCGAAAGAGGCCCGGCCCGTCGCGTTCGACGATCGGGCCGCCGCCCGCGCCATCATCGAACGCGCGACGCTCATCTGGGTGCCTGGCGGTGATCAGAACACGTTCATGAAGGCCATCGTCGGCACCGGTCTCGACGATCTGATTCGTGAGCGGTCACCGGAGCGGCGTGGCCGTTGGCGGCACCAGCGCGGGAGCGGCGATCCTGTCGCAGGCGATGATGACCGCGGCTCGACGTTCGAAGTCGTCGGCGCCAGTGCAGTGGTCGTGGTCGATCCACGTCAGGCGAGGCCTGCACCGGCGATTCAGGGCAAGCCGGTCGCCGCCACCGATCTGCGCCTGTCAGTGCTGCGCGAGGGAATGACGTACCGGTTCAAGTAGGCGACGACCCGCCGCGCAGTCACCTCGGTTAAGCTCTTGCCGTGAAGACCATGCCCTCTCGGCTCGTCGCCCTCGCGGTGTGTCTGTCGTTCCCGGCCTTGATGGCTGCCCAGAGCGCCCGGGCCAAGGTCGCTCCAGGGTCGCCGACCGCCGACAACCTGCCGATCTACGTTGTCGACCCGACATGGCCGCCGACGCTGCCGAACGACTGGATCCTGGGCGACATCCGCGGCCTCTTCGCCGACGACAACGATCACCTGTGGGTGATTCACATGCCCTCGAGCCTGACCGACCAGGAGATCGGCGCCGCGTCGAAGCCGCCGATTGCCGATTGCTGCTTCCCGGCGCCGCCGGTGCTCGAGCTCGACCCGGAGGGCAAAGTGCTGCAAGCCTGGGGTGGGCCCGGCGAGGGGTACACCTGGTTCAACCAGGAGCACGGCATCTACATCGACCACAACGGCTTCGTCTGGATGGGCACGAGCAACGGGATGCACGTGATGAAGTTCACGAAGGACGGCAAGCACGTCCTGACGATTGGCGAGCCGGGCGTGAACAAGGGAAGCAACGACCCCGATCACCTGGGTGGCCCCGCGAACTTCTACGTCGAACCGAAGACCAACGAGCTCTTCATCGCCGACGGCTATATCAACAAGCGCGTAGTGGTGTACGACGCGGCGACCGGCAAATACCTTCGGCACTGGGGGGCGTACGGCAAGAAGCCCGACGACACGGTGAAGTATCAGTATCCGGTCAAGTTGAGCGACCCACCGCAGCATTACTCGACGCTGCATGGCCTGGTCGGCACCAAGGACGGTCTGATCTACGTATCGGACCGCCGCGGCAACCGGATCCAGGTGTTCCGCCAGAACGGCGAGTACCTGATGGAGAAATTCGTGCGGCCGGAGACCGGCGGATCAGGCAGCGGGTTCAGCCTGCAGCTCTCCCGCGATCCGGAGCAGAGCATCCTCTACCTGATGGACGGCACCAACCAGCGCGTCTGGATCCTGAGGCGCAAGGATCTGGCGATCCTCGACCGCTTCGGCAAGCCTGGCCGTCAGTCCGGCGAGTTCATCCGCGCGCACATGATCGCGATCGACTCGCAGAACCGCATGTACACCGGCGAAGCCGGCAACGGCCGCCGGATCCAGCGCTGGATTCTGAAGGGAACGCGGCCCGCGGCCAGCGTGAAGCCGCCTGTAACGCAACAGTAGGATTGGCCGCTCACCAGTCCGCGAGCGCGAGCACCGCCTCGAAGTCGCTGCACGCGAGGTCGGGCGGCTCGGCCAGCGCGTTGAACTGGGCCGCGCTGAAGCTGGTCGTCATCGCCACCACCCGCATGCCGGCGGCCTGCGCCGCGAGGATGCCCATGGGGGCGTCCTCGAACACGATACAGCCCTCCGCCGGCACCTCGAGCTGCCGGCTCGCCTCGATGAACACATCGGGTGCCGGTTTACCGCGCGGCACCTGGTCGCCCCGCACGATCGTGGAGAACGCCGAGGCCAGGCCGATCTCGTTCAGGGTGTGCGCGACGTTCAGCTCGGGCGCCGAGGTGGCCATTGCCAGGGCAATGCCCTTGCTGTCCAGCCGATCGAGCAAGGCCGGCAGGCCGGCGACGACAGTCAGGCGGCCGCGCGACAGTTCGCGATACAGCGCCTCCTTCTCGTGCTCGTAGGCCTGCCATTCCTCGGCCGCCATCTCGCGGCCAAACAGCAGCGGAAAGATCTCGCTGTTGCGTCGTCCATCCAGCTTGACGCGGTCGGCAGGCGTGAGTGCCGGCAACCCGTGCCGCTCGGCAAACACCGCGAACGCCTCGGCGTGCAGGAACATGTTGTCGACGATGGTGCCGTCGAGATCGAAGATGGTGGCGCGTGGGCATTCAGCAAGGGGCACGAACCATTGTCGCCCGAAGCCGTGCAGCTCAACCATTCGCAGGGCACATCTGATTAGGTGGCGGCGGGGTCGCGGCAGCAGGTATGATGACTGGATGTTTCGTTTTACTTATCCTTCGCATACCGTCTGCGCATTCATCGTAATGGCCGTCCTGGTCGCCGGCTGCTCGGGCTCGGCGGGAAGCCCCACGTCTCCGTCGGCGGGCGGCGGCTCTCTCGCTCTCTCTACAGATCAGGTGGCCGGCACCTGGGTACTGGCGGCCATCCAGCCAGCCGGACAGCCCGAACAGAGCCGGCCCGCGGATGCCACCTATACCTTGTCGTTCGCCGACGGGCGGCTCTCGACCAGAGCGGACTGCAACACCTGCAGCGGCACGTTCAGCGTGTCTGGACAGACCCTCACCGCCGGCCCCGCGCTGGCGTGCACGCGCGCGGCCTGTCCGACGATGGCGTTCGAAGCGGCGTACGTTGGCATCCTCAGCGGTGACAGCACGGTGACGCTGACGGGCAACACCATGGTGCTGACTTCAGCGCGCGGTGTCCTCCGCTTCATCCGCTGATTGTTCGAAGGCGTTAGCTCGAGTCCTTGTCATCGCGGCGCGGCACACGCGGTGTTGCCCGCCGCGTCGGTCGCGCACACACGATAACTGGCGCTGCCATCCACGCCCGGGGACCAGTCGGCCCGCCACAGGGTACTCGCCGTACCACTTCATCGGCACCTCACGCACGCCGCTGGCCGTGGTCCATTCCACGGCCACGCGCTTCCACTCGGTGGCGAGACTCGGGCTCTTGTGATCGTGGACCCGAGCGCGGACCACGCGGGCGCCCGCCGACGTCCCCGAGGCGACCAGTGACACTGATGGCGCCGCAGTATCCGGCTTCAAGCCGCGGCCCGAGAACACGCGCTCGTCGATCGCGGTCTTGTGTTCGCCCTGTCCCTGCGCGACGTCCATGCGATGGTCGCCGTCGAGATCGGCCAGCGCCAGGCCGAGCGTGCCCGGCGTTGGCTCGCCATCGAACACGTCGAGCGCCACCGCGAGGCGTCCCTTGCCGTCGTTGATCAGCAGCCGATCGGGACCGCTCAGCGAGCCGACGACGATGTCCGCATCACCGTCCGCGTCGAAATCGAGGAACGCCGCCATGTTGTCGTCCTCGCCGACGTTGTGCGCGGGGGGCCACCAGGCGTCGGTGGCGTCGCGATAGCGACCCTTGCCGTCATTGCGGAACACGTGCTCGCGCCGGCTCGAGCTGTCCTCCCCCGCGATCTCGCCGTCGTTCATCGTCACCAGGTCGAGAAACCCGTCACCGTCGAGGTCCATCGCCTCGAACTCGTAGTTGTTCGTGTACTGCGGCATCGCCCGGCCATCGTCCACGAACGTGCCGGCGCCGTCGTTGCGAAAGAGGTGGCTGCCGGGGCAGCGCTTGCACGAGACCAGCACGTCGAGATCGAGATCGTTGTCGACGTCGGCCAGCTCCAGGTCCCACGAGAAGCGGACCTTGATGTCGGGCATCCTCGTCTCGGTGACGTCGGCGAAGCGGCCCTTGCCGTCGTTCAGCCACAGCCGGGTGCGGCCGCCGTCGTTCGACATGTTGTTGCCGGGGCCCCAGTCGGCAAGCACCAGGTCCAGATCGCCATCGCCGTCCACGTCGCCCGGTTCCAGGTCGCCGACGCTCAGGGGCATGGCCGGCAACTGCGTGGCAGTGACTTCCCTGAAGCGTCCGGCGCCGCGGCCGAGGAAGAGACGGCTCTGGGTCTGGTAGGTGGTGCCCACGACGATGTCCACGACACCGTCGCTGTCGAGATCGCGGGCCTTGATCACGCGGGCGATGTCCGGGGTGGGGCCAAACACCTGCTGGGTGGCCTCGGTGAATCGAAACCCCGGTCCGGTGTTGAGAAACACCTGGTTGGGCTCCGGCGTGCCAGGCGTGGAGTAATCACCGCCGTTGGCGAACAACACGTCCGGCCGTCCATCGCCGTTGATGTCGGCGATCTCCACCTTGTTGGTCCAGTACTTCGTGGTGCCGATCGCCTCGGCCGTGACGTCGAACCACAAACGACCGGCGAGCGTCTGCCCGGCGAGTGCCTCGCCTGCGCGCGAGGACTGAAGTACCAGGGCGGTACAGGCCACGGCGCCGCACACGGCCAGACTGGATGCGCGAGACCGGATCACGCGCGCAGTCTATCCGCTTTGGCGGGTACCGGACACCGGGTACCGGAAACCGGCTAATTCGGCTTCGCCTTCAACACGCCCAGCTGCATCAGCATGCTGGTGAAATCGTAGATGCGCCGCTCCTTCGCAATGAGCCCGTCGCGGAACGTCAAGAAGTAGGCGATGGTCCGCTCGATGCGCTTGCCCGTGCCGGGCATCCCGAAGATGCTGCCGGCGTGGATCGACTTCACGGTCCACAGGATGACGGCGCGGGCCGGATCGACCTCGCTGATGATGGTGTCGTCGACGGTGATTGACGGATTGGATAAGGCCAGGAACAGGTCGTGGTACGACTTCTCCACCTTCGCCTTGCCCTTGATCGTGCTGAAGATCGGGCTGACCACGACGCAGTCGTCGGTGTAGCAGGCGCTGAGCGCCGCCACGTCCTGATGCTCCCAGGCGTGCACGAACCGATCGAGGAACGAACGGATCTCGTCGCTGGTCATGGCGGCCCCCTGCAGGAACGGATGAACGGCCCCCATTATCAACGTCTTTGCCGCGGTTCACACGGAAACCGGACGTCGCTCGAATGGGCTATACGCTACCGGTGGCCGGTGTCGGCGACGCGGCCGGTAAGGACGACCGGGTCCACGTCTTGCTCACAGGGACCTCGACTGCTGCGGGATTGTAGCAGCACGGCAGCTATCCGCTGCAGCTAGTCGATGGTCGCCACTTTGTGGAGGTTCTTCTCCGTCGTGCCTTCGAATACCTGGAACGCAATCCTGGCCGCCGTGGTCTTGGGCACCACTTCCTCGCCGCGGTGCAGCATCCGCATCTTCGACAGCGCCGCCCCGAACAGGACGATGAGCGCGGAGTAATAGACCCAGAGGATCACCACGACCAGCGAGGCGGCGGCGCCATAGGTGGACGCCGGCGCCATCGTGGTGAGATACCACGAGATCGAGTACTGGCCGGCGACGAACAGCGCCGCGGTGGCGGCGCCCGCCTTCCACATGTCGCGCCACTGCAGCTTCACGTCCGGCAGCATCTTGAAGATGGTCGCAAACAGCGCGGTCGCCACCGCCCACGACAGCACCAGGTCCACGCCGGCGGCTACGAACGGCGCAATCGGGATCCACGCCGACGCCCACTTGATCAGCGCGACGATGCTCATGCTGATGATCAGCGAGGTCAGCAGCAGGAACCCGATGACCAGGACGACGCCCAGCGAGAGCAGCCGGGTGGTGAGGAAGACCGCGAGGCCGCTTCGCGACGGGCGGGCGACCACGCCCCAGAAATCGTTCAGCGAGGTCTGCATCTGCGCGAACATCGTCGTCGCGCCGAACAGGAGCATCCCAATCCCGACTATGGTGGGGCCGAGGCCGCCGTCCTTCATGCGCGAACTGCGCACGGCATCTTCCACTGCCAGGGCGGCCTGCGCGCCGACGAAATCCTTGATCTCGGCGGAGACCTGGCCGCGCGCGGCATCATCGCCGAGGACGATGCCGATGATGGCGACGATGATGATGACGAGCGGCGCGAGGGAGAACAGCGTGTAGAACGCCAGGGCCGCCGCATGCTGGAAGGCATTCCGCTCCATCCAGATGTTGAAGGCGCCGTGCACGATCGGCAGGCTCTTCCGTGCGGCCCGCACCGCCCGCACATTCATGATGACCGCTCGCATCCTTTCACCACGCACGATCGAGGTTGAAGAGCAATCGAGGTGCCAGGGCCAGGGCGGCATTCCAGGCCTCTGGCTCGAGCACGGACCCGCTGGACCGGTGCTGCGTTACCACTTCTGGGTAAGCATTCGAGCGGGTCGAGGCCGACCCGCCCTGCCAACGGGGCGGAGCGGGCTATTTCGCCGACGCGAGCGTCAGGTCAACCGTCGCCACCGTTTTGTCCCAGGCGAAGGACAGCGTGGCAGTGGAGGTCGTGACGTTGACGAACCCGATCGTGAACTGCTCGACCGAGGAGTCCGACGTCTTCACGGTCATCGGCACGCGCATCACGTCGAACTTCGCGTCGTAGTTGTACGAGCCGTACAGCTTCACTTTCTCGTTGGGATCGTACTTTTCCTGGACGGGCTGGGTATTCAGCACCAGTGTCCAGTTGCCGGGCTTGAGTTCGATGAACACGTTGTAGACGCCCGGGGGCAGCGTCTTGCCGCCCAGTTGCAGCGGCGCCTGGGTGGTGAGGCGCGTCGTGTCGTTCGCGCCAGCGCGCCAGACGGGGCCGCTTTCCGTAATGACCTTGCCGTAGTCGGCTCCGGTCCCGAAGATGTTCGCGCGCCCGCGCAGCAGCGGACGGCTGTAATCCACCACCACCCACTTGCCGTCACGATACCGCTGACCGGCCTCGGTCTTTTCCCAGCTCCCGCCGAGCTGGACGGCCGCCTGACCGAGGGGCGACGGCGGCAACTTGATGTCGGGGATGGCCTGGGCGAACGACGTCGCGCTCAATACGCAGCACAGGGCCGCGGCCGCAAGCGATTGACTGACGCGCATGGGAATCCTCCTGAGGGATGTCGCTGGACACATCCCCCGACTATACGCGCCTCTGGCGGCGCGGCGCGGCGAAGGAGCCGCGTATACTGCGGCCTTCGAGAGGGGTCCACCATGCGCCGTCCTGCCCGCGCTGCCCACGTCGTCTGGCTCGCCCTCGCGCCGCTCCTGATGGTTGGGACGCTGGCGCAGGCCGGCCGCGAGTACGTCGAGCTTGCCAGGAACTCGATGGGCGAGGTCATCATGGCGACGCCGGCCATCTCGGACGGTGTCATCGTCGTCCGCACGCTCGGTCACATCTGGGGCATCGGACCGTCGCGAACGATTGAATAGCCTCGTATAATTCAGAGACTTCCTTGGCGCTCCCCCCCGGCGCTCATTTCGGCGTCCACGACCTCCTCGCCCCCACCGGCTCCGGCGGGTTGGGCGAGGTGTATCGGGCGAGCCGCATGCCGTTCGCGGCCCTTGGCGCGCCTGGCGGCCGTTTCAGATGAGCCTGCTCGCGAACCGCTATCGCATCGAGAGCCTCGTGGGCGAGGGCGGCATGGGCAAGGTATACCTTGCGCACGACACGGTGCTCGAGCGCAAGGTCGCCATCAAGATGCTGCCGGAGAGCGTGCAGCACAATGCGCACGCCCGCGAGCGGCTGCGTCGCGAGGCGCTGGCCGCCGCGGCGCTCGACCACCCCTTCATCTGCAAGATCCACGAAGTGGGCGAGGACGAGGGCCGCAGCTTCATCGTCATGGAGTTCATCGAGGGCCGGACGCTGAACCGCATCGCCCGCGAAGGCGGCCTCACGCCGCGCCAGCTGCTGGAGTGCGCGCACGAGATCGTGCAGGCGCTGGACGAAGCGCATCGCCGCGGCATCGTGCATCGCGACTTGAAGCCGTCGAACCTGATGCTGACGGTTCACGGGCACGTGAAGGTGCTGGACTTCGGTTTGGCGAAGCAGCTGGACCCTTCGCAACCCGGCGACGACGCCCTCACCCAGACGGCGCTGACGACACCGGGCATGGCCGTCGGCACGCCGGCCTACATGTCACCCGAGCAGGTACTGGGCAGCTCCCTCGACGCGAGGTCCGATGTCTTCTCGCTGGGCACGGTGCTGCACGAGCTGGCCGGCGGCCGCCATCCGTTCCTGAAGGCAACGGGTCCCGACACGATGGCCTCCATCCTTCGCGATCCGCCTGCCTCCACCGTGGGCGACCTCGACATCGTGCCTGGCTTCGGTCACGTGGTCCACCGCATGCTGGCCAAGTCGTGTTCCGAGCGCTACCAGACGATGGGCGAGCTGCGCACGGCGCTGGAAATGCTCCGCGACGGTTCGGGCGGCCAGACGCCGTGGTCCGGCACCACCGTCATGCGCACGGAGCCGCAGGAGCGGACGCCGATGGTCGGGCGCGACGCGGAGCTCGCGGACCTCACCTCGCAGCTGGACCGCATGCTGATGGGCAACGGCGGATTCGTGTTGCTCAGTGGTGAGCCCGGCGTCGGCAAGACGCGGCTGGCCCGCGAAGTACAGCGGCTCGCGCGGGCGCGCGGCTGCCTGACGCTGACCGGGCAGTGCTACGAACAGGAGGGGGCGCCGCCATTTGGTCCCTTTGCCGAAACCGTGGAGCAGTCGCTGCGTCTCGTGCCACAGGCAGTGCGGTCAGCGTTGGGCGACCTGGCGCCGGAGGTGGCCACCATGGCGCCGGTCCTGCGCAGGGTCTTCCGCGACATCCCGGAGGCCCCGGCGGTCCCCTCCGACCAGCGGCGGCGGCTGCTGTTCAACGCCTACCTGGAATATCTCCGCCACGGCACGGAGAAGTCCGCCGTCGTCATGCTGCTCGACGATCTCCAGTGGGCCGACGAAGCCAGCCTGGAACTGTTGCTGCACATCGCCCCGCACCTGCCGACGATGCGGCTGTTCGTGGTGGGCACCTACCGCGACGCCGATCTCGACACCTACCACCCGTTCACCCGGACGCTGGAGACGTTGCTCCGGCAGCGTTTCGCCATACGCGTCACCGTCAAGCGCCTGAGCGAGCAGGACGTGGAGCAGATGCTCGCCACGATGAGCGGGTCGGCGCCGCCATCGTCGCTGGTGCGAGTGGTGCACAGCGAGACCGACGGCAATCCGTTCTTCGTCGAGGAGGTGTATCAGCACCTCGCCGAAGAAGGCACGATCTTCGACGCGGCCGGTCGATGGCGCACGGACCTCAAGGCGGGTCGCATCGACGTGCCGGAGGGCGTGCGGCTCGTGATCTCGCGGCGGCTCGAGCGGCTCGGCGACGACGCGCGGCGGATCCTGACGGCGGCGGCGGTAATCGGCCGCAGCTTCCCGCTCGATCTGCTGCAGGCCGTGACCGATGCCCCGGAGGATGCCGTGCTCGACCTGTTCGAGGACGCGCAGAAAGCGCAGCTGTTGCGGGCGGAACCTGGTCGGGTGGCCCGCTACACGTTCGTGCACGAGTTGATTCGCGGCACGCTGGTGAGCGCGATGGCGCTGCCGCGCCGGCAGCGGCTGCACGCGAAGGTCGCGGACGCGATCGAACGCCTCCGGGCGGCGTCCGGGCTCGACGCGCACCTGTCGATGCTGGCCCACCACCTCTATCAGGCCGGCGCCGCGGTGGATACCGAGCGGACGTCGGGCGTGCTGTTGAAGGCGATGGCGCGCGCGCAGGCGTCGGGCGCCTTCGAGGAAGTCCTGGTGCTGGGCGAGCAGCTGCAGACACTGGATCTGCCTGCGGGCAGCGAGGAACGGGCGACGGTCGAGGACACGACCGCGGCGGCGCTCCTCGCCCTGCGGCGGCCTGGCGATGCGGTCGGCCCGGCGTCGCGGGCCCTCGACATCTGGCTGGCGCGGCGCAACGATGCCGGCCTGCATCGCGCCGGCACCTACATCGCGCACGGGCACCTGTGGAGCAACCGCATCGGCCAGGGCATCGAGGCGATGAATCGCGCGCTGGGCGCGCTCTCGCCCGCCGCCGTGCGCGAGCGCGCGACGCTGCAGACCCTGTACGCGGGCTGGGTGCTCTACTCTGGCCGGTTCGACGAGGCCCTGGCGATCGGCGAGTCGGCCCGCGCCGCGGCCGAACAACTGGGCGACAACGTCCTGCTCGGCAACGTCTACGCCATGCAGTCCATGAACGAACGGAATCTCGGCCGCATCGACGAGTCCAGAGTCTCGGCCGAGCGCGCGTGCTCCATGCTGGAGGGCACCTCGTCGTGGGCCGAAGCGGATGCGAAGTGGGCCCGGGTCATGGCGATGTACTACGCCGGCCGCATGGAAGGCATGGCCGAGGCGCTCGACGCGACAATGCAGGCAGCCGACCGGGTCGGCCACACCGGCGCCTTGTGGGTCGTTCGTCGCGTGATTGCGGTGCGTGACTTGATCCGCAGCGGAAACCTCGAAGGCTACCGCGATGATGTCGCGGGCGAACTGGCACGTCCCGGGAACGATCAATTCAGGTTCCTGGTGCACCTGCAGCTGGCGGGCGCGCTCTTCTGCCTCGGACAGGCGCCGGAGGCGCGCTGGCACATCGAGGCCGCGGAAGGCGCCGGGGCGACCATCTATGCCGGCCTGCCCGAGGCCGACCTGTGCGCCCTGGCGGCGTGGTCCGGTGACCACGATGGCGCCCTGGACCTGTTCCCCGCCGTCGAGCGGCACCTCGCGCGCCCCGGCCGCCATAACGGGCTGGGCTCCGCGCTCTCGACGAACATCGCCGCGCTCACGTTGGCGCTGATTGGCAAGCGCGACGCCTGCGCGGGACTGTATCCGGCCCTCGAGGAGTCCATCGGGCTGGGGCTGCAGATGGACTACCTGTCATTGGGTCTGAACACGTCGAATCTATCCGCGGGCGTGGCGGCGGACGCCGCGGGGCTGCACGATCGCGCGCTCGCCCACTTCATGGACGCGCGCATGTTGGCGGAGCGATTGAAAAGCCCGTTGCTACGTCCCCTGGTGGACCTGTGGCATGGCCGTCACCTGCTCGCCTACGAGAGTGGCGAGGCACGGGCACGCGGTGAAACGATGCTGCGCGAGGCCGCCGCGCAGTTCGCCGCGCTCAAGATGCCGTTGCATGAGGGTTTCGTGCGCCGCTTGCTGACGAAGTAGCCACGCCGTCACGGGCCGGATGACGCGCCGCAGCAGGCCGTCAGTGCGGCAGTCTCTCCCGGAAATAGCCGTAGAGCCACGTGCCGGCCACGGCGCTCGCCAGCGTAACCACCACCGCCGGGTAACCCGCGCCGATCTGCGCGAAGAGCGGCCCCGGGCACGCCCCCGTCAGCGCCCAGCCAAGTCCGAAGATCAGCCCGCCGTAGATCTGACCTTGGTCAAAGGTCTTGTCCCGGACGATGACCTCTTCGCCGGCGAGGGTCCTGATCTTCAAGGTCCTGATCAGGAACACCGAGAGCATGCCGACGGCCACCGCGGTGCCGATGACGCCGTACATGTGGAATGCCTGCAGCCGGAACATCTCCTGGATGCGGAACCACGAGACGACCTCGGCCTTCACGAAGACGATGCCGAACATCGTGCCGACGGCGAGATACCTCAGGTTCGCGAGCGCGCCTTCGCTCGCGGCCTGTTCGTTGGGCGCCTCGCACACGAACGGCCGGCCCGCGGCATCGACGAGTTGTGCGGTCTTCTCCATGTCCCTGGCCCCTTAGAGCAGACCGAACACGAGAGGCAGCAGCACCCACGTGCCGACGAAGCCGCCGACCATGAAGGCCACCGTCGCCACCAATGAGGGCCACTGCAGGTTGGACAGGCCCATGATGGTGTGCCCGCTGGTGCAGCCGCCCGCCCAGCGCGTGCCGAAGCCGACCAGCAGCCCGCCGAACACCAGGAACACCAGCCCTTTCAGCGTGAGCACGCTGATCCGCGCCGAAGATGTCGGCAGGCATCAGACCATTGAAGTCGCGCACGCCCAGCGCCCCGAGGTCCGCGCGCGTGGCCGCGGCGATCTGAACTGGCTCGGGGTTCGCCAGGAACTGCGTGGCGATGAGGCCGCCGAGCAGCACCCCGGCTACGAAGAACAGGTTCCATGCTTCCTTGCGCCAGTTGTATGCGAAGAACGGCAGGTTCGCCGGCAGGCAGGCGGCGCAGATGTGCCGCAGGCTGGATGAAATCCCGAACGACTTGTTGCCGAGCAGCAGCAGCGTTGGGACCGTGAGCCCGATGCAGGTGCCGGCCACGTACCAGGGCCAGGGGCGGGAGATGAGTTCCAGCATATTACTGGTTAGTAGTATAGCGCCGGCAGGGCCCGTCACCTGAACCGGTAGGGGGTGCCCTCCACCTGCGACAACAGATCGGCTGGCGCGTCGGTGGCGACCGCGCGGCCTTCCACCACCGGCGCCACCGGCGAGTGCACGGCCAGGTACTCCGTCACCACCTCGTGGACGGTGGCGTCCCGGCGACGGGCGTCGGCCACCTTCGGGATGCGGCACACCACGTTCTCCATGTCGCCTTCGCGCTCGCACCCGAGCACGGAGTAGGTCTTCTCGCGGACGAGCGGTTCGCCCTGGACCGTCACCTCCTGCACCCGCGAACCCGCCGGATTGGCGACGGTAAACGTCACCTGCAGTCCGCTGAAGCGCACGAACCAGCCGCCGAAACGCCTGGTCGGATCTGTTGCCAGCGCGTTCTCCAGCTCGCGCTCCAGCCACTCCACGACCTGCTGGCCAGTGACGATGCCGGACTTCAACTGTGAGTCAACGGGCATCATGCTCCAGAGGAACTCATCGGTGATGTCCGCTACCCCGCCCGGGGGCGGCACCAGCGGCGGACAGAACCGGAAGCCGTTCGAGACCGCGAAGTCCGGCTTGAACTTCCACCGCAGCGCGTCGGTGATCAGGTTGTCCATCGGCGTCTCGAGCACGTAGTAGCGCAGCAGCGGTGTTCGCGTCTGGCCGATCACCTTGTCGATCTCCGCCCGGAACGGCTCGCGCGCCGCGGCGACCATTCGCCTCATCTCGCCGTCTTCCGCATACTGCTCCGGATCCACATCCAGGAGCGCGTAGGTCTCTTCCTTGATTGTTCCGTTCTCGATCACCAGATCGAGCTTGCCGACGAACGAGGCAAACGCCCCGGGCTCGGTCACCTTGCAGAACTTGCCTTGCAGCGGTTCACGGATGCGCTCGTGCGTGTCGGCGCCCAGGATGTAGTCCACACCCTGCGCCGCGGGCTGGTTCGACAGATTCAGCTGTTGCGCCAACCCCATGTGCGACATGACGAACACCAGCTGACAGCCCTTCTCCTCGCGAAGCAGCTTCACGTAGCGCGCGAGATCCTCCTCCGGCCGTGTGAAGCGGATCCCCTTCGAGTAGGCCGGCGACTGGCGGGTGGGTGTGAGCGGATCGTTGTAGCCGACGAATCCCACCTTCGCGGCACCGAGGTCGAACACCTGATACGCCGGGAACAGCAAGCTGCTGTCCGGACCATCGTCGTGGAACATGTTCGCGCACACGCGCGCCGCCGTGTACATGCCCATGTCCTTGATCAGCATGTCCTTGCCGTACACCACTTCCCAGTTGCCGGGCAGCACGAGGTCGTAGCCGATCAGGTTCATCAGCGGAACAATGGCCGCACCTTTCGACAGCGCGGCCACCGCGCTGCCCTGAAAGCAGTCGCCGCCGTCGACGAGCAGCGTGTGTTCCGGGTTCTGCTTCCGCAGCGTGGCGAGCATCGTGCGCAAGGTGGCAAACCCGCCGCGGCGCTTGAACACCGGACGCCCGCCCTCGTAGAAGAACTCGTCGTGAACATCGAGCTGCGCGTGGATGTCGGAGGTCTGCAGGATGGTGAGGTGCTGCGCCTTGCCCGCCTGCACGGCCGCGCTGCCGGCCATCGCCGCCGCTTCGGCCTGCCCCTGCAGGCCGAACGCCGAGACCGGACCGAGGCCGAGGCCGAGCCCCATGGCACCGGCATGCCGCAGGAACTCGCGCCGATCCGACAGACGGCGCGACTGTTCCAGTGCGTGAGCCCGAGCGTCGCCGCCACATCCACAGGCATCGGTCGCGCATCGTCCGGATTTCGGCGTCACGACGTTTTGCTCCTTCAACCCCGCAATCTACGGCCGACGACCCTCTGAAAGGATCCGGTTACAGGCCGAACCAGCGCGCACGGCGGCTCGATCCGAAGTGGTGCTTCTCGGCGACGAGCGCGGTGGATGCCTCCTGGTAGCTGCCGGTGGGCTTCGGTCCCGAGAAGAAGTCGACGTCAACGCGTCCGATGCGGTTGCCTCCGAACTCGATGTAGCACGCGCCCGCGCCGGCGTAGGGGGCCGGCCGCTCGCTGCCTTGCAGCACCGCGATGATCGAGGCGGCGGCCACGCGCGCCGCGCCCTCGGCGAACACGCCGGCCTTGGGGCCGCCCACACTTGTCACGTCGCCCACCGCATACACATTGGGGAACCTGGTCTCGAGCGTCTTCGGGCTGACCGGAATCCACCCTTTCTCGGTCATGCCACTCGCCGCCACCACGTCGGGCGCCCGATGCTTCGGCACGCCGAGGAACAGCTCGTACTTCATCTCGGTGCCATCGTCGAGGATGGCGACGCGGCGATCCGGGTCGAGCGTCCGCACGAGACGATTCGGGACGAACGTGATGTTGCGCTCGGCGAACGCCGCGACGAGCGCCCGGGAGGTGTCCGGCGATGGGGGCACCGGAGCGCCGAACGGTATGACCAGGCTGATCTCGCAGGCCTCGCGCACGCCTCGCGTCACGAGATGGTCGTGGAGCAGCAGCGCGGCCTCGCTCGGCGCCGGCGGACACTTGAACGGCGCCGACGTCACGCCGACGATGGCGTGGCCTTTCGAGAAGGTGGGCAGCACGTCGCGCAGGCGCGTGGCGCCGGCCACCGAGTAGAACTCGTGGCCGCCCTCGGCGAGCCCAGGCGTCGCGGCCACGTCGTAGTCGGCGCCGAGGGCCACGACCAGCACGTCGGCGTCGTAGGT
The DNA here is from genome assembly GCA_963723005.1 of uncultured Acidobacteriota bacterium. GTDB lineage: Bacteria > Acidobacteriota > Vicinamibacteria > Vicinamibacterales > UBA2999 > VFZN01. The sequence goes on along the minus strand of CAVRPA010000008.1, from coordinate 252,682 downwards.
CCCGCCGTCGGTGGTGACGCGCCGCGCCTCCGGGTCGATGCCGGTGATCGCCTCCTGGCGGAAGCGCACTCCCGGCTTGACGATCTGGCGATAGGGCAAGCGGACCGCGTCCGGGGTCTGCCGGCCGAACATCACGTCCAGCTTCGAGAAGCCGAAGATAAATGCGTCGCTCTTGTCGATCAGGGTGAGTTCCAGCGCCTCACCGAGCGCCTCCGAAAGGATGGTGGTCAGCTCGAGCCCCCCGAATCCGGCTCCCAGAACTACTACGCGCGTCTTTGCCACGATGTCTGCCTCTCAGTGGAACCTGGGGATAGGTTCGCCGGCCCTCACGGTACACGAACGCTGGCGGACACGGAAGGGATCCGGCATCCTCCGCCGCGGCGAGGCCCGTTCCAGGTCACCGATCGAGGTCGAGCGGCTAGGGCTTGAGCAGGTCGCGATAATTCGCGGGGGTGATCCGGAGGGTCACCGGTGTGCCGGGCCGCGCCGATGGCGGCATTCGCTGCTCGTTGATCGACACAACCAGGTTCCCCGGGACGCCGATGCGCAGCACGATCTCGCGCGTGGCGGGAACGGAGAGGCGCTCGCCCTTGTTCAGCGAGCGGAATGCGACTTGCTCGCCATCGGCGGTCACCGAGATCCAGCACGCGTCGGTGGCGTTCGAGATCCACACGTAACGGAGAGGCGTCCTTCGCGGCCGGAGCGGGCTGGGGCGATGCCGTCGGTGGAGCAGGCGCTGAGGTCGCCGCAGCCACTGGCGGTGTTGTCGCAGCGGCCGACGTCTCGGGGCCGGAGGCCGAGGATGTCCCCACGGGCACAGGAGCGGCTGCTTCTGACTGAACGGCGGCGCTCGTGCCAGCGGGCGGTGCCGGCCCGGGCCTCAGCACGTAATAAGCGCCGGCAAGGAGGGCGAGGCCGACCAGGGCGAACACGGCCGCGCGCGGACCGTACGGGCTCGTGACGGCGGTTGCGCCATGGGCCGGGTCAGCGCCGGCGTGCGCCACGCTCCCATCCCCGGCATGCTCGGGCCCGGAGGGTGCGATCTCCGCCGTGAAACGCGCGCCGATCTCGTCCGCGTCGAGACCCACTTCGCGGGCGAACAGGCGCACGAATCCCCGCGAGATGACTCCGCCCGGCAGCTGCTTGAAGTCGTCGCGCTCGATGGCGCGCAGAACGGGCACCCGGATCTTGGTCCGTTCGGAGATCTGAACCAGCGTGAGCCCGCGCTGCTCTCTCGCCTGCTGTAGTTCGGAGCCGATCGTCATCGCTCAGGAAACCGTCCGCCGGGATTCTACCTTGTTCCGAAGACGCCTACTTGACCGCCACCGCCGGCACGTCGCGTCGGTGACCTCCCTTCAGCGGCCCGTCGGCATCACTTCGTCCAACGTGACGCTCCAATCCACCTGATCCGCTTCGATGACGAGGTACGACACGCGCGGGTCGTCTGCGAGATACGCTGTGCCCTCGCCAGCGCCGGCGTTCTCCACGATCGTCTGGAGCGGGCGGCCACTGATGGCGCTGTTCAGGATCACCCGCAGCCGGCCCGCGTCAGCGGATCCAGCGGTGCGCGACGTCCACACGAGGCGCAACGCTCCGGTGGTGACGTCGAACGACTCCGTTTGACGGTTGCCGCGGCCCGACCAGGTGCCCAGTGAGTGCCACCGAGTCGTCACCGTCTGCGCCTGCGCCACCGGTGCATGGGGCGCCTCGCACCCTGCTGACGTCAAGGCCGCCAGACAGGGTACGAAAGACACGAAGGCGGCCCGAACGACACGAAGCATGCACGCCTCGACTACGTCGTTCCTGCCATCGGCCCGCCACGAACGGCACGCCGCACGAGGTTGCGCATCAACGGGACCTTGTACGCGTTGTGCCGCAGCGCGACCGCGCCTGCAATGGCCAGCTCGCCCGCCATCTTCGCGGTGTCGTCGTTCGCCGGCTTGCCCACGATCGCCCGTTCGACTGCTGTCAGGCGCAGCGGTCGTGCCGCCACGGCGCCCACGGCGAGGCGCGCCTCGCCAATCCGGCCGCCGTCCATCTTGATGGCCGAAGCGACGTTCACGAGCGGAAAGTCCCACACCTGGCGGTCGCGCACCTTCTCGAAGTAGAACCGCGCGCCGGCCCACGTGGCCGGGAGGCGAATCGCCGTCAGCAGCTCACCCCGCTCGAGCACCGTCATCTTCATGATGTCGATGTCGGGCCCCATGAAATAGTCGGCGGCGTTGATCACGCGCTCGCCCCCGCGGCGGCGAATTACCATCTGCGCGTCGAGCGCGATCAGGGCCGGCGCCGTGTCCGACGGGCTCACGGCCACGCACCGATCGGCGTGCAGGATCGCGTGCTCGCGGTTCACGGCCGTCGGCGTATCGGCGTAGCAGATGTTGCCGCCCGCGCGGTAGCAGTGCCACCCGCGGCGGTAGTACCAGCACCGCGCGTCCTGCGAGACGTTGCCGCCGATCGTGCCCTGGTTGCGAATCTGCGGCGACGCGACGAGCCCCGCGGCCTCGGCCAGGACGCCGAATCTCTCGCGCACCGCCGGGTGCTCGGCCACGTCGGTGATCGTCGTCATGGCACCGATCTCCAGGCCGCCGCCGCTCTCGCGAATGCCCTGCAGTTCGGCTACCTGGCCAAGCTCGACAACGGCGCTGGTCCGCTTCGTGCGGTCCTTCAGCCAGTCCATCGAGTCCATGCCGCCGGCCAGCACCCAGGCGTCCTGGCCACGCGCGTCGAGCAGGTCCAGCGCCTCGTCCAGGCTCGCTGGTTGAAACAACTGGAAGGGCGGAATCACGTCGTGAACGATAGCCATGGCGGTCCTCCTCCCTCAGATGTGGGCGGTCAGCGGATCCTGCATGGGCCGGCCGTGCTCGAGCGCCATCAGGATGCTGTCCAGCGTCACCGGTGCGCGGCGATACACGTCGTCGCCCAGCGCGTCGGAGAGTGCATTGAGAATGGCGCATGCGCCGGCGGCCACCGGCGGCTCGCCGATGCCACGCGCGCCCACGGGTGTTTCGGGATCGGGGATGTTCACCGCCTCCCACTTCATGTTCCGCGGCACATCGAGGATGGTCGGCGGTCGGCTCTGATAGAACCGCGTGGTCAGCGCCAGGCCATAGTGCTGGTCGTAGACCGTCTTCTGCGCCAGCGAGTGCCCCATGCCGAGCACCGAGCGCCCCATGATCTGGCCGCCGTAGGCGCGCGGATGGATGATGGTGCCCGAGTCGCCGATGGCCGTGTAGTCGACGAGGTGGTACTGACCCGTTTCGACGTCCACCTCGACCTCGGCAAACCCCGCGACGAACGAGAAGCTGGTGCCGTCGCGAGGATACGCGTCACGGGCCACGCCCATCAGGCCCTGGCCCGCCAGCGCGGCTGCAGACGAGGTGGTCACCGGGTTGATGTTCTCGGGCAGTTCGTGGCCGTCGAACCTGCCGCCTAGCTCGATGGCGCGGCGGGCCACGTCGCCTAACGACATGCTGCGCCCGCCGCCCGACACACGCTCGCCCGACACCGTGTACGACTCGGGGCTGCCCCCCAGCGTCTTTGCCGCAATCTCCTTTGCCTTGGCGATGGCATCGGACGCCGCCGCGTGCGCAGCGCGCGTCATCGCGTGCGTGGTCTGGCTGCCCCCCGAGACGCAGGTCCATGGCAGGTGCCTGGAGGTATCGCCCCACGCGAGCACCACCTTGTCCCACGGCATGCCCATCATCTCGGCGGCGACGCGGTGCACGTCGAAGACCGATTCGGTACCCAGGTTGCCGACGCCCGACTGCACATACATCCTGCCGTCGGGCTTGATGACGAAGAGGCCGTCGAAGCCGGTGGACCCGGCGACGAACGTGCTGACGGCGACGCCGACGCCGCGGACCTTCGACCCGTTGCGCTGGCCCGCCCGCGCCTTGCGCTCGTCCCACCGGAACTGCTCTTTGCCGCGATCCAGGGCTTCCTTGAGGAACGCGCTGGTGGCGTACCCGCGCTGGCCCTGGGCGTTGGCCGGCCCCAGCTTCGCCTTGCCCTCGGGCGCGTTGAGGCGGCGCATCGCCACCTGATCGATGCCGAGCGTGCGTGCGGCCTTGGCGATGACCGGCTCGACGATCATGATGGCCTGCAGCCCGCCCGGCTGGCTGAGCGCGCGCCGGGGCGGCGTGTTGGTCAGCACCGTGATGGCGCGCGACCGCATGGCCGCGGGCTGGTAGAGCAGCGAGACGAAGCGGCCGCCGCTGGCCGCGTCGGCCTGCGCCTCGTAGGCGCTGTTCTCGCCGATCAAGAAGAGGTCGAGCGCGAGCAGCCGCCCGTCCTTCGCGAAGCCGGCCTTGACCCGGCCGTGCACCGCGGGCCGGATGCCGCCGATGGACTGCTCTTCCTCGCGCGAGATCCGCATCATCACCGGCGCGCCGGTCTTCTTCGAGAGCAGCGCCGGAATCATGCACTGCACCGAGCCGGTGGCGCGGCTGCCGAAGCCGCCGCCCGTGTACTCGGTGATCAGCACGACGTCCTTCTGATCGAGCCGCATCCACCGCGCGATCGACGCCACGGTCTGCACCGCGCTCTGCGTGCCCGAGTGCATGAACAGCTTGCCGTTCTGCCAGTAGGCCAGCGCCGAGCGCGGTTCGAGCACGTGGTGCTGGTTGTTGGCCACCGAGAACGTCTCGTCCAGCACGAGCGCTGCGCTCTGGAATCCCGCCTCGACGTCGCCGTACGACCACTCCACCTGCGGCTTGCCCATCGGCATCTTGCCCTGGTCGTACTCGGCGAAGTCGGCCGCGGTCCACTTCACTTCCTGGATGTCGAGCGGTCCCGGCGGCTGCCCGGGCTGGGCGGGTGGGCGTCCCCACGTGTTGCCTTCGAGGCGCGGGTTCGGACCGCCAGGCCGCAGGCTCGTCAGGGGATCCACGACGAAGGGCAGCGTCTCGAAGTCCACCTGGATGGCCTCGATGGCCGCGGCGGCCGTCTCCTCGTCCACGGCGGCGACTGCCAGCACGGGCTCGCCGGCATAGACGGGTTCGTCGGTGAGCGCCCGTTCACCCTTCGGATTGGCGCGAATCGTCTCGCCGAGGTCCGTCACATTGTCGGCGGGTGCGGGCAGCTCGCTGGCCCTGAGAATCGCGCGCACGCCAGCCATGGCCTCAGCCGCGCGGGTGTTCACGCTGCGCACGCGCGCGTGCGGCACGGGGCTCAACAGCAGCTTGACGAAGAGCATCCCGTCCGCACGGAAGTCCTCCGCGTACTTCGCGCGCCCGGTGACCTTTGCCACCATGTCGGGCGTGACGTAGTTCTGACCGACGAGTTTCTGAGTGTCAGCCACGGGTCACCTCCCGCGAGAGCTCGGCGCCGCGATGGAGCGCCGTCAGGATCTTGTCGTAGTCCTGGCACCGGCAGAGATTGCCGGACACGCCGTGCGCCAGCTCCTCGCGCGTCGGGTTCGGGTGCTTCTTGAGGTACCCGACCGTCGCCATGATGAAGCCTGACATGCAGAAGGCGCACTGAAAGCCCTGTTCCTCGACCACGCCGCGCTGCACGGGGTGCAGGGTGCCGTCGGCGGCGGCGAGGCCCTCGATGGTCTGGATCTTCCGGGTCCGCACCGCGTGGGTGAGCACCGAGCACGAGTACCGCGGCACATCGTCCACGAGCACGGTGCAGGCGCCGCACTCGGCGCGGTCGCACCCGAGCTTGGTGCCGGTGAGCCCGAGCTTGTAGCGCAACGTGGTCGCGAGCGTTTCCTGCGGGGCCACGTCGACGCGCCGGCTCTGGCCGTTGACGGTGAGGGTCAGGAGCCGTTCGACGCTTCCCGCCCGGGCCGCCTGGCCCGAGACGAGCGGGCTGCTGCGAAAGAGGTAGGCCGACGCCGAGACGGCCACGCCTCCGGCGATGACGCCCTGGATGAAGGTGCGCCGCGAGACTCCAGCCTGCAAGACAGGAAGGTCGTCGTGAGACATGTCGATCACCCCTTGATCACGTCGCCCGGGCGCACCGCCGGCGCCAGGCCGAACCGCCGACCGTGGGAATATAGCCCAAAAGGGCTTCGCAGGGCGGGGAACACGTTGCCCGCGCTGCCGGCAGGCACGCCGCACACAGGTGCCGCAGGCTCGATGAGATAGCCATCTGAAGCGAGCCGCTGCCCTCGGCCTACTTGACCACAACCGCCGGCACGTTACGGTCCCGAACCAGCCGGTTGAAGCCGGCCAGTTCGTCTCCCAGCACGGTGGCGGCGGTGCGCTGATGCGTTTGCCACTGCTCAGACAGGTCGCCCAGGCGGTCCCGCTGACCGTCCGTCGTGCCCTGGTCGCTGTCGTCGATGGCGCTTCGCAGGTAGATGAAGAACTGATTCAGCCGCATCGGGAAATTGATCACGGTCTGGCCGTCCACCACGCGCGTCTGCACCAGCGCGCCCTCGAGGGCGGTGAGCTTGTCCACCAGCGCCTTGCCGCTCTTCTCGATGGCATCGGCGCCTGGCGTGCCTTTGGTCCGCTTGATGAGATCTTCCACCTGGCTGCGCGCGCTGCGCAGCCGGATCACCGTGCGATGGAGCTCGTTGAGCCGTTCGTCGACGCGCTGCACCAGGTCGTCCTGAACCTGCAGCTCGGTGAGCGGCGTCGTGACTCGGGGGTCCATCTTGATGGTCAGCGGTTCGATGAGCGTCCGCCCGCCGGCCGTCAGCCGCACCTGATAGGTGCCAGGCAAGGCCTGCCTGCCCTGCAGCGAGCCGAACACGAACAGGCCGGGCACGGGCAGCGCCTGGTCGTGGCGCACGTTCCACACCAGCCGGTTGAGCCCGGCCTTCACCGTGAGCGCCGTCGGCGGCGGCTCCATCTCCGGTGGCGCACCCGGCTCGACCTTGCGCGAGTTGAACGCGCGCACGGTCTTGCCCGAAGAGTCGAGCACCTCGACCACCACGTCGCCCTCGGGCACCTTCGCCAGCCAGAAGTCGATGGTCGCGCCGTTCGGGGCGCTCTTGCCGGCCATGGGATTGCCGCCCCCGAAGCCACCACCGAAGGCCTGGGTGCGATACGCCGGTCGCGGCCTGAACAGACGCACGTCCGTCGCCGCCGTGGCATCGGTCCACTGTTGCAAGACCGACAGGTCGTCCAGGATCCAGAACGCGCGGCCCGCCGTGGACGCCACGAGATCGTTATCGTGAACCTTCAGGTCCGTGATCGGAGTGAGGGGCAGGTTCAACTGGAGCGGCGTCCAGCGCTGACCACCGTTGAAGGAGACGTAGAACCCCGTCTCGGTGCCGAGGTAGAGCAGGTCCTTGCGCACGGGGTCCTCGCGCACGACGCGCGCCCATGCCTCGGGCGCGATGCCCTCGACGATGCGGGTCCAGCTCTTGCCGAAGTCGGTGGTCTTGAAGACGAGCGGCGTGAAGTCGTTGAACTTGTACTTCGAGATGGTCACGTAGGCCGTGGCCGGGGCGTGCGGTGACACTTCGATGGCGTTCACCATGGCCTCGCCGACGTCGGGCGGAGTGACGTTGCTCCACGACTTGCCCGCATCACGCGTGAGCTGCACGAGACCGTCGTCGGTGCCCACCCACAGCGTCGCGGCGTCGTGGGGAGATTCGGCGATGTCGTCGATGACGCCGTAGGTTTCGCCCCCGGCGCCTTCGTTGGTGATGGGCGCCCCGCCGAGCCCCTGCTTGCTCTTATCGTTCCGCGTCAGGTCCGGGCTGGCCTCGCGCCACGTCTTGCCGCGGTTGTCCGACCGCAGCAGCACGTTGCCGCCGTGATAAATCACCGACGAGTTGAAACGCGAGACCACGATCGGCGCGCTCCAGTTGAAGCGGTACTTCTGCTCGCTCGGCGCCACCGCCGCCGGCATCTGCGGCCACGCCATCACGTCGCGGGCGGTCTTCGTCTCGTCGTCGAACTCGCTGATGATCCCCATGTAGCAGCCGGCGTAGACGTAGCGGGGCTTGTCGGGGTCGAAGGCCGGCACCGCGCTCTCGCACCCGCCGACGTCGTACCAGTCGCGTTCGGTGATGCCGCCGGGGGCGGCGCTGGCGATCTTCACCGAGGTGTTGTCCTGCTGGCCGCCGTAGACGTTGTACGGGAACAGGTTGTCCACGTTCACCCGATAGAACTGCGCCGTCGGCTGATTCCCCTGCGTGGACCAGGTGCGGCCGCCGTTGAACGACACGTTGGCGCCGCCGTCGTTGCCCTGGATGAGCGTGTCGGGATCCTGCGGATTGAGCCACAGGCTGTGGTTGTCGCCGTGCGGCGTGCGCACGTTCGTGAACGTCTTGCCGCCGTCGATCGATCGGCTGACGTTCGCGTTCAGCACCCAGACGATGTCCGGATTCTTCGGGTCGGCGAACACCTTCATGTAGTACCACGCACGCGTGTGGAGCACCCACGCGTCGTTCACCAGTTGCCACGACTTCGCGCCGTCGTCCGAGCGGTAGAGCCCGCCCTTCGGGTCGGCTTCGACAACGGCGTACAGACGATCGGGATTGGCCGAGACGTCGATGCCGATCTTGCCGACCGTGTCCGGCATGCCGTTCATCACCCGCTGCCACGTGGCGCCGCCGTCGGTGGACTTGTGGATGCCCGAGCCGGGGCCACCACTGCGCACCTGCCAGGGCTGCCGCAGGTGATCCCACATCGCCGCGTAGAGGATGCGGGGGTTGGCCGGATCCATCGCCAGTTCGGAAGGACCGGTCGTGTCGTTGACGAACAGCACGCGGTCCCAGGTCTTGCCGCCGTTACCGGACCGATACACGCCCCTGTCCGGCGACGCGCCGTAGGCCGCGCCCTGGGCGGCGACGAGCACGATGTCCGGATCGGTCGGGTGCACGCGAATGCGCGAGATGTGGCGCGTGCGGTCGAGCCCGAGATGCGTCCACGTGCGGCCTGCGTCCGTTGATCGGTAGACGCCGTCGCCGTGCGAGGTCATCACGCCGCGGATCGGGTGCTCGCCCATGCCGAGATAAATGACGTTCGGGTCCGAGGGCGCCACGGCCAGGGCCCCCACCGACGACGTGCGCAGCTGGCCGTCGGTGATGTTCTCCCAGAGGCCGCCGCCGTCGGTGGTCTTCCACACGCCGCCGCCCACGCCGCCGAAGTAGAACGTGCGCGGCTGCTGTGGAACGCCGGTCACCGCGACGACCCGCCCGCCGCGGAACGGCCCGATGTTGCGCCACTGCAGCGCGGCCAGCGACGCGTTGTCGAACTGCGGAGGCTTGGCGTCAGTGGCCTGCGCAGGAGTGGGCGCCGGCACGTTCTGCGCTCCAACGCCTGCGGTCAGACTGGTGATCAGCGTGAGCAGGAGGACCAGGCCAGGGTGGCGATGCATGACGCGACTATAATCCGGCAGCGATGCCACAGTCCCGCCGAGTCTTCCTTCAGGCGATGGCGGCCGCAACGGCGGTTCGTCCCGCCGCGGCGCAGGCCGCCGATCCGCTCGGCGTCAGGGCCGAGTTTCCGGCAGCCGCCGGCCGGCTGTACCTCAACTCGGCCTATATCGCGCCCGTGCCACGCGCCGTCGCGGCCGCGGGGCGCGCCTTCGTGGACTCCAAGATGGAGCGGCCGATCCCGCTTGGCGACATGTTGCGTGCCGCCGGCACCGTGCGCGGCCAGTACGCCGCCCTCGTCGGCGCCTCGCCGGACGAGATCGCGTTTCTCTACTCCACGAGCGAGGGCGAGAACATCGTGGCGCGGGGCCTCGGCCTGAAGGCCGGCGACAACATCGTCGTGGACGAGTTGCACTACGAGACAACGTTCGTGCTCTACCGGGAGCTCGAGCGCACGCTCGGCGTGGAGCTTCGCATCGTCAAGGCGCGAGACGGGGCTGTGGATGCGTCCGATTTCGCGCGGATGGTGGACCGCCGGACGCGCCTGGTGTCGGTGGCGTGGGTGTCGCACCAGAACGGCTTCCGCCACGACATGCGGCCGATCGCCGACCTCGCCCATGCGCACGGCGCCTACTTCTACGTGGATGCGGTGCAGGCGGTCGGCATGTTCCCGATTGATGTGCGCGCCGCCGGCGTGGACTTCATGGCCGCGGGCACCTACAAATGGCTGCTTGCGAGCTTCGGTGTGGCGCCCTTCTTCATTCGCCGCGATTTGTTGGACCGCATCCCGCTCGACCGTTACGGCGCCTTGCACGTCGAACGCGACCTGGGCGATCACCGCTACGAGCTCTATCGCACCGCCAGGCGGTTCGACTACGCCACGCCAGCCTTTGGCCCGATCTACCAGCTTGGGGCCGCGCTGAGCTTCCTCGACCGCGTGGGCGTTCCGGCCATCGAAGTGCACACCGTCGGCCTGGCCGACCGTCTCAACCAGGGCCTTCGGGCCATGGGGGCGCGCGTGCTTACGCCGCTCGGCAACCGTTCGTCGATCGTGTCGTTTGCCGTGGACCCGGCTCGCGATGCCGCCGCCGTCTTCGCGAAGGCTGGCGCGGACGTCAGCGTCCGCGAAAGCGGGCGGCAGGTGCGCGTCTCTCCCGCGCTGTTCAACACCGCCGACGATATCGACCGGTTCCTGACGCTCGCCAGGGCCGTCGTTGGAGCCTGAAGCCGCCACACCATATGCGACCCCCTGCCATCCGCGGCCTTGCAGGCGCGTCGTTCGCTTTCTGGCTGCTCGGCGTCGTGCCGAGTTCGGCCGCGGCCGGCGAACAGGTCGCGCCACCGCCGGCGCTCGCCTCGAGCGCCGTGGTCGAGCAGACATCGCAGGGCGCACGACCCGCGCTGCCGGTCCTCGAGAGCTTCGACGGGCTGGGCGCGGGATTCGCCGCCGGCGCCACGCCGCCGCGCAATCCTTCGGACAACAGCCTCGCCGTGGGGCCGGACCACATCTTCCAGATCGTCAACTCGCAGCTCGCGGTATTCACGAAGAAGGGCGCACAGTTCGACACGACTGGACGCCCGCTGCTCGGGCCCGTCGGCACACACACGCTGTTCGCCGGCCACGGTGAGGTCTGCGGCAGCCGCCCCAACGGCGATGCCGTGGTCCGCTACGACCAACTGGCCGGGCGGTGGCTCGTCGTGATGCCAATCTTCCGGCGTGCGGTGATCCAGGCGCCGGACAACCGCGCCACCGGTCCGGTCGCGCGGCCGGGCGAGGCCGCACGCCGCGGACAGGCTTCCGATCCAGGACCTGCGGGACGGCCGTCGCCTCCACCGCCACCACCCACGCCAGGAGGCGCCGCACCTCCGGCCGACGCGTCCTATGCGATCTGCTACGCGATCAGCGCGGGACCGGATCCGCTTGGCGAGTACTACCGCTATGTGTTCGAGCGGCCGTTGTTCCCCGACTACCCTCGCCCCGCCGTGTGGCCCGATGGCTACTACGTGCCCACGAGCGTGGGCGACGATGTCATCCAGAAGGAAGTGTGCATCGCCGATCGCGCGAAGATGCTGAAGGGACAGCCGGCGACCGAGCAGTGCCTGCTGGTCGACGGGGTCAACTTCCTGAACAGCGCGGATCTGGATGGCACGGCGTTGCCACCGCCTGGGGCGCCGAACATCATGATGGCCGCCGGCGGTACGCAGCTCGCGGGCGACATCGACGACGATGGGATCTATGCATGGAAGGTGCACGTGGACTGGGATCGGCCCGCGAACACCACGCTCACCGGCCCGCGCAAGATCGCTGTCACGCCGTACCGATACTTGTGCGGCGGGCAGCTCACCAACTGCGTGCCGCAGCCCGGCACCGAGCGGCGCCTGGACGCGCAGGGCGACAAGATCATGGCGCGCCTCGTCTACCGCAACGTCGGCGGGCGCGAGTCGATCGTCGCGGTGCACTCGGTGGACACGGCCGCGGGCGGTGGCGGCGTCCGCTGGTACGAGTTCACGCTCGACGGCCAGGGCGACCCGCGGCTCCATCAGCAGAGCACCTTCGCGCCAGACGCGTCGTATCGCTGGATGGCCAGTCCCGCGATCGATCGGCAGGGCAACATCGCCATCGGGTATTCGTTCGGTGGCACTCCACATTTTGCCGGCCAGCGCTTCGCGGCGCGGCTGGCCACCGATCCGCCAGGGCTCCTCACCTTCCACGAGACGGTGCTGGTCGAGGGCGAGGCCGCTCAGACGACGACTATTCGCTGGGAGGACTACACCCAGACGGCCATGGACCCGGCCGACGACTGCACCATCTGGTATGTCGGCGACTACCTGAAGAAGGACGCGCCCAGCTACTCCACGCGTATCGGAGCGTTCCGGGTGCCGGGGTGCGAGGGACCGAGATAGGGCTTGGGTCTTGGGTCTTGGGTCTTGGGGCTTGGGGCTTGAGGCTTGGGGCTTGAGGCTTGGGGCTTGGGTCCTAGGCAGGGTTCTAGGTTCTCCGATTCTGATCCCTGATCCCTGATCCCTGATCCCTGATCCCTGATCCCTGACTCCTGATCCCCGACTCCTAGTTCTCAGTTCCTAGCGCAGTCGCCCGGCGCGCTTCTTCACGCGGCGTTTCTTCAGGCTGTGCCTCAGGCGACCGCTGCCGGCGACCAGGTCCACCAGTTGGCGGCGGGCCTTCTCTGAATCCACGCTCTTGAACCATTCGAGCGAGCCCTCGATCGCGGCGCCCGCGAGCGGGCCGTCGCACACGCGCTGGCATCGCACGTCGGCGACGTCGGCCACCGCGCCGATGGCGGCGCGCAGGTCGTCGTAGCCCTTGTGATGGCGGCACGTCGAGCCGTGGCAGACGAAGACTGTGGGGCGCACCATGGACGATCTCGATGATACGCCGCGGCCGTCGTTCTACTGATGACCTTGCTTCGACGGCACCGGTGCCTGGCCGCCGAACTGCCTGAACGGCTCGAGGTCCAGGTATTCGTTGTGCTGGCTGATGTCGAGCCCGATCGCTTCCTCCTCGAACGGCACCCGCAGCGTGATCAGCTTGTCGGTGATCCAGTAGAGCAGGTACGCATCACGAACGCCATGCCGCCGACGCCGTGGCAGGGAAACACGTCGAGCGTGTCGTCCAGATCGGACTTCGACTTCACGTGCACCGCCCAGTTGCTGACGACCGACGCCAGCACGCCGATGAACACGCTGTGCCCGATCGAGACGTAGCCGGCGGCCGGCGTGATGGCGACGAGACCGACGACAGCGCCGATACAGGCGCCAAGCGCCGACGGACGACGACCGCGCGCGGTGTCGAACAGGATCCACGTCAGCATCGCGGCAGCCGACGCCGTGTTGGTGGTGGCCACCGCCATCGCCGCTGTGGCGTTCGCGCCCAGCGCCGAGCCCGCGTTGAAGCCGAACCAGCCGAACCACAACATCCCGGTGCCGAGCAGCACGTAGGGGATGTTCGACGCCACGTGTGAATCACCCTCGAGATAGGCGCGGCGGGGGCCGAGGAACATCGCCCCGGCCAGCGCCGCCACGCCCGCGGACATGTGGACGACGGTGCCGCCGGCGAAGTCGAGGACGCCCCACACGCCGGAGGAATCCCTGCGGATGCCAGGTCCAGTGCGCGAGCGGGCAGTAAACGAAGACCGTGAACAGCGTCATGAACACGAGGTACGCGGAGAAGCGCACGCGCTCGGCGAACGACCCGGTGATCAGCGCCGGCGTGATGACCGCGAACTTCAACTGGAACATCGCGAACAGCGCGAGCGGGATCGTCGGCGCCAGATCGGGATGTGTCGCGGCGCCGACGCCGCGGAACATGAAGAACGTGAACGGGATTGCCGATCAGGCCGTGGTAGCTCTCGCCGAACGCGAGGCTGAAGCCGAACGCCACCCAGACCAGGCTGACCACGCCCGAGGGCGATGAAGCTCTGGAGCATCGTCGAGATGACGTTCTTGCGGCTGACCATCCCGCCGTAGAAGAACGACAGGCCGGGCGTCATCAACAGGACGAGGCAGGTGGCGGTGAGCAGCCAGGCCGTGTCGCCGGAGTCCACCGGGCCGCCGGTGATTGCCGGCGCCACCTCCGGGACGAAGACGGCCACCATCGCCAACGCAATCAGGATGAGAAACGGGACGGCTCGGGTCGTGTTCATCGGATGGAGAAGGATAGCCTCTCCGGCTCGTCCGCTGCAGGCAGTGGTTGGCTGCAACCCGTCCCTCGCCAGCGCCCGGCCGTCACCGCTCGCCGCTGGCCGTGCCGTTCCCGGCGTCGAGGGAGCGCCGGCGGAGGCTACACTGGGCCACATGACTCGTCTGCATGGGCTTTCCCTGCGCACCTTCCTGCTCGCCGCAACCCTGTGTCTGACCGCGCTGCCGGCCCTCGCCCAGCGCCTGCCCGGCGGCGTGACGCCGACGCACTACACGCTGTGGTTCGCGCCGGACCTCGAGAAGGAGACGTTCCGCGGGCGCGAGACGATCGAGGTGACGCTGGCCGCGCCGGCAACCACGATCACGCTGCACGCGGCCGAGATCACGTTCGGCGAGGTGACGGTGAAGGACGCGGCCGGCACCCAGACCGCGCGGGTGACGCTCGACGAGAAGACGGAAACGGCCACCCTTACCGTGCCGCGGGCGGTGAACAAGGGCCCGGCTACGATTCAGGTTGTCTATACCGGCATCCTCAACGACAAGCTCCGCGGCTTCTATCTGAGCAAGGCCAACGGCCGCAAGTACGCCGTGAGTCAGATGGAAGCGACCGACGCGCGGCGCGCCTTCCCGTCGTTCGACGAACCGGCTTACAAGGCGACCTTCGCGATCTCGCTGATGATCGACGCGGCCGACCATGCCATCTCGAACGGCCGTCAGGTATCCGACACCCCGGGGCCGGAACCGGGCAAGCACACGGTGACGTTCGCGCCGACGCCGAAGATGTCCACCTACCTCGTGGCGCTGCTGGTCGGCGATTTCGTGTGCCGTTCCGGCAGCGCGGACTCCATTCCAATCCGCGTCTGCTCCACCCCCGACAAGCTGGGCCTCACGGCGTTTGCACTCGCCGCCGCCGAGCAACAGGTGGCGTTCTTCAACAAGTACTTCGGCATCCGCTACCCCTACGAGAAGCTCGACATCATCGGCGTGCCCGATTTCGCCGCGGGCGCGATGGAGAACGCCGGCGCGATCACCTTCCGCGAGCGCATGCTGCTGGCCGACGAGGCCACCGCCTCGGTCGGCGTCCGGACGGAGGTGGCCCGGGTCGTCGCCCACGAGCTCGCGCACCAGTGGTTCGGCGATCTCGTGACGATGAAGTGGTGGGACGACATCTGGCTGAACGAAGGCTTCGCGACGTGGGCGGCCAACAAGCCGGTGGCGGCCTGGAAGCCGGAGTGGAAGCTGGACGTGACCGCGGCCGGTGACACGCAGATCGCGCTGGGGCTGGACGTCCTGCGCTCGACGCGCGCCATCCACACCGACGTCAGCACGCCGGCCCAGATCAACGAGGTGTTCGATCCGATCGCCTACGAGAAGACCGCGGGCGTGCTGAGCATGATCGAGGCCTACGTCGGCCCCGAAGCGTTCCGCAAAGGCGTGTCGTCGTACCTCGAGAAGTACGCCACCAGCAACGCCGCCGGCGAGGACTTCTGGATGGAGATGACGCGCGTCACCGAGAAGCCCGTCAATCGCATCATGAAGAGCTTCGTCGATCAGCCCGGAGCGCCGGTGCTCTCGGTCAGCAGCCGCTGCGTCTCCGGCGCCACCGAGGTCACTGTCCGCCAACAACGCTTCGTGGGGTCGCCGGACGCTGACGCCGCGAAGGCCGCGGCGACCCAGACCTGGACGCTGCCGGTGTGCGTCAAGACGGGATCGGGCGAGCCCACGTGCGCGCTCGTCACCGAGCGCGAGCAGACGCTGCGGGCGCCGGGCTGCGGCGCGGCGATGGTGAACGCCGACGCGCGCGGCTACTACCTCACCGAATACGAACCGGCCGCGGTGGCCGCGCTCGCCAAGCGCACGCCGCCGTTGACATCGTCCGAGCGCATCAGCCTGCTCGGCGACGAATGGCGCATGGTCCGAGCCGGACGCCACGACATCGGCACGTATCTCGACCTCGCCGCTGCGTTTGCCACCGACGACACCCCGGCGGTCCTGAGCGACCTCGCGGGACGCGTGGGTTATGTCGCCGCCTTCGTGGCCGACGCCAGCCAGCAACCTGCCTTCGAGGCCTGGACGCAGGCGCGATTCCGGCCCGTGCTCGACGCCGTTGGCCTGACCGGCGGCGTCGGTGACAGCGACGACACCAACCGCCGCCGCGGCACGCTGCTGCAACTGCTCGACAGCGATCCGACGGTCCAGCAGCGCGCGCGGGCGCTGGCCGAAGGCTACCTGGCCAATCCCGCCACGCTCGCGCCGACCCTGGTGGGGCCGGTGCTGGGGGTGGCAGCCGCGGGCGGCGACGCCGCGCTCTACGACCGTTACATGGGGAAGATCACTTCGGCGGGCGCAGCACCCGAGGACTACTACCGCTTCTTCAACGCGCTGACAGCCTTCCACCAGCCGGCGCTGGTGGCGCGCACGCTCGCCTTTGCGCTGTCACCGGAGGTGCGCTCGCAGGACACACCAGTGCTGCTGGCGGCGCTCCTCGCGTCGCCGGCCTCGCAGCAGGCGACCTGGGAGTTCGTGAAGGCGCAGTGGTCCCCGCTCACCGCCAAGCTCGGCGTCTTCCAGGGCGTGCCCTACGTCGTCAGCGCGCTCGGCTCGTTCTGCTCCGCGGAGAGCGCGGCCGACATCACCGCGTTCTTCAAGGCGCACCCGGTGCCGGAAGCGGCGCGGGCTCAGCAGCAGGCCACCGAGCGCATCAACGCATGCGCTGCCGTGGACACACGGCAGTCGCCCGCGTTCGCGCGCTGGCTCGCGGCGAGCAAGTAGAGCCGGGCGTTACGACGCCTTCCATTCCTCGGGCGTCTGCCCGAGGTGGCCGGAGCGTGCATTCCACCCCGCAGCTGTTACGATGCTGGCCTCCAAGGGGGTTTCGATGCGTTCCACGATCCGCACGGCATCGGTCGCCGCGCTGCTGACCGCCGCTGTCACGCTGATCCTGGGGGCCCAGGCGCCGAATCCTGGGCCGCTCTCGATCGACACGCTGATGGCCACCCCGTTCCCCACCGATCTCGTCGCCGCGCCTGCCGCCGGCCGCATCGCCTGGGTGTCGAGCCAGAGCGGCGTCCACAACATCTGGATCTCGGAGCCGCCGGCCCACAAGGCGCGCGCGGTCACGACCTACGCCAGCGACGACGGGCAGTGGATCACCGAAGTGGGATGGACCAGCGACGCGAAGTCCATCGTCTACGTGCGAGGTGACGGCCCCAACCGGCAAGGCGAGTCGCCCAATCCCGCGCAGTTGCAGGATGGAACGGAACAAGCGGTGTTCGTTGTCGCCGCTGACGGCGGCGCCCCTCGTCGCCTGGGGCCGGGCAGCGGACCGGCCGCGTCGCCGCAGGGCCAGCGCGTGGCGTGGGTGTCGCGCGGCCAGATCTGGGGCATGGATCTGGCCACGACCGAGAAGCCCACGCAGCTGGTGACCGCGAGGGGCAGCGCCTCGGGCCTGACGTGGTCGCCCGACGGTGCGATGCTCGCCTTCACCAGCAACCGCGGCACGCACAGCTACATCGGCGTGTTCACGCCGGCATCTCGCGAGTTGCGCTATGTCGATCCGTCACTCGATCGCGACGGATCCGCCGTCTGGTCCGCCGATGGCGGCAGCCTCGCCTGGATCCGTCAGGCCGCCGCGCCGCGGCCGCGCATGTTCGCGCCACGGCGCACGGCGGACGAACCCTGGTCGATTCGGGTCGCGAACGTGAAGTCCGGTGAGGCGCGCCAGGTGTGGAAGGCGGAGGCCGGCTACGGCAGCGCCTTCCAGGGAGTGGTGGCCGAACAGCAACTGCTCTGGGGTGCCGGAGATCGTCTCGTGTTCCCGTGGGAAAAGGATGGCTGGCTTCATCTGTACGGCGTGCCGGCCCGCGGCGGCGCGGCGACGCTGCTCACGCCTGGCGATGGCGAGGTCGAGTATCTCAGCCTCGCGCCAGACCGGACGCGCGTCGTCTACAGCTCGAATCACGAGGACATCGATCGCCGCCGGGCCTGGTCCGTGCCGGTTGACGGCTCGGCGAAGCCCGCTGCGATCACGAAGGCGGGCATCACGTGGCAGCCGGTGGTCGCGAGCGACGGCATCATCGCCGCGCTCCACTCGGATGCGACGCTGCCGCCGCACCTGGTGGTGGTGAACGCGTCGGGCGACACGCGCGCGCTGGCCGAGACGATGCCCACGGCGTCCTACTCCGCGGCGCAGCTGGTCGAGCCGCAGCCGGTGATGATCACGGCCACCGACGGCATGCCGATTCACGCGCAATTGTTCGTGCCGCGCGGATCTGAAGGCCGGCGACAAGCGTCCCGGGGTGATCTTCTTCCACGGCGGTTCGCGCCGGCAGATGCTGCTCGGGTGGCACTACAACTACTACTACCGGAACGCGTACGCGATGAATCAGTGGCTCGCCAGCCAGGGCTATGTGGTGCTGGCGGTGAACTATCGGAGCGGCATCGGCTACGGGCTCGAGTTTCGGGAGGCGCTCAACTACGGCGCCACCGGCGGCGCGGAGTTCAACGACGTGATGGGAGCCGGGCTCTACATGAAGGGCCGGCCCGACGTGGATCCAACGCGCATCGGGTTATGGGGCGGCTCGTACGGCGGCTACCTGACGGCGATGGGGTTGTCCCGGGCGTCGAACCTGTTCGCGGCGGGCGTAGACTTCCACGGCGTGCACGATTGGAATCAGGGGATCCGCACGTTCGTGCCAGACTATAACGTGCTGGACGATCCGGATTTCTCGCGGCGGGCTTTCGCCGCCTCTCCGATGGCGAGCGTGGACACCTGGACGTCGCCGGTCCTGCTGATCCACGGCGATGACGACCGGAACGTCTCGTTCATCGAGTCGATCAACCTGATCACGGCGCTGCGTAAGCGTCAGGTCGAGGTCGAGCAGCTGGTGTTTCCGGATGAGGTGCACGACTTCCTGCGCCACCAGAACTGGGTGCGCGGCTACAAGGCGGCCGCCGACTTCTTCAGTCGGCGGCTGGAATGGCCTTCGGCGAGGCCGCCGTCGCAGTAGAGGGTAGCGGATAGATGACCAGTGCCCGGGGCACCACCGTCGGGCACGCCTTTTGAAGGTGCAGGTCTCCGTCATGGGTCAGCCGCGATCGAACACTGGAATGACAGCGACAACGGCATCGGACAGCGGCAAGGCTCAGTCGCTGGAAGAGTGGTGCGCCTACCGCTGGAAGAATGGGGTGCAGGTGCCAGAACTTCCGCCGCTGGAGAGGTTACTGGTCCGCACCCACAACAACCTCTACGAGATCATCATCGTCGACCCGGTCCGGGCCGAGGTGATGGTCCGCGGCGGACGCTACTTCCCGGAATTCACCCGCGCGGTGGTGTGCGGCAGTTCTGTGGGCAGCGGATTCCTCAAGTTACACGGCATCTATCCGGGATTCTGCCTGGAGTTGCACAGCCAGCAGCTGCCGGTCGTGACGAGTCCGGTGCGCGAGATTACGCGGACCGAGGACTGCCAGCGCATGTAGGTGCTGGAGCCTCGGCAGAGCCGGCGGGTGTCCGGCAGTGAGGTCCCCATGACGGTTGCAGGTGTGCGCAGGGCGGTGTGCGGGGGCGTGCTCGCACTGCTGTTGCTTCCGGCCGCACAGGGTGCCGCCCAGGAGTTGCCGGCGTCAGCGCGGTTGCGGGCGGGCGCTTCCGTTCCGTTGGCGCCGACGATGGCGCTGGGCGGCGGCGAAGTGCTGCTGGATCTCACGATCGGAACCGACGGCAGCGTGGCGAACATCGAGACGCTGCGGTCCACGCCGCCGTACACCGATCTGATGACCAGCGCCGTACGGGGCTGGCGATTCGATCCGGCAAAGGGGTCGGTGCGCGGGGTCCTGCAGACGGTGACGGGCCACGTCCTGATGGCCGCGGTGTTCCGTCCACCTGATATCTATGCCGGCCCGGCGCGAGGAGAGCCGGTCACGGCGCGGGGCGAGCCGTCGGCCGAGCTGCCCCGCCTGCGATCGCTCGACCGGCCGGCCACCTATCCGCCACGCTCGGTGCGCGACGGCACGGTGCTCGTCGAGATCGAGCTGACCGCCGCCGCCGTCGCGCGGGAGCACCGAGTGATGAGCCCGCCCTCGACGTTCGACAGCGCCGCGCTGGAAACCGTCCGGGGATGGCGCTTTGATTATCCGAGTGCGCCAACCGGGGCGCCGCTGTTTGTGTATGCGGTGATCGGGTTCCGGGAGCCAATCACGCCTTAGGGCGGCGCCTTAGGCGAGCGCCTATCCGTCCTAGGCGCGCGAAAGCGCGCGCCTAGCAATCGCCCCTATCCGCGTCATCCACAGCACCGGCTGCTGCTTCGCCCGGGACGCGGCGACGTCGATGTCGAACTCGGCCACCCAGTCGTTCACCATCTCCGCATCCACCAGCACCTGCTGCACTCGCCAGATGGGCTGTTCGGGCGTACCGGTCACGTAGGTGTGCCGCAGGTTGCGCGCTTCAGGGTCGAAGCGCAGCGACTGGTGCTCGGTGGTGTAGGCATCGAGGGTGGCGCGCATCCGCGCCGGTGTCCACGGCTCCACCACGACGTCGGCGCGCTCGGGCGGCCCATCCAGGGCCGCCTGCAGCGCCGCGCTGTCCCCTAGTGACCACGCCCGCAACGCGATGAAGATCCTCGCTCGAATGGCAGCGACGAATGCCCGCCGGTCCTGCGTGATGTCGTAAGCCGCCGCGACCCTGGCTGGCCGCGTCCCCAATCCGGCGCCGGGCGCCAACGCCAGCGGCGTGTATGACGGATCGCGCATCCGCTCCCACTCGTCCGCCAGGCTCGCGTCCACGCCCCTCACCATCGTCTTGAAGTACCACTCGACCTCCAGCAGGTCGTCGGTCTTCGACTGGTCCGGCACGGTCTGGCTGAGCACCTTGTAGACGCTGTTCAAGTGCCGCAGCAAAAGGCCTTCCGACCGCTCCAGATCGTATTCGAGGATGTACTCGGCGAACGACTTGTAGGTCTCGAACATCTCGCGCGCAATGGACTTCGGACGGATGTTCTCCTCGCCTACCCAGGGGTGGCGATCGGCAAAGGCGTTGAACGTGTTGTAGACGAAGTCACGGAGGGGCTTCGGGTACTCGAGCTTGTCGAGCTCCTCCATCCGCTGCTCGGTACTCCACACCGTCGGCCTTCATCTCCGCCATCGCCCGGTCCTTGAGGCGATCCAGCTGCCGCCGCAGGATCAACTCCGGGTTCTCGAGGATCGACTCGACCAGCGTCAACAGATCGAGCGCATAGCCGGGCGAGTCGGGGTCCAGCAGCGGAATCGTCTCGAGCAGGTACAGCGACAGGGCGTGATCCATCGAGAAGTCTTCCTGGAGATCCAGGTTGACCCTGACCTTCGCGCCGTCCGGCGTCGGCGGCACGATTTCAACGATGCCGCGGGCGACCAGCGCACGGAAGAGCTGCCAGCCGCGGCGTCGATGCGCGGGCTTCGCCGCCTCCGGCTCGTGACTGTCGCGAATCAGCCGCTGCATCGCCCGGCAGCCGTCGCCGCGGCGGCTGAGCACGTTCAGCAGCATCCCGTGCGTCACCTGGAAGCGCGAGACCAGCGATTCCGGCGGCGCGTTCATCAGCCGCGTGTAGGTGTTCAGGTCCCAGTGCACGTAGTTGTGCTCGGGCGGCTTGCGCTTCACCACCTTCTTGCCGTCGCGTGCCTTCTCGCCAAGACGCAGGTTCTCGATCACGTGCTCCGGCGCCTGCACCACGACGAAGCCGCGATCGTCGAAGCCCTTGCGGCCGGCGCGCCCGGCGATCTGGTGGAACTCGCGGGCCGAGACGTGCGCGGTCTTCTGGCCGTCGAACTTGCAGAGCCGGGTGAACACGACGGTTCGGATCGGCACGTTGATGCCCGCGCCCAGCGTGTCGGTGCCGCAGATCACCTTCAGCAGCCCGAGCTGCGCCAGCTGCTCGACCAGCACGCGATACTTCGGCAGCAGCCCCGCGTGATGAAGGCCAATCCCGTGCCGCAGCCACTTGCGCACGTCGGCGCCATACGGGCTGCTGAACTCGAAGCTGGCAATCCGCGCGGCGATCTCGGCCTTCTGCTCGCGGCTGCAGATCTTCAGGCTGGTGAAGTCCTGCGCGCTGCTGGCAGCGTCCGCCTGGGTGAAGTGGACGACGTAGGCGGGCGTCTTGCCTTCGTCAACCAGCTTCTCGATGGTGTGCGGCAGGGGAATCTCGTAGTACGCGTACTCGAGTGGAACGGGCCGCACCCCGGATCTCACCGTGACGCTCGGCAGGCCGTTCAGGGTGGCGAGCGCGCGCTCGAACGGCGCGGTATCGCCCAGGGTCGCCGACATCAGCAGAAATCGCGTCTGCGGCATGGTCAGGAGCGGCGTCTGCCAGGCCACGCCGCGGTCCCGGTCGGCGTAGTAGTGAAACTCGTCCATGACGACGTGATCCACGTCCGCGTCGGCGCCCTCACGCAGGGCCATGTTCGCCAGAACCTCGGCGGTGCAGCACAGGATCGGTGCGTCGCGGTTCACCGAAGCGTCGCCGGTGGAGAGCCCCACGAACTCGGGGCCGAACTCGCGGCACAGGCCCATCCACTTCTCGTTGACCAGCGCCTTGATCGGGCAGGTGTAGACGGCCCGCTGGCCACGCGCGAGCGCCGCGAACAGCATCGACGAGGCCACCAGCGACTTGCCGGAGCCGGTCGGCGTGTTGAGAATGACGTTCTGGCCGTCGAGGAGGGCCAGAATCGCCTCCTCCTGGGCGGGGTAGAGCGCCAGCCCCTTCCCTGCGACGTAGTCCATGAAGCGGTCGAGCAGAGTGCCGCTGGACACCTCTCGGTCGTGCGGCAGGAGATCGCTGAGGGATGCGGACACGCCGTACTGTTGTACCGCGAAACGGCCCGGCTGGGCGACAGGTGCTTGAGTGTTACGATACGGCCTGCCGCGATTGGCACTGGAGGCTCCATGCAACCAAGGAACACTCGAGCGTTGCTCAGCGTCGCCGTCGGCTGCCTCGTCGTCTCGCTCGGCGTCAGTACCCTGGCGCAGAGCAACCTTGGCACCTGGACGTTGAACGTCGCCAAGTCCAAGTACTCCAACAGCAATCCACCCAAGAGCGTCACGCTCAAGATCGAGGGCAGCGGGAACGTAACGATCACCACCGTGGACCTCGTCGCTCCCGATGGCTCCACGCAGCACTGGACGTATCGAAGCGCCTACGACAGCCGGGATGTGCCGATCTCCGGCAACAACCCCAACGCCGATGCCGCGTCGCGACGGCGGATCAGCCAGACGACGACGGAGACGACCTTCAAGAAGGGCGGCAAGGTGTCCACGATCAACACCGCGGTGGTCAGCTCGGACGGCAAGACGATGACCATCACGGCCAAGGGCACCGACGCACAGGGGAAAGCCGTGCTCAACGTGCAGGTCTACGAAAAGAAATAGGCACGGGAACCGAGGACGAGCCGCCCCTTCCGGCGTGAACTGCGCCGGCTGGGGTCGCTCGTCAACCCATCCACTGCAGCACGGGTGCCGCCGCGTCTTCCAGCGACTGCACGACGATGTCCACCAGCGCCGGCCCGTCGTGCTCCAGGGCCTCGCGCAGCACGGCGCCGAGCTGGTCCGGATCCTCGACGCGCCACGACTTCACGCCGTAGGCGCTCGCCACCCGCGCGTGGTCGGTCCGCGAGAAATCGACCGAGAAGTAGCGTTCGCCGTAGCTCGCCTTCTGGCTCGCCTTGATCCAGCCGTAGGTGGCGTTCGAGAGCACCAGCATCAGCAGCGGCACCTTGCAGCGCACCACGGTCTCCAGCTCGCCCACCGCGAAGCCGAAGCTGCCGTCACCCATGATCGAGATGCACCGGCTCCGCGGCTGCGCGAACCACGCGCCCACCGCGGCCGCCATCGAATAGCCGAGCGCACCGTGCGCGCGGTTGGTGATGAAGTGACGGCCAGGCTCGCGCAGCTCGTAGTACGCCGACACATAAGGACACGGTGTTCCAGGGTCGGCGACGACGATGGCGTCGTGCGGCAGGACCCGATTGAGTTCGGCGAGCACGCGTTCGGGCCGGATCGGGCGCTCGCTCGATGCGGCAAGGTGCTGGAACGCCTCGAGCTTGGCCTGGCGTGCTCGTGCCACGACCGCCGCGCCGTCGAACCCGACGGGCGTCCGTGTCGGCAGCTGGCGATGCAGCGCGTCCAGCAGCGCATGAAGGACCAGCCTGGCATCGCCGATGAGCGCGTGCGCCGTGTCGTAGTTGGCCGATACCGCCATCGGGTCCACGTCAATGTGCACGATGGTGACGGCGCGCGACGGCTGGGCGCCGCGCTCGGTGGTCGTGGATCCGGCGCGGCAGCCGATGAAGATCACCAGGTCGGCCTGCTCGACGACGGCGCGCGTCGCGACCACGCCGCCGTTCAGTCCGACCACGCCGACGCCTAGCGGATGGGTGTCGGCGATGCTGCCCTTGCCACTCACCGTCGTGCAGACCGGCGCGTTCAGCAGCGTGGCGACCTGGGCGAGCACGATGGTCGCTCTCGACGCGATGACGCCACCGCCGCAGATGATGAGCGGCCGCCGTGCCTGCAGGATCGCCGCGGCCGCGGCTTCCACGGCGGCTGGATCGGCGCCAGATCTCCACGCGGGGTATCGATCGTGACCCGCCTGCACCCAGACCTCCGCGGGGTTCACGGGCTGCTTGAGGACGTCGTAGGGCAAGCCGATGTGAGCCGCGCCCGGGCGGCCGGTGGTCATGTAGCGAAACGCGGTGCGGATGGCCTGCGGGACCTGATCGGCGCGATCGCACACCGTGTTCCACTTGGTGAGCGGCCGGTAGAGCGACTCCTGGTCGAGCTCGGTGAGCGGGTAGCGCCCGCGCGCCAGCACCGGGACATCGGAGGTGATACCCAGCACCGGCGAGCTCGACTCGTTGGCTTCGACCAGGCCCGGCAGCAGATAGGTGGCGCCTCCGCCGCTGGGCCCTTCGCACACGCCGGGCCGGCCGCTCACGCGCGCGTAGCCGTCGGCCATGTAGGCTGCACTGCGTTCGTCGCGGGTCAGGACATGGGTGATTCGGTGCTCCAGCCGGTAGAGCGCGTCGTAGAGCGGCAGGCTGGTGTCGCCGCACAGACCGAAGATGTGCCGGACGCCGTACAGGTCCAGCATGCGCACGGTGGCTTCGGCGCCGTTGAACGTGTCCATGAGTTCTCACTTCATACGGACGGCGCGGTGATGGCGCGCGATGGCGCCAGGAACAGCGCCGCCACGCCGGCCATGGCGTGGGTGATGATCCACCAGCTGTAGTTGGAGAAGTACGCCCACATCGGATTCCCTGGCTCGATCAGGAACCGCTCGTGGTGAACGAGGACGTAGCCCATCATCAGGGCGATGAGCGCAAATATCACATACTTGGCGCGAAGCATGGACTCCTCCTGGGGGCTAGGGGGATCGGCGACCCGCGGATGCTAGCACGCTCCGGCCCGCACACTCGTTAGAATCCCTCCATGACGCACACCATCCTCGGCCTGCACCACGTGACCGCGACCGTGGGCGCGGCCCAACCCGACCTGGACTTCTGCCTGAACCTGCTGGGGATGCGGCTGGTGAAGAAGACCGTCAACTTCGACAATCACCACGTCTACCACTTCTACTACGGCACCGAGCGCGGCGCCCCAGGCACGATCTGGACGACGTTCCCCTACAAGGGCCGCGGCGTGCTCGTGGGCACCAAGGGCTTCGGGCAGGTGGTGACCACTGCCTTCTCCGTGCCGGGGGCGTCGTTGGCATTCTGGCGGGACCGTCTGCGCGCGGCAGGCGTCGGCATCGAGGAGATCGGCCCGCGCTTCGGCGACGAGGTGATCCGCTTCGACGATCCGTCGGGACTGTGGTTCGAGCTGGTGGCGAGCGACCGCGACGCCCGCGCGCCGTGGACCGGCAGTGGCGTCGGCCCGACCGAGGGAATTCGCGGGCTCCACAGCGTCACCTTGCTGGTCCGGCGGGCGGCGCCGACACTGGAGCTGATGACCGGCGTGCTCGGCTACACCGTGGTTGGCGAAGCCGCGAATCGCACCCGGGTGGCCGCCGGTGGCGACACCCCCGGCCACATCATCGACATCGTCGAGGATCCGGAGGCGGATCCAGCCGTGAACGGCCTCGGCACCGTGCACCACGTGGCGATGGCGATCGGCACCGCCGACGAGCAGCTGCGGTTGCGCGAGGAGCTGGTGTCGCTGGGTCTCCGCGTCACCGAGGTGCGGGATCGCTGCTATTTCCAGTCCATCTACTTCCGCGAGCCCGGCGGCGTGCTGTTCGAAGTGGCCACGATCACGCCGGGGTTCACCGTGGACGAAGACCTCGCCACGCTCGGACGCGACCTGAAGCTGCCGCCCTGGGAGGAGCCGGAGCGAGCCGCCATCGAGCCGCATCTCGAGCGCGTGGAGTACTGACGTGGCGTCGATCGCGCCGCTGATCGTGCTTCTTGCCGTCCTGGCGCCGTCAGTTCTCGACGCGCAATCCTCGGCCGACGAGCAGCAGATTCGCGCGCGGCGAGAGTCGTCGAACGCCGCCATCGCCAGGCACGACGCGGCGGGCATCGGCGCCGCGCTGGCGCCACACGTCATCGTCGTCACGTCGAACTCGGTGCATCGCGAGGGGAGGAACGCGAACGTCGAAAGCTTCGCGGAACAATTCCGCACGCGGCCCGACGTCGTCTACCGCCGCACCCCCGATGCGGTGCGGGTGTTCATGCCATGGCTGATGGCGTCGGAATACGGAACCTGGACGGGCTCGTGGACCGAGGCCGACGGCAAGATCCAGCTGACCGGCCGCTACTTCGCAAAGTGGCGGAAGGTGAACGACGCATGGCTGATCGAGAGCGAGACCTACGTGCCGGAGAGCTGCACCGGTGGCGCGTACTGCCAACGCGCACCATGAGCGATGGCGAGTGGGGCCGGAATCGAGCCGCGCCGGGGCGGGCGGGCCGGCAACACTCGCCGCGGCGGTCAGCAGACCAACTTGACCAACATGGACGACGATGCTAGCGTCGTCCCATGTTGCTCAACATCTACGAGGCCAAGACGCGGCTGTCGGCCCTCGTCGAGGAAGCCGCCGCGGGCGCGGAGATCATCATCGCGAAGAACGGGCGTCCGCGCGCGAAGCTGGTGCCGATCCGCGATGTCGCGCGCCGCAAGCCGGGACGCGCGAAGGGCAAGATTCGGATCGCCGGCGACTTCGATGCGCCGCTGCCGCAGGGCGTGCTCAGCGGCTTCACCGGCGGCGACTGACGTCTCGACGCGCGCGAGCCAGGGCATCGGATGAAGTTGCTGCTCGATACGCATGTCGTCCTGTGGTGGCAGAAGGATGACCGCAGGCTGAACAAGGCCGCGCGTGAAGCCATCGCCACGGCCGACATCGTGTGGGTCAGCGCGGTCTCGGGATGGGAAGTCGCCATCAAGACCGCGCTCGGCCGGCTGCGGCTCGACGAGCCGTTCCACGTGTTGATCCAGGCCGACGACTTCACCGAGCTGCCACTCACCCTGGCGCACGGCACCACGCTTGCGGGCCTCGCGCCGCATCACACCGACCCGTTCGACCGGGTTCTCGTAGCGCAGGCGCTGGCCGAGGGCGCCACCGTCGTCACCCACGATCGCGCGTTCGCGCCCTACGGGGTGCCGGTACTCTGGACCTGAGTGCACACATGCTGATGACCCGTTTGCCACGGCCCCTGTTCTGCGCCCTCATCGTCGGCATGTGCGCGGTGCCGCTCGACGCGCAGGAGCAGACGCCGACCTGGCCCCGCGAGGCCGAGACACCGTCAGCGCCGAAGCCGGCGCCCCCGCCTGCCGACTGGCTTGGCTTGATCGGCGAGTACGAGTCGGCCCCAGCGGGTGCCGGCAAGGCCGTGCACCTCTACGTGATCGAGCGGGATGGCCGCCTGATGGCGATCGCCGATCGTGGTGACGCCGTGGCCATCGACGCAGTGACCCCGAAGCCGGAGTTCACGCGCGACGCCGGCGGCCGCGCCTCGCGGCTGACGATGCGCGGGACGTCCTACACCCGGCTGCAGGTGGGCCCGGAGGGCGGCAGCGGTCAGTTGAGGGTCGCGCCCATCCGGCCGGTCGCGGAGGCCCTGAAGGATGCGCAGGCCGCGAAGCCTCCCGCGGAAGACGGCTCGTTTCTGCCCGCCGACCTCGTCGAGCTCACAAAGCTCGACCCGACGATCAAGCTCGACGTCCGGTATGCGACGACCAACAACTTTCTCGGCTCGGTCTTCTATGCCGAGGCACGCGCGTTCCTGCAGCGGCCCGCCGCCGACGCCGTAGTCCGGGCGCATCGCGCGCTGGCGCCCCTTGGCTACGGGCTGCTGGTGCACGACGGCTATCGGCCGTGGTACGTGACCAAGACGTTCTGGGACACCACGCCGCAGGACAAGAAGTGGCTGGTGGCGAATCCCGCGCAGGGCTCGCGCCACAACCGCGGCGCGGCGGTGGACCTCACGCTCTACGACCTGCGGACCGGCGCGGTGATTGAGATGCCGAGCACCTACGACGAGTCAACCCCGCGCGCCTACGCGTTCTATCCGGGCGGCACGAGCCTGCAGCGCTGGCACCGCGCGCTGCTGCGGCGGGTGATGGAGGCCGAGGGGTTTGCCGTCAACCCCGAGGAGTGGTGGCACTTCGATTACAACGACTGGCGACGCTATGCCATTGGCAACGTCGCCTTCGATAGGATCCGGTGATCCCGGCGCCATCGCCCACGCCTCCGGCTGTGCTAATCTCCCTGAGGCCATGAGCGCCAAACCCTTGGATCTCATCCTGGAAGTGGCACCCCGGGCTCGCTTCGAGGTGGTCGAGATGCGGTCTCGATTCCCCGCCGAACACGAGGCCCTCGCCGCCTATCCGCAGTGCCTTTACTGGTCGTCCCACACCACGGCCGGATTCCTCGATCGCAGCATCTCGGCACGGCTGAACCTGCAGCGCGTCTCGACCTATGTCGAGGCCTACCGCACGGTGTTCCCGGAAGGCGCCGGCTACGAGCACGACCAGCTGGATCGGCGCGAGGATCTCGGCGACGAGCAGCGCGCCGTCGAACCCAGGAACGCCGACTCGCACCTGGCGTTCATGGCCAGCGGCCTTCGCCCCTGCGTGACCCGCCCGAACCGGGCGGGCGAAGCGGTCTGCTTCGTGGACCTGGACGGCGTGGTCGGCGAGCGGCCCCGCAGCCGCGTGACCCGCATGTTCGGATTCCGCGAGGAGCGGCAGATCACCCGCACCCGAATCGAAGTGCCGGTCTCGGCGCATCCGATCGACTCGGTGAACCTGAAGGATCCGCGCCTGGGGATCTCGACCGCGCTGTCGGAGTTCGTGGCGCGGGCCGGCGTCGGCAAAGGCCGGCTCCACATCACGCTGGACCCGGGCGAGCGCCATTCAGCCGTCACCGTCAACGAGTACGAGACGCTGCTGATGAAGCACGACCTGGCCGAGGTGCTGCGCAATCCCTTGTCGTTCGTGGCGAAGCAGTACCACAGCGCCATCAAGGATCCGCGCGCCGTGCCATCGAAGACGCTCGGCTACGCCAAGTACGATTTCGTCCGGGTCATGAACCTCGGGCTCGACGCGCTCAGGCTGCGCAACTCCGTCGTCGAACGGCTTTTGGCGCGTACGCTGGCCGTGCCCGCGTCGCGATTCTTCCGGATGCGCCGCTCGGTCAGCCTGCTGGTGTCGGAACGCGCCGACGGCAGCCATGGCATCGTGGAAGGCACCTACCAGAGCCCCATCCTCGTGCAGTGGCAACGCTCCCCACGGGGTTCGCGCGTGCTCGACGTCACGCTGACCGAACTCCGCTGAGCCCAGGCTGAACGTGGCGCCATCGTCAGGGTGGGCCAGACGCGCGCGATGACGTTCTCCCGCGAACGCCTCCTCGCACTCGATGTCTTCCGCGGCATGACCGTGGCCGCGATGCTCCTCGTGAACAACCCGGGGAGCTGGGAAGCCATCTATCCGCCGCTCGAACATGCCGCGTGGCATGGGTGGACGCCGACGGATCTCATCTTCCCGTTCTTCCTCTTCATCGTCGGCGTCACGACCCACCTGTCACGGGAGGCGCGCCGCGCGCGCGGCGACGGCGAGGGCGCGCTGATGCGGCAGGTGCTGCGCCGCGCCACGCTGATCGTGCTCTGCGGCCTGCTGCTGCACGCCTTCCCGTTCGCGCCCCTCACCCAGTTCACCGAGATCCGCATCCCGGGTGTGCTGCAGCGCATCGGCGTGGCCTACCTGTTCGGCGCGCTCCTCACCCAGCGGACGACGGTGTCGCAGCAGGTGGGAATCCTCGCCGCGCTGCTGTTCGGTTACTGGTTCGCGATGACGCTGCTCCCGGTGCCGGGGCAGCCGGGCATCGGCGCGGACTGGCTCGACGAACCGGGCAAGACGCTTGCGGCATGGGTGGATCGCGCGTTGCTCGACGGACATCTCTGGCGGCAATCGCGAACGTGGGATCCGGAGGGAGTGCTCTCGACGATGCCGGCGATAGGCACCGTGATGCTCGGGGTGTTCACCGGGCGCTGGCTCGGTACGGCGCGACCGCTGCACGAGCGCCTGAGCGGCCTCTTCGCGGCCGGGGCGCTGGCGACCATGCTCGGCCTGATGTGGAACTGGTGGTTCCCGATCAACAAGGCGCTCTGGACGTCGAGCTACGTGCTGTTCACCGGCGGCGTGGCGGCGACGGCGCTCGCGGTGATCCTCTGGATGACCGACGCGCTGGGGTTCACCCGCTGGACGCGCTTCTTCGTCATCTACGGTACCAACCCGCTGGTGACGTTCGTGGGTTCGGGGGTGATGGCCAAGGCGATGGGGGCCCTGGTGCGCGTGGAGTACGGCGGCGCCGAGATGTCGCTGCAGGAGGCCCTCTATCGCGGGCTGTTTGCCGGCTGGCTCGAGCCGCGGAACGCCTCCCTGGCCTACGCGGTGTGCTTCGTGCTGGTGTGGTTCGCGATCCTGGCGGTCCTGCACCGGCGCGGGCTGGTGCTCAAGGTGTGAGTCGCATCACCGCGCCTGGTTGAATGGACCGGCCTCGAACAGCAGCCAGGTGTCCGGGTCGAGTACCACGCTGGCAGGTGGCGAGTCCGCGGCAAATCGCATCGTCGCCTGTCGGCCGTTCAACGCGAGGCGTTCCACCCGCGGCTGCGCGCCTGGTGCCGTGACGATCCCGATTTCGACATTCAGCCGGAACGGATCGGCGGCCTGGCTCTGCGAGACCGTGACCTCCACCTGCTTCGCCGCGGCGTCGTAGCGCCAGGAGCCTTCCAGCTTCGGAACGCCCGGGCGCGTGAGCCACTGCGTGAACAGCCACTCGAGCGGCTTGCCTGACACACGCTCGAACACCGCGCGCAGTTCTCCGGTCGACGTGTTCTGGTTCCGATACCGACTGTAGTACTCGCGGATCGCCGTCCAGAACACCTCGGTGCCAACCTCCGCGCGCAGCATGTGCAGCACCCAGCCGGCCTTCTCATAGACCAGCGGGTTGAGCACCCGTCGCATGTCCGAGATGTTGCGGTGAATCACGGGTGTGTCGGGGAGCTTCCGCTCGAACTCCAGGACCGTCTCGCGACTGCTCTTCAGGTCGGTGACAAACGGGCCGCGCCCGGCTTCGTGCTCCGTGTAGAGCAGGGTGAAGTAGGTCGCAAAGCCCTCGCTCAGCCACACATCGTCCCAGTCGCGTTCGGTGACGGCGTTGCCGAACCACTGATGCGCGATCTCGTGCACGACCGGCGCCCGTCCGGCGGTGACGCCTTTCTCGCCGTAGAAGATCGCGCTCGCGTGCTCGGTGCCGCCGTTGAGGCCGGCGGCCTGGACGTTGGCCAGCTTCTCGTAGGAGTAGGGCCCGATCTGCTCGACGAAGAACGTCATGGCGCCGCGGGACAGTCTCTCGAAGATGCGGACGCCCGTCTCGCGATCCTGTGGGAAGACCCAGGTCTGGAGCTCGACGCCCTTGACGAAGCCCGCGTGGTGCGACGAGAAGCGGGCGACCCCGATGGCGTACAGCCACGACGAGATCGGCACCGACTGCTTCCAGTGCGTCAGGCGCAGGCCGCCCTGCAGGTCCCGCTCCTCGAGCAGGAGGCCGTTGGCCACCACCTGGTACTGCGCCGGCGCGGTGACGATGAACTCGCCGGTCGCCTTGTCGGAGGGGTGATCGATCATCGGCAGCCACTGGCGCGCGTTGTTCGGCCAGTTCTCGCTGAACATCGTCCGCTCGCCGTGGATGTTCGGGATGAGGCGCAGCCCGCCGGCGGGAATGCCGGAGTACGCGACCGTGATCGACCACTCGTCGCCCACGCGCGAGGGCGCCGGGAGCGTGACACGCAAACGGTCGGAGGCGTGGGAGAAGGGTACCGTTGCGCCAGCCGATGTCACCGATGCGACCGTCATGCCTTTGCCGCCGGCGGCGCTGGTCAGGTCGAGCCACAGGTCGCCCAGCCCGTCCTGCAGGAACTTGACGGTGATCGTCGCCTCGCCGGTGATCGCATCCGACTGGTCGCCCATCTCGAGACGGAACACGTAGTGCACCGCGTCCACGCCAGGCTGGCGAGGATAGGTGTCGGCGCCTAGAGACACGGACAATGCGAGGACGAGAAGCGCGATGGTCAGCCGCGCGACATGCGTTCTCTGGCTCATGGGAGGCGCCGGATTCCTACTTGTTGGCGTCGCGGATCCGGGTCGTGAACTGCCCGACGTATTCCTGCAATCCTCGCATCACCGACTCGGCGTGCGCGGCGGAGGCGCCGGCGGCAAGGCTTCCCTTGTGCATCAGCGAGACCTCAACCAGCACCGGCGTCGGGTGATACCCGAGGGCGGCGGTGGTATGCGTGTACATGGTCGCGTCGTAGCGCGAGATGCACATGCCGTTACCCAACGTCGCGGTCATCACGTTGACGTACAGGTAGGTGTCCTCGTCCGCGTTGAGCGCCACCTTGAGCCCGGCGCCAGAGAGTTGCTTCACGACCGCCGATTCGATCGCCTCCTGTCGCAGGCCGCAGGTGGTCGCCTGGGTGCCGAGCCCTTCGACGACGACGCCGAGCGTGGTCAGTCCCTTGAACTGCGCCTCCGGCTGACGGTCGTAGTCCTGGGTGGCGCCGCGCTCGCCCGAGGCCGGCACGCCTGCCGGCCGGGACGCTGGAGCGGCGGCGGGCATGGCCGCCTGGCCGGGAGCGGCGACGGGCGGTGCGGCTGGCCTCTCCGGTTCGTAGACGCGCTTGATGATCTCGCCCTTGCCGCGATCGATGAACTGCACTTCGACCACGAGCTGCGGCGGACTGGCGACACGCGAGTAGGTGTAGCGAAGCTCCTGTCCCGGGTTCGCCTTGTAGCGAACAATCAACCGCCCTGCTTCGCGGGTAGATGACGCGATGGCGGTCACTTCGCCGAGCGGCAGGGCCTCTTCCCTCCCGGTGGGGTGGAATGTACGGGCGGCCCCCTTGTCGGGCGTGATGACCACTTCGGTGGCCGTCTCGGTGATCACCAGGACGGCCGCGGGATCGCGCGCCTCGCTGGTGAGCAGCGAGATCCGCATCGAGTCCTCGCGGCTGACGCGGCTGACCGGGAACGAGGTGCGGTTGCCGCCGCTGGGCGCCCCACCCTGGCTCCCGGGTGTCGGCGTCGATTCGCCGCTGGAGTTGGAATGGGCGAGCCAGTCGGCGTTGAAGCCGGCCTCGCGCGGAAACTGACTGAGCTCGCGGTTCAGCGTCCACCGCCCCGCGAGCGACGCCGGGTCCTGCGCCGACACGACGGTGGGATGAACGGTGCCCACGGCCATGGGCAGGATCAGAACGGCCGCCAACCAAACGGGTCATAAGCACTCCTGCATGC
The DNA here is from genome assembly GCA_963723005.1 of uncultured Acidobacteriota bacterium. Classification (GTDB taxonomy): domain Bacteria; phylum Acidobacteriota; class Vicinamibacteria; order Vicinamibacterales; family UBA2999; genus VFZN01. The sequence continues at coordinate 218,927 of CAVRPA010000008.1, read as the reverse complement.
ACGGTACCACAGGCATTCGGAGGCGGCGCGCCAGACCAACCATCGTGCCCGCGCGTCAAAGTGAGAGCCATGAAGGGACTCGCGGGCGGTCTCCTGGTTTCGCTCGTCTGCTGGGCCCCTCTCCTCGCCCAGGAGGGGGACCGCTCCCTCGAACGGATCAGCCTCGCGCTGCAGCAACCGCTCCCAACCGTACGGGGCGTCACCCCGGTTGAGAGCGCGTCGCCGAAGACGTTCGGCATCTTCACCTTGATTCCGCCGACCGGCCGGGGCGAGATCGTTCGCGTTTCCGTTCCGATCGGCGATCTCGTTTCACGAGCTTTCAAGGGTGTCGCGGCGGCGAATCATCGGCGCCAGGAGGCAGCGGCACGACGAAAGGTGGAGGCGGCACTCACGTGGTTCGCGGAACAGCAGCCCTCCTCCAAACGTTGAGTTCGAAGCTGTCAGCCCTTCAGGCGATGACCGATGGCTCGGTGTCTGCTCCGGATCGATGATCACCTGCCGCCCGGCGCCGGGTTGCGGCGGGTACCGGCCGGGCACGGTCTGCCAGACCAGCACCGAGTCTTCGAGATCGGGGCCATAACCGACCTCGTCGGCCGCGTACGGCAGGCTCCGGGCCGACCAGCGCGCGAAGTGCGGCGAGCGGTCGAACACCTCGGCGTGAACCGGGTTGTAGTAGACGATGAACGCGTGCTCGAGGCGTCCGCCGAGCTGGGCGGCGATGTTCTCGGCCAGGGCGCCGGTCAGCTCTGCATCGAAGGGGTGGTAAAGGAAATAGACCACGCGAACCGCCGGCGCCGCGGTCGTCGTCGCGTCGCCGACCTGGACCTCGCGCGAGGCAGCTCCGGACGATGCTCGGCTGCGAGCCGCCGTAGGGGCTGGAATGCGCGGCCAGGTCCGGGTCGCAATCGAGGTCGTTGGCCGGAATCGCCCCGCTGGTGTCCACCCCGTGCTCCCGGTCGAAGGGGTGCTGCCATCTCCACCCGTCGTAGGTGCGCCGCACGAACGGCACCCGCTCGAGCACCGTCTTGACCTGCGGGGTCCACAACAGGCCGAACACCAGCAACCGCAGCGCGTCCGATGCTTCGCCGATCTCCTCGAGAAATCCAGTGAAGTCAGGCATTCCTTCAATACTCTTCGAACATCCGGCGAATCTCGCTGAGATCGTGGGTCTTCGTCAGCGCCAGCATCAGAAGAATCCGCGCCTTCTGGGGATTCAACGTGTCTGCTGGAATCATCCCCATCTTGTCGTACTGCTCCTGCGCAATCACGCGGCCGTTGCCGGTGCGGTTCGACCGCACGAGGACCGGCCGAGTCTCCACGGGCCCGCCAAGGAATGGCGTCAGCGCGTCTCTCTCGGCCGTGGACATCAGGCCCGCACCGGTTCCCGCGAACACGATGCCGCGCACACCGTCGGCGACCAGCGCCTTGGCCACCGCGAGGCTGGGCTGGATGTACGAGTAGACGATATCGACCTTGGGGAGCTCCTTGAGCTGGCTGACGTCGAACTCGGAGCGCAGGGTGTGCCGCTTCGTTGACGAGCGATAGAAGGTCACTTTATCGGCGTCAACGTAACCGAGCAGGCCCAGCTCGGGAGCCCGGAACGTCTCGACGCGGTAGGTGTTGGTCTTGGTGACGTCGCGGGCGCCATTGATCTCATCGTTGAGGACCGCCAGAACCCCTTTTCCGCGTGACTCCGGGGACACGGCCGTGCGAATCGCGTTCAGGAGATTCAGCGGACCGTCCGCACTGATCGCGGAGGCCGGCCTCATCGAACCGACGAGGACCACCGGACGGTCGGATTTCACCGTCAGGTTCAGGAAATACGCCGTCTCCTCGAGCGTATTGGTGCCGTGGGTGACAACCACGCCGGCGACCTTCGGGTCGTCCTTGAAGATGGCATTGATCCGATTCGCGATGGTGAGCCAGTTGGCGATCGTGATGTCGGTGCTGCTGACGTTGACGATCTGCTCGACCTTGACCGACGCCACCTGCTTGATCTCAGGCACCCCGGCGACGAGTTGCTCGCCGAGCAGCGCGCCTGACTTGTACTCGGCCAGGCTGGTGGAGGAGGCGCCCTGACCGGAGATCGTGCCTCCTGTTGACAGCACCCAGACCAGCGGCAGCTCTCGACCGGCCGCGGTTTGCGCGCGCGCGGGCGAGGCGACGTGCAGCGTGAGCGCCGCAACGATTGTCAGTGCGATGCTCTTCACCAAGCTCATGTCCGAACCTTCCTTTGCGGGCTATCGAGCCCGCGACTAGAACATCGCGATTGGATTTGCCGGACTTCCGGTGCCTCGAGCGATCTTCAACGGCAGCGCCATGAACATGAACTCGTAGCGGCGCTCTTCGGCGCAGGCGCCCGCGAGCGGTTCGAGCAACGTGTTGTCGATGAGCGCGACGCCATAGCTATAGAGTACGGCATGCGCCGGAAACGGATGACCGCTCGTGTCTGGCACGGAATCGTGCATATCCCACGCGAGCACCGCCACGTCGCGATCGCGAATGAACCGCGCGCATGACGAGTCCAACCCCGGCCGCGGCTCGGTGACGCCGCCGTATCGCCCGGCCTCCTTCACGAACGACTCCCGCCCGCAGTAGACGAGCAACGCGTCGCCGGGCTCGATGCTCACGTTCTGCGCCCTGGCGATCGCCTCGAGCTCGGCGCCGGTCACCGGACTGCCGATGGCGACGTGCGAGACCTTGCGGTAGCGCGGCACGTCGAGCAGCACGCCGCGCGTGATCAGGCCGTCGCCGAACGCGGTGATGTCGCCAAACCGGACGCCGTTCGTGTCGATCTCCCTGGCCGGATCGCGGCCGTTCCACATGCCGTCGCGATCCCACATGTGGACCAACGCGTCGACGTGCGTGACCGCGACGCCGTGATATTCAAAGCCGTAGTAGTCGACGACGGAGTTGCCGGTGCCCCGCTGGTTGACGCGGATGTAGTGCTGCTCGGGTGTGAACACCCGCCCGAGCGAGACCGCCCGGCCCGACTTGACCAGCGCCGCCGCCGCTGCGCGCTTGGCGGGCGTGATCAGGTTGACCGCTCCTTTCTGATCGTCGGCACCCCATCGTCCCCAGTTTCTCCGGTAGGTATAGGGATTCGTCGATTGAGCGTTCGCGGCCGGCGGCGACATCAGCGCCGCACCGCCGAATGCCGCCGCACTCATCAGGAAGCGCCGTCGGGTTGGGCTCGTCATCGCAACCGTCCTCGTCGATCATTGCCCGCCCGACAGCAGCAGCGTAGCCGCGACGGCCCGAGGTTCGATCGCGCTACAAGTCTCAACCCGCCGGCTTCACGGACTTGTCAGCCGGTCGGAGCGCCATAGCGATACGGCACCCGAAGGAGAAGTCCCCGGCCGCCCCGAGTTACATCAATCAGCCAGACCGGGCCAAATATCGTTCCGCCCCGCAGTGACACTTCGTAGTCACCCGGTTCGGCAAAACGCCATTGCTTGAGACAGTTCTCGAGTTGATCCAGCCGCACCCACCGCACCAGGTGCTCGGCCTTCTCGATGATTCGACGGGTGAGAACGGTCACGCGGCCGGTGTCGTCGACCGACGCATCGTAGATCGCGATTCGTCCGCCCCAGCGGCCTTGATTGATCGCCTCGCCCACGAAGGAGATCGAGCACGCTTCAACCTCGATCATCGGGAGAGGCAGTCGTGCCTGACCGAAAGCGCTCGCGGCCGACAGGTCCACGAGAAGCACGGCGATCCACCATCGAGCCACGTTAGCGTTAGACACCACGGACCGAGAAAAGGCTCGAACGGTGCCCGAAGGCGTCTCGAAGGCCCGCTTCGGAGTCCGGTCGTTCAGCCATGCTCCCGCCGGTGGTCAGGCGGGGGCGGGTCCACGCGTGCGTTCGATGCGGTAGTGGAGATGCAGCACGGGCATCCCGAGGAAGCGCACCGAGTGGTCGCAGCGGAGCACCTTCGCGTCGTCGACGTAGACTCGGAAGGCTTCGTGCAAGGTGCTCACGCGCCAGACCAGCAGCCGATCGTCTCCGGTCTTGCACACACGATAGAAGCCAGCGTCGCCGAACGCCGCGCCCTTGCTGCTGAGCCGCAGGTTACCCTGCTCGTCCAGCGAGGGCCGCAAGATCACGGTCGCGTTGCCGTTCGGCATGGGGAAGATGACCTTGATGCACGGGGTGTCGGCGTGCGGCACGCGCGCGGTCATGTAGAAGCCGGTGTAGATGGTGCGGCCCGAGTCCATCAGCCGGCGATACCATCCGGCGTACCGGATACCGCCCTTCGGGTCCTTGAGCAACACAATCTCGCTGTCGATTCCCTTGGCGGTTGCGAGCGCGTGCAGCGGGAAGTTGAGCTGGTTCACTTTGCGGCTGATGGTCGTGACCATCAACCACAGACCGATCTTGCCTGGAAAGAATGCGTCCGACCACACGTCCATACGGTACGTCGCCGTATGCTCGTAGAAGTGCCGCACTTCGGGCCTCAGGTCTTCAACGCGAAATCCGGGGCCGTCGAGCGTGCCGACATCGGGTATCAAGCCTCCAGTCGCCGACCGGCGCACGACCTCCAGATTCTCGCGTGCGGCAACTTCCTCATACGGTCTGTCGCCGATGTAGTCGCCGCCAACAGGGCCGGACAACCAGGGCACCGAGGATTCCCTCACGGTGCGGCCAAACATACGTATCAGGACGTGGATGATGCCGGCACCGATCAGGGCCACCAGCCCACGGAATAGGCCCAGTCGTTCTTCTGCGATTGACGTCACGCGAACACGATAGCGTGTGCGCTGGCCGGGCAGCTATCGCTGGACGGCCGCGGCGCCCTGCTCCACCCGCTCCATCACGCGCAGGATGTTGCCGCCCAGAATCTTCTCCACGTCCGCCGCGGAATAACCCTTCGCCATCAGCGCCGTCGTGAGCTTCGGCAACTGCGACGCGTCATCCATCCCGATCGGCATGGTCGCGCCGTCGAAGTCCGAACCCAGCCCGACGTGATCGACGCCGGCCACCTTCGCCGCATGGTCGATGTGCTCGACGATCTTCTCCCACGACACCGACGGCAGCGTGCCCTTGGCCATCGCCTCGCGCGTGACGCGCGCCATCTCCAGCGTCGAGCACGCCTCGTCGCCACCGCACTTCTTCGACATCTCGTCGAGCGCCGCGACCACGCCACCCGCCTTCTCCGAGGCCAGGCGGTTCTCCTCGGACAGAAAACTCACCTCGTAGTTGATCATCATGACGCCGCCGTTCTTCGCGAGCGCGCGCATCATGTCGTCGGTCATGTTCCGCGGATGACCCGAGATCGCGCGGCACGACGAATGCGACGCGATCACCGGCACGGTCGTGAGCGCCAGGACATCCGTGAAGGTCTTGTCCGCGACGTGGGAGATGTCCACCATCACGCCCAGGCGGTTCAACTCGCGCACCACGCCCTTGCCGAAGTCGGTGAGTCCGTTGTGCTTCGGCGTGTCGGTGGACGAATCGGCCCAGTCGTTGTTCTTGAAGTGGGTGAGCGTGAGGTAGCGCACGCCCAGCCGCACGAAATCCCGGAGTGTCCCCAGGTCGTTGTCGATCATGTGTCCGCCCTCCATCCCCATGAGGGCGGCGATCTTCTTCTCGGACGCGGCCCGGCGGATGTCGGCGGCGGTGGTGGCCAGGACCAGGTCGTTCGGGTGCAGCCGGACCGCCTCGTGCACGCTGTCAACCTGCTGCAGCGCCCGCTTCACCGCGATCGGGCCGGTGACGTCGCTCGGCACCCAGATGGAGAAGAAGAGCGCGTCCAGCCCACCTTCGCGCATGCGCGGGATGTCGATGTTGCCGTTCTCGTGCCGGGTTCCCAGATCGAAGCCCTTCTCGAACAGCAGCCGCTGCGTCGTATCGTCGTGACTGTCCACGACGATGGCGCGGGCATGCACGTCCACGGGATTCGTTGCGGGCGTATTCGCGGTGGGAGCAGCAGCCCCGGATTGCGTGGCGGTGGAAGGAGGCGTCGGCGCCGACGGCGCGCACGCGATGCCAGAGACAAGGACCGCGCTGAGCAGGATGCGACGGGTCATGCGCGCCGACTCTACCATGGGCGGCGGCCGGCGGGGATTCCGGCATAGAATGCGGCACCGGCATGCGGTGCCGCCCGTTCGGCCCCACGGAGGAAACGATGGTCGCTGCCCCTCGCTCGACACGTTCGCCGCGCCTGCCTCTGCTTCCCGGCCTGCTGTGCATCCTGCTGCTGCCAATCACACTGGTCGGCGAGACGCAGTCGGGCCAGGCGGCCGGCGCCGCCCTCACCCACCCTCACCACCGACGCCGAGCGCGAGACCTTCCTGACGAAGGCGAAGATCGTCCGCGCCCGGCCCGCGGGCAAAGGGGTGACCAACACGTTGCGCGTCACGCTCAGCGACGGCACGGTCACGCACGACGCCAGCGTCCAGACCATCGAAGAGGCCAAGGCGCGATTCGAGACGCCCTACGGCACCGAGTTGAACTTCAAGGACAGCTGGCGCTTCAACGTTGCCGCCTATCGCATCGATCGCCTGCTGGGACTGGAGATGACCCCTCCGTCGGTGGAGCGCCGCTACAGGACCAAGGCGTCGTCGTTCACCTGGTGGGTGGACGATGTGTTGATGGACGAGCAGGAGCGGTTGCGCAGCAAGCAGTCGGCGCCGGACACGGACGACTGGAACGAGCAGATGTGGATCACGCGGCTGTTCGACCAATTGATTGCCAACGCCGACCGCAACCTGACCAACCTGCTGATCGACAAGCAGTGGACGATCTGGATGATCGATCACTCGCGGGCGTTTCGCACCAACCCGGCGCCGGCCGTGCCGGGCAACCTGTCGAAAGTGGAGCGCCGGCTGCTGGACCGCTTGCGCCAGTTGAACGCGGACGGCCTGAAGACAGCGGTGGGCGACTACCTCGAGCCGGCGCAGATCACCACGCTCCTGCAGCGCCGCGATCGCATCGTGGCGCACTTCGACGCCGGCGGCGCCGATCTGGTGTTCGATCGGCGAGCCCGCTAAGTGGCACCCGCTCGGCCGTCCCGTCGTTCGCCTGACACTGGTGTTCGATCGGAAGCCGCGGTGCTATTGAACTGCGGCGAATAGCTGGCGGTCAGGGCTTCGGGAAGTACTTCTCGTACCACGCGATCGACCGGTCGATGCTGTCGACGATGTGCCGCGGCTCGCGCAGCCCGTGGCCTTCGCGCGGATAGCGCAGCATCGCGGTCTCGACGCCCACGTCCTTCAGCGCGATGTAGAACTGCTCCGCCTCGGCGATCGGCACGTCGTTGTCGTTCTCGCCGTGGATGAGCAGCGTCGGCGTCTTCGACCTGCGCCACGTAGCGCAGCGGCGACCGCTTCCAGAGTACGTCCATCAGGTCGGCCTGGTGCGGGCGCATCCCGAACTCCATCTCCTCGTACTGGTTGTAGTAGGTCATGTAGTTGTAGCTGACCAGGTTGATGATGGCGCGGTTCGGAATGGCGGCCTTGAAGATGTGCGTCTGGGTGATGAGCCACGCGGTCAGCTGGCCGCCGTAGCTGCCGCCTTCGATGCCCGAGCCGATCGCGGTCGATCCAGGGATTGCGCCGGATGGCGGCGTTCACGCCGTAGAGCACGTCCTGCGCCTCGTCGCCGTTCTGGTCGCGGAACACGGCGTCGGTGAACGCCTGGCCGTAGCCGGTCGAGCCGCGGTAGTTCACCTGCAGCGTGGCCCAGCCGCGGGCGGCGTAGACCTGGCTCTGGAAGTTGAAGGCCGGCCCCTGCTGGCCGTGCGGGCCGCCGTGGATCATCACGATCAACGGATGCTTCGAGTCCGCGGTCTGCCCGAGCGGCCTCGTCAGGAACGCCTCGACCGTGAACCGGTTGTCGTTGCTGACGAACGTGAAGGGCTCGACCTCGGCGAACGCCTTGTCCGCGAGCACGTCCGCGTTGAGGTCGGTGAGCGCGTCGCGCCGTCCGGGCTGCCGTTGATGTAGAGCTGCGCCAGGTCGCGCGTGCTGGTGAAGGCATAGGCGACGCGATCGTTCGGGCCGAGATCGAACTGGCCGACGGTGCCGCGTTCGGCGACGACGACCTGCGCTCCGGCCGCGGCTCCCGCGATGGGCGTCGCAGCCGCCAGGCGGTAGAGGTGCACCAGTCCGCGCTCCTGCACGGTGAAGAACAGCGAGCGGCCGTCGGCAGACCACTGCCGGCGGGCCCTGGCGGTTGTCGATGGCCGCTCCCACCTCGCGCCGGTTGCTGCCGTCGGCGTTCATCGGTCCAGACGTGCGTGTCTTCCATCGTGCGTCTCGAGATCGGTGATGCCCGCGCCTGGTGCCCTCGAAGGCGATGCGGCTGCCGTCCGGCGACCACAGCGGCCAGTACTCGGCGCTCTCGGTGGTGGTGAGGCGGCGGATGGCGCCGCTGCCGGCACGCGACCGCGAAGAGGTCGTTGTTGAAGAACTGATCGGCGTCGGGCTCGCGGTTGGAGACGAACAGGATCTCGTCGCCGGTCGGCGACCAGTCGATCGAGTGCTCGTCGTGGATGCCGTCGGTGAGCTGGCGGGTGCGGCCCGCGGCCACGTCCAGCAGGAAGATGTGCAGGCGGCGGTTGTCGTTGAAGCGGGTGTTGCCTTCGGAGGCGGTGGGCTTGTAGAGGTAGCGGGTGATCAGGATGGGATCGCCGGTGGCGTCGGCCGTCTCGGGCCCGGGCGTGGCGTGCACGAAGGCGAGGGTCTTCGAGTCCGGCGACCAGGAGAGCGTCGCGCCCGGTATTCGTGAGCGCGCTGCTGTTGGTGCCGAGCGACGTCGGCCTTCCAGGTGGGCGCCGAGCCGTCGGCGCCGCAGACGATCAGGCCGGACTTGCCGCCGACGGTGCCGAGATAGGCCAGCGACTCGGCCGTCGGGCGACCAGAGCGGCTGCGAGCCGCGGCTCGCCTCGTCGCCGACCCGCGCGGACTGGCCGGTGGCGACGGTCAGCAGCCACAGCTGCGAGTACGGCCCGCCTGGACCGTCATTGCTGGTGACGGTGTAGGCGATGCGCGTGCCGTCCGGCGACCACTGCACGGCGCCGACCGAGCGAAGCTTCAGGAAATCGCCGCTCTGCAGGCGCGCCTGAGCGGAGGCGACGGCGTCGAGAGCGAGCACGAGGATCACAGCAATGGCAAGTCGGCGGCTCATGCACATGGGGTGATAATACGCGCCAGCCACAGAAGGGAGCGCCGGGATGAATCGAACCACGCTGATCGGGATCTTCGTTGCCTGCCTCGTCACGGGGACCGCGTCTGCGCAGCCGAGCGCGCCGGTGGTCACCAGGACCGACGTCATCTACGGACGCGTGGAAGGTTCGGCGCTGCTGGCCAACATCTCGTACCCGGACGGCCCGGCGCTGAAGCCGGCGATCATCTCGGTGCATGGCGGGCGGTGGCGGGCCGGGAATCGGGCCGACGCCAGCAGCATCAAGGTGGCGCAGTGGGCCGAGTTCGGGTTCTTCGCGATGTCGATCGACTATCGGCTGGTGGGCGGCTCACCGGCGCCGGCGCCGTATCTCGACCTGCTGTGCGCCATCCGCTGGCTCCATGCGCACGCGGACGAGTACCGCATCGATCCGGACCGCGTCTACCTGATCGGGCAATCGGCCGGCGGCCAGATGGTGTCGCTGATGGCAACTCTTGGCGAGGGCGGCTTCCCGCGCGTGGGCGGCTGGGAGAAGGCGCGCAGTGACGTCCGCGCCGTGATCAGCGTCGCCGCCACCTATGAACTGAACTCGCTGTCGTGGGGCGACCTGTGGACACCGGTCACGGGCAACGTTGAAGAGGCGCGTTCGCTCGCATCCCCGATCACGCACGTCGGCCCCACCAACAAGCCGATCCTGGTCCTCCACTCGGACGATGACAAGTCGGTGCCGGTGCAGCAGGCCGTGGACATGGCCGAGAAGCTGAAGACGCACGGGGTGCATCACCGCTTCGTGCACTACACCGACCGCGGGCACATGGGGATCACCGACGAGGTGATCAAGGAGGCCCGGGCCTTCATCGCCGAAGTCGAACAGAAGAAGTAGCCGCCGCGTGGCAGGGGACAGACCGGCGCGCGTCAGTGCGCGTCGGCCCGCGCCAGCACCGCGAAGCGCGCGCTCGGCACATACCCCATGGCCTCGTAGACCGGCCGACCCATGTCGGTGGCGTGGAGCGTGGTGCGCGTCACGCCCATGGCCTGCTGTCCGGCCGCGATCGCCTGACGCATGACGGCCTCGGCGTAGCCCTTGCCGTGGGCGTCGGGCATCGTCGCGACGAGCGCGATGTACACCGTTTCATCCACCGGCATTGCCGCGGCGCTGGTCACCGGCCGCCCGTCGACATACCCGACAAGGGCGATGGAATCGTCGTGCCAGAAGCGCATGTTGCAGACGCACTCGAACAACTCCGGCGGCATCCCGTAGGCGTGAGCATTGATCACGGCGAGATCACGGGCGGCTGCGTCATCGGCAACGCGGCGAATCTCGAGCGCCGGAGCCGGCCGGCGCGGCGGCAGCACCTGGTCGGTCTCCATGCCGGTCAGTTGCATCATGGTGGCGAGCCCGTGGTCGCTGGCCACCTGTCCCCAATCCGCCGGCGCCCAGTCCTCGCAGAGCGCAATCATCGACGGGTGCGCGCAGGCGGCGGTCGCCCGATCGACGTTCTCGAGAAACTGCCGCACGTCCGCGGCATCGGTCAGCGGGCGGTCGTTCATGGAGAAGTTGAAGAACGGCAGCGGAACGTGGCCGAGGCAGGTGGCCACGCCGTCCGCATGATGGATGCGGCCGTCCGGGAGACGGCCCACCATCAGCTTCCACGCGTTGATCAGCAGCCGAACGCTTTCGTTGGCGTCGTTCATGTGGCCTCCTACTGCCCTGGCTTCAATCCCGGCCGCTCGACCAGCTCGATCCGCGCACCGGCGGGGCCGGCGACGTAGGCGAAGTTGATCGACGGACCGTTCGGCAGCGACAGCGGGCGCGGTTCGCTGGTCTTCTGCACACCCTTGGCCACGAGTTCGTTGATCGTGTCGTTCAGCGGCTTGGTGGAGCGCCAGCCGATGTGGTCGATGGCGTGACCGATGCTCGGTTCCGCTTCGCCCTTCGTAATCAGGATCCACATGTCGCTGAAGCCGGCGGCGCTGTACTTCACCGCGTCGATGCGGCCCTTCAGCTGCGTCTTCTGACCGCCGAAGTTCGAGAGCAGCCAGCCGAACGCCTCGTCCGGATTCGGCGCGCGCATGTGGATGTGGTGCAGCCCGAGCAGCTCGGGATCCTGGACGACCTCGATGCGCGTCCCCCACGGGTCCTCGACGAAGGCCAGCTTGAACAGCCCCGGCACGTCGCGGGCCGGCGTCGTCACCTTCACGCCCGCCGCTTCGAGCTCCTTCATCTTGGCATCGAGATCGGCCACCGAGAACCCGACGTGATCGATCGCGCTGCCGGCGCTGGGCTTCGCGGTGGCGCTCCGCAGGAACATGAACCGCGTGCTGCCGAACATGATGCGATCCGGCGCCTCGGTAATCCGGCGGCCGCCGAAGTTCTTCTCGTACCAGTTGGCGCCCGCCGCCGGGTCTGGCACGTTCACGTGGATGTGGTCGTAGGGCAGCGTCGGCACGGGCGCCTGCGCGACCCCGGGGAGCGAGAACGCCGCGGCAACCGCGAGCGCGAGAGCGAAGGTGCGGATCTGCATCATCTGGAATCTCCCCCGAAGAGCGACGGTCATCTCGCCGGACGGCGTAACGTTATCAGAACTTCCGGGGCCGGCCGCCGCCTGGACGACCGGCGTGAGCCGCGTTCAGAACAGCTGCCGCGCCAACCCCAGCGTGCGGGTCACGCCCCACGCCAGCGGCAGGGCGACCAGCAGCCAGGCCGCGACGGTCAGCGCCCAGTGCGACGGCGCAGGCGTCTCCTCAATCGGGCGACCCGCTCCCGCCGGCGCGGGCGCGGCGCCCACCGATGTTTCGAGCGTGAACAGCCGCTCGGGCACGTGGGTCACGGCGAGATTGCACACGAGACCGACCGCCAGGAAGCCCGCGAGCACATACAGCGTGAAGGTGTAGGCGTCGGCCGCCGGAACGCCGCGCGCGATCTGGAACTCGCGGATGTAGTTCACCAGCACCGGCCCCAGGATGCCGGCCGTCGACCACGCCGTCAGCAGCCTTCCGTGGATGGCGCTGACGTGCCCGACGCCGAACACGTCGGCGAGGTAGGCCGGAATCGTCGCGAACCCACCGCCGTACATCGTCAGGATGATGCAGAACGTGGCGACGAACAGCGGCAGGTTGCCGGCCGACGCCAGCGTCGGGATGCTCGCATACAGGACGATGCCGAGCACGAAGAAGACCGCGTAGGTGGGTTTGCGCCCGATTCGATCCGAGAGCGAGGCCCAGGCGATGCGCCCGCCGATGTTGAACAGGCTGAGGAGCCCGGTGAATCCGGCCGCCGCCGACGGCGTCACGCGGCCCTGGAACATCTCCTGAATCATCGGCGAGGCCATGCCGAGCACGCCGATGCCGGCGCTCACGTTCAGGCACAACACCGCCCACAACAGCCAGAACTGTGGCGTCTTCCACGCCACCTGCGCGGGCACGCTGTGAGTGACGCGCGGCGTGGCTCGGACGTCCTTCGGGACCCACCCCGCCGGTGTCCATCCCGGCCGCGGCAGGCGATAGCCGAAGGCGCCGGCCATCATCGCCACGAAATAGATCGTGCCCATCACGACAAACGTCTGCCACACACCGACGGAGGTCGGGCTGGAGAAACGGCGCATCAGCGCGTCGGCGAGCGGCGTGCCGATCATGGCGCCGCCGCCAAAGCCCATGATGGCCAGCCCGGTGGCCATGCCACGGCGATCCGGGAACCACTTGATGAGGGTGGAGACCGGCGAGATGTAGCCGAGCCCGAGGCCGCACCCGCCGATGACGCCCGATCCGAGCCACAGCAGCCACACCTGGTGCAAGTACACGCCGAGCGCGGAGAGGAAGAAACCGCCGCCCCAGCAGCACGCCGCCACCACACCGGCCTTGCGTGGGCCTTCGCGCTCGGCCCACGGCCCGAACACCGCGGCTGACGAGCCGAGCATCACGAAGAACAGCGTGTACATCCAGCCGAGCGTGCTGATCTTCCAGTCGTCCGGCGCGGAGGCGGTGATGCCGACGGCACGGCTGAGCGGCAGCCAGAACACGCTGAAGCCGTAGGCCATCCCGATCGACAGGTGGATGGCAAGGGCGGCGGGCGGCACCAGCCACCGGTTGAAGCCCGGCGGCGCGATGATGCGGTCTTTGGCGAGCAAACCGGAGGCCGGGCTCATGGTCTGGCGGATTATGGCTCACTCGTCGCCGCCGGCAATCGTTCCGCGATCAACAATACGAACCATCAAGGGGTGAACTGATGATCGCGGGATTAGTCGGAGGTCTTCGTAACGGGTCGGCAGCGCTGGCCGAAAATGGCGCGCTGAACGCGGTGTGCGCGCAGGAGCGCGTCACGCGGGTCCGCAGTAACCGGTCCGTGGAGGGCGGGATGCCGGACCTGGCGCTCGACTTCCTGTTGCGGCGACAGAATCAGTCCCGGAACGACGTCAGCCGGTACGTGATCGCCCAGGCCGGCGAGAGCGACGAAGACGCAGGCCTCGAGCGGATCGATCCGCACTTCGCTCATGCCTGCACCGCGTATCTGACCTCACCGTTCTCATCGGCGGCCATTGTCGTGTGCGATGACGAGGCGCCATACGTCAGCGTGTGGAAGGGCAGCGGCGCGACCATCGAGCCGGTCCAGTGGCCGTGGGCCGGCCCCGGGCTCTCCGCGGTGTTCCGCCGGTTCTCGCAGAGCCTGGGGTTCCGCTCCGAGACCGGCGACCACCAGCTCGAGGCGCTGGCACGCCTGCGCCCGGACAGCCGCGATGGCCGCGTCGACGCGCTGGTGACGTTCGACGATGGCGTGATTGCCATCGATCCAGGGATCGACGGGCTCTCGAACAGTGGCTGGCGGGCGACCACGACCTCGGAAGCCCGGCGCGCGCGCACATGGCGTCGGCACTGCAGTTGCGCCTGGGTGACGTGCTGCTCGAGCTGCTCGAAGCGGTCCGGCACCACCTTGGCGTCCATCACCTCTGCCTCGGCGGAAGCTTCTTCTACCATTCGTCGATGAACACGCTGGCGAAGCGCGCCGGCCTGTTCGCGGACGTGTTCGTCCCGATCGACCCGGGTCGCGGCGGGCTCTCCGTGGGCGCCGCACTGCATGGCATCGGCGCGCCGCCGGCCCCGGTGTCGCCGTTTCTGGGGCCGTCGTACTCCGCGGAAGAGACCAAGCGGGTCCTCGACAACTGCAAGCTCAATTACTCGTGGGAGTCGGAGGGCGGGGTGATCGCCGCGGCGGTGGAAGCGCTCAAGGACGGGCGCCTCGTCGGCTGGTTCGACGGTCCCATGGAGTGGGGCCCCCGCGCGCTGGGCGCGCGCTGCATCCTGGCCAACCCTTCGGCGCCGTACGTGCTCGAAAACCTGAACCGGTTTCTCAAGCGGCGCGAGCCGTGGCGGGGATACTCGCTGAGCGGCCTGCAGGACTCCGTGGCCGAGCATCTCGATGGACCGGCCAGCGCGCCGTTCATGGAGTGCGACTACCGGCCCCGCGACCCGGCGAGATTCCGCCATGCCTTGCCGTCACCCGAGGCCGCGATTCGAGTGCACACGGTCGCCGGCGACGAGCGGCCGCGGTTCGCCCGTCTCCTGGAGGCCTGCGGTGAGGCCACCGGGCTGCCGTTCGTGATCAACACGTCGTTCAACGGCTTCCACGAACCCATCGTCTGCAGTCCACGCGATGCGGTGCGAGTGTTCTATGGCACCGGCCTGGACCTGCTGGTGCTGAACCAGTTCGTGTTGCGGAAGTAGGTGTCTTCCGAGAGGATCATCCGGCGGCGCCGACCCGCACTTCCGTTGCGGCGGGCCCGGGCCGAGCGACGAACCATTCGAGGCTGGCCATCGATGGATAGTGGCGGCCGTAGGCGGCCAGCCACTCGGCGGCAAACGCGCCGGCGGACTCGCGTTCCACCAGTGCCCAGACGCTGCCGCCGAATCCCGCTCCAAAGCTGCTCGACGCCAGGGCGCCGCATTCCCGCGCCACCTGCGCCATCGTCCGGGTTTCGGGAATCTGGTTGCCGAGCCATTCGTCGGCTTCGCGCTGCGATTCGTCCGACAGGCGTCCAATCGTATCCGCGTCGGCGGCGGCGAACGCGCGCGCCGCGTCGGGGACCCGGCCGTCCTCGGCGACGAAGTGCGTCAGGCGGCGCAGCAACTCCTCCGACGAGAAGCCGCCCGCCGGCGAGTGCGTGACGAGTGAACGCAAACGCGGAAGCGCCTCCGGTTCCGTCAGCGCCGAGCCGAGCGAGCGGGCCGGCGTGGCCGCGTCCTGGTTCCAGCGGTGCAACAACGCGCGCGTGCCGAGCGAAGCGCGGTTGTAGTGCTCGCGAACGGAGCCGGCCTTGTCCGCGGGCACGCCGCTCGACGCGATGACGAACACCCATGGATCCGGCATCGGCGTGTCGCCCTGATGCGCCACCGGCACGAAGCGGTACTGGCTGAGACAACCGGTGCGGCAGGCCAGGATCGCGGTGTGATCTTCGCTGCCGCCCAGCGTGCCGACGCCGGCGGTGCCGGTGAGATTGCGGTAGTCGAGGCCGTTCTCCACGCAGCCGAGATACCAGGCCAGATCTTCGACGCTGCCGATCTCGGCCTGCCACTCGTCACGCGCCGGCAGGTTGGCGCGCCTCGCCAGCGCGGTGGCCACGGCTACGACCAGGGCGCTGGAGCTCGACAGCCCCGCTGCTCGCGGCAGATCGCTGGCAATGGCCAGATCGGTGCCGAGCTCCGCGCCAGGGAAATTGCGCGCGAACCGCCTGGCCACCACCTGGATGTAGGACTGCCACCCGGTGAGCGCACCGTTGCCGTCATACGGATCGATATCGGTGCGCGAGCCATAGCGCACGTCCATCACCCGCACGCGGCCGTCGTTCCTCGGACGGGCCGCGACGGCGAAGCCGCGCGGCACCGCGGCCAGCAGCGATCGTCCCCCGGCGTAGTCGGTGTGCTTGCCCAGCACTTCGATACGGCCCGGGACGAACCAGCACCACTCCGGTGGCGCACCGACGAGGCCGGTGAACCCGCGCCGGACGCGATCGACCAGCGCCGCGCGACCGGTCGCGTCCTCGGCCGTCATCCCGAGACTGACGAAGTGCTCCGCGCTCATAGCCTCGCTTCCCTTCCCGCCAGCCTGGCGCTGACGCTCGCGATGTCCGACTGCCGCGACAGGTCGAGCACGGCGCCCCGCGCGCGCACCACGCGGAAGGGAACGCCGCGCGACACTGCCAGGCGCACCGCCTCCGGGAGTTCGAACTCACCGCGCGCCGAACGGGGCACGTCCTCGCACGCCGGGAAGATGCGCGCGTCGAACCGCCACAGGTTCATGCTGACCAGGGCGTGCCCACCGAAAGCGTCGAGTCCCGCCCCGGGTTTTTCGTGAATGTCGGCCAGCAGGCCATCCGCGTTGGATTCGAGCACGGCGAACTGCGCAACGCGCTCGGCAGGAAAGCCGCTCTCCTCGACCAGGGCGGCCTGCTCGAAGGCGGCCACGCCGGGACCGTCGAGCGCCACGAGATCGGCGAGTGCCTCGGCCGGATACAGGTTGTCGGAGTTGAGGACCAGAAGCGGATCGTCCGCCGCGAAAGTGCGCGCCGCGAGCACAGCGTTGGCGGTGCCCAGCGGCTCCGGCTGAACGGCGTAGTGCACGCGAAACCGCGAGACACCCGCGTTGTTGTAGTGCGCGCGAACGTGTTCGTGGGCGGGCGCCACGACCAGGCAGATGTCGGTGCAGCCGGCGTCGGCCAGGCTGCTCAGCACGTGGTCGAGAAACGGACGGCCGTTCGTATTGCCGATGGGCATCATCCCCTTCTGGCCGTGCGCGGCGGCGTGGCGCTGGGCGTCGGTGAGCGGCGCGTCGGTCGCGGCTTCCCGCATGCGACGGCCTTCGCCTCGCGCCAGCACGACCGCCTTCACCGTGCCCACATGCGCGCCATCGATCTCCACATCGTCACTCCGCTAATCACCATGATAACCAGCGAGAGCACCCCACGCTCGGAGTGGCCCATCAGCAGGTGGCCGGTGCCGAACAGCGCGCTATAGACGAACACGCAACTCGCGACCCAGCCGACGAAGCCGGCTCGCAGATCGTCGAAGGGCGCCAGATTGCCACACTCGCGGCGGACGGCCGCCCACCCCGGCCCCGCCGGCCGAGCCAGCTCGTAGAAGCGCCGCAATGTCTGGCGATCGGTCGGCGCGGTCATCCACGTGGCCGCGAGCCACACCGCGGTGGTGATCGCCACGGTGGCAATCAGCGAGAGATGCGCGGGGATAACGACCCCGCGGCGCTCCGCGACGAACAGCCCCAGCGCCAGAACGAACGAGCTGGCCATGGCCGCAATCTCGCTCCAGGCGTTGATGCGCCACCAGAACCATCGCAGCAGGTACAGCAGGCCGGTGCCGGCGCCGATCGAGAGCAGCAGGTTGAAGGTGGTGCGCGCCGAGTCGAGCACGAGCGTCAGTGAAGCCGCTGCCACCATCAGCGCCGCCGTCACGATCCGACCCGCGAGCACGTAATGCCGCTCGTCGGCGTCGGGACGCAGAAAGCGGCGGTAGAGATCGTGGACGAGATACGAGGTGCCCCAGTTGAGATGGGTCGAGATGGTCGAGACGTAGGCCGCCAGCAGCCCCGCCACCATCAGGCCGAGCACGCCGGCCGGCAGGAACGTGAGCATCGCCGAGTAGGCCATGTCGTTGCCGACCATCGACGGATCCACGTGCGGCAAGGCGCGACGGATGTCGGCCACCTCGGGGAACACGATCATCGAGGCGAGCGCGACGATGATCCAGGGCCACGGACGAAGCGCGTAGTGCGCGGCGTTGAAGAGCAGCGTGCCCGCCATCGCGTCCCGTTCGCTGCGGGCCGCCAGCATGCGCTGCGCGATGTAGCTGCCGCCACCCGGCTCGGATCCCGGATACCACGTGGACCACCACTGCACCGTGAGAGGGACGATGAAGACCGGGACGGCGACTTCCCAGTTCGAGAAATCGGGCACGAGCGACAGCACTGCAGGGTCCACGCGAGCGAACAGCCCGTCGAGCCCGCCCACGGCGGGATGCTTCAGCGCATACACCGCGGCGGCGAACGACCCGCCCATGGCGATGCCGAACTGCAGGAAGTCTGTGACCAGCACGCCCCACAGGCCCGAGGTGGCGGCAAACGCGACGTTGATGACGCTGCAGACGAGCAGCGTCTGCCCCATGGACCAGCCAAGGAGGACGTTGGCGATCTTCGCCGCTGCGAGGTTCACCGCCGCCATGATCACGACGTTGAACAGCACGCCCAGGTAGATGGCGCGGAAGCCGCGCACCCAGGTAGCCGCCGGGCCCGAGTAGCGCAGTTCGTAGAACTCCAGGTCGGTCAGCACGCCGAGCCGGCGCCAGAGCCGCGCGTAGAAGAACACGGTGGTCATGCCGGTCAGCAGGAACGCCCACCACGCCCAGTTCGCGGCGACGCCGCCTTCGCGCACCAGGTTCGTCACCAGGTTCGGCGTGTCGGTACTGAAGGTGGTGGCCACCATCGACACGCCGACCAGCCACCACGGCGCGGCGCGGCCCGAGGTGAAGAACTCCGCGGTGCTCGATCCCGCCCGGCGCGCCATCCACACCGCCGGCGCGAACGAGACGGCCGAGCGAGACGACGACGATCAGCCAGTCGAGGGAAGTCAGCTGCACGTGTCGTCCCTCATGTCACTGGCGTTGAAGGGCCGGCGCCAACTAGACGCCGACGATGCCGAGTTTGGGGTTGGTGCGCCAACGGCCGCGCGTGAAGTCGGGGAAGTCCATCGCGCGGGCACGCCCGGTGTTGGATTTCACACTGAGGTCCACCACCGCGCTGAGCGACGCCGCGTCGTAGACGTTCATGTCGGTGGGCAGCCCCGCGCGCAGGCAGGCGATGAGGCGGAAGTCCTCGATGTAGTCCATCCCGCCGTGACCGGCCCCCTCGGCGCGCGACTCGAGCTCCTTCCACAGCGGGTGATCGAACTCGTCGCGAACGGTGAGCGCGTCCACCCACTGATGCGGCTTGCCCCGCCCCTCGATGTAGAGGCGGTTCGGGTAGCCCTGGAACATCCCCTTCGTGCCCTGAACGACTTGGATGCGGCTGTAGGGACGCGGCAGGTTCGTGCAGTGCTGCACCATCACGGTGCGGCCGAGCGCGGTCTTGATCAGGCTGGTGTTGACGTCGCCGAGGATGTACTGCTCCTTGCGCTCGGGCGCATCGGCAGGCAGGTGCTCGCGCGCCCAGTCCTGCAGCCCGCGCGACGGCCCGCTCATCGAGACCAGGTAGTCGAAGCGATCGCCGCGGTTGATGTCGAGGCAGTTGGCAATCGGCCCGAGCCCGTGGGTCGGGTAGGGATTGCCGTCGATCTTCGTGGCCCAGGCGCGCCGCCACAGGCCTTCGTCCTTCCGCTCGAACTTGATCGCGCGCAGGTCGTGCAGATAGCCGCCTTCGGCGTGCAGGATCTCGCCGAGCGCGCCCTGCCGGACGATGTTGAAGACCATCATCTCGGCGCGGTCGTAGTTGCAGTTCTCCATCATCACCGCGTGGCGCTGATGCTTCTCCGCGGACTCGACGAGCGCCCAGCAGTCGTCCAGCGTCATCGCCGCCGGCACTTCGGTGGCGGCGTGCTTGCCGTTCTTCATCGCCGCCAGCATCACCGGCACGTGCCATTCCCAGGGCGTGGCGGTGAAGACCAGATCCACATCCTCGGTCTCGCACAGGCGTTCGAAATCGCGCGCGCCTCTGGTGTAGGCGGTGGGCGCGGGATGTCCCGCAGCGGTGATGGCCCGAGTGGCCCAGTCCGTGCGCTCCTGCCGGACGTCGCACACGGCGGTGATGCGGCAGCCGGGAATCTTCAGGAAGTTCTCGACGTGGCTGCTGCCCTGGAGCCCGACGCCGACCATGCCAATGCGAACGGTCTCGATAGCCGGGGCGGCGTAGAACGCGCCTTCGGGCGTCTGGGCGTCGGCGAGCCGGACGTCGCGTCCGAGCCCGGCGGCGCTCATCGTGACGGCGGCTCCGCCCAGCTTCAGGAACGCGCGTCGGTCGAGGCCTTCATCGAAGGGTGTCGTCATTGGGCCGGCCGCGCCCATCCTATAACGGGCGGGCTGAAGACCGGAGACGGCAACCGGCAGACCAAGGCAAAAGGTAAAAGGCAAAAGGAGGAAGCAAACAGAACGCGGGCCGCGGCCGCCACCTCCCCGTGGTTCTCACTCTCCCGTCTGCCCGTTGACGATCTGCCGTCTGCCGTCTGCCGTCTGCCGTCTGCCGAGTTAGAGTATCCCCATGTCGAACCCTCATTCCGCTTCGCGACGCGCGTTTCTCTCGGCCTCCGCGGCGCTGGCCGCGCACGTGTGGGTCCCGCGGCCGGTCAAGGGGTATGCGGCGTCCGAGGTCGCCGCGCGGCTGACCGGCAGCCAGTCGGCCATCGGCATCTCGAAGTGGGATCTCGACACGCCCGCGCTCTGCGTGGACCTCGACCGGCTGGAGCGCAACATCGCCAGGATGCAAACGGCGGTGAAGCGCTTCGGCCTCGCCACGCGGCCGCACGCCAAGACCCACAAGAGCGCCGACATCGCGAAGATGCAGCTGGCCGCGGGCGCCATCGGCATCTGCGCGGCGAAGCTGGGGGAAGCCGAGGCGCTGATGGCGCAGGGCGTCGACCGCATCTGCATGACCACCGGCAACCTGTCGCCGTCGAAGATCCGGCGCGCCATGCAGCTGCGCAAGCAGTCGGCGCACTTCATCCAGGCCGTGGACACCGAACAGAATGCGCGCCACCTGTCCGCCGCGGCGCGCGAGGCCGGCGTCACCGCCGACCTCGTCATCGACGTGGCGGTAGGAACCCGCAGCGGCATCCCTCCGGGCGAGGGCGCCCTCGCGCTGGCGAAGCTGGTGGACACGCTCCCGAACCTGACGCTGCGCGGGCTGCTCTCCTACGACGGCGGGGCGCAGCACATCACCGGCTTCTCGACCCGCAAGTCGAAGGCGCTCGAGAGCATCGCCCCGAACATCGAGGTGCGCGAGGCCATGCACAAATCCGGGCTGAACACCGAGATCTTCAGCGGCGGCGGCACCGGCACGTACAACATCCAGCACCTGGTGCCGGGCTTCACCGACGTCCAGGTCGGCAGCTATGCCTTCATGGACATGCAGTACCTCGCGATTGGCGGCGAGGACGGCAACCCCGTGTACTCCGACTTCGATTCGTCGCTCACCGTGCTGGCGACGGTGCTGAACAACCGCTTCCCCGGCCGGGTGACCACCGACGCCGGTGCCAAGGCGCTCACGCTGAACGTGCCGCACGCGGGCGTGATCGGCGAACCGGGTGCCGACTACAACGCCGGCTCGGACGAGTTCGGGGTGATCACGTTCACCGGAACGCCGGTCAAGACCTACACGATCGGCGATCGCATCGAACTGATCGCGCCCCACTGCGATCCCGTCGTCAATCTCTACGACGTCATGTACGGCATCCGCAACGACCGCGTCGAAAAGCTGATTCCGGTGACGGCGCGGGGGAAGTCGCAGTAGAGAGCTTGGGGCTTGGGGCTTGGGGCTTGGGTCTTGAGGTCTTGGGTTCAGGTTCTGGGAGGTTCTTGAGGTCTTGAGGCTCTAGGCTTCAGGCCTGGGTTCTAGGGTTCTAGGGCTCTGCCCGGCGGTCTGCTAGGGTTCTGCCGTCTGCCGTCTGCCGAGTGCGCCGTTCTGCCGGTTGCCGTCTGTGCCGTTGTCTGCCGGTTCTGCCGGTTGCCGTTGCCGTCTGCCTTCCGTTGCCGTCTGCCGGTAGTTCTGCCTTTTGCCTTTGGCCTTTTGCCTTCCCCTTCAGGCCGGCGGCGGCGTTCTCCCGCCGCCGTGCTCCACACCCCAATCCACCATCGCCCGCAGCACCGGCCGCAGCGCCTCGCCTTTGTCGGTGAGCGCGTACTCCAGGCGCGGGGGATGGGAGTTGTAGCGGGACGACTGGATGATGCCGGCGGCCTTCAGGCGGCGCAGGCGGTCGGCGAGGATATTGGTCGGGATGCCCTCGGACGAGCCCAGCATCTCGGCGTAGCGGCGCTTGCCGCGCATCAGGTCGCGCACCACCAGCAGCGACCACTTGTCGCCCACGATGTCGAGAGTGCACGACACCGGACAGCGGGATCGTTTCTTCCCGGTGTTCACGATCGGCAGTCTAGCACCGGGGGCCGTGGTTAGCCAGTCACTTGCAAAACGCAAGTGACTCGGCTAGCATCCGCTCCGATGTCGAACCGCGCGCGCGCCCTGGGCGCCTGCTGCCTGTGGGCCGCGGCGGCCGCCTCCCCTGCCATCGCGCAGCCCCGCGCCACCCAGTCCGCCCGCGTCGCGGCGCCGGCGCCGACCGTGCCCGCGCATCGCGTCAGCTCGCCGATGACCATCGACGGCACGCTCGACGAGGCCGTCTATGCCAGCACGCCGGCCATCGGCAGCTTCGTGCAGCAGGAGCCGAACGAGTTCCAGCCGGCCACCGAGAAGACCGAGGCCTGGATCTTCTTCGACGATCGCAACATCTACGTCTCGGCCCGCTGCTTCGAGAGCGAGCCGGCCCGGCGCGTCGCCAACGAGATGCGCCGCGACACCAACCAGCTGCGCCAGAACGACACCTTCGCGGTGCTGTTCGACACCTTCCACGACAAGCGCAACGGCTATCTCTTCTACGCGAACTCGATCGGCGGGTTTGCCGACAGCCAGATCACCGACGAAGGCCCGCCCAACGTGGACTGGAACACCGTGTGGTCGGTGCGCACGAAGGACTTCGACGGCGGGTGGACCATCGAGATGGCCATTCCCTTCAAGTCGTTGCGCTACGCGCCGGGCCGCGAGCAGACCTGGGGCCTCAACCTCCGGCGCGTGGTGCGCTGGAAGAACGAGTGGTCCTATCTGGCGCAGGTGCCAAGAGCGCTCACCACGTTTCGCGGCATGCTGAAGGTCTCGTCGGCGGGCACGCTGACGGGCCTCGAGGCGCCCAGCGGCACGCGGACGATCGAGATCAAGCCCTACGCGCTCGGCAGCGTCAGCACCGATCGCACCGCCTCCCCACCCCTCAGCAGCGACGGCGACTACAACGTCGGCGGCGATCTGAAGTACGGGATCACCCAGAACCTGACCGCCGACCTCACCGTGAACACCGACTTCGCGCAGGTCGAGGTGGACGAACAACAGGTCAACCTCACCCGCTTCAATCTGTTCTTCCCGGAGAAGCGTGACTTCTTCCTGGAAGGCGCCGGGACGTTCGCATTCGCGGGACGCGCCAGCGCCGGCCTGGCGGCGGGCAGCGGCGATACGCCGTATCTGTTCTTCAGCCGCCGCATCGGGCTGGACGGCGGCCGCGAGGTGCCGCTGCAGATAGGCGGGCGCGTGACGGGCAAGGCCGGCAAGTTCACGGTCGGCGCGCTCAACGTCCAGACCGGCGACGAAGCCGCGGTCGATGTGGAGTCCGCCAATCACACCGTCCTGCGCGCCAAGCGGGACATCCTCGGCCGCAGCTACGTCGGCGGCATGTTCACGCATCGCACGGCCACGCCCGGGCGCGTTGGCGCCAACGAAGGCTTCGGCGTGGACAGCAGCTTCGGCTTCTACCAGAACGTCCGCGTTGACGGCTACGTCGCCGCGACGAAGAGCGAAGGCCGCGACGGCGACGACCTCAGCTATCGCGGGTTCTTCGACTACAACGCCGACCGCTACGGCTTCCAGGCCGAGCGCCTGGAGGTGCAGCCGAACTTCCTGCCCGAACTGGGCTTCCTCCGCCGCACCGACTTCCGCCGCAACTTCGGCCTGCTGCGCTTCAGCCCTCGCCCGAAGAACGTGCCGCACCTCCGCAAGGTGACGATGCAGGCCAGCCTGAACTACACGACCAACACCGAGAACCGGCTCGACACGCGCGAGCAGGTCGGCCAGTTCCAGACCGAGTTCACCAACAGCGACGTCGCCGGCGTCACCTATACCGACACCATGGATCGCCTGGTGCGACCGTTCGCCATCGCTCCGGGCATCCGAATCCCGGCCGGCGCCTACGGGTTTCACACCACGCAGCTGTCATACACCGGCGGCCAGCAGCGAAAGCTGTCCGGCGCCATCGTCTACGAGACCGGCACGTTCTACAGCGGCACGCGCCAGTCGCTGGCGCTCAACACCGCGCGCGTGGAGTTGACGCCGCGGTTCTCCGTGGAGCCGAGCTTCTCGGTGAACTGGGTCGATCTGCTGGAAGGCTCGTTCACCGCCAGCGTCGCGCGGGCCCGCACCACGTTCACCGTCACCCCTCGCATGTACGTGAGCGGCATCGTCCAGTACAACTCGACGAACACATCCGTCGGCAGCAACGTGCGCTTCCGATGGGAGTATCAGCCCGGGAGCGAGATCTTCGTGGTGTATACCGACGACTACAACACCGAGACGCTGCCAAGCGCGGACCCGCTGCGCAACCGCGCGCTGGTCGTGAAGCTGAACCGGCTGTTCAGGCCGTAGGGGAACTCACGCTCGGGTCTTGAGGCTTGGGGCTTGGGATGGGGTTCGAGGCTGGGTTCTGGGGTTCTGGGTTCTAGGGTTCTGGGTTCTGGGTTCTAGGGTTCTGGGTTCTGGGTTCTCGGGTTCCGGGCTCTGGGTGCGCCGGCTGCCGGCTGCCGGCTGCCGTCTGCCGTGTTCTGCCTTTTGCCTTCTGCCTTTTGCCTTCTGCCGTCTGCCGTCCTGCCGTTACTTCGGCCTGCCCTCCTGCATCGCCAGCGTCCAGCTCGCCTGGTGCACCAGCCGGGCGATCTTCTCCATCTTCTCGTAGTTGATCTTCTCGGGCCGGTCGGTACTGGGTGTGGTAATCCGGGTGCAGGCCGGTGTGGAACCACAGCGCCGGCACGCCGTTCTGCAGGAACGGCCACTGGTCGCTGCGCCGCAGCAGGTTCGAGCTGTTGTTGTCGTAGCGCATCTTCAGCTCGAGGCCGTAGGCGCCCTTGTTCACTCGCTCGACGATGGCGCTCAGTTCGGGGTGGCGGCTGTAGCCGAGGATGTTCAGCGCATTGCGGTTCGACTCCGCGGTCTGCACCTCCAGGCCGTTGAAGCGCGGGCCGCCGCCCACCTGCACTTCCTCGTTGCGGCCGACCATGTCCATGTTCAACACGGCCACCGTGCTCGCGAGCGGGAACGTCGGCTGCTCGGTGTAGCCCCACGCGCCCAGCAGCGGGCCGCGTTCCTCCGAGCCCCAGCACGCGAACAGCACCGAGCGGCGAGGCCGCTGGCCCGCCGCCGCGGCCATCGCGTAGGCATCGGCGATCTCCAGCAGCGCCACCGTCCCCGACCCGTCGTCATCCGCGCCGTTGAAGATCACCGCGCCGTCCGCACCTTCGTGGTCGTAGTGCGCCGACACGATCACGACCTCGTCCTTCAGTTTCGGATCGGAGCCTTCGACAAACGCCAGCACGTTCCGGTCAGCGACGATGTGCCGATCGACCGCGGTGGTGAGCGTCACCTCGACGCCTGTGAGGGCCAGCCCTTCGTAGCCGCGTGACGTCTCGGCGGCCTTCGACAGGTCCGCGAGCGAGCGGCCCGTCCCGCGGATCAGCACGTCGGCCAATGCAGGCGAGATCTGGCCGACGGGAATCCGCACCCGATCGGCCCAGCTGGCCAGCGTGAAGCGGTCGATGCGCGGCGCCTGCGGCGGCCAGAACGCGCGCGCCGAGGCTTCGAAGTTCTGCGGCGCGGGGTGATTGTGCACGTCCGTGACGAAGAGCACACCGACCGCGCCCTTCTCCTGCGCGGCCAGGACCTTCTTGATGGCGACGGCGGCCTCGGCCGTGACCACGCCATCGAACGGGCTGTTCGGATCGCGCTCGCCAGGCTCGTGCTCCAGGATGAGGGCGATGCGGCCCTTCACCCGGTCGCCGTAGTCGTCGTAGTTCAATCTCGGCGCGTGGATGCCAAAGCCTGCATAGGTGACCGGCGCCTTCACCGAACCGTTGGCGCTGAACCGCTGCGGATAGAAGTCCTGCTCGCTGCGCAGATCCAGGCGCGTGCCGTCGGGCTGACGTCACCTCGAGGCGGCTGCCGGTCCCGAGCGTCGCGATCATCAGGTTGTTCATCTGCACGAACGATCCGTTCGGGGCCCCCGGCTTCAGCCCGGCGCGCTCGAACCGCGAGCGCACGAACTCCGCGGCCAGCGCGTTCTCGGGCGTGCCGACGAGGCGCCCCTTGAAGCCGTCACCCGCCAGGAAGAACAGATCTGCCTTCAGATCCGAGATTCGGATCGAGTCGTTGAACGGCGCCGCGGCTGTGCGCCGACTGCGCGGACAACGCGACGGCCAGTGGCACGGCGAGGGCAGCGCCCAGAAAGAGACACAGAGCCAGGGCCGGTCGCGTTCGCATGCGACAACATACTCCATGCGCTCCCGGATAGAATGACGCCGCCGATGTCCGAGGTCGCACTCGCCCGCAGGCTGAATCTGTTCGACGCCACCATGATCGTGATGGGCGGCATCGTCGGGGCCGGCATCTTCATGAACCCGGCGGTCGTGGCTCAGGAAGTGGCGGGGCCGATCGCGGCGCTCGGGGCCTGGGCGGTGGGCGGAGTGTTCGCGCTCACCGGCGCCTTCATCTACGCGGAGCTGGCCGCGCGGCGGCCGGCGGTGGGCGGTCAGTATGCCTACCTGCGCGAGGCGTTTCATCCGCTGGCGGCGTTCCTCTACGCCTGGACGCTGCTGCTGGTCTCGCAGAGCGGCGGGATGGCGGCGGTGGCGATGACCTTTGCGCGCTATTTCCGCGACCTGACCGGGCTGGCCGCCTCCGACGGCGCCATCGCCGTGACGGCGATCGCCATCCTGACCCTGGTGAACTGCCTCGGCGTCCGCGCCGGCAGCAACCTGCAAAGCGTGTTCATGGTGCTGAAGATCGGCGCCGTGGCGATGCTCGTCGCCTTCGGCTTCCAGGCCGCTCCACACGAGACCGCTTTCGAGGTCCAGACGGCAACGACAACGGCTCCGGCGTTTGGCGCGGCGCTCGTACCGGTGCTGTTCGCGTATGGCGGCTGGCAGACCGCCAGCTTCGTGGCGGCCGAGTTGCGATCGCCCCAACGCGACCTGCCGCGAGGACTGCTGATCGGCGTCTCCGGCGTGGTGCTGCTCTACCTGCTCGTCAACATCGTGTGCTTGCGCGTGCTCGGCATGGACGGCCTGGCGCGGACCACCACCCCGGCGTCCGACGTGATGCGGGCGGCGTTTGGCGACAGCGGCGCGACGCTCATCGCCGCCGGCATCGCGATCTCCACCATCGGCTTCCTCAGCCAGAATCTGCTGACGGGCCCACGCGTCTATTTCGCGATGGCGAAGGACGGCATCTTCTTCAAGAGCGTGGCCTCGGTGCATCCGCGCACGCGCGTGCCGGTGGTCGCCATCGTGCTGCAAGGGGCCCTGGCGTCGCTGCTGGCGCTCTCCGGCAGCTACGAACGCATCCTCGGGTTCGTGGTCGCCATCGACTGGGTGTTCTTCGGCCTCACCGCGCTCGCGCTGGTCGTGTTGCGGCGGCGCGACGATGCCGGCGGGGCGACGTCGTCGTTCCGTGTGCCAGGGCACCCGTTGACCACCCTCGCGTTCGTCGGCGGGTCGTGGCTGGTGGTGGCCAACACCGTCTATCGCTTCCCCGCCAACGCCCTGGCCGGCCTTGGCCTGCTGGTGATTGGCGTGCCGGTGTATTACGTCTGGCGACGACGGTCGGGAGTGGGCGTGTGACGCGCATCGCCACGTCACCGTACCTGGAATGGGCCAAGCTGCACTCCACGGCCACCTGGAACCTCGCCACCAGCGGCGTCCCTCACGCCTCGTTGGCGGATCTCGGCCTCGGCTCCGAATCGATGCCGCTCTCGGGCCCAAACGCCTACGGGTATGCGCCGCTGCTCGAGCGCATCGCGGCGCACCACGGCGTCGACGCGTCGATGGTAGTGACGACGACCGGCTGCTCGATGGCGAACTTCGTGGCGCTGGCGGCGCTGGTCAACCCAGGCGACGAGGTGCTGATCGAGCGCCCGACCTACGAGCCGCTGCTCCGCGCCGCCGCGCACCTTGGCGCCTCGATCGTCCGCGTCGATCGACGTGCCGACGACGGCTTTCGGATCGATGCCGATGCGGTGATTGCTGCCATGACCGCGCGGACGCGTGTGGTGGTGGTGGCCAATCTCCACAACCCCACGAGCCAGCTGACGCCCAACGAGACGCTGCAACGAATCGGCGACGCGGCGCTGCGGGTGGGAGCGCGCGTCATCGTGGACGAGGTCTATCTGGACGCGGTGTTCGCCGACCCGCCCCGCACCGCCGTGCTTCTGGGACCGGCGTTTGTTTCGACGAGCAGCCTCACCAAGGTCTACGGGCTGTCCGGCCTCAGGTGCGGCTGGGTGCTGGCCGACGCGCCGCTGGTTGAGCGCATCCGGCGGCTGAGCGATCTGTATGGCAACGTGCAGCCGTTCGCGATGGACTGGCTCGCCGCGGCCGCCTTCGATCGGCTACCCATCCTGCACCAGCGTACGCGCGACCTGCTCGATGCCAACCGTGGACTCTTCGCGGCGTGGGCTGACGGACGCGACGACATTGCGTTCACGGCCACGGACTGGGGAACGACGGTGTGCGTCCGTCCCACACGAATCGACGCGGAACGCCTCTGCACCGAGCTTCGCGAGCGCCACGACGTCTCCATCGTCCCCGGGCGGTTCTTCGAGCTGCCGGACTACGTGCGGATCTCACTGTGCACCGAGAGCGGCGTGCTGAGGGAGGGGTTGGGGAGGATTGGGGAGGTTCTAGGGTTCTAGGGTTCTAGGGTTCTAGGGTTCTAGGTTCTCGGGTTCCACGGTTCTACACTCTCACCCATGGATGCCTACGAGCTTGGAGAGAAGCGCGTTGACTGGGTGTTCTCGCACATGCCGGTCCTGCAGCGCATTCGCGCGGGCTATGCGCGGGAGCAGCCGTTCAAGGGGCTGACCGTCGCCATCTGCCTGCACCTGGAGCCCAAGACCGCGAACCTGGGGCTCACCATCAAGGCCGGCGGCGCCAAGGTGGTGATGTGTCCCAGCAATCCGCTGTCCACGCAAGACTCCACGGTGGCATACCTCCAGCGGCACCTCACCTGCTTCGGCGCGCGCGGCGAGGATCCGGAGTCGTATCACCGGCACTTCCACGAGACGCTGGACTTCAAGCCGGATCTCATCATTGACGATGGGGCGCAGCTGCTGTCGGTGCTGCACAAGGAACGGCGCGAGCTGCTGGGCGGCGTGATCGGCCTGTCGGAGGAGACCACCGGCGGGGTCAGCATCATCAAGGCCATCGAGCGGAAAGAGGGCCTGCTCTTCCCCTGCATCGGCGTCAACACGGCACTCATGAAGCACCTGTTCGACAATCGCTACGGCACCGGGCAGAGCACCATCGAGGGGCTGCTGGTGGCGACGAACCTCACGGTGTGCGGCAAGGTGGTGACGGTCGCCGGTTACGGCTGGGTGGGCAAGGGGGTCGCGATGCGCATGCGCGGCCTGGGCGCGGAGGTCATCGTCACCGAGATCGATGCGACCAAGGCGCTCGACGCGCGCATGGAGGGCTTCCGCGTGATGCGGATGATCGAGGCCGCCGCGCACTCGGACGTGATCATCACCACCACCGGCGGACTCAACGTCGTTGACGAACCGCACTTCGCCGTCATCAAGGACCAGTGCATCCTCACGAACGTCGGGCACTTCAATCGCGAGATCAACATCCCGGCGCTGCGCGCCGCGGCGAAGACCGTCCGCGAGGTCCGTCCCGACGTGGAGGAGTTCGCGCTGGCCGACGGGCGCCGCGTGTACCTGCTGGCCAACGGCGAGCTGGTGAACATCGCGGTGGGACAGGGACATCCCGCGGAGATCATGGACATGACCTTCGGCCTGCAGTCGCTGGCGCCGAAGTACCTGCTGGAGAATCGCGCGTCGCTGGAGCCGCGGTTCTACACCGTGCCGGAGAGCCTCGACGAACAGGTGGCGCGGATGAAGCTGGACACGATGGGCATCCAGATCGACGCGCGGTCGGAGGAGCAGAGGCAGTACGACGACTACTTCTGAGGCTTGAGGCTTGGGGCTTGGGGGCTTGAGGCTTGAGGCTTGGGGCTTGGGCCGGCTTGGCCCTGCTCCTGCTCCCTGCTCCCTGCTCCCTGCGTCCCTGCTCCCTGCTCCCTGATCCCTGATCCCTGATCCCTGATCCTTAGTCCATCTTCGTCTGATTGCTGATCTGCAGGTCCCAGCCGTCGGGATCGAGCACGTGCCAGCTCTTGAAGTTGGCGCCCACCATGTCGGGACGCGGCTTCAGCCCGCGCTTCTCGAGCTCGGCCTTTACGCCCTCGGTGTCCCACGGCTCGACGCCCCACGACACGTGATTGATCACGCCGGTGATCGGCGGACGCTCCGGCTGGCCTGCCGCGGCGGGTGCGGTCGCGGGCGCCGCCGCGCCGGCAGGACGACGCTGGTTGCGGATGATGATCTCGCCGACGTTGCCGATCTTCAGCGTCGCCTGATTCTCGCCGTTGTCGTTGGCGATCTCCCAGCCCATCAGACTCTGGTAGAACGCGGCGCTGCGCTTGTAGTCGGACACGGAATACGAGATGTGGTCGAGATGGACGGTCTTCCAGGGCGCCTTGGCGGCGGGCGCGGCGGCCTGCGGCACCGCAGCGGCGGCCGGTCCTGCCACGGCGACCATGGCCAGGCTTTGAATCAGCTGGCGACGGTTCATCTTGCCGTCTTCGAAGTCCTTCAAGATCGTGGCAATCACGGCTTCCATGACGAGATCCTTTCGCTGTGGTTCTCGCCTCGCGCCGGCACCACTGCCAGGCCGCGAGTTTCGCCGAGTCTACACCCGGCCGTCCGTCCCGCGGCCAGTCCCCGCAACAATCCCCTGCTCGATCGCGACCGCGTGATCGCATGGCATGCTTGTCGGCGGCTGATGCTCACGCTCAACGACTTGCGAATCGCGATGCGGCAGCTGCGGCGCGCCCCGGGCTACACCGCGGCAACGGTGGCGACGCTCGCGCTTGCCATCGGCGCGACCACGGTGATCGCCAGCGCGGTGCAGGCGGTGCTCCTCCGCCCCTTGCCCATCGCGGACCCGGCGCGGCTGGTGGTGTCGTGGGGATCGAACCCGTCGCTCACTTCGGGCGTGATCGAATTGTCCTATCTCGACGTCGCCGGCATCGGCCAGGACAGCCGCAATCTGATTCGCACGGCCGCCGTCGCATCATCTGCGTGGCCGACGGTGTTGGACGGCGCCGGCGATCCCGTGAAGCTGGCCGCCGCCGGTGTGTCCGGCACGTTCTTCGACACGCTCGGCGCGGCCGCGGCTCGCGGGCGCACGATCGGATCTGACGATGACCAGCCGGGTGCTACGGCGGTGGTCGTCATCAGTCACGAGCTGTGGGAAGGTCGCTTCGGCTCCGATCCTGCCATTGTCGATCGGACGATCACGCTCGACGGCGAATCGGCTCGTGTCGTCGGCGTCATGCCCGCCGGCTTCGACTTCCCGCGGGGCACGGATCTGTGGACGGCGGCGGTGCCCGTGCTGGCTTCGGCCAGCGAGGGCTGGAAGACGAACGCGCTTCGTACCGTTGGTGTGTTCTACCTGGTCGGCCGCCTGCGAGAAGGCGTGTCAGCCGACGCGACCGAAGCGGAGATCGCCGGCATCGCGCGGCGGCTGCAACAGGATGCCGGCAGCGCGCCGTTCGACATGGTAGCCACGCCGTTCAACGAGTTCTTCCATGGCGCGGCCCGGCCGGCACTGTGGGCGGCACTGGCCGCGGTCGGCGTGCTGCTGATGATCGCGTGCGCCAACGTGTCCGGACTGATGCTCACACGCGCGTCGCTGTTCGCGCGCGACAGCGCGGTGCGCCTGGCTCTCGGCGCCAGCCCGACGGCCATCGCACGGCAGTGGGCTGCCGAGGCGATGCTGATTGCGATCGCGGGCGGGGCGCTCGGGTGGATCACCAGCGCCTGGGCGATGCAGGGCGTGATTGCGTTGGCACCGGACGGCGTCGCGGGACTAAAGGACGCGGCGCTCAATCGCTGGGTGGGCGCCGTCACGCTCCTGGTCGTGAGCGGTGCGGCGGCGCTCTGTGCGCTGGCGCCAATTCGCGAAGCGCGTGCGGTCAGCCCGGTGGAGACGCTGGCGGAAGGAGGGCGCACCGCAACTGCCCGGCGCTCGCTGA
The DNA here is from genome assembly GCA_963723005.1 of uncultured Acidobacteriota bacterium. Lineage (GTDB taxonomy): Bacteria > Acidobacteriota > Vicinamibacteria > Vicinamibacterales > UBA2999 > VFZN01. The sequence continues at coordinate 186,641 of CAVRPA010000008.1, read as the reverse complement.
CCACCCGAGCCACGCTGCAAGTGGTGCAGACCGCGCTGGCCGTGATGCTGCTGCTCTCGGCGGGGCTCGTGGTCCGCAGCTTTGCGGCGCTCGCCTCGCTCGATCTCGGATTCACGCCAGAGGGCGTGCTCACCATGAGCGTGGAGCCGCGGGTGGACGCGCGGCCGCCGAACGAGTGGATGCGCGATCTGATCGAGCGTGTATCGGCGCTGCCCGGCGTGGAGAATGCGGGTGCCGTCTACCTCCGCCCGCTGGCGCTGGGACCGATCGGTCAGGGCACCGTGGTCACCCTCGAAGGTCAGCCGGAGACACCCGAGGCGGCGCGGGCCAACCCGCTGCTCAACTATCAGGTCGCAACGCCGGGTTATTTCGACGCGATGCGGATCGCCGTCACCCGCGGCCGCGGCTTCAGCGCGAACGACACCGCAACATCTCCACGAGTCACCGTCGTCAGCGAGAGCACCGCTCGACGTCTGTGGCCGGGACAGGACCCCATCGGCAAGCGCCTGCGGACCTCGACGTTCGAGCGCGGTACCGGCCGCCAGGCGTGGCGCGAGGTGGTGGGGGTGGTCAGCGACGTCCGCTATCGCGGCCTGAACGATCTGCAGCTCGACATGTACGACCCGGCCACCCAGACGCCGATGCCGGCACCCGATCTCGTTGTGCGCACGCGGACAGCGCCCCTCACGCTGCTCCCGGCGATCGAGCGCGAGGCTCGCACGCTCGACCCGCGGGTGATCGTCAGCCGCGTCGAGACGCTGGACACCATCGTCTCGAGAGCGAGAGCACCGTGGCGATTCTCGGCGTGGATCTTCACGGTGTTCGCCTTGCTGGCGTTGCTGCTCTCCACCGTTGGCCTCGCGGGACTGGTCGCGCTGGACGTGACGAGCCGGCGCCACGAGTTCGCGATCCGCTCGGCACTCGGTGCGGGAGCCCACGCGATCGTCGGCGGCGTCCTCGCCGTGGCCCTCACCCGCGCGGCCGCCGGCATTGTCATCGGCGTCGGGCTGATGATTGGCGCCACTCGCGCGCTCCGCGCCCTGCTCTTCGGCGTCACCGCCGGCGACTGGCCGACCTACGCGTTCGTCCTGGCCGTTGTCGGCATCGTCACGCTGATCGCCTCGTACCTGCCGGCGCGGCGCGCGGCGTCGACGGATCCACTCGCGCTCTTGACGACGCGAGTAGCGAACGCGATCAGGCGCGGCTTGAGGTTTTGTATCGCCGGGTGTAAGGTGCCAGCCGAGGCGGCCTGGAGCGAACATTCGTGCACCCGCGAATTCACCTGTCCTTGCTGATGCTGCTGCTGTTGCCGGTCGGCGCGAGCGCCGCGGAGCAGTGCCGTCCCGATTGCACACACGAGACCAAAGCGTGCGTCTGCGCGCTCGACGGCCGGGACATCACCTTCACTGCCATCGGCGGCGTGGAGCGGCAGCCGCTTCGACTGCGGCAGGCCCTCGACCCAGGCGACGAGATCGCCAGCACCGATCAGAACGCCGTCGTCGCGCTGACCTGTCCCAGGAACTCGTCCGTGAATCTGCACGGCCGGTTCCGCACGATCATCATGCCTCCGGCACAGGGGCAGGACTGCGCCTTGAACCTGCTGGCGGGCGGCGCCGACGTCCAGACGAACAACCCGACCCAGGTGAGCGCAGGCACCACCCTGATGGGCTCGAAGCGCACGACCTATGCGATGCGCATCTCGACCGACGCGACGGTCGCGTGCATGGTGTTCGAGGGCGAGGTCCAGATCCAGAACCTGGCAACCGGCGCAGCGCCTCGTTCGCTGGGGCCGCTCGCGTCGGCAAGCTGGAAGGGTGGAGCCCTGCAGCAGTTCGGCGCGCCGATCCCGCAGGCCGACCTCGCCACGACGGCGCGCGTCTACGCGCGGGCGGAGACCGCCCGGGCCCGATCGCTGGGCATCCCACTCTCGAATCCCGCCGCCTTGCAGCGCGAACTGGAGACGCGGCACGCGGCCGTTCTCGCTCGCCCGCAGGATGCCGTCGCCGCGTATCGATCTGGCGGGAGTGCAGACCCGCGCGCGGATCACCGGCCCGGCGCTCTATCAGCTGGACCTTGCCGAACGACTCAACCCCTCGCATCCCGAGCAGGCGGCCATCGCCGCCGCGAGGTGGGTTGTTTACAAACAGACCGGCCGGGAGCAGGATGCCGCGGGTGAAGCGGAACGGTTGCGCACGCTCGACCCCGAACGATACAAGGCAATCCAGAAGATCGAGGCCGGAATCGCTTCCGCCGATCGCCGGCAGCCGCTCGTGACCGCGGAAGCGACGCCCCCGGTCGTCGGGAGCGGCGAGAGGACGGTGATTGCGGTGAAGGTCAAGGCGCCGGACGGCCAGCCGATCGGCGGCGCGGACGTCACCCTCTCGGCCGGCGGCGGCAGCTTCGCACGATCGGGGCAGTCGCGGATCGAAGGACGAACGGACATCGACGGAGTGTTCCGCGCCGAATGGCAATGCCAGCCCTGCGCTCCTGGATACCAGATCGCGATCGAGATCAGCGGAGCGCCGGTTGTCACCCCAGAAAACCATCCTCGGCATCAAGACGCGCTGAGGCCACGCCAGGGAGGAACGTTGGGGCGACGCCGACCCGCTCTGTCCCCGAAGTGGAAGAAGCGTTTCAATGACTACAAGGAGGACCTGCTCAAGGCGGTCCTGCTGACCGTCCCGCTCGCCTTGTTGGCGAAGCTCAACGAACAGGTCAGCGCCCGCATTCTGAGTCAGCCCTGGCAGGCGATCTGGTTCCTGGTGCCGATCGCGATTGCAGCCGGACTGCTGCGGCAGCGCGCGATTCGCCAGCACGCCCTCCATCCCGATCGACGGATGCTGCTGTTCCTCGGCGCCTACCTGCTGCTCTTCACCGTCGCCTCCCAGTCGAGTGTGCTCGACGTCAGTCGCGAACTATCGGTGTTCGGCGCACCTGCGTCCCGGCGCTGGCTCACCCCGGTTTCCTGGGGGGACTGGCGATACCGGCTGGTGCCGCGCAAGCCCGAACGCGACCAGCTGATCGTCGTGCTCCTGAGGTCCGGCGCCGACCGCTCCGCGATCGATGGCCGCAAGGAGATCGTCGACCTGATCGCACTGGCCTCGCAACAGCAGGCACGGGGCGTGGCGCTCGATGTCTATTTCAACGAGCCCTCCGCGATCGATCCTCTACTCTGTCAGGTCGTGACGAATGCCGCGAAGACGATGCCGGTGTTCGTCGGCTACGGATTCGAGATACAGGACGGCCGCGTCGTGGAGTTCGGCGTCCCACCGACCCTCGGTCCGTGCCTGCCGCAGGAGCGGCTGGCCCACCTCGCCGGCTTTCTCGATTTCGACCTGGTCAGTCGCCTGACGCCGCTCTTCTTCAGAGGGGATACCACCCGGCCGGCGCTCGGCCTGGCAGTGGCGCGAGCCCTCGCCGCGAAACCGTCGTTGCCCTCGCCTCCGAGCGGTTCGCCCGAGCAAGCCTCGATCGACCTGCCGGACGATGGGCTGGTTCGCTTCATCGCGCCAGCCGACGGGGGCCCGCTGACCGTGCGGTTCGACGAGCTCCAGAGCAGGACGAAGGATGCGAATCTCCTGCGTGGCCGGTTCGTCATGGCCGGCCAGGCGGAACAGGACTCGTTCGAGACCGCCTTCGGGCGTCAGCCGGGTATCGTCATCCACTCCTACGTTGCACACTCGTTGATCGAGTCTCATTACATTCAGCGGCAGTCATGGTGGCTGGGCTTCGCGATCACCCTGGTGTTCTGTTACTGGCTCACGATCTCGTGCGCGCATGGCGCCGGCGCTGGCGCCCTCGTGCGGCTGTGTCTTGGCGCCACCGCGGTCGTCGTCGGGGTTTCCGTCGCCAGCATCATGGTCGGCCCTTACTGGTTCGACGTGGTGTACCCGCTTGCTGCCGTCTGGCTGCTGCTGCCGCTACTCGCCTCCACTCGGTGGGCGATCCCGAACCGCGGGACGACTGCGGGTGGAGAATAGGTCCATGCAGATCGGACAGACGCCGCTCATCAAGCTCGAACGCATGGCTCCCGCCAACGGCGTGGAGATCTGGGTGAAGTGGGAGGGCGCCAACCCCACCGGCAGCATGAAGGATCGCATGGCGCTGTCGATGGTCCTCGGCGCCGAGCAGCGCGGGCAGCTGCAGCCGGGCGGACGCGTGGTGGACTACACCGGCGGCAGCACGGGAAGCTCGCTGGCCATGGTTTGCGCGGCACGCGGATATCAGGCGCACTTCGTGTCGTCGGACGCCTTCTCCGAGGAGAAGCTCCAGACCATGCGCGCGTTCGGCGCGCGGCTGGATGTGGTGCCGAGCGCCAACGGCAAGGTGACGCCGGACCTGATCCACACGTGCCTCGAACGCGTGCGCGTGCTGGCCGCGGAGCCCAACACGTTCTGGACGGACCAGTTCAACAATCCGGACAACCGCGCCGGGTATTACGCCATGGCCGACGAGACGTTGACCGCGCTGGGCGAACGGCTCGACGAGTACGTGATGATGGTCGGCACTGGAGGCTCGTTCTCCGGGAACGCCGAGGTGTTGAAGGCGCGTGTTCCGGGCCTTCGCTGCATCGCGGGCGAGCCGGCGGCGAGCCAGGTCCTCTCTGGCCTTGCCCCCACCGGCGGCCACCGCATCGAAGGGACGGGCGCAGGCTTCGTGCCCGGCATTCACCGCGCGGATTTGGTGGACGCGGTCATGGCGGTCACCGACGAGGACGCCTTCGCCACGGCGCGCCGTCTGGCGCGAGAGGAAGGCATCTTCGGCGGCATCTCCTCGGGCGCGAACGTCTGGATGGCATTGCAGCGCGCGTCACACCTCCCGCCAGGCGCACGGATCGTCACCACGATCTGCGATTCGGGATTGAAGTACCTCAGAGGAGATCTGTACCGCAGCTGAGGTGGACCGGACATTGAAACGATCCGGTCGGGGCCGTCACTACAAGGGCGTGACGTTCGTGTCACCTTGACAAGTGCTGGCAGGGGTCTATCATGCCCCTCTCGGCCCCCATACAAATGCGTGCCGTCCTCGGGCGGTAAAGGAGATTGGCATGACCTGTTGCCGTAATCCCGTTCACTGCATCCTGCCGCCGTACGTGCTCGACAAGATGGCTGAATCGCCGGTACCCGCCGTGCGCAAGCTCGCGATAGAAGCCATCGCGAGGTCGGCCACGTTGCGCGCCACGCGCACCACGCTGTCGCAGTTCGCGATGATGGCGGCGGTGCCGTCTCCAGGGGCCAAGAAGAATCGGCTGATCTACGACATGCAGAATCAGGGCTCGTCGTTTCTGCCGGGCAAGCTCGTGCGTAGCGAGGGCGACAAGAAGTCCACCGATCCCGCGGTGAACGAGGCCTACGACTACTCGGGCGCCACCTACGACTTCTACAAGAAGCTGTTCAACCGCAACTCGCTGGATGACAACGGCATGACGCTCATCTCGAGCGTGCACCTCGGGACCAAGTACAACAACGCGTTCTGGAACGGCGAACAGATGGCCTATGGCGATGGTGATGACATCATCTTCATCCGCTTCACGCGCTCGCTCGACGTGGTGGGCCACGAACTGACGCACGGCGTGGTGAGCCACACGTCGAACCTGGAGTACCGGAACGAGTCGGGCGCGCTCAACGAGCACTTTGCCGACGTGTTCGGCAGCCTCGTGAAGCAGTGGAAGAAGAAGCAGACGGCAGCGAAGGCCGACTGGCTGATTGGCCCCGACATCATGGGTCCCGGCACCCAGGCGAAGTCGCTCCGCACGTTCAAGGAAGGCAAGGCCTACGAGAACGATCCCAACCTGGGCACCGATCCGCAGCCGAAGCACCTGAGTGGCAAGTACACGGGCCCGTCCGACTCCGGCGGCGTGCACATCAACTCGGGCATCCCCAACCACGCGTTCTTCCTCGTGGCGACAGCGCTGGGCGGCAGTGCCTGGGTGAAGGCGGGAGATATCTGGTACCGGACGATGCTGGCGCTGAACCCGCACAGCGACTTCCTGCAGATGGTCGAGATGAGCACGCAGATGGCCGCCGCCGTTGGCACCACCGAAGAGAAGGCTGTGGCGAAGGCCTGGAAGACGGTCGGCTTCTGAGGTGACCATTCGACAGGTCCGTTTCCGGCAGTCCGGCGGTTTTGCCAACCTCGTACGCGGATGCGATGTGGCGGCCGACGACCTGGTCGCCGCTCATCGTCACGCACTCGAGCGCCTGGCGGACAGCGCGGGCGCCAGTGCGTCTCGCACCCAGTCGCCTTCCGCGCGGGATCAGGTGATGTACGAACTCGAGCTCGACACCGGCGCGGGCGTGCGCCGGTTCGAGTTCGACGAGTTGTCCGTCCCCGACGGCCTCGGCCCGATCGTGGAGTGGCTGCAGCAACGCAGCCGGCCCATGCCACCGTAACGGTTCGGCCGACCCGCGCCGCGCGCATCGCGGCGGTGTAGTATCGGGCCGGTACATGGACGACCACGGTCGCGCGCACCCACCTCTCTCCTCGTCGGCGGGTACCCCACGCCGCACCGTACTGCGAGGTGCCGCCGGCCTGGCCCTCGCCTGGATGACGCCGGTTCAAGCGTTCGCGCAGGACCCACGATCATCACGACCCACCGCCGGCGACCTGCTGGTGAAGATCGGCGACACCACCGCCACGCCTCTCGCACCCGGTGACATCGCGGCCGGCGCGACGCCGACGATGGCCTGGCCGATGGCGGCGGAGGGTGGCGTCGTGCGCAATGGGTCGCGCCTCAACCGCCTCGTCCTCGTCCGTCTCGATCCCGCCGCGCTCGGCGAGCGCACCAAGGTGCTCGCCGCCGATGGCGTGGTGGCCTATTCGGCGGTCTGCACGCACACCGGGTGCGAGGTCGGAGCGTTTCTCGTCGAAGAGCAGACGCTCTATTGCGACTGCCATCAATCGAAGTTCGATCCCCGCGATCAAGGGCGCGTCACCGACGGACCGGCGCCGCGCAACCTGCCGGCGCTGCCGCTCCGCATCGTCGATGGGCGACTGGTCGTGGCCGGACCGTTCACGGCGCGGCCGGGGTTCGAGCAGGGGTGAACAGGGATAAAGGCAAAGGCAAAAGGCAAAAGGCAGAAGGCAAAAGGCAAAACAGCAGGCGGCAGACGGCAGACGGCAGACGAAGGCAGGCCAACGTAGACGGACGACAAAGAACAGCAGGCAGGAGGGGCAATGCGTGTGAAGACGCTCTCGCTCGCCACGACCGTCGCGGTCGTGCTCGCATTTGTCCTGCTCAACGCGGGGCAGCGGCCGGCGCCCGTGCCGCCGCCGGCGCCACCGCTGCCGATGCCGCCGATCCTGAAGGCCTATCCGCCCGTGACCGCGGCCGATCTCCTCAAGCCGGCCGATGACGAATGGCTGATGATCCGCCGCACCTACGATGGGTGGGGCTACAGCCCGCTCGATCAGATCACCGCCGCCAACGTCGCACGCCTGCAGCCGGCATGGGTCTTCGCGACCGGCGCCGTGAACGGCCACGAGGCTCCGCCGCTCGTCCGCGGCGGCGTGATGTTCGTCTCGACGCCGGGCAACCAGGTGATTGCCGTCGATGCCAGAACGGGCCGCCTTCTCTGGCGCTATCGACGGCCACTGCCCGAAGACGCCGTCGTCATGCACCCGACCACGCGCGGTGTCGCTCTTTACGGAGACAAGGTGTTTCTCCCGGCGAACGAGGGCGTGCTGGTGGCGCTGGACGCCCGCACCGGAAAAGAAGTGTGGACCGCCGAGGTCGGCGAGAACCAGCGCGGCTACTACATGACGCTGGCGCCGCTGGTGGCGGAAGGCCTCGTGATGATCGGCGCCTCGGGCGGCGAGTTCGGCATTCGCGGATTCGTCGCGGCCTACGACGCGGAGACCGGCAAGCCCGCGTGGAAGACCTACACGGTGCCCGCGCCGGGCGAGCCCGGCAGCGAGACCTGGCCCAAGGGTGACCAGTGGAAGACCGGTGGCGCGCCGGTGTGGGTGACTGGCAACTACGACCCGGAGACGCGAATCGCCTATTGGGGCACCGGCAACGGGGGACCGTGGATGGGCGACCAGCGCCCTGGCGATAACCTCTACACCGCCTCGACGATCGCGCTGGACGTGAAGACCGGCGCCATTCGCGGCCACTTCCAGTACCACCCGAACGATTCGTGGGACTGGGACGAGGTGTCGCCGCCGATCCTCGTGGACTACCAGCGCGAGGGACGCACGGTGAAGGGGCTGATCAACGTCGCGCGCAACGGCTATCTCTGGTTCCTCGAGCGTAGCGCCGGCCCCATCCGCTTCGTGCAAGGCATGCCGTACGTGCGGCAGACGGTCTTCCGGAGCCTGGATCCCAGGACCGGTCGGCCCGATGTCGATCCGGATCGCAAGCCGGCCACCGGCAAGAAGGCCGAGAACATCTGCCCGTCGCACTGGGGCGGCAAGAACTGGCCGCCGATCGCGTTCAGCCCGAAGAGCCGGATGATCTACATCCCCGCCAATGACAACCTGTGCGACTGGCTCACGGGCACGGAGGTGGATTACGAACCCGGCGAACGATACATGGGTGCCCAGAGCGGCCTCGCACTGGCGCCTGGCGCGGATCACGTGGGCGAAGTGCAGGCGTGGAACGTCGACACCGGGCAGCGAGTGTGGACCCACCCCTATCCGACCTCCATCAACTGGGGCGGCATGCTGGCGACCGCCGGAGGGCTGGTGTTCTCGGGCGGCACCAACGATCGCAAGCTGCACGCCTTCGACGCAGAGTCGGGAAAGCTCCTGTGGGAGTTCCCCACCAACTCCGGGATTCTCGCGCCACCATCGTCGTTCACCCTCGATGGCAAGCAGTACATCGCGATCCAGGCGGGCTGGGGCATCGACTCACGCCTCGTGCAGGGCCGCCTGAATGCGCTGACCGGCGGCGCGTATCCGGAAGTGCCCGAGGGCGGCGCGATCTGGGTGTTCGCCGTGCCTTAGAGTCATGATGGGCCCCCAATGCGGTCGCTACCCCGACCTGCGCAGCGGCTGGCCGGCTTGTATGTCGGTCGCCAGTCACGACTCGAAAGCCTCACGCTGGGCGAGACCTCTGCGTGGATGCTGGCGATTGCGGCCGGCGTGCCGGTGCTCGCAGGTGCGTGGGTCCTGCTCGCGTCGGGCCGACGGATCGGCCGCAGAACATCCTGGTCCTCGACCAGGTCAATCCGCTGCCATTCGTGCTCGGCTATCCGCCGCCGCGTGGCAGCACGCTGTGGCTGTCGCCCCAGGCACCCGTCCGCGGGCCGCACGAGATCTTTGACGACGTCGACGTGGTGCTGGTCCCGAAGCTCTCGACCTATGCGCCCTGCACGGCATTCCTCCTCGATGCCTATGGCGGATTCCTGGCGCAAACGTTTCCGGTGCGCACTGAAACGGCCAGCTGGACGTTCCTCCGCCGCTCGGTGCCCCGGCCTTCCGAATAGCCGCCCCGGGCGTATACTCGGTGCCTCGTCCCCACCCCTCAAGGAGGTAGTCGATGCGAGTACGTGCTCTCGTCGTCGTCGGCGCCGGGTTCCTTGTCGCAGCACTTGCCGCTCCCGCTTTCGCGCAGCCACCGGATCCGTGGGTTGGCACCTGGCGGCTCAACTCAGCGAAGTCGAAGTACAGCCCGGGGCCCGCGCCGCAGAGCTCGCGCGTCACCATTGCGGCCACTCCCGGAGGCATCAAGCAGACTACGCGGACCGAGCCGCTCACGGGGCCTGCGACGGTCGCCGAAGTGTCCGCGGCGTTCGACGGGAAGGATTACCCGGTCACCGGGAATCCCAATGCCGACATGCAGGCCTTCACGAAGATCGACAGCCACAGCTACCAGATCGTCAGCAAGAAGGGCGGCAAGGTCACGATCACCTCGAAGGTCGTGGTCTCGCCAGACGGCAAGACGCGGACCACCACGCAGACCGGCACCGACGCGCAGGGCCGGACGGTGAACAACACCATCGTCTACGAGAAAGTGTAGTCACGCGCCGACTGGCCGCGGTCGGCAGGGAAGCCACCGCGGCGGTCGGACTGCGCCGCCGACGCGCCCGCGATGAATCGAAGGGCTGAAGTAGCGCGAGAGACTCGGCGTCAATGACACAATCCGCAGGATGACGCGGCGCGACTGGCTACTGGCATCCATCGCTCCGCTGGCCCTTCCGGCCGCGTTCCGGATGCAGCGCGGGCCCGCGGTTGACCTGACGGACCTGTCGTTGGCCGACCTGGCCGCCCGCTACCGGGCCGGCACGCTGTCGCCGCGAGATGTCACCGAGGCCTACCTTGCACGCATCGTGGCTCTCGACGGCGACTTGCACGCTTACGTGACCGTGACGACGGACGTTGCGCGTGCGCAGGCGCGAGCCTTGTCGGCGATCGAGACACGCAAGAGGGGGCCGCTGTACGGCATACCCGTCGCACACAAGGATCTCTTCGAAACCTCGGGCATCCGTACCACCGGAGGATCGCGGCTCTACGAAGACCACGTGCCCACCAAGGACGCTACCGTCGTCGCGCGTCTGTCCGCGGCCGGCGCGATCACGCTCGGCAAGACCAACACCCACGAGCTCGGCGGTGGCGTGACCACCATCAATCCCTTCTACGGCACCACGACGAATCCGCGCGACCGGACGCGCGTTCCAGGAGGATCGAGCGGAGGCTCGGCCGCATCGGTTGCCGCGCACCTCGCAGCGGCGGCGACCGGCAGCGACACCGGCGGCAGCATCCGCATTCCCGCGGCGCTGTGCGGGTGTGTCGGCTTCAAGCCGACGTTCGGCCTGCTCAGCACCGCCGGCGTGCTGGGCGCGTCCCCGACGTTCGATCACGCCGGTTTCCTCACCCGCACGGTGGCGGACCTGACGCCTCTGCTCGAAGCAACCATGGGGCTGGATGCGCTCGACGCGGGCACCGTTCCGCCGATCTCCCTGACCGACGGCAGTGTCACGTCGCTCAGCGGCCTGCGCGTTGGCGTGGCCCGCCCGTATTTCTTCGACAATCTGGACAGCGCAGTGGCCCTCGCGATCGAAGGTGTGCTCACCGGCCTTGCCAAGGCCGGTTCCCACGTGCGAGACGTGCGCACGCCCGTGGACGGCACGACGATGGCGCGGGTGTTCGACCCGATTGTGGTCGCGGAGATTCACCAGACCTACGAGCGCGACTGGCGCGAGCGGCCTCAGGCGTTCTCCAGCGCCTTTGCCGAGGTCTTCAAGGCGCCGCTGCCGACGGCGCTGGAACTGGCGGCTGCCTACCGCCAGCGCCGCAGTTTCCAGGCGGAGTTGACGCGCGTCTTCGACGAGGTGGACGTGCTCATCATGCCAACGGTGCCGGCCGTGGCGCCTCCAATCGCCGGCCCGATCGACGGCAATCTGCTGCTCCGAAACACGGTCCCTTTCAATGCCGCCCGCACGCCGGCGCTGTCGCTGCCGTGCGGACCGCCGGACCGCCTTCCGGTCGGGCTGCAACTGGTGGCGCGCCCCTTCGGAGATGCCCGGCTGTTGCAGATCGCCGCACTGGTGGAACGGCATCTCGGGGGATAATTCGCGCCATGAGGAGCCACCTGCGCACTGCCCTGCTCGTGACGTCGATGACCGCCGCGGCCACCGCACAAGGGCTGCAGTACCCATCCACACGGACGGTCGATCAGGTCGATACCTACCACGGCACCAGGGTGCCGGATCCGTACCGCTGGCTCGAAGACGACACCTCGGCCGAGACCGCAGCCTGGGTGGAGGCGCAGAACAAGGTGACCTTCTCGTACCTGGAGAAGATTCCTTACCGCGCGCAGCTGCTGAAGCGGCTCAACTCCCTCTACGACTACGCGAAGTACTCGACGCCGTCGCGCAAGGGCGAGCACTACTTCTTCACCAAGAACAGCGGCCTCCAGAACCAGAGCGTTCTCTATATCCAGCGCGGGCTCGAGGGCGCGCCCGAGGTGCTGATCGATCCGAACACGTGGTCGGCGGACGGCACCGTGCGGCTCGCGGGCTACGAAGCCTCGAAAGACGGCACGCTGCTCGCCTATGCGGTGTCGCGCAGCGGCTCCGACTGGCAGGAGCTGAACGTGCTCGATCTCACCACCCGCAAACCGCTCGCCGACAAGGTGGAGTGGGTGAAGGTGTCGGATATCGCCTGGCGCGACCGGGGGTTCTACTACAGCCGCTACCCGACGCCCGCGAAAGGCAAGGAGCTGTCGTCGGTCAACGAGAACCACCAGGTGTTCTATCACCGCGTTGGCGCGCCGCAGGCCGAGGACACGCTGGTGTTCGAGGATCCGAAGAACCCGCAGCGGTTCCACACCGTCAGCACCACCGAGGACGAGCGCTTCGCGGTACTGACCGTGTCCGATCGCGGCACCGGCAAGCAGGGGAACGCCGTGTTCGTGCAGGATCTCTCGAAGGCAGGCGCGAAGTTCACGCCGCTGATTCCCGAGATCGGCGACGACACCTATGACGTCCTCGAGAGCGTGCGCGGCGAGCTGCTGGTCTTCACCGACAACAACGCGCCGAATGGCCGCGTGGTGCGAATCAACCCGGCGAGCCCGGCGCCCGACAACTGGAAGGTGATCATCCCGCCCAAGGCCGACACCATCGACAGCATCGCGGTGGCCGGCGGCAAGGTCATCGCCACCTACATGAAGGACGTCGCGTCCCGGGCCTATGTCCACAACCTCGAGGGCACGCTGGAGAACGAGATCGATCTGCCGGGGCTGGGCAGCGCCGGCGGCTTTGGCGGCAACATGGACGATGCCTCGCTGTTCTACACGTTCACGTCGTTCACCTATCCGACCTCGATCTTCCGCTATGACGTCGCCGCTCGGAAGAGCGCGATGTTCCGGGCGCCGGAGATCCCAGGCCTGGACGTCAATCAGTACGAGACCAAGCAGGTGTTCGTCACCAGCAAGGACGGCGCGAAAGTGCCGATGTTCCTGGTGCACAAGAAGGGGCTCGCGCTCGACGGCACCAACCCGACGCTGATGTACGGCTACGGCGGGTTCAACATCGCCACCACGCCGGGCTTCAATTCGCTGCGGATTGCGCTGCTCGAACAGGGGTTCGTGTATGCCAGCGTCAACATGCGCGGCGGCAGCGAGTACGGCGAGGCCTGGCACGACGCGGGGACGAAGGCGAAGAAGCAGAACGTGTTCGACGACTTCATCGCCGCGGCCGAGTGGCTGATTGCCAACAAGTACACCTCGCCGGCGCGGCTGGCGGCGCAGGGCGGCTCGAACGGCGGCCTGCTGGTGGGCGCCGTGATCAACCAGCGGCCGGAGCTGTTCCGGGTGGCGATTCCGCAGGTCGGCGTCATGGACATGCTGCGGTTCCACAAGTTCACGATTGGCTGGAACTGGATCGCCGACTACGGCTCGAGCGACAACGCCGAGGAGTTCAAGGCGCTCTATGCCTACTCACCGCTCCACAACATCAAGACCGGCGGCAAGTACCCGGCAACGCTCATCACCACCGCCGATCACGACGACCGGGTCGTCCCCGCGCACTCGTTCAAGTACGCCGCGACGCTGCAGAAGGCCGCGAGCGCGGAAAACCCGGTGCTGATCCGGATCGAGACCAAGTCGGGCCATGGCGCCAGCAACGTGACGAAGCAGATCGAGGCCACCGCCGACATCTACGCGTTCATCATGCACAACATGGGGATCACGCCGAAGTTCTGAAGACAGAGAAGGCGGCGCTGCGCGCCGTAGGACAGAAGGCCTCGCTTCGCTCGGTAAGGGCGGTGCTTCGCACCGTGGGGCCGGAGGGCGTGCTCGTGGAAAGCGGCGCTGCGCACGTGGGCGCCGCGCGCTGCAGGCGGAGATCCGCTACGCGCCGAAGGCGCGCCAACTCCCCTACCGAGCCGCGAAGCGGCGAGGCCCACTCCTACTTCTTCGGCGCGATCGGGAAGATCTTCTCGAGGTCGTCGACCGGGCGGGGAATGACGTGGACGCCAATCAGCTCGCCGACCTTACGGGCGGCGGCGGCGCCGGCGTCCGTGGCGGCCTTCACCGAACCCACGTCGCCCCGCACGATCGCGGTGACGAGGCCGGCGTCCACTTTCTGCCAGCCGACGAACACCACGTTGGCGGTCTTGACCATCGCGTCGGCGGCCTCGACCATGCCGATGAGCCCACGCGTCTCGACCATGCCGAGCGCTTCGCCGGAGTCGTTGTCAGCCACGAAGGCATTTTAGTCCGGTATCCTCGGTACTCCGGTGGCCGGTATCCGGTCGTCCGGTATCGCGGCCCGTTGCTGGCGGCTCGACAGAATCCTGCGGCGCGATGGCGCCGCTGCCGAGCGCGGCGAGGCCTCCCTCCCGCCGAACGAAGCGAGGCCTTCTGCCGCCCGTTGACCCCGGCAGATCGCAGGGCTAGACTGCCAGCCAGCACGGCACGCGGCGCACGGAGTGCCCGCGTCCCGTCTGTCCACGCCGCCGCTCCGACGCTCTTCGGCTCGCTTCGTCCTGGCCGGGTGTTCTCCAGTCTCGATCGGAGCGCCGCCGCAACGCCGCACAGGAGGAGACCGTATGAGACTCACATCCCCGCTCTCGTCTCGTCAGTCGCGTGCCTCGGGTTGGCCTGCCTGCTCACCGGCGCCGTATCGGCGCAAAGCGATCCTCAGGTCGGTGTGTGGAAGCTGAACGTCGCGAAATCGAAGTACAGCCCGGGCCCCGGGCCGACGAGCGCGACCACCACCATCGAAGCCGCCGGAGCAGGTGCGCGCGTTGTCGTCGATCAGGTGATGGCCGACGGCAGCAAACGGCACTGGGAGTTCACGGCAACTTACGACGGCAAGGAAAGCCCGGTGACCGGCAACAATCCGGACGCCGACACCGTCTCGCGCACTCGCGTCGACGCCAACACGATCTCGACCGTCTCGAAGAAAGGCGGGAAGGTCACGACCACTCAGACGTCCGCGGTCTCGAAAGACGGCAAGACCAGGACGGTCACCACCAAGGGCACCAACGCGCTCGGCCAGCCCGTGAACACCGTCGCGGTGTACGAGAAGTAACAGCGCTCCCGGTGGCGTGCCTGACAGCAGGCACGCCGCCCGTCGCCGGTCTGGTCCACGGGCTACAATGGTTCGTGAGTACCACCACCACCACGGACGCTCCCGAACCGGCCGGCTTCGACACGCTTGGCATTGCCGATCCCATCGTGAAGGCCGTCCTGGCCCTGGGATACGAAGAAGCCACTCCCATTCAACGCGCCGCGATTCCCGTGCTCCTCGAGGGCCGGGACATCATCGGCCAGGCCGGCACCGGCACCGGCAAGACCGCCGCGTTCGCTCTCCCGCTGCTCCACCGCCTGCTGGAACCACCCGCAACCAAGACCCGCGCCCCGCGCGCGATGATCCTCGTGCCGACGCGCGAGCTGGCCATGCAGGTGGCGGAAGCCGTTCACAAATACGCCAAGCACACGCGGCTGACGGTGGTGCCGGTCTACGGCGGCGCACCGATGCACCAGCAGATTCGCGCGCTGCAGCGGGGCGTCGACGTGGTGGTCGCCACGCCCGGCCGCGCGCTGGATCATCTGCGTCGTGGCACGCTGGATCTGACCGCCCTCGAGGTCATGGTCCTCGATGAAGCCGACGAGATGCTCGACATGGGATTTGCCGAGGATCTCGAGGCCATCCTCACCGCCACGCCGGCGACGAGGCAGACGGCGCTCTTCGCCGCGACCATGGCGCCGCGCATTTCGGCGATTGCCGGCCGGCACCTGCAGAAGCCCGAGCGCATCACCATCAAGGCGGAGAAGCGTCAGGCCGGCAAGGTGCCGCGCATCCGCCAGGTCGCCTACATCGTCGCGCGTGGCCAGAAGGGCCCCGCGCTGGGCCGCATCCTGGAGTTCGAGGATCCGGCCTCGGCCATCGTGTTCTGCCGGACGCGCGTGGAAGTGGACGAGCTGACCGAGACGCTCAAGTCGCACGGCTACGGCGCGGCGGCCCTGCACGGCGGGCTCGACCAGCGGCAGCGCGATCGCGTGATGCAGCTGTTCCGCACCGGCAAGACCGACGTGCTGGTGGCAACCGACGTCGCCGCCCGCGGCATCGACATCGACCACGTGTCGCACGTGATCAACTACGACCTCCCCACCTCGCCCGAGGTGTACGTGCACCGCATCGGCCGCACCGGCCGCATCGGACGCGAGGGCGTGGCCATCACGCTGCTGGGCCCGCGCGAGCAGCGCAGCCTTCGCTACATCGAGGGACTGACCAAGCAGCCGATCGAGGTGGGCGTGCTGCCGACGCAGGCGGCGCTGAAGGCCAAGCGCCTGGACACCATGCGGATGGAGCTCACCACGCGCATCGCCGGCGGCGGGCTGGAGGAGATGCGCGCGCTCGTGCAGACGCTGGTCGACGACTTCGATCCGATCGACATCGCCGCCGCGGCGTTGACCATGGCCGAAGCAAAGAGCGACGCGCCGGCCGCCAGCGCACCTGGGCCGGAAGGGCCGGTGCAACGCGCCGGGTTCACCGTGCGTCGCGACGAGGACGGCGCGAGTCGAGGCGACGAGGCCGAGGCGGGACGTCGGGATTTCGACGACCGGGACGAGCGTCCCGCGCGCGGGCCCGCGCCGCGCCCGCGGTCCGATGCGCCCGGCGTATGCCGATCGTCCATCGCGAGCGCCAGAGCGAACCGGGCCTCGACCCGCCGCACCGCGTCCGCCAGAGCGCTCCAGGGTTTCCCCGCCGTCGGACCGTCCCCGCTACTCGGAGCGCGGGTCGGCGTCCGATCGGCCGGATCGCGCCGAGCGCCCGGCGCGGTCAACGCGCGGGGCCGAGGGCCTTGGCCGCGAGGCCGTCGTCATCGCGTTGAACGTCGGCCGCGACCATGGCGTCCGGCCCGCCGATCTCGTCGGCGCGATTGCCGGTGAAGCCGGCATCAGCTCGAAGGAGATCGGCGCCATCCGCGTCGGCGCCGATGCATCGACGGTCGAACTGGCCGCGCCCGTCGCGACGCACGTCGCGAAGGTGATGAAGGGCAAGTTCATCCGCGGCGAGAAGGTGGACGTCCGCGTGATCAAGTGAGAGTCGGCTAGGGTCTGTCGGTCGTGGTCCCGCCGAGGGTGTACCGCGTCACCCAGTCGTAGATGCGGTTCATCCGATCCAGCTGGTGGTAGTACTCCGTGAAGCCGTGGCCTTCGCGCGGGTAGAAGACGAGCTCGGTAGACTTGCCGCGATCCTTCAGCCCTCGGTACAGCTCCTGCGCCTGGCCCACCGGCACCCGTTCGTCGTTGGCGCCGTGCAGGATGAGCGTGGGCGTGGTGACCTTGTCCACGTGGGTCATGGCCGAGCGCGCCATGTAGAGCGGGAGCGTCTTCTCACTCGGGATGCCGCCGAAATACGCGATCAGCACGCTCGGGATGTCGTTGGTGCCATACATGCTCCACATGTTGGTCAGCCCCGCGCCGACCATCGCCGCCTTGAAGCGGGTGGTCTGCGTGATCACCCAGGCGGTCATGTAGCCGCCGTAACTCCAGCCGATGTGCGCCAGCTTGTCGGGATCGGCGATGCCGCGCGCGACCAGCGCGTCGACGCCGGTCATGATGTCGTTGTAGTCGCCGCCGCCCCAGTCGTTGATGTTGGCCTGCAGGAACTTCTCGCCGTAGTTCGTGCTGCCACGCGGGTTCGGATAGAACACCGCCCAGCCCTTGCCGGCCCACACCTGCCCACCCTCCAGTCCGCCCAGGCGGTTGTTGTTGAGATACGCGCCTGACGGCCCGCCGTGCGCCACGACCAGCGTTGGATACTTCGTGCCCGCGCGGTAGCCCACCGGCTTCAGCAGCACGCCTTCCACTTCGGCGCCGTCCGTGCTCTTCCAGGTGACGACCTCGGTCTCGCCAAGCGCCAGCTGCGCGATCTGCGGGTTGGTGTCCGTCAGCTTGCGGAATGTCGAGAACCGCGGATCGGTGGCGTAGATCTCGCTGGCGCCGTCGGGCGCATCCATCGACACGACAATCGTCCGGCCGTCCTTGCTGAGCGACGAGCCCTGCATCGTGCGGCGGGTGCTGAGCTGCGAGTAGGCTCCGGTCGTGAGGTCGAAGGCAAAGGCTTCGTTGTAGGCGCGTTTGCCGGACAGGAACAGCACGCGATTGCCTTCCGCCGTCCACTGCGGCGCGCCCGCGTCGGTGTCGAAGGTCCCGGCGGAGACGTCCCGTGTCGCCTTCGTCTCCACGTTGTGGAGCATCAGCCGCGACTGCAGCACCACTCCCGGCGCGGTGCCGTCGGCGACGGGAGGTCCGGTGTACGGGTCGGCGGTCCACGCGATGGTCTTACCGTCGGGCGACCAGCGCGGCTGCGTATCGCTGCCGAAGTTGCTGCTGATCTTCTCCGCGGTGGCGGACTCGACATCGACGATGTAGATGTCGCGCCGGTTATCACGGAGGAGCGGCGTGACCGAGGCGCCAATCACGAAGCGCCGCCCATCCGGCGCCCACGACGGGGTGCCCGACAGCGTGTAGTCCGTACCGCGCGTCAGTTGCTTCGCCACCTCGGGCTTGCTCGATGACGTCCCGGAGGCCGGCACCTTCACGACCCACGCGTGCGTGTAGCGGAAATCCCCCTCGAACACGCGCTCATCGTCACGCTTCTTGATGTCCGATTCCTGTGTCTCCGAGCGCGGGTCGTTGCTGAGGAACGCGATGCGGCTGCCGTCCGGCGCCCACGCGTAGGAGGTGACACCTTCCTTCGCGTCGGTGAGCTTCTGCGCCTCGCCGCCGTCGGCGCGCATCAGGTGCACCTGCGGCTTCGGTCCGCCCTCGTCGCCGTTGGCTCCGGGGCCACGCGCCGAGAGGAAGCTGATGAACTTGCCGTCGGGCGACCACTGCGGTTGCGTGTCGCCCCGCTCGCCAAAGGTGATCTGCCGTGCCGGCTCCGAACCGTCCGCCCGGACTCGCCAGATGCGCGTTCGCGCCTCCAGCCGATCCTTGTCGCGGTCCGACGGCGGCTCCCATTGCCGCACGGTGTAGAGCACCGTGGCGCCGTCCGGCGACAGCGTGGGATTCCCTACCGCCTTGACCTGCATCACGTCTTCGAACGATGGCCGGGCGTTTGCTCTGCGCTAAGCCAGTTCCCTGGAGGCACGAAAGGCACAGGACGACGAGCGACATAGACAGGGAACGATGACGATGCATAGGGACCTCGAGTGAACGACGGTTCCAGGTTCGGGGTTCGGGGTTCTAGGTTCTAGGTTCGACTGCGCTAGGCGCCGAGCGCGTCCGTGACGTCGCGCGCAAGGTCCGCCGCCGTGGTCCGGTTCCATGTCTCGTTGACGCCGAGCGTGAACACTCCGCCGGCCGCGGGATTCGGCAGGAACACACCCTGCGCGTTCAAGCGCTTTCGCATGGCGAGCGGATCCACACCCTTCACCACGACGCGCGTCAGGTTGGTGCCGTTCGGGATCCGTTCGACGCTCACCTTCGGGTGGCGCGCGATCTGGGTGTAGAAGGCCTCCGATACCGCGACCGCGCTCTTCAGCCGATCGACGAAGCCGTCCATGTAGTGCCGCGCCACCAGCGCCGCCGGCCAGCCCACCGCCAGGTTGCCGCCGAACATCCGCCGGGTGTGGAACATGCCGTCCAGCACGCGCTTTGGCCCGGCGAGGATGGCGCCGACGCCGGAGTTGAAGTACTTCCACAGCGACACGTAGACGGTGTCGAACGGCGCCGAGTACTCGGCCGGCGAGATGCCGGTGTAGGCGGAGGCGATGAACAGCCGCGCGCCATCGAGGTGCGTGCCGATGCCTTTCTCCCGCGCGAAGGCCGCGATCCGCCTGGCTTCGTCCCAGTCGAACATCTGCCCGGACAGCCGCCGGATCGGGCTCTCGATCGCGATGGCGCCGATCTCGGTCGCGACACGGCCGCCGGCGGTGCGCGCCAGGACCGCTTCCACGTCTGCGCGCGTGAACGTCGCCGCGCCCGGCGCGAGCGGCATCAGCGTGAGCGCGGACAGCGTCTGGCAGGCGTCGCCGGTGTCGTTGTAGATGTGGCTCATCTCGGGAACGATCACGCGCCGCTTGCTGCCGGCCAGGGCGCGCAGCGCCAGATGATTCGCCAGCGTGCCGGAAGGCATGAAGACGGCCGTCTCCTTGCCGAGGAGCTGCGCCCAGTGCTGCTCGAAGCGCTCCACTTCTCCGCCGAGCAGGTAATTGTCCTCGCCAACGTCCGCCTTCTGGCAGATCTGATCGAGCAACGCCGCGTAGGCTCGGGGCGTAAGACCAAGGCCATCGCCGGACAGATAGGCGGCCTTGTCCGGCTCGGCAGCCGCCAGCGCTTCCGCGGCGGTCGCGCCAGCAAGAGGCGCCAGCAGCCCGAGACCCGCCGTCGCACCCACGGCTTCCACGAATCCACGCCTGGTGACTGGTTGCATCACTCGCACTCCACTCTCATCAACTGGACATCGTCGTGACCTCGGCCTGAGCTCCGGGTCGCGCGTAGTAGTAGCCGTCCTGGCAGGTCACGCTCACTGGCCCGCCGAAAGCCTCCGCCAGGCGTGGGCCGACCAGCACGCGGTCCGTGGGCCCGTCCGCGATGATCCGCCCATCCTTCAGCAGAATCACCCGCGCGATCTCTGGAATGATCTCGTCGAGATGCTGGGTCACCAGCAGAATCGTGGCTTCGCCGCGTGCGACATGGCGCACGTGCTCCATGAACCGGTGCCGCGCGACGATGTCCAGCCCGGTGGTCGGTTCATCGATCACCAGCAGCTCCGGTGTACGGACGAGCGCTCTGGCGATCAGCACGCGCCGCGCTTCGCCGGTGGAGAGACGGTCGAGGCGCGCGGCCTCGAGATGCAGTGCGTCCACTCGCGCCAGCGCTTCACGCGCCTGCACCAGCATCGCCTCGGTTACGTGATGATGCTCGAACACGCCGCGACTGGCGAAAAACCCGGAGAGCACCGCCTCGATGGCCGGCACCTGCGACACCCAGGGCCCGCCGGTGAAATGCTCGTGCACGTCCGCGGACACGATGCCCATGCGCTGACGCAGCTCGTTCAGGTCCCAGCGCACGTGTCCGAACAGTCGGAGAGGCGGCTCTGGACCGGCGGTTGCTAACGGGTAATCCTCGAGCGTAAGGAGGCGCACGAGCGACGACTTACCCGCGCCGTTTGGGCCGACAATCGCCACGTGCTCGCCGCGGCGGATCGTCAGCGACAAGCTGTCCAGCACGCGCGCGTGTCCCCGCATCAGGCTGGCGTTGCAGAGTTCGAGGACGGGCTCGGGCTGAGTGGCCATCAGGTGCGCCCGTGCATTCTAACCCTCACCTCACGTCGTCAGTTCCTGCCGTTTTTGTCGCTTCGCGCGTACGCAATATCTGCGACGTGGCGCGGGGCGACCCACAAGTTCCCTCGGCATTTCGCCCTATTTCGAGTTGGCCCACCATTCGCAAACTCCCGTCGCGGAGGACGATGCTACGATGGCCGCCGATTGGGAAGGGGAGATGCAGGACAAGTTCGACAGACTGCAACGGGCGCTTACCGACGAACTCCGGACGCAGCTTACGGCCATGGGCGCCCAGCTCGAAGAGCGCTTGGAGCAGCGGCTGGGTGCCCGCCTCGACACGCGGCTGGAGGCGTCGGAGACCCGCCTCGCCGGCCGCATCGACGCGCGGCTGGAGGCGTCTGAGGCTCGCCTCGCTGCCCGCATCGACACGCGGCTGGCAGAGGCCGACGAGCGTCTGAGCCATCGCCTCCGCGTGCAGACGGAGGAACTGCGCGAGATTGTCAGGACTGCCGCCGACAACTACGGTGGCGTCCTGGACAGTATTCATCGCGATCTGGCCGATCTTCGCCAGGGTTGCCAGACCAAATCGGCCGACACCGATCGCGTGCTCGCCGAACATGTGGGTCGCATCGTGGCGCTCGAGCGGGCGACCGGGATGGTTCGAGACTAGCCTTTCTCCTGCAGCCTCACTCCTCCGCCACGTCCAGGCCGACCGATCGCATCAGCGCCAGCGCGTTGCTGGTGCGCACCACGCCCTCGCGCAGGCGATAGTCGAAGCGCAGGCTGCCATCCTCGAAGTGATCCTCGAAGTGCACGTTCGCGGCGGCCTGCCCGAGCTCGGCGACGACCTCGGTGAGCGCCAGGTCGTGGGTGGTGACGAGGCCGATGGCGCCGAGCCCGACCAGCCCCTTCACGATGCCTTCCGCGCCGATGCGGCGATCGTGCGAGTTGGTGCCTGCGAGCACTTCGTCGAGCAGGAACAACACCGCGGGCGCGTCCGACTCCGTGGCGCGGCGCCGCGCCATCGACACGATCAGGCTGAGCCGGGTGATCTCCGCGAAGAAACGGGACTGCCCGGCCTGTAGTGAATCCTGGATGCGGAGCGTGGCGCCAACCTCGAGCGCCGACATGCGCAGGGCGCGGGCGCGCACCGGCGCACCGGCCTGCGCGAGCACCGCGTTGATGCCGATGGTGCGCAGCCATGTACTCTTGCCGGACATGTTCGATCCGCTCACCAGCAGGACGTGCGGCCCTTCACCGCCGAGGCGCACGCTGTTGGGCACGGCCCGGGCGATGGGAATCAGCGGATGCGCGAGGTCGTCTGCGTCGAAGCGCGGGCGGCCATCGTCGATGGTTGGAAAGTGATCCGCTGGGTGCTCCGCGGCAAAACCCGCGAGTGCCGCCAGGGCTTCGTATTCGCCGGCGATCTCCAGCCAGCGCGGCACGCGCGAGCCGCAACGGGCCCGCCAGTGATCGATCGCCACCGCCGTCTGCGTGCCGAGCAGCAGCAGCGCCGCGATCGGCACGAAGAACTGGTTCTGCCGCGAATCAAGCAGATCCGCCAGCCGGACCAGGCGGCCGATCTCCACTGATGGCACGCTGCCGGTGGCCGTCAGCTCGGCGGCCAACTGCTTCAAGCGCGGCGTCGTGGCGGGCTCGTTCTCGATCAGGGCGAGCAGATCCCGCAGCACGCCAAGTTCCTGGGCTCGGCGTTCCACCTGCTCGGACACCTCTCGCACGCCGGCGCGGAACCACCAGCCGACCAGGCCCTGCACGACGAGCGCGGCGCCCAGCCACGGTGGCGGCTCGCCGGACCAGATCCACACCAACGTCAGCACAGTCGACGTAGCGGCAAGCAGCGGCAGGACGTAGCGGGGCCACGCGGCCACCAGCCGAGGGGTGGCCTGGGCCCAGGCGCGCAGCGCGTCGGTGTCCACGATGGCACGCACCTCGGGCCCGAACACGAACAGGCCCTCGCGCAGATCAAGTTTCGGCTGCAGCTCCTGGACGGCCTGCTGACGATCGCGAACCACGTCGGGACGGCTGGGCGCCAGCAGCCAGCCGGCGAGCGTGGCTTCGCCCGCCGCGGTGCGTGGTGTCGACAGCAGCTCGAACAGGCTGCCGCGGCCGAAGATGTCGAGATCGTCGGCGTACGGGTGATGGTCCGAGCGGAATCGATCGCCGGTCTCGCCGGTGCCAATCCATTCGTCGTTCAGCCGGCGCAGCCCGCGCTCGTAGAAGGTGACCGCCCGTGCGGCGCGATCGCGCGCGTTCAGCACGAACGCGTGGACGATGGCGGCAACGACGAAGGCGAGGCCAGGAACGAGGAGCCAGGGCAGCCCGGGCCGGCCGAGCCAGATCATCAACGCCACACCGGATGCGAAGATCGCAAACCGCCACCACGCGAGGTGCGCGTGGCGACGCTCGTGAATCGCGACCACGTTGGCGCGGGCGGACATGCGCTGTCGATACGCGGCCGCCACGTCCTCGGCCGCAGCCTTCGTCGCTGCGGGCGCCTGCTCTTCTGTGTCGCGCATTCCCTTCAATGATGCCCGAAAGAGAAGGCGCGCGCCGACGCCTAGCGGAGCGTGGTCCAGACCTCGCGCCGCACGAAGTCCCGCATCTCGGCGGAGCGCGCGGTGTTGGCCTTTCGCTGCGCCTCGTCAGGGACGACGCGCACCGTCGCCTCGTCGAGCGCCTTGGCCAGGGCCTCGACGGCCGCCATGTCCTTGAGCGTGAAGATGCGCAGGTGCGTCCAGTCCGGGGCGGGACCGTCCGCCGGCTTGGTGGCGAGCACCGTACGGATCTCGATGAAGGCGCCGGCCTTGCGGGCATCCTCATCGATGCGCTCGGCGGTGTCGCGGATGTACTGGTTGTAGTCGCTCTCGCGGCCGGGGCGTGCGCGCCAGTAATAGGCGACGTAGACGGGGCCGGCGTTCACTGCGGCCTGCCGGTCACCCCACGGTGCGTCACTGGCTCCGAGAGGCGTCGCCAGGCCCGCCGCAATCAACGCCACTGCAGTCAACCATTGAAGGTTCGCCATTCGTCCTCCCCACTCTGCGCTCTGCGCTTGCATTTACGGCCGGCCGTTCCCTGGCAGCGCGAACGCCACGATGCTGCTGCCCGACGGCGCACCGTTCTTGCCGCCGCCACACGCGATCACCACGTACTGCCGGCCGTCGATCATGTAGACCGATGGCGTCGCGTTACCCGCGGCAGGAAGCGTCGTCTCCCAGAGGAGCGTGCCCGTCGCGGCGTCGTAGGCGCGAAACTTCTTGTCGAAGTTCGTGGCGCCGATGAACACCAGTCCGCTCGCGGTGACCACCGGGCCACCGTAGTTGTCGCTGCCCGTGCCCTTCAGCCCCTTCTCCGCCAGCGCCGGAATCTCACCGAACGGGATGCGCCAGCGGATCTCACCCTTGTTGAGATCAATCGCGTTCAAGGTGCCCCACGGCGGTGTCACGGCCGGATAGCCGTCGGGGTCCAGGAAGATCGACTCGCCGTCGCTCCGGTACTTCAGCCAGCTCGGGTCGTTCTTCAGCGCCGGGTCGGCGCCCTTGTCCTTGCCGGTGATCAGGAAGTCGGCGATGTCGTTGATGTTGCGCGCGCCCATGTCGGGAAACGCGGGCATGCGGCCGGTGCCCTGACGCACGATCGTGGCAATCTCGTCGCGCGACATCCGATCGCCAATCTTCAGCAGCGACGGCGCCACCGTCGTGCCTTCGCGATTCTCGCGGTGGCAACTTGCGCACTTCGAGTTGTAGAGCGAGGTGTCGTTGTTGGGGATCAGCTTGACGATCCACGGCATCTCGTTCGAGTTGACGTAGAGCAGGCCCGACGCGGGATCGAAAGCCACCCCACCCCACTCGGCGCCGCCATCGAACCCCGGAAAGACAATCGTCCCTTCGAGCGAAGGCGGTTGGAGGAAGCCGGATCTCATCGTCTTGAAGCGCGCGAGCACCGCGGCGTGCGCTTCGGGCGTGCGCGTCGTCAGCATGTCTTCGGTGAGGCCCTGACGCGCGAACGGCGGCGGCTTCAGCGGCCGGGGCTGGGTGGCCGACACCAGCTCGCCGTCCACCGTGGATGCTGGCGCCGGGCGCTGCTCGATCGGAAAGAGCGACTCGCCGGTCCGGCGATCCAGGACGAAGGTGTCGCCGTACTTCGTCACCTGCGCAACAGCGTCCACCTGACGGCCGTCGTGGGTCACCGTCACCAGCGTTGGCGGCGCCGGGAAGTCCCAGTCCCACACGTCGTGCTTGATGCCCTGGAAGTGCCAGATCCGCTTTCCCGTTCGCGCATCGAGAGCCAGCACGCTGTCGGAGAACAGATTGTCGCCATGACGAGTGGTGCCGTAGAAGTCGAACGACGCGGAGCCGGTGGCGGCGAACACCATTGCCAGCGCGGGATCGACGGTGACGCCCGCCCAGGCGTTGGCGCCTCCGGCCAGCTTGTAGGCATCAGGCGGCCAGGTGTCGTAGCCCAGTTCACCGGGCTGCGGAATCGTGTGGAAGATCCAGCGCTGCTGCCCGGTCTTCCAGTCGAAGGCGCGAATGTGTCCGGGGGTGCCCGGCAGCGTTTCCGGGACGCTGCTCGGCAGGATCATCAGGTCCTCGAACACCACGCCCGGCGTGCTCGCGCTCACCGACAGCCCCTCGGCGGGTTTGCCCAAACCCTCGCGCAGATCGATGCGACCTTCTTTGCCAAAGGCCGGCACCGGCTGACCGGTCTTGCGGTCCAGCGACCAGAGGAAGTTGCGATAGCTGACGAACACCCGGTCGGCGTGAACCGTGACGCCACGATGCCGGAACCGCGTTCGCGTTGTCGATCCGCCGCTGGGGTCGAAGCGCCACAGCTCCTGCCCCGTCACCGCGTTGACCGCCACCACCTTCATCGTCGGGGTGGTGGCATACGCCACGCCGTCGGCGACGATGATGTTGCTCTGCATCTCGGACGCGGTGAATGCGTCCTGACTGTCGTAGGTCCAGGCGACCTTCAACTGCGAGACGTTGTCCTTCGTGATCTGCGTCAGCGGCGAGTAGCGGGCGTTGCCGGGACCGCCGTTGATCGGCCAGTCGGCGTTCTGCGCGGGGCGGGCACAGGCGGCCTGGGCCGCCAGCATGACGACGAAGACGCCGACGAAGCGGAAGGAAGGAGTCACGCGCGGATGTTACCGCGAGAGTCTACAGACGATCGAGATAGTGCGGCAGCATCCG
The DNA here is from genome assembly GCA_963723005.1 of uncultured Acidobacteriota bacterium. GTDB lineage: Bacteria > Acidobacteriota > Vicinamibacteria > Vicinamibacterales > UBA2999 > VFZN01. The sequence continues at coordinate 160,239 of CAVRPA010000008.1, read as the reverse complement.
GCGCCACCACGGCCAATCGTGATTGACGTCCTCGCCCCAGAAGTCCAGCACGTGCGGGATGTCCTTCGCCCTCAGGAGGTCCGACAGTTGCTGCGAGGCCCGCGGCGCCTCGTAGGCTCCCCGCCCGCTCACCAGGACAATGCGGCACGCGGTGCGCAGCAGATCGAGCTGGACGCCGTGCAGGTCGCGGAGGTACCAGGCCGGGTTGTTGAAGTAGCAGTTGTCGTCGCTGTACCCCTTCAGGTAGTCGGGTTCGAGATCGTAGAACCCGCTCATGGCGATCAGCCCGTCGAACAGATCGGGACGCCGGAGCAGGCTGTTGGCGGCGTGGAAGGCGCCGAAGCTGGCGCCGGTCGTGCCGATGCGAACTGCCGGATCCCCGCAAACGCCTCGGATGTAGGGGACGACCTCGTGCTCGACATAGCGGGAGTAGAGCGCCTGCCGCCGCGCCTGTTCGGGCACCGGCACGGCTGAATCCATCCAGGCGAGACGATTGATGCTGTCGATCGAGAACACACGAACACGCCCGGCGAGAATTGCGGGCTCGACTGACTTGACCAGGAAGAAGCGCTCGTTCTCGAGGAAGTCGGCGGCGGCGGTGGGAAACAGCAGCAACGGCCGCCCACGGTCGCCGTAGGTGACGATCGGCATCTGCAGATCGAGGCTTGGGCTGTGCCAGGCTTCAATCCGTCGCGGGACGGCATCATCGAGATACGAAATCGACATCGATGCCGATCCTACACGGAACTCCCGGCTGGCGCCTCGCAGCCGGTAAGATGACGTATCGGAGGCGATCGTGATTGCAATGGCATGGCAGTTCGAGGTGGAGCGGGCCCAGCAGCCGGCGTTCGAGCAGTTCTACGGTGCGGACGGCCCCTGGACCGCGCTCAGCCGGCAGAGCCGTTCGTTTCTCGGCAGCTCGTTCCTGCGGGACCAGGTGCAGGCCACCCGCTATCTGCTGATCGAATACTGGAGCGAGATGGTGGTCTACGAGAAGCACTACGCCGACTTCTCCGACGAGACCGCCGCGCTCGAATCCAAGCGTGACGCGCTCTGCGTGTCGGCGACGCCGCTCGGCGTGTTCAGCGCGCTCGACGTTCCAAACCGGTTCGGGCCCACCTGGAGTCAGCGCGACGGGATCTAGGGGGATTCCTTCCGGCAGCCGGCGTTATGCTGTCCGGCAATCATGACCACCCGTTTCTCTGCGCCCGTTCGCCCGGCCGGTGTTCCTGTTGCCGCCGTGGTCTTGCTGCTGAGCTTCGCGCTGGTCGGGGTCCAGTCGCAGGCCACACAGAGTCCCGGCGACGCGTTCACGGTGCTGGACGTGATGATTCCGGCGCGCGACGGCGTCCGCCTCCACACCAAGGTCTTCACACCGAAGAACCAGACGGGGCCGCTGCCGATCATCCTGCGGCGCACGCCCTATGGCATCGAGGGCGCGGACGGCAGCTTCGTGCGCTACTACAAGGCGCTGGCGGACGAAGGCTACGTCTTCGTGTTCCAGGACATCCGCGGCAAGTTCGGCTCCGAAGGCACGTTCGTGATGCAGCGGCCGGCCCGTGCTCCGGGCGACACCACCAGCCTGGACGAGGGCACCGACACCTACGACACCATCGAATGGCTGCTGAAGAACGTGCCGAACCACAACGGCCGGATCGGCATGCTCGGTGTGTCGTACGACGGGTGGACCACCATCATGGCAGCGGTCGAGCCACACCCGGCGCTGAAGGCGATCTCGCCGCAGGCCTCGCCGGCGGACATGTGGCTCGGCGACGACTTCCATCACAACGGCGCCTTCCGTCTGAGCTACGCCTTTGAATACGCCACGATGATGGAGACCGGGCGCGACGTGCAGCAGTTCGCGTTCGATCGCTACGACACCTTCGACTGGTATCTCGACCTCGGCCCGCTCGCCAACGTCAATCGCAACTACCTGCGCGAGAAGATTCCCACCTGGAACGACTTCGTCGCGCATCCCGACTACGACGAGTTCTGGAAGCGCCAGACGATGGTGCCGTACCTGCGGGACGTGAAGGTGCCGACGCTGAACGTGGCCGGGTGGTGGGATCAGGAAGACTTCTACGGGCCCGTCCGCATCTACGAAGCGCTGGAGCAGCACGACAAGGCGGGCATGAACTACCTGGTGGTGGGACCGTGGAATCACGGCGGCTGGACGCGCACCGGCGAGGCACTCGGCCCGATCACGTTCGGCAGCGACACCGCCGCGTATTTCCGCGACCAGGTGCAGGCGCCGTTCTTCGCCTACTTCCTCAAGGACAAGGGCACGCGCAGACTTCCCCGAAGCGCTGACCTTCGAGTCCGGCAGCAACCAGTGGAGGCGCTGGGAACAGTGGCCGCCGAAGCAGGTCACCCAGACAGTCGGCCTGACGTTTGGCGGCGGCGAGCGCCTGTCCCCGTCCACGCCCATCGCCGGCCTGCAAGCGGATCGTCCAGCAGCGCCCGACGCGCGCGTGCCCGCGTACGACGAGTTCGTGTCCGACCCGGCGCATCCCGTGCCGTATCGGCAGCGCCCGATTCAACCCACCTACTTCCCTGGCGGCTCGAAGTGGTCCACGTGGCTGGTCGAGGATCAGCGCTTCGTGGACGATCGGCCCGACGTCCTCAGCTGGGAGAGCAGTGCGTTGACGGAAGACGTCAGCATCGCCGGCGAGGTGATGGCGCACATCTTCGCGTCGACGACAGGCTCGGACGCGGACTGGATCGTGAAGCTGATTGACGTCTACCCGGAGAGCTATCCGGAGAAATGGGACCTGGCGGGCTACCAGCTGATGGTGTCGAACGAGGTGTTCCGCGGGCGCTATCGCAATGGCATCGAGAAGCCGTCAGCCATCGTGCCTGGGAAGGTGGAGGAATACGCGTTCAGCCTGCACACCCAGAACTACACCTTCCGCAAGGGGCACCGGATCATGGTGCAGGTGCAGAGCACGTGGTTCCCGCTGATCGATCGCAACCCGCAGACCTACACGAAGACCATCTTCGAGGCGCGGGACCAGGACTTCACGAAGGCGACGCACCGCGTCTACCGATCGGCGCGCTACCCTTCGCGCGTCGACGTGCCGGTTGTTCGCGGACGGTGAGCTCGCGGAGGCGGACCTGCTCGCCCACCATCAGCAGCGGCTGGTTGGGTTGCTCGAGCACGTTGAAGAGATCGCCATCCACGGTGCGGGCGTAGATCTTGTCGCCGTCGATGTAGAGCGTGATCGGCCCGCCGCCTTCGATGGCTTCGTAGAGGCGCACCTTGAAGCGCGAGCGAAGGACGCTCAGCAGGCGGCGCAAGCGCGGCACGGTGAACCCGCGCCGGCGCAAATCGGCCAGCACCATCAGCTCCAGCAGGTCGATGGGGGTGTAGCGCCGTTCGGTGTAGCCGCCGCGTTCGGTCTTGTGCGAGGGGATGGAGGAGCTGAAGATGCGCCGCTGGTCCCACCACTGCAGCTGCCGGGCCGAGAGGCCGGTGATGGCCGCCACTTCACGAGAGCTGTAGAGCTTCTTCAGCTTCAATCAAGGCCTCGCTTCGCTCGGAAGAAGGCGGCGCTTCGCGCCGTAGGAACAAGGGCCGCACTGCGTGCGGGAGGCGGTGCTTCGCACCGTGGGATCCTACCGAGCCGCGCGAGCGGCGAGGCCTACGAGCCGAAGGCTCGCCTTCCGTCCTACGCGCCGCTACTGCCGGAGCCTCGGCGACGGTAGGAGCAGCGCGCCTATCCGTCCCCGAACTCGCTCAAGTGCGGCACCTGCTCCGCCACATCGTCCGCCGCGCGGGCGCCGTCGAAGTCCTTCTGCGTCAACCCGCCTTCGGAGTGCGTCGTGTAGGTGAGCGTGACGCGCTTGTAGTTGATCGTGATGTCGGGGTGATGGTCGGCCGCTTCGGCGCCGGGCACCAGCGCGCTCACGAAGAGCACCGCTTCCGGAAAATCCTGGAAGGTGAACTGCTTGCGGATGGCCTGGTCGACCCGCTCCCATCCGGCGAGAGCGGCAAGCTGCTGGTCGATGTCGGCGGCGTTCAGTGTGGCCATGACCGGTCGATGATACTCCCAGCGGGGGAGGGCTCAGGGATCAGGAGGCGGGATCAAGACCCAAGACCTCAAGCCTCAAGCCGCCCAAGCCCCTACAGCCTCCCGCACCGCTCGGGAGCCAGCGCGGCGATGGGGGCATAGCCGGGCTCGAACACCAGACGCCGCACGATCTGCGCGGTGAGCGGGGCCAGCAGCACGCCGTTGCGATAATGACCGGTGGCGTAGATCAAGCCCGGCACCACCTGCGAGTGACCGATGAGCGGCAGCTCGTCGGGACCGCGCGGCCGGAGGCCGGCGCGCATGTCGGCAATCCCCGCGTCCTTCAGGCCGGGCACCAGCGTCACCGCCATGTCCATCAGGTGATGCCGGGCTTCCTGCGTGACGTTCTCGTCGAAGCCGACGTCCTCGACCGTTGCGCCTGCCAGCACCGTGCCGTCCGGCCACGGCACCAGATACCCGGCCGCGCCCCAGATCACGCGCTGGAGCAGCCCACGCGGCCCGAGCAATTGCAGCAGCTGACCGCGAATCGGCTTCACCGGCACCGGCTCTGCTCCCGCAACGGTGATGCGCGACGACCAGCTGCCGGCCGCGAGGATGACGACGTCCGAATCCCACGCCGACGAGGCGGTGCGCACCGACACGCCGCCACCGGCCGCGGGCGACACCTGGATGGCGCCCGTCTCCTCGTGGATCTGCGCGCCGCACTGCTCGGCCGCCGCCACTGCGGCAGCGGTGAGCGAGGACACCCCGACGAAGCCATGCGAGGGAATGAACAGCCCGCCCTGCGCGGCGGGCGAGACGCCGGGCTCCAGATCGGGAATGACCGACGCCGGCACCCACCGCGCTTCCACGCCTTCGCTCCACAGCGTGCCCGACGCCGCGCTCAGGTGCTCGGCCTCGGCCTGCGTGAGCGCCACTTCGAGCGTGCCGTTGCGGTGGTACGAGACTTCGCGATGGCTCTCGGCCCTCAGGCGGGCGATGAACGCGTCGTAGAGGTCCAGGCTCTCGCGGCCGAGTTCCCGCAGGGCCGAGCGCGATCCACCTTCGATGTAAGGGGCCAGCACACCCGCAGAGGCGCGCGTGGCGCCGTCACCTGGCGTCCGCGCATCGATGAGCCGCACGCTGGCGCCGGCCGACGCCAATTCCCAGGCGATGGTCGAACCAACGACGCCGGCGCCGATCACGGTAATGGAAGGCATAGGGGCAGGCCGGGGGCCTGTCTGCATTCTACCCTCGGCCTTTGGGCGTCTGCCCTTTTGCCTTCTGCCTTCTGCCTTTTGCCTTCTGCCTTGCTCGGTCTCAGAACCCGATCGACACGCCGAGTTCGATACGACGCGCCGGTCCAGCGGACGTGGCCTCACCGTAGAACGGCGACAGCTGGTTGCCGATGAAGGTGTTGTAGTTCACGTAATTGAAGAGGTTGCTGATCTGCCCGTAGAACTCGAGCCGGTAGCGTGCGGCGCCGCCTTCCATGATGACCATCTGCGGGCCGTCGCCACCGCCAGGGCCGCCGGGACCGCCGCCCCCGGGGCCGCGCTGGTTGAGCGCGCCACCGCCGCCACCACCGCCCGGCCAGGAGGCATCGGCGGCATCCCTGGAGGTCCCGCAGCCGCGCCGCCGAAACCAAAGGAGCGGTTCAGGCGCAGGCTGGCGTTCACCGACCCGGCGCCGCGCTCGCTGTTGCGCTCCACACCCAGCGGCCGATCGTTGAACACGGTGTCGCCGTTGCCGTCCACACCGGTGGTGACGTTGTAGGGCGTGGCCGAGGCCACCTGCATGTTGAAACCCGCGCGCACGCCGAACCACAGGGGCGTGTTGAACATCACGAACAGGCGGTGCCGCACGTCCTGCGCCGACGGCCCCCAGTCCGCGTCGGGGTTCGTGCTGTCCGACGGCAGGCTCGTTGCCGAGTCGGCGTGGTTGCGCGAGCTCTGGAGCTGATACATCACGTTCGTGAAGAGGCGCAGCCGCTGATGCCGCGCGTTCACCGCCACGGTCAGCCGATCGCTGGCGCGGTTGCCGCTCGCCTGGATCTCGGTGATGTTGCCGGCCGTCGGATCCGGCCGGACGCCATCGACCGGAGCATTCACGTTCACCGATCGCAGCGCGTTGGAGCCGCGCGTCATCATGTAGTCCAGCCGCAGTCCCGCCCAGGACGTCAGCGGCCGCTCGAGGCCAACCGAGGCCTGCTGGATGATCGGCTGGGCCAGCGTCGATGAGCGGATGATGCTGGCGGGCAGCCGGTCACCCGTGCCCGCGCCGACCGGGTAGCTGGGGTTCGTGACCACGACGTCGACCTGGTGCTCGCCGTCCACGCGCAGGGTCTGCTCGTAGAGGCTCGAGTCGTACCAGTCATAGAAGATGCCGTAGCCGCCGCGGACCGTGGTCTTGCGCGAGGCATTCCAGGTGAAGGCCGCGCGCGGCGCGATGTTGAGCCAGTCGTTGACCTGCGTCTGGATCTCCTGCCGCATGCCCAGGCTCACCGAAAACGTCTTCGCCAGCCGCACATCGTCCTGGAGGAACCAGCCGGCTTTGACCTGGGAGTACTCGACCAGCGGATCGCCGATGCGGACCGTGTAGGTGGAGGGCTGACTCAGGTTGAAGGCGTCGTTGCTGGTGAACACGTAAGTGCCGTTGCCGTTCTGCTGCTGCGTGCTGTTCCACCAGCCGGCCTCGAACAGCACACCGGCGCGCATCGCGTGCTTGCGCTTGACGGTGAAGTCGAAGTTCTGCGCGATCTCGATTTCGCGGCTCGAGCGGTCACCCGACTGGCCGGCGCCACCAGCCGTGAACGCGTCGTTGACGCGGACGGTGGGCGCGGTGGAGAACGGCAGGGTTTCGGAGTTGCTGCTGGTGAACTCGAACTTCAGCTCGCTGAACAGCTTCTTGCCGATGACGCGGGTGTTGCGCAAGCGGAAGGTGTCGTTGACCATGTCGGTGTCGTAGGCGCGCTCCGGCAGGTCGAAGTCCCCCACGCCCAGGTCGCCGCGGTCGGTGTGCCGGCGCTCGTACTCGGCGCGGATCTGGTTGCCCTGCCCCATCGAGTGGTCGACGCGGAAGTTCGCGTTGACGCCGACGGTGGTGTTCCTGGCGAGACCGTTGACGGTGACGTCGGTCGGCGCCTGCGCGCGGATGGTGCGCGAGTCGTAGGCGTTGTTGCCGTCCACCGACATCGAAATGCCGGTCTTGCCCTTGGCGAGCGGGCCCTGGAAGCTGAACCCGTAGCGCTCCTGCTGCGTCGGCTCCTTGGTCGCGGAGAAGGCGTTGCGCGCATTCAGCGACTCGTCGCGGAAGCCGAAGTTGCCGCGGCCGCGCCAGCCGCCCATGCCGGGCCGGGTGATGACCTCGACACGGACCATCCCGGCTTCGTGGTACTCCGCCGAGAACGAGTTGCTGTTGAAGCGAATCTGCTGGATCTGATCCTTCGGCGGCAGGCGGCCGCCGCGGAAGCCGTCCACGAACACCTGCGCGCCCGGGCCGGCCATCTGCGCCAGCTGCTCGGCCATCTCGTCCGGATCGTCGGAGAGGGCGTCGATCTCGTCGGCCGTGAGGGTCTGCGTGAAGCCGTTGTCGCGGCGATCGTCAGCGGCCTGATCGGCCACGGTGATCTGTTCAGAGATGGCGACGGCCAACGTCGCGGTCGCGGTGTTGGCGCCGCGGCGGACGTTGACCGGCAACGTCGCCGGCGCGGAACCCATCGGCACTGACCAGCACCTGATACGGACCCGGCTGCAATCCCTGGAACGTGGCCACGCCTGCGGCGTCCACGGGCGCTGGTTCGCTCGACTCCGGCCGCATCGGTGAGCGTGACCACCGCGTGCGGCAGATAGGCGTCGGTGGCGTCCTTCACCGTGACGCGAAGGGTCGACGGCCCACCGGCGGGAGCCGGCGTCTGCGCGCGCGCGACTGGCGCGAACACGACGAGCGCCAGGAGTAGTGCAACGGTCCATTTCATGAAGCTGATTCCTAAACCGGTATCCGGTGTCCGGTGTCCGGTATCCGGTGTCCGGTCCGTGCCGTCTGCCGACTGCCGACTGCCGTCTGCCGGTCCGCTTATCCCTTCGGCTTGTTGAACTCGTCCGCCTTCACCGACGGATTGACCTTGAACTTCTCGATCGTCCACTCCTCGTTGGGCTGACCATCGATGGAGATGTCGATCTTGTGGGGCAGCATGATGCCGTCCACCTTCTTGTAGTCGCCCAGGTGCATCGCGAACTGCGAGGGCTGCGGGGGGCCCTGCTTGCGCATCTCTTCGATGCGGGCATTGATCTGCTCTTCGGTGAGCGGCTGACCATCGGGGCCCATCGGCCGTCCACTGCCCGCGCGCGCACCAGTTTGCGCACCCGCCTGGCTGCCCGCTGCCGCACCGGCTTGGGCGCCGGCCGCCGTGCCTGACTGGCTGCCTGCCTGCGCGCCAGCCGCTGCGCCGGGTTCGTTGCCCGGCGGGGGTGGAGCACCGGGAGTCCCAGGCGCACCAGGACCGCCACTGGGACCACCACGCCGTCCTCCTGGCCCGCCCGTCATCATGATGCGCGGGCGAATCTCCATGTACTGCACCATCAGCGGCAGGTGCGATTCCTGATCGATGAACAGGCGCACCGCGCGGCCTGCTTCGTCCTTGGTTTCCAGGACGTCGGCCTTGCCGTCAGGCGATTCGGCCACCCCGCCGTCGGTGAACGGCTGGGTGCTGTCCGCAAAGAGCGCGACGGTCCAGCGCTGCAGCTCCATCTTCATGCGGCGCATGCGCTGTTCGTTGATCTGTTCCTCGGTGAGCGGGCCGCCCGGTCCGCCGGGGCCACCCGGGCCGCCGGGCCCGCGAATGACCATCTGCATCCCGCCGCCCATCCCGCCGCGGTTCTGGATGTCGTCCCACGCCTCGGTGCCGTTGAAGGCGCTGACCCGCTCGACGGTCGGGCCGCCCACCATGCCGCCCATGCCCATCTCTTCGCTGCGTCGCAGCTTGTCGGGGCGCACCAGCACCAGCGACAGCGTGCCTTCCATGTCCCGCTGCCCCATCGAGCGGCGGAACGGCCCCTCGGCGCTGATGCCCTTGGCGGCAGCCAGCTTGTCGCCGCCGAGCGCCTTCTTCACCTGCGCCACCACTTCGGCGACTCGATCCTGTGCGGCCAGCGGCGCCTCGAACGTGCGATCGATGTTCACGATGTTGGCGAGCAGCACGGCGGCTGCGACCACGGCAAGCTTCTTCATGGGTGACCCCTTCTCCATTTCGGCTCAGTGATTATTACGAGGGTTCGGGATCGAAAGACGTTAAGGCTGAGCAAAGGGTTTGTTAAGGATGTTAAATGCTTGATTTTGCTGGATTTATCGCAATTTCTGCATGCTAGACTGCGCTTCGTGAACCCCTTTCGCGGACGGGTCTCGGGCGTCACCGCACTGGTCGCGGTCGTGCTCCTGCTGGTGCCGGCCCTGGCCTGGCTGCAGTACCGCTGGGTCGGTCAGGTGAGCGAGGCCGAACGCGAACGCATGCAGCGCACCCTGCGCACGTCGGCCGCGCAGTTCGCCACCGCGTTCGATGGGGAGCTGTCGCGAGCCGTCTTCGGCCTCCAGCTCGAAGGTTCGACGCTGCGGGATGAGGATTGGACGGCGTATGCCCAGCGCTACACCACCTGGGTGGAGCGCGGCGCCGACGAGCGTCTGCTGCGCGACGTGGTCCTGGTCGACGTGCTGCCGGGGCATCCGCTGCCGCCGACCAGCCCCGACGACCTCCGCCTCCGTCGCTGGAATGGCGACCTGCGGACCTTCGAGGCCGCCGACTGGACCCCCGACCTGCTGGCCATCCGGCCCGTGTTCCTCGAGCACTTCGGCGAGATCAAGATGCCGCCGCGCGCGCAGGGCAACCTGCGCTTCCGTCGCGAGGGCGCGATGTCCTTTTCGGTGGGCGACGACTACACGCTGGTCTCGCCGGTTACGGTGTTCAACTTCCCGGAGGATCACAAGACGCCCCCGCAGATCGACGTCCTGGGCTTCACGCTCATCCGGCTCGATCCGCAGTACGTGCGCGGCACGCTGCTGCCGACGCTCACCGCCCGGCACTTCCACGGCGACGATGGGACGGCGGATTACCGGGTGGCGGTGACCGATCGGCACGAGCCGGCGAACGTGATCTGGGAGTCGGAAGCGGGCGCGGCCGAAGCGATCGGGCGCAAGGCGGACGTGGACGCCACCTTCATGTCGCCGCGGCCCGATCAGGTGTTCATGATTGCGAGAAACGGCGGCGGACCGGGACGCGGCACGCCGCCCGAGCCGCTCACCCGTCCCCTCCCCGAGGAGCGCATCGTCGTCTCGGTGCTGCAGGACCGTCGCGAGCGTGGTGACGGACCGCCGACGACCCGCACCGGATTTTCCGCGTTCGAAGGGCGCTGGCGGGTGGCGGCCACGCATCGTGCGGGCTCGCTCGAAGCCGCAGTGGCGGCGGTGCGAAAGCGCAACCTGATGCTGAGCTCGAGCATCCTGCTGCTGCTCACCACAGCCATCGGCCTGATAGTGGTCTCGGCCCGCCGCGCGCAGACGCTGGCGCGGCAGCAGATGGAGTTCGTCGCCGCGGTCTCGCACGAGCTGCGGACGCCGGTCTCCGTGATTGGAACCGCCGCCAGCAATCTGGCCGACGGCGTGGTCGCCGATCCCGCGCGCGTGCGGAAGTATGGCGAGACCATCCAGGGCGAATCGCGGCGCCTGGCGGAGACCGTGGAGCGCGTGCTGCAGCTTGCCGGCATTGCCGCGGGCAGCGCCGCGGCGTCACGCGCACCGGTGCCGGTTGCCGATCTGGTGCAGCAGTCGCTGGCGGCGTGCCGGCCGGAGATCGAATCGAAGGGCGTCACCGTGGAGACGGACTTCCCGGCGCCCGTCCCGGCGGTGCACGGCGATGCCGCCGCGCTGCGCTCCGCGCTGCAGAACCTGATCAGCAACGCGGTGAAGTACGGCGGCGACGCGCGCTGGGTGCGCATCACCGCGCAGCCCTCGGCACCCACGCGCGGCCGCTCAGGGTCGTCTTACGTGTCGATCTCGGTCGCCGACAAGGGCCTCGGGATCGCCGCCGAGGATCGCAAGCACATCTTCGAGCCGTTCTACCGCGGCCGCGAAGCGGTGTCGCGCCAGATTCAAGGCAGCGGCCTCGGGCTGAACCTGGTCGCGCGCATCGCCGAAGCGCACGGCGGCCGCGTCGAGGTGACGAGCGAGCCCGGCAAGGGCAGTGTCTTCACGCTGGTGCTGCCGGCCGCGACGATGCAGCCGGCGGGTGACGGCGTGGCCTATGGGCTGGTGGAAGGAAGGGCGTCGTGACGAATCGCGACGGGAGTCGGGCCGTGCGCCAGTCGGGAGTCGGGAGTCTGAAGTTTCGCGTGAGGACCGGCCCGACCTGATTTTTCTGGTTCCTGATTTCTGGTTCCAAGACCTAAGACTCAAGACTCCTGATCCCGATCCCTGATCCCTGCCCGCGTTTCCATCCCTATACTGTCCCGCAATGCCCACTGCCCGCCTTCTGCTCGTCGAGGACGAGCCCGGACTTCAGCTCACGCTCAGCGACCGGCTGTCGGCCGAGGGCTACAGCGTGGAAACCGCCGGGGACGGCGATACGGCGATCCGCCGGGCAGGCGGCGAGCCGTTCGACATCATCGTGCTGGACGTGATGCTGCCGGGCCGCGACGGGTTTGACGTGGCGCGCACGCTTCGGCAGCAGGGTGTGGCGACGCCGATCCTGATGCTGACGGCGCGCACGCTGGTGGTGGACCGGGTCGTCGGCCTGAAGCTGGGCGCCGACGACTACCTGACGAAGCCGTTCGACACGATGGAGCTGCTGGCGCGTCTCGAGGCGCTGCTGCGCCGGGCGCCGGCGAGTTCGGGGGTGGCGCTCGAGCGATATCAGTTCGGCGATGTGCTGGTGGACGTCCGCCGCGCCGAGGTGACGCGTGAGGGGCAGCCGCTCGAGCTGTCGGCGAAGGAGTTCCAGCTGCTGCGCTATTTCATCGAGCACCGCGGCACCACGCTCTCGCGCGAGGCGCTGCTGCAGGACGTGTGGGGCTACACCGCGATGCCGTCAACGCGCACGGTGGACGTGCACGTGGCGTGGCTGCGCCAGAAGCTCGAGCCCAACCCGCGGGTGCCGCAGTTCATCCTGACGGTGCATGGGATGGGGTACAAGTTCGCTGGGTGACTGAGGGCCGCGCTTCGCGCGGTAAGGCAAGGGGCCTCGCCGCTCACGCGGCTTGGTAGGCGGCGCTTCGCGCCGTAGGGTCGAAGGGGCCGCGCTTCGCGCGTTAGGGCCGGCTTCGCCGGCAGCGAACCGACACAGCGGCGGCGCTTCGCGCCGTGGGCATCCTACCGAGCCGCGCCGTAGCGGCGAGGCCCGTCCTTCCCTACCGAGCGGCAATGCCGCGAGGCCTAGCAGGACACACACTTGTGGTTGTTCTTCGCGCCCAGCTTCTCCAGCAGGGCAATCGTCTCCGGGAACGGCTGCGTGCGCTGGACCGGGCCGTTGGCCATGTCCACGGTGGTCTGCCCGCCGCGGTTCACGGCCTTCACGTCCGCGCCCTTCGACACCAGGTAGTTGATCATGTCGTTGTCGCCACGGGTCGCCGCGTTGTGCAGCGCCGTGTTGCCTTCGTGATCGCGCTGGTTGACGTCCGCGCCCAGTTCCTCGACCAGGTACTTCACGGCGGCGAGCATGCCGCCCGGCGCGTAGCGGTGCGAATTGGCGGCAAAGCCTTCACCGTAGCCGGTGCCGGCGGCGGCGAGCAGGGCCGGCACCGCGGGGCCGCCGACGGGCACTTCGGGAATACCCGAGACGTCGGTGATCTGGCGCGTGTCGACGTCGCCGGTACGGGGACGTCCTGGCGGTTTCGCCGTCGGGATGTTCGGGTCGGCGCCGAAGGACACCAGCAGCTTCATCGCCTCGACATCGGCGCCGTAGGCGGCGCGCCAGAACGGCGTGGCGCCGACTTCGTCCACGCCAGACAGGTCGAAGTTGTAGCCCGAGTACCACACCTTCTTCGACAGCCGGACGTTGGGGTTGGCGCCCTTCTCGAGGAGGAGCTTCATGTAGGCGAGGTGGCTGAGCTTCTGATCGAGGTGCGCCCACGGCTGCGGGTATCCGGCTTCCTGCACCCACTTCAGGTTGACGGCGGCAAAGAGCGGCGTCACGCCGTTCTCGCTGGCGAGGTTCGGGTTGGCGCCTCGGCTCGAGCAGTGTGGCCGCGAGGTCGAAGTGGCCGTTGACCGTAGCCACCAGCAGCGGCGAGGTGTTGTCGCCGCCCTTCAGTTGGTTGACGTCCACGCCGGCGTCGAGCAGCGCGACCGCCACATCCGCATAGCCCTGGCGCACGGCAAAGTGGAGCGGCGCCATGCCGCCCTGCGCGTGCACCAGCTCGTTGAAGAAGTACTGGCGGTCGATGCCGCCGACACGCGCCCGCGGCGCGGCCGCGGCGGGTGCCGCCGGTCGCGCGGGCGCGCCGGCAGGAGCAGCGGTCAGGGTGCGACCCTCGGGATTGGCGCCGTCGCGGCTCAGTGCCGACAAATCGGTGACGCGGGTCTCGATCTTCGGGTCGGCGCCGCGCGACAGCAGCAGCTTCACCGCGGGTACGCGATTGGCGGCCGCGGCGAACATCAGCGCGGTGTGGCCGCGCTCGGTCTCGGTGGTGTTCGGCTTGGCGCCGGCGTCGAGCAACGCGGTCAGCGCGCCCGTATCGCCCGCGGACGCCGCCAGCATCAGCGGGGTGGTCCCACGCGAGGTCGTCGCGTTGGCGTCGGCGCCGGCCTTCACCAGCGCCTGCACCACGGGACCGAAGCCGCGTTCAGCGGCCACGTGCAGCGGCATGTAGCCGCCGAAGCGCGTCGCCGCGCGGACATTGGCGCCCGCCGTCAGCAGCATGCTCGTGAGCTCGGCATCACCGCGCGTCGCGGCCCAGTGCAGCGCCGTCACGCCGTCGCCCTGGGCGGCGTTCACGTCGGCGCCCTTCAGCAGCAGCGCCCGCACCGCTTCGCGGTCGCCGGTCATCGCCGCGTCGGGCACGCTCGCCGCGGCGCCCTGCCCGACCACGCCCAGGAGCACCGCTCCCAGCGCGCCGGCCACCACCCCGCTCACGATTCGCTTTGTCCGAGCGCTCATTTTCGGTCCTCCGAACACGGTCTTGAGTCTTGGGTCTTGAGTCTTGAGGCTTGAGGCTTGGGGCTTGGGGCTTGGGGCTTGGGGCTTGGGGCTTGGGCCTGATACTTGCCCGTCTGCCGTCTGCCGTCTGCCGTCTGCCTTCTGCCTTTTGCCTTTTGCCTTGCTCTAAGCGCTCCCTGCACCCGTTACGGCGTTCAGCTCGAACTCGCCCGTGCTGTCGCCAAAGGTCGCGATGTCGTCCAGCCCCAGCTTGTGCAGCAGCGGCAGGAACGCGTTCGCCATCGGCGTGCCGTCGGCCGCGCGCAGGTGCAGGCCACCCTTCAACTGCCCGCCGGCATGACCCGCCAGGAACAGCGGGCAGCGCTTGTGGTTGTGCACGTTGGGGTTGCCCATCGACGAGCCGTAGACGATCAGGCTGTTCTCGAGCAGGTTGGTGTCGCCGTCGGCGGTGTTCTTGAGCCGTTCGAGCAGATACGGCACCAGGCTCACGTGATAGCGATTGATCTTCGCGAATTCCTTGATGCGATCCTCGCGCTCGTTGTGGTGCGAGGCGTTGTGGAAGCCGGTCGAGACGCCCGCCTCCTTGTAGACCCGGCCCGAGACGTCGCGCGACAGCTTGAACGACGTCACGCGCGTCAGGTCCGACGCGAACGCCAGCGCCTGCAGGTCGAACATCAGCTTGACGTGCTCTTCGAACGAGTCCGGCACGCCCTTCGGCGCGCCCGGCAGGTCGCGCGGCTCGCCGCTCGCGTTCTGCTGCTCGACCCGCTGGATGCGGCGCTCGATCTCGCGCACGTCCTCCAGATAAGTGGTGAGGCGCGCGCGATCGGCGGCGCCCAGCTCCGCCTTCAGGCGCTGCACCGACGAGGTGACCGAGTCGATGATGCTCTTGTCCTCGCGCCGGCGCGTCGCCCGCTCTTCTGGGGTCGCGCCGCCGCCGAACAGCTGATCGAACACCGTGCGCGGATCGCGAATCATCGGCAGCGGGTCCGACGGCGACGCCCACGACACCGAATCGGTGTAGGCGCAGGAGTAGCCGTATTCACAGCCACCGGCCTGGTCCACGTTCTCGATGCAGAGCTGCAGCGACGGGATGGCCGTTTCCTGCCCGAAGCGCTGCGCATAGAGCTGGTCGATCGAAACGCCGGCGCGCAGATCCGAGCCCTGTGTCTGCTTCGGGTGCATCTGCGTCAGAAACACCGCCGCCGAGCGGAAGTGGTCGCCGCCAATCTCCGGCGGCGTGAACGCCTCGGCGTTCCGGGCGTCCATGTTGCTCAGGATGGTGATGTCCTTGCGCCACGCTTCGAGCGGGGCCAGCGAGGTCGGCGCCAGGTCGAACGCGTCGCCGGTGGCCGCGGGCGACCACAGGTTGTTCGACAGGCCGTAGGACGAGGCGCCGGCGGACCCGTGCGGCACCTCGATGCAGATGAACCGCACCTTGCCCTTGGCGGCTTTCGCCCAGGCCGTGCCGGCCGGCACCATCGCGTCGAGCAGCGGGAGTCCCAACGTCACGCCCATGCCTTTCAGGACGGTACGGCGTGACAGATGCTTCTTCGTGATCAGCATTGTGATGTCCTCACTGCGCGCCGGCGGTGGAATCCGCGGGCTGCGTCCGGCTCATGCGAAACGCGGGGCTGTTGACCAGCCCGATGATGAACGACGACACCTTGAAGTCGCGGCGGCTGGCGTCGCGCACAATCGACCGGATCGCCGGCATGTCGTAATACTCCACCTGGCGGCCCACCGCGTAGGTCATCAGGCTCTCGGTAAAGCTGCGGAGCAGCGTGTCCTGGTACTTCAGCAGCGCGCTGCGCAGGCCCGCGGGGCCGTCAATCTTCGAGCCGTCGTACAGCTCGCCGGCGGGATCCACCGGCACGCCCTGGTCGTTGGCGCGCCACCGGCCGGTGACGTCGTAGTTCTCCAGCGCCAGGCCCAGCGGATCGATGACGCGATGGCACGACGTGCACACCGGGTTCTTGCGATGCGCCTCCATCCGCTGCCTCACCGACAGCACGCGCCCGCCTTCCTCGCCCTTGGTCTCTTCGAGCGCGGGCACATTGGGCGGCGGCGGTGGCGGCGGCGAGCCGAGCAGCACCTGCATCACCCACTTGCCGCGCTGCACGGGTGACGTGCGATCGGCGACCGAGGTCAGCAGCAGCACGCTGCCGTGGCCGAGGATGCCGCGACGCGTCTCGGGCAGCGTCACCTTGCGGAACTCGTTGCCGGTGACATTCGGGATGCCGTAATGCCGGGCGACGCGCTCGTCCACGAACGAGTAGTCGGCGGTGATCAGGTCGAGGACGCTCCGGTCCGCGCGCACCAGGTTCTCGAAGAACAGCTCGGTCTCGCGGCGGAACGACTGCGACAGCGATCGATCCCAGAACGGATAGAACAAGCCGTCCGGCCGGATCTTGTCCACGTCCTGCAGGCGCAGCCACTGCGAGGCGAAACGGCTGGCGAGCGCCTCGGCGCGCGGGTCCGCCAGCATGCGCTTCACTTCGGCCTCGAGGCCGGCCGGCGTCGACAGCGTCTTCTGCATGGCCGCCTGCACCAGGCGGCCATCAGGCACCGTGCCCCACAGGAAGAACGACAGGCGCGATGCCAGCTCGATGTCGGCGATGCGGTAGGTCGCGTTCGCCGGTCGCGACGCCGGCGCCCGCTCGGCGCGGAACACGAAACGCGGGTTCGCCAGGATCGACTGCACCACCATGCGGATGCCGTTCTCGAACCCGCCTTCGGCGCGGCCTTCGTTGTAGAAGCGCATGGCTTCCTGAAGGTCCTCAGGCGTGCCGGTGCCGCGGTAGGCGACCTCGGTCAGCCGGCGCGTGATCGTGAGCGCGCACTTCTCTTCCTCGTTCGCCGAGGTGGGGCGGCACGAGAAGATGCGCTGACGGCTCGGCGTATCGGACACGCCGGTCACCTGCAGCGGCCCGGTGATGGTGACGTCCTGGATGTGCGGCAGGGCGGTGACGCCGAAGCCGGTGCCGATGCGCGTGTCGATCAGCGTGCTGTCGATCGGCGACATCAGGTCGTCCACCGGGCCGGCGAAGTGGCGCGGGAAGACGACGGCGATCTGCTGCGGACCGGCCTTCAGCTGAATCGGCACGCTCTCGACGCTCATCGCCTTGGCGTCGGCGTCGCTCATGCCGGGATTCAACTCGAGCACCGCCGCGCGCTCGCCGTTCACCAGGATCTCCACCGGTTCCTTGCGTTCCGCCAGCGCGATCGAAGTGTTGCCGAACAGCTCGCCCGACACCGTGCGCACCATCGTCACGCGGAAGACGTAGGTGCCGTCCGCGGGGAAGGTGTGGGTGACCGCCATGCCGCCGCGCGCGCCGAATGGCGTCCCTTCGACGTGGCGCATCTGCGATTCGAATTGCGGAATCCGGTAGGTCGCGGAGGTGGCCGACGCGCCGCGGTCGCCGACGGCCAGGCGGCTGATCTGACTCGCGGCGCGGAGATAGCCTTCGAAGAGCGTGGGCGAGAAGCTCTGGGCGTCCGCGACGTTGTCGAAGCCGTGGCTGTTGGTGTCGGGCGGCAGATACACGGTGACGTCGACGTCGAGATCGAGCAGATCCTTGACGGACTTCGTGTACTCCGAGCGGGTGAGGCGCTGGAACGGACGCCAGCCCGGATTCGGGTTGAGCGCGGCCGCGCGATCGAGCCGCGTCTCGAGGCCGTGCACGAACGCCTTCATCACTGCCGGCTCGGGGCGACGGACACCGACGGGCGGCATCATGCCGGCGGTGAGCTTGCGGACGACCTTCTCGGCGATCTCGGCGTTCGCCGCGGCCTTGGCCGGATCGAACGACGCCAGCGACAGTCCGCCGGCCTTGGCGCGATCGCTATGACAGGTGACGCAATAGGTCTGCACGAGCGCCGCGTCTGCCGCGCTCGCATCGGGCGCGGTCGATCGCGCGGCGACGGGGGCCGCGGCACTGGCGCCAGGCGACGGCGCTGGCCTGGACGTCTGGGCCGAACCCGGCTTCGCCGGGGACGGAGCTGCAGGGTGGCGCTGTGGGCGCGGTCCTGGCTTGTGCGGAGACCAGGGCGCCAAGCCCGCCGAGAACCACTGCTACCGCCGCGAAGTACTTCATGACAGACGGAGTATAGCGGGAGGCGACTCTTTCAGGCCTCGCTTCGCTCGGTAGGGGAAGAGGCGGCCCTTCTGGGCGGGAAGGGCGGCGCTTCGCGCCGTGGGACGGATGGGGTGGCAGGACGGGCGGTCCTTCGCGTCGTAAGGCTTCGCTTCGCGAAAGAGGTCCGAGCCCAGCCCTACGGCCCGCAGGGCCGCCGACCGAGCCGCTGAAAGGTGAGGCCTACTGAGCGGCCAGAACCTACGGCGCGAAGCGCCGCCCTTACCCCTACTCGCCCGGCGCAGGTGCGGGGCCGGGCTTCAGGATCACGTACGCCGGCAGCCCGACGGCCTTGAACCGCTTCATCACGTCCGCCGCCGGCGCTTCGTCCGGCTGCTCGGCCTGGAACTTCACCTTCACGTAACCGTCCAGTGCCTGCTTCACCGACGGATCCACGAGGGTCGTCTTGTCCATCGTCAGGCAGTTCTTGCACCAGGTGGCCCACATGTCCACCAGCACGGGCTTGCCTTCGCGCTCGGCCACGGCCAGGCCCTCCGCGAGCGACGAGTGCCAGCCTTCCTTCAGCTTTTCTTCCACGCTCGACGCCACCTCGGTGGCATCCACCCAGCGGCTCGAGAACAGCTCGTAGGCCAGGTAGCCGTAGTAGACGGCCGTGCCCAGGATCAGCACGCCAAAGCCCTGCTTCACGCGCACCATCCACGGACCCGGCTTCGGCAGCGAGGCCAGCCCGGCACCCGCAATCGGCCATGGCACCGCCATGCCGATGCCGAGGAAGAACGGCAGCGCGAGCGCGATGCTCGTGCCGGTCGCATAGAGGTTGCTGGCGAACAGCACCACCTGGATGACCACTGGCGCCACGCACGCGCCGGCCAGCAGCGCCGCGACGGTGCCCATGGTGAACGCCAGCAGGAACGTGCCGCGGCCCGCGCCGCTGCCGATGTTGCCGGAGAACCGCGAGAAGTCGATCTCGAACACGTCGAACATCGCCAGCGACAGCGCGACGAAGAGCACGGCAATGCCAAGGTTGAACCACGGCGACGCGTTGATGGTGCCGAACGTGCTGGCCGTGAGCACGACGATGACCCCGAGCACGCCGTAGACGAAGGCCATCGCGCCTCCGTAGGTGAGGCCGAGGAGGAAGCCGCGCCGGCGTGAGCCGGCCTGCGCGCCCGCGCCGATGATGGCGAGGTTGATCGGGATCATCGGCAGCACGCACGGCGTGAGGTTCAGCGCCAGGCCGCCGAGGAACACGATCAGCAGGATCGCGATGGGCCCCTGTCCTTCGAACAACCCCTTCTCGACGACGCCGGTTTCGGCGTTCTTGATGAAGGTGAGGAAGTCACCGGTGCCGAGATAGCCGCCCGTGCTGGCGACGAGAGTGAACTGGTCGAGCTGCGCGATGCCGCCGTCCGTTCCGCCGGCGCTTGATGCGGGCGAAGCAGCCGTAGCGGCGGCCGCGGCGGTCGCCGGCTTCTCGCCGGTGCCGAACGCAATCCTGTCGAGCACGTCGCCGTGCTGCGCGGACACATTCGTCCCGGACGACACCACCTTCAGCGTCCACGACGCCTGCGCGTTGCTCGGCGCGTAACACATCTTGTCGTCGCAGGCCTGATAGCGCAGCCGCGCCGGCACCGTCACCTCACCCGGAGGCAGGTTGGCCGGCAGCGCGAGCCGCACGCCGATCGTGAACTCGCGATCGAACACCAGCAGCGGCTGGTCCAGGCCTTCCTGTGGAAACTCGACCGCCTTCGGGAAGACGAGCTCGTCCACCTGGATGCCCGAAGGCCCCTCGACGGCCAGCTCGGTGGCAATGAGCGAGGGGTCGCGCGGCTTGTTGGACTGAACGTGGAAGCCTTCAGGGAGCGCAACCTTCAGCGCCGCCCGCACCGTGGTTCCGGCCCGCACGCCGTCGCTCTCGAGCAATGGCGTGATCTCCGCGGGGATGCGCCGAAGCTGAGCCGTCGCCTGCCCGGCGGTGCCTATGAGGAAGGCCAGGGCCGAGAGGAAAACAAGGGCACGCGCGCGGAGCCTGATGGTCGACATCTTCAGGTTAGATGGTCACAAGGAACGCGGCCGGGTCGGGCAGGGTCTTGGGGCTTGGGGCTTGGGGCTTGAGGGCTTGGGGCTTGGGGGCGCGACGCTGGCGGGGCTCGAGGCTTGGGGCTTGCGGGGTTCGCTAGAGTCTTGGGTCTTGGGGGCGCGAGACTTGGGCTTGTATGTCTGCCGACTGCCGGTTGCCGGTTTTGCCTTGTGCCTTCTGCCTTCTGCCTTTGCCGTCTGCCGGTTGCCGGCTGCCGGTCTTTAAGCCTCCGCCAGGCCAATCCACTTCGGCACATCCGGCAGTTGCACGCGGCCCAACTGGTCGATGAGCCGGCCAGGATGCGTGTCCACGAGGATGGTCGATCGGTGTTGCTGGCGGACGAATTGCTCGGACACGGCGTTGTCGAGAAACTGGACCAGCGGGTCGTAGAAGCCAGCCACGTTCAGCAACCCGCAGGGTTTCTTGTGCACGCCGAGCTGCGTCCAGGTGACCGCCTCGAAGAACTCCTCGTAGGTGCCGAAGCCGCCCGGCAGCGCCACGAACGCGTCGGAGAGGTCGGCCATCATCGCCTTGCGCTCGTGCATCGAGCCGACGACGTGCAGCCTGGTGAGGCGCTGATGCGCGATCTCGCGCACGGCGAGCGCGTGCGGGATGACGCCGATCACCGAGCCGCCGGCGTCCAGCACCGCGTCGGCGATCGCGCCCATCAGGCCGACGTGGCCGCCGCCGTAGACGAGCGTCAAGTTACGGGCGGCGATCTCCCGGCCCATCTCCTGGGCCGCGTCGAAGTAAGCGGGATTACCCCCTGGCGAGGAGCCGCAGAAGACACAGATGCGTTGCATGCGATCCCATCTTGCCATGCCGGCGGGGGGTTCAGGCATATCATGCTGATCGTGGCCGCACGTTCTTGCGCGCCGCGTTCGAAAGGATTCGTCGTGATGTACCGCGTGGCAACTTTGATGGCTGTTTCCGCGTGTCTGTTCGCCGGCGCCACCAGCGTGCGTGGCCAGGCCGCGCCGTCGCCGGCGTGTGATGCCGACAACGGCGGACTCACGCTGCCCGCGGGCTTCTGCGCGAAGGTGATTGCCGACGATCTCGGCGCGGCGCGAAACCTCGTCGTCGCGCCGAACGGCGACGTCTACGTGTCGGTCCGCGCCGGCGCACGCGCCCCGGGTCAGCCGCCGCAACCGGGGTTCCTGATGGCGCTCCGCGACACCAACGGCGACGGCACGATGGATCAGAAGGAGAAGTTCGGGACCAACGGCGCCACGGGGCTGGTGCTGCGGAACGGATATCTCTACTTCGCCACCACGACGTCGATTGAACGTTACAAGCTGACGCCCGGGCAGCTCGTCCCCGCCGGCGCGCCGGAAGTGATCGTCGGCGGCTTCCCCGAGCAGCGCGGCCACCAGGACAAGGACATCGCGTTCGACGACACGGGCAACGTCTACATCAACATCGGCCTGCCGTCGAATGCGTGCGCGCAACCGGATCGTCAGCCGGGCGCCAAGGGCGTGGATCCCTGCCCGCAGCTCGAGAACGGCGGCGGCGTATGGAAGTTCAGTGCCGACACGCCGGGCCAGACCTTCTCGGTGAAGAGTCGCTACGCCACCGGAATGCGGCAGGGGCTGGCGCTCGCGTGGCACGACGGCCATCTCTATATGGCGATGAACAGCCGCGATTCGCTCGACGTCCTCTATCCTGAGCTCTTCACACCGGACGACAACCAGAACCGGCCGCTCGAGCCGCTGCTGCAGGTGAACGAAGGCTCGGTCTTCGGCTGGCCGTACTGTTTCTTCGACGGCGCGGCGAACAAGATGATCCTCGCCCCCGAGTACGGCGGCGACGGCAAGACGATTGGGCGCTGCGCCCAGTTCGAGGCGCCCGTGGCCACCTTCCCCGCGCACTACGCGCCAGTCGACCTGCAGTTCTTTACGGGCAACGCGCTGCCGGCGAAGTACCGCGGCGGCGCCTTCATCGTGATGCACGGCTCGTGGAACCGCGCGCCGGCGCCGATGGCCGGCTACAACGTCCTCTATCAGCCGTTCGCCAACGGCAAGCCAAGCGGCAAGTTCGAGGTGTTCGCTGACGGCTTTGCCGGCAAGACGCCGCTGATGAGCCCGAGCGACGCCGTCGCCCGCCCGAACGGCATCGCGCTCGGGCCGGACGGCTCGTTCTACATCACTGAAAGCGTCAAGGGGAAGACCTGGCGCGTGATGGCCAAGAAGTAAGCACCGCGGGGTGACCCGTCGGGCCCGCCGGTCGGCACGAGCCCGCGGAGTCTTGGCGTGGCACGCGCCGCGGGCTGCCAGCCCGTCCCTCCGGGAGCCGACGCTCGAAAGCGGGTCACCGGTCGCTCGGGTTGCCGCCTGACGCCGAACGCGCCACTCCGCAAAAGGGCGGAGCTGGCGCGTGCACTCCTCGCGACCGATGACCCGCTTTGGTACTGACGCCCATCGCGTCGCTCCCAAGTCGGGGCAGGCTGGCACCCCGCGTCGCGTGCACGTCCTAGGACTCGGCGGAAGGACGGCTTGGTTGTGGACACGCCGCTTGCGGCCGCCAGACCGTTGAGTACCGGCCGTTCCGCTTGCAGACAACCACGCCGTCGCGCGCCACTCGGCTTGTTTGAGCTTCGCGAAGTCACGCGAGTTGCCTGAGTGCTTGTGGGTCGCAAAGGCGTGGTTGACGGGCCGGACGAACCGGGCTGCCGGCCGCAAGCGGCGTGGCCACGACCACCCTCTGTATCGAGCGTCGGCTCCCGGACGGACGGGCTGGCAGTCCGCGTCGCGAAACGGGTCCGACGAGCACTGAGAACTCGATCGCCTTGCGTGTGGTCACACGCGCAGCAGAACACCGCGCGCGGGACGACCGGTCGCACGGGCGATCGCATCGACGTAGAGCGCCACCTGCCGGCGATATACGTCCTGCACCGTCCCCATCTCGACGTCCGTCTTGAAGTCCACGACCACCCAGCCGCCCTCGTCCTCGAACGCAAGGTCGGCCTGGCCGTCGATCAACACACCGTCCACGACCGTCGAGATCGGCACCTCACGAAGGCATTGCCGCTGCGCGTCACGCGCGCGTCGTGCCGCGGCCAGCAGTGGATGCTGGAGCGTATTCGCCGCGATGGTCGCCGCCGCGTCGGCTTCGGCCGGCGACGCGCTCAACAGTCGCGCCTGGACGCTGGTGAGCGCGCGCAGTTCGTCGACCGTCGCCTCGAGCGGTGCCGTCGCGAGCACGGCGTGAACCAGGGTGCCGAACCGCTTGCCGCCGGGACGACCGCCCGCGGCGGCAACGCTTTCGACCGTCACGGCCTCTATGCCACCACTCGCGTCGGCGACCGGCGCCGCTGGAACTGAACGCGCCCATTCCGTGGCGGTGAGGACTGCCATGGACGGCTGGCTGCCGCGCGAAAGCGTCGATGCGCGCCACGCGCTCCAGTCCTCGAACCGCGCGCGATCCTTCGCCACGTCCTCGGGGCGCGCGTCTTTCGTGATCAAGTGCTCGCGCCGCAGCCCTCGCCGCTCGTCGCCGCGAGCGTCGATCGCCAGCGGATCCCACCACACCACGCTGAAGGGTTCCGCGGTCATCGGGTCGTGCATCGCGTACGCCCCAGGACGCACCGTGGCAGGCGTGGCCGTTGCCATGTCGGGGCGCTCGAGAACAGTGTCCTTGCCCTTGAACGCCGGCATCCCAGTCGCGACGCCCGGGCTTTGTCGATCCTTCAGCGGCGGATAGATGCTCGCGGCCAGTGGATCGACCCAGCTCTTCTCGTGAGGCGCGTCGCCGACATTTGGAATGACCAGCAGATCCTTGGCCCGTGTGGCGGCGACGTATGCGAGCCGCACGCCTTCGGCGCGATCGCGAGCGACTTCGAGGTCGTTGTGCTCGGCAAGGTCGATGGGTGTCCAGCCGCCCAGTTTGATGGCGCACAGCCCGCGCTTCGTGTCGAGATAGCGCGAGGCATCGTCGCGACTCAGCTTGCAGCCGATGTCCGCCAGGATCACCACCGGGAACTCCAGCCCCTTCGCCTTGTGCACCGTCATCAGGCGCACGCCGTCCGTGCCCTCTTCCACGATCGGCGCTTCCGGCGTGGGCGCGCGGTTCGCCGCCGTACGCAGTTCGTCCGCGAACCCACGGAACGACAGCCCGCCGTCCGCTTCGTACTGCCGTGCCATCTCGGCGATCTGCAGGACGTTCGCCAGCACCTGCTCGCCTCCGCGCCAGAGCACGAACCCCGCGTGCGCGCGGGTGGCTTCCATCAGCTGACCGATGGTGTCGGCGATCGGCCGGTGATTGCGCAGCCGGTTCAGATCGCGCAGGACGCCGAGCGCCTCGGCGACAGGGCCTAGCGAGGGAGGCAAGTCCTCGGCCACGTCGTAAGGGCGGAACCCGTGACCGAGCGCGTGATACGCCAGCAGCTCTTCCTCGCCAATCGCGAAGAACGGTCCGCGCAAGGTCGCGAACACCGCGAGCGCATCGCCGGGCCATTCCACGGCGGTGAGCGCGGTCCGCAGCGCGTCCACCTCTTCACGCTCGTGGAACGCCTTGCCGCCGACCAGCAGGTGCGGCACGCCGCGGGACTCCAGCGCCTCGACGTAGGGCTGGGTCACATCGTCCTGAAACGCGATGAAGCGGCGGAACAGCAGGCAGATATCGCCTGCCACGATGGCGCGCCGTTGGCCACCGGCACCAGGCACGGTCCAGCCGCTGTCGGCGATCAGCCAGCGGATGAACTCGCCCGTCGCCTCCGGCAGTGACGAAGCGAGATTCGCCAACGTCACCTGTCGCCGCCCGTAGGGCCGCGGCACTGGCAGGGCCACGACCGCCGGCTGGGACGCATAGTCCTTGCGATCCGGCAGCAGCTCGACATACCCGGCTTGCAGCGACGTCTCGTCTCGAACCATGTGGGCGCTGAACGCCGCGTTCACGGCCCGCTGAATCGCCGGCACACTGCGAAACGACGTCCGCAACGTGACACGGGTGGCCCCCGCCTGTTCCAGCGACTCGCAGATCTCGTGGTAGATCCCGACGTCGGCGCGCCTGAACCTGTAGATCGACTGCTTCGGATCCCCGACGATGAACAGGGCGCCCGGGCGGACGCGACCGCGCTCGTCGGAGGCGAGAGCCAGCAGCAGTTTGGCCTGTAGTGGATCGGTGTCCTGGAACTCGTCCACCAGGATGAACCGGAACCGCTCCTGGAACTCGCGTCGGACCTCCGCGTTGTCCGTGACGAGGCCGCTGGCGCGCATCAGCAGATCGAGGAAGTCCAGCGCGCCGGCCTTCTGCTTGCGCTGCTCGAATCCCTCGATGCACTCTTGCAGGTCCTCGTGCACCAGCGCCGCCAGATCCGCGTCGGCGCGATTCCGGAACTCGACGATCGCGGCGACCAGCGCATCGCGCGCGTCGAGCAGTGGCTGACGCGCGACCGTCTTGCCGTACTGCGCGCCGCTGCCCTTGCCCTGCAGCAAGTCCCGCGCCTTGGCGCCCAGCATGCAGAGCCGCGCCTCCCATCCGTCGTAATCCTGATGCCCGCGCGAGCGGAGCTGCTCGATGTCCGCCGCGGTCCGGCGGATGTCCTCGGTGTTCCGGAACAGCAGATCGCCGCGGCTGATCGGGTGCGCGCTCAGGTCCGCGAACGTCTTCAGGTGGCCGACCAGCTCGTCGATCTCGCGTTCGCGGGCAAAACCCGCCGGGCGCGTCCATCGCGTCGGATGATCGCGCCATTGCAGCAGTTCCAGACCCGCGCGGCGCAGCCGCTCCAGCGGGCCATCGTCCTCCTCATCCGGCGACCATGCGGAACGAGGCCGCCGCAGCGAGCGGCGCACGCCTTCGGACGGCGCATCCAGGTGCTGTTGCACCCACGCCGAGAACGCCTCGTCGAACAGGCGCTCGGCATTGCCTTCGGTCAGCACCTCGAACGCGGGATCCACCGACGCCTCGACCGGCCGCTCGCGCAGCAGATCTGCGCAGAACCCGTGGATGGTGCTGACGTGCGCCTCTTCGAACCGTTGCACCGCCCGTTCCAGCCGCTGCGCGCCGCCACTCTGTGGCGCGGCTGCCAGCCGGGCGCGTTCCAGCTCCTCGCGCAGGCGCAGCTTGAGCTCGCCGGCGGCTTTCTCGCTGAAGGTGACCGCGACGATCTGATCGATGCGCTCGGCGCGGCCGGTCTCGATCAGCCGGACCACGCGTTTGACGAGCTCCGTCGTCTTGCCGGTGCCCGCCGCGGCCTCGACGACCAGGGTGTCATCCAGCGCTTCGCTGATGAGATGTCGGTTGTCCGGCGTCACGGCATCTTCCGCAGTTCGTCGAGATCGGCCAACAGGCCGGCAGGCTTCCTCAGCGTGCGGTGTTCCTCGTCCGGACCGCACACCGAGAGGAAGTCGCAATACGTGCAGGCATCGTGAGCCGGCTTCGCCGCCAGGGTGCCGCGCTCGATCGCGCGGTCGATGATCTCCAGCACTTCCAGCCCGCGCCGGCGCGTCAGCACGTCGAGCGGAATCGGATGCTTCGAGAAGCGGCCCGCCGTGGTGCAGTACCAGAGCCGCCCTTCTTCGACGACATCGTCCGACAGGCTCTCGAGCGCCAGTCCGTACAGCACGGGCTGTAGCACCTTGCCGCCGTCGACAATGGTGGCGAGGTTCGTGCGGTTCTTGCCGGTCTTGTGATCGGTGACGCGCACGATCTTCGTCCGCGGCTTCCGCTCGACCAGGTCGATCGATCCGCGGAGCAGGAAGCGGCCGTCCACTTTCGCAGGCTCGGACGTGGAGGCGGGGTCGCGCTGCGGGTCTGGTGGCAGGCCGAACGCCAGCTCGAAGCGCTCCGGGACCCAGGTGCGCCCGTCCTCGGCAAGGTCTTCGAGCCAGCGATTCAGATCCCGCGTCATCGATTCGACCTCGTCGTTCCACACCCGCTCGATGGCGGGCGCGAGCTTGTCGCGCTCGTCGTCCGTGACGCGAGCGATGGCCCACTTCAACTCGCCCCGGGCCGCGGTGAGCCGTGCCGCATCCACCGGCAGCTGCCCGTTCTTCTGCAGCACGCGGAGGAACTCGGTCTGGATGGCGTGGAACAGGCTGCCGCGCGTGAGCGGATCGAGGTACTGCAACGGCGCCGGGTCTTCGAGCGGCGCCAGGCGATAGATGGCGGCCAGCAGGAACTGATACGGGCACGACGAAAAACGCTGCAGCGCAGTGAGCGAATAGGGACGGTTGATCAGGCGCTGCGCCTCGAGCGCGGGCTGCGTCTCCGGCGTGACGCGGATGATGCCGTCGGAGGTGTGCCAGCGCGGCTGCCAGCGAGCCCACCGTTCGGTGACCGATCGGCGAAGAGGCTCGTTCAGCTGAATGAGGTACCGGGCGCGGCCTTCGGACGCCTTGCGGTGGCGGTCCTTCAGCAGCGGCAGCAGCACGGCGAGGTCGTGCTCGAAGGTGTCGATCGCGCGGCGGGGATCCGCTGGGGCCGGCCATGCGAGCGATGCGCCGCCTTCGCGCGCCGCCTGCTCCGCGAGGTCCGCATAACGCGGGATGGCGCCGGTGACCGCGCGCATCACGTCCAGCACGTAGAACGACGGCACGCGCGGCCGTGACTCGCCGACCTCGATGCGTGGGTACGACAGGTGGATGCGCTCGGTCGCGGCACCGACGGCGAGGCACAGCTGCAGCCGCTCTTCGTCCGCCCGCGTGTCGGCCACCGCCAGCCGTTCGTCCACGAGCTTGCGCCGGCGATCGAGCAGCAGCGCGTCCTCGCGCAGGCGCTGAGGGAACACGCGTTCGGCCAGCCCCGGCACCAGCACCACGCGGAACGCCCGGCCGCGCGCGGAGGCTGGAGTCCCGACGAACACGTGTCCATGGCGGCGGCGGGTGGGCTCGTGCGTCAGCGTGAGCAGGCGGGGCGTGAGCACATCGCGCGCCTCACCCAGGGTCACGGGACCGATGGCCCCGAGCGGCGCCATGGCGGTGAGCACGCGCATGACGCGGGCGGGCTGCCGCAGCACACGCGGCGCGATGGCTTCGAACGCCTGCAGCCATTCGCTCCACGGCCGCGGCGCTCGCCATCGATCCAGCTCGCCGACAATCGGCAGCGCGAAGTCCTCCAGGTGCGTCAGCTCTTCGCGATCGCGGAGAATCGCGGCCACGCGCGGCGAGTCCTCGTCCTCGTCGCGCAGCTCGCGCGCGCGGAGGTCGTACTCGTGGGCGAGCCCCCGCAAGCGCCGGCGCCAACGGTCCAGCCCCTTGATGACGTAGGCTTCGACCAGCAGTTCTTCCCAGCGCCAGGGCGCTCGCAGCGTTCCAGCGACGATCCGGTTGCCGTCCCGTTCGGCGGCCGATGGCGCTTCGGCCTCTGGCGGCGGGTCCTCGGCGCGATCGTCGTCTCTAATCAGCCCCGCCGACAGGTCGTCGGTTGGCGGCGTCCACTGGTCTCCTTCGCCCACCGCCGGCGCGTCCGCAGCTTGAACGTGAAGGGCAGACATCGGCACCTGCCCGAGGGACAGGTACTCCGCGAACCGTCGCGCGGACAGTTGCTCGTCGGCGCACGCCAACAGCGCCAGGAACGCCCGGCCCGCCGGATCCGGGCGGCGCGTCCCGCGTTCGAACCAGGCCGGCACACCCGCCCGCGCCAGCGCGTGCTCGAGCAAGCCGAAATAGGTGTGGGGCGCGCGCAGCAGGATGGCCATCTCGTCGAAGGGAACCCCGCGGTCCGCCTCGGCCATCACCCGTCGCGCCACTTCGATGGCCTCGCGTCCCTCGCCAGGCGCCGAGAACAACGACACCGACTCGTCCACCTCGCCCGCGGGCGGGTTCTCGGTTGAGAAGAGATGCTGCTGCAGGCGCGTGAGCGCGCGAGGAAGACTCGACGTCGTGCTCTTCCGGGCGCCGCGGCGCTTCGGGACGTCCGGTTCAATCGCGCGATCGGTGCTGACCACCGTCACGGAATAGCCCAACCGGTTCACGGCCGCGAGCGTGCGACGGTCGCCCGCCGGCACGGTCATGGTTGCCGTGGGACATCGGTCGATGAGGGCCGCCACGAACCGCTCCTCGGCGCGCGACCCGATCGCCACGTCGAGGAGGATCACGGCGTCGGCCAGCTCGAGACCGGTGTCCTCGCGGAGCCGCGCGGTCGCTGCCTGCCATAACCCCGCGCGCGACACCGTTCCGGCCTTGCCCGTCTCCCGCTGCAGGCGCTGGAGCAACGTCGCCAGGTCCGCCCCGGCGTCGTCCATCCCGGCGAGCACCGGCGCCGGGACCTCGGCCATCTGCAGCTCGTCGAGCGTGCGGGCGGCGGCGCGCGGAAAGCCCGGCGTGTCGGCGACGGGCGCGAAATAGCGCAGCGCGTTCTCCTGCATCGCGTCGAAGCGCGCGCGCGTGACCACCGCCTCGAGTCCGACACCGCTGGTGGGCGTCACCTTCTGCGCCGCCAGGCGCGGCAGCGCCAGCTTCATCACCAGTTCGATCAAGCTGCTGCGGGTGACGCCGAACAACCCGCCGCGAGCCGCAGCCACCGCGGCCGCACACTCGTCCGCGGCCGCGCGTGAAGGCGCCACCAGCAGCGTGGTGCGTCCCGGCACATGGTCCCCGAGCGTGCGGCGGACGGCAGCCAGGCGCGCGTCGGCAGAAGCCGAAGTGATGACGGAGCAGCCGGGCACGGAAGGCAGGATATTACGGGAGCGGGTCAGGCGAGGTCACACCCTGGCGAATATCGATCTGATGCGCGCCGCGCCGATGAGGAACACCGGGATCGGGAAGAGCGCGAACAGGTAGGCGCCGCCGAAGCCGTTCAGGACGACCACGTCCAGCGGGTCTGACGGGTTGTACCAGCACGGCGTGGTGCCACCCACGGCCCAGCGGGACAACTCTTCGGTCCGGCCGCCCTGGCCACCGATGCCAATGCGCGAGCCGGTGTCGTACCCGGACGAGTACGTCTCCTTGCCGTTGGCGTCGTACTTCAAGCCGAGCACGGGCACATAGTTCGTCTCGTCGGTTCGCTGCTGCGCATTGCCGCTGGTTCGACTCGCACGCGTGGTGCCTTGCGCGCTCAGCCGTCCGCCGAGGATGGTGCAGGTGGTCTGCGGCCACGACGTCAGCGACTGATAGTCACGCCAGGCCATGGCGCCGAACACCGCCCAGAAACCGATCGCAATCGTCACCGCGGCGACGGCGGCTCCGGGGCCAACACGCGACGCGAACACGCCGCCGATGGTGCCGGTGGTGCCGCCGCCGGCACCTCGTGCAGCCGGACGTCCCGCGCGCAGCGACACGACCAGCCACAGCAGCGCGCCGCCGGCGAATACTGCCCAGCGTGGCCAGGCCGGCCGGCGTGATGCGATACCCGCCTACCGCGATGCCGCCAGACCCGACCCTGGTGCCGACGGTCACGGTCTTCCGATCCCAGTGCTCGGTGTTCGAGTCGAAATGCGTCGCGCGAATGGCCAGCGTCAGGGCGTCGCCACCCGAATCCCGCGGCGCCAGCACACGAACGACGAACCGTCGCTCGCCACCCGCGTTCAAAGGGAAGGTCAGCGTCAGCTTTCGCGCCTCCGGGTCCAATTCCGCATCGTCAAAGCCCTGAGAGTCCACGAGAAAGCCCATCAGCGGCCACTCCGCCCAGAAGTACACCGACCCCGCGTCATCGGCGCCGGTGTTCCGAAGCACCACCGTGAACGTGACGATGTCGGCTTCGAGTGGGCGACTCGCTGGAGACGAGAATCTCGGTCTTCGAGAAGTCCGGCGCGGCCCAGGCAGGCGTGGAGACCAGCAGCACGGCGAGGAGGGCGGCCCGGCACACGCGCGGCATGCCGGGGAGTCTACACTTGACGAGATTCAAACAGTTGTTTTATACATATGTTTCACCATGCGCAAGATCCTCCGTCTCGTCTTCGTCCTCGCCCTGGTCGCCGCCGGAGGCTGGTACTACGTCGTGCAGTCCCGCCCGGTCGCGCTGGTCCTCACCGGCATCGTCACCGGCCACGACGTGGTGATCGCGCCGCAGATCGCCGGACGGCTGGCGGCTCTGCACGCCAGGGAAGGCGACACCGTGACCGCCGGCCAGCTGCTCGCGGAGATCGAGCCGGGCGAGCTCGAGGCCGATCGCGACTACTACACCCACACCGCCCAGGGGCTCGCCTCCACGGTGCAGGAGCAGGAAGCCGCGCTGCGCTACCAGCGCCGGCAGCTGCAGGATCAGGAGGCGCAGGCCGAAGCCGCCATTGCCACGACCATGGCCTCCCACGCCGCCGCGGTGGCCGACGCCGAGCGCGCCAAGTTCACGTTCGATCGCACGCGCGACCTCGCCGCCAGTGGGCTGGCACCGGCGCAGCAACTGGACGAATCGCGCACCTCGTACGCCGCCGCGCAGGCGCGCGTCGACTCGCTGGCGAGGCAGATCGACGCCCAGCGCGCGCCCTGTCGCTGGTGCGCGCCAGCGTGGAGCAGGTGTCGATGCGCCGCAGCCAGGTTCAGACCTCCGAGGCGCAGCTGGCCGCCGTCGGCGCGCAGGGACAGAAGGCCGAGGTGCGCCTGAAGTTCGCGCACCTCGTCGCCCCCATCAACGGCATCGTGGACGTGCTGCCGGCGAGGATGGGCGAAGTGGTGACGTCCGGCCAGGCCGTGATGACGCTGATCGATCTCGACGACCTGTGGGTGCGCGCGGACATCGAGGAAACCTATATCGATCGCGTCAAGAACGGCGACACGCTGACCGTGCGGCTGCCCTCGGGCGAGGAGCGCCAGGGCACCGTGTTCTATCGCCGCGCCGATGCCGGCTTCGCGACGCAGCGCGACGTCAGCCGGACCAAGCGCGATATCAAGACGTTCGAAACCCGCCTGCGCCTGGACAACACCGACCGCAAGCTCGCGGTGGGCATGACGGTGTACGTGCTGCTCAAGACCGACAGCTAACGCACACCTTCAGGAGCCCATATGGCCGCGATCGACGTCAGGGACATCCGCAAGCGCTTCGGCGACTTCACCGCCGTGGACGGCATTTCGTTCACGGTGCCGCCGGGCGAGATCTTCGGCCTCCTCGGGCCGAACGGCGCCGGCAAGTCCACGCTCATCCGCATGCTCACGACGCTGTTGCCGCCCTCGTCTGGCACCGCGCTCGTCGGCGGCCACGAC
Organism: uncultured Acidobacteriota bacterium; assembly: GCA_963723005.1. Lineage (GTDB taxonomy): Bacteria > Acidobacteriota > Vicinamibacteria > Vicinamibacterales > UBA2999 > VFZN01. The sequence goes on along the minus strand of CAVRPA010000008.1, from coordinate 127,837 downwards.
GTGGTGCAGGACGCCGACGGCGTGCGCCGGGCGATCGGCGTCATCCCGCAGGCGATGACCAGCGACACCGAGCTCAGCGTCGAGGAGAACCTGATCATCTTCGCCAAGCTCTATGGCGTTCCGCGCGAGAAACGGAAGCGGCTGATCGACGACCTGCTCGAAGCGGTCGAGCTCACCGAGTGGCGCCACAAGCAGGTGATGTACCTCTCGGGCGGCATGCGCCGGCGCGTCGAGATCGCGCGCGGGCTGGTGCACGAGCCGCGCATCTTCTTCCTCGACGAGCCGACCACCGGCCTCGACCCGGTGTCGCGCGTGCACGTGTGGGAGATGCTGCAGAAGGTGAAGCGCGAGCGCGACCTCACCGTGCTGCTCACCACGCACTACATGGACGAGGCCGACCGGCTGTGCGATCGCATCGCGATCGTCGATCACGGCCATCTCGTGGCGCTCGACTCGCCGTTGAAGCTGAAGGCGTCGATTCCCAGCCACAACTCGATCGAGGCCAGCTTCTCGAGCGTCCCAGCGGGTTGGGCCGAGCGCCTGGCGGCGCTGCCGCACGCAGTGAAGGTGACGTCCGAAGAGAACGTGTTCCGGATCGCCACCGCCAACGGGCCGGCGACCACGGCGGCCCTCGTCACCGCCGCCGCGGCGGCGGGCGTGGACGTCAAGTCGCTGGCGGTGAAGAGCACCAGCCTCGACGATGTGTTCGTGCATTACACGGGGCATGACCTGCGCGACGCCCTGCAGGATCCGGCGCCGCGTCAGCTCGCCATCCGCCGGTAGCCAGGAACGTCACATGCATCGAACCCTTGCCATCATCGAACGCGAGCTGCGGCGCTTCCGCCGCAGTCCGTTCCTCATCGTCATGTCGTTGATCTTCCCGCTGGTGCAGCTGATCGTGCTGGGCTATGCCTTTGGCGGCAACGTCCGTCACCTGAAGGTGGCCGTCGTCGATCAGGACCATGGCCTGCCGGCGGTGAAGGTGCGCGAGCTGGCGGGCGCGGTGGCCGCCAACGCCCAGACCTTCGAGATGTTCAGCTATGCCACCGAGGGCGAGGCGCTCGATGCGCTGCGCAGCGGCCAGGTGAACGGCGTGCTGACGATTCCGCCCGACTACTCGCGCCGGGTGCTCGCCGAGCGCGAGCCGCGGCTGGCGCTGATCGAGGACAACACCGACAACTTCGTCGCGGCCACGCTGGCGGGATCGATGAACGGGCTGGTCTCGAGCCTGAACGAGGGACGGCCGAAGTCGGATCGCGTGATCACGCGGACGACGCTGGACGTGGTGGAGCTCTACCCTTACGTGCCCTACGTCCAGTACCTGCTGCCCGGCTCCATCACCATGTCGATCTTCATGATGGTGATGATCGGCGGCGGCATCATCTTCATCGACGACAAGGCCCGCGGCCTGCACGAGGGCTACCTGGTGACGCCGATCACGCGCCTCGAGCTGATCGCCGGCTTCAACATCTCCGGCACGATCAAGGCGGTGATGGCGGGGATGGTGCTGATGACCATCGGCTCGCTGATCGCCGGCGTGCCGGATCCGCTGGATCCGATGCGGATGCTCCGCATGTTCGTGGTGATCACCATCACCGCGCTGGCGCTCGTCAGCATGATGTTCCTGATCATGGTGCGGGTGAAGGACCCGTTGATGCCGCGCGCGATCTTCGGCCTGCTGAACACCCTGCTCTACTTCCCGAGCGGCGCCGTCTACCCGCAGCAGGCGTTCCCGGGATGGATGAAAGCGATCGCGATCGCCGACCCGTTCACCTATGCCGTCCACGCCTTCAAGAGCCTGCTGCTGAAGAACACCGGCTTCGGCGCGATCTCGTACGACCTGACATTCCTGCTGATTTTCTCGCTGGTGGCGATGACGTCCGCCACCCTGCTCTTCAAGAGGTCGCTGTGACAACTGTGATGGGGTCTGGCACGAAAGGGTCAAAAACGACGCAGGATCTGCGTACTCGGGACCGGCTGCTGCAAGTTGCCGCCGAGATGTTCGCCGATCGCGGCTTCAAGAAGGTCACGATCCGCGAGATCTCCGCCGCCGCCCAGGCGAACGTCGCCGCCGTGAACTATCACTTCGGCGACAAGGACGCGCTGTATCGCGCCGTCGTCCAGCGCGCCATCGAGGCGATGCGCGAAACCAACGACTTGTCGAGGGAGGCGGGCCGCGGCACTCCACCCGAGACGCAACTGCGCGCCTACATCCGGGTGTTCCTGTCCCGTCTGACCGGGCACGATCGCCTCTCGTGGATCCACCGGCTGATGTCGCGCGAGATGGAAGGCCCCAGCGAAGTCACCCGGCTGGTGCTGCGCGAGGTCCTCGAGCCTCGCATGCAGCATCTGAGCGCCATCGTCGGCGAGATCGCGGGCCTGCAGCCGGACGATCCGCGGGTGATGCGTGCAGTCCTGAGCATCCAGGGACAGATCCTGCTGTTCGGCCGGCCGATCGCGCCGCGCACCCCGCAGCTGTGGGCTCGCCTGCTGTCCGACAGCACCGTGGCCGCGGATCACATCGCGAACTTCTCGATCGCCGCCATCCGGGACCTCGCCGCTCTCCCTGCCTGACTGCGTTCAGGCGCTTCTGGGACATAATCCACAAGGCATCCCTGCCCCGCCCGACAGGGCTGGTGGCGGTTGCGCCCCGCCGTGGGATGCACGAGCGACATGTTTGCATCACAGTTCGGCCTGCTGTTCCTCGAAGGCTTGCTGATGGCGACGCTGGTGCTCGGGCTGTTTCGCGCCCGAAGCGTCCTGGGGCTGTCTCCGCTGTACATCGTCATGGGCGGCTTCCAGTATCTGGAGGCGACGCTCTCGGTGCAGGTGGAGGTCTGGCCCGGCCTCATCATCTACCCAGGCTCATCCGTGATGTTCACGGCGAATCTCTTCGCCGTGCTGCTGGTCTATTTGAAGGAAGACGCGGTCGAGGCACGCAAGCTGGTGTACGGGCTGGTGCTGGCCAATGCCGGCCTCACGCTCGTCTCGCTGCTGGTGAGCGCGCACTTCGTCCTGCCCGGCAACGTCAACACCACGTCGATGGGAGCGGACGAGTTCATCAACAACGCGCAGATCGCCACGGTCGGCGCCCTGCTGCTGTTCATTGACGTGATCGGCATCATCCTCGCCTACGAGTACATCAGCCGCCTGACGTCGCGCTTCTTCCTGCGGATCTTCTTCGCGCTGATCCTGATCGTCGCCTTCGACAATTTCCTGTTCACGGGCTTCCTGACGTTGGGCAGCCAGCGCTTCTGGGAGGCGATGACCGCCGGCCTGATCAGCAAGGCGGGCGCGTCGCTCTTCTACTCGGCGGCGTTGTGGGCCTATCTGCGGTTCATCGAGCCGCAGGAGATCACCACGGCCGAAGGCGACGTGGCGGACGTGTTCCAGATGCTGACCTACCGGCAGAAGTACGAGCAGGCGCGGGACCGGATGGTTCACGACCCGCTCACCGGCCTCTACAACCGCCTCCACTTCGACGATGTGACGCCGCAAGCGCTGGCGCACGCGCGCCGGTACCGCGAGCCGCTCAGCCTGATGATCGTCGACGGCGATCACTTCAAGTCGATCAACGACCGCTTCAGCCATCTCGAGGGCGACCGCGTGCTGAAGATCATGGGCGCGACCCTCAACGCCGAAGTCCGCGCGGCGGACATCGCCTGCCGCTACGGCGGCGACGAGTTCGTGATCGTGCTGCCGCGCACCGACGCCGACGCGGCGCGCGCCGTGGCCGAGCGCTTCCAGGCGCGGCTGCGGGAGACCTGCGCGTTCGCGGATCCGCCCTTCCCCTGGGGCATGCTCACCACCACGATTGGGATCGCCGCCTTCCCCGATGACGGCGACTTCCCGGAGATCGAGGACCTGGTGCGCGCCGCCGATTCCCGCCTGTACGAAGGCAAGCGGGCCGGGCGCAACTGCGTGGTCTGGCAGAGCGTGCCGCAATCCGGCGGCGCCCCGCCGAAGTCGGGCGAACCGCTGACGGCGTAGGGCGTGGGGTTCTCGGGTTCTAGGTTCTGGGTTCTAGGCTCGGGTTCTAGGTTCAGGTCGGGGTTCGGGTTCGGACGTCGGGAGTCGGGGTCGAGCACTGCAAGCTCAGCCTTAGGTCGGCCAAGCCCTAAGCCTCAAGACCCAAGACCCAAGACCCAAGACTCAAGCCTCAGACCCCGCTCCCCCCAGGTGACACTCTTCATCTGCAGGGGACAACGCGATCACGAAACTGGCCTCCCTCGGCGTATAAACTTCAGGTTTCCGGGGCCTCTCGCCGGGTACGGCCCTTGCTGTGTGGAGGGTGGACGAAGGAGTCGCCATGGGTATCAACAAGCTGGTGTTTGCTGCGCTGACGGTCGGTTGCCTGGTGGCGGCCGGTCTGGGCGGCTTTCTGGCCGTGCGTTTCGGTCAGCCGCCGGTCGCCGCCGACACCCCCGATGCGTTGCCCGCATCGGCGCCCGCCATACGACGCCCGGAACGGTGACCGAATCGGAGGGCGTGATCACGCCGGCGCCCACCCCGGCGCCGCCGGTTGCCGCTGCCCCGTCACCCGCTCCGGCGCCCCGTTCTGCTGAACCGGCCCGGACCCGCACCACGCGCGAGAGCACGCCCAGCCGTTCCGCATCCTCGCGACCGGAGCCGCGCCCTGAATCGCGTCGTGTCGAGTCCGCCCCCGTTCGCACCCAGGACCCGGCGCAGCCGCCCCCGCAGGTCACCCAGAACACGGGCAGCATGTGGGAGACGCGTCCCGCGATTCAGCAGGACGCCCCGCCGGCGGCGATCGAAGAGCCCGCCGCGCCTCCGCCGCCGCCCGCTCCGGAATTCGTCGAGTTGCAGGTCCCGGCCGATTCGGTCCTCGGGCTTCAGGTCGAGCGCACGGTGACGAGCGACGTGGCTCGAGTGGAAGACAAGGTGACGGCGCGCGTGACCCGTGATGTGCGCGTCGGCAACCGCGTGGCGATCCCCGCGGGCGCGATTGTCTCCGGTTCGGTGACCGAAGTGGACCGCGGCGGCAAGATGAAGGGCAAGGCCCGGCTGGCGGTGCGCTTCCACACCGTGACCCTCGCTGACGGCAGCCAGATGTCGATTCGCACCGATGCGGTGATCCGCGAAGGCCAGTCGCCCTCGGGCGAGACGGCTGCGAAGGTCGGCGGCGCCGCGATCGGCGGTGCCATTCTCGGCGCCATCCTCGGCGGCGGCAAAGGCGCCGCGATTGGCGCGGGCGTCGGCGCGGCTGGCGGCACGGCCGCGGCGATGACCAACGACCGGAATCCCGCCACGCTGCCCGCGGGCACCAATGTCACCGTGCGCGTGCAGCAGCCGGTCACGGTCACGGTCACCAAGGAATAACGACGCGTCTCGTTCGCTCTCACTCGCCACGACAACTCTCCACTCGGCCACGGTCCCTTCCCGGGATCGTGGCCATTTTTTTCGGCCTTCCATTCGCGGATATGATGGACGCGAAACGCCCTGGAGGATTCCCGCATGCGTATTGCCGCCACGACCGTCGCTCTTGCCATCGCCACGCTGTCCCTAGCCGCCGCGCAGGAGAAGCAGACGCGCCCCGGCATCACGAACTACACGAAAGTGGATGCCGTCGTCGCCTGCGGTGGCGCCACCGATACCGCGGCCCTGGACGGCCTGAAGGCCGACGGCTTCAAGTCGGTGATCAACCTTCGTGTCGCCACCGAGCAGGGGGCGAACGTGCCGGAGAACGAGGCCAAGGCCAAAGCACTCGGCCTCAACTACTTCCACCTGCCGCTCGCGGGCGGCTCGCCGGATCCGGCCATCGTGGACCAGTTCCTGGCCGTGATCGCGAACAAGGCCAACCAGCCGGTGTTCATCCACTGCGCCTCGGCCAACCGCGTCGGTGCGGTGTGGCTGGTCAAGCGCGTGCTGCAGGACGGCTGGCCCGTGGACAAGGCGACCACCGAAGCCAAAGCCATCGGCCTGTCGGCGCCCGCGCTGGAGAAGTTCGCGCTCGACTACATCGCCTCCCATAAGAAGTAGGAAGGCAAAAGGCAAAAGGCAGAAGGCAGAAGGCAGAAGGCAGAAATCGGACGCCCGCGCGACGGCAGCGGCATGCGGTTCAGCTTCTGCCTTTTTGCCTTTCTCATTTTGCCTTTAGCCTTCTGCCTTCGTCTTCCCCTTGGCACCCTTTCTGCTCCTCGACTCCCTTATCAGTCCTCCTCCATGGTTTCGTCGTCTTTCTGTACATACGGAGGGAAATTCATGCTCACACGTAATCTCTGGATGCCGGTTTTCGCTCTCCTGATCCTCGTGTCGTCGGTGGCGCCGGCACGCGCGCAGTCGACCTACCTGACGCCGTACTTCGGCAGCTCGTTCAACTCGTCGCTGGATGACTACGACTTCGGCACCAAGATGCACTACGGCGCCTCGCTCACCCACTTCGGCAGCGGGGTAGGCTTCGAGGTGGACTTCGGCTACTCGCCGACGTTCTTCGAGCCTGGTGAGGACGACTTTTTCGACTTCGAGTCGAAGGGCAACGTCACCACGCTGATGGGAAATCTCGTGGTGGGCGGCGGAGGCGGCGGCTTCAAGCCGTACGCGTCGGGCGGCATCGGCCTGATGCGCTCGCGCATCGAAGGCGTCAGCGAGTTGCTCGACTGGGAGGACAACGGGTTCGGCGTGAACATCGGCGCCGGCCTGCGGGTGGGCGGCGGCCATTTCGGCCTGCGCGGCGACATCCGCTACTTCCGCCAGTTGAGCGACCTCTCGCCGTTCGACGGTCTCGATCTGGGCGACTTCTCGTTCTGGCGCAGCACGGTTGGAGTGGCTGTGGGGTTCTGACAGGGTTCCAGGGTTCTGGGTTCTCGGTTCTGGGGTCCTGGGCTTCAGGCGGCGGGTTCTGGTCTCGCGCTCTCGGTTGCTTCATCGTCGGCCGTTTGGATACCGGACAGCGGAAACCAGAGACCGGATTCCGGTCCTCCTTCCTTGTTTGACAGCCTCCGCGACCACAGGCGATACTGAAGGGTCGTTATTGCGGCGATTTCCCCGACTTGAGGGCCGCATCGTGTTCAGCCAGGCGCTGACCATGACAACCATCTAAGTCGCGAGCCAGGCCCGCGACAAGCGGGCTTTTTTTTTGGAGTCTGAATGGGCAACCGATACATCTTCTCTTCGGAATCCGTCGGCGAAGGTCACCCCGACAAAGTCGCCGACACGATTTCGGACGCGGTCCTCGATGCGTGCCTCGCACAGGACAAGTTCAGCCGCGTCGCCTGCGAAACCTACGTGAAGTCGAACATGGTGATCGTCGGCGGCGAGATCACCACCAAGGCCAAGCTCGATTTCGTCAAGATCGCGCGCGACAGCATCCGCGAGATCGGCTACGTCAACGACGACGACGTGTTCCATGCCGACCGGGTGTTCGTGAACGTGCTGGTCACGCAGCAGTCGCCCGACATCGCCCAGGGCGTCGACGCCAAGAAGGCCGCGGGCAAGAAGACCTCCAAGCAGGGTGCCGGTGACCAGGGCCTGATGTTCGGCTACGCCAGCGACGAGACGCCGGAGTTGATGCCCGCGCCGATCATGTTCGCCCACCGCCTCGGCCGGCAGCTGACCAAGATTCGCAAGCAGGGCAAGGTGCCGTGGCTGCGCCCGGACGCCAAGTCGCAGGTGTCGGTGGTCTACGAAGACGGCAGGCCGGTCGCGATCTCCAACGTCGTCATCTCCACACAGCACGCGGCCGACGCCTCCCACCAGGACATCGAGCAGTTCTGCATCGAGGAAGTGATTCGCAAGGTCCTGCCGGCGAAGATGCTCAACGGCGCCACCGAGTTCCTGATCAACCCGACCGGCCGCTTCGTCGTCGGTGGCCCGCAGGGCGACACCGGCCTCACCGGCCGCAAGATCATCGTCGACAGCTACGGCGGCATGGGCCGTCACGGCGGCGGCGCGTTCTCGGGCAAGGACGCCACCAAGGTGGATCGCAGCGCCGCCTACATGGCGCGGTGGGTCGCCAAGAACGTGGTCGCCGCGAAGCTGGCCGCCAAGTGCGAGGTGCAGTTCGCGTACGCGATCGGTCACCCGGATCCGGTCAGCGTGCACGTCGAGACGTTCGGCACCGCCACCGTGTCCGGACGAGAAGATCATCCGCGCCATCAACAAGGTGTTCAACTTCCAGCCCGCCGAGATCATCGAGCAGCTGAAGCTGCGCCGCCCCATCTACTCGAAGACGACCAACTACGGCCACTTCGGCAAGAGCGACGCCGACCTGACGTGGGAAGCGACGAACAAGGTCGCGGCGCTGCTGAAGGCGATTTAGGCGCCTCGAACGCTTCGTTCACAGTTGAGAAGGGCCTCGCAAGCGTCTGCTGGCGAGGCCCTTTCTACGTACCGCTGGCCCGCGACGAGCCCTACTGACGCATCCCTTCGGTGATGATGCCCACGCGCTCCACTCCCGCACCCTTCCCCGCATCCACCACCGCGACGATATCGCCGTAGCGCAGCGAGCCGGCCCCGGCGATGTAGAGCGTCTTGTCACGGCGGCTGGCGAAGATCTCGCGCAACCGCGACTCGAGCGCCGGCAGCGTCACGTCCTGCTTGTTGATCGCCAGGCGGCGGTCCGCCAGATACTCGATGACGATCTGCGTATCACTCGGCGACGGGCTGGTGGTGGTTTCGGCCGGCAGGTCCACGTCGAGCCCCTTTTGCGACAGCGGCAGCGCCGCCATGAAGATCACCAGCAGCACCAGCAGGACGTCGATCATCGGCGTGATGTTCATGTCGGATTGCGCGCGCAGCCTGGTCGGTTTCATGAGGCACCTCCCTCGAACCATACGAACAGGTTGCGTCAGCGCAGTTTGAAGGTCACGGTCACCGTCATGATCACCGGCACCGGCACGCCGTTCAGCAGCGACGGCGTGTAGGACCACTGGCCAACCGCCGTCAGGGCAGCCGTGTCCAGCAACGCAATCGACCTCAGCACGCGCGCGGACTGCACCCGGCCGTCGGTGTCGATCGTCGCCTCGATGATCACCGTGCCTTCAACGCGCGCGGCAATCGCCATCGGCGGATAGATCGGCGGCACGTCCACGGTCTTGGTGGGCGGCCGGATCCTTCCTCCGACAGGCACAGGCTTCACCGGCGCGGGAGCTGGCGGCGCCGGTGGCTCACCGACGACCGTGCTGAAGTCCGTCGTCCCCGCGATCACCCTCGTCACGGTGGCACTCCTCACATCGACGTCGTCTGGCAACAGTACCTCCGGCGCGATGTGATCCGGCGCCACCGTTGGCGCCGCGTTTGGATTGACCGGAGCCACGGTGGTCACTCTCGTCGGCGACGATGCAGCGGTGGCGGCGGTTCGGGGATAGTCCATGTTGGCGATCAGGATCAGCTCGCCGGTGGCAGGAGACGGCAGGACCGCGGGCCCGAGGACGGTGGCGGCCAGGATTCCGGCAACCACCAGGGCATGCGCCGCCAGCGACAGCGGCACGCTGTAGCGGCTGCGGGTGCCGACGCGCGTGGAGGGACGATCGACTTCGCCGAACATATCGCGAGGCATGCCTGTCTCCTTGGTGAAGGACGGTCATTCAAGCGAGGCGGCGATCGGCCGATCTCCGTTGGTTACAGGGTTTAGACACCCGTATTGGTAGAACGGGCTCACGGGGGGAACTTGCGCGAAGTGGTTCACACAACTTCTCAAGAGTCGCGCTCCAAGGCCTCCCTCCCCTTGACATCGGCCACGTCCTAGCTGGACAGTGGAAACGCAACTCAACGTTCCCCTCGAGGAGTCCTGATGAGAGTTCTCTCCGCGTGCGCGAGTGTCATTCTGTGCGCCACGCTGTTGGTCATGCCGGCCGCCGCCGCCACTGTCACAGTGAAGGGCGAAGTCGTGGACCTCGCCTGCGCATTCGAGAAAGGCGAGGCGGGCAGCGGTAACGCTCACTCCGCGTGCGCGCTGGCGTGCGCGAAGGAAGGCAAGCTGGTCGGCATCCTCACCGACGATGCGATTTATGAAGTGTCGGGCGATTTCACGGCGAACAACAACGCCAGGCTGCTCGACTTCGTCGCCAAGGCCGTGACCATCACCGGCGAGGTGACGGAGCGCGATGGGAAGAAGCTGCTGAACGTCAGGACGATCAGGGTGACGGAGAAGTAGGGTTCTAAGGTTCTGGGGTTCTGGGGTTCTGGGTTCGAGGGTCGCGCTTCTTTGAGCCTCAGACCTTCCGCCGAACCAACCCCGCTGACCGGCCGGCCGTCCAAGACTACAATCCGCCCATGCGACACCCACTTGTTCCGCCCATGCGCGCCGTCGGGTTCGCCGCACTCCTCCTGCTGTCGGCGGCGGCGCCCCGCTCTTCCGGTCCCGTGCTCGCGCAGTCGGCGCCGAGCCCCACCATTGACGAGCTCGTCAATCTGAAGCGCGTCGCCTCGCCGGTGCTGTCGCCCGACGGCAAGACCGTGGCGTTCACGGTGCGCGAAACCAACTGGGAAGAAAACGCCTTCGAGACCGAGATCTGGCTGTCGGATGCGGCCTCGGGCGAGCCGCGCCAGTTGACGCAGGCTGCGAAGTCGAGCCTCCAGCCTGCCTTCGCGCCCGACAACCACACGCTGGGATTCCTCTCGGATCGGGACGGCGGACGTCAGATTCTATCGCATCGACATCGCCGGCGGCGAAGCCGAACGGCTGACGAAACGCGAGGACGGCGTGTCCGCGTTCGCGTGGGCGCCCGATGGCAAGTCCATCGCCTTCACGGCCCTCGACGCGAAGACCCAGGCGATGAAGGACCGCGACGAGCGCTGGGGCGAGATTCGCATGGAGGACGAGGACCAGCGCTACACCCATCTCTACGTGATGGACCTCGCCACGCGGGAGACGCGGGCGCTCACCTGGGGCTCGTTCGTCGTCGGCAGCTTCGACTGGTCCCCGGATGGGACGCGCATCGCCTTCGACCATCGCACCACCAGCGATGCCGGCGACGGCGGCTCTGCCGACATCTCGGTCGTGGAAGTGGCGACGGGCGCGCGCACCGCGCTGGTCACGCAGGCCGGCCCGGATTCGAACCCGCGCTGGTCGCCGGATGGCCGCCGCCTCGCCTTCGTGTCGTCGATGGCCAAGACGTTCTACTTCTACGAGAACAGCGTCATCGCCCTCGTCGATTCCGGTGGCTCGAAGCCGCAGAGCCTGACCGATGCGTTCGACGAGGACCCGTCGATCGTGGAATGGACACCGTCGGGGATTGTCTTTTCAGCGGCGCAGCGCACGGCGTCGGGGCTCTTCGCGCTGAATCCTTCGACCCGCGCGGTCCGCCGGGTGCCGACGAGCCCTGAATGGGCCGGCTCGCAGTTCTCGTTGTCGAGCGACGGCACGCGGGTGGCGTTCGTGGCCACGACCCCGACAGAGTTCGCGGACGTGTTCACCGGTTCGGTTGACGCGCTCCCCTCCGCGCGCCGCGTCAGCGACACGCGCGCGCAGGTGGCGGCGTGGCCGAGGCACCTTCGCGAGGTGGTCCGCTGGACCAGCCAGGACGGCGCGGAGATCGAAGGCGTGCTGCACAAGCCCGCCAGCTTCGAGACGGGCAAGCGTTACCCATTGCTGGTGGTGATCCATGGCGGGCCCACCGGCGTGTCGCGGCCGGTGCCGTACACCAACAACGCCGGCACCTATCCGATCGACGCGTTCCTGGCGCGCGGCGCGCTGGTGCTCGAACCGAACTATCGCGGCAGCGCCGGCTACGGCGCGAAGTTCCGCGCCCTCAACGTCCGCAACCTCGGGATTGGCGACGCCTGGGACGTGCTGTCCGGAATCGATTACCTGGTCGGCCAGGGAATGGTGGATCGCGACCGGGTGGGCGCCATGGGCTGGAGTCAGGGCGGCTACATCTCGGCGTTCCTCACCACGAAGCATGCGGATCGCTTCAAGGCCATCTCGGTGGGCGCCGGCATCTCGGACTGGATGACCTACTACGTGAACACCGACATCCACCCGTTCACGCGGCAGTACCTCAAGGCCACGCCCTGGGACGATCCGAAGATCTACGCGGACACCTCGCCGATGACCTACATCAAGCAGGCGAAGACACCAACGCTGATCCAGCACGGCGATCAGGACCCGCGGGTACCGGTGCCGAACGCGCTGCAGCTCTATCAGGGCCTGCGCGATCAGAACGTGCCGGTGCGCCTGTCGCTCTTCAAGGGGTTCGGCCACGGGCTCACCAAGCCCAAGGCCAGCCGCGCGGCGCTGCAGCAGAACTGGGACTTCTTCGGGAAGTACATCTGGGGCGAAACGGCGCCGACGCAGTAGGGCGCGTCAGGCTGGAAGTCTTGGGGCTTGGGGCTTGAGGCTTCCGCTTTGAGTCTTGGGTCTTGGGTCTTGAGTCTTGGGGCGTGGGAATCCGTCCTGGCACTCGCCGTCGGTCAAGGGCCGTGCGATTCCCGGACCCGAAGTGCCAGGCGCGGGTTCGGGTTGCGATTCGGCCGATTTGGGACCGACGCGATGGGCGTCAGCGTGAACTCGCGCCGCAGGCCCGCGAGGAGTGCACGCGCCAGCTTCGCCCGCTTGCGAAGTGGCGCGTTCAGCGTCAGACAGCAATCCGAGCGGCCGAGGACGCGAGTTCGAGCGTCGGGCCCCGAGGCCGAGCGCAGCACGAAGCCACGCCGCCCCTCGCTCGATGCCTGCGCCGCCGGCCTGCCGGCGTACGTCTTCCTTGCTCTGCTTTGCCTTCTGCCTTCGCCTTCTGCCTTTTTGCGCAACGCTCATGACGACGGCTCGTTGAGCGGAACGACCTGCACCGCGGCGTCTGGAACCGCGCTCAGGAACTTGTCGAGCGTCGATCCCCGCCACACGAGCTCCAGGCGAGAGCGGGCGCTCTGGCCGAAGATGACGTGAGTCACGCCCTCTCGCTGGGCGAAGGCGATCAGCCCCTCCGCCGGTCGAGACGCCTTCACCCTGACGACGGTCGCCCCCAGGCTCTCGGCCAGCCGGATGTTCTCCTGGAGGGCCTCCGCATCCGGTGGTCCGATGCGGCCGGGTTGCTCGCGGGGGGTTTCCACGTAGACGGCGTACCATTTCGACCCCAGCCTGCCGGCGATGCGCGCGCCGGTCCGGATCACCCGGGGCGCCAGGGCGTTCGAGCTCATGCACACCATCACCCGCTCGGGGATCAGCGCCGGCTCCAACCCCTCGCGAGCGCGATAGCTGGCGGCCTTCTCGCCGACCTCGTCGGCCACCGCACGCAAGGCCAGTTCGCGCAGTGTCGAGAGGTTGCCCTTGCGGAAGAAATTGGTGAGCGCCTGCTCGACCTTCTCGGGCCGGTAGATCTTGCCTTCCCGCAGCCGGTTCCTCAGCTCCTCGACGGTGACGTCGACGTTGATGACCTCGTCCGCGCGGTCGAGGAACGTGTCTGGCACCGTTTCGCGGACACGGACGCCGGTGGCCCTGGCCACGGCGTCGTTGAGCGTCTCGAGGTGCTGGATGTTGACGGCGGTCATCACGTGGATGCCGGCGCCCAGGATCTCGAGCACGTCTTCATAGCGCTTCTGGTTGCGGCTGCCAGGCACGTTGGAGTGCGCCAGCTCGTCGACGAGGCAGACGTTCGGTTTGCGGCGGATGATGGCGTCCAGGTCCATCTCTTCGAGGACGACACCGCGATACTCGATGCGCCGCCGCGGAATGATCGCGAGATCCTTCACCTGTGCCGCCGTCTCGGCCCGGTCGTAGGTCTCGACGATGCCGATCACGACGTCGAGCCCGCGGTCGCGGAGCGCGTGCGCGTCGCGGAGCATCTCGTAGGTCTTGCCGACTCCCGGTGCGGCACCGATATAGATGCGCAGGCGGGCCCGCTCGGTCTCCTTGAGGCGCTCGAGCAGGGCGTCGGCGGAGGGGCGGGAATCGACCATGGGACCTCCTAGCGCCCGCGCGGCGCGCGCTCGTCAAGGGCCAGGTTCAACAACAGCACGTTGACCACCGGCTCGCCCAGCAGGCCGAGCTGGCGGGGTTCGGTGTGTTCGGTCACCAACTCGCGGACGACCTGCTCGGGCAGGTTGCGCTCACGCGCGACGCGTGACACCTGGAACAGGGCCGCGGCCGGGCTGAGGTGCGGGTCGAGTCCCGACCCCGACGAGGTCACGAGGTCGATCGGGACGGGCACGCCAGGATTGTCCTTCTGGAGGCGCGCCACGTCTGCCGCCACCCGGTCGATCAGCTTCTTGTTGGTCGGTCCGAGGTTCGAGCCCGATGAGGCGCCAGCGTCGTAGCCCGCGCCGGCCGCCGAGGGCCGCGAGTAGAAGTAGCCCGCCGAGGTGAATGGCTGGCCGAGGATGCGCGACCCGATCACCTTTCCGTCGCGCACGATCAACTGACCGTTGGCCTTGTCGGGAAAGATCACCTGCGCCAGTCCGGTAATCACCAGCGGATACACGAGGCCGAGCAGGACCGTGGTCACCAGCGGTCATCAGCAACGCCGTCACGAAGTGTTTCGAGATGTGAGCCATGGGATCTGTCCTTCTACGCGAGTCCGAGTGTGGTGATGATGACGTCAATCAGCTTGATCCCGACAAACGGCGCGATGATGCCGCCGAGGCCGTAGACCAGGAGGTTGCGCCGTAACAGCGCCGCCGCGCTGAGCGGCTTGAACTGGACGCCGCGCAGGGCCAGCGGCACCAGCGCCACGATGATCAGGGCGTTGAAGATGACCGCCGACAGGATCGCGGACTCCGGCGTCTGCAGCCGCATGATGTTGAGGGCGCCCAGCGCGGGAAACGCCGCCAGGAACATCGCCGGGATGATCGCGAAATACTTGGCGACGTCGTTGGCAATCGAGAACGTGGTGAGCGTGCCGCGCGTCATCAGCAGCTGCTTGCCGATCTCGACGATCTCGATCAGCTTGGTCGGATTCGAATCGAGATCCACCATGTTCCCGGCTTCCTTGGCGGCCTGGGTTCCGGTGTTCATCGCCACGCCGACGTCGGCCTGGGCCAGCGCCGGGGCGTCGTTGGTGCCGTCACCGGTCATCGCCACCAGCTTGCCGGCGCTCTGCTCCCGCTTGATCAGCGCCATCTTGTCCTCGGGGGTGGCCTCCGCGAGGAAATCGTCGACGCCGGCTTCGTGGGCGATGGCCGCCGCGGTGAGCGGGTTGTCGCCGGTGATCATCACCGTCTTGATCCCCATCCTCCGCAGCGCCTCGAAGCGCTCGCGCATCCCGCCCTTGACGATGTCCTTCAGGTAGATCACGCCCATGGTGCGAACCCCGTCGACGACGACCAGCGGCGTGCCCCCCGCGCGCGCGATGCGCTGGACCATGTCGTCGAGCTCCGTGGGGATGGTGCCGCCGTTCGCCTTCACGTAAGTCATCACCGATTCGGCCGCGCCCTTGCGGATGCTGCGGCCGCCGAGGTCCACGCCAGACATGCGGGTCTGCGCGGTGAAGGGCACGAAGACCGCGGCCTGTGGCGCCATCTCCCGGCCACGCAGGCCGAACCTCTGCTTGGCCAGGACCACAATCGACCTGCCCTCCGGGGTTTCGTCCGACAGTGAGGCGAGCTGCGCGGCATCGGCCAGCTCGGCTTCGCTGACGCCGTGGAGCGGCAGGAAGTCCGACGCCTGGCGGTTGCCCAGGGTGATGGTGCCGGTCTTGTCGAGCAGCAGCGTGTGGACGTCACCCGCCGCCTCGACGGCCCGGCCGGACATCGCCAGCACATTGTGTTGAATCAGGCGGTCCATGCCGGCGATGCCGATCGCCGAGAGCAGTCCGCCGATGGTGGTGGGGATGAGACAGACCAGCAGCGACACCAGCACGAAGGTCGACTGCGGGGCGTTCGAGTAGATCGCGAAGGGCTGCAGGGTGACGACCGCCATCAGGAAGATGATGGTCAGCCCGGCCAGCAGGATGTTCAGCGCGATCTCGTTGGGTGTCTTCTGGCGCTCGGCACCTTCGACGAGCGCGATCATCCGGTCCAGGAACGTCTGACCCGGATCGGCGGTCACCCGGACCTTGATCCAGTCCGACAGCACACGGGTGCCGCCCGTCACCGCCGAGCGGTCACCGCCCGCCTCGCGGATGACCGGGGCCGACTCGCCGGTGATTGCCGACTCGTCGACCGACGCGACGCCCTCGAGGATTTCTCCGTCGGAAGGGATGAACTCGCCGGCGCGCACCATCACGACATCGCCGCGCCTCAGCGCCGCTGCCGCCACGGTCTCCGTCCCGCCGTTGACCAGTCGATTGGCGGTGGTTTCGGTGCGGGTCTTGCGCAGCGTGTCGGCCTGGGCCTTGCCGCGGCCCTCCGCCATCGCTTCGGCGAGGTTGGCGAACAGCACCGTGGCCCACAGCCACAGTGTGATCTGCAGCTCGAACGCGACGCCGGCGGCACCTGCCGCCAGGTCACGGACGAGGAGGATGGTGGTCAACGCGGCGCCGACTTCCACCACGAACATGACGGGGTTCCTGACCATCACGCGCGGGTCCAGCTTGCGGACGGCGTCGATCAGCCCGGCTCGCATCAACGCCGGATCCCAGATGCTCAACTTCTGTACTTGTGCCATGGCTCTACCGTCTGCCTCAGAACGTGGTGCCCGCGTGCATCAGGAAGTGCTCGACAATCGGGCCGAGGCTGAGCACGGGGAAGAAAGTAAGGACCCCGACAATGATGATGACGCCGACCAGCAGGGTCGTGAACAGGGGCGTGGTCACCGGGAAGGTGCCGAGCGACGGCGGCACGTGGGTCTTGCGTCCCAGGTTTCCGGCCAGGGCCAGCATCGGGATGATGATCAGGAAGCGGCCGATCAGCATGGCCGCGCCGATGGTGCTGTTGTACCAGAGCGTGTTGGCCGAGATGCCGGCGAACGCCGAGCCGTTGTTACCGGTGCCCGAGGTATAGGCGTAGAGGATCTCCGACAGCCCGTGCGGTCCCGGATTCGCGATGCTGGAGGTGCCGAAGTCCGGCGACACCGACGAGATGCCGGTGAACACCAGGATGACGAGCGGGAACACGAGCACGGCCAGCATCGCCATCTGGACGTCGAACGCCTCCACCTTCTTGCCCAGGTACTCCGGCGTGCGGCCGACCATCAGGCCGGCGATGAACACCGACAGGACGACGAAGATCAGGATGCCGTACATGCCGGCGCCGACGCCGCCGAAGATGACTTCGCCGAGCATGATGTTGACGAGCGGCACCATTCCGCCGAGCGGCGTGAACGAGTCGTGCATCGAGTTGACGGCGCCGCAGCTGGCATCGGTGGTCACCGTCGCGAAGAGCGCCGAGTTGGCGATGCCGAACCGCGCCTCCTTGCCCTCCATGTTGCCGCCCGGGCACATCGCGCCAGCCGTCTGATCGGTGCCGACGAACATCGGGTTGCCTTGCGCCTCGGCCCAGTAGGCGGTGGTGACACCGGCGAGGAAGAGGAACGCCATCGCCGCCCACACTGCCCAGCCGTGCTTCGGCGACCGGGTCATCACTCCGAGCGTATAGGTCAGCCCCGACGAGATCGCGAAGATCGCGAACATCTCGAAGAAGTTCGACAGCGGGGTCGGATTCTCATAAGGGTGGGCGCTGTTGGCGTTGAAGAATCCGCCGCCGTTGGTGCCGAACTCCTTGATGATCTCCTGCGACGCCACCGGGCCTTGCGCGATCACCTGTTCGGTGATGGTCGTGGTGGTCTCCTTGCCGTCGGCGCCGGTCGTCGTCACCGTCTGGGGATCGACGAGCTGGACGCGATCGTACGGCTTCAGGTTCTGGACCACGCCCTGCGAGACGAGGAACAGCGCGCCGACCACGCAGAACGGCAGCAGCACCCACAGCGTGGCGCGCGTCATGTCCACCCAGAAGTTGCCGAGCGCGTCGCGCCGGTTCGCGGCGATGCCGCGGATGAACGCGATCGCCAGGGCGATGCCGGTCGCGGCCGACACGAAGTTGTGGTACGCGAGCCCCGCCATCTGCGTCAGGTAGCTCATCGTCGTCTCGCCGACGTACGACTGCCAGTTGGTGTTGGTGGTGAACGAGGCGGCGGTGTTGAATGCCAGGTCCGGCGGAACCGCGGCGAGCCCCTGCGGGTTGAACGGCAGGAGCGCCTGGAGGCGCATCGTCAGGTAGAGGGCGAGCATCGAGACCAGGCTGAACGCCAGCATGGCCAGCGCGTACTCGGTCCAGTGCATCTCGTGCGTCTCGTCGACGCCGGTGAGGCGATAGATCAGCCGCTCGATCGGACGCAGCACCGGATCGAGGAGGGTGCGCTCGCGCGCGAACACCCGCGCCATGAACCGTCCCAGCGGGACGGTCACGGCGGCGATCGCGCCGAGGTAAATCAGGATCTGCAACCAGCCGTTGGCAGTCATGTCAGAACTTCTCCGGACGCAGCATGGCGTAGACGAGGTACGCGAGCAGGCCAACCGCGATGACGAGCGAAACAATCGATTCGAGGATCATGGCCGGCTCACTGGAGGCGCCGGCAGGCCGCCACGTAGGCGGCGCCGGCGACAAAGAACAGAACGGACGAGACAATGAAGATGAGATCTCCCATGACCCTCACCACGCACCCTTCTTGTTGCCAATCACCCACACGCCGCCCAGTAGCAGCGTGTTCTGGTGGTCCCGCAGGTCTTCGGCGCCGCCGGACCCGGGGAAGAACGACCGGTCCGACCAGTCACGGCGGAACTCGCCCCTGACCAGGAACCCGTCGGCGAGCTTGTACTCGGCGGTCAGGGTGACCTCCTGGAGGATCTGGTCGATTCCGCCGAACAGCCCCTCGTCGTCGAGCCGTTCCCAGCGCACGGCCAGCCCGATCGGCTCGTTGACCTGATAGCGCGCGTAGGCGCCGACACCCTGCAGCGAGAGCGGGTCGGCATCGGCGTTGACCTCGTTGGTCACGTAGTTGGCGTCGAGGCCAAGCGTCAGCGCGGACGTCGCCGTGTAGGTGACGTAGGTGTCGAACACGCGGAAGAACCCGTCCGGACCGCCCGGCTCGCCGCCGTCCGGCTGCTCCTGCCCGAAGTAGTAGTTCACCGTCCAGGACAGCTGGGAGACGGGCTTCACGATCGCCGCGAAGTGGCTCGACTTGTAATCGTTGAACTCCTCGGTCTGCTGGATGCCGTTGGTCAGCATGTAGAGCACCGACACCTTGTCGGTGACCGGGAAGGTGACGCGCAGCCCCGAGTGATAGAACGGCAGGAAGTTGAACAGATAGGCGCGCGAGAACGCCTGGTTGTCCTTGGCGTAGTTGGTCTCGTAGCCGAGCATCGACGCGAACTTGCCGAAGTCGGTCTGCAACCCGTTCTTGCCGACGGGGAAGAGGTAGGTGCCATAGACCTGCCAGATGTTGCGATACACATCGGGTCGCGGCTCGTTGGCGGGGCTGCCCTGTACCGTCTCCGTGGCCTGGCCCCACTGCAGATCGGCGCGCAGCCCGTAGCGGCGGCCGGCGTCCACGTCGGGGGCTGCATCCACGACGAACGCCACCTGCTGGATGCCGAAGGTATTGGCGCGCGTGTCGTAGGCACGCAGCGGGATGACGCGGTCGGGCGGTTGGTTCCAGTCGGTACCTGGTAATAGGCCTCGAGCGTCGCTCCGAAGGTGACGTTCCGCCACGGGTTCACGGGCGTCGGATCGGCGGGTTGCGACGCGGACTGGCCTTCGGGCGGCTCTGGCGTCCCCCCGTGCTCCTGGCGTGACGCGGTGCCGGCGGGCGCCGAGACCGGCTGCGCACCCGCGAGCGTGGCGAGGCTGAGAAGGAGGAGCAAAGTCCCCGAAAGGCGACGTAGGAAAATGCGAGAAAGAATGCCGAACTCCATACCTCCACGGTAGGAATTCCGGCCTCAGGAGGGGCCAAGATGTCCCTGAGAAGTGCCTGAAGATTCGGAGGTGGCGCGAGGCGGCCGAACGGGAGGGCCCGACCGAATCAGCTGGCTGAATCGGTGTCGCTGGACGCGTCGCCCGGCGCCACGCTGGCCAGACGGTAGCCGACCCACGGTTCGCTGATCAGGTAGCGGGGATTGGCTGGATCGAGCTCGATCTTCTTGCGGACCTGCGCCACCAGGGTCCAGAGATGCTCCGGTTGCTCCACGGCGTTACCGCCCCAGACTGCCTTGAGAATCGCGCGGTGCGTCAGCACGCGGTCGTGATGGCGCGCGAGTAGCGAGAGGAGCTCGAACTCCTTCGGTGTCAGCCGGATCTCGGTGTCGCCGCGCAGGACTCGGTAGCGGTCGTAGTCAATCGTCAGATCGCCGACGCGGACATGGCCGGTCTCGTCTTCCTGTTCCGACATCACACGACGGAGCGCGACACGGATCCGTGCCAGCAGTTCCTCAGGCCCGAACGGCTTGGTGACGTAGTCGTCGGCGCCAAGGTCGAGCGCGTTGACCTTGTCGGCTTCCGCGCCCCGCGCGGAGAGGATGATGATCGGGGTTTCGACGCGAGCCCGAATCCGCCGGCACACCTCGGTGCCTTGAATGTCGGGAAGTCCCAGGTCGAGCACGACGAGATCCGGAGGCTGCTCGACGACCATTCGCAAGGCATCGGCGCCGGTACCGGCGATGTCGACGTCATAGCCACGCGAGCGCAGGAGTGGTCCCACGGCGCGCTGGATGGCGACCTCGTCGTCGACGAGCAGGATGCGGGGACGGGGCGTCATGCGATTGGAGAGGTGGCCGGTTCCGAGGCCCTGACGGCCGCGGGTACGACAATCGTAAACGGGGCGCCGCCGTCCGGGCAGTTCTCGGCCCAGATCCGGCCCTGCCCCACTGCCAGCAGGCCGCGGGCAATCCACAGACCCATCCCTGTCCCGGAGGTCCGCGACTTCGCCGCGTCGCCGCGATAGAACCGCTCGAACAGGTGTGGCAGGTCGGCCGGACGCAATGCCCGGGCCATGATCGCGCACGACGATCACCAGCCCCTCCTCGGTCACGGACGCGTGGACGTCGATGCTCGAACCGGATGGCGCGTACTGCGCGGCGTTCTCCAGCAGGTGCGCCATCGCCGTGGCGGTGAGGCGCGGGTCGAGCCGTACGGGCACGTCCGGATCGACGTGGACGCTCGAGCCGGTGAGACTGCAGGGCGTGTTCGACCTGGTCCCGCGCGGCGGCGATGATCTCCGACGGATGCGCCCACCGGGCTTCGGTGGCAATCGCGCCGGCGTCGATGCGAGCCATGTCGAGGATGTTCTGGAACAGGCGGGTCAGGCGTTCGGCTTCCGCCAGGATCAGGTCGCTCTGCTCGAGCCGTTCGTCGGGTGTCAGCGAGGGCGCCTGGATGTTGCTCGCGGCGATGCGGATGGCCGTGAGCGGCGTGCGCAGGTCATGCCCCAGCGAAGCCAGCAGCGTGGTCTTGAGCTCCTCGCTCTGGCGCGTCAACTCGGCTGCCTTGCGCTCCTCGAGAAACGACGCGCGCTCGATGGCGATGGCGACCACGCCGCCAAGCGCGTCCAGCGTGCCGGCCTCGATCGGGCGGCCGGTCGCGGCAAGCAGGCCGATGGGCCTTGTTCCGACGCGCAGCGGTACGAGGCGGATCGTACGGCCCTCCACCGCCATCGTGCGGTGGCCGGCATAGGTTCGCTCCCGGGCATCGAACTCGAGTGAGGTCTGGGCGGTCGCAAACGACGCGCTCAGCTGGCGCGCGTCCATCGTGATCGAAACGGGCCCGGCCTCGAACACATCCCACTCGTTCGCGCGCGGCAGGGCAATCGCGACGTACTCCAGATCGAAGCGGCGGGCGATCGTCCGCGCCAGCGTCGAGATGGCATCGCGGCTGTCGGTGATGACCAGCACGTCGCGGCTCAGGTCGAACAGGCGGGCGAGTTCGTCGCGGCGGACCAGCGCTTCTTCCGTCCGCGAGCGCGCTTCCGCCGAGAGCCGGCTCGCCACCAGGCTGACGGCCAGGAACGCGAACAGCGCGACCCAGTTCTGCGGATCGGCAATCGTCAGGGTGCCGGCCGGCGGCAGGAAGAAGTAGTTGAAGGCACACCATCGCCACGACCGAGGTGACGACCGCCACCCACAGGCGCGAGGTGGCAGCCACCAGCAGGACGATCAGCAGGAAGGTCGTCGAGACCGTGGCCACGTTCGAGACGTCGAGCCACTGCACGTACACGACCACGACGCGCCGCAATCGCGCCGACGCCCGCAGCGAGCCGGACGATGTCGGTCGAGCCTCTCGCCATGCCGGGATTCAGGTCCTCGTTGAAGATGCGCTGGATCTCGCGCGGATCCTTGGTGCGCGTCAGTGCCAGCATCAGCAGGATGCGCGCCTTCTGCGGCAGCAGGTGCTGCACCACCACCATCGGCGGCAGGTTCTGGTTCTGCCCCGCGAACGGGCTGTCGCCCTGCGGGCCGGGCGCGGGCCGGGCGACGGGTGGTCCGGCGTTGCCCCCGGCCACGTGCTCACCGCTCGGAAATGCCTGGACGATCACCACACCCTTGCGCCGGATCTCGGTGAACGCGTCGCGCTCGCTTGGCGAGAAGCCGGTGGTCGCCGCCACCAGGCCCTCCGTGCCATCGCCCAGCCGCGGACCCTCGCCGCCGGGGTACGAGAACACGAGCTCCACCTTCGGCAGAGCCGTCAGGGTGGTCACGTCGAACTCGGTTTCCACGCCGTGCTTGCGCAGCGGCTTGAAGAAGAACTCCGGGCCGCCGCCGCCCATGATGCCCAGCACACCCATCTCGCCGCCGCTGAAGCCGCCGGTCCTGGGGTAGAGCTTGCGGTTCTCGCGCGCCGAGATGATGCGGTCGTCCATCACGACCATCACGCCCATGCCGCGCGAGCGCGTCGACCCGGCCGTCCGCACCGCGGCCAGCAGGTTGATGGGGCCGTCCGGGCTGATGCCGGTGGCCGGGCGCTGCGCGCCGACGACCACGACCGGCTTGTCGGACTTGACCGTCAGGTACAGGAAGAACGCCGTCTCTTCGAGGCGGTCGGTGCCGTGGGTGACGACCACGCCGGCCAGGTCGGGACGAGCCAGCAGCTCGTTGATCCGCTTCGCCAGGCCGAGCCACTGCGAGGGCATGATCTCGGTGCTGGCGACGTTCGAGAACTGCTCGGTCTCAATCTCCGCGAAGCGCGCCAGCTCCGGCACGCTCTGCACGATCTCGCCAACGCTCTTCGTCCCGGCGCGGTAGCCGCCGAGGGTCCCGGGGGCGTCCTGCACGCCGGCAATGGTCCCGCCCGTGGCGATCACGCGCACGATCGGGAGCGCCGGCTGCGCCACCGGTTGCGGTTGGGCAGCGGCTGGCAGCGCCACGAACAGGAACAGCAGCAGGGACCATCGAATCATCACGGCGAATCCTACCGTACCGATAGAATCGCTCCCAGCCATGAGCGAAACCCATCCAGCCTCCCAGATCGTCTTCTGGCACCGCGAGCTGCCTCCTGTTGCCGCCGAGGTCGTCGACGAGCACGTCGTGGAGGCCGCCAGCGCACGAGTGGCCGGCACGCTATCGCATCGAGACGAGCTCTGGGAGCAGTGCTATCAGGAGCTGATGGCCGTGACTCGGGAGCGCATCGAGCAGGAAGTCGATCGTCTCGGCGGGCACTATGCGCACGTGCTGGACGAGTCCGTCGACAGTAAGCACGACGATGCGACCGGTGAGGCCTGGCTGCACGGCCGCTTCACGTACGTGCTGTATCGTGATCCGGCGAAGCAGGCGTAGCGGCTACCGCCCCTCCTCCGTCGCCGAACAGCCACGTCAGCATCGACCCCGCGCGATCGGCCCAGGCCTGCTCGCTGTGGGTGCCGCCTTCGTACTCCGCGTAGTGGAGGTCGCGGCCGATCACCCAGCCGGAACCCACCAGGGCCGCCTTCAGCAGGCGCGCGTCCTCGAGCGCGCGGCGCCCTTCGGCCGTGCCCATGTCCACCCAGACGCGCAGGTCCGGCTTCGGCCGGGCGGCGCGGACCGACGACAGGATGACTCGGCGGTCCCACCACACCGAAGGGGACATCACCGCCAGCGCACCGAAGACGTCCGGCCGTCGTAACCCGACGTGCATGGTGACCAGTCCACCCAGCGACGATCCGCCGAGGCCGGTGGATGCCGCGTCGGTCCGCGTCCGGTAGGTGCGGTCGATGAACGGCTTCAGTTCCTCGACCAGGAAGCGTCCGTAGTCGTCCGCCAGCCCGCCGCCCAGGCGCGCATCGCGAGTCGGGGTGTACTCGTGGATGCGGCTCGTCCCGGTGTTGGCGATGCCCACCATGATCAGCGGCGGCAGGGTGCCGGCGGCAATCAGCGCATCGGCGGTTTCACCCAGGCGCCAATGCTGTCCCGGGATGTGCGCCGTCGCCGGATCGAACAGGTTCTGACCGTCGTGCATGTACAAGACAGGACACGGGTTGGCGTCGTCGTCGTAGCCGGGAGGCAGATAGACGGTGACGTCGCGCTTGAGAGCCAGGATGGTGGAAGGAAACCGCGGGTGGCGGCGCAGTAGCGGGGCTGGCTCGGTCATGACGTCATCGGGATTGGGGCTTCAGTATAGGATGGCAGGCACGGCCGAGCGCGATTGCCGGCTGCCATCCTTCCATGCACCGCGAATATCACCACTGGTTCTCCCGCTCGCTGCAACGCGACATGGAGATCATCATTTTCGGCCACGCGGGGCCGCCGGTCGTGGTGTTTCCGACCTCGATGGGCGCGTTCTTCGAATACGAAGATCGGGGCATGGTGGGAGCGCTCGCCTCCAAACTCGAACACGGGCACCTGCGGCTGTTCTGCGTGTCGTCGGTGGACGGTGAGAGCTGGTACAACCGGCGGATTCACCCTCGCCACCGGGTGCTGAGGCACCTGCACTACGAGGACTACCTCCTGAACGATCTGGTGCCGCTCGTCAGGCACCTCACCGGCTGGGACTCGATGGGCGTCACCGGGTGCAGCTTCGGCGCCTATCACGCGATGGCGCTGGCGCTGCGTCACCCCTATGTCTTCACCAGCTGCACGACGATGGGCGGCGCCTTCAGCATCTCGAGCTTCCTCGACGGCTACTTCGACGAGGACTGCTACTTCCTGAACCCGCCGGCGTTCCTGCCCGGGATGTCGGACCCCTACTACCTGGACCAGTACCGGCGGAACAAGTGGGTGCTGGTGACCGGCGATGCCGACATCTGCCGGGGCGACAACGAGCAGTTCTCCCGCCTCCTCCACGCCAAGGGCATCGCTCACAGCCTGCACGTGTGGAACCACTCGAAGCACGATTGGCCGGACTGGCGGCCGATGGCGCAGGCGTACCTTCCATAGAGGCTCAAGGCTATGAAGAAAATCGGTGTCCTGTTCGGGATGGAGAACACGTTCCCCGCCGCCCTGGTCGAGCGCATCAACGGCATGGGGGTGGCGGACGTCTCGGCCGAGTTCGTCAACACGGGCGCGGCGTGGATGGCGGAGCCGTGCGGCTACGACGTCGTCATCGACCGCATCTCGCACGACATCCCGTTCTACCGGGCGTGGCTGAAGAACGCGGTGCTGACGGGCACGCGCGTCATCAACAACCCGTTCTGGTGGAGCGCGGACGACAAGTTCTTCAACTACGCGCTGGCGCAGAAGCTGGGCGTCGCCGTGCCGCCCACCGTGGCGCTGCCGCACAAGGAGCACCCGACCGGCACCACCGACCGCTCGATGCGCAACCTGCACTACCCGCTCGACTGGGCCGGCATCTTCAAGTACATCGGCTTCCCCGCCTTCCTCAAGCCGTTCGACGGCGGCGGCTGGCGCGACGTCCACAAGGTGGACTCGCCCGAGGAGTTCTTCAAGGCCTACGACCAGACGCGCGATCTGTGCATGACGCTGCAGCGCGGGGTGAACTTCAAGGAGTACTTCCGCTGCTACGTCGTCGGGCAGGAGAAGGTGCACATCATGCCCTACGACCCGCGGCAGCCGTTCCACGAACGCTACGTGAAGAATCCGCCGGCCTACGACCAGGCGCTGCTCGATCGCGTCGAGCGCGACTGCCTGACGCTGTGCCGCGCGCTCGGCTACGACCTCAACACCGTGGAGTTCGCGGTCGAGGACGGCATTCCCTACGCCATCGACTTCATGAACCCGGCGCCGGATGCCGACCTCCACTCGGTGGGCCCGGTCAACTTCGAGTGGGTGGTCAACGCCGTCGCGGAGCTCGCGGTCAAGAAGGCGGTGGAGCCGGCGGCGGCGCCCGACTATCGCTGGGCGGCATTCTTGAAGGGTTGACACGATGAAGCCGTCTCTCAGCGTCGGGATCGAGGAGGAGTACCAGACCATCGATCCGGTGACCTTCGACCTGCGCTCGCACATCGCGGCCGAGATCATCGCGAAGGGCAAGCGGCAGCTGGACGAGCAGATGAAGGCCGAGATGCACCAGTCGGTGGTGGAGGTCGGCACCGGGGTCTGCCGCAACATGAAGGAGGCCCGGGCCGACATCGTCAATCTCCGGCGGCAGATGGTGAATCTGGCGCAGTCGAACGGACTGCTGCTGGTGGCCGGGGCCACGCATCCGTTCGCCGACTGGCGCGTGCAGGACATCTACCCCGACGAGCGCTACCTGCAGGTCGTCGAGGACATGCAGCTGGTGGCGCGCTCGAACCTGATTTTCGGGCTGCACGTTCATGTCGGCATCGAAGATCGCGACACCGCGATTCACTTGATGAATCAGATCCGGTACTTCCTGCCCCACCTGCTGGCTCTGTCCAGCAACTCGCCGTTCTGGCTGGGCATGAACACCGGGCTGAGGTCGTACCGCTGCAAGGTGTTCGACAAGTTCCCGCGGACCAACATCCCCGACACGTTCGCGAGCTGGGCCGAGTACGAGACCTTCGTCAACCTGCTGGTCCGCACCAAATGCATCGACAACGCCAAGAAGATCTGGTGGGACGTGCGGCCGCATCCGTTCTTCTCGACGCTCGAAGTGCGCATCTGCGACATCCCGATGTGCGTGGACGAGACGCTGGCGATTGCCGCGCTCATCCAGGCCACCGTGGCCAAGCTCTACAAGCTGCACTCCAAGAACCAGGGCTACCGCATGTACAGCCGGTCGCTGATCATGGAGAACAAGTGGCGGGCGGCGCGCTACGGCATCACCGGCAGGATGATCGACTTCGGCCTCGAGCAGGAAGTGACGACCAAGGATCTGATCCGCGAGTACCTGGAGTTCGTTGACGACGTGCTCGACGAGCTCGATTCACGCGAGGAAGTCGCCTACATCGAGACGATGCTGGAGC
Source organism: uncultured Acidobacteriota bacterium (assembly GCA_963723005.1). Lineage (GTDB taxonomy): Bacteria > Acidobacteriota > Vicinamibacteria > Vicinamibacterales > UBA2999 > VFZN01. The sequence continues at coordinate 100,722 of CAVRPA010000008.1, read as the reverse complement.
GCGGCACCGGGGCGGATCGGCAACTGAAGGTGTTCGAGGAGACGGGGGACCTGCGCCAGGTCGTTGCCTACATGGTCGAACAGACGCAAGCGGGCCTCTGACCCATGATTCCCCCGCTCCGCCGGTCCTTCAACGACGCGTGGACTCCCGCAGGGTATCAGCGGCTTCTCGGCACGCTGTCGCAGGCCTGTGGCGTGGCGCCGGGATTTCCGGTATCCGAGACGCCGTGCTTCTTCGAGCGTGGTTTCATTGACGGCCTCGCCGCCACCGGCATGGAGCTGATCCGTCAGCTCGACAGCAACATCGCGGCGCTGGCCGCGGCGAACCTGGCTGTCCCCGAGCGTTTCGCCGGGCCCAACGAAGACCCGGTGCCGCGGTTCCTCGCGGTGGACTTCGGTCTGATCCGCACGCCCGATGGGCGCCTCGAACCACGGCTGGTCGAGTTGCAGGCCTTCCCGTCGCTTTACGGTTTGCAACGCACGATGGCCGAGGCCTATCGCGAGGCCTACGGGCTGCCGGCCTCGCTCGACTGCTATCTCGGCGGCCTTGACGCGACGTCGTACGACGCGATGGTCGGCAGCGCCATTCTCGGCGGGCACGATCCCAATGAAGTGGTGCTGATGGAAATCGAGCCACGGAAACAGAAGACGTGGCCGGACTTCGCCATCACCGAGCAGGTGTGGGGCGTGCGCGCCGTGGACACGTCGGAAATCCGGCGCGAGGGCCATCAGCTCTTCTACGATCGCGATGGACGACGGGTGCGGATCCGCCGTATCTACAACCGGGTGGTTCCCGAGGAGCTCGATCGCAAGGGCATCGAGCTGCCGTTCGACTATCGCGACGATCTCGACGTGGAATGGGCCGGCCACCCGGCGTGGTACTTCCGCATCAGCAAGTTCTCGATTCCGTGGCTGCAGCACGCCTGCGTGCCTCGCACGTGGTTCCTGCAGGACCTGACGCGCCTGCCCGAGGATCGCGAGAACTACCTGCTGAAGCCGCTCTACTCGTTCGCCGGCGGCGGCATCATCTTCGCTCCCACCGACGCGCAGATCGAGGCGATTCCGGATGACGATCGCGCCAACTACATCCTGCAGGAGCGGATGGCGTTCGCGCCGGTGATCGACACGCCGCATGGGCCGACGCAGGTGGAGATCCGGATCATGTACGTCTGGACCGACGACCTTCACCCTGTGATACCGCTCCTGCGCATGGGGCGCGGCAAGATGATGGGGGTCGATCACAACAAGGGTCTGCAATGGGTCGGGGCGTCGGCGGCGCTGATCGAGAACGCCTGATGAGCGCGCTGCGTGCCTGCGGCATCGCGCTCGCCGCGGTCGCTGTCGCCACGGCTATGGGCGTCGGCCTGAAGGCGCTGGCCCCGTCCCCCGCGCTGGGCTTCCTGCTCTTCATCCCGCCGATCCTGGTCACCGCGCTCTACGGCGGTTTCTGGCCCGGGGTCGCGGCGACGGCGCTCGGCGGCCTGTCGGTCGAGTATTTCTTCTACCAACCCTACTTCTCGTCGCACTGGGCCGGTGAAGACCTGTACCCGTTGGTCGTGTACGCGCTGACCGGCCTGGGCGCCTCGATGCTGGCCGGCCGGCTGTCGCAGGCCCAGGCCGACGTGCAGCGCCGCGAGCGCGAGTTCGAGACGCTGTTCCGCCTGACGCCGGTCGGCATCGGCATCGCCAACGATCCCGAGTGCAAGAACATCAGCGTCAACCCGGCGTTTGCCGAGATGCTGGGCGTGAGCACGGTTGCCAACGCGTCGTTGTCGGCGCCCGAAGCGGAACGACCGGGGTTCGTCATCCGGAAGGACGGCCAGCCGGTCGCCGCGGCTGACCTGCCGCTGCAAACGGCCGCCCGCCTGGGGGTCGAGGTGAAGAACATCGAGCTCGAGGTGATCCATCCCGATGGCACGTCGCTGACGCTCTACGAGTACGCGGCGCCGCTGTTCGACGACCAGGGCAAGGTGCGCGGTGCGGTGGGGGCGTTCCTCGACATCAGCGAGCTGAAGCGCGCCGAGGATCGGCTGCGGCGTCTGGCGCGGGAGAACGAGCAGCTCTATCGTCAGGCGCAGGAGGCCAACCGCCTGAAGGACGAGTTCCTGGCAACGCTGTCGCACGAGCTGCGGACGCCGCTCAACGCGCTGATGGGTTGGATTCACCTGCTGAAGTCCGGCCAGCTGACGCCGGAGAAACGGGAGCGCGCGCTCAGCGCGATCGAACGCTCGGCTCAGCTCCAGGCACAGCTGACGTCGGACCTGCTCGACGTGTCCGGCGCGATCACCGGGAAACTGCGACTGCAGCTGGAGCCCACGACCGTCGGCCCGATCCTGGAAGACGTGATGGAGGCGATTCGGCCGGCGGCGAAGTCGAAGGGCGTGCACTGCACCTGCCATGCGGAGGCGCCGGAGGTGCTGCTGCTCGACGGCGCGCGCGTGCAGCAGATCCTGTCGAACCTGGTCGGCAACGCGGTGAAGTTCACCCCGCGCGGCGGCAGCGTGCACGTCAAGGCCGCGGTCGAGGAAGGCGTGCTGGTGATGCAGGTGCGAGACACCGGCGCCGGCATCGCCCCGCCTTTCCTGCCGCACGTGTTCGAGCGCTTCCGTCAGGCCGACGCCGGCACGACGCGCTATCACGGCGGCCTCGGGCTCGGCCTCTCGATCGTCAAGGAGCTGACGGAGCTGCACGGCGGCTGGGTATCCGCCGACAGCGCCGGCGAGAATCTCGGCGCGACGTTCACGGTCCGCATCCCGGCGCGGCCGGCGGACGGGGAAGGCCGCAAGGCAGACGGCACGGCAACGGCAGAACAGCAGAGCAGCAGGCTAAAGGCAGAAGGCAGAAGGCTCAGCGCGGCTTGGGGCTCTGCGCGGCTTGCGGCTTGCGGCTCTGCCGGCTGCGGCTGCCGTTCTGCCGGTTTGCCTTCTTGCCTTTCCCCTTTTGCCTTTTGCCTTACTCGTCCGCCCCCCGGCGAGCACCTCCGCCGGCTCCCCCGCATCCACCACTCGCCCGTCGTCCAGCCGCAGCACACGATCCGCGATCTCCCGCATCTCCCGTGCGTCGTGCGTGACGTAGATCATCGGCACGTGCAGGTCGCGACGGATGCGGAGCAGATAGGGCAGGATGCGATCCTTGCGGCCGCGGTCCACGGCCGTGAGCGGCTCGTCCAGCAGCAGGATGCGCGGCGCCGACATCAACGCCCGGCCGATCGCCACCCGCTGACGTTCGCCGCCTGACAGATCACGCACCGAGCGCTCGACGAGGTGGGCAATCTCCAGCGTGTCGCAGACGTGTTCCAGATCGTGACGGGAGTCGGGAGTCGGGAGTCGGGAGTCGGAATACGGGGACCGGGAGTCGCGACTCGTGCAGGCTGGCGTCGTCTGCGGTCTGGCGTCTGCCGTCTGCCGGTTGCAGGTTGGTTCCGTCGCTCTGCATTGTGCCTTCGCCTTCTGCCTTTTGCCTTCTGCCGTGCTGTCCCTCTGCCGTCTGCCGTCTGCCGGTTGCCGGTGCCGGTTGCCGGCTTCGTTTTGCCTTTTGCCTTCTGCCTTCTGCCTTGTCCCGTAGAGGAGATTCCTCCGCACATCCAGGTGCGGAAAGAGCGCGACGTCCTGCGGCACGTAGCCGACCTCGCGGTGATGCACCGGGACGTTCACACCCGCGCTCGTATCGAGCAGCGTGTGATCGGCGACGCGCACCAGCCCGCGCTCCGGCGTGCGCAGGCCCGCGATCACTTCGAGCAGCGAGGTCTTGCCGCTCCCCGACGGGCCGAACACCCCCAGCACCTCCACGGTCGCATCGTCCTGGAGGTCGAGGGAGAAGTTGCCTTGCCGAAGAAACGCCGCGAACGTCAGCCGGATCATGCGACGGGCTTCCGGCGCTGGATGAGGTTGGCGAGCAGCATCGCCCCGAACGCCAGCGCGATGGAGACCAGCAACAGGCGCGAGGCGTCGGCATCACGCCCCGATTCGGCGAGGTTGAAGATGGCCACGGCCAGCGTCTGCGTCTGGCCGGGGATGCCACCGGCGACGACGATCGTGGCGCCGAACTCGCCGAGCGCCCTCGCGAAGCCGAGGATGGCGGCGGCGACGATACTGCGCGTGGCGAGCGGCAGCGTGATGGTGACGAACACGCGCCACGGCGTGGCGCCGAGCGTAGCCGCGACGCGCTCGTAGCGGGTGTCCACCTGCTCGAACCCGGCGCGAATGGTGAGGACCATCAACGGGAAGCTCATCACCGCCATCGCCAGCACCACGGCCTTCCACGTGAAGACCACCTCGATGCCCAGGCGGTCGAAGGCCCGGCCGACCACGCTGTTGAGACCGAAGAGCTGCAGCAGCAGGAAGCCGGTGGCCACCGGCGGCAACACCAGCGGCAGCGACAGCAGCGTCTCGACCACCGGCTTGCCGGAGAACGAGCGGCGGGCCAGCAGCCACGCCGCCGCGATTCCGGCCGGAAGCGCCACCAGCGTGGAGATCACTCCCATCAGGGTGGTGAATGCGGCGAGGCCGAGGATGCCCTGCTCCACGGTCAGGCGCCCACCGTCAGGAAGCCGGCCGCCTCGAAGATCGCGCGTGCGGCAGGGGACGCCAGGAACTGCAGGAAGCGAGCGGCCTCTGCTTCACGAGGCCCGCGCACCACCGCCGCCGGGTAGCGGATCGGAGGCACATCGGCGGCAGGCACGCGGTAGGCGACGACCACGTCCGCCGCGGTTCGCGCGTCGGTCGCGAAGACTACGCCCGCATCCACTCGACCCGCACGCACCGCGGCCAGCGCGGCTCGCACCGTGAGCGTCGGCACCACTTTCGGCGAGACCGCGGCCCAGAGGCCGGCGCGCTCGAGCCACTGCCGCGCGTAGACGCCCGCGGGCACGCTCTGCGGATTACCAAGCGCCACGCGCGTGACGCGCGTGCTTGCGAGATCGGCAGGCGTCAACGTGCCCGATACTGCACGCTCCGGCACCACCACGACCAGGGTATTGGACAGCAGATCGCGGACCGAGCCGGCAACGAGCCGGCCTGACGCCGCCGCTACGTCCATCTGCGCGTGATCGGCGCTGACGAACACGTCCACGCGCGCGCCCTGCGCCACCTGACGAGCCAGCACATTGGATCCGCCCGCGTTCACCTGGATACCGGTTCCCCCGGCGGCGGCCCACGCCCGGCCGACGTCGGCCATCACGTCGGCCAGGCTCGACGCCACGCTCACCGTGAGCGGCTGGGCCGAAGCCGGTGCCGCCAGAAGGGCGGCGGCGAGCGTCAAGGGCGGGCGCCAGGCTCGTGGACAGGAGGCGGAACATGATTCAGGTCGATTTTAGCCGGTCTTGGCCACGATATCGGCCTTTCCCCGGCGAATCATGAACGCGCCTCACCGTCCTGCGGCAGCCGACCGGCTGGGCGTCAGCTACTCGACGCTCGAGCAGTGGATCTACGACCGCGCGGTGCGGCCCGTGCGAGCCAAGGGCGGGCACCATCGCTCTGACCGAGTTGGAGGTGCGGCGCCTGCCGCTGTCGGACACCGCGGGAGCGCTGGCCCGTCGAGGAAGACACCCGCGCGGGGGAAGGTGGCGACGAAAGGCTCGCGCGCCACACGCCTGGCTCCGCCCGCGAAATCCGGTGTGCTGTTCGCACTCAGCGGACGCAGCCAGCTACGTGGCATCGTGGAAGAGCGCGGGGACGGACTGCTTGCGCAGGTGACGCTGCGCATTGGCGACCAGCTGCTGACCGCGGTGATCACGCAGGCTGTCGTCGAGCTGAAGCTGAAGCGTGGCGACGAGGCCGTGGCGATCATCAAGAGCACTGAAGTGATGACCGGCCGCTAGCGCTGAGTTTGGATGCTCAGCCGGCCAGGACAGCCGGTGAAGCACGCCGGCGCTGGCCAGCGTCCAGGCGACCATCGAGGCGACGAAGACGTGTTCGCTCAGTTCGAGTGCCATGCTCCCTAGTGACGGACCTCCGCGGACCGTTTCACGAAGGGACAGACGGACATGGCCTCGCCGCTCGCGCGGCTCGGTAGGGTCGGATGGCGCGCCTTCGGCGCGTGGGGGATGTTCCTACGGTGCGAAGCACCGCCCGGCGCACGAAGTGCGGCCTTGTCCCTACCGAGCGAAGCGAGGCCTCAAACGGGCCTCGATGCCTCTACTGTTGCTGCTGCTGTTGCTGCCGGTCGCGGTCGTCATCCGCGGGCGCGGCCGCCTCGACACTCCACGCGCTCTGCAGCACGGCCGGGTCGAGCGTCGGCAGCGCCTCGCCCGGCGTCACTTCCACCGACACCGAGAGCGTGCTCGCGCTCTTGCCCTTGAACGTGCCGCGCGTGGGGGGCACGTCCGCATAGTCCCGCCCGATGGCCACGCGCACGTGACGGACCCCCGCCTCCATGTTGTGCGTCGGGTCGAACCCCGTCCACCCGAGCTCCGGCAGCATCACTTCGACCCACGCGTGCGTGGCGATGCTCGATGGATCCGGCCCGTCCCCCATGATGTTCGGCGCCATGTAGCCGCTGACGTAGCGCGCCGGCAGGCCGAGATGGCGCAACGCCGCAATCATCAGGTGGGCGAAGTCCTGGCACACCCCCTGCCTCGACTCGAGCGCATCGTCGATCGGCGAGTCCACGCGCGTGGAGTTGGGGACGTACTCGAAGCCGCCGTGAATGGCGGACATCGTGGCGCGTACGGTGGTGAGAGGGTCGGCGTTCGACCGGCTCGACACGCCGATCGACGCGGCGAAATCCAGCAACGCGGGCGTCCAGGCCGCGAAGTGGCTCGGCTGCCGGAAGTGCCATTCGTCGCCGCGTGCGGACCACTCGTCCACCGCCATCCACGCGTCGCCTGGCAGCGCCTCGGGCAGCGGAGCCGGCGCGTCCAGCTGCACCTGCGCGCGAGCGACGATCAGCAGCTGCGGATGCCGACGCGGGATGTCGAAGTGGTGGACCCAGTTGCCGAGGAAGTCGCAGTAGGCGAAGATGCGCGCCCGCGGCTGCACTTCCACCTCGAACTGCAGGCAGCGCTGCGGGCCGCCGGTGGCCGGCCGCATGCGCAGCTCCATCACCGTCTCGCTGACCGGCGACTCATAGGCGAAAGACGTTGTGTGGCGAATCGCGTAGTGCGCGGACATTCGGGGGCTTATCAGGTCAGGACCGTCTCGATAGGATAGGCCACATACTGCTGGTGCACGGCACCATTGATCTGACCGGCCTGCCGGACAATGCCCTGCAGGTAGGCCGGCAGCTCGGCGATGATCTCGTCCATCTGCCCGTAATCGAGCGACGCCAGCGAGCCGCCCGGACAGGCGATCGGCGCGGCCGTTCTCACGATGCGTCAGCGCGCCGAGGGCGTGCAACGACGAGTGGATGCAGCGGGCGGCAAAGTGAATCGAGCGCGGGAAGTCGGTGTTGAGCACCAGGAACTCGGCGATGCGCTTGGGACGCACGTCCGCGGTGTAGTGGCGGCAATAGGCCTCGAACGCGCAGCACGACTTCAGCAGCCCCACCCACTCCACGTACTCGCTGACGCCAGAGGCCTGGTCCGCCGTCCACTCGCACTCGCGATACTGCACCTCGAGGAGCGCGGCCGTGGCGGTGGCGCGCTCCAGGTAGCGGCCCAGCTCCATGAAGTGCCAGCCTTCGCCGTGCGTCATGGTGGCGTCGGTCACGCCCTGGAACATGTGCACGCCGCTGATGGTGGCGGTGAGGAACTCGTGCGTGCCGCTGGTCCATTCGTGCGAGTGGGGATCCTTGCGCTGCACCGTGAGGAACAGCCGATTGATCTCCTCCCACATCTCGCTGCTGATCTCCTCGCGTACCTGGCGCGCGTTCTCGCGCGCGGCGCTCACGCACGCGGCGATCGACTCGCGGTTGGCGATGTCCACGGTGGCGCGCTCGAGCGGGTCCGCGGTGAACCGGACCGCCGACGGTGGCGGCGCGGGCAGGCTGGCCAGCAGCCGGCCCCAGTGGCGGGCCGCGTCCGCCGGCGCACGGTCGAGCGTCAGGTTCAGGTTGACGTTCACGACACGCGCGATGTGCTCCGCGCGCTCGAGATAGCGGCTCATCCAGTAGAGGCTGTCGGCGACTCGCGAGAGCATCGTCAGAGCCCTGCCCGTGCGGCGGCGCCGGCCTGCCGGGGCGGCAGCTGTTCGTTGAGCACCCAGGTGTCCTTGCTGCCCCCGCCCTGCGACGAGTTCACCACCAGCGACCCCTTGCGGAGCGCCACCCGGGTGAGACCGCCGGGCACGATGGTCACCTTTTCACCGGAGAGGATGTAGGGACGCAGGTCCACGTGCCGCGGCTCGATGCAGCCGTCCACGAAGCACGGCGCGGCCGAGAGCGCCAGCGTGGGCTGCGCGATGTAGTTGCGCGGATCGGCGAGAATGCGCTGGCGGAATTCGTCCCGCTCCGAGGCCGTGCTGTGCGGCCCGATCAGCATGCCGTAGCCGCCCGATTCGCCCACCGCCTTCACCACCAGCTGATCGAGGCGATCGAGGACGTGCGCCCGTTCCGCCGGATTCGACAGCTGCCAGGTCTCCACGTTCGGCAGGATCGCGTCTTCGCCCAGGTAGTACTTGATCAGCCGCGGCACGTAGGCATAGAACGCCTTGTCGTCCGCCACGCCGGTGCCGATGGCGTTGGTCAACGCGACGTTGCCCGCGCGGTAGGCGTTGAACAGTCCGGGCACGCCCAGCGTGGAGTCGGCCCTGAACGCCAGCGGATCGATGAAGTCGTCGTCCACGCGGCGGTAGATCACGTCCACGCGCTGCGGCCCTGCCGTGGTCCGCATGTAGACCACGTTGTCGTGCACGAACAGGTCGCGGCCCTCGACCAGGGCGATGCCCATCTGGCGCGCCAGGAAGGTGTGCTCGAAGTAGGCGGAATTGAACACGCCAGGCGTCAGCAGCACGATGGTCGGATCCGCGCGCTGGTAGGGCGCCAGCGCGCGCAGCGTGGCCAGCAGCTGCTGACCGTAGTGATCCACCGGCCGCACGTCGTAGCTGTTGAACAGCAGCGGGAACACGCGCTTGATCACCTGCCGGTTGGTCAGCATGTAGCTGACGCCGCTCGGCACGCGCAGGTTGTCCTCGAGCACGGCAAACGAGCCGTCGGGGACGCGCACGAGGTCCGTGCCTGCGACGGAAACATAGACGTCGTGCCGCACCTGCACACCCTGCATCTCCGGGCGGAAATGCTTGCAGCTGTAGACCAGCTCGTGCGGGACGATGCCGTCGGCCAGCACCCTGGCGCGGCTGTAGATGTCCTTCAGGAACAGGTTGAGCGTGGTGATGCGCTGCGTCAGTCCCTTCTCGAGGACCGCCCATTCGGCGGCGGTGATGATGCGCGGAATGAGGTCGTAGGGGAAGATGCGCTCGGTGCCTTCGCCCTGCCCGTAGACGGTGAAGGTGATGCCCTGGTGCAGGAACGCGAGGTCGGCCGCGGTCTGCCGGTTGCGCATCTCCTGCGGGTCCAGTGTCTGCAGACGCTCGTGCAGCGCCTCGTAGTGCGCCCGCGAGGCGCCCTGCGCGTCGAACATCTCGTCGTAACCCGCGCCGAGCGTGTAGGAGCGGAATTGCGGCAGGTGCGCCAGCCTGGCGAGCGCGGCCGGCACGACGTCTGGAGAGGAGGCCATGTCCAAGGCACTGTCAGGCGGCTCGGCCGTACCTGTCAAGCGCCGATTGCTCATCATCGTCATGTGCCGCCGACAATCAGCAGCACCGCGGCCAGCGCGCAGCCCACTCCTGCCACCTGCACCATCCCCAGACGCTCGCCCAGGACGATGCGCGCGAGCAGCACGGTGCTGGCCGGATAGAGGGATGCCAGCGTCACCACCACGCTCATCGGCCCTTCACGCACCGCCACCAGGTAGAAGATGTTCGCCACCATGTCCATCGCGCCGCCCGCCATCGCCAGCATCCAGATGCGAGGCGCCGATGGCAGCGCGGGCCTGGTCGCGACCGCGACCATCGCGAAGAGCGACACCGTGGTGACGCGCGACACCAGCAACGGCCACATGCCCGCTTCCGTGCGCGTCTGGGCCAGCGACAGCAGGAAGAATCCGATGGCCACCCCGGACGCAAGGGCGGTACCCAGTCCGCGCCGGCGGGCCGCGGCCTGCGCGCCCTCCGTGTTGGGGTCGCTGGCCGGCTGCTGGCTGACCAGCAGGATCGAGACGATGCCGAGCACGATGCCGATGCCCGCCCACATCCCGGGCCGCTCGCCCAGCACCACCGCGACGATGACGGGGATGGTGACCGCGCACACCGCGGTGGTAGGCGCCACCACGGCCATGGTGCCGATGGCCAGGGCGCGATAGAGCAAGCCGACGCCCACGCCGCCGCTGATGCCGGCGCCGACGCCCCACAGCAGGTCGTCCCGCACCGGCGTGGCCTCGGGCAGGAACGGCATCAGCGCGATCAGCATCAGCAGTCCGGCACCCTGCGACACCAGCACCACCACCACGGCCGTCACGCTGCGGGCCGCAAGACCGCCGGTGAAGTCGGCCGCGCCGTAGAATGCTGCGGCGGCCAGTGCAAGCAGGTGAACCATTGCCGATATGTTGGCATGTCGAGAACGGCTGGTGTGCTCCGACTTACTGATGAACGCACCAATCACGGCGGCGTTCCACGCGGTTGTCAAAAGCAGCCAGACGTTCCAAAGGGGAGAGAGACCGATGAAGTTCATGTTGATGATGCACGCGCCCAAGGCAGGCTGGAAGGAAGCGGGGATCGGCACCTGGCCGGTTGAGGACCTGATGAACCACATCCGGTTCATGAAGGACTTCGCCAGGGAGCTCGCCGAGTCGGGCGTGCTGGTGGGCGCCGAAGGGCTGGCCGGGCCGGAGGACGCCAGAGTGGTGCGGGCACAGACTGGTGGCGCACCGGCAGTGACCGATGGGCCGTTCCCGGAAACCAAGGAGTTCCTCGCAGGTTACTGGATCGTGGACGTCGAGAACCGAGACACAGGCTTACGACGTGGCCGGACGCGCCTCCGCCGCGCCCGGCAAGGGCGGCGTGCCGCTGAACATGCCCATCGAAGTGCGCCAGGTGATGAGCGCGCCGCCCGTCGAAGCGTGACGGAGCCGGCGCTCGACCGCTCGGGCGAGAACCTGCTGCGCGAGCTGGCGCCGCAGGTTCTCGGCGCGGTGATCCGCCGCTTCCGCGACTTCTCCGCCGCCGAAGACGCGGTCCAGGAGGCGCTGCTTGCGGCGTCGCAGCAATGGCCGCGCGACGGTGTCCCCGACAACCCGCGCGGCTGGCTGATCCAGGTGGCCGCCCGGCGCATGACCGATTTCCTCCGCGCCGAGCTGGCCCGCCGCCGCCGCGAGTACCTGGTCGTGATGCAAGCGCCGGCGCACGAACGTGGCGCCCGCCGCCGATCAGATCGACGACCTGCACGACGATGATGCGCTGGTGCTGCTGTTCATGTGCTGCCACCAGTCGCTCACGCCATCTTCGGCGATCGCGCTCACCTTGCGGGCCGTGGGCGGCTTGACGACGGCGGAGATTGCCAACGCGTTCCTGGTACCCGAAGCCACGATGGCGCAGCGGATCAGCCGCGCGAAGCAGAAGGTCAAGTCGTCTGGCGTGGGATTCCAGATGCCCACGCCAACCGAGCGGACCGAACGGCTGAGCGCCGTGCTTCACGTGCTCTATCTGATCTTCAACGAAGGCTACGCCAGCAGCATCGGGCCCAGCCTGCAGCGTCGCGACCTGGCCACTGAAGCGATTCGCCTGACCCGCGCCGTGCACGCGCTGCTGCCGGACGAGAGCGAGGTGACGGGTCTGCTGGCGCTGATGCTGCTGACCGACGCGCGGCGAGCCGCGCGGACGGGGCCCGAGGGTGAATTGATCCCGCTGGCCGAGCAGGATCGTCACCTCTGGGATCGCGCGCAGATTGCGGAAGGCTTCGTGCTGGTGACGCGCGCCCTTCGCGCGGGGTTGAAGGGCGAATATCAGCTGCAGGCGGCCATTGCCGCGCTGCACGACGAGGCCGAGGACGCGGACGAGACCGACTGGCCGCAGATTCTCGGGCTCTACGAGCTCCTGATGCGCAGGTCCGACAACCCAATGGTCGCGCTGAACCACACCGTGGCCGTGGCCATGGTCCATGGCGCCGACGAGGGCCTTCGGCGCCTGGAAGGCGTGGCGCGCGACGAGCGCATCACCACGCACTATCGCGTGCACGCCGTCCGCGCGCACCTGCTGGAGATGGCTGGCGACAACGACCGCGCGGCAATTGAGTACCTGGCCGCGGCCGCGAAGACCACCAGCCTTCCCGAGCAGGAGTATCTGAGGCTGAAGGCGGCGAGGATCCGATAGCCCGCGGGCTATCGGCCCATCCGCACGTTGCCTGTGTAGTTCACCATCCACTGGACGCCGAACTTGTCCTCGCAGATGCCGTAGGCTTCGGCCCACTCGGTCTTCTGCAGAGGCATCTCGACATTACCGCCTTCGGAGAGCGCGGCGTGGAGCCGTTCTGCCTCGGCCGCGGAGTCCGGCTCGAGCGAAATGTAGAAGTTGTTCCCCTTCTGCAGCGGCCGGCCCGAACCCTCGAGGGTGTCGGTGGCCATCAACAGGCTGCCGTTGCCGAGCGGCAGCGCGATGTGAGCCAGCTTGTTGAGGTCCTTTTCAGGAACCTTCATGGGGTTGCCGGGGAAGTCCCCGAACCGGAACACGGTGGTGAATTCGCCGCCAAAGATCGAGCGGTAGAAGTTGAACGCCTCTTCGGAGTTGCCCTGGAAGTTGAGGTAGGGATTCACGCTTTTCATGTCTGGTTAGACGGTTGGCGCCGACGAAAGTCGTCAACCCGAGCGCTCCAGGCCGTCGAAGCGCGACGGTCTCCGGCGCCTTTGCCATCTCGAGCGGAGATGGTCGTGATGGCGTGATGACGGTTGCCTCGGCTCCCGCTGATGTGACAAAAGTATGCCCAAGACCGTGATCGACTACGGAGTTGGCTTCGGCCGGTATCGCTTCGACCTCCAGGATGGCCGCCTCTGGGCGGGCGCGAAGGAGATCCGCCTGACGCCGAAAGCCTCAGCCGTGCTGAAGGTGCTGGTCACGCACGCCGGCGCGCCGGTCAAGAAGGAAGCCCTCTTCGCCTCCGTCTGGTCCGATACCGTTGCCGGTGACGATGCGCTGACGTCGTGCATCCAGGAGCTGCGCAAGGCGCTGGCCGATGACGCGAAGCAGCCGCAGTACATCGAGACGCGCCACCGCAAGGGCTACCAGTTCATCGCGCCGCTGTCCGGCAACGTGGCCCGGGCGAAGTCCGCGGCGCCAACCCTCAAGACACCGGCGGTGGAAGAGCTTTCCGCGATTGCGGTGTTGCCGTTCGCCGACATGAGCCCGGGGCGCGATCAGGATTACCTCTGCGAGGGGCTGGCGGAGGAGCTGATCAACGCGCTGACGGAGGTCGAAGGCTTGCGTGTGGCGTCGCGAGCGGCCTCCTTCCAGTACCGCGGCGCGGGTGCGGACGTGCGCGAGGTCGGGCGGGCGCTGCGGGTGGGGACACTGCTCGAAGGCAGCGTGCGCAAGGCGAACAATCACCTGCGGATCACCGTGCAGCTGGTGGAGGTGTCCACGGGCCACCACCGCTGGTCGCAGCGCTTCGATCGCCCGCTCGAGGAGGTGTTCGCGATCCAGGCCGAGATCGCAAACGGCGTCGCGACGTCGCTGCGAGGCGACGCGCTGAGCGAGCGTGAGCAGCAGGCGCTGGCGCGGCCGCAGACCGGGGCGGTGGCCTACGAGTACTACTTGCGCGGCCGGCAGAGCCTGCCGCGGATGGTGGCGGGAGATCTGCGGAAGGGCGCCGAGATGTTCGACCGTGCCATCGCCCTGGACGCGGACTATGCGCCGGCCCACACCGGCCTGGCGATGGCGCATGCGACGCTGCACGAGTGGTTCGGCGCAAGAGACGAGGACCGTGCGAGGGCCGAGCGTGCGAGCGAGCGCGCGCTCGAACTGGCGCCGGATTCGGCAGAGGCCCACGTGGCTCGCGCCTGCGCGCTGTCGTTGTCGCGGCGCTACGACGAGGCCGACCAGGAGTTCGAGCAGGCCATCCGGCTGAATCCCAATCTGTTCGACGCCTACTACTGCTACGCGCGCACCGCGTTCGCGCAGGGCGAGATCGAGCGGTCGGCGGATCTGTTCAAGAAGGCGTCGGACGTCCGGCTGGACGATTTCCAGAGCTCGATGCTGCTGGCGCAGTCGCTGGAGATGCTGGGACGCGCCGAGGAAGCGGCGAAGGCGAACCGTGAAGGCATCCGCCGGGCCGAGCGGATTCTGGTGCTGAACCCGACGCACGGCCGGGCGCTGTCGCTTGGATCGAGCGCGCTGCTGTCGGACGGTCAGCATGCGCGCGCGCTGGCGTGGTCGAAGCGATCGCTGGAGTTGTATCAGACCGATCCGAGCACGCTGATGAACGGCGCGTGCCTGCAGGCCAAGCTGGGGCACAAGGAAGAGGCGCTCGATCTGCTGGAGCGTGTCTTCGCGCGCGGCTACGGCAAGCGCGACTGGGTGGAGCACGACCCGGACTACGAGATCCTGAGGGACGACCCGCGGTTCAAGCAAGTTGCTGGAGCGATTGAAGTAGCCGCAATCCGTTGCGCGAGCGACGCTGATACCTGTCACGCTGGATTGGCTGTGCTTGCGCGACTCTCCCGCAACTGTCGATACTTCCGTTCATGAACATCATCGACCTGTATCTCTCCGAGCTCGACCGTGAAGTCGATCGCAGCCGCCGCGCGCTGGAGAACCTGCCCGAAGGCAAGAAGGACTGGAAGCCGCACGACAAGTCGATGCAGTTCGGCTACCTCGCCAACATGGTCGCCACCATCCCGACGTGGCTCACCATGATCATCAAGCAGGACGAACTGGACATCGCGCCACAGGACGGCGGCGGCCACAAGTGGCCCGACCCCAACACCCGCGCGGAATACATCGAGGCGCTGGAGAAGTCGGCGGCCGACGCCCGGGCGGCGCTGAAGGGCACCACCGAGGAACACTTGCAGACACGCTGGAAGCTGCTGGCCGGCGGCAAGGTCGTGGCCGACACCCCGCGCCACGAGATGATGCGCGACACCATCAACCACTGGGCCCACCATCGGGGACAGATGACCGTCTACCTGCGCCTCATGGGTGCCAAGGTTCCCGCGCTGTACGGCCCGTCGGCCGACGACAAGCGCTTCGACTGACGCTGCGCGGCGCCAGCGCGACGACCGAAGCGGCTGCCCCACCCTCAGATCGTCCGTCCCGAGAAGCGCCGCATCGGATACTTCTGCTGGTCGGCAATCTCGCGCAGCGCCTCCATCGCTCGAGCCCGTGTGGCCGGCGCAGGATCGCGCTCGAGGGACGCGCGCAGGTGTTGATAGGCCGGAGCCAGTTGTCCCCGGGCGAGTTCGACGAGACCCGCGCCGAGTTGCGCCTCGGCCGCTCCCGGTTCCCTGCCACGATCGCGGATCAACCGGCGGTAGACGACGAGCGCGGCGTCGCCGTGCCCATGCGTCGCCAGCCAGTTGGCGAGCGCCAGGGTTGGGGCCGTGGGCAGCGGATCCGGTTCGGCCGCCGCGAAGTAGGCCCGCGCGGCTGTTTCCATGTCGCCGCGATCGATGGCTGCCTCGATGGCACTGGGGGCAGGCATCACCTCGGGCGCCGGCGAGGCGTAATCGGCCGGCTTGGCAGTGGTGGTCACCCGGTCGATCAGCCATGCACCGGCGAGGCCCGCCAGGAACCCGCCGATGTGCGCGCCGTGGGCCACGCCGCCACCGCCCTGCCCGGCCGTGAAGATCAACGGAACGATGTTGTCCCACACGAGGTAGACGCCGAGGACGATCCGCGCCGGGATCTCGAAGACGCGCATCAGGATCGGGAAGAGGAACACCAGCACCCGCACGACGTTGAGCGGGAACCAGAGGAAATAGAAACCCAGCACGCCCGAAATGGCTCCCGACGCGCCGACCAGGGGCAGCGTGGCATCGGGCGACAGCAGCGTGTAGAACAGCGTGGCCGCCGCGCCCGTCGCAAGGTAGCCGAGCAGGTAGCGCACGCGGCCCAGCCGGTACTCCACGTTGTCCCCGTAGATCCACAGGAACAGCATGTTGCCGAACAGGTGCATGAACCCGCCGTGCAGGAACATCGAGGTCAGCAGGTCGATGCCCTGCGCGGCCGCCGGCCGGAACCCGTGCTGGAACACGAACAGGTCGTAGGCGGTGATCTGGCCAATCGCTTCGGAGATGGGCACGTTCGGCGGCAACGCGTCGCGGATCGCCGCCATGTACTCGGCCAGCCGGGGATCCAGCGGGCTTACCGGCGTGGCCCCCAGCGGAATGTTGAACAGCGCGAACACCGCGACATTGGCCGCGATGATCGCGTAAGTCATCCATGGCACGCGCTGCGGATTCGGTGCGTCGCTGAGTGGGAGGAACATTGATGCTCGACGCACTATAATCCGGGCTCGCCTTCATGCCACCCCAGACCCTCGCTCCGGGCACCCGAGTCGGGCCTTACGAGGTCATCGCGCCGCTCGGGGCCGGTGGAATGGGCGAGGTCTATCGCGCGCGCGACACGAACCTGCAGCGCGACGCGCGCATTGAAGGTGTTGCCGGAAGGACTGGCCGGCGACGCCGAACGCCTGGCCCGCTTCGCCCGCGAGGCGCAGGCGCTGGCGGCCGTCAACCACCCCAACATCGCCTCGGTCTACGGCATCGAGGAATCGAGCGGCGTGCGCGCGCTGGTGATGGAGCTCGTCGAGGGCGACGACCTCTCCACCCTCCTGGCGCGCGGGCCGATGCCAGCCGAGGATGCGGTGCCGATTGCCCGCCAGATTGCCGAAGCGCTCGAAGCCGCCCACGAGCAGGGCATCGTCCACAGGGACCTCAAGCCCGCCAACATCAAGGTGCGTCCGGACGGCACCGTCAAGGTTCTCGACTTCGGGCTCGCGAAAGCGCTGGACCAGAGCCCAAGACTCAAGACCCAAGACCCAGGACCGGGAGGGAATCTACCCACCGTCACCTCGCCGGCAATGACCGAGCGCGGGGTGATTCTCGGCACCGCCGCCTATATGTCGCCGGAGCAGGCCAAGGGCCGCCCGGTGGACAAGCGCGCCGACATCTGGTCCTTCGGCGTCGTCCTGCACGAGATGCTGACCGGCGGCCGGTTGTTCCAGGGCGAGTCGGTCACCGAGACGCTCGCCGCGGTGCTCACACAGGCGCCCGACTTCACCGCCCTCGGCGACGCGCCGCCCGCGGTCGTGGCCTTGCTTCGCCGATGCCTCGAACGCGATCCGAAGAAGCGCCTACGCGATGTCGGCGAAGCCCGCCTGATCCTGGCCGACCCGCGCACGCTGGAGCCGTTGGTGGCGCCACTGGTTCCGCCGTCGGCAACTACCGTGGGGCGCGGGGCCGGTCCATCGCGCTCGGCGCGCTCGCTGCTCTTGGCGGCAGCCCTCGTCGCGCTCGGATTCGCCGGCGGCTTCGGCACGGCGTCGGTCGTCAATCGCCCTTCAGCGACCGAACCCGTCGGCTCTACCCTCTCAATCACCCCGGTCACCTCGTCCGGCAACGTCATCAGCGCCACCATTTCACCGGACGGCCGCTACATGGCGTACGTCGAGTCGGAGGGCGGCCGGCAAAGCCTCTGGATGCGGCAGGTGGTCGGCGGACAGACGCTGAGGCTGACGCCGGAAGACAACGTCGCCTTCTGGAGCCAGGCGTTCACGCCGGATGGGAATCAGGTGGTCTTCGGGTTGAAATCGCGGACCGACCCGTTGGGCGCGCTGTATTCCATTTCGACGCTGGGCGGCACTCCTCGGCGGTTGATCAGCGACATCGATTCGCCGCCCACGTATTCGCCAGATGGTCGCCGCATGGCGTTTCTGCGCGTGCGCCATCCTGCGCCCGAGCAATCGTCCCTCGTGGTCTCCGGAGCCGATGGTTCGGATCCACGGGTGCTCTTCAGTGCCACGTTGCCCGAATTCATTGCCGGCATCTTCTACGGAGCACCGGCCTGGTCGCCGGATGGCCGCACCATCGTGACGGCGATGGGACGGCGGCGCGGCGACGGGGTCGATGCGAGCGCGGTGCTGGCGCAGGTGGATGTGGCGACGGGCGCGATGACGCCGCTCGCGAACCCGGGCTGGGTGAACGCGGCGCAGGCGGGATGGCTGCCGGACGGCAAGGCGCTGCTGGTGATCGCGCAATCGTCCGATCAGACCGTCTCGCAGGTATGGTCGGTGTCACTTCCCGGGGGCGAGGCGCGCCGGGTGACGACCGGCCTGATCGACTACCGCAGCATCTCGCTGACGCGCGATGGGCGCACGCTGGTCACCGTGGCCGGAAACATCTCGTCCACCGTTTTCACCATGCCGCTCAACGGCAAGGGGCGGCCGCTGCGGATCAGTCGATCCGTGCAGGATGGGCTGGGCGGCGTGGCCTTCACCGCCGACGGTCAGCTGGTCTACGCATCCAGGATCGGAGGCGCCCTGGGGTTCTCATCGGGCTCGCCGGGCGGCGCTTCGACCCTGTCCGTGGCCAGCGTCGACGGATCAAGCCGCGGTCTGCTGTCGGCGGCATCGCAGGGGCAGTCGCTGCTCGCACCCACGGTTGCCGACGATGGGACGGTCTACCATGTGGCGATTGCCCGTTCGGGCATCGAGATCCACGCCGTCGCGAAGGACGGATCGAATCGCCGAGTGATGACGCGCGATGGCCGCATCGACAAAATCTCGGTCTCGAACGACGGCAAGACCCTGGTCTACACTTCACCGGTCTCCGGTTCGCCGCAGGTATTCGTGCTGCGGCCGGATGGCGGCGCTCCGAGGCAGATCTCCACCCGGCCGTCGTTTTCACCCGGCATCGATCCCGCCGGAAAGCGTGTGGCGTTCTACTACATGGACGCGGCAAACCAGTTTCGCCTGGGCGTGATGCCGGTTGATGGCGGCCCGCTCCTCGCCGACATGCCCATCGAGCCACCGGCGACCGACAGCCGCCTGGTGCTGCGCGACGAGGGCGTCTACATGAATGCCGTGACCGGCGATCGCTCGAACGTCTGGCTGCAGCCGCTCGACGGCACACCTCCCCACCGGATCACATCGTTCGACGAGCAGCTGCTCTTCGACTTCGCCATCTCGCGGGATGGATCGTCGCTGGCGGTGGTGCGCGGCCCCCGACTGCGCGATGCGCAGCTCCTGACCGGCTTCGAACCGAACGCCGCCACGGCTGCGACGGCACCGCCGCCAGTAACCCACCTCCGACGCGCGCGAGGAGCAGTACCGGGGCGCGGGATAGAATGACCGTGTCCCCGCCATGACCGCCGCCACCACCGCACGCATCCTGGCCTTTGCCGGCAGCTCGCGCAAGGAATCCTGGAACCGCAAGGTCCTCGAAGTGGCTGCGGCCGGCGCCCGTGACGCGCACGCCGAAGTTACCGTCGTCAACCTCGCCGACTACCCGATGCCGATCTACAACGCCGATTGGCATCAGGAGAACGGCGTGCCGCCGGCGATGCGCGAGCTTCGCGCGCTGATGATGGCGAGTAACGGCCTGCTGATCGCCAGTCCCGAATACAACACCTCGATCACGCCGCTCCTGAAGAACACCATCGACTGGCTGTCGCAGGACGTAGACGACGAAAGCGGCTACGCGCCGTTCACGGACAAAGTCGGCGGCCTGATGGGCGCCTCGAACGGCGGCTTCGGCACCATCCGCGCGCTGCCGCACGTGTCGCACATGCTCGCCAACCTCGGCGTGCTGATGCTGCCAGTGGTGGCCGTGCCGACCGTGTCGCAGGCGTTCGATCTCGCTGGCGCGACGATGACCAACGATCGCGTGAAGAAGCGCCTGACCGATCTGGGTGCGCGGCTTGCGCGCACCATCGTCAAGCTGGCCTGACCGCTCGCGGCACATTCATCCGCTGCATGGACTCCCCCGCGCCTCGCCCCGCCGCCGAATACGACCGCTTCTCGGACATCTACCGGGTCTGGACTCAGACGGCAGCGTCGGCACGCGCGAATCTCGCGTTCTACGTGGACGCCTACGTAGCGGCGACAGGTCCGGTCGTCGAGCTCGGCGTCGGCGACGGACGGATCGCCGTGCAAGCCGCCGCGCGCGGCGTGGACCTTACCGGCGTGGACCTCTCGTCCGCGATGCTCGAGCGATGCCGGCAGAACGCCGAGGCCGCCGGCGTGCTGACGCGGTTGACGCTGATCCAGGCCGACTTCCGCCACTTCGAGCTGCCACAACCGGCCGGGTTGATCGCGCTGCCGTACCACAGCCTCGGCCACTTGCAATCGCTGGATGACAAACGCGAGGCGGTCGCGCGTGTCTTCTCGCAGCTGCGGCCCGGCGGCCTGTTCATCTTCGATGACTTCCTGATGACGCCGGCCCTGATCGACCACATGCGCCGCGTGCAGCTCCGCGCGGAGTACCCCTCTGCCTCCGGAACGGATACCCTTCTCTGGGTCACATCGCTGGTCAACGAGGCGTCTCAGACGATCAAGGTGATCACCTGGGAAGACGAAGCGGATGCCGACGGTCTGCTGGTACAGCGGCGCTACCGGCGCTTGAGTTTGAGCTGGCTGGAGCCCGCGCAGGCGCGGAGCCTGCTGGACGACGCCGGCTTCGAGGTGGAGGCCTGCTACGGCGACTTCGACCGCACGCCGTTTGCCGCGGAAACCGCGCACGAACAGGTGTGGGTGGCGCGCAAGCCGGAATAGCGGATTGTGAGTGCGATGGGCCCCCGAGCTGCCGGGCGAAGCCGTGAGCGATGGCGGGTGCGTCGGGAGCGGGACGGTTGGCGCCGGCGAACCAGCCGGCGGCCGACAGACCGTGCGAGGTCGCCCGTGAACAAGCCGACAACTGCGCCATCCGCCCAGCACTGAGCCTGTTCGAGCGCGAGCGACGACGCGAGTTGGCCTGAGCGCTTCTGCTCGCGGATGGTGCAGTTGACCGGGGGACCGAGCGGTCTGGCGGACGACGGCGGCGCGCCAGCGGTGCGGGCGACCGCACGCGCAGTCCTGCCGCTTCGAAACTGGACTGGGTGAAACAGGCGAGCGACGTCACAATGAGCACACCATGATCGGAACCACAGGCCTGCAGGCCCTCCGCGTCGACTGCATCGTCGGTATCTACGAGCACGAGCGCAACGCCCGCCAGCCGGTCATCGTGGACGTCGAGATCGATTACGATTTCGCCGCCGCGGCCGCATCCGACGCCATCACCGATGCCGTGGACTACGACGGTGTGGCTCGAGCCATTACCGAGCTCGCGGAGCGGCGCGGCTTCCAGCTGATCGAAACGATGGCGGAAGAGACCGCGGCGATGCTGCTGGCCCAGGTACCGGCCGCGACGCGGGTGAAGCTGGAGATCCGCAAGCCCGACGCCGTGCCCGCTGCCGCCTGCTCGTTCGTGCGCGTGGAGCGCACGCGCGCGTGAACGAACCGCAGGCCGCCCGCGCGCCCCTGGCCGTCGTGACGGGCGGCGCTCGCCGCCTTGGCCGTCATCTGTGCCTGGCCCTCGCGCACCGCGGCTTCGACATCGCCATCCTCTACCGCGAGTCGGAGGCGGACGCCAGGTCGCTGGCCGAGGAGATTGCCGCCACCGGGCGACACGCCCGCGTTCACGCCGTGGACGTGGCCGTGGAGGCGCAGGTGGCCGCCGTGTTCGCCGACATCGCCAAGATCGAAGGCCGCGTCGACCTGCTGGTGAACAACGTCGGCAACTACAACCCGCAGCACGTGACGATGCTGAACCCTGTGGTGTGGGACGCGACCATCGCCACCAATCTCTCCGGCGCCTACTACTGCTGCTTTCATGCGCTGCCGCTGATGGCCGATGGCGGCAACATCGTCAACATCGGGATGGCCGGGCTCGAGGGCATCCGCGCGAACGAGCACGGCACCGACTATTACGTCAGCAAGACCGGCCTGCTGGTGCTGACGCGCGCGCTGGCTGCGGCGTATGCGCCGCAGAATGTGCGCGTCAACATGGTGTCGCCTGGGCAGCTGGAGAACTCCGTGGACCTGCCGTCGCCCGACGAGATCGGCCAGTGGGTCCCGCTCGGGCGCGCCGGGGCGCTTCAGGACATCGCGCAGGCCGTGGAGTATCTGCTCGACGCGCCCTACGTCACCGGCGTGAACATCGACGTCGCCGGCGGATATCGACTCTAGCAACAGATGACCTCCGCCACCGCCCTGGTGCCGCTGTGGAACCGGGCCGCCGAATGGGACCGGCGCTTGATGATGGCGCAGGAGGCGCGGTCCTTCCTCTATCTGTCCACCTACTACGTGGAGTACGACGCCTATGGCATCGGCATGATCACCGCGCTGATCGAGGCACAGCGCCGTGGCGTCGCGGTCAACCTGCTGATCGACGGCTTCGGGCAGTCGCTGGGCGGCGTGCTGATGACCACCGCGGATCGCGCATTGCTCGCCGCGCGGCTGGACGAACTGAGACGCCTTGGCGGGGTGGTGACGACCTATCGACCGCGGCATCGCGTGCAGCGGTGGCTGGGGGGCGGGCAACACGTGAAGATTCAGGTGTCGGAGGCTGGCGAGGCCATCTTCGGCAGCAGCAACCTCAGCCGCTCGTCGTTCGAGAAGTGGAACGAGTACTCCGTCGCGCTTCGTGGTCCGGTGGCGCGGGTGCTGCTCGAAAGCTATCGCCAGATCGGCGGCATCGTGGATGATGCACACCTGGACGCGCTGACCACGGTGGCAGAATCCCAGGGGGCCGGGCCGGATGGCACGTGTGAGGCGAACATCCCGCTCGACTACTGGCTGTGCAATCCGAACACTCACCAGGGCATGCTGGGACCGCTCGGCTGGCGCGGCGTCAACGTTGTGACGGATAACTTCATCGAACGCATTGCCACCGCGCGCCACTCGATCCGGATGACCAGCTTCTACTTCAAACCGGTCGAACCGCTCGCCGCCGCGCTGGTTGCCGCCGCGAAGCGGGGGGTGCAGGTCGAGGTGCATCATTCGCACCGCGACGCGCTGCCGGCGACCGATCTCGCATGGATCGCCGCGGCCGCGCACTACGATCGGCTGCTGCCGGCCGGAGTGCGCGTCTTCGAGAACCTGCACGGCGAGCACTCCAAGATCGTGCTGATCGATGGCGACTGGGTGGCGTTCGGCAGCTACAACTTCGAGCACGCCGCACACGATCGGCTGGCGGAGGCGATGCTGGTCAGCAGCGACGCGCGGGCGGTCCAGCCGGCGGAGGACATCTTCGCGGAGTTGCGGCGACACCCGGACAACATGCTGGTCACACCGCAGATGCTCGACAGCCTTCCACCACGCCTCGAGCAACGCAGACGACGACTCGGCCGATTCAAGCGCTGGATGTAGGGACGCTGGGCATCATGGATCATCACTCCACAACCACCTCGGACGAGCTTCGCTTCAAGGAGATCGAACACAAGTTCGTCGTCGATGAGCAGTTCGACCTGGAGACGTTCAGGCGGCAGCTCTCCGCGCTTGGCCCGGGCAAGGTGAACGCGATCAGCGTGCGCGATCGCTTCTTCCTCACCGAAGGCGGCCTGGCGCGGCGCATCCTGTTCCGGCATCGCTTCGACGCCGAGGTGCACCAGCTGACGGTGAAGAGCATCGAGGACGATCCCGAAGTACGCGTCGAGGTGAACATCGATCTCGGGCACCACCAGGGGAACCAGGACGCACAGGTGGATGCCTTCATCGACCAGCTCGGGGTGATCTGGCGCGGGACGCTGCACAAGAGACTGGAGGTCTGGTACCTCCCCGGCTGCGAGGTCGTGTACTACGAGGCCTTCACCGCATCACGTACGGTGCGCTGCGTGGAGTTCGAGGCCACGCACAAGGAGTCGCTGGAAGACGCTCTTGCCACGGTCGCCCGCTTTGAACGCGCCACGGGCTTCGAAGGCGCCGCCCGCTCGCTGCTGTCGCTGCCGCAGCTGCTGTTTCCGGAGCTGAATGAGATGTTCGGAACTGGGTCTTGAGTCTTGAGGCTTGAGGCTTGGGAGTGACAAGTGTGGCGGGATTCCGATGGACTCGTTGATCACGGCCGCGGCGCGCGCGCTCGCCGCGGGTGATCCACTCGGCGCGTTGAAGCGAGTCGCGCTTCGCGACGATGCGCCGGCGTTGGCGCTGCGAGGCATCGCGATGGCGCAGCTCGGCGATCTCGTTCGGGCGAAGGCGCTGCTGCGGCGGGCGGCGCGTGCCTTTGGCCCGCGAGAAGCGGTGGCCCGCGCAAGGTGTGTGGTCGCCGAGGCCGAGATCGCGCTCGTCTCGCGCGACCTGGGCTGGCCGGCGAAGGCGCTCGATGCGGCGAGAGCCACTCTCGCGGCGCACGGCGATCGGCTGAACGCCGCGCATGCGCGCCACCTCGAGGTGCGGCGCCTCCTCCTGATCGGGCGCATCGACGAGGCCGAGCAGGCGCTCGCGGGCCTCGATCCCGCGCCGTTTCCTCCGGCGTCGAGGACCGCGCACGAACTGGCGGTGGCAGGGATCGCGATGCGGCGCCTGCGGACGAAGACCGCGCGGGCCGCGCTTGGGCGCGCCCGACACGCCGCGCGCCTGGCACGGATCCCGGCGCTGGCGGCGGAGGTCGAAGGCGCGTTCCTGGTCCTGAACACGCCGGCGGCGCGGCTGATTGCCGGAGGCGAGGAGCAGCTGCTCTTGCTCGAGGAGGTCGAGACGCTACTACAGTCGAATGCATTCATCGTGGACGCGTGCCGTCATGCCGTGCGTGACCAACGCACCGTGGTCTCGCTCGTCAGGCGGCCGGTGTTGTTCACCATCGCCCGCGCGCTGGGCGAAGCGTGGCCGGACGACGTCTCGAGGGACGCACTCGTGGCGCGCGCATTCGGAGCGAAGCGTGCCGACGAATCGCATCGCGCGCGGTTGCGCGTGGAAGTCGGGCGGCTTCGTGCCGCGCTTCGGACCATGGCCGACGTGCGCGCGACGAGGCGCGGGTTCGTGCTGGCGCCACGGCGCGCACACGAGGTCGTCGTCCTGGCGCGACCCATCGACGAGGAGCACGCGGCGGTGCTTGCTTTCCTGGCCGACGGTGAATCGTGGTCGAGCTCGGCCCTGGCGCTGGCGCTCGGGACCAGCCAGCGCACCGTGCAGCGGGCACTCGACGCGCTTGCGGAGGCCGGCAAGGTGCAGTCGGTCGGCGGCGGGCGAGCTCGTCGTTGGATGACCCCGCCCGGGCCGGGATTCACGACGACCTTGTTACTCCCCGCTCCCCTGCCGACTGACTAGGATGGGGGCATGAGTCGCTCAACCGCCGAGATTGTCCGCGAGTACGGCCCGTTTCCGGGCACCAGCCATGTGCACGGCGTCACCTACGACGGCGAGCGCGTCTGGTTTGCTTCTGGAGACGCGCTGATCGCCGTTGACCCGGAAACCGGAGCGGTGCAGCGCTCGATCGACGTTGCCGCGCATGCCGGCACGGCCTTCGATGGCCAGCACCTGTTTCAGCTTGCCGAGGATCGCATCCAGAAAATCGATCCGGCAACCGGCCGAGTGCTCGCCACCATCCCGGCGCCAGGGGGCGGCGGAGACTCGGGACTGACCTGGGCTGAAGGGACCCTCTGGGTCGGGCAGTATCGCGATCGCAAGATCCATCAGGTCGATCCCCAGACCGGAGCGATTCTCCGCACGATCGAGTCCAACCGGTTCGTCACCGGCGTCACCTGGATCGACGGCGAGCTCTGGCACGGCACCTGGGAAGGTGACGAGAGCGAGCTGAGGCGCGTCGATCCTCGAA
Organism: uncultured Acidobacteriota bacterium; assembly: GCA_963723005.1. GTDB lineage: Bacteria > Acidobacteriota > Vicinamibacteria > Vicinamibacterales > UBA2999 > VFZN01. The sequence continues at coordinate 75,000 of CAVRPA010000008.1, read as the reverse complement.
CCGGAGAGGTCCTGGAAAGCCTCGAGATGCCGCCCGGCACGGGCGTGTCAGGGCTCGAGTCCGATGGCGGCGATCGGTTCTACTGCGGCGGCGGCAAGAGCGGGAAGGTGAGGGCCGTCCGGAGGCCGAAGCGAGCGCGGGCTTGAGCCTAGAGCCTTTGCGACGTCTGCCGGTTGCCGGCTGCCGGCTGCCGGTCCCTCACCCCTGCGGATGCGTCACGCGGACTTGATAGGTGTTCGCCTCGGTGAACGAGCCCGGGTCCGACAGCGTGATGCAGTAGTTGCCGAGCGCGTTGGTGGTGGCCTCGTAGGTGAGCCCCTGCGTCGCCGCGCTGGTGCTCAGCGCCAACGTGCACGTCGAGCTATCCCAGACGCCCACGCCCAGTCCCAATACCTGCGTGCTCACCGGACCCACGCTTTCGATCACGATGCTGATGGTGCCGCCGGAGGCGGTCGGGAATGCGTGCGTCGCGATGCCGCCGATGGCAATGGTGCCGCTATAGGTGTCCACCACGGTGGGCGTGGTGGTGGTCGGACTGGTGGGCGTATCGCTGCCGCCACCGCAGGCGGCGCTCGACAGGGCCAGAGCGATCACTACACCGGTCCACGCGTTCATTCGGTACTCGCACACGTTCCTCCTGAGCGCTGCCAGGAGAGGACGGGCGGCAACGGCCGCCGGCTCAACTGCAAGTTGACGGCCAGCGGCGACAACGGCCGATTTGCTGAATGTTTTTTCCAGCGCCCGCGGGAGCTGTCATCGAAAAGGGACTGGGGACGTCACCCAGGTGGCGAACCGCATCCACGGCTCGGTGAAGCCGAGCATCAGTCGCAGGGGGTGCGAGGCAATCAGCAGCAGCGTGCCGGCCAGGAAGACCTTGTTCACCTTGCCGTTCCGACGGGCGTCGATCACCAGGCAGGCGAGGGCCACAACGTCGGGGATGCCGAAGAACGCGAGCGGGCCGGCAGCCGCGACCAGCGCCACCGGCCAGCGCGCGATTGCCGGCGGCAGAAAGTTCAGCATCGTCAACAGGATCAGCCGCTTGTGTTCGGCCGCGCTCTTCCGGTACCACACCGCTGCCCCGAACAGGATCGCGAACACCACCATGTCGGCCATGGGCACGACCATGAAGACGAGCGGCGGGATGCCCTGCGGGTTGGCGGCAGAGCCGAATCTCGCGGCGTTGATCGCCGTGAGCAGGCCGATGGGGATCATCACGATGGCCAGGGCCAGGCCCGCGAAGCCGAGACGCTGATGCACCTTCACGCGATGCGACGCGATGAGCCAGACCTGGGTGATGAACAGCCCCACCCAGGCCGCCATCAGCAGGCCGTGCACGTGCACCAGGCGCGACGGCACCGGCGGCGACTGGAAGAATCCCTTCAGGTAGTAGGTGCGGCCAAACCCCAGCAGGATGAGGAGAGGGAACAGAGCAGCGACGAGCGCGAAGAACCGACGTTCCGAGAGACGACGACTGGCGAGAGGATTCACGGCCATCACGGCTCCTGGGAAGGAATACGGCAGCGGGTCGAGGCGGTTATACCACGCAGCCGACGCCGGTATCCGCCCCTGCAGTCTCTATGCGAAGATGCTCAGTGGCGTCACGCCCACACAGCCATGAAACAGGTCATCACGCTCGCCGCCCTCCTCGTCGTTACCGCCACCTTGTCGGCCCAGCCGCCGGCCCGGCCCTCATCGTCGCCGGGGGCCGACGCAGCCACCATCGAACGGATCCGGACCGAAGCGATCCAGCGATCGCAGGCCGTGGAACATGCGTGGTGGCTGTCGGAGGTCTACGGGCCCCGCCCCACCGGCTCGCCGGGATTCGCCCAGGCGTCGGAGTGGGCGATGAAGCGCTTCACCGAGTGGGGACTGAAGAACGTCCACCAGGAGCGGTTTGCGTTCGGGCAGGGATGGACCATCGACCGCTTCTCGGTGCACCTGGTGGCGCCGCAGACGCAGGCCTTCATCGGCCAGCCGCGCTGGTACTCGCCGTCCACCAACGGCCCGGTGCTCTCCGATGTCGTGCACGTCAAGGCGACCAACGACGCCGAACTGGCGAAGTACAAGGGACAGCTGCGCGGCAAGATCGTCATCATGCAGGCGCCGCGCGCGGTACGCATGCTGGACGGCCGCATCATCCTGCGCATGGGCGATGCCGAATGGAACGAGGCGATGACGATGCCCGAGCCGGTGACGACGCCGCGGCCCGAGCCGACCGAAGCGCAGCGCGCCGCGCTGGCGTTCCAGCAGTCGCTGCCGAAGTTCCTGGTTGACGAAGGCGTCGCAGTGTTGCTCGAGCGCGGCAGCGACGGTGACGAAACGCCTGGAGGCAGCGATCTGTCGTGGATGCAGCGCCGCGTGGACGGCGGCACGATCTTCCCCAGCAACGGCGGCAACCGTGACGCTCAGGCACCGCAGCAGGTGCCATCGGCGACGCTGGCGGTGGAACACTACAACCGTGTCGCGCGGCTGATTGATCACGGCCAGCCGGTGCGGATGGAAGTGAACATCAAGACGACATTCCACCCCGAGACGGCGGCCGGCGGCAACGGCATCAACACCATCGCGGAGATCCCCGGAACAGACTTGGCCGCGGAGGTGGTGATGCTGGGCGCGCACTTCGACAGCTATCCCTACGCCGGTGGCGCCACCGACAACGCCACGGGATCGGCGGCGATGATGGAAGCCGTGCGGGTGATTCAGACGCTCGGCCTGAAACCGCGCCGCACCATTCGCGTCGCGCTATGGGCGGCGGAGGAACAGGGCCTGCTTGGCTCGCGCGCCTACGTGCAGCAGCACTTCTACGACGCCGCCACCGGCACCGTGAAGCCGGAACACGACAAGGTGGCGGCCTACTTCAATCTCGATAACGGCACCGGCCGCATCCTCGGCGTGTGGGGCCAGGGCAACGTTGGTGCGATCAAGCAGTTCAACGACTGGGGTCAGGCGCTGAAGGACGTGGGCTTCAAGGCGGTCAGCCCGCGCAGCGTGACGTCCACCGACCATGTCCCGTTCGATGCAGCGGGCCTGCCCGGCTTCCAGTTCATCCAGGAACGCCTGGAGTACCAGGCGCGCACGCACCACTCGAACATGGACACGTTCGACCGCATCCAGCCTGACGACCTGAAGCAGCAGGGCGCGGTGGCAGCGGTGTTCGCGTGGAATGCGGCGAACGCCCCCGAGAAGCTGCCCCGGAAGCCGATGCCCGCCAAGCCCGGGTCCGCACAGTAGGTCCGCCTGCTCTGCGCCAGCGGCAATGGGGCTGTACGCCAGGCCCGATTACGACACGGCATCCACGGACAGCGACGGGGACCTGGACACGGCGGTTGGGCTCGGGCGGGGATTCAGGAACGGCCGCTCGAATACCACGAAGAACACGTAGCTCAGGGCGACCGTCGCCGGCAGGCCGACACCAAGGACGAACAGCTGGAACCCGAGCGGCTCGAGGTTCCAGCGGCGCGCCAGCAGATAGAAGAGCGCCAGGATCGGCGCGTGAATCAGGTACAGGCTGTACAGAAACGCCCCAGCCCGACCAGCGCAGGCAGTTCGAGCACGCGAAGCGCGAGCGGACGTCGGCCTCTCCTGAAGGCTTCGGTGAGGTAGACCATGGCGCATCCGATCCCGGCGCCAATCAGCAGGTCCGGCACTTGCTCGCGGTTGGTCGCGAACACGAGATTCGACGCCGCCCCCAGCGGCAGCAGCACCATCGCGCGACGCCCCCAGCGGCGGCTGTCGAGGGGAGGCGCGTCGGCCTCCCGCGGAAAGTTCCAGGCGGCGCACGCCATCCCGAAGCCGAACAGCGCGACGAACTGCGGCGGCCACGGGTTGTGGCCCCGCAAGAAGTTCACGAGCACGATGTTCAAGCCGGCAGTGATCAGCACCGAGGTAGTGACAATTCGGAAGTCCCCTTCTTTCCTGCCGATCGAAACCAGCAACGGGAATAGAAAGTAGATTTGCCACTCCGTGGCGATGCTCCAGAGAGGGTGGTCGATGGCGTACTGATAGGCGGGCACGTAGTTGTGCAGCAGGACCAGGTGCGACACCACGGCCCCTGCACTGATCGCGGGGAAGCTCTTGTGCCATTCGCCGATCGACGGATCGTCCAGGCTCGGGACCGCCAGAATCAGCGCAATGGAGATCGCCAGAGCTCCGTAATAGGGCGGCAGGATGCGCCAGGCCCGGCGCGTGATGAACTGCTGGAAGGTCGAACGCAGCTCCCGCGCAGGCGACTGAACGACTGGCAGCATCAGACAGTAACCCGACAGCACGATGAACACGGTAACGGCCGATCGGCCAAACATCAGCCAGGATGTTCCCAGCAGCAGCCGTCCCGATGCCGATTGCAAGCCTGGCGTGTCCAGGTGGGCGGCGTACATCAGGTACGCATGGCAGGCCGCCACGTAAAGGGCGCTCAAGCCACGAATGCTGTCGAGGTACCGCAGATGCAGGTTCATTGAGACCGCACAGCCTAGCAGCTCACCGTCACCCTCATGAACGTAGCGGGGATGGAGATGCCTGTCTCGCGGCTGGCGTTGTGTTCTTCCGCCAACGCCAGCAACTGGGCCTGCAGATCCTCCACTTTGCCGCTCTTCTCGGCGGCGTCGAAGGCGTTCATCGTCGGGCCGTAGTATCGCCGGAACAGATCGATGAACTCCGCGGCGGTCGTCTTGACGGATCTGAACACGTAGATGTCCTTGTCCGTCGCAATCCGGTCCCGGGGCACGCCGGCGTGGCCGAACCGCTCGGTGACGTGCGAATCCACGCCCCAGGTCATGGGACTGACGAAACCGTCCGGCGGCGGAGGCATGAAGGACGAGCTGATCTTCAGCAGCTGCGAGACGAAGGAAGTGGGATCGTTGGGAATCCAGTTGCCCATCACGACGCGTCCGCCCGGTTTGGTGACCCGCACCATCTCCCGGGCGACGTCGAACGGCTTGGGCGCGAACATCGCGCCGAAGACCGACAGCGTGACGTCGAACGTGTGGTCCTCCACACCCTGCAGGTCGCACGCGTCACCAACGTGAAACGTCAGCCGTTCGAGCCCCGCCTCGGCCGCTCGTCGTCTTCCCGCCTCGACGAGGTTCGACGCGATGTCGATCCCCACCACCTCGGCGCCGCGCCGCGCCGCGGGCACCGCCGTGGTGCCGTCGCCACAACCCAGGTCGAGCACCTTATGCGACGGTGTGATCCCCAGTGACTCGACGACGGCTTCGCCAGACTCTCGCATGAAGGCGGCAATCACAGTGAAGTCGCCTTTTTCCCACAGTGCCTTGTTCGGATTCATGAAATCTCCCTGCCATCAAGTCGCGGGCGTGTCCGCCAGCGCGCGAGCGCCATCAGCGCCGCTGCGCCGGCTACGAGCCAACCCACAGCCGCCCCTTTCGACGGGCGCACTTCGTATTCCAAACTGTATATCTGCTGCCTGGCATCGCGCTGCTGTCGCACGATGCGGATGTCCGCGTCCTGCGGCGCCAGCGCATTGGCCAGATAGACACTGGCTTCAGGCCGATGCGAGTTCCGCAACTCGAACTGGTGCGGCCCTGGACGCTGCGCATCAAAGGCCGCGGCCGCCTGGATGCGAATGGTGCCAACACCATCCCGCATCTCGCCTTCTGTCGGCACCTCCACCCGTGTCAGCGTCAGTCCGAGAGGCTCGCCGTCGAGGCGCGCCGACACCTCGGCCAGCACGACGCGACCATAGGCTTCGGCTTCTGCCGGCGACACGCGTCCGTTGCCGTCTGCATCCAGCAACGCGAAGGTTTCTGCGGCGACGCTGACGCCGGGAGTGAGATCAAGGTGCACCTCGATGTCCGAGGACGCCACCGCCACGCGAGCGGCCTGGAGGTACTCGTCCAGTCGGTGAGCGATCGCTCCCGTCGAGGCAACGAGCACCAGCGCGGTGGTGACCGCCACGATGCGGATCATCGCGCCGTCACCCGCTCGGCATAATCGTTGGTCGGGTCCCGATAGATGGTGTGGATGTGGTCGCCGGTGGTGGGATTGCCCTGCGGTGCATATTCGATGAACACCGCGGGCCCCTGAATGCGGAAGTAGGCATTCGTGCCGGCCGTGGTAGCGCCCGCCCAGGCGAAGTAGGTGTTGTCGAGGCCGGACTTCACCTCGGCCATCTTCACTGCCGCCGCGTCGTCGCCGATGATGCCGACCCACTCGCCAATCAAGTCGACGAGGAGCGCGCGCTGGGCAGCAGTAAGCGCCGATCCCTTGACGCCTTCTGGCGCAATCATGCGGCCGTCTTCGCCCGGCCCCAGCACGAGATTACGGACTTCGACGCCGAGCACGGCTGCCTTCTGCTGTTCGGGCGTGAGGCCGCTCACCAGCGCGAGAGCCTTGTCCTTCTCGTCACCGAGTGGCCGCACGGTTCGGCCGTCGATCGTGTAAGTAGCGGGCTGGGCGCCGGTGTGCGTCGGCGTCATCACCTGGGCGCCACCAGCGAACGTGACATTGACGGCGAGATGGTGCCCGCCGAATTGCAGCATCCATCGGTTGCTCGCCGACGGCGTGCCGAGAATCGCCAGGTAGTACTCGCCACGACCGAATCGAATCCTTGCTGTCGCCGCACGGCTGGGTGCGCTCTGCTGTTCGAGCACCTGGTCGGCATCGACGATGGCCATGACCTTCTGGTATCCGTCGCGACTGAGGGCCGACGCCAGCAGTGCCAGCGCCGCCTTCTCCTGCGCCGGCGTCATGGCGCCGAGCTTGAGGCCGTTGCGCTCGGTGGCGCCAACCTGCATCGCGATGCCCGTTGGCAGGTTCGACCAGACGGTTCTGGTCTTCGCATTCAGGTCGAGGCGAGCCTTGGCGCGCTGATCGGGATCGAGCGTGGCCAGGTAGGCGTTGGCGGCAGCGACAATGCGGCCGCCACTGTCCGTGGCAGGCTGCGCGCGGCGGGCCTGTATCGTGCCGAAAGCCGAGAGCGTGACCGCGGCGCCGACGGCAAATGCAATCGTGAAACGGCGAGCCATGGAGCCCTCCTGAAAAGGCGTGGTGAGGATGAGAACTGCTACTTCCGGTCGACGGGCACGAGCCGCAGGATCGGCGTCGGAGCGCCGTCGAAGCCGCGCGCGTCGCCGTCAACGGCGATGTAGATCAGGCCATCGGGGCCCTGCTGCACGTCGCGGAAGCGGCCCATCCCGCGGATCAATATTTCTTCGCCCTCCACGCGCTGCCCATGGAGACGCACGCGAACCAGCCGCTGGCCGCTCATGCCGCCGACCAGCATGTCGCCCTTCCACTGGCTGAAGCGCTCGCCGGTGTAGAACAGCAGGCCCGAGACGCCGATGGACGGCACCCACACATGGCGTGGTGGCTCCATGCCGTCCTTGATCGTGCCTTCGTGGATCGCGCGACCGGTGGTGTAGTTCACGCCGAAGCCGACGACCGGCCAACCATAGTTCAGTCCGGGGCGAATGATGTTCAGTTCGTCGCCACCCTGTGGGCCGTGCTCGTTCTGCCACACGTCGCCGGTTTCGGGATGCACCGCCATGCCCTGGGCGTTGCGATGTCCATAGGTGTAGATTTCCGGCAGCGCGCCCGCCTTCCCCACGAATGGGTTGTCGGCCGGCACCCGACCATCGTCGTGCAGCCGCACTGTGGTGCCGTTGTGCTTCGTCAGGTCCTGTGCCGGGTGCGCGGAGAGATCGCCGGCCGCGGGCCATTGCCGATCGCCCAGCGTGATGAACAAGTAGCCGGCTTTGTCGAAGGCCAGCCGGCCTCCCCACATCGAGCTGCGGTTGGTGCCGTTGCCCGGCTGATTGGCGTGGAAGATCTCCTTCGCGTCCGACAGGCGGTCGTGCTCGAAGCGGCCGCGCGCCACGGCCAAATTGCCGAAGCCGCTGGCGCCGGGCTTGACGTAGCTGACATAGAGCAGGCGGTTGGTGGCGAAGGCCGGATGCAGCACCACGTCGCGGATGCCAGCCTGCTCGCGCCCGTCCTGGGAGGTGGCGCCGTTCCCGAGGAAGAGAATGTCAGGCAGGCCGGACACCGGCTCCTTCAGCAGCACGCCCTTGCGCACGATGCGCAGGCGACCGGGCCGTTCGGTGACCAGCATGTCGCCGTCGGGCGTGAAGGCCATGGCGAAAGGATGGACGAGACCGTCCACGAAGGTCTCGATGCGGAAGTCGTGAAGGGCGGTACGGACCACGGCCGCCGGTGCCGTCTGGCCCGCCGCGCCCGCGCCGATTCCTACGAGCAGTCCCGCCACGACGAGAAGGAGGCGTCGAGTCATGAAAGGAACCTGGGTGTTATCTCGTGCCGATGGCAAACAACGTGGATAGCGCGCGAACGTACATCACGCCCTGCGACAGCGCCGGCGTCGCCATGATCATCTCGCCCATGGTGTTGGTGGCGGCCAGCTTGAAGACCGGGCCGGCTTCCACTACCAGCATCTCGCCGTCTTCATTCGACAAGTAGATCTTCCCGTCGGCTGCGACGGGCGAAGCGCTGTAGCCGCTGCCGACAAGCGGAAGCCGCTGGCGATAGACCTCCTTGCCGGTGGCGAGATCGTAGGCGTCGAGCACGCCGTTGTTGGCCAGGATGTACAGCAGCCCGCCATAGGCGAGGGGCGTCGGCATATAGGATCCGCGGCCGGTCTTGCTCCAGGCGACGTGCTCGCCGCGCTCCTCGCCTTTCGCCAGCGTGAGATCGCCGCGGGCCCCGGGCCTCACCGCGAACACTGGCCGCTCTGGCGCGCGGCCACTGGCGACGATGTGCAGCCCGGCGGCGAAGATGGGTGTCGGAGCGGTGATCTTCGAGCTGCCACCCAGCTTCCAGAGCTCCTTGCCGGTGGTCGGATCGTAGCCGCGCACGAAGTTCGAGGCGTTGGTAATCAGCTCCGGACCGGACGGCGTCTGCACCACCGTCGGCGTGCCCCACGACGGCAGCTCCTCGCGATCGGTCTTCCACGCGATCTTGCCGGTCGCCGCGTCGAGCGCCAGGAGGAACGAATCCTCCTGTGTGTCGCACTGGATGATCACGAGCCCGTTCCAGATGATCGGCGAGCTCGCCGGCCCCCACTCGTAACTGGGGATGTCGTAGGCGCCCATGTTGACGCGCCCGAGATCGACCTTCCACCGCAGGTTGCCGGCGTAGTCGTACGCGTACACGCCCTGTGAGCCGAACCACGCCACCACCACTCTGCCGTCGGTGGCCGGCGAGGCGCTGGCGTAGGTGGACTTGATGTGACGCACGTTCAGCGGCTCGCCCTGCGCCGCGGTCCGTTCCCAGCGAACCTTGCCGGTTTTCTTATCAACCGCGTAAAGCATCCAGCGCTGCGCGGTGCGATCGTCCGAGGCATCGCCATCGCCGTAGAGACCCGGCTTGAACGTCGCGTTGCTCTTGCCGCTGATGGCGCTGGTGACGAACACCAGGTCGCCCCAAACCACCGGGCTCGAGTGGGCGAGCCCGGGGATGCTGGTTCGCCACAACACGCCTTGTCCAGTGGCTGGATTCCAGCTGTCGGGCAGGTGCTGATCCTCGGCAACTCCGGACGCCACCGGTCCCCTGAAGGATGGCCAGCTGCCAGCGGCCGGGGCAGGACCGGGCAACGGCGACGAGGCCACACGAGTGTGGGTGATGCGTCGCTCCGGTCTCGGGGCCTTCGTGCCCGCGGGTAGCCAGGAGCTGCGATCCAGGATCATGCTGCGCGGCTTGCACGCGTCGGTGACCACCGCAAACGTGACGGCGGCGCCACTCACGGCGTAGGTGTAGCGGCCTGGACCGGTGCAGCCGTCAGGCCCCGCGGCCATCTGCAGGGTGACCTCGGAGCCGGTGACCGTCCAGGTGCCGTTCATCGCCGGCCAGCCAGCGCCCGAAAGCGCGAACGTGCCAGAGGGATCGAATTGGAGGGTGAAGTCGCGAATGACGAGCGGGCCAGCCGTCAGCGGGCTTTGTGCCACCGGCCTGGAGGCGAGCAACATGAGTGTTGCAGCTGCAATCAGGGCTAGCGCCCCCACCGAGGTCGTCGACCTGCCCTTCACGGCGCGATCCTACACCTGAGTCCGGGCCGCGACGCTGACATGATTTTTGCAATGATGTCGACCATGGCCAAAGACAGCCTTCCCACAAACGCCGAGATCGCGGCCGAGGCCGCCGCAATCTATCCCGACACCAATGCCGGCCTTCCGACACCAGAGCAGATTGCCGAGGAGGCGTATGCGATCTACCAGAACCGCGGCGGTCACCACGGACGCGACCTCGACGACTGGATCGAGGCCGAGCGGCGGCTGAAAGAAAGAGCACCGCGGGGTTGGTGACGCGCGCGGCGGCTACGTCAGCAGGTAGTCGACGAAGAGATCGGTAATCGTCACGCGGCTGGCGGCCTGTTGCGACTTCTTCCAGGTCTTCCACCTGGCCGGCAGAGCGACGCCCACCAATTCCGCCTCGACCTTCGAGTTCGCCGCGACCTTGGCATCGTCGGCCCAACCGATGTCGGAGCGGACGACGCGCCCCTCGCACTTCTCGAGCAGGGCTCGATACAACGCGACTGCGGGCATGCGCCACGAGCCCTTGGGATTCCGGCTGAGCGCCACCGCGCGGTCAACCGGGATGAACGCGGTGAGTTCCTGCTCTTCCTGCATCAGCTCGAGCCCATGCGTGTTGACGGTACCGTTGTGGCTGCCGTGGTGGCCCACTTTGTAGAACACGGCCCGCGCCAGCAGGTCCGCCGCGGAGACGGCGCGGGTGCGGCCGTCATCGGTCACTGACCACGCCATGCCTTGCCACGAGAGCCAGTTTCCCTGCTGAGCGTCCGCCGGGAACACCAGGACGCGCCCGTCGCCGATGCGTTCGATGGCAAGAGCCAGGCTCGTGTTGTTGGTCGAGCCATCGAGCTGCAGCGCCAGGTCGCTGGCCATGTGCATCCAGTCGTCGTCCACGCTCCGCCAGGTCGCGGCGCCGGCGAAGTAATCCGGGAAGGTCTGGCGCGCGCGACTGCTGTCCCGCTCGAGCCGGAACCGCGGGTCGAAGGGCTGCGAGTTCTGGAATGCCGCGCGATCGTCCGGGTCGGCACCAGCCAGGTAGTCGGTGGCGGAGCGACCCGACGCCCGCAAGGAGGCGCCGGCCCCGAGACTGCCGGCCAGGCCATACAAGTCCGGGCTGCCGTGGCTCCCGGTCTCGTTCAGGGCGCTCTCGGAGAGTGGTGGGCCAAGCACGTAGATCCGGAATCCCTTCAGCCACTCCTCCGTCACGGGACCGTCTCCCGGCTTGAAATAGTGGGTGCGGGGTGCCAACTCCGTGCGCACGAAGGACATGGCGTCGTTGATGGTCTCGGCGAAGCCTGCGCCTGCGGACGGATCGCCGCCAAAGCCGAGGACATCGCGCACGGCGAGCCCGACGGCCTTGGAGGCGGCGCTCGCGCTGGCCTCGGTAAGCGCCTGGGTGGTCTGGACCAGGGCGGCCGCGAGATCCCTCTTGTCCTTCGCGATCTTCTTCGCCAGCCGGTCCTTCGGGTTCTCGGTCCACGCCAGCCAGACGTGATCCACGTCCATTTCTGCAAACGCCGCCTGCTGGCTGCCGAACCCCGACACGTGGTCCTTGTGCTCGTGAGTGGCAACGAGCACGTTCAAATGATCGCCGGTGGTCCTCCGAATGTCTGCCACCACGCTGGCCATCGTCACGCCGGTGGTCACCGCACCGAGCGTGCCGCAGTCGATCAGGATATGCGCCTCGTCGCCGCCGACGTCGAACGTGAGCAGGAAACAATCGCCGAGCCCCTGCCGATACATGCGCACGCGGACAGCGGGCAGCTGGTGCGATTCGCCAGGCGCCGGAATCGCGGGCCCGGTCTTCCCCGTCGGCTTCCCGGCCCGTTTGCCGGGCGCCTTCTTCGCGGCCTTCTTCACGCCACTCCTGGCCATCGTTCCTCCTACGCGCCCCGGTGCATGGCGGCAAACGGCTCCGCATCGCTCAACGGGTCGGCTCCGCCGAAGTAAACCCGGGAGCTGCCCTCACGGGCACGCGCGTACGCCTGCTGACGCTCTTCGCGCGCCGCGCTCGTCACGTTCTTCCGGATGCAGTAGCGGATGCGCAGCCGGCGGAGATCCGCGACCAGCGTGCAACCGCCCTCGAACGGCATCAGCCCGGCGCCTGGCCGCTCGGGGTCGATGGGAATGCGGCGTTCCTGCAGGATGCCGACCAGGAACTGCGGATCGATGTAGCCGTCCGGGCTGGGCCGCAGCACGAACCGGGCCGTGTGCACTTCGAACGACTTGTCGGGATCCAGGCCCAGGAACTCGGCGTCCTTCTTCCCATCCGCGTGTCGCTTGAAGTGGCCGGCGAGCCAGCGATGCAACGAGAGGCGCAGGTCGTATTGCAGCTTGAAGGTGCGCTCGCGCGATTCGGGCTCGTCGCCTTGCGCGAACAGGAACTTCTGCGCGAAGTCGCGCACGCGCTCGAGGCCATCCTGCAGCGCCTGCGAGGGGCGCATCTCGTCGTTGTCGGGCGTGCGCCACATCAGGCTGTCCTCGCTCAGCGTCCGCAGGTCGCGGGGATAGATGCCCCACTTGCGGAACGCTTCGACGAACGCCACCCGGTAGCGCAGGTCGTCGTCGGCCACGGCATCGGTGTCGGCGGTGATGATGGCGCGCAGGTACTCGCCGAAGGTGATGTCCACCGGCGGGCAGTAGTCGAGCGCGCGGATGCACATCAGCAACACGTGCTGCGCCGACCGGGCTGCCTCCTGCGCCAGCCGCGCCACCAGATCGGGATGAATGGCACCAGGCTGCAGCAGCCCCGAGCCTCCAGTGGCCAGCCGGATAAGATCGGCGGTGCGCCGCTCGTAGATGCTCAGGAACGCATCGAAGACGGCGGCGACGAGAATCGCGCCGCGTTCGTGTGCCTCCATCGTGGTGACGTAGGCGGTCGGGTCGGGTGTGCGCGGCTTCCAGACTCCGGTTTCCGGGTCAACGGTGCCAATGGCGTCGCGCAGGGCGCCGCGGCGCCCGAGAGCGCGCCCGAACTGACCGGCCAATTGGCCCAGCAGGCTCTCCTGCGCCCGCAGCGATCCTCGTGTCGCGGCGATCTGGTGCTGCAGGATCTCGGTGAACGTGAAGTGCTGGAACAACGAGACGATGTCGGCGAAAGCCTCGTGGAAGGCGCGGACATCGGGGTTGGTCGGCGTGAGGTAGCGGCGGTGCATGCCGTCCAGCAGGGCGTGGGTCGTCTCGTGGGCGATGATGTCGTGCGAGAGGCACGTGAACACCATGCCCCCGGGAACGTGCTGCGGCGCGGCGGTCTCCGTGGCGCGGAAGTATCCGAACAACAGGGAAATCTTGTCGGGCGAGTAATACGCATTCGCCTCGCGGAGCGCGTGTGGATAGACGCGAAGCCGGCGGACGAAGACCGAGTCGTCCTTGCGGCCCTTGCCTGGCGGCGGTGGGCCCTGCCGCCACAGGCTGCGGCGGCCAAGCGCGCGCTCGAAATTGTGGATGGTCAGGCTGGCGACGGCGTAGACCATCTGCTGGTGGAACTGTGGTGTGCCCTCACTCGGCGCGAGCCCGTTCTGCGCCAGCAGGCTGGGATCGTCCAGGTTCACCGGCTCGTAGAAGCAGCCACTCGCCGGATCGATGTCGATGACTTCGAGGTACTCGCCCACCGGTCCAGGCGGAAGGGCCTCCCACGGCACCTTGAACGTGAGCTCGCCGATCATCGCCGTGTCGAGCTGGATCGTCAGGCTGGGGTCGCCGCTGTATCCACGCAGGCAACGGAACGCGGGTTTACCCGGGGCAAAGGGCATCGGCGTCACCACCGGCGGCGCCACCAGGCCAGTGGATCCGGACGTCGCTGGCTTGGCGCGCGATCGGGTGGTGCGAGGTCTACCGGGCTTTGTGGCCATAGCGCCTGCCTGATGCTCGCCGCACCGGACTGACCGGTGCACGAGCCGGAACTGAATACGGCGGGGGAGCGCCTGAGATGCTGCGGGCTACACGTCCGCCGACAAGGGCGTCACTCTACCACGCGAGGGAACTGACGCTCATCCGCCGTTCGCGTGCAGGACCGCAGAGTAGCGCGGTGCCGATGGTGGGTTCCCTCACCGGCTCGAGAGCTCGCGGCGATACACCACGAAGTTGCGACGGATTCGGCCGCCGAGCTTCTCGGCGGTCCGTCGCGATGGCCGGTTGGCATCGAGCACCGTGGTGTAGCTGGCACTGCGATAGCCGCGGGCCATCATGGCGAGAAACACCCGGGCCGCCATCGCCAGGTTCAGGCCCGTTCCTCGCGCCGCCGCGAGGACGCCGATCACCAGCAGCACGCCGTGATCGATGGCGCCGAGCGCGGCTGCGAACCTCTCTGCGTCGCCAGTTCCCACAGCTGTCTTCAGTCGATGGAAGGCCTGATTGAGGTCCGGCAGCGCCAGCACGGCGCCCATCGTTGCCCCGTTGACGCCCGCGAACACGGTGAAGTCATCCACCATCAGGTCGCGCATCCCTGTGATCAGGCCCTCGCTGTCTTCGGTGGAGAACGGTGGCGCGCCCCAGTGCGTGCCGAACGCGGCATTGTAGACGTCCGTGAACAGCCGCGCTTCGGCCGGGGCCTCGCCCAGACGCCAGGGCCGCATCACTGCACCGCCGCCGGCGGCATCCGTGACCAGCCCTTCGTAGCGAGAGGCCAGTTCGGGAGTGAAGTGGATGATGTACTCGACCTGGCCGCTCTCGGTCGCAAAGCCGGCGTCCTTCACGAAGCGGTGGTAGTACGGCGGGTTCACCGTGTGGAAGATAGTCGGCACCTCGTCGTACGCATCAATCGTCAATGGCAGCTGCCAGCCGTACAGGAACCCGAAGCGGGCGGCGGTGCACCCCTGCTCACGCAGCCAGCCGCAGGCGGCGTCGAGGACACGGTGCGAGGCTGCCTCCTGCCCGGGAAGTGCTTCGAAGAACAGGACATGCCCGACCGCCTCGTGCCAGTGCGCGTTGGACTGACTCATGGATGAGTGCCGTGGCGGTGGCGAGAATGCGGCCGTCATCGTCCTCCACCCAGAAAGGCTGGATACGCGTGTGGCCGGCGCCTATCCCCTGCCCGTCGAGCTGTTGAACCAGGTGATGCTCGTCAGGTGGCACCCATGCCGGAATGTCGCGATACACCTCGGCGGCAAACGCGACGTACCGCCGAAATTCCTCGTGAGAACCCAGTTCGCGCACCGTCATGGCGAGGTCTCCTGTATTGCCGTCGAGCCGAAACGCCTGCGCCTCGATCCGGCGCGAGTCGGCATTCTAACCGCAGGCCCGTTTCGGGCGGCACGGGTGCCGTCAGGTGTCCGCCGCTTGCACTTCCTCGTCAGTTCGGGCTAGCCTTAACGGGTCGTGATGTTCGTCCATTCCACGCATCGCACCCACCATCACCGTTCGCCGAACGGCCCGGCAGGACTGCGCGCGTAAGGACACGACCCACACCAGGATTCGTTTCACGCACAAGGCCCGCTGGGAAACCGGCGGGCCTTTTGTTTTTGTCGGGAGTCGGGAGTCGGGAGTCGGGAGTCGGGAACGGGAGACTGTCATGGATTTCAGCAAGCTGGACGGGTTGATACCGGCGGTCGTGCAGGACCGCACGAGCGGCGAGGTGTTGATGGTGGGCTTCATGAACGACGCCGCCTGGCGGATCACGCTCGACACCGGCTACGTCACGTTCTTCAGCCGCACCCGCAACAAACTCTGGACCAAGGGCGAGACCTCGGGCAACCGCCTCGCCGTCCGCCAGATCTTCACCGATTGCGACGATGACACGGTGCTGGTGAAGGTGGACCGGGAGGGCGACGGCAACGTGTGTCACACGGGGCAGCGGAGTTGTTTCTACACGGAAGTGCCGGTGTCCGGTACCCGGTCTCCGGTACCCGGAATCAACCCAGCGGACACCGGACCCCGGACCCCGGAAACCGGCAACGCCCGAAAGGCAGACGCACAGTGATGAAGCTCAAGCTCGGTATTCCCAAGGGTTCGCTCGAACAGGCCACCGTGCAGCTCTTCGCGCGCGCGGGGTATCAGTTGCTGACCAGCTCGCGGTCCTACTTCCCCTCCATCGACGATCCCGAGATCGAGTGCATGCTGATCCGTGCGCAGGAGATGGCGCGCTACGTCGCCGACGGCGTGATCGACGCCGGGCTCACCGGCTTCGACTGGATCCGCGAGCACGAGATCGGCCACCCCGAGCAGCCGCCGCTGACGCCGGTCGCCAACCTGGTCTACTCGAAGGTCAGCTTCGGCAAGGTGCGCTGGGTGCTGGCCGCGCCGGAAGATTCCCCGTTCAAGACCGCGAAGGATTTCGAGGGCAAGCGCATCGCCACCGAGCTGGTGCGCGTCACCAGGCACTACTTCGAGCAGCACGGCGTGAACGTGGACGTGGAGTTCTCGTGGGGCGCCACGGAGGTGAAGCCGCCAGTGCTGGCCGACGCCATCGTCGAGGCCACCGAGACGGGATCGACGCTGCGCGCCAACCGCCTGCGCATTCTCGACACGGTGCTCGAGTCGAACACCCAGCTCATCGCCAACCAGTCGGCCATGGCCGACGACTGGAAGCGGACCAAGATCGAAAACCTGGCGCTGCTGCTGAAGGCGGCGATCGAGGCGCAAGGCCGCGTCGGCCTGATGTTGAACGTGCGCAGGGCCGACCTCGACAACGTGCTGGGCTTCCTGCCCGCGCTGCAGCGCCCGACGATCAGCTCGCTGAGCGATCCCGACTGGGTGGCGGTGAACACGATTCTCGAAGAGAAGACCGCGCGCGATCTGATTCCGAAACTGAAGGCTGCCGGCGGCCAGGGGATCGTCGAGTATCCCCTCAACAAGATCGTGGTGTAGGAGGTCACCATGATTCGCATCGTTGCCTCGTCCAACACCAGGGCAGTTGACGCGCTGCTGTCGGCGGCTCGCATCCGGGATCGCGCCACCGACACCGCCACCGCCGCCATCGTCGAGCGCGTGCGCAAGGGCGGTGACCGCGCCCTGCGCGCCTACGCGCAGCAGTTCGACAACCTGTCGGGGCCGATCGAAGTGCCGCGAAGCGAATGGGAAGCCGCAACTCGCGCGGTGCCGGCGGCCGTGCGCCGCGCCATCCGCGATGCCGCTGCCAGCATCCGGCGGGTGTCGAAGGCGCAAGTGCCCAGGGGTTTCCGCGTGACGGTGAGGCCAGGCGTCACTGTCGAGCAGCGCGTGGTGCCTCTCGCGCGCGTTGGCTGCTACGTGCCGGCGGGACGCTATCCCCTGCCCTCGTCACTGCTGATGACCGCGATCCCCGCGCGGGCGGCGGGTGTGCCCGAGGTGATCGTCGCGTGCCCGCGTCCGGACGCCACGGTGTTCGCCGCGGCGCTCGAGGCGGGCGTCGATCGCCTCTTCCGCATGGGCGGCGCGCACGCCGTGGCAGCGATGGCCTACGGCACCCGCACGGTGCCGCGCGTGGACAAGATCGTCGGCCCCGGCAATCGCTGGGTGTCGGCGGCCAAGTCGATGGTGACCGCCGATTGCGCCATCGACTTCTACGCGGGTCCCACCGAGATTCTGGTCGTGGCGAGCAAGACCCCGCCCGCCTGGGTGGCCGCGGACCTCATCGCGCAGGCCGAGCACGATCCGGATGCCCGGGCCGTGTGCATCACGACCAGCGCCCGCCTGGCCCAGGCCATCGCGACCGAGGTCGCGCTGCAGATGCCGAAGGACGGACCTGCCGCGGCGTCGCTGTGGAAGCACGGCGGCATCATCGTGGCGACGTCCATGAATGAAGCCGTGGCGCTGGCCAACGCCTGCGCCTCGGAACACCTGGTGGTCGAGTCCGATGAGATGGCCGCGCGGATGACGAACGCCGGCGCCATCTTCGTCGGCCCCTGGACCGCGCAGGTGGCCGGCGACTACGCCATCGGTTCGAACCACGTGCTGCCCACCGCGGGCGCCGCGCGCTATCGCGGCGGGCTGAACGCCGCCGACTTCGTGAAGCTGATCTCCGTCCAGCGCGTCTCGGAGCGAGGCCTGCGCGCCATCGCGGATACGATCACCACGCTCGCGCGCGCCGAAGGCCTCGAAAGCCACGCGCGGTCGATTGAGGCACGGACGGGGGGACGACGGGGGGCTGGCAGGCTGGCAGACGGTGGGGCTTGGAGGCTTGGGGCTTGGGGCTGGTTTTGCCTTCTGCCTTCTACCTTCTGCCTTTCGCCTTTTGCCTTGTCAACTGAAGTGGGGTTTTTTGAGGAGAGCTCTGATGGTCATCCAGGGAGTGCCCGATCTCGGGCCGGGACTGCGGCTGCATCTGAACGAGAACACGGGCGGCTGCTCGCCGAAGGTGGTGGAGACGGTCCGTGCTTTCACGGCCGAGCGGCTGGCGCTCTATCCGGACTTCACGGACGCGATTCGCGAGACCGCCGCGTTCCTCGGCGTCGATCCGGATCGCATCGTCCTGACCAACGGGCTGGACGAAGGCATTCTGCTGGCGTCGATCGCCTATCTGGTGCCGCGCGCCCCGCGCGCGCTCGTCGAGCTCGGCGCTCCGGATCTGCCCTCGTCCGGGATGACGGAGATCCTGGTGGCGCTCCCCACCTTCGAGCCGTACCTCCATGCCGCGACGGCAATGGGCGCGCGCGTGGTCTCGGTGCCGGCAGCACCCGACTACGCCTTTCCGGTCGATGCGATGCTGCGCGCCGTCACACCCAACACGCGCATCATCTATGTGAACAACCCCAACAACCCGACGGGGCAGCCGATCCCGCAGGAGGCCATCCACCGCGTGGCCCGCGAGGCGCCGCATGCGCTGGTGTTCGTGGACGAGGCGTATCACGACTTCCTCGGTGAGAACTTCCTCGCCGCGGCGGCGGACTATCCGAACGTGATGGTGGGACGCACGTTCTCGAAGGCGTACGGCCTGGCCGGCATGCGTGTCGGCGTGCTCTGTGCTTCGCCCGCCGTGCTCGAACCGGTCCGCCGCTGCATGCCGCTCTTCAACCTCAACGTGGTGGCCGTCGCCGCGCTCCGCGCCGCGCTGTCCGATCCGGCGTATCGCGCCTGGTACCTGGATCAGGCCGCGCAATCCAAGGCGCTGATCTATGACGCCTGCGAGCGCCTCGGGCTGAAATACTGGAAGAGCGCGGCAAACTTCGTCTTGATCGACGGTGGAGCGCGGGTGAAGGAGATTGTGTCGGGCATGATCGCCCAAGGCGTGTTCGTGCGCGATCGCAGCGCGGATCCGGCGTGCGCCAACTGCTTCCGGGTGACGGCCGGCGTGCTGGAACACACCCGCAAGGCGGTCGCCGCGCTGGAGGACGTATGCGCCGCGCGGTGATCGACCGGCGCACCGCCGAGACCCAGATTCGCTTCGCGCTGAACGTGGACGGCACCGGGAAGTTCGACAACCACACGGGCATCCGCTTCCTGGATCACATGCTGGACCTGGTGGCGCGCCATGGTGGATTCGACCTCACCGTGAAGGCCACCGGCGATCTCGATGTCGATCAGCACCACACGGTTGAAGATGTCGGCATTGCCTTTGGCGAGGCCGTGGCCAAGGCGCTGGGCAACAAGCGCGGCATCAACCGCGCCGGCTACTTCGTCATGCCGATGGACGAGACGCTGGCGGTGGCGGCCGTGGACCTGAGCGGCCGTCCGGCCACCGTCGTGGACACCAGGGTGAAGGTTCGGCTCGTCGGCGATCTGCAGACCGAGCTGGTGCACGACTTCTTCGAGGGGTTCGCGATGGGGGCCCGCGCCAACGTTCATCTGAAGGTGCTGTACGGCCGCTCGAACCACCACAAGATCGAAGCCTGCTTCAAGGCGTTCGGCCGCGCGCTGCGGGTTGCCTGCGCGAAGGACAAGCGACTGGCGAAGATGCTGCCCAGCACCAAGGGCCTGCTGTGATTGCGCTCGTTGACTACGGCGCCGGCAACCTGACGTCGGTGCGCAAGGCGCTGACGGCGGTTGGGGCGTCGTTCTGGACTCCGGCCGCGCCGGCGGAGCTCGCGGAGGCCACCGGCGTCATCGTGCCGGGCGTGGGCCACTTCAGCACTACGGCATCCCTTGACGATGGTTGGAAGGACGCGATCAGCGCTGCGCTCGCGCGCGGCGTGCCGCTGCTCGGCATCTGCGTCGGCCTGCAGTGGCTGTTCGAGGGATCGACCGAGGCGCCGGACGTGACGGGGCTGGGCGTCATGCCGGGAGTGTGCACGCTCCTCGGGAGTCGGGAGTCGGGAGTCGGGAGTCGGGAGTCGGGCAGCCGCGAAACCTTGGCGAGGCGGCAGGGGCACGCCTGAAGGTCCCGCACGTCGGCTGGAACTCGCTGTCGCTGCCACGACCATCGCGGCTGTTCGACGGCGTGCCCGACGGCACGCAGGTCTACTTCACCCACTCCTACGCCGCGCCCATCGTCGATGCCACGGCCGCGGTGACGATGCACGGCGTGGCGTTTTCGGCGGCGGTGGAAGACGGCCTCGTGTCGGGCGTGCAGTTCCACCCGGAGAAATCTGGCGACGCCGGGCTGCGGATTCTGCGCAACTGGCTGACGGGCGTGCCGGAGCGCCACTCATGACCGGCTTGTCGAAGCGCATCATCGCCTGCCTCGACGTCCGCGACGGGCGCGTGGTGAAGGGCATCAACTTCGAGGGCCTGCGCGAGGCCGGCGATCCGGCGGCGCTGGCGCGGCGCTACAACGTCGAAGGCATCGACGAGATCGTCATCCTCGACATCACGGCCACCGTCGAGGCGCGGCAGGCGCGCGCCCAGACCATCGCCGCGGTGGCGCGGGAGATCTTCTTGCCGCTCTGCGTCGGCGGCGGCATCCGCACCGAGGCCGACGCGGCGGCCGCCGTGGACGCGGGCGCCGACAAGGTGAGCCTGAACACTGCCGCGTTGCAGAACCCCTCGCTCATCACCGAGCTGGCGAAGCGCTACGGCAGCCAGGCGGTGGTCGTCGCCATCGATGCCAAGCGGCAGGACGGCCGGCTGGCCGTCTACGGCCGCAGCGGCCAGGCCGAGACGCCCAGGGACGCCGTTGACTGGGCACGCGAAGCCACCGACCGGGGTGCCGGAGAGATCCTGCTGACCTCGATCGATCGCGATGGCACGAAGAGCGGATTCGATTGCGAGCTGACGGCGGTGGTATCGGACGCCGTGAACATCCCGGTGATCGCCTCCGGCGGCGCCGGCTCGTTCGAGCACTTCGCCGACGTCTTCACCGAGGGCCACGCCGACGCCGCGCTCGCGGCTTCGATCTTTCACTTCAACGAACACAGCGTCGAAGAACTCAAGCGGTTCCTCAGCGGCCGCGGAGTGCCGGTCAGGCTCTAGAGGGCTTGAGGCTTGAGGCTCTGAGGCTTGGGTCTTGCGTCTTGGGCTTGACGCACCGAGCCTTGAACCGGACTGACCTAGACCCAGAACCCTAGAACCCTAGAACCCTGAAACCCTAGAACCCTGAGAACCCTAGAACCCATGCTGATCCCCTCCATCGACCTTCAGAACGGCCGGATCGTCCAACTCATCCAGGGAGACAAGCTCGCCATTGCGAGTGACGATGTGGATGCGTGGATCGAGAAGTTCAAGCGCTTCCCGAAGATCCAGCTGATCGACCTGGACGCCGCGATGTCGCGCGGGAACAACGACGTGCTGATTCGCCGCATCGCGGCCGCGCTCCCGTGCCGCGTCGGTGGCGGCGTGCGGACCGTCGGCCGCGCCGAGGAGCTGCTGGCCGCTGGAGCGCATGCGGTGATCGCCGGCTCGGCCCTGTTCCGCGGCCCCGGTCAGTTCAACGCCGCCGAGGCTGCCGTCGATCCAGGGGTGGTCATCAACCGCGACTTCGCCGACGCGCTCGCCAGGACCGTAGGCGCCGAGCACGTCATCGCCGCCGTGGACTCCAAGGCGGGCCGCGTGGTCATCCACGGGTGGAAGACGTCGCTGCCACTGTCGCCCGTGGACGCGGTGCTGGGTCTCGATCGCTATTGCGACGAGTTCCTCTACACACACGTGGACAAAGAGGGCCTGATGCAGGGCACCGACATGGCCGCAATCCGCGCCGTGCGCGAGGCGACCGCGCGCCGCGTGACCGCCGCGGGCGGCATCACCACGCGCGAGGAGATCGACGCGCTCGCCGCGATGCAGGTGGACGCCGTCGTCGGCATGGCGATCTACACGGGAAGCCTCAGCCTCGACTGAGTGCGATCCGGCCCTCGGACGACGAGTCGGCCCCCGACGAACGGGCGCCGCCGCTACTTCGCGAGCGGCCCTGGGCGAATCTGGAACTTCATCACCTTGCTCGTCGTCCCCCTGCCGGTTTCCATGTGGAACGGCGCTCTGGTCGAGATCGTGGTCCAGATCCCGCGGCCTTTCCACCCCGCATTGGGGTCGTCGATGCGGCCGTCCATCCACTTGGTGTAGAAGCCCAGCGGATATGGCACGCGCATCGTCACGAACTGGCCGTCCTTCAGCGCCAGCAACCCTTCGGCCGCGTTTCCCGTGTTGATCGGCGTGTTCGCGCCGAGCCCCAGTGTGTCGAACTGATCGACCCACGTGTAGTAGCTCGCTTCGGTGCTGCCGGCGTCGGTCACGCCCTTGAACTGCGGCACCGGCTCGACGTAGAACGTCCAGCCCTCTGGGCAGTGCTGGCCGGAGGCGTTGGGACCGTTCAGCGGCCCCTTGCACTTGCGCCGATCGAAGCTGGCCAGGTGGCCGCTGGCCATGGCCGCCCAATAAACGCCGTTGCGATCGACGTCACCGCCACGCGGCGAGAAGCCCTTGTCGGTCGGCGGCTGGAAGATCTCGGTGATCGCCGTCTCGGGAGGATTCGCGCCCGGCGACAGCCGGATCACCGCGCCCGGGTAGCCGAGCTGCGTGCCCCAGATCGAGCCGTCAGGCGCCGGTGCCACGGCGTAGAGCGCGCCGTTGATGCGCACGTCCTTGGTGGGATCGGCCGGCTGGTTCGGCTCGGTGTAAGCGTCGCGCTTGCCGTTGCCGTTGGCGTCGCGAATGAGCGCCGTCCAGCCCTGCGACTTCATCTCGTCGCCGGTCTCCTCGAACATCTTCGTGTTCAGCCAGCCGATCACCTGGCCGCCGCCGCTCGTCCACAGCGTGTGGTTGGCGTCCTCGGCGAACATCAGGTGGTGCGTGCCGAAGCAGGTGCCGATGTGGGTCAGCTTCTTCGTCGCCGGGTCGTACATCTGCAAATGGCGACCGGCGCTGGCCACCGGGAAGAGTTTCGCCGACGGATGCGTCGAGCCTTCCTTGCAGTCCGGAGGATTCGCCGACGGCCGGACCGCTGACGTGAGCCACACGCGGCCCCTGTGGTCGAGCATCGGGTTGTGGACGTTGTTCTTGCTGGTCCAGATCACTTCCTCGCCCCAGTACGGCGAAGGCTCGGGCATCGCCGGGTTGGTCGGCGGCGTCGCCGGATCGCGGACAGTCAGCGGCACGCGGCTGGCGGTGTGGGTCCTGGGATCGAGCACGGGGGTGTAGTCGGCGCTCAACTCGAGCGCGCCGTAGACCGGGCCGTTGGCGTTGATCTTCGGGTTCCGCCGGTCGGTCGAGACGACGTCGTGCAGGTAGGCCTTCGGATCGGCCCAGTCCCACTGCGTGATGACGACGTTGCGCTCGATGCCCTGCGGCCGCTTCGGCGCGGGCGGCACCGCGCCACCTTTGACGGCGTCGGTCCAGTCCCCGAACATCTTCAGCACGCGCGCCTTGCCGAAGTTGTTGAGCGCGCCGAACATCCCCCCGCCCGCCTGGCCCGACTTCACTCGCCGCTCCCACCCGGCGACGGAGTCGTGAAAGGGCCCAAGTGCCGCCGGGATCTCACGCGTGGCCTTGTTGCCGAGCGCGTGGCACGCCGTGCAGCCGCCCGACTTCACGCTGCGGATCCAATCGCCCTGGCTCTTCATGTTGGGGTTGATGCCGTTGCCGCTGTCACCGGTGCCGGGGAACTCGCTCTTGGCGGGCATCTCCATCAGCGACAGCCACTGCGCGGCCGGGTAGTACTGCGCCGCCGCGGCCGGAGAGCTTGCCGGCACGGCCTTGAGGTCGAGCGTCTTGCCGGGGGTTGTCGGCGTCTTCGGCGAGTCGACCAGGCCGTAGCCGCGGACCCAGACGCTGTAGTTCGCCTTGGGCAGGTCGGGCACCAAGTACTGCCCGCGGTCGTCAGTGACGACGATCTTCGCAAACGGCGTTGGGAGATCGCGGGTCTCAGCGATGACCCAGACGCCGGCCTCGGGTCCGCCGGCCCCGGTCACGGTGCCGGCCAGGTCGTCGCCGTCGATGGCGATCGCCGCACCGGCGGTCTGGAATGCACGCGTGCCGCTCACGACGCCGGCCGAAACCGCGAGCGCGGCGGCGATTCCGACGGTAAGTACGTTCTTCGGCATTGTGCTCTCGCTTTCTGTTTAGCAGATCCGATACCGTGCCGTTCGAGGGCGTGCTGCCGGTCGCGCCAGCATCGGGCGGAGGATATCCCAGGCGGTGGCCGCCGCCAACCTCGTCCGTGAGTTCGGGGTACGGCTTGACGAACGAGACCGCCGCAAGCAGGATCAGGCGTCTCCGTGAATGTGAAACAGAGGTTTCCGGGCGCCCGGCGGCGCCGATTCGCCGCCTCCGTCACGATTGCCGCCGTGATGTTGTGGGTGGTGGTGGCGTCGTCACCTCGACAACTCGGCGCCCAGCGCGGCGGCATGTTCCTGGGATCGCCCGACGATCCGGCCATTGCCTACGCCACGGCCCCCCTCAGCAACGTCGTCGACGATCTGAATCGCCGCATCGAGTCCGGGTCGGCCCGCCTGGCGTTCGAGGGTCGCACCGGCTACCTCGCGTCGGTGCTCGAGGCGCTGGAGCTGCCGACCGACTCGCAGCTGCTCCTGTTCTCCAAGGCCAGCCTCCAGGGCCGGCTGATCGGTCCTTCGAACCCCAGGGCGTTGTTCTTCAATGACCGCGTCGCGCTCGGCTGGGTGCGAGACGGTGATGTTCTCGAGGTCGCCGCCCACGACACCCGCGCCGGCGTCGTTTTCTATTCGCTGCAGCAGCGAGTGACGGAACGCCCGGTGTTCAAGCGCGAGTTCCGGTGCCTCGGGTGCCACCTCACCGGCGACACGCTGGGCGTGCCCGGCCTCCTGATGTTCAGCGCCACACCCGACGGTGACGACGATCGGAACGCGAAGAGCGTGATGACCGATCAGCGCACTCCGATCGCCGAGCGATTCGGTGGCTGGTTCGTCACCGGGAACAGCGGCGCGGCGACGCATCGCGGCAATCGAGTACCGGCGATCGAGGGCCCTCCGGGCGACAACCTGGCCTCGGTCGCGGGACTCTTCGACCACGACGGGTTCCGCACGCCGTCGAGCGACATCGCGGCGCTGCTGACCTTCTCGCACCAGACCCACATGACCAACCTGCTGACGCGCGCGTCGTGGGAGGCCCGCGCCGTGGACCCGGTGCTGCATCCGGGTGCAGAGGCATCAGCGACGTCGAGGGAGGCGGTGGCTGCGTTGATGGCCAGCATCGCCGAGGAAATCGTCGACTACATGCTGTTCGTAGACGAAGCGCCGCTGCCGCAGCCGGTGCGCGGCGGATCGGGGTTCGCCGAGCGGATGTCGGCTCGCGGACCGCGCGACCGCAAGGGGCGCTCGCTGTACGAACTCGATCTCGAGCGCCGCCTGTTGAAGTACCCGTGCAGCTATCTGATCTATTCACCGGCGTTCGACGGGCTGCCGCTGCTGGCGAAGGCCCCGATCTACCGGCGCTTGTGGCAGGTCTTGTCCGGCGACGCACCAGAGCCACGCTACCGTGCGCTGTCGCCCGCAGACAGACAAGCCATCGTCGAGATCCTGAGGGACACGAAGCCCGATCTTCCGGCGTACTTTGCGGCAGCGGCGAGATAGCCGCGCACACGGCGCGCCAGACGGCCGCGCCCGGCAGGCACGGCGATTCAGTCGAGTCGCTTCACGCGGCCGTCACCAGCCGCCTCGAGGGCCGCCGACAGCCGGCTCACCAGATCGTCGGCGGGTCGCTCGACACCCACGAGGATGTATCCGTTCGACACCTCGGGGTCGTAGAAGCGCGGCAGCCTCCGTCCCAGCTTGGCGGTGAGGAACAGCGTCAGCACCGTCGCCAGAATGGCCCCGAGCATTGTCAGCTCGAACACGACGATCATGTTGGGCCAGGTGGCGACAATCGGCATCCCACTGGTCCGGATTGGCCATGCCTGCGACGTGGCGCTGGTGAGGAAATAGCCCCCCGTCAAGCCAACCACGCCACCAACGCCGGCGATCCAGTGCAGCCACGTGGCCTTGTCGCGATGGCTGAACTCGTATTCCTCGAACGGCTCCGACGACATCACCACGATGTCGCTTCTCGGCCACGCCCAGGCCGCGCATGCCGTCGACGGCGCGCTGGACTGTTTCGGGATCTCGTGTAGAGGGCGTAAACGGCCTTCATGGACGCGCCCTCCACAGCCCGGCCACTTCGTCTTCTTCCTGAGTGTCGACGGCGGGATGCGGCTGGTTGCCCACCTTCATCTCCCAGATCGAGATGATCGGCACGAACTTCGAGAACAGCATGTAGAGCAGCGTCATCGCCGCGAAGGTGGCGATCATGATCATGATCTCGGGGGAACGCGGCCCGTAAGAGCCCCAGCTGTACGGGAGCTGCTTGTGCGCCAGGGACGGCACGATGATGAGGAAGCGCTCGAGCCACATCCCGACCAGCACGAACAACGAGGCGACCACCGTGCCCGACACCGTCCGCAGTTGCCGGAGCGCAAGGATGGGGAACGGAATGACGAAGTTGCACATCACCATCGTCCAGTAGAGCGGCGCGTAGGCGCCGCGCTGCGTCGCCCAGAACACCGCCATCTCCGACGGCTCGTTGCCGTACCACACGGTGAGGCGTTCGGCGAAGACGAAGTAGGCCCAGAGCAGGCTCATGAGGAGCAGGAGCTTGCCGAGATTCTCGAAGTGCACGGGGTGGAGGTAGGCCTCCAGGTGCAGCGTCCGGCGCAGCACCGCCATGGCGATGATGAGTGCGGCGATGCCGCTGAAGATCGCGCCGGCCACGAAGTAGGGCCCGAAGATCGTCGAGTGCCACATCGGCACGGTCGCCATCGAGAAGTCGAACGACACGATGGTGTGCACGGAGACGGCGACGGGGATGATGGCAATGGCCATGATCTGCATCCCCGCTTCCAGCCGGTGCCACTGCTTGGCCGTGCCCTGCCATCCCAGTGCCAGCGCACCGTAGACGCGCTTGCGCCACCCCGTGGCCCGGTCGCGGACGAGGGCGAAGTCCGGAATCATCGGCAGCAGCAGGAACAGCAGGCTGCCCGTGAGGTAGGTGTTGATCGCGAAGAAGTCCCACACGAGCGGCGACCGGAAATTGGGCCAGATCTCCCGCGCGCTGGGATACGGGGCGAGCCAGAAGAACAGCCACGGCCGGCCGAGATGGATGATCGGGAACATGGCGCCGATCATCAGGGCGAAGACCGTAATCACCTCGGCGCACCGCGTCACCGGACGGCGCCAGCGTGCGTTCACCAGCCGCAGGATGGCGGAGATCAGCGTCCCTGCGTGGCTGATGCCAATCCAGAACACGAAGTTCGTGAGATAGAACCCCCAGAACACCGGCCAGTTGATGCCGGCCACGCCGATGCCGTACCACACCTGATACGCCCACGCCGCGGCACCGCACAGGACGATGGTGGCAAGGACCAGGGCCACGCCGTAGAACCACACCGAGGTGTGGAAGAGCGGACGCAGCAGGTCGTCGGCGATCGGGTTGTTACGCGTCCGGTTCATTCCACCCTTGCCGTTGCAGATACGTGACCTTCGGTTCGGCGCCCAGGTCCTCGAGCAGCTTCGTGCCCCTGGGCGAGTGCGACAGTCGCGAGGCCCGGCTTTCGGGGTCGTTCAGGTCGCCGAAGATGATGGCGCCGGCCGGACACGCCTGCGCGCAGGCCGGCTGCACCTCGCCGTCCTTCAGCGGCCGCTCTTCCGCCTTCGCGGTCGTCTTGGCCGACTTGATGCGCTGCACGCAGAACGTGCACTTCTCCATCACGCCGACTTCGCGGACCGAGACATCGGGGTTCAGCTGCAGCTGGAGTGGCTTCTCCCACTGCGGGTTGAAGAAGTTGAAGAAGCGGACGTTGTACGAGCAGGCGTTCGCGCAGTAGCGCGTGCCGATGCAGCGGTTGTAGACCTGCGCGTTCAGCCCTTCCTCGGTCTGATGGCTGGCATAGGTCGGGCACACCGCCTCGCACGGCGCGTTGTCGCAGTGCTGGCACAGCACCGGCCTGAACTTCACGCGCGCCTCGGGAAACTCGCCCTCCCAGTAGCGCTCCACCCGAAGCCAGTGCATGGCGCGTCCGCGGGCGGCCTCGTCCGCGCCCACCGTCGGGATGTTGTTCTCGGCGTGGCAGGCGGTCACGCAGGCCTCGCAGCCCGTGCACTTGTCCAGATCCACGACCATGCCCCATCGATGTGGCATCGTGTCACCCTCTCCCTGAGGCATGTTCGGGCCGTTCGCGAGTGGCGCCGGCAAACAGCACCAGGCTGCCATCCGCGTCGCCCACCCTGGTCACCTTCACGCGGGTGGCGGCCCAGGCCAGCGCGCCCGTCGCGGTCTCGGTGGCCGGCGCCAGGATGCTGAGGGGATTGGCGCCGCGGCCGCTCGCGTAGCGCGTGAACGTGTCGTGCCCCTGACCGACCGGCATGGCCACCGCATCCGGCCCGATGCCGGGCGAGATGAGGGCCGGGGCGCGCACGGAGCCGTGCGCGGATGCCACTTCGATCATGTCGCCCTCAGCGATACCAAGCCGCTCGGCAGCCTGGTGGTTGATCTCCACCCAGCTGCACCACATCGCCGTGGTGATCGGGTCCGGCAGCTCCTGCAGCCAGGGCAGGTGCGCCAGCGACCCATCGAAGAGCGCCTGCGACGCGTAGGGCAGGAAGTGAAAGGGATATTCCCTGGCGTCGCCGTCGAACTGCGCGTCGTGCCAGGCCACCGGGGCCGAGGACGAACCGGCCGGCTTCGTCTGGCGCGGAGGAGCCAGAGGCTGGCGCCTGCAGCATCTCCTCGAAGGTCTGCCACGGCAGCGGCGGATTCAGCGGACGCGCGAGCTGCCGCCCGATGTCCAGCAGCACGTCGCCCATGGCGCGGGTGTCGTAGAGCGGACGCATGGCCGGTCCCGCCACGGTCGCCACCGCCGCGGTCGCTCCGGACTCGGGCACCGATTCGACCCACGATTCGAGGAACGAGTGATCCGGAAGGATCAGATCCGCCAGCACGCTGGTTTCGTCCAGGAACGATCCGAAGCTGGCGATGAACGGGACCTTGCGAATGGCCTCGCCCACCCTCAATGCCGCCGGAACTCCGAACACCGGGTTCGCATCGTCGATCAGCAGCACCTGGGGCGTGGTGGCCGACGAGAGCATGTCGCGAAGCGAGCGTGAGGGAGAAGCGGCGGCCGACTGCGGCATGAAGGACAGGCCGCCCTGCACGTCTACGCTGCCGACGAGCGCGTTGAGGGCATTGACCGCCAGCGCCTGCGCGAGGCCGTTGGTGTGAGCCAGCGGTCCGCCGCCGATGACCGCGACGGCCGGACCGTGCTGGGCGAACTCCACGGCCAGCTTCTCCACGCGCGCGGCCTTCACGCCGGTCTGCTGCTCTACGGCTTCGGGCGTGAAGGCCGGCAGCCCCGACGCCCACGTGTCCACCAGCGCGCC
Source organism: uncultured Acidobacteriota bacterium (assembly GCA_963723005.1). Lineage (GTDB taxonomy): Bacteria > Acidobacteriota > Vicinamibacteria > Vicinamibacterales > UBA2999 > VFZN01. The sequence goes on along the minus strand of CAVRPA010000008.1, from coordinate 45,338 downwards.
CGCTCGTCCGGCCGCAGCGGGTTGACGCAGCCCGCGCTTCATGATCACGTGAGCCAGTCCCAGCGCGAGGATGCCTTCGGTGCCCGGACGCGCAAACACCCATTCGTCCGCGCTCGCGCCGGTCTGCGACACGCGCCCTTCGACCTGCACGAACTTCGGGCGGACTCCGCCCTGCCCCTGGCGCATCCGGCCGTAAGCCACGCTATGGGCCAGCGGCGAATTCCACGTGCCCAGCCAGTCGGCGCCAAACCCAATCACGTAGCGGGCGTGGCCCAGATCGAACGTCGGCAGCTGATGGCGGCCGAAGCTCATCTCGTTGGCCCGGCGCAGCACGCTATCGTCGAAGACCTCGAACGCCACTGGCGGCGGCGCGCCCAGGCGGCGAAGGAACTCGGCCACCAGCTCGTGTCGGCGGCCGCGCCTGGGGCGGGACAGGAACGCGAGCGACGGGGCGGCGCCCGCCGCGACCAGCGCGTCGATGCGTGACAGCAGTTCCTTGATCGCCTCGTCCCACGAGATCGGCTGAAACTGACCGCTGCCTCGCTCGCCGGTCCGCTTCAGCGGCGTGGCAATGCGGTCCGGGTGGTAGGTCACCTGGACAGCCGCCTGCCCTCGGACACACAACTTGCCCTGGCTGATCGCGTGCTCGGGATCGCCTTCCAGTTTCTTGACCAGACCCGTGCGAATCACGCCGGGCTGCCCGTTGCGGAACACCTCGGCGTCTCCGTCCATCACGCGCGCCACCACCCCGCAGCCGGCCGCGCACAACGGGCACACGCTGGGCTTCCACACGGCGACTCCAGGGACCAGATCCTCTTCGGGGATGAAGCGGATGATCTGGTTCTCGGGGCTGCCGCAGCTGGCCAGCGCGGCGCTGGTGCCGGTTATGGCGGTGACCTTGAGGAATCGTCGGCGGTCCATCGCGCTCATCGGCAGGTCACATCAGTAGTGGCAGGTCATGCAGTCGTTCGACGCCTGCTTCTGTTTGTGGCAGTTCACGCAGAAGGCCATGTCCATGTCCACCATGCGGCGGGCGACCGTCTGCTCCTTCTGATTGCCGTGACAGGTGGAGCACTCGACCTTGGCGCGGATGTGCGGCGCGTGCTCGAAGCGCACGTGCGACTCGCGCGGGTAGTCGTAGACGCGCTGCCAGGCGAAGTCGAGGCCCTTCGCCTGCATCTCGGCCATCTGCTTGATGAGGGGGCGCTCCGTCGCGATCTGCGAGTGGCAGATCATGCAGGTGTTGACGCTCGGGATGCTCGCCACCGGCCCGCGCTCGACGCTCTCGTGACAGTCCGTGCACACGAGTTCCTTCTCGAGGTGCAGCTGGTGGCTGAACGGAAAAGGCTGCTCGGGATCGGACCGGACGCCGAAGTGGGCACGAATGGCTTCGCCGGCGGTGCGGTGCGCCGGCGAGAACACCGACGGCGTACCCCATCGTGAAGGTTGAACGAGGCGTTCGGCATGACCAGGCTGTGGAGCGTCCGGCCCGCCGCAACCCGCGGCAATCAGGGCCAGCACGACCAGCAACGCCTGACCATACCCGCCGCGGCTACTTCTTGACACCGCCAAGACTGCGCACGTAGTTCACGAGATGCCAGGTGTCGGTGTCGCTCACCTTGCCCTTGAGCCCCTTCATCTTGAAGTCGGGGCCGGCGCCTTCCTGGATGACGACGAAGATCTCTCCGTCACTCGACCCGCGATCCCAGGTGGCGTCGGCGAGGTTGGAGGGTTTCATGTCCTTGGGCGCCATCGCGCTGTCGCCCTTGCCTGTCGCGCCGTGGCAAAACCGGCAGTACTTCTGGAACAGTTGCTGTCCGGTAGCCACCGAGGCGGCGTTGGAGGCGACCGGATTCTTGAGCTTCGCAGCCTCTGCCCTGGGAGTCGTTGTCTGGCCGCCTTCGGCGGCGATCAGGCTCGTGACCAGCGCCACGCCCCACAACGCACCTCCGCCCCACACCACGCGCCCTGGAATCATGCCGATCGTCTCCTCAGCTTCTTCGTCGAGCTATTCAGGAAGCGACGGCAATCGATGTGAAATTCGCATGCGTTTTCACGGCAGCCGTCGGAGCCGCATCCTCACATAGGGGCACCATGAATTGCAACCAAATGTCTCCTTATGTCGGCTGCTGCTTGACGAAAGGGCTTACCGCGCTCGTAAGCACCGCTGGCAGGCCACCGGGAACAAACCCGCCACTTCCGTAGACATCGCGCAGCTGTGCGCTGGTTCGCTTCTTGCCCTCTCTTCGATCGAAAGGGAGGATCGATCATGTGGACACGTTCTTCGTGCGGCGGAATGGCTCTCGCCATTGCGCTCGCGGCCGGCGCGTGCGGTGGTGATGGCGGAGGCGGGAGCCCCACCAGCCCCAGCCCTTCGGGCGGGGGCGGCACGTCGGCCTCGGCGACCGTCAACATCACGACCACGGCCGGGTCGCAATCGTTCAATCCCAACCCCGCCACGATGGCGACGGCGGGGACGGTGGCCTGGAGGAACAGCGACAGCACCGTGCACCGCATCGTGGCGAACGATGGCTCGTTCGACACCGGCGACATCTCACCCGGCGCGACCAGCCAGGCCGTCACGGTATCCGGGGCCGGCGCGAACTATCACTGCTCGATTCACCCGGCGATGATCGGAGCGATTGGCGCGGCGCAGGGACAACCACCGCCGCCGTGCACGGGGCAGTACCTGCGACTGAACGTCGCGCGGCTGCTACTTCGTTCTCTTCACCGCGTCGGTGAGCGCCTCGAGCAGCGCCTGATCGCGCACCTCGGCACGCTGCCGTGGCGATTCGCCCCAGGTTTCGTTCAGCTTCGTCATGGTGCTGACGACGCAGTTGGTGTCGCAGGCCGTGGCGCTGCTCTGCACGCTGAGCGCGGTGGCCTTGCGGGACAGTTGGTTCAGCCACTCGTCGAAGAGCGCGGCTTCCGGCACCGTGCGATCGCCCGGCTGCCACTTCAAGAGCCGGTCCATGGCCTGCACGACCTGCGGATCGACGGGCGTGTTCTTCTGGCCGATGGTCATGGCAAAGAGCGTCGTGTTCGTGCCGGCAAACGGCGAATCCGCGGTGGCGCCGCCAGGCTGGACGGTGACGCGCGATTCGGCGCGGCGCTTCACGTCCTGAAGGAGCGGCACGAGACTGCGTGCCGCCTCTGTCCGCGCGGACAGCGTCGCGGCGTCGAGTTCGATCGGCGTGGGCTGCTGCGCATCAGCACCGGCCGAGCTGGCCACTAACAGCGACAACGCGACCGCAACCGTGAAACTCGCCATGTGACGGCTCATCAGACCGACCTCCGTGCTTCCCCACTACACCACCAATCGCCTCTCAGGAAAAGGCTGTAAACTCCGTCGCACATTTCACCGTCTGAACACCCATGCGTGCCGACCTGATCGCCGCCATCCGAGCGCTTCGCGCGTCGGCCACGTTCACGGCCGTGGCCCTGCTGGTATTAGCGCTGGGGATTGGCGCCAGCACCGCCATTTTCTCCGTCGTCGACGCCGTTGTGCTCCGCGGCCTGCCGTTCGACGAGCACGATCGGCTGATGGCGGTGGGCACCAGGCGGCCGCCGCCGATCGAAGCCGACCCGGCCCGCGATCCGTCGCAACTGGTCTCGGTCGCGCCGCAGGACTTCATGGACTGGGATCAGCGGCAGCAGGTGTTCGAGGCGATGGCCGCCCACACCGCGGCCTCCGTCACGCTGCGCGAGCCCGGCGCCGAGCCGGAAGATCTGCGAGGCCTCCGCGCCACAGCCGACCTCTTCGACGTGCTGCGCGTCACCCCCGCCATCGGACGATCGTTCACCGCGGAACACGAAGTGGAGGGGCGTCACCGCGTCGCGGTGTTGAGCGACGCACTGTGGCGGCGTCGTTTCGGTTCAGACGCCTCCGTCGTCGGGCGCACCATCCCGATCGAAGGCGATGCCTACGAGGTGCTCGGCGTCCTGCCCCCCGACGTCACCTACCCGGTGGGGGCGGCACGAGCGACCGACTTGTATGTCCCGTACGTGGTACCCGCCAGCGAGCGCATCCGCAATCCCCACGACCACAGCTACTACCTGCAGGTCGTGGGCCGGCTGAAGCCGGGCGCGACGATGGCGCAGGCAGAGGCGCAGATGGATCAGATTGGCGCCGCGCTGCGGGAAGAGCATCCCGAGTGGAACAAGGACACGCTGGTTGGCGCGCGCCCGCTGGTCGATCACATCGTCGGCTCGCGCACGAAGTCGTGGATGCTGATGCTGCTCGGCGCCGTCGGGCTCGTCCTGCTGATTGCGTGCGTGAACGTGGCCACGCTGCAGCTGGCGCGCGCCACCGCGCGCGAGCGCGAAGTGGGCGTGCGGGCCGCCCTGGGCGCGGGACGCTGGCGGCTGATTCGTCAGCTGCTGGTGGAGAACGTGGTGCTCGCCAGTCTTGGGACGCTGCTCGCCGTCGTGCTCGCGTGGTGGGGCGTGCAGGTGCTGAGGAGCGCGATGCCGGACGGCGTGGCTCGCGTCAGCGCCATCGCCATCGACCTTCGCGTGCTCGCCGTGGCCGCGGTGGCGGCGATCGCCACCGGCATCCTCACCGGCATCGTCCCCGCGCTGCAGTTGTCGAAGCCGGATCTGACGCAGGCGTTGAAGGACGGCGCGCGGGGCACGGTGGGCACTGCGCGGCATCGCTTCCGCAGCGCGCTGGTCGTCGCCGAAGTGGCGCTGGCGGTGGTCCTGCTGGTAGGCGCCGCGCTCTTCATCGGCAGCTTCGTGACGCTGATGCGGATCGATCCGGGCTTCGATCCGACCAACGTGCTCACCGCGCAGGTGTTCCCGCGCACCGAACCGGGCCAGCCGCCCGCCGATAACAGCGCGAAGTTCCAGGAGATCGTCGACCGCATCAGTGCGACCCCCGGCGTGCAGCACGCCTCGTTCGTGATTGGCGGCATGCCGCTTGGCGGCAGCATGAACACGACGCGCCTGGAGATCGCCGGCGTTGAGACGCGAGGCGACAACACCACGGTCAGCCAGCGCCGGGTGACGCCGGCCTATCACCGCGCGCTCGGCATCCCGCTGAAGCGCGGCCGGTTGTTCGAGCCAACCGACCGACAGGGCGCGCCGCTGGTGCTGATCGTCAACGAGTCGGTGGTGCGGCGGTTCTTTGCCGATCGCGATCCGCTCGGGCAATCGGTGAAGGTGCAGGACGCCGATCGCACGATCATCGGCGTGGTCGGTGACATCCACCAGACCAGCCTCGAATCCGACCCGATGCCGGAGATCTATCTCCCGATGGCGCAGACGGGGCGTGGCGCGGGCGAACTTATCATCCGCACCACAGGCGACCCCTACGCCGTGCTTCCCGCCGTGAAGTCGGCCGTGGCGCAAGTCCTGCCCGACGTGCCGCTGCGCAACGTGCGGACGATGGACGAAGTGCTGGCGCGCCGCGTGGCCCAGCGCAAGCTGAACATGCTGCTTCTGGGCCTCTTCGGAATCCTCGGCCTGGTGATTTCCGCCGTCGGCATCTACGGCACGCTGGCCTACACCGTGTCGCAGCGGACGCGGGAAATCGGCGTCCGGATGGCGCTTGGCGCATCGCGCGCCTCGGTGGTGACGATGGTGCTGCGGCACGCGGGGATGCTGGTGGCCCTGGGGCTGGCCATCGGGGGAATCGGCGCGTGGTATCTGACCGCCACCGCCAGGTCGTTCCTTTTCGGCCTGGATGCCACCGATGCTCGCGCGTTCGTCGCCGCGCTGGCGGCGCTGGCGGCGGCCGCGGCGGTGGCCAGCGCCATTCCAGCTCGACGGGCAGCCAGCGTCGATCCGGCCGAGGCGCTGCGAACGGACTAGCGGCCTCCCAAGGCTCCATGGCGACATGCGATGGTTCTTGCATACAACCATTGCGGAGGTGCCATGAGCCCCACCGGCGAGCTCCTTGCCGTCAGCGAACGGCAAGCGTTGGAATTCTTCGCACTCGGCCTGCGCGATGTCTCGGAATCGAGCGTCGACCAGGAGGAGTTGCTCTACAACGCCAGCGTCCTGGCGCACTACGCGCTGGTGTCCACGTCCCGAACGGTCGAGCTGCCTACGCCGGCCACGCTGGGCGATGTCTTCGACCATTTCGTGGCCGACGAGTCAGCACCGCGCGACAGCCTCCGCATGGAGATGGCGGCCGCCCAGTGCCTGCTGCTGGCGGGATTCTTCGAGGATCAGATGCGCCGGCGCCACAACATCCGCTGGTACGCCCAGCTCGGCGCCTCGTTCTTCAGCCAGGCGGCGTCACAGTCCACATCGGCCAAGCGGGCCCGCCTGCTCGACGCGCTGGCGCACGACTTCGAACGCTGGCGCCGCCGTCACTCGAACCTGAGTCGGGAGCTGAGGGCGCAGGCCAAGATGTTGGGAAGGGTGATGTGAGGTTCTAGGGTTCTCGGGTTCGTCTAGGGTTCTCGGGTCCGACCGACGAAACTGAAACCGAGAGTTTCGTTGTGGAACAGCCGTGCACCGTTCCAGAACCCGAGAACCCAGAACCTGAGAACCTAGAACCTTAGAACCCACACCCTAGAGCCTGGAGCCTGAAACTACGCCCGCGCTCCCACCAGCACGTTCCCACCGAACCGGTTCACCCACACGCTGCCGACCAGCGCGAGGAGCGCGCTGCCGATCATGAGATACGCGGGCGACACCACCGAGCCCGTGTAGCCGATGAGCGTGCTGGCGGCAAGCGGCGCCATCCCGCTGAACAAGGTGAAGCTGACGTTGAACACCAGCGCGACGCCGGTGAAGCGGATGCGCGTCGGGAAGAGATCCGTCAGCAGCACGGCAAAGGACCCGTTCGTCAGGCCGGCGCAAATGCCGGCGGCCACGCACAGCAGCGTGAGGTTCATCGAGTGCGCGGCGAGCGCGCTGTAGAACGGCAGCGCGAAGAGCGTCAGCAGCGTGACGCCGGCGCGGAGCAGGTACCGGGGCGGGATGCGATCGCCGAGCCAGCCCGCCAGCAGGATGCCGCCCGCCGACGCCAGCACGCCGGCCGTCTGCGAGAACACCGCCTGGCGCGGGTCGTACTTCAGCACCACCGACAAGTACGCCGGCAGGTACGAGAAGAACAGGCCGTTGAAGCAAGCCGTGCCGGCCAGCACCGCGCTGCCCACCAGCACCTGCCTGCTGTGCGTGCGCAGCAATTCGCCGAACGGCTGCCGCGACGCCAGCCCCTTCAGCCGCGCGAACTCCGGGGACTCCTCCATCGATCGCCGGAGCAGGAAGCTGAGCACGCCGCCGAGCCCGCCCAGGATGAACGCGATGCGCCACCCGTAGAGCGGTACCAATGCAGGATCCAGGAAGGTGCGCACCGACAGGCTGACACCCGTCGCCGCCGCCACACCCAGCGTCACGCACGCGAACACCACGCCGCAGACGAACGGGGCGATCTTCGGCGCCGTCTCCACCACGTAGGTGAGCGCGCCCGGCAGCTCGCCGCCCAGGCAGAACCCCTGAATCAGGCGGAGCAGCACCATCAGCGCGCTGGCCGCCACGCCCCACTGCGCGTACGACGGCACCAGCCCCATGCCCAGCGTGGCGCCGGACATCACGAACACCGACCACAGGAACACGGTGCGGCGGCCGTGGCGATCGCCGTAATGACTGAGGACGATGCCGCCGATCGGCCGGGCGAGGTAGCCGGCGGCGAACGCGGCAAACGACGCCATCAGCGACGCGATCGGTGACGCACTGGGGAAGACCGCGTCGGCGATGTCCTTGGCGAAGATGCCGAAGATGACGAAGTCGTAGAACTCGAGGGTGCCGCCAAGGCTGGCGAGCAGGACGATGCGCCAGCCGGCGGCGCTGATGCGGTCTTGTGAGGACATTGGCTGGCGATTGTACGTTAGCCAGCCTCCCGATCACGCCTCAGCGCATCTTCGCAAGCCCCGTCAGCAGCATCTTCTCGGCCGCCGTGCCGTTGGGCGTGGGCGAGGCCTCCATCGAGAGCGCGGCGTGCAGGCTGCGCATCACCTGCTTCGCGTTCTCGACGCGCGCGAACTGCACCGCGTTCACCTGCGGCCCGTTGGCCCAGAGGGCGCGATGCGCGTTGGTCCAGTGCGTGACCCACGCCTCCAGCGCCGCCGCCTCCGCATCGTCGCGGCGGACCGCCGACTGCAGCGCGAGGGCCATGCGATCGTTCTCGCCCCAGGTGAAGACGGTGGTGGTGGATTCGATCTTGCCGCGGACCGCGGCCAGCAGCCGGGTGTCGGTGCCCGCGGTGAGTTTCGGGTTGCGGGCCAGGAACTTCAATGCGTCCGAGGTGTGCGCCACCGAGTGCATCCAGCCACGTGCCGGATCGAATCCGCGAAGGTCGTTCTCGCGCTGGAAGTAGTCGAGCAGTCGATCGAAGAATGCGCGGGCTTCGGCGGGCGCGAGAAACGGCGCATCCAGATCCGATGCGGCGATCACCGACAGGCACAAGGCCGAGAACGACCGGCTGAACACGCGATCGTCACCGACTTCGCCGAGGCCGTTCTCCAGGTTGGCGATCCACTGCTTCATCAACTCGCGCAGCTGGGCGGGCGCCACCCGGCGGTCGCGCAGGATCCATCGTTCGGCGGCGCTGTAGGCCACGTCGTCACGCAGCACGGGATCGGGTGAGCCCAGCAGCGGGTTCATCTCGATCAACAGCGGGAACACGTCCTGGCCGTCCGGTGGGGCGAACCCGGTCTTCGCGAGCGCAACCCAGAAGGAGCGGTCGTGCACCGGAGGAGGAGGAGGAGCCTCAGGCTGAGCTCCGGCGACGCGCGGAAGATGCAGAGGCAGCGCGAGGGCCAGCACACTGATCAGCAGCGATGCACGCATGAGGTCCATTGTCCGCGATCGATGACAAATATCACGGTCCGATTCTTGCCACCAATAACGGGCAGGAGGCGCACATATGCGACGCATCACCACCGCATTCATCCTGTTCACCGCGATGGCGGTTCCGCTGGGTGCTCAAGGCCAGAACGGACGAATTCCGCCAGGGCAGACTCCCCCTTCCGGCACCTGCCGGGTCTGGTACAACGACCGTTCGCCCGGGCGGCAGCCCCCGCCGATGAGTTGCAACGAGGCCGAGCGAATCGCGTCCGGGGATCGCGACGCCCGCGTCATCTACGGTCCTGGCACTTCGTATCCGGATCGTAACCAACGCTATCCGGAGCGTTATCCAGACCGCAACGACCGCTATGGCGGCTACGGCAACGGCGGCTATGCCAGCCGCGTGAACAGCGTCCCCTACCAGAACGGTTACCGGGACGGCTTGGAAAAGGGCCGCGAGGACGGTCGCGATCGAGACTCGTTCGACCCGGTGCGGCACAGCCGCTACCGGTCGGGCGATCGGGGTTACGACCGGCGCTACGGCTCGAAGGACCAGTACAAGCTGGTGTATCGCGACGGCTTCGAGTCCGGCTACAGCCAGGGCTATCGCGAGCGGGGCCGCAACGGGCGCAGTTGGTAGCGGCGGGGTACGGACTGCCCTGGCCCTGCTGACCCACGGGGCACTCGAGTGCAGGCACGGCGGCATCCCCCGCCGCCGTGTCGTGCGATCTCATCAGTCGGCGCGCTATGATGCGCCGATGTTCCACCGGCGGCTTCTCCTTTCGGTCTTCCTCGCCGCGACGGTCGCTGCGGTTCGCGCGCAACAACCCACCTTCGAGCTCGTCCAGCCAGAGCTCTTCGCCGCCACCGGCGGGCAGCCCAACGCCTGGGCCGACTACGACGGCGACGGCGATCTCGACCTGTTCGTCGGCTTCAAGCAGGACGCGCCCAACCGTTTGTATCAGAACGAGAAGGGGCGCTTCGCCGACGTCGCGCTGGCGATGGGCGTGGCCGATGTCACCGACACGCGGGCGTCGGCGTGGGGCGACTTCGACAGCGACGGCGATCCCGATCTCTTCGTCGGCTTCACCCGCAAATCGAACGCGCCGGCAAGACTGTTCCGGAACGACGGCGCCGGCAAGCCCTTCGCCGACGTCGCGACCGCCGTCGGGGTCGAGGTCGTGGGCGAGATCCGCCAGTCCTCGTTCGTGGACTTCGATGGCGACGGCGATCTCGACTTGTTCGTCGCCGTGCGCGACGCGCCGAACATGCTGTTCCGGAACGACGGCGCACGCTTCACCAGCGTCGGTAAGGAGCTGGGCATCGACGATCCGCGCCGCACGGTGGGCGCGGTGTGGTTCGACATGGACGTGGACGGCGATCTCGATGTCTTCACCGCCAACCAGAACGGCGACCTGAACGGCCTCTACCGCAACGACGGCGCGCGGTTCGTGGACGTGGGGAAGGAACTAGGTGTCGATGCCGCCGGCCGCGCCACCACCTCCGGCAGCAACGGTCCGAGCGTCGCCGACTTCGACAACGACGGCGACCTCGATCTGTTCGTCGCCAGCTATGGCCCCAACCTGTTCTACCGCAACGACGGTCCGGGGAAGTTCACCGAGATCGCCGCGCAGGTCGGGCTGGGCGGAGGCGCGCTCGCCACGCCGTCGCGCTGGGGCGACTTCGACAACGACGGCAGGATCGATCTCTACGTCTCGTCGTACATCGACAAGCCGGTGAACGAGCGCGACTTCCTGTTTCACAACGAGGGCGGCCGGTTCGTTGACGTCATCCCGGAACTGGTCGCGAAGCGCGGCGCGACGCACGGAATCCAGTGGGTGGACTTCGACAGCGACGGCGACCTGGACTTCGCGATCGCCAACAACAACCCGAACGGCACGCACTCGCTCTACCGCAACCTGCTTCCGGCCGCACAAGCGGCGCGCTCGGTTCAAGTGCGGGTGGTGGACGCCAGGGGACGCGCCACGCGACCGGGTGCGGAAGTGCGGGTGTTTGCAGCCGGCACCCGCAACGTGCTGGGCATGGGGATTGTGGACAGCGGCGGCGGCTACTGCTCGCAGAGCGTGATGCCGGTGCACGTGGGCCTGGGCACCGATGCGCGCGTCGACATCGAGGTCACGACCATCGTCGGCGGCAAGCGTGTGACGAGCCGGATGAACGGGGTGACTCCCAGTTCGGCGCCTGGAGTCCCCGTGGTCGTCCGGTGAGGCGCTCCAGGCGCTGATCGCGAGATCACACAGATCCCGCGATCACCAGATCAGATCTCCACCTCACCACATCTCCAGATCACCAGATCTTCTAGCTGGTCTTCTTCGGTTTGGGCGGATATTCTTCAGCATCTTCGCCGCGCCCTTGTTCAGGTTCTTGTCGCGCTTCTCGGGGTTGGCCTTGGAGTCGATCTGTTTCGACGCGAGGCCGCGCCAGACCAGGTTCTTCGAAGCGCTGTCGTACATGTCGAGGGCGACGGAGCCCACGAAGATGGTCGACGTGGTCGTCGTGCTGCTACCCATGCCGCCGCCGTAGTAGCCGCCGTAGTAGCGGGGGCCCCAGCCGGGTCCGTACATGCCGGTGTCCATCGTGTTGATCTGCTTCTCCTTGGAGACCGCGACCTGGTAGGCGATGGCCAGGTCCGCCTGATCACCGGTGGCCTTGGTGAGCCCCTTTACCGCCAGCTGCTTCTCGAACGCGTTGGTGATCTGCTGCGCCGTCAGCGGATCGATCTGCTCCGCGTCCTTCACCTGGACCCACTTGTAGGTCTTGTACTTGGTGAAGTCAGCCTGCTGGTCGAAGTTGTAGCTGACGTCCTGCCCATAGGCCACGGTGGCGAGCAGCATCAGCGCCGTTGTCAATCCGAGAATCTTCTTCATGGTTTCTCCTCTTCGGATGAGCATACGCCATGCCGGACAGCGCCATGGATAAGGTAGGCAGTCGTAAGACGTTGGTCCAACTGGAGTTGCGGCCTGAATCATGATGACGCTCCGGCGTGCCCGGGCCGGACCAGGTTGCATTCACGCCGTGGCACGCCATAATATGCAACCCAGAGGTTGCATATCATGAACACGACGAGCACGGACCGCATCGAGAAGCGCGTGATCCTGAAGGCGCCACAGACCCGGGTCTGGCGCGCGATCGCCGACGCCGAGCAGTTCGGCGCCTGGTTCCGGATGAAGTTCGAGGCGCCGTTTGTCGAAGGCAAGACCGTTCGCGGGCGGATCCTGTATCCCGGCTACGAACACATCACCGGCGAGTTCCAGATCGTGCGCATCGAGCCCGAGCGCTACTTCGCCTATCGCTGGCATCCGTACGCCGTTGACATGGCGGTGGACTACTCGGCAGAGCCGACCACGCTGGTGGAGTTCCGCCTGGAGGAAGCGGACGGCGGCACGCTGCTCACCGTGGTCGAGTCGGGCTTCGATCAGATTCCGCTGCACCGCCGCGCCGAGGCGTTCCGCATGAACGACGGCGGCTGGACCGAGCAGATGACGAACATCGCCACCCATGTCGCTGCGGCTTGAGCGCACCATCCGATCGTTGACCGAAGCCGCGCCGGTGTTCGCGGCGCTGGGGGACCCAACGCGGCTGGCAGTGGTGGCCAGGCTCTGTACCGAAGGGCCGCTCTCGACCACGCGCCTGAGCGATGGCGCCGCGGTCAGCCGTCAGGCAATCACCAAGCACCTCGAGGCGCTGGCCGGCGCGGGCCTGGTGCGCGACGCGCGGCTTGGCCGCGAGCGCATCTGGCAACTGGAGCCGCGCCGCCTCGACCTGGCGCGCCGGGAGCTGGACCGCATCGGCGATCAATGGGACGTGGCAATGGACCGTCTGAAGGCATTCGTGGAGGAGGAGAGATGAGCCTAAGGTCTTGGGTCTTGGGTCTTGGGTCTTGAGTCTTGGGCTTACGGCTTAGGGCAGCACGGCGATCGCTTCGATCTCCACCTTGTAGTCCGGCGACGCCAGCCGCACGACCTGTACCAGCGTGCTGGCCGGCTTGTGCGTGCCGAAAAAGTCCGCGCGCACCTTGGCCGCGTCGGCCGCGCGGAAGGCGTCCATGTCGGTGACGTAGATGTTGATCTTCGCGATGTGCTGCACGTCGCCACCCTGCGAGGCGAGCGCGGTCTTCAGGTTGGCCAGCACCTGCCGCACCTGGTCGGCCATGGCCGGGCCGACCACCTTGCCGTCCGACCCTGCCGCCACCTGGCCGGCGATGTAGAGCGTCTTCCCCGCGCGCACCACGTGCGTGTACGTCGCCGGCGAACCGAGTGCCGGCGGATTGGTGAACTGCAGCGACTGCGCAGAGGCCGTCGTGATGGTGAGCGGAGCGAGCAGACCGAGCATGAGCAAACGGATACGCATGGAACCTCCTGTAATCGTCCCAGACCCCGAACAGAACGTCCTGGAGCCCAAAGCCTAGAGCCTAAAGCCTGTCGTCCGGCTTCGCCGGCGCGGCGTGCCAGTTCTCCTTCGGCACCACCTTCGCGTCGCGGGGATCGCCCAGGTAGTGCGGCGACATGATCTGCACGCCGTACTCGTTGAACACGTCCTGGATGTTGGCGTGCAGCGTGGCCAGCACCGCCGCACGCGGCCGCGGCTCGCGCGGAATGGCCTGGCAGACCAGACGGTACTCCGGATAGAAATCCGAGAGCGCGGTCTGGAACACGCGCGGCGCCGGGTCGTCCAGGATGCCCTGCGTCCGATGCGCGGCCTCCACCAGCATCGCCTCGACCTGTCGCCACGGCGTGTCGTAGCCAATCGTCACCGTGGTGTCGACGATGTAGCCCTGACCCTTCACGGTGCGTGAGTAATTCTTCACCACCGTGCCCAGCACCAGCGAGTTGGGCAGCGTCAGCTCCTCCCCCAATCCCGTGCGCACTTTCGTGGTGAAGGAACCAAGCTCGGTCACCGTTCCCTCGTGAGCGTCTACGCGCACGTATTCACCGACCCGCAGCGTGCGCGAGTACATCAGGATGAGGCCGCTCGCTCCCTGGCCGAACAGATTCGATCCACCAAACGTGACCATCAGGCCGAGCAGCACCGAGATGCCCTGGAACGCCTGGCTTTGCGACCCGGGCAAGTAGGGATAGGCCATCGCCAGCGCGAACAGCCAGACGCCGAGCGCGAACAGCCGCTTGGTTGGCTGCGCGGTATCGCGGTCCAGCCAGGGGAGGACCGAATCGCCGCGACCCACGCGGTCGAAGAACGGGGCCACCATCCCGATCACCGCCCTCGCCATCAGCAGGATGAAGAGCGCGACCGCCAGCCCTGGAAGGGCGCCCACGGCACCCTCGACGAGGTCCACTGCCGTGTTTACGAGGGCGCCGCGCAGGCTCTCGCCCCATGGACGGGTGTACGGAAACTGGCTGAGGACGTAGCTGACCCAGCGGTACAGCGATATGACGATGACCGTCCATGCCACGACCGTGAGGGCGCGATTGGCGAACGGGAGCAGGCGGTCGGTGGTGACGACCTGCGTGCCGCCGACGCTCGTGACGGCCGCCGCTCGCTCCGCCAGCCGCCCCAGGCGGCGACTGAGCGCGCGCCGGAGGAACAGCACCACCGCGATGACGCCAATCAGCACCGCAGTGCCGATCACGGTGCTGATCAGCTCGCGGAGCAGCAGCGCCTGATCCCGGCTCTCGCGCGTCTCGCTGATCACCTGCCGCAGCACCGCCACGGCCCGCTCCGTGGCCATTGCCAGCGTCTCGCCGCCGAGGCGATCCGGATCCGCGTCGGTGATGATGACGGCGAGCTCACCATCAATCATCAGGAAGTTGCCCTGAGGCTGCTGCTGCGTCGTGACGACGCCCGCGCCCCCGCGCGAGAGGAGCGCATCGATGATGCCTTCGGTGCGCCGGGCCCGGTTCTCCGCCGAGATGCCGAACATCGGCGCCCGGAAGACGGTAATGGTGCGGTTGAAGAAGACGACCGGGGCTTCGACGGTGGTGGCGCCCGCCGTTTCAACCGCCTGGGCCGCGGCCGCCGCATTGGCTGGAGGCGTCTGCGCCCGGGCGATCGGGGCGCTCAACACACCAAGGACGATCGCGAGCATGAGAAGACACGATCGCTGCATGCGGGGATTATGGCACCTCCGGGTCACGAGTCAGCCGTTGCCAAGCGGACGCGAAGGAGCCACACTCTGGCCGGTGAACATCCTGTTCGAGGCCCTGGCCTGGTCGGTCCGCGGAATGATCTTCGCGCTCGGGCTCCGCGCCGCGTGGAGTGATGTCAACTTCCTCTGGCGTCAGCCGGGCTTGCTGGTCCGATCGCTGCTCGCGATGTACGTCATCATCCCCGTCTTCGCGGTGATGATGGTCAAGACGGTGGATCTGCCGCAGACGACCAGGGTCGCGGTGCTGGTGATTGCGATTTCAGCCGGCGCGCCGCTGGTGCCGCGCCGCCTGCTGGGGGCGGGCGGGGATCCTCGTTACGTGCTCAGCCTGGCGGTGACGAGCTCGGTGCTGGCGATCGTCACGGTGCCGCTCTCCGTCGCCGCGCTCAGCCGCATCTTCGGCGTGACCGCAGGCGTGGACCCCACCGCGGTCGCCGGCCTCATCGCCAAGTCGTTCCTGCTGCCCTTCCTGGCTGGGGTGGCGGTTCACGCGATCCGGCCGGCCATCGCCGATCGCATTGTCGCGCCGGTGACAACGGCGGCGCTGGTCGTGCTGGCCCTGTGCCTGGTCATCGCCCTCGTGGGCTCGATCGGGATGGTGATCGAAAACGGGCTGCGCTCGTTCCTCGCGCTTGCCGCGCTGACGTTCACGGCCATCCTCTCCGGCCATCTCCTGGGCGGGCCCAATCTGGAGGATCGCGTGTCGCTCGGCGTCCTCTGCGCGACCCGCCACGTCGGGCTGGTGATGATGATTGCCTTTGCGCTGATTCCCTCGCGCGGGGCATTGGCCGTGATCAGCGCGTATGTGATCGCCGCGCTGCTCGTGTCCACGCCCTACGTGATGTGGAGCCGGAAGCGCCTGCAGGCGCTCGCGGCGGCGTGAACCAGTCGCGAGTCAGGCTCGCAGCTTGAACCGCTGGATCTTCCCGGTCGGCGTCTTGGGCAACTCGGGCAGGAACTCGACCCAACGCGGCCGCTTGTAATCGGCGAGCCGCTGCCGCACATGGTGCTGCAGTTCGGTCGCCAGTTCCGGCGTGCTCGACTGCCCGTCGCGGAGCACCACGTAGGCCGCGGGCTTGGTCAGGCCGTCCCGATCCTCGCGGCCGACGACCCCGCACTCCAGCACCGCGGGGTGCTCGATCAGCGCGTTCTCCACTTCCACCGGGCTCACCCACTGGCCGCCGACCTTCAGCATGTCGTCCGATCGGCCCTGGTACCAGAAGTAGCCGTCGGCGTCGCGCGTGTACTTGTCGCCGGTGCGCAGCCAGTGGCCGTGGATGGTGTCCTTGGTCTTCTCGTGCTGATTCCAGTAGCCCGCGCACGTCGAGTCGCCGCTAATCCACAAGTTGCCAATCTCGCCCTCCTCCACCGGCGCGCCATCGTCGTTCACGATGCGCGCGTCGTAGCCCGGCACCAGCAGCCCGCTGGAGCCGGGGCGGATGGCGCCAGGCCGGTTCGAGATGAACATCTGCAGCGCCTCGGTGGAACCGATGCCGTCGAGGATGTCGATGCCGAAGCGCTGCTTGAAGCGTTCGTAGAGCGCGGGCGGTAAGGCCTCGCCGGCCGAGACCGCGAGCCGGATGGACGAGAGATCCGCGTTGGAGTCCTGCGCCAGCAGCATGGCGTAGCCGGTAGGCACCGAGAAGAACAGCGTCGGCCGATGCGCCTCGATCGTCGCGAACACGTGCGCGGGCGTCGGTGGCCCGGGCCAGAGAATGCTGGTGCCGCCCACCGCCAGGGGGAAGTACAGCGCGTTGCCCAGGCCGTAGGCGAAGAACAGCTTGGCGACGCTGAAGCAGCGGTCGGCGCTGGTGATGCCGAGGACGCCCTTCGCGAAGAGCTCCGCGCAGATCACCATGTCGTGCTGCAGGTGGACGCACCCCTTGGGCCGTCCGGTGCTGCCGGACGAGTAGAGCCAGAAAGCCGGGGCGTCGCGGCTGACGGGTTCCGCATCGAGCAGCCCGGTGCCCTCCGCCAGGAACCGCTCGAACTCGCTCGGGCCGCCGGCGTGTCGCCCGCCGACCACCAGCAAGTGTTCGAGGGCGGGCAGGTCCTCGCGCGGGATCTTCGCCACTTCCGGCAACAGCTCTTCGCTCACCACCAGCACGCGCGCCTTCGAGTCGTTCAACAGGTAGTGGTAGTCGGCGGCCTTCCAGAGCGTGTTGACCGGAATGGGCACGGCGCCGATCTTGATGGCGCCGAAGAAGGCGTAGGCGAATGCCGGGCCGTCCAGCAGAAGCAGCGCGACGCGCTCCTCCACGCGAACGTTGAAACTCGATCGGAGGGCCGAGCCGAAGCGGTTGGTGCGCTCGTGGAGTTCGGCGTAGGTGACCCGCTCGGCACCGCACTCGATGGCGACCGAGGGACCGCGCCCCTCCGCGACGTGGCGGTCCACGAAGTACGAGGCGGCGTTGAAAGAGCCGGGCACGCCCAGCGATTCGGCCGTGGTCATCTGCGGTCTCTCGGATGAACCGCCTGGCGCGAGGCTACGTCAGCGGCTGGCCGCTCTCGAGCAGAATCGGCTTCTCGGCAGCGACGTCGTTCGCCGACGGCCCGCCGGGCAGCGACGATTCGGACAGCAGCCGGTTCGGCGGCAGCATCAGGTCGTCCTGGCCCAAGCTTGTCCACGCCGTCGGCCGTGATGGCGAAGTATCCGCTTTCCAGCCGCTCGATCAATCCGCGCTGCTTCAGGTACCAGATCGGGAAGTCGAGGTGTTCCTGCGGACAACCCAGCATCTTCTCCATCGAGACGCCGCCCAGACCGCCGTTCTGCGGATCGCGCCGCCGCGCGATGTAGAGCAGCGACAGGATGCCGTGGAACAGCCGCCGGTCCTCGGCGCGGTGATCGCCGGCCTTCTCCTGCTTGAAGATCTTCCAGGTGATCTGGCGATTCTCGTCGTACTTGACGTCGTAGGCCGCTCGCCGGATCGGGTCCGACAACGTTTCGAACGCGCTTTGCACTTCGGTGAACCGATCCACGCTGCCGGTCTCGCCGTTGTCCGGGTGATACCGCTTTGCCAGCGCGCGGTAGACGCGCTCGATCATCTCGGCGCTCGCGTTGGGGCTGAGCTGAAGGGTCTCGTAGTGGTCGACGAATGTTGAATCGCTCACAGAGGTCCATTCTACCTCTGCCGCAAGCGAATCGGCCCCCCGACTGCCGCGTTACCATTACTGCACATGTTGGTCGGCGTCATCTCGGATACCCATGGACTGCTCAGGCCCGCCGCGCTCGATGCGCTGCGCCCGTGCGGGCTCATCATCCATGCAGGCGACGTCGGTTCGCCGGCCATTCTGCCGGCACTGAAGGACCTTGCCCCCACTTACGCGGTGCGCGGCAACATCGACCGGGAGCCCTGGGCGCAGACCTTGCCCGAAGAGGCGTGGGTGCAGGCCGGCGGAGCGCGGTTGTATGTGCTGCACCAGCTCTCCGACCTCGATAGTGCGGTCATCGACGACCGGTGCGCGGCAGTGATTTACGGTCACTCGCACAAGCCGACGGCCGAGTACCGGGGGCCAGTGCTGTACCTCAATCCCGGCAGCGCCGGTCCACGACGGTTCCGCCTGCCGGTGACGGTGGCCCGCCTGGAGATCAAGGGCAGCACGCTCGTCGGCCACGAACTGATCGACCTGGCCTGAGCGCGCGGCGGCGTCCGGCCGCATGGCATTCGTGGCGGACCGAGACATCGGTTCCCTGCTCCCGACACCGTCGGTTTTCGTCCCAATTCGCGCCCTGAAATCGTCCAGAATGGCGGCATGTCCGCCACCCGCTTCGCCATCCTCACCCTGCTCGTCGCCGCGGTCGTTCTGGGCGCCACCGGCGACGCGCAATCGCCCAACCCGTTCGGCATCCCCACGCTCGACAAGCCGACTCCGGCAGCAGGCATCCCAGCGGTGCCAGGCTCGCGCGCGCAGGGCTGGTCCGCGCAGGGACGCTCCGAGGTGCTGGCGCGGCACGGCATGGTGGCGACCAGCGATCCACTGGCGGCGCAGGCCGGCCTCGAGATCCTTCGACAGGGAGGCAATGCCATCGACGCCGCGGTCGCGACCGGCGCGGTGCTCGACGTGACGTCGCAGAACGACACCGGCATCGGCGGCGACCTCTTCGCGCTGATCTGGGTGGCGAAGGAAAAGAAGCTCTACGCGTTGAACGCGGCCGGCCGATCGCCGGCGGGCTGGACGCCGGAGTTCTTCACCGGCAAGCTCGGGCTGAAGTCGGTGCCGAACAGCGGCGTCAACGCCGCCACCGTGCCCGGCGCCATCGACGGCTACGACGAAATGCTCACGCGCTTCGGGACGATGACCTTCAAGGAAACGTTCGAGCGCGCGGCGCGGATCGCGGACGAAGGCTGGGGCCTTGCCGAACGCCGCCACTCGGACCTCGTGAGCGCGCTGAACGGCCTGCGCGCCGATCCGGACTCCAAGCAGACGTTCCTCAACGGCGAGAATGCGCCGCCCCTTTACAGCATCATCCGCAACCCGGCGCTGGCCAAGGCGCTGCGGCTGCTCCAGGCGCAGGGCCGCGACGCCTTCTATCGCGGCGAGATTGCCGAGGCGATCGTCAACAAGGTGACGGCCAACGGCGGCGTGATGACGCGCGACGACCTGGCGCAGTACCAGTCCGAGTGGGTGGAGCCGATCGCCACGAACTATCACGGCTACGACGTGGAGCAGCTGCCGCCGCCGGGCCAGGGCTTTGCCGCGCTCGAGATGCTGAACATCCTCGAGGTGTGCGTGCCGAAGCTTGGCTTCAACCTCTCCGCTCTGGGCCCGGCCGATCCGATGACCTGGCACCTGATGGTGGAAGCAAAGAAGCTGGCCTACGCCGACCTCCAGGCGCAAAACGGCGACCCGAAGTTCTCGACCATCCCGGTCGCGAAGCTGCTCTCGAAGACCTATGCGGCGGAGCTGTGCGGCAAGATCAACCCGAACGTGGCCGGCAAGCCGAGCGTGACCGGCGGCACCGACGGCGGCACCATCTACCTGACCACCGCGGATCGCTGGGGCAACATGGTGTCGATGATCCACAGCGTGTTCAGCGTCTACGGCAGCCGCGCCACTGTCGGTCCCTACGGCTTCGTGCTGCACAACCGCGGCTCGGCGTTCTCGCTGAACCCGAAGAGCCCCAACGTGGTCGCGCCGCGCAAGCAGCCGTTCCACTCGATCATCGCCGGCTTCGTCATGAAGGACGGCCAGCCGCTGATGACGTTTGGCAACATGGGCGGCAGCGTCCAGCCCGAAACCCACGCCCAGCACATCGTCAACATGATCGACCACGGCATGAACGTGCAGATGACGACGGATGCGGCGCGGTTCACGCACAACCAGAACAGCAACGTGCTGTCGCTGGAGACGAACCTGTTCAACCTGGTCGGCGCGGCGCTGAAGGCCAAGGGCCATGAGCTCCGCAGCGTGAACGGCGGCGCGGTTGGCGGCTACCAGGGGATTCTCTTCACGCGCGACCCACGGATGCCGGAGCCAACGTTCGAGCGCCGCAGCGTCACCGACGATCTACCGGTCAACGGGCTCTACCGCGCGGGGTCGGATCACCGCAAAGACGGACAGGCAGTGGGGTGGTGACGGGGGTCGAGTCTGGAGTCTTGAGTCTTGAGTCTTGAGGTCTTGGGGGCTTGCGGGCGAGGCTTGAGGCTCGAGGCTTGAGGCTCTGAGGTTCTAGGTTCTAGGTTCTAAGTTCAAGACCGAACCCAAGACCCAAGACCCAAGACTCAAGACCTAAGCGTTCTACAGGTACACGAGCGCGCTGACGATGGCTCGGCCGGCCAGGTGCGCCATCGCACTCAGGACCGGCATCAGCGATCCGGCGGCGGCGACTTCGCCGGCCACTTCGGCGTCGGTGACGAGCAGCCAGGTCCCGACCGCGGCCACCGGAGTCAGACACGCGGCGACGATGCCGGCGGTCGTGACGACGACGAGAAACCACGAACGGCGAGGGTGATGTGCGGGGCGATCCATTGCGGTGGCTCGATCTGATTAGAGCGAGAGCCGTGCCAAAAGGTTGGAACGCCGCTAAGCGTCTCTTCCGGTGGGAGTTATCTGGAAGGCAGCGATCGACTGGGACGAACGGGGTGTTCGCTTGCGGGACTACCGGGATTCTGAAGTGGGACGAGGGGGCGGTAGAACCGGCAGCCGGCAGACGGCAGCCGGCAGACGGGAAAGCCAGGGTGCCGCAATCTGGGATCGCGCATGCGGGCCAAGAGCAGCTCGGACAACGGGACACCGGATACCGGACTCTCGTCTGCCGGTTGCCGGTTGCCGTCTGCCGGACGTTCTCCCTTTTGCCTTGTGCCTTGCCCTACGCCTTCCGCCTTTTCCCTTTCGCCTTGCCCCTGACGACGTCGTATTCGAGGAACAGCGTTCCGCTCTTCGGGTACAGCCGATGCGCTCTCAGGCGAAGCGGCAGCCTCGGTCCGGGCGTCGGCATCAGCTGGATGCCGCCCCCGAGCACGATCGGCAGCACCGCGACGTCCACGCCGTCCACCTCGCCGGCCTCGGCCAGTTGACGGAACAGCTCGCCGCCGCCCCATAGCCATATCGGCTTCTCGTCCTTTGCCTCTGGGTTCGCGGCCTTCAACGACCGCACGTGGGCCGCGCCGTCCTGCGCAAACGTAATGCCCTTGCGCGTGCCCTCCGGCAAGGTCCGTGAGTAGACATAGACCGGCATCTTCGGTCCCGGCGGCGCCCCTTCCGCGACAAACACCTCGTACGAACGGCGTCCCATGACGAGAGCGCTGAAGCTGGCGTACAACGCGGCGAAGTCGATGTCGGGATCCATCGGGATCCAGTCGTACTCGCCGTTCGGGCCGGCAATGCAGCCGTCCAGGCTGCAGGCGACGGAGTATCGGAGTTGCCTCATCGTCGTCTACCTCTGCTGAGTGGTCCAGAGTTACGGCCGATCAGGATAACGCGAAGAGCACGGGCCGACGAGCCTCGCGATGCCGGGCTGGGCCTTGTGCGGCCTACCGCGCGGACGAGAAGTAACCAGCCCTGGCCTGAACGCGGGCTCGCGGCCGGTTCACGCGAACCTCGAGCTTGTGCCACCCACCCGGCGCCACACCCGTCGGCGTGAACGTGATGACGTATCTCCGCCGGAACTCCCGGAGCACCTCGAGAAACGCCGGTCCTGGATCGCCCGTCTCCCCGATCTCGATGATGCGACCGCCGGTGGCCGCCGTGAGATCCCGCAGGAATCGCGTATCTTTCGCGCTGCTCGAGACGCCATAGACGACCCCGTTCACGCGCCGGGCCGTGTCCAGCACCAGTTCGGGTCGCACGAAGCTCGCCGTGTCCACACCATCGCTGAAGACCACGACCAGCGTCCGGCCGGCGTCGGTGTCGCCGAGCAGCATCGCGCCGAGCGAGGCATCAACCAGGGCGGTATCGCCATCCGCTTCGGACTCTTCGAGCGCCTCGCGGACATCGTCGATCCGCCTGGTGAGGGGCACTCGCTGGACGACGGCATGGTTGAAGGTGATGAGCGCCGCGGTATCCTCGGGCGCCAGGCCGTCCAGGAGCGATCGGCTCGCGCCTACCAGCCCCGTCAACTTCGCCCCGGCCACGCTGGCGCTCAGGTCGAGCGTGAGCACCACGTTCACCGGCACGTCGGCCAGGCTGACGAGATCGATCTCCTGGCGGACGCCGTTGTCGCGCACCTCGAAATCGCCGAGTCCCAGCCCGGCGATGGGTGCCCCGGCCTCGGATACCAGAGCGTCGATGCGCACGCCTTCGATTCGTGCACTGAAGGTTGGCCGCTGAGCGGCCGTCTCGGCTGCGGCCATCAGCAGCACCACGGTAGAAGTCATCCACTGCGCGCCGGTCATCGAGCCGCTTCCTTCGCTGCTCGCCGCACATCCTCGAGCCAGCCGGCGCTCTGTCTGCCTTGCGCTGCGCGATACACCCACCAGGGATCGCTCGGGCTGGAGGTACCAGGCAACGACATCGCCTGTTCGAGCCGGGCCGTTGTTTCCTCGCGATCGCCCATTTCCCTGGCAATGCGCGCGACGGCCAGATGAGCCGCGCGCGCGCCTGGCGTGCCGTCCGCGGCGCGGCGGAACGCATCGCGGGCGGCCGCGGCTTCGCCGAGGCCTTCGAGCGCCGCGCCGAGGAACAGCTCGGCGTAGTGTTGTAGCGCGGGATCCAGCCGTCCATCCAACGCGCGTCGCAGCTCACGGGCGCTGTCGGCGTATCGCTCCTTCAGGCCCAGCACCCGGCCGAGGTGAACCCGCGCTTCACCCAATCCTTCGTCGGCGGCGAGCGCCCGCCGAAAGAATCCGGCCGCGGCGTCGAGCTCGGCGTCTTCCGAGGCGATGTCCGGCCGCATCTGCGCGTTGCGGAACGACTGCGCGAAGACCTGGAACAGCGGCGTCGCAAACGCCTCGCGTTCGCATCCCGCCAACAGGAGCAGGACGGGATCGTTGGGGAAGAGCCGAAGCCCCTCCCTCAATTGAATCGAGTCGAAGGACTGGACACTGTGGGCGAGCGCGACGGTCGCGCGGTACCAATCGCGGACAAACGCGTCGAAGGCCGGCTCGGCGCTGCCGTTCGACAGGATCATGCGGGCCAGCTCCCACTGCAGGCTTACATCCCTGGTGCCGGCCGAGGTGCCATCGCCGACCAGGAGCCGGATCGGCGCGTCCGCAGGCGTCGAGCCTGGCGGCTGTTCGAGGCCAGGCGCCAGCGTGACCACATCGGTGTGGAGTACGGCCGCACGCCTCAGCACGGCATTCAGTCCCGCCGCTCGCACACGGTCGGCAAGCGCGTCGAGGATCGCGCGTTCGGACGCCCGGAAAGTGACAGTCGGCGGTTCCCCCCGCTGGCCGCGTCGCTCGTATTCGAGGGGCGCGACGGTGAACCTGTTGTGCTTCGGGTTGGCGATGATGTCCAGCAACACCTGCACGTCGGCCCACAGCTTGCGGAGATCGGTGCTGGACCAGCGGGCGGCCCCGATCAGAGGGCTGTCGATCTCGCCCGGGCTGTGCCGCTCGACGGCGTCGAGCCACTGACCGAGGAGCTCGGACTGCCAGCCGTTGCGAGCGCGCTCCTGTGCCGCGGCATCTACGGTGGCTCCGGCCGCCATGGCCACCGCGAGCAGCACAGCGAAGCTGCGGATCATCCGCGGATGATAACGCCAGTTACAGGAAGTAGAAGAGGCGGGACGCGATCATGGGCGATCCTGACATAACATCCGCCAGATAGTCATGACCATCCTCAGACCTCGGTATGCAGCGTCCCTGGTGGCAACCGCGATGACGGCGGCGTTCACCGCCACGCCGTCCGCCCAGGCTCCACAGCAGGCGGATTTCTGCCGCGTGGAGTCGAAGGGCACGGCGGTGCTCGCGGACCGGCCCGCCGCGGACGAGGCGCCGATCGACGACGTGAACTGGTTCGCGCGACCCGTGCCGAATCCAGACGGCAGATGGATCGTGGCGTTTGCCAGTCATGACCAGAACTACCTCTACGACCTGTCGCGCGGGCGTCGCGTGAAAGTGCCCGACAAGTCGGACGCGGTGGCCACTCCCGATGGCCGCTACATCACCGTGCCGTCGCATTACACCCCGAACCACACCGTCAACTTCTATGACGCCGCTACGCTGCTGGCACGGCTGGACGAGGACAAGGACGCGCTCGACGTGAAGCCGGCGTTCGCGCATGAAGGTGCCGACGTCGCCGACCACTACTACCAGTCCGTTGGCGTGGTGTCGGACTCTCGTGACGGCGCCAATGCGACCACGGTCTACCGGATGATGTTCTCAGGCTCCAGCGTCAAGCCAGGCCCGGGCTTTCGCATCATCGACTACACGTTCCGCAAGACCGCCAGCGGGTTGACGGTGACGCCGAGCAAGGCGATGCAGCTGTGCCCGCAGATCACGCGCGACCTGGCGACGCCGTTCATCTCCAAGGACGGCCGTCACGTGATCGCGCACGACGGCGGCAGCGAGACCGAGCCCGGCACGCTGAAGATTTTCGAAATCACCGGCGTCGATCCGGCGGGACAGACGACGAGCTGTGAGCAGCGAGTGGACTTCGGCTTCGCCGCCGGCAAGGCCGACTTCAGCTTCGACGGCACGCGCGTGACGTTCCACATCAGCAAGCACGCGTACCTGACGCCGTTCGTCAACGGCGGGCTGGCGGCTCCAACCATCACCGACGTCGTCGTCGCGGACCTGGTTCGGGATGCGCAGGGGCGGATCACCGGGCACGGCGGGCTGGCCCGCGTGACCACTTCCACGCACGAGGGCGTCGGCAGCTACTTCCCCGCGTTCTTCCCGGACGGCCGCGTGTTCTATGTCGCCAACACGGTGCCGAAGAACAGCGAGGGACCGAAGCAGTTTCACCTGCGCGTGGTGGACGCCGCGAAGGAGGTCTCCGTCGCGAACTTCTTCAAGAACCCGGCGCAGCGACAGTCGGCGGATGCGATCGGCGAGCTGTGGCGGCAGTCGTGCGCGCCGGAGATGCAGCCATTCAAGGCCGGCGAAGCGGCGTGGGCGTTCACCAGCCTGACGCGCCAGCAGTGCGAGGGTTTGGTCACCGCGCGTTCCACGGTCAGCGCCAGCGAGAAGAGCGCGCTGCTCGCGGCGTGCGGCGCGACCGCGACTCGCTAGCCGTGCGGCCAGGCGTGGCCGGATGATCAGCCCGGCCCGCGTCTGCCGGTTGCCGGCTGCCGGTCCTATTGCCCTCGCAACACCTCGGTGATCGCCAGACGCGCCGCGTCGTGGCTGCGATAGCCGTAAAGCACGCGGCCCTTCAACTTGCCGTCCGCGAACACCTGGACGCTGGGGGCGTGGGTGGTCATGCCGCGGTATGCCAGCTCGATACCGCCGATCGACTGGGCAGCGGACGAGGGCATCTGTCGTTCTGACGCCACTCGTCGGGCGTAGTCCACGTTCGCTCCCGGATCGAGCACGGCGATCAGCGATAGCCCCAGTTCCTTCGTCACGCCCACCAGTACGTTGTACTGGTCGACCGAGAGCGGCATGTGTGGCGACCACACCAGGATGACGCCGGAGTCGCCCTTCGCAAGCCGAGCCGCCAGGTCCCGATCGCTGAGCCCCTGCTGCAGCCGCGTCTCGTGCCGTTCCTCGGGGAGTCGTGTGCAGGACGGTCCGAACGTGAGGGACGTGGCTACGCTATCGCGAACCTGGATCAACTCGACGTCACCTGCTTGATCCACGGTCAGGCGCACCCACAGGCCCAGCGTTGTGGTCGGCATTCGGATCGAGCGATCACCGGTGGGACTGGACGGCTCGACAATCGCGTGGTCGAGCACCGCTGACCAATCGCGCAGCAGGATGCGGGCCGCGTCAGCGCATCGGGCGCCAGCGAGCAGGTCGCCTGACGCGACCTGCCCGTGCGCGGGTAACACAGACACTGCGACGCCGAGAGCCAGAAGCGCGGTCCGGATCATCCTGCGATCATTCCCGGCTCACGGCTCGCGGCCATGCCGCGTTCATCGAGCCGAATTGCTTCGCGCTTCCGCCAGTTCCGGACGGCCAGGCGTATCGGCTTTGGCCGTAATCTCTCGCAACTCGGCGAAGTACTTGGCGGCTCGCGGATCGTTCATCAGCTTCGCGGTCTTCGCCGCGCCGTAGACACCGCGGAAGCGGCGAGGCTCCTGCTTCGCGGAGGCTTCGAACGCGGTCAGCGCTTCGGGCAGCTTGTTCGCCTCGAGCAGCATCTCGGCGTAGAGCTCTCGCGCCGGCGCGAGCGGACCCGGTGACACCGCGGACTTCTCGGTCTTGTCCTGCATCGCGGCCGCTTCCTGCATCGCCGCCAGCGCCGCGTCCTTGTTGCCTTCGCCGAACTGGATCCAGGCCGCCACCGAGCGTTTCTGGATGTCCACCTGCTCGGCCTCGTAGGCCAGCTTCGCGGCGGTGGTTGCCTGCAGTGCCGTGTCCAGCCGCGCCACTTCGGCGCGGGCCTTGTCGAGATCGCCGCTCCGGGCGTATCCGAGGCCGCGCGCAAAGAACGTCATCGCCTGAATGTTCGGCGCCGCGCCCGGCACCTCGACGAGGGTGGTCGCCTCGCGCCACTGGCCGCGCTCCAGCGCGTAGCGCGCCGGAATCGCCGCCAGCGCGTATGCCCCGACTCCGCCGCCCGGAGGCGTCGGCAGGTTGCCCTGCCCCATCGTCGTCGCCGGGGTGTTCTTCGCAGCGGCCGCGGCGGTCTCCATGATGCGGCGCGCGTCGTTGTCGCGGCCCGACTGGAGGTAGGCGTAGGTCAGGTAGTCATATGCGTGCAGCTCGTCGCCGGGCGACTTCGCCTTGCGGGCGGCGGCGGCGGCGTTGTTGTTGCTGTCGATCGACTCGTCCCAGTAACCGAGGCGCGTGAACGTGTGCGACGGCATGTGGAGCGCGTGCGGCGCGTCCGGGGCGATCTTGGCGTAGGCCCGCGCCGCATCCAGCGCGCGCGGGGCCAGCGGCGGCACGTCGTAGGCGTGAATGATGTAGTGCGCCAGGCCGGGGTGATCCGGCATCTTCGCAAACAGCGGGTCGAGCAGGTTGGCCGCCTTGATCAGGTTGGCGTAGCTCTTGTCGCTCGGCAGCTGCGTGCCGGTCAGCGACATCGCGTAGAAAATCGTCGCATCGACGTCGTCGGGATAGGTGGCGGCGACCTTCTCCATGGCCTTCTCGTAGGCCACCTTGCGCGTCCGCGCGTCCGCCTGCGGCGCGCCGACGTAGAACGCGGACACGGCTTCCAGATAGTCACGTTCGCGCGGCGTGGGCAGGCCCATCGTCCGGCCCTTCTCGATCGCCGCGAGCGCCTGCGTGATGCCGGCCGGCGGCGGGCCGGCGGCGAGGATGTTGCCCCACATCGCGAGGGCGACGCCCCACTGCGACACGCCGCACGCCGGATCCTTCGCGGCGACGTCGTTGAAGGTGCGGATCGCTTCGTCGAACCAGAACGAGTGCAGCAGGGCGACGCCGCGGTTCACGCCCGGCTTGACGGCCTCCGCGCACGAGTTCTTGAACGTGACCGTCCCCAGGCGGTCGGCGGGTGCGCCGTGGCCGCTGTGATCCTGGGCCACGGCGACGCCGGTCGTCGCAAGGCCGAAGGCTACGACGCCAAACAGCACAACTAGATTCCTTCTCATCGCCAGATTCCTCCTCGGGCGCCGCGGTTCGGCGGCGCGGGTAACGTCTTATCACTTCCGCGCGGGCTTGACCACCCGGCTATTGCCGAGCTGGCTCGCCGATCATCAGCCCGCTGATCTCTTGATCGCAATCGGTGAGCGAAATCCGCCACCGGTGATGGCGAAAAGCCGTCGCGTGTGTCCGTCTTGCCGTTGTAGGATGCCGGCTCACCTTCGGCGTCCACAATCGACACCCCTCGGTTGAAAGGAGAAACCGCCATGGCCGGATTGCGCAGCGTCGTAGCGATCGTGCTCCTGTTGGCCTGCCCCCCCGTCGCGAAGGCTGACGTCGTCCTCACCTGGAACCGGATCGCAGTGGAGACCTTGATCGCTCAGGGTCAGAGCCCGTTCTCACAGGCGCGCTACATGTCGATCACCCAGCTCGCGGTGTTCGAAGCCGTCAACGCGATCACTCACGACTACGAGCCGTATCTCGGAACGGTCGTCGCGCCCGAAGGGGCGTCCGTCGAAGCTGCCGCGATCGAGGCGGCCTACCGCGTGCTCTTCGCCTACTTCCCGGCCAATCCCAATATCGGTCCCTTACGTGCGGCGTCGCTGGCCGCGATTCCGGACGGTCAGGCCAAGACCGACGGCATCGCGACAGGCGCGGACGCGGCCGCGAAGATGGTCCTCCTGCGCGTGGGCGACGGCTCGTCACCGCCGGCGTTCTACCTGCCGACGTCGCTGGACCCTGGCGTCTGGCAGCCCACGCCCAGTTGCCCGGCTGCTGGTGGAGTCAATTTCCAGTGGCAGTTCATCACGCCGTTCGGGGTGCCGAGCACTCCCGGCGACCAGTCCTGGATCGCACCGTTTCTTCCCCCGCCGCCGCCGGCCATCACCAGCAGCCAGTATGCGAAAGACTACAACGAGGTGCTGAGCGTCGGCGGCGTCGCCAGCACGGAGCGGCCGCCGGATCGCGCCGATGTGGCGCGGTTCTACGCAGGCGTCCTCGCCGAGCCTGGTGTTCAACCAGGCGGCCCGGCAGGTGTCCGAGGCGCAGGGCCGGTCGCTCTCCCACAATGCGTGGGCCCTCGCCCTGCTCAACATGGCCAGCAACGACGCCCTCATCGTGTCGTTCGCGACGAAATACTTCTATCAACTGTGGCGCCCCGAGACGGCGATTCACCGAGGCAACGAGGACGACAACAAGAAGACCGAGTTCGACGTCACCTTCGTGCCGTACATCACCACGCCGTGTTTCCCCAGCTATCCCTCGAATCACGCCAGCGGAAGCACCAGCGCGGCTGAGGTCCTGAGGCGCGTCTACGGCGCGGCTGGGCACGACATCACGATCGCGAACCCCGGCGTTCCCGGGCTGGTATTCGAATACACGACGTTCAAGCAGATCACGGACGACATCGACGACGCCCGCGTCTATGGCGGGATTCATTTCCGCTTCGACCAGGACGCCGGCAGCAAGATGGGACGCGAGGTGGCGACCTACGTCGTCAAGCACAACCTGCGCGCGAACCATCCGAATCACGACTGACGTCACGACCAGGGTGCGCGCGATCGGGTGACCGACCGCGCGCATCGCTCGCGGATCCCCTGCGCGCCGGTCACGTCCCCTTCCCCCACCGCATCGAAGAGAGAGGAGGACCGATGGCATCGATCACCGAACAAGTGTCCGTCGCAGTAGACGCCCAACGCGCCTGGCAGGCCCTGCGCGACGTCGGGCGCGCGCACGTGCTGTTCGCTCCGGTACTGGTGGCTGGTTCGATTGCAGGCGAGGTCCGTACCGTCACCTTCGCCAACGGCATGGTGGCCCAGGAGCGGATCCTCGACATCGACGACAAGCAGCGGCGGGTCGCCTATGCGGCGCTGAACGTTCCCGGCATGGAGTACCACCACGCGTCGATGCAGGTGGTCGAGGATGGCCCGGGCCGCTGCCATTTCGTGTGGATTACCGACGTCCACCCGGCCGCGGTCGCCGACAGCATCCGGCCGCTGATCACCCAGGGCGCCCAGGCGCTGAAGAAGAACCTCGAGACCGGCGCCGCCTAGCCGGCCGGGCGGCGATCGGCCCCCGGCCCGCCCCCAGCAAACCTTCGGGAGAGTACTTCCGTCTAAGCTGGCTATAGCATGTATGGCTATGCCAGATATCGATACTGACGCCCGGATGCTGGACCGCGAGCTCAAGAAGGGCTCCGCGGAGCTGATCATCCTCTCCATCGTCGAGCCCCGCGCCCGCCACGGGTATGAGATCAGCAAGCTGATCGAGGAGCGCTCCGAGGGCCAGCTCAAGTTTCACGTCGCGTCGCTGTATCCACTGCTCTATCGCCTCGAGGAGCGCGGCTGGCTGCTGGGCCGCTGGGTGGAGAAGGCCGGCGAGCGGCGGCGCCGCTTCTACACGCTGACCGCCGAGGGACGACGAGTCCTGGCGCGGCAGCGTGAGACGTGGAAGAACTTCGTCAAAGCCATGGGACTGGTAACCGGAGTCGATCATGCCTGATTGGAATCACGAGCTGCGAACGCGGCTGGCGCCGCTGAAGCTTCACCCCACCCGGGAAGCCGAGATTGTCGATGAGCTCTCGCAGCATCTCGAGCTGCAGTACGAGGAGCTACGCCGAACTGGTCACAACGAAGACCAGGCGCGGCGTCTCGCGGTGGACGAGCTGCTGGGGCCCGAGGCGCTCGCCGCTTACATGCGGCCGCTGCGCCGGCTGAACCCACCGGCTCCGGTGACGCCGGGGGGCCCCAGACGCTCGCTGCTCCGCGATTTCGCGCAGGACCTCCGCTATGCGCTCGGCTCATTCCGGCGGCAGCCCGGCTTCGCGGCTGGCGCCATCCTCACATTGGCGCTCGGCATCGGCGCCAACAGCGCCATCTTCGCGTTAGTCGATGCCACCCTGCTCCGCCCGCTGCCCATTCCCGAGCCGGAGCGCGTGGTGATGATCTCCGAGCGCACGTCGTCGTCCGCTCACGAGCGCGTCTCGCCCAACAACCTGCTCGATTTCGCCGAGCGCAGCCGCAGCTTCGAGACGATCGCGGGCTTCATGGGCGGCGTGGGCGGCATGGTGATGGGCGGGGCCGACGGCATCGCGGAAACGGTCGGGCGCCAGTGGGTGACGGGCGGGGTGTTCGATGCGCTGGGAGTCAAGGCGATCGTCGGCCGGACCTTGACCATGGACGACGACCGCAATCGCGCTGATGCCGTCGTGCTCAGTGAATCGTTCTGGCGGACGCGCTTCAATGGGGACGCAACAATCGTCGGGCGCGACCTCCGGCTCGATGGCGCGCCGTACAACGTGGTCGGCGTGGTGCCGGATTCCGCGCAGCTGATCGGCAAGACCGATCTCTGGGGCCTGGTGACGATTCACGATGCGCCGCCACGGGCGCGAGCGGCGCGCATCTTCCAGGCGGTCGGGACGCCTGAAGCCCGGCGTCACGCTGGCCGCGGCTGACGCGGACCTGAGCGCCGTGGCCGGCGCGCTGGCGAAGGAGTATCCGAAGACGAACGAGGGCCGCGGCGTGACGCTAGAGCCGTTCGCCGACGCCGTGATTGGCGCCGACCTGCGACAGACCTCGATGCTCTTCCTCGGCGTGGTGGCCTTCGTGCTCCTCATCTGCTGCGCGAACGTCGCGAACCTGCTGCTGGCGCGCGCGACGGTGCGCAGCCGCGAGCTCGCCATTCGATCCGCGCTTGGCGCCGATCGTCCGCGCTTGATCCGCCAGTTGCTGACCGAAAGCGTTGTCCTGTCGATCGTCGGCGGAGCCCTGGGGCTGGTCCTTGGCGCGGCGATCCTGCAGGTGGCGCCCTCGGTCATCCCCGAAGGACTGCTGCCTCCCGCGGTCAACCTGACTTTTGACCTGCGGCTGGTTGCCTTTTGCGCGGGCGCGGCGCTCTTCGTCGGCCTCCTCTTCGGCCTGGCGCCGGCGTGGCAGGCGACCGCGCTGCAGTCCGCGCAGGCACTCGCTGCGAACAGCCGCGGCAGCGTCGGTGGCAACGGCCGCCTGCGCAACATGCTGGTCGCCGGCGAAGTCGCCACGGCGGTGCTGCTGCTCGTCGGCGCCGGCCTGCTGCTTCGCACGCTGATGGCCGTGCAGAACGTCGATCGCGGCTACCGCGCCGAAAGCGTGCTGACGATGCTGGTGGATCCGCTGGGGTCGGAGTACCCGACCGACGAGAAGCTGCTCCAGTTCTATGACAGTGTCGAGCAGGAGGTGCGAGCGCTGCCCAACGTGCGGAGCGTCGCCTTCGCCAGCACGCTGCCGATGGGGACGTCCTATGCGGGCACGTTTTTCGTGTCCATCGTCGGCGACCCGCCCTCACCCGACGGCAAACAGCCGTCGGCAGACTATCAGGTAGTGACGCCTGCCTACTTCGATGCGGTCGATCTTTCCGTCGTCACCGGCCGCGCCTTCGATGAGCGCGACAGTTCCCAAGGGCGTGCCGGTCTGCATCGTCAACGAGGCCTTCGTGCGCGCGCACCTGCAGGGGCGGTCGCCGATCGGCATGCGCGTGTCGTTGCGCGACAGACGTGGAGTCGCCGGCGATCGAAGCGCGAAATCGTCGGCGTGGCGCGGCAGGTGAAGGGACGCCCCGACGAGACCGACGCGTTCGAGCAGGTCTACATCCCCATGGCGCAGGATCCGCTGGGCGACATGTTCCTGATGGTGCGACCTGCGACCGGCAGCGCGAGCGTGCTGGCGCCCTCGGTCCGCGCCGCGATTGCGCGGGTGGACAAGCAGCAGCTGGTGAGCGTGCGAAACGTGATGACGCTGGAGGACGTGGCGTGGGAAGCGACCGGCCGCCACCGGTTCCGCGCGGTGCTCGTCACCGCCTTTGCCGGCCTGGCGCTGGTGCTGGCGATGGTCGGGCTATTCGGGATCCTCGCCTACTCGGTGCAGCGGCGGATTCGCGACCTCGGTGTTCGTCGCGCGCTGGGCGCGACCACCGGCGACGTCGGTACGCTCGGTGCTCGGCGGCGCGGTGCAGGTACTCGCGATCGGCCTCGGCGTGGGCGTGGCGCTATCGATCGCGCTCGGCCGCGTGCTGGAAAGCATGCTGTTCGGCGTGCAGCCGCTGGATCCGCTGACGTTCGCGCTGGTGATCGCGGTGCTCGCGCTGACCGCGCTGGTGGCGGTGGCGGGGCCAGCGTGGAAAGCAACGCGCGTGGATCCGGTCGTGGCTTTAAGGGCAGAGTAACTCAACCAACCTACTCGAGCAGCTCATCCACGTTCGAGCCACAGAAGGATGAGCCTGCAGCAGCGACGTCCCGCGATATTTCGGGGGAAGTCCCGCCATTCCGGAGGAGCGCGAACGGGAATCGGGATTTCCAACGCCCACAAACAGACTCGATGTGTCTGTTACAGACAATCAGCTCTCGGCAAGTAAGTTGCTCCTTCACCGCACTCAGGAATGGACAGTCGGCCGCAATGAGGTGGCCCTGCACTGATTCCTCGACCGGCTAAGGGCGCCCCCGGTGAACACCAGAGGGTTTCGGCGCCATTTGAAAGGTGAAGTGCCGTGGTGAAACGACTACTAACGTATGCGACGTGCCTGCTGGTTCTGAGTGCCGCACCGGCCATCTCGGCAGCGCAGCAGCCACGGGAGGCGGAGAGTTCGGTCACGATCTCGGGCACAGTCGAGGCCGTCGATCACACGGCCCGCACCGTGACGCTTCGAGGGCAAGGGGGCAACTCAGTAACCCTGGACGTGCCTCCGACCGCCGTGCGGTTTGACCAGGTGAAAGTTGGTGACGCCGTCACGGCCACGTACTACGACCGCGTCACCCTGCGGTTGAAGCCGGCTGGCGAAGCCGCGGTCGACCGGACGATGGAACCGACGACCGTTGGAACACCCGGGGCGCTGCCCGGCGCCACGAGGACGCGGCAACGAGTCGCCACCGTGACCATCACGGGCTGGGACCCGGTCAACAAAGTCGTGACCTTCAACGGACCGACGGGCGCGGCCTACTCGCGCCGGTTGCTCGAGACCACCGACCCCAAGATCATCGAAGGTCTCAAGGCCGGTGATCGCGTGGACGTCACCAGGACCGAAGCCGTGACGCTGCAGGTGCAGGCTGGCGCGACCACGACCGACACGTTGCGGAACCGTCTCACGGTGTCAGTCCTGTTCGGGTGGGACAACCAGTTCAGCGGCAAGATGATTCAGGAGGCCACTGGTTCGACCGCCGGTGGCGCGCCAATCCGCCTGGACGAAACCACCTACGACGAGGTGTACGGACGCATCGGGATGATCAAGCTCGGCGTTGGCTATCGCACGACACCGCGCACCGAGGGTGTACCTGAACTTCGTGTGGTCGAGCAGTGAATCGTCGGACGAAGCGACTCCGATCGGCACCGTAACCACCGGGAACGTTCCTCTCAATGTCAACTTCACCGAGTACCAGGTACCTGGGGCATCGAGGGCGGCCAGCGCTGGTTCTTCGCCCGCACCCGCTTCACGCCTTTCCTCGGTTACCTCGTGGGCATCAACAGGCACCAGGACATCAAGGGCACGTTCGTCGGCGTCCCTGCCAATGTGACGCCCGGACTCGCCGCGCAGGACGGCAAGTTCTTCGAGAAGTCGTGGGCGTTCAGCCTGGGCCCGACGGGCGGCATCCTCATCGGCGTCGGTCCCATCGAAGTGATGGCCGAAACGCAGATTCGCTTCATGGGCGGGCTGTCCGACGTGGACTGGCTGGTCGAGGAAGGCCTGCGTGACATCAACAGCGAGAGCTCGCGCTGGTCGCTGCCTATTCTGGTGGGGGCCCGCATCCGGTTCTAAGCACCATGTCCCGGCCGCGCGAACAACGCGCGGCCGGGCACCATCTCGGGCAGAAGCAAGGCCACGGACCTAGCGGCGGTGAAATCCCTTCACGGTGAACCCGTAGTGGACGCCGATGGCGAGCACGTTGAAGCCTTCCTCGCCCGCCGCGCCGATGCTGTCGTCGAAGATGCGCGATTCGGCGTAGGCGTACATGTTGGGGATGATCCCGACGTTGACGCCGGCGATGCCATAGCGCTTTCGGAAATCGGGATCGAGTAACGGATCGTCCGAATCCGGCAAGTAGTAGTTGAGCCCGCCGTAGACGGAGAACTTCGGGGCGGAGAAGCGAACCAGCGCCTCGACGCCCTCGGCATCGAAGGCAATCGCCCGTTCGATGCTTCCGAACCGCAGGCGCGCGAGATCGCCGTTGGTCTGATTGGCGTAGGTGACGGCCGCCTCGAACACCTTCCAGTTGATGCTGGCGCCAACCACCGCGAACTCCGCATCGTCGTCGAGGCCACGAATGGTGTTGATCACCTCGTCGTCGATGAAGCTCTTGGTGTAGGCCGCACCCACGCGGACGCCGGGCAGGATGGTCACCTGCGCCGACACGCCAGCCCCATCGACCGCGTCACTGTCGTCGGCGACCTTGAACTGCAACTGGCCGCCGAGCCGGAGCACGTTGAAGAACGTACCGTGATACGACACGGTCTGGTCGGCACGCCCGTTCCCCAGGAAGCCGCCGTCGGTGCCCGCCGTGTAGGTGGCACTCCCCTGACTGCCGAACACCACGAACTGATCCGTCGTGTACAGCGAGACGTCGGTGTGAACGCCCCACTGCTTGCCGACGGTAATGCGCCCGAACGGCCCGAAGTCCACGCCGACGTTACCGAGACGGTTGCCAAACACCTGGCCCGCTTGTGGGTCGTCGAGAAACGGATAGCCGCCGCCACTGGTGGTCTGGCCCGGGTTGAACTGCTGTCCTCCCCGCACGAGACTGACACCCCACTCGACTTTCGCGAAGAACTTCACCTTGCCGCGGGTCGAGAAATTCATACCGAGGAACGACGCGTCGTCCTGAACCTCGACCCCGTCGTTGAACCAGGCGACGTGGCCACGCAGGCGGCCGTACGGCTCCAGCAGACCGAAGAAGGCGTTGAGGTCCGTGTTCTCCGGGCCGCCAGGATCCGGGTTGCCCAGGCCGAACTCGGCGCGACAGCCCTTGTCCACCCAGACGCCGGTCGCGTCATAGTCCCAGGTCTGCCCCAGCACGCACGAGGCAGGGGCGGTCGTGCGCGCGAGCACGACTCCGGCCGAGGTATCGGCGGCGCAGTGCTGGCGCGTGCCATCCGACCCGCATGCCACAGCAGCGCGAGTGGTAAGGACGAACGTTCCCTGGCAGCCGTCTGCCACCCAGACGCCATCCTGGTCGTAGCCCCACGTCCGACCGAGCGCGCAAGCCGGCGTGCCAGTGACGAGCGCAACGCCGTCGGCGGTGTTCGCCGGGCAGACCTCGCGGGCGCCGGCCGCCGCCGAACACGCCAGCGGGGCTCGATCGTCGGTAAACGCAAAGGTGCCACGACACCCATCGGCGACCCAGACCCCCTTCGCATCGAAGCCCCAGGTCTTGCCCAGCACGCAGTTGCCTTCGCCTGACTGGCGGACCAGCACCACGCCGGATGACGTGCCGGCCACGCAGGCGTTCCGAGCGCCCATGGCCGCGCCGCATTCGATGGCTGGCTGCGCGGCCGCCGCTGGGGCGGGCGCAGGCTGCGCCCCGGCATCAGCGCCAGCGATGATGACCGTCGCGGCCACGAGCGCAGCTGCGAGACGCCGCCAGGTGCGGCTGACCGTCCACTGCGAAGCTCCGTGTTGCATGGATTCCTCCTTGCGTTGTCTGGGCCGGGATCAAATGCAGTCACGCGCCGGGCTCGCGGCGGCTGAAGACCGTCGCGGCACCCGGCGCCTCACTGCTGGAACGGAAGGGAACTACTAGCCGCGGCGTCCGGTGACCGGAGGTTCCGGATCGGGGCCTTCGAGCACCGCCTTGAAGACGACGCCCGCGATTGCGGCGCCGATCACCGGAGCGATCCAGAACAGCCAGAGCTGTTGCAGGGCCCAGCCTCCCACGAACAACGCCGTCGCGGTGCTGCGTGCGGGATTGACCGAGGTGTTCGTCACCGGAATGCTGATCAGGTGGATCAGCGTGAGGGCGAGGCCGATGGCGACACCCGCAAACCCTACGGGAGCCCGGTTGTGGGTCGTGCCGAGGATGACCATCAGGAACATGAACGTCATCACGACTTCACAGACGAGCGCGGCGGTAAGCGAATAGCGGCCCGGCGAGTGCAGGTCGTAGCCATTCGAGGCGAACCCGCCGGCAAGGCTGAACTCCGCGTTGCCGCTAGCGATGAGGTAAAGCACCCCGGCGCCGACGGCGCCACCGAGCACCTGCGCGACAACGTAAGGAAGTAACAAGGCGGCTGGAAAACGCCCTCCCACGCACAGACCAACGGAGACCGCAGGGTTGAAGTGACCGCCCGAGACCGGGCCGAACGCGTAGGCACCGCTCAGCACGGTGAGACCGAAGGCCAGTGACACGCCCAACAGTCCGATTCCTACATCGGGAAACGCGGCCGCGAGAACCGCGCTGCCGCAACCGCCAAGCACGAGCCAGAACGTGCCGATGAACTCCGCAGACAGCTTAGAAAGCACGCCGCACCCCTTTCCCGATCGGGAGCAATCAACGTTATCCGAGTGGCCTGATGCACTACCGGAAGATCAGTAACAGCGGACCTTACTACAGATGCAAGTGGAGGGTGCGGTTGGACGTGCGATGGATCAGGTCGCCGGCGCGCTCGAGAGCGATAATCAGTGCAAGGGCTGAATGCTGTTCCGCCAGGACATCCTGCAGGGCATCGCCGAGGGCCGTGTGACGCTCGCCTTGCGGCGTTGGCGGCGACCTCCGCCAGCGGACGGTTCCACGCTCCGATCGCCGGTCGGCGTGCTCTGCCTCGATCGCGTCACCGTTGTTGACGAAGGCGACATCACCGCGGAGGACGTGCGCCGCACGGGCATGTCACCGGACGAGTTGCGGGCGTCGATCGCCGGAGAAGGCAGGCTCCTGCGCATCGAGCTCCGGCTGGCGGGCGACGACCCGCGTGTGGCGCTTCGGGAGCGCCTGCCGGAGGAGGGCGAGATCGAGGCGATCGTCGCGAAGCTGGCGAGGATCGACATCGCATCCCAGACTCCCTGGACGACCCGCTACCTGCAGATCATCGCCGACCAACCCGCGGTGGTCTCGCGCGTGCTCGCGCCTCAGGTGGGTGCCGAGGTGCCGCCGTTCAAGCGTCGCGTCCGGCAGCTGAAGGAGCTCGGCCTCACCGAGAGCCTTGAAGTTGGCTACCGCCTCTCGCCGCGGGGCCGTGTGGTCCTCGAGCACCTCGGCCGCAGCCCTACCGCCCGCGGAGCCGGATGCGGTCAGGGAACATTGAGGGCCGCCATCCGTAGAATGGCCCATGCTGCACGACTTCCGTCTCGCGCTCCGCGGACTGGTCCGCGCGCCATTGGCGTCGACGCTCGCCATCGTCTGCCTCGCGGTCGGAATCGGCACCAACGCCACGATGTTCAGCGTCATCAGCACCACGCTGGTCGAGCCGCTGCCGTTTCCCGACGCCGACCGCCTGGTGACGGTCTCGTCCACCCAGCAAGAGGGCGGCGTGCGCCGCGGCGGCACATCGTTCCTCGATCTGCAGGACTACCAGGAGCAGGCCAGCGGGTTCGACACGCTCGCCGGCGTGCAGGGCCGCAGCCTGACCTTGTCCGACACCGACGAGCCCGAGCGCGTGCTGGGCGCCGCGGTCAGTTGGCGGCTGTTCTCGATGCTGGGCATCACCCCGGCGCTCGGCCGTGATTTCACGGCCGGAGACGATCGCGCGGGAGCGGAGTCGGTGGTGATCCTGAGCGATGACCTGTGGCGTCGCCGCTATAACGGGGACCCGCAGATCGTGGGCCGCGCCCTGACCATCAACGCGCGGCCCTACACCGTGATCGGCGTGCTGCCCCCGCGCATCAAGTTCCCCTTCCAGCAGGTGGCGTGGGTGCCGCTGGCGCCACTGAACCAGGGCCTGCCGCGGCAGTCGCGGGACCTCGAAGTGTTCGCGCGCGTGGCGCCGGGGCAATCGGTGCAGCAGGCGACGGAATCGCTCACCGCCGTGGCCGCCCGACTCGCGGCGTCGTACCCGGAGAACGCGGGGTGGAGCGTTCGCGTGGACCCGCTGGCGCAGTACTACATCCCGGGCGATGTGCGCCTGGTCACGCTCACGGCGATGGGTGCCGTGACGCTGGTCCTGTTGATTGCCTGCGCCAACGTGGCCAACCTGCTGCTGGCGCGGGCCACCGCGCGCGCCCGGGAGATGTCCGTGCGCGCCGCCATCGGTGCCGGTCGCGGCCGCATCGTGCGCCAGTTGCTCACGGAGAGCGTGCTCCTCGGCCTGGTCAGCGGGCCGATCGGGATTGCCCTGGCGTACGCGGGTGTCGGCGCCCTGCGGGCCGGCGTGCAGGCCGACGACATTCCCTATCTCATCCAGTTCCGGGTGGATGGGCGGACGCTCATCTACACCGTCCTCATCAGCGTGGTGACCGGCATCATCTTCGGCCTCGCGCCGGCGGTCCACGCGGCGAAGGCGGACCTGGTGTCCGCACTGCGCGAGGGCGGCCGCACCGGAGAGGGCGGCGCGCGCAATCGCGCCCGCAACGCGCTCGTCATCGCCGAAGTGGCGGTGTCGATCGTGCTGCTGGTCGGCGCCGCGCTCTTCATGCGCAGCTTCCTCAACCTCCAGCGCGCGGAAGCCGGGTTCGACACCGCGCCAATCACGACGGCGCGGTTCTTCATGCCCGGCGATGCCTATGCCGAGCCGGATGCGAAGCTTCGGCGCGTGGACGACGTCGTGCGGCGCGTGGAGGCCATTCCCGGCGTCGTGTCCGCCGGCGCCTCCAACCTGATTCCGCTCGATGGCGGCGGCGCGCTCAGCCGCGTGCGCATACCGGGCAAGACCTTCGACGCCGGGCGCGAGCCCCGGCTGTTCTACGCCGGCGTGTCGGCGCATTATCTCGACACGCTGGGCGCGACACTCCTGCGCGGGCGCGGATTCACCGAACAGGAGACCGCCACCCGCTCGAAAGTCGCCGTTGTCAACGTCAGCGCGGCGCGGTCCCTGCTTGCCTCGGCGGACGAAAGCGCGGCGCTGCCCCGCCTTCCCGCGGATCGCCTGGCTGGTGCCCGCGATCTGGGCGCGCTCGACCCGGTGGGCCGCCAGTTCACGTTGCTCGCCGATCAGGTCGCCGAGACCTTCACCGTGATTGGCGTGGTGGAAGACGTGATGATCGAGGCGATCGCCGACCGCGAGATCACCCCCACCGCGTTCATCGGCTACGCGTATCAGCAGACCCCCAACACCGGCCTCATCGTCCGCGTCGAGGGCGATGCCGTGGCGCTCACCCCGGCGATCCGCGCTGCGATTCGCGCCTCCGATGCGACACTGCCGGTGTTCTCCGCGAGCTCGATGGAGGAGATTCGCCGTCAAGGCTTCTGGCAGTTCCGGCTCTTCGGCCAGATGTTCGGGACCTTTGGCGCGCTGGCCGTCCTGCTGGCGATCGTCGGTGTCTACGGCGTGCTGTCCTACAGCGTCTCGCAGCGAACGCAGGAGTTCGGCGTGCGCATGGCGCTGGGGGCGCAGCCCCGCGACGTGCGGCGCATGATGATGCGCCAGGGGATGGTGCTCGCGGCCTGGGGAACGCTGCTCGGGGCACTCGGCGCGGTCGGCATCACGCGCGTCATCGGCAGCCTGCTTTACAACGTCACCCCGACCGACCCGGTAAGCTTCGGTGCGGTCGCGACCGTGATGCTGCTGGTGGCGGCCGCCGCGGCCTACCTGCCCGCACGCCGCGCCACCGCCGTCGATCCGATGACGGCACTCCGCTCCGAGTAGCCGAGAAGTAGCTGGAAAGCGCGGCATCGCCAACTCCCGCGCCGGTCCTGTCCCGCCGGACCGTATCATGGCGGTGTACGCAGAATGAGTGGCTTTCGATCGCTCCTCCGCCAGGCGTTCCAGCCCCGCTGGGTGGCGCTTGTCGTTCGCGCCGGTCGTGGTCTGGGCGCTCGCCAGCGCGCCGGCCACCCTCCGGACGAAGGCCCCTGGCGCGCCCGTCACGCTGTCGCTCGTCGGCACCACCGATCTTCACGGCCAGATCTTCTCCACCAACGGGCGCGGCGGCCTGTCCCTGCTCGGCGGCTATCTCGAGAACCTCCGCGCGGCGCGCGCCGCCGATGGCGGCGCCGTGCTGCTGTTCGACTCGGGCGACACCTACCTCGACGGCATCGAGTCGAATCTCTCCGAGGGCGCCGTCGTCATCGACGCATATAACGCGCTCGGCTACACCGCCGCCGCGATTGGCAACCACGATTTCGACTACGGCGCGGCAGATCCAAGCAGGCTGGAGCCGGGGTCCGACCGGCGCGGCGCGCTGAAGGCGCGCGCGTCGCAGGCGCGCTTTCCATTCCTGGCGGCGAACCTGCGAGAGAACGGACGGCCCATCGAGTGGCCCAACGTCAAGCGCTCGACGCTCGTGGACGCCGCGGGCGTGAAGGTCGGCGTCATCGGCGTGATGACCCGCGACGCGCTCTCGATGACGCTGCCCACCAACGTGATCGGCCTGCAGGTCACCGCGTTGGCCGAGGCTATCGAGAGCGAGGCATTGCGCCTGCGAGAGAGCGGCGCCGCGCTCGTGGTGGTGGCCTCGCACGCCGGTGGGTACTGCACGGCATTCGATTCACCCACCGACCTCTCGTCGTGCGACGAGGCAGCCGAGATCTTCGAGGCGGTGAGGGCACTGCCGCGAGGGCTCGTCAATGTGATCTTCGCCGGGCACACGCATGCCGCCGTGGCCCACGAGGTGAATGGCGTGGCCGTCGCTCAGGCCTATTCGTGGG
This sequence comes from uncultured Acidobacteriota bacterium, assembly GCA_963723005.1. Lineage (GTDB taxonomy): Bacteria > Acidobacteriota > Vicinamibacteria > Vicinamibacterales > UBA2999 > VFZN01. The sequence goes on along the minus strand of CAVRPA010000008.1, from coordinate 3,562 downwards.
GGCGTGCGTTCAGCCGCGTGGACGTGACCGTGGCGCAGTCCGGCGAGGCCGATGGCCGCGGTGCCGCGGTAAACGTGACCGGCATGCGGATCTTCCCGCCGCGCGAGGTCTGTGCCCGCGAAGACGCCCAGGGCCGCTGCGCAACCGGCGAGGCGGCCGTCCGCCAGTCCCTCTACGAAGGTCGCGCGGTGGTTCCGGCTGCAGCGGTGGATGCCGCCATGAAGCCGGCGCTCGCGCGCGTCAAGGCGCTCCAGGCCACGCCGCTCGACGCGATACTCGAAACGTCGCTCACCAGGGGCAGCGGTACCGAGGAATCGGCGCTCGCAAACATGTTTGCCGATGCCTTTCGCGAGGCCGCCCCCGGCACGGATGCGGCGATTGGCTACGCCGGCGGGCCCGGCGGCCTTCGCACCGACCTGCCAGCCGGCCCCGTGACGTTCGGCGCGCTCTACGACACGTTCCCATTTGACAACCTCGTGGTGCGTCGCACGTTGACCGGCGCGCAGCTTCGGCAACTGCTCACCGCGCAACTCCGCCGCCCCCGTTGGGGTGGCCGCACGCTCGGCGTATCGGGTCTCCACGTGCGGCTCGACTGTCGTGGCGATGCCTACGAGGTGGACGTGGCGCTCGCCACCGGCCGTCCCATTCGCGACGAGGACGTGCTCGTCGTGGCCATGTCCGACTACCTCGCCACCCGCGCGGCCGCCATTGCGCCGGACGCCAACGCCCCACACGCTGGCGAGCCCGAGGCCCAGATGACCGACGTCGTGGCCCGGTGGTTTCGTACCCGCGGCGGCCGCCTGAACGCCATCCAGTTCAGCGACCCATCGCAGCCTCGCTGGACCAGAACGCCGGAGGCGGCTGCCGGCTGCGTCGCCGAATAGGCGCGTCGGACGGCGGCGGCACCACCGGGGGTGAGCCAAACCGCATCGATACGACACATTCCCAGGTGGAGTATCGAGACATGGGCAGAATCCGACGTTTCCGAGCCACCTCGCGCGCCGTAAGATCCGCTGCTCTCATCGCGCTTCTACTCACTCCGTTCCTGACCGGCGTCGCCTCCGCGCAGGAGCGGCCATCCCCCGCTCTCGACCTCTCCGCCGGGTGGGTCGGCTTCGGGGACGATGGGATTGTGAGCGAGGGCATGGTTGGTGCGGCGGGCCGGTTCTACGTGTCGCCCCGGGTCGCGATCGGGCCCGAGCTGCTCTACATCAGCGGCGACAACCACAGCCATCTGGTCCTGACGGGCAACCTCACCTTCGATTTCCTTGCGCCCAGGGCCGGGCGGGCGCCGGCGGTCACGCCGTTCCTCGTCGTCGGCGGCGGGATGTTCCAGACGCGCGAGTCGTTTGCGGCCGAAGACTTCACGCACACCGAGGGCGCGTTCACCGCGGGTGGCGGGGTCCGGGCGGCAGTGGGCGACCGCGTCACCGTGGGCGTGGACGCACGGTTGGGGTGGGAAGCGCACTTCCGCATCAACGGGATGGTGGGAGTGCGGCTCGGACGGTAGGAATTGGTACCGCGCGCGTAACACCTGGCCGAGTCGTGACACTTCCACTCAGGACGCACCGAAAGGGACCGCGTCAGGAGGTGTCCGATGGCCCGGATCGACGAGATCGCGCCCGATTTGTATCGAGTTTCGATTTATGTGCCGCAGTTCGACCTGCAGTTCAATCATTTCCTGATCAAGGACGACGAGCCGCTGCTGTTCCACACCGGGATGCGGCGGATGTTTCCGGAAGTCCGCGACGCGGTCGCCAGGCTGATCGACCCGGCCGCGCTGCGCTGGATCAGCTGGAGCCATTTCGAGGTGGACGAGTGCGGCGCCCTGAACGAGTGGCTCGCGGTCGCCCCGCGCGCGCAGGCGATCTGCAGCCAGGTGGGCGCAGCCGTCAACATCGAGGATTTCGCAGACCGCCCGCCGCGCGGCCTCGCGAAAGACGACGTGATCGAGACGGGCCGGCACAGGTACCGGTTCGTGCCGACGCCGCACCTGCCGCACGGCTGGGACGCCGGCGTGCTGTTCGAGGAGACACTCGGGCGTGCTCCTGTGCTCCGACCTGTTCCACCAGCTTGGCGACGTCGAACCGGTCACGTCCGCCGACGTGCTGGGCCGGTGGGATGCCGCGGTCGCGGCGTACCAGGCGCATCCGGTGCTGATGGACTACGTGCCGCTGACGCCCGCCACGCGGCGCCGCCTGAACGAGCTCGCCGATCTGCAGCCGCGCGTGCTCGCGGCCATGCACGGATCGACGTTCGTCGGCGACGGCGGGGCCGCGCTGCGTTCCGCCGCCGACATGCTGCAACGCCGGCTCGGTGCGGCGCCGGTTGACGCACAGCACGCGGCCTGAGTACCGTCCGGCTGATGCCGGACACGCACGCCACGCTCGAGGCCGTCAGCGACGAAGCGCTCGCGCGCCGAATCGCCGGCGGCCGGCCGGGATCGACCGATGCCGAGGAGGCCGAGCTGTATCGCCGCTTCGCGCCGCGCGTGCGGCTGTACGGCCGCCGGCACCTGCAGAACGATGCGGCCGCCGACGACCTCGCACAGGACGTGCTGCTGCTCACGATCGAGCGGCTGCGCGCCGGTGAAGTGCGCCGGCCGGAGGAAATCGGATCGTTCATCCTGGGGACCAGCCGGATGATGGCTCACTCCGAACGCCGGGTCGCGCGGCGGCGGGAAGCGCTGGCCGCGCGATTCATGGAGACCGGCGGTGGAGACCGCGCCCGTCGTCCATTGCCGCACTCGACGCGCCGCGCGTGGCGGCGTGCCTGCGCGCGCTCGCCGAGCGGGACCGGCTGGTCGTGCTGCTCACGTTCTACGCCGACCGTGAAGCGCCGCGAATCGCCGAGGATCTCGGTGTCTCGCCGGGCGCGGTCCGCGCGATCCGGCATCGGGCGATGGCACGCCTGCGCGACTGCGTGCTGGGAGGCGCGCGGCCATGAAGGCTCCAGGATGCGAGCGGATCGCGCTCGCCGATCTGACTGATTACGCCGCCGGCGAGCTGCCCGAGGCCGAGGCCGCGGCGATCGAGGAACATCTCTTCTCGTGTGCCGATTGCGGTGCGCGCGCCGCGGAGTTCGACGCGCTCGTGCGCGCGATCCGACCGGCGGTCCGATCGGCGGAGGTCGGCGGATTCGTGACGGACGCCGTCCTGAATCGGCTGGCGCGCGAGGGCGTGCGCGTGCGGACATTCGCGCTCTCGCCCGGCGCCATCGTCCCCTGCGCCGTGTGGGACGACGATGAGCTGATGGCGCTGCGGCTGCGTGGCGACTTTGGCGGCGCCAGCGAGTTCACGCTGTCACAGCGCGTTGCCGGCACCGAGGTGAGCCGCGCGACGGGTCAGGTCGCCGCCAGCTCGCACGGTGAAATCATCTACGCCGATGCCGGCCGCCTGGGTCCGTCAGCTGCCGGTCGTGGAGGTAGAGGTCCTCCTCACCGCGCACGAGGGCGGTGAGGAGCGCCCGATCGGCAGCTACACGCTCGTCCACGGGGGATCGCTGCACCGGTAGCTGATCCGGCGCTAGCGGTAGGCCTTTGCTTGAATCGCGTAGAGCTGCG
>CAVRPA010000007.1:0-531486 GCA_963723005.1 uncultured Acidobacteriota bacterium | reverse complement strand
GGCGGATCGACGACGTCGATCCTGCTGAACACTCCGGGTGAGAGCGCGTCGGTGATGTCGGCCGTCGAGGGCCATCAGATGGCGCGCGCCGGCCGCGGCGGTGCGGCGCTGGCGACCGCCGCGATCGGTTCGTTCGTCGCCGGCACGCTGGGCACGGCGGCGCTCACGGTGTGCGCGCCGGTCATGGTGGAGTTCGCGCTCCGCATCGGGCCGGCGAGAGTACTTCGCGCTGGCCGTGCTGGCGTTCGTGGCGGTGTCCGCGATGCTCGGCGAGTCGCGGCTCAACGGTTTTGCCAGCCTCCTCTTCGGGCTCGTCCTCGGGGTGATCGGCATCGATCCGCTGACAGGAGTGCCCCGGCTCACCCTCGGCATCCCGCAACTGCTCGACGGCATCGACGTGGTGGTCGTCGCGGTAGGACTGTTCGCCGTGGGTGAGGTGCTGTACGTGGCCTCGCGCTACCATCTCGATCCCGAGATCATCATGTTGCGCGGCTCGCTCTGGATGACGGGTGAGGAATGGGCGAGGTCGTGGAAGGCGTGGCTACGCGGCGCGGCGATTGGCTTCCCGCTCGGCACTCTGCCGGCGGGGGGCGCAGAGATTCCGACGTTCCTTTCCTACGCGCTCGAGCGCCGGCTGGCGCGCGACCCCAGCGAGTTCGGTCGCGGCGCCATCGAAGGCGTGGCGGGACCGGAGGCCGCGAATAACGCGGCGGCCGCTGGCGCCCTGGTGCCGCTGCTCGCCCTCGGGCTGCCAACCAGCGCCACGGCGGCGATCATGCTGGCGGCGTTCCAGCAGTACGGGCTGCAACCCGGGCCGCTCCTGTTCCAGCACGAGCCAAAGCTCGTCTGGGGCCTGATCGCGAGCTTGTATGTCGGCAACGTGATGCTGCTGGTGCTGAATCTGCCGCTGGTCGGGCTCTGGGTGCGGCTGCTCACCATTCCGCAATCGATTCTCTACGGTGCGATCCTGATTCTGTCGAGCGCCGGCGCCTACAGCGTGAACCGCTCGGCGTTCGACGTGGGACTGCTTTATGGGATTGGAGGCGTCGGCTACCTGATGCGGTGCCGCTCCATCCCGCTGGCGCCGGCGATCATCGGCGTGATCCTGGGGCCGATGGCCGAACAGCAACTGCGCCGCGCGCTGGCGATTGCTGATGGGTCCCCTCTGGTGCTGATCACCCGGCCGATCTCGGCCGCGCTGCTGGCTACGGCACTGCTGCTGTTGGCGGGACCTCCAATCGTCAGTTGGTGGCGCCGCCGTCAGGTGCCGACGTAGGCCGCGAGGTGCTTGCCGGTGAGGGTGGAGCGGGCAGCGACCAGAGCGGTGGGCGTGCCCTCGAAGACAATCCGGCCGCCATCGTGGCCGGCGCCGGGGCCGAGGTCGATGATCCAGTCGGCGTGCGCCATGACCGCCTGATGGTGCTCGATGACGATGACCGATTTGCCGGAGTCCACGAGCCGGTCCAGCAGGCCGAGCAGTTGCTCGACGTCGGCGAGGTGAAGGCCGGACGTCGGCTCGTCGAGAACGTACACGCCGCCCTTCTCGGCCATCTGGTTGGCCAGCTTGAGCCGCTGCCGCTCGCCGCCGGACAGCGTCGTGAGCGGCTGGCCGAGGGTGAGGTAGCCGAGCCCAACGTCGGCCAGGCGATCGAGGATGGCGTGCGCGGCCGGCGTGTGCGCCTTGCCGGAGCCGAAGAACGCCTTGGCGTCGGTCACCGGCATCGCGAGCACCTCGCTGATGTCCTTGCCTCCAAACTTGTACTTGAGCACCTCGGCCTGGAACCGCTTCCCCTCGCACTCCTCGCAGCCGGTGGCGACGCCGGCCATCATCGCCAGGTCGGTGTAGATGACGCCGGCACCGTTGCACGCGGGGCACGCACCCTCGGAGTTGGCGCTGAACAACGCCGGCTTCACGCCGTTGGCCTTTGCAAACGCCGTGCGGATTGGATCGAGCAGTCCGGTGTACGTCGCCGGGTTGCTGCGCCGCGAGCCACGGATCGGCGTCTGGTCTACCGACACCACTCCATCCCGCCCCGACACCGAGCCATGAATCAGCGAGCTCTTCCCCGACCCGGCCACACCGGTCACTACCACCAGCACGCCGAGCGGGATGTCAACGTCAACGGCCCGCAGGTTGTGGGTGCTGGCGCCGCGCACCTTCAGCGTTCCCGAGGGTTTCCGCAGCGACGGCTTGAGTGACGCCCGGTCGTCCAGGTGCCGCCCGGTCAATGTGCCGCTGGCCCGCAGACCAGCGACCGTGCCCTGGAAGACCACCTTGCCGCCGCCGGTGCCGGCACCGGGGCCGAGATCGACGACGAGATCGGCGATGTCGATCACTTCCGGCTTGTGCTCGACGACCAGCACGGTGTTGCCCTTGTCGCGCAGCCGCAGCAGCAGGTCGTTCATCCGCTGGATGTCGTGCGGGTGCAGGCCGACCGTCGGCTCGTCGAAGACGTACGTCACATCGGTGAGCGACGACCCCAGGTGGCGGATCATCCTGGTCCGCTGTGCCTCGCCACCAGACAGCGTGCCCGACGGCCGGTCGAGCGACAGATAGCCCAGCCCGATTTCCACGAACGAGTCGAGTGTCTGCCCCAGCGTCGCCAGCAGCGGCGCGACGGAAGGCTCGTCCAGTCCTCTCACCCACCCGGCCAGATCGTTGATCTGCATCGCGCAGGCGTCGGCGATGTTGATCTTCTTGATCCTCGACGACCGGGCAGCCTCGCTGAGCCGGGTGCCGCCGCAGTCCGGGCACGTGGCAAAGGTGACCGCGCGCTCCACGAATGCCCGGATGTGTGGTTGCAGTGCGTCAACGTCCTTGGACAGGAACGACTTCTGAATCCGCGGGACCAGGCCTTCATAGGTGAGGTTCAAGCGCTCGACCTTCACCTTGACCGGCTCCTTGTAGAGGAAGTCGTGACGCTCCTGCTTGGTGTACTTACGGATCGGCTTGTCGGGATCGAGGAAACCCGAGGCCCCGAAGATGCGGACCAGCCAGCCGTCAACCGTGTAGCCGGGAATGGTGAGCGCACCCTGGTTGAGCGACTTGCTGTCGTCGTACAGCTGGGACAGATCGATGTCGGTGACCGATCCCATACCCTCGCATCGCGGGCACATGCCGCCGGCGACCGAGAACACGCGTTTCTCGGTCTTCCCAACGCCCTTCTCGACCGTGATCGACCCGACCGCGCGGACCGACGGGACGTTGAACGAGAAGGCGTTGGCCGAACCGATGTGCGGCTTGCCTACTCGGCTGAACAGCACCCGCAGCAGCGCGTTGGCGTCCGTGACGGTACCGACCGTCGAACGGGAGTTGGCGCCCATCCGCTCCTGGTCCACGATGATCGCCGTCGTCAGCCCTTCCAGTACGTCGACATCGGGTCGGGCCAGCGTCGGCATGAACCCCTGCACGAAGGCGCTGTAGGTCTCGTTGATCATCCGCTGCGACTCCGCGGCGATCGTGCCGAAGACCAGCGAGCTCTTGCCCGAGCCGGAGACGCCCGTGAACACCGTCAGGCGCCGCTTCGGGATCTCGACGCTGACATCCTTGAGATTGTTCACGCGCGCCCCGTGCACGCGGATCAGATCGTGGCTGTCCGCCTTCGCCGAGCGCTCGCTTCGTTCGCGGTCGGTCAGGGCGCCTTGGCTCGCTCGCTTGCTCATCGTTTCTTCAGTTCCTGGATGCGAAGGTGGTTGCCGGCAGGGTCGCGGAAAGCGCAGTCGCGGAGACCGTACGGCTGGTCGATCGGCTCCTGCATGACCTCGGCGCCGCGGGCCTGCAGCCGCGCGAAAGTGGCGTCGAGGTCGGCGGTGGCCAGGACGATGGTGGCGTAGGTGCCCTTGGCCATCATCTCGACAATCGTGCGGCGCTCGTCGTCGGTGATGCCAGGGGTGGCGGACGGCGGATACAGCACGATGGACGTGCCGGGCTGGCCGGCGGGGCCGACCGTGATCCAGCGCATTCCGTTGTAACCGACGTCGTTGCGGACCTCGAACCCGAGGACGTCGCGGTAGAAGGCCACCGCGGCGTCCGGGTCGTTCTGCGGAAGGAAGCTCGAGTGAATGGTGATGTCCATGACCGCAGTCTAGGGACGCCGCGTGGCGGACGCTTCTCGATTCCTGACCGGCCGGGTCACTTGTTTCGCCACGCAGGACGGAATCCCAGCTATCGCGCCTGCCGCCTGTTGCCTATAGACGCTGGGCGGCACCCCGACCAGCTCGGTGAAGCGAGTGCTGAAGGTGCCGAGCGACGAGCAGCCGACCTCGAAGCAGACATCGGTGACGCTGAGGTTGCCTAGACGCAGCAGCGCCATCGCGCGCTCGATGCGCCGCGTCATCAAATACGGAATACGGCGACTCGCCATAGGCGAGCCGGAACTGGCGGCTGAGGTGACCGGCCGACATGTTCACGCCGCGGGCGAGCGCTTCGACGTCCAGCGGTTCGGCGTACTCCCGGTCGATCCGATCGCGAACGCGGCGCAGCCGCACGAGGTCGCGCAGGTGATGCGCTTCAGCAGCGGGTTTGCTGGTCACCCGAGCGATCGTGCCACGTCGTACCGGAGCTGTCTAGCGCGAGCGTTCCACGTTCTGCGCGGCGTCTGTCGCCGCATCCTCGGGCGTTCGTCCGCGTTGCCGCGCCACGATGTATGCGGCATACCACTCCGACCAGTGATGCTTTGGGCCTGTGGCTTCGTACGCACCATGGTGCTCTTCTGTTTCTCGCAGGAGTTCGGTCAGCGTCGCGACGTTCGAGCTGAGTCCTCGACCAGGAAGACGAGTCTTGACCTCCTGGAGGAGCCAGGTGTTGCCGTCGGGATCGCTGAACGTGGCGTACGAGCCGTACGAACGGCCTTCCGGGTGAGCACCCGGCACGCGTCCCTTCGTGCCCGAGACGCGCAGGAGGCCATCGAAATGGAACACATCGCTGACCTCGGCGCCGTGTCGAATGAGCTCGGCGCGGGCTGCCTGGATGTCGTCCACCACAAGGAACGTTCCCTGAACCGAGCCCGGCACGGCTGTCGTATAGCCCTTGCCGAACATCACGGAACACGGCGAACCGGGAGGTGTCATCTGCACGACGCGCCAATCGTCACCCTTGGAGAAATCGGCGTCCAGGCGCCATCCGAGGCCCTCGTAGAAGTGCCTGGTTCGGTCGACGTCAGACACGGGAAGGGGAACGACCTCGAGCTTCAGATCGAGGGGGGCGGTGGCGGTCGGGGTGGCGCTTTTCTCGTTCACAGGCTCTGTCTTACTCATGGGGGCCTCCGTGTGAAGGGCAGCATGCGCCGCGACGCCGCCGTCGTCCATGAGACTTAGGGTACTAGCCCGGCTCAGGCGTAACGTGAGCCACTTTTCCGACGGCCGGCACATTGCCCAGTGGAGGCAATCGTGCACAGGCAGATGTGGCTGACTGTAGTCCTCGCCCTGACGCTCTCGTCAACGGCAGCGGAAGCACAGAAGCGCTGGGATGTCAGCGGTACCGCTGGGTTGTTCACGACACACGTGGACGCCAACGACGCTGGCGGTTACGTGGAGGACTGGGACAACACGGCCCAGGGTGCCGTCGTGTTCGGGCGGTATCTGTCGCGCCAGCTCAAGTTCGAGCTGGAGGCGTCCGCCACCAGCCGGGGTGAGCAGTATCACTCGGTTCCCGTCACCATCCCGGAGCTTCCGTACCCCTACTTCCTCTATTCCGAGGTGCGGACGTCGGTCCGCTCGCTCTCCGGCGTCGCCGCATGGCAGTTCGGCGACAACGAGTGGGTCCATCCGTTCGTGCTCGCGGGAGTCTCGGCCGATTGGGACGATGCCATCGTGTACGTGCCGCCGCAGTCGTATCGCGGCGATCCCCGAGTGCCGTTGACCCCAATCACCGACGGCCGAACCGAGTCGCGCACCACGCAGCACGTGCGTGGCGTCTTCGGCGGCGGGGCAAAGCTGTACTTCACCGAGCGGGCATTCGTCCGGACCGATGGCCGGCTGACATGGAGCCCGGACCGTCAGACCCTCACCTTCCGGGCCGGCGTCGGCATCGATTTCTGAGAGCACACCATCATGCGCGACATCACCATCTTCATTGTCATCGCGGCGCTCGTGTTTGCCACGCCCGTTGTCTCGGCGCAGGACGCGCTGACCCGGGACGCCGAGACTGCCGCCTTCAAGCAACTCGCCAGCGGCATCCCGTCGGGATCGCGCGTCAAGGTGCGCACGACGGATGGTCGCAGGCTCACCGCCACGTTCATGGCGGTGGACGACCTTCACATCGTCGTCAAGCGCCACTCACGCGTGCCGGAGCCGGCCGTCGCGATCGCGTTCGCCGAGCTCGCCGAACTGCGGCGGGAGGAGCGGAGCGGGTTCAGCGTCGGCAAGGCAATCGGCATCGGACTGGCAGCTGGCGTGGGGGCGATCCTTACGCTGTTTGCCATTGCCGTGTCGATCGACGACTAGCGTTCGAGTGACCCTCGCCCCACCTCAGTCGTCGCTCCGCACCGGAGAAGCCAACGTCACCGGCGAGAACCGAGTCTTACTCTTTCCACAGCGGCCAGGTGGTCAACGAGGCGAGGGCGGCTGCGTGATAAGAGGAATTGACCCACGCGTCGCCGTTCAGTGGGTAGGCCGTTTCGCCGGGCCGCAGCACGTTGGTGAAACCGTAGCCGGGCACCTCGCCATTGGTGTCGCCATACACGCGGTGCTGGCCACAGGCAACCACTCGACCAGCGGTGTCCTTGCCCATGAACGCCACCGAGTTCCAGGCTGTCGGAATCGTTCCGACGTTGGTGGCCTCCGGGAACACCACCAGTTCCGGATAACCCATGATCCGACTGATGTACCAGGGGTACGTCAGCCCGGCCCGCAGTTGACCCGCCAACGCCGTTGTCGGGTCAGCTTCGACGCTTATCCCCATCTGGTAACGACCGATCCTATCGGGCGGTCCAAGGTCACTCCCGAAGCAGCCGGATTCGCCGGCGCCCAGCCCCCAGTGTTCGACTTGGCCGGTGTTGGCGTTCCTTTGAACACGGCCCAGGACTGAGCTCGTGGTGCCGCGGAGCCGGCTGCCGTCTGGTGCGAACACTTCGGTTGATAGCCACACAGCCCACGCCGCACCACCGCGGTTGATGACCTCGCCGGAAATCAACAAGTTGCCGGCCTTTGGCCCTGTCTCGATGATGTACTGGTAAGTGTTGATGATCTCCAGCCGCGGCGGCCCGGTCGGCGTGACATTGACCGTGACGATAGCGTTGCTGGAGGGACCGCTGAGCCCGCAGGGATTGCGCGCTCGCATGCGCACGTAGTAAGTGCCATTGGCCACCCCTGACACGCGATAATCGGTGCCTGTTCCCACCTCGTAGACACCCAGGTTGGTCGCGCCCGGCGTGGAGCCGACCTCGAGGACGTAGGTCGAGACCGCCCCGGACGACAGTCCCCAGGTCAACTGGACAGACGAGCCGTTGACCGAGGCCGATGGCGTACCCGGAACTCCGGGCACCCCGGTGCACGTCGACCCGACGGTCACCACCGTCTCAGTCGAAGGACCGCTGACCCCGCAGGCATTTCGCGCCCTCACGCGCACGTGATAGGTGCCGGCCGGGACGCTCGATGCGTAATAGCTGGTGGTGGTCCCGAGGTCGAAGTTGCCCCTGTCGGTACCGCCCGGCGCCGATCCGGCCTCGAGGATGTACGAGGAGACCTGCCCCGCCGACACTCCCCACGCCAGTTGCACCGCGAAACCGCTGACCGATCCGGCCAGGGATGCCGGTGCGCTGGGGGCCGCCGTGCAGGCCTCGCCCATCCGCACCACCACTTCGTTGGAGGGCGCACCTGCCCCGGATCCGTTGCTGGCGCGGACGCGGACGAAATACGTGCCTGCTCCCACGTTCGTGGCGATGAGCGCTGTGGGCGAGGGGTTGGTGGGGAAGCGCCCGATGTCGGATGCGCCAGGCGCCGAACCCGCTTCGACCACATAACCCAGGGAGGGGCTTCCACCAGCCGGAGGCTGCCACTGCAGGGTAACGGTGGTGCCGGTGATGCTCGCGATCAGCCCTGAGGGTGGACCCGGTAGCGATTGCGCGCGCAGGCCGACCACCAGCCCGATGGTGCACAGGGTCAGCACCGTGCCGACGAACCACTTCGCGCGGGAGTCGGCCATTTGCAGATGTGTCCTATTCACGACCTCGAGATGATACCCGTGAGCACTGATTCGCGGCGGCACAATCGTGGCCTCAAGGCACCGTCACCGACTGCGGCGGCGTCTCGACCCCCGAGCCGCACGGGTTTACGGCCAGTACCGAGAGGTCGTAGGTGCCGGCCGGCACCGTCCCGCTGATGCTGCGCACGGTCATCGGCAGCGTCAGGTCCAGAGCGCCAGTGACCCTCAGGATGTAGCTCGACACCGCAGGCCCGGAGGCTGGCGGATCCCAGCGGGCGCTCACCACCGATCCCGTACGAGACACCGCGAGATTGACCGGTGATTGCGGTGGGCCTGGACACGCACCCGGAAAGGACAGCGTGACCGGTGTCGACGGCGCGCTGGTCCCGCCGCCGTTGGCGGCGCGGACAGCGAGCGTGTAGGTGCCCGGCGGCACACCTGAGAAGGCAAACGTCTCATTCGGTGACAGCGGCATCGACAGCGTCGCCGCACCGGTGACGTCGAGGATGATTGACGTCGGCGCCCCGCCGATCGTTCCGTTCTGCCAGCTGAGCACGAGGTTCGCGGCGTCCGCCAGACCCAGCAGACCGGTCGGCGCCGACGGCGGCTGCGGAACGTTGACGAAGATCCGGACCTCGTTGGACGCCGGGCTGCGGCCCGACGCCGTCCACGCGTGCAACCGCACATGGAAAACCCCCGTCGGTGCGTCGAAGGCAAAGCTCGTGGGTGTGCCTACCACCGGGATTGCGGCCAGTACCTGGCCAGGGTCGACGCCCCCTTCGACGACGTATCCCGCCGGAACCGTCGCGGGCGCATCCCAGGTCAGCGACACGCGGTTGCCGGCGACCGTGGCGCGGAGGTTCGCCGGCGCCTGCGGCGGAACGAAGGGCGGGGGCGTCGTGACCACGCCAAGGGCCCGGCCTTCCACGGTGGGATTGAAGGGGATGATGGCCACGACGGTGTGCGTGGCTCGTGTCAATGGCGTAGACATTCTCGTTCGCGGCCACATAGGCGCGGGTGCTGTCGCTGAGGAACGCGGTGGTGAACCCGCGCGAGACGGTGGTCCTCCCCATGACGCATGCGTGGACGGGCTGAGCCGGTGCATCGAACCGCCCAACTGGTAGCTGGTGACATAGATGGTCGCGCCGTCCGGTGAGATCCCGACGTGCCAGGGAACGTTGCCGGCAGCGGTCGTCATGATGGCGCCGGTGGCCGTGTCGAGAATCACCACGCGTGGCGGGGTCAAGGGCAAGATCGGGATCTCGTTGGGACTCGAGCGTCTCCCGCTGCGGCACGTAGATGAAACGGCCATTCGGCGACACGGACAACGAATCGCTCCGGGCATAGAACCCGTCCATCGGCACGGCGGCGATGACGGCGTACGGCGCGGTGCCCAGCACCACGACGCGGTTGGACCCGGTCGCCATGACGTAGACGCGCGACCCGTCGGGCGATGCCGCGATGCCGAGCGCGCCGCCCTGGTTGTGCGCGACCGTGGCGACCCGCGATCGCGACGCGATGTCGATGACGATGAACAGCTGATGATTGCCGACAACGTAGAGCCGCTGGTTGTCGGGGCTCACGGCCAGCGCCCGCGGGGCTGTGCCGACCAGGGATGTCGGCCAGACGTCCTCGACGGTGTTGGTGGCGGTGGACACGACCGAGATGGTCTGGTCGTAGTCGTTGACCACGTAGACGCGAGCGCCATTCGGCGCCATGACGATGGCGTGCGGCAGCAGGGTGCCGTTGCTGCGTCCGAGCTGGATTCGGGGTCCGGTGGTGTTCGTGGCGGCATCGATCACCGTCAGGTGCTGCTGCCACAGCCCCTGGCACTTTGCCAAGGACGTAGACGTACGGCGCGGCCGCGACCGGCGCCGCCCAGGTCAACAGCGCAATCACCGCCAGAGCGAACCACCACCGCAGCTGACGCCGATGCACGAATGTCACGTCGGTCTGTTGCTGTGGCATGTAACTCCCTGAGGAAGAGAGGCGCCGACAGCTGAATGAACACTGCTGGTGCGCAAACCGAGTCGTTCGTGTGCGATCACCATCAGTTGCTGCCGAGTAGGGACGCAGCTTACCACGTCTGCGACGTCACTCAGGGTCGAGAGCGGCAAGGCGCTCGGCGAGGACCGCAGGTTCGCCGCCCCTGCGAAAGAGCGCGCTTGGACCGACGGTGAAGACAGGCCACCGCCGAGAGAACGAGAGCCATCAGCGCTAAAAGGCGGCGAGCAGGGCCAGCGAGAAAATGCCGCCCGGCCAACGAAGGGGCGATGCCGACCACGCCAACCACTTCGGCCGCCTCATCGAAGGCATCGAGGTGGAGTCGCTGCCCGATCGCGTCCTGGCCCGGAACAGGCTGTGCGCGAAGGCCTCATCCACGATGGCGACGGGCACCGTGCTCGAACGGAGAGCGGGAACATCTCCCGTCGCCAGGCGGCTACGGCCTAGAGTGTCTGGACCCCTTCAGTATTCGCGCCGCAAGCGGACGCCGGCGCGTTCAGCCCCTCCGCGCGGCGTCGATGGCGGCGACGTCGATCTTCTGCATCGACATCATGGCGGTGAAGGCGCGCTTGGCTTCGGCGCCGCCAGCCGCGAGCGCATCGGTCAGCGTACGCGGGGTGATCTGCCAGGAGAGCCCCCAGCGGTCCTTGCACCAGCCGCACTCGCTTTCCTGGCCGCCATTGCCGACGATCGCGTTCCAATAGCGATCCGTCTCTTCCTGATTCTCCGTCGCGACCTGGAAGGAAAAGGCTTCGCTGTGCTTGAAGGCCGGACCGCCGTTCAGGCCGAGGCAGGGAATGCCGAGCACGGTGAAATCCACCGTCAGCACATCGCCCGCCTTACCGCTCGGGTAGTCGCCGGGAGCAGTATGGACCGCGGTCACTTTGCTGTCCGGAAACGTGGCGGCGTAGAAGCGGGCCGCGTCATGCGCGTCCTTGTCGAACCAGAGGCAGATCCTGTTCTTCGGTGTCACGTTGGTGAGCTCCTTTAGATTCCATTATCGCCAGTACCCGGCGAAGTTAGCTCGACCTCACCGACTTGCCTCAGCATCGTGGCCTTTCGCGCCGCGTCGATGACCACGAGCGCCGAGCACGCCAGTAGCACGTAGTCCGTGGCGACGCCGAGCACGAGCGCGGCCGACCCGCCGATCAACGCCCAGAGCGCGGGGACCACAATTACTGCGACGGGCGGGCGATTCGCCGTCGTGAGCAGGAGGCCAACGGTGAAGATACCCGTCGGACACGGCACGCCGAAGGATGGTAATGCCGGATAGGTGTGGCCGGCGACGAGATTCAGCGCGGGATAGGCGAGCGCATATGACGCCAACCCGGCTCCGAGCCACCACGACAGGCCAGCGGCCGTGCCGAACGCCAACCGCCGTTGAACCACGCCGTACCAGCCGAGCAGGCCAGCCTCGGCGACGAACAGCGCGGCAAAGCCCCACGCCGCCGGATTGATGCTCGTGAAGTACATGGCGTGATAGACGAGCCCGCCCCACAGCCAGAGCACGGCGAGCACCGCCGAGGCAAGCCGGCTGGATCTCTCATTGGGTGCGCGCGCGACTGCCACCAACGCGCCCGCGGCGGCCACCCACAGCGCGACCACGAGAGGCCAGGTGGCCAGGTTGTAGCGCGCGAAGACCTCGAAGAAGGCGACCGCGGTGAACGGCAGGCTCATCGTCGTTGCACGCCTCTCCGGCTTCTCATCCGGCGCCATCCGCCGCGGCGCATCCGGCGGTCGAAGGTGCGCTCACCAACCTACCGCGGCGGCAGCCCTCGCAGCAGGTACTGAGCCACCGAGAGGTAGTAGTTCCTGGCGTTGGCGCTGGTCTGCCGTTCGCCGAGCTCCGTCAGCGCCTGCGCCTTGAGGCGCTTCGCATCGACGTTAGCCCCGTCCACCGCCAGCACGCAATCAGCAAGCTCCGCGGTCCATCGGAAGTCGCCTTTGTCCAGCGCCTCCCTGCCGCGTGACAGCGTCTGTGGCACGCCACCAGCCAGGGTCACGACTTTCTGCGCTCGCTCGGCCTCCGGCATTGGAAACAGGCGCGTGGCGTTGCCGTCGAACCACCCCACGTGATCGCTGTAGATCGCGCGCACCGACCACTCCACGGTGCCGTAGAACTCCTGCAGATAGGGGCTCCCCGCCAGGTCAGGCGGCAGCTTCACGTGCGCGACCAGCTCGTCAGGGCGCTCGCCCTTCTTCATGCCCTCGATCGTCTGGTCGTAGACGGACCGGATGCCGTCGCGGTAGACCGTCAGCGCGTCGCGGGCGTTGGTCGCGCCCAGGACGGGGCGCGTATGGCCAGGGACGACATGCTCAGCGCCAAGCGCGATCAGGTTCGTGAGACTGCCGACCCACGGCATCACAGGCCGCGGCGCCGCACCGCGGATGGCGTACAGGTTCGGGAACGCCTTCAGGAAGAGATCGCCGGTGAGCAGCACGCGCTTGTCCGGCAGCCACACCGAGATGCCGTCGTTGGTCTCGCCGGGCGTGTGCAGCAGCTCCAGGCGCACGCCGGCAATCGTCAGCGTCAGGCGGTCGCCGCTGAAGGTCTTCGTGGGCGGCAGCGAACCGGTCTTCATCGCGGCTGGACCCGACGGACGGCCGAACTCGGTACCGGTGCCGCCGTTGATGTATAGCGCCTCCGGCAGCGTGGAACCGAACTGATCGCCGCCGTCCCGGCCGGCGCGGCCGAGGATCCGGAACGCGGTCCACGAACAGCTGGTGGCTGTAGATCTCGGGCCGATCGGCACCGGCAAACACGCTGGCGCCGCCGGTGTGATCGGGATGCGAGTGCGTGTAGATGATGGCGCGGACCGGCGCTTTCGAGATCTTCGCGAACTCCGCCTTCACCGCCTGCGCATCGTCAACCTTGCTGGCGGTGTCGACGACGATGGCGCCGTCGTCTCCGACGATCAGGGTCACGTTGGCCATCGAGTAGCCAACGGCCACGTACACCCCGTCCACCACCGTGACGATGTCCTTGCGGAACTCCCGCTCGCCGTGTGCGCGGAGCTGCTCGCGCCCGGCGAGGTCCTGCGCGGCCACCGGACTCGCCGCCGCCAGCATCGCCAGAGCCCACCCCAGCGCGTCGCGCAGTCGTGCATCAGTCCATGACTGCATGTTCACTCCCCTCGAGAGCGCTCGGGTTGCGATCCGGCCATCCTGACCAACTCGCGACGGCGGTGATTACACCGGCGCCCCTGGAGCTGAGCACGACGAGCGGCGTCGGACACCGCCTCGCTACGGAGGCGGCGCCGATTCCACGGATGTGGTGTAGACGAAGTCGCCGTTCGCGCTGCCATCGCCATCGGCGGCGTTGGCCGAGAGGTAAAACACGACCGGCCCGCTCCCGGCCGGCGCCGTCCATTCGACCGTCCAGCGCGTGACATCCGGCGCCTCGACCGACGATCCGTCCTTCTTCTGGTTCGCGGTACTGAATGCCGCTCTGAAGTTCGACGCCGACTCGGGACTGTGTCCGCAGCTCCGGGAGCCAGCGTGCCGGCCTGAGCGCCGTTGTCCTTGAACCGCGCGGCCAGTTGAAAACCCCCGCGCTTCATCCCGGGGCGGCTGAGCGTCACCGTCAACGTGTACTTTTCTCCTGCCGCAAACCGGGCCGGGACACCGTCAATCACGACGCGCCCCGGGCTCGAGTTTGGGTCCGAGGAAAAGTGGCACGCGTGACACGACTCCTCTTTGAAGCCGCCGGAGAATCCAGGCGGCGCGCCGTCCGGATAACCGTGCGAGGCCACCAGCCGGATGCCGATGGCCATGAGTGTGGCGGCGGCGAGACTGCTCACTTCGAGGGCTGCAGTGAGATGCGGCCGACTTTGTTTCCGTCGGTCCCGAACCACATCATCCGCGTCTTCTTGTCGAATTGCATGTGGCGGATGGTGCCGCTCACTTCGATGTTGGCGAAGAACTTCTCGGCCTTCGGATCGAAGCCGACGAGCCGCTTGGTGTTCGCCTCGGAGAACCAGATCCGCTCCTGGTCATCCTTGGTGAGCGCGTAGGGGCCGGCCTTTTCGCCGCCGGGTACCGGCCATTCCTTCACTTCGCCAGTCGCCGGGTTGATCCGGGTGAGCATGCCGCGCGCCTCGTCGCCGACCCAGATGGTGCCATCGCTCAGCACGTCGAGGCGGCGCGACCGCGAATTGTCGGCACCCTCCTTGAACCGTGTCACGGCCATCGTCTGCGGATCGATCTTCGCGACCATACCGACGCGGAGCAGCGCGACCCAGACCGCGCCGTTCTTGTCGATGACGATGCCATAGGGGTTGGACGGCGAATCGAACGGCGTGATCGAGATCGACCTTTTCCGTGGCGATGTGCAGCCGGCCGACACGATTCGACCCCTGCGAAGTGAACCAGATCTGCCCTTTGCCATCGAACACCAGGGTGTGCGGATCCTTTGCCTCGCCGGTCATGATCGTCTTGACCGATCCGGTGGCCGGGTCGAGCCGGCCGATGCGGCCGTTCCGGTTACCCGCGTACCACGCGATGCCGTCCTGATCGACGTTCACGGTGTGCGGGTTGGTCCCAGCTTCGATTTCGTAGCGCTTCAGCGCGCCGGTCTTGGGATCGAGGTTGGCGAGGTAGTTGCCTTCCTGGCCGACGAACCATACCTTGCCGTCTGGCGCCACGGCGGGATCGCGCGTGCGCCCGCCCCATTCCACCGGCCATTCCTGGAGATCGAACGTGCCCCCCTGAGCCGCCACAGGCGGCGCCCAGCTGAGCAGGACTGCCGTTGCGAGCATGACGAACCTCATCGCGATGTCCCTCCAGTCCCATCATACGACCCGGACGGTTACGGCTGGCTCAGCTCATGCCGGGTTACCGGCAGGTTCGACGGCAGACCGTCCGTCGCGGGCTCGACATGACCGGTTCGTCCCTCGCGCCGGCACGCTGGTCCCTGCCGCCCGCGGCGCGCGCGTGGCACCGCAATTGCGACGCCGTTCGCCAGCCAGCCAGCCTGGAGGGCGCGCACATGCTGCGGCGGATTGCGACCAGCCTCGGATTCGTCCTCACCGTCGTCGTCGGCGCCGCTGCGCAGACGGTCTCGATGGCGCCGGCCACGCCAGCCGAAGGGCGATCTGATTGGAGTATCTCGGCCGGCGTTGTGACCTTCGCGTTCCGGGACATCGCGATCACCAGCCGTCCGATGGATGGCTCGCCAACGTCGCTCGAAGGCAGTGGACCTGCGCTTGTGGGCCGGTACCAGCGATCGAGCCGCGACCGGCGACATCGCTTCGACGTGACGTTCGCGCGCGCTTCGGGCTTCGAGTACGTCACGACGATAGATCGCACCGTGCTGCCGTCAGGCGACCGCGCCGTCCGCCTCCAGGGCACCTACGACTACCGGGCAGATCCCGCGAGGGACGTGCTCGTCGGCGGGCTCGACCTCGGTATAGGCGTGCAGAGCGGGCTGGCCTGGCGCAGCATCTCGCGGCGTTACGCGCCGGCAATCGACCACGCTCGATCCGAGCGCGAAGCCGGCGTGGCCGGAGTCATCGCCGCCCGCATCGGCCGGTGGTCGCGGGCGGAGTTGGAGGTGGCCTGGACCGCCGGGCTCGCGATTGCGCGGTCGGGCCAGACCCACACTGGCGACTCTGGAGTGGACGTGGACTACTGGGGCGGTGGCTGGCGTTCCGATCTCGCGATCGAAGGCCGCCTGCCGATCGCCGGGCGCGCACATCTGGGCGCCCGTTATTTGCTCGGCCGCATCTGGCGAGCCAGTAACCATCACACCTACTCGTCGGGGCAGGGCCAACTGACCTTCGGAGTGTTGTATGTCCGCTGAACGGCGTCAGTGCCTGGCCATCGCGCTCCTGTCGCTCGTCGCCGGCTCATGCCAGTCGGTGCTGGGCCCAACGGAGATCGAGGGCGAATGGCAGGCCTATACCAGCAAGCACTACTCGCTGCACGTGCAGCCCGGGACGTTCGCCGAGCAGTCGATCGCGACCATTGCCGAGTGGCTCGAGGATCAGTACGCCGTCTCGAACGCCCGCCTCGATATCGCGTACGCGGGACGCGTGACAGGCCTGCTCTATCCCGCGGCCGAACGCGCGGGACGCACGTTCGACCGCAGCGGGACCGGCTATCCGGAGACGGAGTCGTTCAAGGCCGTGTGCACGGCGCCGCTCGATGGCGGCCTGTTCCATCTGCTGGCGCACGAGGCCAATCACGTCATCCTCTGGGTGGGGCTCGGCCGCGCGGGAACGAGCATGATGCGCGAGGGCCTGCCGTCGGCAGTCGTGTCGGAGCGGTTCTTTCCGACGGGCCCCTCATCGCTCTACGGCTGGACGGTGCGCAATGCGGGCCGGCTGCCGCCGCTGGCCAAACTGGCGGACGATGACGCGTGGGAGGGCTACCCTCAAGACGTGGCCTACAACACCAGCGCGTCGTTCCTCGCGTACCTGCTCGAGACGTACGGTCCGATGCCCCTGAAGCATCTGCACGGTGCCACGTCGGCGATGTTCGAGCAGCGGTTCCACGAGGCGTACGGCCGCACGCTCGCGCAGGCGGAGGAGGAGTGGAAGACGTTCTGTGGCATCTGAGCGGCGCGCGCCACGAACGTTCTGCTAGTCCCCGCCGCTCGGCTTCGCTGGCAAGACGACGTCGACCGGGTAGTCCAGGTCGATGGTCTCATTCGGTTTGCCCAAGGTTCGGCACATCGCTAGGATCTGGCCCTGGTGGTTGAAGACGTGCGTCACGACGCGCACGATCACGTCGGCGGGCCTGAGCACGCGCGTTTCACCGGGATCCGAAATCATCTCTCGGGGCGTATTCAGCTCCGCGACGCTGGCGCGGTCGAGATAGCCACGGGTCGTCGACGCCGTCTGCTGACGAAACGCTTCGATCGCGGCGAGATGCGACAGGTCGGGCAACGTCGCTTCTGTGTCGTATCCGCGAATGAGGACGATCTGCCAGGTACATCTCCGCACCGATCGTGTGTTGGAGCTGGCCGAGAACGGTCGGAAACCCGAAGCCATCGAGCGGCTGTCGCAACTCGTCTTCGGTGAGGGTGCCGCACAGTTCAATCAGCCGCCGCAGGCTCTCGTGAGCGCGCGCGTGGATGTCGAGCAGGATGGTTGCCGTGTACATCGCATCCATCGTAACGCTGTGGCGGAAAGGGTGGGATTCTGGACGTCATGAGGGCCCGTCCACGGTCAGGACGATCTTTCCGCGCTTATGCGGCTTGCCCGCGAGCATTTCGTGGGCGATCCGCGCGTCGGCCAGCGGCAGCACCTCGCCTACCTGGGTGGTCAGCTCGCCGGCCTCGATGAGGGCCGAAATCTGCTCGAGGCGCCGGGATGTGACCTCGACCAGGAAGAACAGCGCCCGTACCCCGTGGTGAGCAGCTTTCTGCTGATCGGGCTCGGCCACCGCCGAGACCAGAACGCCACCAGACTTCAGGACGGTAAAGGATCGGTCCTGCGTGTCGCCGCCGATCGTGTCGAGCACGACATCGACTCCCGCAAGGACCTCCTCGAATCGCGACTTCTGCACATCGATGACGTGGTCCGCACCGAGTGTGCGGACGTACGCGACGTCCTTTGAAAACGCGGTGGCTACCACTTCATTCGCAACCTGCCTGGCCAGCTGCAAGGCGTAGGCGCCGACGTTCCCGGCTGCGCCAAGGACCAGGACTCGCTTCGTCGCGTCCACCGCGCCATGGTCAAAGACCATCTGCCACGCCGTGCATGCGACGACTGGCACAGACGCCGCTTCTATGAAATCCGTTCGCTGAGGCATTTTCGCGAGTTTCGTCGCGGACGCCACGGCGTACTCGGCGTATCCCCCGGTGAATCTGGCGTTCGTGGCGCCGAACACCGCGTCGCCCGCCCTGAACTGCGGGACCCCTGCGCCGACCGCCTCGACTAGCCCGGCCACATCGGACCCGAGCGTTAACGGCAGCGGTTGAGGAAGGACGCTCCGCCCGGACCGGACCCAGGCGTCCCATGGGCCGACGCCTGCTGCTTTCACGCGCACCAACACCTCGCCTTCGCCAGGAGCTGGCCGGGGCACGTCCTCCGCCACGAGAGAGTCGATACCGCCGAAGTGATGGACGCGGATCGCCTGCATGAAGCACCTCGCTGTAGTGGCGCCGGGGCACAGCGGCATTCTGTTGCATGCGGACGGCCAGCCGCCGACAATTCCACATGCTGCGAAATGCGCGATTCGAGCCTGAGCATGTCCACGAATACTGATGAAGTCTGGGCTGCCCTCGCGTGGGGCGGGGTGTCCTCGGTTGGGCTGCTGGTCGGAGCGATCGCTGGAGCATTCTCGCGATTGCCGCACCAACGCATCGCGATAGCCATGTCGGTAGGAGCCGGACTGCTGCTCGCCGGTGTGTCCCTTAAAGTGACCGCGGATGCGATCCGGGTCGCCGGTCCGATGGCGGCGGCGCTGTCGCTGCTGCTCGGGGCAGCCGTGTTCAGCGCGAGCAACGCGCTTCTCGCGAGGTTCGGTGCCGCACACCGTAAGCGATGCGGCGAGTGTGTTCAGCAGCCGACCGAGTCGCAGCAGCCCGGCAGCGGAGCCGCCATCGCGCTCGGCAACGCGCTCGACACGGTCCCGGAAGCGATGGTGTTGGGCCTCGCTCTGCGGGATCCCGTCGTGCCCCTCGCGCTGGTGATCGCGTTCTCAGTGGGCAACGTTCCCGTGGCCCTGTCGAGCACATCGGGCATGCGGGCGGCCGGCCGCAGTTACCTGCACATTGGTCTGCTCTGGAGTGCGGTTGCCGTGGGGGGCGCGGCAGCGATCGCAGCAGGGTACGTGGGGTTCGGCTCGCTCAGCGAGGCGTGGCCGCCCCGGCTGCAGGCATTTGGAGGCGGAGCGCTGCTCGCGATGACTGTGGAGACGATGATTCCCGAGGCCTTTCATGACAGCCCGCGTTTCTCCGGCCTGCTCGCCGCCTTCGGATTCGGTCTCCTGCTGCTGGTTGACGCAACGTTGCGATAGTGCGGTCGCTTCGTCAATGACGGCGCGCTTAGGATTGCGGCCGTACGCTCGTCCCGTGAGAGACGCGTGTCGCCAGCGCGTAGGCACCAATCGCAATCCAAGCGGCGTTCACACCAACCGATGGATACGCGCCGTAGTACAGCGAGTTCGCCAGTACAAAGATGGCGCCCAGCAGATTCATGCCTTGATACATCCCTGAGTTGCCGGTCGTCCTCTGTGTTGAGACAAGCCAGTACGCAAGGAGAAGGACGGCAGCCCCAATCCATCCAAGCACATTGATTGCGAAGGTCATCTCGTGATCTCTTCCTCAACCGCGGCATGTCTGCTCGGCAAACAGGTCGCCGAAGATCGAACCCGGATACATCGCCGAGTGGATCTGCTCGCCGTCCGCGATCATGGCGTAGCGCGCCAGCGGGTTGTAATGCTCCCAGCACGCGAGCTGGCCGATGCGACCGACCGTGCTGTCAGCGGCGGCGTTGAATCCATTGGACGATGGTGTTGGTCAGCGCTCGCCCGGTGCCGATACCAAGGTCCACCGGATCTCTTCATCGTCGACGAACGAATCCAGCGGGTGAATGCTCGTGCCTTTCGGGCCTGCACGCGACGGCCGAGCCCGAACGCCTTTCGCCGCAGCGACTGACGCATCCGCGCGGCAAGGCGCTCGACCTGGCGCAGTTCTGCGCGCATCGATCGCAGCTCACTGCAACCTCGCAGCGTCGCCCCCAGAACGACCAGATTGTGGTCGTTGCCGAGCTCGGTCTCGAGCCGCTTCAACCTGGCAATGAGGGGAGCGACTCCGGTAGTGAGGGGCTTGGCGAGGCGCAGCTGATACCAGAGGGTCTTCAGCTCTTTACGCCAGCGATGCACCGACGCGGACTGCCCGGTTTCACGAGCGCGCTGCATCGCTTTCCGGCTCCCGCGATACGAGTCGCCGATGACCTCGACCAGGTCAGACAGCCCGAGTGAAGGCAGCGCCCAGGTTTTGGCCGACTTGCGCGTCTTGGCAAGTTTCCTGGCGGCCTCCACGACGACGTCATCATGTTCCGCTTGCTCCTCCTGCCGGATTCGGGCCTGGACCAGTGCACGACGCAGAACGGTGTGTGTCTCCTCCGACAGTTGCTTCGGGTACTGGCGGTGAACGCGGTCCAGACTCTCGACGATGGCGGCGCTGTCGCGGAGCCTGGAGAGTGCGCTCGCCGCCGACTTCAACCGCTTGCGGTCCTTGCGTGGCAGCTTCGCTCCCGCTTGTTCCAGAAGAGCCACGATCGCGCGCACCTTCTTGACGCTCTTGCGCGCCTCGTGAATGACGTTCTCGGAGGCTTTCCCAGCCTCGCTCAGCGCCCGGACGGTATCGCGGAGCTGCCGACGCACAATCTTCGTGAGCTCATCGTCGAGGTGCTTTCGGTGGGCCAGCTCGAATGCCATAACCTCGGTATCGAATGCAGAGGCGATGCCATCGTTGACCACGTCTAACGCGATGCTGATCCCGTCCGACCAGGTCAGAGACGGACGAACTCGCTCAGCTTTCGAGGAAGCGTCACAGTGAACATGGTGCCGTCGGCCGGCACCGACGCCACCGCAATGACCCCGGTGTGAGCCTCGACGATCTGCCGAACGATGTAGAGGCCGAGCCCCAGCCCATCACGATTTCGGTGCGGGTCCCCGTGGAAGGGCTCGAAGATGGACGGCAGCAGCTGCGGATGAATCACGCCGGTGTTCGCCACAGAGAGGATGACCTGCTCTACATTCGAGCCGTCGAGCCTCACGCGGATTGGCTGACCGATGGCGCCATACTGAATGGCATTGCCGATGAGGTTCGACGCCACTTGTTGCAGGCGATCGACATCCCACTCCCCTGCCAGTTCGCCTTCGGCCTCGACCTCGACCCTGGCGGTGGGATGCGCCGTGCGCGCTTCCAGCACCACGCGCTCGACCACCGCCGCCAGGTTGGTGGCCACCCGCGTCAGGGGAATCCCGCCAGCCAGGCGCGCGCGACTCAAATCCAGCAGGTCCTCGATCATGCGCGCCATGCGCCGGCCGCTGGCCAGGATCCGCGCCGCCGTGTCACGGACTGCGGGATCGTCCGTGCACCGCTGCAGGAGGACCGCGCCGGTCAGCATCGCGTTCAGCGGGTTCCGCAGATCGTGACCGAGCACCGCCGTGAACATCTCGTTCAGTCGCAGCGTCTCGCTGCGCTGACGCAGTTCGTCGGCCAGTGCCAGCCGATGGCGATGCAACTCGAAGAACACCGCGGCCTTGCTTTCGAGGACGACGGGATCGATCGGCTTGTAGAGGAAATCCACGGCGCCGGCGTTGTAGCCGTGGAAGACCCGCGACGGCTCGCGGCTGCCGGCGGTCACGAAGATGATGGGGATGCGACGGGTCCGCTCGGTCCCGCGCATCAACTCGGCGAGCTCGAAGCCGTCCATCTCCGGCATCTGCACATCGATGAACGCCAGAGCGACATCGTGCGCCAGCAGCAATTCAAGCGCCTCGGCCCCCGACTGCGCCGTCAGGATGTCGAGGTCGTCCCGCCGCAGGACCGCCGATAGCGCCAGCAGGTTCTCTTCGAGATCGTCGACCAGCAGGCATGTCAACCGATGAGTCATGACCTCACCGTGCGCAGGAGCTCGGCGATGCCGCCGAGGGTGAGGACGAAGTGCGCGGGTACACGCCGGAGGGCGGCCTCGACCATGAGCGGCGCCTGCGCTGTCTCCGGGTCCTGGACGCAGGTGATCCCGCCGCTACGATAGATCGCTTCGAGTCCCGCGGCACCGTCGTCATTTGCGCCGGTGAGGACCATGCCGAGCAACCGCGGGCCATAGACCTCGGCGGCGGACTCGAACAACACATCGATGGACGGCCGCGAGTAGTGCACGGGCTCGTCCATCGAGAGCGCGAGCTCCGGTCCGCGGTCCACCAGCAGGTGGTAGTCCGCGGGGGCAAAGTAGATCGTCCCGGGCGCGATCGCTTCCTTGTCCTGCGCCTCGCGCACCATCAGCCCGCACTTCGGGCGGAAGATGTCGGCCAGCAGGCTGGGACTCTCTCGCGGCAGGTGGAGGACGACCAGCACGGCGCCGGCATAGGTTTGCGGCAATGCCGGCAGCACCGCTGACAGGGCCTCGACGCCGCCGGCCGAGGCCCCGATGACGATGGCATCGACGGGTGCGAGTTCAGCCGCCATCGTCGTCACGCGGCCTCTCGCTTGCGGTAGATCCGTTCACCGGGCACCAGTTCCGTAAACGCGTCCGCATGGGAGGTCAGCCGGGCCGTCTCCTTGGCACCCAGGCCGAGGAAACCCCGGTGCACCAGCGCGTCCCGGAACAGCCCGAACGCGCGGTCCTGGAGCGATCGATTGAAGTAGATCAGCACGTTGCGGCACGAAATCAGGTGGACCTCGGCGAAGACGCTGTCGGTGGCCAGGCTGTGGTCCGAGAACACGATGTTGGATCTGAGCTTCTTGTCGAAGACCGCCCGTCCATAGGCCGCCGTGTAGTAGTCGGACAGAGAAGTCGGCGCGCCAGACTTGCGATGATTCTCCGTGAATCCGGCGATCCGATCCACGTCGTAGACGCCCGCCTCGGCTTTCGCCAGGGTCCGGGCGTTGATGTCGGTCGCGTAGATCAGGGTCCGTTCGAGCAGGCCCTCTTCGCGGAGCAGAATCGCGAACGAATAGGCCTCCTCTCCCGTGCTGCAGCCCGCGATCCAGATCTTCAGGGATGGGTAGGTCCGCAGGATGGGGATGACCGACCGACGCATGGTCAGGAAGTACCGCGGGTCGCGGAACATCTCGCTGACCGGGACGGTCAGCAGATCCAGCAGCGCCTGGAACACCGTCGCGTCACGGAGGATGCGATCCTGGAGCAGCGACACGGTGGCGCACCCGAATCGATCCAGGGCGGTGCGCACCCGTCGCTTGAGCGACGCCTGCGCGTAGCCGCGGAAATCGAAGTGGTACTTCAGGTAGATCGCGTCGAGCAGCAGCTGCAACTCGATCTCGAAGTCCGACATCCTTGCGTCGAGCGCTACTTCGGCATCCATACCCGGATCAACGACAGCAGTTTCTCCACGTCGAGCGGCTTGGCGATATAGTCGTTCGCACCCGCCGCCAGGCACTTCTCCTGATCGTCGCGCATCGCCTTGGCGGTCAGGGCGATGATTGGCAGCTTCTTCCATTCCGGCCGCTTTCGAATCTCGCGCATCGCCGTGAAGCCGTCCATCTCCGGCATCATGATGTCCATCAGCACGAGATCGATGGCGGTTTCGGCGCTGCCCTTGACACCGTTCGAGGAGCGCGATCGCCTCGCGGCCATTGCGCGCGATCTCCACCTTCGCACCACCAGGCTCGAGGATCCGGCTCAGGGCGAACACATTCCGCACGTCGTCTTCGACCACCAGCACCCGCCGCCCGTCGAGTGCCGACTCGCGATCGCGGGCCGCCTTCAACATGCGCTGTCGATCGGGCGGCAGCGATGCTTCCACCTGGTGGAGGAAAAGGGTCACTTCGTCGAGCAGGCGTTCCGGAGAGCGGGCGTCCTTGATGATGATCGACCGCGAATAGCGTCGCAGCCGCTGTTCCTCGTCGCGCGTCAACGATCGGCCCGTGTAGACGATCACCGGGGGAAACGACACGGCGTCGCTGCTCGGCCATGGCGTCCAGCAGTTCGTAGCCGCTCAGGTCGGGCAGGTTCAGGTCCATGACCATGCAATCGAACGTCGTCGCCTGCAGTTCGTCCAGCGCGGCCGTCGCACTCTCCACCGCCACGATCTGGACGTCAGGGCCGTCGAGCAGCCGCATGATGCCTTCCCGTTGCGTCGCGTCGTCCTCGACGACCAGCACGCGGCGGAGGCCTTGCGCGAGCCTCGCGTCGAGCCGGCGAAACGCTTCCACCAGCTCCTCGCGTTTCACGGGCTTCAGAGCATAACCCACCGCTCCAAGCTCGCGCGCTTCGCGCGAGAAGTCGGTGACCGAGGCCATGTGCACGAGAATGTGACGCGTCGCCGGATTGCGCTTGAGCTGGTCCAGCACCCCGAGCCCGGAATGATCGGGCAGGTTGACGTCGAGCAGGATGGCGTGCGGGACGAACTGCGCGGCAAGGGCGAGGCCCTCGTTCGCAGTCAGCGCAATCAGGCACTGGAACCCGTGTTCGTGAGCGAGGTCGCGAAGCACGGCCGCAAACCGTTCATCGTCTTCGACGATGAGAAGCACGCGCGATCCGTTGCCGATGCGTTCGCGGTCGTCGTTCATCCGCCCCACCGGCGTGGACGGCGGGAGCGGCGGGGCGGCGCGGGTCGGCATTGGCCGCGCCGCCTCCATAACGATCGGAATCGGTCGGGCCTGTTCGGCACAGGCGTCGCCAGTGTCAGTGGAAGCGTGAGCGTGAACGTGCTGCCCTGCCCGGGCGTGCTGGCGACCCGCAGGTCGCCGCCGAGCAGCCGCGCCAAATCGCGCGAGATCGACAGTCCCAGGCCGGTGCCGCCGTACTTGCGGTGCGTGCTGCCGTCGGCCTGTCTGAAGGCCTCGAAAATGACTTCCTGCTGGTGCGGCTCGATGCCGATTCCGGTGTCGCGCACGGCAAACGCCACTCCGTCGCCTTCGGGCCGCACGCTCATGGTGATCTCCCCAGCGGGGGTGAACTTGACAGCGTTGGCGAGAAGGTTTTTGAGGATCTGGCCCAGGCGCTGGGCGTCCGTCTCGATCCGATCGGGTGCCCCAGGCTCGAACTCGATGCGGAGCGCCAGCGCCTTTTCCGCGGCGAGCGGCTCGAAGGTTCTGGACACCGCCTCGACGGCCGCGGCGAGCCGCACGGGCTCGATCGCCAACTCGACCTTTCCAGCCTCGACCTTCGCAAGGTCCAGGATGTCGTTGATCAGCGTCAGCAGATCGTTGCCGGCAGACGAGATGGTCTGCGCGTAGCGCACCTGTTCAGGACTGAGCTTGCCTTCCTTGTTGTCGGCGAGCATCTTGGCCAGGATCAGCGAGGAGTTGAGCGGCGTCCGCAGTTCATGGCTCATGTTCGCCAGGAACTCGCTCTTGTACTCGTTCGCGCGCTCCAGCGTCGTCCGCTTTGTCGGCCAACGTCGCCTGCGCGCGCGCCAAGTGGTCGCTTTGAAGCCGCATCTTCTCGGCGTGCTCCTCGAGGTAGGTGTTGGTCTGCTCGAGTTCGGCCTGCTGCATCTCCAGACGGGCCTGCGATTCCTTGAGGGCCTGGCTCTGTTCTTCGAGCTCTTCGTTGTTGACTCGCAGTTCCTCCTGTTGCGCCTGCAGCTCTTCCGATTGCCGCTGCGTCTCCGCCAGTAGCTCTTCGAGCCGGGTGCGGTCCTTGGCAGTTCGGATGGCGATGGCCACCGGCTCCGACAGCCGAACGAGCAGCTCCCGCTCGCGAGCAGCGAGACCGTCGAAGAGGCCAATCTCGACCACACCCATCACCTCGCCATCGACGAGCGCTGGCATGACCGCGACCGTGCGGGGTTGGCTCTTCCCCAGCCCGGATACAACGGGCAGGTGATCCGCGGGGACGTTCTCGAAGTACAGGATGCGGCGGTCCCGACTCGCCTGTGCGGGCAGACCGGTGGTCGCCTCCGGCATCGGCGGCGCCGGATCCTGGCTCAGACCGTAGCCCGCCACTCGCCGCAAATTGCCACCCTCGTCCAGGATGTAGAACGCCCCGACCGGCGCTGCCAGCAACTGTGCCAGATAGGACAGGACGCGCTCGCCCAGGAATTCGGCGCGGAGCTCTCCCTGCAGCAACGTGGCGAGGCCGGCCTGCCCACTTCGAATCCAGGCCTCCGATTCGCGCTGCCGGAACGCACGGGATGTCATGACCGCCGCGGCAGCGACGAGCAACAGCAGGATCGCCGAACCGACCAGCGTCACCTGCAGCGACCACGCCGCCGCAACGTCGCGTTCCGCCTGCAAGGTCTGGAGCCGGGCCCGTTCGAAGGCGAGCATCTCGCCGACGCCGGCCCTGATCCTGTCCATCAGCGCCTTGCCGCGGCCCAAACGTATGAGATCGGCGGCGCCGGCCGCGTCGCCGGACCGTCGAAGTGCGATCGTCTGCTCCAGAAGCTCGGCCCGTTGCGTGGCGGCCCCGGCGACGTCGTCGAACCGCGCGACCTGGGCCGCGTCGTCCGAGATGAGCGCCCGCACCGTGGAGAGCGCGCCCGGAAGCGCCATCTGTGCAGCCGTGTATGGCTCGAGATAGGCTTCTTCTCCGGTGATCAGGTAGCCGCGCTGCCCGGTCTCGGCGTCTACGAGCATTCCCTGCAGCCTTTGCAGCCCATCAACGACACTCACCGTGTGAGTCACGCGCGCTCGAAGTTCACCGGTGGCGCGCTGGGACTCGTAGGAGAACCACGCGATCACGCCGACGGCGACCAGGGCCATGGCAAAGCCGGCCGCGGCAGCGGCAGGCAGCAACGGTGTACGCAGGCGCGTGCTTAGGGGGATGGCGGCGGATTCGGTCATCTAGTCGGACTGATGATATCCGCGCGCGACACGGGATTCACGGTTCCCCCGGATCAGCGTCGCCGCCGCGCCGGGCCTGTGCGGATTCGACGATGCGGGCACACCCGCCCGTTGGCCGAGGCTCCTGGCCGGCTCGCGCTGGCCGAGCGCACTGGCAACTACCCTCGACGGCTGATGCGACGGTAGACTGCATCGATGAGCGAAACGGTGTCTCTCCGCTCCGCATATCCCGCAGTATCGCCGCGGGCTAAGCTCAAGGTTCTCCCCGAGCTCGACGAGCACATGCGGAGGTTTATCGCGCTTTCGCCGTTCTTGTGTCTCGGCTCCGCGTCGGCGTCGGGCACGGACGTCACCCCGCGCGGCGACAGCCCGGGCTTCGTCCACGTGGTCGACTCCTCGACCCTGCTCATACCGGACTGGCCTGGAAACAACCGTCTCGATTCCCTGACCAACGTCGAGTGCAATCCCGAAATCGGCATCCTGTTCATGATCCCCGGCGTCAACGAAACGCTGCGGGTGAACGGGACTGCCACGATAACCTTTGACGCCACGGTGCTCGAGGCGTGGACCGTCAACGGCAAGCACCCGCGCTCCGCGCTGTCCGTTACCGTGCGCGAGTGTTTTCTGCACTGTGGCAAAGCACTGATTCGCGCGCATCTCTGGGATCCCACAGCGCGAGTCGAGCGTGCCGTGTTGCCCAGCCTTGGACAGATGCTGAAGGATCAGGCCCGGCTGGAGGACACTGCTGAGCAGATCGAACAGTCCTTGCAGGAAGGATACAAGACGCGTCTCTACTAAGCGCCGGCCCCTCCGCCGCATGTGACCGTCTACTCAGACTAACGCCCCGCGAGTTGAGAGTCTCGCGAGATCCCTGGAGTTGAGTCTTATGGCTCGCACCCGTCGAGATGTCTGGAAGCTGCAGCAGCCGTGGGACGACGTGCTGCTGTTCTACGCGCGCGCGGTCGGCGTGCTCAAGACGCGCGAGGCCGCGAAGCGCGGCAGCTGGGCGTTCTTCGGCGGCATGCATGGATTCGACGAGCCGCTGTGGCAGGCCTTCGGCTATCTTTCGCCGACCAATCCGCCGCCATCGGCGGCCGACAGGGCGCAGTTCTGGGAGCAGTGCCAGCACCAGACCTGGTATTTCCTCCCGTGGCACCGCGGCTACCTGGCGGCCTTGGAAGCGGCGCTTCGCAAGGTGATCGTCGAGGACTTGCAGGGACCCTCGGACTGGGCGCTTCCCTACTGGAACTACAGCGACACCACCAACCCGAATGCGCTGAAGCTGCCACCGGCATTTTCGCAGCCGAAGCTGCCCAGCGGCGAGGACAACCCGCTCGCCGAAACGCGGCGCTACGGCGACGGGACGGGGAACGTCGTCATCCGCGCGCAGGACGTCGAGCTGACCGCGCTCAGGGAGCGCCGCTTCGAGGGAACGGCCATTGGTGGAACGACCGGTTTCGGCGGCGTTCGCACGGCCTTTCGCCATGGCGGCCCGAACAGCGCGAACGGTCGCGTCGAGCGGCAGCCGCACAACATCCTCCACGGCCTCGTCGGTGGGCGCCTCCCGCAGGGCGACCCCCAGGATCCGGAATCGTACGGTCTCATGTCACTGCCCGACACGGCCGGGCTCGATCCCATCTTCTGGCTCCACCACGCCAACATCGACCGGCTCTGGGACGTGTGGATGAAGCGCGATCCGGCGAACACGAATCCGACGGACGCGGCCTGGCGCACCGGTCCTGCCGACCGTCGGTTCGCCTTGCCGATGCCCGATGGGGCGATTTGGAAGTTCACCTCGGCCGAGGTCGTCAACACGCAGGCCGCGCCGCTCGACTACATTTACGAGAGCACGGCAGACCCGTTCATGGGCGTGAATTTCGATGCGCAGCGACTGACTCGTCTGGGCATGTCGGATGCACTAGGGGCGCGGAGCGCGAGGGCAGCGACCATGACACAACCACCACCGGCTGAGCTCGTCGGCGCGAACGACGAGATCGTTCGGCTCGAAGGGCGAGGCTGTCGAAACGAGCGTGCGCGTCGATCCTGCAGCGGTCGCCCGCACGATGGCCACGCTCGATGCCGGGCTGGCCACCGCGGATCCGGATCGCGTGTTTCTCAATCTCGAAAACATCCGTGGCGTGAACGATGCCGCGGTGTTCTACGTCTATGTCAGCCATCCTTCTGCCGCTGTCCCCGAAGCGTTGATTGGCGCCGTGTCGCTCTTCGGCGTCCGTAAGGCGACGGCGACCGATCAGGCGGGGGCCGGCAACGGCATCACCGAGTCGCTCGAAATAACCGACTGGGTGGACCAGCTCCGCGCCGCCGGCGTGCAGGACCTGAACGACATCAGGGTCCGCCTGGTGCCGCGAACAGCCGTTCGGCCTGAGGACAACATCTCCGTTGGCCGCATCAGCATCTATCGTCAGGGCAGCTAGCAGCTGGCTGCACGCGGGCCGGCTCGTGCTGACGACCGGCGCGGCGCCGGCGCTGTGCGCGGTAAGCCTCGTGGGCTGGTGTGTCGTGATCTGGACGAGCGCGATCAACCGCGAGTCTCACCTGCATGCGTCGGCGGGCGCGCTGTCGCTCGCGTCGTGGTTCGCGATGCTGCTCGCGATGATGGCGCCATTGCTCGTTCACCCCATCGATCACGTCTGGACGCGAAGCTTTAGAAGGGTGCGATGGCGCAGAGTCGCTCTCTTTGCTCTCGCATATGCGCTCGTGTGGACAACGGCGGGCTGGCTGCTCGCCTCGGCCAGCGCGTATCTGAACGGCATGGTGCCGGTGGCCTATTCCACTGTCGCCGCGGTGGCGCTTGCGATGGCGTGGCAGACGACGCCGGCGAAGCAGATCTGCCTGAACCGCTGTCACGCGTTGCCAACGCTTCCGGCCTTCGGACCTGCGGCGGACCGCGAAGTGATTACGTTCGGTCTGCGTTCCGGCTGTTGGTGCTTCGGGAGTTGCTGGGCGCTGATGCTCGTGCCGATGTGCGTGGGCGGGGCGCACGTCGTGGCGATGGCCGCGGCGACAGCCGTCGCAGTCGGCGAGCGTCACGCCGCGTGCCGCCCTGCGACGACTCCCACGACCGCGAGTGGAGGGCGGAACCTTTCTCGCTAGCGCTTCCCACGTTCAACCGTCATCGGTCGTCCATTGTTTACCGTTGATTCTGACGGTCGACGGGGAGACCATGGGCGCATGAGCGTCAATTCCTGTGAGCGCGTCATTCGGACGACGAAATGAGAGCCGTCTGCTGGATCTTCGTGTTGCTCGCCCTCGGCACCGCCGAAGACGTCTGGGCGTGCTCGTGCGCTCGACTGTCTCCATGCGGCAGCTACGCCGCCACTGAAGCCGTGTTCCTGGGTCAAGTGATGGACGTGAGACGGGAAGGACCTATCAACGTCGCCCGCATCGAGGTCAGCCGTGTCTGGAAAGGCACGGTCGATCCGGTTGTCACGGTCAGCAATGAAGCCGGCACCAGTTGCTCTTTCGACTTTCGGGTCGGAGAGCGGTTCCTCGTTTATGGCGCCGGAAACAAGACTACATTCCGCACCCACATGTGCGCGGGAGGCGGCTCGCTACCCGCCGGCGATCCAGAACCGGCACTGCCGCCTCCAGGCGGACGTGTGACCGGCTCGGTGCTGCGCCTCAACGAGTCGTTCACCAGCCAGGCGGGCATCACGGCGCCGATGGCCGGCGTGCGCGTCTGGCTCGAGGCCGGCGGCCACGTGATCGAGACGCGTGCCGGCAGCGACGGCCACTTCACCCTCGACGGTGTGCCCCGGGGCGTCCATGCGGTCCACGCCGACGTGGGCGCTGCGCTCGAGGGTTTGACGCGAGTCGTCCTGCGTTCGCCGTCTGATTGCGGTGACGTGGTGATCATCCCGCGTCCCGCCGGCCGCCTCACCGGCACGTTCGCGCCCGCGGAGGGGGCACCCGTCCGCGGCGTCGAGCTCTTTGCGGTGCCAGTCACGCATGACTGGACCAGGCCTGACCTGTCCGATTCGAGAGAAACGACCGTGGGTGACGACGGCGTCTTCACATTCGAGAGCGTGAAACCGGGACGGTATCTCGTCACGGTCAACGCCGTGAGCCCGCCCCGGGTGAGCCAGCCGTTTGCGCCGGGGTACTACCCTGGTGTGGAACGACGCGAGGACGCGGTGGTGATCGAGGTGAGTCAAGGTCGTGTATCGGCCTCGGAGCCGTTTGCGCCGAAGCGGACGCTTCCTCGCACGACCATACAGGCCGAAATTGTGTGCCGCGACGGCTCGCTGCCACGCTCTGGTTTCCTCTACGCGAAACGAGCGGACGATCGCGGCTACTTCAGCGAGTCGACCTATGAACGTGTCGACGGGCGCTTGCGCCTCACCGTGATCGAGGGAGTGTCGTACGACGTTCACGGACAAGTGCTGGTGCCTGCGCGAGACGCAACCGGACGAGAGATCGGCGTCACGAACCTGCAAACGCCAGCTGTTCGTGTCGACCCTGACGGCGTGTCTGCCATCGTCCACCTCGTCGCGCCGCTCGATCGCTGCCAGGAAACGACAATCGACGGTTCACGGCGATAAGGCCGCGTCTTCGGAGCTGAGCCTAGTCTCCGGCACACGCTTCGGCCCGTACGAAGTCGTCACGCCAATTCGCCTCACCGCGCCGTGAGAGGCGGACAACGAATGGCTACGACCGAGTTCGAGGCGCGACGACCATCGCGACCAGGGGTGCTTTCGGACCTCCGCGTCCTCTGTGGTTGGCGGGCTGCCCGAAGTGTCAGAACTCGATCAGCAACCCTGCGACCGGCAGCAACGGGAACAGCTTCTCGGTGGGCTCAAACACTCTCCGCGTGGCGATGCTGAAGAACGGACTGTTCGGGCGGAAGTTGTCGCGATTCATGGCGTTCACCACTTCCAGGAACAGCGTGAGGCGGCTCTTGCGGAGGGTGAACGTCCGGTCGGCGCGCAGGTCGAGGCGCGAATAGGCCGGCAGGCGCGCGCCGTTCCGCCGCTCGCTCAGCGCGTAGCCGTCGGGCACTTCCTCGATGTAGCCGGCAATGGGAAAGTTCGATCCGTATCGCATCCGCGCCGAGAGGCTGGTTCGGCCGGACCAGCGATAGACGATGTAGGTGTTGACGGTGTGGCGCTGGTCGTAGTCCGACGGGAATGATTCGGTGCCGTCACTGAGCGTTGACTTGTTCCACGCATAGGACAGCCATCCGTTCAAGCCGTTGACCGAGCGTCGCTCCAGCACCAGCTCGACGCCGCGAGTGTCGCCGGTGAGCACGTTGGCGAGATACGGGACTGTCGGCAACACCAGTTCATTGTTGAAGAGGCGCACTTCGGCGTCGACGAAGCGGAACCCGTCCCGATCTTTGCGGTGATACACCGTGCCCGCGACTCGCCAGGCGGCTCCAAATCGCTGCTCGAGACCGCCCTCGATGGTTCGCGCGCTTTCCGGCAGCAGATCGTCACCGGGCCGCGTGTAGAACGACTGATCGATCGTCGGCGCCTGGTGCTGGAGGCCAGCGCCGAAGCGGGCCCGCAGCCGGGGCCTGATCTCGAGCTCGGTGAGGAGCCACGGCGATGCTCTCGTGTAGCTGCCGCCTGTGCTCGTGAACCCGGAATTCTGCGAGTTGCGTGGAGCGCGCCAGTGTTCAACGCGAACGCCTGGAGTGACCGAGAAGCGGGCGGCAGGCGTCCATCGGTCCTGCACCCAGCCAGCCGCCGACCGGGCGTCCCCAGTGGCATCGCGCAGGGTCGCTTCCGATTGAGCCGAGAATCGGCGGTCGATGCGCTCGGCGTCCAGCGTCTGGGCGTTGGCACCGAACTCGATGAGGTGGCCGGGGTTCGGATTCCACGCCGCGCTGCCCCGCCAGGTCAAGTCAAGGTCGCTGCCCTCTTCGCGGGTGCGGCCGTCGATCACCTGATTGGAATAGCGCGCGTGGAGGACGTAGGCCTGCTGCGAGATCGTCACCCTGGGTGATGGCGTGAAGCGCCACTGCACGTTGCCAATCACCGTCGCGGCCTGCGCGCGGTCGAGCGCGTTGGGCCCGGGATCCGCTTCCTCTTCCCGCAAGACGGAACGACCGGCGATGAGGGACACGCGCAGCGTCTGGCGAGGAGAGAGGTCAACGCTGAGCTTGCCCTGCGCGTCGGAGAAGCCGAAGGTGGTGTCGCTGGCCGAATCGATCTGCCGGATCAGCCAGTCGATATAGCTCTTGCGGACCGCCACCAGCCAGCTCGCGCGCTTGCTGCGGCCGAGCGGGCCTTCCCAGACGGTGCTCGCTGCCGATGCGCTCAAGAGGCCACGGACCGTCAGGCGCTCGCGTGAGCCGTCACGAGTGGTGAAGTCGAGGCGCGAGCCGAGATGCGAGCCCAGACGCTGCGGATGAACGCCGGCGAACAGCGTGGCGGATTCGATGATATCGCTGTTGATCAGTCCGATGGAGCCGGTGTCCTGCACGCCGCGGACGGTGTGAAACAACAGCGGGCTGTCGACGCCGTCCACCGCGATCCCGATGTTCGAAGGTCCAAGGCCACGCACGGCGAACTCGGCGCGGAAGTCGTCGCCGGTGGCGACGCCGGGAAGGACCTGCACCGCCCGGAAGGGATCGTCGGCCACGAGCCCTCGGAGGGCGAGGAGATCGCGGCTGCCCAGACGAACTGGCTGGCAACCCCGGCTCCCCGTCGCGGAAGCGGTGCCCGTGACGGCGACGTCTTCGACGTAGGTGCTCGCCCCTTCCGCCACCGCAATCCTGACGTCCACCGCTTCGCCGGCGGCGACCGCCACGTCCCGCCTCACCAACCCGAATCCAACAACGGAGACGAGCACGACTTGCGGACCGGAGGGAACGCCGACGATTTCGAAACGGCCGTCGGCGTCGGAGAACGCCTGTTGGCCCGTTGACTGGACTCTCACGAGCACCGCCGCGAGCGGCACGCCGGTCCTGGCTTCGACGACGGTGCCGGTCACACCACCGGTCCCAGGCTGGGCCGAGGCGGCGAGCGGGAGACACAGCCATATGGCGACGATGGGAATTAGCAAGGGTCCTGACCGCAATAGTGGGCACTGTCCATTGCGGTTGACTGTAGAGCACGAAACGAGCCACCGTCCGGATCCATCGAGGCCTACGATGGCCGAGGACGCGCGAGTGGACACATCCGCGGGCACGCCGATGCGGGTCAGCAGGCCGATCGGGACCGCGCCGCCTGCCGAGCCTCGTTCGGACGAGCGGTCTGCCCCGCGCCGCGCGAGGGGCAGACCATCGATGCGGTTACTTGCAGGTTTCAGCAACCACCTTTACGGATTGCACATCCACCAGCGGCGGGCGCAGCACCTTCGGGTTGGCCGCGGCACCGTCCTCCGCTGGCGGCGCGCTGGGCTGCTGCACCGGACCAGTCACTTCGACCTTCTTGTTGACGTTGGTCGCGACCTCGGATTGCGATGCTCCGGCGAGCACGTACATCTTCGCCGATCCCCCTTCGGCATTGTTCAGCACGTATGCCTTGCCGCCGTCTGTTGTCTTGGCCTCGATGACGCAGCCGGTGAGCGTCTCCTTGGCAGCTTGCGGTTGCTCTGGTTGCGGTGAAGCGGGCGCCGGCTCCTGCGCGAACACGCTCGCCGTGACGGCGAGAGCGCAGGCGGTAGAGCTGATGAATCGCAGCATGAGTATTCCTCCAGATGAACGGATGGGCTGAGGATCAGCCATGGCGTTGGTATCAGCACGATTCCTGCCAACTCACCAAACGTCCCGTTTTCCGGGAAAGCAGTGCAGATGAGGTATTTCCCAGGCGCGACGATTGGTGTGAAAAGTCTTCCCTGACCGCGTAATCGCGGGCACGTTCCAACTGAGCGACCATCGCGGCATGACGGTCGAGTCGGTGGCGCGAATGCGGATAATCTACGGGAGCCTGAACCAGGCAGAGGTCGATATGAGCCGGTTCATCGAAGACTTACTCCCAGACCTCCGGTACGCCACGCGGATGCTGGCCCAGCACCCGTCATTCACGGCCGCCGCCGTGCTGAGCCTGGCGCTTGGAATCGGCGCCAGCACCGCGGTGTTCAGCGTTGTCGACGCCACTCTGCTGCATCCGCTTCCCTACGACGATGCCGGACGCCTGATGGCGGTTCACGGGACGTCAGCGACCTCCGCGAAGGACTCCGTTTCGTACCCCAACTTCCTCGACTGGCGTGCACGCACGCGTACCTTCGAGGTGCTGGCCGCCTGGCGACTCGACATGTTCACACTTGCGGGCGATCCGAGCGCGGAGCGTGTGATCGGCGGTCGCGTGTCGGCCAGCTACTTTGCGACCTTGCGCGTGGTGCCACTGCTCGGGCGGACCTTCGACGCCGGAGAGGACCTGCCCGGTGGTCCGCCGGTAGTCCTGCTCGGCGAGGGCCTCTGGCGGCGGAGATTTGGCGCCGACCCAAATGTGGTCGGCAGGCCGGTCACGCTCGATGGCGCGCCCTACATCGTGATCGGCGTGATTCCCGGTCACGTCGGCGTCGGCGTCATTCCTCGGGTGTACAACGACGTCTTCGTGCCCATCGGTCAGTACGACGACCCGCTCTTCTGGTCGCGAGACGTGCACGCGGCTTCGGTGATCGGGCGGCTTCGCCCCGGGGCAGGCCGGGCCGAGGCGCACGCCGAGATGTCCACCATTGCGGAGGCCCTCGCCGCCGCGTACCCGGACGCGAATCGCGGTCAGGGCGCCAGCGTGGTGCCGCTGGCGGAGGATCTCACCGGGGACATCCGCCCCACGCTGCTGCTCCTGCTGGCCACGGTCGCGCTCGTGTGGCTGATCGCATGCGCCAACGTCACGAACCTCATGCTCGCGCGCTTCTCGCGTCGAGCCGAGGAGTTCGCCACCCGTCTTGCGCTCGGCGCGAGCCGGTGGCGCATCCTCCGACAGGCGCTCGCGGAGAGTGCGTGCCTCGCAGGCGCTGGCGCGCTCGCCGGCATCGTGCTTGCGACCTGGGGCACGCGCGCAGCGTTGGGCCTGTTGCCGTCGGCATTGCCCGACTCCGTGACCGTCGAATTGAACTGGCGGGTCCTGCTGGTCGCAGTCAGCGCGGCGCTCATGAGCGGACTGATCTGCGGAGTTGTCCCTGCGGTTCGAGCCACGCGGTCGGACGTGCGCCAGGGGCTGCGCCACAGCCATCGCACGATGGCGTGTCACGCCACCGGCGCGCAGCGCGCCTTTCTCGTCGCACAACTGGCGCTGGCATTGACCCTCATGGCCGGAACGGGCCTGCTGACGCGGAGCCTGGTGCGCCTGTGGGATGTCGACCCCGGCTTCGACCCTCGCGGTGTGGTCACGTTCATGAGTGGGCTGACACGCGAGCGTACTGGACATCCCGAGCAGGTCCGAACCGCGATCGGGCAGATCGCAGAACGCCTCGCGGCTGTGCCGCAGGTGCAGGCCGCGAGCGGCGTCTTCGGCGCCCTGCCGTATACCGGCAACAACAACGCGGTGGACTTCTGGCGAGCCGACGCACCACGGCCCGTCGGCGGTGATGCGCCGCTTGCGCTGTTCTCTGCGGTTGGGCCCGACTACTTCCGTGTCATGCGCATCACTCTTCGTCGAGGACGAGGCTTCGCCGGACACGATACGTCGCTGAGCCCGCGTGTGGCCATCATCGACGACGCGTTCGCCGCGAGCGTGTTCCCGGGCGAGGATCCGCTCGGCCAGCGGCTCTGGCTCGATCCAGTCGATGAACCGGTCGAGGTTGTCGGGGTGGTTGGGGCGGTGAAGTACTGGGGACTTGACGGCCGCATCGCCGGAAACGGTGCCCGCGTGCAGGTGTACGTGCCGATGACCCAGTTGCCGGACAGCCTGGTCCCGCTCGCCGCAACAGCATTCAGCGTCGTCGTGCGGACACCGACGACGTCAGCCGAGATGCTCGGCACCTTACGATCGGCGCTGCGAGAACTGAACAGCGGTCAAGTCATGGTCAACGGCATGGGTTTAGACGACGGCGTCGCACGGTCGCTCGCGGACCGCCGATTCTCTCTCGTGCTGCTTGGGACTTTCGCCCTGCTTGGACTCACACTCTCAGTCGTGGGCGTCTACGGCCTGGCCTCCTACCTGGGCGCGGGCCGAACGCGGGAGCTCGGCGTGCGCATCGCCCTTGGCGCCCAACGGAGAGACATCGCGGTTGCGCTCCTCGCGCCAATGGGCAAGGTGGTGCTTTCGGGCATCGTCCTCGGACTGCTGGCCTCGGTCGGCGTCACTCGCCTCATCGCCAGCCTGCTCTTTGGTGTCAGTCCGACCGATCCGTTGACGCTTGGCGCCGTTGCGGGACTTCTCGCCCTGGTTGCGCTCATCGCATCGTCGGTGCCGATTCGCCGTGCCTGGCGAGTGGATCCCGTGGTCGCCCTCCGGCACGAATAGTCCTTATTCGCACCGAAGCGCGACCATTGGATCGACGTTCATCGCCCGCCGCGCCGGCAGATAACAGGCCATCGCAGCCACGCACAGCAGCAACACCGCGACGCCGCCGAACGTCCACGGGTCGGTGGCCTCTACTCCACGGGCGAGATCCTGCGTCGGCGATGGTCCGCAGGATCGTAGAGCTCAGGGAGACCACCGTGCTCCACCTCGAACTGTCCCAGGAACGTGACGCCCGCAGTCGCTGCCGTATTGTCGCGATTGTGCGGGCTCAGTTCCGGGTTCGTAATGAGACGGATCGAGCCTTCGTGCAGCGGGTCCTTTGCATCCATCAGCCCACCGGGCGCACCGAGCTCCATGAGCGCTGCCTGGGTCTGGGCCGTTGGTTCCGCGAACGAGGGCAGATCGAACATGCGACTGAACCGATCGGAGCGAATCGGAACTCGCTGTCGTTCCAACTGTTGTGCGAAGCAGTCCAGCGGCATTAGCGCTGCCCCCGCCGCGCCGGCAGCGACACTCGACAGAAAGCTGAAGACGGCTTCGCGCCCGAAAATAGGATGGACGGATCAGCGGCTTCCCGAGTGAGAACCAACACCGTTTTCGCTCGTTCTGGGGTGACCTCTTCTCCGCATCGTTTTCGCCTGTAGTCACAGAAGGAGGTGGGTGCAGTCTACCCATGGGAGGCGCCGGGGCGAAGACTCTTCTCAATGAGCGTTCGTCTGTCGCGACGAAACCTGGTGCGAACCCCTTCAGCGCTTGAAGTACGCTCTCCGGCACTGCAGCCAGAGCCACTTCGACCTCGAGCTCCTCCACGAAGCCGTCTGGCCGGATATCGGCCTCGACTAGAAGGTCGCGTGGAACGTTGATCCCATCCGTACCTGTTTGGCTGGCGGACCGTTGCAACATGAGCATTGCGGTTCGGCAGACGACCGTGGGCCGAGAACCGCGTAAGATGGGTGCGCGCTTGCTACCTTGGGCGGAGTGCGTCCACTCCGAAACCTGAATGCTCAACCCGGCGTCGCCTCAGCTGTTCGGCCGAGAAAGCGAGCTTGCTGTACCTGATCCGCGCTCTGGCCGACAGCGAGCGCGGCAGGGCGCGTGTCGTCTGGATTGGCGGGGAGCCGGGTATCGGGAAGACGCGGCTTGCGGAAGAGCTCGCGGCGGCGGCGACCGAACGCGCAACAGTCGCGTGGGCACGCTGCGTTGACGCCGATGCGGCGCCGCCGTATTGGCCATGGGCCGAAGCTATCCGGGCCTTGCTGCGGACGGTCACGCTGGAGGAGCTCCAACTCCCGCTCTCGTGCCTCAAGCGTCTCAGCGCGCTGGTTCCGGACCTTGTGC
The DNA here is from genome assembly GCA_963723005.1 of uncultured Acidobacteriota bacterium. Classification (GTDB taxonomy): domain Bacteria; phylum Acidobacteriota; class Vicinamibacteria; order Vicinamibacterales; family UBA2999; genus VFZN01. The sequence continues at coordinate 493,190 of CAVRPA010000007.1, read as the reverse complement.
ATCATCCGGCGATGACAGCTCGGCCAGCTGCGACTAAAGACTGCTTCCGACCGCTATCAACTGTTCGATGCCGTTCGCACGTTGCTGCAACGCGCCTCCTCACGCGGATTGCTCGTCCTCGTGTTCGACGACCTGCATCAGGCCGACGCGAGCTCCTTGTTACTGCTGGAATTCGTCGCTCGCGAGCTTGCCGACAGTCGGCTTCTCCTCGTCGTGACGTATCGTGCCGACGAAATATCAACGCGCCTGGGGGAGACGATGGGGGAGCTTGCGCGTGTCGGTCTGCAGAAGGTGGTCCTGACGGGACTCGGGTTGAAGGAGACCGGTCAGTTGCTGACATACCGTTTCCGGTACCAGCTGTTCTGACGACCTTGTCCGCCAGGTCCACGCCCGGACCAGCGGCAATCCATTCTTCGTGACCGAGGTTGCGCACCTTCAATCATCGGATCGCGACGTGATACCGGACAACGTTCGCGCCGTCCTGCAACGACGCTTGAGCCGCTTGTCGGAGGCGACCATTCAGCTGCTCACCGTGGGTTCCGTCATCGGCCGTGAGTTCGACTTCCGCATCGCCGCAGCGATCGTTCAGCCTGACCGCGACCGCGATCTGCTGTCCGCGCTTGACGAAGCTCTGGAGCGTCTGATTGTCGAGCCCATGCCGGCAGCTGGAGAGAGCTGGTATCGGTTCAGGCATGAGCTGGTCAGAGACGCGGTGTACGAGAGCGTCTCGCCGAGCCGCCGTGCACACTGGCACGCCGCTGTTGTGGCGCTGATGGAGCAGCGACTGGGTGCACGTGTCGAGGAGCATGCTGCCGATCTCGCCTATCACGCCGCACGTGCAGAAGCGCTCGTCGGCTCGTCGCGCGTCGTCAAGTACCTCGCGGCTGGCGGGTGAGCGAATGCTGGCGACGCATGCCTTCGACGGAGCGCTACGGCATTTCGAGCGCGCCTGGCGCGCCCGGAACTCCGTGCCGTGCGACGATGAGGCGGCCGGAATTCTGGCCGGACTCGGCCTGGCGCAGGCCGCGACAACGGTCCGGTGGAAACGGCAGGAGGCATGGGCCAACGTACGGCGGGCGATCGAACACTACCTCGAGGCCGGCGAGATCCAGAAGGCAGTCGCGGCAGTGACGCACGCGTCGCTCGCCGCAGAGGGCGTGGCGGGCGTCACCGACGTCATCCGCCGGCTGCTGCCGTTCGTCAGCGAAGGCTCGCGCGAAGCCGCGTTGCTGCTCGCTCGAGGGGCGGCGGCCGCGTACTTCGAGACCGGGAGCGACCAACCGACGCAGCAATGGTTCACGCGCGCGCTGGGATCGCTTCGTCGCACGAGGATGCCCGGCTCGAACTGCGGGTGCTCGCCCAGTCTCTTTCGGTGGACCACTTCGCTCTTCGCTGGCACGACGCGCTCGTGAAGAGCCGTCGCGTGCTGGAGCTCGCAGGGCGGGTCGACGAGCTCCACTGGCAGGCGTACGCGAGCTACCGCGCCGCATTCGTCCTGACCCACACAGGACGGATCGAGGAGGCAATCGGCCAGGTGCAGGACAACCTGGCAGTGGCCGAGCGTCTTCGCGACCGGGGGCTGCTGGCTGATGCCCTGTATGTCAAGGCCCATCTCGCTCAACTGCGCGGACAGTGGGAGGAGGCGCGAGCGCAGAGCGATCGGGGGCTGGCGCTGGCGGCCGGCCATCTGCCGCTTCTCAATGTGCGCGCCGTTCTCGAGTACGAGACGGGCAACGACGTCGCCGGTGGGCAGTACGTGCAACGCCTCATCGACGCCGATCGCGACGCCACACCCTATCCGCTCGCGGGCGTCTTCACCGCTGTGGCGTTGTCGCAGATCGCCTATATCACCAACGGAATGACCGACACCGAGCCGCGATGCGCGCGGCTCGTGCGGTCATGGCGAAGCCGTCCGCGGCTAGGAATGCCGTCGTCAGCGCACGGATGGGGCACGCGCTGCTGGCGGTGCTCGACGCGGATGTTGATGAGTGCGAAACGGACCTCGAGGCGCTGGCGCCGTTCGAGTCTGTGATGCCAACGCAGTTTGGTCTGGCAACGGGCCGCGTGCTCGGCCTCCTCGCTCACGCCGTCGGCCAGAAACGCCGCGCGTGGAGCCACTTCGAGCAGGCGTTGGCGTTCTGCCGCGCGAGCGGGTTCAAGCCCGAGCTCGGCTGGACCTGTCACGATTATGCCGCCGCGCTCCTGGACAGTGGCGCCCGGGACGACAGGCTGAAGGCGGCGGCACTGCTCGATGAAGGCGAGCAGATAGCCGACAGCACTCGATCTCGTCCAGCTTCGCAAGCGTATTTCTGCGTTTCGCGAACGTTATCGACTGCGGCTGGCGCGCAATCCCGCCGGACTGACCACGCGTGAGTTCGAGGTCCTGCAGTTGCTCGCCAGCGGCAAGGCCAACAAGGACATTGCGGAGGCGTTGTTCATCAGCACCCACACGGTCGCCGTGCACGTTGCGCGTGTGCTCGAGAAGACGGGCTCGTCGAACCGTACCGCGGCGGTGGTGTACGCCACCCGTCACCACCTGCTCGAATCGACTCGCTCGGGAACCGTTGAGGATCGACGGCCGAAAAATAGCTAATCCTGCTGATGCGCGAATCAGCTCACCGCCCCTACGATCGCGGCAGTGGTGAGCCGTCCGTGATACTCGCACGAACGCTGTCCGGCGATCACGTCGCCCTCGATTGCATGACCGAAACCAGCCCTAGAGCGCCGGTCGAGAGCCAGCTCATGGCAAAGCCTCGAAATCTGCCGTCCAGCTTCGCCCAGGGCGTGGCGAGCTTGTGAAGGGCAGCCTCACTGGCCGCCAGAAAATAGTCAATTCTGCTGATAGCCGGAGGCCGACCGCCTTCCTACCATCCCTGCCCACGACACGCTTGATCGCGCTTTGGGCCGTGCCTCGGCCGGCTGCCCGGCGAATCGAGCGCTTCCATCAAGCGGTCGTGGAGGACCGAACCATGAAGATCCTATTGATGTCATTGATTGCTGTCGCATCGGTGTGGTACGTGGCTGCGGAGGGTCAGCGGGCCTTCGCTGCTCCCGCCGGCGATGCCGTCACTATCTGGAACGCGAATGCCGGTGTGGCTGCCACCGAGGCGTGCCTCGCCCCCCTCGCCAACCCACTCCACGAATCGCGCATCTACGCGATGATGCACGTCGCCATCCACGATGCGCTCAACGCGATAGACCGTCGCTCTCGTCCGTACGCGTTCGACGCGCAGGCGGAGGCGGGCGCTTCTCCTGATGCGGCTGTTGCTGCGGCGGCGCGGGATGTGCTGGTCCCGCTCATCGCTCAACTGCCTCTCGAGCTCCACACCCAAGCGTGCATCGATGCGGGCGTCGCGAGCGTCGAAGCCGCCTATGCAGCGGCGCTCGCCGCAATCCCCGCTGGCGATGGCCAAGGCGCAGGGTATTGCGGTTGGACGGGCCGCTGCTGCCGCCATACTCGACCTGAGGGCGGCGGACGGCGCGGTTGGGCCATTTCTCAACTTCGCGTGCCCGCAGGATACCGATCCCGGGGAGTATCAATGCACACCGGGTACCCCGTTCATCGTGTTTGAGGGGTGGGCTGACGTCATCCCCTTCGTCCTGCACCACAGCTCACAGTTCCGCCCGAAGCCGCCTTATGCGGTGGACAGGCAGAAGTACACCGGCTGACTTCAACGAAGTGAAATCTCTGGGCGGCGATGATGTCACCACTCCCAGCGCACGCACCGCCGACGAAACCGAAATCGCCCTCTTCTGGTGGGAAAGCTCCCCGCTGAAGTGGAACCGGATTGCGAGAACCGTTTCCGCTGACCAGGGAGTCACCCTCTGGGAGAACGCCCGGCTATTCGGGCTGCTCAACATGGCGCTTGCGGACGGCTATATCGCCATGGTCGATTCCAAGAACCACTACAACTACTGGCGACCGGTCACCGCTATTCAGACAGGGGACACCGACGGCAATCCAGACACCGTCGGCGACCCGACATGGACACCGCTTCGCCCCACTCCGCCAAACCAGGACTACGCCTCGGGTCACTCGATTGAAGGTGGGGCGGGTGCTGAAGTGTTGAAGCAGTTCTTCGGCACCAACGAGATCAGCTTCCGGGACTGCAGCGCGACGCTGCCTGCGGGTAGCACCTGCAGCGATGCGACGCCGGTATTCCGCTCATATACCAGCTTCTCGCAGGCGGCGGTCGAGAACGCCTATTCGCGCATCCTCATCGGGTTTCACTTCCGCAAGTCGGTCGAAGAGGGAACCGAATATGGTCGGAAGATCGGCAAGCGCGCCACGAATCTCTACCTTCGTCCTGTGCACTGACTGAATTCCCCGAGGGTAGTCACTTCGTCTGATGGTGGCGCTCCGTCAGGACTGTCCGCCACCGCGGGTGGTGGTTCAGTTCCGTGCGGAGCGCTACCGTCGCGGTCTCGCGGAAGTAGAAGGGTGGGAGCTTCCGCCGGCGCAATCAGTGTCAGGCAATCGCGCTATTCGCATCGAAGCGCGACCATTGGATCGACGTTCATCGCCCGCCGCGCCGGCAGATAACACGCCACCGCAGCCACGCACAGCAGCAGCACCGCGACGCCGCCGAACGTCCACGGGTCGGTGGACTCCACGCCGAACAGCAGGCTCGACATCAACCGCGTCAGCCCGTAGGCAGCGCCGAGACCGATCACCACGCCGCAAATCGCCAGGATCACGCCCTGCCCGACGATCAACTTGAACACGTCGCTCCGCTGCGCGCCGAGCGCAACGCGGATGCCGATCTGCTGTGTGTTCTCCGACACCGAACACGAGATGACGCCGTAGAGCCCGACCATCGTCAGGATCAAGGCGACCGCCGCGAACAGGCCCAGCAGGACCGTGTTGAAGCGCGGCGTCGCCACTGAACGGTTGAGCACCTCTTCCACCGTGCGGACGGCGTAGACGGGCGCGTTGGCGTCCAGCGACTGCACCACGCCGCGCACCGACCGCTGCAGCGCCCGCGGATCGCCCGAGGCGCGCACCACCACCGTCATCGCCGACATCGGCATCTGGCTCTGCGCGAAGTAGATCTCCGGCTGCGCCGCGCCCTGCAGGCTGCCATGCTTCACGTCGGCCACCACGCCGACGATTTCGCGCATCCCGGAGTCATCGTCGCGCACCGGTATCGTCGAGAAGCCCGGCGCCATCCGCTTGCCGATCGGATCCTCGTTCGGAAAATACTGCCGCGCCAGCGCCTCGTTGACGATGAGCACCGGCGGCGCGCTCAACGTATCGCGCTCGGTGAAGTCCCTTCCCCGCTTCACCGGGATGCCCATCGTCTTGAAGTAGCCGGGGGCCGCCATATGGAGGACCACCATCGGCCGATCCGCGGAGTTGCTCGGGCTGCCCTCGATCGCCACGCTGGTGGTGGCGCCGCTGCCGCTGAGCGGCAGCTGGAACACCACGCTGGCATCGACCACACGCGGCAGCGCCTTCAACCGCGCCGTCAGCTCCTGGTAGAAGTCGGCGATGTGCTGTGGCGTGGAGGTGCGCGCTGCCGACGGCGCGACGTTGAAGGTGAGCGTCTGTGCCGCGTCGAATCCCGGCGCCACCTGCTGCAGGCGGACGAAGCTGTTGATCAGCAGACCGGCGCCCACCAGCAGCACCAACGCGAGCGCGACCTCGGCCACCACCAGCACGCTGCGCGTGCGGTTGGTCTGCACGCTGGCGGTGGCGCCGCGCCTTCCTTCGTTGAGCGATTCGGCAAGGTTGGTCTTCGAGATCAGCACCGCCGGTACGAGCCCGAAGGCCACTCCCGTCACGAGCGACACGATGGCCGTGAACGCCAGCACGCGCATGTCGAGCTCGGCTTCGCCCACGCGCGCCAGGGATTCGGGGCTGAGCGCGACGATCAGATCCGTGCCCCAGTAGGCGAGCCCGATCCCCAACACGCCGCCCATGCCGGCCAGCAGCACACTTTCCGTCAACAGCTGGCGGATGATGCGCGCGCCGCTCGCGCCGAGCGCCAGCCGCACCTTGATCTCGCGCTGCCGGCTGATGGCGCGCTCGAGCAGCAGGTTGGCCACGTTCACGCAGGCGATCAGCAGCACGAACGCAACGGCGCCGAGGAGCAGCAGGAGCGTGGGCCGCAGGTTTCCCACCACGTTGTCGAGCAGCGGCCGCACGCCGATGGTCAGATCCTTGTTGGCCTCAGGGTCCTCGCTCACGAGGCCCGGGGCGATCACGTCGGCCTCCGACCGCGCCTGTTCGACCGTCACGCCCGGCTTCAGCCGCCCGATCACGCGCCAGCCGCGGTACCCGCGCGCCGCCATGATCGCGCCCGGGCCCGCCGGCCGCTCGTTGTCGAGTGCGGTGGTGATCCAGACCTGCGGTCGGCTGCGGCTGGATCGGAAATCTGAACCCGGCGGGCATGACGCCGACGATGATGAAGCGGGAGTTGTTGAGATCGACGGCGCGGCCAACGATGCCGGCATCGCCGCCGAACTGCTCCTGCCACACCTCGAAGCTGAGGATCGCGGGACGTCCGCCGGGCCCGCCGCCAGCGGCGTCTTCTTCGGGCAGGAACGCGCGCCCGAGCACCGGCTGCACGCCGAGGAGGGGCAACAGGTCGGCCGTGATCACCGTTCCGCGGAGCAGCTGCGCTTCGCGATCTCCGGTGAGCGTCAGGTTGAGGTTGTAATAGGCCGAGAGGCGCTCGAAGGCCTGGCTCCGATCGCGAAGGTCGGCGAAGTTGGGGAAGGAGAACTGCGACAGAGCGGCGCGGTTCTGCGTGGTCTGCTGGCCGAGCGCCATCACGCGATCCGGCTCGGCGAACGGCAGCGGCTCGAGCAGCACGGCGTTGACCACGCTGAAGATCGCCGTGTTGGCGCCGATCCCGAGCGCGAGCGTGAGGATGGCGATGGCGCTGTAGGTGGGCTTCTGCCACAGCGTGCGTGCGCCGTACAAGACGTCTTGCCAGAGGCCTTCGAGGAACATGCTCACCTCTGTCGTGAACGGTCGGTCTGTCGACGACGCGGCAGAGCCTGTGCGGCCGCAGAGGAGCTGCGAGAAGGCCACCGCGCTGGGCGGCCGCTCACCGGGGGCCGGCGAGAGGGCGGCCGTCACCGCGTCGAGCGCGTGGCCGGGGACGTCTGGTCTCGCGGCAGCCAGCCGTTCTCGAGCGGTCGATGGCGTCTCGTCGGACGACGGCAGCCCACCCGTGAGGACGCGGTAGGCGAGCACGCCAAGGCTGTACAGGTCGGCAGCGGCTGAGAGGCCCTCGCCGCGCAGCCGCTCGGGCGACATGTATGCGGGGGTCCCGGCAATGCCGCTCGTCTGCGACGACCTAGGATGGTCGTCCGGACAGGACCGTGGTGTGCTCGCCGTGAGCAGTCGGAGGGGCGTCCCGGAGGGCGACAGAGGTGGCATTGCCCGCAGCCGCGCGCGCCAGACCGAAGTCGACCACCTTCACGTCGAAGCCGCCCGCCGTCCTCGGCGTCAACCACACGTTCTCCGGCTTCAGGTCGCCGTGGACGATGCCGGCGGCGTGCGCGCAGTCGACCGCGCGACAGATCTGCTCCAGCACGGAGGTGACCCACGGCCACGGCAGTCCGGCGCCGCCGCCCAGGGTGCGACTGAGGGGATAGCCCTCGAGCCGCTCCATCACCAGATACGGGAACATCGTCGAGCCCGTGCCCGCGTATCCGAAGTCCACGACGTCGACCACGTTGGGATGGCGCAGCGCACCAATGGCCCGGGCCTCGGCCTCGAAGCGCCGCTGGCCCTCGGGCGTCGCGGCCAGGGCCGGCCACAGCACCTTCAACGCATAGGTGCGACCCGTGTGGAGGTGCTCCACGCGAAAGACGATGCCCATACCGCCGGAGCCGAGCCGCTCGCGCACGCGATACTTGCGGTCGACGATGTCGTCCGGGCGAGGCACGAGCAGGTGGTCCAGCTGGTCCTGGTCCATACAAGATCGCGGAATGATACCAAAGAGGAGTTCACCATCGCGGCATCTCACTTAAATCTCATGGGCCGCTCACGGTTTGGTGAGGACTCTGCCGCCGGGCCTCGGTGACACTGCGGGCATGAAGACCACCGTGATGCGCCCTGTGAAGGCGTTCACCCTTATCGCCCTCGGCCTGGCTATCGCGGCCATGGGAATCTATGTGGCCGCCGCCGACGACGCGCCAGGGGCCGCGGTCATCGGCATGGTGCTGATGGTGGTCGGAGTCGTGCTCGGTGTGAGGGCCGCGCGCAACCGGCTCCCGATGTGGGCTGCCCGCACGGCGCACGCCGTCGGCGTCGTCGTCGCCGCGTTCGCGGCGTTTCTGACCCACGGGGTCGTGGTGACCGCGCCTCTCTTCCCGCGGGCGCAGGAGGTGCCATCGGTCGTCGACTCGGCGCCGTCGCCGCAATATACAGCGGCCGTCGAGCGCGCGCGGGAGCTCGTGCGCTCGGCCGTGTTGGAGCAAAACCTGCCCGGGGTGTCCGTGGCAGTCGGTGCCGGCGGCACCCTCGTCTGGGCCGAAGGATTCGGATGGAGGGACGTCGCGACGCGGACACCCGTCACGCCGGACACGCGGTTCAACATCGGCACCGCGGCGTCCGCAGTCATCCCTGCCGTCGCGTCGCTCGGGCTGACCAACACCGGGTCTGATGCGGCGAAAGAATGGAGCCCTGAAGCGATCGGCGAGGAGGGAGAAGACTTCCCGCCCCTCACCATCCTCCGCCACGTCATCTGGCAGCCGCTCGGCCTCATGCCCGCGGAGTACCCGCTGCCGGGCGGGCGCGCGACGTTCTACGTCCCGAGATCCGATGACAATCCCGGCCGTGGACGACGACTGATGTACATGCGCGACCTGGCCTGTTGCGCGAACGGGATGGCGTTCTATTCCACGCCGTCCGACCTCGTGCGCTTCGCGCTGGCGACGAAATCCGGCACCGTCAACGGTGAGCTCGCCGGCGGCATGGTGATGTCGCTGACGACGGGGCGCGACAGCGGCATCGTCGTCGCTGTCACGTCAAACATGGCGCACGCGAACACGTCCTCGCTGGCGATGCGAGTCGGGGACGCGCTCGCGGAACAGACGCGGTGATCGAGCGACTGAGATTCGACGCCTGGGCAAAGCTGAAAGCGATGGCCGCGCGTCGCATTACCGGCGGTAAGGCCGAGGTACGTTGCTGTGGAAGCGCGGACGCGTAGGTCCTTGCATTGCGTGAACTCCAATGCGATTCTGACGCCGCGCGTGCTGCGGACAACATGCCGCCCGATCGCGGGCATCTCGTGCAATCGAGCTATGCGCCGCCGCGAGCACGGAGGCTGAGCGCGCGCCAGGGTACGCGATGGAACCCACGGCCCCCATCCCTGACGCGCTCCTCCAGGCGGCACGAGACCACAGGCTCGTCATCTTCGCTGGCTCCGGGCTGTCGAAGCTGGCGCCGTCATCATTGCCCGACTGGGGGCAGTTCAACGAGATGCTGCTCGACGAGCTGAAGACGCAGGCGCTCGGCGTACTGGCCGACGATCGCAGCCGCTCGGCGGTGACAAGCCTGTCGCTGGACGACGTCGGCATCACGACGTTCTCGGAAGCGATCGTGAAGATCGTTGCGGGCGATCGGTACTTTCCCGTGTTGCAGGTACTCGACAGCGATCGCACCAACGCCAATCACCAGGCGATGGCCGACCTCGCTCGACAGGGCATCCTCCAGGCCATCGTCACGACGAACTTCGACACGCTGATCGAACGCGCGTTCACGGAAGCAGGGGTGCCATTCCGGGTCGCGATCACCGCAGAGGCGTATTCGCGCCCACTCGAGAGCGGGATTTGCACGCTGTACAAAGTTCATGGCTCGGTCACCGATGCGACGACGCTGGTCGATACCGTCGGGCAGAAACTCAGGGGGCTGCCCGTGTACGTTCGCTTCCCTCTTGCACGGCTCTTCGCCGCTCATCATGTGCTGATCGTCGGCTTTTCCGGCGCGGACCTCGATTTCGGCGCCGATTACTTCTCGTTCTCGGCGGTCGACTCGCCGAACGCCGGGCTGACGTGGGGTATTCAGCCGCGCACGCAGCCCTCGGCACATGTCGTCGCGCTCGAGACGCGGTTCGCCGGTCACGCCACCCACTGCGAAGTCACGCTGCCGGATCTCTTCTTTCGGCTCGGTGCTCTCGAGCGGCGTCACACCGTGACCACCGAGGACGACGATCACCGCCTCGCCGCGCAGCGAGCGCAGCCGCGCATCGCCACCGTCTTCTCCGGGTTTGGCGCTCGCAATTCGCTGGCGCTGTGCATGCGGCTTCTTGCGGATGCGGGCAGAACGGACCACGCCGCCGTGCTCCACTCTGCCCTGGCCAAGGACATCGCGTCGCGAGCGAATCGGCTGGCCCCCAGCGATGGCCCCGCGATTCGAGCCCTGGCCGTTACCGCCGACCTCGTTGGCGACGGGCGAGCGGCCGGCGACTGGAAGCAACTCGAGGTGAACTACCTCGAAGGCCGTCTCCGCGCGTGGCGACGTCGCAGCCGGAACGCGAAGGCAGGCGTGGCCGCGAGCGATCCGCGGACATTCAGTGACCAGCGCGAGTTGGAGCGCCTTCTCGCCGGCGCCTGGACCAATCTTGCCATCGACCTCCTCGGGCGCGGCAAGATCGCCGAGGGAGGCCAGGCACTCCAGCGCTCGCTCGATTACTGCGAGCTGTCCGGGGATCTCATCTCGCTCGCCGCCATGTTCGGCGCATCGGTGGATTGGCAGCGTGCCGCCGGACGCGATCCGGACGATGTGCTGCTGTGGGGATGGATCGCCGAAGCGGCTGGCCTCGCTGCCGGCAATGTCGACGCTGCGAATATTGCCGCGCTGCTCCGCGCAGAGCAGTCGTTGCTTCTCGGCGAGTACGACTCGGCGTTTGCGGCGCTGGACCGCATTCGCCAGCGCAAGCCGCTCGGCCTGAGTGTCGAGATGGCGGTCGAGGTCGCGCGCTTCACGGGCATCATCGAAGTGCGGCGCGGCAGGCCGGACGATGCTCTCGCCACCTGGCGGCAGTCGTTGGAGCAATTGACCACCAGCGAAGCGCTCGCCGCGCGCGTCCGTTGGACGATAGTGAAGAGCCTTTCGCACAATCCCATCTTCAAGGACGCGCTGCTCGAGGAAGCCGACAAACTACTCACAGCCCTGCGCAACGGAGCGGTGATTGCCGGGACAGCCGGCATTCCTCTTGTGGAGGAGCTCGAAACCGCTAAGCGCGATCTTGCGAAGGGAAAAGGACGCTTGCCAGAGTTCTTCGATTCGTTGCCTGCAAATGCGAGAAGCCCGGCTCTCCAGCAACAAGCAGAGATCTGGCAGCAACTCGTGCAGGCCGAGGCCATACGCGATCAGGCCACCATCCTTCTGTGCCTGCGCTTGCTCGGCCAGCAACTCTACGCGGGACAGAAGGCGCTGCGCGCGCGTGAAGTGGCAATGGCGGGGCTCGCGGTCGCCGAGCGCGCGGGCGATCTGATGGAGCAAATCACCGCGAAGTGGGTGCTCGGCAATGTTCTCACCGCCATTGGCGAGACGGCCGCAGCGCGACAGATTCTCGTGGGGCTGAACGCCATCAAGTTCGACGGCGATCCTGCAGCCAACGCGCGGGTTGCCGCGCTGCTCGAGCGGCTCGAGGCCCATCCGGAGCCGCGACAGGTCATGCTCGACGTGATCGATCGCCTCGAGGGCCGCGAGATCGCGATTCGCAGTGCTGACGACCGGGAGTCGCTGGCGCGACATGCCCTTCACACAACGGAGTTCGGGGTGATGCGAGTGCTGGTGCTCGAAGTGTTGGCCTTGCGACGGTTGTCCGCGGACGCCGCCGGCATCGGCCGCTGTTACGAGATCCTGGCGCAGGCCGCAGCGGTCGAAGGACGTAGCCGCCAGGCGAGGGCGCTTCGGGCGCGAGCGCGGCAGCCGTAGCAGCCTCGATGACGCGAATAACACGTGGCCCGAGGAGAGGCGGGACTTTCATCCATCTGTACAAATTGGCCAAACTCCTTGAACGCATGGCGGAATGAGTACAGCGCCATGACGGCAGCCCGTCAATACTTAGGTATTTACAAAAGTATTTGGCGGCTGTAGGATCCCTCGGTCGCATCGGATAACCCGAGCACCTGGATGGTGTCGAGATGGTGCAATCCGCAGTCGCTGACGCCGTTTTTCACGCCTTGTCCAACCCGACTCGGCGGAAAGTCCTGGAGCACCTGTCTATCGGACCGGCCACCGTCAGCGAGCTGGCGGCACCGTTCGACATGCAACTCCCCTCGTTCGTGCAGCACCTCTCGGTGCTCGAAAACAGCCGGCTGGTGAAGTCGAAAAAGCGGGGGCGAGTGCGGACGTACGAGATCGCACCTGAACGGTTCACGATCGTTGAAGACTGGCTGACCACGCGTCGCCGGTCATGGGAAGCCCGACTGGACCGGTTCGACCAGGTCGTCAAGCAACTCAAGGAAAAGGAATCAGGCTCATGAGCAAGCACTTCGCCTTCAATCCGAAACTTGATTTCGCCATCGAACGGTTCATCGACGCTCCCGGGCGGCTGGTCTGGGAGGCGTTGACGAAACCGGAGCATCTCAAGGAGTGGTACATGCCCAAGGCTTGGGGGCGTGTAGCGCGAACCGAAATGGACGTGCGACCGGGCGGCATCTTCAGCATCGACATCGCAATGGGAGATGGTCAGGAGTCGCCCAACCTCGGCTGCTTCCTGGACGTTGTTCCGATGGAGCGACTTGTCTGGACCTCGATGTTGTTCCCCGGCTATCGTCCGGCGGTCTTTGACGACATTCCGATCACCGCGATCATTACGATGGAACCCGCGGGAACCGGCACTCGCTACGTCTTTACGGCGCTGCACCGGAACGAAGCGGACCTCGAGAACAACAAAGCGTCGGGCTTCTACCAGGGGACCGAGATCGCCGTCGATCAGTTCGTCGAGCACGTGATCGCGATGAAATCAACCACCACCATAGGTTCTCGGTGACTCGACACTGCGCCGTTACCGGAACTAAAGAAACCGGTCGGGCGGCGGGGTGAGTCGCCGGGCGGCCCAGGGTGCGGGGCTTTGCCGGTTCACGAAGGGAGGGAGGGTCAGCGGCGATCGGTCGCGGACTCCCACGGCAAGTTGAACCGATTCAGGGTCCGAATCCCTGTCCGCCAGTTCTCTGCCACTCCGTCGAAGTTCCCACCGTTCTTGCACGCCGCGGCTCGTTGGCTCGGTCCGCCGTGCGGACCTACATGCCGCGCGGCTTGCGCGAGAGCTTCCGCTTGGACGCGATGATCCGTCGCGCCTCGCGCAGGTGGCTCTCGAGCGCGTCATCCGCGATCTGATCGAGCAGGATGCCGACCCACCCGCCAGCGCCAGCGCGGCGCAGATGCGGCGGATCCGATCGACTCTGTCCTTCCCGTCCGCCTTTGCGCCGGCCCGTAGCCCCGTCGCGCGTCGTGAGTTGCCGGGCCCGGAACTTCGCGATCCGCTCAATCAGGCGGACGGGCACAGGCTCGGACAATGGGAACTTGAGCGTCCCCCTGCTGCGTTCGTATGGCGCCAGCTCCTTGGCGAACGCCTCGACCAACGCATCGCTTGCGGGATAGAGCGAGGCGTTGTTTCGAATTGTCTGGACGAGCGACAGTGATACCCTCGGCGGGTCACTGGAGGTGTCGATGGACGAGAATCACGAACAGGCGAAGGGAAAGATCCCTCGCGAAGCCGTGGATCTGTACACCCGCTACATTCATGGCGAGGTCAGTCGGCGCGATTTTCTGAAGGGAATCAATCGTTTTACGGTCGCCGGCTTGAGTGCCGCCGCCATCGTCGAAGCGCTGATGCCGAACTACGCGTTGGGGCAGCAGGTTCGCAAGGATGACGAGCGGATCACGGCCAGCTACGAGACCATACCTTCACCCACTGGCAATGGGCAGATTCGCGGCTATTTCGTCCGGCCGTTCAGCCAGACAACCCGGAGCGAAAAGCCCACCAAACTGCCTGCGGTGCTCGTGATCCACGAGAATCGCGGTCTCAATCCGCATACTGAAGACGTGGCGCGGCGGTTTGCGCTGGAGAACTTCATTGCCTTTGCGCCGGACGCGCTGACCTCGGTCGGCGGATATCCGAGCGACGACTTCAAAGGCGGCCAACTGTTCGCCAAGATCGATCGCCCGAAGATGACCCAGGATTTCGTGGCCTCCGCGCAGTGGCTCAAGGCCCACGCGCTCGGCAACGGCAAAGTCTGCGCGACCGGCTTCTGCTTCGGTGGTGGGATGTCCAACACGCTGGCGACGATACTGGGCGCCGATTTGGCGGCAGCCGCACCGTTTTATGGCGGCGCGCCACCGGCGGAAGAGGTTGCGAAGATCAAAGCGGCGATCCTCGTGCATCACGGGGCACTCGACGCGGGGCTCGTGAAGGCCTATCCGGCGTACGAGGCGGAATTGAAGAAGAACAACATCCCCTACGAGGGTCACATCTGGCCCAATTCGGTTCACGGTTTCTTCAATGACGCCACCCCGGAACGTTACAACAAGGAGACGGCGGCGCAGGCATGGACCCGGACGATCGCGTGGTTCAATCAGTACGCTCGCCAGTCGTCGTAGGCCTGACTGGAGTGTCCGCTGAACCCTGGGAACTCCAGTCCTAGCGCTTTTTTGCGGCCTTCTTGGCCGTTTTCCTGACTCGCTTCTTTGCGGCCTTCTTTGCGGCGGTCGTTTTCTCCGCCGTGCTCTTCTTCGTCAAGTCGGCGCGCATGGCGCGCTCGTAAGTCTGGATGTCTTTGAACTTCCCCGTCTTATCCCGAACCGCGTACAGCTTCTTACCGGCCGAACTTCGATGAGTCGTGCGTCTCGCTTTGGCCATGACACTCCTTCATCGCGGTGAACAGTACCGCGAGTGGCCGAACGATACCCCAATGCCGCGAGCAATTCAAACCCCAGCAGTGTGCACGAATCGACCCGTTCCCGCCCTGCGTCATCGCCGCAGCCATAAGCGAACGCGATCGTGATCGACGCCGGCGCACCTATTGCGGCAGTGCGAAGGCGACGTACCCGAGCGGCCCGGACGGCTTGCCATAGGGCGCCACCTGGTTGCCCGCGGGCAGCTGGTCGCCGGCGGCCGGCACCAGCAGGTACTGCCGGCCGTCGATCGCATACATGATCGGCGTGCCGCGGAAGGTGCCGCTGTAGTGACCCGTCCACAGCACCGTGCCGTTGGTCGTGTCGTAGGCGCGCACCTTGTTGTCGCCGGCGGCCGCGAAGTAGAGGCCGGTATCGGTCACCACCGCGCCGTTGCGCATCTGCGGCATGCCGGTGCCGGTCATGCCCTTCTCGGCCAGCTCCGGGTCGTCGCCAAAGCCGACCTGCCAGACGATCGCCGGGATGTTGAGGTCGTACTTGGTGATCGTGGTGTATGGCGGCTTCATCCGCTTGCCGATGGTGCCGTACTCGTTGATCGTGTACTGCGGCGAGTCGGCCACGCCTTCCGGATAGGGCGTCTCGGCCGGACGACCTGGTCCGGCCGGCCGCTCGGCGGCCGGGCGCGTGCGTGCGCCACCCGAGCCGACCACCGGTCCGGGCGGATACACCGGCGCCGGCAGCGCCGCCCGGCCACGCGGTCCGCCGAGTGCGGGCGTGGCCAGATAGGTCAGCAGCGTCTCCATCTCGGCTGTCGGTGAGGTGCGGAAAGGCCGGCATCCGGCCCTTGCCGCCGATCATCGTCGCGCGAAGGGCCGCGTCGTCGAGCCGCTCGGTGACGCCGGCCAGCGACGGCGCGCTGTCGGTGCCGGCGCGATTCGGCCCGTGGCAGCTCGCGCAGTCCCGCTGGTACACGATCTCGCCCGGGCGTGGCCGCGCCGCCGAAGCGGTTGCGCGGCTCACCGGTGCGCATCAGCCGCAGGATGCCGGGGTTGTTCTGGCCGATCACGTAGACCATGCCGGTGCCGGGCTCGGACGCGGCCGTGCCGAACACCGAACCGCCGTTGCTGCCCGGCATGTGCATGGTGTCGATGAAGTCGATCGGGGTGAACATGCCCAGGTTCTTCGTGCCGCGCACCTTCTCGCGGAACGCCTCGCGCTCCTCGGGCGTGATGTTGTTGAAGGGGTTGATGTCGTCTTCGGTGAAGTTCAGCTTCGCTGAACGGCGGCACGATGGTCGGGAACGGCTGCGTCGGCCAGCTCTTCTCGCCGGGCATCCCGCTGATCGGCACGGGCCGTTCTTCGATCGGCCAGATCGGCTCGCCGGTCACCCGGTCGAACACGTAGAGGAAGCCTGACTTGCCGGCCAGCGCCACGACGTCGCGGCGCTTGGCCGTCCTTCATGATGGTCGTCAGCTGCGGCGCGGAGCTGGTGTCGTAATCCCAGAGGTCGTGGTGCACCAGCTGGAAGTGCCAGATGCGCTTGCCGGTGCGGGCGTCGAGCGCCAGCAGGCTCGTGCCGTAAAGGTTGGCACCAGGCCGATCGGCGCCGTAGTAGTCGTAGGTCGGCGATCCGGTCGGGAAGAAGGCGATGCCGCGGGCGACGTCCACCGACAGCTCGCCCCAGGTGTTGACGGCGCCGATGTACTTGTAGGCGTCTTTGCGGCCAGGTGTCGTAGCCGAACTCACCCGGCTGCGGGATGGTGTTGAAGCGCCACACCTGCTTGCCGGTGATGACGTCGAAGGCGCGCACGTGCCCGGGCGCCGACATGTAGCCCTCGCCGGGCGCCGAGCCCAGCAGGAGCAGGTTCTCGAACACCTGCCCCGGCGTCTGCGACTGGATGCGCGAGATCGTGGCCGGGTCGCGGCCCAGTCCGTCGCGCAGGTCGACGGCGCCGTTGTCGCCGAAGGTGGTAATCAGCTTGCCGGTGCGGGCGTCGACCGCCTGCAGGTAGTCGTTCATCGAGAAGAGCAGCCGGCGGTCGGAGCCGTCGGCGTTCTCCCAGTAGTTGATGCCGCGCGAGGTCATGCCGTCCATGCCCTCGCGCACCCAGATCTCCTTGCCGGTCCTGGCGTCGAGCGCCGACCAGCGCGCCGTTGCGGCCGCGGCCGAAGATCATGCCGCGCGCCATCATCGGCGTCGACACGGTGTCGCTGAACGGATACGTCCAGGCCACTTCGAGGCGACTGACGTTCGCCTTGGTGATCTGGCTGTTCGGGAAGTAGCCGCGAGCCGTCGGCCGCGCCGGAGAAGCCGATCCACGGCCGATCCGGTGCCGCCTGCCGGGCGAGCGGAAACGCGCTGGTGAGGGCCAGGGCCAGACCGAAGGCGAACGACGCCGACGAGGGTGGCGGGCAGACGATGCCGGAATCGAGCCATACGAGACACTCCTGAAGGATGGAACTCACGTTGCGAGAGGCGAAGAGGCAGAGTCATCGGAACAAGGCCTGCAGCTGGGTGCGAATGGTGACGGCGGCGAGCGCGCCGAACAGCAGCGTCGACCAGACCAGCACCGCCGTGCGGACCGGGCCGATGCGGATGGGCGCCGGCAGCATCCGCCGATTGAGCACGATGAGCAGCCAGGAATAGATGCACATCATGGTGCCCGCCGTCGAAGCCGAGATGACGAGCAGCGTCATCGGCTGCGACAGGCCCGCCAACAGGATCACGCCGCCCAGCGTCGACCATGCCCCAGACGAGGCGGAAGTACATCTGGCTCTCGGACGCGTCCGGCACGTATCGTCGTCTTCAGCACGTCCGCCGCCAGGCGGCTGGTGTAGTCGATGATGCCCATGGCCGTGCCGAACAGCGAGAAGGCGCCGACGCCCAGGAACAGCGCGCCGAACCACGAGCCCACGCTCGCCCGCAGATGCTGCGCCTCGAGGCGCAGGAACGACACGTCGTTGGGCAGCCCCGGCTGTCCGAAGAGGGTGGCATAGGCCATCAGTGACATCAGCGCAATCGTCACGACCGTGACCAGGCCGAAGCTCAGCGCCTGCTCGAGGTTCGCGAAGCGCCACCAGCTGCGCCACCGCAGCATGTTCTCCGGCGTCGGCTCGAAGATGTAGGTCGTCGCGGTCGTGCCGGTGGCCTCGGCGGCGCCGGTGATCGGACTCACCAGACGCGGCACGTAACGCCCCATGCCGAAGCCCTTGTCGCGAATCCAGTTGCTCTGGCACAGGTTCTGCGCGCCGCCGGAACCGGCATACGCGATGGCGCCGAACACCAGCGCGATCCCCAGGCCGTCGGGGAAGGTGCCGACGCTGGCGAAGCCCGCTCCCAGCGCCCGCCACGACGCGGCGTCGACCGCCAGAGCTGACGCCGAGCAGCGACCAGGATGAGCACGGCCGCGACCTTGACGAAGATGAGCCGCTCGAGCGCCACGTAGACCACGGGCGCGAAGGTCAGCGACAGCCCCACGACCAGCAGCATGCCGACCGCGATGAGCGTGGGGTTGCCGCCGAAGAGATAGCTGGCCAGCGTGGCGGCGCTGATCGCCCATCCCGGCCAGAGATTACCGAGATACGCGAGCACCGCAAACACCAGCCCCCAATGCCGCCACAGGCGGTTGAAGCCGCTGACCGCCGTTTCGCCGGTGGCCAGGGTGTAGCGCTCCACTTCCATGTTCAGGAAGAACTGCGTGACGACGCCCACGAGGGCGCCCCACAACAGCACCAACCCGACCTGCGAGGCGATGAACGGCCATAGCACGAACTCGCCCGACGACAAACCGACGCCTCCGGCCACGATGCCCGGGCCCACCAGCCGCCAGTAGTTCGCTGGCGGAGCTCGGGCATGTCGCGCACCTCCCGGCCGGCCGCTCCGTCGTTGGTCGTCACTGTGGCAACGTCGACGAGCCGCGGCTCACGTTCGTCACGGCGATCACCGAAGGCAATCCTGGAGCGACCGTGGCCTCGCGGTGCTCAACTGAGCACCGGCATCTTGAACTCGGCGCCCTTGCGAATGCCGGTCGGCCAGCGCGACGAGATCGTCTTGAGCCGCGTGTAGAACCGCACCCCTTCGGGCCCGTGCACGTAGTGGTCGCCGAACAGCGACCGCTTCCAGCCGCCGAACGAGTGGAAGGCCATCGGCACCGGAATCGGCACGTTCACGCCGACCATGCCGGCCTTGACGCGGCTGCTGTAGGCGCGGGCGGTGTCGCCGTCGCGCGTGAAGATGGCGGTGCCGTTGCCGAACTCGTGGTCGTTGACCAGCGCCAGCGCGGCTTCGAAATCGGGGACGCGCACCACCGACAGCACGGGCCCGAAGATCTCTTCCTGATAGATCCGCATGTCCGGCGTGACGCGATCGAACAGGGTCGCCCCGATGAAGAACCCGTCCGGGCACGGCGCCTCGCGGCCGTCGACGACCAGCTCCGCGCCCTCCTTCACCCCGAGATTGACGTAGCCCCGCACCCGCTCGAGGTGGGCCCCGGTGACGAGCGGACCCATTTCGGCGCCCGGTTCGTCGCCGGGCGCGACCTTCAGCGTCGTCGAGACGCTGCGTGATGCGCGACACGATCTCGTCGGCGACGGCATCACCGACCGCCACCGCCACCGAAATGGCCATGCAGCGTTCCCCGGCGGATCCGTAGGCCGCACCGACCAGCGCGTCGGTCACCTGATCGAGGTCGGCATCGGGCATGACGACCATGTGGTTCTTGGCGCCGCCCAGCGCCTGCACCCGCTTGCCGGTGGCGGTGCCGCGCGAGTAGATGTACTCGGCGATCGGCGTCGACCCGACGAAGCTGAGGGCCGCGATGCGCGGGTCGTCGATGAGCGCGTCCACCGCTTCCTTGTCGCCGTGGACGACGTTGAACACGCCGTCGGGCAGGCCGGCTTCCTTCAGCAGCTTCGCCAGCTCGAGGCTGGTCGTGGGGTCCTTCTCGCTGGGCTTCAGCACGAACGTGTTGCCGCACGCGAGGGCCACCGGGAACATCCACATCGGCACCATCGCCGGGAAGTTGAACGGCGTGATGCCGGCCACGACCCCGAGCGGCTGGCGCATCGAATAGCTGTCGACGCCGGTGCCGACCTCCTCGGTGAACTCGCCCTTGAGCAGCTGCGGGATGCCGGTCGCGAACTCGACCACCTCGTTGCCGCGCTGCACCTCGCCGGCGGCATCCGACGCCACCTTGCCGTGCTCCGACGTGACGATGGCCGCCAGCGACGTGAGGTTCTTCTCGACCAGATCGCGGAACCGGTTCAGCACGCGCGCGCGGCGCAGCGGGGGCGCTGCCGCCCAGGCCGGGAACGCCGCCGCGGCCGCCGCGACAGCCGCGTGCACGTCAGCGGTATTCGCCATGGAGACCCGTCGCGCCAGCCGGCCCGTGGCCGGGTTGTAGATGTCGCCGAAGCGGCCCGAGGTGCCTTCATGGGCCTGCCCGCCGATGAAATGCGTCGTGAGCGGGAGCGTGGTCTCGGCGGATGGGGCGGGCTGAACGTCGGCGGTGGAGCTCTTCGATGCGGACATGATGTGGTGACCTCGCGGAAATGAACCGAGGCGGCGCCGCTGGTTCGGTCGCGCGCCCGTCAGTCGGGAAAGTCCACGCCTTCGTGCATGACGTAGTTGTCGAGTCCAGTGGGTGGGGCGAAAAAGCACACCACCTTCATCTCGTCCGCGCCCGTGTTGTGAAGCATGTGCACCACGCCGCGCGGGAACAGCACGGCCGTGCCCTCGCGCACCGGGCTCACGTCGCTGCCGACGAGCACCCGTCCCGACCCGCGGATGATGTAGATGACCTCTTCGCCGTTCGGGTGCGAGTGCGCCGGGCGCACCCGTTCGCCGGGCGGCACGACGATCACGCAGGTCGAGCAGTGGTTGGCCGGGATCGCCCCGGGCGCCACCAGCCAGCGAAGATCGCGGCCGCCCAGCCTGAGTGCCTCGACGTCGCCTTCGTGGATCGCCGGTACGCTCATCGCGCCTCTCCTGCTGCGAGCGCCCTGCCGCACGGCGCCGGCGATCGCCGCCGGCGTGAGCCCGTAGGCCTCGATCAGTTCCTCGTAGGTCGCCGAGTGGATGTAGGCGGGCCGCCCGTCGGCGCCGAGCGTGTTGATGGCGACGACGCGCTGAAGCGCCGCCGTGGCCACGTCGGGACAGCGCCGATAGACCACCTTGAGGAGATTCTGCAGGATGTAGCCGTTGTTCTGTTCGGCGAGGCAGATCAGCCGCCCGGACCGGCACAGCTCGACCATCCGGTCTTCGTCGATCGACGACATGTCGACGACGCCGACGCTGACGCCGCTGCGCGGCGCACGCCGCCGCTGCCGCCAGCGCCTCGTGCACGCCGCGGCCGCTGCTGACGATCACCGCCGCTGCGTCGGCCGGGTCGTGCACCGCCACGGCCTTGCCGAACTCGAACGCGTAGTCGGCGGGATAGAGCACGGCCGATGGCGTGCGCATGACCCGCAGGTAGACGAGTCCGCGGTTGCCCTCCATGATCCAGCGCATGATGGCGAGCATCTGCTGCGGGCACGACGAGTCGACGATCTTCAGATGGGCCAGGCCATCGAAGATCGTGTTGTCGTCGTTGCCCATGTGGGTGGCGCCGTTGGTGCGGGTCTCGAAGTTGGCCGCGGTGGCCAGCATCGTGAGGTCGAGTCCGTGGCCCTCCGACAGCCAGCCGTCCGCGGCGGCAATCGCTTCGAGGCGCTCCTGGTGGCCGACGGCCACGCGCCGCATCACCTTCCAGTCGAAGAACGGGCAGAAGGTGCTGACCCAGGCGTTGAAGCCCTGGATGGCGTAGCCTTCGCCGATGCACAACATGTTGGCTTCGGCCACGCCGACGTTCAGCGCCCGCCGCTGATCGACGGCGGCCACGCCCGCCTCCAGCCCGCTGGTCGAGGCGAGGTCGGCGTCGACCGAGACGACGTTCGGGTCTTTCGCGAAGACCTTCATCGCCGCGGTCACGATCTCGGCCGCCGAGGTACTGCTTGGCCGCGGTCGATCTTCGGCAGCTGCGCCGGCTCGTAGCGGATGCGCTTGTCGCGCGGCGGCACCCGTCGGGTGTGCACGATCGACGCCGCTGCCGGCAGCGTCAGCTCACCGTCGGCGCCGCGCACGACGTCGAGATTCATCGCCCGCGCGTCGTCGACGAGCGCCTCCTGATGCGCGCGCCCCTGGGCATGATCGTCGAGCGAGCGGTGGAACCGGCTGAGCTCGAGCTCGCGGTCGCGGCGCTGCTGGCGTTGCAGGCCGATCTCCTGTTCGATGAGCGAGTCCGGCACCGTCACCTTGTGCTTGTTCAGCGCGTCGGACAACGCGCCGTGGCCCTTCGTGGTGCGGCAGATGATCGCCAGCGGCCGGCCGGTGCGCGGCCGGTAGCGGAAGTGCTCGAGGGCGCGGTAGATGCCGTCGTACTGGGTGGCGTCCACGCTGATGGCCTCCCAGCCGAACGACTCGAACACCGTCTCCAGGTGCGGCATGGTGAACACCATGCGGTTCGCCAGGTCGAGCTGCCCGTGATTGTGGTCGACCATCACGCAGAGGTTGTCGAGGTGGGCCTGGCCGGCGTACATCACGCCTTCCCAGATCGGGCCCTCCTGAAGCTCGCCGTCTCCGCACACGCAGTAGCAGTCGTAGGTCGGGGCGTGACGGCCAGCCAGCGCCAGCCCTTGCGCGACCGAGAGGCCCTGCCCCATCGGCCCGGTGGCGAGATGGATGCCCGGGAGCACCGGCCCCGGGTGCCCGTTCAGGATGCTGTGATGGGACCGCGAGTTGCGGAGGAGCGAGCGGTCGAAGTAGCCGAGGTCGGCGTAGATGGAGGCCAGCGCCGCCACGGCGTGGCCCTTGCTGAGGACGAACAGGTCCTGGCCGCGCTTCGTGGGATCGACCACGTCGATGTCCATGAAGCCGCCGTAGTAGAGCGCAACCAGCGGAATCGTCGCCGAGAAGGCGCCGCCGGCGTGCAGGCTCTTGTCGACGGCATCGCGGCACTGCTCGAGCGTCGCAATCCGGACATCGGAGTCCTTCAGTGCGAGCAGCCCGAGAATGCTTTGGCGACGCAGGTGGTCGTCGTCCGCCGCGCCACGACCGACTCCGTGGCGCGGCCTGAGTTCCGCTGAACCTGAGCTCATCCGAATTTCGCCTCGACTGCGCAGTGGCCGACGGGCTCACTGGCAGCCCGAGGTGGAACCCGCAGAGACATTCTAGAACGACAGCCGCGCGGCAATCTGGAGGAGGCGCGGTTGATTGGCCTGGGTCGTCACCTGGCCGAAGTTCGCTGTTGCGGCGGTGCTCGCCGTGGTGTTGGGCGGGCCGAATTGCACCCGGTTGAACAGGTTGAACGCCTCAGCGCGCAGGGTCAGGTTGACCTGGCCACCCAGGCGCGTCTGCTTCGACACGGCGAAGTTCCAGTTGTGGACGCCGTGGGCGCGCACATCGGAATCGACGCGCTCCGCATTGCCGAGAGCCCAGCGCTGCCGCGGGTCGCTCGCAGGATCGGCGGCGACGAACCCGGCGTTCGGCACCACATAGCAGGCGGTGTTGAACCACTGGTTGAGCCGTTCTTCTTCCGACCCCGAGACGCTCTTGTCGCAGCCGTCGACGACGTTCGGGCGCAGGCCGTAGCCGAAGCCGACGAGGTTCGGCGTGGCGGAGAACGCGAGGGGCAAGCCGGCCTGGAGAGTGGTGACGCCGTTGACGCTCCAGCCGCCGACGAGTGCGCCGACGAACCCGCTGGTGTCGCCGAAGTAGCGACGGCCCGGGCCGAAGGGCAGGTCGAGGACATAGTTGAGCACGGCACGGTGCCGGGCGTCGAAGCCGCTCAGCGAGTATTCCGCGTCGAGATCGTTGGTCTGGTAGCCCGCCGTCGGATTCCCGGCGCCGGATTCGAGCCAGTTGGTGACCGTCTCAGCGTTGGTCAGGTTCTGCGAGAAGGTGTAGTTGGCGCTGATGATGCTGCCGGCACCGAAGCGCTTGTCGGCGCGCAGCTGCAGTGCGTTGTAGCGGCTCCTGCCGTCGTAACCGGGCTGATTGGCCGACGCATACTGCGGAAACTGCAACAGGAGCAGGGCGCGCTGGACGGTGGCCGTGGCCAGCGACCCCTCGCGAATCAGGCCGACGAAGGGATTGGGCACCTGCTGGCGCAGGTAGGCGCCGTAGCAGGTGTCGCGCTGGTTCGAGGCGTAGCCGGCCGCGCCGAACGGGATGATCACGTTGTTCGTCAGACTGCACACCGACGTGTCGTTGGCGGCGCGGTTGACGTGCTCCAGCCCGAGCTGGTTGTAGTTGAGGGTGTTCGGCAGATAGTTGCCGTCGAGACCCGTGTAGGTGGCCTCCACCGAGAAGTCGCTGCCGAACTGGTGCTGTACCGCGATGTTCCACTGATACGCGAAACCAGGGTAACCGTCGGGGTCGTAGATGAACTGGTTGGCGCCGCCGCCCAGCAGCACCTGCTGGAAGTTGTCGCTGCGGCCGGGGTAGTTCTCCACGCCGTTCGGGAACGGGTTGGTCAGGTCGGCGACGAATGTCCGGTTGTTGTCGACACTGGGCTGCATGTTGTTGACGCGCTGGTTGATGCCGTGTCCGGTCGGGCCGTCGGGGAACCGCACCGTCGAGGGGATGATGAACTTGCCGCCGCCACCGCGGATCACCGTGCTGGGGGTGAGCTGATACGCGAAGCCGACGCGCGGCGCCAACTGATCGAGCGGGTTCTTCCTCATCCCAGGCCCTGGTCGCGCGTCGGTGTTCACCAGCTCGAAGGCACCAAGGAATGGCTGCCCGGTGACCGGATTCGTGATCCCGGTCAGCAGCGGGTTGGCCACGTCGGGATTGAACGTGCTCAGGTTGTCGTCTTTCTCTGTGAAGACGCCGGGAATCTCCCAGCGCAGCCCGAGGTTCACGGTCAGTTTGTTGCTCACCTGCCAGGAGTCTTCGGCGAAGTAGGCCTGGTAGACGGAGCGACCGTAGGTGTAGCTCGAGGACTGGTAGGTGCCGCCGGTGGGCAGCCCGAGCAGCAACGCCGCGAACCCGTCGCCCGTGCTGCCGGGGTTGGTGCCGTCGAGCGCCGTCGGCGCGTTGGTGAAGGCGAACGTGCCGCCAGGATTGTTGTTCTGGAAGTAGTTGACTTCGCCGCGCAGCCAGTTGGCGCCCACCTTGAGCGTGTGGTCGCCCATGATCTTCGTCAGCGTCGGCGTGATCGTGTAGGTGCGGTCGTCGGCGTAGATCAGGCCGGTGTTGATCGTGTTGTTGTTGGTGACCGCGATGCTGGGAATCGTCTCCATCCCCGGGATGCCACTGCGCTGGGAGATCTCGCCGTACGGCGTCTGCGCGAACCCGAACTGCTGCGTGAGGTTGATTCCCAGGTTACCCGGCTCGCGGTCGTAGTCCCAGCGCAGGAACCCGACGCGGGCGTCGAACACCGTGGTCGAGTTGAGGGTCCAGGTGCTGGCCAGCATCGCCTGGGTGGTGATGAAGTGTTCGGGCGAATACGGATCGCCGTTCAACTGGCCGTTGCCGTAGAGATCGACCGGGGCGTTGGTCGAGTCCATCCGGGTGTACCGGCCGATCATGCGGACGTTCTGGCTGGCGTTGTAGTCACCGCGGAGATTCAGCTGGTTGTTGTCGCCGCCGATCTGGGCGTTCGTCTCGTAGTTGTTGTTGCGCCACGGGCCCGAGACGGTCGGGTCGGCGTAGATCGGGAAGGCCAGCAACGAGCGGGCGATCGGGTTGATGCGGTTGGACGGGATGATGTTGCCGGGGAACTGGAGGCGGTTCGGCACCGTGCCGCAATCGCCGTTGTAGGCTCCCGAGCCGGGGTTGTTGATGCCGCACTGCGTCCACGGGTCGTAGATCGGCACGACTGCCCCGGTGGTCTGGTTGCGGAAGTCGGAGAAGTCGCCCGCGCGCATCGCCGGCGTCGGCACGGTGCGGCGCAGCAGAATGCCTTCCTGGTTGCGGTAGCCCTCGTAGCTCGAGAAAAAGAACAACTTGTTTTGCTTGATCGGACCGCCGAATGTAGCGCCGAAGTTGTTCTGGGTGAAGGGCGGCTTCTCCAGACCGGCCTTCTCGCCGAAGTAGGTGTTGGAGTTGAGTTCCCGGTTGCGGTGGTACTCGAACAGGCTGCCGCGGAAAGCGTTGGAGCCCGAGCGCGAGGCCATGTTGACGACGCCGCCGGTGAAGCGGCCGAACTCGGCGCTGCTGCTGTTGGTCTGGACGCTGAACTCCGCGACCGAGTCGGGACTCGGCGTCAGCACCACGATGTTGCCGTAGGCGGTGTCCTGCACCGTGACGCCGTCGAAGAACGACGCGCTCTGGTTGGCCGTGCCGCCACCAATCTGGTAGTTGCCGGCAGCAAAGACGTTCTTGCCGGTCAGACTGCCGTCGGCGCCGCCCTGCGGGACCACCGACGGGGCCAGCGAGATGAGGTTGAGCACGTTGCGGCCGTTCAGCGGCATCTCCTGCACGGCCCGGGCGCCGACCGTCGTGGCGACCGACGCGTTCTGCGTTTGCAGGAGCGGGGACTGGGCAGTGACCGTCAGCGTCTCCGAGAGGCTGCCGAGCGCCAGCGTGATGTCGATGAGAGGGTTGGTTTGGACGTTGACCGCGATACCTTCCCGCACAAAGCGCTGGAAGCCCGTGAGCTCCGCTTCGACCCGATACGGGCCGGGCACCAGGTTGGTGAAGCGCGCGCTGCCATCCACGGTGCTGACCGCATCGCGCCGTTCGCCAGTGGACTGATTGACGACGACGACGGTGACGCCGGGAAGGACGCCGCCTTGGTCGTCTTTGACCACCGCGACCAACCCTCCGTAGAAACTCTGGGCCATCACAGGCGCGGCCCACAGCAGCAGAGCGGCCAGCAAAGCCAGCCGAGTCGAGACGCTAGATCTCTTCAGCACGCGCCCTCCTAAAAATGTCAAAACCGGGGGTGTCGACACCCGGTCGGTAACGGCGACCGATAATCGAGTATCTGTTAAATCGTTGTCAAGCAGAATCTAACGTCATCCCTCCCGCGGACGTCATGGAACCCTACCGAAACTTGGATAAACGCGCCTTGGCCGCCTCGCTCAGCGCCGGGTCGGGACTCGTGGCGGCCGCCTGCAGGTGCGGGATTGCCTGCGCAGTCCGGCCCTGAACGAGCAGCAGTTCCGCCAGGCCGAAGTGTGCATCGAAGTCGTTCGGGTCCACCTCGAGCGCCAGCCCGTACTCCGCCATCGCCTCGCGAGAATTTCCCGCGGCGGCCAGGACGTCGGCGATGTCCGTGTGGAGCCGTTCGCGCCTCGGCTCCAGTCGGGCCGCGGTGCGCAGCGCCGCCACCGCGCGGGCATTCTGCTGAGTCAACGCCAGGACCAACCCGTAGCCGTGATGGGCTGCCGCGTAATTCGGGTCGGCGCGGATGGCCTGCTCGAAGTGCGCGGCGGACTCAGCGTAGGCGTGACGTCCGGCCAGCAGATTCGCGAGGTTGCTGTGCGCCTCGGCCAGGTCGGGCTGGATGCGGATCGCCTCCCGAAACTGCTGCTCCGCCCGGATGCGATCGCCCTGCGCCAGCGCCGCCAGGCCGAGGCTGTTGTTCGCGCGAGGCAGGCTGGCGTCGAGCGCCAGGGCGCGCTCGAGGGTCGTCACGGCTTCGGCGAGCCGTTGGCGCTGGAGATAGACATTGCCGAGGTCCGCGAGGGCGTGGCTGTCACTGGGCCGCAGCGTCACGGCGCGCTGCAGCGCAGCGATTGCGCGATCCCCCTGGCCGAGTGCGGTCGCCGCGCCGGCCAACTCCTTCAACGCCGGGGCGAATGAGGCGTCCCGGGAGAGCGCGGCCTCGGACCAGCGGATGACCTCCGCCTGGTTGCCGGTCTTGGCGTGCGCGCGGGCCAGCTCGTAGTAGAACTCGACCGGCGCCGGGGCGGCACTCTCGATGGCCTTCTGCAGCCGGGGGATGCCGGCGGCCAGGTTGGCGCCCTGCTGCACCTGGGCCAGCGCCAGATAGAGCTCGGATTCCGGTGTCGGCGGCAGCGCCGCAGGATAGTACAGCGCCACCTCGCCCTGATAGCGACTGGCGGCCAGGGTCACGGCTTCCTCGAGCGGCGCCGTCAGGTCGCGAGCTGGCCGGACGCGCTGGATGAAGTGATCCGTCATCACCACGTGGACGGCATCCTCTGTCCGGCGTCGCGGCATGTGGCAGTCGATGCAGGTCGCGCGCGGTCCGGCGCCGGCGACCCGAGGAGTGACCAGTGTCGTGCACCGTCTGGTGGCAGCTCTGGCAGGCCTTGGTGTAGTGCTGCACGGCGGCGTCGCCGCGGGGCACGTCGTGCGGGTTGTGGCACGTCAGGCAGGTCATCTGACTGCCCTGGAAGCATGCCGACTTCGCCAGCCGATATGCGGACCCGGCGATCTCGAACTTGTCGGTCAGCCGATCGTTCGCGGCCGGGGTCGGCGCATGATCGAAGTAGATGAACGTGTCGCCGAGAGGCGTTCCCGGCACATACGACTGCGGCGTCCGGCCAACGCGACGGAGCTGGAACGGCAACGGACTGCTGGTCGGCTCGAGGTGGCACTGCAGGCAGACCTCGAGCTGCCGGTCACGGCCGAGCGTGCCCGGATTCACGATGGCGCGCCGGCCGCGGTCCACATCGCCCGCGCTCATCGCCTCGACATGCCCCTGCCCGGGGCCATGACAGCGCTGGCAATCGATGCCTTCGGGCAGCGTGGCCGGAAACGTCGGACCGGTCCCGTCGTCGCGAATGGGATCCCGCGGATAGCCGTTGTGGCACGACATACAGCCGTCGTCGATGACGCGACGGAAGTCGAGGTGGGCCGGCCGGTCGTAGCCGGGACTCATCGCCCACTGCCCGCCCCGTTCGGCGTACCAGCTCAGAGGCAGTTGCATCAGCCGGCCGTCGGCCGCGCGGCTCACGAACGTCCGCGCGTGGTTGCCGGAACCAATCACGTAGTCGGCAGCGGCCTCGAGGACGTTCACCTCGGCTCCGCCGGGCCCGAGCTGGTGGCGGCGTTGCACCAGCGACCCGTCGCGCTGCGTGACCGTGTAGTGACGATCAGACGCGGCGTGGTAGAGGCGCCCTCCCGTGACTCCCGGCAGCGAAGTACCGGACCCGGCCGCGACCTTGGAGAGCGATCGGGCCATGCCGGTCAGCGCATACGTACTCGCGATCCCGCCATGGCAGCCGGCACACGACGCCGGATCGGCATAGCGGTGGCCGCCGCCGTTGGCGCGTTCGCCTGGTGGCGCTAGAGGCTTCTCAGCGGCTCCCTTGCCGGCGAACCCCGCGTAGACGAGGCCCAGCAGCAGGAGCAGGCCTGCGGCGGCCGGCAGCAGCAGCCACGGTGCCCGTCGCGGGCGAGCGGGGTCCGCCGATGGTCCGTCGCCAATCCTGGACGCCGTCAGCGGCGGGCGCCCTTCCATTGGTTCCAGAAGATGAACGTCCCGAGTTTCGTGCCGGTGATGATCTCGGGGGCACCATCCTTGTTCAGGTCGGCGACGGCGACATGTGAGCCGACGCCGGAGCGATTGTGCACCAGCTCGGGGACGAACTCCGCCCCGCCGGGCGCTTTGGGATTGCGGACCGTGCGGTAGACGTACAACACCGGCTCGCCGTGCGGGTCGGGGTCGAGGAACGTGTCGAGGTGGGCCCAGAGGCGCTTGCCGGTGATGAAGTCCGGCAGGCCGTCGCCGTCAATGTCCGCGAAGGTCGAGCCGTGGAGCTCCGAGAACGTCACCCCGCCGGCGTTGGCCGTCGAGAAGTCGCCCATGATCTGGTGCTCGACGAACGACCGGGTGCCGTCGGCCGCCTTCTTCTGCTCGAACCACGACAGGCCCCAGCCGTGCGCCTGGAGCGAGGTGACGACGTCGTTCAGGCCGTCGCCGTTGACGTCGTAGACGGCGATTTCGGCGCCGCCTGGGCTCGACCGCGACCAGCGGCCGAACGCCGCCGGATGATAGGTCCAGGTCGGGCCCTTGGCCGCCGGCTGCTCCCACCACCCGAACGCGTTGACGAAGTCGATCCGGCCGTCGCCGTTGATGTCACCGGTGCCCATGCCGTGGTTGGCCCACGGCCCGGGCTCGCTGATGGCGGTCTTGATCCACATCCCGGTCGGATTCGCCGGGTCGGGCCTGGCATGGACGAACTTGTTCTCGCTGTCCTTGAACAGGAACTCGGACGTGCCATCGCCGTCGATGTCCTTGAGCAGCACGAACTCGCACGACATGACGTCGGTGACCGTGTAGGTCTCCCAGCGGCGCGACTCGCCCTTCGGGTTCACGAACAGCACCGCCGCCCGCGTGAACTCGGCGTTCAGGACGTCCGGCCAGCCGTCGCCGGTGAAGTCATAGGCGTACTGCAGGCCGTTGAAGTACTGGCTCCCGGGGTCGATCGTGCCGCGAATGTAGATCTGGCGCGCCTCGGTGTAGTTGGGCCCGAGATAGTAGTACTGACCCGAGACGATGTCAGGCGAGCCGTCCTTGTTGAAGTCGGCGATCGCGGGCCCCCAGGAGTAGTAGAAGTTGGTCAGGCCCTGGAGCCGGAACTTGCTCGACAGGTGTTCGGTGGGCACCACCCGCGAGTGCAGGTTCTTGTAGGCGACCTTGCGGAACCGCACCTCGCCGGCGCCGCCGGCATAGAGCCCGATCGCCCCGAACTCGCCGAACTCGGGGTCGGCCACGCCGTCGCGGATGCCGCCGGCGTCGTTCAGGAAGGCGCGGACGATATTGGCGTCCAGTGCCACTTCGATGGTGTTCCACTCGCCGGCCTTGACGGTGTTCTCGGGCCGCGCGATCGGTGACGCAATGCCTCCGGGCATCGGTGGCGGACCACTGGGCCCACGGCCGCCGCCGGGAGGTGGCGTTGGCGGGGTCGCCGGGGCCGGCGGCGCGACGCGCAACTGGCCGGGAGCCGGTGGTCTCAGCCGATCCCGCGACGTCTCGCGGCCCTGCGCGTCGAGCGTGACGCGATACAACGCGCGCTCCTCGGCGGTGACGGACACCAGGATGCCCTTCGTGCCGCCGCCCGGGGTCGGCTCGGCCCGCACCAGCAGGCCGGTGGTGCAGGCGCCGGTGCAGCGGAACGACGCCACCATGGAGACGTCTTCGTAGGTCTTGTCCGCGAGCAGCCAGCCGCCGGTGGCCCCGGGCGTGGCGATGATCTCGCCGTTCTCGGCGCGCCAGGTGGCGCCGCCCACCGGACGCCAGCCGGTGAGGCTCGATCCAGTGAAGGCGCCGTCGGCGGCGAAGTTGGCGGCAACCCCAGGTTCCTGGCGGCGTTGCTGGCCGATGAGACCAGGCGGGTCGAACGCGCCGAACACGAGTATCACAGCAAGTACGGCGAAGCGTCCGAGTCCACGCGCCATCGAAATCCTCCTCCAGTGCAACTGGCTGGTGCGAGCTTCACGTGCATCCGGCGCGGCGCCGGGTTGTCGGCATCACTATGTCGAAGGCGTGCTGGCGGCCTCGTGCCAATGCACCATCGGCAGACCCGGCACCGGAGCGCGGAAGAACGGGATGCGATCACCCTTCAACGAGCCGATGTAGGCCGTCTGCAGATCCCGGCCGCCGAACGTCACGCTGGCCATCCACGGCGCGACGCCCTGGCCGGTGGCGAACAACACGTCGTGGGTGACGCGATTCTCGGCGATCGCCTGCTCCAGCGCGGCGACCTTCACCGGATCGCCTTCATCGAGCAGAACGCGCATGTCGCCCTCGGGCGTCAGCACGAACAGCTTGTCCGAATAGACCAGCGTGCCCCACAAGTTGCCGTAGCTGTCGAACGCGATCCCGTCCGGCCACGCCCCCGAACCGAGTTTGCTCGGCCCGAAGATCTCGCGCTCCTTCACTTCCCCGCAGGGGTCGATGCGCAGGCGGGTGATCCGGCCGCCGGTCGTCTCGACGACGTAGAGGAACTCCTCCTTGGCGTCGAAGCGGATCTCGTTGGTGAAGTGGAAGCCGTCGGCTACGATCCGCAGCGTGCCGTTGTCGAGGCGCGCGAGGTAGCCGTCCGCGAGGTCGAGCCGGAGCGCGTGCATCCAGTTGGTGACCCGCGTCGACACGGTCACCCAGATGCGATCCTTGGAATCACGCAGGACGAAGTTGACCTTCCCGACGGGTTTGCCGTTGACGCTGTCAGCGAGCACGTTCGACCGTCCGTCACGCGACATCACCTCCAGGCGATCGGTCCCGAAGTTGGAGATCAGGATGTCGCCGTTGCGGGCGAAAGCCAGGCCGTTGGGGAGCGTGCCTTCCAGATACCGGCTCGCCTCCGACGACGCCTGCCGGAAGTGATCGGAGTGCGCCTGGGCGATCAGGTGCTGACCGCCCTCGTCGAGGCGGACGACACCGCCGCGGGCATCGGCCGACCACAGCGTGCCCTCTGGCTCGGCGAGGATGCACTCGGGACGTTGCAGGCCTTCGCCGATGTAGCCGAGCGCCGTGCGGTCGATGCCAAAATCCAGAATCGGATTGCGGCTCATTTCGCGACTGCCTCAGGCAGCGCGAACGCCACGTAGGCGGGCACCACCGGCGTGCGAGCGGGGCCGCCGCCCTGGCTCGAGGTCGCGTTCACGAGGAAGAACTGGCGCCCGTTGGCTTCGTACATCGCCGGGATCCCGCGCGACCCGGCCGGCAGTGATGCCGTCCACAGCACCTGGCCGGTGTCGGAGTCGTAGACGCGCAGCGTGCCGTCCCCGCCCGCCTGGAACAGCAACCCCGTTGGCGTGGTGATGATCCCGGTGCGCTGGAAGATATAGCCGGTGTCCTTGGCGCCCTCCGAGGTCGCGCGGGCGTCGTCGCCGCCGGCCGGCACCTGCCACTTGATTGTCCCGGTGTTGAGGTCGTACGCGGTGAGGGTGGAGTACGGCGGCTTGACGATGGTGCCGTTCATTCCATAGCCGGTGTACATCCGCACCTCGGGCACCTTAATGCCTTTGGGGTAATCGGGGCCAACCATTCCACCGGGGCGTCCTTCCGGGACCTTCTGGCCGGCCGGCGCACCGCCCGAGGCGACCACAGGGCCCGGCGGCAACGCCGGCGCGCCATCCGTGGAACTGCCGGACAGCATGCCCGAGGGACTGGCGAGGAACCCGACCAGCGACGCGAGTTGCGGCTCGGTCAAATCGTTGCTCGGCGGCATGCCAGGGCCGCCGCCGCTGATCTTCTCGCGCACCCCATCGCCCCCCAGGCGTCCGACGATATCGACGAGCGACGGATAGTTGCCGCCGCCCATCATGTTGCCGCCGTGGCACGACTGACAGCGCGTCTCGTAGAGCGCCCGCCCGGCCGCGATCTCGGCCGGGCCCACTGGCCGCAGTCCGCCCGGACGCGGCGCCTCGGTGCTCAGCTTGTAGATCGACGGGACATTGATGCCGAGGACGTAGACGATCCCACGAGCCGGATCGGCCGCCGTGGTTCCCCAGTTGGCGCCGCCTTGCGCGCCGGGAATCGAGA
Organism: uncultured Acidobacteriota bacterium; assembly: GCA_963723005.1. GTDB lineage: Bacteria > Acidobacteriota > Vicinamibacteria > Vicinamibacterales > UBA2999 > VFZN01. Next base: position 459,920 of record CAVRPA010000007.1, on the reverse strand, counting down.
CGGTGTCGCGGAACGAGGGCGGCGTGAAGAGGCCTTCGTTGCGCGCGCTGCCGATGCGCTTCTGCCACTCGGTGCGCTGCCGCGTCGTGAGGATGTACGGGTTGATGTCGGCGACGGTGAGCGACTGGCGCGCGAAGGGCGGCGGCGCGGTGGGAATCGGCTGCGTCGGCCACGCCTTCTCACCGGGCATGTCGCTGGCGGGAAAGCGGCGTTCCTCAATCGGCCAGATCGGCTCGCCGGTGACGCGGTCGAACACGTACAGGTAGCCGGTCTTGCCGGCCTGCGCGACGATGTCCCGCGGCTTGCCGTTGTGGGTGATCGTCGCCAGCTGCGGCGCGGCCGTGTTGTCGTAGTCCCAGAGGTCGTGGTGCACCATCTGGAAGTGCCAGAGCCGCTTGCCGGTGCGCGCGTCGAGCGCGACCAGCGACGTCCCGTAGAGATTCGCGCCGAGACGATCGGCTCCGTAGTAATCGTAGGTCGGCGAGCCGGTCGGGATGTAGGCGATGCCGCGCGCGGCGTCGATCGACAGCTCGCCCCAGTTGTTCGCGCCGCCGACGTATTTCCAGGCGTCCTTCGGCCACGTGTCGTAGCCGAACTCGCCGGGGTGCGGCACGGAGTGGAACTGCCAGGCGAGCTGGCCGGTCACGACGTCGTAGGCGCGGATGTCACCCGGCGGCGCCAGGTAGTGTTCGCCGGCGGCGGACCCGAGGATGATGAGGTTCTCGAACACCTTGCCCGGATTCGACGACTGCACCTTCACCAGCGTGGCCGGGTCGCGCCGCAGTCCTTCGCGGAGGTTGACCACGCCGTCCGTGCCGAACGTCGTGATCGACTTGCCCGTGCGGGCATCGATCGCCTGCAGGTAGCTGTTCATCTGGAACAGCAGCCGGCGGTCGGACCGGTCCTTGCTCTCCCAGTAGTTGATGCCCCGAGGCGCGATGCCGCGCAGGTTCTCGTGGATCCAGAGCTCCTTGCCGGTGGTGGCCTCGATGGCGACGAGCGAGTTGTTGCGGGCCAGCACGTACGCGACGTTGTCGACGACGACCGGATTGAATACGTACGACATCGTGTCGCGGCTCGGGTACGACCAAGCCACGCCGAGTTGCGGCAAGTTGGCTTTGGTGATCTGGTCGAGCGCGACATGGCGCGCGTTGTCCGGCGCACCCCCGTAGTCGGCCCAGTTGGTGGGCTGCCGTTGTACTCGCACCGCCGGCGCGGCCACGACGAGCACAAGAACAGCGAGAATCGCGTAGAACCGGCGCATCGACCAGCCCTCCCCTCGGTCGCGCTCAGGCGCGCAGTGACACGCCCTGCTTCACTAGATAGGCCTTCGCGGTCGCCGCCGTGTCCTTGGCGGCAATGGGCTGGTTCGGGCTGCTGTCGAGTTCGACCATGACCATGCCGTCGATCTTCTTGCCGTCCATCATCGCCAGGATCGCCGGCAGGTTGACCTTGCCCTCGCCGAGTGGGCAGTAGCCGAGGAACGCCTCGCCGCCGCTGAAGTCCTTGAGATGCATGTGATGGACGAGCGGCAGGAAATCCTTGACGACCTGCACCGGGTCGGCGCCGCCCTTCTGAAGCTGGCCGATGTCGGGCCCGAACTTCATGTACTTGGTGTCGACGCTCTCCATGATCGCGTAGGTCTCGTCGCGCGTCTCGATGCAGGTGCCGGTGTGCTGGTGCAGGGCCGGCGTGAGGCCGAGGTCGGTCAAGGCCCGGCCCACCTCGTTGAGCGCACTGAGGATGTTGGCCTTGTTGGCGGCAAAATCGAAGGTGTTGCGGGGCACGCCGTTGGGGCCGATGACCATCACCGTGCCGCCCAGCTTCTTGACGAGCTTGCCGGTGGTGACGGCCGCGGCAATGGTCGCCTGCCGCTGGGCCGGGTCGGTCAGGTTGACCCCGGTATAGCTCGAGACGAGCGGGAGCTTGTGCTTCTCCAGAAGCGGCCCGAGGCCGCCGAACTTCTCCATCCCCTCGATCTGCCAGCCGAACAACTCGAGGCCTTGGAAGCCGAGGCCCGAGACGTCGCGGACGACCTCGATGATCGGATCCGGACTGATGAGCCCGGCCGGGCCACCCCGGGGGGCATTACCCCAAGCCCAAGTGATGCCAGTGTGCCCGACCTTGACGTTCAATTTGCGCTGGGCCGCCGCGGGCAGCGCTGCGCCGACCAGGCCCAGGGCAACAGTGCGTGAGAAGGTGCGTCGAGTAATGGTCATAGCTTTTGGTACCGATGTTTATAGATTATCGATGATCCACCGGCACTCTAGTGACTCTGTTTGGGGTTGTCAAGCCCGGCGGACGTCGTTTACCGGATGCCGAAGAAGACGAACGTGCCGCGATTGGTCGCCGTGATGATGTCCACCCGGCCGTCCTTGTCGAGGTCCACGGCGGTGAACTGCGCACCGACCCCGGAGCGGTTGTGGATCAACTCGGGGACGAATTCGGCGCCCCCCGGCGCCGCGGGGTTCCGGACGGTTCTGAACCAGTACAACGCCGGCAAGCCGTACGGATCCGGATTGACGTAGCTCTCCTGGTGCGAGAACACCCGCTTACCGGTGATGAAGTCGGGAATGCCGTCGCCATCCACGTCGGCCACCGCGGCCGCGTGCATCTCCGACATGGTGACGTCGCCAGCGTTCCTGGTGGAGTAGTCGTCGATGATCATGTGGCGCACGAACGAAATCGCGCCGCCGGCGTTCGGCTTCTGCTCGAACCAGGCCAGGCCGAACCCGTGGGCGTTCAGTCCGGTCACGACGTCGTTGAGCCTGTCGCCGTTCACGTCATAGACGGCCATCAGCGCCCCGCCGGCGCCTTCGGCCCGGCCCCAACGGCCGAACGCCACGGGGTGATAGGGCCACGGGCCGGTGGCGCCGCGCGCCGGCTGCTCCCACCACCCTGCCGCCTGCACGACGTCGCTGCGACCGTCGCCGTTGATGTCGCCGGTCCCCAGGCCGTGGCCGTGAGCGAGCCCGGGGGCGGAGATCGCGACCACCGGCCAGGGCTGGGCGGGGTCGGTGGGGTGGACCTTGGCGTAGGAGATGGTGCCGCCCGCGCCGCCCGAGCCGCCCGTGACGAAGAGGATCTCGGGCGTGCCATCGCCGTCGAGATCCTGCATCGCCGTGAACTCGCCGGTGATCTGGGGCAGCACCTTGTGGCCCACCCAGCGGCGATTCTCGCCCTTGGGGTTGACGTAGAGCGTCATCGGCCGGCTCTCGCCGGAGAGGACGTCGGTCCAGCCGTCGCCGGTGAAATCGAACGCGTAGTCGGTCCAGGTCGGCGCGAAGTTCGCGGTGGGACTCTGCGCTGGCGCCACGTACAACTCGTGGCGCGTGGTGTACGCGGGACCGAGGTAGTAGTACGGGCCCGACACGACGTCGAGCACGCCGTCGCGATTGAAGTCGCCGGCGCCGGCGCCCCACGCATAGTAGAAGTCGTCGAGCCGCTGCATGCGGAAGCGGGGCGAAACGGCTTCGGCCGCCAAGGTCTTGACGTGGAGATCCTTGAAGGCCAGGTCCTTGAATCGCACCTCGCCGGAATTCACGTAGAGGGCGATTGGGCCGAAACCCATGCGGTCTTCGGTGGCCCCGGCCCTGAAGTCGATGCCGTGATTCAGCGTGGGACGGATGACGTCGGAGTCGATGGCGACGCTGAGCAGATTCCACTCGTTCGGCCGCACGCCCGGCGCGGGCGGATCCAGGTCGGGCAGCGGCGTTGGCAACGTCATTGGAGAACCGCCCAGGCCGGCCCCGACCGTTTGAATCGCGGGCGGCTTCGCACCATCCTGGGTAACCGGCGGCGCGCTGCGCACGAACGGCCCCACGGCCCGCAGGCGATCGCGGCTCAGCTGACGCCCGGCCGCATCCAGCGTGACGCGATAGGTGCCCAGGTCGCCGTCCTTGAGCGAGACCAGGATGCCGGTGCGGCCGCCCGCAGTGGCCTGCACCCGAAAGAGCACACCGGCGTCGCAGGGCGACGAACACCGGAAGCGCGAGAAGAAGTTCAGGTCTTGATAGGGGCGGTCGAGCACGAGCCAACTCCCAGCGGGTCCGGCCTTCCCCGTCACCTCGCCCTTCTCCGCCGTCCAGGCGCCGTCACCGACCACCGTCCACGCGCCCAAACCGCTACCGGCGAAAACCGCATCCGGCTTGAAATCTGTCGCCGGCCCCTGCGCGGTCACGAGCGTCGCGAGCAGGGTCGCGCCGAGCATGATGCCGGCGCTAATGTGTCGCTGCATGAGTTCCATCCCGTCCAAGGTCGCCGACCCGTTGAACGGTCAGGGTGGCGGCAAGCGACAATCGATTATCATGTGCCCGCCATTGAAGCAAGGACCAATGATGAGGACACTTGGCTATGCCGGACGCTGACTCGAGGCTCTCCGCGGATGCCCGCTGGAGCGCGCGCTACCCGTCGCTGCGCGACAAACGGGTGTTGATTACCGGCGGCGGCAGCGGCATCGGCGAGTTCATCGTCGAGGCGTTCGCCGGGCAAGGCGCGCGCGTGGCGTTCATCGACATCCAGGCCGATCCCTCTCAGGCCCTGCTCTCGCGTCTCGCCCCCAGCGCGCACGCGGTGCGCTTCATCCATCAAGACCTCACCGACATCGAGGGCACGCAGGCGGCGATTGCCGGCCTGTGCGGCGACTGGGGCGGCATGGACATCCTGGTCAACAACGCCGCCAACGACGACCGCCACCGCGTGGCCGACATCACGCGCGAATACTGGGATGCGCGGCTGGCCGTGAATCTGCGGCACTACTTCTTCTGCGCCCAGTCGGTGCTGCCGTCGATGAAGGCCGCCGGCAAGGGCGTGGTCGTCAACATAGGCTCGATCTCCTGGCACCTCGCGCTGCCCGAGATCGCCGTCTACCAGACCGCCAAGGCGGGGATCGAGGGGCTGACTCGCGCGCTGGCCCGCGACCTCGGCGGCGACGGCATCCGCGTCACCTGCGTCGTGCCCGGCGGCGTCCGCACGCCGCGGCAGGTGGCGCTCTGGCACGACCAGGCAGAGGAAGCGCGCATGGTGGCCCAGCAGTGCCTGAAGGATCGGGTCCTGCCGCAGGATGTGGCGGCGATGACGCTGTTCCTGGCATCCGACGACGCCCGGCTGTGCACGGGCCACAACTACTTCGTGGACGCAGGCTGGCGGTGACGGTCGAGTGCCGGTGGGATCTCCACGCGTCGCTGGGCGAAGGTCCGGTGTGGATCGCGCGCGACGACGCCCTGTGGTTCGTCGACATCAAGCGCCACCAGTTGCACCGATACGACCCCGCCAGCGACAGCAAGACCAGCGTCGCGGCTCCGGGCCAGTGCGGGTTCCTGCTGCCGAGCGCCGACGGCAAGTTCATCGCCGGAGTGCAGGGCGGCCTCTACCGCTTCGACCCGGACACTGAGACGTTCGAACTGCTGGTGCCGGTCGAGACGGGTGTGCCCGGCAACCGTCTGAACGACGGCATCGTCGATCCGCGCGGATACCTGTGGTTCGGTTCGATGGACGACGCCGAGCAGTCGGCGAGCGGCACCTTCTACCGGCTGGACGACGACGGGCAAGTCCGCGCGCGCGCCTTCCGGTGCCCGATCACCAACGGACCGGCGTTCAGTCCCGACGGCCGCACCGGCTACTTCGTCGATACGCTCGACCGCAAGGTCTGGACCTACGGCGTCGACGCCCGGGGCCACGTGGACGGCGCGCGTCTGTTTGCGAGCATGGACGACGGTCCCGGCTATCCGGATGGTCCCACGGTGGACGAGGAGGGCTGCGTCTGGGTCGGCCTCTACGGCGGCTGGTGCGCGCGGCGCTATTCGCCGGGAGGTCTATTGATGGACACGGTCGCCCTCCCCGTCGCCAACATCACCAAGCTCGCATTCGGAGGCGCCGACCGGCGCACGCTGTTCGCGACGACGGCGGCGCAGAAGCTCAGCGCGGACGCGTTGGCTCGCCAGCCCCTGGCCGGCGGACTCTTCGCCTGGCCGGCGCCGGTGCGCGGCCTGGCCGGCGTGGAGATTCAGCATGGCATCTGAGCCGGCCGCAGTTCCGGCCGCAGTTCGGCAGAGGGAGACAACCGCGATGGAAGACACGGGGAAGCGCGGCGTGGTCGCCATGATCGTCGCCGTGGCGACCATCGGCGGACTGCTGTTCGGCTACGACAGCGGCGCCGTCAACGGCACGCAGGACGGCTTGAAGACGGCCTTCGCGCTGAGCGACGCCGGGCTGGGCTTCACGGTCGGCTCGCTGCTGATTGGCTGCTTCATCGGCGCCTTCCTCGCGGGACGGCTGGCCGATCTCCTGGGCCGCCGGAAGGTGATGATGCTGGCCGCCGTGGCGTTCCTCGCCGGCGCGCTCGTGCAGGGCTTCGCGCATGCGCACTGGCTCTTCGTGCTGGCGCGATTCTGCGGCGGCATGGCCGTCGGCGCCGCCAGCGTGCTGTCCCCTGCCTACATCTCCGAGGTGGCCCCGGCCGAGATCCGCGGCCGGCTCGCGACGATGCAGCAAGTCATGATCATCACCGGCCTGACCGCCGCCTTCGTCGTCAACTACGTGCTGGCGCAGGCCGCCGGAGCGTCGACCAACAGCTTCTGGGGCGGCATCGAGGCGTGGCGGTGGATGTATCTGATGCAGGCCGCGCCCGCGGCGATCTTCCTGGTCGCGCTGCTGTTCATTCCCGAGAGCCCGCGGTATCTCGTGTCCAGGGGACAGCTGGAGGCGGCCGCGGGCGTGCTGCGAACCCTGTTCGGCGAGCGGGTGGCCGCCGTCAGGCTCGAAGCCATCCGCGCCAGCTTCAACGAGGGGCACCGCCCGCGCTTGCGCGACCTGATCGATCCGGTCCGCGGCGGCGTGCGCCCGATCGTATGGGCGGGGCTGCTGCTGGCGGTGTTCCAGCAACTGGTCGGCATCAACGTCATCTTCTACTACGGCGCCACACTGTGGCAGTTGGCTGGGTTCACCGAAGGCGACGCGCTGATCATCAACATCGTCTCCGGAGTAATGTCGATCCTGGCCTGCTTCGTCACGGTCGCGCTGGTCGACCGCATCGGCCGCAAGCCGCTGCTCCTCATCGGGTCGGCCGGGATGGCGGCCACGCTGTTCGGCCTGGTCTACGCCTTCGGGAACGGCGACCTGGTGGACGGCGCGCTGCGACTGTCGCCGCAGCTCGGCACGGTGGCGCTCGTGAGCGCCAATCTCTACGTCATCTTCTTCAACATCAGTTGGGGCCCGGTGATGTGGGTGATGCTCGGCGAGATGTTCCCGAACCAGATTCGCGGTTCGGCGCTGGCCGTGTGCGGCTTCGCGCAGTGGTTCTCGAATTACCTGATTGCGCAGAGCTTTCCGATCATGGCGGCGTCGCTCGGCCTGGCGGTGAGCTACAGCTTCTACGCCGTGTCGGCGGTCATCTCCTTCTTCCTCGTGAAGGCGTTCCTGGTGGAAACCAAGGGCAAGGAACTCGAGGAGATGCCGGGGTGACCGCGCCCTTCGGCTGGCTGCCCGACGGCCGGCCCGTCGCCGCCTTCGCCCTGCGGAACAGGCGCGGGATGGAGATCACGATCATCGAGTGGGGCGCCACCATCGTGCGCTGGCTGGTGCCGGCCGTAGAAGCGCCGCCCGTGAACGTGGTGCTGGGTTACGACACGCTGCCTCCCTATCTGGCGCGACCGCCCTACTTCGGCTGCACCGTCGGACGCTACGCCAACCGCATCGCGCACGGGCGCTTCGTGCTCGACGATGGCGTGGTGGAGCTCGCCTGCAACGACGGACCGCATCACCTGCACGGCGGGACCGCCGGGTTCGACCAGCGCCTGTGGCAGGGGCACGCGACCGACGACGGCGTGATCTTCCACCTGCACAGTCCCGACGGGGATGAGGGCTATCCCGGCGCCATCGACGCCACGACCCACTTCGCGCTGGCGGAGGACGGCACGCTGCGCATCGACTACCACGCGACGGCGTCGGCGCCCACGGTCGTCAACCTTTCCAATCACAGCTACTTCAATCTGGCCGGCCGCGGCGACGTCCTCGCGCACGAGCTCCAGTTGTTCGCCGGCCGATACACGCCGGTTGATGCGACCCAGATCCCCACGGGCGCGATCGCGCCGGTGAGCGGGACGCCGCTCGACTTCACCGGACACCCGCGTCGAATCGGCGAGCGGATCGCGGCCCTCGCGTCGGTGCCTGGCGGCGGCTACGACCACAACTTCGTGCTCGATCGCCCTCATGGCGATTCCGCGCTGGCCCTCGCTGCCGTTCTGCTCGACCCCGGCTCGGGTCGCCGTCTGCAGTGCCGCACCACCGAGCCTGGCATCCAGTTCTACTCCGGCAATCACCTGGTCGAAGGGCTGCCGGTAGCGGCCCCGCTCACGTCGCGGAAGCACGCGGGGCTGTGCCTCGAGACCCAGCACTACCCCGACAGTCCGAATCAGCCGGCGTTTCCATCCACGTGGCTCCGCCCAGGGGAGGTGTTCCGCTCCACCACGGAGTATCGGATCACGTCGCCGGCGCAGGGAACGATCGCTCCGGGAGTAACTCGATGACATCGACGATGACGACGCGACGCGCGTTCCTCGCCGGCCTGGGCGGCGTCGCCGCGCTGGCCGCTGGCGATTCGTGGCTCGACGCGATTGGCTACGCCCAGAGCCGCGGGCCGGCCCGCGCTTTCCTGCGGCGTGCCCCGGGGCGCGGCGAGTTCGATCGGCGCGTGCTGGGATCGTTCCTCGAACACCTGGGCCGCGCCGTCTACACCGGCGTCTACCAGCCGGGGTCGCCGCTGGCCGACGCGAAGGGATTCCGTACCGATGTGGCCCGCGAGGTGAAAGAACTCGGCGTGCCGATCGTCCGCTATCCGGGCGGCAACTTCGTCTCCGGCTACAACTGGCTCGACGGGGTCGGCCCGAAGGCCGCGCGGCCAACCGTGCTCGATCGCGCGTGGAACTCACTCGAGTCGAACCAGTTCGGCACCAACGACTTCATCGACTGGTGCGCCGTGGTCGGCGCCGAGCCGCTGCTCGGCATGAACTTCGGTACCGGCAGTGTCGAGACGGCGCTGGCCTACGTCGAGTATTGCAACCTCGATCGCGGCACCCGCTGGAGCGACCTGCGGCGGTCGCACGGCTACGAGCGCCCGCACAATGTGCGCTACTGGTGCCTCGGCAACGAGATGGACGGCCCGTGGCAGATCGGGCAACTGCAGGCGCGAGAGTACGGCCGCAAGGCCCGCGATGCGGCCAAGCAGATGCGGACCATCGACCGCGACCTGCAGTTGATCGCGTGCGGGTCGAGCGGGACGTTCATGCCGGGGTATCTGGCGTGGGACCGCGAGGTGCTCGAGGAGTGCTACGACCAGGTCGACGGTCTCTCGCTCCACGCCTATTACGGCAACACCGCGCGCTGGTCGGGCAACAGCACCGCCCGTTACCTGGCGATGAATCTCGACATGGACCGCCACATCCACGAAGTGGCGGCGGTCTGCGACTACGTGCAGGGCCTGCAGCGCTCGAGCAAGCGCCTGTGGCTGTCGTTCGACGAATGGAACGTGTGGTACCGCGCCCGCGACGAACAGGCCACCGACGGCAAACGCGCGGCCGCGCCGCGGCTGCTCGAAGAGGTCTACAACCTCGAAGACGCGCTGCTCGTCGGCGGCTTCGTCAACACGCTGCTGCGGAATTCGGATCGGGTGCGGGTGGCGTGCCTGGCTCAGCTCGTCAACGTCATCGCCCCGCTCGTGACCAATGAACGCGCCGTGCTGCGCCAGAGCACCTATTACCCCTACGCCTGGGCGCTCCGCTACGCGCGCGGCCGCGTGCTCGACCTTCGGGTGGAGTCGGAGACCTATCCGATCGTCGGCACGGGACTGCAGTCCGACTTCGCCCGCACCGGCGTCGTGCCGTTTGTCGACCTCGTCGCCACCATCGACGAGCCGGCCCGGCAGGCCGCCGTGCTGTTGCTCAATCGCGACCTCGACGCCGAACGCGAGGTGGTGCTGGAATGGGCGGACGTCGCGCCGACGCGGGTGCTCACGTGCGAGACGCTCACCGGTCCGGACCTGAAGGCCTTCAACACCTTCGAGGAGCCGCGGCGGGTGATCCCGCACCCGCTCGCCGCCCCGGCGCCCGGCAGCCGGATGACGCTCACGCTGCCGCCGCGCTCCTATTCGGTGTTGCACGTGGCGATCTGACGGCGCCGGAGGCCGGACGGCCCGAGCCAGCGGCCGTCAGTCGACGAACGCCTCCGTCGCTTCGCGCCGGCCGAGCAGGAACGCATCGGCCACCAGCCGGAACGGCGCGATGTCGACATCACTGTCGCCGCGCCGGATCAGCTCGTGGAACCTGGCGTAGAGCTGCGGATACTCGTGGTCCTCGAAGTGCGCCGTCGCGCCGTGCGGCAGCGACAGACTGGCGCCGCCCCGCGCCAGCAGGAGCCGGCCCTGGTCAGTCTCCACTCTGATGTCCCACGTCTGTGGTCCGGTCTGACGCCAGTCGAGATCCATCGTGATCGGGATGCCGTCAGCGCTGCGCAGGTCGAGCTGCGCGGCGATCGGCGCCGCACGATTCACGGGGACGACGAGTCTCGCCGCGGCGACGACGATCGGGCTCGGCAGGATGGCAGTAGCCATGGACAGCGCGTTGATGCCCGGATCGAACACGCCCAGGCCGCCCGGTTCCCAGATCCAGTCCTGACCTGGGTGCCAGGTGCGAACGTCTTCGCGCCACACGATCGCGACGCTGCGCACGGCACGGCCGGTCAACCACTCGCGGGCCGGAGCCACACCCGACGCGAAGCGTGAGTGCCAGGCGGCGAAGACGGTCGTGCCGGCGCGAGCGGCCTGGGACTTCAGCCCCTCGACTTCCGCCAGCGTGGCCCCCGGCGGCTTCTCGAGCAGCACGTGGAGCCCGGCCGCGATGGCTCGAGCGGCCAGGCCGTGACGCACCTGTGGCGGGGTGCAGAGCGCCACCGCATCGAGCACCGGACCGCGTTCGAGCACGGCCTCGAGGCTCGCGAAATGCGCGATGTCCTCGACCCCGCCGGCGTCGGGGCTGACCGTGGCGACCAGCGTGAACCGGCCATCGGCCAGGAGCGCCGGCAGGTGCTGGTCGCGGGCCACTTTGCCCAGGCCAACCACCGCAATCTGGACGGGGGCATCAGTGCGGGAATTGGACATGCTGGCTGGCGGCGGGGACCGTGATTACGCCGACATAATATACGAGGGGACCTGGCGGCGGCGATGACGTGACACGGTCGTCGGCCGGTTGGTGATCAAGGGAGGTGGGCGCATGCCGAGCGGCAGTCCGCGACAACCGAAGACGCCCGGAGCCGTGACGACGCCCGCCGACTCGCGCGGGCCGGGACGGCGGCTGCATGGCGCCATTGCCCGGAAACTGGGCGTGGCGATTGTGTCGGGCCAGTACGCCCCTGGCGCCACGCTCTCGGGCGAGGTCGCGTTCGCCGAAGCCCTGAACGTGTCGCGCAGCGCCTATCGCGAGGCGGTGCAGGTGCTGACCGCGAAGGGGCTGGTCGTGAGCCGCACCAAGGCGGGCACGCGCGTCCTGCCTCGCCACCGCTGGAACCTGCTCGATCCCGACGTGCTCGCGTGGGCATTTGCCGGCGAGCCGGACCCGCAGTTGGTCCGCGACCTGTTCGAGCTGCGCGCGATCGTCGAACCTGCCGCCGCCGCTCTGGCGGCGCAGCGGCGCGATCAGGCCGACCTCAGATCGCTCAAGGACTCGCTCGCCCGCATGCGCCGTCACACCCTGGCGACGGAGCAAGGGCGCGCGGCCGACCGCGACTTCCACCTCGCCGTCCTGGCCGCGACCAGGAACGAAGCGCTGCAGACCCTGGGCGCCGGGATCGGCGCGGCTGTGAACTGGACGACGCAGTACAAGCAACGGTCACGGGCGCTGCCGCGCAACCCGATTCCGGATCACGTGCGCGTCTTCGACGCCATCGCTGCGCGTGACGTTCCCGGCGCCACCCAGGCGATGCGTGCGCTCGTGGAGCTGGCGCTCGCGGACACGAGCGAACTGCTGGGCGACGTGGACTGATCGGTCGGGCTCAGTCGGCGCGTCCATCGGCCACGGCGCCGGTCGGTTCGGCGCCCCAGAGGGCGTAGAAGAGCACATAGAGCTCACAGGCCGCGGTGAGGAGGAACGACAGCTGCAGGCCATAGCGGTCGGCCAGCCAGCCCTGCACCACCACCAGGGCGCCGCCGGCAATGGCCATGATGAGCAGGCCCGATCCTTCTTCCGTGAGCGGCCCGAGCCCCTTGATGCCGAGCGTGAAGATGGTCGGGAACATGATCGAGTGGAAGAACCCCACGAGGATGAGCGCCCACATCGCCAGCGGGCCAGCCGTGGTGACCGTGACCATCATCACGATGAACGCGCCGATGGAAAAGGCCGCCAGCACCGTTTCGGCCCGGACGCGCTGCATGAGTGCCGAGCCGAGGAAGCGGCCGACCATCATGCCGCCCCACAGGAACGTGAGGTAGCGCCCGGCCTGCTCGTGCGTGAGGTTGGCGATGTCGGGCTGGCTCACGAAGTTGACGAACAAGTTGGCGACGCCGATCTCCGCGATGAGATAGATGAAGATGGCCGGCACGCCGAACACCAGGTTGCGATGGCGCCACAGCGAATGGTGCCGGCGCTCGGCCTTGGCGGCGCGCCGGGTGGCCGCGCCCATGGCGGGCAGAGGGTAACGGGCGATGACCACCGCCAGCACGACGAGCACGACCGCGACCAGCCCGTATGGCAGCACCACCGATTGCGCGTCGGCCAGCCGTTCGGCCGCCGTCAGCACCGTGCCGGCCTCCGAGGTGCCGCCCTTCGACCGTCCCAGGATCAGGTAGGCGCCGAAGAGCGGCGCCAGCATGGTGCCGGCCGAATTCATCGCCTGCACCAGGTTCAGTCGCGACGACGCGGTCGCGGGCCGGCCGACCACCGCCACGTAGGGGTTGGCCGCGACCTGCAGCAGCGTGATGCCGCTGGCGATCGTGAACAGCATCACCAGCGTCACGCCGTACGACGGCAGACTGGCCGCCAGCATCATGCCCGCCGACCCCGCCGCCATCACCACCAGCCCGGCCACGAGCGACCGCTGATAGCCGACGCGCTCGATCAACTTGGCCGACGGGATCGAGGCGACGAAATAGGCGATGAACCAGACCGATTCGATCAGGGTGGTGTCGGTGTAGTCGAGTTCGAACACGCTGCGCAGGTGTGGCAGGAGCGTGTTGTTGATGACCGTGATGAAGCCCCACATGAAGAAGAGGCTGGCCAGCAGCGTGAGCGCGGACCGGTAGTCCCCGCCCTCTGCCCTGGCATCCGTCGTGTCGTTCGCCGCTGTCTCGCTGGCCACAAGCTCCCCCGTTCAGGCAGGTCGGTCGTCTCGGCCGCCGGTCCAGTTGACCGCTTGCGGCCGGTTTATTTGTCGGAGTATAAACAAGTCCGCGGCGCGCGACTGCGCCCGTCTGGAGGCTGTGCAGTGCGACAGGTGAATTGGTTCGCGGCGATCCTGTGCGCCGGGCTGGCGGCGGGCGCGTCCCCCGCAGTGGCCTCGGCGGCCCAGGCGCTACGCGCGCCGGCCGGCACGCTCGCCGACGGCACCGCAATCGAGATGATCACGCTGTCCAACGACCGCGGGGTCTCGGCGCGGGTCCTCACCTACGGCGCGACGCTTCAGGCGCTGCTGGCGCCGGACTGCGGCGGCCGCCTCGCCGACGTCGTGCTGGGCGCCGACGACCTGGCCTCGTATGTGGACCGTCCCAACTTCTTCGGCGTGACGGTGGGCCGGTACGCCAATCGCATCGCGGGCGGCAGCTTCGTCCTCGACGGGACGCGCTACCAGCTGCCCACCAACAACGGGCGCAACTCGCTGCACGGCGGCGGGCGCGGCTTCGACAAGGTGGCCTGGAAGGTCGTCTCGCTCCAGAGCGCGCCGCAGCCCCGGGTCGTGCTCGCGCACACGAGCCCCGAGGGCGAGTCCGGCTACCCCGGCCGGCTCGACGTGACGGTCACCTATGCGCTCGACGCGCAGGGTGCGCTGGCGATCACCTTCGACGCGACGACCGATCGCCCGACGATTCTCAACCTGACCAATCACGCCATCTTCAACCTCGCCGGCGAAGGCGCGCCCGGCGGCGCGCTCGATCAACTCCTCACGGTGCCGGCGCGCGCCTACACGCCGGTGAGCGCCGATCTCATTCCGACCGGCGAACTGCGGCCGGTCGCGGGCACGCCGTTCGACTTTCGCACTCCCCGGCGCATCGCGCAGGAGATTCGCGACGGGCGCGATGAACAAGTGCGCTTCGGCCGCGGCTACGACCACAATTTCGCCCTCGACAAGGGCCTGACCGCCGCGCCCGAACTGGCGGCGCGGCTCGAGGATCCGGGCTCAGGCCGGGTGCTCGAGGTGCTCACCACCGAGCCCGGCGTGCAGGTCTACGCCGGCAACTTCCTCGACGGCACCTACGTCGGCAAGTCCGGGCACATCTACCGGATGGGCGACGGCATCGCGCTCGAGCCACAGAAATTCCCCGACGCGCCCAATCATCCGACGTTCGTGTCGGCGCGGGTCGATCCGGGTCGGCCCTACCACCATGCGATGGTCTACCGGCTGTCGTGCCGGGCCGTCCGATGAGCGGCCCGACGCCCGGCCGGCTGCGCTCGCGCGCCTGGTTCGACAACAGCGCCAACATCGACATGACGGCGCTTTATCTGGAGCGCTACCTCAACTTCGGTTTGAGTCTCGAGGAACTGCGGTCGGGCCGGCCGATCATCGGCATCGCGCAGACCGGCAGCGACCTGTCGCCGTGCAACCGTCACCACCTGGTGCTGGCCCAGCGGGTGCGCGACGGCATCCGTGAAATGGGCGGCATTCCGCTCGAGTTCCCGGTGCATCCGATCCAGGAAACCGGCAAGCGGCCAACGGCGGGGCTCGATCGAAACCTCGCGTATCTCGGCCTGGTCGAAGCCCTCTACGGCTATCCGATCGACGGCGTGGTGCTGACCATCGGGTGCGACAAGACCACGCCCGCCTGTCTGATGGCCGCGGCGACCGTGAACATCCCGGCCATCGCGCTCTCGGTAGGGCCGATGCTGAACGGCTGGCACAACGGCGAGCGAACGGGGTCGGGCACGATCGTCTGGAAGGCGCGGGCGATGCTCGCCGCGGGCACGATCGACGACGACGGCTTCATCAAGCTGGTGGCGTCGTCAGCGCCCTCGACCGGCTACTGCAACACCATGGGCACGGCCACGACGATGAACAGCCTCGCCGAAGCGCTGGGCATGTTGCTGCCCGGTTCGGCGGCGATCCCCGCACCCTATCGCGACCGGCAGGAAGCGGCGTATCGCACCGGCCGGCGCATCGTCGAGATGGTCGCGGAAGACCTCAAGCCGTCGGACATCCTGACCAGAGACGCCTTCCACAATGCGATCGTGGTGAATTCCGCGATCGGCGGCTCGACCAACGCCCCGATCCATCTCACGGCGATCGCCCGTCATGTCGGGATCGACGTGCCGCTCAAGGAGTGGGAAACCGTCGGGCACCGCGTGCCGCTGCTCGTCAACCTGCAGCCGGCCGGCGAGTATCTCGGCGAGGACTACTACCGGGCCGGGGGCGTGCCGGCGGTGGTGGCTCAGCTCATGAGCGCCGGGCTGATTCGCGAGGGCACGCTCACCGTGAACGGCCGGACCCTGGCGGACAACTGCCGCACAGCGGCGATCCTCGACGACCGGGTCATCCGCCCGTTCGATCAACCACTCGTGGCGGACGCCGGGTTCCTGGTGCTCAGCGGCAATCTGTTCGACGCCGCGATCATGAAGACCAGCGTGATCGGCGAAGAGTTCCGCTCGCGTTATCTCTCCAATCCAGACGATCCCGAAGCGTTCGAAGGGCCGATTGTCGTGTTCGACGGACCGGAGGACTATCACCGCCGCATCGACGATCCGGCGCTGGGCATCACGCCCGCGACCTTGCTGTTCATGCGCGGCACCGGGCCGATCGGCTATCCCGGCGCCGCCGAAGTCGTGAACATGCGGCCGCCGGCCTACCTGATCACCGAGGGGGTCAGCGCCCTGCCCTGCGTCGGTGACGGGCGCCAGTCGGGCACCAGTGGCAACCCGTCGATCCTCAACGCCAGTCCCGAAGCCGCGGTGATGGGCGGGCTCGCGTTGCTCGAGACCGGCGACCGCGTGCGGATCGACCTCAACGCGCGCACTGTGAACGTGCTGATTGGCGACGACGAACTGGCCGCGCGGCGACGCGCACTCGACGCGCAGGGCGGCTACGCGTTTCCGCGATCGCAGACGCCGTGGCAGGAGATCCAGCGCGCGCTGGTCGGGCAGCTGGCGAGCGGCGCGATTCTGGAAGGCAGCGAGAAGTTCCAGCGCATCGCGCAGACCAGCGGCCTGCCGCGCGACAACCACTGAACCCGGCCGCGGCGGCCGGCGCTGGCGAATCGAGCCGGCGCGAGCGCCGGAAGACGATCAGCTGCGACGGGAACGCGGCCGCGCGGGCTTGGCGGCGCGTGCCGCTGGCGGCTGCGGCCGGGCCGGGCCCTGATAGCCAATGTCTGCGGACAGGCGTTGCGCCACGTCGATCACCGTGCGGACAACGAGCGCGAGCCGGTCGCGGCCCAGCCGGAAGACCGGCGCGGCCACGCTGATCGACGCGACGGGATGGCCGCGATGGTCGAAGATCGGCGCGCCGACACAGCGTAGCCCGTCCTCGAACTCCTCGTCGTCCATCGCGTAGCCGGCGGCGCGGACGCGCACGAGCGCCAGCTTGAAGGCGGCGGGGGTGACGATCGTGCGGCGCGTCAGCCGGGTGAACGGCAACCGGGCGAGCAGGCGGTCGCAGGTCTCGGGCGGGAGGAACGCGAGCACCGCCTTGCCCGCGGCCGTGCAGTGAATCTGCGTCCGCAGTCCGGTCCTGGTGAGCGACTGCACGTTCCAGCGCCCTTCGACGTGCGCGATCGCCAGCATCTCCGTGTCGCTGAGCACGGTGACGTGGGCCCCCTCGCCGGTCTGCGCCGAAAGCTCGCGAAGATACGACCCGGCCCGTTCACCGAGGGTGAGCCGCGCCGAAGCCTTTTCGCCGAGTTCGATCAGGACGGTGCCCAGCCGGTACGTGCCCGGGCCCTTCTGGACCAGCCGGTGGTGCTCGAGAACGGCGAGCAGCCGGTGCAGCGTGCTCTTGTGCAGACTCGCGGACCTCGCGATCTCGACCGCGGTGAGCTCGCGGTCGGCGTCGGCCAGACTGCGCAGGATCGCCACTGCGCGGTCGAGCACCTGGATGCGGTAGCGGCCGGCCAGATCGTCCGCGGCGGGGGGCCGGTCTCGAGGGCGGGTCACGCGCGGCACCGGCGGGATGTTATCAGATCGGTTCGCCCGAGCGAGTATCAGGACCGATCGCGATGAGGGCGACCGGTCCCACGATCCGGCATCGCTGTCTGCCTGATGAAACCACGCGTATACTGGCCGCGCCGATCCGAGTGGTCGGGAGGTGCTTGATGAACCCGCAGAGACTGTTCGTCGCCAGCTGTCTGTCGATCGCGACCGCCTCGGTCGTGTTCGCCATCCGCGGCGACATCGCCGGCTCGCTGAGCCAGGCGTTCCACATCACCAACGAGCAGATGGGACTGATCTTCAGTCCGGCCTTCTGGGCGTTCACGATGGCCATCTTCATCAGCGGCAGCCTCATCGACATCGTCGGCATGCGGCGGCTGCACGTGCTCTCGGCGGCCGGCTTCATCGCCGGCGTCGCGCTCATCGGCCTCGCGCCTCGGCCGGAGGGGCCGGTGGCGTCGCTGTTCGACCATCCCGGCACGGTCATGCTCTACGCCGGCTTCTTCATGTTCGGGTTGTCGCACGGCCTGGTCGAAGGCGTGATCAACCCGCTGATGGCCTCGCTCTACACCACCGAGAAGACCCGCCGGATCACCTCCGTCCATGCGTGGTGGCCGGCCGGACTGGTGATGGGCGGGTTGCTCACCGTGGCCATGACCAGAGCGGGGATCCCCTGGCAGGCCAAGCTCGGCCTGGTGCTCGTGCCGGCGCTGGTCTACCTCGTGATGGCGCTGTCGCTGCGTTATCCGCAGACCGAGCGCGCGGCCTCGAACGTGCCCGCGGCCGAGATGTGGCGGCAGGCCGGGCGGCCCCTGTTCCTCGTGCTGATGGTGTGCATGTGGATGACCGCGGCAACCGAGATGGGACCCGATCAGTGGTTTCCCCGCGTGATGGGCGATCTGGTGCCGCAGCTCAGCCCCGACGCCGGCAGCGGCGTGCTGTTCCTCGTCTACACCGGCGGGCTGATGTTCGTGCTCCGCATCTGGGGCAGCGCCCTCACCCACAAGGCGCCGATTCTGACCATGGCCGGCAGCGCGGGCCTGAGCGCCGTCGGGTTGTACTGGCTCGGCTCGCTCGACAAGGGCTCGAGCGCCCCCGTCGCGCTGCTGGCTGCCACGGTGTTCGGCGTCGGCAAGACCTTCCTGTGGCCGACGATGATTGGCATCACGGCCGAGCAGTTCCCTCGTGGCGGAGCCTTGCTGATGTCGCTGATGGGCGGGGGCGGCTTCTTGTCAGTCGCCGTAACGTTGCCGCTCATGGGTGCGCGGATCGACAGCGCCGGCCCTGGCGCGGCGCTGCAGATGGTGGCTGGCGTCGCCGCCGTGCTGGCGGTGGTGTTCGTGGGCGTGTGGGTGTTCTTCCGCAGCCGCGGCGGCTACCGCGCGGTGTCGATCTCCGATCCGGCGAGCGGCGGCCAGCGGCGGTAGGTCCGCCCGCCGCGGCGCAACCGCTCAGCCGCGCGGAGGCGGCCGCCGCACTAGCAGGTCGTCCTTCTTCTGCGGGTCGCTGGCGACGCCGACGACGAGCAACTCGAGTGGGGTCGTGCCCGTGTTCTCGAAGCTCTTCGCCACCTTCAGCTGCAATGGAATGGCGTCGCCGCGGACGATCGGCGCGCTCTCGCTGCCGATGGTGACCCGGCCCGCGCCGTCGAGCACGTAGTAGAAGGCGCCGAAATCCGCATCCGTGTTGGGACCCACCGTGGCCCCGGGCGGCAGCACCACGTGGTCGACATAGGCCCAGGGCCCGAGGAACACGGACGGCCCCAGGGCGCGCCGGTACTGCACGGCGCCCTTGCCGCCGAGCATCGCCTCGACGGGCCGCAGCAGGGCCTTGTCGAGACGCATGGTCATGAACACGGGAATCGGATCGAGCGGCACGCCGACGCGCGGGTCGCCGAGGTCGAAGGCGTCGTAGACCGCCTTGACGGCCGAGACGTTGATGTTCATCCACTGGACCGGCTGGTCGGTGTGGTTGTAGATGGCGTGGGAGTGGCCCATGCGCACCGGCGCGCCGGCCGGCCCCTTGAGCACCGAGGTCCGCCCGTCGACGGTGAACTGGGCTTCCCCATCGAGGATCACGAACATCTCCTCGCACTGGTTATGGAAGTGCGCGCCGATGCCGCTCTTCGGCTGGATGACGCCGCGGTGCAGGAAGAACAGGTTGGTGTCGAGCGACGTGTGATCGAGCAGCCCCGTGTAGTCGAGTTGGCCGGGCCCGCCGTGCACCGCCGGGCTCGGCCGGTATTTCGCCGGGTCGGTGTGGACGATTCGCTCCGCCAGCGGCCGCCGCTGTGCATCCTGAGCCACGAGGGCCGAGACGACCCCCGACCCGACAATCAGCGCGACGATCGCAAATCCTCGCATGGACGGCTCCTGGAGATGAGCGCTCGGGCTAGCGACGCTCGGACGGACGATTCACCCGGACACCCGGTCAGAGCGGACTCACCGCAACGGCGGCGCGGCTCGGCGCCGCGACGCTCAGCGGGTTGCGCAGCGCCCGCCCGAAGCCTTCGAACTGGACGACCATCACGTCCCCGTCCATCAGCGTGAGGCCGGCGCCGAAGCTCAGACTGTCGGCGCCGTAGAAGTGGACGTGGAGGTCGCCGGGTTGCCGATGCGCGTCGTACTTGAAGTGATGGTGCTCGAGGTTGGCGAGGCTGTGGCACATGGCGCCATCGCCGGTGGCGATCGCCTTGGTCCAGATTCGCGCGCCCCCACGCTCGATGGCCACCTCGCCCGGCACCAGATCGAAGCCGGGATTGGTGACGACCTCGGGCCCGAGGGCGCACGTGCGCAGCTTCGAGGCCGCGAGATTCAGGTAGTTGGTCTTCTCGAGGGCGTGGTCGGAGAACTCGTTGGCCGTGGCCATGCCGATGCGGCGCGGCTGCCCCTCGGCGTCGATGAGGTAGACCCCGGCCAGCTCGGCTTCCTCGCCGCCGTCGCTCGCGAACGGCGGCAGGTCGAGCGCGTCGCCCGGCCCACGCAGGATGGCGCCGGTGCCCTTGAAGAACCACTCGGGCGCCGCGCCGGCCACGCCGGCCTCGGGCCGTCCGCCCTCGAGCCCGGACCGGAACATCCGCATGCTGTCGGTGAGGTCGGCGTCGTCCTTGCCGTGCATCGCCTGGCGATGCGCGGCGCTGCCCAGATGCGTGAGCCCGGTGCCGGAGACGAGGCAGTGCGCGGGCTCGGGATGATCGACCGGCGCCGTCAGCCGCCAGGGCGACGTGCCGGCGTAGACCTCGTCGTAGAGCAGCGACTCCGGGCCGGTGCGCGCCGCTATCAGGTCGTCGAGCGGGCGGCCGAGCGCCAGCGCTTCGCAGGCGAGGGCGTAGACCGAATCGATGCCGTCCAGCAGACGCAAGTGCGGTTCGTCGACGACGGCGACACGACGCTCGTGCGCCTTGCGAATCTGGACCAAGCGGCTCACGGCACGGCATTCTACACGCTGCCCGCAGGGCTCGTATAGTGAAACTATGTTTCATGTTATAGTCGCGCGCGGCCGCACGGGGTAACGGCGATTCGTGGTCGTGCGCGCGCCGCTCGGCGCGGCGGCGGACCGGTCACCCGTGCAGAGGGGGCTATGCAGCGTTGGTATTTCCCGATCGCCGTGCTCGTGACCTTGTCGCTCGACACCAGTGGCGCGCAATCACCGGCCGCGGCCCCCGTCACCACTGAGCGGCTGCGCCAGTCCCCACCCGGGGAATGGCTGACCTACGGCCTCGACCACGCCGAGACGCGGTTCAGTCCCCTCACCCGCATCACCCCCGAGAACGTCAAGAACCTCAAGAGCGCGTGGGCGTGGGACATCCCCGGCGGCAGCGGCCAGATCGAAGCGACCCCGCTCGTCCACGACGGCGTCCTCTACGCGAGCGGCACCTGGAGCGTGATCTTCGCGCTCGACGCGCGCACCGGCGCGCTGAAGTGGAAGTGGGACCCGGGTATCATCCGGGGCGGCCGCACCGCCGGCGGCCAGACGGTGATCAACGGAGCGCCCAATCGCGGCGTCGCGCTCTACAACGGCAAGGTCTACGCCGGCCTGCAGGACGGCCGCCTCGTCGCCCTCGACGCGGCCACGGGCGCCGTGGTGTGGGTGCGGATGACCATCCCCTACGGCAACTCGGAATACGTGGTCACCGGCGCTCCGCGCATCGTCAAAGGCAAGGTCATCATCGGCAACGGCGGCGCCGAGTTCCACAACGTGCGCGGCTACGTGACCGCATACGACGCCGAAACCGGCGACCAAGCCTGGCGCTTCTACATCGTGCCCGGCGACCCGGCGCAGCCGTTCGAGTCGAAGGCGATGGAGATGGCGGCCAAGACCTGGGCCGGCGAGTGGTGGAAGTACGGCGGCGGTGGCAACGCCTGGGACAGCTTCTCCTACGATCCCGAGGCCAACCTCGTCTACATCGGCACGGGCAACGGCGCGCCGTGGAGTCATCACTGGCGCAGCAAGGGCGAGGGCGACAACCTCTTCCTCAACTCGATCGTCGCCGTGAACGCCGACACGGGGGAGTACGTCTGGCACTACCAGACCGTGCCGGGTGACAACTGGGACTACACATCGACGATGACCATGACGCTGGCCGACCTGGTCATCGACGGTCAGCCGCGCAAGGTGTTGATGCAGGCGCCGAAGAACGGGTTCTTCTACGTGATCGATCGCCTCACCGGCCAGCTCATCTCGGCCGAGAAGCTCGCCGACCACGTCACCTGGGCGACCCACGTCGACAAGAAGACGGGGCGGCCCGTGGAGTCGAAGATCGCGCGCTACGACACCACTGGCGCCTGGATCTCGCCGGCGCAGCAAGGGGCGCATAACTGGCATCCGATGGCCTTCAGCCCGCGCACCGGACTCGTCTACATACCGGGGCAGAACAACCAGTCGTTCTATCGCCTTGCTTCGGAGTACGTTCCGCAGCTCGGGCGGACCAGCACCGGCCTGGTGCGCGGGCTCGGGACGGTACCGGCGCCGCCGGCACCGCAGCCCGTGGGCTTCCTGGTCGCCCGCGATCCGGCGACGCAGCGCGATCGATGGCGCATCGAGCTGCCCACGTTCTGGAATGGCGGCGTGCTGGTCACCGCCACCGACGTGCTCTTCAGCGGACGGCGCCAGGGCGCGCTGGTCGCTCACGACGCGCGCACCGGCGTGATCCTGTGGGAGAGCGCGATCGCGCCGGCGCCAGCCGCCCCGATCACGTTCGAGCTCGACGGACGCCAGTACGTCACGGTGTTGTCGGGTGCCCCGCCCGGGACCGAGGGTGTGGCCGGACGGGTGCAGACCTTCGTCCTCGAACGGTAAATGTAGTGGCGGTGCTCGGCGCGCGACAGACGCCGCTGCCGGACGGCACGGGGAAGAAAGAGTTCCAGCAAGTGTGTTCCGGGTGTCACCCGGCCGAAGACGCCGTGACCGGCCCGCGCCGGTCACGCGCCGCTGAGTGCGGGGAGCCGGACCGGTTCGAACATGATGGCGGCGTTCAAACGAAGGGGTTCTCAACCATGCGGTATCTCGTGGTATCGCTGATGCGCCGGGGCCGCGAGCGCCTGGTGGCACACGAACACGATCACGCGGATCCGGAGTCTGCAGCATGTCACGTCCAATCCAAGTCCACGGCGATCTGGCCATCGATCCGGCGCGCGAGGCCGAGGCCCTCCACTATTTCGAGACAATCTACCGGCCGACGGCGCAACGGTTCGAAGGCTACATCGACCTGCAACTGCTGAAGCTCCAGCAGGCCGTGACCGGGTCGGCGCCGCCGGGCGTCAACTACCGGTTCTCGATCTCCTTCAGCACCGAAGCGCTGCGGCAGCGGTGGGTCGCGTCGGCGGAGCACCAGCAGGTATGGGGCGCCCTGGACGCGTTCCTGACGACGCACGACGTCGCCTTCCTGCTGTTCGAGATTCGGTGACCGCGACGATCGCGGCGGAGGCGATATGAGCAGTGGGAGTCCGTCAGTGGCAGCCGTCGAAGTCAACGATCCCGGGATGCTCGTGCTCGTCGATCGCGCGGTGGCGATCGAGCAGGTCTGCACGGGGTTCAAGTTCTGCGAGGGACCGATCTGGAACCCGCGCGAGCAGACCTTGTATTTCAGCGACATGCCCGGCGATGTGCGGCGCCGGTGGAACGACCGGGACGGCGTCGTCGAGTTGCGCAACCCGAGCAACAAGTGCAACGGGATGACCTACGACGGCGCCGGCAACCTCTACGTGTGCGAGCACGTGACCAGCTCGCTGGTCATGGAGACGCCCGGCGGCGAGCGGCGGACGTTGGCCACACACTGGCAGGGCAAGTCACTGAACAGCCCGAACGACGTTGTCGTGCGGTCGGACGGCGTCGTCTACTTCAGCGATCCGACCTACGGGCGGATGCCCGGGTTCGGGCTGGAGCGTCCGGTCGAGCTGGGCTTCCAGGGCGTCTACCGCCTCGCCACGGACGGCACGCTGCACTGCGAGGCCGACGACTTCGACCAGCCGAACGGGCTGTGCCTGTCGCCGGACGAGCGGACGCTCTACGTGAACGACACGACGCGCGCCCACATCCGCGCATTCGACATCGCCGCGGATGGCTCGCTCAGCGGCGGACGCACGTTCACGGCCGACGTCGGCACCGGGGACTACGCCGTCGGCGTGGTCGACGGCATGAAGTGCGACGAGCACGGCAACATCTACGTGACCGGGCCGGGCGGCATCTGGGTGCTCGGCGTGGATGGCCGTCGGCTCGGGGTCATCGGGATGCCGGAGATCGCCGGCAACCTGAACTGGGGCGGGCGCGACTGGCGCGACCTCTACTGCACGTGCTCGACCTCGATCTATCGCGTGCGGATGAAGGTGCGCGGTAACCCAGTGGCGTACATGCAGCTGGCCTGACCACCACCCGGCTGCGTTCGCGACCCGCGACTCGTTCTAGAACCCGTCGCGGGTCCGCTCGCCATCCACCGAGCGCCACACGTGCTTCGGGTTGGCGTCTTGCAGCTCGGGCGGCAGCGCCGACGGCGGGAAGTTCTGGTAGGCCACCGGACGGGCGAAGCGATCGATCGCGGCGTTGCCCACCGAGGTCGACCGCGCATCGGTGGTCGCCGGATACGGTCCGCCGTGCTGCATCGCCGAGCACACCTCGACGCCGGTCGGAAAGCCGTTGAAGATGAGGCGGCCGGCCTTGCGCTCCAGCGTCGAGACCAGGGCGGCGTGCGCGGTCAGATCCGCCGTGGTGCCATGGATGGTCGCCGTCAGCTGACCGTCGAGGGCCCGGGCGACGTCGGCAAGCTGTGCCGGCGAATCACACCGCACCACGACGGTCGACGGTCCGAACACTTCGTGGCGCAGCTCATTGTGCCCAAGGAAGGTTCGCGCGTCGGTCACGAACAGCGTGGGCCGCGCCTGCGTGCCCTCCTCGCCCGCTCCGCCCTCGCCACGCACCGTGCGGACGCCGTCAATCGCGCTCAACTGCCGCGCGCCCGTCTCGTACGAGTGCAGGATCCTGGGATAGAGCATCGTCCCGGGTCCGGCGTTCGCGATCAGCTCCTCCAGACGGGCGACGAACCGGTCGAAGTCCGCACCGGCGATGCCGGCGGCGATGCCTGGACAGGTGCAGAACTGCCCCACGCCGAGCGTGACCGACTGCGCGAGCCCCGCGGCGATGGCGTCGGCTCGGTCGGCGAGCGCGCCCGGAAGCACGAATACCGGGTTGACGCTGCCCATCTCGGCATACACGGGAATGGGTTCCGGCCGGGTCGCGCCCGCGTCGAAGAGCGCGCGTCCGGCTGTAAGACTTCCAGTGAAGGCCACCGCCCTGGTCAGCCGATGCCGCACCAACGCCACGGCGATATCGTTGCGTGTGCTCTGCAGCAGCGAAAAGACCCCGGCGGGCAACCCCGTCTTCTCGATGGCTTGGATGATCGCCCGCGCCGTGAGCTCCGACGTAGCGGGATGCGCCGGATGC
Source organism: uncultured Acidobacteriota bacterium (assembly GCA_963723005.1). GTDB lineage: Bacteria > Acidobacteriota > Vicinamibacteria > Vicinamibacterales > UBA2999 > VFZN01. The sequence continues at coordinate 434,652 of CAVRPA010000007.1, read as the reverse complement.
CCTTTGACCACGACCGGGCACCCCGCCGCCAGCGCCGAGGCCGTGTCGGTGCCGGCCACCGAGAAGGCCAGTGGAAAGTTGCTGGCGCTGAAGACTGCGACCGGGCCGATCGGGACGAGCATCCGCCGGATGTCCGGGCGGGGCGGCTTCTGATCGGGATTGGCGCGATCGATGCGCGCATCGACCCACGACCCCTCGCGAGCCAGGCCGGCGAACAGCCGCAGCTGCTTGACGGTGCGGCCGCGTTCCCCGACCAGCCGCTCGGCCACGGGCAGCGCCGTTTCGGCGTGGGCCGCGGCGAGAAGTTCGTCGCCAAGCCCTTCGAGCTCCACCGCGATCTGCTCGAGCAGGGCGGCGCGCTGGTCCGCTGGCACCGTGCGGTATTGTTCGAAGGCGCGATCGGCCGCCTCGAGCGCCGCGCCGATGTGCTCGGCCGAGGCCTCGTCGACGGGACCCAGCGCCGAACCGGCAGCGAAGGTTCCGGCGTTCGAGGGCACCTCGGCGCCGGCGATCAGATTCTTGCCTGTCAACGTCATGAGCCCTGCGCTCCGTCGGTGGCTTGCACCACGGTGTTGGTCAGCGTGCCGATCGGCTCGATGGTGATGCGCACCTCGTCGCCGGCGTGCAGCGTGAAGTCGTCGGGCGGAACGATCCCGGTGCCGGTGAGCAGCAGGCAGCCTTCGGGGAAGGGGTTGTCGCGAAACAGGAACTCGACCAGTTCCACCGGCGAACGCTTCATGCTGCTCAACTGGCACTGCCCCGCGAACGCCCGCTGACCGGCGCGACTGATCTCGATCCGGATGTCGGTCGTGGGCGCGAGCGGCTCTGACGAGACATACAAGGCTGGTCCGAGCCCGCAGCACTGCGCATAGACCTTGGCCTGCGGCAGGTAGAGCGGGTTCTCGCCCTCGATGTCGCGCGAGCTCATGTCGTTGCCGATGGTGTAGCCGATGATCGTGCCGCGCGAGTTCACGGCCAGCGCCAACTCGGGCTCTGGCACGTTCCACGCGGAATCGCGGCGGATGCGGACCGGCTGCCCCGGCCCGGCCACACGATGCGCTGTGGCCTTGAAGAACAGCTCGGGACGATGCGCGTTGTAGACGCGATCGTAGAAGTCGCCGCCGCCTGACGACTTCGATTCTTCGATGCGGGCGCTGCGGCTGCGGAAGTAGGTGACCCCAGCGGCCCACACTTCCTGGCGGCCGATGGGCGCCAGCGTTTCGGTGGCCAGGTCGAAATCGGCGGGCACGGGCGCCGCATGCCGTGTCATCTCGGCCAGCGCGCTGGCCAGGTCGTCGTGATTGAACAACGCGTCCCAGTCGCTCACCGGCGCCAGGTGGCGTACTCCGTCGGCCTCGATCACCGGGCCTCGCGTGGTCTTGTACAGCTTCATGGTCACGGCTTGATGGCCACCTTCACCGCGCCGTCCCGACGTCGCTCGAAGGTGTCGAGGGCGTGAGCGAAATCAGCCAGCGGGAACCGATGAGTGAGCAGCGGTGTGAGGTCGACGCGTCCGTTGACGAGCAGCGAGAGGGCCTCTTCCGCGGTGTTCGGGTTGGCGCGGTCGCCGATGATCTCGATTTCGTCGAGCACGATGCGCTTCATCGGCAGGACCGGATCTTCGTGCGGGATGCCGATGACCGACACGACCCCGCCTTTGGCCGCCGCCAGGCAGCAGTCACGAATCGCCGCTGCCGTGCCGGCGCACTCGACCACCGCCGGTACGCCGAGGCCGCCGGTGAGGTCGCGCACCTGCTCCACCACGGCGCCGGACCGATAGTCGATGGGCAGCGCGCCGAGCTTCGCGGCCAGGGCCAGACGCTCGCCCGAGCCCACGGCGATGATGCGACCCGCCCCCATGGCCTGGGCGCAGAGAATCGCCATCAAGCCCTGCGGACCGGTGCCCATGACCAGCAGGTCGTCACCCGGCTGCAGGCGGCTCCGCTTGACCGTGTACAGGGCGATGCTGAGCGGGTCGACGCACGCCGCCAGTTCCAGATCGAACCCCTCGGGCACGCGCACCAGACTCTTCACCGAGGCGCTGACGTACTCGGCGTAGGCACCGGGGGTGATATGGCCGTACTGCCGATGACCACGCTCGGGGTGCCCGTAGTTCAGGCACAGGTTGTATCGCCCGGCCAGGCAGTTGGCGCAGTAGCCGCAGCCGCAGTGTGAGATGGCACACACGCGTTGCCCCGGCGTCCAGCCCAGGGCGAGCGCACGCGGGCCACCGTCGACGATGGTGGCCGACCACTCATGACCGGGGATGAACGGAAACGCCGGCGGCCAGAAGCCCGGGAAATCGCCGTTGATGATGTGAGGATCGGTGCCGCAGATGAACGTGGTGTCGACGCGGCACAGCACCTCGTCGGGCTCGAGCGCGGTCGGGGAGCGGCACGTCTTCGACCGCGAAGGTGCGCGGCGCGCGCAGGACCAGCGCCCGCATGATGGAAGGCAGCTTTGACATGAGGGCAGGGTCTCGGTGAGGCGACGGTTGCTGCAGTGACGCTCAGACGACGGTGGCGCGCTCGGGCGGATCGACGGCCGCCTTCAGTTCTTCCTTCCGCAGCGCTTCGCGAATCCACTCGCCCGGTTCCTCGATGTGCCGGCGCATCGCCGTCTCGGCCGCGAGCGGATCGCGCGACCGCAACGCTTCGAGCACCGCCACGTGCCGTTCGCCGATCTCGCCCATCGACCGGTGCGTCATCTGGATCATCGAGTGGGTCACCAGGGTCGTCGTGGCCAGACGCATGGACTGCCACACGTGCTCGAGCATGTCGTTGCCGGCCGCCTTGATGATGGTGTGGTGAAAGGCGAAGTCGGCATCGACGTGCGCGCGGTGATCGTTAGCTTCCGCGGCGCGGCGCATCGCCGCGATCAGGCTCTTCCAGCTGGGCGAGGGTGTCGTCGTCGATGACGGCCGCCGCCTCGCGGGCGGCGACGCTTTCGAGGGCCGCGCGGACGGGGTAGCTCTTCACCAGATCTTCGGTCGAGATTTCGCGCACGTAGGTGCTGCGAAACGGGAGAGCACACCACGAAGCCGAACAGCGCGAGATCCCGGAGCGCCTCGCGGACCGGCGCCTGGCTCACGCCGAACTGCCGCGCCAGCTGGGTTTCGACGATCCGTGTGCCGGGCGCGAGACGGCCGCTCAGGATGTCGTCGATCACCTGCTCGCGGATTTCCTCGCGCAAGACGCGTCGCCGAATCGGCGTGAATCTCTTCTTGTCATCGTGCCATAGGAGCTCAGCGCTCGATTGTCGATTGCGCTTCGATGACGCTAACAGATGCGGATTCGCAGCGTCAATCAGATTTGGCATCGAACAGCGCGTGCGACGATTCCGCTGGGTGGCGCCCGCCTGTCAGTGAATCGTCCAGCCGCCGTCCACGTACAGCACGTGGCCGACGACCTGGCGCGCCATGTCGCTGCACAGGAACAACACCGCACCGACGATGTCCTCTGGCTGGTTCCACCGTCCGATCGGCAGCTTCTCGGCGACCCACTCCTTGTAGCCAGGACGCTCGAGAATGGCCCGCCGCGACTCGGTTTCGGTAATGCACGGCGCCACCACGTTGACGACGACGTTGTCCTTGGCCCACTCGAGCGACAGCGCCCGCGAGAGCTGATGGACGGCGGCCTTCGCGCCGCCGTAGATCGCCCGTGTCTTGAAGGCCGAGATGGCGAAATTCGATCCGATGTTGATGATGCGCCCGCCCCCTTGCGGAATCATCTCGCGTGCCGCGGCCTGACACGCGAAGAAGACGCTCTTGGTCGTGGCCGCCATGGTGGCGTCGTAGTCGTCTTCGGTCGCGTCGAGTGCCGGGCCGGTGCAGGTCCAGCCGGCGTTGTTGACCAGGATGTCGACTCGGCCCAGGCCCTCCTTGGTCCTGGCGACCATTGACCGCACCTGCTCCACCTGCGTGACATCGGTCGGCACGAGCAGAGCGCGGCGACCGAGCGCCTCGATCTCCGCGATCAGCCCGGTGATCGCCTGCCGATCATGGGTGGGGCGCGGCGCCAGCGCCACGTCGGCGCCGGCCTTGGCCAGGCCGATGGCGATCGCCCGGCCGATCCCCTGTGAGGGCCCGGTCACGATCGCCACCTTGCCGCTCAGTCCGAACGCCGCGTAGTCCACAGCCATCGCCGCTACCTACGGGTGGTCAGCACGATGCCGACGATCATGACCACGACGCCGATGAGGCTCATGGCGTTCATGGGCTGCCGGGGCGACCCCAGCCAGCCGAAGTGCGACAGGACCATGCCGCTGAATATCTGGCCAACCAGCAGGGCGAGCGTGAACGGACCGGCGCCGACCTGCGGAATCAGCCAGGCGATGCCGAAGACCAGGCTCGCTCCCATTGCACCCGCGGTGAGCATGATTGGATTGACGGATCCAACACCACTCAGCGCGCCGGCCTGCCACCCGGTGGCGCCGATGACAAGGGCGGTGGTGGCGCCGATGACCCAGAACAGCGCGTTCCCGACCCGGGGATTGTTCAGTGCGGCGCCGACGGCGCCGTTCATCGCCAGGTGGACCGTCAGCACGACACCCAGGAACATGCTCAGCAACAACAGGGGAGTTCTCATCGGCAGCTCCTCGACACTACGAGACACACGGCGAACCTTGCGCGGTTCGCCGCCGCCCGTCACCCACGACGAATGGAACCTTCAGAACGCGAACTTCAGCACGTCACTTGCCCTGCCATCCGCCGTCCACGTGCACCGACTGCCCGGTGAGATAGCTCGCCTCGTCCGACGCGAAGAAGGCGACGACCGCACCCACTTCGCGCGGCTGTCCGGCGCGACCCAGAGAGATCTGCGACAGCACGATCGGCAGGATGTCGGGGCTCTTCATGACCCAGTCGGTCATGTCGGTCTCGATCAGGCCCGGATGCACGCAGTTCACGCGGATGCCGAGGGGCGTCATCTCGGCCGACATGTTGCGGGTGAGGGCCTCGAGGCCCAGCTTCGTCGGGGCGTAGTGCGTGCGGCCGGGCAGCACCTTGGCGGCTTGAATCGATCCGATGTTGACGATGCTGCCGGCCCGCTTCTCGGCGACGACGCGGCGGCAGTAGACCTGCGAGCAGAGCCAGTTGCCGCGCAGGTTCACGTCGGTCAAGCGGGTCCACTGCTCATCGGTGAGCTCGAGGAAAGGGACGATCGTCTCGATGCCGGCGTTGTTCACGAGGATGTCGATCGGTCCGAGTTCGTTCCATACGCGATCGACCATTGCCTCGACCTCGCCGCGGTTGGCGACGTCGGCCTTGGCGGTCATCGCGCGTCGGCCCTTGCCCTTCACCCAGGCGGCCACTTCGTCGGCGGCCTTGGCGTTCGCCGTGTAGTTGACGGCGACGTGCGCGCCTTCCTCGGCGAAAATCTCGGCGATGCCGCGACCAATCCCGCGGCTGGCGCCCGTGACGAGGGCCACTTTGTCTTTGAGTCGCAATCTATCCTCCCGGCCGGGGACCCTTTGGGTCGATGTCTTTATTATCTATAATCGATTACAAACGCCGATACTGTAACGATGCGAGGAGGCATTGTCAATCCTCGTCCACATCGCCAGGCGTGTTCGAGACACAACACGATATACGGTCGCCGCCGGCATTTTTATCGATAATCGATTATAACCGAGAGGGATACTATGTACCTTCAGCCACAGTTCACAGACGGCGATCCGCGGTGGGCTTCATGCGCGAGGCGCGGCGCAACCCGGGGCACCGACGGATCCAGTTGCACCGTCCCCTGTAGACTCGACGGCAGCCACACGTAGGCAACGTGTGGGTCGAATCGTGAAGCTCACGGGTGCAACGGCCGAATCTGAGTTCATCCGAGTCCGCCTTTTGTCGCGCTCGATAATCGAGTATCCATAAATTGTTGTCAAGCAGAACTTGGAGTTAACTGAAGCTCTGGCGTACGCCTGACGTCTGTCCCGGCGCGGGTCGCGGGGCTGTTGTGCAACCTCGGTAAGGTCGGGTTACCTCGACGGCGTGCCGGACTCGTGCCAGTGCACCATCGGCAGGCCCGGCACCGGCGCGCGAAAGAACGGGATGCGATCCCCTTTCAGCGATCCGATGTACACCGTCTGCAGATCGCTGCCGCCGAACGTGACACTGGCCATCCACGGGGCCACGCCACGGCCGGTCGCGAACAACACGTCGTGGGTCACCTGACCCTCGGCGATCGCCCGCTCGAGCGCGGCGACCTTCACCGGATCGCCTTCGTCGAGCAGGATGCGAAGGTCCCCTTCGGGCGTCAGCACGAACAGCTTGTCCGAGTACACCAGCGTGCCCCACAGGTTGCCATAGCTGTCGAACGCGATCCCGTCGGGCCACGCGCCCGGGCCGAGATTGCTCGGTCCGAAAACCTCCCGTCCCTGCACTTCCCCGCTGTCGTCGATGCGCAGGCGAGTGATGCGTCCGCCGGTCGTCTCGACGACGTAGAGAAACTCCTCCTTCGCGTCGAAGCGGATCTCATTGGTGAAGTGGAAGCCGTCGGCCACGACACGCAGCGTCCCATTGTCCAGGCGCGCGAGGTAGCCGTCGCCGAGATCGAGCCGGAGCGCGTGCATCCAGTTGGTCAATCGCGTCGATACGGTGACCCAGATGCGATCCTTGGAGTCGCGCAGAACGAAGTTGACCTTCCCGACGGGTGTCCCGCCGACGCTGTTGGCGAGCACTTTCGAACGGCCGTCACGCGACATCACCTCCAGCCGATCCGTTCCAAAGTTCGAGATCAGGATGTCGCCATTACGGGCAAACGCGAGGCCGTTGGGCAGCGTGCCTTCGAGATAGCGGCTTGCCTCCGACGATGCCTGGCGAAAGTGCTCGGAGTGCGCCTGCGTGATCAGTTGCTGGCGGTCCTGCGCGATGCGGACCACGCCGCCTCGGGCATCGGCCGACCACAGCGTGCCGTCTGGCTCGGCAAGGATACACTCGGGGCGTTGCAGGTCTTCGCCGACATAGCCAAGCGTGCTCCGGTCGATGCCAAAATCCAGAATCGGATTCCGGCTCATTTCGCGGCTGCCTTCGGTCGCGCGAACACCACGTAGAACGCCGTGCATCTGGATTGGACGCGACATGCGCAGACTCCGGAAGAGCGGGACGCCACGGCGCAAGGGACGATGCGTCGAAGGTCCCGCGAAGACGCCCGGCCAGAGCGTTCTGCCTGGCGGGGGTGACTGGTGTAAGGCCCTGACAGCTCGCTACGGCACGGCGCCGGCGCTGATGCCGCACTAGCGAAGCTGCCACACCCACAATACGGAGCTCGGTTCGGGGCGCATGTACTCAGCTGACGCTCTCGCCGCGCCGTTGCCGATGAGCCCCGGATTGCCGACGACCATCGCCAGGTACTGCGTGCCGTCCACCATGTAGGTGATGGGGAAGGCGTTGGGCACGTCCTGGAGCCGCATCTTCCACAGCTCCGCGCCGGTGCGCACGTCGTAGGCGCGCATGTAGCGATCGGCGGCGGCCGAGAACAGCAGGCCGCCGGCCGTGGTGAGCTTGGCCGACGACTGCATCACCCGCGACTTGATGTCCATGGTGAACTCGCGGGTGTCGAGGTCGAGGCCGACCATCCGGTCCGGCAGGTCGCCGGCCTTGGGCGTGCACACGTCGTTAATCGACAGGTAGTAGCGATTCGTGTTGGGGTCGTACGACCCGGCCAGGAAGTTCCGCGCGCCGTTGTTGCTCGGGCAGCGCCGGATGCCGTCGGGCGGCCCGGGCGCCATCAGCGTCTTGACGCCGGTTTCCTCGTTGAAGGTGAAGATGTTCTGCGCGCCGGGATCCTTGGCGAACAGGAACTGGCCGGTCGCGGCGTCGACCGCTTCGATGACGCCGGGCTTGCCGGCGGTGATGACCGCCTTGCGCTTGCCGGGGCGCCACTGGACCTCCGCGACGACGCGCTCGAAGGCGTAGTCCTGATCGAAGGTGTCGTTGGGGAGGTGCTGGTAGTGCCACACCAGCTTGCCGGTGTCGGGGTTGATGGCCAGCGTGGAGTTCGTATACAGGCTGTCGCCGTTCTTGCCGCCGCCCTTCGGGTTGTAGGTGCCGCGATCGACCGACGACCACGGGAACGGCGAGCCGACCGCGATGTAGACCAGGTTCAGCTCGGGATCGTAGCTCGGCGGCACCCACACCGACGCGCCCCAACGCTTCTCCGGCGGCACGCCGTTCCAGGTCTCGTTGCCCGGTTCCCCCGGCTGCGCCACGGTGTTGAACCGCCACAGTTCCTTGCCGGTCGCGAGGTCGTGGCCGGTGATGAAGCAGCTCACGCCGCCGGGCGCACAGCCGCTGGCGCCCATGATGACCTTGTCTTTGACGACCAGCGGGCCGCCGTTGTAGACCCGCTTGGTCTTCTTGTAGTCGTCGGTGACGACGTCCCACACCACCTCGCCGGTCTTGATGTCGAGGGCAATGAGGTGCATGTCGGTCGTCGGCACGATCAACTTGTTGCCGCCGATCGCCAGCGAGCGCTTGGTGCGGTAGAAGATGTCGCGGCTGTAGTCGGCCGGAATCGTCTGGCGGAACCGCCACAGCAGGTTGCCGTTCCGGGCATCGAGCGCCTGGATCAGCTCGCCGTAGTTCCACAGGAACATGATGCCGTCGTGGACCAGCGGCGTGAACTCGGTCATGCCGGTGGAGTTCATGGCCCACGTCCACGACACGGTCAGGTTCTTCACGTTGTCGCGGTTGATCTGGTCGAGCGCGCTGTAGCCCCAGCCCTGATAGTTGCCCCGCCACATCAGCCAGTCGTTCGGCGATGGATTGCGCAGCATCGCTTCGGTGACCGGCGTGAGCGCGTCGAGCGGCTTGCGTATCTCCTTGAAGCGCGCCTGGGCCGCCGGGTCCATCAGGCTGGCGAAGGGACCCTCGCCGATGGTTAGGATTTCGCGAGGACCACCCGGTCCGTAGCGTCCTTCGACGACCTCACCGAGCACGGGAGGCGCGGCGGCCGATGGCTTCGCGGCGAGGACGTCACTGACGGAAAATTTGTCGTTGGCCGCCAGTGGCTGAGGCCCGGTGGCGGCGCCGTTCTTCTGGAGAATATAGGCGGCCACGCCGAGTGTCGCGACATTGCTGAGCGAGCCCGGATTGCCCGGAGGCATCGTCCCTCCGATCTCGCGTACTAGCTCATCGACGCCCCTCGAGCGCCACTCCCCGAGGAACGTCGGACCGGCCAAAGCCGGACCGCCGCCGCCCTCCAGGCGCTCGCCGTGACACTGCGCGCAAGATTCCCTGTAAACGACGCTGCCCTCCTGGGCCTGCGCCGGCGTGAAGGTTGCCGTCGGCTGCTGCGCGACGCCCGCCTGTGACGACCCGAGTACGCCCAACGTACACGTCAGCGTGGCCAGCAAGAACACTAGATACCGCATGGTCAAAATCTCCTTCCCCTGAATGCCGGGATCATGGCCCGCCGCGGTTTCCTCCGCGGATGGCCGGCGGCTTCGCTCACGGTACCGTGTGCGGTCTTGTGCAGCTTCATGGTCCGACCTTTCCAGACAACGATATGGGGGCGCTCGAGCGCCGCATCGGGCTCACGCTAGGGTGCCTTCGCGTCCAGCATCACCGTGCCCATCGCCTCGTCGGTACCGGCCAGATCGGTCTGTCCCGGAGGGTACGCGTTGATGCTGAGGAAATACGCGACCACGTCGGCATACTCCTGGGACTCCAGGCTCTCCGGCTCGCCCAGCGGCATGGACTTCACCGCCTTGTAGAGCACGGCGAGCGGCTTGTCGCTCCACGTGGCGGCGAAGTCGGCTCCCTTGAAGCGACCCAGCGAATGGCAGGCCACGCAGATGGTGGCGTAGAGATTCCCGCCGCGGCTGGCCTGCGCCTTCGTGTAGACGCCCTTCGAGGCGAGCGTCGATGGAGTCTGCGCGCTTGCCGGGCGAACGCCGCTGCTGGCGGCCCACGTGGCTGCGGCCAGCAGCGCGGCCATCGCATGTCGAATCATCGTCGCCTCCCTGTCAACGCCGACCTGCATCCGGCGCGGGCTGCTCGTCGGTTGTGCTGATGGCGCGCGGCGGATGGTCCATCGGCGTCGGTCATGGCGGTTACCCTCACGGCAGCTGCCAGACCCACAACACCGACGTCGGCGACGGCCGCATGTACTCGGCCGAAGCTCGCCCTGCGCCGCTTCCCACCAGCCCGGGGTTGCCGGCGATCATCGCGACGTACTGCTTGCCGTCCACCATGTAGGTAATCGGGAAGGCGTTCGGCACGTCCTGGACGCGCGTCTGCCACAGCACCTTGCCGTCACGGTCGTCGAAGGCACGAACGTAACGGTCGGCCGAGGCGGAGAACAGGAGGCCGCCCGCGGTCGTCAGCTTGGCTGACGACTGCATGACCCGGGACGGGATGTCGATCACGAAATCGCCGGTGTTCACGTCCATCGCGATCAGGCGATCCGTCATCTCACCCGCTTTGGGTGTGCAGATGTCGTTGACCGAGATGTAGTAGCGGTTCGTCGAGGGGCTGTAGGCCCCGGCCAGGTAGTTCCTGGCGCCGTTGTTGCTCGGGCAGCGTTTCATGCCTTCGGGGGGCCCTGGCGGGAGCAGCTTCTTGACCCCGGTCTCTTCGTTGAACGTGAAGATGTTCTGCGCGCCGGGATCACGCGCGTACATGAACCGGCCAGTCTCCGCGTCCAGCACCTCGAGCACCGCCGGCTTGCCCGCCGTGATCACGGCCTTGCGCTTGAGTCCGCGAAAAACGATGGGAACGATGATGCGCTCGAAGGCGTAGTCCTGGTCGAAGGTATCGTTCGGGATGTGCTGGTAGTGCCACACCAGCTTGCCGGTATCCGGATTGATCGCCAGCGTCGAATTGAAATAGAGGCCGTCGCCGTTCTTGCCGCCGCCGGTGGGGTTGTAGGTGCCGCGCTGGACGGACGACCAGGGATAGGGCGAACCGGTCCCAACAATCAGGAGGTTCAACTCCTGATCGTAGCTCGGCGGATTCCACACTGAGGCGCCCCACCGCTTGTCGGCTGGAAGGTTGTTCCAGGTGTCGCCGCCGGGCTCCCCGGGCTGCGCGATCGTGTTGAAGCGCCACAGCTCCTTGCCCGTTTCCAGGTCATGCCCGGTGATGAAGCAGCCGACGGCCCGGATCGCGCCGCCGGGCGCACAGCCGCTTGCGCCCATGATCACCTTGCCGTTGACGACCAGCGGACCGCCGTTGTAGACGCGGGTGTTGACGTGGTCGTCGGTGACGACATCCCAAAGGACCTGGCCGGTCTTCACGTCGAGTGCCAGGATATGCATGTCGGTGGTCGGGAAGATGAGCTTGTTGCCGCCGATCGCGAGGGCTTTCTTGGTCCGATAGAAGGTTTCGCGATCGAAGCCCTCGGGCAGCGTGTGCGTGTACTGCCAGAGCAAGTTGCCGTTCCTGGCGTCCAGCGCCTGAATGGTCTCGCCGAAGTTCCACACGAACATGATGCCGTCGTGCACGAGCGGGGTGAACGAGTTCATGCCGCCCGAGTTCAACCCCCACGTCCAGGCCACCTCGAGGTCCTTAACGTTGTCGCGATTGATCTGGTTGAGCGGGCTGTGACCCCAACCGTTGTAGGTGCGCCGCCAGTTCAGCCAGTCGTTGGGCGACGGATCGCGCAGCATCGCGTCGGTGACCAAGGTGAGCTTCTCGAGAGGCGCGCGAAGCTCGGCGAGCCGCCGCAGTGCCACATCGTCCATCACGAATCGGCGTCCTCCTGGCCCAGCCGGCCTGGCGCCTTGTGGCGCCCCCGCAGCTGGCGCCTGCGACACGGCGGCCGGTTCGAAGGCGAGCCAGAACAACAATGCGAGCCCGGCGAGGCGGCCAGCCGACTTGAACACACTCATGGACGTTCTCCCGACCGATGGTTCACCCGAGGGTTGACGTCCGACCGCCATCCGACGCGGACCCGGATCCGTCTCACTTCGACAACTCGTAGTAGTCATAGGTGTAGGTCCACGCGAACTCCTCGCCGGGCTTGATCGCCAAGGCGATGAACGGCTCGAGCGCGAGCGTCGTCCGAATCGACCAGAGCACCAAGTTCGTCAGAGGCCGATCGCCGCGAATTCGGACTCCGGCACCCACGTCCTTGTTCTCGACCCTGAAGTCGTAGTCGGAAGCGCTGGTCCCGAATCCCTGCAGCCGCGACGACACCTGGTCGCCCACTTGCAGCACCTTGTGGTACACGAACTGGTTGCCACGCAACTCGGCCAACGACGGGTCCGGCGGCCGCGTCGTCGACAACGAGAACGGCGCGGTGACGACGAAAGCGGGACCGGTCGGCTGCCCGTCCAGGACGATGAAGTTGTGATTGTAAGTACTCGACTCGAGAAGTCGGGTCCCCGTGTTCCGCAGCCGGTGCTCGATCACCATCTGCGGCACACCCGGCATCAGCCTGGTCGTCTTCGTGTAGCGATACGCATAGCCGGACCCTGCGTCCGAGACGATCTGCGTCACCTCGGCCGAATCGGCCGTCGACTTCGCGCTCCACTTGCCTGCGTCGACGACGTCGTAGAAGTTCGAGAACCGGTACGATGATTCGTCGGCTGGCTTGCGGAGGAGCCCGACACCGATCTTGACGAAGGTGCCACCTGCCTTCGCCTCGTCGTAGCCGAGCGGCACCGAGAATTCCTCGACCGGTCCTGAGATCAGGTTGTGGTCGCCGACCACGATGTCTGGCCCCCTGAACTCGAAGTTCCCCACGGCGGGATCGTGCTTCGAGAACCACGGACCGTAGAAGGAGTGGCCCTTGAAGTCGAGTGAGCTGAGGACTCCCCATTCGAATCGAGTCGAACGATAGTATCCGCGCGCGACGTCCGGGAGATACATGGACGCCTTGAGCAGTCCGTTCGTCAACACGACCGAGGGCTCCTCCGGCCGCTCCTGCCGCTGGCCGAGGGCGACAGGCGCCGTCGCCAGGCATGCCCCACAGATGAGCGCCGCGATCTTGCTGGTCGTCATGTCGCAATCTCCATCCCGAGCATCCTAAGTCCGGCTCCTGATGCGGCGAGAGCCACCGGTGGTCGCCCCTCGGTCGGCGTTCGCTGGCTGCCGCCGAGGGCTATCAGCCTGGCCGCATCGGGCGAGATCCGATGCGGCCAAGCTCGGTCTGACTAGAACGTCACGCGAAGCCCGAGGCGGATGCTGCGTTCGTCGGTACTCCCGGCCGGGATTGGCCGTGAACGTAATCCGACCGAAATCCTGTGCATTGACGTTCGTGCCGGGATTGGCGAAGTGAGGAGTGTTGGTGACGTTGAGCGCCTCGACGCGGAGCTGGCCGTCGACCTGCCCCTTAATCCGGAAGCTCTTGAAGAGGCTCGCATCCAGATTCGCGTACCCAGGTCCGCGATAGCCATTCGCTGTCGAGTTGCCGAAGCGCGCTTGCGTGACGGGCGCAAACGACGTCGGATCGAACCAATGTGTGTTCGGTCCGATTCCTCCCAGCACCTTGAAGTCAGCGACCTGGTCGGCCCTCTGAGGATTGCCAGGTGCATTCAGCGACGCACCATTGGCGGTCATCGTCATGACTTGGCCACTGAACGCCGTGAAGTTCGCATTGAGCTGCCAGCCCCCGAGAAGAACGTTGCCGATACCCTCGTTCAGGTAGCGCCGTCCTTCGCCGAACGGCAGTTCGTACGAGGCCGAGAGGTCGAACTTGTTTGGACTCACTGTGCTCGAGTCGCCCAGGTTGAGAGAACGATATTCCGGGATGAGGATGCCCGTCGCCCACCAGTCGGTGCCCTGCGCGTAGGTGTAGGCGGCGGTGAAAGAGAACCCGTCGTGCATGCGCCGGGTCACGTGCAGTTGGAGTGCGTCGTAGTCGACTTGGCCGAGCGGATCGAGGAAGTTGATGGCCGCGTTCGTACCAATGGACTGGAAGAACGGCTGACTGGCCACACCGCCACCAATTTGGCCGTAGTTGCGATTGGTCGAGCGCGTCATTTCACGTTGGCGGTTAGCCACGTATCCGACTTGGACGCTCATGTTCTGACCGACCTGCTGCTGCACCGTGACGTTGTATGCCGTGAGGCGGCCCCGAGTGAAGCTGCCAGGAGACGAGGTTACCCCCACGCCAGCTGGAAGGGCGAGCACACCAGAGCTGATGTCCGGGGCTGTGATGAGCGGAAATCCCTGGTCCAGCGTGCCGGCCGGTTGAAACGCGTTGAGGCCGACGTTGGTGACCGTCACGGATGCCGGATAGGTATAGGTGGCATTGCGATACATATGGTCGTTCTGCGGGTTCCGTGAGAATCCAGCACGGATGACCGTTGATTCAAACGGACGGTAGGCAATGCCCAAGCGAGGCGTGAACAAATCTTTCTGGATGCTCACGCCGCAGTCCTCGCTGTTGTCGGCGACACCGCACATCAGAACGCGATTTGTTGCGAGGTCAAAATTCTCGACTCCGCGGTCTGATCGCACGGGGACAGGGTAGTACTCCCACCGCACTCCAAGCGATAGTGTCAGCTTCTGCCCAAGCTGCCACTGGTCGCGCAGGTACAATCCGACTTGACGCTCGCGCATCGTGACCGGCCGATCAGGATCGCAGCCGCTGTCGGTGCTGGTGCAGTCAGGCACGATGCCTTTGTTATTTGTCGCGATCTGCCCAAGCAGAAAGTCGGCCAGCGCGTTGTACGAGTTCGCCGCGGCGCCTCCATTCAACGACGTGGCGATTCCAGTGAAGGTCATGCCGGCAAGCGGAGAGATCTCGTAGTGATTGAGATGCTGCCAGTGCAGGTCGGCTCCAAACTTCACGTTATGCGTACCCTTCATCCACGATGCATTGCTCACGAGTTGGAACTGCGGGTCGGTATAGTCCAGCACAGAGGAACTGAAGCCATTGTTTCCAAGCGGCTGCGTTCCGCCTGATGTGCCCCCCCGCTGCGTAAATCCAATGATCTCCATCTGCGGCAGGGCCCAGTCGCGGCCCTGGCAGGTGTTCGGAATCCCGATCTGATCCGCCCAACACTGCTGCTGACCGTTCGGCTGCTGGTACGTCTTCGGCTGTGTTGCACCACCTACGACGTCGATGACAAACGTGGGGCTGAGGGTCGCCGTCGTCGACAGGGAATAGCTGAGAATCTTTGCCGATAGGTCAGTACCGAGACTGAGCGGGTTGTCGTCGCCGTAGAGGCCGGCGGAGTTCATGGCATCGCGCAGGCCGCTGACCCGCGCGTTGACGTTCACCCGGCTGCTGGGCACCCAGGTGAGCTTCGTGTCGATCTTGTAAAAGAGTGAGGTAAACGGGGGCGCCGCCACGTAATTGTTCACCGTGCCGGTCGTTGGCGGCATATAGGCCATCATCCGCTGCGCCGCGGGGCTGAGGCGGCTTATCGGAATGTAGTTGCACGCCGCGAACCCTGGGTCGTTGATGGAGGTCATTCCGGGACAATTCGCAAACGCGAACGGGATGCGCCCGGTACCGTTGGCATTCCCGGTGGCCGGATCAAAGATCGGCGTACCGGTGGTGGAGAAGTTCCCCCCTCTGAGCTCGGTCGGGGGCAGCGACAAGAGAAGCGCTGACGACCCGATGAAAGGCCCGCCCACTTCTCTGGAGTCCGTGGTTTCGATGCTTGCGAAGAAAAAGAGCTTGTCGCGCTTGATCGCCCCGCCGATTGTGCCACCGAAGATGTTCTTGGTGCCCTTCGGCTTCTCGCTGGTGGTCGGGAGGAAGAAGTTCCTCGCCCGTAGCGACGAATTCGTGAAGTATTCGAAGGCCGAGCCGCGGATGCTGTTCGTGCCGCTCTTGACCTGCACATTCACGGCCGCGCCGCCGGCCATTCCCTGGTCGGCCTCGAAGTTGCTCGTCACGACGTTCACAGTCTCAATGGCTTCAATAGCGGGACCATACGCCTGTAGCCCGGGAATCCATTGATTCGTCACCGTCATGCCGTCGAGGCGGAACGTCGTATTGGTGTTGGGCTGCCCGTTCACCGACACCTGCATGGTGCGCGCCGGGTTGTTGATGCCGCCAACCTGGAAATAACTAGGCTGCGCCACGCCCGGCGTCAGAGCCAGCACGCTTTGGTAACTTCTGCCCGTGATCGGGATGACGGCGAGCGCTTCCGCAGTCGTCAACGACTGCAGCGCGGCGCTGTCGGCCTGCAGGATTGCCGCCCCGGCTGTCACCGTCACGGATTCAGCGAGCGTGCCGACCTCGAGCCTCGCGTCAACGCGGACGATGGCGCCGATACGCAGGGCAATGTCGCTCACGGCGAATGTCTTGAAGCCCGGCAGCGTCACGACGACCTCGTAGGTGCCGGGAAGGAGATTTGAAAATGAGTAGGTCCCATTCTCGGGCGTCGTTTGTTCCGTCGTCTGGTTCGTCTCTTTTCGCGTGGCGGTGACCGTCGCGCCAGGGATGCGGCCCCCCGATCCGTCGACGACGTTGCCCACCAGGCTGCCGTATAGCGCCTGGGCGCCAGCGTTCGAAGACATGAGGGCGATCAGCCCTGCCAAGACGAGGTGACTGATGGGCGTCCACTGTCTGCGGCGGCCAGCTGTGTTACGAGTCATCTTTCTGCCTCCTGCGATTGCCGCATCCGCAGCGGCGAAACGGACTGAGTCACCTGAAGGGGCGACGCGAGTGCCGCACAAGTGAGCTGGCACCCCCGCCTGCAGCAGAGCCGGTGGAGAGGTTCGCGAACGACTCGCAATTGACGTCATGAACATTCCAGCCAGGAAACGTCTCTCGATTGATAGTCAATAATCGATAATTTGCGAACGGCGGGCAGTATATACGTGGTTTGAATGGTCCTGTCAACTTAATCTGCTGATCGGGGCGAATCTGTATGAACGGCTGCGAACGCTGAGGCGCGAGGGCCCTTCCGAACGACGGTCTCGATGGCGAAGGGTGCGAATGAACTTGAGAGGGGCCACGCTTGCGCCGCATCAGGAAGTTGCTATACTGGCCGCTATTAGATATCGATAATCGATTTTCAGCGCTCAGCGAGGCGGAGTCACTCCCCGGGCTGATGGACTAGCGGACATTCAGGACACGGACGAATGGATTATCAACTCAAGGATCAGACCGCGTGCGTGTTTGCCGGTGCCCACGGCATCGGCGCCGCCATTGCGGATTTACTCGCGGCGGAAGGCGCACACGTCGTCGTCGCCGATCAGGACGCCGAGGGTCTCGCGCAGAACGCGAAGGGGTGGCGCGGCAGCATTGCCGCCGACCTGGCCACCGCTGAAGGCATGGCAACGGCTGTCGCGTATGTCCTTGACACTTTCGGCGGCCCGCCGGACATCCTCATCAACAATCTTGGCGTGGGTAACTCAGCGCAGTTCGAGGTCGTCACGGATGAGGCGTGGTCCGCGTCGTTTCAGGTCAATCTGATGGGCACCGTTCGCGCCAGCCGCGCGCTCATTCCGCTGATGGCGGCGCGGGGGTCTGGCGCCGTCGTCAACACCGGCTCCGATCTATCGAAGCAGCCGGAACCCGCATTCATGGACTACGGCGCGTTCAAGGCCGGGCTGCTCTATCTGACCAAGGCCCTTGCCAAGCAGTACGCGCCGGCCGTTCGGGTGAACGCGGTCCTGCCCGGGCCGATCTGGTCGCGGATGTGGACCAGGCCAGGAGGCATCGTCGATCAGATCACCGCGCACTACGGCCTGGACAGGGAGGCGTCGGTCGAACAGTTCCTGCGGGATCGGCAGATGCCCATGGGAATCGGCCACGCCGAAGATGTCGCACACGCCGCGGTCTTCCTCGCGTCGCCGCGGGCGAAGTTCATTTCGGGTGCCGGACTCGACATCGGCGGCACCATTCGCGGCCTGATTTAGGAAGAAGGGACCGACACTCGTGGCTCCGTCCCGCCGAACAGTCATCATCACATGTGCCATCACCGGCGCGATTCACACGCCGACAATGACCCCATACCTCCCTGTCACCCCTCAGCAGATCGCCGATGAAGCGGTGGCGGCGGCCGCGGCGGGCGCGGCGATCATCCATTTGCACGCTCGCAGCCCGCGCGACGGCCGGCCGACTCCGGCTCCGGAGCTGTTCGCGGAGTTTCTGCCCGCTATCAAGAGCCGGTGCGATGCCGTTCTCGGCATCACCACTGGTGGCGGCCAGAACATGACGGTGAAGGACCGTCTCGCGGCTGCTGTCGCCTTTGATCCCGAGATGTGCTCGTTGAACATGGGCTCGATGAACTTCGGCCTGTTCCCGACGCTCTCACGCCACAAGACATTCACCTATGACTGGGAGCAGCCCTACCTCGAGGGCAGCCGGGACTACATCTTCCGTAACACGTTCGCGGACATCGAACACATCCTGCAGACGTTGGGCGAAGGCACCCGCTTCGAGTTCGAGTGCTACGACGTCGGACATCTGTACACCCTCGCCCACCTGCTCGACCGCGGGCTGGTGCGCCCACCGCTGTTCGTGCAGATGATCTTCGGCATCCTCGGCGGGATGGAGCGGATCCGGAGAACCTGCTGCACATGCGCCGCGTCGCTCACTCGCTCTTCGGGGACGCGATCGAATGGTCGGTGTTGGCCGCAGGCCGCCACCAGATGGCGTTCGCGACGATGGCCGGCATCTGTGGAGCAAATGTGCGGGTCGGGCTGGAGGACAGCATCTACCTGGGCAAAGGTCGGCTCGCGACCAGCAACGCCGAACAGGTCACGAAGATTCGGCACATCCTCGAAGAGCTTTCGTTCGACATTGCCACTCCCGCCGAGGCTCGCGAACGCCTCGCGCTGAAGGGCTTAGGCGAGGTCGGCTTCTAGTTCTGGGTCGGGCGGGAGGTCTGAATCGACGGCATCGAGAGGTGGCACCTTGCGCATGAGACAGTCGCGGGACCTCAGAGGCCCGGGGCGGATACCCGAACTACCACTGCACGACACTTTGGCATAGTGTTGACGGCATCGCGATGTTCGTGCCCCTGCTGTCGTCCACGGTAGTCGTCGTGCTGTTGCTGGCCATGGCCTGGGCACCCCCGGTGGCGATGCGGGAGGCCGGCGCCGTTGCGCAGACCCAGACGATCGCCGACGAGATCGCCGACCCGGTGGAGCGCACGCGGTTCCTTCGGGTGTGGAACACCACCGACCCGACGGCGCAGCGCGATCTCGCCGCCAGCTTCGTCGCCGAGTACCCGCGGTCGATTCTGTTGCGTGAGGCCTACGAGATCGCGGCGCGGGCCAGCCTCAAGGCGGGTGACGCCGCTGGCGCTCTGGATTGGGGAAGACGGGCGTTGCGTCTCCTTCCCGAAAATGTCTCGCTGCTGGCGATGGTGGCTGACCTTGCCGCCAAGCAGCGCCAACCGGCGCTGGCAGAACGGAGCGCTCGTGCCGCGATACGGCTGCTCGAGACGGCCGTGGCGCCGCCGCCGCTCACTCCAGACCAGTGGACGCCGATCCGTCGCGAGGTGCTCGCCACCGCGCATGCCGTCCTCGGGCGGACGGCGATCGAGCGGGGCGACCATGCCAGCGCCGAACGGGCGCTGCTGACGGCGCTTGGCCTCACCCCCGCTAACGACGACGCTGCCTACCTGCTCGGCGTCGCGCGCGTCGCGGCGCGCGATGATGAAGCGGCCGGGCCTCCACTCGCGCAAGTGGCGCGCTCGGGCGGCGCCCTCGCCGATGCTGCCCGCAAGTTGCTGCGTGCGATCCACGCCCGCAAGACCTCACCGCCCGCGCTCCCCTTCGACACCTACGTCGCCTCACTCCATTTCGTACCGCCGGAACCGCCGCCGACGGCTCCCGAGCGTCCACCTCGAATAGCTATGCCGGATCGAGCGCCTGCCGGGCTTGCCACCCGCGTGAGTACGAACGGTGGCAGGCGACTGGCATGGCAAAGATGCTCAGGTCCTATCAGCCTGAGAACGTGATCGGTGACTTTTCGAGTGGACAGACCGTGAACGGCAGCGCACGCGCGGTGCTCGATGGCGGCAGGCACTTCATCGAGATCCGTCGGGGCAAGTCGGAGGACTGGACCCGTTACCCGGTGGACTACACGATTGGATCGAAATGGCAGCAGGCGTACGCGACCCGGCTGGCCGATCAGCGCTTGCTGGTGTTCCCGATTCAGTACAGCCGGCGTGACACCACGTGGCTCAACTACTGGAAGCTCGTGGACGCACCGGATTCCGCCCGTGCCGACATCGCGCGCTTCCATGAGGTCCCTCCGGAAGCGATCTACCAGACGACGTGCGCGCCCTGCCACACGAGCCAGCTGGCGTTTGCCAAGGGCGCCTTGCAGCCGTCGGCGGCGACGTTTCACGAAGGCGGCATCAACTGCGAGATGTGCCATGGCCCCTCCGGCGCCCACGCCGAGGGGATGAAGAACGGCCGGCCGACGCTCAAATCCGCCATCGATCCGCCGGTGCGCTTCGCCAGCATCACTGCCGACCAGTCGGTGGCGATCTGCAGCCAGTGCCATGCGCAGTCGGCGGTGCACGACGCGGTCGCCAGCGGCGAAGTGAATTTCGCGGTGCGGGGCCGATGGTATCGGACCTATTCGACGCACCAGCTGTCGAGCTTCCCGCGCCATGCGCTTTATCGCGATGGCCGGTTTCGCGCAACCACTTTCATCAGCGAGGCCTTCGCGCGGTCGCAGTGCTTCCAGGTTGGGGGCGCGACGTGTGCGTCGTGCCACAATCCGCATCCGCCCGGACGCGGCGACCAACCCAACGTCATTGAAGTTCGGCGAGGACGACGATCGCATGTGCCTGCAGTGCCACACCCGCTTCAAGGACGCACCCGAGCAGCACACTCGCCACGCAGCTGGCACCGAAGCCAGCCGTTGTGTCAGCTGTCACATGCCACGCATCGCCGAGGCGCTGATCTTCAAGGCCCGATCCCATCAGATCGACGAGATCCCCGATGCGGCGATGACCGCGCGCTTCGGCGCCGAAGACAGTCCGAACGCGTGCCTGAGTTGCCACGGTGACCGGGGGCTTGAGTGGTTGACCGCGGCGATGGCGGCCCGCCAGCGCTGAGCCGCCGTCCTCATCCCGCTATGGCACGGACCCCTCCCCTCGGGCGCGGTAGTGCCGAGGCCGAGTTGCGCGACGACGTCTGATGACTGCCAGCGCCGATGTCCCAATGGCTGTTGCCAGAGAGGCTAATCGGGCCGCTCTGCTGATGGCCGCCACGCACCTTCTTCAACGACCCAAGACGATCTCACGCCGCTCCGGCACCCGAAGGGCGCCACCTGCTGATAAGCTTCGCGCTGGAGGACTTGATGAGCACTGCATTCGCCCCCACGGTGGTCGCCGGCATGATGACGCTGGCGTGTTTCACGTCAACCGGCGCGGCGCAAGCGCCAGCCCCGGCCGGGCAGGCGCCGCCGGCACCAAACGCCAGCATCGTCGTCGACAACCCAACCTACGTCTCGATTCCCCTGGAGATTGCGATTGACCGCCCCGCTGCCGAGGTGTGGAAGCGCGTCGGCAAGTACTGCGACATCGCCGAGTGGCTGCAGATTTCGACCGGATGCAAGATCCTGTCTGGCGTCGACGGTGAAATTGGCTCGGTGAGGTCGGTGGCAAACGAGGTCCTGGTGGGCAAGACGGAGTTCTCCTACACCTACACCCAACCAGTCCGGGCCGGCCGGCCCTACAACCTCTATCACGGCACGATGGAAGTACGACCGGTCACACCCAAGACTTCGCGGCTGTACTACACGCTCATCTATGACAACTCGATGCTGCCGGATGATGCCGCGCGCGACAAGGACAAGGCGTCTCGCACGGCGACGTTCACCCGCGCCATCCAGAACATCAAGACGTTGGCCGAGGGTGGCACGCTCCCACCGCGCTGACATCCGGACCCGTGAAATTGGTGACGACGTCATCCGTCACAAGGGCAGAGAAATTCTGTGTCGTTCACCGTTCGAGCAACGTGCGCCAATCCATGACGGCGACCATCTGCGGCTCCGGACCGACCTTCAGAAGAAAGCGCTGACCGGACTTGTCGACTGCGTACGGTCGGTTGTCGCCGACCCTGATCTGTGTGGCGAACAACGGTTGAGGCACGCCCTGGAACACGCCGTTCGTCGGGTCAAAGCCAGCGGCCATCATCGTCCCGGCGGGCGACACGAAGAACAGCTCCTTGCCGTCTCCTCGCCAGCGGGGATACTTCCCGCCATCACGTGAGATCGTTCGCGCGGGGTCCCGTTCCGGGAACGGTCGGACGACGATTTCGTAGCGGCCCGACGTGTTGGCCTGATAGGCGACCCAGCGGCCGTCTGGCGAGAAGACGCCATTGAGTTCGTTCTGTTTCGAGCTCACAAAGACCCGGCGCGTCCGGTCTCCGGACACGGACAGTGTCCACAGATCGATATCTCCGTTCTTGTTGAGGACGTTGAAGACCAGGACGTCGGCGCGCGACCAGGAGGCGACCGTGAACCTGTTGGACTCGGACTGTTCAAACTTCGCAAGAGGGACGTCCACCCCACTGCCATCGGAGGCGCGCAGAAACAGACTCTGGCCACCCAGTCGGCCCGAGTTGAAGACGATGTAGTTTCCGTCTGGCGACCAGGTGGGGTCGTAGTCACCCGCCTGGTCATCCGTCAGAGGCGTCGCTCCTCCCGTCGCCAGGTCGATCAGCCAGATATCGTTCTGCGCTTCGCCGTCGCGGACAGGTTTGGACACGGCCAGTTGCTGACCGTCCGGGCTCACATCGATACTGTCGCCGGACAATTCCGCGCCGCCAACGACTCCCACAGGTCGCCCGCTTCGGTCCACCCAGGTCAGCTGCGGGTCCGTTTTCGGCGCCCGCAGGAACACGAGTCGGCCGTTCGTGGAGACCGAGAACCCGCGATTCCCCGGCATGTCAGTTCTGAGTTGTGCGCGAAGGGGTACGGGATCGCCTTCCAGACGGAGCGTTTCCTCATTGAAGGACTGCGCCATCATGTTCCCGCCGCGCGTGAAGAACACGTGTCCCTCGGCGTAGGAGACGGGTGATTCGAACGTTCCAATTACCACCGTGTCGGGCGTCGTCAGCGATCCCACCCGCAGCTCGTTGTTCGTCCCAAGACCGCCGACGTACAGGAACCGCTGACCGTCCGAAAGGAACGAGGGCCGCCGATGCAGGGACGTCGCACGCGTCGTCACCGGCGTCGTGGCCTCCGTCGCCCTTCCGCCACGCTTCACATCGATTTGATACAGGTTGCCGTCGCTGGACGGCCCGAAGATGACGATGTCCTGGCTGTTCCAGGTCCCCATTGGGGCCATCCCGGAACTCTCCCAGCCCTCGGGCATGGACACGGATGTCAATGGCACGACCGCCGCGTCCCCGCTGGCCTTCACCGTCTTCAACCGGTTGCCCGCAAAGAAACCTATCGACTGGCTGTCCGGGCTCCAGAATGGATTGCGCGCGCCATCCGTGCCACCAATCGTCCGTACATCGACCGAGGCCAACGACCGTACGCATAGCGACGACCCGGCTTTCGAATTCGCGATGAACGCGACGTGCCGGCCGTCGGGAGAGACGTTGAAGTCGACTGCCAGGTTCGTGTGGCTCGAGCCCTCGGGGGGAAGAATTGGAAACGCAACGAGCTCGGGCACCGCCGGCGCCGCGCCACGACGGTTGAGCAGCATCGTTCCCCCCAACATCAGCGTGAGGGCTGCGGCAACAATCCAGCCGAGGCGCGGCAGTCGAGCGGTCACCAGACGGCGAGCCGATGTCTTCGGGACCGCAGGCGCGGCGGGTGTCCGAGCGAGGTGTGCCAGTGCCCGCTCCAAGTCGGCGGCCGATTGAAAACGCGCGGCCGGCGTCTTTTCAAGCAGGCGCATCACAATGGCGGTGAGGTCGGCCGACACCCCGGCCGCCGGCAAGAGATCGGGTGGGTCATCGTGCAGGATGGCGTGGAGCGTGTCGATGGTGTGCTCGCGCGCGAACGCGCGCTGGCCTGTCGACATCTCGAACAGCATCGATCCCAGCGCGAAGAGATCCGTCCGACCGTCGACGGCGTCTCCGCGGATCTGTTCCGGCGCCAGATAGCCGGCCGTCCCGAGCAGCACCCCCGTCAAGGTCGCGAGGCCGTCGGCCATGGCCGGGCCGTCCGTCAGTTTGGCGATCCCGAAATCAAGAATCTTGGTCACGCCCGATCGCGTCAGAAAGACATTGTCCGGTTTCAAATCGCGGTGCACCAGGCCGGCCGCATGCGCGACCACAAGACCGGCGGCCACATCGCCGGCGATCCGTATGGCCTCCTCCGCCGCCAGCGGGCCGCGCCCGAGTCGTACACGCAAAGTCTCGCCGTCGAGGAGCTCGGCGACCAGGTACGGCCGTCCATCGAGCACGCCGACGTCGAAGACCTTGACGATGTTCGCGTGGTCGAGCGCCGCGGTGACGCGTGCCTCCTGCAGGAAGCGTTCGATGCGCTGCGTGTCGTCCGTGCCGGCGTGGGCCAGAAGCTTCAGAGCGACGTCCCGTTGCAGGCGCACGTCCGTCGCGCGGTAGACATCGCCCATGCCCCCGCGCGCAATGAAGCCGACAATCCGATACGGTCCGACGAGCGTCTCGACGTCCAGCAGCGGGTCATCCTGGGCGAGATCGCGGGCCGCGAGCGCGAGCGCAGGCGTTTCGAGAAAGCCCTCTAACCCAGCGCTGGCGGACGCCAGCGCGTTCGCTTGCGCGGCTAAGTCCGGATGACCTTCGATGAATTGACGCCGCAGGCTGTCACGTTCGTCAGCACCCGCGACGAGCCAGGCATTGTGCCATTCGGACAGCAGCTCCCATCGGTCGGTGCTCATCCGACATCTCCGGCGGTGAGCTCGTGGCGGAGCCACGCGCGCGCGGTGTTCCAGTCATTGATCACGGTGCGGGCCGACACACCGAGCGCCTCGGCTGTCTCTTCGACGCTGAAACCGCCGAAGAAGCGCAACTCCACCACCTGGCTGGGCCTGGGGTCCACCGTCGCGAGGGCCGTCAACGCATCTTCGAGCGCGAGGATGTCCACGAGCGGTTCTGGCGCCGCGACGTCCAGGCCGCCGAGCGACGCGGCGTCCACGCCGCGGCCGCGTTTGACGGCGCCTCGCGCACGCGCGGCGTCGACCAGTACCCGCCGCATCATCTTCGCCGTGGTCGCGAAGAAGTGCGCCCGGTTCTGCCAGCGGACGACGCGCCAGTCGAGGAGCCGAACGTAGGACTCCTGCACGAGGTCTGTCGGCTGCCACCCATCGGCCTGACGCTCACGCGACAGCATCCGCCTCGCCACGCCGCGCAGTTCGAGGTGCACGAGCGGGGCGAGCTGTTCCAGAGCCTGCGCGTCCCCACGGCTCCACGCTTGCAACAAGCCGGTCAGGTCGGCGACACCCTTCGTCACTCCCGGCAGTCTACCGGGACAAGAAAGCGATCGCTTGCACTTTGTTCCTTCGGATTCCGCCTGTATAGGAGGGCGCACCACTGAGCGGAACTGCTCTGGGCGCTTCGAAGGAGGGCATATGAGACGCATGAGCTGGGCAGCGGCAGCCGCCGCCATCGTGGCGGTGGGAATCGGTGGCGCGGGGGTCATGGGCGCCGACGTTCAAGGCGACGGGCTTGGGCACTCGAAGCCGTGCAACGAGGACACGGTGCGCGGCGACTACGGCAGTCAGATGCAAGGCACCAGGCCCGCGCCCGGAGTGTCCGGAGGACCGACCGAGTCCGTCATCGGTGTCCTCCTTCGCACCTACGACGGTCAGGGGAACTTCAGCCAGGTCTCCAACGTAAAGGGCTCGATCAGCGGAACCGTTCCCGATTCGGAGGCATTCGGCACGTATGAAGTGCACCCCGACTGCACGGGCATCCTTCGGTTCGTGCCGTTTCCCGGTGTCCTGGTCGAAGAGCGGTTGGTAATCGTCGACAGCGGACGTGAAATCCGGGCGGCGGTCATGGTGCCTACGCCGGTAGTGATCACCAGTGTTCAGCAACGGATCCACCGGCGCTAGGAGGTCCAGTCATGTCCGCGCTGCTTCATCGTCGGGAATTCGTCGCCACCGGGCTCACTCTGCTTGGGGGTGCCGCCGTCACCGTTGGTTGCGGCGGTGGCTCGGGCAGCCCCAGCGGCCCAACCCCGACGCCAACCAGTTCCGGCAATGTTTCTTGGTGAGGTCGACAGATAATCACCCTGATCGACACGTTGCCATAATTACCGCGGCGCAACTCAGTGCGGGCGCAGGGATCACCCTCGACATCTCCAACTCGGGGCATTCGCACACTGTGGCGCTCACGGGCGACGAGGTCACTCAAATCTCGGCGCGGTCGCGAGTGTCCGTGACCTCGTCCACCAACACGCATTCGAACGGGAGCGGACCGCACAGCCACAGGGTGACATTCAACTAAGCGCTGCCACGTGGCACAACACAGCGAGCCCGGAACCGTACCGCCCTTCTCGAAGGGCTCATTAGTGGCGACTGATGCCGGGCCATGGGCCTGGCGGGCGCGGTCCGGGGTCTCGCGTGGGTAATCACAACGACTATCCAACGCACCGCGGCACGAAGCGCGCCATCGCCTCGTCATCATCTCGCCCTTCTCACCGCGGAGCCGCGATTGCTGATGACGATTCTGCTGTTCCTTGGCGATCTGGCCCATCCGGCTAGCCTGTGGGCCACCGACTCTGCGAGCGATGCGCGTGGATCCAGTAAGAGGCTTGCGCATGGAGTGACTCGCGGTTCAAGATGAGACGCGCCCGGCCGCGTCAGGCCGGCGTCAAGGGACCTTAAATGAAAACCGTAATCGCTCTCGTCTTCCTCGCCGTCACGGCCAGTTCGCTGCACGCCCAGACGCTCACGCCCGCGCAACAGTACGCGCGCGATGTGTACAAGGAAATCATCGAGTACAACAGCGTCAACATCGGCGGGGGGACCACCGAGGTCGCCAACGCGATTGCCAAACGTTTCCGGGACGCAGGCTTCGCGGATCAGGACATTTTTCTCGGCGGCATCCAGCCGAACAAGCACAACGTCGTCGTCCGCTACCGCGGCAAGGGAGGGGCGAACGGCCCCAAGCCGTTGTTGTTGCTCGCTCATCTCGATGTGGTCGAGGCGCTCAAGGCTGATTGGTCACCTGGGCTCGACCCGTTCACGTTCCTCGAGAAGGACGGCTACTTCTACGGCCGCGGCATCATCGACGACAAGGCGCAGGTCGCCATCTTCACCGCCGTCGTGGTGCAGATGAAGAAGGACGGCTACGTTCCGGACCGCGACATTGTCGTCGCCTTCACCGCCGATGAAGAGGGTGGCTGCTGCAACGGCGCCCGCTGGCTGTTCAGCAATCACCGCGAGCTGGTCGACGCGTCGCTGGTCTTGAACGAGGGCGCGTTCGGTTTCATCAGGAACGGCAAGCCGGTGGCCAACACCATCGAGGCGACACAGAAGGTCACTGGTGGTTTCACCGTCACGGCGAAGAACCGCGGCGGTCATTCGTCGTTGCCGAGGCCTGACAACGCCATTTACCAGCTTGCCGCCGGCTTGATGAAACTCTCGGCGTTCAAGTTCCCGGTGGAATTCAACGACGTGTCACGCGCCTACTTCGAGCAGACGGCGAAGATCGAGACGCCGAGGACCGCGGCGGCGATGCGCGCCCTGATCAAGAACCCCGCGGACATCGACGCGGAGGCCGTGCTGGCCAGGGATCCCCTCTATAACTCGATGCTGCGCACCACCTGCGTGGCGACGATGCTCAAGGGTGGTCATGCGTCGAACGCGCTGCCGCAAACGGCGGAAGCGGGGATCAACTGCCGCATGATGCCCGACGCGCGCATCAGCGATGTTCGCGCGATGATCGTCAAAGCGCTGGACGACCCGGAACTGGAAGTGTCGACGCCGGCGAATCGCGAACCCCGCGCCGCAGCGGCGGTCGTGCCTGAAGTGCTAGAGGCCGTCGAGCGCATCACGCAGGAGATGTGGGGAAACATTCCTGTGATTCAGATCATGCAGGGTGGCGCGACCGATGCCATTCCCTGGCGCAACGCGGGGATTCCGGCCTACGGCGTTTCGGGTCTGATGGTGGATCCGGACGACCTGCGCCTGCACGGGCGCGACGAGCGCGTGCCGGTCAAGAGCTTCTTCGACGCGCAGGAGTTCACGGCCAGGTTGACGAGACTGCTGACGAGCGGGAAGACGGCGCCTTAAATCCGCGAAGTCGAACGAGGGAAACTGTGTGATTGGCGGAGAGGGTGGGAACTCGTCTTGCTGGACTCCGTGGCCCCCGCTGCAGGGGCAGCGCGATCAGGTTCCCGAAGCCGCCCTGAGGCATCGTGTCCTGGTTCGGGAAGAGCCGGTCGTAGGACTCCAGGCCGATCTCAGGTCGGTTCTCCACCGCCTCCGTAAGGAGGTGCGAACCGAGCCGGCGTGCCAGGGCCGCCGGAGACTTCAAATTAATCGCCGGAGACTCTCTGAGCCGTTCTCCAGCTCGCGGCGCTCATGCTCGAGCTCTTCCGCGGTGAGGGAATCTGCCGCCGCCGCTGAACCTGGGCTGAGCTGTCACTCGCAATAGACAGCGTGGTAACGTCAACGCAGCAGATCATGGAGGCCCGATGCCCGTTGCCGATCCATGGCCAATCCTGCCACTCGAAGCGTGGGCCGACACCCGCGCCACACTGCATCTGTGGATGCAGATCGTCGGCAAGATCCGGCTTGCTGCGAGCCCGTGGGTGAATCACTGCTGGAACGCGACCCTCTACCCGACGGCTACGGGGTTGACCACATCGCTGATTCCGTATGGAACACGGGCGTTCCAGATTGATTTCGATTTTCTCGCTCATCAGCTGATCGTACGGGCGAGCGATGGCGACAAAGCGGTACTGGCGCTCCAGCCGCAGTCAGTGGCCACGTTCTACAGGCGCCTCATGCTGGAAATGGAAAGGCTCGAACTTCGGGTGGCCGTGCACGGAAGCCCCAACGAGGTTCCCGACGCGATCCCCTTCGACCAGGATGAGACGCATGGTAGCTACGATCCGGAGTACGCCAACAGGTTCTGGCGAGTCCTCGTGCAGGCCAGTCGTATCCTCAACGAGTTTCGCGCGGAGTTTATTGGCAAGTGCAGTCCGGTGCATTTCTTTTGGGGCGCGCCTGACTTGGCGGTTACCCGATTCTCAGGGCGACGAGCACCCCGGCATCCCGGCGGAATCACAAATCTGCCAGACTGGGTGACGCGCGATGCCTATTCACACGAAGTGATCAGCTGCGGATTCTGGCCTGGCGGAGGACCGATCCCTCACGCGGCGTTCTACGCCTACGCCTACCCGGAACCGCCCGGGTTCGCGCAGGCACGCGTCAAGCCGGCGGAGGCCTTCTACAGTAGCGACCTCCAGGAATTCATCCTCGCATACGATGTGGTACGAGAGTCGAGCTCGCCGGACGAGACCTTGCTTGCTTTTCTGCAGACGACGTATGAAGCTGCCGCCGATTTGGCGAATTGGGATCGAGATGCCCTGGAGCGTGAGCACCATCCGAAGACAAGTGGTTAGTGTGAGCCACGATCGGTCGATCGTCGACCGACGCATCGACTTCGTGCATCTCGGCTAAGGATCCGCAACATCCGCAACATCCGCACCGGTCGCGTCAAGGTGGTCTGGGGACCGCACCACTTCGATCGCAGCGTCCGATGCGGTCAGGGTCGAACCTCGGCGCCCCTGCGTATCGGACGGCGCAGACCCAGTTCACGTCGGAGCGATTCGCGCATCCGACTCGCCGCATCACAGACCGCGGCGAACGGCACTGCTGTCCTCGCCGTCGTCAGCACACGCCGCCCGTCGTTCAGCTCCACGGCCACCAGGCATTCGGTATCCACGCCCCGTTTTGGACCGTTCAAGTCCGACAGGCGGACTTTCACCCGCCGGACCTGGTGCTCGAACGGCCGGAGGACGAACGACAATCGCTTCGTGACGAACTCGCGCAGGGTCTGCGCCGCCTGGCTGCTCGCCGCATGAATGACCATGTCAATGGGCTTCTGCATCGCGGTCTCCTCGCTCACTCGCATTTCAACGTGAACATGACGCTTGCAACTTGTAACGTCGGCAGGACGGCGCCGTGCCGGCGGCCGCCAGCGGTCCGGGCGATCCCGCATCAGCTGGCCGACCCGGTCGACGGCGCGCTCGATGGCTGCCGCGGCGTACTCCCCTGACGCGCGGGCACAGGCGGAGCCAGATGGATCAAACGCGATCCGCACGCTACAGAGAACGGTCGCATCGGCGCCGCTACGCAGGGTGACACGGGCGCTGCGCACGTCTTGATGGCGTGCGAGCACGGAGAGGAACCGGTACTCGGCGTAGGCGAGAACGAGAGACGGGCCCGGCGACGACACCACCACACGCATGCCCATTGAACAGCAAGGTCTGGGCCACGCCCGATCGAAAGGCTCTGCCCTCATAGCCGCAGGAACGCTATCAGCCGGGTCGCAGCTTCGAGGATGCCTCGCACGGCAAGCGCGATCGGGAGCCCAATCATCAGGACGGACAGCGGAACCAGCAAGGCCAGGCCAATCGTCCCTGCCAGGCTGCTCAACCACTGAAACGCGGTTCTCGGACCAACGCCGACGATCACCGTCTCGTGGCAGGAGCCGAACGGCGACTGCGCCGCACAGACGGCCTCCGCAGGGGCAGCGAATCTTGGGGCGGTAACGAACTCCGTTAATTGAATCACGTAGGTCCTCCTCATGCGGCGCTCGTGCGCGCCTGGGCTTGGGGTCCGAGAGTGACTCGAAGGGCGCGGTCTAGGCCTCCGGGCTCAGGACGGAAGGGTGCTGTGGCCCGGCGCCGTGAGCGCGGGATGAGCGTTCGGTCGCACGAGATCGCAGAAACACCAGCTCGTGAGCGCGATCGCCGAATGCTTCCAGGGCTTCGTCCCACAATGCGCGCGCCTCGCTGTGGGCACAGTCCTCACCGCATCCGTCATCGACGCGACCGGACTCCAGGCGACGCTCGTGCGCCACCATCGCGTCATGCCACGCCGCCAATCGCCGCGAGAGCGACGCCGCTTCGACGGTACCAACTCCTGCTCCGACCAGGCTGTAGAGCTTCATGTTCACAACCTCACTCGCGGGGACGCCCGCGATGGACTCGACGGCGTACGCACTCCGCGTCGGTGCGTCGTCGTGTGTGTTCGTGGAACGAGCGCGCGTGCGCCCGCGAAGAGAGAACAACGGGGATAACCGCCCCGCTGACCGAGAATCAGAGCGGCGGGAGACCCGGCGGGCTCGGACGGCGATCGGGGCCGGCGAGCCCGGCGCCCGACCGGCAGCGAGGCGACGAGCACCACGATCGACCGAGATCGCAAATGCGCATGGCTGGTAACTGACCGATTGGTTGCAACTTCCGGGCCGACTTCATGCCACTGGCATGGCGCAGCGCGCCTCTGTCGTGAATGCCCATTCGGATTGCAAAGGCGAGGCCACCGGCACTATCGAGCGAGACCGTACTCCTTGACCTTGCGCCATAGAGTGACGGTGCTGATGTTCAGCGCCTCCGCGGCCTGCTTCCGATTGCCGTGGAACCGATCGAGCGCGCGCGCGATCAGTGCCCGCTCCTGCGCGCGGAGATCAAGGCTGTCCTCCGGCTGGTCGTTGCGGGATGGCTGCGACACCTCGAGAGGCAGCTCGCGGACCTTGATGCTGGTCCCGGCCGCGACGATCACGGCTCGCTCAATCGCATGCTCGAGCTCACGTACGTTGCCCGGCCACCGGTAGTTCATCAGCGCAGTCATCGCCCCAGGGGAGATGGCCCTGACGTCTTTCTTGATCCGCACGGCGGCGCGTCGCACGAACTCGTGCGCGAGAGCCGGAATGTCTTCCGTGCGATCGCGCAGCGGTGGCACCGTGATGACGAAGGCACCCAGGCGGAAGTACAGGTCCTCACGGAACGTGCCCGCCCTCACTGCCGCCTTGAGATCGCGATTGGTGGCGGCAATCACTCTCGCTTGGATCTTGATGGTGCGCTCGCCGCCGACCCGCCGGATCTCGCGCTCCTGGAGCGCTCGCAACAGCTTGGCCT
Source organism: uncultured Acidobacteriota bacterium (assembly GCA_963723005.1). Lineage (GTDB taxonomy): Bacteria > Acidobacteriota > Vicinamibacteria > Vicinamibacterales > UBA2999 > VFZN01. Next base: position 402,745 of record CAVRPA010000007.1, on the reverse strand, counting down.
GCACCGTCGGCGCGACCTCGCCAATCTCGTCCAGGAACAACGTCCCGCTGCCGGCCACCTCGAACAGCCCCGGCTTGTCCCGGACCGCACCGGTGAAGGCGCCCCGGACGTGGCCGAACAACTCGGATTCGAGCAGCGTTTCGGTGAGCGCCGCGCAGTTGATCGAGACGAACGGCTGGCTCGCGCGCTCGCTCTGATCGTGGATCAATCGGACGATGAACTCCTTTCCCGTCCCACTCTCACCGTAGACCAGGACGGTCGTGTCGATGGGCGCCACCTGCGCAGCGAGATCGAGGACCCCCTCCATCGCGGCACTGCGCGTGATGAAGTGCTTCGAGGCCGCGAACCGCGCTACGCGTTCGCGCACCAGGTTCAACTCGCGTTCCCGCCGCGCCACGTGGCGCTCGCGCCTCTCCAGCGCCTGCATCTCGCGGTGCACGGCGTCACGGATGTGTTCGACTTCGCGTTCGAGGGTGGCGCCCTGGTAGTCGGCGCGCATGGCCTCGAGCTCGTCACCCCAGCTGACGGCATCGCGCCCGATCAGCGTGCATCGCTCATGCCCCTGCGCGGCGCATTCGGTCTCGCGAAAGTAGATCTCGCGGCCGAAACAGGCGCTGGCATAGCCGCTGACATAGCCCGCCAGCGACCAGCACACGGGCGCGGTAGCCGGCCCGTAGTGATAGACATGCTGTTCCGCGACATACGAGTCGCGGAAGGTCAGCTCTTCCTCGAATCGCCCCGAGGCCACGTCGTACTCGACCCGGAGGATCTCGGCGCGGACGATGCCCTCGAGGCGATGCAGGGTGAGGCCGGCACGCAATCCATCGATGGGGTCCGACCACAGCGACTGGTCGCGCAGGCTGACCGCGTCGTGGTAGCCGTCGGCATAACCAAACCGCAGCATGATGCGCCGCGCCATGTCGTCGCCGACGGTGTCGATCAATTCCTTGCGGATCAGACCCATCGCCGCCGCGCTGAGGATCACCACGCGCTGCTGGTGCAGACGGATGATCCCCAGGTCAGGCCTGAATTCCAGGACCTGCCCCAGTTCGAATGGTTCCTGCGGCATCCCCCATTCTACCGGCGCGAGACGCGCGCTACGGATGAATGGGTCGGGCCTGATCTGCTCGCCGTTTGCCAGCACCGCGTGCCCGCTCACGGGCAGCACACGACCGGACACGGCAAAGCATTGAGGGCAGGCGACAGCCGCGATCCGGACAGCACCTCCTGCGAGGAGATGCACAGGAGATCGATTGCCTCGGACCGGATCATGCGCACAAGTTCCTGACGCCGTGCACCGACCACGACTGTCGTACTCGCATCGACGCCACGCGCGAGACATGCCAGCAGCCGGGCCTGGGCATCATCGGGACCCAATGGTCGGTCCGACGCGAATGCATCGGCGATCGTGCCATCGTCAACCGGCGGTACGACGTGCAGCAGGTGCAGGCTGGCGCCCAGGCGCTTCGTGAACTCCGCGGCCCAGCCCAGGTGCGAGTCGCGTCCGGTCTCCAGCGACAGATAGCAGCCGACGTGGCGAACTTCACGGCGGTGCAGTGATTCAGGTGGTCTGGCGCCGGTGGTCCAGACCGGCACGGGACTGCGCCGCACGAGCGCGGCGCGCACGGATTGACGCCACGACAGCCACGCCGTGTGACGCGCGGATGCCGGGGCCATGATCACGTCGTAGGAGCCGGTTCTGCAGAACCTCGTGATGGCGGCGGCGGGATCGCCCCCTTCGACGAGGTAGTGGTCTACGGTTCCACGCAGCGGGCCGACCACGGTGTCGTGCAGTCGCTGCCAAATCTCCCGGGTCAGGCCTCCCGGCTTCACCACATGTACGACGTCGACGCGAACCGGGCCGACGCGCGCGAATTGAGCGATCGCCCGCTCGGCATCGTCGCGCGCGGTGGCAGGGTCGGTGGCGAGCAGCACCCGGAACTCGGGGCGTGTCTCCAGTGCCACCGATGGGGCGCGCGCATGCCCGCGCTCCCCGGCCCGAACGAATGCCATGTCAACACCATGCAACAGAGCAGCCCTGGTCATGACCGCATCAATGGCAATTTACGGGCCACCCAGAATTCGACGGCAAATGCTGGCCGCGAAGCGGATGGTTCGTTTCAGACTGAAATCAAGCGTTTCATCTTGTAGCGGGCAGTCATTTCAGGCTGCGTTCGACAGCGGGAGCCCGTAAGCGTGCGAGGTTCAGTGCGCTGTTCGCAATCGCCGATCAGCGCGTAATCTTCGATAAACGCCATGATCCAATCCGGGTGAATGCCGGCAGCTCACACGATCTATTCCAGGTCGGGTGCAGGAACCCGGGCGAGCCCGGCTGGCCACGTAACACGCGGCCGTTCGAGTGCTCGGCACGCGTTCGCGTTTAGTCGCCGACGACTCGCACCGAGCTGACGAAGTTGTCCGGCTTCAGCGTCAGGACAGAGCAACGCAGCTTCCTGAGTACACGCTCCGCGGTGTTCCCGAACACCAGCCCAGGGATGCCGCCGCGCGCGACCGTTCCCATCACGAGAAGATCGACGCCTTCGGCCGTCACGGACTCGAGGATGACATCCTCCGGCCGGCCGCGGCGTTGAATGATCGGCACTGCCCGCAAGCGGCTACCAAGTGACTGCGTCAGCGTGTTCAGGTCGGCGGCCGCGCGCGTGCGGGCCTCCTCGACGTAGGTGGCAAACGCGTCCTCGGAAGCGTGCGCGCGAATCATTCGTTCACCGAAAGGCGACCATGCATGAAGCAGCATCGGCACCCCACCGAGGCGCTCGGCCAGATCCACCGCCGACGTCGCGATCTTCACATTCAGCGCTTGCTCAGCCGCGTCGAGCGCGCCGGCATTGACCGCAGCGGCGATTCGCGGCTGCTGCGCCGCGCTCGACGGCCGCACCAGCATGACCGCGCAGGGACACTCCCGGAGCAACTCCATGTCCACGGCGCCAAAGTCCCTGGCAGCGGCGCCGCTCTCGTCGCGCGCATGCGATCGCATCAACAAATCATGACCGGCGCGGATCACCTCCTGAATCAATGCGGTTGCGGGACGGCCGATTAACAGCTTCGCGTCGGTCCCGACATCGCGCACCATCGAGGCAATCCGAGTCAGTTGACTGCGGCGGCGGGCCAGCACCGCCTCCTCGAGATCTGCAGACCAGTGACGGCGTTCGTATGGAGACCCAGCCATGACATCGGTCACAGTCACTGTCGCGCCCCCGTCTCTCGCCAGAAGAATCGCGCGCTCGAGAGCCGGATGCACGGCGGCATCGGAATCGATGTCGACGAGGATGCGCTTGAACAATGCCATGGCCTACCCCAGCTCCGGCGGGTTGGCGTGCGGCGTGTCTTCTTTGGCCCCTCGGCGCTCGTCGAGTACGGTGCCGTCCCATAGCGGGACGTCTGCCCGGTACGAGGCGCGGGCAATGACGTGCGCGGACACCGGAGTAGTGAGCAGGATAAACGCCCCGATGCTCAACACGCGAATGATCGAGGCCAGATCTGCAAGCTGTAGTGCCGCGCCGATGAGCAAGCAGCCCAGGCCGAGGGTCGAGGCCTTGGTTGACGCCTGCATCCGCGTGAACACATCCGGCATGCGCAGAACCCCGAGCGCCGCCAGGAACGCGAAGGCCGAACCCACGATCCACAACATGCCGGTGGCAACGTCCGTCATTCCGGGTGTCCTCTCTCGATGTAAGTCGCATAGGCGATGGTGGCGACAAACGCGATCAAGGCGATCACGATCGCCGCGTCGAGCGTGGCTCGGACACCCGTCGATGCGGCCAGCACGACGATCAGGCCGACCACGAGCACACCGATCAGGTCCATCGCCACCACGCGATCTGGCAAGGTCGGTCCCCGGATCAGCCGGACGACGGCCATGAGCACCGCGGCGGCCAAGGTCACCAACGCGAACTGCGTGCCAAACTCAACCATGTGCAATGCCTTTGTCACTGAATGCGACTATTCGAACAATCGTTTCACGCGCTGCTCGAAGCCGGTCTTGATCTCGAGGCGGCTGGCCTCAGGGCTCGACATGTGCATCACATGAACGAACAACGTCCGCCGGTCCTCCGACAAATCGATGGTGACGCTGCCGGGTGTGATGTTGATCAAGGCCGACAGCAGGAGGATCTCCGCGTCGCTGCTGATATCGAGCGGGATCGCGACGACCGCCGGCCGGATCGTCGTACGCGGGCTCAGAACGTCGCGGGCCACCCGGACGTTCGCCACCATCAACTCCCAGATGAAGAACGCCGCCAGGCCCAGGACGCGCGCTACCCTGTTCTTGAACGCCGGGGACAGCACGCCGCCCTTCTGCAATAACGCCAGCACGGCGTATCCAAGCGCACACCCAACGAGCAGATTATTGGTCGTCACCTCGCCTTGCAGCGCGGCCCATGCGAGGGCCATCAAGATGCTTCCCAGCAACATGTCAGGTGGTGCCTCCCAGCACGATCCGGATGTACTCCTCCCGATGGAGCAACTGTTGTGCCGCGCGGAGCGTGAGGTCGAATAGCGGCCCTGCGGCCCAGCTGATCGCCAGTGTCACCGCACTCAGACCCGACATCACGATCAGCAGCGGCACACCAGGAGTGGTTCGGTCAGGTTCAGAGGACGGCTGCCAGAACGCTTCTGCCCACGTACGTCCCATGGAGAGCAACGTCATGAGGCCAACGCCGAGCACCGTTGCTCCGATCCAGTATGCGCCTGCGGTAAAGGCTCCGTCGACAATCGCGAGCTTGCCAAGAAAACCCGACAACGGGGGGACCCCGGCCAGGGAGAAGATCGGCACCATCGCGATCGCCGAGAACAGTGGCTGGCTGGCGTAGAAGCCGCCGAGGTGCTGCATGTTCGTCGTCCGGCGCAGGCGCAGCAGCACGCCGCTGACCAGAAATAGATTGGTGATCACGATGATGTGATGGAGGACGTAGAAGATGGCCCCGGAGAGCGCCGCCGGGCTCAGCAATGCGAGGCTCGCCGTCGTGTAGCCGATATGGCCGACCAGGTTGAACGAGAGGATTCGGCGGAAATCGCGCTCTCGCTGGGCGGCGATCAGGCCGATGACCATCGTCGCGGCCGACATCGCCAGCAGCAGCGCGGGCAATACCGGTGGCCCACCCTGGAACAGCAGCGTGAAGATACGCAAGAGGGCGTACACGCCAACCTTCGTCAGCAACCCTGCGAACACGGCGCCGACCGCGGCTGGTGGGGTGTGATAGGAAGCCGGCAGCCAGAAGAACAACGGAAACAGCCCGGCTTTGGTGCTGAACGCGACCAGGAACAGCACCGCGAGTACCACCTCCATGCCGGTGCTTCGGACGGCGGGCCAGACCCGCGCCACGTCCGCCATGTTGAGCGTGCCGGTCACGCCGTAAAGCAGCCCCAGCGCGGTCAGAAAGATCGATGAGGAGATCAGATTGATGGTGACGTACTTGAACGCCGCATCCAACTGCGGGCGGGTGCGATGCAGCGCCATCAGCACGAACGAGGCCACCAGCATCACCTCGAACCACACGTAGAGATTGAAGAAGTCGCCCGTCAGGAAGGCGCCGGATACCCCCATCAACAGAATCTGGATCAGCGGGTGGTAACCGAACGCCTCGCGGCGTGGATCGACACCTGCGAAGGCCGCGCCGCTGACCGCGACCGCCACGATGCCGACGGCGAGCAGCAGGAGAGCTGCGAGGAGATCGGCAACGAGGGTGATCCCGAACGGCGCCGGCCAGCCGCTGATTTGCAGAACCTGGATGCCGGCAGCGTTAACGCGCGCAAATACCGCCGTTGTGCTGGCGAGGAGGACCATCGCGCCGCCGAGTCCAATCCACCGCTGCAACACCGGCCGGCGCGGCGCCAGGAGCATGATCGCGGCGGTGCTCATCGGCACCACAATCGGCAGGACGAGGGTGTTCATCGTTCCCTGCCAACGTCATCGACGTCATCGGTGCCCGCAACGGTGTGCACACGGTGCGCGAGCACGAGTAAGAAAGCCAGCAAACCGAACCCGATGACAATCGCGGTCAGGACCAGAGCCTGCGGTACCGGGTCCGCATAGGGTGGCACTAGTTGCTCGGCTCCCTGGGGCACCACGGGCGGGTGCGCTCGCGTCAGGCCTCCGGCCGCGAAGATCAGCAGGTTCGTGCCATTCGACAGCAGGCCCAGGCCGATGATCAATTGCGCCAGCCGCCTGCGCAGCATCAGATAGATGCCCGCCATGTAGAGCGCTCCCGACGCCGCCGCCAGCAGAATCTCCACGGCTAGGACTCCTCGGCGAGGCTGAAGATCATCATCAGAACCACGCCCGTCACCACCATGAATACGCCGATATCGAACAAGACCGGCGTGCCAACCGGTATCGGCTCGGCAAGCCACTGCGCCGTCAAGAAGGGCTGGCGTCTCATGACGGACGGGATGCTGCTGACCAGGGCGACCAGCAGGCCGGCACCGAGCAGCGTCATCGGATTGACGAACAGCGCCCGCCGCGCGCGATCGACACCGTAGGCGATCAAATACAGCGAGAACGCCGCGGCGGCCACGAGCCCGCCCACGAACCCACCACCGGGTTCGTTGTGCCCGCGCCACAACAGGAACATGGCAAACAGCAGCAGTAATGGCATCAACAAGCGCGCGGCGGTCTGAAAAATTGGCGATGTCGCGCCGGTCGCAGCCGCGCCTGGGTCGGTACCGTTGATCTCAGCCAGTCTCAGTAGCGCGCGTACACCGATCGCGGCGGTGGCGAGCACCGTGATCTCGCCCATCGTGTCGAAGGCGCGAAAGTCAACGAGTATGACATTGACGATGTTGCGACCGTGACCGAGGGTGGGGCCAAACTGCACGAAATACTCGCGCAATTGTCCCGCGGTGTCGGTCGTCGAGACCGACAGCACCAGCCCGCCGATGACGGTGCCGATGCCGGCGCCAATAATCAGATCGCGAGCGCGCACCCACGGCGGTGACAGGGGGCCGAGGTTCCTGAAGTGCCTGAACACCAGCACGTAAATGACCACAGTCAGCGTCTCGACGGAGAACTGCGTCATCGCCAGATCGGGGGCCCCGTACAGCAGGAACGTCAGGGCCACGCCGTAGCCGACGACACCGAGCGACAGGACTGCCGCCATCGTCGACTTGGCCAGCGTCGCGGCAACCGCTCCGGCGATGATGACGACAACGATCAGGACCTCGTGGATCCGAACCTCGGTACGCGCCGCGAAGCCAAGGCCCGTTAAGCCCGACAACGCCCCGAACCCGGCCGCCATCGCCGCCACGACGATCACCATGACGTACGAGCGAAGCGAGGCGCTATGCAGCGGCGGACCGATGACGCGGCTCGTGGCGTCGAGCATGGACAGCATCCGGAGGTAGAGTTGCTCGGTGCCGAGCGTCGGCCGCCACGTTCGCGTTCGCACTACTTCGCGCAACGAATACAAGGTCGCGACGGCGACGAGCGTCGATGCGCTCAGGATCAAGGCGGGCGAGAGGCCGTGCCAGACGGAAAGCGACAGCGTCACGGGTCTCTTCAGAATCGAACTCGCCGCCGCGCCGAGCGGCTCATTGAGCGTCCAGGGTGCCAGACCCACAAGGATCCCGGTCGCTGCCAGCGCCGTAGGTGGCAGGAGCAGACGCCACTCCGGTTCCTGGTTGCCATCGGCAGAATGAGGCCCGCGGAAGGGAAGCACGCCGGCGAAGAGCGCCGCCACGCCCATCAACGCGCTCGACACCACTGTCGCCGCGAGCATGAACACTGACCATGAGCCTGGGCCGAGCAGTGCCTCGTAAGCGGCATCTTTTGCGACGAAGCCGAACGTCAGCGGCACACCGACCATCGACAGCGCGGCGGCTCCTCCCGCAAGGGCCGTCAGCGGCATCGTCTTCCGAAGGCCCGATAACGTTCGAATGTCGCGGCTGCCGGTCTGATGATCGATGGCGCCCGCGACCAGGAACAGTGCGCCTTTGTAGCAGGCGTGCGCGACGAGATACACCAGCGCCGTGGTAATCGCCGGCTCGGTGCCGACCCCAAGCAGCAGCGTGAGCAAGCCGAGCGCACTCACAGTGGAATAGGCAAGAATTCGCTTCAGATCGGATTCCTGGACCGACCGGTAGGCACCGACGAGCATGGTGGCCGCGCCGACGCCGGCGACCACGGTCGTCCACAACGCCGTCCCGCCGAGGATCGGGGTCATCCGCGCGATCAGATATACGCCCGCCTTCACCATGGTGGCCGAGTGCAGATAGGCGCTGACCGGCGTCGGCGCTGCCATCGCGTTCGGCAGCCAGAAGTGAAACGGCACCTGCGCCGACTTCGTGAACGCCGCCAGCAGCACAAGGGCGATGACCGCGGCATAGGCGGGGTTCGTGGTTATCGCGGCGCTGTCGTTCGCCATCGCCGACAGGTTCGCAGTGCCGTAGACGTCAACCAGCAGCACGCCGGCGGCAAGCAACGCCAGGCCACCCGCGCCGGTGATGATCAGGGCCTGCAACGCCGCCGACCGCGCGTCGGCGCGATCGTGCTCGAAGCCAATCAGCAGGAATGAGGTGAATCCAGTCAACTCCCAGAACACGAACAGTGCGAGGACGTTATCGCTGAGCGCGACACCGAGCATCGCGCCCATGAAGGCGAAGAGCGACGCATAGAAGCGGCCCGCCTGGGGATGATTCCCGAGATATCCGCTCGCGTACAGAACCACCAGAGTGCCAATGCCAGTGATCAACAACGCAAAGAGCAGACCCAGGCCATCGAGCGACAACGAGAGCGACAGTGCCAGGGATGGCACCCACGCGATCTCGACGTGACGGGGGCCCGCGCTGAGCGAGCTGATCAATTCCCGCAACAGCATCGCCGTCAGGAGCGCCGGCCAGACGGCCGCGAACCGCGCGGAGCCCGGGTAGCGAGAGATCAGAACTCCGGCGACTAGCGCATATGGGAATGTCGCAAGCACGAAGTACTCGATCACTGGCTGATGCTACTCGGTGCCTTTAGGGCCGCCTAGTGCTCGTTTGTGATGTGTACGCAGCCAGGCTGTCGACGTGACGCAGCCGGGGCGGCGACCCGTACATGACCGCCCTCACCCCCTGGTCGAGCTTCCAACGCGCGGCCAATGTCATGATGCGATTCGGCAGCGCTAGCGCTCAGCGACGCGTGTCCGGCTCCGCCCCTGTCGTGCGATCGCCTGGATAGGTGATCTCCACGCCCACGACGTGCGCGAATGGCGTCAGTATATGCGGCCGCGCGAGCGAGTCGCTCTCGATTTCGAGCACCTCGGTGCCCCGCACCATCAGGGCGTCGCCGATCAGCGAGCGGTGGCAGCGCCAAGGTACTGCCTCCGCACACATCAACGCCACGCGCTCGACGCTGGCGAGCTCCAGGCATCGTTCCAGGCTAAGTTTGAAGTTCGCTGACTGCATGTGGTCGGCATAGCCGCGAAAGCTCAGGTTGCGCCAGGCGGTGTTCTGCGAATCGCGATGCGGTCGCCTCAGGCCGCCGAGGCCGGGCAAGTGCGTATAGTGAAGATGCGCCGCTCGCAACAAGGCGGGTAGCCTGGTGATGTCGAATTGTGGGTTGACGCGCGAACGCGGCAGAGTGCGCACGTCGATGACCCGCTGTACGCCGTGAGATTTCAGTAGGTGGATAAAGTCGTCAATGGACCGGGTCGAATGACCGATCGTATATACGCAGTTGCGAGCCATGTCAGATCGCGGTTCCCACGATTCTCTGGCGTTTCCGTCCCAGCGCGTCCAGGAGCCCCGTATACGAACGCGCGAAGGCGGCAACGCCGTCCGATTGGAGCTTTTCGGTGATGGCCGTGAGGTCCAAGCCCAGCGCCGCGGCGCCGGTGATCGTCGCGTCATCCTCTGTCGCAGTCGCTTCCCAGGTGCTGGCTGGAACGTTTCCGTGGTCGCGAAATGAGGCGAGCGTTGCCGGCGGCACAGTGGTGATTGTGTCTGGCGCCACGAGGCCCTCAAGGTAGCGAACGTCAGCGTACGCCGGGTCTTTCGTCCCCGTGCTCGCCCAGAGCGGCCGCTGGACCCACGCACCGAGTCGATGCATTTCGGCGAACGCCTCTCCGTGAAAGATTGCGCGGAAGCGGCGATAGATGCGCCGCGCGTTCGCCAGCGCAACGCGGCCGCGCAGGCGCTTCGCGGCGGGCGAGCCGATGCGGTCGAGGAGCGGATCGACGACTGCGTCGAGCCGGCTCACAAACACTGAGGCGACCGACGCCACATGTTGCTGGCTGTGGTAGCGACTGATGCCGCGAAGGTATGCCTTGGCGACCGCGTCGTAATGTTCAAGGGAGAACATCAAGGTGATGTTGATGTTGATGCCTTGGGCGACCAGCACCTCAATCGCCGGAATCCCCGCAGCGGTAGCAGGCACCTTGATCAGGACATTGAGCCGACCGACGTCGAACCACAGGCGTCGTGCTTCGGCGACGGTCGCCCTGGTGTCGCCGGCGCACGCAGGCGAGACCTCAAGGCTCACGAAGCCGTCGGCACCCTTCGTGCGGTTGAATACCGGACGAAGCACATCGGCGGCCATCTGAACATCTTCAATCATCAGGCGCTCCGCGAGTACGGCGTCGCTGATCTCCGGCTGACGACCGATGATGCGGTTGAACGAATCGTCGTAGTCCGCGCTGCCGGTCAACGCCTTCGCGAAGATCGTCGGATTGCTCGTGACACCCGTCACGCCGTCCTGTTCGATCAGACGCTGGAGACTGCCGCTGGTGATGAGGCCACGGTCGATGTGGTCCAGCCAGATCGATTGGCCGCGCCCTTTGAGGGCAAACAGTGGGTTCATGGAGCGACTTCAGAGCAAGCTCTGTGCCGCTTCGAGTCGGACTGCATGGACGCGCGGGGCGTTGTTCATTGCTGTTTCCATCTCGCTCGTTGCCTCTAGGCCCCTGGCATTTCACGATTCGCTGCCGGGGGCTCGACCGGACTGGCTGTTAAGCGGTCGCAGTCGTGCCCGACGTCCACGAAGTGTCGGTGATGGGCGTGGACAGTCAGTGACGCCCGGTCGAGACCGAGGTGATAGCAGGCCCGCGCCGCAGTTGGTACCCCGCCCTTCATGCTGGGGCTTGCGTGTTGATGGACGCTCAGTCGGACACACGTCTCATTTCAGCTTGATGCGGCGCGATTTCAGGCTGAAAGCGGCTGCATGAGCTCAGCAATGCGGTCGGCGGCGCGATCGACGGCTCCCACCGCGTGAAGTCCTTTCACGCTCGCACGAGCGGACGCCGTCGAGTCGAAGTCGATCGTGACGGAACATCGCACTCCCCCATCGGCTCCGCACCGCAACACCACTCGTGTCCCGCGCACCATGGCATACCGCGCCAGCACGGCGAACAACCGATACTCCGCATAGGCCAGGATCTGCGGGTTGACCGCGGCGCCTAGCGATGTCACGAAAATACGCATAACCGCTGCAGAGCAAAGATGGAGCCAACGCTGCTAGAGATCGAGGCCGCATTCCTTCATCATCCGCCAAAGCGTGACCGTGCTGCTATTCAACGCATCATAGGGTTCGAGTTCGCGGACATTGCCCGGCCAGCGGCACGTCACGAGCGACGCGGCGCAGTTCACCGAAAGGAGGGGCGACAGCGCATATGACGGAGAGCTGCGGCAGGTTTTTGGTAGATATGCCGGACACTGACCCGTGGCCATCACCGAGTCACGCTGGTTAGCCGCGAACATATGTGCCATTGGCCGTTCGCTTCAAAATGCCGCGCTGTATGAGCGTCATCAGCGCGAACCCGCACGTCGTGCTGTCTAGCCCCCAGAGCCGTTCTGCCTGACGGGCCGTCACACTCAGGCCTGGCATCTCGCGGTACTCGCCCTCGATTCTCTGGAGCAGCTCGTGGAGTGCGGCGACGGTGTAGGGGGTTGTTCGTCGCGCAGGTGTACCCGTTGCAACTGACATGATCACGCCTCCTTCGTTGGCAATGACCGCCGCGAACTCATATGCGCAGGCAGTCATCACCAACTAGAGGCAAGAGCGGGGCCAGCCGGCATAGAGAGGGCTGGGGGTCGATCATGCCGATCGAACTTTCAATGTGAAACGATACCGCGCGATTTGAAAGCGTGGGCGCGACCAGTTTCTTCAATATTAAGGGGGATCCATCAGTTAATTCGTCGGAACAGATGTTGCTTTCTCATGACGTAGGTCGAGGTCCATTCCAGAAGAGGAGGTGAGCAATGTCCGTTGTGACGATGTTGAGCCTGGTGTTGTGCGTCGGTTTCGTTGCTACCGGCTTGGTTGGATTTCTCGGCTGGCGCCAGCGAATGCGCGAAGGAGTACGCGCGTGAGCATCGCATTAATCGTCCTCGGCTTTTTCGCCCTCGCGCTCGCCATCATCGCGGTGCGCGACCTGACGCAGCGCCCTCACGCGGTGACGCGGAACTTTCCGCTGATCGGTCATTTCCGGTATTTCTTCGAGGAGATGGGGCAGCCGCTGCGCCAATACCTCTTCGCCGGCGATCTCGAGGAACGGCCGTACAACCGTGCCACGCGGTCGTGGGTGTATGCCTCCGCCAAGGGGCAGAACAATATGATCGGATTCGGATCACAGATTGATCACAACGAACCTGGGCGAATGCACCTCGTGCCGTCGATGTACCCGACGCTCAAGGCGGCCAAGGCGACCGAGGCTGATCTGCCGCGCCCCAAGGTGATCGGTGCCAAGCGAGCGCAACCCTACCAGCCCAGGCGGTTCGCGAATATCTCCGGGATGAGCTACGGAGCGCTCTCGCCCAACGCGGTCAGTGCTCTCTCGCGCGGCGCTAAGATGGCCGGGTGCTACATGAGCACTGGCGAGGGCTCGCTGTCGCCGTATCACGTGGCAGGTGGCGCCGACATCCTGTATCAGATTGGGCCTGCGAAGTTCGGTTGCCGTACACCTGACGGCCGGTTCGACGATGACAAAGCGGCAGCTATTCTGGCGCTGCCCCAGGTGAAGATGGTGGAGATCAAGCTGGCGCAGGGCGCCAAGCCCGGGAAAGGCGGGATGCTGCCGAAGGAGAAGATCACCAGGGAAATTGCCACCATTCGGGGTATTCCCATGGGAGTGGACTGCCAGTCTCCGAACCGCTTTGAGGAGTTCGACGATGCGACGTCGCTGCTCGACTTCATCGAGCGTGTCCGACGGCTGACGGACAAGCCTGTCGGCCTCAAGATGGTGGTGGGCACAGCTGCGGAAGTGGACGACTTGTGCCGTGCAATCCGCAAGCGCGGCGATGGCCCTGACTTCATCGCCGTCGACGGCATTGAGGGTGGGTCTGGCGCGGCTCCCCCGGCTCTGGCCGACTACGTCGGGTTGCCTCTGGTCGAGGCGCTGATCTCCCTCGACGACGCGCTGCGTCGCGAGGGGCTGCGCGATGACATCGTCCTGATTGCCTCCGGCAAGATCGCGACCGGTGGGGACGTCGCCACGCATCTCGCACTCGGCGCCGACCTGGTGCACATCGGCCGCGGATTTCTGTTCTCGATCGGCTGCATCCAGGCGCTTCGCTGCCATACCAACGCCTGCCCGACGGGGGTGACTACGCAGAACCAATGGCTGCAGTCCGGGCTGGATCCTGCTGACAAAGGCGTTCGGGTCAGCAACTACGCGCTCGCTCTCGAGCGCGACCTCGAGATGATCACGCACGCATGCGGGCTGGCGCACCCAGGCCAATTGCACCGTGGGCACGTGGTCATGAACATTGCGCCGGGCGTGAGGAAGGCTTTCGTAGATCTCTTCCCGTACCCGACCGGTCGACCCGAGCTGGCAAGGACGAACTCAAGAATCCAACGTCAGAATTCAGGCTCCGCGGCGTTGCAAGTTGAAACGCTCGTTTCACAGTGAATGCCTGCTAGATCGCAGGCGGGCTAAAATGCGCCCGTTTTCTCCGGATCGCGATTTGCAATGTATGAGGGCAGGCGCGTTGCCGTGAACATGCTCATGTTGCTCTTCCTGTTCCCTACGCTCGACACCAGCCTCTGTGGAGGCGGTGTTGGTTGCCCGCAGCGCGGCGGCCGACGTCTTCGACGGCCGCTCGTGACCGCGCCAACGCCTCGGCGCTGACACCGCCTGTTCCATCGGCCGTTCGTAACACGGCAGCAATCGGTCCAATTCAACCCGTTTCAGGTGCAGCCGTCTTCCGCTGCACCTGAGGCGCGTACCGCGACGGACCGTTCAACAACAACGCAGGGTCGAACACCCAGTCTGCGGCACACGCCTGCCGCATGAGGTGCTTTAAGAATGAAGCCGTATGCCATCGCCACGTTGGGAACTGACGCCATGAACGCGATCTCGCTGCGCGCGCGCCTGGAGGCGTGGCACGACGCTATGGTGACACACGAGCGGCGCCTTCGCATTGACCCCATTGCCGACCGTTGCGACGACGACTGCCCTCACGCCGAAGCGCCCGCGCTCTGGAGGGAAGCGGCTGCGATGTTGGGTCCGCGGTCGAGCGAACTGACGTTCCTGCGATCGCGCGCACTTGGCGCCGGGATGTTGCCCAACAAGGACGATAGGTCATGACGCTTCGAAAGTCCGGTGGCGGCGATGCTCAGCGGATCCACGAACAGGTGGACGAGTTGCTGGACGGAGAGGACGGCGTCCTGGTGTTGTTCGACGGCCGCCGTGTGGTGACTTACGCGGAAGGATTCGGCCTGTCGGCGAGTCAGCTCGAGCTCCTCAGCGTGGAGGTCGAGCGCGCCCTGCGCCGGGTCGTCGGGCGGCAGCCGGCGCAGCGCGCAAGCCGAAGAAGGAATCGCGACGCTCGGGGACCTCGTGCTGGTGATCGCGTCGACGGGAATGGTACAGCCAGCGTGGTCCACAGCCTTCGAAAGGAGTAATCATCGTGACCAAGCTTCATCGTGTGTTGACGGCAGTCGATTTTACTGAGTCCGCGCGGGCGGCGTTCGATCACGCGCTTGCGCTGAGCCGGTTTCACGACGCCGAACTGACGGTCGTGCACGCCGTTCCTGCAAATCGGCCGTTTACATGGGACGCTCCAGAGCGTATCGACCTGATCGGCGCCCTGAGGGGTGCCGCGCAATCCGCGGGGGTGCGCTTCAAGGCGAGTATCCAGCACCGCGATCCAGCAGGCGCGATCCTGTTGCCTGGCAAAGCGCGCAAGGCAGACCTTATCGTCCTGGGGACCAGCAAGCAATCTTGGTTCAACGGGTTCCGGTTCGGTTCGGTGGCCGAGCGGGTCGCGCTCGAGGCGACGCAGCCCGTACTCGTGGTGCCGCCGGAGTCCACCGTGGCAGACGACTCGATCGCGCCCTTCAAGAGCATTCTCGTAGCACTTGACTTCCGCGAGGGTTCGATGGAGATAGTCGAGCGAGCGCTATCGATGGCGCACGGCGACAGCCGGATAACCGTGGTGCACGTCGTTCGAGGGGTGCCTCTCGAGAGCGCGTCTCGATACATGTACCACCTGATGGAGCCCGAATATCAACGGCAACTCACTCGCGACGCATGGAGGCGAATGCCGGCGTTCATCTCAGCCGACGCCACGACGGCACGGAGGGTCCATGCGCGCGTTGTGACCGGCGATCCAGCCGCAGCCATTTCGCGCGTCGCGGCGGAGGCCGACGCAGACCTGATTATCATGGGAGCGAAGGCGCGAGGCGCCTTCGGAAGGATGATCTTTGGGTCGACGGCTGCGCGCGTGATTCGCACGGCTGGGCGCCCGGTTCTCGTGGTGCCGCGATTGACGGGCGAGGCAGCCGCTGCCGGCGATGAGGGTCAGCAGGAGCTCGGCCATGCTTGAGAACGTACACATCGAAAACGTCGTCCTCGGCGGGGGCGAAGCGGGCAAGTACCTGGCCTGGGACCTGGCTCGGCAGGGCCGACCCGTCGTCGTGATCGAGCGGGCCCTGATAGGCGGGTCCTGTCCAAACATCGCCTGCCTGCCAAGCAAGAACGTGATTCGAAGCGCCGAAGTCGCGGATCTTGTCCGTCGAAGCGCCTCCTACGGCGTGCGAGCCGAGGGCGCGACGGTGGACATGAACCAGGTCCGCCGGCGCAAACGAGAGATGGTGGACGGCATGATCGCAATCCACCGGAACAAGTTTGCGGTCCCGCATCTGGAGTTCCTCCTTGCCGAAGGCATCCTGGTCGGGCCGCGCACGGTCCAGGCGACCCTCCCTGATGGGGGTCGACGGCGATTTGTGGCCGACCGATTGTTCCTGAATCTCGGCACGCGGGCGACGATCCCGGACGTGCCCGGCCTTGCCGACGCCGGGCCGCTCACCCATGTCGACGCGCTGGAGCTCGGCCGACTCCCTTCGCACCTGATCGTGCTCGGCGGCGGATACGTGGGAGTGGAGTTCGCGCAGGCGTTCCGGCGGTTCGGCAGTCGAGTGACGGTTCTGGAGTTCGGGACACAGCTTCTCGGCCGTGAAGATCCGGATGTGGCCGCAGCTGTGCTCACGATCTTTAAAGAGGATGGCATCGACGTCGTGCTTGGCGCGGAGACACAGGTCGTGGAGGGCCGGTCCGGCGACGTGGTGCGTCTTCGCGTGAAGACTGGGGATGGTGATCGAACCATCGAGAGTTCCGACATACTCGTCGCGGCCGGGCGCACGCCACATACGCAGGGGGTCGGGCTCGAGCAGGCAGGGATCGAGCTGGACCCGCGCGGGTTCGTCAAGGTGAACGAACATCTGCAGGCGACCGCGGCCGGAGTCTGGGCGATGGGCGAGTGCGCGGGTAGCGCGCAATTCACCCACGTGGCATTCGATGACTACCGGGTGGTGCGCGACAACCTCGCGGGACACCCGCGCAGCACACGCGATCGGTTAATCCCCTACTGCGCCTTCATCGATCCCCAGCTCGCACGGGTAGGGCTCGACGAGACCACGGCGCATCAGCGGCATCTCGCGGTGCGCGTGGCCAGGATACCGATGACGTCGATCCTGCGGGCCCGGGCCATCGGCGAGACGCGCGGATTCATGAAGATGCTTCTCGATGCCGACAGCGACCGCATCCTCGGCTTCACGATGCTGGGGGCGGACGCGGGCGAGGTGCTCGCTGTGGTGCAGACGGCGATGCTCGCCGGATTGCCGTACACCGGGCTTCGAGACGCGATCCTCACGCATCCGACGATGGCCGAAGGCCTCAATGTGCTACTCACCAGTGTCCCGCCGGAGCTGAGCGCGAGGATGGCGGCACGTGCCTTGGCGCGCTGGGAAGGTGAAGGCGGGCGAGTGCAAGCGCCGACGAATTGAAAGCCCGAGGAGATGTTCTGGGATGAGGATGCCGTGAACGCCGATTGGAACTGGGTTCAGGTGCTGACGACGCTGGCGGGCGTGTACGCGCTCGGCATCGCGATGTTTCTCATCCGCGAGAACCGCAGTCCGCAATCAACGTTCGCGTGGCTCTTTTTGATGCTTCTCTTCCCTGTTGGCGGCCTCCTCGTCTACACGCTGTTCGGACGCGGTTGGAAGGCATTCAGTCGCAAGGGACAGTTGCACACGTTGATGGAAGGCACCTCGCTCGCCGAAAGGAGAACGGCGCTCCTCGACCGGCAACCGGCTCTGCTCGAGGCGCTCGCTGAAGGGGCCACCGGCGAGTACTCGCGGCTCGGGCACATGCTGTGGGCTTCCGCTCGCGCTCCGCTCACGACGGCGAACAGCTTGGAAATCCTGCAGAACGCAACCGAGAAGTACCCGCGGCTGCTCGAAGACATCCACGCCGCCTCCGAATCGGTCCACATGGTCTATTACGAGTGGGCCTCTGACTTGTTCACGGAAGACGTCGCACGCACGCTCGCGGACAAGGTCGCGGCAGGCGTCGACGCACGCATTCTTTACGATCCCGTCGGCAGTCTGTCGATGCTCAGTTGGCGATACCTACGCCGAATGCGCGCCGTTGGTGTGCGGATGTATCCGTATTCGCCGCTCTATCGCCTCCACACCATCAGCTACCGCAGTCATCGAAAAATCGCGGTCATCGATGGGCGCATCGGCTACTCCGGTGGCTTGAACATGACGGAGAAGCATCTGACCGGACCAGACGGGTTCAGCGGCTGGCGAGACACACACGCACGGGTGGTCGGCGAAGCGGCCCTGACGCTGCAGACCGTGTTTCTCACGATGTGGTACAACACGACCGGCGAGAACCTCTTCGAGGATCGATACTTTCCGACCTTGAGGAGGAATTCGACCACGCTGCCGATTCAGGTCGTCAGCGCCGGGCCCGATTCCCAATGGAAGGCCATCAGACAATCGTACATGGCGATGGTGACGCTGGCACGTCATCACGTCTATCTGCAGTCGCCATTTCTCATTGTTGATGACGCCCTGGCCGAGGTGATGAAGGCTGCCGCGTTGGCGGGCATCGAGGTGTGCGTGATGATCGCGCCGCGAGGCGGCGAAGGCCAACTGGCCTATCGCGCGGGCATGACCTACGCCCGGGAGCTGGCGGAGGCTGGAGTGCGCGTGCTGCTCTACCAGGGCGCCTACTTCCACGCCAAGACTGTGTGTGTCGATTCCAAGATCTGCTCCATTGGATCGGCCAATATGGACATCCGGAGCTTCTCGATCAACTACGAAACGAATCTCGTCGTCTATGACGAGACGGTCACTCGCGAGCTCGAAGCTGACTTTCAGGAGGACATACGGAGCTGCGTCGAGTTCTCGACCGCTGAGTACGACAGCCAGCCTGGTCGAACTCTTCTGCTCGACTCGATGATGCGGCTGTGTTCACCATTGCTTTAGATCCAACCGCGCCCCGTGCAATTCGCATAGCCCGACCAGTCTTCCCTGAACAACATGCCGCCGCATGGGGCTGGATCAACGCCTGGAGGCGAGAAGCTGGCGGCGCTCCCCTGGCGGCGGGTATGCCACGTTAGGATCCGCGACTGCGGCTGTCGCGTTTTCCAGAGGGAACGTCCCACGGGACAATAAGCACAGGCCACTCGGCGCGCCGGAGGACACGTTCTCCGACGGAACCCTCCCGGAAACGCTGCCACCCGCGCCGCCGATTGGAACCAAGGACGACGAGATCGGCCTTCCTCGCGTTGGCATGCAGCACAATCGTGCTGGCGGGGTCGCCGTGTTGCTCGACTGTCCGCACCGGAACACCTTCGCGTTCTGCGCGTTCCCGCAGGCTGGTCAGAAGTTCAAGACGTTCGCTCTGGCGCCATGAAAACCGATAGTTCACGGGCACCGCGTGAAGGACGTAAAGCCTGGCTTTGCTCGCGCGAGCGATGCTGAGCGCTCGATCGAAGGCGTTGGAACTTGCCTTCGTGAGATCGATCGCACATAGGACCTTCTTAATCGTCTTCACGTCGACACCTCCTCACCGATTCCCGCGCCCTTTTGCTCGTTCGGCTGCTCTTCGCCGCCGCTTGCGCAACGCCGAGGGTCATAGTGAAACTACGCGGGCACGAGCCCGGCGATCTTCCCGCCTTCAGCTTCGCATAGACGTCACTTGCCTCCATAAGTGGAAATTCGGTGTTCCCGACGTGAATCCGACCCGCCCGGGCGATGGAATGACTTGCCCCGCGGCCCGGCCCGTCCCGGCGGTTCCGAACAAGCGCTGGATCGTGGATTTCGCCTAGATGTCCTTGGCCGATGGCCGGGGGGTTAAAGGGCGTCAAGCTGGACCGCCCTGCCACTGCAACCCGCGCTCGAAGCGTCGTTCGTTCAGGCGGCCCTCGTGACCGCCTGACGAATGACTGACGCCGCTCCGCGATTCCTAGGCTGCGGCTCCGTCCGGAATCAGCACCGCACGGCCTTGAATCTGGCCTTCCTTCAGTTGGCGATAGACGTCAACCGCCTGCCCCAGCGGGAACACGGTCGTCTCGGCGTGGATCCGGCCGTCGCGGGCCATCGCGATCACTTCCATCAGTTCGACACGAGATCCCCAGTACGGAATGCTCATCAACGTGCCGTACGGAGTGCTGCCGTGGTGGAAATCGTGGTGACCACCGCCCAGGCCGACAATGGTCCAGATGCTGTTGCGCCCCAGGAGCTTTGCGCCCAGTTCAAGCGTTGGTGGAACGCCAACGCAATCGAGCACCAGACCAGCGCCACGTGCCCCGGTGATCTTCTGGATCCGCGCGGCAGCGTCGCCGCTGTTGCGATTGTTGACGACGTCGTCGGCGCCGAGCACCCGTGCCTGCTCCAGCTTCTCGTCGTCGACATCGGCGGCGACAATATGCATCGGCGCCAGCACGCGCAGAAGTTGAATGGCCATGTGGCCGAGTCCGCCGACGCCGATAACGACGACGGTGCTATTGGCGTTGAGATGCGGCAGCGCTCGCTTGATGGCGTGATACGGAGTCAGCGCGGCGTCGCTGAGAGGCGCCGCCTTGGCCGGACTGAGGTCTGCCAGCGGCACCAGCAGCCGGGCGGAAGGTATGAGCATGAACTCGGCCATTCCGCCATCCAGACCAAGGCCGCCGCCGAAGCCGTCGATCTGGGCCCAGTTCTCGCAGTAGTTCTCCATCGACTGCTGGCACGCGTGGCAGTGACCGCAGCCCCACGGGCCGTAGACGGCGACCGGGTCGCCTTCCTTGAAGCCCGCGACACCCTCTCCGAGCTCCGCTACCCAGCCGGCGTTCTCGTGACCGAGAGTGAATGGCGGCCGGAGACCCAGGTCCTCTTCCATGACATGCAAATCCGAATGACACACCCCGGCACCGCCGATCTTGATCAACACCTGCCCGGGACCCACGGCGGGCTTCGGCACGTCCTCGATCTGAGCCGGTCGACCAACCCCGACAAATCGGACTGCTTGCATCACGCACCTCCCTCAGTCAGTCGCCCTCACACGTTCAGCCGTTCCGCGCTATTGTGTGCTATCGCAGCGGGCTTCCACGCGACGCCCTTTGTGGCCGACGGGCAGTGGTCCACGATCGGATCGATGAACTTCGACGATCCCTCGATGGCGCTAGACGATGATTCGACGCTGATGATCCTCGATGCGACGATCTGCGGTCAGATGAGTTAGGTCTTTCTGGACGATCTACGATACGCGGCGAGTTCACCCTCGCCACGTGCCAGCAGCGGTCGTGGTGGGCACGCTTAGCCGAGCGTACGGCGCATCTCGTGATGCGTCTCCTTCAAGCTTCCCAGCGAGGTGGGGTGATGACTTCATACAAGGTAGGCTATCTGGTCGGCAGCCTGGCGAAGGCCTCGATCAACCGATTGCTCGCCACCGCGCTCGAGCGGCTGGCGCCACCACAGCTCCAGATGTCGGAGATCTCGTTCAAGGACCTCCCTCTCTACAGCTACGACTACGACGCGAACTATCCGCCGGTCGCCGCCGCGTTCAAGGATCAGATTGCCGCGGTCGACGCCGTTCTGTTCGTGACGCCCGAGTACAACCGATCGATCCCGGGCGGACTGAAGAATGCCATCGACTGGGCAAGCCGACCCTATGGCACGAACGCCTTCGCGCGGAAACCGTCCGGCATCATCGGCACCTCGCCCGGCAAGATCGGCACAGCGATCGCGCAGCAGCACCTGCGCAGCATTCTTGCTTTCTGTAACTCACCGTTGATGAACTCCATCGAGGCGTACGTGCAATTCGAACGCGGCCTGATTACCGACGATGGGCGCGTCACCGACGCGACCACCGAACAGTTCCTCCGGCAATACATGGAGGAGTTCGCTGCTTTCATCGCCCGGGTGTATACAGTGCTGCCGCGGAATCAGTAACCGCAGCCCTCTTCCAAGGGACAGATGCCCGCACCTCACGACGGCGATCATCATCCGGCTCATCGTGCGGACGCTCCCGTGGCGTCGCATGATGATCACGACAAGCACCGGCGATCGGCGCAGCCGGTCGGGGCTGACCGCACCCCCGCGGCGCACGCCCATCCACATGAGGGACACGCCGGCCACGACAAGCACGCCGGCCACTCGGTCGAGATGTTCCGGCAGAAGTTCCTGGGCACGCTGCTGCTGTCGATTCCAACGATCGTGTGGGCGCCGATGATCCAGCAGTGGTTCCGGCTACGAGGCCCCAGGTGGCGCTGCTGCGTCTCGCTGGATTCCCGCACTGTTTGGCACGCTCGTGTTCGGCTACGGCGGATGGGTGTTCATCCGGGGAGCGAAGGGTGAGCTCGTCGATCGCCGGCCTGGCATGATGACCCTGATCGCATTGGCGATCACCGTGGCCTTCACTTTCAGCCTGGCTGTCACACTGGGCTTCCCGGGGATGGACCTCTGGTGGGAGCTCGCCACCCTCGTCACGATCATGGTCCTCGGTCACTGGGTCGAGATGCGCTCGATCTCTCAAGCGCAGGGTGCGCTGGCTGAACTGGCCAAGCTCCTCCCCGACACCGCCACGCGGCTCGTCGGCGAGCGGACGGAGGAGGTCCCCGCCTCGGAGCTGCGGGTCGGAGACCTGATACTGGTGCGCCCGGGCGCGAGCATCCCGGCGGACGGAGCCGTGCGCGACGGCACCAGCGACGTCAACGAGTCGATGATCACGGGCGAATCGCGGCCAGTGGCCAAGAGTCGAGACGCGCGCGTCATCGCGGGCACGGTGAACGGCGCCGGCTCGCTGCGCGTCGAGGTCACTGGCACCGGGGACTCGACCGCGCTCGCCGGCATCATGCGGCTGGTCGCCCAGGCGCAGACATCGCGCTCGCGTGCGCAGGCGCTCGCCGACCGCGCGGCCTTCGGGCTCACGATTGTGGCCGTCGTCGCCGCGGCCCTGACGCTGGTCGGGTGGTCCATCGCCGGAGCACCGGCCGCCTATGTCATCGAGCGGGTCGTGACCGTCCTGGTGATCGCCTGCCCGCACGCGCTGGGTCTTGCCATCCCGCTGGTGGTCGCCATCTCGACGACGCTGGGCGCCAGGAACGGCTTGCTCGTGCGCGACCGACGCGGCCTCGAGGAAGCCCGCAATCTCGATGCGGTGTTCTTCGACAAGACGGGCACGCTGACGCGCGGCGAATTCCGCGTGGTGGAGATCACGACGCACGGGGGCATCAGCGACGACGAGGCGCTTGCGCTCGCGGCGGCGGTCGAGCGTGACTCTGAACACACGATTGCCCAGGGCATCGTCAAGAGCGCCGAGGAGCGCCGGCTGTCCATTCCGAAGGCGGAGGGGTTCAGGGCCATTCCGGGACATGGCGTGCGGGCGATTGTCGCGAACAGGGAGCTGCAGCTCGGCGGCCCCGCCCTGCTGCGCACACTCGAGGTCGCTCCGGACGCGGCGCTGGCCGCGGCCATCGCTCGCGCCGCCTCACGCGGGCAGGCGGCAATTACGATGATCGAGCGGGACACCGCCCTCGCGGTGTTTGCCATCGCGGATGCCGTCCGGGAGGAGTCGCGTGAGGCGGTTGACAGCCTCCACCGCCTGGGTCTCGAAGTGATCATGATGACGGGCGACGCGAAACCCGTGGCCGATGCGGTCGCCCAGGACCTGGGAATCGATACGGTGTTCGCCGAGGTGCTTCCCGAGCAGAAGGCGTCGACGATCCAGGGCGTCCAACGGCAGGGCAAGCGCGTCGCGATGGTCGGTGACGGCGTGAACGACGCCCCTGCCCTGGTCACCGCCGATGTCGGGATCGCGATCGGGGCGGGGACGGACGTGGCGGTCGAAGCCGGCGACGTCGTGCTGGTACGGAGCGACCCGCGTGATGTGCCCAGGATCATCGCGCTCAGCAAGGCCACGTATCGCAAGATGATCCAGAACCTGTGGTGGGCCGCCGGTTACAACATCGTGGCGATCCCGCTGGCCGCGGGCGTGCTTGCGCCCTGGGGAATCGTGCTGCACCCGGCCGTGGGCGCGGTGCTCATGTCGCTGAGCACGGTGGTGGTCGCGCTCAACGCTCAGCTGCTTCGTGGTGTGCGTTTATGAGGAATCGCACGAGGGTTCGTTCGGGTGCAATGGCATCACAAATCATGCTCGTCTCACGATCGCTGGGGGGCATCATGCTCACACCGCCGAGTCGCCAAATGGCGGAACGGCTCGTCAGCGACGCTCGTGAGCGCCCTTCCCAGGCCTGACAGAGGCTGCCATGACTACCCAGGTTCACAACCACCAGCATCACCGTCGGGCGACGCCCCGTCGCCCGCGCCGCCCAGCCAGGCGCCCCAGAAGCCGTGGCGGACGGAAGGTTTGCCACCGGGCCAGCCAGGGAAGCCACGCCTGCCCCGGTCGACCATGGCGGCCTTGCTGGCCGGTTACCTGCTGCTGTTCGGCGTGCTGACCGTTCAGGATTGGCTGGCCGGGCCACAGCCCGTGCTTCTACACCGAGTTCAAGAATCAGGTCTCCAACAAGAACATCGGCGCCGTCTTCGCCCGCGGCAACTCCATCCAGGGCGAATTGAAGAAGGCCGCGGCGCTTCCGGACCAGCAGGATCGGACGTATCAGCAGTTCTCCACCGAGCGGCCGACGTTCGCGGTCGATGACCTGCTCACCGAGTTGACCGCCGGCGGCGCGACGGTACGAGCGACGCCGCTCGTGGCGCAGCGCGGCGTCCTTGCGAACCTCCTGATCTCCTTCGCACCGATGCTGCTGCTCGTGGCGTTCTACGTGTGGATGTTTCGACGCCAGCAAGGGGCGATGGGCGGCATCCTCGGCGGCGGGAAACAGAAGCGTGTCGATCCGGAAACCATCCGGGTCACGTTTGACGATGTCGCCGGGATCGACGAGGTAGAGGCCGAGATTAACGAGGTCGTCGACTTCCTGAAAGACCCGGAGAAGTATCGCCGTCTGGGCGCGAGAGCGCCGAAGGGAGTCCTGCTCGCCGGCGCGCCAGGGACCGGAAAGACCCTGCTCGCACGCGCCACCGCCGGCGAGGCGAAAGTGCCGTTCTTCAGCGCCAGTGCCTCGGAGTTCATCGAGATGATCGTCGGCGTCGGCGCCAGCCGCGTCCGCGAGCTCTTTGCCGAAGCGAGGAAAGTGGCGCCGGCGATCATCTTCATCGACGAGATCGACACCATCGGCCGGTCGCGCGGCGGTGCGCGGGCGGTCGGCGGGCACGACGAACGCGAGCAGACGCTCAACCAGATCCTGACCGAAATGGACGGATTCTCGGGCGCCGAAGGGGTGATCGTGCTGGCGGCGACCAATCGGCCCGACGTGCTCGATCCGGCGCTGTTGCGGCCCGGCCGATTCGACCGGCAGATCATGGTCCACCCGCCGGATCAAAAAGGCCGCATCGAGATCCTGAAGGTGCACACGCGTAACGTGCCGCTTGCTCCCTGACGTGGACCTCGCACAACTCGCCGGCTCGACTCCAGGAATGACCGGGGCAGACCTTGCGAATCTCGTCAACGAGGCGGCGCTCCTGGCTGCCCGCCGCCAGCAGGATGCGGTCCGGCATCGCGACCTGACGGACGCGCTCGAAAAAGTTCAACTGGGCACGGCCCGCAACGTCGTCATTCCCGCAGCAGAGCGGCGGCGCACCGCGTACCACGAGGCCGGGCACGCGCTGCTGGGCATGCTCCAGCCGGGCGCCGATCCGGTGCGCAAGGTCTCGATCTTCCCGTGGTGCTTGACGCTGCGCCGTTCGAGATCAAGGTCGTTGCCGTGGTGCTTCATTTTCGCCGCCTCATCTTGATGATTGGCCGGCATAGTCAGGGCTTTGCTGCCGCGCCGGTCAGCCAGGGCCCGGCGGCTGTGAGCATCGCCTCGATCCCGACCCGGAGCGTGGGGTTGAGGACCGGCGCAAATTGCGGCGAATGATTGGATGGCAACTCGTTCAACCGGCCGGCTTTCTCGGCTTCGGCGTATTTCTGCGGATCGGTGCCACCGACAAACCAGAAGACCAACGGCGCGTTCCATGTCCGGGCAAAGACACTGAAATCCTCGCTCGCCGTCGCAGGATTGCCTTGCTGCACGTCGCTGCCGAATCGGCCCTTGAGCGCCTCGGTCACTCTACCGGTCGCGGCTTCATCGTTGCTGGTCAATGGAAACTCGCCGACGACGGTGAACGCCGGCGGCTTTGGCGCCTGCGACGCGGTCGCCTCGGCATTGATGATGCGTTTGATCGCCGACAGCACAGTCCCCCGCACCTGCTCGTCGAAGGTGCGAACGTTCAAGCGCAGCAGCGCATCGTCTGGAATGATGTTCGGACTGCTGCCAGCCTGCAGCGCACCGACGGTCACCACCGCGCGATCCATCATCGAGATCTCGCGCGAGACCACGGTCTGCAGACGCATGACGGTGGAGGCCGCCATCACCACGGGATCAACCGTAAACTCCGGTCCCGAGCCATGCCCGCCACGTCCAAACAGCTTCACTTCCCAACTGTCCGACATTGACAGCACGGGTCCGGTGCGTATCGCAATCCGGCCGGCGGGAAGGGCCATCACATGCTGCGCGAAGGTGACGTCGGGTTTCGGAAAGCGTTTGACCATTCCGTCGTCGATCATCGACTTTGCGCCTTCGCCAGTTTCCTCCGCCGGCTGAAACACCGCCATCACGGTACCGTGCCACTTGTCGCGGTTCTGCGCCAGGATCTGCGTCACCCCCATCAGCCAGGTCACGTGCATGTCGTGCCCGCAGGAGTGCGCGATGGCAGTTTCGACACCTGATGACGGGTCCTTGCCGGTCTTCGTGCTCGCATAGGAAAGGCCGGTGTTCTCCTTCATGGGCAGCGCGTCCATGTCGGCACGCAGCAGCACTGTTTGGCCCTCTCCGTTACGCAAGAGCCCGACCACGCCAGTGCCGCCAACCTTTTCCGTGACTTCGTATCCCTGCTGGCGCAGCCAGTCAGCGGCAATGCCGGCCGTCCGCTGTTCCTGCATCGAGAGCTCGGGATTGGCGTGAAGGTCCTTGTAGATGCTTTCGAGCTTGGCCATCAGATCAGCCGACGGGCCAGGCAGGGCCTGCGCCGAGCCCGCGGCTGCGACGAACAGCAGCATCACGCCGACAAACGCGGCACATCGGAACGAAGCAACCAGCGCCATTCGAAGAGTGCGCGGGTATGTCATGGTCTTCTCCTCCCAACGTCAGGCGACCTCTCGTGACACAGCTTTCGGAGCGGCACTCCGGATCATCACGCACAACAGATTCACCAGTGACCCTTTCTTCATGTCGGTCTCGTTCGATTCCGCATCTTTTCAGTCAGTGGATCAGAAACGGAACCTCATCCACACGGCGAGAAAGCTGATGGTTTCGGCGGGGCCGGACTCCCGGATGAACGGCCCGGCAGTGAACAACGAGGCATTGCCCAGCACCGAGAGTTGTTGCGTCACCTGCCAAAGCACCTCAACCCCAGGCGAGTGTCCGACGAATCGCGATCGCGTTCCGGCGGCCGAGCGCAAGAGACTGCCGGAGGTCGCATAGATACCGTCATCGATCCGGTGCCGCCAGAAGAACAACCAGCCCGTGGTTATCGTGAGGCCGTCGCGCGGATTGACCATCACGAGCGGATGCAGATCCATCTCGTTCGACGGACCGGCCGAGGCAATGAGACCGAAGTACCCTCCCCTGGGGAACAGCGGATTGAACGTCCCGAGCCGATCGTCGTCTCGATCCTGATCGCCGCTGGTGATGTTGGCCCGCAGCGCGAGTCGCGGGCGCCCAGACGCTGTCTCGATGCGGTGGCCGGTGTCTGAAGCAATTCCCCAGGCACGGATGCTGGTATCCTCGAGATGGCCGGTCTGGACGATCGCTTCGAAGTTGTAGTCGACGGCACCCGACGTCTGCCAGAGACGAGCGCCCCAGGAGTGCCGGATTTCGCGGCCCTGCCCTTGATCGAACGTCGCGGCCTTCCGGCGATACCCGAGGTAATACGAGATCCACCCCCTTTCCCTTGTCCTGCGCGAGGGAGCGGACTGCGTAGACACCCCAGAGCGAGCGGCCGGTGTCGGGGGAATCGTCGAACACGCCTGTCTCGGTGCTCACATAGCGGCTTGCGAACCCGTCGGTCCGCCAGCGCCCCCGTTGCAGCACGACGGTGCCGCCATCGAAGGCCTGGCGGACGTTCGGTCCGTCGCGGCCAGAGATCAGCCGCTGGGTTCCAAACACGAGTTCCTGACGTCCCGCCCGCACGGTGACCGGGCCGAACGAGACATCGACGAACGCCTGGTTCAGATCGAGGCGATCCTCGTCGGAACCGCGCGGCCCGCCCGCACGCCCAACTTCGATCCCACTCTTCAGCTCTCCATACAGGCGCACGCGTCGCGAGAGCCGCGTGTCGGCGTAAAGCATGTAGCGCTGAAGCCAGTAACCGCTGCTATCCGGCACTTCGGCGCCCCATTCCTCGTTGTCGAACCACTCGTATTCCTGCCGCACCTCGCCGCCCGCTACGATCGACGTCCCCGTCAGGCTCTCGTCCACTCCTCGAACCGGGACCTGCGCGTTGGCGCTGGTCGCACACGTCGCAAACGTGCAGAACACTACTGGCGACAGCTTCCAGCTCATGCGTAGTCACCCTCATCTCGTTGCTCCATTGTTTAGAGATACGGCAATGCGGCTCGCGTCTCGAGGCTGAAGCCCGACGTTCGGCATGCCCGTCGTCCCGCCCGTGGGTTGAGGTGCTTGAAAAGCTGACTCGGGACGAACGTCTCATCTGCATAATTTGGAAGCGCGCCTCCTCCAATCGAGACATTGCGGAGCGCACGGTCACTCGAGGGAAATCTGTTGGGCGGTTCTTCGCGCGTGCGCAAACGGAGGCTCAAAGAACTGCTGGGAAGACTAGAGTTAAGAACCGAAGGGATGCTGAAGTAAAGAGCCCCTTTGCTCGCTTACCACACGTGTCACGTTTCTCGCGGCGGCGACGAATAGGCCTCCCGATCGCCAGGCCCTGGATGCGAACCGCTGCCGGTCGATCGAACTCGAGTTGCAGCAGGCGGACGCGGAAATACTCGCTCATCTCTGCAACGCCGGCCAGCAGCCGCGGTCGGTTCGCCTTGAGACCGCGCAGAGTGGCGATCGCCGCGGCGACGCTGCGCGGGTGCCAGCCGTAGGTCGAGTAAAAGGTCCCCTCCTTCTCCTCCATCGACGACGCGTGGGCTCACCAGCCCTCGCTCATTAAAAAAGAAGGCCGTCCCCGCCGTAACGACGATCGCTTCTACCCTCTCGGAGGCGGACGGCTGTTGGGCCCGCTACGGGTGTGTTCGTCAACACGGGACAAAGCGATCGCAGCGTCTGAGCGGCGCATCGACTTCGGCGCCGCGGCGGTTCGAGCGCTCTGTCGAGGCGATGGCCACTCGCCACGTCGAGGACATCCTCACGACCCACGAGATCGCTGGACTCAAGCTGTTCGTCGACCCTTCGAACTGCACGCAGTGCCACAACGTCCTCGCCGCGCTATGGCGACTCCGCCGCGGGCCGGTCGTCAACAACCACCGGGCTATCCGGTGATACGCTCGCGGCCATGCCTCATCAACCACCCTTTCCGCTGAGCGATCACGGCGAGGAAGGGCGCGCGTTCCTGCAAGCGCGGGTCGCGTTGTTCTGGAAAGTACTGTTCTTCATCATCCTGCTTGGCAGCGGCCTCGGCGTGGTCGGCGCAGTGGCCAGCCCGGGCTTCGACCTGCTGCTCACTATCGCTTCCACGCTAAGTGCCGCACTCCTGTGGTGGATCGCGAGCACGGGCGAACGCTCGATTCGTGTCAGCCGATGGTTGGACGCGGGCGGACTGTTAATCAATTCGCTGATCAGCGCGCTGACCGGCCGCTACCTGCTCGCGACCTTCGCCAACGATCACCGCCTCGCAACGATGCAAGCGGTAGATATGGCCGACGGGTATGTGTCGATGCTGCAGCTCGACGGCATGGGTTTGATGATGGCGATTCGCGCCGCGCTCATTCCCTCGTCGCCGCGGCGGACCGCGCTGGTCACGGCTGCCTTCGCCGTCCCGATGATTGCCGTGACGGCGGTACTGCTCCCCCTCGCGGATGGTGGACTGCAGTGGCGCGGCCTCGACTCCGGCGCCCTCCCCTGGCTGCCGGCCGGCTCGGTGATGATGTGGGGCTTCACGATCATCACCTGCACGGTGATCTCGTGGGTGATCTACGGCTTGCGCGCAGAGGTGCGCGAGGCCCGCCGGCTCGGGCAATACGTGATTGAGAAGAAGATCGGCGGCGGTGGCATGGGTGAGGTCTATCGCGCTCGCCACGGCATGATGCGCCGGCCGTCGGCGATCAAGCTGTTGCGCCCGGATCAGAGCGGCGCGGCGAGCCTCGCGCGATTCGAGCGCGAAGTGCAGCTCACCGCACGACTCACCCATCCGAACACCATCACGATCTTCGATTACGGGCGCACCCACGACGGCGTCTTCTACTACGCGATGGAGCTGCTCGACGGCGCCACGCTCCAGCGCATTGTCGCGGTGAACGGCCCTCAGCCGCCTGGCCGCGTCGTGCGGATCCTATCGATGGTCTGCGGTGCGCTCGCCGAAGCTCACGCGATCGGCCTGATCCATCGCGACATCAAGCCCGCCAACATCATGCTGTGCATGCAGGGCGGCGAACGCGACGTGGTCAAGCTCCTCGATTTTGGTCTAGTGAAGGAGTTCGAGGTTGATCGAAGCGCGAACCTGACCGGCGAGAACGTCGTCCTTGGCACGCCCCAGTACATGGCACCGGAGTCGATCCTGAAGCGGGAGTCGGTCGACGCCCGCGCAGATATCTACGCGGTGGGAGCGGTCGCCTACTTCCTGCTCGCCGGCACCGACGTTTTCGATGGCAAGTCGGTCGTCGAAGTGTGCAGCCAGCACCTGTATCAGCAGCCGAACTCCCTGCGCAAGCGGGGCGTCGCGGTGTCTCCCGAGCTCGACGCGGTGGTGCTCGCCTGCCTCGAAAAGGATCCGAGTCTCCGGCCACAGACCGTCGTTGAACTCCGTCAACAGATCGAAGCGTGCCCGGTCGAGCCCTGGGACCGTGAGGCCGCGCTGGCGTGGTGGCGGATGTTTCCGACCGACTTACACGATGACGAGCCAGTGCTGCCGCCGACCGAGGTACACACCATCGCGGTAGATGCCATGCAACGTTAGACCGTGCCGATTGGCTTCAGACCTCAGACCTGCCCTCAAGGCAGCGCAGACGCGACCCGTTCGGCCGCGAGCGGCGCCGCCTGCCGCCACGACGGCGTCCTAGTTGCCGCGGTAGGAGCGGTCATCGGCGCCTGGAGGCAGTCAATAGGAAGCATCAGGGCCATTCTCCGGTTGGCATAACGCTCCTTCTGGGACTCTGCTGAACCTGAGGCCGGGCGTGAGGGTACGAACGAGTTTGTTCCAGACGCTGAGGGTCCGGCACGCCGACCATTCTCCTAGCGAAGCGAATCAGCGGTTCAAGCTTGCGTGAGGTCAAAGCGGCTCTCGCAATCGCCTCAACCTGTCGCAGCCAGTGACCGTGCGGTTCCAACTCGCGATATTTAGGCTCACCAGAATGCCTAGCACATTCAGCGATTCTCCTGCGTTTGGACTCAGCGATGAGCCCGAGGACACACTGTCTGACACGCTAACTTTCGGGAACGGACGCGGCGAGCGACGAAGGACGCGGCCGCACAATATGCGGTCAGGCCTCAACGGACACGTGGAACCCACACACAGCGCGAGAGGACGGTCAGATCATGAC
Source organism: uncultured Acidobacteriota bacterium (assembly GCA_963723005.1). Classification (GTDB taxonomy): domain Bacteria; phylum Acidobacteriota; class Vicinamibacteria; order Vicinamibacterales; family UBA2999; genus VFZN01. The sequence goes on along the minus strand of CAVRPA010000007.1, from coordinate 371,258 downwards.
CTGTCCCGTCCTCTGCGCCGACTTCTGTCAGCCGGTTACGTCGGCTCGGCGCCGCCTCAATGCGCCTCGGCCGGTGCAAAGTGGTATGTGCCCTCCCACGTGTATACGAGATTGTTCGGATCGGAGAGGTCGGTCGTCACCTTGACTCTGGCATGCACACCAGCCAACGCGCCGGTGCCGCCTGTGAGCACACAGGTCCCAGTGAGGCTCCGGTAGCTCAACGAGCAGTGCCCGCTGGCGGTGTCACCGCTGGGCGTGGTGACAAGGATGCCGCTCGTGGTACGGTCGGCCAGCAGCGGACCGGTATAGAGGATGTCGCTCCCTGCGGGCAAAGGGCCGTACGTGGAGCTCTGGACCGTGCAGTGAGCGTCCGCGCCACAGGTCTTCGTGAGGAGCATTCTCGCCGGTGCCGCCATGCCACTTGCGGGCGCGGTCGGATCGGCTGCCAGTATCCGTTCGGTTCCAGTGGCATTGCTCGTAGGACTGGTGGGAAGACCGCTGCCGTCGCTACACGCGACCGCGGCGACCAGCGCGCCCATGCCCAGGGCGCTGTGGACCACGCGCGTGAGGACGAGGATTGTGTGGGCTGTCATGCATTCTCCTTGGTTGTAGCCCGGCATGGCTCAGCCAGCGATGGCACTGCACCAGTGGCGCCGCGCTGACGCCGCGGCGCGGTGAATGTCGAACCCGTGATCGCGTCGCCGGTGTCGAGTAACTTCGGCGCCGCGCTCCGCGTCCTTCGCTGCTAGACTTGCCGTGCACTGTCAAGCTAGTACCGGATCCGGGCTGGGAATGTCCTGCTAAACGGCTGACAACAGCCTGACAAATCCCTGACAGCGCGCCTAAGGCACGAAGATCATGCGAACGGACCGGGGCGGCTTGTTTCAATTCGGTGCCTTCCGCCTCGATGCGACCGAAAGGCGACTCGTCCGTGACGGCCAACCCGTCGCCCTCACCCCCAAGGCGTTCCACACGCTCGTTCTTCTGGTTGAGAACCATGGTCATGTGCTCATCAAAGATGAGTTGATCGGTGAAGTCTGGCCGGACACCTTTATCGACGAAGGGGGGCTAGCGCGTAACATCTCGGCGTTGCGCAAGGCCCTCGGGGATGACCCGGTTCAGCAGCGAGTGATCGAGACGGTCCCGAAGTATGGATATCGATTTGTGGCGAGCGTGGAACGGCTGCTCCCCGAGCGCGATACGCCGTCGTTTGCCGCGCTACAACCTGCCGTCGACCGGGATTCAGCCCAGCCTCCCCCTCTCCCGTGGGGGCGGGGCGTCGAGGCAGTAAGCGGCCTGGCGCTCCTGCTCGCGACGCTACTCGTCGTCGGTATAATCTCGCGCGATCGCGGGCGGCCGCCGGACCCGGCGGTCGGTGCCCGACGTGCAGTGGCGGTCCTGCCGTTCGAGCCCTGGGGAGCGGAGTCGGAGCGGGGCTACCTTGGCCTGGGGATCGCCGACGCGGTGATCACCCGGCTCAGTCGCGTGACTCGTTTGATCGTTCGACCGACGAGTGCCATCAGCCGATACGCGGACGGCGGCGCAGACCCGGTGACCGTGGCGCGCGAATTGGGCGTGCAGACGGTGGTCGTCGGCAGGATCCTGCGGATCGGCGACCGCGTTCGCGTCCGCGTACAGGTCCTTGGTGCGCCCACGGGAGACATCCTGTGGGCGGGCATGTTCGATGAAACCGTGGGCGACATGTTCACGATCGAGGACGCGATCTCGCAGAGAGTCGCCGAGGCGCTGCAGATCACCTTGAGCAGTGAGGAACAGCGCTGGATCGGGCGCCGCGACACGGACAGCGCTCTGGCATACGACGCCTATCTTAACGGGCGCTACCTGTCCAATCAGCGCACCCCGCAGGCGCTCACGAACGCGGTTGCGCTTTTCCAGCACTCGATCGCCACCGATCCGGAATTTGCCCGGGCCCACAGCGGCCTCGCCGACTGCTATGCACTCCTGGCCGTGTATCATGCGCTGCCGCCGGATGAGGCTTTCGCGAAGGCGAAGGCGTCGGCACTACGCGCCCTGGCGATCGATGGCACCATCGCTGAAGCGCACACGACTCTGGCGTTCGTCGCCACCCTGCACGAGTGGGACTGGTCGGGCGGCGAAGCCGCGTTCCGCCGAGCCATCATGCTCAGTCCGAGCTATGCCACCGCGCATCATTGGTATGCGATCAATTTGATGTCGACCGGACGGGTGGACGAAGCCATCGCCGAGATTCGGCAGGCGCAGTCCCTGGACCCGATGTCGCCGATCATCAGCACGGACGTAGCCGAGATGTTCTACTGGGCGGGACAGTACGATCGCGCCATCGCCCAGGCCGAGGCGACGCTCGAGTTGCATCCGCACTACCATATGGCGCACGGTATTCGCGGTTGGGCGTACGCGCAGAACGGGCAGCCCCGCCAGGCGCTCGCGGAGTTCCGGAAGGCGCTCGCGGCTGCGGATCAACCGGGCACACGCCTCGGCCTCGGGTACGTCGCCGCTCTGACCGGGGACCGAATCGCGGCCACGCGAGCGCTGGAGGATTTAACCAGGCTATCCGCGTCAACCTACGTCTCCCCGCTCCATTTCGCGGTGCTCCAGGCGGCGCTCGGCGACACCGATGAGGCGATCGCCTGGCTGGAGAAGGCGTTCGACACGCGCGTGGTGCAACTGAACTGGCTCAGGATGGATCCGAGGTTCCACAGGCTGCGCGGCGACGCACGCTTTCAGGATCTCGTGAAACGTCTCGGTCTCCGCTGAGGCGGCAGGGAGCGCGAGTACCCTCTGTGCAGAATCGCAGGCGCCGACGTTGATCAGTCCTGACGGCGGTGGTTCAGCATCTCCTGCGCGATAGCATCGACCTGTTCAGCACCGACGCTCCGCTTCACATGCTGCCCGCTTGGGATGGAAGTGTGCCAACGCGCACTTCTTTGAATCCATGCGGAGCTGCACGGCTGAGGGACGTGTGGCTTCGGATGAAGAGCGGCGAGCGCCCCCCGACAGCCTCGGGCGCGCTCCATTGCGCCACGAACAGTCGTTACGTAGAATCGCCCCGACACACCCGGGGAGCCAATGGGTTGGGACAGGATCCCTTTCAATATCAGGCCCGAGTGTCCGCCCGATCGCTTGGATCCTCTGTCTCGCGTCTGCTCGCCAACGGCGTCGAGGCGGAGGAGTCGGGTGTCTCGAGTTGGCGAGGCGCATCTTCGGCGGAGATAGTCCGCCCAATTCAGGAGGACAGATGCGGTTGAGCTGTGCGGTGGCATTCGCGGTGAGTGCGGTAGTCGGTATGGCTGGCGGCATCCATGGGCAAACGCGTGGATCAACGGCATCATCCGCCTTCGAGGTCACCGAAGCCACGATCGACGAAATACAGTCCGCGCTGCGGGACGGCCGCATGACGTGCCGTGGCCTCGTGGATGCCTACCTTGCGCGCATCCGTGCTTACGACAAGTCCGGACCCGCCCTGAATGCGGTGCAGACGATCAACACGCGCGCACAGGAGCAGGCAGATCGACTGGATGCGGCGTTCAAGGTAAGGCGACCCGCGCGAAGCGCTGCTCCACTGCACAACGACGAAACACACACAGGGCTGAACGTCTCTCCCTAACGGCTCTCGGCGGGGGACGACCGGCTGCGAGGATGCGGCGATCGCCACCGATGGCAACGCGTTCATGATCACCGTGAGCACCGGGGTATCGGTGAACGCCCCGCGCGTGGCCAGGCCCGTCCGAACACCGAATACGTGCCGGCCGGCGCCCCGAAAATCAGCATGCTGTACGGGGCTGTCGTGCTCTGCCCCGCCTGCAAACCGTGCGCGAAGTACTGCACGACCGCGATCGCGTCGCCGGCATCCGGATCGCTGCCAGTCGCGGAGAGCGGCCCGTCTGCCCCACGTGGAACACGATCGGGTTGCTTGATGGCGGCAGGCTGATCGACGGCGGGCGATTGACCGAGAAGTGCTCGTCACCGCATGCCACGTCTGGGAGACGACGCTGTAGGCATAGGCGACCATGGTGTGCGGTCCGCCGGCAACCGTTGTCGTCAGCGACCATCCGGAGTTGGCGAACTGTGGACCCAGGACGGTCGCTGGCGGGTACGGCTGCGGTGGTCCTTGGCCGACCCGATGCCATGGATCGCCACAGAAATGGCGCTTGTGTTCTTCATCAATGTTGGCGATACGCGACATCCCCGCATCGCTCGGAGTCATGCCACAAGGATCCTGGCGCGACCACCGGTCCGAGGCCGTTGCTTCACAACGATTTCCACATCACTTCCCAGGGCCACAAGGAAGCGAACGAGCCGGTCCAACGAAAAGCCCGCCAAACGCCCCCGGGCGAGCGCGGAGACCTTCGGCTGATCAACCTCGAGGATCTCTGCAGCGGCAGCCTGCGTCAGCCCCCGCCGCTCGATGATGGCCGTGATCTTTCGAGCCAGTTCCGCCTTCGCCAACGCCTCCGCCGGCCGTGGATGTCCCAGGTCCGCGAACACGTTGCCACTGCCCACGACATGAGTCTTCCTTGTCATCGTTCTACTCCCTGCCCTCGCTGATCGCGATCGCCTGCTTCAACCGACGCTTGATCAAGTCGATCTCGGTCTGAGGCGTTGCGATGCCGTGCTTCGACTTCTTCTGGAACGCGTGGAGGACGTAGACGCTGTCATGCAGGCGCACTGTGTAGACCGCGCGGAACGTGTCGCCACGGTGGTCGGCGACGACCTCCAAGACACCCGCGCCAAGGCCCTTCATCGGCTTGGCGGCGATGTGTTTCTCGCCACGCTGGGCCAGGAACAGCGCGAAGCCCACTTCATCCTGAACCGCTGACGGAAACGACTTCAGCACACGAAGCGAGTCGCCCACCCATACGACAGGTTTGAGCGACTCCGGCGGCACGCCGTCAGCATGCCATATCTAGCATAGCCTGCCAAGGCCAGTACGGTCCGCGACGCCTTTAGCACGCGTGTCAAGTTGTTCGCGGAGGCGAGGAACAGGCGACACAGGGCCGCAAGTGCTTATCTATGAGTTATTTACAGGATGGCGGAGAGGGTGGGATTCGGACTACGTCAACCTGTTTAAAACAAAGAACTTACGAGATTTAACCTTCCTCACAATCCGCTAGAAACGCTCAAAAGCCTGGGTAGACGCACGTATTGCGCACGTGGCGTGAGCCACCTCGTGATCGAGAACTGGACGATGTCGCCGCACCGCAAGAAATAGGTGATTTGCTTACGACACCACCTGCGCCGGCCATGCCCGGCAAGGACGAGTGCGCGGTGATGTGCCGAGAGGGGGAGTGACCTGACGTGGCCGCAATCGCCTCGGCTTAACCTAAGCGTAACCTGACCCTGCATCAGCTGGCGACACGTGAAGGTGGGCGTCGGCACGTGCCTTGAGGTGATCGAATCCTACTTCGGAAGACGGTGGTCGAAGTCGTCCACAATCCAGGCGTCCGATTTCGTTTCACGCAGCGCACACAACGCGATTTTCTCGTCCGGCGCGACGTCGCAACCCTCAATGGCGCCGACAGGGAAGCTTCCTATTAACTCCGTCTCGCCTTTGTCGACCGCCACTCGTACAAACGCCTTTCCCAGATAGTCGTACGCGTAAATCGATCGACCGTCCTTGGACCATCCCGCGGGGTAATCGTTGCCCGCCCGCACCAGACGCTCCTCGCGGCCTGGCAATGTGATGACCCAAAGGCCGTCCTGCTCCGCGCCACGATGAAGATTCAACCAGACAGCAACACGCATGCCGTCGGCTGACACGCGCGCCGTCGACGGCCACCCCTTCGCCGCGCGAAAGAGCAGCGACTGACTGCCTGCTCGAGGATCGATCAACAGATAGTTTTCGCCTCCCGGCGCGAGAGATAGCAGCCGCCCGTCCGGCATCCACTCCACGACCCCATCCGGCTCGAGGGAAATGTGTTTCAGGTCGGTCGACGATTGCAGCTCCGAATCGACAATCGCGATGCCGGCGGTGTTCTCGCGGTGTGTGAGGTACGCGATCTCACGACCGTCACGCGACCAGCTGGGGCCGATATTCTGTAGCCCATTGGATGTCAGCTGAGTTGGTTCCCCACCGTCGATCGGGAGCTTGACAATGGAAGACCGGGTGCTGCTGCCGAGAGCGCTCACAATCCATTTTCCGTCGGGCGAGATTCGAGGCGGCCAGTAGCGCGAGGTTCCCTCAGTCAGCGGCGCAATCGTTTTTGTGTCGATACCAATGCGCCAGAGATTCGCATAAGCGAATCCGCGAGCGTAGAGCAGCCTGCGGCCATCTGTGGACAAGCTCGATTGGCGCTGATAGGGATCCGAGGAGTCCCACGGGAGACCGGTGAGAATCACCTCCGCCTTCGCCCCCGCAACATCGTCACGAAGACGAATCACTTCGGCAGCTTCGTCGCGTGACCGGATGGCGTAGATGACGGGAGCGGCAGGCGACCATCGAATGGAGGACAGCGACCGGTCGCTATACAGTAGACGCTTCTCGGTGCCATCGGGTGCCACTGTCCAGATCGTATTGGAGCCGTCTTCCGCTTGCGTCAGGACGGCCAAGCGGTTCGACGAGGAGCCCCAGTCCAATCCCAATAGCCACTGAAATCCTTCCAACGTCACTGTTTGAGGGCTGCCGCCAGCGATCGGTGCGATCCCAAACCCTTTTGTATTCTGCATCGCGAACGCCAATTGGTCGCTCGCCGGGGACACGGCGATGTGCGCACCACGGATCGGCAGCGCTCGCCCGCCGCCGCCGAGCCGCGGCACGATCCACACACCGAGTTTATTGCTCAAGATACCGCTGACCACCACCGATGAGCCGTCGCGCGTCCATTGCAGCTCAGTAATGAGTTCGCCGCGCCATATTTCGAGCGCCTGCCCCCCGGCGATATCGCGGACCATCAACCGATCGGTTCCCGCACCGGTCGCGCCGTACGCGGCGCTGCGGCCGTCGGGCGACAACGCAACTCCTCTGACATTGCCGACAAACGTGACCTGACTGTGTTTCGCTTCGGCGACGGAATCGGTCGACTCGCGCGGCGTTGTGCTCCATCGCCACATCGCGCCAAGAAGCAGGGCGGTCACCGCCACAATGGCCGCAGGCGCTAGCCACCGTTTGTCGAGCACGATCTGTGACCCCTTCTCGGGGTCTTCCTCATCAATCACAGAAAGGGCGGCGCCAACTTCCCTTGCGGTCGCCCATCGCTGGGCCGGATCCTTGGCGATGGCGGTCGCGATGACGCGTTTCAGAGCAGGCGGCACTGCCGCCGCGCTCGGCCAGTGCGGCGCACTCGGACTGAGTATCGCTTCGGCCGTCTCGAAAACCGATGCACGTCTGAATGGATGCTGCCCGGTGACGAGCATGAATAGGACGACGCCGAGACTGAAGATATCGGATCGGGCGTCGGCGACGCCCCCACGCAGGAGCTCGGGCGCCATGTACTCGGGTGTGCCTGCGGTGCCGCCCCCTAATGTCACGTGCGTCAGGGCATCGCCAATCTCAGATTGTGTGGTCAAGCGGGGGAGACGTCAGTGACTCCACTGATCGAACACCGTCAGCGCTGGAACGGCCGTCCATCGGCCAATGCATCGTGGATGAAGTGCATCCTCCACCGCTCGGTGGGCCGGCCGGCACCGCGCTGGGGCGCGGTGCAAGGCGATGCGTTTACGTCGACGGACCCGCCTTCGCAGCTCCAAACCGTCCAGCCGATACAGCCGCCGCCATGCACTTCTTGTCCTCAGGTCATCCCTCCCGACGGAGCAGCACCCAAATCCGCGTGAAGCCGATCGCGGCCGCCCGTGGCCCGCCTGCGAATGTGTGTCGCTGACGCCGAGGTGCGCATACTTCTTCTTCCAGATGTGAAGGCTGCTTCGCTGACGCCGAGATGCCAGCAGACATCGACGGCGGCGATCCGCGCTCGACCTGACGGAGGGCGTCGGCGGTCTGCTCCTCAGTGAACTTCGACTTCTTCATGGTCCACGCTCCTTGGTGAAGAACCGCCCGAAGCCGCTATCTTGCTCGTGTTTTGACGCCGTCGTTTTCGGGGAGACGTCATCTGCTGGCGCTGCCGCGCCGGGCTCGCCTTCGTCGCGCCAGAACAACTTTAGCGTCCACGCACGTGGCACAACTCGTGCCCTAAAGGCAGTCAGACTACGGCCGTGGCGGCCGCTCACGAGAGGGATGGCAAGCATGACCGTATTGCGCTTCCGCGGAAACTCCAGCAGAAACGAGGCAAAGGCGCCGGTACGGCTCAGACCGGGGGGCCAGCCCACCCTTGCAGTTCTGATCGGCCTTGTCTTGCTCTGGAACATCCCGTTGCATGCGCGCCAGGAAACCGCGCCGCCGACGGCCGCGCATTTTCCTCGAGCCATCGACGTTCGGTCCCATGGCGGTCGCCGTCAGTCTGATTCTGAGCTCCGGGTACGAGCACTGGCTGAACAACCAGTTCACCATCGCCGAGAGTCCGATGCCTGACACCGGTTGGAGGGCTGTTGTAGTTGTCGTGCTGAATAACGCCGCGTGGGCGGCCGTGGCATTCATGAGCGCCTGGGTTGCGCACATCTGCCTGCGGCGTCGCCCTGACCGCATCGTCGCGGTCATCAATCTGTCGTTCTGGATCGTGCCCGTCGCTCTTTTGATCGCCGCGACCGGACAGCCGTGGAAGAGCTTCGGGCTCGGCACCGCGATTGTTTTCGTTGTTCAGCGACTCCACTGGCTCAAGTGGAAGTACACCTCGGACACTTGGACGGCAGCCGACCTCATGATGCTGATGGATCGCGCCAACTGGTACGTGCTGCGCCTCTACCCCTTTGTTGCCATCTTCACCGCAGCCTGCATGGCTGGTCTCGCACTGAGCTGGTTTCTGCTACCGAACGCCCCGCCGCTGCACCCGCTGGCTCGCTTGGCAGCCCTGGTCGCGGCCGGCGGTCTCATCGCGTTCGACGTCACCTTTCGCAATGCCCATGCGTTCAATCCGTTCGGGTTCAACACGTACGGCCATTTCGCGAATTTTCTGTTTTCGGCGTCGTCGTTGAGATATCGGCCACCGACGGTCGACGGCGACAGCCGCCTTTTCCTGGAGCGTGCGTCGCAGCTTCCCGCCGGCGCCCCGCGCCCCGCCTCCCGGCCCCCCGACATCGTCGTATGGCTGCAGGAATCGGCGACCGACCCGCGAGTCTTCGACATCCCGGGGGCGAGCCTGCCGACGCTCTTGATGCACGAGCCTGACGCACGCACGCGCGAGAGCGGATGGCTGCAGGTGCCCACCTGGGGAGGCAATACGTGGTTGAGCGAGTTCGGCCTACTCACCGGGCTGAACCACCAAGACTTTGGTGCGGCTGGTCAGGGGGTGTTCTACACGGTGACTCCGCACCTCCGCTACAGCTTGCCACGGCTGCTCCAGCGCCATGGCTATCGCTGCATTGTCCTGTTCCCCGTGAACAAGACGACATACAACGCCGAGTCCGCATACAAAGATTTGGGGTTCGACGAGGTCCTGACGCCCCTGGATTTTCCGGAATGGGGGAACAAGTCGCTGGTCACCAACGTCGTCGCGGATCGGGCCCTGTTCTCGTACGCACTCCAGATCCTCTCGCGGACACGAAGGCAGCCCGTCTTCCTGTATATGCTGTCGATGATTCAGCACGGTCCGTACGACGCATCGCACGAGCCCGGGTTCGACCTCGATCGCACCGCTCTGAACCGCGCGACGGCGGGGCGCTTGTCGGATTGGCTGGGCCGCATGGAGAAACTCAGTCTCGACACGATCGGGTTTGACAAGGCGCTGCAGGCCACCGGCCGCGATCTGCTCTTGACCTATTTTGGGGACCACCAACCGAACCTCGAGGGCCAGGTGCCTCTGACTGGCGGGTGGGAAGAGAGTCGCTTTCTGACGCGCTTCACTATCAGGGGCCCGGGCGAGAGCCCGGTATCTGCCGCGCCAGAGCAGGTCCTCGACATCCGTTTCCTGGGCTCGCTGCTGTTAGAGCACGCCGGGATCCCGGGAGATGAGTTCTTTGCCGCGAATGCGGCGATGCGCAAGCTGTGCGGGGGGACGATCCTCCGGTGCAAAGAGCCCGCGTTAGCCGAGAGTTATCGTGCGTTCATCTATCGTGACCTGAGCGCGGCAGAGCAGCCTTCCGAACTGCCGAATGTCGGCCGTGCGCAGCAGCATGCGTGAGCGCGCAGTCCCGGCCGGTTATGGTGGGTCGCTGTTCGTAGAGCACACCGAGAAACAGCTATAAGTTGTTGATTTTAGAATGGCGGAGAGGGTGGGATTCGAACCCACGTGCCCTTGCGGACAACACGCTTTCGAGGCGCGCCCGTTACGACCACTTCGGTACCTCTCCGCTAGGTAGGACCGTGCCGGTTTCCCGGAGTTCACGATTATATCAGGCCCGCCCCGGCCCCCGCCCTACTGACCCCCTTTTTGTCCCAGGCGCGGGCCAGATGTATGATCGCCGCCCCTCCCCGGGAGACCCAATCGATGGCTCGTCGCACGCCTACGCCCTCGCCCAAGGACGGGAGGGCTTCGGCCACACCCGACGTCACACCTGGCCCGTCGGTCAGCCGCCCCGACGTCTACGTGGACTTCACCGTCGAACACGGCCTGCTGTTCGTCGTCCTTCGCAACATCGGCGCCGCCAGCGCCTACGACGTCGTCACCCGGTTCGACCAGCCGTTCCGGGGCCTGGGCGGCCGCAAGGACATCTCGACCATCGCGCTGTTCAGGTCGCTGCGGTTCATCCCGCCCGGCAAGCAGTTCACCCAGCTCGTCGACCACATCGACGCCTACTTCCGGCGGAAGGAGCCGACGCGGATGACCGCCAGCATGACCTACACGGACCGCGAGGGGCGCCGTTACACGGAGACCGTGCCGCACGATCTGGACATCTACCGGGACCTCGACGAAACCCTGCCTCGCTGACGCCGTCACCCCTTCACTCTGGAGCGCGACCATGCCTTCGACCGAGCGCCACGATCCCTACGCCGGCTTCAACTTCCGCGTCGAAATCGACGGCGTCGTCGCCGCGGCTTTTTCCGAGTGCTGCGGCCTGTCGAGCGAGACCGAAGTGGTGAGCTACCGCGAGGGCGGAGACTTGCGCGTGCGCCGCCTGCCGGGCCTGACGAAGTACGCGAACCTCGTCCTCAAGCACGGCATCACGCTCGACCGATCGCTCTGGAACTGGCGCCAGACCGTCGTCAACGGCGTCGTCGAGCGCCGCAACGGCAGCGTCATCCTGCTGGACGCCGACACGCAAGGAAGTGGCGCGCTGGAACTTCCGCGACGCGTGGCCGGCCAAGTGGACAGGCCCGGAGCTGAACGCGGAGTCCAGCAACGTGGCCATCGAAACCCTCGAGCTCGCGCACGAAGGGCTGGAGTGGGACTGAAGAGTGGAACACGGACAGAAAGGCAAAAGGCAGAAGGCTGAAGGCAAAAGGAAGACAACGTGCTCAAGACGCTCTACCGGTCGCCGGTCGCCGGTCGCCGGTCGCCGGTTGCCGTCTGCCGCTCCTTCTGCCTTTTCCCTTTTGCCTTCTGCCTTTCTGTTAGGGCCTCCTAATCACATCCGTCGGCAGCGGTGGTGTGCTGGCCGGCGGCACGCGGTACTTCGTCGCCTGCTCGAACGCGTAAGCCAGCGCGATCAGCGTTGGCTCGCTGTAGGCCGGCCCGGAGAACGTCACGCCCGAGGGGAACGGGTTGATCACGGGATCGGTGGCTGGCACGAAGCCGCCCGGCACCGTGACGCTGGGGAAGCCCGCCTTCGCCGGCGTGCCCGCAAAGCTGTTGCCCGACACCAGGAGCGCGTCGAAGTCGTCGTCGGTACCCCAGATATTGTCCGCCCCGTTGTAGACGTCGTTCAGCCCGCCGCGAGAAATCGTGCGATCGGCGGCGAGGTCCGCCAGGTAACGCGCCGTGTCCGCGCTGCCCGGCGAGATGTCGAGTTGCTGCGCCGCGAGGAAGATCGCCTGGCCGTACTTCAGTGGCGCCAGGCGTCACGGCGTTGAACGCGATGACGTCGGCGAGTGAGTGAACCGGCGCGCTCGGCCTGGTCGCGAGATAGGCGTTGAAGTCCCGCTTCTGTCCATACATCAGCACCGTCGAGCAAATGGCTGGCGGTGGCGCCGGATACGCCGTGCAGATGCCCGGCGGCGCCGGCAGCGCGGGGATGATCTCGACGTACGCGCCCTGCGCGCGCAGCACGGCAATCGCATTGTTCATGATGTCCGCGCGGTTGGCCGGGAACGGCGGCACCGCGATGCGCGCGCCCCTGAGGGCGTTCTTGTCCAGGAACTGGGTGTAGTCGTCGAAGCAGTTACCTGGCTCGAGACACCCGGCCGTCGCCGGGTCGCCCGAGTGGTAGCCCGCAAGCACGCCCAGCAGGATCGCGGCATCCGTCACCGTGCGGGTGATGGGCCCCGCCGTGTCCTGATCCGCCGTAATCGGAATGATCCCGTCGCGGCTCACCAGCCCCACCGTTGGCTTGATGCCGACGACGCCATTGGCGCTGGCGGGGCTCAGGATCGACCCCGACGTTTCGGTTCCGACCGCCAGGGTCGCGAGGTTGGCGTTCACCACGATGCCCGATCCGGAACTGGAGCCGCCGGTGGTCAGCACGGGCCGGCCGTCGCCGCCCGGCAGCGGGCGCGGATCGTACGGGTTGAAGCCGTACAGGCCGAACGAACTGTAGCCGGCCGGCATGCCGATGGCGATGAAGTTCGCGAACTCGGTGAGCGTCGCCTTGCCGATGATGATGGCGCCCGCCGCCCGCAGCTTGCCGGTGATGAACGCATCGTTCGGAGGAACCGAGCCTACGAGCGACAGCGAACCACCGGTGGTCGGCATGTCGTCCGTGTCGATGATGTCCTTGAGCGCCACCGGGATGCCTTCCAGCGGGCGCCTCGGCAATCCGGGATGGCGGTGGATGTCGTTCTGTCGAGCCTCCGCGATCGCATCCGCGTTGATATGGATGAACCCGTTGACGGCCGGACCAGCATCGTCGTACGCCGCGATGCGTGCGAGGTACATGCGGACGAGCTCTTCGGACGTGATGAGCTTGGTCTGCATGGCCTTCAACAGATCGCCGACGGTAGCTTCGACGAGATTGAGACGGGCAGTGCCCTGCCGTTGCGCGGAGACCGGGGCGGTGTGGAGCCCGAGAGCGAGTGCCGCGACGACAGCGAGTCCGAAGGCGAACCGTTTCATGTCAGCCCCTCCTGCGAAGACGTGCGTGCTTTGGTAAGGAGGGAATCCTGAGCCGCGCGCGTTGCGGCGTCAAGCACAAACGGCATCGCTCGGGGTGGGAACGCTCACGACCTCATCTTCGCTCCAGGGTGCCGTTGAGCTTTGGTGGGCGCAGGTTTGCTCACACCCTTCTGTTCCTGAAGAACTCCTGCATCACCGCGCGGCACTCGTCTTCACGAATGCCGCCCTCCACCTCCAGCCGGTGATTGAGCCACGGCAACTCGTGGGCCCGCTGCTGGGAGGTCATCGACCCCGCCTTCGGCTCGGTCGTCCCGAACACGACGAGCTCGATCCGCGCGTGCACCATCGCGCCGACGCACATCATGCACGGCTCCACGGTCACGTAGAGCGTGGCGCCGGTCAGTCGATAGTTCCCTAGCGCCTGCGCGGCCTGGCGCATCGCGACGACTTCGGCGTGCGCGGTGGGATCGTGCGCGCCGATCGGTTGGTTGAATCCCGCGCCGACGACCCGCCCGTCGATCACGACGACGGCGCCGACTGGCACCTCGCCGGCAGCCGCCGCTTTCCGCGCCTCGATCAGCGCCTGGTCCATGAAATCGTCGTGCGTCACAAGGCAGAGATTGTAGCCCGGGCATGCTGCCGTTCGGCTTTGCTAGCATGAGCCATGAACACCACCATCAAGACGGCGCTCGAGCGCAACGTGAAGGCCGTGTCGCTGCGGCCGTCGGTCGGCCAGGGCACCGCCGTCACCCGCGTGCAGCTCCGCGACGGCCTCACCTGCAACATCAGCGAAGGGCCGTGGACGCTCACTGCCGGCATGACCGAGAAGTACGGCGGCACCAACGCCGGCCCTAATCCCGGTGTGCTGGGTCGAGCCGCGCTGGGTTCGTGCCTCGCGCTTGGCTACGGGATGTGGGCCGCGCGCCTTGATGTGCCGATCATCGCCCTGGACGTAGAGATTCACGCCGACTACGACGTCCGCGGCGAGCTCGGCGTGGACGATGACGTCCGACCCGGCTACACCGCCATGCGCTACATCGTCCGGGTGTCGAGCCCAGCGCCCGAGGCCGACGTTCGGCGCGTGATCGACACCGCGGATCGCTACAGCTCGTGGCGCGACGACATCGCCAATCCCGTGCCGCTTGTGCGCGAGCTGCACATCACCTCCGAGTAGCACCATGGACGCCAACCTCCAGCGTCGCATTCAGCGCTATGGGTGGGACCGCGCCGTGGCCGTCTACGAACAGGCCTGGGCCGCGCAGTTGCGACCCGCGCAGCAGCGGCTGCTCGAGATGGCAGCGCTCCAGCACGACGAACGCGTGATCGACATCGCCTGCGGCACCGGACTGGTCACCTTCCCCGCCGCGCATTCCGTCGGTCCAGGCGGCCACGTGCTGGCGACGGACATCTCGGCGCGCATGGTCGAACACGTGATCGAAGAGGCTCGCGCGCGAGGGCTGGGCAACGTCACCGCGCAGCGCCTCGGCGCGGAACAAATGGACGATGTACCGGACCAGTCGTTCGACGCGGCGTTGTGCGCGCTGGGGTTGATGTATGTGCCGGACGTCGCCGCCGCTTTGTCGCAGATGCACCGCGTGCTTCGACCCGGCGGACGCGCGGTGGCCGCGGTGTGGGGCGCCCGCGCCCGCTGCGGCTGGGCCGAGATCTTCCCCATCGTCGAGAGCCGCGTGCAGAGCGATGTGTGCCCGATGTTCTTCCAGCTCGGGACCGGGCCCTCGCTGCAACTCGCGTTCGACGCCGCCGGCTTCGAGCAGGTGCACTCGGACCGGCTGACGACGACCCTTCACTACCCCACTGCCGACGAGGCCGCCGATGCCGCCTTCGCCGGCGGGCCCGTGGCCATGGCCTATTCACGCTTCGACGAACCCACCCGCATCGACGCGCGCGCCGAATACATCGCCTCGATCGAGCCATACCGTGTCGCCACCGGATACGACATCCCGGGCGAGTTCGTGGTCAGCAGGGGGGAACGAGTGCGTTAGGATGAGGCGCCTGCAACAGGCCTGCGAAGAAGGACCTTTGATGACGCGCTCGAAGTCAGTGTTCGCCGCCGCGATGGTCGCGCTCGGTATGGCGTGGACCCTTACGGCGCAGACGCCGGCGGCCCCGCCTCAGGCCGGCGCGCGGCTCGCCCTGGTCGGCGGGATGCTGCTCGACGGCTACGACGCGCCGCCCATCCATCACGCCGCCATCCTGATCGAAGGCGATCGCATCGTCCGCGCGGGGCCGATGCGCGAGGTGACCATCCCCGCGGGGACACGAGTCATCGACACCAGCGGCCGGACGATGATGCCGGGGATGATCGAGCTGCACGCGCACCTGGTGCTGCTCGGGCACGGTGATTACGGCCGGTGGTTCCCCTGGATCGACAAGCAAGACCGCACGCGCATGCTGCCGCAGGTGATGGAGATCGCGGCGAAGCAGCTGCTGATGGCCGGCGTCACCTCCGCGGTGGATCTGGGCGCGCCGCTGGCCGAGAGCCTCGCGGTGCGAAAACGCATCGCGGCCGGGGAGATCGCTGGGCCGCGCATGTCGATGAGCGGCCCGTGGCTCACGCGCAACGTCGCGATCTTCCCTGAGGACTATCAGATCAAGGTCACCAGCCCCGCGCAGGCGGCGGCCGAGACCGAGCGGCTGGCCGCGGCCGGCGTGGACGTGATCAAGGCGCACGCGGGACTGACGCGCGAGGACTACAAGGCGATTGCCGATGCCGCGCACGCCAGGAACGTGCGCGTGCACGCGCACGTGTATGCCGAAGCCGACGTGCGAAACGCGCTGGAGACCGGCATCGACGTGCTGTCGCACGCGGGCTCCGCGGGAACGGCGCCCCCTTACAGCCAGCAGATGATCACCGACATCGTCAATGCCGGGCGCCCGGTCGTGATCACCGCCGCGCATCGCAGCTGGGTGTATCCCGATACCGCCGCATTCCCCGAGCGGCTGCAGGACCCGACGGCTGAAGCAGGATTTCCCCGCGCCGCTCTACGACGAGGTGCAGCAGTCGCTGCAGAACTGGCGCGCGCTGCCCTATTTCTCGCGGACCGATCGTGAGGTGTTCTTCCGCGAGCGCGGCTTGAAGCAGTTCATCGAGTCCGGCGCGATCATGGGCATGGGCACCGACTCGGGCACGCCGATGAACTTCCACACCGAAGCGTTGTGGCGCGAGGCCAAGAGCCATGTGGACATGGGCATGGCGCCGCAGCGGGTGATTTCCGCGCTGACGCGCGTGGGCGCCACCATCCTCGGCCGGCAGCGCGACCTCGGCACGATCGAGCCCGGCAAGCTCGCCGACATCATCGTGCTCGACGGCAACCCGCTGTTCGACATCGTCGCGCTCTCGCACGTGCAGACGGTGGTGAAGGGTGGAAAGGTCTACAAGGAATGATTGCGAAACTGACGACGATGGCGCTGGCGGTGGCCGTGGGCGCCGCGTTCGTGAACGCGACGCTGGACTCCTCGACCCCATCTTCCGTGCCCGGCTCGCACGCGCCGGAGGGCCGGACGGCGCAAGGCGCGGCACCGCAGGCTCGCGCCGGCGAATGGCCCTACTACGCCGCCGACGCCGCGGCGACGCACTATTCGCCGCTCGATCAGATCACGACGGAGAATGTCTCGCGCCTGAAGCAGGCCTGGGAGTGGAAACCCGGCGAGGTGCCGTACGAGGAGTACGGCACGCGGCCCGGCGCGTTCCAGAACACGCCGTTGATGATCGACGGCGTGCTCTACGTGAGCACGCCTTACAACCAGGTGGCGGCGCTCGATGCCGAAACCGGTCGCGAGCTGTGGCGCTACAACCCCGAGGCCTACAAGGAGGGACAGCCTGCCAGCGGTCAGGGCTTCGTGCACCGCGGCCTTGCCGCCTGGAGGGACGGCGCTCACCTCCGCATCTTCCTCAACAGTCGCACGCGGCTGATTGCGCTCGATTCCCGGACCGGGCGGCCGGTGCAGACGTTTGGCAAGAACGGCGAGATCGACCTGGCCGAGGCGCTCATCTGGAAGATCAACAAGAAGCACTACGCCAACACCTCGCCGCCCATCGTCTACAAGGACCTCGTGATTCTGGGGAATGGCGTGGGCGATCGCCTCTCCTACAAGCAGGATCCGCCTGGCGACGTCCGGGCGTTCGACGCCCGCTCGGGGCGACTGGTCTGGACGTTCCACACCATTCCGCAGCGCGGTGAATTCGGTAACAACACCTGGGACAACGGCGCGTGGCGCTTCACCGGCCACACCAACGTGTGGGCGCCGATGAGCCTCGACACCGCGCGCGGACTCGTTTACCTGCCGGTATCAACGCCCAGTAATGACTATTACGGCGGACGTCGGCCCGGGCAGAACCTGTTCGCGGAATCAATTGTCTGCCTCGATGCGGCAACAGGGCGGCGCAAGTGGCATTACCAGATCGTGCATCACGGCCTATGGGACTACGACCCGCCGGCAGCGCCGATCCTGGTCACCGTCACCGTCAATGGCCGGCGCATCGACGCCGTGGTGCAGCTGACGAAGCAGGGCTTTGCCTTCGTATTCGATCGCGTGACGGGCAAGCCGGTGTGGCCGATCGAAGAACGGCCGGTACCGCGAAGCGAGGTCCCTGGCGAGGTGTCGTGGCCAACTCAGCCCTTTCCAACCCGCCCTCCGGCCTTCGACGCGCAAGGCGTCTCGTTGGACGATGCGTTCGATTTGACCCCTGACTTGAAGCAGGCGGCGCAGGCCGAAATGAAGAAGTACCGGATGGGGCCGCTTTACACGCCCCCCTCGCCCGAGGGCACGATCGTGCGGCCGGGCGTGTGGGGTGGCGCCAACTGGGGCGGAGGGGCGTTCGACCCCGAGACCGGGATGCTCTATCTCAAGACCGCTCAGAGCCTGGGCATCTTCGCGATCCGCAAGTTCGACCCCGCGGAGCAGCCGCCTGGGCGAGAGGGCGAGGTGGACGCGGATTACATCCAGCGAAGCCTGCCTCCCGTCTTCATGAACGGGCTTCCCCTCAACAAGCCGCCCTACGCCCATCTTGTATCCATCGACCTGAACAAGGGCGATATCCGGTGGCGCGTGCCGTTCGGTGACATGGCCGAACTGAGGAAGCATCCGGCGTTAGCGGGTATTAACCTGCCCGACCGGCTGGGTGCGCCCGGGCCAGCCGGCGCCATCGTCACCAAGGGCGGGCTGGTGTTCATGGGGAGCGGGGATACCGCGCTCTATGCATTCGACAAGGTGTCGGGACGGGAGATCTGGAGCGCGCCGCTTACCGAAGCCGCTCAAGCCACGCCAATGACTTTCCAGGGCTCATCTGGCAGGCAATTCGTGGTGATCGCCACCGGCCGCGCCGACCGTACTGCCCTCGTAGCCTTTGCTTTGGAGTAATTCATCTCCACCTGAGGAGGCGCATAATAGGACAGCGCATGTTGCGCCGGGCAAGAAACATCGGCCGAGTCCCCCGGCTCGGCCCGTCGTGGAGGGTTCATCTTTGAGCAAGACACCAGCGAAGGGTTCAGGCAGCAACGGCACGGTGGCTGACCAGGTCGCCGAGTTCATTGGCCGTACGATGGGTGAGTTGCTGAACAAGAAAGACTCGCTCAATAAGCAGATGGCCGAAGTGGACGATCAGATTGCGGACATCCGCAAGCGAGTGGTCTCGCAGTTCGGCGCACTCGTACCGCCGGCCAGCCGTGGCAGGCGGGCAGTGAAGAGCGCCGCGAGAAAGGTCCGCGCTGTCGCGGCCGGCGCTCGCGAGGTCTCGGAAGAGACGCGAACCAAGATGGCCGAAGCGGCACGTCGCCGTTGGGCCAGGGAGCGCAGCAAGAAGCGCTGAGTCACCATCCGCGGAACGACCTGCACCTGACGATCGCAGGCCGTTCCGCGCGACGCCGTCGCCCGTGCGAGAGCACGCGAGGCGAGGGTGTGAGTCCGCTAGAAACTCGGTGCTCCGGTAGAGCAGCCTCGCATCAGCAGCATCAGCGCTGCCGACAGGATCAGCGTCACGACGATCGACCCGAGGCAGCCCAGCCGGTTCGAAAAGAATAAGAACATGCCGCGACTGTAGCAAGGCTCGTGCCTGCCCGGGTTGCATGCCGCGGCGATGCGATGGATTGTCGGGGAGTTGAACTGGTGTCTGGACCCTTTCGGGGCAACTCAGTTTCGAGTTGGCGAAAGTGGTGCGCCCTGCACGACTCGAACGTGCGACCTCCTGGTTCGTAGCCAGACGCTCTATCCAACTGAGCTAAGGGCGCGAAAGACTTTCAATGCTAACACAGGAGCCGGGGGATCCGGAACCAGGCCGCTCGGCTCAGCGCGTCAGGCCGTGTCCTACCGGGAACAGGCCGGGGAGCGCGATCGGCAGCTTGCCGACGATGGGCGCCTCGCCGGCGAGGGCGGCCACCGCGCCGGACTCCGCCAGGTCCGAGAAGTCATACGTGAGCAGCATTGCCGGGACGTCGGGCACGCTCGCTGCCGCATAGGGGTTGCCGAAGAACACCGCCGCCATCGGCTGCCCTCGCCTGGCCGTGCCGCGCGCCAGATCCTGGAGCAGACGCACGACGCCTGGCGACAAGTCGAGACGACCGCTGCCCGAGGACGCACGCACGAACACGCCCGCCACCACCGCGTCGTATCGCGCGGCCATCGCGCGCACCAGCTCCAGTTCATTCGACGTGGAGCGGTCGGACACTTCTACAGCTTCGGTACCGGACCACCGCTTCTTCAGTTCCGGAATCATCGTCCGACTGGGCGCGGCGATGCGCCACCCGAAGGGGTAGTCGAGCACCGACAGATAGAGCACGCTGGCACTGGGCGGCAGGCGCAGCGGCAGGCGATCGCCGGCGTCCTTGATCAGTGTCAGCGACTTCTGGCTGATCTCGCGGGCCACGGCCTGGTGCTGACGCCCGCCGACGGCCAGTGTCACCGCCGGCAGCGCCACCGTGCGCGTGCGGTGCAAGCCCATGCGCGCCTTGGCCTCGAGCACGCGACGCACCGACGCGTCGAGACGAGCACGGTCGATCTGTCCTGCTTCGACCGCGGCCTTGACGGCGGTGAAAGCCGCGACCGGATCGGGGCTGTCGAGCACGAGGTCCGCGCCCGCCAGCACTGCCTTCACCGCGGCGTCGCCGGGGGACATCATGCGCACGATCGCGTCCATCTTCATCGAGTCGGTGACGATGAGACCGGGGAACGCCAGGTCGCGCCGGAGGAAGTCGGTGATCACGGCGCGGCTGAAGGTAACCGGTCCCTTCTCGGGATCGAGCGCCGGCGCCGAGATGTGCGCCACCATCGTGCCGGCCGCACCAGCAGCGATGCCGGCTCGAAACGGCGGCAATTCCATGGCGTCGAACCGCTCGCGCGGGTGCGGGATGAGCGGCAGCCCGAGGTGTGAATCGGTTTCGGTATCGCCGTGCCCGGGAAAGTGCTTCAACGTGGCCAGCATCCCGCCCTGCTGCAGGCCCTTGACGTAGGCAGCGACCATGGCGCCGACACGCTGCGGATCCTCGCCGAACGAGCGCGTGTTGATGACCGGATTGCGCGGGTTGTTGTTGACGTCGGCCACCGGCGCGAAGTTCACGTGCACACCCATCGCCCGGCCCTCGACGGCGGTGATGCGTCCCGCCTCGAACGCCAGCCGCTCGTCGCCCGTCGCGCCAAGCGCCATCGCTCGCGGAAAGCGAGTGGCGCCGGCAATCCGCATCCCCGCCCCATACTCGAAGTCGGCGGTGGCCAGCAGCGGCACGGACGCTACCGCCTGCAACTGGTTGAGGGTTGCCGCCAGCGACAGCGGATGCCCAAGCACCACCGTGCCATAACCCGGGTTCAGCATGACCTGCGGCGACAGCTCGGTGCCGCCGAACGCGATCACCGCCCCGGCATGGCTGTCCCGAATGACGCGAGTGAGCTTGTCGAACTCGTCGCTGTCGGTAGGCAGATAGGTGGAGTCGAAGGCGGGTGCCATGAGCTGTCCGACCCGATCGTCGAGCGAGAGCTTGGCGAGGGTCTGCGCCACCCAGCGTTCTGCTTCGCGATCGAGGGGGCCCTGCGCAAACATCGCCGGGACGGCGCCTGATGGCGGAGGCGACGCGACCTTCTGCGCCGCGTGCACCGTTATCAGGGAGAAGAACACGCCAAGCGCCAGGACGACCCGCACGCGGCTATGGTAGCGCAGGCGTGGGCCGGCTCCGGTGCCGCCCGGCCGTCGCGCTTCAAGCGATAATCTACGGACGATGTCCTCGGCCGAGCACCGTGCCACGTCACCCGCCAGCGTTCGCTGCTACGTCATCACCGTGAGCGATACCCGCACCACAGAGACCGATACCGGCGGACGAGCCGTGGCGGAGCTGCTGACCGCGGGTGGCCACGTGGTGGTGGGCCGCCGGATCGTCAAGGACGAACCGGCGGAAGTGGCAGCCCTGGTGGCGCTCAACGCCGATAGCGACCATGTGGACGTCATCATCACTACCGGCGGCACGGGCATCACCCGCCGCGACAGCACGTTCGAGGCCATCGACGGGCTGCTCGAGAAGCGGTTGCCCGGCTTCGGCGAGCTGTTCCGGATGCTGAGTTTCCAGGAGATCGGCGCCGCCGCGATGCTGAGCCGCGCCTGCATGGGGACGTGCCGCGGCAAGATTGTCGTGGCGCTACCCGGCTCGGAGAACGCCGTCCGGCTGGCACTCACCCGCCTGCTCGTACCGGAGCTAGGTCATCTCGTCAACGAGACCCGCCGATGAGCATGCGTCCGTTCACCAGCACGATTTCCATCACCGAGGCCCGCGCGATCATCGAGGCGGGCATTCCCCTCGTCGAGCGTCGCGAGCGTGTCGCCTTGAGCCACGCGCGCGGACGCGTACTGGCCGCCGGCGTCGTCGCGGCCTTTGACGTACCGCCGTTCAATCGCGCCAGCATGGACGGCTACGCCGTCGTGGCCGCCGACACCACCGGCGCCACGCGCGAGGCCCCGCGCCGCCTGCGGTTAGCCGGCCGCGTCTTCACCGGCGACATGCCCACGGTGCCGGTGACGGCAGGCGCGTGCGTCGAGGTGGCCACCGGCGCGCCGATGCCTGCCGGCGCCGACGCGGTGATCATGGTGGAAGAGACCACGATCGATGGCGCGGACATCGTGGTGTTCGGCGCCGTTCATCCGCGCCAGAACATCGGGCCGCAAGGCGCGGACATCTCCACGGGACAGACCGTGCTCGAAGCGGGCGAGGTTCTGAACGCCAGCCGAATTGGCGCTCTTGCGGCGCTCGGGTTCGCGGACGTGGAGGTGTGGGCGCAACCGACGGTGGCGATCCTGTCCACGGGCAACGAGATCGCGGAGCAGGGCGCACCGCTCGCGCCCGGGCAGATCTACGACATCAACCGGTTCACGCTGTCCACCGTCGTCGCCGATCACGGCGGCGTGCCCGCGCCGATCTCCACCGCGCGCGACACGATCGAGGCCCTGGACGAGGCGCTCGACGCGTGCCTGCAGCACGACCTCATCGTGTTCTCGGGCGGCAGCTCGGTGGGTGAGCGCGATCTCATCCTCGACGTCATCCGGCGGCGCGGCGAGGTCCGCTTTCACGGCATCGCCGTGAAGCCAGGCAAGCCGACGCTCTTTGGCATGGTCGAAGGCACTCCGGTGTTCGGCATGCCGGGGTATCCGACGTCGTGCCTGTCGAACGCCTACATCCTGCTGGTACCGGCGCTGCGCCGCATGGCGCGGCTGCCGCTGACGGCGCCGCGCACCATCACGCTGCAGCTGGCCGCGAAGGTGGTCTCCGTGCCGGGCCGCCACCAGTTCTACACCGTGCGGGTCGTCGATGGCCAGGCTGTGCCGGCCTTCAAGGCATCGGGCGACATCACCTCGATGTCTCGCGCCGACGGCTACATCGAGATCGCTTCCGACGTGACCCTGGTAGAAGCCGGCACCGAGGTCGTCGTCACGCTGTTCTAGATGTGACGTCAGCGCGGCAGCGCCAGCCGCAGCACGTTTTCCACGTACCAGTAGAACAGGCGATCGTCCGCGAACACGCCTCGCACCACGGGCCCACCCCACATGCGGCCGGCATAGCCGTTGATCGACCAGTAGCGCGACAACCGCACGTCGGCCGTGCCTTCGAGCACCGTGCCGAGCCCGCGCGCTCCCGAGGATGGGCGCGTGGAGTAGCCGAAGAAGCGGCCATCTCGAGCAGTTGCGCCACTGCCCTGATACCAGCGATCCGCGGTTGAGGCGAGGTCCAGTCGATGCACGTCGGCGCGGAGCCGCGCCCGCGGGTGCGGTTCCAGCATCAACTGCGCGAACACGTCTCGCAGGTTCATCTGCGCGTAGACCATCGACAGCGCGTAGGTGCGGGTGTCCTGCAGCATCGGGAAGTAGGTGCCGTGGCGATCGTCAGCCGGGGTCTTCGTCACCGGAGGCATGGGACGCGCCGGCACGGAGCCATGGCCGCCAGGCGGCCTTCGGCCAGCGATAGCCGGCTTCGGCAGCCACGCTGAAGGCGCGATGTGGCTGGCCGTACCAATCACCGCCCTGCCCGACGCCCCACGCCAGCCAGTCGAACTCACCGGGACCTGCGGAGCGCGTCGACACGTGCGAGGCGCCGGCACCGATCACCGTGACGTCGGCGGACTCCACCGGAACGGCCGCGTTGTCGGGACGGATGTCGATGTCCCGGCGATCGCGGTAGCCAACCACAAACGCCTGGCTCTCGGCACCAGCGCCGTGACGGCGGCCGGCATATGCCGAGGCGACTTGCAGCTTGGGCATGGTCAGGCTGGCCGATTCCTCGTAGCCACCCTGCGTCACCAGGAATGCCCCGCCCCCGCCATACGTGCGAGTCCCGCGCGCATCCACCTTCACCCCATCGAAGCGTCGCCCGTAGAACGACCAGTCGAAGGTCCCCAACGTCCGACCGTCGAGCCGCAGCCGGCGCAACTGCAGCAGCCGGTCCGATGCGGGTGACATCGGCAGCGCCTCGCCCTCCGCGCCAGAGGTGTAAGGCATGCGACCAACGGTGAACGTCAACCGTCGATCGGCGGTGTGCGCCGCCACGGTGAGGTTGGTGAGGAACACCTGGTAGCTGTAAGGCAGGCCGGACGAGGCGAAGTAGAACGCGCCGGTGCCGAGCCCTCCCGGCCCGATCGCTTCCTTCGGCAGGTGCTCCACGCGCACGTACGAGAACGCGCCGGTGAGGTCCACGCGGGTCGTCTTGACGCGCACGCCGAGGTCCGCCCGGTTGCCGATGAAGGTGTAGTCGGGATTCACTTCATCGACGGGAGGTTCGAAGAACCGCCACGTCTCGACGCGCGTCCAGTCGGACAGCCACCCATCGACGACGGGCTCGGACCCGGCAGTGATCGGTGTCCTGCGCCGTCCCGGTCGTCGAAACCGGCGCGACCGCCTCCTGCGCCGAGAGCACGACCGGCGCCGCAACCAGCAGCGCGCTCAGCAGCCACGCGCGGCACGTCATGCGTGTTCGTTCAGGTTGTAGCGCATGATGCCCGCGTGCCGGCCGCCAGCGACGCGCTCGAGATCGTAGACGTCGCCGGCAGGACCGGGTGCGCCGGCCTGCACGCGCGCGATCGCTGCTCGATCGTCATCGTCGAGCGTCACCCGCGTCGCCGCGACCGTATGCGCCAGGTGGCCCGCGTGGCGGGCGCCGACGATGACGCCGGCAACGCCGGGCTGATCCAGCGTCCACCGTACCGCGATGGCGCCGATGGTCGTGTCGTGCCGGCGTGCGATGCCGTCCATTTCGCCTAGCAGCGATTGGAAGCGCGCCCACCCGCCGAACTCCTGGATGATCAGGTGGTACTTCACGAGCGAGCGGTTCTCGAGCGGTTCGCGCGGCTCGGGTTGCCCGAGCCATCGCTCCGACAGGAAGCCACCCGCCAGCGCGCCGTAAGTGAGCAGGCGGATGCCGTGGGTGCCGCAGAGGTCGGCCATGCCGTGGGAGGGCCGGCGATCGAGCACGGAGTACTGCACCTGGTGCGAGACGACGGGCACGCCGGCGGAGGCGATGGCGCCGACATGTGGGGTGTCGAAGTTGGTCAGCCCGATGTGCCTGATCTTGCCTTGCCGGCGGCATTCATCCAGCCACTGCGCGGCCTGCACCACGCCCGGCACCTGGTAGTCCCACCAGTGCAGCTGCACCAGGTCGAGTGCTTCCACGCCGAGACGCTGGAGCGATCGATCGACCAGGCCGCGGATCTCGTCCCTGGTCAGGAGCGGCAGGCGATCGCGATCGGGCACGCACTTGGTGTGCACCTGCACCGCGGCCGCCGCAGCGGCGCCCCGCTCCGCGCGCAGCCGGTGCAGAAACGATCCAATCAGCGCCTCGACACCGGTGTAGATGTCGGCGCAATCGAACGTGGTGATGCCCGCGTCCACGAAGGCCGACATGTCGGCCACCGCCGCATCGACGTCCACGGCGCCGTGTCCGCCCGCGAGCTGCCAGCCGCCCTTGATGATCCGCGAGATGTCGTAGCCGGGCGCGAGCTCGAAGCGTGGAACGTCCATGCCGCTCATGTCGTCGGCGGCGGCAGCGGCACGGCAGTGACCTCGCTGTGCCGGAACGAGCGTGTCCCGGTGCGCGTGATCCGGAATCGCGCGCCGCAGTGCGGATCGGGGCAGGCGATGTCGGTGTCGGTGGTCATCCAGTCGTTGTCGTGCGTCACTCGCTGTTTCGCCGGCAGCAGCGGCAGCAGCGCGGCCAGCGCGTACATCGAGAATCCCTGGCCGTCCGGAAAGCGGAGGTTCTCGCCCTGCACCTCGAACCAGTCGCCGGCGTGGTGGCTGCAGACCATCGGGCGCTCGGTGGCCGTGACCTCCACGCGCAGGTCGTACAACTGAAAGTGGTCGTCCATCAGCTGTAGTCTATAGCCGCCACCTGATGACCTCGCCTCCCCTTGCCATGCGCGGCGGCACCGCCGGCGCGCTCGCTCCCTTTGCGGTGTTCCTCGTCGGCGTCGGCTGGCTCGCTCTGTCCGGCGCTCCAGACGAACGCGGCTTCTGGCCGGTGCTGCTGGCGGCGACCATTGTCGGCATGGCGCTCGCGCGCGATCGGCATCGCTATGCCGAGACGCTGCTCGGCGGCATGGCCCAGCCGCTGGTGATGGTGATGGTGCTGGCGTGGCTGTTCTCCGGCGTCCTCGGCACGCTGCTCGGCGCGGCGGGGTTCGTGCAGGCGCTGGTGTGGCTCACCGCCCAGCTCGGATTGACCGGGGGCGCCTATGTTGCCGCGGCGTTCGTGGCCTGCGCGCTCGTCTCCACCTCGACCGGCACCAGCTTCGGGACGATCCTCATCTGCGGACCGCTGCTGTATCCCGCCGGTGCCAGCGTCGGCGCCGATGCCGTCTTCCTCGCGGGCGCGCTGCTGGCGGGCGCCACCTTCGGCGACAGCATCTCGCCGATCTCCGACACCACCATCGCCTCGTCCGGCACGCAGCACGCGGACATCGGCGGCACGGTGCGGGCGCGCTTGAAGTATGTGATTCCGGCCGGCCTGCTGGCGGGGCTGGCTTATCTGGTTGCCGGCGGCGGCAGCCAGGTCGCGGCAGCTGCACCAGTTCTGTCAGGACAGGCGCGCGGCTGGCCCTTGATCCTGGTGCCGGTGCTGATCATCGGCATGCTGCTGGCCCGCCGTCACCTGGTGGAAGCGCTGCTGGCGGGCATCGTCTCGTCGATCGCGATCGCGCTGCCGCTCGGTTTGCTCACGTGGCCGCAACTCCTCCGAGTCGAGCCGGGGAGCTATGCGGCGAAGAGCCTGATCATCGACGGTCTCGAGCGCGGCGTGGGCGTCTCGATCTTCACGCTGCTGTTGATGGGGCTGGTGGCGGGACTGGAAGCCAGCGGCACACTGGAGCGGCTGGTGAGCCGGGTGCCGGGCGGAAGCGGGGGCCGGGCGAAAACGGAATGGCGCATGGTGGCCACGGTGATGGGCGCCGTGCTCCTGACCACGCACAGTGTGGTGGCGATTCTGGCCGTCGGCGACTACGCGCGCCGGGCGGGCGAGGCGGCCGGCATCCCGCCGTATCGACGAGCCAACCTCCTCGACCTCGCGGTCTGCACCTGGCCGTTCCTCCTGCCCTACTTCCTGCCGACGATCCTGATGTCGGCAGCCACGGCGTCGGGCGAGGCCACGGGCATGGCCCGCGTCTCGGCGTTCGACGTCGGCATGTTCAACTTCTATTCGTGGGGTCTGCTCGCGATGATCGGAATCGCGGTGGGTCTGGGGTACGGGCGGGACGGGTGAGAAGGCAAAAGGCAGAAGGCAGACGGCAGAGGCAGACGATGACAGCGGGACAGCGCCCGTTTCTGCCTTTTGCCTTCTGCCGTTGCTGCCGTTGCCGTCTTATCCCTTCAGGTTTTCGTTCACCGCGTTCCAGTTCACGACGTTCCAGAACGCCGCAAGATAATCGGCGCGGCGGTTCTGGTATTTCAGGTAGTAGGCGTGCTCCCACACGTCCACGCCGAAGATGGCCTTCTTGCCGTCCATCAGCGGATTGTCCTGATTCGGCGTGCTGCTGATCTCGAGCTTGCCGCCGTTGTCGACCAGCCACGCCCAGCCGCTGCCGAAGCGGCCCATGCCGGCGGCCTGGAACTGCTCCTTGAACTTGTCGAAGCTGCCGAAGGCGGCATTGATGCCGTCGGCCACCGCGCCAGTCGGCGCGCCGCCCGCGTTCGGCGCCATCAGCGTCCAGAACATCGAATGATTCCAGTGACCGCCGCCGTTGTTGCGGACGGCGGTGCGGATGTCCTCGGGCAGGCTGGCAACGCCCTTCACGAGTTCGTCGAGGCTCTTCGCGTGCAACTCCGGATGCTTGTCGAGGGCCGCATTCAGGTTGGTGACGTACGCCTGATGATGCTTGCCGTGATGAATCTGCATGGTCTGCGCGTCGATGTGCGGTTCGAGCGCCGCGAAGTCGTACGGCAGGGCTGGCAGTGTATGGGCCATGTGCAATGAACTCCTCTAGGTGATTGTAAGCATCCGATCGAGCGCGATTCTCGCAAACTTCTTGTCGTGCTCGGCCACGACGATGTGATTGTGCACGTGCCCGTCGAGCAGACCGTCGAGCACCCACAGCAGGTGGTTCGGCGAGACGCGGAACATGGTCGAGCAGAGGCAGCCCATCGTATCGAGCGAGAGCACGGTCTTCTCGGGCGCGACCTCTTCGGCCAGCCGATGCACGAGATGCACTTCCGTGCCCACGGCCCAGGTCGTTCCAGCCGGCGCTTCGCGCACGGTCTTCAGGATGTACTCGGTGGAACCGAAATCATCGGCTGCCTGCAGCACTTCGAACGGCACTTCGGGATGCACGATGACGCGCACGCCCGGATGCGCCTTGCGCACCGCCTCGATCTGCTGCGCCGTGAAGCGCACGTGCACCGAGCAGTGCCCCTTCCACAGGATGAGGCGCGCCTTCTCCACCGCTTCGCGCGTCAGGCCGCCGAACGGCTCGAACGGATCCCACACCACCATCTCGTCGAGCGGCACACCCATCTTCCAGGCGGTGTTGCGGCCGAGGTGCTGGTCCGGCAGGAACAGAATCTTCTCGCGCTGCGACCAGCCCCACTTGAGCGAGGCCTCGGCGTTCGACGAGGTGCAGATGGTGCCGCCACGCTCGCCGACGAACGACTTAATCGACGCCGCGGAGTTGATGTAGGTAATCGGCGTGACCTGCGGAGGCCACGCCCAGCTGCTGGAGCTCGGACCAGCAGATCTGCAGCTGATCCGGCGCGGCCATGTCGGCCATCGAGCAGCCTGCCGCCAGGTCCGGCAGGATCACCTTCTGGTGCGGCAGGCCGAGGATGTCGGCGCTCTCGGCCATGAAGTGCACGCCGCAGAAGATGATGTACTCGGCTTCCGGGTGCCTGGAGATTTCGCGCGCGAGCTTGAACGAATCGCCGGTGTAGTCGGCGAAGCGGATCACTTCATCGCGCTGGTAGTGGTGTCCGAGGATCACCACTCGCGATCCGAGCGTGGCGCGAGCCGCGGCGATGCGTCTCGCCATCTCCTCGTCGGAGAGGCCGAGGTACTGCTCTGGGAGGGGTTGGCGCTCGCGAATGCTGGCGCGCTCGACCTCGTTGAGGACCGGCAGAAAGGTGCCCGTCGTCATCGTCGTCTGTGCCTCGTAGCCGTGCGCGGCATGCGAGATTGTGAAAAGTTTCGCAATCTCCGCGCACGAAAAGACCAAGCGAAACATTCCCGGCGATCGCCGCCGGACGCACGCTTGGTCTGATTTCGACTATAGCACGTCAGGCCGTCGCCAGCTGAGGCACGCGGACCACGTTGTAGAGCGTGTCGCGCTCGATCGGCGCGCGCCCCGCGTCGCGGATGAGCCGCTCGATATCCTCGGTCGACAGCGCCGTCGGCGTCTTCGACCCGGCCATGTGGTAGATGGTCTCTTCCTGCACGGTGCCGTCGAGATCGTCCGCGCCGAACCACAGCGCCGTCTGCGCCACCTCGACCCCGCACGAGATCCAGTAGGCCTTGATGTGGTCCATGTTGTCGAGCAGCAGCCGCGACACGGCGAGCACGCGCAGCGTGTCGGTGGCGGAGGGCGGCGGCAGCTTCCGCATCTGGTTGTTGTCGGGATGGAACGCCAGCGGAATGAAGGCCTGGAACCCGCGCGTCTCGTCCTGCAGCGCGCGCACCTGCAGCAGGTGATCGATGCGCTCGTCCATCGTCTCGATGTGGCCGTAGAGCATCGTGACGTTGGTGCGCATCCCGAGGCCGTGCGCGGTGCGATGCACGGAGAGGTAGCGGGCGCCGTCGCACTTGTCGTACGAGATCTTGCCCCGCACCCGTGGCGCGAAAATCTCCGCGCCGCCGCCGGGCAGCGAGTCGAGGCCGGCGTCACGCAGTTCTTCGAGCACCTGGCGATCGGTCTTGCCGTAGTGCTCGGCGAAGAACGCAATCTCGACGGCGGTGAAGCACTTGAGGTGGATGCCGGGACGGACGCGCTTCATCCCGCTCAGCAGATCGGTGTAGTAGCTGAACGGCAGATCCGGGTGGAGCCCGTTGACGAGGTGGATCTCGGTGAGCGGCTGATCGGCGCGCGCGCGCAGCTTGTCGAGGACCTGCTCCACCGACAGCGTGCGGGCGCCGGGCATGCCTTCCTTCAGCCGCGCGAACGAACAGAAGAGGCACGAGGCCTCGCACACGTTCGTGGCCTCGAGCGCCAGCTTGTAGTTGAAGTAGGTGCGATCGCCGTGGCGACGCTCGCGGACGCGATTGGCCAGCCAGCCGACCGCCAGCAGATCTGGCGCGGCGAACAACCGTTGTCCGTCTTCGAAGGACAACCGCTCTCCGGCGTCCACCTTGTCGGCAATGTCACCAAGCCCCGCGGAGCGGAGGCGCGCGTTCATCGACCTTGCAGCCTTTCGCCCGGTACCGACACCGGGTACCGGAAACCGGGTACCGGATCGCGGTCCTTAGCTGATGCCCCACACCTGGAAGCGGAGCGTCCGGGCGCGAGGACCGTCGAGCTCGGCCATCAGGATGCGCTGCCACTGCCCCAGCACGACCTCGCCACCGCTGATCTGCAGCGTGAGCGAATGGCCCAGCAGCATCGCGCGGAGGTGCGAGTCGGCGTTCATGCGATCGCAGTCCGAGTGGTCCGGATCGTTGTGCATGTAGTAGCGGTCGCGGGCGACCATTTCTTCGAGGAACTTCTTGATGTCCACGAGCAGCGCACGCTGGAACTCGTTGATGAACACCGAGCAGGTCGTGTGCATCGACCACAGCGTGATCATGCCTTCCTGGATGTTGAACTGACGGACGTAACTCATCACCCTGTCGGTCAGATCCACCAGCTCGATGCGGTCGTCGGTGTCGATGACAAAGCTCTCACCGTGGATCACAAGGCCGCCAGCCGTCGCGGTCGCCACCTTCTGTACTGGGGTGTCGCGGACGGTCACGGTCGAACTCTTGCTCATGCGTTCCTCTTCATGATGGCAAATACAAACCCTGTATTTTATCCGTAATCCCAGCCCAACGGTGCAGGAACTGATCGCGGCTTCGTAAGTCCTGTCCCTGCTAGTCTTTAGGCCGACACCTCGGGGCGCCCCTGTCAAGCAGAACGGGACATTCTGCCATGCTACAATTCGCCTGACAACAAGACGCGTTCCGGGCGGTCAGGGAAGTTGGGTGCGATGCCCACACGGTCCCGCCACTGTAAGCGAGGAGCGCGCGTCCTTCGTTCCGCGATCACCCTATTCGACCGGGTTACGTGGACGTCACTGTCGCTACGGCGGCGGGAAGACGCCGGGCGCGCGCAACGATCCGCAAGTCAGGATACCTCCCGCCATGGAATCCGTCCTTCTGCCACGTCGCCTGTCGGCGACGGGCACCGGCGCGGGTCACGCCGGGGAGGCGATATGCATGCATCTCTCCGCCTGTACGTACAGGCGTCACTAGTCGTTTTTTCTCTCTTCGCATTCGGCCCGGATCTCGTCGCGCAGACGAAGGACGCGGGGGGCACCATCCGCGGACAGGTCACCGATCCGCAGCAACGCCCCGTCCCCGGGGCCACCATCGTCATTGAAGGCCCGGCGGCCGCGCCGGTCTCTTCGGTTTCAGACGCAAGCGGAGCCTTTGTGGTGGCAACCGGTGTGCCCGGCCGCTTCACCGTCCAGGCATCCGCGCCGGGCCTGACCTCGGGATCGCATGTCGTTGACGTCGGCGATCAGGCAACCGTTGTGGTTGATCTGGCGCTGCGAGTCGCGGCCATCGACGAACAGCTGGTGGTCACTGCCACGCAGGTGGACCAGCCGCTGTCGCGCGTGCCTGACAGCACGACCGTGATCAGCGGCGAGACCCTGGCCGCGCGCCAGCAGTTCTCCGCCGGCCAGGCGCTGCGCTCGGTGCCCGGGCTGACGGTCCAACAGAGCGGCGGTCCGGGTTCGCTCACGTCGCTCTTCACCCGTGGCGGCGAATCGGACTTCACCCTGGTGCTCATCGATGGCATCCGCGCCAACGCCTTCGGCGGCGGCGTGGACCTGTCGCAGGTGCCGCTGGCTGACGTCGAACGCATCGAGGTGGTGCGCGGTCCCCAGAGCGCGCTCTACGGCGCTGACGCCATCGGCGGCGTCGTCCAGATCATCACGCGCAGCGGCGGCGCGCCGTCCGCGCAGGGCCTGTTCGAAGGCGGCAGCCGCGGCATGTGGCGCGGCGCAGCCTCCACCACGGGCGAGTCACGCGGCTTCCGCTGGCAGCTGGGCGGCGATCGCTTCGAGGAAGACGGCTTCACAGGCGAGGCCGCCAACGGCGAAACCGTGAGCAACGACGATGCGCGCACGTCGCAGGCGGCGGTGACGCTGGGCTGGCGGCATGTGGGCAGCGGCGCGGACCTGCAGGGCACGGCTCGCTACGTGGACACCGATCGGGGCACGCCGGGGCCGTACGGGTCCGATCCCGCCGGGCGCTTCACCGGCGTGGATCGCACGTCCCGCAACCTCACGACGAGAGCCTCTGGCGGCGTGCACTGGATCCAGCCCTGGTTCGGCGCCTCCAGCCGGGTGCGTCAGCGCACCGAGCTGGATTACGCCGACTACGACCTCACCAACCAGAGCAGCTTCCCGTCCGAGGGCGAGTCGCAGCGAACGCACGTGCGCACCCAGACCGACATTGCCGCATCGGCAACGCTGGCCTTCACTGGCGGCCTCGAGTGGCTGGGCGAGCAGGGCTCCAGCACCTACATCACCGCGGGGACGGGAGAGGTGCCGGTCGAACGGGCAGTGCTCGGAGTGTTCGGTGAAGCGCGCTGGAACGCGGCCAGCCGGCTGTCGCTCACCGCGGGCCTGCGCGGCGAACGCATCCATCGTGACGCGTTCCCCGGCGATCCGTTCGCGTTCACGCCGCGCCCCGACTTCCCCGAGGAAACGGTCAACTCGGTCAATCCGAAGATCGCCGTCAACTGGATGGTGGCCGGCGACGCCGCCCAGTCGCCGACCTGGACGCGCGTGCACGCCGCCGCGGGAACCGGCATCCGTCCGCCGGATGCGTTCGAGATCGCCTTCACCGACAACTCCGGGCTGAAACCGGAGCGCAGCCGCAGCTTCGACGTTGGCCTCGCGCAGGCGCTGGCAGGCGGCGCCATCCAGTTCGACGCGACGGTGTTCGACAACGACTACGACGACCTGATCATCTCGGTCGGCAGCTCGTTCTCGGGTGTCAGCCGCTGGCGCACCGACAACATCTCGAATGCCCGCGCGCGCGGCGCCGAGTTCTCGGCCGCGTGGCGGCCGGTGGCCGGCCTCTCGGTCCAGGGCACATACACGTTCCTCTCGACCGAGATCCTCGCCGTGGACGACGCCCCGAATGCGCCGCCCCCGTACAGCGTCGGCGACGCGCTGCTGCGCCGCCCGCAGAACCAGGGCTCGATCGATGCGAACTGGTCGCGCTCCCGCGCGGGCGCGTTCCTTCAGGTGCTGATGCGCGGCGAGACGCTCGATGCCGAGCCGGCATTCGGACCGGGCGGCGGTCTCTATGACAACCCCGGTTACGCGGTCACGAACTTCGGCGGCTCCTTCACGATCGGTTACGGCGTCACCGTCATCGGCCGCGTGATGAACGCCTTTGACGCCGAGTACGAAGAGGTCCTCGGCTACCCGGCGCCGCGGCGCACGGCCTACGTAGGCATTCGATTTGCTGCAAGCCGATAACGTCACCTTCCGGTATCACGCCGATTCGCCGCTCGTGGTCGACGGCGTGTCGCTGGAGGTGCGTCGAGGCGATCTCGTGGGAATCCTCGGGCCGAATGGCTCGGGGAAAACCACGTTGCTGCGCTTGTTGAGCGGCACGCGCGTCCCGACGTCGGGGCGGGTGCTGCTCGACGGCCAGCCGATGACGCGTCTCAGCCGCCGGGACATCGCCCGGCGGATGGCGATTGTCCCTCAGGAAACCGAGCTCGCCTTCGAGTACACCGTGCTCGAGATCGTGCTGATGGGCCGCCACGCGCATCTTGGCCTCTTCGAGGTGGAGGGGCCCCGCGACTACGCCCTCGCGCGCGAGGCGCTCGCCGCAACCGGCACCGGCCACCTCGAGACGCGCGCGTTTCACACGCTGAGCGGCGGCGAGAAACAGCGCGTGGTCATTGCGGCGGCACTGGCGCAGGCCTCCGACGTGCTGCTGCTCGACGAGCCTACCGCTTCGCTCGATCTCGGCTACCAGCTCGACGTCGCGGCGCTGCTCTCCACGCTGAACCGCGAACGCGACGTGACCATGGCGATCTCCACGCACGACCTGAACCTGGCCGCGTCGATCTGCCGCACGCTGGTGCTGGTTCGCCAGGGGCGTGTCATCGCCAACGGCCCGACCGAAGAGGTGCTGACGCCCGATCACGTCCGCGCGCTCTACGACGTCGATGCCGACGTGCACGTGCACGCCGCCAGCGGCCACATGACCGTCGTACCGGTCCGCCGCCTCCGGCCATGAGCCTGCGCCGGCGACTGCTCACCGTCGTCGGAGGCTTCGGCGCGGTCGCGCTGCTGGTGCTCATCTGGGCGCCGACCGTTGGCAGCACGTCCATCGATCTCGCGCGCGTCTTCGACACCTCGATCCCCTGGGCCGACAACGTCGACGCGCAGATCTTCTTCGTCGCGCGGCTGCCGCGGGTGCTGGCAGGAGCGCTGATTGGCGCGACACTGGCGGCGGCGGGAGTGGTGCTGCAGGCGCTGATGCGAAATCCGCTGGCCACGCCGTTTACGCTGGGCGTCTCGGCCGGCGCCGCGCTGGGGGCGATGCTGGCGATTGCGTTCCGGCTGGACGTGGGGACACTGGGTAGTCTCCTCGGTCCCCATCGCCAGCTTCATCGGCTCGCTGGCGGCGATCGCCATCGTGTACGGGCTCGCCTCGTCGCAGAAGCGCGGTCTGTCCACCAACGTCCTGCTGCTGGCAGGCGTCACGCTGAACTCGTTCTTCTCAGCGCTGATTCTCTTCGTTCAATACCTGTCGGATTTCGCGGAGTCGTTCCGCACGGTCCGCTGGCTGATGGGCGATCTGGATGTCGGCAGCTATGGTCCGATCGTGGCCGCCACGCCGTTCATCATCGCCGCGTTCGCCGTGTTCGCGGTGCTGCCGCGCGCACTCAATCTCCTGACCATGGGCGAGGACGTGGCTGCCGGCCGCGGAGTCGAAGTGGGGCGCGCGCAGCGCTGGGCGTTCTTCAGCGCCTCGCTGGCCACGGGCGCGGCGGTATCGCTGGGTGGCCCGGTGGGATTCGTCGGCATTGTCGTGCCGCACCTGGTGCGACTGATGGTGGGATCGGATCACCGCGTCGTGCTCCCCGCCGCCACGCTGTTCGGCGCCGCCTTCCTGGTGCTGTGCGACCTGCTGGCAAGGACCATCATGGCCCCGCTCGAGATTCCGGTGGGTATCATCACCGCGCTCATCGGCGGGCCGTTCTTCCTCTGGTTACTGGTGAGGCAGTCATGATCCGCCGCTCATTCTTGTCGCTCGTCATCGCGTCGCTCTGCGTGTTGCCGGCCGCGGGCCTGGCGACGCAGTCGCCGCAGCGCATCATCTCGCTGGTGCCGGCGCTCACCGAAATGCTGTTCACCATGGGGGCCGGTCCGCAGGTGGTGGCCGTGAGCAGCTACGACGAGGATCCGCCGCAGGTGAAGTCGCTGCCCCGCGTCGGCGCGCTGCTCGATCCGGACGTGGAGCGCATCCTGTCGCTGAAGCCGGACCTCGTCATCACCTACGGATCGCAGGTTGACCTGCAGGCGCAGCTCACCCGCGCCGGCATCCCGATGTTCGACTACCGGCACGGCGGCCTCACCGCCATCCTCGAGACGATGCGCGCGCTGGGGGTGCGGACCGGCCATCCGCGCGAGGCCGACGCCGCCGCCCGCGAGATCGAGGCGCGATTGGCGGCGGTCCGAACGCGCACATCCAGCTCGCCGAAACCACGGACGCTGCTCGTGTTCGGCCGCGAGCGGGGCACGCTGCGGAACATCTACGCCAGCGGCGGCCGCGGCTTCCTGCACGACATGCTCGTGGCCGCGGGCGGCACGAACATCTTCGCCGACATCGATCGCGAATCGGTGCAGGCCACCACCGAGCTGATTCTGACGCGGGCGCCCGAGGTGATCCTCGAGGTGCGGTCGGCGGATATCGACACCGAGGCCGAGGCCGCGAAGGAAGCCGCCAGCTGGGCGCCGCTGGCGTCGGTCCCCGCGGTGCGGCAGAAGCGCGTGATCGTGCTGACGGGCAAGGGGCTGACGGTACCCGGGCCGCGCGTGGCCGAGGTCGTCGAGCAGATGGCGCGGGCCCTGCACCCGTGAGGTTGTAAATGCGCATTCTCGTCAGCTGGTCATCGGGCAAGGATTCGGCGTGGATGCTGCACGTCCTGAAGCAGCAGCACCCCGGTGCGGTGCAGGGGTTGCTCACCACGACGAACGAGGCGTTCGATCGCGTCGCCATGCACGCTGTGCGCCGCTCGCTGCTCGAAGCGCAGGCGCGGGCCGCCGGGGTGCCGCTGCACGTCGTGCCGTTGCCCTGGCCCTGCTCGAACGAACAGTACGAACAGCGCATGGGCGCCGCCGTGCGCTCGCTCGTCGCGGAGGGCTTCACGCACGTCGCGTTCGGTGACCTGTTTCTCGAGGACGTCCGCCGTTACCGCGAGGATCGGCTCGCCAACACCGGGCTGACGCCGCTGTTTCCGCTCTGGAAGACCAAATCCACCGCCGAACTCGCGCGGGAGATGATCGACGGCGGCCTCGAAGCTCGCCTGACGTGCGTGGACCCGCGGGTTCTCGATCGCGCCTTCGCCGGCCGCCGCTTCGACGACGCATTGCTGCGCGATCTGCCAGCGGAGGTGGACCCCTGCGGCGAGCGCGGCGAGTTCCACTCGTTTGCGTATGCCGGCCCGATGTTCTCCGAGCCCATTGCGGTGACCACTGGCGAGGTCGTGGATCGTGACGGGTTCGTCTTCTGCGACCTGGAGGCCGCTTTCGCGCCATGAGCTATCCAACGCGCATCGTCTGCCTGACCGAGGAAACCACCGAGACGCTCTATCTGCTGGGCGAAGGCGATCGTGTGGTCGGCGTCAGCGGCTACACCGTGCGCCCGCCCGAAGCACGGCAGAAGCCGCGGATCTCATCCTTCCTTCATGCCCGCTACGAGAAGATCGAGGCGCTCGAGCCCGATCTGATTCTCGCGTTCTCTGACCTGCAGGCCGACATCACCACCGAGCTCGTGAAGCGCGGACACACGGTGTTCACGTTCAATCAGCGGTCGGTGGCCGAGATCCTGCAGATGATTCGCGTGCTGGCGGGCATCGTCGGGGTGGCCGCCAAGGGCGAGGCACTGGCGCGCGAGCTGGAGGCTGGACTGCAGCGGATTCGTGAGGCGGCCAGCCAGTTTCCGCGACGGCCGCGCGTGTTCTTCGAGGAGTGGGACGACCCGCTGATCACGGGCATCCGCTGGGTGGAGGAGCTCGTCGAGATCGCCGGCGGCGAGCCGGTCTTCCCGGATCGCCGGCATGCCAAGCTGGCGAAGGATCGCATCGTCAGCGGCGATCAGGTGATTGCCGCGGCACCCGACGTGATCATCGGATCGTGGTGCGGCAAACCGGTGCGACCCGAGCGCATCGCCGGCCGGCCCGGGTGGGACCAGATTCCGGCCGTGCGAAACGGACACATCTACGAAGTGAAGTCCGCCTTCATCCTGCAGCCGGGCCCCGCCGCCCTCACCGACGGCGTGCGGCAGATTCACGCCCTGCTGCAGCGCGCTATCTGAGCGCGCCGCCGGGCTCGGCGCGATAGACCATCCGTCCGCGCACGAACGTCAGCTGGCAGCGCATGTCCTTCAGCTCGGCCGACGGCACCGTGTAGGGGTTGCGGTCCCACACCGCCAGATCGGCGTCCTTCCCCACTTCAATGGAGCCGATGCGCTCGTCCAGGAACATCGTGTGCGCGGCCCACATCGTGTAGGACCGCAGCGCCGTGCGGATGTCGATCGATTCGCTGGTGCCAAACGGCGTGGCGCCGTGCGTGCCATTGAGCGTCTGTCGCACGACCGAGGACCAGAGGCCGAGCCGCGCGGCGAACGGCGTCACCGGAAAGTCGGAGCCGGCTCCCCACTTCACGCCCTTCTGCACGAACGTGTGGAACGGCTTCAGCCGGCCGGCACGCGCCGGGCCGAGATTGGCCGCGTAGTTGTCGCCAATCCACCACAGGAACGGCGCCTGCGCTTCGGGATACCCCGAATCGAAGTCGCGCTGCAGCCGCGCCATCACGTCGATCGCATGATCCGTGGGCGTGTTGCCGTGGATGATGCCGTGGCGCAGGCCGCGTGTCGGCGTGGCCTTCAGCACCTGATCGTAGGTATCCACCACCCAGTCGATCGCCCGATCGCCGATGGCGTGCGTGCTGACGTGAATGCCGGCCTGATGCAGAGCGGTCATCAGCTCGCGGTATTCATCCGGTGGCGTCGACGGGTAGCCGGTGTTGCCGGTGTCCTTGCCGGTGAAGTCCTTGTTCCAGTCCTCGTGCATCCATGCCGTTCGGGCGCCGCCACTCCCATCCATGTACATCTTCACGCCGCCGGAGATCAGAAAGCCGTCGCCCTGAGCAACCGTCGGTTTGGGCTGCTTCTGGACCCGCGCGAGCACCGCCGGCCCGTCGGCCAGCCGGCGCGCCCCGGCCCACAGCGCGAACACGCGCACGGTCAGCTTGCCCTCCTGCAGCAGCTCCCGATAGAGCTCCCACTTCATCTCGCCGATGCCGGGGTCCTTGGCGCCCGTCATGCCCTCGCGGTTGAAGTCCTCGACAATCTTCAGCAGGCCAGCTTTCTGCTGCTCGCGGGTCATCGGCGGCACGATCGGCGTGATCAGCCCGGTGGCGGACTCCTTCATCACGCCGGTCGGGTTGCCGGCCGCGTCGCGATCGATGGTCCCGGCCGGCGGATCCTTGGTCTCGCGCCGCACCTCGGCCATCTTCATGGCATAGGAGTTCGCGACGCCGTAGTGACCGGTCGTGTGCATCAGCCACACCGGGTTGTTCGGCGCGACTTTGTCGAGATCGGCGGCCGTGATGTATCGCCGCTCGGCGAGCTTGCCCTCGTCCCAGCCGCGACCGCGCACCCACTCGCCCGGCTTCAGCGTCGCCACCTGCGCCGCGATGCGCCGCAGCACATCGTCCATGGACTTGATGGCGACGTCGCTGAGATCGACGTTGAAGAGCGCGTCCACCTCGGAGAAATGCACGTGGGAATCGATCAGACCCGGGGTGACGGCGCGTCCGGCCAGGTCCACCACCTGGGTGGCCGATCCGATGTGCGGCTTGATCTGGGCGCTGGTGCCAACCGCGACGATGCGGCCGCCGGTGATGGCCACGGCCTCGGCCACCGAGTCCCGTGGATCCACCGTGAGCACGGCGCCATTCGTCAGGACCAGGTCGGCCGGCGGTTGTGTGGTTTGCGCGCGTCCGGCGGCGCCCAGGGTGAGCCCGATGCCGGCCACCGTCACTGAGAGAATCGTGAGTCTTGCGCGCAATGTCATCTGCCTCCTGCGGTGGAGTCGGATAGTAGCAAAGAACCGGCTCGACTACTCGGGACGAGTGCCGCCCATTCCAGCAGACTCGGCGTCATAATGAGGACATGAGGATGGCGCTGGCCCTGGTGGTCGCCACAGCCATGACCGTCTCGCTGCAGGCGCAACGGCCCGCGCCTGCCGAAGGTTCCTCCACGCCCGAGACCTCGGACGCGCGCTCCACCGATCCGCAAGTCCCCGCAGCATCACCGGAGACGACGGTCGATGCCTCGAAGATGGGGGTGTCGATGAGCCGCATCAAGAAGGGGCTGCGCGTCACCGAGTCGCGGCAGACGACGTCGAGTGCGCCGATGAGGCTCGAGTACCAGCTTCAGGTCTTCGGCGCCGCGCCACGCATCGACATCCTGCAGGACTTCAACATCGGCCAGAGCGCTCCGTTGTCCTACGGCGCGCCCACGCACAACGACTTCATCACGCAGTGGACACCCCAGGCGTATCGCTCGCCGGTGGCTTCCCTTTCCTCAATCGCCTTCTGGGCGGTGGAGAAGGCGGCGAAGCAGATCCCAGAAGTCGAAGTGCGAAGAAGAAATCGCGAACTACCGGCAAATGGTCATGCAGGGCATGCCGGCCGCCGCACCACGCTGCACGCAGTAGCCACCACCACACGACCGGTCCGCACCGAGCGCTCGGCTGGAGATCCTGGCGCTGCTACTCCGCAAAGAGTGGCAGGGTCTGGTCGGGCGCCTGGAACACGCCTTCGCTCTCGCCCCACGCCAGCATGCGCTGCACGGCGCTCTCGTCCAGCGCCAGGGTGTAGTCGTTCACATACAGGCGGATATGGCGCTCGGCGACCTCGGGATCCATCTCCTGCGCGTGCGCCGCGACGAACTCGCGGCTGGCCTCCGGATGCTCGAAGGCATAGGCGACGCTTGATCGGAGCGCCCGGTCGACGATCGGCGCCAGCGTCGGCGCCAGGTCGCGGCGGATGGCGATCGCCGCCAGCGGCAGCGGACACTGCATCCGCGACTCCCACACGGTGCCGAGATCGGCGACCAGCGTGAGGCCCTTGCCCTCGTAGGTGAAGCGGCCCTCGTGAATCAGCAGGCCGCAGTCCACCTCGCCGCGCAGCACGGCGTCCTCGATCTCGTCGAAGCGCATCGCCACCGTCTCGAACCGGCCCAGCAGCCGCAACAGCAGCGCCGCGGTCGTCCTCTCGCCTGGAATCGCGATCCGGCCGCCGACCTCGCGCGGCGACTTCGCCACGACGATCGGGCCGACGCCGAAGCCCGCGGCGCCGCCGGCGCGGAGCAGGAGGTAGCGCTCGCGCAGCCGTCCGTAGGCGGCCATCGACACCTTCGTCACCTCGGCCTCGCCGCGTTCGGCCCGCGCATTGAGGACTTCGATGTCGTCCATGAACGGCACCAGGCGGGGACCGGGCACCAGGCCGTGGACGATCGCGTGGAACGCGAACGTGTCGTTCGGGCAGGTCGAGAATCCGAAGTTCAGCGTCGGGACATCCACGTGACGAGCGCCTCCTGCGCGGCGAGCGCGGCCTCTTTCAGCCGCCACGCGCCGGTATCCCGGTTGGTGACCATGTTGCTGATGCCGCGGACCTCGCCGACCGGGATGCCGTGCAGGTGCGCCACGTGCGCCACCGCGGCGCCTTCCATGTTCTCGACCGCCCCGCCGGTGCGCGCCTCGATGGCGCGGGCAGCGCCGTCCGTGCCCGTGCAGGTGTTGACCGTCACGAACCTGACGCGCCGCTCGACCGGCCAGAGCTGCATCGGCAGGTCGTTGTAGATGGGAACGGCGCCGCGGACCAGGGGGAACCCGAGCGCCTTCATGTCGAGGAAGCCCGTCGGCGTCGCCGCGCCCAGGTCGCCGTAGCACTCATCGGCCGCGCAGGCGACGTCTCCCACGCCAAGTCCCGATCCCGGATAGGCACCGCCGACACCGCACACCACGATGCCGTCGGGGCGCTGCCGCGCGATGGCCATCGTCACCGCGTGAGCGGCGTTGACGGCGCCGACGCCGGTGCAGAGGACCACGGTGTCGTTCGAAGCGGCCAACCGTTCGCGCAGGAGCCCGCCCTCGAGCTCGGTGGCGATGCAGACAAGGAGGGACACAGCCGTTAGAGCATACCGAGCTGGAGCTTCGCCGCGTCGGTCATGCGGTCCTTGGTCCAGGGCGGTTCCCAGACGATCTCGACCTTCGCGCCGGTGACGCCCGGCACTTTTGCCGCCTTGTCGCGCACTTCGACGGGCAGCGACTGCGCGGCCGGGCAGGCGGGCGCCGTCAGGGTCATGCGGATCCCGACGTGCGCGTCGGCGTCCACCAGCACGTCGTAGATGAGGCCGAGCTCGTGAATGTTCACGGGAATCTCGGGGTCGTAGATGGTGCGCAGCGCGTCGAGAATCTGCGGCCGCAGCTCCGCCATCTTCAGCGGGTCCGCCACGAAGCCGTCCAGCGATTCCGACAGCTCGTTCGCGGGTGAGTCCTGGGCGTCGTCGCCTCCGGTGGGCATCATGGGTAGAATCCTCGGCATCGTCATGGTGTGCTGTGCCGCCGGGCGGCGCCCGGCGCTCCGCTATTCGGTGCTG
This sequence comes from uncultured Acidobacteriota bacterium, assembly GCA_963723005.1. GTDB lineage: Bacteria > Acidobacteriota > Vicinamibacteria > Vicinamibacterales > UBA2999 > VFZN01. Next base: position 328,984 of record CAVRPA010000007.1, on the reverse strand, counting down.
ATCGGGCCAACCGGCTGATCCGACACCGCCGCCTTCAGCGTGTGCCAGGCGAGGCCCGCGCACTTCACGCGGGTCGGAAACTCGCGAATGCCCGAGAGCACGGCGAGCTTCCCCATCTCGGGCAGGGCGCTGCCGGGTGGCGACGTGATCATGTGGTGAAACTGCTCGAACAGCGCGCGTGCCTGGTCAACCGTCTTGCCCTTCACCGCCTCGGTCATCAGCGACGCCGAGGCCTTGGAGATGGCGCAACCGGACCCCTGGAACGCGATGTCGGCGATGACGCCGTTCTCGACCTTCAGGAAGAGCTTGAGGCGATCGCCGCAGAGCGGGTTGTAGCCCTCCTGCGAAGCGGTCGCGGGGTCGATCACGCGGAAGTTTCGCGGCTTCCGGTTGTGGTCCAGGATCACTTCCTGGTAGAGGTCGCTCAGTTCAGACATCAGCCGAACACCTTCTTCGCGGTGTGAAGCGCGGCTACCAGGGCGTCGATGTCCTCACGCGTGTTGTACATCGCCAGCGAGGCGCGAGCGGTGGCCGGAATGCCGAAGCGGTCCATCACCGGCTGCGCGCAGTGATGTCCGGTGCGGATGGCCACGCCCTCGCGATCGACGATGGTGCCGAGGTCGTGGGGGTGCACGCCCTCCATCACGAACGACAGGATGCTCGCCTTGCGCGGCGCGGTGCCGACCAGCGTCACGCCTGGCACTTCGAGGAGCGCGGCCGTGCCATACGCCAGCAGCTCCTGCTCGTGGGCCTGGATGCGATCCATGCCGACAGCCGTGATGTAGTCCACGGCCACTCCCAGCGCGATGGCGCCGGAGATGTCCGGGGTGCCCGCCTCGAACTTGTAGGGCAGCACGTTCCAGGTCGAGCGCTCGAAGGTCACCGAGGCGATCATGTCGCCGCCACCCTGCCACGGCGGCATCGCGTCGAGCAGCGCGGCCTTGCCGTAGAGGACGCCGATGCCGGTGGGGCCGTAGAGCTTGTGCCCGGTCATGACGAAGAAGTCGCAGCCGATCGCGGCGACGTTCACGGGCATGTGGTACGCCGCCTGGGCGCCGTCGATCAGGACCACGGCGCCGGCCTCGTGCGCGGCGCGGGTGATGGCCTCGATCGGGTTCACTGTGCCCAGCGCATTCGACAGGGCCGAGATGGCGACGATCCGGGTGCGCGGGGTGAGCAGGCGCGCGAACGCCTCCATGTCGAGCTCGCCCGAGTCGAGGATCGGCACCACGCGCAGCGTCGCGCCCTTCTCGGTGCAGAGCAGCTGCCAGGGCACGATGTTCGAGTGGTGCTCCATCCCGGAGATCAGCACCTCGTCGCCGGCCTTGACGTGCGTGCGGCCCCAGGTCTGCGCCACCAGGTTGATGCCTTCGGTGGCGTTCCGCGTGAAGATGATCTCCTTCGGATCCGCCGCGCCGATGAAGGTCGCGATCCGCCCGCGCGCCGCCTCGAACAGATCGGTGGCCTTCCCGCTCAGGTAGTGCACGCCGCGATGCACGTTGGCGTTGCTGCCGGTGTAGTAGTCGATCAGCGCCTGCAGCACGACACGCGGCTTCTGCGTAGTGGCGGCGTTGTCGAGGTACACCAGCGGCCGCCCGTGCACCTGGGTGCTCAGGATCGGGAAATCGGCGCGAAGGGCCTGGACGTCGAATGCGGTGGCGGTGGTCATGGTCGTTCTATTGGCAGTCGCGCCCGGTCTGGTCGTGCTCGGCCAGGTCGCGCTCGAGCTGACGGAACAGCTCGCGCTCCAGTTGTTCCCGCAGCTGCGGAATGGCAATGCGCTCCAGCACTTCACCCGCGTAGGCGTGGATGAGCATGTCGCGCGCGTCCTTCACGTTCAGCCCGCGTGCCTGCAGGTAGAACATCGCTTCTTCGTCCAGCTGCCCGACCGCCGCCCCGTGCGTGCACTTCACGTCGTCGGCGAAGATCTCGAGCTGCGGGTTCGAGTTCATGGTCGCGTCGTCCGACAGCAGCAGCGCGCGGTTGGTCTGCTTCGAGTCGGTCTTCTGCGCGTCGAGGCGAACGATGATGCGGCCGTTGAACACCGCCTTGGCGCTGCCGTCCAGGATGCCCTTGTAGAGCTCGTGGCTGGTGCAGTTCGGCATCGCGTGATCGATCGTGGTGTGGTTGTCCACCAGGCTCGTTCCGTCGGCCAGATAGCAGCCGTCGATGTCCACGTGGGCGCCCTCGCCGGCGAGCACCGCGGTGGCGTCGTTGCGGACGATGCGGCCGCCCAGCGTGATGGTGCGAACCTTGAACGAACTGTCGCGGGACGCATTCACGTGCAGGTTGGTGACGAGGAACGAGCCCTCGGTGCCGCGCTGATCCAGGCAGCAGTTGACGATCGCCTGATCGGCAAGTGTGGCTTCGATCACGGCGTTGGTCAGGTGCGCCTCGCCGGCGGCGGTGAGGAAGCTGATCGCCAGATTGGACTGACTGCCGGCGCCCGCTGTCAGCAGCACCCGCGGGTGCACCATCGTCTTGCCGGTGCCGCCAGTGATGATGATGACGTGCACGGGGGTGTCGATGACGGCGCCCTTGCGCACGGAGATGAGCGCACCGTCCTCGAGAAACGCAGTGTTCAGCGCCGCGAACGGCAGCACGTCCACGGGCTGCTGACCCAGGGCCGAGCACTCCGGAGCGCCCTGCGCGATGGCCGCGGCCAGGCTCCCGATCTTCAGCCCGACCGGTACCGTCGTAAGGTCCGACAGCTCCGGCGCGAAGCGGCCGTTCAACAGCACCAGCCGGACCGCGCCGGGCACCGCCACGCGCGACACCAGCGGTGCGTGGTTGGTGGGCGCGCCTTCCGACAGCTTGAACGGCGTGGAGGCGATGGCCGAGACGTTCGTGAAGCGCCACTCTTCCTGACGGGTGGTCGGGAAGCCGGCGTTCTGGAACGCGTCGCGCGCCTTTTCGCGCATGGCCTTCAGCCAGGCGGGCGCCACTTCGCCACGACCGCGCATGAACCGCGCGTGCTCGGCGAGATAGGTGTCCTGTCCTTCGGCGACGGGAGTCATCACCCTCAGCTCCTCACGCCCGCGGCCAGCGAGCGATCCGTGCCATCGGTGCCGTCGTTCGAACGCGCCGTCTCTTCGAGCCAGCCGTAGCCCTTCTCCTCCAGCTCCAGCGCCAGCTCGCGGCCGCCGGACTTCACCAGCCGGCCCTCGCTCAGCACGTGCACGAAGTCGGGGACGATGTAGTTCAGCAGGCGCTGGTAGTGAGTGACGACGATGAACGCCCGCTCTTCCGAGCGCATCGCGTTGACGCCGGTGGACACCACCCGCAGCGCGTCGATGTCCAGGCCCGAATCGGTTTCATCCAGGATGGCGAGCGTCGGCTCGAGCACCGCCATGTGGAAGATCTCGTTGCGCTTCTTCTCGCCGCCCGAGAAACCCTCGTTGACCGAGCGCTGCAGCATCGCCTGGTCCACGTCCAGCAGCTTGGCCTTCTCCTTCATCAACGCCATGAAGTCGATGGCGTCCAGGTCGTCGAGGCCGCGCTCCTTGCGCGCCGCGTTCAGCGCCGCCTTCAGGAAATAGGCGTTGTTCACGCCCGGGATCTCGACCGGGTACTGGAAGGCCATGAAGACGCCCTTGCGGGCGCGCTCGTCCGCCGGCATCTCGAGCAGATCCTCGCCGCGATAGAGGACGCGGCCGCCGGTGACCTCGTAGCCGGGGTGCCCCGCCAGCGCGCGCGCCAGCGTGCTCTTGCCCGAGCCGTTCGGTCCCATGATGGCGTGGACCTCGCCGGGATTCACTTCGAGACTGATCCCGCGGAGGATCTGCTTGTCCTCCGCCTTGACCTGCAGATTCGTGACGCTGAGTAGAGACATCGCTTGGTTTACCCCACCGATCCTTCAAGAGAGATGCCGAGCAGCTTCTGGGCTTCGACCGCGAACTCCATCGGGAGCTCACGGAAGACTTCCTTGCAGAACCCGCTGACGATCATGTTGATCGCGTCTTCCTTCGAGATACCGCGCTGCTCGCAGTAGAAAATCTGGTCCTCGCCGATCTTCGAGGTGGACGCCTCGTGCTCGACCTTGGCCGAGGTGTTCTTGATTTCGAGATACGGGAACGTGTGCGCGCCGCAGCGGTCGCCGATCAGCAGCGAATCGCACTGCGAGTAGTTGCGCGCGTTCGCGGCGTTCTTGCCGATCTTCACCGCGCCGCGATAGGTGTTCTGGCCGCGGCCGGCCGAGATGCCCTTGGAGACGATCGTGCTGCGGGTGTTCTTCCCCAGGTGGATCATCTTGGTGCCGGTGTCGGCCTGCTGGAAGTTGTTGGTGACCGCCACCGAGTAGAACTCGCCCACCGAGTCGTCACCCTGCAGGATGCAGCTCGGGTACTTCCAGGTGACCGCGGACCCGGTTTCGACCTGGGTCCACGTGATCTTGCTCGCCACGCCCTTGCAGATGCCGCGCTTGGTGACGAAGTTGTAGATGCCGCCGACGCCGTTCTTGTCGCCGGGGTACCAGTTCTGGACGGTCGAGTACTTGATGGTGGCGCGGTCGAGTGCCACGAGCTCGACGACCGCCGCGTGCAGCTGGTTCTCGTCGCGCTTGGGCGCGGTGCAGCCTTCGAGGTAGCTGACCGTGGCGCCGTCTTCACAGACAATCAGGGTCCGCTCGAACTGGCCCGTGTCCTTGGCGTTGATGCGGAAGTAGGTGGACAGCTCCATCGGGCACTTCACGCCCTTCGGCACGAACACGAAGCTGCCGTCGCTGAACACCGCCGAGTTGAGGGCGGCGAAGAAGTTGTCGGTGTGGGGCACGACCGAGCCGAGGTACTGCCGCACCAGCTCGGGGTGATCCTTCACCGCCTCCGAGAACGAGCAGAAGATGATGCCGAGCTCCGCGAGCTTCTTGCGGAACGTGGTCGCCACCGACACGGAGTCGAACACCGCGTCCACGGCCACGCCGGCCAGCAGCTGCTGTTCGATCAGCGGGATGCCCAGCTTCTCGAAGGTGGCCCGGATCTCCGGGTCCACTTCGTCCATGCTGTTCAGCTTCTTCTTTTCCTTCGGCGCGGCGTAGTACGAGATGGCCTGGTAGTCCACCCGCTCGTAGGTGACGTTCTGCCACGAGGGCTCGGTCATCTTCAGCCACACGCGGAAGGCGCGCAGGCGCCACTCGAGCAGCCACTCCGGCTCGCCCTTCTTCGAGGAGATGAGGCGGACGATGTCCTCGTTCAGCCCCTTGGGCGCGATGTCCTGCTCGACGTCGGTGACGAACCCGTACTTGTACTCGGTGTTCGCCAGTTCTTCGATGACTTGCGTGGATGTTGACATATGGCTTCAGGCTCTAGGCTTCAGGCTCTAGGCGGAAAACGATTCGCCGCAGCCGCACGTGCTCTTGGCGTGCGGGTTCGACAACGTGAAATTCGTGGCCATCAGGTTGTGCTCGTCGAAGTCGAGCACGGTCCCGTCCAGCAGCTTGAGGCTCCGCGGATCGACGAACACCTTCGCTCCGCCGGGTCCTTCGAACACCTGATCCGATGGCCTGGGCGCGCCGTCGAACCCGAACGTGTAGGCGAACCCCGAGCACCCGCCCGCCTTGATGGCGATGCGCAGCCCACCCGACTCCAGGTGCTGCTTCGACAACTGACGCGCGATCACCCGCGCCGCGCTCTCGGTGATTTCAATCATCCCTGTCGTCCTGTTCCGGCCTTCCGCGTCGCTTCGTCCAGGGCCTGTCGGGCCGCGGCGACGGCGACGTTCGCCACGTGCATTCGCTCTTCTGGCAGGTCGAGCGCTTCGGCCACCTGTCCGGACGTGAACGCCCGGCTCTGGGTGACGGTCGCGCCTTCCAGCCACTCGGTCATCAGGCAGGCGGCGGCAATCGCCGCGCTGCAGCCAAATACCTTGAAGCGGGCCTCGACAATGCGCCCGTCCTTCACGCGAATCTGGATGCGCGCCATGGTGCCCGCGTCCAGCGTTCCGCACTGCCCGGTCCCGACGTCGGGCGAATCCTCGGGCAGCACGCCCACGCGCTTCGGGTCGCGCACGCGCTCGAGCACGGCGGCGGAATACATTACGCCCGCCCTTCTACGCCGGCGCCGGCCGGCACCCGGCCTGGCAGCTGCGCTCGCAGTTGCGCGACGACCGCGCCGATGTGCGCCGCCGCCTGCGCGATGTCTTCGGCGGTCGTGTCCCGCCCCAGCCCGAATCGCAACGACGCCAGCGCGCGGCGCGTTTCGAGGCCGAGCGCCGTCAGCACGTGCGACGGTTCGGCGCTGGTGCAGGCCGCGCCGGACGAAACGGCCACGTCGGTGATCGCCAGCAGCAGGGACTCACCGTCGATCCCCTCGAACGACACGTTCAGGTTGCCCGGAAGCCGGGGCGTCGGTGCGCCGTTGAGGGTCACGCCATCCAGGTCGGCCCGCAGCTGCTGCCACAGACGGTCGCGCAACTCATTGAGGCGAGCCGTCTCGACCGGCAGGTCCTTCCCCGCCACTTCGCAGGCAGCCCCGAACCCGACGATGCCGGGTACGTTCAGGGTGCCGCCGCGCAGCCCGCGCTCCTGGCCGCCGCCGCGCACCTGCGCGCGCAGGCGCTTGTCGATCCCGCGCTTCACATACAAGGCGCCGACGCCCTTGGGGCCGTAGACCTTGTGGGCGCTGAACGAGGCCAGGTCCACGTCGAGGGCGGCGACATCCAAGGGCAGCTTGCCCAGTGCCTGTACCGCGTCGGTGTGCACGACGGCGCCGTGCGCGTGCGCGAGACGGGCGATGCCGGCAAGCGGCTGCACGACACCGATCTCGTTGTTGGCCAGCATGACGCTGACAAGCGCGGTGTCCGGCGTCACCGCCTGTTCGACGGCCGCCAGATCCACCAGCCCGGTCGCGGCGACCGGCAGCACCGTCACCTGCCAGCCCTGTGCTTCGAGCGCGCGGCACGGGTCGAGCACTGCCTTGTGCTCGGTGGCAACCGTCACCACATGACGCCGATCGGCCGGGGCCGCCGCTGCAATTCCGGCAATCGCCAGGTTGTTCGCTTCGGTGGCGCCGCTCGTGAACACAATCTCCCGGGCGCTGGCGCCGATCAGGGCCGCGACCTGCTTGCGCGCGCGCTCCACCGCATCGCTGGCGTCCCAGCCGGGCCGATGCGTGCGGCTGGACGGGTTGCCGAACTTCTCGCTGAAGAACGGCAGCATCGCCTTCAGCACGCGCGGATCCACCGGCGTCGTCGCGTGGTGATCGAGGTAGATCACTTACGACTCCCCTATCGGTGAAACGAACACCATGCGCGAAACTTTCGGCGCGGGCGCCAGGGCGGCGGCCTGCGCGGCGTCGGCGCCGAGCTCCGCGACCGACACGGTGGTCAGCGTTTCGAGGATGCGGTTCTTGATCTTCCAGAGCGGGTCGCGAATGCTGCAGGTCCCGAACTGGTCGCAGGCGTGATCGTCAGGCGAGCACGCGGTGACGGTGACCGGGCCGTCCACCGACTGGATGACGTCGGCCACGCTGATGCTGGCGGCCGGCCGGGCCAGGCGATAGCCCCCGCGGGTGCCCTGGACCGAAACCAGCAGCTTGGCGCGCACGAGGCGCTGGAGAATTTTCGCCAGGAGCTCGAGCGGAATCGAGTACGCCTCGGAGATCTCGCGGGCGCTGGACGAGCCATTGCCGTCCGGGCGCGCGGCCAGATGGGCCATGGAGATGAGCGCGTAATCGGACTTTTTGGAGAGTCTCAACATAGGAGCCGCCTAAATACGACCGGCGAAGTCCTATTTTACCCTTGAATCTAGGACCTCACAAGTCGGCATTCGTCAAAAGGCAGAGGTGGAACGGGCGCCAATCCGGCTCGGACGGGCCGGATTGGCGGCCTTTTTCAGTACTTGGGCTGGGAGGGGTCGACCTGGTCCGACCAGGCCAGAATCCCTCCGGTCAGGTTCACGACGCGCGGGAAGCCGACGCTGCGGAGGAAGGCAGCCGCCTTGGCGCTGCGAACACCCGAACGGCATTGGCAAACGACCAGGCGATTGCGGTCGATCTCGGCATGGCGCTGCGGAATCTCGCCGAGCGGAATCAGCACCGAGCCGTTGATGCGGCTGATCTGATACTCCTGAGGTTCGCGGACATCCACCACGACCAGATCGTCACCCCGATCGAGCGCGGCCTTCAGCTCCAGCACGGACATGTCCGTTGTGTTCGTCGACATCCCTCCATTGTCCACCGCTTCCGCCGCGACCGGGCCGACGCCGCAGAACTGGTCATAGTCGATCAGCTCGCGCACGGTCGGGTTGTCGCCGCAGACGGGGCATTCCGGATCGCGGCGCAGCTTCAGCTCGCGGAAGCGCATCCGCAGGGCGTCGTAGACCAGGAAGCGGCCAATCAGCGGCTCGCCGACGCCGAGGATCAGCTTGACGGTTTCGGTCGCCTGAATGGTGCCGATGATGCCGGGCAGCACGCCGAGCACGCCGGCCTCGGCGCAGCTCGGGACCAGACCCGGCGGCGGCGGCTCGGGGTAGAGGCAGCGATAGCAGGGCCCGCCCTTGGTGGCGAACACCGAGGCCTGACCTTCGAAGCGGAAGATGCTGCCGTAGGCGTTGGGCTTGCCGAGCAGCACGCACGCGTCGTTCACCAGGTAGCGGGTCGGAAAGTTGTCGGTGCCGTCGAGGATGACGTCGTAGTCCTTGAACAGGTCCAGCGCGTTCGCGGAGGACAGCGCCACCTCGTAGGTCTCGACGTGCACGTTCGGGTTCAGCGACTGCAGACGGTCCTTGGCGGAGGCGAGCTTCGAGCGGCCGACGTCCGTCGTGCCGTGCAGCAACTGCCGCTGCAGGTTGCTCAGGTCCACGACGTCGAAGTCCACGATGCCGATCGTGCCGACACCGGCCGCCGCCAGGTACATCGCGGCGGGCGATCCCAGGCCGCCGGCGCCGATGCACAGCACCTTCGCGGCCTTCAGCGCGCGCTGCCCGTCCATGCCGACTTCCGAAAGAATCAGGTGCCGGCTATAGCGCCGCACTTCATCGGGAGAGAGCTGCGGCAGCGCCGGTGCTTCCGCCAGCCCGCTGCCGCCGGCCACCGACGGGATGATCGACACCACGTCCCCGTTCTTGAGCGGCGTCGCTTCTTTCTGCAGGTAGCGGATGTCTTCGTCGTTCACGTAGACGTTGACGAAACTCCGCAGCCGCCCGTCGGTGCTGTAGAGATGATTCTTGAGCGCACCGTAGCGGGTGGTCAGGCCCTGGAGCAGCTCACCCACCGTCTGCCCATCCACCTCCACGGTGTCGAGCTTGTCGGTGAACGGCCTCAGCGGCGTGGGGATGAGAATCTGTGTCGGCATGTGGGGTTCTCCGGAACGGTGCAAGCGAGCAAAGTCAGACGTCAGTCGTGATTGCGGCGGGTTCGAGCGTGACGAGCTCCTCGTCAAACGCGGCTCGATCCTCGCGAAGGCGCCACGACGTGAGTTCGGCAGCGACCCCTTCCCGCACGGACACAATCACGTACGAAAACACGGGCCACGCGTGATCCAGATCGTACTGCGACGGCCGCGCGGGGTGATCGGGATGCGAGTGGTAGAAGCCCAATAGCTCCAGGCCTCGCTCGGCCGCGCGGCGTTCCGCGGCGCGGTAGTCCTGCGGGCGCACCAGAAATCGCCGCCGCGGGCCTTCCTCGGTGGTATTCGGCAGCGGACACGCTTCAACGACCACGCCGGCCCGGCCGAGCATCGCCCCGCAACATTCGTGCGGATAGGTTTGCCGCCCGTGGTCCCGAATCGCTTCGTCCACACCCGCGCCCAGCATCAGCGCCATTACTTCGCCTCCCAGAAACGTTCGGAGAGATACCGCTCCCCGCCGTCGCACAGGATGGTGACGACCACGGCAGGCGATGCGGCCATGCGCGTCGCGGCCACGACGTTCGCGCCGGCGGAAATCCCCACCAGCAGCCCTTCCTCCCGCGCCAGCCGCCGCGTCATCGCGAACGCCTCTTCGGTGTCCACCGTGACCTCGACGTCTGCCACCGAGCGGTCGTAGATGCCCGGAACGATGGCCGTGTCCATGTGCTTCAGGCCTTCGAGTCCGTGCAGCGGGCTGTCGGGCTGCATCGAGGCCAGCACCACACCAGGCACCTCCTCGCGCAGCCGTCGTCCGACGCCGACGAAAGTGCCGCTGGTACCGAGGCCGGCGACGAAGTGCGTCACCCGTCCTTCCGTCTGCCGGATGATCTCGGGACCGGTCGTGTCGTAGTGCGCCCGCCAGTTGAACTCGTTGTTGTACTGGTCAGGGTAGAAGTACCGCGCCGGGTCGGCGGCATAACGCCGCCGCGCCTCGCGAATCGCGCCGTCCGAGCCTTCGAGGGGATTGGTCAGCACGAGCTCCGCGCCATAGGCCTTCAACATCCGTTTCCGTTCCGGCGTCACGTTGTCCGGCACGCACAGTGACACCGGGTAGCCAAGCGCGGCGCCCAGCATCGCGTAGGCAATGCCGGTATTGCCTGAAGTCGCGTCCAGAACGACCTTCCCAGGCCTCAGCTCCCCGCTAGCCAGCCCCTCGAGAAGCATCCGCCGGGCGGGCCGATCCTTGACGGACCCACCCGGGTTCCTGAACTCGGCCTTTCCGTACAGTTCGATGCCGGGAAAGTCGCGCTCGATTCGACTCAGCCGAATGAGCGGAGTGCTACCCACAAGGTCGAACAGGGGTCCGAGACGATGAGCTTCCGCGGGTGCCAGGGGCAACATGGGCGGTGATATGGGCGAAAGCCTAGGAAAACACGTCCTCGGGCCGGGAGCAAGCTAAATCCGACTTGATGGGTCGTAGATTGACGCGATACCGAAATCGCATGGACCAACGAGGGGACGCGCGCCGGGACCGGCGCTCGACCGGGCTGACTACTTGATGACGGCCGTGAGGGTGACCTGGGCGCGAATCTCGAGTTCGCCTTCGGCAACCGGCGTCGTCGGGGCGGCCGCGTCGGCGACCGCCACGCGGAACGCAGCCGTCTGGGGTCGGAACTGGGTGGCCGCGGGTGCCTCGTCGATACGCACCACCCGCTCGACGGTACGCTTCGCGCCGGCGGCGGCGGCGGTGGCCCGGGCCATCGCGTCGGCGACGGCCTGCGTCAGCGCCTCACGCTCGGTCGCCTTGCGGTCCTTCAGGTCGAAGGTCAGCCCCTGGATGGAGGTGGCGCCGGAACCGACCGACGCGTCCATCACCTCGCCAAGCCTGGCGAGATCGTCGACGCGCACCTCGATGACGTTGCGCGCGACGTAGCCACGGGGCGTCTGCCGCCCGTTGTTGTAATCGAACTCCTGCTGCAGCGAGACGACAACGGTTCGCACGGCGTCCTTGGCGATGCCCGCGGCTGTGAGTCGCTGCTGCACCGCGCTCATCGCCTCGGCGTTGGTCGCCTGCGCCTCTTTCGGGTTGCGGGCGCGAGACTCGGCGCCAATGCGCACGAGCGCCTGATCCGGCGCCTTGCGCACCACGCCCTCGCCCTGGACGACGACCACTGGCGGGTCCATCGTCGGCGCCGCGGGTGCCTGCGCCCACGCGGCAGTGGTCGCCAGCATCAGGCCGAGCCCAGTCGTCAGCAGTGCGTTCATGGCGCGTATTCCTTTCATCCCGAATAGACCACCCGAAAACCGATGCTGTAGGCATAGGTGTCCGGCGGAACCCTGTGGCGATGCGCGCACCGCAGCTGATCGACGTCGTGAGTGACCCACGAGCCGCCCCTCAGCAGCCGGAACACGCCGTTGGCGGGCCCCCGCGGGTTGTGCGGCTCGAACTCGCGGTAGGTGTTCTCGCCGTACCAGTCGGCGACCCATTGCCAGACGTTGCCGGCCATGTCGAACAGCTCGAAGCCGTTCGGAGGATAACTCCCGACCTCGCTGGTCCCGCGGTGACGCTTCAACCCGGGCTCGGGGAGAAAGTTGCCGCGCGAGGCATCGATGTCGTCACCCCATGGATAGCGCTTCCGCTCGAGTCCGCCGCGCGCCGAGCGCTCCCATTCGGCTTCGGTGGGCAGGCGCACGAGCTTACCAATCTGTCCGCTCAGCCAGCGGCAGTAGGCGGTGGCATCGGCGTGACTGACCAGCGTGACCGGGTGGCGGCCCCGCTCGAGCGGCGGATCACTGCCGCGCCACACGTGCGTTGCCGCGAGTTCCCTGAAGGTCGGTTCGTGATTGGAGGTGACGACCAGCGGCAGGTCGCGAAGTGAGGGCGGCGGATGGCCGGTGTCGCGGACAAATGCCGCGTATTGATCGACTGTGATGGCGTGGACCGACACGTGGAACGCGTCGACCTGGACGAGCCGCGCGGGGCGTTCGTCGTCATTCCCCTCGTCGGACCCCATGGTGAAGCGACCACTGGAGATCGGGGCGAAACGGGGCATGAGATCGTCACCCATCCGGCTACGGTTCAACCAAGTATACTGCCCGCCATGAAACTCGAACAGTTTGCGATGGAGAGGATGCAATCCACCTATGAAAACCTGGTGGAATTCAACCTCTCGGAAAGCGGCGTTCGCCCGCTCTCCATGCGCGAGCTGCTGGGCGACGCGGCGGCCATCGAAGGCGCCCTCGACCAGCCTCTGGTCTACACGCAGTCTAACGGAACGGTCGGGCTCCGGTCGGCGATTGCCGCGCTGTATCCCGGCGCGACGGTCGAGCATATCGAGGTCACCAACGGCGGGTCCGAAGCCAACCACATCACCACCTGGCGGCTCGTCGAGCCCGGCGACGAAGTGGTGATGCTGCTCCCCACCTACATGCAGACCTGGGGACTGGCGCGGGCCTACGGCGCCACGGTGCGCGAGTGGCACATGGTCGAAGACGTCGCGGCCGGCCGCTGGCGCGTGGATCTCGCGGCCCTCGACGCGCTCGTCACCCCACGGACGAAACTGATCGTCATCTGCAATCCGAACAACCCTACCGGGGCGCGGCTCACCGCCGAGGAACTGGACGGCATCGCCCGCGCCGCCGACCGCGTCGGCGCCTGGATCCTCTCCGACGAGATCTATCGCGGCGCCGAGCTGGACGGGGTGGAGACGCCGACGATGTGGGGCCGCAGCGAGCGCGTCATCGTCACCAACGGGCTCTCGAAAGCCTACGGGCTGCCCGGCCTCCGCATCGGCTGGATTGTCGGCTCGCCCGCCCTCGTGGCCTCTCTCTGGTCGTATCACGACTACACCACCATCGCGCCGGGCGCGCTCAGCGACCGCCTGGCGCTGGTCGCGTTGGCACCCGAGCGCCGGAAGGCCCTGCTCGAACGCACGCGCGGCATCCTGCGCGCCAACCTGCCGCTGCTCGAGGACTGGCTCCGCGCTCACGGTGACGCGTTCGCGTGGCTGCCGCCGCAGGCGGGCGCGATCTGCTATGTGAAGTACCGGCACCGCATCAACTCGACCGCGCTCGTGACGCGCCTCCGCGAGCAGAAGAGCGTGCTGATGGTGCCCGGCGATCACTTCGGCATGGACCACTACCTGCGGATTGGCTTCGGCGAACCGCCCGCCTACGTCACCGCGGGCCTGGCGCGGCTCCACGAGCTGCTCGAGTCGCTGGCCGAGAGCGAGCGCATGGCCACCACGGAAGCATGAGCGCGCCAGCGCTGTCGCTCGTCCTGATTGGGTTCGGCCACGTCGGGCAGCGCTTCGTGAAGCTGCTGTCGGAGGTGGCGGAGCGCCTGGATTTCGAGTGGCGCGTCGTCGCCATCGGCACGCGCCGTCACGGCTCGGTGATCGACCCGCAGGGCGTGGACATCGCCCACGCCCTGTCGCTGGTCGAGGCCGGGTTGTCGCTCGATGTGCTCGACGCGGAACCGCGGGAGCGCAGTGGGCTCGACGTCATCCGCCAGGCCGCGCGCGCCCTGGCCGACGAAGCGGCCGAAAGCCGCGTGGTCTGCATCGAGTCCACGGTGCTGGACATCGATCACGGCGAGCCGGCGGTGTCGCACGTGCGCGCCGCCCTCGAAGCGCAGATGCACGTGGTCACGGTCAACAAGGGCCCGGCCGCGTTCGCCTACGACGGGCTCGAGTCGCTGGCCGACACCATGGATCGGGTGTTCTTCTTCGAAGGCGCGGTGATGGACGGCATCCCGGTGTTCAACCTGGTGCGCGAGACGATGCCGGCGGTGCGCATCGACGGGTTCCGAGGGGTGATCAACACCACCGCCAACTTCATCCTGTCGGCGCTCGAGCGCGGGCAGGCGTTCGACGACGCGGTCCGCGAGATGCAGGCACGCGGGATCGCCGAGGCCGACCCCTCGCTCGATGTCGATGGCTGGGATGCGGCGGCCAAGACCGCCGCGCTGGTCAACGTGTTGATGGGCGGCGCGATGTCGCCGCATCAGGTCGCTCGCACCGGGATTGCGGAGGTGAAAGCCGACGACCTGCAGGACGCCCTCAAGCGGGGACGACGCATCCGGCTGGTCGCGTCAGCCTCGCGTCAGGGTGACGAAATTGTCGCTCGCGTCGAGCCCGAAATGCTGGCCGGCGACGACCCGCTGGCCGGGCTCGCCGACACCGAGAACGCGCTCTACCTGCTCACCGACCTGCTCGGTGAAGTCGGCATCGTCCAGCGTGAAGGCTCGTTGACGCAGACGGCGTACGCGGTGCTGACCGATGTGTCGCGCATCAGCCTGCGCCTCAGGGACTGGAACCATCGATGACAGGACCGCTCGCGGGCATCACGGTGCTCGATCTCACCCGTGTGCTCTCCGGCCCGTACTGCACGATGGTGCTGGCCGACATGGGCGCGCGTGTGATCAAGGTCGAGCACCCCGGCAAGGGCGACGACACGCGCCATTGGGGCCCGCCGTTCGTCGGCACCGAGAGCGCCTACTTTCTCAGCATCAATCGCAACAAGGAGAGCGTGACGGTCGATTTCAAGCACCCGCAAGGGCGGGCCGTGCTCGACCGGTTGCTGGGCCTGGCCGATGTGCTGGTCGAGAACTTCAAGCCCGGCACGATGGATCGCGCTGGCTTCGGCTGGGAGACATTGCACGCGCGCCATCCACGCCTGGTGTACGCCTCGATCTCCGGCTACGGACAGACCGGCCCGCGGCGCGACGAGCCCGGCTACGACGCGGTGATCCAGGCTGAAGGCGGCTTGATGAGCGTCACCGGCGACGGCGACGGCCCGGCCTATCGGCTGGGCGTGGCCATCTCGGACATCGTGGCCGGGATGTTCGCCTCGCAAGGCGTGATGGCCGCGCTCTTCGCCCGCGAGCGGACCGGCCAGGGGCAGCGGGTGGACATCGGCATGCTCGACACCACCGCCGCGCTCCTCACCTACCAGGCCGGCAACTATTTCGCGACCGGCCAGATCCCGGCGCGCCTCGGCAATCGCCATCCGACGATTGCTCCCTACGAAACGCTGCCGACGTCGGACGGAGAGATCGTGATCGCCGTCGGCAACGACGGCATCTGGAAGCGCTTCTGCCCGGCGATCGATCGGCCCGAACTGGCGGACGATCCCAGGTTCCGCACGAATCGCGACCGCCTGACCAATTACGACGCGCTCAAGCCCGAGTTGCACCGAACACTCGTCACGCGCACCCGTGCCGAGTGGACCCAGCGCTTCCGCGCGGCGAGCGTGCCCTGCGGCGCGGTGCGCGACGTGGCGGAAGTGCTCGCCGACCCGCAGATTGCCGCGCGCGACATGGTGGCGGCGCTGGAGCATCCGACCGCCGGGACGACGCGCGTGATCGGCACGCCGATCAAGCTCTCGGACACGCCCGGCTCCATTCGAACGCCGCCTCCCACGCTGGGACAGCACACGGACGCGGTCCTCGGCGAACTGGGCTACGATCAGGACATGATTGTCAGCCTGAAGACGTCGGGAGCGGTGTAGCCGATGGATGTCGCACTCGTTCGCAAACGCATCCAGAAGGCCATCGAGGTAGCCCGGCGCGAGTCTGCCGATCGCCGCACGCGGGCCCAGGAAGCCGAAAAGGACTACGAGGAGTTCCTCGAGACGCGGGCCATCCCGGCTTTCCGTTCGGTCGCGATCGTGCTGAAGTCCGAAGGGCTGAATTGGGAAGTGATGACGCCGTCCGCCGAGGTGCGGCTGGTGCCGGGGCGCCGGCGCGACGAGTACATCGCGATCACCTTCGACGCGACCGCGGATCCGCCGCAGGCGATGGTCAGCATGACCCGCGGCCGGGGCGGCCGCGTGCTGCACTCCGAGCGTCCCGTGAAGCCGGGGACGCCGTCGGTCACCGCCATCAGCGAAGACGATGTGGTGGAGATGCTGATCGAGGAACTGCGCCCCTGGCTGGGGTGAGCTCACCCCTCACCTCGTCGAGCTGAGGGGTTAAGCGAGTCGATCGACGGCCGCGGTGTCCACGCCCGCGGCCTTGAGGCTGGCCATCAGGCGCGCACGGTCCGGCGCGCGGCGCGAGGCCTCTCGCACATCCACCACTCCCGACTGCACGTACCCGACCAGCGCGTCGGCCATCGGGGCCATCCCGGCGCCGCGGCCCGCATCGAGCGCGGCCGGCAAGTCCGCCAGCGTTCCTTCGGCAATCAGGCGGGTGACCGCACCGGTTCCATTGAGCACCTCGCGAACGGCGATCCGTCCGCCGGACGCCTTGCGAAGCAGCAGCTGCGCCACGGCGCCACGGAAACCCTGCGCCATCGCGGCGCGGGCGTCACTTCGGCGCTCGGCCGGCACGAGCTCGATCAGCCGCTTCACCGCGTCAGCCGTGGACCCGGCTTCGACCGAGACGATGGCCAGGCGGCCATTGTTGGCGGCGTCCAGCGCCAGCGACACGAGGTCGCCGGAAGCCACGTCCTCGAGCACCAGCACGTCAGGGCTTTCGCGAAGGGCCGCCCGCGCCATCGCGAGCCCGCGATCGGCATCCGTGCCCATTTCGCGCTGACTGATCAGCGCCTGGTGGTGCTCGTGAATGACGCGCACCTGCGGCTCGAGCGTGATCACGTAGTCGCCGCGGTTGCGGTTGATGATGTCGACGAAGGCCGCGACGATGGCGGACTTGTCGCTGCCTGCCGGTCCAGCCACGACCACGAGGCCGTCCGGCTCGGTTGCCAGCAGACGCGCGGCGGGATCGAGTCCCAGCTGATCGGCCGTGACCAGTTGCGTCGCCGTGAAGTGGAAGATCGCGCCGGGACCACGGTGATCGCGGAAGGTCGCGCAGCGGACGCGGCCCACCTCCGCGAACTCCATCAGCCATTCCGCCGGATCCCCGCGTCGCACCGCATCGCGCCAGGGTTCCGGCGTCAGGTCCGCCAGCAGAGACTCGACGTCGGCCGCCTGCAGCGGCGTCTCGTCGTCGAGCCCGCGAATCTCGCCGTCGACGCGGATGTACGGCCGCGCCTGAGACATGAGGAACAGCTCGGATGCCCCATGTCCGCTGGCTGCTCGCAGCAGCCGATCCGTGGCCGTCGCGCGAACCGGCACGGATCGCGAGGGCACCTCGATGCGAACGGTGCGCGTCACGGGCGGGGGCGGGGCCAGCGGCTCGGTGCCACCTGTCGCGCCACCGCCAGCAGCGGTAGCGGGACCGGATGGTGAGGCCGTCGTTGTCTCGGGCACGGCAGAAGTCGGCGGTATGAAGTCCATGGGAGCCATCGGCGTCGTCAACGGTTTGTCGGTGTGACCGGCAGCGCCGGCAGAGGCCATGACGGGCACCGCTTCGGGCGTTCGGACCTCGTCGGTGTGCTGCGCGGCAATCGCCTCGACCGGAGTGTCGGGCTTCTCGGCCGCCGCTTCGTCTTCTTCGGAAGTGCCGGCATCGGCCGCGAGAACGGGCGCCTTCTCGCCAGCCGCGGCTTCAGTGACCGCGATCTCGGGTTCGACCGTTGGAGCCTGGTCAACCGGGGCGGCGGCAGCCGGCGTTTCGGCGATCGGCGCGGTGCTCGGAGCCTCGGCGTTTGCCGACGCGTCGAGCAGGGCCTCTGAGCTTGGAACTTCGGCGCTGGCTGCTTCCGAAACGGGCGCCTCGTCGGGCGGCGCGGGAACAGGCGTCTCGGTAACGCCAGCTCCGGCGCGTGGGTCTGACCGATCGGCGAAGTTCGCACCGGCTGCCGGTCCACGGCGCGGTGCCGGACGCTCGTCCTGAGCCGCAGGTTCCGGCTCGGGCTCGGACGCTTTGGGCGCCGGCGCGTGTTCTGCGGCCGCGTCAGTCACGACTTCTTCGTCGTCACGGCGGCGGCGAATCTCGATCCAGATATCGTCACCGCCGCGAGCCGCGACGACGGTGAAGTGGTCGGAACCGCGGGACGGCAGGCGATGCTCGACGGCACCGAACTCCGCCAGTGAGGACTGCGCATCACCGGGCAGCAGTTGCGCCAGCATGCCGGTCATCGCACCGAAGTTCATCCCATGGGCCGACAGGTCGATAGTCTTCGAGCCGGACACCACGATGGGCTTCTCGCCCACATGCATCACCAGTGCATCGCCATTGGCGCGCACCATCGCCGTCAGGAGGGAGTCAACTAGAGCCACAGCCACCCAATACATCGGCAAGAAACGCGTGTGTCGATAGAGTCACCTCAACGGTGTGCGACGTGCAGCGTCATCAGGCCGCCCAGAAGCGGAATGATACGCACTTCCGTGAATCCGTGTGCACGAAGTCGATCGGCGACGCCAGCCGCGCCGGGGTATCGGCGGATGGACGCGGGGATGTAGCGATAGGTATCAGGGTCGCCGTGGAGCGCCCATCCAAGGACACTGCCCACCACGGACAAGTACGCGAGATAGCCCCAGCGGACAATGGCCGACTCGGGCCGATTGAAATCCAGGGACAGCACCCGTCCGCCGGGTTTCACCACTCGCGCCAGCTCTCCGATCGCCGTGTCGAGATCGGGCACGTTGCGCAGACCGTAGCCGGTCGTGACCACGCTCACGCTGGACGCCGCGATTGGCAGCGCGCCCATGTCGCCGGCCACGTACGGCACGTCGCCGCCCTTGTTCCGCGCGAGCACGAGCATCCGCAGCGTGAGGTCCAGCCCCACCACGCGGCGGGCGCCGGCGGCTTTTGCCAGCAGCGCGATATCGCCAGTGCCGCAGGCAAGGTCGAGCACCACATCCGACGACGCCACCCGCGCCTCGCGAATGAGGCGCGCCTTCCATCGACGATCCTGTCCGTACGAGAGGACGCGCGTGATGAAGTCGTAGCGGTCGGCGATCGTGGCAAACAGGCTGCGGACGTGTGCGCGCTTGCTCTCCGGCGACTGGAAGGCCGAGCCGAGCGACACCGACCTAGAATCCGAGGAAGAGCCGGGCGAACGCCGCCGTGGACAGGGTGACGGCAAAGGCGATGGTGAGCGGCATCAGCGCGCCGATGGTGGCCCACTTCACGCTGAGCGTTTCCTTGTAGATGGTGATCACCGTGGTCGCGCAGGGATTGTGCAGCAGGGAAAACAGCATCAGGTTCACGGCCGTCAGCATCGTCCAGCTGTGCTGATCGACGAGCAGCGTGCGCAGCTGATCGAACGACTGCAGGTCGGTCATCATGCCCTGCGCCATGTAGACCATCAACATCGTCGGGACCACGATCTCGTTGGCGGGGATGGCGATGATGTAGGCGAGCAGGATCACGCCGTCCAGGCCCATCGCCCAGCCGAGCGGCTGCAGCGCCGCGGAGATACGGGTCGCCAGGCTCTCGCCTCCGACCACGATGTTGCCGAGCAGCCAGATGACCGCGCCGGCCGGCGCCGCCGTCCACATCGCCCGCCACAGGACGAACAGCGTCCGGTCGATCAGCGAGGTGTAGAGAATCCGCAGCATCCCCGGCCGTCGATAGGGCGGCAGTTCCAGCGTGAAGGCAGACGCCTCCCCTTTCAGGATCGTGCGCGACAGCACCCACGACACGACCAGCGTGAACAACACGCCGAGCAGCACGATGGCGACGACCGATCCCGCTGCGACGAGCGAAGCGATCGCCGGCGGGAATGCCGCCGCGACAAAGACCGTGGCCAGCATGATCAGCGTCGGGAAGCGGCCGTTGCAGGGAACGAAGTTGTTCGTGAGAATCGCGACCAGCCGCTCGCGCGGCGAGTCGATCACGCGCGTGGCAATCACGCCTGCGGCATTGCAGCCAAAGCCCATGGCCATGGTCAGCGCCTGCTTGCCGTGCGCGCCCGCCTTCTTGAACAGGAAGTCGAGGTTGAACGCCACCCGCGGCAGATAGCCCAGATCCTCGAGGATCGTGAACAGCGGAAAGAAGATCGCCATCGGCGGCAGCATCACGCTGACGACCCACGCCAATCCGCGAAACACGCCGTGCCACACGAAGCCGGTGAGCCACCAGGGCGAGCCCCAGGAGTCGAACAGGCCGGCCGCGACATCCTCCACCCAGAACAGCGCCTGGGCGAGCATCTGCGACGGCACATTGGCGCCGACGATGGTCAGCCAGAACACCACCGCGAGCATCGCGAGCATCAACGGCAGTCCGAAGGCTCGCGACGTGACGATGCGATCGATCCGCTGATCCAGTTCCAGCGTCTGGCCGACCGTGCCGTGGACGGCCCGGCGCGTGATGCGCTCGACCTCCGTGTACAGCGACGTGACCACTTCCTCGCGGAAGCCGGTTTCGAGCGAGCGCCGGAGCGCGGCCGCTTCCTTGACGATGTCCGCCGGGGATATCGCCGCGGGCTCGCTCATTGCGCCCCCTGCAGCGCGATCTTCCGGCTGAAGCGCAGATCGGGCGCCTGCTGGCGTGCCACCAGTTCGGCGAGCTTGCCGCTCGCCAGCGCCTCTTCGACCGCGGCGTCGCCGTCCAGCAGCCGAATCGCAATCCATCGCGCGTTGGGCAGCCCCGGAGCGGACGACTCGATCAGCGGCACCAGCCGGCTGACCGCACGTTCGAACTCGGGTGTCCCCTTCGAGCGCACTGGACTGGTTGCCGTTTCACCCGAGGCCACTCCCGCCGTCTCGCTGAGCAGCGTCATGATGTTCTCGCTGGTCCGCGCCACGATTGGCACGACCGGCACGCCGAGATCCCTCGCGAGGCTGCGGGTATCCACCTCGATGCCGCGACGCCTGGCCTCGTCCATGAGGTTCACGGCCACCACCACGCGATCGGTGATCTCCAGCACCTGCAGCACGAGGTAGAGATTTCGCTCGAGCGCGCTGGCATCGACGACGACGACCGTGCAGTCCGGCTTGCCGAACAGCAGGAAGTTGCGCGCCACTTCTTCGTCCTGCGAGGCGGACAGCAGCGAGTAGGTGCCGGGCAGGTCCACCAGCTTGTACTTCACGCCGTTGAACTGAAATCCGCCCTCGGCGCGCGAGACCGTCTTCCCGGGCCAGTTGCCGGTGTGCTGACGCAGTCCGGTCAGCGCGTTGAACAGCGTGGACTTGCCGGTGTTGGGATTGCCGGCGAGCGCGACGGTGCGATCGAAGCCGCCAACCGCCTCACCGAGGCGCGCCATTTCGGCATGCGCCGGACACGTCTCACAATTCGAGTGCATCGTCATGTCTTGTTTCCGCAACCGTTACGCAACCGCTCGCACCAGGACGCGCGAAGACTGCTCGCGGCGAAGCGCGATGGTGGTCCCCCGCAGCCGATAGGCCCGCGGATCGCCGGCAAACGTCGTCAGGTCGGGCCGCACGTGCGCGCCCGGCGTGAATCCCAGATCGAGCAGGCGGCGCCGGATGAAACCACGGCAGCCGGGATCGAGTGACACCACTTCGCCCACCGTGCCGGATGGCAGCTCGGAGAGCCGCACCACGGAGTCGGTCGCGGCCACCGGCGTGTCGGCGGCTGCCGCCACGTGCACGTTGCCGGCCAGCATGGGCGCCAGCGTGAACTCGCTTTCGCCGTCGGATAGCACGATGCGCGTCGGCGAGGCCTCGACGATGTGGACCAGTTGGCCGAGGCGCAGGCCGAGCGCGGCGATCTGCGCGTAGGCCAGGGGCGGCTCGTCCTCGAGGTGCACGATGCGCGCGGGCGCGGCCACCGGCCAGGCGCTGAGCGGCGTGCCACCGGCGGGCCGCAATTCGCCGTCGCGTTCGGGAATCGGGTCGCCGTGCGGATCGATCTCGGGGTGTCCCATGGCCGCCGACAGGCGGTCGGCGTCCGCGGGAGTCAACAGGTGCTCGGCGCGTTCCGCTTGCACGTGCACCTGCCCCACTGGCACACCCAGTTCGTCGGCAAGGTAGAGCTCCCACAACCGGTGAGCCCGGACCACGTGCAGGGCGACGCGTTCGCCCTCGCTGGTCAGGCGGAAGCGATCACCCTCGGTGCGAATCAAGCCTTCGCGGCTCAGCCGTTCGGTGAGGGCGAGGAGCTCTCGATCGCTGGTCCGCAGGACCCCCTGCAACGAGGACAGCGACGCCGATTCGCCGGCCGCCGCCTGTCCGAGCAGATGCTTGAGCGCGTTTTCCGCCTGTTCGCGGCCCAATGCGGCCTGGTGGTGACGCCACCGCGCGAGCAAACCCCGGTTGGGGGCCAGAACGGCCACTCCAACAACGATGGCCACGAGGAACCAGAGGAGCGTTGTCACTGTGTTTTGAGCTCTGCAATTCCGCAGAGATTTTGATTAAGCAAAATTAAACCACGACAGTCGGCAAAATGTCAAACATGGGCTGACAAAGTTTGGTAAGCTGATGAATCCACGATGCTTCCGTCCAGCACCGTCGAGAACTACCTCAAGGCGATTTACCTCGGTGAGAGCCAGTTGGCGCCGGGGCAACGCCTCGTGCCCATGGGGCAACTGGCCGCCTCTCTCCAAGTGGCGCCCGGCACCGCCACCACGATGGTGAAGGCGCTCTCGGAGTCGGGGCTGGTCGAGTACGAACCCTACAACGGCGTGCGGCTCAGCCCGGCGGGCGAAAAGCTGGCGGCGCTCGTGCTGCGTCGTCACCGGCTGATGGAATTGTTTCTCGTCCGCGTGATGGGCCTGGGCTGGGACGAAGTGCACGACGAGGCCGAGCAACTGGAGCACGTGGTTTCGGATCGTCTGATCGAGCGGATCGACGAGATGCTGGGCCGGCCGCAAGTGGACCCGCACGGCGATCCGATTCCCACGGCCGATGGCCAGGTGCCGCGGCACGACTTCGCGACGCTACTCACCTGTCCGATCAACGAGCGGGTGACGGTCACGCGCGTCACCGATCAAGACGCCGCGTTTCTCCGGTTCATCGAGCAGCACCACCTGATGCCAGGCGAGCCGATCGAGGTCGAAGCGCGCGACGAAGTGTCAGACAGCGTGCGGCTGAAAGGCCGCGCCGATCAGCGGATCACCATCGGCATGCGGGCGGCGTCGAAGGTGCGGGTGTCGGCAAGCGAGACCAACTCGCGCGGGTGATGCGCGACCCGCGCCCCTTCCGGGACGCGTCCTTCGAACTTCTCCACGCCGAAGCCATACGCCGCCAGCACGAAGGGGCATCTGGCGGCCGCGGCGACGCGGGAATCGGCCGGCGAGTCTCCCACCATCACCGACGGTCCCTCGTCGGACTCCATCAAAGCGCGCAGGCCCGCCGGGTCCGGCTTGCGGCCGTACGGCGAGTCGCCACCGATGATGACCGAGAAGAACCCGCGCAGCCCGAGGTGACGGAGGATCTCTTCCGACGGCGCGAGCGGCTTGTTCGTGAGCACAGCCAGCGGCCCCGCCTGCACCAGCAGCGCCAGCACTTCGTGCATCCCCTCGTAAGCAACGGTATGGTCGAGGAGCCGCCGGTCGTAGATTTCAAGGAATCGCGCCAGCGCCCCTGGTGTCGCCGGATCCAGGCCGACTCGCGACAGGGCCCGGGCGACCAGGACGGGCGCCCCGTCGCCCACCATGCCGACCACTTCGGCTTCGGTGAGAGGCGCTCCGCCCAGTTCCTGCACCAACTCCGAAGCCGCCTCGGCGAGATCGCGAGAGGAGTCGATCAGCGTGCCGTCCAGGTCGAAGACAATCATCGGCGGGTGCGCATGGAGTGGAGCACGCAGTATTCTGCCCCAGTCGCCCCGTGATGCCCACCGCCATGCCAGCGAACGGCCCGCTCACCGTCGTGCTCCTGTCCGGCGGTCTCGACAGCGCCGTGCTCCTGGCGCACGAAGCCCAGGCTGCAAACGTACTGCCGGTCTATGTCTTCTCCGGGCTCGCCTGGGAAGGGCTGGAACTGGCCATGGTCGAACACCTTCTCGGGCACGAGCGCTTTGCCGGCCGGGTGCTGCCGCTGATGCGCGTCGAGTTCACCATGCATGATGTCTACGCGCCGTCCCACTGGGCGCTTCGTGGTGAGCCGCCGTCCTACGACACGCCGGATGAAGACGTCTACCTCGCGGGACGGAACCTGGTGCTGCTGTCGAAGGCGGGAATCGTCGCGGCCCTGAAGGGCGCAACCCGAATCGCGATCGGACCGCTGGCCGGCAATCCTTTCCCGGACGCGCGGCCTTCATTTTTCCGCGCGATGCAGGACGCGCTGATACTGGGACTGGATCACCAGGTCGAGGTGGCGGCGCCGTTTCTGACCTGGACCAAGGACGAGGTCATTCGACGCGGGTGCGAGCTACAGGTCCCGCTCGGCCTGACCTTGTCGTGCATGAATCCGGTCGCGGCCATCGTTCCGACAGCCCCACCGCAACACTGCGGTCAGTGCAGCAAGTGCCGGGAGCGTCGTGACGCGTTCGGCAGCCTTGGGCTCGACGATCCGGCGGCGTACGCGTCCGCCCCGCCACGCTAGCTCTCGAAGCGAATCGAGCCGTCGCTGGTGCGCACCCGCAACACCGGGCCGCCCTCGCCCATCCTGGTCTTCAGCTCGCGCCGCGCCTCGCGCCGGCCCTCGCCTTCGTGCTCGACGATCTTCAAGGCTGGATGCGTCGAGCGCACGGCCCCGTCACTGGTCTCCGCGTCAATCTCGGCGTTGAACGTGGGCGGCAAGGTGAGCGTGACGCTGCCGTCGCCCGTGGAGAGATCCCACGCATCGCTCATCACGGTCTCGGGCTGCACCTGGACGCGAATGGAGCCGTCGCCGGTCCTGGCCTTGAGCATCGACGGACGCGCATCGACCGTGATGCTGCCGTCCTCCGTTTCCAGGTCCAGGCGGCCCTCCACCTTGTCGATCCGAATCGCGCCATCACCGGTGCGGACTTCGATGTCGCCGGACAGGCGATCGGCCGTGACGCTGCCGTCGCCGGTGCGCAGCGCCAGGCGTCCTTCGAGGTTCTCCACCTTGATCGAGCCGTCCTCGGTGCGCGCCTGCAGCACCAGGTTTCGCGGCACGGCCACGCGAAGCCGAGCGGTTGGAGAGAGGTGCACGCCTATCGTCAGTCCGCCCGACTCCCGGCGGCCGGGGCCCTTCACGCGGAGCACGATGCGATCGCCGTCCTGTTGCGCCTCCACGATCATCTGGTCGAGGAGGCCCTGCTCCATCGCGCGCTTCTCGATCTCGACTTCCACCTCATTGCGATCCCAGGAGTGGATCTCGATGGCGCCGTCGAAGGTTTCCAGGGTCAGGTCCGGCCGGCCGGTGACGGCGAAGGTCTTCGTGTCCTTCGAGGTCACGCCTTCCGTATTGAGGTTGACCTCGCAGGCGGGGGCGGCGGCGGCGCAGACCACGAGCACGGCGGTCCGCGCGAGCGTCTGGAATCGGGCGGGCATGGTCTGGCTCATGGCCTGTGTAGACGGAGCGCCGGGGACGAGTGTTCCGGAATCGGGCGGCCACCTACCCAGGTCTGCACCACCCGCAGCCCGGCATCGAGGACGACGAGGTCCGCGAGGGTGCCCGCGGCCAGCCGGCCCTGCGACGGCAGTCCCAGCTGGTCCGCCGGGGTGGTCGAACACATCCGAACCGCGACCTCGATTGACAGACCGGCTTCGAGGACCAGCATCCGGAACGCCTGGTCCATGGTGATGATGCTGCCGGCCAGCGTGCCGTCCTCGAGCTGTGCGGATTGCTCCCCCACGACAATCGGGCGCCCGCCGAGCATCGCCCGCGAGCCCAGCGGCAGGCCGGCGGCGGCGGTGCCATCGGTGATCGCCATCAGTTTCGCCGCGGTCTTGGTCCGCAACGCGAGCGCGACCACCGCTGGATGAACGTGGTGGCCGTCGCAGATGATTTCGGCGGTCACTTCGGGGGACTCGAGCACGGCACCGACGACCCCGGGGGCGCGGTGCGCGAAGGGTGACATCCGGTTGAACAGATGGGTCGCGTGCGTCACACCCGCCGCGATGGCCTCACGCGCCTCGTCGTAGCTGGCGCCGGAGTGCCCGATGGACACGAGGTGTCCGCGCCCACGGAGCAGCCGGACCAGATCGAGCCCCCCGGGGAGCTCCGGCGCCACCGTCACGATGGCGACGCTGTCGCGGGCTGTTTCCATCACGCTCAGCACGGCGTCTGCCGAGAACGCGCCGCCCTCGCCGCCGTCCCGCGAATTGCCGCCATACGTGCGCAGGCACTCCGCCGGCTGCGCGCCGTTCCACTCCGGATTGATGAAGTTGCTCTCGAGATGCGCGGGCAGCACGCGCGCGGAACCGGCCCGTGGCGCCGTCCGTGCCCGTGCCACGGCGTCGAGAAACATCTGCAACGTGTCCGGAGCGCACGCCACCGAAGTCGGGCAGAACGCGGTCACACCGAACTTCGGCAGCCGCGCGGCCACCGTCGCTACCGCGTCGGCATCGTCCAACACATCGGTGCCTTCGACACCGTGGACGTGCACGTCGATGAAACCCGGCACGAGCGTGAAGCCGGCGAGGGAGACCACCTCGCCCTGAGCGTCTGCGGAAATGGCGCGGTCCTCGATCGCCGCGATCCGGCCGTCGTCGATGATCAGCGATCCACTCGACAGGATCCGATCCGGCAGCACGATGCGGCCGCCCGACAGGATTGTCATGCGGACTGGTGCGCGATCCGGGCCGCGCCGATCGCCGCGGCGTCGCTGCCGAGCGGCGACAAGACGATGCGGATCCGTTCCGCTTGAGCGGGACCGAGGCGCCGGCTGCATTCCAGCCGGATGGACTCCAGGAACACGTCGCCGGAGGTGGCGATCATCCCGCCGAGCACGATCGCCTCCGGATCGAGGATGACCATGAGATTCGACAGCGCCAGGCCGATGTACTTCGCCGTGTCCTTGATGACGGAAATGCTGACGCCGTCACCGCTTTGGGCCGCGCGAAAGACGTCGCTGGCGGTGACCCGCGACAGGTCGCCACCGTGCCGCTGTCCGACGACCGATTCGTCGCCCGACTTGATGCGCCAGATGAGGCGGCGGACGATGCCCGTGGATGACACCTCGGCTTCGAGCCCGCCGAGCCGCCGGTAGTCCTCACGCTCGACCGGGTTGATCGAGAGCCATCCCACGGAGCCCGCCAGCCCGTTCGCCCCGGTCCACGGCGTGCCGTTGAGGATGACGCCACTGGTCACATGCTCGCCGGCGGACAAGGCGACGATGGTGGACAGCCCGCGCGCCGCACCGCACCACTGCTCGGCCACGGCGCTGGCGAGTCCCGCATGGACAGCAGCAGGCGCCGGGGCGTCGGTCAATAGCTCGCGCAGGACCGCCGCGATGTCCGGCGGCAACGATTCGCCTGGATGCGGCAGCGCCACCGCGGCCCGCTTCACCTTGACGCCGGCCGCCGCCATCGCGCGCCGAATCGCGGCCGACACCGCGAGTGACGGCGCGCCGGTGCCGGGTGCGGCTTCGCCGCGTCCCAGTACCTGCGCCTGTGGGCTGACGATGACGGCGCGGACCGTGCCGTCGGACAAGTCGAGACCGAGTGTCATGGTGACCAGTCGCTGTGCGCGTGCAGTTTACGCCCTTCGAGGGGCAGAGGCGAGGTCGTCGCCCGGAACATCCCGAGATCCAGGCGCCGGAGCAGCGCTTCGAGCGCCCGGCTGTCGGGGCCCGCGAGCACCAGCACGCCGGGACTCTGCTGGGGAGGAAACCGTTTGTCGTCCAGATAGTCGCGATCGAGCGTCACCAGGGTGCGCCGCAGCTGCCGCGCCAGCCGGAAGTGCTCATCGTCTCGGGCGCGACGGAGGTCGGGGTGCTCGATCACGAACAGCGCGTCCCAGCCGAGCGAGGCGCGCATGTAGGCGACGATCCCGGCCGGGATGTTGGCATCCACATAGACGCGCGGGCCCGCGGTGGCGGTATCGGCGAGCGGCCCCAGCTCCGACCAGAGAGTACCCATCGGAGCTTGCCGTTCACCGCTTCTTGGCCTTGCGGGCCAGCTTCGCGGTCTGGATACGGGCCTCTTTTTCGAGTGCCGTGAGCATCTCGCCGCGCTTGTGGACCAGCCCCTTGCGTTTGCGCTTGCCGTTCTTGTGACCGACGGCATACTCGCAGAAGAGCGGGAACGCGATGGTCGAATCGCAGTACGTGACGCAGGTGTCCGGCAGGACGCCGGGGTTCACCTTGCCCCAGCTGACGGCTTCGGCCGGCGTGGCGCCCGACAGGCCGCCCCACACCACCGAATCGGTGGTGATCTGGATGAAGAAGTCGTTTCCGCCCTTGGGGATGTTGTAGACCTCCCACAGCGTCGGCTGGCCCTGGAGGTAGAAGTTCTTGGGCGAACCGCCGCCGAGGATCACGCAGCCGTTCTTCTCCGCGGCGAGGATGATGGAGCAGACCTCGTTGACGTCCTTGTTCGGGTCGATCATCAGCCGGCTGCCGTTGATCAGCTCGTGGTACGCCACGTTCATGCCGATAGAGCTGTCACCGGGCGAGGACGTGAAGATGGGCACGCCGCACTTCGCGGCGCTGGCCACGACCGAATACTCCTGCGCAGCCCGGCCGCTCCTCCAGCAGATGGCGGCCGAGGGCGTAGTGGAGCTCGGAGGTGGAAATCGGCCCGTCGAAGCCGCTCGTGACCAGGAAGTCGCGGATGAAGCGGTCCGTGTCGAGCAGCACCTGCGCCGGGAACAGCACGTCGTAGATGCGGATCACGCCTTCCTCGTAGAGCACCCGGTCGTCCACGAACGGCGAGCCGCGGCGCAGCGTGAAGTTCAAGGCGTAGTGGAGGTCGTGATAGAGATTGGCGCCGGTGCTGATGATGAAGTCGATCAACCCACGCTCCATCATCGAGATGATGCAGCCGCCGAGCCCGGCCGGCGTGAGCGCCCCGGCAATCGTCAGCGCGATGGTGGTGTCGTGATCCTTCTTCAGCATCTTGTCGGTGAAGATGCGGCACGATTCGCCCAGACGCGCGGCGTTGAACGCCTGGAACCCCTCGTCGATCAGGGTTCGGATGGCGGGCGAACCCGTCGGACGGTAGTAGCGAATGGGTTTGCCGGAGAGAAAACCCTTGCGCTTCTTCTGCGGGGAACCTGGTGCGCGGTACGGCATCGCCTTAGGGTAGCATTTGCCTGTGACTCCGGAAGTGGTCTTGACCATCATCGCCGTTCTGGGTGGGCTCGGAACGGCCGTCGTGCTGGTCGTCTGGCTGAAGGGCCGTCCCTTCGCGCCGGGAGACGTCTTCGCCGCCAGCCGGATGTCGCGCGGGAACCGGCTGTTCCCGACTCAGGTGCTGATCTCGCCCAGCAGCGTGGTGCGCTACACGCCGCAGTGGGTCGGCAAGGTCGAGCACTCGATTCACATCGCGCACATCTCGTCCGTGAACATCGACACCGATCTGTTGTTCTCGCACGTGCTGATCGAGACGACGGGCGGCGCCAGCCCGATCCGCTGCGAGGGCCATCGCAAGGCCGACGCCGTGCGGATGAAAGCCTTGATCGAAAAGTATCAGACCCAGTATTTCCGGAGCGCCCCGGGCGCCGGAGCGGCCCATGGATGATTTGACGTTCGCCGCGCGCCGCGCGACCTCGACGACCAGCCGGTCGGAGTCGGATGTCGACGCACGTTTTCGGACGCTGGTGCAGTCGCCGCTGCGCGCCGGCATCCTCCGCTTCGTGAGCGCCCGTCCCGGCGAAAGCTTCGACTTCGAGACGTTGATGCAGACGTTCGGACGCATGCGCCTCGACATCGAGAACTGCGTCCACGAGCTGGTGGACTTCGGCGTGGTCCGCAAGATTGCGGGCGAGACACCGGCGTTCACGGCGGTGCGGCCCGACGGCGCGGCCGGCATCCTGCTCGACGTGTTCCTCGAGCACCGCGCTCACATCGGCGTCGAGGAAACGTCCCCCTCGGTCCAGCGCTTCCGCGAGATGATCGGCCGCGACGAGAAGATGCTGGCCATCTTCGAGTGGATTCGGACCGCCGCCAAGTCCGACATCTCGGTCCTGATCCTGGGCCCGACCGGCGCGGGCAAGGAAGTCGTGGCCCGGATGATTCACGAGCTGTCGCGGCGCAGCCAGGAACGCTTCCAGGCGGTGAACTGCGCGGCGCTGCCCGACACGCTGTTCGAATCCGAGATCTTCGGGTACGAGAAGGGCGCCTTCACCGGCGCGCACGATCGCAAGCCCGGACGCCTTGAAATGGCCAACGGCGGCACGCTGTTCCTCGACGAGGTCGGCGACCTCTCGCTGGTCGCGCAAGCCAAGCTGTTACGCGTGCTCGAAGAGCGACGGTTCGAACGGCTCGGCGGCAACCGCTCCATTCAAGTGGACTTCCGCCTGATCTCGGCGACCAATCGGCCCCTGGACCTGTTCGTCCGCGAGAGCCGCTTCCGCGAAGACCTCTACTACCGCATCAACGCCTTCGCCATCCGGCTGCCATCGCTCAAGGAGCGGGCCATCGACATCCCGGTGCTGGCAAACCGCTTCCTGGCGCGATACTGCGCGTCGAACGGCCTCGCGCTGGATGCGAAACAGCTGTCGCCGGAAGCCGCCGATCAGCTCATCCGCTATCACTGGCCGGGGAACATCCGCGAGCTCGAAAGCACGGTTTCGAGGGCGGCGCTCTCGGCCGCCGGGCGTCTGATCCGCCCCGCCGACATCGAATTCCTCCACGCCCAGGTTGCCACCAGGACGGATGAGTCCGGTAACCAGCGCCTGCCAACCCTGCGCGACGCCGAACGCGCCCATATCGTCCAGGTGTTGGAGGCGGCGCGCTGGAACAAGGTGGAAGCGGCCAAGATTCTCGACATCAGTCGTGGCACTCTGTACCGGAAGATCGAGGAGTTCGGACTCGAGCCGGCAACGCCGGACGCCAAGCGCCGAAGCCGTATCTAGTTTCCAGTGATGTCCACTAAGTCGCATAGTGACTTATAGATTAGTGACGTGTTGATTCGAAGACATCCCACAAGGTTGACTAAGCAGAAGACCTCAAAGAGCTTAGCCCGCAGCAGCGGATTCTTGTTGCGATATGACTTTAACGTCAGCTATGCTCAGCAATAGCGGATGCGAGCGCTCCCCATAACCGCCCGCCTCTACGTCAGCTCCGTCATCCTGATCGGCGCGGGTCTACTCGTGTCGCTGGGCCCACGCGCCACCTTCGCCGACCCGGTCCTGTTCCTCGTCCTGCTGCTGGCCTCGGCCCTCACCTCGGCGTTCAAAGTCAGTCTCCCACTCGCCCGCGGCGCCTCGACGATGTCGGTGTCGTATGCCGTGGACTTCGCGGCGCTGCTGCTGCTCGGCCCGCACGAAACGATGTTCGTCGCCGTGACGAGCGCGTGGGTCCAGTGCACGTTCCGGATGGAGACGAAGAATCCCCTCTACCGGACGGCGTTCAGCATGGCCTGCCTTGCCATCACCGTGCAGGCCGCGGGTTACGCCTACGTGCTGTCGGGCGGCGTGCCGGGCACCCTTGCCAGCACCGTCGCCGGTGTCGCCCGGCCACTGGCCGCGGCCGCGACCACGTACTTCCTGTTCAACACGTTCAGCATCGCGATTGCCATCGCGCTCACCTCCAGGCAGTCGCTCGTCACCGTCTGGAACGAAAACTTCCTGTGGAGCGCGCCCAGCTACTTCGTGGGCGCCGTGGCCGCCGCGGTGGCGACATGGGCCATCATGACGTCGGGGATCTGGCTGGCCATCCCGGCGATTGCCCCGCTCTACCTCACCTACCGCACCTACAAGGTCTACCTCGGCCGGATCGACGACGAGCGCCGGCACGTCGAGGAGATGGCCAACCTGCATCTGGCCACGATCGAGGCGCTGGCGCTGGCCATCGACGCCAAGGACCAGACCACGCAGACGCACATCCGTCGCGTGCAGGTCTACGCCACCGGGCTGGCCCGCGCGCTGGGCATGACCGACAACGAGATTCAGGGCGTCAAGACCGCGGCCCTGCTCCACGACATCGGCAAGCTGGCCGTGCCCGAGCACATCCTCTCGAAGCCTGGTCCGCTCACCCAGGAAGAATTCCAGAAGATTCGCATTCACCCGCAGGTCGGCGCCGAGATCATCAGCGCCGTGCCGTTCCCGTACCCGGTCGCGCCGCTCATCCTCAGCCACCACGAGCGCTGGGATGGCAAGGGCTATCCGCAGGGGTTGAAGGGCGATGACATCCCGCTCGGTGCCCGCATCCTGACGGTCGTGGACTACTTCGACGCGCTCACGTCGGATCGCCCGTACCACAAGGCGATGACGCACGAGGCCGCGCTGCTGCTGCTGCAGCAGGAAGCCGGCCGCGCGCTCGATCCGCGGGTCGTGGACCTCTTCATGGAGCGGCTGCCGGACATGGCGCGCGAGGCGCAGGCGCTGGAGGCCGCGCCCGGTCGCCGCCTCTCGCTCGAGCCGACGTCCGATCTCGGGCGGCCCGCTGTTGGCTTCCAGCCGGAAGGCGCGCTCAGGTCGAACACGGTGTTCGACGACATCGCCCTGGCCCACCGCGAGATCTACGCGCTCTACGAGATCGCCCAGACCATGGGCACCAGCCTCGGTGTCGCCGACACCATGGCCCTCATCACCTCGAAGCTGACCAACCTGGTGCCGTTCTCGGCGTGCGCGCTGTTCCTCTACGACGAACCGGACGACATGCTCCGCTGCCGCTTCGCCACCGGCACCGAGTCCGACGCCATTGGCGGCATGTCGATTCGCGCCGGCCAGGGCCTCACCGGCTGGGTGGCGCGCAACCGGCGGCCGTTGGTGAACGCGCGGCCCAGCGCCGACTTCGAAGCCGGCGGCGTGTCCACCCACACGCGCCTCAACTCCGCCCTGGTCGCGCCGCTGGTGTTCAACGATCGCTTCATCGGCACCATCGCGGTCTATCACGACGACTCCGACTTCTACACCGACGATCACCGCCGGCTGCTGGACCGTGTGTCCGAACAGGCCTCGGCCGTGATTCACAACTCGATCATCTTCGAGCAGACCCAGGAAGACTCGCTCACCGATCCGCTCACCGGGCTGCCGAACACGCGCTTCATGTTCCTGCACCTGTCGCGCGAGCTGGCGCGGGCGGAACGCATGCGCACCGAAGTGGCGCTGCTGGTGATGGACCTCGACAACTTCAAGGACATCAACGACACCTACGGGCACAACGCGGGCGACCGCGCGCTGCGCGAGGTGGCGCGGATTCTGCGGGCCGGCATCCGGCCCTACGACATCTGCATCCGCTACGCCGGTGACGAGTTCGTCGTCGTGCTGGCCGGGTGCGGCGCCGACGAGGCCGAGCGCAAGCGGCTCGAACTGCAGCGGGCGGTCGAGGACCTGGTGTTCGAGCCCAGGCCGGGGCGGCGGGTGCCGGTCAGCATCAGCGTCGGCGCGGCGATCTTCCCGAAGGACGGCGACGGCTACGAAGCCATCATGGCCACTGCCGACAGCCGCATGTATCGCGACAAGACGCTCCGCAAGCAGCCCCACGCCGTGCAGCCCGCGGCCACCGGCACCGACGGTATCAACGCCGTGATCGTGCCGCTGCCACCGGCCAATCCGGACGTCTCCGAGGTCGACATCCAGCGCGCCGGCTTCGGCGTGCTGTAGCCGCCGGCCAGCTTCAGGTCCGGGGGGACCGTGCCGCTCACCACTCTGTCCGTGCACGACGTGATTCGTGCCACGCCGCGCACGCGGCTCCTGCGCATCGAGACGGCGGCGAGCGCCTTCCGCTACCACGCCGGACAGGCCGTGATGGTGGGGCTCCACGGCTCACCCTTGCGCAAGCCGTACTCAATCGCGTCAGCGCCCTCTGAAACGGCGCGCACCGGGAACATCGAACTGCTGGTGCAGGTGGACGACAGCGGCGGGCCGGATCCGCATCTCGAGCGAGCGGCGCCAGGCACGCGGCTCGACGTCGAGGGCCCGTTCGGCAGCTTCTCGCTGCCGCCGGTGGAAGACGAGCCGGCGCTGCTGATGGTGGCTGGCGGCACCGGCATCGCGCCGCTGCGCTCGATGATGATCGAGGCCCTCAGCCGGCCCGTGCCACCTCGAATCAGCGTGGTTTACAGCGCGCGCTCGGTCGACGAGCTGGCGTACCGCGACGACCTCGAGGCGCTGGCCGCGGACGGACGCATCGACCTGGTGTTGACGATCACGCGAGACGAAGGGTCGGGGTGGACCGGCAAGCGAGGCCGCATCGATCGGCCGATGCTGGCAGCCGCGCTGCCAGGCACGCGCGCGTGGTGCCTGATCTGCGGACCGCAGGCGATGATTGCGGATGTGAGGGCGAGTCTGTCGCTGCTGGGAGTCCCCGACTCGCAGGTCGGGATCGAACGCTACGACGTGTAGCGGGCGAGGAGCCTACATGCCGAGCACGTGGTAGCCGGCATCGACCATCATCACTTCACCGGTGATGCCGCGCGACGCGTCGCTCAACAGGAACGCCGCGGCCGAACCCACTTCGGACGTTTCGATGGCCCGCCGCAGCGGCGCCTTCTCGCGGACGACGCCGATAATCGACGAGAACCCACCGATGCCCGCGGCGGCCAGCGTCTTCACCGGACCGGCGGAGACCGCATTGACCCGGATGTTCTGCGGGCCGAGATCGTTGGCCAGGTAACGCACACAGGATTCGAGTGCGGCCTTGGCCACGCCCATGACGTTGTAGTTGGGGAACACGCGGTCGCTGCCGAGGAACGACAGGGTGACGATGCTGCCGCCGCCGCGCGACTGCATCAGCGGCTGCGCGCCACGCGCCAGCGCAATCAGCGAGTAGGCGCTGATGTCGAGCGCCGTGCGGAATCCGTCGCGCGAGGTGTTCACGAACCCGCCGACCAGATCGTCGCGCTGCGCGAACGCGGCGCCGTGGACCAGGAAGTCGAGCCCGCCGTAGGTCTGCTGGATGGTCTCGAACACCGCGGCGATCTCGGCGTCCTGCTGCACGTCGCACGGCAGCACCAGGGTGTCGGGCGACAGCTTCGCGGCGAGTTCCTTGACGTGCTCCTCGAAGCGGCCCTGATACGTGAGAACGACCTGGGCGCCTTCGGCAGCCACCGCCTGCGCGATGGCCCAGGCCAGCGAGCGATGGTTCGCCACGCCGACGACCAGTCCCACCTTGCCCTGCATCCGTCCCTCACCGCTCATCGACACGTCCCCGTTTCAGTGCTTCTTGCGGCGGCGGCGACGGCCGCCCTGCCCCGCGCCGGCCCCGTTGCCATTGCCGTGCGCGTTACCTTGATCGCGGCCCGAGCGCATCGGCCCGGCCTGATCGAATCCACCCGCAGGCCGT
Organism: uncultured Acidobacteriota bacterium; assembly: GCA_963723005.1. Lineage (GTDB taxonomy): Bacteria > Acidobacteriota > Vicinamibacteria > Vicinamibacterales > UBA2999 > VFZN01. The sequence goes on along the minus strand of CAVRPA010000007.1, from coordinate 293,646 downwards.
CGGCGGAAACGGCCCTGCGCAGGCCTTTTTCCCCGGTTGTTGAGGGGCTGATGCATCGTGAATTCGGGAATCGCGCGAGTGGGAGGCGGCTGCCCTTCGGGACGCGGCAGCTGCGCGCGAATCAGCGATCGCCTGAACGGCCGATCGTCGCCAGCGGGGGTGTCGTCCGCCCGCTCGGGTGCGGCGGCGGGCTCCGGAGGCCGCGGCGCGCCGGCGTCGGCCTCCGCATCGGGGCTCGCGGCGTTCCGCTCGGACGCTGGACTGGCCAGGCGCCCATGGGGCGATTCGAGGTTGTCGAGGACCTGAGTGAATAACGCCGCCGTCGAACTCTTCCGGCGTTGCGCGGGCACTTTCGCGTTCTTGAAATCGTGCTCGGATTCGCACACGGCACAGCGTGTGGTGTGAATCTGGTCCTCAACCATCGCGACTACGGCATGGTTGGTGATCCGGCGCTCGCGCGGACAGTAATCGTCCAGCGAGTCGCCAGGTCGATACTGGCGTTGCTGCATGCAACTCCCCCGAAAACAGTTCCTAGGTCACAGCCCGTCTAGAGCCAATCAGCGCAGGGTGGGAAGCTCAGGCCTGAACGGTCGAAACACCGCAGGGCGCAGGGCAACAGCATTTTAGCAGAGGCCGAGGCCCGGGAGCAAACGAACCGCGGCGCGGTCGTTTCCCCGGGGCCGCTGCCAGCGCCGGCGCGCAGGTACGCATGAGCAAATCGAATCAGTGACCGGACAGCCACTGGCGGAGCTCGCCCAGCCGCGCCTGCACGGCGTCGGGGTGGGTGGACTGCGGCGTGCGCCTGGCGCGGACCGACGCCGCCGCCGTGACGCGGCCTTTGACATCGTCGGCAAACAGCGGGCTGAAGGCCTGCCACTCCGCGAGCGTCAGCGCTTCGATGTCGCGCCCGTCGATGAGCAGCTGCCGCACCATCGCGCCGACCACCTCGTGCGCTTGCCGGAACGGCATGCCGCGCGAGACCAGGTAATCGGCGACGTCGGTCGCGAGCAGCAACCCCGAGGCGGCTCGTCCCGTGCGCTGCGGATTGAGCGTGAGTTTGGAGATCACGGCGGCCACGGCCGCGGCGGATACAGCAAGGGTGTCTTCGGAGTCGAAGAGCGGCTCCTTGTCCTCCTGCATGTCCTTGTTGTACCCGGTCGGCAGGCCCTTCATCGTGACGAGCAGGCCCATGAGATGGCCCACGGCACGGCCCGTCTTTCCACGCACGAGCTCCAGCGGATCCGGATTCTTCTTCTGCGGCATCATGCTGCTGCCGGTCGCCGACGCATCCGCAAGCTCGAAGAAACCGAACTCCTCGCTCGTGAACAGGATGAAGTCCTCGGCAATGCGCGACAGGTGCACCATCGCCAGCGACGTCGCGTAGAGGAACGTGGCGGCGAAATCGCGATCGGACGATGCGTCCATGCTGTTGGGCACGACGCGCGCGAAGCCGAGACGGGCGGCGAGAGCGGCGGTGTCCACCGCGTAGCCGGTGCCTGCGATCGCCCCTGATCCCAGCGGCAGTGCATTGGCTTCCTCGCGCGCCTGCTCGAGCCGTTCATGATCACGCTTCAACGCGACAGCATGACTGAGCAGGAAGTGCGAGACCAGGACGGGCATCGCGCGACGAAGGTGCGTATACGACGGCATCAGCGCGTCGCCGGCCTGCTCGGCCTGATTCACGAAGGCCTCGATCGCCGATCGCAGTCCCTGCTGGAGCAACGGGATCCGTCGTCTCAGGTAAAGCCTCAGGTCCACCGACACCTGCTCGTTACGTGAACGGCCGGTGTGCAGTCGGCGCCCGGCATCGCCAATCCGCTCGACGAGCTGGCGCTCGACGAAGCTGTGGATGTCTTCGTCCGGACCGTTCACCCACGCAGGATCCTTGCGGCCTTGCTCCAGGATTGCCGTCAGCCCCTCGCGGATCGCGGCGGTGTCGGCGGCGTCAAGAACACCAGCCGCGGAGAGGGCATCAGCCCACGCAAGGCTGCCGGTGACGTCGTCCTCGAACAAACGGCGATCGAAGGAGAACGAGATGCCAAAGTCGAACGCGGCGGGGTCGGGGGCCGCGTCGAAGCGACCCGACCAGAGGTGTTGAGCCATATGGACCGGAACTGTGCGATGAGCGAACGGACTTAGCTGGAAGCCTGCGCCGACCCTCTGCCGGCCGGCTGATCATACCCTTCACGGCGCCGGCCGATTACCTGCGAGCCGCCTCGCGCCGCTTCCCGATTCCGATCGCGTGGGCGGTTCACCTAACGGCTTCCCTCATGGTTGGCCAGACTGCCGAGCTTACGCACGACCGTTTGCGCGCTTCGCGCATCTCGCGCAATCACCAGAATCGTGTCGTCGCCGGCAATGGTGCCGACAACCTCCGGCAAGCGCGCCCGATCGAGGGCCAGTCCCAGGAGTTGCGCCTGTCCAGGGCCCGTTCTCAGCACGACCAACTGTTGCACCGGCACCGCGCCGGCGAGATATTCGGACAGCGCGCGAGCAAGCGCGGTGATGACGGTGGGTGGCGGAGGCGCATCCGCGCCCGCCGGCTGGTACGCGCCATCCGAGGAGCGCTTCACCAACCCGATCTCCTTGATGTCGCGCGAGAGCGTGGCTTGAGTCACCACGAACCCTCGCGCCGCCAACCGCTGCCGCAACTGTTCCTGGCTGCGGATGGCTTCATGCTCGACGATGTCGCGAACGGCGGTGAGGCGGCGTGGCTTCATAAGGACTTCATAAATATACAGCGCTATGAATCAGTATACATCTCCGACTCGGCAAATTTACAGGTTGCGCGTTGACAGCCACCAGGCGGCTATGTATAAGTATTCTCTTTGCCGCATACTCTTGCATTCTGCAGAGCGGTAGCAGTCACGACGGCGGGGCACACATGGCAGACGAGACGACGATGGAGGCGACCGAAGGAGACCAGAAGGGCGCGGTACCGCGACTTCGGGTGGGCATTGCCGGGGCGACCGGCTATGCCGGGCAGGAGTTGGTCCGGATCCTTGCCCGCCATCCCATGGCGTCGCTGACGATGGCAACCGGATCGCAGGCCACCAGCACGCCCAGGCGTCTGCCGGGGCTCGCCCGCATCTGGGATGGCGACGTGGTGCCTCTCGACGTGGCGGGGCTCGTTGCCGCGGCCGACACCATTTTTCTGGCGCTGCCCGAGGCCGCATCCGCCGACCTTGCGCCGCAGTTGCTCGCCGCTGGAGCGCGCGTCGTCGATCTCTCGGGTGCCTTCCGGCTTCGTGCCGAGGACGCTCGTTCCAAGTGGTACCCGGCCACCGGCGCCCTGCCCGCCGGCGTGGCCTACGGCCTCACCGAGTTCGAGTTGGGCGCCATCAAGACCGCGCGGCTGCTTTCGAATCCGGGCTGTTACCCGACCGCCTCGCTGCTCGCGCTGTTGCCGCTCGCCAAGGCGGGCCTGCTGGTGCCGGGCGCGGACATCATCGTTGACGCGAAGTCGGGGATCTCGGGCGCCGGCAAGGCCCCGTCCGACCGCACGCACTTCTGCGAGAACCACGGGAGCGTCGCTGCCTACGGTGCTTTCGGACATCGACATACGCCGGAGATGGAGCAGGCTCTTGGCCAGCGAGTAACGTTCGTGCCGCACCTCGTGCCGCTCGATCGCGGGCTGATGTCGAGCGTCTACGCCCGCCTCGTGCCTGGCACCACGGCCGCGCAGGTGGACCAGGCGTTTGCTGCCGCCTACGCATCGGCGCCGTTCGTGCGCATCACCGGCGAGGCGCTCCCGGAGATCAAGCATGTCGCGCACACGAATTTCTGCGACATCGGCTGGAAGGTCGATGCGGCGAACGGCCGCGTGTTCGTGGTCAGCGTCATCGACAACCTGGTGAAGGGCGCCGCCGGACAGGCCGTGCAGAACTTCAACGTGATGCACGGGCTCGACGAGCGGACGGGCCTGCTGTGAGGCCGACGCTGCTCAAGCTCGGCGGCGAGCTCCTCGAGAACGAACAGAAAATTGCCGCGGTCGCCCGCGCGATTGCGCGGGCCACGGGACCGCTGGTCGTGGTCCACGGCGGCGGCAAGGAAATCGATGCCGCGCTCGCGGCCGCGGGCATCGCCAAGCGTCAGGTGGACGGGCTGCGCGTGACCGATGCGCCCACCCTCGACATCGTCGTCTCCGTTCTCGCCGGCGCGATCAACACGCGCTTCGTCGCCGCCATCAATGGCGCCGGCGGCAAGGCCGTCGGGCTCACTGGCGCCGACGCCGGTGTGGCCCCGGTCAAGAAGGCGCCCGCGCATCGCGCCACCAACGGCGAGCTCGTGGACCTTGGGCTCGTCGGGGAGCCGGCCCGAGCCGCGTCGCCGGCGCTGGTGTCTCTGCTGGTTTCGCGCGGCTTCATTCCGGTGATCGCGTGCATTGGCGCCGCGAAGAACGGTCAGCTGTTCAACGTGAACGCCGACACGCTTGCCGGGAGCCTGGCGGCGCGGATTGGCGCCAGCCGGCTGGTCATCGCCGGCGGCACGCCCGGCGTGCTCGACGAACAGGGCCAGACGATTCCGGCATTGGCGCCGCGCGACGTGAAGGCACTGGTCAAGTCGGGGACGGCCAGCGCGGGGATGGTCGCGAAGCTGACGGCCTGCGTCGCCGCGGCAAAGGGCGGCGTGAAGAGTGTCGTCGTCGTGGACGGCCGCGACGCGAAGGTCCTGGGACACGATGTTGGCGCTCAAAGCCAACGAAGCCGCGACGATGGCGGGGACACGGGTGACGTCATGATCAGCTCAACACAGGTACGGGAACTCGAAGCGCAGCACGTGCTGCAGACCTACAAGCGGCAACCCGTGGTGCTGGTCCGCGGCGAAGGGCGGCGCCTGTTCGACGCGGACGGGCGGCAGTATCTCGATTTCCTGTCCGGTATCGGCGTCGTCGTGCTCGGGCATTCGGACGCCGGCCTGGCGGACGTGCTCGCGGATCAGGCGAAGACCCTGATTCACACCTCGAACCTGTTCTATCACCCGTTGCAGGGACAGCTGGCCGCGAAGCTGGCGGCGCTCTCGGGACTGCAGCGCGCGTTCTTCTGCAACAGCGGCACCGAGGCGGTCGAAGCCTGTCTGAAGTTCGCCCGTCGCTACTGGTATTCGCAGGGCAGGACCGATCGCACGCGGTTCGTGGCGCTCGACCACGGATTTTCCGGGCGCACGATGGGCGCGCTGTCGGTCACGTCGAACCCGCACTACCGTGATCCGTTCGGCCCGCTCATTCCAGGCGTAACCTTCATCGCGCCAGGCGATGTGGCGGCGCTCGAGGCGGCGGTCACCGACCAGACCGCGGCGATCATCGCCGAGCCCATCCAGGGTGAAGGTGGCGTGCGTCCGCTGTCGCCGGAGTTTGCGGCCGCCATCGCTCGGGTGACCCAGGCAACCGGAACGCTGCTGATCGCGGATGAGATCCAGTGCGGCCTGGGGCGCACCGGTCACGCGTTTCACTTCCAGTCGTTCGGATGGAAACCTGATCTGATTACGGTCGGCAAGGCGATCGGCTCGGGTGTTCCCGTGGGCGCGGCACTGGTCGCCGAGCACGTGGCGGCGCAGATTTTCGCCGGCGACCACGGCACGACCTACGGCGGGAACCTCCTGGCAACGCGGGCCGCGCTGTACGTGCTCGAGCAGTTGACTGGCACTGCCGCTGCGGTGCCGTATGAAGGCGGCGGCATCATCGGTCACGTCCGCGAAGTCGGCGAGATCTTCGGTGCGCGCCTCGAGGACCTCCGGCAGAAGCACGCCATCGTGCAAAGCGTTCGCGGCGCCGGCGTGATGCGCGGACTCGAACTGACGATCGACGCGCTGCCGGTGGTGGAAGGCGTCCTCAAGGCCGGCCTGATTGTGAACCGCACGGCCGAGCGCGTGGTGCGCATGCTCCCCCCGTTCACGGTGACCGCGGCTGAAGTGGACGAGGCGGTGGGCATCCTGGATCGGGTCCTGTCGGAGGTCGCGCAGTGACCGCTGAAATGATTGACGGCGGCGGCGTCACGTCGCCCCAGGGATTCCGCGCGGCTGGCCTGCACTGCGGGATCAAAGCCAACGGCAAGCCGGATCTGTCGCTGGTCGTGTCGGACGTTCCGGCCACGGCGGCTGGCGTGTTCACCTTGAATCTGGCGAAGGCGGCGCCGGTGCTCGTCAGTCAGGCGAACCTGACCACGTCCGGCGGCAGAGCGCGTGCCATCCTGTCGAACAGTGGGTGCGCCAACGCCTGCACCGGCCCCCAGGGATTGGCAGACGCCCGAGAGATGATGGCGCTGGCCGCGGCCGCCCTCGAATGCCCGTCTGACGAGATGCTGATTGCGTCCACGGGTGTCATCGGCGTGAACCTGAAGATGGACGCAGTGCGAGCGGGCGTTCCGCGCCTTGCTGATGCCCTTGCCGCCACCGGCGGCGCCGATGCGGCTCGCGCCATCATGACCACGGATCCGTTCCCCAAGGAAGCGGCGGTGGAGATCACCACCGACGTGGGCACGTTCAGGGTGGGCGGCATGGCCAAGGGCTCCGGCATGATCGAACCGCGGATGGCCACCATGCTGGGCTATCTCACCACCGATGCCGCGGTGGATCCGGCACTCCTCTACCGTGCGCTGTCGGACGCGTGCCGCTACACGTTCAACGCCATCACCGTGGACGGCGAACCGTCCACGAACGACTGTACTTTTGCCCTCGCGAACGGCGCCAGCGGCGTGGTGATTGACGAAGCGCTCTACCCGGCGCTGTTCGAGGGGTTCCGGATCGTCGCGCACCACCTGGCCCTGGGCATCGTGCGTGGCGGCGAAGGCGCCACGAAGATGGTGTCGATCACCACCACTGGTGCCGCAACCGAGGCCGATGCGTGGCTGGCAGCCCGCGCCATGGCGAACTCTCCACTGGTGAAGACGGCGGTGCACGGCGCGGATCCCAACTGGGGCCGGCTGGTCGCCGCGACCGGCCGTTCCGGCGCGGCCTTCGTGCTGGACCAGGCGCGTGTTCGCATCGGTTCGCTCGTGCTGTTCGAACAGGGCCGGCCGTTCGACGAACGCGCGCCTTTGGCGGCACAGTATCTGCAGGGCACGAACCTCGAGATCGAAGTCGATCTGGGCACTGGCGGACCGTTCACCGCGACCGTGTGGACATGCGACCTCACGGCCGAGTACGTGAAGATCAACGCGGAATATCGGACATAAACGTGGCGCGACACTTCCTCTCGATCCTGGACCTCACGCCCGCCGAGCTGCGGGAGATCATCGACCTCGCCACGCGGATCAAGCGCGAGCGCACGCTCGGACCGGCCGCGCCCACCGCTCAAGCCCTTGCCGGCCGTCATGTCGGGTTGCTGTTCGAAAAGCCGTCCCTCCGGACCCGGGTGACGTTCACGATCGGCGTCCGCGAGCTGGGCGGCGACATCGTCGAGATTCCGGCTGATGTGATGCACGCCGATCGCGAGCCTCTCGACGATGTGGCCCGCAACCTCGAGCGCTGGGTCAGCGCCGTGGTCATCCGCACCTTCGCGCAGGAGCGTCTCTCCGAGATCTCCACGCCGCAGCTGGCGGTGATCAACGCGCTCTCGAACGAGGAACATCCGTGCCAGGCGCTGGCCGACATGCAGACGCTGGCCGAGCGCTGGAACGGCGACCTGCAGGGGCGGCGCATCGCGTTCGTCGGCGACGGCAACAATGTGTGCACCTCGCTCGTGCATGCGGCGATGATGCTCGGCATCTCGATGCACGTCGCCACGCCGAAGGGATACGAACTGGAAGACGAGGTCGTCGAGCAGGCCGCACGCGTGTCGCAGCACGGGGCGGCCCTGACGACATTCACTGATCCCAAGGAAGCGGTTCGCGGTGTTGACGCCATCTACACCGACGTGTGGACCTCCATGGGGCAGGAGGTGGAGTACGCCGAGCGCAAGCGCAAGTTCACGCCGTATCAGGTGAACGACACGCTGATGGGCCTCGCCGCTGCCAACGCGTTGTTCATGCACTGCCTGCCCGCGCATCGTGGTGAGGAAGTGACCGACGAAGTCATCGAGTCGGCCGCGTCCGTCGTGTTCGATCAGGCGGAGAACCGCCTGCACGCCCAGAAGGCGATGATGGTGAAGATGATCGCCTGACCGTGATCGATTGACACCGGCTGGCGCCCAGCCCACACTGCTCAGGTGTTCGCCTTGATCGGCCTGGTGGCCGGCACTATCGCGCTCGGCCTGCTGGTTCTCCCCTTCTGGAGCTTCATCAAGGTGATGCGGCTCGAACGCGAAGTCGAACGGCTTCGCGCGCGTCTGAGAGTGCTGGAGACCAGCCGCGATTCAACGCGACCTGGATCCGCCGAGGTCGCGGCTCAGTCTCGGGTAAGCGCACCGGCACAAACTGCGGCCGCGGCGCCATTCCTCCGCCGTGGTTTTTTCCGCCGATCCGCCGATGCCGGTCTCGCGTCCCCGGCCGCCAGCATCGCCACCGTCCCGTCACCACCGCCGCCGGTCGCAGTACCTGCCACCGCCCGTCCAGCCGTTCGCCGACGCCACCTCGCCCAGTCAAGTGGAGGCTCCGGCGCCCCCTACCGCCGACGTCGCCGCGCCTGACGATCTCGAAAGCCGTGTCGGCGGGCGCTGGCTGTTGTACACGGGCATCGCGATCCTGTTGATTGGAGTGAGTTTCTTCCTCAAGTACGCGTTCGACAACGCATGGATTGACGAGCGTGGGCGCGTGGGATCCGGCGTGGTCGTGGGGTTCGCGTTGATCGTCACCGGGTGGCGAATGGCGCGGCAGCTCCCTGCGTTCGGCCTGGCGCTCACGGGAACCGGCCTCGCCACGCTGTACCTTGCCGTCTACGCCGCACTGGCGTTCTATGGACTGATTGGAACGAGTACGGCGTTCACGCTGATGGTCGCCATCACGGTGCTGGCCACCATCCTCGCCGACCGTTCTGGCGCCCAGGCACTGGCCATGATCGCGGCGGCCGGTGGCTACGGCACGCCGTTTCTCGTGGCAACGGCCACCCCGAGTGCCTCGCTGCTGTTTTCGTACGATCTGCTTCTCGGCGCCGGCGTGCTCGTCCTGACACGGCGTCACCGCTGGCTCGCGCTGCCGGCGCTGGCCTACCTGCTGACCGTCACGACGATCGTCGCGTGGGCCGATGCCCACTACACGTCCGGCCAGTGGGCGCTGGTCCTCGGATTCCTCACGGCGTTCTGCCTGCTGTTCGTCGAGATGCTGCGCTTCGTGCGCCGTCTCGAGGGCTCCGACGCCACGGTGATCGCAGCGGTGTTATGGACCGCTCCGGCTGCCTACCACGTTGCCGCGGTGGCACTCACCTTCGATCACTCACCGGCGCTCCACGTCTATTTGCTGATCGCGACGGTGGTCGCCCTGCTGTTCGCGGCCAGGACGCCCAGTGGCTGGCTCCGTCTGCCCATACTCCTGGCGGCCTACTTCCCGCTGTTTGGCTACCTGGAAGTGCCGGCGGGCCCCTCATGGCTCTGGCCCAACATGATTACCGCCGGCGCCATCGCCGCGATGCACCTCATGGCGGTTCTCGACCGCGCGCTCCGGCCCGACGAATCCGAGGTCGACACCGGAGACCTGGTCGTGATGCACGCGGCGATGATCGGGCTGTTCGGCCTGCTCGCGCAGATGCTGGCGGGACCGCTTCCCGAGTGGCCAGGTGGAGCCGCGGCCGTGCTCGCCATCGTCAGCATGGCGCTGTGGTTCTTCTTCGAGCGTCGCGACTCCGTGGCGGCGCTGAATGCGGCCGGGCTGTCGTTCACCCTTGTCGCCATTGCGCTCGCGGCTCAGTTCGAAGGTCGCATCGTCGTCATCGGATGGGCGGCCGAGGGTGCGGTCGCCGCCTGGTTCGGTGTCCGTGCTGCGAACGCGCCATTCCGTTTCGGTGGGCTGGCGCTGTTTGGGCTGGCGGCGGTCCGGCTGGCCGAGGGCTACTTCGCAATCGCGCCCGATCAGTCTTCAGTCCTGAACGATCGCACGGCGGCCACCGCGGTGCTGGTCGTCCTCGCCTACGCGCTGGCCCGCCAGTGGCGACGGCATCAGCCGGCATTGGGCGCCTCCGAGCAAGTGATTGCGGTCGCCCTGCACGTGGCGGCGAGCGTCTTCACGATGATGTGGATGTCCGTCGAGATCAGCGACTACTGGCACCGCCGGCGCGCCGAATCACAGGCTCGCCTCTCCGAGGAGCTGATGCGCTCGTTGTCCTGGGGCGCCTACGGCTCGGCCCTGGTGGTCGTCGGGATGTGGCGATCCCTTGTGTCGATCCGGTGGATCGGCATTGCCGTCATTGGGCTGACGGTCCTCAAGGTGTTCTTCGTCGACCTTTCGGAGCTCGGCGGCATCTACCGGGTCATTGGCTTCATCGTGCTCGGAGCGCTGCTCGTCGCCGTGTCGTACCTCTATCAGCGACGACGCATGAACCCGAACTAAGGCATCACACCTCCGCCCACTTCCGGAGAAGGTTGTGGTACACCGCCGTCAGTTGCACGGCGACCGGATGGTCCGGGCGTTCCTGACTGAGCGCCCGAACGGCCGCATCGAGGTCGAACAGCAGCGTTCGGTCCCCATCGTCGCGCACCATGCTCTGCAGCCAGAAGAACGACGAGACGCGAGCGCCACGCGTCACGGGACGGACGTGATGCAGGCTCGTGGACGGGTAGAGCACCAGGTGCCCCGCCGGCAGCTTGACGCTGTGCACGCCGTAGACGTCCTCGATCATCAGCTCTCCGCCGTCGTACTCGGCCGGCTCCGAGAGGAACAGCGTGCACGAGAGATCGGTGCGAAGACGATGGGACGTGCCCGGCACCTGGCGAATGGCGTTGTCCACGTGGCTGCCAAACGATTGCCCGCCCGCGTAGCGATTGAACAGCGGCGGAAACACGTGGAGCGGAAGCGCCGCGGTCATGAACAGCGGCTGCCGCTGCAGGGCCCCGACGATGATGTCACCGAGCTGGCGCCCGACCGGATGGCTCTCGGGCAATTGCATGTTGTTCTTGGCGCGCGCGGACTGGTGCCCCGCCGTCACCTTGCCATCCACCCACTCCGCCTCGTCGAGCAGGCGGCGCGCATGCGCCACCTGCTCTGCCGACAGCACGTTCGGGATCTGAATCAGCATGTGCCCTGCCCTATCGCTTCACCGTCGCCGTGACCATGACCTGCCGGCCAGGTCCGGGGATGTAGTGGCCCCCGCCGATCCGGTCGATGTATCGCTCGTCCGCCAGGTTGGTGCCATTCAGTCTGAGGGTGAAGTGGGTGTTGACGTCGTACGAGGCGACCGCGTTCAACAGCCAGTAGCTCGGCACCTCGGCGGTGTTGATGTTGTTGCGGAAGACGGTGTCCATGAACTGGGCGCCACCACCGAGTGAGATCCGGCGCGGCAGCTGGAAGGTGGTCCAGATGGACACGGTGTTCTCCGGAACCAGCGCCATGTTGTTGTTCAGTTCGGTCGGGACAGTCGTGGCATCAATCTCGCTGCGCATGAACGCGTAGTTGGCAATCGCCGTCCACCACTGTCGAATCCGACCCGAGATGCCCATCTCGAAGCCCTGCACCCGCTGCTGGCCGGCGAGGACGGTCGGCGGGTCGCCGGGGTTCACCCCGGGCGTGCGCGCGTTGGTCTTCTCGGTGCGGAAGAGCGCCGCCGTCGCCGAGAGCTGCTGGCGGAACAGGTCCCACTTGGTGCCCAGTTCGTAGTTCGTTGTCTTCTCGGGCTCGAGAGCGACGTTGGCCACACCGAGTGACAGGCCTTCCGCGGACGGGTTGAACGAGTTTCCCCAGCCGAGATAGATGCTGCCTTCGGTGCGCGGCTTGTAGATGAAGCCGGCCCGGCCGCTCGTCATCGTGTCGGTCCGCTCGAAGGGCGTCGCCTCACCGGTGACGGCGATCGATTCGTAGTCCACCGCGAAGCGGTCCCAGCGCAGGCCGCCGGTCAATTCGACGTGCTCTCCCAGATTGACCGTGTCGAACGCGTACGCGGCGAGCGAGTCCGCCGAGCCTGTAGTGCTGGCACCGGTCCGCACGATCGGTCCGGCGTAGGGGTCGAGTGGATTGGGGTCGTACAAGTCAGCCGTCGGAGCGGTGGGCCCCGAGCGGGCGAAGTTCTGCGAGAACTCGCTGGACACTTCGAAGCCCGCGGCCACTGCGTGCCGGACCCGGCCGGTCGGGAAGCGCGCGGTGAGGTTGGTCTGGTTCGCGACGATGCGATCCTCCATGTCGCGCGACTGGAGCTGACGATTGAGCTCCGTGCTTGTGTTCACCGAGACAAAGCGCGGCGCGGTAATCACCGAGTCGCGGTCGTTCTGGCCCCAACGCGTCAAATTGCGCAGCAACACCTGGCGGATTCAGGTCGTGTTCAACTTCGGCGGTGAACAGGTCCGTGTCCGTTTTCTCATAGTCACGTGCGACGAGCCCGTAGAAGTTCGACTGATCGACGGGCGGCGCCGAATTCGAGTAGGCCTCCAGCTCCGGATTGGTGTTGACCGGCACCCACGGCAACCCGTACTCCGGGATGTTGTCCTGCTTCAGCTTGAAGTAGCTGACGGTGGCACGGGTCGGCGACCCCACGCCGAGTGCCAGCGACGGCGCGATTCCCCAGCGCTCGCTGGTCACGACGTCGCGGTTCGGCACATCGCTGTCGTTCCACATCGCGTTGAGGCGAATGGCCGTGCCCGGAACAGGAGACTTCTCGATTGGCTGGTTGATGTCGATCGTGCTGCGCTGGTAGCCGACATTGCCGGCGCCCAGCGTCACGTCGAGAACGGGAGCCGCCACCGGTGCCTTGCTGACCTGGTTGATCGCGCCGCCGGTGGAGCCACGGCCGGCGAGCGCCGAGGTCGGGCCCTTGGCCACCTCGACCTGCTCCATGTTGAACGAGTCGCGCGAGTAGCCGCCGAAGTCGCGGACGCCGTCCACGAACATGTCGGTCCGGGCGGAGAAACCGCGGATGCTCAACTGATCGCCGGCCGGGACGCCACCCTCGCCAGCCTGGAACGTGATGCCTGCGACGTTGCGCAGCACGTCGCGCAGTGTCGTCGCCCCCTGCTCCTCGATGACGGACCGCGGAATGACCGTGATCGTCTGAGGAATGTCGCGGAGCGGCTCTGTGAGCTTCGGAGAGTCGATGCGCGGCAGGCTGCCGTGCACTTCCACCGACTCGCGCACGCCACGCACTTCGATCGCGATCGAACCAGGCGCGGTCATGTGGAAGGCCAGGCTGGTGCCGTCGAGCAGCGCCGTCAGCGCCTCCTGCGGCGCGAACACGCCGGAAACCCCTGGCGAGTACATCATCGCGAGGGTATCTGGCGGAAGGGACACCACGAGGGACAAGCCTGTTGCCGCTTCGAACGCGCGGAGGCTCTGGTCCAGGGGACCCGCCGCGATGTCGAACCGCATTTCTCCAGCGGTGCGGGCGACCGAGCCCTGTGCGGGAGTTTGCGCTGATGCCGGCGTTCCCGCCAGAGTGGCGGACATCACCAGGGCACTCGTGGCGAACAGCCTGAAGGGATTCTTCTTGCGCCTGGTCTTTCTCGTGAGGGAATCAACTGCCGGAGGACGGACGAACATGGGAGCGTGCCACGGACCTTTCTGACGCTGTGTTGAACAAATCGACGCTGAAGACGAAAGAGCTATGCGGCTTTCGAGTCTTGCGCAGCGGTCGGCCGCGCACGACGGCGGTTCACCCAGGCGACGAATCGCCGGAACGCCAGAGCGAGGCCGGTCCAGACCAGAACCACGCCGCCAGCCGATACGATCCCGGCGATGGTCTGGCCGAACAGCCCGTAGTACTCGCCGGTGTGCGCGAAGCGGAGCCACGAACGCAGTCGCCGGCCCGGGCTCTGATCTGCGAACGTCTCCCAGACGGGAACGGCGCCAGCTTCTCTTGCGATGGTGAGAGTCCCGCGCTTCTGGGGCTGGCCGCCGTAGCCTTCATCGACGGTGAAGGTGAAGGGCTGCTGGGGTCGCTGCGGAAGGCGAATGCCGATGGACCGCCAGCCGGTCGAGCGCCCCGACGCCAGGAGAAACCCGTTGTCCAGGCCCGTCAAGTCCACGGCAGGCGGCGCGGAGGCTTCCCGTGGTTCGGCGGCGTTGTCACGAGGAGCGCCACCGCGCTCAGGCGCACCACCCGGGCGGGCGGAAGGCCCACCGGGCCGGCCGGCTTGATTGGGAGGGCCACCCGGGCCAGCTTGCGGGCGGGGCGGCTCTTCACCAACGATTCGATAAACGAGGTTGCTCGCCCAGGGGTAGGAAATCGGCACCGCGCCTGCCACCACGATGGCCAGGGGAACTGCCGACCAGATGCCGATGACGTTGTGCCAGTTGAAATCCCTGGCCTTGGAGGACAGGCGGCTGCGGAACCAGAGGATCTGCCGGAGCTGCGTGCGGCTCCAGATCTTCGGCAGCCACAGGTAGATGCCGCTCAGGACGATGAACAGGAACACGAGGTTTGCCGCGCCGGTGACGGCCTTGCCGACGGCGCGGCTGGTCCCCTCGAGCGCGAGCCAGCGGTGCCAGCTGGTCATGACCCGAAAGAACGCCCGCAGCCCGCCAGGCGGCGCGCCAATGACGTGCCCCGACGTGGGGTCGACCAGCACGGCGCCCGCCCCTTCGAACGTGACCGTCGCTGGCGCCGCCGGATCCTGGCGGAGCGTCAGCACGGTGGGTGCCGCCTCCGGCCGGGCCGCTCGCACTCGCGCCAGCAGCGTCTCTGGCGAAAGGCGCTCGGAGCGAGCCGAAGACGGCACCGACCATGCCCCGCGGTCGGCCCATTCGAGAACCTGTTTCTCGTAGGTCAGGGCGACGCCAGTGATCGACATAATGAGCACCACCACGCCGGCGACGACGCCGGCGGAGAGGTGCAGCCAGAAGAAAACGGTGCGGATGCTCATGATGGATTTGAGAGTGAGACTGAATCTCACAATGTCCATGAGAGACTAATCCGACCAAAACGGTCGGTCAAGCGCAAAATGAGAATTGATCTCAATTCGGATGTCGGCGAGTCGTTCGGGGCCTGGACGATGGGGCATGACGAGCTCTTGATGCCGTCACTCACCTCGGCAAACGTGGCCTGCGGATTCCATGCGGGCGACCCGGGCGTGATGCGTCAGACCGTACGTCTGGCACGAACCCACGGCGTGGCGGTTGGCGCGCACCCTGGGTTTCCGGATCTGGGAGGGTTCGGCCGGCGCGAGATGCGCTGCTCTCCCCAGGAGGTCGAGGACCTCGTCATCTACCAGGTGGGCGCTCTGGCAGCCATTGCCCACGCCGAAGGCGTTCGCCTTCAGCACGTGAAGGCTCACGGCGCGCTCTACAACATGGCGTGCCGTGATCAGGCGCTGGCGGACGCCATCGCCCGCGCCACGGCCGCCGTCGATTCGTCGCTCATGCTGTTCGGACTACCGGGGTCCGCTTTGTTGGAGGCCGGGCGTGCACGCGGCCTCCGTGTCGCCGCGGAAGGCTTCGCCGACCGCGCTTACAACGCCGACGGTTCGCTCGTCTCCCGGAACCTGGCAGGCAGCGTCATTCACGACGAGGCACGCGTAGTCGCGCGGACGGTTCAGATGGCGCGAGACGGCACCGTCACCACTGTGGACGGCGCGCTCATTCGACTCGACGTCGAAACCGTGTGCGTGCACGGCGATACCAGGGGAGCCGCGCAGCTCGCCGCGGCGATTCGAAGGGCCCTCGAGACCGAAGGCGTTGGCGTGAACGCAATCGGCGCCCACTGAAGTGAACCGTGGGGTCAAAACTGTAAGTTCGCTCACGAGGCTGTCGGAGCGAATCCCAGGCCGGCGATGAGAAACGGCGAATTTCGGCCTGATTTCTCTCGGCACGAAGATTGATACTAGGTTTGGCGTCGCCAGTTTGTTATCTACGGCGCTGTGCCGTAGATGCTGGGGGGAGCCAAGCTGGCGGCAATTCTCTGGGGGCAGTCCGTGGCGACACGGGCTGCCCCTTCTACCTGAGACGGCAAGTCCGACAGGCGATCATCGAGATCGGCGCGGTGTTGGCTTAGACGCTGGCGCCTTCGGGATACTGGAGAGCGAGCCGCAATTCCTTCGACAGTCCGTCGACCGTCGTGCCCTGACGCTTCCACGCGCCGTCGCTCTCGAAGCGGAGCGATCCAATGCGCCGGCCCCAGGGTGAAATCACTCGGCCAATCGCCCGAGAGTCCGCACGATCCGCGTGCAGCTGATCGATCTTCAGAACGACATCAGGAGCCACGCGGATGAAGGCACGAAGCGCCGCCGCGGACTTGATGCTGTACTTCCGCCCGTTCCAGGCAGGTTCGAAGATGTTCGCGATCTGCTTGAAGTAATTCACGAAGAACTTCTTCGCGTCTTCGCGGAACGCCTCGGCCTTGCGCGGACCACCCAATCCCTCGATATCGGTGAAGAGCCGCTTCAACTCCTGAGCCAGAGGGGCCTGCGCGACGCGGCCCTTGCCCACGCCCAGGAGCTTGATCTCGCCATGCAACGGCGACTCCTCGCGATCGTGAAGCGCGCGGACCACGTCGTGAGCCGCCGCAAGTGACTCATCCTTGTAGAGTTGCCGTCCGGAAAGGGTCACGAGATGCGACGCGTTGAGGCGCGTGTGCTTCGCGTTGATCGTGACGAACATCTGCACGATGTGATCTTCGGGCAGGCGATCGAAAATAATGGCCGGAACCGTGAACGTCTCGCCGCCGAAGCGATCGATGTCGGCGTGCAGGGCCAGCAGCCGGTGCTGACCGTCGATTGCGCGCAGGATGCCTTCGCGCTCGGGCACTTTCAGCCGGCCGAGCATGCTGCCGGCTTCGATTGGGTCGAATGACAGCTTCTCGTCGGCCGAGATGATCACGGCGCCAGGAATCGACGGCAGATCGCGCGCCTGTCGGCACTGCTCGTAGTACTGCACGAGCTCGTCGATCTTCTTGCGGATGATCTGGCGCTGATAGGCCTTGTCACTCGACGCGATCCGCCGTTCGAGCAGGTCCCAGTTGATCTTGGACTGTGGCGCCTTCTTGCTGCCACGCACACCGCCGGATTGATCGATGTAGCTGAGGACCTCGAATCGAACGAGTTTGTCGATGTCGCTGGCGGTAAGTGAGGCCTGATAGAACTGCACGCCGAACTGCTGCATCCGAATAGCGGCGACACTGATCATAGGTTTCGGCCCGAAGCGGTTGGATTCTACCGTCCAAGCCCCGCAGGCTCAACGGTTTTCGCCCACTTTACGCTATCGCACTGTATTTCCATGACTTACCCGTGTCATTGAGTCCCCGACCGCCGGACGTCCGCTACGGATGAACTGGATGCCGGGCGCTGCTGCAGGTAGGCCCGCATCAGGGCGGCATTCCGGTCGTTGGCGCGGAACCAGATGTCACCGAGGACCCCGACGACGGGAATTGCACCGATGATGACGTCGGTGAGGACATTCGCCAGCATCTTCGAGACGAGCGCGGCGGGCGGCCCGTAACGCAGGCTCCGGGCCACGAGGGTCAACGACACCGCCCCGGCAACCACGTCGCCAACGATCGGCACCAGGTTAATAGCCGCGTCGAGACCGACGGGCCCGATCACCGGCAGGGTAATGGCGCTGTCCATCAGCCGGGCAAAGCGGTCGATGTAAAGCCCGAATCGCCGGTCTGCCTCGGTGAGATCGATCCCGGTTGCCCTGGCGTACGCCCCAAGCCTGGTGAGCGCATGCGCGCCAGCACCTCCCACTCGCTGCTCGAGCGACTGCGCCACCCGCTCGGCCGTCCGGACGAACAGCCATCGCGCGACCAGGAAACCTGCGGCCGACAGCGCGGCGATGATGACGAACCCGACCGTCAGCCACAGCAGGACGTTATCGAGCATCCAGCCCGATTATCAGGTCATGCGAGGCGTTTGGCCGTGAGAAAGACCTCGGGATTTGCCAGCGTGAGCTGCGTGGCGGGCCCTCCCGAGCGTGCGAAGGCGATGCGGAACGAGGGAACCCCGGAGGGGAAGAACACCAGGCCGCCCGAATGGAACAGCATCCGCCGCGTCTGCCCCGGCCGTTCGATTCCGAGCTGGTCGCTCCGGACGTCGATGACGAAGCGGTCTCGGGCGCTGGGGCCGAAGCCGTATTCACCAACCACCGCGTCACGGTCCGCTGGATCGAGCGGCTGGGTTGGCGGTCGGCTATCGGCACCTCCCACCGACTCGAGGTACTTCACCACCTCCGCGGCGTCAGCCCCGCCAGCCCTGGCATGCGCCATCAGTGTGATGGCGTGCGGCCCGAGGGTCCGCTGCACTCCCGGGCTCGCCGAAACAAAGGCTTTGACCACGTCGATCTGCCCGAGCATCGCCGCCGAAAACACCGACGGACGTGCGCCATTCGCCAGCAGGACCTCGGCAATGTCCCGCCGGCCCATATGAGACGCAGCACCGAGGGCGTTCTCCCAGTCGCCGAAACCCCAGTCCACGCTGGCGTTCGCCAGCGCCGGTTGTTTCTCCACGAGCTCGCGCACCCGCTTCACGTCGGCGTGCGAGACGCCCACGATCTCCTTGACCACGGCTGGATCCTGGCTCGGCATCCAGTCAAGCGTTGACGAGGCGTTAACGGGCTGAGGGAACGCGTTCACGCCTGAGGCTGCAACAAACCCTGTTGCCACGGTGAGGTTCGCAATGAATGAACGACGGTCTGGATTGAGCATGTGCCTGACTCCTTGCGCCATCAGGCCCGACCTGGCGCCGCTGTGTCCAACGAGGATCGTCCGGGGACGGGTGCAGGGCGCAAGCTGTTGCGAAATATCGTCTTAGCGCGTGAATCGAGGGGCGTCTGGATCGCGATCAATCACGTGCCGACGGACGGCCTCCGCCAGTCTGTCCGCCACGACCTGCTCGATGTCCGTCAAGTCCGCGGTGCCGCGGGCCACGCGTGTCACCCAGAGATGCGTGTCGTCGTCGAGGCGGATGAGATGCACGACCAGACGAACACCGACGTCGTCGGGCTGGACCTGTCCGAAAACCAGGTAGCCGGCGCCAGTCTCTCCTTGCACCCGTGACGGGATCCCGCTCTGCCCGAGCCTGCCGGAGGCTCGGTGTGTTCCCAATGACGCCGATGTTCTGAGGACCGAACCCGGTAAGGCGCTCGACCATGATGTCGGCAGCGGTACGGGCCAGGGGGTCGAAGGCTGGATTTCCCGTTTCGTTGTCGAACACCGCGACCGCGACAATCGGCCTGGGAGGGGCGATGCGCGCCCACGCCGTCCACCCCACCGCCGCAATGACGAGCAATGTCAGCGCCGCCGCCGGCCACCACGAGCGCCGTACCGGGCTGGCTGGTGTTGCCCCTTTGGGCGCAACGGATGCGGCCACGCGTGCCGGTGAATCAACGGCTGGTTCGAGAGGGATGCGCGACGCTCGCCGGCGCCACCTGTTCAACTGGCGCGATGAAGCGATATCCCCTCTTGGGCATTGTCTCGAGGAACCGCGGGTTCTCGGCTGCGTCGCCAAGCGCCGAGCGAATCTGGGCGACGCAGTACGCCAGCCCTCGCTCGAAGTCTACGTGCGTGCGCGGATCCCAGAGGTGCTCGCGCATCTCCTCGCGGGCCACGATGCTTCCCGCGCGTGACAACAGGAGCGCGAGCGCCCGCGCCGGCTGAGGCTCGAGACGGACGAGACGGCCCTGGCGCTTCAACTCGCCGGACGCGTCGTCGAACTCGAACTGGCCGAACCGATACGTCACGGGACTGCCCTCCTGACCTACTTGACGATGAGGAGACGGTAGTTGGCCGGGTGGAGGAACTGGATGCCATCCTCGGTGAGGATGGCGTCGTCCTCAATCGGGATCCGAAGCTTCGCGCCGCTCCACTCCGCGATCGGCGTGTAGGCAAAGTACTCGAACGAGAAGATGTGCTGCGTCTTCAACACGAACGTGCTTTGCAGCGGCTGCCACGTCGTCAGCGACGGGCCGATGTCGTGGCCGGTATTGCCGACCGGGTGGAACCCGTAGACCACATCGGTCTTGTCATCCTTGTTGGGGCGGTTGAACTCCACGACGCCGAATCCCGCTGCGGCAAGAGCGGCATCCATCTTCTTCATCGTTTCGTCGGCCCGAACACCAGGCTTGATGGCCTTCTTCAGGACGTCGCGGACGGAGATCGCCTTGTCGAACGCCTGCTGAATGCTCTTCGGTGCGGCTGTCTCGCCGGGTTTCAAGACGTATGCGACCCGCTTGACGTCGGTGCCGAAGTTCATGAGCTGCACACCCCAGTCGATCATCATCACGTCGCCGGGCTGAACGATGCGGTTGGTGGAGGTGGCGACGATCCCGTTCGGTCCCGTCACGTAGACGGAAGGCATGTCGAATTCCGAGCCAAGGCCCTTCTCGAGCAGCCGATCCTGCAGCCACCAGGCCACGTCCTCGAGTGTGCTCTTGCCCACCGTGATGACTTCGTTCGACAGGGCGCGCTCCGCCAATTGCACGGCGATGCCTGACGCCTCCCCGAAAGCCACGATTTCAGACGCGACGCGCCGGGACCTGAACTCGGACACGAGCTTCTCCGCGCTGACCAGCCGGCTCGCGTAAGGCTCGCCGAGCGTCTTCTTCAGGTGCGCGAGCATGGTCACCGAGAGCCCGTCGGCCGGTCCGATCTCGTCGGACATGTTGACGCCGATGCGCTTGGGGTCGCGCTGTTTGACGAAGTCGGCGAGCATCGACGCCGCCGACATTTCGTCATAGGCGCCGGACTCGGCGATGAGATATCCGCTCGGCCCGAGCGCAATGCGCTCGATGCGGTCTCCACCTCGGTCCGTGAACATGTAGTAACCGACTCCGGTGACGTAGCCCCGTCCGAGGTCTTTCCAGAGCGGATCGTAGTGGTTCTCCTTCACGGCCACGATCCACATGTCGATCCCGTTGTCCCTCATCGCCCGGGGGAGCACCTGCTCGAACTTGTCCAGGCGAATCTGGCGCTCCATCTCCCACCGGCGGCGCGCTTCCTGCGCCGGAGCGGAAGCGGCTGTGGCGAGGAGCAGTGCGAGGGCGAAGGCGGTGCGCAGCATCCGCGCATTGTAACGCGCACCCTGCGTGTCGAGCCGGCCGGCCTTACTTGAGGATGGGGGCGAGGATCGTGAGGGGCGGAGCGAGCGCGCGCCTGGCCATGAAGCGATTCTTCCAGCGGACCAGGACGTAGAGCAGGACGCACAGCGCGGCCGTCCCGACCAGGGACCATTCCAGCGGAAGCCTGCGCTTCAGAAGGATCGAGACGCCGCCGTACGCCATCTCCACGTGGATCCAGTACACGAACAGCGACGAACGCCCCATGGTGACGAGTGGTTCCCACGTCAGACCGATGAGCCACGCGACAGGGATGGCCGCGATCACGATCCCCAGACGAATGAAGAAGAAGGTCGGTGAGCTCGTCCAGAACTGGGCATTCGAGTAGATCGACGGAAGAAACGACGCGGCGTATCCGCCCGCGATCCCAACGAGCGCCGCCAGGGCAAGCGACGCGTGCAGCCAGCGCTCCTGCTCACGGGTGCGGGCCGCGTCGAGCAGCTCGCCTGCCAGCGCACCCGCCATCAGGAAGCCGGCCCACGGGAACAGCGTGAACGTCGTGCGGCCAGGTACCGGACGGATGTACCACTCGAGCGGGTCAGGAACCGGATCGAGCCAGGCGGCATCACGGAGCAGAGGTGTCACGAACGTGCACGCGGCCGCGGCAATCGCGAACGTCCACACGCGGGCCGCCCGAGTCCCTGCGAGCCTCCACAGCCAGGCAGCCGCCACCATTGCCGGGCCCATCACGTTGAGGATGTCGACCTTGAGCAGGTTGACGAACGGCCCCCATCCAAGGAGCTGGGACTGGATCCGGAACAGGAACGCCAGTCCGAAGACCTGCCAGCCACGCGTCTCGACGGAACGGGCGGCCTCGGCATCTCCGAGCCGCCGCGACCGGCTCTCGGCGGCCATCGCCAGCGCGACGCCGGCGAGCATCAGGAACATCGGCGCCGCGAGACCGTTGAGGAAGACCTGATTGAAGAACCGGCCATCATGGCGATCGGCCTCCCGCGTCCACGCGTCGGTGACGTGAGCCCCCACCATGATCACGACAGCGACGCCGCGAAGGGCGTCGAGATAGAGCTTGCGCTCCGTCAGGGCCGGAGTTCGTAGGTCGTGGTGAAGGGGATGTCCTGGCGAAGCGTCTGCCATACCGAACAGTACTTGTCCTTGGAGAGCTGCAGGGCGCGCTCGATCGCGGTCCCGGGAACGTCGCCCGTCACGACGAAGTGCAGGGCCACCGCGACGAAGCGGCGCGGCGGTTCCTCGGCGCGGTTGGCGGTGAGGCTCGCGCTCAGGCCGCGCAGGTCGTGGCGGCCCTTGGTCACGATGTCCACGACGTCAATCGCCATGCAGCCCGCGAGTGCCACGGCCAGAGTCTCGACCGGATTGGGCCCGACTTTCCCCTGACCGTCGATCGTCAGCGCAGAGTTCCCGGTGGTCGCCTCGAACTGCAGGTCGTGGGTCCACGTGAGAGACGCCGTGGTGATGGGGCCGGCCATGATGACTCCTGCGGAACCGATGTGGGTTCAGACCGCGTGCACCACGGTGCGCACACTGCGGTGATCGCGGACCAGCTCCGCGGGGAGCGGCTTGCCGAGGTAGACCTTCGACTCGGCGTTGTCCTTCTCGTTCCGTTCGTACTTGACGACGTTGAACTGAAGCTGGGCGAGGACGGCACGCATGTCGTAGTAACGGTTCTTCGCCTTGACGATGATCTGGTCGAAGCCCGCGGCAATCGCCCACGACTCCGATTCCTCGCTGAGCGCGCGGAAATGGCCCTGCCCGCGCCAGTCGCGCCGGGTGCCGCCAATCCACGAATAGATGTTGCGGCGGCCCTCGACGTCAACGAAGCCGCGCAGGCGCTCCACCAGGTCGCGCAGCTTCGGATCCGCTTCGTCGTGCCGCAGTTCGTGGACGATCTTGTAGGACACCGGCACCATCGCGCCAGGGTCGTCTGGCAGAGGTGCCTCGGCCATCAGAATGAGGGACTCGCGATCGGCCAGGCGGTCGATGATCTCCCGCGCGGTCTTACGCCGCGGGAACTCGCCAAAGTACTCCTCGATGTACTGGATCTCGAGGGCTCCGCTCTCCAGCGGGTATTGCTTGATCAGGTACTCCACGCGGGCTCCCAAGCGGCGATTATAACGTCCCGGCCCGCGCCGGGCGTCAGTACTCCATGCCGATCACCTGGCCGGCATCGTCCACATCCAGCTTCTGGGCCTGCGGCACCTTGCCTAGTCCCGGCATCAGCATCATGCTGCCGGCGATTGCCACGACAAATCCGGCCCCGGCCGACAGCGTGACGTCGCTGATGGACAGCGTCCACCCCTTGGGCGCCCCCATGGCCTTGGGATCGTCCGTGAACGAGTACTGCGTCTTGGCGATGCACACGGGCAACCGGCCGTAGCCAAGCGCCGATAATCGCTCCAATCGGGCCCTCGCCGCGGCCTTGAAGGTGACGCCCCGCGCCCCGTAAACCTCGGTCGCGACCGCGGTGATCTTCTCTTCGAGCGACATCGCCGCGGAGTAAATGGGCTTCACGCGCGCCGGATCGCTGGCGGAAGCAGCCGCGACCACGCGGTCGGCAAGGTCGGTCATGCCATCGCCGCCCTTGATGTACCCCTCCGAAAGCGCGGCATCCACTCCCTGTTCGCGGCAGTGCGCGAGCACGGCGTCCAGATCGCGCTCGTTGTCGGCCGCAAACCGGTTCAGCGCCACGACCGCGGGAGCTCCCCAGCGCTTGATGTTCGCCAGGTGCCGGTCGAGGTTGGGGAAGCCGGCTTCCACCGGGCCGTCCGGCGTTCCTCCCTGGGCTCGCAGCGCCTTCAGCGTCACGATCACGACCGCCGCGGCCGGCACGTGGCCGCACATCGGCATCACGAGATCGAAGAACTTCTCGGCGCCGAGATCGGCGGCAAAGCCGGTTTCGTTCACGACGTAGTCGGCCAGGTGCAGACCGATTCGCTGCGCCAGCACACTGCTGGTGCCGTGCGCGATGTTCGCGAAGGGACCGCCATGGACGATGGCCGGCACGCCTTCGGTGGTCTGCACCAGGTTGGGCAGCACGGCGTCGTTCAACAGCACCATCATCGGACCGACCGCTTTCAGGTCGCTGGCAATGACCGGCCGGCCCTCGGTATTGAAGCCGACGACAATCTCCCCGAGGCGGCGCCGCAGGTCCGCCCGGCTCTCGGAGAGCGACAGAATCGCCATGATCTCGGACGCGGCCGTGATGACGAACCCGGTTTCGCGCGCGGGGCCTCCGTCACGCCCACCGATGCCAGTGACGATGCGACGGAGGGCGCGATCGTTCATGTCCATGGCGCGGGGCCACAGGATTTCGCGGGGGTCCAGCTTCAGCTCGTTGCCAAAGTGCAGGTGCGCGTCGAGCAGCGCCGCGAGCAGGTTGTGCGCCGAAGTGATGGCGTGGAAGTCGCCGTTGAAGTGGAGGTTGATCTTGTCCACCGGCGCCAGCGACGCCTTGCCGCCGCCTGTGGCGCCGCCCTTCTGGCCGAACACCGGCCCCAGAGAGGGCTCGCGCAGTGCGGCAACGGCGCTGTGGCCACGCTTGACCAGTCCCTGCGTCAGCCCGATGGTGGTCACCGTCTTGCCTTCGCCGCTCGTCGTCGGCGTGATCGCGGTGACCAGAATCAGCTTGCCGCGCCTCGTGGGGAATCGCTCGAGCGTCTCCAGGCGAATCTTCGCGGTGTAGCGCCCGTACGGCTCGATCAAGTCGTCGGTGAGACCGAGCCGTTCAGCGATTTCGGTTATGGGTCGGATGGCCATCAATCGACAATTGTATGTCTGCCGGGGTGCGCCGGAGCGTCATACCTGTTGGCATGGCCCGCGGCTATCAACTCCAGACTCGCCTCTTCGTCGCACGCGACCTCGGAACCACCTTCAGCTTCTTTGCCGACGCCGGCAACCTGCAGCGGCTGACACCCCCCTGGCTGGACTTCGCGATCCTGACTCCGCAGCCAATTTCGATGGCGGCCGGCTCGCTGATCGATTACCGGATCCGGGTTCACGGGGTGCCGATCCGGTGGCGAACCGAGATCACCGAGTGGCGTCCGCCATTCAAGTTCGTGGACCAGCAATTGAAGGGCCCCTACCGCATGTGGCATCACGCCCATACCTTCGACGCGGCCGACGGCGGCACGATGGTCGAGGACACCGTCCACTACCGTCCGGTGGGCGGGGCGCTGGTGCACGAGTTGTTCGTGCGGCGCGATCTCGAGCGGATCTTCATGTTCCGCCAACAGGAGATCCTGGCGGCGTTCGGCGTGCCGGCACGGGATCCGATCACGGTGGCGATCACGCCCCTGATATAGTGCAACCTCGTCCGCCAGGGCGCCCGCATGCAGGACCTCACCACCGGATCCGTCACCTCGCATCTGCTGAGAACCACCAGTTACATGCTGGTCAGCATGGTGTTCCAGACGCTGTACGTGCTGGTGGACCTCTATTGGGTCGGCCGCCTCGGCACCGAGGCCGTCGCCGCAGTCGCCATCAGCGGCAACCTGATGTTCCTGGTGCTGGCCGCCACGCAGATGCTCGGCGTCGGCGCCACGACCCTGGTGTCGCACGCCGCCGGCCGCCGCGACCAGGCTCGCGCGAATCTCGTCTTCAACCAGGCTCAGACCCTCTCCGTGGTCGCCGGTGTCGCGTTCCTTGTGATCACCCTGTCACTAAGCGGCGCGTACGCGCGCCTGATGAGCGCGGATGAGGGCACCACGAGCCAGGCCGTCCAGTACCTGCGATGGATGGTGCCGGCGATGGCGCTGCAGTTCGCGATGGTCGCGATGGGGTCCGCCCTGCGCGGCACGGGCAATTTCAAGCCCGGGATGATCGTCCAGACCGCCTCGGTGATCATCAACATCGTCCTCGCGCCGGTGTTGATCTTCGGGTGGGGCACCGGCCGGCCGATGGGAGTGGCCGGCGCGGCACTGGCGTCGCTGATTGCGATTGTCGTGGGCGTCGCGTGGCTCGCCACCTACTTCGTCGGCCGCTCGGCCTATCTGACCTTTGCGCGGGAGCACTGGCGGCCCGATCTGAAGCTGTGGGTCGAGATGCTGAAGATCGGCCTGCCGGCCGGGGCCGAGTTCGGGATGATGGCCCTCTACCTGGCGGTGGTCTACTCGGTGATCCGGCCGTTCGGCGCGCCGGCTCAGGCCGGTTTCGGCATCGGCCTGCGCATCATGCAGTCCGGCTTCCTGCCCATCGTGGCGCTTGGGTTCGCGGTGGCCCCCGTCGCCGGCCAGAACTTCGGCGCCCGGCATCCCGATCGCGTCCGCGCCACGTTCAAGGCTGCCGCCAGCATCGCGACGGTCGGGATGGTCGTCTTCGCGCTGCTCGCGCACATCGCTCCGGCGGCGATGATCGGCATCTTCTCCGACGACCCTGCGGTCATCGCCGTCGGGGACGAATATCTGCGCATCTCGTCGTGGAACTTCGTGGCCTCGGGGCTGATCTTCGTCACGTCGTCGATGTTCCAGGCCATGGGCAACACCATTCCCTCGCTCGTGACGTCCTTGACCCGCATCGTCCTGGTAGCCATTCCGGCCTTCGTGCTGTCGCGACAGCCCGGCTTCGAGATGCGCTGGATTCTGGTACCTGTCGGTCGTCGCCGTCGCGCTCCAGATGTCGATGAACCTGCTCATCCTGCAGCGGGAGTTCCGGGTTCGCCTCGCGCCGGTCGCCGGCCCACTCCTGATTCGCGGCAGGCTCGACCGCACTCCGCCCGGGCCCGGGCAACGTATAATTCACGCGCATCCCAACCTGCGAACGGTGTTCAGTCGCCGCGGGACCGGAAGGATATCGAATCGATGAAGCTGGCCATTCCAAGAGAGAGCCGCGCCGGCGAGCGCCGCGTCGCCGCCACCCCGGAGAACGTCGCACGCCTCACCAAGCTCGGGTTCGAGGTGCTGGTGGAGACGCAGGCCGGAGCGCTGGCGTCGTTCGGCGATGACGACTATGCCACCGCGGGGGGCCGGATTGTCGCCGACACCCGGGCGCTCTATCAGGAGGCCGACATCGTCCTCAAGGTGCAGCCGCCCGATGTTCATCCGGTGCTCGGCGTGCACGAGGCGGACTTGCTGCACGAAGGCACGACCTTCATCAGCTTCCTGTGGCCGGGCAAGAACCAGGCGCTCATCGAACGCCTGGCCGCGCGCAAGGTGACGGCGCTGGCGATGGACCAGGTGCCGCGCATCTCCCGCGCGCAGAAAATGGACGCGCTCTCGTCGATGGCCAACATCGCCGGGTACCGCGCCGTGATCGAGGCCGCCAGCTTCTACGGCCGCTTCTTCACCGGACAGATGACAGCGGCGGGCCGGGTGCCGCCGGCCAAGGTGCTGGTCATCGGAGCGGGCGTCGCGGGTCTGGCCGCCATTGGCGCCGCCCGTGGGCTCGGCGCCATCGTCCGCGCGTTCGACACGCGCCCGACGGTGAAGGAACAAGTGAAGAGCATGGGCGCGGAGTTCATCGAGCTCAACGTCCAGGAAGACGGCGAAGGCTCTGGGGGCTACGCGAAGGAAATGAGCCCCGCCTTCATCGCCGCCGAAATGGCGATGTTCGCGGCCCAGGCCAAAGAGGTGGACATCATCATCACCACCGCGCTGATTCCCAATCGTCCCGCGCCCATCCTCATCACCGAGGACATGGTCAAGACGATGAAGAAGGGATCGGTGATTGTGGACCTGGCCGCCGAGAATGGCGGCAACTGCGCGCTGACCGAACCGGGCACGGTCGTGCAGCACCACGGCATCCACATCATCGGCTACATGGACCTGCCGAGCCGGCTCGCCCCCACTGCCAGTTTCCTCTACGGCAACAACCTTGGCCATCTGCTGGCGGACATGGGCGGCGGCGCCCATTTCCACGTCGATCTCGCTGACGAAGTGGTGCGCGGCGCCATTGTCCTGCTGAAGGGCGAGCTGATGTGGCCGCCCCCCAAGCGGGAGCCCCCGCCGATGCCACAGGCGCCGGCAGCCCGGCCGTCCACGCTGACCGCGCCAAAAGCACACGAGAAGCCCGCAGAGAAGTCGGGCGTCGGCACCGCCGTGGCCATGGTGATCGCGGCGCTCGCGTTCATCGGCCTGGGACTGGTCGCGCCGCCCTCGTTCCTGACTCACCTCACCGTGTTCGCGCTTGCCTGCATCGTGGGCTGGCAGGTCGTCTGGAATGTGACGCCGGCGCTGCACACGCCGCTGATGAGCGTGACCAATGCGATCAGCGGCATCATCGTGATCGGCGGCATGCTGCAGGTGAGCGGCCCGCTGTCCGACCCGGCGGTGATTTTCGGCGGCGCCGCGATCCTGCTGGCCACGATCAACATCGCCGGTGGGTTCCTCGTCACCCAGCGCATGCTGAAGATGTTCAGCCGCCGATGATGCGCGCCCTTGCAGACCTAACCGTGACGACCGCAGTCCTCGAGGTGTCCGTTGCCTGAATCGCTCGTGACCATCGCGTATATCGCCGCCGGGCTGCTGTTCATCTTCAGCCTCGGCGGGCTGTCGGCGCAGGAATCGGCGCGGCGCGGCAATCTCTTCGGCATCGTCGGCATGCTCACCGCCGTCGTGGTGACGATGCTCGGACCGCGTGTCACCAGCTACGGGCTGATGGCCGGGATGCTGGCGGTGGGTGGCGGCATCGGCGCCGTCCTCGCGGCCCGTGTCGAGATGACGGCCATGCCCCAACTGGTCGCCATCCTGCACAGCTTCGTCGGCGCCGCAGCGGTGCTCGTCGGATTCGCCTCGGCCTTCGCGCCACCGGCCGGCCTCAGCGGCGTTGAAGCACGCATCCACGAAGTGGAGATCTTCATCGGGGTGTTCGTGGGTGCGGTCACTTTCACCGGCTCAGTCGTCGCGTTCGGCAAACTGCAGGGCGTGATCCGCAGCAAGCCGCTGCTCCTGCCGGGACGGCACGCGCTGAATCTCGGCCTGATCGTCGCCTGCCTCTATCTCGCCACGCAGTTCGTAGGCGTCGAGGGCGCGAACGGACATCCGCCGGCGCTGCCGCTCATCTTCTGCACCCTGCTCGCCTGCTTCGCCGGCATCCATCTGGTGATGGCCATCGGCGGCGCCGACATGCCGGTCGTGGTCTCGATGCTCAACAGCTATTCGGGCTGGGCGGCGTCCGCCGCGGGCTTCATGCTCGCGAACGATCTGCTGATCATCACGGGCGCGCTGGTGGGCTCGAGCGGCGCCATCCTCAGCTACATCATGTGCAAGGCGATGAACCGCTCGTTCCTCAGCGTGATCCTGGGCGGCTTCGGCGCCGAGGAGGGCGCGGCGCCGGCCGGCGGAGCGCAACCCGCGGGCGAGGTGAAGAGCATCACCGCCTCGGAGACTGCGGAGCTGCTGCTCGACGCCAAGAAAGTGATCATCGTGCCCGGCTATGGCATGGCAGTCGCGCAGGCGCAGTATCCCCTCTACGAGATCACCAAGCTGCTGCGCGATCGCGGCGCCGACGTCAAGTTCGCGATCCACCCCGTGGCGGGCCGGCTCCCGGGCCACATGAACGTCCTGCTGGCGGAAGCCAAGGTGCCGTACGACATCGTGCTGGAGATGGAGGAAATCAATCACGACTTCCCCTCCACCGATGTCGTGATCGTCATCGGCGCCAACGACATCGTGAACCCCGGGGCTCTCGACGACCCCTCGAGTCCCATCTACGGCATGCCGGTCCTGGAAGTCTGGAAGGCCAAGGTGAGCATCGTGCTCAAGCGCGGCATGGCCAGCGGCTACGCTGGTGTCGAGAACCCGCTCTTCTATCTCGACAACACGCGCATGCTGTTCGGCGACGCGAAGAAGACCGTCGATGCCCTGCTGACCGAGCTCCGGCCGGAAGGCGTCGCCAAGAGCGCCTAGGCGCGCGCGCCGCGCACTCGCCCGTTACTTCGGAACGAACGCGAGAAAGCGTTTCGGGTTCTCTTCGTAGATGGCGCTCACGACCGCTGCGGCCACACCCGCCTGCTCGAGCATCGGCCCGAACACCGTCGACGCCTGCGCCAGCCCCTGGCCACCGTTCTTCTTCAACGCGCGCGGCGACGAGAAGTCGGACGAGATGAGCACCTTGTCCGCGTGCCCGGCGTTCACCATCGCCAGGATGGTGGTGGCCTTCTGCGCGTCCGGCACCAGTTGCAGCGTGACGCGATCGAAGCCAACGTAGGCGCCGCGCTTGGCCAGGGCGATCGCCATCTCCCCCTTCGGATCGTCCAGACAGCACACGTGACCAATCGCAATGTGGGCCGGATCGGCGCCGGCTGATTCGAGAACATCGAGCTGGCGCAGGGCCGCGTCACGCGGCACATCGGCGGCCCCCGGACGCGTGCCGAGGTAGGCGTTGTGCGTGAAGATGGGTAGCCCGGTGCGGACCTGCGCCTTCCCCACCGCTTCGAAGACCTTGCGCTCGTCGGCCGTCATCACCCCGCCCTGCTGACCGATCTCCCCGAACGCGCCGAACCGCTCCGTCGTCGCCTCCCTGGCCAGTTCGTCGGCAAGCTGCTCGGCGCTCCTGGCCGCCACTTCCGGCGGGTAGGAACGCTGCATGTAGTAGCCGCCGCTGGCCACCACTGGCATCCCCGATTCCGTGGCGATTCGCCGAAGCGCGTCCAGGTTGCGAACCATGTCGGCGTGTCCGCCATCGACGATGCAGCCGATGCCGTCGGCGCGCGCCGCGCGTGTCTCCTGCACCATCAGCTCCACGTCATCGGTGAAATGCGTCGTCGTGCCGAGCGGATAACGCATCGACAAGTGCTCGTGGAACAGAACTCGACCGCCTAGCGCCGCGGGATCGAGATCACGCAGCACGGTCCTGATCACGCGTGCAGAAGGGGTCTGTCCAGAGACCGAGCCGCCAAGGGCCAGGCCGGCAGCGGCGGACGCCAGCACGGACAGTGCTTCGCGGCGGTCCATTGCAGTCGATGGTCGTGCGATGTGCGCCACGTTGACACTCCTCGCCGCCGATTATGCGATGGGGCGCGATAGATACCGCGTCGATCTGTGTAGCGTTCTTCGCACGACGGGTCTCGGGTCCGTCCGAGGTGTTCAAGTCCGCGGCGGTGTACCGAATCGGTCCATCTGCACGGAAACCTCCGCATTCGGAGGCGTTTGAGCTGCTAGCGCGGTCCAGCATCCGCCGTAATTCGCGGCCTGCTGTTCAGTTTTCGAACAGTGAGGAGGGCGTTGCGCGTCGGACTGCTGCTGGCCCTGCTCCGCTAAATGACTGACTGTCAACTACTTGCATCACTAGGCCGGTTATGGCCTCGGGCTTGCTCAATCCGTGGCATGGCCGTAGCGCTCTCGGAATCAATCGCACCGCTGGTGCAATCACGACAAGTGATTGACGAGCGGATGCCGGACTGGCGAGCGCACCTGCCGACCTTGGCCAGCGGCGATCTGGTGCTCCGTGAGTTGCACCTGTCTGACGCCGGATCCCTGCTCGCGATGATTGGCGATGATGATGTCGCGCGGTTCCTTGCCCCGCCGCCGGAAACCCAGAGCGCCTTCAGGGAGTTCATCCGCTGGACCCACGTCAAGCGCGCCGAAGGTACGTATGCCTGCTTCGCGGTGGTCCCACGCGGCATGACCTCGGCGATCGGATTCTTCCAGTTGCGCGCGCTCGACCCCAGTTTCGCGACGGCAGAGTGGGGCTTCGCGCTGGGTCGTCCCTACTGGGGCACCGGAACGTTCGCGGCAGGCGCGAAACACCTGCTGGCCTTTGCGTTCGAACACATCGGCGTCAAGCGACTGGAAGCGCGGGCAATGGCGGGGAACATGCGCGGCAACGGCGCGCTGCGGAAGATGGGGGCCGTGCGCGAGCGAGTGCTCCACGAGTCGTTCGCGCTGAATGGGCAGCGGCACGACACGCAACTGTGGTCCATCCTCGAGCAGGATTGGCGCGCGCGACACCGCGCTCAGCCAGTGACCCTCGGTCCTGCCCTCGCGGCTGCACTGACCGGTCTCGGTGCGTGAATCGGTCCGGTCCCGGCGGCGTGGCTCCGCGCTCGCGGAGAATTCCTCGCCATTTTGCGGCGCGCTTACTAAGCTAGCTGAACGATGAAAGCGCTCAGCCGCTTGGGCATTCCCGCGCGATGGATGGGTGCCGAACCGTCGCCGATGACGCCCGAGCCAGCAGAACCCGGTGCGCCCGGCACTGGCAAGGATGCGTTTCGCGTGCTCATGGTGGACGACGAGGAACTCATCCGCCGGCTGGCGATGGGCATGGCCAGCCGACTGCGCGTCGATCTGGTGGCCGTCGCCACCGCGCCGGCAGCACTGGAGATGGCGCGGGCCTCCCGTCTCGACGTGCTCGTGACCGACGTCCTGCTCGGCGAAGGCGCAGACGGCATCGAGCTCGCCAGGCAGGTCCTCGCCTTGCAACCGTGGGCGTCGGTGGTCCTGATGAGCGGCTACAGCGCGACGCATTTCGATCTGGACCGGCTGCCGAGGCACACCCAGTTCCTGACCAAGCCGTTCAGTATCGACTCGCTGATGCACTGCCTCACCGAGGCCCGTCAGCAGTCCGCAGCATCCGGCCAGTGAGTCGCCGCGCGGGCGCATACAATGTGCCCATGGGATTGTTCGCGTATCGACTGCTGGGCGCCGCCATGCTCGACGCCGGCATGTACGAAGGCATCGAGGCCGACAGCAAGACCACTACGCAGGCATTGATCGCCGTCGTCCTCGCGAGTCTCGCGGCCGGAGTAGGCGCGGGCGACTGGCTGGGCACGCGGTTCATCACGCTCGCGGTCGTGACCGCCCTAGCGGTCATTACGTGGGCGGCGTGGGCGATGCTGATCTTCCAGATTGGCACCCGGCTGCTGCCGGAGCCAGAGACGCGCGCAGACTGGGGTCAGTTGCTTCGCACCACCGGGTTCGCGGCCGCGCCTGGGCTGCTGCTGGTCTTCGGCGTCATTCCCAACGGCCGCTCCGTGGTGTTCGGCGTGGTTGCGATCTGGATGTTCGCGGCGATGGTGGTGGGAGTGAAGCACGCGCTCGACTACCGTGACGGCGCGCGCGCCGTCGGCGTGTGCTTCGTGGCCGCGGCCGTGTCGCTGGGGCTGGCCTTCGCGATGAGCGCGGTGATCGCACCGGCCGTGCTCCACTGAGCGAAGCCGGCATCTTCAGGAAGGTTCAGGCCGGCCCGAACGGCCGGCCTGAACGTCTGGATCAGGCAAGGTCGAATCGATCGAGATTCATGACCTTGTCCCACGCGGCGACGAAGTCGCCCACGAACTTCTGCTGCGAGTCGTTGGTCGCGTAGACCTCCGCCAGCGCGCGAAGCTGCGAGTGCGAGCCGAACACCAGGTCAACACGGCTGGCGGTCCACTTGCGCGTCGCCCTTCGTGCGGCACGCGCCCTCGAACGCATCCGCGGCGTCGGATGTCGGCTTCCACACCGTGGCCATGTCGAGCAGGTTCACGAAGTAGTCGTTGGTCAGCGTCCCGGGGCGCGTCGTGAACACGCCGTGCCCGGTTTGTCCGGCGGTCACGCCCAACGCGCGCAGGCCGCCGACGAGCGCGGTCATCTCGGGGGCGCTCAGAGTAAGGCGAAATGCGCGCTCGATCAGCAGGTGCTCGGCGGGCACATCGTGCCCCTTGCCCAGGTAGTTGCGGAACCCGTCGGCGTCCGGCTCGAGCACGGCGAACGATTCCACGTCGGTCTGCTCCTGCGACGCATCGGTCCGCCCGGGCGTGAACGGCACCTGCACGTCGGAGCCGCCGTCCTTCGCGGCCTTCTCCACGGCTGCGCATCCGGCCAGGACGATCAGGTCGGCAAGCGAGACCCGCTTCTTCCCGCCGGCCTGCGCGTCGTTGAATTCCCTCTGGATCTTCTCCAGGGTCTTCAGCACCTGCGCCAGCTCGGGTGGGTTGTTGACGTCCCAATCCTTCTGCGGCGCGAGGCGAATACGAGCGCCGTTGGCGCCGCCGCGCTTGTCGGTGCCGCGGAACGTCGATGCCGACGCCCAGGCGGTCGAGACCAGCTGGCTAACGGATAGTCCCGATGCGAGGATCTTGTCCTTGAGCGCAGCGATGTCCGCCGTGCCGATCAGCTCGTGATCGACCTGCGGCACCGGGTCCTGCCAGATCTGCGGCTCCTTGGGAACTTCAGGGCCCAGATAGCGAGGGAGGGGGCCCATGTCGCGGTGAGTGAGCTTGAACCACGCCTTCGCAAACGCCTCGGCAAACGCCTGCGGGTTCTCGTAGAAGCGCCGCGAGATCTTCTCGTAATCGGGGTCGAGCCGCAGCGAGAGATCCGTGGTCAGCATGCCGGGAGCGATCTTCTTCGACGAATCGTGGGCGCTCGGGACCGTGCCGTTACCAGCGCCGTTCTTTGGCGTCCACTGCTTGGCGCCAGCCGGGCTCGTCGTCAGCTCCCAGTCGGTACTCGAACAGGTGCTTGAAGAAGTCGTTGCTCCACCGGGTTGGGGTCGTGGTCCAGGTGACCTCGAGGCCGCTCGTGATCGCGTGGGCTCCCACCCCGGTTTCATAACCGCCCTTCCAGCCGAATCCCTGTTCCTCCAGGTTACCGCCCTCGGGTTCGCGGCCGACGTGCTTGTCGGCCGGCGCGGCACCATGGGTCTTGCCGAACGTGTGTCCGCCCGCAATCAGCGCCACGGTCTCCTCGTCGTTCATCGCCATGCGGCGAAACGTCTCGCGGATGTCGCGGGCCGCCTTGACCGGATCCGGATTGCCGTTCGGGCCTTCCGGATTCACGTAGATCAAGCCCATCTGCACGGCGCCATAGGGATTGGACAGCTGCCGATCGCCGCTGTAGCGCTCGTCGCCAAGCCACGTGCTCTCGGAGCCCCAGTTGACTTCCTCTGGCTCCCACACATCCTCGCGGCCGCCGGCGAAGCCGAACGTCTTGAACCCCATCGACTCCAGAGCGACGTTGCCGGTCAGGACGATGAGGTCGGCCCATGAAATCTTGCGACCGTACTTCTGCTTGATCGGCCAGAGCAGCCGGCGCGCCTTATCGATGTTCGCGTTGTCGGGCCAGCTGCCAAGCGGCGCGAACCGAATCTGCCCAGAGCCGGCGCCGCCGCGGCCGTCGTGGATGCGGTAGGTGCCAGCGCTGTGCCACGCCATCCGGATGAACAAGCCTCCGTAGTGGCCGAAGTCTGCTGGCCACCAGGGCTGCGAGTTGGTCATCAGCGCTTCGATGTCCTTCTTGACGGCCGCGAGGTCGAGGGACTTGAACTCCGCGGCGTAATCGAACTCCACGCCCATCGGATCGCCGGCGGGCGGATTCGGGTGGAGCACGTTCAAGTTCAACTGGTTCGGCCACCAGTCGCGGGTGGATTGGCCGCTGTGCGCCTTGGCCGAGAACGGGCACTTCTTTTCGTTGTCCATGTTGACGTTGACCTCTACTGTGATGGGAGTTGCAGCCTGCTTCGGCGTCGGCCAGTCGGTGGGTCCGCGGGCGCCGTCGTCCGGGCCTGCGCCAGGCATTCCGGACAGCGTCCCCAATAGGCCACCTCGGCCTCGTCGATTTCGTAGCCCATGTCGTCTGCCGCTGTGAGACAGGGGGTGGAGCCAACCGCGCAGTCGATGTCCACCACGCGGCCGCAGATTCGGCAGATCAGATGGTGATGGTTGTCACCAACCCGGTCCTCGAAGCGCGCCGGCGACCCGGAGGGTTGAATGCGCCGGATCAGGCCCTCGGCCACCAGCAGGCCAAGCGCGTCGTACACCGACTGCAGCGAGATGGCGCCGATTTCGGCCCTGACGACGTCGGCGACGGCGTCGGCGGTGATGTGCGGTTGCCCCGAGACCGCTCGCAGCACTGCCAGGCGCTGTGCGGTGACGTGGATACCGCGCTGCCGAAGGACGTCTGCCGGGACACTGGCCACGGCGACAGCATAGCCGAAGCATTGGAGTCGTTCAAACGTTTGACCGTACGTCCATGCAACGGTTGGCTAAGGCGAACCCGTCAGTCCTACTCGGCGATCCCCTTCCAGTTCGTGACCAGATGATCCGCCGTCCGCCAGGCCAGCGCCTGCAGCGTGAGGGTGGGATTCCGCGCGCCGCTCGTCCCCATCACCGATCCGCCGAGCACGCCCAGGTTGGGCACCTCGTGCGAGAAGCCCCAGCGATTCACGACGTTCGTCTCGGCGTTGTCGCCCATGCGCGTGCCGCCGTAGGAATGCGTGGACGGCCCCATCGTGCCGAGCGGATTGCGCTGAATCGCCACCGCGCCGGCGGCGCGATACCACTGCTCCATCCGGTCCTGGATGAAGTTGTTGATGCGCCGTTCGTTGTCCTGATAGTCGGCGGTGATGCGGCAGACCGGGAACCCCAGCGGGTCCTTCACCTCGGGGTCGAGGTCGAGCACATTGCCTTCGTACGGCAGCGTTGTCTTCTGCAGGTAGGCCGAGTTGACGCGATCGGCGTTCTCCTTGACGAACGCCTTCCACGCCGCGCCCCAGCCGGGCGCCCGTCCGAACGTGGACATGTTGGCGGCGCCAATCGGCCGCCGATCCGAATAGATCCAGAGGTTGCCGCCGCCGATGAAGTCGAGCGCGCCGTGATCGAAGTTGTCGTCGGCGAATTCGTCCACCGCCGTGCCCTGCGCCGGCAGGCCGTACCAGCTGTTCAAGTTGAATGGAAAGAGCGCCGTGACACCGCCGCCCTGCGCGTGGCTGAAGTAGTGGCGCCCGACCTGACCGTGATTGTTCGAGAGACCCGCCGGGAATGCCTTCGACTTCGACAACAGCAGGAGCCGCGTGTTCTCGTAGGTGTATGCCGCCAGCAGCACGACCTTCGCCGGCTGGATGTATTCCTCACCGTCGGTCACATAGCGAACCGCGGAGACACGCCCCTTGGCGTCCACGTCCATGGTCGTGACGTGCGCGCGCGTGACGACGCTGAAGCGGCCGGTCTTCTGCGCGCGCGGGATGGTCGTGACGTTGGTGCCGTTCTTGGCATCCACGTGGCACCCGCCCCGGTTGCAGAACCCGTGATACATGCAGGGCGAGCGATCCTGGAAGGTGCGCGAGTTGATCTGCGCCGGCCCGGCGAACGGCTTCCAACCCAGGCTCCGCGCGGCGGCGGCCATGAGATCGGTGAAGCCGGTGGAACGCAGCGGCGGCATCGGATAGTCCCGCTGACGCGGACCTTCGAACACGTTGCCGCGCGGGTCGAGGGCGCCCTTGATGTTGCCGCCCCTGCCGGAGACGCCGGTTTCCCACTCCACCTTGTCGTAATAGGGCTCGAGCTCGTCGTACCCGAACGGCCAGTCCTCGACCGTCGATCCCGCCGGCACTCGCGAGCGGCCGTACCGGCGCGCGGTCTCGCTGACCACGCGGAAGTCCCAGGGATTCAACCGCCAGCTCTGCGCCCAGTAATGCAGGGTCGTGCCGCCGACGCCGTTCATCATCGGGTGACCCGACGCGCGCGTGGTCGGCGCCGACGGATTCAGCCGATGGGTCGGCACCTCGTGATTGGCTTTCTGGACCGCCTGCGGCCAATCGCGCACGTTGTTGCGGATCTCGTCCGGCGCGAAGTCGCGCCGGGTGAGCCAGGTGCCGGCCTCGAGACCAATCACCTGCAGCCCAGCCTCGGCCAGCGGCAGCGCGGCAATGCCACCCGCCGCGCCCAGGCCGATGATCACCACGTCGGTGCCCTTAAGAAGCGTCGTCGCCATGCGGCGGTCCTTTCGGGGCGGTGCTGGCCGTGGCCTTGTTGAACATGTCGCTGTCGTACGCCGATCGCCGCAGCGGAACCGGCACGACGCCCAACCGCTGGTCGTCTGGCGTGACCGCGGTCCGCACGCCGGGATAGCCGAGCAGATCCCAGCCGATGAAGTTGCGATTGCCGCCGTAAAACGGATCGCCGAAGGTGCCCTGCCAGGTATGGGCCCGCAGCATCGTGAAGAAGGCCGCGGAGCTGCCCTCGAAGCCGGCGCCGGATCCGGTGGCGGAGCCGGTCTCGACGTCGATGAGCAGCGACTCCTGATCGGTCGGCGTGAGCTCGCGAAACGGCTTGCCGCGTGACGAGCGCGCGTAGCGTTCGAGGGCGGCCAGCCCGCGGCGGTAGGTCTCGCGCGACGATGACAACGCGCCGGCGAGCGCACGGTCGATGTAGTGCACCGCCCCGGCCTCGACCGCTCCCGGCCCGTTCGCATCGCTCGGGATCAGCCGCGCGACGATGGCGGTGAGCAGATCGGCTTCGTCGGCAGTGAGCGCTTCGAGCGGCAGGCGCGGAGCGGACTGCTCGTCATGCGGCGCATCGTGGCGCATCGGCGCGCCGGCCGGCGGCGCCTCGGCTGGGCCATTGCTCGAAGCGTCACGAGGCGCCGGCGTCGCAGCGGTGGCCTCCGTAGCGGCGATGGCCGCGCCAGCGGCCTTCAACAGATCGCGGCGGCTGATCATGATGATGCCTACTGTGGCGGCTTGCGCTCGTAGATCGCGACGAGCTCGCCTTCACCGACGATGTGACCCTTGACCGCCTCGAGCAGTTCGGCCTTGGTCAGGCCCGGCTTGAGATCGAGCACCGCGTCGATGGCGAGCACCTTGAAGTGATAGTGGTGAGGCTTGCCGGCGGGCGGCGCAGGGCCGCGATAGATCGGGCGACGGAAGCCGGAGGTCCCCTGGACCGCGCCCGCAATCTCGCTGGGCATTGCGGCAGCCGGGTCGATTGGGATGTTCTCCGGCAGTCCCTTCGCGGCGGCGGGAATCTTGTAGATCACCCAGTGCACGAACGGCTGGGGCATCGGCACATCCGGATCGTCGAGGATCACCGCGAATTCCTTCGTGGACGCCGGCGCGCCGGACCACTGCAGCGGCGGCGAGACGTTGCGGCCGTCGGCCGTGTAGTCCTGGGGAATCGTTTCACCAGCCTTGAGCGCGGAACTGGTGACGGTGAGCGCCTGTGGTGTCTGCGCCTCGACGGATGCAGTGAGGGCCGCGGCCACCAGGGCCGCGGCGAGCACGCGGAGTGGGAACATGCGGCAGAGTATAGCTCCGCCCGCCGCCCGTTGAAGCCGGACCCCGGTCCTACGCCAGGGCGATGGAGATGTACTTGAGGTCGAGGTACTCCTCGATGCCCCACTTCCCCCCTTCGCGCCCCAGCCCCGAGGCTTTCACCCCGCCGAACGGCGCCTGGGGCGTGGACGGCACGCCGTCGTTCACGCCAACGATGCCGTAGTCCAGCGCTTCGGCCACGCGAAATGCGCGCGACAGGTCGCGGGTCCACAAGTAGGCGGCAAGGCCGAACGGCGTGTTGTTGGCCTGCTCCACCGCCTCGGCATCGGACGTGAAGCGGACAATCGGCGCCACCGGACCGAAGGTCTCTTCCTCCAGGATTCGCATGCCGGTCGCGACTCCGGTCAGCACCGTCGGCGAGAAGAACAGCCCGCTTCGTGCCTGGCCGCCAATCACCGCACGCGCACCCTTGGCCACCGCGTCCCGCACGTGCGCGGTGACCTTCGCCAGGCCGTCGCCGTTCACGAGCGGCCCGACCTGGGTCTGCGGATCCATCGGATCGCCGACGCGCAAGCCTTCCACCGCCCGCGCGAACCGGCTGGCGAACTCATCGTGGATGCCATCCTGCACGTAGATGCGGTTGGCGCAGACGCAGGTCTGACCGGTATTGCGGAACTTCGAGGCGATCACTTCCTTCACCGCCGCGTCGATATCCGCATCGTCGAATACCAGGAACGGCGCGTGCCCGCCGAGCTCGAGCGACACGCGCTTCACGGTGCGGGTCGCCTGCGCCGCGAGCAGAATCCCGATCTCGGTGCTGCCCGTGAACGTCAGCTTGCGGATCGCCGGATCGTCGAAGAACACCGAGGAGACCGCCGCGGGGTCGGAGGTGGTAATCACCTGGAACACCTCGGGCGGACCGCCGGCCTTCACCCACAGGTTGGCCAGCTCGATGGCCGTCAGCGGCGACTGCTCGGCGGGCTTGACGATGAACGTGCAGCCAGCCGCCAGCGCGGGCGCGGCCTTGCGCGTGATCATCGCGGCCGGAAAGTTCCACGGCGTGACCGCATACACCGGGCCCACGGGCTGCGGCCGCACCAGCAGGCGCTTGTGCGCGAACTGGCTCGGCACGGTCTCGCCGTAGACGCGCTTGGCCTCCTCGGCGTACCACTCGACGAAGGCGGCGGCATACTTCACCTCGCCGCGGGACTCGGTGATGGGCTTCCCCATCTCCTTCGTCATCAGCTCCGCGAGGACGGTTTCGTTCTCCAGCATCAGCGCGTGCCACTTCTTGAGCACCGCGGAGCGGTCGTAGGCGGTGCGATCCCGCCAGGCCGGGAACGCCCTGGCGGCCAGCATTGCGGCGGCGCGGGCCTCATCCGGCCCGCTGTCCGGCACGTTGGCAACCGTCTCACCGGTCGCGGGGTTGACGATGGGGAACGTTCGCGTGGTCGTCGTGCTCATGCCGCTACCTCTTTCTGCATCACCTGCCACAGCCGTTCGACGTGCTCGCGCTCCGTCTGCTCGGACCCGATCGAGACGCGGACCATCCACCGGCCGTCGAGCGTCGCCGGCGTCAGGTAGGCCGCTCCCGATCGATTGATGCGTTCGCACCACGCCTGCGTGTGGCGGTCCAGTTCCGCGCCCGTCAGGCCGGGCGGCTCGTGCCGGAGGCAGATCGTCTGCAGGTTCACCGGCGCCAGCACGCGCCAGGGCGGCGTCGAGCGCACCTCGTTGGCGAGCCACTGCGCGTTGGCCAGATCCCTTCGCAGGCGTTCCTGTAAACCGGACACACCCTGCTCGCGAATGAGGAACCACAGCTTCAACGCGCGGAAGCGGCGGCCGAGCGGAATGCCCCAGTCGCGATAGTTCTTCACGCGGCCATCCGCCGCCGACTGCAGATAGCTGGGATTGGTGGACATCACGCGCACCAGATGCTCGGCATCGCGGACGAAGTACACCGTGCAGTCGAACGCGGCGCCCAGCCACTTGTGCGGGTTGATCACGATCGAGTCGGCGCCTTCGACGCCCTCCCACATCCAGCGGCACTCCGGCAGCACCATCGCGGATCCGGCCATCGCCGCATCGACGTGGACCCAGAGGCCGGCCTCGCGGGCAACCTCGACGATCGCACGCACCGGGTCGAGCGCGGTGGTGGTGGTCGTGCCGGTGGTGATCACGACGGCGCACGGCACCCGGCCCTTCGCCCGGTCCTCGGCAATCGCCTGGGCCAGCGCATCGGGTCGCATGCCGTAGTCCGCGTCGTGATCGATGTGGCGGATGTTCTCGCGGCCGAACCCCGCCAGCAAGGCGGCCTTGTCCACGGAGCTGTGGCTGTGGCCCGAGGCATACACGATCAGCGGCTGCGCTTCGCCCTGCAGCCCTCCGCGTGCGAGGCCATAACCGGTAGTCCGTTCACGCGCGCAGATCAGCGCGAGCAGCGTGCTGGTGGACGCCGTGTCCTGAATCACGCCTTCCCACTGATCCGACAGACCGACCATCTGCCGGAGCCAGCCGGTGGCCACTTCCTCCACCTCGCTCAGCGCCGGGCTCGACTGCCACGCCAGGCCAAGCACCCCGAGGCCGGTGCTGACGTAGTCGCCCAGCACGCTGCCGAGCGTACCGTTGCAGGGGAAGTAGCCGAAGAACTGCGGATGCTGCCAGTGGCTGAGGCCAGGGACAACGACCTGATCGAGGTCGGCCAGTATGCGCTCGAATGGCTCGCCCTCCACCGGCGGCACACTGGGCAGCATCGCCTTGATGTCACCCGGGGCCACCGGCGCCATCACCGGCAGTTCGTGCACGCGTTCCCGGTAATCCGCAATCCAATCGACCACCGCGTGGCCGTGGCGGCGGAACTCGTCTGGGGTCATCGGAGGATCATAACCGGCGGGCGGACGGCAGGACGGGGAGGTCAAGTCGGAAGGCAAAGGCAGAAGGCACAAGGCAAAAGGCAGAAGGTAGAATGCCGGCTGGCGGGCGGTTCGGGTCCCCTGAACCGCCGAACCAACAAGGAGGAACCTCGTGAAGCATATGACTTGGGCGATCGCGGCTGCGATGACCGTTGCGGCTGGCGCGCACATCGTGCGGGCGCAGGGCGCAGCGCAGGCATCGCCGCAGATGAGCTTTTTCATCACCAGCGTGGGTAGCGGCAAGGGCGCCGACCTCGGCGGGCTGGCGGGGGCGGATGCGCATTGCCAGGCCCTCGCCAAGGCCGTGGGCGTGGGCAACAAAGAGTGGCGGGCCTACCTCAGCACGCAGGGACCGGGCGCCGTCAACGCCAAGGACCGCATCGGCACCGGGCCGTGGTTCAACTCCAAGGGCGTTCAGATCGCCGCCAGCGTGGCCGATCTGCACTCCGACAAGAACAACCTGACGAAGGAGACGCAGCTCACGGAAAAGGGCACCGTCGTCAACGGCCGTGGCGACACCCCGAACCAGCACGACCTGATGACCGGGTCGAACCTCGACGGCACCGCGTTCCCGGCCGGCGAAGACCACACCTGCAGCAACTGGACGAGCAGCGAGACCGGCTCGGCCCAGGTGGGCCACCACGATCG
This sequence comes from uncultured Acidobacteriota bacterium, assembly GCA_963723005.1. Taxonomy (GTDB): domain Bacteria; phylum Acidobacteriota; class Vicinamibacteria; order Vicinamibacterales; family UBA2999; genus VFZN01. The sequence continues at coordinate 251,159 of CAVRPA010000007.1, read as the reverse complement.
TCAGGGCGGCGGCGCCAACCCGAACTCGTGGAACAACGCGCACCCGTCGAAAGGCTGCAGCCAGCAGAACCTGATCGCGACGGGCGGCAACGGCTACTTCTACTGCTTCGCGGCGAAGTAGGGGGGACAAGTCCGGTCTTAAGTCTTGGGTCTTGGGTCTTGCGTCCTGAAAGCGCGACCTAAGACTCAAGACCTACGACTCAAGCCTCAAGACCCAAGCCCCAAGCCTCAAGCCTCAAGACCTCAAGCCTCAGCCTCAGCGTCAGCCCCGCCGCGCTCTTGAGCGCCGTCACTTCAATCTCGATCTTCATCCGCGGATCGGCCAGGCCGGCTTCGATCATCGTCGCCGCCGGACGAATCGCGCCGAACGCGCGGCGAAGCGCCGGCCAGCACTTCTCGAAGTCAGCCGCCTTCGGCAGGATGTAGTGCACGCGCACCACGTCCGCCAGCGAGGCGCCCGCCTGCGACAACGCCGCCTCGATGTTCCTCAGCGTCTGCTCCGCCTGCACGGCGACGTCGCTGTCGATCGTCATCGTGCTGTAGTCGAAGCCGGTGGTGCCGGAGACGAACACCCAGTCCCCGACCACAACCGCGCGGGAGTAGCCGATTTCCTGTTCGAACGTGGAGCCTGAACTGATCAGTTGACGCATCCGGCCATTATGGCGTCGGCGCGCCTGGCGGCGACACCACCGCCTGATGCACGAGGGTCTGGAACTTCGTCCGAATATCGGTGGCGTTCGGAATCTGATTCATCATCAGCGCCATCACGACGCGCGCGGTCGGGTCCACACGGTAGACCGACCCGTACGCACCGCCCCAGCCATAAGCGCCGACTGGTTCGAGGCCGTTCCCGCCGATGCGCTCCGTGGTCTCGAAGGCAAGGCTGAACCCGAGCGACGTTCCGCCGTGCAACAGGCCCGACTGGTTGTGCGTCATCAGCGCCACCGCTCGCGGCGAGAGCAATCTCACGCCACCCAGAACACCACCGTTCCGCACCATCTCGAGGAAACGCGTGTAGTCGCGTGCCGTCGACAGCAGCCCCGCACCGCCCGAGAAGTTGCGACGCGGACCGTCCGCGTAGTGTCCCTGGCCACGCTGGCCCTCTGGTGCCCGCATCGCCAGTCCGTCGGTTCCACTGGCGTACACGGTCACCAGGCGAGGCTTCTTCTCCGCCGGCAGGAAGAAGTGCGTGTCAGTCATGCCGAGCGGGCCGAAAATGCGCGACTGGAAGAACTCGTCGAGCGGCAGGCCCGGAGGCGCGTTCGACGATGCAGCCGAGGATGTCGGTGTTGTAGCCGTACACCCACTCCTCACCGGGCTGCGCCACGAACGGCAGGCTCGCAAGCCGCTCCATCGTCTGGCACACGGGCTCGCTCTTGTCCGCCGTGTACCACCCGTAGCCGGCCGCAGGTCCCAGCCCCTTCGCCTCGTAGGCCGCCGACACCGACGCATCCATTCCGTAGGAGATGCCCGCGGTGTGCGTCATCAGGTCGGTGATGGTGATGGCGCGCTTCGCGGGAACGATGTCGACACCGCCCTCTGGTTTCCGTACCGCGACGGTGGTCCTCGCGTATGCCGGGATGAAGCGTGCAACTGCGTCGGTCAGGCCGATGCGCCCCTCCTCGGCCAGCATCAACACCGCCACGCTGGTGATCGCCTTGGTCTGCGAGGCAATGCGGAAGATGGAGTCCGGCGTCATGCGGGTGCCCGCTTCCCGGTCTCGCCAGCCAACGGCCTTCTCGTAGACGGTCTTGCCGTCGACCAGCACCATCGCGACCGCGCCGGCGATGCGCTTCTCATCGACGTATTCCTGCAGCACGCGGTCCAGCCGCGACAGCCGCACCCCGTCGATCGCCGCCGCAGCGGACGACATCTGCGCGTGAGGCGCAGGTGCGAGCAGGGCGACAACCAGCGTGACGGCACACAACAGACGACGCATGCGGGCTCCTTCCTGGGGCAAACGTGGAAACGATGCGAGCGAGCATCGCGAGGGCATGGGGCGGCTATTCTCTCACCAACGATTCCGAGATCAATCGCGCGGCGCGGGTCACCGCCAGGAACTCCGCCAGAATCATCGCCGTCGCGCCCCACACCTTCTCGCCCTCGAAGGCAAAGTACGGGACCTCGATCTCGATCACCCGGCCGCCAGCCGGCCGCTGGCGCCGTTCGGTGCGCAGAGTATCGGGGTCGTCGAGGACCGCGAGCGGCACTTCGAGCAGGCGGGCCACTTCCCACTCCGCGGTCTGAAAGCGCGGGCGGCCACCAGCCACACCGACCACGGGATGCAGCAGGAAGCCGCTGACCGGAATATGCAGCGACGTGAGCCGGCCCAGGATGGTGACGTCCGCGGGATCCACGCCCACTTCCTCCACCGCCTCGCGCAGCGCGGCGGCTTCGATCGATTCGCCGGCGTCCACCGAGCCGCCGGGCAGCGACACCTGGCCGGTGTGCGTGCGCATCCCTCCACCGCGGACGGTGAGCGGCACGTGCAGACGCCCGTCGTGGGGGTAGAGGAGCACGAGCGCGGCAGCGTCGCGCAGCCCGTCGGGTACGCGGTTCGGATCCCAGCCCACGCGGGGCTGGGGCGCCATGCGGAGCTGCGCCTCGAGACCGGGCAACGGCGCCGCCAGCGCCTGTCGCAGCCTCGCGGAAATCTCCTCCATCCGGCTCAGACTAGCAGAGCGTCCAGAAAGCGTCGAAAGGGGTCTCTTTCTATCGCACGCGGGGCACCGAAAGCTTTAGAATGGGCGCGATGATGAGTCGTCGCCCCCCCAGCGACGGTGACTCGTCTCGTATCGTTGCCATTCCGAGCGTGTGCCGGGCGATCGGGGCCCAGCTGGCCGAGACGCGCGACGCGAGGCGGTTGACCGTCGAACAGATCGCATCCGAGCTGATGCTGTCGAGGAGCCAGGTGCTGGGTCTCGAGCGCGCTGACGCGTCGCCCTTCTACAGCTCTGCTTATTTCATGCGCGGCCTGCGCAAGTACATGGCCTATGCCGGCGTTCCGGACGACGAGCTGAACGAGACGCTCGCGGAGGAGCATGAAGAGGACGGTTTCCGCCTGATGTTGGCGGAGCCGATCACACGGGCAAGGGTCAGCTCTCCTCTCGTCATACCGACCGGCGCAATCAAGGCGGCGGCAATTGCCGCGGCAGTAGCCGTGCTGGGGATTGGCGCCTACCGGTACTACCCTGCCGTTATCGAGCTCGCGCGAGGCACCGATACGGTGGCGCTGGCAACCGAAGCGCCCCTGCCGGCACATTCAACGGCCGAGCCGCAGATGTCACCCGCGGCGGTGCGAGCGGTGCCGACCTCGGGCGTCCTCCCGGTGGACGACTCCACCGTCCGCATCAGCGTCGGCAAGGCCACCTGGGTGTTCATCCGCTACCCGGACAACCGGGTCATCGAACGCCGGCTCGAAGCCGGCGAGGCCATGCAGATTGGACCGTTGCCGGCGTACCTGGCTGTTGGCACCGCGGACTCGGTGGAACTGCGGGTCGAAGATCGCCCGGTCTCGCTCAAGCCGTACATCAGGGATGGGCAGGTTCGTATCACCCAGCCCGAACTGGCCAAGCTGATTCCATAACTTCCGCTGAGTGGATTCTGGGCCGCGGGGTTCCATCGACATGAACACGCTGCCGCGATTTCCGCTTGCCACCCTCCCCACGCCAATCACCGACGCCGTGCGCCTCCGCGAGGCGTTGGGAGGCGCGGCGCATTGCCCGCGCATCCTGATCAAGCGCGACGACCTCACCGCGCTGGGACTCGGCGGGAACAAGGCCAGGAAGCTCGAGTACCTGATTGCCGATGCGCTGGCAAAGGGTGCGCACACGGTGGTGACGACCGGCGCGGTGCAGTCGAATCATGCGCGAATGACGGCGGCAGCGGCGCGCATCGCGGGGTTGAAGTGCGTGCTGGTGCTGTCGTCGCGCTACGACGTCCCCGCAGTCGAAGGCAACCTGCTGCTCGACTACCTGTTCGGCGCCGAGGTGCGCTTCGTGCCCGCGGAGGATCCCATGCTGGCCGTGGGCCACGATGCAGCGGTGGTGGCCGACGTCGTTCGGGAAGAGGCGGCGGCCGGGCGCACGACCTATGTCATCCCGGTGGGTGGCTCCAGCCCGGTCGGCTCGCTCGGGTACGTGTCTGGTACCGCGGAGCTCGTCGATCAGCTGCGCGGGATGGGCTCCTCGCCATCCCGTCTCTACTATGCGAGCGGCTCACGCGGCACGCAGGCCGGCCTCACTCTCGGGGCCAAACTGAGCGAAGCTCCGTACGAGTTGTGGGGAATTGCGGTCAGCGCCGGCGAGCCCGAGAAGATCGAGCGCGCGAAGAACGCCGCCAACGACGCGGCCGCGCTATTGGGCGTGCCTGCTCGCGTCACTCACGCCGACTTGTTCACCGATCAGGGTTTCATCGGCGAGGGGTACGGCATCCCTACGCCAGCCGGGCTGGAAGCCATCGACCTGGTGGCGAGCACCGAGGCGATCCTGCTGGATCCCGTCTACACCTCGAAGGGGTTCTCCGCTCTCATCCAGCACGTGCGTTCCGGGGAAATTCCGCCCACCGACACGATCGTCTTTCTGCATACCGGCGGGATGCCCGCGCTGTTCACGCGCGCGTTCGCGGACACACGCGGGTAAGGTCACGGCCGAACCGGCGGCACGCCTTGCGGGCTCGTTGACCCGCGAGGCCTCACAGCGAGGAAAGGCGATGCTTCGCCAGAAGCGTTCCGTCCGCACGGACGGCCACCGGGATGTCCACGCCGTAGCGGCGCGTCAATTCGGGATCGTCGTCGATGTTGACCTCGCGAACCTGGTAGCCGCGATCGTGCAGGCCGGCTTTCATCTTGTCGCAGAGCGAGCAGCCAGGTCGTGTGTAGAGGGTGATCTCTTCGAGCGAGGCCATATCGTGCTGAATTCTGCGTTGTCCTCCGCTGAATGTAAACGGCCGGCTCACGGGCGCCCGGGTTGGCCACACACTTGCACCGCACAGGCGCGGAGGAACGCCTTGGCCGAGCCGCCGCCCTCGAACGCCCACATTCGGCACTGTGCTGCCACCGTCGCCATCTCTGCAGAAGCTGGCGCGATATACTCGACGCCTGTCCTCGCCCCAGCAATTCCACGATCCGTGCTGGCGGCGCTCTCATTCACGCTTTGACGACCACACCGGCCGACCCGGGTAGCGGTTCCCGTCAGGGCATCACTGCGATAGGCGGAATGTCGCTGGCGGCGATGTGATGGCGAGCATGCGGCAGTCGATCAGTCAGGTCACCGGCGTGCATCGATCGATCGACGGCAGCCTCGAACTGCTCGGCATCGAGCCTCTCGAAGAACACGCGCGCAGCCTCGCGGCGCTCCTGACGGTGGCCGTCAAGGGGCGCGTGCGCCACCAGCCTCACCTGGAACGGCTCGACGGGCACATGCAGGCGTTGCGAAACGTCTACGTGGACTTGTCCGAGGACGTACGCCTGCGGCGAGCGATCGTCGCCGGCCGCCGAATGGCTGCTCGACAACTTCCATACCATCTCCGCGGCGGCGCGTGACATCCGTCACGACCTGCCGCCTGCGTTCTATCGCCGCCTGCCGACGATGGCCGCTGATGAGTTCGCCGGCCTGCCTCGCGTGTACGCGATGGCGGTGGAGCTCATCGGCCATAGCGCGGGCCGGCTCGATCCGCAGCGGCTGCACCGGTTCGTCACGGCGTTCCAGTCCGTCACGCCCCTGACGATCGGCGAGTTGTGGGCGTGGCCGAGCGCGCTGAAGCTGGCGCTGCTCGACTACCTGCGCGCTCGGGCGGACGTCCTGGCGGAAAGCCGCGAGCATCGCCTCGCCGCCGATCGCATCGCGAGCGCTCGCGAGGCGAGCGCCAGTCGCCGGCGCTGGCCGGAAACGGTGCAGCCGGCCTTCGTCATCCGCCTGCTGCAGCACTCGCGCGAGCAGGGGCTTGCGGCCGGCCGTCTCCGGAGCGACCTCGACGCGTATCTGGCGGAGCGCGGAGAGACCCTCGAGGACGCGATTCGCGCGGAAGGCCGGCACGAGGCCACCGAGCAGGCCTTCATGTCGAGCCTGATCGGCAGCCTGCGGCTGATCTCGACCTTCGATTGGACCGAGTTCTTCGAGAGCGTCAGCCTCGTCGAGCAGGTGCTGCAGCGCGATCCCGCCGGCGTCTATGGCCGGATGGACTTCCGGAGCCGCGATCGCTACCGCCAGGCGGTCGAGGAGATCGCCGAACCGACAGGTGACGCCCAGCTTCGTCTCGCGTTGAAGAGCGTCGAACGCGCGCGACAGGTGGCCGAGCAGTCCTCGACCGAGCGCGGCGCGCATGTCGGCTACTACCTGATCGGCCGCGGCCGTCAGGCGTTCGAGAAGGGCATCGGCTGGAGCCCGCGGCTGCTGGGGCGCATCCGGCGCTTCTTCTTCCGGTACGCGACACCCGGCTATCTCGGCACGATTGCGCTGGGCACTGCCGCGCTGGTTGCGGTAGCCCTGGCGGTGGCCTACCAGTATGGCTGGCGAGGCGCGATGCTGGTTTGGGTCGCGCTCCTGACGGCCGTGCCGGCGAGCGAGCTGGTGATCCAGATCGTGCAGCGGATCATCAGTAACCTCATCCCGCCGCGACGGCTGCCGCGGCTCGAGCTGGTGTCCGTCCCAGCCGACGCCCGCACCATGGTGATCGTGCCGACGATTTTCGACAGCGTCGAGCGCGTCAACGAACTGATTGCCCATCTGGAAGTCCAGGCCCTCGGCAACGTCGACGCCAACATCCACTTCGCCTTGCTGAGCGACGTGCGCGACGCCCCGGCCCAGACGATGCCGCACGACGAGGAGATCCTGGCTGCCGCGCGCGCCGGCATCGAAGCGCTCAACGCCAAGCACGGCCCCGAACGCACCGACCAGTTCTTCCTGTTCCACCGCACGCGCCAGTGGAACGCGAAGGAAGGGCTGTGGATGGGATGGGAGCGCAAGCGCGGCAAGATCGAGGAGTTCAATCGCCTGTTGCGCGGGGCGACGAACACCAGCTTCGGCCTCCACGTCGGCAACATGTCGATCCTGCCGGAGGTGCGCTACTGCATCACGCTCGACAGCGATACGCGCCTGCCGCGCGATGCCGCGCGCCAGCTGATCGGCATCATCACGCACCCGCTCAATCGTCCGACCTTCGATCCGAAGGCCGGGCGCGTCACCGACGGCTACGGCATCCTGCAGCCGCGGATCAGCGTCACCTTCACGAGCGCGGCGGGATCGTTGTTCTCGCGCCTCTATTCGGGCCACACCGGCGTCGATCCCTACACCACGCGCGGTGTCCGACACCTACCAGGACCTGTTCAGCGAAGGCATCTTCACGGGCAAGGGCCTCTACGACGTCGATGCGTTCATGACCGCGCTCGAAGACGCCGCGCCGGAGAACATCCTGCTGTCGCACGACCTGTTCGAAGGGCTCCACGCGCGCGTGGCGCTGGTGTCGGACGTGGAGTTCGTGGACGAGTACCCCTCGAGCGTGCTCGCGCACTCGCGGCGGCAGCACCGGTGGATCCGCGGCGACTGGCAGATCCTCGCCTGGCTCTTCCCCTTCGTGCCGTCGCGCCACGGGGTCAAGCGCAACCCGCTGCCGATGATCGGGCGCTGGAAGATCCTCGACAACCTGCGCCGCAGCCTCGTCTCGCCGATGTTGCTGCTGATGCTGGTCGCTGCATGGACCCTGGTCCCCGGCCCGCGCTGGTACTGGATGACGGCGGTGCTGATGGTGATCGCCTCGCAGCTGCTGCCGATCCTCGGCCGCCTGCTGGTCGGCCCGCGGCGCTCGCAGTCGTTTCCGGTGTTCTGGCGCAACCTCCGGGAAGATGCGGCCACCTCGGTCGCCCAGGTCGTGCTCGGCGTCACGTTCCTGGCCTACAACGCGTGGGAAACGGTTCACGCGATCGTGCTGACGATCGTGCGCATGGCTGTGACGGGGCGGCGCCTTCTCGAGTGGGAGACCGCCGCGGCGGTGGACGCGCGCTCATCCGGGCTCGCGGGCCGCAAGGGTGTACGGCGAGTCGCCATGCAGATGGTGGCCAGCCCGATCATTGCCGCCGGCGTGGCGCTGCTCGTCACCCTCATGCGGCCCGGCTCGCTGCCATCCGCGGCTCCCTTCATCCTCCTGTGGCTCGCCGCTCCCGGTGTGGCCTACTGGCTCAGCCTGCCGGTCGGCCCGCGCCAGCGTCCGCTGAGCGATGACGAACGCTCGCTTCTGCGGCGCACCGCCAGGATCACCTGGCGGTTCTTCGAAACCTTCGTGACAGCCGACACCTCGTGGCTGCCGCCGGACAACTATCAGGAGAGTGGCGACGAGCCCCAACTGGCCCTCCGCACCTCGCCGACGAACGTCGCGATGAGCCTGTTGTCCACACTCGCCGCGCACGATCTCGGCTACCTGTCCGCCGACGCGCTCGTGGAACGGCTCGACCGGACCTTGACCACGCTCGAGGGGCTGGAACGTCACGAAGGCCACTTCCTGAACTGGTACGACACCACAACCCTGGCGCCGCTGCGGCCGCACTATGTCTCGACGGTGGACAGCGGCAACCTCGCGGCCTCCCTGGTTGCGCTGGCGCAGGGCCTGACTCAGCTTGCTCTCACACCGCAGACCCAGACCCAGCGTCTCGAAGGCGTGATCGACACCGCCGAAGTGCTGGCGACGATCGCCCCGGCACACGACGGCGGTGATCGACGACGTACGTCGGCGGAGCACGTCGCCCTGGCGCGCCAGATCGCCGCGGCGGCGCGAGAGGCGATCGAGACCGGCGTGCTGGATCCTCTGCTCGCGCACGGCCAGCAGCTGGCCGGAATGGACGTGGCCGGCCCGATGGCCATCGAGGACCCGAACAGCGATCTCGCCTTCTGGATTCGGGCCCTCAGCGAGGCCATTGCCGGCGTGCGCCGGCCCGCGGAGCCGCTCGAGCAGGACCACACCGCGCTGCACACGCTGGCTACCCGCGCCTCGCTGCTGGCCGACCAGATGCGGTTTGGTTTTCTCTACGATCGCCGGCGGCGCATCTTCACGATCGGCTACCGGCTCGCGGACACCGATGGTCCCGGCCGCGCGGACAGCTCGTTCTACGATTTGCTGGCGTCGGAAGCGCGACTCGCCAGCTTCGTCGCCATCGCCAAGGGCGACGTGCCGCAGCACCACTGGTTCCACCTCGGGCGCCTGGTCACGAGCGTGGACGGTCGAGCCACGCTGATGTCGTGGGGCGGCACGATGTTCGAGTACCTGATGCCGTTGCTGCTGATGCGCAGCTTCCCCGGCACGCTGCTCGATCAGAGCTGCCGGGCGAGCACGGCGCGACAGATCGAGTACGGGCGGCGACATCACGTGCCCTGGGGGATCTCGGAGTCGGCGCATCCCCTCACCGATCGGGCGGGCACCTACCAGTACAAGGCGTTTGGCGTGCCGGGGTTGGGGCTGGCGCGCGGCCTCGAAGAGGACCTCGTCATCGCGCCTTACGCCACCGCGTTAGCCAGTCTGGTGGACCCGGCTTCGGCGGCGACCAATCTCGAACGCCTGGCCCGCCGCGGCGCGAACGGGCGGTTCGGATTCTACGAGGCCGTCGATTTCGGCACTCGCGATCAGGAGACCGGAACGCCGGCGGCGACTGGAACAGCAGAGCCCGAGGTGGTGCGGGCCTACTTCAGCCATCACCAGGGCATGTCCCTCATCGCGCTGACCAACGTCGTCCGCAACGACGTGTTCGTGACCCGGTTTCACGCGGATCCCAGGGTGCAGGCCACCGAGCTCCTGCTGCAGGAACGCGTGCCGCGCGAGGCCATCGTGTCGGAGCCGCGGCCCGCGGAAGGCGCGCCAGTGATCTCCTCGGTGCCGGTGCTCGCCTCGCGGCGGTTCCGATCGCCGCATACCGCGAGCCCGCACACGCAGTTCCTGTCCAATGGCCGGTACACGACAGCCGTGACGCACACCGGTGGCGGCTTCAGCGAGTGGCGCGGCCTCGCAGTCACGCGCCAGCGCGAGGACCGGACCGTAGACGCGGCGGCCTATGTCATCTACCTGCGCGATCCGTGGTCCGGCGAAGTGTGGTCGCCCACCTACCTGTCCGGCGGCCGCGAGCCCGACGAGTACGACGTCACGTTCGAGCTCGACAAGGCCACCTTCCGCCGGCGCGATGGCGACTTCGAGACGCAACTCCAGATCTCGGTCTCACCCGAGGACGATGTGGAGGTGCGCCGGTTGTCGATCGCCAACCACGGCGATCGGCCGCGCGAGATCGAAGTGACCAGTTACGCGGAGATCGTCCTGGGACGCCCGGAGGACGACAACGCGCATCCGGCGTTCGGCAAGCTGTTCGTCGAGACCGAGCACGATGCCCAGAACGCGGGCCTTCTGTTCAGCCGGCGGCCGCGCGGTCACGACGAGGCGCCGATCTGGGGCTTCCACGTGCTCGGCGTGGACAACCGCCTCGGCGGAGCTGTCGAGTGGGAGACCGACCGCGCGCAGTTCCTCGGTCGAGGCCGATCGCTGTCGAACCCGATGGCGCTCGACGGCCGGCCATTGTCCGGGACCACCGGCGCGGTGCTGGATCCGGTGGCGGCGCTCCGCGACCGCGTGCGGCTGGTGCCGGGCGCCATCGTCCGCGTGACGTTCGCCACCGGCGTTGCGGCGGACCGCGAGACGGCGCGGGCGCTGGTGAGCAAGTACCGCGACGGCAGCGCCGCATCGCGCGCGTTCTCGATGGCCTTCACGCACGCGCGAGTCACGCTGCAGCATTTGGGCCTCACCGATGACCACGCGATGTTGTACTCCCGCGTCGCGTCGCGCGTCTTCGGCACCGACGCCTCGTGCATCAGCTCCGAAGACCTGGCCCGCAATACGCGAGCGCAGTCGCATCTGTGGAGCTACGGCATCTCGGGCGACGTGCCGATCGTGCTCGTCCGGCTGTCCGAGCCGGACGCCGTTTCGCTGGTCCGCCAGGTCCTGCTCGCGCAGGAGTACTGGCGCGTCAAGAATCTGCATGCGGACGTCGTGATCCTGAACGAGCATCCCGCGGACTACCTGGACGACGTGCACAGGCAGCTGACGGAACTACTGCAGGAACCGCGATGGGCCAGCTGGCGTGACGTGCGCGGCGGCATCTTCCTGCTTCGTTCCGAGGGCATGGCCGAGATTCACCAGCACCTTTTTGCGGCGGTGGCGCGGGTGGTGCTGCGCGGGGAGCTCGGCGCGCTGTCGCCGCAACTGCACCGATCCGCTCCGTGGCTGTACGAGACCGATGTTGACTCGCTGCCGCTGCAGCGCCGACTGCCAAACCCGGCCGAGACTCCGGTGGCTGTGCCCGCGCTGGTGATGGACAACGGCATCGGCGGGTTCACGAAGGATGGCCGCGAGTATGTCGTGGTGCTCGAGGGCGACCGCGAGACGCCGCTCCCCTGGTCGAACGTGCTGGCGAACCCGGAATTCGGCACCATGGTGAGCAGTTCGGGTGCCGCCTTCACGTGGTCGGTGAACAGCCGGCAGAACTGCCTGACGCCGTTCGCCAACGATCCGGTAACCGACGCCACCGGTGAAGCGATCTACCTGCGCGACGAGGAGTCGGGCGCCATCTGGGGTGCCACCCCGGCGCCGATGGCGCGGGGCCGTGAAGCGGGCCGCTGGGTGATTCGTCATACCGCGGGCGTGACCAGGTATCAGCACGCGACGCGGGGCCTCGAGCAGGAGCTGGAGGTCTTCGTCGATCCGGCCGATCCGGTGAAGCTGGCTCGCCTGACGCTGACCAACACCTCGGGCGCGCCACGACACCTCAGCCTCTTCGGCTACGTCGAGTGGCGTCTCGGGCCGCCCCGGGCCGGCGAACAGCGATTCGTCGTGACCGAGGTCAACCCCGCCACGCGGGCGCTCTTCGCGCGGAACGCCTACAACGAGGAGTTCAGCGACCGTGTCGCCTTCTGGCACGCCACCGAAAGCGCACGCGCCCACACCTGCGACCGCGCCGAGTTCATCGGCCGCAATCGCACGCTGGCCTGGCCTGCCGCCCTGGCGCGCGAACAGCTGGAGGGCCGCTCCGGCGCGGGGCTCGACCCCTGCGGCGCGCTGCAGCTCACGGTCGATCTGGCCGCCGGCGAAACCCGGCGCGTGGCCTTCGTGCTCGGCCAGGCAGGTGATGCCGCGGTCGCACAGGCGTTGGCCAGCCGCTATGCCTCACTCGCGGAGGTGGACGCGTCACTGGCGCGCGTCGAGCGCTTCTGGGACGAGACGCTGGGCGTCATCCAGGTCCACACGCCGGATGACTCGTTCGATCTGCTGGTGAATCGCTGGCTGCTGTATCAGACGCTCGGCTGCCGCATCTGGGCGCGAAGCGGACCGTCTCAGCCCGGCGGCGCCTTCGGATTCCGCGACCAGCTCCAGGACGTGCTGTCACTGCTCTTCACCCGGCCGGATCTGTGCCGGGCTCACCTGCTGCGGGCCGCGGCGCGTCAGTTCACGGAGGGTGACGTCCAGCACTGGTGGCACCCGCCAGCCGGACGCGGCACGCGAACGCGCTGCTCCGACGACTTGCTGTGGCTGCCCTACGCTGTGGCCGTCTACATTCGCCACACCGGCGACAGCGGCGTGCTCGACGAGATCGTGCCGTTCCTGGAGGCGCCACCGCTCGAGCCCGAACAGCAGGAGACCTACATCCTGCCATCCGTGTCGCAGCAGACCGCGTCGCTGTTCGATCACATGTGCCGGGCGATCGATCGATCGCTGCACTACGGTGCGCACGGCCTGCCGTTCATCGGCTCCGGCGACTGGAACGACGGCATGAACCGCGTCGGCGCGGAGGGGCGCGGCGAAAGCGTGTGGCTTGGGTGGTTCCTCGTCGTCGTGTTGAACGAGACCGCGGGGCTGTGCGACAGCGTTGGCCGAGACGACCTCGCGCAGCGTTACCGCAGCCAGGCCCGATGGCTCACGGGAATGCTGGAGCTGGCCTGGGACGGCGGCTGGTACCGCCGTGCCTACTTCGACGACGGGACGCCGCTCGGCTCGGTGCAGAACGAGGAGTGCAAGCTCGACTCCCTCACGCAGTCCTGGGCGGTGCTTTCGCAGGTCGCCAATCCGACCCGGGCCGCGCGCGCGATGGACGCGGTCCGCGCGCACCTGGTGCGCCGCGAGGCGCAGCTCGTGCTGCTGCTGGCCCCGCCGTTCGATCGCACCGCGCAGGACCCCGGCTACATCAAGGGCTATCTGCCCGGCGTGCGCGAGAATGGCGGCCAGTACACCCACGCCGGACTGTGGACCGTCATCGCCCTCGCCCGTCTTGGCCTGGGCGAAGACGCGATGGAACTGTTCCACATGATCAACCCGATCAATCACGCCCGCACGCCCGACGCGGTGGAACGTTATCGAGCCGAGCCCTATGTGGTGGCCGCTGATGTCTACGCGCACCCGATGCACGTCGGGCGCGGCGGATGGACCTGGTACACCGGCTCGGCCGGCTGGATGTACCAGGCGGCGATCGACGGACTGCTGGGCCTGCGTCGGCGCGGCGACACGTTCACCGTCTCGCCGTGCATCCCGGCCATGTGGCCGGAGTGCTCGATCGACTGGAAGCACGGCGCGAGCCTGTACCGCATCGAGATCAGGAACCCCGAGCGCCAGCACCACGGGATCTCGTCGGCGACGCTCGATGGTGTGCCGGTGGACCACCAGGCCATACCGCTCCGTGACGACGGCAACACGCACGACGTGGTGATCGTGATGGGTCACGCGGCGTAGCCGCGGCATTCACCAGGCGATGTCGATGGGCACCGCCGCAGCCATGCCGGAGCGGGCCTCGATGGCCTCGCCTGCGGCCAGGCACAGATCTTCGCGGAAGCGGCCGCCCATGATCTGCACACCCGTCGGCAGGCCGTCGACGACCCCGGTGGGAACGGCCAGCGCGGGCAGGCCGAGCACGGCCACCGCCGTGAGAGTGGCGCACTCGCGCCACACCGTCGACGTCCGCTCGACGCTTTCCAGGTCGAACCCAATCCGGTAAACAGGTTCAGTGCTGACCGGCGACAGGACCAGCGGCACGCGAGCCAGAAAGCATTGCCACTCGCGAATCACGCGCGCTCGTTCCGCCAGCGCTTTCATGTAGGCGGCGCCGTCCTCGGCCGGGTGACCCGCCGTCCACAGCGCCATCGCGCGCTTGATGCCCGCGTCCCCGTACTCCTGAACCGCGGGAGCGAACAGCAATCGGATCTCCGGCATCTGCATGGCGGTCCATAGTTCCATCGCGCGCATGAATCCAGGCGTCCGCGCATCGACGATCTCGTAGCCGGCATCGGCCAGCCAGCCGGCCGCGCGGCGCATGGCATCGGCAACGGTCGGGATGCAGGGGAGCGCCGCCCAGGTGCTCCGGATCGGTGACCACCGCCACCTGGATGGGTCCGTCGATGGGTTCGCCTTCGAGAGGCGCCGGGACCCACCAGGGGTCGCGCGGATCCCAGCCCGCCATGCTCGCCAGGCCCAGGCGAACGTCGCGCACGCTGCGGCCGATGGGCCCCTGCACCGACATCAGCTGCGACGACATCGAACGCTCGCCACCGCCGCTCGGGTTGAATGCCGGCACCCGGCCGAGCGACGGGCGCAGGCCGGCGAGGCCGCAGGCGTAGGCGGGATAGCGGATGGAACCGGCGATGTCGTTCCCGTGCGCGAGCGGCGTGATGCCCGCGGCCACCGAGGCGGCGGCGCCCCCGCTCGATCCGCCGGGCGTGTGCTGCTCCGACCAGGGGTTCCAGGTGCGGCCGCGCAGATCGTTCTCGGTGTCGAGCCGGAAGCTGAAGGCCGGCGTGTTGGTGCGGCCGACGATGACGGCACCGGCCGCGGTCCAGTTCGCGACGACGGGGCTGTCTTCCTGGGCGATGAGATTGCGGAACGCCACCACCCCGTTCGTCGTGGCGCAGCCGGCCTGGTCGATGTTCTCCTTGATCGTCACCGGCACGCCGTGCAGCGCGCCGAGGGCATCGCCCCGTGCCACGGCGGCGTCGGCGCGATCAGCGGCGGCGCCAGCGACGGCGCCGAGGTCCACGGTCACGGCGTTCAGCCGCGGATTGACGGCGGCCATTCGTTCGAGGCACGACGACACCGCCTCCCTCGACGAGATCTCCCGGCGGGCAATCGCCCCGGCCATGCGCGTCGCGTCCCATCGCCAGATCTCGTCCGTCATGTTCCGTATCTTCCTCGAAATGACCAGGGAATCGGCAGTGACGTTGCATACACAGCAGGTATGTTCAGCGCCTTCAGCATCCCGATCTCCTGGACCGAACTGATCAAGCGGACGATCAGGGAAACGAGTGCCGATAATGTGCTCGGCCTTGCCGCCCAGTTGGCCTACTACTTCCTCCTCGCGCTGGTGCCCGCCATCGTCTTCCTGGTCGCGCTGACGAGCTTCTTCCCGGCGGGGGTCATCGACAACATGATGCAGTCGGCCGCGGGCGTGATGCCGGCCGACATGCTCGGCATCCTGCAGGAGCAGATGGACTCGCTCCGCGGCAGCGAGGATAGCGGCCTCCTCAGCTTCGGGTTGCTGATGGCGCTATGGAGCAGCTCGGCGGCAATGGTCGCCGCCACCGACGCGCTGAATCGCGCCTACGACATCGAGGAAGGCCGGCCGTGGTGGAAGGTGCGCCTGAATGCGATCGCCATGACCGTCGCGCTGGCGGTGTTCGTGCTGGCGGCGTTCACGCTCGTGGTCGCCGGACCGGAAATCGCCCAGTCCCTTGCGGCTCGCTTCGGGCTGGGCGGCGCCTTCACCACCATCTGGAACATCGTCCAGTGGCCGGTGGCGTTTCTGATGGTCGCGGTCGCGGTCGGAATCGTCCATTACCTGGCGCCCGATGCCGAGCAGGACTGGGTGTGGATCACCCCCGGCGCGATCCTGGCCACGATCCTGTGGCTGCTCGCCTCGCTGGCCTTCCGGTACTACGTGACGAACTTCGCCGACTACAACGCTACCTATGGATCGCTGGGTGGCGTCATCGTGCTGATGCTGTGGTTCTACATGTCGAGCCTGGCCATTCTCGTGGGCGCCGAGATGAACGCGGAGATCGAGCACGCCTCGCCCTACGGCAAGGACCCGGGAGAAAAAGTTCCCGGCGAGAAGAGAAAGCTGGGCGTCCGCGCCAGACTCGCGTGGGAACAACGCGTGAAGGACAGCCGGGTGGTTCCCACCGCCTCGCGGCGGCGCCTGTAGCGACCGCGGCATTCACCGGTTTCGTGGCAGAATTCGCGCGAGGCCCACATGAAACTCTCCGCGCTCTCCGCATTCGCGTCCCTGGCCGTACTGCTCAACATCTCGGCCCCGTCGGCGGCCGATGATGGGCAACAGCTATTGACGATGGACCACTACGTCCGCGTCGCATCCGCAGTGCCGGCGATTGCCGGGCAACCGGCGCAGATCTACGTGCGCGAGCGCGTCAGCGCCGGCGTCGCGCTGCGCGGTGCAGTTGGGCCGGATCGGGTGGTGCTGTTCGTCCATGGCGCGGGCACTCCGGCGGAAGTCGCCTTCGACCCGCCGATCGGCGATCACAGCTGGATGGCCTACCTGGCCAGCGCCGGCTTCGACGTCTTCTCGATGGACACCACCGGCTACGGGCGCTCGACCCGGCCCGCGGCGATGAACGACCCCTGCAACCTCGCGGAGGCGCAGCAGGCGCAGTTCGTCCCGGCCCTCATCGCGGCGCCATGCAAGCCGACCTATCCCGGGCAGCTGACGACCATCGCCTCCGACTGGCACGACATCGATGCGGTCGTCGATCACATCAGGAAGCTCCGAAACGTCCAGAAGGTGAGCCTCGTCGCCTGGTCGCTGGGCGGTCCGCGCGCCGGCGGCTACGCCGCGCAGCACCCCGACAAGGTGAACCGCATGGTGCTGTTCGCGCCCGCCTACAATCGCACCTCACCCGCCGCCCCGCCGGCGCTGCCAAACCCGGGCGCCGTCTTCAACACGCAGTCGCGCAGCGAGTTCATCGCCAACTGGGATCGCCAGGTGGGCTGCGCCGAGCAGTACGACCCGGCGGTGCGCGACGCAGTGTGGAGCGAGATGCTGGCCTCCGACCCGGTGGGCGCCACCTGGGGCACCGGCGTTCGGCGGGCACCGTCCACGACCACCTGGGGCTGGAACGCCGCGATGATCGGCGGCACGAAGACTCCGACGATGATGATCGCCGGGGTGAACGACAAGCAGGTGCCGCCCGATCGGGTGCGGGCAGCGTTCGACGACCTGGGCGCGAGCGACAAGGTGCTCGTGGATCTGGCGTGCTCGTCGCACAACGCGATGTGGGAGAAGAATCACCTGCTGATGTTCGGCGCCTCGCTCGAGTGGCTGTCGAAGGGCGCGGTCGGCGAGCAGAAGACCGGCGTCATCCGCCTCGGATACTAGCCTGTGGCGCTCCGCGTCGCGATCGGCATCGTCGCGGGTATGGTCGCTGTAGGGCAGGTGTGGGCCGCTTCGGAACAAATCAGCCGACCGGCAGACCCACTCGCCCCCAGCCACGCGGTGAAGGGGAACACGCTGCAAGTGGATGTCGGCACGATCAAGACCGTCGATGTGAGCCGCAGCTTCCGCTACGCCGGCGGTCACCGTTTCATTCTCAAGGGCGTGGCGGATGCGGAGCAGCATGCCTTTGCCGAGGCCGATCCGACGGGACAGATCCAGCGATTTCTATGGTTCCAGTTCGAGTCGCTGCTGCCGGCCGCTACCGGCGTCTACGATTACAGCAAGGATGCCGCGGTGACGATCGGCGGGCGCGAGTGGCGCAGCAATGTGCGTCGCTACACGACGCCGCCGGAACCGGATGGCGATCAGGCGCAACTCTACGCGCTGTTCGCCCGGCGTAATCTGCGCCCGCCGCTGCCGGCGCTGCGCGTGCGGCTGGTTCACGTGCCGCCCGGCGATCGGCGGGCGGAGCTGATGATCATTTACACCGAGGCGACGGAGAGCGCGGCTGCGCCGACCGCGGCTGAGATCGCCGGCATCATCGCGCGCGCGCAGGCCGACTTGCGGTTCCACCCATGATGCGGCGGGCAAGGCGCCGTCGCATTGCCGCTCACCCCGCGCGCTCCAGCACCCATCGCGACTCGCCCGCGCCCTTGTCGATGCGGATGCAGCCGGGCATGCGATCGGTGAGATCGGCGCGGTGGCTGATGACGCCGATCAGGCGATCGCCATCCTGACCGAGCGCCTCGATGGCGTCGGTGACCTCGGACAGCGATTCGGTGTCGAGCGTACCGAAGCCCTCGTCGATGAACAGGCTGTCCATCTGCAACGCGCCTGACGTGCGGAGCACCTCGTCGCTCAGCTGCAGCGCCAGGCACAGCGCGGCCATGAACGTCTCCCCACCGCTCAGCGTGTCGGCCCGGCGGCGGTCACCGGCGTTATCGTGATCGACGACGTAGAACTCGCTGGCCTCCCACTCGAGCGTGTAGCGGTTCGAGATGGCGCGCATGCGCACGGAGGCGCCCGCCACCAGCGCCTTGAATGCCTCCTCGAGGAGGTAGGCCTGGAAGCGGTCGCCCTTGAGATCCGCCGCCATCTCCGCCGTCACGTCCAGCACGGCCTGCACCGCGTCGCGCTCCACGGTCAGCGCCGCACGAGCCTCGACCGCCTTTTGAAGGCCTGCCACTTCCTGGGTGAGTGTGGCCACCCGCTGAGTGGCTGCCTGCCACGCGTCCAGTGCGGTCTTGCGGAGCCGCTCCACCTCCGCGAGGGCCTCCGCAGAGACTTCCCGCCCGGCCACCTGGGGCTCGACTTCGGCGAGGCGGCTGGCGATGCTGGCGCTCTGCTGATCGGAGGCCGTCACCTGCGACTCAAGCGCCACCTGCTGCGCTGACGTCCTCATCGCGCTCTTCACCTCGCCGGCGGCGGCAAAACCGGCGGCGGCCATCGCCTGCGCGAGCAGCGTGGTCGCGGACGCCACGTCGCTGTCAGCCTGCGTCATCGACGCGTCGGCCGCCCGCAGCCGCTCGCGTGCCGTGGTCACCTCGAGATCGATCTGGGTGAGCGCCGCCTTTGCGTTGTGTTCCGTATCGCGCAGCTGGGCGACACGTTCGACGATGGCCTGACGCTCTGCCTTCGGATCGGCATTGGTGGTAACACCGTGAATCCGTTCGTCGACACCAGCAAGCTCCTTCGCGATTCGCGCCTGGTCCGCAACCAGTTGCTCGTGGCGGACGGTGGCGGCTTTCGCATCGCCCACCGCGTGCGCGAGTGCCACCTCGGCTGCGGCCAGGCCGCTCTCTGCCTGTCGGAGCGCCTGAGCCTGGCGGTCGCGCTCGCTCCTTGCCGCCAGCAGTTCGGTGCGACGCTGCTCGAACCAGTCCAGCACTGCCGCGCCAGAACCGGCCGCCGGAGCACCGGGCGCGGCGGCCGACAATGTGGCCAGCAGAACGCCGAGCGTCGCGGCGCGAGCCTGGGCCCTGGTAGCGGCGCTGTCCGCCGCGGTCGAAGCCGACTCAAGTCGCGCGGAGACGGTGGCCAGGGTGTTGAACGCGGTCTGCCGCGCAATGTCGGCGTTCGTCGCCCGATCAGCGGCCACGCGATCGGCACGTTCGAGCGCTGCCAGTTCGGGCGGGGCCGGCACCTGCGGCACCTCGCCCACCGCTTGCAGGCATACGGGGCACTGGTCGCCGGCATGCAGGTGCTCGCGCAGTGCCGCGGCGCCGTGCCGAGCACGGCCGTCTTCGAGGGCGCTCCTTGCAGCGCCTGCTTCGCGTCTCACAACCTCCGCCTGCTCACCGGCCGCGAGATGAGCGGCCCGAGCGGCGTGCTCGTCGCGCTCGGCCACCGCTCGCGCGCGCGTTGCGCTTTCGGATTCTGCCGTCAGCGCGGCCAATTCACGTTCCTGCGCTCGCGCGTCGCCCACCTGAGCGAAGGTGGCTTCGATGAGCGAGTAGAGGGGCTCGTCGAACGCCACCGCATCGTGCGCAGCCTTCAGCGACTGCACGGCAGAGCGAGCCTGTGAGGCCTTCTTGCGTGCGGCGGCTTCGCTCTTCGCCGCGGTTTTGGCCTCCGCCTCCGCTGAGTTGATCTCAGGCGGAGCGGCCGCCAACATCGCTGTCAGCTCGATACGCCTCGCGATCTCGGCAGCGATCTCGTCCAGCGCCTGCACCCGCAGCATCAGGGCCGCGCATTCGGCCGCCGCGGCGGTAGCGGCCTCGAACTGCGTGGCTGCCCGCGTCCGGGTGAGATCGGCCTCGGCCACCGCCTTCGCCGCCTGATCCTTCGCCTCGCGGGCAGTGTCGGCACGGGTCGCGGCCTTGTCTGCAGCCTCGAGGCGCGGCAGGATCGGCACCGCCCGGCGGGACTGGTCCAACTCCACGCGAGCTCGCTCCACAACGGGTGCCTGCTGCTCCACTTCCTGCAAGCGACGGCGCAGCTGCGCGATTTCCCTGGTGAGCGCGTGACGCTGTTGCGCCTCCTGCAGCACAGCATCCGCAGCGGCAGAGGCGACGGTCGCCTCCTCCACTTGCCCCCGCACCTCCAGGAGCAACGCCTCGCGCGACGCGATTGTCGCCGGCGTGGCATCCACATAGGTGGAGATCTTGCCGTCGAGGATCTGGACCTGGCCGTCCAGCGCCTTGCGCCGATCCTCCGCGGTCTCGCGCATGCGGGTGAACACGTCGTGCCGCAGCAGGTGCTGAAGGATGGCCCGCTGGTCTTTCGGATCGGCCTTGAGGAACTGCGCGAACTGGCCCTGTGGCAGCACGACCGTCTGAATGAACTCCTCGTAACCAAGGCCAAGTAGCGAGATGACCTTCTCGTTGACCGGTTTCACGGCGTCGGCCAGGCTCTTCTCCAGGCCGCCGACGAGCTCGGCCAGCGAGGCCTCGGTCTTCAGCCCACCCTGCTTGCTCCGCTTCGACAGGCGCGTCACGCGGAAGTCGCGACCACTCACACGGAAGTCGAGGCACACCGACATGACGTCGCGCCCATGCGAGATGAACTCGCCGATGCCCTGCTTGCCGATGCGCGGCACCTCGCCGTACAGCGCGTACAGCATGGTGTCGAGGATGCTCGACTTGCCCGCGCCGGTCGGGCCGGCAATTGCGAACAGCGACAGCGACGAGAAGTCGAGCGGCTGCTGGCGCTCGCGATAGCAGGTGAAGCCTTCGACGTCGAGACGGAGAGGACGCATGCTACTCGGAGGCTGACAGGTAGAGCTCGTTGAAGAGGTCCAGCGTCGGCGGCTTCGGCTCGCGCTGGTGATGGCGTTCGTAGAACGCGCGGAACTGATCGACCGGCGCCTTCGTCGGCCGCGGACCGGGTTCATGGTCGCCATCCGTCACGGCGCCTCCAGGCAGCACCGCATCGACGACAACGATGTTCGGCAGGATCTGCCGGGCGCGGCGATTGAGGTCCGGCATCGGCGAGTCGAGCGCGACCTTCACGCGCAGGTAGCCGAAGCGCTCTGAGGCTCTCCGCATCACGCTCCAGTTCCGGCAGCGTGCCCTCCCAGTGGCCCAGCGCCTTGCCGCCCTGGTAGGGCACGCGCTCCACACGGGGTGGGCGGCCCGGAACCGCTTCGATCACCACGAAGCTCTTCTCTTCATTCACCTCGCCGAAGTCGAGCTGCAGCGGCGACCCCGCAAACTCGGTGTGCGACGCGGCCGCCATCACCCGCTGCGGGCGATGAATGTGCCCCAGCGCCACGTACTGCGCCGTCGTCGGCAGCGACTGCGCCGTCGCCGCCCACTCGTCTCCCATGGTTGTCACGCGTTCGGAGCCGCTGCCTTTCGCGCCGGCGATGTGCGAGTGCGCAACGACCAGGTTCACCGCGTCCGGGCGGAACCCCTCGGCGAGCTGGGCCAGCATCTGCTGCACCGCCTCGGCGTACTGCTGCCTGGCCAGCGTCTGGTCCCTCGCCAGCGTCAACGCCTCGACGATGCGTCCGGGTGGCGCCCAGGGGAGTGCGGCCACCAGCGCCGTCTCTCCGCCACGAGTCGGTAGCTCGATGAGCCCGCCATCCTGGCGTCGCCGCGGCAGCCCGCGCGCCTGCACGCCGACGAACTCGGCGAGCAGGCCCCAGGTATCGAGGCGCGTCGGGTGATCGTGATTGCCGGCAATCACGACCGACGGCACGTTGGCGCGCCCCACCCGCTTGAAGAACGTGGACACCGCGCGCTCGGCGTCCGCGGTCGGCACCTGGTTCTCGAAGATGTCGCCGGACATCAGCAGCAGGTCGATGCGCTCGCGCTCGATGAAGTCGCCGAGGTGCTCGAGCACGTCGCGCAGTTCGTCGAGGCGGTTCTGGCTCTTCCAGACCCGGCCGGCGTGCCAGTCCGACGTGTGAACGATGCGCATCAGAGGTCCATCCGGGCAAAGGGATCGCGATCGAGGGCACTGGCCGCCGCTTCGTCCCGGCGTGTCGCCCACGACGGGAACGGGAAGCGCAACAGGATGGCCATGGGAATCTCGGGCTGAGCGACGATCATCGAGCCGGGCCGCAGCAGCGTGGCTCGAACGCGGCCGACGCGCGTGAGGAAGCCGTACTCGCTGCGCTCGGCCTCCGCGGCATCAAGGCGCCCCACCACCTTCAGCGACGCGTTCCCGACGATCCGGCGCTCCACCTCGCTGGCGGTCTGCTGCGCGCCGAACAGCGAGACGCCGAGCGAGCGGCCGCGTTCGGCGATGTCCAGCAGCACGCTGTGCAGAGGGCTCCAGCCCTCGCGCGGCGCGTACTTGTTCAGCTCGTCCAGCACCACGAACACCAGCGGGCGCGAGCCACCCTGCTGTTCCTTCTGCTCCATCATGCGCTTCAGCAGCACGCCGACGACGAAGAGCTGCGCCGTCGAATGCAGCGAGTGGATGTCCACCACCGTCACCTGCTGCGCGGTCCAATCGATGGTGCGGTTGCGGGCCAGCGAGTGACCGCTGACCAGGTGGCCCATGCGCTCGCCCGCGGCGTGAAGACGGCGACGGAAAGCGTCCAGTGTGCCGCCGGCAACGGGAGCGCCGCGCATCATCGTTTCCAGGCTGGCGCCGTCCAGCAGGTCCACGAGATCGCTGAACGAGGCGATGGCGTTGCCGTCCACCATCACGCCCGCCGTGGACTGATCGCCCTCGCGGGCCGCGCGCTCCAGCGCCTGCTCCACCCGCGAAATCACCAGGTGAATCTGCGCGCGCGCGTCCTCGCCGTCCACGAATACGAAGCGCAACAACCGCTCGCGGCAGAACTCCCGCATCGTCCAGATGTAGGGCTGGACGCCGTCCTGACGGCTGCCCGTGTCGGGCATCGGTGTGTCGCTGCCGCGGCGCGCGGGGGCGAAGAACGCGACGCTTTGGAAGGGGCCGGCCGGCAGGCCCAGCCTGGCGTATTCCGCTTCAATCGCCGGCGTCAGCTTCACGTTCTTCTTGTCGAGCCACAGCAGATCTTCGCCCTTCACGTTGAAGATCAGCGCCTTGGCGTTGGCGGCGTCGATGCCCAGCGCGCCGGAGTGGAACAGCGAATAGAGGATGAACGTGGCGTAGCTGGTCTTGGTGGCCACGCCCGACACGCCGCTGATGGAGGCGTGCGCGCCGCGGGTGCCGTCGAGGAACTCGAGGTTGGCGTGGACGGCCTCGCCCGTTCGCGTGAGGCCGATGGCGACGCTGCGCTCCATGCGATCGAAGTAGAGCGCGCGCCTGAACTCCTCGCCGCGCACGACATCGACTGGCGCGCCGGGGCTGGGCGGCACGAACACCTCGGGCTCTACGCGCGTCACCTGCACGTGCGCCGCATAGGACACATCCGCGGGCAGCGTCCCGTCCGCCACGCGGAACGCGTCGGTGTCGAACTGACTGCCCTCGAATCGCTTCCGGACGATGTCCACGATGCCGTAGAAGGTCACCTCATCGCCATCCTCGAGCGTGGTCCTGGTGACAACGAGATCGTCGAGCTGCAGCCGGCCGCCCTCCCGGACGCCGACCCAGAACTCCAGCGGCGTGGCGTCCTGCGATCCAAGCACGAGACCGACGACGGTCGCAGACGATTCAGACATGCGTGAGCTCCCTGGCCAGGCGCGTCGCCAGGCGGCGATGAATCAAGCGGGCGTCGCCGAGGCCGCGACGCAGGTGTTGTTCGAGTGCGCCGATCGGCACCAGGTTCTGCGGCGCGCGCGGGTCGCGCGTGCGCGACGGCACGAAGCGCGGCAGCAGGGCGCTCGTGAGGTCGGCCAGTCGAAGCGCCTCGTCTCGCCCCACGGACTGGGACACTTCGAGGCGCACCAGGCCGGTGAAGTCCGATTCGATTGCGAGTCGAGGGCCGATGCGCAGGAACCACGAAAAACGCGAGAAGCGTCCCGCCGAGATGATGAGGAACACCGGCGTGCGGGTGCCGAGCGGCAGCAGCCGCAACACGGGCAGCTGCTCTGGCGGCAGATAGAGCTTGAACAGCCGCTTCACGAACCCGACGACGTGTCCGCGCGCGGACTCGCCGACGTTGAGCGGTCCATCGGCGATGACGATACGCCCGGCGGCGGCATGGGCGCGGGCCAACTCCCCCTCAGCGGTGCGCATCTCGCCGTGCAGGCCGCGCAGCGGCGCATCGGCATCGTCCTCGGCAACGCTCCGGGGCAGGTAGTTGAGCGACGGCGCAAGCGCGAGAGCCGCCGGCGGCATCTCGCCGGCGCCGAAGATGGCGACGCGGCCGAGGCGTTCCTCGGCAAACGTCGCGCGCCCTTCGCGACACTCCACCACGCCCACGCCGTAGGCACCCAGGGCGCCGTGGACGGTGCGGCCGTGGCGCGTGACGACAAGGCGGGCCTCCATGCGCCGCACGCCGTCAACGAACGACAGTGGCTGGCTCGAGGGAGCGACCGGCGGCGTAATCGGCGCCCAGGTCGCAACGTCCTGCTCGACGTTCAGATCGAGTTCGGGCGCGTCCTCCGCATCCGGCTGGAACTCCGTGGGCGTTTCGCCGCCGTAGTCCACCGCCCAGGGGTCGATGCGGACGGAGTAGTCGCCGAAAGGCGAGGCGGTGCCTGGGTTCGCGGGCGGGAGCGGGGCCATACGGTTCAACGATATTCTGCGCGAGCGGCGTGTCAGGGCAGGTCACATGGTGACCCGAGGCGCCAATCGGTCAGGCGGTAGAAACCGCTCAGCGCGCGCCGCCCCTACTGTAGCGCGGAGGCGGGCTACATCGTCGGCGGCAGTGGCCGGCCCGCCAGCTTGCGCCCGGCAGCGATCGCGTCGAAGCCCGCCTGGTTGCGCGCCTGCATCGTGAACACGGTGAAGCCGCGCGCCATCAGCGCCTCGATCTCGGCGGGGTTGTTGGCCGGATGGCTGCAGGGCACCTTGAACTCCTTGCAGGCGGCGAGGATGGCGTTCACGCCGGCATCGAAGCCAGCCTGATCGCGCACCCGCTGCCCGTCCGCGCCCGTTGACGAGAACACGCCGCCCAGCGTACCGGCGCCGACCACGATGACGGTGAGTCCCGGCACCTGCGCGATCTCGCGGATGTTGGCGATGCCCTTCTTGCTCTCGACGATGGCCCAGAGCACCAGCTCGCCGTCCTTGTTGAGCGGCCACGGGTCGGCCTTCCGGCGATACTCGTCTTCGCTCAACTTCCAGTACGCCGCGGCCAGGCCGACGCCCTCGTCGGGCCGGGTACCGCCCTTCGACTTGAACCGCATCGCCGCAAGGCCGGCGCGGACCTCGTCCGCGCTCTCCACCTCTTGAAGCATCACCCCGGCGTGACCGGCGTTCAGCTGCTCGACGATGCGGGCGGTGGCCACCGCCGGATCGGTGTGGATGATCGGCACCTTCGAGATGAACGCATGCTGGCGAACCGATCCGCCCGCGGCGAGCATCGCGCCCATGTACCCGAGGAACCGCTCCGCGGTGGCGGGCGCGTAGTTGTCGTAGGCGAAGTCGGCGTACGGGTAGGCCACGGTCTCGCGCGCGGCGTCCATCAGGGACGGCATCGGCGGGGGCGGGGCTTCCGCAACCGGCGCCGCATTGGGACCGCGTCCGCGGCCTGGGGCGATCGCCGGATGGGTGATGCCGAAGACGGGCAAGCCCTTCTCGTGCAGCGCAATCATCGGATTGAGGCGCTGCGGGCCCTGGGCCGTGCCGGTGATGGAGAACAGGAGACTCGAGAGGCCGAGGGCCGCTGCCGTCAGTCGTCGATACATGAAGTGGTCCCCAGGGCCTGTGGTCAACGGGTCACGGGCAGCCGAAGCACGTACTTCACGGGATGGCCGTCCTTCATCGCCGGTTCGAACTGCCACGCCTTGGCGGCAGCGACAATCATGCGGTCGTTCAGTGACAGATCGCTCGAGCGAAGGCGAACCTGCGTCACCTCTCCCCGCTCATCCACGACGACCTCGACGTACGAATCGCTCGGTTCGGTATCGGCCCGGGGCTCCTGCTGCAGCTGCGGCCGGCGCATCGTCGGCGGTTCCACGTCGGCATCGTCAGCCGTATAGACGCGACGGTCGCCGGGCTCCGCACCCAAAGTCGTGGCCACCACGCGTCCGGCCGGCGACGGCGAAAGGGACGTGGAAGGCGGCGCGCGCCGCGGGCGATCGGCGCGGCGCTCGATGGTGCGGTGAATGACGGTGGCGTCGCCGCAGGCGCAGACTCCGGCAGCGGGAACGCTACCGAGGCTTCCGCGCGCGCGAGACGAATGCCCTCAGCGCCACGTAGCGATCCGGCAGCCCCGGTCGTGCCAACAGAGGCCATCGACATTCCGCGACCCGCGGTGATGCGCACTACGGTCGGAAGGTTCGGTTCGAATGTCCGTGCCAACGGCACCAGCGGTCCGAGGCTTCTGAAGGTGAGCTGCGCCGGCAGGCGCCGGCAGGAACAGCGCCCAGGTGGCGAGCCCTCCGGCGACGACGACGGCAAGCGCCATGACCACGAGCGGCACCACACCAATGCTGCGGCCCTTCTCAATCACCGCGGCGAACTGGTGGCTCATCGCACGGGTGACCGGACGAACCTGCAGATTGGTGCCTCCAGGCACGGCCGGCCGGTGCAATACCTCGGCACGAAGCTGTGCGACGACGGTGGCGGGGTCGAGCCGTTCGCGGACACGTTCCGTCACGGCGGTTTCAGGCCGCACCACTCGTCGCTGGGCCACCACTGGCTCGGGCCGGGCGGCGGGAGGTTCGGGCCGGGCCACACGGAGGAGCGGTCGCGGCGGGCTTCGAGTCAGCGCGACGTTCGGTCACGGCCGGCGTTGATGGCTCGACGCGACGTTCGACCACAACGGGCGATGGGCGTTCGGTAGGGCGTTCGGACACCGCAGGCTTCGGCGGCTCGGCAGCGCGTGCCGCCGCGGCTGGCCTGGGCGGTTCCGCAAGACGTTCGGCCGCCGGCGGCACTTGCGCGGGGCGGGCGGCTTCCACGACAGGGGGCTGCGGGCCGCGCTCTGCAGGCCGCTCGGGCAGCGCTGGCTTCGGCGGTTCCGCGCGGTGCGGCGCAGCGGCTGGCCTGGGCGGTTCCGCCTGCCGTGCGGGCACGGGCGGCACCGGCGCGGGTCGCGCGGCTTCCACCACCGGCGGCTGTTGGGGGCGGCGCTCCGCGGGACGCTCGGGCACGGCTGGCTTCGGCGGCTCCACGCGGCGTTCCGCGACTGGCCTGGGCGAGTTCCGCGTGACGTTCGGGCACGGGCGGCGGCACGGGTTGCACAGCCTCCTCGACCGGCGCCTGCGTGCGGCGATCCGCGGGTCGTTCGAACGTCATGGGAGCGGATTGGTCGCCGCCAAAGAGGTTCGGGCGAGGCTTGGGCGCGCTCGTCTGAGGCTCGACGCGCGGGGCGGCCGCTTCGAGGGCACGGGTCGCCAGGTTGGCGATCTCGACCTCGGGGTTAGGGCGGACGAACCAATCAAGGGTGAGCGGCTGGTCCGCGGCCGGATTGCTCTCCGAAGGAAAGCTCGACAGGGCGTCATCGGCGGTCGCCGTCAGGGCACGCAGCTCAGCTGGAGCCTGCTGTCCCTCGATGAGGATGGCGAGCAGCTGGAGTGCGGTTAAATCGGCTCCCAGACGGTCGGTGCCGTTGGTGCCAACCTCGACGGTGCCGGCTGTCGAAATGATGCAGCCTTCGACCGTGAGTCGCCGCGAATGCCGCTCTGCCGTCGCCTCCGCGGCACGCGCCACCTCAACCGCCTCTTGCCAGGCAATTGGCACGCCCAACTGGAGGACGCGCGCGATGGAAATAGTTGTCGATGCCATACCCAATTCGTCCGGGCAGCGAACTGCTCTGCGAGTCTACCCCAGAGGCGAGGTAGCGAAACAGAGGCAGTCCAACCGGGCACGGGCGGGAGAGCAATCGGCACGCGACGGGAGCGCGTCATCCACTTACCCATCCACGTGGAAGTCACCGTGCGCTCGCCGCGCATCAGTCTGGCTTCGCGCCGATCAGCGCGCGCCAGTCGAGTATCAGCTGGATAGCGGGGACGGGCGCGTCCGCCGGCGTGGTATTGACCAGAAATCGCTGACCGTCAGCGGCCGCGATGTACGGACGGCGATAAGGATTGCCGGTGATCGGCACGCGCGTGCGAAAGAGGGGCACTGCCGTCCCGACAGCCAGCTTGGGTCCCGGTGAGACCGGGGCCGCCATCAGCATCCGGTTGCCGTCCAGGAAGAACAGCTCGCGGCCATCAGATCGAAACTGCGGTTCCGTGCCCCCGCGAGAAGACACCTGCTGTCGCTGTTCACCGCCAGGAAACGATTGGACGTACACCTGTGGTGTGCCGGTCTCGTCGGTAACGAACGCCATCCATCGGCCGTCTGGCGACAGCGTGCCCTGGAACTCATTGAAGGGTCCCCGGAGCTCGGCGTTCCCTTTTGGCGTGCCCTCGAGGGAGAGTGACCAGACGTCGAACGACGAACGAAGGCCAGAGTCCGTGTAGAGCATACGGGTGCCATCCGTCGAGAGGCTGCTCGGCATGAGGCTCGAGCTCGCTTCTCCCCGCTGCTCGAACACCAGCTCCTCGGCACGACTGCCGTTCGCGGGCTTCATGAACAGGCTGTTGACGCCCCGTCGGTTCGACCGGAAGTAAATGCCCGACTCGTCCGGCGACCACATCGGTCCCGCGTCGTTCATCGGGTCGGCGGTCAACCGGGCCTCGACTCCACTGGCCAAATCCAGAATCCAGATGTCGCTCGTGTTGGTCTGCGATTCGACGCGGCTCACGGCCAGCCGTCTGCCCCCGGGCGACAGCGAGAAATCCACGTAATCGGCCAACGACGCGACGGGTGGGCCGAGCTGTTGTCCGCTCCGGTCGAACCATATCAGCTGTCCCAGCGTCGGCCATGGTTCCGAGTAAGCGATGGTGCCGTTCGGCGACGTCGAGAATGCGGAGTAGCCGTTGGTGGTAGAGCCGACGCCATCGAGCAGGGGCATCGGTTCGCCGGTCAGCCGCCGCTGTGCGACATCGAGCGGTTGGGCCATCAGCGTTCGTCCGCGCACGAACAGGAGGTGCCCGTCCACGACGGCCGCGCCCCAGTCTCCGGCGACGAGGCGCGAGCGGCCCTGAGTCGCCATGTCTTGCAGGTACACTCCGCGCTTCGCCTCGCTCAGACTGCGCACCACGGTCAGGAAGTGACGGCTGTCGGGCAGGAACGACGGCCAGCGCAGCGACGTCTCGCCGCTGGCCTCGTCGAGCGGTGCAATCAGCTCCGTCAACCCGTTCGTCGACACACGCCACAGTCCGCCGTTGGACACCAGGTTGACGAGCAGGGTCCCGTCCGGCGCCCACGCCCCACCGCGTGAATCGAACGACGCGTCGGTGATGGTCACGGCGGGACCGCCGTCAGTGGTCACGATCTTGAGGCGTCCCTGGGAGAAGAAGCCGATCGAGCGGTTGTCCGGGGACCAGAACGGATAAATCCCGCCTTCGGTGCCCGGCAGGGGGCGCGAAGCCTGTGCGCCGAGCCGACGCACCCAGATCACGTCGCGACCCTCCCAGGTGGCCACGAAGGCCAGGCTGTTGCCATCGTGTGACAGGGCGAACTGGGGCGAGACCACAGACGCGGGCGCGGTCGAGAGCGCGCTGCCCCGCTCCGGGTAGATGGCAAACCGCACATCGCGCACGGGAGGAGTTGCCGCCGTCCGCCAGGCGCTCGTTCCGGCGCCGGCCAACAACGCGGCGACTACCATCCCCGCCAGGGTCGGCCACGCCCAGCGAGAGCTCGCATTCGTGCCGTGTGCGGCTACGTCACTACGCTCACCCAGGCCGCTATCTCGCACCCACGTCAGTTCGTGCAGCAGATCGCGCGATGTCTGCCAGCGATCGTCCGGGTCCTTGGCGAGGCACATCGCCAGGACATGATCGAGGCCGGCGGGAGCCAGCGGCTGCACGGCCGACAGTCGTGGCGCCTCGCGTTCGACGATGGCCGCCATCACGCTGGCCTGGCTGCTGCCCTCGAACGCCTTCCGGCCGGTCACCATCTCGAAGAGCATCGCGCCAAACGCGAACACGTCGGTTCGCGCATCGATCGCTCGCCCCTCGATCTGCTCCGGCGCCATGTACCTGCACCGTGCCGAGGATCAGCCCGCGATCGGTCAGCTCGCGACGCGCGTGCAGCGTGGTCTCGCCAGCCCGCGTCGTCGGTGCCGGCAGAGCGATCCCGAAGTCGAGCAGCTTGGCGCCACCCTTGGTCAGCATGATGTTGCCAGGCTTGACGTCCCGGTGGACGAGGCCGGCGCGGTGGGCGCGGTCGAGGGCAGAGGCGATCTGAATCGCACAGGCAAGGGCCTGATCGCGGGCGAGCGGGCCCTTCTCCAGCCGCGCCGCCAGTGTCTCGCCCTCGAGGTACTCCATGACCAGGAAGTCGATGCTGGCGCCCTGGCCGTCGGGCGACTCGCGACCGATGTCGTGCAACGTGCAGATGTGGGGGTGATTCAGCGCAGCCACCGCGCGTGCTTCACGTTCGAGGCGTTCCCGGGCCTGCGCGTCGCCGGCGACGTGCGCCGGCAGCACCTTCAGTGCTACGGTGCGGGCCAGTCGCGTGTCGCGCGCCCGGTAGACTTCGCCCATCCCTCCGGCGCCCAGAGGCGAGACGATTTCGTAGGGACCAAGCCGGGTTCCGGACGACAGGGACACGAGTGCCACCTTTCGGGAAAGCGCCGACTGACTGCCGGATTATAGCCGTCCCACTCTGCAAGCCCGCGCTATCGTGTGCGACCGGGGCGCCGTTCCTGTCGCGACACGGCGGGCCGATTCTACGGCATCACTTCCCCATCTGCGCGGCCGTCACCGCCGTGGACGGCCCGTGGAACAAGGCGTTGAAGATCAACTTGAACGTCGCCCGCGGCTGCGCGCGGAAGTCCACCTGCGAGCCGTAGGTCACGACGTAGCCCTTGCCCACACGGAACGACACGATGTTGGCTTGATCCTTCAGATACTCCTCGCCCAGCAGCCAGCCGCTCTGCAGCACGTTCTCGCGCGGATAGCGCGACACCACCTGCGTCTCCATGCCGAAACCGGGACGCAGCCGGTACGCCTGATCCGATTCGAAGAAGATGGGCCAGGCATCGGGCATGCCCCACGCCACGGGATTGGCCGCGTCGAACTCGTTCTGAAGGAGCGACCCCGGGCAGAAGAACAGCGATGTGGGATCGGCCACGCGGTCGCGCAGCGTCTGCATCAGTCGCGCCGGGCTGCTGAAGGCGTCGCGCAGCGCCCGATCCACCGAGGCCGCCGGCGTCGGCGCGGGCGTCGCCGCCGTCGCGGGGCCAAAGCGCGGCGGCGCTTCGGGCAGCGCCTTCTCGATCGGCAGTTCCAGCAACTCGGTGGCGGTCTCCACGGCCGAACCAATCGCCAGCAGCGTGCCGCCGTTCTGAACGAAGGTCTTCAGCTTCGTCCACCCCGCCTCGCCGACGCCGTAGGCCCAGGACCACTCCGCCGGATCGTTGCGCTCGCGATCGAGCCCGTTGATGATCCGTGTTTTCGACGTGCCCGACGGCAGCAGGATGACGTCGAACCTGGCGTTGAGATCACCGTCGAAGTCCTGCGCCTTCACCACCTCGTGATTGATGCCGTACTGCTCGAGCAGCCACATCAGCCAGCCGCCGGGCATGTTGCCGGCGGCCCGCCACAGGCCGACCTTCGTACCCGGCTTCAAGCGGAAGCCATCGACCGCCGGCATCCGATCCGCGCCGGTCACGACCAAGCCCAGATCGCTGGCAGCCTTCTCGACGATGGGCTGCGAGGCCGAGGTGGAGGGAATGATGAACGTGCCGGCCGGGTGGCCATCGAAGGCGGCACCCGCTCGAAACACCGCTACCGTGGCCTTCTGCAGTGCGGCCACCAGCTTGAACGCGCCGTAGGACTCCGGCCCGACGAGATACGCCGCTTTCGGCCGCGCGGGCGCCGGCGCGGTGATCGGCTTGACCGCCGTCACGCGCTCGAGCGGCGTGTCGAACGCCTTGTCCGCCTGGTCCACCGTCACCCCCATCAGCATCCACAGCGTGTGGCCGGTGACGTCGTAGGGCGGCTCCGGCGGCCCGCCCGGAAAGATGCGCAGATCCGGATACACCTGCTTCTCGAGCATGGTCTTCGCGAACGCGCCGTAGGGCTGCGCGGTCTTGATCACATACGACCCGGCCGGATACTGCTTGCCGTTGGCGGCAAACGCGGAGGTGGCGCGGTGAATCTCCACGTCGGCGAACTCCAGGATCTCGAGCATCTCGTAAGTCGCGAACTGGTCACGCTGCGTGGCCGGCACGATGAACGCGTACGGTCCCTTGCCGGAGGTCACCCAGTCGCGGTGCACGCGATAGAAGTTGTAGAGCCACTCGTGGCCGTACTTCGCCACGTGCGACATGCCGGCGAGCGCTGCCGTGACGCCGTAGTCCACTTGCTGGCCGAGCGTCCAGGTGTCCTTCGAGTAAGGCACCGGGAAGTTCCAGTGCGGCTCCTGCGGGCCGAGCGGGCGGCCGCGCTGCGGGTTGACGAACGGATCAGCGAGGTTGGGGCCGCTGTTGGCAATCTCGGTGAGGATGCGCGGCTGGCCGTGATAGACCATGTACTGCCGCGCCGGCGACCACATGTCGTAGCCCTCGAGCCACGCCACGCCTTCCTTCTTCTCGGCGATCAGCGCCGAGGCCATGGCCTGCCCCACCGTGGCCTGCCCCAGGGCCAGCAACGGATGAATGTTCGGATCGAAGGGATCGGTGAAGGGCGGCACGAAGATGCGCGAGCCGGTGGCGCCCTGCTGGTGCATGTCGTGCGAGATGATCGGCTTGTAGGTGTTCTGCACCAGCTCGATGTTCATCCGCGTTTCCTTCTGCGTGAACATGAACCAGTCGCGGTTGTCGTCGTGCCCGACGTACTTGTGGTAGAGGTCCGGGTAGACGCGCGCGTTCTTCGTGCCCTTCGTCTTGTACCAATGATCGATGACGAGATGCTGCCCGTCAGGATTCTGCGACGGCACCATCAGGATCACCGAGTTGTCGAGGATCTCCTTGATGAACGGCGAGGTTTCGGTCGCCAGGCGATGGACGATGGTGAGGATGGCCTGGCCGTTCGAGACCTCGGTGGAGTGGATGGTGGCGTAGACGAGATAGAACGGCTTGCCCTCGGCGGCGAGCGCCTGCGCCTCGGGCTCCGACAGGCCGCGCGGGTCGGCGAGCCGCCGGTTGATCTCGACGAGGCGATCGAACTTCGCCAGGTTCTGCGGTGAGCTGATCCGCAGCATCGCGTAGTCGTTCCCCATCGTGGTCTTGCCGAGGACCTCGAACTTCACCCGATCGGTCTGCTTCGACAGCAGGGTGAAGTACTCGAGGATCTTCGGGTAGCGCGCGAGCTCGCCGTCGGCGCCGATGGTGAAGCCGAAGAACTGCGCGGGCGTCTGGACGGGAGCCTGCGGCGGCTGCGCCGCGGACCGGCCGGCCACGACGACGAGCAGCATCGCGGCGGTCAGGAAGCTGCGAAGACAGGTGCGCATCATGCGTGGATTCTATCGTCAGCAGAAGGCGCCGGCACAACCGCTCCATCTCATCGTGTCATCCGTTGCATTAACGGCGGCTTCCTCGTAACCTTCGCGTTCACATGCTGCGTTGCTCTCGCTCCTCGCCACGGTCACCGCAGCCGACGCGCCACGTCGGCGGCGGCCTGGCACGACAGCACGGGGCCGGCTAGCCGGCCCTACGACCCACACTCGTTTTCTTCCGCAATTCACAAACCGGTTTGCGCACGCCGCGGCGAATCTGCCGTGGCGGACGCGTTGTAGATGCCCGTGTGCCCCGAGGCCGCGGGGATTGGGAGGCGTGTATGAGTTGGAGCAGGTTCCTGGTCTTGACGGCGGTGGTGATCGTGCAGCTGACGGGCGCTTCGCCCGTGCGAGCGCAGGGTGGCGCCGGCGCCACCGGCAGCGTCAGCGGTGAAGTGAAGGACGACAGCGGCGGTGCGTTGCCGGGCGTGACTGTGACCGCGACCAGCCCGTCGCTGATCGGTCAGCAGCAGGTGGTGACCAACCCTCTCGGTCTCTACCGTTTCCCCAGCCTGCCGGCCGGGGAGTACCAGTTCGTGTTCGAGTTGAGCGGCTTCGCCACGTTCCAGCAGCCCGGCGTGCGGCTGGGCATCGGGGTCTCGCAGACGGTCAATGCGATGCTCGGCGTGGCAACCTTGCAGGAGACGGTGACGGTGTCGGGCTCCTCGCCCACCATCGACACCTCGGCCACGCGGCTGCAGAGCAACTACTCGCAGGAGCAGCTCAACTCGGTGCCGAACAGCCGCGACATGTGGTCGCTGCTGGCGACGACCCCGTCGGTGACGCTCAACCGGATTGACGTCGGCGGCAGCACCGCCGGCACGCAGACCACCTACTTCGCCTACGGCCACTCGGGCCAGAACCGGCCGCTGGTCGAAGGCATCAACACCACCGAAGGCACCGCCGCCAACGGGCTCTACATCGACTACGGGTCGTTCGAGGAAGTGTTCGTCGGCGCGGCGGCCAACTCCGCCGAGATGCCGAACCCCGGCGTGCTGACGCAGTTCGTCAGCAAGAGCGGCGGCAATCGCGTCTCGGTCAGCAGCTACTTCGACTACGAGAACGAGTCGATCCAGAGCCGCAACCTCGATCCCGAGCAGGTGCGCCCCTTCACCTCGATCCCCGAAGACGGCAACCGGCTGAAGCAGTACCAGAACTTCAACCTCGGCGTCGGGGGGCCGGTGTGGCGCGATCGCATCTGGGCCTTCGGCGCGTTCTCGTACCAGGAGAACCAGGTGGCGGCGCCGGCCAACGGCGTCATCCAGGACGGCACGGTGTTCAAGACCAGCCTGCGCAACGAAACCGGCAAGGTCACCTGGCAGCTCAATCAGGCCAACAAGATCATCGGCTACGGCCAGTACGGGACCAAGTCGCAGCCGAATCGCGTGGACGCGACCAACCGCACCGCCAATCCCATTCACATCACCGCGGCGTCAACGCTGAACCAGGCGCTGCCCGGGTGGGTGTTCAAGGGTGAATGGAACAGCACCGTCGGGCAGTCGGGGTTCCTCGAGGTGCGCGCCGGCCAGTTCGGCTACGACTGGACCTACGAGAACAACACCAACGACCTGCGTTATGAGGACCTGACCACCAGTGAAGTGCGTGGCGGAGGACGCCTGTGGGAGCTGGATTGCCGGCGCAACCAGACCACGGCCGCCTACAGCTACTTCAAGGATCGCTTTCTCGGCGGCACGCACAACTTCAAGTTCGGCGGTGAGTACCTGTACGAGACCGGACGGACCGCGTGGTTCCAGGGTTATCGCGACGAGGTCGTGCACTACCTGCAGAGCGGCCGACCCGCCGCCGTGCGCCTGGCGGCGTCACCGTCCGACAACCAGAGCGGGCTGACCACCGTCAGCGCGTTCGTCACCGACACCTGGTCGCTCAACCGGCTGACGCTGAACATCGGCGCGCGCTTCGATCGCTATAACGGCTTCCTGCCCGAACAGTCGCACCCGGTGGGCCGCTTCACGGCGGTGCCGCTCTCGTTCGAGGCGGTGGACAGCGTCTACACCTTCAACCACATCGTGCCGCGGCTGGGCGCGACCTACGATCTGACCGGCGACAGCAAGACCGTGCTGAAGGGCAACTGGGGCCGGTTCTACTTCAACCCCGGCGTCGGGCTGGCGGACACCGTGAACCCCAACACCGCGGACCAGTACAGCGATTACGTCTGGAACGATCTGAATGCCGACCTGGTCTACCAGCCCGGTGAAGAGGGCGCGCTGCAGACCCGTTTCGGCGGCGTCGCCAATGCCGAGATCGATCCCGATCTGCGCAACTCCTACATGGACGAGGCCTCGGCCTTCGTCGAGCGCGTGCTCGCCGGCAACGTCGGCCTGCGCGTTGGCTACGTGTGGCGCAAGGACTACGACGGCTGGCAGCAGGTGAACGTGCTGCGCCCATTCGAGGCGTTCAACGTGCCGGTCACGGTGATCGATCCGGTCACTGGCGACGGCATCCCGTTGTTCAATCTCGACAACACCAGCCGCGGCTCGCGCCAGGTGGCGCAGAACGTCGACGGCTACGAAGGCACTTACAAGACGTTCGAAGTCGCCGCCAACAAGCGCTATTCGCACCGCTGGTCGATGAACGCGTCCTACTCGTACACCTGGACCGAGGAATACGGCAGCAACTACTTCGGCAACCGGACGGGCACGGCGGTGTCGAACTTCTCGCTGTTCGGCAACTTCCCCACCAACCCCAACGAGACGACGTTCAACGAGTTCACGAACTGGAACGCCAAGATCGTCGCGACGGTCGACGCCGGCTGGGGCGTGCGGGTGACGCCGCTCCTGCGTGCGCAGAGCGGTGCGCCCTACGGCCGCTTGATCAACGCCAATCTCAACTACGGCGCGCAGCGCGTCCTGGTCGAACCGCTCGGCGCGCGCCGCCAGGAGACGGTGGCCGTGGTGGACTTCCGGGCCGAGAAGCAGATCACCCTCGACCGCGCGCGCTTCGGCCTCTTCGTTGACGTGTTCAACCTGCTCAACGCGAACACGGCGGTCAACATCAACTGGGTATCGGGCACGACCTTCGAGGCGCCGACCACGGTGCTGGCGCCCCGGATCGCGAAGTTCGGCGTGAAGTTCGACTGGTAGGATGCTGGCGGGCGGGGCTGGCACATGCCCCGCCCGTCTTAGGTCTTGGGGCTTGGGGCTTGGGGCTTGGGGCTTGGGGCTTGGGGCTTGGGGCTTGGGGCTTGGGCGGCGATTCTCCTCCCTACTCCCATCGCGCGCTCCGGAAAATCGCAGGGTCCAAAGATCGCCAGTTCCGAAGATCGCGAGCTCCACAGATCGCCAACTCACGACCTCACCAGATCATCAGGTTCGTTTCGTTCTTGCTCCGCTCTGCTCCCTGCTCCCTGATCCCTGCTCCCTGATCCCTGATCCCTGCCTCGTGATCCCTTTACTGTTGCCCTACTGCTTCCTCGCCCGCGTATAGCGGGGGCCGCGGATCGCCAGGTCCACTGCGTCTGAGGGCGTGGTCATCGCGTAACCGTCGGCGCGGGCGTCCTTGATGAACTGCGCGTCCACTTTGTGAATGCGCATCCGGACCAGCTGCTCCTCCGTCAGCGAGGCAAAGCCGACGTCGCGCATCTCGCGGACGAACGCCGGCGTCACGCGGTGGATGCGGAACCGCACCAGGTCCTCGGTGCCGAGCCCGCCAAGTCCCAGCGCCTTGTACTGATCGATGTCCTCGAGGCTCACCTTGTGAATGCGCATCTTGACCAGATCCTCGGCGGTCAGCCCACTGTAGCCGCGGGTCCGAAGGCCGCGGACGAAGTCGGGTTCGACGCGATGGATACGCATCCGCACCAGGTCGTCGGCCGACAGCGACGCGAAGCCGAGCGCCTTCATCTCGCCGATGTACTCCGGCATCACCTTGTGGATGCGCATGCGCGTCAACTGCTCGAGCGGCAGATCGCGATAACCGGCCTGGCCCAGGTCCCTGACATATGCGGACGTGACGTCGATCACCGCCAGTCGCAGCGCGTCCTCGCCGGTGAGCGAGCGGTAGCCAAGACCGCTCATGGTCGAGAGAAACGTGCTGCTCGGCTCGAAGGTGTACCGCCCGGCCCCTCGGCCGTTGTCGAACGACCCGGAGAACCGGAACGTCCCGGCCTCGCGGGTCCACGTGAAGCGCACATCGCTCGCTACGCCGCTGAGCGCGGCGGCCGGCAGGCCCTGGAGGTCCCCGGCCCTGATGCCGAAGCCCCAGCGGCTGTCACCCGCTTCCGTGCGCAGGTTGAACTGCACCCTCGGCTGGCCATCGTCTCCGGTCCAGCTCTGCCGGGTGTCGGCCGTCCAGTCGCCCGACAGCGCCTTCGGCGCCTGCTGGAAGGTCCTGGCGCCCGTCCAGGGCAACACAGCGGCGCTGGGTGCGGCGGCCAGCAAGCCGACGATGAGGAGGGACGTGGCGGAGAGGTTGGCTGTCGGTACGCGCATGGTAAAGGCCTCGCGCAGTTGGATGATCCCGGCGGGCCGGAGGTTGGAACGCGGCTTACTTCTGCAGGATGCGTTCGAAGAAGGCGAGCGCCCTGGGGTCCCGCGACTGCCCGAGCCAGAACATGGCCTGGCGGCGCACAGCCGGGTTGGAGTGGTGCTCGGCGACGTCGATCAGCTTCGGCACGCCGTCGTTGGCCGGCAGCTGGCTGAGCGCGAAGACGGCCTTCTTCTTGACCTCGGTGTCCGGGTCGCGATCGATGGCCTCGGTGATCGCGGGGATGGCGCGGTCGCCGGCCCGCTGCGCCACCCAGAAGAGCGCCTGGCCGCGGACGTGAGGCACCGGCGCCTCGCGCGCGGCGGTCAGCAGCGCCGTGTCGGCCGCCGGGTCCGCATGCATCGACAGCGCCGCCAGCGCATCGTCCGCCACACGGCGAGCGGGATCGCGAGCGAACTGGGCGAGCAACGCGACGCTCTGGGCGGGGCGGACATCGGTGAGCCACAGCACCGGGCGGCCGCCGGCATCGATGGCGCAGCCCTCCGAGAAGATCCGGATCCGCACCACCGCACCCTGTTCGACGCGGTACAGCACGTGCAGCGTGTCACCGCCCTCGAGCTTCACGGTGGTGCTCGGGGGTGTGGAGTGGCCGCCGTTCCAGTCGCACAGGAACCGGTCGCCGCGAACGATCGGCACGGCGTAGCCAATCCAGGCCGGCCCCGCCAGCGCCGCGCGGCGCCCCTCGAACACGCGTGACAGCTCGCCGCCCGCGGACTGAACCTGCACCTGTGCGTTGGTCAGCTGAGGAGGCTGCGCCGCCGCCGGCGACGCCAGCACCATCACGAGCACCGCGGTCTGCCATTTCAGGATCGCCATTGCGTTTGCCCTCTTGCTCGGTCTTGGGTCTTGAGGTCTTGAGTCTTGGGGCTTGGGGCTTGGGGCTTCGGGTATCCGGTGTCCGGTGTCCGGTGTCCGTCTGCCGTCTGCCGTCTGCCGGTCTGCCGGCTGCCGGTTCCCCTATTTCCCGAGAATCTCCATCAGATAATCCGTCGCCACCTTCGACTTCATCAGCGACAGTTTCTGCACCAGGTCCTTCCTGGCCTCGAGATCGGTTTCCTTCCGCGCGATGGCGACCATCGACTCGGCGTTGCCCTGCACGAACAGCGCCTGCACCACGGTGCGCCGGATGGCAGGGTCTTTCTCCTTCTGATAGAGCGCGACAAGCGCGTCACCGGTCTTCGATGCGCTCATGGTCCCCAGGTAGCGGACCGCGGTGCGGCGCAGGTCGGCGTTCTGTTCGGTGTTGGCCAGTTCAATCAGCCGCGTAGCGTCGCCACCGACGAACAGCGCCTGAACAAT
Source organism: uncultured Acidobacteriota bacterium (assembly GCA_963723005.1). Lineage (GTDB taxonomy): Bacteria > Acidobacteriota > Vicinamibacteria > Vicinamibacterales > UBA2999 > VFZN01. Next base: position 211,423 of record CAVRPA010000007.1, on the reverse strand, counting down.
CTGCCGCTTGACCTCGACGGTGCTCTCCTTCTGATAGAGCTGCCACAGTTCCTCGCGAGCGCCCATCACGCCGAGCTGCCGCACGGCTTCTTCGCGCAGCGCCGGCAGCGGTTCGCTGGTGGCCGCCGACAGCACGCGGGCGCGGTCGCCGGACACCATGTAGGCGCGGAGGATCTGCCGCTTGACGTCCGTGTCGCTGGACGCGGCGTAGATCTCCGCCAGCACCTGACGGTTCTCGGCGCGGCCGGTCATGCCGAGATACTGAATCGCCTTCCGCTGCAGATCCGGATTGCTGCCGCCCCGAGCGATGCCGGTGATGACGGCGCGCGCTTCCGGCGACGAGCTCTGGGCCAGCACGAACAGCGCCCGCTCCTTGAGCTTCGGCGACTGGCTGCCCTGCAGGAACTTCTGCAGCATGGGCACGGCCTGCGCTGGATCCGAGTGCTGCAGGCCCTGGATGGCCAGCAGCTTCAGCTCCTCGTCGGCCTCGGCTTCGGGACGCACCGGCTGTCCGATGTTGCGGCGGACTTCGATCTCCAGCGCGCGCGCGTCGCCCAGCCAGCGGCTCGACGGGTAGGTCTTCGTCAACTCACTCAGCGTGGCCAGCGCATCCGCGTGCTGTCCCAGCCGGCTCTGCGCGTAGGCCAGCCAGTAGGTGGCCGCATCGGCGCGGGCGGGGTTGGCGGCGGCCGCCTCGCGGAACCCCTGGACCGCGCGCGTCCACTGACCGTTCTCGAGCGCGTCCTGGGCCGCTTCGTAACGATCGTCCGCCCGCTGGCGACGATCCTCGGTCTGCTGGCGGCGATCGTCCTCACGCTGCCGCCGGTCCTCGGCCTGTTGGCGGCGAGCCTCCTCGCGCTCGCGGTCCTGTTCCGCGCGCGCCGGCTCCTGCTCGTTGCCGCGATCCGGCACCGGGTCTGACTGCGCCGCGGCCACCAGGGACCCGGTCCCCAGCATCATCGCCAACGCACCTGCTGCCACTGTCTTCGACACGCTCATCACATACCTCGTCTACTGAATCACTGACTTCGTTCCGGTATCCGGTACCCGGTGTCCGGTATCCGGTCTCCGGCTGTCCGGCCTGCCGGAACTTCTGCCTTCTGCCTTTTGCCTTTTGCCGGTTCCTCAGGACACCGGCGGCCGGTTGACCCTTTCGCGCTCGCGCACATCCGATCCGACGACCCGCATGCGGAAGAGGATGCCGCGCGCTTCGATCCGCTCGCGCAGCTGCCGCAGCTCCGCGGCGGTCTCCTGGTCGGTGCCATTCGCCAGTTCCATCAGCACGCGTTCCAGGTCGCCCAACACGTCGGCCAGCGCGGTTTCTCCGGCATCGGACGCCGACTGCCGAATCAGGCGGCTGGCGGCGACCAGGTCGGCGGCACGTTCGCGCTCGCCGCCAGGCAGGGCTCCGCCGGGCTCGGCGTTCAACAGCTCCACCAGCACCCGCTGCGATCGATCGAGGTGCTCGCCGGCGGCGCCGAGCAGCACCCGCTCCGGAGCGGCCGTCAGCTCCGTGCCATCCGCGACGACTGCCGGCACCGGCGTCGGTGCCGTGGAGGTGGTCCAGCGGCCGGCCACGAAGGCGGCCAGCACCAGTGACGCGGCGCCGGCGGCCAGCACCAGCCGGCGCGGCGCGAACCAGGTGCGCCAGCCGCGCGGCGCGGTGTCCTGCAGCTGACGCTCGACGCGGGCCCACATCACCCGCTCGAACCCTTCCGGCGGCTCGACTTCCTGGTGATCCGCGACATAGGCGAGCGTCGCGCCCAGGTCGGCAAGGCTACGGCGGCACGACTCGCACACGGCCAGGTGCGCCTCGGCGCCAGGACGATCGGAACACTCGTCGAAGTAGAGCAGCACGAGCTCGTCGTCTGTCAGATGTCTGGCGTGTGGATGTCCCGTCATGAGCAACGCGTTCCCTTCTCGTCCACCAGTGGTTCGAGCGCCTGACGCATCTTGCGCACCGCGCGAAAGATGCTGTGCTTGGTGGCGCTCGCCTTGAGTCCCAGGGCCGCCCCCACCTCGTCGATCGACATGCCTTCCATGTGCCGCAGCGTGAAGGCGGCGCGCTCGAGGCCCGTGAGATGCCCGAGGGCCTCGCCCACCCGCCGGCGGATCTCGCCGCTTTGTGCCAGCCGCAGCGGGGTCACCTGGCCGTCGGCGCCGCGCTCGCTGAGCGGTCCCTGCTCGAGATCCGCCGGGTCGTGGGCGTCCTCGCGGTGGCGCCGCGCCCGGATGAAGTCGATGGCGCAGTTGACCGTGATGCGGTGCAGCCAGGTCCGGACGTCCGCCCGGGCCTCGAAACCGCCGAGCTGGCGGTGCGCCTTGAGCCAGGCCTCCTGCACCACGTCCTCCGCGTCAGCGGCGCTTCCGGTCATCCGATGGGCGACGCTGAACAGGTATCGGCTGTGCCGCTCGACCAGCGAGCGAAACGCCTCGGTGTCGCCGTGCTGTGCGTGGGCCACAGCGGTCCGGTCGCCTTGTTGCATGCCTGCTCACTTGGACGAGGACAGCCGAAATTGGTTGGCTTCGGAGGTTGGCCGTATGATCCGGCCATGGACCCTCGATATCCTACCGGCCGGTTCACCTACGACCCCAATATCACTCCGGAAAAGCGGGCCGCCTGGGTGGCGGCGATCGGCGGCCTGCCCACCGAGCTCCGCGAGGCGCTGGCCGCCATTCCCGACAACCGCCTCGACACACCTTATCGCGACGGCGGGTGGACCGGTCGCCAGGTCGTGCACCACGTGGCGGACAGCCACATCAACGCGTACATCCGCTTCCGGCTCGCGCTCACCGAGAGCGGACCGGTCGTCAAGCCGTATGAGGAAAGCGTGTGGGCGGAGTTGCTGGACGCCAGGACCGAGCCGACGGCGGTGTCAGTCGGCATCCTCGAGGGGCTGCACCGGCGCCTGCACGTGCTGCTCTCCTCGCTGGGGCCCGAGGACTTCGCCCGCACCGCGAATCATCCGCAGCATGGCCCGATCACCGTGGACTGGCTGCTGCAGATGTACGCCTGGCACGGGCGTCATCACGTCGGACACCTCGGGCTGATCACGAAGATCTGAAGATCTCGTGAAGCTGGTGATCTCGCTGATCTGGACGATCGATAGATCTGCAGATCTTCAGATCTATCGATCAGATCTTCACGTCATCACATCACCAGATCACCAGATTCAGACAGTTCTCCTAACCCTATTCACTGCCTTGACCATCAGGAACACGACCCAGGCGAGGATCAGGAACTGGACCACCTGAGTGATGAAGGCGCCGTAGCCCAGCACCGCGGCGCCGGCGGCCTTGGCCTCGGCGAGCGACGCGTACGGAGCGGGCGCCTTGGCGCCCTCGCGCAGCAGCACGAACATGTTCGAGAAGTCCGTGCCCCCGAGCAACAGCCCCACCACCGGCATCACGACATCGGTGACCAGCGAGTCCACGATCTTCTGGAACGCGGCGCCGATGATCACGCCGACGGCGAGATCCATCACATTGCCCTTGGCGATGAATTCCTTGAATTCGCTCACGATGCTCATGGGGTCCTCGATCCGGCGGCCTGGTGGAGCGTATCGACGATAACTGCCGCGGTCAGCGGCATGCTCAGCCAACGTTTATCGGCCGTTCCGTAGGAACGGCCGCTGTAGACACCGACATACATCCCATTAGTACTTGTAGACGAACGAGAGCAGGATCGCCACGTCGTTCTTCTTGACGTCGGCGGTGGGCGGCTTGTTCTTGAAGGTATCGAGCAGCTCCGCCTTCAGCTGGGTCCCCGCGGTGATGTTCGCCGCCAGGCCGACGCCGAAGATGTAGAGCCCGTCGTCGAAGTCGTCCATCTTCCACAGCGCCGCGGTGCGCTGGTGAGCTCCGCGGTGGCTGTCAGCTTGTGCTTGAAGTTCTGGCCGGCGGTCAAGGCACCGTCCATGTCCACGTCGAAGCCTGGGTTCTTCTCCCACACCAGACCGATGCCGGTGTCCACCGCGAACTCGGTGCGGTCGTTCTTCACGAGCTGATGGGCGGCGTATCTGGCGCGGCCGGCGCGGGTGGCGGCGGAGGCGCGGGAGGTGTCTGTGCGAACGCGGGTGCGGACAGGGTGAGGAGAACGGCGCTGGTGAACGCCAGGAGTGCGGCTGACGACGACTTGAGCATCCGGTTATTCTCACATGCAGTTCGGCAGCCGGACCTAGGACTTAGGACCTACGGCCTGCGAGAACCCAGAAGCTAGAACCTCAGAACCTGGAACACTAGAACCTGGAACCTCACCACCCCTACGACCACGCCCGGAAATGCTGCGTGCGCGAGTCGAGCAATTCCCCGATGGTGATGGCGGCGTGGATGAGACCGACGTGGGTATACGCCTGCGGGAAGTTGCCGAGCAGGCGGCCGTTCGACGGTTCGACGTCCTCGGAGAACAATCCGAGCGGATTGGCGTACGCCAGGATCTGCTGGAAGCGATCCCGCGCCTCGTCCACTTCGCCCATCATCGCCAGCGCCTCGACCCACCAGAACGAACAAATCGTGAACGCGCTGGTCGTCTCGCCGAAATCGTCGTCGTGCCGGTAGCGCAGCATCAGCCCGCGGTCCACCAGCATGCGCTCGTAGGCGCGGACGGTGGAGACGAAGCGGGGATCCCGCGCATCGAGCAGGCCCAGCGTGGGCAGCAGCAGGTTCGACGCGTCGGGGTGCCGGCCGCCGAGCGCTTGAGTGAAGTAGCCGAGCGACTCGCTGTAGGCCTCGGTCAGGATGCGCTCGCGCTGCAACTGTGCCCATGCGGCCCATTGGGCCGCGCGATCCGACTTGCCGTAGACGCCGGCCAGTTCCGCCCCGCGATTCGCCGCCACCCAGCACATCGCCTTCGAGAACGTGTAGTGTCGGGGCATCGTGCGGTATTCCCACAGCCCCGTGTCCTGCACCTCGTACTTCGCGATCGCCTCGTCCACGAGCTGCTCGATCATCCCCATGATGGTCGGGTCTTCGTGCACCACGCGGGGGTCGGTGAGGAGCGTCTCGAGGCACAGCACCATCTCGCCCATCAGGTCGGTCTGCACCTGGGTGTAGGCGGCGTTGCCCACGCGCACCGGCTGCGTGCCTTCGAAACCGGCCAGGTGATCGAGCCGTTCCTCGGTCAGCTCGCGTTCGCCGCCGATGCCATAGAGCGGCTGCAGCGGCCCGGCTTCGGCGACATCACGCAGGAAGCGCACGAAGGCCTCGCCCTCGCCGAGATGACCCAACCGCCGCAGAGCCTCGACCACGAACGCGGCGTCGCGCAGCCAGCAGAAGCGGTAGTCCCAGGTCCGCTCGGTGCCCACCGCCTCGGGAATGCTGGTCGTGGCGGCGGCGATGATCGCGCCGGTGTCGTTGTAGGCGTGCAGCTTCAGGCACAGCGCCGAACGCATCACCGCCTCCTGCGCGAACGACGGCAGCGCGGTGGTGCGAACCCAGGCCCGCCAGCCCTTCACCGTCACCTCCATCGCGTTGGTGACCGCGGCCGATGAATCGTAGGTCGTGGCGCGCCCCGCGCTCAGCACGAAGAACAGCGGCCGATCAACCCGGATGATTTGCCCGCGCTCGAGATAGGGCGGCGGCACGTTGGTGCGGAGATAGGTGCTGATGGCCCCGCCGCGGATTTCGATGCCCTGTCCCTCGGGGATGATTACGGGCGCGGCGCGGGCGTAATCCGGCCGCGGATCGAAGCGGACCCGGATCCGGGGCGTCCCGTCGAGCGGCCGCACCAGCCGGTGAATCTCGGGAGGCGCATCCACGCTCAGCCCGGTCGGCAGTCGCGGCGCGAAGTCCACGACCTCGTAGCGGCCCTGCGTGGTGGTGACCTCGGTGCGCAGCACGTTGGTGTTGCGCAGGTAGGCCATCGAGCTCGAGATCGAGGTCCATGGGCTCGAAGGCGAACGAACCGCCGCGCTCCTCGTCGAGCAGCCGCGCGAAGATCGACGGCGAGTCGAACCGCGGGAGGCAGAGCCAGTCGATGCTGGTATCCGGGCCAACGAGCGCAATCACCCGCCCGTTGCCGATGGCGCCGTGATCGAGCTTCATGCGGCGGCTTCCGCCATGCGGGACGCCGCCTGGATGACCGCCGCCGCCCAGTCGTAGATGGTGTGTTCCTCGACCCGCGCGCGGAGGCTGCGCATCCGCCGCTCCTGTTCGGCCTCCGGCATCGACAGCGCTTCGTGCAGCACTCCCGCGAACTCGTCCACCGCGAACGGGTTGACGTCGAGCGCCTCGCGCAGGTCGCGCGCCGCGCCGGTGAAGCGCGACAGCACCAGCACGCCCCGGTGATCGGGCCGCGAGGCGATGAACTCCTTCGCCACCAGGTTCATGCCGTCGTGCAGCGACGAGACGACACAGACGTCAGCGGCGCGATAGAGAGAGGCGACGTCCTCGGCGCCGTGGTGCCGCCGCAGGTAGATCACCGGCCGCCACGCCTCGGTGCCGAAGCGCCCGTTGATCGCGCCGACCGCCACGTCCACGTCGTCGCTGATCGACTGATAGCGGGGCAGGTGCTCGCGGCTCGGCGCCCCGACCTGCAGCATCGTCACGCGGCCGCGCCACTCGGGATGGTTTTCGAGCATGCGCTCGAACGCCCGGATCCGCTCGGGGATGCCCTTGGTGTAATCGAGGCGATCCACGCCGAAGATCAGCCGCTCGTCCTTCAGCCCCAGCCGCTGGCGCGTCTGGCTGACGTCAGCGTCGCGGCTCCGCCCCCTCGGCAGCTTGCCCCACGGCTCCGGGTCGATGCTGATCGGGAACGGCTTCACGTAGGTCTGGTGCCCGCGGCGGACCACGGCGAAGTGCTCGCGATCGATCCGCGCTTCCATGCCCGCATCCACCGTGTCGAAGAAGTTGTTGCAGTGGAACTGGATGTGGAACCCGAGCAGGTCGTTGCCGAGCAGGCCATCCAGGATTTCGTCGCTCCACGGGCAGATGCGGAACGCTTCGCTGTTCGGCCAGGGAATGTGCCAGAACTGGCACACCACCGCATCGGGCCGGGCTTCCTTGACGAGCCGCGGCAGCAGCGCGAAGTGGTAGTCCTGCACGAAGACGATCGCGCGCGCATCGCCGATCTCGTCGATCACCGTTTGCGCGAATCGCTCGTTGACGCGCTTGTACTGCTGCCAGTCGCGCTCGTCGAACTCCGGACGCGCGTAGGCGATGTGGCAGAGCGGCCACAGCGCGTTGTTGGACAGGCCGTAGTAGTAGCCGTCCTCCTCTTCGGGCGTGAGCCACACTCGCCGCAGCGTGTAGGACGGCCTGTCGGGCGGCACCGCCACGCGGCCGCGCTCGTCCACCACGTCGCGATCGCCGCTGCCGCTGCCGTGTGCGATCCACGTGCCGCCGCACGCCCGCATCACCGGATCCAGCGCGGTGACCAGGCCGCTGGCGGGACGCATCCACGACAGCGTGGTCCGTTCGCCCTGCTGACCGAACCAGTTCAGCAGGGTTCGCCGCGCCGGCTTCTTCTCCTTGACGTGGATGTACGGCTCGCGGTTGGCGACCACGATGAGCTTGGTATTGCTCAGAGGAGGGCCAAGCACGGACTGGAGTTCCGCGGCATTCATCGCTGTGCTGGCCTCATTTCCGGGCGGTGAGCCACCTCAGAAGGGTATCGACATCTGAAATGCCGTCAAGCTGATGCGTCGCGAACGTCGGACGCGATCCCACCAGAATGCCGAGGCCGCGGTCGATCGCGCGGAACGCGTCTTCATCGGTCTCGTCGTCTCCCAGGAACACCACCCACCCCTGCTGCCCGGTTTTCGCCGCGACGTCGTTGGCAATCCACTCCACGGCGTCGCCCTTGTGACACGCGGTGTTCGGGAGGTACTCGACGACGAGCTTGCCTTCGAGTCGCCGGAGTCGTCCGCTGGCCAGCCAGGGCTCGGCGCACCCATCGGCCAGCGCCAGCGCCGCGGCGCGGCAGTCGTAGGCCACGGCCCGCGCGTGCACTGCCACGGACACCCGCTTGTCCTCGATCACCGCGCCGGGGAACCGATCGAGCACTTCTTCGAGCAGCGGAATCAGTTCCTGCACGTGGGCGCGCGCGGTCTCGAGATCGGGATGCTGCCAGCGGCGATGGTCGGTCTCGATCTCCATGCCGTGCAGGCCGGCGTAGTACCCGTGCGGCGGCAGCGGCGCCCGCCGGCGCAGGTCGGCGACCCGCCGGCCGCTGACGATCCCGGCGAAGGTCAGCCCTTGTGCGGCAATATCCCTCAACCACTCGCGGCGGATCTCGGTGAGCATCGGCGCCGCGGGATTGGGGTGGAACTCGGCCAGCGTGCCGTCGAAATCGGCGAGGACGATGAGGGGTTCGTCTCGCGGCAGAGCTTCGATCGCATGCTGCACATCCGCAAGCATGGCCTCAGTGTAGCGGGCGGACTGTAAAAACCGCTGCGCGTTCTGGCCAAGCTAGAGCTGGCTCAGCACCCGCGACGACAACCACAACATGGCGGCGGCCGTCAGCAGCTCCAGCGTGCGCTGGACACCAGGCCGGGCGAATATCTGCCTCAGCGTGTGGAATGCGTACGCCCAACCCGAGTGGCACACAAGGGCCATCGAGACATGGGATGCCGCCAGCAACGCGAAATAGCCGCGCGGCGGCGACGGTGGCATGAACGTCGGCACCACCGCCACGTAGAAGCTGATGATGGCCGGGTTCAGCAGGTTCACCGTGAGGCCTTCGACGAAGCTGGGCCGGTGCTCGAGAGGCGGGATCGGATCCGACGGAGCGGAAATCCGCATGGGTCTCGGGCGTAACGCTCGCATCAGGCTTTGCAGCCCCAGCCACGCCAGATAGGCCGCGCCGGCCGCGCGAATCGCGTCCAGCATCGCCGGCCACCGTCCCACCAGCACCCACAAGCCGAGACCGGCGAGCGTGGCGTGCGTGCTGTTGGCCGCGGCCGCTCCGAGGGCGGCGCTCAATCCCGCGCGATGGCCGCCCGCCAGCGTGTTCCGAACGACCACCGCAGTGGTCGATCCCGGCGTGACGACGAACACCGCCGTGACGGCCAGGAACGCGAGATAGAGGGAACTCACTCGGGACGCTGCTTCGCCGCGCCGTCCGCCGCGCCGCTGGTCCCGGTCGCCGCGCTCGTCCCGTACAGGTCCGGGCCGAGTGACACGTCGGCGCCCGCGAACGCGGCCTCGAACGCGCGTCGCGCCTCGGTCGCCTCCGGCTTCTTCTGCGCCTCCAGGCTTCTCCACAGCCCGAACAGCGAACGCGGGTTGCCGACGTTGCGTACGAGGTCCGCGCGGAAGACCTGTTCGGCATCCGCGGCGCGGCCCTGCGCCAGCAGCGCCGCGCCCAGCCGCTCGCGCTCGACCAGCAGCCAGTCCGGCGGCTCGTTGTAGCCGAGGCGATCTTCGGCGGCTACCGCGCTGGTGAACGCCGCCACCGTCGCCGCCTGGTCGCCGCGGGCACTGGCGATCCGGCCCTCGAGATCCGCCGCCGCCACGGCGAGCAGGGCCCGGCCGGGATTGGTCACGCTGATCATCACGTCCTCCGCCACCCGCGCCGTGGCCGCCGTCAGCGCCTGCTGCTCGCGCGTGGCGTCCGCGACCTTGCCCTGCCCGGCGTAGGCCGCGCCCCGCATGAAGTGATAGAGCGCGGTCTGCACGGTGCGCGTGGCCGCCGGCGCCTTCAGCGCGAGCACCTCGTCGAAGCGGCCGAATCGCAGCAGCACGGCGCCGTCCTGCAGCGCATACGGCTCCAGCATCGGCGACGCGTCGCCGATGGGTTCGACCAGCGCCACGGTCTGCCGGGCGGCCTCGCGCGCCTGGGCGAAGCGGCCGGCGAACATCGCCGCCGCCGACTCGAACTGCAGGTTGTGGCCGTAGTACATCGCGGGGTACATGCCCTGCTGGCCGGCGACCTTGAAGTAGCCTTCGTCCACGCGCGCCGCGTCCGCATTGCTCTTTGCCGAACGCGCGTACTGCCCGGTGCGGATGTAGATGTGCGCGGGCATGTGGACCAGATGCCCGGCGCCAGGGACCAGCGTCTCGAGCCGCTCGGCCTGCCGCGTGGCGCGGTCCGGCTGATTCGACGCCTCCACGGCGTGAATGTAGTAGTGGTTCGCGCCCGGGTGATCGGGGTGCGAGGCCATCACGCGCTCCAGCGTCCCGACGATGGCCTCCGTGCCGGGCGCCGGCAGGCCCTTCGCATCGTAAAGCCGCCAGGGGTGCAGGTTCATCATGCTCTCGGCATAGAGCGTGGACACGTCCGGATCGTCCGGATACGTCCTGGCGACCTCGCCCATCGCATCGGAGTACGCCTGCTCGCGCGGCGCCTGATCACCGGTCGGGTTCGCGACATAGCGTTTCGACAACGCGGCAATCAGGGCCTGCTCGACGGGGCTGCCGTTGGCGGCGCGGGCCTGCGCGGCGGCGAGGTGCGTATACGCCCTGGCCAGGCGATCGGCCGGCGCGGGATCGTTGATGTTGGTGCCGAGCGCGAGCGCCATGCCCCAGTGCGGCATCGGGGCGCGGTCGTCGAGCGCCGCGGCCCGCGCGAACGAGCGGAACGACTCGTCGTGATTGAAGCCGTACAAGAGCGTCAGCCCCTCGTCGAAGAACTGTTGAGCCTCGGTGTTCGAGGTCCGAATCGCCCGTGAATATTTGCCGAGGTTGCCGAGCAGCGTCGTACGCGCCGGGACGGCGTCGGCGGCGCCATGCGCGGCGTGATCCGCCGCCGCTCCTGCGGGACTGGCGGGTGGTGGCGGACTGGAACAGGCCATCGACCACACGAGTGACATGCCGGCGACCGTCGCGCTCCACACTCGAGACATGGCCCTCCTCCTAGCTTGGGTGAATCGCCGGGATTCTACTCCCACCACGCGACCAGCAACTGCACCATCTGCGCCCCCATCAGCAGGCTCGCCACCGTCAGGTGCAGCACCTGGAACGGCGGCGCGAGCGCGACAAACGCCAGCACGGCGCCGAGGACGATCTGCATCGCCGCCAGCGCCACCACCGCGTAGGTCCACTGCGCAATCCGCTTCTCGTGCGGATGCTTCGACCACACCACGAGCAGCGCCATGAGCGCCAGCGACATCACGGCCAGCGCAGTGGTGCGGTGCACGCTGTCGAACATCCCCACCGTCGCCAGCGCCTGCGGCCTCGCCACGCCCGCATCCAGTGCATCGTCCACGTTGCCGCGGACCTGCGTACCCACGGCCACCTGCGCCAGCGTGACGACAATCATCACCGCGATGGTCGCGACGAGCGCGGTGCGCGGCGCGCGGTCGGGCTCGTCGTCAACGACCACGCGCGCACCCGGCAACCGCCACCACCGGACGACGATAGAGAGCGTAGACCGTCGCGTAGACCAGCAGCAGCACGATGACGATCGCCACGACGAGATGGGCCGTGACTATCCAGGGCGCCAGTTCGTGCGCCACGACGCGCCCGCCCAGCCAGCCCTCGTAACCGGTCAACAGGAACGCGACGACGGTGGGCCAGAGGATGTGCGGGTCGCGGCGGTGATGGCGCCACGCCGAGATGGTGGCGGCAAAGATCGTGAAGCCAACGGTGACGCCGAGCAGCCGATTCAGGTACTCGGTCCACATCAGCGTGGGGTTGAACAGCGCCGGATCGAACTGCGGTGGCAGCGCCTCGACCGACGAGGGCGGGATCCACGATCCGAAGCAGCGCGGCCAATCCGGGCACCCCAGGCCGGCGCCAGACGCGCGCACCAGACTGCCCACGAGAATGAGGCTGTAGGTGAGGGCGGTGGTCCACAGCGCAAGGCGCACGAACGGCGGGCGTGTCCGGGAGGCAGTCACCTTCTGATTATCAGGCACAGCCGGGATCTCGCGTCCGGCGCGCCTGTGTCTGGACGAGACATGGGCGGCGATTGTTTCATGGGGCGGGAGTGAAACAAATCGTCCGGGGCCCTAGTCGAATCCTCACATGCCCGGGATGAACACCGTCCGTCACGCCATTCGCACGCTGGCGCACAGCCCGCTGTTCACGATCACCTCGATCGCTTCGCTGGCGCTGGGAATCGCGGCCAGCTCCGCGATCTTCAGCATCGCCGACGCGTTGTTCCTGCGGCCGCGGGCTGGGCTGGTGGACGAGTCGCGGCTGGTGGACATCGGGCGCACCACCGATGGGCAGGGATTCGACAACTTCGGGTATCAGGCGTTGCTCGTGTTGCGGGAGGCACGGCTCCTTCAGGGGATCGCCGGCTACCGGTTCGACCCGACCGCGGTGAGCCTCGACAACGGGCGCGGCGGATCCGAGCGCGCGTATGCGGCGGTCGTTACCGCCAACTACTTCGACGTCCTCGGCACCCGGCCAGCGGCCGGACGGTTCTTTCGGGCGGACGAAGACCAGGTGCCGGACGCGGTCCCGGTCGTCGTGCTCGAGCACGCCTTCTGGACGCGTCGCTTCGCTGCCTCGCCGGACATCGTCGGTCAGACGATTCGGGTGAATGGGCGCCCGTACGGCGTGGTGGGCGTCGCCGAGCCCGGCTTTCATGGCTCCACCGTCACGGGCACGGACATGTGGATGCCCTTTGCGATGGCCCCACACATCACGGGACGCGCCGGGAACGAACTGCTGACCGAACACGGCGCGGTGTGGCATCTGGCCGTGGCCCGTCTCGAGCCGGGTGTCTCGATGACGCAGGCGCGCGACGAGCTGAACGCGCTGTTCGCGCCGCTGAAGCAGGCGCATCCGGATGCCTACGGCCGATGGGCGATGGCCGTGCTGCCTTCGGCGCGCATCCCCGGTGAGTTCCGCACGCCCGTCGCCTCCTTCGTCGCCGTCCTCTTCATCCTTACCGGCATGGTGCTGATGATTGCGTGCACGAACGTCGCCGGCATGCTGCTGGCGCGGGCGATGGGGCGGCGGCGCGAGATGGCGACGCGCCTGGCAGTCGGCGCCAGCCGGGCACAGCTGATGCTGCAACTGCTCGCCGAGACCCTGGTGCTGTTCGTCGCGGCGGCTGCGGCCAGCCTGCTGCTCGCCTGGTGGATGGTACGCGTGATGCTCTCCTTCCTCCCCACCCTGCCGCTGCCGGTACACGTGGACCTGGAGGTCAACGCCCGGATGTTCGTGTTCGCCACCGCGACGGCGCTCGTCACCGGCCTGCTCTTCGGGCTCGCGCCGGCGCTCCGCGCCACGCGCGTGGATCTCGCCCAGTCACTGCACGGTCAGCACAGCACCAGCGATCGCCGCCGGTTCCAGCTGCGTCACCTGCTGGTCGGCGCGCAGGTGGCGCTGTCGCTGGTGCTGCTGGTGACGACCGGCCTGTTCGTCCGTGCGCTGCAGAGTGCCGCCGACACCGACACCGGCTACGACATGACGGATGTCCGCGTCTTCACGATCGAGACGACGCTGGCCGGGTACCGCGACCAGCGCGCGGTCACCCTTGCCGACAGCCTCATCGAGCGCACGCAGGCGCTGAGCGGGGTGCGCAGCGTAGCCACCTCGCGGATGATCCCGCTGCAGGGCGGCGGGCTCGGGCTGGGCGCGCTGCGCGTGCCCGGCTACTCCAGCCCGGAGGGCACCGAGCGCGTGTCGGCGGACTGGGATGTCGTCTCGCCCGGCTACTTCACGACGTTGGGCATGACGCTCACTTCCGGACGCAGCTTCTCTGATGCCGATCGCGCCGGGCAGCCGTTCGTCGCCATCGTCAACGAGACGTTCGCGGCGCGGGCCTGGCCGGGACGCGAAGCCGTCGGCCAGGTAATCTACCAGGCCACCAGGCGCGACGTCTTCGATCGCACCCTCACCGTCGTCGGCGTCGCCCGCAACGCACACTACCGCAGCGTCGGCGAAGCGCCGCGGGCGTTCATCTATGTGCCACTCGCGCAGCAGCCGATGACCGAGTTGAACCTGTATGTGAAGCACGCCCCTGGGCGTCAAGTGGCCGAAGAGGTGACTCAACTCGTGGCCAGCCTCGACCCGGCGCTGCCGGTGATCGCCAACATGCCGCTCGACGAAGCCGCGGGTATCGGCCTGGTGCCGCAGCGGCTGGCCGCATCGGTGGCAGGCGGTGTGGGCTTCGTGGGACTGCTGCTGACCGCGCTGGGACTCTATGGCCTGATGGCGTTCCAGGCGGTGCAGCGGACCAGGGAGATCGCGGTGCGGATGGCGCTGGGCGCCACGCGCGGCAAGGTGCTGTCGATGATGCTGGTTCAGGGCGCCAAGGTTGCGGTGGCCGGCTCGGCGGTGGGGATGCTGCTGGCCGGAGGGGCGGCCATCGGCGTGCGCGGCTTGCTGGTGGGCATTCAACCGCTGGATGCGGTGTCGTTCGTGACGGCGGCGGTGGTGCTCGGCGTCGTCCTGCTGGTCGCCTGCGTCATCCCGGCCCGTCGCGCGGCGGCGGCCAACCCAGCTGCAGCGTTACGTGCGGAGTAACTCGGCAGCAGTGTTACAGCCGGGATTAGTCATCAGGCGGGGTGACTTTCCCCCCAGATAATCAAACGGCCGTTCTGCCCTACAGCAATGTACGGGTTCTGCATGACGGACCTCTCTCTCTTAGACGGTAGCGACAAACCAAAGGTCTCACCCTCATACGGGTCTGGTAGCATGCAGCCGACTCAGGAGGACAGACGCATGCCGCACATCCTCACCCGCCGTCAGTTCGTTCAGACCACGACCGCCGCTAGTGTAGCCGCCGCAGCTCCTGCGACTCTTTTCGGCCAGGCGCCCGCCGTGCAGACCGGCGTCAAGACCGTGGTGATCTCGTCGGACAACGGCAACGTCTACAAGAACGGCGGCGCGAAGACCGGCGTGCAGCTGGCCTTCGACATGATCACCGAGCGGCGCCGACGTGCTCGACGCGCTGGTCGCCGGCGTCAACCTGTGCGAGCTCGATCCCGCCGACACCAGCGTCGGCTTCGGCGGCTTGCCGAATGCGGAAGGCGTGGTGCAGCTCGATTCGTGCTGCATGCACGGGCCGAAGAAGCGCGCCGGCGGCGTGGCGGGCATCGAGGGCGTGCGGACGCCGTCGCTCGTCGCGAAGGCGGTCCTCGAAAACACCGACCATCATCTGCTGGTCGGCAAGGGCGCGCAGGAGTTCGCGCGCAACATGGGCTTGAAGATCGAGGACGACCTCAACACCGAGGCGTCGCGCAAGCTGTGGCTGGAATGGAAGCGCCGTATCGATCCCGAGCACTACCTGGATCCGAAGAAGCGCGGCGACGCGATGATGATGGCGGGCCTGGCGATGGTGCGCGACGGGTTGATCGACCCGAATCACTTCTGGGGCACGATCAACTGCGACGGCGTGAACAGCAAGGGCGAGGTCTGCGGCGTCACCACCACCAGCGGGCTGGCATGGAAGATTCCGGGCCGCGTCGGCGACTCACCGATTCTGGGCGCGGGTCTGTACGTGGACGGCGACGTGGGCGCGGCCGGATCCACCGGCCGTGGTGAAGCCAATCTCTACAACCTGTGCTCGTTCCTCGTCGTCGAACAGATGCGGATGGGCAAGTCGCCGAAGGATGCCGGGATGGAGGCGTTGCGGCGCGTCCAGAAGAACACGGTGGAGAAGCGCCTGCTGAACGCGCGGGGCCTCCCGAACTTCGGCTTGAACTTCTACATCGTGAACAAGAAGGGCGAATATGCCGGCGTTTCGATGTACGCCTCGAAGTTCGCGCTGTGCACCGACAACGGTCCACAGACTCTCGATACCGAGCCTCTCCTCCCTGGAAAGGCTGGAGAGTGACGCCGAATCTGTTCGCGATATCTGGTCCATTCGAGAACGGCGTGCATACCACCATTTGAGTCGCACACGCTCGAGCTGGGTTGTAAATCCTTGTCACAAGCTGAGTACCGTTACGCCTTCGCGACGAGCGGCAACATAAGATTAGGCGTCATGCACGGTCGTGCGACGCTCTTGTTCATCCTGGTTTCGATGGCAGCTTCAGGCTGCGGGGGACGCGAGCGCGCGTCGGCGCAAGGCGTTGACGAAGGCGCTCCGACGCAGGTCGCGGTCACGCGCGCCGAGCGCGTGCCGATCGTCGACACCATCACCGTCAGCGGCACGTTGGCCGCCGAGGAACAGGTGATGCTCAGCCTGAAGGTCACCGGCCGCATCGAGGAGCTGCTCGTCGATCTCGGCACGCCGGTCCGCCGCGGTCAAATCATCGCCCGTCTTACTCCCACGGATTTCGAGCTGCGGCGCCAGCAGGCGGAAGCGGCCCTCCAGCAGGCGCGCGCCAGGCTGGGCCTCCCGGTCGAGGGCGAGGACGACCACGTGGAGGCCGAGCAGACCGGCCTGGTCCGCTCGGCGCAGGCCACGCTCGTCGAGGCGCGCAGCCAGCGCGATCGCGTCGCGACCTTCGTGACCCGCGGCATCTCGGCGAAAGCTGAACTCGACACGGCCAACGCGACCCTGGAAATCGCCGAAGCGCGCCATCAGGACGCGCTCGAGGAAGTGCGCAACCGCCAGGCGGTGCTGGCGCAGCGGCGCTCCGAGCTCGCGCTCGCCCGCCAGCAGCTGGACGACACCATCCTGCGATCGCCGATCGACGGTGTGGTCCGCGAACGCATGGCCGTGGCCGGAGAGTTCCGCTCCGCCGGCACACCGGTCGTCACCGTGGTGCAGCAGGATCCGCTGCGGCTGCAGCTGGCAGTTCCCGAGCGCAGCGCCGGGGTGGTCAAGCAGGGCCAGGTGGTCCGCGTCAACATCGAAGGCGATCCCACCGTCCATCAAGGCCGGGTGGTTCGTCTCAGCCCGTCGATCGCCGAGGGCACCCGCACGCTGGCGATCGAGGCCTCGGTGCCCAATCCCGGTGGCGTGCTGCGGCCCGGCTCGTTCGCGCGCGCCGAGATCGTCGTCTCGGAGACCCCCGGCCTGGTCGTTCCGCAGTCGGCCGTGCTGTCGTTCGCGGGCGTCGAAAAGATTCTGACCATCGAAGACGGCAAGGCCCGCGAGCATCGCATCCGCACCGGCCGCCACACCGGCGATCGCGTGGAGATCCTCGACGGCCTGCCGCAGGACGCCGTCATCATCGTCAACAGCGGCGCGGTGGCCGACGGCGCCGCGGTGACCGTGGCCCGTTGAGCCATGCGCACCCTCGCCGCCACCTGCATCGAACGCCCCGTCTTCGCGACCATGCTGGTCCTCGCCCTGGTCGTGGTGGGCGCCGCATCGTTCTTCCGCCTCGGCATCGACCGCTTCCCCGCCGTGGACCTTCCCACGGTGATGGTCCGCACCAATCTGCCCGGCGCCTCGGTCGAAGAGATGGAGACCCAGGTCTCCGACGTGCTCGAGGAAGCGGTCAACCGGGTCGAGGGCATCACCGAGCTGCGCTCCATCTCGGGGCCCGGTCAGTCGATGGTGGTGGTCACCTTCGAACTCAGTCGGGATATCGATGCGGCCGCGCAGGACGTCCGCGACCGCGTCGCATCGGTCGTCCGGCAGCTGCCCGACGACATCGAGCCGCCGCTCATCCAGAAACAGAACAGCGAGCAGACGCCGACGTTGTCGGTGGCGCTGTTCGGTAACCTGTCGATCCGCGAGCTGACCGAGATCGCCGACAAAACCGTGAAGGTGGGCCTCGAGCGCTCCACCGGCGTCGGTGAAGTGCAGATCGTCGGCGGCCTCGAGCGCGCGGTGAACATCTGGGTCGAGGCCGATCGCCTCGCCGCCTATCGCCTGCCGATTGCCGAGGTCCGGAACGCGCTGCAGCAGCAGAACGCCGACGTGCCCGGCGGCAACGTCACCACCAGCCTCTCCGAGCGCACGCTGCGGACCATGGGGCGGTTCACCGAGGCGGCGCAGTTCAACGACCTCGTCGTCGCCACGCGCAACGCGCAGCCGATCCGCGTGCGCGACATCGGCCACGCCGAGGACGGCACCAAGGAACAGCGGTCGCTGGCCACCCTGAACGGAGTGCCGGCCGTGGTCCTCGACGTGCGGCGCCAGTCTGGCGCCAACACCGTGGAAGTGATCGAGGCCGCCAAGGCCACGCTGGAGCGCGCTCGCCTGCAGTTGCCCCCCGGCGTATCGATGCAGGTGGTCCGCGATCAGTCCACGCACATCTACGCCTCGCTGCACGAGATCAACGTCCACCTGATCCTCGGCAGCATCCTCGCCTGCCTCGTCGTGTTCGCCTTCATGCGCGACTGGCGCGCCACGATCATCGCCGCCGTCGCCATTCCCACGTCGGTGGTCGCCACCTTCGGCCTGATGGCGGCCTTCAACTTCACGCTCAACACCGTGACGATGCTGGCGCTGGTGCTGATGGTCGGCATCGTGATCGACGATGCGATCGTGGTGCTGGAGAACATCTTCCGCTTCATCGAAGAGAAGGGGATGAACGGGTTCCAGGCCGCCCGCGAGGCCACCGCCGAGATCGCGCTGCCGGTGCTGGCGACCACGCTCTGCCTGGTGGTGATCTTCATCCCGGTCTCGTTCATGTCGAGCATCTCGGGGCGGTTCCTCTACCAGTTCGGCCTCACCGCGGCGTGCGCCATCATGGTCAGCCTGCTGGTGTCCTTCACGCTGACGCCGATGATGAGCGCCCGGATGTTCGGGCGCGGCCGGCTGGCCGAGGGCCCGCATCCCGGAGGTCACGGCCCCGGCGGTTCGCGCGAGGGCCTCTACGGCTGGGTGGACCGCACCTACTCGCGCGTGCTGGCCTTGACCTTGCGGCGGCGCGCGCTGGTCGCCGTCATCGGGCTGCTCGTGGTCGGGATGAACGTCGTCCTTTACCGGATGGTGCGGCAGGAGTTCATCCCCGGCGGCGTGGACGAGGCGCAGTTCGAGATGAACGTCACCGCGCCCGAGGGCGCCAGCCCCGGGGCGATGACCGAGGTGATGGCGGCGATCGAGCGCGACGTCCGCGCCGTGCCTGGCGTACAGCTGGCGCTCAGCACGGTCGCCGGCGGCCCGCTCGGCGCCGTGAACGAAGGACAGGTCTTCGTGCAGATCGCGCCGCACGAGGAGCGCATCTTCTCGCTCACCCGGCTGGCGTGGGGGCTGCTGCGCCTGGATCCGGGCGAGGCGTTCCGCGGCAACTACGCGCAGCGCGACGTGATGCAGCAGATCCGCACGCGGATGCGGAAATATCACGACCTGCGAATCGCGGTCCGCAACCTGCAGACGTTCAACATCGGTGGCGGCAACTTCGACCTCGACTTCATCATTCGAGGTCCCGAGCTCGAGGCGCTGGCCGACTACACCGATCGCCTGCGGCAGCAGGCGAACGAACTGGGCCTGCAGGACGCTGACACCACGCTCAAGCTGAACAAGCCGGAGTTGCGCGTGCAGATCGATCGCGCGCGGGCCGCCGACCTTGGTATCCGGACACAGGAAGTGGCCGCGGCGCTGCGCCTGCTGGTGGGCGGCGATCAGGAAGTCTCGCGCTTCCGCGATCCGACCGTCGGCGAGGACTACGACGTCCAGCTCCGCCTGGTAGACGAGGACCGCCGCGACCCCGACACCATCGCCCGGCTCTACGTCGCCCGCAACACCGGCGAGATGGTGCGGCTCGACTCGGTCGTCACCCTGGAGGAGGGCCGCAGCCCGTCGCGCGTGGATCGCTACGACCGGCAGCGTCAGGCCAACCTGCGATCGGGGATCGCGCCCGGCTACGCTTTGGCCGACCGGCTCGAAGCCGTGCGGGTCGCGGCCGCCAAGCTGGGAATGCCGGCCGCCTACTCCACCGCCATCTCGGGACGCGGTCGCGAGCTGGAACGCACGTTTGCCGAGTTCGGCTGGGCGTTCCTGCTCTCGGTGATCTTCATGTACATGGTGCTGGCGGCGCAGTACCAGAGCCTGATCAACCCGCTGGTCATCCTGCTCGCGCTGCCGCTGTCACTGCCCTTCGCGCTGCTGTCGATCTACCTCACCGGCAACACGCTGAACCTCTACTCGGCGCTCGGCATGCTGGTGCTGTTCGGGGTGGTCGCGAAGAACGCCATCCTGCAGATCGACCACACCCTGAACCTGCGGCGCCAGGGACGGCCGCGAGAGCAGGCGATTCTCGACGCCAACCGCGATCGACTGCGCCCGATTCTGATGACCACGCTGGCGCTCGTCGGCGGCATGCTGCCGCTCGCGATTGGCAGCGGGCCCGGCGCCGAGGAACGGCGTACGATCGCCGTCGTCGTGATTGGGGGACAGACGCTCTCGCTATTCCTCACGCTGGTGGTCGTGCCGGTGGCGTATTCCCTGGTTGACGACGCCGTGCTGTGGGTGACGTCGCGGCGCCGGTCCGCCGGCGCGCCAGCAGCCGAAGCCCACGCCCGCGGCTGACGATTACAAACCGCCGCCGACGTGGCTTTGCGCGAGCCGGCACTCGACTACCAGCCTCGTTCACTCGCTGCCGGCTATTCCCGCCGCAGGTCTCCGATGCGCCATGCGCGCGTTCGCATCAGCGGCCCACCTTCCGCGCGCGGTGGCCAGTCGAGCGCGGCTTCGGGCACTCCCGGAAACCGGCTGCGCACCACCGACTCTTCCCACTGATCGAGCACCCACCACGCCTCCAGACCGCGTTCGTTCAGCGCGTCCAGCGCCGTCTTCAGCGTTGACGCGTCGAGAGTCTCCCAGCGGACGATGGGGCGGCCGGTCTCGTGGCGCATGCTGCCGCTCTGCTCGCCGGCAATCAGCACGGCGTTCGGCGGCAGCAGCGGACGCAACTGGTTACCGGCCTCCAGGGCGCGCGCCGTCACGTCCGCCACTTCGAACACGTTGAGCCGGCGGGCGACAGTGACGCCGCCAGCGGCGATCGCCACCACCACCGCGGCGACGAACAAGCCGGCCAAGCCTGGCGCCACCCGGTGAATGACCCGATCCACGGTCAAGGCCAATAGCACTGCGACCACTGATATCGCCGGCAACAGGAAGCGCACGTACGACCAGCGCTCGAAGACGGCATAGACGAGGTACGCGGCCACCACGCCGCACGCGAACACGCTCAGCGCGATGACGGCGGGGCGAACCGCGGTGAGAGGGCGTAGTGTCATGGCGTCAGCACCCTGCATGCCCGGTGCCGGCCATATCCGCATGGCCAGTGCCGCCGCGAGTGCGCCGGTCAGCACGAAGACCGGCTCGGCCTCCCACATCCAGGCGCCGTACAGCCTTGCGTTGGGCACGACGTTGGACAGCGTGAACAGCTCACCCGCGGCGCCGTAGCCAGAGAGGAAGGGCGAGCCATACCATCGCCACTGCAGGCCGGCAACGACCACCGCGGCGATCGCGACAGGCCAGGAGAACCGCAGCGCCGAGATCGCGCGACGGTCGCGCGGAGCGCTCCACGCAATCCACACCAGCGGGACTGCCGCAAGAGGAGCCAGGTTCGGCCGCACGAGCACGGCAAGGGCGGTGGCGGCGCCGGCGGCCCCATACCACTGGGCGGTGAGCGCCCAGAACGCTGCGATCCACAACGCTGTGATCGGCACATCGCTCATCGGCTGGAGCGATTGATAGAGGAAGGTCGGCGAACCTGCCAGCAGGGCGGCGGCCAGCAGCCCCGCCGTGCCGCCGGCGAGCGCCCGCGCGAGCGCGCCGGTGGAAAGCACGGCCAGGACGGCAGACACGGTGATGACGGCCGAGGCGCCGGCGTTGCCGGCGATCGCAAACGGCGCCGCCATCAGCATCGGAAGGCCTGGCGCATAGGTCGGCACCTGCCATCCGCGGTCGAGCGCGGGACGCCAGCCGAGCGGCGCTGTCTGGTCCGGGCGGAGCGGCCAGTTCGAGTCCGCACTCAAGGGGTCCGCGACGCGCCACTCGACGCCGGCCCACATCGCCGCCTGACTCAGGTACCCGGAGGCATCGGCGCCCGAGGGTGAGCGGCTCGCGAACGCGGCGGCGACCACCCCGGTCAGCAGCGCGAGTGTCAGCAGCAAGACCCGGCTGCGCCGTTCGATCCACGAGGAGAGCCAGGTCAGGTCGGGGACGATGGCTTGCGCGCGGGCCGAGGCGACGAGCCACGCCCCCGCCAGGACGGCGGCGACGACGCCGGCAGCGCGCGGCGATCGGGCAGACATGCGAACGCCGCCAACGGAGACCATGAGGCCTCCACTGACGGCGAGCGCAATCGCGATGATTGCCGAAGCCGCGGCGGCCGCGAGGGATGCGCGGCGTCTCACCTAGCGCTTCGGGATGGTCCAGTAATAGACCTTGCGGCCCTCGACGTCGATTTCCTTCTCGGGCTTCCAGTCGCCCATGTCGAAGGCGTGCGAGACCACGCGCGTGCCGGGCTTCAGCTCTTTCATCAGCTTCGGCATCAGCTTCACGTTGAGCGACGGCAGCAGGTAGAGCGTGACCACGGTGGCCTGGCTCAGGTCCTGCTGGAACAGGTCGCCCTGGATGATCTTCACCTTGTCTTCAACTTTGTTCTTCTTCACGTTCTCGTTGGCTTCGGCGATCCGCTGGGGATCGATGTCGATGCCGATGCCGCGCGCGCCGTACTTCCTGGCGGCGGTCACCGGAATCCGGCCATCGCCACACCCGAGGTCGTAGACAATATCGTCCTTGCCGACGTTGGCCACCTGCAGCATGGCTTCGACGACGGCTTCGGGGGTGGGCACGTAGATGACATCGGGGCGACGGGCGGGTGCCTCTTGCGCGATGACAACGGCGCTGGCGGGAATGCTCGCCACGACCATCGTGGCCACCATGACGAAGGAACGAATCGACATGCGCGGAAACCTCCTGGATCGATCGTGAGCGTCGAGTATAGCGCACGGCACTTGCGCGGCTGGCTCGTCTGGATTGCCGTCGCGCTGGCGTTCGCCGCCGTGGCGCGCGTGGCACTGGAGCATGCGCGCGAGGTGCCGCCGCCGCGGCCATCACCGGTGCGCACCACCTGGACCATGCCAGATACGGCGACGCCCGGAGCAGGCCCCGAGTTTCCATTTGGACTCGCCCTGGCGCCAGATGGCCGGCGCGTGGTGTTCCCGTCGGTACGGGAAGGACGCCTCCAGCTGTGGATGCAGGACCTTCAGAGCGGAAGCCTTTCCGCCATTCCGGGTACCGAGGGCGGGACGCTGCCGTTCTGGTCGCCTGACGGCGCGCGCATCGGGTTCTTTGCGGGCGGTGCGCTGCGAAGCCTGGAGCTGACGAGCGGCCAGCCGCACGACGTCCTCGAGGTGGCCTCACCACGAGGCGCCAGCTGGAATGCCCGCGGTGATCTCGTCGTGGCGGCAAGCGCTGAAGGTGGATTGACGCTGCGATCACCGGATGGCGCGACACGCGCGTTGACATCGGTGGATGCCGGCGCCGGAGAGATCGCGCATCTGTTCCCGACCTTCCTGCCGGACGGCAATCACGTGCTGTTCTTCGTCCGCGCGAGCCAACCGGCACGTCAGGGAATCTGGCTGACGCCCATCGGCGGCAACGCGTCGCGGCAACGCCTTGTCGGTGGTGCAGCCAGCGGCATCGTCGCCGGCGATCAGCTGGTGTTCGCCAACGACGGCGCCCTGGTGGCGCAGGCGCTGGATGTTGAACAGGCGCGGCTCGCCGGGCGCGCCACCGTGCTGGGGGTGAGCGTCGGCCAGAGTCCGCTCGGCCAACTGCTGGCAACAGCTGCCGACGACGTGTTGATCTACAGCCCGCCGGTGTCGACTGCGCGCGAGCTCGTGTGGGTCACCCGCGCAGGCGAACGCCTCGGCAACGTCGGCTCACCCACCGATATCTGGCAGGCGCGCATCGCGCCCGACGGCCGCCGGGTGGTCGCCACCGTGCTCGAACCGCTCCTGCGCACGCTCGACGTGGTGTTGTTCGATGGCTCGAGCGTGATGCCGACGCGCGTGTCGCTGTCGATCGACACCGACGAAACGCCGGCGTGGTCCCCGGACGGTCTGCGGGTGGGATGGGTGTCCGCGGGGCACGCGGTCACGGTGAGGGGCGCCGGCGCCGTGCTGCCGGCGGACACGATCGCGCGGTTCGATGAAGCCGTGCGGGTCAACGACTGGATGCCTGATGGCCGTGGGCTGATCGTCACCCGCACCATGCCCGACACGCGCGAGGATCTGTGGCTGGTGCCGACCGAAGGCAATGGGGAACCGCGGGCCTTGATCGCGACGCCGTTCGCGGACGTACAAGGCGCGATCTCGCCAGACGGACGCTGGATGGCGTACGCCTCGGACGAGTCCGGGCAATTTGACATTTATGTGGAGCGAGTCCAGGACCGCTACCCGGGGCCCGGCACACGCGAACGCGTGTCGAGCGGCGGGGGTAGCGATCCACGGTGGAGCCGCGATGGCCAGGAACTGTTCTTCCGGCGCGGATCGCAAATCCACGCTGCCATGCCGGCACTAGGAAGGGGACAGAACGCGCTGGCTGCGACGTCCATGGTGTTTGATACGAAGGTTGGCCTCCGGACGTTCGATGTGGCACCCGATGGACGGCGATTCCTGCTGAATCTGCCCGCCAGCTCGGCCTCAGCCGGCCCGGCAACCCTGATCGTCAACTGGCCCCGCGGCACGCCGGCGCCGCCCGCCAGACGGTAATCGCACCCGGGGTCTGTGCGCCGATCGCCCGCTCCAGCGCCCCTGCTGCCCGGCGGCAGCGGCCCCAAGCGTGTCAGCCCTCGGCGGCGGATGGACCGTCGAACGTGATGACCACCGGGCCGTGGTCGCTGGTGCCCACTTCGCGGAGCACCGTGGAACCGGTCGCGCGCGCGGCCAGAGCCGACGATGCCAGCACGTAGTCGATGCGCCAGCCGATGTTGCGCTGCTTCATGTTCCGCCAGGGCGCCCACCAGGTGAAGAGATCGTCGTTGTCAGGGTCGAGCGACCGCCCAACGTCCACCAGGTCACGCGAGATCAGGTGCTCGAGCGCTTCGCGCTCGTCGCGACGCGTGCCGATCTGATTGGGCTTGCGCTCCTTCGGGTGCACGTCACGCTCGTGGCGGGCGACGTTCAGGTCGCCGCAGATCAGCAGCAGCCGGCCGTCGCGGGCCACGTCCGCCGCCCACGAGTCGAGGCCACCGAGGAAGCGCAGCTTGGCCTCGTAGTCCTTGCCGCCATTGGGCACGTAGACCGAGGCCACGGTGATGATGGCGCCGCCGACCATCACGTCGGCGGTCGCGATGCGCTGCTCGAAGTCGAACACGGGATGTTCGAGGGACGGCGCGACGACCGCGAGCTGCTTCGAGACCAGCAGCGCCACGCCCGAGTAGCCTTTCTGGCCGTGCCACATCGCCCAGTAGCCTTCCACGTCGCGCAGTTCGAAGGGCAGCTGGTCGATCGACGCCTTGATCTCCTGCAGGCACACGATGTCCGGGGTGTCCGCGGCCAACCACGACAACAGGTCCGCCTGTCGCGCGCGCACCCCATTCACGTTCCACGTTGCGATCTTCACCGGTGTTCGGTCCTTCTCGGTCGGTCGGAGTCTGAGGGGCGGGCTGACTATTGAATGCGCCCGTCGATCTGATCGTAGGCGCGGTAGACACCGTGATTCAGCACGCCGATGTCCTTCAGGGTCGGGAAGTCGCCGGCGTGCGAACGCATGTCGATGCGACGCGCCGCTTCTTCCGCGCTCAGGCCGGCGTCGTGCATCGTCTTGGCCTGCTGCCAGAAGTCCTTCAGGTACGACTGGAAGTGATCGATCTTCGCCTTCCCCTGAAAGGCGTCGCCATGCCCCGGCAGGACCGTGTCGAAGTCGAGCGCACGGAGCCGCTCGAGCGTCGCGCTCCAGTCCATGAGGTAGGCATCGCCAAGGTACGACGGCCCTGCGGTCAGCAAGTCGCCGGTGGCGACCACGCGTTCCTTCGGCAGGTAGACCACCACGTCGCCGCCGGTGTGGGCTCGGCCCAGGAACACCAGGCGGATCTCGCGGCCGCCGCGGTAGAGCGTCATCGTGTCGGTGAGGGTGATCGTCGGCGGCTGCGGCTTGATGGTGGCAAGCGCCTGGCGGTACTGCTCCTGGATCCGCAGCTGCTCACGCAGCTTGTCCTTGGGCGCGCCGTCGGCCATGGCATCGATCTGCTTGCCGAGCTGCGCAATCTGCGACGGCACGCCGCCGATGAACATGTCCCAGGAGCGGCCGCGCATCGACTCACCCGCCGCCAGCATCCGCCGCGTGAATTCGTGACCGATGACTTCCACGTCGGGCCCGTACACCTGGTTGCCGTGCGCGTGATCCCAGTGGAAGTGGGTGTTGATCACATAGCGAATCGGCTTGTCGGTGATCGTTTTCACCTGCTCGGCGAGCGCCCAGGCGGCGGCCGGCGTGCTGTGCGAGTCCACGATCAACACGTCTTCGGCGTTCACGATGATGGTCGCATTGCAGCCGACCGACATCGCGCCCGAGCCGACCGCGTGATAGATGCCGTCCTGAATCTTGTTGAACCGGAACGCCTCGCCCGAGAACTCCGCGCCGGGTGGTTTCGGCCGCTGTGCGGCGCCGGTCTGCACGACGATGGCGGTACTGCCCGCGAGCACGAGGAGGACGAACACCGCGACACGACTGGTCATGGCGATAATCATAAGGGGAACAGGGATCGGGGATCGGGATCGGGATCCGGTATCCGGTGTCCGGTGTCCGGTGTCCGGTACCGAGTGTCCAGTCTCCGCCCGTGTCCGGTACTTCAGTCGGGGCGCCGCCACCATCGGTCAGGGTCGGCGTGGTGCAGCAGCAGCAGATCCGCGCGTCGGATGGCCTGCTTCAGCCGCTCGCGATCAAGGCGAGCACCCGGTTCGGCGCACGCGCGGACGGCTTCCACTTGCAACACGGCCTGCGCGACCGCCACAGCGCGCATCACGTCGGCTGGTCCGTTTCCCAGGCACATCGCCCACGAGGCGTGCGCCCGCGCCGCAAGGTAGCGTCCGGCCACGGTCGTCCATTGACCCCACGCCGGAGCCACGCGGTCTTGCCAAACGCGCACGGTATCGTCGATGGGTGCCGGCCAGGCGAGCGCTGGCGGCACGGACGCCACCGCGTCCTCGAAGAGTTGCAGGTCTGGATCGCCAGGCACCCGTCGCTCGTTCGCAAGGGTGGTGACCAACGCCTGCTCCCAGCGCGAGACCTCGTCCCAGTCCATCAGCCTCGGGCCGCTCGCCTCTCGATCAACGTCAACCGGCGGCAGCGCCTCGCGCGCATCGAGGCCTTCAGGCTCCCGCCCGTCTGGCAGCACGGCAGGCCCTTGCCACGACCGCCACCGGCGCGGTTGCCGTGAACAGCAGGTCCGCCGCGGTCGGGCAATAGTGCGACAGCGAGACGTGCACACCACGCGGGTCGGTGACGCACACGAACGGGAAATGCTCGCAGGACACCGGCCGCATCGCATGGATGACGCAGCCTCCGCCAGCCGCGTCCGGGCGTGAGTGGAGTCGATGGAACACGCACGCGCCAGACGCCTGGAGCGCGAGCACTCCGGCCACGTCGGATGGGGCTCGGGGATCGGGTTCGAGCCAGGAGTCGGCCTGAACGGCCAACGTGCCGGACTCGATCGCGTGCTGCACCCGCGCCGCCCGGTCCCGTTCGATCGGGATGGGCCAGCGCGACGAGCAGCAGACGCCGCTGTGACGGCAGGCGTACGACAGGTGGGTGCTCAGCCAGAAGGTGGTCATTCCCGGCTCCGCACCCGCCTGTCGCTGACGATCGCCGCGGACCTCAGCGTCCGCGCTTGACGCCGGAGTACTCCAGCATCTGCGTGGTCAGGTCCATCGGGTACGAGATGGTGACGTCGGTCACCTTGCCATCCGGGCCGGTCACCGCGGTCAGCTTCGGCTGCACGAACCCGCTGTACGAGGGGAGGTTCAGCTTCTCGACGCGCTGCACGATCTGGTCGCGCAGCTTGCCGTCGAAGTGGACACCGTAGGTGTCGAACAGCTTCTTCGCGCCGGCGTAGTCGCCATTGGACTTGATGCGCTGCACTTCCGCCAGGAGCTTGCCGACGCCCTCGCGGAACGCCGCGGCGTCCACCATCACCAGGTAGCTCTTGCCGTCGCGCGTGCGCTCTTCGATCGCCTTGGTGTTGGCCATCAGCCACCGCACGATCATCTGGCGGTTGCGCATGTGGTCTTCCTCGATCTGCGTGCCCTCGCGGATGCGGCGCAGCTGCACCAGCGCGTTGCGCGTGTAGGCTTCGTATTCGGCCCGCACCACCGCCTCGTGGTCGGCCGCCGGGATGATGCCCAGCTCCACCACCTTGGGATCGGCGATGAAGTAGAGCCCGACGAGGTCGGCGCGGCCTTCTTCGAGCGCCGAGAACTGCTCCTTGATCAGCTCCTGCGGCGGCGCGGTCTGGCCCTCGGCCTGACGGCCCGACGCGTGGCCGATCACCTCGTGCATGTCGGTGGTGAGCTCGGAACCGAACTCCGCATGCTTCGTGGCGCGATCCACTTCCTCGGGCGCCCACGAGAACTCACCGCGCATCGAGCCCGGCGTGGACAGGTTGTAGGCCTCGTTGACGTTCGACAGCGCCACCGACTTGCTGCCGAACTTCTCGCGGATGGCCTGGTCGTTCGGCAGGTTGATGCCGATCGGCGTGATCGGGCCGGAATCGCCGGTCTCGACCACGACGTCGATGGCGTTGGCGACAATGCCCTGCACGTTCGGCTTGCGGTACTTGGGATCCCAGGGCATGTGGTCCTCGAACCACTGCGCGTTCTCGGCCAGCTTCTTGATGCGGGCCGTCTTCTCCTGGTTGACGTAATAGACCAGCGCCTCCCAGCCGCCCTTGATGCCACGCGGATCCAGGTAGACCTCGATGAACCCGTTGATCGTGTCCACCGGCGACGCCTTGTCCTGCACCCAGGCGATGTCGTACTTTTCGCGGTCGGCGACCTCGCCGGTCTTGTAGAACGTCACGAGGGCCGCCAGCGCCTTCGCCATCGGTTCGGTCGCGAACGGCAGCGCCGCCTCGAGGTGCCTGATGATCTCGGTGATCTGCTTCCCGTACATCCCGTCGGCGCGATAGACCTCCTCCACCAGCTTGCCGTCGCGCTTGGTCAGCCGCGAGTTGAGGCCGTACTTCTCGGCAAAGCCTTTCAGATCCGCCATGACGACATTCGAGTAGAGGTTGTTGGCGCTCGCTTGCAGGATGTCCTTGCCGGCGCCGGGATTCTTGTTCGTGACGATCGGATCCACCTTCGGATCGAAGAACATCGGCTGCAGCCGCGCCAGCATCTGGTCGATGGACTCGCCGGGCCTGGTCGCGAATGTCGCGCCCGCTGACGCCGAGGCCTTCACCGCGGCGGCGAACGACTGCGGCGTGCACGTCAGCACGAACTTGCGCGCGGTGAGGTTGTTGTAGGGGCCGTTGTTCAGCCAGAACAGCTTCGTGTAGCGCTGCACGTCGGCCAGCGTGGCCGCGTCCACACCGGTCGGGTTCGCCACAATCTGCTCGAGGATCCCGCGCATCTCGAGCGAGCTGCGGTGCTTCTGATCGATGAAGATGTCGCGGCCGGCCAGCGCCGCCTGGTACAAGTGCCAGACCAGCGTCTTCTCCCTCAGCGGCAGCGACGAGAAGCCGTCCGCGTACAACTGCACGACGGCGGCATCGTCCACGCGCTCGAGCAGATACTTGCGATCGGCAGGGGGCGCGGCGGGCTTGGACCCTGGAGCCGCGGTGGCCGCGGGCGCCTGGCTCGGAGCCGGCGCCGGGCTGGAACAGGCGGACGCGACGAGGGCGGCCGCGACGAACAGGGCGGGAAGTCGCATAACTGGTTAGTGTAATAGAGGTCGGTTGAAGCCGGCCGGGCGTTGCGCCCAGCCCAGCGGGTATCCAACCTGCTGCGGCAGAATGTTTGCAGGAGTTGACCCGCATGATTGCTCTGTTGCTTGCGTTGTTCCTGACTGCACTGTCCGACGATGCTCAACCCCCTGCTGGACAACCCGCCAGCAGCCCTTCGATGGCGCAGTTCGTCGCGGCCCTTCAACAGGCAGTCTCGCGCAACGACAAGAGCGCGGTCGCAGGCATGGTGCGCTACCCGCTCGAAGTCCGCGCCGGTGCATTGCAGATCCCAGTGTCGGACGCCAACGCGTTCGTGAAGTTGTACGAGTCGCTGATCACACCAGGCATGAAGTCGGTGATCGCGCGGGCGCGCGTGCCGGCCGACGGACAGAAGTCGGTGACCGCCACCACCGGCAGCGGCGGGGCGATGACGTTCGAAAGCGCGCTGACGATTGCCCCGGCAGGCGGCGGCTTCAAGATCACACAACTGACGGTGCCGCTGTCGCCGCAGTCGAGCTCACCCGGCGCCGCAGTGGCGCGGCAATTGACGTTCAGGGTCGGCACGCCAACGCAAGTGAGCGGCACGCTCAACCCGGGCGGCACCGACCTGTACGAGTTCCACGGTCAGCAGGGCGTGTTCGTCGACGCTCGGCTCTCGGGCATTCCGGGCCGGTCGGTACTCCTGCGCATCGTCGACAGCAAGACGGGCAAGCCTGTCGATGCGCGCGCGGATGCGGGAACCCGGGTCTGGACCGGGCGCCTCGCCGCAGCGTCGCAGTACCGCATCGAAGTGGTCCGGCAGCCCGATAGCGGCACTGAACAGCTGATCTACACGCTGGCGGTCGGCGTGAAGTAGGTCGGTGGCGTGCGCTATGCCTGAGACATCGCCATCTTGACTCCTGCCAGGCATACAAATTATTCTCATTCGTATGCGTACGACCCTGGACATTCCGTTGGGCCTGGTCGAAGAAGCGCGTGATGCGATCGGCTTCAAGTCGAAGACCGATACCGTCGTCTTCGCCTTGAAAGAGGTGGTGCGGCGCAGCCGGCTGGACGACTTGAAGGCATTGGTTCGACGGATCGATTTCGAGTTCGATCCGACCGAGATTCGCGCCGAGGACCGGAAGCGCCGGTGATCGTCGTCGACACGTCGGTCTGGATCGCAGCCCGCCGCGACCCTCGCATCCTGCGCGCGCTCGACTCTCTGATTGATACCGATCTCGTCGCGCTCGCTTTGCCTGTGCGACTCGAATTGTGGGCCGGCGTCGCCGCGCACGAGCGAAAGGCCTTCGCCCGGGCGTTCGGCGCGTTGGTTCAACTGGAGCCCACTGAAGAGACGTGGCACCCCCTGCCGGAGTGGATTCAGATGGCGGCGGCCGCAGGGGAACGATTCGGCCTCACCGACCTCCTCATCGCGTCGCTGGCCACCAACATCGGCGGGCTCGTCTGGTCGCTGGATGACGACTTCGCGCGAATGGAACGGCTGAAGTTCGTTTCCCGCTACGATCCGCCTCTCGCCTGAACCCGTCCGGCGGCGCGGTCCCAGATCGCTGGCATCGAGCTGTCGGGATGGCCTACACTCCGCGCACATGGCTACTGCGGCGCCCCGCCAACGTGCCTCCAACTCGAAGGAGATTCGCATGCCGCTGCCCCCCCTGCGTGCCGGCGTTTCGCTGCTCTGCGCGAGTCTGGCGATTGCGGTCAGTCTCGCGCCATCGCCCGCCGCGCAAACACCTTCACGGGTGGACTTCGCGCGCGACGTGCAGCCGCTCCTGCGCCAGAACTGCGTGTCGTGTCATGGGCCATCGCAGCAGATGGCAGGGCTGCGCCTCGATCGGCGCCGCGATGCGATGCGCGGCAGCACGTTTGGCACCGTCATCGGGCCGGGCAACGGGGAGGCCAGCCGTCTGTATCTGCGGATCAGCGGCACCCAGCGCGGCACGCAGATGCCGCCCACGGGCGCGTTGAAGGATGAACAGATTGCCCTGCTGAAGGCGTGGATCGACGAAGGCGCGGAGTGGCCCGATGCGCTGTCGGGCGATGTGGCGCCAGTGCCCGCCGATCCGGGCGCGTTGCAGCTGATGGCGTCGCTCCGTTCCGGCGATGCCGCGGGCTTCCGGCGCGCGCTGTCCGCTGCGCCTGCGGGCGCAACCAGGAATGGCAGCGACGGCATCACGCCGCTGATGTACGCAGCGCTCTACGGCACGGTGGACGAGGTGCGGGCGCTCCTCGACGCCGGGGCGAACCCGAATGCGAAGAACGACGCGGGCGCCACCGCGCTCCTCTGGGCAGTTGACGACGCCGCGAAGACGCGCCTGCTGATCGCACGCGGAGCCGACGTCAACGCGCGGTCTCTCGATGGTCGCACGCCGTTGATGGTGGCCGCCGCTCAGGCGGGCTCGAGCGAGGTGCTGACGACTGCTCCTCGACAAGGGCGCCGACCCCAATGTCGATCTCGAAGACCTCACCGCGCTCGGCGAAGCGGCTTACGCGGGCGATGTCGCGGCGATGCAGCTGCTGATGGCACGAGGCGCCGATCCGAAGAAGGGCGCGATTGTCTCGATCATTCAGGCCGCGGCGGCGGACTGCGTGCGCTGCCTCGAGCTGCTGATCCCGTCGCTCGACAAGGTTGCGCTCGGGCGCGCGGCCCTGGCCGTTCTTCCGCCCAACGACGATGGCCTCGACCTGGCGATGCTGCTGGATGCGGGCGCCGACGTCAACGCCGTGGACCGGCAGGGACGCTCCATGCTGATGCGCACCGCGGCCTCGGACACGGTGCCGCCGGCGCTGGTGCAACGACTGCTTTCGTCTGGCGCCGACGTGCACGCGAAGGGCCGCAACGGCGAGACGGCCCTGGCCTTCGCGAGCCCGCGCGGCAACACGCCCACCCGAAACCTGCTGACCGCCGCGGCCGGTAGTCCCGCAGCATCAGCATCGCCCGTCGCAACGCCCTCGACGGCAACGCCCTCGGCCGCCGCCACTCCACGAGAGGCCGTGGTCCGCGCCCTGCCCATCCTTCAGCAGACGGGCGTGACGTTCAGGCGCAAGGCGGGCTGCGTGTCGTGCCACAACAACACGCTCACCGCGCGCGTCACCACGGAAGCATCGCGCGCCGGCATTCGGATCGACGATGCGGTGGCCCGGAGCGAGGTCCAGGGGATCGCGCGGTTCCTCGAGACCTGGCGCGAGCGCGCGCTGCAGGGACTGGGCATTCCCGGCGACGCCGACACCGTGAGCTACATCATGATCGGGCTCGCGGACGAGCAGCATCCTGCCGATCCGGCCACCGACGCGATGGCCCGCTTCCTCAAGCGCCGTCAACTTGCCGATGGCAGCTGGCGTCCCGTCGCGCACCGGCCGCCGATCGAGTCCACCAGCATCACGGTCACGGCATTGTCGCTGCGCGCGCTGCAGCTGTATGCGCCGGCGCCGATGCGCTCCGCATACCAGGACGCCGCCAGGGCCGGCGGTCGCTGGCTGGCCGCGCAGACCCCGAACAACACCGAAGAGCGGGCCTCGCAGTTGCTGGGAATGAAGTGGGCCGGGCAGGATGCCGAACGCGTCGGCCTCGCGACCCGCGCCCTGATTGCGGACCAGCGTCCGGATGGCGGCTGGTCGCAGCTGTCCACACTCGAGAGCGACGCCTACGCCACGGGCCAGGCGCTGGTGGCGATGCACGACGCAGGTGGGGTGCCGACCACCGATCCGGCCTATCAGCGCGGGGTCGCGTTCCTGCTGCGCACGCAGCACGCCGACGGCACGTGGCACGTGGCCTCGCGGGCGTTGGCGATTCAGCCGCTGTTCGACATCGGATTCCCCCACGGCGGCGACTCGTGGGTCTCGGCTGCCGGCAGCAACTGGGCCA
Source organism: uncultured Acidobacteriota bacterium (assembly GCA_963723005.1). Classification (GTDB taxonomy): domain Bacteria; phylum Acidobacteriota; class Vicinamibacteria; order Vicinamibacterales; family UBA2999; genus VFZN01. The sequence goes on along the minus strand of CAVRPA010000007.1, from coordinate 177,973 downwards.
CGACGGCCCTGGCCCTGGCGGCCCAAGGACAAGGACGATGATCACCAGACGCGATTTCGTGAAGGCGACAACCGCTTCGCTGGCAGCGGCCACGGCCGCGCCGGCGCGGGCCACTGCCGAACCCGCGCGCTCGGCCGACCTGCTCATTCAGCGCACGGTGCGCCCGGTGGTCATCTCCGACTACTCCGGCATCGAGTTCACGAACGGCGGTCCAGAGAACGCGGTGCAGCGCGCCTTTCGGTTGATCACCGAAGGCAAGGACGTGCTCGATGCGCTTGATCGCCGGCGTGAACATCCCCGAGCTCGACCCGCTCGAGACCGGCATCGGCTACGGCGCGCTACCCAACGCCGATGGCGTGATCGAGCTCGACGCGTCGTGCATGCACGGCCCGACGAAGCGAGCCGGCGCCGTAGCGTGCATCGAGGGCGTGCGGACGCCGTCGCTGGTGGCGAAGGCGGTGATGGACAACACCGACCATCACCTGCTGGTGGGCGCAGGCGCGCAGGCCTTCGCGCGAGCGATGGGGTTCAAGGTCGAAGAAGACCTCAACACCGAGACTTCCCGGCGGCTGTGGCTGGAATGGAAGCGACGCGTCGATCCCGAGCACTGGCTCGACCCGAAAGGCGAGGGGCGCAAGCCAAAGGACCGCCACGAGAAGGATCCCGGTCATGCCAACGGCGCATGGGAATCGCGCGCGCTGGCGGCCGGGCGCTCGATGGTCCGTGACGGGCTGATCGCCGAGGGTTCGTTCTGGGGCACCATCAACTGCGACGGCCTCGGGCCGAACGGCGATCTCTGCGGCGTCACCACCACGAGCGGGCTCGCCTGGAAGATCCCCGGGCGAACGGGCGACTCGCCCATCCTTGGCGCCGGGCTCTACGTGGACAACGAGATCGGCGCCGCCGGATCCACCGGACGCGGCGAGGCGAATCTCTACAACCTGTCGTCGTTCCTGATCGTGGAGTCGATGCGGCGCGGATTGTCGCCGAAGGACGCCGGCATGGAGGCGCTCAAGCGCATCAAGGCCAACACCATCGAGAAGCGCCTGCTCAATTCGAAGGGCAACCCCAACTTCAACATCCGCTTCTTCGTGCTCAACAAGCGCGGTGAGTACGCGGGGCTGGCGATGTATCACGCCGGCGAGACGAAGTTCGCGGTGTGCACGGAGAACGGCGCGCAGGCGCTGGAACTGGAGCCGCTGCTGCCGGGAGCGCCGGGGGACTAGCTGGATGAGAAGGACGGCTACATCTGGGGCTCGCAGCCCGCGGTGTTCGCCGAATCGCATCTTCATCGGCGCCCGCGGCGAACTGAAGGCGCCCGAGAATCCGCCGCGCGGCTACAACGGCTCGTGGGGCTCGCTGCTCCAGCGCGCCACCGACGCCAAGGCCGAAGTCCGGAACTGCATCGTTGTCGTGGACGGCGAAGGGCGGCTGATCGAGTCGTGGACCCAGTGGGATCACCTGTTCGAAGGCAGCGGCCCGCACAAGATCCGGATCAGTCCTTACGATCCACAGAAACACGTATGGGTTGTGAACGACGGCAAGCACGTCATCCACAAGTTCACGAACGACGGCAAGCAGCTGGTGCTGACGCTGGGCGAAACCGGCGTGGCCGGCGAGGATGCCGGGCACTTCGGCATGCCGCAGGACGTCGCGTTCCTGCCGGACGGCTCGGTGCTGGTGGCTGATGGCCTGCGCAACGCGCGGATCGCTCGCTTCGACGAGAGCGGACGATTCGTGTCGTCGTTCGGCACCCGAGGCTCCGGGCCTGGGCAATTGAGTGGCGTGCACGGCATCGCCGCGGGGCCGGACGGTCGCATCTACGTTGCCGACCGCTCCAACAACCGCATCCAGATCTTCGACGAGCGCGGCGCCGTGCTGGACATCTGGCCCGGACTCCGCCAGCCGAATGACGTGGTGGTGAGCGCCGACGGCACGGTCTGGGTGGTGGATGGCACCAACGCGCGGCTGCTGCAGTTCGATCGCGCGGGCAAGCGCCTCTACTGGTGGGGCGCGTGGGGCATGCAGCCGGGCCAGTTCTGGGAGCCGCACCAGATCTCGACGGATGCCGAGGGCAATCTCTATATCGCCGACAGCTTTGGCGGACGCACGCAGAAGTACGTGCCGTCGAAAACCGGTGACCGGGCCCGCCTGCTGAAGCCCGACACCCGCGCTCCGGCGACGTCACCGCCCGGCGCGCGTTGACCACTAACCGCGCGCTAGACCGGCGTGACGGGATCGACGATCGGCGCCTTCGAGCGGAACAGGTTGAAGAACCCGCTCACCACGTGGCGCCGCTGCAGATCGTCGAACAGCGAGTAGGCCACCGGCGTCACCAGCAACGTGACCAGCAGCACCAGGCTCTGTCCGCCGATGACCACCCAGCCGATGGCGTGATTGGTCGCCGCGCCGACGCCGCTCGACACCACCAGCGGAATCATGCCGGCGACGAACGCCAGGGTCGTCATCAGAATCGGCCGCAGACGATCGCGGCTCGCCTGGATCACCGCGTCACGGGTGTTCATCCCCTTCTCGCGCAACTGGTTGGCGTGATCGATCTGCAGAATCGAGTTCTTCTTCACCACGCCGAACAGCACCAGCAGCCCGAGCCCCGAGAAGATGTTGAGCGACTGCTGGAAGATGATCAGCGACACCAGCGCGAACGGCAGCGTCAGGGGCAGCGACAGCAGGATCGTCACCGGGTGCAGCCACGACTCGAACTGCGCCGCCAGGATCAGATACATGAAGGCGAACGACAGCGCGATCGCCGTGAGGAAGGCGGTGGCGGTGCGATTGAGCTCGCGCGAGCGGCCGACGAAGTCGGCGTGGTACTCGGGCCCGAAGTTCAGCTCCTTCGCGGCGTCGGCAATCGCCTGCTGCGCCGAGCCCTGAGAGGTGCCCGGCAGCATGTTGGCGGTGAGCGTCACCTGCCGCTGGCGGCCCATGCGGCTGATGCTGGCCGGCGAATCACCGCGTGCGAAGCTGGCGATGTTGTCGAGCGACACGATGCCAAGCCGCGACGAGGGCACCGGTAGCCCGGCAATCGCATCCTGCGAACTGCGGTTGTCTTCTTCCGCGCGCAGGTGCACCTCGTACTGCTCGCCGGCATCGTTGAACGTCGTCACCTGATCGCCGGCGACCAGCAGCCGCAGGGCTTCTGCCGCGTCGGCAATCTGGACGCCGAGATCGGCTGCCTTCGGGCGATCGAGGTTGACCGACATCTCGGGCTTGCCGGCATTGAGCGAGGTGTCCACGTCGACGAGGCCGGGTATGGCGATCGCCTTCTCCTTCAGCGCGTTGCTGTAGGTCTCGAGGCGGGCCAGTTCGGGCCCCTGCACCATGAACTGAATGGCGCCGCCGCCACCGCCAGGGCCGCCGCCGCCCTGCACGGCGAGACGAAGGCCGTCTTTCGCGAAGGCGGGGAGAATCTTGTCCCGGACCTGCGACATCACCTCGAACTGATCGCGCGAACGATCCTCGATGGGATGCAGACGGACCAGCATGCTGGCGCTGTTCAGCGTGCCGGCGGCATCACCGGCAACGGTGACCAGCGTGAACTCCACTTCGGGAATCTGCCGAATCGCGTTGCCGAGCCGGTTCGCCAGCACTTCCGTCGCCGCCAGGCTGGTGCCTTCCGGCGCGCGCATCAGCACGTCGAACTGCGACTGATCGTCCTCCGGCGTGAAGTTCACCGCGGTGATGCGGAACAGCGGGACGCTGGAGAGCAACACGAGGACGGCGCCCATCGCCACGAGGCCGCGGTGCGACATCGCCCAGTGCAGCATGCGGGTGTAGGCGCGATCGAGCGGGTCGAACAGGCGATTGTGCTTGGAATCGCGGTGGTTGACGCCCTTCTCCGGCGCCTTCAGCCAGTAGGCCGACATCATCGGCGTCAGCGTGAAGCTGACAAACAGCGACACCAGCACGGCAAACGCCATGGTCAGGCCGAAGCTCTGCATGAAGCGGCCGACAATGCCGCTCATGAAACCGACGGGCGCGAAGATGGCGACCAGCGAGAACGTGGTGGCGAGCACGGCGAGGCCGATCTCCTTGGTGGCGGCCACTGCCGCCTCCATCGGCGGCATCCCCTTCTCCTCGATGAAGCGATAGATGTTCTCGAGCACCACGATTGCATCGTCGATGACGATGCCGACCGAGAGCGTCAGCGCGAGCATCGTCAGCATGTTGAGCGTGAAGCCCATGTACCAGACGAGCGCGAAGGTGGCGATGATCGACGTCGGGATGGAGATCGCGGCGATCACCGTCGAGCGCCAGTTGCCGAGGAACAGGAAGACGACGATCGCGGCGAGGATCGAGCCGACGACCAGGTGCTCCTGCACGCTGGCGATGGAGGCTTCGATGAACTGGGCCTCGTCACGCACGATGCGCAGCTGGTAGCCGGGCGGGAGGATGGCCTCCAGCTCGGTGAGGCGCGCCTTGACGTTGTTGGCGACTTCGACGGTGTTGGTGCCGGACTGCTTGCGAATCTGCAGCAGCACCGTGGAGACGCCGTTGACGCTGGCCTGGGTGCGCGGCTCGGCCATGCCGTCTTCCACGCGGCCGACATCGCGGAGCCGCACCGCGTGGCCGTCGGCCTCGCGCAGCACGATGTCGCCGAAGCCGTCCACGGTGTCCACGCGGCCGCGCGTCCGAAGGGTGACCGACTCGGCCCCCTGGTCCATGCGGCCGCCGGGCACGTCGGCATTCTGCGACTGCAGCGCCCGCGCCACTTCGTTGATGGAAAGCCGCTGACCGCGGAGCAGCGCCGCATCGAGCCACAGGTTGACCTGCCGCTTGCGGCCGCCAATGACGACGACCTGGCCGACTCCGTCCGAGCTTTCCAGGCGGCGCCGCAGGACCTTGTCCACGAACTCGGTGATGTCCCGGAGCGGCTTGTCGGCCGTCACCGCCACGGTGATCACGGGCGACGCGGTGGGGTCGAGCTTCTCCACGGTCGGCTGCAGCACGGTGCGCGGCAGCTGCGGAATGATGCGGTTCACGCGGTCGCGCACTTCCTGCGCCGCGACATCCGTGTTCTTCTCGAGCTTGAACGCGACGATGACCTGGGAGATGCCCTCGGACGAAGTCGAGCTGAGGGTATCGATGCCGCTGATGGTGTTGACGGCTTCCTCGATCTTGTCGGTGACTTCCGTCTCGATCTGCTCGGGGGCGGCGCCGGGAAGCCGGGTCGTCACCGAGATGGACGGGATGTCGACGTTGGGGAACCGGTCCACGCCGAGGCGCCCGAAGGCGAAGAGGCCGACCACGACGAGCGAGAGCACGAGCACCCACGCGAAGACGGGTCGGCGGACGCAGATTTCAGCCAGCCACTGCATGACTTACCTCGAGACGACGCGCACGCCGTCCACCATCTGATCCAGGCCAGTGGTGACGATGCGCTCGCCCGCCTTCAGGCCGGTCGCGATCTCGATCTCGTTGCCCACCACCTGCCCGGTCATCACCACCCGCTCTTCGGCGCGGTCGTTGGCGACCACGAAGACACGGGCGGTGCCGGCGACCGTCCTGACGGCCGCGGCCGGGACGAGAATGCCCGGCAGCTTCGCCGCCTGCTCGATGCGAGCGGTAGCGAAGAACCCCGGCTTCAGGCGGCTGGACTGATTCGGCACCACCGCCTCGATCATCAGGGCGCGGGTCTCGGTCTTCACCGACGGCGAGACGTAGCGCACCTGCCCGGTAAAGGTCTCCCCCGGATACGCGTCCACCTCGAACGTGACGGCGCTGCCGGCAGCGACCGCCGACACGTACTGTTCGGGAACGGTCAGCTCGACGCGCAACGGATCGATGCGCATCACCGAGGCCACCTTGGTGCCGCGCGTGACATAGTCGCCAACCGACACGAACCGCTCGCCCACCACGCCCGCGAACGGGGCGCGCACGACGGTGTCGGCCACCGCTTTCTGCGCCACCACGGTGCGGGCCCTGGCGGCCATCAGCGACTGATACTGCTGCTCGGCGCTGTTGCGGGCGACATCGTACTGGCGTGCCGCCGCGTCAACCTGGGAGCGGCGCTGGTCGTACTCGGACTGCGAGAGCAGCTGTCTCTCGAACAGCATCTTGACGCGCTCGAAGTCGGTCTGGGCCAGGACATGGGCGGCCTTGGCGTTCGCCACTTCCGGCACGCGCTCGGCGTCGAACGCGGCGCCGTTGGCGATACCGAGCCGCGCCTCGATCTGGGCGGCGTTGGCCTGCGCTTCCCGGGCCTGCGCCTCGGCTTCGACCGCGGCAATGCGCACGAGGTCTCCTCCGCCGTTCACGCGGGTGCCGCGCTCGACGGGGGTGGCGATGACCCGGCCGGCAATCTCGGCGGCCACGTCCGCGTCTTCCTCCGCGGTGAGGGTGCCGCTGACGCGGATGAACCGGGTGACGGGCTGCTCGACCGCCGTGGCGAGGCCCACGGAGACGGCCGCGACTTCGGCAGGCGCCGCCGCCTCGCCGTTGGCGCGGGTGCACGCACTTGCGAGCAGCGCGACGCACAGGACGATGATCGAGAGGACGCCACGAGGGCGGCCGACGGGGATGCTCATGATGGTCATAAGGGTTGACGCGTGCGACGCGCGCGGCGTTCCGCCGGGCGCGGTCGCGTGACGGCGCCGCGAGGCGCCGCTTTGGGTTTGAGAGCGGCCGCCGAGGCGCCGCGGAGGAACTGCTCGACGTGCTGCCGGGCGAATTCCGCGGGCTTGTGAATCAAGGGCAGGTCGGCGTCGACCGCCTGCAGGTGCCGCGCCATGAAGAGGGGGGCCCCGAATGAGATCGCGAGCATCTGGGGATCGGCCGCCCGCAGCCAGCCTTCGCGGATCAGGCGGCGCATGATCCCGTCCATGCGCTCGCGGCGATCGCCCAGCCGCTCGAACAGGTTGATGCGGCCATCGCGCGCCAGGCGGATACCGTCCGACATCATGATCCGGAACAACTGCTGGTGGCGCGGCTCGGCAAAGTTCTGGAACGCCTCGATGACGAGCTGTTCGAGGAACACCCGGACGTCGGTAATCCGCTCCTCGGCGAGCTCGGTCAGGCGCTCCACCTTGGAATGCTGGTCGGCCAGAATCAGCGCTTCGAACAGCGCGTCCTTGCTCGGGAAGTAGTTGTAGAGGGCGCTCTCGCGGACGCCGACGGCGGTGGCGACGTCGCGGAGGCTGGTGCCGAAAAAGCCCTTCTGGGCGAAGAGATCCAGCGCGGCATCCAGAATCGCCTGGCGCGTGCGCTGTCCGTCGGCATTTCTCGGGCGGGCCATAGAAATTAATGGTCGTTCATTTAGTTCTCGCTTGTCAATGCCCCGGCCACGGGCCCCGGCCACGGCCGGGACGCGATCGGAGGCCGATTAAGATGGCTCATGGCCGATTTCAGAATCCGCGCCGAATCGCTGGATGTCGAGCAGATCATGCAGCAGATCCGCAGCCGGATCGCCGAGAAGCGCGGGGTCGACTACACCGAGGCGCAGATTCGCGAGATCGCCACCGTGCGCCTCGAAAAGTTCCTCGATCCCAGGAGCGTCCGCTCCGATCTGCTGGAACACTTCCGCCGCAGCCGGCCGTCGATTGACGAGGACTGCGCGGCTTTCGAGGCCGCCTGCTCGTTCAATGACCAGACGCTGTTCTGGTCTCACCGGGCCCCGATGCGGTTCATCAGGCGGCTCCTGATGCCCATCTTCAAGCTGTTCTTCAACCCCAACGTCCTGAACCACGTGCTGCACACCCAGTCGAACCTGAACGTGACACTGCTCACGCGCATGGGGAAGTGGAACGCCCTTCAGTACGAGGTGATGCACAACCTCGTGCTCGAGACCACGAGGCTGAGCATCGAGGTGAAGAACCTGAAGGTGCTGGTCCAGTCGCTGTCGGGCCGCGTCGACCTGGATCAGCGGCGGGCGCGCGCCCTGGAAGCCGTCGTGCAGTATCGGCCCGATGCCATCACCGATGCCGCGGCGGACGACGAGGCCGACGACAACGACCTCGTGGACGCGCCGTCAAGCCCGCCGTCCGAGGGCGCCACGCACTCTCGCCGCCGCCGGAGACGTGGCCGGTAGACTCAACGGGCCGCTGCTCCTGGGGCGCCGAAGTGGCGCCAGCTACTTCGCGATGCGGACCGCGTTGATGCCGTTTGCCAGCGAGTAGGACGCGCCGACGGCCCCCACCATGCAGGTCTGGCGCGTGAGCCCGGCGAGCTCGCGGATGCGGTAGACGGCCTCGACGCCGGTGCAGTGCGCCCCCATCAGCTGCTGGACGCCGAACGACTTCAGCTGCGCCGCCGTCCACGCCAGCGCCTTGTCGTCGGCGGCGAACAGGTGCAGCCCGCCGATGATCGCCTTCACCGGCGAGGGGTCGATGGCCTTGCGGGTGAGATCGAGCGTGTTGATCACGCCGGCATGACCGCAGCCGAACAGGTAGACCAGGCCCTGCTCGGTCTGGAAGACCAGCGTCATGTCCTCGGGAACGGTGTCCTCGACGTCGCCGGCGTCGCTGCGCACCTTGCCGAGCGAGCTCCAGTTGCGCTCCGGGTGCACGCGCGGCACCGGGCCGGTGAGCCACACGCCCGGCAGGATTTCGGTCGGCTTGGTGACCGGGATGAACGTGCCGCCCGTGGCCTCGAAGTCGCGCTTGATGCGGCCCATGCGATCGTCCACCTGGCCGCTGCCCGACACCCGCGGCCAGAAGATGCCGTTCCCCGCGTAGACCGTGCTCAGCGCCTTCGGCGACGCCGCCGCGAACTGCTTGCGCAGCGTCAGCAGGCCGGTGGTGTGGTCGGCGTGATTGTGGCTGAGGATGACGTGCTCGACGTTCGAGAGATCGAGCTTCATCACCTTCAGGTTGCGCTGCACGGTGTCTTCGTTCGCGCCGGTGTCGAAGAGGATGCGGCGGCCGTCCACCTCGACCAGCGCGGCAAAGCCCCACTCGCCGAATCCTTCATCGGCCAGCATGGTCGAGAGAATCCGGATCTCGAGGCTCTTCACCTTGTGCGCCTGGGATGCCTGCGCCGATGCCGCGGAGCTCGCGGTGAGGGACCAGGCGAACGCAATCACCACGGCGCCCATCAGGGTGCCGAACCACAACAGACGTCGGAGACGCAGGGGACCCATGAACCGCTCCTGGAATGAGGGGGTGACGCCGGTGGCGCCGGGACGCCAGCATACCCTACACTCCCTGCGATGACGACACGACGCCTCGCCGGGTGCATCGCCCTGTTCGTTGCCGCGGCCGCGGTGGGAAGCAGCACTCAGGAGGCCAGGCCCATCGTCGCCTACCGGTTCCAGTACACCAGCAACGGGAGCGCGACGGCCTCGATAGAGATCGGCCTGGCTGCGCCCCTGGCCGAGGCTCGGGCACTGGTCATGCCGCGCGCCATTCCAATGGGATACGGCGAGCAGCGCTACGACAGCTTCGTCAACGACGTCCGCGCCACTACTGCCGACGGCCGGACACTGACGCCCGCGCGTGAGGAAGGGCCGCGCTGGGCACTTCCAACTGGAACCGCGCGCATCAGCTACACCGTGGACCTGCGCCAGATGGAGCGCGACATCACCACCGCGTCGGACCAGTCGCGCGTGCGCGACGGGTACCTGGGCGCGCTCGGCTACTCGGTGTTCGCCTTCGTGGACGGCCAGGAGTCGTTCGCCACCACGCTCCGCGTCGCCGGGCCGGAGACCTGGCCGGTGTTCTCGACGCTTGCTCCGACGTGGCCGGTCACCGCCGTCGCCGTGCGAGGCGAGCGCTCCCGACTACTACACGCTGGCCGACAGCCAGATCGTGATGGGACCGCGCATGGTGGTGCGCCGCCTCACCGAGGCTCCAGTGCCGCTGTATCTCGCGGCCTACTCGGAGGGCGTCGTCGACCTGGATCGCGTGGGCCGTCTGGCCACCACTGCCTTTCAACGGACGTCGGACTACTTTGGCAGCGTGCCGTTCAAGCACTACACGATTCACCAGGAGCTGCTGAAGCCGCTCACCCCGCGGCACGAGTACGGCATGAGCATGGAGCACCTCGGCTCCAGCACCTTCTACCTTGCCGATACCTCCGGCCTCACCGCCGCTTCTTCCCCGGACGATGACGCGCGGGTGCTGTACAACTTCGCGCACCACATCGCGCATGCGTGGGTGCCGAAGCGCGCCTACGGGCACGGCTACTTCCCGTTCCAGTGGGAACTGGCGCCGGTGCTGGACTCGATCTGGTTCGCCGAAGGGTTCGGACAGTACGCCGCGATCATGGCGGTGGCCGCGGGCACGGCGGACCCGGCGGCGTTCCGGACGCGCATGCTGGATCGGCGATTCCGCGCGAACGTGGCGAGCGCGCCTGCGTTCCTGAAGCGATTGCCGCTCGTGGACCTGAGCCGCGTGGCCTCCACACGCTACTCCGAGGACTTCCGCACGGGGCGGCTGGTGTTCTCCCGCGGCGGCCTGATGGCGGCGGCCATCGACGATCGCATCCAGGCCGAGTCGAAGGGCGCGAAGAGCCTGCGCGACGCGCTGCGGCATCTGGTGAGCTGGACTGCGCGCGAGCACCGCGCGTTCTCGAATGAAGAGCTCCCCCGCTTGATCCGCGACGCCACTGGCGTGGACGTCAGCGCCGTGATCGAGGAGTGGCTGCGGCCGCTGCCCTAGGTGCGGTCACCGCAGCACGTCGCGGTGGCTGATGGCTACTCTCGTTTGGCCGTGGTGATGACCGCAGGCTCCCGACGGTGCGCTGCCGGCGCGCGCGGGAGCGGTGGACCCCGGCTCCGCGCCTGTGCGCCGTAGCGCGGCACATCCGCGATGCGCCGCGCCAGCGTTCTACTTCTTGAGGGCGGGGTTGACGTATCCCGCCTTGAGCACGCGATCCGGATCGGGCCGGACACTCAGGTAGTCCACGTGGTCCGGGATGTCGCCCCAGCCGTGGGGCGTGCCCGCCGGGATGATGATGATGTCGCCGGTCTTCACCACCTTCTTCACCACGTCCGCGCCTTCGATGCGGCCGCTGCACGACGGCCCATTCAGCACCTGCGTCACCGCGCTGTCGGGTGCCGACTTCCGCCCGTTGACGATGTGGCCGCCGGTGACCAGCGTGCCGGTGCCCGAGACGATGATGTAGGTCTCGGTCTGGTGATCGTGGAGGATGCCGCTGGCCGTACCCGGCGCCGCAGCCGCGGTACTGGCTTCGCCGCACGCCGCCGCCGGTGCGGCGGCCGCGCGAGGAGCCGCCGGAGCGGCAGCGGCCGGTGCATTCGAGGAGCCGCGATGGATGATGCCCACCGCGAGGTTCAACTTGCCGATGTCGACGCTCACCAGCTGACGATCAACGCCCGGACCGGCGTTGACGGCCTTTACCTGCTCGTCGGTGATGTAGGTCGCCGGCTTCGGCGCCTGCGCCAGTGCCAGGCCGGGCACCAGCAGTGTCAGAGCGGCCGCGACGGGTGCGATACGGGTCGCCTTCATCGCGCCCTCGACGTCTCGGTAGCGGCGGCGGCCGTGGCCTTCTCCAGGCCCTTCACCGACGGCGTGCGCTTCGGCGTGCGCAGCAGCGACTGTTCGAAGGCCTGCGCCGCCTCCTTGGCCTTTCCGGCGTCCATCAGCATCTCGCCGTACAGCTCGAAGGCCGGCTTGATCGGCTCGGGCGGTCCGGACGGCGCCGCCATGGCCTTCTCGGCGTCGGCGGCCTCCTTGGCAAAGGCCAGGGCCTCGTCCTTCTGACCCTTGGCCCAGCGGACGATCGCGCCCAGCTCCTTTTCGCGAATCAGGTGCGGCTTCGCCGCGTAGGACGTCGGCCCGCCCTGCGCCTTCGCGGTGAGTTCCTTCAGCGCCGTCTCCGCGGCCTCGGCCGTCGCGATGTCGCCCATCTTCGCGGCGCTGACGCCGACGATGTAGGTCCAGGTGGCCGAGCCGCTGCCGCCGCCCATGCCGGGCATCCCGGGCATGTTGGCGTGATCGCCGACGGCGGGGCCGGCCATCGCGAGCGAGAGCTTCTCCCACTGGCCGGTGTCCGAGATGAAGCGCGCGCGCATGCCGAGATAGCCGTCGCGAATTCCGGCGTTGGTCGGATTGCGATCCGCAGCCGCCTTCGCCTGCTCGATGTTCTTCTTCGCCTCGTCCAGCTTGCCAATCATCGTGTTGGCGTAGGCCAGCCACGACAGCGTGTGGAAGTCCTCACGCCCCTCGGCGAGCTTCATGCGGCTGTTGAGATCCACGGCCGCCTTGTAGGCCGCGATGTTCGAATCGACGGCGTCCTGCCACATGCCGAGCTGCACGAAAATGTGCGACGGCATGTGCAGCGCGTGCGCGGCCGACGGCGCGATCTTGGCGTAGGCGCGCGCGGCACTCAGGCCGAGCGGCGCGTGATCCGGGTCGTCGAAGGCGTGGATGATGAAGTGCGCGGCGCCGGGATGCTTCGGGTTCTTCGCGTAGATGGACTCGGCGATCGAGGCGGCCAGCGCCTGACGGCGGAAGCCGGTGTCACCAGGCCGCACCGTGCCGAGCAGCGACAGCGCGTAGAACGTCGCGACCTCGTTGTCATCGGGCCACTGGCCGAACATGCGGGCCATCGCCTGCGAGTAGGCGTTGTCGCGGGCCAGCTTGTCGCCCGGCGAGAAGTACAGCGTCTGCTGCGCCTCCATGAACGCTTTTTCCTTGGGCAGCTTCGCCTTGGCCAGCCGGCCGGCCGGCGTGGGATCGAGCAGGTCGAGCACTGCCTTGGCCTTCTCGAGGTCCTGCTGCGCCCACAGCGGATGGTTGTGGCTCATCGCCTCGCCCCAGTAGGCCATCGCAAAGGTCGGATCGGCCTTGCGCGCCGCCTGGAACGCGACCGCGGCTTCGTCGAACTGGAAGTTGTGCAGCGCCTTCACGCCGGTCAGGAACGCGTCCTGCGCCCCTGCGGCTCCCGAGGTCGGGAACGTGATGGAACCGAACTCCTGCGACGAGGATGACGACGACAGCGTGAGAACGAGCGCAAGGCTCGTGACCACGCCAAGCGAGCGACGCATCAGGGACATGGACTGCTCCTCTGCTTCCGCAATAGACGGGGCACTGACCGGGCGGACGTGCCTCGGGAGAGGATACAGGGATTCGGGCCGACCGGCTCAGGCTCTGGGCTTCAGGCTCTAGGCTCTAGGCTCGGGAGACGGGAGCGGGAGGCGGGGTTCTGGGGTTCCAGGTTCTCAGGTTCGGGTCGGGGTTCTCAGGTTCTAGGGTTCCAGGGTTCCGGGGTTCCGAGGTTCTCAGGTTCTAGGGTTCTGGGGTTCCGAGGTTCCGAGGTTCTAGGGTTCTGGCGTTTGGGGTTCTAGTTTCGAGCCCAGGCTCTGGGGTTCGGGCTGTGGCGCTGGAGGTGAAGTCCAGCGCCGGGCCTGAAAGCCGAGAGCCTGACGACTAGAGCCTAAAGGCTAAAGCCTGGAACCAGCTCAAGCGTGGCGCTTGCGCGTCTGGTCGTTTGCCGGTGAGCCCGTTTCGCGCCACCAGCGGTCGGCGGCTTGCAGCCGGTAGGGCGCGAGGGACAGCGGCAGCTGCTGGCGCAGATACGGGTCGTCGGTCACCGTCTCGCGCGAGCGGAGACTGCGCAGGACTTCGATTTCGCGGGCGCGCGCGGCGCGGCGCATCAGCAGTTTCGTTGCGGCCTTCATGTGCCGATCCTCCAGTCCATCGAGCTTCACGACGAAGGGACTGACACAACGTGTCGGTTCCCTGTCAATCCGTGACACCAAATCGCCCCTGTTCCTCGTTCGACTTCGGCCGAAGACCGCGTGATTCCTAACCACGACGCGATCAGCAGGCGCGATGTCTCCGTTGGACTGCAACCACGATGCCAGCCTCTGCAGACCGCCGGAGGCTACACTGCCGCATGCGAGATCGCGTGATTGTGGTGACCGGGGCCAGCAGCGGCATCGGCGCGGCGGCGGCGGAGAAACTGGCGGCGGAGGGCGCGACGGTGGTGCTGGTGGCGCGGCGCGCCGAGGCACTCGCCGACGTCGCGGCGCGCTGCGGCAGCAACGCGCACGTGGTCGTGGCGGACGTGACCGTGCGCGACGCGGTGCGGCAGGTGGTGGCCGACGCCATCGCGCGCGCCGGGCGCATCGATGTGTGGATCAACAACGCCGGCCGCGGCATCACCCGGCTGCCATCGGAGCTGACGGACGAGGACGTGGACGACATGATGCGCGTCAACGTGAAGTCCGTGCTCTACGGGATGCAGGAAGTGCTGCCGCACTTCAAGGCGCGGGGCGACGGGCACATCATCAACGTGTCGTCGATGCTGGCGCGGCTGCCGCTGGCGCCGGCGCGATCCGCCTATACCGGCGCGAAGTTCTTCGTGAACGCGCTCACCGCCATGATGCGCGACGAGGTGCAGGCCACCCACCCCGGCATCCAGCTCTCCCTCGTCTCACCGGGCATCGTCTGGACGGAGTTCGGGAAGAACGCCGTGCACGGCGGACCGGATTCGCGCGCCTTCCAGAACGGGCAGGAAGTGTCGGAGGTGGCGGCCGTCATTGCTGAGGTGGTGCGATCGCGGAAGCCGGACGTCTACACCCGTGCGGGCGCGGCCGAGGCCGTGGCGGCGTACTACGCGGGGGTTGGACAGGACCCGGCTTAGACAAGGCAAGGGAAAGGCAAAAGGCAGAAGGCTAAAGGCAAAAAGCTCAGGGCTTCTTCCCGGCCGAGGCGCGCTTGATGATCGCCACCATGATGGCGACGAGTTCGCCGGCCTCCTTTCCAGCGGTGCGGTGCGCTCGTGGCCTCGAAGCTTTGCGACCGACACCAGCCGCAGCCAGTAACGGGCTTCGCGGAGTTCCCTCAGGGCGCCGCGATTGAGTGCGACGAAGTGCGCACGGCTCGACGCCGCATCAGCCTCTTCGAGGTGCGCGCCGACGGAGGTGCCGGAGGCGATGAGCTGGCACCAGACACGCCAGGAAGGCGGGTCCAGCGGTCTGGTGGGAGGGAATGCGGACAGAATCTCGCACGCGAAAAGAAAGGCTCGCTCTCTGATATCGAAGGGCTTTGGCATGCGCTGCTGTTGAGCAGAACGAATGCCGTCACCGCACGCCTGAGATCTCGGCATTCTGCGGCTGCTTGACGTTCGGCCATCGCAGTCGCTGCGATACCGCGACCATCGGCGCGCACGCCGTTTCCGCGCCCTGCTGCCCGTCGCGCCTCCGAGAGTGTGTTTTGCCTTTTGCCTTCTGCCTTTTGCCTTCTGCCTTCTGCCTTCTGCCTTCTGCCTTACCTCTGACTCGACCCCACCGGCCGCCCTTCGAACAACACCACTTCCCTGCCGTCGATCTTCATCGCCGGCGGCGCCGTCGAGCGGTCCGTCACCGCCTTCACCAGGGCCGCGCCCTCGCCGGTTGACGGATCGAGCAGGTAGACGTCGTTGTTCGCGTCGCGCGTCACCGGCACGAACGACACGCGGGCGATGCGCTTGTTCTGGATCACCGTGCGCACCACCAGGCCGTCCGTGGACTTCTCGTAGCCGGGCTGATCGAAGTTCGAGTGGCCGATGGCGTAGAGAATCGGCTTGCCGTTGTAGATCTCCACGCCCTGCAACGTGTGCGTGCCGTGGCCGAAGACCAGGTCGGCGCCGGTGTCGAGCGCCACGTGCGCGAACTGCTTCTGGTACTCCTCGGTCTTCGTGCGGTCCTTGCCGGCCGAGGTGCCGGGCTTGCCGCCGAACTGGACCGGCGTCGATCCGTCGCGGTTGTGATGCGACACCACCACGATGTCCACCAGCGGGCGAAGCGCGCGGATGTCGGCGCGCACGCGCTCGAGGTCCGCGGGATCGATGGTGAGCCCGTCGAACGACGCCACCTTGGCCACGCCCGGCTCGGTCGCGGTGGCCAGCGAATCCGCGTCGCGATACCAGCGGCCGGTGTACTGCAGAAAGCCGATCTTCACGCCCTTGCGTTCGACAATCGCCGGCTTGTGCGCTTCGTCGAGGTTGCGGCCGGCACCCACGTGGACGATGCCGTTGGCGTCGAGCACGGCGACGCTCTTCAGGATGTTGGCGCGGCCGGAGGCGACGTTGTTGGCGACGCCCACCACCGTGATGTTCGACTGCTTCAGCGCCTTCGCGCCGGCGGGGCCGGGATGCGTCCACTCCGGCTTGTCGGGAATGTCGATCTTGGTGCCCACCGACGTCACCAGCAGGCCTTCGAGGTTGGCGTAGACGAGGTCGGCTTTCGCCAGCGTGTCGCGCATCCGCTGGAACGCGGTGCCGGGATCGGCGCGGCGCGTGTGGATTTGCGCGTCGCCGATGATCAGCAGCTCCACCGCCTTGTCGCCGAAGGCGCCGCTCCACGTCCAGGCGGCGTCGGCGGCCAGCCCCACCGTCACCAATGCACAGACGAGACCCAGAATCGACGACCGGCGAAGCGGATGCATCACAGCCCTCTCCTTCTTACAGGAACGCGCGCAGCTCGGCGAGCACGTCGGCCGGGGCCTCTTCCTGCAGGTTGTGGCCCGCAGCCAGCCCCTTGCCGGTGACCGTCGTCCCGCGCTCTTTCCAGATCGCCATCACGTCGTAGAGGCGGCCCATCGGCCCCTTGAGTCCCCACAGCGTGAGGAGCGGACAGGCGATCTTCTTCGCCAGGTCCGCCTCGTCGTGCTTGAGGTCGATGGAGGCCGAGGCGCGATAGTCCTCGCACATCCCATGGATGTTGGCGGGGTCGCTGTTGACCCGCAGGTATTCGATCTGCACGTCGGTGGTGGCCCGCGCCCGTTGCGCTTCGTACTGCGCCTTCAACTGCTCTTCCGGCGCGGGAGCGGCGCGCACGTTGTTGAACCAGTGGAAGTAGGCCTGGATGAAGCCTTCGGTGACGTGCGTGTAGAGGTAGTAGGTCGGGACGATGTCCAGCACCGCCAGCCGGGTGACCTTGTCGGCGTGGTCGAGCGCCAGCCGGTGACCAACGCGGCCGCCGCGGTCGTGGCCGACGACCGGGAACTTGTCGAAGCCGAAGTGCTTCATCACTTCGACCTGATCCAGCGCCATCGCGCGCTTGGAGTAGTTGACGTGGCTCTCGCCGTCGGGCGGCTTGCTGCTGTCGCCATAGCCGCGCAGGTCGGGGACAATGACAGTGTTTGTCTTGGCCAGTTCCGGCGCCACCAGCCGCCACGAGATGTGCGACTGGGGTGCGCCGTGCAGCAGCAGGATCGGCGGGCCCGATCCGCCGTGGACCACGTTGATCTCCGCGCCGGTGGTCTTGACGCGGGCGGACTGGAAGCCCGGGAAGAAGCGCAGCGTGCTGCCCGGTGCAGCCGCGGCCGTCTGGGCGGAGGCCGGAGCCGGCGAGGTCGCGAACGCCTGAGCCACAGGAGTCGCCACCGCGGCGGCGGCCACCGCGCCTGCCTGCTTGAGGGCTTCGCGTCGATTCATGGATGTCATCGCGTCGGATCCTTTGGCGCGTGAGGGGTAAAAGTCAATGGCTTCATCAGTCGAGTCCCACCTTGCCGCGCTGGCGGGCGTCCGGATCTTCTTCGGGCACCAGTCCGTGGGCGACAACATTCTCCAGGGAGTGAGTGAACTTCTCGTGCATCAGCCGGACGCATTGACCATCGAGATGCTCACCGGCACGGCAGCCCTCGAGTCTGCCATCCCGTCCACCGCGGCCGGCGCCGCGGCGCGGGTAACGCGAAGCGCCCCGCGCCAACCGGCCGCCCTGGTGCACGCGAAGATCGGACGCAACGAAGATCCCTCATCGAAGTGCGACGATTTCCGCCGCATCATCGACCAGGGGCTCGCCGGTCCCGTCGACGTCGCGCTGTTCAAGTTCTGTTACATCGACATTCATCCAGGAACGAACGTCGAGGCGCTCGCGACGACGTACATATCGTGCCTCGATGGTCTCGCTCAGAGCCATCCGGAGACGGTGTTCCTCCCGGTGACCGTCCCGCTCCGCCAGACACCGGGTGGCCCGGGCGTCTGGGCGCGACAGCTTCTCGGCCGCACCAACCAGACGAAGGTCGCGAATGCCAGGCGCTACGCCTTCAACCAGCAGTTGCGCACGCGTTTCGCCGGGCAGCCATTGTTCGATCTGGCCGCGGCGGAGGCCACCGGGTCCAACGGCCGGCGCGAAACCTTCGCGCTGGCGGGCACGACCGGCGAGAGCCTGCGCGCCGCCTACACCGATGATGGCGGTCACCTGAACGCCGCGGGAAGGGCCGCTGTTGCCATCGAATTACTGCATGCTCTCGCGTCAGCTGTGCGCATGGCTCATCCGAGGTGATATTCTTGGTTGTTCCGCAGACCACGATTTTCCGATGCGGCGGATGCTTTGTGTGTGAGGAAGGGACTAATTCATGATGCGTACGTTTTTGAGGGGCCTGCTGCCTCTGGCAGTGGCAATGCTGCTGCCTGGCCTGGCGGCGGCACAGGGCGGCGGCGCCAGCACCACCGGGACGATTCAGGGAAGAGTGACCGACGCCGGCGACCTCGTGTTGCCAGGCGTCACCGTGACGGCGACCAGCCCGTCGATGATCGGCGCGCAGACCCAGGTAACGGGCGAGAACGGCACCTACCGTTTCCCGGCAGTGCCGCCGGGCGCCTATACCGTGACGTTCGAGCTGGCCGGCTTCAACACGTTCAAGCGTGAGGGCATCCAGATCGCGCTGGGCTTCAACGCCACGGTCAACGCGCAGCTCGCCGTGGCCACGCTGCAGGAGACCGTCACCGTCACCGGCGCCTCGCCCGTGATCGACACGTCGGCGACGAGCGTGCAGCAGAACTTCAAGATCGAACAGCTCAACAACATTCCCAACGGGCGTGACATGTGGGCGCTGCTCGCCGCCACGCCGGGCGTGGTCATGAACAACGTTGACGTGGGCGGCAACCGCGCCGGCACCCAGACCGGCTACCGCGCCTACGGCCTCTCCGGCCAGGTCCGCGTCTCGGTCGAAGGCATCAACACCACCGAGGGTACCGGCGGCGCCGGCTTCTATTTCGACTACGGCTCGTTCGAGGAAGTGTTCCTCGGCGTGGCCGGTCAGGGCGCGGAGGCGGCCACGCCAGGCGTGCAGTCGCAGTTCCTCGGCAAGTCGGGCGGCAACCGCTTCTCGGGCGAGTTCTACCAGGACTTCTACAACAACGCGATGCAGGCGTCGAACCTCGACGAAGAGCAGATCGCCGCCGGCGTCCGCGAGGGCAGCAACGAGGTTGACCGCTACTACGACATGAACATGAACCTGGGCGGTCCGATCAAGCGGGACAAGGCCTGGTTCCACTTCTCGTGGCGCAAGCAGTTCAACGCGGTCGAGAACACCCAGTTCAACTTCGACAAGACCTTCGACACCTGGAACACCAACCCCTCGGCGAAGGTGACCTACCAGGTGAACCAGAACCACAAGGTGATCGGCTACTACCAGTGGAACATGAAGACGCAGCCGAACCGCCTGCCGCTCGGCACCTACTTCTATGACAACGAAGGCCAGACCGTCCGCCAGGAATCACCGAGCTGGGTCTACAAGGGCGAGTGGAACGGCACGCTCGGCAACAACCTCTACGTCGAGGCGCGCTTCGGTGACTTCGGCTACTACGATCCCCGCCGCGTCAACAGCGACGAGCAGTACTTCTGGCGCGACAGCGGCACGCTGCGCCTGACCGGCGCGCACGCCCAGAGCCAGACCGACCGCGACCGCAAGCAGACGACCGGCGCCGCCACCTACTTCATCGACACCAAGCACGGCTCGCACACCCTCAAGCTGGGCGGCGAGCTCTACTTCGAGTCGCAGTGGAGCGGGCGCCAGCAGAACGTCGGCGGCAACATCGAGCACATCTACGCCAACGGCCGTTCGAGCCAGGTGGTGTTCGGCATCCCGACGGCGCTCTCGGTCAGCGGCCGCAGTGCCAGCGACGATGGCGACCTGCTGGTGGTGAACAAGCTGGATCAGCAGGACATCTTCCTGAACGACACGTGGGCGCTCGGCCGCCTGACGCTGACGCTCGGCGCACGGTGGGATCGCTACAAGGGCTGGATGCCGCAGAACGAACAGATTGCCTACAGCATCGGTCCCGTCAGCGTCCCGGCGCAGACGTTCCCGGCGCAGGACTTCTTCACCTGGAACTCGTTCGGCCCGCGCGCCGGCGTCACCTACGATCTGGCCGGCGACGGCAAGACGGTGGTGAAGGCCAGCTACGGGCTGTTCTGGCACAACCCGGGGCCGACGGTCAGCGCCGACGCGAACCCGAACCAGAACAACAAGAGCGTCACCTACAACTGGAACGACATCAACGGCGACCGCCAGTACCAGGCCGGCGAAGAGGTCGGCGCCCCGACCAACACCACGCTCGCCGGCACGGTGACGATCGATCCGAACATCGCGCAGCCGTACTCGCACGACGCCTCGGTGTACCTGGAGCGCCAGATCGGCACCTCCATCGGCACTCGCGTCGGCTTCGTCTACAAGACCGAGGACGACCTGATCTCGCTCTACAATCCCGGCCGCCCGATCGAGGCCTACACCGTGCCGTTCCCGTTCGTCGATGTGGGCCCGGATGGCGTCACCGGCACGGCCGACGATCGCACGCTCACGCTGCTCGGCGTGCCGGCGTCGCAGGCGGCCAACTTCCCGATCCTGAACGTCGAGCAGAACACGCCGCGATTCTCCCGCTACAAGACGGTGGAAGCCTCGATGGCCAAGCGCCAGGGCAACCGCTGGTCGGCGCAGGTCGGCGGCAGCTACACCTGGCTGAACGACTTCCCCGGCAACTATCCGAACGATCCGAACGGGCAGTTCGACGAACCGACCACCCGCTGGGACGTCAAGGTGTCGGGCACCTACGAAGCTCCCTTCGGCATCCGCATCTCGCCGCTGCTGCGCCACCAGGCGGGCGTGAACTTCGCACGGACCATCTCGGTGGGCTCCGCGGCCGCGACCGCGGCCGGCGCGATCTACGCCAGCACCACCCAATCCTATGCCGCGGAGCCGCGTGACGCGCGCCGGCAGGACAACGTCACGGTGCTCGACATCCGCGCCGACCGCGCGTTCACCCTCGTCGGCAGCCTGCGCGTGCGCGCGCTGTTCGACCTGTTCAACATCACCAACACCAACGCCGTGGAAACCCGGACCGTCACCACCGGCTCGGCGTTCAACCGGCCGACCTCGGTGCTGGCGCCGCGCACCGCGCGCATCGGCTTCCGGCTCACGTTCTAGTTGGTTCCGGGCCGCTGCCACTTGGTGGCGGCCCGGGGCGACTTGGGGCTTGGGGCTTGAGGGCTCGAGGCTTGGGTCGTGAGTCTTGAGTCTTGAGTCTTGAGTCTTGAGTCTTGAGACCTGAGTCCTGGATCCGCTGAGTCCTGAGTCCTGAGTCCTGAAGCCCTGGACCCGAACCCCGAAGACCCGCGCCCAAGCCCCAAGCCCCAAGACCCAGGTCTCAACCCTTCCCCCTCCCAAACAGGCACACGTCCGACGCCAGCGTCACCTCGAGCTGTTCGAGCGCCTCGAGCCGCGCCGCGGCGCTGACTCGCGCGCCGCGATAGGTCGATCGCAGCAGCGCCAGCAGGTGCTCGCGCCCCAGCGTGCGCCGTTCGCGGGTCGTTGCGCGCTCCTGGAGCGCGAGCCACGGCGCGTGTTCGGACACGAGCGCGTCGGTGCGCTCCCGTTCCACGCCTTCACCCTGAATCAGCGCGCGCAGTTCGATGAGGTCGTCGGGCGCCGGCACGGCGACGATCAGCGCGCCGCCCGGCTTCAGCACTCTCGCGCATTCGGCCGGGAGCCTGCGGGCGTGCAGCGACAGCACCACGTCAACGCTGCCGTCCGTGAGCGGCAACCCGCGATCCGCATTGGCTACGACCCACGTGACCGACGGAAAGCGCCGCGCGGCGTGCTCGGCGGCCGCCGTGGAGAGATCGATGCCCGCGTAGGTGAGCGGCCACCGCGCCGCGGCCACTCCCAGAGCGTCGCCCGTCCCCGCGCCGACGTCCACCACCACCGAATCCGGCGCCAGGTCGAGCGCGTTCAGCGCGTGCGCCACCGTGTCGATGACGCCGCGGCCGATGCCCGCTGCCAGCAGCAAGGCCCGGGCCTCGACGGCCTCGCGGGAGTCACCGGCCTCGGGCGACTTGCGGTCCTGTGGCTGCAGCAGGTTCACATAGCCGGAGCGCGCGATGTCGAAGCTGTGACCGCGGGGACAGAGCCAGGTCCGCTCGCGACGTTCGAGCGGAAGGCCGCAACCACGGACGGTGCAGGACAAGGGAGGAAGCGGCACGGGGAGATTGTAACCGCAAGGCAAAAGGCAGAAGGAGAAAGGCAAAAGACGGAACCGCAGACGGCAGACGGCAGACGGCAGACGGCAGACGGCAGAGAGGGCCAGCCTACGCGCGCACCCGTTTCCGTCGCCTTTGCCTTTTGCCTTTTGCCTTGTGCCTTCTACCTTCTGCTTCCGGCTACCGGACAGCCGGACACCGGACCCGATCCCGGATATTCTGTAGAGCTGATGCTACGAGCTGGAATCGTCGGACTGCCCAACGTCGGCAAGTCCACCCTCTTCAACGCCGTCACCCGGACCCGCAAGGCCGAGGCGGCCAACTATCCCTTCTGCACCATCGATCCCAACATCGGCATCGTCACGGTGCCCGACGCGCGGCTGGGCGTGCTGCAGAAGATTGCCAAGACCGGGGTCGTCATCCCCGCGGCGATCGAGTTCGTGGACATCGCCGGGCTGGTGAAGGGCGCGAGCCAGGGCGAGGGGCTGGGGAACAAGTTCCTCACGCACATCCGCGAAGTGGACGCCGTCGTGCAGGTGGTGCGGTGCTTCGAGGACGAAGACGTGCACCACGTGTCGGGGACGGTGGACCCGGTTCGCGACATCGAGGTCATCAACACCGAGCTGATGCTGGCGGACCTCGAGACGGTGACCAAGAAGCGCGAGCGCGTGAGCAAGGAAGCCAAGCGCGGCGACAAGGACGCCATCGCCGAGGAAGCCGTGCTCGCCAAGCTGAACGAGGCGCTCGAGGCCGGCCGCCCCGCGCTCACCGTGCCGCTGGCACCGGAGGAGCAGGTCATCGCCCGGCAGTTCTTCCTGCTGAGCGACAAGCCGACGATCTTCGCGTGCAACGTGAAGGACACCGACCTCGCGAGCGCGGATGCGAACCCCTACGTCATCAAGGTCCGCGACTACGTGAAGACGCACCTGTCGTGCGAGGCGGTGGTGATCAGCGCGCAGATCGAGAGCGAGTTGATCGACCTGGCGCCGGAAGAGGCCGATTCGTTCCTGAAGGAACTGGGCGTCGACGAGAGCGGCGTCGGCTCGCTGATCCGCGCGACGTATCACCTGCTGGGCCTGCAGACCTACTTCACGGCGGGCGAGAAGGAAGTGCGCGCCTGGACCATCCACAAGGGCGACACGGCGCCCAAGGCGGCGGGCGTCATCCACTCGGACTTCGAGCGCGGGTTCATCAAGGCCGAGACCGTGGCCTACGACGATCTCGTCGCCTGCGGCTCGGTCGCCGCGGCGCGCGAGAAGGGTCTCTACCGCATGGAAGGCAAGGAATACGTCGTCAAGGACGGCGACGTGCTGCTGTTCAAGTTCAACGTGTAGGGTCTGGCACCCCTGCCAGACCCAGAAACGATCCTGACGACGCCGCGCCGGAGAGGCGCAACCAGCACGACGTCGTCAGACCCTGGCCGTGGCGCGCTCCGCCGCGGCCCGGGTGTGCACGGCAGTGGCAGTATGCCGTGCAGACTCGAACGCCCCCTGCATCCAGGCGTTCAGATTCAGGTGGTCACCCGCCAGGTAGACCCGGCCCTGCGGCTCCGACAGCGCCTTGCGGCCGGCTGGGTTCAGGTTGGACCACGATCCCTTGTTCCAGGTCACGCGGTGCCACGCGACCGAGAACGCGTTCTCGAATTCTTTCGGATACTGCGGATGGATCCGGCCGCCCTGCTCCATCGCCATCGCCAGGCGCTCGGCCGGCGTCTTGTCGCCGATTGGCCGCCCCGCCTGCCCCTGCAGGTAGTAGCCCACCAGCACGCCCTTCTGTCCGAGATAACCGGCTGACGGATAGACGATCTGGCCGATCTCCATGTCGGTCTTCGACGCCCCGCCGAAGATCTGATCGTCCTCTTCCCAGAAGCGGCGCTTGAACTGCATCCCCATCTTGCCGGCGGCCGCGTACGGCACCTTCGCGATGGTGTCCTTGAAGTCAGACGGGAAATCGGTGTCGATCTGGGCGAGGAGCGGCAGCGGCAACGCGGCCACGCAGTAGTCCGCCTGCACTTCCTGCGAGCCACCCTTGCCGTCGCGATAGACGACGGTGACGCCGTTCTCGCGCTGGCGAATCGAGGTGACCGCCGCCTTGTAGACGATCTTCTTCACGAGCCGCGCGGCCAGCGCGCGCGGCAGGCGATCCGTGCCGCCCACCACCTGCAGCATCGACTGCTGATACTGGAAACCGAGATCGAGGTAGTAGCCGGTACGGGATCCCAGCAGCTCGTCGAGCTTGAACGGCGTGTAACGTTGGGGGCCGTCCGCGGCGGCCGGCGAGTCGGCGCCACGCAGCGGACCACCCGCATAGCGGCCCGAGGCGTCGAGCGCTCCCTTGCTGCGCAGATACTCGAGCAGCCGCTCGCGATCCTCCGCGGTCAGCGCCTCGTCCAGCGCGTGATTCGAGACGGCCTTGCTCAGCAGCTCCGAGACGTAGCCGTCCATGTCCGTGTGGACTTCGCGGAACCGCAGGCGTCGGTCCTTCAGGGCCGTGGCCTTCGCCTGATAGAGGTAGGCCGCTTCGGACACCAGCGAGAAGGTCTCCACCGGCACCTGCAGCTCGCGGCAGTAGGCCAGCGTGGTGCTGTGGTGATACGCGATGCGCATCGCGCCGCAGTTGAAGTACTGGCCTTCGTCGAACGCGCAGGTCTGCGTCGGACCATCTTCCTCGCTCACCGTCCCGCGGCGGATGGTGTGGGCGCGGCCGCCCGGCCGCTCGCGCGCCTCGAGGATCTGGCAGTTGTAACCCAGCTTGCCGAGCTCGTACGCCGTGGTCATCCCGGCAATCCCTGCGCCGAGGATGATCACCTTGATGCCGGCGCCGTTGCCCTGCAGATCGAAGCTGGGACCCTGCGTCGCGGGCGCGGCCAGCAGGCCGAGGCCCGTCATGGTCTCGTAGGCGAGCGACGCGCCACCGGCCAGGGCCGCGCGTTCGATGAAGTTTCTTCTGGTCAGCACTCTTCGGGTCTCCGGTCTCTAGTTACGCGCGAATTGGGGTTTGGGACGCGACAGCACCGCGCTGATCAGCGTCGACGTCGTTGCGGTCAACGGCTGCGGGCCGGCGGTGGCGCCGTTCTCCTGCAGCGCGTAGGCCACGATTGCCAGATAGTCGTCCGCGGAAATGGAACCGCCTTCCGGCGGCATCGTCGTGCGGACGAAGTCGAACAGTTCTTTCACCGGCTTCGCCTGCCAGGTCGCCAGGAACGCATCGCCTTTCAGAGCCGGCGCATCGTCTTTGCCGCCGAGGTCACCGGCGTGGCAAGTGGCGCAGTGGGCCTGGAATGCCGTCTTGCCGGCGCTCGCCTGTTCGGCCGTGAAGACCGGCGGTTCGGCTGCGGGTTGGGCGCTGGCCCACGCGCCGCAGGCGGTGCCCATCAGCACCACGGCGAATCGGCGCACAAACGGCATGAAAGGCATATGGTTTAGATATGCACGGTAGCAACCCCGCGGGTGCCACGCTTCAAGACCCCGATAAGAGGTCGTTAAGAGGTCGTAAAAAGACAGCGGGAACCAGCTCAGCGCCGAGCCGGCTTGCTAGGATCGGCCCGATGCGCGCGATAGGGGCCTGGCTCAGCCGGAACGGGATGGTGATCCTGATTGCGGCCATTGGCCTGCTTTTGCCGGCCCTGGCCGTGCTCCAGTACCGCTGGACGGGTGAGCTGACCCAGCTCGAGCAATTGCGGGCGCGCAGCAACATGTCCGCGTCAGCTCAGCAGTTCTCGACGCAGTTCGACGCGATGCTCGCCGGCATCTACACCGAGTTCAACGACCGTTGGGCCCTGGACGGAGGCGCCGAAGAGCACGCGCCCCTGCCAGCCCTGCCGGGAGGCGTGCGGCACGGGGACCTTGCTCGCCAGGTCTTACTGGTCGAGCGCCGCCCCGATGGCACGCTGGCTGTGTCGGAATCCGATCCCTCCTCCCGCGCCGGGATGCGACCGGCCGTTGCGCCGGCCTGGCTCGACGCGCGCACCTTGCAGCGCACGCTGATCGATGAAGTGGGCGCGATGGTGGTGCGTCCCGCGGACGCGCCGCCGAATCGCTGGGTGCTGGTGGTGCTCGATCTCGATCGCCTGCTGCGGGACGTGCTGCCCGCGCTGCTGGCGGGGTGCATGGAAGGCGGCATCCCGCTCGACTACGACGTGCTCATCACGCGGGACGAGGATCCGACCCGTGTGGTCTACGAATCACGACCGGGCATGTCGGTGGGTGACTTCGAGTCCTGGGTCACCATGGCGCCGCTCTTCGCGGTGCATGCGCGCGATTTGACCCCTGCAATGGCGCGCGGCCTGATGCCCGACGCCGCCGCCCACCGCTGGCGATTCTTCATCAAGGGTCGCGAGGGCGCGCTCGAAGCGGCGGTCGGCGCGGCACGGCTGCGCAATCTCGGCGTCGGTGCCGGTGTGCTCACGCTGCTCGCCCTCAGTGTCGGGCTGCTGGTGGCCACGGCGCAGCGTGCGCAGCGAGGCGCGCGCGAACAGCTGGAACTCGTGGCGCGGATGTCGCATGAACTGCGGACGCCGCTCGCCACCATCACCTGCGCCGGCGAGAACCTCGCCGACGACCTCGTCGCCAGCACCGTGGAGACGCGCCAGTACGGCCGCATCATCCAGCAGGAGGGGCATCGGCTGAACAAGACGATTGCCGACATCCTGCTGTGCTGCCGGCTGCAGATCCGTCCCGATGCGACACTCAAAATGGCGCCGGTTGACGTTCCTGAGGTGCTCTCGCAAGCCGTGTCCGACAGCCTGATGGTGACGAGCGACCCGACGCTGCAGATCGAACAGCGTGTGGACGCGAGTCTCCCCCGGCTCCTCGGCGACCGCGAGGCGCTGCGCGTGGCGCTGAAGAACCTGATCGTCAACGCCATCCGCCACGGTCAGGGCAGCCCGATCCGTGTCGCGGCTCGCGCGCTGCGCGCCGACGGCGCGCAAGTGGTGATCGAGGTGGAGGACGAAGGGCCGGGCATCCCCGACGACGAACTGCCGTCGATCTTCGATTCATTCTTCCGCGGCCGGCTGGCGACGGACGGACAGGTCGAGGGCAGCGGCATCGGCCTGAGCGTGGTGTATCACGTGGTGCGCGCGCATGGCGGCCAGGTGCGCGCCTCTCGGGTGCAACCTCACGGGACGCGCTTCACATTGCAGCTGCCGGCGCTGGGCCGCCCCGGATCGGGGACCGCCGCGCGCGGAGACTCGGCGGCATGACCACCGGCACGTCCGCGGCCGCACGAGGCCGCCCGCATCCTGCTGGTGGACGACGAGCCTGGCCTGCGCAAGATGCTGTCGGATCGGCTTCGCGCCGAAGGCTATGCGGTGGAAACGGCGTCCGACGGCCGTGCCGGGGCGTCGATGGCCCGCACCGGCGAATACGACATGATCATCCTCGACCTCAACCTGCCGTTGAAGGACGGCCTCGTGATCTGCCGCGAGCTGCGCAGCGAGGGAGTGGAGACCGCGGTGTTGATGCTCACCGCGCGCGACGCCACGTCCGACAAGGTCGCCGGACTGAAGAGCGGCGCCGACGACTACATGACCAAGCCCTTCGAGCGGACCGAGCTGCTGGCCCGCATCGAGGCGCTGCTGCGGCGCGGCCGCGCCGGCCGTCACGAACCGGCCGAGTACGCGTTCGGCGACGTCGTGTTCCGTCCGGTCAGCGGCGTCGTGCTGCGAGGCGGCGAACCCATTCGCCTTTCGGCGCAGGAGTTGAAGCTCTTCGCCTTTCTGGTGCGGCACCCCGGTGTGCTCTTCACGCGCAACCAGTTGCTCGACGCGGTCTGGGGTTATCAGACCACGCCCGAGACGCGGACCGTGGATGTGCACGTCAGCTGGCTGCGGCAGAAGCTCGAGCCCGATCCGCACAACCCGCGCTTCATCGTCACGGTGTTCGGCGTCGGCTATCGATTCGAGCCGGCCGGACTGCCTGCTGGCGACACGCGCTAGCTTTTCAGCTTGCTGAAGGCAGCGGCCATCGACGTCGCCGGCGCCTGCGGACGCAGCGGCATGGCACGATCACCGCGGGATTGACTCGATGCCGGCCGCGGCCCTGGCGCGGGACGCGGTCCCTGCGGCGAGGGCTGCCCCTCGCGCGCCCCTGCCACAATCGGCTCCTGCAGCTTCATCGTCAAGGCGACGCGGCGGCGCTTGAGGTCCACCTCCACCACCTTCACCTTCACGATCTGGCCGGCCTTCACCACCTCGCGCGGATCCTTGACGAAGCGGTCGGCCAGCTGCGACACGTGCACCAGCCCGTCCTGGTGGACGCCGATGTCCACGAATGCGCCGAAGTTCGCGACGTTGGTCACGACGCCCTCGAGCAGCATCCCCGGCTGCAGGTCCGTCAGCGCCTGCACGCCGTCCTTGAAGGCGGCGGTGCGGAACTCCGGCCGCGGGTCGCGGCCCGGCTTCTCCAGCTCCTTGAGGATGTCCTGCACCGTCGGCTCGCCGAACTGCGAATCGGCGAAGTCCGCGGGCTTCAGCGTGCGCAGTGCCGCGCTCTTGCCGATGATCTCGCGCGCCGGCAGGCCGGTGTGCGCGACGATTCGCTCCACCACCGGGTAGGCTTCGGGATGAACCGCCGACGCGTCGAGCGGGTTGTCGCCGTCCATGATGCGGAGGAACCCGGCGGCCTGCTGGAACGTGCGCTCGCCCACGCGCGGCACCTTCATGAGCTGCTGCCTCGAGCGGAACGGCCCGTTCTCGTCACGGAACGTGACGATGTTCTTCGCGATCGTGTCGGTGAGGCCGGAGATGCGGGAAAGGAGCGGTGCCGACGCCGTGTTGACGTCCGCGCCCACCGCGTTCACGCAGTCCTCGACCACGGCTTCGAGCGCGCGCGCCAGCTGCACCTGGCTGACGTCGTGCTGGTACTGGCCGACGCCGATCGCCTTTGGCTCGATGCGCACCAGCTCGGCGAGCGGGTCCTGCAGACGGCGCGCGATGGAAACGGCGCCGCGGAGCGATACGTCCACGTTGGGGAACTCGCGCGAAGCCAGCTCTGAAGCTGAATAGACCGAGGCGCCCGCTTCCGACACGGTGACCTTGGTGAGCTTCGCCTCCGGGTAGCGCGTCATCAAGTCGCCGGCGAGCTTGTCGGTCTCGCGCGAGGCGGTGCCATTGCCGATGGAAATCAGCTGCACCTGATGCTTCGCGCAGAGCGCCGCCAGCGTGCGCAGCGAGCCTTCCCAGTCGTTGCGCGGCTCGTGCGGGTAGATCGTGGAGGTCTCGAGCAGGCGGCCGGTGCCGTCGACAACGGCCACCTTCACGCCGGTGCGAATCCCCGGGTCCAACCCCATCGTCACGCGCTGTCCGGCGGGAGCGGCCAGCAGCAGGTCGCGCAGGTTGCTGCCGAACACGCGGATCGCTTCGGTCTCCGCCGACTCACGCAGGCGCTGTTCGGTATCGAGCTCGAGATGGATCGACAGCTTGAACTTCCAGGCCCAGCGCACGGTCTCGAGCAGCCAGGCGTCGGCTGGACGATGACGGTCCTCGATGTTCATGCGCGTGGCGATGCGGCGCTCCGGCTCGGGCCGCGCGCCCGCGGGCTCGTCGCCAGCCGGCAACACGATGCCGAGACGGAGAAACCCCTCGTTGCGCCCACGCAGCAGCGCCAGCGCGCGATGCGACGGGATGTTCTTCACGAGCTCAGCGGCGTTGAAATAGTCGGAGAACTTGGCGCCCTCTTCTTCCTTGCCGGGCACGACCGTGGACTTCCATTCGCCGCGGTCCCACATCATCTGGCGCAGCCCGCCGACCAGCTCCGCATCCTCGGCGAACTGCTCCACGAGAATCCATCGCGCGCCTTCGAGGGCAGCGGCCACGTCGGCGATCCCCTTCTCTGCGTCCACGTATGAGGCCGCCACGCCTTCAGGATTCTGCGTCGGGTCCTGCCACAGCCCGAGCGCCAGCGGCTCGAGGCCGGCTTCGCGCGCCATCTGCCCTTTCGTGCGGCGCTTGGGCTTGTAGGGGAGGTAGAGATCTTCCAGCCTGGCCTTGGTGTCGGCGTCGCGAATCTGCGTCGCGAGCTCGGGCGTCAGCTTGCCCTGCTCCTCGACGCTCTTGAGGATCGTGGCGCGGCGATCTTCGAGGTCGCGCAGGTAGCCGAGCCGTTCCTCGAGCGCACGCAGCTGGATATCGTCGAGGCCGCCGGTGGCCTCCTTACGGTAACGCGCGATGAAGGGGACGGTGGCCTTGTCGTCGAGGAGCGCGATGGCGGCGTCGACCTGGCGGAGCTGAACGTTCAGGGTGTCGGCGATACGTTGAGAGATAGAGGGCATTGGACGATCTGGTGAGGTGGTGATCTTGTGATCTGGAGATGTGGATCTTGTGAGCTGGTGATTTCGTGATCTGAGGATCGAATGATCTGGTGAACGGGTGAGTGGTCGATCTGCTGAAGCAAGAATTAGAGCACAGCGCGCGAGGGATCGCGCGACGACTTGCTAGGTCTCACGCCCGAAGGCGCAAGCCACCGAGCCCGACTCCCGACTCCCGTGACAGCCAACTTAAGACCCAAGACTCAAGACTCAAGACGTCGAGCGCTCGAGCCGGACTACTTGAGTCGCTCGAGCCGCTCGACCTCCCGCGCGTCGCCGAGCAATTCCCAGCGCAGCAACGAGAGCGGGACGTTGCCGTTCTTCCAGACGAAATCGTGAAAGGCGCGCAGCGAGAACTTCTCGCCCTGCTGGCGTCGGGCGTCGGCGAGCATGCTGACGATCTGCAGCTTGCCCGTCTGGTATGTGATCGCCTGCCCAGGCCCGGCGGCAAAAGACGCCGCTTCTTCGAGCGCGGTCTCGCGATCCATGGGCACCGTCTTCTCCAGGTAGTCGGCCGCCTGCTCGATGGTGAACTCGCCGATCGCCAGGCGCACGTCCACCTCCACGCGCAGCGCGCGCAGACGGCCGAAGTTGTAGATGATCTCGCGCGAGCGCGGGCTGTCGGCCCACAGCCCCGCCTGCAGCATCATCTCTTCGGCATAGAAGCCGATGCCTTCGTTCGCGCCGGAGTCGTAGTAGCGGCGCCGGATCGGATTCTCGTGCGCCCACGACAGCGTCAGCTGCAGATAGTGACCGGGCACGCCCTCGTGGACGATGATCGGCCGCGGGTCGCGCGCGGTGGACAGGTAGAAGTACGGCAGAGTCGCCGACGGCACGCGGATGTAGCTGTAGCCATCGTCTTTGAGGCGCGTCTCGCTGGTGAGATCGTCGGTGACCCCGAGAAACGAGAGCGGCGCCAGATACGCCGGCAACGGCAGGTTCAGGTAGTGACGCGTCCACGCCGGGACCGTCAGCAGGTCGTTCGCTTCCAGGAACGCGCGAATGGCCGCTTCGTCGTTCGCCGACTTCGCCACCTGCGCCGCCTGGTCGGGAAAGATGGGCATCGGCGGCAGGGCGCGATTGCGCTGCTGTTCCAGCGCTTCGAACGCGACGGCGCGCTCCCACTCCTGCCGGCCCATCGCCAGCAGTTCTTCCGGCGCGAACGGCACCATCGCCACCTCGCGAAGGAAGGTGATGTACGGCTCGCGACCAACGGCGGTGGTCACCGGCAGCGTCGGCACGCGGCCTTGCAGCCAGGCTCGATACTCCCCGAATGCGCGCGCCGCTGCGGCCGCGGGCGCGGCCAGCCTCCCGCGATGCGATGCCGGCAGCACGGGGTCCAATTCCTTCGCGAACGTAGTCACCCGCGCCTCGATGCCCTCGATGGTCGCCAGCGCGAGCTTTGCGAAGGGTTGCCGTGCGTCATCCAGGTTGGTGCGTGCCTGCTCCAACATGCGCGGGACGTTGGCCAGACGGGCAACGATGGCATCCGCGCGCGCGGCGGTGAACGGCGGCGGCTGCAGCAGCAGATCGAAGACCGGTCCGAGCGCCTGCTGGATGTAGAACTGCGGATCGCGGCGCCATGCGGCGGCCAGGTCGAGCTCCCAGCGCACCCGCGCGATCGCTGAACCGACGAGACGGTAGTCCACCTGCCGGGGCACCGGCCAGGCCGCGGCGTCGATGGCGCGCCAGCGGCGATCGAACTGCGACAAGGCGGTGCGGCGGGCGGCGATCGCCGCCGGCGACCAGTCGGGCAACCAGCCATCGGGCCGTTCGATGCGCGGGATGTCGTCTCCGGTCGAGGGCTGATGGATCGCGCGCCACGCCCAGAATTCACGAGACAAATCGTCGAGCGGATCGGCCGACGCCGTGCCTGCACCGACCAGCGTGGCCAAGCAGCGCGCACAGCATGGTACGCATCAGGATTCGCACTGGAGCTGACATCGCGAACAGTCTAACCCCACCGTTCACTTGAGTTGCGTGCACCGTCAGCCCGGACTCCCCATCGTTTGCGCCCGTCCGGTCGAACCAGCAAGCCGATGGACGCTCCACGCAAGTGAGCTGAGGGGTTAAGCGGTCAGCTCGCGTGAGCGGTCAATTTGAGGGGTTATAGTGATCGCCGAGATGCGCATCGTTCCAATCGTCCTGATTGCGGCCGGCCTCGTCGCCGCGACGACGTCCGCCACTGCGCAGACCGCGACCGCGACGAAGTCGAGCGGCCTCACGGTCGAACGCGTCGCACAGTTGCCCAGCATCATCGGCACGGCGCCGGCATCTCCCACGTGGTCGCCCGACAGTCGCTGGATCGCCTTTCGCTGGAACGAGAGCGGCTGGCCATTTCGCGATGTCTACGTCGTGCGCGCCGATGGGACGGGACTGAAGCGCCTTACTGACATGCAGCGAACCGATCCGGCGCCAGCGCCGCCAGCTGGCGCATCGACCGACGCCCTTGCCGCGCAAGCCGCGGCCCGCGCGCGCGGCGGGGTGAGCGAGGTCCAGTGGCTGCCCGATAGCCGCGGGCTCCTGTTCGTCTCGCGTGGCAGTGTCTTCCGCATCGGCGTCGACGGCGGCGAGCCGCAGAAGCTGGGCGCGGGCGATGGAGTATCCGACATCGCGCTCTCGCCTGACGGATCGTCGCTGGCGTTTCTGCGCGACGGCGACATCTGGTTGTGGGCGCTCGGAGGCGGCGCCGCAGCCGAGCGGCTGACAACACTCGGCGTCGAGGGAATCGGCCGCGTGCCGCTGGGCACCTACAACCGCGCCGACGTGGAAGTGGGCACCGGTGTCTGGGGCGCGGACTGGCCGCCATTTGCGTGGTCGCCAGACGGCCGGACGATCGCGTTCCACATGTCCGATCGCCGGCACTTGAGGAAGGTGCCGTTCCCCTACTATCTCGGCGCCGAGACCACGGTGAACGAGCTGCGCCGTGGATATCCCGGCGACGAGAACGAGCGGCGATCGCTGGGGCTGCTTCGCGTCGATACCCGTCAGGTCCAGATGATTCCGCTCGAACAACCAGGCGCCCGCGGAATCAGCGACTACCAGTGGTCGTCGAACGGACGCCTGCTGGTGGATCAGGTGTCCGACACCGGCGCCGAGCGATGGCTCTTTGTCGTCGATCCGGCGGCCGCGACGCCGAAACTGGTGTGGCACGATCGCCGCGACTCGCGGATCTACCCGTCCTATGTCGCGCGCTGGCATGCGGACGGGCGGCGCATCCTCGTGGTCGCCGACCTGGGCGACCGCGATCATCTGTATACCCTCGATTCGGATGGTGTGACGCCCACACCAGTGGCATTGACGTCCGGCAACTGGGACGTCGCCGGCGAGCGAGGGGCGGCAACCGTGCAGGTGGCGGGCCCCGAAGGCGCGGTCTACTTCACCGCCACCGTAAAGAACCCCTACGAACGTCACGTCTATCGCATGGCCGCTGGCGGCGCCGCTCCCGTCGCCATCAGTCGCACTGCCGGCGTGCACGTCCCGGTCGTCTCACCCGACGGCCAGCACGTAGCCTCCTTGTGGTCCGACGATGTGACGCCCACCGAGCTGATGGTGATGGACGCCCGCCCCGGGCGTGCTGAGCGCCGCGTGACGACGTCGCCACCCGCGGAGTTCGCGCGCCAGACGTGGACCCGCCCGAGGTATCAGACGTTCACCAACGCGGTGGACGGCTTCGTCGTGCACGCGCGGATTCAGGAGCCGGCATCACTCGATCGAACGAAGCGGCACCCGGTGATCTTCGGGCCCGTGTACTCGAACACCGTGCGCAACCGCTGGGGCGGGCTCACCGGAACGCTGCAGCAGTTTCTCGTCCAGCAGGGCTACATCGTCGTCCAGGTGGATGTGCGCGGGAGCGTCGGTTACGGACGCGCGTTTCGCGAAGCGTTTCTAATGGATTACGGCGGCAAGGATCTCGACGACCTCGAGGCGGTCGCCAATGGCTTGAAGGCACTGCCGTACGTGGACGGCAGCCGCATCGGCATCTGGGGCAGCAGCTACGGCGGGTTGCTGTCGGTCTATGCGCTGCTGAAGAAGCCGGGGCTGTTCGCCGCGGGTGTCGCTGGCGCGCCGGCGGTGGACCCGCACGCGTTCGGGCCGGATGATGTGGCGATCACCCGCTCGCCGGACACGCATCCCGATGCCTTCGTTCGAGGGTCGGCCCTGGGCCTCGGCGAGGGCCTGCGCGATCACCTGCTGATCATCCACGGCCTGATGGACGACGTGGTGCCGTTCCGCACCACGATGGCGCTGGCGGAGCGGCTGATGCTGCTCGGCAAGGACTTCGACCTCGCCACCGCGCCGGCGGCCACGCACGCCTGGAGCGCGCGCGAGCACTACGCGGTGTACTTCTACCGCAAGCTGGTTCAGTACTTCGACCGGCACCTTCGGGGTCTGGCGCGATAGGGCCAGACCCCATAATAGAGGCGCTATGACCCGTCCTTTCGTCCCCGCTCTCGCGTCCGTGTTCGTCGCCGCCCTTGTCGCCTCGTGCGCCCTGCCCACGGTCGCCTTCGCGCAGCATCGCGCTCCCGATGGCGTGACCATCAACGAGGAGGGCCAGCCTCAGGTACTCGACATTCTCGCTGTGCGCCATCGATCCGGCCACCGGCCAGTCCGGCGCCGCGGTGACCACTCGCGTGCCGTTCGTCGGCCGGGCAGTGCCGTGGGCGCGTGCCGGCATCGGCGCCGTGTGCACGCAGGCGTCAACGATGGTGGAGTACGGCGTGCGCGGGCTCGATCTGATGGCGCAGGGGGTGGAGCCCAGCGCCGCCATCGCGCAGCTCCTGAAAGACGACGAGGTGCGCGAATCGCGGCAGCTCGGGATGATCGACATGAAGGGCCGCTCCGCCGCGCACACAGGCAAGAGCAACGGCGATTGGGCCGGCAGCCGGCAGGGCGTGAACTACACGGTGCAGGCGAACATCATGGTCGGTCCGGAGGTGGTGGAGGCCGTCGCGCGCACGTTCGAGTCCACCGAGGGCACGGGGATGCCGCTGGCCGAGCGCATGATTCTGTCGCTCGAAGCGGGGTACGCGAAGGGCGGCGACCGCCGCTGGGGCAACCTGCAGTCCGCCGCGATCAAGGTGGCCGATCCGAACGATCCCGGCCGCGGCAACGATCACATCACGCTGGCGATCGAGGTCGGCGAGCATGCCGACCCGGTCGGCGAGATGAAGCGCATCTACTACACCACGCAGCGCCGCCTCGGCTATCGCACGTTCTCGCGCATCGAAGGGCCGGACGTCATCGAGCTGAAGCGGATGCTGCACGCCATCGGCTACTGGCGGCCAACGCTCGCGGCGTTCCCCGATGCGCCAGCCGTGAACACACAGCGGAACCAGGAGCTTCGCAAGACCGACCCCGCCGCCTTCGAGAAAGCGCAGACCGAGGCGCGGCGGCTGGCCACCGACTACCAGCGCGACTTCGGGCAGTACGACGCCGAGGCCATCGCCGCGGTGGACAAGTTTCGCCAGGACAAGTCGCTGACCTACGCCGGCAATCCTCCCGGACTCGTGGACGAGCGGCTCGTGACCGCGCTGCGGGCGGCGTATCTCGAGAAGAAGAAGGCCAAGCCCTAACCCTGGCCGCGATGACACCGATCGATACGGCGCCGCTATTCGGCCCGCTGCACGCCGAACTGCTGGCGCTGCTCCGTGCCCTGTCGGCGGAGGACTGGCAGCGGCCCACCGTTGCGGGCCGCTGGCTGGTCCGCGATGTCGCGGCTCACCTGCTGGACGGCGATTTGAGGAAGATCGCCGTCTACCGCGATGGCCATTTCCTGCCGGTTGACACGCCGATGGCGTCGGCGGCCGATCTGCCGCGGTTCATCAACGGGGTCAACGCCAGCGGTGTCGAGTTCGCGCAGCGCCTCAGCCCGCGCGTGATCGCGGATCTGCTCGAAGTGACCGGCGGGTGGGTGACGTCACTGGTCACCTCGCTCCCGCTCCATGGCCGATCGATCTTTCCGGTGAGCTGGGCCGGCGAAGCCGAGTCCGAGAACTGGATGGACACCGGTCGCGAGTACACCGAGCGCTGGCATCACCAGATGCAGATTCGGGACGCGGTCGGCGCGCCGCAGGTGCTGCTGCAACCGCGGTGGATGACCCCTCTGCTCGATATCGCAGCGTGCGCATGGCCACCCGCGTATGCCGGCGTGGTGGCACCGCCAGGGACCGCGGTGCAGTTCGACGTTACAGGCGACACCACTGGCACCTGGTCGATCGTCGCCGGGGACGTCGGCTGGGACGTTCACGCCGGCGAAACCTCGGCGCCGGCGTGCGTCATCCGAACCTCGGCCGACACGGCGTGGCGCCTGCTCTTCAACGCGCTATCTCCAGAGCAGATCGGTGAACGGCTGAGCGTCACCGGCGATGCGAGCCTGGCGGTCCCGCTGCTCCGCGCCCGCTCCGTCATCGTCTGATCGGGTTTCGTTCACTCAGACCTGACGAACCGTTTCGCGGCGGCCGGCGCGGTCCTCACGTCAAGCCGGCGCGCTGTGTCAGGATCGATGGATGAGCACTCCTCAACCAGAACCCTGGCTGCGCGGCCCGGTGGCCAATATCTCCGCGCTGCTCCAGCCCGCGGCGCACGCATTCATCATGTCGATCGAGGACTGCGAGGCTGCGGTCCGCGACCTGTCGCCGGACTTGTTATGGGTGGAGCACGAAGGCGCGGCGTCCATCGGCTTTCACCTGCGCCATCTCGCGGGCGCGACGGATCGGCTGCTGACCTACGCCCGCGGCGAGACGCTCAGCCCCGCGCAGAAGACCGCGCTTGTCTCGGAGCGCGCGCCCGGCAATGCGCCACCACCCGCGACCAGCTTGCTGGCCGCGTGGCGCTCGGGCGTAGATGGGGCGCTCGCGCAACTGGCAGCGACGCCCGAAGCCGCACTCCTTGATTTCCGCGGCGTCGGTCGCGCCCAACTACCTTCGAACGTGCTCGGCCTGTTGTTCCACGCGGCCGAGCATGCCTCGCGCCACACCGGTCAGGTGGTCACCACGGCAAAAATCCTGCGCGCTCACCAGCGGTAGTCGTCCGCCATCGGGAGATGCGCCGTTCGCCTATTGCGGACGCCGCGGCTCCACAATCGCAAACGTGGGATCGACATCATCGAACAGCGCCATCAGCTCGGTGAAGCGGGCGGCGGTGCCGGTGATGGTCAGCTCGCCTCGCTGCCGGGCCTCGTCGAACGTCCGCTGCCGCAGGATGATCGCGTTGAAGACCTCCCTCGTGGTGGTCACGCCGGCATCGGCGTTCGCGGCGGTCTTGCCGACGACGTAGGTGAGCGCGGCGTGGTCGAGTGTGGAGGCGAGCACCTCCTTGGTGTCGGTGAACCGCCAGTTGAGCACCATCCTCGCGGTGCCGGCACGCGGGCCGTTGAGCGTGGTGCCGAGGTAGTCGAACACCGACGTCGCCGGCAGCGCGCTGACCATCTCCGCGTCGAGCGACTGGCGAGGCTTGCCGGCGGGAACGCCGCGGCGGAGCTCCTGCGCGCCCAGCAGGTACGCGTTTCTCCAGGTGGCGGACTCCGCGCCGTAGCCGAGCTGCTCGAACGCGTCGGCCGCGAGCGCACGCGCCTCGGCGTTGGTGGGGTCTGCGTACACCACCTGGTCCATCACCTGCGCCACCCACCGGTAGTTACCCTTGCGGAAGTCCTCCCTGGCGCGTTCGACCACGGCGGCAGGCCCGCCCATGTACTCGACGTACTTCCTTGCGCCGTCAACCGGTGGCAATGCGTTCAGTGTGGCCGGGTTGCCGTCGTACCATCCGAGGTAGCGCTGATACACGGCCTTCGAGTTGTGTGACAGCGTGCCGTAGTAACCGCGGGCGGACCACACCGTCTCCAGCCCCTTCGGCAGCCGGAGCGCCTCGGCAATCTCCGTGGGCGCCATCCCCTGGTTCATCATTCGGACGGTCTGGTCGTGGAGGTACTTGTAGAGGTCGCGCTGCTGCTCCAGCCGCCCGACGACCCGGTCGTGGCCCCATACCGGCCAGTGGTGCTGCGCGATCAGCACCTCGGCCTCGGGCCCGAACCGCTCGAGCGCATCACCGATGTACTTCGACCATCCCCTGGCGTCGCGCACCTCTGTTCCACGCAGCGGCAACAGGTTGTGCAGCGTCTGCGTGACGTTCTCCGCCATGTCGAGCACGCGCCGTTGCGGAAAGTACAGGTGCATCTCCGCCGGGGCTTCCGAAGCGGGCGCGAGGTGAAACACCACCTCGACGCCGTCGATCGTGTGGGTCTCCACCGGCTGCGCGATCGAGTTCGTCGGCGCGATGATCGAGCGGCCCGGCCGTCCCCGGGAGTCGTTCTTGCCGAGCCCGGCGTCCACGTTCCCCCGCTCCCCTCGCGGCAGCGGACTGCCGAATTGGTACTGCGCACGCCGGCCCATCGCATTGCCCGCGATGACCGACTCGGAAGCCACCGCGTCCATGAACCCGGCAGGCGCGAACACTTTCGTCCGGCCCGCAGTGACGTCGGCCGCGCTCGTGACGCCCTTGACGCCGCCGTAGTGGTCGGTGTGGCTGTGGGTGTAGACCACTGCCACGACCGGCTTGCGAGGCCGATGGGCGAAGTACAACGCCAGCGCCTCTTCCGCCGCCCCGACGCTGGACAGCGGATCGATCACGATGAGGCCAGTCGCTCCCTCGACGATCGTCATGTTGGCGAGGGAGAACCCTCGCACCTGATAGATGCCGTCAACCACCTTGAAGAGGCCGTTGACGCCGTTGAGCTGAGCGAGGCGCCAGAGGCTTGGATTCACCGTTGGCGGGGCCTCGGCCGTCAGGAATTGATACCGCTCAGGGTTCTGCGCGTCCGCGACCGTGGCCACGAACCCTCGCGTCGCATCATCGAAATCCTGCCGGTCCGAGAAGGGCAGATCCGAAAGCACTGCGCGGTTTCGCGCGACGACGTCGGGCTCGGCAGCCCTCGGCGCCTGCGCGGTCACGAGAGGTGTCGCGACCACCGCCATCACGACGCCGACCAAGCCGACGACCATTCCTCGCGACAACGCGGTCATGCGATGCTCCTCTCTCCCCGGCAACCAGCCGCGGCCATACTACCGTGCGCAGGTCCGCGCAGCTGCGAGCAGCGTTTGCCGGCTCCTTCGGGCGGTTGGCAGCGGGCATCCGACACCCCTGCAACCGAGACAGCACGGTATCAATAGGCGGCCGGATGGTTGCGCCTCTACAATGGGCCTTGTTCAGGGGAGACCATGGCCACCGACCCGCGCATCGACGCCTACATCGCCAAAGCCGCGCCCTTCGCCCGCCCCATCCTGCATCACCTCCGCGCTGTCGTCCTGGACGCCTGCCCGGGAGCCGAGGAAACCATCAAGTGGGGGTCGCCCGCGTTCGTCTACCAGAACAAGCTCCTGTGCATGATCGCCGCGTTCAAGGCGCACTGCGCCCTGGTGCTGTGGACGCGTGAGCCGGAGAAGGGCGCCGCGAGCACGACGCCCGAGGTCGACCCTTCGCGGCTGCGGCACATCACCAGCGTCAAGGAACTGCCGTCTCCTCGCGTCCTCGGCGCGCTGGTGAAGGCCGCGGCGAAGCGGATCGCCGACGGCACGGTGGTCCCGAAGCCGGTCAAGAAGGCGAAGCCTCCCGTGAAGGTCCCCGATGATTTGAAGGCCGCCCTGGCCCGGGACGCCCGCGCCAAGGCCGGCTTCGAGAAGCTGCCGCCCAGCCACCGGCGCGAGTACATCGAGTGGATCATCGAGGCCAAGACCGACCCGACGCGTGAGCGTCGCCTGGCGACGACCCTGGAGTGGGTGGCCGAGGGTAAGTCGAGGAACTGGAAGTACGGCCGGGCGTAGCCCTGACCTGCCGCGGCGCTACCCAGCCGCCCACACATCGGCGCCTTGCGCGCCGCACACGGCAGCGCCGGAGCGCCCCCCATCCTCGCGACTCGAGCGGTGTACGATGCCTCGCGTGTCCCTCACGCCAGAGCGCATCCGCGACCATGCCGCTGCATTCCTGATCGCCACGCTGGCGGCGCTCGTCGTGGACGCGGTGCTGCAATTGGCGCTGGACGGGGTGGCCGTGTCGGCCTACGGCAGGGGCGCCCCCTGGTGGATCACCGCGCACCTCGTCGAGCGGGGGCGATGGGTGGCGTTTGCAGCGCTAGTGGGGTGGCTCGCGCCGTTCGTGGTGTCGCGGGATGGTGCTGCCAAGGACGCGAAGGCGCCCCATGACCGGGCCGAGGCGTGGCGCCAGACCGGCGTGGCCGTGATCGCCATCCCGCTGCTGTGGGTGCTCGCAACCTGGGTTGTCAGCGCCGTCCGTTTCACGCTGCTCGGCAGCTGGTCCACGGACGGTCTGGTGTTCCTCTCCCCCGGCTACTATCGCGGCCTGTTCATGGACTACGCGCCCTGGCTGATGGCCGGCGTCACGGTGCTGGGCGTGCGAAGGCACCTTGGGGCTTGAGGCTTGGGGCTTGGGGCTTGGGGCTTGGGGCTTGGGGCTTGGGGCTTGGGGTCTTGGGTCTTGGGTCTTGGGTCTAGAGCCTAGAGCCTGAGCCTTGAGCCTTAGACTCGTCTTTGGGGCTGCCCACCACCGACACCCGCGGCTCCGCTCGCGGCCCCAATCACAAATCCGCGCCGTCTCAAGGGGCGGCGGGATCGGCCAGTGTCTTGAGATCTTCCACGTCCACGAAGGTGAGCGACTCGGAGTTCACGCAGTGGCGGCGGTAGGTCGGCGGCGGGCCGTCGGGGAACACGTGACCGAGATGGCCATCGCACCGCGCGCACATGATCTCCACGCGCAGCACGCCGTGGCTCCGATCCGGTTTCGTGGCCACGTTCTCGTCCGAGACCGGCTGGAAGAAGCTGGGCCATCCGGTGCCCGAGTCGAACTTCGCGTTCGACGCGAAGAGCGGCAAGCCGCAGCAGACGCAGGCGTAGACGCCGTGGCTCTTGTTGTCGAGGAGCGTCCCGCAGAACGGCCGCTCGGTGCCCTGCGCACGGGCCACCGCGAATTGCTCCGGCGTCAGCAGCGCGCGCCACTCGGCGTCCGTCTTCTCGATCCGCGGCACGTCCACCGGACCGACGAGCTGCCCTGCCGCGTTGAATACCTTCACCGAAACGATGGCTGACATGTCCTTATGATGCCGCATGCGCGCTTCCGCGCCGGCGGATCAGCGCTTCTTTTCGATCGACGCCGCCTGCGCGCGAGTCTGGCGGAGCGTGACCACGTCGCCAGGCTTCAGGCCGGCAATCAGGTTGCGATGCTGCGCCAGGCGCTGCACGCGGCGGTTGTCCACGCCGTGGTACGTCACCATCCCGGTCGTCTCGTCCACCGAGTCCACCGTCACGACGTACGACATCTGCTGCAGCACCATGGCATCGCCGCCGGTTCAGAGTCGCCTGCGCTTCCGCGGTGGTGTCCTTGGGCGGCGCCATCCGCGCGCCGGGCGTCACCTCGACGATCAGCGCATCGTAGTAACGAATGGTCACCACATCGCCCCGGCTCAGCTGATCGAAGACCGGCATATCGGGTCCGGCGTAGATCGGGGCCTGTATGGTGTTGCCGACGCGGAGCGTGACCGTGCGCCCGGTGCGGTCCACTTCCTCCACTTCACCCGACACCGCTGAGATCTCCTGGGTGATGCCGCGGGGTTCCTGCTGCGGGCGGTAAGTCCGCTGCGCGAGCTCGACCGCCGGCAACAAGCCGAGCAACATGACCGCGACGATTTGCCACCTGCGCATCACTGGCCCCTACTTCCTCAGGACGATGGTGGACGGTGCGGAGAGCGCGAACTCGATCAACGTCTCGGTGGGAATGACCGCCGCGTCGCCGCGCGTTGCCATGGTCGCTCCTACGCCTGCCCCGGCGCCGACACCGGCGCCGATCGCCGCGCCCTTGCCGCCGCCGGCGATGGCACCGATGACCGCTCCGGCGCCCGTGGCAATACCGGTGCGCTTGACGTCCTTGCCGGTGGTGCTCTTCGCGGTCACGCTGTGGCTGGAGGTCCGAACGGTAATGGTGTTGCCGTTGACGCCGGCGATGGACTTCGCGGCGACCGAGATGCTGGCCACGCCCTTGACCTTGCCGCCTGGATCGCTCGTCACCACGACACAGCTGACGCGCGAACCCTTCTTCGCCAGGAGGGTGTCGTCCACCACGAGGTCGCGCTCGAGCAATCCCTCGAACACCGAGCCGTTACTCGCGGTCTTGGTCGAAATCTCCGCCGTCGTGCGGACAGGAATCTTGGTGCCGGAGGGCAGCGTAAGCTCGCGCGGCTTCATCTCCTCCATCTGGCGGCGAAGCTCGGCGTTCTCTTCCGCCTGGCGGGCGGCGGCGGCTTTCTGCTCGCTCAACGCACGATCGGCCTGTTCCGACGCCGCAGCGGACCGATCCACCTGGTCACTGGCGGGTGGCGGCGTGCCTGTCGCCGCGGGAGGTGCTTGCGGCGAGGTCTGACCCGGTGCTGCCGAGCTGGCAGACGCCGCAGCCGCTTGCTGCTTGGCGGCGTCGAGTTCCTTCTGAAGCTGGGCGATCTTCTGATCGCTCTCGCTCGGCGACGGCGTGCCGCAGGCACTGGCCAGCGCCGCAAGGAGGAAGATGATCGGCAGACGGACGTGGCGAATCATAACCGGCCTCCTGTAGCAGTAACGCCCAACGGTAGCACCGCGCCTGCGGCCTGTCGATGGGGTCTGGCACGATACCCCCGAAAACGACGCAGATTCCGCGAACCTGTTCGGGTGCCGAATCCGGTTCGCAGGATCTGC
Source organism: uncultured Acidobacteriota bacterium (assembly GCA_963723005.1). GTDB lineage: Bacteria > Acidobacteriota > Vicinamibacteria > Vicinamibacterales > UBA2999 > VFZN01. The sequence goes on along the minus strand of CAVRPA010000007.1, from coordinate 134,767 downwards.
GTCAATTTCGAGGGGATCGTGCCAGACCCTGCGGGACCGCCAGCACCAGCGCACCGCCGAGCATCACGATCACGCCAATCGCGATGAGGCCGGCGGAGAAGCTGTTCGTCGCGTCTCGCAGGTAGCCGATGCCGTATGGCCCGACGAAGCCGCCGATGTTGCCGACCGAGTTGATCAGCGCGATGCCCGCGGCCGCGCCGGCGCCATGCACGAACGATGTGGCCAGCGTCCAGAACGGGCCGAGCATCGAGGTCAACCCCAGCATCGCGATCGACAGCAGCACCAGCGACGGCACGAGACCCGACACGAACGCGGTGGCGATGAAGGCCGCGCCGCTCAGCCCCGCGGCCAACGCCACGTGCCATCGCCGTTCGCCGGTGCGATCGGAGTGGCGCGCGGCGACGACCATGCCGGCCGCACCGAACAGATAGGGAATGGCGCTCAGCAACCCGATCTGGAACGGCGTGCCCTTGTACGCCGCCTGCAGGATCTGGGGCAGGAAGAAGCCGAACGCATAGAGCGCCACCGGCACCACGAAGTACACGAGCGCCAGCACCCACAGCCAGCGATGCCGCAGCGCGTCACCCACGCGGTGCACGCGCCCATCACCGGTCGCGCGCCCTTCTTCGTCGAGCTGCGACACGAGGGCGTCTCGCTCGGCTGCCGACAGCCATGTGGCATCCGCCGGCGACTCGTCGAGCGCGAACAGGACCACCACGCCGAGCAGTGCGGCCGGGAGGCCCTCCAGCAGGAACATCCACTGCCAGCCGGCCAGGCCGCTGGTGCCATCGAGCGACAGCAGCGCACCCGAGATCGGCCCCCCGACGATACCGGCGGTGACGGTGGCGGTCATGAACGTGGCGATGGTCCGCGCACGCTCGCGGGCGGGCACCCAGCGCGTCAGGTAGTAGATGATGCCGGGGAAAAAGCCCGCTTCCGCCGCGCCCAGGAGAAAGCGCAACGCGTAGAAGGTCTTCGCGTCGTGCACGAACATCATGCAGGCCGAGATCAGGCCCCACGTGATCATGATCCGCGCGATCCACCGCCGGGCGCCGACGCGCGCGAGGATGATGTTGCTGGGGATCTCGAAGGCGGTGTAGCTGAGGAAGAAAATGCCGGCGCCGAAGCCGTAAACGGCTGACGAGAACCCGAGGGCGGCGTTCATCTGCAGCGCCGCGAAGCCGACGTTGATGCGATCGAGATACGCGAAGATGTAGCAGAGGAAGAGGAACGGCACCAGGCGGCGCCGCACCCTGGCCGCAGCAGACTCGAGGTCGGTGATGGGCATGCAATCGGCGGGGGCGGGACGGAGTGTATCCGAAAGCCCATGCACCGCGCCGGCCGATCACGCGCCTCAGGGCGTAACGGTCACCTTCACGAGGCCGGTGGTCCAGCAGCACACTTCGCCACCGCCACCTTCGCCAGAGAAATCGTTGGCCACGAGATGCAGGACGTACTCGCCTGGGACGCTGAATCGTGCGCTGGCCGCGGCCTTGCCGCTGAACGGCGTGTTCACGGCGCCGCCGGCCAGGACCTCCACCTTGGGCTGTGCCTCATCGAAGGTGACCGCGCCTGGCCCACGGTACTTCGACCACGTCAGTTCCACCGGCGGAGGCACCTCGCGCAAAGGCGCGTTCGATCCGCTCGAGTACTTCGCATCGTCCGACACCCAGACCGGCAGAGCGAGCGGCGCGCTGAGCGCCGTGGTGCGCGTCGTGGCTCGGTCGAGCGTCATCCCCGGTCCCTGTAGCGGCTGTCCCTTCTCCTCGAACCGCACGATGGGCGGCGTATTGCCGACCGCTTCATCACGGAAGGGGCTGACGTTGTAGTCGGTGTGCAGGCGCAGCGGAATCACGGTGGACTGGCCGTTGACGACAATGGTCCACGTGAGCCGCTGCTGCGGTGTGAAGTCCTTCGGCACGCGGACCACGAACATGCCGGTCCTGCGGCCTGGCTGGAAGTACGCCGGCTGCCCCATGTCGGGGCCGCCGGGCTCGATGCGATTTGCGGGGCCGATGGGGACGTCAACGGCCTGGGACATGTTCCGATTGAGGTAGCCGACGAGAAAGTTGTGCGTCCCGTCGGCATCGTCGAACCAGCCCTCGAAGGCGCCGGTGACGCTCGACCCGAACTGGCGCGGCGGCTCGCTCGGCAGCCGCTGCTGCGCCGAGACGACTGCCGCGCCCACCAACATTACGGCCGCCCAGACCCTCACCGCCAGGCGTCGATTCGCCATCAACACGCGCACATAGCCCATCGGCGATTCCGTCAGCGCTGTCGTTCGATCGTCGTTGCCGGGGTCTTGCGTTTCCGCTCCGCAAGCAGCGCGTTGTACTCGTCGTCTGTCAGGTAGACGACGTTCATCCACGCGTGGGCCATTTCGTCCACCGTGCGATCGCCGTAGCCCACCCACTGATCCGGGTCGGGATTGTCGGGGTTGTTCTTCGTGTTGTCGTACCACGCGCTGACGTGGATGACGGTACCCTTCGGGAAGACCGGCGACGCGTCATCCTCGTAGATGTAGTTGGTCATCCAGTTGAAGTTGAACTTCCCGACGTAGCTGATGATCTCGCGGCTGCCATCCGGCTTGATGGCCTCCACCTCCATTGCCTTGCCGCGCAGATGGAAGTGCGGCTGGAAGTTGGTGATCAGCGTGTTCTCCTTGAGCACCGTGTAGCCCTCGGTGTGCGCCACCGAGTTCGGCGGGATGTCGAGGAACCCGCGCGTCCGGAGGCCGGTGAACCCGATCAGATAGCTGCGCTTCTTCGGTTCCTGCCCCTTCGGGTAGAACCACAGGCCGATCTCGGAGCCGGCGGTGATCTCTTCACCAACGGCGTGCAGGTGCTGGTCCCACGAAATCTTCTCGCCCGGGACGATCAGCTTGCCGGTGTCTGGCCGGAACATGTCGTAACCCTTGCCGATGGCCCATTCCATCAACTGCGGCCGCCGATTGACCAGGTCCTCGCGGCTCGTCGGCCCGGTCGGGCCGGTGGCGGTTCCGGTGTTGACGGCGTCGGGATCGTCATTGAGCACGAGATACGCGATCGAGTGATGCACGATCTTCCGGCCCTTCAGGTTCGTGGGCCTGATCTCCACCATCCTCACCCAGCGGGGTTCGGTGATCGGGATGTCGGTCATCGGCCGGTACCAGACGTCCTGGTTCTTGGCCGGCATCTTGTACTCGGTGGACTTGATGACCATGTCGGGCGGGCCGAACCCGTCCTTCACGGCCTGCCATTCGTTGTCGGTGACCAGGGCCTTGGCGGGTGGAAGGTCCTTCGGATCGCCTTCCGGCGCGCCCGCATCGACCCAGCGAACGATGGTGTCGATCTGCTGATCAGTGAGCGAGATGTCGTTCTTGAACTTGTTGACGCCGACCGACGGGTCGATATGCCACGGCGGCATCTGCCGGCGCATGACACGGTCCTTGATGGAGCGCGCCCACGGCCGCGATTCCTTGTAGGTGATGAGCGACATCGGCGCGATGGACTCGGGCTGATGGCAGGCCTGGCACTTGGCCTGGAAGATGGGAGCCACGTCCTTGGAGAACGTCACGGCCTTGGCCGGTTCGCCGGCCGCAAGCGCGGCACCGCTACTCCCGAGGAGAGCCCCGAACGCGAGGAAACCTGCCGGCAACAGTCTCGTCAACCTTCGGCCACTCATGCATGCCTCCGCGTGATCCGAGTTCCCTGGGTGGATTCTACTCAACGGGGCCGGAATGGCAAGTGCCCTGGGAAGGCGCCTCGGCCGGAGGGTGGTAGTGTAGCGGGCTTCAGGGGGCTGGGGGTTCCAGGGTTCTGGGGTTCTCCGGTTCTAGGGTTCTGGGGTTCTAGGGTTCTGGCTTCCAGGGTTTCAGGTTGTTTTCAGGATGAGGTCGTTGCAGATGAGCCAACAACTCGATCAGTTGCTGCATCAATACGAGAACGGGCGCCTGTCGCGCCGGGAACTGCTGGGCGCCCTGGCGCTGCTCGTTGCCGCCACGTCCACCACGGCGGCAGCGCCCGTCGGGAAGGTCGCCTCGTTCAATCACGTCAGCGTCTTCGTGCCGGACGTCCAGAAGTCGGTGGCGTTCTACCAGGATCTCTTCGGGCTGCCGATCCTCACGCGTCAGGACCCGGGCATCAACCTGAACTGCGGCGCAGGCTTTCTCGGGATCTATCCGCTCCCGGCCAACGCCACCGCCAGCCGCATCGATCATCTGTGCCTCGGCATCGAGAACTTCGACGCCGACGCGGTGTTGAAGCAGCTCACCGAGCGAGGCGTCAAAGGCAACATCCGGCTGCGCGGCGAGACGAAGGAGCTCTACTTCACCGACCCCGACGGCATCCGTGTGCAATTGCAGGACGTGAAGTACAAGGGCGGCACGGGGGTGTTGGGGGACAAGGAGCCGGGGTAGGCCGGGGGCCGGGATCCGGTGTCCGGAATCCGGTGTCCGGAGTCCGGGTCCGGATCCGGATGTCCGGGAATCCGGGGTCCGGAGTCTCGGGGTCCGGCGCGGGGCCGCGCGGCGGCTGTCGCCGCGGCACCGGCGGCCCATGACAGAAGCGCTTCTTCATGCACAGTGACCATCTGAACGTCGCCGCGACGTACACCTCGGCGGCCGATCGTTTCGACGACCTGCCGTTCTGGTCGCACTTCGGACGCGCGACGGTGGATCGGCTTCAGTTGCGGCCTGGCGCGCGGGTGCTGGATCTCTGCTGCGGCACCGGAGCTTCGGCGCTGCCGGCGGCGGAAGCCGTGGGACCGGCGGGGAGCGTGCTCGGCATCGACATCACCGACGCGCTGCTCGAGCGGGCGCGGACGAAGGCGTCGGCCGCGGCGTATCGCCACGTCACGTTCGAGCGCGCCGCCGTCGAGAGCCTGGAATTCCCCGCCGCCTCGTTCGACGCTGTGATCTCGGTGTTCGGACTGTTCTTCGTGGACGACATGGCGGGCCTGCTGACCCGCGCGTGGTCGTGGCTGGCGCCAGGAGGCGTTGTCGCCATCACCACGTGGGGCGAGCAGGTGCTCGCGCCGGGCGAAGCGTTGTTCTGGGAAGCCGTGCTGCGCGAGAATTCCGCCCTGGCGCCGAAGAGTCATGCCGGCCGGCTCGACACGCCCGACAAGATCATCGCCGTCTTCGCCGAGGCCGGCCTTCCGCACCCCGACATCGCGCACGAACGATGGGACATGCCACTGGCATCGGCGGAGGACTTCTGGCCGGTCATCCTCGGCACCAGCAACCGCGCCGCGCTCGACGCGCTGACGCCCGAACAGCAGACCCGCGTCCGCAGCGTCGTGCTCGACACCCTGCGCGCCCGCCACGTTACCAGCGCGGCGATGGACGCATGGTTCGCCACGAGCAGGAAGGACTGAGGCTTGGGGCTGGGGCGCTTGAGGCTTGGGGCTCGGTGAGGCTTGAAGGCGCTTGGCTCCGTCGCGCTGGGACAGCAAGGCATGCTTGTCGACTGCCTCGGCTCCCGAGGCCCGACCCCGATTCCTACGAACCCCAGAACCCAGAACCCTAGAACCCTAGAACCCCAGAACCCCCGCTCCCCTACCAGCCGATCGCGTAGCCGGCGCGGCGCGGATCGGCGCCGGCGGTCATCGTCCCCGCGTCGAGATTGAAGAGGATGCCCTGCGCGCCGCCGACGCCGGCGGTGAAGGACGGCAGCATCTCCAGCGTGTGGCCCATCCCCTTCAACGTGTCCAGCACCGGCTTGGGAAGGCGCGCTTCCATCGCCAGCGTGAGGGCCGCACCTGGCTTGTAGAAGCTCGGATCGGCATCGACGCGGAAACGCGGCGCTTCGATGGCTTCCTGGATGCCCATGCCGAAGTCGATCACGTTCACCAGCACCTGGAACTCGGTCTGCCCGATCGTCTCGCCGCCCGGCGTGCCGTAGATCATCTTCAGCTTGCCGTCCTTCATCACGATCACCGGCGAGTTGTTGAGGATCGGAATTCGCCCGGGCGCGACGTAGTTCGGGTTGTCGGGGTACGGCGACGTGGAGCCGAGACGCATGCCGTTGTTGAGCAGCAGCCCCGTGCCGCCCATCACCACCATGTTGCCGAAGTTGCCGCCGAGCGTGGGCGTGCAGGCGACGGCGTTGCCTTCGGGATCCACGATCGAGAAGCTGGTCGTGTCGTAGCTTGGGACGTAACGCTCCGCCAGCACCTGGCCGCGCGCCACCTGTGAGGTCGGCGCGCCCGCGGGCGAGCCGGCAGCCGGATAGGCGCCGGCGCGCGCCGGATCGATCAGCGCACGCCGTGTCGCGGCGTACTCCTTGGAGAGCATGCCGGCCTGCGGCACCGCGAAGGTCTTTGGATCGGCGACGTAGCGGTAGATATCCGCCTTGGCCACCTTGATGGCTTCGGCCATCAGGTGAGTGGCCGCGGCCGACCCCGCGCCCATGCTCTTGACGTCGAACGACTCGATCAGGTTCAGCTGCATCGCCACCTCGAACCCGCCGCGCGAGGTCGAAGGGTTGCTGTAGACGTCGTGCCCGCGATAGGTGATGTGCAGCGGCTCCTGCCACTCGGCGCGGAACGACGCGATGTCTTCCCGGGTGATGACGCCGCCGTTCGCCCGCGCGAACTCGGCGATCTCGGCGGCGATGTCGCCGGTATAGAAGCGATCGTAGGCGGCACGGATGGCGGCCGCGCGGGGCTTGCCGGCCTTCAGCGCCTGAGCCTCGGCGTCGACCAGCTTGCGGAAGGTGCGCGCGAGATCCGGCATCCGGAAGAGATCGCCTTCCTTCGGCAGCTGTCCGCCCGGCAGGAAGACCGCGGCGCTGCTCGGCACCTTGGCGAAGTACTCACGGGTGCTGCGGATGGACGACACCAGGTTCGAGTTGATCGGCACGCCGCGCTCCGCGTAGCCAATCGCGGTGGCCAGCACGTCGGCGACCGACCTGGTGCCAAATCGTTCCAGCGCGGTGAGCAACCCGCCGACATTGCCGGGGACGATGCCGGCCTTGATGCCGCGATCGAGGAGCTCGGGCGTCATCTCGGCGGGCTTGATGCCCATCGGCGCCGGGCCGGCCATGCTGAGCGACAGCACCTTGCCGGTCTTCTTGTCGTACACCGTCATGAAGCCGTTGCCGCCGAACCCGGAGCTCTGCGGCTCGACGAGGTTCAGCGTCGCCGCCACCGCGACGGCGGCGTCAAAGGCGTTGCCGCCCTTCATCAGCACTTCCATGCCCGCCATCGACGCCAGCGGATGGGCGGAGGTGACCAGGGCGCGGCTGCCGGGCACCGCCGGCCGATGCGCACGCAGGCTGGCGCGCGGATCGTAGTCGGGCGTGAACTGGCTGCGCTCCTGGGTCATGGTCTGTGCACCGCTCACCAGGAGAATCATCAGGAGCGCTCCGGTGAGCCTGAGCCGGGCCGAGGCGGAGATGGACATGGCAGGAGTATCGCTCAAACTGGGGAGACAGGGTGGGTCTTGGGTCTTGAGTCTTGGGGCTTGGGGACGGGGGAAGTCTTGAGGCTTGGGGCTTGGGGCTTGGGGCTTGAGGCTTGGCGTGTCAACAGCCGGCGTCGAGGCGCTTGATGATTACCGCGGTTCCAAACGTGCGGATGACCTCGGCAGTGCGCAGCACTTCGCCCGGCAGCAGCTCGCGCCGCGCGATCGCATACGGCAGCGCCGTGCCTTCGATCCATCGGCCGACCGCGCGGTTCGCGGTGTAGCTGTCGAGGTCAGCCGTGCGCGGCGACGATCGCGGCTGCCCCATCACTGCCAGGTGCAGCCAGTAGGCCTGCTCCGCATCGCGCACGACGTAGTCGACGCACGCCGCGCTCAGGTTCGCGCGCGCCCACCGGCCGGCGGCATCGAGATCGGCAGACACGATCGACGGCGGCACCGGCACTGTGGTCGCCGCGCGCAGGCCGATCCCCAGCACCACGAGCGCGGCCACCCAGGCGCCAAGGGCCGAGCGGCCCGGAACCCGCGCCAGCGCGACACCTAGTCCGGCGCCGGCAACGATCGCGACCGGATACACCGCGAGATAGATCATCTTCATCGCCATGTACGGCGTCTCGGCTCCGCGCCAGCGCGCGAGCGCATAGAGCGCGGCGGCCTGAAGCACAACGCCCATCAGGAACCACAGGGTGACCCGCGCGGTCTGCTGTTTCAGGCAGGCGACGAGCCCGGCCATCGCGAGCACGATCAGCGCCACGACGGTGGGACCCATCACGAACGCCGGCACGGCGCCGCTCGTGCCCGCCATCCGCACCCAGGCAGCGTGCTGCGACAAGTGCAGCGCGGCCACGGCGACGAACGGCAGCGTCGCCATCACCAGCGACGCCGCGCGCGTCGTCATCGGCAGCTCGCGCTTCATCAGGATCGCGATCGCGACGGCCACCATCAGCGGCCCGATCCAGATCGGCCAGACGAGGAACACCGCGGCGCCCATCAGCCCGATAAACCCCATCCACGCCTGGTGAGGAGCCATCCACCAACGCCCCAGCGCCCACCAGCCCGCCACCACGAACAGCTCCGACGCGACCTGCGCGTAGAAGCCCGCCTGCAGGAACCCATCGACGCTGTAGGCGTGCGGCGCGAACAGCACCAGCCCCACGGCCGCGATAGCGAGGGCGACGCGTCCACGCACGCCGGCCAGCGCGTCCAGCGCGATCAGGAACACGAGCCCGGCCTTCAGCGCGATCGTCAGCGCCAGCAACGGATATGCGGCCCGATACGCCTCCACTCCCAGGAGCGAGCCGGCGACGACGATCAGCAAGTGCAGGCCTGGCGTGTAGTGCGCCATCTCCCCGAGCGCCGCTTCGGTGGCGGCGCCGTCCACGAGGTGCCGGGAGCGATCGAGCACGTCCACCAGCATCAGGTGATGCGTGAGATCCGACGCACCCCCAGGAGGAAGCAGGGAGGGCCACGCCGCGGCGAACAGCCCCACCAGACTCGCCGCCACGACGAGGGCCCACCACCAGGTCGAACTCGAAGGCTCACCGCGGCGACCGTCGGGTGGGAGGCTGATCCACGCCACCGCTGCCACCGCGAAGGCACTCACCGCGATGACCGCAGGCACCAGCGTGAAGCCGAACCAGCCGCAGAGATAGGCGGCCACGATGGCGGCGGCGAGCCACACCACCAGCGCCGCAGACAGGCCGGTGATGACGGTCGCGCCAGGGCGAGTGCCGGCAGCGGAGGGCATGAAGGATGAAGCGGATTATAGCCGCCGGCTAAGAGACAGCAGCGGCGGGAGTGGCGGGCTGGCCTGTGCGGAAAAGTTGTCTCGCGCGAAGCGCTGGCGCATACTCCACGCTTATCGATCCTGCGGGTGGGTACTTCGGAGGATGGCTATATGCATACAGATTTCAGAACGCTGCTGAATGAGTTCGATCGCGGCCGGCTCTCACGCCGCCAGTTGCTGCAGGCGCTTGGGGTGGCAGCCGCCCTGCGGCCGGCATCGGCCTTTGCTCAGGGACAGTGCGGCGGCGCCAAGGCCGGCACTCCGGAGTGCGACCCGACCCCGGCGAAGCTGCCGTTCGCGGCCACGGGATGGAAGACCGTGCTGCTCGACCACCTGTCCTGCCAGGCCGCCGACTACGCGAAGGAAGCCGCCTTTTACCAGGCGCTGATGAACTGGACCATTCGGAGCGACGACGGCAAGCTGGCGATGCTCGACATCGGCGACTGGGGCGGCCTCGCCATTCGCGGTGGATACGTCGCACCTCCCGCGCCGCCGGCTGCTGCCGCGCCCGCCGCAGGTGCGGGTGCTCCTGGTGCCGGCGGCCAGGGCGGTCCGCGCGCGCCGCGCATGGCGGCGTTCGACGGATTCTGCTGGGGCATCGAGCGGTGGGACGCAAAAACAGTGGAGGCCGAGCTGAAGAAGCGCGGACTGACGCCGGTGGCCGACAACCACGGCGACTTCCAGAGCTTCCATGTGAAGGATCCCGACGGCTTCGATCTGCAGATCAGCAACGGCAGCCGCAAGAACCGCCGCCAGGGACCCGCCAGCGGCAAGACCTCGGCGCCGGCGCCCTTCGCCTCCACGAGCTGGAAAACCGTGTGGCTCGATCACATCTCGTTCGAGGTGTCGAACTACAAGGAGACCGTCGCGTTCTACACGGCCCTCCTGGGCTGGACGCCCGGGCAGGACGAGGGCAGCCAGACCCAGTGCAGGATTGGCGACATCGGCGAGATCATCGTTCGTCGCGGAAGAAGTCCCGGCGCGGCTGCCACGTCCGCTCCGGCGCCGCGGCGCGCCTCGATCGGGCACATCTCGTTCGGCATCGCCGGCTTTGATCCCGATCAGGTGAAGGCCGAGCTCGTCAAACGCGGCCTGACAGCGCGCGAAGACACCGGCGGGCGCGGCGAGATTCACACCTCGGCGTACAAGAGCTATCACACGACTACGCCGAACGGGTACGACCTGCAGATCAGCGCGACCACCAGGGAGACGCGGGGAGCGTAGGCACTCGACATGCCCGGCCAGTGGTTCGAGCTGTACCGGACCATCGTGATGCCCGCGCATTGCGATGCGTACGGACACCTGAACGTTCGTCACTACGCCGCGTTCTTCGACGACGCCGGCTGGCAGATACTCGGCCAGGCCGGCGTCTCGCTCACCGATCTGCGATCGCGCGGTCTTGGCAGCGTCGTCGCGACGCTCACCATCGACTTCCATCACGAGCTCACGGCCGGACAACTGGTGCTGGTGACCGGGGCGGTCACCAGGGTCGGTCACAAGAGCTTTGGCTACGAGCTCCGGCTCTACGAGGCGGATTCGATGACGCACTGCGCGACGCAGAAAGCCATCGAGGTGTGCTTTGACACAACGCGGCGCGAGTCGGCCGCGTTGCCCGAGGACATCCGATCAGTGCTCGGCCGGCATCTCGCGTGAGGCCGCGCTAAGGACGTGAGGGCGCTAGGCAGGCACGGCCGCCGGCGCCTCGGTCACCGGCACGGTGAGCCACAGGAGCGCCGCCACGAGGCAGGCGCCCGACCAGAAGGCGAGCGTGCCGTTCCACCCCCACGCGTCGGACATCCGCGGCACGAGCCAGATGGACAGCACGCCTCCGAGATTGCCGAACAAGTTGAGGAAGCCGGCCGCTGACCCGGGACTCGCGGCGCCAATCGCGGTGGCGGTCGTAAAGAAGGGCGCCTCCGCGCTATTGAGACAACCCGATGACAGGCTGAGCGCGGCAATGGCCAGGTAGGCGCTTGGCAGTGTGGCGCCCATGGCGACGCACGTCGCCGAGGTCAACAGGCAGCCGACCGCGACGCGGCGGCGCGCGCGGGCCGAGCCGATTCGTCGTCCCAGCCGGTCCGCGCCCACGCCGACCAGCGGCGCCAACATCACCCCGGTGATGCTCGGCAGGCTCCCCCAGACGCCGCTCGCCAGCACCGTGAAGCCACGCCCCTCGGTGAGATATCTGAAGAACCAGAACACGAACACGAACCAGGTGGCGGAGTGCAGCAGGTAGGCGAGTGACAACCGCACCAGGCGGGCATCGCTGACGATGAGCATGGCCTCGCGCCGCGCGCCAAGGCTGATGGGCGTGCGACCCAACTCCGGGTGCCGCGTCCCCGCGGGCATGAGCACCAGCCAGAGCAACGTCGCGGCCACCGCCAGGCTGCCGCTCAGCACGAAGACCCCGCGCCAACCGAAACCCTCCATCACCGGCGCCATCACGAGCGGCGCGGCGGCGGCGCCAAGCGCCGACAGAGCGATGTAGACGGACGTGGCGCGCACCCGCTCGCCCACCGGCACGTAGGTCATCACCGCCATGGCGGCCACCGGGAACACCGCGGCCTGCGCGGTCCCGAGCAGCACGCGCGTGCCGATGAGCGTCCCCACCGCCGCGTCACCTTCCGGCAGCAAGCCGGTGATGAACGACGAAGCGCTGCAAGCCAGCAGCGTGAGGGCAAGCGCGGCGCGTACTCCGAACCGCTCGCCGAACATCCCACCGGGTACCTGGAACAGCGCGTACGGCAGCTGGAATCCCCAGGCCGTGATCGCCCCCATCGAGGCCATGGTCAGGCCGAGCGCGGGGACCATGCGCTCCTGCGCCACGGCCACGTCGGCGCGTACGAGATAGGCCACGAAGCAGACGAGCCCCAGCAGCAGAGTGACGCGCCAGCTCTCGGACATCAGGCTGCGGGATGATACCAGCTCGTCCGGTGTGCCCGCGGGTATGATCGTGAGGTCGTATGCCGTCCACCACCACCGCTTCGCCCTTCACCCTGGCGCGCCGCGCCGCCCGCATGAATCCCTCGGTCATCCGCGATCTCCTCAAGATCACCGAGCGGCCGGGCATCACCTCGATGGCCGGCGGGCTTCCATCGGCCGACACGTTCCCCGTCGAGGCGATGCGCGACGCCACCGCCCGCGTGCTGCGCGACGCGCCGCGCGAGGCCATGCAGTACGCCGCCAGCGAAGGTTACGAGCCGCTGCGCGAATGGGTGGCGCAGTACCTCGCGCGCGCACCAGGGCATGACGGTCTCGGCCTCGCAGGTGCTCATCACCAACGGCTCGCAGCAGGGCCTCGACCTCGCGGCGAAGGTCCTGATCGACGCGGACGCGCGCGTCCTGGTCGAAACGCCGACCTATCTCGGCGCCGTGCAGGCGTTCACGCCGTACGAGCCGAGGCTCGAGGGGCTGGCCTCGGACGCGGAAGGGCCGCTGCCCGACGCGCTCGCTGCCGCCGCCGCGGGAGCCCGCTTCGCCTATGTGCTGCCGAACTTCCAGAACCCCCGCGGGCACGTCTACAGCGAAGCGCGGCGCGCGGCGCTCGTCGGCGAGGCACAACGCGCCGGCCTGCCGCTGGTCGAGGACAATCCCTACGGCGACCTCTGGTACGACACACCGCCACCGCGCTCGCTGGCCTCGCGCTGGCCCGAAGGCGTGCTCTACCTCGGTTCGTTCTCGAAGGTGCTGGCGCCGGGTCTGCGGCTCGGCTACGTGGTGGCGCCGCCGGCGGTGTTCCCGAAGCTGCTGCAGGCGAAGCAGGCCGCCGACCTGCACACCGCGATCTTCAACCAGCGCATCGTCCACGAGGTGCTGAAGAGCGGCATGCTCGACGCGCACGTCACCGCGATCCGCGCGCGGTACAAGACGCACCGCGATGCGATGGCGACGGCGCTCGAGCGGCACATGACCGGCCTCGCCACCTGGCGGCAGCCGGTGGGCGGCATGTTCTTCTGGCTCGAGCTCGCGCATGGCCTCGATGCGACGGCGCTGCTGCCCAAGGCGGTGGAGGCGGGCGTGGCCTACGTCCCGGGCGCGCCGTTCTTCGCCCAGGCGCCGCGCGCGGACACGCTGCGGCTGTCGTTCGTCACCGTGCCGCCCGAGCGGATCGAGACGGGCGTGGCCACGCTGGCAGAGGTGTTCAATACCGCCGCCGTTCGCTGAAGCATCCGCGCGCAGTCTGCCGGTTTTGCGTCTGCCGGTTCCGGTCTGCCGGCTGCCGTCTGCCGTCCCTGTCAGCGGGTAGCGCCGCGCCGGCCTGCGGTGTTCCCGATCCACTCGAGGACGACGAGCACCGGCTGATGATCGGACGCGAGCGGCGCGTCGATGTATCGCGATTCGACGGTGCGCCACGAAGCCGATTGCCGGACCATCACGTAATCGATCCGGCGGCGAGGCCGGCCGCCGGGATCCGGCGGTGGATCGATGAACATGTCCGTCCATCGCCTCGCCAGAATCTGCATCGTCCGGGTGTCGGAGCGGGTGTTCAGGTCGCCAGCCAGGATGCTGGTCTGCTCCGGCCCAGGAGCGGAGGCGTTGGCGAGATAGCTCGCCTGCGCCACTTGATCCATCAGGTCTCGCCCCTGATCGAGATGAGTGGTGGTGAACTGCACGCGGCCGACGGGCGGACGCGCGTCCACGTCCACGCTGAGCGCGGTGCGCGGCTCGCGGTCCGGTGAGCCCGGCAGCCGGCGGTTGCTGACGCGCCGAATCGGCGTGCGCGACAACACCGCCACTCCGTAGGCGCCGCCCTGATAATCCATGGCCTTGCCGAAGGCGGCGTGCATGCCGGTGAGCCGTTCCAGTTCCGCGAGTTGATCCTGGCCGCCGGTGCGCCTGGTGCCCCGATCGACTTCCTGCAGGGCGACGAGATCGGGGGCCGCGCTGCTGACGATGGCGGCGGTCCGCGCCAGATCCAACCGTCCGTCCAGGCCTTCGCCGTGATGGATGTTATAGGTCAGCACCCGCAGGATGGGAGCGGCGCTGGGATCTCGCCCGCCGGGCAGGGCCGCACCGAGATACACCTGGGCGACGGCGCACAGCACCAGCAACGCCGATACAGAGACTCCGGTTGGTCATGGGGGGCGCCAGGCGCTCACCTCACCGGGCCCGCGCGAGCCCGGTCACCAGCTCCCAGTTGAACCGCACGAAGCGCTGCAGCTCGGTCTCGAGCAGGCGCTCCTGGTCGCTGTGCATCCCGAAGCCCTTGGTCTGGTCCTCGATGTCGATCGCCGAGCCGATGCCCACGCACTGCATGCCTCTCGCGCGGAGCGGCCACATGTCGGTGGCAAAGGTGCTCATCGAGGGAACGGTGGTCACCTTGTAAACGGCGCTGACCGCGGCCTCGGCGGTCTTGAACAGCTCGGAGTCGATGCGCGTCGCCGGCGTCACGGGACGTTCGCCGCCGCCGGTGAATTGCACGTCGACCTCGGGATCGTTGACGGCCTTCCTGATTTGCTCGAGCAGCGCCGCGGCATTCTCACCCGGCACCATCCGCACGTCGAGGCGCGCCTTGGCCTCGGACGGAATCACGTTCGAGCGGTAGCCACCGGTGAAGATGTTCGGTGAGACCGAGGTGCGAACCATCGAGGCATGGCGGGGCTCGTGCTCCCACAACCAGTCCGCCGCGGCATTGGCCACTTTCGGGTCCGGCGAAATCACGTCGCGATACTGTTTCGCCTGCTCTGGCGACGCCAGCATCGCCAGCCGCCGGAAGTAGGTGCCGGTGGTTTCATCGATCTTGATGTCCGGCTGCCAGGTCGTGAAGCGGCCCACCGCAGTTCCGAGCCGCGCGATGGCGTTGGACTTGAGCGGCACCGATCCGTGCCCGGAGATGCCGTGCGCTACGAGCTCCACGCCGCGCACGACCTTCTCGGTGGTCTGGACCGTGGCGTAGCGCACCTCCCCGCCCTCGCGAACCGCGTCGCCGCCCTCGGCGATGCAGTACTCGGCGTCGATCTCCGGGTAGTGCTCGGCCATCATGTAGCCGATGCCGAGGTTCGAGGCGCCTTCCTCACCCGATTCGGCAAGGAAGATCACGTCTCGGTCGAGCGGCACGTTCTGCCGCTTCAGCAGCACCATCGTCATCAGGGCCGCGGCGAGGTTGTCTTTGTCGTCGATCGCGCCGCGCCCGTAGACGTAGCCGCCATCGCGCGTGGCGCTGAACGGAGGGAAGCGCCACTTTGCGGCGTCGACCGTCACGGTGTCGATGTGACCCATCAGCAGCAGCGGGCGCTTGCGGCCGTTGCCCTTCAGGCGCGCGAGAACGTTGGGGCGCTCGGGATCCTTGAAGAGAATCCGGGCCGGGATGCCGTTCTGGTCGAGCACCTGCTTGAGATACTCGGCGGCCGCCCGTTCGCTGGCGCTGGTGTCGAACTTGATCAGGGCCTGATAGTGGCGCAGGTTCTCGTCTTCGAGGGCCTTCCAGTCCGGCGCCGTTGCCGGGCCCTGCGCCGCAAGCGTGGCCAGCGACGAGACAACGAGCACGGCGAGCGCGACGAGCGGCAGAGGACGTCTGGTCATTGGCACCTTCAGCGTGGACGGGAGGCAGGCGGATTATAGCTGCCTGCGTCCCACACGAATGGCCGGGACATCCTGGGGTACACTCGTCGCCGTCCGGCATGGAACAGTCGCTATCAGCCCTCATCGACGCGACGGAACGGGGCGAACCCGCGGCGGCCGAGTCGCTGTTCACGACCCTGTACGCCGAGCTCCATCGCATCGCGCGCCGCGAGCTGGCCCGCCAGGGGTGGGGCGTGTCGCTCGGCGCCACCAGCCTGCTCCACGAGGCCTATCTCGACCTGTCGAAGCACGATCCAGAGCGGTTCCCAGACCAGCGGCGGTTCATGGCCTACGCCGCCCGGGTGATGCGCGGCCTGATCATCGACTACGCGCGCGGCCGGCAGGCGCAGAAGCGCGGCGGCCAGTTCGAGCTGACGACGATCAACACCGACGTCGCCGAGTCGGTCGCCGACGGGGCCGAGCTGACGGCGCTCGGGACCGCGCTCGACGAGTTGTCGGCGGTGGAGCCGCTGCTTGCCGCCATCGTTGACCTGAAGTTCTTCTGCGGGTTCACGGTGCCGGAGATCGCGGCGATGAAGGGCGTGTCGGAGCGGACCGTCGAGCGCAACTGGCAGAAGGCCCGCCTCTTCCTGCACCGGACTGTGCGGAACGACCTGCTCGGCGAGTAATTCGACCCGCCGGGTTGGCGCGGGCGCATCGGTCGGCACCAGCTCAGCCGGCTCGCCCGCGCTCACCGCTCCCTGCTCCCTGCATCCTGATCCCTGATCCCTGAAACCTTCTATTTTTGCGGTCCCGTGGCGGGCTTCTCCTCCCGATGTCGATTAACCGGGTAGAGGAGATTTCACATGTCACAGACCGCAGTCCAGGAAGTCACCAAGTCGCGCGGCCCGCTCAACGGCGTCGACACGCCGACGCTGTTTGCCACGATCGACGCCGTCAGGGGCAACCCGCCGCTGGCGAAGTTCCAGTTCCGGGCCACGAACCGGTGGGTCTCCGGCACGCACAGCCGCGGCACCGTCGAGTCGTTCTACGGCGCCGGCACCGAGCACGCGCACAAGCGCACCTTCACGCTCGAGGCGGATCACCCCGCCGTCCTCGTGGGTGGCGACAACGCGCCGCTGCCGGTCGAGATCGTGCTCTACGGCCTCGCCGCCTGCATCACCGGCGGCATCGCCAACATCGCCGCCGCGCGCGGGGTAAAGCTCACCGAAGTCGAATCGACGGTGGAGGGCGACATGGACCTGCGCGGCATCCTCGGCCTGTCTGGCGAGGTGCGCAACGGCTACGAGAAGATCCGCGCGACCTTCACCATCAAGGGCGACGCGCCCGCGGAGAAGCTGCGCCAGATCGTCGAGCAGTCACGCGCCCGGTCCGCGGTGTTCGACATCATCACCAACGCCGTGCCGGTCGAGATCAGCATCAACGCCGAGTAAAGCCATGCACCACGTCGAGTGTGTCGTGATCGGCGCCGGCCAGGCCGGCCTGGCGATGAGCCGCTGCCTCACCGACCGCGGCGTGGACCACCTCGTCCTGGAGCGGGGACGCGTCGCCGAACGGTGGCGGAGCGAGCGCTGGAACTCCCTGCGCTTGCTCACACCGAACTGGCAAAGCCGGCTCCCCGGCTTCCGCTACGACGGCCCCGATCCGGACGGCTACATGACGATGCCCGAGGTCGTCGCCTATTTCGAACGCTATGCGGCGTCGTTCGCCGCACCCGTGCGGAGCGGGATCGAGGTGCGCGCAATCACGCGCGTGGACGACGAGTTCCGCGTGGAGACGACCGGCGGTGACTGGATGGCGACGACCGTGGTGGTTGCCACGGGCTACGCCGACCGTCCAGCGGTCCCGGGTGTGGCGGCGCGCATGCCGCACGGGATCGGGCACCTCGTGCCCACGGATTACCGGATGCCCGAGCAGCTGCCGGAGGGCGGCGTGCTCGTGGTGGGCGCGTCGGCGTCCGGTATCCAGCTCGCGGACGAGCTGAATCGCGCGGGCCGCGACGTGACGATCGCGGTTGGACACCATACCCGACTGCCGAGGCGATACCGGGGCCGCGACATCCTGTGGTGGCTCGACCGGATGGGCGTGTTCGACGAGACCGTCGATCAGGTCTACGACGTGGAGATCTCGCGCGAACAGCCGTCGCTGCAGCTCGTCGGTCATCCCGACCACGTGACGATCGATCTCTCGATGCTGCAGGCACGCGGCGTGCGTGTCGTGGGCCGGTTCGTCGATGTTCAAGGCGGTGTCGCACGCTTCGCCGACGATCTCGTGGCCACCACGGCCGCCGCGGACATCAAGCTGGCGAGCCTGCTGCATCGCATCGACACGTTCGTCCGGGTGCAGGGGCTCGAGGCGGACTGCCGGCGAGAGCTTCGAGCCCCACTGTCTGAGATTCGTGAACGCCGAGACGGAGATCGACCTCACGCGAGCGGGCATCCGCACCGTGCTCTGGGCGACGGGATTCCGGCGCCAGTACCCGTGGCTGAAGCTGCCCGTATTCGACGGGCGCGGCGAGATTCGCCACAGTGGCGGCGTCACGCCAGTGAGCGGGCTCTACGTGATTGGCCTTCATTTCCTGCGGCGCCGCAACTCGAGCTTCATCGACGGCGTCGGTGCCGACGCGATGGCGTTGAGCGAACACCTGGCTGAATACGTCAGGCGGGCCAGTCGACCACATCCCATTAGGAGCAGCCTCGTGAGTCCGGAAACAGATCTGTCGGGAGACTACGACGTCATCGTGATTGGCGCGCGGCCGGCCGGCGCGGGCACCGCGCTGCTGCTGGCACGGCTCGGCCTCCGCGTCCTGGTGCTCGATCGCGGCCAGTACGGCGCCGACACCCTTTCCACGCATGCGCTGATGCGGGGCGGCGTCCTGCAACTCGCCCGCTGGAACGTCCTGCCCCGGGTGATCGCGGCGGGCACGCCAGCGGTGAAAGCCGCGACGTTCATCTACGGCGGCGACATCGTGCGGGTGCCGGTCAAGTCGCGTGACGGCATCGACGGGCTGTACGCGCCACGGCGGACGGTGCTGGACCGCGCGATCGCGAACACGGCGATGGAGGCGGGCGTGGCGTTCGCCTACGGCGCGACGCTGCTCGATCTGCTGTGGACCCACGACGGACGCGTGCGTGGCATCGTCGCGCAGTTCGGATCGGGCACGGCGCGGCTCGGCGCGGGCCTGGTGGTGGGTGCGGACGGCCTCCGCTCGCTGGTGGCCCGCCTGGTCGGCGCGACGGCCACCAGGACCGGATCGGCCTCCGCCGCCAACGTCTTCGGCTATTGGTCCGGCGTGCCGGTCGATGGCTATCGCTGGTACTACGCGCCGGGGCTGAGCGCTGGCGCCATCCCCACCAACGACGGGCTGACGTGCATCTTCGCGTCGGTACCGACAAGCCGTTTCAGCGAGGTCTTTCGCGGCGACATCGATCGCGGCTATCGTCAGGTGCTGTCGGAAGTGGCGCCCGACATCGCCGTCCGGTTGCCGCAGGCGACGCTCGTCGGCGGCTTGAAGGGAACGCCGGGCCAGCCGGGATTCCTGCGGCGCTCCGCCGGTCCGGGCTGGGCGCTGGTTGGCGACGCCGGCTACTTCAAGGATCCGCTCACGGCCCACGGCATCACCGACGCGCTGATCGACGCCGAGTACCTGGCGCGCGCGGTCGCCACCGGCGGTGACGCGGCGCTCGCGGCCTATGCCGCGGATCGCGATCGACGAACGGCGGCGATCTTCGAGGTGACTGATCGCGTCGCCTCGTTCGACTGGACGCTGGACCAGGCGCGCCTGCTGCACAAGCAGCTCGCCGAAGCCATGGCCGACGAAGTGAAGGCGCTGAACGCGCTCGCTCAGGAGGAACAGCCGGTATGACTCTGCACGTTGGCCAGTCCGCCACCCGACAGCTCACGCTCACCGCCGAGCACGTCCGCAAGTACTCGGAGATCTCCGGCGACTTCAACCCGCTCCACTTCGACGAGGCGTTCGCGGCGCAGACCCGATTCGGCCGCCTGGTCGTGCAGGGCGGCCTGACGACCGGCCTGCTGCATGCGTTGGTGGCGATGGACATGCCCGGGCCCGGCTCGGTGTTCCTGAGCCAGAACTGGAAGTTCACCGCCCCGGTGTTCATCGGCGACACGATCACCGCACACGCCGAGGTGCTGGCGGTCCATGGCACCAAGCCGGTGTCGCACCTGGCGGTGCGGGTCAGCCGGCAGGACGGCGAGACCGTGCTGCAGGGCGAGGCGTGGTGCTACCGCTTCGCTCCGCCGAGCAACCAGACAAACGACAGCACACGTCCAGTCGGCGCCTGAGTCGTCCCGCCGAGGCGGAGTGTCGAACCCGCGCGGCGCTGGCCATCCCACCTCTCGCCACCGCAGTTGAGCCGCTGGGGGCTCGACGAAACCGTTGGGCCGTTCCCTTCGTCTACCTGTCCGGGCAAGAATACCGAACCGGCGTGCCGCCCTTCCCGGAACCAGGGTCGGGTTGGCCGCCGTAGCCAGGCTTGAGGACAGGGTGACCCAGATGCGCAAAGGCCGCTTCGGACTACTGGTGATGATGGCGTTGACGATCGGCATCCTGCCGGCGTCGGCGCAGGGCTTCAAGGTGCCGGTGGACTATTTCACGCTGCCGAACGGGCTCAAGGTGGTGGTCAGCGAGGACCACTCCGCCCCCGTGGCCGTGGTGGAGGTCATCTACAACATCGGCTTCCGCGTGGAACCGAAAGGCCGCACCGGGTTTGCGCACCTCTTCGAGCACATGATGTTCCAGGGGTCGGCGCAGGTGAAGAAGATGGAGCACGTCTCGCTGATGCAGGAGGCGGGCGGCATCGTCAACGGCTCGACGCGCTTCGATTACACCAACTACTTCCAGGCGCTCCCGGTCAACGCGCTCGAGCGCGCGATCTGGCTGGAGGCCGATCGCATGCGATCGCTCGACGTCAGCGCCGAGAACCTGAAGAACCAGCAGAACGTCGTGAGCGAGGAGGTTCGCGTGAACGTCCTCAACCAGCCGCACGCCGCGTTCGAGTGGCTTGAAATCTGGGAGCGCGCGAACACCAACTGGCACAACGCGCACAACTTCTACGGCGACCTCTCCGAGCTCGAAGCGGCAACGCTCGACGACGTGCGCACCTTCTTCAAGACCTACTACGCGCCGAACAATGCCGTGCTGGTGGTGGTGGGCGACACCACTGCCGCCGAAGTGCGGCGTCTGGCCGAGCGGCACTTCGCGTCGATTCCGCGGCAGCCGATGCCGCCGCCCGCAGATGTCTCGGAGCCGCCACAAACCGCGACCAAGCAGACCGTTCGGCAGGACAAGCTGGCGCGAACGCCGGCCATGGCGGTGGCCTGGCACCTGCCGGCGCGGATGTCCAAGGACTTCTACGCGCTGAGCGTGCTCGACCCGCTGCTGAACAGCGACGACAGCGCGCGGATGCATCGCAAGCTGGTGCGCGAGGATCGGCTGGCGATGGCCACCACGGGCGGCTTCAACTTCCTGGGCAGCAACTGGGACATGAAGGGCCCGATGCTCTACACCATGCGCGTGGACTACCTGGATGGCAAGACCGCCGACCAGGTGCTGACCGGCATCGAGACGGTGCTGGCCGACGTGAGGGAGAAAGGCATCTCCCCCGCTGAGCTCGAGCAGGCGAAGAAGACCATTCGCTCGTCGTTCCTCGACGAGCTCGACGGCGGCATGATGCCGCGCTTCGGCCGGGCCAACCTGCTCGGCGTCTTCGCGTTGTTCGACGACGACCCCGGACGGATCAACACGATTCTCGACGAGGTCGAGAAGGTCACCGTAGACGATGTGAAGGCCGCCGCGGCGCGGTGGCTGGTGCCAGCCAACCGCACGTCGATCGACAGCCGGCCGGCACCCAAGTCGGCGCAGGGAGGTGGCCAGTGATTCGCCGGATGCTTCGACCTGCGCTCGGCGTGGCGATGGCAGCGGTGCTCGCGACCTCCGCGGACGCTGGCGCTCAGGCCCTGCCCAAGCCGGAAGTGGGCGCCGAGAAACCGTTCGCGCCGCCACCGCGTGTCGAGCGCACCCTGCCGAACGGCCTTCGGGTCGTCGCCGTCCGCTACGGCAGCGTCCCGAAGCTGTCGGCGATCCTCACGGTGAAAGCAGGACTGGCCGTCGATCCGGCGAACAAGGCCGGTCTTGCGCAGCTGGTGGCCGAAGCAGCCCAGGAAGGAACCACCACGCGATCCAGCGAACAGCTGAAGCGCGAGGTTTTCGCGATGGGAGCGACGCTGTCGGGCGCCGCTGGACAGGATTCGACGTCGTTCCAGATGCGCGGGCTGGCCGAGACGCTGCCGCAGTTGCTGGCGGTGCTGGCCGACGTGGTCCGCAACCCGACGTTCCCGCAGGCCGAAGTTGACCTGATCAAGTCCAACACCGCGCAGCAGCTGCAGGCGCAGTTCGCATCGCCGCAGTTCGTCGCCAACAAGCTGTTCCGGGAATCGCTGTTCGGCGAGCACCCCTACGCGCGCACGGGCGTGACGCCCGCCACCCTGCCGGCCATCGACCGCGACGCGCTCGTCGAGTACCACAAGACCTACTACCGTCCGAATCAGGCGTTCCTGATCGTGGTGGGCGATGCCGCGCCCGACGCTGTGTTCGCGGCCGCCGAGCAGGCGTTCGGCGGCTGGGCGCGAGGCGCCGTGCCGACGCCCAAGGCAGCGGCCCTGCCGACGCTGGCCGGACGGCGATTGGTCTTCGTGCAGCGGCCCAACAGCGTCCAGTCGTCGATCTCGGTGGGCAACTTCTCGATCCGGCGTGACGACGAGCGCTGGTACACGCTGCAGCTGGCGAATCAGATCTACGGCGCCGCATTCGATTCGCGGCTGGTCCGCAACATCCGCGAGGAAAAGGGCTACACCTACTCACCGGGGTCGGTGTTTCAGGCGATGGCGGAAGGCGGTCTCTATCGCGCGGTGGCGGACGTTCGCAACGAGGTGACCGGCGCGACGATCAAGGAGATCTATGCCGAGATCGAGAAACTCCGCGCCGGCGGTCCCGAGGCCGAGGAGCTCTCGGACGCCAAGCAGTACTCGCGCGGCGTGTTCCTGCTGCAGAACGCCACGCAGGCGGGCTTCGCCGGCACCATCAACACCGTGAACACGTTCGGGCTGCCGAGGGATTATCCCGAGAACTTCCAGCGCCAGATCTCCCAGCCGTCGGCCGAAGGCGTGAAGACCGGCGCCGAGATGCTGCTCGGCTCGGAGAACTCGGTGGTCGTGATCGTCGGCGACTACACGAAGGTGAAGGACCAGTTGGCGGCATTCACCAACGTCACGTTCGTCGACCTCACCGGGAAACCGATTCCCGAGCCGAAGTAAACCGCGGCCTAAGCGATGTCCAGCCAGGCGAACCAGACCGGATGGTTCGCCCGGTACCAGGTCAGTACCTCGCGGATGATCTCCTGCTTCTCGCGCGGGACCACCTGTTCGTCGAGGCGATCGAAGTGGACGCGCACGGTGTCGCCGTCGTACTCCAGCGCCTGCGAGAGCATCGTCTGGAGCTCGTTGCGGATCCGGCCGGAGTCCGAGATCTTCACCGGGCGCGTGGTGTGATCCACGCCCGACATGAAGCGCACCAGCAACGGGCTGAAGACGTGCTTCGCCGTCTCCAGCGGCTCCATCAGCCTGAACGTGAACGCGATGTGGCTCGACGCTTTCCGCGTCGCCAGCCGCGTCGTGACGCGATAGACGCCGTCGCTGATCTGCTCCACACCAGCCGAACCCGTGTACGGATCGTCGCAGATGTAGGCCGCTGAGGCGAGCACCTGCCACTGCTTCTGCGGCAGGAAGTCGCCCGGGCGCAGGGCCGGGCGATTGAGGGGAAGATTGGACGCGGCGGCGTCGCGGATCGCGTCGGCGTATGACTGAACCTTCCCCGCTTCGACGTTGCGGCCGCCCAGCAGCGCCGAGACGCTGCGCTTGAAGTCCGGGCAGTCGGGGTCGAGTTGCATCAGCTTCGCCTCGACGTGACACGGCTGGTCGAATATGGGTGAGAAGAGCGCCATCGAGCAGTCCACGTCGAGCACTTCGGAGAGGCTGGCGGCCTGCATCGCCTCCGCGGTGGCGGCGTAACCGTCGCAGAGAAACACGTGCGTCGCGCCATCGGCGTCCGTCCAGCTGCCGACGAGGAAGGTCGGCGCGTAGGTGCCGGAGTCGGTGAAGACGGCGAATCCAGACGGTGTTTTCCATCCGTCATCGACCAGGTGCACACCGAGGTCGGTCCATTCCTGCCAGAGCGCTCCAAGGCGCGCCAGGCGGCTCTTTCCCCGCAGCGTCCACACGTGGATGTGCTCGCGACGCACGCCGGGGTAGGCGGCCTCGACGGCCTGGACGACCTGCGCGCGCGGCGTGCGGTAGTCGAGCAGCAGCGAAGCGCGGTCGGCGGCTTCGGCCACGCGCCGCGGCACGGTCAGGCAGCCCATGTACGACTCGTACGGACGCGACAGGACCAGCGGCGAGTTGAACAGGTGGAACACGGCCATCGGGCCGGTGCCCTTCCCTTCCGCGAACCGCGACGTGTTCTCGAGCGTGTCGACGGCGGCGCCCCACAACGTGATCCCACGCCGCTGCAGCCAGTCGTGGAATTGTTCGAACGTGTGGCCGGGCTCGTTCAGGAGCCGGCGGATACGCCGGTCCACGATGCTCGCAACTTCCGGGCGCGCATAGACGCGGCCGAATCCGAGCAGCGGGTTGGCCCCCATCTCGGGCGTCTCACCGGCCTTCGGCATCAGCCCCTCGCCGAGCGACACCATGATGGCGTGGTTCTCGGGCAGGCTCCGTGTCAGGTGCCAGAGGCCTTCGCTCATCACGTAGGCGCTGATGGCGTCCGCGGCCTTCTTCGCCTGGTTGTAGGCGACCTTGTCTCGCCCCGCCCCTTCGCCGAATCCGCCAAACAGGCGCGTGCCGAGCGCCGTGGCCGCGGAGGCCATCGCCAGACACCGCGCGATACCACGCGGCGCGAACGCGTGGTCGGACACCGCCAGGGCCTGCGAGCGTTCCACCTCGACGTCCTCCAGCCAGAGGTGGAAGCGAAGCAGAACAGGACGAGCGTCGAACGACCACTGGGCGATCAGGTTGCGCTTGTCGATGTCAGTCATAGGCTTGGGTCGCATCGTGGGGTCAACCAGGCCCAGACTGTACAGCAGCCCAGCCCGTGTGGGGCTTGCTTATCGGTCCATGATCGGCAGGTACGCCCGCCACGGCCCGACCGCGTCGCGATACTGTTTCGCCATCACGCGCGTCATCTGCGCCAGGTGTGAGAGATCGTGCGCCACCCACGTGGCGAGCAACTGCCTGAGCGTCACCGCGCCGAACTCCGGGTGCTCCCCGCTCAGCGCAAGTTGTTCGTCCGACAGATTCCACTCGCGGAGAATTGCCAGGTTCGCGGCGCGGAGATGCGCGAACTCGTCCAGCAGTCCCGCCAGGGGTTTGCCCGCGCTTTCACGGAACTGCGCAAAGCGATCGTACGGCGTGAACCGTCGATCGGCGCCCTGCTCCAGGATGATCCGGGCCCGCGGGATCCAGTCCGTGCGCTCGCCGTGAATGAGGTGCCCGACGATGATGAACGGGCTCCAGGTGTCCGGCCCTTCGACCGCGTCCGTCCATTCCGGCGTGAGGCCGCCGAGAAGCGCCCGCAAGGTCTGCGGAGTCCGATCGAGGATGTCCAGAGCGTCAGGCAGATGCAGGTCCATCAGGGCTCGATGACCTTGAACGAATAGATGCGCCAGGCGTCGCCCTCGCGTTGCCAACCGAACGCGAGCACCGCTCCTGGAACACCAGCGTTCAGGAATTGAAGGGCGGAGACGTAGTACTTCCCGTAGCCGCGGTCGGCGCCTTCGTCGGTGACCAGTGTGTCTCCTCCTGCCAGCCGAGCCTCGCAGGCCAGAGTCGGTCCCATCCAGTCCGGGGCTCCAAGCAGGTGGAAGGCCTTGGCGCGCGGCTGGTTCACGATGCGAAAACGGGTATCCGTCGGCGCCACGGACTCGATGATGTCCTCCAACCTGCTTGCGGCACCGACCTGTGCGCTGATGCGCTGCATACCTGCCTTCAACCGCGCCGACTGCTCGGCGGCCGTCGTCTTCGGCGGCTCACCGGGGTCGAGGTAGAGATTGACGCACGCACCAGCGTTGGGCGAAAGCGCAGTGGCGGCCTCGTCGACGTTCTTACGAAGCAGCCACGCGTCGAGAAAACGTTCGTTGGCTTGAATCAGCGACGGCTCCGCCGTCAGCGTTGCTTCGGCGACAGCAGCCGCGGGCTTCATGAGCTCGGGCAGCGTGGCCGCATCCGGCGGATCCTCCCAGATCGCCTGGTAGGACACGATCTTCCAGATTCCATCCCGACGCTGCCACAGCAGGCCGAGAGCCGCGCCCGCGCGGTCCGGCCGGTCGATGGCGACGGTCGAGTAGAAATTCTCGTAGACCTCGCGCCGGCCGACGGCCACCGGCGTCTGGGGCACGGCGCCGAACGAGTTGTAGCTCTCACACGACATCCGCTCGGCCATGGCTTGCGGCACACCGTAGATCGCGTACTGATCGGGATGCTTGTGGGTGACCACTTTCAGCGCCGGATCGGTCAGGCGCCGGCTGCGGGTGGTGCCGGTGAGCGAGGTCCGCGGCCCGATGAGGTCGGTGACCCGCTTCATCCTGGCGAACAGCTGCAGCGATGCCAGACCCCGGTCGAGCGACTGCCCTTCTTTCTCGAGCCGCTCGGCGAGACAGCCGTAGGCCGCGCCGTCCACATAGGCGACGGCCAGATTCGGGCGGCCTTCGACCAGCCACGACGTCAGGAAGTCGTCCACCGCGATGTCAATGGTCCTGGATCCGGCCCGCGGCCTTATCGGGAACTCCCGCGGTGCGTCGTCCGGCACCTCGACATTCGAGGCGAACATCGAGCCGATGAAACCGTCCCACCAGTTGACGAGGCCTGACCAGCGCCCGTTGTGCCGATCGACGTTGCCCGCGCGGACGTCGGAGTTTGCCGGCGACAGGTGTCCGTTGACGAGGGCGACCGGAAATCCGGACGAGCGGTAGTCGATGTCGATGTCCGCCCTGGCGGCGTCGCGCGCCATCGAAATCTGGATCGACGGGTATCCGTCCTGCCGGTAGGAGATTGGGTAGCCCTGATGGAAGAACGCATTGTCCGCGGTCCGGCGGAATTCCCTGGCCTTGTCTATCGTTTCCTGGGCACCGGGTTTGAGCGTCACGTAGATGCGGAATTGCTGGTCGCCGGACGCGCCTTTGACTTGGCCTCGCACGCCTTCGACGTAATCGATGAGCTCGATGGTTCGGCCGAGCGACTGTCCCGACTGGCGATCCGTCAGCGTCGAGGCGAGGAGCGCATGGGTGACCGCGCCGAACGTGGTTCGCGACGAGAGCGGCGCGCCGTCGTACCGCTGACGGGGATCCAGCGTCACGCCGAGAACGGTTCCCGCGCGCCGGAAGAATCCATCGAGCAGCACCCGTTGCTCGTCGGTCAACTCGTCATAGGTGGCCCCGAATGTAGTCGGCTGATTGGGCGGGCGTTCCTGAGCGGACGGGGCCGGCCAGACCGCCAGGACGAAGAAGGCGGCGAAGAGAAAAGCTCGGGGGGACCGGCTACGCATGGGCGGCATCCTGACGATGCAGTCGAAGTATCGGCGACGGGCCGCGCTCGCCAACGCGAGCGCGGCCCGTGGCCGGGAGTGCTATCGGCGAGTGAAGCGGCGCCGAATCGTGAGCCCGCTTCCCGCGAGCAACGAGATACCGCCAAGCAGCCCGAGCAGGGGCAGCGGGCTGGCGGTCTTGGGCAGCGTGCGGCCGGCCGATGCGCCGGATGTCCCCGCTGCAGCCGGCGCGGCCGGTGCGGCCGGTGCGGCGGATGCGCCTGCTGGACGTGCGGCCGCGCCGCCCGCCGAGGCAGTCGAGCCTCCCGAGGTCGCCGCCGCAGGGGCGGCAGGTGGCCGGGCGGCTCCCGCCGCCGCGCCGCCGCTCGCCGCGAGCTGGGCGTTCACTTCCTGCTGGGTGACCACCTTCGGCGGCATCGACGTGATGATCACGGCGCTGATCTTGTCACCGGGACGGAAATCAGACACGTTCGCGGGCTTGCCGGCGCGGTAGATCTTGACGCCGCGCTTGTCGATCTCGCCCTGTGAGAACGACCTGAATCCTTCATCGGTGCGGACGATGATGGTCGTCGCGGCGGAGTGCTCGACCGTGCCGTTCTTCACTTCGGTGACGGTAACGGGCGTTACCTTGCTGGTCGTGGTGATGGTGGCCGTTCCGGCCATGCCGGGCTTCAGCTGCTGCAGCGAGAGCGCCTGACCGTTCACGGTGAATTTGAAATCGTTCGGAACCGTGATCTCCCGGGTGCCTTCCGGCAGCTTTACCACGAGCTGGTTGCCATCGATGGCGATGACCTCGAACTTCTTGGTTTCCGTGGACGTCGTGGTGGACTGGGCCGACGCGATGCCACTCAGGCCCGCGAGCATGGCAAACGCGAACAGCGTACGGTGAATCGTCAACGACATGAGACCCTCCTCTTTCTTGCTCGTTCTGAAGGCCAGGGCGTGAGGCCCGAAGCCAGTTACGCGGAGCCGGAGTAAGTCGGTCGGTGCCTCCTTCAGGGTTGGGTGTTGCCGATGCTCACGGCCCGGACGATGAATCGTTGCGGCGCCGAACCAACGAAATAGAACGGGTAGCAGGTGACGAGCGTCAGCGAACGCGACGGCGTCGGGTCGAGCACCGAGACATCGTCGGGCTCGACGATCCAGATCCGCTCGACCCGATAGGTCTCCCTCCCGGCGAGCGTCTGCAGTTCGATGGCGTCACCTTCCGCAATGTCCTTCAGGACGCGGAAGAAGCCGTCCCGATGGCCGGCAATACCGGCGTTGCCAGGCGTGCCCAGCGGCGCGGTGTCCTCGATGTGGCCCAGCCCGCGATCCAGCGTCGCGTCGGCACTGCCCTCGAGGAGTGGGGCTTCGAGGCGGAGCTTCGGAATCCGCAGCACCCCGAGTGGGGCCGGGGACGGGTCGTTCACGACAGCCCGCCAGGCTTTGACACGGGCCGGCGACCACAGGCTCTGGTCCGGTGTTCCGGTCGCCATCTGGGAGGCGGCCTCGAGCACGGCGAAGCGATTCAGCTCGTGCCGGGCATCCGCGGCATTGCCCAGGTGAAGGGTCGCCCACGCAGACAACGCGACGAGCGCGAACGCCCAGCAGAAGCCCTCCGCGAGCAACCAGGGTCGAACCGACGGCCGAGGCGACATGGCGACCCCCTTTCCTGGACTAGAAATCGAAGCCGAAGCCGAAGATCAGCCGATAGTCGTCCTTCTTCGGGACCAGGCCCGACGACTCCGGGCGCGGTTCCTGGACGCGGTCCCAGACGAAGGATACGTCGAGATCGAGCGGGCCGAAGGCGTCGATGGACAAGCCGGTGATGAAATGGTGCGTATAGCGACCGGACTCCGGCTTCACGAACAGCAGTCGGTAGTCGAAGGTGTAGTCGATATCGCTGGTGAGCTCGTTCGTGTAGGTGGTGCCGGCCGCGAGCGCCCCGGTGCTCTCCGTGTCCGACTCGCCCGCCACGACGCTGTCGAAAATCGTGCGCTGATAGGAGGGGCCGACGTTGAATTCCCAGCTGA
This sequence comes from uncultured Acidobacteriota bacterium, assembly GCA_963723005.1. Lineage (GTDB taxonomy): Bacteria > Acidobacteriota > Vicinamibacteria > Vicinamibacterales > UBA2999 > VFZN01. The sequence continues at coordinate 105,425 of CAVRPA010000007.1, read as the reverse complement.
CCCGTGACGTTTCAACCAGCTGGTAGCCCACCGCCGCGCCGATGGTCCACCGGTGCGCGAAGTTCTGGAACGGGTCGCGATAGTACTCGACGACCACCGGCCGAACGAACAGCCGTGGCGTGACGAACCAGTCCAGGGCGCCGTTGACGCGCTGATTGTTGGTCACGGTCAGATCGTCGGTCACGTTGTAGTTGGCGACGTAATCGAGGCTGACGCGCGTGCCGACGGTGCGCCGCTTGGCGTTGGCGATGGTATTGGCCTCGACCTGCTCCGAGTTGCCGCGTCGCAGGTTGAAGCCGAACGTGGCGTTGCCCGACCAGTAGTTCGCCTCCCTCGGCTCGCCCGCGGCGATCGACATCAGCGCCCCCCGCGTGAACAGCTGATCCGTAGCGCCGGGAAAGCCGACGTTGTCGCCCTCCATGAGGAGCTTGCCGACCACCGGCTCGTCCCGATCGCGGAACCGCACCTGAACGACGCGACTCGTCCGTACCTGCCGGACGTCATCCCAGTCGATCGTCAGGTTGTCGAGCTCGTCGCTGTCGAACTCCAGCGATCCGTCGTACATCGCGATGAGTTCGCCCTTCAACCACTCACCCGAGGTGAGCTGAATCCAGTCGAAGGCGTCGGGCATGGGAGGGGCGGGCTGCCACTCCTGGGGCGTCTGGGCCGACACGCGAATCGCAGACAGGCAAAGAGCCATGATCAAGGCTGAAACTCTGTATCTCATTCGTCAACCGTCTTCGTCGCCTCTGGCAGGCTCCAGTACCGTGCTCAGGGCGTTTGCGAGCCTATGTGCAGTTGTCCTGCCAACAAGAGAGGCTGGAATTTCTCAGGAAATCTGACGTTCTTCCCCTTTCGCGCGTTTCAGGCACCTCCGGTATTCCGGGGGACACCCCCGCAAGCTCAACGACCTGTCTTCCGGTGCCACACCAACTCCTTAGCGTCTGGTGGGGCGTATAGCCCGCTTGCGCGCCGCCCGGGGATTACAGAAAAAAAGACGCCGAGAAGCCCCTAATCACCGGCGCGTCCCAGCATCTGCCATTTGCAGGACTTCCAATCGCGGTGAAGTCGTCGAAGCGAGCACGGAGGGGGCGGTGGGGTGCCGATGCTCGCGCAGGCGGACTCTACATCAAACCTGCGCCGGGCGGCTCCGGAATTTGACCTGACCTGACACGGGTTCAACGCCAGGTTCCAAGCGGAGAACGCCCAGTCCACTTGCTAAAGTTCAGCTGGACGGCACGAGCCGGGACCTCGCTACAATCACTCGTCCGCGACATCCGAGGAGATCGCTCATGTCATCTGTTCCGCTGCCGATGGTTCGTCTCGTCTGCCTGGTGATCGGGATCAGTGCCTTCGCCGGGGTGAGCGCTGCCCAGGAGACCGGGCCGTATGCGTCGGCGCGCCCGTTCGGCACGCTGCGCCAGCAGGCCGCCGTGCAACAGGCGTGGCTCAAGGAGCGGCTGGAGGTCAACCTGCCTGCCGTCATGCGGTCACATGGCGTCGACATGTGGGTCGTCACCATGCGCGAGTACAACGAGGACCCGGTGTTCCGCGGCCTGGTGTCGGCCAGCACCTTCGCGGCGCGGCGCCGCTCCATCTACATCTTCTTCGACCGCGGCCCTCAGCGTGGCGTCGAGCGCCTCGCGCTCGGCGGCACTTCGCAGGGCGGCTTGTACGAGGTGTACCGCGCCGAGCAAAGCACGTCCACGACGCAGAAGGCCGAGCTGTGGGGCATGGACCAGTGGCGGCTGTTCGCGAAGCTGGTGCGTGAGCGAAACCCCAAGTCGATCGCCCTCAACATCTCCGCTGACCACAACTTCGCCGACGGCCTCACGGTCGGTGAATGGGAACAGATGAAGGCGGCCCTCGGTCCCGAGCTCGAAGGCCGCGTCGTCCGCAACCCCCGCCTGGCCATCGACTACCTCGCGCTGCGGGTGCCCAGCATGGCGCCCGTCTACCGGCGTCTCCAGGCGATCGTCCACGAGGTGATCTCGGCCGCGTTCTCGAACCTGGTCATCACGCCGGGCGTGACGACCAGTGAGGACGTGGTGTGGTGGATGCGCCAGCGTGTCAACGACATGGGGCTCGGCACGTGGTTCCAGCCCTCGATCGAGATCCAGCGCATGGGCGTTGACGAGGCCAAACTTGGCGACAACCCGGTGATCCAGCGCGGCGACGTGCTGCACTGCGACTTCGGCATCACCGCGATGGGCCTCAACACCGACACCCAGCACATGGCGTATGTGCTCCGCGACGGCGAGACCGATGCCCCCGCGGGGCTGACGAAGGCGCTCACGCGCGCGAACCGGCTGCAGGACATCCTGATGGAGAAGACCGCGCCCGGGAAGAGCGGCAATCAGGTGCTGCGCGAGGTGCTGGGACAGATGACGAAAGAGGGGCTCGACGGCACGATGTACTCGCATCCGATCGGCGATCACGGCCACGCGGCGGGACCGCTGATCGGGTTGTGGGATTACCAGGAGGGCGTGCCTGGTCGAGGCGACGTTCCCGTGCTTGCGAACATGTGGTTCTCGACCGAACTGCAGGTGACCACGCCGGTGGCCGAGTGGAACGGCCAGAAGGTGCGCATGGCCCTCGAGGAAGAAGCCGAAGTACGGCCCGATGGGGTCATGGCCTGGGTGCTCCGGCGTCAGACCGAACTGCACCTGGTGCGGTGAACGGCGCTCGCGCCAGGACGCGTCAGCTCCCGGGCCGACGGGCGGCGCTTACCGGAGCGGCGGCGCGCTGGCCGGCGCATGCCGGTGGTGGGTCGCCTGCTCGTAGGCGTACGCCAGCTTGATCAGCGTCGCCTCGGCCCACGCGCGGCCGAAGAACGTGATGCCCGCGGGCAGCGCTCCACCGCGCGTGTAGCCCATCGGCACCTGTATCGCCGGGAATCCCGTGGTCGGCGAGAAGAACTGGCTGTTGTCGCCGTGCGGCGAGTTGAGATCGCCGATCAGTCGCGGCGGGTTGCTCCACGTCGGATACACGAACGCGTCCAGCTTCAAGGCATCCATCGTCTTCAGGACCGCGGCGCGGACCTGTTCGCGATACGCCGTTTCCCCCTGACAGGCGGGCGTCTCCGGACCATTCGCCGGCCCCTGCTCGGTCTGCTCCAGACTGACGCCGCACGGACGGGTGGAAGCGTCCGGACGCGACCACTTCGGTCAGGCTCTTCATCGGGATGCGATCGCCGTGCGACGCGAAGTAGCGATTGATGTCGTACTTGAAGCCCATGCACGGGCCGGTGCCCTGCGGCCGCCGGATCGCGTCGAGGCCCTCGATGGTCGCAGGGTCCACGATGATCGCGCCGGCCGCCTGCAGATCGGCCACCGCCTTCATGAACACGCTGGCCACCTCGGGATCGGTGGTGTCGCGCGGCGCGCTGCCGCCGGCCGGTTGCGGTCCCGCGGTGCTCCGCTCGTAGGCCTGACGCAGCACCCCGATGCGCGCGCCCTTCAGCCCGTCGCGTTGCAGCGCCTGGGCGTAGTTCTCGCGCGGCCGTCCGCGCGCGGCGGCGGTGGCCGGGTCGTCCGGATCCTCGCCGACGATGGCCTGGAACACGGCGGCGACGTCGGTCACGGTGCGGCCAATCGGTCCGGCGATATCGGCCTGCAGGTTCAGCGGCATCACCCCGGCGCGGCTCGTCAGGCCCATCGTCGAGCGGAGCCCGACGAGCGCCTGGTGCGACGACGGTCCGCGAATCGAGTTGCCGGTGTCGCTGCCAAGGCCAATCAGCCCGAAGTTGGCGGCGACCGAGGCGGCGGTGCCGCCGCTCGAACCGGCCGTGACACGGTCGAGGGCGTAGGGATTCTTGGTGTAGCCCGGCAGGATCGAGCTGACGGTCTCGTAGGGCGTGAACGCCCACTCGGCCATGTTCGACTTCGCCAGCACCAGCGCGCCGGCTTCCTTGACGCGCTTCACCTGGAACGCGTCCTTCGGCGAGACGAAGCCCTCGAGCGCGAGCGAGCCGTTGGCGCTCTGGAGGCCGATGGTCTCGAAGTTGTCCTTCACGATCATCGGCACGCAGTGCAGCGGCCCGGTGGGGCCGGACTGCTTGAAGCGCCGATCGAGATCGTCGGCCTCGTCGAGCGCGCGCGGGTTGGTGATGATGATGGCGTTGATGGCCGGCCCGGTCTTGTCGTAGGCGGCGATGCGGCGCAGGTACTGCTCGACCAGCCCCCGGCAGGTGAGCCGTCCTTCACGCATCGCGGCATGCACGCCCGCGATGGTCGCTTCGTCGATGGCGAATGGCGTGGCCTGCTGCGCGCGCGATCCGGTCCCGAAAATTGTGGTCAGCAGCAGGATGGCGGCGGGGACCCGACTGGTCATGGTGGCCAACACTTTACTCGACGGGCTTCGTCCGCCTGCGCCACGCGTCCTTGAGCAGACGCAGTGGACGGGTGACCCGCCATGACGTGCTGGCCTGGACCGCCCCAGGTGAGCGAGGGCCTCGCGAGCTGCTGGTTCGACTCATCGAGTGCGCGGCGGGTCTCCTGCAGCGAGCGGGAGAGCGACGCGGCGATGGCGCGATCGCGAGCGCCGGCTGCGTCACTCCGCGCGACGTCAGCGAGCAGGGTGGCACAAGCGCCTCCCAGGTTGGCCAGCTGCGAGAGTGCCTCGTCCCGGTCGGCTTCGACCTTCGCGAGCTGCCGGTCGGAGGCCAGGCGCCGGACCTCCGCCGCTTCCTGCGTTCGCGCCAGTTCCTGATGCAGGGCCGACGCCGCGGCCTCCGCCTGGCTGGCGCGCGCGTGTTCAGCAAGCCGTCCGGCTTCTTCAGCCGCCAGCCTGGGCCGAACCTCGCGCATGTCATCCCATGCCAGCCGGTCCATCGTCGTGCGGACCGCCTCGCGGATCGACTGCGCCCACGCCGCCCCGCCGGCGGTCATCGCCTCGGCAATCACCTGCTGTTCCGGGATGCGCGGGGGCACGATCGACACGGAGCACGGAAGGCCACCACGCGCAGGCATCGGCCAGCTGCAGCGCGGTGAGGACTTCTGGTCGATCGGCATGCCGCGACGCGCGCCAGTTGGCGCTGAAGTGCAGGCAGGTGGGCTGCTCGACGTACGACAGTCGCCCGCCCGCCGCCCTCGACGATCGTCGTCCAGTGCGCCCAGTCGGCCGCTGACGGCACGTCCTCGGGCCAGTAGCCGTAACGCTCGAGGCACGACCGCCGGTAGACCACGCACGAGGCCGGGATCGTGTTGGCCTGTGTGAGGAAGAACGTCCAATTCGTCCGGCAGGGTCAGGTTCGTGCCGCTCGGCACGATGACGCCGTCGGTCGAGACCCACAGCGGGCGGCTGTAGCCCCAGTCGTGACCGGACGACTCCAGCGCCCCGATCAGCACCGCGAGATGATCCGGAAACAGCAGGTCGTCGTGGGCGGCGAATGCCACGAACTCGCCTCGTGCCTCGCGCAGGGCGATGTTCCGATTGGCATAGCCGAAGAATGCGGCGCCTTCGGCAGATTGAACAGGCGAATCCGCCGGTCGTCAACACCGCGCACGACCCTTGCCGTGTCATCGGTGCAGCCGTCGGCGACGACCAGCAGTTCGAAGTTCGGTTCGGTCTGTCGCGAGCACGGATTGGATGGCGACGCCGATGACATCCGCGCGGTTGTGCGTCGGCATCAGCACCGACACCCGTGGAGCCATCCTCACCAGCCGTGCGCCGAACCGAACGAGAACGGGATCAGCGGCGTGCCAATCGGCAGGCGGTACTTGTCGGGGTTGGCATGGTCGTACGGAATCGTCGGGAAGTTGACGATGACCGCGTCGGTCGTGCCGATGTTGTGATCGGCGTGCCACACGTTCCGAGGAACGTTCACGATCGACCGCTGATTGCCGGTCATCACGATTCGGCATACTTCGCCGCAGGTGGACGAATCGGGCCGCGGGTCGAACAGCACCAGCTCCATCACGCCGGCGATGACGACGTAGCGATCCTCGTGCGAGCGGTGCAGGTTCCAGCCCTTGACCACGCCCGGCCGAATCGAAAACGTATAGGCGAACACGAGCTCCTCGGGGTGCCACCCCCATCGGGGATCGTGCACAACTCGGTCACCGATCCGCGCGCGTCCTCGAAGGTGGGAAGGGTTCGGATGGTGACGCCTTCTGTGAGCCTGCGGACCAGCTGCCCGTCCGGCGTGACCATCTGCCCGTCGCGCACCGACGCTGCCAGCGTGGTTTCCAGCAGTGACGGCGCCGACTGCGCTGATGATGACATCCTCGACATGTGGGCGTGATTGTAGCGCACGGATCAGGCGCGCCTTTTGGTAACATCCGCGCCATGCGCAAGACATGCCTGCTTCTCGTGCTGCTCGCCACCTCGCTCTCCGCCGCGCAGACCAGGCCCGAGCCCAACTGGACCGCGGTGGAGGAAGAGACGCTTCGTCACTTCCAGGCGATGGTCCGGATGGACACCACCGACCCGCCGGGCACCCCACCGGGCGGCGAGAAGCCGGTGGCCGACTACCTGAAACAGGTGCTCGAGAAGGAAGGCATTCCGGTCGAGCTGTTCGCCCTCGAGGCGAACCGGCCGAACGTCGTCGCGCGCCTGAAGGGCAACGGCAAGAAGAAGCCGCTGCTGATCCTGGGCCACACCGACACGGTGAACGTGGACGCGAAGAAGTGGACCTATCCGCCGTTCAGCGCCGAACGCAAGGACGGCTTCATCTACGGGCGCGGCACGGTGGACGACAAGGACAACCTCGTCGGCGCGCTGATGACGATGCTGCTGCTGAAGCGCAACAACGTGGCGCTCGATCGTGACGTCATCTTCCTGGCGGAAGGCGGCGAGGAAGGCGCCACGCGCATCGGCATCCAGTTCATGGCCAACCAGCACTACGACGCGATCGACGCGGAGTACTGCTTCGCCGAAGGCGGCAACGTGACGCGCGTGGGTGGCAAGGTGAAGTTCGCGTCGGTCCAGACCGTGGAGAAGATCCCCCGCGCCATCAAGATCACGTCCAAGGGGACGGCAGGCCACGGCTCGGTGCCGCTCGAAGACAACGCCGTCGCCCACCTGGGCGAGGCCGTGGGTGCGATCGCGCAGTGGACGCCGCCGACGCGGCTCAACGAGACGACGGCCACCTATTTCAAGCGCCTGGCGCAGGTCTCGACGCCGGAGGAAGCCGCCCGCTACCGTGACGCGCTCAGCCCGGACCCGGCGGTGGCCGGCCCGGCGCAGCAGTACCTGCGGAAGAACGAGCCGCGTCACTGGTCGATGCTCCGCACGTCGCTCTCGCCGACGATCATCCAGGGCGGGTATCGCTCGAACGTGATTCCGTCGGAAGCGACGGCCAACATCGACGTGCGTCAGGTACCGGACGAAGATCCCGCCAAGTTCCTCGAGCTGGTCCGCCAGGCGGTGAACGATCCGCAGATCACGGTGGAATACGCCAATGCGAATTCGGCCAACCGTCCGCCGACGCCGACCGCCAGGCTGGATTCCGAGGCGTTCAAGGCGCTCGAGTCGATGATCACCAAGCACTACAGCGCGATCACGCTGCCGACGATGAGCACGGGCGCGACGGACATGTCGTACCTGCGGCAGAAGGGAATGCAGTGCTACGGGATCGGCCCGGCACTGGACGTCGAGGACGGGCCGAAGGGCTTCGGCGCCCACAGCGATCAGGAGCGCATTGTCGAGAGCGAGCTCTACCGCTTCGTGCGCTTTGCTTATGACGCGGTCGTTGAAGTGGCCCGGGCACGATGATGGGGTCTGGCACGATCGGCTCGAATTTGATGCAGTTTCTGCGTACGTCGGGACTGCTGCTCCTCACGACGGCGACGCTCGCCGCCCAGGCGCCGGCGACCGCGAACGAAGACGAAGTGATGCGGCACTACCAGGCGGTGCTGCGCATCGACTCGACCGACCCGCCCGGCAACGAGACCGGCGTCGTCAACTACGTGAAAGAAGCGCTGGAGCGCGAGGGCATCCCGGTCCAGATCTTCAGCCTCGAACCGAACCGGCCCAACCTCGTCGCCCGCCTGAAGGGTAGCGGCGCCAAGCGACCGCTGCTGATCATGGCGCACACCGACACGGTGAACGTGGACCCGAAGAAGTGGACCTTCCCGCCGTTCAGCGCCACGCGCGACGGCGGCTATGTCTACGGCCGCGGCGCCGTGGACAACAAGCAGGACGTCGCGGCGGGCCTGATGACGATGCTGCGGCTGAAGCGCGAGAAGGTGGCGCTCGATCGCGATGTGATCTTCCTCGCCGAGGCCGGCGAAGAGGGCACCACGCGCGTCGGCATCCTGCACATGGCGAACACTCACTTCGACGCCATCGACGCCGAGTACTGCCTCGCAGAAGGCGGCGGGGTCACGCGCATCGGCGGCGCGGTGAAATACGCCTCGGTCGCGACGACGGAGAAGATTCCCCGCGCCATCGAGCTCACCGCACGCGGCCCCGCGGGACACGGGTCCATTCCGCTGGAGAACAACGCGCTCACCCACCTCTCGTCGGCGGTGGCCGCCGCGGCGACCTGGGTGCCGCCGATCAAGCTGAACGAGACCACGGCCGCGTACTTCAAGCGGCTGGCGACCATCTCCACGCCCGAGGAAGCCGCCCGGTTCCGGGACGTGCTCAGCCCGGACCCGAAAGTCTCCACCCCGGCGGACGCCTACTTCCGGAAGGAAGTGCCGATCCTGGCGTCGATGCTCCGCACCTCGATCTCGCCGACGATTGTCACCGCCGGCTACCGCGTCAACGTGATCCCGTCCGAGGTGAAGGCAACACTCGACGTGCGGACCACGCCGGATCAGGATCCCGACCAGTTCCTCGACATGGTGCGCAAGGTGATCAACGACCCGGCCGTCGAGGTCAACTGGACGTCGCGCGACACGCGGCCCAACGCGCCGCCGGCGAAGCTCGACTCCGAAGTGTTCCGCACGCTCGAGAACAACATCACGAAGCACTACAGCGCCGTCACGCTGCCGACGATGCTGACGGGCGCCACCGACATGGCCTATCTGCGGGCCAAGGGGATGCAGTGCTACGGCATTGGTCCGGCCACCGACATCGAGGACGGGCCGAAGGGATTCTGGGCGCACAGCGACCAGGAGCGCATCCTCGAGACCGAGTTCCAGCGCTACGCGCGCTTCTACTACGACGTCGTCGTGGACGTGGCCCGCGCCAAATAGACCGCCGGCCCCGACCACGCCGGTGCCGCGAGCCGCCGCAGATCGAAGAACCCGTTGATGACCTACCCAACTACGCCCAGGGGCGCCGTGGTGGACGATTACCATGGCACCCCGGTGCCCGACCCCTATCGCTGGATGGAGGACCTGGACGCCGCGGCCACTGCCGACTGGGTGGCCGCTCAGAACGCGGTGACCGAGTCATATCTGGCGACGCTGCCGCTGCGGCAGCACTTCCTCGATCGGCTCACCGCACTGTGGAACTACCCGCGCGTCAGCCTGCCGGTGACCGAAGGCGGCCGTCTGTTCTATGCACGGAACACCGGCCTGCAGCGCCAGGCGCCCATCTTCATGCGCGCCTCACCCACGGCCGCGCCACGCCTGGTGCTCGACCCCAACACGATCTCCGAAGACGGCTCCACCTCACTGGCGCAGCACGCGCCTTCTCCGGACGCGACGCTCTTCGCCTATGCGCTGTCCAAGGGCGGCGCCGACTGGCAGACGATCAAGATTCGTGACATCCAGACCGGTGAGGACCTCGCGGACGAAGTCCACTGGATGCGCTTCTCGAATCTCTCGTGGACGAAGGACGCAAAGGGCTTTTTCTACTCGCGCTATCCCGAGCCACCGAAGCACAAGGTGCTCGAAGCCGCCCTCTCCGGGCAGGCGCTCTACTACCACCGCGTCGGCACCCCACAAGCGGCCGACATCCTCGTCTACGAGCGCAAGGATCTGGCCGGCTGGCTGATCAACGGAACGGTGACGGAAGACGGCCGATACCTGCTGATCACGATGGCCGAAGGCTCGGGAAACCAGAACCGCCTGTACTACGCCGACCTCAGCGACTCGAAGGCGCCCGATATCTCGGCGGAGGTGCAACCGCTGATCGAAGCGGACGATGCGGAGTACGCCCCGATTGGAAACGTCGGGCCGGTGCTGTATCTGCGATCGGACAAGGACGCGCCAAATCGCAAGGTCATTGCGGTGGACCTGCGCTCGCCGGCGCCATCGAAGTGGAAGACTGTTGTTGCCGAGCAGAAAGACGCGCTCGAATCCGTCGCGCTCATCGGCGGCCGCATCGTCTCGCAGTATCTGGTGGACGTGCAGAGCCGGCTGAGAATGAACAGCCTCGACGGTGGAGCCCTTGGCGAGATCGCGCTGCCGGGCACTGGCACGGTGGCCGGCCTCGGGGGACGCGAGGACGCACCGGACGTCTGGTACCTGTTCAGCTCACCGCTCACGCCGTCCACGGTCTATCGCTACGATCCCGATGCGAGGCAAAGCGCGCCGTTCGAGGCGCCGACGACGCCCGTCGATGTGAGCCAGTTCGAAACGCAGGCGCTCTTCGCCACGTCGAAGGACGGCACGCGCGTGCCCTTTTTCATGACCGCGAAGAAGCACCTGGCCCACGATGGCAGCAACCCGACGATGCTCTACGGCTACGGCGGCTTCTCGATCTCCGTCACGCCGACTTACCGTGCCGATGTGCCGGCGTGGCTCGAGAAGGGCGGCGTGTGGGTCAGCGTCGGCCTCCGCGGCGGCGCGGAGTACGGCGAGGCCTGGCACAAGGCCGGCATGCTCGAGAAGAAGCAGAACGTCTTCGACGACTTCATCGCTGTGGCAGAGCACCTGGTGAGGGAAAAAGTCACGTCGCCGGCGAAGCTCGGGGTGATGGGCGGCTCGAACGGCGGTCTGCTGGTGGGCGCGGTCGTCAACCAGCGGCCGGATCTCTATGCGGCGGCGCTGCCCGCCGTGGGCGTGATGGACATGCTGCGCTACGAGCGCTTCACCGGCGGCCGCTTCTGGGTCAGCGAGTACGGATCGGCGCAGAACCCCGAGCAGTTCCCGTTCCTCATCAGGTATTCACCGGTACAGAACATCACGCCGGGCGCCTGCTATCCGGCGACCCTCGTCACCACGGCGGATCACGACGACCGTGTCGTTCCCAGCCACTCGTTCAAGTACGCGGCGGCGCTGCAGGCGGCGCAGGCCTGTGACAAGCCGGTGCTGATTCGCGTGGAGGTGGCCGGCTCGCACGGCTATCGCCCCACCGACAAGCTGATCGCGGAGCGGGCCGACCAGTGGGCGTTTGCGGCGGACGCGATGGGCGTCCGGACGGGTGGCGATTCGCCAGACGTAAGGCAAACGGCGTTACGATTGGAGTGGTCCCTGGTAAGCGAGGTATCACATGAACGCCGTCATCGAGACTCGCTACGGCGAAGTCCGCGGCAGCGTTGCCGATGGTGTGGCCAGCTTCAAGGGAATTCCCTACGCGGCTCCGCCGTTCGGCGCCAATCGGCTTCAACCCCCACGACCTGTTCAGCCCTGGAGCGGCGTGCGCGACGCGCTCTCCTACGGCCCGAAGTTTCCCCAGCCGCCGTATCCCCCGCACATCGCGACGCTGCTGCCGCCGGAACTGGGCGGACAGGGCGAGGACTGCCTGCTCCTCAACATCTGGGCGCCCGCATCCGGGTCCGATGCGCCGGTGATGGTGTGGATCCCGGGTGGGGTGTACGGGTATCACGGCACCGGTGCGTCGCCCTGGTATGACGGCAGCCACTTCGCCCGTGATGGCATCGTCTGCGTGACCATCAACTACCGGGTCGGCATCGATGGGTTCCTGTACCTGGGTCATGGAAACGCCAATCGCGGCCTGCTCGACCAGGTCGCCGCGCTCGCGTGGGTGCGGGAGAACATTGGCGCCTTCGGCGGCAACGCCGGCAACGTCACCATCTTCGGCGAGTCAGCCGGGGCGATGAGCGTCGGCACGCTGCTCGCGATGCCTTGTGCCGCGGGTCTGTTCAGGCGCGCGATCGCCCAGAGCGGCGCGGCTCATCACGTGATCTCGATCGACTCCGCTGAGCGCGTGGGACGGCGGCTTGCCGAGCGCCTCGGGGTCGAGGCTTGCCGCGAGGCAATCGCGGCCGTGCCACTGGAAGGACTGCTGACGGCGCAGACCGAGCTGGAGGCCGATCTCGGCGCGCGTCCCGACCCGGAGCGCTGGGGCCCCGAAGTGCTGCTCAGCATGATGCCGTGGCAGCCAGTAATCGACGGTGACGTCATCCCCGCGCGGCCGGTCGATCGCATTGCGGCCGGAGCCGGCGCGGACGTCGACTTGATGGTCGGCACGAACATCGACGAGCATCGATTGTTCCTGGCGACCACGGGCGCTATCGATCTCATCACCGAGGCGGCTCTCACCGGCGCCACAGCCGCCTACGGGCTTCCAATCGAACCCGCGCTCGCTGCATACCGATCGACACGCCCGGGCGCCACTGCCGGCGACCTGCTCGCGGCCATCCAGACCGACTGGTTCTGGCGCGTCCCCGCCATTCGCCTGGCGGACGCGCATGCCACCCAAGCCGCAGTCCACCTACATGTACGAATTCGCCTGGCGCTCGCCGCAGTTCGACGGGCGCCTCGGTGCCTGCCATGCGCTCGAGATCCCGTTCGTGTTCGACACGCTGCGCAATCAGACCGAGCTGCTGTGGGGAACGGATCCACCACAGCAACTCGCCGACACCATGCACGCGGCCTGGGTGGCGTTCGCCTCGCGCGGGCGTTGCGATTGGCCGCCTTACGATCTCAATCGCAGGACGACCATGCGCTTCAGCTGCAGTTCCGAGGCGGTGGACGATCCTCGATCGGCCGAGCGTGCCCTATGGGCCGGCATCCGGTAGCTCGTGCAAACGCGAGCGATCGCTACGCGGCGACGCCGTCGGTCCTAGCGATCTAAGGGACGCTGACCAGGACCTCGTTCGATTCCGCGCTCGACCCACAGGCGGTATTGGCGACGACACGGATGAAGTACGGTCCGCTGGTCACAGACGCTGACACCGTGTTCGTCAGCCCGACGCTGCCATTGAACACGTTGCTCGCGCCGGCGGCGGATCCGGCGATCACGGTGTAGCCGGTGACCGGTCCGCCAGGCGGAGTGGACCACGCGATGGTGACGACATTGCCGCTGCGGCTGCCGCTGAGCGCCGGTGCCGATGGCGTGGTGCACGCGGGACCAACCGCCACGCTGGCCTCGTTCGATGGAGCGCTGGTGCCACCTGCCCCTTGCGCGAGGACGCGCAAAAAGTAAGTGCCCGGAGGGACGGCGCCACTGACCACGATGCCAGCTCCCACCGCGCCGTTGAACACGTTCGCGGCTCCGCTGGCAGTGCCCGCCTGGACGATGTAGGTGGAGACCGCGCCGCCGGAGGCCGGCGGGGTCCACGACAGCGTGATCACACCGGCCGAAGCCGTCGCCACCGCGTTCTGCGGCGGCCCGGGCGGCGAGCCGACCTGCGCCACGATGTCGGCTGAAGCGGGTCCTGTACCGGCCAGGTTCTGGGCGGCCACGCGGATGTAATAAGTGCCATTCGGAATCGGCGACGATACCGACGTGGCCACGCCCACGCCGCCGCTGTAGATGTTCGAGGCGCCCGGTGCCGTGCCGGCTTGAATGATGTAGTTGGAAACGGCCGAACCGGTGGCCGGTGCCTGCCAGCTCACGCCAATCGTGTTACCGATCACCGTGGCCTGGACGTTCCGCGGCACGCCCGGCACAGTCGGCGGCGCGCCGGCGCGGAACGCCTGCACGATCGGGAACGCCTCGCTCTGCGACAGCGCGTTGTTCTGCGACGCGGTGCCGGTCGGCAGGCTGCCGTGAGCCCACCGCGGGATTCGACAGGTTGAGGATGCGCGGGGCGTTGGCGCCGTTGGTGCACGCATAGGCCATCACCGTGCGGAACGGGCCCGCGCCACAATTCTTGTAGCCGTAGCTGTAGGGACGGTATCCCCCGCTGGCGCCGTCTTCGGGCGCATGGTGGTTGCCGAAGTTGTGGCCGGTTTCGTGCGTGAAGGTGAACTGCGAAAAGCACTGCCGGGCGGTGACGGCGTGCGCAAAGTTCGCATTCGGCCCCAGCCAGCCGATGCCGCAGGCGTTGCCGGCGGTGTTGGCCACCACCAGGTGCATCAGGTCGGCCTGGACGGAGTTGCGGGCGGCCGCCACCGTCGCATGGGATGTGAACGCCCTGAGATCGGTGCCCATGTCCGTCGCGTTCTCGACGAACCCCGCGAGCTCTCCCATGCCGACCAGCCGGATGGTCGCCTGGACGTTGCTGCGCGCATAGGCGGTGTTCGAGTCCGAAATGCCCTGGGCGATGAGCGCCTCGATGGCGGCCTGGCCGCCCGCGCCGGCACGCGCTGCCGCCGTGTAGAAGACGGCCACGTCGACGACCTCGCCCGCGGCCAGTCGCGTCGGCTCGTCGGCGAGCGGTGCCTCAATCGTGCCGGCCGGGGGAATCAGCGGCGGCCGCTCCTCGCCGAAGCTACCCGGATCGAGCTGCTCGATCAGCGTCCGACCGTCAGCGCCGCGGACGCGATAGAGGGCGTCGCGCACCTGGACGCCGCCGGACAGCACGTCACCCTTCCAGGTGAGTGTCACCGTGCTCAATGGATCGCCGACGATGCGCCCGACCCAGGACTGATGGCCGAAGTCGTCCCGCTCGAAACGTTCGTACTCCACCGAGTAGGCCACGTCCGCGAAGAGGTTCAGCGTGAAGGCCGGCGCGCGGTCGCCGGCAGATCCGGCAGCGAGCGCGGCGGCGAGCAGATCGAAGCGGGCCGAGGTGGTGCGGGCGCGGGTGACGGTCGGCCCGTCGCCGGCCATGACGGGCACGTCGATGGCCGAATCACCAAACAGGGCGGGCGGCGCCTGCGCATATGAGCTCACCGGGAACAATGGTGAAGAACAGTGCAGTGGTCGCGGCAACGGCGAGGGCGGCAAGCGCGCGGAGGGTCATGCGGCGGATTATTGCCTCGGCTCACCGCAAGAAGCTACTAAAACGACCTGGCCGGGGTTTCCGCGCGCCCATCGGCGCTCAGAAGCGCACGACCGCCACCGATGCCGGGTGCTCCAGGCGTCGCACGCCCGCGCGGCCTGGCGCGGCTGGCGCCCACGACTCTCGGTCGCGCAAGGCGTCGAGCGATTGGTAGGCGCCCAGGTGCTCGAAGCGCCTGATCACGAACGGCAGCCCCTCCGCGGCGAGCGCCGCATTAGCGTCGGCAATGTGAAAGTGCAGGTGCGGCCCGATCGACGTGCTGCCCGAACTCCCGAGCTGTGCGATGGTCTGACCTCTCCGCACGCGTTCGCCAACGCGGACGACGATGCTGCCATGGCGGAGGTGCTCGTAGAACGCGAAGCGGCCCTCTCCGAGATCGAGCACGACATGGTTGCCGCTGCCACGCTCCAGCGGCACCGGAGTCGCAGGCGCAAGGACGCCGGCTGGAAGATCCGGCATGTCGTCCAGCGCGCCGGCGACGCGTGCGTCGGCCACCGCCAGGACGTTCGCGCCAAAGCCGTTTGCGGTCGCTGGATCCGGCGAGCTGACGGTGGCCCGCTGCCCGCTCTCGGGTGCGCGAATCCAGTCGATGGCAAAACGGCCGGGGATGCGCGCACGCCCGTCGAGCGTATAGATGGTCGTTCGGTGGCCGCCGACCAGCAACGGATTGTAGATGGCCACCCACGGCCCGCCGCCAAGCGGCGGGTCGATTGCCACCGCGGGCGCCTCCGACGTCGGCACCATTCCGCCGCTCACCTCGACGGTACGGATGCCGCCGGGCGCGGTGATGGTCAGCTCAGCGCGGTGGGACACCTGACGAATCGCACGCGAGTCCCCTGGCAGCGCCACCCACACGTTGACGACGGCGCGCAGGCCTGGTCCCACCACCAGCGGTTCGGGTGGTGCCGGTGGCAGTCCCGGCCGTCCGATGCGCCCCGCCAGGTCGGCGCCCTGCAGGTCTGCAAGTGGAACCGGCACGCCCGGCGCCAGCACCTGCACTCGCTGGAGCGTGACGGGTTCGCGGCGCATGTTCGTGATGTGCAGCTCGTGGACCAGCTGCGGTGTGCCGTCCACGTTGACGATCACCGGAGATTGGAGCACGCGCATCTCGACCGATTGATCGATGCGTTGGCGCACCGGCGTCTGGGCGGGGCTGTTCCCGAAATCCGCAGGTGCGGCGAAGGCAACGAATGAGGCGCAGATGGCGGTGCGCGCGAAGAGCGTGACGGACATACGGATGGAAGAGGATAGCCTGCGCGGATAGACGAGTTGGCGAAATGCGACGCTGCGATATGCTCCCGGCGTGATCAAGGCAGGCGAGGCAGCGATGAGTCTCATTCGACCTTATCGCGACGAGGACTGGGCGAGCGTGTGGTCGATCCTCGAGCCGGTCTTTCGCGCGGGCGAAACCTACGCCTATCCGCGCGACATCACGGAAGGTGACGCGCGGCGGACGTGGACGAGCAGTCCGAAGGAGGTCTTCGTCGCGGAAGACCCGGGCACAGGGCAGATCCTCGGCACCTATTACCTCAAGCCCAACCACGAGGGCCCTGGGGCCCATGTGTGCAACTGCGGCTACGTCGTCTCGCTGCACGCGCGAGGCCGGGGCCTGGCGGCGCTGATGTGCGAACACTCGCAGCGCGAGGCAGTGTCCCGCGGATTCCGCGCGATGCAGTACAACCTGGTCGCGTCGAGCAACCAGGCAGCCGTGCACCTCTGGCAGAAGATGGGGTTCACCATCGTCGGGTCGCTCCCCGGCGCGTTCGCGCACCCCACGCTCGGCTTCGTTGATGCCTACGTGATGTACAAGCCGCTCACGCTCGCCGCTACTCCTCCCTGAGCACCACGATCGGATCGACCCGTGATGCTCGCCAGGCCGGAAGGGCGCAGGCCACGGTGGCGACGACCGCGATCGTGCCCACCACGGCCGCCATCGTGGCCGGATCGGTGGGCTGCACCCCGAAGAGCAGCGACGACAGCACCCGGCTGAGCGCGAAGGCGCCCGCCAACCCCGCTGCGACACCAACGGCGGCCAGCAGCAGCCCCTGCTTCATGATCTGCGCGAGCACGCTCCCCTGTTTCGCGCCGAGCGCCATGCGGATGCCGATTTCACGCCGGCGTTCCAGCACCGAATAGGAGAGGACGCCGTAGGTGCCGATCGCGGCCAGCAGCAGGGCCAGCCCCGCGAATGCGCCGAGCAGCTGCGCCAGCAGGCGCGGACGCCGAATCGACTCGTCGAACACCGCGTTCATTTCGCGCAGGCGCACGACCGGCACGCTGCGATCCGCCTCGCGCACCGCGCTCTCCACCGCCGTGGTCAGCGTCGACGACGGCATGGTCGTCCGCAGCACGATGTTCATGGTGGTCGGCGCCTGGCCGCCGCCGGCCGAGGTTGGCGGTTTGATCGACGAGGAAATAGAGCTCGGTGCCGGTCTTCTTGTCGAGGCCGCCCTGCTTCACGTCCTTCGCCACGCCGATGACAGTGAGCCACGGCGTATTCGGTCCGCCGGGCCGGACGCGCTGGCCGATCGGGTTCTGGTCCTTCCAGAAAGTGCGCACCATCGTTTCGTTGACCACGGTCACCGGGTTCGAGGGCGACGCATCGGTCTCGGTGAAGGCCCGGCCGTTGACGATCGGGATGCCCATGGTCTCGAAGTAGCCGGTGGCGACGCTCTGGTAGTAGTCCACGTTCTCGAACGGCCCCTCGGGCGGCGCGGTGTAGTTCTCGATGTCGGTGTCGTTGGCGTCCACCTGCCGCTCCGGCGGCAGTCCGGACATCGCCGTCGCGCCCTGAACGCCCGGCAGCTCGCGCAGGCGGCCGAGCAGGCGCTGATAGAGCTGCGCGCGCTGGGGCGCCTGGGGATAGTTGACGGTGGGTACTGTCATCGCGAAAGTGACGAGCCGCGAGCGGTCGAAGCCGGCATCCACGCTCGACAGGTTGTAGACGGTGCGGAGCAACAGGCCGGCGCCAATCACCAGCATCACCGCCAGCGCGACTTCGGCGACGACCAGGCCGCGCCGCACGTGATGGCGCGCGGAGCTGGTGGCGCCGCGAGCGCCGCCTTCCTTCAACGCCGCCGCCAGGCCGGCGATGCGGGTGTGCATGATCGGCGCGAAGCCGAAGACGATGCCGGTGATCACCGAGACGCCGAGCGTGAACAGGAGCACGGTGGGATCCACCGCGACTTCCGCGGTGCGCGGCAGGCTGTTCGGATAGGCGCGCAGGATCGCCTGGATGCCGACCCTGGCGAGAATCAGCCCAAGGATGCCGCCGGTGACCGAGAGCAGCACGCCTTCCGTCATGAACTGCTGCAGCAGCCGCGCGCGTCCGGCCCCCAGCGCGGTGCGCACGGCGAACTCGCGGTGCCTGGTCTCGGCTCGGGCCAGCAGCAGGTTGGCGAGGTTGGCGCACGCAATCAGCAGGACGAATCCGACCGAGGCCTGCAGCACCCAGATGGCGCGGCTGGCGCTGCCGACAATCTCTTCCTGCACCGGCTCCATCTGCAGGATGTGACCCGAGGCCGGGGCGGCCTGGCCAGGCAGCGGCGCCGTCAGCGGCGCGAACACGTGCTGCTTCACCCCGGTCCGCTCGCTCCAGCTGCGCAATCAGCGACGCCAACTCTCCCTGTGCCGCGTCCGGTGTCACGCCGTCCTTCAACCGCCCGATCAGGTAGAGGTAGTGATTGCCGCGGTTCTGGCGGTTGGCCGGGTTGAGGCCAAGCGGCAGCCAGACCTCGGTGCGATTGTCCATGACGTCGGCGCCGGGCGGCATGATGCCGATCACCTCGCGCGCCAGGCCGTTGATTTCAACCGTCTGCCCCACCACCTCGCGGCCGCCGAACGCGGACTGCCACAGTTCGTGGGACAGGATGACGACCTGAGGCGGCGTTGGCGGCGGCGTTCCTGGCGGCCCGGGCTGGCTGGTGACGTCCGTCTCGCCCTTCGCAAACAGCCGGCCCTGCGCCGGCGGGATCTGCAGGGCACGCATCAGTTCGTCGGTGACCGCTGCCGAGCGCACGCGCCGCGGCCGATCCGCGGCCATCAGGTTGACCTCGCCGGTCGTGAAGGCACCGACCTCGGCGAACGACTGATTCAGCTCGCGGAACTCGAAGAACTCCGGCGGCGACACCCAGAACTGCGTGAAGCCCTGGGCCGGGAACTGGCTGGTGAGGAACATCAGCTGTTCGGGCTTCGGATACCCGAGCGGCTGCAGCACGACGCCGTTCACGATCGAGAAGATCGCGGTGTTGGCGCCGATGCCGAGCGCCAGCGTGATGACCGTCACCAGGGTGAAGCCTGGCGTCCGCAGAAGCGCGCGGACCGCGTGACGAAGGTCCTGCAGCAGGTGGTCCATGGTGGCTGGTTGGACGGTGCCGAGGTTCGAAAAGTTGCCTGACTGCAGCGAACCCGCGGGCACGGCGGTCGAGGTAGCCGACGCGTTGCGAAAGGCCGGAGAGTGGCCGTCAAATAGTGGTGTAATTGCCCGGGCATTCGCGCCGGGTGCCCGCCGCCCACCCTATGCGTCTTGCCGCACTCGCCTTCCTGCTCGCCTGCGCGCTGCCGGCCACGGCCCAGCCCGCCGACGATCGATTCGAACTCGCCGTCACCGGCGGACAGCTCACGCTCGAACGCCTGGGCATCCGCCCCGAAGAACGCGGCACCGCCCTCGTCCTGCTGGCGCGCGCGCTGCACGGCGTCAGTGCCATGGGCGCCAGCGGCAGCATGGCGGTCACGCTCACCGAGATGTTCGGCCCGATCACCGTCGCCGCGGCGCCAACCGTGACCGAGGGGCCGCCCGCGAGCGTGCTCGCGCCGTTCAACGAGCGCATCTGGCTGACGGTCCTCGCCCCCGCGCCCGGCGTCGATCTGTTCTCGACGTTCCTCAAGCACCGGGGCGCGCTGCTGGTGGCGGCGGGCGCGCTGCAGAGCACGCCGGCGGTGCGACGCTGGCTGGGGCGCGATCCCAAGCTGCTGCAGCAAATCGTCGTGCAGTGGCCCGGCGCGTTCACGCAGGCCGCGCTCGGCCTCGACCTGCGCGAGCCGGGCATCGTCGTGCCCGGCGGTGCAGAGCGGGACGCCGCGTGGACCGCGCTGGTCGGCGCGCCGCCCTCGCGGCCCGAGGAGTTCCTGCGCCGCCTGCTGGCGCGCGACGATGGCCGTCTGGCCCGTTTCTACGGCGTGCTCGCACGCCTCGACGCTGCGCGCCTGACGGCGTTGCTCCAGCCGATGCCGGGTGAGAACGCCACCACCTCGCTCTCGACGCTTTACGAGACCGCCAGGGAAGCCGAAGCCCCGTGGGACGCCAATCTCCATCCCTTTCAATTGAGCTATGCGGATCTGTTCTCGGTCCTGCACTCGCTGAACGACATGCCGATCGACAGGGTGCCCGTCAGCGCGGGCTGGTGGCCGGCGCTGCTGCGGCAGAACATCGACACCAGGGACGATGCCGCGGCGTTGGTGCGAGCGTCACCCGCCCCCGCGCCGTACGCCGCCAGCGTGCGCGCGATGCTGAGTGGCGCTCCTCGCCGGCGTCGCGACCAGGTGGCGATGATCGCGGTCGCGCGCCGCACGTGGAGGGACGGCCTCGACCCGGCAGCACAGGCGGATCTCGTTTATGCGCTTGGCCACTTCTCGCAGTACCGGGCGCTCCTGCTCATGCTCGATCGCATCGACGTGAAAAGCCCCGCGGTGTGGGCGCGAAGTATCGACGCCGCCAAACGGGTGGACAGTGGCAGCAATCGCGAGCGGGATCTGAAGCTTGGCGTGTTTCAGGGGGCGTTGGCGCTGGTCGAGCGGGCGACGCTGGTCGGCAGCCTGAACGTCGCGGAAACCGAGAAGGCGCTGCTGACGCTGACGACCGCGGTCGACACCGACGCACCGGTCCCCGCGTCGGTTCGGTCGTGGCTGCTCGAGACGTTCATTCCCTCCCTTCCGCCGCTGGTTCGACCCGACCGCTTCTCGCAGCGGAGCGCGTACGAGTCGCGCGTGCTGCAGGCGCTGGCCGGCGCGCCGGCGACCACCGACCACCCCTTCAGCTGGGAAGGCCTCGACTACACCGTCGATCCGATGGCCGGCGAGCACGAGCGGATCATCCGCATTCGCGAGCAACTGCCGACGCCAGGGCTCGACGCGGCCATGGAGTCCAAGGATCCTGAAGCGCTGGCGGCGGCACTGCGGGCGATGGCGTACGCGCCGGCGCTGGGCGATCCCGAAGGCCCGGTGACGCTCAGCCCCGACGTCGTGACGCGTCACGACTTCGGCGGGATTCGCTCCCCGTCGGGACGCAACCTCGCCTGGCTCCCGGCCATCGAGCGCACGGGGACCGGCGGGCCATGGCACGTCGCCGGCAGCCTGCTGGGCCTGGATCTCGCGCTCGGCCGCTCGGCCTTGCGCCGCCTGTCGGCGGACGAGATGCCCGCGGTGCCGACGATCAACCTGAACGATCAGCTGACGCTGGCGCGCACTGCCGTGGCGCTCGCGACCTCTCGCTTCGAGGATGCGGCGCGCGACGAACTGGCGGCGGCGATCGCGCGCGGCAGGCGCCGGGTTGCTGAGGCCGGCTCCGCTGCGCCGGCCCTTCTCGCCCTTGGCGAGGAGGTGGGCATGACCACGGCGACACGCCAGGCTCTGCCGTGGACCCTGACGTCGATGCCCGAGGCCGGCCCGCTGCTCTTCAGCTTGCGGGACCTGATGTGGCTCGGCCGCCCGCGACTGGAGCCCGAGGTGATGACTCGTTGGGGCGTGATCAGCGAACCGGTGGACGGGCGTCTCGGCACCCGTTTCGATGCGCCGGTGCCCTGGGATCACCTGGCCGGTCGTCCCGACACCGGCGTGCTGGCGACGCAGGTGCCCGATCTCACGCTCCGGCTTGCGGAGATTACGGCCGAGAAGCACGTGCCGGCGGCACTCATCCCTGCGCTGCTGCTGTTCGCCACACAGGATTACTGGCACGAGGTGGAAGCGCGGTTCGCGGACGATTGGCCGGCCATGGCCCGAGGCGCGCTCGGGCTGCCGGCGCTGCGGGTCGAGGACTACACCGCGGCGCTGGCGAGCAGCGGCCCGCTCCGGCCGCACTGACCTCGCAGCTCACGTCCTCCATTCAAGGGAGTTGTGAGGTTAGAATCGCCCTTTCAGGCAGACCATGAAGGCCAGACTTGCCGTCGGCTTCGCAATTGCGGCGACCGTCCTCACCGGAGGGGCGCAGGCGCCCGAGGTGTCGCTGCGGATTGTTTCGCCCGGACCGGACACCTACCTGTCCGGGCCCGTGCTGCTGAAGGCGGTGATCGATCCGGCGCCGCGGGCCAGGGAGATCGAGCGCGTGATGTTCTACGCCGATGGTCGCCTGGTCTGCACGGTCGGCGATGCGGCGCGAGCCGAGTGTCCATGGGACGCCGGCGCCGAAGTAACGGAACACCTCGTGCGCGTCGTCGCCGACGTGAAGGGTGGCACGCGGGTGGTGGCGACCACCCGCACGAAGGGGCTCGAGTTCGTCGAGAAGGTCTCGGTCGACGTCGTCCAGGTCACCGCGGTGGTGAACGACGGCAACCGCTTCGTGAAAGGACTGCCGAAGACGGCGTTCCGCATCACCGAGGACGGCGTGCCGCAGACCATCTCGCACTTCTCCAACGAGGGATCACCGCTCGAACTGGTGGTGGCGGTGGACGTCAGCCAGAGCATGGCGCCCAACATGCCGCAGCTGAAGAACGCGGTGCGGAAGTTTCTCGGCGCGCTCGGGCCGAAGGATCAGGTGACGCTGGCCGCGTTCAACGACAACCTCTTCACCCTGGCCAAGCGCGAAACAGTGGCCGCGCAGCGGCTGCGCGCGGTGGACCGGCTGGCGCCGTGGGGCGGCACCGCGCTCTACGACGTCATCGTCCGCGGAGTGCAGCTGCTGTCGAAGCAACCGGGGCGTCGGGTGCTGGTGGTGTTCTCGGATGGCGACGATCGCAGCAGCCACGCGACGATCGCCAACGTCGAAGCATCGATGCGCTCCACCGACACCACGCTGTTCATGGTGGCGCTCGGGCGCGGCGTCGCGCGAGGCGCAGCTCCGCTCCGGTGTGCAGCGGCTGATCACCCTCAGCGGCGGCCGCGGCCTGTTCGTCGAGAAGAGCGAGAACCTGGATGCCGCCTTCGCCGAGATCGTCGAGGAGCTCTCGAACCAGTATCTGATCGGCTACCAATCCACCAACGAGAAGCGCGACGGCACGTGGCGCGAGATTGCCATCGACACGCCCGAAGGCGGGCACACGGTGCGGGCGCGGCAAGGCTATCGCGCACCGGGGGGCCAGTAGTCGTGCGGGTCGTCACCGTCGCTTGCGCGGTCGCCGCGGTGGTGACTGCCCTCGCTCAAGGACCAGTGCGCGCGCAGTCCGCGCCAGCGCAGTCGGCGCCCGCGCGGGCGCCCACACCAGAAGCGTCGCAAGCACCCGCGCCCACACTGGCCACGGACGCGCCCCAGGCACCGGTGCCCTCCAAGGCGCAGTTCGGCGTGAAGACCGAACTGGTGCTGGTGGACGCCAGCATCACCGACGGCGAGAGCCGGCCCGTCACCGACTTGTCGGTCGCCGATTTCGATCTGCAGGTCAACGGCCAGTCGCGCCCGATCGCCTCGGCGCAGTTCATTTCCACGCTCCCACCGACGCCAACCGCACCGGCGGTCGCGGGCGAGCCCACGTCGAACGACGCGCCGACGTCCGGACGCCTGATGCTCTTCGTCGTGGACGATGGGCACATTCGCGTGGGCGGGTCGCAGGCGATCGTGCGCACCAGCGAGATGCTGCTCGCGCAGCTGGCGCCTGGCGACATGGTAGGCGTGGCGCGCTTGCCAACCGGTGTCGGCAGCGTGGAGTTCACGGTCGATCGCCGTCGCGTGATCGAGGCGCTGCGCCGACCGGCCGGCACGTCGAGCGGCCCTTTCAGTACCGCGCAGGTTCAAATCAGCGAGGCCTTCGGGCTCGAGACCGGCGACGTCGACGCGTGGCAGCGCGCCATCGAGCGCGAATGCATCGGCATGACCGAGATGGCGCGCGAATCGTGCGCGGATGCACTCGAGGTCGAGGCGCGCAATGCCCTGGTCGAGGCCACCGCACGCGCCTCACAGACGCTGAGGTTTCTCGACGTGCTGTTCCAGCGCCTCGCCCGCCTCAGCACCCCGGTCAACGTCGTGATGATTTCCGAGGGGCTGTTCCTCGGACGCACGCCGGCGGCGATGGCTGAGGTGTCGCGCAAGGCAGCCGAGGCTCGCGTCACGCTGCACATCATCAGGCCGGCGGGATCGATGATGGGCGACGCGTCGCGCGCGTCGGCGCCCGGTCTCACCTTCACGATGGACGACTATCTGATGCGCGACGGCCTCGAACAGCTTGCGGCCCAGACGCGCGGCCGCATGCTTCAGGTCGCGGCCGGCACCGGCGCGGGCATCTTCGAACGGCTGAATCGCGAGCTTTCGGGTTACTACCTGATCGGCTTCGAGCCCACCGAGGCCGACCGCACCGGCCGGCAGCGCCGCATCCGCCTGCAGGTCCGCAGGAAAGGGATCACGGTCCGCGCGCGGCCGACGTTTGCCCTCCCGCGCGAGGCGGCGGCGACGGCGGCGGCCAGCATCGGCAGCACCAGCGATGGCAACGGCGGGATGCGTGCCCCGGAAGAAGTGGTCAAGGAACTGCTGACATCGCCGCTGCCCGATCGCGGGCTGCCGCTCCGCGTCGCCACCTACAACACTGCCGACAGCAAGGACTCGCGCGTGCGGGTGATCATCGCGGCGGAAGTCGGCGAACCAGCCACCGCGCCCGTCGAATGGCAGACCGGCATCCTGGTCCTGGATCGTGACGACAAGCCGGCGGCCGGCAATGTCGTCCGCATCAATCTTGCGCCGCTGACGTCGCATGCCGCGTCGCCCGCCCTGCTTCAGACCACGGTGCTGCTGGAGCCAGGCGAGTACACCCTGAAGCTCGCCGTGGCAAACGCCGAGGGCCGCACCGGCAGCGTGCACCACACCATCCGAGCGGGATTGACGCGGACGGCAGGGCGGCAGGAAGTTTCGGACCTGCTGATCATGCCCGAGCCGATCGCGCCCGATCCCCCGCGGTTGATGCCGTCGCCGAACGTGGATACCGAGAGCGTATCGTTCCAGCTCTCGGTGGGCGGTCAGAACAACGCGCAGCTCGCCAACACCTCGGTGAGCGTGGAAGTGGCGGAAAGCGAGACGGGGCCGCCGATCTCGACCATCGAGCTGCCGCTGGCGGTGCGTGAGGCGAGCCTCCGAACGTTTGGCGGCATGGTGCGGCTCGGACTGCTGCCACCGGGCCAGTATGTGGCCCGCGCGGTCATCGCCACGCCTGGCCAGGCACCGACGCGGTTGATGAAGACCTTCCACTATTCGCCGCCGGCGACGACGGTGCCGCCGCCCAAGGCGCCCGATTCCGAGCTGGCGCCGGCCTCGGTCGATGAAGAGGTGCTGCCGCCGCCACCGCCACGGATTGCCGTTCGCCTGCCGCGTTTCGACCCGGGCAGCGTGCTCGCCCCGCCGGTGGTGGACGCGTTCCTGTCGTCGCTCGAAGCGATGTATCCGCCTTCGGCCGAGGCCGAGAAGGTATTCGCCCGCGCGCGACAAGGCCACTTCGACGCGCCCGAACCCGGTCGCGACACCCCGCCTGGTGACGAAGCGGCGTTCGCGTTCGTGCGCGGCCTTGGCGAGATGGAGAAGCGGCGCTACCCGCAGGCGACTGCCTGGTTCCAGGTGACGCTCAAGAGCGCGTCCGACTTCCTCGGCTCCGCGTTCTACATCGGCGCGTGCCACGCCGCGGATGGCCGCGACAAGGAGGCCGTGGGCGCATGGCAGATGGCGCTGCTGAGCGACGCCGCCGACGTGGTCTATCCGCCGCTCGTGGACGGGCTGCTGCGGCTGGGCGATGGCCTGCAGGCGCTGACCTTCATCGACGAGGCGCCGGACGCGTGGGACGACGGCGACGCCCGCGACGAGCGGCAGGCGACCGCGGAAGCCATGACCGGCGCCTATTCGCCGGCGCTCGAGAAGCTCCACGACCTGATTGAACGCCGGCCCGACGACATGGACCTCACCTACCTCGCGCTGCAGGTGATGTATCGCGTGCGGCAGGAGTCTGGCGTCATCTCCGACGCGGACCGGCAGCACTTCGAGGACTACGCCGAGCGCTACATCGCGGCCAAGGGCCCGGCGGCGACGCTCGTCGGCACATGGCTCAAGTACATCAAGAAGTAGCGGCCTGCTGAAACGCGTCAACCGCGGCGCGAATCGCGTTGCGACGGGACGCATCTCGCCGCCACACCGCATACACATGCCGGCGCAGCGTCGGCTCCGAGGGCACCACCTTCACGCCCTTCGGCACCGCCCCTCGCCCCAGCCTGGGAATGACCGCGGCGCCCAGGCCCGCACCAACCAGCGCCAGCTGCGTCGCGTACTCGGAGGCGGTGTGCGCCACCCTGGGCTCGTGGCCGCGGCGCCGCAGCGTGTGCAGCAGCCAGTCGTGGCAGATCGAACCCTCGAGCCACGTGATCCACGGCTCGTTCGCCAGATCGTCCAGCCTCACCACCTTCGCCCGCGCCAGCCGGTGCGACGAGGGCAGCGCGATATCCGCGACGTCGTCCATGATCGGCGCCTTGCTCAGCCCGTCGGGCAGCGCCAGCGGCGCGTTGGCCCAGTCCTGGATGATCGCCATGTCGAGATCGCGGCGGGACAGCATCAGCAACCCGTCGACCGGTTCGAGCTCGCGCAGGACCGGCTGCAGTTGCGGATGCGCGGCGCGCAGGCCGCCGATCGCGCCGGGTGCCAGGCCACGGCAGGCCGTGGCGAACGCGCCGATCAGCAGCCGCCCGGTGACCGTGTCCCGTCCCGCATCGAGCTCGGCCTCGGCCTGCTCCAGCGTGCACAGCACCTGCTCGGTGTGGGTGACCAGCAGGCGACCGGCGTCGGTCAGCCGCACGCCTCGCCCCTGTTTCTCCAGCAGCCGGCGGCCGACCTCGCGTTCGAGCTTGGCCAGCTGCTGCGACACCGCGGAGGTCGTCACGTGCAGCGAATCCGCGGCCGCCAGAATCGAGCCCTTTTCCGCCACAGCATGCAGCGCGCGAAGGCGTTCGACGTTCAACATGTAAGCAAGTCTAAACTATGTCGGCAAGAAACATTCACTTGTTCTAATCAATTACGAGGCGCATCGTGGACGGCATGGTTCGCAGCGATCTCGTCTCCTGGGCCCTCCTCGTCATCCCCGGCGTCATCTGGGGCGCCTCGTTCCTGTTCATCGCCGAGGGGCTCGAGGCGATGGCACCGGCCGGAGTGACCTTCGTGCGGGCCGCGATCGGCTTCCTCTGCCTGTCGCTGGTCGGCGCTGCGCGACGTCCGCTGGCCCAGGGAGACGGCTGGCCGACCGCGGGGCTCGGTGTGCTCTGGTTCGCGTTCCCGCTCAGCATGTTCCCACTCGCTGAGCAGCACGTCTCGTCGGCGCTGACCGGGATGCTGAACGGCCTGACGCCAATCTTCACCGCCATCGTGGCGGGTGTGCTCTCACGCCAGTGGCCGATGCGCAACGTCACCGTCGGCCTGCTCGTCGGCGTGCTGGGCGGCGTGCTGATGGCGGTGCCGGGCCTGGACGGCGCCAGCACCGCCACGGGGGTCGCGATGATCGCCGCCGCCCTCTTCTCCTACGGAGTCGCGTTGAACCTGACGCGGGCGCTGCAACAGCGAAACGGCGCGCTGGCCGTGGTGTGGCGCGCCCTCGGCGTGGCGGTGCTGCTGACGGCACCGCTCGGCGTGCCCGCGCTGCTCGAGGCGCAGTGGACCATGCGGTCGCTGCTCGCAATGCTGGCCCTGGGTGCGCTCGGCACCTGCGTCGCCAATGTCCTGACCACCATCGCTGCCGGCCGGGTGGGGCCGACGCGCGCCTCGTCAACCACCTTCCTGATCCCGGTGGTGGCGCTCCTCCTGGGCGTGGTCGTGCGGGGCGAACAGGTCGCGTTGCTGTCCGTGGTCGGCGCGGCTGTCTGCCTCGCCGGCGCGTGGATCATGCGGCGTCCGGCGCGGGGTCGGCCGGGGCTCGTTCCGACGGTCGCGAGAATGCCGCAAACCTCTGCAAAGACACTAGTTGCGGTCGCTGACAGAACTATTACAGAAGCCACTCGCGCGTGCTGATACCTTCATCGTCGCAATGGCTCATCTCGCTGCGTCTCAGGTCTACGGCCGCAAAGTATCCAAAGGTATCAACTGGGTGACCGTCATCGCGATGACGATTTTCCACCTCGGTACCGTCGCCGCGTTCTTCTTCTTCGACTGGGGGGCGGTCGCCGCCGCCACGCTTCTCTGGTACATCTCAGGGAGCTGGGGCATCGGCATGGGTTACCACCGCCTGCTGACGCACCGCGGATACAAGACGTCCAAGTGGATGGAGTACTTCCTCACGACCTGCGGCGCGCTCGCGCTCGAGGGCGGGCCGATCTTCTGGGTGGCCACGCATCGCATCCATCATCAGAACTCGGATCACGACGGCGACCCGCACACCCCGCGCGAAGGCACCTTCTGGGCGCATATGGGCTGGATCATGACGGGCCAGGCCATGCACCACGACACACAGATTCTCAAGCGCTACGTGCCTGACCTGAGCAAGGACAAGTTCCACGTCGCGATGACCACGTGGCACTGGATCCCGCAGGTCGTGGTCGGCCTGGCGCTCCTCGCCTACGGCGGCCTGCCCTACGTGCTGTGGGGCGTGTTCCTGCGCACGACGTTCGGGCTGCACGCGACGTGGCTGGTGAACTCGGCGACGCACCTGTGGGGCTCGCGCCGTTTCATCACCCGCGACGACTCCACCAACAACTGGTGGGTGGCTCTCCTCAGCTGGGGCGAAGGCTGGCACAACAACCACCACGCCCACCCGGTGTCGGCCCGCCACGGCCTGGCGTGGTACGAGCTCGACATCAACTATCTCGGTATCCGCGCGCTCGAGTCCGCCGGCCTCGCCTGGGACGTCAAGGTCGCGAAGCTCAGCCAGGATCTGGAAGAAGAAGCGGCGTAACCGGCAACCGGCAACCGGCAACCGGCAGACGGAACAAGGCAAAAGGCAAAAGGCAGAAGGCAGAACACAGCTGGACGCGAAGGCAGTCGGAGGCGGGTGACGAGGCGGGATTCGCCTTCGGCCCGACACCGCCTGCCTTTTCCTTTTGCCTTTCGCCTTGTGCCTTTTGCCTTGTCTAGCGCCCTGTGCGCCCGTGCTTTTTGCCTTGTGCCTTCTGCCTTTTGCCTTTTAACTGGTTCCAGTGAACCGACGCAGGTCCGCGGCCATCGCCTTCATCGTCCTGTGCGTGGTGCTCGTCTCCGCGGCGGTATCGCTCAACGTCGGCTGGGTGCTGGTGAACGGGCCGCAGCTGCTGCCGCTGGTGCTCGGCTTCATCGCCTTTGCGCTGATCATCGCCGGCATCGTGGTCTACACGGTGTTCCTGGTGCGCGAGCTGCGCCGCAACGATCAGCACGATGCCTTCATCAACGCGGTCTCGCACGAGCTGAAGACCCCGATCGCCTCCATCCGCCTCTACCTGGAGACGCTGCAGGCACGCGACGTCGGCGACCAGCAGCGCAAGGAGTTCTACAAGGTGATGCTGTCGGACGCCGACCGGCTGCAGCACACCGTGGAACAGGTGCTGAAAGCCGGTGAAGCCGGGCACCAGCGCCGGCGCCTGGTGCATCGCGGCCCGGTGGACGTGGCCGCGCTCGCCGCCGAGTGCACCGAGACCGCGCGGCTGAGGCACCACCTGACGACCGAACAGATCGCGATGGTCGCGCCGGTGGTCGAGCAGAAGGTGATGGTGGACGGCGACATCGACGAGTTGCGCACCGCGCTCTCGAACCTGATCGACAACGCCGTGAAGTACTCGCTGAACCGCGTGCAGGTTACCGTCGAAGTGGCCGCGCCGGCCCCGGACAGCGTGTGGGTGCGCGTCCGCGATCGCGGCGTCGGCATCCCGCCCTCACAGCTGAAGCGCATCTTCAACCGCTTCTACCGCTTCCAGGCGCGCGGCTACAAGGTCAAGGGCACCGGTCTCGGGTTGTTCATCGTGCGGACCATCGCCAAGCAGCACGGCGGGCGGGTCTTCGCGCAGAGCGAGGGTGAGGGCACCGGCGCCACCTTCACGCTCGAACTTCCCCGCTTGAAGGCCAGCCCGAACGTCACCGCGCAGATGACGCCGCCCAAGCCCGTTCCTCTATGAGCCGCATCCTCGTCGTCGAAGACGAAGATCACATCGCGCAGGGGCTGCGCTTCAACCTCGAAGCTGATGGACACCAGGTGGACGTGGACGGTGACGGCGACCACGCGCTGACGCGGCTGCTCGGCGACGGCACGACCTACGCCGCGGTGATTCTCGACGTGATGCTGCCCGGGCGCGACGGCTTCAGCGTGGTGCGGGCGCTGCGCGAGGCCGGCGAGTTCGTGCCGGTGCTGATGCTGACCGCGCGGGGGCGGCCCGAAGACGTGCTGAAAGGCTTCGAGTCCGGCGCCGACGACTACCTGCCGAAGCCGTTCGAGCTGGCCATCCTGCTGGCGCGCGTGCGCGGGCTGCTGCGGCGCAGCCGCTGGGCGCGCGAAGAGCCGCGGGAGGCGGACGCGTCGCGCCTGCTGGCGTTCCGCGGCCACACGCTGGACCTGGACGCGCTGGAGCTGCACGCCGGCGATCGCAAGTACCAGCTGACGCAGATGGAGTGCGACCTGCTGGCGTACCTGATTCGGAACGCCGGCAAGGCGGTGTCGCGCAAGGCCATCCTCGAACACGTCTGGGCCGTGCACGAAGACACCGACACCCGCGCCATCGACAACTTCATCGTCCGCTTGCGCCGCTACATCGAGGACGACCCCGCCAAGCCGAAGCTGCTGCTCACCGTCCGCAGCGTCGGCTACAAGATGGCGGTGTGAACCGGGGTCCGGTGTCCGGTATCCGGTGTCCGGTCTCCGGTTTTGCCTTTTGCCTTCTGCCTTTTGCCTTTTCTTCCGCCGTTCACTTGATCCGGAACAGCAACAGCACCGTCTTCTGCGTCGCTCGGAAGTTGTCGTCCGACAGCACCAGCAGCGTGCGGCTGCCATCCGGCAACGTCGGCCCGAACGCGAGACCCTCGAAGTTGTCCAGGTTGGCGAGCGATGCCGGCAGCCGCGGAATCAATGTGTCGAAGTCGATGAGCAGCGTCTTGGCGGCAGGATGCGCCGTCACCGATGCCAGGCTGGCCACACCGGAGATGTCGTCCGCTCCCGCAAGGTCCACGAAGAACAGGAGACCGGTGTTCCGCGCCACGCGCGTGGCGGAGTTCTGCAGGCACGATCGCTCGAGCGAAAGAAAGCGCATGTTGTCCAGCGCCAGCAGCTCGGTGAGGCCGTTCTCGCCGTCGTCGCAGATGGTGTCGAAGCCGGCGCGCGTTTCGGTGGGCTCGATCGGGTACATCCACTGCCGCCGCGCCTCCCAGCGTCCTTCGGTGGCGATGAACTCCACCAGGCGGCCGGGGCCGCCCTTCCCGTCACTGAAGGGCCGCCCGTTGCGATGGCCGCCGGGCTGATCGGCGAACAGCGGTCGCTCGAGTCCGGCGATCAGTCGGCCGTCGGGTGTGCGCGTCAGCGCCTCGGCGCCCTGGTTGTCGCGGATGCCGCCGCCCTCCGATCGGCCGCTGAACGCCGCCGGCCACGGGTGCACGGCGGTGACGCTCATCTGCGGCGACAGCGTCAACAGCGCCACCGGCCAGTAGCCGACCGGCGGCTGGTCCGCCTCGCCCCTGGAGACGTGACCTTCCTCGCTGGCGACGAACGTGCCGTCGGGCAGCGCCACCACCGCCTCGAGATCGGCTTGGACGGCGATGCGCGGGTCAACGCCAGGCCCGGCGGTGACCGGCTCGACGCCGAGCGGAACTACGGACAGTCGGCCATCGACGTACTTGATGTCCAGCCACGCGACGCGCGCCGGCAGTCGATCGTCGATCACCGCAACGTAGCGTCCCGTCCGTTCGTCACGCGCCAGCCCCGACAGGCTGCCGAAGCGCCGCGCGCGCGGCACCGTCATGTCGCCACGTGGCACGATCACGACGTCGATCAACTCGAGGGCCGGGATCGACGTGCCGCGGCGAAGCGACGGGGGCGACGGCTGAGACGCCGCTCCCCGGCACCGCCGACGGTCCAGGTGACGAGGAGACGTGGGCCGGCGCCGAAACGGGCGGTGGCGCACTGGCGCAGCCGGCGCCAAAGGCCGTCCCGGCAGCCATCACAAATCCCGCAATTGGCCTGGCGAGCCGTGCCAGAATTCCCGGTGCCGCCATCCGTAACTCGTTCAAGGAGACGCTCATGAAGCGACTGATTCCCATCGTAATGATTGCCTTGCTGTGCGCCCCGTCGTTGGCCTCGGCGCAGGCCAATGCCTCGCAGACCTCGCTCAAGGCCGTGTTCGACATGCTCAAGGGCAACCTGTCGAAGACCGCCGAGAAAGTGCCCGAGGACGTCTATGCCTTCAAGCCGACGCCCGAAGTGCGGTCGTTCGCTCAGCTGATTGGCCACGTCGCCGACTCCCACTTCAGTATCTGCGCAGCGGCCGCCGGTGAGAAGCCCACGCAGTCGGGCATCGAGAAGTCGGCCACTACGAAGGCCGCGCTCGTGAAGGCGCTCAACGAATCAATCGCCTATTGCGACAAGGTGATTGCGGGTATGGACGACACCAAGGGCGTGGAGGTGACGAAGTTCTTCACCGGCCCGACCACCCGCCACGGCGTGCTGTGGTTCAACACCTCCCACAGCTACGAGCACTACGGCAATCTCGTCACCTACATGCGCCTGAAGGGCATCGTCCCACCCTCGTCTGGCGGGAACTGACACGACCGTTCACACAAGAGTTCAAAGTGCAAAGTTCGTCCGACGCCTTTGCACTTTGAATTCTTGCGCTACTTCCCCTTTACATCGTACGCATAAACGCGATCCTGGTCACGCAGGATCAGCAATCCGCTGCTGATGATCGGATGGCTCCACGTCTGGGCGTTGCCGGTCTTCAGCTGAAAGCGGCCGTGCTCGCGGTATTCGGTGGGAGACGCTTCCGCGAGCCCGACCACGCCGTTCTCGCTGTACAGATAGAGCCGGCCGTCGGCGTAGATGAGCGAGCCCTTGCCGACGCTGCGGTTCTTCCACGCGACAGCGCCGGTGTCGAACGCCAGCGCCGTGAGGATGCTGCTGTTGAAGCCGTAGAGATGCGTCCCGACGAGCACGGATGACGCGTGATGGTTGCGCATCTCGCGGGTGAAGTAGACCTCGTTCGCGGTGGCGAAGTTTCCGGCGGCGCGGACGTCCACGAGCGCGGCGCCGGTGCCGTAGTCGGACGAGAAGAACACGCGGTTGCCCTTCACCACGGGCGTGGCGACATTGGCGGTGTTGTTCGACGCGCGCTCGTTCGACCACAACAGGCGGCCATCCCGTGGATCCACGGCCAGCCCGCGCGAGGCCATGAAGAAGACCACCTGCTGCAGGCTGCCCGTGCGCAGCAGCACCGGTGAGGAGTACGCGGCCTCGTCGCCCGGCTGCTGCCACAGCACTTTGCCGTCGGCCTTGTTCACCGCGACGATCGAGGACCGCCGGCCGCCAACACCCAGCACGATTCGGTCACCGACGATGAGCGGCGATTCGCTGTAGCCCCAATACGGCGTCACGCCGCCGAGCTGCTGGACAGCGTTCAACGACCAGATCTTCCGCCCGCTCTCGGCATCGAGCGACGACAGCTCGCCGCTGCCGCCGAAGGCGTAGACCACGCTGCCGTCGGTGGTTGGCGTGCTGCGCGGGCCGTCGCCCTGTTCGTTGCGGAAACGGCGGCCGTTCGGCGTCTCCCACAGCTTCTTGCCGGTAGCGCGATCGAACGCCATCACGTACTCCACGTCGTCGCGAGCGCCGATCGTGTAGAGGCGGCCGCCGGAGGTGGAGAAGGACGAGAAACCGGCGCCGGCGCCCGTGGTCTGCCAGGCAAGCGGCGGGCCGTTAGCGGGCCAGTCCTTGAGCAGTCCGGTCTCGGCGGAGATGCCGTCGCGGTTCGCGCCGCGCCATTGCGACCACTCGGCAGCTGGAGGCGTCTGCGCCGTGCCGAGCGCCGCCGCCAGCATCGCACCGAGCATCGTCAGCCACACCCGCGTTGCCATTGGCCACCTCTTCGCCGCCGCGTCCGGCGGGGAATCGTCTTGAGTCTTGAGTCTTGAGTCTTGGGTCTTGGGTCTTGGGCTTCAGTCCATCGCCGAGGCCGGCGGCGGCAGCGTGGCCGCGAAGTCCTCGACAAAGCGCGTCCGGTACGAGCCGACCAGCTGCTCCACCCGTTCGAACGACGCCGAGCGCACGATCAGGCCGACATGATGGTGCTTGTTCAGCCGCCACACCACTTCCGGGTCGGTATACACGGCGGTGGACGGATGCTCCTGCCGCGCCAGGGACACGATGAGACCCGCGTAGTCGGTCCGCGACGGCCGCGCCTCGTAGGCCGACTCGCCGCCGGCGACTTCGATCTTCGCCCACTCCGCCCACAGGTTCAGTCCCGTCGCCGCCTCCACCAGCTCGGCGATGTGCGCGCCGCCGACGCGCGCCGACGTTTCCAGGAACACGAACTGTCCGTCGCGACCGAGGATGTACTCGCTGTGCGACACCCCGCGCACCAGCCCGAGCGAGGTGAGCAGCCGGCGGTTCAGTTCCAGCAGATCGCGCTCGAGCGCGGTGCCGCGCTCGATGAGGCTGGTCGAGAACACTCCCGCCGCCGTGCGACACATCGAACGGCGGCGTGCCGTACTGGCTGGCCACGGCCAGCCGCACCTCTCGTTCATAGACGATGGAATCGACGTGATAGACGTCTCCGGGGACGAATGATTCGAGCAGGAAGTGCGCGGACCCATCGCCCAGCTCGGCCATCGCGGCCCACAGCGCCTCTTCGTTCTCGATCTTGCGGATGCCGATGGCGCCCGCCTGATGACGCGGCTTGAGGAACCAGGGCGGCGCCACCTCCGCGCAGAAGTCGCGGATGCGCGCTTCGTTGAGCGTGTGGACGAAGCCAGGCACCGGCAGCCCGTCGCTCGCGGCCTTCACGCGCATCGCCAGCTTGTCGCGGAAGTAGCGCGTCGTGGTCTCGCCCATGCCGGGCACCCGCAGGTGTTCGCGCAGCGCCGACGCCTTCTCCAGGTCGAAGTCGTCCAGCGGCACGATGCGATCGATCAGCTCGCGTCGCGCGAGGTGGCTCACACCGACCAGCAGGTCCTCGAGCTTCCACTGCTTCTTCACGTCCGGCACGAAGAACATCTCGGTGATGCACTCGCGGGGCCACGCCGCATCGCGCAGGCTCTCGGAAGTGACGAGCAGAATGCGGCAGCCCAGGCGATGCGCTTCACGGATGAAGTCGTGTCCCTTGAAGTACGAGGCCAGGCACAGGATCGTCACGGGGGGATATTACCGGAACCGGCAACCGGCAACCGGCAACCGGCAGACGGCAGACGGCCCAAGCCTCAAGACCCAAGACGGTCCCCTGTCCCCTCCCCCACCACAAGCGTGACGCGATGCTAAGATCCTCGCCGTGAAGCCCATCGCCATTGGTGTCGTCGCCCTGCTCGTGGCGGCGGGAGCTATCGTCTTCATCGCGACGCGCGAAGCGCCGGTAGCGGAAGCTCCGGCGCCAGTGGCGAGCGCACCGGCCACGCCGCCACCCGCGCCAGCGCCGCCGCCCGAGCCGATCGCGGCAGCCCCCGAGCCCGCTCCGGCAACCACGCCGGCAAAGAAGGCGCCGGTCGCAAAGAAGGCTGAGCCCGCGGGCCCGGCAGAGCCGGCCGTGGCCACGCTGGCGACGTTGATTCTCGACACCGACGTGCCCGGAGCCTCGGTGTTCATCAACCGTGAGTACGTGGGCACCACGCCGCTCCGGCTGGCAAAGCTGGAGCCGGGCACCAAACAGCTGAAGTTGACGGCCGATGGCCACGACGGCATCGAGCGCAGCGTGGATCTCGCCGCCGGCGACAACCCTGTGACGCTTCGCTTCCGGGAGGTGCGGCTGAACAAGCGCATCGGCGTTGCCCACAAGCACGGCATGGGCGGCTGCGAGGGCACGCTGGTGGCCACTATCGATGGGCTGGCCTACGAGACCACCAACAAGGGCGACGCCTTCAACCTGCCGTACGCCCAGGTCGAGTCGTTCACGGTGGATTACCTCGAGAAAAACCTCAAGGTGAAACAAAAGGGCGGGAAGACCTGGAACTTCACCGACAAGAACGCGTCTAACGCGGACGCGCTGTTCGTGTTCCACCGGGACGTCGAGGCGGCCCGGAAGAAGCTGGCGGACGGCTACGCAGCGGTCAAGTAGCCCGGAGGCACCGGACACCGGATCGGATACCGGACACCGGGTACCGGACACCGGCTCTCAGAATCCCGTATATTTGATCCTATGAAACGCATTCTGCTCTTCGTGGCCACCAACCTGGCCATCATGGTCACCCTGTCGGTCATCCTCAGCGTGCTGGGGATCAACGGCTACGGTGGACTCCAGGGCCAGCTGCTGTTCTGTCTGATCTGGGGCATGGGCGGCTCGTTCATCTCGCTGCAGATGTCGCGCTTCATCGCGAAGCAGGCGATGGGCGTGCAGCTGGTGGATGGCCGCAGCGGTCATGCCGACGCCGACTGGCTGTATGGCACCATCCGGCAGCTCACCGATCGCGCCGGCCTGCCGATGCCCGAAGTGGGCATCTACGACTCGCCGGAAGTGAACGCCTTCGCCACCGGCCCGAGCAAGAGCCGGAGCCTGGTGGCGGTCTCGAGCGGTCTGCTCCGTTCGATGCAGCGTGACGAAGTGGAAGGCGTGCTCGCTCACGAGGTGTCGCACATCGCCAACGGCGACATGGTGACGATGACGCTGATCCAGGGCGTGGTGAACGCGTTCGTGATGTTCTTCGCGCGGGTCATCGCCAACATCCTCCGCAGCGCGGTCGACGAGCGCATGTCGGGCGCGGTCTACTTCATGACGCTGATCGTCCTGCAGATCGGGCTTGGCCTGCTGGGCAGCGTGGTCGTCTGCTGGTTCTCGCGCGCGCGCGAGTTCCGCGCCGACGCCGGCGCCGCCACCCTCGCCGGCCGCGGCAAGATGATCTCCGCGCTGCAGCGCCTGCAGCAGAACACGAAGATGATCGAGACCGATCATCCCGCGCTGGCGACGATGAAGATCTCCGGCACGCGCGGCTGGCTGGGCCTGCTCTCGACGCACCCGCCGCTCGACGAGCGGATTGCGGCGCTGCAGAACGGGTAGTAACCGGCAGACGGCAACCGGCAGACGGCAGGCGAACAGTCGCTTGCCGTATGTCGGATCGACGGACACCGGACTCCGGATACCGGCTCCCTCACTCCTGACTCCTGACTTCTGATCCCTGATCCCTGATCCCTGATCCCTGACCCCTGACTCCTGATCCCTGGTCCCCCGCGATGTTGACCGAAACCGTCGAGGCCGAAGGCCACCTGATCGACTCGGGCAACCTCCAGGCCATCCTCACCTCGATCGTCGAACACCCGGCGGAGTACGAGATCCTCCGCCTGGATGTCGGCCGCACCAACGAGTCGCCGTCACGCCTGGCGCTCAAGCTGATTGCGCCCACCAACGACTCGCTGCAGAAGCTGCTGGCCAAGCTGTCGGTGTTCGGCTGTTACGTCAAGGGCACGCCGGACGTGGTGCTGCGCGCGGCGGACATGAACGGCGCCGCGCCGGACGACTTCTACTCCACGACCAACCACCGCACCTCGATCTTCCTCGACGGGCAGTGGGTGGTGGCCGACGGCCAGCGCATGGATGCCGCCATCGTCGTGAGCGGCGGCCGCGCCGTGTGCCGCAAGCTGCGCGATCTCCGGGCCGGCGACCTCGTCGTGTGCGGCATGCAGGGCGTGCGCGTGCAGCCCGATCTGCAGCTGCGCGACAAGCCGACGTTCGGGTTCATGAGCAACGAGGTCTCGTCCGAGCGTCGCGTGGAAACCGCGGTGGCGCGCGTGGCCGACATGATGCGGCGGGTCAAGCAAGGTGGCGGTCGCATCGCGTTCGTCGCTGGACCGGTGGTCGTCCACACCGGCGGCAGCGACTACTTCTGCGAGCTGATGCGCGGCGGCTACGTGGACGTGCTGCTCTCGGGCAATGCCCTGGCCGTCCACGACATCGAAGTCGCGCTCTCCGGCACCTCGCTCGGCATCGACCTGGGCTCCGGCCATCCCGTCGAGCACGGCCACCGCAATCACATGCGCGCCATCAACGTCGTGCGGCGCGCCGGCGGCATTGCCAAGGCGGTCGAAACCGGCGTGCTGACCACGGGCATCATGCATGCGTGCCACACGCACCACGTGCCTTACATCCTGGCCGGCTCGATCCGGGACGATGGACCGTTGCCGGAGACGCTGATGGACCTCGTCGCCGCGCAGGATGCCTACGCCGCCGCACTCGACGAAGTGGAGATGGTGGTGATGCTCTCGTCGATGCTGCACAGCATCGGCGTCGGCAACATGCTGCCGTCGTGGGTGAAGGTGATCTGCGTGGACATCAACCCGGCGGTGGTCACCAAGCTTGCCGACCGCGGCTCCACTCAGACCGTCGGCGTGGTCACCGACGTCGGCCTGTTCCTGCACCAGCTCGCGACGGCGCTCAGATAGGGCGGCCTGCGGCGCGTAGGAAGAGGCGGGCCTTCGGCCCGGAGGGACGAACCCGGCAGCGAGGCCTCGCTTCGCTTACGCCGTAGGCGTGCCCTCGCGACGCGCCTTCCTTTCCTACGCGCCAAAGGCGCGCCTGCGGTCTACACTGCGGAAGTCGGACCGGAGCCGCCTCATGCACACCACACTCATCACCGCCACCGAACTGATGCCGCATCTGCCCGATCCGCGCTGGGTGGTGATCGATTGCCGCTTCGATCTCACCGACCCCGCACTGGGCGAGCAGCAGTTCGTCGAAGGCCACATCCCGGGTGCCCGCTACGTGCACCTCGACCGCGATCTGTCGGGCGAGAAGACCGGGTCGAACGGCAGACATCCGCTGCCGACACCGGAGCAGATGACCCAGCGATTTGGCGCGCTCGGCATCGGCCCAGGCACGCAGGTGGTGGCGTATGACGCCGACACCGGCATGTACGCGGCTCGACTGTGGTGGATGCTGCGTTTCATGGGCCACGAGGCCGTGGCCGTGCTCGACGGTGGCTTCGCCCAATGGCTGGCGGCCGGCGGCGACGTCCAGCCTGGCCGCGTCACCCCGACGGCCGCCACGTTCAGCGCCGCGCCGCATGACGACTGGCGGCTCACCGTCGACCAGGTGGCCGAAGTGGACAGCCTGCTCGTGGACGCCCGGTCGCCGGAACGCTTCCGCGGCATCAACGAGACGCTCGACAAAGTCGGCGGGCACATCCCCGGCGCCTGCAACTACTTCTTCCAGCAGAACCTGACCGGCGACAAGACCTTCAAGTCGCCGGACGAGCTGCGCGCCCAGTGGCAGGGCGTGCTGCAGGGGCGGGACCCCAAGGACGTGGTGATGTACTGCGGCTCCGGCGTGACCGCCTGCCACAACCTGCTGGCGCTCGAAGTGGCCGGTCTGCCCGGCTCGCGCATCTATCCGGGCTCGTGGAGCGAGTGGAGCGCCAATCCCGGCCGCCCCGTCGAGACCTGACTCTCGAACCGCGCGCCACGTCGCGGGCCGGTTGAAACGGCCCGCTCGCCAACCCCAGGCCGCTGACTCTCGTCCAATCCTCTCGACGGCATTCCCCGAGGAGACTGGACACATGAAGCTTCGCATTCTCTGCACCCTGGCCATCCTGGCCGGCCTCGCCGCGGCGCCTGGCGCCGAACAGTTCCACTGGGAAGCGGGACATGGCTCCGATCACAACCTGGACCGGCTCTCTCACAACCTCGATCGCATCGTCGAGCGGATGACCCTGGTCGCCGAGCGCGTTGGGCGAAGTGTCGAGCGAGCGGCCGATCGCCTGGCGTGGTCGGTGGAGCGCAAGGCGGACCACGTGCAGGCCCAGGTCGAGGCCCGCGTGGAGCGGCATGTCCGTTCGATCGAGCGCGAGGTGCGGGCAGGTGGCCGCGCCGGCTTCAGCGGGCAGCGCGGCATCTCCGACAACCCTTGCGCCGACAGCGACCGCTGGAACGACGACAACTACCGACACTGCGAGGTCCGCGAGGAACGCCTCCCGGCGGGACCGCTCGCGGTTGACGCGGGGCAGAACGGCGGAATCCGGGTCGAGGGCTGGGACGGCAACGACATCCTCGTTCGCGCCGTCATCCAGGCCAGTGCCCGGGACGAGGCGCAGGCGAAGCAGCTGGCGGGCCAGGTCCAGGTGCGCACCGGCAGCGGCCGCGTGAGCGCCACCGGGCCCGACCGCGGCAACCGTGAGTGGTGGTCGGTCAGCTACCGCATCAGCGTGCCCCACCGCACCGATCTCGACCTCAACGCGAGCAACGGCGGGATCACGATCGCGAACGTGACCGGCGCCATCACCTTTGACACCACCAACGGCGGCGTCCGCCTGGCCGATCTCTCCGGGAACGTGACCGGCCGCACCCGCAACGGCGGCGTCACCGTGATGCTTGGCGGCACGCAGTGGGACGGCGAGGGGCTGGACGTCGAGACGTCGAATGGCGGCGTCACCCTGTCGATCCCCACGCCCTACAACGCGC
Organism: uncultured Acidobacteriota bacterium; assembly: GCA_963723005.1. Taxonomy (GTDB): domain Bacteria; phylum Acidobacteriota; class Vicinamibacteria; order Vicinamibacterales; family UBA2999; genus VFZN01. Next base: position 64,766 of record CAVRPA010000007.1, on the reverse strand, counting down.
AGCTCGAGACGCGCACGGTGAACGGCGGCTTCCGCTTCGACTATCCGCTGACGCTGCAGGGCGAGCTGTCGCCGCGCCGCGGCATTTCCACCACGCTCGGCAGCGGCGGCGCCCCGGTTCGCGTTCGCACCACGAACGGCGGCCTGCGGCTGCAGCGGCGCGAGGGGAACGGGCTGTAGGGGCGAGACGCGACATGGGTCTTGAGTCTTGGGTCTTGAGTCTTGGGGCTTGGGGCTTGGGGCTTGGGGCTCGGGGAGGCTTAGGCTTGAGTCTTGGGTCTTGGGGGCTGAGGGGCTTGAGGGCTTGGGACATAGGGCTGATCCCTGAGCCCTGAGCCCTGAGTCCGATCCCACTGAATCCCTGACCCTCCTGCTCTGCTAAAGTCTTTCCATGCCCGCCACGACCACTCCGCTACCCCTGCTCGACACCGACCACGCGCTGTCCGCGCTGCGGGCGCTGCGCTCGCGGCAGCCCGTGAAGTACGCCGCTTTCTACTCCAGTCAGCTCGGCGGCATCGTCACCGATCCCGCGCTGATGGTGATCCCGTTCGACGATCACATGGTCCACCGCGGCCACGGGATCTTTGATACCGCCGGCCTGGTGGCCGGGCGGATCTACGATCTGGAGGCGCACCTCGATCGCTTCCTGCGCTCGGCCGGTGCACTCGAAGCTGGCGCTGCCATGCCCGCGCGAGCGGATGCGCGAGATCATCATCCAGACGGTGGCCGCCAGCGGCCAGCGCGACGGCGCCATCCGCTACTGGATCTCGTCCGGGCCCGGCAGCCTCGAGCTGAGCCCCGCGGCCGGAGCCGAGCCCGGCTTCTTCGTCATGGTGTTCCCGGGTCTGTCCTATCCGGAGCGGTGGTACACCGACGGCCTGAAGGTGATGACCACCACCTATCCGATCAAGCCCGCGCTCTACGCCATCACCAAGAGCACCAACTATCTTCCCAACGTGCTGATGCAGATGGAGGCCAAGGCCGCCGGCATGGACAACGGCGTGTTCATCGACGCCGAGGGTCACGTCGGGGAGAGCTCGAACATGAACGTGGCGTTCGTCACCACCGACGGCGTGCTGCGCCATCCGAAGTTCGATCACATCCTCGCCGGCTGCACGTCGCTGCGGGCGCTGGAACTGGCGCGGGCGCTCGTCGGGCAGGGCCTGCTGACCGGCGTCGAGGTCTGCGACATCCCGGTGAGCGACGCGCGCGCCGCACGAGAGATGCTGCTGCTCGGCAGCTCCGTCAAGGTCGCGCCGATCGTCGCATGGGACGGCCAGCCGATCGGCGACGGCAAGCCCGGTCCGGTGGCCAAAGCACTGCTGGGGATTCTCGAAGAGGACATGCGGACGGGCGATCGGCTGATCGACGTTCCGCGGTAGCAGCGCCGCCGTGCCCGCGGCGAACGCGGGGCACGCGCTTCCAGGATGCGAGGATGGGCCCACGCGGACCCATCCTCGAACGCTCACACTAAGGCAAGTTCAGTAACCACGCCCCGAATCCGTGCGATGCCGCATACAGGCGGCGCGCGCCCGGCACGATGGTCAGGCCGGCCACCTCCGCATTCGGCATCCCCGGTGCGGCGGCGGTCCAACTGGTGGCCCCGGACAGCAGCCGCACGACGCCGAAGTCACTCGACGCGTAGAGGTCGCCGGTGACGTCGTCGCGAGCGACGTCGGTGATGGGCAGGTCGCCGAGGTCGTAGCTGCGATCGACCCAGGTGGCGGTGCTCGTCGCCGGATTGTAGGTCACCTCGAACACGTGACCCGGGGTCGTCGGCGTCGCGAGGTCGAAGCCGCTGTAGGAGATCCAGGCCCGGTTCGGGTTCGCCAGATCGATCGCGATCCCGGTGACGTAGCGGTTGGGATCGTTCAAGGCCAGCGAGTCGAGACGCGTCCAGGTGACGCCGGCCGCGGATGGCGCGTTGACGTTCTTCGAGATGAAGACGCGCCCGGTCTGCGTCGCCGCCCAAGCTGGTGGAGGTGTCGGCGGACGTGCGCTCGACGGCAACGACACTGCCGCCGGCGCGATCGCCGAGGGCCGCGGCGCTCAGGGAGGGCGAGGCGATCTGCTCCCAGTCACCGCACTGCACGGCGAAGTCGCCGAACCACTCGTTGCAGTGCTGCCTCAACTCGGCGATGGTCATGGTGCCCATCCCCCACGTCAAGGTCCGCCACACGTTCGCCGTCCCCACGAACATCGTCCTGCTGACGACGGGATCCGAGATGATCGGCGCGTAGAATTGCGCGCCGGTGCCGAAGATCGGATCGGAGATCCAGTTCCAATCGGCGATGTCGCCGTTGCTGAAGTTGACGTCGGGCGACGCGTCGTAGAAGGTGTGGAAGCGGAAGCTCGGGACCTCGGCATCGAAACCCGATTGCCCGCCGTCCCCGATCATCGTGTTCTCCCACTTCACCGGATTGCCCGGCGTCTGCCAGGTGCCGTTGTCCTGCGTGCCACCCTGCAGGAGGTTCGCGTTGAACGGGCTGACCGACAGGCTCTGGAACTGCAGCGTCGGCAACCCCTTGTTGAGGCTCTCCAGCTTCGTCGGAACACGCGACAGGACCTGCTTGCAGCGGGCCAGCCTGATGGCGGAGGTGATCCCGCGGTTCGGATCGTCGCACCACGCCGATACGTCCGCGAACGCGCCGCTCGAGCGCATCACGCCGCCATCGTTTGCCTCGAAGAACTGGTACGGGTTGTTCGGATTGGTGACGAGCGCGTGCTGATCGGGATGCAGCCCGTTGGGGTGGTAGATGTCGGTCGCGTCCATGGTCATGTCGGTGCCGGACACGCCGGCATCGGTGGACAGGATCACGCCGCGCTTGTTCGACCAGTTCTCGCCGTAGGCATACGAACCGCCGACGTAAACGATGTCCGGGTGACCGGCCGGTGTGTGGACGAACAGGTCGTACCAGCACTGCCCTGTGCATAGATCGAACGAAGCCACGCCTGGGTTGGCCAGGCTGTTGCTGGTCAGATCCGTGAACGCCGGGGCGCCAGTGGCGACGCTGTCGCTGCGGAACAGGCGCGCGTAGGGACTGCCGGTGTTGCCCTCGTAGACATACATGCGCGTGGCGCCGCCCGGCAGGGTGGTGACGGCAATCGCCGGGCGAGTGACGGCCACTGCCGCGTTCAACGACGCTTTGATCTGGGTCCACGTCGCCCCGCCGTCATTCGAACGCCACACACCGCGCGCGTACGAGCCGGCATAGACGATCTCTGGATTGGCGGGATCGAGCACCACGTGACGCACGCCACGAGGAGAACACGGGCCCCCGTTGTTGTATTCCGTCAGTGTGCCGGTGCACACCGCGGTCGTCGCCGCGCCGTTGTGGATGAAGGTCCACGACGCGCCGCCGTTGGTCGACTTGAAGAGTCCCCACTTGGCCGCGTCCGGTACCGGACGCGTCGCGCCCGAGCAGCAGACCGACGAGATGCCCCCGCAGCGCGGTGGTGGTGGCGACGTAGAGCGTGTTGGAGTCGCCCGGCTTCACCACGATCGCGCCGATGCCCTTGCCACCGAGCTCGGGCTGGCCGAACGGACCCGACCAGGTGGCGCCGCCATCAGTGGACTTGTACATTCCCGACACCCGCCACACAGCCCGAGCCGCAGACGTTGGCTTCGCCGGTGCCGACGTAGACGGTGTCGCCGCTGGCGTCGTTCGGATCGATGGTCACTGAACCCGCGGCGTTGATTCCAAGCGGCCCGCCCAGGTACTGCCAGTTGGGCTGACCGGTCAGGGCATTCTTGGTGCGCCACACGCCGCCCCCGGCGGGCGTGATGTAGATGACGCAGTGCCCCGGATTGCAGGTATCCGAGATCGCGATGCTCGTGGTGCGGCCGCCGGCGACGTAGTCGTTCGGCACGTAGCTGAACGAGTTGCGGAACTCCGTGAATGGATAGAGGGCCTGGCTGGGCCCGACGCTCACCCAGGTGCCGGGGCGGCCCTTGCCAGATGGGAACGGGCGGCCACGCAACCGCGCGAACGCGCTGCGAGCGGCGGTCATCTGCGCGACGGTGATCGTATCGCCCGGATAGGCGCGTTGTTCGAAGGCCTGGTCGGCGTCGCCCCCGGGCCCTTCCGCATTGCCGCCGAGGCCGGGAATGGTCTTCGAGAGACGTTCGAGGTGCTCGCTCAACGCCCGCGGCATGCCCTCTTCGGCCAGCGCGCGGGTGTCAACCAGGGACGATGCGGGATGAGCGCCGAGGGACGCGAGGAGCAGCGTGATTCCCGTCGCGAGCGCGACGGACGCCGCCCAGAATCGCCGCGGAAGACGAGGCGTGTGCATGTGCCCTCCCAGTTCTGTTGCCGAACGCCGAGGGATGCTGCGGAGGGGCAGTATGCGCCTCACCCGGGACGGAATCAAGGATGGCGGGGTCGGGTTACGCTAGAAGCCTGATGGCAGGACAACTGGAAGCAATCTGGGTGAAGCGCATGAAACAGGGCCCGATGGACCCCCTGGAACGCGCCACGTGCGTGGCCGGACGCGGGTTGGCGGGCAACGCCAACCAGGGCGGCCGCCGCCAGGTCACCATCTTCTCGAAAGAGACGTGGGAGCGCCTCACCGCGCCGTTCCCGGCCCCGCCGGATCCGCGGGTCCGGCGCGGCAATCTGCTGGTGAGCGGCGTGGACCTGGCCCACTCGCGTGGGAAGGTGCTGCAGATCGGGCCGGTGCAAATCCGCATCTTCGGCGAGACGCGCCCGTGCGAGCAGATGGACGAGGCCTGCGACGGCTTGCGTGCCGCGCTCGAAGAACCGTGGGCCGGCGGCGCCTTTGGTGAGGTGCTGAACGACGGCGAGATCCACGTCGGAGCGCCGGTGACGCTCGGGGGAGGAGACGGGGAGATAGGGCTCGGGTCTTGGGTCTGGGTCTGGGTCTTGAGTCTTGGGTCTTGAGGCTTGGGGCTTGGGGCTTGGGGCTTGGGCGCTTAAGGTTCGGAGGTTCTGGGGTTCTGAGTTCTGGTTCGAGGGTTCCCTTTCCCTACGCGGCGAAAGCCGCGCCTGCGCGAGGCAATGCCGAGCGCCCGTTCCCTACGCGAGCGAAGCGAGCACCTCCTCAGAAGCCGAACAGCGCGAGCGGCATCCACTCCTTCAGCTCGGCGATGTGCGTCTTCACCAGCTCGCGATTCTTCTGCGGCACCTCGGGCAGGCTGACCGACGGGACCGGCACGCCGGACTGGTCCGATCCCTTCTTGATCATCTCTTCCAGCGACGACCAGTCGATGCCGCGTGCCACTTCCAGGCCGGCGGCTTCGAACACGCGCAGCCGCACCCACGAGTACTCGCGGTTCGAGAACGCCTCCGCATTCAACGCGTCAACATGCGCACGCCTCGCATCGCGCAGCAAGCCGCCGAACTCCGACAGCATCGCCCCGATCTCCGTGAACGACAGCTCGCGGCCCCCTTCGCGGGCCTTGTTCTCGACGGCCGTGGCGCGGGTCTGGAGCTCGGACCATCGCGGCCCCAGCGTCTGGCGCACGTGAGCGTGCACGGCCAGCAGCCGCTGCACCTGGGTCTCCGACAGCTCACCCGAGGCCGGCGGCACGTAATCGGACTTGTTGGCCACGCGATCCGACAGCGCCGCCATCTCGCGGCCCTGTTCGAGCATGCCGCGGGCGTTGTCGATCATCGGCCGCGCCGCGCGATAGCCGTAGAACAACGCCAGACCAAGCGCCACCACGCCGATGAGCACCAGGACCAGACAGCCGCCCAGGACCTTCTTCATGGGGAGAGTGTAGACGGAGTAGGGCGGGAGACTTACGGCTTGGGTCTTGAGTCTTGGGGCTTGGGGCTTGCGCCCATCGGTCTTGGGTCTTGGGGCTTGAGCCTGATCCCTGATCCTGATCCCTGATCCCTGATCCCTGATCCCTGATCCCTACTGATGTCGGAGAGCCACCATCGGGTCCACCACCGACGCGCGGCGGGCTGGCACCAGGCACGCCAGGATTGCGGTCCCGGCCAGCACGATGGCGATCGTGACGAGAATCAACGGGTCGTAGGGCGACACGCGGAAGAACATCACCGACATCGCCTTGCCGAGCGCGAGGCCAAGGCCCACGCCGATCGTCAGGCCGCCGACAATCTGCCACATCCCCTGCCGCATCACCATCCCCAGCACATCCGACGATTGGGCACCGACCGCCATGCGCACGCCGATCTCCTGCGTCCGCCGGCTGACCGAGAACGCCATCACCCCGTAGAGGCCGACCGTCGCCAGGAACAGCGCGGCGAAGCCGCAGGCCAGGAACAGCGATCCGAACACGCGGTACTGCCAGGTGTTCTGCTCGAAACTCTCCTGAACGGTCGAGATGTTGAACAGCGGCAGGTTGGGATCGTCGGCGCGCAGCGCATCGCGCACCGGAGCGGAGAGATTGAGGGGCGGGCCCGACACCTGGGCCAGCAGCGTGAGGTTCGCGGCCGGCATCTGCGCCAGCGGCAGGTAAATCGCGTCGGACAGATCATCGCCGGCGTTCTCGCCCATGCCGAGATCCGGCACCACGCCGACGACTTCGCGCCAGTCCTGATGCGCGCCCGTCGTCAGCGCCAGCCGCTGCCCGATCGCGCCCTGTGGGAAGTACTTCCGCGCGAACGACTGGTTGACGATCACGCTGGGCGCACCGTTCTCCGCGTCGCGGCCGTCGAAGGCGCGCCCTTCCAGCGTCGCCACGCGCAGCACGCGGAAGTAGTCGGACGACGCCACGATGCCGTGCGCCTGGTGATAGTCACGATCGCTCGCGTACTGCCGGTCCGGAAGTTTGACCGCGTAGCGCGGACCGCCAATGGGCACACCCGTCGCCGCGGCGACGCTGACCACACCGGGCAGCGCCTGCACGCGCGACAGCGCCGCCTCGGCGAAGCGGCGGCGCCGCTCCTCGTCGGGATAGTCCGAAGCAGGCAGCACGACCCTGGCGCTCCACACGTCCCTCATCGCGAACCCGAAGTCGGCTTTCGACAGGTTGACGATGCTCTGAATGGTCAGCCCGGCCACCAGCAGCAGGCCGAACGACACCGCCAGCTCCCCCACCACCAGGACGCGGCTGAAGCGGCCCATCTTCATGCCCGTGGTGCGGCCTTCGTCGCCCATCACCGCCGCCAGATTGGTTCGTGACGCGCGAATCGCCGGCACGATGCCCGCCAGCAGCGTGACGACCAGCGTGCTGACGGTCACGAAGAGCAGCACCATCCGGTCGATGCGGATGTCGATCCAGAACGGCGGGTTCGTGTCCACGATCGCGCGGTTGAAGAGCGTGATGCCGAGCTGCGCCAGGGCGAGGCCGACCACGGCGCCGCCAACCGCCAGCACCAGGACCTCGATCAGCATCTGGCGAATCACCTGCCAGCGCGTGGCGCCCACCGCCGTGCGGACCGCCATCTCACGCGTGCGGCCGGCCGCGCGCGCCAGCACCAGGTTGGCGACGTTGGCGCAGGCAATCAGCAGGACGCCCAGCACCGCCGTCAGCATGGTCGAGAGCAGCGACACCGTCTCGCCGCCCATGAACTCCTCGATGTAGGTCTTCACTTCCACGGTGTAGCCACCGGGGTAGCGGTCGGGATAGGCCTGTTCCAGCTGACGCCACAACGTGGCCATCTCCGCGCCGGCCTGGTCGCGATCGATGCCGGGCTTGAGCCGGCCGATCGTCTCGAGCCCGGGGCCTTCGCCGAACTTGGTGTGGAGCGGATCGATCACCAGCGCCGGCCACACGTCCTCGTTGCTCGGGAACGCAAACGACGCCGGCATCACCCCGACCACAGTCATGACCGTGCCGTTGACCCGCAGTGGCTGGCCCACCACGTCGGCGGAGCGGCTGAACACCTCGTCCCACACCTTGTCGCTGATCATCACCACAGGCGCCGCGCCGGGCTCACTCTCCTCGTCCCTGAAGTCCCGGCCGAGAGCCGGGGACACCTTGAGGAGCCGGAAGATGTTGGCGGTGACTGCCGCGGCCCGGTAGCGCACCGGCACTCCTGACGGCCCGACGACGTTGGCGGTCTGGAACTGGAAGGCGGCCAGCTGCTCGAACGACTGCTGGCGATCGCGAAACTCCGCGTAGGTATGGACCTTCGCGTCCACATCGTCCTGCTCGGCGATGATGAACGGCGCCATGTGCAGGATGCGGTCGGACTCGGGGAACGGCAGGCCGCGCAGCACCGCGCCGTTGACGATGCTGAACATCGTGGTGGTGAGCCCGATGCCCAGGGCCAGGGCCACGATGGCCAGCACCGCGGTGCCGGGCTGGCGGGCCAGAGAACGCACGGCAATCCGGACCTCTCGCATGCGGAAACATACGGGAGACGGGAGCGCAAAGTTCAAAATTCAGGGCGCAAACTTCAGCCGGCCCTGCGTCGCCGCGCCTCCACTGCGCCGCACATCAGGTCGCACAGGGCGTGCACCGAGTCGTCGGCGAGCTCGTAATGAACGAACAGCCCCTCGCGGCGGCGCGACACGAACCCCTGCGCGTGCAGCAGCTGGAGGTGCTTCGACAGGTTGGCCTGGTTGAGGCCGGTCGCCTCCATCAGGGCGGTGACGTGCAACGGCCCTCGCATGAGGGTGCTCAGAATCTGGAGGCGAGCCGGTTCGGCCAGGACCTTGAACCGGACCGCCACCGCCTCCAGCATCGCCGGCGTCATCCTGCGGGCGCTCATGACGGTCCCGGAGCGACAACCGGCAGACCGGCGCCCATCCACGCCTGGAATCCGCCGACCATGTTGCTGACGTTGCCGCGGCCGGCACGATGTAACAGCGAGGCCGCGATGGCGGAGCGGCCGCCGCCCTGGCAGTGCACCACCACCGGCCGGTCGGACGGCACGTCGTCCAGCCGCTCGGAGAGATACCCGAGCGGAATGTGGATGGCCGACGGCAGGTGGCCGCTGGCCCATTCCGTGGCGTTGCGGACGTCCAGGATCACGGCGTCGTGCGCGGCCAGGTGCCCGGCGGCATCGTCCACGGTCAGTTGCGGCACCGTGTGCGACGCGGACGCCGCGCGCCGCCAGGTGCGCCACCGCCTTCGCCTCGAACACGCCAGCCACGCGGTCGAGACCGATCAGCGCCAGCTGCCGCACCAGTTCGCGCGCGTGTTCCTCGGACGGATCCTCGACGATGAAATACAGGTCGGCCGAGTACGGCAGCAGCCATCCCGCCCAGTTCACGAAGGAGTGGTTCAGCGGGATGTTGAGCGTCCCCTGCAGGTGCTGCGCGGCATATTCGCCCGCGGGCCGCGTGTCCACGACGACGGCATGCTGGGCGAGCAGATCCGCCAGCCGATGATCGTCCAGCCGCGGCGGCGCTGGGAACCCGCCGAGCACGCGCGGGCCCAGCTTGTTCAGCTGCTTCATGGTCGCGAAGTATTTCGGCGGCTCGGGCTGCCCGGCCAGCACCGCGGCGACGAAGTCGTCCTCGGTCTTCACGTTGAAGGCCCAGTTGAAGCGGCGCTCGTAGCCGACCGTGCTGTATGGCACCGCGCTGATGCCCTTGCCGCAGGCCGAGCCCGCGCCGTGGCCCGGCCAGATCTGCAGCCAGTCCTCCTGGGCCTTGAACGTCTGCAGGCTCTTCCACAGCACCCGCGCGCCCTTCTCCATCGTCCCCTTCATGTTGGCGGCCCGCTCGAGCAGGTCGGGCCGGCCGACATCGCCGACGAACACGAAATCGCCGGTGGCCGCGGCGATCGGCCGGTTGGCCGCCGCGCCGTCGGTGACGAGGAAGGTGATGTGTTCAGGCGTATGGCCGGGCGTGCGCGACGACTTCGACGATGACATTGCCCACCGTGATGCGGTCGCCATGGCGCACCAGCGTGCCTTCGGAGGCGAACTGATATTTCCAGTCCTGATCGCCTTCGTCCGAGAGATACAGCTTCGCGCCGGTGCGCGCGGCGAGCTCGCGGGCGCCGGACAGGAAGTCGGCGTGAATGTGGGTCTCGGTGACGTGGGTGATGGTCACGCCCTCGCGCGCCGCGGCGGCAATGTAGCGATCCACATCCCGGTTCGGATCGATCACGATGGCCTCACCCGTGGCGACGCAGCCGATGAGATAACTGGCCTGGGCGATGGCCGGTTCGTAGAAGCGGGAAACGATCATGGCAAGCTCCCGGGGGTCGGAACGATGTATATGACTATCCAGTAATATACGCCTCGCGCGCGGCGGCCGCAAGCGGCCGGCGCGGTTCAGCGCAGGTTGTCGATAGTCACCGGATCGATGCGATCCGCGGGCGCGAACCCGAACACCTTGCCGTAGAAATACAGCTCCGCCTCGAGGCTGCGGACGATGTTCTCGGCCTTGCGGAAGCCGTGCTGCTCGCCTTCGTAGGTGAGATAGGCGACCGGCAGGCCCTTGGCGCGGACGGCGTCCGCCATCATCTGCGACTGGTTCGGCGGCACCACCTTGTCGTCGAGGCCCTGGAACAGGATCAGCGCGCTCGACAGGCGATCGGTGAAATGAATCGGCGACCGCGCGATGTAGAGGTCCTTCGCCGCCGGATACGGGCCGATCAGCGAGTCGAGATAGCGTGACTCGAACTTGTGGGTGTCGCGGGCGAGCACCTCGATGTCGCTGATGCCGTAGTAGCTGGCGCCCGCCTTGAACACCGAGTGGAACGTGAGTGCCGCCAGCGTGGTGTAGCCGCCGGCGCTGCCGCCGCGGATGGCCAGGCGGTTCGCATCGGCCTTGCCGGCCTGCACCATCGCGGTCGCCCCTGCCACCGCATCCTCGACGTCGGCAATGCCCCACTGCCCCTTCAGCCGATCGCGATACTCGCGGCCATAGCCGGTGCTGCCGCTGTAGTTGACGTCGAGCACGGCAAAGCCGCGGCTGGTCCAGAACTGCACTTCAGCGTCGAACACCGCTTCGGTGGCCGCCGTTGGCCCGCCATGCGTCAGCACCAGCAGCGGCGGCGTGGTGCCGGCCGGCGCCGCGAAATGGGGGTTCTTCGGCGCGTAGTAGAACGCGTGCACGTCGCGAGGCGGCGCGCCGGCGGAGAACGTGACCGGCTCGGGCGGAGCGATCCATTCAGCGTCGATCGCGTCGCTGGTCGAGGCGCGCAGCACCTCCGGCTCCATCGCCGCCAGCGTCATGCGCGCGACCACCGGCGCGGTGGTGGGCGAGGCGCCGACGAAGTAGAGCGCGCGTTCGTCGGCGCGAAGCGACTCCATCACGTCCAGGCTGGACAGCACCGGTTCCCAGCGCACCGGATCGGTCTCGATGAACGCCAGCTTCCAGCGCCCGTCCTGCACGTAGGTCGCGGCAATCCGCTTCGGGCCGGCAAACGCGTAGGTCACCATCGAGAACGTCCACTGCGGCTTGCCGAACTCCGCGCTCATCGGATGCAGCGGCTGGATGCCGCCGGCCGCGAGGCGATAGAGATTCCACCAGCCGGTCCGATCGGAGACGAAGTAGAGCACGCCATCGGGTGACCATTCCGGCTGGAAGATGGACTCATCGACGCTGCCGGCGACCTTCGTCTTCGCGCCGAGCGAGCCGTCCGCCTTGATGGCGGCGGTCCACAACTCCGTGCCGTCCCACGGCATGTTCGGATGGTTCCACTGCAGCCACGCCAGGGTGGCGCCGTCGGGTGACACGATGGGGTCCGAGTAGAAGTCCGCGCCCGACACCAGCACCGTGCCGGCGGTTGGCTCGGGGGCGCGACCCTTCGCGCGATCCGCGCGGGGGACGTCGATGGCCACGATCGCCGCCGGCGGCTCGGCGTCGCCCTTGCGATGATCCTCTCGCACGGCGACCAGGCGGCCGCGGGCGGCGTCCATGCGCGTCTCGGCGAAGAACAGGCCCTCGGCCGTGAGCGCGACCGGCGCGCCGCCCTTCGGCTGCACGTAGAGCCGCTGGTCGGTGAAGTTCGAGAAATAGACGTCGCCGCGGTGGATGGTCATCGCCGCGCCGCCATACTCGTGCGCGCGCGAGCGGGCGTTGAAGCCCGCCGGGGTCACGTCGATGTTCCTCCCGTCGAGCGTCCGCTTCACGATCACGTACCGGCCGCCCTCGGACGCGCGCCCCTCGGTCCAGTAGACATCGTCGCCGTCGAGCGCGATCTCGCCCAGCCGGAGCGCGCCGGCCGTGACGCGCGTGGCCGTGAGCGGCGAGGTCCAGGCGCCGTAGGGCGCCTCCGTCTTGATCGCCTTCGTGTCCTGTTGCATACACCCCGCCATCGTTACGAGCATCATCAACGGTCCCGCCATCGGCGGCAGACGCGTGAGTCGCACGGCCGTCAGTATCCCTTCGCCAGCACCGCCACCAGGCGGACGAGCGCCGTGGCGTCATTCAAGTCCATCACTTCGACCGGCGAATGCGAATAGCGGCCCGGCCAGCTCAGGCCCACGTCCATCGCGCCGAGCGCCGAGAACGGCCCCGCGTCGGTGCCGCCGGCCGTCACGCCGATCTGCAGCGGGATCTGCGCCTCGGCCGCCAGCGCCGTGATGCGATCGATTGCCGACGGCGTGACCAGCGATCGGCTGTCCATGCCGCGCAGCACCGCTCCAGCGCCGAGAGGCGCATGCGCCACGCGTTGGCCGTCCACTGGCGTGTCGGTCGAGACGAACGTGTCGATGGCAAAGGCCGTGTGCACCTTCTGCGCGCGAAGGTCGTTGGCCACCGCCGTCGCGCCGGTCAAGCCGGTCTCCTCTTCCACCGACCACACGAACGTCACCTGGTTGGTCAGCGTGGCCGGGTCGATCAGCTTCAGCGCCTCCACCAGCGCGGCGCAGCCGACGCGATCGTCCATCGCGCGGACCGTGAGGCGCGAGCCAGCCAGCCGCATCACGCGCTTCCTGACGGTGATGCTCTGCCCCACTGCCAGCCCGAGCGCCTCCACACCGGCCCGGGTGGTGGCGCCGGTGACCAGGATCAGGTCGTCGATCGCGGGTTGCGCCGCCTTGCTCGACGCGTAGCCGCGCCGAGGCGCCAGCACCGCGCCGAGCGGCCCCTTCGGCGTGTGCACCAGCATGGGATGCCCCTCGTGCACCGACAGATACATCCCGCCGCGCGAGCGGACGGTCATCGCGCCGTCGTCAGCGATGGAAGCGATCTCGAATCCGACCTCGTCCATGTGGGCCACGAACACCAGGGGCCGCGGCCCCGCGCCCACCGTCACGCGGATGTTGCCCTTGGCGTCCACCTGCGGCTTCGCCCATGAGGGGAGCTGCTTTCAGGACCGCGTCGCGGACCGGGCCCTCGTGCCCAGACACGCCGTACTGCTCCGCCACCGCTTCGAACGTGCGCAGCAGCGAGGCGGCGGCGTCATTCGGCCGGGCCAACGCCGGCACGGCCACCGGCGCCGGATCGGGCATGTCGCCGGCATCGCTGTCGTCCGCACGGAGCGGACCGTAGCCGGCCAGCGCCGCCACGAGCCTGGCCAGCGCCTCCACGTCACGGCCGTCGGCCGTCTCCACAGGCGTCTGCGCGAACTGCACGGGCACCGACACGACGTGCATGGGGATGGCCTTGTACGCGTCGCCCGTGTTCACCGCCATCCGTGCGGCGGGCACGGTCTGCACGGCCACTCCAGCTGCCGCCGCGCGTTCGCTGAGCCAGGTATCGCCGTCGGCGATGACCGGGCCGCGCCCGACCTCACCAACTGAGCCGCGCGCGTCGTCGCCGGGCGCCACGCCGCCCCGCAGCACAACCACTCGATCCGGCTTCATTGTTTCCAGCAGGCGCACGAGCCCGCGGTGGCCGAACTGCGACTGTCCCACCCACGCGATCGACACACCACCGGGGGCACGCGGCGCCGTGACCTCACCCTGACGCCGCACCGCCTCGAGCACCGCCGTGGCGGCAGCGCGGAACGAGACGGCGATGCCGGCCACTCGGCCCTCGCCGATGCTCACCGCACGTTCACGAAGGGTCACGGGGTCGAGGATGCGGATGCCGAGCGCCTTCACCTGGTCGCGAGACGAGGCGCCGACGTCGATCCAGATGTCGTCGAGGGTCTGCACGCGGGCGCGATCGTCGGCGGAGCGGAACCCGCTGAGGTGCGTTGACGGAGTGGCGGTGACGCCGGGCACGAACCGCCCATCCGAGGTTCGAATCAGCACCGGCTGCCCCACCAGGAACTGCGCCGCCAGCGCGAACGCCGGACCGGGGGTGTGGCGATGCACGCGCAGGTAGCCATCGTCCTGCACGTCGGACACCAGCAGTCCCGGCTCGTCGAGCGGCGCCACGATCAGCAAGTGCGGCCCGGCGTTGCCGCGCCGGGCGATGGTCATCGACCCGAGGTTGTCGGCCCGCACGCGCGCCGAGGCCGGCAGCGCCATCTCGATCGCTTCGCGCACGGCGGCTTCGTGTCCGGCCGTTCCCGGGATCGACGCCAGTTGGAGCAGCCGTCCGGCGGGATCGGCCAGCGCCGGCATGGGCGCCACAAGGGACAGCAACAACAGGAGAAGGGCCAGATGAGGCATGGGCAACGATTCTACGTCGCCGCCCGAGACGCGTGAGCCGGTGTGCGGGGTGCAGGCAGCCGGAGTAAACTTCAGGATTCAAGGACGTTTCATATGCAGCCCAGATTCCGCCCGTTTGCGCTTCTCGCCATCGTCGTCTGCCTGAGTGTCGCGGCCCCGACCGCGCAGACGGCCACCGCGCCGCCTCCGGCCGCCGCGCCGGCCACGGCGGCGCTGAAGATCACCACTCCTGAGCAGTTCTTCGGCCACCAGATTGGTGCCGACTACGTCCTGCCCAACTACACGAAGTTCACGGAGTACGTGCGCAAGCTGGACACCGAGTCGGATCGCATGGTCGTGCAGAGCATCGGCAAGACCGCCGAGGGCCGCGACCAGCTGATGGCGATCATCACCGCGCCCGAGAACTTCAAGAAGCTCGACCGTTACCGCGAGATCTCGCGGCGGCTGTCGCAGGCCGAGGGCCTGACCGACGACCAGGCGCGGGCGCTGGCGAAGGAAGGCAAGGCGGTGATCTGGATCGACGGCGGCCTGCACGCCACCGAGGTGCTCGGCGCGCAGCAGCTGATCGAGACCATCTACCAGTTCGCCAGCAAGACCGACGAGGAGACGATGCGGATCCTCAGGGATGTGATCATCCTGGCCGCGCACGTGAACCCGGACGGGATGGAGCTGGTCTCCGACTGGTACATGCGCAACCCGGATCCGAAGCAGCGCAGCACCGGCAACCTGCCGCGGCTGTACCAGAAGTACGTGGGCCACGACAACAACCGCGACTTCTACATGATGAACCAGCCGGAGTCGGTGAACATCAACCGGATGCTCTACCGCGAGTGGTTCCCGCAGATCGTCTACAACCACCACCAGACGGGGCCGACCGGCACGGTGATGTTCTCGCCGCCGTTCCGCGACCCGTTCAACTATCTCTACGATCCGCTGGTCGTGAACATGCTCGACCAGGTGGGCTCGGCGATGCACGCGCGGTTCGACCAGGAAGGCAAGCCGGGCGTGACGACGCGGTCGGGCGCCAATTACTCGACGTGGTGGAACGGCGGCCTCCGCACCATGCCGTACTTCCACAACCAGATCGGCCTGCTCACCGAGTCGATCGGCAACCCGACGCCGGAGCAGATTGGCTTCGTGCCGGACCGCCTGCTGGCCCGCGGCGACCTGCCGTCGCCGATCGCGCCGCAGACCTGGCACTTCCGCCAGTCCATCGACTACTCGATCACCGCCAACTACGCGGTGCTCGACTTCGCGCAGCGCTACCGCGAGACGCTGCTCTTCAACATCTACGTGATGGGGCGGAACTCGATCCGCAAGGGCAACACCGACACCTGGACGATGTATCCGCGGCGGATCGCGGAGGTGAAGGAAGAGATCGCCAAGGCGATGAAGATCGACTCCACCGACCCGCGCGCCGTGGCCGGCGGCCGCGCGACGGCGGTGCCGGCGCAGTACCTACGACCTGCTGAAGAAGCCCGACTGGCGCGATCCTCGTGCCTACGTGATCCCCGCCAACGAGGGCGACTTCCTCACCGCGACGAAGTTCGTCAACATCATGATCCGCGCCGGCCTGACGGTGCACCGCGCCACCGCGCCGCTGACGGCCGGCGGCAAGACCTACCCCGCCGGCTCCTATGTCTTCAAGGCGGCGCAGGCCTATCGCCCGCACCTGCTGGACATGTTCGAGCCGCAGGATCACCCGAACGACCTGCAGTTCCCGGGCGGGCCGCCGATTCCGCCGTACGACAACGCCGGCTGGACGCTCGCCTACCAGATGGGGCTGAAGTTCGATCGCGTGCTGGAGAACGTCGACGGTCCGCTCGAGAAGATCGCCGACGTGATCACGCCGGCCGCGGGCCAGCTGACGAGCGCGCAGGGCGCGGTGGGTTTCACCGTGCCGCACCGCCTCAACGACTCGTTCAAGGCGGTCAATCGCCTGCTGAAAGCGGGCGAAGAGGTGTTCTTCGTCGGCGACCGCTCGTTCCAGAGCAAGGACGGCACCGGCGTGATGTACATCACCGCCAAGCCCTCGACGGCGGCGGTGCTGCAGAAGGCCGCGGCCGACTTCGGGCTGACGTTCACCGGCGTGACCAGCCGTCCCGCGGGCGCGCTCTACAAGCTCTCCAAGCCGCGGATCGCGCTGTGGGATCAGTACGGCGGATCGATGCCGTCGGGCCACACGCGGTGGCTGCTGGAGCAGTTCGAGTTCGACTTCGAGGTCATCTATCCGCAGACGCTCGACGCCGGCAACCTGAAGGCGAAGTACGACGTGATCATCTTCCCGGACGGCGGCATCCCCGAGACCGACAACGCCGGCGGCGGCTTTGGCGGCCGGCCGCCCACAGCGCAGGAGGTGCCGGAGCAGTTCCGCTCCCACCTGGGACGCGTGACCATCAGCAAGACGGTCCCGCAGCTGAAGCGCTTTGCCGAAGAAGGCGGCGTGATCGTGGCCTACGGCGGATCGGCCGCGCTTGGTTATCACCTCGGGCTGCCGCTGACCGATCACCTGGTGGAAGTGCAGCAGAACGGCGAGGATCGGCCGCTGCCGCGCACCAAGTACTTCATCCCCGGCTCGATCATGCGCGTCGCCGTGGACAACACCACGCCGCTCGGGTTCGGCTTCGAGAAGCAGATTGACGTGTTCTTCGAGAACAGCCCCGTGATGCAGCTGGCGCCGAGCGCGGCGCTGCGCGGCGTGAAGCCGGTGTCGTGGTTCGATTCGAAGGAGTCGCTGCGGTCCGGGTGGGCCTGGGGCCAGCACTATCTCGATGGCGGCACCGCCGGCGTCGACGTCACGCTGGGCAAGGGCAAGGTGTTCCTGATCGGGCCGGAGATCACGTTCCGGGCGCAGCCGCACGGCACCTTCAAGTTCCTGTTCAACAGCATCTTCTACGGCACCGCGCAGGCCGTCGGCGGACCCACCGCGGAAACCGCGGCAAGGGGAAGATAGGTTCTGAGGTTCTGGGTTCCAGGTTCTCGAGTTCGACGTTGAGGTATCGTTAATCGTTATGACCAGCTACTGCACCAAAGACATGGCAGACAGCTTCCGGACCGTGCGCAAGAACACGATTCTGGTGGCGCAGGACATCCCGGAAGACAAGTACGACTACCGCGCGGCCGAGGGCGTGATGAGCGTGGCCGAGATGCTCGCCCACCTGGCGTCGTCCACCCACTGGGCCGAGCAACTGCATTTCGCGGAGCAAAAGCGGGAAGTCACCTTCGAGGACTTCGCCCGCTACACGGCGGAAGGCGCGGCCGTCGCCGGCGGCCTCAAGACCAAGGCCGACATCCTTGCCGCGCTCGAGACGCGCGGCAACACGTTTGCTTCAAAGCTGGAGCAGATGACCACGGAGCAGGCCGCTGAGTCCGTCGCCTTCCCGCCGCCGATTCAGCCCCCGACCAAGTCGCGGTTCGAGATGCTGATGTCGGTCAAGGAGCACGAGATGCACCATCGCGGTCAGCTGATGCTGATCGAACGCATGCTGGGCATCGTCCCCCATCTCACGCGGGCACGGCAGAACCGGTAAATCCGGCAGACGGCAGACGGCAGACGACAACCTACTTGTCGCGGCGTATGCCCTGCAACTGACGGCGGGCCGCGGCATAGAACGGATCCGACGAGGGCACCTGCTCGAACAGCGCACGGGCTTCGTCTGGGCGCTGTTGTCCGAGACGGACGAGCCCGAGGAGGAAAGCCGAACGCGCTCCGGCCGGATCCAGCGTGCGGCTGTTCATCAGCGCCTGCGAGGCGCGATCGAGATCGCCATTCAGCAGGTGCACCAGTCCGAGGTCTGCCTGGGTCACGCTGATCGTCTTCGTGCATCTTTGCCTGCTCGACGAACTCGGCGCTCACGCGCGCGAAGCGAGCGCGATCCGCCTCCGGCGGGCGGACGCCGCCGTTGACCAGGGAGACGAGCGCCGATAGGCGTACGGCCCGGCGCGAATCGTCCAGCGCCTGCAGCAGCGAGGCTTGAGCGCCGGGTCCACGCAGGCTCGATGCGGCCACCATGCGCAGGAGCGGATGCTCGGCGCCAAGGGCCTCGATCAGCGCGGACTGCGCGCGCGCGTCCGGGTAGTTGCGCAGATAGCCAAGCGCATTGGCCTGCATCAGCGGCCCCTGGTCGGCGTCGCCGGCGATAGCCAGGAGGCGAGGCAGCGCCTCGGGTTTGCTCGAGCGCGCGGCGGTGAAAGCCGCGGCTCGCTCAACCACCCGCGCCCTCCGTCCCTCGGGCCACCACTTCGCCACCACCTCCACCGCCCACGAGGCGGACCGCGTCGCGTGGCACTCGGTGCAGGCGTTGGGAATGCCGAACGACACGGTGTTCTCGGGCGCCGGCAGGCTGATCGAGTGATCACGAATCTTCGCCTTGATGCTGAGGACCGTGCGCGGCATGTGGCACTCGACGCACGAGCTTCCGGCGCTCGCGGGCTGGTGCCGGGTGTGCTCGGCCAGCGCCGACGCAATCGGCGCGTGACACGACGTGCACAGCGCGTTGTTGGAGGCCGCCAGCTCCGGGTGACGATCGACGTCAGGCAGGTGCGCGTCGTGGCACGTCGTGCACGTCGCGCCGCCCTTCAGGAAGCAGCGGCTCTGCCACAGGCCGATCGCGTCGTTCGAGAAGCGTCGCGGCCGGCCATCCGCCCAGTAGACCGGGTCCTGCTCCTTGCGCGGCGTGTATTCGAGCTTGGGCACGAAGTAGTCGTAGTAGTCCTCGCCGGCGCGGTAACCGGACGCCACGGCGTCGCGGAGCGAATGGCACTGCGCGCACACCATGCTGCTCGCGGGCGGATCGAGTCGCGTCGGCCGGACGATGGCGGCGCCGGTGGCGGCGGCCGGAGCAGTCGAGGCCTCACGCGCGACGTGCGCGCTGCCCGGGCCATGACAGCGCTCGCACGACGTGCCGAAGTCCACCCACGCGGTGGCGTAGGTGCGGGTGGCGGGCGCGTAGTGATTGTCCTGTTGACTGACATGGCACCCGACGCAGTTCTTGTTCCACTGCTGGACCGGCGCGCCGGCCTCTTCATCCGGGCGGATGATGTCCACGTTGTCGAACCACTCGCGTCGCTGTACGTCCCAGCTCGGCGGCAGGACGACGATGCGACCGCGGTCGATGGTCGTGAGGTAGTGCTGAATGCGGCGGCTGCCGAGCGTGTAGTCCACGCGATGCTCGACCGGCGTGCCGGTCAACGACGACTCGGTGATGTAGAGCTCACCGTTCGCGGTCCGCAGGCGGTACGGTTTTCCGTGCAGCGTCAGCCGGGTCTGCGTGAAATCACCGAGCGCGGTCGATGCCTTCGCTGGCTGAAGCATCTTGCTGTGACGGCCGCGAGTCCAGGCGGCGTGCTTGTCCGCGTGGCACGCCGCGCACGCGCCGGCTCCGACGGCAACCGCCGGCTGGCGGCCGTCTGGGGCGATGGTGCCGGTCGCGTCCTGGGAGGGCTGAACCGCGGTGGCCTGGGCCGAGGCTGGAGCTCGAGTGGAGAGCGCAGTGGTCCACCACAGCGCGAGCAGGCACGCGGCGACGAACCCGGGGTGGGACATGGGCGGACCCTAACGCGGAATCGGCGGGATTCTACATCGGGCGGGCCGGTCGTCAACCAGCCCGGCCCTTCAATTGTCATCGATTGTCTTGCGGATCCCCGACCAGAGGGCATAGTATCCGCGCCAGAGCAGCTTCGGCCCGATCGCCTTCCGGGCCTCTAGCGGCATCCTGCCCTCACCGCGGGTGTTCATCGTGCCGCGTCGTCCACTGCCTTGTCGTTGGGGAGGTCCTATGAAATCGAGAATGGCGCGATGGTTCATCGCCCTGGCTCTCGGTGTCTCGATGGCGTCGCCCGGTTACGCGCAGATCGGTCAGGGCCGGCTTGCGGGATTCGTCACCGACGTCCAGGGTGCGGTGCTGCCCGGCGTCACCGTCACGGCGACGTCGCCGTCGCTCATCGGCGTGCAGACCACCGTCACGCAGAGCGACGGGCGCTTCATGTTCCCCGCCCTGCCTTCAGGCACCTACAAGCTGACGTTCGATCTGACCGGCTTCAAGAAGGTCGAGCGCGACAACATCACCGTGGTCCTGGGCCAGACGCATCTCGTTCGATGCGCCAGATGGAGGTCGGCGGGCTCACCGAGAGCATCACCGTGACCGGCGACTCGCCCCTCGTCGACGTCTCGACGACGACAATCGGGACGAATCTGAAGGGCGACGAGCTGATTGCCGTGCCCAACTCCACCGACGTGTGGGGGGCGCTCTCCCAGTCGCCCGGCGTCCGCATGCAGGGCTTCGACGTCGGCGGCAGCCACAAGAGCCAGCAGTCCGGCTACGAAGTGTTCGGCATCCAGAGCCAGGCGCGGACGGTCTCCGACGGCGTCGATCACACCGAAGGCGTGGGCGGCACCGGGTTCTACGAGGACTACTACGCCAACGAGGAAGTGTCGGTGAGCGCGCTCGGCGCTGACGTCGAGATGAACTCGGGCGGCGCCGCGATCGTGACGACGATCAAGAGCGGCGGCAACACGTTCCGGGGCCTCGAGCACCTCAGCTACCAGCCGGGCGAGTTCGTCGGTTCGAACGCCGATCCGGCCGACATAAGCGAGCGACGGCTACACCTGCCCCAACAATGCCGACGGCCAGCCGCAGTGCGACAATCCGAACCTGCTGTTCTGGGAAGGCCACCTCGATCTCGGCGGCCCGATCAAGCGCGACGTCGCCTGGTTCTACGGCGCCTACAACCACTTCAAGATCGACAAGCAGGTCGCGGGCATCAGCCGTGACGTGGCCACGGACCTGGGCATCTTCGACAACTACACCGGCAAGGGCACGGTCAAGATGGGCGCGAACAACACCCTGATCGGCTACTTCCAGCAGGGGCGCAAGCAGAAGCCGAAGCGCGGCCTCTCGACGCTGCTGCCGCCGGAGTCGGTGCGCGCGCAGGACAGCACCTCGCGGATGTACAAGGGCGAGTACCAACGCGTGGTCAACGACCGCACGTTCTTCAACGTCAACGTCGGGAACTTCACGCTCGACTGGCCGATGGAAGTGCAGGTCGATCCCGCGTTGCGGCCGCCGCAGATCTTCCGGTCAACCAACGCGGTGGCGGGTGCCGGCTGGATTGCGTTCAGCACCTATCGCAAGAAGCCGCAGCTCAAGACGCAGTTGACGCACTACCTGCCCAACAAGGGTGGCAGTCACGACTTCAAGTTCGGGTTCGAAGTGTTCGAGGACTCGTATCGCTACGGTCACAACGGGCGCTCGGGGCCGATCCGCTATTCGTATGCCGGCGCCGACGCGAGCCAGTCACCGGACCGGATTCGCTTCATCGACATCGGCGATCCCGCGGGCTACAGCACCGACTGGACGGTGGGTCCGACGACGGATCTGCACTATGCCGGCTATGCCCAGGATCGCTGGTCGCCCAATGACAAGCTCACCTTCACGCTGGGCGTCCGGCTGGACTACCAGAAGGTCGGCCACGGCGACGCCGTGCGGAAACCGCTCATCACCGACGTGCTCCGACGGCTCGCATCTTTCCGGCCGAGACCAATGTCGCCGCCAACACGCTGGTCAAGAACACCAACATCGCACCCCGGCTCGGCGTCACCTACGACCTGACGGGCAAGGGGCAGACCGTGCTGAAGGCGTTCTACGGCCAGTACTACAACAACATCGCCGACAGCTTCACCGGGGCAAACCCGGCGGGTTACACGATTGCGGAGTACAACTTCCTCGATCAGAACCGCAATGGCGTTTACGATGGGCCGTCGGAACTCGGCACGCGAGCGCCTGCGATTCGGCGGCGACTCGACGGTGGTCGATCCCGGATTACAAGACGCCGTGGACCGAGGAGATCAGCGCGTCGTTCGAGACCCAGCTGCCGGGCGAGTCCTCGGCGCGCGTGACCTACGTGCGCAAGAACGTCCACGACGCGGCGCCGTACTACGTCACTAACCTGGTCCCCGCGTGGGTCGGACTGAACACGGTGCCGGTGACCAGGACCATCGGCGGTGAGACGTTCAACCTGGTCGATGTGCCAGACGGCCGTGGCCGCCGACACCGCCGTGGAGTACTCCAACTTCCCCGACGGGAACTACAACTACGACACGATCGAGTTCGCCTACAACAAGCGGGTGAGCCAGAAGTTCTTCATCAACACGAGCGCCGACTACCAGTGGCGCAGCGACTTCCGCTCGTCGATCGCCTCCAATGGCTACGACATCTCGACCTCGCCGCTCAGCGCCGACCCGATCGGCATCAACTACTACGTCAACGCCGAACCCGGCCACGCCGCCGCGGCAGGACACCACGGCGTACCACTTCCAGTTCATCGGGCGGTACGAGATGCCGTGGGAAATCGGGTTCTCCGGCGAACTACCGCTACCAGAGCGGGTTCCCGTACTCCCGGATCGATCCCGGACTGCGGCTGCCTGAATCTCTCGAACTACGGCGCCGACTTCTTCGTCGAGCCGCTCAGCAACAACCGCTCGGACAACGTCGGGCTGCTCAACTTCAGGCTCGACAAGAGCTTCCAGATCGACTGGGCCAAGGTCTCGGTGATGCTGGACATCTACAACGTCACCAATGCGGATCCGGTGACGAACTTCAACCTGAACACCGGCTCGGCGTATCAAGACGCGTCATCGCGACGCTCGACCCACGCGTCTTCCAGATGGGGTTCCGGTTGGAGTTCTAACGGGAGAGGCAAGAAAGGCAGAAGGCAGAAGGCAAAAGGCAAAGCTGGACGCTGGAAGCCAGACGCAACGGGAGAAGTCAGAAGGGGCGGTCCACCGGGGACCGCCCTTTCAGTTGTCGGGCGCGTTCGATGTTGTCGCGCGCGTCCGCGAAGTCGGGCCTCAGCTCGAGCGCCTTCCGCCACTCCGCGATCGCCCGATCGATTTGCCCCTGCTGGACGAGCGCCACGCCAAGGCCGTTGTGCGCGTTGGCCATCGCCGGATCGATTGCCAGGGCACGGGTCAGGGCATCGGCCGCCTCGGCCCACCGCCGCTCGGTCAGGTAGAGCGAGCCGAGGTTGTTGTAGGTGGTCGCGGAGTTGGGCGCGACCGACAGCATGTGCGCGAACATCCGGTGCGCCTCGTCGAACCGGCCAAGGCGGGTGTAAGTGATGCCCAGCTTCTCGTAGACCTCCATCTCCGACGGATTCATGGTTCTGGCGGCCTCGAGCACCTCGAGCGATCGGGTGAGGTTGCCAGCCTCCTGCAGGTATCCGCCGAGCGCGGCGAGCAGTGCGGCGTCGACCACGCCCGCACGCGACGCCGCTTCGAGCGTTTCGATCGCGAGAGGAAGGCGTCCGGTGTCTCGATAGAGCTGGGCCAGGCGGTCGTGCGCCACGATGAAGTCCTGGCGGCTGGCGATGATCTGCTTCAGGAGGCGCTCGGCCTCGGCTGGCCGCCTTCCCTTCATCGCCACCAGCGCGTCATCGAGGAGGTTGTGAAGGCCGATCAGCGCCTTGGGGTCGTCGGCCGCCGTTGCCGTTCGCGCCGGGCCGCTACGCGGCGCCGAGACGTAACCGAGCGATCGCAGCCGCTGCTCGGTGTCGCGATCCATCGTCGCGGGTCGAGCCGGGGCCGCCGCATCGCGCATCGCCGACAAGCGTTTCGCGAGCGAGCCTGCCGCGTCGCTGCGTTGCTGGAACAGGTTCACGAGCTCACCCGGGTCGGCGGCGAGATCGTACAGCTCCGGAATCGGCAAATCGATGAATTTGAGGCCGCCGTGCACCAGGCCCGTGAGTGGCGCCCAATGCCTGGTCAGGCTGGCGTTGAGCGCCTCGAAGTACACGCCGGCGTCGGAGACGGGCCGGCCGTCGCGCGCAAACGACCACAGGCTGCGGCCGTTCGGTACGTCGGCCGTCACGCCGACCATCTCCAGGATCGTCGGCATCACGTCCACCAGCTGCGCCGGTCCGCGCAGAACGCCCGGTCGCACGCTGGGCGCCGCCCACAGCACGAGCGGCACGCGCAGCGTCGAATCGTACGCAAACAGCCCATGGGTCCGCTCCTGGTGCTCGCCGAGCGATTCGCCATGGTCCGCGGCGACGACGACCAGGGTGTTGGTCAGCAGGCCACGGCGCGATAGCTCTTCGAGCGCGGCGCCGAGCCGGGCATCGGCAAACGCGATTTCGCCGGCGTACAAGTCCGTGGAGAATCGGCTGCGATAGGGCTCCGGAGGATCGTAGGGCTCGTGCGGGTCGTAGAGGTGCACCCACGCGAACCAGGGCTGTCCAGCGTTTCCGCCGCCAGTGATCCAGGGCATCGCCGCGTCGAGTACGGCGCCGGCTGGCCGCTCGACAATGGTCAGGTCCCCTCCCGCGGGCCGCGAGCCGTAGCGGTCGTCGTAGACATCGAAGCCGGCGTTCAAGCCGAACCTGGCGTCCAGGACGAACGACGCGACGAATGCACCGGTGCGATAGCCCGCGCCCTTGAGCGTGCCCGCAAGGGTCGGCAGCTTGCCATCGAACCGAAACGATCCGTTGTCGCGCACGCCGTTCACTTGCGGATAGGCGCCGGTCATGATGGCGGTGTGCGAGGGCAAGGTCAGCGGGACGTGGGCGTACGCGGTGTCGATGCGCAGGCCCTCGGCCGCCAGGCGATCCAGCGTCGGAGTCGCGCCCGCATCACCGCCATACGCCCCGACTCGGTCGGCGCGCAGCGTATCGATGGTCACCAGCAGAACATTTGCACGCGGCAGTGGGGAGGCGGCCGGCGTCGGCGCCGGGCTCGGCGGCCGAGTGCAGGACAGTGCGAGGATCGTCAGAGCCGATCCGAGCACACCCGCCGCGGTGCGAACGCTCACTGTCGCACCCGGCGAAGCATGGCCTCGACGCGCGCGATATCGGCGCCGTAGCGGTCGCGCGGCGCCTCGCGGACGAACCGCTCGAGATAGGGAAGCGCCTCACGCGGGTTCGGACTCTCCGCCAGCACCACACCCAGGTTGAACAGCAGGTCGTAGTCGCGCGGCAGCAGGCGCTCGGCCCGGCGCCACGCGTCGATCGCCGCCGGTCGATCCTGCTCGACCAGTGCGGCGCCGAGCCCTTGCCAGGCGTCGCCGCGCGCCGGATCCGCCTCGACCGCGTGTCGAAACGCCGCGGCCGCCTGCGTCGGGCGCGCGGACGAGAGCTCCAGCACCCCGAGATTGTTCCAGGTGGCGGCATCGTCCGGGTCGCGGCCGAGCAGCTCCTGAAAGAGGGCCCGGGCATCGTTGGCGCGCCCGAGCCTGGCGTAGACGACGCCGAGATCGTTGGCGAGCTCTGGATTCTCGGCGCCTGCGGCGCGGGCCCGTTCCAGGGATACCGCGGCCGAAGGCAGGTCGCCGGCTTCGCGCAGCGCGACGCCGAGCTTCGCCAGCAGCTGGGGCGACCCGGCCTGGTGCGGTGGCGCGTCGCGAAGGAGGGCCACCGCCTCGCCCGCGCGGCCGCGGGCGACCAGCAGCGTCGCCGCACTGGTCCGCGCGCTGAGAAAGTCAGGCCGCTCGGACAACACCGATCGGAAACCGGCGAGCGCCTCGGTTTCGTGACCGTTGTTGAACGCGGACAAGGCCGTGTTGAAGCGCTCGTTGAGGGCAACCAGGCGCTTGGGATCGTCGTCAGCGGAGTGGCGACGCGTGCGCTCGGTGCCCTTCCTGGAAGGCGAGGGGCTCGCGGCGACATATCCGAGCGAACGCAACCGCCGATCGGCTTGTTCATCGACCACAGCCTTGGCTTGCAACCGGTGCCGCCTGCTGTGCCCGTGACACCAGCGTGTCCTTCGCCGCGGCCAGCGCTTTCAGCTGCGACGAGTCGCGACCCGCGAGATTGTTGGACTCGGCGGCGTCGGCGGCGAGATCGTAGAGCTCAGGTTCCGGCAGATCGATGAACTTCCATCGCGCCGATGCCACGCCGGTGAGCGGCGCCCAGTCGCGTGTGAGCGAGGCGTCGAGCGCCTCGAAGTACACGAGCCGGTCTGTTGCGGGCGGCGCGATCAGCGAGATGCCGTCGAGGCCTGTCGGCACCGCCACCCCGAGTAGATCGCAGATCGTCGGCAGCAGGTCAGCGTGTCCCACGGCGCCATCGATCACACCACGACCGATGCCCGGTCCGCTGAGGATCAGCGGCACGGACAGCGTGGCTCCATACGCGAACAACCCGTGCGTGGTTTCGCCGTGCTCACCGAGCGATTCGCCATGATCGGCCGTGACGATGATCGCGGTGTGGTCCAGCGCGTGCCCGGCACGAAGCCGTTCCAGCAGGCGTCCGACCATGGCGTCGGTATAGGCCACCTCGGCGTCGTACGGGGCCCGGCCCGAACGGTACTCCGCCGGGGCGTCGTAGGGCGCGTGCGGATCGAAGAGATGCACCCACGCAAACCACGGGCCCGCTGGTGGTGTGAGAATCCAGTCGCCGGCCGCCTGAACAACGTCAGCCGCCCGGCGCTCGGCGAAGTCAAACCTCGTCTCGCCGCTCTGCGGGTAGCGATCGTCGTAGTGGTCGAACCCACGCGAGAGTCCGTAGCGCGCGTCGAGGACGAACGCCCCGACGAACGCGCCGGTGCGATAGCCGGCGCCGTGGAGCACCGTCGCCAGTGTCGGCACGTCCTCGCCAAGGCGGTAGCTGCCGTTGTTCCTGATGCCGTGGCGGATCGGGATGCGTCCCGTGAGGATGGAGGCATGCGCCGGCAGGGTCATCGGCGCGTGCGAGAACGCGTGCGTATACCGCAGGCCGGCGGCGGCGAGACCGTCGAGAGCGGGGGTGAGGCCCGTGGTGTTGCCGTACGCGCCCAACCGGTCGCGGCGGAGCGTATCGATGGTCACCAGCAGCACGTTCGACCCGCTCAGCCCGCGCGAGGCGAGAGGCGGAACAGACGGCGTGGCCGGCACGCAACCCATCACACAGCTCGTCACGCCTAGTGTCAGCAGGAGGGCCGCGGCTACCCTTTCGAGTTCCTTCCCCACCATGCCCCTTACTGTAAACGCCTACCCACGCGCGGCGGTCGACATCTTAGGGGTCGGATCGGCTTTGCCGATCGTGGAAGGCGATGGGTAATCTGATCGGCTGGTGGACCACTCTAGCGCGGGTCGCGCGGTCCTTCACGTCGCGGCTCGCGCGAACCAGGACCGCGAGGGCTCGGCGGTGGCGGAACCAGCGGCGACTGCGGCGTGAAGAGCGGCTGCGAGGGATACATCGACGGCAGCGGGCTTTGCGGCGTGGTGGGATTCGCGCGCGGAGGACGATTACCCCCCGCGTGGTTCGTATAGCCCCAGGCGCCAAAGGCCACGGGGTAACCGGCAATCCACGGAACCGCGGCTTCGGCATAGCGAACCCGGGATTCCGCCGCGACGGCGCGTGCCTCGGCTTCCCTCACTCGCCGCTCGGCATCGAGGCTGACCAGTTGCCGCTCATTGGCGGCGGCGCGCTGCCCGAGGATGGCGTCCTGCTCGGCAGGCGTGATCCATTCCCCCTCGAATCTCACGTAGCCGCGCGCTCTGTAACTGTCCTCCGCACTCACCCAGCGGCCATCGAGCAGCACGCGGCCCAGCGCCTGGTTGGCCTCGGCATTGGAAGGGTCCACGGTCAGCACGTTGCCAAAGGCGGCGCGCGCCTGCGCGCCCAGCTCCTGGCTGGCGGCCCACTTCGCAAGCTGGAGCCAGCCTGCGCCATCGGCAGGATCGAGGGTCGCGGCCCGTTCGTAGTAGTCGTCGAGAGGCGTGCGCCGTGCCTCGATGCGGTCCACGCTGCTCATCGGGATGGTGACGGTCCCAGCGCCGACGTCCACTTCCACGGAAGTCGCCGTACGCGACAGGAGGCGCCCGGAAATCCGGGCGCCCCCTTTCAGAAACACGTCATCCGCGTGGGCCACTCCGCCCAGCATGGCGATGAGACAGGCGCAGAAGAGCCGCCGGCGCATCTGAGGTGTCAGCCTTTACTTCGCCACCACTCCGCACGCAATCCGATCGCCGGCGTTGCCGGACGGGTCGGTCTTCATGTCGTCGGCCGAAGCGTGAATGACGATGGCCGTGCCGGTCGCGTTCAGCACCGAGTTGGGCTCCGCGCCCATGGTGACGTTCTTGTTGGTCAGCGATCCCTTCGCGGTGCCATCGGCGGCGACCTTGAAGTTCGGCATGTCACCCGCGTGCGGGCCTTCGGCGTTCTCGGTCCCGTGCTTCTTGTTCTGGGGATTGAAATGCGGGCCGGCACTGGCGAACGGCGGCTCGCACTTGGCCACCGCGTGGATGTGCAGGGCGTGCTCGCCGGGCGGCAGGCCCTTGAAGTCGAAGGCCACCGTGACGCCGCCACCCGTGGCCGGCGAGAGCATCACCATGCCCACTTCCTTGCCTTGCGCGTCTTTCATCGTGACGTGGGTCATCTGCGCACTGACGGTGAGGGCAGCGGCGGCGAGCAGGGCGACAACGGTCGAGAGTGTGCGGGACATAAGGCTCCTGGTTGATGGTCAGTGCACAGACTATCTCTCATCGGCCCTGACTCTCAACCCCTTCAGGTAGTTCAGCTTGCGGGCGATCCCAGCTGTGCTGGACGGCAGTCCCCTACGGCCGCTGCGCCGTAGCGTTGCCGGCAGGCGTCAAGTATTTGCCGAACCAGGCGAGGTACCGCTCCAAGCGGTCGCGCTCGTAGCTCGGCATCGTCAATCCGTGGAACTGGCCGGGATACACGACGAGTTGCGTGTCCACACCCAGGCTCTTGAGCGCCTGGTACATCTGCTCGCCGCCGGCGATGGGCACGTTGAAGTCCTTCTCACCGCCGAGAAAAAGCGTCGGCGTCCTGATCCTGTCGGCATTGAAGAACGGGTAGGACACCTTCATCCACCTGTCCGTTGTCTTCCACGGCTGACCCATCTCCTGGTCGGTACTGGACGATGTACTGATCCATGCCGTACATCGTGAACTGCATGGAGCTGCCGGCGCCGCTGATCGCCGCCTTGAAGCGGGTATCGGAGGCGATGGTGTAGTTGGTCGAGATGCCGCCATAGCTCCAGCCGCCGATGCCCAGGCGGTCTGCGTCGGCCACCCCCTGGCGGACCGCTTCGTCCACCGCGCCCAGGAGATCGACCACCTCGAGGTGGCCCCAGTCGCCGTGGATTGCCTTCTGGTATGCCCCGCCGCGTCCGGCGCTGCCGCGATAGTTGATCGCCAGCACCACGTAACCGTTGGCCGCCAGCAGCTCGCGGTCGAACTGGAAGGCGTGCTGATCCTGCCCGTTGGGTCCGCCGTGGATGTAGAGGATGGTCGGGTACTTGCGCCCTGGCTCGTAACCCGCGGGCTTCACGATCAGCCCGTGCACCTCGGTTCCGTCCCTGCTCGTCGAGGTGAAGTCTTCCGTCGTGGCCAACTGCAGTTCGGCCTGCAATGCCTCGTTGTGCTTCGTGATGGTGCGCAACGCACCACCGTCGAGCACCGAGATCTCGGGGAGGGTCGTGGCGGTCATCGCGACCAGCGCGAAGTTGCCATCGGCCAGCGCTCCTGCGTGGGGAGCAGACAGCACGCGCCGCCCCTCGGTGACCCGGCGGACTGCGCCTCCCTCGGCGGGCACGTTGGCCAGCTGTTGCGCGCGGTCGTCCTGCAGCAGGAACGAGATGCGGCTGCCATCGGCCGACCACACCGGGTTCGACACCGCGCGGTCGAGCGACGCGGTGAGGATGCGCGGCGCGGTGGGCTGCGGCATGGTGGCCGGCACCACGGCCAGCTTGTTCAACCCGTAGGCCGTGTTCTGGTCGTTGTCCCTCAGGAGGATCGCCAGGCGCGAGCCGTCGGGGCTCCACGCCGGGCGGCCTCCTTCACCCTCCGGAGTGGTGGTCAGCCGCACCGGTTCGGCGCCATCGCGCGCCTCGATCACCCACAGGTCTTCGTTCGAGGTGCGGTCGGGGTCGGCATGCGCGCGCTTGCTGAGGAAGGCGATGCGCGTACCGTCCGGCGACCACGACGGGCTCTCATCGTCCACGCGGCCCTTCGTGAGCGTGGTCGCGGTGCGGGTCGCGAGATTGAAGATGGCGATGTGCTTGTAGACGTGCGTGAGGTACCCCTCGCGGTCCTCCTTGAAGTGGTACCGGTCGATCACGATCGGCGGGATGGTCTTGCGCTTCCAGCCTTCCTTCTTCTCGGGTTCGGCGTCGGGGTCGTCGTCGCTCGCCACGAACGCCAGCCGGGTGCTGTCGGGAGACCACGCGTAGTCGGCAACGCCGCCCTTCACGTCGGTGAGCTTGCTGGCCTCGCCCCCCGACCGCGGCAGCAGCCATACCTGCGCGCCTCGCTTCTTCTCGTCCTCCGTGCCGCGCGATGCCAGGAACGACAGGTACTTCCCGTCCGGGCTCCAGCGGGGAGACGACTCGCCGTCGGGTGACGAGGTGAGCTGCACCTGCTCGGCGCCGTTCCACCGGGCCATCCAGATGTTCGAGTCGCGCTTGTCCTTCTCTTCATCGATGGTGGTGACGGTGTAGGCCACCCACTGACCGTCGGGCGACCGCTGAGGATCGGCTACGGCTTTGATGCGCGAGTGGTCGGCCAGGGTCAGCGGGCGCCGGGCTGGTTGGGCCTGTGCCAGCGAGCCCGACACGCCGAGGATCACGACGGCAAGGACAAGTCGCTTCGACATGTCCAAACTCTACAATGGACCGGCCGTAATCACCCGTGCTTGATCGCGATGGTCTTGAGCACCGTGAAAGCGATGAGGGCCTCGAACCCCTTCTCGCGGCCGTGCCCGCTGGACTTCACGCCGCCGAACGGGAGCTCGACGCCGCCGCCCGCGCCGTAGTTGTTGATGAACACCTGGCCGCAGCGCAGCTTGCGCGCAACCCGCAGCTGCCGCGCGCCGTCGCGCGTCCAGATGCCCGCCACGAGACCGTAGTCGGTGCCGTTCGCCAGCCGGATGGCCTCGGCCTCGTCATCGAACGGCATGGCCGCGAGCACCGGACCGAAGATCTCCCGCTGCGCGAGCTCGCTTGTATGGGGCACGTCGCGAAGCAGCACGGCGGCCTGGTAGTAGCCGTCGCTCGATGCGTCGGGATGGATGACGCCGGTGGCGGCGACCGGAATACGCTCCTCTTCGGCCCGCCGCAGGAAGCCTTTCACGACGTCGTACTGCTTGCGGTTGACGAGCGGCCCCATCTCGAGCTCGAGGCCTGGTGGGCCGGCGCGGAGGCCGCTGAAGGTCTTCGCGAGGCGATCGAGCACCGCCTCGTACACGGTTCGTTGCACGAGGAGGCGGCTGCCGGCGGAGCAGGTCTGTCCAGCGTTCTGCACGATCGCGTTCACGACCACCGGAAGCGCCGCATCGAGGTCCGCGTCCTCGAACACGAGCTGCGGCGACTTGCCCCCGAGCTCCAGCGTGACGGGACAGTGACGATTCGCAGCGGCCTGCGCGACCAGCCGGCCAGTGCCGGTGGATCCGGTGAAGGAGATGTGATCGATGCCGGGATGCGACGTCAGGAACGCGCCAGCCTCGTGCCCGTACCCGGTGACCACGTTGAGCGTGCCTGGTGGAAACCCTATCTCGGCCGCGAGCTCGGCAAGACGCAGGATCGACAGGCTCGCGTCCTCGGCCGGCTTGACGACGCAGGCGTTGCCCGCGGCGAGCGACGCGCCCACCGTGCGGCCGAAGATCTGCATCGGGTAGTTCCACGGGATGATGTGGCCCGTGACGCCGTGGGGCTCGCGAATCGTGAGGACGGTATAGCCGGTCTCGTACGGCAGCGTCTCGCCGTGCAGCTTGTCGCACGCGCCGCCGTAGTACTCGAAGTAGCGCGCGAGTGCCGTGGCATCGACGCGCGCGGTCTTCAGCGACTTGCCGGTGTCGCGCGCCTCGAGCTGCGCGAACTCCTCGTTGCGCTCGGTGACCGCGGCCGAGAGCTTCAGCATCAGCCGTCCACGAAGCGCCGCCGACATCCGTCCCCAGGGGCCGTCGAACGACTCGCCGATCGCGGCACGCGCCGCCGCGACGGCGCTGGCGATGTCGGCTTCCGTGCCTCGCGCGAGCTCGCCGAAGGTCTCACCGGTGCTGGGATCGATGACCGGAATGGCGCCACCGCCGCTCGCCGGGTGCCACGCGTTGCTGATGTAGTGCGGCTTCGTCATCATCGTCCTAGGATAGCGCCTCACCTCACGGCGTCAGCCCCGGCCCAGAAGATCTGAATACGCAGCCCCAATCACGGCTGCCGAACGCGGAGAGCCAGTCACGCACAATGGTATGTTAATGACATGCGAACTACCATTGATAGTGCCGGTCGAATTGTCATTCCGAAGGCCACTCGCTCGCGGCTGGGGCTCGAGGCCGGCAAGGTGGTCGAGATTCGAGAACGGGACGGGCTGCTGGAGATTGAGCCCGTGGCCACCGTGATGACGCTCAAGCAACGAGGCGGTGGGCTGGTCGCCGTTCCTGAGGAGCCGCTGCCGCCCCTGACCGATGCGATGGTCCGGGCCACGCTCGAGGGCACACGGCGGTGATCGCCGTGGACACGAGCGTGGTGGTGGCGGCGTTTGCCAGCTGGCACGAGGGGCACGCCTCGGCGGCGGCGGTGCTCACACGAGCGCCGAGGATTCCCGCCCACGTCGTGATTGAAACCTTCTCGGTCCTGACCCGTTTGCCGCCACCTCATCGGGCGCCCGCGGATGTGGTGCAGGCCTTTCTGGCAGGGCAGTTCGGCCATGCGCCTCTGGTTCTACCGCCGCGAGGACACATGGGGCTCATCGAGATGGCGAGCCGCGAGGGGCTCACTGGTGGGGCCATCTACGACGCGCTGATCGCCGCCACGGTGCTGCATGCCGGCGCACGGCTGGTCACGCGGGATCAACGGGCGCGGATCACCTACGACCGCGTGCGCGTGCCGTACGACTTCATTGACTGACCCGCGCCTCGCTGCCGCAGGTGAAGGGCAAGGCCGACTGGATTATACGGAGGATGCGGCCGGTGTCGGCTTGCGTCCGGCTACTTCTCCTGCGCGTGGAGGCGCAGGGGCAGCACTCGGCCGTACTTCAGGAAATCGTCGTCCGTCGTCAGGATCGGAAATCGGTATCGCTCCGCAACCGCGCACAGCAGGAAGTCGGTGTGCGAGCCCTGAATCCCCTTCGCGCGACAGAGGTTGAAGCAGTCGGCGGCCCGCTCGTAGTCGGCAGACGTGATCGGCTCGTCGGGAAACGCCCGCAAGTGGTCGCGGAGACGCGCGAAGACCGACCGGTCGCGAATGCCGCTGAGAAGTTCCTGCCGGATCGGGCCGACGATGGCGGCGCGTCCGTGTGCGACGAGGCGGCGCAGTTCGTCCACCGCCGGGTGGGCGGGCGCGCGTCGCCGCAGGGCGAGGGACCAGACCGACGTGTCGACGAGCACCTTCACCGGCGCCGTCGCTGCTTCTTGTAATCGTACTTCGGATCGTAGTCAACCGTGCCGAACAGGTCGGCGATCCGGGCCTGCTTGCGCCGGCCGATGTACTCCCGCAGCGCCTCGGTCACCGTCGCCTTCTTCGTCGCCTTACCGCCGACTCGCACGGCTTCCTCGAGGAGTTTGTCGTCGAGGTCCAGGTTCGTCGCCATTCACACAGAGTACTACACACGCGTATGTGTGGCGTCAAGGAGGAGGTGCCTCGACCACTGCCGCCGTCGAAAGTTCTTCCTTCGGCGCGGGATGCCAGTTCATCAGCCGCACGATGGCCTCGGCACGCTCTGGAGGTGCTATCGTCTCTGCTCGGAGAACTGACATGCCCATCCGCGTCGCGGCCCTCGTCGTTGCCTTCGTTGTAACTCACGTCACCGCGCAGGTCAGCGACGTGCGCGTGATGTCATCAGGCGCTATCGCGCCCGCCTATCTCCAACTCGTTGCGCCATTTGAATCGGCGACGAAGCTCAAAGCGGTGACGCTGGCGTTGTCCAATGGTGTCGGCGCGGCCAACATCGCGACGAGGGTGCGTGGTGGCGAGGCCGTGGATGTTCTGTTCCTGTCGGATCGCATCATGGACGACATGGTTCGGGAAGGTCACGTGGTGCCGGGGAGCCGCGCCGACATTGGCCGATCGGCGATTGGGGTGGGCGTGCGAGCGGGCGCGAAGCGGCCGGACATCAGCACCGTCGAGGCGCTGACGAAGACATTTCTGGACGCGAAATCGATCGCCGTATCGGCGCAGATCAGCGGGACCTACCTCACATCGGAGCTGTTCCCCAAGCTCGGTATCGCCGCACAAGTCATGTCCAAAGTCCGGCGCGTCGAGAACGAGCCGGTTGGGAACGCGCTCGTGCGAGGCGAAGCCGAACTCGGCGTGCAACAGATCTCGGAACTGCGCGGCGTGAACGGCGTGGACTACGTCGGGCCGTTGCCCGACGCCGTGCAGCGCGTGTCCGTCTTCGCAGTGGGAATCTCGACCAAGGCGCCGAATCCCACAGGCGCGAGGGCGTTGGTCGATCTCGTGCTGTCTCCGACTGGCCAGGCCGCGCTCAGAGAAAGCGGACTGGATCCAATCGCGCGCTGAAGACCTGAGCTTTCGAGGGGGCATGGGCATGATCGCCATCACCATGCTCCCCCTCAGTGATCCACCCGCCGGTCCGCCAGGCGAAAAGCAGCCCAGCCGCGCTAGACTGCGACGCGCAGGAGACATTCATGCTTCGACATCTCTTCTTCGCCCTCGCCGTCGTGGTGCCGGCCGCCGGGCCCGTTTTCGCCCAGGGCGCCGCGCCGGCGGCAGTGGCCGAATCGCCCGCCGCCAGCGAGACCCCGAACGATTACACCAGGGATGAGGCGTGGTTGTGCCGACCGGGGAGGAACGATGCATGCGCCATCGACCACACCACGACAGTCGTGGCCGCCGACGGGACGATGACGCGGGAGAATTGGGCAGCCGACCCGAAGGCGCCGGTGGACTGCTTCTACGTCTACCCGACCATCTCCACCGACCCCGGGGCGCAGAGCGACATGACCGCTGACCCGGCCGAACGCAATGTGGTCGCCCAGCAGTTCGCGCGCTTCGCCTCGACGTGCCGCCCATTTGCGCCGCTATACCGGCAGGTCACCCTGGCGGGGCTGCGCCAGCGCATCGCCGGCGGCGCAATCGACCTCGGCCGGGGCCTGGCCTATGCCGACGTGCGCGACGCGTGGCACGACTACCTGGCGCGCGACAATCGCGGGCGGGGCGTGGTCCTGATCGGGCACTCGCAAGGGGCGTTCGTCCTGGCCGAATTGATCCGGAAGGAGATCGACGGTAAGCCCGTGCAGCGGCAACTGGTGTCGGCGCTGCTCCTCGGTACCACCGTGACGGTCCCGCGCGGCAAGGACGTGGGTGGCAGCTTCCAGTCCGTACCGGCGTGCCGCTCGGCCTCGCAGGTCGGCTGTGTCATCAGCTATGCGACCTACCGAGCCACGATCCCGCCACCGGCCACTGCCCTGTTCGGCCGCGTAGCCGAGCCGGACCAGGTGGCGCTGTGCACAAACCCGGCGACGTTCGGTGACGCCAGCGGCCAACTGCACGCGTATCTGTCGGCGTCCGGTCGCACCATCACGAGCCAGCAGGCGCAGTCGCCCTGGACCGCCGGAAGGACCGTGGAGACCCCCTGGGTGAGCGTGCCTGGTCTACTCTCGGCCCGGTGTGCGACCAACGAACACGCCACGTTCCTGGAGATCACCGTGCACGGCGATCCGGCCGACCCCCGAGCCGACGACATCGTCGGCGATGTCGGCCCACCGGGCAAACCGTCGCCCAACTGGGGCCTGCACCTGATCGACGTCAACCTCGCAATGGGCGATCTGCTCCGCGTCGTGGGTCAGCAGGCGGCCGCGTGGACGGCTCGTCGTCCTTGACATGCCCCGGCGGCGATGCCAGCATCGCCGCCACAGGAGGTCCCGGGTGACGCGCACAGCCATGGGCGGTCTCTTCGCAGGCTTCATCAGCGGAGCGGCCGTCGTCTTCTTCGGGCTCAGCAGCCAGCCGGGGGCCGCTCAGCAACCCGCCGCCGGTTCCGTGATTCCAAGGACCGCATCGGGCAAGCCCGACCTGAACGGCCTCTGGCAGGCCTTGACCTCCGCCAACTACGACATCCAGGCGCACGCCGCGCGTCCGGCGATGGCGATGCGGCCCGGCCCCGTGATACCCCTGCCGGCGAAGGAGGTGCTGGCCCTCGGCGCCGTCGGCGCTGTGCCCTCGGGCCCAGGCGTTGTCGAAGGGGACGAGCTGCCCTACTTGCCGGCCGCGCTCGAGCAGAAGCAGAAGAACCAGGAGAACTGGCTGACGCTCGATCCCGAGATCAAGTGCTACCTGCCGGGCGTCCCGCGCGCCACCTACTTGCCGTTCCCGTTCCAGATCGTCCAGAGCGACAGCGCGTTCTTCATGGCCTATGAGTATGCGGGCGCGGTCCGCAACATCTTCCTGAAGGATCCCGGACCGCCACAGGTCGACTCGTGGATGGGGCAATCCGTGGGCCGGTGGGACGGCGACACGTTCGTCATCGATTCGAACGGCTTCAACGACCAGTCATGGTTCGATCGCGCCGGCAACTTCCACAGCGAGCAATTGACGGTCACCGAGCGCTACACGATGACCGATCGCGATCACATCCAGTACGAAGCCACGATCACCGACCCGAAGACCTTCTCGCGGCCGTGGAAGATGAGCCTCCCGCTCTATCGCCACGTCAATGCCGACGCCCGGCTGGGGCAGTTCAAGTGCGTCGAGTTCGTCGAGGAGCTGATGTTCGGGCACCTCAGGAAAACGTTGGCGAAGTAGGGTGGGAAGAGGAAGAACCATGAAGCACAGCCAACGCGTCTCGCCATCCTTGTCGTTCGTGGTGGCCGCGATCGCCCTGTGGACGCTGGCACCCGTGGCGGGGCAGGCGCCGGCCGGCATCGCACGCCCGTGGACGATGGCCCGTACGGCCGATGGGCACCCGGACATCCAGGGGAACTGGTCGAATGCGACGATCACCCCCATCGACCGGCCGCAGGGCGCGCCGGCCGTCTACACCGAAGCGCAGGCGGCTCGCATGGAAAAGGGCTACGCCGACCGCGTGGAGCGCCTGGCGCAGCCGAGCGACCCCGATCGACCGGCCCCGCCCCAGGGCGGCGACGGCTCTACCGGTGCGGCCGGCAACGTCGGGGGCTACAACAACTTCTGGGTCGATCCCGGCGATCGGATTGCCGTCGTGAACGGCGAGCGCCGGAGCTCGATCATCGTCGATCCGCCCAGCGGGCGGCCTCCGGCCCTCACCGAGGCCGGCCGCGCGCGGGCGGCCCAGCGTGCGGAAGCGTTTCGCACGCGCGGCGGGGAGTACGATCACCCCGAGTTCCGTCCGCTGGCCGAACGCTGCCTGATGTCGTTCGGATCGAACGCCGGACCGCCGATGCTGCCCAACTACTTCTACAACAACAACTACCAGATCGTGCAGACGAAGGATCACGTGATGATCGTCACCGAGATGGTCCACGACGTGCGGATGATCCGTCTGAACGCCACCGGGCACCCGCCGGCGCGAATCCGACCCTGGATGGGCGATTCGATCGGCCGCTGGGAGGGTGACACCCTGGTGGTCGAGACCACGAACTTCCACCCGCTGCAGACCTTCCGCGGGGCCTCCGACACCCTGAAGGTCGTCGAACGCTTCACGCGAGTCGATGCGGAGACCATCCACTACAAGTTCACCATCGACGACCCGCAGACGTGGACCGCCCCCTGGAGCGGCGAGCTCCCCTTCCGCCGGACCGACGAGCTGATCTACGAGTATGCGTGCCACGAGGGCAACTACGCCCTCTCGAACATCCTGAGCGGCGCCCGCGCCCAGGAGCGCGAAGCGGCGGCCAAGAAGCCGCAGTAGACTCACCGAGCAAGGAGTGCGAGCGATGCGAACGACGCTGTCTGTTCTCTGCGCGGGCCTGCTGCTGGCAGCCACCACGCGCGTCTCCGGTCACCACGCGTTCGGGGCCGAGTTCGATCCGAACGCCCCGCTCCGCCTGCAGGGCACCATCGTCAAGCTCGAGTGGGTCAACCCCCACGCCTGGATTCACATCGAGGTGAAGAAGCCGGGTGCCGCCGCCGAGGTGTGGGCGGTCGAAGGCGGCACGCCGAACACGCTGCTGCGCCGGGGCCTCACCCGCGACACCCTGAAAGTCGGCACCGAGATCATCGTCGATGGCTACCAGACCAAGGACCACTCACTGAAGCGCGCGAACGGGCGGGACGTGACGTTCACCGACGGCCAGAAGATCTTCATGGGGTCGTCGGGCACCGGCGCCCCGCGCGACGGCCGCGACCCGACCGAGGTGACGAAGAAGCCCGGGGGAAACTGAGGAGAAGCCCACAGGCGTGGGCCGTGGCCTACGAAAAGCCGATCCAGCGCCCGGCGGCGGCGACGGTGAACCACAACCCGAGCGACGCGAGGGCCGTGAGTCCTCGCGCGCCGGGTCCGAAGCGTCCGTCCTCGGCTCGAACCACCCACAGGCGCACCGTCAGCGCGAAGGCGATGGCCGGCATCAGGGTCAGGATCTTCACCCAGAACGCCGGGCTGTAGTAGCACTTGACGGCTTCCGACAGGAACAGCGGGATGCCCGTGACCAGCATCACTCCGATGCCCGCGAGCGTGAGGCGATGGGCGGACTCGCCCACCACCCGAATGGCCTGATCGCGCAGCCCCAGCCCCAGCAGCCTCAGGTCGACCATCAGCACCGATCCGCCCAGCAGCACCAGGCCCAGCAGATGGACGCACTCGATCGCCGGAAACAGCCACAACGAGTTGCGGATGGCCTCGCCGAGGGACAGCGACTCGAACCATTCGAAGTAGGGCAGCAGCATGATCAGGAGACGGGACACCCCGCCGCCCAGTTGACGAAGGCAGGCTGGGGCTGGATGTCGCAGTCGAACCAGTTGTAGGCGATGAGACGCCCGCTGATGATCACGCCCGCCCAGAGCACCAGCGAGCAGTATCCGGCCAGCCGTGCGGCGCGCGGCGGCACCGGCGCGTCACCCCATTCGTGCACCCGGCGATAGATGCCGCGGTGGAACAGCCAGACGTTGAGGCCGGCCAGGATGAGGAGCAGCATCTTCGCCCGGAAGAAGATGTTCTGATAGGACCGGACGGGAATGGCGTAGAACAGCAGCCCGCCCGTGACGACCATCAGCACGAAGCCGGCTTGCGTCCACGGCAGCAGCCGCGCCATCACCTGCGATGCCGGGAACTGCCGCAGCGCCAGGCCCGCCAGGCGAAGGTCGAACATCATCGCGGTACCGGCGAACAGGCAGAGCGTGAGGACGTGCGTGGACTCGACGAGGGGGTACATCCAGAGCGACTCGTGAAGCGCGATGCTCCACTCGGTGCCGGCCAGCCACTCGAGGATGCTCAGCAGGGTCACGGTGTCTAGCGCGCCGGTGGTGCCGTGAGGTTGATGTTGTACTTCTGGTGGCAGGCGGTGCAGGCCAGGTAGATGTCGCCGCCGGCGGTGAAGAGCGCCGCGGCGTCGTGCGCTTCGG
This sequence comes from uncultured Acidobacteriota bacterium, assembly GCA_963723005.1. GTDB lineage: Bacteria > Acidobacteriota > Vicinamibacteria > Vicinamibacterales > UBA2999 > VFZN01. Next base: position 24,939 of record CAVRPA010000007.1, on the reverse strand, counting down.
CGGCGCGCGCGGCCTTCAGGCTGATGTCGGAAAACTCCTGGGCGAAGCGCATCCAGTCAGTCGTGTCCTTCGGACGATTGCCGATCATCAGCGAGTTGCCCGCCTCCACCATCACCCACGCCGCGTTCCTCACCGCGTCCCACTCCTCGGTGGTCCAGGGATGAATCTCCTCCGTGCCGGTCACGTCGTCGATCGTGCCGACCGATTCCCAGACCACATCGGCGGCCGGATCGATGACGGCGGCCATCAGTTGCTTGACGTCGGCATGCAGGCGCAGCGGAGGCGGCGCCGGCCCTCCGCACGAGACCGTCCCGAGCAGGGCAGCGGTGATGACCAGCGTGCGATGGGCGCGCCTCACGACGCGCATACTACCCGACCTCCGCGCCGGCATCGATCATTTTCCCAGCGCGTAGGCCACGAGCTCGGCGGACGGCCCGACGCCGGTAGCCACCACCACGAACTGCACGCCGCCGTGGGCAAAGGTCATCGGCGACGCGACGGGCCGGCCCGAGGGCGTGGCCTCCCAGACGACGGCGCCGGTGGACTTGTCGAAGGCCACCAGCCGTGGCGGCTCCGGAGGCACTGGCGGGCTGAGCGGCTGGCCGGCCAGCGGCACGGTCTGCGGTGTGCCGATTCCTCCCTGCCCCATGGCGACGAACAGCAACGTCCTGGTGACGAGCAGCGACCCGCGTGCCCCGGACCCCAGTGCGGGAAGGTCGAGATGCCGCAAGCGCGCATGGTGACGTGGGCCGTTCCCAAGGGGCGACGTCCATCGCAGCTCGCCGCGGTTCAGGTCGATCGCCGTCACGCGGCTGTACGGCGGCTTGACGACCGGCAGACCATCAACGGTCGGGAGAAGCGTGATGCCCCCGCGGCGGAAGAGCAGGTTGCTCTTCTCCGGATCGGGCTTCACCAGTTGCAGCACGCTCGGGTTCGTGATCGACGGCACATACAACACGCCGGTGTCCGGATCCACGGCCGCGCCGCCCCAGTTCGCGCCGCCCACCCATCCGGGCAGGGCGACGGTTCCGCGCTCCGATGGCGGCGTGAAGAGCGGGCCGCGGTCGTACGCCGACACGATCTCCCGGGCCTGCATCCTCAACTCCGGCGTGAAGTCGATGAGGTCCGTCGTCGGTCAGGCCCTGGCGCTCGAACGCCGGCGGCCTGGAGGGAAACGGCTGCGTGGCCGAGGTGCGCTCGCCCGGCACCGTCGACTGGGGCACGGGCCGCTCCTCGATGGGCCAGACCGGGCGGCCGGTCCGGCGATCGAACACGTAGGTGAAGCCCTGCTTGGTGACCTGCGCGATGGCCTTGACTTCGCGTCCGTTGACGCGAAGATCGACCAGGGCGGGTGCGGCAGGCAGGTCGTAATCCCACACGCCGTGATGCACCAGCTGGAAGTGCCACGCTCGACGGCCGCTGCGCGCCTCGACCGCCACCAGGCTCTCGGCGAACAGGCCATGTCCGGGTCGATGCCCGCCGTAGAAGTCGTTGGTCGGCGTGCCGAACGGCAGGTAGACGAGGCCCAGCTCCTCGTCCGCGGACATGTTCGTCCAGACGTTCGTGCTGCCCGTGTAGGCCGCCGCGTCGCCCGTCCACGAGTCGAAGCCGAACTCGCCCTTCTGCGGGATGGACCGGAAGGTCCACAATCGGCGCCCCGTCCGGACGTCGAAGCCCATCACGTCGCCGCGCGGCCACTCCTTGTGTGTCGGACCGTCGTGGATGCTCGACCCCACCACTACGACGCCGCGAACCACGATGGGCGCGGCCGACACGCTGAAATTGGTTCCGCGCTCGGCCCGCGCCACGCCGGCCATGAGATCCACCCGCCCGCCATCGCCGAAGGCCGACGCCAGCTGCCCGGTCTTCGCATCCACCGCGATCAGGTAGGCATCGGCCGTCCCGAGCAGCAGCCGCTCGACTCGTGCCGTCGCTCCAGTACGCCAGTCCCCGGTGCACGAAGCCCAGGTTGCCGGGGCGGCCGTTCTTCCAGCTTTCGGGATCGAAGATCCACCGCGTCTGCCCGGTGGCGGGATCGATGGCGGCGATCTGGCCGAGCGAGGTCACGGTGTAGAGCACGCCCCGCACCATCAATGGCGTGTCGTGATACATCCCTGGCCTCAACAGCGGGTTGGCGGCGACGAGCGGGTTGTCGGGGGAGGCCCAGCGCCAGGCGACATCGAGCCGCGACACGTTGTCACGCGTGATCTGGTCGAGCGGCGAGTACTTCTGGCTGCCGGCGTTGCCGCCGTAGTGCGTCCACTCCCCGGCAGACGCTGTGGATTGGCGCGCGGCGGCCGCGAGGGCTCCGCCCATCGCCAGGATCACCACCGCCGCCGCAAGCCGGGGAGGCATCCGCATGGGGGCGGGTTACTTCCCTGCTGCCTTGTCCATCAGCCAGATGGGCATCTGGCCCGTGTTGAGAAAGGGGTTCAGTGCAGCGCCGGGCCCGGTGAGGGGTTTCTCGAGCTCGGGATGACCGCCCAGCGACGCCCAGTCGACGGCGGCCGCGCCCTGGGCATCCTTGAGGTTCAGCAGGGCGCCTTTCGTCAGCAGCGCCTTCACCGCGTCAGCATGTCCGAAATATGCGGCGAACATGAGGGCGGTGACCCGCTGCTCGGTGGTTCGCGCGTTGACGTCGGCGCCCTTGGCCAGGAGCCCGTTCAGCTCTCCCGCCTGGCCGCGTGCGGCGGCGCGCATCAAAGGGGTGATTCCGTCGGGGTCCTCCTGCCCGTGGCGATAATCCACAGTCCCCGCAGGGCGTGGACCGTCCCAGGCGATGAGGTGCCCGGCACCTGAAATCGCCAGCGCCACGACGACTGCCGTCCCGGCTGATGACATCGACATGGGCGAATACTACCCCGGAGCGCCCGGCGGGTTGGTGGGTGACCGCAACGGCGCTTACGCGGGCGCCCCAGCCGCCACCTGACCGGCGAACTGGCTCTGATAGAGCGTCGCATAGTGGCCGACCGGCCGCCAGCAGGGTCATCATGCGTGCCCTTCTCCACGATCCGGCCATGTTCCATCATCAGAATCACGTCCGCCTTGCGGATGGTGGACAGACGATGGGCGATGACGAAGGTCGTCCGGCCGTGCATCAGCCGCGCCATCGCCTCCTGGATCAGGACCTCGGTGCGCGTGTCGACGCTGCTGGTCGCCTCGTCCAGAATCAGGATCGCCGGGTCGGCGAGAAACGCGCGGGCGATGGTCAACAGCTGCTTCTGCCCCTGCGACAGGTTGGTGGCCTCTTCGTTGATCTCCGTGCCGTAGTTGTCGGGCAGCGTCCGGATGAAGTGATCGGCCTGCGCGGCCCGGGCGGCGTGGACGATCTCGTCTTCGGTGGCACCTTCACGGCCGTAGGCGATGTTGTCGCGAATGCTGCCCGAGAACAGCCACGTGTCCTGCAGCACCATGCCGAACATCCGCCGCAGTCCGCCGCGGCTCAGGTCGCGGACGTCCACTCCGTCCACGCGAATGCTGCCGGCATTGACGTCGTAGAACCGCATCAGCAGGTTGACCAGCGTCGTCTTGCCGGCGCCGGTGGGACCGACGATGGCCACCATCTGTCCGGACGGCACATGGATGCTGAGGTCCTCGATCAGCGGCGTGTCGGCCTTGTAGCTGAAGGCGACGCGGTCGAACTGGACGTCACCGCGCGGCGCCGGAAGCGTGGCGGCCGTCGGCTGCTCCGCGGGCTCTTCGGGCTCGTCCAGCAGCTCGAACACGCGTTCGGCCGACGCGATGGTCAGCTGGATGGAGTTCGCGATGCTGCTCAACTGCGAGATCGGCATCGAGAACTGGCGGCTGTACTGGATGAACGCCTGCACGTCGCCGAGCGCGATCGCCCGCCGCGTCACGAGGAAGCCGCCGATCACCGCCACTGCCACGTAGCCGAGGTTGCCGATGAACATCATGATCGGAAACATCATGCCGGTGACGAACTGCGCCCGCCAGGCGCCGTCGTAATACTTCCCGTTGAGATCGTCGAACGTCGCCACCGCCCGCGCCTCGTGTCCGAATGCGGTGACGATGGTGTGTCCGGCGTACATCTCGGCGACGTGCCCGTTCAGCGCGCCGAGCGCCTTCTGCTGACTCACGAAGTAACCCTGCGACCGCTTCGCGATCCTGGCGACGACCATCACGCTCAGCGGCAGCGTCAGCACCACCACGATGGTCAGCAGCCAGCTGATGGTCAGCATCATGATGATGATGCCGATCACGGTCAGCACCGAGGTGATCAACTGCGTGAGGTTCTGCTGCAGCGTGCTGCTGATGTTGTCGAGGTCGTTGACGGCCCGGCTCATGATCTCGCCGTGGGTCTTCGAGTCGAAGAACCGCAGCGGCAGGCGGCTGAACTTTGCCTCGACCGCCTGGCGCAGGGCGTAGACCGTGTTCTGCGCCACACCCGACATCAGGTACTGCTGCAGGTACTGAAAGGCCGCGCTCACCACGTAGAGGGCCAGCAGCGTCCACAGAATGCGGGCGACGTAGGCGAAGTCGATCCCGGCGTTGGATCGCCCGAGCGTGCGCGCCAGGTAGCCCTCGAAGATCCGGGTCGTGGCGAGGCCAAGCATCTTCGGACCGATCACGCTGAACAGCGTCGCGATGACGCCGGCGGCCACCACCACGATCAGCGCCGGCCGGTGCGGCGCGAGATAGCCCGTCAGCCGCCGCAAGGTGCCCTTGAAGTCCTTGGCTTTCTGAACGGGCATGCCGAGGCCGCCCATCGGACGTCCACCAAACATCCCGGCCGCCGGAGCCGCCGGCCGCGTCGACGTGCGTTCCCCGCTCACGCAACCTCCTCGAGCGACGCCTGCGATTCCGCAATCTCGCGGTAGACGTCACAGGTCTGCAGCAGTTCCGCGTGCCGGCCGATGCCGGCGACCCGGCCATCGTCGAGCACGACGATCCGGTCGGCGTTCATCACGGTGCCGATGCGCTGCGAGACGATGAACACGGTGGCCGCGGCGGTGTCGGCTCTCAGCGCGGCTCGCAGCCTGGCGTCGGTGGCGAAGTCGAGCGCCGAGAAGCTGTCGTCGAACACGTAGATCCCGGCGCGCCTCACCAGCGCGCGGGCGATGGCCAGGCGCTGCTTCTGGCCGCCGGACAGGTTGATGCCACCCTGCGACACCGGCGAGGCGTAGCCGTCCGGCATGCGATCGATGAACTCGGCCGCCTGCGCCACCGTCGCCGCATGCCGCATGTCTTCGTCGGTGGCCTCGTCCCGGCCAAAGCGGATGTTGCTGGCGATGGTGCCCGAGAACAGCACCGCCTTCTGCGGCACGAAGCCGATTCGGTCGCGCAGATCCTCCTGCCGCATCTCCCTGACGTCCACGCCGTCCACGAGCACCCGGCCGGCGGCGACATCGTAGAAGCGCGGGATGAGCCCGGCGAGGGTGGACTTGCCGGAGCCGGTGCCGCCGATGACGGCCGTCACTTCGCCCGGCAGCGCCGTGAACGACACGCCGGTCAGCGCTGGTTCTTCGGCGCCCGGGTACTGGAACGTCACGTCCTGGAACTCGACCTGGCCGCGGGCGGTGCCGGCGGCCCTCGGCTGCGGCGGATCGTTCACATCGGGAACGACGTCGAGCACCTCGTTGATGCGCTCGGCCGAGGCGGCGGCGCGCGGCAGCATCACGAACACCGCCGTGACCATGAACACCGCAAAGAGAATCTGGATGGCGTACTGCAGTGACGCCAGCATCGCGCCCACATGCATCTCGCCGGCGTCGATGCGCAGGCTGCCGAACCAGATGATCAGCAGGCTGGTCAGGTTCATCATCAAGAACATGGTCGGCATCAGCAGGGCCACCAGGCGGTTGACCGCGATCGCCGTGCCGGTGACGTCGAGGTTGGCTTCATCGAAGCGGCCGCTCTCGTGGGCCCCGCGATCGAAGGCGCGGATCACGCGGACGCCGCTCAGGCCTTCGTCCAGCACCAGGTTGAGCCGGTCGATCTTGACCTGCATCTGCTGGAACAGCGGCACCGCCTTGCGCATGATCAGGTAGAAGATCAGCGCCAGCACCGGGATGACCGCGATCAGGACGCGCGCCAGCCGGGCGTCCTGCGACAGCGACAGCACCACGCCGCCGATGGCCATCATCGGCGCCGAGATCGCCATGCCGAGCAGCATGCTCAGCACCTGCTGCACCTGGGTGGTGTCGTTGGTCGTCCGGGTGATCAGCGAGGCGGTGCTGAAGTGGGCGAACTGGTGCACCGAGAAGTGCGCGACCCGTCCGAAGATGCGCTCGCGGACGACGCGGCCGAAGCCGGTGGCCACCTTCGCGGAGAAGAAGCTGCCCGCCACCGCGCAGACAGTGCCGAGCACGGCCACCAGCAGCATCAGGCCGCCGACTCTCAGGATCGTCCCGGTGTCGCCCGGGACGATGCCGTGGTCGACGATGTCGGCCATCAGGCGTGGCAGATAGAGGTTGGCCAGCGATTGAGCAAGGGCCAGCACCATGACGATGGAGACCAGCGACCGGAATGGCCTGAGCAGCGTGAAGAGCTTCAGCATGCAGTTCCCCTCGATCCTCTCACAGCGCAGACCCCGAATGGCTAGGCTTCGGGGAGGATGCCGAGCTCGACGTATCGCGGCCGGATGGCGGTGCGAATGGCCGGTAGCTGCCGCCAGAACCACACCGTCGCCAGCACGCACGCAAAGCCGCTCACCACGAACGTGGCCTCCACGCCGATCCGTGCCGCGAGCGATCCGCCGAGCAGGCTGCCGATCGGCGCCGAACCGAGCAGGGCGATCGTGTAGAAGGACATCACGCGGCCCCGCTTGTCGTCTTCGACGATGGTCTGGACGATCGTGTTGGTGGCGACGACCTGGTACATCAACCCGTAGCCGGTGACGGCCATCAGCGCCATCGACAGCCACAGCCAGTGCGAGATACCCAGGAGCACGCAGCCGACGCCGAACGTCGCCACGGCCATTGCCGCCATCCGGCCCAGCCCCACGACACTGCTGCGCAACACCAGCCGCACCGCGCATACCAGCGCGCCGACGCCGGAGGCCGCCATCAGAAACCCCAGCGTGTGGGCGCCGCCGCCGAGCGTGCGCCCTGCGACGAGCGGCATCAACGATCCGTACGGGGCGCTTAAAACGCCGATGGCAGCCAGGAAGATCAGCAGGCTTCGAATCGGCGTGGACTGGACGATGTACTGCCAGCCTTCGGTCAGCTCGTGGCGAAGACGCCGGTTTGCCGGCGGGCGCTCGTCGGGCGTCAGCCGCATCGACAGCAGTCCCCAGATCACCGCGATGTAGCTGAGGCCGTCAATCAGGAAGCAGTAGCCCTCGCCCACCGCGGCCACCACCGCACCGGCAATGGCGGGGCCCACGAGCCGCGCGGCGTTGAAGTTCGACGAGTTGAGCGCGATGGCGTTGCTGAGGTCGGCGCGGTCGTCGATCATCCGGACCACGAACGCCTGGCGCGTGGGAATCTCGACGGCGTTGACGACGCCCTGGAACAGGGTGAGCCCGATGATCCAGGGGATGTTGATGTAGCCGCTCAGCGTGAGAGCCGCCATCGCCAGCGATTGCGCCATGGCCAGCACCTGGGTGACCACGAGCACCTTGTGGCGATCCCAGCGGTCCAGCCAGACGCCCGCCAGCGGCGGCAGGAACAGCGACGGCGCCTGCCCGGCGAAGCTCACCAGGCCGAGCAGGAATGCAGAGTCGGTGAGGCGGTAGACCAGCCACGCCGTGGCCAGCCGCGTCATCCACGAGCCGATGAGCGAGATGCCCTGGCCGATGAAGAACAGCCGGTAGTTGCGGGAACGAAGCGCGCGGAAGGGAGAGCTCAAGACGCCGATCAAATTGTGTCCAGGCGAACGGCCCTTGATGCGGGCGATCAGTGCGGCGTCGTCCGGGAACAACCCCGCGGCGGGCAGACGTTCGAGCATCTCCAGCCAGAGCGGCTCCTTCGCGAACACCGCCTTGAAAATCGGCGCGGCCTCGGCTTCCCTGCCGATCGACGCCAGCGTGACGGCGTGCCAGAACGGCAGTTCCACGATCTCCGGCGCCAGCTTGCTGGCCGCGGCGTATTCGGTCAGCGCGTCTTCCACGCGCTTCTCGGTCATCAGCTCGTCACCGCGGTTCGCGTGACCGTAGGCGCGCTGCAGGCGCATCAGCCGGCGGAGCTCGACCAGCGGCTGCGGGTTGTCCTCCACGCGAAGGTCGAAGATCCGGTCCGCGCCGACCCAGGGGCGTCCGGAGCCCTTCGCCTTCACGACGATGATGGCGGCCGATTGGCGCCCGCGCGCGTCACCGCCCGCGGCTTGCGCGGCGTCCAGCGCGGCGAGCAGGCGGTCGGCGAGGTCGCCCTTCGTCCGTCGATACGCCTCCGCCATGGCCGGCCACACCTTGTCGTTGGCCATCATGTTGGCCTGCGCCGAGAACTGCTCGCCAACGATGTGCCCGGCCGCGGCGACGGCCGACTTCCCCGTGTAAGCGTCAACACGGCCCTGCGTGTCGATCATCGCCACCTGGCGGCCATCGGGCTGCGGATCCTCTTTCACGAGCTGCTTCAGCGCGTCCGGGGCGCTGGCGCCGCCGCGCATCAGGCCCAGGCCCTTCAGGCCGTAGGCGGGATCCACGAACGACTGCGTGGCCACGGCGCCTACCCCCGCCTCGGCCCAGGTGACGATGGAGCCGACCGAGAACCAGTGGGACTGGACGGCCACGCCCATGTCGCCGGTCTGCGGGTCGCGCGCGACGATGGAGAAGGTGTGGACCAGGGGGTCGGCGCCGCGGGCGGTCGAGCCGGCCAGCCCGAGAAGGGCGACGAGCACCAGGAGAGGTCTGGAACGCATCTGCCGAGTGTAATTCCTGCCACGTTTCCGGCCCGTTGGGGTCTGGCACGAACGGCCGTTTTTTGATGCGATTTCTGCGTACAATCCGCCGAGTCCCGTTTTTCAGGAGGCCCCATGATTCTCGGCCGTCGCGACTTTCTCGCTGGTGCAGGCGCTATCGCGGTCAGCAGCCGCTCTCTCTTCGCCAACGCGACGCAGGCGGCGACGCGGCCGGCCGGCATCTTCCCGGCCTCGGTGCGCGCCGACTTCCCGCTGGTGACGACGGAGACCTACCTGAATTCAGCTGCGTTGCACCCGGTTGGCACCTTCGCGGCCAGGGCCATCGAGCAGGGCCTGGCCTACCGCCTGCACGGCCCCGGTGAGGGCCGCGCCGAGTTCACCGCGGACAAACAGCAGAACCTGAAGGTGCAGTACGCGAAGCTGATTGGCGCCACCGCCAACGAGATCGCCTTCACCAGCAGCACCTCCGACGGCGAGAACATCGTCGTGATGGGGCTGGACCTGCCGAAGAAGAAGGGCAACGTCGTGATCGACGAGCTGCACTTCACCACCTCGCTCTACATGTACAAGGAGCTCGAGAAGCAGGGCGTCGAGCTGCGCATCGTCAAGCACCGCAACTGGGCGATCGACCCGGGCGACATGGACAAGGCGATCGACCGCAACACGCGGCTGGTGTCGCTGGCGCTGGTGTCGAACGTCAACGGCTTCATGCACGACTGCAAGGCGGTCAGCGCCCTCGCGCACTCGCGCGGCGCGCTGGTGTTCGCCGACATCATCCAGGCGGTGGGCGCGGTGCCGCTGGACGTCAAGGCGCTCGGCATCGACTTCGCCTCGGCCGGCACCTACAAGTGGCTGATGGGCGAACGCGGCTTCGGGTTCCTGTACGTGAAGGAAGATCTGCAGGGCACGGTGCTGCCGACCACGCGCTACGGACACCGGCAGGTGTCGAACTTCAACCGCGCGGAGCTGACGTGGGAACCGCTGCCCGGCGCGGCGCGCTACGAGACCGGCGGCATCGCGGTGCTGCTGGCGGCGTGCGTCTCGGCCGGCATCGACTACGTGCAGGCGCTCGGCATCGACAAGATCCGCGCGCACGCCCGCGTGCTCACCGATCGCCTGCAGAAGGAACTGCCGCCGCTCGGCTACACCCCGCTCACGCCGCAGGGCACCGAGACGCCCACCGTCGCCTTCGCGCTGAAGGACGGCGCCGCCACCAGCAAGATGCTGCAGGCCAACAAGGTCGTCGGCACGGTCGTCGGCAACGAGAACCGGCTGCGGTTGTCGGTGTCGGTGTTCAACACCCACGACGACATCGATCGCGCGGTGGCCGTGCTGGGCGGACGCGCGACCTCGTCGGCGCGGTAGAGCTAGGTGCGCTGACAACGGCGCGCAGCCTCGCCGCGGCGTTCGGACAGCGAAGGCCTGCCGTGGCGCGCCGTTCGGACCACCGGTCGTGGACGTTGACTTCCTGTAAGGAGGTCATGTCCATGACCATTTGCAAGTCGGTGTTGGCGGCGTTCGGCGTCCTCACGATGGGTCTCGTCCTGACCGTGCCGATGCACGGCGCCGAGGTCGACCATCGCACCAACTACCTCACGTTCAGCGGACCCGTCGCCCTTCCCGGTGTCACGCTCCAGGCGGGCACCTACATCTTCGAGCGGGTCGTCGATACCGAGCCCGACATCATCGTGGTGCGGGACCGCGATCGCTCGAAGGTCTACTTCATGGCGTTCACCCAGCGGGCCGAGCGGCCGGCTGACATGAAGCGTTCGGCCGCCGTGACCTTTGCGGAGGCACGACCGGGAACGCCGGTGCCGATCACCGCATGGTATCCACTCGACTCGCGAAGCGGTCACCGCTTCGTCTATCGCTAGAATGCGATGGCGATCAACAGAGCGGGGCTGGCTATTGCTGGCCCCGTTATTCCGGTACCCGGTATCCGGTGTCCGGAATCCGGTGTCCGGTATCCTAATCCTCACCGCCAGTCGCCGGCCGCGACAAACGCCGCCCAGAAGAACGGATGCGTGCTCTGCCCCTTCGCGCGACGATCGCGCAGCACGGCCAGGCTCGCCTGGTGCACGGCGTCGGCGGTCGAGAGGTGACGCTCGAAGCGGCCTTCGTACAAGGCCCGCATCCAGGCGCGAGTGGATTGATCCTCGACCGACCACAGGCTCATCACGACGGTGCGCGCGCCGGCCACCTGGAATGCGCGGCGCAATCCGAACACGCCTTCTCCTGCTTTGATCTCGCCGACGCCGGTGTCGCAGGCGGAGAGCACGGCCCACTCCACGCCGTGGAGATCCAGCGACGCGACTTCCTCGGCGGTGAGAATGCCTTCGTCCTCGTCGGGGCCCGCATGCGCGCGCCGGTTGGCGCCCGCCAAGGCGAGGCCCGACAGCAGCAGCGGGTTCTCGACCGGCGCGGGCACCGGCGCGGGCCAGACCGCCGACGCCGCGCGTGCCAGTCGGCGCGGGCGCAGGCACGCATTGTTCGAGAAAGAATCCGTGCGTCGCCAGGTGCAGCACCCGATACCGCTCGGCCTCGCGCTTGAATGCGCTTTCACTGGCGGCGCGTCCGACGAAGACACGGGCGGCATCCGCCTCGCTGTCGTCCGCAGCGTCTGGTTCCAGAGTCCTGAGAGATTGCGGACTTCCTGCAGCGTCCCGGCCAGTGGCTGGAACATGACGGACTGAAGGTCGCCGCAGGATGGCGGTGCGCCACGCATCATCGAGTGTGGTCGCCGCCCCGCGAAGGCTGGGGGTTGCCGATGGGGCGCTCGCGACATCGGGCAGCGTGGCATCGTCGAACGCAGGCCCGCCCAGGGCCAGCATGCCACCGGCTGATGGCGCGGGCGCGGTGGCAAGGGCGACGAGGTCACGCTCCGCTGTCAGATAGTGGAGGGGCGGCGCCTTGTCGATGAGATAACCGCCATCAACGGGCAGCGCGGCAAAGGGGACGAGGCTCAACGCGCCATCAGGCACGACAAAGATCGTCCGTGCGCCGGCGACAAGAGGAGCGATCGGGTCCCAGATGCGCCTCCGAATGGCGAGTCCTGCATCACCGGAGGAACCGCGACTCGCTGCCGTTGGCTGCCGGAACGCGGCAGCGGCGATGTCAGCCCGCCACGTGGACACCAGCGCCTCGATGCTCGCGGCGGAACCCAGCTTGATCGCCACGGGCTGGCGACCGTGGCTGAGCACGAACGCGAGGTATGACGGCGTTTCGCCGGACGGCTCGTTGTTGTCACTGGCTGGAGCCTTGGGCGACGCGTCGAGTGATAGCTGCTGATAGCGGACGAATGACACCAGCGCGGTGCTCGGAGGCAGCGCCGAGCCCAGCGCGTCGAGGCCGGCCTGCGCGCGGCTACGCTCCAACCTGAAATCGGCGCTCGCCGCGGTGAGCCGGCGCTCGGCCTGCTCACTTTCCCGGCGCGCCGCCTCGACGAGTTGGTCGGACCGCGCGAGCGGCATCGACCCTGGACCCTTCACGACGAGATTTCCCAGCCGCTTTTGCGCGCTCGTCAGCGCGACGGCAAGGGCATCTTCGCCGCCCGACGCCGTCCGCGCGGTCAATCCCCTCCTTCGAGCTGCTACCTCGTCCAGCACGAGCGCCCGGCTGCGAATGACGGCGTCGATCGCCTCGCGCTCCGCGCCGCGGCGTCACCCCGACCAGCGACAACATCAGGTCCACACCGCGCGGCCGGACACTGGCGTAATTGAGCGCCTGTCGTTCGGGAAGCGATCGCAGCATCAGCCGCAGGTGTTCACGCCCCACCTCCTCGGCTCCATCCGCGAGTTCGAGCGCTCTCTTCTTACGGGCGGTCCGCACCATCGTCCGCGCCAACCCCATGCGCACCTGCGCCACTCCCGGGTGGGCGCTTCCGGACACGCGCTCGTAGATCGCGACCGCCCGGTCATAGGTACGCACGGCCTCAGCGACGTTGCCTCGTTCTGCGCGGATGTCCGCCGCCAGCGCGAGGGCCGCGGCATACTCGGGATCATCGGGTGCGCCGGCGGCCGTCCATATGCGCAACGCACGTTCGATATCCTGGCTCGCCTCGGCGTCGCGATGCAGCTGCCGCAACGTGCCGGCCACTTCCTTGAGGCTGATGGCCACCGACCGATGCTGCGCACCCAGGCGTCGCTCTTGAATCGCCAAGGCGCGCTCCAATAAAGCCAGCGCGTCGGACGGGCGGTCGAGCGCGCGAACCACTGTCTGCCTGGGCGGCCAGGGCACGGGCGACAAAGGCATGGTCGGGACCGTAGATGTGCTCCCAGATTGTGAGGGCCCGCTGATACTCGCGACGCGCCGCCTCGAAGTCACCAAGGCTGGCATCGACGAGCGCGAGGTTGTAGACGACCGTGGCCACGGATTCGTGCTGCTCTCCGAATGCCGCCTGGCGGATGGCGAGGCTTCGGTCGTAGAGTCCGCGTGCGGCTTCGTAGTCCCCCAGCAGCAAGGTGAGGCTGGCGAGGTTGTTCAGGTACGCCGCGATCTCCGGGTGATTCGGTACCCAGCCCCCGCTCGGCCATCGAGAGCGCCTGCTGCAATAGTTCGCCGGCGCGATCGAGTTCCCACAGATCGCGCGTGGCCCCGGCCAGCAGCCTCAACGTGCGAGCGTCGACGGGTGATCGGGGCGGAGGGTCCGCTGCGCCGCCGTCAACGCGTCCGATGCTGCGCGGTGCGCTTCCTCGAAGCGGCCGCGCCCGAACTCCTGATACGAGAGGAGCGACAGCGTCTCGACAATCTCCGGGTGCGCCTCGTCGCGTGGGCGGCGCAGCTCCAGGGCACGAGCCAGCCGGCCGCTCGCCGCGTCGTAATCGCCTTTCGCCTGCAGTGCCCAGACCAGCACCTCGAGGCTCCGCGCCTGTGCGCGGGAGTCCTGCAGCGTTGCGGTGATTGCGACGCTGCGCTCGGCCGTCGGATCGCGTCGTCGACGCGGTCGGTCCTCTCCAGCGCCCGGCTCAGAAGATCGAGTGTCCGTGCCAGCTCCAGCGGCGGCGTCGCCGCCGCCTCTTGAATCGCCAGCGCGCGGGTCAGCAGGTCCACCGCCTCGCTGTTCGACGATTCAGCGACGACCTGCGACAGGTTGCGCAGCGCGGGGACAAGATCGGGATGCCTGGCGCCGAGCCAGTCCTGTCGTCGTTCCACCGCAAGCGCCGCCAGCCTGCGGGCTTCTTCCGATGAGCCTTTGCCGTTGGCGACGAGCGCGCCGACGACGAGATCGGTCGCGACGATACTCTCGCGAGAGCTGTTCGCCGGTCGCCCGGCGCACGGCGTCTGCATGCTGCCGTGCGGCGTGCTCTGCAGCGACGTAGTCACCGCTTTCGATCAGTGATGTGACAGACAGTGCCGCTGCCGCTGCTTCCTCGCGCCGGGTCTCGGCTGCCCGTACAGGCGACGACCGTGCAGACCACCCAGACGATTACCGCAGCGCACCGAAACATCACCGACCGGCTCCTCGACCCGGACCGGCGCGAGTGCGGTCCGGACCCCTGTCCCTCACGCTCGGGCTCTTGGAGGTCTTCGACGTTTCCTTCGTCCCCGACGACCTTGGCCACCGGCCGGCACGGCGATCCTTCGGCGCTCCGATGCCGGCGGGCGCGGCCGGCATCGGCGTCGCCGATGGTGGCCGGAACTGGGCGTCGCGCTGCTTGAATTCTGCCTTCCGGCGAAGTTCGGACAACGCGACCTGCCGGGGACTGCCATCCGAGGAACACGACTGGGGGCCGCCGCCGCCGCTCATGGGCGCGACCACCGCCACCACCAGGAAGCCGCACAGCTGGGCCGCACTCTGAAGAATGTGCATCGCTGCGCCATCGTTGCCGCAACCGCCGGCACCGACGCCAGCCGGCGGACCCTTTCTATCGTCCTTCGGCTCCGTGCCTTTTCGATCGTCCTTCGGTTCCGTGCCTTTTCGGTCGTCCTTGGGTTCCGGCATCTCTATCTCCTTGTGCGACGGGCGAGTGGTCAGCAGCACACCTGGTTGGGCAGGGCAAGGGCGCGGACGAGATCACGCCACATCGTCTCGCGCGCGAACACCAGCTTCTCGTAAGCATGGCTGGCGGCGCCGAAGTCGTGGTCGGGAGCGACGTGCGGCGCGTATAGCGAGACGCCGTGCAGCCCTGCTCCATCGATCGAGTTCGACCCGCTTTCAACGACAAACGGCTTGTTCTCACCCTTTTCGCTCTTGCCGCTTGCGGCACCGACGTCGGACCGAACAGCGCATCGCCCAGAGTCCTGGCGGCCGCTCTGACCTGGCTGCTGCCGCTGTACCGGAACAGGAGTCGGCACAGCGTGATCACGTCGACGAACGGTTCGCCGTCTCCGGTTTGCGCCAGCTCGAAAAGACGCGACACCAGTTGCTGCTCTTCGGCGTCATCGGCCAGCGCGATTGCGAGTGCTCCCGCCAGCACGTCGGCCAGGCCGGAGTACTTGATGGCGTGGCGCAGGTCAAGGTGCGACAGGGACACAGTCCGATCGAACGTGCGGTAATACTCGCAGTATCGGCGCACCGCGTAGCTGCCGAACTCCGCCGGACCCATCAGGCGTTCCTTCGGAACGGCCAGCCGCTCGAGGATCCGGTGATAGGGCCACCCCGGTAGCGGGATGCCGATCTGCGATCCGAGCAGATACTTCGCGTAGGGCGCGAGCTGACGCGCCATCTCGAGCGTCGCGATCGAGCACGCATCGAACGCCACGATGTCGAGCCGCGGCGCGCTTGGCGCGTTCCAATCCTGACGTTTCTTTTCCTGGAACCCGCCAAGACAGCCGCCAGTTCCGCAAAGTCGAGCGCGTCGATGCCGACCTGGGTCTGGGTGTGGCCAATCGCGAACTGATAGGCATGCCCCCACAACACCAGCATCGAGTAGTCCCCGGGCTGGTGATTATTATCGGTGACCGCCCAATCGATGAAGCGGGTGAGCGCGATCCCGTTGGTGAACTCCGCGGGGTTCGGGGCAAGCGTCGTCACAGTCTGATTTCGCTCCCGGGCCGACCGAACTGCACGCGCTCCGACTCCCCGTCGCCATGTCGCTCGACGTAGACCGCCAGGTTGTCGCCCGTCGGTCGCCATTGGCAGGGAGGCTTCTCAGTTCGGCGATGTCGGCATCCGCCTCCTCGCCCAGGGCCCTGTTGCCCTCGACTCCATCGGCTCCCATGAACACCATCACCGTCCACTTGGGCACGGCCACCTCCTGGCCCCATGGACGGGGCACGCTGACGTAGTGACGACGACCCGGTCTGACACCTGGAGTCGACCGGTCCACCAACGCTGACGAGAGCGATGCGAGACGACGAAACGAGACGGACCTGACGGTGTCGGCCGACACCGCTCGAACATGCGCGGAGCCGGATTCTAGTCCAGTCGGCCTCTGCCGTGACATCTCATATTCATCAGATATTCATCAGTTCACCTCGACATAACGCGGCGCGACCGCAGATCGAACTCGCGTTCGATTCCCCCCACGCGGGCGTTGATCATCAGTAGTCGCGCGGGCCTCGCAGCCGAACATCTCCATGGCTGAGGTTGCCGCCGACCCACGGCGCCGTCGCGCCACGTCCGCAGGAAGCGCTTATGATTGGCACGGTTTCAATCAGTCTCCCCGGCGTTCCGTTCATGGACGATGTCGCCCGCACGCGCCCGCGCCCCTCCGGCCCGGCTGCAAGTGTGCCCGCGGACGCCGAATCGACGCAGGATCTGGTGCAGCGCGCGCGGTCCGGCGATGAGGCCGCCCTCACCAGTCTCTTCACCCGCTACGAATCCCGGCTTCGCCGCTGGGCGCACGGCCGGCTGCCTGCCTCGGCCCGCGGCGCCCTCGAAACCAGGGACCTCGTCCAGGACACGCTGATCAAGGTCTTCCAGAAGCTGCCGGCCTTCGAACCCCGTCACCCCGGCGCCTTCCGCGATTACGTGTGGACCACGCTCTGGAACAGCATCCGCGACATCGCCCGCACGCAGCAGCGGCGCGGCCCTTCCGACCCGCTCGCGAGCGACCTGCCGGGCTCGCTGCCGTCGCCCTTCGAGGAAGCCATGGGCAGCGAGGTCTTCGCCCGCTACGAGGCGGCGATGGAGCGGCTGCGGCCCGAGGAGCGTGAGGCGATCATCGCCCGTATCGAGATGGGCCTGTCGCACGCCGAAGTGGCCGAGGCGCTGGGCAAACCCACCGTCGCCGCCGCGCACATGGCGGTGAGCCGCGCACTGGTGCAGCTGGCCGAGGAGATGGCTCATGACCGAAAACCAAAGCGCTGAGAACCCCCGGCTCATGTCGATGGCCTCGGCGATCTCCGACGGCATCCCGATCAATTGGGCGCAGGCGGCCGAGACGCGATCCGGAAACCACGTCGGTGATGGACGAGCTCCGGATGATCGAAACCCTGGCGCGGCTGAGCGACCCGATGCCCGGCCAGTGGGGCGCCTTCGTGATCCGCGGCGAGATCGGACACGGCTCGTACGGCACGGTGTACCGCGCGCACGATCGGCAACTCGACATCGAGGTGGCGCTGAAGGTGATCCGTCCGCACGCGCTCGATGTGGGGATCGACCCGTCGCACGCGCTGAGGGAAGCGCGGCTGCTCGCCCAGATCAATCACCCGCACGTGGTGCGCGTCTACTCCGCCGAGTGCCTGGACCAGGAAGTCGGCATCGCGATGGAGCTGGTGAAGGGCCGGACGCTGCACGATCTCGTGCGCGCGCAGGGGCCGTTCAGCGCCCGCGAGACGATGGTGATCGGCGCGGATGTCTGCGGCGCGCTGGCAGCCGTGCACGGCGCCGGCGTGCTGCACGGCGACATCAAGGCCAACAACGTGATGCGCGCCGAGGGCGGCCGCACGGTGCTGATGGACTTCGGCGCCGGCGACGACCTCAAGCGGTTGGGCGGCCGCGGCCGCTCGGGCGCCGGAACGCCGCTCTACCTCGCACCCGAGGTGTTCGCCGGTGCGCCGCGCACGGTGGTCTCGGACATCTACAGCCTGGGTGTGCTGCTGTTCTACCTGGCCACCGGGTCGTATCCGGTCGGAGGCTCCTCGCGCACCGAAATCGAGAGGCATCACGCCGCTCACGCGCAGCGCTGGCTGCTCCGCGACCTCCGCCCCGATCTGCCCGACGCCTTCATCCGTGTCGTCGATCGCGCCACCGCGGAGCGGCCGGCCGACCGGTTCCAATCCGCCGGCGAACTGGAAGCAGCCCTGCACAAGGCGATCGACAGCACGCGCACGATCCCCTGCCCCCCCTGCTGAATTGGCGCAGCCTGGCCGCGGCCGCGTCCGTCGTGCTCGTGCTGGGACTGGCGTCCTGGTTGTGGACCTCGCGATCCACCGCACCTCCGTCTGACGCCACAGTTCGGGCTGCTGGTCGCGGCGCCGGTGGCGCCGGCGACAGCGGCGGCAGCAGTAGCCGGCAGCTACCAGGTCGAAGCGGCGTTCTATCGTGAGCAGGATGGCCGCGATATCCGTCTGGAGTACGGCGCGCGCGTGGCTCCCGGCGACCGCTTGTCGCTACGGGTGCAGGGCTCCATCCCCCTCTACGTCTACATCGTCAACGAGGACGACCGCGGCGCGTCGTTCCTGCTGTACCCGCTCCAGGGCGAGCAGGCGGCTTCGCCCCTTCCGGCCGGGAAGCGTCACGAGATTCCCGGCATGGTCAACGGCGAGCGCACGTTCTGGCGGATCAACAGCGCCGGCGGGCGCGAGCACTTCGTGATCTTCGTGACACCGGATCCGCCGACACCGGCATTTACGCGGATGTTCGCGGAGTTGCCGCGGCCGACGATGGACGCCCCCATCCTGGCGCAGCCGCTCACAACCGATCTCGTCGGTGCGCTTCGCGGCGTCGGCGGCCTGGCCACCGCACCGGCCAGGCCAACCACCTCGGTCCTCACGAAAGACATGAGCGTCCCGCTGCCGGACGGCGAAGAGACGGCCCGAGGCGTGTGGGTGCGCCAGCTGACGCTGGAGAACCCGGTGAAGTGAGCTACTTGCGCGTGGCCCAATCGTAGTGAGCAGCGGCGCGCTGGATGATCTCCGGCGTGTCTTCCGCCAGCAGATAGCCGTCCTTGACGAGCGCCACGGCAGCCATCGCGATGCGGCCCAGGTAATCTTCGCGGCTGCTGTACCGCTCCTCGATGGAGCGACGGCCGTCGCCCGAGCGTTCGCGATCGGCTGACGTTTTCGGCAACGGCAGGTACGAGCCAATCTCACTCGCCAGGCGGTCGGGCGCACCGATCGACGGCCGGCGGTAGTTCCATCCCGTGTGCGTCGCCAGCGGCACCGCCACCTCGGGCAGCCGGATGCCGGCGCGATCGTTACCCGCCTCGTCCACGGCCGGCACCAGACCCACGAACGCCTTGCCAATCCGCGGCGGCTCGATCGTGACGATGCCGCGCGACCAGTCCGGCCCGAAGTCCAGGCGGTAGGTCGTCATCGGCGATCGCGGACGCTCGAACTCCGGAATCCTGGGCCACCCCGATGCCGCGACCTTCGTGAGCGTGCCATCGGCCAGCGTCGGATAGCGGCTCGGCGGCGGTTCCACACCGTCACTCACCCATCGATCGAGCGCGCTGAACAGCGCGCGAATCACCGGCGCGTAGACCAGCGTGTTCATGTCGGCGCGGCCCGCGAAGTCCGGATCGCTGTACGGGCCTGGAGGAAACGCCCCCACGATGTGCGGTGCCGAGGCGATGAAGTAGATCCGGCTGGTGGCCGGAGGCGGCACGTCCCTGGTGCCCGTCACGTCGGTGTGCACGAGCGACCCGGCGCGGTTGAAGTACTCCGAGTCGGTGAGCAGGTGGAAGAACTTCGGCACCGTGCCGCTCTTCGTCGCGCGCACCAGCAGGCCGTCGGTAAGGCCCGTCTCGGGATCGGTCTGCTCGGCGTCGGTGAACGGGAACATGTCCACGGGATAGAGGATGTTGAAGTGCTGCAGCTGGTCACGCGACTGCTGGCCGAAGCGATGATTGAAGGACCCACGTCCGGCGCCGCCCACCTGATCGAACACGCCGTCGAACACCTGGCGCCCGCGTTCGTCCTCGTTGAAGCCTTCGTAGACGAAGTGACGGAGAAACCGTCCGGTCTGTGACACGCCCCAGCCAATCGCCAGCCGAAGGCCCGGCATCGGGTTGCCCGCTGCGGCATCGGCGTGCTTGAAGAAGCTGATCAGGTCGCGCGTTCCGGCCAGTCCGCACCCCACCACGCGCGGGTCCTGCGCGCGGTAGATGACGTCGTAGATCCGGCCGGCCTCGAAGCCACCGTCCAGCGTCACGGTGCCCGGGCCGGTGAACCGCCAGCGGGCGCGCGGGATTTCCTGCGGCGGATCGGTCGGCAGCGTGCGCACGATCATGCGATGCTCCGCGGCCGTGGGATCGACGATCGGGTACGCCTGGTGCCCGCGATCGGCGACTGACGCCGTGGTCGCGTTGGCCCCCGGGATGAAGTTGCCGCGCACCCAGCCCGTGATCGGACGCCCGTTCTCCGTGGCGATCGGGATGTCCATGCGCATGCGACCCGCCGGCACGTCCCACTGCCACCCCATCCAGAGCAGCGTGAATCCCTGCCGCATCAACGCGCCGTTGCCGAACTCCGCGTCCGTCGCCGGATCGTCGGCGTTGACCGCGCTCTGGTACGTGCTCAGGATCCGCTTGGTGCCACGATTGCCGGCTTCGTAGAACAGGCGGCCATTGCCTCGCGAAGGTTCCACCGGCTTCAGCAGGTAGAAGTCGGCGGAGAACTCCACCAGGCCGCGCGCATTTCTCGGCGCCAGAGCGAGGTCCACGATGCCCCGGTTCTGCGGCAGCGCCGGATCCAGCGCGAAATCCACCTTGCCCACCAGCTTCTCGTAGGCGCCGGCTGCCCCGAACGCCTTACCGCCGAGAACCACCTCGCGCCGCTCCACGCGAAGCCGCACCACTTCGGCCGCCGCCAGTGATGGCAGGAGGAGAGCACAGAGCACGACAGTGATGAGCCGGGGCATGGGCCGGTAGCGTAGCACCGGCCGGTGGCGCGGGCGTGATACTATGTCTATCTAGGCATAGAGAGACGAGGCAACGATGAGCCGGACCCCGGTCGACTACCTGCACGGCACGCTCGAGACACTGGTCCTCAAAACCCTCACGCGAGGGCCCATGCATGGCTACGCGATCGCCCGCTGGCTCGAGGAAGCCACCGACGATGCCCTGGCGGTGGAGGAAGGATCGCTCTATCCCGCCTTGTACCGCATGGAGAAGAAGGGCTGGGTCGAAGCCGAGTGGGGCACGTCCGATCTGGGCCGTCGCGCCAAGCTGTATCGGCTCACTCGTCTCGGCCGCCAGCAACTGGCCGGCGACACCGCCGCCTGGGCCACGTTCTCCGCCGCCGTCAACCGCGTGCTCGTCAAGGTGTAAGCCATGCTGCGCCAACGACTTCGTTCCCTGCTGTGGCGGATCCCGGTCGAAGAGGAAGTGCGCGAGGAACTGGCGCTGCACGTGGAGTTGCGCACGCGGGACCTGATTGCCGGCGGCATGGCGCCCGACGCCGCCCGCGCCGAAGCGATTCGGCGCCTGGGCGATCCGCAGCGCATCGAGGCCACGCTGCAGCGTCTGGGCAGCGAACGCAATCACCGCTGGGCGCGGCAGGATTGGCTGGCCGAACTCGTCCACGACCTCCGCTTCGCGCTTCGGCAGGCGCGCCTGCAGCCCGGCTTCACGCTGGCCGTGGTCCTCACCCTCGGCATCGGCCTCGGCGCCACCACCGCCATCTTCAGCGTGCTGCACGCGGTCGTGCTCGCGCCGTTTCCATTCCCGCAGCCCGAGCGGGTCTTGTTCGTCGCCACCACCTGGAAGGGCGCGCCCAGCAACACCTCCGTCGGTAACTTCGACTACATCCGCCAACGCGTCCGCACGCTCGATCCGATCGCGGCGTCGGCGTTGATGAACTTCAATCTCACCGGCGGCGACCAGCCGGAGCGAATCGCCGCCCTGCGCTCGACCTGGACGTACTTCCAGGTGTTCGGCATCCCGCCGGCCCTGGGACGCACCTTCACTGCCGACGAGGATCAGCCGGGCCGCGACAAGGTCGTCGTGCTGACGCACGGCTTCTGGCAGCGCCAGTTCGCGGGCGATCCGGCGGCAGTGGGCCGTCAGCTTCGGTTGAACAACGAAGCCTTCGAGGTGATCGGAGTGATGCCGCGATCCTTCGATGTCGTCACCGACGGCGCCGACGTCGTGGTGCCGATCGCGTTCACGCCGGAACGGCTGGCGATGTACGACGAGCACTTCCTGGACCTGAGCGGCCGGATGGCGTCGGGCGTCAGCCTGCCGCAGGTGAACGAGGAGCTCGGGCGCGTGGCCAATGGACTGCGGCAGGACCACGCGCAGTTCAATGTCGATCGCGGCGCGATCGCGCAGCGCTACGACGAGCAAGTGGTCGGCGACTACCGGCTGCGCCTCGCGGTGCTGATGGGGGCCGTGCTGCTGGTGCTGATCATCGCCTGCGGCAACGCCGCCAACCTGCAGCTGGCGCGGCTGGCGGCGCGCTCCCGCGAGCTGGCGATTCGTGCCGCGATCGGCGCCGGCCGTGGGCGCATCGTCCGCCAGGTGCTGGCGGAGAGCCTGGTGCTGGCGCTGCTCGGCGGCGTCGCGGGACTGCTGATTGCGACGTGGGCGGTGCCGGCGCTGGTTGCGGCGGCGCCGGCGAGTGTGCCTCGACTGGCAGACGCGTCACTCGACCGCACGGTGATGCTCACGGCGGTGCTCCTGGCGATCCTCAGCGCCCTGGCGGTGGGTCTGCTGCCGGCGTGGCACGCCACCAGCACGAACGTGCGCGGCGACCTGGGCGATGGCAAGGGCCATCGTGGCAGCACGCTCAAACCGCGGCTGCGGCAGGCACTGATCGCGGGCCAGGCGGCGATGGTGCTGATGGTGCTGGCCGGGGCGGCGCTGCTGGTGCGGAGCGCGATCAACCTGCAGCAGGTCGCGCTTGGCTTCGACACCGCGGCGGTGCTCCGCGCACGGGTCGGATTGCCGGCGACCCAGTACCGGACACCCGAGCAGGTGCGAGCCACGTTCCAGGACCTGACGGACCGGCTGTCGTCCGCGCCGGGTGTCGCGCTCGCGGCCATCGACTCGCAGGCGCCGCTCGTCGGCGCGGGCGGATCGAACGGGCTCATTCCAGAAGGCCGGCCGCTGCGGATGGAGAGCATCATCAACAGCCGCAGCCACTTTGTCTCGCCCGACTACTTCCGCCTGCTGCGCATCCCCGTCGCCGAGGGGCGTGGGTTCAGTGCTACGGATGTGCGCAGCGCGCCGCTGGTGATGATCGTCAACCAGACCCTGGCGCGCGAGGCGTTTCCGGGTGAGAGCCCGATCGGCAAGCGGATCACGTGCTGCGAGGGCGGTCCCGATAATCCGCGCTGGAAGACCATCGTCGGCGTGGTGGCCGACGTGCGGTCGTCCGGCCCCGCGCAGCAGAGCCGTCCCGAGTTCTATCTGCCGGTCGCGCAGATTCCCAACGAAGCGTGGGCGTGGGTGCAGAACACCATGGACGTGATGGTGCGCCCATCGTCCGGGGATCCGACGGCGCTGGCCGGCGTCATCAGGTCCACGGTCCGTGACATCGATCCCACGCTGCCGGTATACGCCACGGGAACGATGGACGAGGGACTTCGGCGGACGACCTCGCAGGCCCGCTTCAACATGCTGCTGATGTCGCTGCTCGGCGGCAACCGGCCTGTTGCTGGCCGCGCTCGGCATCTACAGTGTGATCGCCTGGCTGGTGGCGCAGCGCACCCATGAAATCGGCCTGCGCATGGCCCTCGGCGCAACGCCCGGTGCCGTGGTGCGCCAGATGGTCGCGCACGGACTGGCGCCGGTCTCGATCGGCCTGATCGCCGGGCTGGGAGGCGCCGTCGCCGCGGGCCGCCTGCTCGAGGGGCAGCTCTTTCAGGTGAGCGCGCGCGATCCGCTGACCCTGGGCGCCGCGGCGCATGCTGCTGCTGCTCGTCGCGACCGTGGCGGCGCTGCTGCCGGCCTGGCGTGCCACGAGCGTGGACCCGGCCACGGCGCTGCACGACGCGTAGCTCCTCTGCGGATCGCGCACGGGTGTCCCGCTGGATAGAATCAGCGGATGGACATCCTCTTCAGCGCATGCAGCACCGCCGCGTTCCTCGGCTGGTTTCTGCTCATCCTGGTTCCTCGCTGGCGATGGACCCAGGTGCTGTCGGGCACCGTCATCCCGCTCGCGATCGCCCTCGTCTACTCTGTTCTCATCGTCCGCTACATGCCGGGAGCCGATGGCGGCTTTGGTTCGCTGCCCGACGTCGCGAAGCTGTTTGCCCGTCAGGAACTGCTGCTGGCCGGCTGGGTGCACTACCTGGCTTTCGACCTGTTCATCGGCAGCTGGGAAGTGCGTGACGCAATCCGTCGCGGGGTCCCGCACGTGCTCGTCATCCCCTGCCTGATCATGACCTTCATGCTCGGCCCGATGGGGCTCGTCGCCTACTGGGGCGTCCGCTCGTTGAAGTCGGGGCCCGCCACCCTGGAGTCGATTTGAGCATCGCCGCTGTGTTCGCCGAGCTGCATCGCCGCGATCGCGTGCTCGCGTTTGGCGGCTGGCTGATGGTCGCCGGGCTGCTGGCGGCGGCCGTCGCGTTCGCGTTCGATACGCGGCTGATTCTCGGCATCAACCCGTGGATCAAGCCAATCAAGTTCCTGTCGTCCATCGCCATCTTCCTCTGGACCATGGCGTGGTTCATGGCCGAGACCGACGCCCGCCACAGCCGCCGTCTTGCCAGAATCCGCTGGACGATGATGCTGGCGATGGTGGGAGAGATCGTCCTCATCTCCATGCAGGCGGCGCGCGGCACGACCTCGCACTTCAACATCCGGACGCCCTTCGATGCCGCGGTGTTCAACGCCATGGGCGCGATGATCGTGGCGAACTCGCTGGCGGCGGCCTGGTTCCTCACCACGCTCCGGCCGGTGACGAGCGATCGGGCCGGCTACCTGTGGGGCATTCGCGCCGGGCTCGCGGTGTTCGTGCTCGGCAGCTTCGAGGGCTTCATGATGGTGGCGAACATGGGCCACGCCGTTCCCGGCCCGGACGGCGGACCGGGCCTGCCCTTCGTCAACTGGTCCACGACCGGCGGCGATCTGC
>CAVRPA010000006.1:0-166370 GCA_963723005.1 uncultured Acidobacteriota bacterium | reverse complement strand
CGGTTCTCGACCGCTGAATCGAGGGTTGAGTCTGCCCGGTAGCGCTTGTAGGAGCAGAGGCTAGAGAGCTGGCATGCCCGCTGTCTCCATCCCGTCCTAATCCGCGGCGGCAACCCCGGATTACAGGACCTGCACGCGACTTTCATGGGCTGGCGAGCTGCGTCGATAGCGATCCCAGAAGGGTCAACGCGGCGGACTTCTAATCCGCGGGTCGCAGGTTCGAATCCTGCCGGGCGCATAGAAGTACGTGCAATCGGGTTATTTCAGCGGCCCATTCCAGGCCGGAACGACTGGGTTCTTGCGTCCTGGCGGTTTTCTTATCCGAGATCGGCGTTTTTCAGGGCGAAGTGGGTTTCGGTTCAGTTCGGGTTCTTCGCTTCTTCGCTTGCGGACTGCCGCGCAGCTGGCGCGCATTCCGAGCTGCGGGCTTTGCTGAGGGTCCCGGTTAGCTGAGCCGAGCCCGACGGGTTGCGACTAGGAATGCACGGTCGCCGACGGCGAGGCGCTCCTCTCGCCGGCGATCACGAAACGCGTGATCGAAGTGTTCGTCCGCATCGCCCCTCCGGCTCCCCCGAAGGAACTCGAGGAACTCAGTGAGCGCGAACGAGACGTCTTTCGCTTGCTGGCTCGGGCCTCTCGAACGGCGAGATCGGCGACCCGCTGTACATCAGCGAAGCGACGGTCAAGACGCACGTCACCCACGTCCTCCAGAAGCTCGATCTTCGGGACCGCGTTCAGGCCGTCATGCTCGCGCATGAGTACGGGCGTCTTCGACGCGGAAACCGCATAGCGGGCCCCACGGCTACACGGGCAGTCAGCCGGTTGTCGCCGGTGGAGGTCGGCGGCGACGAGCCCCTGCCGTGATTGCGAGCGCCGCGCCAGCCGCGAGTAGCGCGCCCAAGACGAGCAGCCCGATGCCGATCCAAAGGACGGAGTCGAGCTCCGCGCCGATGCTCATGTCGGCGGCAACGTCTCGCGACGCGTCCTCGTTCATCACGACTGCACGCCAGTCGCCGTCCTCTGGATCCCACTCGAGCGTCTGTTCGCCCGCGCCCGACGAAGACGCAGCCCAGAAGGTTTGCGTGCCTGGGGCTCCTGACGGTGCGCCGCCCGGCCGTCGAGCGTACTCCGGGTCGCCACTCGAGTCGAGATCGTCGACGACGTCGCGCTCGACGTCGTCCAGATAGCGATCGACCTCCGCTGCCGGCGCGATGCCGACGAACAGCGGGCGCTCGCTCTCGCTGCGAATGCGAACGGTTCCGAGGAACGTGTCGAGCGCCCACTCGCCGCCACCGGAATCGATATCGGCGCTCTCGGAGACGATCGCGTAGGTCGGCGACGCGAAGTCCTGTGTCGGGGACATCAGGAAGCCGTCGTCGTCTCGCTGGGTCTGGTCGACCGCGACGAGCGCGCAGCCACCGGCCAGCAGGGCGAATGCGACGATGCCGACGACGACGCCGACGACGACGAGCACGACTCGCGCGGCCGTCCCGCGGCCCGGCGGGGCTTCGACGTGAGCCGCGCCAGGCGTGGGCTGCTCGGCGAGGGCGGCCGGCGCCGCAGGATCGTGAACGACGACCGAGGAGTCCGCTCCGCCCTGGTCGAGGCGGAAGGGCGGATACTCGTCGCGCATGAGAAGCACGTAGGCGGCGACGCGCGCGACCCAGCGGTCGAGCCCGAGGACGAAGTCGAACATGCCTCGCGGGTAGTTGCCGATGAACAGGAGCGCGATCCCCGCAAAGAGCACGAGGACGCCGATCAGGCCTGTCTGAAGCCGAACGTCCAGAACCAGTCGTCCACCCGCGAGGCGGCGTAGCTGCCGCCGCCGAGGAAGATCCCGACGATGAGGTAGTGCGGGATCGCCAACAGCCACCACTTCACGAGGACGAGTCCGCGCGAAAGCTGCTCGGGATATGGGATGTCCAGACGAGCCGGGTAGTCAGGGACGTCGTCGAGAGTGAACGGCGGGTATCGGTCGGTCCCGAGCGCGCCGTATGAGTAGAAGGCGACCCGCCACGTCCACCGCAGCACACCGAGGTTGAAGTCGAAGATCCCGCGCGGATAGCGGCCGGTGACAAGGATCGCGAAGAAGGCGACGAACGTCAGGACGATGAGCGTGAGCCAGAGGAACGCGAGGACGATGTAGTGCGGGATCGCGAGCAGCCACTTGACGAGCCACAGCCAGCGGCTCAGGCCGCTGATCGAGCTCGCCCTCGATGCGAACGGGATATGTCTGCCGGCTCTCCACGCTGCTTCCTCCCTGGTTTGCGGACACTAATGCTTTCCGAGTCATATGACGGCTCGTCCGATGGGACGCGCTACGCGCGCCCCCCCGACGTTCTGCTCAGCCTGAGCTCGGAGCCGGCGTGAAGACGACTCGAGCGGGGACGCGCCCGCCCTTGACGTCCGCTATCGCTTCGTTTGCGGTACTCCAACTCGACTCCGCGTGCTCGCGTGCACCCCGAGAGGGGTTTCGAGCGAGAGCACACTGGCGTAACCCAGATAGCCCCACCGGACGCCGTCGGTGTGCGGTCGCGATCGGTTCGCGTTAGCGTCGGTCTGTGGGTGAGCTGCACGCTGAGCGCGAGCAGCGCGTAACGCCGCTCGAGCTCTTCTTCGATCTCGTGTTCGTGTTCGCGTTCACGCAGGTCACGACGGTGCTGTCGGACAATCCGACGTGGAGTGGCCTCGGGCACGCCCTGCTGATTCTCGGCGTGCTCTGGTGGGCGTGGGCGGCCTACGCCTGGTTGACGAACACCGTCGATCCCGGTGTGGGCGCGGTGTGGGCGGCGATGCTGGTCGCGATGGCGGCGATGTTCGTCGCCGCGCTCGCCGTCCCGGACGCGTTCGGCAGTCACGGCGTCCTGTTCGGGGTGGCGTTCCTGATCGTGACCGTCATGCATCTGACGCTGTACGCGCTCTCAGCACGTCGCGACCCGGACCTGCTGGCGGCGATTCTGCGCGTTGCTCCCTCCGCCCTCGTCGGCGCTGCTCTGATCATCGTCGCCGGGTTCGTCGACGGCGGGCTCAAGCCGATCCTCTGGCTGGCCGCGCTCGCCGTCGGCTACTTCGGGCCGCTCGTTCGTGGGATCGCGCGGCTGGCGTGTGCAACCGGCGCACTTCGTCGAGCGTCACGGGCTGATCGTGATCATCGCGATCGGCGAGTCCTTGATCGCCATCGGCCTCGGCGAGAGAGTCAGCGGACTCAGCACCGGGGTGATCGTCGCCGCCGTGCTCGGGTTTGCGGTCGCGACCTCGTTCTGGCTGGCGTACTTCGACTTCTTCACGATCCGCGCCCACCAGCTGCTGGCCGACCGAAGCGGCGTCGAGCGCGTCGCACTAGCGCGCGATGTCTACACCTACCTGCATCTTCCGATGGTGGCCGGAATCGTCCTCTTCGCGTTCGCGATGAAGACGACGCTCGCGGACGTCGACGGCGAGCTCGCCACCATCCCGGCGCTCGGACTCTGCGGCGGTCCCGCCCTGTACCTGTTCGCCTTCGTGGCGCTCCGCGTGCGCGTGTCACGCACGCTCCGCGGCGGACGCCTGATCGCCGCGATCGCTTGCGCCTTGCTGTGGCCGGTTGCCGTCGTGGTGCCGGCGCTCGTCGCGCTCACGCTGGTGGCGATCGTCTGGGTCGGACTTCACGCATACGAGATCATCTGGTGGCGCGAAGCCCGCGCACAGACACGGGCGGCGCTCGGAGGATCTGCCTCGTGAATCGTCCTTCCATCCCTCTTGACGGTGCCTCTCACGGGATCACGGGATGTCTCGCCGGCCGGGGAGGCGATGAGATCGTCCCGCCGATCTCTGATCGACGAAGCGCTCTTCGGGTCGGGGGTATACGGCCGTGCCCCCGACCCGAGTGCATGGTCGCCAGCTCAAGGGACAACCCGAGCCATACTTACCCTCGCAGGCGTAATACCGCTATCGCGACGAGGTAGGCGACGCCGCCAATCGCACCGAGCCATGAATATGGACTTCCTTGATTGCCGCGCGATACCTCGATGAGGAATGCGACGATGATCGCCGTGATCACCGCGAGGCCCGCGAGAGCGGTCGCGACAATGTCGATCTGACGGAAGCGCTCGTCACGCCCGTCGCCTCGAAGGCCGCGGACCGTCTCGCTGCGACCGCCGAAGAGAATCAGCACACCGAACGCCACCATCACCCCGAGCGAGAAGAGCCCGACCCCAGGATCGCCACCGATCCACAGCGCGGCCAACATGGCGAACCCGAGACCGACAGCGAATAGGGGCAGGAACCACTTGACTTACTCATCTGCATCGAACATCTCCTCGACTGGGACGCCGAAGAAGCGACCGAGCGCGAGCGCGAGCGGCAAGGACGGCACGTACTTTCCCGTCTCGATCGAGTTGATCGTCTGCCGGGACACGCTCAGGGCCCTCTGCAAGCTCGGCCTGTGAGAGACCTCGCTCGAGTCGTCGCTCCCTAACGTCGTTTCTGACCATCGATGTAAAGCTAGCTTGTCACTCCGGTCATGTCAAGCTCGCTTTACACTGTCCGCCTGCCGACCTCAAGGCACTCCCGCACCCTCGCCCATCGCGACGGTCGCGCCGGCGCTGCGACCGCCACGCCAGCGCCAGTGGCACGTGCCGCAGCCCATTCAAGATCGCCAAAGGCAACGAACACTTCTCGATCTCTTCGCGCGAGAGCATCCCCGCGACACTAGAAAATCCGCTCTGCGCGTGGGATTCGAACGCTACCAGCCCGTGGCGGGTTGCCCGACGACGGCCGTCATTGAGTCAGGACGAGCGGCCTGGTTGAGCCATGGAGCGTGCCGTGATCCCCGCTCCCGTGACTCCACGCCGACCTCCACGCGCGCGCCGATGCGCGCCCGCCCACCAACAGCTGAACGGCGCCGGGTCAGCGAGATCAGGCGCTCTCAGGAGCCGCCCGATGACTAACGTGACGATCCGTGGAAGCCGGGATGCAGTACGTCAACCTCGGCGGCACCGGCCTGCGCGTCTCGCGTGTGTGCCTGGGGATGATGAGCTTCGGCAGGCATGAGAGCCGCGAGTGGGCTCTCGACGAAGCGACCGCCGAGCCGATCGTGCGGCGGGCGGTCGAAGGCGGAGTCATCTTCTTCGACACCGCCGACGTCTACAACGGAGGCCAGAGCGAGGTCGTCACCGGCCGCCTCTTGCGCAAGCTCTTCGGGATGCGGGAGGAGTACGTCGTCGCGACCAAGGTGCGTGGCAAAACGATGCCCGGGGAGAACGGCCGCGGCCTCTCCCGGAAGCACGTGCTCGCCTCGATCGACGCCTCGCTGCAGCGCCTCGAGCTCGACTACGTCGACCTCTACCAGATCCACCGCTGGGACGACGAGACGCCGATCGAGGAGACGATGGAGGCACTCCACGACGTCGTCCGGGCCGGGAAGGCCCGCTACATCGGCGCCAGCAGCATGTACGCCTGGCAGTTCGCGAAGGCACAGCGTGTTGCCCCGACCCGATTCGTCTCGATGCAGAACCACTACAACCTGATCTACCGCGAGGAGGAACGGGAGATGATCCCGCAGTGCCTCGACATGGGCGTCGGCGTCCTCCCGTGGAGTCCGCTCGCTCGAGGGCTGTTGGCGGGGAGCCGAACCTCCTCCGGCGAGCAGCTGACGACTCGCTCCAGGACCGATCCGTTCCTCGACTCGCTCTACCGGCCGGACCTCGACGTCCCGGTCATCGACCGCGTCGGAGAAATCGCGGCCGAGCGTGGCGTCCCGGCCGCACAGGTCGCGCTCGCCTGGCTTCTGCACAAGCCCGGCGTCACAGCGCCGATCGTGGGAGCGACGAAGGTCGAGCACGTCGAGGACGCGCTCGCGGCCGAGGCGCTCTCGCTGAGCGAGGACGAGATCGAGCGGCTCGAGGCCGTGTACGTCCCGCATCCTGTCTCGGGAATCGAGCTCTAGGAGGGCGACCGTGCCCGTGACGCTCGACGATGTGCGCGAGCTCGCGCTGAGTCTTCCGCGCAGCTATGAGGCGGTCGTGCGCGGGCGCGTGAAGTTCAGGGTCGGCCAGATCGTCTATCTGGCCTTTTCCCACGACGGGGAGACGATGGGCTTCGGTTTCCCGAAGGAGTTGCGCGACGCGCTCGTCCAGTCCGAGCCGCACAAGTTCTCGCTGCCGAGCCAGTCGGACATGCGCTTCAACTGGGTGGACGTGCGCCTGGCCGCCATCGACGCCGACGAGATGTGTGACCTCGTCGAGGGTGCCTGGGCGATGTGCGTGCCGAAGCGCGTCGCCGCGGAGTACGCGGCCTCGCAGGGATATCCGGTCGAATGCTGAGACGCCGCGTCGACTAGCTACCAGTCCGGATCGGGTTTCCCGCCTCGGCTCATGGTGCGTCGCACTTCTCTAGTACGCATGCGCGGGCGAGGAGGAGACAACGCGTAGGGCTGCGACTGACCCAGGCTTGCTGCCCACGCCCCGGGTTCAGGACTCTCGAACGCTCGCTCGTGTGCGCGAGTGCAGCACCAGCAGCGTCCCTGCCTGTCGCGGTTCAGATCCGTCAGAACGTGGCCCCGCTCGCATGCTCCCCATCGCTCGACGAACTCCGTGTTGAGCTGTCGCCGGAGGGCCGCTCGGTAACGCTCGAGCTCGTCGTTTCGCGACACGGCGCAAACGGTACCGTCCGCCCACGCCGTCACCCCCAGCTCCCACTAGCGCGGGGTGGGGCCCTCCGGACCAACACAGCCAGTTCTCCTGTCGTTTCACATCCTGCGGATCGCATGCTGAAGAGGCTCGCGATCCAGCCGCGCAGGTAGAGTCCCGACAAGCTTTCCCCTTCGTTTCCGCGCTTTTCGGCGCGGGCCACCGAGCGATGAACCCCGCTCGCTTCTCGTCAGCCATGAGTCGATCGTAGTGGTCTGTCGACGGATTCGCGCGCTCGGCGCTGACGCAATGCGTCGACCATCGCTGGCGCCAATTGGTCGACGTCGGATGCGCGTTCGGGCGCGATGCCAGGGCGTCTGTTCGAATTGCAGCGAGCGTCATCGTCAGCGCAACGCTGCTGCCCGCCAGTCGGCGGCGCCTATGTCGCCTTCGACGCTAGCACCCGAACTCTGGGTAGGCATGTGGTGGGCGCTTCAGACCGTGACGACGATCGGCTACGGAGCGTGACACCGAAGGTGCCAGCCGCTCGGATACGTCGCTGCGTTCGTGATCCTCGAGGCGGCGCCCTCCTGAGTACGATCGCCAGTTGAAGGAGAGCGTGCCGAGAGGAGAGCGAGGAGGCCCAAAGCGCCGGTGCCCACCAATCCGGATGCCGCTGAACCGGACGCCGATGACCTCGGCCTGGTTCTCGGCCAGGCGCGAGACGATTCTCGCGCTGCGGGGCCTCCGACTCGCTGACCGCGGACGGGTCGAGCCCGAGTCGCGGCACCTGGCGCGATTCGCTGCTCCGCGATCCACCTTCGTTTCTCCTCAAGCAAGCGCTCCACGTCGGCGCGACTCATCCCTCGTGGCACGATCAGCCGCGGCGCCTCACCCCACGGCACCTCCAGTCGCCATCGCCGCGCCCGCGGCGACCACCGCACCTCGACCTCCTGCAACCGGAACGAGCCTAGCCGTCGACTCGGGCGGTCATGAGTTCGCGTCCCGCTCGAGCTCGAGTTGGCGGAGCTCGATCCGGCGAATCTTTCCCGTGAGCGTCTTCGGCAGCTCGGGTACGAATTCGACACGGCGCGGGTACGCGTACGCGGAGAGGCGTTCGCGGACGTGGCCCTTGATCTCGTCGGCTAGCGCGTCCGACGGCTCGTATCCGTCTGCGAGGACGATGAATGCCTTCACGACGTTGCCCCGGAGCTCGTCGGGCGACGCGACGACTGCTGCCTCGCGAACCGCGGGATGCTCGAGGCACGCCGATTCGACCTCGAACGGGCCGATCCGGTAACCCGCTGCGATGATCACGTCGTCGGCGCGTCCGACGTACCAGACGTAGCCGTCCTCGTCCCGGACGGCCGCGTCCTTCGTGTGGAACCACTCACCGCCGAAGGTCTCCGCGCTCGCTTCGTCGTTGCGCCAGTAACCGAGCGGATAGTGCGGGTTCGAGCGGGCGCGCAGACAGATCTCGCCTCGCTCCCCCTGTCCTACGGGCTGCTCGTCCTCGTCGAGGAGCTGCACGTCCCAGCCCGGCATCGGCTTGCCCATCGAGCCCTCACGCACCTCGAGAAACGGGTAGTTCGCGACGAGTGGATACGACTCCGTCAGGCCGTAGTAGTCGAGCACGGTCACGCCGTACTGCTCGCGAAACCAGCGGATCGCCTCCGGATTCAGCGGCTCTCCCGCCGAGCACACGCGGCGGAACACCTGCGGATAGCGGGTCCCCGCATCCTCGACCGCCATCATCGAGCGCATCGCCGTCGGCGTGGTGAACACGTTCGTCACCGAGTGCCGGCTCAGGAAGTCGAGCTGCTTGTGCGGGTCGAAGCCGCCCTCGCGCCGGTAGACGCACTGCAGCGCGCCGAGCCGCCAGGGGCCGAGCAGCGGCGCGATCCCCGCGGCCCAGGCCCACTCGCCCATCCCGTGGAAGCGCTCGCCGTCCTCGTACCTCGTGGCAGTAGCGGAACTCCTCGTGGCCGAGGATGTAGCGGTGCGCGTGGACGATCCCTTTCGCGAGCCCCGTCGTCCCGGATGTGTAGTAGAGCTGCGCAGGGTCGTCGGCCGCGGTGTCGGCGCAAACGAAATCCGTCGGGGCCGCTGCCAGCGTGTCGGGCTCGAGCACGAGCGTGTCCGGCGCCCACGGTCGGCTCGAAGCGCGGCGCGTTGCCGGGGTCGGTGACGAGCAGCTTCGCTCCCGAGTCCGAGAGCCGATGTTCGATCCCATCGTCGCCGTACAGCACGGACATCGAGAGCAGAATCGCGCCGAGCTTCCAGACTCCGAAGAAGGTTGCAGCGGCCTCTGGCGTCGGCGGCAGGACGACCGCGACCCGGTCGCCCTGCGTGACACCGCATGCGGCGAGCGTGTGCGCCGCCTGGTTCGCCAGGTCCTGCAGCTCGCCCCACTCGAGCTCACGGGTCGAGCCGTCGAAGCTCTCCCAGATCATCGCCGGCTTGTTGCGCGCGTGCTTGTCGCAGACGTCGGCGGCGATGTTGTACCGCGCCGGCACCTCCCAGCGATGACCTGCGCAGATCTCGTCGTAGCTCGTCGAGCTCATCGCTACCCATCCAGCCTAGTCAGCCGTCCGCCTTGCGGCAGATGAGGAGCGCCTCGATGTAGTCCCAGCGGTAGCGGTCGGGAGCATCCGCGACGCGCTCCTCGAGCTCTCCGAGGAAAGCGGCAAGGAGACCGGGGGCGCGGTCCTCGCCCTCGCGCGCGAAGGCGCGGAGAAGGAGCGGCCCGCCCCATGCGGTCACGCTCCGGACGTAGCCCCGCGCGAACACGGCGGGATCGTCGTGCCAGTAGGGATTGTCGAGACGGAAGAGCTCGGCGCTCTCGAGCTCGAGGCCGGCCATGCGCCCGCCGCTCGCCTCGAAAGGGGCCCGGATCTCGTCGAGCGTGCGCATCCACACCGGAACGACGACCGCGGCGACGGTCCCGGCGCCGATGCGCCCCGCGCGGCACCAGTCGGCGAGCACCCGGTTCATGTCCCCGATGATCTCCACGTACAGCCCCGTCCTCTCGCGGCCCGGAGCGGGGGACGCCGGGAGCGCGGCGATGAACCGGCCACCCGGCGCGAGCTCCACGCGCGCATCTCGAGCAGCCGCTCCCACTGCCGCGCCGCGGCCACGCGCCAGGCCCGCCGCTCGCCCTCGTCCATGTGGTCCGGGTAGCCCGGAAAAACGGACCCGGTCGAGGCCAGGCCCGCCGCGTCGGCGATCCAGTGCATCGCGGTCCCGGTGACCGCGACGTGCACGCTGCCCGACGGCAGGCAAGGCGCCTGCTGGAGGGGGATGCCCGCCATGCTGATCACCAAGGCGGGGGGCGGGCTGTGCTCGACTGCTCGGCGGCACGCCTCGCCGTGGGCCTCCGGCGAGGCGTAGTGGGCCCCCGTGCCGGCATCGGCGACCCCCGGGCCGGCGTCGCCCGGCGCAGGGATCACGACGACCCCGGGCTCGTCCGCCGCTCCACCGAACGCGTGCCGCAGGTGGTCGGCGGCGACGCCCCACGCGTTCGTCGGCAGATCGACGAGCGCGTAGATCAGCGGCCGGCCGGCGCGCTCCCGCGCGAGATCGCGGATCAGGCCGTGGGAGTTCACCCCGTCGGCGGCGCCGAGATCGACCACGCGGAGCACCGGCTCGTCCGCAAACAGCCGCGCCGCGGCCAGCACGGCCGGGTGGGTCGCCTCGAACGCGGCGCGCTGCGAGAGCGCGTACCGCGCGTAGTCGTCTGCCATGCTCGAGAGCTCGGGGCGATCTGACGGCGTGGCACGCTCCTTCCGACAGCAGCGCTCGGTCTCCGCGCTGCGAGACAATCGTCCCACAAGATTGCGCGCCTACGGCGCCGTGCGACGAAATGAGCGACTTTCTGTGCGCCTCAAGCCGACCCGGGCGCCCTGGGTCTGCCACGTAGGCAGCACTTCTGGGTAGAGGTTTGCAAAGCCTCAGGGTCAGTGGCACGCAGTTCAGAGCGCTGCTTCACGGCAGGTCAGTCGCGGCCAGAACTCATGAACAGGAGCTACACCACGCCATGCGTAGAGCCCGACCTTCGATGTCCGTCGCGATCCGCCAGAAGCGGTTTGTCTCGTTGAAGTCCGCCGTGCTCCATGTGAGGACATGTCATCGGCTCGGCATGCGCCGTGCCTGCGCGCGACACAAGGTAGAGCCCGTCGGTTCGGTGGACGCGCCGTGCGTCGTCGAGGCTCGTAACGAGCGGCAGGTCTACTAGTTCCGTCATCGGCGCTTCACTGCCGTGAGCCGTAGCTGCCGGGCAGTCGGTAGTCGAGCGGGTCAGTCCTCTTGCCCGCATCACGAATCACGAATTCGGGGAACCGTTCCTTCGCCTCGCGCAGCGTCAAGCCTATGGCGAGACGCGTGCCATCCTCTGCGACCAGCTTTCCCTTCTTGACGGGCCACCCCTTCACCTTGTTCGCGACCCACCTAGCTCTTGGTTTCCTGGAGATGCCCCGACTCTATTGCGAGACCGCCGGATCCGTGTCCAATGCTGGCACGGTCAACCCAGTCGTCAGGGCGGCTTCGATTCGCTCAGCTCAGAGTGACTCGCAAGGCCGAGTAGTCGAACGTCACGACCGGGAAGTGCTCGAAGAGCTCTGTTCCGAGGATGGCAGCGATGCCGAGCACTTCGAGCATCCTCGACAGTGCGTCCGGAAGTGCGCCCGCACGCATCGCGTACACGGAGTCTGCGATGCGTAGGGGAATTTCGTAGACGGCGGTCTCGAAGGTGCCGAACCCAGGGTAGAAGTCCTGGGTCTTGTCCACCGCCTCTCGTCCTCGAAGCCGCGCTTCCTCGAGGTACGAGAGCTTCGCGCCCGTGTCGATGCACGTCTCGGTCGGCGCGCCATCGAGCTCGATAGTCGCGAGCGGGACTCCCAGCATGAGCCTGATGGGAAGCTCCGTCGTGTCTCGATCGGTCGCCGGCCTCGTCGAAGCTGCAGACGCTTCGCTCGAGATCGATCGTGAACGGTCTCAGGCCGAGGAGGTCGCCTCCGAGGAGGCCGTCGAGAGGCTGCCGACGAGGCGCGAGAGCTCATCGGCATCGAGGCCGAGCGCGCCCGTCGCGAGCTCGTGTTCCCGACCGGCCCAGTGGGCTCTTCGTTCTCGAGAAGCTCACCGGAGAGCCTGTGTCGAGCAGGAAGCGCCCACCCGCATCGGCGACAAGGTGTCCGTCGAGGACTTCGAGTCGCAGCTCAGCCATCCGAGTGCGGCCCGTACACGCAGAATCCCTTTGCGTCTAGGCGCTTCCCAAGGGCTCGCTCAGCCTTCTCGGCCTCCGGTCGGTTCGGGAACTCCACCTTCGGATAGACGAGACGCTTCCGGAGATGCAGGCCGTAGTGCTGAACCCACCCCTTGCCCGCGTTGACTCCGCGCTTGTGCTCGTCGAACCTTTCCTTCGCCGTCTTGGTCGTCTCTCCGACGTACACGGGAACCCGGTCGCATGGCTCCCTGGGACACTTCGACTTCCGGTCGGCGCACGCAGCTCGATCCAACTCCACGACATAGAGCACGTGTGTCCAATACCTCTGGCCGTTCTCCTTGCAGTACTCGGCCATCAGTCAGGCGAGATCGGGTCACGAACACTCTCGACCCACGCCCCATCGAGAGGATCGGACAGGCAGGCCCAGTGCCCGGTCGCAGAGCAATCCGCCAGCGACTCCCACGAGGACTCGAACATTGGACTGCGGGAAGCTGCTTCGCCGAGAACCTCCTTCGTCATGGGCATCACTGCCCCGACGCACGGCACCCAGCCCGGCGGAACAGGATCCGGCTCGAGCCCGTAGAGCGTGAACTCGTCGTCCATGGCCTTGCTGCTCTTCACGACGAGCATCGTAGGGCTGAGGTCATGCCCTGGCGTGCCCCAAATGCACGAACCGCGGCGTCGGAGCCTGAGCGCGTTGGTTCCGTCCGGAGGATGGTGCTGCAGGCAAGTGTCCATCGGGATTTGCGCGCGGTGTCCGCGGTATCGACGCATCTCGCCCGGCGCACTCCGATCTGCTAGATCCGAACAGGAGTGAGCGGTGGCTCTCCGCGGTCGAGGGCGAGCAGGTTGTCTACCACGAGACGTGTCATCGCCTCACGCGCCTGCCGTGTCGCGCTGCCGAGGTGCGGAGTGAGGACGACGTTCGGGAGTCCGAAGAGCTCGGGCGGCACATGGGGCTCGTTGGCGAAGACGTCGAGCCCAGCGCGGATCCGTCCCGAGACGAGCTCGGTGACGAGTGCAGCCTCCTCGACGATCTCTCCCCGCGCCGTGTTCACGAGGCAGGCGCCGTCACGGAGAAGAGCGAGACGCCGCGCGTCGATCAGTCCCTCCGTCTCGGGAGTGAGGGGCACGTGGATGGTGACCACGTCCGCCTCCTCGAGGAGCCCATCGAGCTCTCGGAACTCGGCGAGGTCAGTTTCGACCCGCTGACGTTGTGAGTAGAGAACGTGGAGCTCGAACCCACGGGCGCGCCTGGCGACGGCGCTCCCGATGCGCCCGAGGCCGAGTATGCCGAGCGTCGAGCCGGTCACCTCCTCGGCGAGTTGACTCTCTGGCCACGATCCCGCCCAGCAGCCCGAACGGATGAACCGGTCGCCCTCGAGCACCTGCCGCCTTGTCGCGAGGATGAGCGCGAAGGCCAGATCGGCTGTGGCGTTGTCGAGTACACCCGGCGTGTTCGTGACAACGACACCGCGATCGGCACAGGCGGCGACGTCGATGCGGTCGTAGCCGACCCCGAAGTTGGCCACGACGCGCAGGTTCGGAAGGAGATCGAGGGGCACGGGATCGTTGGCCACAACGAGGCCCTCTACATCGGATCGCGGGCGCTCGAGGGACGCGAGTGGCTGCACCTCGACGTCCTCGAGCTCGTCGAACGCCGACCCGGGATAGCGTCGGTTGGAAAGGACTTTCACGGCGCGGAGTATCGTCTGCTCCCCGGCGCGCACGAGCTGGCTGCGCGCCTGCTCATCCGTGTCGCACCAGTACCGCCGCTAACCCATCTCGATCTCGACCGGCACGCCCAGCCGGCCCATCGTGCGGAGATGGAGAAAGTGCGAGCGCAGCGCGGCCCAGAGCGACGGCTGCGACGAGTAGCGGATTCCGTGCTTCGCGCAGTTGCGCCGCACGATCTCGGCGATCTTCGGGTAGTGCGTATGCGGCACGAGCGGGAACAGGTGATGCTCGATCTGGAAGTTGAGCCCGCCGAGCACCCAGGTCAGGACCGGGTTGCGGGGGCAGAAGTTGACGGTCGATCTCGACCTCGTGCACGGCCCACATCGGCCGGCTGGCGCGCGCCTGCTCGGCCGACGTGAACGAGGCCTCCTCGACGCAGTGTGCGAGTTGAAACGTCGTCGCCATGATCAGGCTGGTGATCATCGCGAAGCCGAGGTACGCGACGAGCACCGCCCACCAGGGGTACACGAGCATCGGGATCGCGATCGCCCACGTGATGAAGATCGCCTTGCCCACGATCATGCCCGTCAGGTTCCAGCCGCGGGGCACCCGCAGCGTGCTTTCGCCGATCCTGCCGCGCACGAACGCAGCGATGTCGCCGATGGTCTGCCAGCGCAATCCCATCAGCGTGTACATGGGCCAGATGTAGTAGGTGCTGGAACCGGTACCACGGTCTGTGATTCCTGCGACGGGCACGAACCGGGCCAGCGGCACCTGGCTGGCGTCGTCGTCGAAGCCGTCGATGTTCGTGTAGGTGTGGTGGGCGACGTTGTGCTTCACCCGCCAGGCGTAGCTCGAGAAGCCGAGCAGAGCGTCCGCCGTCCAGCCGAGGAGATGGTTGAGGCGCCGACGCCGGAAGTAGGAGCCGTGGTTCGCGTCGTGCTGCACGCAGAAGGCTATCAGCAGGGCGCCCAGCACCAGTCCCGCCGAGGCAGAGGAACCCGACGCGACCACACCGGGCCGGACGAAGACGAGCACCGCCCACGACGCGACGGTGAAGCCGATCGCGACGGGAGCCTTCGCGAAGAGCAGCAGCGAGCCTCTCAGCCGCGTTTGGCCGCGTGCGAGATACTGCTCCACCTCGCGACGCGTCTCCTGCATGAACGCTCCGCCGTTTCCGAACGTGACCTTCTCTGCGCCTGCGGCCATCACACACCTCTCTGATCCTGCGAACGGACAGTAAGGCGCGTAACGGCCGCCGTCGGTATTCGTCCGAGTGCGCCGACAGAATAGCCGCGAAAGTGGTCGAGATTCACCCGCGCCGAGCTAGGCTGGCCGCGTGGACGAGGAGCGCAAGCCCGAGGCCGATGACGGGCGTCCGCCGATCTGCCCGGGCTGTGGCGTCACGATGGGAATCATCGTCGACGAGGACGGAGGGACGCGCTATGCGTGCCTCGAGTGCGGATTCTCCGACGAGATGACTCTCCGTTCGGTATCTGACGGCCGACTGAGGGACATCGAGGGCTGATGGCCGCCAACGGGCATCGGAGAGTCGTGATCACAGGGCTGGGCGCGGTGACGCCGCTTGGTAACGACGTGCGGTCGAGCTGGGAGAATCTCGTCGCAGGCAAAGCGACGGCCGAGCCCGATCACGGCGTTCGACACCACCGGATTTCCGGTCACGTTCGCATGCGAGGCGAAGGGCTTCGAGCCGACGCAGTGGATCGAGCGCAAGCAGGCGAGGCGCATGGACCGGTTCGCGCAGATGATCGTGGCGGCGGCGCGGCAGGCGCAGGCCGACGCCGGGCTGAAGATAGAGCCGGAGTGCGATCGGGTGGGCGTCGCCTTCGCGACTGCGATGGGCGGTCTCAAGTCGTTCGAGGAAGCGTGCGAGACCTTGATCGAGCGAGGCCCCACCCGGGGCAGCCCGTTCTCGATCACCGCGATCATTCCGAACATGGGCGCAAGCCGGGTCTCGATCGAACTCGGCACGAAGGGCCCGCTTTCCTCCCAGTGCACCGCCTGCGCCGCCTCGACGATGGCGATCGGCGACGGGCTGGACGCAATCCGCCTCGGGCGTGCGGAGGTCATGCTCGCAGGTGGTAGCGAGGCGCCGATTACAAGGGTCGGTATCGCCGGCTTCTCCGCGCTGCGCGCCCTCTCACGTCGCAACGACGACCCGGAGCACGCGAGCCGGCCGTTCGACGCCGATCGCGACGGTTTCGTCATGGGCGAGGCAGGTGCCGTGCTCGTGCTCGAGGAGCTCGGACACGCAACGCAGCGCGGCGCCAGGATCTACGCCGAGCTGCTCGGTTACGGCGTCTCCTCCGACGCGCAGCACCTCACCGAGCCCGACCCGACAGGCCAGAGCCCGGCTCGTGCCATGCTCATGGCGTTCGCGGACGCCGGCGTCTCACCCGACCAGATCGACTACATCAACGCGCACGGCACCTCGACTCCGCTCGGCGACACGAGCGAGACGCGGGTAATCAAACGCGCCCTCGGAGAGCACATTGCCCGGAACGTTCCGATCTCATCGACCAAGGGTGCGACCGGGCACTCCCTCGGTGCCGCGGGCGCGGTCGAGGCGATTTTCTGCACGCTCGCGATCCACGAAGGCGTGCTGCCGCCGACCATCAACTACGAGACGCCCGATCCCGAGTGCGACCTCGACTACGTTCCGAACGAGGCACGTCAAGCCGACGTCGGCGTCGCCGTCTCGAACTCGTTCGGCTTCGGCGGGCACAACGCATCGATCGTGCTCGGCCGCTTCGCGGCATAGGCAGCAGGGCTCCCGGACTCGTACGTCGCGAACAGGCAGGCGAACGCAATGAAACGAGGCGGCTTCGGCCGCCTCGTTTCGTTCAAGCGTCGGCGTCCTGAAAAGGAGCCCAACCCGGCGACCCGCACGCTCGCGAGTGGGGAGCCGAAACTCCACTGCTACGGCAAGGGTGGGGGTGCGTTCTGCGGCGCATGAGCAGACGAAAAAAGGTCGCCAGGCCGGCGCGGGCGACGGATCATCCTCTTCTCGCAGTACGGCTAGCCGCACCGCGACACGACCTTCCGTCTGCCACGATATCTGTCTCATGGGCCGCACCGTGCTGATCGTCGACGACCATCCCAGCTTCAGGGCGTCCGCGCGGGCAATGCTCGAGTCCGCGGGATTCCACGTCGTGGGCGAGGCCGCCAACGGAGCGTCCGCGATCGACGCGATCGGGGAGCTCGATCCCGAATCGCTCTTTTGGACGTCAGCTCCCCGACATGACCGGTTTCGATCTCTGCGCAGAGATCTGCTGCCGCGAGGGACCGATTCCCGAGGTGATCCTGGTCTCGAGCCGGGACCGTTTACTACGGTGGCTGATTTAAGACGTCGGCGGCCGATCCATTCAGGGCTCTCCATCGCTGCTCGGTGATGCCCTGAGGCGCGCTCCCGCCTGGCACCGTGCCACCCTCGAGTTGATTACCGATGGGGCCGAACGCGTTGAACAGCAACGAAGGCTGGAACGACACCGCCAGCGCTCCGGTCATGCCATTGCGCCCGCCGAAGTCACTCGTCGTGCGCAGGTTGGCGTCGCCGCCGACCAGCGCGGACGGGCTGACGCTGGCCGACTGCACATACCCGAGACCATTGGCCTCGACAAAGCGCTTGATCGTGCCTTTGCGGAAGCGCATCGAGGCGTCGGCGGTTCCGAGGGCGCCGCCGTAGGTCCCGACCGGCTGCGGCACGCCCTCACTGTTGACGGGATCGACGGTCTGATCGTAACCACCTCCCAGCGTGAACGTGGCCGACAGGCCGTTGCCGCTCTGGTCGCCAGACCGATTCTGCCCGAACAGCCCACCACCCGGCCTGACCGGCGCAGCAATGGCTTGCGCCGCTGACGGACGAACGATCCCCAGCAGGAGCAGCGCCGCAAGGCAGAAGGCGGAGAATCGCATCTTGTCTCTTGGGTCACGGAACGACGACGGTGTCGCCGGGCAGCAGCTGGATGTTCTGCTCGAGTGTTCTTCCCCTTCGCGACATCCTTGTAGTTGAACTTGAGAATCTGCGACTGACCGTTACGGGTCCGGAGCACCGTGATGTT
Organism: uncultured Acidobacteriota bacterium; assembly: GCA_963723005.1. Lineage (GTDB taxonomy): Bacteria > Acidobacteriota > Vicinamibacteria > Vicinamibacterales > UBA2999 > VFZN01. The sequence goes on along the minus strand of CAVRPA010000006.1, from coordinate 148,782 downwards.
CTTCGAGTCGGCGTACTCGGTGAGGCCACCCGCGAGTGCAAGCGCCTGCATCACCGTGAGCGGGCCGGCCAGCGGGTGCGACCCCGGCGTGGTGACCTTGCCGGTGATGAACACCCGACGGCTGTTGATGGTTCTGACGACTACCGCGACGTTCGGGTCTGCCAGGGTACTTGCCCGCAGCCGTGACAATCTGCTTCTGGAGCGCGTCCGGGTGGAGGCCGGCTGCCTGCAGTTCGCCGATCACCGGCAGCGAGATCCGGCCGTCGGGCCGCACCGTGACATCACCGCTCATCTCCGGCTCGCGCCAGAACACGACGCCGAGCACGTCCTGCGGGCCAATGACATAGTCCTGGGCGAGCGGCACGCCAGTCGGCGGCGCGGGCTGGGGCCGCGCCCGGTGACGGCGTCTGGGCCGCCGAGCCCACGATCGCCGAGATCACAAGTAGGAGCGCGACGCACGAACGGGTGGACGTGACCTGGTTGGGCATAAGCATCATGAGAAGAAGGTGAAACGACGCTTGGGTTTGGCCATGGCACCGAACATCTGGCGCTCATCCACGGGCGGCGACGGGTTCCGGCAATCGACGGCTTTCGTTCGATGACGCCGTGCGCCGGCATTCCGCTCGAAGCGTGCGTCTCCGGCACCACTTCCGCCAGCAGGTCGAAGTCGCGGCAGACGTCCTCGACGATCTCGACCGGCACCGGCTTCACCTGGGCCGCGAAGCCCGCCGATCAGCGCGTTGTCGCACAGCACGTTGATCGTGCGCGGAATGCCGGCCGACGCCTTGTGAATCGCGATGACGGTCTCGCGAGTGAAAATTTCTCCCGGGCACCCGCCGGCGATGCGCAGCCGGCCCGAGATGTACGCGGCGGTTTCGTCCAGCGTCAGCGGCTGGAGCTCGCAGCGCAGCGCCACCCGCTGCTTCAGCTGCCGCAGCGAGGCGTCGTTCAGGCGGTCCGCCAGCTCGGGCTGGCCGCAGAGCACGATGTTCAGCAGCTTGGTGGTCGCGGTCTCGATGTTGCCCAGCAGCCGAATCTCCTCCAGCAGCTCGTGCGGCATGCTCTGCGCTTCGTCGATGATCAGTCCCGGTCAGCCCGCCTGCCGCGAACCGGGCCTCGACGTCCCGCTGCAGTTCGGCCAGGAAGCGGGTCTTCGAGACGCGCGCTTCGGCGCTGAGGCCGAACTCGCGGGCCAGGAACTCGTAGAACTCTGCGCGGCCGAGCGTCGGGTTGCTGACCAGCACATACTCGGCTGGCGTGTCGCCATGCTCCGCCAGAGCCGTCCGCACCAGCGTGGTCTTGCCGGTGCCGGCCTCACCGAGGATCAAGGTGAACCCCTTGGAGGTCGCCAGCGCGTAGCGCAGGTTGCTGAGCGCTTCGCGCTGGCGCGGCGACAGAAACAGGAACCGCGGATTGGGGGTCAGGTCGAACGGCGCCTCTTCCAGCCCGAAGAACGCGCCGTACAGCGGCCGATGCCGCCAGCCAACCGGCGCCTGTCGGCTCAAATCGTCGGAGTTCGGGCCGCTCTGCTCGGCGGCGGCGCTGTCCCGATTCCCGTTGGTCGCCGGTTCGGAACAGCGCTGCGTCGACGGTCGCGTCGGATTCATCATCTTTGTGGCCACGGACACCGCGTAGTTCTCGTTGCAAGGTGCGACACCGATTTCGTCTAACCCATCCGTAAATGATTCTAAGTCTATTGAAAACAAAAGCTATAGCGCGCACGTCCCGCCCGGCGCCGACTCGACCTATGAGCTTGCCGTCACCGAGACCGTCCCCACCAGCTAACTAAAGTCGCCAAAAACGGAGACATTTTTCGGTTAAGCCATTTTGGTTCAGTCCCAGTTAGCTGGACCGCTCCAGCCATCACTGCGCTTAGGCGCAGTCCGGCATCGCGCCTCCTGTTGTTATCCTGTGCGGCGCAGCCTGCCCAACGCAAGGTCCTCCTTGGAGGTCGGGAGCGGACCGGCAACAGCCCGTCGGAGCCCTTTCGAGGAGGGGACCGACCTCTCGGAACTGGCCGAGCCTGTCGAAATCAGGGGACGCAGAGAGCCGCAATGACGGCGGCGGTCGAGGCTCGAATGCGATAGGCTGGCGGCGCAGATGTCCCGACGAATCGCAGACCTTCGCATCACCGGGATGCGCCCGCTGATCCCGCCCGCCATCCTGATCGAAGAGATCCCGATCAGCGAGACGGCGTCCAGCCTGGTCGCCGACACGCGGCAGGCCATCGTCAACGTGCTCAACGGCCGCGACCCCCGGCTGGTGGTCGTCGTGGGGCCGTGCTCCATTCACGACCCGGCGGCGGCGCTCGAGTACGCCGGGCGGCTGAAGCTGCTGGCCGACCGCTACCGCGACGCGCTGATCCCGATCCTGCGCTGCTACTTCGAGAAGCCGCGCACCACCATCGGGTGGAAGGGCCTCATCAACGACCCCGATCTCGACGGCAGCTTCCACGTGAACAAGGGCCTGCGCCTGGCCCGCCGGCTGCTGCTCGACGTCAACAACATGGGGCTGCCGACCGCCTCCGAGTTCCTCGACACGCAGATCCCGCAGTACATCGACACCTGACCTCGTGGGCGGCGATTGGCGCGCGCACCACCGAGAGCCAGGTCCATCGCGAGCTCGCCTCGGGTCTGTCGATGCCGGTCGGCTTCAAGAACAGCACCGACGGCAACGTCCAGCCGGCGATCGACGCGGTGAGCGTGGCCGCGTCCGAGCACTGGTTCCCCAGCGTCACCAAGCAGGGCGTGTCGGCGATCTTCCACACCACCGGCAACGACACCTGTCACGTGATCCTGCGGGGCGGGTCACGCAGCGGGCCGAACTACGACGCCGCGCACGTGGCGCGAGGCGTGCGCCCGCCTGGCCGACAAGGGCCGCCGCCCGACGCTGATGGTGGACTGCTCCCACGGCAACAGCCTGAAGGATCACCGCCGCCAGCCTGAGGTGGTCGCGTCGGTCTGCGAGCAGGTGGCCGCGGGGTCGCGGCAGGTGTTTGGCGTGATGATCGAAAGCCACCTCGTCGACGGACGGCAGGACCTCGTCGCGGGGGAGCGCGGCCGCTACGGTCAGAGCATCACGGACGCGTGTCTGTCGATCGAAGACACCGAGCCGCTGCTCGAGCAGCTCGCCGGCGCGCAGCAGGCCCGCGAGCGCCGCTGACGTCCCAGCCATGACCTGAACTCATCCCGCCAGTCGTCCGCGCGGATGTGACATCCGGCCCACACCCCGCCGTGACGGAGCGCGTCCGCGCCCACCGTCTCCGTGCTACGATCCACCGCCAATCCGCCCCCCTTTGTCTTTCCCGGCGTTCACGGAGGTGTGCATGCGCCCTCAGCTCCACGTGTTGTTGTTTGCGATTGCTTTGCTGTTCCCCCTTTCGGTCTCCTCGGTGTCGGCGCAGACACCGACGTTCAACGTTGAAGGCGTCGTCACCGACGAGCAGCAGGCCGTGCTGCCCGGCGTCACCGTCACGATGCGCAACGTCGCCACCGGCCTGACGCGCACGGCGACCACCGACACGTCCGGACGTTACGTGTTTTCCGGCCTGCCACCCGAAGGCCGCTACGAGATCGAAACCGAGCTGACCGGCTTCGCCAGCCAGATCAGGAACAATCTCGTCTTCAACGCCGGCCAGCGGGCGGTGATCAACATCCAGATGAAGCTGTCGTCGCTGCAGGAGACGATCACCGTCGCCGGTGATTCGCCGATCGTGCAGACGACCTCGGCCGAGGTGTCGACGACGATCGATCGGACGCAGTTCGAGACGCTGCCCGTGAAGGAACGCAACTACATGCGGCTCCTCACGCTCGACTCGAACGTCGTCGCCAGCCGGCCCGGCACCAACGCCGTCAACGTCGGCGGTGGCGAGGTGTGGAACTTCGGCACCTACGTGGATGGCACCAACAACCACTCGAAGTGGCTGACGCTGCAGCGCGCGCCGCAGCTCGGGTCGGGCGGCTTCGCGCTGGAGACGGTGAAGGAGATGCAGATCATCACCAACCAGTTCTCGGCCGAGTTCGGCGGCCATGCCGCCGGCGTGTCCAGCATGATCACCAAGAGCGGGACCAACATCGTGTCCGGTTCGGCGTTCGTGATGATCCGGCCCGGCGACTGGGACGCCAAGCCACCCCTGGCGCCGACCAAGGCCCCCTACAACCAGCAGCAGTTCGGCGGCGTCCTCGGCGGCCCGATGATCAAGGACAAGGCGTTCTTCTTCGGCAGCTACGAGCGCCGCCGCGAGCGCAGCGAAGTGGCGCTCACCTCGCCCGAGGCGACCGCGCCGGTGGTCCAGACTCCGGCCGACGAGCACCAGGGCCAGTTCCGCGCCGACATCCGCTTCACCGAGAAGTCGTCGCTGGGCGTGCGCTACAACATGGTGCGGTGGCACAAGGACAACGAGAGCGGCGGGTTGAACCTGCCGGGCACGGGGTTCAACTGGGACAACAACGTGGATACCATCCACGGCACGTTCCAGAGCGTGCGCTCGGAGCGGTTCCTGAACGAAGTCCGTGGGCAGGTACTCGCGCTACACCGATTCGCGCGAGGCCAAGTGCGAGGGCGTCGCCATTGTCCGCACCGCCTACTCGACCAGCGGCTGCTACGACCAGGGCACGTGGGGCGTGCTGCCGGAAGAGACCTATGACGTCGCCGATACGGTGTCGCTCTGGTTCGGCGCGCACACCATCAAGACCGGCGGCTCGCTCACCTACGACGTCACCGAGCAGCTGTTCGCGCCGCTGCAGAACGGTGTTTACCGCTTCGCCGGCGCGCCCAACGTGGCGCCGACGCCGTTCCAGGACGATCAGGCGTTCGCGCTGGTTCCCGAGGCGCGGCTGATGTTCCCGAAGGCCTACGTGCTCACCAGCTTCCTCCAGGACGACTGGCGCGTCGCCAGCAACCTGACGGTCAACCTCGGCGTGCGCTACGACGTCGAATGGATCAAGAACGTGCCCGACTATCCGGCACCGGCCGACAAGGACAACGTCGATCCGCGTCTCGGCTTCGCCTGGGACGTCGCCGGCGACCAGAAGTGGGCGGTGCGCGGCGGCACCGGCTGGTTCACGCAGCAGCAGGCCATCTTCACCATCGTCAAGGGTGGTGTGGGCGGCCGGAACGGCCTCGTGACGTTGAACCTGACCCCCGGCAACCCGCTGTTCCCGACCTACCCGAACGCGATCCCGTCGCTGCCGTCTGACACGGTGCTGCCGATTCGCTCGATTCAGGAGATCTCGCCGACGCTCGAGAACGAGCGCGCGTGGACGGCCAGCTTCGGCGTCCAGCGGCAGGTCGGCGCGCGAGCCAGCGTGGCGATCGACGCCAATCTCAACCGCGGCCAGAAGCAGGGCTTCCTCGACCAGAACGCGCCGGCGTCGATCTCGAAGGACGTCCTCAACGCCGCCAACGGCGCGACCATCCGTACGGTGGCGCAGGCCGACCTGACGCGCCCCGAGCTTCCGGTGCCGAACGGCTTCCGCCGCGTCGAGGTGCTCACGAACGAAGGCCGCTTCTGGTACCAGGGCGTGCGTTTCTCCGGGAACTACCGGACCGCGCCCCTGACGCTGTCGGTGTCCTACACCCTGTCGAAGGCCGAGGACCGGTTGAATCACTGGTTCGCGCCCGAGGACAGCAACGATCCCGAGCTGGACCGCGGCCGGACCGGTGCCGACACGCCCAACAACTTCGTCGCCAGCGCCACCTGGAACGTGCCGGGGGAAAACATCATCACCAGGGACTGGCGCCTGAGCGGCGTCAGCCGCGCGATGAGCGGCACGCCCTACTCCATCCGTTATGCCGGCGACCCGACGGGGACGCAGCTGACGCAGTGCAGCACCCGCGGCTGCCAGGCGGCGCGGCCCGGCGAACGGAACACGGCGCGCGGCGACTCGATCGTCTACACGGACTTCACGCTGGCGCGCATCTTCCGCGTGGGAGATGACCGGATCGAGTTCCGTGCCGACATCTTCAATGCGTTCAACCAGTGGAACGTGACCGCCGACGGCTACGTCGGGGTCATCACCGCCGCCAACTTCGGACAACACACCGGCGGCAGTGCGGTCTGGCCCGGGCGGCAGTTCCAGTTCGCCACGACGTATCGGTTCTGAGGCACACCGATGACGACGCGACGAACGTTTGTTCGCGCTCTCGTAGTGATCGGCGGGCTGGCATGGGCCAGCCCGCTCGGTCACGCGCAGACCGCAGCCCCAGCCACTGCCCGCGTGCGCGTGCAGACCGAACTCGGTGACATCGTCATCGAGGTGGACGGCAAACGCGCGCCCGGAACGGTGGCGAACTTCCTCCGCTACGTGGATGCCGGCCACTACGACGGCGGCACGTTCCACCGCACCGTCAAGATGGACAACCAGCCGGAGAGCCCGGTGAAGATCGAGGTGATCCAGGCCGGCGTCCGCGAGGACCAGGCCAAGAGCGGCTTTCCGCCCATCCCGCTCGAGCGCACCAGCGTGACGGGATTGAAGCACACCGACGGCGCCGTCTCGATGGCCCGCGGCGGCGCGGACAGCGCCACCTCGGGTTGGTTCATCTGCATCAACGATCAGCCGTCGCTCGACTTCGGCGGCAAGCGAAATCCCGATGGTCAGGGCTTCGCGGCCTTCGGCCGCGTGGTTTCGGGGATGGACGTGGTGCGGAAGATTCAGCAGGCGCCCTCGTCGGCGAACCGGACCATCAACACCGAGGCCCAGAAGCTGACGCCGCCCATCGAAGGTCGTGAAGGTTTCGCGAGTCACACCTTAGGGCGGTCGATCCGGCGTTTGCTACTCTCAACCGCCCGGGCTTCGAAGCGACTGCGTGCCGCTGTGTGCGCTCGATTACATCCGGATATGCTCTCGGAAGGATGATTCGAGAGCAGCATTGTGGCCACGTCCTCTGAATCCTCGATCATCGACGTTCCTGAAAACGCCCTATTGCTTGCGGCCGCCAGTGTCGCCGATCGTGCGGGGGAGGACGTCGATGAGGCACTTCGCAAGCCATTGGACTGGCAGCGGGTGGTCGAGCTTGCTCTCCGGCATCGGATGACCCCGGCGCTACTGGGGGCTCTTGAGCGGGCGGATCCATCTCTTGTTCCCGCTGACTTGCTAGCAGGCGCTTCGTCACCACTGCGGTCACCTTGCCGAGCAGAGTTCAGCGCTCGTAGACGAGTTGTTCGCCGTGCTGAATGCGCTGGCAGAGCGGTCCATCATTGCCGTCCCTTTCAAGGGTCCATTGCTCGCGCAGCTGGTGTTCGGAGATGTCTCGCTGCGTGCGCCCGGCGATCTGGACCTTCTCGTCCGTCGGCAGGATGTGGAAGCGATTTGCGATGTGCTCGAATCACGCGGGTATCAGGATGCGGGCCGTGGTCCCGGAACATTCCGCCTGAACCCGACTCAACGGCGGATGTATGAGCGACTCCAGTGCGAGTATCAGTTCGTCCGTCTGTCAGACGACATGGTGGTGGAGCCCCACTGGGCGTTCAGCCAGCGAGCCCTGGCGATCGATTTGGATTGTGAAAAAATGTACGCGCGTGCGCAACCGACAGTGCTTGCCGGGCGCAATGTCCAGTCGCTCACGCCAGGAGACCTTCTGCTGACCTTGGCCATTCACGGAGTCGAAGCATCACTGGGAGCGACTCTCCTGGATTCGCGACGTGGCCGGCGTTGTTGAACCGCTTCACTGAATTGGATCTGGAAACCTGCTTAGCCGATGCGAGACGGGCCGGTTGTGGCCGCATTCTATTGCTCAGCTTGTGGCTTGCACACCGAGCCGCCGGCGCTAACCTGCCGGCGGTTATCCATCGTGAACTCGCGGCTGACCCGTTGGCCAGGAAATTAGGCCAGCGCGCAATGTTGAACCTGTTCAAGCCGGCACATGCGATCACGCCAAATCACCAGCTTGATAACTTTCGTCTGCGCATGCGCGAGCGACTGGAGTGACCGATACCGATACGTGACCCGAACACTGTTCTCACCGCAGAGGTGGCACCTGGAAATCGTTTCGCTGCCGGGCGTGTTACGATGGGCGTACTTCCCGATAGCCTGGGGCATGAATTTTGCTATGGTTCCAGCGTGGAAGCTGTTGAAACCTGGAATTCGGCGCTTTCGCTAGTGGACGCAGATCTCCAGTGCGGTGACTTACAGACAAAAGTCGCCTCAACGAGGGACTTACAGCATAAACGCGAGGCGAGGCTAAATCTTTATGTCGAAGCGTACATCTATGTCGAAGCATACAACCCAGACCAATGTTGCCGCTGCCGGTGAAACTGCGGCTCGGCGCGAGTTCCTTGCTCAGTTGGGCAAGGCTGCGGTCACCGCGCCGGCTGTGGCGATGCTGCTGACTGCGTCGGCGCAGCCTGCGGCGGCGCAATACCGCGGCAACGGCAACGGCAACGGCAACGGCAACGGCAACGGCAACGGCAACGGCAACGGCAACGGCAACGGCAACGCCGTCGCCGTTAGTTAGTTCGGTCGGCCGTCCCTGATTTGACGTTTGCATGATCGGCATTTCAGTCGGAGGCGACTCCGACGTGCGAGCGGCGGAGGGCGAGTCGACCCTTCCCGAGGCCATCGAGATTGCCGCCGAGGGATTCTTCGGACGCCCCTCGGCGTTCCTGGCGTGGTTGGGTGCTCGCTGCAGCGTCCTGTTGCGAGCGTCTCACCTATCCCTCGGAACGCCCGGCCCACTCGACCCCGAGGAACTCCAAGCGCTAGCCGCTTTGGGCGAGTGCGCACATGTGCCACGACCTTCGTTCAGCCGCTCGGCTTCTCGAAAGCCGGCGGTATCCGATTGGACGCGAGCATTCCAATCGGTTTCAGCGAATCCACCGTCTCCTCCACGGCCGAGCACGTTATTCAGGCTCGGGAGTCGCTCGGCCGGCCGATTCTGGTCGAACCGATTGCCGCTCCGCTGCGGATTCCTGGCTCATTGAAGGAAGCAGAGTTTCTCAAACGGCTCTGCCATAAGGCGGAATGCCGACTCCTCCTCGATATTTCAACCCTCCTGATCGATAGCCGGAACCGCGCCTTCAGCCCTTATCGCTGGCTGGACGAGGTACCCACAGAAATGATCGGCGCGGCGCGCCTGGGTGGCGTGCAACTGGAGGCGGGTCGGTGGCGCCATCGCAGAGGCGGGAGCATAGACGCGGAAGCCTGGGTGCTCCTGGAATACCTGTTGGCGCGCGGAACTCCCGATTACCTGCTGCTCGAAGAGATTGACGGCGTTGGCGACGCAGAACCCGGAAAGCGCGACTTGGACCGCCTCGTCCGGCTAGCGGAGGATGCGCCTGCTCGAGGTTCAGTAGTCTGCGGAGCCTTCCGGCCGTTTCGCAGGATCGAACCTCAAGGCAGCGCCAACACGAGTTCCCGTTACGCAGTCCTTCGACCCCCAGGATCGACCGACCGCTGCTGTCCCCAGACGTTTCGTTGTTCGTGCTCGAAGACGAAGGCGTTTGCTTTTCGGCGCATCATCGGGAGTTGTCCCTGTTCAACACTCAAGCCACGCTCGTGTGGTGCCTGCTAGAGGATGGACTCGAAGTCGATGCCATCACCCAGGCCTACCAACGTGCCTTCGGTGTGGCAGCCGGCGGAGGCATCGGGCCACGTAGGCACCATCCTTCGGCAGTGGTTCGGACAGGGCTACGTCAGTCATCCTGGCACCGACGCCGGCAACCCGGTGCCGCTGACCGCAGCGCTGGCGCAGCTCTTGACGAACGAAAGACTGCGCGCCGAGTTCAGGCACTCCCCATCGGCGATCGCTGGCGACCTCAAGATTGTTGGAGAGGATCTCGACGCTTTTCTTCGTCTCGATCCCGACGAAGTGGACCTCCAGGCGGAGGAAATCCGGGTGCGCAGCAAGCGCTCATCACCACGGCTTCCGACAGCTCGAAAACCACGGAACGGCCGGAACCAAGCTTTATCGCCTCGTGGCGACGACATTCGCGCTGGAAGTGGGCTCCGCTGCACTCAGGCAGCGCATTCACGAGGCCTTCGGTCACCTGGAGCAGGCAGAAGGCCAACCGGACGTCACGCTGAAGGTTCAGTTGTCGCGAAACGGCGGATTGGCCGTCCTCTCAGGATCCTCGCTACTAGCACGGTGCGACGGGATCGGGAGTGCGGTGCCCACGCTGAAGATGTTGATGCGGTCGATCGCCGTGGACAACAGCCCTGGCCTGCTCAGCGTTCACGCCGGCGTCGTGTCGTTCGGTAACGGTTGCGTGTTGATGCCTGCGGCAGCTGGAAGCGGCAAAACCACGTTGACCGCCGCCCTCATACAGTCCGGCGCAACGTATTTCTCCGATGAGATCGGCATTCTGGAAGAGGGTTCGCTCGCCGCCCGGCCCGTCCCGCTTGCCTTGACCGTGAAGGCTGGTAGTCTGGCGCCTCTGCGACACCTCTACCCGGACATCGACTCGCTTGCGATCCATCGGCGTGAGGACCACTTGGAGGTCCGATACCTGCAGCCACCGGCCAACTCGCTTCCGACCACCGATGCGCCGCATCGCGTTCAGTGGATCGTCTTTCCGGCGTACAACCGGGCGAACGTGACGGAGCTTCGGCCCATGGCACGCCCCGTAGCGCTTCGAAGACTTCTCGCGGAATCGAGGCTTTCTACCGACAGGCTCGATCGGGCGCAGGCAGAGGCGCTCGTTCAGTGGATGCGCACCGCCGACTGTTTCGAACTTCCGTTCCATTCCCTTCCGGCAGCTGTGGAGCTGTTGCAGACACTGATGCGAACAGAAGCCGTCACGCCATAGAATCGCTGCGTGAAGCGTGTTTGGCTGCTCGTCGGGGCGACCGCCATCGCGGTCGTCCTGGTTTTCGTGATCCAGATCCGGCAGTCAGGGCTCACCCTCGGTGAGGTCTTCTCCGGCCGGCCATCGACGCTGGCCGACACGATCGCCGCGAGTCGCGCGTCGGCGCGCGTCGGCGAACGCATCGACTTCCTGACCGCGATGCCGGTGGGGCCAGCTGTCGGCCCCGACGACCGTCCGCTGGTGGCCAACGTCGCCCTGGCGGATCTGGACGGCAACGGCCTCACCGACATCGTCGTCGCCGACGGCGCCGCCAACCGTGTGACGTGGATCCGTCAGGCGCCTGCCGGGACGTTCACCGAGCAGGTGCTGGCGGAAATTGCCGGACCCGCGCACGTGCAACCGGTGGATCTCGATCGCGACGGCGATCTGGATATCGCCGTGGCCAGCATGGGCGTGCTCTTCCCGAACAACGCCAGGATCGGCTCCGTTATCGTGCTGGAGAACGACGGCCGGCAATCCTTCACCAGCCGGGTGCTGATCGATCAGGTGGCGCGGGTGTCGGATGTCCGCGCCGGCGATCTCGACGGGGACGGTGACCTCGACTTGTCGGTCGCGCAGTTCGGCTACGACCAGGGCGAGACGCGCTGGATGGAGAACCTCGGCGGCTGGCGCTTCGAGAGCCATGTGCTGCAGACGCTGTCCGGCGCCATCAACGCGGAGATTGCCGACGTCGACGGCGATCGCGATCTCGACATCGTCTCGCTCGTCAGCCAGGAGTGGGAAGAGATCTATGTGTTCGTCAACGACGGGCACGGCGCGTTCTCGCCCACGCGGGTGTTCGGCGCCAGCAACGAGGACTTTGGTTCCAGCTGGATCAGCCTCGCCGATCTCGACCGCGACGGCGATGCCGACGTGATCTACAGCAACGGCGACGCGTTCGACTACGCGCCGCCGACCGGCCGTGGATGGAACGGGCTGCAGTGGCTCGAGAATCGCGGGAACGTGCGGTTCGTCTATCACCGCATCGGCGATTTCTCGGGCGCCTCCAGCCCGCAGGCCGCGGATCTCGACGGCGACGGCGACACCGACATCGCCGTGGTGAGTGCCTACAACAACTGGGAACAGCCGGACGCGCAGAGCCTGGCGTGGTTCGAGAACGACGGCAAGATGGGCTTCACGCTGCATCCGCTCGCGACGTCGCCGACGCACTTGATCACGCTGGCGATCGGGAACATCGACGGCGACTCCAGGCCGGACCTGGTCACCGGCGGGATGCACATGAGCTATCCGTACGATCGCATGTCCCGCGTCACGGTGTGGACCAACCACTGGGGCAAGGGGCAATGAGCCGGAAGCGCCGGCCGCAGGCGGTGGCGCCATCGGGCTCGCCGCTTCCCGCGCCGGCATCCCCACCGGGCGCTCACGCAGGCCGCGCGCAGCGCGACACCCCGCACGTCGAACCGAGGAACAAGGGACCGTACATCGCGGTCGCAGTAGCGGTCGCGATCGTCGCCCTCGCATGGTGGGGCGCCGGGGCGCTCACCCGCCGCGCGCAGGGCGCGATGCTGCCCGCGCTCGCTGACCTGTCCGGCCTTCCGGCGCCGGCGCGCCAGCACGTCGAGGAAGCCGATGCCGCGGCGCGATCTCACCCGCGCGAGGCCGGCGCTCTCGGCGCCCTCGGCATGGCGTATCACGCCAGCCTGCTGCCGGGCCCGGCGATGGACACCTATGCGCTGGCGGAGCAGTTGGAGCCGGCCGGATGGCGCTGGACCTACTACCGGGGCCTGCTGCTGGAGGAGCGGGGCCGCCAACCCGAAGCACTCGACGCCTTCACGCGTGTCACCGCGATCGACCCCGCGCAGGGCATGGCGTGGTTCCGCATCGGGGAGATCGCGTTCAAGGAAGGGCGCCTGGACGATGCGGAGCGGGCCTACGATCTGGCCGCGAAGGCGCCCGCAGCGGCGCCTTTCGTGGCGGCAGGCGTCGCGTCCCGGCAGGCCACGCCCCTCGCGGCGTACGCGCAAATGGGTCGGGCACGCGTGGCCATCGACCGTGGTCAGCGAGCCCAGGCGATTGCGACGCTCGACCAGGTCATCACGAGATATCCGGCGTTTGGCCCGGCCCGCACCATGCGAGTCCAGTTGGCGGCCGACGCGCCGAAACAGGATGCCGAGACGAAGGCCGCGCGCGCCTACACGCCGCCATCCGATCCGCTGCTGGACGCCGTCGTTGCGCAGTCGCGCATGCGCGACCTGTTGCTGAAGCACGCCGCGCTCGCGGAACGTGGCGGCGACGCCGCCTGGCGCGAGTTCCTGGTGCGCCGGGCGCTGCAGTTCAACCCCCGGGATCCGAATGTCCTGATGGAGATGGCGGGCATGCTGCAGGCCTCGGGCCGGTTCAGCGAAGCTCTGGACTACCTGAGGCAGCATCAGCAGGTGGTTCCCGGCGATCACCACACCCTGGTCGAAGAGGGTCGCGTGCTGAGCGACCTCGGCCAGTACGCGGAAGCCGAGTCGGTGCTGCGGCAGGCCACGCGCGTGCGCGACGCCGCCGCCGAATACAACCTCGGCGCGGTCCTCGATCGCATGGGCCGCACCGACGAAGCCAGGACCCACTATCAAGCCGCCCTCGACATCAATCCCTATCACGCGCGCGCGATGAACAACCTCGGCGTCTGGCTCGATCGGAGCGGGCAGAGCGCGGCGGCGATCGCCATGCTCGAGCGATCGATTCGTGCGGCGCCGGACAACGCCGAGACCTACTCGAATCTCGGCAGCGCCCTCATCGGCGCCAAGCGCCTGCCCGATGCCATGCGGGTGCTTCAGACGGCGGTGGCTCTTGCCCCCGACGCCGCCGACGCGCACAACAACCTGGGGATTGCGCTGGCCCAGTCCGGGCGGCTGCCGGAGGCGGAACGCGAGTTCTCGGCCGCGCTGCGGTTGAACCCGAAGCACGTGAACGCGCGGCGGAACCTCGAGCAGATCTCCGCGATGCGCCGCTAGCGGCCGGACAGCGCGCAGATGTCGTTGAGGATCCCGGCCGCGGTGACGGCGGCGCCCGCGCCCGGTCCGCTGATCACGATCGGCTCGTCGCGATACCGCCGCGACACGAAGCTGATGATGTTGCGCGTACCGGTGGCGGCGCCCATCGAACTGCTTGCCGGCACGGCCACGAGCTTCGCGGTGACGCCCTTCGCGGTCGCGGTCACGACATAGCGCAACACCCGCCCCTGCGACGACTCCCGCTGCACGCGCTGGGCCCAGGCCTCGTCGAGCGACGGCAACTGCTCCATGAACGCCTCCAGCGGCAGCGCCTTCATCGACGCCGGCACCAGATCGTCAGGCATGGCGGCGGTGCCGCGGTAACCCTGGAGCCGCGCCAGAATCAGCCCCTTGCGCGCGACGTCCTGGCCCGACAGGTCCTCACGCGGGTCCGGTTCGGCATACCCCTTCGCCACCGCCTCACGCACGGCCTCGGAGAACGGCCGGCCGGCCGAGGCCTGCGACAGCACGAACATCAGCGTCCCGCTGACGCAGCCGTCGATGCGCAGGACGCGATCGCCGGTTTCGGCGAGCTTCGCGAAGGTGTCGATGATGGGCAGCCCCGCGCCAACGGTGGCTTCGTAGCGCAGGTGCCGGCTCGCGCCGGTGACCGCCGCCATCAGCCGGGCGTACTCGTCCCACGGCACCGCGAGCGGCTTCTTGTTCGCGAGCACCAGGTCGAAGCCTGCCGTCGCCGCGATTCGCAGCAGATCGCCGGTCTGCTCGCTCGTCACGTCCACGACCACGGGCCGGGACACCGCGTGACTGGCCATCAGCGCCAGCGCGTCCCTGGCCGAGGCGCGCGTGCCGCCGAGATCGGCGAGTAGCTCGCCGGCGTCCTTCTGCCTGGCGAGGCGGAGCAGCCGCGATCGGGACAGGCCGCGGGCGTCGAAGACATAGCCGGATCGGTCCAGCAACCCGACGATGCGCACGCGACGGTTGCCGTCGAGGGCGGCGATCTGATCCGACAGCGCGCGCCCGACGCGGCCAAATCCCAGCAGCACCACATCGGTGTGCGGCACCGCCCTTGCCCGTCCGCCGCCAATCTTCGACAGCTGAAACGCCGCGTGCACACGGCGCGCCGCCTCGGTCGCCTGCTCCGACGCCACCACGAACGAGATGTTGCGCTCGGACGATCCCTGCGCAATCGCGACGATGTTGATGCCGCCGCTCTCGAGCGCGGAGAACACGCGCGCCGCGATCCCCGGTGTGCCCGCCATGCCTTCACCGACGACGGCAATCACCGAGACGCCGCGACGAACGCTCACGCCGTCGATCAACCCGGTGTCGATCTCGTGACGGAACGCGTGGCTGACGCCGCGCACCGCGCGATCGGCCTCGGACGAAGGAACGGTGAATCCAATCGAGCTTTCCGACGAGGCCTGGAAGATTGTGGACACCGACAGCCGTTCGGCGTCCACCGCGGCGAAGGTCCGCGCCGCGATGCCGTGGACTCCGACCATACCCTTGCCGGCCACCGTGACCACGGCCTGGGCCGGAAGAATCGCAAGCGCCTTGACCGGATAGCCCGGCAGCACGTGGCGCGCCGAGACTTCGGTGCCTGGCTGGTCCGGATGGATGAACGAGCGCACGTGCAGCGTGATCCGCGTTCCCGAAATCGGGATCAGCGCCCGCGGGTGGAGCACCTTCGCGCCGTAGTGCGCCACTTCGGCGGCTTCCTGGTGGTGCAGCTCGGGAATGAGGCGCGCGTCCGGAACCACTCGCGGATCGGCGGTGAGGATGCCGGGAACGTCTTTCCACAGCACCACGCGGCGGGCGCCGAGCACTCGCGCGAGCAGCGTGGCGGTGAGGTCCGAGCCGCCGCGGCCGAGGGTGGTGATGCTGTCATCCGGCGCGCGGCCGATGAAGCCGGGCACGACGGGAACCACGCCCTTCTTGAGCAGCGGCTTGAGGATGCGATCGGACAGCAGCGCCGTGTCCCCGCGCTTCGGGGCGGCGCCGCCATGGGCATCGTCGGTACGGATGACGTCGAGGGCATCGACGAACAGCGCCGGGCGGCGTGCGCCGGCAATCGCCGCCGAGACGATCGTGGCGGAGAGCTGCTCGCCTCGCGAGACCAGGGCGTCGCGCGTCCGCGGCGCCAGGTGCCGCAGGACGCCGAGCGCTTTGCACAGGTCCCGGTACTCCTCTACGGACGCGTCGATCGCCGCCAGCGCGTCGCGCAACGCCTTGCCTCGGCCGAGCACCGTCTTCGCCGCGGCATGGTGGCGGTCGCGCAAGGTCCGCGCGACGCGCGTCGCTTCGTCATCGCGGCCTTCGACCGCGTGCTGGGCGCCGTCGAGCAGCAGATCGGTGACGCCGCCGAGTGCCGAGGCCACGACGACCAGCGGGCCGTCGTGGGCGGCAATCCGAGTGGCCGCGCGCGCGATCGCCTGCCCGTCGGCCAGCGACGCGCCGCCGAACTTCCACACTTCCAGACCCTGCTGCTTTCGAGCCGCCATCACGGGGATCTCCTCGTCGTTAGGTCTTAGGTCTTGAGTCTTGAGTCTTGGGTCTTGGGTCTTGGGCTTGGGGCTTGGGGCTTGGGCTTGGGGCCTGGGCTTGAGACGAAGGCCGTGCCCCAGCTGCGGGCGGTCACGCCACACCCAGGCTCTCGATGCGCGCGCGTTGCCAGGCTTCGAGATCGGCGGCGGTGATGCTGTCGGCGTGGTGCAGCGTCCAGTTGAGTGCCGCAATCAGATCGTCGGCGTCTTCAATCCCGATCGCCAGGCGAATCAGCCGATCGAAGCCGTTCCTGGCCAGCTGCGCCGCGGCGGTGAAATACTCCGAGACCGTCTTGTGATGATTCACCTTGGTGGTGAGTCCATCGAACGACAGTGCGTAGCGCACGACTACCGTCGTGGCGAGCACGTCCGCGAAGTGCCGCGTGCGGTCTTCGTCGGCGCCCTTGATGCGGAACGAGAGCAGCGAGCCGTGCCGGATGTAATGGCGGCGAATGGCGGAGGCGTCGGGATGTGAGGGCAGCGACGGGTGATGGACCTCACTGACCCGAGGATGCGACGCCAGGAACGCCGCCACCCGAGTCGCCGTTGCCGATCGCCGCGCGTGCGCCGGTTCGGCATCGTCCCAGGTGTCCAGGATGGCCTGCGCGCGCCGCCAATCGAGGATGCCGCCGCGAAGCGCCAGCAGGTCCATGACGCCGGTGGCCAGATGCGTGTCGTTCGTGGCCACGTATCCCCAGAGATCCCGGTCCGTGCCACCGAGCGCCTTGGTGCCGCTGGCCAGCACCACGTCAACGCCCTGATCGAGCAATGGTGTGGAGAAGGCCCACGGCGTCGCAATCGTGGAGTCGATGATCAAGCGAAGGCCCGGCGCCCGATCGCGGGCCTCCGCGAC
Organism: uncultured Acidobacteriota bacterium; assembly: GCA_963723005.1. Classification (GTDB taxonomy): domain Bacteria; phylum Acidobacteriota; class Vicinamibacteria; order Vicinamibacterales; family UBA2999; genus VFZN01. Next base: position 131,640 of record CAVRPA010000006.1, on the reverse strand, counting down.
GACCTCGCGCAGCATGTCCAGATCCTGGGCGCGCACCAGCGGGTTCGTGAAGGTCTCGGCGAAGACGCACACCGTCTCCGGCGTAATCGCCGCGGCCAACTGATCCCGATCGCCATCATCGACGATGGTGATCGTCGCGCCGACGCGGCTGGCCAGCCATTCCAGGTAGGAGCGCGTCTTGTTATAGACCTGACGCATCAGCACCGCGTGCCGGCCGGGCTCCATCAGCACGTCGAATACCAGCGCGGTGGCCTGCATGCCGGAATCGCACACGAGCGCGGCGCCGGCGTGCTCCAGCGTCCTGACGCGCGAGATCAGCGCGCCTGTCGCAGTGGTGCCGTAGCGGGCATAGAGGTGCGGCAGCTCGGACCAGCAGCCGTCGCCGGCGAACATGAACGCCGCCTTCCCCTCCTGCCACGCGATCGCCCGCGTCGACCCGAACAGATCCAGTTGGACGGTGGGATCGTCGGGATGAAGATAGGGGAGCCCGCTTCGTCGCGTGTGCGCGTCGATGCTGTCGTGCAGTTGCCTCGTCCGTGAGCTCATCGACGAGAGCGGTGGCCTTTCGGCCGGGCACGCTTCAGGCTGCAACCATTCGCGGAGCGCGATCATTCGAACACTCCCAGGCACAGGCATTCGTCCACGCGGGCCAGTTGCGCGACGCCGTCACGCACGGACGCGATGCTCGAATCGGAACTGGCGGAGATCGTGAACGCGAGGTGCGTCCGGTTCTCTTCGTCACGGGTGGCGCGGTTCTGAACCGTCAAGCCCGCTCGCCGCACCAGGCTCTCCACGCGGCGATCCAGCCCCACGTGGTGGGTGCCGGTGACGCGCAGGTAATGCCGCCGCGGTGTCGGCGGCGTAGCGCCGTTCGGGTCCACGAGCGGAAGCGCGCGAGGCACCGGCCAGCGCACCGAGTTGTCCTGCGCGAGGTCAATCAGGTCGCCAAGGACCGCGGTCGCCGTCGGCAGCGCTCCAGCGCCTTTGCCGAACAGGCTGAGATCGCCAGAGGAAGCGCAGCGCAGGTAGACCGCGTTGTACTCCTCTTCGACGGATGCCAGCAGATGCCAGGCCGGCATCAGCAGCGGCTCGACGGCCATGTCGAGCGATCCGTTCACGCGGGCGGCCCTGCCGATCAGACGAATGCGGCACCCCATCGCCTCGGCGAGATCGCAATCGTGCGGGCCCAGTTCGAGAATCCCTCTCACCGTGAACGCATCGGGCCGGACCCAGGCCCCGAACGCGCGGTAGGCGAGAATCGACAGCTTGGCGGCCGCATCCTGCCCGTTCAAGTCGGCGGCGGGGTCGGCTTCCGCCAGGCCGAGTGACTGCGCTTCCAGCACTGCATCCGCGAGCGAGCACTCGGTCTGCTCCATGCGCGTGATCACGAAGTTGCAGGTCCCGTTGAGGATGCCGGCAAGGCTGTCCACTTCGTCGGCGCGATGACTGAGATGCCGGAGGATCGGGAGGGCGGCCGCGGCCGCGGCTTCGCAATAGAGCGGCGTCGCGGTCCGTTGCGCCAGCACCCCCAGCTCCGCCAGTTTCAAGTGCGAGCAGCGCCTTGTTGGCCGTGACCACCGGTTTGCCCGACGCCAGGGCGGCGGCCAGGACCGGCTCCATCGCCGCGCCTCCCGCGACCTCGACGACGACGTCCACTTCCGGGTCGCTCACGAGGTCGAGCGGATCCGTGGTGAGCGGAATACCGGCGGCTCGCTCGCTCCGCGGCTTCAGGACATCGCGGACCGCGATGTGCGTCACGCGGAACCGCACCCCATAACGGTCGGCCACCGCGGCCTGCTGCCGCGCAATCATCTCCAGCAGCCCGCCACCCACGGTGCCGCATCCAACCAGCCCGATGCGGATTTCGCGGATCGGCTCCTCGCCGACGCCTTCGAAGCGCGGACGCGTGCCAGCCGACGGCGCGCCGCCGAACGCCCGGGCGCCGCGCAGCAGTTCAGCCAGCCGCTCCTGGTCGGCGAGGAACGCGTCGTGGCCGTACACCGAATCGAGCTTCCACAGCGACGAATGCGCGCCGGCTGCCTGCAGCTGCCGATGCAGCTCCTCCTGCAGCGGCCACGGGAAGAGCATGTCGCCCGGCACGCCGACGACGATGGTCTCGGCGGTGACGAGCTCGAGCGCTTTCCGGAGCGCGGTCGGGCTCTCCGCGATGGAGCCGCGGTCGATCGCCTCGCTCAGCAGCAGGAACGTGCGGACGGGGAAGCGCTCCGCGAAGCGGCGTCCATGGTGCTCCAGGTACTCCGCCACCGGCGGGCGTTCCAGCCCCGGCTCCAGCTTGCCGAACCGCGAATCGAGCTCGTCGCGCCCCCGGTAAGTGAGCATCCCGAGCTGCCGGGCCCGGCTCATCCCCGTCGCCACATCGCCGTTGGCGATCGCATCGCGCACCAGCTCGCGTTGCAGGTGACGCGTGGCCGTGCCCCAGCCGTCGGGGCGCAGTCCTGCCGAGATGCAGATCAGCCGCGTGCAACGTGATGGGTGCCGAACCGCAAAGGCCGCCCCGACCATGCCCCCCAGGCTGGCGCCGACGAACGTCACGGCGTCAACGCATCCGCAACCGTCCAGCCAGGACGCCACCAGATCCGCCAGACCCAGCACCGACAACGCCGGTGGCGCCTCCTGGCCCTCGAAGTCGCGCCATGTCGATCCGTTACCCGGCCAGGCAGGACAGAGCACCGTCACCCGGGTGAGATCGATCAGACCCGGACCGAGTAACGCCGGCCACCACGGCTCCACGCCGCCCTCGGCCTCCGATCGGCCGTCGCCAAACGGAAACGGCGAGGCGGTGATCCCGCCGACGACGACGATGACGGGTGCGGTCCCCAGTTCGGGTCCATAGGCCCAGCCGCCGAGCGACACCTCGCGGAGGGTGTGACCTTCGATGGTCAGGGACGCCCGTTCGACGGTCAGCGGGCGAGGCACGACAGAGGCAGAGGTGATGGCCATGGTCCCCGAGGCGCGCTCGGGAACCCTAGGCTATACCATAAAGCAACATATCTATCTTCGTGGATATGCTATCCGGCGTCTCGGACGCCGGCGACCAGCTCGAACGACCGCAGTCGGGCGGCGTGATCGAACACGTGGGCGGTGACCATCAGTTCGTTCACCTGGGTGAGCGCCAGGAACGCGTCGATACCCGAGCGCACCGACGCCGGGGAGCCGACGACGGAATACTTGATGATGCGGCTCAAGGCGAAGTGGTCTTCGTCCCGCCAGTCGCCGTCGTTCACCTCGTCGGGATGCTGCAGACGACTCGGCACGCCCCGCCGCAGATTGATGAACTGCTGCTGCAGCGACTTGAAGAGGTGATGCGCCTCATCGTCGGTGTCCGCGGCAATCACGTTGATGGCCGCCATCGCATAAGGAGCGTCGAGCCCGGCCGAGGGCTTGAAGCCGCGCCGGTAGGCGTCGAGGGCCGCCAGCAGGTAGTCCGGCGCGAAGTGCGACGCGAAGGCAAAGGGCAGTCCCATGTACGCGGCGAGCTCCGCGCTGTACATGCTGGAGCCGAGCAGCCAGATCGGCACGTTCAGTCCCGCGCCCGGCACCGCGCGCACGGCCTGCCCCGGACTCGGCGCCGCGAAATAGCCCTGCAGCTCCATCACGTCCTGAGGGAAGTGCTCGGCACCCGCGGCGGGATCGCGGCGCAGCGCGCGCGTCGTCAGCATGTCGGTGCCCGGCGCCCTGCCCAGCCCGAGATCGATGCGGCCCGGATAGAGCGACTCGAGGGTGCCGAACTGCTCGGCGATGACGAGGGGCGCGTGGTTGGGAAGCATCACGCCGCCGGAGCCAACGCGAATGGTGGTGGTGCCTCCCGCCACATGACCGATGAGCACCGCGGTCGCGGCGCTGGCGATACCCGGCATGTTGTGGTGCTCAGCCAGCCAGAACCGCCGGTAGCCCGCCCGCTCGACGTGACGGGCCAGATCGAGCGTGTTCCGGAACGCCTGCGCCGGCGTACTGCCTTTGACGACGGGTGAAAGGTCGAGCACGGAGAACGGGATCATCGAGTAGATGGTACCCGCCGCGCCGCGTCGTGGGCCAACCGATCAGGGCAGCCGAGCGTCGAACGTGGCCAGCCGCTGATCCTTCGCGTCGAACAGGGTGAGCTCGTTCTTCGACGCCTTCCACTTCTTCGTGGCGCCGAGGGCGTCCAGAAAGCGTCGGTCGAGCCGGTCGAGCCCCGGACACGCCATGAGGGTTCCCATCAGCGGTCCGATGGTCAACGCCTCGTCGTCCGCGCGATACGTTCCCTTGAGCGTGTTGCATCCATCCGCGCCGGTGACCGATCCGCCTGGATAGAAGGTCAGGTGCGGTTCCCGGGCGTTCGCCGTGAACGTCGGCGTGGTTTCACCCAGGGTCTTGAGGCGCCAGTACGGTCCCTCGAGCATCGGCTTGTCGGCGGATGGCTGCGTGGCGGCAGGTGCCGTTGCGCCACCCTGCTGAGGCGCCGCCCAGAGTGGAGTGAGCGAAGCGACAGTCGTGAGCGCCAGGAGGAAGAACCTCATACCTGCTTCAGACGCTTTCTCAGTGATAGTGGCCGTGCTCGGGCGACCAGACCTTGCCCGGTCCGCCGGTCGTCGAGGATGGGTCCGAGGTGACGGCGGTGATGCCGGCGTAGACGGCGCCCAGCAGCATGACGAGGACCATGCCCATCATCACGCGCCCGGTCCACGCCTGCGTCTGCTTGGCCGCGCAGCACTGCTTGTACTTCTTCCCGCTGCCACAGGGGCACTTGTCGTTGCGTCCAGCCTTGACCATGGTGAGCCCTCCAGCTTGCCGCATGCTTGCACAGACCAACGCCCTCCGCATGGGGTCTGGCACGATCGGCTCGAAAACGATGCAGTTATCTGCCAGGTCGTGAGGCCTGGATTCGCGGGCTTCAACCCTTGCGCGCGGTCCCTAGGGGCCACCTGCACAAACAGTTTCGCAACTGGCATGTGCTGAAAAAGCACAAGCTGCATTGTTCTTCACGGCACCCGGAGTCAGGTCAAACCCGTGCAGTTGAGTGCAGCTAACGCACATGAGCAGACGATAAAACGCGAATAAAGCCACCCGGGCCGTGTGGCCCACTTCTGGCAATTTGGCTGCGCGGTATGGGATTCACCTCGCGAGCCGATATGTGCAGACCGCGTGACCGTGCAGGCGTGGAGCGGTTGCTCCATGTCCGCGGCACCGTCGCCCCCCTCGACGTCCTGTCGGCTCTTCAAGGCCCCACTCAAGTCCATTTGACGTTCGCAGCCCGGTTCCGGGCTCAGGTGATGGCCGTGATTCAAGATCTGCTGATCGCTCATCGTGCTTCGGATGTTCTCGTCCGCTGCGCCCAGAGAACCCTCGCCCTTTGCGCCGCTCTCGTCGTGATTCTCGCCAGCGCCTCCGCGGCTCAGGCGCAGACGACGGTGACGGCCACCTGGGATCGAAACACCGATACCACGACGGCCGGCTACCGGCTGTACTACGGCACGGCTCCCGGGAGCTACCAGTGGAGCCTGGACGCTGGCAACCAGGTCTCCGCGCCGCTCGCGCTCACTCCGGGCACGAGGTATTACGCGGCGGTGCGGGCGTACAGCGCGAGTTACGAGTACGGTCCGCCGTCGACGGAGGTCACGATCGACCTCGCGGGCCCCACCGCCACCATCACCGCCGTCCTGCAGGCAAACAACAACGCCCTGGTGACCTGGTCCACGACCAACGCGGCCAGCGCCGTAATCAACGGGTATGTGGTGGGCACATCGGGTTCGACCACCGTTGCAATCAGCGCGACGACGACGTTCACGATTACGGCGACGAGCGCTTCCGGCGCGACGGCCACGGCGAGCGCAACGGTCGCGTTGACCGCGCCGGCCGCTCCGACGGCGCCCCAGAGTCTCACGGGCAGCGTTTCCGGGAGCCGTGCCACGCTGGCGTGGCGGGCGCCGGCCGGTGGCGGCGCACCTCAGAACTATCTGATCTACGCGGGCACCGCAGCGGGCGGGACGAATGTCGCGAACGGAATGGCGGTCGGCAACGTCCTCAGCGCCTATGGCGATCTGCCAAAGGGCCGCTACTACATCCGGGTGCGGGCCGCGAACGGCGTGGGCACGTCGCCTGATTCCAACCAGATCGTCCTCCGTATCGGCAGGCAGCTGGCGACGCCGAACGGCCTCAAGGTCACCTGGTCGGGCTCGACCGCCACGGTGAGCTGGACCGCCCCCGCAGGCGCGACGCCCGAGGATGTGCCGACCAATTTCATCCTCGAGGCCGGCAGTGCGCCGGGCCTCAGCGACGTGGCCACCGTTCAAACCGGCAGAAACACCGTGTTCAGGGCCGATGTCACCTCGGGGACCTACTATGTGCGTGTCCACGCCACCAACGACTACGGCGAGTCAGATCCCACTGCCGACCTCATGCTGGTGGCGCCCGGCGCTCCGAATGCGCCAACGGCCTTCATGGCTTCAGGTAGTGGCAACAGGGTGGACCTGCGTTGGACGGCGCCCCGCGGCGGTTCCGCTGCGACCTCGTATGTGATTGAGGCAGGCAGCGCGCCGGGGCTCTCCGACCTCGGTCGGTTCCCGGTTGGCAATGTTCTGAGGTTCTCGACCGTGGCGCCGTCGGGCGTCTACTACGTGCGGGTGCGCGGCGTGAACAACCGCGGCGCCGGCGAGCCCTCGAACGAGGTCATCGTCAGGCGTTAGACGCCGCGGCACAGCCGGCGAACGCCACGGTGCGCGCGGATCGGCAACATGACAAAACGGACACTGGCGCCCCACGACGGGGCGCCAGCGACGTTTTCGGGCCCCCACCGTGTCATTTACGCAGGGACGTTGACGGGTTTACATAGCGCTTTCCCAAGCACGGACCCGCTGGCGCCCGCAATTGACCTCGCGACAGACCGTAAGCGAACTTGAACGGACAGCAGTGGCCGACTCCATCGACGCTGCGGTTGGCCCGATTCTGGCAACGTGCCGATCGGGTCCCCCTCCACCTCTGCTCGCCTCCCCCCGAGCGCAATCAAAACCCGTTCGACGTTGGTGCCCCTCACGGCCCCGGCCCTAGGTGATGACTGTGCAAATTCGTGTAAGTTCCCAGCGCGCAGAGCGCTGCTCCGATCGCTTTGCCCGGCGCCTGATCAAGGTGTCATCTCGGTCCATCGTTGCACTCACCCTCGTGCTACTCGCGGCGGCAGCCGCTCACGCGCAATCCACGGTGACGGTCAGTTGGGACAGGAATACCGACTCGTATACGGCGGGCTATCGGCTGTATTACGGCACGGCGCCCGGGAACTACCAGTGGAGCCTCGATGCCGGCAACCAGACGAGCGCGCCGGTGAACCTCACTCCAGGCAGCGCCTACTACATGAGCGTACGCGCCTATAACTCACGCTATGAATTCGGTCCGCCGTCGAGCGAGGCGACGATCAACCTTGGCACTCCGACCAGCGCTCCGACCGCGCAGATTCAGGCGGTGCTGCAGTCGGCCAACACCGCGCTCGTGAGCTGGCAGACCACCAATGCGACGTCGGCGTCGATCAACGGCGCGGCGGTCGGCACGAGCGGCTCGCAGACGGTCACGGTGACGGCGACAACGACGTTCACGATCGTCGCCACGGGCGCGGGTGGCGCGACAGCTCGAGCAAGTGCTACGGTGTCTCCGACGACAACGCCGGGACCGCCTGCGCCAGCATCCTTGACGGCCGGCGTTGCCGGCCCGAAGGTGACCCTGAACTGGAACCCCGGATCGGGTGGAACCCCCGCCACCGAATATCTGCTCTACGTGAGCACCGATTCCGGCGGACAGAATGTGGTCGACGGCCATAGCCTTGGCAACGTCCTGACCATCTCGGGCAGTCTGCCGAACGGCCGCTACTATGCGCGCGTGCGGGCGCGGAATGCCGCGGGTACTTCCATCAGCTCGAATCAGGTCTCGTTCATCGTCGGCAAGACGCTCGTCGCGCCCACCGAGTTCACGGTGACCTGGTCCGGGACGACGGCGACGCTCCGCTGGAAAGCGACGGCCGCCGACTCGCTCGAGGACACGCCGACCGGATACGTCCTCGAAGCCGGCAGTAATCCCGGGCTTTCGGACGTCGGTGCGGTGAATGTCGGCAACGTCACCTCGGTGTCAGGGGAGGTCAGCGCCGGCACCTACTACGTTCGCGTGCGCAGCGTGAACGACCTTGGCACCTCGCACGTGACCACGGACATCGCGTTGATCGCGCCTGGAGCGCCGGCAGCACCGGCGGCCCTCGTCGAGACGTCGGCTGCCGGAGGAGGCGCAGCCACCGTTAATCTGCGCTGGACCGCGCCCGACGGCCCGGCCCCGTTGGGCTACATTGTCGAGGCTGGTTCCGAGCCGGGCCTGTCCGACATCGCCAAGCTGCAGGTCACGAGCGTGACCGAGTTTTCCACGGAGGCGCCTCCGGGAGCCTACTACGTGCGGGTGCGCTCGGTGAACGAGCGCGGCGCGGGTCCGGCCTCCAACGAAATCCTCGTACAACGCTGAAACGCAGGGTTCGGCACCCTTACATTTTCGGCGCGACCTTGATATGGTTTCGGGCGGCCTGACGTTGCAGTAGACGGCTTTCAGCCGGCTCAAGCGCCGTTAGGTCGCTCGAAAGAGTACGCTCGAGTTTCCCGAATCTGGCTCGAATCAAGCAGAGCTGGACGAGGCTTCGGATGGATTTCGCCAAGAACGAGGCACGACGGAAAGCAGTCTGGGCGCGACGGTGTCGCGTTCCCGCCGCGGTCGCGCTGATCACGCTTCTGGTCGCGAACTCCGCGCAGGCCCAAAGGCGAGTGAATCTGGAGTGGGATCGGAACGCCGACCCGCACACTTTGGGGTATGTGGTCTCGGCGGGCGTGAGCTCGGGAAACTACGTCGCCCAGTTCAACGTCGGCACGCAGAACCGGCTGCAGCTCAATCTGCCGCACGGCGGCGCTTATTACGTCGTCGTTCGTGCTTACGACGCGCTCGGTAGATTTGGTCCGCCCTCGCCCGAGATGGTGATCGATCTCACCGGCTCCGCCGCGGCAGCCGACGGCACTCCGGGCCAACACCTCGGCGGAACATACGACGCTGGAGTGGAACCCTCCGTCGGGTGGCGGAAGCCCGCTGGCGTACCTGGTATCGGTGGGCACCGCGCCCGGCGCGGCCGACGTCCTCAACGGTTATTCGGTCGGGATGGTTCACTCCGCGAGCGGTGTGCTGCCACCCGGCGTGTACTTCGCCCGCGTCCGGGCGCTCAACTTGATCGGCGTCGGACCACCGACGCCCGACCTCGCATTCCGGGCCGGTTCCGTGCTCCGGATCGACGGTCCGACTAACTTGTCGCTGGCCTGGCAAGGCGCCAACGCAGTGTTGACGTGGACGGCGCCGCGTGGGGTTGGTCTGATGCCGGCTGCCTACGTGATCGAGGCTGGTTCCGCGACCGGGATGACCGATGTCGCCAGCATCAATGTCGGCGCCGCCACGAGCTACGCGACGCCCGTGCCCGCTGGAACCTACTTCGTTCGCGTTCGTGGCATCAGACCCGGTGGCATCTCCGATCCCTCCAACGAGGTCGTCGTCAAGGCCGCGGACGTCCCGGCCGCTCCCTCGAACCTGGCGGCGTCGGGCGAGGGTTCGTCGGTGTCGTTGACGTGGTCGGCCCCGGCCGGCCAGGTTTCGGGCTATGTCATCGAGGCCGGCTCGGCGCCAGGCCTGAGGGATGTGGGCACGCTGAACGTCGGTGCGGCCACCGCCTTCGGCACGACGGCCTCGCCCGGTGTCTATTACGTGCGGGTTCGCGCCGTGAACCCACAGGGCGTCGGCGCCGCCTCGAACGAAGTCGTCGTCAAGCGCTGACGCCCGCGACTACGGCGTCCGGCGAGGCAGCACCAGCGTATTGCCTACGTACTCGGTGATTGACAGCCGGCAGGACGGATCCGGACCGGTGTAACGCGTCGCGTGCCAGGTGCCGGCCGGGACGTAAACCACGTCCCCTTCGCTCGCGACGAACGGCTCCTGCCCCTCGAACGCGTAGCGAATCTTCCCCGTGAACACGAGCCAGAACTCCGCGCTCTCTTCGTGGAAGTGCCCCTTGTCGGTGGGGTCGAGCGGCGGCATGTTCTTCTCGTGGCCGTAGAGCACCAGCATCTCGGACTTGTCGTCACGCACGAAGCGGCCGCCCGCGTACTTCTCGTTCTTCGCTGCTTCCTCGTGGATGTTCAGGTGCGGCTTGTTGAACTCGTCGTAGCGGCCGGGCGTGCGGTTGATCGTGGCCGGCACCCATTCACTGCCCTCCGGCGGCGTGGGCGGCGCGGCATCCTGGGTGAAGACCGTCTTCGCGTGCGCGACGTTGACGACGAAGCGCAGGCTGGGTGAGGTGCCGATGGTTTCCACCGAGTAGAGCGTCTGCCGCGGAATGTTGACGAGCGAGCCGCGCGTTGCCGTGAATGGCGCCTGCCCCTCGATGTCGACGCGCACTTCGCCCTCGACCACCGCGAACCATTCCCGGGTGTCGGGGTGGAAGCGGCGGCCCACCGTGGTGCCCGGCGCCGCCGACACATACTCCGCCATCAGCCGGCCATCGTCGACGAGCAGCGCGCGCCAGTTCGGCTGGCCGGCATGCGCCCTTCTTCACCTCTGCCAGTGTGATCCACGGCCGCTGCGGTGCGGTGTAGGGCGCCAGTTGTCGCGGCTTGGGGGCCCACACGGCGGTGGGGACCGGTTTCACGTCCTGGGCGGCCGCGGGAACGGCGCCGGCGGCAAGGAGGACAACGACGGCGGCGCGCGCGAGTAATTGAGCCATGTGACCTCCGGCGCATTTTATCTACAATCGCTCCTCTGGCTGGCCCTCCTCACCTCATCCGGGGTGAGTTCCGCCGGCACAAGGAGTGGGCAAACATGGTCACGTCTTTTCGCGCGTGGACGGCCGCACAGATCCTGATGTGCGCACTGGGGGCGTCCACGGCGTGGGCGCAGGCGGTCGCGGGGCCGGAGAAGGCGCGTCCGGTGCAGGGCGATCCCGGGATTTCGTCGATGGTGGTGCTCGATCGTCCGGAGTTCCGGATTCTCCGCGACTATGCGGAACCGGCCGCGACCCGTCGCATGCACTCACACAACGATGCGACGTACCACGTGTTCGTGCTGATCACCGGCAAGCTGCGTCTGACCATCGACGGCGAGAGCCCGGTGGAGGTGAACCCGGGCGAGGCGCTCTACTTGAAGGGCGGCGCTCAGCACACCTTCGTCAACATCGGCCCAGTCGCGGCGACGATCGTCGAAGTCTTCGGCAAGGGGCCGGCGGCGCCCGGAGAGGCACAAGCGTGGGCGGCGCTTGCTCCCGCGCTGGCAGGCAGCGCGGTGTTGACGCCGCGCTGAAAGACCGGGCCACCAGCCGATGACGCGCGTGTCCCTTGCAGTCGTCGCCGCTGGTGCGTCCGTGCTGCTGCTCGGCACCGGCCTCACCGCGGAGCAGTGGCCGCAGTTTCGTGGTCCAGGCGGGCAGGGTGAAGCGATCGCCGCGGCTCTGCCCCTCGAGTGGAGCGAGACCAGCAACGTCGCGTGGAAGGTGCCCGTGCCGGGGTTGGGCTGGTCGTCGCCGGTCGTGGCCGACGGCCGGGTGTGGCTGACGACGGCCATCGAAGACGATTCGCGGAAGGGCGACGTGTCGCTGCGTCTGCTCGGATACGACGAGTCCAGCGGGCGCGAGCTGGTGAACGTGGTGGTGTTCACCGTCCACTCGGCGAACGAGATCAACCCGAAGAACAGCTGGGCGTCCCCGACGCCGATCGTCGAGGGCGATCGCGTCTTCGTGCACTTCGGCGCCGAAGGAACCGCGGCGCTCGGCACCAGTGGTCAGCTGATCTGGAAATCCCGCTTCCCGTATCAGTCCCAGCACGGTGGCGGCGGCTCGCCGGTGCTGCATGGCGGCTTGCTGATCTTCAACGCCGACGGCAGCGACAACGCCGCGGTCATCGCGCTCGACGCCGCGACCGGGAAGGTGAAGTGGCGGCGCGACCGGCGAGTGCCTTTCGATCAGGCGTATTCCACACCGCTCGTCATCCGCGTTGGCGAACGCGAACAGATCGTCAGCGTGGGCGCGTTCCGCGCCGCGGCCTACGAGCCGGCCACCGGCCGCGAGATCTGGCGGGTGTCGTACGGGGACGGCTTTTCCAACGTGCCGCGCCCGGTGTTCACCAACGGCCTCGTGCTGATCGCGACCGGGTTCCAGCAGCCATCGCTGCTGGCGGTACGGCCCGATGGGACGGGCGACGTGACGAAGACGCACGTGGCATGGCAGCTGAGTCGCGGTGCGCCGCTCACGCCATCGCCGATCGCGGTGGGCGCCGAGATCTACTTCGTCAGTGACGGCGGTATTGCCAGTTGCGTGGATGCGGCCACCGGTGCGACCCTGTGGCAGCAAAGGTTGGGTGGCACCTATTCGGCATCACCAGTCCTGGCGGCAGGCTACTTGTTCTTCCCGTCGGAACAGGGGGTGACCACGGTCATACAGCCGGGCCGGGAGTATCGGCGCGTGGCGCGAAATACCCTCGACGGCTCACTGCTTGCGTCGATGGCCGTTGCCGACGACGCTATTATCATGCGCAGCGACAGCTCGCTCTATCGTCTGCGGCAGAGCCGCAATGACCCTTGGAGAGATCAACCATGACTCAGCATCCGGCGTTCCGAACCTCGCTCTTTCTCCTGTGCCTGTCCGTTGCCTCCATCGCGCACGCCCAGACCCAGGCACCGGCCAAGCCTTTCGAGCCGCAGGTCGGACAGGCCGGGAAGGACGTCGTGTGGGTGCCTACGCCTCAGGCCCTCGTCGACAAGATGCTCGACATGGCGAAGCTCACCCCGCAGGACTTCCTCATGGACCTCGGTTCGGGCGACGGCCGCACGGTCATCACCGCCGCGAAGCGCGGCGCTCGTGCCCTGGGCATTGAATACAACCCGGACATGGTCGAACTGGCAAAGCGCGCCGCGGCCGAGGCCAAGGTGAGCGATCGGGCCACGTTCGAGAAGGCCGACTTGTTCGAGACCGACCTCTCGAAGGCTCAGGTCATCACGATGTTCCTGCTCCCTTCCATCAACATGAAGCTCCGGCCAAAGCTGCTCGAGCTGAAGCCCGGCACACGGATCGTCGCGAACTCCTTCACGATGGAAGACTGGGTGGCCGACGAGACGTCGAATGTCACCGAGGGCTGCCAGAGCTGGTGCACGGCGCTGCTGTGGATTGTCCCCGCCAAGGTCGAAGGGTCGTGGCAGACGCCGCAAGGTGAGTTGAAGCTCACCCAGGCCTTCCAGATGCTCTCCGGCACGCTGGGCGGCGCGGTGGTCTCCGACGCTCGCGTCCGTGGCGATCAGGTGATGTTCTCGGCGGGCGGCGTCCGCTACACCGGGACAGTCTCCGGGAACGCCATCAAGGGAACGTCCGGGGGCTCCGGTGCCTGGACCGCTACCAAGAAGTAGGCCTGAAAGAGGTCATTTGAAGAACTCTATATGACACTATTGACGACTGATTGACTTTACGGTAGTATCCGTCTGTCACTTCCAGAGGGAACGGCAGACGATGATTAGCGAACAGCAGACCAGCGGCTTCAACGGGGCGATCGGGCTGGCGGCCACCAACCGCCGCGAGTCCGATCGCATCCCCGGTCCCTTCGACGCCTGGCGCGTCGGTGTCCTTCACACCCCCGTCCGCATCTACGACATCAGCCTTGGCGGCTGTTTCGTGAACGCCATGCACGAGCAGGTGCCCGGCGTCATCGTCATGCTGGAGGTTCAGTTGCCCGGCGAGGGCACGCTGGAGCTGAAGGCAAAGACGCTCTATCGCCGGCCCGGGTTCGGGTTTGCCGTTCGTTTCATCGACATGGACGACTCAAATGAGGGCCCGCCTCGCGCGCGCACTGCAGGCACTCGGCGCCGACTGACGCCGTCTGGAATTCCGTCGGGCTCCCCCCGGCTCCCCCCGGTCTCTCCAGCCCCTGGCTTCACGGCCGGGGGTTGGCCGTCTTCACCGGTACCCCATCGTCGTGCTAGCGGTCGGTCAATCGAATCGATTGCCCGACGCGATCGAAGACCGTGGCATACGTCGGCGCATCGCCCTCGGGGACGACGGTCAAGTAGTAGAAGAGGTTGCCGTCCGCGAGCAGGGTGGTGTACACCCCGACGCGCTCGCTGCCGCCAAGGGCCGATCGGCCGACCAGCGGCGTGCCGATCGCGCTGCGATTCGAAATCCTCACCGCCACAGATTCCCCGACCTGACGCATGTCGGGATTGCTCTGGACGAAGGCGCGCACCAGCGAGTCGGTGGCCTCCCTCAAGTCGCGTGACGTGGCGCGGGCCACGCCCAGTTCGACCCCGTGCGTCAGCACCGTCTGACCACGCGCGGAGCCATAGCCGTTCTGCGGCACGAACTTCACGGAGTTGTTCGACGAGACCGCCGTCCAGTTCGTGGGCACGCTCACCTGGAACAGATCACCACCGCGCGCCGTGCGGTACTGCCGCGCGGGCGGAGGCACGGGTTCGCCAACGGTGCCCACCGAGGCCGGGGCCTCGCCTTCCCGGCCGCCTCCGCTCCCTCCGCCACCCCGCTCGACGTCAGCCATCGACTTCGCGGGCGGTAACGTGTCGAAGCGGCTTTTCGTCGATGCGAAGCCGGCCTGGCTGGGACGCGGGCCAATCTGCAGCTTGCTGGCTTCGTCGGCGATGTACTGCGTTCGGTTGCCGGGGTTGGGATGGCTGCTCAGCCACTGCGGCGGCGCGCCATTTCCCTGCTTCGCGATGGTCTCGAACATGCGGCCCAGGTCGCGAGGGTCGTATCCCGCGCGCGCCATGATCTGCGCACCCAGCAGGTCGGCCTGCTTCTCGTACTCGCGGCTGTATTTCAGCAGCCAGGTGCCGAGACCGAACTGCGAACCCTGGGAGATGATCTCGCCAACTCCGCCGCCGATCACCGCGCCGGCAATGGCGCCGGCGAGCGCGCCGAGCTGGAAGCCTTGTGCCTTGGTGGCGTTCGCGGTGCCATGCCGCAGCAGCACGTGACTGAGCTCGTGCGCCATGACGCCCACGACCTCGCCTTCGGTCGTCGCGGCGGCGAACATCCCGCGATTGACGAACATCGGCCCGCCGGGAAGCGCGAAGGCATTGATGTCCTTCAGGTTCACGGGCGTGAATGAGTACTCGAATACCTCTTGCTTGAGCTCGGCAGGAGCGGCTGCCACCAGCCGGCGGCCCAAACCGTCGAGATAAGAATCGATCTGCCGATCGTCGATAATCGGATACTCACGGCGCACCTCTGCCGCGGCTTCCCGCCCGATCTCCACATCCTGCTGAGGCGTGTATTTGTTTTTGGGCGGCGTGATGCGCGTCTGAGCGCCAACCACGGCCGTGCATGCCACCAGTGCCGCCACCTTGATGGCGAAGCGAGTCCGGTCCAACGGTCGAGGTAGTCGGTTCATGCAGTGTGCTCTCGCATGAATTGTACCGCCCTCCAGCGTGGGCATGTCACTTGCTGTAGTAGCCCGCGAGACCGTAATCGAAGCCAAGGAGGGCGAAATGCACCGAGCCTGGACACTCGTGGGGACACTTTTTCTCGTCAGCACCGTTGCGCTGGCTCAACCGAGCGACGATCTCGTCAGCCTCGAGCAGCGACTCGACGATGCCCAGGCGGCCTACTCGAGAGTCGAAAACTCGGTGACCGCCTCGGAACGGACGAGTTTGGAACGCGAGTTGAGCGACATGCGCGACGATCTCACCTATCTGCGGGTGAAGAGCCGCCGTGGTGAGCGCATCACCGACCGCGAGACCAAGGAGCTCACCGAGCGGATCGATCGTTTCCTGGCGCGCGCCAACGGGCGCAGCCTCACCACCAGCACGTCTGGGCGGAGAGCGATTCCCGTCTCGACCGAGCTCGACGTCCGGCTGCAAACGCCGTTGAACTCCGGGCGGGCGCAGTGTGGAGGACCGGGTCGAGGCCACGACCATGGTGGACCTCTATCAGGGCGACGACCTGCTGGTACCGGCCGGATCGCTGTTGACCGGCTACGTGGCCGCGGTTGACTCGGCGTCGCGCACCGATCGCAAGGGCAGCGTAGCGCTGAAGTTCACGCGGCTCTCGGTCGACGGGCGCTCGCACGACGTGCAGGTGTCGGTGACGAAGGCGCTCGAAAGCGCCGGGCTGAAGGGCGAAGCCGGACGCATCGGCGCCGGCGCTGGTGTCGGCGCGATTATCGGCGGCATCCTCGGCGGGGCGAAGGGCGCCATCGCCGGCATCCTGATCGGTGGCAGCGGCGTGCTGGTCGCCACCGAAGGCAAGGACGTGGACCTGCCGGTCGGCACCGTGCTGCGCGTGCGCTTCGACACCGAGGTGCCGCTCGAACGCACACGCTGAGCGATGGTGGCGCGTAAAGCCTTAGAAGGTCTTGCGCGCCACCCACTCCCGGAACAACGAATCGCTGACCACGTAGCGGTTGTCGTGCCGCATCACCACATCCTGGCGGACCAGCGCGGCCAGTGACGACTGCACGCTCGACGTCCCCGGCAAGCGATGACGCGTGCGCACGTCCCCAGACAGCAGCTCGCGACCGCTCTCGAGCACCAGGGCGCGCAGCACCGCTCGCTGCGCCAGCGTGAGCCGTTGCCACGACTCCTCGAACGACGTGCGCTGCTCGCCCAGCAGCCGCGTCAGCGTGGCGTGCAGATCGTCCAGTCCCGCGCTCTTGCGGCCGGAGACCCGCACGTCATCCCAAGTCTCGTGAGCCAGCCGCTGCACGTCGTACGGCACGTTGGCCGCCAGATCCACGATCGCCGCGCCGAGGCCCTCCTCCGGTTTGAGTCCGGTCGCCGTGAAGCGCGAGTCGATGAAGTTCGCGAAGAGGTCTTCGTCAATCTTCTCCAGCCTGACCACGGGGCCGGCCTTGTAGAACGGGCGGCGCGGCTCGAGCATGCGCTCCATCAGCGACGGCTCGGAACCGGCGAACACGTAGCCGACACTGCGCTGGTCCTGCACCGCGGCGCGCAAGGCGTGTTCGACGTTGCCGCCGTCGAACGCCGCGACCGCCTGGAACTCGTCGAGCGCCACGGCCAGGCGCTGCTTCCTGGCCGCGGCGATGCGGCCCGGCAGCGCGAACACTTCCGCGGCAAGGCGCGCGGTGTCGCGGGCCGTTCGCACCGCGGGGAACGCCACCGTGACCCTGCCGGTGGAGGAGACGCCCGGACCGCCCGAGGGACCGTCGATGCGCACCTCGGGCCGCACGCCCTGCATCAGGTCCATGGCCCAGCGGCGGAGCCGTCCGACCGGCGTCTCGGCGGTGAGCAGGGCGCGGGCGTAGGCCTCGAGGAAGCCGACGTACGAGCTGGACGCGGCCACCGTGACCTCGACCGTGAGCACCTTCTGCCGCGCCAGGCCGCGCATCACGTCACGGATGAGCGACGACTTGCCGTAGCGGCGCGGCGAGATCAGGAACACCTTCTGGCCCTCGGCCAGGTCCTGCGCCAGACGCTCGCGCTCCACGTCGCGATCCGCGAAGGCCGCGGCGGTGACGATCTCGCCGTAGACGAACGGGTTCTCCTGTCCCATTACGGCATTATACGTAACGACTACCGTGAATACCGTAATGGGCTGGCGACCTGCTACCATGGCGGGTGCGATTCGCCGCCGGGGCGGGTCTGAGGAATGGGAGCGCCATGGCGGGACTGCTGGAAGCAATCGAGATCAAGCGGAAGATGTACTTCGAGTTCGAGGACGCGCCGTACCACTGCCTCGACGTCGAGGTGTCGAAGCCGACGGCCCGCGGCGGGCAGACCCTGGTCCGCCTGAAGATGCGCAACCTGCTGACGCGCGCGGTGTTCGACAAGACCTTCAAGGCGGGCGAGAAGTTCAAGGAGCCCGATCTCGACTTCCTGCCGGCCTCCTACCTCTACAACGACGGCGACGACTATCACTTCATGGACCAGGCGAACTTCGAGACCATGACGCTCGGCGCCGACATCCTCGGCGACGACCGGCTGATGCTCTCCGACAACCTGGTGGTGCAGCTGCAGAAGTTCAACGGCCGTCCGATCGGCATGCAGCTGCCGCCGCTGGTCGAGCTGGTCGTCACCACCACCGAGCCCGGTGTCCGCGGCGACACCGCCAGCGGCAACGTGACCAAGCCGGCCGTGCTCGAGACCGGCCTCGAGATCCGGGTGCCGCTCTTCATCAAGGAGGGCGAAAAAGTGAAGGTGCACACGGAGACCCGGGAGTTCGCCGGCCGCGCCTGACCGGGGTCTGGCACGATAGGGCCGAAAACGCGGCAGTTTCTGCCACGGGGACGCGAAACGCCTCGACCGGTTCTTCGCTAGACTGGAGCCATGAGGACGCTCCACACCCTTGCTCTCGTCGTCGGGCTCGCGGCCATGGCGGCCGCACAGGAGAAGCCCGTCCCCAAGGACTCCATCCGCATCTCGATCCCCGGCTGCCCGAAAGGGGTCATGTTCACCGTGACGGAGAGTCCGGAACACGAGTCCCGCTCCTCGGTCCCGCCCGGCCGCCGCTTCCGGCTGTCGGGGAAGAAGGACCTGCTGAAGGAAATCAAGGAACGCGAAGGCGGGCTGATCGAGGTGACCGGATTGATCCGCAAGGGTCAGGTTGACCAGACCGGCGTCGCCCTCGGCGGAGGGGTCAGCATCAGCCCCGGGCCGATGGGCGGCAGCATGGGCCGCGACCCCAGCTACTCCCAGGTGGTCCTCGACGTCGAAGGCTGGCGCCCGCTGGTCGGCGACTGCCCGCTGAAGTAACGCGCCCCCACGCGAAGCCGCTACAATCGGCGGATGCCGAAACCATGGCTGCTGGCGGCCGCGTGCGCCGTGGTCGCGAGTGCCTGCGCGCCTGCGCCACCGGCTGCGCGCGCCGATCTCCTGCTGACGCACGCCACCATCATCGACGTCCAGACCGGTCAGCTGACGCCCGACCAGGCGGTCGCCGTTCGCGGCAACGTCATCGCCGCTGTCGGGCCGCAAGCCGCGACGATGCCGGCGACCGATGTCGTCGACGTGTCCGGCGCCTACGTGATGCCCGGATTGTGGGACATGCACGTCCACTTCGGCGGCGGCGAGGCCCTCATCGACGAGAACAAGGACCTGCTGCCGTTGTACGTGGCGCATGGCATCACCACGGTCCGCGATGCCGCGGGCGACCTCAGCCCCAGCGTGCTCGCCTGGCGCGAAGCAGTGAATGCGGGATCCCTGCAGGCGCCCACCATTTTCACATCGGGTCCGAAGCTCGAAGGCATCGACTCGATCTGGCCCGGTGATCTCGAGGTCGGCAGCGAAACCGAGGTTCGCGCCGGGCTGGATTCCTTGCAGCGCATGCGCGTGGACTTCGTGAAGATCACCGACAACACGCTCGGCGCCGACCTCTTCATGTTCGCGCTGCGCGAGGCGCGTCAGCGCGGGTTCCGGACCTCCGCACACGTGCCGGCGGCGCTCACCCTGGATCAGGTGTCGGAGGCAGGCCTCGGCACGATCGAGCACATGTCCTATCTGCTGCGCGGCGGTTCGCCTCGTGAAGCGGAGATCAGCGCCGCGGTGGCAGCGGGCACCATGACACCGGGCGATGCGACCACGGCTCTGATCGATGGCTTCGATCCGTCGGTCGCGATTGCCACCTACCGGCGGCTGGCGTCACGCGGCACGAGCGTGGTGCCGACACTGAACGGCAGTCGCATCCTGGCCTACCTCGATCAGGACACCCACGCCGGCGACGCCTACCTGCAGTATCTGGGGCCCGGGCTGAAGGCCACCTACACAGGCCGTGTCGAACGCGCCGCGAAGGACGATGCGGCAACGGTGGCGCGGCGGCATGCGCGTTACGAGAAGAGCGTCACGCTGCTGCCCTTGCTGCGCGAGGCCGGCGTCCGGATCATCGCCGGCACCGATGCCGGCTTCCTGAACTCGTTCAACTATCCAGGTATCGGGCTCCACGATGAATTGGAGCTCTTCGTCAACGGCGGCCTGACCCCCCTGCAGGCTTTGCAGGCTGCAACGCTCGCGGGGCCGGCATTCCTGGGGAAGAGTGACGCCTATGGCGCCGTCGCGGCGGGCCGCGTCGCGGACCTGGCCATCCTCGATCGCAATCCGTTGGAAGACATCCGGGCGACTCGCGCGGTCCGCGGGGTGGTGCTGCACGGCCGGCACCTGAACCGCGCGGCGCTGGACGGCTTGCTCGAGACCACCCGCGCGCGCGTGGCCGATCGCGAACGAGCCGCGGGCTCGCAGCGGCCAACACCGTAACCGACTACCCGCGCACGGTCACCACCGGACAGGTCGCGCTGCGCACCAGCTGATTCGCCGTCGAGCCGAAGAAGCCCAGATCGACCGCGCTGCGCCCATGCACGCCCACGACGATGAGGTCGGCGTGCTGCTCACGCGCCGCATCCAGCATTTCCACGTACGACCGGCCGAACCGCACGTCAAACGCGGGCAGTGGGCCGGCGGTGATCGCGGTGGTGCTGATGTCCGCGAGCCGCGAGACCGCACTCGACTCGAGGTACTCGCGGTACTCGATGAGCGCGCGCGCCTGTTCCGGTGGACACGCCGACCATGGCCGGCGCCGGCGGCTCGTGCCATGGCCATTCGAGAACGTGGAGGAGCGTGAGCGCGGCTCCCGACTGCCTGGCGATCGACGCCGCGAGCTGGACGGCCTTGATCGAGCAGTCCGAGAAGTCCACGCCGCACAGCACCGACGTGAACGGCCGCGGCGCCGCGGTCAGGGCGCGCGGTGGAACGGTCAGAACCGGACAGGTGGCTTTCCGCAGCACCTTCTCCGTGACCGAGCCCAGCAACAGGTGCTGAAACCCGCTGGTGCCGTGGGTGCCCATCACGATGAGATCGGCGGGAAGCGAGTCCGCCATGGCCAGGATGAGCGGCACGGGCTCGCCGTGCAGGACCGCAACGTCCACGGGCGTGCCGGCGTCGATGATCGCCCGGCACGCTTCGGTCGTCTTCTTGCGCAGTGCCTCGGTTTCGGTCTCGAGCCACGGCGCCATCGGTCCGCCCGCCGGCATGTCCGGGTGAGGCGTGACCGTGTGCCTGACGTGCAGCACGGTGAGCCTCGCCTCGTACCAGCGGGCGAGCGCCGCAGCCTGCTGCAGTGCGTGATCGGAGACTTCAGAAAAGTCGGTGGGGCAGAGTAGACGGTGGATAGTCATGATGATGCCAGTTGGGGACCAACATCACGCGTTGGAACGAATGGGGACGGCGGAGCGCCGTCCCCATCTCCCAGTCTAGAACGGCGGCTGGTAGAAGAGCCACTGTCCCGGATTGGCCTCGTCCCACGAGCAGACGGGCGGCCGCGACAGCCAATCCTGGCCGGTGTCGCCGATCGGCGCCCCTGGAGGAGCCGGCGCGGCGGGCAGCATCTTCGCCGTTTCGGCGGGACGCTCGAGGAACCGCTTGATGTCGGCGGCGAGCAGCGTGTGCTGCGCGATGTCGGCGTCGTCCTTGGTGCCGTTCGCCTTCAGACGCGTGGACAGACGCTGCAGCTTGAGCGACGCGATCGCCCGCACCTGGCCGCTCTGGGCCGCGGCCGCGAGCCACGACAGCCGATCGACCAGCACTCGTTCCTCGGCGCGACGCACTTCGGCCTCGTAGGGCGAGGCCGTGGGGGCGTCGAAGATCGCCTTGGCCATCCGGTCGATGACCTCTTCGAGTCCGGGGAGCGTGGGATCGACGGCGTGCTGCGCCACCATGCGGGCGGCGCGATCGGGCTGCAGCACGAAGCCGATGGTGACGTCGGCGGCGATGGCGCCGGGATTGATTGGGTCGAAGCCCTCACCGGTGTTGCGGGGGAAGAGCTCGCGGTGAATGCCGAAGCCCGGCGGACGCGGCGGAATCAGGCTCAGCAGCTTGGTCGGGATGGTCAGCTCCGACGGCTTCAGCGTGCCCGCCAGCGCCTCGAGCGCCTTGCGCTGATTGACGGCGGATTCCCACTTGGTGGGCGTGCGGCCGTCGCCGCGCATCGCGTAGACGAAGTCCTGGCCTGCCACCATCGAGGCGGCGCCTTCGACCGCGTAGCGGTGATACATGAAGATCGGCACGAGCGGCTCTTCGATCGTGGTCATCGCCGCGCCGTTCCGAATCGTGTGCTCGCCGATGCGGCCGAGCGCCGAGCGCCGGACCTGCATCAAGCGGTTCAGTTCATCCGCCTGATTGGCGCCGTTCGACCACTGCTCGGTGCGGGGGTGGATGTCGGTGTCCTGGTTGGTGAAGTAGCGCACGTCCTCGGCCCACGCCTCGTCGAGGATCTTGGTGAGCGGCGCCGTCTCGCTGGTGCCGGAGGGGAACTCGCGGTAGCCGTAGTTGATGGTCACCTTGTCCCACTCGCCGATCCGCGCCTCATAGGCCTTGGAGATGTCGATCGACCCGTCCGCCTTCAGTTCCTCGAGCGGGTGCGGGTAGTCCATCACCGAGATCCAGCCCTTGGTGCTGTCGTAGTAGTTGTGGCCGAGCCCGAGCGTGTGGCCCACCTCGTGCGCGGAGAGCTGGCGAATGCGAGCCAGCGCCGTCTCGTAGAGGATCGAGGGCTTCTCGTTGCCGGTGGTGTACGGCGAGAGCAGGCCCTCGAAGATCATGTAGTCCTGCCGATCGCGCAGCGAGCCGAGCGTGACCGTGGCCTTGATGATCTCGCCCGTGCGCGGATCGGTGACCGAGCCGCCTGAGCTCCAGCCGCGCGTGGAGCGATGCACCCAGTTGATCATGTTGTAGCGGATGTCCATCGGGTCCGCGTCACCGGGCAGCACCTCGACGATGAAGGCGTTCCGGAAGCCGGCCGCCTCGAACGCCTGGTTCCACCACATCGCGCCTTCGATCAGCGCCTTCTTCACGTCTTCCGGCGCGCCCGAGTCCACCCAGTAGCGGATCGGCGTCACCGGCTCGCTGATCGCGGCCGACGGGTCCTTCTTCACCAGCCGGTGCCGGCGGATGTAGCGCATGACGATCGGCTCGCCGATGGCCACGCTGTAGTCGACGAAGCTGATGCCGCCGTAGCCGGCGCGCGGGTCGTCGATGCGGGTCTTGAAGTTGCCGTCCGGCAGCTCGACCAGCGAGACGTGCTCGCGCAGGGTCACCGAATCCGGCGACGGCGTGACGCTCGCGACCGAGCCGGAGAACAGCCCGCCGCCGCGCCCGAACTCGCCCGCCACTTCAGGCGGAGCGATCGCCGCCGGACCCTGGGCCGGACCACCACCGCCGCCACGCCCGCCGCCGCCCGCCTCGTTGACGAAGGTGAGCGTCACGTCGATCTCGGTGTTCTTGGGAAAGTTCCTGGTGTTCGGGAGGTAGAACGCGCTGCGGGTGCGGTCCACGCGGAAGGTGCCGGGCCGCAGTCCGCGGCTGGCGCCATGAATGTCGCGCAGCAGGAACTCGGTGGCGTCCACCAGCACCTTGCCGTTCGACTCGGCGGCCACGGTAAAGCCCCACAGCACCGACTTGGCGAACGAATCCTCGACCGACTTGCGCTCCAGCGGGTTCTTGCTGCTCGAGCGGAACGACTGGTTGCCCTGCACCAGCATCACGCGCGGGCCGACGCGCTGGAACGTGACAATGCGGCCCTGACCGCCCTGGCCACGATCGAGCCCGAGGTCGTTCGAACCAAGGCCGGCCGAGAGGCCGGTCGAAAACAGGAACTCGGCGTCGAAGCGCGGAATCTCGAGCAGCATCGAGCCCGTGCGCTCTTCCCAGTAGAGAGGGAAGTAGCCGTCAATCTTCTTCAGGCCGCTGACGCGGTCCTCCACCGTCGGTACGGCAGCCGCGCCAGCGCGCGCCGGTGCCGCAGGTTGTGCCAGCACCGGGTGGGCCAGCAGCATCGCCCCAATCACAAAAATGCATCGTTTCAACATGAACAATCCTCGCGCGACAATTCTAAGGGATTACAGAGTCGGGGATCAGGGATCAGGGATCAGGGATCAGGATCAGGGATCAGGGATCAGCGATCGGGCGAGCGCGAGCTCGAAGACGGCTTCCACGTCTGCCGGTTGCCGTCTGCCGGCCCCGCTTCCTTTTTGCCTTCTGCCTTCTGCCTTCTGCCTTTTGCCTTCAGGGCACCGTAATCGTTTCCCCCGGCAGCGCCGGCGTGTGCACCGGCCGGCGTCGCGCCTTCGACGCCTGTTCGAAGCTGTAGCCGAGCCCCAGCAGCTTCCCTTCGCTGAACGCGGGGCCGAAGAACGACAGGCCCACCGGCAGTTTGTCGCTGGTGAAGCCCGCCGGCACGATCAGGTCGGGGAAACCCGTCAGGTTCGCGATGTTGGTGGCGGACGGCGTGCCCGATGGATCCGGAGGGCCGGCGATGAGGCCCGGGCGTCGTGACGAGGTCGGGTAGACGATGGCGTCGAGCTTGTTGGTCTCGATCAGGCCCTCCACCAGCATCCGCACCGCGGGCAGCACGTGATCGTGGACGGCCTTGTACCGGGCATCCTCCAGGGTGCCGCTTCCGGCTTCACGCGCGAACAACGCCCAGCGCGGCGGGTTCGGCATCGCGCCGTCCGGACGAGTGGACGTGAACTGCTTCGAGCGCTCGATCATCTCGGCCAGCGTCTTCGGGTAGCGCGGGCCGGTCGTGGCCAGGTACTTGGCGATCTGCGGCGCGAACTCGGGCCACCGCACCGCGGTATAGAAGTCGCCCTTGGCGTCGAGCAGCCACTTCGGATAGCGGACGTCCACCATCGTCGCGCCGGCGCGGCGCATCGCGTCGAGCGCCGCCTCCATCACCCAGTCCACGTCTTCGTCCGCGCCGAAGAAATCGCGGGCCACCCCGATGCGGGCGCCCTTCAGCGCGTCGGCCTTCAGGAACTTCGTGTAGTCGGTTTCCGAGCGGCCCTGGCTGGCGGCGGTGGCCGCGTCGGCCGCGTCCACTCCGGTCATCGCGCCGAGCACGGTGGCGAGGTCCGACACGTTCCGCGCCATCGGGCCGGCCGTGTCGAACGTCAGCGCCAGCGGAATGATGCCGTCACGGCTGAGCAGCCCGAGCGTCGGCTTCAGCCCGACGATGCCGTTCGAGGTGGAGGGGCCGCGCACCGAGCCGCCGGTGTCGGTGCCGAGCCCGGCCAGCGCATAACCGGCCGCGACCGAGGCGCCGGTGCCTCCGGAGGATCCGGACGGCGTGCGCCCCAGGTCGTGTGGGTTCAGCGTCTGGCCGCCGAGCGAACTGAGCGCGGCGCCCGACGCGAACTCCGACATGTTGACCTTGGCCAGGATGATCGCCCCCGCGTCCCGCAGCTTCTTCACCACGAACGCATCGTCGGGAGGAATCGAGCCCTCGAGCAGCACCGAGCCGCCGGTGGTGGGCATGTCGAAGGTGTCGAAGTTGTCCTTCAGCACGATCGGGATGCCGTGCAGCGCGGAGCGCGGGCCCTTGGCCTTGCGCTCGGCGTCCAGCGCTCGCGCGGTCTCGAGTGCCTTGGGATTCAGGGTGAGCACCGCGTGCAGCGACGGGCCCTTGCGATCGAACGCGTCGATGCGGGCGAGGCAGAGCTCAACCAGCTTCTCGGAGGTGAGCGTGCCGGCGGTCATCGCGGCGCTCAGGTCCGCGATGGTGGCCTGGTCGTACTCCACCGCCTTGGCGGCGGAGCCCTGCGTCATCGTCAGGGAAAGGAGCGCGGCGGCGAGCGTGAAGGCGCGGAGGAACGTGGTCATCGCGCGTCACGTTAACAGACCGGCGGCCGGGTGTGTTGCGCTTCGTGCCGATGGCTGGCATGCCACGCCGGCATGGCGGTGTATCGTGCTGGACGTGAGCGCGATGATCTTCAAGATTGTGCCGGCCAGCCTGTGGGCCGACGCCGAAGCGGCGGGGCAGTTCGCCGGCTCGCCGGTCGATCTGGCCGACGGCTTCATTCATTTCTCGACCGCGGCACAGGCGCCGGAAACGGCCGCGAGGCACTTCGCGGGACAAGCGGGCCTGTTGCTGGCCGCGATCGACGCCGATGCGCTGGGAGCAGGCCTGCGATGGGAGCCGTCCCGTGGCGGTGACCTGTTTCCTCACTTGTACGGCGTGCTGCCGCTGTCGGCTGTCGTCTGGGTCGAGCCGCTCCCGCTCGGCCAGGACGGCCGCCATTTGTTCCCGCCACTGGACGGGAGCGCGTAGCCGGCTCTGGGGCTCGCGAGTGGGGCTCGGATAGACTTTCCTCCACCGTGCCGTGGCTCTTTCTCCTCGCCTATGTCTGCTCGGGCCTGGCCGGCCTCGTCTACGAAGTCAGCTGGACTCGGCTGCTCACCCTCTACATCGGGCACACGACGGCGGCCGCCGCCGCAGTGGTGGCGGCGTTTCTCGGCGGCCTGGCAGTTGGGGCGGCCTGGGGCGGTCGCATCGCCTCGAGGCTGTCGCGCGCGTCCGCGCTTCGAGCCTACGTTGGCCTCGAGCTCGGTGTGGCGGTGGCGGCGCTGCTGTTGCCGTGGGAGCTGCGGCTGCTGACGCCCGTGCTGTCGTGGGCCTACGGCGACGGTGGTGCCGGACTCATCTTCCCGTTGATGCGACTGGTGTCGTGCCTGCTGATGGTGTTTGCCCCGGCGGCGGCATTGGGCGCGACGTTCCCGATGGCGATTCGCTGGTTCGCCAGCGAAGGCCCGGCGCCGGCGCGCATGAGCGGGATGCTCTACGCGCTGAACACCGCGGGAGCGGCGGTCGGCGCGATGCTCGCCGGTTTCATCCTGATTCCAGCGGTTGGGGTCTCGGGCACCACCTACATCGGCGTCGCCGCGAGCCTGCTCGCCGCGCTGGCCGTCTATCTCGTGATCCGCGCCGACGGCGTCCCGGACAACCAGCCAGCTTTCCGGGCCGCCCGTGGCCGTCGTCCCGGGCGAAGCGATCACCGAGGCCCGGAATGCCGCGCGCGTTCGCGCTCAGTCGCGAACGGCGACGCGGAACGTCACCGCGAACCCTTCGGCCGTGCCCGTCGATGCGCGGTGGCTGGCCGCGGGAGTGTTGGGACTCTCGGGCTTTGCGTCGCTGATGCACGAGATTGCCTGGACGCGCATCCTGGCGCTCGTGCTGGGTCCCACCACCTATGCGTTCGCGGCCACGCTCGCGGCGGTGATCGGCGGCGTCGCCATCGGATCCGCGGCGGGATCGTGGATGGTGAGCCGCGCCCGCCGGCCCGCGGCGTGGCTGGCCATCGCGCTCGCCCTGGCGGCGATGACCACGAGCTACACCTATTCGCTGGCCGGACAGCAGATCCCGTCGATCGTCGCGGTGCAGATGGCGAGCGCCGACGAACCCTTTGCCCAGTTGCTGCGCCACGGCTTGTGGCTGACCGCCGCCCTGATCCTGCCCACCGCGATGTGCCTTGGCGCGGCATTTCCCCTCGCGCTGGCATTGAGCGGAGAGCGCCGCCGAAGGCGTTACCGGCCGTTTCGGAGCGGTCTATGCCATCAACACGATCGGCGCCGTGTCCGGCTCACTCGCGGCAGGGTTTCTCTTCATCCCGTGGTTCGGTCTCCAGGTCACGCTGCAGGTGGTGAGCGGCTGCCTGATCGCCGCGGCAGTGATCGTGGTCCTGCGCACCGCGCTGACCGGTGTCGCTCGTGCGGCGGGACTGGCGGCCGCGCTCGCCGCCGCGGTGCTGCTGGTGATCAGTCCCGCGTGGGATCGCGAGCTGCTGGCAAGCGGACCGTACATGTACGCGCCATTCGTGCCGAAGGATCTCGACCTCACCACCCAGCTCAAGGCTGGGACGATGCTCTATTACCGCGAGGGCGCGTCGGCGACGGTCTCGGTGAAGAAGCTGACCGGCACCACGACGCTTGCCGTGGACGGCAAGGTGGACGCCTCGAATCGCGGCGACATGCTCACGCAGAAGCTGGTGGCGCACCTGCCGCTCCTGGTGCACGAGAACCCGCGCGACGTGGCCATCATCGGGCTCGGCAGCGGCGTCAGCGTCGGCGCCGCGCTGCGCCATCCGATTGCCCGCGCCGACGTCCTCGAGATCTCCCCGGAAGTCGTGGAAGCCTCTCGCTTCTTCACGACCGAAAATCACGACGCGCTGTCGGACCCGCGCACGAATCTGATCGTTGGTGACGGGCGCTCGCACCTGCTGCTGACTCGCCGCCAGTACGACGTGATCATTTCGGAGCCGTCGAACCCCTGGATTGCCGGTGTCGCGGCGCTCTTCACCCGCGAGTTCTTCGAGGGCGCGCGGGCCCGGCTCGCCCCGGGTGGCATCCTCTGCCAATGGGCCAACGCCTACAACATCAGCGATCCGGATCTCCGCTCGATCATCGCCACGTTCATCTCGGTGTTTCCTCATGGCACGGTCTGGCTGATCGGCGGTGACGATGTGCTGATGATGGCGTCGGATGGTCCGCTCGACGAGCGCCTTGAACGCGTGCGCGACGCGTGGTCGCGACCCGGAGTGGCCGAGGACCTGGCACTGGTTTCCGTGATGGAGCCGTTCTCGCTGTGGTCGCTCTACGCCGCCGGTCCCGCCGAGTTGCAGCGTTACGCGGCCGCTGCGCCGCTGCTGGCCGACGACACGATGCGGCTGGAGTTCTCCGCGCCGCGCGAGCTGCACAACCGCAACGCCGGCGAGAACGGCGCCACGCTGCTTGGGCTGCTGGCGCCGGATGGCGGGCCCGGCGTGATTCGAGAGGCACGCGCGACCGCCGGAGCGGCCCAGTGGCGCAATCGAGGCGCGATGATGGCGAAGTCGGACGTTCACCCGCGCGCCTACGACGATTACCTGCACGCGTTGGGACTGGACGTCACCGATCGCGGCGCGCTCGATGGCTTCGTGCGGACCGCGGTGCTGACCACTCGGGCGGCGGAGGCGCTCACCTCGTTGCGCGCGTTGTCGGAGCGCGCCACAGACGCGGCGACTTCTGCCGGCGAGGGCCACGACCTCGCGGACGGAGGAGCCAGGGTGCGTATCGCAGTTGCGATCTCGAAATTGCAGGCGGCTTCGGGCGCTGCCGAGTCCGCGGTTGAAACCGCGCGGCAGGCGTCGCGACAGGCTCCCGATGATACGGGCGCCCTCGAGCAACTGGCGACACTCTTCGCGGATTCCGGCAACACCGTCCAGCTCGATGCGGCGGTGACGTCACTGCAGGCCCTGGCTCCCGAGCGTGCGCCAACGCTGTATTTCGCGGCCGTCGCCGCGTTCCTGCACGGCAACTCCGAGGAGGCCGTGCGCCTGGCGGAGCGAGCCGTGACCGCTGATCCCGGCTACGCGCCCACCTACGACCTGGTTGGCGCGGCCTACACCCGGCTCGAGAAAGTGGATCTGGCGCGGCGGGCCTTCGAACGATCGCTCACGTTCGACGCGCACGACAGCAGCGCCTACACGAACCTCGGTCTGTTGGAACTGGCGGCCGGGAACCAGGCAGCCGCGCGCGGATTCTTCGCCGAGGCGCTGTGGTTGACGCCGGACTCGGCTACGGCCAGGCAAGGCCTCGCGCGGACGCGCTAGTCCGTGCCGTGCCCATCGAGCAGCGCCTTGATACGACGGCTCGACGCCAGCCGCACGGCCATCGCGCGCGTCTCGTCCACTCCGTGAGGCGGCGGCAGAAGCCCGGTCAACTCGTCCTCACCTCCGTCCGCGCCTGCCAGCCACGCGCCGGCTCGCCGGGAACTCAGGTCGAAAACTCCCCAGGCCACGCCGAGGTCGCTGTGGTCGACGCCGAGCTCGCGCTGGAGCATCGACGACGTAGCCATCGCGTTCACCGCGATCGCCAGGTCGATCAACGCCGCGCGGTAGCCGGGCCGATGAACCACCGCCTCGCCGTGCACGCCAGCCAGGCTGGTCGATGCGCCTCGGACCATCACGAACAACTTGTCGATGATTGCGCGCAGCGACTGCGTGGCGACGATCTGCGTGTAGTCGGCAGGGGCGAGGAACGCGTCCACGGTGGCGGTGACAGCGCCGCACCCGCTGTGTCCCAGCACGACCACCAGCTTCAGGCTGTGAAGGTGGCGGGCGGCGTACTCCATGCTGCCCAGGCACTCGGCGCCCAGCACGTTTCCGGCCACGCGCACCGCGAAGATGTCGTTCATGCCGCGTTGGAAGATGGTCTCCAGCGGCACCCGGGCGTCGGCGCATCCCAGCACCGCCGCGAACGGTTCCTGCGTGAGCGCCTGCCCGCCGCCACCCAACCCCAGATCGCGTGGATCGAGCGGCAGCAGCCAGGTGCTCGGCGCGCTGTCCTCGAGATCCTGCCTGCTCAGGTGCGCGAACGCGTCGTTGCCGGATTCCAGCCAGCCTTGCGCCTCGACGGAGGTGGTGGGCCTCTTCGTCTCGAGGGGGTGAGCGGGGTCGTAGCGATAGATGATCTCGAACATGCGGGCGCGTCTCCGCCCCTAGCTTACGCGCTGCGCATCGTGCGCGACCGCCCCTTCGGCGAGCCGCGCCACGCCCGTCAGCCTGCTCGCCCCAGTTTCACGACGATGTCGTACTCGGCCCGGGTGCAGGGCTGCACGGACAGCCGGCTCCCTTTCTGGGTCACCGTCATGTGCTCGAGCCCTCTGTGGGCCTTCAACGTCTCGAGTGAGACGACCGCGGGAAATCGCTCGACGAATCCGATGTCCACCATGAACCAGACCGGCGCGTCCTTTGAGCCGGCCTTGTCGAAATAGGCGTGGCCCTTCTTCCAGGCGAAATGGTCGGGATAACCGGCGCGCACGATCGTCGCCAGACCAGTCACGCCGGACGGATCCGCGTTCGAGGCATAGAACAGCACGCCGTCGCCCTCCTGCATCTCGTCGCGCATGATGTTGCGCGCCTGGTAGTTCCGCACGCCTTCCCAGCTCGTGGTCTTGTCTCGCTGCAGATCGTCGATGGTGTAGGAGCTCGGCTCACACTTCATCAGCCAGTAACGGCGGGGCATGCGGTCTCCTTCGATCACTCGCGAGGCGTGCCGAGCAGCAGCCGGTTCTTCGGCGTGATGGCCGCGGGGATGATCTGGGTCCAGACCCGGTAGCCTTGCTGCTCGAGGCGCACGGCGCGCAGCAGGTCGATGGCCAGCGGCGGATCCACCCAGCCCGCGAACGGGCCGGCCTCGCAGGTCTCGACGTCGTGGCAGCAGGGCAGGACCGCGACACGCGCGCGGGCCTCGGTGGCGCGGGCCAGGATGATGTCGGTCAGGGCCCCGCACGCATGGCTCGAGACCACGACGTCCTCGGACGTCAGCGGCACATCCTCGAGCGCAGCCTTCAGGAACGTGACGCGGCCCTCGAGGCGCGGCCACGCCTGAACCAGCGCCTCGTGCACGGCCGGCGCCGATGGTGGCAGCGCCGCGTCCACCGCCACCGCTAGCGGCGACGAGTCGTCCAGCAGGAGCATGACGTGCGCGAGCAGCCCGTGACCGGAGCCCAGATCGACGACCCGCCCGCCGCGGAACAGCCGGCGCGCCCGCCGTGCCACTTCCCAGGCCTCGTACAGCTCCTTGCGCGGCAGACAACCTGCCGCACACACGGCGCGACCGATGCGGTCGAAGAGCGTGTCGGCCGGAAACCGTCCGAGATCGTACTCGGTCAGGCGGCCGCGGGATCCAGGAGAGAACGCCACGTCGTCGCTATTGTAGGGGTGCGAGCCAGAGCAGCATCACCGCGTAGGAACGCCACGGACGCCAGGCCTGCGATCGTTGCTCGAGCGCTCGTGCGGTGCAGCCTCCGGCGGCGCGCTGCAGGATCAGATCGCCGCTCGGGAACGCGTCGTTTTCGCCGAAGCCGCGCATCGCGATGTACGACGCCGTCCACGGACCGATGCCCGGAAGCGCCGTGAGGCTTGCCGCGATGGCATGACCGTCGCCTGCCGCGTCGAGCGCGATGCGGCCGTCATCGACGGCGGCGGCCAGGGCCCGGATCGTGCGCGCCCGGGCTGGCATCACTCCGGACGACTCCAGGGGCGCGTCGGCCAGTTGCGCCGGACGCGGGAACAGCCGCGTCAGCCCGTCGCCGCGATCGAGCGGCGTGCCGTAGGTGGTGGCGATGCGAGTGGCGAGCGTGGTGGCGGCGCGGACCGACACCTGCTGGCCCAGCACCGCGCGGATGGCGAGCTCGAATGGATCCCACGCGCGCGGCAGCCGGATGCCGGGGCGAGTGGCGAGGCGAGGGGCCAGGAGCGGGTCGCCTGCGAAATGATCGGCCAGCAGCGACGGCCGCATCTCCAGATCGAACATCCGGCGGACGCGATCGACCACCTGCGGGATCGCCGCGGGGTCATCCATCCGCACGTCCAGCGCGAGTGAGGAACGTCCCTCGACCGCGCTGACGTCGATTGTGCCAGACGCGTCACCGACGGACACCGCGCGGCGGTAACGATGAGGCTCGACGATCTCCACCCCCGGTGTGGCGCGCGCAGCGAGAAACGCGATCAGCGTGTCCCACTCGTAAGGCGGTTCGTAGTCCAGCACGACGCGGTGCGGCGCGTGCGATCCGGGAGGCTTCACCTCTTCGAGCATAGCGTGCCTCCGACGCTGTGGCGCTCGCGCAACCGCGCCGGCGTTCCCGCGTCAGTCGACCGCGTCGTCCGCTCGAATCGGCCGAGGCGAACCCGGCCTCTGGGCCGTTGGGCGCCGGGCCGAATCGGGAGAGAATCAGAGTGTGAAGCCGTTCGCGTGGGCCGTGGCGCTGGTGGGCGCGATTCAATTCGTCCTGGCGGCGCAGTCGGCGCCCAGTGTCCGACCGCCCGCGGGCAGCGGGTTCTCACCACGGTCCGACTACGCGTGCGGATCCTCCGGCGGGCGAGTGTCGGCGTGGTACGAGCCCAAGGTGGCGGTCCTGTTCATGGATGGCCGGCTCGAGCGATTCACCGCGGCGCAAGGCTCCACCGGCAAATACAGCGGCGGCCGCTTCGACTGGACGACGAAGGGCAATGGCGCGACTTACTCGGCCGCGCTGCAGAGCCGGCCGTCGCAGCAGGAGTGCCAGCGGGTGCCACTGTCGTCGTGGCGCCAGGCGCTGGCGGCATTGCGCTACACCTGTGAGGACGGCCTCAGCGTTGAGGTCACGCCAGCGCTGGAGTCCGCAACCCTGGTGTTTCGGGGCGAGACCTACCGCATGCGCGAGGTGCCCACCGCCAGCGGCAATCTCTACACCGACGGCGTCCGCGCGTGGCGTGGCGCCGTTGCCAGCCGCATGTTCGCGGAGGCCGACGGCGATGCCGTGTTCGCCCGCGGCTGCCGGCCAAACGTCATGAACAACACCGCCACCCTCACCGGAACCGTCACCTACCGCACCCGCCAGGCGCTGCCCGCTGGCGCCGTGCTCGAAGCGCGACTGCTCGACGTGTCCAGGGCCGACGCGCCGTCCACACCACTCGCGCGTGCCGTGGTCGTCACCGCCGGCGAGCAGGTGCCGCTGCCGTTCACCCTGACGTATGCCCCGGCCGTGATCGAGAAGGGCCATCGCTACATCATCGAGGCGACGCTGACCATCGACGGGCGCGCGCGCTTCCGAACCACCACGATGCACCCGGTCCTGCAGGACGGAACCCAGGCCGGTCCCGTCGAGATCGTGGTGCAGTCGATCCGATGACACCGACATTGAATGCGACGCGGGTGGCGCAGCACGACGATGCGCCACGGGCGCTGGTGATGCTGCACGGCATCTATGGGCGCGGGCGGAACTGGCAGGGCATCGCCCGCAGCCTCGTGGCCGCGCGTCCCGACTGTGCCTGCTGGCTGGTGGATCTGCCGTATCACGGCCAGTCCGGACCAGGCGCGCACGGCGACACGATCGAGGGGCTGGCCCAGGACGTCGCCGACTGGATGTCCGCGAACGCGATCACGCCCGCGGTGGTGTTGGGGCATTCGTATGGCGGCAAGGTGGCGCTGGCGCTGGCCGCGCACGCGCAGGATCGGCCCCTGCAGACCTGGGTGATCGATTCGACGCCGGAGGTGAAGGAGCCGTCGGGCAGCGCCTGGGACATGCTCCGCGTGGTCCGCAGCCTTCCGGATCGCTTCGCCACCCGCGAGGAGGCGCAGCGGGCGCTGATGGCCAACGGCTACGACCTGCCCGTGGCGCAGTGGATGGGCACCAACCTGGTACGCGACGGTGAGGGCTTCCGCTGGCAGCTCGATTTCACTGTCATGGAGCGGCTGCTGCTGGACTTCTTCCGCACCGACATGTGGCGTGCGGTGGAGCATCCCTCGCCGCTGCACGATGTCCACATCCTGAAGGCCTCGCAATCGAACGCGATCTCGCCGGAGGCGGTGACGCGGATCGAGAAGGCCACGGGGCCGCACGTGCACCTGCATCATCGGGATGGCGGGCACTGGATTCATGCCGAACGGCCGGATGTGGTCACGGCGCTCCTGCTGGAGCACCTGCCTTGACTACAATGGAATCGTGAAGCTTCTACTGCGCACGTTCACGGTCGTGCTGGTCTGCATCGCGCTCGGCGCGTGCCGCTCGAATGCACCGCTCCAGGTCTCGACGATTCAGGTGGGCCGGGCGATCAGCTCGGATAACCAGGTTGGCAGCCACACCACGGTGTTCAGGCCGGACGACACCATCTATGTCTCGGTGCTGACGACCGACACCGGGTCGGGCACGATTGGCGTGAAGTGGCTGTTCGGGGACCGGCTCATCAGCGAGCCGTCGCGTGAAGTGTCGTACAAAGGTGCGGCGGCCACCGAGTTCCACATCCAGAATTCCGGCGGCTTCCCCGAGGGCAAGTACAGCGTCGAAGCGTTCCTCGACGGCGCCTCCGTCGGCAAGCGCACGTTCAGCGTCGAGAAGCCGTAGCGCCGCGCATCCGCGCGGCGGTCATTCTCACGAACAAACAAAAAGGCCGGCACCACATACGGGTGCCGGCCTTCGATCCGTCAAGCCCGGGTGGGGCTTGTTACCAGCGGGGTTCCGAACGGCGACGATCGCCGCCGCCGCCCGCACCGTAACCACCACCGCCGCCGGCCGTCTTGGGACGGGCTTCGTTCACGGTGAGGTTGCGGCCGTTGTAGGAGTAGTTGTTCAGCGCGCTGATGGCCGCCTGGGCGTCATCATCGCTGGCCATCTCGACGAACGCGAAGCCACGAGCACGGCCGGTGGCCATGTCGCGCATCACGGTGACCGTCTCGACGGTGCCGGCGCTGGCGAAGAGCTCGCGGAGGTCCTGTTCGCCAGCTTCATAGGGCATGTTGCCCACGTAGAGTTTTCGAGCCATGTGTACTGTCTCTCTTCCGCCTCGCAGGGCGAGGCTGCAAACGTGCGTGTGTGATCCGGAATGGATCGGGGATGGATTCGGCTGAAGCTAAGGGAACACGTTGCGGAGAGAGGCGAGACTGAAACGAGACTCGGATTCCGGGCGCTGACGTAACCAACTGCACTAGCTGTCTTCCACCTGACCCCGGGAGTATATCACGATAGGGCAGATGCCACCTGGGCTGGCCGTCCGCCAGCCCCCGGCCGCCAGACGGGTGTCCGCCACCCGCTCTGGAATCACTCGTAACGCAGCGCCAGCACCGGATTGATGCGGCTGGCGCGCCGGGCCGGAATCAGCCCCGCCACCGCCGACACGATCGCCAGCACCGCCATCGTCGCCGTGGCCATCCACGGGTCGTTCGGCTGGATGCCGTACAGCTGCGACGAGACGTAGCGTCCCAGCGCCAGAGCGGCCGGCAGCCCCACCGCCAACCCGATGGCCAGCAGGACGAGCACTTCCTTCATGACCAGCCAGATCACCAGGTTGGGCTCGGCGCCGAGCGCGAGGCGGATCCCCATTTCCTTCTTGCGGCGGGCGACGACAAACGCCATCACGCCGTAGAGGCCGACCGACGCGAGGATCGTCGCGAGCAGGCCGAATCCCGCCGACAACGTGGCGATGAGGCGATCGGTCATCAGCGTCTCGTCCAGCTGCCCTTCGAGCGTCTTCATCGAGTAGACCGGCATGCCGGCGCTGAGCGCGCGGACCTCGCCGCGAATCAGGTTGAACGCGCTCGTCGAGGCCTCCGTCGTTCGCACGTAGAACGTCGCGCTGTTGCGGCCCCAGTTCGGCAGGAACACCTGGCGGCGCACGCCTTCGCGCGGGCCTTCGTAGAGCGAGTTCTCGGCCACGCCGACGATCTCGATGTCCAGCTTCACGCCCGGCCGGTCGCCAAACGCCAGGTGGCGGCCCACGGCACTCTGTCCGGGGAAGAAGTGCTCGGCGAAGCGGCGGTTGACGATCGCCACGCTGGCCTTTTCCTTCCCTTCACCGGGCCGGAAGTCGCGGCCATCGAGCAGGCGGACGCCCATGGTTTCGAAGTAGCCCGGCGACAGCATGTTCATGTAGGCCTGCATGTCCTCGCCGTCCTTGGACTGATGCCCTTCGACCGACATCGTGCTGTCCCACTCGTCGCCGGCCAGAATGGCCACGTTCGCGAGCGCCGCGGACCGGATGCCGGGCGCCGTGCGGAGGCGGTCGAGCAGCTGCTGGTAGAACTGCCCGGTCGTCTCGTCCGTATAGCCGCTGAGCGCGGGCGACAGCTGGAACATCACCAGATTGTCCATGGCGACGCCGGTGTCGGTGGTGCGCAGGTTGCCGAGGCTGCGCACGAACAGCCCGGCGCCGAACAGCAGCAGGAAGCTGAGGGCCACCTGCGCGGCGACGAGGCCCTTGCGCAAGTACAGATGACTGCCCGCCCCGGTTACCGCCCCGGCGGTGTCCTTCAGCGTGCCCCACGTATCCGGCCGGCTCGCCCGCAGCGCCGGCAGCAGGCCGAACACCACGCCGGTGATCAGCGTGAGCGTGAAGGTGAACGCGAGAATGCGCCAGTCGGGCGACGGCTGGATCAGCAGCGGCTGGCCGTCGGTCGGCACGAAGGCGATGAGCATGCGGGTGAGGCCCAC
Organism: uncultured Acidobacteriota bacterium; assembly: GCA_963723005.1. Classification (GTDB taxonomy): domain Bacteria; phylum Acidobacteriota; class Vicinamibacteria; order Vicinamibacterales; family UBA2999; genus VFZN01. The sequence goes on along the minus strand of CAVRPA010000006.1, from coordinate 94,871 downwards.
GGCCACCGCCAGGCCCACCGCGCCGCCGGCGAACGAGAGCAGCAGGCTCTCAACGAGCATCTGGCGGACGAGCTGTCCACGCGAGGCAGCCAAGCGACAGCCGGACGGCGATCTCGCGCTGCCGCGCAAAGGCACGCGCGATTAGCAGGTTGGCGACATTCGCGCACGCGATCAGCAGCACCAGTCCGACCATGCACATCAGCACGACGAGCGCGAGCGAGAAGTCGTTGCGGAGCGGCGAGAAGCCGACCGCCGCCGTCTCGGCGACGAGACGGCCCTTGAGGAACTGCTCGCGGATGTACGGCGTGAAGTCCTTCGCGCCGGGCAACGTCAGTTCGTGCTGACGAATCTGGAGGAACAGCGCCTGCAACGGCGCCTGCGCCGTTTCCGCGGTGTATCCCGGCTTGAGCCGCGCGAACACCTGCACCCAACGCGTCCGCTCGGCGTCCATCCGCACCCACTGCCATTCGGGCACGACGGCCGGCTTCATCTGGATTGGAATCCGCAGCGCCGGCGCGCGCGCCGGGTCGATGCCGGCGAATCCCGCCGCCGACACCCCGACAATGGTCATCGGGTAGTTGTTGACCAGGATCTTGCGGCCGACGACGGCGGGGTCGCGGTTGAAGCGGGTGGTCCAGTAGTCGTAGCCGAGGACCACCACCGGATGGCCCTCGTACACCTGGTCGTCTTCCTGCGAGTTGAAGACGCGGCCGGCGGCCGGCGGCACGCCGAGCATGGTGAAGAAGTTGCCGGAGACCATCTCCGCCTCGACGCGCTCGGTCTGGTTGTCCACGCTGATCGACGTGGACACGAGTCGCCGCGCGATGACCTCGGCCAGCGGTTCGGCGCGCTTCTGGTACTCCTGGTAGATCGGATAGGAGTGCATGCGCGTGCCCATGTTGCTGCCGGCATGCGGGCCCTGCTGGTAGAGCATCACCAGCTCCTCGGGGTTCTTCACCGGCAGCTTGCGCAGGAGCAGCTGGTCGATCAGCGTGAAGATGGCGGTGTTGGCGCCGATGCCCAGGGCCAGTGACAGGATGGCCACGATGGCGAAGAGCGGGCTGCGAACGAGACCGCGAACCGCGAGACGGAGGTCCTGGGACAGGAGCGACATGGCTGTTGGACGGGCGGGGCCGGCAGAGGGTTGGCGCCAATCTTTGGCGCCAGGTCAGCTATTTCAGCGAAAACGGCGGGTAGTCGTCAACGAGCAGCAGCAGGTAGGCGTCCACGCGCAGACGCCACCGGAGCACGCCGACGCTGAACCCGTACAGGCTGCTCGGATAGCGGCCGGTCACCAGGATCATCACCCACGCGACGGCGGTCGTGACAATACCACGCCAGCATCACGAACACGAGCACGATGAAGTGGGGAATCGCCAGGAACAGGCGAAACGCGACGCTCACCCGATTCCTCGGCTCCTGCGGCTCGTCGATTGAGATGGAGGCCGGATATGGCACGTCGCCGAACGGCGGGTACGGATCGGCGAGCAGCATCAGATAGGCGAGCGCGCGCGTCCGCCAGCGCATATAGAACGACGTGAACTGCCGGATCTCGGCAATGTGCCGGCCGCTGGCGAGAATCGTGAACCAGCTGACGATCGCGAGGATCAGCACCACGGCGCCAAGCAGGCCGCCCTCGGCCCCCGCCGAGGTCTCCGTGTCGCCGCTGTACGACACGCCGAATCCCGCGCCGCCGACGAGGATCAGATGCGGGATCGCCAGGATCAAGCGGAACGCCGTTGTCAGCCGGTTCCGGGTTGCCGGCGCTGGTTCGACGTGGACCGTGACCGGGTAGGGCATCCGGTGAGCCTACTCTGGTTCAGCGCCGCTCTGCCGGCGCGCTGACGTGCAGCGCGAGATTCCAGTTTGCCGACTCATGCACACCGCGTATCCTCCCACGATGATCGTTGCCGTCGTCGTCGTTTACCTTCTGGGAACGCTGATCGCCGGCGCGGTGTTGAGCAGCCGGATCAAGAGCGTCTCGGACTACCTGATCGCCGGCCGCAATCTGGGGCTGGCGCTTACCACTGCCTCGCTTGCTGCTGTGCAGATTGGCGCCGGCGTGGTGCTCGGAGGCGCTGAGGTCGGCGCCTCGTCCGGCATCTGGCCTGGCATGTGGTACGGCCTCGGCTGCGGCCTGGGCCTGATCCTGGCCGGCCTGTTCGCGGCCGAGCGCATGCGCTCGCTCGGCGGCATCGTGCCAATCGATTTCTTCGCGCACCGCTTTGGCGAGAGTCGCGGCGTCCGGCTGTGGGCGTCGCTGTCGAACATCCCGAGCCTGCTCGGCATCTTTGCCGCGCAGTTGATGGCCGCGGGCAGCGTTCTCTCCGGATTCGGCATCGACTTCACCCACGCCGTGCTCGCCATCGGCGCGGTCATCTTCTTCTCGAACGTGATGAGCGGCATGTGGGGCGTGGTCGCGGCGGACTTCCTCCAGGTCGCGATCATCGTCGTCGGCATCCCGCTCACCGCATGGGCGGCGGTGAGCCACGCCGACGCGGGCGCGGCAGCGGCGGCGCTGGCCACGCCGTTCATCCCGTCGGGCATGGCCACGCGAGCCATCTTCCTGATCACCCCGTTCCTGTTCTCGATCTCGGTGTCGTACGACGCGTTCATCCGCTACCAGTCGGCAAAGAGCGCCGCGATCGCGAAGTGGGGCTGCATCCTCTCGGGCATCATGGTCATCCTCGTCAGCTTCTGTGCCGCGCTCGTCGGCGCCGTCGGCAAGCAGACGTTCCCCGACGTCGAGAACGGCAAGGTGCTCACCCACGTCGTGACGACCACGCTGTCGCCGGTGCTGGCGGGCGTGGTGGTGTCGGCGCTGCTGGCCGCCGCGATGTCCACGGCGAACGCGCTCCTCATTTCCATGGCGGGGTGCTTCTCGCGCGACTTCTACAACATGGTGCTCAATCCGGAAGCGCGGATCGAGGACCTGCCGCGGGCCACGCTCTACGCCCGCATGGCAGTGGCGGTGTCGCTGGTGCTGGGCGTGGCCGTGGCGCTTCGGGCCCGGGGCATTCTCGACACCATCATCATCTTCAACTATCCCTACATGGGGAGCATGCTGGTGCCGCTGCTGGGCGGCCTGCTGTGGAAGGGCGGCACCACAAGGGGCGCCTACGCGGCGATGTGGGTCGGCGGCGCCATCGGCGTGGGCGCGTTCCTCGCCGGCGTCCCGGGCCCGCTGCAGGGGCTGGTCAACATCGACCTCGCGCTGCTGATCGCGTTTGCCGTCTCGGCGCTGGCCTTCGTGAGCGTGAGCGCGGCCACGAGGGAGCAGGTTGGAACCTAGAACGCCCGCGCCCTCACTGGCGCGGCTTGCACTCGCTCCGCGGCTTCCAGTTGACGCGCGTGGCCGGAGGCCGGTTCAGCACGATGGCGCCGGGCTCGGGGCAGATGTCCACGCAGCTGCCTTCGTACCAGCACTCCCCGGGCCAGAGCACCAGCGGTGGTCCGCCCTTCTCCTCGTTCGGCAGGAACAGGTCCACCGGGCAGACGTGCAGGCACAGATTGCAGCCTGTGCAGATGTCCGGGAAGATCGTGATCGGATCGACCAGCGCCTGATCCGGAACGGCCATCACCTTGCTCATGCGCCGCGCTCCGGCGATGTAGTCGGCGTTGTGCCGCTCGTAGTTCGCGGTGAGGTCGCCGTAGTAGTCGATGGGCAGCTCGCCGTTCCGAACGCCGCCCTCGTCCTGCCACACCGTGACGAACTTGTGCCACGCCGGCGGGTCCATCTCGGGATAGTCGAGACGGGTGAACTGCAACTGGTGCGAGCTGGCCTTGCGCGCGAGGCACGAGTGGATCACCAGCTCCGCGTTGGTGAGCACGTTCAGCGTCTCCTGGGCGCGGAGCAGGTCGTGCGGGTTCCGCGCGAAGAGCGCCTTCGACTCCTCTTCAGCTCCTCCAGCCCGCGCAGGCCTTCGTGCAGCAGGTCGTCGCTCTTCACCGCGCCGCAGTAGTTCTGCATCACGCGGGTGATGGCCTCCGCCAGCGCCTGCCAGCTGAGGCCCTTCTGCCGGCTGAGCGGCTCGAACAGGCGGGCGCGTTCCGCGTCCACCTGCGGTTGATGAATGGTGACGGCCCCGTGCGAGGCGGCGTAGTCGGCGGCGTGCCGGCCGGCGTAGTGCCCGGTGGCGGCGGCGTGGCCCACGCAGTCGGAAGCGAACAGCACGTCTCCGGCGGCGAACAGCCCCTCGAGGTTGGTCATCAGCCGCCAGTCGTTGACCATGCCGCCGGGAATGCCGAAGAACTGCCGCTCCTGCGGCAGGAACTGGCCCGAGCGCCAGCCGTCGCCGTAGCTCTGGAGCGCGTCGCGCGACGGGTCGAAGCCCGCGTCGTTGTAGGCCTGGTAGACGGGCGTGCGCGTCTTGCCCTCGTTGCCGACCATCATCCCCCAGATGACGCGGCGCTCGGTCTCGGGCATGCTCGTCAGGTCCGCGTAGAAGGGCAGCTTGTAACCGCGCTTCAGCGCTTCCTCGACCGCCAGCGTCTCCGGCCCCTGGAATTCGTAGAAGGGAAAGTCGGGCTCGCCGCCGCCCTTCATGTAGAACTTCTGTCCGGGCGACGGACGGTAGCGATCGGCCACGCTCTGCAGCTCGCGGCCGTCGCGATCCAGCCACGGAATCTGACGGCCCTCGGCGTCGATCATCGTGCAGGCGTACCACGTGTTGTGGTTGTTGCCGGTGCTGTACGGCGGGAAGCTGCGCAGGCCCGACCACTCTCCGCGCAGCGACTTCTCGAGCATCGTGAACGAGCCGCCCACGCGCCACGCCATGGCGTGGCCGTCGCCCGTGCACTGCGGCGGCCGGAACTCCGAGATGCCGGTGGCGCCCGGCGCGAACAGCCAGAGCCGCGTCGGCCGCGACATGCAGAACACCACCGACTTCGCCCGGCAGACGGTGAACTTGCCGGTGCGGCCGTTGATGGCGACGGCGCCGACCACCCGCCCACCCATGCGGCCGCCTTCGGTGAGCAGGCCCGCGCCCATGGTGCGGTCCACGACGTGCGCCCTCAGGATCTTGGCGCCGCGATACATCGCCCGCTTGAACGTGGTGCCCCAGACACGCAGCGTGAAGCGGTTCACGTAGTCGTACGCGAACATGAACTTCGTCGCCTCGTCCCTGAACTCCGCGCCCTTGAACTCATCGTCCGTGTCGCGGATCTTCGCGCCGTATCGTTCGAGGTCCAGCAGACGGTCGTACGACTCGCGCGCCTCGATGTAGTGCGAGATGCCGTTGTTGTAGCCATGGTGGCCGCGGATCATCGCGTCGGCGAGTTCCTCCGGCGTCACGAGGGAGCAGGGATTGGTGGCGGCCATTTCCCAGTGATCGCAGCCCGAGCCCATCGCGCCGCTCGTCATGGTGGCGGCTTTCTCCCACATCACGACCCGTGCGCCACGGCTGGCCGCGCCCATGGCGGCAAAGCATCCCGAGGCACCGCCGCCGATCACCAGCACGTCGGTGTCGACCTCCTCGGTCTTGTCCCACTCGATCGGGTATGGCCAGCTGACGGCGTCGGACATGCCCCAGAGCCTAGGAGGAAGGGTGGGGACGCGTCATTGGCCGCGTGATAAATTCTTCTCAAATTTTATTAGAGCCGCAGATGGCGCGAGCTACCTACCACTTCGGGCCGTTCGCCTTGCACCCCGCCAGCCGGCTGCTGATGCGGGACGGCGCCGTGGTGCCCCTCACGTCCAAGGCATTCGAGGCGCTCCTGACTCTGGTCCGCCACGTCGGGACCGTGGTCGGCAAGGACGAACTGCTGCGGCAGGTCTGGCCCGACGCGGTGGTCGAGGAATCGAACCTGACGCAGACGATCTTCATGCTGCGCAAGGCTCTGGGCGATTCCGTCCGCGATCATCGCTTCATCGTCACCGTGCCGAAGCGAGGCTACTGCTTCGTCGCCGAGGTGCGAGAGCGGGCCGAGGCAGACGATGTGGCGACGGGGGCCCACTCGGCGGCGCGTGCGCTGCTCGGCAGGCGCCACACCGAGAACACCGAGGCGTACCAGTTGTGCCTGAAGGGCCGCCATTTCTGGGAGCGCCGGACGGCCGGTTCGGTGGAGAAGGCCATCCGCTGCTTTCAGCAGGCGCTCGAGAAGGATCCGCGGCACGCGAAGGCCTACGCGGGGCTGGCCGACTGCTATGCCATCCTCAGCCAGTGCAGCCGGTTGCCGCCGGCGGAGACCATGCCCAAGGCTCGGGCAGCCGCGCTCGAGGCGCTTCGGATCGACGAGTCGCTGGCGGAGGCGCACACCACGCTGGCGCTCGTAAGGATGCTGTACGACTGGGACTGGCGCGGTGCCCAGGCCGGGTTTCGCGCCGCCCTTGCGCTCAATCCCTCCTACGCAACCGCGCATCACTGGCACGGCATGTGGCTGGTGGCGGGTGGAAGGTTCGACGAGGCGATCGCCGAACTGGAGCGGGCGCAGGAGTTGGAGCCGCTGTCGGTGGCCATCAATACCGACCTGGCGCTCGTTCTCTACCTGGCGCGCCGCTTCGAGGACGCGGTGGCCCAGTACCGGGCTGCCATCGACCTTGACGCCGCGTTCACCGACGCGCAGATGGGCCTCCTGATGGCGTACGGGGAAATGGGGATGGCCAGCCAGCCCGTCTCGGAGTTCCTGCGCGCGCCGGAGATGTTCAGCCGTGACGTCGCGGCCACGCTGGACGCCGCGTATGCGCGCTCCGGCGTCCGCGGATACTGGCGCGCCTTCCTGGACCTGGCAGAGTCGCCGTCGAGCGAGGTCTACAGCTCGCCTTACGTGCGGGCGCGCCTGTATGCCGCGGTCGGCGATCTACCGCGGGCGCTGCAGTGGCTCGAGACGGCCAGGGACGTTCGCGATGCCGGGCTGTCCCTGCTGAACGTTGACCCTGGCCTCGACGGCCTCCGCGGCGAGCCACGGTTCCAGGCGCTGCTCGATCAACTGCATCTGGTCGACTCTCTGCCGCCGGTCGGACAGTCTTGAAATCAGCCCGACGGTAACGGTGAGACCAGCCCGACCGTCGGAGACGCGAAGCGGGCAATCCCGCGCAATTGCGTGATGATCCATTCTGGTGCGCGTTTTGCCCTCAGGCTCTCGTGACCAACCGCGCCAGCATCGCCGTTGCCTGCCTCCAACCCGCCGAACGCGCGTCAGTCTCCGACTGGCTGTCGCAGTCCGGCTACGACCCCGTTGCCGTGTCCGATCTCTCCCGGCTCGACGAGGACCTGCACACCAACCCCGTGGAAGCACTGATCGCGGAGATGGCCCTGGTTCCGCGCGAGGACGATGTCCGCGGCTTGATGCGGCGGCTGGGGAGCAATCGCCCGTTGATGATCCTGGGTGACGCGAGCCGCCTGCCGAAGGCGGTGAGGGGAGACCTGAGTGTGATCAACCGCCCCCTCACCCGCGAGGGGCTGCTGCTCTCGGTGGGCCTGGCGCTGGCCGAGGGCCGTCCCGCCCGCCGCTTTCCGCGTCGCGACGTCGAGCCGATTCCGGCGGTGGCGCACGGCATGGCCGTGACCGTGCGGGAAGCCAGCGTCGGCGGCGTGGGGATCGAAGTCACTGGCCCCCGGCAGGCTGTGCTGCCGCCGTACTTCGAACTGCGCGTGGCCTCGTTCGGAGTGCACGTCGTGGTGAAACGGGCGTGGCTGGTGCCGGTTGGCCCCGCGCTCGCACGGTGCGGCGGCACGATCGAGGGGGACCTTCCGGATGCGACCAAGCCGTGGGCGGAGTTCGCCCGCGAAGCGCCGGCACCGGTGGCCTCGGTCGCGCGGCGCATGGCAATCTGACCCCACAGCTCCCTTGAGCTGAGGGGTTGACGCCGTTACGGCGTGACCGTGAAGCGTGAGAGCGGCGAGGTGGCCACCACCTCGTTGCCCTTGAGGGCGGTGATCTGCCACACGTACGCTTCCGGTTCGAGGGCGACCGTGTTCGGCAGGTGCGCCTCGGTGGTGGTCAGCAGAGGGCTATCCCACACGGTGCGATTGTCGGTGGCGGCGGCCAGGTGCATGCGGTAGCCGTCGGCACCAGGCACCGCGGTCCAGCTGAACAGGTCGATGTGCCCCGACGACGACCCTTCCGCAGGTTCGACGATCTTCAATTCGCCAGCGGGGCTGGCGGCCGATGATGTCGGGGCCTTGCCAGCCGCGGGGGCTGCCGTAGATGCCGGCGCTGGCGCCTCGGACGAGCCGCAGGCCACGGAGAAGGCAAGGAGAGACGCGGCCACCGCCGCACCCGAGAGACGAAAGCATGCACGAGCAGTCATTGGGAAAATTATAGCGGAGGCCGTATGCTCTCTCGCTATGCGCCTTCATGCCCTTGCTCTGACACTCACGGTCGCGTGCGCGTTGCCCGCGTCCTCGTCCGCTCAGACCCCGGCCGGACAACCGCCAGCCCCCGGGGCGCCGCCGCCCCGCCCGGCGATGACGCTGACCACGACCGCGTTCCCGGATGGCGACCCGATTCCCGCGAAGCACACGCAGGCCGGTGACCAGATCTCGCCGGCGCTGACGTGGAACAACGTCCCGCCCGGCACGCAGAGCTTCGTGTTGCATATGCGCGACCCTGACGTGGCGCGCAACAAGGGCACCGAGGACCAGGTGCACTGGCTCGTCTGGAACATCCCGGGTACGGCCACCGGCCTGCCCGAGGGAGTGCCAAAGGGTGCCGACCTGCCGGACGGCAGCCATCAGATCAGCGCAAGCGGCCCGGTGTACCGCGGTCCCGGCGCTCCGGCCAGCGGCCCGGTCCATCACTACACCTTCGAGGTGTTCGCGCTCGACACCAAGCTCGATGTGCCGGCCGGCGCGGACGCATGGGTGACGAGAACGGCCATCTGGAAGGCCATGGAAGGGCACGTTCTCGGGAAGGCAGTCTACGTAGGGCTGTTCAGGAGACCGCAGTAACAGAGCTGATGGCCCGCCTCCTGGTTCTTGGTGGCCTCTGTCTCTTTCTCGCGGCGACGGCGAGCCCGCGCGCGCAGGGCGCGGCCGCCGGCCCGGCGGCGAGCGTCACCGACCACGCGGTCGTGCAGCGCGTGCTGGACGACTACATCGGCCTCTACACGAACGAGCGCCTGGCCGAGTGGAGGGCGCTGTTCCTGCCCGGCTTCACCGCCACCTATACCAACGCCGACGGCAGCGTCACGACCCGTACGCTGGAGGAGTTCTACGAGAGCCAGCGCGCCGGCTTCGCCCGCGCGGCGATGACCGAGACGCTCCACGACGTGCGCATCACGCGCGTCGGCAGGCTGGCGCACGTGCTTGCCGGGTTCGACTTCACGAGCGGCGGCACCACCAGGCGCGGCCGCCTGATGCTGATGATGGTCGAATCACAGGGGCAGTTCCGAATCGCGTCGCTGACCTTCACCTACCACCTGCCGTAGCTCGGGTTGACGGGCTGCGGACCGGGAGCCATACTCCACGTCAGCCCCATGGTCGGACGACTCACCGTCGCCTGCTTGTTGCTTGCGGCCCCGGCGTTCGCGCAGTCGCGCGTGTATACCAACGCCGACCTGGGGAAGCCGCGGACGTGGTCCCACACCGCGACGGCGCAAGAGTTGGCGTCACTCGCGGCGCGCCAGTTCGTGGCGCCGCCGGTGTTTCCCGACAACCCAACCGTCCTGATCATTGCCGGCGATCCCTCGCATGGCCCGTTCGGGCCGCTCGAGGTCACACCCGCGCAGCCGCTGGATCCGAACTGGCAGAACAACGCCTGGTACGGCTCCGGTTACATTGGCGGCGGATGGTACGGAAGCCGTCTACCGTATCGGCGGGACGGATGGAGCAAGGACGCTTCCCGGATTCCGCCGCCCGGCCAGGGGCAGCGGCCTGTGCCGCCATCGAGCGCCGGGCCGAGCCGCCCGCAGCCCGCCCGCGGAAACGCGGGTGGCCTCACGCCTCGCGCCGTCCGACGCTGAAACCACCATGGCCACACGCCGGGAATTCATCAGGTCGTCCATCCTGGGATCGGTGGCGGCAGGCGCCGGCCGACTGACCGTCTCCACACTCGAGGGTTCATCGATGCAGTCCACGCCCCCGACGGGCACCCGCAAGATCCTGGTCGCCGGCGGCGGCTTCAACACCGCCTTCATCCGCTACATGGCGCAGCTCACCGGCAAGCCGCGGCCGAAGCTCTGTTACCTTCCCACTGCCTCCGCGGACTCGCAGGCCGGCACCATCACCTGGTTCAAGAACTGCGCGCCGCTGAACGTCGAAGCCTCGGCGCAGGACAGCTTCATCGAGAGCCTCAGTCAGGTGCGCAGCTGGGAAGAAGTGCTGCTCTCCGTGGACGGCATCGTCTGCTCCGGAGGAAACACGCTCAACCAGCAGGCCATCTGGAAAGCACAGGGGATCGACGTGGTGCTGCGGCAGGCGTGGGATCGCGGCATCGTGCTCGGCGGCGCCAGCGCGGGGTCGCTGTGCTGGTTCGAAGAAGGCACCACCGACTCGCGCCCGAAGGAACTGTCGATCGTGCAGTGCCTCGGCTTCCTGAAGGGGAGCCATTCGCCGCACTACGACGCGGAGCCCGGACGCCGCCCGCTCTATCAGAAGCTGATCGGCAGCGGCGCGATGAAGCCGGGCTATGCCTGCGACAACGATGCCGGCCTCTACTTCGAGGACAACGAGGTGAAGCGCGTGGTCGCGGCCAGGGCCGAGGCCAAGGTCTACTACGTCAGCGTCGCCAACGGCCGCGCGGTCGAGAAGGTGCTGCAGCCCGAGATGATCGCCTAGGCCGCCCTCAGGCCAGCCCTGACGCCACGCGGCGGATGGCGGCCAGCAGCGCCTCGCCGTCCGCGACCTGCGTCCGGAAATTGACGATGCACGCGCGGAGGGCGAAGCGCTCGCCGATCATCGCATTCGACAAGTAGGCCTCGCCTTCGCGCTGCACGCCGAGCATGATCTCGCGGTTCAGCGCGTTCAGGTCCTCCGCGGCAGCGTCTCGTCCTCGCAGATGCGGCGGCACGTAGCGAAAACACACGATGCTCAGCGGCACCGGCGCCAGCCGCTCGAAGTCCGCGCTGTCGTCGATCGTCCGCGCCAGGGCCCGCGCCACGACGATGTTCTGTTCGATGGCGTCGCGGATGGCGCGTGCGCCGTGGATCTTCAGCAGGAACCAGATCTTGAGTGCGCGGAAGCGGCGCGACAGCTCCGGCCCGTGATCCCAGAACGCGTACGACGACATGTCCTGATCGGCAATCACATCCACATACGCGGCGCTCTGCGCGAACGCACGGCCGAGGTGCGCGGCGTCGCGCACCAGCAGGCAACCCGCATCGAGCGGAGCGTAGAGCCACTTGTGCGGGTCGAGTGACATCGAATCGGCGCGGCCAAGCCCCGCGAGCGCACCACCAATGCTCGGCGCTCCCGCGGCGAAGCCGCCATACGAACCGTCCACGTGCAGCCACAGGCCGGTGCCGCGCGCACACGTCGGCAATGGCGTCGAGCGGGTCGATGGCGCCGGTGTTGACATCACCTGCATTGGCCACCACGCAGACCGGGTGCAGTCCCGCTGCGCGGTCTGCCTCGACGGCGCTGGCCAGCGCCTCGGGGCGCATGCGGAATTCCGCGTCCACCGGAATGTGCACGATGGCATCGCGGCCAATCCCCATCATGGCGGCGGCCTTCGGCGTGGACATGTGCGTCATCGTCGAGGTGTAGATACGCGGCCGGCCAGGTAAGGCCGCTACGCCGAGCGAGTTGATGTCCGCCGTCGTGCTGGCGCGAAGCGCCACCGCCAGTCCGGCGAAGTTCGCCAGCGATCCGCCGCTCAACAGGATGCCGCCCGCGTTGGCATCGAAGCCGACCAGCGCCTTCATCCAGTCGACCACCTGATGCTCCACGGCAGTGGCCGACGGCGCTGATCGCCACGACGTCACGTTCTGGTTGAGCGCCGAGGCCAGGAAGTCGCCGATGACCCCGGCGAAGCTGCCGGACGACTGCACGTAGCCGAACATGCGCGGATGCCCGTTCTTGCGTCCGAGCGCCGCGAGCGCCGCGAACTGCTCGAGCACCAGGTCCGCGTGTTGCGGCTCCTCCGGGAGGCTCTCGCCCACGAGGCCGGCGAGCTCGCGCATCGAGACCGGAGGGTAGACCGGAGCGTTCGCTGGTGGTGCGGAAGTACTCGAGGACCCAGTTCAGGGCCGCGCGTCCAAGTGCTTCGCGTTCCGCCGGCGTGAGCTCGATGGTGGTCAAGCGCTCATTATCACGCGGGCGGTGCCGGAACCGGTCCATCATATGGCCGGACTGAAGCCACGCATGAAAAGCCTGACTGGACATCTCTATTTCTGGGTGCTGCTCGCGATCGTCACGGGCGGAACGATTGGTTACGTGTCTCCCGAGACGGGCGTTGCGCTCAAGCCGCTCGGCGACGGATTCATCGCGCTCGTGAAGATGCTGATCGGTCCGATCATCTTCTGCACGGTGGTGCTGGGCATCGCCGGCGCGGGAGACATGAAGAAGGTGGGCCGCGTCGGCGGCAAGGCGCTGCTCTACTTCGAGGTGGTGTCCACGTTCGCGCTGGTGATCGGCCTGGTCGTCGCCAATCTGATCCGGCCCGGCGCGGGGTTCAACGCCGATCCCGCCACGCTCGACTCACGCGCGGTGGCCGACTACGCCAAGGTGGCCGCCAGCCAGAGCACCGTGGAGTTCCTGCTGCACGTGATTCCGCGGACGTTCTTCGACGCGTTCACGGGCTCGGGCGACTTGCTCCAGGTGCTGTTCGTTGCCGTGCTGTTCGGCTATGCCATGACCCACATGGGGAAGGAGGGAAACCTCGTCCACCAGGTGATCGCCACCAGCTCGCACGTCTTCTTCCGCATCATGAACGTGATCATGAAGCTGGCGCCGCTCGGGGCCGGAGGCGCCATGGCGTTCACCATCGGGCGCTACGGGGTGGACGCGCTGAAGCCAATGGCATGGCTGATGGGTAGCTTCTATCTCACCTGCATCCTGTTCGTGTTCGTCGTGCTCGGCGGCATTGCCGCGCTGACCGGATTCAGCATCGTGCGCTTCATCCTCTACATCAAGGAAGAGCTGCTGACCGTGCTCGGCACCTCGTCATCGGAGTCCGCGCTCGTCCCGCTGATGCAGAAGCTCGAACAGCTGGGCTGCTCGAAGTCGGTCGTCGGCCTGGTCGTGCCCGCCGGCTACTCGTTCAACCTGGACGGCACCAACATCTACCTGACGATGGCCTCGCTGTTCGTGGCGCAGGCGCTGAACATCGATCTGACGCTGAGGCAGGAGCTGACGATTCTTGGCGTGGCCATGCTGACGTCCAAGGGAGCCTCGGGCGTGACCGGCGCCGGGTTCATCACGTTGGCTGCCACCCTCGCGGTGGTGCCGACGATTCCGGTCGCCGGCCTGGCGCTCATCCTGGGCATCGACCGCTTCATGTCCGAAGCGCGCTCGCTCACCAACTTCGTTGGTAACGGGGTCGCCGCGGTCGTCGTATCACGGTGGGAGAACGAGCTCGACCTCGCCACGCTCAAGCGCGAGCTCGCGGGGTAGGATTCAGGTTCGACCCAATCTCAACAGGAGGCCCGCGTGACTCGCCATCCCCGTGTGAATCCGGTTGTGATTCGCAGCGTCGCTGCCGCCCTCTCGATCGTTCTCGCGACCGTCGGCCTTGCGGCCGCCGACTGGCCGAACTGGCGCGGGCCGCTGGGATCCGGCGTGTCCACGGAGACCGGACTGCCCAACACGTGGGGCGCCACCCAGAACGTGGCGTGGAAGGCCGCGCTGGCAGGCGTGGGCGTGTCGTCTCCCATCGTCTCGGGCGATCAGGTGTACGTGACGTCGCAGATGGGGGCCGGCGTCCGTCAGCCAGGCAATCATCCGCGCCTGGCGCAAGGCGCCAGCGCTGCCGGCTCGGGCGAACGTGCGCTGGCCGCGGCTGGTGGAGACGGCAAGACCTTCTTCGTCGTCCAGGCCTTCGGACGCGCGGATGGCAAGCTGCTGTGGGAGCACCGCCTGGAGGCGAGCGGCGAACTTCCAGGCGTGCACGACAAGCACAACATGGCATCGTCCAGCCCGGTCAGCGACGGGCGCATGGTCTATGCGTGGTTCGCGACGGGCCAGATCGTCGCGCTGGATCGCACGGGCAAGGTGGTCTGGAGCCGGCACCTTGGCAAGGAGATCTCTCCGTTCGAGATCAACTGGGGCCACAGCAGCTCGCCGGCGCTGCACGGCAACCTGCTGCTGTTGTTGTGCGATCACGCACCGGCGTCGTACCTGCTCGCGGTGGACAAGGAGACAGGCAAGCAGGTGTGGAAGGCCGACCGCGGCAAGGGCCGGACGTCCTACAGCACGCCGTTCGTGGTGGAAGCCGGCGGCCGCAGCGAGATCGTCGTCAACTCGAGCGAGCGTGTGGACGCGTATGACGCGAAGGACGGGACGCTGCTGTGGCACGTGGGCGGCAGCAATCAGTTCCCCATTCCGGTGGGCTCCTACGAGAACGGCATGATCTACATGAGCCGCGGCTACCGGAGCGGTCCCTACATGGCCGTCCGGCCCGGCGGGCGGGGTGATGTGTCGGCCACCAACGTCGCGTGGCAGGTTTCCACCGGCGCTCCTTACGTGTCGTCCCTCGTGCACTATCGCGGTCGCGTCTACATGGCCAACGACGTCGGCGTGCTCTCTGCCATCGACGCGAAGACCGGCGAGCGGGTGTGGCAGGAGCGCACGTCTGGCGTGTTCTCGGCGTCGCCGGTCGCGGCCGACGGAAAGATCTACTTCCTCAGCGAGACGGGCGAGACGGTAGTGCTCTCAACCGAGGGCCCGTCGATCATCGCGCGCAACGACCTCGGCGAACGGGCGCTGGCCTCGCCGGCGATCTCGGGCGGACGGATCTTCATCCGCACCGACGGCCACCTGTTCGCGGTCGGGAAGTAGCGCGCTCTGCTATAGTCCGCCTGTTCAGCAACCCGTCACAGTCGCGCCACGGAGGTTCTCGCATGCCACGTCGTGAGTGGTCTCGCCGAGATGTGCTGAGGGACTGCCTGGCGGCAGGTGTTCTGCTGGTTCCCGCCCGGTGGGGCGAAGTGGAAGTGCTGCACGCGTGGCTGGACGCGCAGGCCGAGCGGCTGCCAACCCCGCATGTCGAGATGGGCCCGTTCTACAAGAAGCGGGCGCCGGTCACCACCGTGTTGAAGCTGGCCGGCGACCCGGGGCTGCCGCTCACGGTCAGCGGTCGTGTGATCACGGTGCATGGCGAAGCGGTGCCTGGCGCCAGGATCGAAGTGTGGCAGGCCAACGACGGCGGCTTGTACGATCTCGAAGGATATCGATACCGCGCGTCTCTCACGCCCCCTCCCAGTGGCGCATACGCGTTTGAGTCGGTCATCCCTGGACACTATCCGGCGCGCGTGGCCCGGCATGTCCACTACTTCGTCACGGCGCCAGGGCACAAACCGCTCGTGACGCAGCTGTACTTCGCGACCGACGAGGTGTTCGAGGGCAACCCTGACAAGAACTACTCGAAGGATCCGCTGATCACCTCGAGGGCGCTAGTCCGGCCCGTCACGCTCACCGGCTCTCCGGGCGCGGCGACGGCGGCCGTCGATTTCGAGCTGGTGCTCGAGAAGGCGTGAGCGCCGTGACCCGACGGACGGCGCTGGCGTCGCTTGCTGTCGCCGGCTTCCTGGCGGTCAGCGCATACGCTCGGCCGGCCCAGGCGCCTGCCGGCCCCGCGCCGCCCTCGGCCACCATCACCTTGCCCGTGGCGGTCACCAGCCTGGCCGCCATCAACATGTCGTCGCTGGTCGCGGCGGGGATGACCGATGGCCGGGTGGCGATCTGGAATGGCCGCGATGCCGACTCCCATGGCCTTGCTGAAGCCGCACGACGCGCGTGTGCTTGCCGTGGGCTCGACGGCGGACGGTCGCGATCTGTGGAGCGTCGCCACCGACGGGACACTGGCCCGCACGCGCATTGCGGTGGGTGCCCTCCCAAGCTCGAAGCGCGTGGACCTCGGAGCGGCGCCAACCCGGGCTGCCGCGTTCTCCGCCGACGGTTCGCTGCTTGTCACCGGCGGGGAGTTCGGAGAGATCCGCGTCTTCGACACCGCATCGAGCGCCTTGAGGCAGCAGTTCCGGGGTCACCGGACCGAGCTGCAGGACCTGGCGGTTCGGCCGGGCTCGACGCTCGTGGCGAGCGTCAGCGCCGAAGCGGACCTTCGCGTCTGGGACGCGTCGAACGGCCGCGAGATGCGGCTCGTTGACGGCGACTTGTCGATCTTCGCGGTGGCGTTCAGCCCGCGTGACGGAACCCTGGCATCCGGCGGCGTGGACCGTCGTCTGACACTGCGCGATTCGAAGACCTTCGAGCCGGCGGGCGAGTTGGCCCTGCGGGCGCCTCGGATGGTTTCCGCACTCGCGTGGTCGGCGGACGGACGCCTCGTCGCCGTCGGCGACATCGACGATGAGACCCTGTCGAAGGGAGGCATCGAGCTGATCGACGCGGCGAGTCGGGCTACGGTCGCCAGTCTCGATACTGGAGGCGTACCGGCAGCACGCATCGCGTTCATGTCCGGCGGGCCGGTCGTGGCGATCGTGGACCGCGATCTGCGCGCGTGGACCGTCGCGGCCAGGTGACCGCACGGAACGCGCCCGTCACTTCTGCCGGTGGACGACCCCGCCCTTCATCACGAACTGCACCCGTTCGAGCTCGCTGATGTCGGACAGCGGATTGCCCTCCACCGCGATCAGGTCGGCGAAGTAGCCGGCCTGCAGCGTGCCGACGCGATCGCCCCAGCCCATGGCCTCGGCGGCGATGCGCGTGGCGGCTTCGATGGCCGCCATCGGCGCCTGGCCCAGCCCCACGCGCAGCTTGAACTCACGCGCGTTCTCACCGTGCGGGAACACGCCCGCGTCGGTGGCAAAGGCGATTGGCAGGCCTTGCGCGAGGGCGATCTTGAAGGCGCGCTCCTGCGTGCCCTGCATGGCCCGTTCGCGCTCCACCTGGTGCGCGGGGATGTTCAGCGCCTGGTTGTCGTTGAGGATGGTGTGTCCGACATACAGCGTCGGCGCGAAAAAGGCGCCCTTCTCCTTCAGCATCCGCGCCCCTTCTTCGTCGAGCATGCTGCCGTGATCCACGGTGCGCACGCCGGCGCGAATCGCCGCCTTGATGCCTTCGGTGCCATGCGCGTGCGCGGCGACGAACCGGCCCCAGCGCGCGGCCTCCTCCACCGCGACGGCCAGTTCGGCATCCGAGTACTGCTGCGCGCCGGGCGGGATGCCCTTCGACATCACGGCGCCGGTCGCCAGGATCTTGATGAAGTCGGCACCATTCTTCAGGTTGGTGCGGACCACCTGGCGCACCTGATCCACGCCGTCGGCCAGGTTGCGGACGATCGGCACGTCCACGTAGATGGAGAACTGCCGCGCGTCGCCGGCTCCGCCCGTGGCCGAGACGTAGTTGCCCGCCACCTGCAGGCGCGGGCCGGGTACCGAGCCCTTGTCGATCGCGTAGCGCAGATCGATGTCCACGTAGGGCCACGTCGGCCCCATGTCGCGGCACGTCGTGAACCCGGCCATCAGCGTGGTCCGGGCGTTGACGGCGCCGTAGATCGCGGCGCGGCCCGGCGTGGTGGTGAGGAGCGCCGATTCCCAGTTGGTACCCACTTCGTCGGTGAGATGCGTGTGGAGATCGATCAGGCCGGGCAGCACGGTCGCGCCACCCAGGTCGATCACCTGGTCTGCGGTGAGCCCCGCGGCGGGTCCGATCCGCTCGATGCGCTCGCCCCGGATGAGGACGCCCGCGTTCGCGAGGGGCGGTCCGCCACGGCCATCGATGATGCGGGCCGCCTTCACCAGGATGGTGCGGCCCGATGCCGGCACCTGTGCGGGGACCGTCGTGCCGAGGAGAATCGCCGCCATCGCCGCGGCCAACGCGGCCCCGCGGCGAAGCGCTACCCGTCGAGTCGATGCTGCTGATGCCGCCATGGTGACGGGCACACTACCACGTCAGGCGGGCGCACCGCCTCGTCTCAACTCACGCATGGCGTCTCCCACCGCGGCCCGTGTGCGGTTCAGTTCGCGCGTCAGCTGCGCCTTCAGGAAGCCACTCTCGGGTTGTCCCGAGAGCTGCGGCAGGGCCTCCGCCTTGTTCAAGCCGGGCAAGGTGAAACGCTTCGTCGCGCGGAGGATGGGCGACCATTCAGCGGGGTCGTGATGAAAGCGGCCGCCGCGCGTGTACATCACCGGATTGAGGATCCGGCCCAGCCGGATGGCGATCGCATTCCACCGCTCCACATCGTCCGTTGTGAGATTCGGCGCCGTTCGTCGAGCATCGAAACGCTCCAGCGCTTCGGCCAGCGCCCGCGCGTCGGCGAGCAGTGGCTCGAAGTCCACGCCAGCGGCCTTGGCCTGGAAGCCCGTCACGACGTCGAGCAGCTCCTTTACCGTCGCGCGATAGTCGAGCGGGAGGAACCTGGCATTGGCCAGTCCCCAGACCGCCTCGAGCCCCACCTTCACGTCGGTCGCCAGGATCGACACGTCGGCCTTGTCGAGCGTGTCGTGCTCGGTGTGCCACCACCACGCGTTGCCGCATCCGCCCGTCCACGGCCGCTTGTCCGGGTGACCGTCGGGCAGGAACGGATAGGCCGAGAACGAGGGCATCCCGCTCGCGAGGAACGACTGGTCGGCCGCGCGCATCGGCCGGAACACCGGCGCGTTGGCCTGGCCGGTCACCGACGCGATCACCGAGCGGCAGTAGCCGTCGAACTCCGCGCAGGTGTTGCGGCAGTAGTAGGCCGTCGCGCCCTTCACGCCAGGCGAGTCGATGTTGTAGTACGCCAGGCCGCCCTCGGCGAGATCGTTGAAGAACGTGTCCGCGTACCACGTCGAGCCGCTGTAGCGGCCATGGGAATGCCCCGGCCACCAGCACAGGCGCACGGATCGCTCGAGGCCGGCTCGTTCCTTCCACAGCAGCTTCGCCATCTCCAGCACGCAGGCGTCGCCGGTGGCGTTGTCGGTGATGCCCTCGTGCCAGGCGCAGTAGTGGCCGCCCACCAGCACGAAGCGGTCGGGCTCGCGCGTCCCCGCAATCCGCACCTCCGGCAGCTTCGAGCGGTACCAGCCCGTCTCGACCAGGGTGGTCATCACCGCCTGGGCGGGTTGACCGGATGCGAGCAGCGCCTTCAGTGCGATCCCGGAATCGAGGTCCACCGACACCGCGGCGACCGTCGGCATGCGGTCGATCTGATCGAACTCCGGCGTGCCCCAGATCGTGGTGCCGATCATGTTGTGGATGAAGCGGTCCTCGTTCGCGAAGACGATGCCCGCGCACCCGGCCTGACTGGCTTGCAGGATCGTGACCGGTGTCGCCAGTCCGTCCACCAGCGCGATCTTCCCCCGCGCAGCTGACAAACTGCGCCTGCTCCACCAGGACGATCTCCGCAGCGAGTCCGCCCGGCGAAGTCGAACGCGCGAACGAGTGCGTGACCGCAGCGAAACTCGCGGCTGGACGGCGACGTCACAGCGAGCGCTGCCTGACGTGGATAGCTCAGGAAGGCATCGAACTCGTGGACCACCACGGGCACGCCTGCCGCTTCCAGCTCGGACGCCAGATAGGCGGCCGCCCGATCCTCGCCGTCGCCACCCGTGTCGCGCGGCACCTGCGAGAACCACTCGAGATGGCGTTGAAGGGTGCCGGCGTCAACGGCGGCGTGCATGCGGGCGAGCGCAGTGTTCGTCATGGGGTGAGTTCCAGTGAGGCGATTATGTCCGTGCCGGCCGGGCCCGGCCCAGCAACGAGCCGACGACGATGGCCACCAGCGTGACGGGTGCGGCGATCCAGAACGGATCGAGGGCCCTCGGGTCGCCGAATGTTTGCCAGCCCAGCACCGACAGCGTGCCGACGATGATGGCCGCCGCCGCGCCGGTGGCGTTGGCGCCGCGCCAGTACAGGCCCAGCAGCACCGTGATCGCCACGGGCGTGCGGATCATGAAGCCCAGCCGGATGTACTCGACAATGTGCGGGGCGTTGAGGGCGAGCACCAGCGCCAGCAGGCCGAGCACCGCGCAGGACACCTGCGACAGGCGGAGATAGAAGCGATCCGTCCGATCGGGCACGAAGCGCTTGCAGAGATCGTTGACGAACAGGGCGGTCGCCGCGTTGACGCTGCTCTCGCCGCTCGTCACCACCGCAGCGAGGATGGCGCTCATCATCAGCGCACGCAGGCCGACGGGCATCGCCGACATCATCGAGCGCGCAAAGGCCTCCTCGGGATTGGCGAGGCCGGGCAGCTGCTGCAGCGCCGCGATGCCGACCAGCATCGTCAGGAGGCCGAACGGCGCCGCCATCACCCCGCCGAGGATGAATCCCCGCCGCGATGCCTCGACCGATTTCGACGCGCGGATCCGCTGGTA
The DNA here is from genome assembly GCA_963723005.1 of uncultured Acidobacteriota bacterium. Lineage (GTDB taxonomy): Bacteria > Acidobacteriota > Vicinamibacteria > Vicinamibacterales > UBA2999 > VFZN01. Next base: position 74,518 of record CAVRPA010000006.1, on the reverse strand, counting down.
CCACTCCTGGCTGCCGAAGCGCGCCATCACCACGGTGATCAGCCACGCCGCAATGGTCGGCGGGTTCCAGTTGCCGGTCGCGCCGTTCCACCACGACGCGTGGGTTGCCGGCACTCCGGCCATGACGTGCGGCAGGCCGCCCGCGGCGCTGATCAGTATCGGGACGCCGATCAGGAATCCGCCGAGCATCAGCACCCACTGGTAGACGTCGCCATAGGTCACCGACGGCATCCCGCCGAGCGCGGAATAGAGAATCAGCGTCACGCCGACGACGAGGAACGCGGTGGTGTAGTCCAGGCCGATGAGGGCCGTCAGGACCGAAGCGCCGCCAACAATCTGCGCGGGCAGGATCGCAAACGTCGCCAGGGCCAGCGCCACCGCGGAGATCGGCCGCAACCACGGTTGATACCGCGACTCCAGGTACTCCGCGAGCGTCGTCTCTTTGAGCGGATGGATCTTGTGGACGGCGACGTACGCGAAGGGGATGAAAGCCAGCGCCTGCAGCGTGACGTACCACGCCGCCGAGTAGCCGTCGCGATAGGCCATGGCGACCGAGCCCATGGTGTTCCCCGCGCCGATGTTGGTCGCGGCTACGGCGCAGCCGACAATCCACACACCCCACGTGCGGCCGCCGTCGTAGTAATCGGAATAGCGCTCGACCCGGAAGTAGAAATACAGCCCGAAGGCGAGCATCGCCATCGCATACAGAACGACGACGGCGAGATCGAGCGGGTGGGCGGTCAACAATCGGGGCTCAGGATACTTCACGCTTCGCGAGGTCGGGTTCCGGCAGCGGCAGCCGGCAGCCGGCAGCCGGACCGGATACCGGATACCGGATACCGGATACCGGTGATCAGGTCACCGCCGCTCGCACCGCGAACCGCGGATCGCGCCACTCGCCGCTCTCGAGCGCCTGCTGGAAACGATCCACCGCATCCCAGACGTCTACGAATCGGGTGTAGAGCGGCGTGAACCCGAACCGGAGGATGTCGGGCGCGCGGAAGTCGCCGATGACACCGCGGGCGATGAGCGCCTGCATCATGGCGTAGCCCCCGGTCTCGTGCGCGAACGACACCTGGCTGCCGCGCTCGGCGCCGTCGCGCGGCGTGACGAGCGTCAGATCCTGTCCGGCGCAGCGGAACTCGACCAGCTCGATGAAGAGGTCGGTGAGCGCGATCGACTTGCGCCGAAGCGCGTCGAGGCCGCCGTAGCCTTCAGCCGCCAGCACCGTATCGACGCCGCACTCCAGCGAGGCCAGCGACAACATCGGCGGTGTACCGCACACGAATCGGGCGATGCCGGAGGCAGGCCGGTAGTCCGACGTGAACGCGAAGGGCGCGGCGTGACCGAGCCAACCCGACAGCGGCTGGCGCCAGTCGTGTCGATCCATCCACTCGGTGTGCCGCGGGTGGGCCCACACGAAGGCGGGAGCGCCCGGTCCGCCGTTCAAGTACTTGTAGCCGCAACCGACGGCGAAGTCCGCCGCGTCGCTTGCGGCCACGCCTCCATAAAGGTCGACCGGCACAGCGCCGGCCGAGTGGGCGAGGTCCCAGACCACCACGGCGCCGGCGGCGTGGGCGGCGCGCGTGACCTCGGCCATCCGGTGCATGCGGCCCGTTCGATAGTTGACGTGGGTCAGCATGAGGACGGCGAGCCGGTCGTCGAGGTACGCCGGCAGATCCTCGGCATCCACCAGCACCAGTTCCAGCCCGTGCGCGCGCGCCTGGGTATCGGCGATGTAGAGGTCGGTGGGGAAGTTGGTGCGCTCCGAGACGATGCGCCGGCGCTGAGCACGCCTGGCGCCGAGGCGTTGACCACGGCGATCGCGGCACTCAGCACCTTGTAGAGATTCGCCGACGTGGAGTCGGCCACGATCACTTCGCCGGGGCCGGCCCCAACCAGCCCCGCGATCTTGTCGCCAATCCGCTGCGACGCCGTGATCCAGCCGGCGGTGTTCCAGCTTCTTACCAGGCCCACGCCCCATTCGTCTTCGATCACCGTCCTGATGCGGTCGGACACCGAGGCCGGCAGGACGCCCAGCGAGTTCCCGTCCAGGTAGATGAGGCCCTCGGCATCCACGCCGGCAAGCGCAAACTGCGCGCGCAGCGGCGACAGCGGATCCGCGGTATCGAGCGCGACGCAGCGATCTCTCGTCATCGTCACAGCGATCTCAGCACCGCTCGGACCGGCGAGGCGTCGGCGCCAGCCAGCTTGAGCGGGAGTGCAATCAGTTCGTAATCGCCGGGCGCCACCGCGTCCAGCACCAGGTTCTCCAGCACGCGCATGTCGTGGGCCAGCAGTTGCTGGTGGCTGTCCAGCGTCTTGCTGTCGGCCGGATCCACCGACTGCGCGTCGATCCCTACCAGACGAACGCCGCGATCCGCGAGCCATGCGATGGTCTCGGGCGCGAATGCCGAGAACTCGCCGGACCACGTCGTCGGTGCCTTCAGCGCGGTGCGCACCAGCACCCGTGGCGGCAGGCCCGACGATGCGTGCGCCAGGTGTTCGGGTCGGACGAGCGGTCCGCAGTCGAGCGCATGAATCACCCGGCAGGGACCGAGGAACGGCTCCAGCGGCACTTCGCCGATGGTGCGTTCGCCGTGACCGTAGTGCAGCGGTGCGTCCGCATGCGCGCCGAGGTGCGGCGACATGGTGATGGCGCTCAGGTTCACCGGGCAGCCGGGCCCGATCTGCGCGGTCCACTGCTGCGAGTACAGCGTGTCGCCTGGGAACGCTGGCGTGTTGGACGACACGATCGGGGAAATGTCCCAGAGGGTCATGAGGAAGACGATAGCAGGTCTGGCGCCGGCGATTGAGCAGCCTGGGATAGGCTACGCGGCATGACCCGATCGCAGGCAGGGCCGCCGGGCGAATCGCTGATCCGTGCCATCGGCACGCTGGGGCTGGCCGCGGGAATCATCAACATCACCATCGGCGGCGGCATCTTCCGTTTGCCCGCCCTCGTCGCGGGTTCGCTCGGCCCCGCCGCGCCGCTCGCCTATCTGGTGTGCGCCGTCGCGATGGGCCTCATCGTGCTGTGCATTGCCGACGCGGGCAGCCGTGTCTCGCTCACGGGAGGGCCGTACGCCTACGTCGGCACGGCGTTCGGGTCCTACGCCGGATTTCTGTCGGGCGTGCTGCTGTGGAGCGCGGGGACGTTCGCCGGGGCTGCGATCTCGACGGTGCTGGCGTCGAGCATCGGCCAGCTCGTGCCGCGGCTGTCCGGTCCGGTGCATGGAGGCGGCCATCCTCGTCGTGGTGTTCGGGTTCTGGTCGCTGATCAACCTGCGCGGCGTCACCCTTGGCGTCCGTCTCAACACCGTCGCCACGGTTGCCAAGCTGCTGCCGCTGCTCGTGGTGGCGATTGGCGGCGCGTTCTACATCGATCCCGGCAACCTGAAGGTGGCGGCGCTGCCGGCGGCCGGCGACGTGGCCCGCATGTCGCTGCTGTTGATCTTCGCGTTCGCCGGCATCGAGGTGGCGCTGGTGCCGAGCGGCGAGGTGCGCGACGCGGCGCGCACCGTGCCTCGCGCCGTCGCGCTGGCCATGGTGGGAGTGACGGTCCTGTACATCGCGCTGCAGGTGGTGTCGCAGGGCGTGCTGGGCGACGCCCTGGCGCAGGCCACGGTATCGCCGCTGGCCGATGTTGCCGCGGCTTCGCTCGGCGGATCGGCCGCGTCGTTGCTGCTGACCGGCGCCTCGATCTCGATCTTCGGCTATCTCGGCGGCATGACGCTGTCGATGCCGCGCATGATCTTCGCGCTGGCGCGGGACGGCTTCCTTCCGCGAGCCCTGGCCGCGGTTCACCCCGTCTACCGTTCGCCGCATGCCGCCATCCTTGCGCAGTCGGCGCTCACCCTGGTCCTGGCCATCACCGGTACCTTCGAGAAGCTGGCCATTCTCGCCAACGCGTCGGTGCTCGCCCTCTATCTGGGCTGCGCGCTCGCGGCGTGGCGGCTCAGGCAGATGGGCATCGAGGGCGGCGGCACCGGCACGCGCATTTCAGAGCGCCGCTGGCCGGCGTGATCCCGTGGCTCGCGTGCGGCGTGATCCTGTGGCTGCTCACCGGGCTCACCGCCGACGAGTGGCTGGGATTTGCGGTGTTCATCGGCGCGGCGTCGATCGTTTATCTGGGCACGCGCAGCCTCCGTACCCGGTCAGCGGCCTGATCGCGGCCACACCGTGCCCTGGTGCATCGTCGTCACTGGCGCGAGGCCCTTGTTGACGAACTTCTGCAGGCGCTTGCCCTCCCACGTCTCGGTTGTGTAGAGGTTCCCCTTCGAGTCGATGGCGATGCTGTGCACGCCGTAGAACTGACCGGGCTGGCGTCCGCCATCGCCGAAGCTCGTGAGCAGCTCCAGCGTGTCGCGTTGAAGAATGTAGATGCGATCGTTGATGCCGTCGGCGACGAAGAGGTGGCGCTGCTGCGGGTCACGAGAGAACGCGACGTCCCACACCGAGCCCGACAGCTTCGTGTTCTTCGCCAGGAACACTTCCTTCACGAACGTGCCGTCCTGACGGAACACCTGCAGGCGATCGTTCAGCCGGTCGCAGACGTAAACGAACCCGTCGTTCGACACGTCCGCGCAGTGCACGGGATTCTGGAACTGCTGCGCGGGCGGGGCGCTGGGATTGTACGGTCCCAGGTTGACCGAGTCGTCGGGCGGCTTGCCGTAGGCGCCCCAGAATCGCTTCATCTTCCCCGTTGTCGCGTCGAGCACCGCGACGCGACGGTTGAAGTAGCCGTCGGCGATGAACGCTTCGTTGGCCTTCGGCTCGACGAACACCTTGGCCACCCGGCCGAAGCTCTCGGGATCGGAGCTGCCTCGCGCGAACGTGGGCTGCCCCTGAGCGCTCTTGCCGCTCATGCGCGCGTTCGGCTTGCCGAACTGCGCGAGAAACTTGCCGTCACGCGTGAACTTGACGATGTGCGAGTCGCCCGCGCCGTTGCCGCCGATCCAGACGTTGCCCAGGTGATCGACGAAGATGCCGTGATTCGAATCGGGCCAGTCGTAGCCGCTGCCGGGACCACCCCAATGCTGGAGCAGGTTGCCGTCGGCGTCGAACTCGAGCACCGGCGGTGCGCCCGCACAACAGAACTCCGCGGACTTCAGCTCCAGGCCCTTCTCGTTGTTGTTCAGGGTGTCTGAGCCGCGGTGGACGATCCACACGTGATCCCGCTCGTCGACCCACACGCCCACGGCGTTGCCGAGCACCCAGTGATTGGGGAGCGGCTTTGGCCATAAAGGATCGACTTCGAAGCGTGGCGCTTCCACGCCGGGTCGGCTCTGGGCCGCCAGGGACCGTTCGAGCCAGGTTTGCGCGAGGCCCAGCCCCCCGACGACGGCGACGCAGACGATGGTGGCAACGGTGCGGGATCTCATCTCAACTCCCTTTCTGCCTTCTGCCTTCTGCCTTCTGCCTTTCCTTTTGCCTTTTGCCTTGCCCATCATCCCGTACTCACCCGGTGCCCGCAGCCGGGCGGCGCTCGGCGCCAGTTGTGCGCACCTCGCCATGGAACTTTGTAGAATTACGGCCCGTCGAAGCTACACGACCGCATGGAAGCGAACTCTTTCTCCATGAATACGCTTCAGTCACTCAGACGCGATCTGGTGCATGCCATGCGCACGCTCGCCAAGGAGCGCGCCTTCACGCTGGTCTGCGTCATCTCGCTCGGCATCGGCATGGGCGCGGTCGTGGCGCTTGCCACGTTGGGCCGCACCCTTACCGCTCCGGCGCGCGGCATCAACACCGACGGGCTGGTGGAGGTGCTGGTCCTTCCAGAGGGTCCGCTGCGAGAAAAAGCCGGCGTGTGGGCGCTGGAACGATGGTCCTACCCGGATTATCAGGCACTGCGCGACGCGGACGTCGGCATGGACATCACGGGCTGGAGCCTCGAATCCAGCGAATTTGGCGAGCCGACGACGGACCAGAAGGCGCCCCCTCGTGTCGCGACCTTGTACGTGTCGCCCAACTACTTCCGTACCGTCGGCGTGTCGCTCGCGCGTGGACCCGGTTTCGACGCCGCGCTCGATGACTCCCCGTCGGCCGAGCCGCGCGTCATCCTGAGCCATGACTTCTGGACGAGCCGGGTCGCCGCCGATCCCGACATCATCGGGAAATCCGTGATGGTCGACGGCGTGCCGCATACCGTCGTCGGGATCACGCCGGAGGACTTTCGCGGCCACTTCCATTTCGTTCAATCGCCCCCTTCGCTGCTGATGGTTCCGCTGGAACGGCATCCGCGCCTGAGGCAGGAGCCGAATCTTCGAAACGACAGAACCGCCGAATGGGTGCGCATTCACGGCCGGCTGCATCCAGGCGCGACCCTCACGCAGGCAAACGGGCTGGTGTCGTCGGCCGTGTCGACGTTGGCGAGCCGATATCCCGAGACGAACCAGTTCAAGGCGGCCACGGTGGAGCCGTACGCGTCGCTGGGCGCCGCTGGCCGTCCGGACTCGTTGCGCGTGTTCAGCGTCCTCCTCAGCCTGGCGGGAGCGGTGCTGCTGATCGTCTGCGTCAATATCTCCGGGATGATGCTCGTCCGCGGCGCCACGCGAGCGCACGAGCTGTCGATTCGCGCCGCGCTGGGCGCGGACCGGCGGACGCTCGTGCAGCATCTGTTCTTCGAAGCGATCGCGCTGGCGTGCGCAGCCGGCACGCTCAGTGCGGTCGTGCTGTTTGGCATTCCCGCCCTGATCGGATGGTGGATGGGCGTCCCGGTTCCGCCGGAGGTCGACTTCGATGCGACCGGCGCCCTGACTGCGGCGGGGCTCTGCCTCGTGGTCAGTGTGCTCTTCGGATTGCTGCCGGCCATTCGCTTCAGCCGTCCCAGCCTGCTGCCGGCGCTGCAGGCCGATGCCGGCCGCGGCGGAACCCAGAGGATTCGCGCGCATCGCATCGCGGCGATGGTGCAGATCGGGATCGCCGTGCCGTTTCTCGTGATCAGCGGCGTGATGATCGATCGCGTGCGGACTGCCGATTACGGGTTGACGCTCGATGGGTTGGCTGGCGCGCGCGTCCCCGCGTCGGCACAGGCAGCAGGACTCCGGGTCCATCCGGTCGGCGGTCGACGGTCTCAGGCAGGCGGTCGGCGTGCGCTCGGTGGCGATCGCCGACGGGATGCCCATTGATTTCGACTACCGGGAATTTCGCGTCGCGAGCGCCGACAAAGCGGCGTTCGCCACTGCGCACGTCACGCGCGTCGGCGAAGGCTTCCTCGAGACGATCGGCGCACGGCTGCTGCGCGGTCGAACGATTACCGCTGACGACCGACTGATGGGTGCGGCGGTCGCCGTCATTTCCGATCCGCTCGCACGACAGCTGTTCCCAGACGCCGACGCGATTGGGCAGCGCGTGACGGCCTCACTCGAGGATGGCCGTGACCAGGAATTCACCGTGATCGGCGTGACCGGGGACTTCGCCTCGTCGCAGCTGACCACCACGCGACTTCAGCTCCTGCTCCCGCTGCCGGACGTCTCCAGGGCAGCGGAGAACGTCGCCCCGGCGGTGTACCTGATCGTGCGCGGCGAGCCGGGCGACGAACCGAGATTGAAGTCGGCGCTCGAAACGGCGCTCCGCGGGCTCGGCGTCGAGCCGCTGCCAGGGGTGGCTTTCCCGGGCATCGTCACCGGATCGGAGCTCGATGAGAAGAGCAAAGCGGATCTGGTTGCCGAGGGTACCGCTGTAGGCGTTGCGGGCGGGCTGGTGCTGGTCCTCGCGGCGCTCGGCATCCTCGGCGTCGTGGGGTTCATGGTCGCAACGCGCACGCGCGAATTCGCCGTACGGATGGCGCTGGGATCGACGCGCCGGCGCGTGTTCGGCCTGATGCTCTCGGACACCGTCAAGCTCGTGATTCCCGGCGTCGCGGGAGGGTTGCTCCTGGCGGCGGTCCTGATTCGCACCATGCAGGACGTGATGGGCACGCCGCTCACCGTTGGCCCCGAACCGCTCGGCGTCATGGAGCCGGTGATTTATGCCGGCGCATCGATGCTTGCCGTTACCGTCGCGTTACTGGCGGGCCTCCCCGCAGCGCGGCGCGCGACGTCGATCGAGCCGATGGCGGCGATCCGGTCGGAGTGAGCGGTCCGAGGCGGCACGAAGTCCGCGTCGAGACCTACGACCGGTCGCGCAACCGCAGCGCCACGAGCGATCCGGGATGCGTCGGGCTCCCGACCTGGACGACGATGTGCTGCCTGCCCTGGTGCAGGTAGCCCATCATGCCGTATTGACCTGGTGCAGGCAGCTTGACGGTACCGACGCGCTGACCGGTCTTCTTGTCCACGGCGTACAGCACGGGATCGCCGCCAGGCGCAGTGACCAACAGCGTCTTCGTCGGCATCATCACGGCGTGTCCCATCTGCCCCGTGGGGGGCACGTTCAGCCCGCGCAGGGCCGGGTGGTTCCGGATGTGCTCCGGCGTGTCGCCGTTGGGAATCTCCCAGAGAAAATTTCCGGTGCTCATGTCGATGGCGATGATGCGGCTGTACGGCGGCCTCCAGATCGGCAGGCCCTCTGGCCCTCGCAGATCGCCGCGGTTCGCGACCACCCAGCGGGCGACGCGTGCGGCCCGTGGTCTTGGGATCCTCGGGCTCGTCCATCTTCTCGCCCGGCACCATGTTCTCCGACCGGCACAACCGCTGCGTGGTCACGAACAGGACGCCCGCCTCGGGATCCGCGACGGTAGGACCGTTGATGTTGCTGGCGCCCGCGGGACAGCTGACGAACGAGCGAAGCCCGGAGGGATGGCCCACCTGGATCGGTGGATTGAAGAGCGGCCCGATCTTGTAGCTCTTCACGATCTCCAGCGCCTGCTTCCGCAGGTCGGGCGTGAAGTCGATGAGCGCGTCCTCGGTGAGTTCCTGGATCTCCAGCGGCCGGGGCCTGGTCGGGAACGGCTGCGTCGGCGACAGGAGTTCACCCGGCAGATCCGAGGCGGCGACCGGGCGCTCCTCGATCGGCCAGATCGGCGCGCCGGTTTCACGATTGAAGGTGTACGCGAAGCCCTGCTTCGTCGTCTCGACGACGATCGGCGTGCGTCGCCCGTCGATGGTGACGTCCATCAGGACCGGGGCGTTGGGATTGTCGAAGTTCCAGATGTCGTGATGCACCATCTGGAAGTGCCACGCGCGCCTGCCGGTCTTCACGTCGAGCGCGAGCAGGCTGGTCCCGAACAGGTTGTCGCCAGGGCGGAAGCCGCCGAAGAAGTCGATGGTCGGCGGGTTGGTCGGGATGTAGACGAGTCCGCGCTCGGGATCCGCCGACATCGGCGCCCACGACGACACGTCGCCGGTGCGCTTCCACGCGTCGGTCTTCCAGGTGTCGTGTCCGAACTCGCCAGGCCTCGGGATGACGTGGAACTTCCACATCGGCTGGCCGGTCTTCGCGTCGAAGGCGAGGATGTCGCCCGGGATGTTCTCGATGCGCGTCTGGTAGTAGCCCTGCTCGTGCACGTTGCCGACCACGATCACGCCGTTGACGACGATGGGTGGCGACGAGGTGGACAGGTTGCCGAGATCCCGAGGGATGCCGTGATCGGGATCGTACTTGTAGCCGGACGTGAGCCAGGGCTCCCAGTCCTTGACCAGTTCTGGCAGCATGTCGACGACTCCTGAGCGCGGGAAGCCCGGCAGCGCCACCGTCGTGCCCCAGTCGTCCAGGTGCTGCCCCGACTTCGCGTCGAGCGCATGCAGGAAGAACGCCGGCGAGGTGTAGAAGATCACCTTCCGCCCGCCGACCTCGGCGAAGGCGACGCCCTTGCCGTAGTTGTTGCGCATGCCGCGCGCGAAGCGCGTCGTGTGTGGCTCGCGGTAGGTCCAGATGGTCTCTCCGGTGCCGGGATCGATGGCCACGACCGCACGCCGCTCGCCGGCGACGGTGTAGAGCAGGCCGTCCACGTAGAGCGGCGTTGACCGGAAGAGGACGTCCACGGCAGGGCCGAAGTTGTCGCCCCGCCAGGTCCAGGCCACCTCGAGTTTCGAGAAGTTCGTGGCGTCGATCTGATCGAGGGGCGAGTACCGCGTGTGGGCGACGTCGCCGCCGATGTAGCGCCACTCCCCGGCGGGCGCGTCCTGCCGCTGGGCATCGGTGGCGTGCGGAGCCAGCGGCAGCCCCAGCAGGACGATGAGCAATCCGGTCGCGGCGATGGTCGCGCCGCGCGAGAGTGCGATCTCTGGCTTCATGCGATGCCCCCTGGCGGAACGCGAAGATAGCACGCCGACGAGATGGGCCGGTGGCCAACTCTGTTATAGTCCGCCCGCTCACGCCGGTCACCCAAAGTCACGGCATGGGCTGCAGGGCGCCTTCGGGCGCGGGGGAGGTTCAGCGTGAAGAGCATCGTGATCGGACTTGTCGGTGTGGCCTGCAGCGTCGCCGCGCTGGTGGCGCAGTCGAAGATCAATCCCACGGACCCACAGCCAACCTGTGCGATGTGTCCTGGCTACTACATCGCGGCGAGCGAGCTGCAGGCGTACACGAACAAGGCGGTCGCCGAGAAGCTCACCGACCAGCAGGTGCGCGACGTCGAAATCGGCAAGGCTCATGTCGGCATCGGCATGGTGCACCGCGGCAAGCTCGATGGGCCGCTGCCGAACTCGGTGGCCGAGCACGATCAGGTCAGCGAGGTGTACCACATCATCGACGGCTCGGCGACGCTCGTCGTCGGGCCAGACATCACCAACCGGCAGCGCCGGCCCGCCACCCTGCAGACGGTGCGCGAGTTCAACGGACCGGGCAACAACGGATCGGAGGTCCGCAACGGCGCGACCTTCAACCTCAAGGCCGGTGACGTGGTGGTGATCCCGGCGGGAACGGGGCACCAGTTCACGAAGATCGACGACCATATCGACTACCTGATGGTGCGGATCGATCCCGACAAGGTGACGCCGCTGAGGGACGAGGCGGCGTCGAAGGCCTATCTGTCGAAGCCGTCGAAAGGCGGCGGACAGTAGCGACCGCTCAAGTCTGTTGGATCATCGACCGCAGCTCTTCGACCAGGATCGCCATCGCCTGTTCGACCTCGGCGCACGCGCCGTCGATGGCCTCCCGCTCTCCGGCGCTGGCCTTCACTTCCAGCTGTTGCGCACTGGTGTACGCCTCGCCCTGTGAGAAGAGTCCGGCGGCGCCCTTGAGGGCATGCGCCGCTGCGGCAATCTCGTTCAGGTCGCCGGCCTGCGTCGCGGCTCGTCAGCCGGTCGAGCATCTGCGGCACGTCGGTGAGGAACACGCCCGCGGAGTCGTTGAGCAGCGTGGCCTGTCCGCCAAACGCCGTGAGCAGTGCCTCCCGGTCCACCGCCGGGCCCTGGTGCGACTCGGGGACGGCGGCCGGCGCCGCCCCTGACTGACGCTGCTTCCGCAACCGATCGATGGCCGAGAAGAGCTCCTCCGGCCGAAGCGGTTTCGAGACGTAGGCATCCATGCCCGCGGCCAGACACCGCTCGCGATCGCCGGACATCGCGTGGGCGGTCAACGCGATGATCGGCACGTGCCCGCCGGTGTCGCGTTCGCGCGCGCGGATCGTGGACGCCGCCTCCAGGCCGCCCATCTGCGGCATCTGGACGTCCATCAGGATCAGATCGAACCGCTGCGTGCCGCTCGTCGCGACGGCGTCGCGGCCGTTGCCGACCACCGTGACGCGATGGCCGCCCTGATTCAGCAGGGCGAGGAGCAGCTTCTGATTGGTCAGGTTGTCCTCGGCAACCAGCACGCGGAGCGCGCGCGCCCGGGGCCGACGTCGGCGGCCGGGTTCGCCGTCCGCGGAGGCTGCGTCGGAGCCGGGGACCCCGAACAGCGTCACGATGGCATCCATCAGGTTGGACTGCTTGACGGGCTTGGACAACTGCGCGTCGAAGCGCGCCGCGGTTGCCGATGCCGGTGAGCGACCGAGCCCCGCGGAGGTGAGAAGGATCACTTTGGTTGCCGCGAGCCGCTCGTCCTCGGCGATCTCCCTGGCCAGCGTGAAGCCGTCAACGTCGGGCATCATCGCATCGGTCAGAACCAGGTCGAACGGATCGCGATGCTCGGCCGCCGCGGCAAGCGCGGACAGCGCCGCCATCGCGCTGTCCACGGCCGTCGCCCGCAACTTCCAGCCAGCCAGGATCTCGGTGAGGATCAGGCGGTTGGTGGCGTTGTCGTCAACGATCAGCACGCGGAGATACGGAAGGGTGCCAGCCTGCGGCACCAGCGGCTCAGTTGAAACCGGGGCGAGGCCGAAGTGGGCGAGGAAGTGGAACCGGCTGCCTTTCCCCACCTCGCTCTCGATCCAGATCCGCCCGCCCATCAGCTCCACCAGCTGCGCGGAGATGGTCAGCCCGAGGCCGGTGCCACCGTAACGCCGGGTGGTCGATGCGTCGGCCTGCACGAACGGGCCAAAGATCGTCCACAGCTTGTCTTCCGCGATGCCGATGCCGGTGTCGGTGACGCGGAACCGCAGAACCACTTCGTTGGCGGTCACCTGTTCGACGGCGACGTCGAGCATCACTTCGCCGGTTTCGGTGAACTTCACCGCGTTGCCGACCAGGTTGAGGATCACCTGGCGCAGGCGTCCCGAGTCGCCGACCACCATGTCGGGCACGTCCGGGGCGATGCGGCAGGCGAGCTCGAGGTGCTTCTCGGCCGCCCGCGGCGCCAGCAGCCGGACGCCGTCTTCCACGGTGTTTCGGACATCGAACGACGCGCGATCGAGCGTGAGGCGCCCGGCGTCCATCTTCGAGACGTCGAGGATGTCGTCGAGAATCGTCAGCAGCGCATCGGCCGCCTCCCGGGCCGTTCGAATGTAGTCACGCTGCTGCGGGGTGAGGCGGGTGCGGAGCGCGAGGTCCGTCATGCCCATGATCGCGTTCATCGGGGTGCGGATCTCGTGGCTCATGTTGGCGAGGAACTCGCCCTTGGCCCCGGCGGCCCGCACCGCGATCTGCCTCGCCACGTCGAGCTCCTTGACCAGCTGCGCGAGGCGTTCGGCGTTCTGCTCCTGCTCGATCTTGGCGCGCTCCATCTCGTCGGCATAGACTCGCAGCGCCGCCTCGGCGCTCTTGCGGTCGGTGACGTCGCGGGCGGCGGCGTAGACGAGGCCCTGCGTCGGAAACGGAGCCGCGGTCCACTGCAGCCACTTGTACGAGCCGTCTCGCGCGCGATACCGGTTCTCGAAGTCGATCACGTGCCCGCCGGTCGTCAGTGCCGAAAGCACCGTGACGGTGGCGGCGCGATCGTCGGGATGGACGAAGTCCATGAATGGCGCCGCGCAGAGCTCCGCGTCCTCGAAGCCCAGCACGCGGTGCCACGCGGGATTGACCCGCACGAAGTAGCCGTCGAAGGTGGCGACGCAGAACAGGTCGAGGGACAGGCTGAAGAAGCGGTCGAGCTCCTCGGTCGCCCACTTGCGCTCGATGAACAGCCCGATCTGGCGGCCGACGGTCGTGATCATCGCCAGCAGTTCGGGCGTGGGCTGGAGGATGTCGCGGTTGAAGAACTCGAGCACGCCCATGACCTTCGGGCCCTTCCGGATCGGCAGGCCGAACGCGGCATGCAGGCCGCACTGTTCGGCCGATGCGGCGCGCGGGAAGTTCGAGTCGCAGGTGACGTCGGGGATCCACAGGGGTTCGCCGGACGACCAGACCCGGCCTGGCAGTCCGATTCCCGGCTTGAAGGTCGATTTCCTGGAGACGGCGGCGAACTCGCCAAACGGCGCGGACGGTGGTTGCCACAACCCGACGAACTGCAGGACATCGCGCGAGTGGTCGACTTCCCAGAGGGCGCCGTATTGCCAGCCGAGCGCCAGGCACACCGCCTCGAGCATACGGGGCGCCGCTTCGGCGAGCGTAGGCGCCTCCGCCAGGACGCGGGCGGTTTGGTAGAGAATCCCCTGGTAGGGGCCCGCGTCGGCGAGGGCGTCGGCACCGTCCCGCGGAACCGTCTCGTCCATGCGTTCACCTCACCTATCGACGGTCGCCAGTATTACACTACCCGGGCTTCTTCACATCAGGAGGGCTTGACGATGGCCGCGACGACTCGCTCCCGGCGGCGCATCCTGATCGTCGATGACGATCGCGCACTTCGTCATGTCCTGTCCGCCCTGCTGATCGGCGTCGGCCACGTCGTCGAGCAGGCCGGCGATGGGCCTGAAGCGCTCGCGCACCTGGACGCGGGCGGCTTCGATATCGTGCTGCTCGACATCAACCTGCCAAGCGCGAGCGGCCTCGACATCCTGGCGCACGCGCGACGAGCGGCAGCGCCGCCGATCGTGATCATGATGACGGCGGACGACACCTCGGCCCCCTTGCTCTCGGCCGTGCGCGGGCAGGCCCACCGCTACCTCCGCAAGCCCTTTGCCCCGGCCACCATTGTCGAAGTGATCGACGAGGCGGCCGCCTCGGCGGAGATGTCGATCGAAGTGATCTCGGCGAGGCCGGAGTGGGTGGAGCTGGTGGCGCCGTGCACGCTGGCGATGGTCGACCGTATCCAGTCGTTCGTGCTGCAGCTTGAAACCAATCTGCCCGAACCCGCCCAGGAGGCGGTCGCGCAGGCGTTCCGCGAGCTGCTGAACAACGCCATCGAGTGGGGCGGCAAGCTCGATCCCGACCGGAAGGTCCGGATCTCGTGCCTGCGCGCGAAGCGCCTGCTGCTGTTCCGCATCGCCGACCCGGGGGACGGCTTCGACATCGACAAGCTGCAGCATGCCGCGATTGCCAATCCTGTCGATTCTCCGCTCGAGCATGCGATCATCCGCGAGGAGCAGGGCCTGAGGCCCGGCGGCCTCGGGCTGATGATGACGCAGTCGCTGGTGGACGAGCTGATCTACAACGAGGCTCGAAACGAAGTGGTGTTCATCAAGTACCTCGATTGAGGTGAGGTGTCAGGTGGCTTCGATCAGTATCACTGAACGCCGGGTCGAGGATGACGTCACCATCCTCGAGCTCGATGGCCGTCTGGTCCTCGAGGAAGGGGAGATTCCGCTGCGCGATTGCGTTGACCGGCTCGTGGCCGAGGGTCACAACCGGATTGTGCTCGACCTGCGGCGCGTCACGCGGCTCGACAGCGCCGGCATCGGCATGCTCGTGTGCAAGTACATGACGGCGTTGCGCAAGGGCGGCGCCCTGAAGCTGTTGCATCCGACGGTGAAGGCCGAAGAGCTGCTGCAGATCGCCCGGCTGTTCACCGTGTTCGAGGTCTTCGAGTCGGAGGCAGAGGCGATTCGGAGCTTCGGGCCGTCCTGATCACCGCGCGTTGGCCGGCCTGCTGTCAGCGCATCGTCACTTGCGCGCCTGCACGCCGCGCACCGCGGCGGCAATCATGCGGTTCAGCGCCGCAATCGACAGTCCGCCCTCGTCGGTGGGCGGGATGGTGGCAAATCCTATGGCGGAGGCTTTGGGGTAGCGGGTGAAGATCTGCTCGAAGAGGCGCGCGAGTTCCTCGCTCGAGGGACCGCCCGGCACCTTGTTGCCGTGCGCCATCACCTCTCGCGGATCGAGCACGTCCATGTCGATGTGCACGTAGATCTTGTCGGTGGTCCGGTTCAGGCGATCGAGTGCGGCCCAGACCGCCGGCGTCATGTTGCGCAGGTCATCCACGCTGAGCTGTTCGATCATCGACGTGTCAACGAGGTGCTGCTCGAGCGGGTCGGTGAGTCGCACGCCACCCATGACCACGTGACGGTCCGGTAGCGGCGGATCGAGCTTGGCATCCAGCCGCATGCCCTGGAGCGCCCGTCCGGTCGCCACAGCGACAGGCATGCCGCCGAGCGAGCCGCTGCGCGTCGTTTCAGGCGTGTTGAGATCGGGATGGGCGTCGAGCCACAGCATCCCGATCCTGATCGCCTCGGGCGTCGGCCCCGATCGCTGCAGGCCCGCCACCAGGCCCGGCATCGACGGACAGGTGGCCAGCAGTCCCACCGTCAGATATCCGTCGCGCTCGTTCTTCGAGACGATATCGGCGAAGTGGCCCAGGGACATGCCCAGCTTCTTCCAGCCGCCGTACTCCGTCTCTTCTTCGCGCGTCAGGCGCGCTTCCTCGACGCGGACCGTCGCGCCCATCTCCTTCAGGATCCCCTGAATGCCGCCCTCCGCCATCGTCGCGGGACCCTTCGAGGGGCCGGTGGGCGAGAGCGGTTGCCGCGATAGCGCCACGCGCACGCGCCCGTCGGCGCCCTGGTATTTCGACTGCGTGGCCACGGGATGGGTTGCGGCGACCCAGGACACGAGCGTCAGCGCCAGAAGGAGGCCTCTCATGGCGGGCATTATAGGTATCATTCGTCGCCATGCACACGCGCCGGACGATCAGCGACATCTCCGACTGCTTCGGGCTCGAGCCGGGTGAGCTGACGTTCGACCTGGCCTGACGCCATGGCGCTGCAGCCGCGGCGTGTTTGTCGTCTTCCTGCTCGCGGCGCTGACGTCTGCGTTGCCGGCCGTCGCCGCGCCGGTGCTGCACGGGGCGGAGGTGCTGGTTGAGTTCCAGTCGCCCACCGCGTGTGTCGTCACCCTGACCGTGAACGTGGAAGGCGTCGCCCAGGTGGAGCACCGCGTGGAGGTGGTGGATGGCGCTCGCATCGAGCTGAGCGAGATCCGCGGAGCCGCGCCGATTGGCGAGGCTCGGGCAGTCGGGCGGACGCGCGCGCTCGTGGTGCGGCCGGAGGGCGCGGCCTACACGCTGCGCTATGCCGTCGAGCAGCCGGGCTCGAGCGCGGGGCGATGCCCGCTGTGGATCCCGACCGTGCCGGCGGACGGTCGATCGCAGGCAGTCGCGCTTCGCGTCCGGATTCCCGCCGGCGCTACGGCGGCCGGCACCATGCCCGGGCTGGCGTGGGTGGGCCAGGAGGGGTCGGCCATGCTGGGTCACCTGCCGGCGTTCGTGCGCGTGCCGTACGCGATGCCCGGTGAGCCGGCGCCGTTCAATATCGCCTTTGCCATGGACGTCGTGGCGATCGGGACGCTGGTCCTGGCCTCCGCCGCCTGGGCCCGGGGCCGTCGGGGTCGTCGGGGTCAGGCACGATAGGGCCGAAAACGATGCAGTCCCTGCCACGTGCGCAAGAAATGAAGCAAAACGGAGGCGATCGTGCCTGACCCCGGCTTCGGGTGGAGCTTCTACGGGTTCTTCGTCGCCGCCGCCGGATGGCTCGCGATCTACTTCCTGTGGGCGTGGCGCGCGGCACTGCGCGACCAGCAGAGAGGTCCCGATGGTCGCTGACTCCGGCGTCCTGCTCTGGGTCACGCTCGCCTACTTCGGCGTGGTCTTCGGCGTGTCGCTCTGGGGCTACCGCCGCGCGACCTCCGAGGTGGAGTTCCTGGTCGCCGGCCGGACCATCGGCCCGTGGGTCGGCGGCGCCGTCCTCGCGGCGACGCAGATCAGCGCCGGCACCTTCGTCGGCACGCTCGGCCGGCTCTATCTGACCGGCGTGAGCTGGACCTGGATCTGGTTCGGTGTCTGGGCCGGCTGGGCCACCTCCGCGCTGTTCGTGGCGCCAAAGCTGCGGCGTTTCGGCGCCCTGACCGTGGCGGACTACGTCGGCACCCGCTTCGCCAGCGAGGGCGCCCGGACGCTGGCCGCCGCTCTCATCATCGTCACCTATTCGATACTCCTCACCGCGCAGTTCCAGGCCATCGGCGAGATCGCGTCCGCGGTGTTCGGCGTGGCGCCCATGGTGGCGATGGCCGCGCTGCTGGCCAGCACCGGCTTCTACACCGTGCTGGGCGGGGTGCGGGCGAGCTCGTACATCGAGTTCATCCAGACGCTGATCATGGTGCTGGCGCTCGTCTGCGCCGTCCCGGTGGTGCTGGTGCACGTCGGCGGGTTCACGGCGCTCGGCGAGTACGTCGGGTCGATTGAACCGCGTACCACCGGCTGGTGGTTCTCGTGGAAGGAACTGCTCGCGTTCGGCTTGTCGTTCGGCTTCGGCATCGCCGCCGCGCCCTACGAGATGACGCGTTACTACTCGATGCGCGACGTGGCGACGGTGCGCTACGCGATCGGCATCTCGATGCTGCTGCAGGTGATCATCGGTTCGTGCGTCACCACGCTCGGCATCGGCATGCGCGGCGTGTTCCCGTACCTGCCGTTTCCCGATCAGGCCTCGAGCATCATGGCCTCCACCGTGATGCCGCCGCTCCTCGGCTCGCTGTTCCTGATCGCGATGCTGTCGGCGATCATGTCCACCGTCAACTCGATCCTGCTCGTCACCGGCGGCGCCTTCGCGCACGATCTCTACAAGCGGCTCGTCAACCCGGCGGCCACCGAGCGCCGGCTGGTCTGGGTGAACCGCCTCTCCATCGTCGTGCTGGGCATCATCCCGTTCTGGGTCGCCACGCTGAAACTGGGCGACGTGCAGGCGATCGTGATCGAGCAGTCGAAGTTCATCGCCAGCTTCTTCTTCGTGCCCGTGGTGCTGGGGCTGAACTGGCGGCGCGGCACCAAAGAGGGCGCCATCTGGAGCATGGTGGTCGGGTTCATCGCCTGCCTCACCTGGACGTTCACGCTGCAACACAGCTTCGCCTCCCACGGTATCGACTCGGTGGAAGTCGGGGTGGTGGCGAGCGCGCTCACGTTCATCGTCGTCAGCCGGCTGACGCCGCCCACGCCGGCGGCCAACCTCGCGATATTCTTCGACGAGGCGCGGTAGGGGACGGGGTTCTAGGTTCTAGGTTCTAAGGTTCTAAGGTTCCAAGGTTCGAGGGGTTCTAGGGTTCTCAGGGTTCTCGGTTCTAAGGGTTCTGCGGTTCGAAGGGGCGGGGAACGTCGATGTCCACTGTGATCAACGTGTTCAAGGACGAGGCGCTCGAGGCGACGGCACGAGAGGCGATCCGCCTCGACGAGTCGCAGGCGCTGCTGGAGAAGTTCGTGACGCTCGTCCGCGAATCGGGCACGCCGGACGAAGAAGTCGCCGGCCGCTACATCGTCGATCGGCTGAAGGCTCTTGGCGTGCCGGTGACGCTGCACACTCCAGAGCTGTACATCAGCAATCCGGTGCGCGCCGAGTTGAGCATCTCGATCGCCGGCGCGGGGGGCGCTTCCGGCTTGGGAACCGCGGCCGGTGCGACCTTATCGACGCGGACCTTGCACGCGCGGCCGCCGGCCATGGGCCGCTCCACCGGCGACGCCGCTGTCGAAGGAGAGATCTGCTACGTGCCCTCGAAGTATGCAGGCGGCACGTCCTCGTTGTTCGATCTTCCAGACGCTGCTCGCGGCGGAGGCGCGGACGACCCGGTGCGTGGACGCATCGTGCTCACCGAGGGATTCTCGATGCCGGCCTCGGTCGGCGCGTTCGAGCGACGCGGCGCCATCGCGCAGATCTTCATCCACCCCGGGAAGAACGTGCACGAAGGCATCTGCACCTCGATTTGGGGCGCGCCAACCGCCGAATCGCTGGGACGCAAACCCGCGGTGCCGGTCGTCTGCATCAATCATGCGGACGGCGAGGCGCTGATCGCCGACGTGCAGCGCGGCGCGGTGCGGGCCTCGGTCAAGACCTGGCTGCGGGAGGGCTGGATGCGCTGCCTGCTGCCGGTAGCGGAAATTCGCGGGCAGGACGATGCGGACGAGTTCCTGCTGGTGCACGGCCATTACGATTCCTGGTACGAAGGCATCGGCGACAACGCCACCGGCGACGCGGCGCTGCTTGAACTGGCGCGCGTGCTGTGGGGGCTGCGCGGCCAATTGAAACGAACCGTGCGGATCGCGTGGTGGCCCGGCCATTCCACGGGCCGTTACGCCGGTTCGACGTGGTACGCCGACACGTTCGCCGACGAGCTCGACGAGCACTGCATCGCGCAGCTCGATATCGACTCACCCGGCTGTGCCGATGCCACGGCGTACGAAGAAGTGATGTGGATGGCCGAGGCCGACGCGGTCTGCCGTTCGTCGATCCAGGACGCGCTCGGCCTGCCCTCGACTCGCGTGCGCCCGCTCCGCGCCGGCGATTACTCGTTCAACCAGATCGGGCCGACCGGCCTCTACATGCTGCTGTCGAACATCCCGGGCGAGGAACGACAGCGCCGCGGCTACTACGCCGTCGGCGGCTGCGGCGGCAACATCGCGTGGCACACGGTGGACGATCTGATGCCGGTGGCGGATCTCGAGATCCTCCGGCGCGACCTCATGGTCTACCTGACGACGATCGTGCGGATCGTCAACGCGCCGCTGCACCCGTTCGACTACGCCGCGGCGGTGGAGGAGATGCACGCGGCGGTGGCGAAGTACCAGGAGGCGGCCGCGGGCGAGATCGACCTCGGCCCGGTGATCCACGACCTCGCGCGCCTGGCAGCCGATATCGGCGCGTGGCGCGTCGCGATCGACGCTCGCGTGGCCAAGGCGCCTGGCGATCACGAACTGCGGCGCGGCACCAACGCGGCTCTGCGCCGTATCGCGCGGCTGCTGGTCCCGCTGAACTACGCCAAGGGCGAGCGCTTCGATCACGACCCGGCGCTGAAGTTCGGGACGCTGCCGCGGCTGGAACCCGCGGCGAGCCTGCCGCAGGCGCCGGCGGAGATGAAGCCGTTCGCCAAGGTGGGACTGCAGCGCGAGGTCAACAAGGTCAGAGCCACGTTGAGGGCCGTCGCCCGTGAATTGAAACGCTAGCCGTTGCCCGGGGCCACCGCGGGCCGCCGCGGGGTCTGGCACGATCGGGCCGAAAACGAAGCAGTTCCTGCCACGTACGCAAGAAGTGAAGCAAAACGGAGGCGATCGTGCCAGACCCCAGCGAACGCAGCGAGTACCGCGATCTCGGGATGGACCGCCGCATCGATCGGCGTGATTTTCTGAACGGCGTCGCGGTCGGTGTCGGTGCCCTGTCGAGTGCGCTGCATGCGCGGCCGGCGTCGGCTGCTTCCGGTGCCCAGAGCACCCAGTCACCGACGCCCGATGCCTACCCACCGCGCCGTCTGGGGCTGCGCGGGCAGCACGCGTCAGCGGTCGAAGCGTTCGGCGCCATCGACTCGGGCACGTTCGCACAGTTCCCCGGCATTGACGTTGACACCAGGGAAACCTACGACCTGGTGATCGTCGGCGGCGGGTTGTCCGGGCTCGCGGCCGCGTACTTCTGGCAGCGGGCGCTCGGCGCCACCCAGCGCGTGCTGATTCTCGACAACCACGACGACTTCGGCGGACACGCGAAGCGCAACGAGTTCGTCTACAACGGCCGAACTTTCCTCAGCTTCGGCGGGACGATGAGCATCGCGACGCCGTATCCCTACAGCTATATGTCGAAGCGGCTGGTGGAGGATCTCGGCATTGACGTGACGAAGAACGCGGAGATGACCAGCCGCGAGTTGTTCGACACCTACCACCTCGGTCCCAGCACTTTCTTCGACAAGGAGCATTTCGGCGAGGACCGCCTGGTGGTGGGCACGGGCCGGCTGCCGTGGGATCAGTTCTTCGGCAAGGCGCCGCTCTCGGAGGCCGCGCGCAAGGACCTGATCCGGCTGC
The DNA here is from genome assembly GCA_963723005.1 of uncultured Acidobacteriota bacterium. Taxonomy (GTDB): domain Bacteria; phylum Acidobacteriota; class Vicinamibacteria; order Vicinamibacterales; family UBA2999; genus VFZN01. The sequence goes on along the minus strand of CAVRPA010000006.1, from coordinate 53,110 downwards.
ATGGCGACAACCCGGACTACATGGCAGGGATGTCCGTCGAGCACAAAGTGGCCACGCTCGCGAAGATCAGCTACCAGGAGTTCCTGCTGAAGCACGCGAAGATGAGCCCGGACGCGCTGCCGTACTTCCTCGGGCAGGGCGGCCGCAACAACAAGCGCGTGGACACGACGCCGGCGCTCGAAGCGGCGCGCCGTGGGTCCGTCGGCTTCGACGGGCTGGGGCTGCCGAAGGAGGAGCAGTTCCGGCAGGGGAGCTACACGTTCCACTTCCCGGACGGCAATGCCTCCATGGCCCGGTTGCTCGTGTCGCGCCTGGTGCCAAAGGCCATTCCCGGGACGCACGACATGCACACCATCGGCAAGCAGGTGGTGGACTACGGCAGGCTGGACGATGACGGGGCGTCGGTTCGGATCCGCTTGAACAGCACGGTCGCACGCGTCGCTCACGACGGTCCGATGGACACGGCCGGCGCGGTGAAGGTGGCCTACCTGCGAGACGGCCGCATGCACCAGGTGCGCGGGCGCAACGTGATCCTGGCCTGCTACAACGCGATGATCCCCAGGCTCGTGCCGGAGCTGCCCGAGACGCAGCGGCAGGCACTCGCCTACTCGGTGAAGGTGCCGATGCTGTACACCAACGTGCTGGTCCGCCGCTGGACGGCGTTCAAGCAGCTCGGCGTGGCCAGCATCAGCTCGCCCGGGATGTACCACCCGAGCGTAAGCCTCGATCCCGGCACCACGGTCGGCGGCTATCGCGGCATCACCACACCGGACGAGCCCATCGTCGTGCACATGGTGCGCAATCCGAACAGCCCCGGGCTGCCCCGCAAGGAGCAGAACCGCATCGGCCAGCAGGAGCTGCGCTCGATGAAGTTCGAGGACTTCGAGCTCGCCATCCGGCGTCAGTTCGCGCGCATGCTCGCGGGCACCGGCTTCGACCCGGCGGCCGACATCGTTGGGATTGCGGCAAACCGGTGGCCGGACGGCTACTCCTACACGTACGACACGCTGGGCGATCCTGACGTTCCGCCCGAGCAGCGCCCGCACGTCATTGGCCGGCAGCGCTTCGGGCGCATGACCATCGCGAATTCCGACGCGGGCGCGGCGGCCTTCACCAACCAGGCCTTCGACGAGGCGCATCGAGCCGTGCAGGAAATTCTGGTCAGTCGCGGCCTTGCGTAGGGCAGACCCCCGGACGCGAAAGGGATACGAAAACCGCTGGGGCGTGTGCCATACCTGAACAGTACAAACGTGCCTGTTCTCGACGCTAACGACCTAAGCTGCTTATTTTCATAGGCTTAGCTCGAAACACAAAACTGGTCCTTGCATTGCTGTAGACATAGTTTCCGTGTCGACAGCGATCTCTCGGACGTCAGTCGCCATCATTGCCGCCGCCCTTGTGGGGACGGGTGTGCTGGTTGGCGTGACGGGCTGGCCCCTGGCCGACCGGACGCTCGAGTTCCCGGCACTCCTGCTCGCCGTTATCGCCGTCGCCACCTACACCGCGCGTCCGTCGCAGCAGGATGGCCCGGACGCGATGCGCCCCTCGTTCGTGATTGTGATGGCGGCGCTGATGCTGCTTGGGATGCCGGCGGCAATGGTCATCGCGGCGGCCGGTGAGGCCGCCGATTGCCTGGCGCTCGGCGGTCAGCCGCGCCGCCTCGTGCGCGTCGCAACCAGCACCGCCGCGGCCCTCGTGGCGATTCAGTTCGCCGGCGCCGTTCACCTGATTCTCGGCGGGACGATCGGCCATTTCGTGTGGCCGTGGCAGGCGCTGCCGATTGCCGCCGCGGTGATCGCCTACTGCGTCGGCCGCGGTACGACGGCCAAGGTCGTGGCGCCGCTCGTCATGAGGCGCCCCATCGATCCGGAGTGGGCGCCGCACATCCTCGCCAGCTGCGGGCCCCATGCCGTGGGCGCGGCCCTGGCGGTGGCCCTGGCCGAGGCCATCGCGCATGGGCAATGGGTGCTGCTGCCGGTGGTGGCGGTGCCGCTCTACCTCACCTATCGCGCCTACGACAGCTACCTGAATCGCCATCACGAGGATCATCGTCGCCGCGAGGTCGCCGACGCGCTGGTGCAGGGCATGGTCGTGGTCAACGGCAGCGGCTCGGTCACGGTCTGGAGCGAGGAGATGACCCGGCTGGTCGGATGTCCGCCGGAGCGCGCGCTCGGGCAGTCGCTCACGGTCGCCGTGCCCGCACTTGGCCGGACCCACCTCCCGCAGATCGTGGACGAAGTGCTGATCCACCGCCATCCGCGGACCGTGGCGCGGGTGGTACTGCCATTCGCCGCGACTCCCCGCATCCTCGAGGTGCGCGTGATGCCCGTGGATGGGGGCGCCACCCTCATCTGGCACGATCTCACCGAACGCCTGCGCGAGGACGGTGCGGTGCGTCGAAGCGAGGCGCGCCTGGCGCTGGCCGCCGAAGCCGCCAACGACGGACTGTGGGAATGGGATCTGCGGCAGCAGGAGTGCTTCTTCTCCGGCCGCTGGCGGGAAATGGTCGGCCTGCCGGCGCAGTCGGGCCCGGGCCGCCCGGAGGAGTGGCTGTCGCGTGTCCACCCGGATGACGCCGCGTCGCTGAGGGACGCGCTCGACGCGCACCTCAACGGTCACACCGATCGCCTGCAGCATGAGCACCGGCTCCGGCACGAAGACGGCGGTTATCGCGCCTTTGTGTGCCGCGGCGTTGCCGAGCGCGGCTCGACTCGGCGCACGGGACGCATCGCCGGATCGTTCACCGAGCGCACCAGCGCGCAGGACCGGATTCGCAGCGCCGGCTTCCTCGATCCGCTGACCGGCCTGGCCAATCGCACGGTCTTTGCGGAGCAGCTGGGCCGCCGGCTGGTGGAATCCAAGTCGCGGCTTGGCGGCGGACTGTTCGCAGTGCTCTATCTGGATCTCGACCGGTTCAAAGTCGTCAACGACAGCCTCGGGCATCTCGTCGGCGACCAGCTGCTGAGCGCTGCCTCGCGCCGCCTCGAGACCTGCCTGCGCCCCACCGACCTCCTCGCCCGGCTGGGCGGTGACGAGTTCGCCATTCTGCTCACCAGCCTGACCGACGAGCAGCAGGCCAACGCCGTGGCCTTCCGCATCCAGGAGTCGTTGAGCGCGCCCTTCCGGATCGGCGCGCGCGAGGTCTACACCACCGCCAGCATCGGCATCGCGATCGGCCTGCCGCAGTACGCCAGCCCCGACGAGATCATGCGTGACGCCGACACCGCGATGTATCACGCGAAGACGCGCGGCAAGGCCCGTCATGAGCTGTTCGACGCCGACATGCACGCGCGCGTGCGCGACCGCCTGGGGCTGGAAAACGATCTCCGCCACGCCGTCCTCAACAACGACTTCGAGGTGCACTATCAGCCGATCGTGCTGCTCGCCTCGGGCATGTGCGTCGGCTTCGAGTCGCTGATCCGCTGGAGGCGCAATGGCGTACCGGTTCCGCCCGATCAATTCATCCCGCTGGCCGAGGAAGTCGGCCTGATCGAGCCGCTCGGCACCTGGGTGCTGCGCCAGGCGTGCCGTACCTTTGCCGACTGGCAGCGGCGGTTCCCCGAGGGCCTGGACTACATCACGGTCAACGTGTCGAGCCGGCAGCTCCTGCAGCACAACTTCCTCGCCGTCGTCGAGCAGGCCGTGCACGACGCCGGACTGAAACCCTGCGACCTCCGCCTCGAGATCACCGAGACGGCGTTGATGGAGAACCCGAAGATCGCGGCCGGCATGCTCCGCGAGCTGCGCGATTTCGGCGTGAAGATCTATCTCGACGACTTCGGCACCGGCTACTCGTCGCTCAGCCACCTGCACAAGCTGCCGGTGGACGCGCTCAAGATCGATCGGTCGTTCGTCAACAGCCTGCTGCGCTCGGATCGCCCGATTGTCGAGAGCATCCTCGCGCTGGCGCGGACGCTCAACACCAGCGTCGTGGCCGAGGGGATCGAGAGCGACGCGCAGGCCATCGAGCTGGAGCGTCTCGGCTGCACCCACGCCCAGGGTTTCCTGTTCTCCCGGCCGCTCACGGTGGAGGCCGCGGAAGCGATGCTGATTCTCAAGCTGCCGCTGGGACCGAAGGGCCTCCTGGCGGCGTCGCCGGACGGCCAGGTCGAGGCCGGCCACGATCACTACGCCGATCCCGGCCCCTTCGAGTGGCCCAAGCGCGTCTCGCTCGCCACTCCCTCACCCACGACATAGGCGAACACGCGTCGTATACTCCGCGGCAGTGACCGCGCAGACCGTGCTCTCTGCCGCCATCATCGTCACGCTGCTGACTTCAGCGGTGATCATCGTGCGGTGGGGAGGACGGCGCGTCGAGGGCCCGCTGCCGCTGTCGCTGCTCGGGTTCATGACCCTGCTGTTCACATCGGGCCTGGACGTCGGGCTCATCATGCTGCCGCTGACGGAGTTTCCCCTTTACGCGCGCGAGCCCGAGTACGCCTTTGCGAACCCGCTGGCCATCGCGTTCGGATTCTGGGGATTCCTGGTCTGGGGCTTCTACTTCCTGACGACGTTCTACTTCCTGACGGTCGAGCCGCGCTTGCGGCTGTTCGAGATCCCGGCAGTGAAGGTCGTGAACAACATCATCATCGTCGGGACCTGCGCGTTCACCGCGCATCTGCTGCTGCGGAACCTGCCGTTCTACGTGCCGTCCATCGATGACGGCTCGCGCTATGGCATTGTCGGCGCGACCGTGTTGCTGTCGGTGCTGACCAGCACGCACATCCGCTATATCCGCGTCCTCAGCGTGTCGTCGATGTGGCTGTTCGGCGCGCTGGTGGTGGCGATGTGGCTGGCGTCGGGCATGGGCGCACGAGGGCTCGCCTACAGCGCCGCCGACATCGGACCGTACTTCCGGCGGCTGCCGCACTTCGTGCTGCCGATGTCCGACTATCACGCGTTCTATCTGTTCTGGTGGTTCTCGTGGAGCATCATGATCGGGCAGTTCGTGTCGCGCTTCGTGGGCGGCATGCGCACGTGGCAGCTCGCGGCGGGGCTGCTCGTGATCCCCTCCATCCCGCTGGCGGCCTGGTTCTCGGTGCTCTACTTCTACTTCCGGCAGCAGGTCCGCGTGCCGCCGGTGCTGGCGGCGGCGATGGTGGTGGTGGGCGTGGTCTTCGTCGTCAACTCGCTCGACTCGCTGATTCGCCTCTACTCCGACAACCTCGGGATGACCGCCCGTCGCATGGGCACCGCACCCTATGTCGCCGCCCACTGGCTGCTGATGTGCGGCCTGGTGCTGGCTTTTCAGTTCACGCCGCTTCGGATCGAATGGATCGGCCTGGTCGTCATCGGCCTCTACGCGGCGATTTACGTCCTGGTCTTGCAGCGATGGGTTCAGGAATCAGGGATCAGGGATCAGAGATCTGGAGATCGGTAGATCGGCAGATCCAGATCTCGAGATCACGACCTCGCCAGATCACCAGATGTGCTCTCTTCCTCCCTATCCTTTTGCACCAGATACCCTTCGGAGAATCTTTCCCGAGGGTGATTTCGGAATGCAGTCCACGAAGGCGACGTGGCGGACGCGCTTGTAGTGGGCGACCTGCCCTTCGACGAACGTCATCACGTCCTCGGCGCTGAGCGGCGCGCGAAGCACCACGACGGCCTTGGGCACCTCGCCCGCGGCTTCGTCCCGGACCGGAATCACGGCGGCGTCGGCGATGCACGGATGCTTCAGCAGCAGCGCCTCGAGCTCGGCCGGCGCCACCTGGAAGCCATTCACCTTGATCAGCTCCTTCAGCCGGTCGACGATCTCCAGGTAGCCATCCTCGTCCACGATGCCGATGTCGCCGGTGCGCAGCCAGCCTTCGGGGTCCACGGTGCGGGCCGTGGCCTCGGGGTTGTTGAGATACCCCTTCATCACCTGCGGACCGCGCACCCAGACCTCGCCTGGCAGCCCGGCGGGCAGATCCGCGCCGGTCTCCGGATCGACGATGCGGCCCTCGGTGCAGGGCATGAGGGGACCGATCTTGCCCGGACGGTCGGCGCCGGGGACGGTGTAGTGAGTGGCGGGGCTGGCTTCGGTCATGCCGTATCCCTGGCGCACCCGCACGTTCAATCGAGTCTCCACCGCCTCGGTCAGTTGCGGCCCCAGCGGCGCGGCGCCCGAGAACAGCCAACGCACGCCGGACAGGTCGTAGTTGTCCACCACCGGGTGCTTGGCCAGCGCCACGGCGATGGGTGGCACGATGTGCGCCAGCGTGATCGGCCAGTCCTGGAGCACACGCAGGAACAGCTCCAGGTCGAAACGCGGCAGCGTGACGCAGGTCGCGCCCCGGCGCAGCCCGAAATTCATCACGACGACCATGCCGTAGATGTGGAAGAACGGCAGCACCCCGACAAGCGCGCGCAGGTTCTGGTCTTCGACGGCGTCGATCTGCACGAGATTGGCGAGCAGGTTGCGATGCGTCAGCATCACGCCCTTGGGCAGGCCGGTGGTGCCTGACGAGTACGGCAGCACCACCACGTCATTGGCGGTGTCGATGGATACCGGGGGAGGCTCTTCGTCCACCTCGATGTCCTCGAGCGCCTCGACGCCCTCGACGCGGTCAAGCGTGACAATCCCGATGGTCTGCGTGGCGGCCGAAGCGGCGTCACGCGCCTTGCCGAGGAGCGCCTCGGTCGTGATCAGCAATCGCGCCCCGGCGTCCTGCAGCTGGAACCTCAGCTCCTCGACGGTGTAGGTGGGGTTGGCCGGGGTGATCACGGCGCCGAGTCGCGCTACGGCGTGGAAGACCACGGCATAGTCAGGGAGGTTCGGCGCAAAGATCGCGACCACGTCGCCTTTGCCGATGCCGCGACGAGAGAGACCGGCGGCCAGACGGCGGACGCGGTCGATAAGTTCGCCGAAGGTGATCGTGCGCCCCGAACTAGCGTCCACCAGGGCCGGCCGGTCGCGGTGCGCGCCGGCGTTCGCCAGCACGAATGTCGTGAGTGGAACGTCCGGAATCGTCACGTCGGGGCAGGGACTGCGGAACGGCATTGAGACCTCCCGGTCGTCGAGCACCGGGATTATCGTCCCTTTGACACATAATTGACACAATGGTCACCTTCACGGTCAATGGAACGAACCGGTCGTTCGACGGCGATCCGGATATGCCTCTGCTCTGGTATCTGCGCGACGAAGCGCGGCTCACGGGCACCCGCTTCGGCTGTGGCGCCGGGCTCTGCGGCGCCTGCACCGTGCACGTAGACGGACGCGCGGTCCGCTCCTGCCAGACGCGCATGCAGACGGTCGCGGGCAAGCGCGTGACCACCATCGAAGGCCTCAGCGCCGACGGAAGCCATCCGCTGCAGAAAGCGTGGGTGGCACTCGACGTCTCGCAGTGCGGATACTGCCAGGCGGGGCAGATCATGCAGGCGGCGCAGCTGCTGAAGCAGGTGCCCAAACCCACCGACCAGGATATCGATCGCGCCATGTCCGGCAACATCTGCCGCTGCGGCACCTATCAGCGGATCCGCGCCGCGATCAAGCAGGCGTCGAAGGAGCTGGCATGAGCGCCATCGAGAATCCCGGCCGGCGCCGTTTCCTCGAGAGCCTCGCGGCGGGTGGCGCGTTTGTCATCGCCGCGCGCTACGTGCCTGACGCGCTCGTCGCCGAGGCCGTTCAGGTGGTGCCGTTCCGTGCCGCCGCCGAGTCCGCCACCTTCAGCCCCAGCCTGTTCATCGGCATCCAGCCGGATGGGCGCGTGATCATCGTGACGCACCGTTCCGAGATGGGCACCGGCATCCGCACGTCGCTGCCGCTGGTGGCGGCGGACGAGCTGGAGGCCGACTGGAGCCGCGTGACGATCGAACAGGGCATCGGCGATCCGCGCTACGGCGATCAGAACACCGACGGATCCCGGTCGATCCGCGACTTCTACGACACGTTCCGCGTCGCCGGCGCGACGGCCCGCACCATGCTGGTGAGCGCGGCGGCGGCGCAGTGGAACGTGCCGGCGGGCGAGTGCACGGCGAAGAACCACGAAGTGGTCCACTCCGGCAGCGGCCGCACGATCGGGTACGGCGCCCTGGCTGCGGCGGCCGCGAAGCTGCCGGTGCCCAAGCCGGCGGACCTGACGCTGAAGCCGAAGAGCGCGTTCCGCTTCATCGGCAAGGACACGACAATCTACGACGCCAGCGACATCGTCACCGGCAAGGCGCAGTTCGGCCACGACGTGTTCCGCGACGGCATGGTGTACGCCTCCATCGAGCATCCTCCGGTGATGGGCGGAACGATTGCGTCGGTGGACGACACTGCGGCGCGCGCGGTCCGTGGTGTCACGCAGACGGTGCGGCTCGACACCTTCAAGCCGCCCTACATGTTCAAGCCGCTTGGCGGCGTGGCCGTGATCGCCGACAACACCTGGGCGGCGCTCAAGGGCCGCAAGGGCCTGAAAGTGCAGTGGCAGGATGGCCCGCACGCGAGCTTCACCTCCGACGCCTTCAAGGCCCAGATGATGGCGACCGCGCGCCAGGCCGCCAAGGTCGCGCACAACGTCGGCAACGTCGATGCCGAATTCGCGAAGGGCGGCAAGGTCCTCGAGGCGATGTACTACACGCCGCTGGCCGCGCATGCGTCGATGGAACCGCCCACAGCCGTGGCCGAGTTCCGCGACGGCAAGGTCGAGGTGTGGGCGCCGACGCAGAACCCGCAGGCCGTTCAGGAAACGGTGGCCGAAGCGCTCGGCATCGACAAGAAGGCCGTGACGTGCCACGTCACGCTGCTCGGCGGCGGATTCGGCCGCAAGTCGAAGCCGGACTACTGCGCGGAAGCCGCGATCCTGTCGAAGCAGCTCGGCAAGCCGGTGAAAGTGGTCTGGACGCGCGAGGACGACATCAAGTTCGACTACTACCACACCACCGCCGCGGTGTACCAGAAGGCCGCCGTTGACGGCCGCGGGCGGCCGACGGCGTGGCTCCAGCGCTCGGTGTTTCCGCCGATTGCGGCGATGTTCGACGCCAACGCGCAGCATGCGATGAGCCAGGAGCTCGAGCTCGGCCTGGTGGACCTGCCCTACGACGTGCCGAATCTCCGGATGGAGAACGGGCCCGCCGAGGCGCACGTCCGTATCGGCTGGTTCCGCGCCGTGGCGAACAACTATCACGCGTTCGCCGCACAGTCGTTCGCCGACGAGATGGCGCACGCCGCCGGCCGCGATCCGCTGGAGTTCCAGCTCGATCTACTTGGGCCGGGGAAGGTCATCGACTTCAAGGCACTGGGTCTGGCCTACGAGAACTACGGCGCGCCTTACGACAAGTTCCCGTGCGACACGCGCCGGCTCCGCAAGGTGCTCGAAGTGGCCGCGGAGAAGGCCGGCTGGGGCAAGCGGAAGGCCGGCAATGGTTGGGGCATGGGCCTGGCCGCGCACCGCAGCTTCAACACCTACGTGGCATCGGTGGTCGAAGTGGAGGTGGACGGCAAGGGCCAGGCGCGCGTGACGCGCGTGCACCAGGTGGTGGACGCCGGCGTCATCGTCAACCCGGACCGTGTCCGCTCGCAGTTCGAGGGTGCGGCGGTGATGGCGGTGGGAATGGCCCGCACCGGCGAGGTGACGGCCGCGGCCGGCCGCGTTGTCCAGGGAAACTTCAACGACTATCCGGTGGCGCGCATGAACGATGCGCCCTACCAGGTTGATGTCCACACGATCGACAGCGATGCCGCGCCGGGCGGCGTTGGCGAGCCCGGTGTGCCGCCGGTGCTGGCCGCGTTCGGCAACGCGATCTTCGCCGCCACTGGCAAGCGCGTGCGCGAACTGCCGCTGTCGCGGCAGAAGCTGTCCTAGCGATTCCGCACGGGGCGGCGTCAGCCGCTGGAGGCCTAACGCGGCGTCAGCGTCAGCCGGTGGCGTGTCTGTGCTTCCACCGCGGGCCGGGTGAAGAGCAGCGGAAAGAATTCGTTCCGCCCCCACAGAGCGTGCAGGTTGTCGTAGAACGGGCTGCCGGGCTGACCTGAATTCCCAGGGCCGATGGTCACCAGCGACTGGTCGGGCTCCTTGAAATTGGTCACGAGCCGGTAGACCGATCCGATCGCGTTGACGGTGCCCGCGCCGCCCTGCCGCTCGATGGGCGGCAGGTCAAAGGCACTCAACACCGCATGCGGGTACTCGCTACGGTTCATCCGGCCCCATCGCCACTCGGCCCAGTTCTCACCCTGCGTCTTCGTCATCTCCTCGATCGCGCGCCGTAGCCCAGTGACGACGGCGTCACGCGAGCCCTTTCGGGCGGCCTGGAGATCCGCCACCCGCTGCCACGACATGTAGATGGCCGCGGCGCCGCTGGCGCGATCCATCACCCCATCCCAGCCGTCCACCATCGCCCGCGCCCGCTCCACGGCAGGATCTTCACTGCTCCAGCCGCGGAAGCGCGGCTGGTCTTCAACGGCTTCCGAGTTGAGCGAATCGCGCAGCATGCGCGTCATGTCGTCAATCGTGAACGACTTCGCGCTCGTAATCATCTGGACGATGCGTTCGTGCCGTCGATAGCGGCGGTCGGCGGGGTAGTAGGCGTACGGCGGCGCGAACTGCGGGGGATGCGTGTTGTTATTGGCCGTGGCGATGTAGCCGCGCTCGGGGTTGTACTCGGAGGGCAGGTCCGTCCGCTTCGGTCCCCACTCGTACCTCCCGGTGCCCGGGACGGGTAGTCGCCCGGTCCATCCGTTCCGCGTCGGAGCGAAGACGGCGATGCGGAAGGCGATGTTGCCATCGGCGTCGGCACAGACCAGATTGGTCGGAGGCATCGGCATGTAATTCGCCGCATCCAGGCAATCGCGGGCCGAGGTGGCCTGGTCCAGTCGCAGGCCGCCGAGGTACTCTGCCGTGCCCCGTTCGTGCAGTTGCGACCGGAGGGCGTAGGAGAGGTGGTGCTCGCGATCCTCGTGGAAGATCGGCCCGTGGCGGCTGAACTTCAGCGTCACCTTCTGCGACGGCCCACCTTTGACGGAAATCTCCTCGGTGACCACACGGAGCGGCTCCCACGTTCCGTTGAACATCACCTCGTTCGGATTGGCGGGATTGACCGTCTCGACGTACACGTCGGCCTGATCCGTTTCGGTGGCGGTGCGACCCCAGGCGACGCGGCCGTTGTGGCCACGGATGACGCCTGCGAGGGGAGCCTCGGTGGCGCCCGCCACGCTCCAGCCCGGGGCGTTCAGGTGCAGCAGGTAGCGGTGCGCCGGGTTGGTGACCTGACGATGAGGATCGTCCACCATGATGGCGGTGCCGGTTCCGGTCAGCGTGCGGCTGATCGCCCAGTTGTTGCTGCCCGGCGAGATCTTCCGGTACGCCCAGGTCCATCGAAGCCACGGCGCCCGACAGGTCGCGATACTGCGGCAGAATCTCGGGCGACGGCAGCGTTCCGTACATGTCGCCATCGAGCGCCTGGATGACCGCGTCGGTGACGAGCGAGACGTTCGACTCCGTCCGGTATCGCCAGGTTGTCGGCCGGCACCGTGCGAGCGCGCCGATCCGCCTCCTGCAGGCCAAGCATGGCCACGCTCTTCGCCAGCGTCAGTTCCGCGCGGGCATCGCCGAGCGAGTCGCTGACGCGTGCACGCTGCAGCAACTGCTCTGGCGTCCACGGCTCCGGCCGCGTGCCCGTCAGCGTGAACTCGACAGGGAGGTGGTCCCCAACCGACGCGATCAGCGCGTTGACGCCGGCGGCGTAGGCGGTGAAGATGCGCTTGCCCTCGGGATGGTAGCTGCTCCACTCCGCATCGTCGTAGGGTCCTCGGTACTTGAACAGCCTGATGAGCCGATCGTGCGGGATGCCGGCCGGCCCGACCAGCTCGGCGACCCGGCCTTCGCCGGTGCGCCGCCAGATTTCCATCTGCCACAGCCGATCCTGGGCGACGACGAACCCCTGGGCGAAGAACAGGTCGTCCGTGTCCTGTGCGTAGATGTGCGGCACGCCCCACTCGTCACGCAGGACTTCGACCTCGGCCTTCAGTCCGGGAACCGCGAGGCGTCCCTCGATGCGTGCCAGCGACGTCCTGGCCAGTTGCTCGAACGACGGTGGCGCGGCCGGTTCGGCAGGGCGTGCGCACGCGGCGAGCGCACAGCAGGCGGCGACGAACAGGGTGGCAGGCACGCGCATGGGGGAGCACTCTATCCGATCCCTTGCACGTCTGACAGATCGCCACCGCACGCTCGCCGCGACCAGACCCGCGCGGTCGTCGGTGCCCGGGATTCCCGTATACTCCGCCAATATGCGCCGCTCCTCTCGTCTTGCGTCCGTCGCGCTCGGCGGTCTTGGTCTGTGCGCGGCCGCGGCCGGCCTGGGCGTGCAGGCGCAGCAGATGCACGAGTTGAAACTGCTCCCGTCGAACGTGCACTGGGGTTATTACGACGCCAGCGTCAAGCCGGTGCTGACTATCGTCTCCGGCGCGCGAGTCCGGGTGGAGACCATGGCCGCTCGCGGGGTGGAACGACTGCGGCTGGCCGGCGTGCCGGACGGCGAGATTCCCGGCTCGCTCAAGGCAGTGGAAGCCGCGATCACGTCGCGGGGGCCTGGCGCACATCCCCTGACGGGACCGATCTTCGTGACTGGCGCCGAGCCCGGAGATTCCCTCGAGGTGCGGATTGGCGCCATCGACTTCCTGCACCCCTACGGCGTGATCGGGTTCCTGCCCGGTGGCGGCACGCTGCCGGCCGAGTTCCCTTACGCGTACCTCAAGCTGGTGCGCTTCGACCCGTCGGGAAAGACCGCTCGCTTCGCGCCGGGCGTGACCGTGCCGCTGGCGCCCTTCTTCGGATCCATCGGCGTGGCACCGCCCGCCCTCTCCGGCCGGGTCTCGAGCGGCCCGCCAGGACCGCACGTCGGCAATCTCGATATCAAGGAACTGGGCGCCGGCAGCACGATATACCTGCCGGTACACGTGACCGGCGCTTTGCTGTCGATTGGCGACGGCCACGCCGCCCAGGGTGACGGCGAGGTGTCGGGCACCGCGATCGAAACGTCGCTGGCGACGACGCTCGAGATTGTGCTGCACAAGAAGAAGCCGATGCGCTACGCGCGCATCGAGACCGCGACGCACGTGATCACGGTGGGGCTGGATCCGGATCTGGACGAAGCCGCCCGGATCGCCACCCGCGAGATGATCGAGTACCTGGTCGCCGAGAAAGGCCTGTCGCGCGACGATGCCTACGTGCTGTGCTCGGCGGCCGTAGACCTGCGCGTCAGCCAGACGGTGGACGTCACCAAGGGCGTCCACGCGATGTTGCGCAAGTCGCTGTTCCAGTAGCCGCGGCCCGATTCAGAACGCCGCGCCCACGGCTGCAGGTCCTGCGCGATTGAACAGCAGGTGCTACGGGCGCGCGGTCCTCGTCAACACTCGTCCCGGCAGCGCGTCGATGATCTTCCCGTCGGTCACGCGGGCAACGCCGTTCACGAACACGTGCTCGATGCCCTCGGAATGCTGGTGCGGCTCGAAGAACGTCGCCTTGTCGCGGATGGTGTTGATGTCGAACACCACGAGGTCTGCGGCCATGCCTTCGCGGATCGCGCCGCGATCGGTCAGGCCCATGATCCGGGCCGGCAACGAGGTGTTCGCGCGAATCGCCGACTCGATTGAGATGGCGCCGCGCTCGATCGCGTAGTGGCTGATCTTACGGACGAAGCTGCCATAGAAGCGCGCGTGGGTCGTCGGCCCATCCTCCGGGAGCGCGATGCCACCGTCGGTGGACGTCGCCACCCACGGCTGCTTCGCGATGTGCTCCATGTCCCACTCCGCCATCGAGAAGCCGCGCATGCGGGCGCCGCCATTGCGATCCAGGCCTTCCATCTGGATGCGGATCGCGGCCTCGACGGGCTCCACCTTCCATGTCGCCGCGATCTCCTTCAGCGTCTTGCCGTAGACGCTCTTGTCCGAATAGTCGTAGACGACGATGTTGCCGGCGCCGCCGCGGCGGCGAATCTCGTGCCCGATGTCGGCGCGGACCTGCTTCGCGGTGGAGGCGTCGCCCAGCACGCGTTTCAGCATCTGCGCGCGGCTGCTCGAGGCTGGCGCGCCGGAGGCGCCGGGCGCGCGGATGGCCCACGCCGGAATCAGCACGGTGGATCCGTCGGTGCCGCTGGTGGGGTAGGGATACTGATCCGACCACACGTCCACGCCGCGATCGCGGGCGCGTTGAATGAGGCCCACCGCCGCGGCGCTCGATCCCCAGTAGTGCTCGCCCTTGGCCTTCAGGTGCGAGGCCACCACGCGGGCGCCGGTCTTCTCGCCAATCTCGATGGTCTCGCGCACGGCGTCGAGCAGCGTGGGCGGGCCCGGACCATCCTGGCTCGGCACGTACCACAGCGGATCGCTGCCTTCGCTGCGCTCGTGCGAGATGTAGATGCCCTGGACCGGCGGCAACTCGCGCGCGAGCTCCACCACTTCGTCGGTCGTGCTCCAGCGGCCAGGCTCGTACTCGAGGCCGGCCGAAAGACCAACCGCGCCTTCCTGCAGGCCCTGGCGCAACAGGACGCGCATCGCCGCCTGCTCCTGCGCTGTAGATGGGCGCTTTACGTCGTCCTTCATCACCTGCCGGCGGATGGTGCCGTGTCCTACCAGCATCATCGCGTTCACGCCGATCCCCTGCTTCTCCAGCAGCGTGCGCTGCTCGCTGATCGGCCACGGCGACCGGCCGTCCTGGTTCACGACCACGGTGGTGATGCCTTGCGACACCAGGTTGGGCGCCGCCCGGCGGGCGCGATTCGGATCCCGCAACCCGCCGTCCGGGCTCGAGCCATCGTCGGCGTGAGAGTGAATGTCGATGAAGCCAGGTGTCACGTACTTGCCGGTGGCGTCGATGGTCGTCTTCGCCGTGGCATCGCCCAGCCGTCCCACGGAGACGATGCGCCCGTCCTTCACCGCGACGTCGGCCGGGAACCACGGATTGCCGCTGCCGTCGAAGACGCGGCCGTTACGGATCAGGAGATCGTAGGCGGGTGCGGGCTGCCTCGCGCCGGCCGCTGCGGCCGCGGTGAGGGCAACGGCAACGGTGAGAGCGGCGCTGCGAAGAAGGGTCACGGGCTTCACGCGCGCATTGTAGTGTTGATTCACGCGCCCTCAGGCTACTGCCCGAGGCAGGCTGAAGCTCACGCAGCTGCCCGCACCGAGGGTGCTCTCGGCCCAGATCCGCCCTCCGTGCGCTTCGACGATGCACTTCGAGATATACAGCCCGAGTCCCAGGCCCGATCGGGTTCTGCCGACCTGCGAGTACCGCTCGAAGACGATCTCGAGCTGATCGGCCGGGATGCCAATCCCGGTGTCGGTCACCGAGCAGCGCCACGATTCACCGTCGCGCTCCACCTGCACGGAGATGCTGCCGCCCGTGGCGCAAAACTTGATGGAGTTCATGATCAGGTTTCCCAGCACCTGAAAAAGGCGAGCATGGTCGAAATCCGCCAGCAGCGGTTCATCAGCGGTCACCAGCGTCAGTCTGACGCCCTTGGCCGTGGCCGCCGCCGTGAAGGCGTCAACCGCCTCGGCGAGCACGGTCCCAAGGTCGCCTCGCTGCGGGTCGGATTGCCAGGCGGCCGGCATCGATGCTCGCCACATCCAGCAAATCCCCAATCAGCCGGTTCATCCGCGCCGCGTTGCGTTGGATGCGCGTGGTCTCGGTGAGGATGCGAGCACCCTCGGCGCCGCCGGCCGCGGTCTTCTCGACGACCGCCGCGCTCATCACGATGGCAGCCAGCAAGTCCCGCAGGTCGTGGCTGACCAGGCCGAGAAAGTCGTCGCGACTGGCGAGCGCATCGTCCGACCGCACGCGCTCGATGAGAAGAAACTGATCGGTCTGCTCACGTTCGAAGGCAGCAGCTGGGCCAGCACGCGAGCGGCCTGCGCGCGCTCGAACTCCAGGGCGGTGTCCGCTGCCGCTCGCTCTTGCTGGAGCACGGCATCTTCGGCGACCCGTTCCCGCGCCACGGCGACGCTCGGTGCCAGCGGCGGCTCGCCCTCCTGCACTCGGAGATCCGCCTTGTCGCGCGCCTCGAGCAGCACGGCATCCGCTTCCTCGCGCGCCCGGCGGAGCACCTCGTCGGCGCTGTCGGTCACCGTGTTCCGGCCCTCGGCCAGCGCGCGGTCACTCTTCTCGCGTTCGTCCCGGAGGCTCTCGTCGGTTTGCTCGCGCTCGGGCGACGGGTCGGGCTGGTCCACGGACATGACCAGATGACCTTAGCACTTAACCCGACTGGCTTCAGGCGCCGAACAGCCGCTCGAAATTACCGCTGAAGATCTTCTGACACGCCTCCCGCTCGGTGCCCAGTTCCTCCAGGATGGCTCGCTGCGCACCGTGAATCACCTTGCGCCAGCCGCGCGGGAAGAACGACGAATCGGAGCCGAAGATCAGCCGGTCCGGGCCAGCCACGACCAGCGCGCGGCGGAACACGTCGGCCAGCGTCAGGTCGGGCACGAACTTGATCCAGCCGTTCGAGCTGGAGGTGTCGAAGTGGATCGACGGGCATGCCTCGGCGGCCATCAGCGCCTCGCGGAAGAAGCCGCCGCCGAAGTGCGGGATGATCACCGGCACGTTCGGATAGCCGCACGCCACCGAAGCCAGCGCCAGCGGATCGCCACACCGGAGGTCGAGCGAGGTGGGCAGGCCCATGCGGACCCGTGCTTCGATGGAAAGCAGCCCGCAATGCGCGAAGATGACGGCGCGATGACGGCCGGCGAGATCGAACAGCCGTCGCACGCGCTCATCGTCCAGGTGGTAGCGATGCAGGGCCGGGAACAGGCAGGCGGCCCGCATTCCGAGCTGCGCGAAGGCCCGTTGCGCGTGATCCAGGCCGTCCTGGGCCACGGGGTTCACGACGAAGAAGCCAACGAATCGATCCGGATGCGCCGCCACCGCGACGGCCACGGAGTCCTCGTCGCCGGGGATGCTGGCGATGAGCGCGGCGCGCGACACATGCGCGCGATCGAGCTCGGCGACCCAGCGGGCGGCCAGCGCCAGCGGCTCGCCCGGCGCCTCCCAGCCGAGCCCTTCGGCGACGGTCTCGGCCGTGACGGCTGGCGTCGCGCCGAACTTCTCGCGGCCCAGCGCTTCGAAGAAGCGGGTGGAGAAGAAGTGGCAATGGCTGTCGTGGGTCGTCATGGCACGCGCTTAGAAGCTGTACTCGAGGCCGATGAGCGGCGTGACCTTGTCGCGCAGCCCGTTCTCGTCCAGTTTGAAGAGCAGGTTGACGTCCAGCAGCAGGCGCCCGAAGACATTGCCCTTCAGGCCGATCGCGGCGCTGAGCGCGTTGTAGGAGTCTTTCTCGAAGACGATGTTGGGGAAGGTGGAACTGCCGTCGAGGCCGTGGAAGTCCTCGAGCCGCAGCCGCTCGGCGTCGATCAGATAACGGCCGATGACATCGAACGCCACCGTCAGGCGCGAGTTGAGGCTGACGTCCGCGCCAACGCCGTAGCTCGCCTGATCGGGAAAGTTACCCGACTCGCCGGTCGCCGGGTTCCCCGCCAGCACGCTCGATCCGTTCCAGCGATAGCCCGCGTTCACGTGCGGGGACACACGCTGAAAGGTCGCCGACCAGATTCCGAACGGCTGCAGCCCCGGCGCGCCGCTGCCCAGCAGGTTCATCTCGTCACCGGTGGGCAGCCGCACGTCCAGGCCCAGGGCGACCGCGCTGCTGCCGCGCCTGAACGCCGTGGCTTTCATCCTCACCATGAGGTCGCCCAGCCCGCTGGCGCTGCCGACCGCGGTGAACAGCCGATCGACACCGACGC
This sequence comes from uncultured Acidobacteriota bacterium, assembly GCA_963723005.1. Taxonomy (GTDB): domain Bacteria; phylum Acidobacteriota; class Vicinamibacteria; order Vicinamibacterales; family UBA2999; genus VFZN01. The sequence goes on along the minus strand of CAVRPA010000006.1, from coordinate 35,415 downwards.
TGCCATCCGACTGACGGAAGAAGTGCGTGAGCTCGTTGGTGGTGCCGAGCCGCTGGATGCGCGCGGAGGAGACGATCTCGAGATCGGTCTCGACAATCGGCACCGCCACCGACAGGTCGAAGTGGTCGGTGACGCCAAACGTGACGAACACCGTGGACTGGTTGACGTCCGCCTTGATCGCGTTGCTCGTCGTGACCACGTCCTCACGCCCGCCGAGCAGTTGCGCGTTGTCGTGCGTGAAGACCGCGGGCACGCCGCTGGAGGTCGATGCCCTCCACCGAGTCGAACGTGAACCGCTGCAGCGCGAACCCCATCGACACCCGCCCGGACCCAATCGTCTCGGCGCGATCCGTCAGGATCGGGCCGAAGCTCTGCGTCGTGCGCTGGAACACACCGAGCGACGGATCGAACTCGTAGGTGAAGCCGCCGCCCGGTGACGGCAGCGGCACGCTCACCAGCTGGCTGACGAGCGCGGTGCTGAACTGGCCGAAGTTGAACTGAAAGTCGCTGACGAAGTGCGCGCGTGTGGGCCTGCTCCCCGGGCAGCGTCGCCAGGCTGTCCACGATCAGGCCGCGCGGGCCGAAGAGGTCGGTGAAGATCGTCGCCAGGTTGGGGACCGGCGCCGTCAGGTTGTAGGGATCCTGCGCTTCGGCGGTCCGGGTCGCCAGCAACAAGGCACAGCACGGCGAGAATCAATCGTCCGACCATACGCTTCACCTCAGGGGATGCCGCCGACTATCGGATCTCCACGATCACCCACCCGTCACCCGCCCGGGCGAGCGACAGGACCTGCCTGGCTTTCGGCCGTCTGCGTGCGGCCGGACACCTCGAGCACGTCACGCCGCTGCACCACGACCGACGCGGTCTCGCCGCGGCGATCGATCGAGGCGATGGTCAGGTTCACGCGCTGCGAGTTCACCGCCCGGAACCCCTGCTGGAGCCTGCGCTCCTCGTTGGCGGACATGTTCGGCTTGACCGATCGGAAGAGCGCCAGGTCCTTGGTCTCGATGGCGCGTCCATACGTCGCCACGACGCGGCGAATCGCCGTCTCGTCGGCTTCGTCGCGTGAGGGCGTTGCCGCCGCTGGCTCCGGAGGTCGCGCGGCGACGGGCGGCGATGGCGGGTTCGGCTGCGGTTCCGCAGGCGGGGTGGTGACCGTTGGCTCCGGCACGGGCAGCGAGGGTGCGGGCGGTGGCCGCCGGTGCCGGCGCGGGCGGTGGCGGCAGCGCCGTCGCAGGAAACGGGGCGTCGATCCTGGGGCGGAGCAGGAGCGGCGGCCGTTGCTACCGGGGCCGGCTCGCGGGCCGGTGGCCGCTGCGGCCGTGAATCCGTCGGCGCGGGCGGCGGCGCGGGGAGCTGGCGCGCCGAGGTGCCACGCGCGGCGGCGTCGCGCTCGCGTGCGACCTCCGACAATCGCGACGACAGCTCGACGACAGCGGGCGAGGCGGGGTCGATGGCGCGAGCCGCTTCGAGGCTGCGGGCCGCGCTCTGGACCTCGCCGGCCGCCAACTCCTCTCGTGCCCTGCCCACGGCTTCGTCGAAGCGCGCGAGCTGTTCCCGCGCTTCGTCGCGAATCCGCGTCGCTTCGGCGTGGCCGGCATCGACCGCGAGGACCGAGGTGGCGTACGACATCGCCGCGCGGTAGTTCCGTCCGTTCAGGCTGGAACGTGCCAGCGACAGGCGGCTGTCGATCGCCGCATCCGACAGGGTGGTGACCGGTGCCTCGGTCGCAGGGGTGGCCGGCGCCATGCCGCGCCACACGCCGTAGGCGCCAGCGGCAAGCACGGCGACGATGGCGATGGCCATGCCGGCGCGTCTTGCTGGCGATGCCGTGACGGCGGCCGTGGCAGGACCACTGCCCGCGGTGCTCATCGCCCGGCTCGGCGTGGGAGCCTCGCCGGTGTGCGAGTGCCGGACCGACGTCGTCGAGTCAACCGGCCACGAGTGTCCCGACTCGAGGTCGCGCCGCAGCCGCTTGAGATCCGCCCGCAGATCGGCCGCCGACTGATAGCGCAGCTCGCGATCCTTCTCGAGGCAGTTGTTGATGATCTCCTGCAGGCGGAGCGGCAGCTCCGGATTGATGGTGATCGGCGCGACAGGCGAGCGGTTGAGGATGGCGGCGAGGATCACCGCCGAGGTCTTGCCCGGGAAGGGATGCCGGCCGGTCGCGCACTCGTAGAGGACCACGCCGAGCGAGAACAAGTCGGTCCGGCCGTCCAGCTGCTCGCCGGCCGCCTGCTCCGGCGACATGTACGAGACGGTGCCGATCGTCACGCCGGCGCCGGTGTGGTCAACGATCTCGTGCGTCGTGCCCGATCCCGAGAAGTGCGGCGTGAGCTTCGCGAGGCCGAAGTCGAGGATCTTCACGTGGCCGCGTTCGGTCAGGAAGATGTTGCCCGGCTTGATGTCGCGATGGATGATGCCGTCGCTGTGCGTGGCCTGCAGGGCGTCGGAGATCTCGATCCCGACGTCGACGAGCTGATCGACCTTGAGCGGCCCGTCTGCCAGGCGCTCGCGCAGCGTCTGGCCCTTCATCAGCTCCATCACGATGAAGAAGTGGCCATCGTCCTCGCCGACGTCGTAGATGGTGCAGATGTTGGCGTGGTTCAGGGCCGAAGCGGCCCGCGCCTCGGACCGCAGCCGCTGCACCGCCTGCTCGTCGTGCGCGGCGTCCTCGGACGACGAACTTGACCGCGACCTCCCGGCCCAGCCGGGTGTCTTCGCCGCGATACACCACTCCCATCCCGCCAGCGCCAAGCTGAGCAACGATCCGGTAGTGGGAGATAGTTCGTCCGACCATTGCGGGCGGCAACATCATACTCGCGGCCATCAGCGCCAGAGCTCGTCCGTAGCCGCGAGTGACCGCGTCAAACCGCATGCTTCGGCGAGATCGCAGGGGCGGTTTGCACTCGAAGCTTGGCCGCGCCCAACGCCCGGAGTATCGTGAAATTGCAGGTCAACGGTTCGGCGGTTCTCGGTCTCGGGACGTAGATGAAACCACTGCGGGCAGCGGAAGTCAGGCGGGCGGTCGGTGTGGCCGGCGAGGCCATCACGGCGGTGCTCGACACCAGGCACAGGATCATCGACCCCGGCATGCTCAACTCCGCCGGCAGCGTCAGCGCGGAGTGGTACATCGAGACGCTGTGGCACTACCTGGCCAAGCGGTCGCTGCTGCAGGGCGTTACCAGCATCGATCTCGAGTTCAAGCAACCGGCGCGGCTGACAGATCGACAGCTGCACTTCGGCCTCCCTCGACTGGAAGCCGATGCGCTGGTCATGCGGTTCGACGTGCTGCGACGCACGCCCGGCGTCAAGCGGCCCGACCGCGTGCCGGTGGCGCTCATCACCGTGCATCGGCGCCAGCGGCGGCGGCGGGCGGGCGTGGCACCCGAGCCGCCCCTTCATCCTTACGGTATCGAGGTGCGCCGCCGGCATCTCAACAGCGCGGGTTCCGTGTCGTGGCACACCCTGGTCGCGATGAGCATGGATGTCGCCCGCCGCGGCGCCCAGTTCGATGACCCACGGGTCAACCGGCTCGATCGCAGCCTTCTGTACATCGTTCCGCGATTCACGTTCACGCCGCTGGGCGAAGCCGCCGCCGAAGAGAACCTCTTCATCTACCCGGAGTTCGCGCCGGCCACGCCGTGGACGAAAGGCAAGACGTCGTCCACGGGACGCGTGACCATCTGGGCCGTCGCCAACGAAGCGCCGTGGCCAGTGGCGGAGGTCCTGGTGACGGTGGTGCGCACCAGCCTGGTTGACGGCGTGCGCCGGCCCGTGGATGAGAACGGTGGAACCGTGGCCAAGGCGGTCCCTGCTTTGGTGGCTGAGGACGCGTAAGCCAACGGCCGTATAACCCGGACACTCTCGCGCGCCCGATTCTTCGTGCCGACGTGTGAATCACTTCTTCCTCACGCGTATGTTCAGTCTTCGGATTGGGGCAGCCGCGAGGGTCAGGCCCCGCCGGCAGGCAATCGGAACGCGATCAGTTCACCGCTGTAGCCGGCGCCGCCCACGGCGACGACGATGTGCTGACGCCCGTTCAACATGTACGTCATCGGCGACCCGGTTTGCGGGGCGGGCATGTACACGGCGCCGACCTCCAGCTCCGGTGCCCTTGTCGTAGGCTCGAAGCATCGCGCCGCGTGCGCCTGAAGGTGTGGGTCCGAAGCCCGACTCGCCCGCGATGACGACCGTCCTGGTGACCAGCGTGCCTACCGTCCCAAGCCGTCCCGTGCGCGGGATGGTCACACCCGCGAGCGCCGGGTGGTTCCGGATAATGTCGGGCGTCTCGCCGTGCGCGACCTGCCACACGATCTCGCCACGCTTCAGGTCGATGGCGCTGATCTGCCCGTAGGGTGGCTTCACGATGGGCAGCCCGCGGACGGTGAGCGGGGCGCTGCCGCCCTCTCCCGCCGGACCGGCTGAACCCGACCCGCCCGTGGTGCGCGCGCCGCTGGCCGCATTGCCCTGAACATATGGCAAGTCGTTCTTCGTCTCTGGCCGAGGGGGCACCAGACCGAGTTGGCTGACGTTCCGGTTCGACGACACGTACAACGTTTGCGTCTCCGGGTCGAACGAGCCCCCGGGCCAATTGGTCCCGCCTCCGGCCGTTGCCATGGCGAGCGTCGCCAGCGGCCCGTCTATGCGGCTCACCACAGGTGGCGTGAAAACAGGCCCCAACTTGTACTTCGACACCATCTGCGCGGCCTCGGCGCGCAGCTCGGGCGTGAAGTCGATGAGGTCGTCCATCGTGAAGCCCTGGCGATCGTAGGCAGGGGGCCTGGTCGGAATCGGCTGGGTGGGCGAGTACCACTCGCCCGGGACCGTCCCCTTCTCCACGGGTTGCTCGAGGATCGGCCAGACCGGCTCGCCAGTGACGCGGTTGAGGACGTAGAGGAACGCCTGCTTGGTCGGCTGCGCAACGGCCTTGATCGGCCGCCCGTCGACGGTGATGTCCACCAGAATCGGCGCGCACGGAATGTCCATGTCCCAGATGCCGTGATGGACCAGCTGGTAGTGCCACCGGCGTTGGCCGGTCTGCAGATCGACGGCGACGAGCGATTCGCTGAACAGGTTGCTGCCGGGGCGCGGCCCGCCGAAGTAGTCGCCGGTGGGCACTTCGACCGGGAGGTACACGAGCCCGAGCTCCTCGTCGACGCTGATCTGCGCCCACACGCCGGTGTTGCCGGTGTACGACCAGGAGTCTTTCTCCCAGGTGTTGTTGCCGAACTCCCCGGGCTCGGGAATCGTGTGGAAGATCCAGAGCCGCTTTCCGGTGCGGACGTCGAAGCCGCGGACGAATCCCTTGACGTTCGTACGCCCGGTGGGCACGCCGCCGGAACGCCCGGCCGCGCCGACGATGACCACATTCCTGGCGACCACTGGAGCCGCGTGCAAGCCGATCTCGCCCGACATCGGGTCCACGATCTGATCGAGCCCCTCCTTGAGATCGACGATGCCGGCGTTCCCGAATCCAGGGACGCGCATCCCGGTCTTTGCGTCGAGTGCGACGAGCCGGTACCCGGGTGTGACGTAGAGGATGCGCTCTTCGGTGCCGTCAGTCCAATACGCGAGCCCACGTCCGGAGAACTGCCGCGGGGCGGCCGCCCCACGCGCGCCCCTCGTGCTCGCTGTGCATCCACAACTGCTCGCCGGTGGCGGCGTCGAGCGCGACCACGGCTCGCCTCGTGCCGCCCGTTGAGTACAGCACCCCCTTCACCATGAGCGGCGTCGATTGGAGGTTGAACTCCGGCCTGGGGCCGAGGCTGTCCACCTTGAAGCGCCACGCGACCTCGAGCGAGCTGAAGTTGGCGGCGGTGATCTGATCGAGCGGAGCGTACCTGGTGTTGCCAAGGTCGCCGCCATAGGTTGTCCACTCGCCGCCGCGGATGCCCGATTGGCCGGACAGTGCCACGGTCATCCAGCACAGCGAAGCGGCGAACAGGGTCGCGGGTGTTCGCAACACGGAGCGCGTCATGAGTGCCTCCAGAACGTCGCGTTATTTCAGGCCGGTGGCGAAGAAGAGATCCGAGAGGACGCTGATAATGATACGCATATGTCTTTCCGTCGGCCGACACCACAGGAGTCGAAACGAGGCTCACACCCGCGCCATCCGCCGGGCCCGAAGGTTGCGATCGGCTCACGCCGTCCGCTGGTGAGATCGAGGCGCGCCAGGTCCCGTTGACGCGCGGACAGCGCGCGCGAGACGAAGAGCGCGCGTCCATCACCGGACCACCGCACCACCTGGTCGTCCGGCAGCAATCCCTTGATGTCCGCCATCCTGCCACTGTCGATCGTGAACAGATGGCGCCCGCCCTTGTCGGTCACCACCAGCCGGGTCCCGTCTGGCGAGATCAGCGTGCCGAACACACCCTCAGGAGTGAGCGGCGTCGTCTGATTGGAACTCGGGTCGTACACGAACGTGCGCGGAATCCCCTCCGGAGGGCGCCCAAGGATGAGCACCCGCCGGCTGTCCGGCCACCAGCGCCCCGCGCCCATGGGCGTGAAGCCGTCCGGGAGGGCAGCCACGACTCGCGGTTCCCCAGGCCCGATCGGCACCACCGTGGAGCGGCCGAGGCCTGGCGTCCACGTCAGCACGTGTTGCATGTCGGGTGCGAAGGATCCGGCATAGCCTTCGCCCAGGCGCACCGCCGGCCCGCCATCGATCGGCCGCATGAAGACGCTGTAGCTTGCGCCACCGCCCTCCCCTTCCTCATCGAACAGGATGTACTTGCCGTCGGCCGACATGTCTCTCAGGAGCGGATAGTCGAACCAGCTGATGTCACGCTCGTCCGCCTCGCCGGGAACTTTTACCAGCATCCGGGCCTTACGGGCCTGAGCCTCCAGCAGCACGGCGCCATCGGCCCGCAGGTCCTGGAACACCACTGATGCGGGGAGAGCCGCGACCTGCCGCACCTCGCCTCCGGGGCGGACCGCGAACAGCTGCATCAACGCGCCGCTGCGACTGGCGCTGAACCAGAGTTCCCCGTTGGGGTGCCACGCGAGACCCGCCAGCGCCGCGTATTCACCTGACACATCGGACTTCTCACCCGTCGCCGTGACGATGGAGACGTGCCCGCGGTTGTCACCGCCGCCGCCAGGGTGTTCGAGAAAGGCTACACGGCTCCCGTCCGGCGATACCCGTGGCTTCTCAATCCAGTCGTTCGTTTCATACAGGACCGTGCCCACCGGGAACTCGAGGCTCCAGCGGCGGGTGAGTGACATCCGCGTCACGGCGAGCTGCTGGCCGTTGGGACCCCAACTGGCGCTGCTGACACGCTGAAGGATGGCGCGCGGGGCGCCGCCAGAGAGTGGCATTCGGGCGAGCGTCCCCTGCGTCATGAAGGAGATAATCCGCTCAACCCCGATCAGCAAGGCCATCTCGCCACTGCTGGAGACGTCCTCGATGACGCCCTCCGTGGCCAGCGGCTGCTCGCCAACGCTGTCCACTCGCGCCGTATACAGGGTTGCGGGGCGTCCCTCCCATCCCGCTTCATAGATGACGCTCTGCCCGTCTGGTGAAAAGCGCGCGCTGGTGATCAGCCCGCGCCGGAACGTCAGCTGGCGGTACGCCGTCAGAGGGGTCGGCCGGGTCGCGGCCCGAGCCGGTCCACGACGCCGAGGCAGCGCCCGCCAGCAGGCCGGCGAGCAACGCGGCTGCCGCGAGCAACGCCGCTCGCGACCGCCCGATCACCACCGGAGGAGTGACGGCGCAGCCGCACGCTCGCCCGCGGCGCTCGGTTCGCCCGACGAGATCGCCGACAACGACTCGAGATTGAATGCGAGATCGCGCGCCGACTGGTAGCGTTCCTCAGGCGACTTCTCGAGGCAGCGCCGCACCAGGCGGTCGAGGATCGGCGGGATGTTGCGGGCGGCGCCCTCCAGCTCGGGCGGCTCGCCGCTGAGGATGGCGCTGATGGTATCGGCGCGGTGTCGCCCGTGGAACGCGCGCTTGCCGGCGATCATTTCGTAGAGCACCGCGCCGAACGCTGAAGATGTCGGACCGATGATCGACGGCGTCCCCGCGCAGCTGCTCCGGCGACATGTAGCCCATCGTGCCGAGCACCATGCCCGGCGTCGTGCCGCGGCTGACGGTCGACGTGGTCATCGTCCGATCGCCGGCGGCGTCGCGTCGCTGCAGCTTCGCGCGAGGCCGAAGTCCAGGATCTTCAGCGCGCCCTTCGCGCGGTGATGAAGATGTTGTCGGGCTTCAGGTCGCGGTGCACGATGCCGCTGCTCGTGCGCGGCGGCGAGACCGTCGCGCCAGCTGCGACGCCGCAGCTCGATGGCCTTGCGCGGCGGCAGCGCGCCCCGCTCGAGCGCGCCGCGCAGCGTCTCACCCTCCAGCAGCTCGGAGACGACGTAGGGCGACGCCGTCGACGCTGCCGATGTCGAAGACCGTGCAGGATGTTAGGGTGATTGAGAGCGGCGGTGGCGCGCGCTTCCTGCTCGAAGCGCTTCAGGCGGTCGGGGTCGGCGGCGACGCCGACCGGTAGCACCTTGACGGCGACGTCGCGCTCCAGCCGCGTGTCGCGGGCGCGGTACACCTCACCCATCCCGCCCGCGCCGATCAGGGACAGAATTTCGTAGCTGTCTAGACGGGTGCCGGGCGCCAGAGCCATGGACGGCGGGATTATAAGTCGACCCTGACCGGCAGAGCCGGCTGGTTGCGCTCCGGTGCTTGGCTGACCCGCGATGACGTACCTTTGTTGGTCACAGGAGTACAGGATGAAACCATTGCGGGCAGCGGAAGTCAGGCGGGCGTCGGGTGGCCGGCGAGGCCATCACGGCCGTGCTCGACACCCGGCACAGGATCATCGACTCCAGCATGCTCAACTCCGCCGGCAGCGTCAGCGCGGAGTGGTCATCGAGACCCTGTGGCACTACCTGGCCAAGCGCTCGCTACTGCAGGGCGTCAGCAGCATCGATCTCGAGTTCAAGCAACCGGCGCGGCTGACGGATCGGCAGCTGCACTTCGGCCTTCCTCGACTGGAAGGCGATGCGCTGGTCATGCGGTTCGACGTGCTGCGACGCACGCCCGGCGTCAAGCGGCCCGAACGCGTGCCGGTGGCGCTCATCACCGTGCAGCGGCGTCAGCGGCGGCGACGGGCGGGCGTGGCGCCCGAGCCTCCGCTTCATCCCTACGGCATCGAGGTGCGCCGCCGGCATCTCAACAGCGCGGGGTCCGTGTCGTGGCACACCCTGGTCGCGATGAGCATGGACGTCGCCCGCCGCGGCGCCCAGTTCGAGATCCACGGGTGAACCGGCTCGATCGCAGCCTGCTGTACATCGTGCCGCGATTCACGTTCACGCCGCTCGGCGAAGCCGCTGCCGAAGAGAACCTCTTCATCTACCCGGAGTTCGCGCCGGCAACGCCGTGGACGAAAGGCAAGACCTCGTCCACGGGACGCGTGACCATCTGGGCCGTCGCCAACGAAGCGCCGTGGCCAGTGGCGGAGGTCCTGGTGACGGTGGTGCGACGAGCCTGTTGAAGGTGTCCGCCGGCCGGTCGATGAGAACGGCGCCAGGCTCGTGAAGGCTGCGGCGCCGGCAGACGGGTAGAATCCCCCGGTGCGTCCAAAGCTGTTCGACACGGTGATCGTTGGCGGACTGCTCGCGGGGCTGCTGGACATTCTCGACGCGTTCATCATCACGCGCCTGAACGGCGGCACCCCGACGCGAGTGCTGCAGTTCATCGCGAGCGGGGTGCTGGGGAACGGCGCGTTCCAGGGAGGTGTGCCGGCGGCGGCGCTTGGCCTTGCGCTGCACTTCTTCATCGCGCTGTCGGCGGCCACGGCCTACTTCCTGATTGCGCGCCAGCTGTCCGCCGCCATCCGCCACCCGTGGATCGCCGGTCCGGCATTCGGCGTGGCGTTGTATTTCGTCATGAACCTGGTGGTGCTGCCGCTGGCGGGATTCCGCGGTGGGCTTCCCGCGGCGCCGTCGGCATTGCTCAACGGGCTCGCCATTCACGCCTTCGGCGTCGGGCTGCCGATTGCGTGGATGGCGAGCCGGTCGGCCCGACGCTAGTCGGTGCGCAGCGCCTGCATCACATCCACCCTGGCCGCGCGCGAGGCCGGCACCAGCGAGGCCAGCACCGCGGCGGCCACCAGCACCGCGGCGGCGCCGAGCAGCGGGACGGCGCCAGGCAGCGTCACTTCGGACAGGTAGCCGCCCGCGAGCCGCGCGAGGACGAACCCGCCGACCACGCCAAGGCTGACGCCGATGCCCGCAATCACGGCACCTTCGCGGAGCACCCGCGCCAGCAGGTGGCGAGGCTCGGAGCCGATCGCCAGCCGCACGCCGAACTCACGCATCCGCGCGCTCACCGAGAACGCCAGCACGCCGGCCACGCCGACGATCGAGATCATCAGCGCGACGCCGGCAAAGCCGCCGAACACCAGCGCGTTGAGTCGGTTGGGCGCCAGCACTTCGGCCCGGACATCTTCGAGGGTCGCGGCCCGTTCGACCGGCTGGTCTGGCGCGAGATCCCGGATCAGCTTGGTGATCGGCGGAACCAGCGTGTAGGGGTCGGCCTTCGTGTGCACGAACAGGCGGCCGCCGCCGAACTCCTGGTCCATCGGGTGATACACCGTCATCGCCGGTCCCGGCACCACGTTCTCGTCGTCCACGTCGGCGGCCACGCCGATGATGCGGCGGGGTTTGGTGTGGATGCCGACGAAGGCCATCACCGGATCCGTCCACGACACGTGGCGGTTCAGCGCTTCGCCCGAGTTGAACATGCGACGCGCCACGCTCTGGCTGACGATCACCACCGACTCGGTGTCGGCGCGATCGCCCTCGTTGAAATCGCGGCCCGCGATGATCGGCACGCCGAGCGCGCCAAAGAACCCGGGCGAGATGGCGCGGAAGCGGCCGCGCGGATCCTCCTCGCCGTTCGCCTTGCTGTAACCCTCCGTGGTGAACTGGAAGCCAGGGCCAAACGCGCCCGCGTCGCGCCACGGCACCTGCGTGCCGACGACGGCGCGTTCCACCCCGGGCAGCTCGGAGACCCGCCGGATCACCTCGCGATAGAACGCCGAGGTCTCCGCCTTCGGCCGATCGAACGACACCGGCACGTTCACGACCAGCACCTGCCGCAGGTTGAAACCGGTCTCCGCGGCCTGCAGCCGGAGGAGTGTGGTCATCAACATGCCGGCACCGGCCAGCAGCACGAACGAGGCGGCGATCTGCGTCACCGCGAACAGGCGCAGCCGGCGATTGGTCCCGGAAGTGACGCGCACGCTGCCGGTATTGAGGCCGAAGCCGTTGGTCGAGTCCGATGACGGCAGCCGTGGCACGAACGCCAGCAGCACCGCCGCGACCAGCGCGAGCCCGGTGCCCACCCACAGCAGGCTGCTGTCCACCGTCAGATCCAGCGCCCGCACCGAGAAGCGCGACGCGTAGCGCGACAGCACGGCGACCATCGGCCGCGCGATCAGCACGCCGAGGATGGCGCCAGCTCCGCAGAGGAGCAGGCTCTCGGCCAGCAGCGTGCGACGGAGCGCGCCGGCGCCGGCGCCGAGCGCCGCGCGAATCGCCAGCTCGCCTTCGCGGCGGACCGACCGCGCCAGGATCAGGTTCGCCACGTTGGAGCAGGCGATGACGAAGACCAGCGCCGCGGCGGCCAGCAGTACCAGCAGCACGGTGCGCGCCGAGGACGTGATCTGATCGCGAAGCCGTACCGCGTCGATACGGAAGTCCGCGTCTTTCGGATAGGCTTCGGGGTGTGACTGGACCGCCGCCCGGTGCACGGCCCGTAACTCGGCCCGGGCTGCGTCCACATCGGCGCCCGGCGCCAGCCGGCCGAAGAGCTCGGTCATGCGATGCACGCGGCCATCCACCATCGTCGCGTCCAGGTGATGCGGGCTGGTGACGACGTTGGCCATGATCTCCGTCTCCGACGGGTAGGGCACCGACGGTTGCAGCACGCCGATGATCGTGGCCGACCGCTCGCCAAGCCGCACCGTCTTGCCGAGAACCGCCGGATCGCTGCCGAGGGCCGTCGTCCAGAAGCGATGCGTCAGCACCACGGCGCCCGCGGCACCCGGCCCATCGTCGGTGGCGTCGATCAGCCGCCCGAGCACCGGGCGCAGCCCCATCACCTCGAAGTACGAGCCACCGACCACGCCGGATCGAACCACGCGAGGTTCGCCCAGCCCGACCATCGTGAACTCGAGGGCCGAGAAGTCGCCGAACGCGGTGAGCGTGGTGACGCCGGCGCGCAGGTCCTTCAGCTCCGGCACCGAGAACGCGGCGTTCTCCACGCCGATGCCGGGGGCGCTCTGGCGGATGTAGACCAGGCGCTCCTCGTCGCGGTTGACGAGCGGCTTCAACAGCACGCCCTGGACCACGGTGAAGATCGCGGCGTTGGCGCCGATGCCGAGCGCCAGGGTGAGGATCACCGTGATGGTGAGCCCTTTCACCCGGGAGAGCGACCGAGCAGCGAACCGGAGATCGGTAAGGAATCCCATCGTCCTACTCCACGTTTAGCGGGTTGTCGGTGCGGCCGGCCAGGTGCTGCGCAAGGCGGTCGAACATCTGATGCGCGCCTTCGTAGGCGCCGTACTCGCGCATGATCCTTGCCTTCTCGGCGGCGGACGCAAACCGCGCGCGCATGGTGACACGAGTGCGGCCGTCCTGTTCGTCGAATGTGATGGTGGCCTCGAAGCTCGCGGGATCGGTGACGGCGTCGCCGCCGCGGTTGGTATAGACGAGCCGCGAGGGACGGTTCACCTCGATGAACACCGTGTGGTTGGGATAGTCGATGCCGTCTGGCCCGTGCATCACGTGAATCCACTCGCCGCCGGGCCGCAGGTCCATGTGCTGGGTGGTCGTCGTGAAACCGACCGGCCCCCACCACTCGCCGAGATGTCGGGGATCGGTCCAGACGTCGAACACCATTTCGCGCGGGGCGTTCAGCAGCCGCGAGACGACCATCTCGTACTCCGAGGCCGACGTGGCGACCTGGTCTTCGAGGCGCTCGAAGCTCTGGCGCCAGCCTTCGTGCATGCCGCCGAGGTCCTCGAAGGCTTCCGGCGCCGCCTGCAGCACGTGCGCCACCAGCGTCACCGTGGTCACGCCATGCTGCTCGGTGAGCGTCACGGTGTTCAGGACCTCCACGTAAGTGTGACCGTCGGATTCGAGCATGCTCGTGAAGACGAAGCGCTCCGGCGCAACGACCTCGCGCACCTGGCCGGTCATGGCGTTGACGCCGTCCGGTCCCTGCATGTCCACGCGCAGCGCGCCGCCGGGCCGCAGATCGATCTCGACCAGCGGATTGCTGAAGGTGTGCGGCCCCCACCACTTTGCCAGGTGATCCGGGTCGGTCCACACCTGCCAGACGAGCGCCCGTGGAGCGTGGAACGTGCGGGTGAGCACGACGTCGGCCGCGAGGGCCGTGCTACTTCTTTCGGGCACGGGGCTTTCCTTTCTTCTGAAGTTCCATCAGGTAGGCATCGAGGCGATCCAGGCGCGCTTCCCACAGATCGCGATACTGCTCCACCCACTCGGACACCTCGCGGAGCGGGGCTGCGTCCAGTTGACAGTGGCGCCACTGCGCCTCGCGGCTCCTGGCGATGAGCCCGGCGCGCTCCAGCACTTTCAGGTGCTTCGACACGGCCGGCATGCTCATGTCGAACGGCTCGGCCAGTTCGGTGACCGAGCATTGACCGGAGGCGAGCCGCGCGAGGATTGCGCGGCGGGTGGGATCGGCCAGGGCCGCAAACGTCGCGTTGAGGTGAGCGGATTGATGCTGAACCATTGAGTTAATTAACCTACACGTTAAATACAAGACAACGGCAAGTGCTGTCAACCCGAAGGATACACATTCCGATATAGGAATGTGTATACGGCGGGCGATCGCTGTCACTTTGCGGGGACGAACGCTGTGAGCACCGACACGTCGCGCTCAAGCTGGACTGTGTTCGGGCCCGGCGCTATGCTTGGCGTCCGCCGTCGGGTCCCCGGCGCGCGCGCACAGCTGTGTCGGTGAAACTTTTTCCGAGCGTCGACTGGCTGCGACTCTATCCCCGCTCCTGGTTCCGGCCGGATTTCACGGCCGGCCTCACGACGGCGGCTGTAGTCGTACCGAAGGCAATGGCGTTTGCCACCATCGCCGGGCTACCGCTGCACATCGGCCTCTACACCGCCATCGTGCCGATGGCCGTTTACGCCCTGCTCGGAACGTCGCGTCCCCTGAGCGTCAGCACGACCACCACCATTGCCATTCTGACGGCCTCGCAGCTTGCGCGTTCGGCGCCGGGCGGAGACCCCGCGACCCTGATCGTCGCGGCGGCCACGCTGTCGGTGCTGGTGGGCGCTCTACTGACGCTCGGCTCGTTGCTCCGACTCGGCTTCATCGCGAACTTCATCTCGGATCCGGTCCTCACCGGTTTCAAGTCGGGCATCGGGCTGGTCATTGTCGTTGACCAGCTTCCGAAGCTGCTGGGCGTTCATTTCGAGAAAGCCGGCTTCTTCCGTGACCTGATCGCCCTCGCCCAGCAACTCCCCGAGACCTCAATCCCGACGCTCCTCCTCGGCGCCGCGTTGCTGGTGCTGCTGGTGGGGCTCGAGCACTTCGCGCCGAAAGCGCCCGCGCCGCTGGTCGCGATCGCGATGGCGATCGCCGCGTCCGCGGTGCTGGGCCTGCAGGCGATGGGCGTCGCCACGGCCGGCCAGGTGGCCGGAGGGCTACCGACGCTGATGCTGCCGCATTTCGATCTGGCGAACCAGATGTGGCCGGCGGCCGCCGGCATTGCGCTGATGAGTTTTACCGAGACGATTGCCGCGGCGCGCGCCTTCGGCGCCTCGTCCGAGCCGCGGCCGGACCCGAATCAGGAACTGCTGGCCCTCGGCGCGGCCAACGTCGTGGGTGGCCTGCTCGGGGCGATGCCGGCCGGCGGCGGCACGTCGCAGACCGCCGTCAATCGCCTGGCCGGCGCGCGCAGTCAAGTGTCGGCGCTCATCACCGCCACGATGGCCCTGGCGACGCTTCTCCTGCTCGGGCCGGTGATCGCGCTCATGCCCCAGGCGGCGCTCGCCGCCGTCGTCATCGTCTACTCCATCGAGCTGATCAAGCCGGCCGAGTTCGCCGCCATCAGCCGGGTGCGGCGCACCGAGTTCCTCTGGGCGCTCACGGCCTTTGCTGGGGTCGTCTTGCTCGGGACGCTCAGGGGCATCATGGTGGCCGTGATCGTCTCGCTGCTGTCGCTGGCCCAGCAGGCCTACAACCCCGCGGTGTATCCGCTCGGACGCAAGCGGGGCACGACCGTGTTCCGCCCCCTCACGCCGGAGCACCCCGATGATGAGACGTGGCCGGGCCTGCTGATCCTGCGCACCGAAGGCCGGCTCTTCTTCGCCAATGCGGAGCGGGTGGCCGACAAGGTTCGGGCTCTCATCGATCTGTCGCGCCCGCAGGTACTGGTCATCGACGGCCGTGCGATCTTCGACATCGAGTACACCGCGCTGCAAACGCTCGCGGGGATTGACGAGAGGCTGGCGGCCGAGGGCACCACCCTGTGGCTGGCCGGGCTCAATCCCGAAACCCTGGCCGTCGTGCGCCGCTCGCCGCTTGGCGAACGGCTCGGTCAGCCACGCATGTTCGCGAACCTTGACGCGGCCGTTCGCGAGTACGATCGGCAGTACGCCGCGCGTCCTGTTCCATTCAGCACTCCTTCCGAGTCAGAGGACTGCATCATGAAAAAAGACCAAGCCGCCAAGAAGAACAAGAAGGACAAGGCCAGCGCCAACGGCGGCCAACAGGCTGCGGACACGCCGGAAATCGCCCTGCAGGACGCGAAGGGCAAGAACAAGAAGACGGGCGATAAGAAGAAGAACAAGAAGAACAAGAAGAAGGACGGCGACGCCGCGCTGGCCGCTGGAGCTCCGGCCGCGACTGCGGCGAGCGACCCGCCTGAGAAGGCCGCGCCGTCAAAGGAGAAGCTAACCGGCAAGGCCTATGCGAAGGAGCTGGCCAAGCTGCACGCCGAACTCGTCAAGCTGCAGGAATGGGTCAAGTACAAGGGTCTCAAGGTCTGCGTCATCTTCGAGGGCCGCGACGGCGCCGGCAAGGGCGGAACGATCAAAGCCATCACCGAGCGCGTCAGCCCGCGCGTCTTCCGGACCATCGCGCTGCCGGCACCCACCGACCGCGAGAAGAGCCAGATGTACGTGCAGCGCTATCTGCCGCACCTGCCAGCGGCCGGCGAGATCGTGATCTTCGACCGCAGCTGGTACAACCGCGCCGGCGTGGAGCGCGTGATGGGCTTCTCCTCGGAGGAGGTGGTCAAGAAGTTCCTGAACATGGTCCCGCTGTGGGAGAAGGTGATGGTGGACTCCGGAGTGATCCTGCTCAAGTACTGGCTCGAGGTGAGCGAGAAGGAGCAGACCCGCCGTCTCGAGGCCCGCATCGACGACGGGCGGAAGATCTGGAAGCTGTCGCCGATGGATCTGAAGTCCTACAGCCGCTGGTACGACTACTCGCGGGCTCGCGACGACATGTTCACCGCCACCGACACCGGCTTCGCCCCGTGGTACGTCGTGGATTCGAACGACAAGCAGCGGGCGCGGCTGAACATCATCTCGCACCTGCTCGGGCAGATCCCGTACGAAAAGACGCCGCGCGAAAAGGTGAAGCTGCCGAAACGGCAGGAGGCCGGTGGCTACAAGGATCCCAACTACGCGTACAAGCGGGTGCCCGAGAAGTTCTGAACGGGCGGAGGGGTCCTAGGGCTCTAGGTTCGTAGGTTCTAGGGTTCTAGGGTTGCAGGGTTCCAGGGTTCGATGTCCTAGTTGACCGTGTCCTGCGCGTTCGCGATGGAGGCCGCATGCGGCACCTTGCGGAACATCTCGGCGCGCAGCGGCAGGATGAACGAGAAGCGATAGTCGCCCTCCATCCGGCCAATCGGGATGCCGACCAGATCGCCGGCCTGGTTCAGCACGCCGCCCCCCGACACGCCGGGATGGCCGTCGGTGAGGCACGTCACCAGGCCGTTGGCCGTGTGCTGCCCGATGTAGCCGGTGCTGAGGATGATGCCCTTCGAGTAGTCGTTGCCCAGCCGGAAGATCGGCTCGGCGAAGTCGTAGGGGTAGGCGGTGTCGATGCGCAGCGCCGGCAGGTCGAGTGTCTCCTTGACCTTGATCAGCGCCCAGTCGCCCGAGTGCACTTCGACGGTGGCATCACCGGCGTCGATGAGGCGCGCCGGGATGTCCTTGCCCTTGTAGCGGATCTTGATCGAGGTGATGCGGCGTTCACGCCCTTCGACGTCGGCATCAAGGGCGACGACCGCGTGCTTCACCGTGACGAAGTAGCCGTTGCCGATGTAGCCGGCGGTGCCGTATCCGGACTTGCCGAAGTTGTCCACGGCGTTCAGTTCGACGAAGCTCGCGCGCCGCTCGCGCAGCAGCCGGACCGGCATCAGCCCCATCTCGCTCTGCAGCTGCTTCTTGATCTCCTCCACCATCACGCTCTGCGAAGGCCCCGTGGTCGAGACGACCGGGGGGATCTCGGCGGACGCCTTCTCCGCGCGGGTCTGCACCTCGCGCATCTTCAGGATGCTGCGCGCCAGGTTGTCGCTGAGCGCGCTCAGCCGCGCGTCGTTGTGGGCGAGCTGCTGCGCCATCGCGCGCTGGGTCGTCCAGCTGCCGAAGCTGAAGGCCAGCGAGGCGAGTGAGATGGTGAGGCCAACGTAGAGGAGGGCGCGGCGGACGGACACAGCAAAGGCTCCGAATCCGCTACCAAACGAGGACGAGAAGACGGAACAACGGCCCCATCTTCTTCCCAAGTTCGGCAGCTAAATCATCCCGCAAGTGATCGCGAGGGTTTCAGCTTTGCGCACGGCCGAAATCGACCGCACACCTTTTCGCTTGGTAATAGTTGAGTTGTACTGGAGCTGAGAGTAGCAAACACGATCGGCGCTCACAAGGAAAATTCTTCTCGGCGACTATGTCAAAAATACACGCCGAGGCGCCGCGGCAGCCCGACCTCTAAGCTCATCCTTTAAGTCGCGTTGCTCACTTCGGCGGTACCACGGGAACGTATTCCGGGAAGACGTAGGCAAACAGCATCGAAATCACGCCCATTGCCATCATCAGCAGCACGCTGTGCTTGATGGTGAACCGGAACAAGCGGCTCTCGTCCTCCCGGCTCATGCCCGTCGCCGCCACGGCCACCGCGATGCTCTGCACCGAGATCATCTTGCCCATCACGCCGGCGGCCGAGTTCACCGAGGCGGTCAGCACCGGGTTCAGGTTGAGTGCCGTGGCCGTCACCACCTGCAGGTTGCCGAACAGGGCGTTCGCGGAGGTGTCGCTGCCGGTCAGGAACACGCCCAGCCATCCGACCACCGCGCTGAAGAACGGGAACGCGACGCCGGTAGTGGCGAGCGCCAGGCCCAGCGTCGAGGTCATGCCCGAGTAGTTCATCAGGTAGGCGAGGCCGAGCATCGAGGCGATGGTCGCCATCGCGAACGCGAGCTGCTTGAAGGTGGCTTTGTAGATGCCGACGAACTGGCCGGGCTTCACACCCAGCACCAGCGCCGCGGCGATGGTCGCGAGGAAGCACGCGGTGCCCGACGCGCTCATCCAGTTGAGCGTGAACACGGCCGCGTACGGTGCCGGCGCCGGGGTCACCGGCGGGATCCGCGTGATGACGTTGTGGAGGCCAGGCACCATCAGGCCATTGAGCCCGGTCGGCGCTTTCGGCAGGAACGACGGCATCACGCCGTGGGTCCAGCTGTCGATGGCCAGCTTGATCGCGGGCTCGCCCCACGCCAGCACGAACACCACCAGCAGCAGGTAGGGGCTCCAGGCCATGAAGATCTCGCGGCCGGTGTGCTTCATGGCCACCGTGCTCACCGGCTTGTCGCCCTCGAGCCGCATGATGCTCGCCGGCTTCCACAGCTTGAGCACCGCGACCATCACGATGATGCAGGTGAGCGAGCTGAGGATGTCCGTCAGCTCGGGGCCCATGGTGTTGGAGACGAACAGCTGCATGCCCGCGAACGACAGCCCGCAGGCGATGATCGCCGGCAGCACTTCGCGGGCGCGCGCCCAGCCCGCCATCACGACGATCAGGTAGCCCGGGATGATCACCGAGACCATCGCGCACAGCCGGCCCACCATCGCCGACAGCGGCATCACCGGCAGGCCCGTGACTGCAGCCAGCGTCGTGACCGGGATGCCAATCGACCCGAACGCCACCGGCGCGGTGTTGGCCAGCAGGCAGATGCCGGCGGCGTAGAAGGGATTGAAGCCGAGGCCCGCGAGCATCGCTCCCGACACCGCCACCGGCGCGCCGAAGCCCGCCGCGCCTTCGATGAACGCGCCGAACGAGAAGGCGATGAACATCGCCTGCAGCCGCCGATCATCGGTCAGGCTGCCGACCGAGTCCTTGATCACCTCGAACCGGCCGGTGTCCACCGCCAGCCGGTAGAGCATGATCGACGAGAACACGATCCAGGCGATGGGGAAGAGCCCGTAGGCCGCTCCATAGAGCGTCGAGATCACCGCCAGTTGCACGGGCATGCCGTAGACGGCGATGGCCACGATCAAGGCGGTGACGAGTCCGCTGAGCGCCGATTTCCACGCCGGCGCCCGCCACAGTCCCAGCATCAGGAACAGCACGACGATGGGGAGCGCGGCAATGGGAGCGGATAGACCCAGACTGCCGCCGACAGGTTCGTAGTTGTGCTGCCACATATGTGTTGGGTAGGGACGCTTATAGCACAGGCCGTGCTAGCGAAGACCGCGGAAGAACGCGCGCACGTCGTCCACCAGCAGTTGCGGCTGCTCCATCGCGGCGAAATGGCCGCCCCTCGGCATCGTCGTCCACCGCGTGATGTTGAAGCGCGGTTCGAGCCAGCGCCGGGGCGACCAGATGATCTCCTTCGGGAAGTCGGCGCACGCCGTGGGGGCCTCGACGCGGCGGGGCGCGGGCGGCGAAAGCGGGTGCCGGCTCTCGTAGTAAATGCGGGCCGAGGACGCCGCGGTCTGGGTGGCCCAATAGAGCGTGATGTTGGTGAGGAGCTCGTCCTTCGTGAAGATCGTCTCCGGATTCCCGCCGCAGTCGCACCAGGTCCGGAACTTCTCGACAATCCACGCCGCAAGCCCGACCGGCGAGTCGTTGAGGGCGATGCCGATCGTCTGCGGCTTGGTGCCCTGAATCTGCTGATAGCCGGTTTCCTCGCTCTGGAAGACCTGTCGCGCCTTCACCCGCTCGCGCTCTGCGTCGGTCAACCCTTCGTTGGGATCGGTGCCGGCCGGTGCATTTCCGAAGCACATGTTGAGGTGCAGTCCCGCCACGTGAGCGGGATCGTGCAGCGCCACCTGGGTGCTGATGATCGAACCCCAGTCGCCTCCCTGGGCGCCGTAGCGTGCATAGCCGAGGCGCGCCATCAGCTTTGCCTCGATCGTGGCGATGCGTGCGGGGTCGTAGCCTGGCTCGCGTGGCGGAGACGAAAACGTGAACCCGGGAATGGACGGGATGACCACATCGAAGGCGTCGCCGGCCTGGCCACCGTGCGCGACCGGATCGGTGAGCGGCCCGATGATCTTCGTGAACTCCACGAACGAGCCTGGCCAGCCGTGGGTGATCAGCAGGGGGAAGGCGTTCGGCGCCTTCGACTTGCGATGGATGAAGTGGACGGTCAGGCCATCGATGGTGGTCGTGAACTGCTCGAAGCCATTCAGCCGCCGTTCCTGAGCGCGCCAGTCGAAGGTGTCTCGCCAGTAGGCGACCAGCTCTTTCAAATAACGGATGTCGGTGCCGAGCGCCCATCCATCACCCTGCAGCGGCTCCGGGAACCGTGCGTTCCGCAGCCTGGTCTTGAGGTCGGCGAGGACGGTATCCGGGATGCTGATCGTGAACGGACGGATCGATGTGTCGGCGGCCGGAGCCGCGGCCTGCTGCCCGTTCGAGGCGGAGGGAAGGCAGAGTAGCGCGGCGGTGACCGCCAGCCGCACGAGACCGGCCGACGCGTTGTGGCCCATGGTGGGCACAGCATATCCGCGGCCGGCCATCGGTGCGATACTCCCGGTCGCATGTCCCTGCTCCATGCCGGGGTCGAACGCCTGCTGCTGACGCTCCTCGCGGCGGTGCGCGTCCTCTGTCTGCTGCAGGGACTGGCGTTTGCCACGGCATCGGTGGCCGTGCTGGCCGCGGCTCCGCCGGAATCGCCGCCATGGCTGCGCGCGATCGGCCTCACCGCGGCGATGGCCTCGGCCACGTTTGTCTTCACCGGTGTCCTGCTCGTCATGGCGCGCCGATGGCCGGTGGCGCCAATGCACCAGACGGCCGAACCGCTGTGGCCGTGGCCCGCCGCCCTGGGCGTATCGCTCGTTGGTGTGGCGCTCCTTGCCGCGCTCGCCGCCTCGAACCTGCCGTCGCTGTGGCAGATGATCGGAACGCAGTTGGAGGCCATCGACTTCTGGTCGGGGGTCTCCAGGTCCGATCCGTACGGCGGGATTGTGCTGCTTCCGATCATCCTGGCGTTGCTCGTGCCCGCGTTGGTATCGGTAGCGGCCGTCTTCGCCATGGCCTACCCGCTGGCGCTGGTCCTGCTGATGCCGGCGCGGAGGCCGCTGTTTCCGACACTGCTGTTGATGGGCGCCCTCTGTCAGGCGGGCCTGGTTCTGTCCTCCTGGCTGAGCGCGAACATGCTGGCCCGGCTGGCCGAGCAGGCCCTGGTCGCGATGGAGGCCAGCGGCGATGCCGAGGTCCTGCGCGTGTCGGCCGACTTGCGCGTAGCCAGGGACGTCATTCTGTCCACCGCGACGGCGCTGGCGATACCAACGCTCATCATCCTTGCCTGGGCGGCGTTCCTCAGGCCGACCGGCGGCGCCGCCACTCACTTCGCCGCGCGGGGCCCGCTCACTCCGGACGGAGCCCCGTAACCGCGGGACCGTTGATCACGGCCCCGGTCGCCTCGAATCGCGACCCGTGGCAGGGGCAGTCCCAGCTCTTCTCGGCGTCGTTCCAGTGGACGACGCAGCCCAGATGCGGACAGAGCGCCGAGAACTCCTGCAGCGCGCCGTGCGGGTTGCGGTAGACCGCGACCTTGCGCGCACCCTGGCGCATGATCGCCCCGGTGTGCGGCGCCAGTTCCTCCACCGACGCGATCTCACCCGGCGTCACGAGGTCCGCGTACTGGACCGCGACGTTGAGGCTCTCGCGCGCGAACTCCAGGCCCGCGCGCAGCGTGATTCGCGACGGGTCGTAGAGCGTGGCCCAGGGGTTGTCGCGCGCCATGATGAGATCCGTCAGCAGCACGCCGGCGATGGTGCCGTGCGTCAGGCCGTTGCCCGAGTCGCCGGTCACCACGAACACGTTGGCGGCGTCACCCGGGTTGCGCCCGATGAACGCGAGGTGATCCACCGACTCGATCACCTGCCCCGACCAGCTGCACGCGACCTCGCCGGCGATCGGCACGCGCTTGCGCGCCCAGTCGGCGAGCGACGCAAACCGCCGCTCGGTATCGTCGGCCTGCCCGGTCTTGTGATCCTCGCCGCCCACGATCAGCAGGTCGGTGCGATCGTCCGTCGGCGTCATCCGCACGTAGTGATAGGGGTCCTCGGTGTCCCAGTACAGCGCGTGTGGCACCGTGCCGCGCGGTACGGTCAAGCCGACCGCATAGGTCCGGTACGCCGACTGTTTCGTGTGGATCACGACGCGGTCGTTGACCGGCGTGTTGGTCGCCACCACGATGGCGCCGGCCCGCACCTCACGGCCGTCGCTGGTGCGCACGCAGGCGGCGTCGCCACCCTCCATGGAGTCGGCACGGGTCTGCGTGTAGACGTGTCCGCCGCGCGCCTGAATGGCCTGTGTCAGCCCTCTCAGGTATTTCATCGGGTGGAACTGCGCCTGATCGGGAAAGCAGAGGGATGGTCCGAGATTCCAGGAGGGAAGCGGGGACTCGTCAACGCGGCTCACACCCGTCAGCCCGACGCGATGCACCGCCTCCAGCTCGCGCGCCAGGATGTCCGGGTCGTCGCCGGAGCCGAGGAACAGGTAGCCGGGAACGCGCTCGAAATCACACGCGATCTGTTCCTGCCGGACGATGGTCTCGATGGCGGTGATGGCCTGGGTATGGCTGTCCGCGGCCAGTCGCGCGCCGTCCACGCCGTGCAGACGTTCCAGCTCGAAGTAGCGAGCGCCGAGCACGTGCGACAGATGTGCCGTGGTCCGGCTGGTCTCGCCGCCGCCGACGGAGCCAGCGTCGAGTACGGCCACGGTACGGCCGCGTTGCGTCAGCATGTAGGCGGTGGTCAGCCCGGCAATCCCGGCGCCAACCACGCACACATCCACTTGAAGATTGCGGTCGAGCCGTTGAGCGGGCGCCTCGCCGACGTCCCGCGTCCACGCCGTCGTGCGTTCGCCAGAACCATGCTGCATCGCGGCCCCCTTTGGTGGGGAGATGGTATGCAGCATGCGCGCCAGCGCCGGTGAGTTACGACGTCGGCTTCGCTGTCTCCTTCAGGAACGGCTCGGCCGCGGCGAGTACCGGCTCGACCTTCGCGAAGCTGTCCGAGTAGCTGAGGCCGCTCAGCTCCTTGAAGGTGACCTTCGTGCCGGCCAGCTTGCCCTGATACGCCTTGGCGTTCTCCATCGCGCTCGTGTCGGCCGCCCCGACCAGCCACAGCGTGGGCGCCTTGATCTCCGACGGCTCGAGCGGCGGATACTCCGCCAGCGCGCCGAGCGCGATGGCCGAGATGGCCACGCCGTTGTTCCAGGCCTCGCGATCCCCGTACGAAAACTTCGTGAGATCCAGCGTGCCTGCCTTCTGCGCGTCGAGCAGCGGCTGCCATTTGGCGCGCATGCCGGCGATCGCCTCCTTCACCGGGCCTGTCAGCGTCGGGCCCATGTCCGCGCCAACCAGCACCGCCGAGATCACGCGATCGGATCGCGCCGCCAGGTGGCGGCTGATGCTGGCGCCGTGGCCGAAGGCCATGAGGTGGAACCGCGGCGCCGATGCGGCATCCGCCACGGCCAGCAGGTCCGCCAGCATCTTGTCCAGCGCATAGTCCGCGGCCGTGGTCGGCCGATCGCTGTTGCCATTGCCACGCGTGTCCACGGTGATCACGCTGAAGGACTTGCTGAGGCGATCGACGTAGCCGATATCGTTCCACGAGCGGCGCGATTGCCCGCCACCGTGCACCAGCATCAGCGCCGGGCCGGTTCCGGTCTTCTCATACGCGATCTTGGTGCCATCAGGCGAGGTGGCGAAGAGCGGCTTGATCGCGGCTGCTGGTTTTGCCGCGGCCGCCGGAGCCGCTGGCGGTGTCGCGGCACCCTGCGGAGCTGGCTTCTGCGCTTCAGCGGCCGGTGCGGCTGGGGCCGACGGCGCCTCTGGCGGCGCGGTCTTGGTGGTCCCGGCGCAGCCGGGGAAAAGGGCGAACGTGAGGAGCGATGCGACCGCAGCGAAGCGATGAGCGACCGCTTTGGCGGCATTCGTGGTCATGGTGTGGCCTCTGACGAGATTTGAGTGTGTTGATCACGTCAGGAATACCACACACCGTCGCGCGGATGCGAGCGGGGCAGGCATGTGGCTTGCTCTCTCACTGCGTCGGAGGTGGTGATGGAAAAGGATGAGAAACGAAGCCCCACGACCGACGAACAGCAGTTGATCCACGCGCCCGGCGAGGACGGACCACCGATCAGTCCTCTCGACCCGTCGAGCATGCCGCGAGGCGAGGATGACGCGGAAACCATGGCCAACAGCCCGGAGTTCCATGACGTGCCTGGAAGTGGCAAAGATCTGCTGAAGCCGAAGAAGTAAGGTCCTACCACCGTTCACCGCCGCTTTCACGAGCCGGCGCCCGCCCGCCCAAGCTCGGCGGGTGACGCCACCACGTGCCACAATTGGCGCGTGCAGAAGCCGAGGACAGTGGCCGTGACCCGTTATGTCACACCGCTTCGCGAAGGCGGGTCGCTCCCGGCCATCGTCGAGGCGGCGGACGATGGGATGTACGTGCTGAAGTTCCGAGGCGCCGGCCAGGGCCCGCGGGCGCTGATTGCGGAGTTGGTGTCCGGAGAGATTGCCCGGGCGCTGGGCCTGCCGGTGCCGGAGATCGTGTTCGCCGAGCTGCATCCCGACCTGGCCCGGACCGAGCCGGACCCCGAGATCCACGCCCTCATTCTCGACAGCGCCGGGCTGAACCTGGCCCTGGACTATCTGCCGGGCTCGGTGACGTTCGATCCGCTGGTCAACCAGCTGGATGCCGATCTGGCGTCGCGGATCGTGTGGTTCGACAGCTTCGTCACCAACGTCGATCGCACCGCGCGGAACACCAACATGCTGATGTGGCACCGGCGCCTCTGGCTGATTGATCATGGCGCCACGTTGTACGCCCATCATGCGCCGGAGTGGCAGACCGGTGGCGCGCGGCCGCGGGATCCGTTCGCAATGATCAAGAGCCACGTGCTTCGACGGCGGGCCACCGAGTTGCAGAACGTCGATGCCGCAATGGCGGAGGCCCTCACCGAGGATCTGATTGGCACCATCGTCGAGTGGATTCCGGACGCATGGCTCACGGCGGGGGACGCCGCGCCGGAAGTGGGAGATCAGCGCGCGGCCTACACGCGCTATCTGACCGAGCGGCTCACTGCCCCTCGAGCGTTCGCGCAGGAGGCGGCTCGTGCCGACTGATACACCTACGATTACGCGATCGTCCGCATCGTGCCGCGCGTGGAGCGGGGCGAGCGCATCAACGTCGGCGTGATCCTGTCGTGCGTGGACGAGACCTTCCTCGACTGCCGACTGGAGCTGGACCCCGAGCGGCTGCGGCTGCTCGATCCAACGCTGGACGTGGAGAGCATCCGCGCCAGCCTCGCGACGATTCCGCTGGTGTGCAAGGGCGGGCCCGAGGCGGGTGCGATTGGCGATCTGCCGCCGCGTGGCCGCTTCCGGTGGCTGGTCTCGCCGCGCAGCACGGTGATTCAGATGTCGCCCGTGCACACCGGACGAACGACGGATCCCGCCGCCGCCCTCGACCATCTGCTCGAGACGATGGTGCGGCACGGGAACAGGCTCTAGGCTTCAGGCTCTAGGCCTCAAGCCTCAAGCCCCAAGCCCCAAGCCCCAAGACCCTGTCTATTCCGTCCGCAACGCAATCACCGGGTCGATCCTCGTCGCACGCCGGGCCGGGAACCACGACGCGCATTCGGCCACGATCAGCAGGGTGACCGACAGCGCGACATAGATCAGCGGGTCTGCCGGGTCGACCTCGAAGAGCACCTGTTGCATCAGCCGTGACACGCCCAGCGCGCCGACGATGCCGAGGGCGATGCCGAGGAGCGTGAGCCGGCGGCCGTGGCCGAGCACCATGCGCATGACCGATGCAGGTGAGGCGCCGAGCGCCATGCGCAGGCCGATCTCGCTCGTCCGGAACGCCACCAGGTGCGCCATCACGCTGTAGACGCCGAGGCTGGCGAGGACCAGCGCCAGGACTGCGAATCCCGCCAACAGCACCAGGGCGAGCTTGCGGTTGGCCACCGTCTGCGCGATGCGCGTCGCGAGCATCTGCGGCTGGAGCAGCGGGAGCTCCGGGTCCACCGACCGCAACACCTCGCGCACCACCAGCGTCATCGCGGCGGCGCTGGTGGTGGTCCGGACCAGGATGGTGGTGAAGTTCTCCGGCCGCTGCAGGGCCGGCAGGAAGTAGTCCGCCTCGGGCGGCGTGTTCAGCGTGGTGCTGCGGATGTCCGCCACCACCCCGACGATCTGCGAGGCCCGCTGCCCCATGCCCGTGACCAGGGTGCGGCCAACAGGGTCCTCCCCGGGGAAGTGTCGCCGGGCAAAGGTCTCGTTGACGATCACCACGTGCGGCACGCGGGCGCTGTCGCGCTCGTCGAAGTCGCGCCCGGCGCGGATCGGGATGCCGAGCGTGCTGAAGTAGCGCGGCGACACCAGGTGGCGGTTCGCCTGCGGCTGTTCGCTCATCGGCGGCACGGGACGGCCCACGACCGCCACCGGCGCCGGCGATTGCCCGCCGGTCAGCGGCACGCGGTCGGTCAGCGCGGCCGACGTCGTGCCGGGCATCTCCGCCAGGCGTTGATACAACCGCTCGTAGAAGGTGACGAGCTTCTCGGGGCTGTAGCGGGCCGGCGGCAGCACGAGCTGCGCGGTGAAGACGCCGTCAGGCTCGAAGCCCGGTGATACCCGCTGGAGGCGAGCGAAGCTGGTGAGCAGCAGACCCGCGGCAATCAGCAACACGAGCGACAGCGACACTTCGGCCACGAGCAGACTCGCGCGAAGGCGCTGGCCCGTTCCGATCGAGCCGCGGCCGGATTCCTTCAAGGCTTCCTGCACGTTCACGCCGGCGGCCTGCCAGGCGGGCAGCAGACCGATGGCCAGCCCGGTGACCAGTGTCACCACCAGTGCGAACCCCAGGGCCAGCGGGTCGATCCCGATCTCGAGGACCCGCGGAATCAGCTCGGCTCCGAACGCGACCAGCGCCTGAAGCGCCCACTGCGCCAGCAGCACGCCCGTGACACCCCCGAGCACGGCCACGAGCATGCTCTCGGTGACGAGTTGGCGGACCACGTCGGCCCGGCTCGCGCCCAGCGCGAATCGCGCGGCGATCTCCCGCCGCCGCCCGGCAAAGCGCGCCAGCAGCAGGTTGGCGATGTTCGCGCAGGCGATCAGGAGCACGCATCCGACCGCCCCGAAGAGCAGCAGATAGCTCTGACGCTGATCGCCGACCGCATCGTCCAGCAGCGGCACGATCTCGATCTGCGATGGCGCGTCCACGTTGGCCGGGTTCGAGGCGCGATAGCCGGCCGCGATGACGTTCATCGCCTCACGCGCTTGAGGCAGGGACACGCCCGGCTGCAAGCCGGGCGATGGCCTGGAAGAAATAGCCGCCGTTGTCCAGTTGTGACGGGGCGATGAACGGTACCTCGACGGGCCGCGGCACCCAGATCTGGAACGGGTTCAAGGGGAACGCGGACGCGGCTTCCGGGAGCACGCCGATGATGGTGTAGGGAGCGCCGTCGAGCGTGAGGGCCTGGCCGAGGACCGACGGATCGCGGTTGAAGCGCTGCTGCCAGATGGCATGGCTGATCAGCGCGACGTGCTCGCCTCCGGGCCGATCCTCGTTGGCCGAGAAGTTCCGGCCGATCAACGGTTCGATGCCGAGCGCGGGCAGCAACGCCGCCGAAGCTTGCAGCCCGATCAGCTGTTCCGGATCTCCCCGGCCGGTCAGCGTGAACGCGTTACCAACCGACAGCGCGAGGTCGCTGAACACCTGCTGCCGCTGCTGCACTTCCAGGAAGCGGGGATAGGAAAAGCCGACGCGAGTGAGGTTGTCCGCCTCGCTCGTCGAGCTCAACCTGACCAACCGGTCCGGCTCGCGATAGGGCAGGGGACGGAGGAAGACCGAGTTGACCACGCTGAAGAGCGCCACATTGGCGCCGATTCCCAGCGCGAGGCCGAGAACGGCGGCGAGCGTGAACCCGGGCGACTTGACCAGCTGACGAAGGGCGTAGCGGATCTCGGAACGCATGGCTCATTCTGCCTCGCCTGCGCCCGGTGGGTTGAACTGCGGTACGAACTGCGTGGCGCTGAGCCGGGTGGCCGGCACCCACCGCCCGCCAGCCGGCAAGCAGACCGCATAGAATCGAGTGCCGTCAACATTACGCAGTGTTCGAAGGGACAGTCATGACCACACACCGCCTGGTCCTTACATCGCTCCTTGCTGGAATCACGACCTTGTGGTCGGCGGCCGGGACCGCCCAGACCCCGCCTTCGCCCGACCAGGTCGTTGCCGGTCTGAAGCAGAACCTGGCCGACAGCCAGAAGCGGCTGCGCCAGTACCGAGTGGATCGAGACGACCGCCATCAGCCTGAAAGGCGAGGAGAAGTCGCGCAAGCAGCAGCGCGTCTACTACGGCGCCGACGGCACCCTCACGAAGGTGCCGATGGGTTCAGCGCCGGCGGCCCCGCCACCGGAACCAGCCGGACGCCGCGGCGGCCGGGTGAAAGAGCGCGTCGTCGAGAACAAGAAAGACGAGATGAAGGAGTACATGGAACAGGCGGCGGCCTTGATCCACAAGTACGTGCCGCCGAGCGCGGCCCTCATCCAGAAAGCCAAGGACGAGGGGAAGCTGCAGGTCGCTCCGGCGCAGCCAGGGACCGTGCGTGCCTCCTTCCGTGACTTCGTGCAGGCCGGTGATTCGATGGCCATCGACGTCGACGTCAAGGCGCTGCTCCTCAACGCGCTGACGGTGGCGACGTATCTCGACAAGCCAGAGGACGCGGTGACGCTCGACGTTCGCTTCGGCACGCTGGCCGACGGCACGAGTTATTCCGCGAAGACCACGTTCGAGGCCAAGGCCAAGAACATCCAGGTCGTGATCGAGAACACGGGCCATCGTCCGCTGGCGCAGTAGGTCCCTGAAGGGCCTTCATCGCATATGCGAGATGGGGAGACGTGAAGTGAGTTACGACCGCACGGCCGCGAACTGCCGGTAGAGCAGCAGGTCGTACGCGATCTTCGTCGTCCCGGCGATGAAGAACGGCCAATCGACCGTCTCCGGCCTCGCGAACATCAGCCCGACGAACAACGGGCTGATGGCGGCGCCGAGGGTGCGCGCGACTCCCGTGATGCCGCCGGCGGCGGCGCGCTCGTCAGGAGCCACCACCGCCATCACGTAGGCCTGCCTCGCCGGCACGTCCATCTGGCTGATGCTGAATCGCAGCAGCAGCATGGCGATCGCCAGCGGCAGCGACGGCATCAGCGGCACGAGGATCAGCAGAAAGTTCGACGGCAGGTGGGTGAAGACCATGGTCTTCACCAGGCCGATGCGTGCGGCCAGCCGCACCGCGAGCAGGGCCGAGATGCCTGCGAGGATGTTGCCCCAGAAGAAGATCGCGCCCAGCGAGGCGGGCTCCACTCCGAACCGGAGATGAAACCAGTAGGCCGTGAACGCCTGCACGATGAAGCCGCCGCCGAAGGCATCCATCGCAAAGAGGGCCGAGAGCTTCAGCACCACGGGCCGCGACTGGTGCAGCCCCGTCGCGCTCGCGACCGATGCCCGTGCCGGATGGCCCCCGAGCCGGGTCACCTCCGTCTGACGCGACAACCGCGCGAACACGCCGGCCAGCACGACACCGAGCACGGCGTAGCCGATGACCACCGCGCGGTAGCTGTTGAACGACGTCAGGGCCGCGTCCTGCAGGAGGCGGGTGGTGCCTCCGGCGGCGAGCGCACCGAGCGCCGTGGCCACCGAGCCGGTCAGCGTGTACCAGGCAAAGACATGCGTCCGGCTCTCCTCGGTCACGACCTGCGAGAGCGCCGCCTGCTCGATTGACAGGAACGGTCCGACCTCGTGGCCGCTCGGGCTCAGCACGCCGATGGTGCCGGCGACCAGGAGCACCCACAGGTTCGAGGCCGACGCGAACACCAGCCCCGCGGCCGCCATCAGCAGCGCGCCGACGATCAGCATCCGGCGGCGGCCGAGGCGATCCGCGCGCGTCGTAATCGCCAGCGAGATCGCGGTGTCGCCGACCAGGGTCAGCGTCAGCAAGAGGCCGGTCTGCCCTTCGGTCAGGCCCAGCCCGACGAGGTAGAACACCAGCACGACCGAGAGCCATCCGTAGGCGAACAGCCGGATGAATCGCGTCGCGAAGAGCAGCCACCCGTCGCGCGTGAGGCGGACAGGAGCGAAGCTGGCCATGATGCCATCGGCCGGATCTACGACCGCGTCGCCGCGTCGTACACCGGTGCCGCGTCGGCTTCGAGCGCCGGCAGGTGCGCCTGCCACCAGACCGCCGCCCGCTCGTTCGACCACTCGCGCGCGCCGTCGCACTCCGCGAGGAGCTGCAGCACCGCCAGCGCATCGGGCGGCCGTCGCGCGGGATCCTTCTCCAGGCATGCCAGTACCAGGGCATCCATCGCGCGTGGGATGGATTGCGGGGCACGGGCCGACGGCGGCGCGGGCGCGGTGCTGACGTGGTCGATCAGCGTCTGCATCTGCGTGCCGCCCTGGAACACCTGCTGGCCGGTGAGCAGGAAGTAGGCGACGCAGCCGAGCGCGTAGATGTCGGCGCGATGGTCCACCTGCTGGTGGCCGACGATCATCTCCGGAGCCATGAACGCGGGCGTGCCGACCACGCCCTCGAGCGCGGCCAGCGACTGGGTCAGGTCGTGCGCCGGGCTCGGGCCCGTCACCTGGACGAGGCCGAAGTCGAGGACCTTGACGAAGTCGTGCTCCAGCCCCATGCGGCAGACGAAGATGTTGGCCGGCTTCACGTCGCGGTGCACCATCCCGCGGCTGTGGGCCTCGGCCAGCGAGTGGCAGACCTGCCGCAGCAGGTAGATCACGCGGGCGGGCGGCAGCGGGCCGAACTCGGCGATCAATGTCGCCATGTCGCGCCCGTTCAGCAGCTCCATCACATAGTAGAAGCTGCCTTCGTCGGTGACGCCGAAGTCGAACAGGCGGATCGTGTGCGGCGAGGTGAGGGACGCGGTCGCCTGGGCCTCGCCCTCGAACCGGCGCACCGTGGCTCGGGCATCGGCGTCGGTGCTGCTCGCCAGCATCGCCGGGCGTATCAGCTTGATGGCCGCGGGCCGGGCGAGCAGGCGATGCCGCGCGCGCCACACTTCGCCCATGCCGCCTTCTCCCAGACGCTGCTCGAGATCGTAGCTGCCGAGATCGCGCGCCTCTTTCAGCCGTCGTCCCATCTTCTGGAACATGCGCGACGGCACCACGGCGGCAACCGCGCACGAATAGTTGGGCATGTACATCACGAGGGTGTTCAGCACCGACGGGGTGTCAACGCCGCGCAGGTGGGCCAGCCACACGCCGAACGGCCCCATGGAGGCGGAGACCAGCGCCGCGATCAGCATCTTCCCCGGCGTGCTCGGCACGATCATCGCCGACAGCAGAATGATGATCGACGTCCACGACAGGTGGCCCATCATCATCGTCGAGGGATCGCTCGCCCAGGTTTCGAGCAGCGCGATGTCCGCCGAGTTCAGCATCATCAGCCAGAGCCCGGCATCGGCCTTCGCCAGGGCCGATCCCGAGGAATGCCTCAGCCAGAAGTAGATCCCCAGCGAGACGGTGACCGCCATGATCTCGATGGCTGAGGGCCGCGCGCGGCACCGTGGCGCCGACGGTCCACGGGAAGATCACCGCGTCCATCAGCAGGCCCATGCCCCAGAGGCCGGAGCCGACGAGGGCGAACACTTTCAGCCGGCTAAGCTGGTCGTCCAGCAGGTCGGGCTGCATCCGCGCGTCGGAGAGCGGCGGCGCGGCCGAGGGGCCCGGGGTCGAGAGTCGAGGGGCGAGGCGTTTCATGGTGGGAAGGAGCTGAGAACCTAGAACCCTAGAACCTTAGAACCCTAGAACCCGAGTCTACTGCCTGCCAACAAAGATGACGTGCCGAGGCCCGCCCTTGTTCAGTCGGGCCCTCACGCGCACGACTTCCACCGCGAACCCGGCGTAGCGCAGCCGCTGCTCGAACCGGCGATCCTCGCGGGCGGACCACACCGCCAGTGTGCCCGTGTCGGTGAGCGCGGCGCGGATGGCGGCCAGCCCCTTGTCGCCATAGAGCCAGGTGTTGCCAGAGGTGGTGAAGGCATCCGGACCGTTGTCCACGTCCAGCAGCACCGCGTCGAACCGCCGGCGCGAGGCGCGCAACAGGTCGGCGACGTCGCCCACTTCCACGCGGGTCCGCGGGTCGGCCAGCGGAGTGCCGGCGAGGGTGCCGAGCGGGCCGCGATTCCACTCGACCACGCCTTCGACGAGCTCAGCCACCACCACGGTGGCGGCATTGGGCAGCACATCGAGCGTGGCTCGCAGCGTGAACCCCATGCCGAGCCCGCCCACCAGCACGCTTGGCTCGTCGAGCCCGCGCGCCTGCCGGCACGCGACGTCAGCCAGCGCCTCCTCCGACCCGTGCATCCGGCTCGACATCAGCGGCTTGCCGCCGGCCAGGATGACGTACTCGCCGGACTGCCGCATCAGCGTCATCTCGTCTCCGCCGGGCGTAGCGGTGCGGCCCAGCAACTCCCAGGGGATCATGTGTGTCGTCGTATGATATCGGGCGATGACACGAATCGCTTCCGCCCTCGTGGTCGCCGCCTTGCTGGCGCTCGCCGTCCCCGCCGCCGTTGACGCGCACTTCAAGCTGCTCGAGCCCGCCTCGTGGATCGTCGAGAACGAGCGCGGCGACCCGCAGAAGTCCGCCCCGTGTGGCGCCGATCCCAAGGCCGAGATGAGCGCCGCGGTGAGCAAGGTGACCGGCGGCTCGAAGCTGCACCTCAAGGTGCTCGAGACCATCTATCATCCGGGCCACTACCGCGTCGCGCTCGCGGTGAACTCGCGCGAAGAGCTGCCGCCGGATCCGATGACCATCGAACGCACCACCGAGAAGGGCCCGCGCTCGGTGTGGGCCGCGATCCAGAGCCCGCCGCAGCAGCCGGTGATCGCCGATGGCCTGTTCCAGCACTACACCCGGCCGGCCAGCCCGCAGACCTACGAAGCGGACGTGCAGCTGCCGAACATCACCTGCGCGAAGTGCACCCTGCAGGTGATCCAGTTCATGGCCGACCACGGCTACAACCAGCCCGGTGGCTACTCGTACCACCACTGCGCCGACCTGCAGATCACCGCCGACCCCGCCAAGCCCATCGACAAGGGCTGGGGCAGGACTGCGACAGTTCAGAACTGATGATCTGGAGATCTGGTGAGCTGGTGATCTGATCTGGAGATCTGCAGATCGATTGATCGATCGCTAAGATCTTGAGATCTCAGATCACCAGCTCACCACATCACGAGATCACCAGTTACCAAACTCGCTCAATAGCCCTCGGTCGAAGTCAACCCGGTGAGCGAGCTCCTCTGCCTCTGGCGAAACGTCGATAGTTGTCGGCGAACACCGAGACGATGTCGGCGGGAAAGCTGGGCGCGGCGGTGTGGCTGGTGATGTACACCCTCGGGGTGCGCCACAGCACGTGATCCGGCGGCAGCGGTTCCTCCGGGAAGACGTCGAGGACGGCGGCAGACAGCTGGCCGCTGTTCAGCGCGCTGACGAGCGCGTCGAGATCGAGCGTGTCGCCGCGGCCGGCGTTGACCACCACCGCCTGCGGCGCGAGCGCTCCGAGCATCCTGGCATCGACGATGCGCCGCGTGCCGCCCGTGTTGGGGAGCACGGCCACCAGATAATCGAGACCAGTCGCAAACGCCGTCTTGTCGTCGCCGTGGAAGTAAGCGTCCACGTGAGGGCAGTCCGCGCTGCTGCGGGTGAACCCCCGGACCTGCATCCCGAAATGCTTCGCCGTGGCCGCCAGGTGCGCGCCGATCGATCCCACACCGACCAGGCCGATGGTCTTGCCCTGCAGCGTCCCCGGCAGGGTGGTGTCCCAACGGCCCTCGCGTTGCGCCTCCAGTCTCGGCAGGATCTTCCGCTCGTGCGCCAGCAGATAGCCGAACACGTACTCCGACATCAGCGGACCGAACACGCCGCGGATGTTGGTCAGCACGTAGTCGCGCCTCAGCGCGGGATCCAGCATCGGCTCCACGCCGGCCCAGGACAGCTGCACCCATTGCAATCCTGTCAGGTGGGGCAAGGCCTGCACCACGCGCGCCGGATCGCCGAGCACGATGCCGCTGTCGCCGGCGCGGGCGAGGCCGTCGGCCACGTCGCTGGTCGCGACCACCTCGAGCTCCGGCAACTGCTCGGCCTCGATCAGGCGCTGGTATTCGTCGGGATACTTGGTGAGGACGAGGGCGCGATGCATGCGGTGATTACAGGGACAGCTTGCGTTTGACGAACTGGACGACCTCGGGCAGTTCGCGTGCGTCCACGAAATGGCCACGGTCGTTGAACTCGAAATAGCTGCAGCGCAGTTGCGCGGCGACGAAGCGCGGCTCGGCGATCGGGATGTTGGGGTCGTCGGTCGAACTGTAGATCGCGATCCACTGCTGGTGGTCGCGAATCTTCTGCCACTGCCAGGGCTCGCGGTAATAGCCGCTCGCCGCCTCGAAGGCGTCGCCGAGGTCGGTGTAGCAGGCGCCCACCAGCACCGAGCCGAGCAGGCGATGCGTCTCCGCGTAGCGCATCGCCGCCACCGCTCCGGATGAATGACCGATCAGGATCGTCTGCTCGTCCGCGCCCAGCTCGGCGATGAACGGCAGCCAGGACCGGGCGCGCGCCTTGACGTTGTCGGGGAAGGTCACGTTGGTGACACCGATCCCGAGCGCGGCCAGCGAACGCTCGACCCACGGCAGCCAGATGTCGGCCGCGGTGCTGCCGCCGTTGCCGTGGATGAGAATCGCGCGTGCAGGCGAGGACACGCGGCTACGGGGTGAAGTCGCGAATCGCCGCCACCGCCGGACCATCCAGCTTCTGCAGCATCGCCACCAGCAGGTCCACCATCTGGTCGAAGTCGCGCCGGCTGATCACGCCG
>CAVRPA010000005.1:0-705298 GCA_963723005.1 uncultured Acidobacteriota bacterium | reverse complement strand
CGTGCCGGGTCCCGTGGTGCACCCAGACCCGCTGGCGTCAGGTCCCCCAGCTCGTCCACGACGAACACCACAGTCCGACGGACGAACACCCCTCGTTTACGGCCACGCCGTCATGTTCCGCGACCCCCCACCCGAACCCCCGCCCGACGCCCGCGGCCTGACCGGCGCGACGTCAGCGGGTGAACGTGAGGTGGGTGACGCCGCTGGGCGTCGTGACCATCTCGACGTCGTACCGCTGCTCAGTCCCTCCAGGCCGTCCCACAGCCGGACGCCCCGGCCGAGCAGGATCGGCACCTGCACCACGTGCAGGTGGTCGACGAGCCCGGCGGCGAGGAATCGCGCACGACGGTCGGGCCACCGCCGATGCGGACGTCCTGGCCGCGCGGCGGCCTCCCGTGCGACCGCGAGCGCCTCGGCGGGCGCGGCGTCGAGGAAGTGGAAGGTCGTCCCGCCCGCCATCTCCAGCGGCGGGCGCGGCCGGTGGGTGAGGACGTAGGTCGGCGTGTGGAACGGCGGGTCGTCGCCCCACCACCCGCGCCACTCCGGGTCGTCCTGCCACCCGGGCGGGCCGAACTTGTTGGCGCCCATGATCTCGGCGCCGATCCCGGGGCCGTGCCGTTCGGCCATGCGCCTGTCGACGCCCTCGGTGCCGCCGGACCCGCCGAGACCTCGCGGCCGAAGCGGGTGGCCATCATCCACTCGTGGAGCCGTGGCCGGCGTGGCCGAACGGCGTCTCGAGGGACTGCCCCTCGCCGGTGGCGAACCGTCGAGCGAGATGGAGAAGTTGTGGACGCGGACACGGGACATGGGGGCTCCTCGGCGATTCATCAGACGACCTCCAGGTGCTGGGCCAGCTTCTGCAGCGTCTGCAGACCGAGCTCGACGGCACCGAAGCCGATGCCCGCCTGGCGCTGCTCGGCCGTCGGGTGGAGCTGGCGCAGCGTCGACACCGTCTTCCCGTCGGCCTGCTCGTCGAACGTCAACGTCACCCGGAAGCGCGCCGGGTCGTCGTCGACGTCGGCGCCGTGATCGAGCACCATTCGCTCGCTCGGGACGATCTCGAGGTAGTCGAAGCGGTTCGTGTCCGCGGTGCCGTCTGCGGCAGCGCGATGATTCCGTTCAGCGTGCCGGTCTCCATCCTCGCTCCTTCGAAGCCCCCGTTCGTCGAGGAATTAGCCGTTAGAGGCCTTCAAGCGCGTCCTCTGGTGATGGAGGGAGTCACTGCCGTCCGACGGACAGCTTAATCCTCTGGCTCACCCGGATGCCCGACTAGGACCCACGTCTCCCCTTCCCGCCTCCCTGTTGAAGGGAGAGCGGTTGAGAGCATCACCCTCGCTCACCGGATGCGACCCTTCTTTCCGGCCTCTCCCTTCCCCGCCTGCTTGTGGACGTCGCTGGATGGACGCTCTTCCGTCGCCGCCAGCGCCGCAAGCCTCCAGGCGCAGCCCCGCCTCACCGTTCCTCCGCAGCGCCGACGACGGCCTGCCGCACCGGCTCACTGGCCAGCGCGAGGCATCGCGGGCCGGCCCATCTCCAGCGCCCTGATAGGGAAGATCTCACGCGGAGAGGCTCCGGGAGCTTGCACAGCCTGCTCCTTGGCTACCGACAGTGGACGACTGGCGTTCGAGGCCCTACTTCCCCGGCAACGACGACTTCATGGACTTGAAGGAAGGGCATCCAGCGCATCCGTTCACCGCGCCCTCCCGTTCGCTGGGAGCGGACCGAGAAGCAACTACGTCGCCTCCGTGAACAAGGCGCTGACGTCGACGCTGGTGGGCATCGCGCTCGAGCAGCGCAGGCAGTCGGTGGACGCACGCACTCGCGCCCTTCCTTCCCCGCAGCGGCGGCGCTCTTCGACGAGCGCACAAGAAGGCAGCCTCACCTTCCGGCACCTGCTGCAACATGCAGGGCGGCTTCGAGTGGGACGAGTGGAAGGGCGACGACCTCAAGCGGCTCTGGCGGCTCCAAGGACTTCGCCGACTTCCTCCTCTCGCGGCCCAACCACGGGCCGGGCGAGGGATGGAAGTACTGCAGCGCGGCCCCAACGTCGCTGCTCGAGGCGGTGCAGACCTGGTGGTGAGCCTCCGGGCTGGGCGCATCGGCACTTCTATCCGCCCGCTCGGGATCACGCGACTACGAGTGGCATTCGCAGCCAGGCGGTCTGCCGGAGGGGGCGGCGCGGATGTTCCTGCGGCCGCGGGACATGCTCAAGATCGGCGCGACCTAGCTGACCGGGGGCGTCTGGAACGGGAAGCGGGTCATCCCCGCCGCCTGGGTCAAGGCAGGTGCTGAGCCGCGGCGTCCAGGGCGTGGGGCGACTACAGCCTTCACTTCTGGCACCGCACAATGGCTCCGGCGCCCGTACGTCTCCGCGGACGGCGACGGCGGGCAGTACATCAACATCTTCCCGGACCAGGACCTGGTGGTCGTGATGACGCAGGGCAACTACCTGGAGTGGCCGCTCTACGCGAAACAGGCAGAGGACATCATCGGGAGCTACCTGCTCCCCGCCGTACGCGCGACGCGCCCGCGCAGCACGCGCTGAGGACGGCCCCGTCCTGCCGGGCTGCGCCAACGTTTCGGTCTGGACGGATGGCACGCTGCGCCACCCCGCGCGCGCTCCTCGCAGGTAGGCGTTGGCTGACAGTCATCAGAGGGCGGATCGGGATAAGCCCGGGCCCACATCCACGTCAGGCGCCTCTCTTGAGACCGCGCACTCCCGCGCAAATAATCAAGTCGGCCCGATGCGCTCCGATCCTTGTTGTGCACAGTTCGCGGACGCTGGCTCCTGGGTTGAGGTGCTCTCCAAACGCGCGGAGCTGCAGCCCGAACAAGAGGCCTTCACTTTTCTGCTGGATGGCGACGGGGAAGAGTCGCGACTGACCTACGGCGGGGCTGGACCAGCGCGCCCGGGCCACATCGCCGCGTTGCTCGAGGAGCGAGGGCTGCGGGGCGAGCGGGCGCTCCTCCTCTACCCGCCGGGCTCGACTTCGTCGCCGCGTTCTTCGGCTGTCTCTACGCCGGGGTGATCGCGGTCCCGGCCTATCCGCCGCGTCCACGCGCCTGCAGCGTACGCTACCGCGGCTGCGCGCCATCGTCGCGGACGCGCGAGGCCAAGGTCGCGCTCACGACACGAGATATCCTCGCGCTCGCCGGGCCATCCGAGCCGGCGCGCCGGAGCTGGCCGCGCTCCCTGGTCGCGACCGACGCGCTGCCCGGGGAACGCGCGCGGGCATGGAGCGCCCCGAGCGTGGGTCGGACTACGCTCGCGTTCCTCCAGTACACGTCCGGCTCCACCGGCGACCCCGAAGGGCGTGATGCTGTCAGCCACGCGAACCTGCTGCACGAACTCGGCTCATCGCGAGCGCGTTCGACGTCCGGACCCGAGCAGCGCGGGCGTGATCTGGCTGCCGCCGTACCACGACATGGGGCTCATCGGCGGCATCCTCCAGCCGCTGTTCGGGCTTGCCAAGCGACGCTGATGGCGCCCGCCCGTTCCTGCAGAGGCCCGCTGCGCTGGCTCGAGCGATCTCGCGGCTCGGGGGCACCATCAGCGGCGGACCGGACTTCGCGTATCGACCGTGCCGCCGCATCACGCCGGAGGAGCGCGGGGGCTCGACCTCTCCGCTGGCGCTCGCGTTCAAGCGGCGCCGAGCCGGTTCGGCCGGGACGCTCGACCCCTTCGCCGACGCGTTCGCGGCCTGCGGTTTCCGCCGCGAGCGCTCTATCCCTGCTACGGCCTGGCCGGGCGCACCCTCTTCGCCGTGGGTGGAGTCGCCGGCCAGGGCCCGAAGGCGGTCCCCTTCGAGGCCGGGGCGCTGGAGCGCGGAGCCGCCTCGCCCTGCGAACCCGGCGAGCGAGCGGCGACCCTGGTCAGCTGCGGCACCAGCCTTCCGGGCCACCGGCTGGCCATCGTG
Organism: uncultured Acidobacteriota bacterium; assembly: GCA_963723005.1. Lineage (GTDB taxonomy): Bacteria > Acidobacteriota > Vicinamibacteria > Vicinamibacterales > UBA2999 > VFZN01. The sequence goes on along the minus strand of CAVRPA010000005.1, from coordinate 701,381 downwards.
AACCCGGAGACCCACCGCCGCTGCGCGGACGGCACACAGGGCGAGGTCTGGCTGCAGGGGCCCAGCGTCGCGCAAGGTTACTGGAACCGCGAGGACTCAGCGCCGAAGGCTTCCGCGCAACGCTGGCGGATGCTCCCGCGGAGGGCTCCTTCCTCCGGACCGGAGACCTGGGCGTCCTCCACGGCGGTGCACTCTTCATCACCGGGCGGATGAAGGACGTCATCATCGTCAACGGCCGGAAGCTGCACGCACACGACCTGGAATTCAGCGTGATGCGCGCCCACCCTTCGCTGAGCCTGGGTGGCCCCGCGGCGTTCGGCGTCCCCACCGAGAAGGGCGAAGGCCTGGTCATTGTCATCGAAGCGGACCGCCGCCGCGGCGACCGGCCGACGGCAGTCCCAGCCCCCAGCCACAACCCCGCTGGAGGGGGTGCCCGGGCGCGAGGGGCCGAACCGGCGAGAAGAGACGCCCGTGGTCACCAACGACATGCCCGCGAGCAACTTCACCGCGGTCGTCCAGGCAATCCGGGCCCGCGTCCTTCAGGACCACCTGGTGGACCCCGCCATCCACGTCGTACCCGCCGGCAGCATCCCGAAGACCTCGAGCGGGAAAACCCAACGCTGGAGTTGCAGACGCCAGTTCCTCGCTGGCGAATTGCAAATCATCTCATCGCTCCCCTGCCAAGACGCCGCTGGAGATTCAAACGTGGGCGGTGGCGCGGATTGCCGCGGAGCTCAAGCTGGACGCCTCCTACGTTGACCCGAAGGCGCCCTTCCTGCGCTACGGCCTGGACTCCATCAGCGCCATCGCCATCACCGCGGACATGTCCAGCTGGCTGGGAAAGGAGGTCGACCCTGCCCTGTTCTGGGACCATCCGAACCTCGAGTCGCTCGCGCAGCACCTGGCTCAAGGATGACGCGACACCTGCCGCACGAACGGGGGCGGGCGTCGAGCGACTCCAGCGCCGCTCCCGCAACCTGTTCAACCCCTTCCTGGTCGACTTCATCGTCGACCCGTACCCGACCTACCGCCGCCTCCAGGAGGAGGACCCCGTCCATCACAGCTACATGGACCTCTGGGTGCTGACCAAGCACGCGGACACGGTGATGGCGCTGAAGGATGGCGAGCGCTTCTCCAACGCCTGGAAGCATCCCCGGCAGCGGCTCTACGAGGCGGAGCCGCAGCGCGCGTCGTTCGAGGTCTGGCGAAGTTCATGATCTACCTTGAGCCGCCCGACCACCCGCGGCTGCGCGGCCTGCTGTTCCAGGCGTTCAACCCGGAGCGCTTCGAGCGGATCGCCAGCGGATCGAACAGCTGGTCTCCGAGCTGCTGGATGCGGTGGAGGGCAAGGGCGAGCTGGACGTGGTGCGGGACCTGGCGGTGCCGCTTCCGGTCCGGGTCATCTGCGAGCTGCTGGGCATCCCCCGAACGGACGCGGAGAAGCTGCGCGAGTGGTCGGGGGCGGTGGCGCGCACGTTCGACCCCATCCCGAACCTGGCCACCATCACGCGCGGGCACGAGGCGACGCAGGCCTTCTCCGCCTACCTGTCCGGGGAGATCGACGCAAAGCGGAAGAGCCCGGGAGAACGATCTCATCACCGCGCTGCTCTCGGTGGAGGTGGACGGGAATCGCCTGACGCAGCAGGAGCTGGTCTCCAGCATCCTGTTCTTCTTCCTCGCGGGACAGGAGACGACCGCGAACCTCATCGCCACCGGGATGCTGTCGCTGGCCACGCACCCGGAGCAGCTGGCCCTGCTGCGCGCGCGCCCGGAAGCTCATCCCCTCCGCCATCGAGGAGATGCTGCGCTTCGAAAGCCCCATCCAGATGGTCTTCCGCCGCGCGACCCAGGACGTGACCCTGCGCGGAAGACCATCCCCGCCGGCGCGCACGTGATGGTCGTCCTGGGCGCCGCGAACCGGGACGCGGAGAAGTTCGAGGATCCCGATCGCTTCGAGGTGCAGCGCCAGAACCGGGGGCAAGTGGCCTTCAGCCACGGCGCCCCTCTGCATCGGCGCGGGGCTGGCCCGGCTGGAGGCAAAGGTGCTGTTCCGGCAGGTGCTGGAGCGGCTTCACGACTGGAAGCTGCCCGAGGGCAAGGTGCGCTGGCGCGAGCACTGGGTGATGCGCGGTCCCGAGCGGTTGGCGCTGCGGTTCACACCCAAGCAGCACTGACGAGAGGAGCGACGGTGAGCCTGGAGCCCACGGAGACGCTGAGGCACCAGCGGCCGCGGCCGAAGCGGCGCAGGAGGTCGTTGCGCCACCGGGCAGCCATTTGCGGCGTCTCGGCCTCGCCGCGCCAGAGCGAGAGATCGCGGGCTGCGCCTTGGCCCAGGCGGCGAGACCGGGGCCGGCGCCGGTGTCGATGACGAGGAAATGCCCGACGCCGCCAGCCCGCGGTAGTGCGCGACGAAGGCCGGCAGGAAGGCCGACTCGCCGCCGAGGCAGGTGACGAGCAGGATATCGCGCGACCCGATCCGGTCGGTGAGGTCCTGCACTGGGCGGAGGTGGCGGCCGGCGGCGCGGTCCGCGACCTCCAGCCGCACGAAGAGCCCGGGGGCGGCCAGCACCGCGGCCGGGGTCATGTGACCGCCTCCGATTCCGGCTCCTCGGACTTCGGCACCTCGCGGCAGGCGGCGTGGAGCGCCCCGTCGGCCGCGCCGGTCTCGGGCGCGCCGCCGTCCCCGAGCATCAGGTTCAGCACCGCCGCCGAGGCGCCGGCCGGCGGAGGGGAAAGAGCGGCAGGGCGTCCTGGCGGAGTGACCGCTCCCAGAAGCCGCCGAGGGCGGCGGCGAACGGCGCGAACCAGGGGAACTGTCGGAAGCGGCAGCCGGCCAGCGAGCTCTCGAGATGGTGCCGCCGCATCGCGGCCGGCACTTCCGTCCCGATCGTCCAGGGCAGGAGCAGCATACCGCCGGGCCGCACCATGCCGCCGGGATGCACCGGCTCCTTGAGCATCGGGGTGTAGAAGGGCGGGTAGAGGCCGGGGTAGAAGGCGGCCTGGATCGGCCAGTCGATCCAGGTCTTCCCCTCGCGGCCGAGTTCATCGACCCAGGCGCGCCAGTAGCGCGGGGCGTCAGGCCCGGCAGGCGGGCGGCGGCCTCCGCCAACTCCCGGCAGGTCCGGCAAGGAGGCCCAGGCCAGCAGCTGCCGGTCCCGGGCTCTTGTCCCGGTAAAGGGCAGGCAGGCCACCACCAGCGCCGCGGGATCGCGCAGCGCCGCGTCGAGCAGCCGCGCCTGGTGGCCCGGCGACCAGCGCAGCACCGGCACCCCCGGGCAGCGCCGCCTGATCCGGGCGAGGAAGAGCGCCGGGTGCATGTCGCGGATCGCGGTGTCCCGGCGGCCGAGGCCGTGGAGCTCGTCGCGGCCGAGTCCGAGATCGACCTCGCCCGGGGCGAAGGCCTCGCCGAGGACGGTGAAGGCCGGATCGTCCAGCGCCGCCGACAGCGGTCCGGTCAGCGCCGGCGGCCCGTAGAGGACGACGTAGGGGCGCTCGCCCCGGGCGAGCACGGTGTCGGTCCGGTCGTTTAGCTGGTCGCCGTAGAACATCTGCCCGGGCAGCGGGTAGCGCAGCTGCGCCGCTACCTTGGCTGCATATTCGCCGTGGCGTCGGCCGATCCGCCAGAGTTCGGCGCCGTCGTCGGCCGCGCCTGCCATCCCGAGGCAGGCGGCGCGCAGCCTGACCGCCTGCGGCGCCGCCTTGCGCAGGAAGAACCTCTGCAGCGTCGGAACGTAGTCGAGGTGATCGTCGTAGTAGACCACCGGCTTGCCGCGGTCGGTGAACTGGAAGTGCGTCAGCGGGAAGCCGGCGATCTCGTCGGGATTGACCAGCGCGCGGACGTAGGTCTGGAACACCATCTCGTCGGGGACCCAAACAGTGCGGAAGAAGTCGAGCCGCTCCGGCGCACGACGGATGTCCATCAGGATCGCCCGGCAGGTGTCCCAGGTCAGCCCCCACCACTGCGAGCCGAACCGCGGCTCGAGGCCGGCGGGGAAGGCGCGCTCGATCCCGAGCACGCGCTGCACGTGGAAGGACATCCATTCTAGCGGTCGCTGCGTGCGGTGGTCGAACCAGAAGCGATAGCGCCAGCGCTCCGAACGCCAGCCACCGATGATCCAGCTGGCGTCCGCCGCCTCGATGAACTCGCGGCCGGCGTTCTCGGCGAGGTAGCGCTCGAGCTGGCGAACCGGCCGGACCGGCAGGCAGGCGCCGCTGAGCAGGATGACATAGTCGGGCGCCAGCCCCTCGGCCTCGGCCTGCATCAGCGCATTGAGCGGTGCCTGCACCAAGCCGAAGCCGCCCCAGGAGGAGCTAGTGCGCTCATTGACCAGCCGGAGGCGCGGGTCGCGGCCGGCGGCCTCGCGCAGCACCTCGAAGTCCGCCGCGCCCGCGCGGGCGTCAAAGTGGATCATCGCCATGCCGTCGCTGGCGGCGTCCACTAGGGTGCGGGCGAACTCCAGGAGCTCGGCCGGCCGGTCGTGCGCCAGGATCAGGAACAGGAGTTTCATGCGGCAACCATCATGGGCACCCCGTCATGCTCACTCCGGCGCGGCTCCGGCGGATTTCCTGCCAACGTCCTGCACTTCGGGTCCCCTGCTACATTACCTGAGAGGCGGCGCACACTCCCGAAAGCGCCGCGGGGGCATAGATAGAAGATTTGTCGCGGAAGCGGCAAGGCGTGAAATCTTGCCGTTCCCCGATGGCCGCGGCCGGCGCCATCCCGTAGAATCGCCGGCATGGCTCAGGCATCGGAAACGGGGGATGAGGAGGCAGGGCCGAAGGCCAGGGCGACACCGTCGCTCGTCAGTCTGACCGTCGCCTTCTCCACCCGGGGGGCGCGGGCGTTCGGGCTCCGCCCGGCGGACTGGCCGCGGGCCACGGGGCTCGACTACCTGGTCCTGGTGCAGGAGCCGGCGGCCGATCCCGCGATCATGCCGACTCTGGCCGCAGCCGCCCGGGACCGCCCGGACGTAGCGCTGGCGCCGCTCGCGACCACCGGCCTGGCGCGGAGCCGGAACGCGGCGATCGCCCTGGCCCGGGGCGAGGTCCTGCTGATCGCCGACGACGACGTGCGCCACCTGCCGGGGGCCTTTGCCGGAATCCGGCGCTTCTTCACCGAGGACCCGGGGGCGGATTTGTTGGCCGGGCGCTCCCTGTATCCCACCGGGGCCCCGCGCAAGCACTACGCCGACCGGCCGCGGCCGCTGACGCTTTGGAACAGCGGCCGGGTGTCGAGCCACGAACTGGCCTTCCGCCTCGCACCGGTGCGGGAGGCGGATTCTCCGCTTCGACGAGGGCTTCGGGGTCGGGGCTGGCACCCCGAACGTGCTCGGCGAGGAGTATATCTTCCTAGCCGACTGCCTGCGCGCCGGGCTCCGCGGCAGCCACCTGCCGCTCGCTGTCACTGAGCACCCGGCGTGGAGTTCGGGCCTAGCTTGGCAGGGCGCCGCCGCCGCCCGCGCTCGGTCCGCGGTCTTCTCTCGGGTATTCGGCCCGGCCGCGCCGCTGGTGCGCCTCGGCTTCGGGGTGAAGAACTACCGCCGCTTCGGCGGCGCCTGGAACTTCCTGCGCTTCGTCCGCGGCTGAGGCCGGACGTCAGCCGCACTCCGGCGCCCGGTATGCGAGGTACCACTTGGCGAAGCGGCGTACGCCTTCAATCCCGGAACCAGTCGGCGAAATGCCGCACCCCCTCGGCGACCGGGGTGGTGGAGCGCCAGCCGGTGGCCGCGGCCAAGCGGCTGGTGTCGGCCCAGGTGTCGGGCACGTCGCCGGGCTGCATCGGCGCGTACTCGCGGATCGCCGTCCGGCCGAGCGCCGCCTCCAGCGCGTCGACGTAGGCCGCGAGGTCGACGCGGGTGCCGTTGCCGATGTTGTAGACGCGGAAGGGCGCGTCGGAGGTGGCCGGGTCGGGGTCGAAGGGATCGAAGGCCGGGTCGGGCAGGGCAGGGCGGTCCGAGGCGCGGATCACCCCGTCGACGATGTCGGCGACGTAGGTGAAGTCGCGGCTGTGCCGGCCTTCGTTGAAGAGCTGGATCGGCCGGCCCGCCATGATCGCGTCGGCGAAGAGCATCAGCGCCATGTCGGGCCGGCCCCAGGGCCCGTAGACGGTGAAGAAGCGCAAGCCGGTGCAGGGCAGGGCGAAGAGGTGGGCGTAGGCGTGCGCCATCAGCTCGTTGGCGCGCTTGGTGGCGGCGTAGAGCTGCAGCGGGTGGTCGACGCCCTGGCCCTCGTCGAACGGCAGCCGGCGGTTGCCGCCGTAGACGCTCGAGGTCGAGGCGAAGGTCAGGTGCGGCGTGCCGGCGTGGCGGCAGGCCTCGAGCACGTGGGCGAAGCCGGTGACGTTGCTCTCGATGTAGGCCATCGGCTGCTCGAGGCTGTGGCGGACGCCGGCCTGGGCGGCGAGGTGGATCACCCGGTCGAACGGCCCGCCGCCGGCGCCCTCGGCGAAGGCCCGGTCGACCGCCGCCCGGTTCGGCGAGGTCGGCCCGGGTGAAAGCCCAGGTCGCGCCCCCCACCGCCGCGAGGCGGTCGAGTTCGGCCAGCCGCGCCGCCTTGAGCGCCGGGTCGTAGTAGGCGTTGAGATTGTCGAAGCCCGCCACCGCATCGCCCCGGGCGAGGAGCGCCGCCACGGTGTGAAAGCCGATGAAGCCCGCGGCGCCGGTGACGAGGACGCGCATCAGGCCGGCCGGCGCCCGTGGCCGCGGCCGATGGCGTAGTAGGCGAACTTGCGGCGCGCCATGCGCTCGGGGTCGAAGAGGTTGCGGCCGTCGAAGATCACCGGGCTCGACAGCCGCTCGGCGATGAGGTCGAAGTCCGGCGCCCGGAAGGCCTGCCACTCGGTCAGGATGACGAGCGCGTCCGCCCCCTTCAGCGCCGCCTCCTTGGTGCCCGTGAGCGCGAGGTCGTCGCGGTCGCCGTAGAGGCGCTGCGCCTCCTCCATCGCCTCGGGATCGTAGGCCTGCACCCTGGCGCCGGCGTCCCAGAGCGCCTCCATCAGCACGCGGCTGGCCGCCTCGCGCATGTCGTCGGTGTTGGGCTTGAAGGCGAGGCCCCAGAGGGCGAAGGTCTTGCCCTTGAGATCTCCGTTGAAATGCGTCGAGATCTTGTCGAAGAGCACGGTCTTCTGGGTGTCGTTGCGGTCCTCGACCGCGGCCAGCACGCTCGGCTCGAAGCCGACCGAGCGGGCGGTGTGGATCAGCGCCTTCACGTCCTTGGGAAAGCAGGAGCCGCCGTAGCCGGCGCCGGGATAGATGAAGTGGTAGCCGATCCTCTGGTCGGCGCCGATGCCCTGGCGGACCATCTCGACGTCGGCCCCGAGCCGCTCGGCGAGGCCGGCGATCTCGTTCATGAAGCTGATCTTGGTCGCCAGCATGCAGTTGGCCGCGTACTTGGTCAGCTCGGCCGAGCGCACGTCCATGACGATGATCTTGTCGTGGTTGCGGCTGAACGGGGCGTAGACCTCGCGCAGCAGGTCCTCGCTCTCGCGGTCGGAGGTGCCGATGACGATGCGGTCGGGCCGCATGCAGTCGGCGACGGCGGCGCCCTCCTTCAGGAACTCCGGGTTCGAGACCACGTCGAAGCCGAGATCCGAGCCGCGGGCCTGCAGCACTTGCGTGATCCTCGCGCGCACCTTGTCGGCGGTGCCGACGGGGACGGTGGACTTGGTGACCACCACCTTGGGCTCGGCCATGTGCTCGGCAATGGTGGCAGCGACGGCGAGGACGTACGTGAGGTCCGCCGAGCCGTCCTCGTCGGGCGGCGTGCCGACGGCGATGAACTGGATGCGGCCGTGGCCGACGCCCGCGTGGGCGTCGGTGGTGAAGCCGAGCCGCCCCTCGGCGTGGTTCTTCCTCACCATCTCCTCGAGGCCGGGCTCGTAGATCGGGATCCGCCCGGCCTTCAGCCCCTCGATCTTGGCGGCGTCGACGTCGACGCAGAGCACGTCGTGGCCGACCTCCGCCAGCACCGAGCCTTGGACGAGGCCCACGTATCCCGTTCCGAACACGGTGATTTTCATTCCCGAATCCTCTTGCCGCACCCGGCCGGCGGCGCTCCCGCCCTGACTATAAGCCCCGGCCCGCCGGCACAAGCGCGGGCCCGGAGATCCCGCGGGCCGCGGCCCCGAACGGCCCGGCCGACTCGCTCCGGAGAATCACCGAATGAGCAGCATCTTGCCGACAGCGAGTTCGGCACAATTGCCGATCAGACAGTGGGATGGTAGCTGATGCGGGAAGCGAGACGGGATACCCAACCGAAGAGGCCAATATACAAAATCACTAAAAAGAATACTCCGTCTTAGACTAACCAGGGACCCATTTTTACAGACCGCTACAAGCCGGCGGCGGGATATCGAGTCTCAGAGCTCGAAGTCTCTGCTCGGGATACGTGCGCCCAGGGTCCGGAACATCGAAAAAGGAACGACACCGTATGACCACTTTCACCGTCGCCAACCAGGCCGGCCTGCAGAGCGCCTTCAACTCCGCGACAGGCGGCGACACCATTGTCCTGAAGGACGGCTACTACGGCGGGATCAAGGTCACGGCCGACTACGGCAGCACGGTCACCGTCCGCGCCGAGGGCGCGCTCGACGCCACGATCGGCCAACTCACCGTCTCCGGCGGCACCAACATCAAGTTCGACGGCATCAAGTTCGACAGCGGCTCGAACGGCGGCACCGGCGGCCGGGTCGTCTCGATCGAGGACGGCAGCCAGAACATCGCGGTCGTCAATTCCGAGGTGACCGGCAGCGTCGACGGCGTCTACGACGGCCACTGGGGCATCTACGTCCGGGACTTCGAACGGCATCACCCTCGACAACAACAACGTCCACGACGTGCAGTCCGGCATCGTGGTGTTCGGCAGCTCCAACTCGGCCGTCACGAACAATTCGGTCGACTACTTCAGCGAGGACGGCTTCAAGTTCGGCCGGCCTCTACAACAGCACCGTCTCGGGCAACAAGAGCTTCGGGCAATTCTATCCCACCGCCGGGGCTCACAACGACTTCATGCAGTTCCAGGGCGACTCGACCAACGTCCGGATCAGCGACAACCTGTTCCTGGCGAAGACCGACCGGCTGGCTCCAGGGCATCTTCTGCGACGACGGAACCTACCAGAACATGACGATCGAGAACAACCTCGTCTCCACCGGCATGATCCGGGGCATCAGCGTAGTGGACGGAAGCTCCGGGATCACCGTAACAACAACACGCTGCTAAACGTCAAGGGGTATCACAACGCCACTACGATCATGGTCCCGGACGGCAGCAGCGTCAACAACAATATTACGCGTCATTACCTTGCCGGTCCCTCCGGAAGCAACCTGGCGCTGCAGAATACCAATCCGGCGCTGCCTACTACGTCGATAACTACTACAAGAACGGCGCCGCCGGCCTGGGGATGACCCTCCAGGACCTGACCCCGGTGGCCGGCAGCGCGGCGACGAGCAAGGGGGCGATCAGCCTGCTGCAGTCGCTCCTCGGCGGCTCGGCTCCCGACCACCCCGACGACGCCGACCACGCCGACCCAGCCCAGCAGCGCCCGACGGCGGGGCGGTCGACGGCAACGAGGTCGCGATCAACGCCGGCGGCGGCGCCAGCAGCGGCTCCGTGGCGGATGCCTACTATTCCGGCGGCAACACCTACCGCACCAGCGCCGGCATCGCCGGCACCACCGCCGACGGGATCTACCAGGACGAGCGCTACGGCAACTTCAAGTACGCGGTCGGGCTCGACAACGGCACCTACGACGTCACGCTGAAGTTCGCCGAGATCTACCTCAACGGCGCCGGCCAGCGGCTGTTCGACGTCAAGGCCGAGAACAAGCTCATCCTCGACAACTTCGACGTCTACGCCGCGGCCGGCGGCAAGAACGCCGCCGTCGACAGGACCTTCCAGGTCGCGGTCACCGACGGCAAGCTCGACCTCGACTTCGTCAGCGTGAAGGACAACGCCAAGGTCAACGGCATCGAGATCTCGCCGTCGAGCGGGTCGAGCCCGGCGCCGACGCCGGCCCGCCGGCGGAACCAACGTGGCGATCAATGCCGGCGGCAAGGCCAGCGGCGACTTCGTGGCGGATGCCTTCTACTTCGGCGGCGACACCTATGCTACCACCGCCGGGATTGCGGGCACGACGGACGACGCGCTCTACCAGACCGAGCGCTATGGCAACTTCAAGTATTCGGTGGCGGCCGCCAACGGCACCTACGACGTCACCCTGAAGTTCGCCGAGATCTATCTCAACGGCGCCGGCCAGCGGCTCTTCGACGTCAAGGCCGAGAATGCGATCGTCCTCGACAACTACGACGTCTTCAAGGAAGCCGGCGGCAAGAACGTCGCCCACGACGAGAGCTTCCAGGTGAAGGTCACCGACGGCAAGCTCGACCTCGATTTCATCAGCGTCCTCGACAACGCCAAGGTCGGCGCTATCGAGATCGACTACCTGGCCTGACGATCCTTTGCAGGAAGCCCCCCGGGCGCGCGCCCGGGGGGCTTTTTTGCGGCCAAATGCGCCTTCGCGGCCGGATGGGGCTTAAGCCGCTGAAACGGCCGCGTTTTCCGCGTATGGAATCGGTATGGAACCGGTAGGTATGATTTCGGGATCCGGCCGGCTTTCGTATCATAATAACGATTATGAGCGCGCCGCGCGGCGCAGCCGGCGGGCGGTCCGGATCAGCGTCCCCACCCCCGCGGGCGTGGCGGCGAGCGCGCCCTCGATCCAGAAGTGCTCGTGCTTGCGGAGCGCCTTGCCGCCCTTGAGGCTGCGGGCGAGGTCGGCGAGGCCGTAGGGCTCCGCCAGGGGCGCGATGAAGCTGCCGTGGCCTTCGCCGAGGTTGAAGGGGAAGGCGCCCCAGGCCCGGGCCTCGGCCGGCTCGGGGTGGAGCCAGAAGTCGTGCAGCAGCGCGCCGATCACCGGGCGGACGGCGCGGAGGTCGGCGGCGGTCAACGCGCCGGGGTCCAGGGCCTCGGCGAAGGCGGCGATCGCGGCGCGCACCGTGCCGAGCCCCCAGGCGGCGACCGGGCCGGCCCAGGCCGGGTCGGTCTCGACCTCGACGCGGCCGCCGGCACCGTCGCGGAGCCCGGTGACGGTGCCGTGGTCGGCGGCGCAGAACACCTCGAGAAACCCCCGGCGCTCCTCGGGCCGGGCGAAGAGGTCCCTGCCCTCGCCGCGGTTGACGTCGAAGAAGTAGCCGCGGCGCCGGTCGAGCCAGGTCGGGTCCTTCACCCGCTCGATGCCGAAGAGGTAGCAGTCGACCGGCGCCCTGCCCTCGGCGGCGAGGAGGTCCGCCAGCGCGTCGTGCAGCGAGCCCAGCCAGCCGAGGTCGGCGATCGCCGCCGGCCCGGGGTCGAGCACCCCCTCCTGGGCGAGGTGCGCCAGGAGCCGCCGGCGGTTCTCGGCCCGCGCCGGGGCTGCGGCGGCGGCGAAGGCCGGGCTGGCGAGCCAGGGCCGGAGCCGCGCCAGGTCGGCGGGGGCGAGCGCCCGGTCCCAGGCGTCGGCGGGAAAGCCCAGGGCGGCGAGCTCGTCCGCCAGCGCCGGCTCCGGCAGCGCCAGCCGGCGCAGCAGGTCGCGGAGGCTGGTGTCGGGCAGGTCGCCGTAGAAGAGCCAGTGGTGGTCGGCCGAGGCGCTGATCGCGCGGGACCAGATCTGCCGGCTGGCGGCGAGGTAGCGCACGTCGATCGGGCCATCGGTGGCATTGGGCCGCCGCGGCGCCAGCCGGCGGGCGATCTCGTGGAGCACCTGGCCGTCGCGGGCGAGGAAGTGCACCCGGACGATGCCGCGGGCGGCGGCGTCCTCGAGGATCCAGAGCACGAAGGCCGCGAGCATCGGCGCGGCGACGCCGGCCGCCACGTCGCGGAGCGCCGCCTCCCGCGGGTTGGCGGCCGGGACCGCGGCTCGGGCCGCCCGGGCCGCGCCGGCGAAGGCCGCGGCGAGCGCGACGCCGCCGGCGCCGGCGGCGTCGAGCCGGCGCTCGTAGCGGGTGGCGGGCGGGCCGGCGACGGCGTCCATCTCGGCTTGGCGTTCGGGCTTCATATGGAATTCACTCGCTTGCGCCGCGCCGCGATGCAACTGGTCCCCGACCCGGCACCTGGCGACGCACTGCGTCGCGCCGGGTCGTCGGCTGGAGCGCGTGGCGCGGAAGCCGATGGGGGACCGTCCGGGCCGGACGCTCGTATCGGTGCGCGGGTGCCCTGGGGAGGGCAGCCGCGCGCCGATTTCGCCGACGGTCGAAGTCGGCTGAACCGAGAGGGCGCCGCGAGCCGAACCTAAGGCAGGCCGAACGGATCACGGAATTTCAGTAGTAGCCGTAGTCCTCGCCGGGATAGCGGCACTTGTTCAGGATGACGCCGAGCACGTTGGTCTGGTCGGCGAGGTCCTGCTCGCACTTGTCGATCTCGTCGAGCCGCGAGCGCTCGGCCGCCGCCACCAGGAGCACGCAGTCGACGTGCGGCAGGAAGGCCATCACGTCGTCGTTCACCAGCATCGGCGGCAGGTCGTAGATCAGGACGTCGGGCTGGAAGGCCGCCTTGAGGTCGGCCAGCACCCGCCCGGTGTCGGCGTGCTGCAGGATCTCCGAGGCCGAGCGGATGCCGCGCGCGCTGGTGCCGATGGCCAGGTTGTCGCCGAAGCGCACGAAGTTCTCGGTGAGCTCGCGGGTGCCCTGCAGCACGCTGGCCATCGACTGCGGCTGGGAGAGGCCGATGTGCTTGGCCACCGCCGGCCGGCGCAGGTCGAGATCCATCAGCACGGTGCGCATGTCCGGCTGGTGCGCCAGGCTGAAGGCGAGGTTCAGCCCCACCGTGGTCTTGCCGCAGCCGGCGGTCGGCGAGGTGATGCCGATCGAGGTCCAGCCCTTGTCGCGCATCATCCGGATGGTCTTGGTGCGCATCATGTCGAAGGTGGTGTGCACCGGGTCGCGGCGCTCGAAGGTGACGATCCGGTTGGTGCGCATCACCCCGGGGTCGGGGGTGAAGCCCTGCAGCTCGGCCCAGATCGGCCCCGCCGGCCTCGGCGCCGGCCAGGACCGCCCCTCCGGGACGCCCGGGCGGCGCGGCGGCATCGGCGCGGCGGTGCTGCGCTGCTCCTTGGCCTTCTGGATCGCGGCTTGGATACGTTCCATCATAATGTCTCCTACCCCCGCCCCGTCAGAACATGTTGCCGAGGCCGACCGAGGCTGCGGCGCGCCGCAGCAGGAGGTCGAGCGGCAGATAATAGGTATGGATCACGAAGAGGGCTATCGGGATCCCCACGACGATCAGCGCCAGCGCCACCAGCATCAGGGTGCGCTTGACCCGGAGCTCGCGCTTGGTGCGCATGTAGGGGATGGTGACGAAAGGCTGGATGCCGAGGCGCGAGGTCAGCTCCGCCGGCCGGCGGATGCTGCGGTTCAGAAGCTCCATCAGGAGGATGAAGCCCAAGCCCGCGCCGAGGCCGCCGCCGACGCCGGCGCCGGCGATCAGCACCCGGTTCGGCTTGTCCGGCGAGGCCGGCGCCACCGCCGGCTCGATCAGCGAGAAGCGCTCGCCCTTGGACATCACCTCGAGCCGCTCGCCGACCGAGGCGGTGGCCAGCCGCTCGACGGCGGCGTTGTACTGGCCCTGGGTGTTGTCGTAGTCGCGCTGCAGCTCGCTCAGCGCCAGCTCGTTGCCCGGGGTCGCCTGGATCGAGGTGTCGAGCTTGTCGATGTCGGCCTGGATGCGCGCCTGGTCCTCGGCGATGAACTTCAGCCGCCCGTCGAGCTGTGCGAGCTGCGCCTCGTAGTCCGACATGCCCTCGGTATCGAGACCGAGCGCCTCGCGCTGCTCGGCGACCATCTTCTCGAGGCCGGCGATGCGGGTCTCGAGCAGCCGGATGTTGGGGTTGCTCTCCGAATAGATCACCTTGGCGCGCGCCAGCTGGCTGCGCATCTCGCCCAGCTCCTGCTCTTCCGGGGAGCCCGGCGGCGCGTTCACCGACACCCGGCCGGTGCGCCTGTAGATCTCGACCGTGCGCTCGCGCTCGTCCTGCAGCGAGGTCGCCTCGCGCTCGTACTGCAGGAGCCGCTCCTGCAGCGTCGCCTGCTGGCTGCGGCGGAAGGCCAGGCTGTCGGGCAGCGCGTTCTCGTTCTCCTTCTTGAAGGTCATGATCTTCTGCGACTGCCGGTCGATCTCGCCGGAGAGCCGCTGCACCTCGCCCTTGAAGAAGTCGAGCGTGTCCTCGGCGCGGCCGGTGCGGAGCTCGACGTTCTCCTGCAGGATCAGCGTGACCAGCTCGTTGGTCACCGCCGCCGCCTGCTGCGCGTCCTCCGAGGAGAAGGCGACCTCGATCATCGTCGCGCCGCCGGCGTCGCGCCGGCCCGGGGTGATCGGCACGAAGGAGGTGCGCGCCCGCATGTCGGCGATGATCACATCGGCCGGGATGCCGGGCTGGTCGGCGTAGACCTTGAGCTTGTCGGCGAGCGACAGGATGTTGGCCCGGGTCATCAGCCGCTGCTCGATGATCTGGATCTGCTGCACCGGATCGATCGGCACGGTGGTGCGCGCCAGGTCCCCGGGGATCTGCGGCGCCTCGACCAGGATCTTGGCGGTCGAGCTGTAGAGCGGCGGCAGGATCGAGGCCACGGCGATGCCGACCGCCGACAGGAAGGCGGCGATGACGATGAAATACGGCAGCCGCCGCAGGAAGATCGACAGATAGAACTTCAGATCGACGTTGCCCAAGCTCTCTTCCTTTCGAAATCCGTCGCGGTCGCGTCCCGGGGGATCATGGCGCCGCCTTGAGGCTGCCGCGCATCTGCCGGTCGGCGACCACCTGCTCGATGACGCTGGCGTCCACCCGCTCGAGGCCGTCGGTGAAGGCGTAGACCAGCGCATAGTCGCAGACCTGGTTCACCAGGCGCGGGATGCCGCGGCTGACGAGATGCACGCATTCGCAGGCCGCCGGGGTGAAGATCTCCCGGCTGGCCCCCGCCACCGCCAGGCGGTGGCCGATGTAGGCCTGGACCTGCTCCGGCGACATGCCCGGCAGGTGGTACTCGGCGGCGACCCGCTGGGCGAACTGCACCAGGCGGGGGTGGGAGATCAGGTTGCTGCAGCTCGGGCTGGCCGACCAGCACCAGCTGGATGAGCTCGTCCTTGTCGGCGTTGATGTTGGAGAACATCCGGAGCTCCTCCAGCGTCTCCGCCGAGAGGTTCTGCGCCTCGTCGAAGATCAGCATGGTGCGCCGGCCGGAGGCGTACTCCTCGATCAGGAAGTCCTGGAACTGGGCGAAGAGCTGCACGTAGCTGGCGCTCGACTCGGTCGGGATGCCGAGCGCCATCAGCACCCAGTGCAGCAGCTCGCCGCGGTTGCCCTGGGCGTTGGAGATCAGCCCGACGGTGAACTCCTCGGGGAGCGTGCGCAGCAGGTGGCGCAGGAGCGTGGTCTTGCCGGCGCCGATCTCGCCGGTGATCACCGTGATCGGCGCATGGGTCAGCATGCCGTACTCGAGCATGGCGTAGGCGCGGGTGTGGTTGTCCGACCAGTAGAGGAAGTCCGGGTCGGGCAGGAGCGTGAACGGCCGCTCCGCCAGACCGAAGTGATCGGTATAGATCGTCAGCGCGCTCGTCATACCCATCCCATTACCCGCTCCTCGCAGGGTCGGGACGGACCCTGCGTCTACGCCACCCACAACCCATACACGGCATGCGGCACCGCGTCATAGCGCGTCGCCTATATAAGCACATCCCCCGATTTGGTGAATGCATGAACAGATCTTCCGGGCGGACGGTGACCGGGGTGTGGCCGGATTGTGATCGTCGCGTACGCCCCCCGGAGCGCCGGGGCGGGCGTCCGCGACATTAAGCCTGTCTCTAAAAATTCGGAAAAATTCGTTTGAGATTTGGGGTTAATGATGCATTATCTCTGGCGGTGAGAGGGGTAGCTCACCCAACGATCCCGGCCGTGGGAACTTCCTTGGGGAGGACTGCCAACGGGGCGACGTGGGGGGCGGTGGATAGGACAGGACCTGACATGCAGGCTTCCGTCTTTCCCGGCCTCGGGTCACGAGCGCCTCGGGCGTAGTATTGTTGTGTTGTCGGTGGGTAGATAAATGGCACATCCGGAGATCGATGCGGGCATGGTGGAGGTCGGCTTTGCGCCGGCCGCGGAGCCCGTCGGACTCTACGAACGTTCTTTCAAGCGGATTCTCGACTGCGTCTTCGTGCTGCTTCGCGGCGCCGGTCATCCTGCCGGTCGTGCTCTTGCTCGGCCTCCTGATCCGCAGCGACGGCGGCCCGGCGTTCTATTCGCAGGAGCGCATCGGGCTGAACGGCCGGATCTTCCGGATCTGGAAGCTGCGCTCGATGCGGGTCGGCGCCGACCAGCTGCTCGAGGCCCATCTCGCGGCCGATCCGGCGGCGCGGGCCGAGTGGCAGACCACCCAGAAGCTGAAGGACGACCCGCGGGTCACCCCGATCGGGCGGTCGATCCGCCGCAACTCGCTGGACGAGCTGCCGCAGCTCTGGAACGTGCTCAAGGGCGACATGAGCCTCGTCGGCCCGCGGCCGATGATGCCCGACCAGGCGCGGCTCTATCCCGGCGTCGCCTACTACGGGCTGCGGCCGGGGGTCACCGGCTTCTGGCAGATCAGCCGGCGGAACGGCACCACCTTTGCCGGCCGCGCCGCCTATGACACCCGCTATGCCCGGCGGATGTCGCTCGGCACCGACCTCAAGGTGCTCTTCGCCACCGTCTGGGTGGTGATGGTCGGCACCGGCTACTGAGGCCCCTTCCCCCGTCTGCCGGCGCCGGAGGCGGACGTCACGCCCCGGCCGTCCGAATGACGGGCGAGGCCAATGATTTACGCCGAAGGGCGCGATGCCGGCGTCCTTCGGGGTGGGCCGGGCCTCTCCAGGGATACGATCGAGGGGAGGGCGCTGGGTTTTCGACGATGAGGCCGGGACGAGCCGGCCGTCAGCCGGCGGCGCGCTCGAGGTGGCGGGCGATGGCGGCGCGGAGCGCGCCGACGTCGTCGAGGGACTCGAGGTCCTTCATCGAGAGCTTGATGCCGAACTCCTCCTCGACGGCGAAGATCAGCTGGATGTGGGTGATCGAATCCCAGGCCGGGATGTCGTCGGCGGTCATCTCCGGCGCGAGCTCGATGCTCTCGTCGGCGAAGGTGGTGCGGAAGATCTCGGTCAGCCGGTCGTCGATGTCGCTCATGTGCCTCGTGCCTGTGCTCTTGCCTGTTCCTGCCCGCCGTCAGGCGCGCTCGACGGTGATGCTGGTGGCCGCGCTCAGCGCCCCGGGCGGGGCTGCCCAGCGGGTGGCGCCGTCCGCCCCCTGCCCCGCCGCGGCCATCCCGAGCCGCGGGTAGAGATCCGCCACCATGCCGTTGCGCTCGCTCGGGATGTAGACGCCCTCGAGCCGGGCGCACCCCCGGGCCGCGGCGCGCGCCCCGAGCTCGGCCAGCACCAGCGCCTCGACGCCGCGGCCGAGCACCCGGCAGCTCATCAGGAGCGTGTCGATCTCCAGCGCGTCGCCGACCGGCGCCGCCAGCGCCACCGCGATCAGCCCGTGGTCGGCGAACTTGTCGGCGAGCCGCACCCAGAAGGCCTCCGCCCCCGGCCGGGCGAGGAAGGCCTCGAGCTCGGCCTGGTTGCGCCGGCGGGTGGTCAGGTTGAACTGGTTGGTCTTGTTGATGAGCTGCACGACGCGGGCCATGTTGACCGCGTCGACCGGGCCGATCCGCGCCACCATGTTGAGGCTGGCCTGGTACTCCGCGAGGCTTCCCGAGGTCACCCGGACCGCCTCGGCCTTGGCGCGCGCCCGGTACTGCTCGGCGCGGGCGCGGTCGGCGTCGGTGAAGCCCGCGGGCTCGAGGTAGGGGTAGGCCTCGAGGGCCGTGCGGAAGCCCATCGGCTCCTCCGGCAGCACCGGCACGTCGACCTCCGGCAGCGCCCGGCGCACCTCGGCGCGCTCGTAGGGGTTGTCGTCGAGGAAGGTGAGGCTGGAAAGCCCGAGGCCGAGCTCGGCGGCGATCAGCGCGATGCTCTCGGACTTCGGCCCCCAGTTGGCGGCGAAGGCGGCGATGTCGTCGAGCTTCAGCACCATCTCGGGATGCTCGAGGAACGGCCGGCGCGCCACCTCTGGGTCGTTCTTCGAGGCCACCGCCAGCACGATGCCGCGCCCGGTCAGCTCCTTCAGCGCCACCTGGAAGTCGACGAAGGCCTCGCCCTCGGCCCCCTGCCCCAGCACGATGCCACCGACCCCGTCGTCGCCGATCACGCCCCCCCAGAGCGTGTTGTCGAGGTCGAGCACCAGCGCCCGGCGCGACAGCCCGAGCCGGGCCGCCAGCACCGCCGCGGCGTGCCGCGCCAGAACCGGCAGCGCCGCCGGCCCGTAGGGGATCTTCGCCATGTACCAGCCGCGCGGGTCGAAGAAGGCCGCCGCGCCTTCCCGCGCCGCCAGCCCGGCGACGTCGAGAAAGCCCACGTCCTCCGCCGCCGCCCGCCCGGCGAGCCCGGCGTTCAGCGCCGCGGTCATGCTGCGCCGGGCGCCGGGCACCCCGGCGCCATGGTGGCCCAGCGGGTCTCCACCGGGGGTGGCGACACCGAGCTGCACCACGATCGGCGACGCGACCCGGCGCACCGCCGCCCAGACCCCGCCCCAGCGGTCGAGTTCGGCCGCCACGTCCTCGGCGGGCGTGTCGCTGAAGGCGCGGAAGCCGAGCGCCCGGTGGTCGGGCGCCAGCACCAGCACTTCCGGCGCCGTGGCGAGGAGCTCGGAGCCCGGGTCGAGGGTGGCGTTGAAATACTGGCCGAACGGCGGCTGGCGGATGTCGAGCGCGATGCCGTGCCGGGCCGCGGCGAGCCGGAGCAGCGGCGCGAAGGTGTCGGTGGTCCAGGTGCCGACCAGCCCGGCGCGCAGGCGGTGGCGCACCCCCGGCCAGGTCTCCACCGGGCAGCGCGCGAGAAGGCCGGCCGCCGCCGCCCAGACCTTGAAGCCCGCCCCGCCGTCGACGAGGCCCGTGAGCCGCGCCGCGGCCGCGGCCGGCCGGCCGGCCGCCAGCTCGGCGCGGGCGAGCTTCAGCGCCAGCTCCGGCGCCGGGCGCTCGACGAGATCCGCCGCCTCGGCGAACGCCGCCGCCGCCGCCTCGTAGCGCCGGGCGGCGAAATGCTCCTGGCCGAGCGCCTCGAGCGCCGCCGCGCCGGTGCGGGGCTCCCCCGCAGGGACGGACAGGTTCATGCCGTCCTCCGGGCGGCGATCTCCCCGGCCGCGGCATCGGACTCGGGGGCGGCCGTCGCGGGCTCGATCTCGGGCTCGGGCGCAGTCTCGGGCGGGTCCACGGTCTCCGCCGCCGGATCCGGCTTCGGCCGGCGCTTCGGCGGGACCATGATGCGCGACAGGGGCGCGGTGACGATCGCCCCGGCCGGCACGTTGGTCATCACCACCGCGTTCGGCCCGACCCGCACCCCGTCGCCGATGGTGATGCCGCCGACGAGCATGGCGCCGGCGCCGATCTCGACCCGGTTGCCGAGCCGCGGCGCCGGCACGTTCCGGACCAGCACCCCCGGGGTCGCCCGGTCCTGGCCGAGGGTAACCCCCTGGCGGATCATGCAGTCGTCGCCGATCGTCGAGTTGCCATGCACGGTGATGCCGTGCTGGTGGCCGACCGCGAAGCGCCGGCCGATCCGGGCGGTGTGCGGCAGCTCGATGCCGTAGACGTTGCGCACGAAGATGTAGGCGAGCCGGTAGAGGAGCGTGAAGGGCACGCGCAGCGCCTTCGGGCCGATGCCGTCCTTCCAGACCCCGAAGCGGTAGAGCGCCACCGCCTGGAAGCCGGGGTAGGAGATGCCGCCGTTGTGGCGCAGATCCTCCCGGATCAGCGCCCAGAGGGCGCCGAGGCCGGCGATCCGTCGCTCCCGCTCAGCCATGGACGATACTCCCGCAGTCCTCGGAACACACGACACCCGCCTTCACTGGCGCAAAACTCCGGCGATTTCCCTAATTCGCATACCATGCACAACCCGGGTTGCCGGCGCCACCCGCAAAACGCCGGGAGCCACCCCCGTTGCCCCGAAGATCAGCCGTCCTGCCCGGCCCGGCGCCCCCGCGCCGCCCGGAGCGCCCGCAAGGTGGCGGCGAGCGGCCGCGGGGTCATCGCCAGCGCGCCTTCGGTCCAGAAGTAGAGGTGCTTGCGCAGGCGCGCCCGGCCGGTCACGAGCGGCGCGAGGTCGGCCGGGCGGTAGGGCTCGGCCAGCGGGACCGCGCGGCTGCCGTGGCCCTCGCCGATCTCGACCGGGAAGGCGCCCCAGGCCCGGGCCTCGGCCGGGGTCGGGCGCATCCAGAAGGCCTCGAGCAGGTCGCGGATCGGCGCGCGGAGCGCCAGGGTCGCCGCGAGGTCGAGGCCGTCGACGTCGAGCCCGTCGGCGACCGCGGCCAAGGTGCGGCGGACCACCGGCAGGCCCCAGGCCTGCATCCGCGCTTCGCCGCCCGGGGCGATCTCCGGCACCACCCGGCCGCCCTCCGCGCGGAAGCCGGTCAGGGTGCCGTGGTCGGCGGCGCAGAAGATCTCGATGTAGATCTCGACGAGCTCCTGCTTGAAGCCGGGCTTCAGCGCCGGGTCGGGGCCGTCCGCGAAGTCGTACTGGAAGCGCGAGCAGGCCTCGCGCCAGGCGGCGAGCCGCTTCTGGTTGTAGCCGAAGTAGTAGCCGTGCGCCGGGGCCACGCCTTCGGCGGCCTGCGCCTCGGCCAGCGCCGCGTGCAGGTTGCCGGCCCAGCCGATGTCGACCATCGCGGCGGGGGTGCCGTCGAAGAGGCCCTCCTGCGCCAGGTAGTCGCGCAGAAGGCGGCGGTTGTCGTCGCGGGAGCGGCCAAGCGCCGCGGCGAAGCCGTCGGTCCGGAAGAAGGCCTCGAGCCGCTCGGCGTCCGCCGCCCGGAGCGGCCGGTCGTGGGTCTCCGGCGGGAAGCCCAGGGCGGCGAGGCCGGCGTCGAGGTCGTCCCCGCCGACCCCGAGCCGGCGCTTGAGGTTCTGAAGCGTGCTCTCGCCGGGCACGAAGCCCTGCCAGACGCCCCACCAGAGCCAGTGCCCGGCATCGGTGGCCTGCAGGTCGGCGACGTTCCTGAGCCAGGCCTGACGGCTGGCGTAGAGGTAGCGGCACTCGATCCCGAGCCCGAGGCGCGGCGCCAGCCGCCGGGCGAGATCCAGGAGCACCTGGCCGTCGCGGGCCAGGAAGTAGACCCGCCGGATGCCGCGGCGCTCGGCGTCGAGGAGCAGCCAGGCGGCGTAGCCTGCGAGGAGCGGCGCGGCGACGCCGGCGGCCACGTCG
Source organism: uncultured Acidobacteriota bacterium (assembly GCA_963723005.1). GTDB lineage: Bacteria > Acidobacteriota > Vicinamibacteria > Vicinamibacterales > UBA2999 > VFZN01. Next base: position 680,096 of record CAVRPA010000005.1, on the reverse strand, counting down.
CGGAGCGCCGCCTCGTGCGGGGTCGCCGCCGGCACCGCGGCGCGCGCCCGGGCCGAGGCCGCCGCGAAGCGGGCGGCCGCCGGCGGGCCGGCGGCGAGCAGCGCCTCGAACCGGTTGGGGCCGGCGCCCTGCATCGGCGCCAAGGGCGCCTCAGACGAGGTGGTCGTTGATCGTCACCGTGAAGTAGCTGTCGTGGATCAGCGCCTGCTCGGCGCCGGCCGGGCCGTCGAAGTCGCTCTCGCGGTCGTTCCCCGGTCCGCCGGAGAGGCGATAGAGCTTCTCATCCGACCCGGCGTGCCGCCAGAGGTCGACGTCGACGATGGAGAAGCTGATCTTCTCGTTCTGCTCGTTGGCGGTGTCGCGGATGATCCGGATCGGCACGTCCACCGACCGGGACCCCTCCTCCAGCATCACCGAGTAGATCATGTCGCCGCTGGCGTCACGGCCCTGCCGGAGGACGCCGTCGACGAAGTCGTTGCCGCTATAGAGCCGCGTGCCTTCGGCGAAGGACCAGTCGACGTTCAGCGTGGCCTTGCCGCCGACCTTGAAGAAGATCTCGACCGACTTGTCGTCGAGAGTGTCGCCGCCGGTCTGCAGGGTGAACTTCGGCGCCACGGTGTTGTTGCCCGCGTCGTTGGTGACCAGGTTCTTCACCTTCAGAACGGGCTGGTCGACGTCGCCGCGGACCGCCGCGGTCACCGGCACCAGCGGGTCGAGCACGCCCTTCCTCCACGGCACCGCCCGGCCGGCCAGGTCGTAGGCGTCCTCGATATGGGCGAAGACCTGGTTGAGGAAGCCCGAGGCGACCACGAAGTCGGCCTCGGTGGCGGCGGCGGACGCGCCCTTGTGGACCAGGACGTCGCCGAAGCCGGAGACGTCGGAGAGCTCGATCCGCGACCCCATCCAGCCGCCCTTGAGGAAGGTCGCCTCGTAGACGCCCTTCGGGGCGGGCAGCGCCTCGTCGTAGAAGCCCGCGCCCGAGGCGATCAGCTTGCCGTTCTCGAAGAACTTGATGGCGAGGTCGCCGTCGTCGCCCCGGGCCAGGTCGAAGTACCATTTCGCCAGGACGTCCTGCTTGTTGCCGCTCTTCAGGATCTCGGCATCGACGACCTGGTGCCGGTTGGTCGCGGTCGTGACCACCAGCGTCCCGTCGTTGTCGCGGTTTTCCTTGTTCGCCCAGTCGATGCTGGCGCCCTTCAGCACGAAGGTGTCGACCCCGCTGCCGAACTTGATCTTGAGGTCGAGAGCGCCCGCGACGATCCGGTCGTCGCCGGCGCCGCCGTAGAAGACCTTGCCGGTGTCGAACCCCTGCACCGGGGTGTCCGGCATGACCACGACGTCGTCGCCGGCGCCGGCGCTGTAGATCGAGCCCTGGACCTCCGGCAGCGCGGTGCGGCCCGTGAAGCGGAAGGAGTCGTTCCCGCCGGTGAAGGCCGCGAGCTTCACCCGGACGCCGTAGTCGTGGTCGGGGTCGCTGTTGTCGCTCAGGGGATCGTCGTAGATTGTTTACGAGAAGGATGGTGCTCCTGGCCTTGGCCGTGACCGGAAACGAGTTCGGGTCGTCGAATTCCTTCGTTACCTCCGAGCCGACCAGAAATTGGAACATCGCGTTCTGCCATATGTCCTCGGCGGCCGGCCCGGTCGTCGTTGCTGCCCGGAAGTCTCCCTTCACATCGATCCAGAGCCGGTCGCCCGCGAGAAATCCTTCGGGGCCGAGATCAAAGGCCACCTGGCTGAGCTTGGGATTGATCTTGTAAAACATACGTTCCCCCTGATCCCGAAACAAAACTGGTCCGGGACCCTATCAGGGACGGATCTGGCAGGCCAGAGGGGTGGTTAACCAATGGTAAATCGTTAATGCCAGGTTCAGGCGCCGTTCAGAACGCGCGCCGGCGGCAGGCCTGGACGACGAATTCGAGGAGCGCGTCGGCGGGAAAGTCGGCCACCGGGAAGCCGGGACGGTAGCCGAAGGCCTCGAGCAGGCCCGCGTCGAGGCAGACCCGGGTGCGCAGCGCCATCGGCTGGCCGGCGAAGACCCGAGCATGCACCCGCTCGCGCTGGCGGAGTTCGAGGGCGCCGTGGCGCGGGTCGCGGCGGATCGATGCGAGCCGGGCGTCGAGGGCGGCGGCGGGACCCTCGAGCAGCTGCACGAACCAGCCGTCGAGGAAGACGAGCGCGCCGGTCACCCCGGAGACGGCGTTGCCGGCATGGGCGTGGCGGATGATGGCGTAGACCCCGGTGGTATCGAGGCCGGGCGCGGCCCGGCTGACGTAGACCAGCCGCTCGAGCTCACCGTCGGACTCACTGCGGTCGCCGGCGACCGCAGCAATTCCGCCGCCATCATCGAAGCGCGTGGCCGCCTGCCACGGCGTGCGGTCGGGTCGGGCCATCGTCGTCTCACCTGGCGGAAGCCTGTCTGCCCTCGCATCTGCCCGCGGTCGGTTAGTTCCGGGTTAATGCCGGCCGGGTCGCGGCGAGAAAAGCCGCCCCGGGGCGCCGGGCATCGCGGCCCGCAACTTGACGAAACTGTCACATGGGACGGAAATCTGTTGCGGAATGACAACTGTCGTCGGGGCTTTTCCGCTTGTGGAACCCGGTAACGGCGGGTTTGGCTTTTCCACCCGTCCCGCCCATGATTTAAGCGGGGGGAACGATTGACCAGACCAGGTGGAGCAATGAGACGCATCGCGTTGAGTTTTCTGATGATGCTTCTGGCCGTGCCAGCCGCGCTGGCGCAGAGCGCCTCCTACCGCATCCAGCCCGGCGACCAGCTGCAGATCACGGTGCTCGAGGACGAGACCCTGAACCGGGAGCTCCTCGTCACCCCGGACGGCCAGATCTCGGTGCCGCTCGCCGGGACGGTGCGGGTGTCCGGGCAGACCGTCGACGCCGTGGAGAAGACCATCGCCGACCGGCTGGCCTCGAACTTCGCGGTCAGGCCCAACGTCTTCGTGGCGCTCTCCTCGGTCGACGAGACCGCCGGGCAGTACACTGTCTACGTGCTCGGCCAGGTCAACAGCCCCGGGCCGATCCAGATCGAGCAGGGGACGACGCTCCTGCAGGCGCTGGCGCTGGCCGGCGGGCCTGCGCGCTTCGCCGCCAACAAGCGCATCCAGCTGCGCCGCACCGACGCGGGCACCGGCCAGGAGAAGCTCTATCTCTTCAACTACAAGGCCGTGGAGCGCGGCGGGTCGATCACCTCGATGATCGCGCTGCGCGAAGGTGACGTGATCATCGTTCCCGAACGCCACCTCTTCGAGTGAGGCGGCGCCGGATGCGACGTGTCTCCCTGGTCGCCCTGACCCTCGCCGGCGGCGCCGCGGCCCAGCAGGCCGCCGCCCAGGACGTGGCGGCGGTGTCGGAATCTACCCTGACGGCCACGATCTCGCAGAGCATCGAGGCCGACACCAACTACAACCTCGAGGCGGACTCCCCGGGCACCACCTATCTCGGCGACACCCGGATCGGCCTCGGGCTGATCCAGCAGACCGACACTCAGAGCCTGCGGTTCATGCTCAACACCGGCATCCGGGCGCTGCAGGAGCCCGACCAGGACTTCGAGTGGGTGGTGGCCTCGCCCTCGCTCGCCCGCTTCGCCTACAGCCAGGACTTCGCCAACGCCGCCTTCGACATCGACGTCAGCGCCGCCTCGCAGCGCATCGACCGGCTGTTCCTCGACAACGAGCCGATCTTCGACGACCAGGGCAACCCGGTGCTGCCCGACGACGTCACGCTGATCAACGACAACACCTACCAGCAGCGCGCCGACCTCGACACCGGCTTCACCATCGGCACCAACTCGCCAAGCACGCTGAGCTTCCGGGTCCGGGCTTCCGACATCGACTATACCGGCGACAGCCCCGAGGACTTCGTCCCGCGCACCGGCGCCGAGGCCAACGTCACCTGGCAGCTGCGCTTCACGCCGGTGCTCTCGAGCATCGTGGCCGCGGGCTACGAGTACCAGAACGCCGACGACGACGCGAACACCGAGATCAACAACACCGAGTTCGACATCGGCATTGTCTACGACCCGAGCGACGACTTCTCGATGACGGTGGGCGGCGGCTATGCCAACCGCGAGGAGCGGACGACGGACGAAACCGGCGACCGCTCGACCGACACCACCCCGGGCATCGCGCTGCGCTTCCTGGCCAACTACGAGACCGACTACCTCGATTTCAACCTCAGCACCCGCTACACCACCGCCGCCCCCACCTCGCGCTTCTCCGGCGACTTCCAGTTGGCCTACGAGCTGCCGCGCGGCCAGCTCACCGCCCGGGCCTACCAGAACTACGGCCTCGGCTCGGAAGGCGACGACCGCCGGGTCACCGGCATTGGCCTCGGCTACAGCCTGGCGGTGAACCAGGTCTCGACGCTGCTCTTCGACTTCAACGCCGCGAACAGCGCCAGCGCCGACGACGACACCGAGGACCCGGACCGCAGCCGGCTGGACTTCACCGCCCAGTACACCCGCGAGTTCACCGACGTCGTCGCCGCCTCGGTCGGCTACACCCTGACCCAGAGCTACGAGGATCCGGACGACGCCACCAGCAACCGCTTCTTCTTCCAGATCGGCCGGAGCTTCGTGACCGGCTTCTGAGCGAGGCTCCGGCCGCGGCGATCAGGGCAGCCGCAGCCGGCGGCGGAGGCCGGCGACGCGGCGGCGGAGCCGGCGCGGCAGGCTGCGGGACTGCAGCGCCTCGGCGTCGAGCATCACCCGGCCCTGGTAGTCGAAGACCGCCTTGCCGGGCGCGCCACGGGCGATCTCGCGGGCCTGCCAGCTCTCGCTCTCGACGAAGAGCCGGGCGCCCGGGTCGGCGGCATAGGCCGCCGCCTTGAAGCGACCCTGCGGCCGGGTGCGCCGCCGCTCGGCGTCGGAGGCGAGCTCGAGCATGATCAGGCGGCCGTAGGCGATGCCATGCCGGACGAGCCAGGCCTCGGTCTCCGGCCGGTAGGCCTCAAGCCGGGCGGTGACGATCGCGTGCACCTGGCCGCGCGGCACCGCCTGCGGCGTCGCGGTCTCAAGGAAGCGACGGTAGCGTGGCCCGTCGTCGTCGTCCTCGGCCGGGCAGTCGCCGCAGAGGATGCCGTCGAGGTCGAACATCGCCCGCTCCACCACCGGCGAGCGGAAGAGGCTCCATTCGAAGACCGGGTCCGCCGGTGCCGCGGCGAAGGCGAGATCCACCGCCGCCTCCGCCCCCGGCTGGCAGAAGGCCGCGAGCCGATGCACCACTAGGCCCGGGTGCCGCCCGGCGAGCCGCTCGCGTGCCGCCGCCATGCTCGCCCCGGTCAGGCAGACGTCGTCGACGAGGAGCAGCGCCCCGTCCGGGGCCGCCGCCGCGGGGGCGAGGAGATCGCCGAGGTCGAGGACCGGCCGGCCGGTCTGCAGCCCGATCAGCGCCGCCGGCAGCCGGCCGCTCTCCGGGATCGCCGCCACGGCAGAGAAATCGCCGGGCAGTCGCCAGAGGTTGTGGCTGATCAGCCGGGCGAGCTCGGCCACCGTCCTGAAATCCGTCACCGCGACCATCGACCGCCCGTTCCTTTCGTTCCGTCCCCTGCCCTGCCCGCCTGTCGAGCCGGGCTCGTCTTATGCGGTCGCCGCCGCGGCGCAAAGGCCCGTCGTGGACCCCGTTGCCGACCGGTTAACCGGCCCGGGATAACCAGGGCGCACGAGCGTGACTTTATTCCGACCCTCCGGAGGTGTATTGCTTCCTGCGGGGTGAGGGGCCGCCACCGGCCACGGGGAGCGGTCAGAGAGGGATCTGGGACCGGTGACGACGCAAATCCTGGACGGGTCGCTGCGGGCGCGCGGCCTGAATTTGCCCGGCCTGTTCTGGCTGACGCTGGCTATCGTCTCGACGCTGCCGCTGTTCTGGTACGGCCTGACCGGGCTTGCCACCGCCTGGTCGCGACCGGAGTTCAGCCACGGGCCGGTGATCCCCTGCCTGTCCTTCTACATGTTCCTGCGCGAGCTGAAGGACGTGCCGCCCAACCAGCGGCCGGTCACCGACCGCTGGCCCGGGATCGCGGTCATCGCGCTGGCGCTGGCCATCGCGCTCCTCGGCAACCTGGTGCAGATCACCGACATTGTCTTCTACGCGCTGATCGTCTGGGTGGCCGGGCTGATCCTGACGGGCTTCGGCTGGGCGCGCGGCATCGTCTTCTGGCCCTCGGTGCTGCACCTCGTCTTCATGCTGCCGCTGCCGCAGTTCCTCTACTGGAAGGTCAACACCACGCTGCAGCTCGTCTCCTCGGAGATCGGCGTGGCGCTGGTGCAGCTCGCCTCGGTGCCGGTGTTCCTCGACGGCAACATCATCGACCTCGGAATCTACAAGCTGCAGGTGGCCGAGGCCTGCTCAGGCCTGCGCTACCTCTTCCCGATCATGAGCTTCACCTACGTCTTCGCCGTGCTCTACCGCGGGCCGGTCTGGCACAAGATGGTGCTGCTCCTCTCGGCGATCCCGCTGGCGGTGCTGATGAACTCGCTCCGGATCGGCATCATCGGCATCCTGGTCGACCGCTACGGCATCGCCCAGGCCGAGGGCTTCCTGCACGCCTTCGAGGGTTGGGTGATCTTCCTCGGCTGCATCGCCATCCTGTTCGGCATGGCCAAGGTCATGCAGTGGCTCTCCGGCGACCCCCGGCCGCTCGGCGAGGCCTTGGAGCTCGACTTCTCCGGCCTCGGGCATGAGATGGCCCGGGTGCGGACCACCGAGGCGTCGCGGGCGCTGATCGCCGCCGCCTGCCTTACTGCGGCGATCTCGGCGGCCTGGATGCTGGCCCCGGCGCGCGCCGTGGCGACGCCGGAGCGCGACCCCTTCAGCCTCTTCCCGCGGCAGATCGGCGACTGGGCCGGCGCCAGCGCCGCGCTCGACCCGCAGGTCGAGGCCACGCTCGGCGCCGACGACTATCTCGCTGCCTTCTACCGCAGCCCCGGCGAGGCGGAGGGGGTGGACTTCTTCCTGACCTACTACCGGAAGCAGACCCAGGGCGACGCCATCCACTCGCCGGCGGTCTGCCTGCCCGGCGCCGGCTGGGAGGTCTTCTCGATCGACCCGGTGGAGATCGACCTGCCCGGCACCGGCTTCGGCACCTTCAAGCTGAACCGGGCGCTGATCCAGAAGGGCATGGAGAAGCAGCTGGTCTACTACTGGTTCGAGGGCCGCGGCCGCCGGCTGACCGGCGATTTCGCCGCCAAGTTCTACACCGTCGCCGACGGCATGACGATGGGCCGCTCCGACGGCGGGCTGGTGCGGGTGATCACCGAGGTCGGCCCCGACGCGAACGGCGTCGCCGAGGCCGACGCCCGGCTGCAGCGTTTCCTCGCCGAGGCCCTCGACCGCCTGCCCCGCTTCATCCCGGAATGAGACCGACGCGCCCTCCCGCCCGGATCCGTCGCGCCCCATGAGGCGGGGAACGAGGCTCGACTCGCTGATGCGCGAGGGCCGCACCCGGCTGGGCATGCGCTGGAACCGCCTGAAGGTGGCGGCCGGCTCGACCTCGGGCGGCTTTTTCATCCCCTACGGCTACGCCCGCGACCTCGAGCCACCGGCCACACCCTATGCCGCGATCGAGACCCTGTTCCGCGCCCGGGACGGGCTCTTCCACGACCACGTCGCCGCGATGGCCACGCACCTGCCCGACTACCGGAACTTCCGGGCCGACGAGCGGGATCCGACCTGGGGCCAGTCGATGTTTCCCGCCTTCGACGGCGCGGCCGCCTATACCCTGGTGCGCCAAATCCGCCCGAAGCGGATCATCGAGATCGGCTCGGGCAATTCCACGCGCTTCCTGGCCCGGGCGCTCCGGGACGGCGGCATCGACTGCGCCTTCACCTGCATCGACCCGGCACCGCGCATCCCGGTGGAAGGCCTCGGCGTGGCGCGGATCCCGCGTCTCCTGGAGGAGACTGACGCCGAGCTCTGCGCCGGGCTCGGGCCGGACGACATCCTGTTCATCGATTCCAGCCACATCCTGCTGCCCGGGATGGACGTCGACATCCAGCTCAACCGGATCTTCCCGGTGCTGCAGCCCGGGGTCCTGGTGCACCTCCACGACATCTTCCTGCCCTGGGACTATCCGCCGGTGATGCGGCGCTGGTCCTTCTCGGAGCAGAACGCGCTGATCGGCTGGATCGTGTCGGGCTACTTCGAGGTGGTCTTCCCGGCCTACTACGCGCGGCAGGTGCATGGCGACCTCGTCGAGGCCGCCTTCGGCCGGCAGTTCCCGCCGCTCGCCGCGCTCCGGCCCGGGCAGCATCTGGCTGCGGCCGGGCCGGCTCAGCCCCGGGAGCGGTCGGGATAGCCGTCCCGCCACTCCGCCCGGCGGCGCCCAGAGCTCGCCCCAGGCCGCCCGGTCCCGGGCTGCCGACGCCGAGCGGCCCCAGCACGGCCAGGGCCGGTTCGGCTGAGCGGCACCGCGAGCAGCAGGCCGCGCGCCAGCGGCTGCTGCCAGGGCGGGAAATGCCGGCGGATCAGCGTCATCAGCGCCCGGTAGAGCCGGATCTGCTTCTCCGCCCGCACCGTCTCGGAGGCCCCGGCATAGTGCACGATCTCGGCCTCGGGCGTGACCATCGGCCGGAGGCCGATCGCCTGGGCCCGGCGGCAGAGGTCGGCCTCGTCGCCGTACATCACGAAGGTCGGGTCGAAGCCGCCGAGCCGCTCCCAGTCGGCGCGCCGGATCAGGAACAGGCAGCCGGAGACGATGTCGACCTCGCGGACCCGGTCGCGCGGCCAGCCGCCGTAGGCCTCGGCATTGAAGATCGGGCTTTCGCGGAACAGGCTGCCGAGCCCGGTGGCGCGCATGGCGAGCGCCCAGAGGCTGAGCCGCCGCCAGCAGGAGAAGGGATTGAGGCTGCCGTCGGCAAAGAGCGTGCGCCCGCCCCAGATGCCGGCCTGCGGCTTCGCCCGGGCGAAGTCGAGGAGCCTGTCGAGCGCCCCCCGCAGCACCAGGGTGTCGGGGTTCAGAAGCAGGAGGTACTCGCCCCGCGCCTCGTGGGCCGCGACGTTGTTGCCTTCGGCGAAGCCGAGGTTCTCCGGGCTGGCGATCAGCCGGAGGCCGGGGAATTCCGCCGCGATCGCCTCGGCCGAGCCGTCGGCGGAGGCGTTGTCGAGGACGATGAGCTCGTAAGGCGTGCGGGTCTCGGCGTCGACCGAGCGCAGGCAGGCGAGCGTCATCTCCCGGGTGTTGTAGCTGACCACCAGGATCGACAGCACCGGGGCGGCCGCCGCCACGCCCTCCCCTGCCCCGTCCTGCCGCTCGCCACGGCCATGCCGTCCGCGCTCACTCCCCGGCCCGCTTGGCGAAGGCGCGGTCATAGGCCGCGAGGAGCTGCGGCGCCGAATGCGCCCAGGAGAGCCCGCCTTCGACCCGCGCCCGGCCGATCTCGCCCATTTCGGCCCGTCGCGCCGGGTCGTCGAGGAGCTGGGCTATCTTCTCGGCGAAGTCGACCGGGTCGTTCTCACGGGCATAGAGCGCCGCATCGCCGGCCGAGGCGCGACCTTCCTTCAGATCGAACTGAACCACCGGCTTCTTCAGCGTCATGTATTCCACGACCTTGTTCATAGTGGAGATGTCGTTCATTGCGGTCTTCGGGTCCGGGCTTGACGCAGATGTCGGCGGTGTTGAGCCAGGGCGAGCAGGTCGTCGCCGTACTGCGGGCCGGTGAAGGTGAACCAGGCATCGAGTCCGCGCGCGGCGACGTCGGCCTTGATCGCCGGCAGGTGCGGGCCGAAGCCGATGATCGCGAAATGGACGTCGTCGCGCCCGAGCCTGCGGACCAGGTGGTCGGCGGCGGCGACCAGGAGATCCAGCCCCTCCTGCTGGCCGATCACCCCGACCCAGCCGACGAGGTGGGCGAAGCCCCGCTTCCGCGCCGGGTCCGGGGGCCGATTTCGGAGTTCTCGGTCCGCGGCGCCGAGCGCACCACGAAGACGTCCTCGGGCGCCATGCCGCCGCGCCCGCGGGCGATGGCGGCGAAGCTGTCGTTGGTGGCGATCGAGACGCTGGCGGTGCGGAAGGTCAGCCACTCGAACAGCACGCATCAGCCGCCAGAAGACGCCGCGGCTGCCGAACTTGGTCTCGTAGAGCTCCGGGCAGACGTCGTGGTGGTCGAAGACGTAGCGCACGCCGAAGGGCCGGAGCGCCCAGGCGACGAGGAAGATCAGGTCCGGCGGGTTGCAGCCCTGCAGGAGGTCGATGCCCCGCTCGCGGCGCACCCGGAAGGCGAGGCGCAGCTCGTGCCAGAGCGCCGCGGAATATTCGCGCAGGTAGCCGAACGCGCCGTTGCCGTCCGGCGGCATGGGGTGGCGGTAGACGTGCACGCCCTCGAGCACCTCGTACTCGGCCTCGAACCCCTTGCCCTTGGGGCAGATCACCGAGACGGTGTAGCCCGCCGCGGCCAGGGTCGTCGCCTCGAGCCAGACCCGCCGGTCGAAGGGCACCGGCAGGTTCTCCACGACGATGAGGACCCGCCGCCCCGTTCCGGCGCCGGCGGGACGGTGTCCGCTTCGGATGCATGGTCCCGGGCTATCGGGCTTCTCCTCTGGCTGGCCTTCCCTGCGCCGCAGCGCAGTAGCAGCGGCTCCCGCATGTGCGGCCCGGCACCCGTCCTGGTCAAGTCCAGGGGCAAGGCGACCGGCCTTTACCCCGCTCCCAGATCCCGCATGCGCCGCCGCGCCGGACGTGCTAGAGCTTTTGAGCGAAGGGCCTGCCGCACAGAGCAATCGAGATTCCTGAAGCGAAACCCGATACATGTCAGTCCATCCAAAGGTAAAGAAACTCCTTCGCACCGCGCAGACTTACTTCCCCGCGAGCGTGAACCTGAAGTATTCGGCGCAGTTCCTGTACCGGTCCCGGCTCCGGAAGCCCTTCGACCAGGATTTCGGCGCACTGGAATTCTTCGCGCCCCCCGAGGACACGGTGTTCCTCGACATCGGCGCCAACCGGGGGCAGTCGATCATGTCGATGCGGCTCTTCCATCCCGAGGTCCCGGTCGTCGCCTTCGAGCCCTGCGCCACCACCTTCGGACGACTCGAGCGTTACGCAGCGGATCTGCCCGGCGTTACGCTGGTCCATGGCGGCCTAAGCGACGAGCCCGGCAGGTTCACCCTCTACACGCCGGTCTACGGCGGCTACGTCTTCGACGGGCTTGCCTCGACGCTTCGCGCGGAGGCGGAGGACTGGCTGAATGGAGACCGCATCTACTTCTTCGATCCGGCGAAGCTCAGCCTGCAGGAAGAGGAGATCGCGGTGCGGACGCTCAACTCCTACGAGCTGCGACCATCGCTGATGAAGCTCGATGTCCAGGGGGCCGAGGAGCGGGTTCTCAGGGGCGGCCTCGCTACGATAACCGCCCATCTGCCGGTGCTCATCATCGAGCAGTCGCCGAGTACCGCCTTCGACAGCCTGCTCGGCCCCCTCGGCTATGCCGCCTATCACGTCGAAGAGAAGGTGCTGCGTCCCGGCGCGGTCGGCCGGAACAACGCCCTCCTGGTGCCCGAGGCCCGGAAGCGCGACTTCACCATCCCGATCCTGTAGCCCTTACCAGTTGATCCCGTGGTAGCGCTCCCCGAGCGCCGCCTCGAGGCCCGGGATCCGCACGAGGTCGAGAACCTGCTGGTCCGGGCGCATCAGCGCCGCGAGCCCCTTGAACTCCGGGGCCGGGTTGCCGATCACGATGAGCTCGCCGTGAGCGACGGTGGCGGCAAGGTCGTCGGAGAGCAACTCGCCAATATGCGGGATCGTCTCTTCGATGAAGGCGCGGTTGGCACCGACAAGCCGCGCGAGATGCACGTTGCGGTCGTAGATCCCGAGGTTGTACCCCTTGCCGATCAGCCTCTCGACGAGCGCGACCTGCGGGCTCTCGCGCAGATCGTCGGTCCCCGCCTTGAAGCTGATGCCGAGAAAGGCGATCCGGCGCAGGCCGCGTCGCCGCCACCATGTCGAGCGCCCGGTCGATCTGAGCGGCTATTGGTCGGCAGGAGCGCGTTCAGGAGCGGTAGGTCGAGATCGAGGTCGCGACCCTTATAGGTCAGGGCGCGGACGTCCTTGGGCAGGCACGAGCCGCCGAAGGCGAAGCCGGGCCGGAGGTAGTAGGGCGAGATGTTGAGCTTCAGGTCCTCGCAGAAGATGTCCATGACCTCCTAGCTGTCGACGCCCGAGCTGCCTTGGCGATGTTGCCGATCTCGTTGCCGAAGGCGACCTTGACCGCGTGCCAGGTATTGTCGGCGTATTTCACCATCTCGGCCACCTCTAGGCGGGCGGCGATCTTCGGCCCCGGCAGCGCCTCGTAGAGCGCCAGCACCGCCGCCGCCACCTGCGGGTCGTCGGCGCCCGACCACGGTTTTCGGCGGGTTGTCGTAGTCGTAGACCGCGCGTGACCTCGCGCAGGAACTCCGGGTTGTTCGCCACGCCGCAGCACCGCGCCGGCCGCCATGCCGGCGGCGCCGCTCCAGCGTCGGGATGACCAGTCCGCGCATGGTGCCCGGCAGGATCGTCGAGCGGATCACCACGAGGTGCGGCGCGCCCTTGGCGCGCGATGCGCCGCGCCGATCTCCTCGCAGACCCGCTCCACCGCGGTGGTATCGAGCGAGCCGTTGCGCCGCGACGGCGTGCCGACGCAGACGAGGCTCATATCGGAGGCCGCCACCGCCTCCGCGGCCGAGGTGGTGGCGCGCAGCCCGCCCGCCCTTCACAGCGTCGCCGACCAGCTCTTCCACATAGGACTCGATGATCGGCGCGTTCCCGGCGTTTATCCGCTCGACCTTCTGGGCTTGTGGGTCGACGCCGACCACCTTGTGACCGTCGCGGGCGAGGCAGGCCGCCGACACGATCCCGACGTACCCGAGGCCAAACACCGATACTCTCACATCGCACCTCTACCGTTCTCGCGCCGCCGGGAACGCATTCCTCTACTTCATGGCCGCGGGCTTGGGTAGCCTGGCGCGACCGCACCCATCCACATCGGCATCGATGGTTAAATCCGTGGCAATGTGACAGGTTTACCCAGATGCGGCAGGATGCCGCCACCCGGATGCGGTCGCGGCTGTGATCGAGAGTACGATGAGCGAAACCGTCATGCCCACGCTCAGCGTGATCATTGCCTGTCGGAACGGCGCCGCGACCCTGGGCGAGACCCTCGAGGGCCTGGTGGCGCAGCGCTGGGACCGGCCTTGGGAGATCGTCCTCGCCGACAACGGCTCGACCGACGGCTCGGCGGCGCTGTTCCGCGCCGTGGCCGCGGCGCACCCGGAGTGCCGCATGCGGGTCGTCGACGCCTCCGGGCGTCCGGGCAAGCCCTTCGCGCTCAACACCGGCATCGCCGCCGCCCGCGCGCCGGCGCTGGCCTTCTGCGATGCCGACGACGTGCCGGGCGAGGGCTGGCTCGCCGCCATGGGCAAGGCGCTCGCCGACCACGCCATCGTCGCCTGCCGCATCGACTTCGACCGGCTGAACAGCGGCTGGATCCGCCGGACCCGCGGCGAGCTGCAGCACGCCGGGCTCGAGCACCTGCCCTTCCTGCCCGACCTCGTCCATGCCGGCGGCGGCACCATGGGGATGCAGCGCCGGGTCGTCGAGGAGATCGGCGGCTTCGACCCGGACTTCGCCTACCTCGAGGATGCGGAGTTCAGCCTCCGGGCGCAGCTCGCCGGCCACGAGATCAAGTTCGTGCCCGACGCGGTGATGCACGTGCGTGCCCGCAACGACCTGAAGCCGATCTTCCGGCAGAACTACAACTGGGGTCGCTACGAGATGAAGCTGGTCAGCCGTTACCGCGACCAAGGCATCGCCTTTGCCGGCGGCTGGCAGACCTATTTCAGGACCTGGCGGCGCCTGCTGCACCACAACCTGCGCAGCGGGCTCCGGCCCCTCCCCGAGACCATGGTCAACGCCGCCTGGCTGCGGGCCGGCGCCGGCCGCCTCACCGGGCAGCTCGCCGGCATGCTGCGCTACCGGGTGCCGCCCTACGGCCCGCCCGGCGACGTGCACCGCTGACATCGCACGCGCATCGATCCCCGATACCCTTGCGAAGGCGCCTCCGAAGGGATTTGCTCGCGTGGGGGCGTCGGCGGCGTTCGGAGGTGCTCGATTGCGATCAATAGCTTGGCCCGATGCCCGGCTGCGGAGCCGGCGGTGAGCGGGCTCGTCGACCGGGTGAGGACCCGTCTTCTCGGTACCGTGGTGGGGGTGCGGACCGGAGAGCGGGTCGCGGCGCTGACCTTCGACGACGGACCGGATCCGGAGAGCACCCCGGCGCTCCTCGATCTCCTGGCGCGGCACGGGGCCAAGGGCACGTTCTTCCTGGTCGGCAAGCGGGCGGCGAAGCATCCGGCGCTGGTGGACCGGCTCCTCGCCGAGGGGCATGCGATCGGCAACCACAGCTGGGACCACCCTGCCCTGCCCACGCTGCCGGCGGCCGCGGTCGCCGGGCAGCTCCGCCGCGCCGCGGCGGCGATCGGCGGACCGCGGCTCCGGCTGATGCGGCCGCCCTACGGCGACCAGAGCCTGGCCAGCCACCTGGCGGCGCGCCGGCTCGGCTATGAGGTGGTGACCTGGAGCCTGGTCGGCGCCGACTGGGCGGAGAACGACGGCGCCGCCATCGCCGGGCGCATCCTCGACGGCCTGCATCCCGGGGTGATCGTGCTGCTGCACGACACGCTGGCGAGCTTCGAGGCGGAGGCTTACCGCGACCGCGGGGCGATGCTGGCGGCGGTGGAGACGGTGCTGGCCACCAGGCCGGACTGGCGCTTCCTGACCGTGCCGGCGCTCCTGGCGCTCGGGCGGCCGCGGCGGCGCTACTGGATCCAGGCGACGGATCCGGCCTATCTCGCCTCCCTGAAGCTGCATCCGGACCTGAGCGACGAGGGTTGAACTGCCCGCGCCGGCGTGGTTTCTGTCCGCCACCGGAGAGGTGGCCGAGCGGTCGAAGGCGCACGCCTGGAAAGTGTGTAGGCGGGAAACCGTCTCGAGGGTTCGAATCCCTCTCTCTCCGCCAGAATCCGCGAATTGTTCCGCACGCGGAACAATCTGGGGGTTTCCCCTGAAAAGATCAGCCGATTGCGCGATCTGGAACCGGTATGGAATCGGTATGGAATCGGTAGGTATGATTCCGGGATTCCCGCGGTTATTCCGCTGCGGAAACCGGCTCCGGCACGGCGGCGATCGCCGCCTCGATCGCCGCCTCGACGCGGGCGGCGTGCGCGGGGTCGATGCCGGTCAGGGTCAGGGTCAGGCGGCGGCCGCTGAGGCGGCTGGCCAGCGTCACGCCGGGGGCGATCCGGCGGGGCGCGGGGGCGGCCGACGCCGGCGTCGCGGCCGACCGCGGTGGCTGCGCCAGGCGGGCGAGGAGCGCCTGCTCGGCCTCGGCGGTCTCCGGCGCGGCGGTGGCGAGGGCCACGGCGATGCGCGGGCCGTCACCGGCGCGCAGGCGCTCGACCAGCGCGAGGCCGAGGCGCTCGGGGAGCGCGGCGGGGAAGCGGAGCGTGCCCTCGAGCGCGTGGTAGATCTCGAGGAAGGCGCGGATCCGCGAGCGCTTCGGCCGGCTGGCGGTGGCGAAGAGCGCGAGCAGCGCCGCCTTCTCGCTCTCGAAGACGCCGCGCTCGGTGGCGAGCGCCGCCACCCGGGCGCGCTCGTACTGGCTGAGGCCGAGGCGAATCTCGTTCTCCTCGACCATGGTCACGTAGGCGTCGGCGGCGGTCTCCGGGCGGCGGACCAGCGCCTGGACGGTGGCGAAGCGCGCCTCTCCGGTCTCGGCGTGGAGCGCCTTCAGGGCGGCGAGCCGCCGCCAGCCGGAGATCAGGCCGTAGGGCAGGGCGTCCCCGGTGCTGGAAACCGCCAGGGGGGTGACCTCGATCGGGGTGCGCTGGCCGTGGGCGCGGATCGACTCGCGCAAGGTGGCCATCTCGGCGTCCTCGGCGGGGATGCGGTCGCGGGCGAGGTGGTCGGGGGCGATGGCGTCGAGCGCGAGGTCGAGCACCATGCGGCCGGTCTCGCGCGCCCGCGCCAGCGTCTCGGAGAGCTCCATGAGCGCGGCGGTGCCGGCGGCCTCGGCGGCGACCCGGGCGATCGGCGCGAGATGTTCCGCGCGCGGAACGTCGGGACGGCCGTCGGGGGCAGGGCCCTCGGGAACGGGCAGCGCCATGGGGGCGAGTCTGCGGCGGGCCATCAGGCGATCTCCTTCTCGCGGAGCGCGATCTCGTCGCGGCGCCAGCTGGCGACGAGCAGCCGCTTGAAGGCGGCATAGGTCTCGTCGAAGGTACGGCGGCCGCGGGCGTAGGTGTCGCGGTTGAAGTCGCGGTAGTCGGCCTCGTAGATGCCGGCCGCCTGCTCGCCGGCCTGGCCGACCAGCGCGGTATAGTCCTGCCGCCAGGGCGACAGGGTGCGGCCGAGGTAGGCCTGCATCAGGCTGGCGAGCTCGGCCTGCTGGCCGGCGTCGTAGCGGGTGATGACGGCGCGCACCGCGTCCCACTCGAAGCGGATCTCCGGCCGGCCGAGGGCGCGGGCCGCCATGTTCTCGCCGTCCTCGATCGAGGCGAAGGTCGAGTGCAGCATGTCGAAGAAGCGCCCGGTCGAGTTCGAACTCGAGGAAGCTGGCGCCGAGCGGCACCAGCAGGATGTCGGCGGCGGCCAGGCCGTTGATGGTGAGGTATCCGAGCGCCGGGGGGGTATCGAGGATGACGAGGTCGTAGCCCTCGAGCACCCGGTCGCGCTCCAGCGCGTTGCCGAGCGCGTCCCAGAGCTTCCAGCCGCGCAAGGCCATGCGCCAGACCGGGATCTGGAACTCGGCCCAGTAGAGGTTGAGCTGGGCGCCGATGAGGTCGATGTTCGGCCAGTGGGTCTTCTGGACGACGTCGGCGGCGGTCTTCCCGAGCGCGGTGTCGAGCATCTCCTCGAGCGGCTGCGGCGGGTCGCCGCGCTCGACCCGGCGGCGGTTCTCCTCGCGCAGGCCGATGGCGTAGTCGCGGGCGATGAGCGGGAAGACCGTGCCCCATTCGTCCTCGACCCGGCCGCCGAAGACGCGAGGTCATCGAGCCCTGGCTGTCGAGGTCGATGACCAGCACCCGGTAGCCGTCGAGGGCCGCGGACATCGCGAGGTGCGCGGCGGTCGAGGTCTTGCCGACGCCGCCCTTGAAGTTGGCGACGGCGCAGATTTTCGCCGGCAGCCCCGCGGGGCGGTAGGGGCGGTACTCCTTGGCGCGGCTGCCCTCGGCGGCGAAGTGCGCCCGGAGCCGCAGCACCTCGTCGAGGGTGAACCAGCGCGCCCCGCCTTCGGTCTCGGCGCGGCCCTGCGGCAGCTCGGGGTTGGCGCGCAGCACCCGGCGGAAGTGGGCCGGGGCCACCGGGATCAGGTAGCGGGTGATCTCCCAGGTGGAGAAGAGCCTGAGCCGCTTGCCGCCGTCCGCCTGGTGGCCGCGCGCCACCAGGTCGGCGCGGCCGCGGGCGCAGGCGCGCGCGATCTCGGCGAGGTCGCGGGTGCCGGTCGCCGGGTCGAGCTCGGCCAGCGCCGCGTCGGGCGAGATGCTGAGGTAGGGCGGCGGCGCCGCGTCGGGGGTCTGGGACATCTGCTCGGGCCTCATATGCCGCGTTTTCGGCAATGTAACACGATTCGCAGCATGTGGAAGCGAAACCGGCACGTTGGCGGTTTTCCAGGCAAATCCACGGGTTTCCGCGGGCTTTTTGCTGGAGGCACGGGCAGGGACGCATTTTTCCGACGTGTTAGTCTAGTGTTAGATCTGTGTTACGGCTCCGGGGCGGTTGGCCAAGATGCTGGAGACGCTGGCGGAATTGGGCCTCGGGAGGCCGGAGGCGATTCCGGAACCACGATAGGGCGACTCCGAAACCACGAGGCCGGCGACTCCGGAACCCCGAAAAGCCGATTGCGGGCGGGCCCTCGGGTCCCTAGCCTCGGTGTCACTGAAACCACGATAGAAAACGGACCACCGTTTCATGAGGCAGAGCGAGCGGCGGCCGGCGGCGGGGCTTCCCGTGGCGGCGGCGATGAGCGACTTCTTCATCTGCGACATGCCTTGGAGCTGGCCCAAGGACGACATGGCGTCGATGGAGCATCCGATGTTCAGCCTGGCGACCCGGCCCGACCGGCGCATCCTGCGCTACGAGCACGGGGCCGCGGCGATCGAGGTGACGCCCTCGGTGAAGGGGCTGGCCACCATCCACGACAAGGACGTGCTGATCTACTGCGTGAGCCAGCTGATGGCGGCGCTGAAGGCCGGCAAGCCGACCAGCCCGGTGCTGCACCTGAAGGCGCACGACCTCCTGGTCGCCACCCGGCGCGAGACCTCCGGCGACAGCTACCGGCGGCTCCGGGAGGCGCTGGAGCGGCTCTCGGGGACGCGGATCGTCACCAACATCGCCACCGGCGGCATCGAGTCGACCCGCGGCTTCGGGCTGATCGACGCCTGGGAGATCCTGCGCAAGACGAGGAACGGCAGGATGGTCCTGGTGACGGTGACGCTGTCGGACTGGATGTACCGCTCGGTGGTGTCGGAGTCGGTGCTGACGCTGCACAAGGACTACTTCAGCCTGCGCAAGCCCCTGGAGCGGCGGGTCTACGAGATCGCGCGGAAGCACTGCGGCCGGCAGGCGGAGTGGCGGATCGGGCTCGAGACGCTCCTGAAGAAGTCGGGCTCGACCAGCCCCAGGCGGGTGTTCCGCAAGATGATCCGCGACATGGTCGAGGAGGACGGGCTGCCGGACTACACCCTCGACCTCGTCGAGGGCGACCTGGTGCTGGTGCGCTCGCGGTCGCGGCTGGCGGCGGCCCCGGGGGAGGGGCCCCGGCTCGACCCCGAGGTCTTCGAGCGGGCGCGGGCGCTGGCGCCGGGGGTCGACCCCTACTGGCTGGAGGCGGAGTGGCGCCGGCTCTGGCAGTCGAGCGGCCGCCCGGAGATCCGCAGCCCCGAGGCGGCGTTCCTGGCCTTCGTCCGGGTGCGGGCGGCCCGGGCAGGCCGGTGAAATGTTCCGCGCGCGGAACGGGCGCGATGTTAACCCCGTTTCTCGAAGATGGCCGATGACGAGCGGCTCCAAGGCTGCTAGGCAGCGGAGCGGAAGGCAGCGGACGGAGTTCCCGGAGATGAGTGCGATGGTGGCGAAGCGGGTGCTGGTCACCGGCGGGGCGGGGTTTCTCGGCACCCACCTCTGCGAGCGGCTGCTGGCGGAGGGCCACGAGGTGCTCTGCGTCGACAACTTCTTCACCGGCCGCCGGGCCAACGTCGCGCACCTGCTCGACGCACCCGCGCTTCGAGCTGATGCGCCACGACGTGACCTTCCCGCTCTACGTCGAGGTCGACGAGATCTACAACCTCGCCTGCCCGGCGTGCCCGATCCACTACCAGTTCGACCCGGTGCAGACGACGAAGACCAGCGTGCACGGCGCGATCAACATGCTGGGCCTCGCCAAGCGGGTGCGGGCGAAGATCCTCCAGGCCTCGACCTCCGAGGTCTACGGCGACCCGGCGGTCCATCCGCAGACCGAGGACTACTGGGGCAACGTCAACCCGATCGGCCCGCGCTCCTGCTACGACGAGGGCAAGCGCTGCGCCGAGACGCTGTTCTTCGACTACCACCGCCAGCACAAGCTCCGGATCAAGGTGGCGCGGATCTTCAACACCTACGGGCCCCGGATGCACCCGAACGACGGGCGGGTGGTGTCGAACTTCATCGTCCAGGCGCTGAAGGGCGAGCCGATCACCCTCTACGGCGACGGCAGCCAGACCCGGTCCTTCTGCTACGTCGACGACCTGGTCGAGGGCTTCCTGAGGCTGATGGCGAGCCCGGACGAGGTGACCGGGCCGATCAACCTCGGCAATCCCGGGGAGTTCACCATCCGCGAGCTGGCCGAGAAGGTGCTGGAGCTGACCGGCTCGCGGTCGGAGATCGTGCACCGGCCGCTGCCGGAGGACGACCCGAGGCAGCGCCAGCCCGACATCGCCCAGGCGAAGGCGGTGCTCGACTGGGCGCCGACGGTGCCGCTCGAGGAGGGGCTGAAGCGCACCATCGACTATTTCGACCGGCTGCTGGGCGGGGACGAGGATGGGCGCGGCTCTATCCATCGCGCGGGCGAAGGCGGCAATCTCCACATGGCGACCGCCCGGCGTTCCTGATGCGGGTCCTGCTGCTGGCGCCGAACATCGACGGGACCGATGTCGGCGAGGCGTTCTCGGCGTCCAAATGGGCCGAGGGGCTGTCCCGCGCCGTCGATCTGACGGTGCTCGCCTTCCAGCGCGCCGGCCGGCGGGCGCTCGCCGCGCAGCTGCCGGATGCCGAGGTGGTGACCTGGCCGGAGCCGGCATGGCTTTTGAAGGCCGAGCGGCTCAACGCCATGCTGAAGCCGGCCTACCCGCTCTACTACGCGCATGTGCGGCGCTTCCTCAGCGAGGCCCGGGCGGCGGGACGGCACTTCGATATCGGACACCAGCTATTGCCCCAGGCGGCGCGCTATCCGAGCCCGCTCACCGGGACCGGCCTGCCTTACGTGATGGGTCCGCTCGGCGGCTCGCTGGCGACGCCGCCGGGCTTCGTGGCGGAAACCGGCCGGGCCCCGTGGTTCACGAAGCTGCGCCGGCTGGACGAGTTCCGCCTGCGCCGGGATCCCTGGCTGCGGCGCAGCTACGCCGAGGCGGCGCTGGTGCTCGGTGTGGCGCCCTATATCGGCGAGGCGCTCGCGCCCATAGGCCTGCGGCGCTACGAGAACATCCTCGAGCTCGGGATCGACGACCTCGCGCCACCGCGTCCACCGGCCCTCCCCTCGAACGAGCTCACGCTGCTGCATGTCGGCCGGGCGGTGCGGACCAAGGGCCTCCGCGACGTCGTCCGGGCGCTGGCGCGGCTCGGTGACCGGCCGGGGATCCGGCTCGTCTCGGCGGGCGACGGCGAGGACCTGGCGGCCTGTCGCCGCGAGGCGGAGGCGCTCGGCGTGGCCGACCGGGTCCGGTTCGAGGGCCGGGTGCCGCGGGAGCGGGTCTCCGAGCTTTACGAGGAGGCGGACGTTTTCGTCTTCCCGAGCTTCCGGGAGCCGGCCGGCGGGGTGCTCTACGAGGCGATGCGCGCCGGGCTGCCCGTCGTGACGGTCGCCTATGGCGGGCCGAACTTCATCGTCGACGATGCCTCGGGGATCCGGCTGGGGCTCTCGACGCCGGAGGCGCTGGCCGACGATGTCGCCGCCGCGGTCCGGCGGTTGCACGACGATCCGGCGCTCCGCGAAAAGCTCGGCCGCGGCGCCCGTGCGCGGGTCGCGGCCGAGGGGCTCTGGGAGCGGAAGATCCCCCGCGTCGTGGCGCTCTACGAGGAGGTCCTTGCGGATCGGGCGCCGGGCGCCGCCGCGGTGGCCGGAGTCGGTGCGGCGAGGGCCTCGCGGTAAAGGGTCGGCCCCGGCGCCCGTCTCGCCGGGCTCGGGCGCGTGGCCGAGCCGCGCGCCGTCGGGCCCGAGGAATTTCGGCCTTGTCGGCGGCGGGCGTTGCCCGGGGGTCGCTCGTGGCGTGCGGGGGCGTCCGGGTTTCTTAACCGGCGGTGCCGTAAAACGCCGGTCTGGCGCCCCCGCACCGATCGGCCGGCGGTTTACCATTTTTTTAGCCACAGAATTGCGAGAATGCTCCGGAGGCTCCGTGCGACAGTAGGCTGGGGCCGATCCGGACTCTATCTTTGGTCCAAGTCAGGAGTTCGGTCTTTGAACGTATCATCTTTCTTCCAGGGCGCGGCTCTGAAGTTCCGCTTGGACGGCGAGGGGGTAATCCTCGATCCCGAGACCGGCGAGCTCGGCGTCACCGCCAAGGCGCTGAGCGCCGGCCTCACGGTTCTGGTCACCGCCCGGTCGGCTGATGGGACCACGGAGCAGTCGTTCAGGCTGAAGCTCGCGGCCGAGCCGTCGGAGTCCGCGCCGGTGCTCCTGACCGCGCCGGAGCTCAAGGGCAGCGGCCTCGTCGGCGAGGCCCTGGAGGTCGTGCCCGGCAGCTGGGGCGGGTCGCCGGCGCCGGCGATCGCGCTGCAGTGGCTGCGCGACGATGCGGAAATCGCCGGGGAGACCGGCGCCCGCTACGTTCCCGGGGCGGCCGACGACGGCCGGGAGATCACCTGCCGGGTGACCGCCGAGAACGCCTCGGGCGCGCTCACCGCCGAGCCGGAGCCCATCCGGGTGACCCGGGCGGCGCCGACGGTGGTCGACGTCCTCGCCGACGTCAGCGTCGAGAAGGGCGCCGCGGCGGTCAGCGTCGCCGCCGCCGCGGTCTTCGCCGGCGAGGGCCTGCGCTTCGCCGTCGCCGGCGCCGGGGCGACGATCAACCCGGCGACCGGCGTCCTGAGCCTGCCGACCGACGTGGTGCGGGCCGGCGAACTCGTCACCGTCACCGCCTCGAACTCCGGCGGCGCGGCGGAGGCGAGCTTCCTCGTCACCGTCGCCGCCCCGTCGGTGCTGATCGCCCCGTCGGTGGTCACCGCCCCGGCGCTCAAGGGGACGGCGCAGATCGGCAGCGAGCTCAAGGTGGAGGCCGGCCTCTGGAGCGGCCTGCCGCTGCCGGTCCTGGCGCTGCAGTGGCTGCGGGACGGCGCCGAGATCCCCGGCGCCACCGCGGCGGCCTACGTGCCGCAGCATGCCGACGACCGCTGCGCCCTGCGCTGCCGGGTCACCGGCAGCAATAGCGTCGGCCGGCACGCGGTGGAGACCGCGTCGCTCACCGCCACCCATGTCGCCCCGACCGTGGTGGGCGAACTCCTCGACGAGATCTTCGACCAGGAGGAGGGCTCGGAGACCATCGCCACCGCGCAGGTCTTCGCCGGCCAGGGCCTGAGCTTCGCCGCCACCGGCGCCGGCGTGGCGATCGACGCCACCGGCGTGCTGACCGTCTCCACCGCGGCGCCGCTCTCCGGCGAGGTGGTGGTCACCGCCACGAACTCCGGCGGCTCGGCCGAGGCGCGCTTCTTCCTCACCGTCGAGGCGACGGCGCCGGCCGCGCCGGGGTACATCCGTCCCGCGCTGGTCGAGTTCAAGGGCGTCCCCGCGGCGCAGGGCGGGGTCGTCTACAGCGATAGCCTCAAGGCGTACATCCAGCGGGCCCGTCTGGTGCTGAAGGCGGGAATCGTGATCCCGAAGACCCACGAGCTCCTGCTCATCCGGAGCCTCACCAGCACTCCGGACAAGACCTGGCTCACCAAGGTCCAGGCCACGGCGGGGCTCGAGGCCTACGACGGGTCGGCGGATGCGACCTGGGACAGCGGCGGCGGCGGCGCCGACGGCGTCACCCAGTATCTGTTCCTGTACTGGCGCGAGCTCGAGAGCGGGACGGTTACCGAGGCCCTGGAGATCCCGGCAAACTTCATCAGCGTCGCCCCCGCTCCGAGCACCGGCGGCGGCAGTTCCGGCAGCTTCCGGGCTGCGGACCAGACCCTCTCGGCCGCCAACCTGACGGCCCTCAATGCCGCTCTCGACGCCCGCATCGCCTCTGGCAATACCTCCGAGTGGATCATCGATCTGCCGAACGGCAACTATGGCAACCTGGATCTGCAGGGCAAGGTACTGCCGGGAAAGACCATCCTGCGCTCGCAGAACCAGAACCTCGGCGCGAAGTTCGGCTGGATCAACCTCTACGGCTGCAGGAACATCATTTCCAGCTCGTCGATGCCGACGCGACGCTGCGCGGATCGTGGAGCGACTACAATGTCGGCTTTCTCTCGTCGGCATACTGCGGGATCGAGTATTCCCGCATCTACGCCGGCCCGATCATCCCGACCCCCAGCGTGTCGTGGGGTCCGCTGGGCTCGCACTACAACATCCGCTTGAACGTCAGCTCGACAACCCGCCAACGCGGCAGCCCAAGAGCATCCGCATCCACATGAACCTCATCGAGGGCGTCTGCGAGAAGGCGATCTATCACAACGGCAGCATCAACGGGGAAGTCTCCGACAATGTGTTTGTCAATGCCGGCGGCGACCAGATGTATGTTGGCTGGGGCTCTGGAAACCAGTACCTGCGCAACTGGGGGTCGCGGCTGAACTATCCGTCCTCGGAGAAAGGACGGTCGAGCGACCCCTACGACCACGGCGACTTCTTCCAGACCTACAGCCCGACCGTCAACATGTCGAACTACGCGCTGATCGGCAACGTCTACATGATGGCGGGCGGCAACCTACGCTCAACCACCCGCACCAGGGCATCTTCGGCTCGCAGTCCCTGGCATCCGGATGGCTCTACCAGGACAACATCATCTGCAACAACTCCGACCACGGCATCACGATCACCGGCGAGCGGCGGTCTCGAACATGACCGCGCTGAACAACACGGTGCTGCGGTGCATCGACATGCCGGGCGATCAGCACATCACGGCAGTCTCGGTGCAGGGCGGGGTCAACCTGCAATGGAACGTGCAGTGCAACTACGCCGGCAATACGTCGCATGGGGTCGAGCGGCCTCAACATCCCGATGACGCAACACCGACCACACGGCGTCCCTCGCCTACTACACCGCCCCCGCCTGGCGTCGTCCTTCTACGACCTGCGGCCGGTAACGGGGACAGGTGACGCACTGGGCCTATTCAGGCGGCACACCGGTTGGCGCCCACCAGCGTTTCTATGACGTGATCGTAGGCGGGGCCTACCCGAAGATCGGCCCCGCCGCCACCGCATGGAAGACCTGGTACGACCCGAAGAACCAGATCACCTCGTAGAATCCGGCCATCAAAGGGTCTGAAGCAAAGGAAGGGGCCGGCGGCGTCAAATGACGCCGCCGGCCTTCTTGTGCTTGGAAGGGGAGCCGCGGGTCCATGCGTCCCGGCGCTTTGACCATCCTACCAAACTCTGGCATCAGTTATCCCTGATGGTGACAGAATGCGGGAGCGTGGACGAGAGCACGGTAGATCTATTCATGATGAGTGTTCACGTGAACCCGGGGGTGGATTCCAGCGCGACGTGCAACGCCTCAAGCGAGATCTGGGCCGACAGCGCCTATCAATTACGGAGAACGAGAAGGCGCTGGCGGCACAGATGCTAACCGGCCGCATCCAACGGCATCGCCTTGGCCCAGGCCAAACTGACGCTCGCCAACCTCACCTTCAACATGGACCGCCTGATCTCCCATGAGGGCAAACGCGCCAAGGCGTGAAACCATTTGCGACCATCTTGCCACGATTGCACTTCGCGGCCTCTCGTCGACGGCGGCGACCCGCTACGCCCACCGGAAACTCGGCAACCTCACCCGCGACCTGCAGCGCGACAACACAGTCCCTTACAAGTACTTCGACCGGCCCCGGATGTTCGTCGAGGCGCTGAAGCGGCATGGCATCGCGCGGCCGGATTTCGAAGCGCTCGAGATCGGCACAGGCTGGTCCGCTGATGCTGCGCAACCAGGTCGAGGCCAGCGTGCTGTCCACGACGTCTGGGACAATCGCAGTTTTCGGAAGTTTCGCAGCTATGTCGAGGCATCTGACCCTTTTTCCGGAAGCCATCCGGCAAGCCGATGCCCCGCCGCGCCGGATGGTCAACGCCGCCCGCTCGCGGGACCGGTCCGGCGTCAAGCATGTCTTCGCCGATCAGAAGCACCGCATGAGGGCTGTTCATCTGCACCATCTGCACCGCCAGGGCGCGCACCAAAATCGGCATCGACAACATAATAGCCTGCAATATGCGCCGGCTCCTGTTCTGGGAGACCGCAATCGGAACGTCAAAACGCACCTGCAAAAAGCGATCCAGTAACTTAATGGAGTTAAGTAGTTGAGAACACTCGCTCGTTTTATAATATTTGTTTTTGGTCCTCTTATGCAATACGCTGTATTTCGCGTTCCGACTGAATCCGCGGCGGCCGTTCTAAATGCAATACTCGGAAAGGGTGGCGGCTCCGGCTGGGACCAAGTCCACCAAATACGGGCCCTCGTAGAAAAGGTCGATCTCAGACAAGGTATGGTCGTATTCGACATCGGCGCCAATGATGGGAGATGGGCCACTGACCTCGCCAAGCATTTGCCGCAGGCCGACTACCATCTCTTCGAGTGCGCCCCCTACTGCTTTGAACCTCTTGAGCGCAACGTCAGATCGCTAACGAAACATACGATCATAAAGAAAGCCGTATCGGACAAGACAGGCACGGCGATTTTGCACTTACCGGATGCAGGTTCGGGTTTGGCGTCTATTCATAAACGTGAGGATACGAGCGTCTCAAAGCACTCTTATTCTCAGACACCCGTTTCTACCGTGACGATCGATGGGTATGCGGATGAACTTGGATTTGACTTCATCGATGTAATAAAAGTTGATGTCGAAGGTCACGAGTTGGCAGTTTTTGAAGGCGCATCTAAGCGCCTGTCTGAAAAACGTATTGGAGTAGTGTTTTTCGAATTCGGCTCGGCGAATCTGAACTCCAGGACTTTCTTCCGGGATTTTTGGGCATTGTTTAAAGGGTACGGATATGACCTCTATAGGGTACTACCTGGAGGTGCCACACTGTCAATTTCCCGTTACGATGACAGTCTTGAATATTTTCGCGGCGCCAGCAATTACATCGCGATCAAGGGCCAGCCGGAATAGATGGCTCAATACATTCAATATGGGTTGATACACGGGGAGCAGAGGAAACGGAGGCCGGATCGAGCTTTACTCCGCTTCTTCTACGGAGGCAGGTTCCGCTCCGGCTCCGGCGAGCGTTTCCAGGAAGCGGCGAAAGCGGCGGGCAGCCACTGATGGGGCGAGCGGTGCGAGGTCGAGCGCCGTCGTGGGGGCTGTTGACGCAGCGAGAATCTCGGGCGTCAGGGGCCCGGTATAGGTCTGCAGCCAATTCGGTGCCCCAAGCTCGGCTACGAGGCTGGTCGCGTAGGGAGTTGCGGGCGTAAGCACGGGCCGACCGGCGCTCAGCGCATGCACAATCGAGCCCGAGTGCAGATAGTATCGAAAGGGTGCGACCACGAGGTCGCAGGTGCCGAGGCTACTTCGGAACGCTTCGGGGGTCAGGTCTTCGAGCGCAAGATGGATGCGCGGGTCGCTGCGGCTGAGGCCTCGCAGAGCTTCTACGAGGGAGGCGTTCTGCGGGCGTCCCGCAATCAGGAGACGGGCATTCTGGTCGGCGAGTCCCATGAAGGCAGTGATCAGATCCTCGACGCCCTTGTAGGGCCGTATCTGGCCGCAGTAGCCGTAGACCCGTTCGTCTCCTATCCAGCCGAAACCTGCGCGAGCTGTCGCTCGGGCCGCGGGGGTGAGCGCCTCGCCCGGATAGGCAGGGTGCCATAGGTGCTCCATTGGTTTGCGGCCGAGCGCCGGATAAGCCGCGGCGACTGTCGCGCGGGTGCCCTCGGAAAGAGTGAGCGAAGCATCGGCGAGTCGCGCCATTACGGCGGCGTAGGGCGGCCAGGTGAGGCGCTTGAACCACCGTCCGTCGTGCGGCAGGAGGTCGTGTACCATCCAGATAAGCTTGGTCCCCCGCGGCCGGGTGGCGAGCTTCGCAACGAGGTGCGCCATCAGGTTTGCAGCTTCGACCGAGCTGCGGGCTTCCCAGAATATCTTGTCCGGCCAGTGGACGAGGAGCGCGTCTAGTCCGGTGAGATTGATATCCCAGCTGTCGGGAAAGCTTCTGACCCGGACACCTTCTGTCTCCAGCGCGTCAAGCAGGATGGGTAGAAAACGATTGTGGTCGGACTCGACGCCGGGCCAGCTTCCTAACGTCAGACTCCCTCCCGGGCCCATCGACAGGTCTTTCATCGCCCCTCTCCTGCGCCTCAGAAGGACGCGGCGCCGGCCATCGCGCGGAATTTGGCGTTCTTGCCGAGGAGGTCCGCATAGGGCCCCTCGGCGATGATATGACCGTGCTCGATCATTATGATGGTGTCGCAGCTCTGAACGGTGCTCAGCCGGTGGGCGATCATGATGATGGTCTTCGCCTGGCCGAGGTTATGCACCGCGTCCATCACCGCCTTCTCGGTGAGGTTGTCGAGCGCGCTCGTCGCCTCGTCGAGGATCAAGACGTCCGGATCGTGGTAAAGGGCGCGGGCGATGCCGACCCGCTGGCGCTGGCCGCCGGAGAGCCGCACCCCGTGGTCGCCGACCCGGGTCTCGTAGCCGTCCGGCAGTTCGTTCATGACGAAGTCGTGCAACTCGGCAATGCGCGCGGCGCGTTCCACGGCGGCCATGTCGATCCGCTCGGTCGGGATGCCGAAGGCAATGTTGGCGGCGACCGTGTCGTCGACGAGCGAGATCTGCTGCGGCACGTAGCCGATGTTCTTCTGCCAGGCCCGGAGATTCTCCCGGGTGACCGGCACCCCGTCGACCCGGATCGAGCCCTCGTCGGGCCAGAGCAGGCAGAGCATGATGTCGACGAGCGTGGTCTTGCCGGCCCCGGTGCCGCCGACGATGCCGATGGAGCTGCGGGCGGGGACGGTGAGGTCGAGGCCGTGGAGTGCGGTACGGCTGGCTTCCGGATAGGCGTAGCTGATGCCGTCGAGCTCGAGCTGGTGGTCGAGGGGGAGGGGGGCGCGGTCCTTCGGCCAGGTCATCGCCTGGGCCTCGGTCTCCATCATGTCGGCGAAGAGCTCGTCGACCGCGGGTTGGGTCACCTTCAGCGTCCCGATCTGGCGGTAGATCATCTGCAGCGCCGGAAAGAGCCGGAGGCCGGCGAAGGCGAAGATTCCCATGGTCGGCACGATGTCGTTGAGCGAGCCCGAGCGGTTGACGAGCAGGTGCAGGATCAGCACCAGCATGCCGGCGAGCGCCAGCGCCTGCAGGATCGAGCGCGGCGCCTCACCGATGACCGCAGCACGCGAAGAGACTATCGCCATCTCGCCGGTGGGTTTGCGGAACCGCTCGAGGAAGGTCCGCTCGACCCCGAGGATCTTCACGTCCTTGATCGAGGACATCGCTTCATGCACCGCCTTGAAACGCTCGCCGTTCGAGGCGAGGATGACGCTGCCGATTTGCGCCAACGCCCGGCGGGCGAGGATGAAGACCAGTACGTAGCTGCCGCCGAAGAGCACCACCGCGAAGAGCGCGATCGTCGGCTCTACCACCAGGAGCAGGCCGAAAAGCGACAGCACCAGGGCGAATTGCGAGAGGGTCAGCATCACCGGCATGATCGCCTCGTTCACCACCCGCTGCACCTCGACGAGGATCACCTTGGAGAGGTGTGCGCCGTTGCGGCCCAAAAACCAGGGGTAGGGCTGGCGCAGGTAGTTCTCCATCAGCCGGCCCGAGAGGCTGTAGGCCCGCATGTTGGCGAAGCGGGCGATGGCATAGATCGTGACCAGCCGGACGCAGAGGCTGAGAATGACGAGCCCGAGCACGCAGAGGCTGAGGAAGACCAGGAAGTCGATGGTCGTGGTGAAGCCGAGCCCGTCGTAGATCCGGTGCAGTAGGGCGTGGGTCTCGACCCGGGTGGGATCGGACAGCACCGCGAGGAAGGGCAGGATCGCTGCGACGCTTACCATCTCGAGCATGCCGCTGACGAGTGCCAGCATCATGACGGCGTAGAACCGCTGGCGTTCTCTCGCGTTGAGAAGCAGGAAGAGCTTCCTTATCATATCAAGCATCGGATCCTCGTAACTCTCAGCCGGTTCGGCGGTCGTCTCGGCCACTTCCCGAATATTGCGCGCGCCGGCGCGCCAAGCGCTCGGCTTCGGTGGGTCCGCCCCGGGAACTCCGCGCCGCCACGGCATCGGGGATCACTGCTTCGCCGGGATCGTCGGGGACGCCCCGAGCCGGTGCCCGCGGGGGTCGCGCCGCCGGCGCTGCAGGCTTCGGGCGCCGCAGTCTCCGGCACACTGCGCCAGGGGGGCCGGACCATGACGCTCAGCCGGGGTCGTCGCTGGCTGGGCACCGCGCTGGCTGCCGGGCAGGTCGCGCTGACGCTGGCCCTGGTCGTGGCGGCCACGCTGATCCTCGGCGCCGTGGACAGCGCCGTCAACGGCGCGATGGGCTTCGACAAGCGGCAGGTGATGACAGCCAGCCTCACGCTGGCGGAAGGCCCCTACGTCGATCAGGAGCGCCGCCGCCAGTTCGTGGCTCGCGTGCTCGACCGGCTCCGCGGGATGCCGGCTGTGGAGTCGCTGGGCGCGGTCAGCTTCCTGCCGTACGGAGGGGCCAGATCGAGCCGGCCCATTCATCCCGAAGGCGTCGAGCTCACGCCGGCGGAGGTCCGCCGGGCAGACTTCCAGCGCGCGACGCCGGCTTACTTCGAAGCGATGCGCATCCCGGTGATCGATGGGCGCGGCCTCACCGACGCCGACCGAGAAGGCACGCGCGCGGTGTCGGTGGTCAGCCGCAGCTTCGCCGATCGCTATTGGCCTGGGGCATCGGCGATTGGCCGGCGGTTCCGGATCGCCGATGACGCGCCGTGGCTCGAAGTCGTTGGCGTGTCGGGCGACATCGTGCACGACTGGTTCGTGAACCAGCGCAGTCCCACCTTCTATGTGCCCTTCGCGCAGGACGTTGGATTGAGCGTGTCCTTCGTCGTGCGCACGACGGGCGATCCCCTTGTCGTCGCCGGTGAATTGAGGCGCGCCGTCACCGCCGCCGATCCGGATCAGCCGATTCTCGAGCTGCGCTCGATGGAGAAGGTGGTTGCCGACAAGGTGGGCGGGATCAACTACCTGGCCCGCGCGCTGGCGATCATGGGAGGCATTGCGCTGGTGCTGGCGCTGATGGGCGTCTACAGCCTTATCGCCTACGTCGCGGCCCGCCGCACCCAGGAGTTCGGCGTGCGCATGGCGCTCGGCGCGACGCGCTGGCAGGTCGTCAGCCTGAACATCAGGCACGCGCTGGTGATTACGGGAATTGGCCTGGCGGCAGGAACGGGGTTCGCCATCGCGATTGGCCGGGTGATGACGTCGGCGCTGTTCGGCCTCGTCTCGCTCGACGTGCTGCAGATGGCGGCGATGGTGCTGGTCCTCGGCCTCACCGCGCTGCTGGCTGCTCTTCTTCCAGCCTGGCGGGCCGCGGATCTCGATCCGACGGAAGCACTCAGAATCTCGTGAGCTGGTGAGCTCGTGAGCTGGTGATCTGCAGATCTGGAGATCTGCAGATCGATTTGACGTTCTCGAGATCTGCAGATCAGATCGCGACATCACCACATCACGAGATCAACAGATATCTCTGTCTATCCTTCGGCGGGTGGCGCTGCGTTGGGGCCAGGCGCGGCCTCGTCCGCCTGGAAGTCGCACAGCTTGTGCGAGCTGTCGCAGAACGGCTTCCGCTTCGACTGGCCGCAGCGGCACAACGCGAACGGCCGCTTGTTGAGGATGTACTCCTGGCCGTTCCAGTCGACGAGCTTCACGTCCTCGCCCTCGACCAGCAGCGATCCGTTCTGACGGACCTTGATCGTGACCACGTTGGGCTCCTACTTCTGCATCGCGCCGAGGAACTCGGCGTTGCCCTTGGTCTTGGCCATCTTGTCGAGCAGCAGCTCCATGGCCTCCACCGGCGACAGCGGGTTCAGGACGCGGCGCAGCACGTAGACGCGCTGCAGGTCTTCCTTCGGGATCAGCAGTTCTTCCTTGCGGGTGCCGCTCTTCAGGATGTCAATCGCCGGGAACACGCGCTTGTCGGCGAGCTTCCGATCGAGGTTGATCTCCATGTTGCCGGTGCCCTTGAACTCCTCGAAGATCACGTCGTCCATGCGCGAGCCGGTGTCGATGAGCGCGGTGGCGATGATCGTCAGCGAGCCGCCTTCCTCGATGTTGCGGGCGGCGCCGAAGAAGCGCTTCGGCTTCTGCAGGGCGTTGCTGTCGAGACCGCCGGACAGCACCTTGCCCGAGGGCGGGATGACGGTGTTGTAGGCGCGCGCCAGGCGGGTGATCGAGTCGAGCAGGATCAGCACGTCCTTCTTGTGCTCGACCAGGCGCTTGGCCTTTTCGATCACCATTTCGGCGACCTGCACGTGGCGCTGCGCCGGCTCGTCGAACGTGGACGAAATCACCTCGCCGTCCACCGACCGCTGCATGTCCGTCACTTCTTCGGGCCGCTCGTCGATCAGCAGCACGATCAGGTAGATCTCCGGATGGTTCTTGACCACCGACTGCGCGATGTTCTGCAGCAGCATGGTCTTGCCGGTGCGGGGCGGCGCGACGATCAGGCCGCGCTGGCCCTTGCCGATCGGCGTCATCAGGTCCATGACGCGGGCCGAGAGGTTCTCGCCGTCGGTCTCGAGCTTGAGGCGTTCCTGGGGGTAGAGCGGCGTGAGGTTCTCGAAGAACAGCTTCTCGCGGGCCTGGTCGGGGGCTTCGAAATTGACCGCTTCGACCTTGATCAGCGCGAAGTAGCGCTCCCCTTCCTTCGGCGCCCGAATCTGCCCCGACACGGTGTCGCCGGTCTGCAGATCGAACTTGCGAATCTGCGAGGGCGAAACGTAGATGTCGTCGGGGCCGGGCAGGTAGTTGTAGTCCGGCGCCCGCAGGAAGCCGAAGCCGTCCGGCAGCACCTCGAGCACGCCCTCGGAGAAGATGAAGCCGCTCTGCTCGGTCTGCGCCTTGAGGATCTGGAAGATCAGCTCCTGCTTGCGCATCCCGGTCGCCCCCGCGACCGCCAGATCCTTGGCGATCTGGGTGAGCTTCTGGATGCTCATCTCCTTCAGCTCGGTGATGTTCAGCCCCTTCTTGCCGTCGGCGGACTGCAATTCGGCAGCTTCGTTGGCAACGTCGGGCTGGGGCGGGGCGTTCTGTCCGCGGTGGGAACCTGGGCGCTTATGGCTGGGCATAGATGTCGGACTCGGAGGTTGGTAAGGTCGCCGCTTGCGTCTTCTTCGTTCGTGGATTGAGGATTCTGGGGGACTGGCCGGGGTCAGGTTCTGGACGAACCCCGCGGATGAACGAGGAAGGCAAATCGGTAGACCGGATGAGTATAGCAGAACTCCCGAGGCTAGAATGGGAGCTCGTGCGTGGGTTGACCCTGCCCCTGGTATTGCTGGCCTCCCTCACTTTCCTGGTGGGATTGGGCCGCGGTGCGATTACCGACGCCGACGAAGCTTTCTACGCCGAGGCCGCTCGGGAGATGGTCCAGTCGGGCGACGTGGTCACGCCCTTCTATAACTACGAGCCGCGGTTCCAGAAGCCGATTTTCTACTACTGGGTGACCGCCGCCACCTTTGCCGCGACCGGCGGACCCGGGGAGGCCGGGTCGAGGCTCTGGGCGGCCCTTTCGGGGATCGGGCTGGTCCTCGTCACCGCCGCCTGTGCCCGCCGCTGGTTCGACGATGGCGTGGCGCTCCTGTCGGCCGCCATCGTAGCGACCAGTTTTGGCTATTACTCGATTGGGCGAATGGCCCTGCCCGACCTGCCGCTCACGTTCTTCATTACCCTGGCTATCTGCGCCGCATGGGCGGCGATGCTCGAAAACGACCGCCATCACACCCGGTGGGTGCTGCTTTCCGCGGCAGCCCTCGGCCTGGGTTTCCTGACGAAGGGCCCGGTGGGGGTAGTCATTCCCGGTCTGGTGACGGTGCCGGTCGTGCTTCTGGAGCGCCGGCGGCTCAATCTCCGCGGCTCGGACTTCGTCCTGGGCGGCCTCGTCTTCGCCGCGATCGCCCTGCCGTGGTACGGCCTGATGTGGTCGCGGCACGGCAATGCCTATCTCGAGGGCTTCTTCCTGGGCGATAACCTCGAACGCTTCGCGACGGAGCGGTTCAACGATCCCCGGCCCTGGTGGTTCTACCTGCCGGTCGTGGCCGGCGGCCTGCTGCCGTGGACGCCGCTGGCGCTCGTGTGGCTGCAGCCGGTGTGGCGCTTCCTGACCCGGCGCAAGGACATCGAGACCCTCGAGCTGCGGCTCATCCTGTGGGCGGCGCTGCCGCTGCTGTTCTATACCCTGTCGGTCGGCAAACAGCCCCGCTACATCCTCCCGGTACTCCCGCCGCTGGCGATGCTGCTGGCGATGTCGGTGCTCGAACGCACGCGTGACTGGCGGAGCCTCGACGGTGCCCGTGTCAGGGTGCGCCGTCAGTTGAGCGTGGCGATCGGCGGCGTCTTGTCGGGATCTCTCCTCGTGGCGCTCGCGGCCCTCTTATGGCGGGCCTCGCCGCTCCTCATCAACGTCGCCCCCACGTTCACATGGATCGCAGCGGTGGTGATTGGCCTGGCCGGCGCCGCCGTGATCGGTGTTGCTGCGTCGGGTGCCTGGCGGCAGACGCCGGTGGCGATCGCCCTGGCCGCCGCGCTCACCTTTCCCGCGCTGCAGTACGGCGCGCTGTCTGGCACCGGAGACAGCACGGTCGAACAGGTCGCCCGTGTGATCGCGCAGAACGGTACCGGGAACGAAGCCGTGGGCACGCACCACGTGTTCGTCCGCAATCTCGTCTACTACGCGCAGACGCCGACCGTTGATCTGATAACCGACGAGCAGCTGTCGATGTTCCTGCGCCAGGACGATCGGGTGTTCGTGGTGGCGTCCCTGGAGTCCATCGCGAGGCTGGAACAGGCCGAGGGGCGCCGGTTCCGCCAACTGGCGGTGCTGCCGTACTTCAACGAAGCCGGCATCCGGCTGCGCACGCTCCTCTGGCCCGATCCCTGCGCGGGACATCTCGCGCGTCGTCGTGATCTCGAACCGCTAGCCTGCTTCGCGCGGCTGATCCTGCCCTCGACTACTTGACCACTTTCCCGCCGGTGCGGTTGTCCGGCACGAACTTGTCGCGGGCGGGCATCACCACTTTGGGCAGCGTCGCCTGGTCCATCACCGCGTCTTCCTTGACGATGCCGTTCTGGAACAGCAGGTAGGCGACGAGGCCGTAGGTTTCGTTGGCGGTGAGCGTCCCCGGGCGCTGGAATGGCATGGCGCGCGCCGTGTAGTCGTAGAGTGTGGTGGCGTACGGCCAGTAGCTGCCCACGGTGCGAATGAGCTTCGGATTGGTCGCGTGCGCGAAGCTGTCGCCTTCGTTGCGGCCCACGAGTCGATCGGCGCTGCCGCCCTCGCCCTTGGGGCCATGGCACGCCCGCGCACTTCGCGGCATAGGTCGTGGCGCCCTCCGCCACCGTGCCACGACCAGCGGGCAGGCCGCGCCCATCGGGCATCACGTCGATGTCGAGCGCGCGGATTTCCTCGGGCGTTGCCGCCCGCCCGAGGCCGAGCCGCGCCGGCGGCTTCTGCGCCGCCACCGCGGTGACGAGCAGCGTGGCTGCCGA
Organism: uncultured Acidobacteriota bacterium; assembly: GCA_963723005.1. Lineage (GTDB taxonomy): Bacteria > Acidobacteriota > Vicinamibacteria > Vicinamibacterales > UBA2999 > VFZN01. The sequence goes on along the minus strand of CAVRPA010000005.1, from coordinate 645,012 downwards.
CCGCGACGGCGACGGCAACACGGGCGATGACGCTCATGCCGCACCGCCAAGCAGGCGCACCACGCCGTCGGCGCCGATCTGCCAGGCGCGGATGTTGTTGAAGTGATACTGCGTGTTCGGCCCGCGCGCCTTCAGCAGCTGCTCGGTCGTTGGCTGAACGTAGCCGGTCTCGTCGGTCGCGCGGCTCATGATCACGGCTTCCCTGCCGGTCCACTCCCACGGCAGACGGAAGCGCGTATGGCATTTCGGCAGCACTGGCTCGTCGAGCGTGGCGTTCTGCCAGGTCTTACCTGCATCGACGCTCACCTCCACTCGGGTGATGCGGCCGCGGCCGGTCCAGGCCAGGCCGCGAATCTCGCGCCAGCCATGTCCCTCCAGCTTGTCCGGGAACGCCGGCTCGGTGATGAGCGACTTGGCGTCCATCACCAGGCTGAACATGCGCGCCACTCCGTCCGGCAACGGGTCGGTGTACTTCGACGTCTCTTCTCGCGTCATGAACGGCTGATCGGCCACCTCGATGCGCCGCAGCCACTTGATGCTGGCATTGCCCTCGACGCCCGGCAGCATCAGCCGCACCGGATATCCCTGCTCGGGCCGCAACGCTTCGCCGTTCTGTCCGTAGGCAATCAACGCATCGTCGTTGGCGATGTCGATCGGGATGCTGCGGGTCATGACGGCGGCGTCCATGCCTTCGGCGAGCACCCATCGCGCCTTCGGCGACGCGCCCACCTCGCGGAGCAGCGTGGACAGCAGCACGCCGCTCCACTCGCTGGTGCTGGTGAGGCCGTCGGTCTGTTGCGGCGTGAGGTCGGCGGTGGGTGTGGTCAGGCGATAGGCGCGGCCGCCGTTCCCCGAGCACTCGATGAACCGGATCATCGACTTCCCCGGAAAGCGCTTGAGCTCGGCCAGCGTGAAGATCGTCGGGCGATCGACCATGCCGTGGATCAGCAGCGAGTACTGCTGCGGATCGATCGCCGGCACCCCCGCGTGATGACGCTCGAAGTGGAGGTCCGCCGGGCGTGATGATGCCGTCCAGATCCTGCAGCGGCGTGAAGGTCGCGCTGCGGGCCGGGCTGAAGGCCATGCGCGCCGGCTTCTCGAACGGCGAGCGGCCGCCCACATCGCGGCCGGTGGGCCCCTGCACCTTGGTCGTGTCCTGGGCCTGTGACGCGCCGAGCGGAAGCGCGGCGCCGACGATGCCGGCGGAACCGGCCAGGAGCGCGCGACGACGGGAGACTAGTGAGGACTTCACGGCGACCCTCCTCAATCTGTTGAACTGGTGAGCTCGCGATCTCGTGATCTTCAGAACCTTATGATCTTTCGACCTTCAGCGCTCCAGAATCTTAGACCCTTAGAGTTCGGCAGCACCGGCTCGTCGAGGGTGGCGGTCTGCCAGGTCCTGCCCGCATCACTGCTGCCGTGGCGGTGGATCGTTCACCGGGTCCGGAGACGATCGATACCAGTAGGTCTGGTGACACGATTCGCACGCCTGGTCGAGGGTCTCTCCAGCGTCGTTCAACGCCTTGACACTTCTGGCCTCGACTGCCTGAAGCGTCCTGGTTGCGGCAGCCTGCAGCGCCCGTGCGTGTGCCGCCCAGAGGGTCGGGGCTTGTCGAATCTGCGCCTCGATCTCGTCGGGAGGCCGATCGACACGGGGGTCGCCGGCCCGCTCGCCGGCCCTGGCGACCCGCAGGCCCGGCCTCTGCAGCAAGTCACCGGCTTCCCTCAACGTCACCGCATGCTGGCGCAGCGCCTGCCACTCCTCGTCCGTGCGCGGCTGCTTCTCGACCTTGCCCTCGAAGGTGACCACGATCTCGACGGCTCCCCAGATGGCATCGGCGGCCGGATCGACGACCGCGACCATGATCCCTCGCACGGTCGCCGTGTCCTGGGTCGTCGATCCCGCACAACCGGCCACGCCGAGGCCGGCGGCCAGCAGAAGGGCTGCGGCCTGGCGCAGCGGCGGCAACCACATGTCAGTAGGCATCGCCGATGAACGGCAGCATGCGACCCCAGTAGAGCACGCCGAGCCATGCGACGATCGAGATCGCGCCAATGGCCTTCGCGACTGGCGGCGTGTCCTCGCTGGGGCCCAGTTGAAGCGCCCGGTCCGACACGATCCGTTCGAACACGAGGGCGTTGATGCCGGCCACGGCGAGGAAGCCCACCTTGAACCACCAGGCCCGGTTGTGGACGTACTGCTCGGGATGACCCACGAAGAAGATCGAGCCGGTGACGAGATTGAGCAGAAAACCGCCGACCGCGTACGGCATCAGCGCGCGGGCGGCGCCGACCGGCACGTGACGGAACCATCCCAGGAGCCGCGCGTCGAAAAAGCCCGCGAGGCCCAACACCAGCGCCAGACCCACGAAGTGGAGGATCTCGGCCACCGGCCAGAGCCACGTCGCCGAAACGATCGCGCGCGACAGCGTCGTCGCCTGCAGCCAGGTGACCAGCGAGTCGGCCATCACAGATACGCCATCAGACGTCCGGCGGCAATCGCGCCGAGCCAGAGCACCAGCGACGCCACCGCCCACGCTTTCTGCGAGGCTGCGCCGGGCGCAGCCAGCGGCCAACAGCGAGCGGGTCCGCAGCGTCACCCCCAGCGCCAGACCGATGCAGGCCAGCTTGACCAGGAAGATTGGCTGCGTGCTCTTCCGCGTCGCGTCAGCGGCGAACAGCAGGACGCCGGTCAGCGCATTCACGGCGAACGCCCACCAGATCACCGGAAACAATCGGGACAGGTCGACCGCTTCGAGCGCCCGGGCACGCCCGAGCAGCCGTAGGTCGACGATCACGCTGACCCCGACGACGATGCCGAGGCCGATGGAATGGAGCGTGAGGATGGTGGCATATGCCCAGATGGAGGGTGATTCGCGGACCCAGGTGGCGAGTCCGCTGGTCTCCATCCCGACGAGGAATCCTGTCATGCGCCGGCGTCAGAACGGAGGCGGCTGCTTCTCTTCCGTCAACCGGCCGCCCGGCGTGATCGGGCGACCGTCCGGATGGGTGATCCGCGCGCAGCACATCCCGTGGGAGCCTTCGGCCCGCGACGGCTGGCCCTTGAGCCGGACCTCGGTGCCGGGCTTCAGCGTGTCTGCCGTCCAGCCGGTGCGCGTCAGTGACGCCGCGGTGCCGAGCTCGATCTGCCACTCGACTGGCCCCTGCGCCGTGGTCTCGCTGACAAACAGGAAGGAATGCGGATTCCGGATCAGGAACTTGGTCACCGTGCCGGCCACGTCGACCGACTTGGTCGCGTCGTAGAACGGCGCACTCGAGTGGTGGGCCACTGTCGGCACCGTCAAGGCCAGGCCGCCGATCAGCGCCACCAACGCGCCACCAATCCATCGCTGCAGTCTCATGGTGAGTCCTTTGCTGTCCTCTTATTCGTACTTCCTACTTGTACTTCGGAACCATCATTCTGACCGGCGCCCGCGAGGTCTCGGGATCGCAGTCCCACGGCGCGAGCTCGATGCCGGGCCGGGCCGGCAGCCACCGCGTGGTGTACGACGCGGGTTGGCGCAGGAACATCGGATCCTCGACCGTGATGGTGCCGCGCAGTTCGGGACCCTCCCGCCAGTACTTCTCGGTGACCTTCTTCAACTGCGATGAGGGGATGCCGTTGTAGTCGTCGAAGCCGGTGATGTCGAAGAGGAAATGGTCGGTTTCGATGATCAGAGCGTCGCCCTCGTAGCGGCCTACCGAGAAGCCTTGCAGCGAGTAGTCCTGTACGGTCGGCTTCCGGCCGTCGAGCCACACCGTTCTCAGGACATCGTCTTTTTCGTAGCGCAGCAGGACCCGATCGGGCCACTGGATGATCTGGTGATAGTACGGGTCGTACGGAACCGCCGGCAGCGTCGACGGCACGCAATCGTATTTCGGGGCCAGTGCTTCGTCGAACACCTTCTGGTGAGCGAGGCCGCGCTCGTTGAGCACCGGGAAGTTGTCCTTCGTCCAGGGCTGCGTCTCGCTGTTGATGGGGTGCGAGCGAGGGCTGCCGTCCCAGGTGCCGGCGAGCTGTGGAATTCGAGGCCCGGTGGCCATCGCTGCGGGAGCCAGGGTCCCGGGCGCCGGTGGCGCCGGAGGCTGCTGACCATGCATGCCGACCCCAATCGAGGCCGCCAGGACCGTCGCGGCGTAAATCGCTCTCATACCAACATTGCCTCCAGGACTGCTGACTGAGCAGTCTAGCGCCGCCCTCCCGAGCCGTCAAAACAGCCGACGGCCCGTCTACTCAATCAGCCGCTGCAGCGCGATCCGGTGCGCATCAGTTCCCTTCCCAAATCTTCCCCGGATTCAGGATGCCGTGCGGGTCGAACGCGGCCTTGACCCGCTGCATCAGGGCAATCACGTCGGGTTCCAGTTCGAGCGACAGGTAAGGCGCCTTGGCGAAGCCGATGCCGTGCTCGCCGCTGATCGAGCCTTCGAGCGCCACCACGCCCTCGAAGAGGGCCTGAGCCGCGTCCTTCGCGCGGGCCATCTCGTCGGCATCGTCGGGGTTGACCATGAAGTTGACGTGGATGTTCCCGTCGCCGGCGTGGCCGAAGCTGGGAATCCACAGCCGATAGTCGCGTTCCAGCCGCGCCAGCAGCGCGAACAGCTGCGGGACGCGCCCTCGCGGGACCGAGACATCGTGATTGATCTTGCGCGGCGCCGAAGCCCGCAGCGCGTAGGACAGCTCACGACGCGCCTCCCACAGTCGCTGGCGCTCGTCTTCCGTGGCCGCGCGGTGGACCGACAGGGCGCCCGCGGCGCGGCAAGCCGCCTCCACCAGCGCCGCTTCTTCCTCGACGCCGCCCGGCACCCCATCCACTTCCACCAGCAGCATCGCGCCGGCGCCGGCGGGGCCCATCGCGCGACCGAGATGGCGCTCGACGGCCGCCAGTGATCCGGAGTCCACGATTTCGATGGTCGACGGCATCACCCGGGCCGCCAGTAGAGCGCTGACACCCGCCACCGCGCTGGTGATGTCGGCGAACGTGGCCTGCAGCGTGGCGGCGGCGCGCGGCTTCGGGATCAGGCGCAGCGTGATCTCGGTGAGGATCGCCAGCGTGCCCTCGGATCCGACCAGCAACTGCGTCAGGTCGTAGCCCACCACGTTCTTCACGGCCTTCGAGCCGGTGCGGATGATCTCGCCGGTCGGCAGCACCGCCTGCAGCGCCAGCACATAGCGGCGCGTGGTGCCGTACTTCACGGCCCGCGGACCGCCCGCGCACTCGGCGACGTTGCCGCCCAGCGCCGAAATCTTCAGGCTGGCCGGATCGGGCGGATAGAACAACCCGCGCGCCTCGACGGCGTCCTGCAGTTGATACGTGAGGACATTCGGCTGGACGACGGCGAGCTGGTTCTCCTCGTCGATCTGGAGGATGCGATCGAGGCGCTCCATTGAGAGGACGACCCCGCCTCGGACGGGCACCGACCCGCCGGTATAGCCGGTGCCGGCGCCGCGCACGACCAGCGGCACGCGGTGCGTGTGGCAGAGGCGCGCAACGGCGGCGATCTGATCGACGTCCCGCGGCAGCAGCACCAGATCGGCTGGCGCGCCGCGGAGGAGCGCGTCGGTCCCGTACTGCCAGCGCGAGGCCTCGTCGTGTCGCGCCCAGTCGGCGCCGACGATCGGAGTGACGAGTGCCGTCGAGCCGGAGCGCCTCGTGGTCGAATCAGCGACGCGGTCCATCTAGCTGAGCCTCCGGGCCGTCGCCGCGCCCTGGGCCTGCGCCGATTTCCGCGCGATGAAGGCGTGCAGGCGGTCGGTGCCTTCCTTCAGCCGCTCGATCGAGGTGGCGTAGGACAGCCGGAAGAAACCCGGCGCGTCGAACCCCTCCCCCGCCGTGACCGCGACGTGCGCCTCCGCCAGGAGCGCTTCGGCGAAGTCGTTGGTGTTGCGGAACCCGGTCGCCTCGAGCACGCCGGCGACATAGGGGAACAGGTAGAAGGCGCCGCGCGGCTTGACGCAGGTGATGCGGGGATCCGCGGTCAGCCACTCGCACACCGCGTCGCGCCGGCGGCGGTACTCGTCCAGCATCATCGTGACGCCGTCCTGCGGGCCGGTCAGGGCGGCGACCGCCGCCTTCTGCGTGATCGAGCAGACGTTCGACGTGGAGTGTCCCTGCAGCGCGTTGCACTGCGCGATGAACTTGGCCGGGCCGATGGTCCAGCCGCAGCGCCACCCGGTCATGGCATAGGCCTTCGATGCGGCGCTGCAGATGATCGCGCGATCGCGCATCCGTTCGGTGAGCACGCGCGGCAGGTTGTGCGCCACCGGGTCGTAAATCAGCTTCTCGTAGGTGAGATCCGCAATCACCCACAGGCCTCGGCGAGCCGCTTCGTCGGCGATCGTCGCCAGGCATTCCTCGCTGATCAGGGCGCCCGCGGGATTGCTTGGCGAGTTGATGATGATCGCCTTGGTGCGCGGCGTCACCGCCGCGAGGATCGCGTCGGCATGAATCGCGAACGCGTCCTCCGGCGAGGTCTGCACGATCACCGGCGTCGCGCCGGCCAGCTTCACCTGCTCGGGAATGGTCGGCCAGTACGGCGCGTGGGTGATGACCTCGTCACCGTGATCGAACAGCACCATCGCGGTGTTGTAGAGCGCCTGCTTGCCACCGGCGGTGATGATCACCTCCTCCGGCTTGAAGGCGACGCCGTAGTCGGTGTCATAGCGCTGGCACACCGCCTGCCGCAGCTCGACGATGCCGGCCGACGGCGTGTACTTCGTGAAGTTCTGATCGAGCGCCGCGTGCGCGGCGTTCTTGACGTGTTCGGGGGTCGGGAAGTCGGGTTCGCCCGCGCCCAGATCCACGACGTCCACGCCCTGGCGGCGGAGTCGATCGGCTTCGGCGGTCACCTTCAGCGTCGGTGACGGCGCAATCTGTCCCATTCGTGCGGCAAAGCTCATGTCAGTCTCGCGTGTGGAAGTGGTGTGGCCTGGCGCCGGGCGCGCAGGCGTTGTTCGACGAGCGGCGGAACCAGCCCTTCGATGTGTCCGCCGAGCCCGAACACTTCCTTGATCAGCCTGGAGCTGATGTAGGTGTACTGCTCGGCCGGCATCATGAAGGCCGTTTCGATCTCCGGCGAGAGATGGCGGTTCATCAACGCCATCTGGAACTCGAACTCGAAATCCGACACGGCCCGCAGGCCGCGGATGATCACCGAGGCGTGCTTCTGCTGCGCGTAATCGACCAGCAGGCCCTCGAAGGTGTCGACCTCGACGTTCGGTTTCGCGGCAAACACCTCGCGGATGATTTCGACGCGCTCGTCCAGGCTGAACAGGGGCTTCTTCTCCTGGTTGATCAGCACGGCGACGATCACCCGATCGAACAGGCGCGCCGCCCGTTCGATGATGTCGACGTGGCCCATCGTCAGCGGGTCGAACGATCCGGGGCAGACGGCGATGCGGGTGGCGGTGCTCATAGGTAGAAAGCCAGCGTGCTGTCCCCGGCCCGGACGGTCCGCTGTGGAGCCGCTCCCGAGAGCAGGGGTGATGGGCGTCGCGACGCGTGTTCGAGAATCAGCACACCGCCGTCGGCGCGCTGACCGGCAGCCGATGCCAGCACAGCCGACAACGGCTCGAAGTCGTACGGCGGATCCAGGAACACGATGTCGAAGGGGCCGCCGGGCACCGGGCTCCGCAGCGCGCGCCGCGCGTCATCGCGCACGATCATACACCGGGCGTCTTCGCCGATCCGTCCGCGATTCTCGGCGATCAACGCCTGCGCGCGACGGTCGCTCTCGATGCACACCGCCTGCGCCGCGCCGCGGCTGAGCGCCTCGAGGGCCACGGCACCCGTGCCCGCGTAGACGTCGAGCACACGCGCGCCCTGAATGCGAGGCGCCAGGATGTTGAACAGCGTCTCGCGGAGGCGATCCGACGTGGGCCGCAGGCCGTCCCACTTCGGGGTGATCAATGTGCGTCCCTTATGGGCGCCGGCAATGATGCGCATGAGCGGTCAACCGACGGCGATCAGCCCGAACTGCCGCTGCCACACCGCCCGCACGTAGGCCTGCTGCTCCGGCGTGAGCCGCCCCTGCTCCACTCGCGCGCGCGCCTCGTTGTAGGCGAGCTCGAGCAGGTCGGCATCACGGGTCAGATCGCCCGCGCGCAGCTGCGGCAGGCCCGATTGCCGGGTGCCGAAGAAGTCGCCCGGGCCGCGGATCTGCAGGTCCTTCTCCGCGATGACGAAGCCGTCGCTCGTCGCCGCCATCGCCTTCAGCCGCTCGCGCGCATCGTCCGACCAGGGCGCCTGGTAGACCAGGACGCAGGTCGATTCGTGCGCGCCGCGACCGATCCGTCCGCGCAGCTGGTGCAGCTGCGACAGACCGAAGCGCTCCGCGTGCTCGATCACCATGACCGTGGCGTTCGGCACGTCCACGCCGACCTCGACGACCGAGGTGGCGACGAGAACGTGAAGAGCGCCGGCCGCGAAGGCCCGCATCACGGCGTCCTTCTCATCACCCTTCATGCGGCCATGGAGCAGCGCGACCTCGAACTCTCCGAATACTTCCTTGAGCTCCGCTGCCATCGCCGTGGCGGCGCGGAGGTCCACCTTCTCCGACTCTTCGACCAGCGGATAGACGACGAAGGCCTGGCGGCCTCGCGCCACCTCGGCGCGGATCAGCGCGTAGACCTCGTCGCGGCGCGAGTCCGGCTTGACCACTGTCGTCACCGGCTTGCGCCCGGGCGGCAGCCCCCGGATCACCGACACGTCCATGTCGCCGCACTCGGTGAGAGCCAGCGTGCGCGGGATGGGCGTCGCGGTCATCACCAGCACGTCCGGATTGCCGCCCTTGGCTGCCAGCAGCCCGCGCTGAACCACACCGAACCGGTGCTGTTCGTCGATGATGACGAGCGCCAGCTTGTGGAACGCGACATGTTCCTGCACGAGCGCATGCGTGCCGATGACGAACGGGATGTCGCCGCGCTCGATCGCTGGCAAGAGCTCGCGCCGCTGTGCCGCGGTGACGCGCCCGGTGAGCAGGCGCACGCGGTACTTCGTGCCGTCGAGCCAGCGCATCACGGTGCGGAAATGCTGCTCGGCCAGGATCTCGGTCGGCGCCATGAAGGCGACCTGGTAGCCGTTCTCCATCGCCACGATGGCGGCCAGCACCGCGACGATCGTCTTGCCCGCGCCGACGTCGCCCTGCAGCAGCCGCTGCATCGGCCAGCCGCGCTGCATGTCGGCGACGATCTCCGCGACTGCATCGCGCTGACCGGGCGTGAGCTTGAACGGCAACACGGCGCGCGCGGCGGCGCGGACCTCGTCGGTGACCGTGCACACCTGCGCCTTTCGCACCTGCGCGTTCTCGTGCCGGCGCAGCGCAAGACCGGCCTGGAAGACGAAGAAGTCTTCGAAGATCAATCGCCGCTGTGCCGCGGTTTCGAACCGGTTCAGCGCGTCAATCGGAGTGTCGTTGCTGGGAAAGTGCGCCTGCAGCAACGCGGCGCGGCGGGATGGCCAGTCGTGCGCAGTCAGCAGGTCGTTGGGTACCGGGTCGAACAGCACCTCGGGCAGTTGTTCCAGCGCCTGCGAGACGAAGCGGCGCTGCATGTTGGTGGTGACGCTGCCGGTGCGCTCGTAAACGGGGACGATCCGACCGGTGTGCAACGGGGCTTGCCCGGCTGCGGCGATCTCTTCCGACTCCGGCGTACCGACGGCGGGCTCCGGCGCGACGTCCACGATCTCGAACTCGGGGTCGGTGATCTGGAGGCCCCTGGTCCCCCACAACTCCACCTTGCCGAACAGGACGATGTGCTGATGAGGGCGGATGACGTCCTTGAGAAAGGCTTGATTCGGCCACACGACCTGGATCTGGCCGCTCCCATCCTGAACGAGCGCGGTGAAGAGGCGGAAGTTCGCGCGCCGCGTCTGCTGCAGATGGCAATGCAGGACCTCGCCGGCGACCGCCGCCATCTGACCGGGCCGCAGCCCGATGATCGGCTGCATCCGGCTGCGATCCTCGTACCGCATCGGAAAACGGAACAGGAGATCGTCAACCGTCGAGAGGCCGGCCTTCTTCAGATCGGCGGCCTTGCGCGGACCTACGCCCTTCAGGAACTGCAGTGGCGTCTGCAGGACGTCATCCGGCATGTGTGGCACTAACCTCTTTGTTGAGTGTTCCATCAGCCCGAACTACCGTGCGTTGTGCCGGTTGCAGACGGACCTGCGAGCTGTTGGCATGACCACTCAAGGGAGCTGAGGGGTAGGATAACCCGCCGCGACGCGGGGTGGCAGTCGCGTGCGGCGGGCGCCGCCTACTGGACGACCGTGGACCGTCCTTGCTGCACGTCGATACGCTGGATGTTCGACGGCAGATCGAACGGCTGATCGAGGTTGACGCCGTTGGGCGTGTCGGGCGACTTCGTGTAGTAGCTCACGAGCTCCTGCAGCAGCGTCTTCGGTACCGGGATGCCGCTCACATCAGCGCTTTCGAACTGGAAGCGGCCGCTGCCCTTGTCGGTGGTCAGGGTGCCGGTGGCGGTCACCGGCAATCGGCCCGTCAGGTAGGCGGCGGGGTCGAACCAGCCGCCGCTGCTCTTCTTGCGGATGTTGTCGAGATCGACCGTCGCACGGCCGGTCACGCGACCCTGGCCGACCATCGTGACCGCCGGGTCGGCGACGCCGGTGGGAAACTTCGGCGCCATCCGCAACTGCAGATAGGCGTTCAATTCGTCTTCGGCAAAGTCGGTGCGCTGGCCTGAGGGCGGCGTTTCGCCGCGGGCCATCACCGTGTTCCACTTCTGCTCGAACGCGTCCGCTTTCTGCGGGTTCAGGGCGACCGCGCCGAGCGCGACGGTCGCGGCCACGGAGGCGGCGAAGATGGCGAGGAGCCGCATGAAATTCAGTGTAGCGCGAAAGATTTAGCTGGTCCGGCAGTGTTGACTTTCGCCTTTCCTTTGTTTACCCTCCCTCTGACGCCGGGTTTTCTCCATCCCTTCGCCCGGCCGGGAGGCACTGTTGCAACCGCTCACCAAGCGTCAGCGCGAGATTCTGGACTACCTCAACGAGTTCATCCAGCAGCACGGCTACGCGCCGAGCCTCGAGGAAATCGGCCATCGATTCAACCTCTCGTCGCTCGCGACGGTGCACAAGCACCTCACCAACCTTCAGGAGAAGGGCTTCATCCGCCGCTCCTGGAATCGCAGCCGCTCGGTCGAGCTGCTGCCCAGCCGCTCCGGCGGACGCGCCGTGGACCTCCCGATGCTGGGCTACGTCGCCGCCGGCGTGCCCATCGAAGCGGTGGCCTCCGGCGAGTCGATTTCCGTCCCGGAGTCCCTGGTCAGCGGACGGCGCGACACCTACGTGCTGCGCGTGCGCGGCGAGTCGATGATCGACGAACAGATTCGGGACGGCGACTGGGTGGTCGTCGAGGATCGCAAGTCGGCCGACAACGGCGAAATGGTCATTGCCCTGGTCGAGGGGCAGGACGTCACGCTCAAGAAGTTCTATCGCGAGGCGGGCCGCATCCGCCTGCAGCCGGCCAATGCCGCCATGCAGCCGATCTATGTCGATCCGGACGGCGTGCAGATTCAAGGCGTCGTCGTCGGGGTGATGCGGAAGTACTGACCCTGCACGCCGCTGGCTTTGGGCTTGGGGCCTGTCGGAGGAATCCGGTAGGCTTGAGCGCACATGTCAGACCGCAAGCAGATCAACTTCACGATCGTGCCGGACGACGACAGCCGTCAGGCGCGGACCTACGCCAACTTCTGTGGTGTGAACCACACGCCCTTCGACTTCACGCTCACCTTCTGCGAGGTGCAGCCGCTGTCCGAGAAGGAAATTCGCGAGGCCGAAGCCGAGCACGTGGTGAAGGCGCCGGTGCGCGCGAAGATCGTCATCCCGGTGCAGTTCGTGCCCACCCTCATCGCGGCGCTGCAGGAGAACCTGCGCATCTTCTCGGAGTCGCATCAGCCACCGCCGGCGCCGCCAACGCCTGAAAAGGGACCGTTTCACTAGGGCCGACGATGAAGACCGCCGCCGAGGCCCGCCGCATCCTGGCGGCGCTCGAGAAACATCATCCCAACGCCGACACCGAGCTGGCGTACCGCAATGCGTTCGAGTTGCTGGTGGCGACGATGCTGTCCGCGCAGTCGACGGACAAGCGCGTGAACGAGGTCACGCCGGCGTTGTTCACCCGATACCCGAACGCCAAGGCGCTGCTCAAGGCCGATTCGGCCGACCTCGAAGAGCAGATCCATTCCACCGGCTTCTTCCGTCAGAAGGCGCGGGCGCTTCTGGGCATGGCCGACATCCTGGTCAGCCAGTACGGCGGCGAAGTGCCGGCGTCGATGGACGCCCTGGTCGCGCTGCCCGGCGTGGGCCGCAAGACGGCGAACGTCGTCCTCGGTCACGCGCTCGGCGTTCCGGGCCTGCCGGTGGACCGGCACGTGCTGCGGGTGACGAATCGCCTGGGCCTCGTCCACTCCGACGATCCGATCAAGGTGGAGGCCGCGCTCGGCGAGCTGTTCCCGAAGAAGAAATGGACGCAGGCATCCGACACGTTCATCCTGCACGGCCGGCGCATCTGCAAGCCGACGCCGCTCTGCAAGGTCTGCAACGCCCGGCCGGATTGCGACTACGCCAGCCGATGACGCGCGAACGCTTTCGCGAGCTCGTCGCCGAAGCCATCGACACCATCCCGCGCCGCTTCGCACAGGAAGTGAAGAACCTCGCCATCGTCGTCGAGGACGAGCCGTCGCCGGCGCTGCTCGACGAGATGGAGATGGGCCCGGACGATGTGCTGTTCGGGCTGTATCAGGGCACGCCGCTGCCCGAACGACACTGGGACTATGGCAACACCTTGCCGGACCGCATCACCCTGTTCCAGGCGGTGATCGAGGACGAATGCGAGGGCGATGAGGACTGCATCGTGGGGGAAATCGGCGACACGCTGATCCACGAGCTGGGGCACTACTTCGGCATGTCCGAAGACGAAATCATGGAGATCGAGGAGAGATATTGGCGTGGTGAAGGCGCGTAAGCGGTTCGGACAGCACTTCCTCGAGTCGGCCTGGGTCACCAAACTGGTCAAGGCTCTGAACGCGCAGCCCGAGGACTCATTCGTCGAGATCGGGCCGGGCCGTGGCGCGATCACGCGTCCGCTGGCGGCGCAGGTGGCGCGCCTGCTGGCAATCGAAGTGGACCGCGATCTGGTGGCGGAGCTGGTGGCCGAACAGCTGCCCGCCTTGACGGTGGTGCAGGGCGACGTCCTCGAGACCGAACTCGGCGAGGCGGTCAACGCCTGGCAGGGGCATCCGCTCGACGCGGCGCATCAGGTCCGCGTGGTCGGCAACCTCCCCTACAACATCTCGTCGCCGATCATGTTCATGCTGCTGAAGCTCGCCGCGACGACCGGCGGCCTGACCGACGCCACGCTGATGCTGCAGCGCGAGGTGGCCGACCGGCTGACCGCCAGGCCCGGCACCAAAGAGTACGGAGTGCTGTCGATTCTCACCGGCCTGCATGCCGATGTGACCCGGATCCTGGCTCTGCCGCCGGGCGCCTTCCGTCCGCCGCCGCAGGTCTCTTCCGCCGTGGTCCGGCTGGCGTTCCGGCCGCCTCCGGTCACGCTGAACGACGAGGCGCTCTTCACCCGGATGGTGCGGACGATGTTCACCCAGCGCCGCAAGACCTTGAGCAACGCGTTGAAGCCGTTCGGCACCGCGATCGGCGTCGATCCGGTGACGGCCCTGGCCGAGGCCGGCGTGGATGGCCAGCGACGGCCCGAGACGCTGCAGCTTGTTGAATTGGCAAGACTTGCGGACGTTTTCGCTTCGGCGGCTCAACGGCGCGTGGTATAGTTTCGACCGAAAACCCGCCTGCTTCTTCAGGCCTCCCAGCGCCTGAAATCTGCCGTCGTGTGGTGCCCGCCCAGGGTCCCGCGCTGGCTGGGATTTTGTTCATGAATGGTCTGGCTCCTGCGGACACCCCCGCGGGTGCATTGTCGGTTGACGTAGTGCCGCTTGGCGGTCTGGGCGAGTTCGGCCTCAACATGATGGCGATCTCGTGTGGAGATACCACTATCGTCATCGACGCCGGTTCGATGTTCGCCGACGCCGAGCTCCCGGGCGTCGACCTCATCGTGCCCGACCTCACCTACCTGGCGTCGCGACGCGGCCAGGTGAAGGCGCTCGGTACTGACGCACGGCCACGAAGACCACATCGGCGCGGTCCCCTACGTGCTGCCGCTGGTCGATGGCCCGCTGTATGGAACGCCGCTCGCGCTGGCGTTCGTCCAGCCCAAGCTCGACGAGCACCGGGTGTCGCATGGACCGGGGCTGGTGGCGGTGAAGCCGCGCGACGTGGTGACCATCGGCCCGTTCAGGATCGAGTTCATTCGCGTCACGCACAGCATGCCGGACTGCGTGGCGGTGGCGATTCATACGCCTCAGGGCGTGATCATTCACACCGGTGACTTCAAGATCGACCAGACGCCGCTCGACGGCGAAGCCTTCGACCTGCCCCGCTTCGCGCAGCTGGGCGCCGACGGCGTGCTGTTGCTGATGTGCGACAGCACGAACGTGGATCGGCCCGGGTTCACCGGTTCGGAGCGCGAGGTCGAGGACGCCTTCGAGGAGCTGTTCACCGGCACCGAAGGCAAGCTGGTCGTGGCGACGTTCTCGTCGAGCCTGTATCGCCTGCAGATCCTCGTGGACCTGGCGGTGCAGTTCGACCGCAAGGTGGCGTTCGTCGGCCGCGGCATGAACGAGAACTCGCAGATCGCGCAGCGCCTCGGTCACCTCCACATCCCGACCGGCGTGGCGATCAAGGACAGCGACATCTCGGACTACCCGGCGCAGGACGTGCTCTGCCTGGCGACCGGTTCGCAAGGCGAGCCGAACGCCGCGCTGTCGCGCATCGCCATCAACGATCACCGCTACGTGCGGCTGGGCGACCGCGATCGCGTGGTGCTCTCCGCCCGGGCGATCCCCGGCAACGAGAAGGCGATTGGCCGGGTGATGAATCATCTCGCTCGCCGCGGTGTGGACGTGGTGACCGAGTCGGACAAGCACGTGCACGTGTCGGGCCACGGCTCGGGCGAAGAGCTCAAGCTCATGTTGTCGCTGATCCGGCCGAGCTACTTCCTCCCGGTGCACGGCGAGTACCGCCAGCTGGCCCGGCATGCGCGCGTCGCGCAGCTGGTGACGAGCGGATTGCCGGCGCCGGTGAAGGTGCTGTTGGCCGAGGATGGCGACATCGTCCGCTTCGACGCCGAGGGCGGACGGCTGTTCGACAAGGCGCCCGCGGGCCGCGTGCTGATCGACAGCACGCGAGTCGGCGAAGTGGACGAGGAAGTGCTGCGGGACCGCCGGCACATCGCGGCCGATGGCGTGGTGGTGCCGGTGGTGGCCATCAATCGCCAGACCGGTGAGATCGAAGGTGTCCCGGAGTTGATGGTGCGTGGCTTCGTCACCGACGACGACACCACGGCGATCTTCAAGGAAGCAGGCCTGATGCTGGTTGACGTCATCGACGCGTGCGGCCTCGAGGAGCGCACCGACCCTGGATTGATGCAGGAACGGATTCGCACCGAAGTGCGGCGCTACCTGCGCAAACGGACTGGACGGCGCCCGCTGGTGCTGCCGGTCGTCATGGAGATTTGAACGTGCCCTCAGTTGCCGCCTCGGGTTCGGCCCTGTCGCGACGCGTCAGTGAAGTGGTCGGCGTCGGCCTGTTCGCCGCCGCCTTGATCTGGCTGGTCGCGCTCGCCAGCTACGACGCCAACGATCCCGCGTGGTTCTTCAGCACCGGCATCCACGACACGCCGGCCAACTTCGTCGGCCGCGTCGGCGCGTTCCTCGCCGAGCTGTCGTTTCAGTTGCTGGGCTATGCCTCGTTCCTCATCCCCGCGCTGATTGCCGTGGTCGGCTGGCGCTACTTCTGGTGCCGTCCGGTGACTGCGGCCTACACCAAGCTGACCGGAGCGTTCCTGCTGTTCTCGTGCTCCAGCGCGTTCCTGTCGATCACGCTCGGCCGCGTGGACTTCGGTCCGCGTGCCTACCGCGCCGGCGGCTACGTCGGTGAGTGGATCGGCGGCTTGATGTCCGAGTACCTGAGCCGCACCGGCTCGGTGATCGTGTTACTGGCGGTAATTGCAGGTGCGGTGATTCTCGCCACGCAGTTCTCGTTCGGCGCGCTGTTCGCGATGCTATTCTCCGGCATCGGCCGGGCCGCGGAGCGGGCCGGCGAGGGCGTGCGTGCCTGGCGCGAGGAGCGCCGCAAGGCCAAACAGCGCCGCGAGGTGATGGCGAAGCACGGCAAGACGGAAGTGCCGGAAGTCGCGAAGACGCCCCAAGGCCGGTACGGCCCGCGCCGATCACCCCGAAGCCGCTGCCCCCGCGCGTGAAGAACGAGGAGGAAGAAGAGGAGGACGAGCCTCGTGCGCGCGCCACGCCGCCGGTGCTGAAGAAGGCCCCGCCGCTGCCATCCACGCAGCGGCTGCCGCTGCCCGAACCGGACCGCTCTCCTGCCGAGCGTCGCATGGGTGGCTTCATGCTGCCGCCGCCGACACTGCTGGATCCGCCGAAGCCCGAGCAGAAGATCGACGAGCGCGAGCTGATGGAGTCGGCGCGCCTGCTTGGCGAGAAGTGCCGCGAGTTCGCCGTCGAGGGTTCGGTCGTGCAGATCCATCCGGGGCCGGTCGTCACGACGTTCGAGTTCAAGCCGGATGCCGGCGTGAAGTACTCCAAGGTCACGGGCCTGTCCGACGACCTCTGCCTGGCGATGCAGGCCGAGTCGGTGTTGATCGATCGCATCCCCGGCAAGTCCACGGTCGGCATCCAGATACCCAACGCGAACCGCGAAGCGATTTCGCTCCGCGAGCTGCTGGAATCCGACGTCTACACCCGCACTGCCTCGAAGCTGACGCTGGCGCTCGGCAAGACCATTCACGGCGAGCCGTTCATGGCCGACCTGGCGACGATGCCTCACCTGCTGATTGCCGGCTCCACCGGCACCGGCAAGTCGGTGGGCCTCAACTCGATGCTCACCAGCCTGCTCTATCGCGCCACGCCGGACGATGTGCGGCTGATCATGATCGACCCCAAGCGCCTCGAGCTGGGCATGTACGAGGACATCCCGCACCTGCTGACGCCGGTGGTGGTCGAGCCGAAGAAGGCCGCCAACGCGTTGCGCTGGGCGGTGCGCGAGATGGAAGAGCGCTATAAGACGCTGGCCGCCTTCGGCGTCCGCAACATCGAGCAGTACAACCGCAACGTTCGCGCGATGCTGGAATCGAAGGACCTGCCCGAGGGCGATCCGCCGCGGCCACTGCCCTTCATCGTGGTGGTCGTTGACGAGCTCGCCGACCTGATGATGGTGGCCGGCAACGAGGTGGAAGAGTCGATCTGCCGCCTGGCGCAGATGGCCCGCGCGGTCGGCATCCACCTGATTCTCGCGACGCAGCGCCCGTCGGTGGACGTCATCACCGGCTTGATCAAAGCCAACCTGCCGTCGCGCATTTCGTTCCGGGTATCGTCGAAGATCGACTCGCGCACGATTCTCGACAGCAACGGCGCCGAGCAGCTGCTCGGCCGCGGCGACATGCTGTTCCTGCCGCCGGCCTCCTCGCGGCACATCCGCCTGCACGGCCCCTACATTTCGGAGCAGGAGTCGGCCCGCCTGGCGAGCTTCCTCCGCAAGCAGGGCAAGCCCTCGTTCAACGAGATGATCACCGCCGATGACAAGAAGAGCGGCGGTGGCGACGAGACCGAGTACGAGCGCGACGAGCTCTACGACGAGGCCGCACGCATTGTCGTGCAGAGCGGCCAGGCGTCGATTTCCTATCTGCAGCGCAAGATGCGCATCGGTTTCAGCCGGGCGGCGCGGCTGGTCGACATGATGGAAGCGGAGGGGCTGGTCTCACAGGCCGCGGGCGGCAAGGCCCGCGAGGTCCTGGTGGGCAAGGACTACTTCGCCGAAGTCGACGCGCAGTTGCGGTAATCGAGCAACCGATGACACCAACACCACGAATCGTCGCTGCCGTTCTGCTGTTCGCGCTCGCTGGGCACCGCCCCGGCATGGGCGCAGACGGCGAAGGTCCGCTACGAGGGAGCGTTTGAACGGGAGACCGCCGTCCGCACGCTGCTGGACCGGTCCGGTGAACCGACCGCCGCCGAGCGCAGCGACGTGCTCCGGCAGGTGGCGCGCGTCGTGACGTCCTACGAGGGTGTCGTGCGCCGCTATCCGACCAACGGCTATGCTGACAACGCACTGTGGCAGGGCGCCGCGCTCGCGGAGGCCGCGTACCGCCGCTTCGGCCGCGCCGACGACCGGGGCACGGCGCAGCGCCTGTATCGGTGGCTGATCAACGAGTACCCCGCCAGTCCACTCGTCCGGCGCGCCAGGACCCAGGTGACCGGGCTGCAGAACGCGGAATCCGTGGAAGCCAGTGTTCCCGCCGCCAGTTCTTCGACCCTGGCGCCAGGGAAGGCTGTGCCCGAGAAGCCCGCGCGAGAGAAGCCTGTGGAGAAGCCGGTGCCGGCGAGGGCCGACACTCCCCCGCCGCCGGCAATCCCCGCGGAGGTGGAGCCCACGGCCGTGAGCGTGCCGGTGCCGAGCATCGGCGCGAGTGGTGACAGCTCGAACACGACGATCGGCTCGGTTTCGCGCGCGACGCTCGGTGACATTCAGCGGGCCGTGCTGCCCGGCACCGTGCGCGTCACCCTGGAACTCGATCGCGAAGTGGCATACCGCGAGGAGCGCATCACCGGACCGGATCGGGTGTTCTTCGACTTGAAGGGCGCGCAGCTGTCGGCGCCGCTCACCGACAAGGTCCTCTCCTATTCGGACGACATCGTCCGGCAGATTCGCACCGGCCGGCATCCGAACGGCACGGTGCGCGTGGTCCTCGACCTGAACGGGGTGTCGCGCTACAGCGTGTTCACGCTCTACAACCCGTTCCGGCTGGTGATCGACTGCGAGCGCACCACGGCCATTCCGGTGCGGCAGGCCACCGTCACGCCGCCGGCGCGCGTCACGGTTGAACCGACGAGCGATGCCACCGCCGCCAACGTGTCGAACGCGACGCCGACGACCGTGCTGCCGCCAACGACCGCCGCCACCCCCACGGCAAGCCGTCCGTCGGCGGCTGGTCCCGTGACGTTGGCGCCCTCGGCCGTTGCGGAACCGCCGCCCGCGCCCGCCGTACCGATGTCCAACGGCGCTGGTGGATTCTCGCTGTCGCGACAACTCGGGCTGAGCGTGTCGCGCATCGTGATCGATCCCGGTCACGGTGGGCGCGACCCTGGCGCTGGCGGCAACGGCATCAAGGAAGCGGAGCTGACGCTCGACATCGCGCTCCGCCTCGAGAAACTGCTCCAGAAGGAACAGGGCATCGAGGTGATTCTCACCAGGCGCACCGACGTCTACGTCGATCTCGATGAGCGGACCGCCATCGCCAATCGCGAGAGCGCCGATCTGTTCCTGTCGATTCACGCCAACGCCGCCCGCAACACCGCGGCCCACGGCGTGGAGACCTACTATCTGAGCTTTGCCTCGTCACCCGACGCCGAAGCGGTGGCCGCGCGCGAGAACTCGGCCTCGACGCGAGCGATGCACAACCTGCCCGACATCATCAAGTCGATCGCGCTCAACAACAAGCTGGACGAGTCGCGCGACCTGGCGGCCATGGTGCAGGAGGCGATGGTCACCCGGATGCGCGGCTCGAAGAAGGATCTGCGCAACCTGGGAGTGAAGAAGGCGCCGTTCGTGGTGCTGATCGGCGCGGGAATGCCGAGCGTGCTGGCGGAAGTCTCGTTCCTGACGAACCGGCCCGAAGCGCAGCTGCTGAAGTCCAGCGGCTACAAGCAGCGGATTGCCGAGTCGTTGCACGAGGCGGTGATGAAGTATCGGCGCGCGCTCAAGCGCCAGTCCACGATCGCGGACCGCCCCGACGAGACCGCTAGATTCTGAACAGGTCGTGCTGGCCGCCGCGGGCCTCGATCTCGGTGATCGGCCGCCGCGAGCGGTACCAGATGAACAGCACGCCGGCGACGATGCCGGTGATCGCCGCGGCCGCCATGATCACACCGCTCAGCCCGAAGGCGGTGATCGCCACGTCGATCGTGCTCAGGCTCGGCGCCGGAGGACTGATGATCTCGACGATGCGCACGGTTGGCGCGACGATGTCCGGAACCTTCTCCGGCACCTGTAGCAGCAGCACGAAACCAGTGTAGCACCCCGCGTCAGCGGGGGATGGGCGCGCGCCCCAGCTCCACGAGCGTGCGGATCATGGCGCCGGTCGCGCCCTTCCCCATCCACGCCTTGGTTTCGTCCGCCCACGCCGTGCCGGCGATGTCGAGGTGCGCCCAGGGGGTGGAGCCCGCGAACTCCTTCAGGAACATGGCCGCCGTCACCGCGCCAGCCGGGCGACCCGGGCTGTTGATCATGTCGGCGATGTCGCTCTTCAGCGACTCCTTGTACTCGTCGAACAGCGGCAGCTGCCACACCTTCTCGCCGCCACGCTGTGCCGCCGCGCGGATGGCATCCACCCACGGCTGCGGCGTGCCGAACAGGCCGGTCGTGATCTTGCCCAGAGCGACGATGCAGGCGCCGGTGAGCGTGGCGACGTCCACCAGGTGCGTAGCGCCGAGCTGCCGCGCGTACCAAAGCGCGTCGCCGAGAATGAGCCGGCCTTCCGCATCCGTGTTGTTCACTTCCACGGTGAGCCCCGAGCCGCTCCTCAACACGTCGCCAGGCTTGAGCGCCCGGCCTCCGGGCATGTTCTCGGCGGCGGGCACTACCGCAATGATGCGCACGGGCACCTTCATCAAGGCCAGCGCGCGGAGCGCGGCGACGACGGTGGCGGCGCCCGCCATGTCATCCTTCATGCGCTCCATGCCGTCGGCCGGCTTGATCGAGATGCCGCCGGTGTCGAAGGTCACGCCCTTCCCCACCAGGCCGATGACGAGATCGGTCGGCGCGTCAACGGGCTCGTAGCGTGCGATCAGCATGCGGGGCGGCTCGGCGCTGCCGCGGCCCACGCCCAGCAGCAGGCCCATGCCCATCGTCTCGAGCCTGCGCTCGTCGAAGACCTCGACGGTGACGCCTTCGACCGAGGCCAGCGATGCCGCCTTCTCGGCGAGCATGGCCGGCACCAGGAAATTGCCAGGCTCGTTGATCAGGACGCGCGCCGAGTTGATGGCGTCGCCGATGATGCGGCCGGTCGCCGCCGCCTGGGCGGCGCCGTTCTCGGCAGTGACGACGGTGACGTCGGACAGGAAGAAGCGCGGTTCAGGACGGCTCTTGTGAATCCCGCCATCGAAGTTCGCGATCGTCAGGCCCTCGCTGAGGACATCGACGCGCAGCGACGCATCCATGGCGCCGGGCTCGACGTCGAGCCACGCCACTCGTCCGCGGCGTTGCTGTCTCGCGAGGCACACCGCTGCGCCTGCCATGCGCCGCAGCCGTTCGGCGCCGAGTTCCGCGCGCGGTCCCGCACCCATGAACACCATGCGCGTCGCGGTCCAACCGCTCGCAACGATCGGCGCCGTGAACGACTCCAGCGCCCGTGGCGTGAATTCGCCGCGGGCGAGCGCCACGCTGAGGCTGTTGCCGACGGCGGCATCGAACTCCGCGACCGCGGCGGCGGCATGGTCTTCGGCCACCGGCACGACGACCACATCGGCGTCAACCGACTGGGCGGGAATGCTCAAGACGAGAATGCGGGGAACTTCGTAGGCGACAGGCATTGGGCGACGCGTCTCGGGACCGAAATAAAGGCATGCACACGTCTTCGCTGACGTGCACGAAGGGACGATGAAGGACACAGTCTACCATCCGGAAAACGGCCCGCCAGATGGACTGCACACAAAAGCTAGCTCTGCCTTAAAGATGCGGGAGCAGCCAGAACGCGAACGACACCACCACGTTGTAGAACAGGAACACCAGCAGCGCGTAGCCCATGATGTCGCGGAAATCGATGCGCGCCGCGGCCAGCAGCGGCAGCGCCCAGAACGGCTGGATGATGTCGGTAGCCATGTCGCCCCAGGCGTAGGCCAGCACGACTTGAGGCGTCGGCACGCCCAGTCGGGTGGCCGCATCGATCAGGTACGGCGCTTCGATTGCCCACTTGGACCCGCCGGACGGCACGAAGTAGTTGACCAGCCCCGAGTACCAGTAGAGCCACACCGGCAGCGTCTCCGCCGTGGCCAGACCGGCGATGCCCTCGCCGAAGATCTGCGCCAGGCCGGTTCCCTGGATGACGCCGTACATCCCGGCGTAGAACGGAAACTGGAGCACCACACCGGACAGCAGTCCTCCCCCGCGCTCGGCCGCGGAGAGCACCGAGGCGGCGGACGGATGCAGCAGGATCGCCAGCATCAGGAACGTAAAGTTCAGGACGTCGAGCGTGAGCGCGAAGCCCCTGGTGGCGAAGTACCACGCCAGCCACGCGCCGCCGCACGCGGCGACGAGCGAGGTCAGCAGGCGCGAGTGATCGAGGCGGCTGGCGAACGTCGGTGGCGCGGGGGGCTGCGGAGGCTCGAAGCGCTCGAGCCGGTCGAGCAAGTGCGGATCGATCGGACGGGCCTGGCCTGGCGGCGGGTGCAGGATGCCCGCCAGCGCGACGAGCAACGTGACGACCACCACCGTGAGTCCGAGATTGAATGGGCTGAAGATGGTGGCGGTAACCGGGATGATGCCGATTGTGGCTTCGAGGAAGTGTCCCGGCGTCGCAACCAGCAGCGGCGCCGAGGCCGAGAGCCCCGCATGCCACGTCGCGCCCATGCCGAAGTACGCGGCGCAGACCAGCAACCGGTAGTCCACGCGCGGCTCGGCGCGAACCACGTGACGGACGAACATCGCGCAGCCGACCAGGCTGAGTCCCCAGTGCACCCACGCCAGGCCCATCGACACCAGCGCCATCAGGATGACGGCGCCGCGCGGGCTGCGCGCGCGCATCGCGAGACGGGCGAACAGACGGTCCACCACCGGCGCCGTGGACACGAGATAGCCCGACAGAACGACCAGCGCCATCTGCATCGCAAACGGCACCAGCGTCCAGAACCCATTGCCCCATTCGATGACCACGCGCGACGGCGAAGCGCCCGCCATCGTCATCGCCAGGCCGAAGGTGAAGAACGTGAGCACCAGCGCAATCGCGAAGGCGCTGGGAACGACGTGCTCGGTGATCTCGCTGAGCCTGACGGCCAGACGGGACAGCATGCCCGTAGAGGCTACACGGCAGCGATGCGATTGACCAGCGAGCCGGCGACTAGAGTGAAGCGTCGAGCGGCGGCGGCGAGGTGTTCCAACGTCCGAAGCCGGTCATCAAAGTCGCGCCCAGACCGATCGTCCAGATCACGAACTCCAGGCCGACGCCGAAGACCAGCACGCCGAACGCAGCGACTCGGGCGGGCTCAGGCGCGATGCCGAGCAGGCGGGCCAGGATGGTCGGCGCGATGATCAGCAGCATGCCCATGCCCGTGGCCATGAACGCGCTGCGCGGCCGCCACCCGAGGCGATCCTCCAGCCACTCGCCCAGCCGGCACGCCAGCGCGGTGTAGCCGAGAAGGAAAGCGATGAACGCGAGCGCAAACGCGATCGGCACCAGCAGGAAGACGAACGGCAGGCCGATGATGGTGATGCCGAGCGCGATGGAACAGATCAGCACGAACGGCAGGAACATCACCTCCGCGGCCAGCCCGATGATGGCGGCGCGCACGGGTTCCGCGGCGGCGGCGCGGCCGACGCGCGCGACCGGCGCCCGCGCCACCAGCAGGATCAGGATCATGAACGCGGCAATCGCCGAGACCCGGAACACAGTGGCCCCGAGACTGAGCCATCGGCCGGTTTCGCCCAGCGCGAGGCTCGGGCGCCAGTCCAGCAGACCGGTGCTGCGCGACCAGTCGCCCAGCGAGACGTAGCTCACCGCACCCGACAGCCGTGAATCGGGGTCGCGGATGAGCGAACCGCCGACGATCACGACGTCGCCGCGGACATCGGCGGTCGGCCCGAGTTGGACGTCCCCACGTACGACCAGGATGCCGTCGCTGATCCGTCCATCGACGCGAAGGGACCCACCGAACACGGCGACGCCGTCGGTGATTTCCTCGTCGGCCGCGATCCGCACGTTCTGCGCGACCGCGACCCGCGTCCCGGTGAGCTTGTAGGTTTGTTCCCGCCTCGCGCCGCTCTCTGCATCCTGGGCCGGCGGTTGCGCGGCCAGGGTGAGCGGAGTGACAGCGAGGGCCAGCGTCAGCAGGATGATGTGTCGCACGCTATCTGGACAGACGTGCCGATCCCCGCCGAAGTTCCTTAGCCCGTCAATCTCAAAAGCGGCCGATGGTCCCATCCACGTGAAGCGTGGCGCCCGTCGCGGCTCGGACGGCCTCTTCGGTGGTATCCGTGGCGATCTCGCGCAGGACCAGCCCGGCGGCGGTCACGTCGATGACCGCCAGTTCGGTGACGATCTGGTGGACCACGCGCTTCCCCGTCAGCGGCAGGGTGCAGCGCTCCAGTATCTTGTGACCGCCATCGCGGGTGGTGTGCTCCATCGCGATGACCACGCGCCGTGCGCCCGCCACCAGATCCATGGCGCCGCCCATGCCCTTGACCATCTTGCCGGGAATCATCCAGTTGGCGAGGTTACCCTCCTCGTCCACCTCGAGCGCGCCCAGCACGGTGACATCGACGTGTCCGCCGCGCACCATCGCGAACGAATCCGCGCTGCTGAAGTACGAGGCCCCCGGCAACTCCGTCACGGTCTCTTTGCCGGCGTTGATGAGATCGGCGTCCACCTGGCTCTCGTCGGGGTACGGCCCGACGCCCAGCATCCCGTTCTCGGAGTGCAGCGTGATTTGCACGCCCGCCGGCACGTAGTTGGCCACCAGCGTCGGCATGCCGATCCCGAGGTTGACGTAATCGCCGTCCCGCAGCGACCGCGCGATTCTGGAGACGATGCGATCGCGCTTATCCATGGCTGGTGGTCCGTTTCTCGATGCGCCGCGAGTAGGTCTGGCCGAGCAGGATGTGCTGCACGAAGATGCCGGGAGTGTGCACCAGATCGGGTTCGATGGCGCCCGGCGCGACCAGGTGCTCGACCTCCGCGATGGTGACGCGGCCGGCCGTGGCCATCATCGGGTTGAAGTTGCGAGCGGTCTTCCGATAGACCAGATTGCCCAAGTGGTCGCCGGTCCACGCCCGGACGAAAGCGAAGTCGGCCGGGAGCGCCATCTCGAGCACGTACTGCCGCCCGTTGATCTCGCGCGTCTCCTTGCCCTCGGCCACCAGCGTACCGACCCCGGTTGGCGTGAAGAACCCCCCGATTCCGGCGCCCGCCGCGCGGATGCGCTCGGAGAACGTGCCCTGCGGCACCAGTTCGACCTCGATTTCCTTCTGCAGGAACTGGCGCTCGAACTCCTTGTTCTCGCCGACGTAGGTCGAAATCATCTTCCGCACCTGGCGCGACTTGAGCAGCAGCCCGATGCCGAAATCATCGATGCCGGCGTTGTTGCTGATGATGGTGAGGTCGCGGGTGCCGCGGCGATGGAGTGCGGCGACGAGATTCTCTGGAATGCCCGAGAGACCGAAGCCGCCCATCATGATCGTGGCGCCATCGGGAATCAGGGCGACCGCCGCATCGGCGGTGTCGATCACCTTCTGCATGCGGTGATTATGGATCGAAGGTGACGCGATGGGCCCGCTCGAACAGCCGCTCGATTTCGCGCGCGTCGGTGAGCCCATCGGCAACGGCGTCGAGATCGCGCGCCAGTGCCTTGAGCAGGGGGGCGACCGCAGCGGCGTTGGTGGCGAGGATGGGCGCCCACACCGATGCCTGGCTCGCGGCCAGCCGCGTCGTGTCGCGGAGTCCGGCACCGGCGAACTTCACGGCTGGGCCCACCGACTCGCCCACCCGTGCGAGCAGCGCGCTCGCCACGACCTGCGGCAGATGGCTGATCGCCCCGACCAGCCGATCGTGCTCATCGCCGTTGTCGTCGAGCGGCACCGGCACGGCGCCCAGGTCACGGACGAAGCCGGTCGCCAGCGTCACCGCGTCGGGTGAAGCCTGTGCGGTGAGGAGGAACCAGGGACGCCCGTCGAACAGCGCCTCGCGGGCATGCGCAGGCCCGCTGGAGGTGCCGCCGGCCATGGGATGCCCGGCGACAAAATTCACGACGCCGGCCGCTCGTGCCGCGTCCACTATTTGGCGTTTGGTGCTGCCAGTGTCGGTCACCAGCCGCGCCGAGGGCGCGAGCGCCGGCAGCATCGGCAACAGCGAGAGGATGGCATCCACCGGCGCCGCCAGCACGACGATGGTCACGTCGGCGAGCGCGTCGAGGCTGTCGCCCCGGTCGAGGCTGACGATGGCCGCGGATGGATCGTGCCGGAGCCGGGCCAGCCTTACGGATCGGCCGATCAGCCCATCGCCGACGATGGCAACGCGTTCGCGCACCCTATCTCGCCCAGCCCCTGCGCGCGACCGGCTCGAGGCAGATGCTGCGCCCGATGGCAGGGGCGATGATCCGCAGCTCGGCCATCAGCCGATCGAACTGACCGGGGAACAGCGACTGCGCGCCGTCGCTCATCGCCTTGTCCGGGTCGCAATGGACCTCGATCAGCAGGCCGTCGGCGCCGGCGGCCACCGCGGCGCGCGCCATCGGGGCCACCTTGTCGCGGCGCCCCGTGCCGTGACTCGGGTCCACGAACACCGGCAGGTGGCTCAGCTGCTTGACGATTGGAATCGCCGAGATGTCGAGGGTGTTGCGGGTGGAGGTCTCGAATGTGCGGATGCCGCGCTCGCACAGAATCACTTCGGTATTGCCGCCGGCGAGCACGTACTCGGCCGAGAGCAGCCACTCTTCGATCGTCGCCGAGATGCCGCGCTTCAACAGCACGGTCTTGCGCGTGCGACCGAGCTCGCGCAGCAGCGTGAAATTCTGCATGTTGCGCGCGCCGACCTGGAAGATGTCGGCGTAGCGATCGATGACCTCGATCTGGCTGATGTCCATCACCTCGGTGACGAGCTTCAGGTCGTGGGTGTTTGCGGCGCCGCGCAGCAGCCGCAGCCCTTCTTCGCCGAGTCCCTGGAAGCTGTACGGCGACGAGCGCGGCTTGAACGCGCCTCCGCGCAGCGCCTTCGCGCCGGCGCGCTTGACGGCGGCCGCCGTGGCGTTCACCTGCGCTTCGTTTTCGGCGGAACACGGGCCAGCCATCACGATGACCTCGTCACCACCGATGCGGAGATCGCCGACGTTGAAGACCGTGTCCTCCTGCCTGAACGTGCGGCTGGCCAGCTTGTAGGGTTCGCTGATGCGCAGCACCTCGTGGACGCCGTCCATCAGCTCGATGAGCCGCGGATCGACCTTGCCGCTGCCGACGACGCCGAGCACCACGCGCGAGGCGCCGGTGGATCGGTGTACGTCCATCCCGAGCTCCACCAGGTGGGCAATGACCTTCTCCACCTGCTCGCCCGACACGCGTTCCTTCATCACGACAACCATGTTCAGCTCTCAGTCTCTCGTTCCTGTGCGTTATGTCGATCGGACTCCAGCCGCTGAATCCGCCTGGCTTCGTCCATCACTCGTTCATACAGCCGCTCGATGGCATCGTCGGTCAGCGGGCCGTCGAGGCTCGCGTTGACTGCCTTCACGTGCGCCATCACGACCTTCTCCCGGGCCGGCTCGTAGATGCCCAGGCCCTGCGCGTGCTTCAACCGGCCAACCGCGAAGGCGCAGCGTGCGCGGCGATCGAGCAGCCGGACGATCACTTCGTCCAGCTTGTCGATCTCATCCCGGAGCGACTCGAGGCTCAGCTCTTCAGCCATTGGACATACCGTTCCACCTCGTCCAGCAGTCCGGGCTGTCCGGCGTGCTCGGCGATGACGTTGACGAGCGCGCTTCCCACCACCGCCGCATCGGCCCACCGGCCGATCGAGGCCACGTGCTCCGGTCGGGACACGCCGAAGCCGAGTGCGAGCGGCATTGCCGTCTCCAGACGGACGCGGCTTGCCAGCGACTCGGCCGAATCGGCCACTTCGGCCCGGGCGCCGGTGACGCCCAGGCGCGAGATGCCGTAGAGGAAGCCGCTGCCCAGAGCGGCCGCGCGGCGAATCCGCTCGGCGCTGGTCGTGGGGCTCAGCAGGAAAATTGTATCAATCCCCGCCATGGTGAGGCTGCGATGAAGGTCGCCGGCTTCCTCGGGCGGTACGTCCAGCGTCAGCACGCCGTCCACGCCCACAGCCTGCGCCCGATTGGCGAATGCATCCAGCCCCATCCGGAGTATCGGATTGGCGTAGCTGAAGATGACGATCGGCGCTTTGATTCTCGGCCTGACGGTTGCGAGCATGTCCAGCACACCGTTGAGGTGGGCCCCTGCGGCCAAAGCCCGCTCAGTGGCACGCTGGATAACGGGTCCATCGGCCAGCGGGTCCGAGAACGGCACGCCGACTTCGAGCACGTCGACACCGGCGGCATCGAGGCGTTCGAGGATCTGGCCGGTGACGGCGAGGCTGGGATCGCCGGCGGTCACGTAGGTCACCAGGCCGGTGCGCTTCTCCGCCCGCATGCGCGCGAATGCGTCATCAATTCGCGACATCGCCGGCTCCCTTCAGAATGCCCTCGACGGTCTGGACGTCCTTGTCGCCCCGGCCCGAGAGGTTGACGAGGAGCACGGCGTCCGGTCCGAACCTGGCCGCGGCGCGGCGGACATAAGCAATCGCGTGCGCTGATTCCAGCGCCGGGATGATGCCCTCGAGCCGCGCGAGGTCCTGGAAAGCGGTGAGCGCTTCAGCGTCGGAAGCGTAGTGATACTCGGCGCGTCCGGTCGCCTGCAGGTGCGCGTGCTCCGGGCCGACGGCGGCGTAGTCGAGGCCCGCCGACACGGAATGCGTCGCCTCGATGTTGCCGTGCTCGTCCTGCAGCACCCAGGTGCGGGTGCCCTGAAGCACTCCGGCCCCGCCGCCCGCGAAGCGTGCCGCATGCCGTCCCGCGGTGATCGACTCGCCGCCGGCCTCGATGCCGATCAGCACGACGCCAGGGTCGGCGACGAACGCGTCGAAGATGCCGATGGCGTTACTGCCGCCGCCGACGCAGGCGATCACGGCGTCGGGGAGTCGGCCGATCTGCTCGAGGCACTGCTGCCGCGCCTCGCGTCCGATGACCGACTGGAACTCGCGGACCATGAGCGGATAGGGATGGGGACCCAGAGCCGAGCCCAGCAGGTAATGCGTGTCGGCGGGCCGTGCCACCCAGTCGCGCATCGCCTCGTTAATCGCATCCTTCAACGTGCGGCTGCCCGAGTCCACGCCTTCGACGCGCGCCCCCAGCAACCGCATGCGAAAGACATTGAGCGCCTGCCGGCGCATGTCCTCGGTGCCCATGTAAACGACGCACTCGAGGCCCAGCAGCGCGCAGGCGGTGGCGCTCGCTACGCCGTGCTGGCCGGCGCCGGTCTCGGCCACCACGCGGGTCTTTCCCATCCGCGCGGCCAGCAGCGCCTGCCCCAGCGCGTTGTTGATCTTGTGCGCGCCGGTGTGGGTCAGGTCCTCGCGCTTCAGCAGCACGCGCGCGCCGCCGCACGACTCCTGCAGCCGTCGCGCGTCCCAGAGGGGCGTCGGGCGGCCGACGTAATCGCGCAGCAGCCGAAAGAGCTCGGCCTCGAAGGCCGGATCCTGCCGCGCCGCCAGATACTCGCGCTCGAGATCTTCGATCGGCGCCACCAGGGTCTCGGGCACGAAGCGCCCGCCGAAAGCGCCGAAATATCCGCGCGCGTCCGGGTCGCGACGGCCAAACCAGTTCATGCTCATGCATCTGCTCTCACGGCGGCCACGAACGCCGCCAGTCTGTGGTGATCCTTCACTCCGGGCGAGCGCTCGACGCCCGACGACACGTCCACCGCGTAGGGTCGCGCTTCGTGGATGGCCGCGGCGACGTTGTTCGGTGTCAACCCACCGGCCAGAATCACCGGGCGTAGCGCGGCGATCAGGCGCACGCGGGACCAATCCACGGTCTGTCCCGTGCCGCCGCGGCGCACCGGGTCGTGCGCGTCCACCAGCACGGCGCCCGTGCCCGGCACCTCGGGGTTCAGCGTGCCGGCCAACTCGCCGAGCGCCACGGCCGGCAGCAGCCGCATCCCCGCCGGCAGCGCCGGGACCACACCGTGCACCTGCGCCACCTGAATGCCGGCATCGCGGGCCCGCGCCACGTCGTCCGTGGACGGATCGACGAACACGCCAACCGGGGTGATGAACGGCGGCAACGCCGCCACGATCGGGCGAATCGTGTCGGCCGTCGTCGCGCGCGGACTGCCTGCCCACAGCACGAACCCGAGCGCATCCACATCCAGCGCCGCCGCGGCGAACGCATCATCGAGACGCGTGATGCCGCAAATCTTGATGCCGACCGGCGCGGTCACTTCCCCGCCTCCGCCAGCAGCTGCGCCAGTGCGGCGCCCGGGTCAGGGGTTGTCATGAAGCGCTCGCCCATGAGGAACGCGCGATAGCCGAGCGCGCCGAGGCGGGCCAGATCGGCCGGTGTCTTCAGCCCGCTCTCGCTGACCGCCACCACCGAGCGTCGGAAAGCGCGCAGCGATTCGCTGCGAGAGGTCGACATCGACTTCGAGGGTGCGCAGATTGCGATTGTTCACGCCGATGATTTGCGCGCCGGCCGCGAGCGCGCGGTCGAGCTCACTCGTCCGAGTGGACTTCGACCAGCGTGGCCAGGCCCCAGGCACGGGCCTCGTCCGCCAGCTGCCGCAGGTCATCGTCTTCGAGCGCCGCCACGATCAGCAGCACGGCGTCGGCGCCGGCGGCGACCGCCTCGACGATCTGATAGCGATCGACGATGAAGTCCTTGCGCAGGAGCGGAATCGAGACCGCGGCGCGGATGCTCGACAGATGGGTGAGCGATCCGTCGAAGAACATCGGCTCGGTGAGGATCGACAGCGCGGCGGCTCCGGCCGCGGCATAGCCGGTGGCGATGGCCACGGGGTCGTAGGCCGCGCGCAGCACGCCTCGCGAAGGCGACCGCCGCTTGCACTCGGCAATGACGTTCGGCTGTCCGGTGCGTGTCAGCGCGTCCATGGAATGCCTTGCCACGTGGAGTCATCAGCCGCGCCCGTGCTTCGAGCGACGCCGAATGACTCCAGCGCCTGCGCGTTGGCGACCCGCACACGCGTCGCGGCGACGATCGTCTGCAGCAGATCGGGAGGGACGCCACTCATGCGGCACTTCCTGGCGCGCGCGAGGCCAGCGCGAGGCGGTCCAACGTCGAACGGG
Organism: uncultured Acidobacteriota bacterium; assembly: GCA_963723005.1. Classification (GTDB taxonomy): domain Bacteria; phylum Acidobacteriota; class Vicinamibacteria; order Vicinamibacterales; family UBA2999; genus VFZN01. The sequence goes on along the minus strand of CAVRPA010000005.1, from coordinate 613,800 downwards.
CTGCCCCGCTATCGATCGCCTGTCCCGCGCGAGCGATACCGGTCCTCACGTTGTCTTCGACGCCAGCAACCAGCAGGGCCGCACCGGCGTTGAGCAGTACGACGTCGCGTGCCGGTCCAGGCTGGCCAGCCAGCACGCCTTCGATGATGGCGGCGTTGGTCGCGGCATCCCCTCCGGCGAGCGCGCCGGCCGTGGCCTTGGGCAGGCCGTAATCCGCCGGGTGCACGTAGAAGGTGTGCACGGCGCCGTTCCGTGCTTCCGACACCTTCGTGTGGCCCGTCGTCGAAAGTTCGTCGAGCCCGTCGGCGCCGTGCACCACCCACGCGCGTTCGGCGCCGAGCCGCAGCAGGGTCCGGGCGATGAGCTCGGTCAGCTCGGGACGTGGCACGCCGACGACCTGGCGTGTGGGCCGCGCCGGGTTCGTGAGCGGCCCGAGCAGGTTGAATGCTGTTCGTACGCCCAGGTCCTTGCGCGCCTGGGCCGCGTGCCGCATTGCCGGGTGAAACGTCGGCGCGAACAGGAACGCGATGCCGGCTTCGACGAGGCACCGGGACGCCTGCTCCGGCGTCATCTGGACCTCGACACCAAGGGCCTGCAGAACGTCCGCACTGCCGCACAGGCTCGAGACGGAACGGTTGCCGTGCTTGGCGACGCGAACTCCGCACGCGGCAACGACGAGCGCCGACGCCGTCGAGATGTTGAAGGTGCCCGAGCGATCGCCACCGGTACCGCAGGTGTCGAACACCGGCCCGGGCTCGCGCACCAGGGCCATCGCATGCTCGCGCATCGTCGTGGCGAGGCCGACCAGTTCGTCGGGGCGCTCGCCCTTCATGGCGAGGCCGACGAGCAGACCGGCAATCTGGGCCTGCGCTGCCTCCCCCCGCATGATCGCGGCCATCGCGGCCGAGGCTTGCGCTTCGGTGAGATCTTCGTGGCGACGGAGTCGTTCGATGAGCTCGGCAAACATCACTTCAACTCGAGGAAGTTCCTGAGGAGCTGACGCCCCTCGGGAGTGAGGACCGACTCGGGATGGAACTGCACTCCGTGCACGGGCCACGCGCGGTGCCGAAGGCCCATGATGATGCCGTCGCCGCGTGTCCGCGCGCTGACGATCAGATCGTCCGGCAACCCTTGGTCGCCGACGATTAACGAGTGGTAGCGGCCAGCCTGGAACCCCGGCCCCACGCCGGCGAAGACGCCCAGGTTGTCGTGGTCCACTTCGGAGGTCTTGCCGTGAATCGGGAGGGGCGCGCGCACGACCTGGCCGCCGAACGCCAGCCCGATGGCCTGGTGCCCGAGGCACACGCCAAGAATCGGCACAGCGGGTCCGAAGGCGCGGATGACGTCGAGCGAGACGCCGGCCTCCTCAGGTCGCCCTGGACCCGGCGAGATGACGATGCGCTCGGGCGCGAGCGCACGGACCGCCTCCACCGACGTCTCGTCGTTGCGACGCACCTCGATGCGCGCGCCAAGCTCACCCAGGTACTGAACCAGGTTGTAGGTGAACGAGTCGTAGTTGTCGATGACCAGGACCATGGGCGACTTCAGAGCCCCGCCTGCGCCAGCTCGAGCGCGCGAATCATCGCCTTGGCCTTGTCCCGCGTCTCTTCGTACTCCGCCGTCGGATTCGAATCGGCGACGATGCCGGCGCCGGCCTGCACCTTGGCGCGGCCGCCCTCGAGCACCACCGTGCGGATCGCGATGCAGAAGTCCAGGTTACCCGCGAAGTCGAGGTAGCCGACCGCGCCGGCGTAGATGCCGCGATTCGACGGCTCCAGCGCGTTGATGATCTGCATCGCCCGTACTTTCGGCGCGCCCGAGACCGTGCCCGCCGGGAAGCACGAGACCAGCGCGTCGAGCCGATCGCGATCCTCGGCGAGCGTGCCCTCCACCACCGAAACGAGGTGCATCACGTGTGAGTAGCGCTCCAGCGTCATGAACGAGGGGACGCGCACCGAGCCGTAATCACAGACGCGGCCGATGTCGTTGCGACCGAGATCCACCAGCATCACGTGCTCGGCCTTCTCCTTCTCGTTGCGCTTCAGCTCCTCGCCCAGGCGGCGATCCTCTTCTTCCGACTTGCCGCGCGGCCGCGTGCCGGCGATCGGATGGGTGATGGCGTGCCGCCCTTCCACGCGGACCAGCATCTCGGGCGACGAGCCGACGATCGAGCGCCCGCCCATGCGGATGAAGAACATGTAGGGCGAGGGATTCACGTGGCGGAGGGCGCGGTACACCGTGAAGGCGTCGGCGTTGATCTCCGCCTCGAAGCGCTGCGAGAGCACGACCTGGTAGATGTCGCCGGCGGCGATGTGCTCCTTCGCGGACTTGACCATGCCCTCGAACGCCTGCTGCGTCACGTTCGACGAGAACGCCAGCGGCGGCGCGCTTCCCGGCCGGGTCAGCGACAGCGCTCGTTCCAGCTCGCGCTCCAGGAACTCGATCTTGGTACATGCGAACTGGTAGAGGGCACGCAGGTCCTCGTCACCGGTGATCCGTGCGTTGGCGATGAGCAGGATGCGGTGCTGCACGTGGTCGAACGCGAGCACCGTGTCGAACAGCATGAAACCCGCCTGGTCGTCCTGGGCCGGGCCGGCGTCCGCGCTGGCGACGGACGGCTCGAACCAGTTGGCCGCGTCGTACGCGAAGTAGCCGACGGCGCCGCCCGTGAAGCGCGGGAGTCCCGGCACGAACGGCGAGCGGAAGCCGTTCATCAGCGATCGCAGCGTCTCGATGAACGGCTTCTCCGAGGTCGTCGTGGTGCCCGCCTGCTCAATCGTGGTGCCGGCGTCGCGGCCGCGCAGGATCAGGAACGGGTCCTTGCCGAGGAACGAGTAGCGACCGACGTGCTCGCCACCCTCCACGCTCTCGAGCAGGAAGGCGTAGTCCGAGTGTTCGGCCACCTTCAGAAAGGCCGAGACCGGCGTGAGCAGGTCGGCCACGATCTCCTTCACGACAGGGACAAAGGTGCCCCGCTGGGCGAGATCGACGAACTCTTCGAAGGAGGTCAGTTTCATACAGTGCTGGTCTCGTGAAGTCGGGCGAGGGCGGCCTCGCGCATGGATCGTTCCGGAGGGTTCACGCCGGTCCACCAGGCGAACTGCGCCTGCGCCTGGGCAACCAGCATGTCGAGTCCGCCGATGGTGTCGCACCCCTTTGCCGCGGCGTCCGCGAGCAACCGGGTGCGGGGTGGGTTGTAGACGAGGTCGTAGACGAGTCGTCCATCCAGCGCCGAGGCACTGATCGGTGACTGGTCGTGATGCGGGTGCGTGCCGATCGGCGTGGCGTTGACGAGGAGATCCCAGGAGCCGGGCGCCGGCGGCCACTCGCCCACCTGCGCGCCCGTCAGCCGTGCCACATTTGCGGCCTGCTCAGGACGACGCGCGGCCAGGGTGACGGTCGCGCCAGCACCGGCGAGGCCCACCGCCACGGACCGCGCCGCGCCTCCAGCGCCGAGCACCGTGGCGCGCGCCTTCGACAGCGGCAGGCGCCCGGCCAGTGGCGCCATGAAGCCGGCGAGGTCGGTGTTCAAGCCCTCCCAGCCGTCGCCCGTCCGGCGCAGCGTATTGATCGCCTGCGCCCGCCGGCCTTCATCGTCCGCGGCTCCCGCAAGGGCGAACGCGTCGAGCTTGAACGGTGCGGTGACGCTGGCGCCGCGCAGCTTCATCGCGTGGGCGAACGACACGAAGTCGTCGATGCTGGCTGCGGGCAGGGGCAGGTAGGCGGCGTCAATCCCGGTCTGCCGGAACGCGGCGTTGTGCATGGCCGGTGACACGGAGTGGCTGACCGGCCGGCCGATGATGCCGTAGAGCGCGGTGTCGGGACCAAGCCGATCGAAGCCGAACTCACCCCGCATGCGGGCTGCGCTCAGTTGCCCGGGCGCGACGATGGTGTCGTCAGCGGCGTAGGTCCAGCAGGACCCAAAGCGGGCGGCCAGCACGCGGGTGGCCAGGCCGGCCTCGCCCATCGCCAGCACCGAAGTCGGACCGCCCCGCCGGGTGGCCAGGCCGACCAGCGGCAGGCAGTCCGCGAGCCGATGCGCCATGACGGCGACCTTGACGATGCCGGCGCCGGTGCGGCTCATGGCCTCCACGCGGGCGTCGAGGTCGCTCGGCAGGCCCTCGAAGTCGTGCATCGACACCAGCAGGCGATCCCGATGGCGCCCTCCGGCAAAGGCAGGCGTGAGCGCCTTGAACTCCACGTCCACGTAATCGGCGCCGGCTTCCAGCGCGGCTTCCAGGATGCCGAGGCGTTCTTCCTCACTGCCCTGGAAGTGCCCCCCCTCCCAGGTCGGACGGCACGTCACGATCACCGGCCCTTCTCGTCCCGCCAGCGCGCCGGGCACGTCGGGCCGGTCGACCGTGTCGAGGCGCAGTTCCACCAGGCTGTCCGAGTGCCGATCTCGGCGTTGCCTGAGGGTGGCCATGGTCGGGGCCGCGACGGTGATGCAGAGTGTGTGGTCCATAAATGCAAAAAGCGCCTCTTCAACCGGGGCTGAAGAGGCGCTTCATCGAGCGTTGGGTATCGGTGTCGTGCGACGAGTACCCTAGGCTGCCTCTTCTGTTGAGCACCAATACCACCACCCCGCGTACACGACGCCGCCCAGGTGACCAACGTGGCCCCGGAACGGGTGTGAAACGGAGGCAAAGACTCGAGAGCGCATGGGAACGTCGAAACAGTAACACATCGCATAGTATGGGACAAGGACACGGCGCTCCACGATTCACAACATGACCAAGACCCGCCTGTCGGCTCTCGCCACCCTCGTTGTCGGCCTGCTGCTCGTGGCCGGCCCTGGCGCGCAGACGCGCTTGATGTCGATCGACGAACTGAAGCCGGGGATGGTGGGCGTTGGCCGGACGGTGTTTGCCGGCACCCAACTGGAAGACTTCAAGGTCCACATCCTCGGGGTCCTGCGGAACGTCATCGGCCCTAACCGCGATCTGATCCTGGCGCGTCTCGAGGGCGGGCCGCTGGCGAAGACCGGTGTCATCGCCGGCATGAGCGGCAGCCCCGTTTACGTGGATGGCCGGCTGATTGGAGCGGTGTCGTACGCCCTCGGCCAGTTCGCCACCGAGCCGATTGCCGGCATCACGCCGATTGCCGAGATGACCGACGCCACGACCATCGGTGCGCCGGGGCCGTCCACGCGTCCGGTGGCGCTGTCGCTGCCGTTCAAGCCCGCCGATCTCTTTGCGGTGTGGTCGCGCGACCTGGGGATCGCGAACCCCGTCGCCCTGCCCGGCAATGCGATCACCGGGCTGGCGGTCTCCGCCGGCGCGATGCTGCGCCCGATTGCCGTGCCTCTGATGGCCAGCGGCTTCGAGGCGGGCGTGCTCGACCCGCTGGCCGGCGCGTTCAGCGCCAGCGGGTTCCTGCCCGTGACCGGTCAGTCACCGACGCCCACGCCGGTATCCACGGCCAAGCCGCGCACTTTGGCCCCCGGTGATCCCGTGGGCGTGGCGCTGCTGTCCGGCGATTTCGAACTCGGCGCAACCGGCACGGTTACGCACGTTGACGGCAATCGCGTGTATGCCTTCGGCCATCCCCTCTACAACCTCGGCCCGACCGAGTTCCCGATGACCACCGCGGATGTGCTCGTGGTCCTGCCGAGCCTGATGCAGTCGAGCAAGATCGCCAGCCTCGGGCCGGTGGTCGGCACCCTGCAACAGGATCGCGCCACGGCGATCGCCGGCCGCCTTGGCCCCGGGCCCGCAGCTGATTCCAATGACCGTGTCGCTCAACTCCGATCGGCTCGGATCGCGGACCTTCAACTTCGGTGTGGTGCGCGACACCACCTTCACGCCCCTCCTGGCCTATCTGGCGGTCGCCAATGTGCTCACCGCTTACGAGCGTGCCACCGGACCGGCCTCGTTCACCATTCGCGGCACCGCGAGCATCCGCGCCCACGACGCGCTGGAATTCGAGGATGTCTTCACCGGTGATCAGCCAGTAGGTACGGCGGCGGCATATATCGCCGGTCCGCTGACGCAGTTGTTCAAGAACACGTCCGAGCCCGTGGACGTCGAGAAGATCGCGCTCACGATCGAGGCGTCAGAGGAAGCGCGGTCAGCGCGCATCGAGCGCGTGTGGCTGGACACGACAAGACCGCGCGCGGGTACATCCGCGGTGGTATCGGTGGCGCTTCGTGGGCCAAAGGGCGAAGAGATCCTGAAGCGGGTGCCCATTACCATCCCGGCAAACCTCACCGGCTCGGTGCAGCTGCTCGTCGCCGACAGCGCCCGCGCCGGCTCGGACGATCGGCGGGAGTCGCGCGGCGCCGAGACGCAGCGGCCGTCGCAGATCATCCGGACCTTCAATCGCGCCCGGCGCAGTAACCGCCTCTACGTCCGGCTCTCCACCAACGACGCCGGCGCCGTCGTCAGCGGCGAGCCGATGGGCGGACTGCCGCCGTCGGTGCTCGGCGTGCTCGAGTCGGATCGCAGTACCGGCAGTGTCTCCACCTTGCGTTCGGCGCTCCGCGGTGAGTGGGAAGTTCCCCTCGACCTGGCCGTCTCTGGCTCGCGGCAGCTGACGCTCTCCCTCAATCAACCCTGATGACACGCACCCTCGCTCGCCGCGGCCTTGCCGCCGGCCTCGCTGTCTCGTTCTGTACGCTCGCGTTGGCCGCCGGCCCCGGCTTCTGGCAGGTCGCGACCCAGGCCGACTTCCTGCGCGGCGACGTCGATCAGCTCTCGATTGACGAGCACGGCCGCCTGACGCTGGGGCCCGAGGTGCGACGGGTGTTCGATGGCGCAGTCTCGGTCGTCTGGACCCTGGAGACACGGCCCGACGGGACGACGTTCCTGGGCACCGGCAACGACGGCAAGGTATTCAAGGTTGGCGCTGACGGCAACGGCACGCTGTTCTACGACAGCCCCGAGCTCGAGGTGCACGCGTTGGCCGCGGCGCCGAACGGCGGGCTCTACGTCGGCACCTCGCCGGACGGGCGTATCTACCGCGTTGACGCGAACGGCGCTGCCACACCGTTCTTCGATCCCGACGACAAGTACATCTGGTCGCTCGCCAGCGACGCGAAAGGCGTGCTGTTCGCCGCCACCGGCGACAAGGGCACGGTCTATCGCATTACGCCCGATGGCAAGGGCGAGGTCTTCTTCCAGACCAAGGCGGTCCACGCCATGACGCTGCGCATGGAGCCGTCCGGCACGATGCTCGTCGGCACCGGCTCACCCGGCCGCGTGTTCCGCGTGGACACCGCAGGCAAGGGGTTCCTCACGCTCGACACGCCATACCAGGAAGTCCGCGCCATTCGCCAGGACGGCAAAGGGCTCATCTACGCGGCGGCGATGAACGCTCAGGCCTCCGAGGGCAGCGGCGACTACACGGAGGCGCCGGCCGCGCCCACTCCTCCGGCCACGCCCAGCGTGTCCACCGAAGTGCTGTCGTTCGCGATCATCGACGTGCCCGTCACACCGCAGACGAGCGCGTCCACGAGCGCCCGCGAAGCGCGGCCCACCACGGCAGGCGCCGTGTATCGCATCCAGCCGGACGGTCTGTCGGATGTCCTGTGGGAGTCCAAGGACGATTCACCCTACGACCTGGCCATCGAGTCCGACGGCGTGGTGCTGGTCGCCACGGGCGACAAGGGCAAGGTCTTCCGCCTGTCGGGCGAACCTGTGCAGCCGGTACTGGTCTCGCGGGTGCCGGCCCATCACGCCACCGTCCTGGCGCGCGCCGGCGAGCGCACGCTACTCGCCACTGCCAATCCCGGGCTGCTGGTATCGCTGTCGAACGCCCGTGCGTCGCGCGGCTCCTACGAGTCGGATGTGAAGGACGCGAAGATGGTGGCGTCCTGGGGCGCGCTGTCCTGGCGCGCCACGACGCCGGCGGGAACCAAGGTAGAGGTGTCAACTCGCTCGGGCAACACTCGGACGCCGGACGACGCGTGGAGCGACTGGTCGGCACCGTATGCCGCGTCCGAGGGCTCGCCGATCAGCAGCCCCAAGGCGCGATACCTGCAGTGGCGGGCCGTGCTGAGCGGCGGAGCAGCGACGCCGCTCCTCACCTCGGTCTCGGCGGCTTACCTGCAGCGCAACATGCGGCCGCGCGTGGAGTCGATCACCGTGCATCCGCCGGGCGTTGCCTTCCAGAAGCCGTTCTCGACCGGTGAGGCGGAGATTGCCGGGCTGGACGAAGAGCCGATCGAACGCCGGCTCGCCAACCAGGGCGCTGGCGCTTCGCAGAGCGGCAGCCCCTCTCTGGGGCGGCGAATCTATCAGCGCGGCATGCAGACCATTGCGTGGAAAGCCGAAGACGACAACCAGGACGAGTTGAGTTACAGCGTGCTGTATCGGCGCGAGGGCGAGACCGCCTGGCGCTCGCTCAAGACCGGTCTCACCGACACCCTGACGGTGTGGGACACCTCGTCCACGCCGAACGGCACCTACGTCCTGAAGGTGGTCGCGTCGGACACCGTTTCGAACCCGCTGGAACTCGCGCTCAGTGGCGAGCTCGAAAGCGCCAGCTTCGACATCGACAACACACCGCCATCCGTCACGATGGGGACCGTGGGACGCGACGGCGCGCGCTTCGTCGTCTCCGTGGACGTGCGCGATGCGGACTCGGCGTTGAAGAAGGTGGAGTACTCGCTGGACGCGCAGAAATGGCAGAGCGCATTTCCGCGAGACGGCATCCTCGACTCGCGTCGCGAGAGCTTCGAGATTCGTCTGGATGCAAACACCGCGGGCCGGGTGCTGGTGGTGCGGGCGACCGACAGCCTGAACAACGTCAGTGCCGGTCAGGTGCAGTTGCCGGCGGCCACGCCGCGCTGACGCAGCCGCTCGGCTAGAGCGACGACATCTCGTCGGTCGCGGGGCGATTGGCGGGCGCCGGCGGCACCGGACGCGGCTGGACCGGACCAGGGTCGAGTGGCGACGCCACCGGCCGGCGCACCAGCACGATGTCGTCGATCGGGCGTCCCTTGACCGTGGTGCTGGCAAGCAGCCACACCATGCTGACGGCCACGGGGTCGCCGGTCGCGCCCTTGGCCGGCTCGAATTCCACCTGCGAGGCGGCCTGCATCATGGCGAGCAGGACATCGGGCCGCACCTTCACGCCCAGCGCGCGCTCGACGGCCAGCAATTCGAGGTTCTGCACGCGGCCTTCGCGCGTGACCACGGCCGAGAGGGCCAGCACCGCATCGTCCGCGGGCATCGGCGGCAACGGCAGCAGCGAGTCGGTGTCGGTGCGCGAGCGCGGCGCGAGAATCCGCGCGTCGAGCCGCACCGGGTTCTCGTTGGAGCCGGGGTTGGCGAGAAACGAGATGAGCCCGGCCAGCGAGTCCGGCCGCTCCTGGTTCGCGGCGTGCAGCACGCCGAGCGAAGCCACGATGCAGATGAGCATCGCCGCGGTGGCGCCGATCGCGGCCCACACCAGGTGCATGTCCTGGAACAGGCTGCGCATTTCGGACGTCCACGACAGCTGTTCTTCGAGACGCAGCCGCTCGATCACCTCGCCCGGCAGCCGCTCGGCTTCGGGCGCGCCGCGATCGGGCAGCAGCTGAGCGGCCTCGCGCAAACCAGCCCGGACCTCGTCGAACTCCGAAGCCACCAGCGCGCAGGTGACGCAGTCGTGCAAGTGGCCCTGAATGGCCACGCGCTGCTCGAGCGTGAGCTCGTCGTCGTGGAACTCCTCGAGCAGGTCCTGCACGTCCTCGCAGCGAACGGCGTGCATCATGGCCGGGTCTCCCGCAGCTGGACCCGCAGCTCCTGCCGAGCCCGCGTCAGCCGCGACTTCACCGTGCCGATTGCGACGCCCAGCGAGAAGGCAATCTCCTCGTAGCTCAGCCCGTCGATCTCCCGCAGCACGATCACCGTCCGTTGATCGAACGGCAGGTCGTTCAGCGCGGACCACAGGCGCGACGCCAGTTCCTTGCGGGCCAGGGCGCGGTGCGGCGAGGTGCCGTCGCCGGGCTGTGACAGATCGCCGTGCTCGGCGACATGCTGATCGAGGGATACCTGGTCGGAGCGGCGGCGCCGGCGCCAGAACCGCTGGCGGTTCCGTGCCTGATTGATGACGATCCGGTAGATCCAGGTTTTAAGGGCCGACTGGCCGCGGAAGCTGCCGATGGTGCGGAAGACCCGTAGGAAGACTTCCTGGGACAGGTCCAGAGCCTCGTCGCGGTCGCCCAGGAGGTGAAGGGCGAGCGTGTAGACCATCCGCTCGTGGCCCGCTACGAGCTCCGCGCAGGCCACTTCTTCTCCGGCGACGCAGCGCTGTATCAACGCTGCCTCTCCGCCGGCGAGTTCAGACCATCCGAGTGCGCCTGCGTCTTTCACCAGTTCCTCGGTTGCAAATCGTGGACTCATGGCAGTTTAGCCCAGTTAGAACCCGGGGCCCGCCAAAAGTTCCCTGACGGCAGGGTTTTGCTACCATCGGGCTCATGCGTCGGACGCTCGTGGCATTCGCGCTGGTCGCGACGGTGGCGGTGGCGGGTGCCCTTGGCTACTCGTCTTACACCACCGAGCGGGAGTTCGTCCGCCTGGTCGCCGAGGGTGACGAGGCGGCGGCGACCGGCCGCCCGTTCCAGGCGCTCGAAGCCTACAGCGGCGCGCTGGCGCTGGTGCCGGACGCGGTCATCCCCTACCTGAAGCGTGGACGGGTCTACCAGGAACAGGGCGAGTTGGAGGCGGCCCTCCGGGACCTGCGTCGTGCTGCCGAGCTGGATCCGTCCGCTACTCGCCCGCTCGAATGGCTGGGGGACATCAGCCTCGAGCTCGGGCGCCTGGACCGGGCGTCGGAGTATTACCACCGCTACATCGCCGTGGACGATGGCAACGCCCGCGTGCTCTACAAGCTCGCCGTCTCGCAATACCGGGGCGGCCTTGCCGCTGAATCCCAGACCTCGCTGGACGCGGCGCTCCGGCTCGATGGCTCGTTGACCGACGCCCGGTTCCTGCTGGGACTCTGCCAGCGTGACCTGGGTCAGCTGCAGGCGGCCCGCCAGACACTCGAGGGCGTCGTGCAGGAAACCCCGGCGGCGCCGGGCCCTCGCGAGGCGCTGGCCGAGGTGTACACCTCGCTCGGCGAGCACGGCCACACGATCGATCAGCTCGAGGCCCTGAGTGCGCTGGACCCGACGCGGCCGGAGCGGCTCGTGGCGGTGGGCCTGGCGCAGGCCAGGAGTGGCCGCGACAACCAGGCCGTCGTTGTCCTTACCCGCGCGGCAGAGCGCTTTCCTGACGCGCCGCAGACGCATGCCGCGCTGGGCCACGTGTGGCTGAGCATCGCCGAGCGGCGCACCGATCGCGTGGCCCTGATGAAAGCGGTCGAGTCGCTGAGCGAGGCCGCCACCCACTCGACGACCAGCAGCGCCGCGCTGAGCGATCTGGGCCGGGCGTGGATGCTGGCCGGCGACCTGGCCGCCGCCGAACGCGCGCTGCGCCGCGCCGTCACGCGCCTGCCCGTGTCGCCCGACGCCTTCCTTCGGCTGGCGATGGTCACCGAGCGGCAGGGGCGTCCACTGGAGGCGCGGGATGCCCTGCTGCAATACGCCGCTCTCGTCGGCGACCGCGAGCCGCTCGCCACGGTGGCCACGCGGATTGCCGATCTGTCGGTGCGCATCGGCGAGCCGCTGCTGGCCGTCCGGTGGTACGACCGCGCGATTGACGAAGCGGGGCCTTCGCCGTCCCTGCTGGCTCGCCTGGCCGACGCCGCGTGGAAAGGCGGCGATGCCGCACGGGCCCGCACGGCGGTCAGCGACGGACTGCAGTTGGCGCCGGAGGATCCTGAACTGTTGGCCATCAGACGTCGCGTCGCATCGGACCAGTACCCCTGAGCGCTGCCTCCCGCGAAATTGAAGATCGCCCTACACGGGCCTACGCGCCAGCCTGAAGGCGGACCACTGGCTCGAGCAGCCCCAGGCGCGCCATCACCTTGGCGAGGCCCTGTCTGGAGACACCAAGTTCACGCGCGGCAATGGCCTGTCGGCCATGAGCGCGGGCCAGGGCGGCCTTCACATAGCGGGCCTCGAATTCCCTTCGCGCGTCGGCCAGCGACGGCGCGTTCGACAACGCCGCGGTTCGCGCGATGTGCGCGGGGATTTGCGACGCGGGAACCGGTCCTCGCGCGGCGCTGGTGACCATCACCGATGCCAGCACGTTCTGCAGTTCGCGCACGTTCCCGGGCCAGTCGTAGCGGCCGAGCGCGGCCATCGCCGCCGGCGACAGCACGGCGCGGCTGCCCGTCTTCTCGCACAGGCCCGACCAGACGTGCCGCACCAGCGACGGCACGTCTTCGAGACGCTCGCGCAGCGGAGGGGATCGACAACCGGACGACGTCGAGGCGGTAGCGGAGATCGCGCCGGAACCGTCCCGCGTCGGCTTCGAGTGACAACGGCCGGTTCGTTGCCGCGACGATGCGGGCGTCGATGCGGCGAACGTGAGCTTCGCCGAGACGACGAACTTCGTTCTCCTGGAGCACGCGCAGCAGCTTGGCTTGGATGCGCGCCGACAGCTCGGACACCTCGTCGAGGAACAACGTGCCGCCGTTCGCCTCCTCGAAGAGTCCCGAGCGCTCGGCGACCGCGCCCGTGAACGCGCCTTTCGTGTGACCGAAGAGCTCGGCCTCGGCCAGCTCCTCGGAGAGGGCGGCGCAGTTGAGCGCCGAGAAGCGGCGATCCCGTCGCGGGCTCGCTCGATGAATGGCGCGAGCGACCAGCTCCTTGCCGCTGCCGCTCTCGCCTTCGATCAACACCGGAAACGGCGACTGCGCGGCCCGCACCACGCGCGCCCGCAGCGCGCGCATGATGTCGCTGTCGCCGACGAGGTCGGGAATGTCGGGGGCCTCGGCCGTCACTCGCCCCCGTTCGACACAGGCCTGCACCGCTGGAGCGATGGCCGCCGCGGCGACACCCATCAACGCGTCTGCGTCGCCCAGCCTGACGGCGGCGGCGCCCGACCACCGGACCCATAGCGCGCCGACGATCGTGCCCGCGTAGCGGACCGCCCACGCACCCTCGCAGGGCAGCGTCGATGGGGCCGGCGCCGAGCTGACGCCGCTGACCAGGACCTGTTGCGCCGCTCGAAAGTCGCCGCTGAGCGTTCCCAGGTGCGCGATCACTCGCAGCTGCTCGTGCTCCGCGCAGAGGCACGCGACGGCACTGGCCGCAAGACGATCGCGAAGCAGCACCAGCAGGCGGCCGAGCGTTGTGTGCTCGTCCTCGGTGGTCTGGCAGGCATCGAGGACACGCAGGAAGTCGTCCACCATGCCGCGATCGTGCCGAGATGGCTGCTCCGCCGCCTCGAGCCGCCGCTGCGCCTCCATCACCCGGTCCGCTGTCGCGCCGCTGAAGTGAGTGACGCTGTCGGTCAACGGCGCGAGGGCCGCGCGCGCCTCGAGCGTACGGCCCTGCTCCGTCAGCGTGCTGGCGAGCGCCGCCCGTGCGGCAGCCTCCGCATCCAGCGTTGGCGCGAGCATGATCGCCCAGCGGGCGCATGCGGCGGTGTCGTCGTCCGCCTGACCCGCCTGTGCGCGCTGCCAGGCGCGGGTGGCGAGGGCGTCCGGCGTCGGACCGCTCGGGCCCCGCGTCGTCAGGTCGGCGTCTTCGTGGACCGCGGCCGCGAGCCGGATGAGCCGTGTCGGCCGGCTGAGGGCGCTGGTCGCGCCGCGGATGACCACGTGCGGACGAGCGTCGCGTGATGCCAGCCGAAGGAGGGCCAGCGACGCGGCCGAGGTGAGCTGGCCATCACACGTGAGCACCACCAATGAGCGGTCGGCGAGCCATCGCGGCCACTGCCACTCCGACGACCGCAACAGCTCGCCCAGCACATCGGCCAGCACCGGCACGAAGCCGGCGGCGCGAGCCTCGCGCGCGATGTCGTGGACCGTGCGCCGCCACTGCGAGGCATCGGCGGCGAGGAGGTCCACCGCCCGCGGGCATCCGTCGCGCGCGTCGAGCAACGCCGCGCGGACCGCATCGATGTCCATGCCGGCATCCAGCGGCGCGTCTCCCCAACGCTCCCACACTTCCAGGAACGCCCTCGACGAGCGCGGCCCGGCATCGACCATGCGCCAGGCGCCGCGCGCGGTGAACAGCACCACCCTTGTCGGCGCCCCGATCACGCGCAGCCGCACGGTCTGCCCCGTGGCAAGGTCGAGCGAGGACGTCGTCGAGTGGAGGAAGCGGTCCAGCAGCAGCATGCCGCTATCTGGTGCAAGGCCGACGCCGACACGTGGGCCGTGGCGGCTCAATCACTTACGACCGATCGGCGGTCCGGGTGTCGCAGAAAGTTCGGATAAGATCCTTTCTCCATGCTTCGTTTTCTGACCGCTGGCGAATCACACGGCCAAGGCCTCGTTGTCATTCTCGAGGGACTGCCCTCGGGGCTTGCCATCGACTTCGACGCCATGAACCACGATCTGCGGCAGCGGCAAGCCGGCTATGGACGTGGCCGGCGCATGGCGATTGAATCCGATCGCGCCGAGGTGTTGTCGGGCGTCCGGCGCGGCCGGACGACGGGCGCACCAGTCGCGCTGCTCATCCGCAACCGCGACTGGGCCAACTGGCAGGCGACGATGCACGTCGAGGCCGAGATGCCGGAGGGCGCGCCTGGGGCGAAACGGGCCCGCGTGGTGCGGCCCCGGCCGGGTCATGCCGATTTCGCCGGCGTCCTGAAGTACGACCACGAGGACATCCGCGACGTGCTCGAACGCGCCAGCGCGCGCGAAACCGCGGCCCGGGTTGCCGCTGGTGCCATCGCCCGCCAGCTGCTGCGCGCGGTCGGCGTGGAGATCGCGAGCCACGTGATCAGCATCGCTGGTGCGGGTCTCCCCCCTGGCACGCCCGTGCCGTTCGAGAAAGTGCAGGCGATCCCCGCGGAATCGCAGCTGCGCTGCGTCGATCCGGCGGCTGAAGCCGCGATGATTCAGGCGATCGACGCCGCGCGCGAGGCAGGCGATACGGTCGGCGGCGCGTTCGAGGTGGTGGCCCGCGGGGTGCCGGTCGGTCTCGGCAGCTACGTGCAGTGGGACCGCAAGCTCGATGGCCGGCTCGCCCAGGCGATGATGTCGATTCATGCCATCAAGGCCGTCGCGATTGGCGACGGCGTGGAAGGCGCGCGTCGGCCGGGCTCGCAGGTCCACGACGAGATCGTGATCGCGGAGACCGCCGATGGCGGGCGTCACATCGCCCGGCCGACCAACCGTGCCGGCGGGCTCGAAGGCGGCGTCACCAATGGCGAAGACCTTCGCGTGACCGGTTACATGAAGCCGATCTCGACGCTCATGAAGCCGTTGCGGTCCGTCGATCTGACGAGCCTGGAGGAGGCGCCGGCCGCGATCGAGCGCAGCGATGTCTGCGCCGTGCCGGCGGCGGCGGTCGTCGGCGAAGCGATGGTGGCGCTCGTCCTGGCGGAGGCCTTGACCGAACGCTTCGGCGGCGATTCGATGCGTCAGTTGAAGTCACAGGTGACGGCTGTCGCCGCACACATTGAAGGACGGGTCCGCCGGCAGACGACCGGGGTCGGCCAGTCGCCCGCATGATCCGTCCGATCCTTCGACTCGGCGACCCGCTGCTGCAGGCGCCCGCCCAGCCGGTCGCCGATATCACGCCCGAGATCGAGCGCCTGATCGACGACATGGTCGAAACCATGTACGCCGTCCCGGGCATCGGCCTGGCGGCGCCGCAGGTCGGCGTATCGTTGCGCATCTTCGTCATCGATTTGTCGGTTGGTCGCGATCGCAACGGTCTGGTCGTGATGGTCAACCCCACCTGGCAGGAGCGCGAGGGCATGCAACTGGAGGAGGAGGGCTGCCTCAGCCTTCCCGGCTTCACCGCCACCGTCCCCCGCCCCGCGCGCGCCAGCGTCCGTGGACTGAATCGCCAGGGTGAAGAGCACGTCGTGGAAGGCTCCGAGCTCCTCGCCCGCGCCCTGCAACACGAGATGGATCATCTCGACGGGCGTCTGTTCGTCGATCGCCTCCGCGGCATCAAGCGGGACCTGATCGTCCGCAAGATCAAGAAGCTCGCGCGTTCCGGTAAGTGGTAAGCAAGGCTCACGTGCGTATCGCCTTCTTCGGCACACCAGAGTTCGCCGTCCCGACACTCGAGGCCCTGCTCGGCTCCGCCCACGAGGTGGTGCTGGTCGTGACGCAGCCCGACCGCCCGCGGGGCCGCGGCCAGAGGGTGTCGGCCGGGCCGGTGAAGCAACTGGCCGAGACGCGCGGCATTCCTGTTCGGCAGCCCGACAAGCTGACGCGCGATCCATGGGAGGCCGAGTTCGCGGCGTTCCAGATTGATCTCGGGGTCGTCGCCGCCTACGGCAAGATCCTGCCGGACTGGCTGCTCGGCCTGCCGCGCCTGGGCCTCATCAACGTGCACGCGTCGTTGCTGCCAAGGTATCGAGGCGCCTCGCCCATCCATCGCGCCGTGATGAACGGCGACACCGAGACCGGCGTGACGATCATGCGCGTCGTGAAGGCGCTCGATGCAGGGGCGATGCTGTCCACCGGAACGGTGCCGATCGGCCCTGACGATCGGACTGACCTGGTCGAGCGGGAACTGGCGCGCATCGGCGGCGCACTGCTCGTTGACGCCGTCGATCGCCTGGCTGCGGGGCCGGTGGACGAAGTGCCGCAGCACGACGCGGACGCCACCTATGCACCGCGGCTGCGCAAGGAGGAGGGACTGGTGGACTGGTCGCGCCCGGCGCGCGCAATCCACAACCAGATTCGCGGCCTGCATCCCT
The DNA here is from genome assembly GCA_963723005.1 of uncultured Acidobacteriota bacterium. Classification (GTDB taxonomy): domain Bacteria; phylum Acidobacteriota; class Vicinamibacteria; order Vicinamibacterales; family UBA2999; genus VFZN01. The sequence goes on along the minus strand of CAVRPA010000005.1, from coordinate 597,094 downwards.
GGCCGCATGCCTTCACGTTCGGCCCGGGCGGGCGCTTGATCCTGCATCGGTCCGCGGTCGCGTCCGAGGCGGCAGCCACGGTTGCTCCCGGCACCGTCGTGACAGCGAGCCAATCGCAAGGCGTGAGCGTGGCGACCGGCGGCGGCGTGCTCGAGCTCATCGAACTGCAGGCCGAAGGCGGCAAGGTCCTTCCCGCGCGCGCCTTTCTCGCCGGCCATCCGCTGAAGCCGGGCGATCGTCTGGGGGCAGCATGATCGCTCCCGCGCGGCGCGCGGCCTACGACGCGCTGATGGCCCACCTGGTGAATGGAACGGACCTGGCCGCCGCTGTCAGCGCGGTCCGCCGCGGGCTGACCGAGCCGCGCGACCAGACGCTGCTCACCGAACTGGTCAGCGGCACGGTTCGCATGCGCGGCGCCATCGATCATCAGCTGGCGCTGCGCTGCACGCGCCCGCTCGACGCTCTTGACGCCGCGGTGCTGACGTCGCTGCGCCTCGGGGCGTTTCAGCTGATGTACCTCGATCGCGTGCCGGCCTCCGCCGCGGTGAACGATGCGGTGGCACTCACCCGCCGCGGCGGGAAGACGAGCGCGGGCGGCATGGTGAATGCGGTGCTTCGCGCGCTGTCGCGCGAACGCGAAAAGCTGGTCTGGCCGGACGCGCCCGAGCCGTTGGCGCTCGCGGTCCGCTATTCCCACCCGGAGTGGTTGGTGGAGCGCTGGCTCGCCCGCTACGGCAGTGACCGAACGCGTCGATGGCTGGCCTTCAACAATGAAGCGCCGCAACTGTGCCTGGCAACGAACCGGTTGCATGGGACGCGCGACGAGCTGAAATCGCGATTGCTCGGCGAGGGCGTCGCGACCGAACCTACCCGCCGGGCCGAGCATGGGCTGCTGGTCGTTGACGGCCCCGCGCTCAACACTGACGCATTTCGGGAGGGGCGCTTCGTCGTGCAGGACGAAGCGTCGCAACTCATCACGGAACTAGGGGCGGTCGCGCCCGGACACCGGGTGCTGGACCTGTGCGCTGCGCCAGGCGGCAAGACCGTGGCGCTGGCTGCCCGGTGCGAACCTGGCGGCCAGGTCGTCGCGTGCGACGTGCGGCCGCGCCGCGTACGACTGCTCCGCGCAACGCTCCAGCGGACGGGCCGGGCCGCTGTTCCGGTCGTGCAGGTGGCCTCGGCTGGCGACTTGCCCTTCTCAGCGGGTGCCTTCGACGCCGTGCTGGTGGACGCGCCGTGCTCGGGCCTTGGGACCCTGCGGCGCGATCCCGATATCCGCTGGGGCCGCCGGGCCGAGGACTTGCCGCGGTTGGCAGCCGCTCAGCTCACCTTGGTGAGTCGCGCGGCGGCACTCGTCAAACCGGGTGGCCAGCTGATCTATTCCACCTGTTCGAGCGAGCCCGACGAGAACGAAGACGTGGTCGCCGCCTTCCTCGCTGACGCTACCGAGTTCCGCCTTGTCTCCGAGCACCGAACCCTCCCTCCGGACGATGGGTTGGAGGCGTTCTACGGTGCGGTGATCGCCCGCAACCTGTAGTACCATAGGGTGTTACCGATGGCCATCCAGGCAAGAGTGTGGACGGCAGGCAAATTCCTGCTGCTCGTTGGCGCGCTTGCGGCCACCTTCGTCGTATTTGCCGTCATGGCAGCCCGCGTGGCGGTCCGCGCTCGTGACGTGTCGGTGCCCGACCTCGTCGGACGCTCCCTCAACGACGCACAATCTCTCACCCTGGGACTGGAGCTCCAGTTGACCGTGGACGAAACACGGCGCCCGGACACCGCGGTGCCGGCCGGACACGTGATCGGCCAGGAGCCGCCGGCCGGTTCCTCGTCCCGCCGCCAGCGCAGCGTGCGGGTTTGGCTGAGCAGCGGCCCTCGTATCGCCCGGGCTCCCGCCCTGGTTGGCGAGTCGCAGCGCGCGGCCGAGATTCGCATCGTCCAGGACGGCTTGATCGCCGGCCCGGTCGCCGAGATCCGATCGGCGCTCTACCCGCCCGACGTCGTCGTCGCCCAGGATCCGTCGGCCGGTGTGCAGACCACCGCGGTGCGCCTGCTGGTGAACCGTGGCGAAGACCGCACGTCGTATGTCATGCCCGACTTGATCGGCGTCGATGGCGCGCGCGCCGCGGACATCCTGCGCGGGCACGGCTTCCGCGTCTCGACCACGGCACAGAGCGTCGCCAGCGGATTGCCGCCCGGCGTGGTCACTCGGCAGTCGCCGGCGGGCGGCTACCAGGTGCATCCCGGCGATGCCATCACGATCGAGGTCAGCCGATGAGCGTGCGCCTGGCGCCTTCCATTCTCTCCGCCGACTTCGCGAATCTCGCTCGTGACATAGCCGCCGCCGAGGCGGGCGGCGCCGACCTGATTCACGTTGACGTGATGGACGGACACTTCGTCCCGAACATCACCATCGGCCCGCCAGTCGTGAAGGCCATCAAGCGAGTCGCCCAGCGGCCCCTCGACGTGCACCTGATGATCAGCGACCCGGATCGCTATCTCGAGGCCTTCGCGGAGGCTGGCGCCTCGATGATCTCGGTCCACGTGGAAGTGCTGCCTCACCTGAATCGCACGATCGCCGCCATCAAGGCGCTTGGCGTGCAGGCGGGCGTGGTGCTGAACCCCTCGACGCCGATCGGCGCCATCGAGGAGGTCGCCAGCGAAGTCGACTTCGTGCTGCTGATGTCCGTCAACCCGGGCTTCGGCGGCCAGCGCTTCATTCGCGCGTCGCTGGACAAGATTCGCCGCATGCGCGCGCTGCTCGACCGCACCGGCAGTCACGCGCCGATCGAGGTGGATGGCGGCGTGGATCTGCGCACCATCAAAGACGTCGTGGCCGCGGGGGCCAGTATTCTCGTGGCTGGCAACGCGGTCTTTGGTGCCGGCGATCCCGCTGCCAACCTGGCCGCGCTGCGACAGGCGGCGGCTCAGTGAAGCCCAGCCCCGCTTCCCCGCCCGTCCGATGCGCCGCGCCCGTGGTGCGCGTGCGCTACGCCGAAACGGATCGGATGGGCGTGGTCTATTACGCGAACTATCTCGTCTGGTTCGAAGTCGGCCGCACCGAGTGGCTGCGGGAAGCCGGCTGGACGTATCGCGCGATGGAAGACGAGGGACTGAGCCTCCCGGTCATCGAAGCGCAGTGCGCCTACAAGCTGAGCGCCGCGTACGACGATGAGCTGGAAATCCGGACGACGGGGCGGCGCGTGTCGGGCGTGCGCCTGGCGTTCGACTATGAAATCGTGCGGCGTGCGGACGCCGCGGTGGTGGCGACGGGGCACACGGTGCACGCCACGCTCGATCAGTCGGGCCGGCCCGTGCGGCTGCCGGCTCGCGTGAAGGAGTTGCTGGCGTGAAGGCTTTGGTGACTGGCGGAGCGGGCTTCATCGGCTCGCACTTGAGTGAACGGCTGCTCGATGACGGCGCGGAAGTGATTGCGCTCGACTGCTTCACCGACTACTACCCGCGCCCGCTGAAGGAGAGCAACGTGGCCGCCCTTCGTGCGCGGCCCGGATATCGGCTGGTGGAGAGCACGATCGCGGATGCCGACCTGCCGGCGCTGCTCGACGGCGTGACGCATGTGTTCCACCTGGCGGCGCAGGCTGGCGTGCGCAAGAGTTGGGGCCGCGAGTTCCAGATCTACACGACGCTCAACGTGGACGCGACGCAGATTCTCCTGGAAGCCTGTGTCGGCCTGCCGATCGAGCGAGTCGTCTATGCCTCGAGTTCATCGGTCTACGGTGATGAAGCGACCTTGCCGATGAAGGAAGACGTGCCGCTGCACCCGGTGTCGCCGTACGGCGTCACCAAGCTGGCTGCTGAACAACTTTGCCATCTTTATTTCGTGAATCACAAAGTGCCCACCGTTGCACTTCGCTACTTCACCGTCTATGGCCCGCGGCAGCGCCCGGACATGGGCTTTAACCGGTTTTTCACGGCAATTCTCAACGATCGGCCGCTCACCCAGTACGGCGACGGCTTGCAGACGCGGGACTTCACCTACGTGGCCGACGCCGCGTGGGCGACGCACACCGCGGCCGTCCGCGGCGTGCCCGGCCGCGTCTACAATATTGGGGGTGGGTCGCGGGTGTCGCTGAAGGAGGTGTTCGACCTCTTCGGCAAGGTCACCGGACGGAAGCTGCGGATCGATCTGCAGCCCTCGCAAAAGGGTGACATGCGCGACACCTACGCGGACACGACGCTGGCACGGACCGACCTCGGGTTCCAGCCCTCTATCAATCTCGAGGAAGGCCTGAGGGCCATGTACCGGTGGATGGAAGCGACGAAAGCATGACGTATCGATGGAAGAGTTTGATCCTGACCGCGCTTGTCGCGAGCGTGGTGGGTTGCGCCAGCGGTCAGGTGGCCAACGTGCCGCCGGGAACCGCCGAGGCCGACAAGTTCCTCTACGAACGAGGCCAGGCGTCGGTGGGTAACGAGAAGTGGGCCGACGCGCGCGAATACTTCCGCAACATCGTCGACAACTACCCGCAGAGTCCGTTCCGCCCCGACGCGAAGCTGGCGCTCGGTGACACCTACCTGTCGCAGAAGGGCACCGAGAACCTCCTGCTGGCGGCCAACGAGTTCCGCGAGTTCCAGACGTTCTATCCCACGCACCCGCGCGCCGACTATGCGCAACTCCAGCTGGCGCGGTCGTACGCCGGCCAGATGCTGGCGCCGGAGCGCGATCAGTCCGCGACCCGCGACACCGTGAAGGAAGTGGACATCTTCCTGCAGCGCTATCCGAACAGCGCGCTGATGCCGCAGGCCCGCGAGCTCGAGCGCGACGCCAAGGATCGCCTGAGCCAGGCGGCGTATCGGGTCGGGTTCTTCTACTTCCGCTCGAAGTGGTACCCCGGCGCCATCGATCGGTTCCGTGAAATTCTGACCAACGACCCGGAGTTCACCCGCCGGGACGCTGTCTACTACCATCTGGGTGAATCGCTGTACCGTACGGATAAGCAAGCAGAAGCGCTCCCCTACTACGAACGGCTCCTCCGCGAGTTCGAACAGAGCGAGTTCCTCCTCGAGGCGCAGAAACGCGTCGCGGAGCTAAAGGGCGGTACCCCCGCCGGAAAGTAGGTCGTTATGCGTAAGGAAGTCGTCTGCGCTGTCCTCGGGATGGCGCTTCCCTCTCTCGCCGCGGCTCAGACCCTCGGGCCGCGGACGTTGCTGCCGATGCACGTCGCGTGCGCGGATATCCCGGTCACCTCGCCGCCCGGGGCCGGCAAGTTCACGATCGCGGGATCGAGTCGCACGGATGGCCGCGAGGTGATGGCCACTGGTGAGACGGTCGTGATCGAGGCCGGTACGTCGCAGGGCGTGGCGGTCGGTCAGCAGTTCGCGGCCCGCCGGCTCGATGGCGGCGGCACCAAGTCGCAGGCCTTCCGCCGGGGCGCTGACGGCTACGCCGGCATTCGCACGGCGGCGCTGCTGACGGTGACGTCCGTCGACGACCGCTTCGCGCTGGCGCGCATCGACCGTGCCTGCGACGTGGTGATGGTGGGTGACTATCTCGAGCCGATCGCCATGCCGACGATCGAGGCGGCCACGGCTGCGGGCGAACCGGACTTCTCGGATCGCGCCAGCGTGCTGTTCGGGACCGATCTCCGCCACAGCTTCGGCGACGGCGACGTGCTGGCCATCAACCGCGGCTCGGCGCACGGCGTCGCCAAGGGCTCGCGGTTCGCGCTTTACCGCGATGGGCACAACGGGCTGCCGCTCGGCGAGCTTGGCGAAGCCGTCGTGGTCGATGTCCAGGAGGGAACGTCGCGCGCGGTGGTCGTGCGGGTTCGCGATTTCGTGACGAGTGGCGACGTGGCCGTGATGCGCGGCCCGACGCCCTAGCTACATCACCTTGCGGTTGTCGCGCGCGGCGTACTCGGTACGCCGCGCCCTCCGCGCCTCGTTGATGTCGGTGACGTTCGGCGAGCGCGACAGCGCGTCGTGGAACCGGCGGTAGTAGTCGAAGCCTGAGAACAGCGCGGTTCCCAGCACCACCCACAGCGCCGCCTGCCCCGCCAGCAGGAGCAGCGGCATCCGCTCCCAGCCGAGAATCAGCAGCAGGATCGCCACTACCTGCGACACCATCTTCAGCTTGCCGAGATTCGAGGCCGGCATCGCCAGGCCGCGGGCGTAGGCGATGCTGCGGAGCCCGGTGACGGCGAACTCGCGCCCGATGATCACGGTGACCATCCAGGCCGGCGCCAGGCCGAGCTGCACGATGGAGATGAGCGTGGCCGAGATGAGGAGCTTGTCGGCGAGGGGGTCGAGGATCTGCCCCATCAAGGTGATTTGTCCGCGGCGGCGGGCCAGGTAGCCGTCGAGCCAGTCGGTGAGCGAGGCGACGGCGAAAATTCCCGCCGCGACGACCTCGACAGGCAGCCCGAGCACGAGCCGCCCCTCGAACTTCGTCAGCATGACCGAGACGAGGAGCGGCACGAGGAAAATGCGCGCGACAGTCAGACTGTTCGGCAGGTTCATCGTCGCCGCCGCCATTCTACCGTTGCCTCGTGTAAGATGGAAGTTTGTCATGAAGGCCATTCTTCTCGCCGGGGGCAAGGGCACACGGCTCCGCCCACTCACCCTCCACACGCCCAAACCCGTGGTCCCGATCTTCGATCGGGCGTTCCTGCACTATCAGATCGATCTCCTGAAGCAGGTGCCCGAAATCGACGAGGTGATTCTCAGCCTCAACTACCAGCCGCGCCGCATCGAAGAGGTGTTCGGCGAAGGCGAAGGCACTGGCGTGAAGCTGCGCTACGTCGTCGAGCCGGCGCCGCTCGGCACCGGCGGCGCCATCCGCTACGCCGCCCAGGGCATCACCGACACCATCGTCGTGTTCAACGGCGACGTGATGACCTCGGTGGACGTCAACGCGGTGGTCGAACGGCATCGCTCGGCGAACGCCCGGGCCACCATCGTGCTGACGCCGGTGGACAACCCCTCCGCCTACGGCCTGGTCGAGACCGACGCCGAAGGGCGGGTCACGCGCTTCCTCGAGAAGCCGAAGGCCGACGAGATCACCTGCGACACCATCAACGCCGGCATCTACGTGCTCGAGCCGGAGACTTTCGATCGCATCCCGAAGGACGTCGCCTACTCGATCGAGCGGGGCTACTTCCCGTCGCTGACCGAGCGCGGCGAGACGTTCGTCGCCTTCATCGATCGCGGCTACTGGATCGACATCGGCACCCCGGAGAAGTACATCCAGGTGCATCGCGACATGTTCGATGGCCGCTTCGACGCGGGCATCTACCGTGGCGTCGATCGCCAGGCGCCGCTGGTCTCGCCCGAGGCGCGGGTCGACGACGGCGCCACCCTGGTCGCCCCCTGCTTCGTCGACGCCGGCGCGCACATCAAGCCGGGCGCCGTGGTCGGGCCGTACGCCGTGGTCGGACGCGGAGTCGTGGTGGACGAAGGCGCGCGCCTGAGCAACACCATCCTGTGGCCGAACACCCGCATCGGGCAGAACGCGGTGCTCGACGGTCCGATCATCGGCCGCAACTGCCATATCGGCCGCAACGTGTCGATCGAGGGCAACGCCGTGCTCGGCGACAAGACCACGCTCACCGACTACACCCACGCCTAGACCCTATATGCCTACCGTCGATACTGCTGTGTTCAAGGCCTACGACGTCCGCGGGATCTACCCGACGGAAGTCACCGCTGACCTGTTCCATCAGCTGGGCCGCGCGTTCATCGCCTACCTCGGACCGGGCCGCTACGCCGTCTCACGCGACATGCGCACCTCGTCGCCGGAGCTCACCGCGGCGTTCATCGCCGGCGCGCGCCTGCAGGGCGGGCACATCGTCGACTACGGGCTGATGGGCACCGACCAGATGTACTACGCGGTGGCGGCAGACGGTCTGGACGGCGGCGCGCAGATTACCGCGTCGCACAACCCGGGCGAGTACAACGGCTGCAAGATGGTCCGCAAGGAAGCCTTCCCCCTGAGCGGCGAAGCCGGCATCAAGGAGATGAAGGAGATGATCATGGCGGGCGCCATCCCGGCCCCGCCAGCGACGCCCGGCACGATCGAGCAGCGGAACGTGATGGGCCGCTACACCGATCACGTGATGGGCTTCATCGACGCGCCGGTGATCAAGCCGTTCAACGTGGTGCTCGACGCCGGCAGCGGCATTGCCGGCCTGGTCGCGCCGATGCTGTTCGATCGGCTGCCCTGCAAGACGACGCGGCTCTGCTTCGAGGTGGACGGCACCTTCCCGAACCACGAGGCCAATCCGCTGATCGAGGAGAACCGCCTCGACATCACCGCCAAGGTGATCGAAGAGGCCGCCGACGCCGGCATCGCCTGGGACGGCGACGCCGATCGCTGCTTCTTCCTCGACGGCACCGGCGAGTTCATTGCCGGCGACTTCATCACGGCGCTGCTGGCCGAGTCGTTCCTGATGAAGCACCCCGGTTCGACGATCATCTACGACGTCCGCGCCAGCTACGCGGTGAAGGACATCGTCGCGCAGTACGGCGGCAAGGCGCTGATGAACCGCGTCGGCCATGCCTTCATCAAGCGGCGGATGCGCGAGGAAGACGCCATCTTCGGCGGCGAAGTCACCGGGCACTACTACTTCCGCGACAACTTCTACGCCGACAACGGCTTCATCCCGGCCCTGCTGATTCTCGAGCTGATGTCGAAGAAGGGCCTGTCGCTGCGCGACCTGCTGAAGCCGCTGCGCGAGCGCTACTTCATCTCCGGCGAGATCAACACCAAGGTGCCGAGCATGGATGTGGTGCCGAAGAAGCTGCAGGCGCTGGCCAGGGCCTACAGCCATGGCCACGTCTACGAGCTCGACGGCATCTCGGTGGAGTTCGACGACTGGCACTTCAACGTCCGCGCCTCCAACACCGAGCCGCTGCTGCGGCTGAATCTCGAAGGCACCACGCCGGAGCTGATGGAGAAGCGTCGCGACGAGGTTCTGGCAATCATCCGCGGCTGACGGACCTCCGCCAGCCGCGCCGGCCCGGTGCCGGACTCCCGAAACGCCATGGCCCCGGGGTGCGACTTTCTGCCGCACCTGGGGCCAATGTCGTTGGCGCGGTTTGTGCTCGGTGATGGTCATCATGGCCAACACACGCTTCGTCCTTTCGCTCACCTGCCTCCTGCTCCTCCCGCTCGGCGCCGCGGCCCAGACAACGGCGCCTGCCGCGCCTGCTGAGGGTTGTTGCGGCGGCGATGCACCAGATGCCCGCGGCCGGTGCCGCCGCCGTCGATCACTCGGCACACCAGGCCCCCGACGCCGCGAAGCCCGCCACGCCGCGATGCCCGCCATGCCCGGCATGAAAGCCCATGACTCCGGCTGCTGCGGCGCCGGGAAGGCCGCTGACGCACCGCCCGCGAAGATGGACTGCTGCGCCGGCATAGCAGGCCAAGCAACCCAAGGACACCAAGCCATGCGAGCCTTGCGCGACAACGCCCGCTGCCAGGCAGGTTGACAAGGCGACCGACGACGCCGGCCTCCCGGTTGCTGCGACGACCAGGAGCAACCGACGGTCGCTGCGGACTGAACCCGGTGGAATCGCCTGAAGCAGACCGTCCCTCGACTCTCTGACTGCCCGGCGCCGAGTCGTGAGTGTGAGTGCGGGCAAACTCCCTCGCGTTCTGCTAAAATCAGACGTCACCACCGGGCGGGAGTAACTCAGTGGTAGAGTCACAGCTTCCCAAGCTGTTGGTCGCGGGTTCGATCCCCGTCTCCCGCTCCACACCTCGTTCTTCGTCCCATCTCCACTCCGTATCTTCGGCGTCAGAGCCAGCTCATCTCGCGTATGATTTCCCCAGTTTTCCGGAAGATGCACGCGTGAATCGTCGAACCTTGTTGCGCAATGGAAGTCTGGCCGTGCTCGGCCTTGCCGCGAATGCGTGCGCGCCGAAATCCGCCGCCGTGGTGACGCGCTCGGCGAAGCGGCCGCCGGTGGTGCTGCCGCGGGTGAAGATCTCGTGGGACCGCGTGATCCGCACGACGATCGGACTGCGTCCGCATCGCCCCGGCGGCTTCGTGCTGAAGGCCGACAAGCTCGATGCCAAGACCCTGATTCACAACTACGGGCACGGCGGCGCCGGCATGTCGCTGTCGTGGGGCACGGCCAGCATGGCCGCCGACATGGCGGTGCCACACCAGGATCGCAAAGCCGCCGTCCTCGGCGGCGGGGTCGTCGGCATGACCACCGCGCGCGAGCTGCAGCGGCGTGGCTTCGACGTCACCATCTACGCCGCGACCCTGCCGCCGGACGTCACTTCGAACTGGTCGCTGGCCGGGTTCACGCCGACCTCCGGGTTGTCCACCGCCGCCGCCCGTACGCCCGAATGGACCGCGCAGTTCACTCAGGCCGTGGACATCGCCTACCGCCGGCTCCAGCTGCTGACTGGCTCGCGCTATGGCATCAGCTGGATCACCAACTACTCACCCACCGACGACGAGCGGATGATCACCGGCAGCAATTCCTTGCTGCCCGAGCACATCCAGGGCGCGAAGCTGTTGCTGGGTCCTGGGGAGCATCCCTTCCCGTCGAAGTTCGCGATCGAGCGGCCCGAGATGCGCATCGAGCCGTCCATCTACCTCGAGGCGCTGCTTGCCGACTTCCGGCTGTTCGGCGGCACCATCGTCGTGCGGAAGTTCGAAACCACCGCCCAGATTGCGGCGCTCTCCGAAGGATTGGTGGTCAATTGCACCGGGCTCGGCGCCAAGGCGCTGTTCGGCGATCCGGACCTGATTCCCCTGAAGGGCCAGCTCACCGTGCTGGTCCCGCAGCCTGAGATTCAGTACTCGACCAGCGGCGGCTCGACGGTCCGATCCTCGGAGCCCGGGCTCGGCATCCACATGATGCCGCGGTCGGACGGCATCATCCTGGGCGGCACCTCCGAGCGGGACATCTGGACGTTCGACGTCAACGAGTCGGAGCGGAAGCGGATTGTCGAGGGGCACATCGAGCTGTTCAACTCGATGAAGGCGCCGGCCGAGTCTCAGCTGACTCGCCGGCGTCACTGCAGCGAAATCCCCACCGCCAGATGAAACAGGGTTGCGCGCGGCGCAGCCAGGGATGTGGCTGTGGCATCGCGGCTCGAGAGCCGGTGCCAGCGCACGTCGAACCCGACGCCGAGGTGCTCGGTGATGAACCACCGTGCGCCGCCGCCGATGTTGATCGCCCCCATCCACCCGGACTCCGCCATCGCTGCCGGTACGGTGGCGATGTTCGAGGATTCGCTCGTGACCTTGGCTCCACCATACCCCGCGCTCAGGTAACTCCAGCCAAGCCGGTGTCCGAAGTTGAACGACAGCTGAGGAGCCAGTGTGGTCGCGCTGGTCTTGACGTCAGGCGTCCCCACGGTCACCGCGGTGGTCGTGCCTCGCGCCGTCGAGAACGACGCGCCGGCTCCGAGCATCGCCGGGCCCCACTTGGCAAAGTAGAAGTGCGCGCCGCCTTCCAGTCCGAAGCCACGCGACGGCACGTCGGTTCCTGCCGGGAGCACCGGCGTCCAACCCTCCGTGGTCGGCAGGCCGGACATCAGCCCACGGACGTCCACGACGAATGGGCCGACCGGCTCGGAGGTCTGCGCGGAAGCCAACGGCGCACACACCAAGAGTGAAATCAGCGCGAGACAAGCGCCGCGCATCAGTAGCCGCTCGCCTTCGCCGTCGGAGCGGTCTCGCCTCGCGACTCCTTGACGATCCGCACGCCGGCGCTGGCGCCGATGCGTGTGGCGCCGGCCGCGACCATGGCCTTGACCTGCTGCAGGTCGCGCACCCCGCCCGAGGCCTTCACGCCCATGTCGCTGCCCACCACGCGGCGCATCAGCGCGACGTCGGCCGCCGTGGCCCCGCCAGGCCCGAAGCCCGTCGAAGTCTTCACGAAATCCGCGCCCGCCGCCTTCGCCAGCGTGCAGGCCGTCACCTTCTCCTCGTCGGTCAAGAGCGCCGTCTCCAGAATCACCTTGCTCACCACGCCGCGCTCCATGCAGGCGCCGACGACGGCGCGGATGTCGTCGGTGACCAGCCGCACGTCGCCGGACTTCAGCGCGCCGACGTTCAGCACCATGTCGATCTCGGTGGCGCCGTCGAACATCGCCCGCCGTGCTTCGTATTGCTTCACGTCCGGCGTGGTCGCGCCGAGCGGGAAGCCGACCACCGAGCAGACGCCGACGCCGGTTCCCCGCAGCTGCGATGACGCGCGCGAGACCCAGGTCGGGTTGACGCAGACGGTGGCGAACTTCCACTCTGCCGCTTCCCGGCACAACGTATCGATATCGCCGGCCGTGGCATCCGGCTTCAGCAAGGTGTGATCGATCGCCGAGGCAACGGCATTCTCACCGCCGTCACGGGCGTGCAGACCCAGCCGAGTGGCGCCCGCATCCAGCACCCCGCGAACGCGATCGGGACAGCACTCATACGTGAAGCCGTGGCACTGGCACCGGGACGGCGCCACCGCGCCGGCCGCCACCAGCTCCTCGAGAATCAGTTCAATCACCCGTCGGTAGTCGGTCACCGTATGTCCCCGCTGCAGCGCCTACTGCGTGCGCTCCAGCTGATGAATCTTGGCCAGCCGTCGAAGGTAGCGCGGCTCGGTCGTGGCGGTCGCCAGGAACGTGTCCACGATCGCGAGCGCCTCGTCGGCAGAGGTCAGCGTGGCGCCAAGCGCAAGCACATTGGCGCCGTTGTGTTCGCGTGCGTACCGCGCCAGCGTCTTCGTCGTGCACATCGCCGCGCGCACCCCGTGAATCTTGTTCGCCGCAATGGCCGAACCCAGCCCCGCCCCATCGATGACGATGCCGGCATCCGCCTCGCCGCGAGCGACCTGACGCGACACCTGGGCGGCGATGTCCGGGTAGTCCACCGCGTCGGGACCGTCGGTGCCGATGTCGGTGACCGCCAGTCCGCGGCGCCGCAGCGTGTCGCGCAGGTGGTTCTTCAGGGCTACCGCGGTGTGGTCGCCGCCGATCACGACGCGCCGGATGTCCGCCACCGGTGCCAGAGAAGCCGTCTGGTTGTCGGCCACCGCGCCAATCACGGTGACTCGCCGCTCACGCAGCGTGTCCTGCGCCAAAGGCGTGACGTGCCCGCCCGGTGCCAGCGCCACCGTGGCGCCGCGCTCGAGGACCCGTGCATCGGCCTCGGTGATGATGCTGAACGTCTTCATGCCCTATGCTACGCTCCACTCGCCATGTCGTCGCCCGCCGTCCTCATCACCCGTCACCAGCTGGCCAGCCGCATCGCCGCGATGGCCAGTGAAATCCGCGCCACGCTTCCCGACGATGATATCCATTTCGTCTGCGTGCTGAAGGGGGCGTTTCTGTTCCTGGCCGATCTGGTCCGCTCGCTTGACGATCGGGTGACCATCGACTTCATCGCCGTGTCGAGCTACGGGGCCGGCAAGCAGTCGTCCGGCGAAGTCCGGCTCGTCAAGGACGTGGACACCAGCCTCGAGAATCGTCACGTCGTTATCGTCGAGGACATCGTGGACACCGGGCTGACGCTGAACTACCTGCAGGACATCCTGCGCCTGCGCGGGCCGCGGTCGTTGCGCACGGCCTGCCTGCTGAGCAAGCCGTCGCGCCGCAAGGTGAACGTGCGCGTGGACTTCATCGGCTTCACCATCGAGGACCACTTCGTCGTCGGTTACGGCCTCGATTTCAGCGAGAAGTACCGCAATCTGCCGTATATCGGCGTGCTCGACAGCTAGCCCCGAGCTCACTGCACGGCCTTCCGCACCTGGTCCGCGGCCGCCCGCGCGTCCTTGATCACCTGCGCTTCGTTCAGCGTCTTCACCACCCCGTCGCGCATCAACACCTGGCCGTTCACGATCGTCAGCACCACGTCGTCGCCGTGCGTGGTGTAGACGAGGTGCGATACCGGGTCGTACATCGGCACCTGGCGGGGCCGGTCGGTGCGGATGGCAATGACATCGGCCAGCTTCCCCGCTTCCAGCGAGCCCAGGCGATCCTGCATGCCGAGCGCGCGGGCGCCGCCAATCGTCGCCATGCTGAGCGCCTGCTGCGCCGACACCACACGCGGATCGCCCGTCACCAGCTTGTGCAGGAACGCGGCCTGACGCATGGCCTCGAACATGTCGAGGTCGTTGTTGCTTGCGGCACCGTCGGTGCCCAGTCCTAGCTTCGTGCCGGCTGCGAGATAGCCGGGAACGGGCGCGGCTCCGCTGGCGAGCTTCATGTTGCTTTCGGGGTTGTGCGACACCCCGACACCCCGCGCTGTGAGCATCGTCACTTCGTCCGGCGTGATCCACACGCCGTGGGCACCAAGGGTGGTCGGCGCCCAGAACTTGATGCTGTCCAGAAATCCGGCGGGGCGCATCTTGTATCGGTCCTGCGCCGTCTTGACTTCGTCCTGAGTCTCGGCCAGGTGAATCTGCAGGGGGACGCCGTATTTGATGGCGAGGTCGCGCGTGGCGAGGAGCGTGGCGGTGTCCAGCGTGTACATCGAGTGCGGCGCCACCGACGGCACCACCAGTTCGTCGTTCTTGAACCGCTGGATGAAGGCCTCGGCGCGGCTCAGCCCTTCGGCAGGTGTCTTGGCGTCGGCCACGGGGAACTCGATGATGGTCTGCCCCAGCACGCCGCGCATGCCGGACTCCTTCACCGCGGCGGCAACTTCCTCCTCGAAGTAGTACATGTCCACGAACAGCGTGGTGCCGGAGCGGATCATCTCGAGGGCGGCCAGCCTGGAGCCCACGCGCACGAACTCCGGCGAGACCGTCTTCGCCTCGGCCGGGAAGATGTACTTCTGCAGCCAGTCCATCAGCGCCAGGTCGTCGGCGAGACCGCGATAAAGCACCATGGCGGCGTGGGTGTGGGTGTTCACCAGCCCCGGCAGCACGATGTGGCCGGCAAGGTCGATGCGCTCGCGTCCCCGATACTTCGCGGCGATTGAGTCAGCGGTGTCCACCGCGACGATCTGGTTCTTGTCGATGGCCACGCTACCCGGCGAGATGACGCGGCTCGAGCCGTCCATCGTGACGACGGTGGCGTTGGCGAGGATGAGGGCGACCTCGGTGCCCCCTGCCTGCGCCGGTGCGCCGGCGGGCGCCGGCGGCGCGGAGCATGCTGCCTGGACGAGGACGAGAAAGAGGGAGAGGGCCGGGCAACCGGCGCGTGTCCAGGGCATGCGCCTGCGATTTTACCCCGTGCGCCCTTGCGCTATGCTCTTGCCGTGCTGCACCTCGTTCGCCATCCCGTCGTTCACGACTGTCTGATCCAACTCCGCGATGCCTCCACGCCTCCCGAGCTGTTTCGCCCGCTCACCGAGCGCATCAGCGTGCTGCTGGGAGCCGAGGCGCTTGCCGGCCTGCCGCAGCGGGCGGTGCAGGTGACCACGCCGATGGGCCCGGCTGACGGGCACCGGATTGGCGTGGACGTGGTGATCGTGCCGGTGATGCGGGCAGGACTGGCGATGCTGCCCGGCCTGCTGCAGCTGGTGCCACAGGCGCGGGTCGGCTTCATCGGAATGAGGCGTGACGAGCAGACGGCGGTGGCCTCGCAGTACTTCGAGCGGTTGCCGGAGCAACTGGAAGACAGCCACGTGGTGCTGGTGGACCCGATGCTGGCCACCGGAGGCAGTGCGGTGGCGGCGCTGGACTTGTTGAGGCGCGCGGGAGCGCGCCACGTGTCGATGGTGTGCATCGTGGCAGCGCCCGAGGGCGTGGCCGCCGTCGAACGCGCCTACCCGCAGGTGCCGGTGTTCGCGCCGGTGGTGGATCGCGAGCTGAATGCGCGGAAGTTCATCGTGCCTGGCCTGGGAGACTTTGGCGACCGGCTCTACGGAACACTAACCGCTCCGATGAACTGTGGGGCTAGTCGTGGTAGAATTTTCAGTCTCACCGTCCGCGCGCTTGGCTCAGCGGTAGAGCACCGCCTTCACACGGCGGGGGTCCCAGGTTCGAATCCTGGAGCGCGCACCACCTAAAGTCTCCCATCAAGAACACATCGGGGCTCGTAGTGTGGCCATGCGCTGGTCGTATACTCCGGGCATGACCTCCAAACCTCAACCGAGCCGTCAGTCGCTCGGACCGCTCCCTGCCGCCATCGTGGCACACCTGACATCAGCCGTCGGCGCACCTACCCCTCACCTGCTGGTCGATGGCCAGCCGCAGGTGCATCAGGACGGCTGGACCCTTGGCGAGAGCCAGATCGACGACAGCGAGGGCGAAGGCCACATCACCGACGTCGAGGTCTGCCTGCTGAAATCCGGAGCGATCCTCACCAGCATCGTCTCAATCAGCGGCGACGGCGACTCGCACATCGCTCACGTCCATGGCACGCCCGAAGAGGCGGCGCAGTGGCTGTCCAAGCACTGCCACGGCTATCTCGAAGCGCCAGCGCAGGCGGCGTGGCGCCAGGCGTGTGAGACCCTGCCGGCGCTGGTGGTCGCGACCGCCAAGAAGTGACGCCAGTTCCGCGCCGGGTCAGGTCTTAAGTCTTAGGTCTTGAGTCTTGGGTCTTGGGTCTTGAGTCTGGGGTCTTGAGTCATCGCGACTGCGCGGACTTGAGCCAACCCGTGATCTCGGCGAGCTGCGCCTGCACCGCGTCGGGACTCGTGGACTGCGGCGTCTTCTTCGCCCGCACCGAGGCCTGCGCGGTGACCACCTTCATCACGTCGTCGCCGAACGCCGGGTTGAACGCGCGCCACTCTGCCGGCGTCAGCGTCTCGAACTCTTTTCCCTGCTTGAGTAGCTCGCGCACCATCCCGCCCACCACTTCGTGCGCGGTGCGGAAGGCGACGCCCTTCGAGACGAGGTAATCGGCGACGTCGGTGGACAGCAGGAATCCCGACGCCCCACGCGTGGTCCGCGCGCGATCCAGCGTCAGCGTCCGCACCACAGTGGCCGCCGCCCCGGCCGATCCCATCAGCGTGTCCTCGGTGTCGAACACCGCTTCCTTGTCTTCCTGCAGGTCCTTGTTGTACCCGCTGGGCAGCCCCTTCATCGTCGTCAGCATGCCGGTGAGATGGCCGATGGCGCGGCCGGACTTGCCGCGCACCAGCTCCATCGGATCGGGGTTCTTCTTCTGCGGCATCAGGCTGCTGCCGGTGGCCACCGCGTCGGAGAGCACGAAGAACCCGAACTCCTCGCCGGTGAACAGCACCACGTCCTCGGCCAGCCGGCTCAGATGGATCATCGCCAGCGACGACGCGTGCAGGAAGCTGCTGACGTAGTCGCGGTCCGAGGTCGCGTCGATGCTGTTCGCCACCACCTTCGTGAAGCCGAGCTGCTGCGCCAGGAACTTCGTGTCCACCGCGTAGTTCGTCCCGGCGATCGCGCCGGCGCCGAGCGGCATCGCGTCGGCCTCGGCGCGCACGGCGTCGAAGCGATCGACATCGCGTCGCAGCGCATGGGCGTGCGCCAGCAGGTAGTGCGCGACCAGGACCGGCTGGGCCCGGCGCACGTGCGTATACGAGGGCATCACCGCATCGCCGGCGGAGGCGGCCTGCGCCACGAGCGCATCGATGACCGTGAGCAGCGACTTCTGGATGTCCGGCACCCGGCGGCGAACGTAGAGACGCATGTCCACCGCCACCTGGTCGTTGCGCGAGCGGCCGGTATGCAGCCGGCGCCCGGGCTCGCCGATGCGCTCGATCAGGACGCGCTCGACGAACGAGTGGATGTCCTCGTCCGGCCCGCTCAGGAACGCCGGATTGGCGCGTCCGGATTCGAGGATGGAGTTCAGGCCGCGGCGGATGGCCGTGGACTCCTCGGCGTTCAGCACGCCGGCGCGGGTGATCGCCTCCGCCCAGGCCAGGCTGCCCAGCACATCGTCCTCGAACAGGCGCTTGTCGAATGAGAACGACGCGCCCCAGGCCAGCAGCGCCTTGTTCGGTTCGACGTCGAAGCGCCCGGACCATAGCGGCTTGTTCTCCTGCGCCAGGGCAGGTGCGGCAAGCAGAAGGCCGAGCAGGACTGGCACAACGCGCCTGGAAACGGTTGCAGACATCACGCTCTCCTTGGAAGAGACGAAACGCGGAAATGGAACGGACCGCGGCCCGGCCGCGGCCGCGCGGGCAGCCGGCCGGCGGGGCGCGCTAGTGCTCCGTCGAGGCGCCCGCCTCGTCGAACTTCTCGATCAGCCGGTACAACGCCCGCCGGCTGACGCCCAGCTTGCGCGCCGCCAGCGACTTGTTGCCGCTGGTCTCGTCGAGCGCGTCCCGCACTGCCCGCTCGGTTGGCGGCGGCCCCGAGATCTCGTCCGACAACATCGCCACGGCCCGCGGCGCCGGCGGGGCGGACGGCCGGGGCCGCTCCTGCAACGCGCGGTGCACATCCCGCTCGGTGAGCATGTGCCCCTCGCACAACAGGCACGCCCGCTCGATGACGTTCTTCAACTCGCGGATGTTGCCGGGCCACTGCCACTGCTGCAGCAGCTCCTCGGCTTCCGGGGTGATGCCAATCACCCCCTTGCCGAACTCACGCGCGCATCGGCGCACGAACGACGCGGTGAGATACGGGATGTCCTCCACGCGTTCGCGCAGCGCTGGAATCATCACTTCCGCGACATTGAGGCGGTAATAGAGATCGCTGCGGAAGCGGCCTTCGGCCACCTCCAGCTCGAGTGCGCGGTTGGTGGCGGCAACGACCCGGACGTCCACCCGCTTCGGCTCCACCGCGCCGACCCGCTGGACCTCGCCATTCTCCAGCGTCCGCAGCAGCTTGGCCTGGACGCTCAGCGGCAGCTCCCCCACTTCGTCGAGGAAGAGCGTGCCGCCGTGGGCGGCCTCGAACAGGCCGGGCTTATCCTGCGTGGCCCCGGTGAACGACCCGCGCAAGTGGCCGAACAGCTCGCTTTCGAACAGCGACTCGACCACCGCCGAGCAGTTGACGGTAACGAATCGCTTGTCGCGCCGCGGGCCGAGATCGTGGAAGGCCCTCGACACCAGTTCCTTGCCGGTCCCGGTCTCACCCGAGACGAGGACGGTGCGCACGTGCGGGGCCAGCCGGCGGATCATCGTGAACATCTCGAGCATCACCGGCGAACGGCCGATCATGCCGTTGCATTCGAGGCGCTGGGCGATGTCCGCGTCGTTCTCGAGCAACGCCTGCCGGTTCTCGAAGTCCTGGCGCACTTCCCCCATCAGACGGCGCACGCGTGGCAGGTCCAGCGGCTTGGGGAGGAACTCGCTGGCGCCCAGCTTGATGGCTTCGACGGCGTTGTCGATGGAGGATTGCCCGGTCATCAGCACGATCTGCGTGCTGGTGCGGGTCGACCGCGAAGCGCGGAGCACCTCGAAGCCGCTGGCCTCCGGCATATGGAGGTCCAGCAGCATCAGGTCGACGTGACGGCGCTGCAGGGCGTCAATCGCCTCGCGGCCGTTGGTCGCCTCGGCGACCTCGAAGCCGGCGCGATTGCCGATCTCGCGCAACAACATCCTGATCTGCGGATCGTCATCGACCAGCAACAGGAACGGGCGAGGCGGCGAGCCGGCGGGCGAACTCATGGCGTCGTGTCTGGATACTGTAACCCCAGCGGAGCGCCGGAGTGCGCAGCACGGCGCCGCGTGCGTCGAAACTCAGCTTGGCTTCTTCATCTGCTCGATGAGGATCGCCAGCACCTTCGTGTAGGCGGCGTCGGCGTCGGTATGAGCCTTGACGTAATCCGCCTCGGACATCTTGTCTTCCTTCCAGCTGCCATCGAACCGCATGTTCTTGGCGGCCACATCGTGCGAGTCGGCGGGCTGGTTCTTGCCGCCCTTGCGGATACCGTCGGCGCCGAGGTCGGTGACGAAGTGGCGGCTGTCGGGAGTCGATGCGCTGTTCAGATCGAGGTAGGCCTCTTTGTACTCACGCTTGATGATCTTCTCGTTGAGCATTGCCGGGGCGCTGAACTTCGCCCAGACGACGATCATCTGTCCCGGGAAGACCAGGGCGGCGGCAAACTCGTCGGGCGAGCCGGGAACGCGTGCCGCGATGCTATCGAGTTTCTTGTCTGCGAGGAGCTGCGCGAGCTCGCGCGCGGGAGCGGCCGACTGCGGATCCTGGGCGAAGGCGGGAACGGTGAGGCCCAGGGCCAGGCCGGCGACCGACAGCAGACTGAAGAGGCAGCGTTTCATCCCCTCCATCTATCACCCGCCAGAGCTGGCGTCAATGAGAAGCGTGTTCAGCCAATGAACAGCGAGTCTTCGTCGTCGAGGCCGGGACGCAGGTTGCGGCGGCGGCGCGAGGCTTCGCGAATGCCCTTGAAGGCCGAAAAGGCCGCCTGGAGGCCGGCGAACACCGCCATTCCGCCCTTCGCAGGACCGCCGACGAACTGGCGCGCGGTGGCGAGCGTTTCGTCAACGCGCGCGCCGACTTCGCTGAAGAGCGCGTCCACCCGCTCCACCTGCCGTGAGGCCAGCGCCGCGGCGCGCGCCGCCTCCGAGGCCACTTCCGTCAGATTCGTGAGGAGCGGCTTGATCTCCTGGTCGATCTGACGCGACACCTGTTCCACGCGCCGGGCGAGGCGCAGCCCTGCCACGATGGCGCCCACCTGGATCACCGCCATCACCAGCACGGAGAGGGCGATGATCCCGAGGAACAGTTCGGCGGCCGTGGTCACGCCTGCTCGCCTCGCTCGCGCGCCTGCTGGAACGCCTCGCGGCCGCGATCGATCGCCGTGGCCACCGATTCACGATTCCGCTCGTAGAACTCGCGGCTCTGCTCCGCCGCCTCACGCGCCCTGTCGCGGCCTTCGCGGGCCTTCTGGCCGAGGTACTCGCGGGTTTCGTCGCCTGATGCCGGCGCGAACAGCAGCGCCACCGCGGCGCCCGTGATCGCGCCAACCATGAAGGCCAGCATCACGTTGCCCGAACCCGACTGGTTGTCCCTGGACATATCGCCTCCGCCTAGAAAAGGCTGACTTTGACGTTGAGGTATTTCTTCGGATCCTTGCGGATATCTCCAATGAGCCCGCGCAGTTCCGACGCCGCCTGGTTCATGTTCTCATATAACTGTTTATCCTGCAGCAACTGGCCGGCAGTACCCTGGCCGGCGCTGAGGCGATCCACCAGCGTGTCGAGGCGGGTGGTCAACCCATCCAGACGCTTGTAGAGCGCATCGTCGTTGAGGAGCTTGCCCATCGTGCCCTCGCCTTTGTTCAGCCGATCGCTGATCGATTCGAGGTTCTTCGTGGTGGTGGTGAGATTGTTGGCCAGCGCCGGGTCGTTCATCAACTGCCCCAGCGTGCCTTCGCCATTACGCAGATTGAGCGTGATGGTATTGAGGTTGGCAATCGAGCGTTCCAGCTCGTCGTAGAGCTTCGGATCCTGCGTCAGTTTGCCCAGCGTGCCCTTGCCGTCGGCGACGGCGGTCGTGACCCGCTCGGCGGCGCGGACAAAGCCCTCGATTTCACGGTAGACGGCGTCGTCGGTGAACAGCTTGCCGACGGTGCCCTTCCCCGCCCGCAGGTCCTGGATGAGGCGCTTGGCCTCCTCGAGGCCGCCGGTGGCGCTTTCGGTCAGCTCGGCGATGCTGCCGACCGCGGCGCCCGACTTGACGTAGCCCCAGTTCGGCAGCGGCGTGCCCTCCGGCGCCGGCGTGATGTCCACGGCGCCTTCACCGAGCAGCGAGATCGAGCCGATGGTCGCGATCGACGCAGTCGTCACCAGCGGACGCACGTCGTTCTCCACTTCGAGCCAGACCTCCACGCCGGTGCCGGCGAAGTCCACCTTGTTCACCGTGCCCTTCTCGATGCCGGCGATGCGCACCGGCGAGCCGCTCTTGATGCCGGCGACGTTGGGGAACGTCGTCTTCAAGGGGTACTGCTGCCAGAAGAACCCTCCGCCGCCGACCGCGAAGATCAGCACGGCGGCCAGGAATGCGGCGCCGAGGGCGAGGATGCCGAGCTTGAGTTCGGCGAAGGCAAGTGATCGTGTGCGAGGCATGTGAGGTCCAACCCCTTACGAGAGGAACGCTTTCAGGTACGAATCGGTGGAGGCGCGGAGCTCGTCCGCCGAGCCTTCGAACGACACCTCGCCGTCGCGAATCATGACGAAGTCCGCCTGCTCCAGCTTCTGTCCGACCGCGGGCGAGATGTTGATGTCGGCGCCGTCCGGTCGGGTCGCTTCGTGCGTGGCGATGTAGAACGCGTCGCGCAACTGGTGGGTCACCAGCACCGAGGTGACGTTCTCGAGGTCGCGGAGCTTGATGATCTCGGCGTCCACGGTCAGCGACGTCATCGGGTCCAGCCCGGTGGTCGGTTCGTCGTAGAGCAACAGCGTGGGCTTGGCCGCCATCGCCCGGGCAATCGCCACGCGCCGCCGCTGCCCGCCCGAGAGATCCGACGGCATCTTGTCGATGTGCTCGCCGAGGCCGACGAAGCCGAGCACTTCCTCGACCCGCTGACGGACCTGGTCCAGCGGCTGACGCGTCTCTTCGTAGAGCTTGTAGCCGACGTTCTCGCCCACCGAGAACGAATCGAACAGCGCGCCTTCCTGGAACACCATGCCCATGTGATGCCGGACGCCCATCAGCTCGACCTCGTTCATCAGGTCGACGCGGTGGCCCAGCACCCAGATCGTGCCCGAGTCGGGCTTCAGCAGCCCGAGCATGAGCTTGAGGATGGTGGACTTCCCGGCGCCGCTGGCGCCGAGAAAGATCTTGGTGTGGCCCGCGCGGACGTCGAAAGTGACGTTCTTCAGGATCACCTTGTCGTCGAAGGCCAGGCACACCTTGTCGAACAGCACGACGGGCGCGTGCGGTTCGACCAGTTCAACGGGCAGGCCGGCTTCGGCAAGGGACTCGCGTCTCATCAGAATAGGATCGAAATCAACAGCCGCGTCACGAAGAAGTCCACCACCAGCACGGTCACCGACGCGGCCACCACGGCGCTCGTCGTGGCGCGTCCCACGCCCTGGGTGCCGCCCTTGGTCCGCAGCCCCACGTGGCACCCGATGCTGACGATGATGAAGCCGAGGAAGAACGGCTTGATCAGCCCCATCCACACGTCTTCGAGATAGAGGCCGTCAATCACCGACTGCCAGTACACCGAGGATGCCACGCGCAGCTGCGTGACGGCGATGATCCAGCCGCCCAGCAGGCCGACGCCGTTGGCCACCACGGTGAGGATCGGGCACATGATGAAGCCCGCCAGCACGCGCGGCACCACGAGTTTGCGGACCGGATCGGTGCCGAGCGCCCGCAGCGCGCTCACCTGATCGGTCACCACCATCGAGCCCAGCTCGGCGGCGATGCCCGAGCCGACGCGGCCGGCGAGCATCAGCGCCGTGAGCACCGGGCCCAGTTCCTTGATCATCGACGCGCTGATCAGCCGTCCCACGAAAGGGCGGGCGCCGAACTGATCGAGCGTCATGCCCGACTGCAACGCCAGCACCGCGCCGGTGAAGAAGCCGGTGAGCAGCACGACCGTGAGCGAGCCGAGGCCGATGACCTCGAGCTGCTCGACGAGATCGTGCGCGTAGAACGGCCGCGACACCGACCCGCGGATCGCCGCCAGGCTGAGGCGCACGTACTCCTGCACCTCGAGCAGGGCGCTCTTCAGTCCGTCGACCACGCGCGACTGCAACGAGTCGCTCACGAGAACGAGGGCGCCCCGAGCCCAAGGTCGCGTGTCTTCAGAATGCGAATCTCGTCGCGCAGCGTGGCCGCCTTCTCGAAGTCCAGGTTGGCGGCCGCCGATCGCATGTCCTTCTCCAGGGCCGCGAGGTGCGCGTCCAGCTCGGCCTGGGATCGGAACGTCTGCCGGCCGCTCTTCGTCTCGGGCACGCCCAGGTAGTCCCGCTCGTACACGCTCTTCAGCACGTCGTCGATCGACTTGACGATGGAGGTCGGGGTGATGCCGTGCTCGGCGTTGTAGGCCGCCTGCAGCGCCCGGCGCCGCGCGGTCTCGTTGATCGCCGTCTTCATCGAATCGGTCACGGTCTCGGCGTACATGATGACCTGCCCCCGCACGTTGCGGGCCGCGCGACCGGAGGTCTGGATGAGCGCCCCGCCCGATCGCAGGAAGCCCTCCTTGTCCGCGTCGAGAATGGCTACGAGCGAGACTTCGGGCAGATCGAGCCCCTCGCGCAGCAGGTTGATGCCGACGAGCACGTCGAAGACGCCCCGGCGCAGATCGCGCAGAATCTCGACCCGCTCCAGCGTGTCGATATCCGAGTGGAGATACCGGACCTTGACCCCAAGCTCCTGATAGTACTGCGTCAGGTCCTCGGCCATCCGCTTGGTGAGCGTCGTCACCAGGACACGCTCGCTGCGGCCGGCTCGATCGCGGATTTCGGCGAGCAGATCGTCAACCTGGCCCTTGACCGGGCGCACCTCGATCGGCGGATCCATCAGGCCGGTCGGGCGGATCACCTGCTCCACCACCACGCCGCCGGCTTTCTGCAGCTCGTAGGGGCCGGGCGTCGCCGAGACGTAAATCAGCTGGTGCACGCGCTGCTCCCACTCGTCGAAGTTCAACGGGCGGTTGTCGAGCGCCGACGGCAGGCGGAAGCCGTACTCGACCAGGACTTCCTTGCGAGAGCGGTCGCCGTGATACATGCCGCGGATCTGCGGCACCGTCTGATGACTCTCGTCAATCACGACCAGCGCGTCGGACGGCAGGTAATCGAGCAGCGTCGGCGGCGGCTGTCCCGCGCGGCGGCCGGTCAGGTGCCGCGAGTAGTTCTCGATGCCGTGGCAGTAACCGATCTCCTTGATCATCTCGAGATCGAACATGGTCCGCTGATGCAGGCGCTGCGCTTCGAGCAGGCGGCCCTCGCGCTCGAGGTCGCCGCGGCGCTCGGTCAACTCGGCCCGGATGGTCTCGACGGCGTCGCGCAGGCGATCGCGGCTGGTGACGAAGTGCGACTTCGGATAAACCGCGATGCGGTCGTGGCGCTTGAACGCCTTGCCGGTCAGCGGATCGAACGACGTCAGCTCGTCGATCTCGTCGCCGAACAATCCGATTCGCAGCGCCGACTCTTCGTACGAGGGATAGACCTCGACGATGTCGCCGCGGACGCGGAAGGTGCCGCGCCCGAACTCCACGTCGTTGCGCTCGTACTGAATCTCCACCAGCTTGCGCAGGATCTGGTCGCGGCCGATGCGCTGCCCGGTCTCGAGCGGCAGCAGCATGCCGTAGTACGCCTCGGGCGAGCCCAGGCCGTAAATGCAGGAGACGCTGGCGACGATGATCACGTCGCGCCGCTCGAACAGCGAGCGCGTGGCGGAGAGCCGCATGCGATCGATCTCGTCGTTGATCGTCGATTCCTTCTCGATATACGTGTCGCTGGACGGCACGTAGGCTTCCGGCTGGTAGTAGTCGTAGTAGCTGACGAAGTACTCGACGGCGTTGCCGGTGAAGAAGCGCCGGAATTCCTGGAACAGCTGAGCCGCCAGGGTCTTGTTGTGGGCCATCACCAGCGTGGGCCGGTTCACCCGCGCGATGACCTCGGCCATCGAGTAGGTCTTGCCCGACCCGGTGACGCCGAGCAGCACCTGATGCTGATCGCCGCGGTTCAGCCCGTCCACCAGCTCGGGTACGGCGTGCACCTGATCGCCGCGGAGCTCGAAGTCTGAGGTGAGGGTGAACCTGTCGTGTACAGACGGCATGCGAATGGCAGGAGGAAAACCCAATGGTACCACAAGGCCATTGGGCACTTCCGGACCGACGGAGGCGTCAGCGGGAGGGCTTGTACGAGGCGAAATAGCCCTTGCGGGCGCGCACTTTCAGGCCCGGTCGCTTCACCTTGACCTCGACCTTGCGCCATCGGCCGTCGGCGGCCGGATTACTGGAGAGATAGCCGAGCTGGTACTGCGCCCGGATCTCGTTCAGCACCTGCTCGTAGCTGCGGTCCAGGTCCTTCAAGCTGCCCGGAAAGAAGGCCTGGCCGCCGGTGGTCTCGGCGAGCATCCGCAACCGCTGCTGCGATTCCATGCGAGCGCCGCCGGCGTTCTCGACCAGTCCCACCGCGTAGACGGTGGCGTGGGAAGCTCTCAGTAGCTCGACCGTCTCCTTCAGCGACATCGTCGAGCGCGAGTCGGCTCCGTCGGTGTACATCACCAGCACCGGCCGGCCCTGCTGCCCGGCGGCGCCGTCCAGATAGACGCCCAGGGCGTCGTAGAGCGCGGTCCACCCGTCCGGCTTCCGGTTGCGAATCCGCTCCACCACCCGGGGAAAGTCGCGCTGCGGGTACCGGGTCACCCGCACTTCGGTGTCGAAGTCCACGAGCGTGATGTCTTCGGACTGCGGCAGGAGGTTCAGGAACTTGATGGCGGCGCTGCGGGCGAGTTGCAGGTCGCGCTCCATGCTGGCGCTGGTATCGAGCATCAGGCCGGGGTGCAGGGCCGCGATCGCCTCGTCGCCGCCCCCCGGGGCGAAGTGCTCCAGGCTCTGGGTGACGCCGTCTTCCACAATCTGGAAGTCATCCCGCGTGAGGTCGGTAACCAGTCCCCCGGTCCGGTCGGTAATGGTCACCCCGAGGGTGACGAGGTCCACGCCGGCCCGGAAGACCACCTGTGCCGCGTCGAGACCCGCCACGGCGGCGACCGCACACACGCAGGCAGCAATCCCCCGCATGAGGGCATCGTATAACGGCTTCGGACGGCTATTTTCCGCGGAATCGTGACGGCTTGCGCGCGGAAGCCTATAATCGGCGATCGTGCGTTGTCTTGCGGTCTGCCATACCGAGCTGGTTGCCCGGCTCGTCGAGGCGGTCCTGGCCCCCTACGCCGATGTCGAGTTGATGGTCGAGAGCGCGGCGTTCGCCCGCCGCGTCGACGATTTCGGCCTCCCCACCACCGTTGCCGACCCCCAACGCCTGGACAGCTTCGTCAAGGCCGACCTGACGCCCGGCACCGTGGTCCTCATCGAGGACAACGGCCGGAAGGGCCTGCGGAAGATCCTCGACGCGGTGATGAGCGCGGGCGGTAACCTCGTCTACGTCCTCGGCACCCGTCCCGGCGACATGAAGAAGGCCGAGTCGCTGCGCACCGAGTTTCCCGACATCAGCACGCTGACTTTGGCGGAGTTGGTCGGGCGTCCTCTGCTCACCGAGCTTGGCCGCTCGGTGACGCGGCAGAAAGTCCAGCAGTACCAGCACTACTTCCGGGACGCGGATCGCGTGCTGATCCTCACGCACAACGACCCCGATCCCGATGCGCTCGCCAGCGGCCTCGCTTTACGCAGCCTGCTGCGGCGCACCCGACAGACCGCCATCATTGGCTGCATGCAGGGGGTCACCCGCCCCGAGAACCAGCGCATGGTGAAGCTGCTGGACCTCAATTACGAAGTGGTCACGGCGGATCAGTTCAAGAGCTTCGACAAGATCGCCCTGGTCGATGTCCAGCCGCACTACTTTCCGGGCCTGCTGCCTCAGGTCGATCTGGTGATCGATCACCATCCGGAGCAACACGGCTACTCGGCGGTCTACCGCGACATCCGTCCCGACTACGGCTCCACCTCGACGATCCTCACCGAGCACCTGCGCGCGGTGGACATCGACATCTCGGAGCGGACCGCGACGGCGATGCTGTATGCGATCAAGTCCGACACGCTGTTCTTCAACCGGCAGGCCAACAGCGCCGACCTCGACGCCTTCTCGTACCTCTATCCGCTCTCGGACGCGACGATGGTGCGGAAGATGGAGGGCTCGGAAATCACCGGCGAGCGCCTGGACTATGTGATCAAGGCGTGGCAGACCGGCCGCATGGTCGAGCACGTGTTCTGCGCGTTCCTCGGCGAGCCGCCGCGCGAGGACTTCGTCCCCTACGTCGCCGACTTCTACCTGCAGCTCGAGGACGTGCAGTGGACGATCGTGTCAGGGGTGGTCAACGACACCTTCGTGGTCTCGGTGCGCAACCTGGGATACTCGCGCAACGCCGGCGATTTCGTCCGCCGCTGGTTCAACGACATCGGCAGCGCCGGCGGTCACCGGACGATGGCCAAGGCGGTGGTGCCGCTCGAAGCCTTCCAGCGCAAGTTCGGCACGTCAGAAGGGTCGCGGATCAACCAGCGCATGCTGGAACTGGTGCTGGAGTTCCTGCACGAAGTGAAGCAGGGACTCAGGTAGGCGCGCCTGCGGCGCGTCGGTCAAACAGGCGCGGCCTTCGGCCGCGTAGGGGAGCGTCGCTACGCGTGGGCAGGGCGCGGCTGCCAGGCTGCGGATCCTACGGCGCGAAGCGCCGCCTCTCCCTACCGCGCGAAGCACGGCCACGATCGTCTCCTACCGCCCGAAGGGCGGCCTAAGAAAGCGCCTGCTCGATATCCTCGATCAGGTCCTGCGCATCCTCGAGGCCGATCGACAGACGGATCATGCCTCGCGACACGCCGGCCGCGGCGAGCTCCTCGTCGTTCAGCCCCGTGTGCGAGCTCAGAATCGGCAGGCTGCAGATGCTCTCCACTCCGCCCAGGCTGGTCGCGCGCTGAATCACGCGGAATCGATCGAAGACGCGGAACGCCGCTTCCTGCCCGCCTTTTACGTCGATCGTGACCATGCCGCCGAATCCCAGCATCTGCCGGGCCGCAATGGCGTGATCGGGGTGTGATGCCAGTCCCGGATAGTAGACGCGCGTCACGCCGGCGTGGCCCTCGAGCGCGGTGGCCACGGCCATCGCGTTGATGTTCTGCTGCGCCACCCGCAGCGTCAGCGTCTTCAGCCCGCGGCCGAGCGCGTAGGCGGGCTGCGGGTCCAGTGTCGAACCCATCAGGCGGCGCGCCTTCATGATCGGCTCGAGTATCGCGCGGCTGCCCGAGAGCACGCCGGCGGTGACGTCGCTGTGCCCGTTGAGATACTTCGTGGCGCTCTGCATCGAGATGTCCACGCCCATCGACAGCACCGGCTGGTTGATGGGACACGCGAAGGTGTTGTCGATGATCGACGTCACGCCGGCGGCCTTGCAGGCCGCGGCGACCGCGCGCACGTCCACGCAGCGCAGCGTCGGGTTGATCGGCGATTCGAACCACACCAGCTTCGTGCGCGGCCCGATGATGCCGGCCGGCGCCGCCAGTTCCTCCAGCGAGACGAACCGGTGGCTGATCCCGAACCGCGGCAGCAGGCTGGCGATGAGGTGATGCGTGCCGCCGTAGATGGCCGCACTGCAGACCACTTCGTCACCCTGCTGCAACAGGGTCAGGAGCGCGTGCGTAGTCGCCGCCTGCCCGGAGCTGAAGAGCAGCGAGCACTCGGCACCGTCCACCACTGCCAGCTTCTGCTCGGTGGCGACGACCGTGGGGTTGTCGTAGCGCGAGTAGAGGTACCCGGCCGAGCGGCCCTCCTGGTAGGCCTGGAGTTCGGCCGCGGACTCGAAGATGAACGTGCTGGTCTCGTAGATCGGCGTCGTGAGGGAGGGAGTAATCCCCGCGGTCACGCGCCCGCCAGTGTGAATCAGCTCGGTGCTCTTGCGCATCGTCGTGCTCCTTCGCGTCCTACAGCCGGTCGCCGCTGGCCCCGAGCATCGGCTCGATGAATTGATGATAGGCGTCTTCGTAACCGTGTTCCATGAGCTCGTCGAGCGACTCGGTCCGGTCCGAGAGCTCGTCGTAGGCGCCGTCGAGATCCATCGGCCGCACCGGGTTGTGCGCCGGTCGAATCACGTACGAACCCTGGAACCGGTGCTGCAGATGGCGCAGCGCGTCGGCCATCGCGGCCGACTCGGTCGCCGCCAGCTGCTCCCCCACCACGCCCAGGCCGTCCGGCCGGGTCAGGCGGAGCTCGTGCGGCGCCAGCGGCTCGGGAGCGGCGGAGACGAAGATGATCTGCTCGGCGCCGGCCGCCGCGGCTTCCTCCAGCACGCGCGCGATGCACGATGGCCGATCGGCCAGCCGATGCGATTCGCCGCGCCAGAACGCATCGTGGGCAAAGGTGACGAGCCTGGGGGTGCAGACGCCGGGCAGCGTCAAGGCGGCCGCCAGCACCTCGGTCACGTGATCGCGGGACACCCCTGCGAGATCGTGTGCCTCGGCCCGCCGCGACGAGGCGGCGGTGGCGGCGGCAAACAGTGCTTTCCGATACGGCTCCTTCAGCAAGCCGAAGACCATGTCGCGTCTCGCGTCGATGTCGTGCACCACGAGCAGCAGCTCGCGAAAGCCCGGGTGACCGAGGTTCTCCAGAAGAAGGTCGGCATAGCGCCGGCTGAGGTCTCTCGCATCCGGCGTCCTCAAGGCGGCGCCGCCACGCAGAATGCCCCACAGGGCGGTCACCCCGGCGGCGATCGCGCCCGACGCATCCACTGGAGCGCCGAGCAGCGACCACAGCGCGTGCGAGGACGAGCGCCTGCGGACCGGCATCCGCCACCGTTCCGCGATCAACCCCACGACCAGCACCAGCAGGCCGACGATGGAGATGGCAAGGACCAGGCGCGGCACCCAGGTCGGCAGCGCGCCGGGACCGAACGCCGTGCCCAGCGCCTCGAGGGTGGCCCGCGCGAAAGCGGCGCCGGAGTCGAGGCCCGCCATGCCGAGGCCGAGCGCGATGGGATAGACCGAGGCGACCAGCAGGAGTGCGATCAGCGGGACGGCCAGCACGGCCAGCAGCGCCAGCAGGAGCACCCGCAGACAGCGGAACGGCCAGCGCCAGCGATAGAAAGTGGCCGGCGCGGGACCGCGCCATGGGCCGCCTTGCTCCCACAGCCGTGCCGCGCCGTCAACCGCGTAGAGCACGGCGCCGAGCGCGCCAATGCCGCGGCCGCACACCATGTCGACCTTGATGCCGGTTTCGTGGAGGGCGCGCAGGACGCCTGCGTGATAGGCCCCGTCGGCGCCGGTTCCACTCAGCACCAGCGCCGTGCGTCGCTCGGGGGAATAGTGGTCTGCCACTACTCGTCGTGAATGGTCACCAGCTTCATGATCTCGAACTTGCGCGCACCCGCGGGAGTGGTGACGGCGATCTCGTCGCCCTCTTCGCGGTTGAGGATGGCGCGTCCGATCGGCGACGACGTGGAGATCATGCCCTTTTCACCGTCGGCATCCTCGGGCATGACGAGCTGGTAGACGATCTCCTGCCCCGTCGACTCGCGCAGCGTGACCGTGGAGCCGAACCCCGCCTTGCCGTGCGGGATCTTCTCCATGTTCATCAAGGCGATCTCGTTCATGCGCCGGCGCAGCATCCCGATGCGGGCCTGGACGAGGGACTGGCGCTCTTTGGCGGCCTGGTACTCCGCATTTTCGCGCAGGTCACCCAGCTCGCGTGCTCGCTGGATCTCCTTGGGGAGTTCCATTTTGAGCTCGCGTTCGAGCAAAGCTACCTCTTCTTCGAAGCGCTTGAGAATCTTGCCCTTCATCTCGTTCAGACCTCAGACTTTAGCATAATTAGGCAGGCTCCCCATGACCCTGATCACCAGCCGGCAGCACGCTATCGTCAGGCAGTGCCGCGCCGTTGCCCGAGGCGACGCCCGCCACATGCTGCTCGATGGATGGCATCTGCTCGCCGATGCGTACGCGGTGGGGCTTCCCGTCGAACTCGTCGCAGTGCGAGGCGACGTTGCCGCGGCCCACGCCCCGACGCTCGAGCTGATGGCCGCCGAGGGCACGCCTGTCCTGCAAGTGTCCGACAGCGTCATGGACGCGCTATCGCCGGTGCGCACGCCCTCCGGCGTAGTGGCCATCGCCGAGCGCCCGATCGTGGATCGGCGGGCGTTGCTCGCGCCTGCCCCGGCGTTGGTAGTGGCCGCCCTCGGCGTACAGGACCCCGGTAATGTCGGTGCGCTCATCCGTTCCGCCGACGCCGGCGGCGCCACCGGCGTGTTGCTCGACACCGACTCCGCCGACCCGTGGGGATGGAAGGCGCTGCGAGCAGCGATGGGCAGCGCATTTCGACTGCCTGTGCTCCGCGAAGACGATGCGCAGGCGAGCCTTGGAGAGTGGCAGGACGAAGGCCTGGCCATCGTCGCCACGGACCCCAGGGACGGCGAGGATTTGTACACGCTCGATCTCACCCAGCCGCTCGTCTTCGTCATGGGAGCAGAAGGCACTGGCCTGTCGGAGGACATCCTCGAGGCCGCCGATCTGCGCGTCCGTATTCCGATGAGGGCGCGTGTGGAATCGCTGAACGTCGCCGTCGCCGCGGCACTGCTGGTGTACGAGGCCGCGCGCCAGCGCCAGGACTAACCCCTCACCTCACTTGATCCGCTGATGAGCCTGTTCGATACCGAGCCACAACCCATCGATCCGCGCACCGTCCCACTCGCCGAGCGCATGCGGCCGCGCACTCTCGATGAGGTAGTGGGACAGGACGAGGTGATCGGCCCCGGCCGTCCGCTGCGCGAGATGATCGAGCGCGATCTGCTGCAATCGATCATCCTCTGGGGGCCGCCGGGCACCGGCAAGACCACGCTGGCGCGGCTGGTGGCCGAGCTCACCCGCGCCAATTTCGTGTCGTTCAGCGCGGTGCTCGCCGGAATCAAGGAGGTCAAGGAAGTGATGGCCGCCGCCGAGGAGCGCCGGCGCCGCCTGGGCACCCGCACCATCGTCTTCGTGGACGAGATTCACCGCTTCAACAAGGCCCAGCAGGATGCCTTCCTGCCTCGCGTCGAGGCCGGCGACATCGTGTTGATTGGCGCGACGACCGAGAACCCGTCCTTCGAGGTCAACGCCGCGCTGCTGTCGCGATCGAAGGTGTTCGTTCTGAAGCCGCTCGACGAAACCGCCACGGTCACCATCCTCCGCCGCGCCCTGGAGGACGAGGAGCGCGGTCTCGGGCGCGAGCATGCCGAGGCCAGCGACGAGGTGCTGCTCCGTGTGGCCCGCTTCGCCAACGGCGACGCCCGTTCGGCGCTGAACCTGTTGCAGCTGCTGGTCGCCTCCGCGCCGCAGCCGGCCGGCAGTCCGAATACTGGACGCGGCGCTGCTCGACCGCACGCTGCAGCACAAGGCGTTGCTCTACGACAAAGGCGGCGAGGAGCACTACAACCTCATCTCGGCCCTGCACAAGTCGATGCGCAACAGCGATCCCGACGCCGCCGTCTACTGGCTTGCCCGCATGGTCGAGGCCGGTGAGGATCCCAATTACATCGCGCGCCGGCTCGTGCGCTTTGCCTCCGAAGACATCGGCAATGCCGACCCGCAGGCCCTGGTGATCGCCATGGCCGCGCGCGACGCCGCGCACTTCCTTGGATTCCCCGAGGCCAACACCGCCCTTGCGCAGTCGGCTCTTTATCTCGCCACCGCGCCCAAGAGCAACGCCGTCTATGCCGCCTACAACCAGGCTGCCGAGTCGGCCACCCGCGATGTCGCCGAGCCGGTCCCCTTGCATCTGCGAAACGCGCCGACGCGCCTGATGAAGCAGCTGGATTACGGGAAGGGCTATCAGTACGCGCACGACCAGGCCGAGGGCGTGGCCGACATGGACTGCCTGCCGGAGCGGCTCCGCGGGCGCCGCTTCTACCAGCCTACCGAGCGAGGTTTCGAGAAGGAGATCAAGCGGCGGCTGGACGGCTGGCAGGAACTGAAGAAGCGCCGGCGCGAGACGAGCTGAGTCGCGGTCGGCGAAGCCAGCATCCTTCAGATCCGTTCGAAGTTCTTCTCGACTTCGCGCCTCGTGATGCGCAGCATCACCGGGCGGCCGTGCGGGCAGATGCTGGAGTAGGCGGTGGCCCGCAGTTCCTCCAGGATGTGCGCCATCTTCTCGAATGTGAGCGGATAGTTCGCCTTCACCGCGGCATGGCAGGCGGTGAGCGCGGCGATGCGCTTCAGCCCCTCTTCGATGCCGAGACCGCGGTCCAGCCCTTCCAGGTCGTTGGCCAGCGATCGCAGCGCGCCCTCGCACTCGTCCCGGGGCAGAATCGCGGGGATCGACGACACCTTCACGGTGTCGCCGCCGAATTCCTCGACCTCGAAGCCGAAGCGCTCCAGCTCCGCGGATCGCGACACCAGCGTTTGCCGCTCGGCCGGGGCCATGTCGAGGATGATCGGCACCAGCAGCCGCTGACTCTCCAACGGCCGCTCCGTCAGCCGCTGCATGATCCGTTCGAACAGCACGCGCTCGTGAGCCACGTGCTGATCGATGATCGCAATGCCGTCATCGTCCATCGCGATGATGAAGGTGTCGCGGAACTGGCCGAGCGGAATCAGCGGGCGCATCGCGTCCGGGCCCGAGAACTGCGGCCGGGGCTCGACCGCGGTTTCCCCGCTCATCCGCCCCGCCAGTTCGATGGCCGCCGCCTCGGTGGCGCTGACGTCCGGCGCGCCGGCCTCTCGCGGCAGTCCCGATGGCGGCGCGTACGAGGCCGTTGGCACCTGAGCCCAGCGATTCGGGTAACTGCCACCGCCCAGCACGCCCGGGATGCTCTGGGCAATCGGACGGCCCGGAATCAGGTCCGAGGGACGCAGCGTCAGCTCGGGCGCGGGCCCGCGGCCCAGTGCGTCGGCGACGGCACGGCGCACGATCTCGTGGACCAGTGACTGCTCCTTGAAGCGCACTTCCGCCTTGGTCGGATGCACGTTGACGTCGATGCGATCGGGCGGGACCTCGAGGAACAGGTGCACCTCGGGGCTGCGCTCCTTGTTCGACGCCACGCTGTAGGCGTCGAAAATCGCGTGCGCGATCGTCTTGTCCTTGACGATGCGGCGGTTGACGAAGACGTGCTGCGGCCCGCGCGTCGGCCCGTGTTCTGCCAGGGCCGCGACGAAGCCGTGCATCCGGAGTCCGACCGCCTCGCGCTCCACCGGCACGAGGTCCGGACGGTCGCCGTACAACTGATACAGCCGATCCGCAATCGACGACACCGGCGGGCACGACAGCACCTTGCGCCCGGCGTTCATCAGCACGAAGCCGACGCGCGGATAGCAGAGCGCGAGCTGGGTCACGGTCTTCGAGATCTGGGCGCTCTCGGCGGCGTCGGATTTCAGGAACTTGCGGCGCGCTGGAAGGTTGTAGAAGAGGTCCGCCACTTCGACGAGAGTGCCCTCGGGGCCACCCGCTTCGACCACCGACTCGATTACCCCGGCATTGACGCGAATCTCGGTGCCGCTCGGAGTCCCCCGCGACCGCGTGCGCATCCGGAAATGCGACACCGACGCCATCGACGGCAGCGCCTCGCCGCGAAAGCCCAGCGTGACGATGGCGCCGAGATCGTCGGCGCGCTTGATCTTGCTCGTGGCATGCCGCTCGAGGCTCAGCCGCGCATCGTCCGGGTCCATGCCGATGCCGTCGTCCTCGACGCGGATCAGCTTCTTGCCGCCGTACTCGGTGGTGATGGTGAGCCGCGTCGCCTCGGCGTCGATGGCGTTCTCGACCAGCTCCTTGATGACGGACGCCGGCCGCTCGACGACTTCGCCGGCGGCGATCTGATTCGCCAGGTCGTCAGGGAGACGTGTGATTCTTCCCATGGCGCTACGCGTCCGTTCTGATCACAGCCAGCCCGACTTCTTGAACCACCAGTACATCCCCAGGCAGGAGAGGAACATCACGCCGAGGATCTCCCAGAAGGCCATCGCGCTGTCGCCGAACAGGCTCGGAAGCGTCACGTTCATGCCAAAGAGCCCGGTGATCACGGTCAGCGGGCCGAACAGCGTGGCGATGACCGCGAGCAGCCGGGATACGTCGGCCAGCCTGTTCGATACGCTCGCCAGGTGGGCGTCAAGGATGCCGGTCACGCGGTCCTGGAAGACGATGGCATCGTCCGCGATGCGCGCGAACTGATCGTACACGTCGCGGAAGCGATAGGCCATCTCCTGGTTGATGATCTCGAACTCGCGGCGCGACAGCCGGCCCACCGCGTCCCGCTGCGGCACGACAATGCGGCGCAGCATCGAGATGTCGCGCTTGACCGTCAGGATATCGCCCATCAGCCCGTCGTGATTGGACTCGATGACGGCCTTCTCGATTTCTTCCAGCCGCTCTTCCAGTTCGTCCACTTCGGGACGATAGTGGTCCACCATCGTGTCAACGATGCGATGGAGCAGCGCGACAGGCCCTTCCGACAGGATGTGATTGGTGCGCTCGCACAGCCCAGTCACGTGGGCAATGCTGCGGCGCAGGCCGTCGTGGACGGTGACCAGGAAATTCGGGCCGACGAAGAAATCCGTCTCGTGCGTGTCGAACAGGTGCTCGTCGCCCTGGAAATTGATGCCGTGCAGGACCAGGTAGAGGTAATGCCCGTACGACTCGATCTTCGGGTGGGTCTCACGGCGCAAGGCCGATTCGACCGCCAGTTCGTGGAACTTGAACACGGACGAGAGCAGCGCGCCTTCCTGTTCGGTGGGCTCCGCAAAATCCGCCCAGACGGTGACGCCACTGCTCGGGTTCAACCACGCCGGATCGATGCTGGAGACTTCAGTCGTGATTCCGTCGCTGTGCCTGAAGAAGCGTGTCACCTGGCCTCCGGCAGCTTCAGGGTGGCGATCAGGGCCTTGAATCGCGGAAGAGCGCGCAGCGCATCGACCCTGGGATCGACGCCCAGCAGTTCCATGCCGCGGCTCCGCTCATCGACTCCGCGTTCGAGCCACGTCAGTGCCGCATTCAGATCGCCCAGGGCGACGTGGAGGAAGGCGAACTCGGTGGCCGGCACGTATTGCCGCTGGGCGTGTGTCTGCAGCGCCTGCAGCACCGCTCGCCCCTGGTCGAGCCGTCCGGCCTTGGCGTGCGCGTATCCCTCCACCCAGACCGGCGCATTCCCCATCGCCGTGCGGGCGCGCTGAGCCGACGCCAGCGCCTCGTCGTGGCGACCGAGTTCTGCCAGCGTGGACGATTGCCAGATCGCGGCTGTCGTGTACGCCGGCTGAAGCTTCAGGGCTGCCTCGAAATACGGCAGCGCTTCGGTTCCCCTTCCGGCCAGCGCGTGAACGATGCCGGCCGAGGTCTGCAGCGCCGGCGACTCGACGTCGAGTTGCAGCGCCTTGTCGCTTTGTTCCAGAGCCTCGGCTGGACGGTTGAGGCCCGCGAGCAACAGCGCCAGGTTACCGGCGGCGGATGGCGTGTCCGGATCCAGCGCCAGCGCACGGCGATAGCCGGCCTCGGCGCCGACCCAGTTCCGCGTCCACTGCGCATGTGCCTGCGCGATGGCGCTCCAGCCGAGCGGATGGTTGGGATCCAGCTCGATCGCCCGGCGCGCGTAGGCATCGGCCACCGGAAGCAGTGCCTTCGGCTGATCGGCCGCCAGGGCGGCAAGCTCCGCCAACGTGTTCGCCAGCGCTCCATACGCCGGCGCATAACGGGGATCGGCCTTGACCGCCTGCTCGTAGGCCGCACGCGCCCGCTGCAACTCTATCGGCGTCTGCTTCGCCGCGGCGTCGTTGCCGGTCACCATCAACTGCACGACCTGCGTGTTGAGCGTGACCTGCGGCGCAATGCCCGCCTCGGCGGCAGGGCCCGAGCGCCGGGCCTCGGCAGGCGGCAACGAACGGTAGCTGACCAGCCATGCACCTGCCGCGATCACGAGCGCGGCCGCGGCCAGCCACCACGCCCACCTGGTCTTCGTTCGCGCGTCTGCCCCTCCACTGACCTTCAAGTGGATCGTCGCACCTTCGTCCTCGACGAAGTGCCCATACGGGTCGGTGCCGGGGTCCGCGCGCCTCACTTCGGCTTCGAATCGGTAGCCTTCCCCCGGGATGGCGCGGATGACCGACGCCTCGGTGTGCAGCGCCTGACGAACCTCGCCCATTGCCTGTGCAAGGGTTTCAGGGCTGACCGATCGGCCGGGCCACACAGCTTCCGTCAGTTCGTCCGTTGAGATGATGCGGCCGGAGTTCGCGGCAAGGTAGGCGAGGAGGTCGAATGACGTGGGGCGCAGCGGACGCGCCCGGCCCTTGCGGATGAGCTCGCGCTTCTGGAGGTCGAGAACGACCAGCCCGAAGACCAGAGGCGCCGTGGAGGATGAAGCACTCATGGCTGGACGGGCCCGGAGGAGGCAATGTCTCCTCCGAGCCCTCGGCCCAGGCGAACTAGTCGCCCACCTTCACCGACAACGCCGCCTGCGCCGCCGCAAGCCGCGCCACCGGCACGCGGTACGGCGAGCAGCTGACGTAGTCGAGACCGACCTGATGGAAGAAGTGGATCGACGCGGGGTCGCCACCGTGCTCGCCACAGATGCCCACCTTCAGGTCCGGCCTGGTGGCGCGTCCCTTCTGGACACCGATGGCGACGAGCTGCCCGACGCCCTCGGCGTCGAAGGTCGCGAACGGATCCTTCTCGAGGATCTTCTTGTCCTGATACACGCGCAGGAACTTGCCGACGTCGTCGCGCGAGAAGCCGAACGCCATCTGCGTCAGGTCGTTCGTGCCGAACGAGAAGAACTGCGCCTCGGCCGCCACCGCATCGGCGGTCAGGGCGCCGCGCGGCACCTCGATCATCGTACCCACGAGGTACTTGATCTTGACCTTCTGCTCCTTCATCACCTCGGCAGCCACCCGATCGACGATGGTCTTCTGGTCCTTCAGCTCCTTCACGAGGCCGACGAGCGGAATCATGATCTCGGGAACGACCTTCAGGCCTTCCTTGTTCAGCTGACAGGCGGCTTCCATGATGGCGCGCGCCTGCATCTCGGTGATCTCGGGGTAGGTGATGCCGAGACGAACGCCGCGATGGCCGAGCATCGGGTTGAACTCGTGGAGCTGTTCGACCCGGGCCAGCAGCGTCTTCTTCTCCGCCATTTCGCCGCCGCCCTTGCCGGTGACCTCCATCTTCGCGATCTCGACCATCAGGTCTTCACGGCGCGGCAGGAACTCGTGCAGCGGCGGATCGATCGTGCGGATGGTGACCGGCGTGCCGTGCATCGCCTTGAACACGCCGTAGAAGTCCTGGCGCTGCATCGGCAGCAACTCGGCCAGCGCCGCCCGCCGATCGGCTTCGTTGTCCGCCAGGATCATGCGCTGCACGATCGGGATGCGGCCCTCGCCGAAGAACATGTGCTCAGTGCGGCACAGCCCGATGCCGCGGGCGCCGAACATGTAGGCGATCTCCGCCTGGTCAGGCTGGTCGGCGTTGGCACGCACGCCGAGCCTGCGGTACTTGTCGGCCCAGGTGAGCAGCTGGTTGAAGCGGCCATAGATGTCCGACTTCGCCGGCTTGATCTTCCCTGCCACCACCTGGAGGATCTCGCTCGGCTGCGACGACACCCGGGCCAGCTTCACTTCGCCGGTGAGTCCGTCGAAGGCGATGTAGTCGCCCTCACGGACGGTCTGCCCCTTGAGGGTGAACTGCTTGCCGTGCTCGTCAATGGCCAGCTCGCCGGCGCCGACAATCGAGGGCTTGCCCATCTGGCGCCCGACCACGGCGGCATGCGACGTCATGCCGCCGGTCGCGGTGAGAATCCCCTGTGACACCCACATGCCGTGGATGTCGTCCGGCACGGTCTCGCGCCGTACCAGGATGACGGCCTTGCCCTGGTTGGCCCACTCGACGGCGTGATCCGCCGAGAACACCACCTGGCCGCAGGCCGCGCCCGGTGACGCCGGCAACCCGCGCGTCGCCGCGGGAATCGACTTCCATTCCGCGGCGTCGAAGCCCGGCGCCAGCAGCTGCGACAGCGCTTCGGGATCGACCAGCAGCAACGCGTCCTTCGGGGTGATCAGCTTTTCCTTCACGAAGTCGGTGGCGATGATCACGGCGGCGTAGCCGGTGCGCTTGCCGCTGCGCGTCTGCAGCATGTAGAGGCGGTCTTCCTGGATCGTGAACTCGAAGTCCTGGATGTCCTTGTAGTGCCGCTCGAGACGCGTCGTGATCTGACGCAGCTGCGCGTAGGCCTTCGGCATCACCTTGGCCAGCTCGCTGATCGGCTGCGGCGTGCGAATGCCGGCGACCACGTCCTCGCCCTGCGCGTTGATCAGGAACTCGCCGAAGAACTCCTTGGCGCCGGTGGCCGGGTTGCGGGTGAAGCCGACGCCGGTGCCCGAGCGATCGCCGGTGTTGCCGAACACCATCATCTGCACGTTGACGGCGGTGCCGATCGAGTCCGGGATGTCGTAGATGCGGCGGTATTCCCGGGCACGCGGGTTGTTCCACGAGCGGAACACGGCGTTGCGCGCCATCGCCAGCTGGTCGTTCGGGTTCTGCGGGAACGGCTTGCCGCTCTTCTTCCTGACCACGCCCTTGTAGGCCTCGACGACCTCGCGCAGCGCGGCCTCGTCCAGGTCGGTGTCGAGCGCGGCGCCCTTGGCGGTCTTCACCGCCTCGAACTCGTGCTCGAACGCGGCCTTCGGAATCTCGAGCACCACCGAGCCGAACATCTGCATGAAGCGGCGGTAGCTGTCGAACGCGAAGCGGCCATTGCCGGTGCGGGCCTTGAGGCCCTCGACCGCGGCGTCGTTGAGGCCGAGGTTGAGGATGGTGTCCATCATGCCGGGCATCGAGAACTTCGCGCCCGAGCGGACCGAGACGAGCAGCGGGTTCTGGGTCGAGCCGAGGGTGGCCCCGGCCGCCTTCTCCAGGCGCTTCAGATGCGCCGCGATCTCGGTGTCGATTTCGGGCGGGAGCTTGGCGCCGCGCTCGTAGTAGAGGTTGCACGCATCGGTGGAGATGGTGAACCCAGGTGGCACCGGCAGGCCGGCGTTGGTCATCTCGGCGAGGCCGGAGCCCTTGCCGCCAAGCGTGTCCTTCATGTAGCGGTTGCCTTCGGCCTTGCCGTTGCCGAAGGAGTAGACGAACTTCTTGGCGCGCCGGCCGCCGGCCGCCTTCGTGGCTCCGGTCTTCTTGCCCGCCGCCTTGTTCTTCTTTGAAACCTTTTTCGCCATGTGTGCTTATGACTCCTGCAGAACGATCTCGGAAACATCGGCCAGACGCAGGATTTGACGTTCCAGCGCCTTCATCAGAAACAAGCGTGCCTGGCGGACCTTCGGGTCGTCGGCCATGACCAGGACATCGTCGAAGAACGTGGCCACGCTGGGCCCGTACTTGGCGGCCTCGGCGAGTGCCTCGCGGTAGGAGCTGCCGGTATCGGCCGCGAAAAAGATGGTGCCCCGCCGCGCCAGCAGCTCTTGAGCCAGGGCGCGTTCAGCGGGTTCGGTCAATCCCTGCACGATGGTGCCGGCGTCGGGGAACAGACTGTCGAACTCGTGGTCCGGCATCGTGCGCGCGATATTGCGGACGCGCTTGAAGACGGCGGCGAGCGCGCGGAACTCCGCGGTTTCGGTGAACTCCGGCAGCACGGCCAGCAGCCGGCGGGCATGGAGCGGCGCCAGATCGCCCAGCGCGCCGTGAGTGACGGCCCGCACGTTGCGGACGTCCGTGCCGCGCTGCTCGAGGACATACCGAACGCGGTCGAGCAGGAACGCTTCGAGCGCCGGCCGCCACTCGGCGGCGTCACTCTGGAACGCGCTGGCGGCCTGGTCCAGCAGCATCGCGAAACGTGGACCACGATCGACGCCGGTCAATTCGGGCAGATCCAACAGCAGACGCACCAGCCCCTGGGCTGCCCGCCGCAGACCGTAGGGATCGCGCGAGCCCGTGGGACGCTCGCCGGCTACGAACATGCCGGTCAACGTATCCAGCTTGTCGGCCAGCGACACGGCCGCCCAGGTGACGGCGGCCTCGCCCAGCTGCGCCCGCGTCGGCGGCGCGTCGGCCTCCACACCAAGCGGCAGGTAGTGGTGGTAGATCGCCTTCCAGACCGCTTCGGGCCGGCCGTCCTCGCGGGCGTAGATGCCGCCCATCGCGCCCTGCAGCTCGGTGAGTTCGCGCACCATGTCGGTGGCGAGGTCGGCCTTGCACAACGCGCCGGCTTCAGCCGCGAGGGGCGCCATCTCCGGATGCCCCAGTACCTCGCTGCACACCCACTCGGCCAGTCGGCTGACGCGATCGGCCTTGGCGCGATAGCTGCCCAGTCGCTTGTGGAACAGCACGGTGTCGAGCCGCTCGACGAAGCCGCCGAGGCTGCGCTTGCGATCGGCGTCCCAGAAGAAGCGCGCGTCGCGCAGCCGCGCGGTCAGCACGCGCTCGAGGTTCCGCGAGACGACCTCCGGCCGCTCGGGCTCGGTGTTCAGCACCGCGAGGAACACCGGCAACAGCTTGCCGGAGTCGCTCAGCACCGGAAAGAAGTGCTGATGGTGAATCATCGTGGTCGTCAGCACTTCCTCGGGCAGGGTCAGGAACTCGTCCGCAAAGTGGCCCGACAGCACGAACGGGTACTCGACGAGGTCCGGCACTTCGTGCAGCAGCGACTGCCCCACCATGGCCGTGGCCACGCGTCCGCCGCGGCGGCGCGACTCGACGTCCAGCTCGCGTCCGATGCGGCTCTGACGCTCGCTGCGCTCCAGCACCACGAAATTCTCCGACAGGCGCTTGCGGTAGTCGTCGAAGCCCTTCACTTTCACCGCGCGGCCAGCACGCCCGCTGGTCGCAAGGAACCGGTGTCCGTAGGTGACCGCGCCCGATCGCACGTCCTGCACCAGGCCGCCCTGCGCGTTGGCGGCGCGCGTGATCGTGAACGGCACCACGCGTCCGCCGTAAAGGAAGACCAGCCAGCGGATCGGGCGCCCGAACGGCAAGTCTCCCTTGCCGTCCTCCAGCGTCGCGTCCCATCGCATCATCTTCGGAAACGGCAGGGCCCGCAGCGCCGCGCTCAGCACATCGGGCAGCACGTCCACGGCCGCCTTACCGCGCTGCTGCTTGCGGACGCCGAGGTAGATGCCCTTCTTCTCCGGCACTTCGAGGCGTTCGAGCGCGGAGACCTCGACGCCGTTCTTGCGGGCAAAGCCGACGGCCGCCTGGGTCGGCGCGCCCTCGGCGTCGAACGCGGCGCTCACCGGAGGCCCGGTGATGACTTCCTCGAGATCGGTCTGGCGCTCCGACACCCTGGCGAAGCGCGCAGTCAGGCGCCGCGGCGTCGAGAACGTCTCGACCGGGGCGTCGGCGCTCAAGCGCGCGGCCTTCAGGCTGGCTTCGAGCGCGGCGCCGAAGCCGGCGGTCAACGCCGGCAGCCAGCTCGCCGGCAGCTCCTCGGTCCCCAGCTCAATCAACAGTTCGCGGTCCACGGTTACCTCGGCTCCCCTGACGCTTCGGCCACGGCGCACTCTTCCGCGTAGCGCTTGCAGATGGCGACCGACAGCTGCCGCACCCGCAGGATGTATGCGGTGCGTTCGGTGACGCCCACACTGCCGCTCGAGTCCAGCAGGTTGAACAGGTGCGAGCACTTCAGGCAGTGCTCGAGGGCGGGCAGCAGCAGGCCACCGGCCAGCAGCCGTTCGCCGAACGCATAGGCCTCGTCGAACTGACGGCGATGGTGCGACGAATAGACCTCCAGGTCGATGCCGGTGTCCTGGTTGAACGCGTACTTCGACTGCTCCACTTCCTCGCGCATCCGGACCGCGCCGTAGCTGACGCCGTGCGCCCACTGCAGGTCGAACACGTTGTCCACCCGCTGCAGGAACATCGCGATGCGTTCGAGCCCGTAGGTCATCTCGCACGAGATCGGTGAGAGGTCCACGCCGCCGACCTGCTGAAAGTAGGTGAACTGGCTGATCTCCAGTCCGTCGAGCAGCACCTGCCAGCCGATGCCCCAGGCGCCCAGCGTCGGCGACTCCCAGTTGTCCTCTTCGAAGCGGATGTCGTGGAGCCTGGGGTTGATGCCGCACGCCTCGAGGCTCTCGAGGTAGGTCTGCTGGACATCGTCCGGCGACGGCTTGATGATCACCTGCATCTGGTGATGCTTGAAGAGGCGGTTCGGATTCTGTCCGAAGCGCCCGTCGTCGGGACGCCGCGAAGGCTGGACGTAGGCGACGCTCCAGGGCGAGGTGCCGAGCACCCGCAGCAGCGTTTCAGGATGCGACGTGCCGGCCCCGACCTCGAGATCCAGGCCCTGTTGGATGAGGCAGCCCTGGGAGGCCCAGAACGCGGAGAGTTTCAGAATCAGATCTTGAAAGGTCACTAGGCAAGGTCCACTTCAGGGCGCCGGCACGCGGCGCAGCTCGTGAATCACCCGAATCGATCGGAGCTCGCGGTCGAGCAGCGAGCGTATGAGCGTGCGGTGCACGCGTTCCAGTTCCCGCAAGGTCGCGGTTGACGCCCCCAGGGCCTCCACCCCGCGCGGCGCGACGCGCCGGACGCCGTCGACGAACGCCGCCGCCGCCGGCGAGATCAACGGGTCGTCCGGGTAGACCCCCTGCAGCTTCAACAGCCAGCACTCGAAGTAGCGCGCCAGCGGCTCGACGTCCACCCCTTCCACCATGGCCTCGAGCGTCGCGATACCCAGCCGGAACAGCCGTTCATCCGCGTCGGCCTCCGCGGCCCACTCGTCGATGAGCTCGGCGAAATAGTGACTGTAGCCGAGCGCTTCCGGGCTCGGCGACACGAGCGGCGAGGTGACCGTCTCGGCGTAATTCAGGCCGACCAGCTCGCGCCGCTCGCTTTCGTAATACGCCACCCGCGCGTGGGTGAGCGGCTCGAGCGCACCGCGAAAACGCGAGCGGGGACGCCGGGCGTGTTCCGCCACACCGCGCTTCTTGCCGCGGTCGGCGGTCAGGAACACCACAATCCGATCCGCTTCGCCCAGCTTGTAGGTCCGGAGCACCAGGGCGTCGGCCGTATGGAGCGGCATGCCGTGGCGACTATTCTATCGCGCCAGGTACTTCAGGAACACCGTGGCGAGGCCCAGGAAGGAGGCAAATCCCACGACATCGGTGAAGGTCGTGATGAAGACCGCCGAGGCCAGGGCGGGGTCCACCTTCAGGGCCTTGAG
Organism: uncultured Acidobacteriota bacterium; assembly: GCA_963723005.1. Classification (GTDB taxonomy): domain Bacteria; phylum Acidobacteriota; class Vicinamibacteria; order Vicinamibacterales; family UBA2999; genus VFZN01. The sequence goes on along the minus strand of CAVRPA010000005.1, from coordinate 552,565 downwards.
GCCGAGGGGCACCAGGGTGCCCATGGTGGCGGCCACGAACATGTTGCAGACCATGGCCATGCCCAGCAGCAGGCCAAGCATCGGGTCGCCCTTCGTCACCCAGGCCACCCCGGCGGCGACGACACCGAGCGCCAGGCCGTTGCCGATACCGATCAGTGACTCCTTGGCGAGGGCCTTCTTCGCATTCCCCCACGACAGCTCGCCGAGCGCCAGCCCGCGGACAATCACCGTCAGGGTCTGAGTGGCGGCATTGCCGCCCATGCCGGCCACGATCGGCATGAACACGGCCAGGGCGGTCACTTGCGAGATGGTGCTCTCGAACAACGCGACCACCGAGGCGGCCACGAACGCGGTCACCAGGTTGACGCCCAGCCACGGCAGGCGCTTGCGGATGGCCTCCCCGGCGGGGGTGGCGATGCGCTCGTCGCCCGACACGCCAGCCAGGCGCAGCAGGTCTTCGGTGGCCTCGTCCTTGATGACGTCGATGACGTCGTCCACGGTGACGACACCCGCCAGTTTGTTCTCTTCGTCCACCACCGGGACCGCCAGCAGGTTGTAGGAGGCGACCTGGCGGGCCACTTCTTCCTGGTCGGTGTCCACCCGCACGCTGGTGACGTCGGCCGTCATGATGCGCTTCAGCGGCGTCTCGGGCGAGACCAGCAGCAGCCGTCGCAGCGACGTGACGCCCACCAGATGGCGGCGGGCATCGACGACGTAGAGGTAGAACACCATTTCGACGTCGCGGGCGCCCTGCAGCGCGGTGATCGCCTCGCCGACCGTGAGGTCTTCGTTGAGGGCGAAGACCGACGGGTTCATGATGCGGCCCGCCGTCTGCTCGCCGTACTCGAGCAGGCTCTCGACCTGTCCCGACTCCTTGCGGCGCATCAACTCGAGCACTTCGCGCGACAACTCCTCCGGGAGGTAGTCGATCAGCGCGGCGGCGTCGTCGGAGGGAAGTTCGTGGAGGAGCTTGGCGATGTCGTCGGCGGAGCGGCCGGTCAGGAGCTGGGCGCCGGGTTCCGGCCCCATCTCGCTGATGGTTTCCATCGCCAGTTTGGGCTGGCGCTCGACAAGCAGAGAGAAGACCGCCGAGCGCTCGGTATCGAGCAGCGCGCCGAAGATCTGGGCGAGGTCCGCTGGGTGCTGCTTCTGCAGCAGATTCAGCAGGTTGGCTGTCGCGCCGATGCGCAGCAACCGCTTGACTGAATCGAGAACGACATCACTGCGGCGCGGCGCGACCATGACAATCCGAGCAAATGTAGCACACGCGAATTAAGTTCGACGCCGCTTTCTCCGCCCTTCGACCCCTAATTCGTCCAGCGTGCGCTCGTCCTCGCGCCAATGCTCCTTCACTTTGACGTGAAGATCGAGGAAGACCTTGGTCTGGAAGAACCGCTCCAGCTCCTCGCGCGCGGCCGTGCCGATGGCCTTGATCGCGGCGCCAGCCTTGCCAATGATGATGGGTTTCTGCGACGCCTTCTCCACCAGAATCGAGCAGTAGAGCGTCAGCATCGTCGGGCTCTCCTCGAACTTGTCCACCATGACCGCGGTCGAGAACGGCAGCTCGTCGTGTGTCTGCCGCAGTACCTGCTCGCGGACCAGCTCTGCCACGAAGAACCGCTCGGGCTGATCGGTCAGGTAGTCCTCGGGGTACAGCGGCTCGCCCTCAGGGAGATGCGTCAGCAGCACGGTGCGCAGCGTCTCGACGTTCTCCCCCGTCAGGGCCGAGATCGGCACGATGTCGGCGAAGCCGACGTCCGTGTCGTAGGCCGCAATGCGAGGCAGCAGGTCCTCCTTGCTGGCGCGGTCCACTTTGTTGAGCGCCAGGACGCGCGTCACGTGGAGCTTGCGGATGATGTCCATCAGGTAGCGGTCGCCGGCGCCCGACGGCTCGCTGCCGTCCACGACCGCGACCACGACGTCGGCGTCCCGCAGCGCGTCCAGGGCCGTGTCCACCATGCGCACGTTGAGGCGAAACAGCGGCTTGTGAATGCCGGGCGTGTCGATGAACACGATCTCGCCCTCGGCCGAGCGGTGCACGCCGACAATGCGGTTCCGCGTCGTCTGCGGTTTGTCCGAGACGATGGCCAGCTTCTCGCCGACGAACCGGTTGAGCAGCGTGGACTTGCCGGCATTGGGTCGGCCGACGAGGGCGACGAATCCGCGTTTCATGGATGGCTTCGATCTAGTGCGTGCCGGTCAGGGGTGCGGCCGATTCCACCGCCGGGAACATGCGCACGCGGGTGATGCGGCGACGCTCCGCTTCCAGCACTTCGACCGCCAGCCCGTCGATCTCGAAGCGCTCGCCCGTCGACGGCACGCGGCCGAGGCGCGACAGCAGGTAGCCGCCAACGGTCTCGAACCCCTCGCCTTCCGGTGTGAACCGCAGGCGCTCGCTCAGCTCCTGCACGTGGGCCTTGCCGCTGAAGACGAAGCGTCCGCCGCCCTCGTCCACCACCGGCTCGGCTTCGACGTCGTACTCGTCGCGGATCTCGCCGACGATCTCTTCGATCAAGTCCTCGAGGGTGACCAACCCGGCGGTGCCGCCGTATTCGTCCACCACGATGGCCATCTGCAGCCGGTTGTGCTGAAATTCGCGGAGCAGCTCGAGAACGCGCTTGGTCTCCGGGACGAAGTTCGCGGGGCGCACCAGCGGGGCGATTGGCGCCTCGGGATCGGCGTTGGCCGCCTGGTGAATCAGGTCCTTCACGAACACGAACCCGACGACGTTCTCGAGGGTGTCCTGGTAGACGGGGACGCGGGAATACTGCTGCTCGCGAAACAGGTTCTGGAGCTGCTCCAGCGTGGCGTTGGCGTTGACCGCGACGATATCGGGTCTTGGCGTCATCACCTCGCGCACCATCGTCTCGCGGAAATCGACGAGGGTGCGGAGCATCTCGCGCGCCTGTCCCTCCTGAAGCGGCTCGGGCTCGCCGTTCTGGGCTCCGTTTGTCGGAGGCTCGTCGCGATCGGTATCCGGAGCGTTGCCGTCGGCCGTTTGTCCCTGGCGTCGCGAGCTGGTCCCCACCGTCAGCAGCGCCCGGGTGATTGGCGACAGCAGGCGGGCCACCGCATCGAATGACGGCAGCAGCACGTCGAGCACGCGCTCGGGATCGCGCCTGACGATGATGAGCGGGATGACGTGCTCGCAGAAGAGCACGAAGGCGAGGATCGACAGCACCAGCAGCGGAAAGCCGGCCTGGTCCACGCCGGTGACCCGCGCGAGCAGCGCTGCGGCGAGCACCGGGATGGTCCCGAGCAGCAGGCGTGCCGGAATGAACAGCCGCCGCGGGTCGTCGAGATAGTGCCCGAGCCGATCGTGCCGGCCGCTGCCCTCCGCCATGATGCGGAGCGAGAGTTCCATCAGGGCGCTGAACGCTGCCGTCACCGTGCCGAGGTACGTGGCTGCACAGCCGAGCAGAAACAGCAGCAGTGGGGTCATGCGCGTTGTCGGGTGGCTCCCGGACGGGCACCCGCACGGGCGATCAGGCCCGAGGGCAGTCCGCCCTTCTTCCTGAGCCGCAGTTCGGCTCGTGCCATCCGCCCCTCGTCGGTTTCGTGATCGTATCCAAGCAGGTGCAGCAGCCCGTGCAGCGCCAGCACCCGCAATTCGGTGCCGACCGCGTGACCGTGCTCGCGCGCCTGCCGCGTCGCAATCCCGGAGGCAATGACGATGTCGCCAAGTGACGGCGCCTCGCCGCGAGCGGCCTGCAGGCTGTTCGCGGCGGGATCACCGCCCTCGGTTGGAAACGAGAGGACGTCGGTCGCGACGTCCTTCCCGCGGAACATGCGATTGAGCGCGCGCATGCGTCGATCGCTGACGATGGCAACCGTCACCTGTCCTCGGGCCGCGGCCGGAGCGGTGCGCGAGAGCCAGGGGCCCAGGCCGCGCGAGGCCAGCACCGCGCCGTCCGGCACGGAGAGGTTAACGAGAAGCGGAGTTCGAGTTCCCATAGGCCTCATAGGCCTTGACGATGGCCTGCACGAGCTTGTGACGCACGACGTCGCGGTCATCGAAGTGAACGAAGGCAATCCCGTCCACCTTCCCCACGACGCTGATCGCTTCGACGAGCCCGGACGTGCGGCCGGGCGGCAGGTCAATCTGTGTGATGTCGCCGGTGACCACGGCCTTGGATCCGAATCCCAGGCGGGTCAGGAACATCTTCATCTGTTCCGTGGTCGTGTTCTGGGCCTCGTCCAGAATCACGAAGGCGTCGTTCAGCGTGCGACCGCGCATGAACGCGATCGGCGCCACTTCGATGACGCCGCGCTCGAGCATGCGCTCCGCCTTCTCCACTTCGAGCATGTCGTAGAGCGCGTCGTAGAGCGGCCGCAGGTAGGGATTGACCTTTTCCTGCAGGTCGCCGGGCAGGAACCCGAGCTTCTCGCCCGCTTCCACCGCCGGGCGCGCCAGGACAATACGGCTCACCTTCTTGGCGAGCAGGTAGTTCACCGCCTGGGCCATGGCGAGGTAGGTCTTGCCTGTACCTGCCGGGCCGACGCCGAACACAATGTCGAGCTGGTCGATGGCGTCGAGGTAGCGGCGCTGATTCGCCGACTTCGCCATGATGCGGCGGCGGCCGGCCTGCCGGAGCTGGCCGCCCTTCAGAAAGTGGTCGCGCAGGTCGACGGTGGGATCGGTCGCGACGAGCTGCGCCGCGTCCTTCACATCGCGTTCCGACAAGGCGTGTCCTTCGGTGATGAGCGTGCCGATCTGTTCGACCAGGCGAGCGACTTTTCCCGTGTCGTCGGGCTCGCCCTCGACGAACAGATCGTGGCCCTGCGTTCGAATGCGGACGTTCAGGAGGCCTTCGAGGTGGCGGAGATTGTCGTCGTAGGCCCCGAAGAGCGTGGAGAGCCCGTCCTCACGGACGGCAATGCGGCGAGTGGTAGCGGTTCCGATCGCGATATCTCCCTGTGTTACAAAGAGTTAACCGACCAGACGAGGGTAGCACCCCCGGCGTGGCGGGTCAAGCCAGCCCGGGGGGCGAGCCACTAGGTGCTGATCTTGATGTGCAGCTCGCGCAGCTGCCGCGGATCCACCGTCGACGGCGCGTCGCACATGATGTCCACCGCCTGCGTGGTCTTCGGGAACGGGATGACTTCGCGGATCGAGCTCTCGCCGGACAGCAGCGCGCAGATGCGGTCCAGGCCGAGAGCCAGCCCGCCGTGCGGCGGCGTGCCGTACTCGAGCGATTCGAGGAAGAACCCGAAGCGGTGCTTCGCGTCCTCGTCGCTCATCCCCAGCAGGCGGAACACCGTGGCCTGCGTCTCGCGATCGTGGATACGAATGCTGCCGCCGCCCAGCTCCCACCCGTTGAGGATGACATCGTAGGCCTTGGCGAGCACGGCGCCCGGGTCGGCCTCGAGCAGGTGCAGATCCTCTTCGCGAGGCGCGGTGAACGGGTGGTTCACCGAGTCCCAGCGCTTCTCGTCGGTGTTCCAGTCGAACAGCGGGAAGTCGGTGACCCAGGTCAGTTCCCACTTCCCATCCGGTACCAGCCCCGCCTGCCTGGCCACTTGCAACCGGAGTTGTCCGAGCACCTTCGACACAGCGTCGGGTGCCCCTGACGCGAGCACCACCAGGTCGGCCGGCGTGGCGCCGGCTTCGGTCAGCACGCGGCGGGTGCCGTCCTCGCCCATCGCCTTGACCGACGATTGCACGCCGTCCGCGGTGAAGCGTGCCCAGACCAGGCCGGCGGCGCCCAGCTGCTTGGCCTGTTCCACCAGTTGATCGACTTCGCGGCGGGAGTAGCCGGAGGCACCGGGAATCACGAAGCCGCGCACCGTGCCGCCGTGCGCGACCGCCTCGCGGAAGATGCCGAACGGCGACTCCGCAAACGCGGCGCGGAAGTCCTGAATTTCAAGACCGAAGCGCAGGTCCGGCTTGTCGGTCCCGTACCTGGCCATCGCCTCGGCGTACGGCATGCGACGGAACGGCCGCGGAATCTCGACGCCGATCTCCCGGAAGCAGGCGGCCAGCGCGCCCTCGACGATCTCGAACACCAGCGGCGGCGTCGCAAACGCCATCTCGAGGTCCACCTGCGTGAATTCGAGCTGCCGATCGGCGCGCAGCGCCTCGTCGCGGAAGCAGCGGGCAATCTGCACGTAGCGGTCGAAGCCGGCAATCATCAGGATCTGCTTGAAGATCTGCGGCGACTGCGGCAACGCGTAGAACTCGCCCGGGTGCACGCGGCTGGGCACGAGGAAGTCGCGCGCGCCCTCGGGCGTGGACTTCGTGAGGATCGGCGTCTCGATCTCGTAGAACCCCTGCTCGTCGAAGTACTTCCGAATCGCCATCGTGATGCGGTGCCGCAGGCCGATGTTCCGCTGCAGCGTGGGACGGCGCAGATCCAGGTAGCGGTAGCGCAGCCGCGTCTCTTCCGAGACGTTCTGGTCCTCGGCAATCGAGAACGGCGGCGTCTTCGCCTCGTTGAGCACGCGCAGTTCGCGCGCCCGCACCTCGACCTCGCCGGTCGGCACGTTGAGATTCACGGTTTCCGGCGATCGGCGCTCGACCTCGCCAATGAAGGCGACGACGAACTCGGACCGCAGCCGCTTGGCCCGCTCGAGCAGCGCCTCGTCGCCTTCGACGATCACCTGGGTGATGCCGTGGCGGTCGCGGACGTCAACGAACAGCAGCGCGCCGAGGTCGCGGACGCGGTGCACCCAACCGAGCAGGACGGCTTGCGCGCCGACGTCGGTGGCGCGCAGCGCGCCGCAGGTATGAGTGCGTGCCAGAGAACCGAGTTGTTCAGCCATGTTCAGGAATTCCGCTTCACCACATCCGCGACATCAGCCCGTGGAACGACCTGCTGCTCGCCGGTTGCCAGGGTCTTGAGCGTGACCACGCCCTTCGCCAGTTCGTCATCACCGACAACGGTGACGAACGGGATGGCGCGGCTCGACGCGTATTTGAGCTGCTTGCCGATCTTGTCGGCGTCGGGATACACCTCGACGCGAAGGCCTGCTCGATCGTAACTCGGCCGCGAGCCCCAGCGCATCGGGAACACCATTGAGATTCCAGATGGTGACCATCACGTCAGCGGGCGCTGTGCCGAGTCCTTGCGGGAACATGTTGCGTTCCCCCATCACAACGAGAATGCGCTCCAGCCCCAGCGAAATGCCGCACGCCGGCACCTGATCGCCCAGGAACATGCCAATGAGGTTGTCGTACCGCCCGCCGCCACCGAGGCTGCCGGCGAGATCGGGCACGGCGATCTCGAAAATGGCGCCGGTGTAGTACGAGAGCCCGCGGGCCAGCGACGGATCGAGCCGCAGATGCACACCGGTTGCGGTGGCGCCCACCAGCGCCACGATCTGACGCAGGTCGGCCAGCGCCTCGGGACGCGTGCCGGCCAGCAACCCTTCCAGCCGCTGCAGCACCTCCCGATTGAACGCCGCCGGATCCGCATCAGCCGTCGCTTGTGCCGCGGCCACGGAGGCAAAGAACTCGAGCAGCATGCCGGCGCCGGTCTCGGGGACGCCGCGCGCCTGGAGTTCGGCCGCCACTCCGTCGCGGCCGATCTTGTCCAGCTTGTCGAGCGCGACGAGCGCGTCGTTGTGGAGCGCCTCCGGCACGCCGCCGGCGTCGAGCATCCCGGCGAGCACGCCGCGGTGGTTCAAGCGGATCGTGTAGGCCGTGAAGCCCAGGCGCGACAGCACGTCACCGGCGGCGCCCAGGAGTTCCGCTTCCACCACCATCGACGTCGATCCAATGGCGTCCACATCGCACTGGTAGAACTCGCGGAAGCGTCCCTTCTGCGGACGATCGGCGCGCCACACCGGCTGGACCTGATAGCGCTTGAAGAACTTCGGCAGCTTTGCCCGATACTCGGCGACCACGCGCGCCAGCGGCACGGTGAGGTCGTAGCGGAGCGCGAGGTCGGCCTGGCCCGTCTCGGCGCCTTCGCCGCGCTTCAGGATCTTGAAGATCAGCTTGTCGCCTTCTTCGCCGTACTTACCGAGCAGGGTCTCGATGTTCTCGACCGACGGGGTCTCGAGCGGTTCGAAGCCGTACTTCTGATAGACGTCGGCGATCACGCCGATGACGTACTGACGCCGCCGGACGTCTTCCGGCAGGAAATCGCGCATGCCACGCGCCGGGCCGGTGTTCATGACCGGTAGTCCAGCCGGTAGGCCACGTAGTTGTCGGCGTACCAGCGAATCTCCGCGACTTCCTCGTCCGTCAGCTCCCGCTTCACCTTGCCGGGGCGTCCCATCACCAGCGACCGCGGCGGGATGCGCGTGCCTTCCGTCAGCAGCGTCCCGGCGGCAATCACCGAGTCGTGGCCAACGTGCACGCCGTTCAGCAGCACCGCCGCCATACCCACCAGCACGCGGTCCTCGATGGTGCTGCCGTGGATGACCGCGGAATGCCCGACGGTCACTTCGTCGCCGATGGTGGTCGGGTGCGTGTCCCGCATCACGTGCACCATCGTCAGGTCCTGGATGTTGGAGCGGCGGCCGATGCGGATGCGGTTGACGTCGCCGCGGATGACGACGTTCATCCACACCGAGGACTCGGCGCCGATTTCGACGTCGCCAATCACCTGCGCGCTCGTATCCACGTAGGCGGAGGGATCGACAACCGGGGTATGGGTCTTGAAGGGGCGGATCACAGAATCACCAGCTCACCCGATCCCGTGGGATCGGTTCTAAATCTTGGGCAGCGTCACACCGCGTTGCGCCTGGTACTTGCCCTGCTTGTCGCGATACGAGACCTCGCAGACCTCGTCGCTCTGGAAGAACAGCACCTGCGCGATGCCCTCGTTGGAGTAGATCTTCGCGGGCAGCGGCGTGGTGTTGGAAATCTCGATCGTGACGTGGCCTTCCCACTCGGGCTCGAACGGGGTCACGTTGACGATGATGCCGCAGCGCGCGTAGGTGGACTTGCCCAGGCACACCGTCAGGACATCCCGCGGAATGCGGAAGTACTCGATCGTCCGCGCCAGGGCGAACGAGTTGGGCGGCACGATGCACATGTCGCCCTTGATGTCGACGAACGACTTGGGATCGAAGTTCTTGGGATCCACCACCGTGTTGAACAGGTTGGTGAAGACCTTGTACTCGTCCGCGACGCGAATGTCGTAGCCGTAGGACGACAGCCCGTACGAGACCACGCCCTGGCGTACCTGACGATCCTCGAACGGCTCGATCATGCCGTGTTCGAGTGCCATCTGCCGAATCCACCGATCCGCTTTGATCGCCATAGGTGTCGTCATCCGCACCGCGCAAGGCAACGCCCGGACCACAGCCGATCTCCGCCGAAGCGGCGCCGATGGCTGTCGCCGGACGCTGACCCGCCGTGCTGTCTCGCTAGCGCAGCTCCATGCCGCGGAAGAAGTAGCCCAGCTCGAACGCCGCCGTCTCGGGCGCATCGGAGCCGTGCGTGGCGTTGTTGTCGATCGAGGCGCCGAACTCCTTGCGGAGCGTGCCCTCGGTGGCCTTGGCCGGGTCGGTGGCGCCCATCAGGTCGCGCCACTTCTTGATCGCGTCCTCCGCCTCGAGGCAGAGCACCACGCAAGGCCCCGACGACATGAAGTCGGTCAGGCCGCCGAAGAACGGCCGCTCGCGGTGGACATGGTAGAAGCCCTCGGCCTCGGCCTTGGACATGTGGATCATGCGCATCGCCCGCACCGCGAACCCTTCGGATTCGATGCGCGAGAGGATGCGCCCCGTCACCTGCGTGCGGACGGCGTCTGGCTTGATGATGGCGAATGTGCGCTGCATAAACGCCTGATTATAGCGGAGGTTTGCGCGGACAGACGGGATAGCAGCCCAGAACCCGCACGAACTGCGTGGCCACCGCCAGCCCGGCCAGGGCCGACTGCATCCGGGGCTCGGCCAGATGACCGTGCAGATCCACGTAGAAGACGTACCTCCCAGGCGGCGCCCGGGCGGGGCCGGGACTCCAGCTTGGTCAGGTTGATCCCCTCCTCGGCCAGCACGTTCAGGCAGCGGACCAGGGCCCCGCGCTCGTGGCGCGTTCCGAACACGAGCGACACCTTGGCCTCGACCAGCGGGTCGCAGTCGACCGGGGTGCCGGCCACGACCACGAACCGCGTCAGGTTCACGGTCTGGTTCGCAATCCCCCGCTTCAGGACGGTCAGGCCGAAGCGGGCGCCCGCCTCTTCGCTGGCAATCGCCGCCGTGCTGCGGGTCGCCAAGGTCCTTGACGCGGGCGGCCGCCAGCGCGGTGTTCACCGCGGCTTCGGTCTCCACGTGCGGCATTTCCCCAAGGAACTCGCTGCACTGGGCCAGCGCCTGGGGATGGGAGTGCACCACCCGGAGGTCCTCCAGGGAGGCGCCGGGCACGCCCAGAAGGCAATGCTCGATTTCGAGAACCTCTTCGCCCACCACCGCCAGATTGAGCCGGAACAGCAGGTCATAGACCTCGTGAACCGACCCGGCCGTGCTGTTTTCGATAGGCAGAACAGCCCGCTGCACCAGCCCCTCCTGGACGGCTTCGAGCGTCGCTCGGAACGATCGGTAGGCCTTGAACATCACCGGACGGGGGCTGGTGCCGAAGTGCTGGCGCGCGGCCTGATGTCCGTAGGACCCCTCCGTCCCCTGGAAGCCCACCACCAATTCCGGCGCGTCCAGCGGGCGTCTGGAGCAGATCCTGCTGCCGCCGCACCGAATCGTCCAGGATCTCGCGATACAGCCGGCGCACGAACACCGGGTCGAGCCCCAGACGTTCGCCGTATGCCGATCGATGGTCCAGCAGCGCTGCCTCGCGCACCTCGTCGCGCAAGGGACTTGCCGCCTCGCTCTTGGCGGCGACGATGTCGCGCGACAGGCGGGCTCGCTCGCCCAGCGCGCTCAGGATGACCCGATCAAGATCGTCGAGGGCCTGTCGCAGGTCCGCCATGCTTCGTGTGCTCATCGGACGTCATCCTCCCATAAACGAAAACCGCCGCCTCAGCGAGTTGCTGGGGCGGCGGTGTGTGTGCCGTGGTGCTGTTCAGCGCCTCGGAGCTACACCGTCCCCCTCCCGGTAAAAAAGAAACCGGTTGCAAAGAGTGCGGTGGCGCGCCGAGCGAAGATCATTTCTTGATCGCCTCGACCAGCGACTCGCCCATGTCCGCGGGACTCTTGACGACCCGCACGCCCGCTGCCGTGAGCGCGGCCATCTTCTCGGCCGCCGTGCCCTTGCCGCCGGCGATGATCGCGCCCGCATGGCCCATGCGCCGGCCTTCCGGTGCCGTCTGACCGGCGATGAAGGCCACGACAGGCTTGGTGAAGTGATCCTTGATCCAGGCCGCCGCTTCTTCCTCGGCCGAGCCGCCGATTTCGCCAATCATGATCACCGCGTCGGTGTCAGGATCGTTCTGGAACAACTCCAGCGCGTCGATGTGCGTGGTGCCGATCAGCGGATCGCCGCCGATGCCAATGCAGGTGGACTGGCCCAGGCCGCGGCGCGTCAGCTGGTCGATCGCCTCGTAGGTGAGAGTTCCGCTCTTCGAGACGATGCCGATGCGCCCTTCCTTGCAGATGTTCGCTGGAATGATGCCGGCCTTCCCCTTGCCGGGCGAAATCAGCCCAGGACAGTTGGGACCGATCAGCCGCGTTTTCGGATGGTCCTTCAGGAAGGTCATCGCCTTGAGCATGTCCACCACCGGAATGCCCTCGGTGATGCAGACGACCAGGGCAATGTCCGACTCGGCGGCTTCCATGATGGCGTCGGCGGCAAATGGCGGAGGCACGAAGATCACCGAGGCGTTCGCGCCGGTTTCCTTCACGGCGTCAGCCACGGTGTTGAACACCGGCCAGCCTTCGTGGGTCGTGCCGCCCTTGCCGGGCGTGACCCCGCCGACCACGTTGGTGTGGTACGCGGCAGCCGCCTTGGCGTGAAACGTGCCTTCGCGCCCGGTCAGGCCCTGGACGATGAGGCGCGTGTTCGAGTCGAGCAGGATCGCCATTAGCGGGCACCTCCCGCGAGCGCCACGACGCTCATCGCGCCTTCGCCCATCGTGTCGGCGGTGGTGAAGTTCAGACCGCTCTCAGCCAGCATCCGCTTTCCTTCCTCGACGTTCGTGCCCTTCATGCGGATGACGATGGGCACCGGAACGCCCAGTTCCCTGACCGCCGCGATCACGCCGGCCGCCAGCACGTCGCAGCGCAGGATGCCGCCGAAGATGTTGATGAACACGGCCTTCACGTTCTTGTCGGACATCAGGATCTTGAACGCGTTGCGAATCTGCTCGGCATTGGCGCCGCCGCCCACGTCGAGGAAGTTCGCCGGCATGCCCCCCGACAGCTTGATGATGTCCATCGTCGCCATCGCCAGCCCGGCGCCGTTGACCATGCAGCCGATGTTGCCGTCGAGCCGGATGTAGTTGAGGGAGAACTTCGAGGCCTCGACCTCGAGCGGGTCTTCCTCGCTCAGGTCGCGCAGATCGCGAATGTCGGCGTGGCGGAACAGCGCGTTGTCGTCGAAGTTGATCTTGGCGTCGAGCGCCAGCAGGTCGCCGCTCTTGGTGACGATGAGCGGGTTGATCTCGAGGATCGACGCGTCGGTGGCGATGAACGCCTGGTAGAGCGCGAGCATCATCTTGACGCCCTTCTTCACCGAGTCGCCCGTCAGGCCCACCGCGAAGGCCATCTGCTGCGCCTGGAACGGCTGCAGGCCGACCGCGGGATTGATGAAGACCTTGTGGATCTTCTCCGGCGTCTTGGCGGCGACTTGTTCGATCTCGACGCCGCCCTCCTTGCTCACCATCAGCACGATGCGCTGGGTCGAGCGATCGACGACCAGTGCCGAGATAGAGCTCGCGGTCGATGGCGAGCCCCTCTTCGACGAGCAGGCGCGAGACCTTCTGCCCCTCAGGGCCGGTCTGATAGGTGACGAGCGTGCGGCCCAACAAATCCTTGGCGACCGCTTCGGCGTCATCCGCCGACTTGACGACCTTCACGCCGCCGGCCTTGCCGCGGCCACCAGCGTGAATCTGTGCCTTGACGACGACAACGCCCGAGCCCATGCGTCGGGAAATCTCGGAGACGTCCTGCGCGGAGAACGCCACTTCCCCTCGGGGGACCGGCACACCGTGGCGCGCGAGAATGGCTTTGGCCTGATATTCGTGAATCTTCATGATTGGGATTAAGCCGAATGCAGCTGGGAACGGGTCGGAATAATAGCATGCGACCAGACTTGGCGTGGTTATGTGCTGTTTTGAGGCAGCGTCTCGTTTTGGCTCATGTCGTCAAAGTCCTATCAAGTCATGTATTTAGCAATACCGGCAGTCCCTAAAGGCGCATAGCAGCACACCGGCAGGTACACTTCAACGATCTACCAATTCTGTTAAGTCGCATGAAATCAACAACTTAACTGGCATCGATGGGCTGGCATGCAGAATGCTAGAGATAGTCGGCGACCATGTCCGCCTCGTCGCCCGTCCCCCGCCCCGTGTCACAGACGACACGGTCGCGCCTGCTCACCGCATACATTGCCGCCGTGGTCCTGACCGGCGTCGGCCTGTTGGTGATGGGGATTCCACGGGCCGAGTTCCGCCAGCCGCTGCTGTTCGTCGCGCTGCTCCTGGGCTCGATGACGACGGCGGTGATGAAGATCCACCTTCCGCTGTCGAGTGGGCAGGCCACCCTCTCGATGTCCTACTTCACCGACTTCCTCAGCCTCGTCCTGCTGGGGCCGCACGAGGCCATGCTGGTGGCCGGCGCCAGCGCCGCCACCCAGTCGATGACGATGCGGCGCAACGGCATTTCGGTGCGCCAGACGCTGTTCAGCAGCGCGACATTGATCATCACTGTCCAGGCCGCCGGCCTGGTCGCGTCACGCCTGGGCGGGTTCGACCTGACGGCCAGCTTCACCGCCATCAGCAAGCCGGCGGCGGGCGGCGCCGCGACATTCTTCCTCTGTAACAGCTGGCTGGTCGCCACCGTGGTGGCGCTCTCGCGCGGCCGGTCGATCAGCGCCACCTGGCGCGAGGATTTCCTGTGGGCCGGCCCGGCCTGCTTCGTCGCCGCTGGCGCCGCAACGTTCGCCGCGTCGGCGATGAGCACGCAGGAAGTGTGGCTGGTTCTCTTCGCGGCCGCCCTGCTGGGGCTGACCTTCCACAGCTACCGCGTGTATCTCGGCCGCGTGTCGGAGCATCAGGAACACCTGCGCATCGTCTCGAACCTGCACCTGGCGACCGTCGAAGCGCTGGCGCGCGCCATTGATGCCCGGGACCAGACCATCGACCCGGAGTCGGGCGCCGCCGAGAACCACATTCGCCGGGTCGAGGCGCGCGCGGCCGCCCTGGGTGAAGCCGCCGGCATGACGCGCGACGAGGTCGAGGGGCTCAAGATCGCGGCGCTCCTGCACGACATCGGCAAGCTGGCCGTGCCCGAGCACATCCTGACCAAGCCCGGCCGGCTGACGCCCGCGGAGTTCGACTACATTCGCCTGCACCCGACGGTCGGCGCCAACATCCTGAAGGCGGTGCCGTTTCCCTATCCCGTCGCGCCCTACATCCAGAGCCACCACGAGCGCTGGGATGGCACCGGCTATCCCGACGGCTTGAAGGGCGAGACCATCCCGCTCGGTGCGCGGGTGCTGGCAGTGGTGGACTACTACGACGCGCTGACCGCAAACCGCCCCTATCACCGGGCAATGCGGCAGGAAGAAGCCATCGAGACCTTGCGGCTCGAGGCCGGCAAGGCGCTGGACCCGCGGCTGATCGAGCTGTTCATGGAGGTCCTCCTCCTGACCGAGGACAACGAATACGAAGGCGCACGCGAGCCGGTGCTGCCCGAATCGTCGTCCGCGCCCCGGACCGGCGCGCCCGCAACCGGCTTCTCCACCACCCCGACCGAGAGCCCCTTCGCCGCCGCGGCGACGGTGTATCAGAGCATCTCGCAGGCCACGCAGGAAGTGCGCGCGCTCTACGACATCGCCCAGACGCTCGGCACCCGCCTCAGCGTGGACGACACGATGGGCCTGCTCACCTCGAAGGTCAATCGCCTCGTCCCGGCGTCGTGCTGGGCCCTTTACGTCCCCGACGGACGCCGGGATGTCCTGCGGTGCCGGTATGCGGCCGGCCTGTCGTCCGACGGGCTCGAAGGGCTGCGCATTCCGATTGGCGAGGGCGTGACCGGCTGGGCCGCGCGCCACCTGGGAGGGGCCATCAACGCCCGCGCCCTCAGCGACTTCGAGGCGGCCGGCGCCCCGCAGGTGGGCAACCTGTTCCAGTCCGCGCTGTCGTTCCCGCTGATCGACGGCGACCAGCTGATCGCGATTCTCACCGCCTACCACGTGGACGAACAGCCCTACACCGACGCGCACCTGCGGCTGCTGGAGCGGCTTGGCAGCCAGGTGGCATCGGTGCTTGCCAACTCCATCCAGTTCGAGGGCCTGCGGGCGGCGTCCTTGACCGACTCGCTCACCGACCTGCCGAACTCGCGCGCCCTGATCGGCCACGTGGACCAGCGCCTGTCGTCGAACGCCGACGGCACCGTGCCGAGCGCGATCATCATGATCGACCTCGACGAGTTCAAGACCATCAACGACGCTCACGGCCACCAGACCGGCGACCTTGCGCTGCAGACGCTGGCCAGCACGCTGCGGCGCCAGGTGCGCGCCTCGGACTTCTGCGCCCGCTACGGCGGCGACGAGTTCATCGTGGCGTTGTCGTGCCAGGACCGCTCCGAAGCCGAGCGGCGCGCGGTGGACTTGCAGCGCGCCGTGGCTCGTCAGGTCGTGACCGCGCCGAACGGCGCTCAGCTGGCCATGAGCATCAGCGTGGGTGTGGCCATGAGCGGTGAGGATGGGCACACCTTCGAAGCGCTGCTCGAAGCGGCGGACCGCAAGATGTATGCGGACAAGCAGTCGCGTAAAGCGGCCGCGCGCCCCACCGGCACCACCGGCCCGAACATCCGCCTCGCGCGCTCGCGCAAGTAACCACCTCCGTCGCCCGTGTCGCCCCGCTCTCCCCCGCGGGGCGACACGCCCTTTCCTCAGCCCTGCCCTCGCGACGATTGTTCAGCTCCGCGGGACCGCGTCCGTCAGCTTCGGCGTCCTGAACAATAGAGGGGTGAATGTCATAGAATTCACGGTTGGGCAATCCTCATGCACTTAATTCAGGCATCCGCATCATCCGTTGGCTCCAAGATCCTCATCGCGCTGACCGGGCTCGGCCTGTTCGTGTTCCTCATCGGGCACCTGGCCGGGAATCTGCTCTTTCTGGTCGGTCCAGACGCGTTCAACCATTACTCGCACTCGCTCACCAGCAATCCGCTGATCTACGTCATTGAGGCAGGGCTGGTCGGCGTCTTTTTCGTGCATGTGGCCAAGACCGTGGCGGTCGTGCTCGGCAATCGCGCCGCCCGTCCAACGGGCTACGCGAGCCGCCGCTGGGCCAAGGCCAAGAACCCGAGGAGCCGCAAGACCCTGGCCTCGTCCACGATGATCGTGACGGGCACGATCGTCCTGTTGTTCGTGGTCACGCACCTTGCCACGTTCAAGTTCGGCACGTTCTATGAGGCCGCCGACGGCACGCGTGACATCTACCGCCTGCAGCTGGAAATCTTCAGCTCACCCGCTTACGTCGTCTTTTATCTGTTGGCGATGGCCATCATCTTCTTTCATCTCTGGCACGGCATTTCGAGCGCGGCGCAGTCGCTCGGCATCAGCAGTGCGGCCGGCTCGCCCGGCCTTCTCGTGCTCGGCCGCGTGCTGGCGATTGTCATCGCGGGCGGGTTCTTCATCATTCCGATCTACACCTTCATCCTCTCGAAGGGCGTGCTATGACGCTCGATTCCAGAATTCCCAGCGGCCCGATTGCCGAGAAGTGGGACCGCCGCAAGTTCGAAAACAAGCTGGTCAACCCGGCCAACCGGCGCAAGCACGAGATCATCGTGGTGGGAACCGGCCTCGCCGGCGCCTCGGCGGCGGCTTCGCTCGGTGAGCTGGGCTACAACGTCAAGCTGTTCGGCATCCACGACAGCCCGCGCCGCGCGCACAGCATCGCCGCGCAGGGCGGCATCAACGCGGCCAAGAACTACCGCAACGACGGCGACAGCATCTACCGGCTGTTCTACGACACGGTCAAGGGCGGCGACTACCGCGCCCGCGAGGCCAACGTGTTCCGCCTGGCACAGATGTCGGTGCTGATCATCGACCAATGTGTGGCCCAGGGCGTGCCGTTTGCCCGGGAGTACGGCGGCTTGCTCGACAACCGTTCGTTCGGCGGCGCCCAGGTGTCGCGCACGTTCTACGCGCGTGGTCAGACCGGCCAGCAGCTCCTGCTGGGCGCTTATCAGTCGCTGATGCGCCAGGTGGACGCCGGCACCGTGACGATGTATCAGCGGCGGGAAATGCTGGACCTGGTCGTCGTGAACGGCCAGGCTCGCGGCATCGTCTGCCGCAACCTGATCACCGGTGAGCTCGAGTCGCACGGCGCCAACGCGGTGCTGCTCTGCACGGGCGGCTACGGCACGGTCTTCTACCTGTCCACCAACGCCGTGAACTCGAACGTCACGGCTGCCTGGCGGGCCCACAAGCGAGGCGCCTACTTCGCCAACCCCTGCTTCACGCAGATCCACCCCACCTGCATCCCGGTCAGCGGCGATCACCAGTCGAAGCTGACGCTGATGTCGGAGAGCCTCCGGAACGACGGCCGCGTGTGGGTGCCCAGGAACCAGAGTGACCGCCGCCCGGCCGACCAGATTCCCGAGTCGGACCGCGACTACTATCTCGAGCGCCGCTACCCCAGCTTCGGCAACCTCGTGCCGCGTGACGTGGCGTCACGTGCCGCCAAGTCGGTCTGCGACGAGGGCCGGGGCGTGGGCGACACCGGATTGTCGGTCTACCTGGACTTCGCCGACGCCATCAAGCGGCTCGGCGCCGACACCATCAAGGGCCGCTACGGCAACCTGTTCGACATGTACAAGCGCATCACCGACGAGGATCCCTACAAGATCCCGATGCGCATCTACCCCGCCGTGCACTACACGATGGGCGGGCTCTGGGTGGACTACGACCTCATGTCCACGATTCCCGGCCTGTTCGTGCTGGGCGAGGCGAACTTCTCGGACCACGGCGCCAACCGGCTCGGCGCCAGCGCGCTGATGCAGGGGCTGGCGGATGGCTACTTCGTCGCGCCGTACACGGTGGCCAATTACCTGGCGGGCTCCCCCATGCCGGCGGTTGCCCCCGAACACGACGCATTCAAGGAAGCCAGGTCGGCGGCACAGACCCGGATCGACAAGGTGCTGTCAGTGAAAGGCACCCGCACGATCCGCGACTTCCACCGGGCCGTCGGGGCGATTTGCTGGGATCACGTGGGCATGGCCCGCAACGAGCAGGGACTGCAGGGCGCCGTCACCCAGATTCGCCAGCTCCGTGACGAGTTCTGGCAGAACGTCCTGGTCACGGGCGAGAAGAACAACCTGAACCCCTCGCTCGACTACGCCGGCCGCGTGGCCGACTACATGGAGTTCGCGGAGTTGCTGGCGCTCGACGCGCTGGAGCGGCGCGAGTCGTGCGGCGGGCACTTCCGCGAGGAGTTCCAGACGCCCGACGGCGAAGCCCTCCGCAAGGACGACGAATATTCGTACGTGGCCGCCTGGGAGTTCCAGGGAGTCGGCGCGCAACCCGCCCTCCACAAGGAGGAGCTGGTGTTCGACGAAGTCCACCCCTCCCAGCGCAGCTACAAGTAGGACGCACTCATATGGCGATGACTGTCACTTTGAAGGTATGGCGGCAGGCGGGCCCCACCGCGACGGGCCGCTTCGAGACCTACACCACGAACCGCGCGCATCCCGACATGTCGTTTCTCGAGATGCTGGACGTGGTCAACGAAGAAATCATCAAGGCCGGCAAGGATCCGATTGCGTTCGACTCCGACTGCCGGGAAGGCATCTGCGGCAGCTGCGGGCTGGTCATCGACGGCCTGGCCCACGGCCCGGACCGCGGCGCCACCACCTGCCAGGTGCACATGCGGCGCTTCAAGAACGGGGACACGATTACCGTCGAACCGTTCCGGGCCAAGGCGTTTCCGGTGATCAAGGACCTGGTGGTCGACCGCAGCGCGTTCGACCGGATCATCGCCGCGGGCGGCTATGTCTCGATCAACGCCGGCGGCGCGCCGGACGGCAACAGCATTCCGGTGCCGAAGGACGTGGCCGACCTGGCCATGGACAACGCGCAGTGCATCGGCTGTGGCGCCTGCGCGGCCGCGTGCAAGAATGCGGCCGCACATTTGTTCACGTCGGCGAAGATTGCCCACCTCGGCCTGCTGCCTCAGGGCGAGCCGGAACGGGGACGCCGAGCCATCCGCATGGTGGAACAGATGGACCTCGAAGGCTTCGGCAGCTGCTCGAATGAAGGCGAGTGCGAGGCGGTGTGCCCGAAGGAAATCTCGATCGCGAGCATCGCCCGGATGAATCGCGACTACGTGAGGGCGGTCGCGGGGAAAGCCTAGCGGCTGGTTCTGAGGTTCTAAGGTTCTAGGTTCTAAGGTTCTGGGTTCTAAGGTTCGGCGCGAGAACCTGAGAACCCTAGAACCTAGAACTCTAGAACCTCGAAAGTCCGTTCTCCGTCAGACTTTGATCACGTCCACGAGCTCCTTCACGGAGCCGGCGGACTTGTGCAGCGCGGTCTTCTCGTCCGCCGTCAGCGGCACTTCCACGATCTGTTCCACGCCCTTCGCTCCGAGCTTCACGGGCACGCCGACGAAGAGGTCGTTGATGCCGTATTCACCCTGCAGGTACACCGAGCAGGGCATGATGCGCTTCTGATCCTTCAGGATCGCTTCCACCATGTCGGCGGCCGACGCGCCGGGCGCGTACCACGCGCTCGTGCCAACCAGCTTGGTGATCTCCGCGCCGCCGTTGGCGGTGCGGGTGCAGATCTCGTCCAGCTTGGCCTGCGACAGCATGCCCATCGTCACCAGCTCGGTGAGCGGAATGCCGGCGACCGTGGACAGACGCGGCAGTGGCACCATTGTGTCGCCGTGGCCGCCGAGCACGAAGCACGTCACGTCCGATACCGAGACATTCAACTCGGTCGCCACGAACGTGCGCATGCGGGCGGAGTCGAGCACGCCGGCCATGCCGATCACGCGTTCGCGAGGAAATCCGCTCAGGCGGTACACCGCCTGCGACATGGCGTCGAGCGGGTTGGCGACTGGCACGATGATGCAGTTCGGCGAGTACTTGACGATCTCCGCCGTCACGTCCTGCATGATCTTGTAGTTCACGTTCAGCAGGTCGTCGCGGCTCATGCCTGGCTTGCGCGGCATTCCCGAGGTGATGACCACGACGTCCGAGTTCGCGCTCGCCGCGAAATCGTTCGTGCCGACGCCGAGCACGCGCGCCGCGGATCCGTCGACGGCACACGACTGATAGATGTCGAGCGCAACGCCCGCGGCCTTCGACTCGGCGATGTCGACGACGACGACGTCCGCCAGTTCCTTCTGTGCGACGACGCGTGCCACCGTCGCGCCTACGTTGCCTGCTCCGCCGACTACCGTGACCTTACGATTCATGCCAGTACTCCTGAACGAAATTGACTTTAGGTCAGTTTGCCTTGCCGCTCGCGAGCTTCATCC
This sequence comes from uncultured Acidobacteriota bacterium, assembly GCA_963723005.1. GTDB lineage: Bacteria > Acidobacteriota > Vicinamibacteria > Vicinamibacterales > UBA2999 > VFZN01. The sequence continues at coordinate 532,013 of CAVRPA010000005.1, read as the reverse complement.
ACAAGTACTGTGGAAAACCTTGTGGAAAACACCGTGTGAACACCACGTAACGGCATGCAATCTCGAAGAATTCTGCGGATTGCACCACGGATGATGCACCCACCGATCGTTGGTCCGACCTTTTCCAACGCGCCTGAACCTGTCATTATATCTGGCTCACACTTTCCCCGGAGATTCATCAGTGCGCATAGTTGTTGCCGACGACCTCCCCGCCTCCGCGCTCGAACTGCTGCGCGCCGAAGGCTGGACGATTGACGCCCAGTCCGGCCGCGCGCCGGACCAACTGAAGATCGACCTGGCGGATGCGGATGCGCTCGTCGTGCGCAGCGCGACGAAGGTCACGCCAGACATCATCGCTGCCGCGCCCAGGCTGCGGGCAATTGCCCGTGCTGGGACCGGCGTGGACAACGTGCACGTCGAGACCGCAACGCGCGCGCGGCATCGTGGTGATGAATGCACCAGGCGCCAACAGCATCTCCGTTGCGGAACTCGCGATGGCGCAGATCCTTTCGCTGGCACGGAAGCTGCCTGCGGCGGACGCGTCAATGAAACAAGGCGTTTGGGACAAGAAGAGTTTCCTTGGTGAAGAGGTTCGCGGCAAAGTGCTCGGCCTTGCCGGACTCGGGCGTATCGGTCAAGAAGTGGCGCGGCGGGCGCAGGCGTTCGAGATGACCGTGATCGCGCACGATCCGTTCATCGCGCAGCAGGCCGCCGCCAACATGGGCATCGAGCTCGTGTCGATGGACGAACTGTGCGCACGAGCGGACTACCTGTCGCTCCACATGCCGTCCACGCCACAAACCAAACGGACGTTCAACGCCGAGCGGCTGGCGAAGTGCAAGAAAGGTCTTCGCCTGGTGAACACCGCGCGCGGCGACTTGATTGACGAGGCCGCGCTGGTGGCCGCGATCGAGTCCGGTCACATCGGCGGCGCGGCGCTCGACGTGTACGAAAGCGAGCCGACGAAGGATCACACGTTGCAGAAGCTGGCCAAGGTTGTGGCGAGCCCGCACATCGCGGCGTCCACACGCGAAGGCCAGGAACTGGTGGGCGTGGAAACCGCCTCCGCGCTGCGCGATTTCCTCAAGACCGGGGTCATCCGCAACGCCGTGAACTTCCCCGCCGTCGGCCCTGACGAGTTCCAGCGCCTGCAGCCGTACATGAGCATTGGCGAACAGCTGGGCGCCATGGTCGGGCAGATGGGCGAAGCGCGGATCGAAAGTGTCGGCGTGCGCTACTACGGCGAGCTGGCCGGCCAGCATCCGCTCATCGTCAACGCCGTGCTGGTAGGACTGTTCAAGGCGACCCTGTCGGAGCCCGTGACCGCGGTCAACGCCAAGGCAACCGCCGAAGCGCGCGGCATCGACATCGTCGAGTCGTCGAGCTCACGGGCGCGCAACTTCCGCAGCCTGCTGTCGGTGAAGCTGGTCACCGACGCGGGGGAACGCTGGGTCGAGGCGACGGTGGCGGACCGCAATCCCCGCCTGGTGCTTCTGAACGGCGTGCCTGTGGAGGCACCGCTTTCGGGAACACTCCTGCTGATCAGCAACAACGACCAACCGGGTGTCATTGGCGAAGTCGGCACGATTCTGGGCCGGCAGGGCGTAAACATCGCGAATTTCGCCCTGGGGCGTGATGCCGGCGGCGCGGTGGGCGTGGTGAACGTGGATGCGCCGGCGGGGGTGGTCGAAGGCTTGATGGATCAGCTGAGATCGATTGCGGCGGTCAAGCACGTCTGGCTCGTGCAGGTCTGACCGGAACGGAGTCGGCGTTCGAGGACGGCTCAGCGGAGGCGCAACGTGCGTTCGCCGCCCGAGCTGTCCTTGAGGGTCACCATGTTCTCCTGCACGTCGGCCACAACATAGCCGCCGGGCAGTTCGTCGCCGAGCTTGACGAACAGCAGTCCCTGGCCAGCGTTGATGATGGCGGTGAACGTCGGCCCGTCCGGACCGGCGCTCGATGCCATCCCCGACAGGGTGAATACCGGCCCCGCCGGACGCGCCGGCACGTCGTCAACAGGGGCGTCAGTGTCCGCGGCGGGTGCGGCCGGCCGGCCGGCCGGCGCCGCAGCAGGCGCGCGCGAGCCGAAGACAAATGGGTTGCGCGAGGGTTGAGGGCGGGCCGGTTGCTGGTCCAGTTTCAGGCGCAGCTGGCGGGTCAGCGGGGCGGTCGACTGCTCCACCCCGAGCGGACGGGGGCCGCGCCCGGTCGAACCGGTCGGGTTGCCCGACGGCTGCGAGGCCAGGCCGCCGCCCATCGCCCAGCCAATTGCCAGGCTGAGGGCCCCGACCAGCGTCACGGTCCGCCACTGCATGCCGCCCATTGTATCCGGGTATCGGGACGAGACGACCGCTTCGGGAGGGGCCCGCCCCGAGCGTTATGGTAGACTTCTGTGTGCCGGTCAGTCTGCCGTTCAAACTGACTGAATCGTCGGTGGTCGCGATCATTCCCGCGCGATACCAGTCCACCCGACTCCCTGCAAAAGCTCTCGCCGACATCGCCGGTCATCCGATGATCGAGCATGTCTACCGGCGCGCGTCCGAGGCGCAGACCGTGACGGCCGTTGTGGTCGCCACCGACGACGAGCGGATCAGGCGGGTGGTCGAGGGGTTTGGCGGCGTCGCGGTGATGACCAGCGCCGACCATCCAACCGGAACCGATCGCCTGGCTGAAGTGGCCGCATCGCTGACGTGCGGAATTGTCGTCAATGTCCAAGGTGATGAACCGCTGCTCGACCCCGCCGTCATCGACGCCGTCACGCGCCCGCTCATGAACTCCCCCTCACTGGAAGTCTCGACCGCCTGCCGTCCGTTGCGGTCCGAGGAGGAGTTCGCGAACCCGAACGTCGTGAAGGTCGTGTGCGATCTGACCGGCCGGGCCCTGTATTTCTCCCGCGCTCCCATCCCATTCCCACGAGGATCGGTTGGGACCGCGCCGGCAGTGGCCCGGGCGCATGTAGGGCTATACGCCTATCGCCGAGACGTCCTGCTGCGGTTGGCGGCCCTGCCACCGGTTGACATTGAAGGCGTGGAAGCGCTGGAGCAACTGCGCGCGCTGGCCCACGGCATCGGCATTCAGGTCGTTGAGACCGACCACCACTCCATCGGGGTGGACACACCCGACGATCTGGCGCGCGTCCGTCAGTGGCTCTTGACTGCTTCGAGGACCTGAGACCCAACATGGAACAGACCGCTCGACCCACCAAGTACATTTTCGTGACCGGCGGCGTGGTGTCGTCACTCGGCAAGGGCCTGGCCGCCGCCTCCATCGGCGCGCTGCTCGAGGGCCACGGCTACCGCGTCACGATGCAGAAGTTCGACCCCTACATCAACGTGGACCCTGGCACGATGAGCCCGTACCAGCACGGTGAGGTCTACGTCACCGACGACGGGGCCGAGACCGACCTGGATCTGGGGCACTACGAGCGCTTCACGAGCATGACCACGACGCGCAACAGCAACTGGACGACCGGCAAGATCTACATGTCGGTGCTCCAGAAGGAGCGTCGCGGCGACTATCTCGGCCGGACGGTGCAGGTCATTCCGCACATTACCAACGAGATCAAGGACTGCATCCGGGCCGTGGGCCGGGACGTGGACGTGGTGCTGGTGGAAATTGGCGGCACCGTGGGCGACATCGAAAGCCTGCCGTTCCTCGAGGCCATCCGCCAGTTCCGCCAGGACGTGGGCCGCGAGAACACGGTCTACGTGCACCTCACCCTGGTGCCCTACATCGGCACCGCCGGCGAGCTGAAGACCAAGCCCACGCAGCACAGCGTGCGCGATCTGCGTTCGATCGGCATCCAGCCGGACATGCTGCTCTGCCGCACCGACCGGCCGCTTCCCCGCGATCTGAAGCAGAAGATTGGCCTGTTCTGCGACGTGTCCGAAGAGGCCGTCATCACCGCCAGGGACGTCTCGACGATTTACGAAGTGCCGCTGGCGTTCCGTGAGGAAGGCCTCGACAAGGTATTGCTGAAGCTGCTGGGCCTTCCGCAGGGCGAATCCCACATGCAGGCGTGGGAAGACCTGGTTGACGGCATCAAGCACCCCGCCGGCGAGATTACGATCCACGTGGTCGGGAAGTACACCGGCTACGAAGACTCCTACAAGTCCCTCAACGAGGCGCTGTATCACGGCGGTTTCGCGAACCGGACGCGCATCAACATCCAGTGGGTGGAGTCGGAGGCGCTGGAACAGGAGGGGGGCACTCGACTGCTCGACGGCGCCCACGCTGTGCTCGTGCCAGGTGGTTTTGGCTCCCGCGGCACGCGCGGCATGATGAAGGCGGCGGAATACGCCCGCACCCGCGGCATCCCCTACTTCGGGATCTGCTACGGCTTCCAGTGGGCCACCGTGGAGTTCGCGAGAAACGTCTGCGGCCTCGAAGGCGCGGATTCAACCGAGGTGGACGAGTCGGCCACGCACCGCGTGATTTACAAGCTGCGCGACCTGCTGGGAGTTGACGAGCTCGGTGGGACGATGCGGCTGGGGCGATATGCGTGCGAGTTGACCGAAGGGTCGCTGGCGCGCCGGATCTACGGTGCGCCGCTGATTCACGAGCGCCATCGCCACCGCTTCGAGTTCAACTGCCTGTACGAATCGGCCCTGAACGAGAAGGGCATGCGGATTTCCGGCCGTTCGCCGGACGGCAAGTTCGTCGAGATCGCGGAGCTCCCGGGGCACCCCTGGTACATCGCCGTGCAGTTCCACCCCGAGTTCCAGTCGAGGCCGCTCAAGCCGCATCCGCTGTTCAGCAGCTTCGTCGAGGCGGCCCTGAGGCAGAAGAACGGTATCCCGGCGGGCACCCAGTCGATGGCCTCGCATGGCTGATCCGGCCCCGATGGTCGTTGTTCCGGCCGGAGCGGTGCAGTTCGGGCCGGGGCAGCCCCTTGGCTTCATGCTCGGGCCCTGCGTCATAGAGAGCGCCGACCATGCGGTGAACATCGGCCTCGAGATCGCAGCCATCGCCAGGCGCACCGGCTACCCGGTCGTGTTCAAGGCGTCCTTCGACAAGGCCAACCGGACTTCGATCACGTCATACCGCGGTCCCGGGCTCGACGAGGGCCTGCGCATCCTCGCCGAGGTCAAGTCACGGACCGGCCTCCCCATCGTCACCGACATCCACGAGCCGTCCCAGGCGGAGCGGGCGGCGGAAGTGGCCGACGTGCTGCAAATCCCGGCATTTCTTTGCCGCCAGACCGATCTGCTGGTGGCGGCGGCGCGGACCGGTCGCACCGTCAACGTCAAGAAGGGGCAATTCCTGGCGCCAAAGGACATGCGGCACGTCGTGGCCAAGCTCACCGAGAGTGGGAATTCGCGGATTCTCCTGACCGAGCGTGGCACTTCGTTCGGCTACAACAACCTGGTCGTCGACATGCGCGGGCTGCCCATGCTCCGCGAGTTCGGCTTCCCCGTCGTCTTCGACGTCACCCACAGCCTGCAATTGCCGGGCGCCGGCGACGGCGTGACCGCCGGACTGGCCGAATACATCGACCCGCTGTCCCAGGCGGGTGTCGCCGCGGGGGTGGACGGGGTGTTCATGGAAGTCCACGAGAACCCGCGCGCAGGCGAAGAGCGATGCGGCGAACGCCCTCAAGCTCGATCGGGTCGAGACCCTGATGCATCGGCTCGTGGCCATTGACCGGATCGTGCGCCGTGGCTGATTTGACCCTGGCCCGCAAGGTCCTGCAGACCGAAGCCGCGGCCATCCTCGACCTGGTCAACCGGCTCGACGGCTCGTTCGCGCAGGCGGTGGAGTTGGTGCGCGACTGTCAGGGCCGCGTGATCCTGACCGGCATGGGCAAGAGCGGCATCATCTGCCGCAAGATTGCCGCGACCTTGACGAGCACCGGCACCTCGGCCTTCTTCCTCCACCCGGCCGAAGCGGTGCATGGCGACCTCGGCGTCATCCGCTCGGACGATGTGGTGATCGCTGTCTCGTACAGTGGTGAAACCGACGAACTGACGCGCGTCCTCGAGACCATCAAGCGTCTTGGCGCCAAACTGATCGCGATCACCGGCGGCATGACGTCAACGCTCGCCCAGAGCGCGGACGTGGCGCTCGACTGCCATGTGTCGGAAGAGGCCTGCCCCATGAACCTGGTGCCAACCGCGTCCACGACCGCGGCCTTGGCGCTCGGAGACGCGCTGGCCATGTCGGTGCTCGTCGAGAAAGGCTTCCAGCCAGAAGACTTCGCCAGCCTTCACCCCGGTGGCAAGCTCGGCAAACGGCTGATGCGTGCCCGGCAACTGATGCACGCGGGCGACAACATCCCCGTTGTGCGGCTGGATACCGTGATGCGCGACATCATCTACACGATGTCGAGCAAGGGACTGGGGATGACGTCGGTCACCGACGCCGAGGGCCGGCTCGCCGGAATCGTCACGGACGGCGACTTGCGCCGCAAGATGGCCACCACGCCTGACATCCAGTCGCTCACCGCCAGGGACGTGATGACCTCGAATCCTGTGACCATCGGTCCCGAAACGCTCGCGGTCGAGGCGCTGGCCCTGCTCGAACGGCGCAAGATCACGTCCGTCGTCGTCATCGATCCCGACCGCCGGGTGGAGGGCGTGCTCCACCTGCACGACCTCTGGCGCACCGAGATGGTGTAGGACGGCGCAGGAACCAGCATCGTGGATTTCGACTCGTCCCTGCCGCTCATCTCCGCGCTCGTGGCGCTCCTCCTCGGCCTGGCCATCGGCAAGGCGTGGGAGCGCTACAAGCTGCGCGACGGCCGCTGGATCGATCGGCGGAAGGCGCGCGATTCGCAGCATTACGTGCTCGGCCTGAACTTCCTCGTCTCGAATCAGATCGATCTCGCCATCGAGGAGCTGAGCCGGGCGGCGAGGGTGGATGCCGATGCCCTTGAAATCCACATGATCCTGGGCAACGTCTACCGCGAACGCGGCCAGGTCTCGCGCGCGATTCAGGTGCACCAGGCGCTGCTGCAGCGCCCCAAGCTGACGCGCCTCGAGCACAGCTACGTGCTGCTCTGCCTCGGCCTCGACTACAAGCGTGGCGGCTTCGTGGACCGGGCGCTGGACGCGTTCAAGGAAGTGCTGCGGCTGTCGCCTGACAACCAGTACGCCCTGCTCTACCTCGAGAAGCTGCACGAGGAACAGCACCAGTGGGGTGAGGCGTATCGAATCCGCCGTCAGCTCGTGGAGCTGAGCGGACCGGATACCCAGCCGCGCAGCCAGGCGATTCTGGCGTTCCTCGAGAACGCGCTCGGGTCGGATGCGCAAAAGGCCGGCGACGCGACTGCCGCCGCCCGTCACTTCGAGTCGGCAATCGCGCTCGACCCCTCCACCACCCCGGCGTATGTCAACCTCGGCGACGTCCGACTGCTCGCCGGCGACACCGCCGGGGCAATGGCCGCCTGGAACCAGCTGATCGACGTCGCCCCCGAGCGTGCCCATCTGGCGCTCCAACGTCTGGAGCGGCTCTACGAACGCGAGGGCTCGCCGCAGAAGTTCGAGGACCGGTGCCGCCGTTTCATCGCTTCGCGGCCGCAGGACTGGCGCGGACGCCTGGCGCTCGGCATGCACCTGTCACAGCGCGGCGATCCGCACGCCGCCTTCGGCCTGCTGATCGAGGCGCTCGAACAGAACCCGCACGGCCTCACGGTGCATCAGGCCGTCTGGAGCGTCCTGCTACAGCTCGATCTCGATCGCACGCTCGTGCAGCGCTATATCGAGTCGGCGCGCGGCGCCGTGTTCTTCCTCGATCCGCACGTCTGTCTCAAGTGCCACTATCGGAGCACGGAGCTGCTGTGGCAGTGCCCGCATTGTCACGAGTGGAATTCGTTCGTCGAGGAACGCATGGCCGCCGCCAGGCAGGCCTCGGCCGAGATGTGAGGCTTGAACGATGGGGAGTCCGAGCAGACGGAACGCTCGACTGACGTGAACGGTGGGGTTAGCCGGAGGCGCGTGAGCGGAGGGCGGTGATCACCGCGTCCACCGCGGCGTCGGTCGCCTCGAACGATCCGCCGGTGTCGATGACGTAGTCGGCGCGCTTCACCTTGTCGTCGATCGGCCACTGCGCGGCCAGCCGTTGCTCCGCCTGCGCGCGGGTGGACTTGTCCCTCACCATCACCCGCTCAATCTGCATCTCCGGCGGACACGCCGCGACGACCACGACATCGAACTCCCCCGCCCGCCCGGTTTCGAACAGCAGCGGGATGTCGGCCACCGCAAATGGCGTCGCCGGTGGCGCATCAGCCAGAAAGCGATCGATGGCGGCGCGAACGGCGGGATGAATGATCGCCTCGAGATCGCGCCGTGCCGCGCTGTCCGAGAACACGATCGACGCGAGCCGAGGCCGATTCAGGGCGCCGGTCCTGTCGAGGACGTCAACGCCGAAGCGGTCGACAATCGCGCGCAGCCCGGGGGTGCCCGGTTCCACCACCTGCCGTGCCAGGAGATCCGCGTCCACGACCGGCACGCCGGCCTGGCGGAAGCGCTGGGCGACGTAGCTCTTCCCGGTGGCGATGCCGCCCGTGAGGGCCACCCTTACCATCAGCGGGCGAGCCCGGCCCGATGCTCCGCGGCCGTCACCGTGTTGGCGAGGACCATGGCAATCGTCAAGGGACCCACGCCGCCCGGTACCGGCGTGATCGCGCCGGCGACCTGCTCAACCTCGGGGTGGACGTCGCCGATCAGCAGGCTGCCTTTCGCCTCGAACTGCTGCCGCTTGCGGCTGCCCTCCGCGAAGAACCGCGCGACCTCGGCCGCCTCCGTGAGCCGGTTGATGCCGACGTCAATCACGGTGGCGCCAGGTTTGATGAAGTCCGCTGTCACGAAGCCGGGCCGGCCGATGGCGGCGACCAGGACGTCGGCGGTGCGACACACTGCCGGAAGGTCCACGGTCCTCGAGTGGCAGATCGTCACCGTGGCATCCCGGTGCAGCAGCAGCAGCGCCATCGGCTTCCCCACGATGTCGCTGCGGCCGATGACGACGGCGTGCCGTCCCTTCAGGGGAATTCCCTCGCGATCGAGAAGTGTGGCGCACCCAAGCGGCGTGCAGGCGACCAGCGTCTGCCGCTTCTGCACCAGCCGCCCGACGTTCACCGGGTGAAAGCCATCCACGTCCTTGGCGGGATCCACCGCGTCGAACACGCGCTGCTCGGCGTCGTCGCCCATGCCGGCGGGCAGCGGCGACTGCACCAGGATCCCGTCGACCGCATCGTCCTCGTTCAGGCGCCTGACGAGCGCCAGCGCTTCGTCGAGCGAGGCCGTGGCGGGCAGTCGATGCAACTCGCCCCGGCAGCCGTGCTGCGCCACCGTGGCGATCTTGTTTCGCACGTAAATCTCCGAGGCCGGATCTTCGCCCGCGAGCACCACCGCGAGGCCGGGCGGCCGGCCTCGCTGCCGCTGGAATGCGTCCACACGCGGCTGGACCTCCGCGCGCAGGCGCGCTGCCCAGGCTGTTCCGTCGAGTCGCCGTGCCGTCATGTCGTCGTTGCCCTGAAACGGCGACGGGGCGACTGCTTACAGCCGCCCCATCGTCTGTGATGACCGTTGTCCGGGATACCCGGACCTATTTCTCGCCGGACGCCTTCGTCAGGCCGAAGCCCACCGCCCAGACCGCGACCGACACGGCCAGGAACTTCAGGCCGAACGCGTCGGCCTGTTCGGCGCTGACGCCGATTTCGCTCCACTTCGCGGTGGTTTCGTTGGTGATGCCGAACTGCGTCATGTAGCCGAGCAGCGCGATGCAGATGGCGTTGAAGATGAGCAGCAGGCCGAGCGTCGTGACGAAGTTTGCCAGCGACTGCAGCGGCGTGCGGCTGGCGGCCTCCTGCTTGTTCACGAGCGGGCTGTGCGTGCGGCCGTAGAACCAGTAGATCACCATGCCGAGGTCCAGCCACACCAGGAAGCGAACCCAGGTGAGGATGGGCAGGCTCAGCATCAGGTAGGCGCACGAGAGGATGCCCAGCACGGGGAAGATCGGGCCGAACGGAACGCGGAACGGCCGTTTGGCTTCGGGCCGCTTCGCGCGCAGCATCAGCACGGCGGAGCAGACCACGACGAACGCAAACAGCGTCCCGATGCTGGTCATCTCGCCGACGACCTGAATCTGCGTGACTCCGGCCACCAGCGCGACGAGCACGCAGGTGATGGCGGTGGTGATGTAGGGGGTGCCGAACTTGGGGTGCACCTTGCTGACGCCCTGGGGCAGCAGGTTGTCGCGGCTCATCGCGAAGAAGATGCGCGGCTGGCTCATGAGCATCACGAGCAGCACGGAGGTGATGCCGGCGACGGCGCCGGCGCTGACGAGACCGGCCGCCCAGCCCTGGCCGATGACTTCGAGCGCGAAGGCGACCGGCGCATTCAGGAACTTCACCGAGTCCGCCTGCGCCACCATCGGCACGCCCGGCAGCGCTTCCGCCACCGCGCGATACTGCACGACCGGAACCATGCCGGTCAGCACGGCGCCGACCATCAGGTAGAGGATGGTGCACACGACCAGCGAGGCGATGATGCCGATCGGCAGGTCGCGCTGCGGGTTCTTTGCTTCTTCGGCGGTCGTGGACACGGCGTCGAAGCCGATGTAGGCGAAGAACACGACCGCGGCCGCGGCCATGATGCCGGGCCACCCATACGGCGTGTACGGCTCCCAGTTCGCGGGCTCGACATAGCTGATGCCGGCAGCGAGGAAGAACAGGACCGCTACCAGCTTGATTGCCACCATCACCGCGTTGAAGCGAGCCGACTCACGAATGCCGATGATGAGCAGGACCATGATCGCGAGGACGATCAGGACGGCGGGCAGATTGATGATGCCCACCGGGGGCGCGGCGCCGAGGGCCACCGGCAGGGTGATGCCGAACCCGGCGAGCAGCCGCTGCATGTAGCCGCTCCAGCCGATCGCCACGGTCATCGAGCCGACGGCGTACTCGAGGATGAGATCCCAGCCAATCATCCAGGCGACCAGCTCGCCCAGCGTCGCATAGGCGTAGGTGTAGGCGCTGCCGGCGATCGGGATCATCGAGGCGAACTCCGCGTAGCACAACGCCGCGAACGCGCACGCCAGGCCCGCGGCCAGATACGACAGCGTGATCGCAGGGCCCGCCTGGTTCGCCGCCGCCGTGCCTGTCAGGACGAAGATGCCGGTTCCGATGATGGCGCCGATCCCGAGCAGGGTGAGGTCCCAGGCCGTCAGGCTCCGCTTGAGCGATTTGCTTCCATGCTCAACGTCGCCGACGAGCTGCTCGAGCGACTTCGTTCTGAACAGATTCGAATCCATTCGACCTCCGGGCCGGATTGTAGCGCAGATGAGTTGCCATCGCCCCGCATTCGAGCACACATCTGCTGCGAGAACACATCTGTCAAGGGACGCTCACCGCTCGGGGGAACGGGAGCCTAATGCCGCGAGATACTGACGGGCCCTCACCAGCGGATCGCCCTTCAATAAGTCGGATATGACACAGACCGACGCGGCGCCCGCGTCGAACACCGATGGCGCGGTGTCGAGCGTGATGCCGCCGATCGCCACCACCGGGATGTTGCGCGCGCGCGCCAGGTCGGACACCGTTCGTACCAGCGTCAGTCCCACCGCGTCGTAACCAGTGTCCTTGGTGGTGGTGCCGAACACCGGCCCCACCGCAATGTAACTGACGGGTTGGTCCAGGGCCGCCGTCGCCTGTTCCACGGAGTGCGTGGACACGCCGACGATGGCCCGCTTCCCCACCAGTGCCCTCGCCTCCGCCACCGGCATGTCGTCCTGCCCGACGTGGACGCCGGCGGCGCTCGCCAGCATCGCAATCTCGGGCCGGTCGTTGACGATGATCGACGCGCGGTTGCCGGCGCGCGCGACCACTCGCGCGACGAGGTCGAGCAGGCCGGCGGGGCTGTCGTGTTTCGCGCGCACCTGCAGGCAGGTCACGCCGGCCTCGAGAAAGGCCTCGGCGACGTCCATGACCTCGCGGCCCACCCGATCGCAAGCGTCCGCGTCGAGGACCGCGTAGAGCGGCGGAAGGTTCACCAGATCGAAACCTAGGCGGTCTCGGCGAGGGTCGACGGCTTCTTCACGGGCAGGAACCGCTCCATGAAGTGCGTGCTGAGCCGGCCGGCCACGAAGTCGGGGTCGTTCAGCACCTTGAGGTGCAGTGGAATCGAGGTCTTGATGCCTTCCACAACCGACATCTCGAGCGTGCGCTTCATCCGTGCGATCGCTTCCTGGCGATCGCGGCCGTGGACGATGATCTTGGCGATCATCGAGTCGTAGTTCGGCGGAATCGTGCATTCCGCATGCGCGGCGGTGTCGACGCGCACACCCGGGCCGCCCGGAATGCTGAACGCGTGGATGGTGCCGGGCGACGGCACGAAGGTGACCGGGTCTTCGGCGTTCACGCGGCACTCGATGGCGTGCCCGGTGAAGGTGACCTCGCTCTGCTTGAACGACAGGCGCTCGCCCGCGGCGATGCGAATCTGTTCCTTGACGATGTCGATGCCGGTCACCCACTCGGTGACGGGGTGCTCGACCTGGATGCGGGTGTTCACTTCCATGAAGTAGAAGTTGCCCTTTGCATCCATCAGGAACTCGAACGTGCCGGCGTTCGTGTACTGCACGGCGCGGGCGGCGTCCACGACCGTCGCACCCATCTTGCGGCGGACCTTGTCGGACACCGCGATCGAGGGCGACTCTTCGATCAGCTTCTGGTGGCGGCGCTGGATCGAGCACTCGCGCTCGCCCAGGTGCACCACGTTGCCGTGATGATCGCCGAGGATCTGGTATTCGATGTGCCGCGGCGAGTCGAGATACTTCTCGATGTAGACGTCGCCCAGCCCGAATGCCGCCTCGGCCTCGCGCTGCGCCGTGCGGAAGGCGTGCGCCAGTTCCTTCGGTTCCTTCACGATGCGCATGCCGCGGCCGCCGCCGCCAGCCACCGCCTTGATGATGACCGGGATAACCAATCTCCCGGGCGACCTTGTTGGCGATCTCTTCGCTCTCGACCGGGCCCTCGCTGCCCGGCAGCATGGGCACGCCTGCCTTCTTCATCGCGCGGCGGGCCTTGGCCTTGTCGCCGAGCAGACGGATGACACTGGGGTCGGGGCCGATGAAGCGGATGTGGCACGCCTCGCAGACCTCCGCGAGGTAGGCGCTCTCCGACAGGAACCCGTAGCCGGGGTGAATGGCGTCGGCGCCGGTGATCTCGGCCGCGCTGATGATGGCGGGGACACTCAGGTAGCTGTCGGCGCTGCGCGCCGGGCCGATGCAGATGTCCTCGTCGGCGAAGCGCACGTGAAGCGAATTTTCGTCCGCCTCGGAGTAGACGGCGACTGTCTTGATGCCGAGCTCACGGCACGCGAAGATGATTCGGAGAGCAATTTCGCCGCGGTTGGCGACCAGGATTTTCTTGAACATAAGGTGTCAGGATTTGAGGCGAATGGCGAAGAGACGCTCGCCGTACTGCACCGCCTGCCCGTTCTGCACGTAGATGCTCACGACCTCGCCGTCGTGCTCCGAGTCGATTTCGTTCATCAGCTTCATCGCCTCGATGATGCAGAGCACCTGGCCCTTGCGCACCGAGTCGCCCACCTCGACAAACGACTTCGCGCCCGGCTCGGCCGAGCGATAGAACGTGCCGACGATCGGCGACGTCACGATCGCCAGGTCCTCGCCCGCCGGTTCCGCGGGAGCCGCCACTGCGGCAGGCGCCGCCATCTGAGGCGCGGCCACCGGGGCCGCGAACACGGGCTGCGCCACGACGTGCGCGGCGGACCCGCTCTTCACACGCAACTTGAAATCGGCCCGCTCGAGCTCGAACTCGCTCAGCTCGCGGTCGCGGATGAAGTCGATGAGTTGCTTGATCTCGTCCAGTGTCATCAGGTCGCTCGCACCACGTCAACCGGCTCGGTCAGCCACTCGGGCCCCGCAGCGGTCGACAACACGTCGTCCTCGATTCGAACACCGCCCCAACCCGGAAAATAGACACCGGGCTCGAGCGTGAACACCATGCCGGCCTGCAGCGGGCCCTGTGAAACACCCGCTCGCCGACGCGACAGTCGGGGCCGCTCGTGCACGTCCAACCCGAGCCCGTGGCCCAGACCGTGCCCGAACGCTTCCCCCAAACCTTCCTGCTCCAGCACTCGCCTCGCCGCGGCGTCCACGTCCTCGGCCTCGGTGCCGATCGTCGCCGCCTCGAATGCGGCGCGCTGCGCTCGCGCGACCGCGTCCCAGCAGGTCCGCTGCCGTGGCGACGCAATGCCGAGAATGACAGTCCGGGTCATGTCCACCGCGTACCCGCGGAACATCCCCCCGAAATCGATCACGACCAGGTCGCCGTCTGTCAGTTGTCGATCTCCAGCCCGATGGTGCGGCGTAGCCGCATTCGGTCCAGAGGCGACGATGGTATCAAAGGCTGGCTTGTCAAAGCCCTTCCGACGAAGCTCCCACTCGATGATGGCGGCGAGATCGCGCTCGCGCGATCCCGCTAAGGCTTTAGGGATTATACACTTAGCGACGTCAGAAAGTCTCTGGCCGGCCTCCCGGAGCGTGGCCACCTCCCAGGTATCCTTGACCTCGCGCAGCCGCTCAACCGCGCCGTCCACCGGGACCAGCTCGACATGAATCCCGGCAGCCTCCAGCCGGCGGGTCAGGTCCAGGTGGTGCCGCACGGTCATCGCTCCGGCCTCGATGCCCAGCCGGACCGGGTCGAGCCGCGCGATCTCGGCGACCAGACTCTCGTCCTGGCTTCCCGACGACGGGGCCACCACGGCCGTGAGCTCGGGAAGCTGTTCAGCCAGGTCGGTCAGAACACCTTCATACCGGGAATCACTGAGCAGGATGAGGCGCTCGGGCGTCGCGACGAGGACGCCGGCGCTGCCGAAGAAGCCCGTCAGGTAAGCGATGTTCTGGGGTTGCGACACGAGCAGCGCGTCCAGGCTCTCCGCCTGGAGCATCCGCGCGAGCGATCGCCGGCGAGCATCGAGGTATTCGGCTGGCGCCGACGACATCACGACGAACGAAGTGCGTGAAGCCAACCCTCGAGTTCGACGAGAGCTTCGGCGTCCGGGTTGGCGGCCGCGGGCGCGGGCTGCCCTTGCGCTTCGCGCTCCCTCAATCCGTGTTCGAGCTGGCTGAAGGGATCGTTCGGGGCCGGCGGCAGCGCCTCGCTGGGCCTGATGTCGTCGAAGGAGGCGGCTAGCGTATCCAGCGCCGTGATCGATGGCGGTGTCTCGGCACCCAACTGCTCCACGAGCCGATCGAAATCAAACAGCGCTTCGACCGAGACTTCCGGCTCGGGCGGCGCGGGCAGCGCCACCTGCTTTTCCATCCGCTCGACCGTCTCTTCCAGGTCGGGATCGTGCCGCGCCAGTTCGAGCGCGCGGCGGTAGAAGTCCAGGGCCTCGGTCATTTCGCCGCGCCGCTGGTGAATCTCGGCGAGCCCGCGGATCGCCGCGAGATTGTCGGACGCATTCGACACGACGACGGAGAGTTCCGCGTGCGCCTCGTCGAGCCGATCCAGTTCCACGAGCGCCCGGCCGAGCGTCACGCGTGCGGACAGATAACCCGGGTGGCGCTGCAGCCCGGTCCGGCAGACGGCAATCGCCTCCTCGTTCGCACCGACTCGGCGGAGTTCCTCTCCGAGTTGGGCGAAGGCAATCGACGAAGGGTCGTTGGCGACCCTTCGTTGCAACTCGAGGATGCGCGGGCTGTCGAATGCCACAGGCTGATCCCTAGGGTATAACCGTAACGGTCTGCGTCACCGTCGTCGCCTGGAACGCATCGTCGGTGACGGTCAGCGTCACGACGTAGGAGCCGGCCGTATCGTAGCGCTTGGAGACGGTGACGCCGCTCCCGGTGCGGCCGCTGCCGAAGTTCCAATCATAAGCGACGATGCGGCGGCCGCTGGCGGCTCGTGAGCCCTCCGCCGAGAAGAAGATGTCCTGACTGGTTCTCGGCGCCGTGGGCGAGAAGGTGAAAGCAGCTGTCGGCGCGGTGCCCGCCCCGACCGTCACCGTCTGCGATACCGACGCCGACTGTCCATTGATGTTGGAGGCGCGCAGCGTCACGACATAGCTGCCGGCCGCGCGGAACTCGTGCGTGGTGTTCATGCCGCCGGACGACCCGCCGTCGCCAAACGTCCAGTTGTAGGTGCAGTTCGCTCCGCAGGGCACACCGTTATCCGTGGTTCCCGAGGCATCGAAGTTGACGGTCTGGAACGCCGAGACGGTGGTCGGCGAGAAGACGAACAGGGCCGTCACCCGATTCGGCGGCAGGATGACCGTCTTCGGCATCACCCGGATATCGACCTGGCGTTCCACCGCACCGCGGTAATCGCCGCCGATGGGCGTGAACAGAAGGGTGACGAGCGAGCCGGTGTCGGACGGCGACGAGCTTCCGGCCGGCGCGGTGTAGATGACCCGGGCGCGTCCATCCTCGCCGGTCACGATCGTCCGCGCCGAGACCGTGCCGAAGTCACCGGCGGCGCCGTTGAGCAGCATGTCGACGCGGAGGGTGACGCCGCGTGCGGGTTGGCTGTTCGGCCCGCGCGCCTCGACGGTCACGGTCGATTGAGAGATGCCGTCCTGGTAAACCATGTCAGGAAGGGCCTGCAGCCCCAACGACAACGCCAGTTCCGACGGGCCGGCCAATGCCGGCGGTTCCGATTCCTGGACGGTGCAGGACGTGGCGAACAACGCCAACGCCAGCAAGCCGATGAATTGTGATGCCCTGGTCCGCATGATGCGCTCCACTACTCCCGGCCTACGATGGGTCGGCGAAGTCGCCGAAGTTCACGGTCATCTGGCCCGTGGCCACGACTTCGTTGCCGACCTGATCACGTCCGTAGAAGGTGACCTCGGCAATCGTGCTGATGATGATGCCGCCGCCGCCCTGTCGCAGATTGACCAGGGGGGACTCGAGCTTCGCCTGATTGCGGACGATCTCAACCGCAAACTGCGCCTGGCCGCCGGCCGGAACGGTGAACGTTGCCGCGCCGTCGAAGCTGTACGGCACATCCACGCCCTGCGTGTTGCGACCGTCCGTGCGCCGGAAATCGACGTGGTAACGGTTGAAGGTGATCGCCGTGTTCGAGCTCGGCGTCGTCGGGTTCAACGTGGTGCCCGGATTCTTCAACGCCGCCCGCATCGAGACCTGCGCGAGGTCGTTGTAGTAGGTCGGAGCCGACACCGGGCTCCCGTTCACCGTCGTCTGCACCACCGTGACGACGTCGGAGAGCAGCGGCGACCCGAACTGTTCGGGCCGGGCGCCGGAGGCGCCGAGCAGTGAATCGATGACGACGTAGGCCGCTGATGAACCGGTCCGGGTCAATTCGCTGGCACACGATCCGAGTGCAAGAGAGCTGGCGAGGACGGCCGCAAGGCCGGCGAGATTTCGAGGGTTGAAATGGCTGCGCATGGCGTCTAGGTCCTACCCCTTCGTGATGCGGGGCGTGATGAAGATCAGCAGTTCGCGGTTCTCGTCGCTGGTGATGTCCCGCTTGAACAACCAGCCCAAGAGGGGAATCTGGTGCAGAAAGGGCGTGCGGCCCTCCACCGTCTGCTCGCGGCTGGTGTAGATGCCGCCGATCACGGTCGTCTCGCCGTCGCTCACCAGGACGCTGGTGACGGCGCGCTGGGTGTCGATGGGCGGAATGCCATTGACCTGCCGGCTGTAGTCAGGCGCCGCGTTCTCGATGGTGATGCGCATGATCACCGTGCCGGACGCCGTAATCTGCGGGAGCACCTTGAGCTGCAGCGCGGCGTCCTTGAACGTCACGGTAATCGTGTTGTTCGCCTGCGTCTGAATCGGAATCTGGACGCCCTGCGTGATCTCGGCCTCGACGTTGTTCTGTGTCGAGACGCGCGGCGTTGACAGCAGTCGCCCCTTGCCCGAGCTCTCCAGCGCCGACAGCGCCACGTCGAGGTTGATGGCGCCGTTGATGGAACCCAGCGCAACGCCGATCGCGCTCGTGGCGCCGGGCACCGGCAGGTTCACACCGGTATCCGTAGGAATCGGCCCCTGCTGCCCGCCCTGACGTCCGTTCACCCCGATCGAATTGGGGAACGCCAGGTTCGGGGCATTGCCCAGTGCCGGTGACATCTGGCCGTTGACACCCCACTGCACGCCGAGCGCGCGGGCAAAATCACGGCTGGTCTGCACGATGCGAGCCTCGATCTCCACCTGCGGCTGGGGCGAATCGAGCGTCGTGATGAGGTCGGTCGCGGCCGTCAGCCGTTCGGCGAGGTCGCGGATGATCAGGGTGTTGGTGCGGGCGTCCACCTGCACGTCGCCGCGCTGCGAGAGCGCGCTCTTGGTGATGATCGGCACGAGGTCGGCGGCCTTCGCGTAGCTCAGCGGACGCGTCATCACGCGGAGCTCGCCGGCCAGAGCCTGCGCCTGGGTCAGCTTCTGGCGCTGCGATTCCTCATCCGCCAGAACCGTGAGCGGGGCGATGCGAACGATCGTGCCGTCCACCGTGTAGCCCAGCTTGTTGGCCTTGAGGATGATGTCGAGCGCCTGATCCCACGGCACGTCCTTGAGCGAGACGTCGACCGTGCCCTGGATAGAGGGGTCGATGACCAGGTTGAGGCCGCTGATTTCCGCGAAGGTGCGGAGCACCGCGCGGAGATCCGCACCCTGGAAGTCGAACGTGACCGGATGACCGGTGAACCGCGGCGCTGCCGGTTCGGCGGGCACCGGCGGCTGCACCGTCGTTTGCGGCTGCACCGTCGTCTGCGGCGGCGCGGTGGTGATCTGAGCCATCGCGGCCATCGCCGCGGCTGCGGTCGGTGCCGGAGCGACGACGGGCGCGAGAGTGAGGACCGGCGCGGGAGCCGTCGTCACTGGTGCCGGTGCCGTCGCTGCTGGTGCGGGTGCCGCCATCACCGGTGCCGGCGCAGGCGTCACCACCGGCGAGACATCGGCATTGGTGACAACCGGCGTCTCTTCACGAACCGGGGCCGGCGGCGCCGGTGCCGGAACTGGAGCCGCAGCGGGGGCAGGCGCGGTCGCGGCGGGTGTCGCGGGTGCGACCATCGAGGCCGCGGCATCGGTGGCGCGCGCGAACATCACGCGCAACTCCTCGCCTACCGCTTCCACCGTGTAGGGAATCTTGCGCGCCAGGTCGATGACCACGCGGGTGATCAACGGCTCGTGGCTGTTGACGCCGACGCGCACGCGCTGCACGTCGCCCTGGTTGACGGCCGTGGTCGAGGGCACCGAGCCCATGGCCACGCCTTCGAAATCGAGGAGGACGCGGGCCGGCATGTCGGAGACGGCTTCGACCTTCGAGGCGACCAGGCGGCCGTTGCCCGAGAGCGCGATGGCTGTGCCACCCGGCAGCGCCAGCGAGCGCACCGCGGTGAGCCGCGTGGCCGGCGCGTTGGTCGTCTTCGGTGCCGTCGCCGCCACTTCCTGCGTGTGCGCAACCGGCTTCGCGACCGGCGCCTTCAGCAGCATTGGCGGCACGCGCGAGGCCGCGGTCTCAGCGTTGCGATCGACCTCGACGAAGATGAGGTTGCGCGAGGCGCGCACGCGATGTTGTGAGGGCCGCGCCAGCGCGACGCGAATGCGCGCCACGGGTGCGCCGTCCGGCGCGGTGGCCCGCATCACCTGGACGTCCGACACCGGCGGCTGCATGTCGCCGAGCGGCTGGCTGGCCAGACCCTCGGCGCGGGCGTTCCGCAGATCGACGAACACGGTGAGTGGATCGGGCTGGCTGGTCAGGTACGCGACCGGCTCGCTCGATTCAATCAACACAGTACCTGACGCCGCCGTCGAGCCGGCCCGAAATGGACCGTACGGCCGGGCCGTCAGTTGGCGGCGGCCCGCTGGCCGCGAGGCTCACGGCAAGAGCGGCCGTCACCGGGACGGCCCACATCAGTCGAGGGTAGCGACTGCCCATCACTTGTTCTCTCCACCACGAAGGAACTTCCGCACTTCGCGCTGCTTCTCGAGTGACAACGGATCGTTGACTTGCTGCTGGATGATCACGGCCTCTGCCGTAATCGCCCGAATCGTACCGTCCGCCAGGCGATCGCCTGGTCGGACCGTGTACACCTTGCCGCTTGGACCGGAAATCATCGCTACCCAGGCGCCCTGGCTGAAGATGATCCCGCGCACCGACAGTTCCTCGGTGCCGATGCCGGGGACGCCTTCCGCGCGGACGTCGATGCGCTGGACGCCGCGCTGCTGGCCGGTCTTGCCGATCAGCGCGACGAACGGGTCGCGTCGGCCCTCCGCCGCGTAGGCGAAGTTGGCTGGCGGCGTCGGCGCGGACGGCGCCGGCGGTGTTTGCGGGGCCGCCGGATCGGCCGCCGGTGCCGCGGTCTTGGCCGCCGGCGCCTGCGCCGTCACCAGCACGGTGCTCGTGCCGATTACCAGGGCCAGGGCCGCGAATCGAACATGCAGGCGGCTCATTCTGTCTTCTCCGTCGGAGCCTTCTTGGGCGCGGCGGCGCCCTTCTGTTTGCTCGGTGCCGGGGCTTCCGCAGGCGGCTGCTCCACCAGCACGAACGTGGTTGCCGTGCAGGAGACCAGGATGCTGGCGGCCGCCGTCGGGTCTTCCTTCGGCGTGATCACCATGTTCCCGACGTTGATGATCCGCGGGAAGCGGCTCACGCGATCCAGGAACAACCCGAGGTTGTGATAGTTGCCTTCGAGCTCCAGACCAATCGGCCACTCCGCGTGAATCTCGCGCGCGGCGATCGGCTGCGGGCGGAAGCCGCGAATCGTCAGGTTCGACTGCGTCGCCAGCGTCTGGATACGTCGAAGCAGGTCGCCCACGTCTTTCTCTTCCGGCAGAATCGGCTTCAGCGCCTCGAGCCGCGCTTCGAGCTCCGAGATCTGCGAGCGGAACGCCGGCAGCTGCCTGGCGGTCTCCGCGCCCTTGGTGTTGCGGTCGCGGATGGCCTCCAGCTCGCGGTTGCGCGCGGTCAGTTCGACCTGCTTCGGCATCTCGTAGAGGTAGTAGAACAGCCCGGCGCCGGCCCCGGCGAGCAGGACGAACACCGCGAGCTGCACGTGCCAGGGCTGCTTGCTCAAACCGAAACTAGCCACGGGGGCCTCCCTTGGCTGGCGCCTTCTTGGCCGCCCGGCCCTTGCCGGCCGGCGGTTCGACGGCAATCTGCTCGATGCCTGCCATCTGGAACGACCCCTTGATCGTGAATCGAATCGTGTCGGGGCCGCCGTTGTCTCCGCTGACCACTTCGCTCGACATGATTTCGACCGGCCGCTTGAAGTAGCGCGAGGCCTCGAGGTTGCCGATGAAGTCGGAGAGCGAGGTGAGCGACAGGCAGCGGCCTTCCATCGTGACCTCGAAGCCGGTCTGCTGCACGCGCGTCAGCCAGGTCATTTCGGGAAGCGCGCGGCTCATCTGGTCGATGATGTGGACCGGCGCCGTCTGTCCGCGCCGCAGTTCGTCGATCAGCGTCGCGCGCTGCTGCAGCACTTCGCGCCGGGCTTCGAACTCGCGCACCTGCTTGAGGATCGCGGCCAGGCGCTGCTCTTCCCGCCGCGCGTCGGTCAACTGGCGCTCGATGTTGGCGGCAGACTGCTCCAGCGCCCAGTAGCGCCAGCCGATGCCGAGCGTGGCCAGGATCAGCATCAGGCTGCCGATGACGGTCATCTTCTGACCGACGTTCAAGCCCGTCGAGGCGGCCTTGGTCTTCCGCTCGGTGGCGATGAGATTGATGCGAATCATCGGTCGCCCACCTTGCGAAGCGCGAGGCCCACGGCCACCGCCGCGACCGGCGCCAGGTCGTCGGCCGACAACCCGCCCAGCTTCGCGGTGTCGATGGACACCTGACGGAAGGGGTCGAACGCGATGACTTCGGTATTGAAGCGGGACGCCAGCGCCTCGGCAAAACCGTCCACGCGCGAAGCGCCGCCGCTCAGCACGATGCGGTCGATCCGATCGTTCGACGCCGTCGCCTTGAAGAAGTCGAAGGTCTTCTCCACTTCGAGCAGGATGTTGTCGGTCATCGCCTTGAGCACGGGCCGGGCATCGTCATAGGTGGCGCCCTCGACGTCCTCGCCCTTCTTCAGTTGCTCGGCCAGTTCGTAGGGCAGCCCCAACTCCCGCTGCACGGCCTCGGTGAAGGCGTTGCCGCCCATCGAGATGTCGCGGGTGAAGACCGACTGCGGTCCGTTCAGGATGTTGATGTTGGTGGCGCTGGCGCCGGCGTTCAGCAGGGCGACCACCGCGCCGGACTCGAAGCCATAGTTGACCTCGTAGGCGTTCTGGAGCGCGAAGGCGTCCACGTCCACGACCACCGCGGTGCGGCCGGCCTGGGTGATGACGCTGGTGTAGTCGGCGATCTTGTCCTTCTTCGCCGCGACCAGCAGGACATCCATCGTCCCCTGCGCGCCTTCCGGCGACAGGATCTCGTAGTCGAGATTGACGTCCTGGATGTCAAAGGGGATGTACTGCTCAGCTTCCCAGTAAATCGACTCCCCCAGTTCCTGCTCGGTCATGGTCGGCAGCGTGATCTTCTTGACGATGACCGAGTTGCCGGACAGGGACGCTGCGACTTCCTTGGCGCTGAACTGTTTGTTTTCAAACAAGCGCCGCACCGCGTCGGCGACCGCGCCGCCATCGATGATGGCGCCGTCGACAATGCTGTCAGGGGGGATGGGCTCGACCCCGAAGGCCGTGACCTTAAACCCCTTGCCCGATGGCTTCAATTCGATTGCTTTCACGGCGCTCGACCCGATGTCGAGCCCCATCAAGCTTCTGGTTCGGCGGAAGAACAATTGATTTCTCTCCGGTTCTCGTTCACCTGCCCTTAGGGCAAAGGCGGTACCAACCGTGCCTTCTTGCCGTCTGGGCTACAAATTTGGCCTAAAGAGCCGTTTCCGTCGAGTCGGCGAGCGCCTTAGGCTAACCGCGGCAATAACAAAACTGCAAGCGTCTGACGAAAATTGAACGCAACCGGAGGCGGTCAAATCAGCGCAACCCCACGGTTCCGAGGGGTTTATCGGCCCTGCGCCTGCCAAGTGCAGGCCCTGAACCAAGGACGGGCTGCAAAGCTGTGCAACGCGCAATTTTATGCAATTTACGTCGGCAGCTCATCTAGACTGCGCGCCTACGGACCAGTTGCTGCGCGCCGCACTAGTGTTCAGTTAGCGATCCGACGCTAGCCCGGCTGATGGCTGGCTGGGGTGGGCCCTGAGGGTCCCGTCAGGCCACGGAGCTGGTTCACGGTTCCGCGGCAGCTTCGGCCTGGTCCGGTTCCGTCACTGCTCGAGGCCGGCCAGGATGCCAGCGACGTTCCCTTTTCCGGGGCTCGGAAATCCCGGGTCGGCACGTGGCTCCGGCCCGCGAACTCCAGACCGCCCTGCGAGATCCAGCGCTTCTCACCCTTGCAATTCGTGGCGAGTCGTCGTATTATTTCGGTTTGCCGTGCCCAGGACGGGTGCGACAGGGATCTGTACCCAGGAATCGATTTCAATGCCTACTTACGTTGCGACCCCGAAGAGTGTGACCAGCCGCTGGCACCTCATCGATGCCGAAGGCCAGGTGCTTGGCCGCATTGCGACTCACGCTGCCCGCCTGCTGCAAGGCAAGCACAAGGCGACCTATACGCCATTCATCGACACCGGCGACCATGTCGTCATCATCAACGTCGCCAAGGTGAAGCTCACCGGCCGGAAGGAAGAGCAGAAGATCTACCGGCATCACAGCGGCTACGCCGGCGGTCTGCGTGAAGAGCGCGCCAAGGTTGTCCGTCAGCGCCAGCCGATTCGGCTCGTCGAGCAGGCCGTGCGCGGCATGCTGCCGAAGTCGAAGATGGGCGACGCGATGTTCCGCAAGGTCAAGGTGTACGCGGGCGATACGCACCCGCATCAGGCTCAGCAACCCACTCAGTTCGAGGTCGCATAAATCGTGGCTGCTACTCAGTTCTACGCCACCGGGCGCCGCAAGGAAGCAACGGCCCGCGTGTTCCTCCGTCCCGGGACCGGCACCATCACGGTCAATCACCGCACCTTCGACAACTTCTTCCCCACCGAAGCTGCCCGCGTGCAGGTCACGGTGCCGCTGATGCTCACCGAGACCAACGGGCAGTTCGACGTGCTGGCCACGGTCAGCGGCGGCGGCATGACCGGCCAGGCCGGCGCCATCCGCCTCGGGATTGCCCGCGCGCTGTGCGCGTTCAACTCCGAGCTGCGGCCGAAGCTGAAGAAGGACGGACTCCTGACGCGTGATGCCCGCGCCAAGGAACGCAAGAAGTACGGCATGGCTGGCGCGCGCAAGCGCTTCCAGTTCAGCAAGCGCTAACGTTCGACTCGGTATTTGTGTGGCCCCATCGATAAGGGGCTGAAACTAGGATGGGCCCCCTCGACGAACCGGGGGCCGGAACCGTGGAGGAAGCTTGACCCCGCTCGCGATGAAGGACCTGCTCGAAGCAGGCGCACATTTCGGCCACCAGACGAAGCGCTGGAATCCCAAGATGAAGCCGTTCATCTTCGGTGAGCGCAGCGGCATCTACATTCTCGACCTCGGCAAGACGGTCAAGTTGTACAACGAGGCTGAGGGCTACGTCCGGCAGTTGGCAGCCGAAGGCAAGACCATCCTCTTCGTGGGCACCAAGCGCCAGGCACAGGACGTCGTTGCCGAAGAAGCCGCTCGCTGCAACATGTTCTACGTGAACGAGCGCTGGCTCGGCGGTCTGCTGACGAACTTCTCCACCATTCAGCGCAGCATCGCCCGTCTCCGCGACCTCGAAGCGATGGCCACCGACGGCCGTTACGACTTCATGCCGAAGAAGGAAATCGCGAAGGCCGAGAAGGAGAAGCGCAAGCTTCAGAAGAACCTCGACGGCATCCGCAACATGGGCCGCCTTCCCGACGCGCTGTTCGTCGTCGACACCCGCAAGGAACAGATTGCGGTGGACGAGGCTCGCAAGCTGAAGATCCCGGTCATCGGCGTGGTCGACACCAACTGCGACCCCGACCAGGTGGACTTCGTGATCCCCGGTAACGACGACGCCCTGCGCTCGATTCGCCTGTTCGCCTCGCGCGTCGCCGATGCCGTGATCGACGGCCGTGGCGAGCGCGAATCGCAGATGGCCGAGCAGGCCCAGGTGGACGCCGAGGCCGCCGCGGCCGACGAAGCCAACCGCACCGTGCGGCCGGCGAACCTGCGCAAGCCGCAGCGCCCCGCCGAGTCGCCTGTTCCTCAGGCGTAGTCGGCTCCAAGCATCGCGTTGCGCCGGCTGCGAAATCACACGGGCCGGCGCAATGCTTGTACGGGGCTGGTCGAGTGCGGTGGCCCGTCCACCCTCACCCGCCCCGCGGCTCGGGCCCGTCAGCGCGCCCGAACGAACGGTTTCTCTTCAGGAGTCAGGTGAATGGCGATTACGGCAGAAATGGTGAAGCAGCTGCGCGACAAGACCGGCGCCGGCATGATGGACTGCAAGGCGGCGCTGACCGAGGCGAACGGCGACATGGACAAGGCGATTGAGATCCTTCGCAAGAAGGGCCTCGCCTCCGCCGCCAAGCGCGCGGGACGCGCCACGAACAACGGCGTCATCGGCCACTACATCCACATGGGTGGCAAGGTCGGCGTGCTGGTTGAAGTGAACTGCGAGACCGACTTCGTCGCGCGCACCGACGACTTCCAGACGCTCGCGAAGGAGATCGCGATGCACATCGCCGCCGCCGATCCGAAGTTCGTGCGCCGCGAGGAGATTCCGGCCGAGACGCTGGACAAGGAGCGCGAGATTTACCGTGCGCAGTTCGCGGGTTCGGGCAAGCCGGCCAACGTGATCGAGAAGATCATCGACGGCAAGCTCGAGAGCTACTACGCGCAGGCGTGCCTGCTGGATCAGCCCTCGGTTCGCGATCCCAACGTCACGATCGCGCAGATGGTCGCGGCCGCCACCGCCAAGACCGGCGAGAACGTCGCCGTCGCGCGCTTCGCCCGCTTCAAGCTCGGCGAAACCGCCGAGGCCTAAGTCACGGAAAGCGGTCTCCAGCCCTCGCTGGAGGCCGCACACCCCGTCCTCGTCGGCTATAATTCCGACTTGTGTCCGACCCTTCCGAGCCCTCCTACAAACGTATCCTTCTCAAGCTCTCCGGCGAAGCGCTCATGGGCGACCACGCCTACGGCGTGGATCCTGCCGTCACCACCCGCATCGCCGAAGATGTCGCGGGGATTCAGGCCCTCGGCGTGCAGACGGCGATCGTCATCGGTGGTGGCAACATCTTCCGCGGGCTGGCCGCCAGCGCGCGCGGCATGGACCGCTCCACCGCCGACTACATGGGCATGCTCGCGACCGTGATCAACGGCCTGGCCCTGCAGGACGCCCTCGAACAGCACGGCATCCCCACCCGCGTCCTCACCGCGATTGAAATGCGATCGGTCGCCGAGCCGTTCATCCGGCGGCGCGCGGTCCGGCATCTCGAAAAGGGCCGGGTGGTGGTGTTCGCCGCCGGCACCGGCAATCCCTACTTCACCACCGACACCGCCGCCGCTCTCCGCGCGATGGAGATTCGCGCCGAGGTGATCCTCAAGGCCACCAAGGTGGACGGCATCTACAGCGCCGACCCGATCAAGCACTCCGACGCCGAGCGCTACGAACGCATCTCTTACCTCCAGGTGCTCCAGCAGCGCCTGCAGGTGATGGACGCCACCGCGATCTCGCTCTGCATGGACAACAAGATGCCGATCGTCGTGTTCAACATGAACGAGCCCGGCAACATCCGCCGCGTCGTCATGGGCGATGCGGTCGGCACCACGGTCACGGCATAACCACACGAGGTTGACGATGGACGTCAGTGATGTGAAGGGACTCTTCGGCGAGGTCAGGAAGCGCATGGACGCTCACATCGACTTCGTGCGCAAGGAGCTCGGGCAGGTGCGCACCGGCCGCGCCACGACCGGGCTGCTGGACGGCATCCAGGTCGAGGCCTACGGCTCGCGGATGCCGCTCAATCAGGTGGCGGGACTCTCGATTCCCGAGCCGTCGATGATCATCGCCCAGCCGTTCGACGCCTCGCTGATGGGCGCGATCGAGCGCGCCATCCGTTCTTCCGACCTCGGCCTGAACCCGGCCAACGACGGCAAGGTGGTCCGGATTCCGATTCCGGCGCTCAACGAGGAACGCCGCAAGGAGCTGTCGCGCCACGTGCATCGGATGACCGAAGAGGCACGCAATCACGTGCGCACCGTGCGCCGCGATGCCAACGACCGGCTGAAGAAGATGCTCAAGGAGAGCCTGATCTCCGAAGACGACGAGAAGCGGGCGCTCGCCGACGTGCAGAAGACCACCGACGAACACGTCAAGGCGATCGACGAGCTGCAGCAGCGCAAGGATGCTGAGCTGCTTGGGCGGTAGCTACTTCACACATCTCGAATGCGCGGCGGCTTGCGGCGCGGGTCCCTTCGATCCGCGCCTGCGCCAATTCCTCTGCCCGTCCTGCGCACTTCCCCTCCTCGCCCGTTACGATCTCGACGCCGCGCGCGCCTGGTCACGCGACTCGCTGGCGGGCCGCGAGCCGAACATGTGGCGCTATCGCGAGCTGCTGCCGCTGCTGCCGGGTGAAGAGCCGGTGACGCTCGGCGAAGGGTTCACGCCCCTGATCCACGCCAGGCGGCTCGGCGCGACGCTCGGCCTCGATCGCCTGTTCATCAAGGACGAATCACTCAATCCCACCAACTCCTTCAAGGCCCGCGGCCAGTCGGCGGCGATCACGCGCGCCAGGGCGCTCGGCGCCAGCACCATCGCCCTGCCGACCGCGGGCAACGCCGGCAACGCCGCGGCCGCGTATTCCGCCGCCGCCGGCCTCGCCTGCCAGGTGTTCATTCCCAGGGACGCCAAGCAGCCGTTCATCGACGAGTGCAGACTGTATGGCGCCACGGTGACGCTGGTGGACGGGCTGATCACCGACGCCGGCAGGATGGCCGCGGAACAGGGCAAGCCGCTCGGCTGGTACGACGTCTCCACGCTGAAGGAGCCGTACCGCATCGAAGGCAAGAAGTCGATGGGCTACGAGCTCGCCGAACAGCTCGACTGGCGTTTGCCCGACTGGATCATCTATCCCACCGGCGGCGGCACCGGCCTGATCGGCATGTGGAAGGCCTTCGCCGAGATGGAAGCCATCGGCTGGATCCCGAAGGGTCGCCGGCCGCGGATGGTTTCGGTGCAGGCCTCGGGCTGCGCCCCGATCGTTCGGGCGTTCGAACAGGGCGGCGAGAACGCGGCGTTCTGGGATGATGCCCACACCAACGCTGATGGACTGCGAGTGCCGCGTGCGATTGGCGACTTCCTCATCCTGCGCGCCCTGCGCGAGAGCGGCGGCACCGCGCTCGCCGTCAGTGACGAGCAGATGGTGGACGACATGCTCGTGATCGGCAGATGCGAAGGCGTGAGTGCGGCGCCCGAGGGCGGCGCCGCGCTGACCGCCATCCGACGGCTGGCTGCCGAGGGGCAGATCAAGCCGCACGAGACGGTGGTGCTGTTCAACACCGGTGGCGCGCTGAAGTACCTGGAACTGCTGAAGGGCGTCTAGCCTTCAGCGCCTCGGGGCGCTACTCTCCGAACGAGATGCCGATCGCTCGCGCCGTGGCCAGCAGGTCGTAGTCCAGCGGCACAGTGCGGGTGCGTCCCACCACATCGGCGAGCGGTACCGGCACCATGTCGGGCGGATGGTTCGCGACCATCTTTCCGTAGACTCCTCGACTCAACAGCTCCACCGCCTTCCCGCCCAGGCGCGTCGCCAGCACACGATCGAACGCCGTCGGCGCACCGCCGCGCTGCAGGTGTCCCAGCACGACATGCCGCGCGTCCTTGCCGGTCATTCGCTCCAGCGCTGACGCGACCTGCAGGCCAACCCCGCCGAGCCGCTCGACGTGTCCCGCGCGCGCCGACTCGATCAGCGTCGCCGCCCCGCCGCGAGGGGCCGCTCCCTCCGCGACCACCACGATGCTGAACTTCGCGCCCAGCGCGTCGCGGCGGCGGATGTGCTCGGCCGCCCGCTCGAGGTCGTAGGAGATCTCCGGCATCAGGATGACGTCGGCGCCCCCGGCGACGCCGGCGTGCAGCGCGATCCAGCCGGCGTAGCGGCCCATCACCTCGACCACCATGATGCGCTTGTGCGCCTCGGCGGTCGTGTGCAGGCGATCGATGGCGTCGGCCGCGAACGAGACCGCCGTGTCGAACCCGAAGCAGGTCGTCGTGCCGACGATGTCGTTGTCGATGGTCTTGGGAACGCCGACGATCGGGATGCCCTTCAGGTAGAAGCGGTGGGCGATCGCCAACGTGCCGTCGCCGCCAATGGCGACCAACCCGTCCAGCCCCATCTGGTGGAACGTCTCTACCACACGGTCGGAGTAGTCCACCTTCCCGGTCGGGGTGTCGGCCGGATACTCGAACGGGTCGCCGTGATTGGTCGTGCCGAGGATCGTGCCACCGAGGCGGAGGATGCCGGTGACATCCCTGGGGGTGAGGACCCGCGTCCTCGATGGATCCAGCAAGCCGTCAAAGCTGTCTTCCAGCCCGATCACTTCGATATTGGCGTTGGCCGCGGCTTTGACGACGGCCCGGATGACTGCGTTCAGCCCCGGAGCGTCGCCGCCGCCGGTGAGAACGCCGATTTTTCGAACGGTGGACATGTGTCTGGACTATAGCACCCGCGTTTTACGCATCCCTACATCCCACCAGGGCATGTGCCTCAGGGCTCCTGTCGTGCTATGCTGACTGCGCGGTTTTACACCCGTGGGGCCTCCCAGCCCTCCCGGACCGTTAAGCCCTATCTCTTCCCCCGATCGCTGAAAGGACGTTTGCGATGTTGGTGTGGACACAAGTGAACAGGGCGCGAACCTCCGGGCTTCTGGGAGCACTCCTGCTTCTGCTGCTGACCCAGGTCGCGCAAGCAGTACCGGCCTCGGCGCCGGCCCTCAATCCACCCGTCGTGGCCGGGCCTCGCGTCACTCTGAACTGGTCGGCCGTGCCGGGTGCCGCGGGCTATCGTCTCGCGGTCGGGACGACGCCCGGCACCGAGGGCTATGCGCACGCCGTGGGTGCGGTGACCAGCGTGACCTTCAACTCGCCTTTCGTCGGCACCGGCTACGTGAGGGTGCAGGCGTTTGACGCGACCGGGCTTGGCCCGGTGTCGAACGAAGTGCAATTGATTGTGACGTCGCTGTCGCCGGCTCCGGCTGCCCCCGTCGGCCTGCAGGCGTCGTTGAGCGGCCGGACCGTGAACCTGTCCTGGGGACCGGGCGCCGGCGGCGGCGCTCCTCAAGCTGTCGTCCTCGAGGCCGGCACATCGCCCGGCGCCGCAAATCTCGGCGCGATTCCGCTGTCGCTCTCAACGCAGATCTCCATTCCAGGAGTAACCCCCGGCACCTACTTCGTCCGGGTCTACGCCGCGAACGCGAGCGGCCGCAGCAATCCCTCCAACGAGGTTCGGATCGACATGCCGGTTGGCGGCGCCTGTACCGCTCCTCTCGCGTCGTCACTCTCAGTGTCGGTCAGCGGCAGCACGGTGTCCTTTGCGTGGGCCGGCGTCCCTGGCGCGGCCGGCTATCGCCTGGAAGTGGCGTCCGGGCCGAGTGGGCCGGTGCTGGTGTCGCAAAACTTCGGCGCCGGGACGACCGCGGCTTCATATCCGGGTGCACCGGCAGGCACCTTCTATGCGCGGATCGTCTCAGGTTCGGCCTGCGGCACCTTGAGCGCATCGGCGGTCACGACGTTCTCCGTTGCCGGCACGCCAACTGGTGGCGGCCCGCGGACTCCGGATCCTCCTCCCGGGCAACGGCTGCCGCTGCCCAACATGACGGCCGTCGTCGAAGCCGTGGCACGAGCCTATCCGGGCGACCTGCGCAACTCGTGCCACGAGTCTGGCGGCAACAACGTGTGGCTGTATCGCGTGGTGGAGGCGCTGCGGCGATACGACACGCGCTGGGGCTTGAACTGGAAACGCGGCAACGTCGGCGACATGTCCCAGGACATCGTCGCCTACAACTTCGCCGCGGGCCCCGACGAGGGGACCACCAACGTCTACATCATCGACGTCATCGGCGGGCACTGCGGCGGAAATCCTGACGCCGCCTGGATTGACAACACCGAGGCGACGCGTCGGGCCGGCACTATCGGCCGCTGGACGCTGCGGCCTTATCTCGCGGCGGGCGGCCGGCCCTGATCACCGCGACGACTCGATTGACTGACTGCGAACCGGGCGAAAGGCCCATTGTGAAAGGACGGCTGATGAAGAAGGTCAGAGTATTCCCCACTCGCGCCGGCGGCATTGCGCTGCTGTTCGTCGCGGCTTTGTTCGCGGGTAACGTGCGGCTTGGTGCCGCTCCCGCTGCTCCCGTACAGAATCCTGCCGTGGTGCTGGGTCCCGACGTCACACTCTCGTGGACGCCGGTGCCGGGTGCCACGTCATACCGGCTCGCCGTCGGGGTAGCACCGGGCCAGACAGCGCTCTCGCAGAGCGTTGGCAACGTGTCCCAGATCGGGGTGAAGGCCCCCTTCGTCGGCACCTACTACGTGCGCGTGTTCGCGAGCGATGCCACGGGTGAGAGCCCCGCTTCGAACGAAGTGCCGGTTGTCGTCACCGCGATGTCCGTGCCTCCCGCGGCGCCGACCGACCTCGCGGCGTACGTCAACGGCACGTCCGCTCTGATCACCTGGAGTGGCGGTGCCGGGGGCGACCAGCCTTGTGCTGTTCGCCGGTTCGGCTCCGGGCGCGTCCGACATCGGCACGTTCCCCGTTGGGCTGGGCACGCAGTTGTCGGTGCCGAACGTCGGCGCGGGCAACTACTACCTTCGGATCGCGGCGGCGAACGCGGGCGGACTGAGCCCGGCCTCGAACGAAGTCCTCCTCCAGATGCCCGCGGGCGGCGGCTGCTCGGCGCCACCGGCGCGCAGCTTCACCAGCAGCGTGTTCGGCCGCTACGTCCAGTTTGGCTGGCAGGGTGTTCCCGGCGCCGCCGGGTATCGACTGGATTTCAGCCGAACGCCCGGTGGCCCGACGGAAGTGTCGCTTGCCCTTTGGGCCGGCCGCCGCCGGGCTACGCCGTCACTGGCGCCCCGCTTGGCGTGTTCTACGGCCGGCTGGTGACGGCGTTCTCGTGCGGCGCGCAGACGTGGGACCCGAGGTCGCGTTGACCATCGACGGCGCCCCGCCACCGGGACCGCGCGTCGCCGAACCCGGCGCCCGGGCAGCGACTGCCCTTCCGCTCGCAGGATGGAGCCGTCGTGGCGCAGCTCGCTCGCGAACGCCCTGACCTGCTCCAGCAGTCGTGCCGGGAGCACGGCGGCAACAACCGGTTCATGTTCGAGGCGGTTCGACGGCTGCGTGCCGTCGACAACCGCTATGGCTTGAATTGGAAGCGCGGCGGCGTCGGCGACCTGTCGCAGGACATCGTCAACTACAACTTCAGCGACGAGTCGGACGAGGGCACGAAGAACGTGTACATCATCGACATCATCGGCGGCCACTGCGGCCCCAGGCCGAATCCGGCGTGGATTGACCAGACCGCAGAACACCCGCGCGGCCGGCACGATCGGCATCTGGACGCTCCAGCCTTATCTGGCGGCCGGCTACCCGATCGTCTCCGACGAGCCGCAGCAATAGCGTGAATTATCGGGCCACCCACTGAGGTGGTTCCGTAGCTCGACAACGAGGCCGGTCCGGATGGGCCGGCCTCGTTTTGTTAGAATAAGGGATTGCCCGCTGAACCAAGGGCCCACACAAGAGATGCCGCGCCGCCTACTGCTCCCGCTGATTCTGCTCGCCCTCGCCGGACGCCCCGAAGCGCAGGCGCAATTCCCTGAGATTGGTTCCATAGCCGACTCTTCCGCTGTCGTCGTCACCGGACGCGTCGCGTCGGTGACGGTCCAGCCGGATGCGGGCAGCATCTACACCTACGCCACGGTCGCGGTTGACGAGGTCCTGAAGGGACAGCTCTCCGATTCGACCGTCGTGGTGAAGCAGCTCGGCGGCACGCTGCCGACGCTCGGCCTGTACATCGCCGACCAGGCCGCGTTCCGTGTCGACGAAGACGTGCTGCTCTTCCTCGCCGCGCGGCCGCGCGACGGCACGCTCTACACGGTTGGCCTCTCCCGTGGAAAGTGGGACATCCTTCCCGACCTGCAGACCGGCGGCCGATCGGCAGTGTCCGGCACCCTCCGCGTCGATCTCGACGACTCGCTGCGCTCCGCTGTCAGCGATTCGCGCGCGCAGTTCGATACCTTCCGCGTCTCGCCTCCGGAACTGCAGTCGGCCGCGGCCAGCTTCACGTTCATCCCGACGAGTGAAGGTGGTCCAGCCCGCTGGCACCAGGCCGACGATGGGTTTCACATCCCGGTGGACTACCAGAACATTCCCGGTGGGTTGCCGGGCGGCGGCGACTCGCAGCTGAACGCGGCGATCGGCGCGTGGAATGCGGTTGGGTCGCGGCTGCAACTCGATCGTGGCGCCGGCGGCGGCGCGACCTGCCCGTCGCAAGGATTCACCGGCAACGGCCGCATCGGCCTTTACTGGAACGATCCCTGTGGTGAGGTCAGCGACGGCGACGCCACCACCTTCGGTGTCGGCGGCGGCTACTTCACACCCGGTCTGCAGAAGACGATCAACGGCGTGGTCTTCAACGAGTTTCTCCAGGGCATCGCCATCCTGAACAACGTCGGCCCGCACCTCACCGCGGCCGCGTGCCTGCAGGACGCCGTGACCCACGTGCTCGGGCACGCAGTCGGCCTGGGCCACTCGACCGACGGCGCCGCCGTCATGTATCCGACGCTGCGCGCCGGATGCGCGTCTGCCTCGAGCCTGGCTTCGGACGACATCAACGGACTGCGCGCGATCTATCCCTCCACCGCCAGCGGCGGCAATCCGCCGCAGGCGCCGACCGCAATCACGAACAGCGTGTCGCTCGATACCGTGACCTTGTCGTGGACGCCCGCCACCGGCGGCGGGCCGGCGCAGAGCTACATCCTCGAAGCCGGCTCCGGCCCCGGGCTCGCGAACATCACCACCATCGTCCTGAACAGCCCGAACACGTTCGACGGTCGTCGGCGCGGTCCCGGCCGGTGTGTACTACGTGCGTGTTCGCGCGCGAAATGCCCTGGGAACCAGTGGTCCCTCTCCTGACACGGTCGTCTCGGTGGGCCCGTGTTCGGCGCCGACGGTGCCGACCAATCTCGCGTATTCCACGGCTGACAACCTCGTCACGCTCACGTGGACGCCACCAGCCGGCGGGGTGACACAGGGTTACTGGTTGTACGCCGGTTACGGCCCGGGGCAGTCGAACGCGCTCGTCACCTCGCTCGGACCGACACCCGCCTTTGTCGGCACCGCGGGCGTGGGCGACTATTACGTGCGCATCGCCGGGCGAAACACGTGCGCCATCGGCCCGCAGAGCGCCGAACTGCTGGTCAGTGTCCGCGCCTGCACCGCGTTACCGAACCCGCCAGAGGCGCTGTCGTACACCAGGGCCGGCAATGTCGTGACCCTGCGCTGGCTGAATCCTTCGTCCGGGAACCTGCCGTCACGGTTCATCATCTCGGCGGGCAACGCTCCAGGCGTCGCGAACCTGCTGGTGCAGAACACCGGCACCAACGCGACGTCGTTCGTGGCGGCGGCCGGTCCAGGCCGCTATTTCGTGCGCGTTCAGGGCCAGAACAACTGCGGCACCAGTGGATACTCGAACGAGATCCAGGTGGACATTCCCTGAGGTGCGGGCCACATGGTGAGGAGTAGACTGGGATCGCAGATGAGGCTGACCTCCGCGCTCCTGGTCTGGCTGGCGTTCGCGGCCGCGACGCTTGCGCAGCAGCCCGCCCCCGTGGCGCCGGCGGCGGACGAAGTCACCTTCAACCGCGACGTAGCGCCGATCTTCAACAAGCACTGCGTCGCCTGCCATCGCCCTGGTCAGATGGCGCCGATGTCGCTGCTGACGCACGAGAGTGCCCGGCCCTGGGCGCGCTCGATCCAGCGGCAGGTCACGGCGCGCACGATGCCGCCCTGGAGCGCGGATCCGGGCATCGGCACATGGGCCAACGATCCCAGCCTCAGCGCGAGCGAGATCGCCACCATCAGCCGCTGGGTGGAAACCGGCGCCGCGAAAGGCACGACGCCGGCACCCGAGCCGCCGTCGTTCACTGACGGCTGGCAGATCGGCACACCCGATCTCGTGCTTGCGATCCCCAAGCCATTTCCCGTTCCCGCCACCGGCCTGGTGGACTATCAGTACATCGAGATCCCGACCGGCCTGACCGAGGACCGCTGGATCCAGGCGGTGGAGATCCGGCCGACCAATCGCAAGGCGGTTCACCACGCGCTGGCGTTCGTGAAGTCGCCCGGGCTCGCCACGCCGCCGCCAGCCGGCCGCGGCGACGGCACGAGCTGCAACGAAGACTTCTGCGGCGATATCGAGATGCATGACGCTCGCATGGGTCCGATCCTGGCGGCGTCGGCAGTGGGCACGAACCCGGAGATGTATCCACGTGGCACGGCCAAGCTGCTCCGCGCGGGCTCGATCATCACGCTGCAGGTGCACTACACGCCGTACGGCGAGGCCTCGACGGATCAGATCGGCGTGGGCCTGGTGTTTGCCAAGGAACCGCCGACGGTGCAGTTGAAGATGGTGCCGTTCTCGAAGCAGGGCTTCACGATTCCGCCGCGTGCCTCGGATCACGCGGTCGAGGAATACCTCGAGTTCAAGAAAGACGCGACCATCTGGAGCATCGGCCCCCACGCGCATCTGCGCGCGAAGAGTTGGCGCTTCGAGTTGATCGATCCTGACGGCAAGGTGCAGCCCCTGCTCTCGGTGCCGAAGTTCGACTTCAACTGGCAGCTGGTGTACCGGATGGCTGAACCCATCCCGGTGCGTGCCGGAAGCCGCCTGCACGCGGTCGGCGTGTTCGACAACTCCGCGAACAACAAGAGCAATCCCGATCCCGATGCCGTGGTCAAGTGGGGCACGATGACCGGCGACGAGATGCTCTTCGCCTCCATCGTCTACAGCCTGACGCCGCCGCGCCCGTCAGGCCGCTGAGCGGCCAGCCGCGCCGGCATCAACGTCGCGGCTTCCTGACTCGTCACCCCAACCACGCGTGAAACGTGTAGTCGCCGCGGACGTAGCGAGCGCCGACCGCGTCGTAGATTCGCACGGTCGCGATGTTGTGGTTCTGCGTCTGGGTTTCGGTGACCTCGCCCGCCGCGAAGTTCTCCATCGCCAGCGATCGAATCAGCCCTGCATAGGCGCCGGGACGATCGCGCCGGCACGCACCCAGACTCCCCGCCCACAGCGTGACGCCGCTCACCGTGGACGCCGGCTCCACGCGCCTGGTGCTGGCCCACCCGTGAATGCCACCCGCTCCATCGTCGGCCACCACCACGCGCTCGGCCATCCGGCCCGCGCAGCACTGACGCGCCCATTCCATGTAGAACTCGTCGCTGCGCGCGGCGGGCAAATGCGGATCGAGATGGAAGCGGCCGCTGAATCCCCGATAGGCCTCGCGGGTGATGGCGAGTATCGACGTCGGTGTCCGCGGCGGTCATCGGTCGCACGCGACCGACTTCGCGGACCGGCGTGGGCGGCTGGCGACGCGGGTGGGTGTAGTAAGTGACCAGGCTGTCCATCAAGCGGAAGCCGGCGTTCTCGAGGACCGCCACGCCTTGCATGTCGGCGATGTCCACCTTCGCGGTGAGATGCCTGATACCCTGCGCACGGGCCTGTTCCAGAAGCGGTAGCGACCGCGGCGCTCACCGTGCCATGGCCGCAGTCGGGGCCTCGCAGGAGCACATCGAGACGGCCCATCGGCACGCCGAAGAAGCCGGTGTCCCAGGCCAGCGGGCGGCAGATGCCGAGAACAGCCGCCTCGCCCTCGCCCGCCACGATCGCCACGCGATCGGCCGCCGCCAGCGCGCGGTCGACCTCGGCTTTCAGAATCTTGCCCTGGATGGACCTGCGACCAGACGCGATAGTCCCGGTACGGTTTGAACTGGTAAAGGTGGATCAGCCGGTCGATCAGGCGATCGTCATCGGCGCGCAGAGGTCGCACGGTCACCGGGGACGATCATATCCCCGTTTGATAGAATCGACCGCCAATGCCCACACGCATGCTGACGCTCGACTACGACGGCGAGCAGGTCACGTTCAACGTCGAAGGCGAGACGGGCTGGGGCGACGCCTCGGTGCTCCTGGACCGTGACGACAATCTGATCGCGGGCCGCCCGTGGGAAGCCGATGGCTTTACCGTGGCACCGTTCCTCATGCCCGCGGACTACGAGCGGCTGGTGGCCGGCGTGGCGGCGATCCTGTGCCCGCCGCATGACCAGTGCCGGGCTGTCGGTGCCGGAGCCCTTCGCGCTCGAGCGGTACCACGAGGTGGTGACCACCGACGAGGCCCACGCCGCCGTGTCGGCCCAGGGGCCGTGGTGTTACGGGCTGAACGACCTGCCGGTACCTGTGGCGGCCGTCAGTTCGAGGGTGAGCGAGATTCTGGGCCAGCGCGTGTCCACCACGCCGCCGCACCGCGAGTTCCCGGAGCACTTCTGCTTCCGTGTCGTCAGGCCCCGCAGCCGCGACAACAACCCGCCGCACCGCGACGTGTGGCTCGACCGGCTGCGCAACGCGATCAACATCTATGTGCCGCTGGCGGGAAGCTCGCCCCAGTCGTCGCTGCCGCTCGTGCGCGGCTCGCACCGCTGGCCCGAGTCGGAGATCGAGCGCACCCTCGAAGGCGCGCGCGTGAACGGGATGGTCTACACGGTGCCCTCGGTCGTCGGCGCTGCGCACCCGCTCACCCTCGAGCGCCCCGATCCCGGTGCCAACGAGGTGCTGGTATTCTCGCCCTACCTGATTCACGGCGGCGCCTTCAATCAGCAGACCGATCGCACCAGGGTCTCCCTCGAGATGCGTTTCTGGCGCGTCGCCTGATGGCTCGCATCGGGGTCGTCATACCGGTCTATCAGGCCGAGGCCACGCTCGGCGCCCTGGTCGCCGAACTGACGCCCGCGCTGACGGCGATCTCGACGGACTTCGTCGTCTGGTTCGTGGACGATGGCAGCACGGATGGCAGTTGGGCGGAGGTCGCGCGGCTGACCGCCGGAGACACGCGGTTCCGCGCGATCCGCCTGATTCGGAACTTCGGGGAGCACGTGGCGATCACCGCAGGGCTCGATCGCGTCGATGCTGACCATGTCGTCATCATGGCGTGCGACCTGCAGGACGATCCGGCGGCGATTGCCGCGATGCTGGCGGCCGCCAGCCAGGGCGCGGACCTCGTGCTGGTGCGGCGGCTGAAGCGGCGCGACGCGTGGCTGAAGCGCACGCTCGCGCGGGTCTTCTATGCGTTGATCTCGCTGCTGTTCCACATCGACTACGACTATCGCGTCGGCAACTTCCGGATGCTGACGCGCCGCGCGGTCGAGTACTTCCGGCAGCACCGCGAGCGGATGCGCAACGTCAACGCGATCATGGCGCTGATGGGGCTTCGCACCGCCTATGTCGATGTCACGCATCGGGCGCGCCGCCACGGCAAGAGCACCTACACGCTGGGTCGCTCGGCGCGGATGGCAGCGTCGGTGATCATCGGCTACTCGGACATCCCGTTGCTCGTGTCGGGTGCCTTTGGCGGGCTGCTGCTCGCCGGCGCGATTCTGTGGGGCGCGGTGCTGATGGGACGGTCGTTCTCCGGGCGCGCGAGCTCCGAGATGGCAGTGGCCGTCGCCGCCATTGCCGGCATCGGCGGACTGGTCCTGCTCAATCTCGGCATCGTCGGCGCCTACCTCGGCCGGGCCGCGCGCGAAGCCAAGGAACGCCCGATGTATTTCGTGAGCGACGACCGGAATATTCCGCGTCCCGACTAGCCCCCTCCAGCGCGGCCGGAGGCTTCGCAGCGAGGCCTATCTGGTGTAGTATGTGTAGGTTGTAGCTGTGGGCCGTTAGCTCAGCTGGGAGAGCGCCTGGTTCGCAATCAGGAGGTCGGGAGTTCGATCCTCCCACGGTCCACCAACTCACGTTTCGCTGCAACAATCCCAAACTCAACTACTTCCACCCCGACCGCACGAAGGCTGCGGCACGCGTGTGCGGCGACTGTCCCGGCTGTCGCTAACCTGCTATGGTGGAACGACCGTGCGTCCCCTCCACATGGCCGTCCTCGCCGCTCTGTTGTTCCCTGCGTTGCCTGGTGCGCAGGCCAACGATCCTGCTGCGCTGGCGGCTCGCGTCCAGGCCCACTACGCCGGCATCAAGGACTTCGAGGGTGACTTCGTCCAGACGTACGAAGGCGGCGTGCTGCGAACGCGGACGACCGAGAGCGGCACGCTGGCGATCAAGCAGCCGGGCCTTTTCCGTTTCGTCTACACCAAGCCCGAGCGGAAGGAATTCGTGTCGGACGGCGCGAAGATCTATACCTACCTGGTCGCCGACAAGCAGGTGATTGTCAGTCCGGCTCCGGGCCCCGGTGAGGCGACAACCCCGGCCTTGTTCCTTGCCGGTCGTGCCGACATGGCCCGCGACTTCACCGCCTCGTTCACGCCGCTGCCCGGGGCTGCGCAGGGACTGGTCACGTTGAAGCTCACACCGAAAAAGACCGACCCCGAGTACGAGTGGTTCGGCATCGGTGTAGCCCCCGCGTCGCTGCAGATTCTCCACCTCGTGGCCGTGGACCGGCAGGGCGGACGCTCGGCCTTTTCCTTTGCTAACCTGAAGGAAAACCGCAATCTGGCCGATAACACGTTTCGGTTCCGCATACCTCGCGGCGTCGATGTCGTAAACAATGGCACCCGCCCACAATAGCCGCCGCCCGCTCCAGCTGGCCACCATCGTCATGGCCCTTACGCTCGCGCTGTCGGCCTGCGCGACCACGGGCTCGATGACCACCGCCCGCAACGCGGAGGCCCGGCAGGACTACGACAGCGCCGTCGCGGAGTACACCAGGATCCTGCGGGAGAACCCTGACCATAAGGACGCCAGGCTCGGCCTCGAGCGGGCCAAGGTTCGCGCCTCGCAGGACCACTTCGCGCGCGGCCGACGTCTGGCAGCCACCGGGAAGCTCGAGGAGGCGTTGGTCGAATTCCAGATTGCCTCGGAGCTCACGCCGGCCAGCAGCGAGATCCAGACCGAGCTGCGGGTTGTCCGTGGTCAGCTGCGGACCAAGGTCGCCATTCGGGAAGACGGCAAGACGCGGCTCGAGACGATCATCGACCGGAGCATGGTGGCTCCGCTGCCTGGCGCCGACCTGCCCGAAGGGGTCAGCCTTCCAGAGTCCCTGGTCTTTCGCGAAGCCAGCGCCCGCGACATCTTCTCCGCCATCGGCAAGTTCGCGAACATCAGCGTCGCCTTCGATCCCACGTTTCGCGATCAGGTCATCTCCATCGATCTCCGGAATGCCCCACTCAGTCAGGCGCTGACCTCGGTGGCCAGCGCGACGCGCAGTTTCTGGAAGGTGACGACGCCGCAGACGGTCACCATCATTCCGGACACGCAGGCCAAGCGGCGCGAGTACGAAGAAGAAGTCGTTCGCACGTTCTATTTGAGCAACGCCGATCTGAAGGAGACCATCGACATCCTCCGGATCGTCGTCGACGCCAGGCGTCTGGCGGCGATGACCGCCACCAACGCCATCACCATCAAGGACACACCCGAGCGGGTGACGGCGGCGGGCCGCATCATCACCGCCATCGACAAGGCGCGACCGGAAGTCGTCATCGACGTCGAGTTGCTGGAAGTCGCTCGCGCCCACCTGCAGGAATACGGCCTGCAGATCGCCTCGCCCGGGAACCCGCCGACTGGCATCAACGGCCAGGTGGACATCAATGCTGACGGATTCACGCTGCGCGACCTCCAGTCGCTGACGAGCGCAGACGTCTACCTGACCAACCTGCCGGCGCTCTACTATCGGCTATTGAAGACCGACGGTGCCACACGCGTGCTCGCCAATCCGCAGTTGCGCACCACCGAAGGCGTGGCGGCGCAAGCCCGCTTCGGCGAGCGCGTGCCGGTGCCGGTGACCACCTTCGCGCCGATTGCCCAGGGCGGCGTGCAGACGCAGCCGATCACCTCGTTCAACTACGAGAACATCGGCGTCAACATCGACATCACCCCGCGCACGCACCACGACGACGCGGTGTCGCTGGCGGTGAAGATCGAGTTGAGCAGCATTTCAGGGACCGGCTTCGGCGGGCTGCCGACGTTCGGCAACCGCTCGATCAACACGACGATTCGCTTGAAGGACGGCGAGACGAACATGCTCGCCGGGCTGATTCGCGATGACGAGCGGGAATCGCTCGCCGGCATTCCCGGCTTGAGCGACATCCCCCTCATCGGACGGCTGTTTGCCTACAACCATAAGGAGACGCAGCAAACCGACATCATCCTGACGCTGACGCCCCGCATCGTTCGCGTGCTGGAATTGACCGAGACGGATCTGGCGGCGTTCCGTGTCGGCCGCGACGGCGCAACCGGTGGCGTGGATCTGCCGCCGCTGCCGATTCCCGTGCCGCAGCCGCAGCGGCCGCCCGCGGCGCAGCCTCCGCCGCCGCCGGGCGGCACCGATCCGGCGCCGCCGCCCGGACCCGTGCTGGCCCCGACAGTGCCCGCACCTGGCACCGCAACGCCGGTGAAGCCTCCTCCACCGCCGCCGCGTCCGCCCGGCGCGTAACCTTCATCAGCTTTGCTGACGTCGGCGCCGAGCGCCTGCAACCGCTCCACGAGCCGGCTGTAGCCGCGTTCGACGGTCTCGAGCGGCTCGACCCGGCTCTGTCCATCCGCGGCCAGCGCCGCCGCAATCAACGCCATTCCCGAGCGGATATCCCGGCTGTCCAGCGGCTTGCCCCGCAGGCGGCACGGCCCGGTGACGATGATGCGATGGGGATCGCAGAGGAACAGGTCAGCGCCCATGCCGCTCATCTGCTCCAGCGCGAACAGCCGAAGTTCGTAGAGCCAGTCGTGCACCAGCGTGGCGCCGTCCGCGCGCGTGGCCAGCACGGTCACCAGGCTGACGAGGTCGCTTGGGAAACCCGGCCACAATCCGGTCGTGATGCGTCCGGCGCCGACCAGCTTGCTGGGGCGCACGCTGAACACATCGTCGTTCTGCGAGCAATCGACGTGCATCTTGCGCAACACGCTGGCCACGACTTCCATGTCCACCGGCCGCGTGCCGCCAATCTCGACTTCCCCGCCGGTGATGGCGCCGACCACCGCCCAGCTGCCAGCCTCGATGTAGTCGCCGTCGAGACGCTTCTGCGCGCCGCTGAGGCGCATTCCGCCTTCCACGCGAATCGTGTGCGAGCCCTGGCCGGTGATGCCGACGCCCATGCCGCGCAGGAACTCGCAGAGCTCCACGACGTGCGGCTCGCAGGCGGCGTGACGGATCTCGGACACGCCGGGCGCGGCGGCCGCCGCCAGCAGCGCCGTCTCGGTGCCCGTGACCGACGCTTCGTCGAGGTAGATCGAGGCAGGACGGAGCCCATCTGGCACCTCCAGACGATGGCCCGTGCCCTCGACGACCTGGGCGCCCATCGCGGAGAGCGCCTCGATGTGGGTGCGGATGCTCCGCCGCGCCGGGAAGTCGCCCCCGGGCGGCGCGACGTGCGCCTTACCGCGCCGGGCCAGGAGCGGCCCCAGCAACAGAACCGACCCGCGCAGCCGTCCGACCAGGGCGCTGTCGGGCTCGTGCTTCAGGACATCGCGGCACTGGATGCGCAGCGTGGTGCTGCCGATGCCCTGGACCTCGGCGCCGAGATCGAGCAGCAGCCGCGCCATGACCTCGACGTCGGCGATTCGAGGCACGTTGGTCAGCACGCACGGTTGATCCGTCAGCAGGCAGGCTGCCATCAACGGCAGCGCCGCGTTCTTGTTGCCTTCGATGTCGACGCGTCCGCTGAGCCGACGGCCGCCGTGAATGACGAGTGTGGACATGGGAGGGACCAGGGATCAGGGATCGGGGATCAGGGATCGGGAGATCAGGAATCAAAAGCCTAGA
This sequence comes from uncultured Acidobacteriota bacterium, assembly GCA_963723005.1. GTDB lineage: Bacteria > Acidobacteriota > Vicinamibacteria > Vicinamibacterales > UBA2999 > VFZN01. The sequence goes on along the minus strand of CAVRPA010000005.1, from coordinate 489,112 downwards.
CGAACAATCTCTTCCCGCAGTGTGACACCGAACTGCGACGCTACCGCAGCCGTGCAGCGATCGACGAGACGCGCGATATCGGCCGCGCTGGCGCTGCCGGTGTTGATGATGAAGTTGGCGTGGGTCCCCGAGACCTGCGCGCCTCCTTCGACGGCGCCCTTCAGCCCGGCGCGGTCAACCAGCGCCCCGGCTGACGGAGGAATACCCTCCGGGACCTTGTCGCGCGAAGGGTCGGGGTTCATGAAGATGCAGCCGGCGCTCGGTGACTCCAGCGGTTGCGTGTTCTTGCGGAACGCCAGCGACGCCCGGGCCGTGGCGCGGAGTTGCTCGGGGTCGGCCCCAGCCTGCACCCGAAACGCCGCCCAGACCACGACCTCACCGGTCCGCTTCAGCCGGCTGTCGTCATAGGCGAACTCCATGCGGTCGGCAGGCACCTGCAACAGCGCGCCGTCGGGCTTGACCAGACGGACGCTCTCCACCAGGTCGCCGATGTTCACCTTCTTCCAGTGGGCGTTGCCGTAGATCGCCCCTCCCACCGTGCCCGGAGTGCCGGCCCAGGCTTCGAGCCCGGCCAGTCCGCGGTTGATCGTCCACCGCACCAGGCCGTTGATGGTGACCGCCGCATCGACGCGAACCAGGTCGGCGCCCACCAGGTTCACCTCGCCGCCGCGAGGGCGAATCAGCAGACCGCGCACACCTTCGTCGCTGATCAGGACGTTCGAGCCGCCACCAATCACACGCACTGGCGCCTGCCGCGCGCGGGCGATTCGCACGGCGTCGATCAGTTCCTGCGCGGTGCGTGTTTCGAGCAGGACGTCGGCGGGACCGCCGACGCGGAATGTCGTGAACGGCGCCAGCGCCACATCGGCCCTCACCCGCTCGCCGCCGAATCGCGCCGCCAGGGCGGCCACCAGGCCAGGGTCCGCGCTCACGCCGTGCCTCTCCCCTCGCGCCCGGGTACCATCTGCGCCATCAGTTCACGCTCGCGCGCAATCAGCGCCGCCACGGCTTCGCGTTCGGTGCAGCGGGCGAACTCGATGAAGTCGCCGGGCGCCAGCTGCGCCGCCAGGCAGAGGTCCGCTGAAATCACCTGGCCGATCTTCGGATAGCCGCCGGCGGTTTGCCGATCGGCCATCAGGAGAATCGGCTCGCCCGCGGATGGCACTTGAATCGCCCCCATGCACACCGGTTCCGAGATGGCTTCTCCGCTCTTGGTGCGCGTCAAGGGTGGTCCTTCGAGACGATATCCCATCCGGTTCGATCGCGGCGACACACGGAAGCTGACGCTGGTCAGGGCCCGCCACGCTTCGTCCCCGAACCAGTCGGCCTGGGGACCCGGCGCGACGCGAACCCTCGCTCGTCCGGCGGACGGCAGCGTGAGGCCACGCGCCCGCGCCGGGACGCTCGACGCCTGCGCGGCGACGGGCAGCACGTCGCCAGCGATCAGCGCGCGTCCGTCCAGCCCGCCCATGTGGCTCACCAGGTGGGTCGCGCGACTGCCGAGCACCGGCGGCAGGAGCACACCGCCGCCCGCCACGCCCAGATACGCTCGCGCGCCGCCGCGCCGGCGTCCAAAGCGCACCGTCTGTCCGCGCCTGACAGGGAACGACACACCGGCGGCGACCATGTCGCCGTCGCAGGTGAGGTCGAAGTCGGCCCCGCACACCGACAGGACGGTGTCGGCGTCGACGATCAGCTCTGGACCGATCAGGGTAATTTCGATCGTCGCCGCATCAGGGGCATTGCCTGCCAGGTAGTTGGCCAACCGATGCGAACACATATCCATGGGGCCCGCCACGGGCACACCCGAGGCCTGATGTCCCCATCGCCCGAGATCCTGCACCGTGCTGAGCAGGCCGGGCTTGACGACGCGCAGCACGCCGGCCGACGTCATTGGGGCACGAACCGCACGCCCTCGCCTGCCGCGAGCAGGCTGGCCGGATGACGATCGGGATCGAACATCAGGGTCGCCGTGCGGCCGATGAGCTGCCATCCGCCTGGCGATTCGACGGGATAGACGCCGGTCTGCTCCCCCGCAATCCCCACGGATCCTGCCGGCACCCGCTCTCGTGGGACCCGGTGGCGCGGGACCGTGATACGGGGATCGACGCGTCCGAGATAGGCAAACCCTGGCACGAACCCGAGCATGTAGACCCGGTAGACGGTGGCCGCGTGTCGGTCGACGACCTCCGCCGCGCTGCACTGGCAGGCCTCCGCGACAGCATCGAGATCGGGACCGTTCGAGCCTCCGTACGAGACGGGAATCTCATGAACGTGAGTGAGCGCGGTCTCGGTTACCGCCTCAGCCACGCGGGCATCATCGCTCGATCGCGGCTTCGAGCCTCGGGAGATCCGTCCGCAGCGGATCGAAATGCACGCCGACGGAACAGTACCCAGGCACCACATCGCGCACACCAGGCAAGGCTCGCGCACGCAGGCGGCTGCTCAGGTCGATCGCTCGCTGGTTGACCACGGGATCGATCACCTGCTCGAACTCCACGATCACCATGGCGTCGCCTGCGAGCCGGACCTTCATGCGAGCGCCTGCAGAAGCTTTCCGTGGATGCCGCCGAAGCCGCCATTCGACATCACCACGATCAAGTCGCCGGCGCGCGCCTCGGCTGCCACCTCCCGCACGATGGTGTCGACGTCGGGCAGATGGCGAGCGGCCACACCCGCCTGCCGCAGGTCGGACACGAGCTGTGACTCCGAAAGCCGCTCGGCCTCCGGCAGCGAGGAGCGGAACACCGTCGCCAGAACCACCTCGTCTGCCGAGCCGAACGCCTTCGCGAAATCGGCCTGAAACACACGCCGGCATGATGACGCCGATCGCGGTTCGAAGATGGCCCACAACCGCCGGTCTGGCGACGATGCCCGAACGGCGCGAAGGGTTTCTGCGACTGCGGTGGGATGATGGGCGAAGTCGTCGAAGACCGCCACGCCGGCACGCTCGCCGACCAGTTCGAGCCGGCGCTTGACCCCGAGAAACGCCGCCAGCCCCTCGCGCAGCCGGTCCACGGGCACGCCCATCTCGACGCCAATCGCCAGCGCTGCGAGGGCGTTGCGCACGTTGTGTTCGCCGACCATCGGCAGCGTGAACAGTCCAAGGTCGTCACCGGCGTGAGTCACACGAAATGTGCTGACCTGCGTGGCGCCGGCATCCGCCGTGGCTTCCCGCGACTCGAACGCGATGTCGTGCGCCTGCCAGTCCGCCGCCGCGGACAGCCCGAACGTCTGAACGCGGCTTCGCGCCGATGGCACCAGCGCCGCCGCATCCTGGCTGTCCACGCCGATCAGCGTGAGCCCGGAGCGGGGCACGAGGTTCACGAACCGGCGGAACGCCAGGCGAACGGCGTCGAGGTCCGCGTAGATGTCCGCGTGATCGAACTCGATGTTGTTCACCACCGCGATGTCCGGCAGGTACTTGAGGAACTTCGCGGACTTGTCGAAGTAGGCGCTGTCGTATTCGTCGCCTTCGATGACGAACGCCTTGCCCTTTCCTACCCGATAGCTGGCGCCGCCAGAGCCGAAGTTGCGGGCAATGCCGCCGACCAGCACCGTCGGATCCACGCCGCCATGGGTGAGCAGCCAACCTGCCAGCGACGTCGTCGTGGTCTTGCCGTGGGTGCCGGCTACGACGATCGAACGCGTGCCCCACAGGAAGAAGTCGCGCACCGCCTCCGGCAACGAGCAATAGCGGCGCTTCTGATCGAGCACGGCCTCGAGCTCTGGATTGCCGCGCGAGATCGCGTTCCCCACGATCACCAGGTCCAACGGGCCCGCGACATGCCCGTCGCGATAACCTTCGAGCAGCGTGATGCCTTCGCCGCGCAGAAAGTCGCTCATGGGCGGGTAGACGTGTTCGTCAGAGCCGCTCACATCGTGCCCTTGCTGCTTGAGCAGCGCCGCCAGCGTGCCCATCGCCGTCCCGCAGGCACCAATCAGGTGAATCCGCATCGCTTATCTCACCGCCGGCTCTTCGACCACGATTGCTGGAGGCGCGGTGGTCACGCGCGCACGGACGCCAATGGGAAGGGTCCACGACGGCCCCTTCGTATGTCCAAACGGGAATCCGAACAGGACGGGTCCCGGAAAGCCCTGCACGAAGTCTCTGATCACATCTTTGATGGATAGACCGTTCCCGGGCTCGTCGCAGCCGGGAAACTCGCCGAAGACCAGGGCGCCTGCGGCCGCAAGCGTGCCGCTTTGCGCGAGCTGGGTCAGCATCCGGTGCACGCGGTACGGACGCTCGCCGATGTCCTCGAGAAGCAGCACCCCGCCTCGGGGAACATCGAAGGCCCATGGCGTGCCCAGCAGCGAGGTCAGTTGCGTCAGCGTCCCGCCCACAATCGGCCCCGCGGCCTCTCCGGGCGACAACACCTCGAGCCCTTCGGGCGCGAGCGTTCCCATCGGCTCGGGCGACGAGACCGCGCCCAGAAACGACGCCTCGTCGTACGCCGCCGGCCCCACCGAGAAGCGGCCCTCGACCATCGGCCCGTGCACCGAGACGACGCCGTGCGCGAAGGACCAGCACAGGAGGGCGGTGATGTCGCTGTAGCCAATCAGGAGCTTCGCCCCGGTCCGCATCACTTCCGGATCGAGCAGCGGCAGCAGTTGCTGGCTTCCATAGCCGCCCCGCACGGCGAGCAATGCCGCCACCGATGGGTCTCGCCAGGCGTCGTTGAGCACTTTGGCGCGAACAGCCGGTGTGCCGGCTTCGAAGCGGCCACGCTCGAGAATCGCCGGGTCGTACACCGGCTCGAACCCCAGCCGGCGCAGCTCCGCCATGCCAGCGTCCAGGTCTGACGGCTTGAAAGCGCTGGCCGGAGCGACGAGCGCGATGCGATCTCCTGGTTGCAGTCGTCGGGGGCGAATCACAGGAAGGCTGCCATTTCGTCGGCCACCAGCCGATGCTCCTCGCAGCCCACGACCCCGCGCAGCACGCGCTGCCGGTCGCGGAGGGACGGTCGGGTTCGCGACAGGAAGCGCTCCTTGGTCCGCGCCAGGCGCCGCATCGCATCGTCCAGCCGGGTCGCGCTGATGGCGCCGTTCTCGACCGCGTGGATCAAGGCCTCGAGTGTCCGTCCCTGGAGGTCGACGTCGCCGCTGCAGATCAACAGCCCGTCACAGCCCGCCTGAATCGCGGCCACGGCGGCCTCGGGCACGGGATAGCGTGCGCTGACGGCCTTCATCTCGAGATCGTCGCTGAGGATGACGCCGTCGTAGCCGAGCTCCTGACGGAGGAGGGTCTGCACGATCGCCGGAGTCAGCGTTGCCGGCCGCTCGGCATCGAACGCGGGGACAAGCACGTGGGCGGTCATGATGAAGGCCACCTGTTCCGCGATCGCGGCCCGGAATGGCTCGAACTCCACCGCCCGCAGCCGATCGGGGGGATGTTCGACGAGCGGTAATTCGACGTGGGAGTCGGTGCTGGTGTCGCCGTGTCCCGGGAAGTGCTTGCCGCAAGCCGCAATCCCCGACGACTGCAGCGCGCGCACCAGCACTCGACCGAGCCGCGAGACCTCGGCCGCGGTCTCCGCCAGGGCGCGGTCGCCGATCACCGGGTTGCTGGGGTTGGTGTGAATGTCGAGCACCGGCGCGTAGACCAGAGTGACGCCAACTGCCTCGAGTTCGGCCGCGAGCGCGCGGGCGAAGCGCTCCGCAAGCTCCTCCGAGCCCGACCGTCCCAGAGTCGCCATCGGGGGCCAGGTCGTGAACGGCGTGGTCAGCCGCGCCACCCGTCCGCCCTCCTGGTCCACGCTCACCCACCCCGGCGTGCTGCGGCCAAGCGCCTCGGCGTCGGCGGCAAGCTCGCTCACCTGATCGGGCCCCTCGACGTTGCGTTTGAACAGGATGACCCCGCCCAGGTCGAACTCGCGCGCCATCGAGCGCAGTTCAACGGGAATCGTGGCGCCTGGGAAGCTGCCGATCAGAAGTTGGCCGATGTCGCGCCGCGTGGTCAGTGGCATGTGTCTGGAGAATTATAATTGCGCCGTGCACATCACGGCGTCTGCGCCGACACGGATTGATCTCGCCGGCGGCACCATCGACATCTGGCCGCTTTACCTTTTCCACCCCGGCGCACAGACGCTGAACGCGGCGATCAGCCTGCGGGCGCACGTGCGGCTCGAACGTCGGACGGACGACCGCGTCGCCCTGGTGTCCGAAGACACCGCGCGTCAGGTGCTGTTGGCTCCTGGCGACGAACTGAGGACCGACCCGACGCTGCCCCTCCTCGGGCGCCTCGCCCACCACTTCGGCGTCAGGGGCCTGACGATGACAACCCGCGGGGAGTCGCCGGCAGGGGCGGGTATTGCCGGCTCGTCGGCCTTGAACATCGCGGTCTGCGGGGCCCTCAACGAATGGGCCGGCACTTCATATGGCCCGGAGACCCTGCTCGAGATTGCCAAGGACATCGAGGCGCAGGTCATCAACGTGCCAACCGGGCTCCAGGATTACCGCCCCGCGCTGTATGGCGGCATTGCGGCCGTCGAGTTGGCACCTGGCGCAGTCAAGCGCCTGGGCCTCGACGTGGACGCGGAGGAGCTCGAGAAGCGGCTGGTGCTCTGCTATACCGGCGAGCCGAGGAACTCGGGCACGAACAACTGGGAGATCACGAAGCGCCATATCGATGGGGACCAACACGTCTTCGACTGCTTCGAACGGATCCGCGACACGGCGGTATCGATGCGGCGGGCTCTGGTCGCCGGACAGTGGGACGAGGTCGCCACGCACCTGGCCACCGAGTGGGACAATCGCAAGCGGCTCGCACCCGGCGTCAGCACGCCGGCGATCGACGCGCTGATTGCGCGCGCGCAGGCCGCCGGTGCGCAGGCGGTCAAGGTGTGCGGCGCGGGCGGCGGCGGCTGCCTGGTCGCGATGGCGCCCCCAGCCCGCACGGCCGATGTGCGCCGGGCTCTGACGGCTGGTGGCGCACGACTCCTCGACTTCAGAATTGAATCCAATGGCCTCCGTCTGGGATAACACCGCCGTCGCGCGGATGCTCGGCCAGATCGCCGATCTCATGGAGATCAAGGGCGAGAACCCGTTCAAGGTGCGCGCCTACCGGAATGCCGCCGACGTCGTTGGCCACGCCGCCGAGACCGTTGGCGAGATGGACGTCGCAGCCCTGCGGGCGTGGGCAGGCATCGGCAAGGATCTCGCCGTCCGCATTCTGGAGCTCGCCACGACCGGCGACTGCGCCGTGCGTCAGGAACTGCTCCAGACCTATCCCATCACGCTGCTCGACGTGCTCGCCCTGCAGGGCGTCGGGCCCAAGACGGCGGGCAGGCTGTATCACGAGCTGGCGGTGACCAGCCTGCCGGAGCTCGAGACGGCAGCGCGCACCGGCCGCATCCGCGGCCTCAAGGGCATGGGCGCCAAGAAGGAATTGCTCATCCTGCAGGCGCTCGACGAGCGGCAGCAACATTCGGGGCGCCACCTGCTGCCGGATGCCTCCCGTGCGGTGCAGGCGGTGATCGAGTGGATGCTGGCGCAGCATCCAGGCCTCGACATCGCGCCGGTCGGGAGCCTTCGGCGCGGCGCCGACACCTGCGGCGACGTGGACCTCCTCGCCGTCGGCGCGGACTCTTCAGTGCTGACGCTGTTCACCACCTATCCTCTCGTTGAGCGCGTGCTCGGCCGAGGCGAGACCAAGGCCTCCGTGCTCCTGCGCGGCGGTCTGCAGGCCGATCTGAGAGCCGTCGCGCCCAACGAGCGCGGTGCCGCGCTCCAGTATTTCACCGGCTCGAAAGCTCACAACATCGTCCTGCGCGATCGGGCGCTCGAACGCGGCTGGCGACTGAACGAGTACGGGCTCTTCAACGCCAAGGACGAGGCGCGAATCGCCGGGGAAACCGAGGAGTCGATCTATCAGGCGCTGGGCCTGGCGTGGGTTCCCCCGGAGCTGCGCGAGAACCGCGGTGAGATTGACGCCGCTGCGGCTGGCTCACTGCCGCGGCTCCTGACGGCCAGCGACCTCCGCGGCGATGTGCACATGCACACCACCGAAACCGACGGCCGCAACACGCTGGAAGAAATGGCGGAGGCCGCGGCGGCCAGGGGGCTCGAGTACATCGCCATCACCGACCACAGCAAGGCGCTGGCGATGGCGAATGGCCTCGACGAGACTCGCGCGCTATCGCACGCGGCCCGCATTCGCGCGCATGAACGGGCGATACCCGGGCCTCACCCTGCTGGCCGGCATCGAGTGCGACATCCTGGCCGACGGCAGCATGGATCTCGCGGAGGATTGCCTCTCCGCACTCGACCTGGTCATCGGCTCCGTGCACTCGCAGCTGGGGCAGACGGAAGAGGAGATGACGGCGCGGCTCGTGCGCGCGATCGAGCACCCTTCGGTTGACATCATCGGCCATCCCACCAACCGCCTGCTGCTGCGGCGGCCGGCGTCACGCGTGCACATCGAGAAGGTGATCGATGCGGCGGCCGCCAATGGCGTGGCGCTCGAGATCAATTCGAATGGCCACCGGCTCGACCTCTCCGACAGCCACGCGCGGCTGGCGCGGGACCGCGGCGTCAAGCTGGTGATCTCGTCGGACGCGCACGCGATCCCGGAGCTCGAGTTCCCGCGCTGGGGTGTGCTGGTGGCGCGCCGCGCCTGGGCGACGGCCGCTGACGTGCTGAACGCGCAGCCGCTCGAGGCGTTCCGGCGGGGGCTCAAGCGAGGTCGCCGGGCCGCTCGCTGACCCCTCGAGCTGCCGGTATACTCTTGCCGTGGATCCAGTCGCCGAGATCAAGCGCCTCTACTACGCCGCCACCAAGGCCACCATTCAGGCCGACCTGACCCGGGCCATCGAGCTGATGAAGTCGCTGCCGACCGACGAGGAGCGCGAGCGCGCGGCGGTCTACATGGACGGGCTGTCGCAGATGCGGTCGGAGTGGAAGGCGGCGAGCGGCGCGAAAGCCCGGCCCGCGCGGGCGAAGGCCCGGACTACTTCTGCGAAATCACGACCTTCTTCCGGGCCGCGAGCCGCAGCGGCTCCGGCACGTTCCGGTCGATCGACACCGCGCGCAGGTCGCGGTCGTTCAGGCGGTGGAGCAAAGTGAGCGTCATGGCGAGCGGGGTCTTCGGGTTCTTGGTCAGCCCCAGCATGATGTTGTAGTTCTTCATCCAGGCCCGGGTGGCGCCGATCGTCCGCAGAATGTCGTCCGAGACATTCGCCATCCGCGCAAAGGTCTCGACTTCCTGCTCGGTCACCTTCGGACAGCTGAGCACCGCGGACGCCACGATCCGGTTGGGATCGCGGATCAGCACCGCGCGCATCTCGCGCGTGCCTTTCATCGCGCACTTCACCTTCTCGGGAACGCGTCATGTCGCCCAGGCGCTTGGCCGTCGCGCTCGCCGTGTCCGGGGAGTCGGCCGATTCGGGGCCGTAGTCGGTGGCGTCGGTATCGACTAGTGGGGCGTCGCCGTCGACCGACGGTGTCGCCGCGGCATCGATGCCGCGCGCCACGAAGAACGCGCGAAGTTCGGTGGGAGTGTCGGCGCGCGCGATGAGGCCGGCCACCTGCGCCGGCGGCAGCTTGCTCAGCGTCCGCTCGGCGGTGGCCTGCACTTCGGTGTCGTGATCGGTGGAGAGCAGCATCAGCAGGCCGAGCTGCTCGATGGGACGGGGCGCCACGGCGCCCTCGGCGGCCAGCAGCCGGACATCGCGTGGTACTTCGCCGCGCCGGAAGAAATCCAGCAATGGCGTCCGCAGGCCGACTTCCACTCAGCGCCCCGACAGGAAGAATTGGTAGTCGTCGCGGCCAATCCGCGCCGACAACGGCTCGCCCGCCGCGCCGAGCATGCGTCCGGCGCGTCCGTTGATGCTGTACTGCACGGCGCCGGCATTGCTGCCGGTCAGTTCCAGCTCGTGGCCGAACGTCACCTGCATCGACTCCCCCGCCTCGAGCGTCCGCGCGGCGAACAGCTCGCCGTCGGCGACCAGCCGCAGGTCGCAGCGAGAGGAGACGGTAATCGACATGGTGATCGGGAGCGCCTCGAGCGCCGGGGCGTCGGCGAAACCGCCCGCTGGCATCACTTCGGGATGCTCGGCTCGCGAGAAGTCGGCGCGCGCCGCATCGGAGCGTGGCTCGACGCGGTCCGCCGTCGTCGTGCTGCCGAAGTAGGCGACGCCGACGACGAGCGGGACCACGGCGCCCAGCATCGCAAGCAGACGGCGCCAGGAGCCGCCACGCGCGGCCACCGGCTCGACCACCTGGGCGACTTGACCAGGCGCCGGAAGGTCGTCCGGGGACTCGAGCAGGTATGCCTTCAGGGTTGCTTCGGGATCCAGTCCGACTTCTTCGGCGAATGCCCGCACCAGCGCGCGCCGATAGATACCGGGCGGCAGGGCTGACACGCGCTCCTCTTCGAGGGCGCGAATCACGTGCACCGACAACTTGGTCTTGTCGGCAATCTGCCGGTAGGACAAGTTACGCGTCTCGCGCGCCTCTTTGAGGCGCTCGGACACACGAAGCGGGCGCTGCCCTATCGTGGCCACATGAAATCCGGCTGTTGGGGGGAGTGCCAGAACCGCTGACGGATCAACGGTCAGGCTCCCCAGTGTAAGAAACCACCTCCGGAGTGTCAAACGCCAAACGCATCGCACGAACGCGGTCGTGCACGAACTCGGTCAACTCACCCTGGTCACCCGGCACAAAGCACCCGATTCCCGCGATGCCGGTGGCGCCGGCCTCGACGAGAGCTGGGATATGGCCCGCGGTCAGACCCCCAATGGCCAGGATCGGGATGTCGCCAGCCGCGGCGACCAGCCCCTTCAGGCCTTCCCATCCGAGTGGCGGCCAACCGTCGGGCTTCGACCTCGACGGCAGAACCGTACCGGCCAGCAGGTAGGAGAACCCACCACTGTCGGCCACCGACCGAGCGCTATGCACCGATCGTCCCGTCACCCACTGCTTATCGGCCAAACCCAGCGCGCGAACATCCCCAGGCATCGGGACACGCTCCGGCAGGTGAACACCCCGGGCGCCGGTGGCTCTCGCGACGTCCAACTGGCTGTTGACGACCACCCGGGACTGGCTCCCGGGCACGCTGGCGAAGAGGGATAGGAGGAATCGGAGCAGGGTGGCGGGATCGAGGTCTGGCTCGCGGACCTGAATCAGGTCGGCGCCCCCCTCGACGGCGCCCCGAATCTGCGCGGTCAGCAGCGCCGCCCAGTCGTCGGCGGGCGCGCCGGTGTCGGCCACGAGCCGGCGACGGTCCGTCACCAGCATCACTCGTGGCCAGCGCGCCTCAGGCATCGGGCTCCGTGAACGTCGCGCGCTCTCCCGCCCGTCCCGCCACCACCGCGGCCACTTCGGTCAGCGCGAACGCGATGTTCACGAGACCGAGCCCGGAGATGGCGCCGCGCACGTAGTTGTTGGTGATCACCATCTGCACGAGCGGCACCAGATCACCGAAGTAGTTCCGTTCCCAGAACGCGGACCACGGGACGAGTACCAGCAGCAGCCCGGTTTCGAGCAGCAGGGCAATCAGCAGGAGCCGTCGGAACAGAGACTAACCTCGTGCCTGAACCTTCGACAGTTGATCGATGCGGGCCGCCACGTCACGGTAGCCGCGCGATTCCGCCTCGAGTTCGACGAACACCGCCAGCGCGCGCGAGTTCTCGCCCGCCGACTCCAGCGTCGAGGCGAGATCGTAGAGCAGCGCGCGGCCGGCGTCGGGTGTCGGCGCCGGCGCTTCGGCCGCGCGTTCGAACCACTCGACCGCCTTGGCGGTCTGCTGCTGCTCGAGGTGCAACCGGCCGAGCATCGACGCGGCGTCGAAACGCTGGCGCGGCGATCGCGCCGCGACTTCGAGCGCGCTCACCGCATCGTCGATCATTCCCATGTCCTGGTAGGTCAACGCCAGGCGATACTGCTCGGCCGCTTCCTCGTCATTGGACGCACGATCCGACTCGTCGCGAACTGCTTTCGCGCGCGTGCGCGGCGCCTCGGCCGCCTCGCTCGTCGCCACCGCGTGGACCACCGACTCGGCGCTGGCCGACGCCGAGCCATTGCCGTCGGACGACTTGCCGCGCTTCTTGCGATCGCCCTTGCCGGAAGGCTCGGTGTCGCCGGCGGCGGCCAGGTCGTCGATCGGGCTGGAGAAGTCCACGCCCTCGTTGAGGTCGAGGAAGTCCGCGGCCATGAACGGGCTGTCGCCGCTCAGGCGATCCGCGATGGTCGCATCCGGATCGGCCTCGCCGAGCATGACGAGCGACTTGCGGAAGCGCTCGATGTTGGCGCGGTTCCACGGCTCGCGGGCGACCAGGTCTTCGCTGATGATGCGCGCTTCCAGCCCGCGGCCGACCTCGAGGTAGGCATCGGCCAGCTGCGCCTGCGCTTCGGACATGGTCGCTTCGAGCTGCCCGTCGACGCAGATTTCGACGAGGCGCATCAGCGCGACGAGGTGGAAGCGCACGCGGGTGACGAACTCGTGCAGCGCCGCTGCCGCTGCCGCGAAGTCCTGGGCGTCCACCGCGGCATCCGCCACCGCGTCGATCACCTGATAGCCAGCCTCCGGATTGCTCTCCGCGAGGCGGCAGCCGAGCACCACCGCGGCTTCGCGCCGCGCGGGCTCGAGACGGATGGCCTTCATCGCTGCGGCGCGGCCTTCGTCGAGCTTGCCGTCGACGAGCGCGCACTCGGCGAGCGCCAGCCACAGTGACGACTCGTTGCCCGCGGTCTGCGGCGACAGGAACGGCCGGGCCTTCGCCAGGTCGCCACGAGCGACGAACGCGATGGCCAGCGTCGCCGAGGTTTCGAGATCGTTGGGATCGAGCGCCGCCACTTCCGCCAGGACGTCGATTCGCGCGTCGTCCCTGCCGGCGTCCGACAGACGCTGGGCGACCTCGCGGAACTCGCGCAGCGCGGTGGTGGAATCGTCCATCCCCGCCGCGGCACGCGCCGCCATGAGGCGGGCGTCGAGATCGTCGGGGTCGAGCGTGCCGACACGAACGCTCAGTTCCGCGGCGCCCTTGTGATCCCCGCGCGCCTTTCGCCGATCAGCCAGCTGATTGAAATACTGCTTGGCGTCGGCGAGCAGCCCCTGACGGGCGGCGATGTCGCCGAGCTGAAGCAGCGCCGACTCTTCGCCGGGCTTGAACTTGATGATCTTTTTGTAGAGCGCCGCCGCCTTGGGATAGAAGCCCTCGGTGGCCAGATGGTCGGCGATGCGGACGTAGTATCCGATGCCCTTCTCGATCTGGCCGGCCCTGACGTAGAGGTCGCCAAGCGCGTTGGCGCTGTTCCAGTCGCGGGGCTGGGCTTCGACAATCCTCACGTAATCGGCGATGGCCGCATCGATGCGGCCCAGCTTCAGCGCTTTTTCGGCGCTCTTGAGCGCCCCTTCTCGGTCGAACGGCGGCACGGCAGTAGCCCTCAGGCAATCGTATCAAACAGCGTCGGCGGCCTGAACGACCGTCGATGCTGCACGGAATAGCCGAACTTTGCCACGGCCGCCAGGTGGTCGGCGGTGGCATATCCCTTATGTCGGTCGAACCCGTAGCGAGGGTCAGTGGCGTGCAGCGATTCCATCAGGCGGTCGCGGGTGACCTTGGCCATGATGGACGCCGCCGCGATGGCGGCGGACTTCCGATCGCCGCCCACGATGCCCTTCTGGGCCATGGGCAAGTCCGGAATCCGGAACGCGTCCACGAGGACGGCATCTGGCAGGGGGGCCAGCGCCATCACTGCACGCTGCATGGCACGCAGCGAGGCCTGATGAATGTTAATACGATCGATTTCGTCGGGTTCGACGCAGATGACGCTCCACGCCACGGCATTGCGCGCTATTGCATCGAACAAGCGCTGGCGGGCGGCGAGGGTGAGGGCCTTGGAGTCGGCCAGCCCGGCAATATGGCGGTCGGGATGCAGGATGACGGCACCCGCGGATACGGGACCGGCCAGGCAGCCGCGTCCTACCTCGTCCACGCCGGCGACGTGCACGAACCCGAAACGCCGGAGGGCGTTCTCGATGTTTCGTCGCGCGGTGACTTTGCGCAAGAGGTCCGCCGCCCGGGCGCGATTGGGGCGCGCCCGGGAACGAGACTAGTTGACCTTCTTCTTGACTTCCTTCATGCGCGCGGCCTTGCCCTTCAGATCGCGCAGGAAGTAAAGCTTGGCGCGCCGGACCTTGGCCGAACGGAGCACGTCCACCTTCTGGATGGTCGGCGAGTGCACCGGGAAGATGCGCTCCACGCCCTGGCCAAACGACACCTTGCGCACCGTGAAGGTGGCCCGAATGCCGCCGCGGCGCAGGTTGATCACCACGCCCTCGAAGACCTGAATGCGTTCCTTGTCGCCTTCCTTCACGCGCACGTGCACGCGCACCGTATCGCCCGGCTGCATCCGCGGCCGCTCGACGAGCTGCGCCTTCTCCACCATCTCCATCGCGGTCATGACAACTGACTCCCTTCGTCTACTCCGTGCGCGCGCGTGTGGCCTTCCACTCGCGCAGCCATCCCCGTTCCTCGTCGTCGAGCACGGCCGATCTCCAGCAGATCGGGCCGCCGCTCGAAGGTCCGCTTCAGCGCCTGCTGCCGGCGCCATCGGCGAATCTCGCCGTGATGTCCCGAGGTCAGCACCTCGGGCACGCGCATTCCCGCGAATTCCGCGGGGCGCGTGTAGTGCGGGTAATCGAGCAACCCGCGTTCGAACGAATCCCCTTCCACCGACTGCTCGTCGCCGACGACCCCCGGCACGAGCCGGGCCACCGCGTCGATGATGACCAGCGCCGGAAGCTCGCCTCCCGACAGCACGTAATCGCCGATGGACACCTCGTCGGTGGCCCACCGCTCGCGCACGCGCTCGTCAATCCCCTCGTAGCGGCCGCACAGCACCGCAACGTGACCCAGGGCCGCGAACCGCTTCGCGTCCCCCTGCGAGAACGTCCGGCCGGCCGGCGTCAGCAGCAGCACCGCGCCCGGTTGTCCTCGCCGTTCCACGATGGCGTCCATCGCGGCGAACAGCGGCTCGGGTTTCATCACCATCCCCGGACCGCCGCCGAACGGCACATCGTCCACGACATGGTGACGATCGGTCGTGAAATCGCGCAGGTTGTGAACCGCAATGTCCAGCAGCCCGCGTTCCCGCGCCCGGCCGACCACGCCTTCCTCGAGACCCGCGTCGATCATCCTCGGGAAGATCGTGACGATGTCGAACTTCACAAATCCAGCAGCCCTTCCGGCGGCCGCACCACGATGCGGCGTTCCGGCACGTGCACCGAGCAAATCTCGTCCGCCAGCGGAATCTCGAATCGCCGGTGCGGCGCGTCCACCACCAGGCGGCTCTGTCCTTCGCCGGTGACCGCGACCACCCGGCCCACCGGGCTGCCATCGCCGGTCACCACCTCGCAGCCGATCAGCTGCTGGTGGTAGTACTGACCATCCGGCAGCTCATGCTGCTCGGCCGGGTCGATCTTGAACTCCGCTCCGGCCAGGCGTTCCGCGTCGTCCATCGAGTCGATGCCGGCGATCCCGATGATCGGCCGCCCCTGGTGCATCCGAAACGACGTCACCTCGCTCACCTGACGCGTCCCGTCGGCGAGCCGTGTCTCGAGCCTGGCCCCGACCTGGAATCGCTCGTCCACGAAGTCGGTGTGCGGATTCACGATCACCTGTCCGCTCGTCCCGTGCGTCCGGGCCACCACGCCAATCAGGATCAGATCGTCCCATTCGGCGCCGCTGCCCGCTTTCGCCGTGGCATCGGCGGGCCGTCGCGACTCCCGCCCCCCGGCATCCGGCACGTGAACTCTCAGTCCCGGATGTCGAGCGTCACGCGCTTGCCGTCGGCTTCCGCCGCGCTCGACAACAGCGTGCGCAAGGCCGCGGCGGTGCGGCCCTGACGACCGATGACGCGGCCCAGGTCGCCCGGCGCCACGTTCAGCTCGTACACCGTCATGCCCCGGCGCTCGCTCTCGCGCACCTGCACGGCATCGGGCTGATCGGCCAGGGCTTTCGCCACCGACTCGACCAGGCCCTTCAGATCGGCCGCCACGGCGCGACCTTAAACGGCCGGCGCCACGGGCGCCGCCGTCACGGGCTCGACCACCAGGCCGCGATCCCGGGTCAGGTGGCGGGCCAGCAGCGTGCGGACCGAATCAGACGGCCGGGCGCCTTTCGACACCCAGTACTCGACGCGCGCCTTGTCGATTTCCACGACCGCGGGCTTGGTGCGGGGGTTGTAGAACCCGAGCACCTCGAGGAAGCTGCCTTCACGCGGCGTGCGCGCTTCGGTTACTACCACGCGGTAAAAAGGGCGCTTCTTCGACCCCGTCCGACGCATCCGAATACTCAACATGTTTAGTCCTCTTCGCTATCTCATCAAACTGAACGGGCTTTTCTTCTTCTTCTTCGGCGGCGCCGCGATGGGTTCGCCGGTCATCTGGCCCACCATCTTCAACATCCGCTGCATCTCGCCGAACTGCTTCAACAGGCGATTGACGTCTTCCACCGCCGTGCCGCTGCCCCGCGCGATCCGCTTGCGCCGGCTGCCGTCGATGATGTCGGCGAACCGTCGTTCCTCGGCCGTCATCGAGCCGATGATGGCCTCGACGCGCCGCAACTGGCGCTCGTCGGGCTTGTGCTCGGCGAGCTGCTTCAGGTTGCCCATCCCGGGAAGCATCCCCAGGATGTTCTCGAGCGGCCCCATCTTCTTCAGCGTCTTCAGCTGATCGCGGAAGTCGTCGAGGGTGAAGCCGCCCTTCCGGATCTTCTGCTCGAGGCGCTCGGCCTCGCCCGCGTCAACCGCTTCCTCCGCCTTCTCGATGAGCGACAGCACGTCGCCCATGCCGAGCATGCGGGACACGAACCGATCCGCGTGGAACGGCTCGAGATCTTCCAGCCGCTCGCCGCTGCCGACAAACGCAATCGGCACGCCGACGACCGACACGACCGACAGCGCCGCGCCGCCCCTGGCGTCGCCATCAGCCTTGCTGAGGACGATGCCGGTGACGCCCATCTGCCGGTTGAACTCGCCGGCGCTCTTGATGGCGTCCTGCCCGGTCATCGCATCGGCGACGTAGAGCAGGTCGTGCGGCCCCACCGCCTGCTTGATCGCGGCGAGCTCCTGCATCAGCTCGTCGTCGATGTGCAGCCGGCCCGCGGTGTCGACGATGACGACATCGTTGCCGACGGCGCGGGCTTCGGTGATCGCGCCCGCGGCGCGCGCCACCGGATCCATCTGACCCGCCGGATCGTGCACGCGCACGCCGGCCTTTTCCGCGACCACTGCCAGCTGCTGAATGGCCGCCGGCCGGCGCACGTCGGTGGAAACCACCAGCGGGTGCCGGCCCTGCTTGCTCAGCCACTTCGCCAGCTTGCCCGTCGTGGTCGTCTTGCCCGAGCCCTGCAGGCCGAGCATGAGAATCACGCGCGGGCGCGCGTTGGTCTCGACCAGCCCGCCCTTGGCATCGCCGAAGAGCGCGAGCAGCTCGTCGCGGACGATCTTGACGACCTGCTGGCTGGGCGTCAGGCTCTTGAGGACGGCCTGGTCCATCGCCCGATCGCGCACGCGATCGACGAAGGCCTTGACCACCTTGAAGTTGACGTCGGCCTCGAGCAGCGCCAACCGGATTTCCCGGAGAGCGTTCTCGACGGTCCCTTCACTCAGGCGGGATTCGCCGCGAATGGACTGGAAGACGTCCTGAAGCCGCTGACTCAGTTGATCGAACACAGGATTTCCACGGGTACCGACCGCCACCACCAGCCCGCCACGTGAGCGGGACGGGTCGCAGCGCAAACCCTTATCCTAGTTGAGTTTCAGGGTATTCGTCAAACCGATTTGAGGCGGTGACCCAGCTTGTCCTTCTTCACCTTCAGGTAGCGCCGGGTCGAGTCCGAGGCCGGAATCTCGAGCGGCACGGTGGCGGCGACCGACAGGCCGTACCCCTGCAACCCCACGAATTTACGAGGGTTATTCGTCAGCAGGCGCATGGTCCGGACGCCGAGATCGCGGAGGATCTGGGCGCCGATGCCGTAATCGCGCTGGTCCGCCTTGAAGCCCAGGCGCTCGTTGGCTTCGACGGTGTCCAGCCCCTGATCCTGCAGCGCGTAGGCGCGCAGTTTGTTGGCGAGCCCGATCCCGCGCCCTTCCTGGTTCAGGTACAACAGCACCCCGCGACCCTCCTCGGCGATCCGCTGCATGGCCGCGTCCAGCTGCGGACCGCAGTCGCACCGGGCGGAATGGAAGACGTCGCCGGTCAGGCACTTGGAGTGGACCCGCACGAGCACGTTTTCGCCGTCGCCGAGCTCGCCGCACACCAACGCGACGTGGGTCTGGCCGTCGATGATGCTCTCGTAGCCGTGGATCCGGAACGGACCGTGCTCGGTCGGCAGGTCGGCTTCAGCGGCCTTGCTGACCAGCCCTTCGGTCTGCATCCGGTAGCGGATGAGATCGGCCACGGTAATCATCAGCAGCTTGTGCCGCTTGGCGAACTTGGCCAGTTCCGGCACGCGCGCCATGCTGCCATCCCGACTGGCAATCTCGCAGATCACGCCGGCCGGGTAGAGTCCCGCGATGCGAGCGAGATCGACCGCCGCCTCGGTCTGCCCCGCACGTACCAGCACACCGCCGTCGCGGGCGCGCAGTGGAAACACGTGCCCCGGTCTGGCCAGGTCCACGGCCTTGGTGCGACTGTTGATCGCCACCTGGATCGTTCGCGCGCGATCGGCCGCGGAGATACCGGTGGTGGTGCCCTTCTTGGCCTCGATGCCGATACAAAACGCCGTCTCGAACTGGGTGGAGTTCTGTTGGGCGGGCACCTGCAAGGGAATCTGCAGCTCGTCGAGCCGCGCTCCGGTCATCGGCATGCAGATGAGGCCGCGGCCGTAAGTCATCATGAAGTTGATGGCTTCGGGCGTGACCTTTTCCGCGGCGATGGTCAGGTCGCCTTCGTTCTCGCGATCCTCGTCATCGACGACGATGAGAATCTCTCCCCGGCCGAAGGCCGCGACAGCCGCCTCCACCGAGGCGAACGGGCTCTTCGCACCCGCACCGCGAGCCAACCTGATTTTCGGAGCCGCCGTCGTTTTAGGCTTCATGAGTTCCGCGCCTCGAGCGCTCGCACTGCCCTATCCAATGGTGTTTCGGCCTCTATTATGTGACTCCTCGCGGAAAATCGCACAAAGCGCTACGGCCTTTGATACCGGGGTCGCGTCGGGGTCACGCGAGGCACGGGAGGGTCGCGCACGATGTCGGACGAAGCGCTCACGCCGCCGGTGGCTGGGACGGCATCGTGCTCTCAAACGCGCAGCATCCCGAGAACGCGCGGTATGAAGGCCAGATCATCCCCGCCATCGCCAAGGCGCGCGCCACCTACGACACGCGACCAAGGCGGCGTCCACCATCGACGACATGCTCGTGAGCGACCATGTCGTGATAGATCACGGCACGCACAGCGGCGCTCCCCCGGGGCGCGTGCGCTACGCCCCGGGCGAACCGAGGAGCCGGCGTCCGCACGCTAGAGCGCCCGGGCCTGACGGCGGACGGCCTAGGGCACCTGCAGCGTCACCTCGTTCGAGGGCAACCCGACGCCGCACGCGCTTGTCGCCGAGATCCGCACGTAGTAGATGGCCGGAGGCACGCCGGCCAGCGGCACCGCCAGCGAGGTCGCCGTCCCGATGTCGGCGTCGAGCACGTCGGTGACGCCGGGGGCGCTCCCCACGCGCAGCCGATAGCCGGTGGCGCCGAGCGGCGCCTGCCACGCGAACGTCGCGATGCCCCCCGAACGCGAGACCGTCAGGCCCGTCGGGACGACCGCCTCCGGTGCGCAGGCGAGTACCAGCGGCCCCTCGGCCGACGGAGCGCTGCCGCCGCAAGCGTTCACGGCCCGAATGCGCGTGAAGTAGTGGCCGGCCGGTGCGGTCGCGACCAGGTTGGTGACGTTGCCGAGGTTCGTCACCAGAAGGTCGCTGGCGCCGGCCTGGGAGCCGACTTCAAGGACGTAAGCCGTCGCCGCCGCGGAGGGCAGCCACGACAGGCCGGCGGTCAGGCCGCCGGCTCGTGCCACGTAGTTCGCCGGCACTGGCGGTGGCGAGACACACACTGCCGACGTCGTGACCTGGGCCGACCCTTCGTTCGACGGATCGCTGAGGCCCGAGGGATGCACCGCCCGCACGCGGGCGAAGTAGGCGCCGACCGGCACCACGCCCTCGATGAACGAGGTGTCACCGACATCGAGCGTCAGCAGGTCGCTCAGACCGGCGGCGGTGCCGACATCGAGACGGTACGATGTCGCGCCGCCGACACGGTTCCACGCCGCCGTCAGCGTCGCGCCGTTCGCCGACAGCGTGAACGCGGTCGGTGCGGCGGTCGCAGTGCCGAAGGTCGCCGACGTAGATGCCGTTCGCGGCCGGCGTCACGATGTCGTGGCGCGGGGCTCCCCCGTCCGACCACCCCGTGAACGTGTAGGCGACGGAGCCGTCGCTGTGGTTCTGCGCTTCGATGCTGCGGACCATGCCCTCGATGCTCGGCGTGACCAGCGGAGTCGCAATCGGCTGCGAGTCGAGGAGCAGCGGCCGGCCAACCGGCTCGGTCGTCAGCGTGAGCTGCACGACCCGCGGCACGACGTCGCGGAAGAGGGTGTATTGCGCCCCAGCGCTATCCGTGACGGTCAAGTGGATGCGGTACCAGACGTTGGTCTCCGTGTGTCCCGTGGTCGGGACGACGAAGCTGCCGCCGGTCGCGCCGGCCGTCGGGGGCCGGAAGGGGTGGATGTGGCTGTCGTGATGGAAATCGACCCACCACGTGAACGCGCTGCCGGGGAGCAGTCCGTCCTCCGGGTCGGTCGCGGTCGCGGCGTAGGTGATCGTCTGGCCGCCGCCGTAGGTCGTGCCGACGGCCGGGAGCGTCATCGTGGCCACCGGCGACTGGTTGGAGGTCACGGTGAGCAGCGCCTCGTTGCTCAACGTGCTGCCGCCGGGATTGCTGACGCGCACGCGGAACCGATGGCCGTTGTCGGCCGCCTGCGCCGTGAAGGAGTAGGTGGCATTGGTGGCGCCGGTGATGTTCACCTCATCGCGCTGCCACTGATACGAGAGGTTGCTGCCGCTCGCCGTCACCGAGAAGGTCACTGGCTGGCCGATGCCGACGGTCTGACTCACGGGATGGGTCGTGATGCCTGGACCGCCGGTTCCGTACTGCACGCGGTAGACCGCACCAGTGTTGGTGGTCGACGGGCGCTCGAGATAGTAGAGCGCGCCGTCATTGCCCACGCGCAGGTCGACGGGGGCGACCAGCCCATTCGCAAAATGAGGGAAGGATCCCTGCCCCGTCGGCGGCGGCGACGCGGGATCGATCGTCGCAATCCAGCTGTCGGGCGCGGTGAACGTGGTGCCGCAGTAGTCGGCGAAGAACATACTTGCCGTAGTACTCGGCGGGAAAGGTGACGGTGGCCGGTGCATAGACGGCGGAGCCGATGATGGCGCAGCCCTGACCGTGGAAGTAGCTGAAGATCGGATAGGTGAACGACGGGTTGGGCGTGCCCGACTCGTCGGGACCTTCGGCCAGCGGCCAGCCGTAGTTCGCCCCGGCGATGCCTGCGTTGATCTCCTCCCACCGCTGTTCGCCGACATCGTTGATGAGCATCGTCGGGGTGCCAACGGGGTTGAAGGTGAGGTTGTAGGGGTTGCGCAGGCCGAGCGCCCAGATCGCGCGCCGATTGCCAGTGGCGGTGGTGTAGAACGGGTTGTCGCTCGGAATGGTGCCGTCGCCGTTGAGCCGGAGCATCTTGCCGAACAGTCGCGTCATATCCTGTGCGAGGGCGGCCTGGAAGTTCTCACCCACTCCCAGGTACAGCTTACCGTCGGGCCCGAACCCGATCGCGCCGCCGTTGTGAAACACCGATGTGCCGAGGTTCTCCACGTCGAGGAGCGTCTGCGGTGCGCCGCTCGCCACGTTGCCGCTCGCCATGACCCGCACCAGGCGATTGTGCGAACTGGGCGTCGCTGCCGTGTAGTAGAGGTACACCCACGGCGTGGTCGCGAAATCGGGATCGAACGTGATGCCGAGCAGACCGCGCTCGCCGCTGTTGTCGACGCCGCTCAAAGAAATGAACGGCGTCGGCAGCAGCGTGCCGTTCTCGATCACCCGCACGGTGCCGGCCTGCTCCGCCACGAAGAGGCGGCCATCCGGCGCGAACTGCATCGTCGTCGGTGCAGTCAATCCCGACGCGACGACTGATTCGGTGAAACCCGAGGGCAATGAAGCCGCCGACGGACGAAGCGTGGTGACGAGAGCAAGAGCGACGGTCAGCGACAGTGCCAGACGGGACGGCGAGACGTGAGATGACATTCAAACCTTTCGGGAGGTGAGGGCGCACCTCTCTCTTGCGCGACGCAATCGTAGCAGACGAGGGAGCCGCCTCGTCAATACTGGATCGCCACTGACCAGCTGGGAGTCCCGAGAGCCGACGGCCATCGGGTGCCACGGCAAACGCGAACCGTCGGGCGTCGAAGAGGCGTCGCAGGCGCTCGGCGGTGATCCCGTCGTTCGACGGCGTGACGGCCACCGACATCCTCGCGTTGTCGCCGCCGCGGAAGAAGATGATCTTCAGTGCCCCCGGGTCAGCGCTGAGGGTCGATCTTCCCATGCACGCCCATGGCCCACAACGCCCGTGCTACATGTTTTCCAAGTACGTCGCACTCGAGGTTCACTTTGTCGCCCGGCCGCAGGTGCCGCAGGGCGGTGTGCGACCAGGTGTAGGGAATCACCTGCACGTCGAAGTGCCGTTCGCCGAGACCCGCGACCGTCAGGCTGATGCCGTCCATCGCCACCGATCCCTTGCGGATGAAGTATGGGCCCAGCGCGGCGGGAAACTCCACCGCCAGCCAGTGTGAATCGGCCTCCGGCCGCAATTCGGTGACGGTGCCCACGCCATCGACGTGGCCGAGCACGAAGTGCCCATCGAGGCGTCCGTCCATCCGCATCGGGCGCTCGAGGTTCACGGTCTGCCCCTGCTGCAGGCCGCCAAGCGTGGTGATGCGCGCGGTCTCCGGACCGATGTCGGCCAGCACGTGGCCCTCGTCTTTCAGCACGACCGTGAGGCAGACCCCATTCACCGCCAGGCTGGCGCCAGGGGCGAGGTGCGGCGTCAACGCGGTCTCGATGCGAACGCGGATGCCGCCTTCCGCTCGTCGTCACCTCCGCGATGGCGCCGGTCTCTTCAACGATTCCCGTGAACATCGAACTCCATCCAGTCGTCCGGCCCCACACGCTCCACCGACCGGGGCTCGAGGCCGGGCAATCCGACGATCCCGGTGCCGAAGACCGGCACCCCGGTTGCGCCCAGCGCGATGGGCGCCACGATCAGGTGCACGGTGTCGACCACGTCCGCGTCGAGCAGCGCTCGATGCACGATGGCGCCGCCCTCGACCAGCACGGACGAGACTTCGTAGGCGAGCAGCGCACGAACCGCGGTCTCGATGCGCTCGCCGCCCGGCACCACGGTCGCACCCGCCTGGGTCAGCGCGCGCACCTGCTCGGGCTCGCTCGCCATGGTCGCCGCGCTGGTGAGGATGATCACCGGCCCCTGGGCCAGGGTCTTCAACAGCCGCGCCTGCGGCGGAGTCCGGAGCCGCCGGTCGAACACCGCGCGCACCAGGGGCCGCGGGCGCACCGATTCCCTGACCGTGAGCAGCGGGTCGTCAACGAGAACGGTCTCGGACCCGACGGCAATCGCGTCAACCACTCCGCGCAGGCGCTGCACGCGGCGATTTGCCGCCGCCGAACTGATCGCCGTCTTCACGCCGGGACGCGCCGCAATCCGGCCATCGGAACTGACCGCCACCTTCAGGATCACCGCCGGGCGGGCGTGCGTCTGCACGGTGATGAACGGCTGGTTCAGCCGGCGCGCCTCGGCCTCGAGCAGCCCCACTTCTACTGTGATGCCGGCGGCGCGCAACTCGGCGATCCCTTGCCCGTTCACCAGGGGATTCGGGTCCTCCATGGCAATGACCACCCGCGAGACGCCGCTGGCGATCACGCGCCGGGTGCACGGCGCCGTCCGCCCGAAATGGCAGCACGGCTCGAGCGTCACGTAGAGGGTGCCGCCCCGCGCCCGCTCGCCGGCCTCGTCGAGCGCCAGCACTTCGGCATGCGGCTCACCGGCCCTGGGATGCCGGCCCTGCCCGACGATGACCCCATCGGGCGACACCGCCACCGCCCCCACCATCGGGTTCGGGGTCGTGGCGCCGGCTGCGCGGGCCGCGTGAAACAGCGCCCGCTGCATCAGGTCGGCGTCGGTCACCACTTCTCCTGGAACAGCGCGTCGACGTACTCCTCTGGATTGAAGGGGAGCAGATCGTCAATGGCTTCGCCCACGCCGACGTAGCGAATCGGCAGGTGCAGGTCGTTGGCAATCGCCACGGCCATGCCGCCCTTGGCCGTGCCGTCGAGCTTCGTGAGCACGATGCCGGTGACGCCGGCCACGCTCATGAACTCGCGCGCCTGCACCAAGGCGTTCTGCCCCACCGTCGCGTCCAGCACCAGGAGCGTCTCGTGCGGCGCGCCAGTAACTTCGCGCGAGGCGATGCGGCGAATCTTCTCGAGCTCCTGCATCAGGTTGGCGCGCGTGTGCAGCCGGCCGGCGGTGTCCACCAGGATCACGTCGCGGCCGCGGGCGCGCCCGGCCGTGAGCGCATCGAACACCACGGCCGCCGGATCGGACCCTTCGCGCGCGCGCACGATGTCCACACCGGCCCGATCCGCCCACACCTGAAGCTGATCGACCGCCGCCGCGCGGAACGTGTCCGCCGCGCAGATCAGCGGCTTGAGCCCTTCGCGCTTCATCTGGTTGGCGAGCTTGCCCACCGTCGTGGTCTTGCCGGTGCCGTTGACGCCGACGATGAGGATCACTCGCGGCGTGCCCTGCGCCTGCGGGGCGCCCCGGCCGACGTCCGCGGCATCGAGCACGCGCAGGATCTCCTCGCGCACCAGTTGCCGCAGCGACTCGCCGCGCCGCTGCCGCTCGGCCACGGCGTCGACGATCCGGCGCGACGCCGACACCCCGACATCCGCCATCAGCAACACTTCTTCGAGCCCTTCGAGCGTATCGGGATCGATCGTCCGCATGCGCTGCTCCGGCGCATCGCTGCCCTTGACGAGATCATCGAACCGCTCGGCGATCTGCTGCGCCGTCCGCGTCAGTCCCTGCTTCAGCCTGTCGAACAAACCCATGAATACGTCTCGCTAACTGTGCTCGGCCTTCTGCCGGCGGCCCATCAAATCGCGGACGGCGTCGGACGGGGCCTTGCGCCCCGCCAGCACGTCCGCCATCTGTTCCGTGATGGGCAATTCGATGCCGTGCCGCGCGCCCAGGGCCAGTGCGGCCTCGGTGGTGCGCACGCCTTCGGCGACCATCTTCGTGCTGGCGACGACTTCATCCAGGGAGCGGCCGCGCGCCAGCTCCGCGCCGACGTGACGGTTGCGGCTCAGCCCCCCGTGCAGGTCAGCACCAGATCGCCAAGCCCGGCGAGGCCCGCAAGCGTCTCGCGCTGGCCTCCAATCGCGACCGCCAGCCTCGTGACCTCCGCCAGTCCGCGCGTGATGAGCGCGGCGAGCGCGTTGTGGCCCTGGCCCAGGCCTTCGACCACGCCCGCCGCAATCGCAATCGTGTTCTTCAGGGCGCCGCCGATCTCCACGCCCGTCACGTCCGCCGTGCCGTAGAGGCGCAGCCACGGGGATCGGAACTCTGCCTGCACGTGTTCGACCGTACGCGGCGAAGAGGAAGCGACGACGACGGCCGTCGGCAGCCGTCGCGCCAGTTCCAGCGCGAAGCTCGGCCCCGAGACCACGGCCACCTCGCCCGCGGACGGCAACTCCGACGCGAGCACTTCGGACATCCGCAGCAGCGATCCCGCCTCGATGCCTTTCACGGCGCTCACGACGAGCGCGCCCGGCATCAGCAGCGGCGCGACCTGGCGTGCGACGGCGCGGACGCCGTGTGAAGGAACGGTGACCACCACGATCGACGCGGTCGCGAGCGCGTCCCTGAGTTCCGCGGTGGGCGACAGCCCGGTCGGGAACGTCACGTCCGGCAGATACACCGGGTTCGCCCGGCGCGCCGCCATCTCCTCGACGAGCGAGCCATCCCGGCCCCAGAGCTTGACCTCGTGACCGACCAGCGCCAGGTGCACCGCCAACGCGCTGCCCCAGCTTCCCGCCCCAATGACCGCGACCTGTTCCATGGTGCCGCCGAGCCCTTACGAACCAATCGCCGCGCGCTGGCCCAGACGTCGCTCTGTCCCACGGGCCAGGCGCACCAGGTTGCCGCGATGCCTGAACAGGATGAGCGCCGGCCGCGGCCATCGCGACCGCGGTCACGGGCTCGAGGCCGCTCCGCGACCACTCCACCGCCGGCAACGTCAACGTCGCCAGCACCGATCCCAGGGACACGTAGCGCGTGGCGGAAGTGGCGGCGAGGAAGACGAGCGCCGCGACGCCTGTCGCCACCGGCGCGAGCACGGCGAAGACCCCACAGGCCACGGCCACGCCCTTGCCGCCGACGAAACGAAGCCACACCGGATAGATGTGGCCGACGACCGCACCCAGGCCGGCAATGGCCGCCGCGTGCTCGGTGCCGCCGCTGAACAGCAGCCGGGCCAGCCACACGCTGCCCGCTCCCTTGAGCACGTCAACCAGCATCACCAGCACACCGAGCGTGCGGCCGGCGCTGCGATACACGTTCGTGGCGCCGACATTGCCGCTGCCCACGCGCCGCAAGTCCACGCCGCTTCGCGCCCGGGCGATCAGAAAGCCCAGGGGCAAAGAACCGAGGAAATAGCCGAATAACGCGACGGTCATGGCTTCTGCGATCTTACTGTCTTCCTTCGAGCCAACCCCGTCCGATCTCCTCGTACCCGGCGCCGCCGGGCAATCCGTGACTGCGGTAGAGCGAGACGCACGTGACCGCCGAGCGGATCTCCCCGAAGGCCGCGGCCTCGAGGATCGCCGGCCAGTCGGCCCGAGGGTGGTCGGTCTTCACGCGACCGAGTGTCAGGTGGGGATGGAACGGCTTCGCCTGCTCGGGACGCTCACCTGGCAACAGCATCCCGAATCGCCGAGCCAGCTCCGATTCAATCTGCCCGAGCGGTCCTGCCCCGTCGCCGACTCCTACCCAGATCGCGCGCGGCCGGCGGACGGACGGAAACGCACTCAGTCCGTGCCACCGGATGGAGAACGGCGCCACGCTGAAGGGTTCCTGCAGGGCCTCGACGAACGAGGGCACCAGCGCGTCGGGCTGCTCGCCAAGGAATCGCAGCGTGATGTGCAGCGCCGCGGGGAGCACCCAGACGACTCGTGGCGGCTCGCCGTGGAGCCGCCCCAACTGCATGTCGATCGGCGCGCCGCACGCTTGACGCCGCGGTTCGCATCTCGTCGCCGACGCCGACGCCCACGAAGAGTCGCATGCCTATCGACGGATCCAGTCCACGTCCCACGGGGCGTCGATGAGCCGGCGCCGCACGAGATCGATGGCGGTGATCGCCGCGAAGGTCTTGACCATCTCGCGACCACCGAGGAAGCGGCAGACGACCGCGCGAGTCTCACGCGGTTCAGCGAGCGCGACCGCGAGCCAGACCGTGCCGACCGGCTTCTCGTCGCTGCCGCCGCCCGGTCCCGCAATCCCGGTGATCGCCACGGCGACCTGCGCGCGCGAACTGGCGAGCATGCCTTCCGCCATCGCCCGCACGACCGGCTCGCTGACCGCGCCGTGCGCGGCCACGAGCGCCGCCGGCACGCCCAGTAAGTCGGTCTTGGCCTCGTTGCTGTAGACGATCACGCTGCGGTCGACGTAGTCGGAACTGCCGGCCACATCCGTCATGCGTGAAGTGGCCAAGCCACCGGTACAGGATTCGGCGAAGGCAATCCGCCAGCCGCGCGCTCGCAGCAGCTCGCCAACCGCCTGCTCCAGGCTCTCGCCCTCCACGCCGACGACGTCGGGCCCGAGGCGCGCCCGAAGCGCCTCCACCGCCACGTCCATGGCCGCCGCGCCCTGGACCTCGTCGGTGACCTGCATGGAGAGGTGCAGTTCGATCGATCCCGGCGAGGCGAGGATCGTGGTCTCGATGGGAGGCGACTGCTGCAGCCAGGGCCCGTAAACCGGTTGCGCCATCTCGTCGACGCGCGACTCCGAGCGGCCGGCCACGCGGATCAGCCGCCGCAGCAGCCGGCGGTGTCCGGCGAGCGCCCGCAGCCGTTCCTTGACCGCCCCGCTCATCATCAGGCGCATCTCGCGCGGCGGCCCCGGCAGCAGGGCGACGATCGCGCCGCGGTGCTCGATCAACAATCCGGGCGCGCTGCCACGCGGGTTCTCCAGCACCGTCGCACCTTCCGGCACCATGGCCTGGCGACGGTTCACCTCGGGCATGCTCAGACCGCGGACGGCAAAGCGCGCGCGAATGGCTTCGACGATCGCCGCGTCCTCGTTCATCCGCAGGCCAAGTCGATCGGCGACCACCTCGCGCGTGATGTCGTCATCGGTTGGCCCGAGACCACCGGTCAGGATCAGGATGGGGTGACGCGCGAGGGCGAGATCGACCTGAGCGCCCAACTCCTGACGGTCGTCGCCGACGACCGCCTTGTAGGCGACCTCGATGCCGAGGCCGTTGAGTGTGTCGGTGACGAACAGCGAGTTGGTGTCGGTCTTCGTCGGAGCCAGCATCTCGCTGCCGACGGCGAGAATCACCGCCTTCAGCGCGTCGCTCATGCCACCATCCACGCCGGCAGCGCCCAGACGAGCAGCCGCAAGGTGACTTGTCCGTAGACGCCCGCCATCGCATCGTCCAGCATCACGCCCCAGCCGCCGTGCATGTCCTCGAAACGGCGGGCGGGATAAGGCTTGATGACGTCGTAGACACGAAACAGCACGAACCCCACCAGCGACGCCGGTCAGCGACAGCGGCAGCCACGCGAGGGTGATCAGCATCCCCAGCACTTCGTCGATGACGATCGGGCCCGGATCGGTGCTGCCCAGCAGCGTCTCGGTCTTCGTCGCGGCCCACACGCCGACAGCGAACACGGCCACGATCGCCGCCAGTTCGAGAATGGGCAGGTCGATCCAGCGCACGAGCGCATACAACACCAGCGCCGCCAGCGAGCCTGCCGTGCCTGGCGCGATCGGGAAGAAACCGACGTAGCCGAACGTGGAAATCAGCAGAGCCATCCGGTTCACCCGATCACCACCCGCGTGCCGGCAAGCCGATCGTGAACGGCCCGGCGCTCGGCGCTGAAGAAGACGGGAATGAACAGCAGGCCCAGCGTGCACATCGCGAGCAGGCTACCAAGCGCGCGTACCACCGCGCCCGTGATGTCCACGCCACGCCCATCGTCTCCGGTGACGCGGATGCCGGTGATCATCTTGCCCATCGTCTGTCCCCCACTGAGCGTGAAGCCCACCTGGTAGAGGAACGCCATGACGAGGAAGAAGGTCAGCATTGGCACGGGACGGATGACCGCCAGGTCCTCGGGTGTCGGCTGCAATCCGGCAATGCGCAGCGTGAGCCACAACACGCCGGCGTCGATCATCAGCAGCAGGAGCCCATCGATCACCGCGGCGGCCACGCGCGCCCCGATGCCGGCGCTCTCGGCGCTCGCGTGACGCGCGCTGCGGGGCGGGACGACTTCGGCAGGAGGGCCTTCGGGCTCCATCACCAGCGGCAGGACAGGGGTCTCCATGCGCACGGGCCGCGTGGTATTCCGGCGCGCTCGCGGTACATCGTTGCTGGCCCGCCGCACCACGAGCGGCGTTCCGGCCGGGCGCGGCGCGAACAGCGGCAGGTCTTCCCCGCCGTCGTGATCGGGCTCGTTCACGGACTGTTCGTCCGGCTCGACGGGATGGGCGGCCGCTGGCGCCGGGTAGTCTGATGGCGTACGCGGAGTGGGGCGGCCGAAGCCGGCCGCGTCGCGATCGTGCGCGTCACCCGTTGGTTGAGGCTCGAGGTCGATTGCCCCGAGCACGAGATCCTCGAGCGGCGACTCGGCCACCGGCATCCGCAGCGGTAACTCCGACGGCAGCGAGGGCGCGGCGAACGAAAAATCGTAGCCGCAATTTCGGCAGCGGTCGGTCGTTTCGAATCCCAGGTAACCGCACTTCGGGCACTTCATTCCGGTTGCTGGCCCCGTGGTTCTGGGGACGGGCGCGGTGCCCCCGTCGCGGTCTCGGCCAGCGCCAGCGCCAGCAACTCATTCTGGATGCGGGCGCGCATGGCATCCGCGTCGACTCGCAAAGGATCACCGGCCGGCACACGGTCGAACTCGGTCAGGGCATCCCGAAGACGGCCGCCCTCGAACAACGCCCGGCCGCGCATCAGGTACGCCTCGGCCACCGACGGCACCGGCAGCGGCGCCGTGATTTCGGGAATGGCGGCGATGTGCACGCCCGCGGCCGGCGACGGCCACAGGTTCTGCCAGCTGTTCGTCGTCCACAGCCACCAGCTGGCCACGCCGAGCACGCCGATCACGACGAGGTTCACGGTCCAGAACCTCGAGTGCGGCTCGACAACCCTGGAGCCGGTGTCCACCGCCGTGACGACCGATCGCAGTTGCCGGCCCGACCGCACCATCGGAGCGGTGCGTGTGACGCCAACGTCCAGACGATCGATGCGCCCCAGGACACCCAGGGCGAGGTCGTGTGACGCACCCCGCGCCAGCGCGTCGCTCAACAGCGCCCGAGCCTGCTCCACGTCGCCGCGATCGAACGCATCGAGGCCCTGGTGGACCAGGGCTTCGGTCTGGCGCTGACGCTCGGCCTGCGCGCTCCGCGCTCGTTCGATGTAGGCGCGAGCTCGATCGTGATGCCGATCGAGGAACAGCACGCGCGTCCAGAGATTGATGGCGGCGTCGAACTCGCCGGCGAAGTAGTGATCGAGCCCCGTGACGAGCAGGTGCTCGATGCGCACGTCCTCTCCGGCGGCGCCTGGCGCCTCAACCGGGGACGGGACGGACGACAGCGGCTCGGTCATGGCTAAAGTGCTGCACAGTATAGCACTTAGCTGGTCACGAGGCGGTCCCGCGCTTTGTGGTAGAAGCGTAAAGACATGCCCATCATCGAATGCGTGCCCAACATCAGCGAAGGAACCCGGCCGGACGTAGTCGCCGGCATCGCCTCGGCCCTGCGCGCCGTCCCCGGATTACGCGTTCTCGACGTCCAGTCGGATGCGACGCACAACCGCAGCGTCCTCACCCTGGCCGGCGATGCCGCCGCCATGCGAGCTGGCATCCCCGTGCTGTTCACGGAGGCCGTCAAGGCCATCGACCTGCGAACCCACCGCGGCGAGCATCCCCGCATGGGCGCCGTGGACGTGGTCCCGTTCATCCCGATCGCCGGCGTCACCATGGCGGAGTGCGTGGCACTGGCACGCGAGATTGCCGAGGACGTGGCCGCGCGGGTGAGTGTCCCGGTCTTCCTCTACGAGGAAGCCAGCACCAACCCCGCGCGCAAGAACCTGGAAGACATCCGCCGCGGCGAGTTCGAGGGTCTCGCGGCGAAGATGGCGCAGCCGGCATGGGCGCCCGACTTCGGGCCTGCCGCGCCCCACGTCAGCGCCGGCGCCAGCGTGATTGGCGCCCGCATGCCGCTGATTGCCTACAACATCAACCTCGCCACCGATCGCCTCGACGTCGCCAAGAAGATCGCCACCGCGATCCGGATGAGCAGCGGCGGGCTCCGCTTCGTCAAGGCGATGGGCATCGCGCTCGACGACCGGCGCATCGTGCAGGTGTCGATGAACCTCACCAACTTCGAGAAGACGCCGATCTTCAGGGTGTTCGACCTGGTGAAGCGCGAGGCCGCGCGCTACGGCGTGACCGTATTGGAGAGCGAGGTGGTCGGGCTGGTCCCGCAGGCGGCGCTGGTTCAGGCCGCGGAGTACTACCTGCAGATCGAAGGCTTCACCAGCAACCAGGTGCTGGAGAATCGGCTTCGCGACGAATAGCGAGACG
Organism: uncultured Acidobacteriota bacterium; assembly: GCA_963723005.1. GTDB lineage: Bacteria > Acidobacteriota > Vicinamibacteria > Vicinamibacterales > UBA2999 > VFZN01. Next base: position 457,171 of record CAVRPA010000005.1, on the reverse strand, counting down.
AAGGATCAGGCGTCGTCGCGCCGGGGGGCGATGCCGAACGCCTTCATCTTCTTGTAGAGATTGGAGCGCTCAACGCCGAGCATCTCGGCGGTCCTGGACATGTTGCCCTGCGATGCGGCCAGGGCACGCAGGATGTAGTCCTTCTCGAACTCGTCTCGCGCCTCGGCCAGCCGGCCGGTCACGACCGGCGCGGCCTCGAACGTCGTTTCGCCGCTGCGGCCGAGGAACGCCAGGTCCTGCGCAGTGATGGTGTCTTCGGCGACCATGATCACCAGCCGCTCGATCGTGTTGCGGAGCTCGCGCACATTACCGGGCCACTGGTATTGCTGCAACCGGCTCACCGCTTCGGGGGCCAGGCGCTTCGGGCGGCGCCCGTATTCAACAGCCATCAGCGCCATGAAATGGTCGGCCAGCACCGCGATGTCGCCCGGCCGATCGCGCAGCGGCGGCACGTGTATCGGAATCACGTTCAACCGGAAGTAGAGATCCTCGCGGAAGCGGTTCTCGCGAATCTCAGCGACGAGATCCTTGTTCGTCGCGGCGAGGACGCGGACGTCCACCTTGATGCGCTGCGTGCCGCCGACGCGTTCCATCACCTGTTCCTGGAGGACGCGCAACACCTTGGCCTGTGTCTTCAGGCTCATGTCGCCGATCTCGTCGAGGAAGATGGTGCCGCCGTTGGCCTGCTCGAAGCGGCCCGGCTTGTCGGCCACCGAGCCGGTGAACGCGCCCTTGACGTGGCCGAAGAGCTCCGTCTCGATCAGCTCTTCGGGAATCGCGGCGCAGTTCACTTCGACGAAGGGTCCCTGCCGGCGACGGCTCAGCTGATGAATCGTGCGCGCCACCAGCTCCTTGCCGGTGCCGTTCTCCCCGAGGATCAGCACGCGGCCGTTGGTCGGGGCCGCCATCGCCACCTGCTCGCGAAGATGCCGCATGGGCGGGCTGTCGCCCACCATCGTGAACTGCCGATCCACGCGCGCCCGCAGGGCCCGGTTCTCCGTCTCGAGGTCGCGCTGACGGAGCGCGTTGCGCACCACCAGCATCGTCTTCTCGAGTGAGAGCGGCTTCTCGATGAAGTCGAAGGCGCCCATCTTGATGGCGCGCACCGCGGACTCGATGTTGCCGTGGCCGGAGATGATCACCACCTGGGCGTCCACCTGCCGCTCGCCCAGACGCTGCAGCGTGGTCAGGCCGTCGATGCCGGGCAGCCAGATGTCGAGAACGACCACGTCGTAGGCGCGCTGCGCGACGCGCTCGAGGCATTCCTCACCCGTGCCGACGGCTTCCACGTCGAAGCCTTCATCACGCAGCACGCCGGCGACCGATGAACGGACGCCGGGCTCGTCGTCAACAACCAGAATCGAAGGCATCAGGGTTCAGCGCGTGTCAGCTCGGCAGCTCTATGGTAAACCGGGTGCCGCGCGGCACGTTATCGGCGACGTCCACCGAACCGCCATGCTCCGCCACGATGCGGCGCACGATGGCCAGGCCAAGGCCGCTGCCGCGACCCTTCGTGGAGTAGTACGGCAGGAACAGCTTCTCGCGCTCTCCCTCCGAGATTCCGGGACCGTCGTCGGCGACGATGATGCGGACGAACCCGTTGGGGCGATCGCGCGCCGTTTCGATCACGATGGCGCCTCGCCGCTCCATCGCCTCGATGGCGTTGTCGATCAGATTGATCAGGACGCGCTTCAACTGTTCGGGGTCGACGCGGACATCGATCACCGACGGATCGAATCGTCGCGCGAATGACACATCGGTGAACAGACCGTCGTAGAGCGCGAGCGTCTCGTTGATCAGCCCGGTGAGGTCGGTCGGCACGGCCCGCGGCGCCGGCATGCGCGCGAACTGCGAGAACTCGTCAACCAGGCCCTTGAGCGACTCCACCTCGCCGATGATCGTCGTCGTGCACTCCTGAACGAGATCCTGCAGCGGCGGCTCGAGATCGTTCAGCTTGCGCCGCATGCGCTCGGCGGAGAGCTGGATCGGCGTCAGCGGGTTCTTGATCTCGTGCGCCAGCCGTCGCGCCACCTCGCGCCAGGCGGCCACCTTCTGCGCGCGAATCAGCGGCGTGACGTCGTCGACGACCAGCACCGTGCCGTCGTAGCCGCCGGCGGCGTCCAGGATGCGGGTGGCCGCGGCGGCCATGTGGCGCTCGCGGCCGTCGCGCACCAGGGCGATCTCCTGCGCCAGCGCGTCGGTGCGCGCCCGCGCCGACTGCTCGAGCAGCTCGTTGACCGGCGCGAGGTCGGCTCGCGAGAAGACGTCTACGGCGGGCAGCCCGGTGGCGTTCGGCTCCAGCTCCAGCAGCCGGATGGCCGCCGAGTTGATGGTGCCGATGCGGCCCGTTCGATCGATCGACACGACGCCCGTGGCGATCCGCTCGACCACCGCCTCGATGTAGCGGCGCCGGCTCTCCCCTTCTTCGTGCTTCCGCTGCAGGTCCACACTCGCCCGCTCCAGGCGGCGGCGGCTCGACGCCACTTCGGCCGCCATGGTGTTGAACGCATCCACCATCGCGCCGAATTCGTCAGCCGCCTCGAGCTGAATCCGGTGGTCGTAGTGTCCGGCGCCAATCTCGCGCGCGGCAATGGACAGCGCCTGGACCGGGCGCGTGATCCGCTTCGCGAGATACAGCCCCAACCAGGTGGCGCCGACCAGGATGAACAGCGTCACCATGACGAAGAACGACACGTAGACGCCCGCGAGCGGCTGACGCAGCACGCGGAGCTGGCTGTAGTCCTCGTAAGCCTGTGTCATCCGCCGCGATCGCTCGGCCAGGTTGCCCGCCAGATATTCCGAGGCGACCACCACACCCACCGTCACGCCGTCGCTGCGAACGGGTTGCGCGACGCGCAGCAACTCGCCGCCATCGGTGATCGGCTCGAGCATCCACGGCGTCGGCTCGACGCCGGAGGCGGCCTGGCTGGCCATGCCGATCGGCGGAGGCGCGGGCCCAGCCCTGCGGAATCGTTGGCGCGGCCACGTCCACGACCGGCAGCACCGTGGTGCCGCCTTCAGCCCCGGGCACCACCCGATACACCTGCACGAGCGCGGGTCGCGCACCGCTCACCTCGGGCGAAACCACGCCCCGCACGCGCGTCAGGTCGGCCGCCCCGAGGTTCTCGGTCTCGAGCCTGCGCGCGATGCGCGCCGCCTGCTCGCTCACCGACGCGCTGGCGCTCCTGGTAGTAGTCCGCGGCAATGCTGTTGGCCGACGAGAGGATTTCGTCCACCGGCGTGTTGAACCAGCGATCGACGGCCGTCAGCACGACCCGGCTGCCGACGAGCAGCACCAGCACCGCCGGGACGATCGTCATGGCCAGCATCGTCAGCACGAGCTTGGCGCGGAAGCGCGCGAACGGCAGGCCGCGCCGCCCCTCGACAATCGACTTGATGACGTTACGCGCCAGCAGGAACACCAGCGCCAGCAGCATCGTGAGGTTGGTGGCCGACAGCGCGTAGAGCACCACCTCGGCGAGAAAGTCCGGCGCCAGCCGCGAGGTGCGGTCCTCCACGACCAGCAGGCCCGCCAACGCGGCGAGCAGCATGATGATGCCCGCCAGGATCAGGCGCGGGTTGTCGCGGAACGGCCGCCGCGCAGCGGTCTCCGCCGCGGGCACGGGCGCCGCCGGACGAACCGCCGAGGACGATCGGGTGGCTGGCACGGGTGACGCCCTAGCCCTTCGTGCTGCGAAGGGCCCGCGCCTCCTTTTCGAAGTCGTCGATGTCCCGGAAATCGCGATACACGGAGGCGAACCGAACGTAGGCGATCTTGTCGAGCTTCTTCAGCTCTTCCATCACGAAGGCCCCGACTTCCTGCGTCGAGATCTCCTTGTCCGGGCGTCTCCTGCAGGATCGATTCGACCCGGTCGACGATGTCCGAGATGGCGTTGACGCTGACCTGGCGCTTCTCACACGCCCGCAACAGGCCGGCCATCAGCTTCTGCCGCTCGAAGCGTTCGCGCGTACCGTCCTTCTTCACGACCATGTAGGGGATCTCGTCGATCCGCTCGTAGCTCGTGAACCGCCGGTGGCAGTCCGGATTCAGGCACTGGCGCCGGCGTCGGATCGAGTCGCCCTCGCGGCTTTCGCGCGAGTCGACCACCTTGTCGCCGATGTGTCCGCAGAACGGGCACTTCATGCTTCCACCTCGGCGGGTTCGGTGCTCCGGGTCATGTCCGTGATCCCTTTCATGTTCAGCCCCTCTTGCGTCGCATACCAGAGCCCAAGAACCGTCACCGGCACGAACGACGAGGCGTGCAGCAGGATGGCCGCCCCGACCGCGGCGTTGTTGTCCGCCCCGAAAAACGCCGTGGCGCCCAGTCGAAATGCCTCGTGGAACCCGCCGACGCCGCCGGGCGTCGGCACTGCAATCCCGACTACGAGCAACGCCAGCATCAGCCACGACCCGGCAAACGGCATGTCGATGCCGAAGGCCAACGCGACCACCCACGTCTCCATACAGATGACCACCCACAGCACCAGCGTCCAGCCCATGCTGGCAAGCAGCCGCTCGGGCCGGCGCAGGACGCCGAAGCCTTCGGAAAACATGCGCGTGATACGCCTCAGCAACGACGATAGCCGCGCCGGCAGAATCCGATCGGCCGAAGCCAGCCCGGCGTGCAGCCAGTCGGGATGGCCGGCCAGCACGAACATGACGACCAGCGCGGTCACCGCGATCGGGGCCATCACCAGGCCGCCCAGGCGAATCGCCGAAAAGAGCGCGGAATCACGCGCCGCCATGCCGGTGTCGAACGCAATCAGATACGTCGCGAGCAGAATCAGGACCGCCACCAGGTCGAGAATCCGCTCGACGATGATCGTCGCGAACGTGGCCGTGGCGCTCAAGCCCTCGCGACGCGCCAGCAGATAAGGACGCAACACCTCTCCAGCCCGTGCCGGCAGGACGGACGAGGCTGCGAATCCGATCACGGTGGCCCGGAACGCGACTTTGAATCGGGTCTTGCCCAACGGTTCCAGCAGATACTGCCAGCGCTCGGTCCGAATCACATAAGTGACGAGCGTCAGGCCGACCGCCGCCGCCAGCAGCTCGGGACGCGCCGTGCGCATCGCCTGCCACACGCGCGACAGATCGGCATTCCTCAAGAACACGGCCACCAGGCCAACGGCCAGGAGGACGGCAATGACCGTGCGCAACGTTGCTCGCAAAACACTCACATGTTATACGCAGACGGCATCCGGAGCCGACCGGATTGGGCAGAGGACCAAAGGTTGATTCCAGCCATCTCCCGCCTTGCGTCTCGGACACCGGCTCGTTAGGATCGTTCTCTTCGTGAGCGCATCCACCCCTGTTCTCGATACGTCCCTCGATGGTCTGACCCTGGTGCGCCGCGGCAAGGTCCGCGACGTCTACGCCGTGGACGATGCCCTGGTGATGATCGCCACGGATCGCATCTCGGCGTTCGATTACGTGCTCGGGTCGGGGATTCCGGACAAGGGCCGCGTCCTCACCCAGCTGTCGGCGTTCTGGTTCAACCGCACGCGTCACCTGGTGCCGAACCATCTGACTGAGCACCGACGTGGCCACCTACCCCGCGGCGGCTCGCGCCTACGCCGGCATGCTCGAGGGACGGTCGATGCTGGTCCGCCGCACCACGCCGCTGCAAATCGAGTGCGTCGCGCGCGGCTACATTTCGGGTTCGGGCTGGAAGGATTACAAGGCCACCGGCGAGCTGTGTGGCGTGACGCTGCCCCAGGGCCTGCGCGAATCGGATCGGCTGCCCGAGCCGCTGTTCACGCCAGCGACCAAGGCGGAGTCCGGCCACGACGAGAACATCAGCGAGGCCGAGGCCGCCGCGGTGGTCGGCGCCGAGCTGCTCGCCCGCCTCAAGCGCCTCACGCTGGCGCTCTACGCCTTTGGCGTGGAGCACGCCGCGTCGTGCGGGATCATCCTCGCCGACACGAAGTTCGAGTTCGGGCTGACCGACGAGGGCGAGCTGCTGTTGATCGACGAGATGATGACGCCGGATTCGTCGCGCTACTGGCCGGCGGATCTGTACGCTCCGGGCGGGCCGCAACCAAGCTTCGACAAGCAGTACGTGCGCGACTACCTCGAGTCGATCAAGTGGAACAAGCAGCCGCCGGTGCCGTCGCTCCCTCCGGACGTCGTGTCCCGCACGCGCGACAAGTACATGGACGCCTACCGCCGGCTCACTGGCACCGATCTGGTCATGGCCTCGTGATGACGGCCTCCTCCTCCCCGGTGCGCGGCCGTGCGTGAGATCCTCGAGAAGCTCGTCACCGAGATGGTGGACAAGGGCATTCGCTACGACGATGCCCAGCGCGAGTTCGAGAAGCGCTTCATCACCTGCGTGGTCCAGCAGAGCGCCGGCAATCTCAGTCGCGCCGCGGACACGCTGGGCGTGCATCGCAACACCCTCACCCGGAAGATCAAGGAACTGAAGATCCGCGCCCGCTAAGGGCGGGAGCGGCCATCTCGGCCGTGGCTGGCGCAGCCGGCGACCCCCATCGCCCCGCCTTGACAGGCTCGCCGGCGGTTCTCTACAATTAGCAGTCGTCACTACTGACTGCTAGCCAGAGATAGGGTCGACTGCTAGCAACGCGTGAGACCCCGATAGCCCTTTGACCCTCGGTCCTGAGCGCGTCGCCGATGGCCGCGCGCCCCAGGCACCCGAGAACCGAACCCTCTAGGAAGACGGAGTTACGAGCATGGCGTTGAGACCGCTTCACGACCGCATCCTCGTGCAGCGCATCGAGGAAGAAGAACAGAAGTTCGGCGGCATCATCATCCCCGACTCGGCCAAGGAAAAGCCGCAGCAGGGGAAGGTGGTCGCTGTCGGAGCCGGCAAGGCCGACAAGGACGGCAAGCGCATCGCGCTGGACGTCAAGGAAGGCGACACGATCCTGTTCGGCAAGTACTCCGGACAGGAAGTGAAAGTTGACGGCGAGGATTACCTGATCATGCGCGAGGACGAAGTGCTCGCCGTGATCGAAGGCGGCAAGAAGCAGTAGGGACGGAGACTCACGACTATGGCAAAGCAGATCATCTACGGCGAGCAGTCGCGGCAGGCCATCCTGCGCGGCGTCAACCAGCTCGCAGACGCGGTGAAGGTCACCCTCGGCCCCAAGGGCCGCAACGTCGTCCTCGACAAGAAGTTCGGCTCCCCCACCATCACCAAGGACGGTGTGACGGTGGCCAAGGAGATCGACCTCAAGGATCCGCTGGAGAACATGGGCGCACAGATGGTGCGCGAAGTCGCCAGCAAGACCTCGGACACCGCCGGTGACGGCACCACGACCGCCACGGTGCTGGCCCAGGCCATCTACCGCGAGGGCGCCCGCAACGTGGTCGCCGGCGCCAACCCGATGGAGCTGAAGCGCGGCATCGAGAAGGCCGTCGAGGCCATGACCGCCGAAATCCGCAAGATGGCCAAGCCGGTCAAGGGCAACATGATTGCCCAGGTCGGCACCATCTCGGCCAACTCCGACGAGACCATCGGCAAGATCATCGCCGAGGCCATGGAGAAGGTCGGCAAGGACGGCGTGATCACGGTCGAAGAAGCGAAGACGCTCGAAACCACGCTCGACGTGGTCGAGGGCATGCAGTTCGACCGCGGCTACCTCTCGCCCTACTTCGTGACCGATCCCGAGCGCATGGAAGTGGTGCTCGAGAATCCCGTCATCCTGATCCACGAAAAGAAGATCAGCTCGATGAAGGACCTGCTGCCCGTGCTCGAGCAGGTGGCCCGCCTCGGTCGTCCGCTGCTGATCATCGCCGAGGACGTCGAAGGCGAAGCGCTGGCGACCCTGGTCGTCAACAAGCTGCGTGGCACGCTGCAGGCCGCGGCCGTCAAGGCCCCCGGCTTCGGTGACCGCCGCAAGGCGATGCTCGAAGACATCGCGATCCTCACCGGCGGCAACGCCATCACCGAAGACCTCGGCGTCAAGCTCGAGAACATCAAGATCGAGGACCTCGGCAAGGCCAAGAAGATCACCATCGACAAGGACAACACCACCATCGTCGAAGGTGCTGGCGTGTCCGCGAAGATCGAGGGCCGGGTCAAGCAGATCCGCGTCCAGGTCGAAGAGACCTCGTCCGACTACGACCGCGAGAAGCTCCAGGAGCGCCTGGCGAAGCTCGTCGGCGGCGTCGCCGTCATCAAGGTCGGTGCGGCCACCGAGACCGAGATGAAGGAGAAGAAGGCCCGCGTCGAAGACGCGATGCACGCGACCAAGGCGGCTGTCGAAGAGGGCATCGTCGCCCGGCGGCGGCGTGGCCCTGATTCGCGCCAGCAAGGCGCTCGAAACCCTCAAGCTCGAAGGTGACCAGGCCGTCGGCGTGGCCATCATCAAGCGCGCCATCGAAGAGCCCTGCCGCTGGATTGCCACCAACGCCGGCCACGAAGGCTCGATCGTCGTCGCCAAGGTGAAGGACGGCAAGGGCGACGAGGGCTTCAACGCGGCCACCGACGTCTACGAGGACCTCGTCAAGGCGGGCGTCATCGACCCGGCCAAGGTGGTCCGCAACGCGCTGCAGAACGCCGTCTTCCATCGCCTGCCTCCTCCTCACGACCGAGGCCATCGTCGCCGAGATTCCTGAGGACAAGAAGGAAGCCCCGGCGATGCCGGGCGGCGGCATGGGCGGCATGTACTGAAGACGTGTCGCTCTGCGGATCCCCTGGATCCGCAGGTCAATTGATTTGGCCCGGCGGGGATTCGATCCCGCCGGGCCTTTGTTTTTGGTCGGTCCCACGCGCACTGGGCGCGCCGGCAGCCCCGCACTTGCCGGCGCCCCCCTGCTCCCGAACCGCGCTCGTCGCTGCCAGCCCATCCTTCCGCGTCCGGCCGCCCGCGTGCCTCATGGTTCGGTGCTTCCCTGGCCTTCCCACGTGGTGGTTGAGCGCGGGCCGCGATCAGCGTAGTATCGGCCCGATCTCGACCGGCGCGTCCCGGTCCGCACTCGGGGCGTCGCCTCGCTCGCTTTTCCGGCGTTGTACGGCCAGGCTATTCCCGTTCTTTCCTCCAGCGGACTTAAGTTTCCTCGGCGTAAACGCGGCTTTCGGAAGGAGAACCACTATGCGACGGATGGTTGTTACCAGTGCGGTCCTGGTGCTCGCGTGGCTCGTCGTTCCCGCTCTCGCCCAGGTCGAAGTCGGCGCGCGGCACCGTGACAGCGATGGCCGGAGACACGGTCACCGTGAAGGCCGGCACGCAGGAACTCAAATTCATCGTCGATGCCACGACCAGGGTGATCAGCGAAGGCGGCCGGCACCGCCGCCCGGGCGGCGGAAGCCAAAGGCGCCGCGGGACCCAAGCTGGCCGAGGTGCTCAAGGTCGGCGACAACGTCGAGGTGAGCTACCGCGAGGCCGGCGGGATGCTGCACGCCACGACCGTACAGCGGGTCGCCTCTGCCGGTGCGGGGGGCGGCGGCACGTCGGACGCCAAGGCCGCCGTCAAAACAGAGACTGCGTCCGGGGACGTGACCGCCGTCACCGGCACCTCGCTGACGATTACCGGCACTGCGCCCGCCGGCGGTACCTTCACGCAGAGCTATACCATCGACGGCAATACCAGGGTGGTCGGCGAAGGCGCCGGGACCGCCGCGTCGAAGGGCAAGGTCACGATCCTGGACCTGGTGGCGAAGGGCAATCGCGTGACGGTCACTTACCAAGCCTCGGGCGCGACGCTGGTCGCGACTGAGGTCCGCGTCACGCGGAAATAGCGAGCCCATCGCCCCTGAACGCTTCTGCAGAGGGCCCGGCAGGCTGGCAGGCCGCCGGGCCTTTCTTCGTCGAAGGACAACCTGCCCGCGATTACCCTCCGGCGCTTTCCGCCGGGACAGGACGTCACCGCGCGAATCGTACCTTGAAGATCTTCGGCCAGAGCTTGCCGGTGATGAGGAACGTGCCGTCGGCCGGATCGTGCGCAATCCCATTCAACACATCCACGCCGAGGCGCTCCGCCGGGGAGAGCAACCCCGAGGCATCGATGCGCGCGGTCACGCGGCCGCTCTTCATGTCGATTCTGACGATCGTGTCGGTGGTCCAGACATTGGCGTAGACCTCTCCGCCCACGCATTCCAGCTCGTTCAGCCGGTCCAGGGCCTTCCCGTCCATCGTCACCTTCACGGTGCGCGTGACGGCGAAAGTCGCGGGGTCGCGAACCGTGAGCGCGTCGCTGCCGCTGCTCATGACCAGTGACTGCCCGTCGTGGCACAGCCCCCACCCTTCGCCTTGGTACTGGAGCTCTGCGACGCGACCGAACGTGTCCTTGTCGTAGACGAATACCCGGCCGTGCTGCCACGTGAGTTGGAGCAGCCGGTTGCCGACGTCGGCCAGTCCTTCGGCGAAGTACGGCGCCGGGACGTCCACCAGCTTGGTCACCGTCCCCGTCGCGAGATCCACCTTGCGGAGCGACGAACGCCCGACGAGGCCGGTACTCTCGTAGATGACGCCATCGCGCCAGATGAGGCCCTGGGTGAACGCGCTGCGATCGTGAGGGTAGCTGCGCACCACGCTCGCCTTGAGAGCGAGCGGCGTGGTCCCCGAGGTTGGCGCCTGAGCGAGCATTGTCGGTCCCCACAGATCGGCGGAGACAACGATGAGAAGCAGGGCCGCGTAACGGCTGACGTCGGCGCGCATCGGGACGCGGGTCCGCCGCGAGTGACTACCGGAGGGTGAAGGTGAGCTCGATCGTGATGATGACCGGCACCGGCTCGCCCTGCCGCATCCCGGGCGAGAAGCGCCACAGCTTGGCCGCCTTGATGGCCTCCTGATCCAGGCCGAAGATGGGATCGAGCGACTTCGTCACGCGCACGTCGCCGACCGATCCATCGGGCATGACGATGCACTCGAGCCACACCGAGCCTTGAACCTTCGCACGCATCGCGTCCGCGGTGTATTGCGGCTTTGCCTCGCGAAGCACGCGGGGCAATGTGATGCCGGCACCGGGCCGGTACGCGCCGCCACCGGTGCCGCCGCCGCGCCCTGGGCCGAGGCCCGAGCCCTGGCCCGAGCCGATTCCGGTGCCGGTGCCAGTGCCCGCTCCCCCGCCGTTGCCGGCTCCCTGGGACTCGGATGCGACATTGCCGCTCTGGATGGTGCCGGGCAGCGTCTGCTGGCTGGCGGCCATGTTCATCGCGGGAATGTTCAGCGCCTCCAGTGGCGGAGGCTCGGGCTCCTCGACCTTTGGAGGGGTCGGCGCCGGCTTCTTCTCCACCGGGATGGTGATCTTCTCCTTGCCAGGCAGCTCGACCTTGCGGGGCGGTTCGGGCGACTTATTGCCGCCACCACCACCACCGCCGCCAGGCCCCGGTTCGGCGATCCAGACGATGCGGTCGAGCGGCATCACGTCCGGGGTGATCTCCGCGGGCCGGCGCTCGGGCTGGTAGCGCATGATCAGAATCGCCAGCAGCCCGGCCACGACGTGCGCGCCCATGGACGCACCCACTCCGACGCCCGAGCGACGCTGCTCGAACGAGAAATGCACGTCAATTGGCCGGTCGGCCCGTACGTGGAGGGGACCGTCGGTCTCGTGCAGCGCGGCGGGAGCGGGAGTCTGATCAGTCATCCAGAAAGCGGCGCTTACCGGCCATTGTGACCGACGGGTTTGGTGCTGACAAGTGCAAAGCCAGCGCCACACTTCTTTGACGCCCCGAGGGGACGTCTGGCTTCAGTGCTACAATTTGTGTCGAGGTTGCCTTCGGGCGGCTCAAGGAGTTCGCAGTATGGAGGTTATCGCCTTGTTTGGACCACTCGGTCTGCCGGAAATGCTCATCATTCTGGCGATTGTCATCCTCATTTTCGGCGCCAACCGCCTCCCCGAGCTGGGCCGCGGCATCGGTGCCGGCATCAAGAACTTCAAGACCTCGGTCAAGAGTTCTGACGACAAGGACGACTAGCGCTCACAGGAGCACGCGCGCGTCGCCCATCCGGCGCGTGACCCGCTCCCGGTCCAGATACTCCAGGAGTGGAATGGCGAATTTCCTCGTGACTCCGTATTGCTCCTTGAACGTCGCCACGTCCAGTCGCACCACCCCACCGCCACCACTCACTTTCAGCGCCGCCATGTCGCGCTTCAGGCCCTCGAGCGCCTCGCGATGCAGCAACAGCGTATCCAGCTTCACCAGCACCTTCTGCCGTAACAGGTAGGTCGTGGCCGTCTCCACCACCGCGGGCGCCAGCCCGGTGGCGGCTGCAATGCCCGTGAGCTCGGGAGGGGTGAGTCCGCCTTGCCGGTACGCCGCTTCCACTGCGGCAACCGTCGCTTCCCCACCAGGCAGCGCCATCTTGTAGCCAGGCATCGCCAGGCGCTCGCGGTCCACGATGGCCCGCGCCGCGGTCAGGCCTTGCATCACGGCCTCGAAGACGGCGCCATCCACGCCGGCGAACAGCCGGGCGCGAGCTTCCTCGCGCGGCAGACCTTCGCTGAGCGGTTGCTGGCCGTGAAACTCTTTGACCAGCGAAACGAGCTTCGCCGAAACGGCCTCCATTGCCGCGGTGGACACCAGCAGTTCTCCCGCGCGACGTACGGCACCGGCCTTCTCGAGCGACCGGACCACCTCAGTGACCTCCGCCGGCGCGAGCCCGACACGGGCTACGGCATCGCTCACCGGAATGCCGCGTAGTCCGCGAATCGCGCACCATCGCGGCGAGCGTCTGGCGGCCGTCGGCGGTGGCGAGCTCCTGTAGCCGACGGAGCCCCGCTCCGCTGCGCACGCCTGGAGTGGTCGGGGCCGGGTCGATCACGGTCGCGGCCCCGATCGTCAGCGGCGGTGAGTAGGCTCTCAGGATCACCCGATCGCCGCGGGTCAGAACCGCGGGCGATTCCAGCCGGAGTCGCGCCAGTGCCGACCCTCCGCCAGGGACGTCGGCCACGTCCGCGCCGGCAAGAGAGACGCGGCCGAAGACCTCCGCGGTCCCATGGTGCACGCGCACGCGGGCGCCATGCTTCAGCGCCCGCACCGACGCGAGGAGATCCAGCGACACGTCGGCGCGCCGCGTCACCGACAGGGAATGCGGCGACGCCAGCGTCTGTCCCCGCGAGACATCCGCCAGTTCCACGCCGCCGAGGTTGATCGCGGTGCGCTGGCCGGCGGAAGCCGTCTCCTCGGGGCGTCCATGAACCTGGAGGCCGCGGACCTTCGGCGTGGCCGAGCCCGGCACCAGGGTCAACTCGTCGCCAGGATGCACGGTGCCCGAGACCAGCGTTCCGGTCACGACCGTGCCGAACCCCCGCATCGTGAACACGCGATCGATCGGCAGGCGCACGGCGCCCGACTCGGGACGCGGCCGTGGCTGGTTGGCCGCCGCCTCCAGAACCTCGCGCAGTGCGTCGAGGCCCTGCCCGGTTCGCGCCGACACTTCCACCACGGGCTTGCCTTCAAGGAACGACCCGCGCACGAGTTCCGCCACTTCCATCGCCACCAGGGCGCGGGTGTCGGCGTCGGCCGCGTCGGTCTTCGTGATCACGACGCACCCATCGTGAAGGCCGAGCAGCCGGCAGATGTCGAAGTGCTCCCGCGTCTGCGGCATGACGCTCTCGTCTGCGGCGACAATCAGCATCACGAAGTCCACGCCGCCCACGCCGGCCAGCATCGTCCGCACGAACCGTTCGTGGCCGGGGACGTCCACGAACGCGATTCGCGCGTCACCAATGGTGGCGTGCGCGAAGCCGAGCTCGATGGTGATGCCCCGGACTTTCTCTTCCTTCAGTCGGTCCGGATCGATCCCGGTGAGCGCCAGGACCAGCGAGCTCTTGCCATGGTCGATGTGACCGGCCGTACCGACGACGAGGCGGGTCATCGCTTCTTCTTCTGCGCGCGCTCCTGCCTGCCAGGCCGCTGCTTGCGCCGGGGGCGCCGCTCGTCGCCGGTTGCCTTCCGCTGCTCCTTCTTCGGCCGCGTCCGGGTTCGGAACGCCCCGGGGCCTTCGTCACGCGGCTGCTCTGCCGCCTGCTCCAGCGCCAGGTCGATCATCCGGCGGTCCATGTCCACGCGGGCGATCTGCACCCGTACGTGATCGCCGAGCCGGAACGCGCGCCCGGTCCGCTCCCCCGCCAGCGTGTGCGAGCCTTCGGCGAAGCGGTAGAAGTCGTCGCTCAGGCCCGAGACGTGCACGAGCCCTTCGACGTAGTGATCCACGAGCTCGACGAACAGGCCGAAGTGCGTGACTCCGGTGATGTAGCCGTCGAAGACCTCGCCCACCTTGTCCGCCATGAAGCGGACCTTCTTCCATTGAATCAGCTCGCGCTCCGCATCGTCGGCGCGACGCTCGCGTTCGGAGGTGTGGCGGCCGACATCGGGCAGGCTCACCGTGAGATCCTCGCGGCGTTCCGCGGTCACCTTCGTGTGCCGAAGCTCCCTCAGCAGACGATGCACCACGAGATCCGGATACCGGCGAATCGGCGAGGTGAAGTGGGTGTAGCTGGCCGCCGCCAGTCCGAAGTGGCCCATGTTCACCGAGTCGTAGCGCGCCTTCTGCATCGTGCGCAGCATCAGGAAGGCGATCGGCCGTTCCACGGGCGTGCCCTTGATTCGTTCGACCAGCGACTGGAAGTGGGATGGACGCACGCCGTCGGGCGGCGCCTCGAGCGAGAAACCGAGCGAGCCGATGAAGGCCTCGAACTCCTCCACCTTCAGCTTGTCCGGCGCCTCGTGGATTCGATACAGCGACGGCATTCCCGCGTCCTCGAGATGCGCGGCCACGGTTTCGTTCGCCAGCAGCATGAACTCTTCGATCAGCCGGTGCGCGACGTTACGTTCGGACGCGACGATATCCTCGATGAACCCCTCGGTGTCGAGAACCACTTGCGCCTCGGGCAGGTCGAAGTCCACGGAGCCCCGGCGCCGCCGCCGGCCGTTGAGGATGCCGAACAGCTGGTGCATCAACTCGAACGTCGGCACCAGATCGCGATGCTCGGCGATGGCCTCCGGGTCGCGATCCGTCAGGATGGCGTTGACCGCGGTGTAGGTCATCCGCGCGGTGCTGCGGATGATGCCGTCGTGCATCTCGTGTCGCACGACGTCGCCCTTCGCCGTCACTTCCATCAGGCACGACTGCACCAGCCGGTCCACGTGCGGATTGAGGGAGCAGACCCCGGTGGCCAGCGCCTCGGGAAACATGTGAACGGCGCGCTCCGGGAAATAGACCGACGTGCCCGCGCTCGTAGGCCTCGCGGTCGAGCGCCGTGCCCGGCTTCACGTAGTGCGCGACATCCGCGATGTGCACGCCCAGCCAGTAGTGGCCGTTGGGCAGGCGCTCGATCGAGATCGCATCGTCGAAGTCGCGCGCGTGCTCGCCGTCGATGGTGACGACGATCCGGTCACGGAAGTCGGTGCGGCCCGTCGACGTCCTGCGGCCGCACCTACGGCGCCGATGCGTTCAGCCTCGGCAACCACCTCTGTCGGATGCTCGTCGGGGATGGCGTGCTTGCGGAGGATGATCTCGGTATCGACGCCGGGATCGTCAATTGCGCCGAGCACTTCGGCCACGACGCCACGCGGGGCGTGGCCGGCCGCGCCATGGCGCGTGATCTCGACCAAGCACCATCTGGCCGGGCTCGGCCCCCGCCGTGTCGGTGCGCGGGATGAAGATGTCGTCGATGGCCCGCCGATCGAACGGCACGATGTAGGCCTGGCCGGTGCGGTCCCGCTCGAAGCGGCCCACGGCATGCTGCAGCAGCGGCCGCGGCTTGTCGGGGACGCGCTTCTGGCCGCCGCGCGGGAAGGCGTAGAGGTGACCTCGCACCAGCACCAGGGCGCCTTCGTCGAGAAGGGCGCGCAGGTGGCGCTTGGCGGTTGGTCGGTCGAGGCGCGGGATGCGCAGGATGCGGATGATTTCGTCCGCGCTGGCGGGATGCGTCAGGCGCTCCCGAAGGCGGGAAAGGAACTGGGTCTTACTCACGGTTTTACAAGAAGTATCTGAATATCGCCGACGTTGGTGTCGGTGCGACCCGTCCGGATCGCATCCCCCAGAGGGGCGAAGTAGTTATAGGAATCGTTGCGGTCGAGCACGTCGGCAATCGGCGGCAGGCCGCGTTCGGTGGCACGGGTCACGGTGTCGGCGTCCACCCACCCCCCGGCCACCCCGCTCGTGCCATCAATGCCGTCGGTGCCGACGCTGGCGGCCACGGCATTCGGGACGTCGCGCATCGGCTCGGCAAGGGCCAGCGCGAATTCGAGGTTCCGGCCGCCAAGGCCGTTACCCGTCACCCGAACGGTGGTCTCGCCCGAGGAGATCACGCACACCGGGCCGCCGGCCGCTCGCGCCAGGGCCAGCGCTCGCGACAGCCATGCGGGCGCGACCTGTCTCGCCTCGCCGGTCACGCGGTCATCGATCACCAGTGCGGTGTATCCGAGGGCTTCGGCTCGCGCGCGAGCCGCGGATACGGCATCGGCGGCGCGGCCGACGACAAAGCCTTCGGCTCGCGCAAGACGAGGGTCCCCGGCTTTGGGAGTGTCGGACAGCTGGCCCGCGAGCCCGGCCTCGAGGCGAGCTCCGACGGTCGCCGGCATCACGTCCCAGGCGCCGAGCGTCGTCAACGCGGCGGACACGTCCTGCCAGGTTGACGGATCGGGAAGTCCCGGTCCCGAGCCGATCACGGAAAGGTCGTCGCCGACGACGTCCGACAACGCCAGGGTCGTGGTGACACCGCGGCAGGCGGCCGCCAGCCACCCGCCCTTCACGCGCGAGAGGTGCTTCCGGAGGGCGTTCAGCTGGTGGATGTCGGCGCCGGCCAGCATGAACGCGCGGGTAGCGGCCAGCTTGTCCTCGAACGGCAGGCCATCCGCCGCGTCGCACATCAGCGCGGAGGCGCCGCCCGACATGAGCAGCACCAGGTGCTCGTCCGGCCCGGTGTTCGACGCGCGCTCGAGGGCGGCCACGGCGGCAGCGCGGCTGCGAGCGTCGGGATAGGGGTGCCCGGCCGGCATGAAGTCCAGCGACGCCGGCATGTGCGCCGCGGGATGCGTCCCGATGGCGAGCGCCGTCGTGACGCGCAGACCGGGCTGCGCCATGAGGGCCACCGCCATCGCCGGAGCGGCTTTGCCGACCGCGACCAGGTGAATCGGCCGTTCGAACAGGCGATCGCGAGTGGCCGGCAGCTCGCAGGCCCGCGCGACCACACGCGATGCGGACACGCCATCCAGGGCGGCCTGGATCACGTGGAGCACATCGGTTTTGAGGGACTGTTTCAGTGGACCTTCAGGGGATCGGACCAGGCGGAGAGGCCGGTCACGACATCGAACTCGCGGAGCAATTGCGCCATCACTTCGTCGGCGTCGGCTTTGCCAGAGAGATTTTCGAGATCGGCCATCACGCGCTGGAGGGCGCGTTCGACGCCACAGATCGCCTGCTCCGAGAAGTACTCTCGCTGCTCCTGGAGGCATTGGTGATGCTTCAGGAATTCTTCGCGGTAGAACTCAATCAATGCCGATACCGGCATCGACGCGTGGCGGTCGGTGAGGAAACTCGGGAGGCGGTTCCGTAACCTCGGCATGTCCGACGTCTCCAAGTGTAAAGAGGTCGATTGACCCTTGTCAACGGGCGGCGCGTGAAGCCACGAGCCCGGCCATCGATCCCACCGCAAGCCCTGCCCCGGTAAGCAGTGCCATATCGCGCCACGACAGGAAGCTCACCGCCTGGCCGCCGAGCAGTCCCGCCCAGTCGGCGCCCAGCCATCCCTGGACGCGCGCCGAAGGCCGCGGCCAGCCCGAGGATGGCCAGCAGGGCGCCGATGCCCCCGAGCAGCAACCCCTCGATGACGAAGGGGCCGCGGATGAAGGAGATGGGTGCGCCGACGAGCTGCATGATGTCGAGCTCGTCCCGGCGCGCGTGCAGCGACAGCCGGACCACGGCCGTCACCGTGAACGCCGCGCCCAGAAGCAGCACGACCGTCACGGCAAGGCCGGCCACGCGCACCCCCGCAATCAGTGACAGCACGCGTTCGAGCCAGCGCCGATCGAACTGCACGTCGGCCACGCCGTCCAGAGCGACGATGCTGGTTGACAGGCGCGCCGCATCATCGGCGACGCGCGAGCCGGGTCGGAGGCGAACCTCGAACGAGGCGGGAAAGGGATTGGTGCCCAGGGTCGTGGCGACGTCCGCCAACTCCGGGAAGTCCCCGCGGAACCGCTCCACCGCCTCTTCCTTCGTCACGTAGTCCACGCGGAGGGCGGCCGCGTCCTGCTGAAGCTGCGATTCGATGGCCGTCCGCGCGTCGCCGGAGATGTCGTCCCGCAGGAACACCGACACTTCGGCCGAGTCCATCCAGAGCTGGGCAACTCGCTGCAGGTTCGAGGTGATCAGCAGGAAGCCGCCGAGCGCGAGGAACGCGATGGCAATCGTGCCCATCGACATGATGGCCCCGCGTCCGCCCCGCACGAGGCTGGCCAGGGCCTCCTGAAAGCCGTATGCCAGCATGCTCACGGCAGGCCCTCGCCGCTGTCAGCCCGGCCGTGATCGAGGTGAATGTTCCTGCGGCCCACGAACCTGATGAGCTCCGGGTTGTGGGTGGCGACCAGCACGGTCGTACCGCGGGTGTTGATCTCGCGGAAGAGCTTCATGATTTCGATCGAGAGATCCGGATCGAGATTGCCGGTCGGCTCGTCGGCCAGGACCAGCTGCGGATCGTTGACCAGCGCGCGGGCAATCGCGATGCGCTGCTGTTCGCCGCCCGAGAGCTCCGGCGGGAACGCCTGGAGGCGATGCTGCAACCCCACCCACTTCAGCGCCTGGTACGTGCGGCGCCGCTGCTGGTCGATGGGAATGCCGAGGACGCGAAGCGCGAAGGCGACGTTCTCGAAGACGGTCTTGGTGGCGATCAGCTTGAAGTCCTGGAAGACGAACCCGACCGAGCGGCGATAGGCCTGCACGTCGCGTGGCGACAGGCGCGCGAGGTTGCGGCCGGCCACCACCACGTCTCCCTCGGTCGGGCGTTCCTGCAGGAGCAGCAGCTTGAGGAGCGTCGACTTCCCCGCGCCGCTTGCGCCGGTCAGGAACACGAACTCTCCCTTGTCGATCGTCACCGTCAGGTTTCGCAGGGCGTAGAACCCGTCGCCGTACGCCTTGCCGAGATTCTGTGTTTCGATCACGGGCGGTAGTCTACTAATTCCAGGCGCACCTGGCCGAATCCGGCAGAGAGATCCAGCCGCACGGGCACTCGTCGAGCGTCGGTCGACAGCCACAACGTGGTGGCGACGCCGCTCCGCCGTTCCAACCGTCGCTCAATCATCACGCGCAGCCGCAGGGCCTCCACCGTCCCGAGTGGTGTGGTCACCATCTCGGTCCCCTCGGCGATCGCCCGGACCGTCAGGTTCCGGCCAGCATCGTTTACAGGAATGACCAGTTCGGCGCCTTCGCTGAGCGGCAACGTCCGCACGTAGAACAGGGCGGTGACCGCGTCGCGCGCCCCGGCCGCCAGCGGGCTGCCCTCGGCATCAGGCGACAAGGCCTCGCCGGGCGTGGGCGCCACCCTCACCTGGCGGCGCGCGGTGTCATAGACGTAGGCTCGGGTCAGCTCGCGCGAGCCCTCGTCGATCTGCCTCACGTGCAGCAGCGGCGAGAGGTCGCTGGCGGCGAGCGTCGTGAAGACGTCGCGGGCCTCGAAGAAGCGCGACACCCAGTCAGCGGTCCTCGCCGACGCTTCGAGACGCCAGGCGACTCCCGCCCACCGCTCGCGGTCGTCTGGCGTCGGCGGCTGGGTTCGCAGTGTGATCGTGCCGGCCGACACCTCGCCAATCCATCGCACCGCGAACGTCGCTTCCTCGTTCGGCGGAAACGGCACCGGGCCTGGTGGCGGCGGCAGCGCCGTAGGCGCGTCCACCAGCGCGGCCTCGCTTTCGGGGGTCCACCGCACCTCGTAGATGGTGCGGTCCTCGAACGCCGCCCGTTCCACGAACGGTGAGCTCGAGTCCCCGGTGTCCCACTTCACCGGCGACACGACAAAGCGGACGCCGAGCTCGTGCAGCATCGCGCGGCCTTCCACGCCTGGCAACGTCGCCAACGATTCCACGATGCCGGTGTACGACGCGGGGCGCTGCCCACTGTAGCCGTTGACGATCGGACGCCCGTGCTGCAATGCCTCCACCATCCACGGAGTGTTCTCGCGATCCATGCCGACTGGCAGATAAGCCACGGCTCCCGGTTCCGGCGCGTCGCGCAGCCAGCGTCCGACGGCGGTATCGGTGATCGGCGCGTCAACGAAAGCCAGCGGCGCGTTGGTGTACTCGAGCAGCATCGCTCCGACGAACATCGCCGCGAAGGCGGCCTGCCGGGTCACGGCACCGGCCGCAATGCGACCTAGCGCGTGCTTCACGCCGACCGCCCCAAGCAGCGTGAGTCCGAGCATCGCCACGACGGCGAAGCGGGCAGGCGCCCGGATGGCCTCGAACCCGAAAGCGTGCGTGGCAACGTAGCGATACATCCCGAACGGACCTTCGGGCCCTAGCGACAGCCACAACCCGGCCACGACCAGCGCGGCGGCGGTCACCACCAGCGCTCGTTGATCCGAACGCCAGCCGCTCCACAGCCCCCACAGGGCAAACACGAGCAGCACCACGCCGGGAAACATCTGGTGCTCGACATGCTGCCGGTCACGCTCACCCGGCGCTGGAGGCCGCGGCGCCAGGACGCCCGAGCGCCCATAGAGGGCGTTGTCCGGCGGCACCTGCGTGTAACTCTGCCAGGCAGCCGCGTGATTTGCCGCCTCGTAGAGGTTTCGCCCGAACCCTTCGGCCGCCTGCGATCGGAGGTAGGGTACCGCCACCGGCAGGACCATCACCGCCGCCAGCAGACCCGCCACCGCCACGCGCGACCAGTAACGGCGCCCGCGCCACTGCCCTGTTCCCCAGGCGAGCACGGGGGCCGCCACCACCAGCGCCAGCGCGGTCATCACGCCGTAATACACCGAGGCGATTGCCTGAAGGCCCGCGAACGCGCCGAGCCATCCCGCGTCCCGCCAGCGGCGTCCGGCCGCCACGCGGGTCAGCGCCCACAGTGCCAGCGGCAGGAAGTAGAGCGCCTGCAGTTGCAGGTGCAACAGGTGCGCCGTGCGATAGGGCCAGCACGCCCACGCCAGGCCGGCGAAGAACGCGGCCGCGGTGGAACCCGTGACCGATCGCGCCAGCAGGTGCATCGCCAGACCGCTCGCGGCGATCGAACCGAGCAGCACGACGTTGTAGGTCAGCGTCAGCTGGTTCGTAGCAGCGTAGAGCGGCGCGGCGATGAGCGATTGCAGGAGTTGATGGTCGGAGTAGGTCAGCGTCAGCGGCGAGGGGTAGAAGATGGGCGCGTCGAAGGCGCGCCCGGCGAGCGTGCCGAGGGGATCGTGCCACCACGACTGCATCCCCCACCCAAGCGTCCACAGATTCAGGTACGGGTCGCCAGGGCCCTCGAGGGCGCCGAGCTTCGTCCCGATCGCGGCGGCCAGCGGCCACGTCAGGAGAATGGCGGCCGCGACATAGACGCTCGCCACGACCGCGGCCCGCCGCATCGCTACCCGATCGCCTTCTTCAGCAGATCGGTCACGACCTTCGGATCGGCCTTGCCGCGGCTCTCCTTCATCACCTGGCCGACCAGGAACTGGAACTTCCGATCCTTGCCGGCGCGAATCTCGGCGATCACCTCGGGATGTCCGTCGACGACCTTCTGCACATGGGGCTCGATCGCCGAGGTATCGGAGACCTGCGCCAGGCCGTCCGCGGCGACGATGTCGTCGGCCGACCGGCCCGAGTCGTACATCTTCGCGAACACGTCCTTGGCGACGGTGCTGCTGATCGTGCCCTGCTCGACGATCCGGATCAGGCCGGCCAGCGCGCTCGGCGAGAGGGGCACGCGCTCCACCGGGATGGCGCGTTCCTTCATCGTCCGGAGCACTTCGCCCATCACCCAGTTGCTGGCCGCCTTGGCGTTGCCCGCTGCGGTGGCCGTGGCTTCGAAGTACTCCGCCAGCTCGCGGGTTTGCGTCAGCAGTTCGGCATCGTAGGCCGGCAGCCCATACTGACTCTGGAACCGCTCGCTGCGGGCTTCAGGCAGCTCGGGCAGCTGTGCACGCAGCGCCTCGCGCCGGCCCTCGTCCACCGTGAGCGGCGGCAGATCCGGTTCGGGGAAGTAGCGGTAGTCGTGCGCCTCTTCCTTGCTGCGCATCGAATAGGTCTTCCCCTGCGCGGCGTCGAACAGACGGGTCTCCTGCACGATGCGGCCGCCGTGGTCGAGCACGTCGATGTGGCGGCCAATCTCGAACTCGATCGCCTTCTGGAGATAGCGGAACGAGTTGACGTTCTTCACCTCGGTCTTGGTCCCGAGCGTGGTGGTGCCGACGGGGCGCACCGAGACATTGGCGTCGCACCGCAGGCTGCCCTCGTCCATGTTGCCGTCGTTGACGCCCAGCCACACCAGCATCTGCCGCAGCCGCTCGAAGAACGTCGCGGCCTCCTCGGCCGAACGCATCTCGGGCTCGGAGACGATCTCGATCAGCGGCACGCCGCTGCGGTTGAAATCGAGATAGGTCTTGCGGTCGGAGTCGGCAAAGCCCTCGTGCAGCGACTTCCCGGCGTCTTCCTCCATGTGGATGCGGGTCAGGTGGACGAACTTCCGCCCGCCGGCCACCTCGATCTCGAGTCCCCCGCCCAGCGCCAGCGGCAATTCGTACTGCGAGATCTGGTAGCCCTTCGGCAGGTCCGGATAGAAGTAGTTCTTCCGCGCGAACACCGAACGGGCCTGCACCTCGCATCCGAGCGCCAGTGCCGCGGTGATGGCAAAGTCCACCGCGCGGTGATTGAGCACCGGCAGCGCGCCGGGCAGGCCGATGCACACGGGACAGACGTGGGTGTTCGGCGGAGCGCCGAACGAGGTGGGACAACCGCAGAAGATCTTGGTCTGGGTCAGCAGCTGCGCGTGGATTTCCAGACCGATGACGGGCTCGTATACAGGCATGACGAATTCAGATGAAAAAACGGGATCCGGGAACGACCATGAATCGTACCCCGAATCCCGCGATCTTTCATGCCGTGTACATCAGACGCGGGGGCCGGCGTCCTTGACCCCGGGCGCGACGTGCGCCTCGAAGGTCTTGAAGTTCTCGACGAACATCGCCGCGAGCTTGGCCGCCTGCTGGTCGTAGGCCGCCTTGTCGTTCCAGGTGCCGCGCGGATCGAGCACTTCCGACGGCACGTCGGCGCAGCTGGTCGGCATGTCGATGTTGAACACCGGATGCCGCTGATAGCTCGACCTGATCGAGCCCGCCGGAGAGAGCGGCGCGAATCATCGCCCGCGTATAGGCAATCTTCATGCGCTTGCCGACGCCGTACGCGCCGCCGGTCCACCCGGTGTTCACCAGCCACACCTTCGACTGGTACTTGGCGATTCGTTCGCCCAGCTGCTTCGCGTAAACGTTGGGGTTGAGCGGCAGGAACGGCGCCCCGAAGCAGGTGCTGAACGTGGCGCTCGGTTCGGTCACGCCCTTCTCGGTGCCGGCGACCTTCGCGGTGTACCCGGACAGGTAGTGATACATCGCGCCTTCCGGCGACAGGCGCGCGATCGGCGGCAGCACGCCGTAGGCATCCGCCGTCAGCATGATGATGTTCTCGGGATGACCGCCCACGCCTTCGAGCACGGCGTTGTCGATGAACTCGATCGGATAGGCGCCGCGCGTGTTCTCGGTCAGCGAGCCATCGTCGAAGTTCAGCGCCCGCGTGGCCGGGTCGATCACCACGTTCTCCAGCACGGTGCCGAATCGACGGGTGGTGCTGAAGATCTGCGGCTCGGCCTCGGCCGAGAGCTTGATCATCTTCGCGTAGCAGCCGCCCTCGAAATTGAAGACGCCGCGATCGCTCCAGCCGTGCTCGTCGTCGCCGATCAGACGACGATCCGGGTCGCTCGACAGCGTCGTCTTGCCGGTGCCCGACAGGCCGAAGAAGAGCGCGGTGTCGCCGCCCTGGCCGATGTTCGCCGAGCAGTGCATCGAGAGCACGCCCTGCAGCGGCAGCACGTAGTTGAGGACCGTGAAGATCGACTTCTTGTTCTCGCCGGCGTAGCTGGTGCCGGCGATGATGACTTCGCGGGTCGCCAGGTTCACCGCGATCACGACGTCCGAGCGCGAGCCGTGCCGCGCGGGATCGGCCTTGAACGACGGCGCGGTCAGGACGGTGAACTGGGGCTGGAATCCGGCGAGGTCGGCCGCGGGCGGAACGATGAACAGGTTCCGCACGAACAGGTTCTGCCACGCCAGTTCCTGGACGAATCGCACCGACAGGCGGTAGGCCGGGTCGGCGCCGGCGTAGAGATCCTGGACGTAGAGTTCCTGCTGGCCGAGATGCGCCACCACTTCGGCGCGCAGCGCGTCGTAGTGGGCCTGCTGCATGGGCCGGTTGACCTTGCCCCACCAGACATTGCCCTCGCTGGAGGGTTCCTGCACGACGAACTTGTCGTTGGGCGAGCGGCCGGTGTGGGCGCCCGTGCGGCACACCAGCGGGCCGTCGGCGGCGACCAGCCCTTCGCTGCGACGAATCGCGTGCTCGTAGAGCACCGACGCCGGCAGATTGGTATGCACCGGCTTGCTGGTGTGGATTCCGTAGGCTTCGAGCCCAGTCCCGGCCTGTAGCGTACTCATACGTGATGACTCCCGGCCGCCCTCGACCCGTGGGCAGCATATGAACTATCGATCGTACAGATGGCAATCTCGGGAAGTCAACAACTTACAGGGATTCGGGGCCTACCTGCTACAATTCGTGTAAACAACCCTGGACCCATACCCGTAAACCATGGCAAGACGATCGGTTGTCGACGCCGGCGCCGCAGTCCCAGGAAGGGGCCGCGAGGCGCATCCCTCCCAGGCCTCCGTGATCGCGACGGAGATCAAGGGATTGCTCGCGCGCGGCGAGCGGGATCAGGCGCGCGAACGCTTTGGCGCCCTGGTCGCGCTGCTCCAGCGCCGGGCCCTCAGGGTCGCGTTCCAGTACCTCCGGAACCCCGCCGACGCCGACGAAGCGGTGCAGGACGCGTTCATCAAGGTGTTCCTGAACCTCGACCGGTATCGCGAGGACCTGGCCTTCGACACCTGGTTCACGCGGATTCTGGTCAACGCGTCGCTCGACCGGTTGAAGGCCCGTTCACGGCAGCAACGGTTCATCGCCACACCGGGCGAAGGCGACGACGAGCGGATGATCGAGCAGGTGCCGGCACACGACGCGTCCACGGAGCGCCGTATGCTGGCCCGGGAGCGGTGGCAGCAGGTCTCGCAGGCGGTCGCCGCCCTGCCCGACCGTCAGCGGCTGGTGTTCACGCTCAGCCAGGTGGACGAGCAGACGCCGGCAGAAATCGCCTCGGCGACGGGCATGTCCGCCGCCACGGTTCGGGTTCACTTGTTTCGGGCACTGCGCAAACTGCGCGGTATTCTGGGGGAACACGCATGACCGGACGCGAGGGAACGGACCCGAAACTGGCCGCCGCGCTCGACGCCTATCGTGCCGCCGCACACGCGGAAGCCGACGCGCACTTCGACGAGCGCGCGCTCGAGGTCCAGCGGCAGCGGATCCTGCAGCGGATCGAGCAGGCCGGACAGCGTGCCCGCGTGCTCCACTTCCCCACCACCACCACGGCGACGCGCCCCTCGGTCGCCGGCGTCAGCCGCCGCTGGATCAGCGCCGCCGCCGTGGCCGGGCTCTTCATCGGCCTCGGCACCGGTCAGTTGCTGCACGTGATTCCCGGTGACAATTGGGTGAATCGCGACACCGCCACGCGTCCCACGGCCGCGTCCCCGGCCGGCCGCCTGGCCGTCGTGCCCGCCGTGGCGATCACTTCAGCCGACGCGGACGATGCGTTGCTCGATGCCATCGAGGTGGCCGTCACCAGCCGTGGCGCCTCGGAACTGCGGGCCCTGGACGACCTGACGTTCGTGTACGAGCCCCGATAGTGCCCGCACTCATCTTCCGCAAGGGCCTCGACCTGAAGCACGAGGTCGCCGGCGTGCTGGCGCAGAGCTATCACAGCGCCCTCGTCAACCAGATCAAGGCACAGGATTATCGCTACGAGTCGGGGCGCCTCACCGTGCACCTCGCGCGCGAATTCGGCTTCTGCTACGGCGTCGATCGGGCGGTGGACTACGCCTACCAGGCACGCAAGCGCTTCCCGGATCAGCACGTCTACCTGACGGGCGAAATCATCCACAACCCGCACGTGAACGACCAGCTTCGCGGCCAGGGCATCCGCTTTCTGAGCGACCCGGCGGAGCGCGGCGTCACGCTCGGCCCGGCCGACGTCGTCATCCTGCCCGCGTTCGGCGTGACCATCGAGGAACTGCAGCGGCTCGATAGCACCGGGTGCACGCTGGTGGATACGACGTGCGGCTCCGTGCTGAACGTCTGGAAGAACGTCAAGCGCTATGCGCTCGACGGCCTGACGTCCATCATCCACGGCAAGTACTGGCACGAAGAAACACAGGCGACGGCGTCGCAGGCAGTGGCGCTGAACGGCGGGCACTATCTCGTGCTCCTGGATCGCACCCAGGCCGACTACGTCTGCCGCTACATCGCCGCCGGTGGGGACCGCGACGATTTTCTCGCCCGCTTCGGCAAGGCGACCTCGCCCGGGTTCGATCCGGACCTGCACCTGCAGCGTGTCGGATGCGCCAACCAGACCACGATGCTCAGCTCGGAATCGCTGGAGATCGCCGCTCTGTTCCGGCAGACCATGCTGGCCCGCTACGGGGAGACCGAGCTCGCCAGCCGCTTCCGATCGTTCGACACCATCTGCAGCGCCACGCAGGACCGCCAGGACGCCGTCATCCGGCTCCTGGGCGACGAGCGCCTGGACCTGATGGTCGTCATCGGCGGCTATAACAGCAGCAATACCTGCAATCTGGCCCGGATCTGCGCCGACTCCATCCCCACCTTCCACATCGCCGACCCCGACGGCCTGGTGTCCGCCGACCTCGTCCGGCACCGGGACGTGACGACGAAGCAGGAAATCAGCACCACCGGCTGGCTGCCGGCCGAGGGACCCCTCCGGGTCGGCATCACCTCGGGCGCCTCGACACCAGACAATCTGGTCGAGCAGACCATTCTGGCGCTGGACCGGTACGCCACTGGTCCCCGAAATCCATCCTGATTCCCCGGTCGCGTAAACACCACGACGGACCCGGTCGTAAGGCGGGTAAGACCGCCATGCGCATGCCAGCTAAACCCTTTATTTGTCTCGTGTTGTCTCTGATTCTGCTTGGCTGGCCCGGCGCCGTCGCCGCGCAGGGCTTCAAGTGGTGGCAGAGCGATCAGTTCAAGCAGGAACTGGGACTCACCTCCGAGCAGGTTACCCGTCTCGAGGAGATCTTCCAGGCCCTCCAGCCGACCTTGCGGACCCAGAAGGACACGCTCGACAAGTTCGAGGGCAAGCTCTCGAAAGTGGTCAGCGATCCGAAGACCGACGAGGCGCTGGTGCTGCAGACGGTCGAGAAGACCGAGGCCGCACGCGCCGAACTGACCAAGTCGCGGACGCTGCTCACCTTCCGGATGGGCCGCATCCTGACCAGCGATCAAAACGTCAAGCTGAAGGCGCTTCACGAGCAGTGGGTCCGTGAACGCCGCAAAGGTTCCACCCCACCGCATCGGGAAAGTCCGCGGCGCTGACGCGCTCGTTCGTACGGAAAGGAATATGAGGAAGATTGTTTGCTTCGTCGCGGTGCTTGGTGTGTCCACCGCCGCCGCCACTCTCAACGCCCAGACCTCGGATGCGCAGGACGCCGCGCGCACGGAGAGCGTTGTCCGCGACGCCATGCGTTCGTACAACGACTCGATGAAGAACTCGGGGCAGCCGCCGACCGGCGGGGATCAGTCGCCCATCGGACGCCAGACGCAAGGTGGCACCCGGGAACTGACCCTCGAAGACGCCGTGAACCTCGGGCTCGAGAAGAACCTCGACATCCAGGTGTCTCGACTCGAGCCGCAGTCCGTCGATCTCACGACCGCGGGCATTCGCAACACGTTCCGCCCGGTCCTGTCGTCCACGTTCGGACAGCGTGATCAGGTGCAGCCGCCGAGCAGCCAGTTGAACGGCGGCGCCAGCGTCACCAACGGGACGACCACCTACAACTTCGGCGTCAACCAGACGGTGCCCTGGGGCGGCGGCAACTATCTCGTGGGGTTCACGAACAACCGCCTCGCCACGAACAACCTGTTCGCCAACTTCAATCCCAGTTACAACGCCGACCCTGACGGCGGCCTACACTCAGCCGATCATCCGCGGCTTCAAGATCGACAACACCCGGCAGCAGCTCGCGGTGTCGTTGATCAACCGGGACATCTCCGAAGAGTCGGTCAAGGCCACCGTGGTCCAGACCGTGGCCAACGTGCGTAACGCCTATTGGGATCTCGTCTTCGCCCGGAGCGCGGTGGACGTGGCCCGTCGCGCCCTGGCGCTGGCGGATCGCCTGGTGGAAGACAACCAGGCGCGTGTGGAAGTCGGCACCCTGGCGCCGCTCGACATCGTTCAGGCGCAGGCCGAAGCGGCCACCCGCAGGCAGACGCTGGCGGCTGCGGAAGCCACGGCCTCGACGGCGGATCTCGCGCTCAAGCGGTACCTGGTGAACGGCACCGAGGATCCGTTGTGGCGTCAGGAACTCGTTCCCGTGGACGTGCCCTCGATTCAGCCGCCGCCGACCGACGTCGAGACCGCGGTACGCCGGGCCATCACCGAACGGACCGACATCGCCACCTCGCGCAAGAACCTCGAGACCAACGACGTCAACATGCGGTTCTTCAAGAACCAGTCGCTGCCGGCGCTCGATCTCAACGCCACCTACGGCGCGCAGGGTCTGGGCGGCACCTCCTACATCCGCGCGGGGACCGGGATCGGCAGCACCGTCATCGGCACGATTCCGGGCGGCTACTCGGACGCCCTCGCGCTGATCCGCGACCGCTCGTTCCCGACGTGGAACCTGTCGGTGACGATGAGCTATCCGATCATGGGCAGCCAGGCCGAGGCGCAGTACGCGCGCTCCCGCGTGCAGCGCCAGCAGGCACAGACGCGGCTTCGCGCTCTGGAAGTGCAGATCGCCGCGGAGGTCGCCAACGCAGCGTTCACCGTGCAGGCCAACCTGCGCCGGGTCGAGGCCTCGACGGCCGCCCGTGAGCTGGCGCAGAAGCGGCTCGAAGCGGAGCAGAGCCGGTTCGAGGTCGGCTTGACCACCAACTTCTTCGTCGTCCAGGCACAGCGCGACCTGCGCGATGCCGAGAACACCGAACTGCGTGCGCTCGCCGACTACCGCAAGTCGCTCGTGAACTTCGAGCGTGCGCAGCAGGCGCCGGCCGGTGGCGCCGGAAACGCCGGTTCGGCTGCGGCCACCGGTGGCAGTGGCTCGTAGAGCGTGACCCCCTTGAAAGACGGAGCGAACGGATTCTTTATGCGTAAAGTGGTGATGATCGCGCTGGTCGCCGTGCTGGCAGGAGGCGCCGCCTTCTACTTCGGCCTCTTCTCGCGCGAGCAGACAGCGGCGGCCGCCGGCGGTGGCCAGGGACAGCCTGGCGGTGGCCAAGGCGGGCAGCGGCCTGGCGGCGGCGGTGGTGGTGGCGGCCCGATGGGCGGCGGTGGCTTCGGCGGCGGATTCCGTCCGCCGATCACGGTCCAGATCGGGGCCGCGGCCAAGGGCGACATCGACGCGTCGATGACCGTGGTCGGCAACCTGATCGGTCAACAGACCGTTGACGTGGTGCCCCGCACCGGAGGCCGTCTGGTTACGGTCAACGTCCAGCTCGGCGACGCCGTGAGGCGCGGTCAGCTGCTGGCCAAGCTCGAAGACTTCGAGATCGTCGAACAGGTCAAGCAGGCCGAAGCGTCGCTCGAGGTGGCCCGCGCCACGATTCGCCAGCGCGAAGCCGACCTCAAGGTGGCCGAGCTGAACTTCGATCGGTCGAAGAATCTGTACCAGCGCCAGCTCCTCGCCAAGCAGGCGCTCGATGACGCCGAGTCGCGATACATGGCCGCGGAGGCCCAGATCGACCTCTCCAAGGCGCAGGCGCAGCAGACCGCCGCCCGGCTCGAGGAACTGCAAATCAATCTCGGGAACACCAAGATCGCCTCTCCCGTCGACGGCTTCGTCAGCAAGCGGAACGTCGATCCCGGCGCCTGGGTGTCGCAGAACGCCCCGGTCGTCTCGGTCGTCGAGATTTCGAGCCTGCGGCTCGTCGCCAATGTCGTCGAGAAGGATCTGCGGCTCGTCAACACCGGCGACCCCGCCACCGTGGAGGTGGACGCCTTCCCCGGCGACCTCTTCAAGGGCCAGATCGCCCGTGTCTCGCCGGTGCTGGATCCCGCGACTCGCACGGCATCGATGGAAGTGGAGATTCCGAACCGCGACAAGCGCTTGAAGCCTGGCATGTACGCGCGGGTGCTCCTCTCGATCGAGGAGCGCAAAGGCACCACGCTGGTGCCGAAGATCGCGGTGGTGGACTTCGAAGGCAAGCGTGGCGTCTGGATTCCTGGCGGCGAGAACAAGGTGGAGTTCCGCGAGACCAAGCTTGGCCTCGAGGATCCGGAACGCATCGAGGTCCTCGATGGTGTGAAGCCCGGCGACCGCATCGTCACGGAGGGCGCGGGCTCCCTGCGGGCCGGAGACACCATCGTTCTGCCCGGACAGACCGCCGCCGGCCCCGGTGCTGGCGGGGAGGGCGGCGGCCGACGAGGCGCCGGTGGACAGGGGCGTGCCGCTGGCCAGCCAGGTCAGCCGCCCGACGCTGGCGCTGCCGCGCCGGCGCCCGGCGCTCAGCGGCCCCCGCGACAGTAGTCGTTCGAACGTCAGGCCATATTCGCAGCGAAGGACACGTATGAGCATTCCTCGACTTGCCATCCATCGTCCGGTGACGATGTTCATGATCAGCTTCGTCATCGTCCTGCTCGGCGGAATTTCGCTGACCAAGCTGCCAGTGGACCTGATGCCGGACACCGAGTTCCCCAGCATCACGGTCCGCGTCAACTACGCCGGCGTGGGTCCGCTCGAGATGGAGGAGCTGGTCACCCGCCCCATCGAGCAGGCCGTGAGCGCCGTCGCCGGCCTGGAGCGCGTCGAGTCGACCTCGTCCGAGGGTAACGCCAACGTGCGCCTCAACTTCGTCTGGGGCACGGACCTCAGCGAGGCGGCGGACGACGTCCGCACCCGTATCGACCGCGTGCGCGGCCGCCTGCCCGAGGATGCCGACCCGCCCACCATCTTCAAGTTCGACTCGAACGCCATGCCGATCATGGGCATCGGCGTCGAAGGCGACTACGATGCGGTGACGCTTCGCGAGCTGGCCCAGAACGACCTGTCGCCGCGCCTCGAGCGCGCCACGGGCGTCGCTGCCGTCACGATTGACGGCGGCCTGCGCCGACAGATTCGCGTTGACCTGTCGCGCGAGAAGATCACGGCCCTCAACCTGGCGCCCGAGCGCGTGGTGCAGATCCTGCGCACCGAGAACCAGAACATCCCGCTCGGCGAAGTGAACGACGCCAGCCGCACGCTGCTGCTGCGCAGCCCCGGCCAGTTCGCCAACCTCAACGAAATCCGCGACCTGGTCGTGCTGACGCGCGAGGGCGTGCCGGTCTACCTCAAGGACATCGCCGACGTGCGCGACGGCACCGAGGACCGCCGCTCCATCACCCGCATCAACGGCAACCCCGGCATCCGCATGCGCGTGACCAAGCAGTCGGGCACCAACACCATCCAGGTCGCCCAGGGCGTGCGCGCCGAAATCGAGCGCATCAACCGCGACGTCACCGGCCTTCGCCTGCAGGTGCTGGACGACCAGTCGATCTACATCGACCGCGCCATCCACAGCGTGCAGGAGCACGCGATGATCGGCGGCCTCCTGGTCATCGCGATCATCTTCCTGTTCCTGCGCGACCTGAAATCGACGCTGATCATCTGCACCTCGATTCCGATTTCGGTGATCGGCACGTTCGCGCTGCTCTACTTCGGCGGCTACACGCTGAACACGTTGACGTTCGGCGGGCTGGCACTAGGGATCGGCATGATCGTGGACGCGGCGATCGTCGTGCTCGAGAACACCTATCGGCACCTCGAGATGGGCAAGGATCGCGTCACCGCCGCCATCGACGGCTCGGAAGAGGTATGGTCGGCGATTCTCGCCTCGACGCTGACGCACATCGCGGTGTTCGTGCCGATGCTGTTCCTGACCGGTGTGTCGAGCATCATGTTCGGCCAGCTCGCCGCCGTCGTCTCGTTCTCACTGGCGATGTCGCTGCTGGTCGCGGTCACCATCGTCCCGGTGCTGTGCTCGCGGCTGCTGGACGCTCCCACCCACGGCAAGGACGCCAAGGGCGTGTTCGGGATGATCAGCCGTGGTGTGGACCGGGGGCTCGAAGGCATCGACGCGTTCTATGCACGCACGCTGCACCTGGCCCTGCACCACCGGCCAACGGTGTTCGCGACCGGCTTCGGCTTGTTCGTCGTCGCGCTGTTCCTGCTCCCCCGCATCGGCTTCGAGTTCCAGCCCACGACGGACGAGGGCGAGGTGACGGTCGATGCCGAGCTCGCGGTCGGCACCCGCATCGAGAACACCGAGAACGTGCTGATGCAGCTCGAACAGCGGATTCGCGAATCGGTTCCGGAATCGACGATGCTGATCACCCAGGCGGGTGGTGGCGGCGGCTTCGGCAATGCGTCCACCCACCGCGGCAGCGTCCAGGTGCGCCTCGTGCCCCGGACCGAGCGGACCCGGAGCAACGAGCAGATCTCGATGGAGCTCCGCCGCCAGCTGTCTGGCATCCCCGGCGTCATCGTCCGCGCCCGTGCCTCCGGCGGGCAGAACATGATGCGCGGCATGGGCAACCAGGGCGGCGGCCGTCTGGCGGTGGAGATCACCGGCCACGACCTCGACGAATCGAAGCGCATCGCGCAGGACGTGAAGACCCTGCTCGACTCGACACCCGGCGTGGCCGACTCGCGGCTCCAGCGCGAGGAAGGCCGACCGGAGCTCACCGTCCGCGTGGATCGTGACAAGGCGGCGCTGCTCGGCATGACGGTGACCGGGGTGGCCAACACCATCCGCACCAACGTCGCCGGAACGCAGGCCGCGATGTTCCGCGAGGCCGGCAACGAGTACCCGATCATCGTGCGACTCCGCGAGGAGGACCGTGGCGAGGTGTCGTCGGTGGGCGACGTGCTGCTCAGCACGCCCACCGGGCAGGTGCTGCCGGCGAAGAACGTCATGGTGATCGACCGCGACACCGGCCCGGTCTCGATCGAGCGCAAGAACCAGGAACGCATCCAGCGCGTGAGCGCCGAGACGGAAGTCACGCTCAGCCAGGCCGTGGCCAACGTGCAGGCCCGTCTGGACGAGGTCAACGTCTCCAAGGACTTCGCCGTCGGCTTCGGCAGCGAGGTCGAGGAGCAGGACAAGTCGTTCCGCGAACTGCAGCTGGTCCTGATCCTGGCGATCGTGCTGGTCTACACCGTGATGGCGTCGCAGTACGAGTCGCTGCGCGACCCGTTCATCATCATCTTCTCCATCCCGCTCGCCGCGATCGGGGTGGTCGGGATGTTGCTGCTGACGAATACGGCGTTCAGCATGCAGGCCTACATCGGGGTCATCATGCTCGCCGGCATCGTGGTGAGCAACGCGATCCTGCTGGTGGACTACACCAACACCTTGCGTGAACGCGACAAGATGTCGCTCCGCGACGCCATCGAAACGGCCGGAAAGCACCGCCTGCGTCCGATTCTGATGACCTCGGCCTGCACCGCGCTGGGCCTCGTGCCGATGGCGCTCGGCATCGGCGAAGGCGCCGAGCTCCAGGCGCCGCTGGCGCGCGTGGTCATCGGCGGCCTCATCACCTCGACGATGATCACCCTCGTGTTCGTGCCCGCGATGTATACGCTGTTCGAGGAAGGCTTCAGCGGCCTCTTCAAGAAGGGCGCGGCAGCGCGAGAAGCAGCGCACTGACGGTCTGCCCGGTCACCGGGTCGACCCACTCACCTGCCACCTCCGCGAGCGGCGCCAGCACGAAGCGCCGTTCGCGGAATCGTGGATGCGGCACCGCCAGTCCCGGTTCGTTCACCACCCAATCCCCGTACAAGATCAGGTCGAGATCGAGCGTCCGCGCCGCATGGCGATGCGGACGCTGCCGGCCCCGCATGCGCTCGATCGCCAGCAGCGCCGCCAGCAGGTCGGCAGGCGCGAGCGTCGTCTCGCCCACGACCGCGCCGTTCAGGAACGGCGACTGGACGTCGGGGACGTCAACCGGATCGGTTTCGATGAAGGTGGAGATGCGCAGCGGCTGGATCAGCCGGCGCAGCTCGCCGACCGCGAAGTCCATGTGGGCCTGGCGATCGCCGAGGTTCGAGCCAAGGGCGATGGCAACGGGCGCGCGAAAGGCGGCCACGTCGCCCGCCGCTATTCCATCCAGCGGGTGTTCGCGACGACGCCGCGGCGCTCGTTGATCGGCAGGTGCGTGCCGATGAGATCGGTGTTGCCGGCGGCGGCCTGGTCGAACAGGCGGGTGTGCTCGAGCATCTCGCCGAGGATCACCTTCAGCATGCCCTTGTGGCGGGCGTTGGTCACGTCCTCCACCTTCGGGCGCCAGGTCTCGACGAACTGCTTGTTGGCGCGCCCGTCCTCGGCCGCAAGGGACTTCCAGGCGTCACCCTTCCCGGGCGCCGCCAGCGCGGTGCGCGCCGGGTCCGCGGGAATGGTGCCCAGCAGGTCGAGCAGCGCGTGCTGGAGCCACGAGACGTGGGTCTCCTCGCGGTTGATGATGTATTGGTAGGCGTTGTTCACGTCGTAATCGCTGACATGTTTCGCCGCCTCTTCGTGCCGCATCAGCAGCGCGAGCCGGGCCAGATAGAAGTCGCGGACGAGGTGCTGGAGGTCGGTGCTCACGACTTCTGCTTTTCCTTGCAGGTGATGCACACCCGCGTCCATGGAATGGCGTTCAGCCGGGCTTCGGCAATGTCCTCGCCGCAGTCGCGGCAGACGCCGAACGTGCCCTTCTCGATCCGGGCCAGGGCCTCGTCGATGGCCTGGAGAATCTTGGCGTCGGTCTGCTTGAGGCGCAGCTGGATGTGCACCTCGTTGTTACCAGTCGCCTGGTCGGCCATGTCACCCTGCCGGCCGTTGTTGTGTTCCATCTGGTGCTGCAACGGACGAAGACCGGCGACCTGCGTCAGCTCTGCCTTCTTCCTCTGCAGAGCATCCTTGTAGACCGAAACGTTCATCGAGTGCCTGCTCCCTGCGCCACCCATCCGGTGGGGCAATAACAGGGGATTTTACCACGTCCGCCCCGGCTGGCGGGCGGACCCAGCCGGCGGGGTCATTCCCCGCGCAGGGTCCCAAGCGGCTTGCGCTGGAGGACGTCCCAGCTCGACGTAATGCCCACCACCGCCACCAGCACCGCGGTCAGGACCACCCCGCCCAGGGTGAGCAGCGGCAAGGGTGTGAACGGAATGTCCAGGGCGAATCGGCTGATACCCCACGTCAGGCCAATTGCCCCAATCGACCCGATCGCCCCTGCCAGCGCGCCGAGCAGGCCGTATTCCACGAGCAGGACCGAGGCGATGACCCGCCGCGTGGCCCCCAGCGTCTTGAAAATGGCCGCCTCGTAGATGCGCCGGAACTTGGTCATGGCCACCGCGCCAATCAGAATCAGCAGCCCGCTCAGGACCACCAGGGATCCGACCACTGTCACGGCCAGCGTGACGTTGTCCACGACGGTCTTGATGGTCTGGAGAATCTCGCGGCCGTCGATGACCGACACGTTGGGTGCCACGGTGACGAGCTCCGCCTGCAGCCGTCCGCGCGCCACCGGGTCGGCCGGGCCGCGGAAGAACGCGATGGAGCCATGGGGCGCCTGGTCGAGGACTCCGGGGCGGAACACGAACATGAAGCCGCCGGAGCGGCTGTCGCCCCATTCGACGTGCCGGACGCTGGTGACACGCGCGTCCAGGGTTCGCCCGAGCACGTCGAAGCGCATGGTGTCCCCCACCTTGATCCCGAAGCGGTCGCGAATGCTCTCCTCGATCGACACCTCGGTGACTGGCATTGCGCCCGGGCCGGCCCCGGGGGCCGCCGTTGCCAGCTGAGCCGCGGTCTCAGCCCAGAAGGCACCATCGACGATGCGCTCGTTGCTCTCGAGTGAGGGGCGATACGTGATGGTGTATTCGCGCGCCAGCGAGCCGCGCCCGCGCACGTCCTCGTAGTTCTCGAGCTGAACCTCGCCGCCCTGTACCGCCACGACCCGGGCCCGCAGGACCGGAATCAAGCGCGGCGGCGGCGCACCCGTCTCCTGCCGAGCGGCGACGACGGCGCGCACGGCGTCCACCTGATCCGACTGAATGTCCAGCAGGAACATGTCGGGCGCGTCGGGCGACATGTCCACCGCGAACTGCGCAATCAGGTTCTCCTGCAGCGAACGGACGCCGATGATGAAGAAGCTGCCCAGCCCCACGGCCAGGAGGACGATGCGAACCTGGCTCCCCGGACGGCTGAGCTGAAGCACTGCATGACGAAGCGCGAACCACCGCGATTTCGCGAGCGGCCGGATCAATTTGATCAGCAGGACGCCGGCCAGATTCAGGACCAGCGCGGTCGTGGCCAGGCCCACCGTCACGACCAGCCCGATGCGCCACGACCCGGCCTGCCACACCGTCAGCAGCACCAGCGCGGCGGCCACGAAACCAATCGTAAGAATCTGCACGGCATCGAACCGGCACCGACGTGGGCTCGTCGCGCAACAGCCGCGACGGCTTCACGTGGCGCACGTCGAGCAGCGGCACCAATGCGAACAACAGGGACACGAGCAGCCCGATTCCCAGCCCCTGCAGAACCGCCGGCCCCGTCACGCCGTAGTGGACCGTCACTCCGGGGGTGGCCGCGGCAGCCAGCGTCGCCGGAATCGCCGCGATGGCGGCGGCCGCGAGCAGCACGCCCAGCGCGCTCCCCGCGAGGCCGAGCACGACCACCTGTGCCAGGTAGATCACGAGCAGCTGCGACGACCGCGCGCCCACGCACTTCAACACCGCGATTGTGCGGATCTTCTGCTGGACGAAGACCCGCGTCACGCTGGAGACGCCGATGCCGCCCAGGATGACAATCACCAGTCCCACGAGGCTCAGATAGTCCTCGGCGCGCGCGAAGTTCTCGCCGATGTCGTCTTCCGTGGCCTTGTAGGAGCGGACCCGCGCGAACTGGTTCGAGAAGTCGCTGCGTAGCGACGTGACCAGCGCGTCGAGCGTCGCATCCGGCGCCTTGAACCAGGCGCTGATGGGACGCCCGGCTGCCAAAGGTCAGCAGGCCGGTCTTCTCGAAGTCCTCGAGCGCAACGAACACCCGCGGGCCCAGGCTGAATGCGCCCAGCCGGCGTCCCGGCTCGCTGTCGATGACGCCGCGAATCTCGAAGCGTCCCTCGCCGATGGTGAGCGTGTCGCCTACGGTCACGCCGAGCTGCGCCTGCAGTTCGGGCCGGACGAGCACGCCGCCTCCCTTCAGCAGGTCGTATGAATAGGGCTGTCCGCCCGCGAGAGTCATGCGCCCGTAGTACGGGAAGCCCGGCTCGACGGCTCGCAGTTCCACCATCCGCGAGCGCGCCTCCGCCACGTTGGCGGCCCGTACCATGGTCGCGATCTCGACCGAGCGCATGCTGGTGGCGCCGGCCGCGGCCAGCCGCTCGTCGATGGTGGCGGAGAGCTCCGGCTTCATGACCTGGTTGCTGGTGATGATGGCGTCGGCGGTGATCAGCGAGCGCGCCTCACCGGCAAACGTCTGCCTCACGCTCTGGATCACGGACCGGAGCGCGACGATCGCCCCGACGCCAATCGCGATGCAGATGAAGAAGAACAGCAGGCGCCGCCAGGACGAGCGCAGCTCGCGCGCGATCATCCGGGTGACGAACATCATCGCGCCGCCACCGGCTCGGGGATCGGGTCTTCACTCACCGAGCGGCCATCCCGCAGCACCAGCCGCGCGTCGGCCACCGCCGCCACGTTGAGATCGTGCGTGACGAGGACGAGCGTGACGTTGCGGGTGTGGCGAACCTGCAGCAGCAGATCGAGGATGTGCCGGCCGTTGGTGCTGTCGAGATTGCCGGTGGGCTCGTCGGCGAGGATCAGCGGCGGGTTGTTCGCCAGGGCGCGCGCGATGGCCACGCGCTGCTGCTCGCCTCCCGACAGTTGCGACGGATAGTGATGCCCGCGATCGTGGAGGCCCACTTCGTCGAGCAGGGCCTGGGCGCGGGTCGCCGCATCCTTGCGTCCCGCGATCTCCATCGGCACCTGGATGTTCTCGATCGCGGTGAGCGACGGCACCAGGTGGAAGAACTGGAAAACGAAGCCGATCTTCTCGCCGCGCAGGCGCGCCAGCGCGTCTTCGTCGAGCTTCGTGATGTCGACGCCGTCGATCAGGATCTCGCCCGAGGTCGGCGCATCCAGCCCCGCGATCAAGCCAAGCAGCGTTGACTTGCCGCTGCCCGACGGCCCGATGATCGCCAGGCACTGGCCATCCGGCACGTCGAGGGTGAGGGGATGGAGGATGGTGAGCGGCGCGCTGCCGCTCTGAACGGTCTTGCTGACGCCACGAAGCGCAATCATCTGACTCCAGACGCAGATTTCAGGACGGGCTCGAGCGCGCTCCACACCGTGTCGGCAACGCGGCGCGCACCCTCGGGGTTCGGATGGATCCCGTCCGCCTGATTGAGCGCCGGATCGCCAGCCACTCCGTCCAGCAGGAACGGAATCAACGGAATGTCGTAGGCCTTCGCCAATTCGGGATAGACGCGCCGGAAGCGCGCCGTGTAGTCCGGGCCGTTGTTGGGCGGCGCTTCCATGCCGGCCAGGATCACCTGCAGGCCCGCGCGCTGTCCGGCCTCGATGATGGCCGCCAGGTTCTTCTTCAGTTCATCCGGAGGCAAGCCGCGAAGGCCGTCGTTCCCGCCGAGCGCGACGATCAGCACGCGTGGGTTGCCTTGCAGCGACCACTCCAGCCGCCGCAGCCCACCGGCCGACGTGTCGCCGGAGACGCCCGCATTCACCACGGCGAACGGGAGGCCGCGTTCATCGAGCCGCTGCTGGATGAGCGACGGAAAACTGAGAGGCGTGTCGAGGCCAAGCCCTGCCGTGAGGCTGTCGCCGAGGAAGACGATTTCAGGTCGCGTCTCGGCTGCTGGCTGGGTGGCGGGCGATGACGGGCCAGCATCGGGCAAGGATTGGGCAGGCGGCACGGACGGCGTCGGCGCCGCACAGGCCGACCACATCGCGCATACCACGAACAAGCACAAGGATAGGAACGACCTTCGCACGTGACCCGCTACTCTGATTATACGGACCTCGGTCGGCCCAGGATGCGGCCCGTCAGTCGACCGCGATGACGAGGGCGGTGGCGTTGTCACTGGTCCTGCGGGCCAGCGCCGCCTCCACCAGGGCCGAGGCCAGGTGCTCCGGCGAGCCTCCCGCCCTGACAACATCGGCAATCGCGGCCGCGTCGAGGCGACCATGGATGCCGTCGCTGCACAGCACGAAACGGTCTCCAGCCCTCAGCGCCTCCTCGCGCGACGAGGGCCGCAGGTCCTCCCGCGTGCCCACCACGCTGGTCAGGACGTGCTTGAGCGGATGGTTCGACTCGGTCCGGCTGTCGTCTGGCACGCCCATGACGGTGGCCAGCCAGGTGTCGTCGTTCGTCATCTGCTCGAGTGCGCCGTCGCGCCAGCGGTAGATGCGGCTGTCGCCGACCGACACCAGGGCCACCTGGTCACCCGCCGCGAGAATCGCCACGACGGTGGTGCCCATCCCTTCCATCGCTGTATGAGTGCAGCCCTGCTCGTAAATACGACGGTTGGCCAGCCTGACCGCAGTCAGCAGGCGATTACTTTCCGGCGAGTAGGCCGGCTCGTAGGAGAACGGCCAGGTCAAGTCGCCGGACGCCGACTCGACCACGAAGTCGCGGATGGCCTCGACCGCCAGATGCGCGGCCACTTCGCCCGCGTTGTGGCCACCCATCCCGTCCGCCACCACGAACAGGCCCAGGGCGAGGTCCCACTCGAGCCAGTCCTGATTCATGGCCCGAGGTCCTGTGTCGGTCCGGCCGCCAGCGGTCAAAGTCATTGTCAGTGTGTGAATTATACGAGGGTGGATACTTGGTATACTCAAGCTGTGCTGAGCGCGGCCCTGCAACCTGTCATGGCTCGTGCCGCGGCGGCCGTCGAGCGCGGTCAAGCGGCCACCGCCATCGATCAGCTCGCTCCCCTGCTCCGCAACACCGGCTCGCTGAGCCGTGCCGACGAACTGGTCATCCGGTCTGCGTTGGCTGAAGCATATCTGCTCCAGGGTGATCTGACGCAAGCTTCAACCGCGGTCGGCCGGTCGCCCGACACCATTCGCGAATCGATCCCGCCCGTCATTCTCTCAAATCTCTGGCGTGCGCACGGCCGCGTCGCGTTCGCGCGCGGCGAGCAATCGCGCGCCATCGCCCTGCACAGCCGGGCGCTCAAGCAGGCCGAAAGCGCGCACGACTCCCGCGCCATCGGGCTCGCCCATTTCTGCCTCGGCCTCTGCTATCGCAAGGTCGGTGACATGTCGATCGTGCGCGAGCACATCGCCGAGGCCGCGGCCGCGCTGCACGCCGCAGGCGATCGCCGCTACCTCGCGCAGGTGCATTCGCTCTCCGCCACGATGCTCGCGCAGACGGGTCGCTACGACGAAGCCGCGGCGGCGCTGCGGCAGGCTGAACGGCTCGCCACCACCATCCAGGCCGACGATGTCCTCGCGACGGTGTATGGCAATCAGGCCAACGTCGCCCTGATCCGTCATCGTCACGACCAGGCGCTGGCGCTGGCCGAGCGCGCCGTGGCCCTGCATGAGGGCATCGGGCAGGGGCCGGGACTGTCGCGTTCACTGGCGACGCTCGGGCAGATCTGCGTGCGCCTCGGCAATCTGGAACGCGCGGACGCGGTGCTGCACCGCGCGCTCGACGTGCGCTGCGCGGTCCAGTTCCACGAGACCACCGGCGCGGTCTACGACACGCTGGCGCAGATGTCGCTGATGCGCGGCGACTACGAGAACGCAGCGGAGTACCTCCGCCGCGCCTCCGAGGCGTTCGGCGCTTACGGCCGCAACACGAGTCGCTGGTACGAGTGGTCGCTGCGCGTGATCACCGCGCGGCTGGCGACCAGGCGCGGGGCGCCCAACGACGCCCTGGCGATTGCCGACGAGATCTCGCGCTCGCCATCGGCCCCGCCGGCGGAGACGATCGAGGCCGAGCTGATCGCGGCCGAAGCGCTGCTCTCCGCCGATCGCATCGACGAGGCGGAGCACCGGCTGACGCAGGTGGAGAGCCGCCTCGATCCGCGCACCACGCCTGGCGCGTGGGGCGAGTTCCTGCGCCTTCGCGGCGATCTCCGCGCCCGCCAGTCTCGCGCCACCGAGGCGTACCACGACATCGCGCAGAGTTCGAGCGTGTTCGAGCTGGTCGGCGAGCGTTATCAGGCCGCTGTCAGCCAGCTCGCGCTGGCCCGGCTGGCGGCAAAAGCCGGGGCCAAGTCCACGTCCGACCGCCACTATCACTACGCGGCGCAGGTGTTCCAGGCACTAGGCGCGACGCGCGACCTGGAGGAGGTGCGCGCGGCCATGGCCGCCGCGCCGACGCCGGGCACGGGCGAGTACGTCGGCTCCCCGGCCGATGCCGACGACGCCCTCGTGAAGCGACTGGTGGACGCCGCGGTGCTGCCCGATCTGCTGGCGCGGGAGCTCGCCACGGCCATGCTGGAAGCCGTCGGCGCCGACATGGCGACGGTGTTCGTGCAGCTGCCGGGTGGAGACATCCGCGTGGTGGCGGCGGCCGGTACCGATGCGGACGGCGCCAAGAGCATTGCGCGGCTGGCCGTGCAGGGGGCCGCGTACGGTCCTGGGGTGCTGATCACCGAACAGGTCGGTCGTGACTCCGACGGTCCGCGCACCGTGGCGGTGGCTTCGTCGAGACCGGCGGGGCACCCGGTGATGAGGCGAGTGAAGATGATGGCCGCCGTGGCCCGCCAGGGCTTCGAGTTGTGCGGAGCGCGCGAGCGCGGCTCGGCGGCGCCGGAGTCGAACGTCGAACGCCCCCTCGAGCCGCTGCTCCCTGGCTTCGTCTGCGCCAGCGCCGCGATGCACCGGGTGGTCGATCAGATTCAGCGGCTGCAGGGCAACGACCTCACCGTGCTGATCACCGGCGAGAGCGGCACCGGCAAGGAACTCGTCGCCCGCGCGATTCACGTCGGGTCGCCGCGGAGCGGCGCCACGTTCCTTCCCTACAACTGCACGACGACCACGCGCGAGCTCGCCGACAGTCAGCTTTTCGGCCACCGCCGCGGCTCGTTCACCGGCGCGATGACCGATCAACCCGGACTGGTGCGCACGGCGACCGGCGGCACGCTGTTCCTCGACGAAGTCGGCGACCTGCCGATCGACGTGCAGCCCAAGCTGCTGCGGTTCCTCGAGCAGGGCGAGATCATGCCGGTCGGCGAGGTCCGTCCGCTGCAGGTGGACGTGCGCGTCATCGCGGCGACCAACGCCGACCTCGAGCAGCGCGTCGCCGAAGGCAAGTTCCGCGAGGATCTCTACTACCGGCTGAGCGTGATCCGCATCCACGTGCCGCCGCTGCGCCAGCGGCGCGAGGAGATTCCGCACCTCAGCACCTACTTCCTGCGCGACGCCGTCGAACGCCTCGGGAAGCCCGACGTGCAATTGAGCTCGGACGTCCTCGACCTGTTCGCACAGTACTGGTGGCCGGGCAACGTGCGCCAGTTGCGGAACGAGGTGCAGCGCGCCGTGGCCATGGCGCCACCTGGCGGCGTCGTGGGTCCCGAACACCTATCGGCGGACCTCACTGCCGCTCCGGCAAACCGCAACGACGCATCGACCCCACCGCGAGTGGTTCTGCGCGGGGGACAGACGCTGGCGTCGGTGGTGGACGATCTCGAACGGGAGCTGATTCGAGACACCATGTCGAAGCAGCGCGGTAACATCTCGGAGTCGGCCCGAGCGCTCGGCCTGACGCGGCGCGGCTTGTATCTGAAGCTTCGACGCCTTGGACTCGAAGGCCCCACAGAAATTGGTTAGTTAGTAATCAGTTCTGATATGCATCGGATACCAGGTATCCGCATGCTTCAGTTTCCGCAGTGTCCCTAAAGTCATCTAAAGCACTATATAGTCTGCGCATGACGCTCCATGGGTCACCATAACGGGTTGCACGCAAATACGGCGTGGAACTTGGAGTAGAACGGGTCGCCGTTCCCTGTTTTGCGAGTGACCTTACTACCCTGGAGTTGCCTGTGACCGACCAAACACCCGCCTGGAGCACCCGCCCCGGACCCCGCGCTGGCCTGACCGTGCCCGCCCGCCTCACCTGGAAAGACGCGAGCGGCGCGGTGCGGTTCACTTCGGTTCGCACCCGCGAAGTGACCGAAACAGGCGTGGTTGTAGAGTGCGATGCGTCGGTGTCCCTGCCCCTCTACCGGCTGGTGCACCTGCAGGTCGAGAAGAGCGCCCGTGAATCCACGGGATTGCCGCAGCAGTTGAAAGACGGCCGCGTGCTGTCGGCGGTCTGGCAGGTGGCACCGTGCCGCCCCTCGACCGGCGCCCCGGCGGGCTACGCGCTCCGCTTCATGACCGGCACCGCGGTGGCCGGCAGCGAAGCCACGACGACGCGCCGCGCGTCGTAGGCGGTCAGGCGGTTCGTTTCCGCCAATAACGCGCCAGGCCAGCCCAGATCTGGTCGAACGGCGCCGCCAGTTCGAGAGCCACGGCATCGCGTTCCGACAAGGTGTTTCGCGCGTCGGCGCGCATCCGGCTCACGAAATCAGCGACACGATCCTCGTCCGCCCCCCCAGCGGCGAGGGACCGGGCCACCAGGGCCGCAGCATCCGCCAGCACCTGACGATAGTGCTCGAGATGCGAAGCGGGATCCAGCACTGGCCCGAAGTGCGTGAGGAACAACGTTTCGGGTTTCCAGTCCCCAATCAGATTCAGGCTCGCCTGCCACGCTTCGACATCGATGTCGGGCGGAGGGGTCGCGGCGATGGTGTAGTCCGCCACCACGCGGATCCCGCAGGTGTCGCCCACATAGGCCACGCCCTCGCCCTCGTCCAGATAGCTGACGTGGTGCACCGCGTGCCCGGGTGTGTATCGCACCTGAATCGACAGGCCGGGGACATCGAGGCGCTCGCCTCCGGTGAGCACCGTCACCTGGCTCTCGGGCACGGGATCGAATCGCCCCCAGAGCACGTCCATCTGGTCTCCATACAAGCGCGTGGCGCTCGCCACCAGTTTCTGCGGGTTGATCATGTGCGGCGCGCCGCGCTCGTGCACGTAGACGCGGGCGTGCGGCACGCGGGCCAGGATCGTGCCCGTGGCGCCGGCGTGATCGAGATGGATGTGCGTCAGCAGGATATGCCGCACCTCGTCGAGTCCACCACCGAGGCCGGCCAGCCCCTCTTCCAGGGCGGCCAGACACGTCGTCGGGCCGGGATCGACGATCACCAGGCCATCGGCCGCGCGAAGGACCGCCGCCGCGATCACGGAGGACTTCCCCCGGAAGTTGAGGTCGATGCCGGCGCTCATTCGTGGAACGAG
Source organism: uncultured Acidobacteriota bacterium (assembly GCA_963723005.1). Classification (GTDB taxonomy): domain Bacteria; phylum Acidobacteriota; class Vicinamibacteria; order Vicinamibacterales; family UBA2999; genus VFZN01. The sequence goes on along the minus strand of CAVRPA010000005.1, from coordinate 412,611 downwards.
AGGGTCCGCAGCTGCGAAGCATAGCGGCCGGTGGTGGTGGGCACGAAGACCTGGCACTCGCACAGATCGCCGCCGTAAACATGAAGCGTCATCGACGGCGTGTCCGGCATCGCGTTCGAGATGACGTGGTAATCGGTGGGCGGAATCAGACGGCCCGCGGTGCCGATGCCCGCCACCATCGTGCCACGCGCCGCGATCGCGAACTCCTCGCCGCCGGCCGGCGTGACGTCGTATTGGGTGACCGCGATCTGTCCTTCGATGACGCCCTCCACGCACCACAGGCCGCCATGGTCGTGAACCGGCGTGCCCTGTCCCGGTCCCCACGTCATGACGATGGCGGTGTAGCGGCCGAGGGGATCCCGGTGCAGCAGGCGGCGCGCATACGAATCGAGGCGCGGCTGACGGAACGTGTCGGGCAAGGCCACGGCGCCGCGGCCCAGCAGGTCTTCGAGGTCGGCCTTGACGCACCGCGTGATGGCATCGATCGAGCCCGCCTCGACGGAGCGATCGAGACGCGCCACGAGTTCCGGACAGCTGGAAATCATAGCGGCTAGGGTATCGCGTCGCGGCCGACGCGACAACGACGGTTCCAGCCCGGCCACAGGCGTCCCGGCCCCCCGCTGGCGTACGGCTTCTGGGCCACCACTCACCCGTCAACCAGGCGGTCATCTGCCCCGCCGGTTATATTTGGCTGATGCGCAATGTCAGTTCCCTGTTCGTCGTCGCGAGCGCGTGCCTGCTCGGGGCATGTTCTGGATCGTCAGCACCATCGCCCGCGGCTCCGGCGCCACTGGTCTCGGGCATCGACTTATCGACCGCCGATCGGAACGTGCGGCCCCAGGACGATCTGTTCCAGTACGTCAACGGCGGCTGGCTGGCCCGTACCGAGATCCCCGCCGACAAGGCCTCGTGGGGTGCGTTCGACATGCTCTTCGAGAGGTCGCAGGCGGACCTCCGGGCGCTCGCGGAGGACCTCGCGAAGTCGCCATCGCGCGCGCCGGGCAGCGATGCGCAGAAGATCGGCGACTTCTATCAGAGCTTCCTCGACGAAGCCCGCGCCGAACAGCTCGGCCTGACGCCGCTCACCGCGCAGCTCGCCGAGATCGACGCGCTGAAGACGAAGACCGATCTCGCGCGCTACTTCGCGCGCGCGTTCAAGATGAACCTCACCAATCCCGTCGTCGGATTCATCGACGGGGATGCCGGCGATCCCACGCACGAGATCCTCTATCTGTTCCAGGGCGGACTCGGGATGCCCGACCGCGACTACTACCTGAAGGACGAGGCCCGACTGACGCAGTACCGCGTCCAGTACCTGGCGTTCCTCACCACCGTCCTCAAGATGGCCGGCGACCCGTCCTCGCAGGGATCGGCGAGCGACATCTTCGCGCTCGAGCGGCGCATCGCCCAGGCGCACTGGACCAACGTCGAGAACCGCGATGCGGTGAAGACTTACAACAAGGTCGCGATCGCCGATCTGCCGAAGCAGTTCCCCGGCTTCGACTGGGCCGCATACACCACCGAGCTGGGCATCGCCGGCGCGCCGGCCGTGGTGGTGAGCCAGCCAAGCTACTTCAAGGCATTCGCGGCGATGGCCAACGAGTTGCCGGTGAACAGCTGGAAGCCGTATCTCAAGGCGTCGCTCATCAACGGCTTCGGCCCGTACTTGAGCAAGGCGTTCGTGGACACCGAGTTCGAGTTCTACGGCAAGACCCTGCGCGGCGTGAAGGAGCTTCAGCCTCGCTGGAAGCGCGCGGTCAACACCATCAACGCCAACGTCGGCGACATGCTCGGCAAGCTCTACGTCGAGAAGCACTTCACTCCTCAGGCCAAAGCGCGGATGGAGCAGCTGGTCGAGAACCTTCGTCGCGCCTACAAGGACAGCATCGACAAGCTGGAGTGGATGAGCCCCGAGACCAGGAAGCAGGCGCAGGAGAAGCTGGCCCGCTTCCGCCCGAAGATCGGCTATCCGAACAAGTGGCGCGACTACTCGAAGCTGGAGATCAAGAAGGACGACCTGGTTGGCAACGTCGTGCGCGCCATGGCTCTCGAGAACGAATACCAGCTGTCGAAGGTGGGCAAGCCGATCGATGCCGAGGAATGGGGCATGACGCCGCAGACGGTGAACGCCTACTACAACCCCGTGCGCAACGAGATCGTCTTCCCCGCCGCCATCCTGCAGCCGCCGTTCTTCAACATGGCCGCTGACGATGCCTCGAACTACGGCAGTATCGGCGCGGTGATCGGCCATGAGATGGGCCACGGCTTCGACGATCAGGGCCGCAACTACGACGCCGTCGGCACGCTGAGGGACTGGTGGACGAAGCAGGATGCGGACGAGTACAAGAAGCGCGCGCAGGTGATCGTCGATCAGTACAACCAGTTCGAGCCGCTGCCCGGCCTGAAGGTGAACGGCGAGCTCACCCTCGGCGAGAACATCGCCGATCTCACCGGGCTGGTGATCGCGCATCGCGCCTACCTGCTGTCATTGAATGGCAAGCCCGCGCCATCCATCGACAACCTGTCGGGCGATCAGCGCTACTACATGGGCTGGGCGCAGGCGTGGGCCGGCAAGAAGCGTGACGACGCGCTTCGCCAGCAGGTGATGACCGACCCGCACGCGCCGGATATGTATCGGGCAAACGGCACGGTGAGAAACGTGCCGGAGTTCTACGCGACGTTCGGCGTCAAGGAAGGCGACAAGCTGTATCTGGCGCCGGAGCAGCGCGCGAAGATCTGGTAGGACGGACGGGTGCGGAAAGGCGTGCGGCCTTTCGGCACCCGATGCCGGTTTAGCGGGAGTCGGCCTTGAACGTGTCGCACTGCTCGACGGACCCGGACGAGAGCCCCTGGCGCAGCCAGAACGCCCGCTGTTCCGATGAGCCGTGCGTGAAGCTCTCCGGCACCACTCTCCCCTGAGACTGTCGCTGCAACCGATCGTCGCCGATCGCGGCGGCGGCCTTCAGGCCTTCGTCCACGTCGCCCTGGTCGAGCATGTCCTGCCGCGCGGCGAAGTGTCCCCACACGCCGGCGTAGCAGTCCGCCTGCAGCTCGAGACGCACCGACAGGCTGTTGGCCTGGGCCTTCGATGCCTGCTGCTGCAGGCGCGCGACCTGCTGGTTCACGCCGAGCACGTTCTGGATGTGGTGCCCCACTTCGTGGGCCACCACGTACGCCTGCGCGAAGTCGCCCGGAGCGCCGAAGTTCTGGTCCAGCTCGCGGAAGAACGAAAGGTCGAGGTAGACCTTGCTGTCGCTGGGACAGTAGAACGGCCCGGTTGCCGATGATGCGGAGCCACAAGCCGACTGGACGGCGTCGTTGAACAGCACCAGCACGGGTGGCTGATAGCGTTCGCCCGACTTCGCGAAGATCTCGGTCCAGGTCTCTTCCATGTCGCCGAGCACGGCGCCGATGAACTTGGCCTGCGGGTCGTTACCGACCGAACCGGTGGGCACGGACGATTCGGCTGGCGCCTCGGACGGTCCCGCCAGTCATCTGCAGTAGCGACAGGGGGTTCACGCCAGTGAACCACGAGATCAGGAGGACAATCAGGATGGTGCCGATCCCGCCGCCTCCCAGCCCAACGGGGCCTCCCATCCGCATCCCACGCCGATCCTCGATGTTCGTGCTCTGCCGTTGGTTTTCAACCCGCATGCCGGTAGCTTACACCGCTCTGTGCTAACATCGAACGTTTGTTCCACTTACTCTGGAAGCACGCAGAATGATTGCCGTCAACGACGTCTCGATGCGCTACGGGTCGAAGATCCTTTTCGACGAAGTGACCACCGCGTTCCTGCCGGGCCGGCGCTACGGCCTCACCGGGCCGAACGGCGCGGGCAAGTCCACGTTCATGAAGCTGCTGACCGGCGAGCTGCCGCCGCAGAAGGGCAACGTCGTACGCCCACCCAAGCTGGGCGTGCTGAAGCAGGACCAGTTCGCGTTCGACACCTACCGCGTGATCGACACGGTGATCATGGGCAACCCGCGGTTGTGGAGCGCGCTCGAGGAGCGCGAGTTCCTCTACGCCAAGGCTGACATGTCGCACGACGATGGGATGCGGCTGGGCGAACTGGAAGGCATCGTCGGCGAGGAAGACGGTTACACCGCCGAGACCGACGCCGCGATTCTGCTCCAGGGCCTCGACATTCCGGACGAGCTGCACGAGCGGAAGATGGCGGAGCTGCAGGGCGGCCAGAAGGTCCGCGTGCTGCTGGCTCAGGCGCTGTTCGGCCATCCGCAGGCGCTGCTGCTGGACGAACCGACGAACCACCTCGACCTTGATTCGATCCACTGGCTGATCGACACGCTGGCGCGTTATGACGGCACGCTGATCGTCATCTCGCACGATCGCCATTTCCTGAACGCGGTGTGCACGCACACCGCCGACATCGACTACCAGACGATCATCACCTACACCGGCGGCTACGACGACATGGTGATGGCGAAGACGCAGATCCGCTCCAGGGTCGAAGCCGACAACGCCCAGCGCGCCAAGAAGATCGCGCAGCTGAACGACTTCATCCAGCGCTTCTCCGCCGGCACGCGGTCCAGCCAGGTGCAGTCGCGGCGCAAGGAAGTCGAACGGCTCGAAACCTCCGAGCTCGCCCGCTCGAACATTCAACGCCCGTACATCCGCTTCGTGCCCGCGCGTCCCTCGGGGCGTCACGTCCTGGAGTTCAAGGACGTGCACAAGGCCTACGGCTCGCACGTGGTCATCGACGGGTTCAGCGCCGGCATCAGCCGCGGCGAGAAGATCGTGCTGGCCGGCAGGAACGGTCAGGGCAAGACGACGCTGCTGAAGACGCTGCTGTCCGACGCGCCCGGCATCCCGCCCTCGCCCGAGGACATCGACAGCGGTTCGGTGAAGTGGGGCCACGAAGTGTCGGTCGGCTATTTCCCGCAGGACGCGACCGGTCACATCCAGAAGGGCACCACCGCGGTGGAGTGGCTGCACAGCTTCGACCCGCAGGCCTCGCGTCAGGACATTCACGGCCTGCTCGGGCAGATGCTGTTCAAGGGTGAGGAAGGCCTGAAGCCCACCGAGGCGCTGTCGGGAGGCGAGACGGCTCGCCTGCTCTTCTGCCGCATCATGCTGCAGAAGCCGAACGTGCTGATCTTCGACGAGCCCACGAACCACCTGGACCTCGAATCGATCAACGCGCTGAACATCGCGCTGCAGAAGTTCGAGGGCACCGTCCTCCTGGTCACGCACGACCAGGACCTGATGGAGGAAGTGGGCACCAGGGTGTGGCACTTCGACAACGGCCGCATCCAGGACTTCAAGGGCGCCTACGAAGAGTACGAGGCCTCGCTCAAGTAGCCGCACAGTCGCGGCGGTGCGCTCGTGCGCAGGCCTCGGGTCGCCGCGCGTCGCACCGCTCCGCGCTGAGGGGTTAAGATCCGGACATGCAGGAGCCCGTCGTGCGCGCGCTCGGCGCCGCGCTGTCGCTGTCGTACGCGGCGCTGATTGTGTGGCTGGCAGTGTCTCAGCCGCAGTCGCTGGCGGAAGTCACGGGCGGGATCTCGGCAACGGTGGGCGCCTACCGCGTCGATCCGGTGGCGTTCGAGGACGGTCTCCGCTTCTTCCACCAGGACCACTTCGTCGAAGCGCGCGCGGCCTTCAACCGCGCGGACAGCGCGTCCCGCGATGCGCGCACCCAGTTCTACATCGCCTACAGCCATTACCGTGAAGGCTGGGGCCGCGTGAGCCACGACGACACCGCCTACGCCGAAGGCCTGAAGGCCCTCGATCGAGCCATCGCCGTGGCGCCCGATGGCCGCGTGGTCGTCGACGATCCCCAATTGCAGATGCACACCGCCGACGAACTGCGAGCCGAGCTCGTGGCCGGCCAGACCAGCGAGTGGTCGGACCTGAACCCGATGCGCGTGTTCCGGAGCCGCAAGTGACGGCGGTCCGTGAAGCGTTCGTGCTGCCGCTGACGTTCCTCACGGTGGTGCTGATCGGCGGCGTCCACCTCAGCACGCCGGTGGCGATCGAGCCGCCCACACTGTTCTCGCTGGTGCTCGCCAGCCTCGTGCTCGGCGTGTTGGTGCAGACCGGCACGCTGGATCCCACTCGCCTGATGCAAGCCAGCCGCTCACCGCTGGCCAACGTGAATGGGCTCGTGGTGCTGATCACAGTGTTCCTCGCCACCGCGCAGATGCTGTCGATGATGACGCCGGCGTCGGGGCTCCCCGCGCTGGCGCTCAGCGTGTTCTTCCTGATTGCGATCCTCCAGCTGCTTGCGGCGGGCGTGGATCGCATTCGCTTCCTCCGCGTCTGGGCCGTCACGCTGCTCTCGAGCTTCACGATCAAGTTCATCCTGCTGACGGCGCTGACCGGGCCCGCGGATCGCCCGCTGGCCCGCGCCCTCCAGGTGCTGGTGGAGGGTCTCACCCTGGGCGCCTTCTCGCAGCCGGTGGAGCCGCCCTCGTCGGGCTACCTCGCGTTCGTGACGCTAGGCCTCTACCTCTTCGGTCTCGCCCTCCTGCCCGGGATGCAACGCACCGCGCTCGTGCGGCGTCATTAGTCACAAGTCACGAGGCGCCAGCGTTCATGGGCGCCTCGCTCACGTAAACACAACGGTCATTCCGGAGGTCTGTACGATGCGCGCTTTCCGCTCCCTGGCACTACTGTTCGCGATGGCTCTGATCTCGGCGGGTTCCGCCGAAGCCGCGTCACGCATCTTCGTCATTCACGGCATTCCCGGCGTTCCCGTGGACGTGTACGCGAGCGTGCGCCGGTCAGGCCGTCCCTCGACGCCCGACCATCCCGTCCTTCCAGCCGAAGCAGATCGTCGAGGTGCAGGCCGGCCCCGGCAGCTTCGATATCCGGATCTTCGCGGCCGGTGCGAATCCGCAGACAGCGACGCCGGTGATCCAGGTTCTTGGCGCCCTGATTCCGAACAATGTCGAGTTGAGCATCCTCGCCCACCTCGACGCGCAGCGGCGCACCCCACCGCGACCGTCTACCAGAACGACAACTCGCCCGTGCAGCAGGGCTGGGCACGGGTCAGCGTCCGTCACGCCGCCGATGCACCTGCCGTCCAGCTGACGCTGGCGGCGTGCCGAAGCTGGCGCTGACCAACCCGTACTTTGGCGACCTGGAAGTGCCGGCGACGACGATTCCGCTGCAGCTCCAGGTCCCGTTCGCCGGGACGGCCATCACCCCCGTCTCGGCGCTCACCTTCGCGTCGGGCACTCGCTACTTCGTTTACGCCATCGGCTCGGTCGCCGGCGGCACGTTCGACTTCATCCTTCAGGCCACGCGCTAGACCGGCCTGCCCGTCGTCGGCTCCAGGCTGCGTGCTGCACGCGACGCGCACAGCCGGGCCGCCGATTAGGTGATTCGGCCGCTGCCGTGGGATAATCAAGCCTTCCGCAGGAGACTTGAGCGCAGGAATAGAGATTTGCCGTTGCCGATTTCCCGGCCGTTGAATTTCCCTCAGTAAGAGCGTCCTTCACGCTCCAGCCATTCGATTTGAACTCAGCTACACCCCAGTTCCGCAGCGTGCGGCGCCCAGAGGCTCCGCGCCGCGGTGGTCGTCCGTCCTATCCGAAGAAGAACTTCTCGCAGCCCCAGGCGCCTCCCCCACCGGTTTTCGAATCCGCGCCCTTCGACTCCACGCCGGTTGATTTCGCGACGTTGAATCTCGACCCGCGCCTGGCGCGCGCGATCACCGATCTGGGCTTCGTCCAGACCACGCCAGTGCAGAGCGCGGTGTTCCCCACTGTCGCCGCCGGCGAAGATCTGATCGCCTGCGCGCAGACGGGCACCGGCAAGACGGTGGCGTTCCTGCTGCCGGTCCTGCAGCGCCTGCTCACCGGGCAGGCGAATGCGCCGCGCCGCGGCACCAGCGTGATGATCCTGGCTCCGACCCGCGAGCTCGCCGTGCAGATCGAGGACGACGTGCGGTCGCTGGTGAAGCACACGCGCGTCTCCGGCGTCACCGTGTGCGGCGGCATGAGCATGGGCGGACAGGCCCGGGCGCTGCGCGCGGGCGTGGACATCGTCGTCGCCACTCCGGGCCGCCTGCTCGATCACATGAACCATGGCGTCGCGAAGTTCGACGGCCTCAGCGTGCTGATCCTCGACGAAGCGGACCGCATGGTGGACATGGGCTTCTGGCCGGACGTCCGCCGCATCGTCGAAGCGCTGCCGGTGAACCGCCAGACGCTGCTGTTCTCGGCGACGACATCACGCGACGTGATGAAGGCCGCCAAGGACATCATGCGCGACCCCAAGATGATGCAGGTGGGCAAGAGCGGCGGGCTCGCCAGCTCGATCACCCACGTGAGCCATCACCTGCCGACTGACGCCAAGGCCGGCTGGCTGGACACGTTCCTGACCAAGACGCCGCAGCACGCGCTGGTGTTCGTGCGCACGAAGCATCGCGCCGATCGCCTGGTGCAGACGCTGTCGGCTCGCGGCCACCGCTGCGCGCCGCTCCACGCCAACCGCACCCAGGGACAGCGGCACGCCGCGGTCGCGGACTTCAAGTCCGGCCACGTCCGCGTGCTGGTCGCCACCGACATCGCCGCCCGCGGCCTGGATGTGGACGGCATCGGACACGTCATCAACTTCGAGCCGCCGGCCACCGTGGATGCCTACGTGCACCGCGTCGGCCGGACCGGACGCGCCGATGCCACGGGCACGGCGGTGACGCTGGTGGCTCCCGACGAGCGCGGCGCCATGAAGGCCATCGAACGCGCGCTCAAGCTGACGACGACGTCGAGCGCGTTCTAGCCCGCCACCCACATCGACTACCCCGGCGCCGTCCTCGGGACGCGCGCCGGGGCGTTCTTCCCCGCCTCTCCGCCCTCTCCTCACACACGCCCGCCACGACCCAGACACGGCCCGCTTACGCAGGCCAGCTGACGCGCGTCTGGACGTCCGCGAGGCGCAGAGCCCGCTCCCTGGTTCTCACCGCATCGCAGCTGCCCACCGCGGCGTGCCGGTGCACGCCCGCGCACTGTGCGCACCGCACACCGCACACTGAGCGATCTCCGCGCGGCTGTCCCTCCAGTGGACTCGATACGACACCAACGTCGCTTTCAGGCCGGCCGGCGTGGCAAGGATCTCGCTCCTCACCGCATCGAGATCTTGCTCCCCAAGCAAACGGCTCGTCGAGAGTTGACCTCACCGAGCCGGCGCCCAGACCGCTGGGCCCCGTGGAAGGTACCTGTTGTCATGACGTGTTTCTACCTCCAACTTCGAGCGCGCGTCAGCGTCGTCCCCTCGCCCTCGCCCTTCTCGTCGCCGCTTCCTCATCGGCACTCGCACAGACATCCACTGTGAGCTGGGATCGGAACACCGACGCGTTCACCGCGGGATACCTGCTGTCCTACGGCACGCAGTCTGGCTCCTACAGCACGACCGTCGACGTCGGCAATGTGGTGAGCTACCCCGTGACGCTGGCGCCGGGCAACACCTACTACGTGGTGGTGCGCGCTTACAACTCGCTCAGGCAATACGGACCCGCGTCGGCCGAAGCGTCGGTGGCCATTCCGGCCCTGCCGACACCGCCGACGGCGACGATCACGGCCACGCTTGGCACGTCCGGCACCGCATCGGTGACCTGGCGCACGACCAACGCGACGACGGTGACCGTGAACGGCGCAGGCGTGGCGCTCAATGCCACCGCGAGCTACCCGATCACGCAGACCACGACATACACGGTGGTGGCGACGGGCGCCGGCGGAACGGCCACCGCCTCCGCGACCGTCGTGGTGCCGCGGGTCGATTGCCAGATGAGCGGGTGGACCTTCACGTCAGCGACGGCCTGGAGTGCGTGCACCTCAGGACAGCGGACTCGCAACGAGACATGGAACCGCACTATCACCACGCAACCCTCAGGTGGCGGCGCGGCCTGCGGCGTCACACAGGAAGTGCGGCCCGTCTCGGAGCCGTGCACCGCGCCTCCGACCGCTCAACTGACGGCGGTGGCTGGATCCACGCCGGGTACCGCTAGGGTCACCTGGCAGAGCACGAATGCCACGGCAGCAACCTTGAACGGCGTCGCGGTGGCCACCTTTGGAACCTCGGAGTTCAACATCACCGCGACCACTACCTACACGCTCGTGGTGACCGGCCCGGGCGGAACCGCGTCGGCATCCGGAACCGTCGTGGTACCGCGCGTCGATTGCCAGATGAGCGGGTGGACCTTCACGTCAGCGACGGCGTGGAGCGCGTGCACCTCAGGACAGCGCACTCGCAACGAAACCTGGAACCGCACCATCACCACGCAACCCTCAGGTGGCGGCGCGGCCTGCGGCGTCACGCAGGAAGTGCGGGTCGTCTCGGAGCCGTGCTCGGTGGCGACGACGCCGACCGCTCAACTGACGGCGGTGGCCGGACCCACGCCGGGCACCGCGAAGGTCACCTGGCAGAGCACGAATGCCACGGCAGCAACCTTGAACGGCGTCGCGGTGGCCACCTCTGGAACCGCGCAGTTCAACATCACCGCGACCACGACCTACACCCTCGTGGTGACCGGCCCGGGCGGTACCGCATCGGCATCGGGAACCGTCGTCGTGGCGGCACGCGTTGATTGCGTAATGAGCACGTGGTCGCTGCAGTCGGCGTCGCCCTGGGGCGCGTGCACCGGCGGCCAGCAGACCCGCACTGAAACCTGGACGCGCTCGATCATCACGCCGCCGTCCAATGGCGGCGCCGCGTGCGGCATCCTCGAGGAACAGCGCACGGCCGCGCAGGCTTGCACGGACCAGACACCGACGGCCCCAGGCGCGCCGACCAGCTTCAAGGCGGCCACCTCCGGCAGCACCGTCACCCTTGGCTGGAACGTGCCTGCCGCGGGCGGTGCGCCCAAGGGCTATCGCATCTGGGTCGGCGCCAGCACGGCCTTTGAATTGGTCAATGGGATGGATGTGGGCAACGTGCTGAACGCGAGCGGCACCCTCGGAGCCGGCACCTATTACGCCCGCGTCGCCGCCTACAACGCTGCTGGCACTTCTGCCCCGACGCAAATCAGCTTCCGCGTCGGTGCGAAGAAGAAGCCGAGCCGACCCGCGGGCTTCACGGCCTCGCTGCAGGACTCGGTGGCAGTGCTTTCATGGTCGGCGCCTGCTGGCGACGACCCCGACTCACCCACCGGGTACCTCATTGAAGCAGGCAGCGCCAGCGGCCTTGCGGACGTCGCGGTGCTGACCGTCGGCAACCAGTCGTCGTATCAGGCGGCGGTGCCTCCGGGCACTTACTTCGTGCGGGTCAGGGCGATCAACGACCTCGGCGCCGGTGAGCCCTCCGCCGAAGTGGTCCTTCGCCACGGCGCCGGTCCCGGCGCGCCAGGTGCGCTGACCGAGACGGGTGGCGGGCCCATCGTCCGCCTGTCATGGCGCGCGCCCACGACGGGCGAGCTGCCGGGCAGCTACACCATCGAGGCGGGCAGCGCACCGGGCCTGGCCGACCTCGCGGTGCTGCGCGCCGGCAACGTCACCAGCTTCATGACGACGGCGCCTGCCGGAACCTACTACGTGCGCGTGCGCGCGGTCGCGGCGAATGGTGTTGCCGGTGACGCGTCGAATGAAGTGGTGGTGGTGCGGAGATAGCCGGGCGGCAAGACTAGAACCGCTCGCTCGGCCGAACGGGGGATGGGCGTGGGCCCGCCCATTCCCCGCTTCGTCGTGCTCACCTGGTGCCGGGGGTGGGAATCGAACCCACACGACCCTTGCGGGTCTCGGGATTTTAAGTCCCGTGCGTCTGCCAGTTTCGCCACCCCGGCTCGCGACGATCATACCCGCCCTGCCCGCCCGGCCGCTTCCGCGCTATCCTGTCGCGGCATGAGTGACCGTCGACCGCCACATTGGCCCCGGAGAGTGACGACCAAGCGTCCAAGCGGCTGCGGAAACTCGAGCGGATGCTCGAGACGCGGACCCTCGATCCCTGGGAGCGCTATCGCGCGCTGACCGACGTCCTCGACACCTACAGCGAGCTGCTCGAACACGCCGACCGCAAGACGCGGTTCGCGCTGATCATCATGGGCCTGCTGAACGCGGTCAACTTCCTGCTGGTGGCGCGATCGGACGTGTTCGGCGTCGCCACCGCCAGCATCGGGACGCCGGTCGCCATCTACGTGGCGCTCTACGCCTTCCTGTCGCTGTACTTCTTCAGCCAGGCCATCGAGGCGCTGCGTCCTCGAAGCGCAAGGTTCTTCCGCGACGAAGCCGCGGTGGTGCCAGCCTCCGCCACCAGCCGCCGGCTGCGAGCCGTGGCGCACGTGGCTGCCCAATCACCGGAGGAGTACTGCGAGTTCTGGAAGGACGCGCAGGTCGGTCAGCTGTGCCGCGAAGTGGCCTTCGCCGCGCAGTCGCTGGCGTCGATCAACATGGACAAGTACCGCGCCCTGGAACGGGTCTACACCGGGCTGGTAGCAATGACCGCCCTCACCGCCCTGCTGCTCACGGCGCTCGCCTACACCGGGCTCCATCTGTAAAAAGACGTGGGGTCTTGGGTCTTAAGGCTTGGGTCTTAGGGCTTAAGGCCCGGACTGGCGGCTTGCGGCGTGGAGCGTGAAGCTGGCACGCTGCCTCAGGACCCAAGACTCAAGACCTAAGACCTAAGACTCAAGACCTCAGGCGCAGGGCGCAAGCCTCGAGCCCGAAGCCCACCCCTAGTGCACCGTCACGTGCGGCGACGTCGCGCTTGCCGACATCACACGCGACACCATTGCCGTCAGGCGCGCCTCGTCAATCGCGAACGGACCGGCGCTGACCGTGCCCATCTTCACCTCGAGGTGCAGCAGCACGCCCTCCGGTCCGGGACTGACGATCCAGCTGAAGCCGCGCAGCACGACCGGCGCCGGCTCGCTCCGCGGGTTACCGGCGCGGTCCAGCGCCTGCAGCATCTCGGTGAGCAGCGACTTCACGTCGGCATCGGTCCACGACGATGGGTCGGCGGGCACCCCGGTTGCCGGCACGGTCCGCGCGTCGTTCTCCCCCCGCACCCACACATCCACATCGATCGGCTTGGTCATCGCACTTCCCAGTCTATCGGTCTTCCCACAGGGGCGCTCGCTTTTCCATCCACGCCTGGACGCCCTCTGCCGCGTCATGCGTGGCCAGCAGTTCTTCGAGATACTGCCGCTCCAGCTGAAGCAGCAGCGGCTCCACCTGGGCGCGCACGCCCGCCCGCGCCGCCTTGCAGGCATGGCTCAAGGCGACCGCCGACTGATCGGCCAGTTGCGTGTCGAACCAGTGGCCGGCCGTTTCCACCAGCGTACGGTCCGGCGCCACCATCGACACCAGTCCCGCCTGATGCCAGTACTCCGCCGACTGCATCTGCCCCGTGATCACCGCGCGCGCGGCCCGCGAGGCGCCGACGCGCAGCGGCAGCAGCGCCGCACCGACTGGCGGAAACGCCCCGACTTTCACTTCGGGCAACCCAAACGTGGCGTCAGGCGCGGCCAGGATGTCGTCGCAGCACAGCGCCAGCTCGAAGCCTCCGCCGAGACATCGGCCTTCGACCAGCGCCGCCGTGGAAACGGGGAGCGCCAGCCATCGGCGCACCAGCTGCATGGTGGCGGGCAGCACCTCGCGCATCGGCTCGGGAAGGTGTTCCTGAATCTTCGCGCCGAAGGAGAACTCGCCACCGGCGCCCTCGATGGTCACCCACCGCAGGCTTCGGAACCCCGCCAGCGCGTCGAGAGCGAGATCGAGATCGGCGATCATCGCCAGCGACAGCAGGTTGCCGCGGGGCGCATCCAGCACCAGCCTCACCCACCGGCCATCCCGCTCGTCGATCCGCCGCACGAGCCCGCTCACGAAAGCGCCTCCGGATCGACCACCGGCGCGCTGCAGACGAAGTTCTCGCAGACGTAGGCCGTCGCCTTACCGTCGGTCATCGACATCTCCCCAACCCATGGCAGGAGCCTGGCGAGCGCCGCCTGCGCCTCGCCGGGTTCGACGGGCATCATCACCGTGAACGGCCGGAACTTGCGCTGCGCCCGGCGCCACATCGCCCGCGTGTCCTCGCGATCGCGCGGGCCAACGACAACGATCTGCGAGGGCGGGGTGATCGCGGTCGCCAGCGCCGCCGCCATCAATGGCACGCCACGGCCCTGCGCCCGGAGGCGGCCGCCCAGGCTGGCGATCGCCTGGTCCGCCCGTTCGCGCCAGCGCGCATCTCCAGTGAGATGCGCCAGCGTCAATGCGTTCATCGCCGATACGGACGTCGCGGACGGCTCGGCGCCGTCGTACTCGTCCTTTGCCCGCACCAGCACCGACGGGTCGCTCCCCGTCGTCGAATACCAGCCGCCGTTCTCGCCGTCGAGGAACAGGTCGTCCTGGCGGTCCTGCAATTCGATAGCCCACTGCAGCCATCGCGCCTCGCCCGATGCCTGGAACAATTCGAGAAGGCCCCAGACGAAGTAGGCGTAATCCTCGGCGAAGCCGTCCACCGCGACGTGGCCCTGCCGATAGCGACGCCGGAGCACGCGCCGCTCCGCATCCCATAGCTCGCGCTGGACGAACTCGGCCGCGCGCGTTGCCGCACGCAGGTGCCTTGCTCCGGGATCGTCGAAGGTCGGCTGATCGAGAGCCGCGCCGCCAGCAAGTACGCGTCCTGCTCGCGCCGCCGCGGCGATCATCAGCCCGTTCCACGCCGTCAGCACCTTGTCGTCGCGCTCGGGCCGCGGCCGACCGCCGCGCGCCTTGAACAGCACCACGCGCGACTGGATCAGTTGCATGGCCACCGCGCCAGGCTCCATCGACAGATCCCGCGCGATGTCGGCAATCGACCTCGCGGTGTAGAGGATGTTCTTGCCGGCGAACTCGTCGTGCGGATCGAATGGGGCGTTGCCGCCGGGCACGAGTCCAAAGCGGCGCTCGAAGGCCTCGCTCGCTCCGCCCAGCAGCCGCCGCACCTCGTCGGTCGTCCACACATAGAAGGCGCCTTCCATCTTCCGCGCGTCCGGCACGTCCACCGTCTCGAGCGGCACGCTGTCGGCGTCCTGGGCCGAGTAGAACCCGCCGGCTTCGTCGGTCATCTCGCGCGCCACGTACTGCAGCGTGTCCTCGGCGATTTGCGCGAAGAACGGATCGCCCGCGGCCTGCGATCCTTCCAGGTAGGCCAGCACCAGCTGCGCCTGGTCGTACAGCATCTTCTCGAAGTGCGGCACCCGCCAGCTGCCGTCCACCGAGTAGCGATGGAAACCGCCGCCGATGTGATCGCGCATCCCGCCCATGGCCATCGCCCTGAGGGTTTGCAGCACCATCGCCGCGGGCCGGTCCTCGCCCGTCCGTGCGTGCTCGCGCAACAGGAACAGCAACTCTGACGGCCGGGGGAACTTCGGCTGGTCGCCGAATCCGCCGCGCTGCTGGTCGAAGCTCTGCTCGAACTGACGGCGGGTCTCGTCGAGGAGGCTGGCCTCGACTGGCCCGGCGGCGGCGTGCCCGCCACTGATCGCGGCCAGCCGCGACACAATCTCCCCCGCCGATCCTTCGATGTCCGCCCGCTCCTCGCGCCAGGCCCGCGCAATCTCGTGGAGCACGTCCTTGAACGCCGGCCGCCCATGCTGCGGCGTCGGTGGAAAGTAGGTGCCGCCGTAGAACGGCCTCAGATCGGGAGTCAGCCACACGCTCATCGGCCAGCCACCGCTGCCCGTCGTCGCCTGCACGAACGTCATGTAGACGCGGTCCACGTCCGGACGTTCTTCGCGATCGAGCTTCACCGGCACGAAGTCGCGATTCAGCATCTCCGCGGTGGCGGGATCCTCGAACGACTCGTGCTCCATGACGTGACACCAATGGCAGGTCGCGTAGCCGATCGACAGGAAGATCGGCCGCCCGGTGCGGCGCGCCTCGTCGAACGCCGGCTCACCCCACGGCCACCAGTCAACCGGATTGCCGGCGTGCTGCAACAGGTAGGGGCTCTGCTCGGTGGCCAGTCGATTCGCCATCACACGATCATAGCGGCGATTCCTCATCGCTCGCGCCCGTCGCGTCGAATCCGCGAGCAGATGCGCCCTCCACACCAGGTAGCTGAGGGGTTAGTATGACGAGATGCTGCTCTCAGGCGCGCGCGTGGCCATCCTCGTCGAAGATTTGTTCGAGGAGATCGAACTCACCTCTCCGCGCGATGCGTTGACGGCGGCCGGCGCCAAGGTGGTGCTGGTGGGACCGATGGCCGGTAAGGTCTACACCGGCAAGCACGGCGGCGCCGTCACGGCAGACCTTGCGGCAGGTGCGGCCCGCGTCGAGGACTTCGATGCGGTGGTGATTCCCGGTGGCTACGCGCCGGACAAGATGCGGCTGCGTCACGCGATGGTAGACCTGGTGCGCGACAGCATGGCGGCAGGCAAGCCCGTGGCGGCCATCTGCCACGGCCCGTCGGTGCTGATCAATGCCAAGGTGCTGCAGGGCAAGACGCTCACCTGCTGGCCCTCGATCGCGGTGGACGTGAAGAATGCCGGCGGCCGCTATGTTGACAGGCCGGTGGTGGAAGACGGCAACCTCATCACCTCGCGCAAGGTGGACGACCTCCAGGCGTTCAACGACGCCATCATCCGTCAGCTCGAAGCGCGTTCCTGATTAGTCCTCGGCCGGCGCCGCCATGTGGGGGTGCCGCTCGGCCGCGTCCTGCATCCGCGCATACGCGGCCGTCATCTCCACGCCGTAGAGCAGGATCACCGCGCTCACGTAGATCCACAGCAGGAAGATCACCACCGCGGTCACGGAGCCGTGGATGACGTTCCACGCTGCCAGGTCGCGCGCATACCAGGAGAACGCCGACAGCGCGCCGCGCCACAGCAGCCCCACCAGCAGCGCCCCGGGCCACACGTCGCGGAAGCGGACCTTGGTGTTCGGGATGAAATAGAACAGCAGCGCCACGCAGCCCACCAGCAGCAGCGTCGCCACCTGGTTCGCCGAGACGCTCGACAGCCACGCGACGATCGGCGACCTCACTTCCAGCGCGCCGAACCAGCCGGTCTGCGCCACCTTGGCGGCACTGACGATGACGATCGCGGCCAGCAGGATGCCGCCCGCCGAGAGGAGCATGAGGAAGCCGACCAGGCGATGCTTCAGAAAGCTGCGGCGCTTCTCCACTCCCCAGGCGTGATTCACCGCCGAGGTCACCGCGTTGAAGAACCCCAATGACGCCCACACCAGCCCGACGATGCCGCCGACGCCGATCTTGAGCGTCGAGGCGCGGAACGCGTCAATCTGGCCGGTGATGAACTCGAACTGCCGCGGGAAGTAATGGAAGACGAAACCCACCACCGCATCGCGATCGCTGGGATCGGCCGTCACCGAGCCGAGGAGCGAGAGCATCAGCAACATGAACGGAAACAGCGAGAGCAGCGCGTAGTAGGCGATCGAGGCGGCGTGCGTCAGGCCGTCGCTGTTGTACAGCTCCCCCACCCCTCGCCAGGCCGACAGCGCCACGAGCCGGAGGCGATGGCGGCCTGTCACTCTTCGTCAACCACAGCGGCGGGCAAGCGCGGGTCGCTGATGTCGTGCCGGCGCATCTTGCTGTAGAGGGTCGGACGATACAGGCCCAGGATGCTCGCGGCCTCCTGCTTGTTCCAGTTGGTGCGCTGCAGGGTCTGGAGGATGGTCAGCCGCTCGATTTCGGCCAGGGTATGGTGGGGAGGCACCGAGAAGCTGGTCGCGGCCGCCTCCTCGCGAATCGACTCCGGCAGGTCCTGCGGCTGGATCTCCGTGCCCTTGGCCACCAGCACCGAGCGCTCGATGGCGTTCTCCAGCTCGCGCACGTTGCCCGGCCAGCGGAAGCGGATCAGCAGCTGATACGCTGCCGGCGAAATACCCTTGAGCGTCTTGTGGTACCGCGTGTTGAACTTCTGGAAGAACGAAGAGCACAGCAGTGGAATGTCTTCGGCACGCTCGCGCAGTGGCGGCACTCGCATTGTGATCGTGTTGATGCGGAAGTAGAGATCCTCGCGCAGCCGTCCGTCGGCCAACGCGGCCTCGAGGTCGACGTTGGTCGCACAGATCAGGCGGAAGTCCACCAGCACAAAGCGATCGCTGCCGATTGGCCGGAACTCCCGTTCCTGCAGCACGCGCAGCAGCTTGGTCTGCAACAGCGCCGGCATCTCGCCGATCTCGTCGAGCATCAGCGAGCCGCCGCGTGCCAGCTCGAGCAGGCCGACCTTGTCGGTGGTGGCGCCTGTGAACGAGCCCTTCTTGTAGCCGAAGAGCTCGGACTCGATCAGATCCTTGGGCAACGCCGCGCAGTTGATCTTGATGAACGGGCCTTGCGCACGGTGGCTGCGATGATGAATGGCGTTGGCGAACAGTTCCTTGCCGGTGCCGTTCTCGCCCTGAATCAGCACGTTGGCATCGCTTGCCGCGACGGCGTCCACGAGCTCGAACAGCGACAGCATCGGCTTGCTCTTGCCGAGGATGTTCTCGAAGGAGTACTGCTCGCGCATCCGCTCCTGCAGCCACAGGTGCTGCCGGCGCTCTTCGACCAGGTCGGCGGCGCGGTCCAGCAGCCCGAGCAGGCCCTTCGGGTCGAGATCCGACTTCTCGATGAAGAAGAAAGCGCCCGCCTGCCCCGCCTCCAGCGCGCGCTTGATGGTGCCCTGCCCGCTGATCACGATGACTTCGAGCCCCTGGTCGATGGCCTTCAGCGCCCGGAGCACGTCGATGCCATCGGCGTCAGGCAGCATCAGGTCCAGCAAGACGACCGCGGGTTGCTGGGTGCGGCAGGCCTGCTCCGCCCGGAACCCGGAGTTCGCGGTGGACACCCGGTAACGGGGCACCCGGGACGAATGGCTGATGACTGTTTTGAGGAATTCCACCGCGGCCGGGTCGTCGTCCACGATGAGGACGGTCGATTCCATGCTGGCGCGCGGTTCGGCTGCACGTTCCGTAGACATGACCACTGTCTTAAGACCATACAACTGTATCATTTCCATCCGCACGGCTTTCCCGGCCGTCGCTTCATGGGGTCTGGCCCCATATAATCAAAAACGTGGCAGAACCTTCCAATCCGAAGCCTCAGCTGAACATTACGCCGGTGATTTCGGCGCTCCGAGCCACGCCCGCTGGCGCGACCGAAGAACGGACCGTCTGCGAGCGCTGCGGGGCCGAGATGTATCGGATGCATGCGGTCTGGCGGTGCCCGCAGTGCCGCTTCAAGACCGACTGCTGCGGCTGGTAAGCCGCCCACCCCGGCCACCCGGCACCTGCCTACATGGACCAGCTCACCTCTCACGTCGACACCCAGTCGGAGGCGTTCACCGCCAACGCCGACCGCATGCGCCAGCTCGTCGGCGAACATCGAGAGCGGCTCGCCCGCATCGCCCTGGGCGGCGGACCGAAGTACATCGAGCGGCATCGCCAGCAGGGCAAGCTCCCTGTCCGCGAGCGGATCGAGAAGCTGATCGATCCCGGCACCGCGTTCCTGGAATTGTCACCGCTCGCGGCGTACGGGCTCTACCACGACGGCGCGCCGGCCGCGGGGGTCGTCACCGGCATCGGACGCGTGTCGGGCCGCGACGTGATGATCGTCGCCAACGACGCCACGGTGAAGGGCGGCACCTACTACCCGCTCACCGTCAAGAAGCACCTGCGCGCGCAGGAAGTGGCGATGCAGAACCGCCTGCCCTGCGTCTACCTGGTGGACTCGGGCGGCGCCTTCCTGCCGCTGCAGGCCGAAGTCTTTCCCGACCGCGATCACTTCGGCCGGATCTTCTTCAACCAGGCGCGCATGTCGGCCGAGCGCATCCCGCAGATCGCCGTCGTGATGGGCTCGTGCACCGCGGGCGGCGCCTACGTGCCGGCGATGTCGGACGAGACGATCATCGTCAAGGGCACGGGCACCATCTTCCTCGGCGGTCCGCCGCTGGTGAAGGCGGCGACCGGCGAAGAAGTGACTGCGGAGGATCTCGGCGGCGCCGATGTGCACACCCGGCTGTCTGGCGTCGCCGACTACTTCGCCGAAGACGATGACCACGCGCTGCACCAGGCGCGGATCATCGTGTCCACGCTGAACACGACCAAGCACCTGCCGCCCGACATGGCCGCTCCCGAGGAGCCGGCCTACGATCCCGCGGAGCTCTACGGCATCGTCAATCTCGACCTGCGCAAGACCTTCGATGTCCGCGAAGTCATCGCCCGCATCGTCGATGGGTCAAGATTCGACGAGTTCAAGGAACGCTATGCGACCACGCTCGTCTGCGGGTTCGCGCGCCTGCATGGCTTCCTCGTCGGCATCGTTGCCAACAACGGCGTGCTGTTCTCGGAATCGGCGCTCAAGGCCACGCACTTCATCGAGCTCTGCAACCTGCGGGGCATTCCGCTCGTGTTCCTGCAGAACATCACCGGCTTCATGGTCGGCAAGCAGTACGAGCGCGGCGGCATCGCCAAGGACGGCGCCAAGATGGTGCACGCCGTGGCGAACTCGGTGGTCCCGAAGTTCACCGTCGTGATCGGCGGATCGTTTGGCGCCGGCAACTACGGCATGTGCGGACGCGCCTACGAGCCGCGGCTGCTGTGGATGTGGCCGAACGCGCGCATCTCGGTGATGGGCGGCGAACAGGCGGCCGGCGTGCTGACCACGGTCAAGCGCGATCAGCTGACGCGCGAAGGCCAGCCCTTCTCGGCAGAGGACGAGGCGGCGATTCGCGATCCGATCCTGCGCAAGTACGACGAGGAAGGCTCGCCCTACTACTCCACCGCCCGCCTCTGGGACGATGGCATTCTCGACCCGGCGGAGACCAGGTCGGCGTTGGCGCTGGGATTGTCGGCGGCGTACAACGCACCCATTCCGCCCGCGAAGTTCGGCATCTTCCGGATGTGACCGCCACGGCGGCAGGTACTGCACGATGAGCTATCAATTTCTGACCATCCGCCGCGACGGCCCCGTGGAGCACGTCACGCTCAACCGGCCCGATGTCCGCAACGCGTTCAACGAACACGTCATCAGCGACCTTGCCGCCTGGGCCGAAGGCGCCGCGAGCGATCCTGGCTTGCGGGTGGTCGTGATCTCCGGCGCGGGCAAGGTGTTCAGCGCCGGCGCCGATGCGACGTGGATGGCGAAGATGGCCGGCTACGGTCACGACGACAACGTGCGCGACGCCCGCGTGGCCGCGGGAATGTTCCGCGCGATCAACGCGCTCCCCTGCGCGGTGATCGGCCGCATTCACGGCGCGGCGCTCGGCGGTGGCTCGGGCCTCGCCGCGGTCTGCGACATTGTCGTGGCCACCGAATCCACGATCTTCGGGTTCACCGAGACCAAGCTGGGCATCCTGCCGGCGATGATTTCGCCGTTCGTGCTGCCAAAGATCGGCGTCTCGGCCGCGCGCGAGTTGTTCCTCACCGGCATGCGATTCACGGCGCATCAGGCGAAGGCCATCGGCCTGGTGCACGCGGTGGTGCCCGAGGCCGAGCTCGACGCGACGGTGGATCGCTACGTGACCGAGCTGCTCTCGGCCGCGCCCACCGCCGTCGCCGCGGCCAAGCGGCTCATTCCCCTGGTGTGGGGACATACGCCGGACGAGGTCGCCGAGCTCACCGCGAACGCCATTGCCGAACAGCGCGTCTCGCCCGAAGGCCAGGAGGGCCTGCGCGCGTTCCTCGAAAAGCGCAAGCCGGAGTGGGCCTGACATGCGAGGCTCGGGTCCGGTGATGGTGAGGACATGCTGAAGCGCCTGCTGATTGCCAATCGCGGCGAGATTGCCGTGCGCATCATGCGCGCGTGCCGCGAGCTGGGCGTCGAGACCGTGGCTGTCTACTCAGACGTGGACGCGCGGGCGCCGCATGTCCTGGCTGCCGACCAGGCGGTTCGCATCGGGCCCGCGGCCCCGCGTGAGAGCTACCTGAACACCGAGGCCATCTTCGATGCGGTGCGCTCCTCCGGCGCGGATGCCGTGCACCCCGGCTACGGATTTCTCTCCGAGCGCGCGTTCTTTGCACGGGCCTGCGAGGAGCAGGGCGTCATCTTCGTCGGACCGCCCTCCACCGCCATCGAGCGCATGGGTTCGAAGGTCGGCGCTCGCCGGCTGATGCAGGCGGCCGGCGTGCCGGTCGTGCCCGGCGAGACGCCGCGCGACGAATCGGATGCCGCCCTCGTGGAGGCAGCCGCGCGCGTGGGCTACCCGGTCCTGATCAAGCCTTCCGCCGGCGGCGGCGGCATTGGGATGAAGGTCGTCCGCGAGCCGTCGGCCATGGCCGAAGCGGTTGCGGCCGCGCGGCGTGAAGCGCAAGCCTCGTTTGGCGACGGGACCGTGTACGTCGAGCGCCTGGTCGATCGGCCCCGCCACATCGAGATTCAGGTGTTTGCCGACGCGCACGGCCACGCCGTCCACCTCTTCGAGCGCGAGTGCTCGATGCAGCGCCGGCACCAGAAGATCATCGAAGAGAGTCCATCGCCGGCTCTGTCGCCGGCGGTGCGCGCCCGCATGGGTGCCGCCGCGGTAGCCGCGGCGCAGGCTGCGGGATACCGCAACGCCGGCACGGTGGAGTTCCTGCTCGAGGGCTCCGGCGACGATGCCCGGTTCTACTTCCTGGAGATGAATACGCGGCTGCAGGTGGAACATCCCGTGACCGAGATGGTGACGGGCGTGGACCTGGTGCACGCGCAGCTGAGGGTCGCGTCTGGCGAGCCGCTGCCGTGGTCGCAGGAATCGCTGTCGCAGCGGGGGCACGCGATCGAATGCCGCATTTATGCGGAAGACCCCGCGCAGGGCTTCCTGCCGCAGGCAGGCCGGCTGCTGCTCTATCGCGAGCCGCAGGGGCCTGGCATCCGGGTAGACAGTGGCGTGGTGGAAGGCGGCGAGATTCCCGTGCACTACGACCCGATGGTGGCCAAGCTGATCGTCTCTGGCGAAACGCGCGAAGTGGCGCGACGCCGCGCCCTGGATGCCTTGCACCGCTATCACGTGCTCGGCGTGCGTACCAACATCCCCTTCCTGATCACGCTGCTCGAGCACCCTCGATTCGTGGACGGCGCGATAGACACCGGCTTCCTCGATCGCGAAGGCGACGAGGTGAGACAGCGCATGGTGCTGGACGTGCCGGAGGCGGGGCTGGCCGCGGCCGCCGCGCATCGTCCTGCTCGCCTCGCCTCGCGCGCGGGCAGCGTTACGGAGGCGGCGCCGGATCCCTTCACGGCCCTCACCGGGTGGCGCGGCTGATGGCCATGATCACGCTTCGGAACGGCGATCAGACGGTCCCGGTGCATGTGGACGCCACCGGTCAGGTTCGGATTGGCGACGCTTCGTATACGGTCACCGAGGCAACGCCGGGGTTGTATCTCGTGAGCAACGGCACGCTCCGGTGGCAGGTGGCAGTCGCCGACGCCGGGGACACTCGGTGGGTGTCGGTCAACGGCCAGGTCGCGGTGTTCGATGTCGAAAGCGGCCAGTCGCCGGGCACCCGCAAGAAGACGGCGCGAGCCGACGCGATGATGGCGCCGATGCCCGCGACCGTGGCGAAGCTGCTGGTGGCGCCGGGACAGTCGGTCGCCGAAGGCGAGACCGTGCTGGTGCTCGAAGCCATGAAGATGGAACTGCCCGTGCGGTCCCCGCGCGCCGGTGTGGTGAAGGCGGTGCACTGCGCGCAGGGCGAGCTGGTGCAGCCCGGTGTGGCGCTGGTGGACCTGGAGTAGCGGATGGCCCTGCCCTCCCGCGTCACGATCGTCGAGGTGGGACCGCGAGACGGCCTGCAGAACGAGGCCGGCGTCGTGCCCACGGCGACGAAGATTGCCTTCGTCGATCAGTTGTCGTCAGCCGGACACGGGGTGATCGAGGTTTCGGCGTTCGTGTCGCCGAAGTGGGTGCCGCAGATGGCCGACGCCAGCGAGGTCTTCGCCGGCATCACCCGTCGCCCCGGCGTCCGCTACACGGCGCTGGTGCCGAACCTGGCCGGCCTCGCCCGCGCCGAAGCGGCAGGCGTCACCGAGGTCGCGATCTTCGCTGCCGCGTCCGAGACCTTCAGCAAGAAGAACATCAACCAGACCATCGACGAATCGCTTGCCACCTACCGGTCGGTCTGCGACGCCGCGCTCGGCAAGGGAATGCGCGTGCGGGGGTATCTCTCCACCTGCTTCGGCTGCCCGTTCGAGGGGGCCGTTCCTCCAGCGCGCGTCGCCGACGTCGCGGGACGGCTGCTCGACCTCGGCGTCTTCGAGGTCGCCATCAGCGACACGATCGGCGTGGCGCACCCCGCGCAGATAGCGCAGGTGCTTGATCCGGTCACGGCGCGGGTACCGCTCGCCCAGGTGGCGCTGCACCTGCACGACACCCGGGGCACGGCGCTCGCCAACGTCCTGGCGGGACTGCAGTACGGCGTCACCACGTTCGACAGCGCGGCTGGTGGGCTTGGCGGCTGCCCGTACGCGCCCGGAGCTTCGGGGAACCTCGCCACCGAGGACCTGCTCTACATGCTGGACGGGATGGGGATCTCGACAGGCGTGTCGCTCGCGGGAGTGGTCTCGGCGTCGCGGGTGCTGGCTGGCGCCATCAACCATCGCCTGCCATCCAAGTACCTGCAGGCGGCAGGCTGAGGCCGGCGATGACCACGGCCAGCCGGCGGCAATTCCTCGCCTCCGCCACCCTGGCACTCGCGGGCCTTGCCCTGCCCGGGAGTTCGAGCGCCCAGACGGCGCGTTCCTCGCCGGGCCGCCCTCGCGCGCACGAGTTCGTGTTCGCGCGCTTGCGCTACGACTCCGGCGACTGGGACTACAACCCGAAGGTCGCGGCCAACGTCCTCAACTCGATCGTCGAGTACACCAACATCCCGGTGTACGGCGAGGAGGTCGTGATCACCGCCGACTCGGAGGACCTCGGCGGCTTTCCCTTCCTGTTCATGACCGGTCACAAGCTGGTGCGCTTCAGCGAGAAGGAGCGCGACCGGATGCGGGAGTACGTCGAGCTTGGCGGGCTGCTGTTCTCCGACGACTGCAACCACGACGTCGCCGGGCTCTACGCCACCTCGTTCGAGGAAGAAATGCGCCGCATCTTCCCGGGGCCGCGCACCCTGGAGAAGATTCCCAACAATCACCTGCTCTATCGCGCCTTCTTCACCTTCCCTGACGGTCCGCCGCAGACCGCGCACGAGCTGAACGGCTGGGGCGACGACCTCGTGCACGACTACCTGCGCGGCATCGAGCATCGCGGCCGGCTCGGCGTGATCTACTCGAACAAGGACTACGGCTGCGAGTGGGATTACGACTGGAAGAACAAGCGCTTCCAGCGCGACGACAACACGAAGTTTGCGGTCAACATCGTCAGCTACGCGCTGACGGCCTAGCGTGGCCTGCTGAGTTCTAGCGTTCTAAGGTTCTAGGGTTCTAAGGTTCTGGGTTCTAGGGTTCTGAGTTCTTAAGGTCTGGCTGAGGTTCGAGGAACTTCGCGGCAGCCGACGTTGCAGCCCGGCTGGTTGGCGGCTGAACCGTCGGAGGTTGGCCGCTTGAAGGTTCCGACACACACCCCGTCAGCGTCCACTCGGCGCTGTTTGAGCTTGGGAATGCAGGCGAGTTTGCCCAAGTGCTTGATCGCCTGACGGAGTGTGTGTCCGGCCAACCGACGGGTTCTGCCGTCAATCAGCCGGGCTGCCGTGGTCGCCGTTTACGAGTACGCCGCGCCGACCATGATGCGCCGAATGCGGCACCACGGCGAACCGTGCGACGGATGGTTGATCTGCACCGGCTGCCCCTTGGCATCGCCCGTCGTGCCGTACATCTCCCAGTGTTCCTTGCCGGTGATGGCGTCGAGGTTCTGCCAGAAGTCGGTGGTGATGGCGTTGTAGGTGACGTCGCTCACCATCCGCGTCTTCTTGCCGTTCTTGATCTCCCAGAACGCGTCGCCGCCGAACTGGCCGTTGAAGCGCTGCTGGTCGATCGAATAGCTGCCGCGGCCGTCGATCAGCACGCCGTCCTTGGTGTCGGCGATGATCTCGTCCGGCGTCGGCGATCCCGGCGGGCCCGGATCGACGTGGACGTTCGGCATCCGCAGGAACGGATAGTTGCGCCACGACGTGGCGAACGTGCAGCCGCGCGACTCCTTCTCGCCGATGTAGTGCGCGGTCTCGCGGTTGGTCTGCAGGCCCACCAGCATGCCCTCGCGCACCAGCGGCCACGACTGCGACTTCACGCCGTCATCGTCGTAACCCACCGTGCACATCCCGCCGGCCATCGTGCGATCGGCGGTGACGTTGAACAGCTTCGAGCCCATCACCCGCTTGCCGATGTCGTCCATCTTGACGAAGCTGGTGCCGGCGTAGTTCGCCTCGTAGCCGACCACGCGGTCGAGCTCCGTCGGATGCGCGACGATTTCGTGGATCGTCAGCATCGCGTGGTTCGGGGTCATGACGATGTCCTTGAGCCCCATGCCCACCGGCGGCGCCGTGCAGTGCTCGATCGCCTCCGCGCAAATCCGCTCGACGTTCTCGAGCATGCGGCCTTCGGTGACCACCTCGTACCCGGCCGTCCGCGGCGCTACCGTGTAGGTGCGCGACTTGAACTTGCCGCCCTTGTTCGCCGACACCGTGAAATTGGGCGCCGTGCGCCAGATCTCCTGCTCGAGGTACGAGCCCTCGGAGGTGGCGAGATACTTCCACTCGAAGTCGAACGCCATCGACGACTGCACGCGCATCACGCCGGCCGTCTTCAGCGCAGCCTCGTTGATCTGCATCAGGAACGCGATCTTGTCGTCCAGCGAGACGTCTTCCGGCTTCACCTTGACCGGCACCGACCAGTAGTCGGTGTAGGCCGGCACCGGCGCCAGCTTGACCTCGAAGCGCTTGCTGACGGCGCTGGCCTTGGCCACGTCCGTCGCCTGCGCGGTGAGCTTCTTGATCTCGTCCTCGGTGACGAACGGGCTGCTGGCAAAGCCCCACACGCCGCTGTGGATGACGCGGACGCCGAAGCCGGCGCTCTCTTCGTGCCCGCCGGACCCGAAGCCGAAGCCGTCGGTGACGATGCGGTCGCGCACGGCGACGCTGTCGTTGATGTTGCGCGTGAAGCGGATGTCGGCGTACGAGCAGCCCAGCCGCTTGGCCTCGCCCAGGGCGATGTCCGACAGGCCCTTGAACGTGACTGCAGCACCTGGCCCTTGGGCGACTGGGCCAGCAGGTCGCCAACGAGGTCGCTGGCATAGAGGGCGACACCCGTGGCGCCCAGCGTCTTGACGAAATCGCGTCTCTTCATGGTCTACACCGCCGGCGAAATGGACGTCATGGTGAAGTCTTCGAGCTTCATCGGCGGAACGAGCGCCGTGCCCGGGTTGTCGTAGGCCTCGCCGGTGTGCATCGGCACGGGACGGCCCAGCATCGAGATGTTGTTGAAGCTCACCGCCGGCGATTCGTTCCAGCGGAAGTTCTGCACCGGCCCGACGATCTCGCCGTTCTCGATCAGGAACAGGCCGTCGCGCGTCATGCCGGTGTTGAGCAGCGTCATCTGGTCGACCGGCCGGATGTACCAGAAGAACGACACCAGCAGCCCGCGCTTCGTGGACTTGATCATCTCCTCCACGGAGGCGGTGCCGCCCTCCATCACCAGGCTCATGCCAGGCGTGGTGCCGGTCGGCATCCTTCTTCTGCTTCTGCGCCCAGAACCGGTCGTAGAACAGGTTCTTGACCACGCCCTTCTCCACCCAGGTGACGCTCTTCGCCGGCAGGCCGTCCTGGCCGATCGGCGACTGGCGCAGCACCGGGTTGCCGATTTCGCTCCGCAGGGTGAAGTTGTCGCCGAACACCTTCTCGCCGAGGCGCGTCGTACCTCGCTCCTTGCCGCTCATGAAGCTGCGGCCCTCCTCGGCATTTCGCGCGTTCAGGGCGTTGAGCATCAGCGACAGGTAGCGTGCGGCCGGGCGCGGTTCCAGGATCACCGTGTAGTTGCCGGGCTCGATCGCGCGCGGCTTGCGCCGACTTGATGGCCTTCTCCGCCGCCACTTCCGTCAGCATCGCGGCGTCGATGTTCTTGATGTCCTTCACGCCGGTGGTTCCCGCCCAGCCCGGACCCGGTCTGGTCCTTGGTGCGGCAGGTCAGGATGAAGCTGGCGTCGGCGTAGTGGAAGTAGGTGAACAGCCCTTCCGAGTTGGCGCTCGCCTCGACCCAGTCGAACTTCGGAATGTAGCCGGCGCCCAGCACGCCCTTCTTCTCGCAGATGTCGGTGCTGGCCTTGACCATCTGCGCGCGCTCGGCGGGCCCGAAGTCCGACGGCGGACGGCAGCGCCGCGTCGAACTCCATGTACTGCTGCGGCGGCTTCACCAGCGGCATCACTTCCGGGTTCTCCGGCTTGCGCTTGCGCCAGCGCCTGGACCGCCTCGATCGTGCGCTTCAGCGACGCATCGTCGAACTGGTGCGTCGTCGCGGTCGCGGTCTTCTTGCCGTAGTAGACCGTGATCTGCACTTCCTGATCGTGCTCGATCAGATTGGCCGTGATGCTCGAGTTGGCAAACCGCGTCGCCGACCGCTCGCCGCCCTGGAAGTCGATCTTGACTCCGTCGGCCTTGCACATGTTGAGCACCTTGTCGGTGATCGCCTTCACTTCATCTCGCGAGTAAGCCATGGGGCCGGATCCTTGTCAGTTCAAAGTTCACAGTGCACAGTTCAAAGTTACGAGTAGGCGGTGCCGACCATGATCCGCCGCAGCAGCATCGGCGACGAGCCGTGCGACGGGCGGTTCGATTGCACCGGCTGCCCCTTCGCGTCGCCGCCCATGCCGTGGTGTTCCCAGGTCGCCGGCGGGCCCAACGCGTCGAGGTTGGCGAAGAAGTCCGTGGTGATGGCGTTGTAGGTGAAGTCCGTCACCATCCGGGTCTTCTTGCCGTTCTTGATCTCCCAGAACGCGTCGCCGCGCGAACTGGCCGTTGTAGCGCTGCTGGTCGATGCTGAAGCTGCCCTGCCCGTCCACGAGGACGCCGTCCTTCACGTCGGCGATCATCTGATCGACGGTTGGCGAACCCGCGGGGCCCGGCTCCATCTGCACGTTCGGCATCCGCAGGAACGGGTAGTTCCGCCAGTGGTTCGCAAAAGTGCAGCCGCGGGAGGACGTCTCGCCGATGTAGTGCGCGGTCTCGCGATTGGTCTGCAGTCCCACGAGCACGCCTTCGCGCACCAGCGGCCAGCGCTGCGCCTCCACGCCGTCATCGTCGTAGCCGACCGTGGACGCGCCGCCGGGGTGCGTGCGATCGGCATAGACGTTCATCAGCTTCGAGCCGTAGCGAAGCTTGCCCATGTCCTCGATCTTCACGAAGCTGGTGCCCGCGTAATTCGCTTCGTAGCCGACGATGCGATCGACTTCGGTGGGATGGGCGACGATCTCGTGGATCGTGAGCGCCGAGTGGGACGGCATGAGGATGAGATCCTTCAGCCCCGTGCCGACCGGCTTGGCCGCGGCATGCTCCACGGCTTCGGCCGCCACGCGCTCGGCGTTGCCGCGCATGTTCTTCTCGGTGAAGAACTCCCAGCCGCGGGTCTCGGTCCCCGGGTTGTAGGTGCGCGTCTTCACCTGGCCATCGCGCAGCGCCGTCGCGGTCATGCTGGCCGCGGTGAAGTAGGACACCTGCTCGATGAACGAGCCTTCGGTGGTCGCCAGGAACTTCCACTCGTAGTTGAAGTTCACCGCCGCCGTCGCCATGAAGACGCCGGGCGTCTTCTGCATGGTCTGGGTGATGAGCACCAGCTCGTTGACCTTGTCCTCGAGCGGGATGTCCCAGGGGTCCACCTTGATCGGCGTCTGCCAGAAGGTGTCGTAGGCCTTGACCGGCGCCAGCTTCACGTCGAACGTTTGGCCATGGCGCTGGCGCGGGCCACGTCGGTGGCCAGCCCCACGACCTTGGTGATCTCCTCGGGCGCCACGATCGGGCTGCTGGCAAAGCCCCACACGCCGCTATGAATCACCCGGACGCCGAAGCCGAAGGTCTCCTCGTCACCGAACTGCCCGAACCCGATGTTGCCGGAGTTGGAGATGAGGCCGTTCCTCACCGCGACGCCGTTCGAGCGATTGAAGGTGAAGCGGATGTCCGCGTAGGTGCACCCGAGGCGGCGCGCTTCCTTCAGCGCGCTCTCGGACCAGTTGCGATACTTCGGGTCCTTGACCTGGGGGACGGGCGACGTGGACTGGCGAGCGAAGATGAGGCCCGGTGCGAGGCCGACGCCGATCGCCCCCAGCCCGACCGTCTTCGTGAACGCGCGGCGCGACCACTCGGAAGAACCGTATCGACGAGGCATGGTTCAGTAATGTATCACCGCAGGCCGCCGCGGCGGCGCAGCCACCACTCGCCCGCGAGGCATGCCACGAACGGAAACATCCACCAGAACGAGCGCATCGGATGCCGCATCTCGGGCACACGGTCCATGGCCCGGCCCGCGCGCAGTGCCTCGATCACCTGGAAGACGTCGCGTCCCGGCACCGACAACCCGCCGGTGCGTGCGACGACATCCGGTAAGCCCTCGCCCATCCGGCCCCCAACCGGCGCATCCGGCGTCACGCGAATGTCGGCTCGTCCCTCGCCGACGTCGGCGATGCGAGCGGTCACGACACAGGTAGAAGCACTGACATTCGGGCGAGCACGGGCTTCGAACGCACCCGCGGCACCTGTCGGCCACATCCGTATGGTCACCGGCGCCTCGCTTCCACACGCGAGTTCGGCGGTTCCCACCCAGTCGGTCACTGCCCGCACGCTGCGGGCGCTGATGTGCACCGCAATGTCCTCGCCAGGCCGCACCCATCGTGGTTCAAGCGCGACGCGCACCTGCGGACCGGCTTCCTCGGCGAGCCGCGCGATCGTGGCACGCCAGAAACGATCGAACCCATCGCCGGCGCCGCGCTGCCGCCAGGCGTCCATCGCGCCCACCACCATCACGCGACCTGCCCCCACCGGCGTCAGGACAATCGCAGGTCCCGCCGGTGACGCGCCGATCACCTCGTCGAACGGCGATACCTCCTCTGCCAGCAGCCATTCGCTCGCCTTCAGCGGGCCGGCGGCTTCGGGGGATTCGGTCAGCCGTTCGCGCCAACGCTGCGGCAGCAGGCTCGTCGCGGGTCCAGAGAACGGCCGGTCCGGGACCAGCACCAATGAACCGCCGCGTCTCCTGACGAAGTGCTCGAGGCGCTGCACATCGGCCGCCGTCAATGCATCCGGCGAGCCGACAATTACAACCCGGGCGCGATCGAGCTGAGCGTCGTCCAGGCTGTCCGCCGCGGCAGCGGCCAGCGCGCTCACCTGAGGAGCGACATCCGTCCGCGCCGTGACGGTCATGCGCGGATCTTCACTGAGCGCCCGTCGTACGAACGTCGCGCCCCACGAGGGCCGGCGCTCGTGAACAATGACAGCCCATCGCGCGTCGCCGACTTCGACCACCGCCTGCCCCTGGTTGTCCAGCGTGGTCTGCTCCTCGTCGTTGCCGCTGCTCGCCTCGGCCCGCAGCGTTCGCGTACCCGGTGCGAATGGCCACCAGGGGATCCGCACCTCGGCCTCAGCGCTATCGGTCCACGTATGCGTCGCCTCGCCAACCACGGCGCCACCATCGAGCAGGCGGACGCGCGTCTCGCGGCCCTGAAGTCCGTCACCGCGCAACTGCACCCGCGCGATGCCTTCCGCGGCAGAGTGGGTGGCCGAGGCGCTCACCGCGTGGACGGCGACATTCGGCGAGAGCGCGTCACCGACAGTGATCAGCGAGGTGGGCCCGCGGCGATCGGCCGGCGCGCGCACCGCGGACTCCGGTCCGCTGACGAACACGCATGGCCGCACCGCGTCGCAGGGCACGCGCAGCGGATCGCTCATCTCGTGGACGCGGACGTCGCCATCGGCGCCGAGCTGTTGAACGATCGTCGAGCCCATCTCGGTCACGCGCTGCCCCATCGTGACCGGCGAGCCATTGGCAGACGGCATGCCGTCGAGGCCGTTTCGGACCAGCACGACGTCGGCACCGATTGGCGGCAGCGGCGCGATCACCACTGGCGGATCGAGCCAGCACATCAACGCAATCGCAATCGCCGTCAGGCGCAGCAGGCCAGCCAGCCTCACCGCGGTCTCCCGGCCCGGACTTCGTCCGCCCACCATCCCTGCCACTCGCTGGATCGGCCTGGCCCGGGTCCCGTGGACGGCGCCAGTTTGGTGCGCGCGCTGGCGGCAAGAAGATTCATGGCCACCGCCGCGGCCGCGCGCCTGTCTTCCGGCGCACTCGCGCTCGCCAGTTTCGCAATCGTCGCCCGCCACGCGGGGTCGGCGCTGTCGAACTGCGCCAGCCTGGCAAGCAACGAGGGCGCCGCGGGTTGACCGTTGCCGGCGAGCAACACGAGGTCCCCCATGAGGGCACGCTCGGCAGCCACTGCATCGGGACTATCTGGAGCTAGGGGGCGCGTGAACGACTGCGCGTCTTTCCGATCGCCGCTGAGGCGCCGGGAGGCGTCGATGCGGGCCCGCTCGGGCATGGTGCGCAGGAAGTAGCGCCGGCGATCGAAGGCGCGCTGCAGGGCCTTCAGCGCCGCGCGCTCGAAGACCAGCGCTTCGACGGTGTCTCCGGCATTCAGCCGCGCCTCCGCGCGCGACATCTCGTTGATGGCACGCAGCATCTCGGCCCGGCCGGCGTTCTCGAGGCGCCCTTCCTGAAGCTCGTCGGACTGCGCGGCCTCCTCGACCTCGTCCTCGACTTCGCCGCCGCTGAGGAACACCACTTCCGATCGCACCATGCGCTGCTCGATCGCGAGAAAGCGGGTCTGCTCGGCCCAGTCGTCGGCGGCGTGCTTGGCGCGCTCGGCCTGCAGCCGCTCGGTCTTCATGATGACCATCTGCTGGCTCACCGCGTATCGGCGGTCCTCGTCGGGCACGGCGAAGCCGGCGCCGGCAAACTCCAGGCGCTTGCCGACGTCGATCGTGAAGGACTCCGACGGCACCCAGTCCGCCGACGGATTGTTGTCCCGCACCATCGCGCGATAGACCAGCGAGTCGCCGTCTTCGAGGCCGATGCCATCCAGCGACCAGTTCGCCGTGGCCGTCCACCGGGTCGCGCTGGCCCGGTGAACTTGCACCGGCACCTGGCCCTCGGCGAATTCGAAAGACTCACCCGATCCCGACATGCGCGTGAAGCGCAGCTCCAGGTTTCGCAGCCCTTCGGGGTCGTCGGCCTCGATCGTCACCTCCACGGTCTGGTTGGGCGTGGTGAAGGCGAGATCCCTGCCGGGCTTCTGGATGCGAACCCGAGGGGCACTGTCCGGCACGACGTTGATGAGCACCACCCGCGAATGCTCGGCCACACCGGTGGTGGCGCCAGCAGCAAGCGCCACGGCGCTCGACGCCGGCGGTGTCCACTCGATCGCATACGGTCCGTCGCCATCACGCGTGAGCGGTTGCGAGCCCGCCGCAGGATCCTCCATCCAGGCCAGGGGCGACGATGCGAGGACCTCGAAACGCAGCCTGCTTCCCGCGATCATCGTCACCTGTTCGGGATTCTCGAACGACTCTGGCGGCCGTCCCAGGTATGACGGAGGCGTCACGATGGCCGTCAGCCGAGTGAAGGCGGAGGCGGCGCCGAGAGTGCCGGCTTCTTGTGTTGTCACGTTCCGATCGGACGACGACATCAGCGACCACAGCAGCGCGGCGGTGGCCAGCGCCACCAGCAGCAGGGTGACTGCGGGCTGAGTCAGCGGCGCTACCACCGTCGGCGAAATGCCCGCCGCGCGCTCTGTCGCCTGCCGCTCCACTTCGTCGCGCATGCGGGCGGAGGCGCGCTCCGGCAGCTGCGCCAGTTCGACCGCGGTGACCAGCAAGTTGTCCAGGCCAGGCACACGGGCCTCGATCACGCCAGCCGTGTGCAGCGTGGTCCACACCGACCGCGTCCGGAAGGCTCCGGCAATCACGATCGCAACGCACGCCGCGAGCCCAACCACGGAGCCAACCGCCGCGTCCCCCGTGAGCAGCGAACCGAGCACCGTCGCACCCGCAAGCATTGCGAGCCCCGCGGCCAATGCTCCCAGCAGATCGCCGATGCGAAACCGGGTCTGCAGGCGATGAACCACGGCAAGGGCGTTCATCGTGTTCCTCTCGCCCACCACTCGGCACAGAGCAGCACGAGGACGACCAACCAGATCGTTCGACGGTCGCCCATGTCTTCGGGACTGGGCTCACTCGGCGTGGGCGCCTGGCGCGCCAGGCCGGCCAGCTCGGCGTCGGACATCAACTCCGGCTCCCAGCCGGCCAGCGGCGCCGACAACCGCGATTCGAGCTGCGCCGCCAGGCGCGACACGTCGCCTGGCCACTCGATGGCAATCGGCTCGAGCAATCCCGCGGGCGGCAGCCGGAGGCCGCGCCGCAACACGGCCCGCAAGGCGCCATCGGCACGCATCTGCTCACCGGGAGTAGCGCGGACGGAGATCGGCGGTTCGTCGAGGCGCTCGGCCCTGATCTCGCGCACTTCGGTCGTGGTTGGGCCAAGGGTGAGCCGTTCGGTGACTCGCACCACTCCCTCGTCGCGCAGCTGCAGCCGGGAGACCTCGCGCTCGCGGACCGACGTCGCGTCCGAGCTCCGGATCAACCGGACGCTGACGTCGTCGGGCACGTCGACGAAATCGCCGGCGCTGACGGTGCCGCGCCTGAATGCCGAGAACACCACGATCTCGCGGACTGCGGGCCGCTGCACACCGAGCCAGCGCACGGCGTCACCGACGGCGTCGCGCAGATGCGTCCGCGCGAAGGTGGCGCCTACGGCGGCCGATCGCAGCTCGTCTTCCGGGGGCGCAGTGCGATCGTCCAGCACGACCGCGCGCGCCACACGGCCGGCCCACGCGGCTTCGCGGGCCGGCGTGACGAAGACCGGCCCGGCCAGAGCCGCCACCGCCGCGAGCACCAGCGCGATCCGCACTGCAAGCAGCGGCACGTCCTGCAGCGTCTGCCGGCTCACTGCCGACAGCTTGGTCACTTCCAGGAAGCGGAGCGTCGGAAACGGCATGCGCCGGCTGCGATTGCGGGCCAGCAGGTGCACGGCAATCGGCAGCGCCACGGTCGCGGCCAGCAACCAGGCCCACGGCTGCAGGAACGTGATCCCCATCAACCCGCGACTCCGGCCCGCGCCGAAAGGAACCGCCGTAGTTCTCGTTCGAGCACATCGGCAGTTGATAGGCGCAGATAGCCGAGGCCCTCGCGCCGCACCGCGCCTTCAAAACCGGACAGCCACGCGCGCACGCGCTCGCGATACGCCTCCTGCGCCAGTTCGGGCTGTACCACCAGGGTCCGGTTGGTCTCGGCGTCGACGAACTCCACGGCGCCGTGCGACGGCAGCGTCAGCTCCTCGGCCGAGAGCGTCTGCACCACGACCACCTCGTGGCCCATGCGCGACAGCCGCCGCATCTCGACCAATGCTTCGGCGTCGTCGTAGAAGTCCGAGACTGCCACCACCAGGCCGCGACGTTTGAGCAGCGCGGCTGCGCGTGCGAGGCCCGCCGCGACGGACGTGGTGCCCGAAGGCGCAAGCCGCGCCACTTCCGACAGGAACATCGTCAGGTGGTGATGGCCGCTCCTGGCCGGCAGGTAATGGGTTCTCTCCTCGACGGCGACCAGCCCCGCGGCATCGCCCTGATCGAGCACGAGCGTGCCGAGAACAGCCACCACCGACCTGGCCAGCGAAAACTTGCGTTCGAAGTCCATCGAGCGCGACACGTCCACCACGAACAGCGCGGACATGTTGGTGGTCTCGCGGAACTGGCGTGTATAGAGGCGATCGGTGCGGCCGAACGCCTTCCAGTCCACGTATTTCAGGTCGTCGCCTTGCCGGTAGTGCCGGTACTGACTGAACTCCGCGCTGTAGCCGTGGAACGGGCTGCGGTGCAGGCCCTGCCGCAGTCCCTCGACCGTGGCCTTCGCCACCAGTTCGAGATCGCGGAGCGACGAAAGCTCCGACGGCGTGGCAACGTGCGGGCGGGACATGCGAGTGAGCAGAGGGTTAGCGGGCGGGAATCTCGTCGAGCAGGCGCGCCACCACGGTCTCCGCGTCCACCCCGTCGGCCTCGGCCTGGAAGTTCACGAGCACGCGATGGCGCAGCACCGGCAGGGCCACCGCGCGAATATCGTCGAGCGACACTGCAGGCCGGCCTTGCAGCACCGCGCGAGCCTTGCCCGCCAACAGCAACGACTGACCCGCCCGCGGTCCGGCGCCCCACCGAATCCACTGGCGCACGAACTCCGGCGACTCGTCGCCGCCGCCGGGACGGGTGGCGCGCACGAGGCGCGTGGCGTAGTCGATGATGTTGTCCGCCGCCACGATCTCGCGGACCAGCCCGCGCGCCCTCTCGATCGATTCCGCCGTCGTCACGGCCGAAGCCACACGTTCAGCGCCGGTGGTGGTCTGTGCGATGATCGCGCGCTCGTCCGCGGCCGACGGATAACCGATCACCACGTTCAGCATGAAGCGATCGAGCTGCGCCTCCGGCAGCTGATAGGTGCCCTCCTGCTCGATCGGGTTCTGCGTGGCCAGCACGAACAGCGGCCGATCCAGTGGATAGCGCTTGCCGCCAATCGTCACCTGGTATTCCTGCATCGCCTCGAGCAGCGCCGACTGGGTCTTCGGCGGCGTCCGGTTGATCTCGTCGGCAAGGATGATGTTGGCGAAGATCGGCCCGGGAATGAAGCGAATGGCGCGCGTGCCGGTGGTGCGGTCCTCCTCGATCACCTCGGTGCCGAGGATGTCGGACGGCATCAGGTCCGGAGTGAACTGGATGCGGCTGAACCTCAAGTGGACGGCGTCGGCCAGCGTCTTGATCAGCAGCGTCTTCGCCAAACCCGGGACGCCTCGCAGCAGGCAGTGGCCACCGGCGAGGAAGGCGATGAGAATCTCCTCCACCACCGCGTCCTGCCCGACGATCACCTTGCGCAGTTCATGTTGCAGCGCCCCGACCAGGCGCGCAGCCTCGGACAAGGTCATCGGTTCGGTCTGGGCGGCGGCGTCGGCGTGAGGCACGCCCACGATCTTACAGGAGGCCGCGAACGGAATTGAGGGCCCGGTCCCTGACTAGCCGAACGGCTGATCCGGCCG
This sequence comes from uncultured Acidobacteriota bacterium, assembly GCA_963723005.1. Lineage (GTDB taxonomy): Bacteria > Acidobacteriota > Vicinamibacteria > Vicinamibacterales > UBA2999 > VFZN01. The sequence goes on along the minus strand of CAVRPA010000005.1, from coordinate 375,655 downwards.
CTCGCGCCCCTCCCTATTCTGGACGCATGAACGACATCCTGACTTCCCTCTCATCCCAGCTGGCCCACGCAGCCGAACAGGCTTCGGCGTCGGTTGTCCAGGTCTACGCGCGCCGTCGCCCGGTGGCCGGCGTCGCTGTGGCCGAGGATCTCGTCCTCACACCCGCGCAGCACATCGACGACGACGTGGTGGTGGTGCGGCGCGGGGATGGGCATACGACGGAAGGCACCGTCCTGGGCCGCAGCCCTGGCACGGGCCTGGCGGTGATTCGCGTGCCCGGCCTCGGAGTGCCGCCCGCGCGGCAGGCCGCCGAGCCCCGGGTTGGTCACCTGGCCGTGGCAGTGGGCCGCACCTGGAGCGGCGGGCTCTTCGCCAACCTCACTTCCGTGGTGGTCGTCGGCGGTCCGCTGCGCACCGGACGGACGTCGGAGATCGCCCGGGTCATCCGCACCGGCTCGGCTCCGCACGGCGCAACGACCGGCGGCGCGCTGGTGGACGGCGACGGCCAGGCCCTTGGCATCATCACTTCGGCCGCCATCCGTGGCACCACCGTCGTGATCCCGATTGACCTGGCCATGGCCGCCGCGGCCGACGTGATCGCCCAGGGCGGCGCACGCCAGGGGTTCATTGGCATCAGCTCGACGGCAGTGAATCTGCCCGCGCGTCAGCGGGCGGGCCGAGATCAGGAGTACGGATTGCTGGTGACGGGCCTGGTTGATGGCAGTCCCGCAGACCAGGCCGGCCTGCTGGTCGGCGACATCATCGTCGGCTTCGAAGGCGGGGTCGTCCAGGAACCGGAACAGCTGGTGATGCGCCTGCGGGGAGAACGCGTGGGCAAGCCCGCCACGCTCACCCTGCTTCGCGCCGGCGCCACGCACGATGTGCCGGTGACCGTCGGCGAACGGCGGTCATGACGGGACGCAGGTAAGCTGGGATCGACGTGGCCGATCCCATTCGCGTGTTCATCGGCAGCAACGATGCCGAAGAGCGGGCCGAGCTCGCCGCGCTTGTGGCGAGCGACACCCGCTGGGTGATTGTCGGCGACGCGGCGCGGGCCGACATGGTGGTGGTCAGTCCCGAACAGTGGGGGCGGCTGTCGCGGCAGACATCGGCTCGCCCCGCGCTACGGACACAACCGCTCGACCAACCGGTCGAGGGGCTGACCCCTCGCGAGCACGAGGTGCTCACGCTGCTCGCCGACGGTCTGCCCAACCGCGAGATCGCGGCGCGCCTGGGCGTCAGCGAGCACACCGTGAAGTTTCACCTCGGCGCCATCTTCGGCAAGCTCGGCGCGTCTACGCGCACTGAAGCAGTGCAGAAGGGGTTGCGGTCGGGGGTGATTGAGATTTAGGTTCGCGGAGGTGCCCGTGACCAACGATTCCGCTCTGCTCGACGCCTACTCCGAAGCCGTCATCGGCGCCGTCGACCGGGTTGGGCCCGCGGTCGTCAAGGTGGACGTGCGGCATGCGAAGGCCGACGCGCGAGCCAGGCGCGGCCAGGGCGGGGGCGGATCGGGATCGGGATTCGTCTTCACGCCCGACGGCCTCATCCTCACCAACAGTCACGTCGTCGCGGGCGGAAACGAGGTCTCGGTGTCGCTCACCGACGGCCGGGTGCTGGGCGCGGATGTCGTGGGCGACGATCCGCACACCGACCTTGCGGTGCTGCGCGTCACCGCACCTGAGCTAACTGCCGCGCCACTTGGTAATTCCGCGACCTTGCGGCCCGGACAGGTCGTGATCGCGATTGGTAACCCTTTCGGGTTCCAGCACACCGTGACCACCGGTGTGGTCAGCGCGCTCGGTCGATCGCTCAGGGCTCGCACCGTGCGGCTGATGGAAAATCTCATCCAAACCGACGCGGCTCTCAATCCCGGTAACTCCGGTGGCCCGCTTGTCAGCAGCCGCGGCGAGGTCGTCGGCGTGAACACCGCGGTGATCCTTGGCGGCCAGGGCATCGCGTTCGCCGTGCCGATCAACACGGCCACCTGGGTCATTGCCAGCCTGCTGAAGGACGGGCGCGTGCGCCGCAGTCACCTCGGCGTCGCCGGGCACGACATCGACATCCCGCGCCGGCTGGTGCGCGAGTACTCCCTGCCCAGGGAGCGCGGTCTCTCCATCACCGGCGTCACAGACAAGAGCCCGGCGGATGAAGCCGGCCTGCGCGCCGGAGATCTGTTAATTGACTTCGGCGGAGTGCCCATCTCCGGGGTGGACGACCTGGTTCGGCTGCTCACCGACGCTGCCATTGGTGTCGCCACTCCCGTGCGCATCCTCCGTCACGGGGCACCACGACGCGTGATCGTGGTGCCGCGCGAGAGCGCGTGAGGGGTTGGACGGTTATTCCGTTAGCGCGATCGTCGGATCGGTACGCGCAGCCCGGCGGGCCGGGATGATGCAGGCCAGCATCGCCACTGCCGCGAGTACGACGCCGACCACGGCGAGAACCGTTGTGTCCATGGCGCCGACGCCGTAGAGCACCGATTCGAGTGTCCGCCGCAGCACGAACGCGCCGGCCAGGCCGAACAGCGCGCCGAGCCCGACGATCGTCGCGCCTTCCCCCATCACCAGACTGAAGATTCGCGGCGCACCGGCGCCCAGGGCCATCCGGATGCCGATTTCGCGGCGGCGCTGCGACACCTGGTAGGCAAGCACACCGTAGATGCCCACGCCCGATAGCAACAGCGCGACGATGGCGAAGCCGCCGGCGAGTAAGGCTGGCGTGCGTCGATCGACCAGGGCCTCGTCCGTGCGCTCGCGCATCGAGCGGATGTTGTAGAGCGGCAGTTCACGGTCCACCTGGCCCACTACCTGGCGCAGCTGCCCGGTGAGCGCCGCCGGTTCCGCAGCCGCCCGCACTGCCAGACCCATGCTTCGTTGAGGACGCTGACGTAACGGGAAGTAGTAGGCGCCGGGCCTCTCCACACCGGCGGCGTCAACCATCGCCCGCAGACGCATCTCGCCGATGACGCCGATCACATGCAGCATCTGATCCTCGGGTGGCGGCTTGAACACGTCATCGGTGCTCTCGGGCTGGAACATGCGTTTACCCACGGCATCGCCCTTGGGCCAGAACTTCCGCGCCAGCCGCTCGTCGATCACGATCACCCGCTGCCGGCCTTCGATGTCGCCGGCGTTGAACCAGCGGCCGCTCACCAGGCGCGCGCCCATTGCCTCGAAGTAGCCATCGCTGACCGACACCTGGCTCGGCGAGACGACCGACTCGCCAGGGGCCATCTGGTAGCCCTCCGCCAGGATCAGGCTGTCGTTGTTGTTGCCGGAGAACGGGATGGTGGACGACAGCCCGGCGGCCTCGACACCGGGAATCGCCCGCACCTGTTCAAGCAGCCGGCCGGTCACGCTCCGCAGCTCGTCGTCTCCGGCGTAACGAGCGATTGGCGGCGAGATCAACCCGGTCAGCACGTGATCCCCACGGAAGCCCGGGTCGACGGCGAGAACGCGCTGGAGGCTGGCAACCATCGCCCCGGCGCCAATCAGCAGCATCAGCGCAAACGCCACCTGGCTCGTGACCAATGCGCGGCGCGCCAGTCGCGCACCACGACCGGCGGTGCCCGATCGCCCTTCCTCGCGCACGATTTGCGCGAGATTCGTTCCTCGCAGGGCCATGACCGGCAGCACCGCCATCACCGCGCCGACGACGCCGATGAGGACAAGCGTGAAGCCGACGACCCGCGCGTCGATGCCGATGGCGCTGCCTTGCGGCAGCTGGTCCACGCCAAGGAGCGGCGCGGACACCAGGGCCCACCAGCCCAGGCCCAGCCCCGCGGCCCCACCGGTGACGGCCACCAGCATGCTCTCGGTGAAGCTCTGACGCGCCAGGCGGCTCATGCTGGCGCCGAGCGCGTGGCGAGTGGCCAGCTCCCGCATACGGGCCGTGGATCGCACCAGCACGAGATTGGTCACGTTCACGCAGCCGATAATCAGCACCACCAGCGCGCCACCCCACAAGAGCGTCAGAGTCCGCGAGATGTTGCCGACGAGATACTCCTGGAAGCCGACCGCCTTCGTCGTGAAGCCGGCGTTCCTCAGCACCTCGCGAAGCTGCGGAAAGCGTTCGTCGTTGGCGCGGTTGACCGCGTTCAACTGGCTCGTGACCTGATCGATAGTCGCGCCCGCCTTCAGGCGGCCCACCTGCTGCCAGCTGTTACTGTGACGCCGATCGTCCGCACGATCCTCCGGCGTGAACGCCACCGGCCGCACAATCTGAATCTCGGGATCGACGAACCTGAACGCCGGCGACAGCACGCCGATGATCGTCATCGGCACTCCGTTCACGCGCAGCGATTGGCCGAGCGCGTTGTCGGCGCCGCCGAACTGCCGCTGCCAGAAGCCGTGCGTCAGCAGGACCTTCTGATCCTTCCCGACCTCTGCCTCTTCCTCGGTGAAGACGCGGCCGCGGAACGCCTCGACGCGCAAGACCTGGAAAAACGACGGTGTAACGATGAGGCCCTGCAGCGCGCTCGGCATCACGGGTGTCGCCCCCGATCGTCATGCCGTTTTGCCGGTACATGGCCAGCCCCTCGAGGGCCGTGAGCGCCGTGAGGCGGTCGTAGTAGTCCGGGACGCCGTTGTCGGCAATAGGGGCGCCGGCGCCGGGATACGAGTTGTGCAGGCTGACCAGGCGATCGGCCTCGGCAAACGGCAGCGGCTTGAGAAGGACGCCGTCTACCACCGCGAAGATGGCGATGTTCGCCGCCAGGCAGAGTGCCAAGGTGGCGATCGTCGTGACACTGAAGGCGCGGTCCTTCAAGAGGCCGCGCGCCGCGACTCGAAGATCCTGCCAGAGCTGTTCCATCGCTCCTGTTGGACGGCAGTCGTCAGCGGATTGTTTCGCGGTAAGGTTCAGGCGCATAATCAGGACGCCTGCCGGGAAGGATGTCGATGCGCTCACGTCGAGACGGTCGGGGAGGGGTCACGCTGACCGCTGCCCTGGTGCTGCTGGCCGTGCTCGTGGGGCCAGCCTGGGCGCAAACAGGGGCACAGCCTCCGCCCTCTCAACCCATCGGCGCGGTTCCGGCGGACGACTTCCTGTTTGGACGCCCTCGCGGCTCGCTCGGCATCCGCGGTAACTTCGTGATGCCCAGCGAAGGCAGTGACATCTTCGACTTCGTGCAGGAGCAACTGACCATCGAAAAGGGCGACTTCGCCGGCCCCGGTTTCTCAGCCGATATCGGATGGTCCCTCACCGAGCGGCTGGACGTCGTCGGCGGCTTCGAGTTCGCCCGGAAGACGGTGCAGTCCGAGTATCGCAACTTCGTGGACAACGACCTCCGCCCCATCGAACAGCAGACGCAGCTCGACCAGAACCTGCTGACCGGCAGCCTGCGCTTTGCCCTGACGCCGCGCGGCACTCGCGCCGGGTCGTACGCCTGGGTGCCGTCGCGCTTCACCCCGTATGTGGGCGCCGGGGGCGGCATGATGTGGTGGCGGTTCCAGCAGACCGGCGATTTCGTGGACTTCGAGGATCTCAGCGTGTTCCCAGACACCTTCCTCTCGGATGGCCTCACCCCAACGGGACACCTGTTCGGCGGGGCCGACATCCAGCTCTACAAGCGGTTCGCGGTGAGTGTCGAGGGCCGGTACGTCTGGGCCTCGGGTACACTGGATGAGGAGTACGTCGGGTTCGAACCGATTGATCTGTCCGGGTTCCGCTTCTCGGCGGGTTTCAACGTCGTGTTCTAGGGCGAGGAGACTTCCATGGCACTGCGATCTCTTGTCATCGTGGCCGCGCTCGCAACGGTTCCTCAGCTGGCGCTGGCGCAGACCGCATCGGTGGACCCCCGCTGGGCTCCCTACGTCGGCTGCTGGCAGCTGCGCATGGAGAACACGAACGACGGCATTGCCGATCTCGTGGCGGCCGCCATGCGACAGGCGCCGCCCAACCAGAAAGCCGGCGATGTGATGATTTGCATCACGCCGTCCGAGCAGCCCCTGGCGGTGATGCAGCAGACCGTGCTCGACGGCGAGAGCGTGCTGGACGAACTGGTCTCCACCGACGGCGTGGCGCGTTCGGCTGAAGAGGCAACGTGCAAGAGCACGCGTCGCGCCGAGTGGTCGGCGTCGGGCCGTCAGTTGTTCTCTCGCGGCACTCTCTCGTGCGAGGGACAGCCCGAGCGGCAGATCACCGGGCTGTCGATGATCGTGCCGGGTCCGACCTGGGTGGACGTGCAGATGTCCGAGGTGCGCGGCCAGCGCAGCGTGCGGGTCCGCCGGTATGGGTTGTCGCGCGAACAGATCCGAACGGGCGGCACGCGGGCGACGAACCCGTTGAGCCCGGCTCCCCTGAGCCGCTGGACGCTGGATGAAGTGAAGGACGCCAGCCGCAAGACCGCGCCCGAAGTACTGCAGGCCGCGCTCGTCGAGACAGGGACCAAGTTTCCGCTGAGCGGCCGCACGCTCGTGGAGCTGAAGAAGGCGGGCGTGCAGGACAGCGTCCTCGATGTCATGGTCGCGCTCACGTTCCCCGAGCGGTTCGTCATCGACCGGCCCACTTACAACGCCAGCTACGGCGGAGGCGGCGGGGCCTGGGGGGGCGGCGGATTCGATCCGTGGTCCATGGCCAGCGACTACGGCTGGTTATCGGTCTATGCGCCGTTCGGGTATCAGTATTACGGCTACTACGATCCGCGCTACGGCCCCGGGTATGGCTGGGTGCCGGTCGCGCCGCCGATCAACGGCAACGTGGAGCCGGAGTCGAACGGCCGCGTGATCAACGGCGCCGGCTACACGCGGGTGCACCCGCGCGAAGCGGAGCCGACGCGCGTGAACGGCGTTGATGGCGGTGGCGTGGTGGATCGCTCCGGCAGCGGATCCACGAGCGGCTCTGGCTCGGGCGGCTCGAGTTCGGGTGGCGGCGTCAGCACCGGCGGTTACTCGAACGGCGGGGCCTCGGGCGGCAGCGGCAGCAGTGGCGGTTCAAGCGGCGGGCGGACGGCAGTGCCTCGTCCCCCTGGCGGCGGTCAGTAGGCAGCAAGGTTCCCCTCAAGCGGAGCAGACAATGACAGGTCCATTGCCCATCGGAGCAGACGCTCCGGATTTCAACGCAGTTACCACCGAAGGTCCGATCAAGTTCCACGACTGGCTAGGCGGCTCGTGGGGTGTCCTCTTCTCTCACCCCAAAGATTTCACCCCGGTCTGCACGACCGAGCTGGGGTACATGGCCAGCATCAAACCGGACTTCGACAAGCGCGGAGTGAAGGTGATCGGCCTCAGCGTCGACCCGGTCGACAAGCACGCCGCCTGGTCGCAGGACATCGCCGAGACCCAGGGCACCGCGCCCAACTTCCCGATGATTGCGGACTTCGACCTGAAGGTCGCCAAGCTCTATGGCATGTTACCGGCCGACGCCGGTGAGTCGTGCGACGGCCGCACCGCCGCCGACAATGCCACCGTGCGCAACGTCTACGTGATCGGCCCCGACAAGAAGATCAAGCTGGTGCTCTCCTATCCGATGAGCACGGGCCGTAACTTCGACGAGGTCATCCGCGTGCTCGATTCGCTCCAGCTGACGGCGAAGCACAAGGTGGCGACGCCCGCGAACTGGAAAGGCGGCGAGGACGTCATCATCCTCACCTCGGTGACCGATGCCGAGGCGAAGGAGAAGTTCCCTGCGGGATGGAAGGCGATCAAGCCGTATCTGCGGGTGGTCCCGCAGCCGCAGGGCTAATCGGCACAGAGGAGAACATGAACCCACGACACGCATTTGCCGCCACGGCGGTGGTGCTGGTGACGGGCCTGGGCTACGCGGTTGCCGCGCAGCCGAAGCCCGCCGCGGCCAGCAACACCGTCATGGTCTACAAGTCCCCGACTTGAGGGTGCTGTAGCGCCTGGATTGAACATCTCCGGGCGAATGGCTTCCAGGTGGAAGCCCAGAACGTTTCAGACGCGCAGTTGAAGGCCGTCGGCATGCAGGGTGGCGTCACTGACGACTTGTCGTCGTGCCACACCGCGAAGGTTGGAGGCTATACGGTGGAGGGCCACGTGCCCGCCGCCGACATCCAACGGATGCTCAAGGAGAAGCCCGCCATCGCCGGCATCGCGGTGCCCGGGATGCCGCAGGGCTCGCCCGGCATGGAGCAAGGCGGCATGAAGGATCCGTTCGACACGGTCGCCTTCACGAAAGACGGCAAGAAGACGGTCTACGCGAAACATCGGTAGATCGCGTCGGGAGTCGGAACACGGACTCAGACGGGAGTCGGGAGTCGGGGCCAACCCCGGAGCCCGGCTCCTTTTTCGTCTGCGGGCGTTCCAGATCGCCAGATCCAAGATCCTCCGATCACCAGATCTCAAGTTCAGATCGCCACATCACGACGTCACCACATCTCCAGATCTCCACTCTGCTTTCGTCATCACCGCTACCAGCGACAGCGGGTCCACTCGCGCCTCCCCCACCCGCAATCCCCAGTGCAGATGCGCGCCCGTCACACGGCCGGTGGCGCCGACGAGCCCGACGACCTGGCCGGCCTGCACCAGGTCGCCCTCGGCGACGTCGATGCGCGACATGTGCGCGAGCTGGGAGAACACGCCGAGACCGTGGTCCAGGATCACCGTCCGGCCGCTGAAGAACAGATCGCGCGCGGCCACGACCCGGCCGGCGTTCGGCGCATGGATCGGCGTGCCAGCGGGGCTGAGAAAGTCCGTGCCGGCGTGCGGGTTCCGCGCTTCGCCGTTGAACACGCTGCGCGTGCCGAAGCGGCTGTTAGCCTTGTGCGGCACGGGGACCTTGAACGGGGTCGACCAGAGACGCTGCGGGGTGACCGTCGCCAGCAGCGTCTGCGTGAAGCGGGTTTCGTCCTCGATACGCGCCATCAACGTGGCAGGCGGATTCACGAAGTCGGGGTTCACTTTCAGCGTGCGCGTCGGGAAGGTCCGCGGTGTCACCGTGAAGGCCTTGTCCGCTGTCGCGCCGGAATTGGTCGTGGCTGTGACCCGATAATCGCCGGCGGCCTGATCGAGGTCGATCCCGACGAGCGCATTCCACAGACCGTCTGCCAGACGATAGGCCGGCGTGGTCCGATTGAAGGATTGGACTGCCACCGATGCGACGTCAGTGGGCGTGGTGATCGAAACCAGCAACACCTCGCCCGGCCTCATCGTCCGCGCGCGCAGATCGATCGATGGCGCGGGTGCGCTCTGGGCCCAGACCTGCGGCAACGCGGCGCAGACGAGCACCGCCACGACCGTAATCCATCGCAGGTGTCCGTTGGCGCGCGTCATGCGCCTAGTCTACGACGGACGCGCCGATGCCAGTCGCCGGCTGCCGGCAGGCTCTGGGCTTCAGGCTCTAGCCTCAAGACCCAAGACCCAAGACTCAAGCCTAAGCCGCAAGCCTCAAGCCCCAAGTCTCAAGCCCAAGCCCCCTGTCAGCGCTGCGCTTCGAGACGCGTCTTGGTGTCGGTGAGCGTGCGCGCCAGGCCGGAGCGAGCCTTGCGCTGGACGATCGGACGCGAGATCGAGCCGAGCAGGCCTTCGAGCCGATCGATGCGCGCGCGATTGAAATAGAGCCAGTAGAAGCGGTTCGCGCCGCCGTCCTCGGGCAGGATCGCGGTGACTGCCGTCTGCCCATCCATGTAGTGACTGGCGTAGACCTGCGTCGTGACGATCAGGACACGACCGGTGTCGGTGGTGTGCACGGTGACGTGGTTCAGGCCGACGACCGGCCGGAAGCCGAACGCCTCCTTGGACCAGTAGAAGAAATGATCGGTGTTCGGCAAGTCGCCAGACGGATAGGCCAGCAGGTGGCTGCGCAGGGCCGGCGCGGCGTCGAGTGGCGAGGGTTCCTGTTTCAACAGCGCCGTGACCTCGTCCGCCAGCTTCATCGATTCGGCGTCGTCTTCGTACTTGACCAGCCGCTCGACGCCGCCGGTGCGGTAGGCCGTCAGGTAGTCCAGGAGGATCTGCTTGAAGAGCAAGGCCGCCTGCGCGTCGGCGTCGGCGGCGCGCCAGTTCACCTGGGTGTTGACGCGGCGGATGTCGTCGCCCGACAGACGGACGTCGCAGGCGCCCACGCGGCACGTGCGCAGGGCCTTGATGTCGTCTGGCTCGATCGTCAACGGGTCGAGGTCGGAGAGCTGCGGTGTCTCGCTGAACTTGGCGATCTGCAGCACGAAGCTGCTGCGGCGGAAACCGTCGAGCGACCGGTACTGCTCAACGAAACTCGACGAGGAACCCGTGATGCGAATCGCGCCGGCGGTATTGACCTCGCGCTTGAGGCTGGCCGGGAACGTCTTGGCGATGGCGTGCCCCTGCTCGAGGTTGCCCATCTCGCGGTCGGTCAGACGGAGGGTGGCCCGGATGAAGGGTTCCGCCGCCTGGTGGTCGCCCTGGCCCGCGACAGGGAGAGCGGCGGCGGTCAGCGAGAGAACGGCCGACAGGAGCGCGCCGCTGACGAGCCGGCACGAAGGGCTCGTGAGCATCTCCGCCGATAGTACTTGGTTGGGGTCTGGCACGATACCCCAGAATTCCGCGCAGTTCCTGCGTACTGGGCCCGGGCGGATGTCCCGCCTGCGCGGGGCGAGCCCGAAGTCAGCGCTCCCCCGGGGCGTTCGGCGACGTCACGGGCGTTCCCGGTGACGGAACGGGCAGTCGACGATCCGGGCGCTCCCGCTCCACGGGCGTCCCGTCGGGCACCTCCACATGCAGATGGCTGAAATGCCCGGCCACCTTCCACAGCACCCGATAGCCGGCACGCCGCATCATCTCCGCCAGCGCGTCCGGAGCGTCGCTGTGAATGTCGATCGCCAATCCCGCGTAATGCATCGAACGCCGCGCGTGCACATGATCGTTGGCCGAAACGAGCCGCACGGTATGACCCGTTCGCCTCGCCCAGATGTCCGCCACGTCGAACATGCGCAGTGCGTCGCGCGATGTCAGTCGTACCTGCTCACGCAGTCCGCGGACTACTGCTGAGCGTTGATAGGGGGGAGCGTGTAGCCCTGCGAGGCCAGCAATTGGCGCACGCCTTCGAGGGCCTTGCCCTGCTCCTCCACGGCTTCGGCCAGTCGCGAGTTGGCGCCCAGGAGGGCGTCGGTTGTACGTCGATGTTCGGTGATGAGAAAGGTGACCACGCCAGCGGCGAGCACCCACGGCAGGATGGTGTTCTTGAATTCGTTCCAGTACGTCACGGACACCCCCAACGGATGGTGGACAGTTTCGTCGCCGCTCCGGGGGAGAGAGCGAGGGACGATTGACGCTGGCTCGGAGGAGAAGCTGTGGGCAGTATGCCACAGGTAGGAGCCTTCGCCGCTTCGCGGCTCAGTAGGACAGCAGGCCGCTTCGCGGTAGGAAGGCGCTTCGCGCTGGGCCTCGCCGCTCCGCGGCTCGGTAGGATGTCAGGTTCGGTGTCGGCGCGTCGGGTCGTGCGATCAGGGTTCTCGGAAGGTGGCGAGGCGGCGATCTCGATCGACCGCCCCGCCCCTTCCCCGCTTACAGTCTGCCGGTCAAGAGCATGATGATCAGAATGAGCAGGATGATCCCGCCCAGACTGCCGCCAACTCTCGGCCCGCCCATGTAGAAACCGCCGCCGCCGAACACCAGCAACAGGATGATCAGGATCACCAGTAGGTTCATATCGCTCTCCTCTAGGGGGTTTCCGGCGCGGTCATCTCAATCACGATCAGTGTGAACGAACAGCATCATCGTTCGCTCGTCCCTGATTTCGGGGATTGTATACGACGGACTCCAGACGAGGTGGTGAACTCAGTCAATGTCGAGGTGCAGAGCTCAACAGCGCCCAGCGCGCCCCGTCTCGAGGCGACTGCTCCGCCGCACAGCGTTCAAGTCCTCGCGCGAAGGTGCCAGGTGCGGCGATGTGATATGAATCCGCCGATGCCGCTCGACATGCGACGCGCACTGCCCGCAGCGACGTTCGCGGCTGCGGGGTACCTCGCTGCTGCCTGGGCACAAGGTCGCGAACCGCAGTGGCTCTGGACCGCGCTCTTTGCCCCTGCCATGCCGGGCTGGTACCTCGTGTGGGCCACTGGCCTGGGCATCGACCAGAATCGAGCCGGCCACTAGCCGAGCTTCCGGCATTTGGTGGGGACAATGCCCCTATCGATTCGAGCGACTCTGCGAAGCGCGTCGCAAACGCCGCGTCGTCTTCGTGTTTTTCTTTGGTGCCGTGTTTCCAACCGGTTGCCCGGCTCCGACCGTAGGGTGGGAGCCGGAACCGACTGCCAGCCCGAGCACCGCGGCGATAAACACCAACTGGCTGAACTCGAGCTCTGCCTCTCCGCTACTCGGCTGGACCGAGCGTCAAGCTGATGGCCCCGACGCCCTCAATCGTGCCTTCGAGAACGTCTCCGGAGTTGACCGGACCAACGCCGTCGGGCGTGCCAGTGTAGATCAAGTCACCGGGACGAAGGTGGTAGAAGGTTGAGAGGTGGGCAGTGACTTCGGGCACCTTGTGAATGAGCTGCGAGATATCGGCACTCTGCTTCACCTGACCGTTCACGCGAAGCTCGATTGGCCCGGCCGAAGGATGGCCGATCTCGGTGGCCGGGACGATCTCCGACAGCACTGCTGACTGCTCGACGTCCTTGCCGAGATCCCACGGGCGCCGCTGCTCGCGCGCGGCCAGCTGCAGGTCGCGGCGGGTCATGTCGAGGCCGCACGCATACCCGAACACGCAGGCAAGCGCACGGTCGGCGGTGACACGAAACGCAGGGGCGCCGATCACCACGACGAGCTCCAGCTCGTAGTGATAGTTCGTCGTGCCTGGAGGGTACGGTACGGTCGACCCCGACGGCGCGTAGTGCGCGGCTGCCTTGGTGAAATAGAACGGCGCTTCGCGATCGACCGCCACGCCCATTTCCTTGGCATGCGCTTCGTAGTTGCGTCCGACGCAGAAGATGCGCCCGATCGGAATCCGCCCGGAATGACCCCGCACGGGTGCGGTTACCAACAGCGGCGCGGGGAATAACAGTTCGGTCACTAGGTCCTCTCAACAGCAAGGTGAAGGCGCTGGGGCACGATCTCCATGTCATCGACGACCACCTGGCCGGCGGTGATGGAGTCGTAGACCGTAGGTGGCACATTCAGGATCGCGCTCGTAGACCCGGACATCGTGTCCCGGTTCAGCGCGTGCCATCAGATACGCGAAGAACAGTCCGTCCGGCCCGTCGCCAACGATGCGAATCTTCACGGCTTCGCCCGCAGGTCGTTGAACTGGGAGACGTTGCGCCGGATCTGCCCTTGATGCTTCACGACGTGGTGCACCAGCAGATCGTCGACCACGAACGACGCGGGCTTGAGACCCCAGCGGGGGTTCCGGCTCATGCCCTCGACCGCCAGATCGTCATCGCTCAAGGATCTCAGCGTCTCGGCGGAGCGACGCACCGCTTCGCGGATGTCGGCGACAACGTCGTCGAGCCGGTAGGCGGCCGTGTTCGTCACGGCGGCGAGACGTCCCGCATCGGTATGGTCCCGGCCCCACGGCGTGCCCGAGCCGCGAACGATCCGCAACGCCTCGGCGGTCCAGAACGGAACGAACTCCCGGATGTGGCAGAGATTGTCCATCACCGTCCAGACGCCCTCGGCGGGAACCCAATGAATGAGCTCGGCGGGGAGCTGCTGCACCGCCGTCAGGATTTCGCCGGTCGTCGTGGACAGCCGCTCGGCGGCGGCCGGGCCTCGCGTCTGCGGATCAGGCACCGTAACGGTCCTCGCGGAAAAGGTGCAGGGCTTCCTGGACGGGACGATCAGAAAACGAGAACAGGACCGCCTCGCCCGAGGCTTCGTGGACCACCGGCTTCCAGCTCGGCACCACGAAAATATCCCGCGGCCCCCACTCGACGACGAAATCCGCGCCGATCCGGGTCCGGCCGCGCCCTTCAACCGCGACGAAGATCGTGGCGTCGGTCGACCGGTACCGCGCGGTCTGGAATCCCTGCGGCAGGAGCTGTATGAACGCCGCAATCGTCGCCATCGGATAGCCGCCCGTCACCGGGTTGCTGTAGCGCATCTTGAGGCCGTGGCAGGGATCCCAGGCCTGACCGCGGGCGAGTTGCGCCAGCGCATCGCGCGTCCGCGCGTACGGATAGTTGAACACCGGCGAGGCCCCGGCCGCCGGGCGGTGATCGACGGGAAGCAGGTTCGATCCGTAGCGTGCCTGCGCATCGCCGGCGGGACGCGCGATCGGTTGCTCGTCCTCGTGGTGATGCTCGGAAAACGATGCGTCGAGGAACTGCACGATCGGGATGTCGAGCCCGTCGAGCCAGAACATCGGCTGGTCGGTCTCGTTGCCGTGGTCGTGCCAGGCCATCGGCGGCGTGATGATGAAGTCGCCGTAGCGCATCGCCGTGCGTTCACCGTTGACGGCGGTGTGGGCGCCGTCGCCCTCGAGGACGAACCGCAGCGCGCTCTGGCTGTGGCGATGTGCGGGCGCGACCTCTCCCGGAAGGACCAGCTGTACACCGGCGTACAGGTCGGTCGTGATCTTCGACTGGCCGCGCAGGCCGGGATTCTCGAGAATCAGCACCCGGCGCTCGGCTTCTTTGGCGGTGATCAAGGCGCCGGCCTCGACCATCGCGGCGCGAATCTCCGCGAACGACCAGGCTGCCGGCTGGCAGCGGCTGGCGGGTTCCGGCGTCACGAGCTTCGCAAGCGACGTCCACAGCGGTGTGAGATGTTTCTGGCCGATGCGCTCGTAAAAGGCCAGACGCTCTGGGGTCTCAGGGGGTGCGGCCGCAGGCGGAGTCGACATCAAGACCTCCCGGAAAAGTATTTGACAGTATACGGACAGTCTCTATACTGTCAACCGCGATGACGACCGCCGCTGCGCGACAGAAAGTTCGCGAGTCCTTCTCGCGCCTGCCGGGCCACCTCATCCGGCGTGTGCACCAGGTCTCGACCGCGTACTTCGCCGAGGAATGCGGCGGGGAACTCACCGCCGTCCAGTACGCCGCGCTCGTCGCCATCGGCTCGCATCCCGGTATCGACGCCACGCGACTCGCCGAGATCGTCTTTTTTGACCGGTCGACGATCGGCGATGTCCTCGACCGCATGGAAGGCAAAGGCTGGATCCGGCGCGAGTACACGTTCAGCGATCGGCGCACCAAGCGACTCGACCTGTCTTCAGCCGGGCAGGAAGTGCTGCGCAACGTGGAGCCGAGTATCGGCCGGGTCCAGGATCGGCTGCTGGCGCCGTTGACCGCCGCCGAGGCAAAGACGCTGGTCCGTCTGTTGGGCAAGATGGCCGACGGCGAGGACGATGGCAGCGCCTGACGTGACGCCTCGCGTCGTCGACGTCCAGGCGTTCATCGACGCCCAGCGGGTGTCGCCGCTCCAGAGACGGGTCCTGTTTCTCTGCTTCGTCGTCATCGCCATCGACGGGTTCGACACCGCGATCATCGGTTTCATCGCCCCGGCTCTCCGGGCGGAGTGGCGCCTCGGCGTGTCGCAGCTCGGGCCGCTCTTCGCCGCGGGACTGTTCGGGCTGATGCTCGGTGCCCTGGCGGTCGGCCCGCTCGCCGACCGCCGCGGCCGCAAGACGATGCTCGTGGGCTCGATGGTCGTGTTCGGTGTCGCGAGCCTGGCCTCCGCGTTCAGCGGCGGCCTCGGGGCCTTGATCGTCTGGCGGTTCGTGACCGGCCTGGGGCTCGGCGGCGCCATGCCGATGACGATCACGCTGGCTTCGGAATTCTGTCCTGCCGCTCGGCGGTCGTCGCTCGTGACCCTGATGTTCTGCGGCTTCACCCTCGGATCCGCCATGGGCGGCTTCATCGCGGCGCGAGTGCTGCCCGAGTTCGGCTGGCGCGTGCTGCTGCTCGGTGGGGGCCTGGCGCCGCTTGTGCTCATCCCGGTGCTCGCGGCGCTGATGCCCGAATCCGTGCGCTTCCTCGTGATGAGAGGCGGCGCGGACGACCGCATCACCGCCGTCCTCCGGGGCATCGCACCCGCGGCGGATATTCATGGCGCCAGGTTCGTCGACGCAGCCATCTCTGCTGGGTCCCCGGTGGCGCAATTGTTCCGTGGCGGCCTGCTGACGGGAACGTTGCTGCTGTGGCTGGCCTTCTTCATGAGCCTGCTCGTCGTCTACCTGATGACGAACTGGATGCCGACGCTGCTGCAGCAGGCCTCGGGCGCGTCGCTGGCGGACGCGGCGGCGATCGGGGCGATGTACCAGGTCGGCGGCACACTCGGGGCGATTCTCGTCGGGCGGCTGATGGACAAGTTCGAACCGCACGGCGTGCTCTTCGCCGGCTATCTGACCGGCGCCGCCTGCATCGTGCTCATCAGCCTGTCGACGAACAGTCGCTGGCTGATGACGCTCGCGGTCTTCGCGGCGGGTGCGTGCATCTCAGGCGGCCAGGTTGGCGGCAACGCGCTCTCGGCGGCGTTCTACCCCACCACGTCTCGCGCCACCGGCGTGGCCTGGGCGAATGGCATCGGCCGCAGCGGGTCGATTGTCGGGTCGCTCCTCGGCGGGGTCCTGCTGGATCTCGGGTGGCCGGCGACAACGGTCTATGCCCTTGTCGCCATTCCCGCAGGCATCTCGGCACTGGCCTTGGCGACGCTGGGGCTCGTGCGGCGGCGCGAGGCGATCGGCCGGTTCAAGCTAGCACGATGACAGCTTCGCGAGCCTTCTCGAATCCGAGAGCTCTATCGGAAGAGTCCGTGAACCTCGGTTAGACTCCGCGTTCATCAACCAATCTCCCTCCGGCCGGCGTTCTAAAATGAACGTTCGCCGTGGACCCGAGCGCCTCGGTCGGCTGAACCGCGCTCCGGGTCATGGGTCGCGCGCGCGCATGGCGTCCTATTCGTAGTAGTCCGGGACCTTCTTGAGCTGAGTGTTGCCGATGTTGTCGTGCTGAATCCATAACCGTGCACCCGTCTTCGTAAGAAACAATTCAATCGATTCTCTCGACACAGCCGTCTGGGATTGATCGAAGTCGAAGACTGTCACTCGCTTCAACGTGCGCGCTTCTGGAAAGTGATAAAGGTCGCCAGACAATACGACACCTCCGGTCTGTGGCAGTTTGACGTACAGCACTTGATGGCCCGGCGTGTGCCCAGGGGCGGACTTGATGATGAGCGTTCCGTCGCGAAACACGTCATATTCGTCGTCCTGGATGATCACGGTATTGCTGGTCTTCAATGCCTCGTAGTAGCGCGGTTCTGCGACAGGCGGCGCCTTCGCGGCGAACATCGCATCACGCTCGACCTGTCGCACCAGCCAAGTGGCGCCGGCGAAGGCGTTGGCGTTAGCAGTATGGTCGTAGTGATAGTGGGAGAGCGCCAGATACGCAATGTCCTTGGGCGCGTATCCCACCTCGGCCAACTGCGCGGCCAGCCCCCGTCTCAACGTCAAGTCCCGTTCGCTTCCATCTGGCAGCGCGAGATGGTGCGTCACCGGCGAACCCGTCGGCGTCCAATCCGCGTCCGGTACGGCACCGGGGTCCCACATCAATGCGCCACTCGGATGAACAATCAGAAAACACGGCACCGACAAATCGGTCGTTGCAACTTCCTCTGGCTTCAGGCGGAATCGGGCGGGGTCGGCTTTCAGAGTTCCACAATCAAGGACATACAGTCTGAGGGCCGTTGCCTCGCGCGGATCGGGCAAGTCTGCTTGCCCACCACCGCAGGCCCCGACAAGGGGGGCGAGCGTCGCCGCAAAGGCAGCAACCGTAAACCGAAGGCTCGAACATCTCATATCCCCCCCGCGACGCGTTTCTGCGCTTGACGCCGAACGGCTTCCCTTCAGCCGCGCCGGGCGAGGCAGGATACCACCGAGCAGGAGGGGGACGGTGTCGGGTTGAGCTGTTTGGCCACGCCCGACCACGTACTCGGCATAGATGGGCGTCACCGAATCGATCAGACTTGCGCTTCAGACATCGAGGCCCCCGCTTGCACACCGCCGTCGCACGAGATAGACGGGAATGCCTGAGAGCACGAGCAGGAATCCGATACCGGAGGTGGCGGGCGCTAGATACGCCAAGTCCAGGATCAGGAGCACGGCCATCGATATGTAGATTAACGGCGTAAAGGGATAACCAATCGTCCGATAGGGCCGCTGGGCGGTGGGACGCGTCCGCCGCAGGACGATCACCGCTCCAACCATCAGCGCGTAGAAGACTAGCTCGGCCGAGATGATGTACTCGAGTAGCTGCGTATACACGTTGCCGTACACGAACGAGCCCGCAGCATCGGTCGTGACAGTGCGAGGTAGCACGAGTACCGAGGCCCAGACGCCCTGGGTCACTAGAGCCACGGCCGGCACACGACGAGCGTTGACGGTGCCACCACGGCGGAAGAAAAGGCCATCACGCGCCATCGCATAGTAGACGCGCGCACCAGCGAGAATCAGGCCGTTGTTCGCGCTGAAGGTTGAGATCATGATGGCGCCGGCTAGCACAAGCGCCCCGCCTCTCCCGAAGATCGCCTGCATCATCGCGGTTGCCACGCGATTCTGCGGGGCCTGCTGGATAGCCGTCAGCGGTAGCGTCGCGACGTAGGCCAGGTTGGCGAGTAAGTACAGCGTGACGACGAGTGCTGTGCCTCCGATGAGGGCGCGAGGCAAATTGCGTCCGGGATCGCGGACCTCGCCGGCTGTGAAGGTGACGTTCGCCCACCCGGTCTGCGCGAACAGGGGACCCACCATCGCGAGGCCGAGGAGCGACACGAGCGCCAGCCCTCCGCTCGCCTCGAGCCCCGGCCTGGCCTGCTGCGGGCTCCAGCCGTTTGCTGTTGGATTCCACCACGATGCCGCCTGTAATGCGCTGTCCGGATTCCAGCCGAGCGTGAGGCCGAGCCCGATCATGCGATGAGAACGGCCGTCTTCACGATGGTGAGTGGATTCTGAATGTGTTTGCCGACCTGGAGGCCGCGCGTATTGACCGCCGTCAGGAGCAGAATGACCGAAATCGCCACGAGCTGCTGAGTGGATAAGCTGACCGCATACCGGCCGAGCACGACGGGCTCGAAGACATAAAGGCTGGCAGAAATCCACGGCATCAAGACGCCCGAAAAAGAAGCGAACGCTACGCCCACGGCCGCAATTTTGCCAGTCTGGATGATCAGGAAGAGCGCCCAGCCGAAGAGAAATGCGGGAGCCGGTCCGTACGCCTCGCTGTAGGAACACGTACTGCCCGCCTGCTCGGGGCAACATTGCCGCAAGCTCGGCGCCGCATTGCGATCCGGTAATCGTCATCAGACCGGCGAGGACCCAGACGACCAGCAGCCAGCCGGTAGCGCCCACGAGCCTCGCGGATTCGGCCGAGACGAGGAAGATGCCCGAACCGATCAGAATGCCGACCACGATCATGGTCGCGTCCAGCGCGCCAAGCACCCGTAAGAGATCCGACGCCCGGCCAACTGTTGCGTCCCCAACGTTCGCACGGCGTTCTATGGGCGGCATTCGGCTTGTCTTCTCGCGAGGTTGTTGTACAACACTGGTCGGCGGAGAACAATCGGAACAGAGCAGAGTCCGTCGAAGCCGACACGAGAGTGGGTACCCCCTGTTTGGAGCGTTAGACCGAAACGCGATCGGTGCAGCGTTGGCTGGGCGGGCTCAGTCAAACACGACTCGCGAGCCCACCACTTTCGACGGCTAGCGGTCGCCTGGTCGCAGAGGGGCGCGGCGGACCGAAACGGCCTCGCCCGATCACTACGCTGACCAAGGCGTGGAAGTCGGCCTGTGTGGCCGCTGGCTGCCCCGGTCGCATCCCGCACGACCTGCGCCGCACGGCGGTCCGCAACATGGTGCGGCGCGGTGTTTCGGAGCCAAGCGCGGAAGCTCACTGGACACAAAACGCCGTCCGTGTTCCTGCGCTACAACATCGTCAGCGATGGGGACTTGCGCGCCGCTGCGGAGCAGCTCCGTGGGCTGACAGGGACAATTCAGGGACAGTCGGAGCAGGCGACGGGTAGCAGTGAGGGCGGGACGGCGAAAACGCTGAGTGTCCTTCCTGAGACAGAGGTAACATTTCATTCCGGAGACATGGGTGACACTCCGCCCCTTCAGCAGGAGGGGGCATGCCTTGGAAGGAGTGTCACGTCATGGACGAGCGTCTGCGGTTTGTGGCCCGCCTGCTCGACGGCGAGACGATGGCGGCCCTGTGCGAGGAGTTCGGGATCTCCCGGAAGACGGGCTACAAGATCTATCGAGCGGTACCAGCAGATCGGCGTGCACGGGCTGACCGATCGCAGTCGGCGGCCGTATCGGCACGCGAATCAGCTGCCGATGGTGGTCGAGAAGGCGATCGTGCGGCTGAAGAAGGACTATCCGAGCTGGGGCGCGCCCAAGATTCGCGAGCGGCTGAGGCAGCGCTGGCCCGACGTCGCGCTGTCCCGCGATCAGCACCGTGCATGCCGTGCTGGATCGCCACGGCCTGGTCAAGCGCCGGCGACGCCGGCGGCGCCGGCCGCGCTGACCGGCACGCCGCTGTCGCGGCCGGCCGCGCCGAATCGCGCTCTGGTGCGCCGACTACAAGGGCGAGTTCCTGCTCGCCAATCGGCGCTACTGCTATCCGCTGACGATCACCGACTTCGCCAGCCGCTATCTGCTCGCCTGTGAAGCGCTGTCGACGACGCAAGGAACGCTACGCCTTCACGCGTCTTCGAGCGCACCTTTCAGGAATTTGGCCTGCCGCGACGCCATTCGCACCGACAACGGCGTGCCGTTCGCGTCGGCGCACGCGCTCTACGGCCTGAGCAAGCTGGCGGTGTGGTGGCTCCGCCTCGGCATTCGGCCTCGAGCGCATCGCGCCCGGCCATCCCGAGCAGAACGGCCGGCACGAGCGCATGCACCTGACGCTGAAGACCGAAGCGACGCGGCCGGCCGCCGCCAACGTGCTGCAGCAGCAAGCGCGCTTCGACACCTTCGTGCACCAGCTACAACCACGAGCGGCCGCATCAGGCGCTCGACATGGCCACGCCGGCGAGCCGCTATCACGCCCTCGACGCGGCCCTATCAGGGCCTCGACGAGCTCGAGTATCCCGTCCACGACTGGACGGCGGTGATCACCACCTGCGGGCGGATCTGCTACCAGCGGCGCAAGATCAACGTCAGCCAGGTCTTTGCCGGGCCAGAAGGTCGGGGTCAAGCAGACCGACGACCACATCTGGCTGGTCACCTTCATGGACTATGACTTGGGGTATTTTGACGACGAGACGTGCCGGCTCGAACCGATCGACAATCCCTTCGGTCCGAAACTGTTACCCATGTCTCCGGAATAAGGTGTCACCCATGTCTCCGGAATGGACCTGAGGAAATTTGGAGGCGCCGCCCGGATTTGAACCGGGGATGGAGGTTTTGCAGACCACCAACACAGCTTCCCAGAGCGATTAACAAATCAACGACTTACGGATTTGCTCAGGAATTTGCGACCTTCGCCTCCTACGACCGATACGAGAAATACGTCAGATTCCTCTCCGAAAGGGACAGAAAAGGGACACCCGAATGTTTGCGTAGTCGCGGAGTCAATCGCCCGCGGCTGGTGTTCCGCACTAGCGGGCGGTCGATCGAGACGAAGACCGCGGCGTCCCCGTAAGCGCGGGCTGACTGCCGCGGGATCACTGCGGCGGGAGTCGACGCGAGTCGGTCATCACCGAGATGGCAAGCGGGTTGTCCGTGGGCACCGCTTCCACGACCAGCACGTGCTTGCCGTCAGGTCCCACGTCGTAGTGGTTGCGGCCGTTTGACAGCGGATCGATTGGCAGCGTGAACAGCCGTCGGGGTGGCCCGAGCAGCGGCTGCGCGGGATCGAGCACATCCACGGCCATCAATGTGTTGTCGAGCGCCACGTAGAAGATCACGCGTCCATCGGGGCGCCAGCGCCCCTCGAGGCCGCCGCTGTTTGAGATGGGGATCGGCGTCCCCGGCGCTGCGACGCGGAGCAGGTAAGTTTCCCAACGGCCAGTGCGGTCGGACGTGAACGCCAACCAGCGCCCATCGGGCGAGAACTGTCCGTCGGTTTCACTAGCCGCTGTGTTGGAAAGGGGTCTTCCGGCCGAACCGTCCACGGGCACGAGCCAGAGATCGGAACTGTTTTGCGTGTTCGAACGCTGGAGCAGCAGCGAACGGCCGTCCGGGGTCCAGTCTTTAACACTGCCACCGGGCGCCAGGTCGCCCCCTCCCACCTCGAGCTTCGTCAACTGTTGGGTGGCGAGGTCCATGAGCATCACCGAGTTGTCAGACAACCTCCTGAAGGCAAGACGCGTTCCGTTGGGGGACCAGGCGCTGCTCGTGTATGCGGCCTTGCCGTCGGTAATCTGCGAACCGATTCCGCGTTTGAGATCGACCACCCAGATGCCGCTCACGCCGCTGCTCCGATCGACCCGATCGGCGGTCACCCGGGCACCATCCCGCGAGATGACCGGGTTGTTGTATCCGTCCGACTCCGGCACACCAGCCACTCGCGCGCCATCCAAGGTGAACCAGGCGAGCTGTCGACTCGCCGGTGATCCGACGATCGTGGCGATCGCACCGGTGGGGGAAATGGTGAACGCGCTGACCGGGTAATTAAAGCGTGCGACCCCTTTCTGGACGAAGCGCGGATCGCCCACGGCCGCACGGCTGCGAGAGTCGAATGGCACGGCCAGGAGGTCTGATCCACGCACGAAGAACAGCTCGCCCTGGCTCAGGCTCGCCCCGGAATCGGCCGCGATCACGAACGTCGGCTCGAGATCGGACAGGCCTGCCGCGTACACGCCGGCACGCGGCTCCGCGCCTTGTTGCAGGTATAAGAAGTGCTCGCCGTTGGGCAGGAAGGTTGGCGCGACGAGCCGCGCGGCGTTCGCTGACAACCGGAGGTCGGCCACGGCTCCGTCCCGTACGTCGATCCGTTTGAGCCGGCCGCCATGCACGATCAGGATCACACCTGCCGCGCCCCAGGTTCCGGGGCCGCTGACGCCTGCGGCGACAACGTTCGAGACCTGGTCCGCGACGCTGATGCGCATCAGCGCCCCGCGCTGGGTGAAGGCGATCTGCAAGCCGTCTGGAGACCAGAACGGGAAACTCGCCCCCGCCGTTCCGTTGAGCTCAAGGGCATCGAGCCGATCGAGACGCCGCAGGAAGAGCGCATCGGTTCCGTCGGGCTTCGACGCGACGAACGCGAGTTGACGTCCGTCTGGCGAGAAGGCCACCGCCGACTGGCCCCCGTACGGCAGGAGTGACGTCCCCAGCGGCGGATAGATTTTGAAGGCGACTCCCGCCGCTGGCCCGGGGTCCGGGCTCCGCAGCATGCTGCTCAGCGCGGTGGCCGCCAGTGCGATCGCCGTCGCCGCGAAGACGAGCGCGCCGCGACGTCTGAGACCGCTGGCGCTCGGCGCGACGGCTTGATCGAGCGTACCGGCGAGCCACCGCAGTTCATCGGCGAGGTCGGCCGCCGTTTGCCATCGCCGCGCCGGGTCCCGGGCAAGGCACTTCGCAACCAGCCGCGCCAGCGCCGGGGTTGCCACGTTGGGCGGCAGCACGGGTGGATCGTGCTCGGTGATGCGCGCGGCGAGCGCCGACGGGGAATCGGCGACGAACGCGCGGCTGCCGGTCAGCATCTCGTAGAGCACCGCGCCGAGCGCGAACAGGTCGGATCGCGCGTCGACCTCGCCGCGGAGCTGCTCGGGCGCCATGTACGGCAAGGTGCCCTCCGCTGTGCTGCCGCCGACCGGCGCCGTCATCGTCACATCCACCGCGTGACCCGCGCGCCGTAGACGGGCGACGCCGAAGTCGAGGAGCTTGACGCCCGACGGCGTGAGCATGATGTTCCCGGGCTTGACGTCGTGGTGAACGACGCCGTGCTGGTGCGCGAATGCGAGGCCGTCGGCCACCGCGGCCGCGATGCTCAACGCCTCACGAACCGGCAGGCCGCGTCGGTGCCGGGCGAGCAGGCGCGTGGCGAGGGTCTGGCCCTCGAGAGCTTCCATCACCAGGCAGGTCCCCTCGTCTCCCTGGACGATGTCGTGCAGGCCGCAGATGTTGGGGTGCGAGAGCGGCGCCAGGATCCGGGCCTCGCGCTCTACCCGCGCGCGCCGTCCAGGATCGTCCCCGGCGCCGTCCCTGAGGGTCTTGATCGCGACCGTTCGATCGAGGCGGGTATCGCGCGCACGATACACCTCGCCCTGGCCTCCGGCGCCGAACGTTCCGAGGACCTCGTAGGGACCTAGCCGGGTTCCGTGGCTGAGGGCCATAGCTGCGCATCATAGCGCCTCGCGGCCAGCCGCGGCGCTCGCGCCCATGATGCGACGGCGATCAGCGCCGCCAGGCCGACTGCCTCGGACGCCGGCAACTGCCACAGCAGTCAAGTGAGCACGAGCCAACCAAGCAGCGGGATCAGAGGCTCCGCGGGCAGCGGGAAGGCGCCCGACGCGGGCCGTTTGAGAATTGACCTTTCGGCGCCTCCGCGTTCAGATCGCCTCGGTGCAGGCTGCCGGAATTAGAAGCGTTCCAGGATGACGAAGCGATGGTTGAAGCTCGTAGAATCGACCCCCTTTAGTGCCTGTGCGTGCTGCGCATACATCGCCCTTGCCCTAGGACCACTAGGGCCACGACCACGCACAGAGCCGTCCGGTCCTAGCGGTCCTGGGGAATCGGCTCTGTTTCCCCCGTAGAGCGATCTGAAGGTCGACCGGTGGCGAGTGGCCGAACGAGACGAAACCGAGGTGGCAGCTCCACGCGGGCTGAGGCCGGCAACAGTGGAAAGTGCGAGCGGGCCTCGCCGGCTCCCGCGCCGAAGCCCCACTCCGCCGTTCACTTCGTAGCCAGCAGCTCGGCCAACCTGGCCTTCTTAATGGCCACGCGCGGGTCCGACGAACCCGAGGCGATCCATCGCTGAACCTGCCCCACGGTCACCGAGTGCGTCACCGAGGGTTGCCGCACCTCGATGTCGAGGCGGCTCGCCGCACCGGGATTCGGTTCAATGAACTCGGCCTGCGCCATCGCCTTCAGCGCGAGCGCGGCCGCCTCGAACAGCGTGTCGGCGACGACCTCGACGCTGTGGCGCGTTCCGTCCAGGTCGGTGAAGGTCACGATGCACGTCTTCAGCGACATGAGGTGTTCGACGGTAGCAGATTCGCTAAATTATCGCTACCATATAGGCATCAATAGGCATACACTGGCGCCATGCCACCGACACGACGCAAGCGCGTCAGCCTGTTCCTCGACCTCGATCTGCTTGATGGCTTGAGCGCCCTGAAGGAGCGCGACGGCATCGCCGCCGCCGAGGCCATCCGCCGCGCGATCGCCGCCTTCCTCGACCGAGAAAGGCATCGCCCTGCCCGACGCCACGAAGACGCGGAGGACGCGATGAGGGTCGCGCTGTACGCCCGCGTGAGCACCGATGACCAGCATGTCGAGAACCAGCTCCTGGAACTGCGGCGCTACGTCGCGGCCCGAGGCTGGGCGGCAGGTATCGAGTTCATCGATGAAGGCGTCAGCGGCGCGAAGACGCCGACGCCCGGCGCTCGACCGACTGATGCTGGCCGCGCGGCGCCGCCAGATCGACGCGGTGGTCTGCTGGCGATTGGACCGCCTCGGGCGCGACCTCGCGCATCTCTCGGCCGTGGTGAACGAGTGGACGGCGCTCGGCGTGGCCTTCATCTCCCTGGGCGAGGGCATCGACGCGACGACGCCCGCTGGCGCGCTCCAACTCCACATCCTCGGCGCGCTGGCGCAGTTCGAGCGCGGACGCCTCCGTGAGCGCGTCGTGGCCGGCCTGGCGCGCGCCAAGCGCGAGGGGCGGCGTTTGGGTCGGCGGAGGACGACGCCGCTTCCAGAGGCCGCGCCTCGCGGCCTGACGGTGCGGCACGCGGCCGCGCTGTGGGGTTGCTCGCGTTCCACCGCTGCGAGGCGACTGGCGAAGGGCGAGCTACCGCTGGTGGGACAAACCCCTCCGCCAGCCGATCAAGAAGTGGCCTGATTTCGCTTCGATTCAGCCGCGATCCGGCGGTGGGACAAACAGGTGTTTGTCCCGACCACTCAAGGGCGCAGCCAGCCCAAGCGGCTGTGAAGGCTGACACCGTGCGGATGGCGAAAGCCGGCCTGCTTCGGAGAATCAGTTTCGCGAAGAAGCGCCAGGCTGCATTCACCTCAACAACCAGGTTTTGCACGAGCGAGGTTTAGGCGATGGGTGTTGTTCAGCGCACCTCGAAGCCAGCGCCTATCAAAGAGGAGTCTCGTCACCCTTCGTGCCATACTCCCGTCTCCGTCGTTCCGCAACATTTGACCCGGAGGCATCATGGGAAATCGTACACGGCTCGTCGCGGGGCTCTGCATTGTCGGCCTCCTTGCCGGGACTTCTGTCGCCGCCGCGCAACCCTTGGGAACCTTCCGCTGGCAGACCCAACCCTTTTGCAACATCATCTCTGTCGCTGTCACCCAGAGCGGGGATGCCTACCGACTCGAAGGCACCGATGATGGCTGCGGGACGACGGCTCGCGCCTCGGTGATCGGGATGGCCTTTGCCAATCCGGGCGGGTCAATCGGAGGCGGTTTAACGGTGATCGCTGGTCCGGGTGGCATCGCCCTGCACCTCGACGTGACGATCCTGCCGGCGAGTGGGTATAGCGGCACCTGGCGCGACAGTGTGGGCCGAAGCGGGACGTTCCTGTTCACGCCCGGTGCCAGCCTGGGTGGTCCGGTGCGCCCACCCACTGTCGCCGCCACACCGTTCGGCACAGTCTTGACGCAGCCCCCCGGAGGTATTGACCGGGCGCTGTCCGCGACCGTAGGCACCGACACCGGGACGGCGAATGATGCGGCGGCCATTTACGGGCGGTTCGGTGAAGCGTTGCCGCCCGGCTTGGAGGCATCGGCTGGCCTACGAGGCGAGAGCGCGACCAGCGTCGGTGTGTATGGGCGAACGGTGTCGGGGTTTGGGGTGATTGGCGGTGCCCAGACTGGCTATGGGGTTCAAGGCCACGGGGTGACGGCTGGAGCCACAGGGGTACAGGCCCATAATGTGGCTGGCGGCACCGCTCTGGAAATCAACAACGGCGCGATCCGCGTTGCAGGGGCTGTCCGCCCTGCGTTCCGAACGACCCTTCCTCCACTTGCCTCGACTACCAGCTGGGCGTGCATCCCCGCCAATCATCCGCTACTTCCGAACGACGATGCGAACGCTCTGGTCTTCATTACTCCGCACTATCTCGGTTCCGCCATCGCATTGCGGTTGGGATCGGAGTGGCACCTCTGCGGCAACGGCGAAGGTGGTCCCGCGTCCGTGCTCGTCATCAAACAGTAGCAGCGGCCATTCCGCAATAGAGAGTGCCGTGTACTGTGCTCGCGGCATCACCGTCGTAAATATCAAACGCGGTGGTCACCGTGCATCGCGTCCGCGTTGGTCTTAGCTTCCAGCGACGGTCCGCGCTCAACTCGTGCGGCCGGGATGAGCACGCCTGGCGATTCGCGACGGCTCGTGTCGCGTGGATGAGCGGAGCGCGACGTGGCGACCGTGTCTTGCGGTCGCAACATTGCGGACGAGCCGGTACAATCGACGATGTGTGGAGAGGCTTCCGCGACCCCGCCCTGCCGATTACCGAGCGTGTGCTCTGGCGCCTCACGCACAGCGCGTCCGGCAAGCGTGCCGAAGCCCGCGTCTGGGTCATGGACCAGGGACGACAACTGCGCCTCACCATTGATGGTGAGCTGACGTGGTCACACCTGTTCGGCCCGCATGATGTCAGGGAACTCCCCGCCATGTCGGACGAGTGCCGGGAGACCCTGGAACGCGCCGGCTGGACAAGCGAAGCTAACGGGTAGCTCCGGCGGTATACTCGGCAACCTTACCACTGGAGGTACCAGGATGAGGAACACGGAGAACCCTGTTGACGCCCTGCTTCAACTGTCGGCAGCCTATTATGTCTCGCGATCATTGCATGTCGTTGCGGAGCTGGGCGTTGCCGATGCGCTTGGTGACACGCCACAACCCGCCGCATCACTCGCCACGGCAACCGCGGCGGATGCCGGCGCGCTCGAGCGCGTGCTCCGGTTGCTCGCGTTGTACGGCATCTTCGCGTACGCCGATGGCACCGTCGCGCATACCCCGGCATCGCGCATGCTCCGGCAAGACCATCCTCAATCGATGCGGTCCCTGGCGCGCATGTTCGGACTGCCCGGCTTCTGGGCGGCGGTTGGTGAGTTGGGGTCGGCGATCAGGACAGGTGAACCGAGCGCGGATCGCGTCCTACCTGGCGGCATCTGGGGATACCTGACGCAGAACCCCGAAGCGAGCCGCATTTTTGGTGAGGCGATGACCGCGAAGGCCCACGGCCATATCGCCGGCATCGTTCAGACATACGATTTTTCTGGCCTCAACCTGATCGCCGACATCGGCGGAGGTCGCGGACATTTAATTCAGGCGATTCTCGCTGCAACACCAACGGCGTCAGGCGTGCTCTTTGACCAGCCGCACGTCGTAGAGGAAGCCGCAGCCGTCGCATCCGAACGACTGCGCCTCATGGGTGGTGATTTCTTCAATGATCCGCTTCCCGTTGCGGATGCCTACATCCTGATGGAAGTCATTCACGACTGGGACGACAACGCTTCGCAACACATCCTTCGTGCAGTGAGGCGAGCCGCTCGCACCCACGCGAAGCTGCTGCTCATCGAAGCGTTGCTGCCGAACGAGTCTGCTCCGAACTGGCCGGCCACCCTCGATATCGTCATGCTTGCCATCGGTGGACGACAGCGGACCCTTCGCGAGTATTCGGAACTTCTCCGCGAATCCGGTTTTGTCATGACGCGTGATATCGACACCCACTCGGGTATATCGATTATCGAAGCGACGGCGATTTGACGGCGCTGTTCGGATTCAATATAGGCCGATCAGGATCGGCGAGTTCGCGCGTTCGGTTCTTAAGCGCTGGGTGCGCTCTACAAGCCGATCCTGCTCTGCCGGGCACTATGCGGTCCTGGTGGAAGACGTTGCAGCAACAGAGCCGCACCGTCATTTCGGTGCTGTAGACTCCAGCCTCACCCATCATGGCTTCGATCCAGAGGCCCTGTCCATCGGCAGCGGCTCCGTTCGTGATTTGAACGGCGAGTGCGGCGTCATGATCGCGGCCTGCCTTCCGGCAGCGCCCAGTCCCCCAAAGTTGTGCTTCGGACCAGTTCGGTCCTGTACGCACGCTGTTTCGACTGCCGCTCGGTCAGAGTATTCCCAAAAGTCTCACTCTTAGAGCGACGCGGGGCGGCGTCACTGGGGCTCGTCTTCGTTGATGATCGTGAGGATGCAGGCCATGCACAGCCCGTCGAGCGGGAACGTCAAGCGGGTCGAGTTCTCGATCTTGTGAAGGACGAGCCCGCCGAGAAGATGGAGCCAGCCAGGTCGCCGCGCGTGCGGGACACCGCACCGGGTGCAGGGCGTGAACACCAACGGGCCACGCTCGATGTGAACGGGAGGAAAGCCACCGGGCGGGAGCGGAAGCATGGGGCAGGGTTAATCAGTCCTCGCCTCCCCGGTTGCAACACATCCAGCAGGAAGGGGCTTTCAATGTCGCCCGCGAACTTCCGCGCTTTGACCCTGCCCTGCCGATTGCTGAACGCGTGCTCTGGCGCCTCACGCACAGCGTCACCGGCAAACATGCCGACGCCCGCGTCTGGGTCATGGATCAGGGACGACAACTGCGCGTGAGCATCGATGGCAAGCTGACGTGGTTACACCTGTTCGACACGCATGATGGCAGCGAACTCCCCACTATGTCGGACGAGTGCAAGGAAAGTCTGGAGCGGGCGTGGGCTTGATCCGATCTGGTGGACGGGTTAACTATGCGGCGTGAGTCGACCGTCGCTCGAACTCCGCCGGGCTGATCTGGCCGAGCGTCGAGTGACGACGCCGCTGGTTATAGAACACCTCGATGTAGTCGAACAAGGCCTCCTTGGCGTGGGCGTAGCTGTCGAAGCGCTCGCCCTCTTCGCTCTTCACGGTCGAGAACCAGCTCTCCATCACCGCGTTGTCGTAGCAATTGCCGCGCCGACTCATCGAACAGGTGATGCCGTGCTGCTCGAGCCGCGTCCGATAGTCCTCGCTGGCGTACGTGCAGCCCTGATCCGAGTGATGCAGCAGGCCGGCGTCCGGGCAGCGGCGCTTCAGCGCCATGTCGAGCGCGCTGATCGTGAGGTGCCGATCATTGACGGCACTCAGCGCCCAGCCCACGACGAAGCGCGAGTAGAGATCGAGGATGGCCGCGAGATAGAGCTTGGCGCTGCTGCCGATGACGAACTCCGTCGTGTCGCCGACCCAGCGCTGATTGGGCCGCGTCGGCCGCGAACTGCCGGTCCAGGACATTGGCGGCGATCGGCTGATCGTGCTCGCTCATCGTCGTCGAGCGGAACCGCTTGCGCACGCGCGCCCGGAGGCCCTCTGCCTGCATCAGGCGCGCGACGCGCTTCCGGCTGACGGGCATCGCCCTGCTCGATGCAGGTCCTCGAGGACCCGCGGGCTGCCGTAGCGCCCGACGGCTGCCCTCATGCGACGCCCGAATCAGCACGCGCAGCTGGCGATCGCGCGCGGCGTGCGCGCGACTCCGGGCGCTGCTGCCAGGCATAGAAGCCGCTCGGCGAGACGCGCAGCGCGCGACAGCACTCGGCGACGGTGTACTCGGCCTTCTCCGCGGCAATCCAGGCGAACCTTACGCCTGGTGCTTCGCGAAGAAGGCCGCGGCTTTTTTTAGGATGTCGCGCTCCGTCCGCAGCTCGCGATTCTCTTTGCGCAGCCGGGCGAGCTCCTCGCGCTCGGCGGTCGTCAGCCCGGTGCGGCCGCTGCGTCCGATCGGCGCGCGCGCGCTCGACCCACTGGCGCAGCGCCGACTCGGTCAGGTCGAGGTCGCGGGCCACGGCGCCGATCGACTTGCCCTCGTCGAGGACCAGGCGGACGGCCTGCGCCTTGAACTCCTCATCGAACTGCCGGCGCGGGCGCCGGCGCTTCGGTGTGTCGGCCATCGGTCGGGACATCGTATCCACCTTTGGGAAGGTGTCCACCGATCGGATCAAGCCCAGACCACGATGTTCTCGAGCAACGTGCCGTAGTTGAGGCGAGGCATGGTTTTGCTGATTGCCTCCTGCTAGTTTGTTGGCTGCCTACGATCGGTTCAGCCGCGGCGCGCTCAGCATGCCCCAGCGCGCCGTCGGCTGCAACCGCTGGTTAGACGGCACTCTCACTTCGCCCTTCGTGGGGCTCGGAGCTGCCGCTGGATGACCACATTGGCAGCACCTCGGCCCCTTCGGGTACGTGTAGTTCAGACTCAACTGGTTGTTGATTTCGATCTGAGCTCGCGAGTCGCCGTGCGCTTGTCGCCGCCTGCAGTTTGCGTTGGCCTTCTCGAGGTTGTTCTCGATGCAGACCCACCGAAGGGTTGCGTTCGGAATGGCTCTGAACAGTGCGGTCAGCTCTCGCCTCGCTGGTTCACAGCAGAACGCGATCTCTGTGACCACGACGTCGCCACCGCCCCGGAGCGCCGCAACGACTGCCGCGAGGTTGGCCGCCTTGCGATCTTGCAGCCAGAACCCCTCGTGGAACTTCACGTCTGCCTGTATTCGATCTGCATGCCAGCTCTTGCCGGAGCCGCACAGACCAAGGATGAACGTGGCAGTTGGCACGGCTGTTCGTTGTCCGTCTAACATCCTACTAGACTGCGTGACCATCACCCGCTACGGCCTACCACCGACATTCAGCGCATCAGCGGGGGCGAGGCGGCCAAGGGCATTGCAGCTCGGCGCGCACCACAGCCGCCACTGAGATAGTGGCTCGCAGTATGTCGTTGCCGCCGCAGTGTAGACCAACGAGAGTCTCCTGCAATCCGTCGTTGGGGGCAGGGTCGAGGTCGAAAGTGTCCAGCGCCGGCATGTCGAGCCTCATACTGATGGACATGCGTTCGAGCACGCAGACACGCGACCCTGAATCAACGACACCGGCCTTGGCGCTGCCGACGCCGACAACGGCGCCAGGGGCATCACCAGCGCCTTCCCTGACGCCGCCACGAGGCCGCCTGCGCCACGGCAACCCTTCCGGCGACCCGAGCACTGCCCCTCGCTGCGGTGCGCGTACGCGGGGGTACGCCCTGCCAGGCACCGGCCATTCGAGGCAAACGTCGCTGTCGCCTCCACGGCGGACGCTCCACGGGACCGACGACGCCCGAGGGGCTGGCACGCAGCCGCCGTGCCGGATGGAAGCACGAGGGTACTCCGAGGAGATGCAGCAGGAGATGCGGCGACGGCGAGCCGAGGCTCGCGCACTACACGAGGCGCAGCGCGCGTTTCATCAGGACGTTTTTGCCAAGGTGCGTGCGCTGATTCGTCATCGGCGCATCTTGGGCTCTCGCTGAAGCGGACCGGACCTTCCTGCTCGGAGGGGTTGGCTGATCAATGACGCATGTTCGTAGCACCAGATTCGTCGCGGTGCGTGGGGTTCATCCCCCATAGCCGGTCGTGGAGGTTAGCTTTACAGCTCTCGCGCGCCGTTCTAGTCGCGCTCGTTCGCGGACGGCGTCGCACGCGAACCGTCGCGACAGCCACCTCGACCGCCTTCGATGCTGCTTTCGAAATCGTTCAAAGATCGAGCTAACTTGACACGTCGTTCCATATCAGGCCTCACCATGCTCGGTGGTAGACCGTGTCAATTAGTGTCTTCCGAAGAAGGCGAGCAGTGCGTTGGCTGCAGCTTCCGGGTTGTCCGTGGGCCAGAAGTGAGTAGCGTTCGGTACGACTGCTGACTCCGTGCCCTGAGGCAGGCAGGACAAAAGAGCGTCGTGCCCATGCCGAAAGTTTTCGCGGGTGAGTTCGCCGCGTATGACAAGGGCTGGAATCCGGAGCCCCTTGAGCTGCTCGCATGTAACCGCTGTGGCGGGCGGCCCGCCAAACATCGGACCCATCGTCTTCATGTTGTCGAGCCATCGCTCTTGCCAACTTGCTGGTCGCTTCTCGAACGCTCCACTATCACCCGATACAGCGTTGGCGACTAGTACCGCCGACTGACGATTGTCGCCGGACTTCGCCGCGGCGGCTGCTTTGGCCATGTCGTTGGAAAAGGCAGCGACGGCTGCTCTGCCTTCGGGTGAAGCTGGCACAACTAGCGACGGTTCTCCGAGGACTACAGAGCGCCACAAGTCTGGGTACCGCAGCGCGAGGACCCCGACGAGCCTGCCACTGTAGGAGTTGCCAACGAGGTGAACCTTGCCGACATTCAGTGCCCTAGCGAAGGCCGTAACATCCTCGA
Organism: uncultured Acidobacteriota bacterium; assembly: GCA_963723005.1. Lineage (GTDB taxonomy): Bacteria > Acidobacteriota > Vicinamibacteria > Vicinamibacterales > UBA2999 > VFZN01. The sequence continues at coordinate 342,489 of CAVRPA010000005.1, read as the reverse complement.
CGTGCTGATCGAAGGTGACTCTTTGGCCCCCATCCTGCCAAGCGTTCGGATAGTGATATCTGCGACTCAGGGATACGAACCGGTATCGCTGCGATACGGAGTGACGGAGAGGATCCCAAGTGCGCCAATCGCCAGACCCACCATGAACGAACAGCACCGTTGGTCCGCTGCCTTCTTCCACGAAAGCAAGGGACGTATCACCTATCCTCTGCTGCTTGACTTTTACGTTCTCAGCCTCCGTCCGTGTTGGGAGTTGGCATGCGGCCAGGAGAAGTGCGATGAAAGCCGTGCAGTATGAATGCGGCGTCATTGGGCCCTCCAATCAGTAGATGCCGTTTCAATCGGCCGTCAAGTATGCGCGCAATGCAGCTCCTGTGGGGCCTAACGGATGGCCGCTCAGCTGCGAGCCACAGCGCCTCCGTAGCGCGACCGAAGCCACCACGTCGGTCCACTCCAGCGCCATGATTTCGCCGGCCCGCAAGCCGGCCTCGCCCTTTGCCCTCGGCTGTGCGTCGGCTGGCGGTTAATGTTCCTCGAGGGAGGGTGGCCGACCGTGTCGCGCGATGCGACACCATACATCGTTCTGACGCCCGCCCACGGCTTTCCGCACGCTCTGTGCAACTCGCACGTTCCCTTCGGAACACACGAGCTAGACCCGTCCTCGAATCGCCACCTGAGTGGCGGATCTGCCATGAGCGCGAAACAATTCGGAATATCCGGCTCGCCGTACTGACCCACTCGTATACTCCCGGTAACGTGGCCCTCACTCCCGGCACCCGCCTCGGCCCGTACGAGATTCTGTCCGCCCTCGGCGCAGGTGGCATGGGCGAGGTGTATCGGGCGCGTGACACCAAGCTGGGTCGCGACGTGGCGTTGAAAACGCTGCCCGCCTCGGTGGTGCACGATGCCGAGCGGCTGGCGCGCTTCGACCGCGAGGCGCGGACGCTCGCCACGCTCAACCATCCGCACATCGCGCAGATTTACGGGTTCGAGCAGTCCGGTGACATCTCCGCGCTGGTGATGGAACTCGTCGAGGGTGACGATTCTGAGCGCACCGCATCGCGCACGGGGCGCTGACCCTGGAGGACGCACTACCCATCGCCCGTCAGATTGCCGAGGCGCTGGAAGCCGCGCACGAGCAGAGCATCATCCACCGCGACTTAAAGCCGGCCAACATCAAAGTGCGGCCGGACGGCACGGTGAAGGTGCTCGACTTCGGGCTGGCGAAGGCCATCGCAGGGGACTACGGCGCTGGTGTCACGGCAACAACTCTTGGTGATGCCATCAGTGCTGAGGGTGTGGTGGCCGGGACGCCGGGCTACATGAGTCCCGAACAGGCGCGCGGGCAGCGCGTGGACGCGCGCACGGATGTCTGGGCTTTCGGCTGCGTCGTCTTCGAGATGCTGACGGCGCGTCCAGCGTACGGCCGCGCGACGACCGCCGAAACACTGGCCGCCATCCTGGAGCGCGAACCCGACTGGCCGCGTTTACCCTCCAACGTGCCAGCCGGCATTCGCCGGATGCTGCGCCGATGTTTGGAGCGGGACTCCAGCCGGCGACTTCATCACATTGCCGATGCCCGCCTGGAGTTGGATGAGGCGAGCCACGATCCCGACGCGTCGGCCTCGGGGGTGCCCTCGCCACCGCGCCGCTGGCGAGAGCGCGTGCTTGCCATCTCCACGGCCGTATTGGCGCTGACGTTAGCGTCGGTTCTCGTCGCGTGGGTCCTGCGCCCTGCGGTCGGCGATCCAGAGCCGCGAGTAGTGGACATCACGACGCCACGCACGTCCGACGCGGCGTCGTTTGCGCTGTCGCCAGACGGCCGCCGCATTGCGTTCGTCTCAGATCACCAGGGGCAATCGATGCTGTGGGTCCGCGCCCTCGACGCGCCTGACGGACGCCCATTGTCAGGCACCGAGGGTGCCCGACAGCCATTCTGGTCCCCGGACAGCCGGTCCATCGGGTTCTTCGCCGGCAGCGAGCTGAAACGGATCGAGGCCAGGGGCGGCTCCGCTCAGACCGTGACCTTCGCCCTTGGCGGAACGACGGGCGCATGGGGGCCGGACGGCACCATGCTCTTTTCGAGCACTGCAGCGCCCTCGCTGCACCGCGTCAGCGCCGAGGGGGGACCTCCGGTCCGGCCACGGTGGCGACACCGCAATCGACGGGCCACCGTCATCCACAATTCTTACCAGGTGGCCGGCAGTTCCTGTTCTTTGTCGGTGGAGCTGACGCGCTGCGTGGCGTGTACCTGGGCTCGCTGGACTCACCAGAGACGACGCGTCTCCTCGGGTCGGACAGCCAAGGCGCGTATGTCGCACCCGGTTGGCTCCTGTTCATCCGTCAAGGGGTGCTCTTGGCACAGCCCTTCGACCTCGCGGGGCGCGTGCTCACGGGCGAGCCGGTGACCGTCGCAGACTCCGTCGCGTTCGAGCCCATCACTGGAGCGGGCGCCTTTTCCGTTTCCGATGTCGGCGTGATGGCGTATCGAGAAGCGCGCCCCTCGGTGACCCGCCTCTCATGGTTCGACCGCTCGGGAACCCCGGTGGGGACCTTTGGCGCCCCCGAACAAACGGCGCTCTCGAATCTCAGGCTGTCGCCAGATGGTCGGCGGGTCGCGGTTGAGCGGTCGCTCCAGAATGCGACGGACTTGTGGCTGCTGGATGCCACCCATCAGACACGGTTCACGCACGGATCCGATAGGAATATTGCACGCCTGCCCGTGTGGTCACCGGATGGCAGTCGGATTGCGTTCGCGGCCGTTCGTTCCGGGTTGGTGGCGCTCTCCGAAAAGGCCGCGGCTGGTGCCGGGGCTGAACGCGTGCTGTTCGACTCGCCTGAGATGAAAATCCCCAGCGATTGGTCACCTGATGGAAAGTTTCTCATGTACTACGTCCCCGACCCGAAGATGGGGACCGACCTCTGGGTGCTGCCTCTGGACACGCGAGTGCCCTTTGCCTTCCTCCGGACCGGGGCGAACGAGCTGTGGGGACAGTTTTCGCCTGACGGACGCTGGGTCGCGTATCAATCGAACGAAACCGGCCAATATGAAATCTACGTGCGCTCCTTCCAGGCACAAGCCGGACCGTTCCCCATCTCGACGACGGGTGGCGTGTATCCGCGATGGTCACGAGACGGAACAGAGCTGTACTTCATTGCGCCGGACGCGAAGATGATGGCCGTCGCTATTCGCACCAATGAGGCGACGGTCCACGCCGACGCGCCGATTGCTCTCTTCCAAACGCGGAGAGCTGGTGGGGGCACGAACGTGATCGGCCGCAGTCATCAATATGATGTCGGCGCTGATGGACGGTTCCTGATCAACGTGGACGCCGAAACCGGCGCGCTACCCATCACACTCCTGATGAACTGGAAGCCGTAGCACAGGCGCGCTGCGCCGTTCTCCGGCGCCGGCTCATGAGGAGAGAAGAACCCGCGTGAGGCCGTAGAGCGCTATGTCCGGCTGGCAAGGCCCCCCTGCACGCCGCAAGTCGGCTTTGTGATCGGCGAGCAGCGCTTTCAATTCGTCATGTTCTGCCCGCGAGAACGGGCGATCAGGCTGGGCGAGTTCCTCGGTCCGCTTCCTGAGAGCGGCCGTCCGCATCAGGAGCCGCGCCTGCTTCGCTAGGAATTCATGGTCATGGTGATCTTTAACGCAACAATATGGATCCACCCGGAGACACGGCCTCAGCCGGTCCGTTCGAGTTCCTCGATCCGCGCCAGAGCCTTTCCTTTCAACGTCGCAGCATCCTGTGCGATGGCGATCTCGCCAGCGCGCTCGATGTGCGGCACACGGCGGTCGATAGCTGCGATCAATTCTCGTAGATGCCGGAGTAGCCGTGCGCGATTCTCTGTGGTGAGTGGTTGGTCTTGATCGTGGCGGTCCCGATTCATTGCCGGAGCAGTCTATCGAAGGTTGCGGTCATCATTTGTTGAGGTAGCGTTTAGGGCCGCGCGGCTGCCGGCAAGTTCAGGAGCCTCTGGTACCTGGCGATCCGGTATCGCCGGAGGAAACGCCCTTGCCGTAGGCGAAGAACTCTGAGCGGACGGCATTCAGCGCAAAGGGTCGGCGCCCATCCTCAATTCAGTGCTTGAATGGCGGATGGCGCCACGCACGACAGCCCGCACGTCGGCGGGAAGCGCCCCCGCGTCGAAGGGCGCGTCCGCACGCTTCATCTCGCCCATGCTGCTGCGGCGGACCGACACCCTACCCGCCAGCGATCAATGGCTCTATGAACTGAAGCTGGACGGCTACCGCGCCATCGCCTTCAAGCGCGAGGGCACAGTCCACCTTCGGTCGCGGAACGACAAGGACTTCAGCGCCCGCTACCCGGCCGTGGTGAAGGCGCTCGCGAAGCTGCCGGCCGACACCGTCATCGACGGCGAAATCGTCGCGTTCGACGAGGACGGCCGGCCCTCCTTCAACGCGCTCCAGAACTCCGGGTCGGCACCGGCGCCGGTCGTGTACTACGTCTTCGACGTGATGGTGCTCGCCGGCCGCGACGTGATGCGCGAGCCGCTGGAGGTGCGCCGTGCGCTGCTCGAACGCAAGGTGTTGCCGAAGCTCGCGGAACCGGTCCGGTACGCCGTCCTCGCTCGATGCCGAGCTGCCCGTGTTGATCCAGTCGGTCAAGGCGCAAGGCTTCGAGGGGCTGGTTGCCAAACGGCGCACCAGCGCCTACGAGCCTGGGCTGCGGTCGGGCGCCTGGATGAAGATGCGCGTGAACCGAGGACAGGAGTTCGTGATCGGCGGCTACACGGTCGGCAGCAGCACCTTCGACGCACTCATCTTCGGGTACTACGAAGGCAAGGACCTGATCTACGTCGCACGGACGCGCAACGGGTTCACGCCGGCCGTGCGGGCGCAGCTCTTCAAGAAGTTCAGCGCGCTGGTGACGGACCAGTGCCCGTTCGTCAACTTGCCGGAGGCGACGGAGCGGCCGGTGGGGACAGGGCCTCACGCAGGCGAAGATGGCCGCGTGCCGGTGGTTGAAGCCGGTGCTCGTCGGGCAGTTCGAGTTCCTGGAGTGGACCGCCGACAATCATCTCCGGCACTCGCAAATTCATCGGTCTGCGCGAGGACAAGGCCGCACGGGCGGTGGTGAGGGAGTAGGACCGCGCGTTGCCCCTGGCGGCCAGCCCGCGCACTCATGGTCGGGATTCGGGAGCCGGCGCTACGCCCACCGTCGTCGTGACCGCTCAGTGGAAGGCGTCCTGCACGCGATATTTTTTCAAATCATCGCACCGTAAACGGCTGAGCAGCTCTGCGGTGGTAGGCTGCTTCTCCATGCCAGCTCGACCCTGCCCCAATTGCGACCATCTGACGCCACGGGCGCTGGATACTCTGGGCACCTACGGGTACGTGGACTATTACCGCTGCCCCGAGTGCGAACACGTCTGGCATCTGCCTAAACAGCAGGACGGACCGCCTACCACGGTCGCGCAAGGGCGGACGCGCACTGACCTTCGCAAGACTGTTCCACCCGAGTCGAACTGACGCGTCTTGTTTGCCGTCGCCTTCGGCTCCGCCGGTCGGCGCGCGCCCGCCCGCGCGGCGCGCCGTCCCGCCCCGCGCGCCGCCGCCGCCGGCTCCGCCCCGGCCCCCGCCGCCGCCCGGCCCGGCCCCGCGCGGCGCGCGCGGGCGCCCCCCGCCGCGCCGCGGGTCTCTCCGGCCCCGCGCCGGCCGGGCCGCGGCGCCGGCTCGGCGTGCGCCGCTCGCGCCCGCGCGCCCCCCCTCGTCGCCCGCCGCGCGCGGCTCGCCGCCGCCCCGCCCGCCCCGCGCGCCCCGCCCCCCCGCCGCGCCTCGCCCCGCGGCCGCGCCTCCGCTCCCCAGCCCGTCGAGCGGGAGCGTCAAGCGGTGAGTTCTCATCTGTGGAGGACGAGCCCGCCGAGAAGATGCACCAGCCAGGTCGCCGCGCGGCGGGACACCGCACCGGTGCAGGCGTGAACAGCAGCGGCCGCGCTCGACGTGAACGGGAGGAAAACCACCGGGTGGGAGCGGAGCATGGCGAAGAGTACCCCAGTAGTCGCCACGGTAAAGAGTCGCTCGCGCCACTTCGGCCCGCTCTGCGCTCGGGACTGGCTCGCCACGGCATCAACTTCGTTACGCCGCAGCGACAGCTATTGTTGGCGGCGGGCTGGGGTGAGAGGTATGGGTGTCGAGCACGAAGCCACGCGAGCAATCAGCGGCACCGCAGGCCGTGGGGGTGCCGTCGCCGACAACGCGCCAGCGGCATCACCAGCGCCTTCCCTGAAGCCGCCACGAGGCCGCCTGCGCCACGGCAACCCCTCGGGCGACCCAACCACCGCCCTCGCTGCGGTGCGCGTACGGCGGGTACACCCTGCCAGGCACCGCGATTCGAGGCAGCGTCGATGTCGGCTCCACGGCGGCCGCCACGGGCCGACGACCGCCGAAGGGCTCGCGCGCAGGTGCTCCTGGTGCTGCCAGCTATGAGCTTGAAGCTCGATCAGCGGCTCTGGCGACGAGTAACAACCGGAGGGCAGGCGTCGCGCAGGCGCTACGCCACATTTACGCTATCAGGAGGCGACGATGATGATGTTCTGGCGGCAAAAGCCGTGTCCGAGGGCTCTGGTGTGGCACGCGACATCGATATTGATGCTGCTGTCGTTGGCCGCCTGCGGGACAGACATTGCAGACATGGGGAATTTGGCCTTTTACAATCTGAGCGGACGGGTGACTGATGCCGCCGACGGGCGTTGCTGTGGTGGGTGCCACCGTTTCGGGAGGAGGGAAGGTCGCACAGACGGATGGCAATGGACGATACGCTCTTGAGAACACGGACGCAGGACCGAACCGAGTGCGTATTACCCATCCCGATTACCAACCGGCCGAGGGATGGGTAGACATCAAAGGTATGTTTACGGTTCAGGATTTCCAGTTAGACCGGAAGTGAGGGGACTTTCTCGGCAGCGTCCCATTCGCTGTCTGAACCCTGATGCCGTCTTCGCGACCAATGCTGTTCACCTTGGCTGTTCACCGCCCACTCGCTGCGGCACTAGCCGTCTACTCCTCCACGCTGACGTAGCGCAGGACCCGTGCCGCGATTGACCAGGACTTGCCGTCGCCCGACGCTCCTCCAGCGATGCCGAGGCCGACGCGCGGGGCTCGCGGTCCACCTCTCCAACAACTCCTGATGAACCAGGCGACCGGCCTTGCCCGGCGGCGTCCGCCAAACGAAGTGCGGTTCGCCTGCGGTCGCTCTGTTCTGCCAGACATGCCGCGAACGGCTCGTTCGGCCGCCGCCAGGCGCTGCAACCGGCCGGCCGAGACGCAGCGCTTGCCGTTCGCAGGCGAGATGCAGGCAGCGTCTGGCTCGTCACGACCTCGACCTCGTGGCGCCGGAACGCCGGCCGTTTTGTGCGGCCCTTGGCCTCGGGCCTCATACTGATGGATATGCGTTCGAGTCAGGAAGGCACGCGAGCCTCAATCAGCGGCGCCGCAGGCCGTTGCCGTGCCGCCGCCGACAACGGCGCCAGCGGCGTCACCAGCGCCTTCCCTGAAGCCGCCAGGAGGCCGGCTGCGCCACGGTAACCCCTCGGGCGACCCAACCACCGCCCCTCGCTGTGGTGCGCGTACGCGGGCCGGTACGCCCTGCCAGGCACCAGCGATTCGAGGCAAGCGCCGCTGTCGCCTGCACGGCGGCCGCTCCACCGGCCCGACGACCCCCGAAGGGCTGGCGCGCAGCCGCCGTGCTCGATGGAAGCACGGGCGGTACTCCGAGGAGATGCAGGAGGAGATGCGGCGACGGCGAGCCGAGGCTCGCGCCCTGCGCGAGGCGCAGCGGGCGTTCCATTAGTGTCTTCCGAAGAACGCGAGCAGTGCGTTGGCTGCAGCTTCCGGGTTGTCGGTGGGCCAGAAGTGAGTAGCGTTCGGTCCGACTGCTGACTCCGTGCCCTGAGGCAGGCAGGACAAAAGAGCGTCGTGCCCATGCCGAAAGTTCTCGCGGGTGAGTTCGCCGCGTATGACAAGGGCTGGAATCCGGAGCCCCTTGAGCTGCTCGCATGTAACCGCTGTGGCGGGCGGCCCGCCAAACATCGGACCCATCGTCTTCATGTTGTCGAGCCATCGCTCTTGCCAACTTGCTGGTCGCTTCTCGAACGCTCCACTATCGCCCGATACAGCGTTGGCGACTAGTACCGCCGACTGACGATCGTCGCCGGACTTCGCCGCGGCGGCTGCTTTGGCCATGTCGTTGGAAAAGGCAGCGACGGCTGCTCTGCCTTCGGGTGAAGCTGGCACAACTAGCGACGGTTCTCCGAGGACTACAGAGCGCCACAAGTCTGGGTACCGCAGCGCGAGGACCCCGACGAGCCTGCCACTGTAGGAGTTGCCGACGAGGTGAACCTTGCCGACATTCAGTGCCCTAGCGAAGGCCGTAACATCCTCGACGTGCTGATCGAAGGTGTACCTTTGGCCCCCATCCTGCCAAGCGTTCGGATAGTGATATCTGCGACTCAGGGATACGAACCGGTATCGCTGCGATACGGAGTGACGGAGAGGATCCCAAGTGCGCCAATCGCCAGACCCACCATGAACGAACAGCACCGTTGGTCCGCTGCCTTCTTCCACGAAAGCAAGGGACGTATCACCTATCCTCTGCTGCTTGACTTGTACGTTCTCAGCCTCCGTCCTTGTTGGGAGTTGGCATGCGGCCAGGAGAAGTGCGATGAAAACCGTGCAGTATGAATGCGGCGTCATTGGGCCCTCCAATCAGTAGATGCCGTTGCAATCGGCCGTCAAGTATGCGCGCAATGCAGCTCCTGTGGGGCCTAACGGATGGCCGCTCAGCTGTGAGCCACAGCGCCTCCGTAGCTCGACCGAAGCCACCATGTTCGACACTACAAGGATGACCGCGACGATCCCGCGCCGGAACGGGGCATCGCTGAGCCACAACAGGTAAGCTGCGGCCCGGCTGGCGATCATGAGGACGAAGTAGACGACGGTCTGCTCGTTCATCGCCGCCCTCTCGAGATTTCACCGCATGATGCCGGTGAACAGCATCATGCCAGCCCCCCACAGCATCGGGAACGCCATCGCGGTTTCAAACAGGAAGCCTTCAACATCGCCCGGCACGCGGCCGGCGCGCTCGAACTGCCGCAGCTTGTAGAGCACGCGCCCGACGAATAGGGCAGGCACGGCCAAGACGAACGCCCGGCGAATCAGCGTCATCGGGTCGTGTGGCAGATTCTCCACAGCGTGCTGGCCGTCATCGCGGTCCAGAACAGCAACCAGTAGATCGCCCGCGCTGCGTCTGGACCATCGACCGCGTGTCGTACGTCGTGCTCGCTATATATCACCCTCCAGCATCCGGCTACCCCGCCACGATACACAGTCCCCACGGCCCACGCAGGGGCATCCGCAGGTGGTGTGCAGCCGCAGCGCACGGCCAGACTCTCTCCCCTCAGAACCCCGTCGATGCCTCTTCAGGCTCTGGCCGTATACTCCGATCTCGCGCTCGACATCGCGGCGTGGATCTGAGGTCCACCCGCGTCGACGCGAAAAGGAGTCACGTTGTCCGATGTCGTGCTGAGTCTGGGCCCCTACCGTTTCGAGGCTCGGTTCGAGTCGAGCGCGGCGCCACGCACCTGCGCGGCATTCATGGGTCTGCTCCCATTTACGAGCCAGGTGATTCACGTGCGTTGGAGCGGCGAGGCCGTGTGGGCGCCACTCGGCGACCTTTCAATCGGCGTCCCGGCCGAGAACGCCACGACCTATCCGCATCCGGGCGAAGTGCTGTGGTATCCGGGCGGCGTGAGCGAAACGGAGCTGCTCATCGCGTATGGGAGGACGCATTTCGCCAGCAAGGCGGGATCGCTGGCCGGTAACCACTTCCTGACGATCACTTCCGGCCAGGAGCACCTGCCCGAGATCGGTCGGGTCACGCTATGGAAGGGCGCACAGCCGCTGCGTATCGACGCAGCCTCACCTGCCAGCACTGATGGCGCTGCCGAGAACCGCACGTGAACCTCGCCCTCCCTTACAACCTGGGCCACTACACGCTGACCCGCCGGCTCGGCCAGGGCGGCATGGGTGTCGTCTACGCGGCGCGCGACGAGCGCCTGGGCCGCGAGGTCGCGCTCAAGATGATCGCCGGCCTCCCTGACGAAGCCGCCGTGAAGCGCTTCTGGCGGGAGGCGCGCGCGGCCGCTGCCGTCTCGCACCCCCACGTCTGCCAGATCTATGAGGTCGAGGAAGCGCCTGAAGGCATATTCCTCGCGATGGAGCTGCTCGCGGGCGAGCCGCTGGACACCCGCCTCGAGCAGGGCCCGTGCTCGCCCATCGACGCGGTCAACATCGCGCTTCAGGTGCTGAGCGCCCTTGGCGCGATGCACGAGCGCGGCCTCGTCCATCGCGACGTGAAGCCGTCGAACGTGTTCCTCACGCCGCACGGCGTGAAGCTGCTCGACTTCGGCCTCGCGCGTCCGATTTGCGAGGCGACCGTGAAGATCGACGCCACGTCGAGCGGCCTGATCACTCGGCCGGGAATGATCGTCGGCACACCGAGGTACATGGCGCCGGAGCAGATTCGTGGGCTGACCGTCGACCAGCGCGCCGACATCTATGCCGTGGGAACGCTGCTCTTCGAGATGCTAGCGGGGCGGCCGCCGTTCGTGAGCGAGAATGTGTTCGACCTCGCGCACGCCATCCTCAACGACCATCCACCGGCGCTCCAGGGTCCTCCGGCGGTGATCGCGGTGGACCGCGTGATCCGCCGGGCGCTGGCGAAGGATCCCTCGACGCGTTTCTCGGTCGCCGAAGCCATGGCGGCCGAACTGCGGGGCGTCGCGCTCGGCGGTGGCGGCGCCGACACGGTCTCGTCGGTTCGAACGCTGCTGCGCGTCGTGGTCCCGCCGCTCCGACTGCAGCGCGACGACGCGGACGCTGCGTTCCTGTCGTACGGACTCGCGGAGGCGGTGTCCGGGTCACTCGCAGCGCTGCGCGACGTCGTCGTGCGGTCGCCGTCCGTCGCGGCCAGGTGGGCGTCCGACAGCGATCCGCGTCAGCTGGCACACCAGGCCGACGTGGACGTTATTCTCAGCGGCACGCTGTCGCGCATGGGTGACCAGCTCCGCGTCCAGGTCCAGGCCATCGAAACCCAGTCGGGCACCGTCCTGGGCGCCACGTCGGTTCGCGGCACCATGGCCGAGATCTTCGCGTTCGAGGACGAGCTGACCAGCAGCGTCGTCGGGCTCCTGACGCCGCTGCGCGCCGATTCGTCCGGAAAGACCCAGGCGGTGCGGCGCGACGTGCCGGCTAGTGGCCGCGCATTCGAGCTGTTCTTGCGCGGCCTCGAGGTCGCCCGTACGCTCGCCAGGATGCCGGAGGCCCGCCGGTGTTTCGAGCAGGCGCTCGACGAGGACCCTGTCTTCGCGCCGGCCTGGGCGCACATCGGACGCTGCCATCGCGTCATCGGCAAGTACATCGAGGATCGCACCGGCAACGAGCGCAAGGCCGAGGACGCCTTCCGGCGCGCCCTGGCGCTCTCGCCGGAGCTGCCGGTGGCGCACCGGTTCTACACCCAGTGGGAGTCGGAGCACGGACGCGCAGATGCCGCCGTGGCGCGGCTGCTCCAGCACTTCAAGACGAATCGCAACGACGCGCACCTGTTCACGGCCCTGGTGCATGCGTGCCGCTATGCGGGCCTGATGGGCGCGTCGTGGGCCGCTCATAAGGAGGCGCGGCGCCTCGACCCCACCGTGCCAACCAGCGCTGAATACACCCTCCTGCTTCTCGGAGACGCAGACGGCTTGAAGGCGATGCATACAGACGGAGAGTTCGAGGCAACCGGCGCCTACCTACTGATGTACCAGGGCCGGCTTGCCGAGGTGAGGGCCACAGTGGAGCACCTCATGGTGGACCATTATCCGCCCACGTACCAATGGGTGGTCGAGGCGCTCAGGGCGAACGACCCGGACCCGGCTCGCGTTTTCGCAGCGATGGATAAACGGGCCTCGCTCGGGGTGTCCAGCGATCCCGAAGCGATGTTCCTCATGGCTCCTCGTGAGCGCCGTGCTTGGCGCGCACGACCGCGCGATGACGCAAGTGGATGAGGCAGTCGCGGCGGGGTTCACGCCCGTCCATGCGCTGGAGCACGCGCCAGTGTTTGCCACGCTACGCGGCCGCCCGCAATTCCAAGCGGTTCTCGACCGCGCGCGCCAGCGGCAGAAGATCGCGCTGGCGATCTTCGAGCGCGGCGACGGACCGGCACTGCTCGGCATCCCGGCGTCGCGGGCGACTTAGAAATGCAGGAACGGCCAGTTCGGGTCGAGGCCGAAGCGAACCCGGCCCACCGCCTCCATGCGGCTTTCGGAGACAAACGCGTGCTGGGTAATGACGTGAGCATCGCGAAAATGGCGCTGGAACGCTTGGTCGTTCCGAATACCTGCCGTACCGGCGCACGAGTGAATCAGGTCGACGGCTTCGGCCGCCGCGATTGGTACATGGCTCGACGCGAGCTGAAGGCGGGCCTTGGCGGCTAGATTGAGGTACCGCCCGTCCAAGGCGCCTTGCCAGGCGGTGTTAAAGGCCTCATGCAGATAGGCTCGTGCGGATTCGACCTTCGCAACCGCCTGGGCGAAGCGAAGCTGCACGATCGAGCGGTCCTTCAGCATCATGGCCGTATAGGAGGGAGTCTTCTTCTTCGCTAGTTCGGCGAACTCGTCGATCGCGGCTTGTGCGATGCCGAGCGCCGGAACCGCATTGCAGCACACCGACGTCCAGATCGACAGCCGATGCGAGGGCCCGCTGTAGGCCCGACCCGGCTGTTCCAGCGGTTTGAACGGGACGGCATGTTCGGCCGGTACGAAAACGTCATCGACGTTCACGTCATGGCTGCCGGTACCGCGCATTCCAAGCGTGTCCCAGTTGTCGATGATCTCCGCCTTCTCCTTTGGAAACAGCGTCAGCAGGGTAACCGGCGCGCCGTTCTCGTCGAGACGCTCCACGCCGTCGTTATAGACGTGGGCCAGCCCGAGGACCCACGTCGCTGCGTGACAGTTGCTGTTGAACGTGCATCGACCGCTCAGCCGGTAACCGCCCTCGACTGGAACGGCCCGCCGCGGCGGAAAGAAGACGCCACACATGACGGTCTCAGTGGAGCCCAAGACCTCCGCGGTCGTCTCGTCCGAATACCAGGCTCCGAAAGGTTCGGCGGCGTTGGCAATCGCGACGTTCCAGCCCGCCGCGCTGTCGATGCGAGAGAGCTCCTCGATTACCCGAAAGGCGGACACCGGATCGAGCTCGAGGCCGCCCAAGCTTCGCGGCCGGAACAGGCGGTAGCACCCCGCTTCGCGCAGCGCCTCGGCCACATGGGCCGAGAGCCGCCGTTCCCTCTCCGCCTCGGCGGACGCCGCACGGATCGTCGGCTCGAGCGCAGCGACGCGACCCAACACCTCGCCGACGGTCGTTATGACTGCGGTTTCCATGTTGCCCTCCCCACGGTTCCTTTCTGCGCCGGATCTGCCCACCTCAGATTTCGGAGCCTATCATGCGACCGGTCGTCGCCTGGCACAATGACAGGGAAAACGAAAATCAACTGCCACACTCGGCCTCGTGACGATGCCGTGCGGGCCATCCGTTCGATCTCATCGCACCGATGGCCATGCGGCGCGAAGCAAACATTTACCTCGAATGTCCGGTCGACGCTGTCTGTTCCAAGCGATCGATTACGAGGGCCATCCTCGACACCGGACCCATCGACGTCAAGGACGGCAACCTGCACACCTCGGCCGGCGCCCGTCCGGGTACTCGTCGTGCCTCGACGCTCAGCTGCCACTGTTGATCGCGTCCGTCAAAGCGCAAGGCTTCGAGGGTTTGGTCGCCAAGCGCCGCGCCAGCGTCTACGAACCGGGGCTGCGGTCCGGCACCTGGATGAAGATACGCGTCAACGGAGGACAGGAGTTTGTGCTCGGCGGGTTCGCGGTCGGCAGCAGCACCTTCGACGCGCTCATCGTCGGCTACTACGCCGGCAAGGACTTGATCTACGTAGCGCGGACGCCCAACAGGTTCACGCGGGCCGTTCGGGCAAATCTCTTCAAGAAGTTCACCACGCTCGTGACGGATCAGTGTCCCTTCGTCAACCTGCCGGAGGCGCGAAGCGGCCGGTGGGGGCAGGGCCTCACGCAAGCGAAAGATGGCTGCTTGCCCATGGTTGAAGCCGGTGCTCGTTGGGCAGTTCGAGTTCTTGGAGTGGACCGCCGACGACCATCTCCGGCACTCCAAATTCGTCGGTTTGCGCGAGGACAAGGCCGCACTGGCCGTGGTGAGGGAGTAGGATCGCGCGTTGCCCTGGCGGCAGCCCGCGCACTCATGGTCGGGATCCGGGCGCCGGCGCGACACCACCCTCGTCGTGACCCTCAATGGAAGGCGGCCTGCACACGATTTTTGCTCAAATCATCGCCCGGTAAACGGGTGAGCAGCTCGGCGGTGATAGGCTGCTTCTCCATGCCAGCTCGACCCTGCCCCAACTGCGACCATCTGACGCCACGGGCGCTGGATACCCTGGGCACCTACGGCTACGTGGACTATTACCGTTGCCCCGAGTGCGAGCACGTCTGGCATCTGCCTAAACAGCAGGACGGACCTCCTACCACGGTCGCGCAAGGGCGGAGCCGCACTCATCGGCCGGTCGAACTTTCTCCGCCAGGCTCATCCCTACCGCAAGACGGTTCCAGGAGGCGACGATGATGATGTTCTGGCGGCAAAAGCCGTGTCCGGGGGCTCTGGTGTGGCAGGCGACATCGATATTGATGCTGCTGTCGTTGGCCGCCTGCGGGACAGACATGGCAGACATGGGGAATTTGGCCTTTTACAATCTGAGCGGACGGGTGACTGAGGCCGCGACGGGCGTTGCTGTGGTGGGTGCCACCGTTTCGGGAGGAGGGAAGGTCGCACAGACGGATGGCAATGGACGATACGCTCTTGAGAACACGGACGCAGGACCGAACCGAGTGCGTATTACCCATCCCGATTACCAACCGGCCGAGGGATGGGTAGACATCAAAGGTATGTTTACGGTTCAGGATTTCCAGTTAGACCGGAAGTGAGGGGACTTTCTCGGCAGCGTCCCATTCGCTGTCTGAACCCTGATGCCGTCCTCGCGACCAATGCTGTTCACCTTGGCTGTTCACCGCCCACTCGCTGCGGCACTAGCCGTCTACTCCTCCACGCTGACGTAGCGCAGGACCCGTGCCGCGATTGACCAGGACTTGCCGTCGCCCGACGCTCCTTCAGCGATCGGGCGGACCCGGCTCGCGGTCCCCTCTTTAACAACTCCTGATGAACCAGGCGACCGGCCTTGCCCGGCGGCGTCCGCCAAACGGAGTGCGGTTCGCCTGCGGTCGCTCTGCTTGCCAGACATACCGCGAACGGTCGTTCGGCCGCCGCCAGGCGCTGCAACCGGCCGGCCGAGAACGCAGCGTTTCCCGTTCGTTGGCGGGATGAGGGCAGCGTCCTGGCTCGCCACGGACTTCGACCTCGTGGCGCCGGAACGCCGGTTATTTGCGTGGCGCGTGCCTCGGCCTCATACTGACGGTATGCGTTCGAGCACGCAGGCACGCAAGCAATCAGCGGCACCGCAGGCCTGCCCGAGCCGCCGACCACGCCGCCAGCGGCGTCACCAGCTCCCTCCCTGAAGCCGCCACGAGGCCGCCTGCGCCACGGCAACCCTTCGGGCGACCCAACCACCGCCCCACGCTGCGGTGCGCGTACGCGGGCTGGTACGCCCTGCCAGGCACCAGCGATTCGAGGCAAACGCCGTTGTCGGATGCACGGCGGCCGTTCCACCGGACCGACGACGGCCGAAGGGCTGGCGCGCAGCCGCCGTGCGCGATGGAAGCATGGGCGGTACTCGGAGGAGATGCAGGCTGACAGGGACAATTCAGGGACAGTCGGAGCAGGCTACGGGTAGCAGTGAGGGCGGGAAGGCGAAAACGCTGAGCAAATTTGGAGGCGCCGCCCGGATTTGAACCGGGGATGGAGGTTTTGCAGACCTCTGCCTTACCACTTGGCGACGGCGCCGATCGGTTGTTCTTGGCGGGATGCCGGGCGGCCCACGCACCCGCGTGAGGCCCTACGAGATGCGGGCTCCCCGGCGAAGGAAAATGGAGCGGGAAACGGGATTCGAACCCGCGACTTCGACCTTGGCAAGGTCGCACTCTACCACTGAGTTATTCCCGCCCACGAACGAAACCCTAGTGTAACAAAACGCGGCGGGGTCCGGCAACCATCTGCGGCGGTTGAGGCTCGAATCTGGCTCTAAATCCCGGGGCGGACACGGATAGCGGCCACCAGGCTCGGACGTCCGAGCCCGGGCGACGGATACCGGACACCGGGTACCGGATTCCGGTCCGTCCCCTACCAGCCCGGCCGGAACGCGTCCGGGTAGACCGTCACGCGCGGCGGCTCGGTCTCGGACTCGACCGCCACCACGTCGAAGCGGCACACACGGTCGCCGGCGGCCTCGAGCCCCAGGTAGCTCTCCGCCATCGCCGCAACACGTCGCTGTTTCTGCGCCGTGACCGACTCCGCGGGATTGCCGAATCTGCCACTCCCCCGCGCCCGCACCTCCACGAACACCAGCACGCCATGGTCCTGCGCGACGATGTCGAGTTCGCCGTAGCGGGTGCGATAGCGCCTGTGAAGAATGGCGTAGCCGCGATCTTCGAGCGCCGCGCTGGCGAGGTCTTCGCCCCGCATCCCAAGCTGCTGCCGGGCCATCGTCATACCCGGGGCAGTGCAAGGCGCCTGCCCGCGTTCGGGGAGAATCGCGATGCAGTTCGACAGCCCTACCGAGCCGCGGAGCGGCGAGGCCTCTCGTCCTACCTGCGAGCGAGGCCTACGGCGAAGCCGCCTCCGTCCTACCGACCGAGCGCGCGCCAAGCCGCGAGGCCTCTACCCGAGCGAAGCGAGGACCTCGTCGATGATCCCCACCGCCGTCTTCGCCTGCGCCTTCGTCAGCACCAGCGGCGGCGACAGCCGAACCGCGTTGCGACCGGCGCCCAGCACCAGCAGGCCGCGCTTGAAGCAGGCCTCCACCACCTGATTCCGCTCGGTGGTGGCACGCTCCTTGGTCGTGCGATCGCGCACCAGCTCGATGCCGATCATCAGCCCGCGCCCGCGCACGTCGCCGATGATCGCGTGCTTCTCCTGCAGCCCCTTCAGCAGGTCCATCATGTAGGCGCCGACCTCGGCCGCGTTCTGCATCAGGGAGGTTCGCAGCAGGTCGATCGTCGCCAGCGCCGCGGCGCACGAGACCGGGTTGCCGCCGAACGTGCTGGCGTGCGTACCCGGCGGCCACGACATCACCTCTGCCCGCGCTGTGGTCACGCCGAGCGGCAGACCGGATGCCACGCCCTTGGCCGCGGTGATGATGTCCGGCTGAACGCCGAAGTGCTCGATGCCGAACATCTTTCCGGTGCGGCCCATGCCGGACTGCACTTCGTCGCAGATCAGCAGGATGCCGTGCTTCGACGTGAGCTCGCGCAGCCGATGGTGAAACTGCGGCGCGGGAACGACGTAGCCGCCCTCGCCCTGGATCGATTCCACCATGACCGCCGCCACTTCGTCGGGCGACACGAGGTGCACCAGCAGCTGGTCCTCGACGAAGTCCAGGCATTCGGCCTGACAGCTCTCCGGCCGCCGGCCCACGGGACAGCGGTAGCAGTTCGCGTACGGCGCATGGTACGCGCCCGCCAGCGGCGGCCCGAACCCCTTGCGCTGAATCGCCCGGCTCGAGGTGAGCGACAGCGAGCCCATCGTCCGCCCGTGGAAGCTGCCGAGGAAGGCGATGACGCCGTAGCGTTTCGTCGTGTAGCGCGCCAGCTTGATCGCGGCCTCGTTGGCCTCGGTCCCGGAGTTGGCGAAGAACGATCGCTTCTGCCCGTCGAAGGGCGCGATCTCGTTGAAGACTTCCGCCAGCCGCACCTGCGGCTCGTAGTAGAAGTCCGTCCCGGACATGTGCAGGAACTTGTTCGCCTGATCGACGATCGCGGCGACCACCTGAGGATGTGAATGCCCGGTGGAGTTGACGGCGATCCCGGCGGCGCAATCGAGGAACCGGTTGCCGTCCACGTCCTCGACGACGGCGCCCTCGCCGCGGGCCATGACGAAGGGATAGTCGCGCGTGTACGACGTGGAAACGACGTGCGCGTCGCGTTCGATGAGCGCCTTCGCCTTGGGACCGGGAAGGGACGTCTTCAGCACTGGGGCATCCATGGCCCCATTATGCGCCGGAGCCGGCTACTTCCGCTTCCAGCGCGTCCCCTGCGGGCCGTCCTCGAAGATCACGCCTCTCGCGGCCATGTCGTCGCGGATGCGATCGGCCTCCGCGAAGTTGCGCGCGCGCCGCGCGGCATGGCGGGCCTCGATCGCCGCCTGGATCTCGGCCTCCGGCATCGGCGGCTGCCGATCCTCGCCGCGCCGCAGCGACAGCACGCCCAGCACGTCGTCGAAGTGAGCGAAGACCTTGCGGACCGTAGCGACATCCTCCGCGCCGATCTGCTTCTGATCGATGGCGGTGTTGACGGTGCGCACCAGGTCGAACATGCAGGCAAGGCCCGCGGCCGTGTTCAGATCGTCGGAGAGCGCCTCGTCGAAAGCGGCCCGGGCCGTGGTCGCTGCCCGGAGGATCTCCGGGTGAGCGTCCCCGCCCTGCACGCGATCCAGCCGGTCCAGGAAGTCGGTGAGGCGCCGCAGCGCTTCTTCCGCCTGCTGCATTCCCACCCACGTGAAATTGAGCTGTTTGCGGTAGTGCGCCGAGAGCAGCAGGTAACGCAGCGCCGAGACCCGGAACCCGCGCTCGATGATGTCGCTGATCGTGTAGAAGTTGCCGAGCGATTTCGACATCTTCTGGTCGTCCACCATCAGGTGCTCGGTGTGCACCCAGAAGCGCGAGAACGGCTTGCCGGTGGCGCCTTCGCTCTGCGCGATCTCGTTCTCGTGGTGAGGAAACACCAGGTCGATGCCGCCGGTGTGAATGTCGATCGGCGCCTCGCCCAGCAGGCGCAGCGCCATCGCCGAGCACTCGATGTGCCATCCGGGCCGGCCCGGTCCCACGCCGCAGTCCCACGTCGGCTCGCCCGGCTTGGTCGCCTTCCACAGCACGAAGTCGCGCGCGTCTTCCTTGTTGTACTCGTCGGCGTCGACGCGGGCGCCCGCCTGGATGCCGGAGTGATCCAGCCGCGCCAGCTTGCCGTACGCGGGCAGCGTGGAAATCTTGAAGTAGATGGAGCCGTCGCTTCGATAAGTGTGACCGTGCGCCTCGAGCTGCTTGATCATCGCGGCCATCGCCTCGAGGTTGGCCTCGTCGGTCGCGCGCGGGGTCTCCTCCACAGGCTCGATCCCGAGCTTGGCGGCGTCCTCGCGAAAGGCCTGGATGTAACGGTCGGTGTACTCGCGCAGGCCGAGGCCTTCGCGCTCGGCGCCGGCTATCGTCTTGTCGTCCACGTCGGTGAAGTTCATGACGTGGCGCATCTGCCAGCCTCCGACGTACTTCAACGCTCGACGGAGCACGTCTATGCAGACGAAGGTGCGGAAGTTGCCGATGTGGCCGCGGGCGTAGACGGTGAGCCCGCACGTGTACATCCGGACAGTGTTGTCGCGCAGGGGCTCGAAGGTCTCCTGCTGCCGCGTCAGTGTGTTGTAAAGGCGCATCGTCAGGCGTTGAGAGGCTGGGTGATGATCTGGCCCGCGACGCTGACGCGCAGTTCGCCTTCGGCGCAGGTGAACTCCAGGGCGCACGCCGCATGCGGGTTCGTCGCCACGCAGTCGGCGGCGGCGGCCGCCACCCGTTCGCACAGCGACGCGCCCGCAGCCTCCGGCAGCTTCGCGTAACCCACCGCGTGGGCGCAGAGATCCCGTACGACCCCGACCAGCCGGGCGTCGCCGGGCACGGTCACCGTGAAGTTGAACGACTCGGGACTCACCTGACCTCCATCACACACCAGAACCGCGCGGCGTCACACCGAAAGTCTATCGAATAATCGCTCGGCCCGCCTGACGTCGGCCGCGATCTGCTCGCGAAGGGCATCAACGTCGGGGAAGCGGCGCTCGTCCCGCAGCCGCTGCACGAAGGAGACTTCAGCCTGACGACCATAAAGATCGCCCGAAAACCCAAGGACATGCGTTTCGATACTCACTTTCGGCGTTTCGCCGAAGGTGGGCCGGACACCGATGTTCGTCACCGCGGGACGAATCACCCCGTCGAGCGTGAAGAAGGTGGCGTAGACGCCATTGGGCGGAATCAGCTCGTTCTCGCTGGCCAGGTTCGCCGTCGGGAACCCCAGCTCCCGCCCACGCCGGGCGCCTTCCACCACCTCCCCGCTGATGGCGTAGTGGCGGCCGAGCAAGGCCCCTGCTTCCTCGACCCGTCCTTCGGCCACCAGGCGGCGGATCCGGGTGCTCGACACCACGAAGTCCTTGTAACGGATGGGATCGATCTTCTCGACGCGAAACCCGACCTGCTGGCCCAGGGTGCGCAATAGCGAGAAGTTTCCGGAACGCTCGCGGCCGAACAGGAAGTCCGCTCCCACCCAGACTTCCGCCACGCGCAGCCAGTCCACGAGCACCCGCCGGACGAAGGTCTCTGGTTCCCACTGCGACAATTCGAGGGTGAAGCGGACCACCGCCACGCCCTGCACGCCGGCCCGTTCGAGGGCGGCCAGCTTCTGCGGCTTGGTCATCAGCAGCGCCGGGGCCTTGTCGGGCCGCAGCACGCGCGGTGGATGCGGATCGAAGGTCAGGACGAGCGCGGTGCCGCCGCGCTCGGTGGCGCCCCGCCGGATGCGCTCGATGATCTTCATGTGACCGCGGTGCAAGCCGTCGAAATTGCCCAGTGCCAGGACCGGATACACCCAGCGCAGGGGCCGCGGCTCGTCAGGGAAATGAATCACTTCCACCTAGCCGACCTCCACCGCGAAGCGCAGGCCATCGAACGCCAGGGCCATCCCCTCGGGCAGGGAGCGGTTGGTGATCGCGTGCGGCAGGTCGTGGCACACGTGCGTGAAGAACGCTCGCCGCGGTTGCAGGCGCTCGACGACCGCGGCCGCTTCGGACAAGGAGAAGTGCGTGGGATGCGAGCGGTGGCGCAGCGCGTTCAGCACCAGCACGTCCAGCCCCTCGAGCAGTGGCCACGCCTCGTCGGGAATGGTGCTGGCGTCGGTGAGATACGCAAACGAGCCGAACCGGTAGCCGAGAATCGGCAGCGTGCCATGCAGGAGCGGGATAGGCTGCACGCTCAGGGCGCCGACCGAAAACGGCCCGTCGATGTCGTGCAGGACGATCTGCGGAATGCCGCCACCCTTCTGCGATGGAGGCTCGAACACGTACTGGAAGATGCGGCGCAACTCACTGCCGGTGGCCGCCGACGCGTGCACGGGAATCGCGCCGTGGTTGAGGACGTTGAAGCGGCGGACCTCGTCCATACCCATGACGTGATCGGCATGGCTGTGGGTCATCAGGATGGCGTCCACCTTGACCACCCCGAACGCCAGCGCCTGCTGGCGCAGATCCGTGGAGGTGTCAACCAGGACGGACGGGCCGCCGTCCACTTCGAGGTAAATGGAAGGCCGCATCCGCCGGTCGTGCGGGTCCGGTGACTGGCACACCTCACATGTGCAGCCAATCATCGGCACGCCGTGCGACGTGCCACTCCCAAGAAAGGTCACCAGCGCCTGCAAAACACCGAATGATAGCATTCAGGCCATGTCGGACTCGGCTGGCGCGCGCTTCGATCGGCTCGTGTGGATCATGCACACATTGCGTGGGCCGGATGGCTGCCCGTGGGACCGCGAGCAGACCCTGGAGTCCCTGCGGCCGTTCGTGCTGGAAGAAACCTGCGAGCTGCTCGACGCCCTCGACGACGGCGACATGCCGGCGCTCAAGGAGGAGCTCGGCGATTTCCTGTTCGAGGCGGTGTTCCTCGCCGAACTGTGCGCGGAGGCCGGGCACTTCAGCATTGCCGACTCGGTCCAGACTGTCGCCGACAAGCTCGTGCGTCGCCATCCGCATGTGTTCACGGCGGAGGGTGACCTCCTGCCGCCAAACACCACCATCACCTCGTCCGGGGTGAAGGAACAGTGGGACGACATCAAGGCCGGCGAGCGATCGGTGGCCGGTAAGCCGCAGCCGACCACGCTCGGTGGCATCCCGCGTTCGCTGCCGGCCCTGCTGCGCGCGGAAAAGCTGGGCCGCAAGGCGGCGAAAGTCGGGTTCGACTGGGAGCAGCCAGCCGACGTGCTGCACAAGATCGACGAGGAAGTGCGCGAGTTCCGCGAGGCGGTTGCGCTGACGGGCGTGGCCTCGGCCCACGCCGAAGAAGAGTTCGGCGATCTGCTGTTTGCGCTGACCAACCTCGCCCGCCAGATGGGCATTGCTCCCGAGACCGCGCTGCGGAAAGCCAACGACAAGTTCCAGCGCCGCTTCGAGTCGATGGAAGCCACCGCCACCGCCGAAGGGCATGCGCTGAAGGACCTGTCGTTCGACGACCTGGATCAGCGCTGGAACAACGCGAAGAAGGCCACTGCCGATCAGTCGTGATCGTGGTCGTCGGAAGGGGCGGGCCGCTCCGGCCCGCGCCCACGCCATCGCAATCCCGTGAACGTCTTCACCTCCAGCGACTCGCCATCGGTGATGAGTTCGATCTGACCGTCTCGGTCGGTCCGGAATACCTGCGCCCCCACCGCAGCGTAGCGAGCCAGCACGTCGCGCGTGGGATGCCCGTACGGATTGCCGCGACCGGCGCTGACGAGCACCACGGCGGGCCGCAGACGCAGAAGGAACGGCATCGAGCTGGACGTGCTGCTGCCATGATGAGGCGACTTGAGCACCACGGTCGGCAACAGATCCATCGCGTCGGCCAGGCCTGACTCCACGGCGCGCGAGATATCGCCCGTCAACAGCAGCGAGACACGACCGTAGCGAACTTCGATCACGAGGGAGTCGTCGTTCCTCACGCGCTGCCGTTCCCAGTCCGGTTGCGGCGGATGGTGGACGCGCAGCTCAACCTCACCGAGCCGCATCCGATCGCCTCGCTGCAGCCAGCGCCAGCCGCTGCGCCGCTCGCCGACCGCCGCTTGCAGGATCGCCTCCGGCGCGTGACGCGCCACCGGCACCCCTACCCACACTTCGCGAGGCGCGAAGTCACGCACCACCGCCGCGGCGCCGCCGATATGGTCGGGATCGCCGTGCGTGACCGCGACGTAGTCCACGCGGCCCAGTCCGCGCGCCCGAAGTGCCGGCCCGAGGACACGATCGCCGATGTCGAAGTCCCCGCCTGTCGAGACGCCGCCGGCGTCCACGAGCAGCGTCTGGCCATCCGGGAAGGTGACGAGAAACGCGTCTCCCTGCCCCACGTCCATGGCCGTCACTCGCAGACGAGTATCGAACGCCGCGCGCGCGTAGGTCTGCGGCGCCACGGCAATCCACAGCCACGTACCCGCGACGACGACACTCAACGCGCGGGCGGGACCGGGGCGCGACGGCTGGGTACCGTGACTCAGCCACCACCATGCCACGAGCGACGCGTAGTACGCGGCCATCAGCCAGAGTGACGGCGCCGGGACCCGCCAGGTGGCCCACGGCGCCAGGTCCACCAGCCGGCTGCCGTCCACCAGCACGCGAGCCGCGCCAAACGTGACCCAGCCCGCCGCGTCCGCGAGAAACGCGATGCCGATCGCGTCGGCCATCACGCAGACAGACGCCGCTGCCTGCACCACGCCCATCGCCGGGACCGCGGCCAGGTTCAGCACCAATCCGGCCATCGTCACACGCTCGAACACCAGGGCCGATACCGGCATGAGGACCAGTTCCACCGCGAGGCTGCCAACACAGATAGCCGCCGCACCGTGCCACCACGACACGGGTCGCGCGGGCTGCCATCGTGCTGCTGCCGCGAGCAGCGCTCCGCTGGCGCCGAACGTCAGCCAGAAACCAGCGTTGACGATGTCGAGAGGATTGGCGAGGAGCATGAGCGACGCGCCGACGCCGATCGCGTTGACCGGAGCGGTGCGCTGGTCGATGCCCCGCAAGGCGAGATAGACGATCGCCGTGAGCGTGGCCCGCATCACGGACGGGCCGCCGCCGATCACCCAGCCGTGCGCGGCCAGGACGATGACGGCCACCACCGCTCCGGCCGCGAACCGCAGGCGAATCGCCCACAGCAGCGTAAGAACCGCGGCAGCCAGCAGTGCGATGTTGCCGCCGGAGATCGCGACCACGTGGTAGGTGCCTGCTTCCTGCAGGCGCAGTTCGATTTCCCTCGTCATCTGCGCGCGATCGCCGATGAGGATGGCCGTGCCGATCGCGGCCGACTCCGGATCATGACGCCCGACGTGGCGCGCCATCGCCGAGCGCACCGCCGCCCGAACGTCTGCGGCGCGCTCGTCCCACCATCCCCCTCTGGCGAGAACCTCGACGAGCGCCCCGCTCTTCACCGAGCCCACCAGTGCCGTTCCGCGACGCGCCAGCGCCCGCTCGCCATCCGGCACACCAGCGTTCAGATAGCGGGCCGCGGTCCGAAGCGCGACCGGGAATTCCACCAGTCTTCCCGCGCGCCACTCCTTCACGACATCGCTGGCCAGCGCGCCCCCCACACTCACCGACAGACCGCCTTCCACGGACTCCCAGGCGCCCCCCATCGACACCTGCGAGACCGCGATCTGCATCGAGGCGCCGCTCGGGGTCAACGCCGCGTCGCGCGTGAGCCGGCCGCGCACGCGGACCGGGTCGTCGTGGAAAGAGGAGCGATCGACACTCCAGCCGCCGATGCGCTCGTCGAACCATCGCCGCAGCGAGGAATGCTCTGCGCGATCGACCGCGTGCACGCCATGCAGGGCCGCGCCGGACATGATCGCGCCGGCCAGCATGACGTGGGACAGCGCCTTCAGCTCGAGATGCCGGGCGAACCAGGCGCCGCCCAGACACGCCGCGAACAGGTTCGTGACGAGCGGGGCTAGCGCGATGTCGGTGTGGATGCCGGCGGTGAGACCCAGCGCCAGCAGAAACGAGAACAGAAGGGAGGGTGGCATGCCGCGGTTCATGCAAACCGCGGCACACCCTGATTCAGGCCGGTTCAGTGCACCGGCAGGCTACGAGTGGCAGTAGCTGCCACCTCGAACGCTTCCGCGTCAGGCAGATTCTGCGCTGACGGTGATGTGATAGTCCTGCAGCGGGCGAACGTCCAACGGCTCGGTCCGGAGCGCTCGGATTGCCTGGACCGCCGCCGCGGCACCGGTCATGGTGGTCACGCAGGGCACGCTGTTCATCATCGCCGCCCGCCGGACCGCCTTGTCGTCGAAGAACGACTCGCGTCCCAGCGGTGTGTTGATGACCATGGCGATCTTCCGGTTGACGATCTCGTCCGCCAGACTTGGCCGGCCCTCGTTCACCTTGTAGACGACGCTGGCATCGATGCCGTGCGCACGGAGATACGCCGCGGTGCCACGCGTGCCGACGATGCTGAACCCGAGCGCCGCCAGCTCGCGCGCAATCGGCAGCGCGTCGGCCTTGTCGTCGTTGTTCACGCTCAAGCACACGGTGCCCGACTCCGGCAGCCGCTGCCCCACCCCCATCATCGCCTTCACGAAGGCCATGCCGAAGCTGTTGGCGCCGCCCATCACCTCGCCGGTGGACTTCATCTCGGGTCCGAGAATCGTGTCCACGCCGGGGAACCGGACGAACGGGAACACCGGGCTCTTCACGAACACGCCGGTTGGCACCAGGTCCTCCACCAACCCAAGCGAGGCCAGGGTCCGTCCCGCCATGACGCGCGCGGCCACCTGCGCCAGCGGAACGCCGGTCGCCTTGGCCAGGTACGGCACCGTGCGCGACGCCCGGGGGTTCACCTCCAGCACGTACACCGCATCGTCCTTGATGGCGTACTGGACGTTCATCAACCCGTTCACCTTGAGTGCCCGGGCGATGCGGCGCGTGTAGTCACGCATCGTGGCCAGGTGCTTCTCCGCCACGCCGTGAGTCGGTACCACGCACGAGCTGTCGCCCGAGTGGATGCCGGCCTCCTCGATGTGCTCCATCACGCCACCGATCACGACGGCGCCGGTGGCGTCGGCCACGCAATCGACGTCGATCTCCTTGGCGTGCTCGAGGAACCGATCGATCAGAATCGGCCGGTCGTGGCCCACGTCCACGGCGGTAGACATGTAGTGGTCCAGCGTCGTCACGTCGTAGACGATGGCCATGTTGCGGCCGCCGAGCACGTAGGACGGGCGGACGACCACCGGGAAGCCGACGCGGGCCGCGACGTCACGGGCCTCGACACGCGAGATGGCGGTGCCGCTTGCCGGCTGCGGGATGCCGAGGTCCCACAGCAGCTGCGCGAAGCGCTGTCGGTCCTCGGCGAGGTCGATGGAATCCGGCGAAGTGCCGAGGATGGTGACGCCCGCTTCCTGCAGCGACAGCGCCAGCTTCAGCGGCGTCTGTCCGCCGAACTGCACGACACACGCCACGTTGGGATTGCCCTGGCGCTCGCGCTCGACGATCGCCATGACGTCCTCGAACGTCAGCGGCTCGAAGTAGAGCCGGTCGGCCGTGTCGTAGTCGGTGGACACGGTTTCCGGATTGCAGTTGACCATGATGGTCTCGAAGGCCTCCTTGCGGAAGCCGAACACCGCATGACAACAGCAGTAGTCGAACTCGATGCCCTGCCCGATCCGGTTCGGCCCGCTGCCCAGGATGATGATCTTGGGCTTGTCCGTGGGCTCCGCCTCGCACGACTCCTCGTAGCTGCTGTACATGTACGGCGTGAACGACTCGAACTCCGCCGCGCAGGTGTCGATGCGCTTGAAGGCGGGCACCAGCCCCAGCTCCACGCGCTTCTCGCGAATCGCCGAGGCGTTGGCGCCAAGGATGTCGCCCAGCTCCTCGTCACCGAAGCCGGCGCGCTTCAGCGTGCGCAGGAGGTCGTGCGACATCGCGCGAAGGCCGATCATCTCGGCGGTGCGGCGCAGTTCGACGATCGCGGCAAACTGATCGAGGAACCACGGGTCGATGTTCGTCAGCTCGTGCAGCCGCTCGATGGTCCAGCCCTTGTCGAGCGCGCGGAACAGGGCCCACATGCGGCGATCGGTCGGCACCACCAGGTTTCGGCGCAGCAGGGTGTCCTCTTCCTCCTGCTCGTCATCGGTCTGCGTGCGTTCGTCGTGCGCCTCGGGCCGGCGGAACAGCAGGCCCTCCTTGCCGAGCTCGAGCGAGCGGACGCCCTTCAGGAACGCTTCCTTGAACGTGCGGCCGATCGACATCGCCTCGCCCACCGACTTCATCTGGGTCGTCAAGGTCCGGTCGGCCTGCGGGAACTTCTCGAAGTTCCAGCGCGGGAACTTGACCACCACGTAATCGATGGTCGGCTCGAACGAGGCCGGGGTGACACGGGTGATGTCGTTCGGAATCTCGTCGAGGGTGTAGCCCAGCGCGAGCTTGGCGGCGATCTTCGCGATCGGGAAACCGGTCGCCTTGGATGCCAGCGCCGAGGACCGCGACACGCGGGGGTTCATCTCGATCACCGTCATGCGGCCATCGGCGGGGTTGACGGCGAACTGGATGTTCGACCCGCCGGTCTCCACGCCGACGCGACGGATGATGCGGCGCGCGGCGTCGCGCATCCGCTGGTATTCCTTGTCGGTCAGGGTCTGCGCCGGCGCCACGGTGATGCTGTCGCCGGTGTGCACGCCCATCGCGTCGATGTTCTCGATCGAGCAGATGACGACGAAGTTGTCGGCGCAGTCGCGCATCACCTCGAGCTCGTATTCCTTCCAGCCGATGACCGACTCCTCCACCAGCACTTCGTGGACGGGGCTCAGGTTCAGGCCGCGCGCGCAGATGTCCTTGAACTCCTCGAGGTTGTAGGCAATGCCGCCGCCGACGCCGCCCATCGTGAACGAGGGACGGATGATCGAAGGAAAGCCAGTCTCCTCGACCGCGGCCAGCGCCTCGTCCAGCGACTTGACGACCGCGCTGCGCGGCATGTCGATGCCGATCTCGCGCATGGCGTTCTTGAACAGCAGGCGATCCTCCGCCACCTTGATGGCGGGAATCTGCGCGCCGATGAGCTCGACGTTGTACTTCTTGAGGATGCCGAGCTCGTCCAGCTGCACCGCGAGGTTGAGCGCGGTCTGCCCGCCCACCGTCGGCAGCACCGCGTCCGGCCGCTCCTTGTCGATGATGCGCTCGAGCATTTCCGGCGTCAGCGGCTCGACGTAGGTGCGGTCGGCCAGCTCGGGGTCGGTCATGATCGTGGCCGGATTGCTGTTGACCAGCACCACCTCGAGCCCCTCCGCGCGCAGCGCCTTCAGCGCCTGCGTCCCGGAGTAGTCGAACTCGCAGGCCTGGCCGATGACAATCGGGCCCGACCCGATCACCAGCACCCGATGAATGTCAGTACGTCTTGGCATCGCTTACCGGCGCTCCATCTCCTGAATGAATTGCGTGAAGAGGTAATCCGCGTCGTGCGGTCCGGGCGACGCCTCCGGATGGTACTGCACCGAGTAAATCGGCTTGTGCAGGTGACGCAGGCCTTCGATGGTGCCGTCGTAGAGATTGAGGTGCGTCACCCGCGCGGTGTCCGGCACCGTCGCCGGGTCAACGGCGAAGCCGTGGTTCTGCGCGGTGATCTCGATCGCGCCGGTGTCGAGCTGCTTGACCGGATGATTGCCGCCGCGATGCCCGAACTTCAGCTTGTAGGTTTTCGCGCCGAGCGCCAGCCCCATCAGCTGATGGCCCAGGCAGATGCCGAACATCGGCACGCCGACGTCGATCAGCGTCTTGATGTTGTCCACCGCGTAGGTCACCGCGGCCGGGTCGCCGGGGCCGTTGCTGAGGAACACGCCATCCGGCTCCCACGCCAGCACCTCGGTGGCCGGGGTGTGCGCCGGGAACACGCGGACCTCGCAGCCATGCGCCGCCAGGCGGTGCAGGATGTTGAACTTGATGCCGTAGTCGTAGGCCGCCACCTTCAACGGGCGCGAGGCTCGATGCAGCGGCGGCACACCGAACGCCGCGTCGTTGACCGCGTCGGCCAGCGTGGTCGTGAAGTCGTAGGGCTCCGCGCAAGTGACGGTCTTCACCAGGTCGGCGCCTTCCATGTGCGGCACTGCGCGTGCCTTCTCGATCAGCACCTGCGGATCCACCGATCCGGTGGCGATGATGCCGCGCATGACGCCGCCCGAGCGCAGCTTCTTGGTGAGGGCACGGGTGTCGATGTCGCCGATGGCGACGACGCCGTTCTGTACCAGGTAGTCGCGCAGCGTGCCCTGCGAGCGCCAGTTGCTGGAAATCGGCGACGGGTCGCGCATGATGAAGCCGGCGACCTGCAGGCCGCTCGACTCCTGGTCCGAGATCGACACGCCGTAGTTGCCGATCTGCGGCGCGGTCATCGTGACGATCTGTCCGGCGTAGGAGGGATCGGTCAGCACCTCCTGGTACCCGGTCATGCTGGTGTTGAACACCACTTCGCCCGTGGTTTCGCCGGGCGCCCCGGCCGACACCCCTCGGTACCACGTGCCATCTTCCAACGCGAGAACAGCGATCATTACGGCTCCTGTACGCTCGTCAGCGAAGCGGCCACGCGCGCACGCTCGCCCGCGACCACGCGTACGGTGGTCGAGATGGGCCGGAAATCGGCCAACTGCAATTGCACGGTGTATGACCCGGGCGCCAGGTCCCCAACGGTGACCGGCGTTGTGCCAGCAGGTCGCCCATTGATCAGCACCGTGGCGCCGGTCGGGCGGGACTCGATGACAAGGGTACCAGTTTTCGCGGTCGTCGTTGCGCCGCTCGCGGCGCTGGGGGCCGCCGCCGATTCCGTGCGCGTCAAGCGGAGATCCAGCGAGCGCGAGGGGCGGCTGCGCGTCAGCGCCACCTGTCGCTCCTCGGTGGTAAAGCCGTCGCGCTGCACGCGCACGCGGCGGGTGCCGAGCGGCAGCTTCTGAACGGTCAGCGGTGTGACGCCGCGGCGGTCACCATCGATGAAGACCGTCGCGCCATCGGGCGTCGTGCGCACCAGCAGGTTTCCAACCGCAGCCGCCGGCGCGGGGGCCGGTGCCGCGGGACGCGCGGCCGCAGCCGCTGACGGGGTCGGCGCCGGATCGGTCGCGGGCTGGCGCGGTGGCGGCGTCGCTTGGGTGACCGGTGGCTCCGGATTCACTTGAGGCGCTGGCTCTGCCTTGGCCGGTGGCGCCGCGGCCTGGGGCTCTGCCGAGGGCGGCGCGTCCGCTGCGGGTGGCGAGGTCGAAGCGCTGCTCGCCTCGGGAGCGGACGGTGCCGACCTGTTCCACAGGAACGTCGCGACCCCAAGACCGATGGCCACGCCAAACACGATGGCAGCGATCAGTGAAGGGACGCCGAAGCCGGAGGGCGTGGACGGCACGGCGCTGCCCAGCAACGGCCCGCTGCGATCGTCCGACCGAAACGTCAGCGGCTCGCGCATCGTCGAGATGGGCGGCGTCGGCGCGATTGGTGGCTCAGGCGGGGGCGGCGCGATCTCGAGAACGGTGGAGACCGGTCCTTCGTCGATCGAGCCGATTCCTTCGTCGATCGAATCGATCGACGGGTGAGGCGCGGCGGCTGCCATCCTGTCGGGCGCGAGCTCGGCATCGGACCAGTGGTCCACCCCGGGAGCGGCTTCGTCGGCCTCGGGCGGAAAAAATGTCAGCGGTTCGACGGCGCTGGCCGCCACCGGTTCAACTTCCGGTTCGCCCACGGCAGTGCTTTCCAGCGGGAGGGATGGCACAGCCGGCGTTCGGCCACGCTTCCGCGGTCGAACTTCGGTCGCGGACACGCCGGCCTCGTCTGCCATCTGCGACGCGACTTCGGCCAATGCGGTGACGAACTCGCCGCAAGACGAGAACCGCCGGTCGGGGTCGGGGTGCAGCGCCCTTGCGAAAATGGCGGCCAGCGCCTCGCGATCGGCGCCGGGCACGGGGGCCATGTCCCCGCCGACGAACGCCGACGGAGCGCGGCGGCTGGTCATCCACTCGTACGCCAGCGCAGCCAGCGAGAACTGGTCGCCGGCAGCCGTTATCGCGCCGTCCCCGAGTTCCGGCGCGCGATAGGGCCGGCGGATGGGCAGGCGCTCGCCGTGAACCGCCAGAATGGGCCATACGCCCAAGCCAGTCAGAGTCGTCTCGGATTCAGACACCGTGACGTCGCGGGGATGCAGTGCGCCGTGCAGAATCCCTCGGCCGGCAGCGGCGTCGAGCACCCCGGCCAGGGCGCGCACCCGCGGGACCAGGTCGGGAAGGGCCGCGGGCCCAAACTGCTTGAGCGCCACGTCCAGCGAGTCGCCTTCGGCGAACGAGGTGGCGAAGTACGGCGTGTGATCGTGCAACCCGGCAGCCAGCGGCTTGACGGCCGAGGCAAGCGGCGGCGTGGCGGTCACGAGGTTCGCGAGCGCCTCGAGAAATCCGGCCAGCCGTTCCGGCGGCAGATTGATGGTGAAGAGCTTGATCGCGGCCGGCGTGTCGGCGGCGGGATCGACGGCACGGAAAACGGGACCACACGTGCCCGCTCCGACTTGATGGAGGACACGGAAGCGGCCGATGGCCGCGGGTGGGACGTCGAACAGCGAGCCTTCCCCGGTCACGTGTTGACTTGCGATGTTATCACGCGGAGTTGACACACTTGGCAACGCTCTGCGACAGTACGCGGCGGTGCCTGCCGACACGACGACAACCTCGACCGCCAGTGTGTTGGCTGTTGACATAAGACAATTTCCCTGGATTCGCCGCCTGGCTGCCGACTACGCGTACGACTTCGCGCGCGTCGAGCCATTTTTCGCGGGCGATCCGGCCACACCGGCCGCCTGGGCCGATACCATCCGCCGCTCGCAGTCCACGCCTCGCCGCCCCGCAGACCTGGCGGCCGTGCTGGCGAATCAACAGACCCGGCGCGGCGCCCCGGCTGAAGCCCGGGCTGCCGCCGCCCGCCTTGCCGACCCCGCCACGCGCGTGGTGATTACCGGCCAGCAGGCCGGGCTGTTCGGCGGCCCGCTCTTCACCTTGCTCAAGGCCCTCACCGCGATGAAGCTCGCGGCCGAGGTCGAGCGCGACCACGGTGTGCCGGTCGTGCCCGTGTTCTGGATTGACGCCGAAGACCACGACTGGGCGGAAGTGTCCGGATGTACGGTGCTCGACACCGAACTGGCCCCGCACACTGTGCGACTCCCAGACCCGCCGGGGGCCGGGGAGCGTCCCATCGCCCGGCTGACGCTCACCGACGAGGTCACCGCCGCCATCGACGAGCTCGCTGCCGCGCTGCCCGATACCGAGTTCCGCACCGAGGTCATCGAAGGACTGCGCCGCGCCTACCAGCCTGGCCGAGGCATGGCGGAGGCATTCGGCCACTGGGTCGAAACAGTGCTCGGCCCGCACGGTCTTGTCGTGTACGACTCGTCGGATCCGGCGGCCAAGCCGCTCGCCCGCCACATCTTCGTCAAGGAGATCGCGGAGCCGGGCAAGACCGCCGAACTGGCCAGCCTGGCCGGCGACCGGCTCGTGGAGCGCGGCTATCACTCGCAGGTGACGCCGCACGAAGGCGCCATCTCGCTGTTCCACCTGGCTTCCAGCCGCGAGGCCATCAAGGCGGTGGACGGTCGCGCCACGATCGGCGGCGAACCGACGACGCTGCAGCAACTGGCAGTCGAAGCCGAACAGACGCCGGCACATTTCAGCCCCAACGTGCTGCTCCGGCCAATCGTGCAGGACGCGATCTTCCCCACCATCTGCTACGTGGCGGGGCCGAACGAGCTGGCATATCTCGGCCAGCTGCGGGACGTCTACGCCCACTTCGGCATCGCGATGCCGCTGATGTACCAGCGCGCCACCTCCACCCTGGTGGACTCCGCCACGCTGCGTTTTCTATCGAAGTACGGCCTGCCGCTGATCGCGCTGCAGCCGCAGGACGAGAAGGCGCTGAACGAGCTCCTCGAGAGCCAGTTGCCGCCGACCGTGGAACAGGCCCTGACCGCCGTCTCGACGCTGATCACCGAGCGGATGGACCAACTGGCGCAGGTCGTCCCGCAGATCGATCCCACGCTCGACGGAACCGTCCGCACCACGCAGGGCAAGATGCAGCACGAGATGCAGACGCTGCACAACAAGGTGATCCAGGCAGCGAAGCGCAAGGACGAGACGGTGCGCCGCCAGTTCCAGCGCGCGCAGACCCTCACCTTCCCGCTCGGTCACCCGCAGGAGCGCGAGATCGGCTTCGTCTGGTTTCTGAACCGCTACGGCCCGGCCCTGATCACGCGGCTGTTCGAAGACGTGCCGCTCGGCATGGGCCAGCATTTCGTGCTTAGCATCTAGGAGCTCGAACACCATCGTGGCCGCCCGTCGTGGCAGGTTCGCCGGCATCCGCCGCCGCGCGCGCGGCGTGGTGAAGTTCCTGCGCCGGCACCGCCTGTTGATGCCTCTGGGGGTGAGCGCCGCGATTGCGGCGATTCTCACCTCCGCCTTCCTCGGCTACTACTACGTCCAGTTCTCCCGCATCATCGAGGCACGCCTGCACGGCGAGCGCGATCGGGTCATCCCGCGGGTCTTCGGCCGGCCGCTGACGTTCAACACCGGCCAGACCATCAGCGCCGCCGAACTGGTCACGCGATTGAACGACGTCGGCTACGCCGAGCGCAGCCGGGTCTCGAATCCCGGCGAGTTCGCCGTGGACGGGCGCACGGTCGCCTTCGTGCCGCGCGGCGGCGAGTTCGCGGGGCGCGCGGTGCAGGTGTCGTTCGCCGAGCCGCCGGTGCGGAAGGCCGCGTCGAAGGCGCCGCCGCTGCCGGAACGGGTGTCGAAGATCGTCATCGCCGGAAAGTCGGCCAGCGCGGTGTCGCTCGATCCGCCGGTGCTGAGCGGCCTCGTCACCGGCTCGCGCGAGAGACGCCGCCGGGTTGCGCTCGAGGCCATCCCCGAGCGCATGCAGCAGGCGGTGCTGGCGATTGAGGATCGGCGCTTCTACTATCACCCCGGCGTCGACCCCATCCGCATGCTCGGCGCGCTCGTCACCAACATGCGCGGCAACCGCGCCTATCTGGTAGGCGCCAGCACCATCACCCAGCAGCTGGCCCGCAATTTCTTCCTCACCGAGGAGATGGCCGAGGAGCAGCAGACGCGTCAGCGCTCGATCCGGCGCAAGCTGCTCGAGCAGTTCATGGCGGTGATCCTCGAGACCAAGGCCACCAAGAACGACATTCTCGAGCTCTATCTGAACGACGTCTATCTGGGCAACCGCGGCTCGTTCGCGCTTCACGGCGTCGCCGAGGCCTCGCGCATGTTCTTCGGCAAGGACGTCACGAACCTGACGCTGGCCGAAGCCGCGCTGGTGGCCGGCGTCATCCAGTCTCCGTACAATCACTCGCCCTTCACCAGCGTCGAGCGCGCCCGAGAGCGCCGCAACGTCGTGCTGCGGGCGATGGCCGATGCCGACTACATCACCGCCGACGCCGCCACCCGCGCGTCGGACGAGCCCATCACCGTGGTGGCGCGCGCCCTCGACAACGAGGCGCCTTACTTCGTGGACTACATGAGCCAGGCGCTCGACGAAGCGTTTCCGGGCGTGACCGCACGGGCGACGCCGCTGGAGATCTACACCACTCTTGACCTGAACCTGCAGCGGGCCGCGCAGGACGCGGTGCGCGAGGGGCTGGGGCGCGTGGATGAAACGCTCGCACGCCGCCGCAAGGGCGAGACGCGGCGCGCGCAGGCAGCACTCGTCGCGCTCGATCCACGGACTGGCGAGATCCTGGCGATGGTCGGCGGCCGCTCGTACAACCAGTCGCAGTTCAATCGCGCCGTGCTGGCACGCCGCCAGCCTGGCTCGACGTTCAAGCCCTTCGTCTATCTCGCCGCGTTCGACCACGCGGCCGAGGACGGCCGTGCCGACATCACGCCCGCCACGATGGTCTGGGACGAGCCCACCACATGGACCTACGACGAACAGGAATGGGCGCCGCGTAACTACGAGGACAGCTACGACGGCAACATCACGCTGCGGCGGGCGCTGGCCCTGTCCCGCAACATCGCCACCATCAAGATCGCCGAGCAGACCGGCTTCGATCGCGTCGCGTCGTTGTGGGGCCGAACCAAGGTCGGTCAGCCGCTGAAAGGCTATCCGTCCATTGCGCTGGGCGTGTTCGAGCTGTCGCCGATCGAGGTGGCCACCGCCTACACCCTGTTTGCCAACAACGGCGTGATTGCCACACCGCGCGCGATTGCCCGCGTGGCAAGCGGCGAGCAGACACTCACCGTCCCGGTGGAGCCTGGTCCAACCGTGGCCAGGCCAACCACCACTTATCTCGTCACGAACATGATGCGCAGCGTCCTCAACGAGGGCACCGGCGCAGGCGCCCGCGCGGCCGGGTTCGCGCTCGACGCCGCCGGCAAGTCCGGCACGACCAACGATCTGCGCGACGCCTGGTTCGTCGGCTTTACGCCCGAGCTGCTGGCCGTGGTCTGGGTCGGGTTCGACGACAACACGCCCCTGGGCCTGAGCGGCACCCAGGCCGCGGTCCCCATCTGGACCGCGTTCATGCTGAAGGCGCTGGCCGGACACGCCAATATCCCCTTCGAGGCGCCGGAAGGCGTCAGCGCCGTGGAGATTGACCGCGACACCGGCAAGCTCGCCACCCCCAACTGCCCCCGCGTCTCCACCGAAACCTTCCTCGCCGGCACCGAGCCGCTCGAGATTTGCGAACTGCACCGCTGGTAGGCAGGGCCGCTATAATCGGCAGGTGAACCACGAAATCTTCGCGGCCATTGGCGAGGCGCTGACCAAAGGCGAGGAGGTGGCGCTCGTCACCATCGTCTCGTCGAACGGCTCCACGCCGCAGCGTGTCGGCGCCAAGATGCTCGTCTTCGCGGATGGCCGCACCGTCGGCACCATCGGCGGCGGCTGCTACGAGCACGATGCCCTGGGCAAGGCGCGCGAGGCGCTCCGCACCCGGAAGGCGATCACCGCGAAGTACGATCTCAACGACGACTTCGCCGAGGAGAACGGCCTGGTGTGCGGCGGGCAGATGGAAGTCTTCATCGAGCCGCTCGAAGCGCCGCCGGCGCTCTTCATCTTCGGCGCCGGCCATGTGGGCTACTACCTGGCGCGCGTCGCCTCGGAGGCCGGTTTCGAAGTGCACGTCGTTGACGATCGCGCGGCGTTCGCCAATCGCGAGCGCTTCCCCTTTGCCGCCTCGGTCGTCGTCGAGGACATCCCGACGTGGCTGGCGCAGACCACGTTCTCGCCTTCGGCCTACGCGGTGATCGTCACGCGCGGGCATCGTCACGACCTCGATGCGCTGCAGGCGCTGGCATCGCGCGAGCTGCGCTACCTCGGCCTCATCGGCAGCCGCGCCAAGGTCGCGCGCCTCTACGACCAGCTGCTGATCGACAGCCGCGTGACGCTCGAGCAGCTTTCCCACGTGCACGCCCCGATCGGGCTGGACATCGGCGCGGTGACACCCCAGGAGATCGCGGTGAGCATCGCGGCCGAGCTCGTCGCCATCCGGCGCGGCAAGGCCAAGGACATCGCCGACGCGTCGCTTCGCTGGATGCCCAAGGCCAAGGTTCCCGGCGCGCCCTAGCCGCCGTGGCCGATCCGCTGCTCGTTCGCAACGCCACCATCCTCACCATGAACGACGCCTTCGACGTGATCGAAGGCGACGTGCTCATCGACTCCGGACGCATCGTCTCGATCGGCGATGTCGCTGCGCCTCCTCTGACGCCCACCATCGACGCTGGCGGCGATTACCTCCTGCCCGGCTTCGTGCAGACGCACATCCATCTGTGCCAGACGCTCTTCCGCGGCTATGCCGACGACCTCGTGCTCCTCGACTGGCTGCGCACGCGCATCTGGCCCATGGAGGCGGCGCACACGCCGCGGTCGCTCGCGGCTGCCGCCTCGCTCGCCGCGTCAGAGTTACTGCTGGGCGGCACCACCGCCGTCCTGACGATGGAGACGGTGCACGACACCGATGCCGTGTTCGAGGCCCTCGAGCCGACGGGGCTGCGTGCCGTGGTCGGCAAGTGCATGATGGACGCCGACCGCGCGGTGCCGGCGCGGCTGCTCGAACGTACGCAGGCATCGGTGGACGAGAGCCTGGCGCTGGCGGCGCGCTGGAACGGCCGGGCCAACGGGCGGCTGCGCGCGGCCTTCGCGCCGCGATTCGCCGTGTCGTGCTCGCGAGAGCTGCTCGAGGCGGTCGCGCACTTGTCGCGGCAGCACGCGCTCCTCGTGCACAGCCACGCGTCCGAGAACCGCGACGAGATCGCGCTGGTCCGTGAGCTGACCGGGCTCGGCAACATCGACTACCTGTCAGAAGTGGGGCTGACCGCGCCGCACGTGTGCCTGGCACACTGCGTGTGGGTGGACGATCGCGAGCAGGCGGTCCTGGCCGAACGCCACGTGAAGGTGCTCCACTGCCCCGGCTCGAACCTGAAGCTCGGGTCCGGAATCGCGCCGGTCACCGAGATGCGGGCCCGCGGTGTCTCTGTCTCGCTTGGCGCCGATGGCGCCGCGTGCAACAACCACCTCGACATGTTCAACGAGATGCGGCTCGCCGCCACGCTGCAAGCGGCGCGTTCCGGGGCTGGAGCGCTCACGGCCCGGGACGTCCTGGCCATGGCCACTCGAGAGGGGGCGGCGGCGATCGGCCTTCAGGACGAGATCGGCAGCATCGAGGCCGGCAAGCGAGCCGACTTGATGGTGGTGCGACGCCGTGGCGCCCATGTCGCGCCCGATGTGAATCCGTACAGCACCCTGGTCTACGCGGCGCGATCGGCGGATGTGCGGACTGTCATGGTGGACGGCGAGGTGCTGGTGCGCGACGGCCAATTGACCCGCTGCGATATTGCCGAGCTTTCCGCTTACGGCGCGGGGCGAGGCCACGGCGCTCGCGGCGCGGGCCGGACTGTGAACACACCATGGCCGGCACGGCGGCTGGCGCCCCGGCCCGGCTTCGCCTGCTATACTCTTAGCAGTCTACTTTCCAGACTGCTAATGAGCGCTGCCCTTTCCGACCGCACCCGCCGAGTTCTGGCTGCCCTGGTCCGCGAGTACATCGAGACCGGTGAGCCCGTGGCCTCGGCCACGCTGATGCATCGCGCCGGCCTCAACGTGTCGTCGGCGACGATCCGGAACGTCCTCGCCCAGCTCGAGGACATGGGCTACGTGTGGCAGCCGCACACCTCAGCCGGCCGCACGCCCACCGACATGGGCTACCGGTTCTACGTGGACATGCTGCTCGAGGGGCGGCGCGCCGCCAGGGACACGACGGGCGTCGAGGCCCGGCTGCGGCAGGAGGTCGGCGAGGCGCCGTTGATGGACGACCTGCTGTCCTCCACCTCGCACGTGCTGTCCGAGACCTCGCGCCACATCGGCTTCGCGATTGCGCCCGCGAACGAATACGCGGTGTTCCATCGCATCGAGTTCGTGCCGCTCAGCGGCACCCGCATCCTGATCGTGATGGTGTCGCGCGGCAATCAGGTGTCGCAGAAGACCGTGGACATCGGCGAGGGCGTCAGCCCGTCGGAGCTGGTGCAGGCCGCCAACTTCCTGAACTCCGAGTTCGCCGGCCGCCGCCTCGACGATGTGCGGGACGGCGTGCGGGCGCGGCTGCGCGAGGAACGGACGCTGTACGACCAGTTGCTGGGCCTTGCCCTGCGGCTGGCCAGTCAGACGCTCGAGAACCTGCAAGGGCCGACTGCCGTCTACATCGAAGGTGCGTCCACGCTCCTCGAGCAGGTCGTGCAGGCCAGTGGAATTTCCGCGACCACCCTCGGCGCGTTGCTGCGGATGGTCGAAGAGAAGCAGCGGCTGGTGCGGTTGCTGAATGAATACATCGACGGCCCCGGCCTCACCGTCGTCATCGGCGCCGAACACAGCGACCCCGAACTTCGACCGTTCAGCCTGATTGCCTCCACCTACTTCGATGGACGCGGCACCGGCACCGTGGGGGTCATCGGCCCCACCCGCATGAAGTACTCGCGGGCCATCACCGCCGTGGACGTGGCCGCAATGGCGGTCGCCCGCGTCTTGAAGGACGTCAACTAAGACTCTCTCTCAGCCTTGCCATCATGAGCGATCCCCAGGAACCAATTCAGACCGACGAACAGGCGCCCCAGCCGGCTGCCGAGGGCGCGCCGAACGGCGACCCGGCCAGCCAGGTGCAGCAGGAGCGCGACGAGCTCTACGACCGTCTGCTGCGCAAGACGGCAGAGTTCGACAACTACCGCAAGCGAATCGATCGCGAGCGCAAGGATTTCACCGAGTGGGCAGCGGCCGACGTGCTGAACGATTTGCTCGCCGTGATGGACGATTTCGATCGCGCGCTCGCCGCCGACGCACCCGCGTCGGCGCAGGTCTACAAGACCGGCGTGGAACTGATTCACCGCGCCCTCGTGGACCTGGTCCGCAAGCGCGGCGTCACGCCGATCCAGGCGGTGGGCGCGGAGTTCGATCCGCACCTGCACCAGGCGGTGGCCTACGACGCCGTTGACGGCGCGCGCGAAGGCGAAGTGGTCGAGGAACTCCGCAAGGGCTACATGCTGGGAGACCGGCTGTTGCGGCCCGCGCTTGTCAAGGTTGCCAAGGCGTCGTGAGCAAGCGCGACTTCTACGAGGTCCTCGGCGTCGAGCGTACCGCCACCGATCAGGACATCAAGAGTGCCTATCGGAAGATGGCGCTCAAGTTCCATCCGGATCGCAACCCGGGCGACAAGGCGGCTGAGGAGAGCTTCAAGGAAGCGGCCGAAGCCTACGCGGTGCTCGCGGACGGCGACAAGCGCGCCCGCTACGATCGCTTCGGTCACGCCGGGGTCGCCGGCGCCTCCGGCGGCGGAGGCGTGGACCCGACCATCTTCGCGGACTTCCAGGACATCTTCGGGGGCCTGGGCGACATCTTCGGCTTCGGCGACATGTTCGGCGGCGGCAACCGCCGGCGCGGCGGCCCGCAGCGCGGCTCCGATCTCCGCTACGACATGGAGATTGCGTTCGAGCAATCCGCCAAGGGCGCGGAGACGACCATCCAGATTCCACGCCACGAGACCTGCGACACCTGTCAGGGCTCCGGCGCGGCGCCGGGAACCACGCCGACGGCGTGCCCGCAGTGCCGGGGCGCAGGACAGATGCGCTACCAGCAGGGCTTCTTCACCGTGGCGCGGACCTGCGGGCAGTGCCGCGGCAGCGGCCGCGTGATCACCAAGCCCTGCGCCACCTGTCACGGTCAGGGCACGAAGGAACAGCAGCGGAAGCTCACGGTCAAGATCCCCGCCGGCATTGCGACCGGCCAGCGCCTGCGCCTCTCCGGCGAGGGCGAAGGCGGCACGCAGGGTGGACAGGCCGGCGATCTCTACGTCGTCATTCACGTCCGCGATCACGAGTTCTACCAGCGCGACGGCAACGACCTGCACTGCGAAGTCCCGCTCTCCATCACCACGCTCGCCCTCGGCGGCGAGATCGTCGTGCCGGGCATCGACGGCGACGAGACGGTGAAGATTCCCGAGAGCACGCAGACGGGCTCCACCATCCGCCTGAAGGGACGGGGCATGCCCGACGTGGGC
This sequence comes from uncultured Acidobacteriota bacterium, assembly GCA_963723005.1. Taxonomy (GTDB): domain Bacteria; phylum Acidobacteriota; class Vicinamibacteria; order Vicinamibacterales; family UBA2999; genus VFZN01. Next base: position 301,921 of record CAVRPA010000005.1, on the reverse strand, counting down.
GGCCGCGGCAAGGGCGACCTCATGGTCACCGTGCGCGCCGTCACCCCGAAGAAGCTGAACAAGGAGCAGAAGAAGCTCCTCGAACAGCTCGCCGCCACCCTGCCCGCACAGAAGTTCGAGCCACGCCGCAGCGACGACGAGGGCGAGGACAAGGGCCTGTTCGACAAGGTGAAGGACATCTTCGGATGACCTCGCCGGAGTCGGGCGCCGAGCCTCCGGGGCGGCTCTGGCCGGCGGTCGTCATCGAAGCCATCTCGCTCGACGATCCGCCGCAGGCGGATGAACTGCTGGCGGCGGTGCTGGACGACTACGCGCCGCTCGCCATCGAGGATCTGGCCGAGCGCCCGCTGCCTCCTGGTGGCCTCTGGGACCCGACGTTCCCGCCGATTCCGGAACCCCCGCCGACGCCGCTCCGCTGGCGGGTGTTCTTCAACGATGCCGCCGGCCGGGCGCTCGCGATGGACGGCATTCGCCAGGCACTGCCACAGTTGCAGCTGTCGACCGTGGACGTCCCGGATGAAGACTGGGCCGCCCGCTCGCAGCGATCTCTAACGGCGGTCACCGCGGGACGCTACGTAGTGGCCCCGCCCTGGGACATTCCAGACGAAGCCGCCGGCCCTGAAGGGCGTGTGCTGATCGTGATCGAGCCGTCGATGGGCTTCGGCACCGGCCACCACCCGACGACGCGGCTCTGTTTAAGGCTGCTTTCGGGCATCGACGTCGCTGGATCGCGCGTGCTCGACATCGGCACGGGATCGGGCGTGCTGGCGATGGCCGCGGCGTTGAGTGGCGCGCGCGATGTCGTCGGCATCGACATCGATCAGGACGCCATCAACTCGGCGATCACGAGCGCCGCGATGAACCCGCTGCCGCCGGTGGTCCGCTTCGAGGTGAGTGACTTCCGCGCTGCCCCACCGCCGTCCGCGGACCTGGTGATCGCAAACCTCACTGGCGGCATGCTCCGGATGACGGCGCGCACACTCGTCAGCCTGAAGCGTCCGGGCGGCACGTTAATCGTCAGCGGCTTCGATCACACGGAAGTCGATGCCGTCCGCGCTGCGTTCGACGATCTGACGGAAGCGGATCGGCTCGAAGAAGCATCCTGGATGGCGCTGCGCCTCTCCTGACGCGCAGCCCAATCGATCGTCCACGGCCTACTTCACGGGGCGCTGCTGCCCCTTCTCGCGACGATCTCCCCACGAATCCACCAGCCGGCGCAGTTCCTTGATCGGCTCGGGGCTGTCGTCCACCTGCAGGCGCAGCACCACGTCGTTGTTCAACCACACGCCCTGGCCCTTGCCGACGATCAGGATCGCCGCCGACTGCATGCCGCGCTTGTCGCCGCCGGCCAACTGGCCCGCTTCGAGTGCCGCGGTCAGGCGCTTCGAAAGATGCCCAGTGGTGGACTCGAACGCCTTCACCATGCCGTCCACCACTGCCTGCCCGGCGAGGATGTTGCCCTGCGCCGTGCAGAACTTCCCTTGCTGGTGCCCCGCCCATTCCGTTGCCTTGGGTCCGGTGTAAACGGCGGTGTTGCCCTGCTGATCGATGACCGCGAACTGGCGGCCTTCCTTGGTCCAGCGTTCGGGCTGCGGATCGGGATCGCTCTCCCAGATCGCCTTGATGATTGCCTCCGGCTTCATGCCGGCGCGCAACAGCGAGATCGCCTTCGGCCCGTAGCTGACGTCCACAATGGCCTGCGATGCCGCCGCGCCGACGCCCGCTTCGGCCCACAGCACGCCATTGCCGACGCTGAACACGCGCGACTGCACCGCGCCGCCCACCTCGCCAGTCGCCGGGTCGTAGCCGAGGATCGAGAACGTCGCCACCGTCGGCGGATCCTGAGCGCGTAGTCCCGGCGTCATCAGCAAGCCCAAAACCACCACACTCGCCATCATCAGTCGTCGCATCGTCAATGCCTCCTCGCTACCAGGCGCGCCATGCCTCGAACAGCGCGGCCAGCGCCACCAGCGGCGCGGTCTCGGCGCGCAGCGTGCGCGCTCCCAGCGACACGCTGGTCACACCGGCCGCCACCATCATCGAGAGCTCCTCCGGCGTCCAGCCGCCTTCGGGCCCCACCAGCAGATTCACCGCGTCCCGGCGCGGCAGTTCCGACAGCACGCGGCCACCACCCGCCGAGGGTTCGACCAGAGCGAGCGTGGCGCCGGAAGCCGCGCGTCCGAGCCAGTCGGCCAGGTTGAGCGGCAGCGGAATGTCGGGCACCACCGCGCGCCCGCACTGCTTCACCGACGACACCGCGATGCGCTGCCAGCGCTCGGCCCGGTGCGCCTTGGCCAGCGTCGCGAGCGAGGTCTCCGATCGCGTGCTGACGATCGGCTGCACCACCGCGGCGCCCATCATCGTGATGTCGCGGACGACGCTGTCCATCTTGTCGCCCTTGAGCACGCTCATCGCGACGGTCACGCGGACCGCGGGTTCCGGCGCAGGAGCGACACTCCCGAGGATCGTCAAAGTAACCGCATCGCGCGTGAGCGCTGCCACTGAAGCGCGATACATGCCGCCGCGCCCGTCGAACGCGTCGATCTCGGCGCCCACGCCCAGTCGCAGCACCCTGATCAGGTGGCTCGCTTCGTCGTCAGCGAGGGCCCCGCGCCCCGATTGCTGATCGAGTTCAGCGAGATGAAATCGTGGCCGCACCGGAGCATTGTAGTGCTCAACGCCGGGATGGTCCGCACGCGCCTCGGCAGACTGCCGGTATACTTCAGTCAATGTTCTTCCGCGGCCAGACGATAGGAAAGTACCGCATCATCTCGACACTCGGGAGCGGTGGGTTCGGCGCTGTCTATCTGGCGGAAGACACGTGGATCGACAAGAAAGTCGCGATCAAAGTTCCGCATCGCCAGAACATGGACTTCGGCGAGCTGCTGCGCGAACCTCGCCTCCTCGCCTCCCTCAACCATCCGAACATCGTCACCGTCCTGACCGCCGAGAAGCAGGACGACGTGTTCTTCATCGTGATGGAGTACGTGCCGGGCGAGACGCTCGAGGCGATCATCGAGCGCGAGGGCGCGCTGGATCTGACGCGCGCCCTGGACTACACCTGCCAGATCTGCAACGCGGTGGACCATGCCCAGAAGCAGGGCATCATCCATCGCGACCTGAGGCCCGGCAACGTGCTGGTCACCGAACAGGGGATGCTCAAGGTCGCCGACTTCGGCACCTCACGGTTCCTCGAGATCGCGGCGCACGGCACCACCGTGATTGGCAGCCCGCCCTACATGGCGCCCGAACAGTTCCAGGGCAAGGCGGTGTTCGCCTCGGACATCTACTCGCTCGGCGTCACCATGTATCAGATGCTGACCGGCGACCTGCCGTACCAGACGCCGGCGCCGTCGGATCTCGAGCGCCTGATGCGCGGGGAACTGACCACCCCGCCGAAGCTGAAGAACCCGAAGATACCGAAGGTGATCTCCGACATCGTCATGAAGGCGATGGCGCCGGACCTGACGGACCGGTATCCGCGCGCCACCGACCTGCTCGACGCCGTGCTGTCGGCCCGCGCGGCGACCATGGCGCGGCGCCCGTGGCGTCCCGCCGGCGCGGCCCCGGCCGGCACCACCGGCGAGATGCAGGACATCCACGCGCGCCTGAAGGCCCGCGAGGCGCCCCAGGCCCGGTTCTGCTGGAACTGCAGCAAGCCGCTGCCCGCCCGCGCCGACGCCTGCCCGTTCTGCCAGGAACGCCAGTAGAATTCCTCCATGGCATTCACCGGCAACGATCAGGTGTGGATGAACGGATCGCTCGTGGCGTGGAAGGACGCCACGGTGCACGTCGCCACGCACGCCCTTCATTACGGCACCGGCATTTTCGAAGGCATTCGCGCCTACAAGACCAGGAACGGCAGCGCGGTCTATCGCCTGCCCGAGCACATGCGCCGTCTCTACGACTCCTGCCGCGTCTACCGGATGGAGCCGCAGTGGTCGTTCGACGAGCTCTCCGCCGCGGTCGTGGAGACTGTCCGCGTCAACGGCTACGAGTCGTGCTACATCCGGCCGCTGGTGTACCGCGGCCTCGAAACGCTCGGGCTGGATCCGCGCCCCTGCCCGGTGGACGTGTCGATCATCGTGTGGGAGTGGGCGGCGATGTACGGCGCCGAAGGCCTCAGCAAGGGCATCGACGTCGCGGTCAGCTCGTGGACGCGCCTGGCCCCCAACACCCTGCCGGCGATGGCCAAGGCCACCGGCAACTACGCCAACTCCGGCCTGATCAAGATGCAGGCGATGATCGACGGCTACGGTGACGCGATCGCGCTCGACGAGAACGGCCTGGTGAGCGAAGGCAGCGGCCAGAACCTGTTCCTCGTGCGCGACAAGGTGATTTACACCCCGTCGGTCACCTCGTCGATCCTCCAGGGCATCACCCGCGACAGCGTGATGGTGATGGCGCGCGATCTGGGCTACGAGATCCGCGAGGCGGCGATGCCGCGCGAGTTCCTCTACATGGCCGACGAGGCGTTCTTCTGCGGCACGGCGGTCGAAATCACGCCGATCAAGTCGATTGACCGCATCCCGGTGGGCGACGGCGAGCGCGGGCCGGTCACCGCGGCGCTGCAGAAGCAGTTCTTCGGCATCATCAACGGCGACGTGCCGGACACCCACCGCTGGCTGACGCCGGTCAAAGCGCTCGCGGCCCGGTAGCCGCCGGCAGGGGCCGGAGTGCAATCCTGCTCCCTTGCGCGCGTCCGGCTTCTCCTTCATGATGAGCCTCAGCCATGCATGTCAACGACCTGCTGAAAGTTGCCGTCGACAAAGGCGCCTCCGACCTGCACCTGAAGGTTGGCAGCTATCCCATGGTGCGCGTGCACGGGCGGCTGACGCGCGTCACTGAGGAGAAGCGGCTGGACCACGAGGACCTCGTGGAGATGGCGGCGTCCATCATGTCGGCCACCCAGCGCCAGCGCTTCAAGGACGCGCAGGAAATCGACCTCGCCTACAGCGTGCCGGGCCTGGGGCGCTTTCGTTGCAACGTGTTCCAGCAGCGCGGCACCATCGGCATGGTCCTCCGCGTCATCCCGTTCAAGGTCAAGAGCATCGACGAACTGGGGCTGCCGCCGGTCCTCAAGCGCATCGCCGAGGAAGAGCGCGGCCTGGTCCTGGTCACCGGGACCACCGGCTCGGGCAAGAGCACGACGCTGGCCGGCATGATCGACCACATCAACAACACCCGGTCGTCCCACGTCATCACCATCGAAGACCCGATCGAGTACCTGCACAAGGACAACGAAGCGATCATCACCCAGCGCGAAATCGGCGTGGACACGCGGTCGTTTGCCTACGCCCTGCGCAGCGCGCTCCGCCAGGACCCGGACGTGGTGCTGGTCGGCGAAATGCGCGACATGGAAACCATCGAGACGGCGCTGCACGCCGCCGAAACCGGCCACCTGGTGTTCTCGACGTTGCACACCCTGGACGCCACGGAAACCATCAACCGCATCATCTCGGTGTTCCCGCCGCACCAGCAGAAACAGGTCCGCCTGCAGCTGGCGGTGGTGCTGAAGGCCGCGGTGGCGATGCGCCTGATTCCTCGCGCCGACGGCAACGGCCGGGCGCCGGCGCTCGAGGTGCTGGTCGCCACGCCGTTCATCAAGGACTGCATCATCGACAAGGAAAAGACGCACCTGATCCAGGGGGCCATCGCCCAGGGCACCTCGCAGTACGGGATGCAGACGTTCGATCAGTCGATCTTCAACCTGTACTCGCAGGACATCATCACCTACGACGAGGCGCTCCGCTGGGCCTCGAACGTCGACGAATTCAAGCTGCGAGTCCAGGGCATCTCCACCACCTCGGACCAGGCCCGGGACCAGATGGCCGGGACGCTGTTCTCAAAGCCGGCGGCGGCCCCCCAGTGCGACGCCCGAGATCACGCGCTTCTCAAAATAGCGAGCCGCCCAGACGCCTACACGGCCGCGCTCGTCATGCTCGGCCAGCGGGAGCTCTCGGAGGCCCAGATCCGCACCAGGCTCGCCCGCCGCGGCTGCGATGCCGACGCCATCACCAACGCCCTGGAACGCCTCAAGCGGGATCGCACGCTCGACGACGGCCGGGTGGCGCGCGCCGCGGCGCGACTCGAAGCCGGGATCCGGCACCGCGGACCGGCCAGGGTTCGGCAGCGCCTCCAGTCCATGGGGCTGGCCGACGATGTCGTTCAGAAGGCCGTGACCGAGGCCTTCGAGGACGTGGACGAATTGGCCCTCCTGGACGCCGCCTACGAGCGGCGGCTGAAGGGCCGGGAGCTGGCGGAACTCGACGACAAGGCCCGCGCCCGCCTGGTGCGCGGACTGGTCGGCCAGGGCTTCTCGTTCGGCGCCGTGCTGCGGAAGGTCAGGAAGTAGGCCCGCCTCCGACTAAAATACGGAGGTGCATCCGAACGACATCCGCGCCTCCTTCCTGAAGTATTTCGAACGCCACGGTCACCGCATCGTCGCGAGCTCGCCGCTCGTGCCCGGAGACGACCCGACGCTCCTCTTCACCAACGCCGGGATGAACCAGTTCAAGGACGTGTTCCTGGGGCGGGAGAAGCGCGACTACCTGCGCGCGACCACGTCGCAGAAGTGCATGCGCGTCAGCGGAAAGCACAACGACCTCGACAACGTCGGCCCCTCGAACCGGCACCACACCCTGTTCGAGATGCTGGGCAATTTCTCGTTCGGCGACTACTTCAAGCAGGACGCCATCGAGCTGGCGTGGAACCTCCTGACGAAGGAGTGGGGGCTGGATCCGTCGCGCCTGTACGCGACGGTGTTCAAGGGCGAAGCCGGCATCCCCCGCGACGACGAAGCGTATGACCGGTGGCGCCAGTTCCTCCCGGCCGACCACGTCGGCGAGCTGGGCATGGCCGACAACTTCTGGGCGATGGGCGACACCGGCCCGTGCGGGCGCTGCTCGGAGATCTACTACGACCGCGGACCCGAGGTGCCGGGCACCGGCCAGTTCATCGCCGATGTCGAAGGCGGCAGCGAGCGCTTCGTCGAGATCTGGAACAACGTGTTCATGGAGTTCGAGCGCGACGCGAAGGGCACGCTCAATCCCCTGCCGGCGCCGTCCATCGACACCGGCATGGGGCTGGAGCGCATCTCCGCCGTCATGCTGGGCGTGCTGTCGAACTACGACACGCCGCTGTTCACGCCGATCCTGAACGCAACCGCTGCCCTTGCCGGTCGTCCCTACGGAGGGACGATGGAGCCGGCCGACGTCTCGATGCGTGTGGTCGCCGACCACCTGCGCGCGATGACGTTCCTGATTGCCGACGGCGTGGTGCCCTCGAACGAGTGGCGCGGCTACGTGCTGCGCAAGATCATGCGCCGGGCGATGCGCCACGGGCGGAAGCTCGGGTTGCACGAGCCGTTCCTGTTCTCGCTGGTTGACGTGCTCGTCCGCGAGATGGGCGATGCCTACCCTGAACTGAAGGCCGGGCGCGACGCCGTGGTGCAGGTGGTGCGCTCCGAGGAGGAACGGTTCGATGCCGTGCTCACCGGCGGACTGCCCCGCCTCGAGGAGGCGCTCGAGCGCGCGGCGAAGGGCTCGCGAGTGCTGCCGGGCGACGAAGCGTTCAAGCTGTACGACACCTACGGGCTGCCGCGCGATTTCATCGAGGATCTGGCTTCCAACCAGGGCCTGCAGTTCGATGCCGAAGGCTTCGCTCGCGAGATGGAAGGCCAGCGCGAGAAGGCGCGGGCCAAGAGCAGCTTCGACGGCCGCAAGGGCGAGGACTTCACGTTCGGCGCCGACGGCGGACGCGCCACGCTCGGCACGACCGGCGACGTGTTCGAGGGTTATACCGAGACGCGACTTCAGGGTGTGCCCGTGGTCGCCCTGTTCGACGATGCCAAGCAGCAGGTTGACACTCTGGCGGCTGGCCAGAGCGGCTGGGCGGTGCTGGCGCGCACGCCGTTCTACGTCGAGGCCGGCGGTCAGGTGTCGGACCAGGGATGGATCGAGACCGCAGCAGGCCGTTCGCGAGTGAGCGGCGTGGTCCGTCTCGGCGCGGGGCTGCCGCGCGCGCACCGTGTCGAGCAGGCGGCGAGCGCCATTCGCATCGGCGATCTCGTCACCGCCGAAGTGGACGTCACCCTGCGCGATGCGACGCGCCGCAACCACACCGGCACGCACCTGCTCCACTCGGCGCTCCGTCAGGTGCTCGGCCCGCACGTGAAGCAGGCGGGCTCGCTGGTGGCGCCGGATCGCCTGCGCTTCGACTTCGTCCACTTCAGCGCGGTCTCCGCTGACGACCTCCGCCGCATCGAGGACATCGTCAATCAGGCGATCCTGAAGAACGAGACGGTGACCACCGCGGTCCGCGATACCCAGGAAGCCATTGCCGCGGGCGCGATGGCGCTCTTCGGCGAGAAGTACGGCGACAAGGTGCGCGTGGTGTCCATCGGCGACGGGCACTTCAGCACGGAGCTCTGTGGCGGCACGCACGTGCGCGCCACCGGCGACATCGGGCAGTTGCTCATCACCGAGGAGGCCGGCGTCGCGGCGGGTGTGCGCCGCATCGAGGCGGTCACCGGGCTGGGGGCGCTCGACTACGCCCGGCCGCGGCTGCACGAGTTCGAACGCGTCCGGTCGTTCCTCAACGCGGGAACCGACGATGTGGTCGCCCGGCTCGAGGCGCGGCTGCAGACGCTGGAGAAGGCCGTCAAGGATCGCGACCGGAAGCTGGCCAAGGCCGCGGCCGGCGACTCCGGCGGCGAGGCGCAGCGCATCACCATCGGCGACGTCACGCTCGTCTGCCGCCGCGTGGACGATGCCAGCAAGGACCTGCTCCGCTCGATCGCCGATCAGATCAAGTCCACGCTCACTTCAGGGGTTGTTTTCCTCGCCGGACCCACCGCCGACGGCAAGGTGGCGATGGTGGCGAGCGTGACGGGAAATGTAAGTGGGCGTCTCAAAGCGGGACAGCTCGTGAAGGAACTCGCGCCAATCGTCGGCGGAGGGGGCGGAGGACGGCCAGATTTCGCGGAAGCCGGTGGCAAAGATCCTGCACAGGTGGATGCGATGCTCGCCGCCGCACCAGAAGTCGTGCAACGACTGCTGGGGGCGTGACGGCGGGCCGATAGAATTGGCCGACCCCAACTCCGTGAGATACCTGTTCGCCCTCGTCGTCTTGCTGGCTGCCAGTGCGGCCCCGGCGTCCGCCCAGATCTACTCGTGGCGTGACGCCCAGGGTTCCCTGGTCATGTCCGATCGTCCGCGCGAGGACTCGGGCGAGATGGTCACCTACCAAGCCAAGGCGGTTCGCGCCACCCAGCCGCTGCGGGCGTCCATGCGGGGCGCGGAGTTCGACGAAGCGATCGAGGAGCACTCCAGCGCCCAGGGCGTGCCGCCAGAACTGGTCCGGGCCGTCATCCAGGTGGAGTCCGGGTTCAACTCGAAGGCGGTGTCGCCCAAGGGGGCGATGGGCCTGATGCAGCTGATGCCCGCCACGGCTCGCGAACTGGGCGTGATCAATCCGTTTCATCCCGGCGAGAACATCCGCGGCGGGGTGGCCTACCTGCGCCAGCTGCTGGATCGCTACGACAGCAATGTCGAGCTGGCCCTGGCGGCCTATAACGCGGGCCCTGGCAGCGTGGCCAAATACAACGCCGTCCCGCCCTACCGCGAGACCCAGGACTACGTGAAGAGGGTCACCGGCGCCTCAGGCCAGGTGTCCGCTGCCCCGCCCGACCACACCATCTACAAGTGGATCGACACCGTCGACGGCCGGGCCATCGTCCGCTATTCGAACAAGCCGCCCAAGGGCGTCACGGCTGAGCCCGTCGGCCGCCGGTAACCAGCCCCCGCAAGGGCCGCGCTCTTCCGACGGTAAGGCGTCTGCCTCGATTTCCCTCGCGGCGAAGCCGTGCCCACGAGGCCCCGCAAAGGACCCGCCTCGCCCCCTACGGGCGCGAAGCGCCCGCCCGGATTTGGTCGTCCCGCTGGGCTCGTGTTACCCTAGAGTGTTTTTCACCAACTAATTCCGAGGTTCTAGACACGTGGCAAAGCGAACGAAGTCGGCCGTCAAGGCCAACCGGCAGAACATCAAGCGGAACGAGCACAACCGGGCCCAGCGCTCGACGCTCCGCACCGGCCTGAAGGCCATCCGTAAGGCGCTCGATGCCGAGGATCTCGAGGGCGCGAAGGCCCAGTTGAAGGGTGTGCAGTCGCTCGTGGACAAGATGGCCGCCAAGGGCATCATCCACCGCAACACCGCGGCCCGCTACAAGTCCCGCCTCGTCGCCCGCGTCGCCAAGTCAGCGTAAGCGCCTGCCCGGGCCGGCGGGGCTACCCGTCGGCCGCTAGCGACCGCACAGCTCGACGACGAGTCGTTCGAGCAGGAACTTGGGATGTCCGCCCGACGACTTCAACGCGAGGTCGGTGCGGAGGACCAGATCCAATCCATTCTTCGCACGCGCGTCGGGCCGTAACCGGCCTGCGGCGGCGCGTATCTGCCCCAGCACCATCACTGGGGGCGCGCCGGCGTCGAACTGCGCCGCGACCTCGGCCAGGGCGGCGGCCGCGTTGCTGTTCCAGATCGCCTTGCCCAACGCGAAATCCAGGCCGGGCTCCGACTGCGGCATCACCAGGTCGCGGATGTGGCGCTCGGTGACCGCCGACTCCCCTGCGGCGTAGAGCACCAGCTTTTCCACTTCGGCGCGAATCCGCCCCAGGCTGAGGCCCGTCGCTTCGAGCAGCAGCGCGATGGCCCTGGCGTCGATCGTCAGCTCGTCCTTCTCGAGGCGCTTCTTGATCCAGCTGCCCGCTTCCTGCGGGCTTTCGAGCGAACCGCAATCGACCAGCGTCGCGTGCTTCCGCAGCAGTTTGACGAGGCGGCGATTGGCGTCGAGCGGGCCGGCGACGAACACCAGAGTGGTCATCGGCTCGGGCTTCTCGATGTAGGCTTCGAGCTCTTCCAGCGGAGAAATCGGCGCGGGCGCGCGCTTCTTCCTGCCGCTGACGGCGTCGAGAGGCGGCGGCGCGGCTTCGTCGTCTTCCTTCGAACGTTTGGGTGAGAGCAGCCGCTCAGCCTCGTGGAGGACGACAACCCGGCGCGGCACCATCATCGGCAGGGTGCGCGACGTGGACAGGATCGAGCCGATCATCGCGTCACGGGCGCCGGCGGTGGTCGCCTCGTTGGCGTAGAAGCTCTCGACGTTGAAGGCCTGGAGGCCCTCGTCCACCATCGAGGCGAACTCCAGCGCGAGATCGTGGCGCGACTGGAGGTCGTCGCCTTCCAGCAGGTAGAGCGGACCGGTCTTGCCGGCGTTGATCTGGGCGCGGACTTCAGCAGGCTTCATCGAATACCTGACCCCTCAGTTCACCTGTGTTGAGTGTGCCATCAGCCCGAACTCTCGTGAGTTGTGCCGGTGGCGAGCGGATCTGCGAGCTGTGGGCATGACCACTCGAGTGAGCAGAGGGGTTAGAAGGCCTCCAGGATGGCGCTGACGACGGTGCGGGCGAAGTCGGTGGACATGCGATCCACGGCGGCGCGCTCCTGGCCAAGAAACACGTCGGCGCCGCCGGCGATGCTGGTGGCGCTGGCCAGCTCGTATTCGTCGGAGAAATTCAGCGCCGGGTTCTCCCACAGCTTCTTCTTTTCTCGCACGTCCTCGAACGACACGCCGACGACCACGGTGAAGCGGTAGCGTCGCGCGAGCTGCGCGTCGGTGAAGGCGACCGGCACCGCCGAGATGCCGGAGATCGTGCCGCGGACGATGCCGTCCGCGCCGGATTCGGTGGGCACGGCCGTGTACTGGCCGCGGCTCTGGAACTCGACGCGCACCTTGTCGGTGAAGATCTGCTCCACCGTCTGGTACGGCGTGGTGTTGCCGAACGCCGGGACTCCGATGATGCGGATGTAGTCCGGCAGGAACGAGCCGCGCCCCGCCAGGGTGTAACCGCAACCCGCGGCGCCAACCGCGGGCAGCAGCGCCAGCATCTGCCGCCGGGTGAGTGTCGTCATCAACCCCTCACTTCGCTTGAACCTGCCGAGCCATCAACCTGCGCTCGGCGATCACGCCACCACAATCGAAACCAGCCGTCCCTTGGCGACGACCACCTTCTTCACGCTCTTGCCCTGCACGTGGGCCTGCACGCCCGGCTCCGCCAGAGCGGCAGCTTCGAGCTCGCTATCGGCCGCTTCGGGCGACACCGTGATGCGGCCGCGCAGCTTGCCGTTCACCTGCACCGGGATGACTATCTCCTCGGCGCGGGCGACTTCTGGATCGTACACGGGCCACGACGCCAGCGCCAGACCGCCTTCGTGCCCATAGCGCGCCCACAATTCCTCGGCCGTGTGGGGCGCAAACGGCGAGACCATCAGGACCAGCGCCTCGATCGCCTCGCGGGCCACAAGACCCGCCTGGGCCGTGCGCTGCCCCTTGTCGGTGTAGGCGTAGAGGTCGTTGACCAGCTCCATCATCGCCGACACCGCGGTGTTCATCTGCTTGCGGACGTCGATGTCCTGGGTGACGCGCCGGATGGTCTCGTGCGTCTTGCGCCGGATCGCTCGCTCGTCGGCCGACAGCGCGCCGTGATCGATCTTTCCTGCGTCTGCCGGCTGCCGGCTGCCGTCTGCCGGGGCCGTCTCCGACCTCCACTGTTCGGCGAGCCGCCACACGCGCGCCAGCCAGCGGAAGCTGCCATCCAGGCCGGAGTCCGACCACTCCACTTCCTTCTCGGGCGGGGCCACGAACATCACGTAGAGGCGCAGCGCGTCGGCGCCCACCTTCTCGAGCATCGAGTCCGGATCGACGACATTGCCCTTGGACTTCGACATCACCGCGCCGTCCTTCAGCACCATCCCCTGGGTCAGCAGGTGGGTGAAGGGCTCGCTGTGGCTGATCATGCCGAGATCGCGGAACACCCGCGCGAAGAAGCGCGAGTAGATCAAGTGAAGAATCGCGTGTTCGATACCGCCGCTGTAGAAATCGACCGGGCACCAGGTACTCGACCTTGGCCGAATCGAACGGCAGACGATCGTTGTGCGCGTCGGCGAAGCGGTAGAAGTACCACGACGAATCGACGAACGTGTCCATCGTGTCGGTTTCACGACGAGCCGCGCCGCCACAGGTGGGACAGGTGACGTTGACGAACTCGGGAATGCTGGCCAGCGGCGAATCGCCGCGGCCGGTGAACTGCGCCACCTTCGGCAGCACCACGGGCAGCTGATCGTCCGGCACCGGCACCACGCCGCACTGCGGGCAATGGATCATCGGGATCGGCGTGCCCCAGTAGCGCTGCCGCGAGATGCCCCAGTCCTTCAGGCGGAACTGCACCGTGCCTTCGCCGATGCCGCGCGCTTCGGCTTCCGCCGTGAGCCGTCGTCGTGCCTCCTCCGAGGTCAGGCCGTTGTACGCACCGGAATTGACGAGCACGCCCTCGTCGGGCAGCGCCTCGGACATGGCCTCCACGTCCGGCGTCGGTCCGTCGGCCGGCCGGATCACCGCCCGAATCGGCAGGTTGTACTTGCGAGCGAACTCGAAGTCGCGCTCGTCGCCAAAGGGCACCGCCATGACCGCGCCGGTGCCGTACTCACCCAGCACGAAGTTGGCGACCCACACCGGCACGCGCTCGTTGGTGAACGGGTTGATGGCGAACTGCCCGGTGAAGAAACCTTCCTTCTCGGCTTCCCCGCTGATCCGGGCGGATCGATCCTGCCCGCGGAACCTGGCCACCTGCTCGCGGAAGCTGGTGGGATCGGGCGACAGGTCCGCGAACTGCTGGGTCAACGGATGCTCGGGCCCAAGCATCACGAACGTCGCGCCGTAGATCGTGTCGATGCGCGTCGTGAAGACGTCGATGCTGCCGGGCAGGTCCGCCAGCGCGTACGAGACCCGCGCGCCTTCCGACCGCCCGATCCAGTTGCGCTGCATCGTCAGCACTTTTTCGGGCCACTGCGACAGCCCTTCGGCGCTGCCGAGCAGGTCGTCGGCGTAGGCAGTGATGCGGAAGAACCACTGCTCCAGGTCCTTCTGTTCGACGATGGTGCCGCAACGCCAGCACGCGCCGTCCACCACCTGCTCGTTGGCGAGGACGGTGTTGTCCACCGGGCACCAGTTCACGGTGGAGCGGCGGCGATAGGCCAGGCCGCGCTCGAACATCCGCGTGAACAACCACTGATTCCAGCGGTAGTAGTCCGGCATGCAGGTGGCCAGCTCGCGTCCCCACGCGTAGCTGATGCCCAGACGCTGCAGCTGCCCCTTCATGTGGGCGATGTTGCCGAGGGTCGATTCTTCGGGGTGGATGCCGCTCTTGATCGCCGCGTTCTCCGCCGGAAGGCCGAAGGCGTCCCACCCGAACGGGTGCAGCACGTTGAAACCCTGCAGCCGCTTCAGCCGCGCGACCACATCGCCGATGATGTAGTTGCGGACGTGGCCGACGTGCGCGTGCCCGGACGGATACGCGAACATCTCGAGACAGTAGTACTTCGGCTTGCTGCGATCTTCGGTGACCTCGAACGCCTCGGTCTCGGCCCAATGGGCCTGCCACTTGCGATCGAGGTCTTGCGGATGGTAGTCGGACACGTGTGCTCTCTCGGGGAAAATGATCCTTTAAGGATAGTCCAAGCCAGTGACGTCGATGACGGCCTGCAGGCATTCGCGGACGGCGGTCAGGTCGTAGCCGCCCTCGGTCACGAGGACCACGCGGCCCTGGCACAAACGGTCGGCGGCACTCACCAGCATCTTCGTCAGGGCCCGGAACCCCTCGGTGGACATCCGGCAGCCCGCCAGCGGGTCGCGTTCATGGGCGTCGAAGCCGGCCGAGATCATCAGCAACTGGGGTCCGAACGCTTCCAGCCTCGGCAGGGCCTCCCGCTCGTAGCGCGGCAGCACGTCGCGGTCGAGCGCGCCGAGCTCCAACGGCAGGTTCAGGGTGAAGCCAAGACCAGCGCCCCGCCCGGTTTCGCTGGCGGCACCGGTGCCCGGGTAGTACGGGAACTGGTGTGAGGAGATGAACAGCACCGAGGGGTCCTCGTAGAAGGCCGCCTGCGTGCCATTACCGTGGTGCACGTCGTAGTCCACGATCGCCACGCGCGACAGCCCTCGTGAACGCGCGTAGGCCGCTCCGACCGCGATGCTGTTGTAGAGGCAGAAGCCCATCGCGGTGTCCGGCTCGGCGTGATGACCGGGAGGCCGGACCACGACCAGCGCGCGCGAGCCCGGAGGACCATCGAGCACAGTGTCAACGCCGGTGAGCACGGCACCCGCCGCCAGCCGCGCAACGTCCTCCGAATCGGGCGACGTGAACGTATCGGGGTCCAGCATCACCGCCTGACCTCGCGTCGCAATCATCGCCTGCAGATGCCGCGGCGTGTGCACTCGCAGCAGGTCGTCATCGGTCGCGGGCCGTGGCTCGACGACGCGGCCACCTGCCTGCCTGAATCGCTCAACGACGGCGGCCATGGCTTCGGCGCGCTCGGGGCGTTCCGGATGACCGGGAGGGGTCAGGTGATCGGCAAACCGAGGGGAGGAGATAACAGTCAGCATCTGGTGATCTTGTGAGGTGGTGAAGTGGTGATCTGAGCTTTAGATCTTGGGATCTGGAGATCTATCTGGTGAGCTTCCTGGTGATCTTCCAGTGTCGCGAAGCAGGTCGTGGCAGCGCGATTCGCACGCCACCAGTTCCTGCTTCGAGTCGGAGGCGGTAGCGCTCGAGCTCAGGCTCGTCGGCGTCGCGAGGGACGACGAAGGGTTCGCCGATGACCAGCGCCACTGTAGTGAACGGCTTCGGGATCTGGGTGCGGTCCCAGCTGCGCATCGTCCAATGATTCGCCGCTTCGGCATGGAACATTACCACCGGGTTGCCGGTGGCCTTCGACAGCCAGACCGCGCCAGGCTGAGCGCTTCGTGCCGGGCCTCGCGGGCCGTCCACGGTGAACGCCGTGGAATGGGCTTTCGATTCCCTCATCATCTGCCGCAGCGCCTTCCGGGCCCCTCGCGACGACGATCCACGGACGGTGCCGTAGCCCAGGCGACGGATGATCCGCGCAATCCACTCGCCATCGAAGTTCTCGCTGACGATGACGACGATGCCGCGGCCTCGGAAATGGAACAACCCATGCACGATCCGACCGTGCCAGAAGGCAATGATGGCATGGCGCCCCGCCTGCTCGGCCCCACGACACCGGTCCCCGCCTTCCACCCGCCACCGCCACGTGGACGCGAGCAGCCGCAACAGCGGCGTGGCCAGCGCGCCGATGGCCGCCACCTGCATACGCTTCGTCCACGACCCTTCCCATTCGGCCCCGCCGACCGGGGGCGTCTCGGGCTGCGCATGCCTGTCCACTGACTGGAATTACAACACAGCCCGCGGTCCCCCGACCGCGAGATTCGGCTAAGATCGTCTGCACGCATGAGCACCATGAAAGGCATCATCCTGGCAGGCGGCGCGGGGACGCGACTGCACCCGTTGACCCTGGCCGTCAGCAAGCAGCTGATGCCGGTCTACGACAAGCCGATGATCTACTACCCGTTGACGACCCTGATGCTGGCGGGGCTCCGGGAGATCCTGATCATCACGACACCGCACGATCAGTCCAGTTTCCAGCGCGTGCTCGGAGACGGCAGCCAGTTCGGCCTGTCGCTGTCCTACGCCGCGCAGCCCCACCCGGGTGGCCTCGCGCAGGCCTTCATCATCGGCCGCGAGTTCGTCGGCCGGGATGCCGTGGCGCTGGCGCTCGGCGACAACATCTTCTACGGGCACGGCCTGCCCGACTACGTGCGCCAGGCGGCCGCCCGCGAGCAGGGCGCCACGGTGTTCGCCTATCGGGTGAAGGATCCGGAGCGCTACGGCGTGGTCGAGTTCGACGCCGAGGGACGCGCCCTGTCGCTCGAGGAAAAACCCACCCACCCCAAGTCGTCGTACGCCGTCACCGGCCTCTACTTCTACGACAACGCCGTGCTGGACATCGCCGCCGAGCTGAAGCCGTCACCGCGGGGCGAGCTCGAGATCACCGACGTCAATCGCGAGTATCTCAAGCGCAAGCAACTGCACGTCGAGACGCTCGGCCGCGGCATCGCCTGGCTCGACACCGGCGCGCACGACGCGCTGCTGCAGGCCTCCACGTTCATCCAGGCGATCGAGGAGCGACAGGGACTGAAGGTGGCGTGTCCCGAGGAAGTGGCCTACCGCATGGGCTACATCACGGCCGACGACGTGGTCCGGAACGCGAGCAGCATGAAGTCCAGCCAGTACGGGCAGTACCTGCTGCAGATGATCGCCGAAGACGCGGCCGCCGCGGCCACCCGCCCGGCGCGCTGAGCCCTACATCCCGTCGGTACTGAGGGCCTTCGCCGCCCTCAGGCGCGACCCAGGTGATCACGCCGTAGGGGTCCATGATGTCGCACGTCTTGCAGTGCACGCAGTTCGAGGCGTTGATCTGCAGCCGGCGGCCGCCCTGCCCGTTGTCCACCATCTCGTAGACGTTGGCCGGGCAGAACCGCACGCACGGGTGCCCGTACTCGTCGCCGCACAACGTGTGGCAGACCTCCGTATGCACCAGCAGGTGAACCGGCTGGTCTTCTTCGTGGTGCGTGCCCGAGAAGTGCACGCTGGTCACCTTGTCGAAGGTGATCTTGCGGTCGGGCGCCACGGCGTTCGAACCGTTGATGATGTCGCGCTTGGCCATCCCGTAGTAGTGGTCCAGCGTCTTCATCCGGGTGTGGCCGGCATGACCTTCGAGGTCCCCGCTCAAGCGGCCGTTGGTCATCATGGCGAGGCCGGCGAACGCGCTGCCGGCATAGAGGCCGCCGCTGAACGCCTGGTGGACATTGCGCACCGGATAGAGCTCCGTCCGGATCGCGCTCTCGTCCACCATCGTCTTGTAGCGATGCAGCCGGGCCGACGAGGTGTCGTTCGCGCGGACCGCGTCGAATGCGGCCTCGGCCGCCAGCATGCCGCTCTTCATCGCCAGATGGATGCCCTTGAGCCGCATCGAGTTCACGAAGTTGGCGGCGTCGCCGACGATGAGGCCACCGTCCATGAACAGGCGGGGCTGCGTGTTCCAGCCGCCCTCCGGCAGGGCTTTCGCGCCGTACTTCAACACCTGCCCGCCCTCGAGGATGCTCGAGATGTAGGGGTGCAGCTTGAAGCGCTGGAAGGCCGAGTACGGATCCAGCAGCGGGTCCTTGTAGTCCAACCCGACGACGAAGCCGATGGAGACCTGCCCGTCGGGCATGGCATAGAGCCAGCTGCCGCCGAACTCCTCCTGGCGCAGCGGGTAGCCAAGCGTGTGGATCACGGTGCCCGGTGCCAGGCGATCCTTGGGGATTTCCCAGAGCTCCTTGACGCCAATCGCGAACTGCGCCGGCTGGCTGTGCTCGCCAAGCTGCAGGACGCGGATCAGCTCCTTGGTGAGGTGGCCGCGCACGCCGTCCGCGAAGATCGTGACCTTGGCCTGGATGTCGGCGCCCGGCTCGAACATTCCGCGCGGCTGCCCGTCGCGGCCGACGCCGCGATCGCCGGTGCGGACGCCCGTCACGCGGTGGCCATCGAACAGCACCGACTGGCCGGCAAAGCCCCAGAACAGATCGATGCCTTCGGCTTCGACCTGCGCCGCCAGCCATTTCGCGAACTGGTTCAGCGAGATGATGTAGTTGCCGTGGTTCTGGAACGGCGGCGGCGTGATCGGCAGCCGCAGCTTCTTCTTCGGGGTGAGGTAGTAGATGTTGTCCTGCTGCACCTCGCAGGCGAGCGGAGCGCCCTTGGCCTGGAAGTCCGGGATCAGCTCCCGCAGCGTAGACGGATCGAGCAGCGCGCCCGACAGCTGATGCGCTCCAGCCTCGCGAGCCTTCTCGATGACCGCGATGGAGAGCGGCTCACCGCCCTTCTGCTTCTGCAGTTGCGCCAAGCGCAGCGCCGCAGAAAGGCCGCCGGGCCCGCCGCCCACGATCAGGATGTCGACTTCGAGGGTTTCGCGGCTCATAAGGGTCCTGAGGTCAGTGGAACCTGGGGCCTGGGGCTCGGCGATCCTCAAGACCCAAGACTCAAGACCCAGGACCAGGATTACTTCTTCAACTCCGCGATCAGCGCCGGCGCCACCTCGAACAGGTCGGCGGTGATGCCGTAGTCCGCAATCTCGAAAATCGGCGCCTCGGCGTCCTTGTTGATGGCGACGATGGTGCGCGCGCCCTTCATGCCGACCAGGTGCTGAATCGCCCCGGAGATACCGACGGCGACGTACAGCTTCGGCGCCACCGTCTGGCCGGAGCTGCCGATCTGGCGCTCCATCGGCAGCCAGCCGTTGTCGCAGATGGGACGCGACGCCGCCAGCTCGGCGCCAAACGCCTGTGCCAGCTGCTCCGCTACCGCGATGTTCTCCTGTGACTTGATGCCGCGGCCCACGGCGACGATCCGCTCGGCCTGCGAGAGATCCACCGCCTGCTTGGCTTCCTGAAACGGCGCGTCGGCCTTCTGGCGGACGACGCTCGCCTCGATGGCGATGGCGGCGGAGACGATCGGAGCGGCGGCGCTCCCCTTCTGCACGGCATCGGCGCGGAAGGCGCCGATCTGCACGGAGACGAGATGCGGCGCCGGTCCGTCCAGGACCACGTCGGCGACCAGCTTGCCCTGGAACATCGGGCGCGCGAACGCCGGCTGCCCATTGGACTCGCGCAACGCGATGACGTCGGTGACGAGCGCGCGATCGAGGCGCGCGGCCAGCGTCGGCGCGAAGTCGCGCGTCTGATAGGTGTGTGCCAGCACCACGAACTGCGGTGACTGCTGTGCCACGAGCGCCGCGGCCACGTGGACGAATGCATCCGGCGTGTAGAGACCGAGCTGCTCGTGCTCGACGGTGATGACTTCCGCTACTGCCGCCGCCGCCAACTCACCGCCAACACCGGCGACCGACTGTCCGAACACCGCAATCTTCACCGGCAGCTTGCCCCCGGAGAGCTGCTGCGCGGCCGCTACGGCCTCCCAGCTCGCGCGATTGAGCTTGCCGTCCTTCTGTTCCGCAATGACTAGAATCACAGGACCCGCGCCTCCTCGCGCAACCGACGCACGAGCTCGGCGGCCGCCTCGGCGGACGAGCCGCCGATCATCACCGTCTGCTTCGATTTCTGCGGCGCATAGAGCGCCACCACCTTCAGGCGCGACGACAGGCCGGCCGGCGGCGCCACCTTCTTGATCTCTTTTTTCTTCGCCGCCATGATGCCCTTCAGCGTGGCATAGCGGAGCTGATTGATGCCGCTCTGGATGGTCAGCAACGCCGGCAGCGGCAGCGCGATGTGCTGGAACCAGCCGCCTTCGAGCTCGCGCTTCACCTTGATGCCGGTCGCGGCACCGCCATCGGCCGGCGCGTCCACGAGCACTTCCATGATGATCGTCGAGTGCGGCACGCCCAGCTTCTCGGCGAGCACCGGCCCGAACTGCGCGTGGCCCTGGTCATCGGACTGCAGACCGGTGAGGATCAGGTCGAACCGCTCCTCCTGCATCGCCGGCACCAGCGCCGCGGCCGCCGTGAACGCATCGGCGGCGCCCAGCGCATCGTCTTCGACGTGCAGGGCGCGGTCGGCGCCGCGGGCCAGCGCCTCGCGGATCACCTGCTGGACACGCGTCGGGCCCGCCGAGCAGACCACCACCTCGCCACCGTGCTTCTCACGCAGACGCAGGCCCTCTTCGAGGGCGTAGGCGTCGGGCTCGTTCATCTCGTAGCTGGCGTCCTGCTCGCGAATCCACGTCCTGGCGTCGTTCAGACGGGGCTGCCACTCGCGAGTGGGCACCTGTTTGATGCAGATCGCAATCTTCATGACTCTTCGTATTTCTTGAACAGGAGGGAGCCGTTCGTGCCGCCGAATCCAAATGAGTTGGAGAGCGCGTAGCGCACGGCGGCCGCCCGCGGCTGGTGCGGCACGTAGTCGAGGTCGCAACCTTCGCCGGGGGCGTCGAGATTGATGGTCGGCGGCAGCATCTGGTTCCGCACGGCCAGCGCCGTGATGCCGGCCTCGAGCCCGCCCGCCGCGCCGAGCAGGTGCCCGGTCATCGACTTGCTGGACGACATCGCCAGTTTGTTGGCGTGCTCGCCGAAGACCCGGCGGACCGCCAAGGTTTCGGTCGGATCGTTGATGGGCGTGGAGGTGCCGTGGGCGTTGATGTAGTCGACGACGCCCGGCTCGACCCCGGCCGACTCGAGCGCCGCCTGCATCACGCGATAGGCGCCGTCGCCGTCCTCGGGCTGGCCGGTCATGTGGAACGCGTCCGCGGACATGCCGTAGCCGACCATCTCGGCGTAGATCGGCACGCCGCGCGCCTTCGCGAACTCGAGCTCTTCGAGGATGACGACGCCGCTGCCCTCGCCGAGCACGAAGCCGTCGCGATCCTTGTCGAACGGACGGCTGGCGCGCTGCGGGTCGTCGTTGCGCTGCGACAACGCGCGCATGGCGGCGAAGCCGCCCACGCCCATCGCGCACACCGCGGCCTCGGAGCCGCCGGCGATCATCGCGTCGGCGGCGCCGCGCTTGATGATCTCGAAGGCGTCGCCGATGGCGTGCGCCGACGCCGTGCACGCGGTGCACGTCGCCGAGTTCGGGCCCTTGGCGCCGAAGCGGATCGACACCTGTCCCGAGGCCAGGTTGATGATGGCCGCCGGGATGAAGAACGGCGAGATGCGACGCGGCCCACCCTCGAGGAACGCACGGTGCTCGCGCTCGATCGTGGTGAACCCGCCGATACCCGAGGCGATGAACACCCCCACGCGCGGCGCCATCGCCGGCGTGATGGTCAGCTTCGCATCGTCCACGGCGAACTGCGAGGCGGCGATTGCGTACTGGATGAAGACGTCCATCTTCTTGACGTCTTTCTTGTCCACGAACGCCAGCGGATCGAACCCCTTCACTTCCGCGGCGAACCGCGTGCTGAACGCGGTCGCATCGAACTTGGTGATTGGCCCCGCTCCGCTCTGACCCGCCAGCAGACCGCGCCAGGTGGCCTCGGTCCCGATGCCCAAGGGCGACACCAGGCCGATGCCGGTAACCACAACTCGCCTGCTCACTATGCCTCCGTCGCCGATGCCCGGCGCGCGCGTTTTACTTCTTCTTGGTGTGCGACTCGATGTACTGAATCGCTTCCTTGACGCGCGTGATCTTCTCCGCCTCCTCGTCAGGGATTTCGATGCCGAACTGCTCCTCGAACGCCATCACGAGCTCGACGGTGTCGAGCGAGTCGGCGCCCAGGTCCTCGACGAACGAGGCATCCGGCGTGACTTCTTCCTCGTCGACGCCCAGCTGCTCTACGATGATGCTCTTTACCTTGTCGGCAACGGCCACAGCAATCCTCCCTTGACGGCGCCCGGTGCGGGCGCCCAGCTCACATGTACATCCCGCCGTTGACGGCGAGAACCTGCCCTGTAATATACGACGCCTCGTCGGATGCGAGGAAACGAACCGCCGCCGCGATGTCCTCCGGCGTGCCCATGCGGCCCAGCGGAATCTGCGACGCCCAGTCGCCCTTGGCGTTGTCGGTGATCGCCTTGGTCATGTCGGTGCCGATCAGGCCCGGCGCCACGACATTGACGGTGACGTTGCGCGACGCCACTTCGCGCGCCAGCGCCTTGCAGAAACCAATCAGCCCGGCTTTCGACGCCGCGTAGTTGGCCTGCCCGGCGTTGCCCATCTGCCCGACCACCGAGCTGATGGCGACGATCCGGCCCGAGCGCTGGCGGATCATCGGCTTCAGCACCGCCTGGCACCAGGTGAACGACGCGGTCAGATTGGTGGCGAGGACCTCGTCCCAGTCGGCGCGCTTCATGCGCAGCATGAGCTGGTCGCGGGCGATGCCGGCGTTGCTCACCAGGATGTCGATCCGGCCGTGCCGCGCGATGACGTCGGCCACCAGCGCCTCGACGCCGGCTGCGTCGGTGACGTCCACGCCCTTCGCCTCCGCGGCGCCGCCCGCCTGGACGATGGCCTCCGCCGTCGCGGCCGCGTTGTCGCCACGCGCCACGCACACGACCGTGGCGCCAGCGGCGCCCAGCTGCTCGGCGATGGCGCGCCCGATACCGCGCGACGCGCCCGTGACTATCGCGATTCTGCCGGCCAGCTGTGTCATGAGTGTGAGGAAACCCCGGCCTCGAGCGCGGCCAGATCGTCGGGCGTCTGCAGGTTGAACACGGTTGCGTCCCTGGCGATCTTCTTCACCAGTCCGGACAGCACCGTGCCAGGCCCCACCTCAACATATGTGGTGACGCCCTCGGACGCAAGCCGCTTCACGCAGTCTTCCCAGCGCACCGGGCTCGAGACCTGCGCGATGAGCGCCTCGATGCAGCCCGCCACGGTGGTGCGCGGCGCGGCGTCCACGTTGGCAATCACCGGGACGCGCGGATCCTGTGCCGCCACGGCCCGCAGCTCGGGCGCCAGACGATCCTGGGCCGGCGTCATCAGGCCGCAATGGAACGGCGCGCTCACCTTCAGCGGAATGACGCGCTTGGCGCCCAGCGCCTTCGCGCACTCGCCGGCCCGCGCCACGGCGGCGCTGCTGCCGGCAATGACAATCTGCCCGGGGGCGTTGAGATTCGCCGGGCTCACCACGTCGCCCTGCGCAGCCTCGAGGCACGCCTGGGCCACGCCGCCTTCGTCCAGGCCGAGGATTGCCGACATCGCGCCCTCACCAACCGGCACGGCTTCCTGCATGTATCGTCCGCGGTTCCGGACCAGGCGGACGGCGTCGCCGAACGCCAGTGTGCCGGCCGCCACGTGCGCGGAGTACTCGCCCAGGCTGTGGCCGGCGACGAATGCGGGCCGCAGCCCTCGCTCGTCGAGCAGTCGCCATGCGGCGATACTGGCGGTGAGGATCGCCGGCTGGGCGTACTCGGTGAGGGTGAGCGTCTCGGCGGGGCCGTCGAAGATCAAGGAGCTGAGCGACTCGCCGAGCGCGCGGTCGGCTTCGTCGAACACGGCGCGGCAGACGGGAAACTGGTCGGCCAGAGCCCGGCCCATGCCGACGGCCTGGGCGCCCTGTCCCGGGAAGATGAATGCAATCACGACGGGTCCGTCCGTCCTACAGCCAACATGTCCCTCTGCATTCGCGACCAGCCCCCGTCACCGGCGAACCGCGCTGCCTGCGCGACCGCGTTCCGGATGGCCTTGACCGACGATCGGCCATGCCCCACGACCACCACGCCGGCCGTGCCCAGCAGCGGCGCGCCGCCGTACTCGGAGTAGTCCACGCGCTTCCGGAATCGCCGGAATGCACGCTGCGACAGCAGGTAACCCATCTGGCTCGAAAAGGTGCTCTGCAACTCTTCGCGCAGCAGGTCTTCCACCATCTCGACGACGCCTTCGCTCAGCTTCAGCGCGACGTTGCCGGTGAACCCGTCCGCCACCACCACGTCGGCCTCGCCGCCAAAGATGCCCCGGGCCTCGACGTTGCCGATAAAGTGCAGCGGCGCCTGTTTCAGCAGCCGGTGCGCCTCGCGCGTCACCTCGGTCCCCTTGGACTCTTCCTCGCCAATCGACAGCAGCCCGACTCGCGGGCGCTCGATCCCGAGAGCCACGTGCGCATAGGTCGACCCCATCATCCCGAACTGCAGAAGATGATGCGGACGGCATTCCACGGTGGCGCCGGCGTCGAGCAGCACCGCCGACCCGTGCTTGGTCGGCACGATCGCGGCCAGCGCTGGCCGGTCCACGCCCTCGAGCATCCCGAAGACGGCGTGGGCGGCGACGACCGCAGCCCCGGTGTGCCCCGCCGTGACGAGCGCCGCACAGTGCCCGTCGTGCACGCGCCCGGCCGCCACCATGACCGACGAACGGGGCTTGCGCCGGAGCGCCTGCGCGGCCGACTCGTTCATCCCGACGACGTCGGGAGCGTCGCACACCCGCACATCCAACGACTCGGCGTCGGGATGGCGGACGAGCTCCGCATGAATCTGTTCGGAACGCCCGACGAGGTCCACGCCGATGCCCAGATAGCGGGCCGCGGCGAGAGCCCCATCCACGGGGCGCCTGGGCGCATGATCGCCGCCCATGGCGTCGACCGCTATGCGCATGGCGTCAGTGGATGATTACTCGTCGTTGACGGGCCGCACCTGGCGGGCACGATAGTGGCCGCAGTAGGCGCACACGCGGTGAGCCGCCTTCGGCTCGCCACACTGCGGGCACTTGCCGGCGGTGGTGCCGGTGAGGGCGTCGTGGGTGCGGCGCTTACGGCCGCGGGTCTTGGAATGGCGACGTTTCGGATTAGGCATCGTCGTGCTTTCGGTCGGTGATCAACGCTTTGAGGCCAGCAAGCCGCGGGTCTTCCCACTGTACGCTGCACTGGCAGGTCTCGATATTCAGGTTTACGCCACACTGCGGACAGAGCCCCTTGCAGTGCTGTTTGCAGAGCGGCTTCATCGGCAGCACGAGGTAGAACTGCTCCCGCAACAGCTCCGAGAGGTCGATCTCCTCGTCCCGGTAGAACGTCATCGAGACATCGTCGTCTTCGACTTCCACGTCCTCGTCCGGATCGTCCGACGCCGTCTTTTTCTTCTCGTCGTATCCCGCGCCCTGCGGCAGGTAGCGGAGGTCGAACGCGGAATTCACCGGCAGCGAGAACGGCTCCAGACAGCGGCTGCACCGGAGCTCGAGCGTCGTGACGACCGTGCCCAGCACGCGGAACCGATCCTGGTCCTTGTGGAGGGTGAATGCCAGTGTCACGGGCGCGCTCACCCGGTAGTCTTCGTCACCCTCCGCAAAGGCCGACGGCTCGTACTGCCGAAGGAACGCCGTTTCCGGCTGCCGAATGTGCGAAAGATCGAGCCGCATCAAAACGACGATTATAGCATGCGCGGTCCGTCGGTCACCGTTACCCAGGGTTTCGGGATGTACAACTGCTCGAACAAGTTAACGGCGTACCGGTCGGTCATTCCGGCGACGAAATCCTGGGCCGCCCGGTCCAACCCCTCCAGCTCGACCGTGCGAAGGTCCAGAAACAGCTCGGGCTGAGCCCGCACCTTCTCCCACAACCCGCTGAGGATGCCATGGGCCTTGGCGAACTCGGCCGTGGCCACCTGGTTCTCGTAGACGGCCTCGAACATGAAGCTCCGGAGCGCCAGAATCGCGTCGAGGACGTCCTCGCTCATCCGGATTTCAGACAACCCGCCGGCCATGGTCTGCTCCACCACATTGGTCACGAGACGGCCGATCCGTTGCGAGGGACTGCCCCCGAGGACCGCCACCGCGTCCTTCGGCAGCGACGACTCGCTGATGATCCCGGCCCGGATCGCATCGTCGATGTCGTGGTTCACGTAGGCGACGATGTCGGCGACGCGGGCAATCTGGCCTTCGATGGTGCTGGCGCGGTGCTCGGGGGGCGCGCCCACGGGCATGCCGTTCTTGCCCTTCGAGTGCCGGGCGATGCCGTCCCGCACTTCCCAGGTGAGGTTCAGCCCGCTGCGGTCGCGTTCCAGCACGTCAACGACGCGAAGGCTCTGCTCGTAGTGATTGAACCCGCCGGGAACGAGCGCGCTCAACACCCGCTCGCCGGCGTGGCCGAACGGCGTGTGGCCCAGATCGTGGCCGAGCGCGATCGCCTCGGTCAGCTCCTCGTGCAGGCGGAGCACCTTGGCGATGGTGCGGGCAATCTGCGACACCTCCAGCGTGTGCGTGAGGCGCGTTCGATAGTGGTCGCCGCGAGGCGAGAAGAACACCTGCGTCTTGTGCTTCAGCCGGCGAAACGCCTTGGTGTGGATGATGCGATCGCGGTCGCGCTGGAAGGCCGGCCGCACGGCATCTTCGGCCTCCGCGCGCAGGCGCCCACGACTCGCACCGCTCTTGGCGGCCTGCGGCGCGAGGATCTCCCGCTCGCGCTGCTCCAGTTGTTCGCGAATCGTCACACGATCTCCTTCAGGAAGCTGGTGCCGTGCCTCAGCGGCGGCACCCCGAACACGTCGGCCAGGGTCTGCCCGAGATCCGCGAACGTGGTTCGCGTTCCCAGCGACACGCCGGCACGCACGCGCGGCCCGCTCACCAGCAAGGGCACGTGCTCGCGCGAGTGATCGGTGCTGGGCGTCGCCGGGTCGTTGCCGTGATCCGCGGTGATGACCAGTAAATCGTCCTCGCGCAACGCTCGGCAGCAGTGCCGTCAGCCGCGCGTCGAATCGCTCGAGGTTGCGCGCATAGCCCGTCACATCATTACGGTGCCCGTAGAGCGTGTCGAAGTCCACGAGATTGATGAACAGCAGCCCTGAATCCTGTATCGCCATCCGCGCGGTCAGCACGTCCATGCCATGGTCGTCACTGGTCGTCGAAAACGCCTGGCCGATCCCGCGGCCCGCGAACAGGTCGTTGATCTTGCCGATCGCCGTCACCTGGTGACCGTTCGCGGTCAGCACGTCGAGCAGCGTCTCGCTGATTGGCGGCATCGCGTAGTCGTGCCGGTTGGCGGTGCGGGTGAACGAACCCGGCCGTCCCACGAACGGCCGCGCGATCACGCGCCCGAGCCCGGCACCCTCGACGGCGATCTCGTACGCGGCATGGCACCACTCGTAGAGCGTCGGCACCGGCACCACGTCCTCGTGCGCGGCAATCTGGAACACGCTGTCGGCCGACGTGTATACAATCGGCGCGCCGGACGCCATGTGCGCCGGCCCGAGCTGGTCGATGATCGCGGTGCCCGAGGCGACGACATTGCCGATCGAGGCACGGCCGATGCGCTGCTCGAACGCGGCAATCATCTCCGGAGGAAAGCCTGACGGAAACGTCGGGAACGGGCGATCGAGCACGACGCCCATCAGCTCCCAATGACCGGTCACCGAATCCTTACCCGCGGAACGTTCGGCCAGCAGACCATGCGCCGCTCGTGGCGAAGCCGGGCACGGGATACCGCGGAGCGATACCGCGCAACCGAGACCCAGCGCGGCAAGCGTCGGAATGTTCAGGGCGCCGACGTCGGCGATGTGCCCGAGCGTGTGGCTGCCCTGGTCGCCGTACAGCGCGGCGTCCGGCAACTCGCCGGCGCCCACACTGTCCAGCACGATGACCACAGCGCGACGGAACACCGCGGCGTCAGGGATGATGCGATGAGAAGTAGTTCGGGACGCTGCGCGGCGTGCGGATCGTCGCGATGGCGTGCTTGAACACCAGGTGATCCATCCCGTTGTGCTCGACGATCAGCGCGAAACGGTCGAAGTTCTTGATGCGCGCCTCGAACTCGCGGCCATCGAGCAGGTGGAGAACGACGGCGAGCTTTTCCCGGCGTGCGTAATTGAGAAAGACGTCCTGGATATTCGGGGCGCCGGTCTTCGTTTCAGCCATCGCGGCGTAACTCCTTCAACCGTACAACAGACCCCGATCCGGCGAGCCACTCGAGAACACGGCCCTGCACATCCGGAAACTCTCCGGGGCCATCAAACCATGTAAGGGTAGGCTCTTTGCGGAACCAGATCAACTGGCGACGGGCGTAGCGGCGATTCTCTTGCGCAATCAGGGCGCGCGTCGCCACCTCGTCGCGCACGCCGTGCAGATGCTCCAGGGCCTGGCGGTAGACCAGACCGCTGAAGGGTCGTGCCGATTCGGGCACCCCGGCCGCCAGATTGGCCCTCATCTCATCCAGCAGCCCGGCCTCGAACTGCAGGTCCACTCGCCGCCGCAGCCGCTCGGCCAGCAGGTCATTGGGCAGCCTCAGGCCCACGGCGGTCACCTGGACGTCGCCGGGCAGCGGCGACACGGTGGACGCGAAGTGCGCGGTCAGCGTCTTCCCGGTCTGGAAAAACACCTCGAGCGCCCGCACGATGCGCTTCCGGTCCCGCGGTTGAATGCGCTCGGCCGATTCCGGATCCACCCGCCGCAGCAGACGATGGAGCCGTTCCACGCCAAAGCGTGCAGCCATGTTATCCAGCCGCGTTCGCAGGGCGTCGTCCTTGCCTGCGCCGGGAAACAGCCCGCGGGTCAGCGCCCGGAAGTAGAGTCCGGTACCCCCGGCGAGAATCGGCACGCGGCCGCGGGCGTGGATCTCGGCAATCGCCCGAGCGGCGTCGCGCGCGAAGTCCGCGGCGTTGTACTCGGCCGTGGGCGGGACGATGTCGATCAGATGGTGCGGAATGCCTCGGCGTTCCGAGACCGGCACCTTGTCGGTCCCGATGTCGAAGCCGCGATAGACGGCGGTCGAATCGCAGTTGACGATTTCGCCGTCGAGCCGTTCGGCCAGCATCAGCGCCAGCGAGCTCTTGCCGGTGGCCGTGGGCCCCAGCACCGCCAGAACGGGCTTCATGCCCGGCCTACTGTCCCTGCGGCGGACGACCGTCCGGCGATTCGTTGTAGTAGAAGGTGACCGTGAAGAAAGCCTTGTCGTCCGGATACTCGGGCGGCAACGGCTCGGTGGGGTTCGAGGCGAGCAGCGCGTTCCTGGCGGCCAGGTTGAACGAGTCCACGTTGGCCGGGCCGATCACGGTGACGTCGGAGATGGCGCCGTTGCGATGGACGAAGAACGTGATGACGACCCTGCCGCGCAGCGACATCGCCGCATAGGGCACGAACCAGTTGCGCTTCACCTGCGCGACGAAGCGGCGAATCCACGGGCCGAACTCGACGCCCTTGGTATCGAACTGAATCGCCGGCCCGAACTCCTGGCTGTTGCCCTTCTGGTTGTCGAACGATTCGGAGTCCACGTACTTCTGCAGGTTCCGCAGCGCATCGCCCAGTTTGCCGCCCGGCGGCGGCTGCGCGCGCTGCGGCTGCTGCATCGCGTAGCGGCTCTCGGCGTTTGGATCCAGCGCGCGTTCGGGGGTCTCCACCGACTGCGGCGTCTCGGGCGCGGGCTGCTCCGCCGGGCCCTTGCCGCGCGACCGCTCCTCGGGCGTCGCCTCGGTGCGCTCGGTCGAATTGCCGCGCGCGTACGGCAACGGGTTCTCCATGGCCGGGGCACGCTCCACGGATCGCGCCCGGCGATCGAGATCCGACATCTCCGCGCGCTCGGGCGGCTTCGGGGCCGGCATGTCGAGCTTGGGCTGCACGAAGACGAAGCGCGGGGCTTCCGTCTTCGGCTGCTGTTGCACGTTTGCGGCTTCGGGCTCGGGCTCGGGCAGGAAATTCGGCAGGTACTCCGGCGCGAAGATCAGGAACAGCACGATCGCGACGTGTACGACCACGGACACGACGACGCCATCGCGCAGATTGATGGCGCGCCCGACGGGCTCGACGTCGGAGTAACGATCGTCGAAGTCGAAGTACATCAGTAAGTTACGAGAGTATCACAGGCCAACGCCGGCCCCGGGCTTCTTGGCACTGTATAGATAGACGATCCCCAGTGACAGCGGCCGGGCTTTCACCTGTGAAAATCCGGTGGCAGTGAGGATGCGGCCAAAGGCATCCCCCCAGGGGAAGCTGCCGACCGACTGCGGCAGGTAGTCGTAGGCGGCGTTGTGCCGCGACACCGCCCGGCCGATCCGCGGCAGGACGTGGTTGAAGTACCAGAGGTAGAGCGGCCGGACCGCCGGCACGACCGGCAGGCCAAACTCGAGAATGGCGAGCCGCCCGCCGGGCTTGAGTACCCGCAGGAGCTCGGCACAGGCCACTTCAGGCTGTTGCACGTTGCGAATGCCGAACGCGATGGTGACGGCATCCACGGACGCGTCGGCCACGGGCAACCTCATCGCATCGCCGCGCACCAGCTGCACCCGGGCATCGAGCCCCTGGGCCCGCACCTTGGTCACGCCGTGCGCCAGCATCGCGCCGGCGAAGTCCACGCCCACGACGCGCGCCGCGCCCGCGCCCTGCCGCGCGCCCGCCATCGCCACATCCGCCGTGCCGGTGCACACATCCAGCAGCCGCTCGCGGCCGGTCAGCTCCAGCGATCGAATCGCGCGCCGCCGCCAGTAGCGATCGAGCCCGCCCGAGAGCACCGTGTTCAGCAGGTCGTAGCGTCCGGCGATGGCGTCGAACATGCCCGCGATCTTCGCGGGGTTCTTGTCAACCGACATAGAGCGCCAGCGCCGTTACGAAGAAGTACACAATCCCCACGTATCCATTCATGTCGAACGCGCGCTTCACCTGCGACAGGTCCGTCGCGCTGACCAGCGACTGTTCGTAGATCAGCAGGGCGGCGACGAGCGCGACGCCGGCGAGGTAGATGGCGCCGAGCGGCACGAGCCAGGCCAGGCCGGCCATGCACAGGATGGTCCCGACGTGCATCAGGCGCGAGATGAGCAGCGAGCGCTCCACGCCGAAGCGCACCGGAATCGAGCGCAGGCCCTGCGCGCGATCGAACTCCAGATCCTGGCAGGCATACAACACGTCGAAGCCGCCCACCCACAATCCGATCGCCAGCCCCAACAGCCACGGCTCGGCGCCGCCGCGTCCACCGGCCGCCAGCCATCCGCCGACTGGCGCCACCGCCATCGCCAGCCCGAGGAAGGCCTGCGTGTAGGCGGTGTAGCGCTTCGCCAGCGAGTACCAGAACACGATGCCCAGCGCCACCGGTGACAACCAGCCGCAGAGCGCGCTGATCTGGAACGAGACCGCGATGAACACAACCGACGAGACGATGACGAAGGCGGTGGCCTCGGTCGTTGACATCGCGCCGCGCGGCAGCTCGCGCATCGCGGTGCGGGGGTTCATCGCATCCCAGCGGGCATCAACCAGGCGATTGAATCCCATCGCCGCGCTTCGGGCCGCGACCATCGCGGCGACAATCCATGCCACCTGCACCCAGGTAATCGCATGCTCTCGCGTGGCGAGCAGCGCCCCGGTCAGCGCAAACGGCAGCGCGAAGACGGAGTGGCTGAAGCGCACGAACGACAGATACGTGATCAGGCGGCTCATTGGCGTTCTCGGGAGATCAGTGGCCCTGCGCCCACGACACGGCGGCAGCGGAGACGCCAGAGACCAGGTGCTCTTCCACGTCCTCCAGATCGTCCGGAAGGGCCACCGCCACAATTTCGGCGTGCTTACCGGGTGAGAGCGTGCCGAAGCGGTGATCCAGCCCCAGCGCGCGCGCCCCGATGAGCGTCGCGCTCTCGATGATCCGGCGGGCCGGCACGCCGGGCGCGAGCCACCGCATCTCCTTCATCTCCGCGAACAGGTTCAGGTCGCCCACCGACGCCAGGCTATCGGTACCGATTGCGACTGGCACGCCCGAAAGGTAGAACCGTTCGATTGGCGGAGCGCCCACACCCACCCATTGGTTGCTGCGCGGGCACGTCACCAGCGTCGCGCCGCGCTCGTGGAGCCGCGCGAGGCTGTCCTCGCCGAGCTGCACACCGTGCACGATCAGCGTCCGCGCGTCGATCACACCCAGTTGATCCAGGTACTCGACCGGACCCAGCCCGGGCGCCAACCAGCCCTCGCGCCAGGCGCCGATGCGCCGCAGCAGCTGCACCCAGGGGCCGCTGCCGGAGGCCAGCAGCTCGACCTCCTCCGGCGACTCGCCAACATGGACGCTCGTGATGGGCTCGGCGCTGCTCGTCACCTCTTCGCGGATGGCCTGGAACAGCTCGCGCGAGACCGAGTACGGCGCGTGCGGAGCCACCGAGATGCGGACGTGCGGACTGCGCGCCGCGGCTTCCTCGCGGACGGTCCTGGAGCGTTCGACGAGCGCGCCCGTTGTCTCCTTGAACCCGAGCAGCTCGTGAAACACGAGGCCGTGCATGCCGCTCGCCGCGATCGCATCGACTGCCGCCAACGAATTGCTGATGTCGCCTACGGCCACGGTCCCGAATTCACGCGCTTCACGGGCGCCAGCCAGCGCCGCGGAAGTGACGCCGGGATCGTCGGGGCGCTCGACGGCGCCGCCGCGGGCCGCGAACAGCCCGGTGATCCAGGTGGTGAAATCGGCGGCCGGTGGGACCCGGTCGCGGAGCCACGAGAGCTCGAGGTGCACGTGCGCGTTGACCAGCCCCGGCATCAATGCCACCTGGCCCAGATCGCGAACCGGCCCGAGGGCCATCGCCTCCGCGGAGTGGCCCTGCCCCACCGCGACGATGCGGTCCCCGTCCACGGCGACCCACCCATCGCGGATGGGACGCTGATCGACCGGAACGACCCACGCCGCGCCGAGGCGAATCATGCCACCGGTGACGGCGGCTGTGTGCGCTGCCGTTTGGCGGCGGCGCTGCGCGCGGGGTAGTTGGCGAGCTCGGCGGGGACCGAGGTGTCGCCCTCGGCGCGCGCGGTGGCGAGCTCCAGCTGACGCGGCAGATCGCGCTGACGGAACATCGGATCGCCAAGGATGTCGTAGTGCATGCTGCGGCGCTTCGGGACGAACCCGGCGTCCTCGACGTTGCGGACAATCTCCACTTCGTCCATGCAGTAGGCCGCACCGGCGGCGCGCACCACGTTCTCCTCGATCATCACGCTGCCCATGTCGTTGGCGCCGAACGCCAGACTGAGCTGCCCGACCTGCCCGCCCTGCGTCACCCACGACGCCTGCAGGTTGTCGAAGTTGTCGAGGACGATGCGCGCCACGGCCAGCGTGCGGAGGTACTCGATGCCCGTGGCTTCGGCCCCGCCCCGCTCGGTGTGCTCGGGCTGATAGCTCCAGGTGATGAACGCCGTGAAGCCGCCGGTCTCGTCCTGCAGCTCCCGCAGGCGCAGCATGTGCTCCAGCCGTTCCTCGTCGGTCTCCACCGTCCCGTACATCATCGTCGCGGTGGTGCGGAGCCCGGCGCGGTGGGCGTGACGCATCACGTCCAGCCATTCGTCCGAGGTCGCCTTGCCGTAGCAGTTCAGCAGCTTCCGCACGCGATCGACGAGAATCTCGGCGCCGCCGCCGGGGATGCTGTCGAGGCCGGCGTCCACCAGCCGCGCAATCACTTCAGGCGCGGAGAGCTTCGACATCCGCGTGAGGTGGACGACTTCGGGGGGTGACAGCGCGTGAAGCTTGAACGACGGATAGCGCGTCTTCACCGCACGGAACAGGTCCTCGTACCACTGCAGCGGCAAATCCGGATTGTGCCCGCCCTGCATCAGCAGCTGCACGCCGCCGAGCGCGATGGTCTCGTCGATCTTCTTGAAGATCTCGTCGAACGACAGCACGTAGCCCTGGTGGTGTCCCACCGGACGGTAGAACGCGCAGAAGTTGCATCGCGCCACGCAGACGTTCGTGTAGTTGACGTTGCGGTCGATGATGTAAGTGACGATGCCTTCCGGGTGCTTGCGCTGGCGGATGAGGTCGGCCATGCGCCCCAGCCACCAGGTCGGCGCCGAGCGATAGAGGAACAGCGCCTCGTCCGCCGAGACGCGGCCGCCGCCTTCGATACGCTCCTGCAGGACGTCGAGTGAGTGGCTCATGAGAAGAACCGCAGTGGACGGCGGGTGGACGCAAGGCCGAGCTCGACGGCAAGCGCATGGAAGCGCTCGAGACCGGCGATTTCCCGGTCGCCCAACCCGTATTTGAGAGTATCACGCAGGTAGCCGAGGGCCCGGGCTTCGGCCGCGGCGTCGCCGCCGGCCACCTCGCGGGCGATCAGCGGCGCGTCCTGCACACCCTGGCGGCGTGCCTCCTGCAGCGCAACGACCTGTTCGTGATCGACGGCCCCGTCTCGCCCGCTCCACGTGGCGTAGACAAAGGGCAGACCCGTCAGGCTCTTCCACGCCTCGCCGAGGTCGGTCTTGATGACGCCCAGGCTCTCGGTGTCGATGGCCAGCGCCGGATCGCCAATCACCAGCGCCGCATCGTTCCTGGCCAGCATCATCTGGATGTCGGGCTCGGCCGGCGTGAAGACCGGCTGGATGTTCCACAAACGGGCGCACAGGATGCGCGTGAGCGCCACCGAGGTCCGCGAGCTGAGATCGAGCGCCAGCGTGCGCGCCTCCTCGATCGGCACCGTGGAGAAAATGGCGACCGACAGCACGGGGCCGTCCGATCCGATCGCCAGGCCCGGCACCATCGCGTAATCGCCTCGCAGGTACTCGATGGCCGGGATCAGGCCGAGGTCCACGCCGCCGTCGTGCAGCAGCGACGCACAGACCGCCGGCACATCGAACCGCACGGTGAAGAGATCCGGCCGGGCCTCGAGGCCGCGGACGAGGGGCTTGGTGTTCAAGTACGACACCGCGCCCAGACGGGCGGGTTTCATACGGCCGATCCCTGCTCCACCGGCGTGAAGCCGGCGGCCGCGATGTTGCGCCGCACGTCCTCGAGGTTGGACCGGCGGCGCCCCAGCGTGGGGTCGTCCGCCAGCGAGACGCGATCGAGATGATTGGCGCCGAAGGTCAGCGCCACCTGCGCCAGCTTGGGACCGTACTGCTGCCAATCCACTTCAATCGTGGCGACACTCGGCAGCCCGATGCGCGCCAGGGCCACCACGCGGACGTCGTGATAGCCGGTCGTCGGGGCGGTCGCCGATTGCTCGCGCGGCAGCGGCGAAAACGGCGTCGAGTGGCTGTAGTTCTGGAACGTGCGAACGCGCTCGATCAGGGAGACACGCCCATCCTCGCTTGGCTGCTGCACCGTCAAGGCACGCACGCCGAGGCCCGCGGCGCGAACCGCCGCCACGTCGGCCGGGGTCACCAGGTCGATGGGAGCATCGGCGATGGCGTCCAGTCCGGCCGCTTTCAGCACCGCCAGCATCGCTTCGAGCGACGCCCAGTCACGCCCCATCAGATCGGCCAGGGAGTATCCGGTGAGCCGAGTCGCCGGACCGATTGCGGCGCGCACGTCACGAATGACCGCGGCGGTCGCCTCCAGCGAGTCGCCAGGGGCCGCGATCCGCACCTCGCCGCAGAGCGGCAGCAATGCCGCCAGTTCCTCGGGCGCGGGAAGCCCACTGGCGCCCACCTCGATCACCCGGGTGTAGCTCACCGTATCGCCCACGCGCGACCGGCGAACATCGTCGGCCAGCATCCCGAGGGACAGCACGTCCACACCATCGAGCTCTTCGAGTTCGGCCTGGCTGAGCGTCTCGCCGGCCATGGCGCGGCTTGTGATTGCGGAGTTGATCTCGAGGTCAATCATGTGGGGTTTCCCATCCGGGACACGATGTCGTTGGCGAGCACCAGGGCCGCGCGACCCTGCTCGCCGGTGACACCCGCGGCCCGCTTGTCGCGCACTGCCGCGACGAAATCTTCGAGCTCGCGCTTGAGCGGCTCGTCTCGCAGGACATCCAGCTTGCCGCCATCGATTCGCGGCATCGCGCCGTCCTGGGGCACCAGCCGCCACGCTTCCACTTCCTGCGCCTTGTAGTCGATGGAGAGATACGTGCTGGGCTGGAAGAAGCGGATCTTGCGAATCTGCTCGCGGGAGATCCGGCTTGCCGTGAGATTGGCGATGCAGCCGTTGGCGAACTTCAGCCGGGCGTTGGCAATGTCGACTCGGGGCGTGAGCACCGGAACGCCGACGGCCTCGATGCCGACCACCTCGCTGCCCACGAGCTCGAGCACCAGCCCGAGATCGTGAATCATCAGATCGAACACCACGTCGATGTCGAGGCTGCGCTCGGGAAATGTCCCCAGCCGGTGCACTTCGATGAATCGCGGCTCGTGGATGTGCGGCCGCGCGGCCAGCACCGCCGGATTGAAATGCTCGATGTGGCCAACGGCCAGCACCACGCCCGCCGCCTTGGCCGCCTGCAGCAGCTGATCGGCCTCGACCACCGAGCGGGTCATCGGCTTCTCGACCAGGACGTGAATACCGGCGGCCATCAGCGGCAGGGCCACGGACGCGTGCGCCTCGGTCGGCACCGCAATGCTCACCGCATCGACGCGGCCGATCAGATCGGCCACCGTCGCGATGACCTGGGTGTTGTTGGCGGCGGCGACTTCGGCGGCACGGCCGGCATGATCGTCAATCACCCCCACCAGCGACACGCCCTCGAGACTGGCCAGCACGCGCGCATGGTGCCGCCCGAGGTGGCCGACGCCGACCACCGCCACTCGCAGCGGTACCGCGCTCACGACTGCCCCTTTTCGACCTTCGCCCGGCCGACGATGGCGATGCCCGCCTCGTCGGCGGACTTCAGCATCTCCGGACGATCGAACATCAGCGCCTGCCCGGCATCGAGCGACAGCAGCGTCGCGCCGGCGACCCGCATCGCCTGAATGGTGGCCAGTCCCACCACGGGCACATCGAAGCGCATGTCCTGCCCTGGCTTCGCCACCTTGACGATGGCGACGCCCGGGCCTGCCAGGTGACCCGCCCGGCCGATGGTCTCGTCGGTGCCTTCCATCGCCTCGACCGCCACGACGGCCTGATGCTTGACGGCGATCGTCTGGCCGATGTCGAGGCCGGCGATGGCGTCCGCCATGCGATAGCCGAACGCCAGTTCCTTCTGCTCTTCCTCGGTGGGACCGCGTCGCGTCATCACGCCTTCAGAGGCGAGCATCGGCTGCAGCAACTGGGTGGAGTCGATGAGGTCGACACCGTTGTCGCGCATCACGTCGGCCACCGCGGCGATGATCGCGTCGGTGTTACGAGCCTTCAGGCGCGTCAGCAGCGACAGCGCTGTCAGGTCCGGAACGATGCCGCCGAAGATCTTCGTGTGCTTGACCTGTCCGGCCATCACCGCGCGGGAGACACCGGCGTTCTTCAGGATCTTGAGCCAGCCGCCCAGTTGTCCCAGCGAGACCCAGTGCACGGTCGCCGCCGGCGAGCCGCCGGCCTGGGCATCGAGCTCCTTCGAGGCTTCTTCGTTGATGGCGACGATGGTCACTTCGTAGCCCATCGAACGGGCGGCGTCGAGCACCAGGAACGGGAACCGGCCGTTGCCGGCGATCAAGCCGAGCTTCATGCGATCAGTCGTCCAGCGAGTCGTCTGACCGGCGGCCGCCGCGCCGCAGGATCACACCGCGCGTGGCCGTGCGGATGAACTCGACCAGGTAGGCCACTTCCTCGCAGGCCAGCGTCGGATCCTGCTCGATGTGCAGCAGCGCCTGCGTGGTGTTCAGCTTCGACTGAAGCAGATAGCGATAGGCGCGCTTCAACTGTCCGACGCGCTCTTCGGTGAAGCCGCGGCGGATCAGGCCAATCTTGTTGAGCCCATAGACACGCGCGCGGTTGCCGACGGACTTCGCGAACGGCAGCGCATCCTTGGTGACGACCGAGTAACCGCCGATGAAGGCATGACGGCCGACGCGGCAGAACTGGTGCACGCCCGAATAGGCGCTGATCGTCGCGCAGTCCTCCACCCGCACGTGACCGCCCAGGGTGGCGGCGTTGCCGAAGATGGTGAGGTTGCCGATGCGGCAGTCGTGCGCGACATGCGCGTACGCCATGAACAGATTCTCGTCGCCGATCGTCGTCTGGCCCCCGCCTCCGGCCGTGCCGCGATGGATGGTGACGAACTCGCGGAAGATGTTGCGCTTGCCGATGACCAGGCGCGTGTCCTCGCCGCGGTACTTCAGGTCCTGTGGCGGGAGGCCGATCGAGGCGAACGGGAAGAACTCGGTGCCATCACCGACCGTGGTGTTGCCGTCGATGACCGCCGAGGCCCCGACCTTGCAATCGCGACCGAGGACCACCTGCGGTCCGATGACCGCGAATGGGCCAACGATGGTGCCGTCGCCGATCTGGGCACTCGGGTGAACGTGCGCCGAGGGATCGATTTCTGCCCCACCCGGCCACACCACCAGCAGGAGCTCGGCTTCGGCCACCACCTGGCCTTCGACCGAGGCCAGGCCCTGGACGCGGACCAGCGGACCGTTGCGCGTGCCGAGCGTGACCTCGAGGCGCAGCCGATCGCCCGGCACCACCTGGCGCCGGAACTTGGCCCGGTTGACGCCGCGCAGAGCGACGTGGCCGTGAGGATGCCCGCCGCGCTGCTCGACAATCAGCAGCGTCGCCACCTGCGCCAGCGCCTCGATGGTGAGTACAGCCGGCAGCAGCGGCGCACCCGGGTAGTGGCCCTGGAAATATTCTTCGTTGACGGTGACGTTCTTGACGGCGACGAGCCGCTTACCCGCCTCGTGCTCCTCGATTTGATCGACGAGCAGAGACGGATAGCGATCGCGGAGGCGGTCGAGAACGCGGGGGATGCCGGCGTTCACTGCACCGGAGGCTTGTTGCCGGCCGGTTTCGCGGCGTCCAGCTTCTTGATGACGTCAGCCGAGATGTCGAGCGCGTTGTCCGCCCACACCAGGCCGGCATCGGGGCCATTGAAGATGAAGTGCAGGCCTTTCTCGCGGCCGATCTCCTGGAGCACCGGCTCGAGGCGCACCTGGAAATCCTGCTGCAGCTGCTGTTGCAGCTCCTGGACCTCGGCCTGGGCGTCCTGCGTGAAGCGCTGGATCTCGACGGTCAGGCGCTCGACCTGCTTCTGCAGCTCGCCGGAGGCGGTCGCGCTGAGCACGCTCGCTTCCTTCTCGAGCCGCTGCTGCGCGGTCTGCAGCTGCTTGTTCTTGTCGGTCAGCTCGGCGGCCTTCTTCTGCTGCAACGCCTGAATGCGCGTCGTTGCGGTCTTGCCATCAGCCGACTCGTTGGCGATGCGCTGCAACACCACGAAAGCCATCTTGGCGCCCTCGGGGAACGGGCGCGGTGGCGCGGGAGCGGGCGCAGGCTGCGTCGCGGGAGCCGCGGGCGGCGGCGCCTGCGGTGCGGGCTTGGCGCCCGCGGGAGCAGCCGGCGTTTGCGCGAACACAGGCGCGATTGCCAGCATCGTGATTGTGCCGAGAACGGCGAAGCCTTTCATTCCAGTGAATCCTTTCATATGCAATGACCAACCCGGCATCTTATACTAAATCAATGTCCCGCTTGATGTTCCGTTCGGTGCCGCTCGCCATCGTCCTCGCCGCTGTGACGGCCTGCGGCGATGACGACCCGACCACGCCCACAATTCCAACGCCGATCCTCGTCACCGAGGTGTTCAGCGGCACGATCAATCAGAACAGCGCCGCCACCCATACGTTCACCACCGTCTCCGGCGGCACCGTGACGGTGACGCTGACGTCGATCGGCCCCGACAGCGCGATGATCTCCGGCCTGGCGCTCGGCGAGTGGAACGGCACTGCCTGCAGCGAGCGCATTGCCAACGATTCCGCGGTGCAGACCAGCGTCATCATCGGCACTGCGACGCAAGCCGGCCAACTCTGCGCCCGTTTCCGTGACGTCGGCCGGTTCGTCGAGCCGACGTCGTACGAGCTGACCGTCCTTCACCCCTGATTCTCACCCGGCCTAGAAGGTCGAGCCCACGGCAAAGCGGAACTGGTACTGCTTGGCCGGCTGCAGGCTGTTGGTGAACACCCCTCCCCGCTGCGGGTTCATCGCGAAGATCAGCCGGAACGGCACGTTCAGCACCGGCATGAAGAAGCGGATCTCCGCGCCGGTCGAGGTCTTGAACGCACTCCGCTCCCCGATGACGGAGGTCGTCGGCAGCGGCGCATTCGGGTCGATCAGGATGCCGGACGAGAACGGATCGTTCAGGTTCCGCCCCGGCGGCGGTA
The DNA here is from genome assembly GCA_963723005.1 of uncultured Acidobacteriota bacterium. Lineage (GTDB taxonomy): Bacteria > Acidobacteriota > Vicinamibacteria > Vicinamibacterales > UBA2999 > VFZN01. The sequence goes on along the minus strand of CAVRPA010000005.1, from coordinate 261,630 downwards.
TCACCTCGACGATGTCCTCCATCAGCGAGAACGGTTGATCGCGGACGCGCACCTGACCGGCGTCGTAGAACAGGATCAGGCGCACCGGACCGGCAATCGAAATCATGTACTCGGCGTTGAAGAGCAGGCTCTTGTTGCCGCCCAGCACCAGCCCGGTCCGTGGATCGCGGGGGCCAATCGACCGGATGTCGAAGCCGCGGACGCTGTATTCGCCGCCGAGGTACAGCGTCTCGTAGATCGGCAGCACGTTGGTGCTGCCATACGGCCGGATGTATTCGACCTGGCCACGGAATCCCAGCGTGGTGCGGCGCGACAGCGGAATCAGCTGCACCGCCTCGAAGCGAGGCTTGATGAAGTTCGTGTCGCCGCCCGCGCCGGCCAGATCGATGCTGGAGGTGATGCGCCGCCCACGAGTCGGGAAGATCGGGTTGTCCACGGTGTTGTGGACGAAGCTGGGCGTCACCTTGCTGATGGTGCGCTTGCCGCCTGCGCCGAGCAGCAGCGAGTCCGCCAGGAACGGGTTCTGCGCCGCGATGCCCTGGGTGTAATAGAACGGGTTGAGCTCTGTTACCCGCACCTGCTCGTAGCTGTAGGTGAAGAACATCCGCGAGAAGTTCGCGAGCGGGAAGCCGGTCGACAGGTTGCCGCCCGTCGACTCCTGGGTGAACTGGTCGATGTAGCGCAGCGTGCGCGAGTAGATGTCGAACCCGCCGGTGATGTTCCGATCGAACAGGAACGGCTCGGTGAAGGCGAGCTGGTAGTTCTCGGCGCGCGAGCCGATCTGCACCGACAGCGTGAGCGACTCACCGCGGCCGAGGAAGTTGGCGGTCTGGAACGACAGCTGGCCGAAGAAGCCCTCGAACTGCGAGACGCCGGCGCCGAACGTCAGCTGGTTGCGGTTCTGCTCTTCCAGCTTCAGCGTGACGTCCACTTCGTTCTTCGAATTGGGCGTCTTCTGGACGTCGATGCCCTGCCCGCCCTGCTCTTCGATGTTCTTGAAGTAGCCCAGCTGATTGAGACGGCGGACGCTGAACTTGAGCGCTTCGGTGTTGAAGACGCCGCCTTCGACCAGGCGCATCTCGCGGCGGATGACGTTGTCGCGCGTGGTGGTGTTGCCGGTGAAGGTGATGCGGTTGACGAAGTACTGCTCGCCTTCCGTCATTCGCATCGTGACGTTGACCGTGGGCTCCGCCGGGCCGGCAATCGGGCCTTCCGCCGCGGTCTGGAACTCCAGGTCGGGGAAACCGGTGAACTCGAAGTAGCCGCCACCGCCGTAGAGCTCACGCGACTTGATCAGGCCGTCGCGGATGCGCTTCTCGTTGTAGAAGTCCCCCGGCTGCAGCTTGTAGAGCGGCCGCAGGAAGTCGGACTTGATGACGTTGTTGCCATCGAAGCTGAACTGGCCGACCTTGAAGCGCGGGCCTTCGTCCACCGGCACGTTCAGCTGCACCCAGCGGACTTCCTTGTCGTCGCTGTCTTCCAGCACCTTCAGTTCCGGCTGGCCGACGCGGGCCTGGACGTAACCGCGATTGCGGTAGTACTCGACGATATGGTCGGCGTCTTCCTCGAACTTGGCTTCCTGGTACTTGCCCCGGCCGGTGATCCACGACAGGAACCAGTGCTCCTTGGTGGACTTCATCTGCCGCTTGAGGGCGCCGTCGCCGACCGCGTTGTTGCCCTCGAAGTTGATGGTGCGGACCTTGACCTGCGGGCCTTCCTGGACGTCGAAGACCACCTTCACCAGCTTCGGGCCGCCGGGCAGCGCTTCGACCGCCGAGTTGACCTCGGCGAACTCGTAGCCCTTCTCCGCCATCAGGTCACGGACGATGCCCTTGACGCGGCGGACGATGCCTTCGTCGAGGAACGAGTCGAGGCGCAGCGAGATGCCGGCCTCCTTCATCTTCTCGTCGACCTTGGTCCGCTCGACCTTGGTGGACCCGGTGTAGTCCACGATCTTCACCCGGGGCCGCTCTTCCATGTGGTAGATCAGGCGCTTGCCCACCACGTTGTTCGGGTAGGCGTCGTCGTTGACCTCAATCCACAGGTTGTCGAGGAAGTTCGTGCCCCAGAGACGCTTGAAGTCGTCGAGAATCAGCTTCTCGGTCTCGTCGGTGTAGGGCACCCACACGCCATCGGTCGGGCGGCTGGCCTGAGCCTGGATGTAATAGAGGTAGGTCTGCGGCTCGATCAGCGACTCGTTCACCGGATGGAACCGGAGTTCGATCGAGCGCACCACCGGGGACGATCCATCCGGAGGGGTGCGAACGGCCTGTGCGGCCGCAGCGGGAGGAGCCGGGGTCGTTGGTGCCTGGGGAGCCGGGGCGGCGGGTGTCTGCCTGGGTGCGGGGGCCGGGGCTGGGGTGGCCGGACCCGGAGGGGGCGGCGCGGGCGCCTGGGGCGCTGCCACAGCCGACACCGCCGGCGCATCGAAGGCCCGGTCGCTAGCCGACGTCGGTGGCCCGGAGGCCTGGTCGGCGGAAGCCGACGCCACGCTGAGGGCCCAAAGGGCCAAAATCACTCTAAACCGCAAGTACACACCTATCGGGCGCTGGCTCTAAACCACTAAGTCTACTGCAACTATCAGACGTTCGCCGTCAGTCGCCGGCCTTCCGCGACCGGCGCACCGGCTGGACGGTAGGCCAGCTGGCCCGATTCGAGATAGACCTCGATCTCGCCACCCTGGAGGTGCCCACGAATGAGCTCCTCGGCGAGCGGGTCCTCGACATAGCGCTGGATGGCCCGGCGCAGCGGCCGGGCGCCGTATGAACGGTCCTTGCAGGTGACGTCGATGATCCAGTCGGTGACGTCCTGCGACAGGTTCACCTTCATCTTGCGGTCGAGCAGGTTGGCGTTCAGCTGATCGACGAGCAGGGCGAGGATCTTCCGCAGGTCGTCGTCGGTCAGCGCCTCGAAGACGATGAGCTCGTCCACGCGGTTGATGAACTCGGGATTGAAGGTGCGCTTGACCTCGCCGAGCACCATCTCCTGGACGCCCTTCTGCTGATCCAGGGTGTCGGTCTGGAACCCCATCGACGCCTTCTTCTGGATGAAGCGGGCGCCGATATTCGACGTCATGATCAGGATCGCGTTCTTGAAGTTGACGCGGTTCCCCAGCCCGTCGGTCAGGTGGCCGTCCTCGAACACCTGCAGCAGGATGTTGAAGATGTCCGGATGGGCCTTCTCGATTTCGTCGAGCAGGACCACCGAGTAGGGATTCCGCTTCACCTTCTCGGTGAGCTGCCCGCCCTCTTCGTGGCCGACGTATCCGGGCGGCGAGCCAATCAGCTTCGACACCGAGTGCTTCTCCATGTACTCGGACATGTCGAAGCGGATCAGCGCGTGCTCGCTGCCGAACAGGAACTGGGCCAGGGCGCGCGCGAGCTCGGTCTTGCCGACGCCGGTGGGCCCGAGGAACATGAAGCTGCCGACCGGACGGTTCGGGTTCTTGAGGCCGGCCCGCGAGCGGCGGATGGCGCGCGACACGGCCGAGATGGCGCGCTCCTGGCTGATCACCCGGCGGTGCAGCTCGAGCTCCATCCGCAGCAGCTTGTCGCCTTCGTCCTGGTTGATCGACGACAGCGGCACGCCGGTCCACTTCGAGACCACTTCGTCGATTTCCGCGCGCGACACCACCACCCGGCGGGCGCTCGAGCGGACGTCGAACTTCTCGCGCACGAACTGCAGGCTCTCGCGCGCCACCTGCTCCTGCTCGCGATAGAACTGCGCCTTGTCGAAGTCCTTCTGCGACACCGCGCTTTCCATCTGCTCGACGGCGACGCGGATGCTCTTGTTGATCTCGCCGAATTCCTCGCTGTAGCCGGCTTCGCGCAGCTTGGCCCGCGCGCCGGCTTCGTCCACCAGGTCGATGGCCTTGTCGGGCAGGAAGCGATCGGTGATGTAGCGGCTGGACTGGTAGACCGCGGCCTCGATGGCCTCGCGGGTGTACTCGACGTGGTGGAACGTCTCGTAGCGATCCTTGATCCCCATCAGGATCTCGATGGTCTCGCCCTCGGACGGCGGGTCCACCTTGATCGCCTGGAAGCGCCGTTCGAGCGAGCGGTCCTTCTCGATGTACTTGCGGGTACTCGGCGGGCGTGGTCGCGCCGATGCAGCGAATCTCGCCGCGCGACAGCGCCGGCTTCAGGATGTTGGCGGCGTCGAGCGAGCCCTCGGCCGAACCGGCGCCGACCAGCGTGTGGAGCTCGTCGATGAACACGATGACGTTCGGGTTCTCGGTCAGCTCCTTCATGATCGCCTTGAGGCGCTCTTCGAACTGGCCGCGGTACTTCGTGCCGGCGACGATCAGCGAGATGTCGAGCGCCAGGATGCGCTTGTCGGCCAGGAAGTGCGGCACGTCGCCGTAGACGATCTTCTGGGCCAGGCCCTCGACGATGGCGGTCTTGCCGACTCCGGGCTCGCCGATCAGCACCGCGTTGTTCTTGGTGCGCCGGCACAGCACCTGCTGCACGCGCTCGAGCTCGTAGTCGCGCCCGACCAGCGGATCGAGCTGGTTCTTCATGGCCGACTCGGTCAGGTCGCGGCTGAATTCGGCGAGAAGCGGCGTTTCCTTCACGCGGGTGAGCGTTGTCTTCTCATTGAGCAGCTGCACGATGTCTTCGCGCACCTGGTGCAGGCGCATCCCCTTTTCCATGAGGATGGTCGCCGCCACCGAGCGCTCTTCACGCAGGATGCCCAGCAGGAGGTGTTCGGTGCCGATGTAGTTGTGCAGCAGGCGATCCGCCTCTTCGGCGGCGTACTGCAGCACGCGCTTGGTCTCGGCGCTGAAAGGGATTTCGACCGACGTGGAGACCTTCTCGCGGAACACCGTCCGCCCCTCGATGTCCTTGCGGATGCTCTCGAGAGAGAGGTGCGAGCGCGCGAAAATACGACTCGTGAGGCCCTTGCCTTCACGAATCAGTCCCAGGAGCAGGTGCTCGGTCTCAATTGAGATGCTACCGAGCTGGCTTGCTTCGTAACGGGCGAAAAAGAGCACCCGCCGTGCTCGTTCGGTATAGCGTTCGAACATCCGACGCCGAAGCCCCCTTGTGGCTCCATTATACGGCAGAACAGCGGCGGCTCCGCAGTAGATGTCCGGCTAAGTGCCTATGAATCTGTGACTTCGGAGAATTGGATCGACACACAGACGGGTCCAACCGGCCAGAATCGGCCTAGCGGACCGCTTGCTCGACCAGCGTTTTGAACCGCTGCCGTATCCCCCCGGGGTTGGCCGGCGAGCTCTGCGTCATCAGCACCGTGACCAGCTGCCGCGACGGATCCACCCAGAAGATGGTGCCAGCCGTGCCGTCCCACCCGTATTCCCCCACCGGCGCCGGATAGTTCACGCCGGACGGGTCGATCACCACGTTCACGTTGCCGAGCCCCCAGCCCATCTTGCCGCCACGGGCCTGCAGCACCGCGGGCGCAAGCCCGTTGCCGACCATGCGCTGCACGGTATCCGCCTTGAGCAGCCGTATGCCATCGAGCTCGCCCTGGTTCAGCAGCATCTGGCTGAAGCGGACGAAATCAGGGACGGTGGACACGAGCCCCACGGCCCCTTCGAGGAGCGCGGGCCGTTCGGTGAACGGCACCTCCTCGATCTCCACCGGCCGAAGGCCGCCCGTCTCTGGCGGTCCATACACCGTCGCCAGTCGGCCACGCGCGTCGGGAGGTACCCAGAAGCGCGTCTCGCTCATCTTCAGCGGCGTGAACACGCGCGTCTCGAGGAATCGATCGAACGGCTGACCGGACCAGACCTCCACGAGACGGCCCAGCACGGTCGTCGCTTCGCTGTAGCGAAACCGGGTCCCGGGGTCCTCCATCAGCGGGGCGCGAGTGATCTTGGTGATGAACTGCGGCAGCGTATCGGCGCGCGACCGCACCTTTTGGTCTCTATACAGATCAGACGTGCGATGGCTGAGGCCCGAAGTGTGGAGCAGCAGGTCCTCCACCGTGATCGGCCGGGACGGCCGGCGCGCGGCCTCCGCGGCGCCCACCTTCACCTCGGCGAACTCAGGCAGGTACTTCTGGACGGGATCGTCGAGCCGGAACTTCCCTTCCTCGTGCAGCATCATGACGGCCACGGCCGTGACCGGCTTGGTCATCGAGTAGATCCGGAACAGCGTCCGCTCCGTCATCGGCGCGCGGGTGCCCAGGTCCTGCACACCCACGGCCTCGAGGTACGCCAGCTTCCCGTTGCGCGCCACTGCCGCGACGGCCCCGGCAATCGTCTGGTCGGCAACCAGCTGCTGCAAGAGCGCCGTGGCCTGGTTCAACGTGGCTCCATCGAGCTTCACGGCCTCCGGCGCCACCCGGGCTATCTGCGCGTCCGCGCCTGATCCAGCGCTCAGCGTCACCACTCCGGCGAGGAGCGCCACGGTCACCGCTCGAGATCTCATCGGCTGCATTCTAGAAGAACTCGCCAGATTCACTCTGAAACTTTCATCTTTGAACTTTCACCGCCCCCTTGTACCTTACCGGCCATGTCTACTCCGATCGGCTTCATCGGCCTTGGCCTCATGGGCAAGCCCATGGCCCTGAACCTCCGCAAGCACGGCTTCGAGGTCGTCGTCCACAGCCGCAGCCGGCCGCCCGTCGACGAGCTGGTGGCTGCCGGCGCGCGCGCGGCCGACACCCCGGCGGCCGTCGCGCTGCACACGCGCGTCATCATGACGATGCTGCCGGATGGCCCCGACGTGTCGCAGGTACTCGAAGGCGAACATGGGGTGTTCTCGGCCCTCCAACCCGGCACCGTGATCATCGACTCGTCCACGATTGCGCCCGCCACCGCACGCCGTCTGGCGGCGGAGACGCTGGCTCGCGACGCGTCCTACCTTGACGCTCCGGTCAGCGGCGGTGAGATCGGCGCCATCGATGGCACCCTCACTTTCATGGTCGGCGGCGACTCCAAGGCTCTCGCCCAGGTGCTGCCGGTCCTCTCCGCGATGGGCAAACCGGAGCGCATCGTTCACGTCGGCGACTCGGGGGCGGGACAGATCTGCAAGGCCTGCAATCAGATCGTCCTCGGCGGAACGATGACGGTGGTGGCCGAGGCGATTGCGCTGGCCCGAAAGAGCGGCGTCGATCCGATGAAGGTGCGCGCCGCGCTGATGGGCGGGTTCGCGCAGAGCCGCGTGCTCGAAGTGCACGGCGAGCGGATGATCAACGCCAACTACAAGCCCGGATTCAAGGGCAAGCTGTTCAAGAAGGACCTCGGCATCGCCCTGGCGGCGCTCGCCGAGGCCGGCGTGCCCGCCGCCGCGGCGGCGGTTGTCTCGCAGCTGGTGCTGGCGCAGGTGGCGCAGGGGCACGGAGAGGACGACTACTCCGCGATTGCCGAGGTCGTGTTCGACCTGGCAGGACTGTAGGTCGTTGACGTGGCGCGGCGGCCGAACTTCTGTCAGGCCGCCGTGTTCGTGAACGCTAGCGCGCGACTTCTTTCAACTGTCCGCCCTCAACCCGCAACACGCGATCGCACTGCTCCGCCAGGCGCGGGTTGTGGGTGGCCAGGATGGCGGTGAGGCCGAACTCGCGATGCATGTCGCGCAGCAGCGCGTGCAGCGCGTCGGCCGTGCCCTCGTCGAGATCGCCGGTCGGCTCGTCGGCCAGCAGCAACGACGGCTGGGTGATCAACGCCCGCGCCACCGCCACCCGTTGCTGCTCGCCGCCGGACAGCATGCCGGGCCGATGATCCAGCCGGCCCTCCAGCCCGACTCGCGTCAGCAGCGCCGTGGCCCGCGGCCGCGCTTCGGCCACCCGCATCCGCGCGATTCTCAGCGGCATCTCGGCGTTTTCGACCGCGGAGAACTCCGGCAGCAGGTGATGGAACTGGAACACGAAGCCGACGTCGCGATTGCGGAAGGCGACGAGATCGGCATCGGCCATCTCGGTGACGCAGTGATCGCCGACGTGAATGGTGCCGGTATCCGGGCGATCCAGGCCGCCCAGCAGATGCAGCAGCGTGCTCTTGCCGACGCCGGAGGCGCCCATGATCGCGACCATCTCGCCGCGCTCCACCGTGAGCGAGAGATCGCGCAGCACCTGCAGGCGACGGTCGGCGACGGGGTAGGTCTTGGAGATGCCGGTGGCAGTGACAAACGGCATCGGCTACTCGTAGCGCAGCGCCTGCGCGGGGTCGAGCCGCGCGGCCTGCCGTGAGGGATAGAGCGTCGCCACGAAGCAGACCACCACTGCACCCAGAACCACCACCGCCAGATCCCACGGCATCAGCTTGAACGGCAGGTAGGTCACCTGGTAAACGTCGCTGGGAATGCTGATCACGCGGTAACGGTCCAACAGATAGGAGATCACCGTGCCGAGGGTCGCCCCCATCACGGTTCCGACCAGGCCGATGATCATGCCCTGCGCGAGGAAGATCAGCATGATGCTGCGTGACGAGGCGCCCATGGTCTTGAGGATGGCGATGTCGCGCGTCTTCTCCATCACCAGCAGCACCAGCGAGGCGACGATGTTGAGGGCGGCCACCATCACGATGAGGCCGATGCCGATCCCCATGGCAATCTTCTCCAGCCACAAGGCTGAATAGAGCGACCGGTTCATGTCGGACCAGTCCTGCGTGATGTAGTCGGAGCCGAGGCGCTCCTGAATCTCGTCGGCGACCACGGGAGCGTTGTAGATGTCGGTGACGCGAATCTCCAGGTGGTCCGGCCGCTCCTGCCCGGTGAGCAGGTAGGCCGTCTGCATGTCGACGAAGCCGTACGATTGATCGAACTCGAACAGCCCGAGGCTGAAGGTGCCGGCAATGCGCACGCGGCGCTGCCGCGGCATCAGGCCCATCGGCGACAGCGAGCCTTGCGGCGTCACCAGGGTGATCACGTCGCCCGGAAACGACGACAACGATCCGCTGAGCGCCTTGCCGATGAGAATCCCGGCAAAGTCATCGTCTGTGGCCGGCTTCAGGTCGGTGACCTCGCCCGCGGTCATCGACTTGCCGATGTCGGTCACCCCGCTCTCGAGCTCCGGGTCGATGCCCTTGACCGTGATGAAGCCCTCCCCCCGGTCGCTCGTGACGAGCGCCTTGCCGAGGATGGCGGGCGCGGCGCCGGCGACGCCGGGAATCTCCTTCATCTTCGCCACTTCGGCCCGGTAGTCCACCAGGCCGCTCGGCTTCCACACGTAGACGTGAGCTGACGAGCCGAGGATGCGATCGCGCAGCTCGTTCTGCAGCCCGGTCATCAGCGCCAGCGCGATGATGAGCGCCATCACCCCGACCGTCACGCCGATCGTGGACACGAGCGAGATCACCGAGATGAACACCTGGCGGCGCTTGGCCAGGAGGTATCGGAGCGCGATCTGCAGCTCGAACGGCATGGCTAGTCGCGGGCCCGCATCAGGGGGAACAGGATGACGTCGCGAATCGACGTCGAGTTCGTGAGGAGCATCACCAGCCGGTCGATGCCGATGCCCTCGCCGCCGGCCGGGGGCATGCCGTACTCGAGCGCCCGGACATAGTCGTCGTCCATCGCGTGGGCCTCGGTGTCGCCCTGGGCCCGATCGTGGAGCTGGGCTTCGAAGCGGCGGCGCTGCTCGGCCGGATCGTTGAGCTCGCTGAAGGCGTTGGCCACTTCGAAGCCGCCGATGTAGAGCTCGAAGCGTTCAACCGTGTCGGGATCGTCCGCGCGCTGCTTCGACAGCGGCGAGACCTCCGTCGGGAAGTCGTAGATGAACGTCGGCTGGATCAGTTGATGCTCCCAGAGCCGCTCGAAGATCTCGGTGGCCACCTTGCCGGCGCCGGCGGATGGCGACACCTCGATGCCGAGGCGCCCGGCAATCGCGCGCGCCGAGTCCACGCTCCGCAGCTCTTCGACCAGCACGGTGACGCCCAGTCGGCGCGACGCTTCCTCGGCCGCGGCATGCCGCAGCGACAGCCGGCGGAAGGGCGCCTGCAGGTTGATCTCGTGCTCGCCGAACGTCAGCTGCTCGGTGCCGATCGCGGCGCGGGCCACGAACGACAGCAACTCCTCGGTGAAGCGCATCAGCACCTGGTAATCCACGTAGGCCCAGTAGAACTCGAGCATCGTGAACTCGGGGTTGTGCTGCGTGGAGATGCCCTCGTTGCGGAAGTTGCGGTTGATCTCGAACACCCGCTCGATGCCGCCCACCGTCAGCCGCTTCAGGTACAGCTCCGGCGCGATGCGCAGGAACAGCTTCATGTCGAGCGCGTTGTGATGCGTCACGAAGGGCCGCGCGAGCGCGCCGCCGGCGATCGGCTGCATCATCGGCGTCTCGACCTCCAGGAACCCCTGGCTGGTCAGGAAGTCGCGCACCGCCGTCACGGTGCGGCTACGGACCTCGAACACCCGCCGCACGTCGGGATTCACGATCAGATCGAGATACCGCTGGCGGTAACGCGTCTCGACGTCCTGCAGGCCGTGCCACTTCTCGGGAAGAGGCAGGAAGCACTTGGCGAGGAACTCGAGGCTGGTCGCCCAGATCGACAGCTCGTTGGTCTTGGTGCGGAAGAGGTGCCCGGCGACGCCGATCTGGTCGCCGAAGTCGAGGAGCCGCGACAGCTGATAGTCGCGTTCGGACAGCGAGTCCTGCCGGACGTAAACCTGGATTCGCGAGCGCCCGTCGGACAGCACCAGGAACGACGCCTTGCCGAAGTTGCGGATGCTGACGACCCGCCCGGCGGCAATCGTTTCGACGCGCGAGGCCTCGAGCGCCGCGGCCTCCGACTCCCCGTGCGCCGTCACCAGCGCGCTCACCGTGTGCGTGGTGGTGAACTTGTTGGGATAGGCGCGGAATCCCAGGGCGACGATGGCCTCGAGGTTGGCGCGACGCTGCGCGACTTGGGCTTCTTCGTTACTCGACACTCGACCGCTCTCCTCGCTGCACCAGAGGTGCTACTCGACCACCTTGCCCTCGTCCTTCAGCGTCCGGAAGACGCCGTCGAGCACCCCGTTCACGAACTTCGCCGCATCCTCGCCGCTGAACGCCCGCGCCAGCTCGATCGCCTCGTTGATCACCACGCGCGGCGGCGTCTCGGGAAGCGCCAGCCACTCGTGCACGGCCATCCGCAGCACCAGCTTGTCCAGCGTGGCCATGCGCTCCACACGCCAGTGCCGGGCCGCGTGGCCGATACGCTCGTCGAGCGCCTCGGCCTCGGCCACGGCGCCACGCGCCAGCGCCTCGGCAAAATGGCGATCCGAATCGGTCAGCTCCGCGGTATCCGGCTCGCCGACGCTGTCGAGCACGCGCAGGGCCTCCGACAGCGTCAGCCCGCCGACTTCGCACTGATACATCGCCTGCAGGGCCGCGGCCCGCGCCCGATGCCGGCCGCTCCAGCGCGACTCGGCGGAAGCGTCGCTCACTGCCCGACCCCGATCGGGCCGGCCAGCAGTCGCGCCATCTCGAGCACCGCGTCGGCCGCCTCGCGCCCCTTGTTGCCAGGGCCCGTCACGGCGCGCTCCAGCGCCTCTTCAGCGGAGTTCGTCGTCAGCACGCCAAACGCCATCGGCACGCGGGTCTTCGACTGCGCCGCCATGATGCCGTGCGCGCACGCCGATGAGATGTACTCGAAGTGCGGCGTGGCGCCCTTGATCAGGCAACCCAGGCAGATGACGCCGGCCACTCGACCGGTGGCGGCCAGGGCTTCGGCGGCCAGCGGGATCTCGAACGCGCCAGGCACCCAGTGGACTTCGACATCGGCGTCGGCCAGGCCTGCCTCCGCGAGCCCCTGCTGCGCGCCGGTGAGCAGCCGCCCGGTGACGAAATCGTTGAAGCGCGCCACGACGATGCCGATGCGCACGCTAACGTCCCTTCCAGGCCGCCTTGCGCTTCTCGAGGAACGCCGAGGTACCTTCCCTGGTGTCGTCGGTGGAGGCGATGGCGCCGAAGAGCGAGGTTTCGAGGAACTGGCCTTGCGCCAGCGGCATGTCGAGTCCCTGGTTGACGGCCTCGATGATGTAGCGGACGGCGACCGGGGCTTTCCCGGCGAGCGTCTGCGCCATGGCCGTGGCCGCGGCCATCAGCTCGGCGGCGGGCACCACCTTGTTGACGAGGCCGATTTCGTAGGCGCGCGCCGCCGGAATGTGATCGCCGGTCAACAGCATCTCGAGCGCGCGACCCTTCCCCACCAGCCGCGGCAATCGCTGGCTGCCGGCGTAGCCGGGAATGATGCCGAGGTTGATCTCGGGCTGGCCCAGGATCGCGGTGTCGGCGGCGATGCGCAGCGTGCACGCCATCGCCAGCTCGCAGCCGCCGCCCAGCGCGAAGCCGTTGACGGCCGCGATCACCGGCTTACCCAGGTTTTCGATGAGGTCGAAGATGCGCTGCCCGAGACGCGCGTGTTCCTTGCCTTGCACCGGCGTCAACACCGCCAGCTCGTTGATGTCGGCGCCGGCCACGAACGCCTTGTCGCCGCCGCCGGTGAGGACAATCGCGCGGACGGTGTCGTCGGCCTGGAGGGCCTCGAACGCGGTCCGCAATTCGGCGAGGGTTGCGCCGTTCAGCGCGTTCACCTTGGGCCGGTTGATCGTGAGGATGGCGACGGCACCATCGCGGGCGAGCAGCAGGTTGTCAAAGGTCATGATGACCGTCTGATGATACTCCACGCCCAGACGAGACCCAGCCCGAGCGCCGCGCCTGCGCCATCGGCCAGCAGGTCGCGAGGATCGGCGGTCCGCCCCGGCACAAACGACTGATGAAATTCATCGGTGAAGCCGTAGACGGTGGCGATCGTCCAGGCGCCGACGAGGCTCGCCGTGCCAACGGCCCGCAGCCGCCCGCCGGCCAGGGCCCGCACGACCACCATCGCCAGTCCGGCGTAGGCGGTGCCGTGATGCAGCCAGTCGTAATTCAGCCAATCCGGGATGATCGACGCCCCGGGCACGACGGACTGCGACGAGAGCCAGAAGATGCCGGCCATGTAGGCGGCCACCGGAAGCCAGAGGGAAGGCACCGTCACCGGCGCGTTCAGAACGGCAGGGGGTACATCAGCCACCCCAGCACCAGTCCCGCGCCGACGAAGGCGCCCAGGAACCGGAGACCGAGCATCAACTGATCGCCAGGCCGGTCGCGGCCGATCACCGCGAAGACCAGCGAGACGAAGAACGCGAACAGCACGAGCAGGCCGAAATGACTGGTCATGCGCGATTCACTTCCGGCCGAGTCGAACGTCGTAGGCATCGAGCGCCACGAGCATGTTCAGCAGACCCGAGACGATGAGGAAGGCATTGCCGTACTCGAACGCTGCCGCCGTCACCACGCCCTGCCCCAGTTGCATCGCCGAAGCGACGAAGTAGGGCACGCCGACCGCCAGGTTCGCGAGCGCGGCCAGTCCCACCAGCGGTTGCGTGAAGTCGAACGGAAACAGCCGGCCGTCGAGCGCGAGACCAACGGCAAACATCGCCGGGATCGCAATGAGGAAGATGACACCCTTCTGCACGCGGCCTTGCAGGAGATGCCCGGCCCCGGGAACGAGCCACGAGACCAGCCAGACAACAACGGGATGCACGGATCAGCAGTTTACTTCAGGTGATTCGTGGCCACGGCCGCGACGATGCGGCCTCCGGCGAATCCCAGCGGCACGGCCAACGCGGCGCGCCATAAGTTCGATGGATCACCAACACCCGCGATCGCGGTGCCCGCAGTGACTGCGGTCGGGAGTGCCGCGACCGCAAGAAATGCCAGCGCCTGTTCGCGAGGCCACGGTCTCGCGCGACGGCTCGCGACCATCATCCACACCAGGGCGCCTGCGGCCCCGCCGACGTACAACCCAAGGCACCGGGCGCATACCGGCAACTGCGCTCCCGCCAGATGGAACGATCGATCGGGCAACTGATGGCAGATGAGACTGCCGACAGCGTAGAGCATCGCCGCAACCCCACCCGAAAGCTGAGCGAGCGACGGCGCGGTGGCGATCGCCGCCACCCAAAGGGCCGCGGCGCCTGCCACAGTCCAGCCAGTAACCACCTTGTTTTCAACAGCTTGCATGATCTGGACGGATGACCAACGGACCGGATTGTGAAATGCGGAACTTGCGCTCGGGCCTGCCCGTCTAATACCGTTAGATCCCTGAACACTGTTCAGGACACCCATGGGTAGCAAAGAACGTCAGGACCGCGAACGTCAGGCCGTCCGGCAGTCGATTCTCGACGCCGCGCGCGACCTCTTCTCCATCGAGGGCTATCGTAACGTGTCGATCCGCAAGATTGCGGAACGCATCGAGTACAGCCCCGCCGCCATCTACAGCTACTTCGCCAGCAAGGATGACATCTACCTCGCGCTCGCCGAGGATGGCTTCCGCCGTCTCGACGCCAAGCTGCGCACCGCGCCGCAGGACGGAACCGCGCTGGATCGCGTGCGCTCCGGATGGTGGGCGTTCTACGAGTTCTCCAAGGAGCAGCCGGCCTACTTCGAGTTGATGTTCGTGGATCGATCGGTCCCGCAGATCACCGAAGGCTGGGAGGGCTTTGAAATCCTGCAGGCGTTGATGGCCGAGGCCGCGACCCGGCTGCAGGACGCCGTCGAATCGGGCGAGTTGCCGCCGACGCTCAACCCCTTCGTCGCGCTGCACGTCATCTGGGCCGCGCTCATCGGGCCGGCCGTCGTCGGCCTGTGCCAGCGCCTCGCGCCTGGAGAAGACCAGGATCTGCTGGCCCGCGATGTCCTCGAGTCGGTCATCGCCGGACTGAAAGCCGGATGTCCCACGACATTCAATCCTCGCGAATGCATCGGAGTCCCCGTCAATGAATCGTAAGAGCGCACTCATCCTGGTCCTCGGCCTGGCGATTGCCGCGGCCGCCTGCAAGTCTCCGGAGGCCACTGCCCAGGCGACGCCGGCGGAGGCCACTGCCCCGCCTGTTGACGTGCCGGTCGTCACCGCTATCGTCGGCAGCATCGAAGCGTCGCTCGAGATCTCGGGCACGCTCGCGCCGCGGAGCCGCGTGCCGGTGAAGCCGCGCCTGCCGGGCACCCTGGAGCGGGTGCTCGTGGACATCGGCGATGCGGTGACCGCCGGGCAGACCGTGGCGACCATGGATCGGCGCGAGATCGATGCGCAGGTCGACTCGGCCATTGCCGCGGTCTCGGTGGCGAAGGCGTCGCTCGAGAACGCCGAAGCGGCGCTGGCCAACGCGGTGCTCGAGTACGACCGGGCGCAGGTGCTGTTCGACAAGGGCGCGCTGCCCCGTCAACGCCTCGATAGCGCGCAGACCGCGCGCCGCGCCGGCACCGCCCAGCGCGATCTGGCAACGGCGAACCTCGCGCAGGCCGAGGCCGCGCTGCGCCGCTCGCGCGAGGTCCAGCGCGACACCACCATCACCGCGCCGGTCACCGGCTTCATCGTCGAGCGCAACTACGATCCCGGCGCCATCCCCGGTGACAAGCCGGTGGTCGTCGTCGCCGACCTCCGGCAGATGAAACTGGAGGCCGGCGTCTCGGAGCTCGAGGCCGGCCGCCTGCGAGTCGGAATGAAGGCCAGGGTCGAGGCCCAGGCGAAGCCCGGCGAGACCTTCGAGGGCGAGCTCGCCGCGATCGCGCCGGAAGTTGACGAACGCAACCGCCACTTCCGCATCGAAGTGCGCGTGCCCAACGACGGCAAGCAGCTGCTCTCGGGCATGTACGCCACCGCTCGCGTCGTCGAGTCCACAAAGGCCGATGTGGTGCTGTTGCCCAGGACCGCCGTGACCAATCGCGACGGCAAGCGCATGGCGCTGAAGGTCGCGGACGGCATCGTCACTCCGGTGACCGTCACCGAAGGCGTGAACGACGGCGTCAACGTCCAGATTCTGAGCGGCCTCGCGGCCGGCGACACGGTGGTGGCCGACGCGCGTCGCCAGGTGACCGCCGGCGCCCGGGTTCGCGCGGTCGCCGCGCGCTGATTCGCTGGTCGTTCCCTTTCAGCAGAGCGAAAGCCATGTGGATATCCGACACATCCATCAAGCGTCCTGTCTTCGCCACGATGTTCATCCTGAGCTTCGTGGTGCTGGGCCTGGTCTCGATGACCCGGCTCGGCATCGATCTGTTCCCCGAGGTGAACTTCCCCTTCGTGAACGTATCGGTGGTGTACCCCGGCGCGGCGCCGGAAGAAGTGGAGACGCTGGTCACCAAGCCGATCGAGGACGCGGTGGCCGGCATCAACGGCGTCAAGCGCGTGATCTCGACTTCCACCGAGGGCTTCTCGCGGGTGGGCGTCGAACTGCGACTCGAAGTGGATCCGCAGGCCGCTGCGGCCGAGGTCCGCGAGAAGGTCGCCGCCGTCCGCTACCGGCTGCCACAGCAGATCGAGGATCCGACGATCGAACGGTTCGACGTCGCCGCTCTGCCGATCATGGTGTTCGCGGTGGGCTCGTCGCAGCCGAGCGATGTGACACGGCGGCAGATCGAAGACGACCTGAAGCCGCTGCTCGAACAGATCGACGGCGTCGCCGCGGTGCAGGTGAACGGCGGCGAAGTCCGTGAGATCCAGGTCAACCTGGATCCCCGGCGCCTCGAGGCGCTCAGCCTGCCGCTGTCGGCCGTTGCGAGCAAGCTGTCGGCCGAGAACCTCGACGTGCCCGGCGGGCAGGTGAAGCGCGACGGCCAGTCGGTCTCGCTGCGCACCAAGGGCGAGTTCCAGGCGGCGTCCGAAGTCGAGAAGGTCATCCTGCGCTCCGAAGGCGGCTCGACCGTCCGCGTCAAGGACGTCGGTGTGGTGGTGGACGGCTACGAAGAGCGCACGTCAACCACGCGCTTGAACGGCGCGGACGCGGTCTCCTTTGCCGTGCGCAAGCAGTCCGGCGCCAACACGGTGGACATCGCCACCAAGATCGAAGCGGCCCTCGCCCGCCTCGCCCCGAGCTTCCCTCAGCTGCAGATCAGCCAGGTGCACAGCGACGCCGACGGCATCCGCGAGAACGTCAAGGACGTGCGCGGCCACATCTTCTTCGGCGGCCTCATGGCCGTGCTGATCATCTTCATCTTCATGCGCGACTGGCGCTCGACCCTGATCTCGGCGCTCGCACTGCCGACCTCGGTGATCGCCACCTTCTTCTTCATGTATGTGGTCGGCTTCACCATCAACATGATGACGCTGATGGCGCTGTCGCTGGTCATCGGCATCCTCATCGACGATGCGGTGGTGGTGCGCGAGAACATCTACCGCCACATGGAGCACGGCGAGGATCCGGTTACCGCCGCGCGCAAGGGCACGTCCGAGATCGGCCTGGCCGTGATGGCCACCACGTTCACGATCCTGGCGGTGTTCCTGCCGGTCGGGTTCATGACCGGCATCGTCGGGCAGTTCTTCAAGTCGTTCGCCCTCACGATCGCCTTTGCCGTGACGATGTCGCTGCTGGTGGCGTTCACGCTGGACCCGATGCTCTCGTCGCGTTTCGTGAAGTTCGTACCGCCCGAGGAGCGCACCCGCACCCGAATGGGCCGCATGCTCGAGGCGTGGGGCCGCTTCTACGACCGGATCGACCAGAAGTACCACGCAGTGCTGGGCGCCAGCATCCGGCGGCCGTGGACCGTGGTCGTGCTGGCCCTGCTGGTGTTCTTCGGCAGCCTCTCGACCCTGGGCGTGATGGGCACCGAGTTCGTGCCGGTCGAGGATCGCGGCGAGTTCGTGGTCAACATCGAGGCGCCCCCCGGGACGTCGTTCGAGCGGTCGGTCGAGTACGTGGCGCAGGTCGAAGAAGTGGTGCGCGGGGTATCCGACGTGCGCCAGGTGTTCTCCACCGTCGGCCTCGAAGGCGATCCGCTGCGCTCGAACCTGCGCATCCGTACCACCAAGAAGCACGAACGCGAGCGCGGCCTCCAGGCGATCAAGACCGACATGCGCCAGCGCCTGACGGCGATCCCGATGCTCAAGATGACGGTCGCCGATCCCGAGTTCATGCAGGGCGCGCCGTCGGAAGCGCCGCTGAACGTGTTCGTGCGCGGCGACGACATGGAGGCGCTGCAGCGACTGAACGACGAGATCGTCACGCGCATCAAGGCGGTGCCCGGCGCGGTGGACGTGGACAGCTCGCTCGAGAGCGGCCAGCCGGAGATGGTCGCCGAGGTCAATCGCGCGTTCGCCGCCGACATGGGGTTCGACGTGGCCTCTGTCGCCACGCAGCTCCGCGCGATGGTCGAAGGCGTGGTGCCGACGCGCTTCCGTCAGGGCGACAAGGAATACGACATCCGCGTGCGCCTGGCCCCGGAGTTCCGAAACGACTTCCAGACCATTGGCCGCACACCGCTCTATTCGCCGCAGGGCGCACTGGTCCGCACGGGCGACATCGTCCGCATGGAGTCCGGCGTCGGTCCGACCAACATCCAGCGCGAGGCCCGGCGACGCCAGGCCAAGATCGGCATCGAGCTCGACGCCCGACCGCTCGGCGACGTCACGGCCGATGTCGCGGTGGTGATGGCCGGCATTCCGATGCCCCCGAACTTCGAGTGGGGCTTTGCCGGCGACGTCGAGCTGATGCAGGAGTCCGCCGCGGCCATGGGGCTGGCGCTGCTGCTGGCGGTGGCCTTCATCTACATCGTGCTGGCGTCGCAGTTCGAGTCGTTCCTCGAACCGTTCCTCATCATGCTGTCGCTGCCGCTCGCCATCGTCGGCGCGCTGCTGGGCATTCTGCTGACCGGCAACAACCTGGGCATGCCGGCGATGATCGGCATGGTCATGCTGATGGGCCTGGTCACGAAGAACGCGATCCTGCTGATCGACCTCACCAACCAGTACGTCCGCGAGGGGCTCACGGTCGAAGACGCCATTCTGAAAGCGGGGCCGATCCGGCTGCGGCCGATTCTGATGACCACCATGGCGATGATCCTGGGCATGCTGCCATCGGCCATGGGCCGAGGCGAAGGCGGTGAGTTCCGCTCGCCGATCTCGATTGCCACCATCGGCGGCCTGATCACCTCGACTGCCCTGACGCTGGTGGTGGTGCCGGTCGCCTACCTGCTGCTCGCGCGCCTGCTGGCGCGGGTGAAGGCATGGCGTTCGCAGCCGGCGGCAGGCCTCCACCCCGCCGCGCGAATCGCCGGCATCGTGCTGGTGCTCGCGCTCGTCGGCTGGCTGCTGTCCACGACCAGCGCGTTCGCGCAGACCGGCGGGCTGTCGCAGCCGCCCTCCGGCGCGCTCAGCCTCACGTTCGACCAGGCACTGGAACGGGCGCTGAACGCCAACCAGGGACTGAAGGTGGTCCAGGAGCAGGTTCGCGAGAGCCAGGCCCGCGTCAGCGAGGCGAAGACCGCGTACCTGCCGCAGGTGAACTTCAACTACCTCTACACGCCGTCGCAGAAGTTTCCGGTGATTCGGATTCCTCCCGGCATCTTCGGTCCGGACGAGACGACGTTCCAGGCGAACTTCACCCGTGAGAACGTGCTTGGCCTCGACATCACGCAGCCGCTCTACACCGGCGGGCGCTTGAACAACTCACAGGCCATTCAGGAGAGCGGCCTCGACGCGACGCGCCTCACGCTCGACCGCTCGCGCCAGGACCTTTCGTACCGCGTGGTCGAAGTGTTCTACAACGCCTTGCTGCGGCAGCAGGGTGTGGGCGTCGCCGAGGAGCAGATTCGCCTGTCCGAGACGCAGCTGCAACTCGCGAACGCCCGCTACGAGGCCGGCACGGTAGCCCGCCTCGACGTGCTGCAGGCTCAGGTGCAGCTCGCCAACGCCAAGGCGCGCCGCATCCAGCTGCGCGCCGAGGTGGACGCCGCCGTCCAGGCCGTGCGCACCGTCCTGTCGTTGCCGCAGAACCAGGTGCTGAACCTGGTGGGTAACCTGGACGAAGGGCGCGAGATCCCCGGTCGCGAGGCCCTGGAGCTGGCCCTTCCCAGCCGTCCCGACTTGCGGGCCTTCAACGCCCGGCGCGATCAGGCCGAATTCGCGACCCGGCTCGCCAACGGCGAGTGGAAGCCGAGCCTGGCGTTCCGCGGGAACATCCAGTACCAGGAAGACGCCTTCTCGAACGTGCTGAGCTCCGACAACCAGAACTACACGTTCGGACTCGCCGTGCAGGTGCCGCTGATGGCGGCGCCGGGATCCTCGGCGCGGCGCTCGGTCGCGCAGGCGCAGAAACGCCAGGCGGAGTATGGGCTGAACGCCTCGACCGACCAGGCGCGACTGGAACTGGAGACGGCGTGGACCACGCTGCAGGCCGCGGCGGAGGTCGTCTCGACCCAGCAGCTGGCCCTGGAACTGGCGCGCGAGAGCGTTCAGATCGCGCAGGTGTCGTACGAGAACGGCGTGATCACGTCGGCCGAGCTGAATGACGCGCAGGTGCGCATGCTCGAGACCGAGTGGAACCTGCTACAGGCGAAATACGCGAAGATCGTTGCCGCCGCCCGGGCGAAGGTGGCGGCGGGGGTGGAATAAGAAGGCAAAAGGCAAAAGGCGGAAGGCAGACGGCAGACGGCAGACGGCAGACGGCAGACGGCAGACGGCAGACGGCAGACGATGCAGGCAAAGGCAGAACGTTGAGCGTGAGCGCTCTGGTTCTGCCTTTTCTTTTGCCTTGTGCCTTTTGCCTTCTGCCTTGTCTAAAGGGCTCCGAAGTGCTCCGTGTAGCGCGCCTGGAACTCGTCCCACGTATAGGCGTGGTAGGTGCCGCCCAGATGCTCCAGTGCGTAGGTCGCGGCCACGCTGCCGAAGCGGGCGCACACCGTGTAGTCCGCGCCGATCGCCAGGCCCTTCATGAATCCGCCGCGGAATGCGTCGCCGACGCCCGTGGGATCTTCAATCCGGTCCGGCGTCACCGCCGGCACGTCCACGGCGCTACCCGGCGTCATCACCGTGCAGCCCTTCTCGCCCTTGGTGACGACCAGCAGCGGCACCTGCTTCAGCACGTCCTGCTCGCTCATGCCGGTCTTCTGCCGCATCAGCTCGAACTCGTAGTCGTTGCAGATCACCATGAAGGCGCCGAGGATGCCGTCCTTCAGCTGCGCGCCGTCCATGCGCGCGCACTGCTGGCCCGGATCCCAGATGTACTGGATGCCGGTGGTGCTGCACTCCTCGGCGTACTGCACCATTGCGTCGGGGTCGTTCGGCGCGATGATCACCAGTGCATCCGGTGTAATCCCCGGCAGCCCGCGAAACGACAATTCTGCGGCGTTGGCCATCGCGCCGGTGTAGAACGACGCAATCTGGTTGTTGTGCTGGTCGGTGCTGCAGAAGAACGAGGCGCAGAACTTGTCGGCGACGGTCTTCACCAGCGAGGTGTCGATGCCGGCACCGTCCATCCACTGCTTGTAGTCGCTGAAGTCCTGCCCCGCCGTCGCCATCAGGCGCGGGCGCTCGCCGAGCAGCGCCAGCGTATAGGCGATGTTCGGGGCGCAGCCGCCGCGCCGCTTGTCCATCGAGTCCACCAGGAAACTGAGCGACACCCGGTTCATGTGCTCCGGCAGGAAGTGCTCGGTGAACTTCCCCGGGAATGACATCAGATAGTCGAACGCAATCGAACCGGTCACGATGAGCTGCATGAAGTCTCCGCTTACTTGATGTACTTGCCGATGAGGGGCGCCAGGTCGCGCCTGGTCGCCTCGGGGATGGCGTCCGGTCGCGTGATGATCGCGGTCTTGAGCGCCGAGTGCGCAGGCACCCGCAGGGTGACGTCGAGGCGCTCGACCGTGCCGGCAATCACCTGCTGCGCGGTCTTCGCGTTGTGCGTCAGGTTGTCGATGATCATCTCGACCGTCACCGCGTCGTGATCGGGGTGCCAGCAGTCGTAGTCGGTGACCAGCGCCATCGTCGAATAGGCGATCTCGGCTTCCATCGCCAGCTTGGCTTCCTGCAGGTTGGTCATGCCGATGATGTCGGCGCCCCACGACCGGTACAGGTTCGACTCCGCCACCGTCGAGAACTGCGGGCCTTCCATGCAGACGTAGGTGCCGCCCTTGTGGACGCGCGCGCCAACGCCGGCGGCGACTTCCGCGGCCAGCGCCGACAGCGGCTGGCAGAGCGGGTGCGCGAAGCCGACGTGGGCCACGACGCCGCGGCCGAAGAACGTGCTGATGCGCCCCATCGTCCGATCGATGAACTGGTCCGGAAAGACGATGTCGAGGGGCCGATACTGCTCCTGGAGCGATCCCACCGCGCTGGCGGAGAGAATCCACTCGGCGCCCAGCAGCTTGAACCCGTAGATGTTGGCGCGATAGTTCAGCTCGGACGGCGACAGCCGGTGCCCGCCGCCGTGCCGCGCGAGGAAGGCCACGCGCTTGCCGCGCAGCGTGCCAACGATGTACGGACCGGAGGGGTCGCCGAATGGCGTGGACAGCAACCGCTCGTCGCGATCCGTCAGTTCCGCCATGTCATAGAGACCCGAGCCGCCGATGATGCCGATTTGCACAGACATGAAATGCCCCTCGCTCAACTAGATGACGCGTTCCAGCCGCCGCTTGCCGCCCTGCTCGCGCAGGATGCCGGCCGCCAGCGATGGATCGTGTTCGAAGAAGATCAGGTACTCGCGCTCGACGGCTTCCCGCGCGAACGCCCGTTTGAAGCCCAGTGTGTCCATCGGGTACAGGTCGTAGCCCATCACCCACGGATCCGGAAGATGCGATGAGGTCGGGTACATGTCGGCGGCGAAGACCGCCGTGGCCCCGGCCGACTCGATCATCACCACCTGGTGATGCGCGGTGTGGCCACCGCTCCGGCGATACGTCACTCCGGGCATGATCTCCGCGCCGTCGTCCACCAGCGTCAGCACGCCGGCGGCCTGGAGGGGCACGAAGTTGTCCTGGAGGTAGCTGGCACGGTTGCGCTCGTGCGGATGCGTGGCGTCGTCCCACTCCTGACGATGAGCGACATAGCGCGCCCGCGGAAAGCGCGGCACCAGGCGGCCATCGTCGGTGCGGCGAGTGAAGCCGCCCACGTGGTCGAAGTGCAGGTGGCTGGCCACGACGATGTCGATGTCGTCGGCGGTGAGCCCGGCTTCGGCCAGGGCGTGATCGAGATGGTACGAGCGGTCCAGACCGTAGATGTCCGCCATCTTTGCGTCCATCTTGTCGCCGCATCCCGCGTCGATGATCATCGTCTCGGAGCCGCGCACGATGAGCGGCCGCAAGCCGAGAGGAATGCGGTTGCGATCGTCCGGCGGCAGGCGCGACTCCCACATGGTGCGCGGCACCACGCCGAACATCGCGCCGCCATCCAGCTGGAAGAACCCGTCGGACACCGAGATCAGCTCGAGGTCGCCCAGCGAGTAGCGCGTCGGCGTACGGAAATACGGCACGCGCGTGGCGGGCTGCTTCAGTTCCACCAGCACGCCATGGGTGGCGGACGGGTGAATGAAGGCGACGCGAGCGCCCTCTGCTCCGGGCCGGGCCACGGTGTCGATCAGGCGGACGCCGCGACCGGCGAGATACGCGAGCGCCGCATCGATGTCTTCCACGCGCAGTGCCAC
Organism: uncultured Acidobacteriota bacterium; assembly: GCA_963723005.1. GTDB lineage: Bacteria > Acidobacteriota > Vicinamibacteria > Vicinamibacterales > UBA2999 > VFZN01. The sequence goes on along the minus strand of CAVRPA010000005.1, from coordinate 238,291 downwards.
GTGATGCATGCCGGGCCCGCGCTTCTCGACGAACTTCGCAATCGGCGAGTCGGACGCCGTCGCCTCCAGGAGTTCCAGGGACGAAGGCCCCATGTGCAGGAAGTGCGCGCGCACCCGCTGGCTGGCCACCTCTTCCGGGGCGTCCACGTGCAGGCCGAGCACATCACGGAAGAACGTGAGCGTCTGCTCCACGTCCTGGACCGCGATGCCGAGGTGGTCGATCCAGACCTTCATCGTGGGCGAAGACTCCGGTTGAGAATGTCCTCGGCCGCCGAATACGGATCCACTTCCCGCGCGGCAATGCGGTCGATCAGCGCGTCGAACTCCTCGGGCGTCAGCAGGGTCTTCTCCACGAACTCGAGGTAGCGATGCGTGAGGAGATCGCGGAGGCGGAACTGGTTCCTCGCCTTCAGCCGCCGGGCGCGCGAACCCTCGGAATGCGTCCGGAAGGCCTGAATCGTCTGCCACAGCTCGGGAATGCCGCGGCCGGTCGTCGCTTCCGTCTTCAGGATCGGCGGACGCCACGCCCCTTCGGCGAACGATTGCAGCGACAGGTTCGACTCGATCGACGTCACCATCCGCTCCGCGCCGTCGCGGTCGGCCTTGTTGACGACGTAGATGTCGGCGATTTCCATGATGCCGGCCTTCAGCGCCTGCACATCGTCGCCGGTGCCGGGCACGAGGACCACGATCGAGATGTCCGCGGTGCGGACGATGTCCACTTCGTCCTGGCCGACGCCGACCGTCTCGATGATCACCAGGCTCTTGCCGGAGGCGTCGAGCACCAGCGCGACGTCGCTGCTGGCGCGGGCCAGGCCGCCCATGTGCCCACGCGTGGCCATCGAGCGGATGAAGACATCCGGATCGTCGTGATGCGCCTGCATGCGGACGCGATCGCCGAGGATGGCGCCACCGGTGAACGGGCTGGTCGGATCCACCGCCACCACACCGACGGTCTCGCGCGCCTTGCGGGTCTCGCTCGTCAGTCGATCGACCAGCGTGCTCTTACCGGCCCCGGGAGGACCGGTGATGCCCACGAGATAGCTGCGTCCGGTGTGGGCGAACAGATCGCGGACCAATGCCGCGGCCTGCGGCGACTCGTCCTCGATGATGGAGATGGCGCGCGCGATGGCCCGGATGTCGCCAGCGCGTACGCGATCCGCCAGAGGGAGTGGGCCCGACACCTCAGGCCGCCAGCAGTTGACGGGCAATCACCAGCCGTTGCACCTCGCTGGTGCCTTCGCCGATGGTCGTGAGCTTGACGTCGCGGAAGAACTTCTCCGCGGGGTAGTCCTTGACGAAGCCGTAACCGCCGAAGATCTGCACGCCGTCTTCCGAGGCGCGCACCGCAATCTCGCTGGCGAACAGCTTGGCCATCGACGATTCCAGCGTCATCCGGCGTCCCTGATCCTTCAGCCATGCCGCGCGGTAGGTCAGCAGCCGCGCCGCTTCGACGCGCGAGGCGTTGTCAATCAGCTTCCAGCGAATCGACTGGAACGTGTTGATCGGCCGCCCGAACTGGCGCCGCTCGGCGGCGTAGTCGCGCGCGGCTTCATACGCGCCCTGGGCCAGGCCAACCGCCAGGGCGGCGATGCCGATGCGCCCGGCGTCCAGCACCTGCAGCGTCTGCAGGAAGCCCTGCCCCTCGTCGCCGATCATCTGGGCAGCCGGGACGCGGCAATTCTGCAGGATGACCTCGCAGGTCTCGCTGGCGCGCATGCCGAGCTTGTCTTCCTTCTTGCCGGCCAGCAGGCCCGGCGTGCCGCGCTCCACCACGAACGCCGAAATGCCCTTGCTGCCCTTGCTCCGGTCGGTGACGGCCATCACCACCATCGTGTCCGCGGACTTGCCGTGGGTGATGAAGGCCTTCGCCCCGTTCAGCACCCAACTGTCGCCGTCGCGCACCGCCGTCGTGCGCATCGCCGCGGCGTCGCTGCCCGATCCCGGCTCGGTCAGGCCCCAGGCAGCCAGGCGCTCGCCGCGGGCAAGCGGCACGAGGTAGCGCTCTTTCTGCTCCGGGCTCGCGAACATCGCGATGTGCGCGGCGCCAAGCCCGTTGTGCGCCGCCACCGAGAGCGACACGCTGGGGTCCACCCGGGCCAGTTCTTCGATGCAGATGCAATAGTCCACGGCGTTCATCGCCGCGCCGCCGTAGGCTTCCGGAAACTGAATGCCCATCAGCCCGAGATCCGCAAGCTTGGGCAGCAGCTCGTGGGGGAAATGCTGGGCGTTGTCCCACTCCATCACGTGCGGGCGAATCTCGGTTTCGGCGAACTCCCGGACGCTCCGGCGCAGCAGTGCCTGTTCCTCGGACAACTCGAATTGCATAACCCTATGAGCGTATCAGTAGTAGACCGTCACGCGGAAGCTCCCGGAGTTGTCGACGAGATACTCGTCGTTGACGCCCAGTTGCAGCCGTCCGCTGTTCCGGACGCGGATGGGACCGCGCTCGTCGCCGATGAAGAACACGTCCCCGCCGATGCGGCCGATGAGGGCCCCGCCGGCGCGATTGGGCAAGGGGCGCGCCTGGTTGAACGGCGAGTTCTTCTCGCCCGCCGGCCCGTCGCGGCGATCCTTGCCCCACCGGACCTGGCCGGACGCCTCGAACGCAATCGTCTGGCCGGCGCGAACCTCGATGCCCGTGTCGTTCCAGTCGGTGGTGGCAGACACCCCGACCTGGCGTTCGCGCATGCCGCTCGGGCGGCCACCGCCGTCGGGGTTGGAGGTGCCCGGGTTGTAGCCGCCGCTGTTGCCGCCCCAGTTGTTGCCGCTGCCGCTGCGCTCGAACTCGATGCGGTCCACTTCACTGCGGTCGACACGAATGGTTCGGGTGCCGCCGAAGCCGCCGCGGCGTTCCTCGAACTCGATGGTGTTGCCGCGCACGGCGACGAGATCGCCCTGCACGCGCGTGCCGTTCCGCAGATACAAGGTGTCGGCGCCAAGGGTGAGTGGGAAGGCTCAACACCAGCGCAGCCGTCGCAATCCAGCGGGGGTTCGAAGTCATGACGACGTCCTCCAAGTGGGGCAGATCGCGTGACCTCCCGGTGTCACACGTGCGATCATATCCCTGTGCGAGCCTTGCAGTGCATCTCACGTGCCAGCCAGATCGGTGTTCTGGCGCTGATCGCGGTTCTTGCCTCGGTGCGTCCCGCCTCGGCAGACCTCACGGCCTTCCTCGGCGTCACCTCTACTCCCGAAAACCGCACCCTGGGAGGTTTCGCGGCCGGCGGCGGCTTCCTGATCGTCGGGTTCGAGTTCGAGTACGCGAATGTGGGCGAGGACGATGTCGATCCGTTGCCGGGGCTGCGGACGGTTTCCGGCAACGTGCTGCTGAACACGCCGGGCGATCTCCTGGGCGGGATCCAGCTCTATGGCACCGTCGGCTTCGGGGGTTATCGCGAGGAACTCCGTAACGTGTCGGAGACCAACGCCGCCATGAACATCGGGGGCGGCGCCAAGATCAAACTGATCGGTCCGCTGCGCGTGCGGCTGGACTATCGGGTGTTCAAGCTGCAGGGGTCCCCGCTCTACGAGACCTACCACCGCTTCTACGCCGGCGCCAACCTGGCGTTCTGACGAGCGGCCGGCCGCGGGCCGATACCGGCGTTGAACGCGCTACTTCTTCACCGGCGCCACGGCCATGTGCGCCAGCTCCGTGAGCGACAGGCGCGTCGGCGGACCCGCCAGCGCTTCCTTGTATTTCGCCAGCAGTTCGGCAGGCGGCTCCGCCAGCAATTGATCGAGCAGGAGTGACGGACGGTAGTCCGCGCCGGCCACGGCCGGGAACAGCGCATGGACGTAGAGCGACGTTGCCCTTGGCGTCGGCTTCCGCCGCCTTGAACACTCGCCACCCCTGCGCCAGGCTGCGGCGTGCGGGATCGGTGGACGCCGCCAACGCACTCTGAAGCGCGGTCATGACGGCTTCGTAGTCGGCGGTCTTGTCGGCCTTGACGGCGACGAGCAGCAGACCGGTGCTCGTCGAGAACGTCGCGACGGCCGGGTCGACGGGTGGCGTTGGGGCAGGAGCTTGAGCCGCTGGTGGCGGCGCCGGTGGAGGAACGGTGGGGGCGGCTGAAGGGCGAGGCAAAGAAGGACAGGCCAGGCGAACACGACCAGAGTGTACTGCGAGTGGAGCGGGGCCCAGAGCCCGAAGGCTCCGGACCCGCGCGCCGGGTCTTACGGGACCTTGTTGAGCGGCGTGATGGCGCGCCCGGCGAAGGAGTCCTTGTACTTCACGAAGATCTCCTGGACTTCAGTCGGGAATACCTCGGCGATGACGCGCGAGATGTCGTATTCCTCGCTCTTGACGACCGGGTCGACATACATGATGTAGACCGCGTTGCCCTGAGCCGCCTGTGTGGACTTGAAGATCTTGATGCCGTCCAGCTGCTGCTTCCGGGCAGGCTTGTCGCTCTTCGCCAGCGCTTCCTTGTACTTTGCGAGCACGGACTCGAAGTCCGCAGTCTTGTCGGGCTTGATGAGCATCGTGATGACGACCGCGTCGCCCTCTAGCGGCAGAACAGGCTTCGCCGGTTCCTGCGCGGCCGCAGGTTCCTGTGCCTGTGCGACACCTGCTCCCGCCAGCACCACCACGGCCAGCGCCATTCCCGACACGACAACCTGAACACCTCGACGCATTGAGCAGCCTCCTTCAAAAAGGCGGTTACTTTACCGTACTGCGCCGCCGATGAAAACCATCATGATTTCATTGGCGAGCAGCATACCTTGCCGGGTCAGGCACAGACGTTCACCTGGGCCATCCACTACGAGTAACCCGGCATCGACAAACCGAGACAGCTCGTCGCTGTAGCGGCGCAAGACATCGACACCATAAACCAGGCGGATGGCGCTGAGATCGACCCCGTGGGTCAGCCGCAGCCCCATGAAGAGCGCCTCCTCCACCCGCTCGCCGGGTGAGAGCGCACGCTCGTCGATTCGCACGGTCTCCCCCGCCGCCAACCGCCCGACGTAGTCGGTGGTCGACGACAGGTTCCGCCATCGTATACCGTTCCACGTCGCGTGGGCACCGCAACCGAAGCCCAGCCAGCTGCCCCCCTGCCAATACTTCAGATTGTGGCGGGACTGGAATCCCGGCCGGGCGACGTTCGAAATCTCGTACTGCGCATAGCCCGCCGCATCCAACCGGGCCAGACCCTGCAGGTACATCTCCGCGGCATCGTCGTCGGGCGCGACCGAGAATCCGCCGCGCGCCATCTCGTCCCTGAGCGGCGCGTTCGGATAAATCTCCAGCAGGTACAGCGAGGCATGCTCGGGGCCGACGTCGATCAGCGCCTCGACCGATTCCAGCCATTCCGGAAGCCGCTGACCCGGCAACCACAGCATCAGGTCGAGACTGAGGTTGTCGAAGCCGGCGCTCCGCGCCAGCCGGACCGCCTGGCGCGCGGTGTCGGCCGAATGGAGCCGCCCGAGACGCGCCAGCTCCGCGTCGCGGAACGACTGCACCCCGTAGCTGATCCGGTTGATGCCGGCCGTCCGGTACCCGGCGAGCGTGGCGGCGGTCACCGTCTCGGGATTGGCTTCGAGGGTGATCTCCGATTGCGGGCTGCACGTCGAAAGTCTCGGTGCAGGCAGCCAGAATCGCGGTCAGCTCGCTGGCCGAGAGGAGCGACGGCGTGCCGCCGCCGAAGAAGACCGTATCGATCGCGGCGCCGGCTTCCGGCGCGCGACGGATCTCGCTGACGAGCGCCGCCACGTACTGCCGCTTCAGCGCTTCGTCGAGCAGACCTCGATTGAAGTTGCAGTAGTTGCAAATCGCCGCGCAGAACGGGATGTGGATGTAGAGACCGAGCCTTTCACGAGTTCAGCTGATGGAACCTCATTACAAGTTCACTGAGGGGCTGAAGGCCTGTCGCGCAGATGGTGCCGGGCGCAGGCGCGCGGCGGCTAGCCCTTGGTACCCGCCCGGCCACCCGGCCAGGACAGCTCGGCGGCGCCTTCCCGCAGGCGCGCGCGGGCCATGTTCTTGCTTTTCGGCGGCAGCCCCGAGGTGCGCCGCAGGTTGTCCGGCGAGGCCGGCGACTCCTTCTGCCAGCGCTGAATGGAATCCGGCGAAGCGTGGGGCCCGACCTCGCGGACGTCCACGCCCTGCATCTCCACCCAGTCGCACATCTCCGCGAGCCGCGAGCGCGTCCGCGCCCCCAGCTGAAAGATGAACGAGCGCGGGTCGGTGCTGTCCGGCGAGTCGACGAGATTGCTGGTGAAGATCGTCGGGCGCCGCTCGTTGTAGCGGGTGTTCACGACCAGCCCCAGCGTCTCCTGCACCCACTCCGAGGTGCGTTCGGCGCCGAGATCGTCCAGCACCAGCAGATCGGCCTTCAGCACCGGGGCCAGCACGTCCATCTCGGTTTCTTCGACCGAGCGGTTGTAGGTGTCGCGCACCAGCTTCAGGAGCTCGCGCGTTTCGAAGAAGTAGCCCCGCGCTCCCTTGCTGCGGATGGTCGCCTTGAGGATACCGACCGCGAGGTGGGTCTTGCCGACGCCATGCGGACCGTAGAGCAGCAGCCCCTTGTCCACCACCGGGAAGGCGTCGACGAACGCGGTCGCGCGGCGATAGGCCTCGCGCTGCGAGTCCATGTCGTGGTCGAACGTCGAGAGCTCGCACCGGCCGTAGCGATGCGGGATGCGGGCCTCGCCCATCAGCCGTTCGGCCATCGCCGCCCGCCAGCAGTCGCAGCGGACCACGGCCTCGTGACCGTCGGTGATCACGCTTTTCCAGCGGGTGTCGTTACAGATCGGGCAGGCCATCGTCGATACGCTCGACCTAGTTCAGCGAGCTGCGCACGGAGCGCTGGCGGCGGAGCTTGCGGACGGCCTGGGCGGACAGGCGCTCGGCCCGGGCCGGCGACACCCGCAGCCGGTCGCCCACCTGATCGAGGCTGCGCGGCTCGCCGTCGATCAACCCGAGCCTCAGCTCGAGCACGCGGCGTTCCTTCGGTTCCAGCTCGAGGAGCGACGCCTCGAGGTCCGACACCAGCGCGAGGCGCACCGGATCCTCCGGTTCGTCCGCGATTGCCGGGCCCCAGTTCCTCGAGATCCAGTTCCTCTTCGTCCAGCAGGCGCGACGGCTCCGGCATCCGGCGCCAGTGCTCGTCGAGCATCCGGATGTCGTGATCCGTCAATTCTTCACGCGATTGATCGGGCGACGTGCACGCGTATTCCACGGCCGCGCGCAGCGCCGCGACCACGTGGCCGGCGCGGGTGTCGGCATCGCTCGGTCCGCCGTCGGGCGCCGCGACGATCGACACCCGGTGCAGCAGACCCTGGCGCACCCACCACATGGCGTAGGCCGCGAACGGGCCGTGCAGATCGGGATCGAACCGGCGTGCGGCGTCGAACAGCGCGAGATTGCCGTCGTGCACCAGTTCGAGCAGGGAGACACCGAGATGACGATAGCGGCGCGCGTAGCGCACCACCAGGCTGAGATGCGATCCGACCAGACGGCCGAGCGCATCCTGGTCCCGCTGCTGCACGAGCGCAGCGAGCGCGCGCTCCTCCGCGACCGTCAAGGCGGGGAAGCGCGCAATTTCCTGGAGGTAGGCGTCGAGCGTTGCGGAATCCTCAGCGAGAGATTCGAGCCTGCGCACGTCAAGGATTGTAACGGATCTCGAACGAAGGCCGATCGACCTATTCACGTACCTTACGGCGCGGCGCGGGCTCCCCTGCCGCCGCCGACGCGGTGGCATCGGGCGTACGCGGCGCGGCTTTCACCAGATCCGTCGGCGACGCCTTGACCATGGCCGTGCCAAGCCGCTGCTCCCAGTCTTCCAGTCCGCGCGCGAGTTCATGCTTGACGTACCCCATGAACTCGTTCACCTCGCTCTGCATCTGCTCCATCTTGCGGCGCATGTTGAGGATGATCTCGACGCCGGCGAGGTTGACGCCGAGGTCGCGCGTCAGCGACAGGATGGTTTCGAGCTGGACCAGGTCGTCCTCCGAGTAGAGGCGCGTATTGCCCTCGGTGCGCGACGGCTTGAGCAGGCCTTCGCGCTCGTACAGGCGCAACGTCTGCGGGTGGATGTCGTAGCGCTCGGCCACGACGCTGATCATGAAGTACGCCTTGCCGGTGTTCTTCGCCATCAGTTGCGCACGCTTTCCCCGTTGATGCGGCCAAACTCCCGCAACAGTTCCTTCGATCGCTCGTCCAGCACCTTCGGCAGCGCCAGCCGCACCTCCACCACGAGATCGCCCTTCCCACCGTTGCGCGTGGGTACCCCCCGCTCGCGCAGCCGGAAGCGCTGCCCCGATTGCGTCCCCGGGGGCACCCGGACCCGCACCGCGCCATCGGGCGTGGCCACGTCGATCTTCGTACCCAGGCCCGCCTCGTGCACCGCAATCGGCAGGATCATGTGCACATCGTCGCCGTCCCGGCGGAACGTCGGATGCTCCTCGACGTGCACGTCGAGATAGAGGTCGCCGGGCGCTCCGCCCCGCACCCCGGCGTGGCCCTTGCCCGCCACCCGCACGCGCGCGCCGTCGGGAACGCCGGCCGGCACGCGCACGGTGACGATCTCGGTGCGCGGCGCCACGCCCTGCCCCTCGCAGCTCTCGCAGCGTTCCTGCCGCAGCATGCCGGTGCCGGCGCACCGCGGGCAGTTCTTGGCGAACACCATGTGCCCCCGCACCGAGCGGACCGTGCCCGCGCCTTCACACGACACGCACCGCGTCTCGGCAATGCGGTGGAAGCCGCTGCCCGCGCAGCGAGGGCAGGGAGTGTGCCGCGTCAGGGTCACCAGGCGATCGACGCCGTGCCACGCCTCCTCGAAGGTCACGCTGGTCTGCGCGTGAATGTCGGAGCCAGCCTCGGGCGCCACCCGCGGATCGACGCGCCGCACGAAGACCTCCTCGAACAGCTCGCCGAACGTGGTGGTGCGTTCGGCGTGGACCTGCGTCGAGAAGTCGAAGCCGGTGAACCCGAACGACGCGGCCTCGTCAGCGGGCGTGCCCGACCCGTGGCCCGAGTCGTAGCGGCGGCGCCGATCGGGATCGATCAGCGTCTCGTAGGCATCGAGCACCTGGCGGAAGCGCACCGCGGCCTCGCGGTCGCCCGGGTTGATATCCGGGTGCCAGCGGCGCGCGAGCCGCCGGTAGGCGCGCTTGATGTCGCCTTCCGATGCCTCGCGCTGCACGCCGAGCACCACGTAGAAGTCCATGATCAAGGTCAGGGCTCAGGGATCAGGGGTCAGGGATCAGGGATCAGGGTCACGGATCGCCCTACTTCTTGTCGTCCACGACCTCGGCGTCGATCACGTCGTCGTTGCCGCCCTGGCTTGCGCCCGGCGCGGCGCCCGCCCCGCCGTCGGGTCCCGGCGTGGGCTCACCCGCGGGTGAAGCGCCGGCCGCGGTCTGCGCCCGATAGAGCGCTTCGGCGGCCTTGTGCTGCGCGGCCATCAGCTTCTCCATGCTGCTGTTCATGGCGGCGGTGTCGTTGGCCTCGATGGCCTTCTTCACTTCCTCCATCGCCGCTTCGACTTCGGCCTTGTCGGCCGCCGTCAGCTTGTCGCCGGCGTCCTTCAGCATGCGCTCGCTGCCGTAGACCGCCTGGTCGGCGCGATTCCGCGTCTCGATCTCCTCGCGCCGCTTCTTGTCGTCGTCCGAGTGCGCCTCGGCTTCCTTCATCATCCGGTCCACTTCGTCCTTGCTCAGGCCGGACGAGGCGGTGATGGTGATCTTCTGTTCCTTCTGCGTGCCGAGGTCCTTCGCCGACACATTGACGATGCCGTTGGCGTCGATGTCGAAGGTCACTTCGATCTGCGGCACGCCGCGCGGCGCCGAGGGAATGCCCACGAGGTGGAACCGGCCCAGCGTGCGGTTGTCGCGCGCCAGCGGGCGCTCGCCCTGCACCACGTGCACTTCCACGCTCGTCTGGCTGTCGGCGGCCGTCGAGAACACCTCGCTCTTCCGCGTCGGGATCGTCGTGTTGCGGTTGATGAGCGGGGTCATCACGCCGCCGAGCGTCTCGATGCCGAGCGACAGCGGGGTCACGTCCAGCAGCAGCAGGTCCTTGACCTCGCCGGCCAGCACGCCCGCCTGAATCGCCGCGCCGATCGCGACCACCTCGTCGGGGTTGACGCCCTTGTGCGGGTCCTTGCCGAAGATCTCCTTCACCATCGCCTGCACACGCGGGATGCGGGTCGAACCGCCCACCAGCACGACTTCATCGATCTGCTGCGGCGTGACGCCCGCGTCGGTCAGCGCCTGCTTGGTCGGGCCGACCGTCTTCTGCAGGAGCGATTCGACCAGCGACTCGAACTTCGCGCGCGTGAGCTTGCGGGTGAGGTGCTTGGGGCCGGTCGCGTCGGCGGTGATGAACGGCAGGTTGATGTCGGTCTCCATCACCGAGGAGAGCTCCATCTTCGCCTTCTCGGCGGCCTCGCGGAGGCGCTGGAGCGCCATGCGGTCCTTGCCGAGATCGATGCCTTCTTCCTTCTTGAACTCGTCGATGATCCACTCGATGATGCGCTGATCGAGGTTGTCGCCGCCGAGATGCGTGTCGCCGTTGGTGGACTTCACCTCGACCACGCCCTCACCCACTTCGAGGATCGAGATGTCGAAGGTGCCGCCGCCGAAGTCGTACACCGCAATCGTCTCGTTCGTCTTCTTGTCGAGGCCGTAGGCCAGCGCCGCCGCCGTCGGCTCGTTGACGATGCGCATCACCTCGAGGCCGGCGATCTGGCCGGCTTCCTTGGTCGCCTGGCGCTGCGCGTCGTTGAAGTACGCGGGCACCGTGATCACGGCCTTGGTGACTGGCTGGCCGAGATAGTCCTCCGCGGCCTGCTTCAGTTTCTGCAGCACCATCGCCGATATCTGCGGCGGCGCCAGGTCCTGACCCGCCGCCTTGATGCGCACATCACCGTTCGAGGCGCCCTCGGCGGTGTAAGGCACCATCCTCATCTCCTCGCTCACTTCGTTGAAGCGACGCCCCATGAAGCGCTTGATCGAGAAGATGGTGTTCTCGGGGTTGGTGACCGCCTGCCGTTTGGCGACCTGGCCCACCAGCCGTTCTCCGGCCTTGCTGAACGCGACGATCGAGGGCGTCAATCGGCTGCCTTCGGCGTTCTGGATAACGGTGGGCTGATCGCCCTCCATCACCGCAACGACGGAGTTTGTAGTGCCCAGATCGATGCCAATGATTTTGCTCATGCTCTTAGTATGAAATGTGAGTGAGATGCTGTCAATTGCCGGCTCCATTCTGGCCCGACCGAAATTCCTCCATCCTGTTGCTATACTGGAACTTGCTGCTCAAGCGGAGGCCACGATGCCATGGATCACGACGCCCATCGTCCTCGCCCTGTCCCTGGCGCTCGCCCAGGGCCTCGAGCCCCGAATCACTTTCGTTGAAGGCAACGTGGCGCTGTCACCCGACGGCGTCCGTACCGCCGGCGGCCGCGCCGAACTGGTCCTTGCCAGCGGAACCCTGGTGCACGTGGACGGCTTCAGCACTGTGCAGTTCGACCGACCTGGCGCACTCACCCTGAGCACCGGAAGATTGCTGGTCCGCACCGGCAACGGTGCGTCGTCCGATCTGGAGGTTCCTTACGCACGGCTGCGGCTGGCCCCATCGGGCGTGTACAACGTCCTTGCGGACGCCGCGCACGGCCGGCTCCTGGTCAGCGTGATCGTCGGCCGCGTGGCGCTTCAAGGCCGCTACAGCCAGGCCGCGAGCATCGCCCCGGGGCAGTTGGTGATGATGACGGGCGCGACGGCCATTCCCTGGGCCACGGCGTTTCAACCGGCCGGCTGGGATCGCTTCGAGCTGTGGTCGGATTCCCGCCTGGCTTACGCGGCCTGGCAATCCGGCAGTGCCGCCTACGAGGCCCTGGCGGACAGCGGCGTCGTGCTCAACACCTATCCGGCCAGCCCCACGTGCAGCAGCTGGATGAGCGTCGACAATCCGTGCTGGATCGTGCCGCCGCCGAGTGGGCCCGGCGGGCCGCCCTATCGGCCCGAGCCGCCGAACTACGCGCCCAACTACCGTCCCGACTACACCCCGAACTACAACGTGCCGCCGCCTGGCGCCCCCTCGCCCACGCCGCACGGTCCGGTCACCGGGCGACCAGAGCAGACAACACCCCGGCGCCAACAGTCCTGAGACTCCGCCGGCCGCGACCGAGTCGGCCTGAAGCGCCACCGCGGGCGACTCCGCCGCCCACCTCACCTCCTCCCGCTTCCGGAGCGAAGCCGAAGCCGGAACACCGCGGCACGGGCGGCGGCATCCGCGTGCCTGAAAGGCCCAGTCCCCGATGACCGTCGTCGTGCGTTTCGCTCGTCAGGCCGGCTTGGTCGCGCTGTTTGTCGCCGCGGCCATGGCCGGCACGCTGAGTGGCGTGCTGTTCGCCTACTCGGACGACCTTCCCGAGGTGTCCGCGCTCGACAACTACAAGCCGAACACCATCACCCGCGTCCTCGACAAGGACGGCCAGCTCGTGGGCGAGTTCGCGGTCGAGCGCCGCGTGGTCGTCCACTACGACGACATCCCCGTCAACCTCCGCCAGGCGATTCTCGCCGCGGAAGACGGTGGGTTCTTCCAGCATGCCGGGCTCAGCATCTCGCGCATGATGCTGGCCCTGGCCCGCGACATCTTCTCGCGCGGCAACGTGCCGGGGGGCAGCACGCTCACCCAGCAGCTCGCCCGCAACCTGTTCCCGAAGACCATCGGCTTCGATCGCACGTGGGAGCGGAAGATCAAGGAAGCGCTGGTCTCCATCCAGATCGAGAAGCGCTACAGCAAGCCCGAGATCTTCACGCTGTACTGCAACCAGATTTACTTCGGTCACGGCGCCTATGGCGTCGAAGCCGCGTCGCAGCTCTATTTCCGTAAGCACGTGAAGGATCTCGCGCTCGAGGAAGCAGCGATGATCGCGGGGATCATCCAGGCCAACGTGCGGCAGAGCCCGTACGTGAATCCCGACGCCGCCGTGCGGCGCCGCAACTATGCGCTCGATCGCATGGCGACGGAGGGCTTCATCACCGGCGACGAGGCGACTGCGGCCAAGGCGAAGCCGATTGTCGTGGCGGGCGATCCGTCCGGCGACGGCAGCCAGGCTCCGTACTTCCTGGAGGAAGTCCGCAAGTATCTCGAGGCCAAGTACGGCGCCAAGGCGCTCTACGAGAGCGGCCTCACCGTCAGCACGCCGCTCGACATGCCGGTGCAGCAGGCGGCCAACCGGGCGCTCGATCGCGGCCTGCGCCGGATCGACAAGCATCGCGGGGTGTTCCGCAAGCCCGCGCGCAACGTGCTCGCCGAGAAGCACACGCTCGACGGCTTCCGGCACGACCGCTGGAGCCGGCCGATTGCCGAGGGCGACATCGTGCCCGCGGTGGTCATGGCGGTGAACGACACGACGGCGACGTTACGCGCCGGGCGCTTCACGGGCGAGCTGAACAAGGCGGCCATCCAGTGGACCCGCAAGACCTCGCCGTCCGCGATTCTCAAGACCGGCGACCTGATCGAAGTCGAGCTCACCACGCTCGACGCCGACGCCGGTCGCGCGGTGATGAAGCTGGAGCAGGTGCCGATACTCGAGGGCGCGCTCGTCGCGCTCGACAACCGCACCGGCGAAGTCCGCGCCATGGTCGGCGGCTACAGCTTCGCGCGCAGCAAGTTCAACCGCGCGACGCAGGCGTTCCGGCAGATGGGGTCGACGGTGAAGCCGTTCCTCTACACCGCCGCCATCGACCGCGGGCTGACGCCCACCACCATCCTCGACGACTCACCGACGTCGTTCGACGCCGGCGCCGGCCAGCCCGCGTACACGCCAGGCAACTACGATCGCAAGTTCCAGGGCACGATGACGCTGCGCCGCGCGCTGGAACAATCGCGCAACGTCCCTGCGGTGAAAGTCATCGACATGCTCGGCCCGGCCCAGGTGGCGGCGTATGCGCAACGCTTTGGATTCAGCCAGCCGTTCCGGCCGTTCCTGTCGATGGCGCTTGGCGCGCAGGAAGTGACGCTCATCGAATTGACGAGCGCATACACGGCGTTTCCAAACCACGGCATCCGCATGGCCCCGTTCTCGGTGATGTCGATCATCGATCGCGCCGGCACACTCCTGGAGGAAAGCCGCCCCACGCCGCGGGACGCGATCCGCGCCGACACGGCGTACGTCATGACCAGCCTGCTGCGCGGCGTCGTGCAGCGCGGCACCGGGGCGGCCGCCAACGTGCTGGACTGGCCGGTCGCCGGGAAGACCGGCACCGTGGACGACTACACCGACGCCTGGTTCGTGGGTTTCGACCCCAATGTGACGGTCGGGGTGTGGGTAGGCTACGACGAGAAGAAGCCGATCGGCCAGGGCGAGACCGGCACCACCGCGGCGTTGCCGATCTGGATCGAGTTCATGCAGGCGTATCTCGATCTCCGCGCCGATCGTGAGAACCCGCCCGCCTTCGAACCGCCGGGGAACATCGTCTTCATGGCGGTGGACAAAGCCACCGGCGAACCGGCGCTGGATGGCGCGCCCAACGCCGTGACCGAGGCGTTCCTGTCGGGGACCCAGCCGATTCGCGAAATGCGCGACTGACAGCCACGACGACCGAGCGCCGCGGGCGATTAGTCGTCGTTGCTCGTATCCGGGGCGGTCCCGAGCGTGCCCGAGGCCTTCTGCATCAAGTAGGTCTTGATGAACGGGTCGACGTCGCCGTCGAGCACCTTGTGCACCTGCCCCTCCTCGTGCTTCGTCCGGTGATCCTTGATCATCTGGTAGGGCTGGAGCACGTAGCTGCGGATCTGCGAGCCGAAGGCAATCTCCTTCTTCACCCCGCCGATGTTGTCCAGCTTGTTCTGCTGCTCCTTCAACTTCATGTCGTAGAGCCGCGCCTTCAGTACCTTCATCGCGACGTCGCGGTTCTTGTGCTGTGAGCGCTCGTTCTGGCACGACACGACGATGCCCGTCGGCAGGTGCGTGATCCGTACGGCGGAGTCCGTGACGTTCACGTGCTGGCCGCCCGCGCCGCTCGACCGGTAGGTGTCGATGCGCAGTTCCTTGTCGGGAATCTCGATCTCGATGTCGTCGTCCAGTTCCGGCCAGACGATCACCGAGGCGAACGAGGTGTGGCGGCGGGCCGCCTGATCGAACGGCGAGATTCGCACCAGCCGATGCACGCCGGCCTCGGCCGACATCAGGCCGAAGGCGTACTCGCCCGTCAACGTGAAGGTCACGCTCTTCAGCCCGGCCTCTTCGCCGGGCTGGTAGTCGAGGATGTTGCGCTTCAGGCCCCGCCGCTCGGCCCACTTCATGTACATCCGCAGCAGCATCTCGGCCCAGTCCTGCGACTCGACTCCGCCCGCACCCGGATGGATGGCGACGATGGCGTTGGCGGCGTCGTGCTCGCCGCTCAGCATCTTCTTGATTTCGCCGGCATCGACCTCGGCTTCGAGCGCGTCGAGCGCCCTGGCCAGGTCGGCGGCCACGTCCTCACCAGCCTGCGCCCATTCGATGAGCACGCCGGTGTCGTCGATCCGCTGCTTGAGGGAATTGCGCAGCTCGACGTCCTCGCTCAGGCGCTGACGGCGGCGCAGCGCCACCTGGGCTTCGGTCTGGTTGTTCCAGAAGTCGGGCGCGGCGACGCGCGCCTCGAGACGGCTCAGCTCTTCGTCGAGGCGAGCGGCGTCAAAGATAACTCCGCAGGTCGGCGGCCCGCTTCAGCAGGTCGGTGGAACGACGGATCAGATCATCGATGACGAGCGCCATGGTCTCCTGGAGGACGCGATGAGGGCCAGCGCCGTGAGGGCGAGGGCCGCATGCGCGACACGGTCTCCCATTGTGGCATAGAGCGTCCGGGCCTGCACGAAGCGCACCTCGCCCACCACCACCGTGGCCTCCCCCAGCCTGGTGCGCGCCAGCACCCGGCCGTACGGGTCCACGATGCCGGTGATCCCGGTGTTCGCCGCGCGAACCAGATAGCGACCCTGCTCGATCGAGCGCATCGCCGCCATCTCGAAGTGCTGGAAGGGCGCGGATGACTCGCCGTACCACGCGTCGTTGGTGATGGTGGTGAGCAGCTCGCTGCCCTGCCGCACCGCTTCGCCCATCAGCGACGAAAAGGTGACCTCGTAGCAGATCGCGGTGCTGATCATGTGGCCGTTGACCGGCAGCATGGTCACGAACGTGCCCGGTGTGAAGTCCGATACCGATTCGACCAGCGGCTTGACGAAGAACAGCAGGCTCTTGTACGGCACGTACTCGCCGAACGGCACCAGATGCATCTTCCGGTACACGGCCGCGGTCGCGCCGCCGCGGTCGAGCATGAACGCCGAGTTGTAGTAGCGATTCTTCTCGCCACGCTCGATCTCGTCGGAGCCGAACAGCAGCGGCACGCCGGTGGACTGCACCACGCCGCGCACCAGGGCCTCGCCCACCGGCTCTTCGTCGAACACGAATGGCGTGGCCGATTCGGGCCACAGCACCAGTTCGGCGCCCTCCGCCACCGCCTGCCGCGTCATGTGCAGGTAACGCTCGACAATCTCACCGGCCTTGGCTTCGTTCCACTTGTCGGCCTGCAGGATGTTCGGCTGCACCAGACCCACGCGAACGGGCGTGCCGGATTCGATCAGGGTGTTCGAGGAGAGCCGCATGCCGCCCCACACCGAAACGACGGCAACCAAAGCCACCGTGGCCGCAATCGCGGTTCGCTGGGCGCGGGGCGCGGAAACGACCACCAGCGCGAATCCGGCATTCACCAGCGCGACGAACAGCGAGAGCGCATAGACACCACCCACGCTCGCGAGTTGCGCGATCGGCAGCAGCGTCACCATGGTGTTGCCGAGGGGAATCCACGGAAACCCGCCGAACAGGCCAACGCCCCGCAGATATTCAAAGCTCACCCACGCGGCAGCGCCCAGCGGTACGCCCACCCACCCGAGCCGGCGCACGAGCACGCCGGTGATTCCCGAGGCCAGCGCGACGTACAGCGTCAGGTAGAACACCAGCAGCAAGGCGACGACAACGGCGATGGGGCCGGGCAACCCGCCAAAGGTCTGCACGGTGGCGCCGGTCCAGTAGACCGTGCCGGCGAAGTGCACACCTCCGGTCATCAGGCCCAACAGGAATCCGCGGCGGAAGGTCGTGCCCGGCAGCGCGCCGCGCCCGCGCCAACCGGTGAGTGCGACGAACCAGGGAACCAGCGCGATGAAGGCGACGGCGCCGTGACCGTATCGAGGGAACGAGAGCGCGAGGAGCGCTCCCGCGAACAGCGCTAGGGCAGAATCCAGGGGGTGAACTTCTCTTTCTTGAGGCGCGTGGCCACGGCTTCTGCCTCACGCCGCTCCTTGAACTTGCCGACACGCACGCGGAACAACGCCGGCGCGCCAGGACCTGGCGGCACGACGTAGGCGGTGAAGCCCATCGAGTTCAGGCGATTGGCCAGCACGTCGGCGCCCTTGCGATCGCGGAACGCGGAGAGCTGAATCTCCAGGCCCTTCCCCGCGGGCTCGGAGGGTGCGGCTGGCGGCGCCGGGATACTCGACGCAGCCGCGGTCGGAGGGGCCTTCACTTCCGCCGGAGGCGCTGCACTCCCGGCCGTCGTGTTCGTCGCGGTGTTCGTCGCGGTGTTTGTCGGCGGTTGCGGGGAATCGGGCAGTGGCTCCGGCTTGGCGGACGGTTCCTCGCCTTCCTTCAGCGGACTCTCGGGGGGGGGTTCCCCCCAACCTCTCGGTCGCGCCGAGGCCCTTCTCCTGGGTAATGGGCGGATTTCCCGACTCGGCTGGAGGCGCAGGCACCTGCCCGTCAGTGATGGACGGGTCCACCAATTCGGTCATGGGTCCGCTGTGTCAAGCCGAACGCCTCGCCCGACCAGCACCCCGCTCAGGAAGATCACCACCGAAACGACGGTGACGGCCATGAACAGGAATACGAGTTGCTTGCCGTTCAGCTGAATTTCGTGGAAACCGTCGTCCTGTGTCGTGCTGGCCATAAGCAGTTGATAGGTCTGATTTTAACACTACCGCGGCGGAGGGATCCTGGCCTTCAGTGCGGCGGCTGGGGCCGACTTCGGTTCGAGCGTCAGGGCGCGGTCGGCGGCGGCACGGGCGAGGGGCAGATTCTCCATCTCGAGGTACGCCTCGCCCAGCGCCACCTGCGCGGCCGCGGTCTCCTCGCTCCAGATGGCGATTTTCAGGGCCTGCACGGCGTCTTCCGCCCGTCCGCCGCGAAGCAGGATCCGGGCCTGCAGCAGGTGGGCGTCGGCCAGGTAGGGTGACAGGTAGAGCGCGCGCCGCAGTTCCTGCGTGGCTTCGCGATCGGCCTCCCGCTCGAACGCTCGTCGCGCCGCGTCGAGATGAAACACGGCGAGCGCGGTCTGGTCGCGCTGCCCCGCCGAGGCCACCACCATGTCCATGCGCGCCGCCGGCCGATCGAGCCGCTCGTGCAGGCGTTCGAGCCCCCGGGGAATCAGCTCGCCGCCGGATGCCGCGCGCGTCTGCCACGCGGCGTACCTCGACGACAGCCGGTTCGCCAGCTCGCGTTCGCGTGCCGCCTCGGTCTTGGCGCCCGTCTGCTGCAGCGCGGCACTGAGCACGAAATGCGCGTCGCCGTCGGCTGGATCGCGACGCACGGCCTCGCGCAGCCAGTACGCGGCGCCATTGGCGTCCTTCTCCAGCCAGTAGGCGTAACCCAGGTTGAAGAAATAGTCGCCGTCGGTCGGATCCAGTTCGGTCGCCTGATTGAAGTAGTAGGTGGCGCGTCCGGTCTGGGCGGTGGACCCGCGGCGCAGCTGTATGACGCCGACCGCGTTGGCCACCGCCGCCAGCGGCGTGTCGCTCTGCATCGTCCGCAGCACGCCGAACGCTTCGTCATCCCGCTTGAGCCGCAACAGCGACATCGCACTCGCGAATCGTCCTTCCCGGCCGAGTGGACCCGACGGCTTGATGCCCGACACCGCGTCGAACGCCCGCTGATGCTCCCCTTGTTCGGTGTGCAGCTCCCACAGTGCCATGCGCGCGGCGTCGTATCCGGGCGCGGCCTTGAGCGCCTGCTCGAGGAGCTGGCGCTTGCTCGATGCGGACTCGGCGCTGAGGCCCTTCGCATACAGCTCGAACGGGCCAAGCGCCGGCGGTGGCTGCCATCCGCTGGGTGGCGCGGACGTCTCGCTCAATGCTGCCGCCACGCGCGCCACGGTGCCGAACAGATCCTGCAGCGGCCCTCGCACCAGCGTCTCCGGCCGCAGGCGGCCCGTGTCGAGCTGCACCACGCGCGCCGCCACCAGGAGCTCGTCGCCCTTCAGCTCGACCCTGCCGACGATCACGGCCGTCGCGCCCACCGTCTGGCCGACCTTGATCGTCGAGGCGCGGCTCAAGGTCGCGGCGTCCGGGAGCTGCAGGCGATCGTAGGCAAGCACCCGCTCGTCGCGCGGGACAACCTGCAGGTCTCCGGCATCGAGGACATCGGCGATCAGCAGTGCGACGCCCTCCCGGAGCCAGTCGAGCCGCGAATCAGCGCCGGGATTCTCGAATGGGAGCACCACGAACACGGCGCCGGGTGACACCTGGGCCGCAGCCGCCGACGGCAGCAGCATCAGCTGCAGCGCCAGCAACATGGCCCCGCCCATCCGCCACGCTGTCGTCATGGCGCATCCGGCCCCGCCGCATCGGCGGCGCGGCTGCCCTGAACCGCGATGGTCAACCGGCAGCACGGCGCCTCCGCGTCCACGTTGATGGTCGCCTCGACATCGCAGAACCGGAAGAACTCGGCGTACGCGGCCGCATAGAAGCGGCGCATCGGCGCCGAGGACGGCTCGCGGAGGTACTCGAACAGCGGCGAGCGGATCTCGACGACACCCTCGCCGTTCTTCATCCGCGTCTTCACCTTCGACTGGCTGATGGTTTCGTTCACCAGCGTGCGGCCGAGGCCAAGCGCGGCATGGGTGCGCATGGACAACGGCAGCCGCTTCGTCATCCGCTTGCGGAACTCCGAGGCAGCTGGCATACGTCCACTCGGCGGCGCACGCCCCGGCATGGGCGGGGATGACGCGATCGGCCGGCGGCTCTTCCCGGTTCAGGAAGCTGAGCACGGCGCCAAGGGGGGCCAGACCCATGCGGCCATCCCGCAGGCCGGTGGGACTGAGCCAGTTTTCGTAGAAATCCAGGCGGGTTGGGGAGACGTCAGCAATCCCCTGATGGAGACTGGCGATGAGCAGACGACCTATCCCGGCGTCAACCATGTCCATCAGTTCACTGTAGAATGCCAAGTGCCCGCGGACATGGCCCGCATCGACCGACGTCGCGCGTAGAGCGTACCGCACAGACAGGGTCGAGTCAACGAACCGACACGCATGATACTGCCGCTTCACGAAGCTCTCAAGAACCGTGTGCGCGCGATTCTGGCTGAGGCCCATGGCCTTGGCGAGGACGCGGGCGTCACGATCGCCATCGAAACGCCGCCCAACCGCACCATGGGCGACCTCGGTACGCCCGTGGCGTTCGACCTGGCCCGCCGCCTGCGGAAGGCGCCGCGCGTCATCGCCCAGGAACTGGCCGCGCAGATCGGCGCCGTACCCGGGGTGGACCGTATCGAGGCCGCGCCCAACGGCTATCTGAACGTCTTTCTCGACCGGCCGGCGTTTCTCTGCGCCCGGCTGGGCCTCCTCGGCACCCTTCCGGCGCCGGCGCCGCAAGCGGGCAAGACCATCGTCGAGCACACGGCGATCAACCCGAACAAGGCGGCGCACATCGGCCACCTGCGCAACTCGGCGCTCGGCGACACCCTGGTGCGGGTGCTGCGCTTCCGCGGCAACACCGTCGAAGTGCAGAACTACATCGACGACACCGGCGTCCAGGTGGCCGACGTCGTCGTCGGCTTCCAGGAGCTCGAAAAGAAGGACCTTGCGGCGGTGAAGGCCATCGCAGAATCGACGCGGTTCGATTACTACTGCTGGGACCTCTACGCCCGCGTCACCGAGTGGTACGACGGCGACAAGGAACGGCTGAAGCTCCGGGCGGCGGCGCTCCACGCCATCGAGCACGGCACCTCACCCACCGCCGACATGGCGGCGTTCATCGCCGAACGGGTGGTCCGCTGCCATCTGAAGACGATGGCGCGGCTGCACATCGATTACGAGCTGCTCACGTGGGAAGGCGACATCCTGCGCCTGCACTTCTGGGCCCGCGCCTTCGAGGTGCTGAAGGAGAAGGGCGCGGTCTTCCTCCAGAACGAAGGCCGGCTGGCCGGCTGCTGGGTCATGTCGATCGACGAGGATCCGTCGATTCCCGCCGATGCCGAGCCCGATGACGACCCCGAGCAGCGCGAGAAGGTCATCGTCCGCTCGAACGGCACCGTCACTTACGTCGGCAAGGACATGGCCTACCAGTTCTGGAAGTCCGGCATCCTGGGCCGGGACTTCGAGTACCGCAAGTTCGCCACGCGCATCGATGGCGGCGACCTGTGGGCCACGACCAGCACGCCGGCACTGGCCGAGGCCACGCACCCGTCGTTCGGCGGCGCGATCGCCACCTACAACGTCATCGACGTGCGGCAGTCGTATCTCCAGAAACTGCTGAAGCAGGCGCTGGTGGCGGTGGGCCATCCGGCTGAGGCCGAACGCCTGACGCACTTCTCGTACGAGATGGTGGCGCTGTCGCACAGCACCGCGCGCGAGTTGGGCTTTGCCCCGCCACCGGACTCTGAGGAAGCGAAGAAGCCATTCGTCGAGGTCTCGGGCCGCAAAGGCCTGGGCGTGAAGGCCGACGACCTGATCGACCGGGTGATCGAGAAGGCGCTCGTCGAGGTGGAACGCCGCCAGCCGGAGCTGCCCGACGCCGATCGGCGCAAGATCGCCGAGTCGCTCGGCATCGCGGCGGTGCGGTACTTCCTGGTCAAGTACTCACGCACCAAGGTCATTGCCTTCGACATCGACGAGGCCCTCAGCTTCGAGGGCGAGAGCGGACCGTACCTGCAGTACGCAGTGGTGCGCGCCAACAATATCTTCCAGAAGCTGCAGGATCGCGAAGGCGTCAGCGAGGCGGCGCTGCTCGCGGAACTGACGACAACGGCGCCGGATGCGCTGAACGGCGCGGACGGCGATCACGAGCTATGGGCGCTGGTGCTCGAGGCCTCGCGCCTCGACGATATCGTCGAACAGGTGGTGCGGTCGCTCGAGTTCGCCGTGCTGGCGAAATACGGCTTCGGGCTGGCGCAGATGTTCAATGCGTTCTACCACAAGGCGCCGATCCTCAACGAAGAGCGCCCCGACGTTCGCCGGTGGCGAGCCGCGGCGGTGGTCTATTTCCGGCAGCAATTGACGCGCGTGCTCGATCTGATGGGCGTCACAGTGCCGCCCCGGATGTAGACTCGGAGACACAGATGGCATTGATTGCAGTATCCCGGAACGCCCGCGTCGCCGATTACCACGAGTCGATTCGCCGCGCCGGCGGAGAGCCCATTGATGTTGGCCGCCGACGGCGAGTCGGCCGCCGACATCATTCGGCGCGTCGGCGGCGTCATGCTGGTGGGCGGCGGCGACGTGGATCCCGCCTTGTACGGCGAGGCCCCTCATGGCACGTTCGCCAAGGCCGAGGACGGCCGCGATGCCTTCGAGATCGCGCTGGCCAAGGCCGCCATCGAGGCGAACGTCCCGATCCTCGCCATCTGCCGCGGCATGCAGGTGCTGAACGTGGCGATGGGCGGGACGCTGATCCAGGACATCCCCACCGAGATCGTCGGGGCCCTCACCCACTCCATTCCCGAGCCGCGGTTCGCGATCGCGCACGAGGTGTGGGTGACCAAGGACTCGCAACTCTGGACGATCATGCTCGACAAGCTGGACGGCGAGAGCCTGCAGGTGAACAGCCGGCACCATCAGGCGGTCAAGCGGCTCGCGCCGGGCTTCGAGATCAACGCCACGGCACCCGACGGCGTGGTCGAGGGGATGGAGCGGCCCGCCAGCCGGTTCTGCGTGGCCGTGCAGTGGCACCCCGAGAACTTCTATCGGACCGGCGAATTCCGCCCGCTCTTCGAGCAGTTCGTCCGCGCCGCGGGCGCTTCGGCTTAGCCCCTCAATTCAATTGCCTCGAGTGTCCCTCAGCTCGAACGCCTGAGCTGAGGGCGCTGATCAGCCCTTGAGATCCAGCACCGCCACGGTCTCGACGTGCGCGGTGTTCGGGAACAGATCGAACGCCCGCAGCTCGCTGATCGCATAGCCGGCATCGACGAACGCGCGAGTATCGCGCGCCAGCGTTGGCACGTCGCACGACACGTAGACCAGGCGCGGGGCGCGCACGCCGATGATCCCGGTGAGCGCCTGCTTCGACAGCCCGGTGCGAGGCGGATCCAGCACCAGCGTCTGGGCGTGGATCGCGCGGCGCTTCCGCAGATACTCCTCCACCGGCATGTGCCGGATCTGGAGCAATCCTTTCCACGACGCGGTGTTCTGCCGCAGGTCCTGCGCCGACACATCGTCGCCTTCGACCGCGACGACGGGGATGTGGCCGCGGGCCGCGGCCGCGACGCTGAACAGGCCGACGCCGGCGTAGAGATCGGTCATCGCCCCCGCGTGCAGCGCGCCGACCACGTGGTCGACGAGCGCGTCCACCAGGAACCGGTTGCCCTGGAAGAACGCCCGCGCCGCGCGGGACAGCGACCACCTGGCCTCGCCGTGTGTGAAGTGGTCGGTGACGCGCGGATCGCCGGCCAGCGCCCGGACGCGAGGCGAGCCGGCATGCGAGATCGAGATGCCGGTCACGCCGGTGAGGCTCGTCAGCGGCGCCAGGCCGGACGGGTCTGCTTCACGCATCAGCTCCAGGTGCAGCGCGCGCTCGGAGGCATCACGGTTCTCCGCGATCTCGATGCCCTGCACCACGTCGGGTACGTGCTCCAGCACCGCGCCCACGGCCGTCAGCACGTCGAGCGTCGCCGGCAGCAACTGGTGCGTGGAGGCCGCGTCGCAAAGCTCGTGCGAGCCTTCCCGGAAGAAGCCGATGCGCCCCCGCGAGACATGCAGCCGGGCGCGCATCCGATACCCCTCCGTGGGTGACGCCACCACCGGCACCTCGACCTCGAGGGGGATGCGTGCGACGCGGCGGAACGCGTCGACGACAATCTGCTGCTTCAGCTCCAGCTGCAGCGGGTAGCTGGCATGCGCCAGCACACAGCCGCCGCACGGGTTCGGCTCCCCCACTCGACCTGCCGATGCCGTCACCACGCGCGTCGTCTGCGCCCACGCGGTGCCGCGCTGCACGCGTTCGACTCGAGCCTCCACCACTTCGCCGGGCAACGCGCCGCCCACCAGCACGACCGCGCCTTCGTGGCGCGCAAGCATGCGGCCTCCGGCCACGGGCTTCTCGACGGTGAGCGTAATCAGATCGGCTTCGGTCATGGGTCAGTACGTGAAATCCGGCAATCCGTAGTGATGGCGCACGACTCGGGCGACGGCAGCCTCCGTGGCGTGGCGATAGGCCTCGTCCGGCATGCGCTCCCTGAACGGTTCGAGCTCGCGCCTGGCGTCGGCGGCAAACGCCGCCCGTTCGGTCTCCGGAAGCGCCGCGCTCAAGGCGCTCAGCAGATCAGCGCCGACTGTGGCAACCGCGTCGAGCACTGCCTGACGATCGTCGCCGCGCGCGTGCTCGGCCCGCTGCCGCAGCGGCTCCAGCGCACGGATAGCGGAATCGAGCGCCTCGTCCGCCACGCCCCGCAGCTTGTCGCTGCCTCGCAGCACGGTGAGGCGTGCCATCACCCCATCGAGATGCGCGCGGAGCGAGCGGCGCGCCTTCCCTGGCGCCGGTCCCGGCTCTTCGACCGAAGGTCCGCCCTCCGCGTCCGGAACGACGATGCTCACGCCTACGGCGCGGCGCCACTCGTCGAAGGCGTCGAGCACATCCGCGTCGCAGAACTCCACACGCACCGGCCGGCGCCGCGGCCCCTTGCGATAGTAGCGCTCGAAGTAGCGATCGATGCCGGTCTGCGCCACCTTCAGCGGCACCCCCTGGTCGGCCCACGACATCACGCGCTCGAAGGCCGGCCCGGTGATGCGAATCAGGTGGCCGTCGTTCTTGCGGCAGAGATGCGCTTCGATTTCCCGGCAGTAGGCGTCGCGATCAATCACGGGTTGAATCAGGGATCAGGGATCAGGGATCAGGGATCAGGGACAGGGATCAGGGACGGGTCGGGCAGCGTCCAACGCAACTCTCCGGCGATGACGCGCTCGAGGCCGTTCGCGGTTTCGATGAGGAGCGCCCCCGACTCGTCCAGTCCGGCCGTGAGGCCGCTATGTGTGGAGGCGGCGTCGCTCCACTCGACGAACGTGCCGACCGAGAGTGGCGACGCGGCCCGCCACGCTTGCAGGATATCACTGCCTCCGCCGGCATCGAGGCGAGCCAGCGTGTCGTGCAGTTGCTCGATGATGGCTGCAAGCACCACGCCGCGATCCACCGGCTCGGACGCCTCTCGAGCCAGGCAGGTCGCACGAGCCTCGACATCGGGCGGATACGCGGCCGGTTGCAGGTTGAGTCCCACGCCAATCGTGATTGCGGCGCCGGGCGTGCCGATGCGGGCGCCCTCCGCGAGCAGGCCGGCCAGCTTCCGCGAGCCCACCAGCAGATCGTTGGGCCACTTCAGCTGGGCCTCCAACCCGCACGATCGCCGGACCGCTTCTCGAACGGCGACGCCGGCCGCCAGCGTCACCAGTTCCACGCCGCGTCGAGGACGATGGAGATAGGAGAAGTAGAGGCCGGCCCCTGGAGGAGAGCTCCACAGATGTCCACGACGGCCGCGCCCTGCTGTCTGCTGGTCGGCGATCGCGGTGAATCCCGCCGCCGCCCCACTCTCAGCCGCGGCGGAGACGACGTCCATCGTGGACGGCAACGACGCGTGCCATCGCACGTCGCACCTGACGTCTGGACGCCGCTCGCGCAGCTCGTCCAGCGCCCGCGCCAGGTCGCCTGGCATCGAGTCCGACGGTTGCGAGTTGTCGTCGGGCGCGCGAGTACCGTGTGCCGTCTGCCGGCTGCCGTCTGCCGGAGCCTGCCGTCTGCCGTCTGCCGGCTGCCGTCTGCCGGTTCCCTCACGTTCACTCCGCTTCGAGTTCGAAGCTGATGTCGGCGGCAGGAGCGGAGTGCGTCAGCGCGCCGACGGACACGAACTGCGCGCCGGTGGTGCCGAGCTCCGGTATGCGCTCCAGCGTCACGCCGCCGGAGATCTCGACGGTGGCGCGGCGGGCGATTCGGTCCATCGCGATGCGGATGTCGTAGGTGGTGAAGTTGTCGAGCAGGATGCGCGACGCACCCGCGGCCAGCGCTTCATCGAGCTCGGCGAGCGTCTCGACCTCCACTTCGACGGGCAGGCCACGGCTGCCCTTCTGCGCCGCGGCAATCGCCGCAGTCAAACCGCCCGCCAGGCGCTTGTGGTTGTCCTTGATCAACACGCCATCGTCCAGACGCTGACGATGATTCGTGCCGCCGCCGCAGCGAACCGCGTACTTCTCGAGCGCGCGCCAGCCGGGCGTGGTCTTGCGCGTGTCGAGCACGCTGATGCGATCGTCCGCCGCCGCGACGAAGCGGCTCGTCAGCGTTGCGACGCCGCTCAACCGCTGCAGCACGTTGAGCGCCGTCCGCTCGCCGGTCAGCAACGCGCGGGCGTCTCCGGTGACGATGGCAATCACGTCCTGCGGCTGCACGTGCGCGCCGTCGCCCCAGCGCACTTCGACGTTCACTTTGGAGTCGAGCTGCCGGAACGCCTCCATTGCCACGTCCAGACCGGCAACGACCAGCGCAGACTTCGCCAGCAGCGTTCCCCGCGCGCGGCGCCCCTCAGGCACCGTCGCCGCGGTGGTGACGTCGCCGGTTCCGATGTCTTCGGCGAGCGCGGCGCGAATCAGTTCGGCATACGACGCGGACGTAGGCGGGTTCAGACTCATTTCATGCCTCCGCAGGCTTCAACCCCACCGTCACGGCGGGCTCGCCGACCGATAGCGTTAGCGTCGCGGTGCGCACCGCGGCCTTCAGATCGCGCTCCACCAGCCGCAACGCGCAGATCTCGTCTTCCGGGCCGGTGTAGGCGACCGACAGTACTTCCGTTCCGACCGACACCTTCTGGTCCGTCTTGCCCTTACGAATGGCGCCGAGGGCGTTGGCGAGCATGGCGTGCGCCTGGCGAGCCTCGGCATCTTCACCGGACATCGCCAGCACTTCCGCCGGCGTCGGCCAGGGCGCGCGATGAATCGAGCCGGAATGCGACCACGACCACACGTCCTCGCACGTGAACGCCAGATACGGCGCCAGCATCCGCAGCATCACCGAGAGTGCCATCCGCATCGCGGTGGACGCCGAGGCCGCAGCTTCGGGGCCGAAATCGCCATAGCGCCGGGACTTGGCCGACTCGATGTAGTTGTCGCAGAAGTCCCAGAAGAAGCCCTCGACCTTGGCGAGCGCCTTGGCGTACTCGTAGCGCTCGAGCTCGGCGGTGGCGTCGGCTACCAGTGCCGCCAGGCTCATCAGCATGCCGCGATCGAGCGCCTCGGTAACCGCGCCGTCCACCTGCTCCCCGGACAGCACGAACTTGGAAACGTTGAGCAGCTTCATCGCCAGCTTGCGGCCGATCTTCATCTGCCCGACGTCGAACGCCGTGTCCACGCCCGGGCCGCCGCGGGCCGCCCAGTAGCGCACGCCGTCGGAGCCGAACTCCTCCAGCATCGCCATCGGCGTCACCACGTTACCCTTCGACTTCGACATCTTCTTCCGATCCGGGTCGAGCACCCAGCCGGAAATCGCCGCGTTCGTCCACGGCAGCGAATCGTTCTCGAGGTGGGCGCGCAGCACCGACGAGAACAGCCACGTGCGGATGATGTCGTGGGCCTGCGGCCGCAGGTCCATCGGGAACGTCCGGCCGAACGTCTCGCCGTCGCGCTCCCACATCGTCACGATCTGCGGGGACACCGAGGAGGTGGCCCAGGTGTCCATGACGTCGAGATCGCCGGCGAATCCGCCCGGCACACCGCGCTGATCCGCCGTGTAGCCCGGCGGCACGTCGGTGGACGGATCGAGCGGCAGCGACGCCTCGTCCGCCACCATCGGCGAGGCGAAGTCAACGGAGCCGTCCTCGAGCACGGGATACCACACCGGAAACGGCACGCCGAAGAACCGCTGGCGGCTGATGCACCAGTCCCCGTTCAGGCCGTTCACCCAGTTCTCGTAGCGCGACGCGCATGTACTCCGGGTGCCATTGCAGCTGGCGGCCACGCTCGAGCAGCTGCTCGCGGAACTCGATGGTCTTGATGAACCACTGCCGGCTGGTGATGATCTCGAGCGGACGGTCGCCCTTCTCGTAGAACTTCACCGGATGGGTGATCGGACGCGGCTCGCCCTGCAGGTCGCCGCTCGCCTTCAGCAGCTCGGCGATCTTGGCCTGCGCCTTCTTCGCGGAGAGGCCTTGCAGGTGCGAGTACGCTTCCTGCGCGCGCGGCGCGTCCTCGGACTCCCACCCCGGCTCGCCGAAGATCACTTCGCCGAGCGTGCCGTTCTGCTGCATGATGCCCCGCACCGGCAGCTTCAGCTCGCGCCACCAGGTGACGTCGGTGGTGTCACCGAACGTGCAGATCATCGCGATGCCGCTGCCCTTTTCCGGGGCCGCCAGCGGGTGCGCCAGCACGGGCACGCGCACGCCGAACAGCGGCGTCACGACCTCGGTGCCGAACAGCGGCTTGTAGCGCTCGTCATCCGGGTGCGCGACCAGCGCGACGCAGGCCGGAATCAGTTCGGGACGCGTCGTCTCGATGGCGACGAAGTCGCTCGCCGTCGGAAACCGGAGACCGGCCACCGGACACCGGCACCTTTTTGAACTGGATGCGGTGATACGCACCCGGCTGCTCGCGCTCGTCGAGCTCGGCCTGGGCGACCGCGGTCTTGAAGTCCACGTCCCACAGCGTCGGCGCCTCGAGCTGATACGCGAGGCCGCGCTGCTGCAGCCGCAGGAACATGAGCTGCGAGATGCGCTGCTCGCGCTTGCCGATGGTGGCGTAGGTCATCGACCAGTCCACCGACAGGCCAAGGTAGCGCCACAAGTGCTCGAACGCCTTCTCGTCCTCGACCGTCAGCCGCGCGCACAGCTCGATGAAGTTCGGCCGCGATACCGAGATGGGGTGCTTGTCCGGCTTCTCGGGCGGCACGAACGACGGGTCGTACGGCAGCGATGGATCGCAGCGCACGCCGAAGTAGTTCTGGACGCGGCGCTCGGTCGGCAGGCCGTTGTCGTCCCACCCCATCGGGTAGAAGACCTCCTTGCCGCGCATGCGCTGGAAGCGCGCGATGATGTCGGTGTGCGTGTAGGAGAAGACGTGCCCGACGTGCAGCGAGCCGCTCACGGTGGGCGGCGGGGTGTCGATGGCGTAGACCTCTTCACGCGGACGCGAGCGGTCGAACCGGTAGGTGCCGTCGGTCTCCCACCGTGTGGTCCACTTCGCTTCCAGGCCTTCGAGGACGGGCTTCTCCGGGACAGACATATCCCATCATGGTACCCCGACTGGCCGCGGCCGTGCAGCGGCCGTTGGCCTCAGCGTGAGCTGACGACCTAAAGTCCTCGGATCGGTCGATCAGCGCCGCTCGCGAATGCGCGCGATCTCTTCCCGCACCAGGCGCTCGGACGTGTCCACGACCACCTGGTGCACCTGGCCGGCCGCTTCCTGCCTGACCGCTTCGAACACCGCGGTCGGCACGGCCGCGGTCACCGCGTCCGAGACCGCCTGCTGCAGCGTGGCCGCGACCATCTCCCGCACCATCACGTTCAGCGCCGGCGCCACCGTCTCGCGCATCTCGCGCTCGAGCGTGTCGCGCACCAGCACCGTGATTCGTGACGCCACGAATTCCTCGATGGCCCCCTCCACCGCGGTCGGTACCGCACGGACGATGCTGTCGCGCACGGCCGCTTCGACGCGGCCGCCGACGTGCACCTCCATCGATTGCGTGACGGCACGCGGCACCGCCGCGCTGATCGCCTCGTTCACCGCGCCGCGCACGGTGCCGAGGATGCTGCCATCGACCGCTGCCTGCACCGCTTCCGCAACGGCGGCGCGCGTCTCCGTCGCCACGCTGTGGTGGACGGCCTCGCTCAACCCGCTGCCAAGCACACGCTGCAACTCGTCGCGCATGGCGTGGGGGCGGAGCTTTTCGACCACGCGATCCGCCAGCGCTTCGAGCGCCTCGTCGGTCATCGCAGGCGGCGCGGCCATGTCGCGGCCCGCGGCGCCCGATTGTTCAGCCGCGAGGAGCGACTGGAACACATCCGCCGTTGCAGGGGCGGTCGACTGTGGACTGGTGCCCTGCCGCACCTGCCCGGCGCCCCAGGTTCCTTCCGGCACGCTGTCGCGTGGCTGGACCGCGGCGCCGAAGTCGGCGTCGATCCCGCGGGGCGTTGCCTCGGGATGACCGTAGAACGACAGGTCCTGCCGGCCCGTGTCAGCCGTCTGCTCGCTCGGAAACCAGTCCTCCGGGGTGCCACCGGGCGATTCGGCGTCGGCATCCTGTCCGTAGCCGCCATGGACGCCGCCGCGGTCGGCCTCGCCATACGGCGCATCGGCCTGCTGATCGGAGAAGCTGACGTCCACCGATTCGAACGACACCGACGACGACAGCCCCTGCAGTTCCTCCGGGTCGGCCATCGGCACCGATGTGTCCTCGCCCTTGCCCGAGAGCGGCGTCGCCGCGGGCGTGGCCTTTGGCAACACCCGCTTGATCGGCTTCTGGTCCGGCGAGGTGACGAGGCGCGTGGGCTGCGCGGTCGACGCGCCTCGAATTCCAAGGAGCTCTTTGACTCGACTGATCACGTGGCTGGGCTCGAATGGTTTCTCGAGGACGCCGTTCGCCCCCGAATCGTGAAGACGCTGCTCATCCACCGGATCGGTGATCCCCGCCAGCAGCAGGACGGGCACCGCGCTCAAGTGCGGCTGCTGCCGCACCCATCTCGCCACTTCGTAGCCGTCGACGCACGGCATGTTGGTATCGGCCAGGACGAGGTCGGGACGGTCGGTGGCCATGCGGTTGATGGCATCCTGGCCATCCTTGGCCACCACCAGGCGTACAGGCTGGTCGGCAAACGTCAGCGCGACCACGCGCTGGATCGTGACACTGTCGTCGGCGAGCAGCAGCGTCGGGGGAATCGACACCGCGGCTAGACCCGCGCTCGAGCGTGACCGGTAATGAATTCCACGATATTTTGCATGGGCGTCCCGGGAATGAAGATGCCCGTGATGCCGAGGGCATTCAATTTCGGGACGTCCTGTGTGGGGATAATACCCCCAACCACGATCTGCACGTCGTCCAGGCCTTTTTCTTTGAGCAATTCGACCACCCGGGGGCAGATGTGCATGTGCGCCCCGGACAGGATCGACAGCCCGATGACGTCGGCGTCCTCCTGCAGGGCCGCGTTGACGATCTGCTCCGGGGTCTGGCGCAGGCCGGTGTAGATGACCTCCATCCCGGCGTCGCGCAGGGCGCGGGCAATGACCTTCGCGCCCCGATCGTGGCCGTCGAGGCCGGGCTTGGCGATGACCACTCGAATCTTCTGGCTCATATGACCGGCACTTCCTCGTATTCGCCCCACACCTCGCGGAGCGCGTCGCACATCTCGCCCACCGTGGCGTAGGCGCGCACGCACTCGAGCAGCGGCGGCATCGTGTTGTCGCGGCCCCGCGCGGCGGCCCGGAGCCCGTCGAGCGAGCGCTGCACCCGGTCGTTGTCGCGGGTCCGCTTCAGCTCCGCCAGGCGCGCCAGCTGCGTCTCGGCCGTCGAATCGTCGATGTAGAGGATCTCGATCGGCTTCTCGTCGGTCTGCACGAAGTCGTTCACCCCGACGATGACCTTTTCGCGGCGTTCGACCGCCTGCTGGAACTGATACGACGCCTCGGCGATTTCCTTCTGCGGATACCCGAGCTCCACGGCCTCGACCATGCCGCCCATCGCGTCGATCGTCTCCCAGTACTTCAGCGTGCCGAGCTCCATGTCGCGGGTCAGCTTCTCGATGAAATACGAGCCGCCGAGCGGATCCACGACATTGGTCACGCCGCTTTCGTGCGCGATGATCTGCTGCGTCCGCAGCGCGATGGTCGCGGTCTCCCTGGTCGGGAGCGCCAGCGCCTCGTCCAGCGAGTTGGTGTGCAGCGAGTTGGTGCCGCCGAGGACCGCGGCCAGCGCCTGCAGCGCGGTACGGACGACGTTGTTGTAGGGCTGCTGCGCCGTGAGCGAGACCCCCGCGGTCTGGGTGTGGAAGCGCAGCTGCCACGAGCGCGGGTTCTTGGCGCCGAACCGGTCTTTCATCGCGTCGGCCCACAGCTTGCGGGCGGCGCGGTACTTCGCGATCTCCTCGAAGAAGTCGCTGTGCGAGTTGAAGAAGAACGAGATGCGCGGCACGAAGTCGTCCACGTCCAGCCCCGCGTCCACGCCGGTACTGGACGTACTCGAGCCCGTCGCGCAGGGTGAACGCCAGCTCCTGCAGCGCGGTCGATCCAGCTTCACGGATGTGGTACCCGCTCACCGAGATGGTGTTCCACTTCGGCACTTCCCTGGCGCAGAACGAGAAGATGTCGGTGATCAGCCGCATCGACGGCCGCGGCGGGAAGATGTACTCCTTCTGGGCGATGAATTCCTTCAGGATGTCGTTCTGAATCGTGCCCGAGATCTTCGACCAGTCCGCGCCCTGCTTCTCGGCGACGACCAGATACATCGCGAAGATCATCGGCGCCGGCGAGTTGATGGTCATCGACGTGGTGATGTCGGCCAGCGAGATGCCCTCGAACAGCCGCTCCATGTCGGCGAGCGAAGTGATGTTCACACCGCACTTCCCCACCTCGCCGAGCGACAGCTCATGATCGGGGTCGCGTCCCATCAGCGTCGGCAGGTCGAACGCGACGCTGAGGCCGGTGCCGCCCGCGGCGATCAGATCCTTGTAGCGCTGATTCGTCTCTTCCGGCGTCCCGAACCCGGCGAACTGGCGCATCGTCCAGAGCTTGCCGCGATAGCCCGAGGGATGGATGCCGCGGACGTAGGGGAACTCGCCGGGATTGCCGATGTCCTGCGCGGCGTCGATCTCCGTCAGATCGTCAGCGGTGTAGAGACGGTCGATCGCGCGCCCCGAGATGGTGGTGAACGGGCCCTGCCGTTCCGGCGACTTCGCCAGCGTGGGCTCGAGGACCTCTCGTTCCCATCGGGATTTCGCGGTATCGGGAGGATTGATGACGCCCTTCATAACCCTTCTATTATAAGGGCGCGCCCGAGCTGTCCCGTGTCTGCAAGTGTCTTGTCGGCCACGGGTTGCGGCGTGCGTGGTGCATGAGCCGGGTTCAATCGATAAGTCTTCGTCATCGCTTCAATACTGAATTGACATTGCAGCAAGCTGAGGACTACTTTGGAGCGTTTGCTCTAGGACAGGAGAGGACTCATGGCGGGACACGGCAGTGTATTTGGCGCGATGCTTCAGGAGTTCGAGGGCGCCGCGAAAATTCTGAATCTGGACAAGGGCCTCTGGCGGATGCTCACGCACCCCAAGCGGCAGATCATCGTTTCGTGCCCGGTCCAGATGGACAACGGCGAAATCGAGGTCTTCACCGGCTATCGCGTCCAGTACAACATCACGCTCGGGCCCGCCAAGGGCGGTATCCGCTACCACCCGGACGTCTCGCTCGACGAAGTCACCGCGCTGGCCGCCTGGATGACGTGGAAGTGCGCGGTCGCCCAGCTGCCGTTCGGCGGCGGCAAGGGCGGCGTGATCTGCGACCCCACCAAGATGTCGCGCCGCGAGCTCGAAGCCCTCACCCGCCGCTACACCGCGGAGATCATCGACGCCATCGGCCCCGACAAGGACGTCCCGGCGCCCGATGTGAACACCAACGAACAGGTCATGGCCTGGTTCTCGGACACCTACTCGATGCACGTGGGCCACACCTCCACCGCGGTGGTGACCGGCAAGCCCGTCGAGATGGGCGGATCGCTCGGCCGGCGCGAAGCCACCGGACGCGGCGTGATGATCGTCGCCCGCGAATCGGCGAAGCACCTCGGCTTCTCGCTGAAGGGCGCCACGGTCGCGGTGCAGGGCTTCGGTAACGTTGGCGGGATCGCCGCGGAGCTCCTCGCCGAGCAGGGCGCCATCATCGTCGGCGTCACCGACTGGAAGGGCGGCGTCTACAACCCCAAGGGCCTGGATGTGAAGGCGCTCGTGGCGCATGTCGCCCAGCACAAGACCGTGCACGGATTCACCGGCGGCGAGCCGCTCGCCAGCGGCGACATCTTCGGCCTGCCCGTGGACATCCTGATCCCCGCCGCGCTGGAGAACCAGATCACCGAGGCAAACGCCGGCCAGATCAAGGCGAAGCTCGTGGTGGAAGGCGCCAACGGGCCCACCACTCCCGGAGCGAACAAGATGCTGCACGACCGCGGCGTCTTCGTGGTCCCCGACATCCTCGCCAACGGCGGCGGCGTCACCGTGTCGTACTTCGAGTGGGTGCAGGATCGCCACGGCTACTTCTGGCCGGAGAAGGAAGTGAACGAGAAGCTGGAAGTGAAGATGATCCAGGCGTTCGACGCCGTGTTGCAGACCGCCCAGCGCTACAAGGTGGACATGCGCACCGCGGCCTACATCGTCGCCATCAACCGTGTGGCCACGGTGACGAAGCTGCGCGGCATGTACGCGTAGCGAGCAGGACGGGCGCGTTTGAACTAACCGGTCACTCTGAACGCCACCAGTTCGGTCGCCGCGTTCTGGCCCTCGGCCGAGGCTGAGACCTCCAGCAGGTACTCGCCAGCGGCCAGGCTCGACAGCGGAAGATCGACCTGGTGGGTGTTCGAGTCGGCGGCGGGGGCAGCGACTGGCAGGTCGCTCATCTTCTGTCCCTGCCGGTTGAGCAGTCGTGCTGTCAACGACAGCGGGCCCGTCGGCTTGCCGAACGTGTCGAAGCGCACCAGCAGGCGGTCGGTGCGCCGGAACTCGCGGAGCGCGACCGGCACCGGCGCAGTATCAGCCTTGAGGACTTGATACTCGCGACCGTTCCTCGCGACGTACACACGCGGCGTCGCCAGCCGAAGATCGGACGCGGTCAGATCGGGGATCGTGACCTCGCGATCCTCGTTGTCGAGCGCCACCGGGCTGTCGCCCTCGACGGCCACCTTCAGGCGCACCTTTCCAGGCTTCACGTTGAACGATACCGCCGCGCCGGCACCGCCCTCCCCCACGGGCCCGCTGAAGAACTCCTCCCCGCCGCTGGAAACAGCCACCAGCGACACGTGACGGAGCTCTTCGCGTTTCACACCGGGTGCGGCCGCAACCGGCTCCCACACGAACGTCACCTTCGTCAGCCCCTCGTCACCCGGGGCGGTGCCAAACCAGGTCCTGACGAAACGGCGATTGGCGCCCGCCGAGGCAATGGACGAGATCGCCTTGGCCACCGCGGGCGGCGGACCGGCCTTCGGTGCGGCGGTCACGCGCGACGCATCCGCCGCCGAGAGCGCCCAGTAGCCCTTGCGGGCGCGCACCTGGACTCCCGGCCGCTTGATCCGCACGCGAATCGGATGGAACTTGCCGTCCTGCGCCGCCTGCGTCGAGTTGTAGCCCAGCAGGTAGTACGCGCTCGAGTCGCGGACGATCTGCTCCATCCCCTTCGCCAGGTCGTTGCGATTGACGATGGCCCGGCCGTCGGTGTTCTCGGCAAGCGTCTGCAGCGACGAAATCGTCGAGCGCAGCGCCTCCTGGCTCTGGCGGTTGCCGATGTTGTCGGCGATGTCGAACTCGCCCGTGGACAGGCCGCGCGGATCGACCGCGTAGATCGCCGTGTTCGATCGATTGGCGGCGTCGAACACCAGCTGCAGTTCAGACTGCAGGTCGATCTCGGCCATGCTGCGGGCACGGTCCTCGTTGAGGTTGTTCTCGCCCGCCAGCGGGTTGCCGCGCGCGGGATTGCCGAACCCTGGCACTCCGGCGATCGCGTCCCGCATCTGCGGCGGCAGCATCGCCGTGTAGCCCTCGCTCAACAGGACGATCGCCTTGCGGCCTTCGCGCAGCGCTCCGAGCTTCACGGACAGGCCCTTGAGCGCGGACAACGACACCTGCCGGCGAATCCGCTCGACGATCTCGGTGGGCTGATCCGAGTACTTCATCTCGATGTCGTTGCGCGGCTCGTAGCGGAACTTGCGGCCCTCGAATCGCTCGACCGCGCGAATCACCCCTTCGTGATTGCGCGTCAGCACGACGCCGTCGAGGGGTGTCAGCGGATACATCACCGCCACGAGATCGTTCGGGGCGAGCTGGGTGCGGATGAAGTCGCTCACCGGCTTGCGCACCGCCATGGCGGTGCTCTGCCGCACGTTGTAGTCGTCCAGGAAGAAGACGAAGATGCGGGCATTCTCGTCGGCGGCCGCGGTTTCCTCGTCCTCGCGGGTGCGGATCGCGCGCGTGGTGTACTCGGGTGCGACCGCGTCCACCTTGATCAGCCGGAAGGTCTCGACCGCCTGCGGCTTGCCGTCCTCGAAGACCTCGAAGTCATTGAGGCTGAGATCGGTGACGGGCATGCCCTGCTTGTCGGTGGCGATGACGTCAACGCGAACGAAGTTGATGCCGGTGCGGAACACCGGCTGGCCGGCGGCGTCGGTGGCGGGGGCAGGCTGGCCGGCCTGGGCCTCCGGTGGCGGCGCCGGTGGTGGCGACTGGGCGGGACGCGCGGGTTCCTGAGCGCTCGTTCCGATGACGAGCAGGACGACGAGACCGAGCAAAGCCGTGATGCGCCGCATGGTTGGACACCCTCCGTCGCCGAAGTACGATGATACCATTGAGGAAACCAATGAGTCAGACACTCACGAGCCCGGCAGCGCTGACGCGACTGGCCGAGGACGAAGTGCTGTTCCGCGACAGCGTCTACGAATTCGCGGACAAGGAAATCCGTCCTCTCTCCCGTGAGATGGACGAACACGCCAAGATGCCCCGCGAGCTCATCGATAAGCTCTTCGAGCTGGGCATCATGGGCATCGAAATCCCCGAGAGCCACGCCGGCGCCGGGGCCTCGTTCTTCCATTCCGTGCTGGCCGTGGAGTCGCTCTCGCGAGTGGACCCGTCGGTGGGCGTGCTGGTGGACGTGCAGAACACGCTCGTCATCAACGCCGTCATGCGGTGGGGCTCCGAGCAGCTGAAGCACAAGTACCTGCCCAAGCTCGCTTCGTCGGTCGTCGGCGCCTACTGCCTGTCCGAGGCCGGGTCCGGCAGCGACGCGTTCGCGCTGACGACCCGCGCCGTCGAGCGCGGCGACGGCTACGCGATCACCGGGCGCAAGCTCTGGATCACCAACGGCAACGAAGCCGACGTCTTCATCGTCTTCGCGACGATCAACCCCGAGGCGGGCTATCGCGGGATCACCGCGTTCCTCGTCGATCGCGGCACGCCCGGCTTCACCGTCGGCAAGAAGGAAGACAAGCTCGGCATCCGCGCCAGCAGCACCTGCGAGCTGCTGTTCGAGGACTGCGTCGTGCCGAAGTCCGCGATCCTCGGCGAGGTCGGCAAGGGCTACAAGGTGGCGATCGAAACCCTGAACGAGGGGCGCATCGGCATCGGCGCGCAGATGGTGGGCCTGGCGCAGGGCGCGCTGGATCACACCGTCAAGTACATCAAGGAGCGCAAGCAGTTCGGCAAGACGATCGGCGACTTCCAGGGCGTGCAGTTCCAGATTGCGCGCATGGCGATCGAGGTCGAGACCGCGCGGCTGCTGGTCTACAACGCGGCGCGCCTGCGCGACGCCGGCCTGCCCTTCCTGCAGGAAGCGGCGATGTGCAAGATCGTCTCGTCGGAAGTGGCCGAGAGCGTCACCTCGATGGCGATCAACCTGTACGGCGGCTACGGCTTCGTGAAGGACTACCCCGTCGAAAAGCTCTATCGCGACGCGAAGATCGGACAGATCTACGAGGGCACGTCCAACATGCAGCTGCAGACGATCGCCAAGAACCTGCTCGGTTAGACAGTCACAGCGTCTGGTGCGGTCGGGAGCATGGTTCCCGATTGCGCCGGGCACCTCGGTTTCAGTCCCTCACCCGCACGTCTTCCACCCACACGGCGCCCAGCCGGCCCACGCCCAGTTTCACGTCGTAGCGAGGTTCCATGCGAGCCTCCGGTGCGGCGCCGTCAGCGCCATTCACGCGAAGCACCCGCCGCTTCAATCCACGCAGCCGCTCGCGCAGGTGATACGGCACGGACACGTCGTTCGACACCAGCCGCGGCACCCACCCCCACACCGATGGCCCCTGCGCCGGGTCCATGGCGTAACGCATGTGCACGATGGCCGGCATCACCACGGTCGGTACCGCCCGCATGACGGCGGCGCAGCGGCTCCGGGTCGGGACCTGCGTCCACCGGCACAAGGTGGCTGGCGGCGCCAAGGTCGGCGAAGTGCCGATCGGGGCTTGACGTCGCCCGCCGCTGCTCGATGAGTCTCCACGCGGGCCCGTCGAATTCAAAGGCCACCCATGCGACGCGCGGAAGGCTGCGTCCGTACACCAGCTCCGCCTCGGGCGCGCCCGCCGGCACACCCGTGCCGAAGCCCAGCGCGCGCAGCTTCACATCGGACAGCCACACGCGCGCGTCCTGCGGCTCGGCGCGCAACTGCCAGCGGAAGGCCAGCCGCAGCTCCGCGTCATCGTCGGAGCGGCCGTTCTCCCAGGTCCAGGGCAGTTCGAGCTCACGTTCGGTCAGCTCGATGAACTGCGGATCGCCGCCGCGATTCCACGCCGCCGCACCGAGGAGCGAGCCGATGCCGATCAGCAGCACCAGCGCCGCGACGACCAGGCGGCTCATGCCGCCTCCAGGCGCGCCCGCACTCGGCGCAGCACCGCGATGCTGGCAAAGGCGCCCGCGGCCAGGATGAGGAAGAATGCCCAGGCCGCCAGCACTTCCCAGAACCAGTCCACGTAGCGGATGAAGAGGAACAGCGCCAGGAACGCCGACGCCAGATTGACGCCCGCCTGGTCACCCGCTTCGAGACGGCGCCACAGCACGATGAGGCAGGCGATCAGCATCGCCGCCTGATACACGATCAACGAGGTCTCCGGCGCGTATGCCAGCAGGCTGGTACCGTTGATGCTGGCGAGCGCGAGCAACGTGCCGAAGAACAGCGCCAAGGCGGTGAGCCGCGCGGTGCGTTCGAAATCCTCGCCCGTTCCCGCGAGATGCCTGGCCATCACCGTGAGCAACAGGGCCGCGCCGCCAAGCGGCTCGAGGCGCTGGAACAGTACGGTCCACGGTACGCCGCCGGCTGCGAAGAAGACGCTGGCGATGGCGACGACGAGCGATGCGAGGCTGAAAGCCAGCACCCAGCGGAAGCCGTAACTCATCGCGAGCGCCAGCCCGAACGCGGTTCCCGGCCATAGCAGCAGCGCAGTGAACGGAATGTCGAGCAGCCTCGCCGTCATGACGATGGCCACCCACGCCGTGCCCAAGGCGACGAGCGCCATCAGCGATGCCACGTAGCGCGTGCGCTCCCGCTCCGCCGCAATCTGCACGGCCGCCAGCGACACCAGCGGGAACATCGTCAGCAGCGTCAGTTGCGCCGGCAACGTGAAGCCACCCCAGAAACGCTGGATGAGCGCGGTGATGGCGGCCACGAGCGTGGCGGCGCCGAAGAACGATGCGAGGCGGAGGCCCGTGGACAGCTGCCCCGATCGCGCAGTACCGGTCGACATCGAAGTCGGCGGACAGTTGCTCGAGCAGTCGATCGTGATGGGCGGCGATCGCCGCCTCCTGCTCCGCCGAGAGCGGGTTCGCGGCCTCGCCGCCGAGCGCCGCCAGTTCCTCGCGGAAGGCGCGGATCCGATCGGCCCTCTGCTGGGCAGCGCGGCGTGGGTCGGAGGCCATCACGCCGAATCGTAACCCCGACGGGTCAGCCAAGCAGGGCGTCGGCAGCCGTGCGGCGGGCGACGTCTTCGGTTCCCAGGATCAGCAGCGCGGCGCGAATGTCGCGGCTGCATCGCTCGAGCACCGAGCCCGCCTCGTATCCGGCGGCGCCGATGATGCGAAGCGCCGCGTCCACCGTCCGCGAGGCCGCGCCGGCCGCGTAAACGAACACTGCCGCGGCGCCGAGGCCCGGACCGAGCGCCGCCGATCGCACGAGCAATCGGGCCGCGTCCATTTCGGTGGCGGCGTCGGCGAGCGCCCAGTGCGGCGCATCAGCGGGATCGCCAGTCGCGCGGTCACCACGGTTCCGCGCCACGGTCACCGCCTCGTGGAGCGCCGCGCGTCCAATACCCAGGCACACGGCCGCCATCCCCAGCTGCTGCTGTTCGGTCGGCGCGGCCACCGGGCCGACGCCGCGCAGGCCGGCGAGACCCTCGCCTCCCGCCCCCAGCACCGCGCGAGCCGCAACGGCGGCACTCGTCGCGGCAATCTCCTCGATGGCCAGGACCGCGTCGAGCGGCGCGTGACCCCACACGCCGATCGCCTCGAGGGCGCCGGTGAGATCGTCTGGAATGCGGCCGGAATCGTCGATCGATTTGGCGGCGGGCGCGACGGCGTTGGCGGCAAATGCGCGAACGGCCGCGACGCGGGCGTCCTGCTCAGGGGTGAGATCGAAGGTCATGGGTATAAGGCAGTCCAGCTACAGGGATAAGGACTGATTATATCGTCCATCCCCGCGTCGATCTCACCGGCCGCCTCAGCCCTTCGACACGACCCGGGCGAACACCGGCCGGATCCGCTCGGCGGTCTTCGCGACTTCCTCGGGCAGCACGCGCACTTCGCCCACCACGGTCATGAAGTTGGTGTCGCCGGTCCACCGCGGCACCAGGTGCGTGTGGATGTGGTCGGCCACACCCGCACCGGCCGGGCGGCCGAGATTCATGCCGATGTTGATGCCTTGCGGCTGATAGACCTCGGTCAGCACCTGCTCGGCGGCCTGCGTCAGCACGGCCATCTCCACCAGTTCCTCACGCGTCAGCGCCGTCGTCGTGGCGAGATGGCGCCGCGGCACGATCAGCAGGTGGCCGGCGTTGTAGGGGAAGAGATTGAGGATGACGAAGGCGGAGTCGCCCTGATGCACGATCGAGCGGCGCGGCTTCGGGATCGACTCTGCGCGTTGCAGAAGACGCAGCCCTGGTGGTCGCCGCTGCGCGTCACGTAAGCGTGGCGCCACGAGGCGTAGAGCCGTTCCACGGCCTTAGAGCTCAGAATCTGACGGCAACGGCATGTCGCCGTCCACGGGGCCGTCGGGATCCTGGTTGATGAGGTCCTTCAGTTCCTTGCCGGGCTTGAAGTAGGGGACGCTCTTGGGCGGCACGTCCACCTTGTCGCCGGTCTTGGGATTGCGGCCCTTGCGGGGCTCGCGCTTGCGGAGGCGAAAACTGCCGAAGCCGCGCAGCTCGATCTTCTCGCCGCGGTGCAGCGCATCGATGATGCTCTGGAACACCGTGTCGACGATCACCTCGGAGTGCTTCTTGGTGAGATCCGAGACGCGCGAGACTTCTTCGACGAGTTCCGCTTTGGTCATAGAGGCAGGCTTGAGGCTCTAGGCTCGAGGCTCTAGGCTTCAGAGTTCGAAAGCCCGGGCTCCAGGCTCAGGATCGCCTCAAGGAGCCCGAAGCCTGAAGCCCAGAGCCTTCGTCGTTACTTGATGCGCAGACGCTCGCCGAGGGTGGCGCTGCCATCCCCCTGCGTCGAGGAGTAGTCGTTCCAATCCGTGCGGATCTCGTCGCTCTTGAGCGCGCGAATGCTCAGGCCGATCTTCCGCTCGGAGGGGCTCAGCTTGATGATCTTCATCGGCGTGGTCTGGCCCACGTCGAGCGAGATCTTCTCCCCGCCCTGGGTATCGTCGAATTCGCTGACGTGGATGAGGCCTTCGATGCCCTCGTCCAGTTCCACGAACGCGCCGAAGTTGGTCATGCGCACGACCTTGCCTTCGATCGTGTCGCCCACCTTGTGACGCGAGAAGAAGTCTTCCCAGATGTCGGTGGCGAGCTGCTTCAGGCCGAGCGACAGGCGCTGGTTCTCGGCGTCGATGCTGAGCACCATCGCCTCGACCACATCACCCTTCTTGAGCACTTCGCTCGGGTGCTTGACGCGCTTGCTCCACGACATGTCCGAGATGTGGATGAGGCCATCGATGTCCTCTTCCACCTCGACGAACGCGCCGAACTCGGTGAGGTTGCGGACCTTGCCCTTGATCCGGGTACCCACGGGATACTTCTCCGTGAGCTCGTTCCAGGGGTTGCTCTCGACCTGCTTGAGGCCGAGCGAGATGCGCCGCGCCGCCGGATCCACGCCGAGCACCATCGCTTCGACGCTGTCGCCGACGTTGAGGATCTTCGACGGGTGCTTGACCCGCTTGCTCCACGACATCTCGCTGACGTGGATCAGGCCCTCGACGCCGGGCTCGAGCTCCACGAACGCGCCGTAGTCGGTGAGGCTGACCACCTTGCCGCTGACGCGGACGCCCGCCGGGAAGCGGTCCATCACGGTGGTCCACGGATCGATCACCAGCTGCTTGTGGCCGAGCGAGACGCGCTCGGTCGCCGCATCGTACTTGAGGACCACCACGTCGATTTCGTCGTTGACCTTGAAGAGCTCGGAGGGATGTCCCACCCGGCCCCACGACATGTCGGTGATGTGCAGCAGGCCGTCGATGCCGCCGAGGTCGATGAAGGCGCCGTAGTCGGTGATGTTCTTCACCACACCGCGGAGCACCTTGCCTTCGGCCAGGGTCTCGAGGGTCGACTTCTTCTTCTCGGCGTTCTCCTCCTCGAGGAGCACCTTGCGCGAGAGGACGATGTTGCCGCGCTTCTTGTTCACCTTGATGACGCGCATCCGGAGCTCCTGCCCCTTCAACGCGTCGAGGTTACGAACCGGGCGGACGTCAATCTGGCTGCCGGGCAGGAACGCGCGGACGCCGATGTCCACCGCGAGTCCGCCCTTGATGCGCTCGACGACGCGACCGATCACGACTTTGCGTTCGGCAAAGGCGCGCTCGACCTCGTCCCAGATCTTCATCTTCTCGGCCTTTTCGCGCGAGAGCACGATGTGGCCGTCACGATCTTCCGTGCGCTCGAGCAGCACGTCCACCAGATCGCCCTCGCGGACGATCACGCTGCCGGTTTCGTCGAGAAACTCATCAACCGAGATGACGCCTTCGGACTTGTAGCCGACGTCAATCACGACTTCGTTTGCGGTGACCTTGAGTACCTGTTCCCTTGACGACTTCTCCTTCCGCGATATTGCGGAAGCTGTTATCGTAAAGGTCGAGCAGGCGGGCAAACTCCTCGGGGCTGACAGACTCATCGTCTTTGGCCCACAGGGGGGTGGTCTTGGGTGCCTGCCTCCCGGCGGCCGGAGCCGTCGGGGGGATTGCGCCCTTCGGCTCGGTGGCCGGGTTGTGCTCGTCTTGCGAAAGTGCCATTGCGGTGCGCGTCCTCCTACTTGCAGATTTGCCGGTCGTCCCCTTGGATCGTGATCGGGGTACGTTACGCGGGGGCCGGCGCCCCGCGTAACCAACAGACGTTACGCTACTTAGCGCCGAACTGTCAAGGAGCCGAAAGGAACCGCCAATGGCCAAGAAGAAGGCAGCCCGGCCGACCGCCAAGAAGGCGAAGAGGCCCGTGAAGAAATCCGCGCGCAAGGCGAGCAAGTCCGCCTCGCGTCCCGCGGCACGAAAGGCGACCAAGGCGAAGAAGGCTCCTGCACGAAAGGCAGCCAAACCCGCCTCGAAAGCCCGAAAGTCCGCACCCACCCCAGCCAGGAAAGCCGCCAAGAAAGCCAAGAAACAGGTCGGCCGCGAAGAAGGCCGCCAGGAAAGCCGTTGCCAGGAAGACGGCGGCAAAGGCCTCGAAGCCCGTCCGCCGCGCCAAGGTGAGCAAGCCGGCCGCCCGCAAGTCCGCGCCGGCGAAGAAGGCGCCGATGAAGGCGCCAGCCGCCAAGCCGGTCGCCGCGAAGAAGGCCGCCCCGGTGGCCAAGCCGATGCCGGCGGTGCCAAAGGCGGCCAGGGCCGGTTCACCCGGACTGCGCCGGATTGCCAACCTCGACCGTCCACGGCGCACCGTCGCCGATATCCACGGCGTGCCGTCCAGCCTCGACATGGATCGCACCGCATCGTCGGTTCGCAGCGGCCGGTTGGAGCTCGAGCACCAGATCCACGAGCAGACCAACACCAGCCCGGCACTGACGGCCGGTGACGTGGATGCTGATTGGGCCGGCGCCAGCGCAACGGGCGACGAAGCCCCCGGCGGCGACAACCCGACACCTGATCAGGACGTGGTGGAAGAAATCGGGCGGGCCCTGGGCGTGGAATACGACGACGACGAGGAGCTTCAGGGCGGCGAGGAGATCGCGGCCCGGGATCGTCATCGCTGGGAGCTCGACCCGGAATCGTCGGACGACTTCGACGAGCGCTGACGCTACCATCCGATGAGCTGAAGACGATTGCCAGGCGGCTGTGCCCGGCGCCGTCT
Source organism: uncultured Acidobacteriota bacterium (assembly GCA_963723005.1). Taxonomy (GTDB): domain Bacteria; phylum Acidobacteriota; class Vicinamibacteria; order Vicinamibacterales; family UBA2999; genus VFZN01. The sequence continues at coordinate 193,905 of CAVRPA010000005.1, read as the reverse complement.
TCGGCTCATCCCTTACCCGCCGGACCGTTGTCTGCTTCGCGTCCGTCACCCTGCCAAAAATCACTGTAAAGACCTGCTCGGCGTCGAGCTCGGTCGTGTCCACGTAGATCGCATCGGCTGCCATCTGCAGCGGCGCCACCTTGCGGGTCGTGTCGCTCTGGTCACGCGCGGCCATGTCGGTGCGGAGACTGTCCACACTGCCCTGCTGGCCGCCGGAGTGCGATTCGTCGTGGGCGCGGCGACGGGCGCGTTCCTCTGCCGAAGCATCCAGGTAGAACTTCACGTCCGCGTTCGGGAACACCACCGTGCCGATGTCCCGGCCTTCCATCACCACGCCTCCCCCGTCGCCCAGGGCCCGCTGGCGTGCCACGAGCACCGCCCTCACCGCCGGCAGCCGCGCCACCCGGGCTGCGGAATGGTCCATTTCCGGCGTGCGAATCGCACGGGTGACGTCGGCGCCGTCGATGGTGATGAGGCCTGCCTCCTGCCGAAGCTCGGCCTGTTCCGCCAGCGCCGCCAGGGCCTCCTCGTCGTCGAGGGCCAGGCCGGTCTGATGGGCCTTCCAGGCCACGGCGCGGTACATGGCGCCGGTGTCGATGTGGCGATAACCGAGGGCCGCGGCCAGCCGCCGAGCGAGCGTGCCTTTCCCGGCGCCAGAGGGTCCGTCGATGGCGATGATGAGGGGAGTCAACAGCCGGCCAGTGTAACATTCTAGGTGTGCCCCGGTTCCTGCGCTGGCTGCTTGGAGGCGCGGTACTGGCGGCGGTTTTCACCGTCACCGCGATTCCGTACCTGGACGCCGCCGCGTTCATCGCCCGCGCCGCCGACCTGACCGGCCCTCCCGCAACACTCGCGGCATGGCGAGCCAGCCGCGTTGACGGCACCACCGACGTCTCGGTCACCACCCGGCAAGGGGCAGTACCGGGACGCATCTATCGCCCGTCGGCGGGATTCACGAGGACCATCGTGCTGATCCCCGGCGTGCATCGCGACGGTATCGACGAAGCGCGACTGGTCGGCCTGGCGCAGGATCTGGCCGCCACGGGATTCGCGGTGCTCACGGTGGCCGCGCCCGATCTGCAGCGCTTCCGTATTTCGCCGGCCGTCACCGACGTCATCGAGGACGCGGTCGGATGGGCGGCCAATCGCAAGGACCTGGCGCCCGATGGTCGCGTCGGCGTGCTCGGCGTCAGTTTCTCGGGCGGACTCTCGGTGGTCGCGGCGGGCCGCCAGGGCATCCGCGATCGTGTGGCGTTCGTGCTGTCGTTCGGTGGCCACGGAGACCTGAGTCGCGTCATGCACTATCTCTGCTCGGGTGACGTCCTCGGCGACCTCGCGCGCTCTCGCAGCAGCCGGGTCGTGATGGGCGCCGATCAGGTGCAGGTGCATCCGCCGCACGACTACGGCGTCGCGGTGGTGCTGCTGTCGTTTGCCGACCGGGTGGTGCCACCCGACCAGGTGGCGCGACTGTCGGAAGGTATCGACGGATTCCTCCTCGCCTCCTCGCTCGACGGCGTGGACAAGCCTCGGGCGCTGGCGGAGTTCGCGCGGATGCGCGACTTCGCGGAGACCTTGCCCGAGCCGTCGCGCACGATGATGCGCGAGGTGAACGATCGAGACGTCGCGAAACTGGGCGCGCGTCTCCTGCCGGTTGTCGACAGCATGGCGAACGATGCCGCCATGCCCTACTTGTCGCCCGAGCGCGCGCCGGCCACGCCGGCGGCGCCGGTGTTCCTGTTGCACGGCGCGGATGACAACGTCATCCCGTCGGTCGAGACGGTCCTCCTCGGCGAATACCTGGAGGGCAAGTCACCCGTGCACGGCCTGCTGAGTGGATTGATCACTCATGCCGAGGTCAATCGTGCACCCACCGCCACCGAAGCGTGGCGGCTGGCGTCCTTCTGGCGCCAGGTATTGGAGAACTGACTCGTGATTCGTTTGCAGAAAATCCTGTCGGCCGCGGGCGTGGCCTCTCGCCGCGCTTCCGAGCAACTGCTGGCCGAGGGCCGCGTGTCGGTCAACGGCCACACCGTGCGCGAGTTGGGCACCAAGGCCGACCCGTCGCGCGACGACATCCGCGTGGACGGACGACGCATCCGCACCGACCTCCGGCAGCGCTACATCCTGCTGTACAAGCCGCGCGGCTACGTGACGACGCGCCGCGATCCCGAAGGCCGCCCCACCGTCATCGATCTGCTCGGGCGGAACGCGGGCTACATCTACCCGGTGGGCCGTCTCGACTACGACAGCGAGGGCCTGCTGCTGATGACCACCGACGGCGAGCTCGCCGAGCGGCTCACCCACCCGCGCCACGAGGTGGAGCGGGTGTACGAAGCGATCGTCGCCGGCAACCCCGATGAGTCCGCCATCGACAAACTCCGCCGCGGTGTCTACATCGACGGCCGTCGCACCAGCGCGGCCGAGATCTTCCGTGGGCAGACCGTGAAGTCCGGCTCTCCCACGACGAAGCTGACCATCACCCTGCGCGAAGGGCGAAACCGCCAGATCCGCAAGATGTGCCTGTCGGTGGGCCATCCCGTCCGATCGCTGACGCGGATCAGCATGGGCCCGCTGACGCTCGGGCGACTGAAGCCGGGTGAATGGCGCGAGCTCACTCCGATTGAACTGGCGTCCCTGCAGGACGCCGCGGCGGCCGAGCCCGCACGCCCACGACGCGACAAGGAATCGCGCGCGGCCAGGCCCGCCTCCTCCCAACCCTCGGCGCGCACGCGCGACGAGTCCCCCGCGAAGACGGAGTCCAGATTGTCAGACAAGGTAAAGCCGGAAGACGAGTTGCTCGAAGACGATGAATTGATCGCGGACCCGGACGCGAGCGCCGACGAAGCGGTGGCGGCGGCCGACGAAGCGCGGAGTGGACGAGACGTTGATGGCTGACGAGGAAGTGGCCGCGGACGATCTCGACGCCGCTGCTGACGATGACGCCGAAGGCGACGACGCCGACGACGAGGACGGACGAGGAGGACGACGCGGAGCTGGAGTCCGACGACGAGGATGTGGTCGAGGACGAGGGCGAGGAAGAAGACGAGGACGACGCGAAGACGACGCCGAAGACGAGGAAGCGCTCCGACGAGATGGAGGCCGGCGAGGCGTTCGAAGAAGACCACGACGAGCTGTTCCTCGACGATGCCGACGAAGCCGACGCCGCGCGAGGAGAAGACTGGCCCGAGGACCGACTGGGGCCTCGACGGCCTGCCCGACGCGGACGCCAAGAGCGACGACGAAGCGCCACGGCCGCCGCGAAGCAAGCCCTCGCACGAGGGCGGCGCGGGTGACGCGAGGAAGAAGCCCGGCGCGCGCAAGCCGTACGCGCCGAAGGGCGCGTCCGCGCGAGGCGGCGGGTTCAAGCCGCAGGGCGGTGGATTCAAGCCGAAGGGCGGCGGGTTCAAGCCACGTGGTGAAGGCGGCGGAGGTTTCAAGCCACGAGAAGGTGGTGGCGGCTTCCAGCCGCGCGGTGAAGGTGGCGGCGGCTTCCGTCCGCGCGGCGAAGGCGGTGGCGGTTACCCGCCTCGCGGTGAAGGTGGCGGCGGCTTCCGTCCGCGTGGCGAAGGCGGTGGTGGCTACCCGCCTCGCGGTGAAGGTGGCGGCGGCTTCCGCCCGCGTGGCGAAGGCGGTGGTGGCTTCCCGCCTCGCGGTGAAGGTGGCGGCGGCTTCCGTCCGCGTGGCGAAGGCGGTGGTGGCTATCCGCCTCGCGGTGAAGGTGGCGGCGGCTTCCGTCCGCGCGGTGAAGGCGGTGGTGGCTATCCGCCTCGCGGTGAAGGTGGCGGTGGCTTCCGTCCGCGTGGCGAAGGCGGTGGTGGCTATCCGCCTCGCGGTGAAGGTGGCGGCGGCTTCCGTCCGCGCGGCGAAGGCGGTGGTGGTTTCCGCCGGTGAAGGTGGCGGTGGCTTCCGGCCTCGCGGTGAAGGTGGCGGCGGCTTCCGCCCGCGCGGCGAAGGCGGTGGTGGCTATCCGCCTCGCGGTGAAGGTGGCGGCGGCTTCCGTCCGCGTGGCGAAGGCGGCGGTGGCTTCCAGCCGCGCGGTGAAGGTGGCGGCGGCTTCCGTCCGCGCGGCGAAGGCGGTGGTGGCTTCCGCCCCGCGGTGAAGGTGGCGGCGGCTTCCGCCTCGCGGTGAAGGTGGCGGTGGCTTCCGCCCGCGTGGTGAAGGCGGTGGTGGCTTCCGTCCGCGTGGTGAAGGTGGCGGCGGCTTCAAGCCGCGCGGCGAAGGTGGCGGCGGCTTCCGTCCGCGCGGCGAAGGCGGTGGTGGCTATCCGCCTCGTGGCGAAGGTGGCGGCGGCTTCAACCCGCGCGGCGAGGGCGGCGGTGGATTCCGTCCGCGCGGCGAAGGCGGTGGCGGTTATCCGCCTCGTGGCGAAGGTGGCGGCGGCTTCAAACCTCGCGGTGAGGGTGGCGGTGGATTCCGTCCTCGCGGCGAAGGCGGTGGTGGCTATCCGCCTCGCGGTGAAGGTGGCGGCGGCTTCAAACCGCGCGGTGAGGGCGGCGGCAGCGGGTCCAACTCGCCCGGCGGCGGTGGCGGGTTCAAGCCGCGCGGCGGCGCCAATCCCGATCGCCGCAGCGGCCCGCCGTGGCGGCCCAACAAGCCCAAGGGCCGCGGATGATTCGCGAGGAGCTCAGCCTTCCTGGCTGGGCTCCTCGTCCTTCTCGGAGTCCTCGGCATCAGTCGGCTCGACGTCCTGCCCCGGTTCCGTCGAACCGCTTGCACTCGATCTCCCCCGCCACGTCGTACTGCCCCGGCTCCTCTTCGAGCGGCAGCATGTCCTCCGGAACGTTCTGCTCCATCAGCACCGCCGGCGGCTCGAATCCGAGCTGCTGCGCCATGTCCTCGATCCTCGGCAGATCGTTGACGTCCTTCAACCCGAACCGGATCAGGAACTCGCGCGTGGTGCCGTAGAGAAACGGACGGCCGATGACGTTCTTGCGGCCGACGATCTTGATCAGGTGCCGCTCGAGCAGCGTGCTCAAGCACCCCGGACGTATTGACGCCGCGGATCTCGCCGATCTCGGCCTGCGTGATCGGCTGCTTGTAGGCGATCACCGACAGCGTCTCGAGCGAAGCCACCGAGAGCTTCTGCGTGGTCCGCTCGTGGAACAGGCGTCGCACCCAGTCGTGCAGCTCGGGCCGCGTCGTGATCTGATAACCGCCGGCGACCTCCGCGAGATGCAGCCCGGGCCGGGCCTCGTAGCCCTGCTTCACCGCCTCGACCGCCGCCAGCACGTCTTCCTTCGGCTCGTCGTTCAGCAGCTTCAGCAGCATCTTCGGCGTGAGCGGCTCCGGCGAGGCGAACACCAGCGCCTCGACGATCGCCATCAGCTGCGACAGATCCATGCGCGGCTTCTCGTCCTCGACCGCCGGCACGGATGACAGCGCTCTGGCCTTCCTGGCCTTCCGCCGCCTCGGTTCCATCGAGGGTTTCGACCACGGCGTCCGCCGTCTCGACGACCGCGGTGTCGGTCTCGACCACCGCATCGCCGGTCTCCACGACGGCCTCGTCGGTGCCGACAACGGCTTCGCCTGTATCGGTCAGCGGCTCGGCATCGGTGTCTGGTTGTTCGGGTGCGCTCATTCCGTTGTGCCTTCGTCTGTCGGCGGCTCGACCTGGGCGGCCGCGCGATGATGTGCCTTGTACTCGTCTTCGGGATCGTGAATCGGGTGCGGCGCATCCTGCGGGCGCGCCCGCTTGTAGACGCGGATGGCGCCGAGCTGGGCGCTCTGGAACACGCGCACCAGCTTCAGCCGAATCATCTCGAGCATCGCCAGGAACGTGACGATCAGCTGCGCCCGGCTGCCGGCATCGTCGAACAGCTCCTCGAAGCCCAGCGCGTCGGTCTCCGAGAGCCGCTCGAGCAGCTGCTCGATGCGCGCCTCGATCGAGATCTCTTCGGGCGGCAGCGGCACCGGCGGCCGCTCGCGGGCGCGTTCGAGCACGCCCTTGAACGCCGACAGCAGCGTGAACAGGTCCACTTCGAGCTCGGGCTCGTATTCGTCGCCGGCAATCGCCTCGACGCGGGCGTCCGGCCGCGTCCACTGCGCGCTGCGCAGCGTCTCGCGCTCGTGCAGCAGTTCGGCCGCCGCCTTGAAGCGATCGTGCTCGAGCAGGCGCCGGACCAGCGCGTCGCGCGGATCCTCGTCGTCGATCGGATCGCCCGCCGCCGTCTCGGGGCGCGGCAGCAGCATGCGGCTCTTGATGTGGATCAGCGTCGCCGCCATCACCAGGAAGTCGCTGGCGACGTCGAGGTTCAGCTCCTGCATCACGTCGAGATAGTCGAGGTACTGCCTCGTGATCAACGCAATCGGGATGTCGTAGACATCCACCTTGTTCTTGCGGATCAGATGGACGAGCAGATCGAGCGGTCCCTCGAAGGACTGCAGCCTGATCCGGATGACGTCGAGCTGTGACTCGAACGTCTCGTCGGCGCCGGTGGGCGTGTTCTCGTCGCTCATGGGACCCGTACCGTCCGCGGACATCAGTATTGCAACTTCACCGCGCCGCGCACCTGCTCCATCGTCTCCTGGGCGATGAGGCGGGCGCGGGCGGAACCCTCGAACAGGACCTCGCGCAGGTAGCCCGGACGCGCCAGCGCCGCCTGCCGACGCTCGCGAATCGGTTCGAGCAGCGTGTTGATGGCGGCCGCCAGCTTGGTCTTGACCTCGACGTCGCCCACCTTGCCGGCGCGGTAGCGCTCCTTCAGGTCGTCCACCTCGGCGACGTTCGGATTGAAGATGTCGTGGTAGATGAACACCGGATTGCCTTCGACCGTGCCGGGGATGTCGGCCCGCACCCGCTTCGGATCGGTGTACATCTGCCGCACCTTGGCCTGCACGGCCTTGGCGTCGTCCGACAGGTCGATGGTGTTGTTGTAGCTCTTGCTCATCTTCCGGTTGTCGAGACCGGGCAGCCGCGGCGTCGGCGTCAGCAGCGACTCCGGTTCGACCAGTCCGGACGAGGGCGTGCCCTCGGACGCCGGGAAGTAGAAGTTGTTGAAGCGGCGGACCACCTCGCGCGACAACTCGAGGTGCGGCACCTGGTCGTCGCCCACCGGGACGAAGTGCGCGCCGTAGATCACGACGTCGGCGGCCTGCAGCAGCGGATAGCCGAGGAAGCCGATGCTGCCGAGATCCTTGTCGGTGAGCTGGTCGATCTGTTCCTTGTAGGTGGGCACGCGCTCCAGCCACGGGATCGGCGTGACCATCTGCAGCAGCAGATACAGCTCGGCGTGCTCGGGAATCATCGACTGCACGAAGAAGACGCTCTTCTCGGGGTCGAGGCCGGCGCCAATCCAGTCGGCGACGTTGTCCAGCGCGTTCTCGACGATGTCGCTGGTGTCGGCGTAGTGGCTGGTCAGCGCGTGCCAGTCGGCGACGAAGTAGAAGCAGTCGTAGATCGACTGGAGGCGCTCCCAGTTCTGCAGCGCGCCGACCAGATGTCCCAGGTGAAGCTTGCCGGTCGGGCGCATGCCCGACACCACACGTTGCCGTTCAGTCACAGTAACCAACCCAGGACGAAGCGCTGCACCGGGCGCATGATGGCGGAGAGCACGCCGGTCAGCATCAGCACATACAGCAGGATGAACCCGTAGGGCCGCAGGCGATCGATCAGGATGGCGCCGTTCGCGGGCAGCACGCCCATCAGCACGTTGCCGCCATCGAGCGGCGGCACCGGCACCATGTTGAAGACCGCGAGCAGCACGTTCAGCACCACGAACTACCGGACCGTGCCCGCGAAGCAGGCCGCTCGTGCGACATCCCGTCCGCCCCGCCAATGGCCGCGTACACCGCCGCCCCCAGCAACGCCATCAGGACGTTGCTGACCGGCCCGGCCGCGGCAATCAAGGCGAAGTCCCGGCGCGGCGACCGCAGATGCCGGAAGTCCACCGGGACCGGCTTCGCCCAGCCGATGAGCGGCAGACCGGTGGTGATGGCGACCAGCGGAAACAGCACGGTTCCCACCAGATCGACGTGCACCGCCGGATTCAGCGACAGCCGGCCGAGCCGCCGCGCTGTGGGATCGCCCAGTTGGTTGGCCGCCCAGGCATGCGCCGCCTCGTGCACCGACAGGGATGCGACGAGAACGGCCATGCAGGATGAATATCTCTGTGAAATCGATGCCAGCCAAGAACTGTGAAATATACCATCCGGGACACGGCCGAGGCACGGCCGGATCCATAGGGGATTCGGCCTATACCCGCGCGAAATGCTCCACGATGGCGTCGGCCGCCTTGGTCCCGACGACCGCCGTCAGTTCCTCCCGCGTGGCGCGCCTCACTCCTGCCAGGCTGCCGAACCGGGTCAGCAGCGTCTTCCGGCGGCGCGGCCCCACGCCGGGGACTTCATCAAGCTCGGACCGCAGATCGCGCATGGTGCGCGCCTGGCGGTGGAACGTGACCGCAAAGCGGTGGGCCTCGTCGCGAATGCGCTGGAGCAGGCGCAGCGCCGCGCCATGCGGGTCGAGCGCCAGCGGCTGCTCGCTGTCGCGGGTGAAGACGAGCTCTTCCTTCTTGGCCAGGCCGATGGCCACCAGGTTCGACAGGCCAATGCTCTCGAGCGCGGTATAGGCCGCGTTCAGCTGCCCCTTGCCGCCGTCGATCAGGATGACGTCCGGGAACGGACCGCCGTTCGCCAGCACCTTCGTGTAGCGCCGGCGAACGACCTGCTCCATCGCCGCGAAGTCGTCCAGGAACCGGTCGCCGGTCGTCGGCCCCTCGTGCCGGACCCGGAACTTGCGATACTCGGCCCGCTTCATTCGGCCGTCCTCGCACACCACCATCGAGGCTACGGTCTCGGCGCCCTGATTGGTCGAGATGTCGAAGCACTCGATCCGCCGTGGAATCTCGGGCAGCCGCAACGCCGCCTGGATGTTCTCCAGCGCCTCGGTACTGCGTCGTGCCCTCGGAGTCGAACCGCGATCGATAGGCGAGTTCAGCGTTACGTCGCACCAGCTCCAGCAGCCCGCGCTTGTCGCCGCGCTGCGGCACGCCGATTCGCACCCGACGGCCGGCGCGCTCCGAGAGCCAGCTCTCGATCGCCTCGGCCTCCTCCGGCAGCGTCGGCACGTGCACATCGGGAGGCGGCTCCTGATCCGTGTAGAACTGCTGCACCGCCGCTTCGATCACCGTGGACTCGCTGCTCGTGTCGGAACCCGCTTCCGCCGCGAACTCCACGCGCTCGACGACGCGGCCGCTTCGCACGAGGAACACCTGCACGATGACGCCGCTCGGCCCGACCTTGACGCCGAACACGTCGCGATCGCCCAGCTCGGAGCTGGCCATCTTCTGCTGCCGCTCGCTGATGGCCTGCACCGTCCGCATCGCGTCACGGAGCGCGGCAGCCTCCTCGAACCGTTCGTGCTGCGCGGCATCCACCATCCGCGCTTCGAGGTGGTCCGACAGCTCGTCGTTCCGGCCTTCCAGGAACAGGCGGGTGTCCTCCACCGCCTGCCCGTAACGTTCGGGCGTGCACAGCGACAGCACGCACGGCGCCAGGCAGCGCTTGATGTCGTACTCCAGGCACGGCCGCCCGCGCTCGCCGGTGATCACTTCGTTGCAGGAGCGGATGCCGAACAGCTTGTGCGTCAGCCCCATGGTGCGACGAGCCAGCTTGGCGGGCAGGAACGGGCCCGCGTAGAAGTGCCCATCGCGCTCCACCGCGCGCGCCACCAGCACGCGCGGAAACGCTTCACCAGTGGTCAGCTGCAGGTAGGGGTAGTTCTTGTCGTCGCGGAGCAGGATGTTGTAGCGCGGCGACCGCTGCTTGATCAGGTTGTTCTCGAGCGCCAGCGCCTCGACCACCGAGTCGGTGACGATGACGGTGAGGCTGGCGATGTCGTCCAGCAGCGCGTTGGTCTTGGGGCTGGACCCGTAGGCTCCGAGGTAGCTCCGGACCCGGTCGCGCAGGCTCCTGGCCTTGCCGACATAGATGGTCTCCCCCGCCTCGTTGGCGTAGAGATACACCCCTGGCTGCTCTGGCAAGCGTGCGATCTGGTCTTTCAGGTCGTAGATGGGCATGGAGACGAACGGGACCGCTGCTCCGATCGTACGTCTTCCCCGAGGCTCGCGCCACTCCCCCTTTGGGCAGGCTGTCGCGGTTGAGATTAGCCCGAGGCTCGACTACCCTAATGTGGACCCAATGACAGTCACGGGCGCCATCGGCGCCATCTGCATGTTTCCGTTGCGCGCCATCATCAACATCTCGGTGGCGCTCGGCATCCACCCCAATGTGCTCACGCTGATCGGGGTGCTGATCAACGTCGTCGCCGCCTGGGCGCTGGCCACCGACCGGTTCATCGCCGCCGGCGTGATCATGATCGTCGCCAACATCTTCGACTTCATCGACGGCAAGGTCGCGCACATCACCGGCAAGCAGTCGCAGTTCGGCGCCTTCTGGGATTCGACGCTGGACCGGTTCTCGGACCTCGCGCTGTTCACCGGACTGATCTGGCTGTATGCGGACCTGGGGCGGAAGGAATACGTGCTGGTCGCGACCCTGGCGCTGATCTTCTCGATCATGACCAGCTACGCGCGCGCCCGCGCCGAGTCGCTGGTCGCCAAGTGCAAGGTCGGATTCATGGAGCGCCCCGAGCGCATCGTGCTGTTCATGATCGGCGCGTTCACCGACCGGATGGCCGGGGTGCTGTGGGTGATCCTGGCGTTGTCGGTGGTGACGGTCGCGAACCGGATCTACTACACGTATCTGGAACTGGAAGGGAAACCGATGCCGGATACGGCCGGCCCGACGGGCTGGTTCTGGCGCTTCTTCTTCTGGCGGGACGAACGGGCGACGCTGCCCTACGACATCTGGGTCGTCGCGATCCTGGCCTTCGTCTGGCTGGTGCCGCCCGACTGGATTCAGGATCCGGCGGCCAGCGGCCTGGGAGTTCTCGGCATGCTGCTGGGGCGATAGCCGCCCCACACCGCCTTGTGGCGCGTGGTCTTTTTCATCAAGACGCCTTTCGTTTTCTGGCCGTAGTGCGGCCTTCCGCCACCTTGGCGGACTTCTTCTTGCCCCCGCTCACCTGCTCGAGGCTCTTGCGGAGCGCTTCCATCAGGTCCACCACCTTGGGCGGGGCCGATTCGGCCGGCATCGCCACTTCCTCGCCTGCGACCTTGGCGTCGATCAGGGCACGCAGGCCCTGCTGGTACTCGTCGGTGTAGTCGGCGAGGTTCAGCTCGCCCTCGATGCTCTCGATCACCTGCCGCGCCAGCTTCATCTCGGCGGGATTGACCGTGCCCCGCACCTCGCGCAACTCGTCGATCTGGTCGATGGTGCGAATCTCCGCCGCGTGGTGCAGCGTGTACATCACCAGGCCCTGCTTGTGGGGCCGGATGGCGACCAGGTATTCGCGGCCGTGGATGGCCACCTTGCCAATCCCCGCCTTGCCCTTCATGCCGTCCCGCATCACCGCGTAGGCGTCGTTGGCCATCGGGCCCTCGGGCGCGAGGTAGTAGGCCTTGTCCACGTACATCGGGTCGATGGCAGTTTCGTCGGTGAACTGCATCAGGTTGATGATCTTGGTGGACTCGGTCTTTACCTTGGCGATGTCTTCGTCGTCAACGACCACCCAGCGGCCCTTCTCGAACTCGTAGCCCTTCACCACCTCAGCCGAGGTGATTTCACGCTCGCAGTGCGGACACCACTTCTTCTGCTGGATCTTGGTCTGGCACTCGGCGTGGAGCTGGTTGAACGACACCGTGGCGCTCGATTCGGTGGCCGGGTAGACCCGGACCGGAATCGTGACCAGGCTGACCTTCAAGTAGCCCTTCCACGTGGGACGTGCTGCCATCGACACCTCGTATCGGCCTCGCCGGGCCGGAACTACAGAGGACGCCTGAACGGTGACGCCGAATCGCCAGCTCTGCCGCCCCGACGGGGATGTCGGGTGCCCCAACCGGCTCGAACGATGCCCGGTGGAAGCGGCGTCAGTGCCGAAAACTGATGGATAGTAGCCCGAAACGCCTGAAAATGGCGGAAAAACCTGTCTAGACGCTTTCCCGGGTATCCCGGGTCCCCAGGTGCAGCCCGGGCCCGCCGTCGAACTCGATGGCGTGCTCGCCAATCTTCTCGCGCAGCAGCCGCCGCACCTCGCCCAGCCTGGTGCCCGGGACGGTCAGGGTGCGCGCGAACGCCCGCAGGCGGGACGCCAGGACCAGCGTCCCCACCGCCCCTTCCTTCCAGCTGAGGCCGCCGATATCGCCGTAGGACATGAAGCCGGAATCGGTCCACACCCCGTCCGAGTAGATGCCCCGCGTGATTCGCGACGACAGCGGCAGGAGGTAGCCGTAATACAGGAACATCATCGCCTCGCCGAAGATCGAGCCGGCGGGACGCGGAATCAGGAACACGGTGGTGAACAGCAGGATGCCCATCATCACGCCGATGGCGAGGTTGAGGGCGTAGTACGGCGGCTTGGGCGGCATCCACACCAGGAGCGCCCCGCCGCGGCGGCGCCACCACAGCCAGATCTCGAGGCCGGCGCGCAGGTTGACGGCCAGGAACAACACGCCCAGGGCGACGAGGCTGACCTCGAGCGCCGGAGCGAGTTGCTCGACGCTCATCGCGGCTCCGCGCCGGCGCCTTCCGCCACGGACTGGGCGGCGTCCTGCTGCTTCTGTTCCTCGGTTTCCGCCAGGGTGGGGTCGAAGCAGCGCCGGCACCGCGCCTCGTAGGTCCCCTGCGCCCCCAGGAGCACCCGCGAGCGATTCCCGACCAGGCGTTGCGTGTGATTGGCGGGGTTGCCGCACACCATGCAGATGGCGCGCGTCTTGGTGATGTACTCGGCGATGGCCAGCAGCTGCGGCATCGGCTCGAACGGTTTCCCGAGGTAATCCTGGTCGAGCCCGGCGATGATCACGCGGATGCCGCGCCTGGCGAGCTCGGTGGTGGCGGCCGGCAGTTCGGCGTCGAAGAACTGCCCCTCGTCGATGCCGATCACTTCGGTGTCGGGCCGCACCTTCGACACCAGTTCCGCGGCGCTCGCGGCGCTCTCGGAGGGAATCCGCAACTCGCTGTGCGAGACGATGTGGTCCTCGGCGAAGCGGGTGTCGACGGCGGGTTTGAAGATCTGTACTCGCTGGCGGGCGATCTGCGCGCGTCGGATCCGGCGGATCAGCTCTTCGCTCTTGCCGCTGAACATGCTCCCGACAATCACTTCGATCCACCCCGCGGATGGGGTTCGGACGACGTCCATATCGGAACTTTACACCGGACACGGAGGACCCGTATCCGGTTTCGAACTCTTGGGTAAGTGGCCTACGCCCGCGACATGTATTCGCCGGTTTCGGTGCTGATGCGAATCATGTCGCCCTCGCCCACGAACGGCGGTACCTGCACGACTACGCCCGTCTCGAGCGTTGCCGGCTTCAACTGATTGGTGGCGGTGGCGCCCTTGATTGCGGGCACGGTCTCGATGACCTTCAGGTCCACGGTCGGGGGCAGTTCGATGCCAACCGGCTCCTCGCCGTAGAACTCGACCTTGATCAGCATCTCGGCCTTCAGGAAGCCGGTGCTGTCGCCCAGTGCCTCGGCGGAGAGGTGCACCTGGTCGTAGCTCTCGGTGTCCATGAAGTGGTACCCCTCGTGGTCCGAGTAGAGGTACTGCATTTCCTTCTCGTCCAGCGTCGCCCGCTCGATGACGTCTTCCGACCGCGCCTTGTGCTCGGCCATCGTCTGGCTGCGCAGGTTACGCATCTTCAGGCGCACGAAGCCCCGAAGATTGCCGGGGGTGACGTGCTGGCGATCGAAGATCCGGTAGAGCTCGTTATCGAGCTTGATGATCATGCCCTTCCGGAGTTGCGTAGCGAGGAGCGTATCAGCCATGGTCCCTTTGGTTGCGGTTGGTAGAACCTGAGAATTTTAGCACAGCGGCTGCGGTCGGCCGGCCATCGGGACGGGTCTTGCCCACACCTTCCTTGCCCACACCTTCGATCTGGGCGGCCCACCCGGTCCCCGTGCTACGATTCGGTGTTGTGGCGTTTGCGCGCTGGGACCCGTTCCGGGACTTGATTGCCATCCAGCACCGGATCGAGCGGCTGTCAGCCGCCGGTTCGCACGGCTGGGTTCCTGCCGTGGATCTGTGTGAGACCGCAACGGCCTTCATCCTCACGGCCGAACTGCCAGGCATCACCCGGGACCAGATCAGCATCGCCGTGCGTGACGGCCGGCTGACGCTGCACGGCCGGCGCGACGCCCGCGTCGCCTGCGAGCACTACCATCAAGTCGAGCGCGGACACGGCGAGTTCTCGCGCACGTTCAACCTGCCGCCGTCGGTGGACGCGGACCATATCGTGGCCGAGATGGCCGGCGGTCTCCTCACCGTAACCGTGCCCAAAGTGCCCGAGCCGGGTCCCCGCCGCGTCGACGTGTCCTAGCCAGCCAGCGGCTGTGTGATGCTGAAACAGCTTTCCCTTTCCATCCTGCTGGTGGCCACCGGTCTGGTGTCGGGCCTCGCCCTCAGCAGCCGCGCCGGCGACGCCGTGGAGCGGCTTTCGCCAGCCCCCGTACCGGTAGGCACGGACGGGGCCGCGGCGCCGGTCGTCCCCGTCGGGAACCCGCCACCACCGCCACCACCGAACCGGAGCAGACGGCCAAGCCTGCGGCGCCTGTCGTCGCCACCACCGGACCGGACTTCACAGCCGTCGCCGCGCAGACCGTCCGCGCCGTCACCAACATCTCCTCCATCCAGGTGGTGAGGCGGCCGAACTCCCCGTTCAGCAACGACCCGTTCTTCCAGCAGTTCTTCGGCGGCGACCCGGGCGAGATGTTCGGCTACGCCAATCGCTACGAGTCGAGCCTTGGATCCGGCGTGCTGATTTCGGCCGACGGCTACGTGGTCACCAACAATCACGTCGTCGGCGAGAACAACGCCGAGGTGACCGTGTCGGTCGGCGATCGCCGCGAGCTGCGGGCGAAGATCATCGGCACCGACTCGTGGACCGACCTCGCGCTCCTGAAGGTGGAAGGCACCAACCTCCCCGTCATTCCCTGGGGCGATTCGTCGAAGCTGAAGGTCGCGGAGTGGGTCATGGCCGTCGGCAACCCGTTCTCGCTGAACCAGACGGTGACGCTGGGCGTGGTCAGCGCGCTCGGCCGCGCCGGCGTCGGTATCTCGCAGTACGAGGACTTCATCCAGACCGACGCGGCGATCAACCCTGGGAACTCCGGCGGCGCGCTGATCAACAGCCGCGGCGAATTGATTGGCATCAACACCGCGATCTTCTCGCAGAGCGGCGGCTATCAGGGGATCGGCTTCGCCGTCCCGAGCAACCTGGTACGACGCGTCGTGGACGACCTGAAGCAGTACGGCGAAGTGCGGCGCGGATCGGTCGGCTATGTCGATGTCTCGCCGGTCACCACGCGGCTGGCCGAGGAACTGCGCGCGCCCGACACCGACGGCGTGGTCATCACGCAGATGCGGCGTGACTCCGCCGCCTACCAATCGGGCCTGCGTCCGGGCGACATCGTCCGAAAGGTGAACGGCCAGGCGATCGCCAACCCCTCGCAGTTCGTGCGCCTCATCGCCGACAGCGCGATCGGCAGCACGGTCAGCATCGAAGTGATGCGCGAGGGCAAGCCGACGACCGTGCGCGTGACCGTCGAGCGCCAGCAACAGCGAGCCCCGCAGCGCCGCGGCCGCTAGACGCCCCACGTCCCATGCAGCAACCCGCCGCCGAAGCATCTGCCATCCCGGACAACACCGTCGAAGTGCTGGTGGCGATCACGTTCGCTGCCGTCATCGCGATTGCCCTTGCCCTCATCGCCGGCGGGCTGGTCCGGCGGTTACTGGCCAGGGTCGAGGGGCGGACGCACATGCCCCACATCTCCGCGTCCATGCAGCGCGCGCCGGTCCGTCTGGTGCGCCTGGTGACGTTCGTGGTCGCGATGATCGGGCTGGTGTTCCCCGCCCTGGCGATCGTCGGCGTGGATCTGCCGGTCGAAATGGAGGGCCGGCATCTGGGCCAATGGGCCGCGACCACCGCGCTGCGCATCGGCGTGATCGTGCTCCTGGCCATCACCGCGAACCGCGTCGTCACCACCATCGTCGCGCGCGCGGTGGAGGAACTGGTCGGAGGGGGCGGACCGGCGGACATCGAGCGGCGCAAGCGCGCCCAGACCATCGGCAGCACGCTCAGCCGCTTCCTCACCACGGTCATTACCATCGCGGCGCTGCTGATGGTGCTCCGGGCGCTGGACGTGGACATCACGCCGCTGCTCACCGGCGCCGGCATCATCGGCCTCGCCGTCGGCTTCGGCGCGCAGACCCTGGTCAAGGACGTGATCTCCGGCTTCTTCATGATCCTGGAGGATCAGGTGCGGGTTGGCGACGTGGCGATCGTCAATGGCACCGGCGGTGCGGTGGAACAGATCAACCTCCGGACCATCGTGTTACGCGACATGGAAGGCACGGTCCACGTCATCCCGAACGGCCAGATCACCACGCTCGCGAACCGCAGCAAGGACTTCTCGTACTACGTGCTGGACCTCGGCATCGATTACGACGACGACGTGGATCTCGCCATCGAGGTCGTGCAGGCGACGGCGGCCGAGCTGCAGAAAGACCCCGCGTTCATGCCCCACATCCTCGAGCCGCTCGAGGTCCTTGGCGTGGACAACTTCGCTGCCTCATCGGTGTCGCTGCGCTTCCGGATCAAGACCGTCCCGCTCAGCCAGTGGGTCGTCGGCCGCGAGCTCCGGCGCCGGGTGAAAAAGGCGTTCGATCGCGCCGGCATCCGCCTCCCCGTCCAGCAGGTCGAGGTGACGATGCGAAAGATAACGTCGCCCTAACATCTGCCATCGAACTGCCACACCCGCGTCACGCGCGCGCCATCGCGCCGCCGTCTCACCAGATAGGACATCACCATGAAACGTCTTATCTGGATTCTCACACTGACCATTGCTGCCATCGCGGGCGGAACCTACTACCTGCGCGCCGAAGCAGGTGACGCGCCGCCTCAACTGACCACCGCCCCGGTGACGCGGGAACCGATCGTCGTGTCGGTGTCCGCGACCGGTACCCTGTCGCCGGTCGATACCGTCGAGGTGGGCACCCAGGTGAGCGGCACCATCGCCACGCTCGGCTCCGACTTCAACGAGACGGTGAAGCGCGGCCAGGTGGTCGCCACGCTGGATCCCGCCGTGCTGGCGTCGCAGGTGCAACAGGCCGAGGCGAGCGTCATCCGGCTGAACGCCGACCTCGAACGCGCCCAGGTGCAATTCGAGGACTCGAAGGTCAAACTCGGCCGTTCGGAACAGCTGGCCACGAGGCAGCTGATTGCGGCGCAGGAGGTGGACACCGCGCGATCCGACACACGGGTGGCTGAAGTGAGCGTCAAGTCCGCCGCGGCCCAGCTCTCCCAGGCGCAGGCGGCGCTCGAACAGGCGCGCCTGAACCTGTCGCACACCATCATCACGTCGCCGGTGGACGGCATCGTGCTCAGCCGCAACGTCGAAGTCGGACAGACGGTCTCGGCCGGCCTGCAGGCGCCCACGCTGTTCGTCATCGCCCGCAACCTGGACACGTTGGAACTTGACGCGCGCGTGGACGAGTCCGACGTGGGCCGCGTGAAAGTTGGTCAGCCCGTCAGCTTCGTCGTTGATGCCTATCCGGGCCGCTCGTTCTCGGGCACGGTGCGGCAGGTCCGCCTGCAGCCCACCGTCGCGCAGAACGTCGTGAGCTACACGACAGTGATTGACGTCCCGAACCCGGAGCGGCAACTGAAGCCCGGGATGACCGCGACGCTCGACATCGAGGTGGCCCGCGCCGACGATGCCCTGCGGATTCCGGCAGCCGCCCTTCGTTTCAAGCCGACCGAGGCGTTGCTGACCACGCTCGCCACGACGGCGCCCGCGGCCGGCGACTCGCGAGGGAAGCAGACCACGGTGTGGGTGCTGAAGGGCGACCGGATCAGCCCGGTTGAAGTGAAGACCGGTCTGTCGGACATCGTGAACGTGGCGGTCACCGCCGGCGAACTCCAGGAAGGGGATCTCGTCGTCACCGGCATGGCGGCGCAGGCGGGCACGGCAAGCGCGGCTCCGGCCGCCACCGGCTCGCCGCTGATGCCATCGTTCCCGCGACGCAGCGGATCGGGAGGCGGCGCTCGCAACAGCGCCGGCGGTCGATGACCACCGCCACCAGCACGGTGCGCACGGCGTTCGAAGCCATCGGGCGCAACCTCCTCCGTTCGGCGCTCACCTCCCTCGGCATCATCATCGGCGTCGCCGCCGTGATCGTGATGATGGCGATTGGCGGCGGCGCGCGAGCCTCGATCAACCGCCAGGTCTCCAGCCTCGGCACGAACATGGTGACCGTCAGCGCCGGCTCGGCCAACGTGGGTGGCGTGCGCACGGGACAAGGCGCCGTCACCACGCTGATCGACGACGACGCGGCGGCGGTTGCCAAAGAGGTGGCGGGCGTGAGCGCCGTGTCACCCGGACTGAGCACGCGCACGCAAGTGCTGTCGGCCGGCGGTAACTGGCAGTCGCAGGTGCAGGGCGTCGGGGCGGAGCTCGCGGCGCTGCGTAGCTGGCCCGTGCAGTCGGGCACCTTCATCGACGCCGACCAGGTCGCGCGCGCGATGAAGGTCGCGGTGCTCGGCACCGTCGTGAGAGACCAGTTGTTCGGCGCAACCACCGACGCGGTGGGCCAGACGATCCGCATCAACAACCAGCCCTTCACGGTGATTGGCGTGCTCAGCCGGAAGGGCCAGACGCCGATGGGACAGGATCAGGACGACACCGTGATGGTGCCCTACACCACCGCGCAGAAGCGGCTGCTGGGCGTGACCTACCTGTCGAACCTCACCGTCGGCCTGGACGGATCCCGATCGGCATCGGCCGTCTCCGACGACATGGCTGCCCTGCTCCGCCAGCGCCATCGCCTGCAGCCGCGCGACGCGGACGACTTCACGATTCGTTCGCCCGAGGAGATGGCCGCGGTGCTGACCTCGACGACGACGACGATGTCGTGGCTGCTGTCCGGCGTCGCGGCCATCTCGCTGATCGTCGGCGGGGTCGGGATCATGAACATCATGCTGGTGTCGGTGACCGAGCGCACGCGCGAGATCGGGCTGCGCCGCGCGATCGGCGCGCGCCGGGCCGACGTGCTGGCGCAGTTCCTCATCGAAGCCATGGCCCTCAGCCTGCTCGGTGGGGCGACCGGTGTGCTGGCAGGGGTGGGCGCGTCTTACGCGCTGACCGCGGTGATGAACTGGAGCACCGTGGTGTCCACGGCCTCGATCCTCATGTCGTTCGGATTCGCCGCCCTCGTCGGCGTGGTGTTTGGCTTCGTGCCGGCCCGGCGCGCGGCAAGCCTCAATCCGCGCGAGGCCTTGCACTACGAGTGAGACGGACCGTGGCGGACATTCGGAGACAAAGGTTTTACCTCCACCTGACGTCTGCCACGGAATTGCCACACCGCTGACAAACCCTTGAAACGTTTCTGCCGTCTCATACACAAGTGACCGGACGCGTGTGCCGCCTGCCCGCGCGCCGGTTCCTGTCGAGGTAGATGATGTATACCGCTGATCCACGCATCACGCGCCGCGCGATTGGCTTCGCGCTGGGAATGACCCTGGCCATGTATGCCCTGCTGTGGATGGCCACAACCGGAGGGTCGTATGTCCGGTGAGGCTGTCCGGACCGGGTCGGAGCCTCCCGTCACCGTGGCCGCCATCGTGCGCGCCGGCCTTGTGGGGTTCATGGTCGGGACGTTCGGCCTGTGGCTGCACGCGCTGCTGACCAGCGCCTGACGCTGATCGTTCAATCAGGCCCTGGCGCGGCCCTCAAGCGGGTGGCGGCTTCGTCAGGGCCTGGACACCGACGCGTGTCCGGTGACGCACCCGCGCCACGCATGCTCCACTCCCTTGGTAATGCCGATCCGCGGTCCCCACGACACCGCGCCGATGGCTACGCCGCGATCCTCGATGGTCAGCGGCGGCGCGAACAGCGGCGTGGTATCCAGTGAGCGGTCGATGCCCATGGCCAGCGTCAGGTTGCCCGGCCCGCGACAGAGATGCGCGTCCTTCACCGGCGGCTTCCCTTTCCGCCATCTCGCGCGGTCGCGACGCTCGTGCATCAGCGCCAGCCCTTCGACGGGTTCGAGCGCGCGCAGCAGCACCGCCGCGGGAAACCCCGCCGGCTCGGTGACGGCGTTCACCATCTCGTGCAGCCCGTAGTTCAGGTAAACGTAGGCGTGGCCGGGCGGGCCGTAGAGAGGCGCATTGCGCGTGGTCGGACCGGCGGCGGCATGACAGGCGGGATCCTCCTCGCCGACGTACGCCTCGACCTCGACGATGGTGCCCGCGGTGACGCCGTCGGCGGTGCGGTGGACCAGGACCTTGCCGAGAAGATCGCGCGCCACATCAAGGGTGGCGCGTTGGTAGAACTCCTGCGGGAGCGTCACGGCGTCGGCAGGCCGAGCTCGGCCAGGTAGGCCCGAGCCCGCGGACCGAGCTCGCGGTCGGCAGCCGCGTCCTGCAGGCTCTTGACCGACCCGTCCTTCAGAAACCGCTCTCGTGCATAGGCGACGACCAGGCTGGTCGCGTCCTTGCGATCGCCCCAGCCGTCCGTGGTCAGCTCTTTCACCAAGGGAGCGCTTTGCGGCTGGCCGATGCGCGCCAGCGCCTCGAGCGCGGCGCCCGCCATCTGCCGGTTGTTCTTCGCGCGATGACGCGTGTAGATCTCGGTGAGCGACGGGACGGCTGCGGTTTCGCCCAGCAATCCGATCGCTTCCATCGAGGCGGCCTGCTCTCGTTCGTCCTTGGCGTTGAGCAGCATCACCACGGCTTCGATCAGCCCTACCGGCCGGACCGGCATCGGCCCGCCGTCCACCGGTGTGGCAAACACGCGCCCGGCGACCCGGCTGCCCGCAACGCGCGTCGAGCGATCGTCGGAGACCACCATCGAGATCAGCGCGATGCCCGCGCCGGCCAGCTCGCCTGGCGCCACGGTTCGGGCCGAGCGGCCGGCGAGCACGCCGAACGCATAGGCGTTGCGCACGCGCGGCACGTTACCCACCGGGCCCATGCCGACGATCAGCTGGGTGATGGCGCCGGGCGGAATCGGCGGGGGGCCCGTGAGCCAGGCGTCGAAGGCGGCTTCGGGACCGCCTCGGGGCACCTCGACGCCGGCGCCAACCAGGATCGCGCGGCCGTTCGGCGCCTGCGCCAGCAACGTGCCGCCCACCAGGAGAAGGACCGCGACGATACCGGGCGCGATTCTCATCAGTCCACCGTCTGCAGCAGCTTGTTGGAGGCGAGGATCTGCTGGAGGTAGCGGCCGGTGTGCGAGGCCTTCACCTCCGCCACATGTTCGGGGGTGCCCATCGCCAGCACCTGGCCGCCCTCTTCCCCGCCTTCGGGGCCGAGGTCGATGATCCAGTCGGCTGTCTTGATCACGTCCAGATTGTGCTCGATCACGGCGAGGGTGTGCCCCGCTTCCAGCAGCTTCCTGAACGCGGACAGCAGCTTCGCGATGTCATCGAAGTGCAGCCCGGTCGTCGGCTCGTCAAGAATGTAGAGCAGCCGTTCGCCGGCGTGCGACGCCAGGTGCGCCGCGATCTTGATGCGCTGCGCCTCGCCGCCCGAGAGCGTGGTGGCCGGCTGACCGAGGCGCAGATAGCCGAGGCCGATCTCGTCGAGCACCTGCAGCCGGCGCAGCACTTTCGGCACCGTCGAGAAGAAGGCCAGCGCCTCGCGAACCGTGAGGTCGAGCACCTCGGTGACGTTGCGGCCGCGATAGCGCACTTCGAGGACCGAGGACTTGAAGCGCCGGCCCTCGCACTGCTCGCACGGCACGAAGACGTCGGCGAGGAACTGCATCTCGACCTTCACCTCGCCCTCGCCCTGGCAGGCCTCGCAACGTCCGCCCGGAACGTTGAACGAGAAGTGGCTGGCGGTCATGCCGCGCGCCTTCGCCTCCTTGGTGGAGGCGAACAGCTCGCGGATGGGATCGAACGCCTTCAGGTAGGTCACCGGGTTCGAGCGCGGCGTGCGGCCGATCGGCGTCTGATCCACGAGCACGACGTCGGTGACGAGCTCGTGACCCTCGAGACGGTCGTGCGCGCCCACCTTCTTGTCCCAGTCGCCCTTCGCGCGCTTGAGCGCGGCGTAGAGCACGTCGTGAATCAGCGTGGACTTGCCCGATCCGCTCACGCCGGTGATCACCGTCAGCGTGTTGAGCGGGAGTTCGATGTTCGCGCTCTTCAGGTTGTGCTCGCGTGCGCCGATCAGCTTGATGCGCTGCCCCACGCCGCGCCGCCGCGTCGCGGGCACGGGGATGGACAGCTCGCCGCGCCAGTACTTCGCGGTCAGCGAGCGCTGCTCCTGCGCCAGACCTTCGATCGTGCCGGAGTACACCACGCGGCCGCCGTGTTCGCCCGCGCCGAGGCCCATGTCGATCAGGTGGTCGGCCACTGCAATCATGTCGGCGTCGTGCTCCACGACGAGGACGGTGTTGCCCTGGTCGCGCAGCATCCGCAGGATGGCAATCAGCTTCTGGTTGTCGCGCGGGTGCAGGCCGATCGAGGGCTCGTCCAGCACGTAGAGCGTCCCCACCAGCGCGGAGCCAAGCGACGTCGCCAGGTTGATGCGCTGCGCCTCGCCGCCAGACAACGTGGCCGACAGACGGTCCAGCGTCAGGTAATCCAGACCGACATCCCGCAGGAAGCCGAGGCGCCGCCGGATCTCGTTCAGCACCTTGTCAACGATCGCCATGTCCTTCTCGGACAGGCGCAGGGTGTCGAAGAAGCCCTCGGCTTCGCGCACGGTCTGCGCCGACACCCGATCGATCGTCAGGTTGCCCACGCGCACGTCGCGCGCTTCGCGGCGCAGCCGCGTGCCGCCGCAGTCCGGGCACGTCTGGTAGCCGCGATAGCGGCTGAGGAACACGCGGACGTGGACCTTGTACTTCTTCTTCTCCAGCCACTGGAAGAAGCCGCGGATGCCGTCGTAGTCGTCGTCATCGCCCTCGACGATGAGGCGGCGCTCGGCTTCCGACAGATCGGACCACGGCGCGTCCAGCCGGATGTTGTTCGCCTTGGCGATGCGCTTCAGCGCGGCCAGGTGCGAGCGGTAGTGCGGCTTGGTCCACGGCTCGATCGCGCCCTGGTTGATCGACTTGGCCTGATCGGGCACCACGAGGTTCAGGTCCAGCTCGACGATGTTGCCGAAGCCGTGGCAGGTCGGGCAGGCGCCGAACGGGTTGTTGAACGAGAAGAGGCGGGGCTGCGGGTCCTCGTAGGTGATGTGGCAGGCCCGGCACTCGAAGCGCTCGGAGAACTCGTGCCGCACCGGCGCGCCGCCGTCCGCGGACAGCTGGATGGCCCACGCCGCGCCGCCGCCCTCCTGATACGAGGTCTCGATGGAGTCGGTGGTGCGCGAGCGCATCTCGCCTTCGACGCGCAGGCGGTCCACCACCACGCCGATCGACGTCCGGCCCTTCAGCACGTCGGCCGGCAGATCGTCGAACGAGACCGCCTGACCGTCCACCAGCAGGCGGCCGAAGCCCTTGCGACGCAGCTGCTCGATGACCGACAGCGGCGCGGCGGTTGCGCCGGCCTCGGCGCTGGGCGCCACTTCCTCATCTCCCGGCTCCGCCGCATCGTCCACGGGCGTGGTGCCCATGTCCACGAGCGCGAAGTCGTAGCCAATCAGCAGGCGGGTGCCTTCGGGGAGCTTGCCCAGGCGGTCGGCGACGACCTCGGCGGTTTCGCGGATCACTTCCTGGCCGCAGTTGCGGCAGATGGTCTTGCCCACGCGCGCGAACAGCAGGCGCATGTAGTCGTGGATCTCGGTGACCGTGGCCGACCGTCGAGCGCGGATTGCGGACCGAGTTCTTCTGGCGGATGGCGATGGACGGGCAGATGCCGTCGATGCCGTCCACGTCGGGCTTCTCCATCCGCTCCAGGAACTGGCGAGCGTAGGCGGAGAGCGACTCCACGTAGCGGCGCTGCCCTTCCGCGTAGATGGTGTCGAAGGCCAGCGACGACTTGCCCGATCCGCTCACGCCGGTGATGACGATGAGCTGGCCGACGGGCAGCGAGAGGCTGACGTTCTTCAGGTTGTGCGTACGCGCGCCGCGCACGACGATGGCCGAGCGGTCGAAGGGGGCGGACGGCATGACTTCAGGGTCTGTGGCTATGTTCGGGCTCGAGGGGAGCGCCCCAAACACTCGATGATACGTCGGCGGCGAGAAGCATTCAAGGAGGCCCCTGAGATGCCTCGGAACTGGGCGGAAATCGACGGATTGCACGCGCTGGACTGCCCCGCCGCGCGGGCATCCCGCACAAGGCGCCCAGCGCACGCGCTGTGATAAGATTGTTGGGTTGCGCTTCCGCGGGAGGCGTCCCACCGCCAGGCCGGCGTAGCTCAGTTGGTAGAGCAGCTGATTCGTAATCAGCAGGTCGAAGGTTCAAGTCCTTTCGCCGGCTCCAGATTCCCGAACATTTCAGCGCTGTTCCGCCGCCCCCTGGCAGGCTTGTTCTAGTCGTCCAACAGGCGTCCAACACCATCACCCCCTGGCTCAACGCGACGGAACGCAAGTCTCCGTCTCCGCAGTAACATCGGCGCGTTCGGCGTCCCAGGAGCCAGTGCTAGACATCTGACTTGCCGAGGAACCAAGTTATGTCCCAGGCCGAAAGTGCGCTGATCGCTCTGTTTGCCGGGTCGTCAGCCTTGCTGGTCTGGTACTGGCTGGTGCGGGCTGGCCGCAGTCGTCGGGTATCTGTCGCTGATCCGGCCGTCCCTGTCCCTGCAACGGGACCAGCCTTACCCGCTAGGACAATCGGGAAAGTTCTGGACGACGAGAACGAGGACGTAAAGGTGTCGCGGGTGCTCTTCGACCTCGTTTACATTCTTGTGTCGATCGCCGTGCTCTTGTGGTGGGTCTCCGGCAGGATCGCTCAGGAAGACCGTCGCTATACCTTTGAATTCGTCGGCGATGTCCTTGCGGCCGCGCACTCGGTTCCATGGTGGGCTCTCATACCCTTCGTCCCCCCGGTGCTGCGGGTGAGTCTGAATGATTGGTCAGCAGATTCTCCGATGATGGCGCTGGCCCGCCTGTGCGACCAGTGGAGCAAGGTCGCCTACTGGTTCGCGGTTGTGGTCATGGTCATCGCTTCAGTCTCGGGAGCAATAGCGCTCGTCTCGGCAGCGTCAGTCAAAGGCGTCTTGGTAGTGATCGCGGCACTGCTCGTCATTCTTGTACTGAAGCGTTAGGAGCCAATGGCATCCAACGGGTAACGGGCTTCCCTGGACTCTCCCAGATCGATGCGTGCTTCCGAGAGGATTTGGTTCTCCTTCCGCATTCTGAAGTCTGAGGTATCACGAAAGGTCGAAGAAGCGACCATGAGCGACTCAAGAACAACACTTTCGGCGCATCGGTCGAACTATGCCAACAGCGACTTTCATTTGCCTTCGGAGGAGCTGGTCCTGCGGCTGGAGAATGTCATCGCGGGCGTCCACGACCGGGCGTGGCTATGAGCTGCTCGCGCCGCGAATCGAGGCTTGAAAAGGAGCCGGTGACCCGTCATCCTGCGGGACGTGCCTGCCTGGTCCTCCGTCACAACGCGGTGGAAGCTGCTGCGCTGCAAGAGCGTGGGAGCGGGCACGCGCGTGTTGGGCCGGGTGTGGATTCACGGTCAGGGCGAAATCCGCCTCGGTGAGCGGGTCCTCCTGGATGGCCGGACTGTTCCCATCGAGCTGCATGCGCGGCTGAAGGGTTCGCGCATCATCGTGGGCGATGATGTGGTCATTGAGGGCGGTACCAGCATCGAAGCGGAAGACGCCGTGCGCATCGGCCAGGGCTGTCAGGTGGGCGCGTTCGTCAAGATCATCGACAACCACTTCCACCCGCTTCGCGGCAACCGGCACCAGCGCCCGGATTCTTCCGCCGTCAACCTCGAGGAGAACGTGACCGTCGAGGCGCGGGCGGTCATCCTGCCGGGCTCCTGGCTGATGAAGGGCGTCCGCGTGTGCCAGGGAACGGTTGTCAGCCGCCAGATTCCCGCGGGCGTCGTGGCGAGCGGCGTTCCCGCCACCCGCAAGAAGGAAGGAAGCTAGGTGACCCCGGCAGCAGGGACCCGGCTGGACAAGGTGGTTCTCCGGCTGTTGGCCGAGCTCAAGGGCAACCCGGCGCAGGCGGTGCGCAAGGCGGGCCGGCTCGCCAACATCCTGCGGGCGCGCGTGCTCTTTCGCGAGTGCACCCTGGGAACCGGCGTGGCAGCGGGTGGAAAGGTCGTCGTCCACAACGGCCGGCGGATGACCTTTGGCAACCGGGTCTCCTTCCTGGGAGGGATGGTTCCCAGTGAGCTGTGGTGTGGCCCCGACGGCGAGCTTATCATCGGGGATGACGTGGTCCTCAACTACGGGGTGTCCCTGAGAGCCGACGTGTCCATCCGCATCGGCCCGCGCTCGATGCTGGCGTCCTACGTCCGTATCGCGGATGTCTCCCGGGACAAGACCGCGCCGGTGACCCTGGGGGCCAACGTCTGGGTCGCGCATGGCGCCATCATCGAAGCGGGCGTCACGATTGGCGATGGCAGCGTCGTCTCCGCCGGCAGCGTGGTGGTCAAGGACATCCCGCCCAACCAGCTGGCCAT
This sequence comes from uncultured Acidobacteriota bacterium, assembly GCA_963723005.1. Taxonomy (GTDB): domain Bacteria; phylum Acidobacteriota; class Vicinamibacteria; order Vicinamibacterales; family UBA2999; genus VFZN01. Next base: position 167,305 of record CAVRPA010000005.1, on the reverse strand, counting down.
CGGCAACCCGGCGCGGGCGATGAGCCTGGACCTCTTCGGCTGAAATGCCGGGGGGGGGCACGAGATTCGAGGATTCATTTCGGACACGTTCTTCGTCGGTGACCGTCGCAGGGCGGGGGGCATGGGACCCAGCGATCTCCTCGCCGGAAAACCGGGGGGGGCGCAGGGCATCAGATCCGCGACTACATATCAGCGCGTGACGCGCGGGGGCGGATCGTCCGTTGCGGGTGCGTCCTCAATGAGTTCGCGGCAGGGCGGGGGCAGGGCCTGCAGCGCCTGACCGAGTTCCGCGATCTTCCGTCGGAACCAGGCCCGTGCCCATCGGCCTGTGATGTCACTGGTGGGTGGCGTCACAGGATTAGGCCGCAACCGCGAGACGGGCCACGTATTCGTGACGCCAGGCCGAGCCACGCCGCGTGGTGAATCCCTGAGCGTTGAGTTCCGCTGCGATGGCTCGGAGGGTGTAGCCCGCATGGCGCAGTTCGCGGAGGATACCGAGCACCGTCTGTTCCTGAGGGTTAGCGTCGAGGGTGCGCCCGTCCGCGTTCAGGTTGTAACCAAACGGCACGTTGCCCGCCGCTTCGCCCCGCGCCCGCTTCGCCTTCAATGCGGCCTTTGTCCGCGCCCCGATGATGAGCCGTTCGTATTCGCTGAAGGCATCGAGGATGCGCCGTTGCAGCATGGAGGCCGGATCGCTGCCTTCCGTTCCCTCACCGGCTGCGCTGAGAATCCGCGCCCCCTTCCGTTCGGCCAGGCGTTCGATCATGGCGACTGCGATCACGTCACGCCCGAGACGATCTCGCTTCGCCACAATCAGCACGTCGCCGCGCTTCAGGCTGTTGACGGCTGCGAACAGGCCGGGGCGGTTGGCGAGTTCCAGCCCGCCCGACAGACCCGCATCGGTGAAGGTATCGGCCAGGGTGAGTTGATGCCGTGCCGCCGCTGCCCCGATGGCGCTGCGCTGCGCGTCGAGGCCGAGGCCACTATCCGCCTGGCCTTCAGTACTCGACTCTCAGATACCCGTATGCGGTTGCCATGCACCGAAGTCTATGGCTCCTTATTTGTGATGTCAACAATACTTGTGATAGCATAAGAGCGATGGGCAAGCAAGGACGTTCCGTTGGGATACCGGAGGCCGAACCGCGGGCTACGCTCCCAGCGAAAGCGCGGAAGATACAGACCACTGACACCGTCCGCGCGGTCAAGCGACGCGCGTCAGGCGCAGGACGCCCCGCCGCCGGCCCAGGCGGGGCGCTAGTGCGCGATCTGCCGAAGGTGCTGGTCCGCCTACCCGTGCCGACGTTGGCCCGTCTGACGGCTCTGTCGAAGGTGCGTGGTGTTCCGGCTTGGCGCTTGATGGATCAGGCCATCATTGCCCTTGTCGAGACCTGCGCGGGTTCCGAGGCTGAGGACGTGCGCCGACTAGCACTACGTGAGGCCGAGCGGTTGAGAGCCAAGCATCCATCTGCAGGGCGCTGAGGCGTCGGGCGTTCTCGTCGGAGCGGACGTGGCATGGGCCCGCCTCTATCGCCATGGCGAGGACCTTCGCGCAATGAGTGAGCAGTCCGAAGGTACCCGCGTGTTGTTCGAGGCCAAGGGCTGGACCCGCGATCCGAACCTATAAAACGCTCACTGCAATGAGGGCGCGGTTCGCGATGAGCTCTTCCTCGTGCCGGCAACAGTCCAGACACTCAGCGAGATAACCCAGCGACACGTGTGGGCAGAGGCGGCTGGATGCGCTGGGCGGCTAGAATGCAGGCAAACTGCAAGCAGCAGAATACATCGCGATCGTCCGGATCTCACGCCCGACGAGTACGTCCGACAATGTCAGTTGACATGGACCGCTGAAGCCGCGTTTCTCTAGCGCCGGCTGTCTCGTTCCGGGACCAACGTCACACTAGTGATCGTTCGGCGCGTTCAACGTGCCGCCTTCGGGTAGCTGTTGCTCCCGGGGACGGCTGCTGAGAGGTCCCGGGCCTCCTCACCAATCCCGCGTACCCGTCTGTCTAACTCGGTCAAGCAATTCCACGACTGCTGAGCGCGCCGACCCTGAATACGCGGTTAGCGCCATGTGCGCGCGGACATCGGTAGTCCACTGGCGTTCCCATTCATAGGGTTCGCCAGGAAAATCGAGCACACGAATGCCTCGGTCAATCAGATCCTCGACAAGTTTCGCCCTCAAATATGTAGCGGCACCGATCGCACGGAACTCGCTGCTGAAGGTCGTCTGGAGATACGAATATTGGTCGCCGACGATGTAGCCGAGATTATAGGCGGCTGTACGGCCGTCCAAGGTCAGAAACTGAGCGTGGATACGACCCTCGGCCCAACCTCTCTCGCCTACCTGCCGCCAGAACTCCGTGGCTGCGCTCTGCGAAGACATCGCGAATCGGCCGGCGTACTTCCAGCTGGTTTGCTCGATGGCAAGAATCCGGGTGAACGCATCGGAGAAGCTGCACTCACTTTCACCTGCCATGAGGACGATCACCTCAGGCCGTCGCGACTGGATCTTTTTGCCGACTCTCTTTAGGTGGTTGCGAAACTTCGCGGTCCTGGCTTTGAGGTAGGCACTATAGCTGAGCGGTAGCCATAAGACATAGGAAGGCGGTTCCCTGCGAAGCAGAAAGCGGATGCGCCTCTCGCGTAACGCCGCGGTGAAGTATGGCAGGAGGGCGTTATTCTCTAGGATACGGGACATGCGAAAGCGGTCCCACTCGACGCCAGCAGCAATGATGCCTCTGACGAGCGCGTCAGCGATCTCGTGGGACGGCGGTTCGCCGATCAGCCAGTCGCTGTGAGTGTTGTGCGCCGCCGCGACCGGCGCCAAATGGGAGAATGCACCCCGAACGGTTCGTCTCATCAGAGGAAGCACGCCAATGAGCGTATCGTCTCGTTGAAGCGCTATCGTGCGAATCTGGCCGTCCGGAGCAGCATAGAGAGAAGCGACAGCATGGGTCCACGCATGAGAGAGCGAAGGCTCGCAGCCCGCACGGCGATAAAGTGCGTCCCATTGATTACGTAGGCTCGCAATCCCTTCAATTCCGTCATGAATGAGTATTTCGACGGGCAATCGCTCTCCGTTGGGCAGGTTCGTGTGGCGTCGAACGGTTGTCTAACAATTCCAACCGAGCTCAAAGCAGATGATTCTCCGGGTTCACCGGCGCTTGTAGTGTGACCCGCAAGTGCCTCCCAGCGTTTTGCTACAGCCGATACGCCCGATGCCTCAGCACGCTGGTCGCTCACTACGAACGTCAACGCTGTAGTGTTCGCAAACGGTCGCCTCGGCAAGCATAAACGAACTCGTCGCGGCAGCTTGTCTCTTCTCCCTAACGGCCTCCTGCGAGTGAGAAGGCGTGATGCGCTGGGCGGCTAGAATGCAGGCAGCTATTCGGTGCGCGACAATGGACTCGACCTCGACGCGCAGCGCACCCGTTACCGGCGGCGTGCCCCTGCTGCCCATTGATCCTGCCACCTAGTGGTTGGACCGTCTAACCAGACCAGCCATCTCCTCCTCCCATCTCACGAGCCAGCGAGACACGGTATGGTGAGACCGTCGGCACAGCCGAGCGACTCGACGCACCGAGCAACCTCGGCTCACCAGCAAGGCGTAGCGCTCGACCTCACCCCATTGAACCCGGCGGTATGCGGGTTCGACTGGATTGCGCTGGTGGCATGGTCCCGCCTTTACCGGCAAGGCGAGGATCTTCGCGCAATGGGTGAGCCGTCCGAAGGCACCCGCGTACTTCTCGAGGCCAAGGGCTGGACCCGCGATCCGAGCTTATAAAACGCTCACTGCGATGAGGGCACGGTTCGCGATGAGCCATTTCGTGCCGCCAACACTCCAGAAACTCAGCGAGCAAACCCGGCTACAAACAGTGTGGCAGAGGGCTGCCCAGAAACTGCAGGCCGCAGAATACATCGCAATCGTCGGATACTCGTGGCCAGCGAATGATCACTTCATCAGCTCTTCGCACTTGGCGGCGTAAGCGAGACAGTGTTGCGTGGCGTGATAGTGAGCGACAAGGATGAAAAGACGATTGAACACATCAAGACCATCCTGCGCGAAAACGTGCGACCGTACGTATTTCTGGCGCCAGGCGAGTTTGGTCGGGAGACGATATACGGCGTGGCCTCATCTGGCTCCCGCGTAGCGTAGGCTGCATGTGCCGGCCACGGCGCTGCTCGAGAAATCGGCGCAGGCGGTTTACCAGCCACATGGCGGAAAAGACGGCTTGGAGTGAGGGAAGAAACCCCAAGCCGTTGTCCTGCATCGGCGCGAGGCTTATGGCCGTGGGTGAATCCGCCGTCCCTCGCCGTTGCCATTCCCGCCGCCATTCCCATTCCCGTTCCCGTTCCCGTTCTCACTCGGATTCCCATTGGGACCGTACTTGCGCCCGCGATACTGGGCGGCGGCAGGCTGGGAAGACGCGTTGACCAAAAGGGCGATGGCCGGCGCCGTCACCGCCGCCTTCCCGATCTGACTCATAAACTCACGACGCGCGGATGTCTCCGCGTCGGATGACTTTCTATGGGATTCGTCTGACATTGCACCCTCTCTGACCGCCCTTGGACGACCGGAGGGGGCGCCTTCCGGCGAGAATCACGGGGCTCGTGATCTCTCAGCAGCGTCATTGCAAAACCAAGGCCGAACAGAGGGCTGGCCCTGAATTTTCGTGCAACCACAGATCGGCGTGCGGTATCGGGAGCCAGTCGCCTTAACCAATGCGGGTAATGCACAGACCTGCGCCAGTGCCGGTTGCCGGTTCTCGAAACACTCCTGCTCGCCAGACGTGTAAACGAACTCGTCGCGGCAGCTTGTCTCTTCTCCATAACAGCCTCCTGCGAGTGAGAAGGCGTATCGGCGGGATGCGCTGCGCGGCTATGCGAGCCCTGCCCCGACTCTCGTCGAAGGTGCATGCTAGGAAAGCATTTCTAGTCCTGACGCGGCGACGATGATGACGATGACCTATCCCTACACCCTCCGACGCGACTCCAACGGCACCTTCCTTGTGTCGTTCCGCGACCTGCCGTGGGTGCACACCTTCGGCGAGACTGAGGACGACGCGCGCGTGGAGGCGGCCGACGCCCTGATGACCGCGCTGGTGTATCTGGTCAAGGAACGCCAGCCGATCCCGATGCCCACCGCGCGCCGCGGTGAGGCGGTGACGCTGCCGGCGACGGTGGCCGCGAAGGTCGGGTTGCACGACGCGCTCCTGACCGCCGGCATCACCCGCGCGGAACTGGCGCGCCGGCTCGACATGCACCGCCCACAGGTGGACCGCCTGTTCGACCTCGACCACGCCAGCACGCTTGGCCAAATCGAGATGGCCGCCCGGGAGTTAGGCGCGCGGTTGGAAGTACTGGTCTTGGCGGCGCGGTGATCCCGGCCCGCCCGTCGCGGGCGCATGGGTGCAGATACAGCCTAACGCCGACACTTGCCGAATGGCTTAGACGCCCGATCTCGTGCGGTGCAATGGCCCGTCTTGCAGAACATTCAACGACGCGCCGACGGTCTGTGACGGGCTGGCCGAGAGGCGCGAAATCGCCGGGAATACGCTGCGCTCAGACGACCTGCTGCGCGGCGGGACGTCGAAAGAGCTGGTCTACCGCGTGGAGGCAGCATGGCTCAGAATCGTGTCGCCAGCAGGCGACGGATCTCCGCGGCAGGATCGACGCCCGCGCCCGATGTAGTCACCAGATCGGCCGCGATGTTCGCGTCCTCGCGATACTCACGCCGGAGCGACTCGCGTAGCGCCATGTCGTCGAAGCCAGCGGCTTCGAACTCCCTCAGCGCAGCGACGGTGACTGCTACTAGTTCGTCCGCGGTGATCAGGTTCATCAGCGTTGCCCGGTGCGCGTAGGCGATGACTGCGGCATCGATGTAGTTCCGGAACACGATGACGCCGCGGCCGTTCGCCGACGCCCGATCGACGCGTAACGTCGCGGGCAATCGATCGAAAGCCGGGCTCGGCGGCCGTGTCCGATTCGAGCGGTCCTTCAGGTCGTGGATGAAGGTCGTGGTCACGCGCGGCTCGCCTTCGACGTCGCCGCTCTCGACGATGCGCTGCGCGGTGAGCGCATCGGCCTGACCCGAATCGCCGACGAAGACGAAGCGACACTCGGGGTACACCGACGCAAACGACAGGAAGTTCATGAACTTCGCTTCGGCGATCTTGTCCTCGTGGCCGCGGGGGAAGCCGTCGGTGAGAAGGTCGACCGCTTGCTCGCCAGTGGTCAGGGACCTCTGCGGCCACGCGCCAAGGAGCGACCGCCCAATGGCCAGGCGGTGCGGAAGACCGTCTCGAGCGTCCCGATCGCCGAGCTGGTAGCGTGACCCGAGAGCGCGCTCGGTCGCAGCTGCAGGCCGAGCGGCCCTGGTGACGCAGGCCGCGTGAGCTCGATCAGGCCAGCAATGCTGCGCCTTTCGAGATGGCCGACAATCGGATTCGGCCTCGCCGACAACGTGGTGATCGGGACTTGACTGATCCCGTCGTGCACGAACGTGCCGGTGTCGGACCGGTGCTGCTCGTACTTCAATGCGTTATAGAACGCGAGCACGCCGGGATAAGGATAGGGCGTCTCGTTCGGCGACCTTGGATAGCGTCGATCGATGAGATTCCCATAGATGGTGTCGTCGACGTCGCTCAGCACCTTGATGCCGTCGTGTGGCGGGGCCTTCTTCAGATGGTCCAGAATGTCCCGCCGCACGCCCGCCCGGTCGACGTCGTGGAACACATACTCCACCAGGTCCTTGTCGTCCCCGTCGTACTCGAGATCGAACTTGAATGCTGACAGCTGGTCGGGCCCGACGGAGAGCACCAGTTCGCGTATCCTCTCCTCGGTCACTGGATCGGTGCCGATTTCCGGCGGCGCAAGGCGGCGCATCTCCGCCAGTTTGGTGGCGAGATCAGGCCCGACTGTGCTGAACCAGCGCGAGCAGGCGCCCGAGAGCATAACGACGGTCATCAACCCCATCACACGGCGCGCTATCGGCCACGTCATCGAGGACCTCATTTCGTCTGGTCGGCGCTTTGGGGCGCCAGAGCCCCACGTGGGAACGTCGGAGAGAGTCGGGGCGACCCTTCCCCGCCACAAGACTCCGTGAGCAAGAACGGCATGATGCCCCGCGGTGACTGCGGGCCTACCGCCGGTCGTAAGCGGCAAGAGTCGTCAGCTCTTTGCCCTGAGCATCCAACATCTTGACCGTGGCCGTCAGCGACTTGCCGTCATCTGACAGGACCGATGTGGTTGTCACCAACACTTTGCCGGCTTTCCTGCACTCCACTGTCCCGCTCCTTCCGTCGCTTCTGGCGACGACCGTATCGATCGCAGGGTTCCCTTCGACGGCACTCTCCGGGCCATCGTAGCGTGACGTGAAGCTCCACTTCTGCGGCAGACCATCCGGGCCGATCGCTTCAACGGTCATGGAGTAGCCGATTGCAGCGGGCGCAACCGTGAGCGTCATGCTCTTCGGTGCTGGAGTGGCGGACGTCGACGCGAGGTTGAGCTTCCACGTGCCCACGATCGGATCGGGAGGCTGCGCGGCCGAGATCGTTGGGCAGAGGCCGAACACAACCACACAGAGACAGACCGCGGCGCTCGTAACGAGTTTCTGCATATGGCATCGTTCGTCGGAGCGATGCTCCGAGCGGGTCGCTCTCTCCTTCAGGTGGAAGGTAGTATGCTCGGGAAGAGCTGGCCTGTAGGCCTTCGGGCGCGGGTGGGGCACTGGTCTTGCTGCTCTGAGGGCATGACACAGAACACCGTCAATCCGGCGCCTCATGCGGGCGAAAAAGACACATCCGGCGTCCATACTGGGAAGCCGGTGAAGCCGTCTCCTGACGGCGACGCCGACGCCAAGGACGCCACCAGCACGGCCTCGAAGCCGCAAGGCACGCTCCAGGATCAGATCAAGACGATGGAGAGCGAGGGCCAGGCTCAGCCGCAGAGCGACGAGTTGCCACCGGAGGAGCGGCCAAAGGGTAAGGGCGCCCGGCGGTAGATCGACACTGCCCAGCCCAAGAGGAGCGAAGGGCCTTGCGGGGTTGGTGTGGCGGGTGCGGCGGGTCGCCTGCCAGAGCAGCGAGAGCAAACCTTCAGGTCAGGTATCGCATCCCGTGGGGTTACCGCACCATGGCGCCGACTCACGCCAGCGGCCCGCGGACCTGCCGGAGCCGTCGGCCGGCATCGCCGCAGCGGCTCCCGGGTCTGCCCCACCGCCGTCGCGGCATCACCGGAGCACCTGCTGCGAATTCCCTCACCAACCGACGGACCTGCCGCCACTGACGGCGGGCTTGGTCGCGCGGTCCCCCGGCACGTCGTGCGCTGTGGTGTGCTGCGGAGCGGGACCTGCGGCAGTAGCTCGCTGAGTGACCTGAAGCGGGAGGCGGATCAGCCTCACTGAACTGCGGCATCACGCGTGCGGAACCCCGGCATCACGTGAGCAGTCCGCGGCATTCGATTTTCGGTGTCGCGTAAGTACCAGCGGTTCAATCACTTGCAGGTGCGCACCACTGCTCGCGTAAGTCGCGCGGGTGCTGAGGGTAAGTACGCGGGTTGCTGCAGGTCGATCCCGACGCTGCGTGCCCCTGGTCGTGCAGGTGCTGCACCCAGGTCCGGCGGGTGCTGGCCCAAGTCGCGCCGGTGCACACCAACATCGCTACCTGCTGGCGGTTGCCCGCTCAGCTCTCGTCCCTTGCCGCCTCGGCACGCGAGGCAGGCCGTCTTGCTCGCGAGGGTGCGCCTGGAGGGTGGTCACCCAACCTGTGCGACTTCCTCCCACCTGCTCGTGTGCCCCAAGGTGGAACGTGCATCGACAAGTGTGCCTATGCACGCCGTGCCACCGCGCTGATGCTCGATTCTCAGCATCGCGGTGAAGTAAGGGGCGCTGAGCTGATGCCGACCCTCTACTCCAGCGAACGGCCGAGCAGCAGCGCAAAATCGAGCAGCCCGCGTTGCCTGGCGCGCTCACGCTGTGCGGCCACGTCGGCCCTGGCGCGATCGACCAGCGCACGGAACCGAGGTTCGTCGCGCAAAGCAGCGAGCATGGGATCGATGCCGGCGATCCCATAGTCTCGCCAGCCTGAATCGTAGGCGCGCTGAAGCTCTGCGAGCGCGCCGTTCGAGTCGCCGACAAGCGCACGTGCGACGCCGGCTTCCATGAACGTCGCGGCGGCAAGGTCGCCGGACGCGATCCGCGCGCGCACTCGCGATTCACTCTCCTCGATCAATCCTCGCGCGCGAGCGTCGCCCCGTCGCTGCAGCAGGAACGCGTAGCGAAGCCGGCCTGATTCCGGCAGCACGACTCCTGGCACTTCGGCTGCGGTTCGAAACATTTCTTCGTTCAAGGTTTCGGCGTCGGCGGCGGCCGCCAGCACCGCGACATCGTTGAGCATGAAGCGCACCTCTGAATCGCCGGCCTGCTTCTGCGCCCTGGCGCGAACCCGCGACAGCGCGCCGGCGATGTCGCCGCGGTACACCTCCAGGTTTGCCGTGGTGATCTGTGTCCGCGGGTGGTCCGGGAGACGCGCGGCGTTTGCCAGCCACCGCTGCGATAGTTCGTCGTCTCGCAGCAGAAGCAACGGCACGCTGATGTGATACGCGTCGCCCGCACCTCTCGCCGCCAGTGGCCAGGCGCGGCGGGCCCAGTAGAGACTCTCGTCGAGCTGCCCACTGATCGCGTACGTGTACGAGAGGTTCTGCATGCTCCCGACGTGATTCGGGTCGAGCTCCAACGCGCGCAGGAACGCGAGCCGAGACTGCTCGAGGCGTCCGAGCAGGCCGTATGCGCTGCCAAGCGCGAAATGAGGAGCGGCGAGCGTGGAATCGATGGCGGCGGCGTCCAGGGCGAGTCGAATCGCCTCGTCTGCGTACTTCCGATCCTCCGTGTAGGCCCGGAAGAACACGCGATAGGCCAGAGCGGCCTTCGCCCGGGCAAGCCGCGGGTCGAGCGCCAGCGCGCGCTCGAGGAGGTCGATGGCGGCAATGTTCCGCTTTGTATCGGCCAATCCTCTCATCGCCTGCGCACGGAGATAGAGCGCATATGCCTCGGGATTCTGGGTGGACTGCGGTTCGATGCGCTCGCGCTCGGCGGGCGACAACGTGGCTGCCAGGCGCTGCGCGATCTGCAACGCCACCTGGCTCTGCACCGAGAGAATATCGGCGAGCTCGCGGTCGAACTGCTCCGACCAGCGCGTCTGTTGCGTGATCGCATCGACCAGCTCGACGGCCACTCGCACGCGGCCGCCATCGACTCGGACACTGCCCTCCACCAGATGGCTGGTACCAAACTCTCGCGCGATAGTGGGGCCATCAGCGTCGCCAAACCGATCGACCGCGCTCCGGCTCAACACGCGCAGAGCCGAGATCTTCGAAAGCTGGCCGCGAATCTCGTCGGTCATGCCTTCCGAGAAGAAGCCCTGCGACGCATCCTGCGACAGGTTGCGGAACGCCCGCACGGCGACGACGGGCGGCGCCGGCGCGGATGTAGCGGTTGATGCCCGCCGCAGCCACATCCAGCCGCCAACCGCAACAGCGGACAGGAGAACCGCGGCGGCGACGGCCTTCTGGACGCGCGACAGACGACGCCGCACGGTCGCTGCCACGGCCGCGGGCCCGGTTGCCACGTGCTGCAAGTCGCGCGCGAGGTCGCGCGTGGATTCATAGCGATTCGCCGGATTCTTCTCGAGGCAGCGGTGAATGACGAGCGCAAGGTGAGGCGGGACTTCTCGGTTCAATGCGTCTACCGGCTCTGGATCGGCCTCGATCGTCGCCGTCATGGTCTGGGCCGCCGTGGGCCGCGCGAACGGCCGTCGTCCGGTGACGGCTTCATAGGCGATGAGTCCCAGCGAGAACTGATCCGACCGGTAATCGGCGTCCCGTCCGCTCGCCTGTTCGGGCGACATGTAGCCGACCGTGCCCAGCACGACACCTGCGGCCGTACCCGCCGATTGCGTCTGGGCCTGCGACAATTCGGGCCCGCTGTGCCGGTGCAGTTTGGCAAGCCCGAAGTCGACAATCTTCACGTGATCGCTGTCGCTCACCATGATGTTCTCGGGCTTGAGATCGCGATGCACGATGCCAGCAGCGTGCGCCTGCGCAAGACCCTCAGCGATCTGGTGGGCGATGTGGGCGAGCCGTCGCGGCGGGAGCCGGCCGTCGGCCAGCAGATCGCGCAGGGTCTTGCCTTGCACCCATTCCATGGCGATGAACGCCACACCTGACTCATGGCCAATGTCATGGATGGTCAGGATGTTCGGATGGTTCAGGGCGGAAGCCGCCTGGGCTTCCTGCTCGAAGCGATGCAAACGATCTCTATCGTCGGCGAGACCGGATGGGAGGACTTTGATCGCGATCTGGCGATTGAGGCGGGTATCGCGCGCGCGGTATACCTCGCCCATACCGCCGGCACCGAGCGGGGTGACGATCTCGTACGGGCCGAGGCGACTACCAGCGGCCAGCGGCATGATTTGCGGTGATTCTACCTGAGCAGCAGCGGGCGCGGTAGTCCACAGGCATAATCGGGACGACCCTCCGCGACGACATGACCGCCCTCTACCTGGCCCTGCTCGCGCTTGCGTTCCTGGTGGCAGCCTGGCTCTTCATCAGGGCCGCGCTTCGAGGCCTGCGCACGTTCGTGCGTTCGCTCTGGCCGCACTAGCTGTCCTACCCGGCAGCGTGAGGCTCCGTCACCACCTCTCGTCACAGCCAAAATCGCGAACCGCCGTCCCAGGGCCTGCGCGATCCGTCTAATTCCATGCGGGGAGGCTGTTCGCTTCCATGGTCGCCGGCGTTTAACCAGTGTGCCCCCACATCGTGAGGCGTGGTTTGGAGCATCTCTGGATGGCTCATAGAGCGCTCGATGCCGCTCGATACCCGGTCCTCGCGTGGCTTTGCCTCGTGGCGATGGCCGCCTGCAGTTCGCCGACGTCCCCGACCTCCCTGGCGTCCGCTCCCCCGCCGCAGATCTCCGCATCCCACACCACCATTCGTCCCGGCGACACGGTGGCGTTCGTTCTCTCCGGCGTGGCCCCGGATCGGCGCATCTTCTGGCAGTTCACCACCTCGGACCTGGCCCCGATCGCGTTCGTGCCGGTCGTCGTGGACCCCGGCGGCGAGGCGCAAACGGCGATCGATACCCACCGCACCGTGATCCGGATCGTCCGGATCGGCCAGCCCACCAGATTCATCGCCGAGGCATGGTCCATCCCCGGATTCAGCGACAACCCACCCGCCGCCCTGATCGCAAGCCTCGGCATCGACGCCCTTCCGTAGCCAGCGCCTGGAGCCATGGGCGGAGCGGAACCCTGGAACGCAAGAACCCGAGAACCCGAGAACCCCAGAACCCTAGAACCCTAGAACCTGGAACCGCAGAACCCCCGCCCCCTCGCCCACCGTGTCAAGATGCCGTGTGGACGAACCCATCCTCATCACGTGTCCCTACTGCGGCGAAGAGGTCGAGATCTACCTCGAGCCCGAGACGCGCGGCACGCTGATCCAGGACTGCGAGGTCTGCTGCAACCCCTGGCAGCTGCGCGTGACCGTGGACGGCGACGATCGCTACGTGGACGTGAGCCGCGCCGACGGTTCGGAGTAGCACGAGGCCAGGCGACGCGTCGCCTGCGTCAGGGCTTCTTCTTCCACTGGCCGATTCGGAAGATCACGAACTCCGCCGGCTTCACCGGCGCAATGCCCACCAGCGCGATCAACCGGCCGTTGTCGATGTCGTCCTGCGTCATCGTGGTGCGATCGCACTTCACGAAGAACGCCTCATCGGGCGTGCTGCCCACGAACGCGCCGGCGCGGAACAGGCCGTACAAGAACGCATCCGCCTGCTGGCGCAGCATCGCCCACAGCGGCTCGTCATTCGCGGTGCCATTCTCAGCGGCGGCCTTGACGAGATCGGCGATCACGTCGGACAAGCGACCACTCGACATGCAGCGCCAGCCGGCGCACCGGCACGTACTTCCACTCCGACGCCAGCGCATCGTCGCCCATCAGCGTCCGCGCGCCCCACACCAGCAGACCCTTCGACGGGAAGGTCCGCAGGCAGTTGACGCCTCGCGCATTGAGCGGCCCATTCTGCGTGTCGGTAATCGCCACGGACAGCCCGGTCGCTCCGCGCAGCGCGGCCTCCTCCCCCGCCGGCGCCTTCCACACGCCTCGGGCGGCATCAATCCGCGCATACACACCGGCAACGGCACCGCAGGGCGCGCAGTCCAGCGTCTGTCCCGGTCGTACCGCGTCCGCGACTCGAATACGCGGGAAGTACAGCGCGGCATTCGATGACGAGCGGCAGCCCCCACACACTGCTGGTCAACCCGGTGGTCGTCGAGAGCACCGCCTCCACGCTCGACCACGCCGCCAGCGGATCGACGATGAACATGGCACGCCGCGCCAGGCAGTAGTCGGCGGCCGCGCGGCGCGTCTGCGCGCCGACGTCTCCGGTCCGCGCCGAACGCGAACGGTGGAATGCAGAGCAGGTGGAAGGGCTCCGCCTTGTCGAGCGACCACAACCCACCCATCGCGCCTTGCAACTCCGGCGCGGAGACGAGATCGTCGGTCAACTGTCCCTCGCCATCCGCATCCGGCCCGGCGATGCGCGCAATCAGCGCATCGCGGCCGCCGTTCTCGAAGAACTGCTGTACGGCGTAGGTCAACGGATGATCGAGCGACAGCGCGCCGAACTCGCGCTTGAACTCCGCGATGCCGCGGACGCGGACGGGACTGTCAACGGGTCCTTTGGCGGCGGAGCCAACGAAGGCGGTGGCACTCATGGCCCCGACTATAGCCCGGCTTCCGAAGCGTGAGACGCTAAGGCAGTCATGGCGTCCATTCAGCTCGACCATGTACAGAAGCGATTCGGTGCGCGCATTGTCGTGCGTGACTTCACGCTCGACATCGCCGACGGCGAGTTGCTGGTGCTGGTCGGGCCATCGGGCAGCGGCAAGAGCACGGTGCTGCGATTGATCGCCGGCCTCGAGTCGCCCGACGAGGGTCGTATCCGCATTGGCGGTGACGATGTGACCGCCGAGCCGCCGCAACGCCGAGACCTGGCGATGGTGTTCCAGCACTACGCGCTCTATCCGCACATGACGGTGCGCGACAACCTGCTGTTCGGTCTGCGGACCCGGCACGTGCCGGAAGCCGAGTCGGCCTCGCGCGTGGACGGCGTCGCGCGATCGCTTGGTATCGATGCGCTCCTCGATCGCCGCCCCGCTCAGCTCTCCGGCGGCGAGCGCCAGCGCGTCGCTCTCGGACGGGCCGTGGTTCGCGAGCCTCGTGCGTTCCTGCTGGACGAGCCGCTGTCCAACCTCGATCCGCGGCTGCGCGGCTCCACCCGCGCCGAGCTGGCACTCCTCCACCGTCGTCTGGGCACGACGATGGTGTACGTCACGCACGATCAGGAAGAGGCGATGACGCTTGGCAGCCGCGTTGCGGTGATGCAGGAGGGCGCGCTCGTGCAGGTGGCGCCGCCCATGCAGCTCTACACCGCGCCGGCGAACCAGTTCGTCGGCGAGTTCATGGGCAGTCCCGCGATGAACCTGATCGAATGCACCACATCGCAGCGGGACGGCACCGCGATCCTGACGCGCGGTCCGCTTATGGTTCCCGCACCATCGATTGCCAGGGACCCTTCCGGGCTCGGTGCTCCTGGGCGTCCGTCCGCAGGACATCGCCGTTGGCGCGCCCGACGGCAGCGGCGCCTGTGGCCAGATCGAGGTCGTGGAATCGCTCGGAAGCGCGTCGCTGCTGCACGTGGCCGTCGAGGGCATCGCGCCTCAACTGATCCGCGTTCTGGTCCCCGATGAATCGTCCGTCCCCAGAGAAGCACGCGTTGCGCTTCGCGTTCGGCCCGATCGGCTGCACCTGTTCGACAGCAGAACCGGCCAGCGACTGCAGTGACCATGGCCGACGTGATCTCGCGCAGTCGCGTCGTGTTGTTCAGCCTGGTAGTGACAGCCTCGGCGTGCGCTTCGCCGGGCACGCCGGATCCGCTGACGATCGCGACCAGCGCGCTTGGCCGGGAGGGAACGCTCGTGCGGCAGCAGGTGGCCCGCTTTGCCGCCCTCCATCCGGAGATGGCGATTGAGGTGAGGTCCGCGCCAGACGAGGCCGACACCAGGCACCAGCTCTACGTCCACTGGCTGAATGCGTACGCCACCGAACCTGATGTGCTGCAGCTGGACGTGGTGTGGACCGCGGAGTTCGCCGCCGCGGGCTGGATTCTGCCGCTCGACTCGTTTCAGCCTGACACCGGGGCGTTCTTCCCTGCGTCGATCGCCGCCAACACCTGGAGCGGGCGGCTGTTCGCGCTGCCGTGGTTCATCGATGTCGGCATGCTTTACTGGCGCACGGATCTGGCAGCCGCGCGCCCCGACCGACTTTGCCACCCTGTCGAGTGAAGCCTCTCAACCTGGCCCCCCTTCCGGATTCGTGTGGCAGGGCGCTCGTTACGAAGGCCTCGTCACGGTCTTCCTCGAGCATCTCGGAGGATTCGGTGGCCGCATTCTCGATGACAACGGCCGGGTCGTCGTGGACAGCGAGGCCGCCGTTCGCGCCCTGACGTACATGCGCGACGGCATCCACCGGAACGGATCCGTGCCCGGCGACGTGCTGTCGTGGCAGGAGGAGCACACGCGCTTTGCCTTCCAGAATGGCCGTGCCCGGTTCATGCGCAACTGGCCGTACGCCGTGCCGCTCCTGAACGATCCGTCGCAGTCCGCCGTGGCGGGACGTTTCGCGGTGGCGCCGATGCCCGCGGCCCCTGGCGGGACGTCCACGGCCGCGCTCGGTGGTTCGCAACTGGCGGTCAACGCGCACAGCCGACAGCCCGGTCAGGCCTGGGCGCTGATCTCGTTCCTGCTGGAGCCGGCACAGATGATCGAGCGCGCGCGGGTGGTCGGCCAATACCCGAGCCGCCCGGAACTGTACGACGACGCCGATCTGCAGGCGGCGCTGCCGATTCCCGCGGCGGATGCGCGCGCGATCGTCGATCGAGCCGTGCCGCGTCCGGTGACGCCGGTGTACAGCGAGTTGTCCGGCATCCTGCAGGTGCAGCTGCATCGTGCGCTGACGCGAGCAGGTCGAACCGCGGGCAGCGCTGTCGCTGGCCGCTGCCGAGATGCGCGCGCTGCTGGCGCGGGCGGGCCTGGACGAAGAGGGCCGGCCGTGACGGGGGGCCGCTCGCAGGAGCCCTGGCGCTCCGCCGAGACGCGCGCGGCCTGGCTGTTCATGGCACCGGCGCTCGCCATCGTGGCGGTGGTCGCGCTCGTGCCTATCGCGTGGACCGCATGGGAGTCGTTCCATCTCCACGACTTGCGGATGCCCTGGCTCGGACGGCCATTCATCGGCCTCGCCAACTACGCGGAGGCACTGGCGGACCCGCGCTTCCTGGAAGCAGCAGCGCACACCGCCATTTTCGTCGTCCTCACTGTGTCACTGGAGGTGATGTGCGGCATGGCGCTCGCGCTGGCCCTGAACCAATCGACGACCGGACGCGGCATGCTCCGCGCCGCCGCGATCCTGCCGTGGGCGCTGCCGACCGTGGTCGTGGCGCTGCTGTGGCGATTCGCGTTCGAGGGCCCGCAGGACGTCGCCAGCCTGGCCCTGATGCGGCTGGGGATCGTGGACGGGCCCCTCCTGTGGTTTGCCGGCGCGGTGACGGCGTGGGTGCCGATCATCACCGCAGACGTGTGGCGGATGACGCCGTTCGTCGCGCTGCTGCTCCTCGCGGGGCTGCAGCAGATCGACCCGGCACTGTACGAAGCCGCGCGCATGGACGGCGCCGGACGCTGGCGGCAGTTCCGTGCGATCACGCTACCCCTCCTGGTACCCGCGCTGCTGGTGGCCACGCTGTTCCGGGCCCTCGACGCGATCCGCGTCTTCGATCTCGTGTTCGTGCTCACTGCCGGCGGTCCAGGCACCGCCACCGAGCCGCTCTCGCTGTTTGCCTTCTCGGCGATGATGCGCCATCTCCGATTCGGTTATGGCTCCGGCGTCTCGATGATCATGTTCATCGCCGCCTTCCTGGGCGCGCTGGCCTTGATCAGGCTGATTGGCACGAGCCGCCTCGAACGGGAGCAGGCATGACTCGCCAACGCCTGGCCAATGCGCTCACGGTGGCCGGCGTGCTGCTGATCGCGCTGGTTCCGCTGGCCGTGGCGCTGATGGCGTCGCTGACGCCAGACGCCCGGCTGTTCGATGCCCAGGCCCGGCAGGCGGCGCAGCTCACCATCGACCATTACCGCGCGCTCTTCGCCGAGCGCGCATTCTGGACCCCGATTCGCAACTCGTTGATCGTCGCCATCGCGACGACGTCACTGGCGCTCGTGCTTGGCACACCCTGTGCCTATGCGCTGGCGCGCTGGCGGTTCCGCGGCCGGGGAGCCGTGCTCGCGCTGATCCTGGCCATGTCGATGTTCCCGCAGATCGCGATCGTGCCGTCGTTGTTCCTGCTGCTGCGCGCGATCGGATTGATCGACACCTACCCCGGGCTGGTCCTTCCGTACCTCACGTTTGCGATGCCGCTCGCGGTGTGGTTCCTGGTCACCGTCTTCCGGCAACTGCCCGTGGAGATCGAAGAGGCCGCCATGATGGACGGCGCCTCGCGGTTCACGGTGTTCCGTCGCATTGCCCTGCCGCTGGCGGCGCCCGGCCTGGCGACGACAGGGCTGCTGACGTTTCTCTATTGCTGGAACGAGTTCCTGTTCGCGCTGACGTTCACGCTGGGGCCGGAGCGGCACACCGTGCCAGTGGCCATCGCGCTGTTCCGCGGGCAGTACCAGGTGCCGTGGGGCGAAGTGCTTGCCGCTGCACTGGTTGCCACGACGCCCATCGCCCTCCTCGTCCTGGTCGCCCAGCGTCGCCTGGTGAGTGGCCTGACGTCAGGGGCCATCAAGGGCTGACCCATCCAAGGGGATTTCTTCGCGCTTGACAGGCATGGGCGGTGGTGCTATTTATTTCGCAGGTTGCGATAAAACTAACATGTCGAACACACCTGCCACCGCCGCCCTCGCCAAACGCGAACGCCAGATCATGGACGTGCTCTACCGGCTCGGCCGCGCCACCGCCAACGAGGTGATGGCCGAGTTGCCGGGCGCGCCGAGCTATTCCACCGTGCGCACCCAGCTTCGGGTGCTCGAAGAAAAGGGCCACGTCCGGCACGAGGAGGAGGGGCTCCGCTATGTCTACACCCCGGTCGTGCCCACGACAGGCGGCCAGCCGGACGGCCCTGAAGCACCTCGTGGACACCTTCTTCGACGGCTCGGCGGCCAACCTCGTGACGTCGCTCCTTGGCGGCGACGCCGCGCGACTGTCGGAGCCGGAACTGAAACGCATCGCGGCCCTGCTGAAGGCCGCCCGCAAGGAGGCGCCATGACCCTGCTGCTGATGACCGCGCTGCGGACATCGGTGATCATCGCCGTGGGTCTGCTCGCGTGCCTGGCCGCGCGCCGCCGCTCGGCCGCGTGGCGGCACGCGATCCTCACCGCAACGCTCGGTGCCGCGCTCCTGGCGATGCCCGTCAGCCTCGTCGTGCCGGCATGGACGGTGTCGGTGCCGATGGACATCGCTCCGGCTCCCGCGTCGCAGTCACTGGCTGTACCGCCCGAAGCCACCGTCGAATCCCCTGGCATCGCCGTCGAGACCCGCACCGCGGAGCCATCGACTCCTCTGGACCTCGGATCGCTGCTGCTCTGGATCTGGATCGCCGGATGCGTGGCCGGGGCCCTGCAACTGATCGTCGGCCGAGTCCGACTGGCCCACCTCACCCGTCACGCAGTGCGGGTGTCCTCCGGCGCCTGGACGCGGCAGGCCCGCGATCTGACGGACACCTTTGGCATCCGGCGGCCCGTGGACTTGCTGCTCACCCGCTCGCGGGACACGCTGGCCACGTGGGGCATCCGGCGCCCGCAGATCCTGCTGCCGTCGGATGCGCTGGCGTGGGAGACCGCCCGCACGCGGATCGTGCTGTGCCACGAACTGGCGCACATTGCGCGAGGCGACTGGCCGATCCAGATCACCGCGGATCTGCTGAGGACGCTGCTGTGGTTCACGCCGTTCACCTGGATCCTGTGCTCGCGACTGCGCCGCGAGAGCGAGCAGGCGTGCGACGACCACGTCCTCGCCCAGGGCGTGCACGCCCACACCTACGCCGAACAGCTGGTCGGAATCGCCTCCACCCGTCGTCAGGGGCCGGCACTCGCCAGCGCCCTGTCCATTGCCCGCCCTTCAGGACTCGAAGAAAGGATCACCGACATGTTGAACCCGACTCTGGATCGACAGCCGCTCTCCCGGCGTTCGCGCCTCGCACTCGTCGCCGCCCTGCTCGTGGTGACCGCTCCAGCGGCGGCGCTGCGCGTTGCCGCGCAGACCGGCCCGCTCAACCTCAACGTTCAGCTGTTCGATCCGACCGGCGGCGTGCTGCCGGGCGCCTCGATCGCGCTGGAACAGGCGCAGGCCGCCACTCGCAGCGCAGTGACGGATGGCTCCGGCCACGTTTCGTTCGACGGGGTCCCTCCCGGCGACTACACCCTCGAAGCCAGCGTCGTCGGCTTCAAACAGCTCCGCACCGCGTTCACGCTGCGCGCCAGCAAGGACTGGCAGCGCGCCGTCACGCTGCAGGTCGGCGATCTGATGGAGACCGTCAACGTCGCCGTGCCGCGCCGGCCGGCCCCGGCCGCGGGTGCGACCGCACCGGAGCCGCTGCGCGTGGGCGGCAACATCAAGGCCCCCAGAAAGCTGAACCATGTGCCGCCGCAGTACCCGCAGGCGATGGCCGATGCCGGTCTCGAGGGTGTGGTGCCGGTCGAGGCCGTCATCGGCAAGGACGGCAGCGTGACCGCGGTCCGGGTCGTGAGCGCCCAGGTGCATCCGGAATTTGCGGCCGCCGCGGAAAATGCCGTGCGCGAATGGAAGTTCAGCCCTACCCTATTGAATGGCGTTGCCGTCGAGGTCCGGATGACCGTCTCGGTGCGCTTCAGCCTGACCGACTAACACCAACCTGTCTTCGAGACCGATCGCGCGACGCCCATGAAACCAGCCGCCCTGTCCGTTGCCCTGCTCGCTTTGTGTTCTCTGCTCGTCACCGCGCAGTCACCATCGCTGCGGCCGGACACATCGATCGCCTGCTCGATGTGCCCAGAGTGGAACAAGGACCTCGCCCCGGCGAAGATCTTTGGCAACACCTACAGCGTCGGCACGGACGGGCTATCGTCGCTGCTGGTCACCTCGCCCGCGGGGCACGTGTTGCTGGACGCGGCGCTGCCGCAATCGGCGCCGTTCATCGATCAGCACATTCGCGCGATGGGCTTCAAGACGGAGGACATCAAGCTGATCCTCGTGTCGCACGGGCACTACGATCACGCGGGCGGCGTCGCCGCGTTGCAGCGGTTCAGCGGCGCACGGGTCGGGGCCAGCCCCTCCACCGCCGCGGCGCTGCGAGCCGGTGTCAACACGCCGGACGACCCGCAGGTGGGGTTCGGCCCGAAGGAGAACGGCTTCCCGCCGGTGGCCACGGTCCAGGAACTGAAGGACGGCGAAGTGGTGCGCGTCGGCGACATCGCCATCACCGTCCACCACATCCCGGGGCACGCACCCGGCAGCACCGCCTACACGTGGCAGAGCTGCGAAGGCGCCACATGCAAGAGCGTGGCGTACGTGGACAGCGTCACGCCCGTATCGGCGGACGGCTTCCGCTTCACCGGTGATGCCAAGTACCCATCGCGCGTGGAGTCGTTCCGCCGCAGTCTCGCCAAGGTCGCGGCCCTGCCCTGCGACATCCTGAAGGCGCCGCACCCCAGCGCCTCGGTCGGCAAGACGTGCGTCACGTATGCGGCGAACGGCACCGCTCTCCTCGACAAGCGTGTCGCCGAGGAAGCCAAGAGCCGCTGATGCCGCGGCCACGCCCGTGGCGTTGAATCGCGGCTGCAGCTACCGCGAACAGATCGGACCTGCGCAGGCGGGACGCTCGGTGCGCGAGCACCTGGTGTCTCGCTACGCCCACTCATCCGAGTCTGACTGGGACGCGCGCCTGAGCGCGGGTCAGGTGGACCTCAACGGCGCGGTGGCCAGTGGCCACGAGCAGCTCGAGCCCGGGCAGCATCTCACCTGGCAGCGGCCACCCTGGGACGAGCCCGACGTCCCGCTGCACTTCGACGTGGTCTACGAGGACGCCTCGGTGCTCGCCGTCAGCAAACCCAGCGGGCTGCCGACGATGCCGGCTGGTGGGTTCCTGGAGCACACCCTGCTGGCGCTGGTTCACGCCAGCCATCCAGAGGCGCATCCGCTGCATCGCCTCGGGCGCTTCACGTCCGGGCTCGTGCTGTTCGCGCGCACACCCGCGGCGGCATCGACGCTCGGCAAGGCGTGGCGCGGCCACGAAGTCGTCAAGGACTATCGCGCGCTGGTCAGCGGCGCGCCTTCGTGGGACACGCTGGAGATCGCAATTGGCATCGGGCCGGTGCCGCATCCGAGACTAGGGTACCGTGTTCGCGGCGCGTGAAGACGGCAAGCCGGCCCGCAGCACCGTCACGGTGATCGCGCGGCGCGACGGGACCGCGTTGTGCGATGTGCGCATCGCGACCGGTCGTCCGCATCAGATCAGGATCCATCTGGCGTTCAGCGGACATCCGTTGGTTGGTGATCCGCTGTACGGCAGCGGCGGACAGCCTCTTGCAGACGCGCCCGGCGCTGCCTGGTGATGGCGGCTACCTGCTCCACGCGCATCGCCTGCGGTGCGCGCATCCCGATGGCAACGGTGTGCTGGATCTGGAGGCCCCGCCTCCAAGAACCGCTAGAACCCTAGAACCTAGAACCCAGAACCCTAGAACCTAGAACCCCAGCCCCCGGCGGTTCGGACCGTCTAGCAGCGTGTCAGCGTCAGCGCAGGAAGCGCGTCAGGCGATCGCGCTCCCGCTCCATCGCCTGCGCGAACGCGCGCCCCTTCGGAGCCGACCCCGCGGTGTATCCGCACGAGATGTCCAACTGCCCATCTTTGGCGGAGACGTTTGCCCAACCAATGACCGAGTCGCGCCACAGCAGCGGCAACGCGTAGTAGCCGAGCTTGCGCTTCTTCGCGGGCGTGTAGGCCTCGAACCGATACGCCCAGCCCCAGAACGCCTCGAACCGCCGGCGATCCCACACCACCGGGTCGAATGGCGCAAGGAGCCGCACCTCGTCGTCCAGGTCCGGGGCCGACAGCGATAGGTCCTCGGGCCAGTAGTACTCCACGCCGTCCACCTTCGCGTGCTGCAGCCGCTGTTTGGCGCGCGCCAGCGCGGTCTTGACGCCGGACTCCCACTGCGGCACGGCCAGTCGCATCCGATTGCTCAGCCACGACAGGGTCGCGGACGGAATCGGCGCGTACTTCCCAAGTAGAACGTCGAACAACGCGTCGAGTCGCGCCCGTCGTTCCGCCGGTGCCAACGCGAGTGCCTCGTGCTGCTGTGGCGCGTAGACCCGGATGCCGCCCTCGCGCGAGACCACGCGCAACAGTCCCCGGTAGTGGAGATGATCGAGCAGATGGGTGGTGGCGCTCGACGAGCCGCCCCAGTAATTCCTCACCGATCCGTGCGAGAAGAAGGCGTCCACCTCGCGCGGGTGGACGCGCCCACGCTCGCGGACGAAGTCCAGCACCGCCGCCGCCTTCTTCGGCCCTGGGGACGGCCAGCGCCCGAAGCCGCCGCGCGGATGCATCAACGAGTAGACGTCGCGGGACAGGAACCCGTAGTTGACGAAGAAGTCTTCCTCGATGTCGAGCGAGGCGTAGTGACGCTCCAGATCACCCGCGCGATAGCCGGGGACCCGGTGGCGCAGCGTCAGGTCCTGGGCTCGCGCCGGCGATCGGATTGGATCGGCCTGCACGAATCCCAGACGGTGCACGGCCAGACCAAGCGGCACCGGTTCGAAGAGGCTGCGGGCGATTGCCGTCCGTCGCAGTGTGCGTAGCGTAGGTATCATGACGTGTGCCCACCTTCATCAGGCAGGTCGACATCGACGCGCCGGTGTCGGTGGTGTTCGGCTTCCACGAACGCGACGACGCGTTGCGCCTCCTGAGCCCGGCCTTTCCACCGGTGCGCGTGGTTCGCCGATCGGGAGGCATTCAACGCGGCGCCGAAGTGGAACTCCGGGTCGCCGGTATTATCCACTGGCTGGCCCGCCATACCGAGTACCGAGTGGCAGCAACTGTTCGTGGACGAGCAGATTCGCGGGCCCTTCCGGAGCTGGGTCCATCGTCACGAGTTCCAGGCGCTTGGCGATCGGACGCGGCTGACCGATCGAGTGTCGTACGAGCTGCCCGGGGGCGCCGTCGTCAACGCGGTCGCGCGGTTCGCCGTCGAGGTCGGGCTGGGCCGGATGTTCGCTCATCGTCATCGCGTAACGAAACAGTACCTGCGAATAGCCCCAGGCCTCATCCGGTATGCTTTCCCGACTGACATCCCAGGAGCCCCCTTCGTGAAGTCTACGCCGTTCCCCACCGGCCACGCCGTGCTGGTCGCCATCTGCCTGCTGACCGGCGCGCTGTGGAGTGTCCCGGTCGCCGCCCAATCCGCGACGGCCGCATTTCGGCTGGGCACGGGCCACGCTGCGCGGCAGGAACTCTGCTTCGCGGTGGGAGGCCCCGGCACGATCGATGTGCAGGTGGAGAGCGACGTGGCCGGCGAGGTACTCAACGTCACCCTGTACGCGGGCACTACGCCGGTGCACTCAGCACAAGGCGACGGGCGCATTGCGTTCAGCGTACCGGCCACGCGCGAACACCTGATGAGCGGCGAGGAATGGGCCATCACGCTCACGTCGACCCTACGAGCGAGCACCGCCGCAGGCCGCATCCGCGTTACGTTTCCAGAACGCCCGAACGCCGGTGCGCATCCTCTCGACACCTGGCTGCGGGCACGGCCCGCACTGGCCTTCCACATGACGTGGAACGAAGCCGGCCAACCGGCGCCGTATTCGGCGTGGCCGCGCGGGATGCGGCAGCGGCTGTGGGCCATCTACGACGAACTCGCCGCGGGCCGGCCAGGGCCGGTGCCCGATCCGCCACCGAACGCCTGGCAGGTGCGCGCCGGCGACGACCCGAGCGCCATTCACACCGCGTTTCGCGCCGACGTCGCTCGCGAGATGTACCTGACGGCCACGGCGCACTCGCTGCTCATCGAGATCGAGAAGCGCGTGCCGTGGACGCTGGACGATTTGAACGGTGACGAGCTCGACGCGCTGCTGTCCAGCGCATCGATGTTCTGGTGGAACCAGGACCAGCAGGCCTACGAGGTCTCGGAGTTCGATCACGGATGGGCGGTGCCGGCGTCGCCGGTCACCGCGTGGACGTTCCTGCAGGAGCAGCGCCTGCTGAAGCCGACTCGACTGGACACCGTGACCGCGGTCGTCGCCTGGACGCGCGGCCTCACCCACTTTGCCGGGCCGGTCTCGCGCGAGAACTTCGCGCAGCACTGGGGATATGAAGGCGACATGCCGGTGACGCGGGCGCTGGCGGGAACGCGCTACTCCGGCACGGCGTTCCGGTCGGTACCGGGCTTCGATCAGGTACGGCACTACACCGCCGGGTGCCACGGCACCGTCGGCCTGCTGCTGAGCGTGTTGCGCGCGGCCAACATCCCGACTCGCCCGCGCTCCGTCAGCAACGACACGTTCACGCACGCGACGATGCTGTTCCTCAGCGAGGACCTGGCGCTCTCGCACGGCGACGACCCGTATTCACCGATGGTGGAAGGCGCAGACCCCGCCGACCTGCTGATCGAGGCGGCCACCTACGACCGCTGGCTCGGACCCCTCGCCACCGACCCCGGGCGCAACATCGGCCGCCAGGCCCTGACGATCGGCGTGCAGCGCCTGCCGGCCATCGTCCGCCGGGCGCACGCGCTGGATCGACAGCAGGGCATCGCGCCCGAGCAGAGCGCGGTGTTCGCGATGTTCAAGGGCACGTTCACCATGGACGAACTGGTGACCGCCGGTCTATGGGAGAGGCTCGACGCCGCGCCGACGTCGGACTTGCCGACGGCCGCGGCAACGACCGACACGGTCCGTGATGTGTGGATGGAGGCGGAAGATCTGGCCACCGACGTCACCGCCGGGGTCGTCGAACGTCAGGCGATGGAGGGCTTCACCACCGGCGCGTGGCGCAATGGTCAGCAGTTGTGGTGGCGCGAGGCACGGCCTGGCGCCTCGCTCACTCTCCCCTTCACCGTGCCGGCGGACGGCGTCTATCGCCTGTCCATCCGTTTCACCCGCGCTCCGGACTACGGCATCATCTCCGTCCGGCTCGACGATCGCGGCGCGGCGCTCGATCGGGTGAGCCTCTACGCCCCGGTGGTGCTGGCGGCGGATCCCCTCGGTATGGGAGAGCACGAACTCGCCGCGGGTCCGCACCGCCTGCGCTTCACCATCGTCGGCACCCATCCCGACGCCGTCCCGGCGTTCATGGTCGGCATCGACGCGGTGCGACTCGAACGCCTGCGCTGAGCCTACTGAATCGGACTGCCGCCCGGAGCCTGCGACAGCCCGTTGGTGTCGGAAATCGCCCGCGGTGTCGGCGAAGATCGTCCCGGAGACGCCCACCCAGTAGTACATCGTTCCGGTCGATCCGACGGCAGCTCGGCGCCGCCGTGGCGTAGAACGTGCTCGACAGGTCGGTTCCCGACCACGCCGTTGCAGGCGTCGATGGGCCACGTGACGCCGTCAGTCCCGCCATCCATGGTCACGACGTATCCGCTCTTCGTGACCGACACAGCGGCGCCCAGATCCGGGCTGATGAACGGCGGCCCGCCAGCGGTCGGCGGTTGCGCCAGGTCCGTCAACGAAGTGGCGTATGCGCCCGAAGCGCAGGTGGTCGAATACGCCTGCTGACTGCTGGCAATCGCGCGCAGCGACGCAATGGCCGACGCCTGGTTCCCGGACCGCCGAGCCGCCAGGAGCCCAGGGACGGCGATTGCCGCGATGATCCCGAGGATTGCCACGACGATGAGCAGTTCGATGAGCGTAAAGCCAGATTCGTTGCGACGCGCCATGTGCGCAGGGCCTCCTGAACCCTGTTCCGTTCGCACAGGTCTATATCAAGAAGCGCGCCAATGGATGAGTATGCCCTGATGTGCAATTACGCGCAGGAAAACGACAGATGGGCCGCTTTAAGGTGACACTAAATGACAGGACCGGTGACGAACCCTGCCATCTCAGTCAGCAAATCCTCGGCAGCTGTTCGCCGGATAGGCGGTCCACGATCCGCGTCGCGCCGATGCGGCTGCGGAGCGTGACCAGCCCCGCCGGCGACTCGGTCACCCGTCCGATGCGCACGCTGTCCCGGGAGACCTCGTGTTTGCCCAGCACGGCAAGCGCCTGGTCCACCGCGTCTTCAGGAATGAAGGCGATGAACCGCCCCTCGTTGGCGACGTAGAGCGGGTCGAATCCGAGAATCTCGCACGCGCCCTGCACGTCCTCGCGGACGGCGACGCCGCGTCCTCGATCCCTAGATGCAGCCGCGACGCTTCGGCAATCTCCACCAGGGCGCTGGCCAGGCCACCGCGTGTCAGGTCGCGCGTGGCCCCGGTCGGATTCGGGCTGGCGGCCTGGATCACCCGCCCGAGGCGCAGCTGCCCCAGGCCACAATCGCCTTCGCGCCGGCGGCGGCCTCGTTCACGACGTCGATGGCCGTTCGCCCGGCGACGACGCAGTAGACGCCGTCCGCCCCGAGAGGCACCGACCCTTCGCAGAGCATCAGGTACTCGCCCTTCCGCTTGTCCATGATGTCCCGGGCGCACTTCTCGGCCTGCGCTCCCGCCGCCGCCTGGAGGGTCTGGGTGTAGTCGAGGGAGAGCTTGTCGAGGATGATGTCGGAAACAATGGGATGCGAGGAGCGGATGAAGGACTCGCTGCAGCAGGTGCATTCCTGGAAGTGGAACCAGAGCACGGGGAGCCGTGGTTTGGTTTCGAGGGCGTGGACCACATCGCCCATCGCCGACGAGTCGAGGCCGGCGGCGGCGGTGAGCCAGGCGCAGAACTTCAGAAATCGCGGCGCGAGTGCCCCTGTAATCTCGCGTGCTCCCAGATGGTGAGTGGGTGACCCATCGAAACCTCCAGTTCGAAGGGCAATGCTGCATACCGCGTACCACGGTTGAACGGGTGTTCAAGGCGTTAATACGCAGGATTCCGCGAGAGGTGCCGGGGATCCGTCGAACGGACGAGCAGCCATGGCGGATTCCCGGGCGATCGCTGACAGCGGGCACGGCGGACTCCCCTCCCGCGCCGACGTCACCGCAGAAACGAAAAGCGCCCCGGGGTTAACCGGGGCGCTTCGTCGAGAGAATTACCGGCCGTGCCCGGCCGTGACTAGCAGGACACGCACTTGTGGTTGTTCACCGCGCCGAGTGACTCGAGCAGCTTGATCGTCTCGGGGTAGGGCTGCGTGCGCTGGACCGGGCCGTTGGCCATGTCCACGGTGGTGCGGCCTTCGCGGTCGATGGCCTTGACGTTGGCGCCCTTCGAGACGAGGTACTTGATCATCTCGTTGTCGCCGCGCGAGGCGGCGTGGTGCAGCGCGGTCATGCCTTCGTGATCGACGGCGTTGACGTCGGCGCCCTGCACTTCGACCAGATACTGCACCGCCGCGAGCATCCCGGTGGGCGCGAAGCGGTGCGAGTTGGCGGCGAAGCCCTCGCCGTATCCGACGCCGGAGGAGGCCTGCAACGGCGTCACCGACGGACCGCCGAGCGGCACCGGCGGCAGCGGCGACACTTCCTTCGATTCGCGCTGTTCGCCGTCGCCGAGACGCGGCCGCCCCGCCGGCTTCATGGTCGGGATGTTGGGGTCGGCGCCGTAGGACGCCAGCAGCTTCATCGCATCGACGTCGCTGGCGTAAGCGGCCCGCCAGAACGCGGTGGCGCCGATCTCGTCCACGCCGGACAGGTCGAAGCTGTAACCGGAGTACCACACCTTCTTGCGCAGGCGGGCGTTGACGTCGGCGCCCTTGTCGAGCAGCACCTTCATGAAGTCGAGGTAACTCAGCTTCTGCTGACGGTATGCCTGCGGCTGCGG
Source organism: uncultured Acidobacteriota bacterium (assembly GCA_963723005.1). Taxonomy (GTDB): domain Bacteria; phylum Acidobacteriota; class Vicinamibacteria; order Vicinamibacterales; family UBA2999; genus VFZN01. Next base: position 139,261 of record CAVRPA010000005.1, on the reverse strand, counting down.
GTAGAGCGCCTTCGGCGCCCACTGCACGTTCAGCGCGGCATAGAGGGGCGTCACGCCGTTGTCGGCCGCCCAGTTCACGTCGGCGCCGCGCTCGATGAGCAGCCTGGCGAGGTCGAAGTGGCCGTTGACCAGCGCGGTGAGGAGCGGGCTGTTCTTGTCGCTCTCGGCGACCTGGTTCACGTCGGCGCCTGCGTCGAGGAGTGCAGTAGCGGATTCCACGAAACCGTCGCGCACGGCGAACAGCAACGGCGTGAATCCGCCCTGCCCCGCCACCAGTTCGTTCAGCTGGAACTGCCGATCCACGCCAGGCACCTGGGGCGGACGACGAGCGGCGGCGTTGCCGCCACCGGGGCCTGCGGGCGCCGCGGCTGCAGCCGGAGCCGCCGCGGGTGCGCCAGGCGCGCCGGGAGGCCGAGCACCAGCAGGCGCACCGGCCGGAGCGCCGGGACCGGCCTGCTGCCCTTCACGCGGGGGTTGACCCGGCACCGGCGGGTTGCCGCCGTTGAAACCCAGGCCGCCGCCGCGTGTGAGCGCGCTGAGATCGACGACCTTGGTGGCGGCCTTCACGTCGGCGCCACGGCTGGCCAGGAGCTTGATGACGTCGGCGCGGTTGGCCGAGGCTGCGAACATCAGCGCGTTCAGCCCGCGCACGGACTCGACGCCGTTGGCGTCCACGCCCGCGTCGAGCAACGCGATCACGGTCTCGGTGCTGCCGGACGCCGCCGCCACCATCAGCGGCGTCGTGCCGGTGGCGGTGGTCTGCTTCGGATCCGCGCCCGCCTTCACCAGCACGGGAATCGCGCCCGCCTTGCCCTGGCGCGCCGCCAGGAACAGCGGCGTATACGCGCCGATGCGCGTGGTCGCCTTCACGTTGGCGCCCGCGTACACCAGCATCTGCGCCATCTCGGCGTCGCCGTTCATCGCCGCCCAGTGCAGCGCGGTCATGCCGTCGCCCTGCGCCGCGTTGACGTCGATCGCGTCCTTCAGCATCGCCTTCACGGCCTCGCGATCGCCGCGCTGCGCGGCATCCGCGACCGTGCCCCGCGCCGCCTCGGCGCGCGTCTGCGTCTGCCCGGCGTCCGCCACCGGGCCAGCCGCCTGCATGATTCCGGAGAGGCACAGCGCGCCCGCGAAGCTCGCCAGCGTGCCCGTCACCAGCCGTGTGCGCACCATCTGCTGTCTCCTCACGCCTGTGCCGCCACCGTGGTCTCCGTGGCGCTGTTCAGATCCATCGCCGCGGTGCTGTCGCCCATCGTCTTCATGCCGTCCAGGCCGATCGCATGCGCGACCGTCAGCATGGCGTTGGCCATCGGCGTGCCGTCGGCGGCCTTCACGTGCAGGCCGCCCTTGAGGGCGCCGCCGCCGTGGCCGGCGAGGATCAGCGGGCAGCGCTTGTGGTTATGCACGTTCGAGTTGCCCATCGGCGATCCGTAGAGGAGCACCGTGTTCTCGAGCAGGTTGGTCTCGCCGTCCTGGGTGTTCTTCAGCTTCTCCAGGAAGTACGGCAGCATGCTCACGTGGTACTTGTTGATCTTCGCGTACTCGGTGATGCGATCGTCGCGGTCCTGGTGATGCGACGCCGAGTGGAAGGCGGCCTTGTAGCCGCTCTCCGGGTAGACGCGGTTGGAGGCGTCGCGACCCAGCTTGAATGAGAAGACGCGCGTGGTGTCGGACGCGAAGGCGATCGCCTGCAGGTCGAACATCAGCTTGACGTGCTCTTCGAACGAGTCCGGCACGCCGATCGGCGCACCCGGCAGCTCGCGCGGCTCACCGGTGCGGTTCGAGGCTTCCACCCGTTCGATGCGGCGTTCGATCTCGCGGACGTCGTCGAGGTAGTCGGCCAGGCGCGCACGGTCGGAGGCGCCGAGGTCCTTGTTCAGACGGGCGACCGCAGTCCCCAGCCAGTCGAGGATGCTCTTGTCCTCGACGCGGCGCTCGCGGCGTTCCCCGGGGTGGCCCCCACGCCGAACAACTGGTCGAAGACGACGCGCGGGTCGCGCATCATCGGCAGCGGGTCGGTCGGCGAGGCCCAGCTGATCGAGTCGGTGTAAACGCACGAGTATCCGTAGGAGCAGCCGCCGGCCTGGTCCACGTTCTCGATGCACAGCTGCATCGACGGGATGGCGGTTTCCTGTCCGTAGCGCTGCGCGAACAGCTGGTCGAGCGAGGTGCCGACGTAGACGTCCGAGCCCTGCGTCTGCTTCGGATGGCACTGCGTGAGGAACACGGCGCTCGACCGGAAGTGGTCGCCGCCGATTTCCGGCGCGGTGAAGGCCTCGGCGTTCCGCACGTCGGTGTTGCTGACGATGGTCAGGTAGTCGCGGAACGGCTCCATCGGGCTGAGGCTGCTCGTGGACAGGTCGAAGTCGCGGCCCGTCTTCTCGGGCGCCCACATGAACTTCTTGGCGCCGAACCCGGTGCTGCCGGCCGCGCCGTGCACGATTTCAATGGCGGCGAATCGCACCCGCTTGGGCAGTGCCTGCGCCAGCGTCGTTCTCGCGGGCACCATCGCCTCGAGGAACGGCAGCGCCATCGTGACGCCCATCCCCCGCAGCATCGTCCGTCTTGAAAGGTGCTTCTTCGTGATGATCATCGCGTCTCCTGGAAACGGGCTAGCGGACGGCCTTGTCCATATCGTTGGCATTCTTCGGGGCTGGCGCGTCGGGCGCCGCCATCCGGAATGCCTGGCTGTTGGCGATGCTCAGCACGAACGCCGACATCTTCAGATTCTTCTTCGCCGCGTCGCGGACGATCGAGCGCACCATCGGCATGTCCGAGTGCTCGACCCGGCGGCCCAGCGCGTAGGTCAACATCTTCTCGGTGAAGCTGAGGAGGAACACGTCCTGGTGCTTGATGATCGCGTTCCGCAGCCCCGCGGGGCCTTCCATCCTGGTGCCGTCGTAGAGCTCGCCGACCGAGTCCACCGGGACTTCGTTGTCCTTGATGCGCCACGCGCCGGTCGCGTCGAAGTTGTCGAGCGCCAGCCCCAAGCGGATCGATCACGCGGTGGCACGAGTTGCACGACGGGTTGTTGCGGTGCTGCTCCATGCGCTCGCGCGTCGAGAGCATCTTGCCGCCGGCATTCGCCTTCACCGAGTCGTCGAGCGAGGGCACGTTGGGCGGCGGCGCCGGGGGCGGCGAGCCGAGCAGCACTTCCATCACCCACTTGCCGCGCTGCACCGGTGAGGTGCGATCGGCCACCGAGGTCAGCGTCAGGATGCTGCCCTGCCCCAGCAGGCCATGCCGATACTCGGGCACCTGGACGCGCTGGAAGGTGTTGCCGGAGACGTTCGCCAGCCCGTAGTGCTTGGCCAGCCGCTCGTTGACGAACGAGTAGTCGGCGGTCAGCAGATCGAGGACGCTGCGATCCTCGCGCACGATGCTGTCGAAGAACAGCTTCGTCTCCTCACCCATCGCCGCGCCCAGCGTCTCGTCGTACTGCGGGAACGTCAGGTAGTCGGGGATGATCTTCTCGAGGTCCTGGAGGCGGAGCCACTGCGAGGCGAACCGGTCGGCCAGCGCGCGCGAGCGCGCGTCGGCGAGCATGCGCTTGACCTGCTTCTCGAAACCGATCTGCGTGCGCAGGCCGCCGGTGCTGGCGGCGCGCAGCAGTTCGGCATCCGGCACCGTGCCCCACAGGAAGAACGACAGCCGCGAGGCCACGTCGGTGTCCGACACGCGGTAGGCCCGGGTCGTCGCTGGCCGCCGGCATCGTCTCGACGCGGAACAGGAAGCGCGGGCTCATGAGGATCGACTGCAGCGCCATGCGGACGCCGCCCTCGAAGCCGCCCTTCTCACGCCCCTGCTCGTAGAACTTCATCGCGTCCTGCAGGTCCTCGGCCGTGGGTTCGCCACGGTAGGCCTGCCCGGTGAGACGCTTGACGATCGACAACGCGCAGGTTTCTTCCTCGGCGGCCGACGTCGGCCGGCAGGTGAAGATGCGCGCGCGGCTCGGGGTGTCGGAGACGCCGGTCACCTTGGTCGGCCCCACCACGCGGAAGTCGCGGAGGTGCGGCAGCATGGTGACGCCGAAGCTGATGCTGACGTCCGCCAGCGTGTTCTCGAGCGGCGTGAGCAGATCGTCGATCGGGCCTTCGATGTTCTGGATGAACGCCGCCGACACGCGCTGCGGGCCCGCCTTCACGTGAATGGCCGGCGTGGTGATCTCCAGCGGGTTGCTGGTGTCGGTCTCGCTCATCCGCGTGTTGAGCGGCAGCAGCGCCACGCGCTCGCCGTTGATCGAGACTTCCACCTGCTCGGTGAGGTTCAGCACCGTCATCGAGGTGCGGCCGACGAGCCCGCCGAGCGGCTCGTTGTGCAGCATCATCTTGAACGAGTAATCGCCGTCGGCCGGGAACGTGTGCACCACCGAGATGCCGCCGCGCGTGCCGATGGGAGCGCCCTCGACCTGGCGCATCTGCGAGGCGGTGCGGCCGATCTTGTAGGTGACCGACGTCGCGCTGGCGTTGCGGTCGCCGGCCGCGAGGCGGCTGATCTGGCTGGCCGCGCGCAGGTAGCCGTCCATCAACGTCGGCGAGAACGTCTGCACGTCCGCAACGTTGTCGAAGCCGGCGCTGATCGTGTCGGGCGGCAGGTAGGCTGCGATGTCGACATCGAGGTCGAGCAGGTCCTTCACCGCCGCGGCGTACTCCGCGCGGTTCAGGCGCTGGAACGGACGACGGCCGGGATTCGGGTTGAGCGCGGCCAGCGTATCGATCCGCGTCTCGAGCGAGGTCGCGAGCTTGTCGAGCACCGCGGCGTCGGGCCGCTTGGCGCCCGCGGGCGGCATCATGCCCGCACGCAGCTTGCGGATCATCTTCTCGGAGACGTCGATGTTCGACTCGGGCTTGCCGGCGTCGTAGCCGGCCAGGGAAATGCCGCCGGCCTTGCCGCGCTCGCTGTGGCACGTCGCGCAGGTCCTGCCCGATCAGCGCCGTCTGCTCGGCAGCCGTCATGCCCGTGGGCGCCACAACCGGGTGCGACGTCGCCGGCTTCGGAGCAGCGGGGCGAGTGGCCGCCACAGGGGCGGTCTGCGCACGTGCTGGAGCGGACGATGGACCCGGCGCCGCCGCAGGGCGAACCGGCGTGCCTTGGGCGACGAGAGCGGCACCGCAGACTGCAGTGGCCAGACCCGCCAACAGAACCTTTCTCATGCTGCTCTACTCCCCGTCCGAGACTGGTGGTGCTGACAGCACACACCGTCCCAGAGGCCCTCATTATGGGACGTATTCGGCTAGGGTGTCGATAGATTGTTGTCTTGACTTGTCACCCGATGTCATTGCCGGAGCGGCACTTGGGCGACTTGCCCCCGGCCGGAAACCGCTTGAGCGGCTGAGCCGGTCGGGGGCGATCGAAACGCGGCGCGGCCAACCCTACGGTCGAGACGGCTCGCGGTCGGAATGCTTGAGGAGCCTCACCCCTTACTGACGAGGCGGCGGGCTGATCATGATGTGGGCCCCACCGGTGCCGGGGTCCATCAACCATGGGGCGCCCGGGCCGCCAGGCCTGGTCGCCAGGCCGGTGGTCTCCCCAGTCGCGAACGGGACGTAGATCACCCAGCGGGTGGAAGCGCCCTCGACCTTGCCGGTGGCGTCCACCGACTTGCCGGTCATCACGTAGAGCGTCCGCGGCTCCTTCGGCATCGTCAGCTTGCCGGCCTTGATCTCGTCGTTGCGGGTCTGGTCACGGACCTTGTCGTCGGTGATCCCTTTCGCGGTCATCTCGCGCCCGCGCGCCATGAACGGGTCCAGATCCTTGTGGTAGCAGGCCACGCTGAAGCCCTCGGCCGCCGGGTTGTCGGCCAGGCAGACGAGGTCGTTCGTTCCGGGACGGAGAGGGACGATGCTGCCGCCGACAAAGCCCAGCACGGCCGCGCCGGCCCGACGATCTTCGGGAGCCGCCATCACAGCCTGTGCAATCTGCGAGTCTTTCGGCACGTCCTGCGCAGCCGCCGGGGCCACGCTCACCATCGCCATCAACAACCAACAAGCTTTCCGCATCGGTCGAACCCTCCGCCGATCATGATACGCGGAACCAGCGGTCCCCAATCGGTCTCTAATGAAGCATGGCCTCTCTTCCGTTCCCCGAGCTCGACCTGACTCCCGCCACCGACCCCGCGCCCGCTTCCATCGTGCTTGGAGGTGGCTGCTTCTGGTGTACCGAAGCCGTGTTCCTGTCGCTCGACGGTGTCCTGAGCGTGCGCTCGGGCTATGCCGGCGGGACCGCCGCGACGGCCAATTACCAGGCCGTGTGCAGTGGCTCGACCGACCATGCCGAGGTGATCGAGGTCGCCTACGACCCGGCGCGGATCACGCTCGGGCGCATCCTGCAGGTGTTTTTCGATGTCGCTCACGACCCCACCCAGCTGAACCGGCAGGGTCACGACATGGGCCGCCAGTATCGCTCGGCCATCTTCTACCGGACGCCAGAGCAGCGGCGCGTGGCCGAGGCGTATATCGCTCAGCTCAACCGCGCGCACGCGTTCGAGTCGCCGATCGTCACCACGCTGGAGCCGCTCGAGGCGTTCTACGAGGCTGAGGGGTACCACCAGAACTACGCGGCCAGGAATCCGGGCCAGCCGTACATCCTGTTCAGCACCGTGCCGAAGATGGCCAAGCTGCGCGATTCGTTCGCGCCGCTGCTGAAGGAGGCGAGCGCGGCTAGCGCAGCAGCCGGTCGCGAATTTCCGGCGGCGGCAGTTCGCAGGCGTTGGACTGCCCCGCCAGGCGGTGCCGCAGGGCGGCGACGATGCGGTAGCCGAAGTCGCGGATCGGCAAGGGCACCCAGAGAAGCACTTGCGCGGCCTTCCAGGGCCACGGCAGCCGGGCGGCGATCTTCAAGGATGCGGTGGACCGGAGGTAGACCTGATCGCCTTCGATCAGGACCAGGCTGCGCGCCGCCTCGCGCGTGAGCCCTCGCTTCGCGAGCGCTTCCTGCGCTTGCGGCCACTGCGACGGGGCGAAACGGAAGTAGGCGTCGCGGTCCCGCCGCGCGATGAACCGGACCGACCCCTCGCAGAACCCGCAGGTGCCGTCGAAGAGCACGACTCCGTGCGTGGGGTCGATCATGGGTCCGCCCTCAGCCTCGGTGCGAGGCGCCGCGGTCAGCGGAGCGCCACGCGCAGGCCGACGCGGAACGAGCGCGGCCATCCCACCAGCCGGATCGGCGTGCGGCCGGCGTCGTACACCTCGTCGAAGATGTTCTCGCCGGAGATGAAGCCGACCAGGCCGTGCGTGATCGCCCGGCTCACCTGCACGTCCATCACGCCGTAGGCGCCCAGCACGAACACGTTCAGGTCGTCGTCGAACTGCTCGCCGCTGAAGCGCACCTGGGTGGCGAAGGTGGCGATGCGGGGCTCGGTCCACGTCAGGCCGAAACCGCCCTGCCACTCCGGCACCTGCGGCACCTGATTGCCTTCGATCGCGGGCGTCGCCACCGAGCCGCGGAAGTGGCTCGAGGTGTAGACCAGCTGACCGTTGAGGCCGAGCGTGGGCGTGAGCCGCGCATCCATCTCCATCTCCACGCCGGTGGCGCGGATCTCGTCCGAGTTGCGGCGCTCACGCGTGATCTGCGTCGGCGTGCTCGACAGCGTGATGTTGGCGATGGCGCCGTCGAGCGTGTTGAAGAACGTGGTCACGCGCGCGGAGACCTTGTCCCACGACGCCAGCACGCCGCCTTCGACGCCGGTGAGCGTTTCGGGTTCGAGCAGCGGGTTGGGGTTGGTCACCACGTTGCCGACGCGGAAGCCGCGGTGCAGTTCGTTCAGCGACGGCGGCCGGTTGGCGTGATACACCGCGCCCTGCAGCGCGTAGGTGCCCAGCTTCCAGGCCACCGCGGCGCGCGGGCTGAAGAACGTGACCGACTGATCCGGCAGCGTGGTGTCGGTGGGCTCGGAGGTCCACCAATCGACGCGCCCGCCGAGGTCGAAGGTCAGGTTGTCGGCGACGGGAATGCTGGCGCGCGAGAACAGCCCGGTGGTGTGCTCGGTCCCGCCGGCGAAGAACGGCCCGGTCTGCACGTTCGTGACCGAGTAGCGGAGCTCCTCGACCGTGGACTCGGTGCGCTGGAAGTCGCCGCCGGCAATCAGCGTCACGCGCCCGATCGGACGGGTCCACTGCCCGCCGACGGTGCCGAAGCTGGTGTCCGTCGTCTGCTCGGTGGTCAGGCGCTCGGTCGTGCGGTCGGCGCTGACGGCCGTGAACGTCTGGTAGTAGTCCTGGCTGCTGCCGGCGGCTTGCGCCTGCCAGATACCGCCGGCGAAGTTGCCGCCGGTGGTGCCCGAGATCTGCTGCCAGTCGGTGGTGTTGACCTGCTGCGGCGTGCCGTTGCCGCGTTCCTCGTTGTAGAGCGCGCCCTTCAGCCAGGCGTGCCACGTTCCGGCCTGCTTGCCGGCGTTGACGAAGCCGGTCTGGTAGTCGCTGTCGGCGCGCGTGTCGATCGGGCCGCGCGCTTCGGGCGCCACGGTGTAGGCGCCATCCGTCGTCGTGCCTTCGAAGGCCCCCGACGCGGCCCAGCCATTCTTCTCCACGCCACCGAACAGCGAGCCGCGGAACGTGTCGAACGATCCGCCTTCGATGGCGGCGCGAGCACGGGTGCGGTCGGGCGAGAACGTCAGGACCTGGATGACACCGCCCAACGCGTCGGAGCCATAGAGATCGCCGGTCGCGCCGCGCACGACCTCGACGCGATCGACCGCCGCCTGCGGAATGCGATTCCAGTAGACCCAGCTGCCGAACGGGTCGTTCAGCGGCACGCCGTCGGACAGCACCAGCGTGCGGCTGGCGCCCGAGCCCGACACGCCGCGCAGCGTGACGCCCTGGGTGGTGGGATTGGCGACGCGCGACGAGTTGCGGCGGAACAGATTGAAGCCCGGCGTCGAGCGCAGCACGTCGTCGAGCGCGCCGGCCGCGGAATTGGCGAGCTCCGCGGAGGTGATGACGGTCGAGCTCGCGGCGCTCGGCAGGCGTTCCGCGCCGCGCGTCGCGGTGACCACCACCGAATCGGAGAAGCTGGCCGGTCGCAGCACGACCTTGATGCCGGGCTCGACGGACGCGACCTCGGTCGGCGCGAAGCCCGGCGCGGTGACGCGCAGGCTGACGATGCCGGTGTCGATCGGGAACGTGCCGTCGGCGCCCGCGGTGATGGTCGTGGCGCGGCCGTCCGCCGTGCGCGCGATCACCTGGGCGCCGGCAACCGCCAGACCCGAGACATCGACCACGGTGCCACTGGGCGTATTGGCGGACTGCGCAAACGCCGGTCCGGCCCTCAGCACGAGCACCAGCAACATGACGAGCAACGCGAAGGACGAACGTCGGAACATGGGAGTAAACTCTACACCAACGGCCCGGGCGTCACCGCTCGTCCGGCGCTGACGCTTCAACGTTCACACCCTTGTCCCTTGAGCACGAAGAACCCACCCGATAAGACGCCAGGCCCGGCGCCCTCCCCCGCCCCTGCCGGTCAGGAAGACGCGGTGTTCCTGGAAGGCCCCCAGTCCCGGACCCGCGAGCTTCTCATGCTGCTGCGCGCGGGGCGCGATTTCCTGCGCGGGTTCCGCACGCTGCACTTCGTCGGTCCCTGCGTCACGGTGTTCGGATCGGCGCGCTTCACGGAGGACCACCTGTATTACGACCTCGCCCGGCGCGTGGGCGGCGGGCTGGTGCGCCTCGGCTTCACGGTGATGACCGGCGGCGGCCCCGGCGTGATGGAAGCGGCGAATCGCGGCGCCCGGGAGGCCGGCGGTGGCTCGGTGGGCTGCAACATCGAGCTCCCCTTCGAGCAGTTCCCCAACCGCTACCTGGACAAGTGGGTGGTGTGCCACTACTTCTTCGTCCGCAAGGTGCTGCTGCTGAAGTACTCCTACGCCTTCGTCGTGCTGCCCGGTGGATTCGGCACGCTCGACGAGCTCACCGAAGCGCTGACGCTGATCCAGACGTCGAAGATCGATCAGTTCCCGGTGGTGCTGATGGGCGTGGACTACTGGAAGCCGTTCCTCGACATGTGCCAGCGCATGATCGAGGCGGGGACGATTTCGGCGCACGACCTGGACCTGATGCTGGTCACCGACTCGGTGGACGAAGCGATGACCCACATCGATCAGCGCGCCGTGGTGAAGTTCGGCCTCACCCGCAGCCGGCGGCCGAAGCCGTCGATCCTGCTGGGCGAGGGCCGCGGCCGTGTCACGCCGGCCGCACCATCCACACCGCCGCGCCCGTAAGGGCGGAGACTCGCCCCCGCACCAGATCCACGGCTGCCGCAGCAGCGCGGGGTCCTGCGCCGCTCGGAAGCGCACGCGCCCAGCCAGGGCACGGCCGCTGCACGCTTGTGCAAGCGGCGTGATGTACCCTTGAGGTGATGCGGCTTGCCAGGTTCGCGGTCGCGTGCGTCAGCCCCACCGTCGGCGCCGTCCACGCCAACCGTACACGTGTCGTCGAGTTGGCGCGGGCCATGGCCCGGGAGCAGGTCACGCTCGCCGCCTTCCCCGAACAGGTCATCGGCGGCTATCCGCCGGAGGATCTCGTGCAGTGGCGCGGCTTCCTCGACGGGCAGCGACGTTCGCTCGACGCGTTTGCCGCCGAAACGGCGGATCTCGCCACGGTCTTCGTCCTGGGCGTGGCGGTCGCGGTCGGCAGCCGGCTGTTCAACTGCGCCGCGGTGGTGCACCGCGGCCAGGTGCTCGGCCTGGTGCCGAAGGAAAAGCTCCCCACCTATAACGTCTTCTACGAGGGCCGGACCTTCTCGCGCGGCGGCCGCGGCCTGGCGCTCGACGCCGACGGCATCCCGCTCGGCGACTTCGTCTTCGGCTTCGACTTCGGCACGGTGGCCGCGGAGGTGTGCGAGGACGCGTGGTCGCCCGACGGCCCGATGCGCCGGCGCTCGTTCTCCGGCGCGGAGGTGGTGGTCAACGTCTCGGCCTCTCCCTATCGGATGGGGATCGACTCCACCCGGCGCGAGATGCTGGCGACGCGTTCGGGCGATTGCCAGTCCGTTCTTCTCTACGCGAACGCCGTGGGTGGCCAGGACGGCCTGGTCTATGACGGCGGCGGGTTCGTGTTCCAGAACGGCCGCCGGGTGCTGGATGCGCCGCGGTTCGCCGAGGGCTGGTGGTCCACGGTGGTGGATCTCGATTGCACGCGGCGTCTTCGCGTCGAGAACACGACCTGGCGCGTCGATGGCGACGAGTTCCTGCTGGCCAATGGCCGCGTGCCGGTCATCACCAGCACCGCCTCGACGGGCGACCGAACGAAGCTGGACTACCCTGCTCCCGACGGTGGAAGCTTCTTCCTTCCGGCCAACGGCGTGCCGGACGCGGACCCCCGCGATCGCGCGCTCGACGATCTGTTCGAGGCGCTGGCGCTCGGCATCAAGAGCTACTACGAGAAGACCGGCGCGTTCCGTTCGTTGGGTATCGCCCTCTCAGGCGGACGCGATTCCATGCTCACGCTCCTCGTCGCGTGGCGTGCCGCGCAGTTGATGACCTCGAGGCCGGTGCGCATCGACGCCTTCTACATGCCCAGCCGCCACTCGCAGGACCCGACGCGCGAGGCCGCGGAGCTCCTCGCCCGCGAGTTGTCGGTGACGCTGCAGGTGGTGCCGATCGACGAGGCCACCGATCGCGAGGTGGAGGTGGTGACCCGCATGCTCGAGGGGCAGCCGCCCACCGAGCTGACGCGCCAGAACATCCAGGCTCGCCTGCGCGGGCAGCGGATGTGGAACTGGGCGAACAGCTCCGGCGCGCTGTTCCTGCAGACCGGCGACATGAGCGAGAAGGCCGTCGGCTACACCACCATGGGCGGCGACCTCGAAGGCGCGCTCTCGGTGATCGCCAACGTGCCGAAGACCGTCGTCGTCGCCCTGCTGGAGCGGCTGCAGACCCGCTTCAAGTTCGGCGGCATCGCTGCGACGCTGGCGACAGAACCAGGTCCGGAACTGGCCGATGCGCAGGAAGCCGAACGCGAGCTGATGCCGTTCCCGGTGCTCGACGCCTGCCTCCAGCTCTACGCCGGCGAGAAGATGTCCTCGGACGAGATGGCGGTGGCGCTAGGCAGCCTGTTTCCCGAACACGATGCCGAACGCCTGCGAAACTGGGCGCTCCGCTTCACGCGGCTGTTCACGCAATCGATCTACAAGTGGGTGCAGTCGCCGCTCTCCCTGCATGTCGGGTCGCTCGATCTGGATCGCGAGCGCGCCTTGCAGATGCCGGTCGTGCAGAACACCGAGTGGCAGGATCAGTAGACCACTCACCCTCAGCACGCCTGGCGGGATGATGCCGCTATTCCCTTTCCTATGACGTCGATCCCCTCTCTGGAAGATGAGCGCGTGGCACCGTACCGCTGGGTGGCGGACCCGCGACGGCTGGAGGCGGAGGGGCTGTTCGTCGCAGAGGGTCGCCTTGTGGTGCCGCAGTTGCTGGCCGCCTCGTCACGGCCTGGCCGCTGGTTCAACGCGGCCCACTCGGTCCTCCTCTCGCCGTCCGCGCTCGAGCACATGCAATCGCACCTCGAGCCGTATCCACAGATCCCCGTCTTCGTCGCGCCGCAGCCGGTGATGAACGCGCTCGTCGGCTTCAACATCCATCGCGGATGCCTGGCGCTCGGGCGCCGGCCGGTGACGCCGGCGCTGGGTGCGGTGGACCTCGGATCGGCGACGCGGGTGATCGTGCTCGAGGGCGTGAACAACCCCGACAACATCGGCGGCATCTTCCGGAGCGCCGCCGCCTTCAACGCGGACCTCGTGGCCCTGGGGCCGGCTTGCGCCGACCCGCTCTATCGCAAGTCGATCCGCACTTCGATTGGCGCCACGCTCGATGTGCCCTATGCGCATGCGGAACCGTGGCCGCAGGCGCTGGACCAACTGAAGCGCGCAGGGTTCCGCGTGATTGCACTCTCCACCGCGGCGACAGCAACACCGCTGCCGCAGCTGAGCGCCACCCATCCGCGCATTGCCCTGCTGGCCGGCGCGGAGGGCACTGGGTTGTCGGACATCGCGCTTGCCGCCGCGGACGAGTGCGTGACGATCCCGATGTCCGGGCGCGTGGATTCGCTGAACGTCGGCACCGCGCTCGCGATCGCTCTGTACCATGTAAGCTTGACGTGACCCGTGAATCCCGAGAACGAAGCCGCACTTCTGAACTTCATCATCGACCGCCTCCAGATCGAGAACGACTGGTTCGAAGGACGCGGCCGCGGCTTCACGTGGTGGGCCGGCGCGCTTGCGCAGCGCCTCGACCTGAGCCCGCCGCGCGATCTGCACGGTGTCCAGGTGACCACGCTGCACATCGAGACCGACCTGCTGTCGGACGTCACGCCGACCAACGCCACCTGGCAGCGCCTCGCCTCGCTCAATCGATTCGCGACGCTCAGCGCCTATGTCGCGGACACCGGCACGCGCACGGTGCGGTTGCACGCGTCCGTGGCGCTGACGGCCGACAACTGGCCGATGGCTCGCGCGCTCGCCTTGCACGCCGCCGCCCTGCAGGTAGCTGACGCGCACGCCGAAGCGGCCGAACTGGCCAAGGCGTTCGGCGCCACGGTCAACGCCACCGGACATCCGTCACGCGGCCGGCGCGAGCAGCCGGACGAGATGCTCGGTGTGGTGGAGGTGTATCAGCAGCGCGGGCAGGATCCGTCGCCGTTCTCGACCGAGGAACTGGCGCAGCTGGTGCACGTCGAACCGCGCCCGTGGCTGATGGCCGCGAACGAGCCCGAGCGCCTGATCGCAGACCTGGAGTTCGCCGCCGGCCAGCCCGCGCGCCTGGAACTGGACGCCGGCGTGGTGCACCCGGCGCTCGGCTCGGGCCTGCAGGTGCGCTTGCTGATTCCGGTCGAGGCCGACGCCGCCATCGCTCAGCGGCTGAACGCCAACGAGACCGTTCATGCTGACGCCCACCAGCTGGGCGCGTGGTGTGTCGACGACGAGCGCGGCCTCGGCTACACCCAGTTCATCCCGTCCGCCGCGTATGCGCCGGAGCTAAGCCGCGCGCTGGTGTATCACGCGGCAGGACGCAACGAATGGGCCAGAGAGTTACTGTTTCCCCAATAAGGATCGTCTGTTGAATCTGGTGATCTCGTGATGTGGTGACCTGGCGATCGATCGTCAAGATCGGTCGATTTGTTGATCTATCGAATGGAACAGACCGGCCTTCGTCCCGTTTCTGTGGACACGGTTGACGAATCATACAGCCGCTGCCAGCGACGCTTCGTACTGGGCCGGGCTGCGATAGCCGAGCGCAGAGTGTAAACGTTGATGATTGTAGAAGCGGAGGTAATCGACGACCGCCCGCTCCGCGTCATGAGCGGTGCGCCAGGACGCGCTGGACACGAGTTCGGCTTTGAGCGAGCTGAAGAAGCTCTCGACCGGTGCGTTGTCCCAGCAGTTGCCGACGCGGCTCATGCTGACAGCGATACCGCGCTCAGCGAGGAGCGCGCGATAGTCATGGCTCGCGTACTGACTGCCCCGATCGGAATGGTGCAACGGCGGCGCTGGTCGCCTGCCGAGCGCGACATGCAACGCCATGCGCACCAGTTCCGCCTCGAGAGAGGTCGCGAATCGCCCAGCCGACGATCCGGCGTGAGCCGAGATCGAGGACGACGGCCAGGTAGCACCACCCGGCCCGCGTGCCCAACGCCGTGATGTCCGCCGCCCAGACGCGATGCGGCGGGCCGACGGCGAATTGGCGCGCCAATCGATTCGTGGCCACGGGCCAGGCATGGGTGCTGTCCGTGGTCAGGCGCGAAACGCCGGCGGCCCCTGCGCGACCAAGCCCGCTTGGCGCATCAAACGGGCGACCCGTTTCGGGCTAATCCGCACGCCCTCGTCGCGCAAGGCGCGATGGAGGCGGGGGCGACCGTAAGTACGGCGATGAAGCGCATGCACGAGCCGCAGCCGGTGCATCAGTTGCACGTCGCGCACGCGCTCGCGACGACGGCCGGCGCCGCACCCATGCGTAATACCCGCTCCTGGTGACGCCGAGACAGCGACAAAGAACGCGAACGGGATAGCTGGCCTTCTCCGCAGCGATGAACCCGAATCTCACTCGCTCTGCTTGGCGAAGAAGGCCGTCGCTTTTTTTAGGATCTCGCGCTCCATCCGCAGCTCGCGATTCTCTTTGCGCAGGCGCTTCAATTCGGACCTTTCATTCTCAGTCAGCGGCACGTCCGGCGGCGGCCGACTGGCCGTCGAGCCAGCGTCGCAGCGTGCCGACCGCTGATTCCGAGATCACGCGCGATTGCTGCGACCGATTCCGTCGAACTGCGCACCCGCTTGACCGCCTCGACTCGAAACTCAGCCGCATACGTGGGCCGACGTCGTTGAGCCATCGTGAACTCCTTGGCGCATTCTGCGCCACAATAGGTGTCCACGAAAACGGGACAGGCTCAAGCCGAACTCGGATCCCTGCCAGAGGCAGTCTCCCAAGAGACGGCATCCCGCCAGGACGGATAGCACCGACAACAGCATCATTGCGGCGGGCACGACGATCAGGCTGATAATCATCCCATTCGCGCGGGACTGCCACAGTGGAACTGACAGGCCAACGAAGGCGCTCAAGAGGGTCGGCGCCCAATCCGGCACCATGGCGAGAGACGATTGCGAGCGATACAGCAGTGCCAGCAAGACGATGTGAAAGGTGCAGCTCACGAGCAGTCCAATGACGCAGGCTGCGAGTACATGCGTCAGGAGCAAGCGGCTAGCCATCTCATCTCCTCCTCCACGCCCGCTCGGGTGTTCGACCGCCGTCGCGCAGCCATCACTGGTGCCCACAATCGTCGCTCGTACGGCAACGCAGCCGCCGGTTCTTAGATCATCAGATCGATCGGCCGATCTCCAAATCGACAGATCCAGATCCCGAGATCACCACATCACAAGATCACGAGATTCTCTAAGCTTCCCAGTCGAGCGAGCGGCCGACCGCTTTCTTCCATCCAGCATACAGACGCTCGCGTGTAGCCGCCGGCATCGACGGGCCGAACTCGCGATCGAGTGCCCAGTTCCGCCGCACATCGTCCAACCCGTCCCAGTAACCCACCGCGAGGCCCGCGAGATACGCGGCGCCGAGCGCCGTCGTCTCGCCGACTACAGGCCGTCGTACCGGCACGTTCAGGAGATCGGATTGGAACTGCAGCAATGTCGCGTTGGCCGCGGCGCCGCCATCCACCTTCAGCGTCGTGAGCGGAAGGCCCGATTCAAGCTGCATCACTTCCAGCACATCGCGCGTCTGGTAGGCCATCGCATCCACGGCGGCCCGGGCGATGTGCGCCATCTTCGTGTTGCGCGTGAGGCCGACGATGACCCCGCGGGCGCGCGGGTCCCAGTAGGGCGCGCCAAGGCCGACGAAGGCCGGCACCAGATAGACGCCGTCGGTGTCCGGCACCTCGGCCATCAGCACTTCGACGTCGGAAGACGCCTGGATCGCTCGCAACCCATCGCGCAGCCACTGGACGGCAGCGCCCGCGACGAACACCGAGCCTTCGAGCGCGTAAGTAGTCACGCCGCCGACTCGCCAGGCGATGGTCGTGACCAGCCCCTTCTCCGAAGGCACGGGCTTGTCGCCCGTGTTCAGCAGCATGAAGCAGCCGGTGCCATAGGTGTTCTTCGCGGTCCCCGGTTCGAAGCACGCTTGCCCGAACAGCGCCGCCTGCTGGTCACCCGCGTTGCCTGCGATCGGGACGCTGCTGCCGAGGAGCTCCGGGAGCGTCTCGCCGTACACCTCGCTCGACGAGCGCACCTCGGGCAGCATGGCGCGCGGTACGTCCAGCAGCGCCAGCAGCTCGTCGTCCCACTCTTGCGTGTGGATATTGAACAGCAGCGTTCGGCTGGCGTTGCTCACGTCGGTGACGTGCTGCTTGCCGCCGGTCAGCCGCCAGATCAGGAAGCTATCCACGGTGCCGAACAGGATCTCGCCGCGTGCTGCCCGCGCGCGCAGGCCATCGAACGAGTCGAGCAAGTGCTTGATCTTGGTGCCGGAGAAGTACGCATCGACGACCAGGCCGGTCTTCTTGCGGAACGTCGGCTCGTGACCGTCGGCCTTCAACCGGTCGCAGATCGGCGCGGTCACGCGGCTCTGCCAGACGATGGCGTTGGCGACCGGCTTGCCGGTGGCCTTCTCCCACAGGATCGTGGTCTCGCGCTGATTGGTGACGCCGACCGCCGCGAGGTCGGCGGCGGTGATGCCGGCCTTGGCCAGCACCTCGCGCGCCGTCTGCAGCTGCGTGGACCAGATCGCCTCCGGGTCGTGCTCGACATGGCCGGGGCCCGGGAAGATCTGCGGGAACTCCTGCTGGGCCTGGGCGACCACTCGCCCGCCGCGATCGAAGACGATGCTGCGGCTCGAGGTCGTGCCTTGATCGAGAGCGAGAATGAAGCGGCTCATGCGCGCACCTCCGCCGGCAGCGAGCGGCCGACGCACACGTCATAGGTCACCGCGCCCAGCACCGCGCCGATGCACGGGCCGACAATCGGCACCCACCACCAGCCGTTGCCGGCCGTGAACACGCCGCCGCCCCATCCCGCCACCGCGGTGAACAGCCGCGGGCCGAAGTCGCGCGCCGGGTTGATGGCGTAGCCGGCGTTGAAGCCGAAGGCGACGCCAATGGCCACGACCAGCGCGCCGACGAGCGGCGGCTGGCAGCCACGCCGGTGGACCGCTGTTTCGTTGGTCCCCCACCGCCAGCACGCCGGCCATCAGCAGCGCCGTGCCGACGATCTGATCGACGAGGCCGCCGCCGATCGAGAGAAACGATTGGGGGTAGGTGGCGAAGATGCCGGCGGTGCCGACCGTGCCCTGCACCTGGCGCACGCCGCTGTCGAACGCGTCCAGGGCCTCGCGGTAGGTGAGGAACACCACGGCGGACGCGACGAAGGCGCCGGCCGTCTGTGCCAGCGCGTAGACGGGCACCTTCTGCCAGGGGAAACCACGCCGGACCGCGAGCGCGATGGTGACCGCCGGGTTGAGGTGCGCGCCCGACACGCCGGCCGCGGTGTAGATGCCGAGCATCACGGCAAGTCCCCACCCGATGTTGATGGCCAGATACGACCCGGCGGCGTTCTGGCTGAGGACCGATTGCGCCACCACGCCGGCGCCGAACACCAGGATCATGAACGTGCCGAGGAATTCCGCCGCAGCCTCTCTGAGCATGGGGCGGATTATGGATCAGGCCGGCCCGGTTACTTCGCCTTCAGCACGATGATGTGCTGCCAGGGCAGCACGTCGATCACCTTGTCGATGGCGTAGCCGTCGGCGCCCAGTTCCTGCCGCACCTGCTCCACGCTCATCTTGTGCGCCTCCTGAATTGGCACGCGCGGGTCTTCCTTGCGGAATTCGATCAGCACCAGCCGGCCATCGGGCTTCAGGGCGTCACGCAACTTCCGCACGAACACCTGCGGGGCGGCCAGCTCGTGATACACGTCCACCATCAGCGCCAGGTCGATGGAGCCCGCGGCCAACTTCGGGTCGTCCACCGCGCCCTGCACGGGCACCACGTTCTTGATGCCCTCGCTGTTCACGCGCCGCATCAGGAGGCTGAGCATGCCGACCTGGATGTCGGTGGCGAACACCTTCCCGGTGGGCCCCACTTTGCTCGCCATGCGCACGGTGTAGTAGCCCGACCCGGCGCCGATGTCGGCCACCACCATGCCGGGCGCGAGCTCCAGCGCCTCCACCGCGCGCGACGGCGCCTCTTCCGACTCCCGCTCGGGGCGCTCGAGCCACGCCGCACCGCCGACGCCCATCACCGGCGCGATGACGCGACCGCTGACCGGATGCCGCTGCTGCGCCGAGAGCACGGCGGCCAGGACCAGCACCAGCACGACCGACAGGCCCGCGACTCTTCGCATATGATCGAACTCCCGATCGTAATGACGCTGACTGCCCGCGTGGCGTCCCGCGAAGACGCTGCAGACCTCGCCCGGATCTACAACGAAGGCCTCGAGGATCGCCTCGGCACCTTCGAGACGCGCCCTCGTACCATCGAGGACGTCACCCGCTGGTTCGACGGCCGCCATCCAGCGGTGGTCGTGCAGGACGCGGCCGGCGAGATCGTGGCGTTCGCGTCCACATCATCCTACCGTTCGCGCGAGTGCTACGACGGAATCGCCGAGTTCTCGGTCTATGTCGCGCGTGCCCACCGCGGGCGGGGCGCCGGCCGGGTGGCGATGGACGCCTTGATCGCCGAGGCCTCCCGGGCCGGCTTCTGGAAACTCCTCTCACGCATCTTCATCGAAAACGCCCCCAGCCGCCGGCTGATGGCCTCGCTCGGATTCCGCGAGGTCGGCACCTACGAAAAGCACGCCCAACTCGACGGCGTCTGGCGTGACGTCGTCATCGTCGAGCGGCTGCTTCCCGAGAACCAGCGCTGATGCTCGACGCCATTCAAACCTGGGCCGCCGAACTGGGCGGCGTCGGCCTGTTCGTGATCGCCGCGCTCGACTCGTCGTTCCTGTCGTTCCCGCAAGTCAACGACCTGCTGATCATCTACCTCAGCACGAAGTACCCGGAGCGCATGCCCTACTACGCCAGCATGACGACCGCGGGATCGCTGGTCGGCTGCTTCATGCTGTATGCGGTGGCGCGGAAGGGTGGCGAGGTCTTCCTGCGCAAGCGGTTCAGTGCCGGCACGGGTCGATCGCGGCATGGCGCTCTACCAGCGCTTCGGCTTGCTGGCAGTGGTCGTGCCGTCGCTGCTGCCGCCGCCGACGCCGTTCAAGATCTTCGTGCTGATGGCGGGCGCCGCCGCGGTGGCGCCCTGGCGCTTCGGCCTGGCCATCGTCATCGGGCGCGGCATCCGGTATTTCGGCCAGGGCTATCTGGCGGTGCGTTACGGCGAGCGGGCCGTCGAGATGGTTCAGGGCCAACGGCACCGAGGCCGGCATCGGCCTCGCCGTGCTCGCCCTGGCGATTGGCCTGATCTACTACCTGGTCAAGCGTCAGGGCTCCCAGCCGAGGCGCTCGGGCAAGTCGCCGGGCTCGAACGGCTGATAGGCGTAGTAGGTCCGCGCGTAGTCGAAGACGATCTTGCGGATCACCAGGGCGCGCGCCGTCCCCTCGAAGTCGGTTTGCACTGGCAGCCACACACCGTCGATACGACGGCGGGTGAAGACGGCCGTCGTCCCCTTGTGGAGCCTGCCGATCAGGCCGAAGCCGAACGACACGTCGGTGATGGCCTTGGCTTCGACGTGCATCACCTCGTACTCGAATTCGTGCACCCAGACGCGTCCGGCAAACGCGCTGGCAATGCGGCCCTCGCGCGAGCGCGGCTCGGTGTGGGCTTTCGGGGTGAAGGTGATGATGATGGCCGGCTGCCCTTCCCGCGTATCGCGCCCGGCGATGGCGAAGTCGAACATGTCGAGCGCTTCGCGGGCGCGCGCTTCGTCCTTGAGCCGCTCCTCCTGCCCCTTGCGAAGGCGAAGTAGTCGATCCGAGTTGCCTTCGCGCGCCATCCGCCGTTCCCACGTCCGCGAGCCGCTCCCGATAGGCCCGATCCTGTTCGTGAATTTCCGCGAGTCGTCAGCGGGCGACCGCCGCGTTCGACCAGCCGCTTGTAAGTGAGCTCGTCATTCGGGTGCGGGTAGACCTCGTAGACCATTTCCGGCCCGGTCCCCATCGCGCCAAACGGATTGAGGCGCACCTCGGTGGAACGCTCGCGGTACGAATAGCGGCTTTGAATGAGGTCGTTGCTGGCCAGGCGCTTCTGCACCTCGCCAAAGAAGCGGGCCTGATCGGGCAACGGCGCCGATGGTTGGGCACCAAGGCCCGTCGCCACCATCGCACTGAACAGGGTCGCGGACAGCCAACGCGCCGACGCCATACGATAATGATGGCGTACTCGCCATCCAAATGGTCGATCCCTACCCGGAGCGTATCGTCCACGTGCTCACCGTCCGCCAGGATGACCCGGCGGTGCGGGCACGGCTGGACGGCTATAGACGGCTGCTGAATCCCGAGGAAGTGACGCGCGAAGCGCGGTTCCATTTCGAGGCCGACAAGGAGCGCTTCGTCATCGGCCGGACGCTGGCGCGGCTGCAACTGTCGCGCTTCCTGGGCGGCGATCCCCGGCAGTGGCAGTTCGTCACCAACGAACACGGGCGGCCCGAGCTGGTCGAGCCACCGGGCCCGCGGACGGTGGGGTTCAACGTGTCGCACACCCATGGCCTGATCGCCTGCGCCATCACCTCCACCTGGGACGTGGGCGTGGACGTGGAGTGGGTCGACCGCACGCTCACCCACGACATCGCCGATCGCTTCTTCGCGCCACGCGAGGTCGCCGATCTGCGAGCGCTGCCGCCCGACGATCAGAAGCGCGTGTTCTTCGACTACTGGACCCTGAAGGAGGCGTACATCAAGGCGCGCGGCATGGGCCTGGCGCTGCCGCTCGCCGACTTCGCGTTCACGCTGGCGCCGCCCAGGGCGCCGACCATCGCCTTCTCGGGTGAGATTCACGATCAGCCGGAGACCTGGCAATTCGAGCAGAGCTGGCCGACGCCCGCGCATCGGCTTGCCGTGGCCGTCCGGCGCGCGCCCGGATGCGACGTGGACGTGCGCATCGAGAACATCGTGCCCGAGGTGCACGGGTGAAGCTCTGGGCCACGAGCGACCTGCATGTGGGTTACAAGGAGAACCGGGCGGCAGTGGAGGCGCTCGAGGCTCACCCCGACGACTGGCTGATCGTGGCCGGAGATGCGGGCGACACCCCGGCGCAACTGGAGTGGGTGCTCCGCACGCTCACGCCTCGCTTCAAGCAGCTGGTGTGGGTGCCAGGGAACCACGACCTGTGGACACCGCGCGCGCTCGCCCCGGACCAGCGCGGCGTGGCGCACTACGAACGGCTGGTCGCGCAGTGCCGCCGCTTCGGCGTCCTCACACCCGAAGACGCCTATGCCCGCTGGCCCGGCGACGGACCGCCGCGCGCCATCGTCCCGCTGTTCCTGCTCTACGACTACTCGTTCGCGCCGGACGGCGTGACGCCGGACCAGGCGGTCAGCTGGGCGGCGGAGTCGGGAGTGCGCTCGGCCGACGAGGACCTGCTGGCGCCCGACCCGTACGACAGCCGGCAGGCGTGGTGTCACCAGCGCGTGGCAGAGGCGCGGGCCCGCCTGGCATCGCTGCCGCCGGATGTCCGGCTGGTGCTGGTGAATCACTTCCCGCTGCGCCGCGATCTCGCGGTGCTGCCGCGCATCCCGCGGTTCACGATCTGGTGCGGGACGCGCCACACCGACGACTGGCACCAGCAGTTCAACGTGGAAGCGGTGGTCTACGGACACCTGCACATGCGCTCGTCAAGAACGATCGACGATGTGCGGTTCGACGAGGTGTCGCTGGGCTACCCGAAGCAGTGGAACCAGAGCCGCGGGCTGAAGCACTACTTGCGGAGGATTCTGTAGAGGTCAGGGATCAGGAGTCAGGGTTCAGGGATCAGGGATCGGGGTCTGTCTAGACCTTCTTCAGCCGCTCGGCAGCGGCGGCGAGCGTCGTGTCCTTCTTTGCGAAGCAGAAGCGCAGCACCGGGCCGCCGGTGTCCTTGTAGAGGAACGCCGACACGGGAATCGCCGCCACGCCGTGCGTGCGCAGCAGCCACTCGGCCATCGCGCGGTCGCCGTCCTTCGAGATTGCGGAGTAGTCCATCAACTGGAAGTAGGTGCCCTCGCAGGCGAGCGGCACGAAGCGGGATCCGGCAGTGAGCGCCAGGAACTGGTCGCGTTTCTGCTGGTAGAACGCCGGCAGCGCGCTCGCGTCCGGGTCGCGCGTGACGAACTCGGCGAACGCGATCTGCGACGGTGTGTGGACGGTGAACGTGACGAACTGGTGCACGCGCGTCACCTCCGCCATCAGCGGCTGCGGCGCCACGCAGTAGCCCACCTTCCAGCCGGTGGTGTGGAAGGTCTTGCCGAACGAGCTGATGACCACCGCGCGCGAGCGCAATTCCGGATAGCGCAGCACGCTTTCGTGACGCCGGCCGTCGAAGATGATGTGCTCGTAGACCTCGTCCGAGATGATGACGATGCCGGTGCCGTCCACGATGGCGGCGAGCTCGCGCATGTCGTCGGCCGTCCACATCATCCCGGTCGGGTTGTGCGGCGTGTTGACCAGGATCAGCTTCGTCCGCGGCGTGATCGCCCGCCGCACTTCATCCCAGTTCACCGTGTAATCGGGATAGCGGAGGCTGACGAAGACCGGCGTGCCGCCGCTCAGCCGAATCACCGGAACGTAGGAGTCGTAGCACGGCTCGAACAGCACGACCTCGTCGCCCGGCTGCACCAGCGCCGTCAGCGTCGCGTACAGGCCGGCGGTCGCGCCCGAGGTGACGACCACCTCGGTGACCGGGTCGTAGGTGGCGCCGTAGCAGTGGCTGACCTTGGCGGCGATGGCCTCGCGGAGCGCGAGCACGCCCGGCATCGGCGCGTACTGGTTGTGGCCGGCACGCATGGCGGCGGTCACCGCGTCCACCAGCGCCGGGTCGCAGTCGAAGTCCGGGAACCCCTGGGACAGGTTGATGGCGCCGTGCTCGTTGGCGAGCCGGGTCATCACGGAGAAGATGCTGGTGCCCACATCGGGCAGCTTTGAGGCCACGAGAACCTGAGAAGACATCGCATGTCATTCTGACACTCCCCCGTCATACAATCGGCGCATGATTTTCATCCTGTCCCTGCTGCTGGCCGCTCAGGCCTCTCCCAGCGGCTATGCCCGGCCGGAGTTGCTCGTGGAAACGGCCTGGCTGGCCGACCATGGCGCCGACGCCAACATCCGGGTCGTGGACCTCCGGCCGCGCGGCTATGACGACGGGCACATCCCGAACGCCGTCTGGCTCGACAACAACTGGATCCGCAAGGCCGGCGCGCCACCCGACTTCCTGCCGACCCCGGCGGAGTTCGAAGCGCTGATGACCAAGCTGGGCATCGGGCCCACCACGCGCGTGATCGCGTATGACGAGCGCGGCGGCATCTACGCGGCGCGACTCTGGTGGATCCTGAACTACTACGGCCACTCGAACGTCGCCCTGCTGAATGGCGGCTGGACGAAGTGGACGCTCGAACAGCGAGCCGCCGTGAACGACGTGCCGACGCCGGCGGCCCCCGCGCCGTTCAAGGTCAAGGCGGCGATTACCGGACACGCCACGGCCCAGGACGTCGTCGCGGCGATGAACAAGCCGGGCGTGAAGCTGGTGGACGCGCGCACCCAGGGCGAGATCGACGGCAAGGACCTGCGCGGCATCAAGCGCGGCGGCTTCATCGAGTCGTCCGTCCCGGTCTACTGGGAGGACACGCTCGACAAGACCACCCAGGCGTTCAAGCCCGCGGCGGAGATCACGAAGCTGTACCGCGACCGCGGCATCCTTCCGACCGACAACGTCATCACCTACTGCCAGGTCGGCATGCGCGCCTCGCACGACCTGTTCACGCTGGCCCTGATCGGTCACGACCTGTCCAAGCTCCGTAACTACTACGGCGCGTGGGAGGAATGGGGCAATCGTGACGACACGCCGATCAAGACGAAGCAATAAATCCAACGGAGGCTTACCCCTATGACCCGCCGCGCGTTCGCGCTGCTTTTTGCCGCGCTCCTCGTTTCCTCGCTGTCCCTGCAAGCCGGCTCGACGCCGGTGCGCGCCCGCACCGGGATGGTGGTGTCGCAGAACGACATCGCCTCGGAAGTGGGCTTCCAGGTCATCAAGAGCGGGGGTAACGCCATCGACGCCGCGGTGGCCACCGCCTTTGCGCTGGCCGTCACCCACCCCACCGCCGGCAACATCGGCGGCGGCGGCTTCATCGTCTTCCGGCCGGCGAGCGGGCAGCCGACGTCGTTCGACTTCCGCGAAGCGGCGCCAGCCGGCGCCAACGGCGAGATGTGGCTGAAGGACGGCAAGTACGACTTCAACCTCCACCACAACAGCCATCGCTCCGTGGGCGTGCCCGGCACCGTCGCCGGGTTGCACATGGCGTGGAAGGAGCTGGGCTCGAAGCCGTGGAAGGACCTGGTCGCTCCCGCGGTGAAGCTGGCGCGCGACGGGTTCGTGGTCAGCCACGGCCTGGCTCGCTCGCTGGCCGGCATGCTCAACGAGCCGGACGATTTCAAGAAGTACCCCGCCTCGATGGCGCAGTTCTCCAAGAACGGCACTCCGTACGAGGCCGGCGACATCCTGAAGCAGGCCGATCTCGCGAAGACGCTCGAGCGTATCGCCGACCAGGGCCCGGCCGGATTCTACGAGGGCGAAACGGCGGCGTTGATCGAGAAGGAGATGAAGGCGAACAACGGCCTCATCACCCGTGAGGACCTGAAGAAGTATCAGCCCAAGAAGCGCGAAACCACCCGCGGCACCTACCGCGGCTACGAGATCATCGGCATGGCCCCGCCCAGCTCCGGCGGCATCGCCGTGACGCAGATGCTGAACGTGCTGGAAGGCTACGACCTCAAGGCCAACGGCTACGGCTCGGCGAAGAACCTGCACCTGATTGCCGAGTCGATGCGCCGCGCCTTTGCCGACCGCGCGCAGTTCCTCGGCGATCCGGACTTCGTCTCCGGCATGCCGGTGGCGCGACTGATCTCGAAGGAGTACGGGGAGACCCTGCGCAAGACGATCAACCCGGACAAGGCCTCGAAGTCGTCGCCGACGTCGTTCACCTGGCCGACCGAGTCGCAGGAGACCACGCACCTGTCGGTGGTGGACGCCAACCGCAACGCCGTGTCGATGACCTACACGCTCGAATACGGCTACGGTTCGCGGATCGTCGTGCCGGGCGCCGGCTTCCTGCTGAACAACGAGATGGGCGACTTCAACGCCGGCCCCGGCCTGACCGACGACAAGGGGCTGGTCGGCACGCCGCCCAACCTGGCACAGGTCGGCAAGCGCATGCTGTCGAGCATGTCGCCGACGATCGTGGCCAAGGACGGCCAGCTGGTCATGGTGACCGGCTCGCCGGGCGGCCGCACCATCATCAACACGGTGCTGATGACCATCCTCAACGTGGTGGACTTCGGCATGAACGCGCAGGAAGCGGTGGACGCCGGGCGCATGCACCACCAGTGGCTGCCGGACCGGTTGTCGATGGAGCGCTACGGCTTCTCGGCCGACACCATCAAGACGCTGCAGGCGATGGGCCACACCGTTTCCGAGAGCGGCGGCCAGGGCGTGGCCGAGGTGATCGTGTTCAACGCCAAGGACAACATGCTGGAGGGCGGCGTGGATCGTCGCGCGCCCGATGGCGGAGCGGCGGGCAAGTAGTCGAGCCTACTTGTTCACGTACTCGAAGCCGAAGCGGCCCTTGACGCAAAGGTTGCCGTGAGTCACCTCACTCTCGAAGGGTGAGGTGACTTTCACGATCTGCTGATCCTGCACGTGCACGGTGAGCGTGCAGCCGACGCCGCAGTACGGACAAGTGGTGTCGGTCACCGACTGCTCCTCCGGCTTCCACTCCCCCGCCTTCCGCAAGTCGGTACTCATGGCTTGCCATCAGCGCGCCGGTCGGGCACACCGCGATGCAGTTGCCGCAGTAGACGCAGGCCGAGTCCGGCAGCACCACGTCGAACTCGGTGGAGATGTGCGCGTCGAACCCGCGCCCCGCCACGGCAATCGCGAACGTATGCTGCGCGTCGGTGCCGCAGGCCTCGACGCATTTGTAGCAGAGCACGCACTTCGAGTAGTCCCGGACGTAGAGGTCGTTGTCGATCCGAGTCGGCTGGGCCACCGTCGCCGGTGTCGCGCCGAAGCGCGACGGGTCGGCACCGTATTCGCGCATCATCGGCTCGAGCGACGGCGCCGTGGACAGGTCGACGGACGACCCGAGCAGTTCCAGGACCAGCTTGCGCGAGAGATCCACGCGCGGCGAACGCGTGCGGATCGACATCCCGGGCTCGACCTTGCGCGAGCAGGCCGGCGCCAGGACGCGGGCGCCCTCCACTTCCACCACGCACACCCGGCAGGCATTGACCGGCGTGAGGGTGTCGAGAAAACACAGCGTCGGAATGTCGGCGCCGGCGGCGCGGCAGGCGTCGAGGATCGTCGCACCGGCGGGCGCTTCGACGGCGGCGCCGTCAATAGTCAGGGCCACCATCGGCACTGGCGCCGCAACCGGGCGCAGCGGGATGATGGTGGCCGGCGGCGGCATTCGGAACCAGACGGGCTCGGGATTCATCAGCGGTGCTCCACGCGAACGAGGCCAAGCTTCAGCGCCGATTCGATCGCCGTCGAGGCGGTCTGGCCGAGGCCGCAGATCGACGCATCCTTCATCGCCACCGCGAGCTCGGCATGCACGGCAGCCGCGGTGGACGCCTGCCCATTGGCGCCGGGCGCCAGCATGGCATCGAGCAACTCACCCTGCCGCACCGTCCCCACGCGGCACGGCACGCACTGGCCGCACGACTCGTGGCGGAAGAACGCGGCCATGCGCGTCAACGCGTCACCGATGTCGGCGGTCTCGTCGAACACCATCACCACGCCAGACCCCAGCGTGGTGCCCGCGGCGCGCGCCGCTTCGAAAGTGAGCGGCATCGACATCTGTGCGGGCCCGACGAACGACCCGGCGGCGCCGCCGAGCAGTACCGCCTGCACCTGCCGTCCGCCAGGCACGCCGCCCGCAAGGTCGATCAGCTGCTGCAGCGTCGCGCCGAACGGCACTTCGTAGAGTCCAGGGCGCTCGACGTGGCCCGACAGGCAGAACAGCCGGGGCCCGGCGGAGTCGGGCGTGCCGATGCGAGCCCACGCCGCCCCGCCCTCGCGGAGGATGTCGAGGACGTTGACCAGCGTCTCCACGTTGTTGGCGACGGTTGGCTTGCCGAAGACGCCAATCTCCGCCGGAAACGGCGGCTTCGACCGTGGCTCACCACGCTTGCCTTCAATCGAGTTGAAGAGCGCCGTCTCCTCGCCGCAGATGTAAGCGCCGCCACCGCGGCGGATCTCGATGTCGAAACCTTCGCCCGATCCCAGGACGTCGTGCCCGAGCAGCCCGGCGGCCCGCGCCGACACAATGGCATCGCGCATCCGCGTCTCGCCTAACGGGTACTCGCCGCGGATGTAGAGGAAGCCGTAACGGCTCGAGGTCGCGAGGCCGCAGATGGTCATCGCCTCGATCACCGCGAACGGATCGCTTTCGAGCAGCACGCGGTCCTTGAAGGTGCCTGGCTCGCTCTCGTCCGCGTTGCAGACCACGTAGTGCGGCATCGCCGCCTGGCGCCGGACCGCGTCCCATTTGCGGGCGGTCGGAAACGCGGCGCCGCCACGGCCCAGCAGGCGCGAGGCGCCCACTTCGGCGATCACGCCTTCGGGACCAAGCTCGATGGCCCGGGCCAGCGCCTGATAGCCTCCAGCCGCGCGGTAGCTTTCCAGGCTGGCGGGGTCGGTCTTCCCCACACGCGCCAGCAACCGGGCAGGACCGGTGCCGCCGACGATGCGCAGGACGGGTTCGGGCGGGTCATGACCCAAGGCGCGAACCAGCGCATCGGCATCGCGCACCGGCGCGACGACGAAACGCTCTGCGACAGGACCGGCGCGCAACACCAGCGCGGCGGACCCGGCGTCGCATTGGCCCAGGCACGGCGATCGCTGCCAGGCCACGCCGCTCGCTGATTGTGGATGTGCACCGTCACCATCGCTGGCTCCAGCTTGCGTGGACGCGGGGCTGCCACCATGCAGCGGTGGCCCCAGCCGAGACTCGAGCTCGCGGCACAGCCGCTCGGCGCCGTGTAGCCGGCAGGCGATGTCGTCGCAGACGTGCGCCACGGCGCCCGGGCGCGGCTCCGCGGCGAGCAGGTGATAGAACGTGAGCACGCCCCAGGCCTCGGCGGGCGGGACCGACAGCCGCCGGCAGATGTAGTTCATCGCCCCGCGCGAGATCCACCCGACGCGATCCTGGACGGCGTGGAATGCAGGCAGCAACAGGTGCCGATCGCCTGCAACGCTGCGCCCGCCGGCCGCGGTGCGTCCGTCGCGCGCGATGTCCCGCGCCGCGCCGTCCCAGCTGGACTCCGGGGGGCCGAGCCGCGCATCCACCGCTGCGCGCTCGATCGCAGTCGGCTCTCCGCCAATGATGTGCAGGTCCACCTTGGGGCCAATCTAGCACGGCCAAGGCCACGTCGGGTTCAGCGCGAGAGCACGATCGGCGGCAGGTAGCGCCCTGCCCGCGCAAGGTAAGGCAGGTAGGCGAGACTGTTGACGTAATAGCGATCGGCGTCTCCGAAGAACAGTCCGTCACTGCCGGTGACGAGCTGCCCTTGCACGCGCGCCAGCAGCCGATCGCGCTCGCGCGGCTCCGAGAGGGCGAAGGCGAACATGGCGTTCGCCAACGGATGGTCGTCGGCGCCCAGCACACCGCCTGTCAGCGACCGCTCGACTGCGAGACCCTGCCCCGCGTTGAGGTGCCGCCGAACGTACGGCTCGAGGCAGCGGCTCAGAAATGTGCCGGCGCGAGCCTCGCCGAACCACACCAGGTCCGTTGCGACACGCCAGGGCACGCGCACCGCGTCCCAGCTGGAGCGTCCACCGTCGGCGCCTTCAGGCGACCAGCGATCCGCCGACCACCACCGCACCCAGTCCGGCACGGCGCCACTCGATCCGGCGGCCGCGCACACGGCCTCCAGTACGTCGTAGGCGCTCGACGCCAGCCGCGACCAGCGCTCATCACCCGTCGCCCGATAGAACAGCCGGTACGACGCCGGCGCGAGATAGGACGGGTTCAGCACCAGGCCGCGTCCCTCCGCGCGTTGATCCGCCCACACCCCCGGCAGCAGGAACGGAACCAGGCTTTCGTCGGCCGCCACCGCGTGATCGGCGAGATCCGACAGCATTGCGCGAGCCGAGCCGCCATAGCCCGGCAGGCCCGCGGCGGATGGCGCGTGCCAGCGGTCCTCGGCAATCAGCAGCGCCAGCGCGACATCGGCATCGGCATCCGTCGCGACGTTCCAATCGACGACGTGGCCTCCGCTCTCCGGCGACCAATGCCAGGCCAGCAGCGACGCGCCCTCGCGGCCTGTGCGCGTGAGGTGGGCTCGCGTCCAGAGCCACACCCGATCGAATGTCGCCTGATCGTCCATCCACGCCGCTCGCAGCAGCGTGTAAGCCTGTCCTTCGGATACGCTGTCGCCGCCGTGCTCGGGCCGGACCACGCGACCGTCCGCGGTGACGAAGCGGGCGCGGTATCCCTCCCACGATCGCCGCAGCAACTCGCGATCGGGAGAAACCGCGCGGCACCCGGTGACAGCGACGAGCGCCGCCACGAGTGCCACCCGCCAGGCGGAAGTGCTCACGGCTGGGGCATCGCGACGTGCTTGAAGCGCAGCCCGAACGAGAACCGTCCGCCGTTGTAGACCCGCGAGCGGACCAGCAGGCCATCGGCCACGACGCTGACGCCGTTGGCCAGCTCGTAGCTGAGGCCGGCGCGGCCCGTGTGGTAGCGCTCGCCCCGGTCGTCCGCGCCGAAGAGATACGTCGCCGACAGCCAGCGCTCGCGGTCGCCGAAGAAGCGCGGCGTCGCCAGCCATCCCCGCCACTCCGCGCCCACGTCGTTGCGCCAGAACGCAGACGGGGTGAAGTAGCTCAGGCGCTCGGCCTTGTAGCTGAGGAACTCGGACGACAACAGGACACGCAGTTCGTTCGTGCCGCGCAGCACCCGCTCAGAGGCAGCCAGTCGCATGGTGTGGCGCTGGTTGCCGTCGCTGAGGTCGCTGCGGGCACCCGAAGCCTGCACAAGAAAGTCGGTGTTCGGGCTCCAGCGCACGCCGGCGGTTGGTCCCACGCCACTGATGCCTTCGGCCAGCGTGATGCCGTTCTCGAGCAGCAGCGATCGCTCGAAGCCGCCAGTCAGGCGAAGCGTGGCATGCGCGCGCCACGTGAGGCCGGCATCGCCGAACCACTGCCCACCCGCGGTGTCGAGCGTGCGATAGGCCAGCGACGCCGTTGATTGCCAACGCCGCCAGCGGCGAGGTGACGAACTGACCGCCCACATGATTGCCGCGCCAGACCCGGTTGCCGACATCCGCCATCGAGGGGCCGCCGAACACGCGCACGCGCGTGCCATAGCCGAGGCCCAGGTTATCGGACACGCCGGCCCCGCTGTCGACCAGGTCCAGCAACTGCCGCCGCTCGATGGCATCCGCCGATTGCGCGACAGCGAACAGGTCCACGCTCGCCGCCCGTCGCCGTTCGATCCGGTCGGCCGCGGTGAGCGACACATCGTTCGGCGTGGCGCTCGCCGCAATGGCGCTGAACGCGTCCCGCGCCTGCGAGGCGTCACCGAGGTGGTCGAGCGCTTGCGCACGCTCGATCTGCGCCTCGACGTTGTCGGGCTCGAGCGCCAGCCAGGCGTCGTAACGCCGCACGGCGTCGGACCAGTGGCCGCGATAGTACGCGCGCTTGGCGTCCAGTTCCGCAACCACCACGGGCGACCGCAGATCGCTCTCACACAGCCGTTCGTAGCGGGCAAGAGACTCGCCGTAGGCGCCTCGCCATCCCTCGATGCGCGCCTGCTGACGACGAGCCTCGAGGTCGCGAGGGGCACGCGCCAGGTAGTCGTCGAACGCATCCACCGCGTCTTTGTAATGGCCGCTCGCCGCCAACAGCTCGGCCTTCAGCTTCAGCGCGGCCGGCAGTTCCGGACGCTCGGTCACCAATTCGTCGATCACGCGCAGCGCCTGCGGCAAATCGTTCGAGGCGGCATACAACCGCGCCCGCGCCACCGCGGCCGCGGCCTGCTGCGGCTCGTCTGCCAGGATCGCCTCGACCCACACCAACGCGCGTCGTGCGGCAGGGTCGCCGGACGATCGCGTCAGACCGGCCAGCATCTCGGCCATCCCGATGCGCGCCGACGGTTGGTTTGCGAAGCGCGTTTCGAAACGGCTCAGCAGCGCGAGCAGTTCCGTGGACGAACCGTGGCGGCTGGCAATCTCCACCTTCACGAACCACGCGCCCGTCCGGCCATCGTCGGCCAGCAGCGCGGCGTCGGCTGCCGCGAGGGCGGTGGCTTCGTCGCGGGCCGCCCAGGCGGTGACGGCCAACCGTTCCTGCAGCCGCGCGTCGTCGGGGAACCGCGCAGTCGCGTTGGCCAGGATACGCATCAGTTCTTCACCGCTCCGCTGGGCGTCGGCCCACGCGAGATACCAGTCGGGACTGGCATCGGATCGCATCGTCAGCGCCTCGAAGTCGGTGCGTGCGGCGCCAGGGCCCTCGAGCGACGCCAGGAGCTCGGCGCGCAGTAGCAGCCCGTCAACGGGCAGCGCGGCGCGCGAACCTAGCAGCGCGGCGGCGTCTGCCGCGCGACCGGCACCACGCAGGCAGCGGGCGGCCAGGACGGCATCGCTCTCCGAGAGCGTCGCGAAATCCGAGCCCAGGGCGGCGAGCGCAAGCGCGTACTGACCGGCGCCGAAGTAGGCGCGCGCCAGGGCGCTCATGGCGCCGGACTGCGGATGGGTCTGGGCGAGGGCTCTGAGCGCTTCGAGCGAAGCGTCGGTCGGAGCCTGACGGTAGCGCCACTCGGCCATGCGAACTTCCCAGTGCGCCTCGAACGGACGACGCGCGCGAATTGCCGACAGCGTGGCGATCGCCTCGTCCCAGCGTCCCTGCTCCGCCAGCGCGGTGGACAGGCCGTCGAGGGCACGCACATGCGCGGGTTGATTCACAAGGACGCTGCGGAAGGCCCGCTCAGCGTCGGCGGGTCGGGCCGAGGCGAGGGCGATCTCCCCTCGGGTGAGGACACCGCTGACCGGGTTTACTGCTTCCACTTCTCGCAGCAGACGCTCGGCCTCCTCGCGATGACCGAGCCGCACCAGCCACACCGCGCGGCGGGCGTTCACGTCGGCCCAGGCCGGCGAGGAGGTGATTGGCAGTCGTGCGACGGCGGTGAGGGCCGCGGACACGCCATCGGTGGCGGCCACAGCGTCGAGCCAGGCCAGGCTGGCCGCCGGTGCTGGCAGCAGCGGCTCCAGGACCGCGCGGGCTTCGGCCGGCCGGCCCAGGTTCAGCAGCGCGCGTCCCTCGACAGCCGCGCTTCTCTCACCAACGATGTCGTCCCCGCCGAGCGCATGCGCGAGCGACAGCGCCTGCGCCTGGTGCCCGCTCTCGAGTGCGAGCTCCGCCAGAGTGATTTGGTGCTCCACTTCGCTGGACGCGCTCCACGCGCGCTCGGCCAGCACCCACGCGCCTTCGCTGTCGCCCAGGGCGCGCAGCACTTCGACGAGTGCGGTGGTGGCCCGAGTCTCGCTGGAATCCTCGTTGACTACGGCCACGAAGAATCGGCGCAGCCTCGGCGCGAGCACCGGTCCAGTGCAGCAGCACCCCCAGCTGTTCCCGATTGCGAATGGGGCTGCCGGGGGTGGCAACCGATCGCGCCAGCATCAGCGCCCGATCGAACGCGCCTTCGGCAATCGCTCGCTCGACAGCTCGGGAGGCCCACATCGCCCGTTCGGGACAGTCCACTGGCCGCGTCGCGACGGCATCGATGAACGCGCCGCTCTCCGGCATTCGCTCCAGCAGGGACAGCGGCTCGACGGCACACGGGCGCTGCGCCAGCACGCGCAGCTGCTGCGCGCGGATGTCGTCCAACGTGAGCGCCGGCGCCGTCGCGCTCCGCACCTGGGGAGTTGGTGCGGGCGCGAGGGCACGGGCACGGCTCTCAGCCCAGTCGCCTCGACTGGACCAGAGCGCTGGGGGGATGTCGGACCACGCGCGCGCGGCGCGTGGCTTGTCTCCAGCGAGCTCGAGGGCGAGCGCCCACTGGGCGAGGTCTTGCGGTTCGGCGCCAACCAGCGTGGACGCGGACTTGAAGGCCTCGGCCGCTTGAAGGTGCCGTCCGCTGCGAAGGTGGCTTTCGGCGAGGCGGCGCGACCACAAGGCTGACGTCGGCTCGAGCGCCTGGCCCTCCTCCACCAGTCGCACGACCTGGGCCTCGTCACCCCTCGCGGCCAGCAGGCCGACGAGGCCGTCACGAACGTTGCGCTCTCGCGGGTTGGCGGCAAGGACGCGTGTGCCGATGGCCGTCGCGTCGGGCTGGCCCGCAAGCCGCGCGGCCCAGAAGTACTCCACCAGGAGTGCGCCCGACAGCGGCTGAATGCGGTCGGCTTCGCGGAAGTGCGCCGCCGCCGCATCCGCCCGTCCCTGATCGCGCGCGGTGCGTGCGAGACCCACCATCGCCGCAACCTTGGTACGGGCCGGATCGGATTGCGCCTGCATCACACCGGCCGAGGCGATCGAGAGCGCCAGCGCGAACCCTGCCGAGAGCGGCCGTCGCGTCATCGCTCGTCTCCCTCGTAGTCCAGCCCCTGCAGCTCCTGTCGATAGATGCGCTCGGCCTCGACGAAGCGGCCGGCATCGCGAAGCGCCTGGGCCAGCCGCAGCCGCGCCTCGGTATCACCCGGCGCCGAGGACACGATGCGCTCCAGCGCCACTACTTGAAGGGCGACGTCGTGCCGGCGCTGGGCCACGTCAGCGACGCGCTCCAGCACGCGGCGGCTCACCCGCTCGCGAGCGAGCACGGACTGCGCGACGTCGGGAAAGCGGGCGTCGAGCACGAGCGCGTCCGCCGACTCGTTCATGGCGACGACGTCCCGGTTCTCCACGTAGAACACGCCGATCTCGCCGAACACCAGCAACACGAGCATCGTGACGATACGGCGACTCATGACACCACCTCCGGTGCCAGCTGGTGCCGCAGGCCCACCACGCTGGTATGTCCATCGATACGCAATCCCACATGCCAGGTGCGATAGGCGGCGACGGGGCTGTGCACCGGACTGACGCGGACGACGGTGGCGGGGCTGCTCCACTCGCCGGCCGGCCCGCGAAGGATCACGCGAATCACGCTGCCCGGCTTCACCGGCGACGGCGCGATCAGGCTGAGGCCGCTGTCGCTGAGGTCGCGCGTCGTCGCGAGGAACTCGCCCGCCGGGTGCTGAATCCGCACCGGCAGGAAGGCGTCCTGGCGGGAGGCACGCGCGTGCAGGCTGCCGCTGACGCGGCCCGCGATGGCCTTGGCCACTCGGATGGGCCACGACGGCTGCGAGAGGCGCGCGAAGATCTCGGGGACCGTCATGTTGTAGAGCGCGTCGGCCAGGTGGTCGATGGTCTCCGGCGAGAGCTCCTCGAACTTCAGGCCATAGCCAATCCAGCCACTTTGCTCTCGGCCATGCATCGACATCACGCGGGCGTCGCACTCGATGGCGCGCGGGCCCAGGTGCAGGCGCAGCTTCAGGCTTCTGCCGACGGCGAGGGGACCCGGCCACAGCAGGGTGCAGCCGCCCTCGGACAGATCGAGCGAGACCGCCAGGCGCCCGTTGGTCGGCACGTCGAGCAACTCGATCGGCACCGACGAGCGGAAGCGCACCGATTGCCGCTTCTGCGCCGGGCGGGAGGCAAAGCCAACCACGACGAGCATCAGGGCAAGGTTGTAGAGCGCCCAGAACGTGGCGATGCCGGCGCCCACGATGTCTTCGGTCACGCCGAAGCCGAGCCCGAGCGTGCTCCACACCAGCGACGTCACCGTCATCGCGATCAGCACGTACTGCGGCAGGACCGCGCGCTCCTGGCCGCTCTCCCCGCCTCGTTTGCTGGTCACCACGAACGTGCCGGCGCGCCGTCCGAACACGAATCGCTTCGCCGCCGACAGCAGCGTGTAGAAGTTCGCCATGTTGAAGATCTCGTCCATGACGATGCGGCCGGTGCCGCGGCTGAGGAGCTTGTAGGAGCCGACCAGCGACACCAGGTGCGCGGCGTAGACCATCACGAACGTGCGATCGAAGTTCGCGATCGGGAACTGACCGGTGAAGAGGATCAGCGGCGGCGCGGCGTAGAACACGACCTTCGCGAAGCCGATCGTCCAGTGATACATCGAGGCGAAGTAGCAGATGCGCTGCGCGACGCTCAGGCCGGCGCAGGTGAGCGGATTCAGCAGCCGGACGATCTTCAGGTTGCCTTCGGCCCAGCGCAGCCGCTGCGAGCTGTAGCTGGAGAAGTCCATCGGCGCCAGGCCGGTGACCAGCATCTCGTTGAGGTAGATCGACTTCCAGCCCTCGGCCTGCAGCGCCAGCGCGGTGTGCATGTCCTCGGTGATGGTGCCCGTCAGCAGTCCGCCGTGAGGACGCAGGGCGCTGCGACGCAGCACCGCGCCGGTGCCGCAGAAGAAGCTGGCGTTCCAGTGATCCTTGCCCGGCATGACGAGATTGAAGAACACGTCCTGCTCGCCGTACATCCGCCGGCTGCGCCAGCTGACCCGGTGCTGCAGCGAGTCGAGATTGTGGTACCGCTGCGGCACCTGCACGATGGCGACGGCGGGATCGGCGAAGAACCCCAGGGTGCGTTCGAGATAGTCGGCACGCGGGACGTGATCGGCGTCGAACGTGGCAATCACGTCGCCGGAGGTCTGGCGGAACGCGTTGTTCCAGTTTCCGGCCTTGGCGTGTTCGTTGTTCTCGCGCGTCAGGTACTCGCAACCGAGTTCGTCGCAGAGCGCCTTCACTTCGGCCCGGCGCCCATCGTCCAGGACGAAGGTGCGGTGCGGGTAGCGCATGTTGATGGCGCCGCGGACGGTCTGCCGCAGCAGGTCCACGTCTTCGTTGAACGTCGTGACGAAGACGTCCACCGTCACCCCGGCCGAGCACCGGCGGCACCTGACGGCCGCGGAGTTCCCAGATCTGGAAGTAGTAGAAGACCAGGGAGAAGAAGCCGTGGATCTCGGCCAGGTAGACGGTCAGCGAGAAGACCAGCGCGTCCTGGTTGATGGTGTAGAGGCCTCGGTAGACGAGGTATCCGAGATAGATGGCAATCGCCAGCAGCGCCACCACTTTTCGGATGACGCGTCTGACGGGCGAATCGAGGTATGTGAGCGTCTGGTCGGCGTTCATGACGTTAGTGTCATATTAAATGCTCTCAATAGACACCAAGTCAATATATTTTGCGCTCTTAATTCCTTTATACGTCTCTAAAGTCACCCGAACTGCGCAGTTCGATGCCGCAGCCATGCCAGCCCACACCCCCAGAAGGGCTGCAGCTCGGTGCAGTGACGTGCCGTTTGGGGAAATCGCGAGGGTTAGAGGACGGGTGCCGCCGGGACGATCTTTTCCAGGCGAATGGCCGTGGCCTTGAACTCGGCGGTCCCGGCCTTCGGATCCTGTGCGTCGATGGTCAGCTGATTGGTCTGCACTTCCTCGGGGAAGTGGAACGTCATGAACGCCAGTCCGGGACGCAGCGACGGGTCGATGTGCACGGGCGCGACCACGGCGCCCCGACGCGAGACGATGCGCACCAGGTCGTGGGCGTCGAGCCCGTAGCTCGCGGCATCCTCCGGGGAGAGATCGAGCGTCTCGCCTCGTCGAGTCGGCGAAGCGTAGGCGCCGGTCTGCACGCCGGTGTTGTACTCGGCGAGCCTCCGGCCGGTGGTGAGCCGCAGCGGGAACTCGGCGGTCAACACGTCCGCCGGCTCCTGATGCGCGATGGCATGGAACGGCGCGCGCGGCCCCTTCAGCGGACGTTCCCAGAGGCGGCTGTGGAGGAACACCTCGCCTGGATGGGTCTCGTCGTAGCAGGGCCAGCGCAGGCCGCGATGTTCCTCGAGTCGCGCGTAGCTCATGCCGGCATGCATCGGCGAGAGCGATCGCAGTTCGTTCCACACGGCCTCGGCGTCGGGCCGGCCCCAGTCGTGTCCCATCGCGCGCGCCAGGTCGAAGATGATGGCGAGGTCCTCGCGCGCCTCGCCGGGAGGATCCAGCGTGCGCCGGCAGCGCTGCACGCGACGCTCGCTGGAGGTGACCGTGCCTTCCGACTCGAACGCGCCGGCCGCCGCGGGGAACACCACGTCGGCGATTGCCGCGGTGTCGGTGAGGAAGAGGTCCTGCACGATCAGCGTGTCGAGCATGCCGAGCAACTTCGTGGCGCGATGCTGGTCGGCTTCGGACTGGATCGGATTCTCGCCGATGACGTACACCGCTTTCAGCTCGCCGCGTTCCATCGCGTCGAACATGGCCGAGAGGTGCCATCCGCGCTTCGGTGGCACGGACACACCCCAGGCACGCTCGAACTTTGGCCGCACCCGGTCGTCCTCGACGTGCTGGAAGCCCGGCAGGCGATCGGGCAGCGCGCCCATGTCGCCGCCGCCCTGGACGTTGTTCTGCCCGCGCAGCGGATTGATGCCGCTGCCCCACCGCCCCACGTGCCCGGTGAGCAGCGCGAGGTTGATGAGCGACAGGACGTTGTCAACGGCGTAGTGATGTTCGGTGATGCCCAGCGTCCAGCACAGCATCGCGCGCGGCGCCGTGGCGTAGGTGTGAGCCATCTCGCGGATCACCCGCGCCGGCACGCCGGTGACCTGTTCGGCGCGCTCGAGCGTCCAGTCGTTCACGGAGTCGCGATACGCCTCGAACCCCTCGGTCGCATGAGCGATGAACGCCTCGTTCGCCAGGCCGGCGGCGATGATCTCGCGCCCCACCGCGTTCGCCAGGGCGATGTCGGTGCCGACGTCCAGCCCCACCCACGTATCCGCCCACTCCGCCGAGGTCGTGCGCCGCGGATCGATGGTGAACAGACGGGCGCCGTGCTTCAAGCCCTTCAGCAGGTGATGGAAGAAGATCGGATGGGTCTCGCGCGCATTGGATCCCCAGAGGAGGATGCAGTCGGTCTCCTCGATCTCCTGGTACGAGCTCGTGCCGCCGCCCATCCCGAACACCGTCGCCAGACCGGCGACGCTTGGCGCGTGTCAAGTGCGGTTGCAGCTGTCGATGTTGTTCGATCCCATCACCACGCGAGCGAACTTCTGCGCGGCGAAGTTCATCTCGTTGGTGCTCTTCGAACAGCTGAACAAGCCGAACGCCTGGCCGCCGTGGGAGTCGTGGGCGGCCTGCAGGCTCGCGGCCGCCTTCTGCAACGCTTCGTCCCACGTCGCCGGGCGGAGCGCGCCGCCCCGGGTGTCACGGACGTACGGGTGCGTAATCCGCTTCATTGGGGCAATGTAGCACGGCTCCTAAAGCGCCGGCTCGACCCAGTTCTCCATGGGAATCGAGAGCAGCAGGTAGCGTTTCCGCAGCTCCACCACATGCGCGGGGAGCTCGCGGACCGGAATCTCCCCCGCCCGGCAACGATCGCGCAGCTTGCGGATTTCGAT
The DNA here is from genome assembly GCA_963723005.1 of uncultured Acidobacteriota bacterium. GTDB lineage: Bacteria > Acidobacteriota > Vicinamibacteria > Vicinamibacterales > UBA2999 > VFZN01. Next base: position 100,201 of record CAVRPA010000005.1, on the reverse strand, counting down.
CCGGTAGAGATCGTTGATCTGCTCGCGAAGGCGGGGCGGTTGGGTGTCGGCAGCCGGCGCCAGTCCGTGCCGGCCCAGCTCGTCCAGCACCTCGGGCCGATAGCGTGGCATGCGCGTCAGCGCCTCACGCACGACAGCCGTGCCGCGGCGGCACGAATCGTCTGCCGCGGGCCGTCGGCGACCGACATGGTGTCGGCACGGAGGTAGGCGGCACACGCCGCCGGCACATCCTTCAGGCGATCCGCGGTCAGGGCCAGGCCGATCGTCCCGCGGGCCCCGCGGCCTGCGGCGGCCGCGCGCTCGAAGGCGGCGCGCGCCTCCGTAAAGCGGTCCACCTCGAGCCACAACTCGCCTTCCACTTCGTCGAAAGGCAAGCGGCCACAGCCGCGTCTGTGCGCCGAGCGCCAGTGACGTCGCGAGATCGCGGCCGAGCGCGAGGTAGACCTGCATCTCGTCGCGCTCGTCCTGCGCGGCCGCCACCGCCGCGCGCAGCACCGCTTCGGCATACGACGCCAGCTGCACGGTGAGCGAGGTGGGCGTGCCGGAAACGCGCAGCGCCTCGAGGCGCTTCAACACCTGATTGATGCCGCCAAGCTGATTGGGCGCGCCGGCCACCGAGGCCAGGCGTCGCGCTTCGAGCCACCCTTCCAGGGCGACAGACGCGATCGCCAATTCGCGGCAGTTCGTCTCCAGCCCGATGGCCGTGAACAGCAGCGCCCGGGCTGCGGCATCATCCATCCGCTGCAGTTCGTCAGCCGCCCGCTGCAAGGTTGTGCGAACCTCGGCGGGCTCGCACGATACGGTCTGCGCCTGGGCCCCACTCGCGCCGGCGAGCAGGCAGCCCAGTACCAGCGCCGAGACGATCCGGCCGGCGGTCGCGGCCGGGCCACGCCACAGCGTCGACACGAAGCGCGCAATCACTTCGACGGTCGTGGCTTCGTCCTGCAGGTGCGGGCCGTGCCCGCAGTCCGACAGCAGGCGCGTCTCGCAGCGCCCCGAGACGCCGCGCGACACGCGGCGCAGTTGCAACAGCGTGCCGTACTCGTCGTGTTCGCCCTGCAGCGCCAGGACCGGCACGCGCACGCGCGGCAGGCGGATGGCGGCATCCATCGGCTCGAAGCCCGGGGCCAGCCAGGCGTTGTTCCACAGCCAGAACGCCTCGTCGACGTTGCCGCCGTGATAGCGCTCGAGGCGCGCGCGCAGGTCGCCGGACACGAACGCGTCGCGCGCATGCCGGATGCTGGACACGGTGCGCTCCTCGTTCATCGCGTGGGCGCCGATCGTGACGACGCCGCGCAGCATCGGCGGCTGGTGCGACGCGTAGTTGAGCGCGACGGTACCGCCGTCGCTGTGGCCGATCAGCAGGCAGGCGCCGATCCCGGCCGCGTCGAGCACTTCGGGCAGTATCTGATCGCCTTCGATCTCCATGTAGCGCGTGCCGGGCGGCCGCGGCCATCCGTCGGACTTGCCGTAACCGGTGCGGTCGTAGGCAAAGCCGCGCAGGCCGACGCGCGCGCACAGCGCCTCCGGAAAGCCTCGCCACAACTCCACGCAACCCAGGCCCTCGTGCAGGAACACGAGCACCGGGGCGAAGGGATCACCATCGGCGCTGGTCTGCGCGCCCAGCCAGCGGCCGCGCAGTCGCCGATCCCGCAGCCGGATGTCGATGTCCGGGTTCGCGTCCGGCACAGCTCAGCCCACCGGCACTTGCGTGACCGCCACACTGGTGGCCGGGTCGAGGACGACGCCCGGCGTCAGCCCCCGCGCCTCGATGGTGAACCCGCGCAACCCGACGGCGTGTTCGGGCGGCGGAGGTGCGCCGGCCCCAGCCCACACGTTCAGGCCGAGATGATGGTGATAGCCGCCCGCCGCCACGAACAGCGCGCCCGGATAGCGTCGCAGCGTCGGCGTGAAGCCGATGCTGTTGCAGTAGAGCGCTTCCGCCTGCTGAAGGTCGGGGACGTGGAGATGCACGTGGCCGATGCGGGTGCCGGCGTCGAGTCCCGTCCACGGCTGCTCGGCGCCCGCGTTCGCGCGCGATATCGTTCAGGTCCAGCGGCTCGGTGGCCATCGCCACTTCCGTACCCTCGAATCGCCAGGTGTCGCGCGGCCGATCGCGATAGATCTCGATCCCCAGGCCGTCGGGATCGTCCAGATACAGCGCCTCGCTCACCAGGTGATCGGACGCGCCGGTGAGCGGCCATTCCCGTTCCGCCAGGCGACGCAGTGACCGGCCGAGCGCGGCGCGGTCCGGCACCAGAATGGCAATGTGATAGAGCCCGCTCGATCGGCGCGGCCTGCGTATCGCGCCCGGAATCTGCTCGAGCCGCAGCAGCACGTCAGTCGGATTCGCGCCAAGCGCGGCGGCGGTCCCGGACTGGTTGTGGAGGCGGAAGCCCAGCACCTCGGTGTAGAACGCCAGCGAGCGATCCAGACTGGAGACCGCGAGGCTGACCTCCCCGATCCGGGCGTCTGGCGGCAGCAGGGCCATGCTGGTTATTGTACGCGCCGCCGGCGCTGGAATGGCCAGGCGAACTGCCGCAGATACCCGCGTGGCGCACGTTCACCGTGCAGCAACCCGTACGCCGACGGCCAGCGGCCGGGCAGATAGGCGGTGCCGAAGAGCACGTCGAGCACCGGCAGGTGCACCGCGAAGTTCTTGTCCACCGCCTCCGGTTCAGCGGCGTGGTGCCAGTGATGGAACTGCGGAGTGGCCAGCACCCACCGCAGCCAGCCGAACTCGAACCGCACGTTGGCGTGAATGAACGTGGCCTGCGCGCTCACCAGCACGAGATAGGCCATGAGTGGGCCGTCGGCAAAGCCCAGCACGTAGATCGGCACGTAGGTCAGGCCTCTCGTAACGGCGATGTCCACCAGGTGGAGACGCGATCCGGCGAGCCAGTCCATGTGATCGGCCGAATGGTGCACGGCGTGGAAGCGCCACAGCATCGGCACCGCGTGGAAGGCGCGATGCACCCAGTACCTGTGTGCAGTCGGTGACCGCGACCAGCAGCACGAACTGCGCCACGCCAGGCAGCGACGCGATCGCGCTCTGGATGGCCGGCACCCTGGCCCAGTCGAACAGCACCATCGCCGGCCGCAGCGTGAGGATGGTCGTCACCTGCACGAGCACCGCGCTGATGAAGAAGTACGTGAAGTCGGTTCGCCAGCTCGCCCGGAACAGATGCTGCTGCGGGAGACGCGCGAACATCCGCTCGAGCGGCACGAACACCGCCGAGTAGGCGATCAGGTTGAGCAGGAACCAGTCGAGCCCCAGGAACGGGCCCGACTGCAGCTCGCCGGCAATCGGCACCTGCGATCCGCCAAGCAGCGCCGCGACCATCGTCGCGATGACGGCGATGGCGCCGAGCATCTTGTTGCGGCGCAGGGTGAGACTGACGATGCCGAGCAGGAAGCCGCTGACGAGGACCAGGTGCAGCAGCCCCCTCACCAGCGGTACCGGGTAGAGCGCGCGGGCCTCTGGTGTGGTGAGCAGCCATGGATAGTGGAAGCACAGCACCGCGCCCAGGCCAAGCACGCCGCAGATCGCGCCGAGCAGGCCGCTCACCCACCCGCTGCCGATGCCGGTCGGCTCGTCGGTCTGCCACGACCAGGCGGCGCGCCTGGTGCGGACGGGCTCCCCGTGCTCCTGGGGCTCGCGCATCGGCTTACGGCGCGGCGCAGACGAAGCTTGCGGCCTCGTCGATGCTGCCCGTGCCCCGATACCGGGCCACCTGTGGATGCGGACAGAGCGGGCGCGTCCGCACCGTCTTGCCCTCGACCACGCGGGACGCCGGCACCGAGCCGGGCGCGACGCCCTTCTCCACCCACGACTCGAGCACCGGCAGCATCGCGAATGTGTTCGGCCCCGGGCCGCCGCCGCAGTGGTGCATGCCCGGCACGAAGTAGGCTTCGACGAAACCATCGGCGGTGGACTGCCCGCCCACGGTGCGGACGACCCGCTCGTAGTAGTCGAGAGTGCCCAGCGCGCTGATGCCGGGATCGGACCAGCCGTGATACATCAGCAGCTTCCCGCCGCTCTTCGCGAACGGGCGCAGGTCGGCGTCGAGCGGGCTGAGGATCTCGGTCATCGTGCGCATGCGCGGCAGGTCGCGCGCGACGTCGAACTGGCGCCAGCCGTAGCCGGGCTCGTCGTTCTCGAGCGCCAGGAACTGGAAGTTGAAGTCCATCAGCCCGTAGCCCGATGGCAGCCGCGTTCCCGTGTAGGCGAGCGAGCCGCCCTCCTGCGCCGCCGGCGGCGTCTGCCCCGCGATCCACTGCGTCCACCCTGTGGCCCCGCCTTCATGGCCCGGAGGGAATCCGTGCGCGTAGATCTGACCGTCCGGCGTCTTCACGCCGCGATAGATCTGCGCGACCGTCGCGACCTGGCCCGGCGTCAGGCAGCCATCGGTCGCCGCGCCGCGACACACCAGCGCCGAGGGGTCGAAACGGCAGGGACGCGGATCGCTGACCAGCCCGTCTTCCAACCCGTCGGCTTTGTCGCACGCCGCGAGGCTGGCCTTCGACACCAGCTCGATGGCCGACGGCGTCAAGTACGCGTCGGGCGACGCCAGCATCCGCTGATACACGACCGCGCGGCCAACCTGCATTGGTGTGCCAGTCGCGGGGTGTCCTCCGATCACGCCGTCGAAATCGTCGGGATAGCGCTGCACTTCCATCAGCGCCTGGCGGCCGCCGTTCGAGCATCCTTCGAAGTAGGCGTACTTTGGCGGGGCGCCGTAGAACGAGGCGGTCAGCGCCTTGGTTGCCACGGTGCTGACGTGCGTGCCCCGATAGCCGTAGTCGATCTCCTTCGCGCGATTGCTCGCCCAGTCGGGCTCGCTGGCACGGTGGCCGGTGTCGGTGGTGGCGGTGGCATAGCCACGGGCCAGGCCGGGATCGAGCTTGGCCAGGCTGCCGCCGAGCCCGCCGACGCCGAGGAACAGGAACTTCCCGTTCCAGCTCTCCGGCAATCCCAACTGGAAGTTCACCGTGTTGCCGGTGGAGGCCGCATGACCGTCCACCTGGCAGAAGCGCGGACGCCCCTCCGCGGCATCGACCATCGCCGCTGCGGTGATCGTCGTGCCCGGTGGCGCCTTGGCCTGGATCGCGGCGACGTCACACGCCACCGACTCCGCGACGACAGCAGTGCCGCCGGCCGCATGCGCCGTCAGCGCCACGGCCACGGCCGCAACACCCGCGAACGAGCGCCTCATCGCGACACGCTCACGGCCTGGCTCCCTTGGCTGCCATCGACTTCTTGATGGCGGCAACCGTCACGTCGGTCCGGAACTTCACGATCTTGCGGCCGTTCTCGATCGTCTTCTCGATCGGATCGAGGGGCACGCCGTTGATCACGAACTTCCCGGCCTTCTTCCGCTCCGGCATGCGGATGCCGTCGGTGGTCACGGTCGCGATGATCGAGGTGATGTAGTAGTCGTCGTGATAGCCCTCGAGCTTCTCGTGGATGCCGAGCTGCTCTTCCTCGAACTTCTCGACGTCGGCGTAGTTGTAGTACTCGGGGATGAAGTGCACGTAGCCCTGGCCCTTCCACTCGGCGTTGAGCGTGGCCGCCACTTCCTGCATGCCCTTCAGGTTGCCGCCGCTGTCGCCCATCATCACGACGTCGGTGAAGCCCTGCGAGCGGAGGCTGGTGGCGATGTCGGAGAGCACGGCACGGAACGTCGCCTGCGACAACACCACCGTGCCCGGCGACAGGTTCGGCCGCGCCGGATTGCCGGGCTCGAGCGTGACGATCGGGGCGACCAGCGCGTTGCCCAGGGCGCGGGCAATCGACTCGCCTTGCGCCTTCAGCACGTTGTTGTGCTTGCCGGTCGTGAGATACGGACCGTTCTCCTCGATGCCTCCGGTCAGCACCAGGGCCGTGGTCTTCCCCGCCTTCAGCAGGTCGCGCACTTCGAGCATCGTCAGGTCTTCGATCCAGACGCTGTCGTGCATGTCGATCGGCCGCGGCATGTCGGCCACCTCGACTCGTGGCGCGGTGTTGACCGAAGCGGTGGGACGCGGCGGTTGGCCGCCGGCGGGAGGCGGCGTCTGGGCCAGAGCGGCGGAAGCGGTGCAGATGGTGAGCACCGTCGCGATCGACACACGAAAGATCATGGGTTTCCCTCGGAGTAGCGGCGATTGGCGGGCATTGTAACCCTTTACACGCGAGGGGCGTCCGGGCCAGAGTGCCACAGGAGGACCGCATGGCCATTGCACGAGTCACCGAGATCACCGCCAGCTCAAAGAAGAGCTTCGACGATGCCGTCGAGAAGGGTGTCGCGCGGGCGAACAAGACGCTGAAGAACGTCCAGGGCGCCTGGGTTCAGGACATGAAGGTCAAAGTCGACAAGGGGAAGATCGCGGAGTACCGCGTCAACATGAAGGTGACGTTCGTCCTCGAAGACTGAACATCGCCTGCCGTGTTGTGCGCGCCTGCAACGGGACCAGAGGTCCGCGTGCAGCAGCCCCTGACTGGCGCCAATCCTCAATCGACAGCACGGAAGGCACGAAGATCGCCTTCCGTGTTGTGACCTCTCACGATCGCGCCGTGAGCGACAGATCGTCAGCACGGAAGACAAATCGCCTTCCGTGATCGACCAATCCGCCGGACGACGGACGGCAGCCTGCGCCAGCGTGACAAACGAATACAACGACGCCTTGGCCATGCGGCCGGGCTTTCGCCTACAATGCGTCAGATCGACAGCCGGAGCAGGTACGCCGTCCGATGCGCGCCCACCGGTTGGTCAAGGAGGAGTTTTCGTCATGTCACGCCCGAATACCGACAGTCGCCGCGCCGGAACGATGGTGCTGTCCGCGGCTGCCTTGGGTCTCATCATCGCCATCGCCGCGCCCAGCGCCCAGCAGCCGCCACCCGCTCCCGCGCAGGGGGCCAAGCCTGCCGCACCCGCGACTCCGGCTCGGGTGCCCCCGCGGCACCTGCCGCCCCGGGCGCACCCGCTGCGCCGGCCGCCGCGCCACAGAAACCTCTTGTGCCCGTCGTCGCCAGCACGCTGGCCGCCAAGCCGGACGCCTTCTACGGCGAGAACGTCACGATGATGGCCATCGTCGACCAGACGCTTTCCCCGGTCGCGTTCTCGGTGGACCAGGACAAGACGAAGAGCACCGGCAAGGACGTGCTCGTTCTCGCGCCGCGCCTCAACGAACCGGTCGAGCTGAACACCTACGTCACGGTGATCGGCGAGGTCGTCAAGTTCGACGCCACCAACGCCAAGGTGAAGGATCGGCTCACCGGGTTCGCGCCCGACGCGATCGCGAAGTTCAACGGCAAGCCGGCGATCATCGCGACCTCGGTCATCAACGCGGCGATGAACGACGTGGCCCGTCGCCTGCCGCCGAAGATGACGACCGAAGAGGAAGCCTTCCAGAAGGTGATGCAGAAGGTCGGCGCCGCCAACGGCGCGTTCCGCACCATCATCGAGAAGTCGGACGTGGCCGGCGCCAAGGAACAGGCCGTCGCGCTGAAGGCCGCCTTCACCTCCACCGAGATGTTCTTCAAGCCGCACGCCAAGGCCGACGCCATCGGCTGGGCCCAGGACGCGCGCAAGGCTGCGGAGGCCATCGAGCTGTCGGCGACGGCCGGCAAGTGGGACGAAGTGAAGGCGACGACCGCCAACCTCGGCAAGATGTGCCAGACCTGCCACACCGCCTATCGCGAGCGCTACGACGACGGCTCGTTCCGCGCGAAGCTGGGACCGGCGCCGCCGCCCACCAAGGGCGGGAACTAGGGACTGGCACCGCAGGTGCAGAGTTCAACGTTTACAGTTCGGAACTGGATTAACCCGAGGGCGACCGACATGAAGAAGACTTTGCTTGGCGTGGGAGCGATGGTGATCGCCGGCGGTATGTTCGCCGCGGCGCAGCAGGGCCGGCCGGCGCCGGATCCGCGTTCGATGGGGGGCGGCGACTGCGCGGAGAACCCCTACAACTGCAAGGACGCGGCGAATCCCCTGCCGAAGGCCGAGACAGTGTGGCTGGAAGAGATGACGTGGATGGACGTGCGCGACGCGATGGCGGCGGGCAAGACCACGGTGATCATCCCGACCGGCGGCTTCGAGCCGAACGGCCCGTGGCTGGTGCTCGGCAAGCACAACTACGTGCTGCAGGCCAACTGCGACGCCATCGCCCGCAAGATGGGCAACGCCCTGTGCGCGCCGACGATCAAGCACGTGCCCGAGGGCGACATCAACCCGCCCACCGGCCACATGACCTCGCCCGGCACCATCACGATGCGCGAGGACACCTTCCGCGCGATTCTCACCGACACCGCGGAGTCGCTCCAGGCGCACGGCTTCAAGCAGATCTTCTTCATCGGCGACAGCGGCGGCAACCAGGCCGGCCAGCGCGCGGTGGCCGAAGCGCTGAACGCGAAGTGGGCCGGCAAGGCCCTGATCGCGCACATCCAGGAGTACTACGACTACGGGTCGGTCGCGACCTACATGGAGACCAAGGGCCTCAAGGCCGGCAAGTCCGACAACATGCACGACGACCCGATCATCACGCTGAACATGTGCGTGGATGACCCGAAGTCGGTGCGGTTCGACGAGCGCGTGAAGGCCGGCAAGGCCACGATCAACGGCGTCGACATCTCGAACAAGGCGAAGAACGCCGAGTGGGCGAAGATGATCGTCGCGTTCCGCGCGGAGCACACGGTCGCGGCCATCAACAAGGCCATCGCCAACAAGGGCACGCTGCCGGCTGCCCCGCGCCGCCGGCCGGGGGCGTAAGAGCAAGGCAAAAGGCAGAAGGCGAAAGGCAAAAGAAGCACGGTAACCGACCCGACCGCCGCTGCCAGAACACATCGCCAAGAGAAACGCCGGGACTTCGGTCCCGGCGTTTTCTTTTTGGAAGGGTGGCGAACTGTTGTCTGCGGCCGCCCTGCGACGCCTCGCCCGCAGTATCGATCCCCGATCCCCGATCCCCGATCCCTGGTCCCTGCTCCCTGTCTCCGGCTGCCGTCTGCCGGCTGCCGTCTGCCGTCTGCCGTCTGCCTTTTGCCTTTTGCCTTTTCCCTTTTGCCTTTCTCTTCCTACGGCACCACCACCCGCACCTCATTGCTATAGGGGCTCGACCCGCACGCATTCAAGGCGACGACCTTCACGTAGTAGATCCCTGGCGGCGCGGTTGTGGTGAAGCTGGTCGCGGGCCCCGGCACTTCAATGTCGGCGAGGTCACCGAGACCAGGCCCGGCGCCGGCGACGACGCGCTGGCCGCTGGCCACGGGTCCGCTGTCTGGCTGAGCCCAGAGGATGCTGACGGTTCTGCCCGACGACCGACGCGACGAGGGCCTGGGGCGCGAGCGGCGGCATCTCGTAGCAGGGAGACTCGGTCGCGTCCACGTCGAGGATCCACTCGCTGGATGCGGCGCCTGCGCCCGCGGCGTTCGCCGACCTCACGCGGCCCCAGTAGCGCCCTGGTGGCGCATCGATCGTGAAGCTGGTGGCCGCGCCGCTCAACGGTGGCGACGTCACATCACCTCCACCGCCCGCGGTTTCGGCTTCGACGAGGTAGGCCGGCGTTCCGGTCGACGGCGCTCGCCACTGCAACGTCATCACCGTGCCCTCGGCCACCGCCGTGGGATCGAGCGGCGGGGCCGGGAGAGCCGGCGGGCCCACGGCAAACGACACGTCGGCGGTCGGCACGCTTGTACTGGTCGGGCCGGTCGTGCGCACTCGCGCGAAATACGAACCTTGAGGCATCGCGCTGTCGATCGAGGTGGCATCAGGGGGCAGGCTGACGCTGGCAACGTCGCTCGCGCCTTCGCGTTTGCCGACGTCGACGCGGAGGCCGCTCCACACTTGCGGTTCGGCCGGCAGTGCCCACGAGAAGCTCACCCGGCTTCCGGCCTGATGTACGGTGGGTGCGGTCGGGGACGGCAAGGCGGCGCGATAGCAGGCAATCGTCCGGCTGCCCGTCGGCAGCAGACAATCGGGCAGGAAGGCGGGTTGGCGCCGGACCGGAGAGCCCTCGACGAACAACGGCTCCTCACCGAGGGCAGGGCGCCACGGCAGCCAGGTGCCGGTGACTGCCGAGAACGCGGCAAGCCGGCCCCGGCTGCGGCCGCTGATCGTGCTCGCCGGTGCGATGAAGATGCTGCCGTCCTCGCCCACATCGAGGCGCGCGCCTCCTGGCGCGTCGGGGTTCCAGGCGAGCGCCCGCCCGGTGATCGGATCCAGTTCGGCCAGGCCGCGCCGCCGGGCTCCGCCGATGCGCCGGAACCGCCCGGCCACCAGCAGCCGGCCGTTCGCCACGCGCACGGACCCAACCTCCGCGTCGGGTGAAGCATTGAACGGCAGCACCCCGCCGGTTACGAGATCCAGCGCCGCGAAGTGAGGCCGCGCCGCGCCGTTCACGGAGCCGTACCGCCCCGCGAGATACGCCGTGTTGCCCATCACCTCGAGGTCGTGCACGAGGCGCCCTCCGATCCCGATGCCCTCGAACGACAGCGGCATCGATCGCTGGGACCAGTCGGCAATCGTGATCACACCCAGGAGCGAGTGGCCGGCCACCACCACGATTCGGTCACCGGCCACGCGCGCCGTCACGAGGTAGCTGCTGTTGCCGAAATCCACGGTGCCGAGCACGGTCCCGGTGCCGGGATCGATCTTGAAGATCTGCGCTCCGTTGGTGGCGCCGAACAGGTAGGTCCCGTCGGTGTCCAGCCAGTCCAGCGCGACGGAGTCTGGAAGCGCGGAGGTCCAGGGCTCGAGCTGTCCCGTATCGAGATTGAACGAGATCAGGTTCCGCCGCGCCACTCCGGGGAACTCGTTGAAGCTCCTGCCGCCCAGCACGGCGCCTTCTGGCGCTGCCGCCAGGGTGGAAATCAACCCGTGCGTGTGGGCAACCCAAGGCAGGCGCGCTCCGGTCGCCGCGTCGTAGGCCAGGAACTGACCGCTCTGCATCACGACCAGGCCCTGGGCCAGCCGCGTCAGCCCGGACACCTCGCCGCCAAACCCGGGAGGCTCACTCGCTTGCCAGGGCGAGGGCTGCCCCGTCACGGCGTCCACGGCTGCAATCAGCCGTTGATTGTTGTCGGTCAGAAAGAAGCCGCCCAGGAACAGCCGAGAACCGTCGATCAGTAGCGATGTGACGCGCATCTCCTGCGAGCCCACGGGCCGAAATGTCAGGCCCGCCGTCCAGGTCGCATCGGCACCCGTCAGGGGATCCACCGCCCACACGACCGGCTGCCGATAACCGCCGACGTAGACGCGAGTGGAGGTTGCGGCAATGGCGGTCACGAACGCGGACTTTTCGAAGAGCTGAGCACCGCTGCCCGCGGCGAATCCCCAGAGCCGTCCCGCCAAAGACGATTGGGGATAACTGAGCCCGTTCCCTCCTCCGGACACGTAGACCCCCGTGGAGGAGACCGACAGATCCCTCAGCGTTCGACGCAGTCCCGTGAAGGAGTCCACGCCCGGATCGAACTCACTTCCCCACGAGGACAGCTGGCCGGTGGCCACGTCGAGGGCCGCCAGTCCCAGCCGACGGTTCCCGTTGATCTCGCTGAAGTCGCCAAGGAGATAGACGCGGCCGTGGGCAATCCTGACGTGGCGGATGGCACCATCGACCGTGATGCGGTAACAGGGATCGACCGCGCGATCCGGACCGATGCGCACGAAGCTCGGAAACGGCTGCCCGGCGACCTGCCGGAAACCGCCGACCACCACCCAGCCACCGAGACCGTCCGCGACAATCTCGTTCACCGCTCCGTCGATGAACGGAAACGCGCCGAGCTTCGGCGTGCCGCCGGCATCCACGACGACCGCGCCGCCGGTGGGCGGCCCGACCTGGTCGAAGCGGCCAGCCACGAACAGCCGGCGACCGATCTGCGTGGCTGTGGAAGCCGCTCCATCGACCGTGGCGAAAACCTGCGGCGTCTCGGCGTACTGTGCCTGCGCAGGCTGGGAAGCGGGCGGGGAGAAGGAAAAGGAAAAGAAGCAGAAACCGATAACCAACGCGCGAACGGGCGTTGACATCGCCATGACGAGCGCTCCCAGGGGACCGGGGACCTGAGGTTATGGCTATTCCTACCGTACCACTCTCTGCGTCTCTCTGCCAGTCAGCTCCGAGTCGGACATCGCCTCACGTCATGACGGCGGCATCAGTCCAGGCCGCGTGTCCGCGAGGATTCCCAGAATCGCCGTGCGGAGCGCCGGAGTCAGGTGCGCGTACTTCGGGCGCGTGTCCTTACCGGACAGCACGGCGGCCATCCGGCCAACGACCGCCGCGTGGGCGGTCTTGGGCAAGGCGTCGAACGCCGGCGTGTAGATCATGTAGCTGAGCGGGAATTGCATCAGCCGTCCCTCGAGCTTCAGATCGCGGAGCGAGCGCCCCTTCGCATCGCGGGGTCCGCGCGCGGCGAACGCCTCCGCGAATCCAGAGGAGCCCTCCACCTTGCCGGGGATCGGCGCCTCGTCTACGAAGAGCAGATAGTCGGCCAGCTCGGTCGCGGCTTCGTCCATCCGCGCGGGAGTGCCGGCGCGCGCTTCCCAGTTCAGTCGCGTCAGCAGGTTCGCCGCATGGACCTGATGGTCGAACACGAGCAACGCGGCCACATCGCTGTTCGGTGTGAGATAGCCCTTGGTGTCGATCTCACCCTGGACCGTGAGCAGCTTCTGCGCGAGGCCCGTCCGCCGCTTCACCTGCATCGTCGGCTGGTTACCCATGTGGCGGGACGGCACCTGACGGCCGGTCACGAACCATCCGCCCCAGCGTTCATCGATCGACAGGCGGTGATCGACGAATCCGCCGTCGGCGTACTCACGATCGTTGGTACGGGGAAACACGGTTTGCAGGACGTATCCGGGCACGGCCAGCGTGTCCCACGACAGGTGACACGCCAGGCACTTGTCGTTGCGTTCCAATCGCGGCGAGGCGCCCGCGCTCTGCGCCAGCGTGTACAGCACGACGCCCTGGTTCGGATCCTGCGTGGCGATCTCGAGCAAGTCGCTGCCGCGAATCCACGCCACGGAGGCGACATCGTTGTAGTAAATGGCGCGGGGGTTGTCGCGGCGAATCTGACTGGCCTGCAGGCTGGTCTCCGCGAACGCCAGCATCTGGGACGACACCGGTATCTGCAACGCATCGAGCACAGCGCCGAGGTAACCGCCCTTGCTCTCGTCGAATGCCAGGGTGGTCGTGCCAGACGCCAGTGCCTTGTTGAGCGCCGTCACGGCGTCGGAGGTGGGGCCATTGGTGTAGTTGATGGCCGGGTGATCCCGCGCGCCGCCGAACGCCCCCGGGCGCTGGGCGACAGCGGTGGCAAAGCTGGAGGCGAACAGCCCCCCGACGACCAGAAACGCAGCCGCGACCCGCATCGTCCTTTTACTGTAGCGCCACGGGAGTGGGATGGGTTGTCACCCGTTGTCGCTCGGCTGCGGACCGGCGTCACCGTGTGCCAGAGCCTGCCCTCACCCGACCAGGAGCCGGCGCACCCGGAGGTTAATGAAGGGCGTCAGCGAGGGCGGGCTTGGTTTCGCGAAGGATCTCGATCACCGCCTGACGTGCTTCGGCGCCGAGATGCGCGTACTTCGGCGCGGCGTCGCGCCCGGTGAGGACCGCCGCCAGCCGCTCGACGACGAGATCGCGGGCCGCGGTGGGCAGGGCGTCGAACATCGGCGTGTAGACGGTGTAGCTGAGCGGATATCGCATCAGCCGCCACTCGAGCGCGAGGTCGCGCAGCGAACGCCCTTTTGCGTCGCGCGGTCCACGCGCGGTGAAGGCTGTCGCAAAGCCGGAGTTGCCCTCAATCGGCGAGGCGAGCGGCGCCTCGCCTACGAAGAGGAGATAGTCCGCCAGCGCCGATGCCGCTTCTTTCACGCGGGCTTCGTCACCCAATCGCGCTTCCCAGTTGAGGCGCGTCATCAGGTTGGTGGCGTGAGCCTGGTGCTCGAGCACCATCAAGGCGACGATGTCGCTGGTCGCGGCGAGGTAGCCGGCGGTGTCGAACTCCCCCGCCACGCTCGTCAGCCGCGGCGCCGGTCCGGTGTGCGGCAACGGCTGGATCAGTTCCACATTGCCCCGGTGCTGTGCGGGCACGGCCGCCCCGGTGACGAACCAGCCGCTCCATCGATCGGCAATCGGCGACCGGTGATCGACAGGGCCGCCGTTCGAGAACCCGTCAACGCTCTTGCGCGGCAGGGTGGTCCGCACCGTCGGGCCGGGCACGCCAAGCGTGTCCCACGTGAGATGACAGGACACGCAGTGTTCCTGCCGGCCAAACAGCGGCCGCTCCGAGGGCTGCTGCGGAATGGAATAGAAGATGGTGCCCTGCCGAGGGTCCTGCGCGGTGACCTCCAGCAGGTCGGCGCCGCGAATCCAGCCGACGGCAATCGTGTCGTTGAAGTAGATGGCGCGCGGGTTCTGCCGGTTGATCTTGCTCGCCTGAAAACTGGTCTGCGAATAGACCAGGACCTGCGAGGACACCGGGACGTCCAGCGCCTCGAGCACCGCGGGTAGATAGCCTGTCTGGGGATCGAATCGCAGCGTCGCCGAACCGCCGGCGAGCCGCGCGTTCAGCGCCGCCACAGCCGTCTCGGTTTGCGCGCTGCCATAGGCGATGGCCGGATGGTTTCGCGACCCGACGAACGCGTCCATCCGCTGCGCGACGAGCGCTGTCCAGGAAGTAGCCACCAACGCAGCGGAGACGAGGAACCAACGGCCGCGAGACACCTGCGTACGATAACTCGTTAGTTCAAGTGCAGCGTTCAAAAATTCGAGGGCAGTGAGCGCCTTGCTCAAAAGCCAACGGCCAGGGGCGCCGGAGGAAATCCCGATGCCGCCTGACCGTGAACCTGACACTGCGAGGCGCTAACCGGCCCCAAGCCTCAAGCCTCATGACCTAAGACTCAAGACTCAAGACCAACCCCGAGCCTAGTACCGATAGTGCGCCGACTTGTAGGGGCCTTCGACCGCCACGCCGATGTAGTCGGCCTGGTCCTTGCTCAGCGTGGTGAGCTTCACGCCCAGCTTGCCGAGGTGCAGTCGCGCCACTTCTTCATCCAGCTTCTTCGGCAGGATGTAGACGCGGTTGGCGTCGTAGTTGGTGCCCGACAGCGTCGGCTGGCCGTTGGCGCTCTGATGCAGGTCGATCTGCGCCAGCACCTGGTTGGTGAACGACGACGACATCACGAAGCTCGGGTGGCCGGTGGCGCAACCGAGGTTCAGCAGGCGGCCTTCCGCGAGCACCAGGATGCTGTGCTCGGGGCGCTTGCCTTCCGCCGGGAACACCCACTCGTCGTACTGCGGCTTGATCTGCACGCGCCTGGCGCCGCCCTTGGCGAGGCCAGCCATGTCGATCTCGTTGTCGAAGTGGCCGATGTTGCCGACGATCGCCTTGTCCTTCATGCGCTTCATCAGCTCGACCGTGAGGATGTTCTTGTTGCCGGTCGCGGTGATGAAGATGTCGGCGGTCTCGATCACGTCCTCGATCACCGTGACCTGGTAACCTTCCATCGCCGCCTGCAGCGCGCAGATCGGGTCGATCTCGGTGACGATCACGCGGCAGCCCTGGCCCTTGAGCGCCTGGGCGCAGCCCTTGCCGACGTCGCCATAGCCGAACACCACGGCGACCTTTGCCGACAGCATCACGTCGCTGGCGCGGTTCAGGCCGTCGATCAGCGAGTGGCGGCAGCCGTAGAGGTTGTCGAACTTGCTCTTGGTCGCCGAGTCGTTGACGTTGATCGCGGGGAACAGCAGGGTGTTCGCGGCGGTCATCTCGTAGAGACGGTGCACGCCGGTGGTCGTCTCTTCGCTGACGCCCTTGATGCCCAGGGCGATCTTCGACCACACACCGGGACGCGCCTTCAGTTCCTTGCCGAGCGTCTCGAGAATGACGCCCCACTCCTCGGGATCCTTGTCGGGATTGAACGCCGGGACCTTGCCGGCCTTCTCGTACTCGAGCGCCTTGTGCACGAACAGCGTCGCGTCGCCGCCGTCATCGAGGATCATCGTCGGGCCGCCGCCATCGGGCCACAGCAGGGCCTCGACCGTGCACCACCAGTATTCGGCCAGCGTCTCGCCCTTCCACGCGAACACCGGGGTGCCGCGCGGGTTGGCAACGGTGCCGCCCGACTCGGGACGCCCGACGGCAATCGCGGCCGCGGCGCTGTCCTGCGTCGAGAAGATGTTGCAGCTGACCCAGCGCACGTCGGCGCCGAGCTCCGTCAGGGTCTCGATCAGCACCGCGGTCTGCACGGTCATGTGCAGCGAACCCATGATGCGCGCGCCCGCCAGCGGCTTCTGCGCGCCGTACTGCTTGCGCAGCGCCATCAGGCCCGGCATCTCGTGCTCGGCCAGGCGAATCTCGTTGCGGCCGAACTCGGCCAGCGTGAGGTCCTTCACCTTGAAGGGTTCGCGTCCCGCCGTGCGGGCCGCGTCGAACGCGTGAATCTCGGTTACTGCAGTGGCCATCGTCATCTCTCCTTGTGAACGATCGAACTTCGCACGCTGAACTGTGAACTAACTGCTCTTCCGCCCCGTCGCCACGAACAGCGCGGGGCCTTGCGCATCGGGATCCGCCGGGAGCATCTGCATCCGCACGGAGGTGAAGCCAGCGGTCGCCAGATACCGGCGGACCGTCTCCTCTGAGAATCCGAGCCACACGTGGCCCATCTGCTGCTGGTACTCGGTGCGATCGTGCGGCAGCATGTCGACGATGAGCAATCGCCCGCCGGGCTTGAGCACGCGCGCCGCCTCGTTGACGACCAGGCCGGGCTCCGGCTGGTGATGGAGCACGAGCGAGACAATCGCCGCGTCGAGCTCCGCCTCGTCCAGCGGCAGTGCCTCGAGGGCCCCCTGCCGCAGGTCCACGTTGCCCTGGGCCTGCAGTCGCGTACGCGCGGCCTGCAGCATGTCCGCCGAGCCATCCACCGCAATCACGCGCGCGACGTGAGGGGCCAGCGACTCGCTCATCTGTCCCGTTCCGCACCCGAGGTCGCCCACCACCAGTCGCTCGTCGAGCAGCGACAACAGCGCCGTCAGGTGAACCCGTTCACCGAACAACTCCACGCGCAGCCGGTCCCACTGTCCCGAGGCCGACGAGAAGAACGCCTCGGACTTGGCGCGGCGCCGCCGCAGCACGCTCTGCAGCCGGCGTTCGTCCTGCTCGGTGCCGTTGCCCGTGGCCACCTGCTCGCGAATCACCGGCCAGAGCTGCCGGGCCCCGCTGTCGAGACCGTCGAGGGCCATGCCGTAGAAGCGGCTCGTCCCATCGCGCCGCGAGACCACCCACCCGTCATCCGCCAGGGTCTTCAGATGGCGGCTCACGGTGGACTGCGGCAGTTGCAGCACGGCGCACAACTCCGACACGGTCAGCTCGTGCCGTTCCAGCGGCAGCAGCATCCTGACCCGGATGGGGTCGGCCAGCGCCGCCATGTGGTCGAGAATTGGGGTGGACACATTCATCCGTATATCCGGATGAATGAGATTATACACCCTTCCAACCTTTCTTCAACCGTGAACATCTATGTGCTTTGAGCGTATATACACAGAGCACCTATGGACCGATTCCGCGCCGAGTCATTTCTCCCACTAACGCCAGTGGCCTTCGAGGTTTTGCTGGCGCTGGCCGATCAAAGCCGGCACGGCTACAACATCCTGCAGGAGGTCGAGGCCCGCTCCCGGGGCGCCGTCACGCTCCATGCGGGCACGCTCTACCGCGCGCTGGCCCGGCTTCTCGAACAGGAATTGATCGAAGAGCTGACTGCCCCCGCGGGGCCTGGCCACGACGACGAACGACGACGTTACTACGGCATCACGCCGCGCGGCGTCGCGGTGGCCAGGGCCGAGATCGCCAGGCTTGAAAGCCAACTCGTGTCCGCGCGGTCGCGCCGGTTGCTTCAGGAAGGTGCGGCATGAGGTTCGGGCGCTGGCTGGCGGAACGGCTCTTCGGGCTCGCTCTCCTCGCCTATCCGCGCGCGTTCCGCCGCCGCTTCGGCGACGAGATGCGCGACGACTTTCGCCGCCGCGCCGATTCCGGCGCGCGCCTCGCCGCCACCATCGGCGTGCTGATCAAGGACGGTCTCACCGAGCGCGGCGCAGCGGTCGCCCGCTGGTCGTTCTGGCCGAATCACCAACCACATCTCTACGAACCGTCCGGGAGACACGCGATGATCTGGGACAGCATCCGCTCCGACCTCCGCTACACGATTCGGCAGGCCGTGCAGGCGCCCCTGTATACATTCCTGGCGGTCAGCGCCCTCGCTCTGGGCATCGGCGCCAACAGCGCCATCTTCACTGTCGTCCAGGGCGTGCTCCTGAAGCCGCTGCCGTATCAGGACCCCGGCCAGCTGGTCACCGTCTGGAGTCACAACACCGCGGAGAACAAGCCGGAGAATCCGATCTCTCCAGCGAACTTCGTTGACCTGCGCGACGAAGCGCGGTCATTCGCGGCTCTCGAAGGCTACTTCTCGTTTGTCACGAACACCCAGATCGTGCTCGACGGCCCGCCAGAAATCGCGGTGACGTCCTTTGTGAGCCCTGGCCTGTTCCAACTGCTCGGGCGAACGGCGATGCTCGGCCGCGCGCTTCAACCTGGCGACGGCGCGGGCATCGCGGTGATCAGTCACGGCTACTGGCAGCGGCGCTTCGGAGGCGACCCCTCCGTCGTCGGCCGCCAGGTGACCGCGGACGGCCAACCCGCGACGATCGTCGGCGTCATGCCCCCCGAGTTCGTGTTTCCGTACAAGGGCATGGTCGGCCCCACCGGCTTCACGCGCACGATGGACGTGGACGCGTGGACAACGATGATGATGACGGGGCCGCGGATGGTCGATCAGTCGGGCCGCTTCATCCGCAACGTGCACTATCTCGGTGCGGTCGGACGGCTGCAGCCGGGCGTCAGCGTCGAACAGGCGCGGGCCGGGCTGTCCGCCGCGGCATCGCGGTTGGAACAGGCATATCCCGACAGTAACAAGGGGTGGACGACCACGGTCAACTCGCTGCACGAACAGGTCGTGGGCAACATCCGCCCGGCGCTGCTGGTGCTCACGGCAGGCGTCGCCCTCATCCTGCTGATGGCGTGCGTCAACGTCGCCAACCTCGTGCTCGCGCGCGGCGTGAGCCGGCAGAAGGAACTGGCGGTGCGGGCGACGCTCGGGGCCACCCGCGCGCGGTTGATGCAGCAGGCGCTCACAGAAAGTCTGATGCTCGCCTTGACGGGAGGCTTGCTGGGCCTGCTGGTGGTGCGCTGGGGCGTGCAGGCGTTGATTGCCCTGGCTCCGGCGAACCTGCCTCGCGTGCAGGAAGTGGCGCCGGACACGACGGTGCTCCTCGTGACCCTTGGCGTGGCGCTCGTCACCGGCACGCTGGTGGGAATCGTGCCCGCGCTGTTCGCCACACGCGCCGACCTGCGGCCGGCGCTGCAGGAATCCAGTCGAGGCTCGGTGGGCTCGCGCACGCGGCACCGCATGCGCGCCGCGCTGGTCGTCACCGAACTGGCGCTCGCGGTCGTCCTGAGTGTGGGCGCGGGCCTGCTCCTTCGCAGCTTCGCGACGGTGATGACGCTCGACCCTGGATTCCGCGCCGATCATCTGCTCACCCTGCAGATGAGCATCCCCTACCGGCTCACCACGCCGGACGCCCGGCGCGCGTATTACGCCGAGTGGTTCGAACGGCTCGAACGCATCCCCGGTGTGGCGGCCGTCGGCGGCACCACGCGCATCCCGCTCGGGAGCACCAGCGTCACTACCAGCGTGCAGGTCCAGGGCAAGGATGTGCCGATCTCGGAGCTGCCCGAAGTGGAGTTCCGCCGCGCGATGCACAACTACTTCACGGCAATGGGCATTCCGATCCGCCGGGGCCGCGGCTTCACGGCGGAGGACGGTCCGAACAGCGCACCGACCGTCATCGTCAACGAGGCGATGGCGCGGCGGGTGTTCGGCACTGACGATCCCATCGGCCAGCATATTCGCACCGGCCCCAACCCTTCGGGCCCGTGGAGCACGGTGGTCGGCGTCATCGGCGACATCCGGCACTCCGGCCTCGAGGCGCCGCCCAGCCCGGAAATGTACGTGAACTACATCCAGAACCCGCCGGTCGCGCCGTTCATCGCGCTGCGGACCGACGGTGATCCCGCCGCGGTGGCCGAACGCGTGCGCGCGGAGGCCAAGGACTTCGACACCACGCTCGCCATCTACGACATCAGGACGATGCAGCAGATTCGCGCGGAGTCGGTGGCCGAGCGACGCTTCCTGCTGATGCTGATCGGCGCGTTCGGAATCCTGGCGCTGGTCCTCGCCGCCGTCGGCGTCTACGGCGTCATGGCGCTGGTCGTGTCGGAGCGGACCCAGGAACTCGGGGTGCGGCTCGCGCTCGGGGCGCAGCCGTCAACGGTCCTCGGCATGATCGTCCGGCACGCCGCCACCCTCGCCGCGATCGGCGTCACGGTGGGCGTCGCGGTGGCGACGGCACTGACACCGTTGATGGCGAGCCAGTTGTTCGGCGTGCAGGCGCTGGACCCGATCACCTTCGCTGGGGTGTCGGCACTGCTGGTCGCGATTGCCACCCTGGCGGCGCTGGTGCCCGCCCGCCGCGCGATGCGCGTCGATCCGCTCAACGCGTTGCGCTGCGACTAGGAGTCACCATGAACGGATACATCGTGGTGGTGGCTATCCTCGCCGCGAGCACCGCGCCCGGCGCGCTGGCACAGCCGGCGCCCAACGCGAAGGTCAAGGTCACCCAGTCGCATCTGACGCCGACCTGTCTCGATGGCAAACCGGCTGGCGACAAGCGGACGTGGACCCTGGCGACCGGGGACCACACGATGGCGTTCACGATGCGGAACGAGCCGCGTTCGGGAGGGGCCGCCGCCTCCGCCGAGTCACCAGGAGTGGCCATGGTAACGTTCGGGCTCGAGGCTGGTCATGACTACGAGGTCGAGGTCCGCGCCGACCCGACGACGTTCTCGCGGCGTGTCTGGCAGCCGCAGCAGTGGACTCCGGTCGTGCGCGATCGGACCACCGACCGGATCGTCAGCAGCGAGCCGCGATGGACCGGCGAGGTATGCCGGCCCTGATCGCGGGGTCAGCTCGCGAGCTCTGCTTCCAGCCGGCTGACGAGCCCGTCCAGTTGCTGCACGACCGCGCGCACCGTGGAGGGCTCGCTGAGATCCACCCCCGCGCCCTTCAGCAGTCGCATCGGGTGATCGCTGCCGCCCGCCTTGAGCATCTCGAGATAGCGGTCCACCGCCGCGCGGCGTTCATCCTGGTTGCCGCTGCGGATGCCTTCCATCAGCTCCGCCGTGGACGCGAAGCAGGTGGCGTACTGGTAAACGTAGTAGGGTGACTGGAAGATGTGCGGAATGCGCGCCCAGGTGGTCTTCGCCCGCGCGTCCTTGGTCAGCACGTCGCCCCAGTACTCCTCGAGCAGCGTCGCATACAACGCGTTGAGCGCGTCAGCGGTGACGGGCTGGTCGCTCTCCACCAGCCGGTGCGCCTGCAGCTCGAAGTCCGCGAACAGCACCTGGTTGTAGAACGTCCCGACGATGCCGTCGATGGCGTGCTGGAGCAGCACGACGCGCTCGTCGCGCGTCTTCGCCCGCTCGAGCATGTAGTCGAGCAGCAGCGCCTCAGCCAGCGTGGACGGCACCTCCGCCACGAAGATGGTGTACTCGGCGTAGATGAACGGCTGCGTCTCGTGCGACAGCAGCGTGTGCATCGAATGTCCGAGCTCGTGCGCCAGGGTGAACATCGCGTCCAGCGTGTCGTTGTAATTCATCAGCATGTACGGGTGAGCCCCGTACACCGGCGCCGAGTAGGCGCCGCTGCGCTTGCCCTGGTTCTCGTAGACATCAATCCATCGGCCGGCAAACGCCGCGCGGACGCGCGCCTGGTACGCCGCGCCGAGCGGCGCCATGGCCTCGACGACCCAGTCCTGCACATCGTCGTAGTTGTACTGTTCGTCGTGATCGTTGAGCGGGACGAAGGCGTCGAACACGTGGTAATCGGTGAGGCCGAGCACGCGCTTCCGCAGTGCGTGATAGCGCCGGAACGGCGCGACGCCGGCCTTGGCTTCGCTGATCAGGTTCTCGACGACGCTGGTCGGGATGTCGTTTCCGAACAACGCGGCGTCGAGCGTGGTGGCGTAGCCGCGCGCCCGCGCTTCGAACCACTCGCGCTGCATCACGCCGTTGTAGAGCGTGGCGTAGGTGTTGAGTGATGCGCCATAGAGGTCGTACAGCGCTTCGTAGGCTGCGCGGCGATCGTCCTGCTGACGGCAGGTGGCCAGCAACCGCCGGTACTGCCCGTAGCTGACCTGAACGGATTCACCGGTGGAGAGCGTGATGGTCGGGAACCGGGCATCCGCCGTGGACAAGGCGGAGTAGGTGTCGGCAGGTGTTGAAGCGAGCCGGCCGGACAACGACATCAGCTGCTCGCCGACGGCGTCCAGCACGTGCGCCTGTTGGCGAAACAGGTCCTCGATCGTAAAGCGATAAACCGCCAGCTCCGGCGACGCGGTCATCCAGTCGCGGATCGTCGCGATTGGAATCTGGAGCAACTCGGGGCTGAACCACGAGGTGGCCTGACGCCACCGCGCGATGAGAATCTGCACCCGCTGCCGGCGGGCGGCCACCGTGTTGTCGCGCTGATCCTCGTCGTAGTGCAATGCCGCGAAATACCACACGCGATACGCGAGCTGCCCGAGGACATCCGCGTCCTGGTAGGCCTGCAGCAACCGCTGTCCGCTCTCGGCAAGCCGGCCTTCGTGCGATCGATAGCGTTCGATGGCCTGCTCGAGGTCGCGATACGCCGCTTCCCAGGCTTCCCACGAGGGAAAGATGGATGACAGGTCCCAGGTGTAGGAACTGGCGATGTCCGCACGTTCGCGCACGCTGGAAGGGGCCGCTGGGGACGACATCCCAAAATCATAACGTTTTGTTACAGTTCGCCGATGCGGATGTTACGCGGCTGCCTGGTCGTCGTGTGCCTGACCATGGCGGCATGTCAGGGGCTGGCGCCCGCGGCCGCGAGCAAACCGATCCTCATCCTCGTGGCGTTCGACGGATGGCGCTGGGATTACCTCGACACCCTCGACGCGCCGGCGTTGGCCGCCATGGCGGCACGAGGCGTGCGGGCCGACGGCCTCATTCCCGTTTATCCAAGCCTGACGTTCCCCAATCACTACACGCTCGTCACCGGACTTCGACCGGCGCGCCACGGCATCGTCTCGAACACGATGCTGGATCCGGCGCTGCCCGGCCGTTTCTCGTTGTCGAACACCGCGGTCACCAGCAATCCCGCCTGGTGGGCGCGGCGAACCTATCTGGCACACGTCCACGCGGCAGGGGCTGAAGAGCGGCACGATGTTCTGGCCGGGGTCGGATGTGGCGATCGGCGGGCACTTCCCCACTTACTGGCGGCAGTTCGAGGACGCGCTGCCACCGGCGCGGCGTACCGACCAGGTGTTGGAGTGGTTGCGCCTGCCGGAGGCCGAGCGGCCGAGCGTGTTGACCGTTTATTACAGTGACCTCGATACCGCGGGCCACGATTCCGGCCCGGGCTCGGCGGCGGTCCGTGTCGCGGCGGCGCGGGTGGACCATGAGCTGGGGCGCCTTGTCGCCGGCGTGGAGACGCTGGGACTGCAGGCCCGGGTGCACTGGGTGGTGGTGAGCGATCACGGCATGGCTCAACTTTCGAGTGAGCGCGTCATCGTGCTGGACGACCTGCTGGACGTGTCCACCGTGGAGATCGTGGACATCGGATCGATGCTCACGCTGAACCCGAAGGACGGTGACGCCCCTCGACTCTACGCGACGCTCCGTGGACGGCATCCCCATCTTCAGGTCGTCCGTTCGGCCGACCTGCCGTCGAAGTATGGGTTGGCCGGGCATCCGCGTGTGCCGGCCATCGTCGGGCTCGCGGACGAAGGCTGGACGGTGACGACGCGCGAGCGGCTGGCCAGTCGGGACCCGCAGCGCCTCTGGGGCGGGGCGCATGGGTTCGACCCCGCCGTCCAGTCGATGCAGGGATTGTTCGTGGCGGCGGGTCCGCGGCTGCGGAGCGGTGTGCGCGTCCCATCCTTCGAGAACATCCACGTCTACGCCTTGATGTGCGAGATCCTGGGCCTCACCCCGGCGCCGAACGAAGGGGACGCCAACCTCGTTCGGACGTGGCTGAAGTAGACGACCGCCCGCCGAATCGCGCGACCGCCGCCCTTACAGCAGCGGCACCAGCTGGGCGAGGTCGGGCGCGATGTGCTCGACGAGGCGAGGACGGCGCATGGCGTCCGCGAGCGGTGCGGGTACCGGCACCGAGCGGCCGATGATCGGCTCCACGATGTCGCCGAACTTCGCGGGATGCGCGGTGGCCAGGCACTGCGCGTGCACGTCGGGATTGCGCGTAAGGACTTCGGTCGCGCCGAGATAGGCGATGGCTGTGTGCGGATCCGCGACGTAACCATAGCGGGCATCCAGTTCACGAAGCGCGCGTCGCACGTCATCGTCGGTGTGGACGCTGGCGGTGACCACAGGACGCAACGCCTCCACGTCCCCGCCGAACATCCAGCGGATGCGCTCGAGATTGCTCGGATCACCGACGTCCATGGCGTTGGCCAGCGTCGGCACCGACGGCCGCGGCTCGACCAGCCCGGAGCGCAGATAGCGCGGCACCGTGTCGTTGACGTTGGTCGCGGCGTGAAACAGGTCGATCGGCGCTCCCATCCGCATCGCCATGATGCCCGCGGCGAGATTGCCGAAGTTTCCGCTCGGCACGCTGATGGCGAGCGAAGAACCGGCATTCGCATGCGTCGCGGCGAACCCGTAATAGACCATTTGCGGCAGCAGCCGGCCGAGGCTGATGGAGTTGGCCGAGGTGAGATGCGCGCGCTCCCGGAGTGCCGCGTCGCCAAAGGCCTGCTTGGCCAGACGCTGGCAGTCGTCGAACGTGCCGGCGACCGCGACCGCGGTGACGTTGCCGCCGAGCGTGGTGAACTGTGCTTCCTGCACCGCGCTCACCTGGCCGTGCGGATACAGCACGACGACGCGGGTCCGCGGCACGCCGTGAAACGCCTGGGCCACCGCCCCGCCGGTATCGCCCGACGTGGCGACCAGCACCGTGAGCGGTGCCTGTCCCTCCTCGTGGAAGTGCGACATCAGCCGCGCGAGCACGCGGGCGCCGACGTCCTTGAAGGCAAAGGTCGGCCCGTGGAACAGCTCGACCACCGACAGGCGTTCGTCCAGGCGGACGATGGGGACCGGAAAGTCGAACGCCTCGGTCAGCAGGTCCTTCAGCGCGGCGACCGATATCTCGTCGCCGATGAGCGGGCCCAGCATCGCGGTGCCGATCTCGGCCATCGCCGCACCCCGCGCGGCGGTCCAGACCGCGGGATCGAGCACCGGCAGCACCTGAGGCACATAGAGGCCGCCGTCTGGCGCCAGTCCAGAGAACAGCGCCTCGCGAAACGACACCGCCGGCGCCATACCGCGCGTGCTGATGCAGATCACGACGCGGTCACCACACGCGCGCCCGCACGCCCGACCAGCGATACGAATAGATCGCTGCCGACGTCGCTGTGCCGGGCAAACGCCCGCTGCATCGCCGCGCCGGCCTCGTGAGCCACCGCAAGCGAACCGGCGAGCGCGAAGAGCGATGGCCCGGAGCCCGACAGCGAGCATCCCAGCGCGCCGGCCTCGGTAGCCGCGGCCTTGATGTCGTAGAAACCGGGCACCAGTCCCGCCCGTTTCGGCTCGGCGACGACATCGACCAGCGACCGCGAGAGGAGCGCCCTGTCACTCGTGAACAGCGCGGCGACGAGGGCGCCCAGGTTGGCCCATTGCCGCACGGCGTCCTTGAGCTGCAGCGTGTCGCCCATCAGCGCCCGCGCGGTGCCGGTGTGGACCGACAGGTGCGGATGCAGCAGCGCGCAGGCCAGCCCGTCGGGCACCGGCAGCTGCACCACATCTGGTGGGTGAATGCTCCGAGCCAGCACGAAACCGCCGAGTAACGACGGTGCAACGTTATCGGGATGTGCGGCGCCGCAGCCGGCCAGCTCCCCCGCCATCGCGCACGCCAGCAGCACGTCGGAGCCCACCGGCCGCCCCAGCAGTTCGTTCGCGGCCACGACGGCGGCTACCGCGCTGGCGCCGCTCGAGCCGATGCCGCTCTCGAGTGGCAGGCCCTTGTGAATGGTGAGCGCCACGCCACGGGTCGTCTGGAGGTGATCGAGCAACGCCGCCACCGCCGCGCCGGCGGTGTTCTTCCGCGGATCGCGGGTAAGGCGGCCGCCGTCGCCGACGACGTCGAGAATGGTGACGCCGGGCGTGTCGGACGGCGCCGCCATCACGACATCGCCCGGCTCATCGAGCGCGAAGCCCAGCACATCGAAACCACAGGCCACATTGGAGACCGTCGCGGGGGCGTAAGCAGCAATCATCGGGACTCGACAGTGTAGAGTACGGCCATGAGCGAACGCATCCCCGCCATCAAGGTGCTCCTGTTGCCGAAGGACACCAACGGTGTCGGAACCATCTTCGGCGGCGTCATCCTGTCGCACATCGACCTGGCGTCGGCGGTGGAGGCCCGGAAGGTGGCGCCGCACCGTTACGTCACCGTTGCCATGCGCGAAGTGGCCTTCCACGCGCCGGTTTTCGTTGGCGATCTGGTCAGCTTCTACACCGAGACCCGGCGGGTGGGACGAACGTCGGTGACGGTGGGCGTCGAAGTGGAAGTCGAGCGGTGGAGCGCCAGCCACCAGGGCGAGCGCGTCACGGTGACGGCAGCGGAAGTGGTCCTGGTCGCCATCGATGCCGACGGCAATCCGATTCCGGTGACGCCCGCCTGACGACACCGGCGGCGCCGGGGAAATTTGCTCTTTAGGTTTTGGTCATTGACCGCTATTCTGTGAATCGAAGATGAGCACAATCACAGGCGGCCGCCTGAAGACCGGATCCACTCCCGGGTCAGCCCCGTGGACCACGACCGAAGCCAGCGAGCTCTACGACGTCCCGCGCTGGGGTCAGGGGTACTTCTCGATTACCGACCAGGGCCACCTGCAGGTTCACCCGAACAAGGACACCAGCCGCGGCGTGGATCTGAAGCGCCTGATCGATCGGCTGCAGCTGCGCGGTCTCGCCGTCCCGATCCTGCTCCGCTTCACCGACATCCTGAAGCACCGCCTCGGCGAGATCCACGGCGCCTTCCAGACGGCGATCACGCAGCACCAGTACCAGGGCAAGTATCGCTGCGTGTTCCCGATCAAGGTGAACCAGCAGCGGCAGGTGGTCGAGGAAGTGCTGAACTTCGGCGCCGAGTACGGCTTCGGCCTCGAGGCCGGCAGCAAGCCGGAGTTGCTGGCCGTGGCGGCGCTCGCCACCAACGACACGCCGATCATCTGCAACGGCTTCAAGGACTTCGAGTTCATCGAGATGGCGATGCTGGCCCAGAAGATGGGCCGCCAGATCATCCCGGTGGTCGAGAAGTACACCGAGCTCGAGCTGATCCTCGAGTACGCCGAGAAGGTGGGCGTGCGGCCGAATATCGGCATGCGCGTCAAGCTGGCGGCGCGCGGCTCGGGCCGCTGGCAGTCGTCGGGCGGCTACCGCTCGAAGTTCGGCCTGACGGTCACCGAGATCCTGCGCGGCCACGAGGAGCTGAAGAAGCGCGGCATGCAGGACTGCCTCAAGCTGCTGCACTTCCATCTCGGCAGCCAGATCACCCACATCCGCATCATCAAGAACGCGCTGAACGAGGCGGCCCGGGTCTACTGCGACCTGGTGAAGGACGGCGCCGGCCTGGAGTTCATGGACGTGGGCGGCGGCCTGGGCGTGGACTACGACGGTTCACAGACGAACTTCGAGTCGTCCATGAACTACACGCTGCAGGAATACGCCAACGACGTGGTCTACCACCTCCAGACGGTGTGCGATGAAGAGGGCGTCAAGCACCCGACCATCGTCTCCGAGAGCGGCCGCGCCATCTCGGCGTACCACAGCATGCTGATCTTCAACGTGCTGGGCACGAGCGGCTTCGGCGAGGAGCAGATTCCGGAGACGGTGCGCGAGGACTTCGAGCAGCCGCTGGTCGACCTGCTCGAGACCTACCACTCGGTGACGCAGCGCAATGCCGTCGAGTCGTACCACGACGCGCAGCAGGCGCTCGACATGGCGATGAACCTGTTCAGCGGCGGCTACCTGCCGCTCGAGCAGCGGGCCCATGCCGAGAACGTCTACTGGGCGATCTGCGAGAAGATCAACAAGCTGTGCAAGGGCATGGACGAGATGCCCGAGGATCTCCAGGCGCTCGAAGAGCTGCTCTCGGACACCTACTTCTGCAACTTCTCGCTGTTCCAGTCGATTCCGGACAGCTGGGCGATCAAGCAGCTGTTCCCGGTGATGCCGATCCACCGGCTCAACGAGGCGCCGGTCAATCACGCCGTCCTCAGCGACATCACCTGCGACTCCGACGGCAAGCTCGATCAGTTCATCGATCGCCGCGACGTCAAGAAGACCATCCTGCTCCACCCGTTCAAGGGCGAGCCGTACTATCTCGGCGTGTTCCTCGTGGGCGCCTACCAGGAGATCCTGGGCGACCTCCACAACCTGTTCGGCGACACCCACGCGGTGCACGTCAGCCTGGCGGACAACGGAGACGAGGGCGCCGACGGCGTGCGCCTCGAGCACATCATCAAGGGCGACACCGTCCGCGAGGTGCTCAAGTACGTGGAGTTCGACCCGGAAGCGCTGATGGGCAAGCTGCGCCGCGACGTGGAAGCCGCCGTCAACGCCGGCCGCATGGAAGACCAGCAGGCCGGCCGCCTCCTGAAGTTCTACGAAGAGGCGCTGATGGGCTACACGTATCTGGAAGATCCGAACGCGGACTAGCTCGCAGTTCGAAACACGACAGAGAAAAGGGCGCCGCGGTTGTTACCGTGGCGCCCTTTTCATGTCGATAGCTAAGTCTCAGGACCTAGACCTCGAGAACCCAGAACCCTAGAACCCTAGAACCCGTAGAACCTGAGAACCCTAGCTCTCAGGTTCTCGCCGTTGACCGCCGCTTCATCTCGAAGAACTTCCGCACGGCGCGATCGAAGCGCTCCTGCAGCGGCGACCGCTCGTCCGCGGCAAGCGGTCCGAGGCGTGCCCAGGCCGACTGGGCGCTCCGCACTTCCTGCTCGGCGGCGCGCTGCCGCGCGTCCTCGGCCTGGCGTGCGGAACCGGCGCCCATGGTGTTGGCGGCCAGCGCTTCGCGCCACTGGCGCGCCAGCAACTCGGCCGGCGAGAGGTTCTTCGCCGGCTCGGCGCTCTCCGCCGGCAGCAGCTTCTCCACCTTGCTGATCAGCTTCGTCATGCGATCGCGCGTCGCCGCCGGATCCACGTCGGTGCCGGCAAACGCCTGCGGCCAGCGCGTGACCAGCTTCAGCATCGCGTCGTTGACGCGATCGGCCAGCGGCTGCAAGGTGTGCCGCGGCAGGTCCGGCCCCTGCACCCAGCGGGCGCGCGCCGCCTGCACGTGGGCGTAGAGATCGGCCGGCATCGGCAGCGTCACCGGCATCGTCGGCCGGCACCAGCGCCTCGAGCTCGGCGACCGGCGTCTCGCGGTCCGCGACCTTGCCTTGCAGCGCCGCCTGATCGCGGTTCTTGAAGCGCTCGAAGAACAGATCGCACGCGGCGCGGAACCGCTGCCAGATCGCCTCCGACTTGCTGCGCTTCACCGGACCGATGTTCTTCCAGTCCAGCTGCATCTGCTTGATCCGCGCGGCGGCCTTCTCCCACTCGGAGGACTGCGCCAGCTGCTCGGCCTCGGTGACGAGCGCCTCCTTCTTGCGGAGGTTCTCGGTCCAGTCGTGCTTGCGCTGCTTGAGGTCCTCCTGGCGGCGGGTGAAGAACGCGTCGCAGGCGGCCCGGAAGCGCTCCCAGATCGCGCGTTCGTTGCCGCGCGTCACCGGACCAATCGTCTTCCAGTCGGCCTGCAGCTGCTTGATCGCGTCGGCCGTCTTCACCCAGTCGTTCGAGTGCTGCAGCGCCTCGGCGCGCTCGGCCAGCTCGGTCTTCTTCTTCAGGTTTTCGGCGCGCTCGACGTTCTGCTGCGCGAAGAAGTCCTTGCACTTCTCGTAGACCTGGTCCTGCGCCGCCTTGAAGCGGGTCCACAGCACCGTGGCCTGCGAGCGCGGCGCGGCGGCGACGGACTTCCACCGCTCCTGCAGCTCCTTCATCTCGGTGGCGGCCTTGTCGGGACTCGCCTCGGCGATGGCCACGAGCGCTTCCATCTTCGTGCAGAGCTCTTCCTGCACCTGCACGTTGGCCCAGCGCTTCCACTCTTCGCCCTCGCGCATCTCCTGGATGCGCGGCGCGAGGCTGGTGCGCACGGCCTGCAGGCGGACGGTGAGATCGTCGCGATCCTGCTTGGTCGGCAGCGGGCCCATCGTGCCGATGGCCAGCTTGATGTCCTTCATCAGGGTGTCGGCGCCCTTCAGGGTCAGCGACTCGGCCGCGGCGCGCGTCTCGAGCTCCAGCACCACCGCCTGCAGGCGCTGCAGGTTCTTCTGCTGATCGCCGGCCTTCGCGTCGCGGAGCACCTGCTCCTTGGCTTCGATCGCCTGGGTCGCGAGGTCGTAGCGTGACGTCAGCTCGGGATCGATCTCCAGCTCGCGGGCGATCGCCTGCCACTGCTTGCGGAGCGCGAACCACTGGCTGCGGACCTCGGTGTAGTTCTCCGCCGCGGCCACGGCCTCCATCTCGGGCAGCAGCGTCGGCAGCCGCTCGGCCATCTCCTTCGCGGTCAACCGCCGCTCGTGGCGCTTCTCCGCCGCGCGGCAGGCTTCCTCGAAGCGGTGACTCAGTTCGGCCGCCCAGCTCTCGGGCATCGCCGGCATGCCTTCCCACTCGGCCCTGGCGGCGGCCACCTGGTCCGGGATGTCCTCACCCTGGATGGCCTCGACGCGCGCGCACACATCCGCGCGCTCGGCCTGCTCGCGAGCTCGTGCCTGACGCTGCTGGTCGGCTTCCATGCGGGCGCGGTCGTCCGCGGCGATGCGGTCGCGCACCGCGCTGGACGCGGTCTCGAACGTCTCGACGAGATCGGGCTGAATGTCGGCGTCGGCCAGCAACTCGACCCAGGTGACGCGGCCGGCGCCGTAACCTTCGCGCACCGCGGCCAGATCGCCGGCAGCGGCAAGCGCGGTCATCTGCGCCACGAGCGCTCGGGCCCGTTCCTGCTCCGCCTCGGGATAGGTCACCGCGGGCGTGGTCTTCGACGGGCGCCGGGGTCTCGAACGCCTTTGCCAGCAACCGGGCGCGCTTCTGCGCGGCCTTGGTGCGGGCTTTCTGGCTGATGCCGGACAGCGTCTCGGCCGACGGCTCGCTCAACGCGTCAACGGCGGCGACCGCGGCATCCGGGTGATCGCCGCGAAGCGCCACGCCTTCCAGTTCAGCCGCGTCGGTGAGACGGCTCACCGCGAGCATCCGCGCCGCGGCTTCGGCGGCGTGTCGCGCCACGCTCCCCAGCACCTTCTGATCGCGCAGCGCCTCGACCGCCTGGCGGCGAATCGACTCCGGGCCCGCGGCCTTCGCCAGCTGGCCGAGCTCGCGCTCGCGGCCCAGCGCAATCAGCGCCGACACCGCCGGCGTGGCCTGCGCCGCGTCGTGCTTGCTCGCGCGCTCCACCAGCTGAGCCAGTGCGTGATCGCGGACGCCGCCGTCGGACTCGTTCCGCGCGATGTCGGCCAGTGCCCCCGTGTCGGTGAGACGCGCAATCGCGGCGCGTCGAACGCGGGCATCAGGATCGTCTTTGGCGAAGGAAGCGAGTGCGGATTGCTCGGCGGGGTCGGTCTCGTGCACGGCCTCGATCCGGATGTTCGGGTCGACGTGCGTCTGCTTGGACTGGGGACGAAGCTTGTCGAGAATGCCCATGTGGTGTTTCAGACAACGACGGCCCCCACCATCTGAGGGGGAGTCGGCGATGCCTCTCCGGAAAGAGTCTTCAGGCTCCGAAACCCGGAACCGGTCCCTTGGACTGGGGACCCGGCCTCGGGCACGGGGTTTCAGGTGCGACCGTCGATTATCCACTGTCGCGCTCCCCGGGCGCAATCAACCTTGCGCGATTCAATCCATTCATCTACATTAATGGATATGAAGGAGGCTTCGGCACTCTACCGGCTGCTCGGCGACGAAGCCCGCCTCCGCCTGCTGCGCGTGCTGGCCCGGGACCACTTCAACGTCAAGGAGCTCACCGGGATCCTCGGGCTGGCTCAGAGCGGCGTGTCGCGCCATCTCGGGCTGCTGAAGGACGCCGGGATGGTGACCGAGGAGCGCGAGGGCGCCTTCACCTACTACCGCCTCTCCCCCAGCCTGCGCACCGACGCCGGGCCGCTCTGGCCGCTGCTGCAGACCCAGTTCGACGATGCCGCCGGCTCGACGGTGCTGAAGGCGGACGAGGCCCGCCTGCAGGAAGTGGTGCGCGTCCGGCGCGAGAACTTCGACCGCCACGCCAGCCCCGACACCCGCGACGGGCGCCAGCTGGTTCCCGGCCGCAGCTGGGCAGCGTGGTCCCGCGCCCTCGGGCTGCTGCTCCCCGAGCTCGACGTCGCCGATCTCGGCTGCGGCGAGGGGTATCTCTCGATCGAGGCCGCGCAGTGGGCGCGCAAAGTCATCGCCGTCGATCGCTCGGCCGACGTGCTCGGCCGCGCCCGGGCGCTCGCGCTCCGCCGTCACGTGAAGAACATCACCTGGAAGCGCGGCGAGCTCGAGCGCGTGCCCCTCGACGACGCCAGCATGGATGTGGTGCTGCTGTCGCAGGCGCTGCACCACGCCGCGGATCCGGCTCTGGCCGTTGCCGAAGCGGTGCGAGTGCTGCGCGAGGGCGGTCGCGTGCTGGTGCTCGACCTGCGCTCCCACGACGAGGGCTGGGTGCGCGACGCGCTCGGCGACCGGTGGCAGGGCTTCACCGACGATCATCTTCAGGCGCTGCTTGCCAGTGCCGGACTTACCGATGTCCGCGTGCGCGTAGGCGCGCGCAATCAAGGCGACCCCTTCGTCGTGCTGCTTGCCGCAGGCACGAAGCCGCGTCGCCGGAGAGCACGAACCTGATGGCTACCGATCCTCGTCCCGCCGACACCGCGATCATCGACGCCGCGCTGGCCACCCGCATCCTCGTGCTCGACGGCGCGATGGGCACGATGGTTCAGCGCCTGCAGCTCTCGGAAGCGGATTTCCGCGGCGAGCGCTTTGCCGCGCACCCGAGTGACGTCAAGGGCAACAACGACCTGCTCGTCCTGACCCAGCCGGAGGCGATCGCCGGCATCCACGCCCAGTATCTCGAGGCCGGTGCCGACATCATCGAGACCAACACGTTCAGCTCGAACGCGGTGTCGCAGGCCGATTACGGGCTGGAGGCGCTGTCCTACGAGCTGAACCTGGTCGCGGCGCGGCTCGCGCGCCGTGTCGCCGACGAGTGGACCGCGAAGACCCCGGATCGCCCGCGCTTCGTCGCCGGCTCGATGGGCCCGACGACGAAGGTCCTGTCCATCTCTCCGGACGTCAACAACCCCGCGCTCCGCTCCATCACGTTCGACGGCATGCGCGACGCCTATCGCGATCAGGCGCGCGGCCTGATCGAAGGCGGCTGCCACCTGCTGCTGGTCGAGACCATCGTTGACACGCTGAACGCCAAGGCCGCGCTCGTCGCCATCGACGAGGTGTTCGCCGAGCTCGGCGCGCGCGTGCCGGTGATGATCTCGGCGACGATCACCGACCGCAGCGGGCGCACCCTGTCGGGCCAGACGCTCGACGCGTTCTACGTCTCGGTCGAGCACGCCCACCCGTTCTCGGTCGGCCTGAACTGCGCCCTGGGCGCGCGCGACATGCGTCCCTACCTGGCGGAGCTCGCCCGCATCGCCACCAGCTATGTCACCTGCTACCCGAACGCCGGCCTGCCGAATGCCTTCGGCCAGTACGACGAGCTGCCCGACGAAACCGCGGCGTTGATCCGCGACTTCGCCGAAAGCGGCTTCGTGAACATCATCGGCGGCTGCTGCGGCACGACGCCGGACCACATCCGGGCGATCGCAAACGCCGTTGCGGGTCTCCCGCCGCGGCCGGTGCGCCCGGCCGACCGACTCCCGACTCCCGACGCCCGACTTCGCTTCCGATTCCGCCCCGCTCACCCGCTACTCCGGCCTCGAGACGCTGGCGCTGCGGCCCGATGCCAACTTCCAGATGATCGGTGAACGCACCAACGTGACCGGCTCGAAGAAGTTCGAGCGCCTGGTCAAGTCAGGCAACTGGACGGCGGCGGCGGAAGTGGCGCTCGAGCAGGTGCGCGGCGGCGCCAACATCCTCGACGTCAACATGGACGAAGGCATGCTCGATTCCGAAGCGTGCATGGTCGAGTTCCTGAACTACATCGGCACCGAGCCCGAGATCGCGCGGCTGCCGATCATGATCGACAGCTCGAAGTGGTCGGTGATCGAGGCCGGGCTCAGGTGCGTGCAGGGCAAGGGCATCGTCAATTCGATCAGCCTGAAGGAGGGCGAGGCCGACTTCCTCGCCAAGGCGCGCACGGTCCGCCGGTTCGGCGCGGCGATGGTGGTGATGGCGTTCGACGAGCAGGGACAGGCCGACACCGTCGAGCGCAAGGTCGCGATCTGCCAGCGCGCCTACCGGCTGCTGGTCGACCAGGCCGGCGTCACGCCCACCGACATCATCTTCGACCCGAACGTGCTGGCCATTGCCACCGGGCTCGAGGAGCACAACGACTACGCCAAGTACTTCATCGAGGCAACGCGCGCAGATCAAGGCCGTCTGTCCAGGCGTCAAGGTGAGCGGCGGCATCAGCAACCTGTCGTTCTCGTTCCGCGGCAACGACGTGGTCCGCGAAGCGATCCATTCGGCGTTCCTGTTCCACGCCATCAAGGCCGGCCTCGACATGGGCATCGTCAATGCCGGGCCAGCTGATCGTCTACGAAGACATCCCGAAGGATCTGCTGGAACACGTCGAGGACATCATCTTCAACCGCCGGCCCGATGCCACCGAGCGGATGGTGACGTTCGCCGAATCGGTGAAGGGCGCCGGCTCGAAGCGCGAGACCGACCTCAAGTGGCGCGAGGGCACCGTCGAGGCGCGCCTCGCCCACGCGCTGGTTCACGGCGTGGTGGACTTCATCGAGATCGACGCCGAGGAAGCGCGCGCCAAGCTGGGCCGCCCGCTGCTGGTCATCGAAGGGCCGTTGATGGACGGCATGAAGATCGTCGGCGACCTGTTCGGCGCCGGCAAGATGTTCCTGCCGCAGGTGGTGAAGAGCGCGCGCGCGATGAAGCGCGCCGTCGCCTACCTCGAGCCGTTCATGGACGCCGAGAAGGCCGCCACCGGCGCCGGCGCGCAGGGCCGGGTACTGCTGGCCACGGTGAAGGGCGACGTCCACGACATCGGCAAGAACATCGTCGGCGTGGTGCTGGGGTGCAACAGCTACGAGGTGATCGATCTCGGCGTGATGGTGTCGGCCGACAAGATCCTCAACGCGGCAGTCGAGCGCCAGGTGGACATCGTCGGGCTGAGCGGCCTGATTACGCCGTCGCTGGACGAAATGGCGTTCGTGGCCGCCGAGATGGAGCGCCGCGGCATGAAGCTGCCGCTGCTGATCGGCGGAGCGACGACCAGCCGGCAGCATACGGCCGTGAAGATCGCGCCGAACTACCACCAGGCGACGGTTCACGTCCCCGACGCCTCGCGCGTCACCGACGTCGTCTCGAGCCTGCTGAGCGCCGGCCAGAACGAGGGGTTCACGAACGCCAACCGCGTCGATCAGGCCAAACTGCGCGAGCAGTACGCCACTCGCACGGAGCGGCCCACCGTGTCGTACGAGAAGGCGCGGGCCAACCGGCTGCAGCTGGATTTCTCGGAGGCGCCGACGCCGGCGTTCACCGGCGCACGCCAGGTGGACGTCGATTTGTCCGAGCTCGTGCCCTACATCGACTGGACGTTCTTCTTCACCGCGTGGGAGCTGAAGGGCCGCTTCCCAGCCATCCTGGACGACCCGGCTCATGGCGCCGCGGCGCGCGAGGTCTACGGGCACGCCCAGCAGCTGCTGAAGCGCATCGTCGACGGCAAGCTGATTCGCGCGCGTGGCGTGTACGGCTTCTGGCCCGCATGCGCGGACGGCGACGACATCGTGCTCTACGAGCCTGACGGGAGCCGGGAGTCGGGAGACGGTCGAGTCGGGAGTCGGGAGTCGGGAGTCGGGAGTCGGGAGTCCCAGGCCGGCGCGAGCTCTACAGGTTCCCGATGCTGCGCCAGCAGGAAGTGATTGCCGATACCAAGCCGAATCGCTCCCTGGCCGATTTCGTCGCGCCGTGCGGCGAGGTGGGCGCGCAGGACTACGTGGGCGCGTTTGCCGTGACCGCGGGGCTCGGCGCCGATGTCCTCGTGAAGAAGTTCGAGGCCGAGCACGACGACTACTCGGCGATTATCGTCAAGGCGCTGGCCGATCGCCTGGCCGAAGCGTTCGCGGAGTACCTCCACGCGCGCGCCCGCGCCGACTGGGGTCTGCGCGAATCGTTGAGCGCGGACGACCTGATCGAAGAGCGGTTCCAGGGCATCCGGCCGGCATTCGGCTATCCAGCCTGCCCCGACCACAGCCTGAAGACCCGGCTGTTCGACCTGCTGCGCGCGCGCGCCATCGGCATGGACCTCACCGAGTCGTGCGCGATGACGCCGCCGGCCAGCGTCAGCGGCCTCTACTTCTGGCACCCGCAGGCGAAGTACTTCAGCATCCAGCGGGTGAAGGCGGATCAGGTGCAGGACTACGCGCGCCGCATCGGCCTCAGTGTCGAAGAGACCGAGAGGTGGCTGCGGCCGGTGCTCGCCTACGACCCGTCGCCGGTGGCCGCGCGCTGAGCGCGGCTCCGATGAATTTGCGACATGCGTTGAATCTTCTCCCGGGACGGCCTAGGATGGCGTCACGTTGGCTCTTGTTGAGCCGGGAGGAGCAGCACATGTTCGATCACCCAACCGATCATCGACGACCCCATTCACCGATCGCCATCGGCCCGATGACCGTCCTGTCCGCACGCCCCGCCTCGCACCAGCCCGCCCTCTGCTCCTGCTCCCAGCAGGCCTGCTCCCAGCAGCAGTCGCAGCAGTAGTTTCCCCAATTCGCCACTCGCAGTTCGTCTAGCGCCCCCTTGGGGGTGCGCGTTCACGTTCGACCTCTGCCCGCTGGAGGCCAGCATGCCGTCGTTGTCCCTGCTCGTCGTGTATCTCGCCGTGTCGCTCACCATCGCATTGCCTGGGGCGAGCGCCGTCTACGCCCAGGAAGCGCACGTCCGTGGGCTCGATCCGTACGCCGCCGGCGCCCTCGAGCGCGGGCAGCTCCGGTCGCAGCGATTTCGCGAGCTGGTCCAGGAACTGAACATGTCCGACGTGATCGTGCACGTTGTCACCAGCCCGGGCTTCACGTCCGGAGTGGCCGGGACGACGCGCTTCGTCGCGAGCCTGGGAGGGGCCCGCTACCTTCGCGTCGATCTGGCCTCGACGCTGTCTTTCGATTGGCAGGTGGTCATCCTCGCCCACGAACTGCAGCACGCCTGCGAAGTGGCGCGCTCCGCGGCCTCGTCATCTGGCGGCGTCAGGGCGTTGTATCAGGACATCGGCAAGGCAGTTTCGGGATACTCGGACGTGTTCGAAACGGCCGATGCGGTGAGGACGGGCGAGGATGTGAGGCACGAGTTGCGGAGTGGGCGCGGCCGCCTCCGCTCGGTGGAGGGCCATCGCTGAACGGACGTGGGCGGCGGGGCCTGCCGGTCAACCCTTCAGTTCGGCCCGGGTGCGCCGTGCCCACAGGTAATACGGAATCGACAACGCCGCCAGCGACGCCGCCACGGCGAAGGCCCGGCTCAACCCGTAGTGCTCGCCGATCCACCCGAGGGTGATCGAGCCGGTGCCAATGCCAGTGTCGAAGGCGCCGATCAGCGCGCCGAACGTGGCGCCGCGCCGCTGGTTGTCCACCTTCTTCATCAGGTGAGCGACGAAGATCGGGTACGCCGAGCCGAAGCCGGTGCCGAACACGAAGGCCGAGACCAGGAACCCGGTCCGGGTCGTGGCCATCGACAGCAAGGCGACGCCGGCAACCACCGCCATCAGGCACGGGATGATGACCTTCTGGTGGCCCACCTCGTCGGCATAACGGGCGATGAACGGCCGCGTGAAGATGATCGCGATGGCAAACGCCGTGAAGTAGATGGCCCGCGGTTCGACGCCTTGCTGCTCCGCGTGCAGCGCCGCGAAGCTGGTGATGCCGCCGTAGCTGAAGGAGTACAGGAACAGCGTCACGCCCAGCACCAGCACGCGCCACTCGACCAGATCCTGCACCCGCTTCGGCATCGCATGGCCCCTGGCCACGTCCGCCGGCAGGCGCCATGCAATCAGGGCCATGACGATGTTCAGGACCGTGGCCTCGATGCACAGGGCGGTCCAGCCGCCGTGATCGAACACCCACAAGCCAATCGACGGCGCCATGGCGACGGCGATGATGCTGGCAAAGCCCCAGTAGCTGAGGCCCTCCGCGCGGCGTGACGGCGGCACCAGATCGGTGACGTAGGCGCCCGACGCCGACAGCAGTCCCGACCAGAACATGCCGTGAACCACGACCAGGCCGAGCATGACCTGGTACGACGGGGCCACCGCGTAGAGGGCCGAGAACACCGCGATCACCGACGAGCACACCAGCAGCACGCGTCGCTTGCCGAGCCGATCGGCGACGGCGCCGGTGAGCGGCGCCGACAGCGCCGACGCATAGGTGAGGAAGCCGAGGAACAGGCCCGCCTCGGTGTGCGAGCCGCCGAGGGCCAGGATGTGGAACGGCGCGGTCGGGAACAGCTGGAAGGCGGACAGGAACACCGTGAAGCTGAACCCGAACATCAGCGCGAAGCGCGGCGTGAACAGTCGCTCAGGCTCGGACATCGAGCACGATCTTTCCCACGTGCGCGCTGGACTCCATGCGCTGGTGCGCCAGCGGCGCATCGGCGAGCGGAAACACTGCGTCGATGACCGGAGCCACGGCACGGCTCGCCAGCAGCGGCCACACCTCCGCTTCGAGCTGACGGGCGATCACGCCTTTCTCCGCCGGCGTCCGCGGGCGCAGCGTCGATCCGGTCAGCCACAGGCGCTTCCGCATCAGCAGCGCGATGTCGAGCTCCACCTGCGAGCTCTTGAGGAATGCGATCTGCACCAGCCGGCCCTCGATGGCCAGCACCTGCAGGTTCCTGGCGGTATAGTCGCCGCCCACCATGTCGAGCACCACGTCGGCGCCGCGGCCGCCGGTGGCCTGGCGCATCGCCTCCACCCACTCGGTGGTGCGATAGTTCCAGGCCTCGGTGGCGCCCAGCCGCAGGCACGCCGCGCACTTCTCGTCGGTGCCGGCGGTCGCCGCGACCCGCGCCCCGCGCGCCGCCGCCAGCTGAATCGCCGTCGTGCCGATGCCACTCGTCCCACCGTGGATGAGCACCCACTCGCCCGCCGCCAGCCGGCCGCGATCGAACAGGTTGGTCCACACGGTGAAGAACGTTTCCGGAAGCGCCGCGGCTTCGATCATCGACAGGCCTGCGGGCACCGGGAGGCACTGTTCCTGTGGCGCCACGCACTGTTCGGCGTAGCCGCCACCGGCCACCAGGGCGCAGATCGCGTCGCCGGGCCGCCAGCCGGTGACGCCCTCGCCTACGGCGGCCACCGTGCCTGCCACTTCGAGACCGAGGATCTCGGAGGCGCCGGGCGGCGGCGGGTACTTCCCATACCGCTGAACGATGTCCGGGCGGTTCACGCCGGCGGCGTGGACGTCGATCAGCACCTCGCCGGCAGCCGGCGCCGGCGCGGGCCGCTCGGCCACGCGCATCACCTCGGGCGGGCCAAACTGGGCGAGGTCAATGTAGCGCATGTGTACACCTGGCCCGGGGTTAGTTCAATCCGGATGGCAGCCGGGGCGAGGACAGCAGCGCCGCAAACGCGCTCCAGCGCCGCGCCGGCGTCGCCTGGCGCCCGGCCTGCTTCTCGACGTAGGCCCGGATCAGGTCCTTCCCGAGGTTGTAGTTGATCACGTAGCTCCGGTACTGATCGACGAACCGCACGCGCTGCTCGGCCCGCGGCTTGGGGTACAGCGCGTAGCGCTCGAGCCACGTTTCCGCGCCCGCGCGATCGATGGTGCCGTTCAGATAGCGCCGCGCCGCCTCGTTGCCCGCGTAGGACAGGCGATCGACCAGAGCCAGCACTTCGTAATACGCCTTTGCCCGGTCGCCGGCGATGCCGGCCAGCGGGAACAGCACGTCACGCTCGAAGGCCAGCCGATCCTGCGGCGAGAAGGCCACCTCGATCCCGTAGTTGGCGGTGCCCTCGGCAATCAGCGACTGCGGCGAGAACAGCGGATACACGCTGTATTCCACCCAGCCGCGATCGCGCATCAGGTTCTTCTCGAGCAGGACGTTGTAGACGTGGTGCCCGGGATAACCCTCGTGGCACGCCAGGTCCACCGCGCGATCGATGAACACGGGCAAGTCGGTGTTCACCTGGATCAGACTCTTGTAGTTCCCCTGATACCAGTTGTAGCCACTCCACGACTTCCCGGTGACGTACTCCACCGTGAAGCGCTCGCCCGGCGGCAACTCCACATGATTCAGCGTGCGCTCGCGACAGGCGCGAATGGCTTCCTGGAACACGCGATCGAGCCGGCGCGCCGGGATCACGAAGTCCTGCTTGTAGCGATCGTAGCGATCGATCAGCGAGCCCTCGCCCGGCAGCTTCGCCTCGAGCTGGGTCAGCACGCTCTGGAACTCCGCTTCGGTGTGCGTCGGCGCCACCGCGTCGTAGAGCGCCCGAGACTCCTCGTCGAAGCTGAACGTCTTCCCCTGCAGCATGGCCACCTTGGCGCGAACAGCCGACAGCTGCTTGACCAGGTACTGCCGGCGCAGGGCCCACAGCTCCGCATCCTTCGGCGTCGGCGCCGCCGCCGGAGACGCCGCGAGATCGGCTTCGATCGCGGCCGCCTGGGCATCGAGCGTCGGCAGCGGCACCTTCGAGGCCTCCGCCTCCTTCCGCCATTCGGGCGGGCCGTAGTAGGCGTCCACGTAGTCGGCGTCGTGCTGCCCCACTGCCAGCACCAGCCTCACGTACCGCTCGGCAATCGCCCGCAGCGGATCGTTCGCCGGCGTTGGTGCCGGCGCCTGAGCCCGCGTCATCACCGCGCCCGCGGCGAGCACCAGCGCCGCCAGCATCCATGCCGTTCGCGATCGCGCCATCGTGTTCCTCCCGCCTGCGTCCGAGGCTGCGTCACTTCCCATATCTCGCCCGAATCGTCGGGATCAAGTACTGCTGGAACGCCCGATCGAAGTCGTAAGCCGGGGCGAAGCCCCAGTCGCGCCGGGCCGCCGAGTCGTCCACGTCTTCGGGCCACGAATCGACGATGCCCTGGCGCTTGAGGTCGGTGGACCAGGTGATCGACGCGTCCGGAAACGCGGCCATCACCTCGTCGCGAATGGCTTCGGCCGAGGGGCTGAAGGCCGAGAGGTTGTACGCCGTCCGGGTCAGCCGCTCGCGCGGTGCCGCGGCCAGCGCGAGGAGCGCCGCCACGCCGTCCGGCATGGCCATGAACGGAATGCGGGTGTCGGGCCGCACGAAGCAGGGATAGGCCTCGCCCTTCGCGGCGGCATGGATCATCTCCGGCGCGTAGTCGGAGGTGCCGCCCGACGGCACCGTCATCGCCGAGATCAGCCCGGGGAACCGCACGCACCGGAAATCCACGCGGCCCGCCTGCGACGCCGCCGACAGCTGCTTGTAGAAGCGCGCGTAGTACCGGCCCAGCTGCTCGCAGTACAGCTTGTTGCACCCATACATCGTCGTCGGCGTGTTGTAGGCGTCCTCGGCGATGCGGCCGGCGCGATGCTTCTCCTCCACGCTCGGCAGACCGTAGGCGGCGATCGACGAGGGGTACAGGAACATCACCGGACGGCCGTGCGACTCGGCCTCGCGCTGCGAGAACTCGAGCAGGCCCAGTGTACCTTCGACGTTTACCTGGTGCGCGGTGACCGGCGTGAACTCCGAGCGCGTGGACAGCAGCGCCGCGAGGTGATAGACCGCGTCGATCTCGAACTCCGACATGATGCGCTCGAGCAGCGCGTGATCGAGGATCGAGCCCGTGAACTCGCGCTGCACCAGGTGCGCCAGCGCCGGCTCCAGCGGGTTGACGTCGAGGGTGATGACCGCGCGCTCGCCGCCGGCCGTCAGCCGTTCGATGAGGCCGTGGCCGATCTCCCCGCCGGCGCCGGTGATGAGGACAACAGGTTTGCGAATCATGCGGATGCTCCGGTCACGGCCGGCAGGTAGACCACGAAGGTCGCTCCCTGCTGCGGCGCGCTGGTGACGGTGATGGCTCCGCCGGTTTGCCGGAGGATGCCGTAGACGGTGGAAAGGCCGAGCCCGGTGCCGCGCCCGGGCTCCCTGGTGCTGAAGAAGGGTTCGAAGATGCGTGCCTGCGTCGCCGGGTCCATGCCGACGCCCTCGTCCTGCACCGACATCCGGACGTAGGGCCCGGGCTTGAGCCCGCTCTCGGCGACCGCCCGGGATCCCGGCTCCAGCTCGCACGCGTCGGTGGTGATGCGGATCAGGCCGCCGCCTGGCATGGCGTCGCGCGCATTCACGACGAGATTCAGCAGCACCTGCTCGAGCGTCGCCGGGTCGGCCTGCACCTGAGGTAAGGCGATGCCGAGTTGCTCGTCGACGGAGATCTGCGAGCCCATCAGGCGGCGCGCCATCCGCGACACGCTGAGCACGACGCCGTTCAGGTCGAGCACCGTCGGCTGGAACACCTGCTTGCGGCTGAACGCCAGGAGCTGCCGGGTGAGACCCGCGGCTCGATCGGTCGCCTTGAGGATCTCCTCCACCTCCGCCTGCGGCGGGGCGTCGGTGTCCAGCTGATGGCCGATGAGCTCGGCGTTGCCGCGGATACTCGCCAGCAGGTTGTTGAAGTCGTGGGCGATGCCGCCGGCCAACCGGCTCACCGCCTCGAGCTTCTGCGCCTGCCGCAACTGGTCCTCGAGCCGCAGCCGGTCGCCGATGTCGAGCACCGTGACCAGCGTCGCCGCCTGGCCCATGTACTCGGACGCCGCGAAGATCGCCTCCACCTGCACGATGCTCTCGTCCTTGCGACGGCCGCGAACGGTCAAGTGCAGCGTCCGCAGCCCGGTCTGGCCGAGATCGGCCAGCTGATCGATCACGAAGCCGCGATCCTGGTCGGCCAGGATCGAGAACGCGCTGTCGAGCGCCAGCAGCTCGGGGACGGTATAGCCGAGCAGCGCCGCGCCGGTCGGGTTCACGTAGGCAAGACGATCGTTCTGAAGGATGAAGATCGAGACCAGCGAGTCTTCGACGAGCGTCCGGAACTTCAGTTCGTCCTCGCGCTGAGGTGCGCCCTCGGCGGTGCCGACGCGGCCGGTCGATTCGCGCAAGCGCACGATCAGCGCCCGAACGGTGGGCTCGGCGAGGAGGTTCTGCCCGCTCACGTCCATCCACCGCAGGCCGCCATCCTGGTGACGGCAGTGGAGACGGGTCAGCAGCGAGACGCCCGGGCGCGCGAGCAGGTCGCCGACAAACGCCTGCCACTGCTCCACTTCGTTCGGGCCGGCGAGGCGACCCGCGGCGTAGCCGTCCAGCTCGGTCGACGTGTAACCGAGCACGTCGGTCACCGCGGGGCTGGACCACTCGACGCGGCCGTCGCGATCCAGCATGAGAAGACCGTCGCCGCTCAGGGTGGTGAGCGCCGCCAGGCGCGCGACGTCGGGCATCATGGGTGGTCCGTCAATTCTACGCGCCATGCTCGGTGCGAGCGAGTCGCGTGCCGATCTGGCCGTTCCAGGGGGGAATCACGATCGTCACCGGACCCGAGGCCTGCGCCATGCAGGCCAGCCGCACCACCGGTCGCGGTTCATCGGATTCGATGTAGCCCAGCGCGGCGATCGTGGTGCGCTCGCGCGCGTCAACCGCCGAAAGATGCTCTTTTCCAGAAATCACGCCGACCCAGCACGTGCCGCAGGAGCAGGATCGGCACTGCACCGGGATCGGACCTTCCGTGCACCGCGCGTCACCACTCCGATAGTCCCTCGTGTCGAGGGCGGCGGCAGTCGTCAGATGCTGCGAGTCGATCAGCGGGAACGAGCGCGCCGCCTGCCGTTCGTCGAACGTCACCGTCCACTGGCGTCGCCTTCCGCGGAGAAACCCGAACAACCCAGGGGCGCCGTCCCGCTCTCGCCGCGCGACCACGCGGTCCGGATCGTCCTCGGCGCGCAGCTTCAGGTTCTGAACCCGCGTTCCGCCGCTCTCGGGCAACCCCGCCTGCTGCAACGTGCGTAGCGCGATCGCCGTGATTCCGACAATCCACGACACGTCCACCCTCAGGCTGCTCGCGGCGGTGCGGGCGACTTCCTGGACCTGGGCCGCGAGGTCCAGACTGCCGGGCGCCACCGGGCGGGCAGCGAACTGCCGCAGGGTGTCGCAGACCTCCGGCCAGTAGCGATGACCGAAGAGGAAATGATGCGAGGTGTCACGCTGGTCGGCCAGCCGCCAGCGTCCTCCGAGGCGCAGATGCTGCTCGAGCGCCGCCGGGTCGCCGGCGCGCTCCAGAGCGCGCTGCAGCCGCATCGGATAGAGATGGAACCAGACCCGCGTGGCTTCCCGATCCACCGGGTGAATCGCGCCCTGCAACCGGTCCACGGCCCGGTGCCACGCCTGATCGTCGTGTTGTGCCAGGAAGGCCAGGAACAGCGGGTCGCTCACCACAACGCGGCT
The DNA here is from genome assembly GCA_963723005.1 of uncultured Acidobacteriota bacterium. Classification (GTDB taxonomy): domain Bacteria; phylum Acidobacteriota; class Vicinamibacteria; order Vicinamibacterales; family UBA2999; genus VFZN01. The sequence continues at coordinate 55,427 of CAVRPA010000005.1, read as the reverse complement.
TTCATCTCGGCGATCGCGATCTCCACCTTGCCGAGATCGTCGAGCACGCGCGTCGCCTCGTCGAGCGTGGCGGCCAGCGCCTCGGGCGGCGGCGTGCTGCCGCGCTTCACTTCCCACGCGAGATCGCGCGTGGTTTCGGCGCAGGCCCGGCACACGGCCAGCGTCCGCTCGTGCGCCTCGATGAGCTTGAGGAGTTCGGCTTTCTCGTCGGCAGTCACGGCGCCTCGGGCATGACCATTGTGAAGTGAGCTGAGGGGTCAGGTGCGGTGGTAATCCGGGCGCCAGACCTTGATCGCCTGCTTGATGGCCTTGGGAGCCAGCTGCTCGCGCACCGCCCGGTCGAGCAGCGCCCCGAGCTCGGGGTCCGACGCAAAGCGCAAGGCGGTGATCTGCTTCGGGCCGAGCTGCGCCAGCTTCGCGCCATCGCCAGCGCCCAGCACTTCGTTACAGCGCACCTTCATCTCGAGCATGATGATGCGGTCCTGCAACTTCGTCGTGTACATCCGATCGATCGACAGCGCCACGAACATCGCCACCAGGACGAAGAAGAACGCGACGTCGCGGGTGTTCCACCCGAACCCGACCGCGGCCACGAACGAGAGCACCGCCAGCAGCCAGAGCGCCGAGGCAACGATGGTGGGGACCGGCTGGTGCGCGTGCGATTCAAAAGACTGGGGCATGGAGTTCCGGGTTCTCGGGTTCTAAGGTTCTAGGGTTCTAAGGTTCTAGGGTTCTAGGTTCTAGGGTTCAGGTTCTAGGGTCGCGGGTTCAGGGGTTCTCAGGTTCTGCGTGACCCAAGACTCAAGACCCAAGACCTCAAGACTTAAGACCCAGGACCTCACGGTTCAAGCCCAAGCCCCAACCCTTGAGCCCCAAGCCTTATTTCAGCTTCCCGTCGAGTTCTTCGTATACCTTCCGCACCGCGATCGGGGCCTGCTGGTCGCGCAGGAACCAGTCCGTGTAGGGGCCCCAGTTGGCCTGCTTGATCGCATCGTCCGCGGAGAGACCCTGCTTGTGCAGGCGCGTCACTTCGGCGATGACCGCTTGCAGCGAGTTTCGGAACTCCACGAGCTCTTCGCGCGAAGCCTTGGGCTCCTCGATGAAACCGTGGCCGGGAACGTAGCGATCAACATCCATGGCCAGCGCCTTGTCGATCACACTCACCCACTCGGTGGGATAGGCCGAGCGCATCGCTGGAAACACGCGGTTCAGGTAGGCCTCGCTCATGAACAGGATCTTCTGCTTCGGCAGGTGGACCATCAGGTCGCCGCCGGTGTGCGCGCGGCCAAGGAACAGCGCGCGGACCTCGATGCCGCCGACATCGATCACCTGGGTGTTCCCGGTCATGGCCGCCGGGGGCACGATCACGGCTGGCGCGTTCGGCTGCGGGTTCGGGTTCGCCGCGGACCGCTTCAACGTCGCCAGCGAGTTCGCCTGAACGATGTAGGTGATGTCCTTGGGAAGGACCGAGTTCCCCGCGGTATGGTCACCGTGGTCCGACCCCATGACGTACCACTTGAGAGGCTTCGGTGTGACCTTTCGGATATGGTCCACCATCGTCTGGGTGGCGGCCACGCTGCCCTGCCCGTCGGCGATGAGGACACCGTCGTTCCCCACCACGAACAGGCTGACCGTGGTGAAACCCGGTTGCCGGATCTCTTCGTAGCCGTAGACGTTCTCGGCCAGCTTGATGGTGCGCGGAAACTGCGAGAGGGCCAGCCCCCGCTTCTCCGGATAGGCCGTGCGAACCTGCGCGAGGGCGGACACGCCCAGGCACACGGTCAGCACGGCGCCCACTGTCAGGATGCGACGCATCCGGGTAGCGTACCAGCTGAAAGCTGAAAGTTCAAAGACCAGAGTTCACAGTTCAGAGTTGCGCGTCACCCTCAGCGCCCGTCGATCAGGTCGCCCAGGCCGAAGGCGCGGTCCAGGACCGAGCCTTCCTCCTTGCGGCGGCCGCCGGATTGCGGCGCGGCGGCGTAGATGCGATCGGCCATGCGGCTCAAGGGCAGCGACTGCAGCCACACCCGGCCAGGCCCGGTCAGCGTGGCGAAGAAGATTCCCTCGCCGCCGAAGAGCGCCGTCTTCACCTTGCCGACGAACTGGATGTCGTAGCTGACGCTCGGCTGCAGCGCCACCAGGCAGCCCGTGTCCACGCGCAGGGTCTCGCCCGGCGCCAGCTCGAACGGCTGGATGGTGCCGCCGGCGTGGACGAAGCACAGCCCGTCGCCCTCGAGCTTCTGCATGATGAAGCCTTCACCGCCGAACAGGCCGGTGCCGATCTTCTTCTGGAACGCGATGCCGACCGAAACGCCGCGCGCGGCGCAGAGGAACGAGTCCTTCTGGCAAACCAGCTGACCGCCGAGCGCCTTCAGATCCATCGCCAGGATCTTCCCGGGATAAGGCGCGGCAAAGGCGACGCGGTGCTTCCCCTGTCCCTGGTTCTGGAACACGGTCATGAACAGGCTTTCACCGGTCAGCAGGCGCTTGCCGGCGCCCATCAGCGCGTCCATCATGCCCGACGGCGCCTTGCTGCCATCGCCGAACACCGTCTCCATCTGGATGCCGGGCGTCATGTACATGAACACGCCAGCTTCCGCCACCGCGGCCTCGCCGGGATCGAGCTCGACTTCGACGAACTGCATCTCGTTGCCGTGGATCACGAAGTCGATGTCGTGCGCACGCCGGCCGGGCGGCGCGGGCGGCGGCGGTACCGGACCCGCCGAGGCCCCGCTCGACACGAACGCAGCGAACGACGGCACGTCCTTCACCTTCTGCCACGTCGTCATGCCCGACGTGAACACCAGCGTCTCGGCGTCGATACTGCCGTTGCGGACATTGGCGATGATCTCGTCCTCGGTGACGGGGCCGACCTGGTGGCCGCCGATGGCCATGTACCACTGCTGTGCGGACATCTCGGGGTTCTCCTCAGGGAACAGGGATCAGGGATCAGGGATCAGGGATCAGGGATCAGGGATCAGGCCTCAAGCCTCAAGCCTCAAGCCTCAAGCCTCAAGCCCCAAGACTCAAGACCCAAGACTTAAGACTCTACGCCTAATCCCCTGCGTCGATACGAGCGGCGGCGTCCGATTCCAGAGACGCCGCGGTCGGCGCGTCGAGGCCGAGCTGGTGAGCGAGTTGCGCCAGGTAGATGCGCTCGGCGCCACTCACCGACTCATCGGCGCGGACAATCGAGAACGCCAGCGTATACAGGTCGCGCCGCGCCTGTTCGTCGGAGATGCCGCGAACGATCTCGGACAACGGACGCGGCTGGTCGAGCTCGCGCTCGACATCGGCTTCCACACCCGCTTTGCGGGCGTGCTCGAGGATGAGCGTGCGCTCGGCGGCGGATAGATCCCCGTCGGCGCGAGCCGCCGAGATCGTCAGCCGCACCAGGCGCAGCACCTCCGGCGGCACCGGCGGCACGTCGGCCACGTTCGGTATCGGTGGAACCACCGGCGCGGAAGCGCCCGCGCTGATCACGCCCTGCACCGCGACCGGCTGCGGCGACCAGCCTTGCGGCGCCGCAGTGCCCGACGAGCCGGCCGCCGACTTCATGCTGTCGTAGATGCCCCACGCCACGCCGGCCACCGCCAAGAGGCTGCTGGCGGAGATGAGCCCTTTGTTGCCCGAAACGAACCGTGCGGCCTTGCGTGCCCGCTTGCGCCCGGAGCGGCCGAGCGCGCCTTCGAGGAAGAGGGACAGGATCTGGCTGGGATCGTTCAAAGAGTGGGTCTCCGAACACAGAATACGATCGAGCCGCCCCCGAGGTTCAGCCCGTCCCACCACTGGCCCCGCTGGCCGGCCGCGGCGAGTACTCCGGGCGGCGGACGCTCGTCCACCGTCCGGCTGGTCAACGGCACCGTCGCTGCGGCATCGTCACCCACCATCGCTACGACACCGTCACTACGGCACCGTCACGACAAAGGCGCCGTCGCTGGTCCCGTGCCGCACGCGTTGGCGGCATACACGCTGAGGCTGTAACTGCCTGCTCCCACCGTCCCGGAGAGACCACGTCCCGCCGTCGGGAAGCTGCCGACAAAGGATCCGCCGACGTCCAGCACGTACGACGATGCCGCGGGGCCGGCAGGCGGCGAGTCCCACGTCACGGTGATCAGGTTGCCCGCCCGCGTGGCGAGGAAGTTCGCCGGCGCCTGTGGCACGCCGCTGCAGGCGCCCGGGAAAGTGAGCGTCACGACGTTCGACGATCCGCTGACCCCGGCCGCGTTCGTCGCGCGCAGGCTGAGGTTGTAGGTCCCGGCCGGCACGGTCGGGTAGGTGAAGCTGTTGGCGAGCCCCAGCGGGATGGTGGTGGCAAGCGAACCGGTCACGTCCAGCACCACCCCGGTCGGCGCTCCGCCGCCGAACGTGTTGTTCCACGACAACGACAGCACCGAACCGCTGACCATGCCGAGCAGCTGCGCCGGCGGAGATGGCGGCGCGGCAACGTTGACGAAGATGCGGATCTCGTTCGAGGGCGCGCTCGCCGCGCTCCCTGACACGGTGTGCATCCGCACGTAGAAGGCGCCGGTCGGTGCGACGAACGTATACGCCGGCGTCGTGCTGCCGGTCGGGATGGTCGCGAGAACCTCACCAGGATTGATCCCGCCTGTGAGCACGTATTGGGTTGGCGGCAGGCCGCCCGTCGGAGGGGTCCAGCGCAGCGTCACCGTGTTGCCCGATATCTCGCCCGCATACAGGTTGGTTGGCGGCTGCAACGTCGGCGTCAGAGCGGTGGATGTCATGAACATGCCACGGCCGTGCGTCACCGCCACCAGGTTGGTGCCCATGAAGAACAGCTCGTCAACCGGCGCGTTGGACGGGCCGTCGTGCGGCAGCGACCAGGTCGCGCCGCCATTCTCGCTGGTGAAGATGCCCACTTCGGTGCCGGCGTAGATCCAGTTGCTGTTGGTCGGGTGCACCTCGAGATCGCGCACCGGCACGTCGGGCAACGCCGCCGGGCCGCCACTCGGGCCCGTGATGTCCGCCCAGCTGGCCCCGCCGTCCACGCTCTTGTAGACGTTGTCGCCCGAGAAGCCGCCCAGCGTCGCGTAGACGATGTTGTGGTTCGACGGGTCCACGGTCAGCCGCGTGATGCGGCGGTTCGGCAGCCGGTTGGTCGCGCCGTTGTCGTCGATGGTGATCCAGCTGGTGAGCAGCGTGGCCGCGGCGGAATTGCCGGCGATCGTCTTGTAGACGCGACCCGAGTTGTGGCCGATGTAGACGATATCGGAGTTCCCGGGCGCCACGGCGATGGCGCTGATCTTGTCGCTGAGTCCCAGCGAACTCTTGACGACTTCCCACGACGGCGGCGCCGCCTTGACGTTGTTGCTGCGCCACAGTTGCTGCGCCGCGCCCAGCAGCCGATTCGGGTTGTTCGGGTCGAGGGCGAAGGCCGCGATGAACTCGGTCGCCGAACTGGATCCCGCGTCGGTGAGGCCGGTGTAGATATACGACGACGGCGAGGCCCCGCCGCTGTTGTTCCGGTGCAACTGCAGGTACACGTACTCGCCGTAGAAGTAGTTGGCGTCGGTGGAATCGTAGGCGCTGAATCCGCCATCGCCGCCGAACGGTCGCGTCCAGTTCTCGGCCGCCGACGGCGTCGCCGGGTTGTAGAGCAGCGTGCCGTTGTCCTGCGTGCCGCCGGTGATGCGCCCCGAGCCGGGATGGCCCGCGCCGCCATAGAACTGCGTCACGCCGAACCCGTTGTTCAGCTCCACCCAGCCGGCGGTCATCGTCGGCGGGTTGTTGCCGGCGGTCGTCACATCGTCCGCGCGAAAGATGCCGCCGTCGTTGGCGAAGAAGAACGTCTTGTTGCTGGCGCCGTTGAAGCCCGGGTGCGGCACGGCGTAGTGGTGGTCGGCATGCGCCGAGGTCGCGCCGGTGATGGACTGATACTGCCAGGCACTGAATTTGGTGAACCCGGCCGCGCCGTTGATGCTGCGGTAGAGGTCCACGCCACCCCAGATGACGAAGTTCTCGTCGGTCGGGCTCACCGCCAGCAGGTTGTCGTACCAGCCCTGACCGCTGAGCGGATTCAGGCTGTCCACGGCGCCGTCGTAGACCTCGACGAAGGTCTGGCCGGCATTGGTGCTGCGGATACATCGAGCCGCCATCGAGATCGACGCTGGCATAGACCACGGCGCCATTGCTGGGCGCGAACGCCGTTTCGACGCGCTGAAAGGCGGCCGAGCCCGGCAACCCCGCCGCGCCGCTCCAGGTCGCGCCGCCGTCGACGCTGTACGCCGCCGATCCGGCGAAGGCGGCGACGACCGCTCGCAGCGGATCCGTGGGATGGAAGTCCACGTCGGTCAACCCATACGCACCCGCGTTGATCGCGCCGCCGCCCACCAACGTCGCGCGCGAGAAGCTGGCGCCGCCGGTGGTCGAGCGGAAGACGCCGGTGCGAGTCGCCGCCAGCAGCGTCGCGCCGTCGGCGGACATGGCGAGCCGGTTCACATAGAGGTAGTCGTTCGCCGACTGTCCGGCGCCGGGCGCCGTTGACGTCGCCGCCAGCTGCACCCAGGAGATCCCGTTGTTCACGCTCTTGAAGATGCCGGCGCCGCGAATGGCGTCGGCGCTCCAGTAGCCCTCTCCCGTGCCGGCATACAGAACGTCGGGCGCCCCTGGCGTCCGCACGATCGTGCTCACCGCCAGGTTCGCCATGAAGTCGTCTACCGGCGCCCACGACGCGCCGCCGTTGGTGCTGCGCCAGATGCCGCCCGAGACGCCGCCGAGCAGGATGATGTTGGCGTCGCGCGGGTCGATGCTGAGCGCCCGCACACGGCCGCCGACGTTGCCGGGGCCCACCGATGTCCAGGTGCCGCGGTTGATGCCGGCGATCGGCGCCAGCGGCGCAATCGCGCGCATGGCGTCCACGTGCTCCTTCGCTCGCATCAAGCCATCGACCGGAACGTCCCCGCTCTCATCCACGAGCGAGAGGCGGCGCCACTCCATGTACTCCGCCGGGCCGTCAGGCCTGGGACCGCCGTCCTCTTCCGCTTCGTCCTCGTCTCCCAGGAAGGCCGGGGGACCCGAGATGGTCAGTGTCGCGCCGATGACCGCCGCCATCAGCACACCGTACGAGAGCGACACGCGCAGACTCGGGAACATGAACCCTCCCAACAATCGACAAAACCACCCCTGCAGCACCGGACCCCGCAATCTATCACCGACGGGTGTCTGAGTAGTGACGGATCATGCCCGTTCGTTTCCGCCGGCAGTTGAGCGGGCCGGTGAGGCGGCCTGGGGGGCTGCGGGGTGTGGTCTGAGGGTGGGTTGCGTCGTGTCAGCCGGCTTCTCCGCCGGCTTGTCCGCCGAAGGCCTGGGCGAGCGAAGCCTGGGAAGCGGAAGTCCTGGCGAAGGGAAGCCCGGCGAAGGCGGGCCGTGCGGCCCCCTTCCAGGCGGAACTACAGCCGCGTCGAGGCGGCGGGCTTGGGCATCGTGACCTTGGGGGCCTCGGGCGTCCAATCCTCGCCCGGGTTCACGAACCGGTTGGTCTCGAGCTTGTACTGCTTGTCGTACAGCTGACGGTAGCGCCCGTTGGCCGCCAGCAGCTCGTCGTGCGTCCCGCGCTCGACGATTTCGCCGCCCTCGATCACCAGAATCTGATTGGCGCTGCGGATCGTTGACAGGCGGTGGGCGATCACGAACGTCGTCCGGCCCGAGCGCAGGGTGTTCAGGCCGTCCTGGATCATCTCTTCGCTCTCGCTGTCGAGGCTCGACGTCGCTTCGTCCAGGATCAGCACCTTGGGCTGGGCCAGGATCGCGCGCGCAATCGACACGCGCTGGCGCTGCCCGCCGGACAGCTTGATGCCGCGCTCCCCCACCACCGTGTCGTAGCCTTCGGGGAACCGGAGGATGAACTCCTCGCAGTGGGCGACCTGCGCCGCGTGCTTGATCTCGTCCAGCGTGGAGCCGGGCTTGGCGTAGCCGATGTTCTCGGCCACCGTGCCGTCGAACAGGAAGTTCTCCTGCAGCACCGACGCCAGCTGCTCGCGATAGTCGCGCAGCGGAATCTCCGCCAGGTCCTTGCCGTCGATGAGAATCTGCCCTTTCAGCGGACGGTTGAACGCCATCACCAGGCTGATGAGCGTGCTCTTGCCCGAGCCGCTCGAACCGACGAGGGCGGTCGTGGTCCCCGGCGCGGCGTGGAACGTGACGCCCTTCAACACCGGGCTGTCCGGGTTGTACTCGAACCACACGTTCTCGAAGCGGATGTCGCCACGGATCTCGCCGAGCGACGCCTTGTCGGCGTCCGACTCGTCCTCGGTTTCCATCTCGAGGATCTCGCGGATGCGGTCCAGCCCGGCAAAGGCCTCGGTGATCTGCGTGCCGATGCTGGCAATCGAAATCAGCGGCGCCGCCAGCAGGCCGATGAAGAAGATGTACATGATGAAGTCGCCGAGCGTCATGCGCCCGGCAAGGATGTCGTTGCCGCCCATCCAGATCATCACGACGCCGACCACGCCGACGATCACCGTGCTGCCGGAGGTGGTGGCCGAGACGCCGGTCATCGACTGCGCGATGTTGCGGAACAGCTTGTGCGCGCCCTTGGTGAAGACGATCTCTTCACGCTTCTCGGCGGTGTAGCTCTTGACGATGCGGATGCCGCCGAGGGCTTCGGTGAGGCGCCCGCTGACCTCCGCCTGAATCTTGCCGCGCTCGCGGAACAGCGGCCGCAGCCGCTGGAACGCGTAGGCCATGCCGCCGCCGAACATCGCCAGCACGATGGCCGTGACCAGGGTCAGCCGCCAGTTGATGTAGAGCAGCACGACGAGGCTGATCGCCGCCGTCACCAGGCCGCCGACCAGCGACACCAGGCCGGTGCCGACCAGGTTGCGGATGCCTTCGGCGTCGCTCATGATGCGCGACAGCAGCACGCCGGTCTGCGTCGAGTCGAAGTAGCGCACCGGCAGGCGCATGATCTTGGCCTGCACGCGCTTGCGCATGTCGGTGATGGCGCGCTGCGCGGCCACGCCGAGCGTCTGCGAGATCGCGAAGCTGGTGATCGCCTGGACCACGGTGGCGGCGCCGGCGGCGAGCGCGATCGGCATCAGCAGATCGTGACGCGCCTTGCCGATCACCTCGTCGATGACCACCTTCGACAGCGCCGGCAGCACGATGCCGGCCAGGCGCGAGACCATCATCAACGCCAGGCCGATCGCCAGGCGACGGCGATGCTGGTAGAGCAGCTCGCGCGCTTCGCGCCAGGCCGCGCCCGCGTTGAACGGCTTCTTCTTGCCGGGCACGGACGAGGCCGGCAGTCCTCTCCCGGCTCCCGATCGCTCGGCCCGGGCCATTCGAGGCGCGCCGGATCTCATGAGTGCCATATCAAGTGTGCTTAGTTGAGGGCGAAGGGAACGGCCAGGGTGAACGGCGCGACGCGCGCCTGAAAGGCTTCGCCATCCGGCGTCACCATGGTGTAGCTGCCGTGCATGGTGCCGACATTGGTCTTCAACGGACAGAAGCTGGTGTATTCGAAATGCTCGCCGGGCTTCAGCAACGGCTGCTCGCCGACGACTCCGGGGCCCTGCACTTCCTCGGTCTCACCATCCGCGTTGGTGATGATCCAGTGCCGGCTGATGAGCTGAGCGATGTCGGTGCCGACGTTGGTGATCGTGATGTGATACGCGAAGACGTACTGTTCCTCTTTGGGCGAGCTGCGATCGGGCAGGAACTGGCTGGACACCTGCACGCGGATGCCGTTGGTCGTTGTATCGCTCACAGCTTCATTATCTCAGACGTCCAGGTGCCCGCGCTCCGAGTCGCCCATCTCGACCCGGTCGTGCGGGAAGTATTCGCGCCACCGCGCGGTCACGGTCGCCGCGATGTCCTCGCGGCAGGAGAGCTCCGCCGGGTACCACGGCTTCATCCGGGCATCGATCAGGATCGGGCCCTCGTAGCTCACGTGGTGGCGCACCACGCGGGCCGACGCGGCGTGAATGTCGGCCGCCGGCTCGAACCGGGTAAACGTCGTCCACAGGAAGTTCATGTCGCTTCGCGCCGCCCGGGCGGCGTCGTCGGTGAGGATGACGAGCGGCCAGCCGGCAAAGGCCGGATGCGACGCCAGCCGCGCCGCGGCGTCCTTGTCGTCCGCGAAGGACGCCCCTTCCACCACCAGGCACCCGCCGCAGTACACCCGCACGTCCGACACGTCCGGCGGGGGTGGCGTCGCCGGGCTGAACTGCCGCGGCAGGTCCCGGATCGGATCCCCGAGCCCCAGCCACACGCCTTTCGACCCTTCGTTCACGGTCGGCCCGGTGTAATCGAGGGTGTCCATGGACAGGTTCGACAGCACGTACAGGTCCGAGCGCGGATCGGTGCGGGCCAGGACGTGCTCCAGCGTGGCACGGAAATCCTTCAGGTTCACTGGCCGATCGGTCAGGAACAGGAATTTCGTCAGCGACAGCTGGCCCTCGCCCAGGATGCGGAAGGCGCTGGCCATCGCTTCGCGCCGGTAGCGCTGCTTCACCACGGCGGCCGCCAGCGAGTGGTAGCCGGTCTCGCCGTACGACCACAGCTGTTCGACCGCGGGCATGACCAGCGGGAAGAGCGGGGACAACAACTCCTGCAGCAGATCGCCGATGAAGAAGTCCTCCTGGCGGGGCTTCCCCACCACCGTTGCCGGGTAGATGGCGTCGTGGCGATGGGCAATTTGCGAGACGCGAAACTCGGGGTAGTCGTGCCGGAGCGAGTAGTAGCCGTAGTGATCGCCGAATGGGCCCTCGGGCCGTCGCACGATCGGCGGCACCTCGCCCATCAGCGCGAACTCGGCCGTGGCGACCAGCGGGTGCGGATGGCCGTTGGGGCCCGCCACCTGCGGCAGCCGCCGTCCGGCAATCAGCGACGCCAGCATCATCTCGGGCACGTTCTCGGGCAACGGCGCGATGGCCGCGAGGATGAGCGCCGGGGGCCCGCCGACGAACACCGTCGCTGGTAAGGCCTGGCCGCGCGCTTCGGCGACCTGGTAGTGAAAACCTCCGCCCTTGCCGATCTGCCAGTGCATGCCCGTGGTGCGCGCGTCGTGCACGTGCAGGCGGTACATGGCGAGGTTCGAGCCCTTGCCGTCGGGATGGGTGGTGTAGACGAGCGGCAGCGTCACGAACGGGCCGCCGTCCTCGGGCCAGCACGTCAACACCGGCAACGCGTCGAGGCCGAGCGTGCGGGTGATGACTTCGGTCACCGGGCCCGATCGCTGACGGCTGGTGCCGACCTTGATCAGGTCCGCCGCCAGGCCGCGCGCGCCCCACAGCTTGGCTGGAGTCGGCGGCAGGATCGTCTCGGCCAGGTGCACGATGTCGCGGATCAGGCGAAGCGGCCGCTCGCCGAACGCGAGCTCGGCGCGGCGCGCGGTGCCGAACAGGTTGGTAACCAGGGGGAACGACTTGCCGCGCACGTTGGTGAACAGCAGCGCGGGCCCGCCCGCGGCGATGACGCGGCGATGGATCTCCGCCGCTTCCAGGTTGGCATCCACCGGCGCCGAGATCTCGACGAGGTCGCGATCGCGCCGCAGCTGGGCGATGAAGGTGCGAAGGTCAGGGAACATCGTGAACGACGCGGCCTCCAATGACGGTCAGGATGCTGCGGGCGCGGAGCAGATCCTCGCGCGACGCACGGAACGGATCGACGGAGAGCACCGCCAGATCGGCGAACGCCCCGACGGTGAGGTGGCCCTTCTCGCGATCGGCGAGTTGCGCCGCGGCCGACCCGCGCGTGAACGCGCTGACGGCCTGCTCCATCGTGAGCGCCTCGTCGCCTCGCTCGGGCGCGGTGGCCCAGGCCAGCACGTCGAACGGACGGACGGCACCCCCCGAGCCCAGCGCCAGGGTCACTCCATCTTTGACGAGCGAGCTCATGGGGACGGTCCCTTCGGGCCGCTGCACCACCACCATACCGGTCGAGGTCATCGACCGGGCCATCGCCACCGCCGCCAGGCCGGGATGTTCAAGGCGCGGCCGCTTCTTCATCCACACTTCGGTCGTGCCGGTCCTGGTCACCGCATCGACGTAGATCGCCAGCGCCCGATCGTCCCGCGGCTCGATTGCCAGCAGATCCTCGGTGCCATAGCCCCACCCCACCGCCTGATGGATGCGGGCCTCGTCGCCCGCCCCGAGGACGAAGCCCATGCCGCGCACGTCGAGCAGGAAGCTGGGTTGAGGCGGCAGATGCGGCCGGCTGTCGATGGATCTGGCCGTCGGCGCCAGGTCCGGGGCATGCGGAAGACGCGGATGCGCAGCGGAGTGTCGGCGGCGAGCAGTGCCTGGGCCACGGCCGCCACCGGGCGTCCATCGACGAACCATTGCATCGAGGTGACGCCGTCGGCGATGGCAGCGCGGGCCACGCCGGTCAGCGCCGCGGCGTCGCCGCCGGGGTCGTTCACGTGCGCGTCGTTGAAACCGGGAATGACGGCGCGACCGCCGAGATCCCGCCGCGCCGACGCGGACGACGCCAGGGCGGCAACTTCTGCAGTGGTGCCGACGGCCACCACCCGGTCACCACGAAGGGCCAGGGCCTCGGCCCACGGATTCGCCGGGTCGGCCGTGAACACGTGGCCGTTCAACAGCACGGTGTCGGGCGCCGGCGGCGCACAGGCGCCGCCGAGCGTCACCAGACCCAGGACGCAGAGGCGCGCCCAACCCGTGCGACTCACCCCTTCCAGGGCTCGTCGGCGCTGCCGCCGTAGATGCTCGGCACCTTCGCCCCCATCGGGCGCAGGTAAGCCGACAGTTGACCGCGGTGATGCGCGTTGTGGACCGCCTGCCAGACCATGAACTGCGCGTTCGGCAGCTTCATCCCGAAGAAGTCCACGACCGTCGCCAGCTTCGCCGGCTCCATGGCCAGCACGCGCTCGAGCGCCTTCGGCATCTCCTGCTTGTACCAATCGACCAGGCCCTTGATGGTGGGCGCTGGCGGCTCCTGCGGTCCGGGCGCGAAATTCTGGGTGAGCACGCCGTTCAGGAACCACACGTCGGAACGGCAGAGGTGCACGGCGAGGTCCCAGGCCGTGCGGCTCTGCGGAGCCGGGGACCACGACTTCTTGTCTTCGGGGATGGCCTCGACCACCTTCACCGTGGTCATCCATTCCTGCTGAATCTGCTGCCCGAGTGCCTCGGCGACAGCCTTGCCTTGATCTGCGGTCATGGTCGCTCTCCTTGTGGACGGCTCACCCTCGCGTGAGCTTGCGGTACTTGATGCGATGCGGCTGGTCCGCCGCGGCGCCAAGGCGTCGCTTGCGATCGACCTCGTAGTCCTGGTAGTTCCCCTCGTACCACACCACCTCGCTGTCGCCCTCGAAGGCGATCATGTGCGTGGCGATGCGGTCAAGGAACCAGCGATCGTGGCTGATGACCACGACACAGCCGGCGAAGTTCAGCAGCGCCTCTTCGAGCGCCCGCAGCGTGTCGACGTCGAGGTCGTTGGTCGGCTCGTCGAGGAGCAGCAGGTTGCTGCCCTTGCGGAGCAGCTTCGCCAGATGCACGCGATTACGTTCGCCACCCGACAGCGTCCCCACCTTGCGCTGCTGCTGGCCGCCCTTGAAGTTGAACCACGACACGTAGGCGCGCGACGCCACCGTCTTGCGGCCCATGGTCAGCTCGTCGAGGCCGTCGGTGATCTCGTCGAACACGCTCTTGTTCGGATCGAGCGCGTCGCGGCTCTGATCCACGTATCCGATCTGCACCGTCTCACCCAGCCGCATCGTGCCGGCGTCGGGCTGCTCCTGGCCGGTGATCAGCCGGAACATCGTGGTCTTGCCGGCGCCGTTGGGGCCGATGACGCCGACGATGCCGGCGCGCGGCAGCGTGAACGACAGGTCGTCGAACAGCACCGTGTCGCCGTAGGCCTTGCGCAGGCTGCGCGCCTCGATCACCATGTCGCCCAGTCGCGGGCCGGGCGGAATGTAGATTTCCACCGACTCGAGCTTCTGCGCCTGGTCCTCGTTCAGCAGTTCTTCGTAGGCGTTGAGACGAGCCTTGCCCTTCGCCTGCCGCGCCCGCGGCGACATGCGGATCCAGTCCAGCTCGCGCTGCAGCGTGCGCTGCCGGCGGGTCTCGGCCTTCTCCTCGTGCGCCAGCCGCGCCTGCTTCTGTTCGAGCCAGCCGGTGTAGTTGCCTTCGTAGGGGATGCCGCTGCCGCGGTCCAGCTCGAGGATCCAGCCGGCCACGTTGTCCAGGAAGTAGCGATCGTGCGTGACCGCGACGACCGTGCCCTGGTAGTCCTTCAGGAAGCGTTCGAGCCACGCCACCGACTCGGCGTCGAGGTGGTTGGTGGGTTCGTCGAGCAGCAGCAGATCCGGCGACTGCAGCAGCAGCCGGCACAGCGCCACGCGACGGCGCTCGCCGCCGGACAGCGACGACGACGTCGGCGTCGCCCGGCGGGCAGCGCAGCGCGTCCATCGCCAGTTCGAGGCGCGAGTCGAGGTCCCAGGCGTTGGCGGCGTCGATCTTGTCCTGCAGCTTCGCCTGCTCGTCGAGCAGCTTGTCCATCGCCTCGGGCGTCATCTCGTCGCCGAGCGCGCCGTTGACGGCGTCGTAGCGATCGAGCACCGCCTTCAGCTCGGCCACGCCTTCCTCGACGTTGCCCTTCACGTCCTTCGCGGCGTTGAGCGTCGGCTCCTGCGAGAGGTAGCCCACCGACACGCCTTCACCGGCAAAGGCCTCGCCGACGAAGTTCGTCTCGACCCCCGCCATGATTTTCAGCAGCGTCGACTTGCCGGCGCCGTTCAGGCCAAGCACGCCAATCTTGGCGCCCGGGAGAAACGACAGCCAGATGTCGCGGAGAACCGTATGGTCGGGAGGATAGGTCTTCCCGAGCCCCTTCATCACATAGGTGTATTGCGGCGCCATGAGAGCTCCAAATCATAACAAGAAAGAACCGCGTGCGCTCTCAGGCCTCTGGCTTCAGCGTGACGACGGTGTGACGATCGGACGGGAAGTACTTCTTGAAGATCCCGTGGAGGATTTCGGGGGTCAGGCTGTCGGTTCGCTGCGGCCGGCGGGCAATCCCCACCGGATCCCAGCCGTACATGTGCACGGTCTGCATCGAGCCGAGCCAGTACTGGTTCTGCCGGGCGTTGGTCTCCAGGTCCCGCTTCTCCATCTCCTTCACCTTGTTCACATCGTCGGCAGTCGGGCCTTGCGCCTTCAGGCGCTCGACCTCGGTGAACACGGCTTTGGTCAGCGTCTCGACGTTCTCGGGGGCACTGCCGAACTGGATGATCACGGCCCCGTATCCGGGCAGCGGCAGGCTGGAGTCGTAACCGACCGACACGCCGTAGGTGCCGCTCAGCTCCTCCCGCAGGATCTCGCGGAGGCGGATGCTCAACACGTTGGCGGCGGCGCGGACGCGGTGCATCTCGAACTCGTCCTTGCCGGCGTCGCCGAAGAACGAGATCACCGTCTGGCTGGCCGGATCCTTGCCCTTCTTCACCTCCTCGCGAACCACGGTGGACGGAAAACGGACGCCCATGTCGCGAAAGGCCGAGGACTTCTTGCCGGTGGACGGCAGGCCGCCGATCCACCGCTCGATGAGCGGCGTCAACTCCGCCACCTGGAAGGCGCCGACGATGAAGTAGGTGAAGTCGGCGGCGTTGGCAAAACGCGCGCGATAGAACTGCTGCATCGCGTCCAGCTTCAGGTTCGGCACGTCGGCCGTCGTCATCATGCGGGCGCTGTAGTGGTTCGAGGCGTTCACCAGGCTCACCTTCTCGCCGAAGACGGCGCGCGGGCTCTGCGCCTGGTTCTCCAGCGCGGCGACCAGGCGGCGCTTGAGCAGGTCGAGCGTCTCGGGCGTGAAGTTCGGCGCCGTGAACGCGAGATAGTTCAGCTGCAGCGCGGTCTCGATGTCGCGAGGCGTGGCGTTGCCGCTGATCTCCTGGGTGTAGGTGCTGATGCTGGGCGAAGCCGATGCGATCTTGCCCGCGAGCATCTTGCTGAGGTCCACCGGGTTGAACCCGCCGACGCCGCCGACACCGACCAGCGACGATGCGAGCTCGGCGCCCTGGAATTCCGCTTCGGGCGCCAACGACGTGCCACCGAGCGCGTAGGCGCTGAGCAGCACCTGGTCGTTCTTGAAGTCGGTGGGCTTGAGCCACACCTCTACGCCGTTCGACAGCGTCAGGACCGTGACTCCCAGCTCCGCGATGGTGCGGCTGCTCGTCACCTTGCCGCCCGCGGGCGGATTCTTCACCAGCGTGAGACCGGCGGTGGCGTCCACCCACGGCTCCACCTTGGCGGCTGTGGCGCGCGCGATCGCGGCCTTCAGGCTGTCGACCGTCGGCGCAGGGACATCCTTCTTCTCGGGCGCGACGGCCAGGACCACCCGGTTCTCGTCGGTGATGAAGGCGTGCGCGGCTTTCGACACCTCGTCGAGCGTGACGCCGGGCAGATAGGTGGACGCGATGCGGTATTCGAACTCGATGCCGGGAATCGCTTCCCCGCCGAGGAAGTGGCGGACGTACTCGCCGGCGTAGTTCGGACTCTCGCTGGTCGCGCGTTCGTTGTAGGCGCGCTCGTAGGCGGCGACCAGCGCGCGCCGGGCGCGATCGAGCTCCGCGGCGCTGAAGCCGAACTGCTGCACGCGCCGGGCCTCGAGCACGATCGCCTCGAGTCCGGCGGCCAATCCGTTCTCCGGCACCGCCGCGCCAATCTCGAACAGCTCGAGCGTCCGTCCGAAGCTGTCGGCGCCCGCCTCGGCGGCCACGAACGGCGCGTCGGGCCGCCGCGCGATCTCGCGGAGGCGCGGGTTGATCATCTCGCTCACGAGCTGCCGGACCAGGGCCGCGCGATAGTCGGCCACCGTCCGCTGTTCCTGTTGCCGGCCCTTGAAGCTGAGCGTCACCGTCCAGCCCTGTGACTCCGGATCGGTGGCCACACTGAAGAGCGTCTCCGCGTGCGATGGCACCGTGCGGTCCACGGTCTCCACCGGCGTGGACGGACGCGGGATGCTGTCGAAGCGCGCACGCAGCAGCTTCTCGGCCTCGGCAGGGTCGAGATCACCCACCACCACCACGGCCATCTGATCGGGCCGGTACCACTTCTGGTAGAACGCCATCAGGCGCTCCCGCGGCGCGCCCTTGATCACCTCGGGAGTGCCAATCGGCAACCGATCGGCATAGCGGGAGCCCTGCAACAGGATGGGCAGCTGCTTGTCGGTCGTGCGTGAGCCGGCGCCAAGTCGGCCGCGCCATTCCTCCAGCACGACGCCGCGTTCCTTCTCCACTTCTTCCGGCAGCAGAAGAACTCCAGAGGCGAAGTCGTGCAGCGCCAGCAGACCCTTGTCCACGTAGCCATCCCGATCGGTGGGCACGTCGAGCATGTAGATGGTCTCGTCGAAACTGGTGGAGGCGTTCACGTGGGGGCCGAAGCGGGCGCCAATCGACTCGAGGAACGTGACCAGCTCGCCCGGCTTGAAGTTCTGCGTGCCGTTGAACGCCATGTGCTCGATGAAGTGCGCGAGGCCGCGCTGATCGGCTTCTTCCTGGATGGCGCCGGCGTTCACGGCCAGACGCAGCGACACGCGCTTCGCCGGCCGGCCATTGTTGCGGATGAAGAATTTGAGGCCGTTGGCCAGTTGACCGGTGCGCACCGCCGGATCCACGGGCAGCACCCGGTCGAGCGCCAGCTCGGCCGGCGCGGCCGCGGCCGCGGGAGGCGGGGGCGCCTGGGCCGGCGACGCCTGCGCCCAGATCGAGACCGACGCGCTCACTACCACCGCCGCCAGCACACCCGCTCGAAACATCCGCATCGGCAATCTCCTGGTCAACAACTCCGCTGGGGCACGGCCACTCAAGTGCACTGAGCGGCGATCCCTGTACTATCTTCCTCCATGCTCCTCCGTATCAAACGCCTGGATCCCACGATTCCGCTCCCCACGCCCGCCACCGGCGGCGCCGCGGGCTTCGATCTCGCCGCGAACGAAGACGTCGTCATCCCGCCGCACCAGATTCGCCTGGTCGGGACGGGACTGGTGATTGCCGTGCCCGACGGCCACTTCCTGGGGATCTTCGCCCGCAGCAGCACGCCCTTGAAGCGCGGCCTGATGGTGGCCAACGGCGTGGGGGTGGTGGACGCGGACTATTGCGGCCCCAGGGACGAAATCAAGGTGCAGGTGCTGAACATCACGGACGAGACGGTGACCGTGGCAAGGGGCGACCGCCTGGCGCAGGGTATCGTGCTGCCGGCGCCGACGGTGACGTGGGAGGAAGTCCCGGAGATGGTGACGCCCACGCGCGGCGGGTTCGGCAGCACCGGGTCCTGACGCGGCACGCACGCGGCGGCAGCCTGATCGCGCGGCAACGCTGATGCGCAAGATCCTGCACATCGACATGGACGCGTTCTACGCGTCGGTGGAACAACGGGACAACCCCGCGCTGCGGGGACAACCCGTGGCCGTCGGCGGCGATCCGGCCGGTCGCGGCGTGGTCGCCGCGGCCAGCTACGAAGCGCGGAAGTTCGGCGTCCGCTCCGCCATTCCGATGTCCCGCGCCGTCCGCCTCTGCCCCGGCCTCATCATTGTCCGCCCGGACTTCACGAAGTACAAGACCGTCTCGCAACAGGTCTTCGCCCTGTATCGCGCGGTGACGCCGCTCGTCGAGCCGCTGTCGCTGGACGAGGCGTACCTGGACGTGACGGAGAACGCCTGGGGCGAGGCGCTGGCGGTGAACGTCGCGCGGCGGATCAAGGCCCAGATCCGGGAGACCACCGGGCTGACCGCGTCGGCGGGCGTGGCGCCCAACAAGTTCCTCGCGAAGATCGCCTCCGGCTGGAAGAAGCCGGACGGTCTCACCGTCGTCGCTCCGGAACGCGTGGAAGCGTTCATCCGCGACCTGCCGGTGGACGCGCTGTGGGGCGTGGGTCCGAAGACCGCCACGCGCCTGCGCGAGCACGGCATCCAGACGCTGGCGGATGTCCGCGCCCGGCCGGTGGACGATCTCGCCGCGGTGGTCGGCAGCCTGGCGGAGTGGCTGGTGGCGCTGGCGCACGGGCGCGATGACCGGCTGGTGGAACCGAACCGGCCGTCGAAGTCCTCCGGCTCGGAGTGCACCTACACGCAGGATCTGACCACGATGACCGAGGTGCGCCGCGAAGTGGACGAGATGGCGCGCGACGGCGCGGCCTGGCTCGAACGCCGCGAGCTGTTCGCGCGCACCGTCGTGCTCAAGGTGCGCTACAGCGACTTCACCACCGTGACGCGCAGCCACAGCACGCCGGTCGCGACGCGGGACGCCGACCAGCTGGCGGCGCGCGCCCTGGCGCTGATCGATCGGACGGACGCCGGCAAACGCCCGGTCCGCCTGCTCGGCGTCAGCGTGCACAACCTGGCCGACTCGCCCACGGCCACGCAGACCGTTGTCGACGACGAAGGCCGGCTTCCCTTCGGCGAACCCGAGTAGCGCGGACCCTGCCGCCCTTTCCCGGGCCACGCAGGTCTGATACCGTTTCCCACATGATTCGCGTGCGCGCCCTCGCTGTCCTCGCGGCCCTGGCCGTCCTCGCCCCCGGTGTCTCCGCGCAGATGAAGCCGAACCCGGCGTTCGAAGCGGAAACGATGCAGCACTTCCAGGCGCTGCTCCGCCTCGACACGAGCAGCCCTCCGGGGAACGAAGTGCGGGCCGTGGAGTACCTGAAACAGGTGCTCGAGAAGGAAGGCATCCCGGTGCAGGTC
Source organism: uncultured Acidobacteriota bacterium (assembly GCA_963723005.1). GTDB lineage: Bacteria > Acidobacteriota > Vicinamibacteria > Vicinamibacterales > UBA2999 > VFZN01. The sequence continues at coordinate 35,762 of CAVRPA010000005.1, read as the reverse complement.
TTCGCCAAGGATCCGCAGCGGCCCAATCTCGTCGCGCGCATCAAGGGCAACGGCAAGAAGCGGCCGCTCCTGGTCATGGGACATACCGACGTCGTGACCGTGGACCCGTCCAAGTGGACCCACCCACCCTTCGCCGCCGAGCGTGACGGCGGCTACGTCTACGGCCGCGGCACGGTGGACGACAAGGACAACCTGGTGGCGACGCTGATGCTGGTGCTCACCCTCAAGCGCGAAGGCACGGCGCTCGATCGCGACGTCATCTTCCTGGCCGAGTCCGGCGAGGAAGGCGCGCCCGAGGTCGGAGCGCAGTTCATGGTCGACAATCACCTCGACGCGATCAACGCCGAGTTCTGCCTCGCCGAAGGCGGCGGCATCGTGCGAACCGGCGGCAAGGTGCAGCGCGCGAACATCGGCACCACCGAGAAGGAACCGCGCCCGGTGGAGATCATCGCCCGCGGCCCCGCCGGCCACGGCTCGGTGCCGTCGCGGAACAACGCCGTCACGCGGTTGTCGAGCGCGATCGGCAAGGTGGCCGAGTGGGTGCCGCCGCTGCGCGTCAACGAAACCACCGGCACCTACTTCCGCAAGCTCGCCGCGATGTCGCCGCCGGAACTCGCCGCGAAGTATCGCGACGTCCTGAACCCCGACGTCAAGGTGAACGGCCCGGCCGCGGAATGGCTGCTCGAGAACGAGCCGCAGCACTGGTCGATGCTGCACACCTCGCTCGTGCCGACCATCATGAATTCCGGCTATCGCTACAACGTCATCCCCTCGGAAGCCAAGGCGACGGTGGACGTGCGCCTGCATCCCGACGAAGACCAGTCGAAGTTCCTGGACACGCTCCGCGCCGTCATCAACGACCCGAACGTCGAGGTCCGCTGGGCCCGCGATCGCTATCGCCCGGCCGGCACCTCGTCGCTGACGACCGAGGCGTTCACCGTGCTGGAAGCGCAGGTGAAGGCGCACTACGGCGCCGATGTGCTCCCGACGATGAGCACCGGCGCCAGCGACATGGCGCAGGTGCGTTCGAAGGGCATCAACTGCTACGGCATCGGGCCGGCGCTCGACACCGAGGACGGCCCCAAGGGATTCGGCGCCCACAGCGACCAGGAGCGCATCCTCGAGGCCGAACTGCACCGCTTCGTGCGGTTCCAGTACCGACGTCGTCATCGCGCTCGCGGGCACGAAGAAGTAGCCGGCTACGGCTTCTGCACCGTCACGCGGATCAGTTCCACGCGATCCACCGGCGTCTCGCCGTTCACCGCCACCGCCTCGATCTTCTGCGCCACCTCGATGCCGCTGACGACGCGGCCGAAGGCGGTGTACTTGCCGTCCAGCGCCGTCGCCCGCGCGGTGACGATGAAGAACGAGGATGTGGCGCTGTCGGGATCGTCGGTGCGGGCCATCGACAGCGTTCCGAGGTCGTGTACCTGATCGTTGAACTCGGCCTTGAGCGGCCGGATGAACGACTGCTGCCGTTCGGACAGCGGCTCCTTGCGCGTCGGCAGATGGCCTGACTGCACGACGAATCCCTTCACGACGCGATGAAAGCTCATGCCGTCGTAGACGCCCGCCTGCGCCAGGCGCAGGAAGTTGCGCACGTGCGCGGGCGCCTTGTCCGGGGTGAACGCCACGGTGATGCTGCCGGCCGAGGTTTCGAGCACCGCCTGATACTTCGCGAGCTCTTCGACCGATTCGGTTGAGAACGGCTCCGGCGTCGCCGCCGGCTTCTCCCGAATCGTGACCTTGGTGATGACCACCCGTTCGGTGGCCAGCCCCTTGTCGTCCACCGGCGTCTCCGAAATCTTCTGCGCGACCAGCAGCCCCTCGACGACCCGCGCGAACACGGTGTACTTCCCGTCGAGTGACGGCTGGGCGTTGATGCACATGAAGAACTGGGTGCCGGCACTGTCGGGCTTGCCGGGCACCTGCACCGCGGCAACCGCGCCCTTCGTCAGCAGCTCGTCGGTGATCTCGGTCTTCAGCTTGTTCAGTCCGCCCGACCCGTACTTGTCGCGTGCGGCCGGATCCTTCGTCACCGGATCGCCGCCCTGAACGACACCGTAGCGCACCATGCGATGAAAGGTGGTGCCGTCGAAGCCTCCGTCCTGAGCCGTCTTGATGAACAGCGCGACGTGATTGGGCGCCTTGTCGGCGAGGAGGTCCCAGACGATGGTGCCGGCGGAGGTGTCGATCACCGCCTGCTGCACCGGCTGGGCGCCGGCCGCGACGGGAAGGACGAACGCGAGACAGAACGCCAGGAGCCGGGTGCGCATGGCGGCATTATCCACGGAAGTTCGTCCCATCGTTCGTCTCCGTCTTCTGCGCGGCGCGACGAACCGCGCTCCTGGTTGTCCCGTCTACATCACCAGTCTGCACGACTTGTCCTGCATGTGAGTTAGGAAGAAGCGGATGGCGCGAGGCGGGAGGACCCATGATGCGACTGCCTGCCGTGCTGTGTGCGAGTGGACTTGCCGGTCTGCTCATCGCCCCCGTCGCCGCGCAGACGCCTGTGCCGTCGCGGATCCCCACTACTGAATCGCCGGCTGTCGTGCCCGACCCGGCGCCACCCGTCCCGAACTGGTGGATGAACGGCGGTGGCCGGGTCCGGACCATGGACGTCCGGACTGCCTCGCTGTTCAAGAGCGGACTCGACCGGTCGAGCCTGCTTCGCGAGATCGTCGACAAGATCGACGCCGGCAACACCGTCGTCTACGTCGGCCTCGACCCGACGATGAAGAAGAAGGGGCTGGCCGGGCGGCTGACCTTCAGCGGCAGCGCCGGGGACTATCGCTACATGCGCGCGCTGATCAATCCGGACATGCCGGCCGATCAGATCATCGCGTCCATCGCCCACGAACTGCATCACGTGCTGGAGGTGATCGCCAACCCCGACGTGCGCAGTGAGGACGACTTGCGCGAACTCTACAAGCGGATCGGCCGCGAGAACCGTGCGATGTCGGCCGCGGGCTGGGAGACGGAGGCCGCGCAGCAGGTCGGCTACGATGTGCGGCGCGAGCTGTTCCTGGGCCGCGGCAACACGGTGGCGCGGCGCGAGGCCGAACGCAAGGGCGCGATCCGCTAGAGGAACTCGGCGATGTCCGAGAGCGCCTTGCGCTGGATGTCCGGCACGCGGGCCTCGTCCGCCGGATAGCCGGCGACCAGCAGCAGGAACGGCCGCTCGTGCGGAGGACGCCCGAGCAGGGTGTTCAGGAATCCCATCGGGCTGGGCGTGTGCGTCAGCGTGGCGACGCCGGCAAGGTGCAGCGACGCGATCATGCAGCCCGGTGGCAATACCGACCGACTCGGTGGCGTAGTAGTGCTTGACGACCTGCCCCGTTGCGGTGAGGCCGTGGGGCTGCACGAAGATGGCAATCAGCCATGGCGCCACCTCGAGGAAGGGCTTGTTGGCATCCGTGCCGATGGGCGCGAGCGCGTCGAGCCACGCGGTGGGCGCCCGCCGCGAGTAGAACTCGCGTTCCTCCTCTTCAGCTTTCTCGCGCAGCGTGTGGCGAAGCGCGGCGTCGGCCGTGCTCACGGCGACGAAGTGCCACGGCTGCTGATTCGCGCCGCTCGGTGCGGACCCGGCGGTGCGGATCGCCTCCTCGATAATCGACCGTGCAACGGGCCGGTGTGAGAACTCGCGGACCGTGCGGCGCTGCGACATGCGCTCGGCAAACGCCCGAGCGCGGGCCTCGCCATCGGCGACCGGCTCGAACGACAGCGGAACCGTGTGTGGCATCGTGGGACTCCATCCGGCGGCGGTGAACGGCGAGGCTATTCCGCGCGCTGTTTATAGAACGCCTTCAGCGCCTTCCCCGTCACCTTCGACCGCCGCTTCTCGTCGATCAGCGCGCGCGCGTCCTTGCGGGCGCCCAGCGTGTCGAGCTCGTCCTGCAGCTTCAGGTAGCTGGTGAGCCTGATCTCGGACAGCTGTCCATCCACCACTGCCTGCTTCACGGCGCAACGGGGCTCGTCGCGGTGGCGGCAGTTCGAGAAGTGGCAGTCGTTGGCGAGGGCGGCGATGTCCTCGAAGCTGTCGCGGGTGGTGCTCGACGCGTCCCACAGCTGCAGTTCGCGCATGCCCGGTGTGTCGATCAACAACCCTTGACCGGGCAGCACGATCAGTTGCCGATGGCGCGTCGTGTGACGGCCACGCGAGTCGGACGCGCGGACTTCCTGGGTCGCCAGCCGGGCGTCGCCGATCAGCGCGTTGATCAGCGTGGACTTCCCCGCGCCGGACGATCCCAGCAGCGTGCCGGTCCGGCCAACCCCCATGTGCGACACCACCTCGCCCAGCCCCAACCCGGAGACGACGCTGATCGCGTGGACCGGGACGCTCGACGCCAGCGCGGTGATCTCGGCCATCGCCTCCGGCAGCGCGGGCGCCAGATCGGCCTTGCTCAGCAGGACGACCGGGGCGGCGCCGCTCTCGTGCGCGAGCAACAGATAGCGTTCGAGGCGGCGTGGGTTGTAGTCGCCGTCCAGGCCCATCACCAGGAACACCGTGTCGATGTTGGAGGCGACCACCTGCTCTTCGGTCAGCTCGCCCGCCACCTTGCGCGAGAATCGGCTACGGCGCGGCAGCACGGCCTCGATGGTGCCGGACGCCTCGCCGGGCGACACCCGCACCGCCACCCAGTCGCCCACCGCCGCCAGTTCGCTGCGGGCGATGGCGCGGTGCTTGAAGCGGCCGGCGTGCTGCAATTGCAGTTCGCCCGACGCCGTGAAGCCGCGAAAGATGTGGTTGTATTCAATCGCGACCCGCGCGGGCGTCAGCCCTTCAGCGGCGTGCGGGGCGAACGCCGCCGCCCACCGGGCGTCCCATCCGAGTTCCTCCAGGTCATCTGACACGTGACAATAGGATAAGGCCATGAGCCAGCTGACGCTCTTCGAGACCTCGCCCCCGGTCCCGCCCGACCCCGCCGCGGCCCAGTTGCAGCGCGTGCACCAGGAAGCGCGTGTGCTCGCCAGCCGGCTGCCCGGCAACGTCCATTTCGGCACCAGCTCGTGGGGATTTCCCGGGTGGAAGGGGCTGGTCTACTCGTCGAGCCGACCACAGGCGTCGCTGGCCCGCGAGGGACTGCGCGAGTACGCACAGCATCCGCTCCTCACCACCGTGGGTGTGGATCGCAGCTACTACGCGCCCATCCCGATTGCCGACCTGCGCGACTACGCCACGCAGCTCCCCGAAGGCTTTCGCTGCTGCTTCAAAGCGCCGGCCGCCGTCACTGCGCTGGCTCTGGGCGTGCCGGGACAGCAGTCTCCGAATCCGGATTTCCTGTCGGTGGACCGGTTGATCGCGGATCTGCTGGAACCGTGCGCAGTGGCCTTTCGCGAACACGTCGGGCCCATCGTGCTCGAGTTCCCGCCGTTCCCGCGTCAACGCCGGCTCGAGCCGGCCGACTTCCATGCCCGGCTCGATGCCTTCCTGGAGCGGCTGCCGCGGGAGTTCGAGTATGCCGTGGAGCTTCGCGATGCCCGCCTGCTCACGCCGGTGTACCGCGACCTGATCGGGCGCCACCGCGTGGCCCATACCTACAACTACTGGAGCGCGATGCCGGCACCGGCCGCGCAAGCCGCCGTGGTACCGCCGGAGGCGGGCCCGTTCACCGTGGTGCGGCTGCTTCTCCGCCCCGGCACCTGGTACGAGGACCAGCGCGATCGCTTCAAGCCGTTCGACCGGCTCGTGGAACCGGACGAGGGCATGCGCGCTGATGTCGTCTCGGTGACCCGACGGGCACTATCGCGCGGCCGGCGGGTGTTCATCCTGGTGAACAACAAGGCGGAAGGATCGTCGCCCCTCACCGTAATGGGCCTCGCGAGACGGCTGGCGGAGGAGGGGGAGGAGAAGTAGGAGTCGGGAGTCAGGAGTCGGGAGTCGGGAGTCGGGAGTCGAGCCTCAAGCCCCAAGACCTCAAGACCCAAGCCTCAAGCCTCAAGCCCCCGCCTCACTTCCCCGCAATCTCGTCGAGAAACTCCCCGGCGCGTGCGGTGAACGACGGATGCCGCACGTGGCCGTCGGGGAACACGTGCTCCACGGTGACAACACCGGCCGCGCGCAGGTGACCGAGGTCCGTGCGCGCCACCTCCTCGGTGTACCAGGTCTCCTCCGCGCCACGCCCCAGTAGCACGGGCGGCAGGCGGGCGGCGTGCGGCTGCACATCGGGCGACAGATCGCCGGCAAGGATGATCAGGCCGTGGCACGGGTAGTCGGCAAACGCCGCGGCGCGATAGGCCATCGCCGTGCCCTGCGAGAATCCTGCGTAGACCAGTCGCGCCGGCACCTGTCCGAGCTGCGATCGCACCTCCGCCACGACGCGGCGGACGTAGGCGATGTTGTCCGCAATCGTCAGCTCGCGATCCTCGCGTGTCATCCACGCGGCGACGATCTCGCCGCTCCGCGTGTAGTAAGTATGAAGCCCCTGCACGCTCACCAGCACCCACGGCCGCGAGCCTCGAATGTCCTCGAGGTGAGCCATCTCGATGGCGGCGGTTTCGGACTGGCCGTGAAACCCCACCAGCATGCCGACGGCCGGCCCGCCCGGCGAGTCGGAGGTCAGATAACGGCCATGTGTCGTCGTGGCAATCGTGTGTGTATGCATCGGGTGTGCTCGCGCCTCAGAGCTTAATGGATGCGGTATAACGACCCCATGGAGAAATCGCGCTTCGGCTGGATGTCGTCCGTGGCGCTCTTCACCGCCGTGATTGCGGTCGGGTTGGTCACCCTCGCGGGACCGGGCTATCGCGCCGGCTGGGTCGGCCTGGCAACGGCGCTGCAGCGCATGATTGTCCTGGGCGTCTTCGCCGGCGTCGGCGCGGTGGTCCTCGGGTTGCTGGCCCTGATGATCAACCGCGGGCGCGCCCGGATGCTGGCGGCGGTCGCGGTGATGCTCGGGGCAGTCGCAGCGGCGGTCCCGTTGCGCCTTGTGCAAGCCGGGCAAGCCGTGCCGCCGATACACGACATCACGACAGATACCGTCACCCCGCCGCGGTTCGTCGAGGCCGCAACGCTTCGGCAGTCGCTGGGGGTGCCCAACAGCCTCGATTACTCAGACGATGTGGCCGCGCAGCAGCGCACCGGCTATCCCGAGATCCAGCCGGTCTTCCTCGCGGTGCCACCGGACGAGGCCTATCGCCGCGCCATGGCCGTGGTGACGGCGCGCGGCTGGGAGGTGCTCGCGGGCGACGAAGCCGCCCACCGCATCGAAGCGACCGACACCACGCGCTGGTTCGGCTTCAAGGACGATGTCGCGATCCGGATCGCGGCCATCCCGAATGGCGGCAGCCGCGTGGATGTGCGCTCGGTGTCACGCGTGGGCCGCAGCGACATCGGCACCAACGCCCGCCGCATCCGGGAATTTCTGGCTGACCTTCAGAACCGGCCCTGAGCCTCGCGCTCAGCGCCGGTGGCGCGCTACTGCAGGACGTCGAACATCCGCGAGAACTTGATCGTCAGCGAGCGATCGGTCCGTTCCGCGCGATCCGGGAACAGGTCGTAGAGCCCGCGGCTGTCGTTGTAGACGATGAACAGTCCGGTGTTGGCCGCCTGCAGCCATCCGAAACGCAGGTTCATCGACCAGATGTCGGCGCGATCGTTGTACTGCACCAGCGACTGGAGGAACACGCGGGTGTTGAAGGAGTAGGACACGCGCGTGCGCAACAGGTTGGTCGTGAAGTCACCTTGCGGCAGGTTCACGTCGTTCCGCTGGTAGGCCAGCTCCATGTTGAACGCTTCGCTGGCCCGGATCCGGAGGGTGGGATTGACGGTCGCGCGATCGCCGGAGAAGAATCCGCCGAAGAACGTCTGCAGGTTCAGGCTGAGCGGCGCCCCCTGGTTCGTCATCCAGACCAGTTGGGCTTCCTGGTTGTCGTAGGTGCCGGGCGGCACGAAGATGCCGGGGTAGATCTGGAACGGCGTGCGCACGCCCTCGCGGGTGACGTTCATGCCGGTGTGCACTTCCCAGCTGTTCTTGAACTGCCAGTGGCTGTCGAGATGGACGTATCCCGTCTCCTGGAAGTTGTCGAAGCCCCAGAAGCCGCGGAACGTCGCGTGCGGCCGGATCTCCTGCAGCTTCAGGAACTCCTTCGGCCGGAAGCGCGTCATCACCCGGACGTCGGGCTTGCGGTAGCCGCGTCGTGACAGGAAGCCGACCTCGGGATTGAACTGCTCCCCCACCTCCTGATAGCCGGCATCCAGGTCCCAGCGCGGATAGAGCACGCGCGCGCGCAGGTTGTAGGCGTGGTCGTCGCTCTCGATGCCCGGCGTTTTCGTCTTGGCCAGGAACCCGGAGAGCAGCGAATTGCGCCCGATGCCCCACTTGCCGTCGAACGCGTAGGTCTGGTTGGTGTCGTCGTCCGGCGCGGCGTCGCCCACGCCGACGCGATTCACGAAGATACCGCCTACCGCCGAGCGATTGGGTAGCTCGCGACTGACCCGGACGACCCCGAAGTTGTTCATGGGATCCACGCTGGGCAGTTCTTCGGTCTGCATGTTGAGCAGCCCGACGTTCCACAGCCCGACCTTCCCCGAGACCCTGCCGCCGGCAATGATCGGAATCTCTTCGCCGTCGTCAGCAATGCCGATCCGGCGGCTGAAGAACAAGTCGACTTCGCCGGGGTTCCCGACCGAGAAGAAGCCGGCGTTCTCCAGGAAGAACGGGCGCTTCTCGGGGAAGAACAGGTTGAAGCGATCGAGGTTCACCTGCTGGTCGTCCACCTCGACCTGCGCGAAGTCGGTGTTGTAGGTGCCATCCAGCGTGAGGCCGGGCGTGATGTTGTACTTCCCGTCGATACCGACCTCGCCCAGGTTCACGCCGTCCACCGGGTTCTCGCCGCTCTCGACGTACTGGCCGAGCGCGTAGGGGATCAGCTTGAAGTTGCGGAACACCGGCGGCTGCAGCCCGGCAATCGAGCCGGCGATCGAGACGCGATAGAGGTTGTACTGGCGAGGAATCGGGGCCCAGTACGCTTCCTCGTTCTTGCGCCGGATGTTGCGCTGGAAATTGACGCCCCACACTTGATCGGCGCCCGCGGGAAACCGCAGGGTCTTGAACGGGATCGCGAACTCGGCGGTCCAGCCGATCTCGGTCGTGCGCGTGCGCACCACCCACGCGCCGTCCCAGTTCAGGTTGAAGCCGCCGCCCGAACCGGACTGCTGCGTCGCCCCCGCCAGGCCGCCGCCACCCTGACCTTCGTTGGTCACCTGCCCGTCGTACTCGAGGCCGGCCGGGTTGGTTCCGAACACGAAGCCGTTCTGCCGATCGCGGAACGTGTCGAGGATCATCCGGAAGCTGTCGGTGTTGTCGAGCGAGCTGTCGCGGCGCGAGTCGGTGACGATGATGCCGTCCGGATCGCTGTCGTAACAGACCACGCCGACAAACAGCGTGTCCTTCGTGAACATGATCCGGACTTCCGTGCGCTCCGAGACAGGCTGGCCCTCGTTGGGCTGGAACTGCTTGAAGCCCTCGAACGCCGGGGCCTGTTGCCAGATGGGATCGCCGAGCACGTCGCCGTCGAGCGTCGGCGCCTCGGCCACCCGAACGGCGTTGGCCGACGGCACTCCTCCGCTGCCGGTGGCGGGGGCCATTTGCAGCGACTGCCCGATAGCCGAGGTAGCCAGCGGGGCAAGTGTCAAAAGAACAGCAAGACAGGCAGAATAGACAGAACGACCCACGTCACCTCTCCAACCCGAGAGACAAACAAAGACAACCAGTTACCGATGAAACAACCGGTGATGGTACTACACGCCAAGGGTGCGACTGCGATGAGCCCGCTCTCCTTTCAAATTTCACGGGACGACGACCCTGCCGCGATCGGCGCGACGCTCTACGAGGCGGACGCTGCGCCGCGCATGGATGCGCTGCTGGTCCTGGCCCACGGGGCCGGCGCCGGACACTTCCACCCCTTCATGGTGGCCTACGCGACCGCCCTCGCTGCCCGCGGTGTGGACGTGGTCACCTTCAACTTCAGCTACATGGAGCGCGGGCGCAAGATGCCCGACCGCGCGCCGGCGCTGGAAGACACCTTTCGGAAGGCAGTTGCCGGGGCGCTCGCCCACCGTCACGTGCGCGGGTCCAGGCTCTTCATCGGTGGCAAGTCGATGGGTGGCCGGATCGCGACTCATCTGGCGGCGCAGCCGGACCAGTGGCCGGCAGGCCTGCCGCCGCTGAATGGCGTCGATCGTCCTCGGTTATCCCCTCGCCCCTCCAGGTGGGCGGCGCACCGGCGATCGCGTCTCGCACCTGAAGGGCCTGACCGTGCCGACCCTGATTCTCCAGGGCACGCGCGACGCCTTCGGCGAACCTGACGAAGTGTCGAGCGCAATCTCGGCCGGCGGGGCAACGCCTCCGATCGAGGTGGTGACCGTCGCCGGGGGTGATCACTCGTTTGCGGTGCTGAAGTCGAGCGGCCGGGACCAGGACGCGGTCCACGCCGAAGTCCAGGACACCATCGCCACCTGGATTCGCACGCACTGATCGGACTCGGCTTGCCTGGGTGTGAATCATGATTCATAATTCATGAACCATGGTTCAGACTCTCCGCCAGGGTACCCCCTCCCCCGCGCAAACCCGCGTGCTGCAGTGGGAGCAACTCCAACACCTCATCGTCCAGGCGGCGACGGACATCGTCGCTGAGCACGGCTGGCAGGGCGCGCAGATGGCGCTGATCGCGGCGAAGGCCGGCGTCGCAACCGGGTCGATGTACCGGCACTTCACCTCGAAGGCCGACCTCTTCGCTCAGGTCCTGGCGGTGGTGTCTCAACGTGAGGTGGATGTCGTTGATGAGATCGGCCGCGGCACGGGACCCGCGCCGGCTCGCCTCCGCGAAGCCGTCACCGCCTTCATGAAGCGGGCGCTCAAGCGTCGGCGGTTGGCATACGCCCTTATCGCGGAGCCGTGCGAGCCGGAGATCGACCGGGCCCGGCTGGTGTACCGCGCCGCCCTGGCGCAGTCGCTCGAGCGCTTGATTGCGGACGGCGTTCGCCGTGGGGAGTTCCGCACCGCCCAGGCGTCCACGGCGGCATCGTGCGTTGCCGGCGCCATGATGGAGGCGCTGGTGGGGCCTCTCGCGCCGGACGTGCCCGCCGACAGCCGCGCCGCGGGTGCCCTGGTCCGCACCACGGCCGACCTGTGCGTGACGATGCTGGCAGGTGCGCGATGAGTCGCGACGAGGGACGAGTGCTCGGATTCATCGGCGCCGGTCCTGTGGGCCGCACGCTCGCCACGGCGTTCGCACGCGCCGGCCAGACGGTCCTCATCGCACACGCGCGGCTGCGGGCCACTGACGAGGGCCCTCAGGCGTTGACGTGGGCCGAGTCACCAGACGCGATCGCGGAGCGAGCCGACCTCACGTTCCTGACGGTCCCCGATGATCACATCGCGGCCGTCTGCGCCAACGTCCGTTGGCGGCCGGGGACTTCGGTCGTGCACTGCAGCGGGGCGACCGAACTGGCGGCGCTCGCGGCCGCGGCCCAGGCCGGCGCCGCGGTGGGCGGCTTCCATCCGCTGCAGATGTTCGCCAATCCGGCGGTGGCGCTGGAAGGCCTCGCCGGATGCACCGTCGGCATCGAGGCCGAGGCTGAACTGGCAGACGAGCTCGACCGCCTCGGCCAGCTGATTGGCCTCCGTCCGCTGCGCCTGCCTCCCGGCGTGCGGGCTCGCTATCATGCCTCGGCGAACTACGTCGGCCCGTTCGTGATCGCGTTGCTGCGTGAGGCGTCGGCCATCTGGCAATCCTTCGGCGCGGACGAGGCCGCGGCGGTGGCGGCGCTCGCCCCGCTGCTGCGAGGCACATTGGCCGCGGCCATCGATCGCGGCCTGGCCGGCGGGATGGGTGGATGTGTGGCGAGAGGCGATCTCGGGACGGTCCGGGCGCACCTGTCGGCCATGGACGCGCTCGGCGCGGACGAGGGAGCGCTCTATCGGACCCTGGCGCTGCGCACCGTCCCACTCGCGGTCGAGCGTGGCACGCTGCCCGAGGCCCGCGCCACGGCCATTGCCGCGATGCTCGAGCCGCCTCGCTGAGCGGTGCTCAGTAGCGCTCGTGCAGCTTCACCGGTGCGGCCTTGCGCTTCTTCGCCGCCCGGAGATTGATCATCTCGACGAACACCGAGAACGCCATCGCGAAGTAGATGTAGCCCTTGGGTATGTGCGTGCCGAGTCCTTCGGCGATGAGCGAGGCGCCAATCAACAGCAGGAAGCTGAGCGCCAGCACCTTGACGGTGGGATGCTCGTTCACGAAGCGGCTGATGGACGCCGCCGACACCATCATGATGCCGACCGCGATCATCACGGCCAGCACCATCACCGCCAGCTGATCGGCCATGCCGACGGCGGTGATCACCGAATCCAACGAGAAGACGATGTCGAGCAGCATGATCTGCCCGATGACCGCGCCGAACGACGGCGCCACGCGGGCGGTCATCTCCCCCTCTTCCCCTTCGAGCTTCTCGTGGATCTCGCGGGTGGCCTTGGCCAGCAGGAACAGGCCGCCACCGAGGAGAATCATGTCGCGGCCCGAGATGCCGCGCTCGAGAATCGTGACGATCGGCTCGGTGAGCCGGACAATCCAGGCGAGCGAGAACAGCAGGGCGATGCGCATGAGCATCGCCGCCATCAGTCCAACCTTGCGGGCGCGATCCTGCTGATCCGCGGGCAGCTTGCCGGCCAGGATCGAGATGAAGATCACGTTGTCCACGCCGAGCACGATCTCGAGGACCGTGAGCGTGATCAGCGCGATGATGGCATCGGCGGTCAGCAGTCCTTCCATCGGTCAGCTCCGGGGCTTGTGGGGGCAGGTCGCGGTGTTGACGCACCCGGGAGCCAGCCGCAGCCGGGCGACCGGTTCGCCGTGAACCAGATGGCGTTCGACGATCTCGTTGACGTCGGCCGCGGTCACCCCGCCATACCAGACCGCCTCTGGATAGACCACCACCGTCGGGCCGTGCTCGCACTGGTCGAGGCAGCCCGACTTGTTGGCGCGGATGCGGCGATTCAGCCCGTGCTCGGCCAGCGCCTTCTTGAAGGCCTTCTGCAGATCATCGTTGCCGTCGGGCGTGCACGAGCCTCGCGGGTGATCGGCCGGCCGCTGATTGGTACAGATGAAGAGGTGCTGCTCGAACGGCGCCACGCGTCCCTCGCTCGTGGCCGCTAGGCCAGGCTGAGTTCGGGACGTCCCTGCAGGCCGCCCCACGTCTCGGGATCCTGCCACAACAGGGTCCAGAAATAGCGCGCGACGTCGCCCTTCGGATACGCCGCCACCAGCGCGGCCACGCCCTTGTCGAGGGTCTCGGCATCGGGCGCTTTGGGCGACTCGTCCTTGATCAACCCGTCTTCGTGAGCGATGCCGAGGGCGTCGAGAAACGCGCCCATCATCGGCCGCTGGTGCTCGAGGTGGAACGCGACCAGCAGACGCGCCGCGAGCATGTCGGACACCTGCACCAGGCCCGCGAGATGCTTGGCCTTCTTCTCCACCGGCAGCGCCAGCACGCTCTTGGGACGGAACTTGATGTGGCGCGAAATGAGCGCGACCGCTTCGGCATGCTCGAGCGCGGCCTGTTCGTCCCGCCAGAATGCCGAGGCACCCGAGATGCGCTGATCCAACGGCATCAGGCGCCAGAGGCGCGCCGGACGCATGTCTTCCACCGAATGCGACATAGGGCGCTCAGTGTACCAGACAATCTGCTGCTTCTCTCCATGCGCTCGGCGCATGCATTGGCGCTAAACGGGCGATATCAACATGCATCGCCATTAGGCATGAGTCGCATGTAGATGTTCTATTTTGCTTCTGGCATGGACTGGGCCATAAATGCGCATGCAGCCTGCGCAATGGAACGATAGCGCCACCGGCAGCCCTCTGGTGTCGCGACTGGTGGCCGACACGCCGGCTCCGCTGTTCTTCCGAAAGGCGATCCCGCTCGTGTCGAAACGCACCGTGCTCATGTCGCTGGCTCTCGTCGCATTCCTGCCGGTGCTGATGCTGTCGCTGCAGGCGCCCGCGGCCTCGGCGCCGGTCGAAGGGCTGGTCGCCGGCGACATCGCGTGGATGCTGACGGCATCCGGCATGGTGCTGTTCATGACGCCCGGACTGGCGTTCTTCTATGGCGGCATGGTCTCGCCCAAGAACGTCATCTCCACCATGCTGCAGTGCTTCATCGCGCTCGGGGTCGTCAGCGTGCTGTGGATCGCGGTGGGCTTCAGCCTCGCGTTCGGCGACAGCATTCGCGGGCTGGTCGGGAATCCCTTCACCTACATGATGTTCCGCGGCGTCGGCGACGCGCCGGATCCACGCCTGTCGCCGACGATTCCGATGCTGCTGTTCGCGCTGTTCCAGCTGAAGTTCGCGATCATCACCCCGGCGCTGATCACGGGCGCCTTTGCCGAGCGGGTGCGCTTCAGCGCCTACCTGATTTTCGTCTCGCTGTTCTCGCTCCTCATCTACGCGCCGCTGGCGCACTGGACCTGGCATCCGGAGGGGTTCCTGCGCCAGTGGGGCGTGCTCGACTTCGCCGGTGGCACCGTGGTGCACATGTCCGCGGGGCTGGCCGCCCTGGCCGGCGCCTGGGTGCTGGGCCGGCGGCAAAGCCACCTGTACGGCGAGACGCACCTGCCCGCCCACATCCCCTTCGTGATCCTCGGCACCGGCATGCTGTGGTTCGGGTGGTTCGGCTTCAACGCGGGCTCCGCCCTTGCCGCGTCGCCGACCGCCGTGCTGGCCTTCGCCACCACCAACACCGCTTCCGCCGCCGCGATGATGGCGTGGGTGTTCATCGACTGGGTGCGCGGCATGAAGCCGTCGGCGATGGGCGCCTGCATCGGCGCGGTCGTCGGCCTCGTCGCGATCACCCCGGCCGCCGGCTTCGTCTCGATCGCCGCCAGCATCGTCATCGGCGTCGTGGCCGCGGGCGCCAGCAACATGGCGCTCTACTGGAAATCGCGGTCGTCGATCGACGACACGCTCGACGTCTTTCCCTGCCACGGCGTGGGCGGCATGGCCGGCATGGTGCTGACGGCGGTGTTCGCGCGCGATGGCGGCCTCATCACCGGCTCGCCGGTCCTGTTCATGAAGCACCTCGCGGCGCTGTGCCTCGTCAGCGCGTTCACCTTCGGTGGTTCGTGGCTGCTCTACAAACTGGTGGACATGATCACGCCCTTGCGCGTCGACGAGCGTCACGAACAGCTCGGACTGGACCTCTCGCAGCACGGCGAAAGCGTCTCGCTCTTCGACTACGACGAAGCGCGAAGCTGACCGGCCGACGCCTCGCGTTCGCGCCGTCTGACGGCCCCGATTAGCGCAGAATCGGCGTGCTATCGTAGGCCCCATGTCCGGACAGCCCAATTTCTTCGACGAAGTCAACACAACGTTCGACGAAGCGGCCAGGTTCACCGAGTATCCGAAGGGATTACTCGATCAGATCCGCTGCTGTAACAGCCTTTACCGGTTCGACTTTCCGCTGCGCCGCCATGACGGCACCATCGAGGTGATCCACGCCTGGCGCGCCGAACACAGCCATCACAAGATGCCCGTCAAGGGCGGCATCCGCTACAGCCCCGAGGTCTACGAAGAGGAAGTGATGGCGCTCGCCGCCCTCATGACCTACAAGTGCGCCATCGTCGATGTCCCGTTCGGCGGCGCCAAGGGCGGCATCAAGATCGAGCCGAAAGACTACACCGTCGAAGAGCTGGAACGAATCACCCGGCGCTACACCCACGAACTGGTGAAGAAGGGCTTCATCGGTCCCGGCATCGACGTCCCGGCGCCCGATTACGGCACCGGCGAGCGCGAGATGGCGTGGATTGCCGACACCTATGCGGCGCTCAATCCCGGACAACTCGACGCGATGGGCTGTGTGACCGGCAAGCCGGTGACGCAGGGCGGCGTGCAACGGACGCCGCGAGGCCACCGGCCGCGGGTTGTACTTCGCCTTACGCGAGGCCTGCGCGCAGAAGGACGAGATGGCGAGGCTCGGGCTGTCCACCGGCCTCGACGGCAAGCGCGTCATCGTGCAGGGTCTCGGCAACGTCGGCTACCACGCGGCGAAGTTCTGCCGCGAGGGCGGCGCGGTGCTCCTGGCGATCGCCGAGCGCGAAGGCGCGATCACGAACGCGGCGGGTCTGAACGAGGAGGAGGTGTTCCAGCACCGCAAGAAGACCGGGTCGATCCTGGGCTTCCCGGGCGCCACCAACCTGCCGTCCTCGGCGGCGGCGCTGGAGCTCGATTGCGATGTGCTGATCCCGGCCGCGCTCGAAAGCGTGTTCACCGCGGAGAACGCGCCGCGCATCAAGGCGAAGATCATCCTCGAGGGCGCCAACGGCCCGACCACGCCGGAAGCCGATCCGGTGTTCCGCCAGAAGGGCACCCTGGTGATCCCCGACATCTACTGCAACGCCGGCGGCGTCACCGTGTCGTACTTCGAGTGGCTGAAGAACCTGTCGCACGTGCGGTTCGGCCGCATGTCGAAGCGGCACGAGCAGGCGAACGAGCTGCAGATGCTGCGGGCGATCGAGACCGCCACGGGCAAGCCGTTCTCGGACGCCGACCGCGCGCGGATTGCCAGGGGGCCGGACGAAGCGGACCTGGTGAACTCGGGGCTCGAGGAAACGATGATCAGCGCGTTCCAGGCGCTGCTGGCGACCAAGCGCTCGCACAACGGCGTGCCCGACCTGCGCATTGCCGCCTTCCTCAACGCCATCCACAAGATCGCGCGCAGCTACATGGAGCTGGGCATCTTCCCCTGAAACGCACAAGCCACGGAAACATGGAGCGGCGGCAGCACATTGCGGCTGCCGGCGTTCCACGATTCCGTGGCTTGTACGCGGCGAGAGCGCCAGAGACTACTTGAGGTGCTTGCCGACCAGCTTCGTCATGTCGAACATGCTGACCTGGGCCTTGCCGCCGAACACCGGCTTGAGCTTGTCGTCAGCGTTGATCATGCGCCGGTTCTTCGCGTCCTGCAGGCCGTTCTTCTTGATGTAGGCCCAGAGCTTCTTGGTGACCTCGGTCCGCGGCACCGGCTTGTCGCCGATGACCGCCGCCAGCGTTGCGCTCGGCGTAACCGGACGCATGAACGCGGCATTGGGCTTGCGGGCGGCCGCCTTCTTGGCCGTCTTCTTCACGGCCGCCTTCTTCACAGCAGTCTTCTTCGCAGCGGTCTTCTTGGCGGTCTTAGCCGCCTTCTTGGCTTTCTTGGCCATCTGTTCTCCTTCGACGCGGAATCGGTCCTGGCGTCGTGTCCCCGTTTGGGTGGTTACAGATACTAGCGCCTTCCGGGGGCTGCGTCACTACATATTGTGTCCCTTTGCGACACTGTGAACAGGCGCCGGCCGGTGGCGGGCCGAGAAAGGGGGCTAGAGGGTGCTGAAATGGGCCAGCCAGGGCCCGATCGCGCCGATCGCGTAGAGGGCGGTCAGCCCGGCGAGGACGCCGTGCACCCCCCTGACATACAGGAGAATTCCGCCGGCGGCCGCCAGCAATTTCGCGGCGACCAGCGTCGTGGCGGGTCCCACGAGCACCATCCAGGTGGCCAGCACCATGTTGCCCTCCGCCGAGACGCCGTGGGCGTCCACGGCGACCCAGGTGAAGATGCCATCCCAGAGCTGTGCGACGAGGAAGAGGAGGAGCACCAGCCGCGAGAGCCGCATGCCCCTCCCACTGCAAGAAGCGCGACTTCCGCAGAAGCCCGTTTCTCAACGAGTTACAGCGACGGAGTCTGCCTCACAGGTGGCTTTTGTCGCTATGTCGTGCCGATCGCGGCAACCCGCTACTCACTCTTCCTTGCGCGGACGCATGTTGGCGGCGAGCACCCGCTTGCGGAGGCGGATGGACTCGGGCGTCACTTCCACGAGCTCGTCATCGTTGATGAACTCGATCGCCTGTTCCAGCCCGAGCAGACGGGGCGGCACGATGCGGATCGCCTCGTCGGCCGAGGACGCGCGCATGTTGGTCTGCTTCTTTTCCTTGCAGATGTTCACGTCGAGATCGTTCGTGCGCGAATGCTCGGCGATGATCATCCCCTCGTAGACCGTCGTCTGGGGCGCGATCAACATCGACCCGCGCTCCTGCAGGCTGGCCATGGCATAGGCGGTGGCCACGCCGGCGCGGTCGGACACCAGCACGCCGGTCGCGCGCGCCGGGATCGGGCCGGCCCACGGCTCCCAGCCGGCGAAGATGTGGTTCATGATGCCCGTGCCCTTGGTGTCGGTCAGGAACTGCGAGCGGAAGCCGATCAGCCCGCGCGCCGGGATCCGGAACTCGAGGCGCACCCGGCCGCTGCCGTGATTGACCATGCGGGTCATCGTGCCGCGGCGCGTGCCGCACATCGAGATGACCACGCCCTGGAAATCCTCGGCGACGTCGATGACGAGATCCTCCACCGGTTCCATCCGCTGGCCGTCGATCTCCTTGGTGATGATCTCGGGCCTCGACACCTGGAGCTCGAAGCCCTCGCGGCGCATCATCTCGATCAGGATCGCCAGCTGCAGCTCGCCGCGGCCCAGCACCTTGAACTGCTCCGGCGTGGCGGTGGGCTCCACCTTGAGCGAAACGTTGCCCAGCAGCTCCTTGTCGAGGCGCTCGCGGAGGTGCCGCGAGGTGACGTACTGGCCTTCACGCCCGGCCATCGGCGAGGTGTTGATGCCGAAGATCATCGACACCGTCGGCTCGTCCACGGCGATCGGCGGCATCGCCATGCGGTGCTCGGGATCGGCGATCGTCTCGCCGATGTTGATGTCCTCGATGCCGGCCAGGCAGACGATGTCGCCCGCGGTCGCGGACTGGACTTCGACGCGCTTCAGACCATCGAAGGCGAACAGCTTGGTCACCTTGGTCTCCTGCGCCGAGCCGTCGAGCTTCAACACCACGATCGGATCGTTCAGCTTCACCGTGCCGTTGAAGATGCGGCCGATCGCGATGCGTCCCAGGTAGTCGCTCGAGTCGAGATTGGCCACCAGCATCTGCAGCGGCGCCTGCACGTCGCCCGCGGGAGGCGGCACCTTCTCGACGATGGCGTCGAACAGCGGGCGGAGATCCTCGCCGGGGACATCGAGATCCACCGTCGCCGTGCCGGCGCGGCCGTTGGTGTAGAGGACCGAGAACTCGATCTGCTCTTCGGTGGCGTCGAGGTCGATGAAGAGGTCGTAGACCTCGTTCAGCACTTCCTTCGCCCGCGCGTCGGCGCGGTCGATCTTGTTGATGACCACGAGCGGCGGCAGCCCGCGCTCGAACGCCTTGCGGAGCACGAAACGGGTCTGCGGCAGGGGCCCCTCGGCCGCGTCCACCAGCAGGACGACCCCGTCCACCATCGAGAGCACGCGCTCGACTTCCCCGCCGAAGTCGGCGTGGCCCGGGGTGTCGACGATGTTGATGAGGATGTCGCCGTAGTGCACGGCGGTGTTCTTGGCGAGAATGGTGATGCCGCGCTCGCGTTCCAGCTCGTTGCTGTCCATGGCCCGGTCGGCCTGGCGCTCGTTGGTGCGGTAGACCCCAGCCTGACGGAACATGGCATCGACCAGCGTGGTCTTTCCGTGGTCGACGTGGGCGATGATGGCGACGTTCCGGCGGAGAGGGTTGGCGACCGTTGTCGGCGCCGTCGTGCGAGTAGACATCCTCCCAGTATACCGCCCCGGCCGCTCAGAACGTCACGGAGCCTGTGACGAGCAGGATCCGGCCCTCCGAACTCAGTGGACGGGCCACTGCACTTACGAGCGCTGGCGCGGATCGACGAGCGCTTTCGGCAGGCGCATCGCCTCCGCGTCGGCCAGCGCCTCGTTCAGCCGGTTCAGTGGATACACGCGGGCCCCGATCTGGCGCCACGGCACCCGACGCGCGTGCTGCTCGAGGACCGACAGCGCGCGGATGAAGTGCCCGGCTTCGCTGCCCCAGCACCCGCGAATCTCCAGGTGCTTGCGGTTGATGTGGTGGTGGGCATTGACGGTGCTGGCGCCGGCGTCGGTGTAGTGCCCGGCGATCACGTAGCGCCCGCCGTCGCGCACGACCGTCAACCCCTCCTCCACCGCGCGCGGCGATCCCGAGGCCTCGATCACGACATCCGGCCCTCGTCCGCCGGTGACGCCCTTGATCAGCGCGAGACGCTCCTCGGCCGTGGTCTTGGAGACGTCGAGCGTCAGGTCGGCGCCCATCTGCCTGGCCAGTTCCAGCCGGTCGGCCGGGGCACCGGTCGCGATGACCGAGGAGGCGCCGGACAGGCGCGCGAGGGCGATGATGCTCAATCCCACCGCGCCGGTCCCCTGCACCATCACCCGGTCGGCAAGCCGAATCGCGGCGCGATCGATGGCGTGCACGGCGGTGATCAGGCCGCAGCCGCCGCCGATGTAGTCCTCGGGCGTCACGCTGTCCGGCAGCACCGCCGCCACCACCCCGGGCTCGAGGTAGATGGCCTCGCTCCAGCCGCCGAACAGTCCATCGGCGGCCGCGTCCGTGATGCCGTAGACCTTGCGCTGGACGCACTTGGTCGGGGTGCCGCTGACGGCGCACGCATAGCAGCGGCCGCAGGTGCGATGCACGTCGAAGAACACGATGCGATCGCCTTCCCGCGCCTGACGCCCGTCGGCCAGCGTGATCGGCCCGCGCGCCTTGGCCAGGCGCCCGACCGAGACGTGGCCGGGAATGATCGGGTACGGCACGCCGCTCAGCCGCCCGTGCCACAGGTGGACGTCCGTGCCGCACACCTCCGAGAACATCGTCTCGAGCAGCATGCTCCCCGGCTCGAGGTCGGGCTCGGGAAACTCGCGAAGCTCGATCGGGGCAAACGGCGCGGGCATGACGGCGGCTACGACGGACATGATTGCCATGGTAGTCCAGTGGCTGCGCTATCCTGTGGTCATGCCGCTGTTCGAATACGAGTGCCGCTCCTGCCATCATCACTTCGAGCTGCTGGTGCGCGAGTCCACCGAGTTCGCCTGCCCGTCGTGCCACGGCACGGAGCTGGAGAAACAGCTCTCGGTGTTCGCCGTGAGCGCCCCGGGCAGCGCGCGGCCGGTCCGCGCGATGGGGCCCTGCGGGTCGTGCGGCCATCCCGACGGCCCGGGTTCCTGCAGCGCCAGTAATGTCGTCACTGGACCGGCTCTTCCACCCTCGAGCCGTCGCCGTCATCGGCGCTTCGCGCGACCGCCGCAGCGTCGGCGGCACCATCCTGCACAACCTGCTGACCTTCGAGTTCCAGGGACAGGTGTTCCCGGTCAACCCGCGAGCGTCCGTCGTCCACAGCCTGAAGTGCTATCCGACGGTCGAGGACATCCCCGACCCGGTAGACCTGGCGGTGATCGCGGTGCCGAAGCCGCACGTGCTGACCGCGCTCGAGTCGTGCGGCCGCAAGGGCGTCGGCGCGGCGGTGGTGATCACCGCGGGCTTCAAGGAAACCGGCGAGGCCGGACAGGCGCTCGAGCAGGAGGTCGTGCGCGTCGCCCGGCAGTACGGCATCCGTCTCGTCGGCCCGAACTGCATGGGCATCATCAACATGGATCCGGCGGTCCGGCTGCAGGCGTCGTTCTCGGCGAACGAGCCCGTCGCCGGTCCGGTGGCGTTCTCGTCGCAGTCCGGCGCGCTGGGCGAGGCCATCCTCGCGCTGCTGCGTGAACGCGGGCTCGGCCTCTCGATGTTCGTCTCGCTCGGCAACAAGGCCGACGTCTCGGGCAACGATCTGCTGGAGTACTGGGAAGCGGATCCGCAGACGCACGTCATCCTGATGTACCTCGAGAGCTTCGGCAACCCGCAACGGTTCCTGGAGATCTGCCGGCGGGTCACGAAGAAGAAGCCGATCATCGCGGTGAAGTCCGGGCGCACCGCCGCGGGCGCGCGCGCCGCCGCCTCGCACACCGGTTCGCTGGCCGGCGCCGACAACGCCGTGGAATCGTTGTTCGCGCAAAGCGGCGTGCTGCGCGCGAGCAGCATCGAAGAGCTGTTCGTGTTCGCCTCGGCGTTTGCGAGCCAGCCGGTTCCTCAGCGGCACGCGCGTGGCGATTGTCACGAACTCGGGCGGGCCGGCGATTCTGGCCACCGACGCCTGCATCGAACTGGGCTTGCAGATCCCGACGCTGTCGGCACAGACCCAGCAGCGGATTCGCGCCGTGGTCGCGCCCGAGGCGAGCGTCACCAACCCGGTGGACATGATCGCGACCGCCACGCCGCCGCAGTACGAAGCGGCGATCCGCGCCGCCGCGGAGGATCCCGCCATCGACGCCATCATCACCATCTTCACGTCGCTGGAGATGATCGACGGCCCCTCCGTCGCTCAGGGCATCGTGCGGGGCGCGGCCGGCTGCGGCAAGCCGATCCTGGTCTGCTTCATGGGGAACGTGCGATCGCGGGAAGCGATCGATCTGATGCGTGGCGCGGGCCTGGCCGTCTATACCTTCCCCGAGGACGCCGCGCGGGCGCTGGCGGCGATGGTGCGCTACCGGCACTGGCTGGAGCGGCCCGCGGGTGTGCATGCGCAGTTCGCCGACATGGACCGCGCCGGCATCGCGTCACTGGTCGCCGGGGTGCGCGCCGATGGCCGCACGCAGCTGACCCTGGTGGAGGCGCAACAGCTGTTCGCGCTCGCCGGCCTGCCGGTGCTGCCATGGCGCGAGGCGCGCACAGCGGAAGAAGCACGAGCGGCGGCGACATCGCTCGGGTTCCCGGTAGTCGCCAAGGTGAGCTCGTCGGTGATCGTGCACAAGTCCGATGTTGGCGGCGTGCGCGTGGGGATCGACTCGGCCGATGCGGCGGCCCAGGCGTTCGACGGGATGATGGCGAAGGCTCGCGCGCACGATCCACGGGCGACGATGGTCGTGCAGCAACAGGCCACGGAAGGCACCGAGGTGATCCTGGGCGCCACCCGCGACAGCAAGTTCGGGCCGCTGCTGATGTTCGGCCTGGGCGGCATCTTCGTCGAGGTGATGAAGGACGTGGTGTTCCGCATTCACCCGCTGTCGGATCGCGACGCGCACGACATGATCCGATCGGTGAAGAGCTTCCCGTTGCTCGATGGCGCGCGCGGCCGCCCCAAGGCCGACCTCCAGGCGTTGGAGACGGTCATCCTCCGGCTCGACGCGCTGATGGCGGCGTGCCCGGATATCGCCGAACTGGACATCAACCCGCTGTTCGCGGGTCCGGCCGGCGCCGCAACAGCCGCTGCCGATGCGCGAGTCACTTTGACCTGACTTCCGCTGGCGGAAGCCTTCGCTTGACCTGAACAGGTCGGAGGGTGTTCAATAGCGAAGTTTTGAAGTATCAAAATTATTGTTTTCACGCTAGCGTCACGAGATATTCGAGGCGGCTAATCGCCTCGATTGGCGCCGTAATTCTGCTTCTGGCGCCCGGGACCGTCCTGGCCCAGAACCCCGACTCGCCTCCCCCGCCCCCACCGGCCCCGGCTCCTGCCCCGTCAACCGGGTTGTCCGGGTACATGGACTTCCACTACAACAACGCCGAGTTCGCGGACGGCCAGCTCGACTTTCACCGGTTCGTGCTGCTCTTCACGCACCGGTTCTCGCGACCGCATCCGCTTCGTCAGCGAGCTCGAGCTCGAGCACGCGTTCGTCGAGGGCCTCGAGGAGGCCGGCGAGCTGGAGCTCGAGCAGGCCTATGTCGACTTCCTGCTGTCGCGCGCGTTCAACGTCCGGGCCGGCATGCTGCTGATGCCGGTCGGCATCATCAACGAGCGCCACGAGCCGCCGGTCTACTACGGCGTCGAGCGGCCGTTCGTCGACACGGTCATCATCCCGACGACGTGGTTCGAGGTCGGCGCCGGCGTTCATGGCGAGGTCGGCCGGGGCTGGCGCTACCGGGCCTACGTGACGGCGCCGTTGAACGCCGCCGAGTTCAGCGCCGAGGAAGGCCTGCGGAACGGCCGCCAGAAAGGCGGCGAGACCAACATCGGCAAGCGCGGCGCTGACCGGGCGGGTCGAGTACGTCGGCGTGCGCGGCCTGACCGCCGGCGCCAGCTTCTGGACCGGCGACTCCGGCTTCGAGTTCCGGCCGCGCTTCGACGTGCCGGTGAGCGCTGTTCGATGCCGACGCCCGCTACGCGCGCGATCGCCTGGAACTGCGCGGCGCAGTTCGCGCAGCGTCGACATCGACAACGCCGGCGAGCTCAACGACGCGCTGTTCCGCGCTGATCGGCGTCAATCCGAACATCGCCGCGCACGCTGCGCGGCTGCTATCTCGAAGCGGGCTATCGCGTGATCTCGGCCGCCGCGTTCGGCGACGATCGGCACCTTCGTCCGCTACGAGAACTTCGACACGCAGTACCGGATGCCGGACGGGTACATGCCGCTCGAAGCAGTTCGATCGCGACGCGTGGGTGGTCGGGCGCCACCTACTGGCCCGATCCGGACATCGCGATCAAGATGGACTACTCGTGCGCAGCGCAACCGCAGCGCCGTGATCGCGCGCGCCGAACTCGCTTCAACATCGGCCTGGGATGGTGGTTCTGATGCGCACGTCACTGCATGCTCGTGCCGGTCGTCGCTCGTCGCTGCTCGGCGCCGGCCGCGCCGGCGCGCTGGCTCGCCGGCGTCAGGCGACGCCGCCGACGCAGGTCGTCGAGGTCGTCGGCCGAGCGCTTCAGCTTCACGCCGTCGGAGATCAAGACCGTCGGTCGGCACGACGCTGAGATCCAGCTCCGCAGCGACGACACCAACACGGCTTCCGGATCGTCGGCACGGACGTGAACGTCGAGATGCCCAAACGCGGCCGTGGCGTGACGACGGTCGACGTTCGTCGCCGAGCGCGCCGGCCGCTACACGTTCGAGTGCTCGAAGCTGTGCGGCGCCGGCCACTCGCTTCATGCGCGGCGTGATCATCGTGTCCGAGCCAGCGGCGGGCCAGCGATGAGCGGTCGACGCCGGTCGGCGGCTCGATCGTGCTGGCGGCCGATGCTGATCGCTCGCGCAGCCACGCTGGTCGTCGCCGCGCAACAGCGCGGTTCGCCCGGGCGACCCGCTCGCCGGCATCACGCCGGCCGAGTTCGAGGAGTTCCGCCTCGGGCTGGACGACTTCCTCGAGGTCGAGACGAGCGAAGAAG
Organism: uncultured Acidobacteriota bacterium; assembly: GCA_963723005.1. Taxonomy (GTDB): domain Bacteria; phylum Acidobacteriota; class Vicinamibacteria; order Vicinamibacterales; family UBA2999; genus VFZN01. Next base: position 10,735 of record CAVRPA010000005.1, on the reverse strand, counting down.
GGCTCGGGCCCGGCGTTCAACGGCACGAGCTGCGCGGCCTGCCACAACGTGCCGGCCGTCGGCGGCGCCAGCGCCGTCGCCGAAGTGCGCGCCGGCCGGCGACTGCCGACGGGCGAGTTCGACGCCGCTCGACGCCGTCGGGCGAGTCGCTGTTCCACCTGTTCTCGATCCCCGGCCACGGCTGCCAGCCGGTGATTCCGGCCGAAGCCAACGTCATCGCCCGGCGCGTGCCGATCCCGCTGTTCGGCGCCGGGCTCGTCGAGGCCATCGACGACGACACGCTGCTCGCGCTCGAGGATCCCAGCGACCGCAACCGCGACGGCGTCAGCGGCCGCGCCGCCATCGTCACCGACCTCGGCACCGGCGATCGGCGCGTCGGCCGCTTCGGCTGGAAAGCGCAGCACGCCACGCTGCTGGCCTTCGGCGCCGATGCCTATCGCAACGAGATGGGCATCACCAACGATCTGTTCCCGACCGAGCTCGCCGTCGGCATCGACGCCGCGCGGATGCGGCTCTGCGATCCGATCCCCGATCCCGAAGACATCCGCCGATCCGCGCACGCGGCGGCGCGGCATCGACAACTTCGCGAGCTTCATGCGCTTCCTGGCGCCGGTGCCGCGCGAGGCCGTGGACGAGCAGGTCGCGGACGCGGCGAGCGCGTGTTCGCCGCGATCGGCTGCGCCTCCTGCCACGTCGCCGTCGCTCGACGACCGGCGCGAGCGCCAACCCGCTGTTCCATCGCCGCCCGGTGCCGCTCTTCTCGGATCTGCTGCTGCACGACATCGGCACCGGCGACGGCATCGTCGCAGGGAGCGGCCGAGGCAGACGAGATTCGGACGCCGGCGCTGTGGGGGCTGCGATTCCGGCGGCCGCTGCTGCACGACGGATCGGCCGCCACCATCGAAGACGCCGATCGGGCGCCACCGCGGCGAGGCGGACTCGGCCCGAGCGGGATTCGCGCGGCTGACCGAGGCCGAACGGGCCGCCCTGGGGCGGTTCCTGCGGTCGCTCTAGGCGGCAGCGGCGGCGCGGCGCGGTCTGGCGCGTCGATACCCCATGGGGGTATACTATTGGCCGGGGCTGGGGCCCCGTTTCCAATGGCCACATCACAACCGGATTCAGCGACCACCCCTCTCACATCAAGCGACGGCGCGGGCGCGCAGGTGACCCTGCCGGTTGACGGGATGACCTGTGCTGCCTGTCAGTCACACGTCCAGCGCGCGCTCCGCACCACGCCTGGTGTGAACGAGGCCACCGTCAACCTGATGATGCATTCGGCCACCATCTCCTACGACCCGCGCGTGCTGACGCCGCAGGCGCTGGTCGAGGCGATCAACGAGACCGGCTACGAGTCGCGGCTGCCGGAGCCCGATGTGGACGCGCTGGCGGAAGACGATGCCCGCGAGCGCTCGCAACGGGCCGAGTACCACACGCTGCTCCGCAAGTCGCTGGTCGGCATGGGCGCGGGGATCGCCGCGATGGTGTTGTCGATGCCGCTGATGACCAGCGGTGCGCACGGCGCACACGGCTCAACCGACCCGCTGCAGCGCTGGGTGATGGACTCCCTCGACCCGGCGCTGCGTGCAGCCTGGCCGGCGCTCTACCGCATCGACCCGCGGCTGCTTGGCTGGGTGCTCCTGGCAGTGACGGTCGCCGTCATGTCCTGGGCCGGCCGCCACTTCTACGTCCGCGCGTGGAAGGCGCTGGCACATCGCACCGCGGACATGAACGTGCTGGTCGCAGTCGGTACCGGAGCAGCCTTCCTCTACTCCGCTCACCGCCACGGTGGCCCCGCGCGTCTTCACCAACAGCGGCGCCTCTGCCGACGTCTACTACGAAGCGATCATCTTCATCCTGTCGCTGCTGCTGCTCGGCAACGCGCTCGAGGCGCGCGCCAAGACGCACACGATGTCGGCGCTGCGGCAGCTGGCGCGATTGCAGCCGTCCACCGCCAGGGTCAGGCGGGGTGAAGCCGAAGTGGACGTGCCCATCAAGGACGTGCGGTCCGGCGAGATTGTGATCGTGCGCCCCGGCGAGCGCTTCCCGGTGGACGGGCGGGTCGTAAGCGGCGCCGGCGCCGTGGACGAATCGATGCTGACCGGCGAATCCGTCCCGGTAGACAAGACCGTGGGCGACCGGGTCGTCGGCGCCACCATCAACACGTCAGGCGCGTTCGACATCCAGGCGACGACGGTCGGCGCCCAGAGCGTGCTGGCGCAGGTGATGCGGCTGATGCGCGAGGCCCAGGCATCGCAGGCGCCGATCCAGCGGCTGGCGGATCGCATCTCCGCCGTGTTCGTGCCCATCGTCATTGGCATCGCGCTGGTGACGTTCGGGGTGTGGTGGATCGCGCTCGAGACGCCGTCCGTGGTCCGGGCGCTGCTGCCCGCGGTGGCGGTGCTGATCATCGCGTGCCCGTGCGCGATGGGCCTGGCGGTGCCGACGGCGGTGATGGTGGCCACCGGACGTGGCGCCGCCGCCGGCCTGTTGATCAAGGGCGGCGAGCCGCTCGAGCGGCTCGCGACCATCGATACCGTGGTGTTCGACAAGACCGGCACGCTGACCGTGGGTGAGCCGCGGGTGGTGGAGGTCCTGCCGCTGCCGAACACGGACGAAGCGACGCTGTTGTCGCTCGCGGCGGCGGTCGAGCGCCGCTCCGAGCATCCGCTGGCGGCGGCCATCGTGCGTCACGCGGACGGCCAGGGACTTCCGCCCGCCACGATGTCGATGTTCTCGTCGGTACCGGGGCGCGGCGCGCGCGCCAACGTCGGACTGCGTCACGTGACGGTGGGAAATGCGGCGTTCCTGCAGGACGAAGGCATCGGCGCGACTCACCTCGCGGCCCTGGCCGATGATGCGGCCGGCCGCGGCCTCACCCCGGTGCTGGTGGCGATCGACCGGCGGCCAGCTGGAGTCATCGCTCTGGCCGACACGCTGCGCCCCAATGCCGCCGACGTGGTGCGGCGTCTCGGCCAGTTGGGCCTCCGCGTGGTAATGCTGAGCGGGGATCGCGCCGCCACTGCCGCGGCAATCGGACGCGACGCTGGCATCACCGAGGTGATTGCCGAGGTGCTGCCGGCCGGAAAGGTGGAGGCGGTGAAGCGCCTGCAGGCCGAGGGCCGTCAGGTCGCGATGGTTGGCGACGGCATCAACGACGCGCCCGCGCTGGCCCAGGCCAATGTTGGCATGGCCATGGCCTCGGGCACCGACATCGCATCGGAGGCGGCGGACGTCACCTTGATGCGGAGCGACCTCGGCAGCGTGCCGGACGCGATTGTCCTCGCCCGCGCCACCATGCGGACCATGAAGCAGAATCTGTTCTGGGCGCTGGTCTACAACGTCGTCGGCATTCCTGTCGCCGCCGGCGTGCTGTATCCCGCCTTTGGCATCCTGTTGAGCCCCATCATCGCGAGCGCAGCCATGGCCTTCAGTTCCGTCAGCGTGGTCTCGAACAGCCTTCGCCTGAGGCGCGCATGAGCGCGAAACGCCGGACCTCCAGGCCGCCCGCTGATGCGCCTGTGGCGACGCCGCAGACCGGCCACGCCGATCCCGAGGCACGAGCCAGCAACGTCAGGCGGCTGAAGCGCATCGAGGGCCAGATCCGCGGGCTGCAGCGCATGGTGGAGGACGACCGCTACTGCCCCGACATCATCGCGCAGGTCGCGGCCGTCCAGGAGGCCCTGCGAGGGGTGGGCCGCCAGCTGCTCCGCCATCATCTGTCGCACTGCGCCACCGACGCCATCCGCAAGGGCCCCGAACACGCGCATCGGACATACGACGAGCTCCTCGAGCTCGTCTATCGCCACCTGCGCTGAGGCCACCTGGGCTAGGATGGGCGTGCCGTGTTCACGAACATCCTCTGCCCCGTCGACTTTTCTGAAGACTCGGAGCGTGCGCTCGCGGCCGCCCTGGCGCTGGTCCGCTCCACCGGGGGGCACGTCACCATCGTCACCGTGGTCGATGCGCTGCTGAGCGCCGGCGCCGCCGCCGCAGGCGCAGACGAGGCGCTGGACGACCAGACGCAGCAGGAGCTGCGCAGCCTGCTGGAGCGGGCCGCGCCGGGCCTGCCCCCGCCGAGCACCGCAGCCGTCGCCGTCAGGGTCGGCAATCCGGCGAAGGAGATCCTGCTGCAGGCCGAAGAATGCAATGCGGACATCATCGTGATCGGGATGCACGGCGTGGGAGCTGCCCACAAGCTCATTCTGGGCTCTACCAGCGAGCAGGTGCTCCACAAGTCAACGGTGCCGGTGTTGGTGGTGCCGCCGCCGTCGCGACGTTGAGCCCTACAGCCACCAGGCGGCGAGCGCCAGCAGCGCCGCCATTCCAGCCAGCACCGCCAGCGTGAGACGGCGGAACGTGCCGACGCCGATGGCCCCGGCCAGTCCCGCTTTCACGCAGGTGTTGGACAACAGCCCCACGGCCACCGCACGCGCCGCAACCTCCACCACCATCCGCTGATCGCTCACCCCCCTGGCCATCGACAGCGTCAAGGCGTCGGTGTCGTTCAGCCCCAGCACGACGGCCGTCGCCATCAGCCCGCTGGATCCGAAACGCTGATCGACAACGTAGACGATGAACAGGACGACCTGGAACAGCAGGGCCATCTGCAGCGCGCTGCGCAATTGCAGCGGATTGGCCGGCGCTTCCAGCGTGCTCGCGCAGGTCGTGGGTGCCAGAATCCGGAGAGCGTCGCCAGCATCCCGACGACGAACGGCGCCGCGACGTACGGGATCAGCGCCATCGCCAGCGGCGGGCTCAACACGCTGGCGGCCAGCACCACGCGGAGATAGATCACGGTGTTCGCGGCCAGCACGCCCTGCGAGAGCGGCACGCCGAGCGCCGGTTGCTCGCGGCTGAGCCGGGCGAACGACAGCGTCACGCTGGTTGACGACACGAGCCCGCCGAGGAGACCGGCAATCGGATAGCCGCGCGACGCGCCGATCGCCCGCCGTGCGACATGGCCGGCGAACGTCAGTCCCGAGAAGAACAGGACCAGCAGCCACAACTGGCGCGGGTAGACACCGCCAAACGGCCCGAACGGCCCCGGCGGCAGCAGCGGGAGGATCACCACGGCCATCACCGCGAAGCGGAAGGCCGCACGCAGTTCCACGAGATCGGTGCGCGCCACCAGGTCGTGCAGCCTCGACTTCTCGAGGAGGAGCATCGCGGTGACCGCCACCACGCCGCTGGCAATCTGGATCTGCCCCACGCCGGCCGCGACGCCCGCTCCGACGACCACCAACGCCGCGACCTCGGTTGTGGCGTCCACGTCGTGTCGGCTGGCCATGAAGTAACCGATCACCACCAGCAGACAGGCGGCCGACAGCAGCACGGCGCTCAGGGCCGGAGCGCCCCACGACCACAGCTGGCCGGACAGGCCGGACAGCGCGCCGAGGAGCGCAAACGTGCGGACGCCGGCAAAGCGCGCGGCGGGGCCTGACGCGTGGCCGGACCACTGGCGTTCGACGCCCACCGCTGCCCCTCCCAGCGTCGCGACGGCCAGGGCGAGGACCGACTCAGTGGGCGGCATCATGGCCAGTCAAGCAGCGAATCGGAGCGAGGCTCAGGCAATCGATATGCCGATACAAAAACGCGGACGGCTTTCCGGCCGTCCGCGGAACAGAGGCGAGACAGTCGCTGTTAGAAGCGATAGAGCAAGCGTGTGAAGAGCCGGCCGCCGCTGTACGGGCGGTTGCCATAGCCCGTCATCAGGCTGGCGAGATAGTCGATGCGTGGCGTCCCCGTCGATGGATTGAACCCGACCGGACCGCCGCCCGCGGGATTGGCCGGGTCGTAGTCCACCGTGTTCCAGTCGGTGACGTCGAAGTTCTCGTACCAATAGCCGACGCCGATGCCGACGGCCTTGCTCACGTAGAACTTGAAGTCCACCGTGAAGCGGCGCCAGTCGTTGGTGACGTTCGGCAGCGGAATGAACTGTCCCGCCGCGCCCAGCGAATCGATGCGCGGGCCGTAGTAGTCGAAGTTGTTGTCCGAGTCGTTCATCTCGTATCCGACCCGGAGATCCGCCCTGGACTGCATCAGCCCGAGCATGTCCACGTAGCCGGTCACGGTGTTGACCTTCTCGGTGTTGTCCATCGACCAGTCGCGGGCCGGGTCGGTCCAGGTCGGGTCGGGCGGCGGGTTGGCGTTGCGCGACTTCTGCGTCGACTCGTACTGGTCCCAGCCATAGGTGAGGCCGAAGTGCACCGTCTCGCTCAGGCTGTAGTCCGCGCCGACCGCCCAGGCGTTCATGTCCTGGCTCAACAGGCCGAAGTGCTCGCGGCCCTCCGGAATCGACTCGTCCGGCAGGAACGTGTCGCGGGTGGTCGTGAACTGGAAGAACACCCCGACCTGGTCGTGCGGGTTGGCGCTCAGGACCAGCATGGCCTTGGTGCGATCGCGGTCCGCCTCGTCGAAGTAGCGGAGGCCGGGCTGCGTTCCGGCAGGCCCCTCCTCGTAGTCGATCTGGGACAGGATGTAGCCATCGCCGCGGCGCTCGCCGGAGTCCAGCGAGGCGCGCACGCCGACGTAGTTGAACAGCCGCGCGTCATATGCCGCGCGGAACGTGTTCTCGCTGACGTCGCTGAAGCCGCGCCCCTCGCGCTCGAACTGCTCGTTGGCATAGCCGACGCGAAGCGACCCGAAGGCCTTGAGGCCGAAGGTGCCATTGAGGTCGAAGTTCTCGCGCTTGATCTGGAAGTACTCCGAGAAGCCCTCCAGGTACGGCGTCACCGGATCGTCCGTGAACTCCCCGGGATTACCGTCGAAGCGCACGTACTGGCGCCCGTCGAAGTGCGGCGTCTTGTTGTTGTGGTCGTTGTAGCGGTAGCGCGCCTGGATCGTGACGAAGCGCAGTTCCCGGCTGTTGAAATTCACCAGCCAGTTGGTGCTGTCAACCGCCGCCTCGGCGGACGACCGCGGCAACGCGCGCAGCCCTGGGTACGACGCGAACACCGGCTCGTTGTTGATCGACGAGTTGAGCGTCCACGGCAGCAGCTCCTCGTTCTGGCGCAAGAACGTATAGGTGAGATTCCCGTTGATGGTCGTTCTCGGGGTGATCTTGAACATCCCCGTGGTGCCCACCGAGTTCAGGTTGTTGCTGGGCCAGAGCGCCTCCTGCCCGAACGCGGGGCCGTTACCGTTGCTGTAGGCGCTCGGATCGTAGGGACCGCTGCGCGGCGCCAGGCCGTTGTTGAAATCGGTGGCACGAATGGGGTTGTCCCACGTCAGCGTCTGGATGTCGTTGCTGAAGTAGCTGCCCCAGTAATCGAGCTTCACCATCCCTTTGTCGCCGACCCACTCGGTATTGGCCTTCAGCTCGTTGTTCCGCTGATCGATCGGGACCGCCAGCTCGTTGACGTTGTTGAACCCGTAGGACGCCGTCCACGGCATGTTGCCGCTGCGCGACGTGGTCGAGGCGTCGAGCTTGATCGAGAACGCCGGCGAGGACGATGTACCGCACCGTGCCGGCGACGATGTCGCGCCGGACCTGGATGTCCTGCGTCTGCGGGAACACGCTGGTGTTGGCGTAGATCGATCGGTTGGCGAGCGCCGACGCGACGGTCGAGGAGTTGCAGGTCGCGGGCGGTCCGCCCGGTGCGCACGGCACGCCGACGGCACTGCCGTCGTTGTTGGCATTGGTCGGCCCCTGGATGCCCTGCCGGATGTCGAGCGGCAGCGTGAACCGTCCCCGCCCGTCCGTGCCCCAGAACGAGTTCGCGTCGTAGATGTAGTTGATCGGAATCGAGTCGAAGACCCCGCTCACCGCGAGCTTGCCGGTGTAGTAGTCGGCCGAGTACCGCGAATCGCGGTAGCCGATGTTCGACGCCCCGGCGTTGAACCGGTAGCTGTCGGTGTTCTTGGTCCATTCGAGCAGCGTCGAGGCGCCTGGGCGCAGGTCGCGGTAGCGCTCGAAGCGGGCTTCGTCGCCGTCGTCGCTGCCGAACCGCACGCCGACGTCCGCGAATCCCTCTAACGGGACGTCCGGCGGCGCCGGCTTGGTGGGCGGCGTCTGGGCCTGGGCCACACTGGCGGAGGCCAGCAGCAACGCCGCAAGGGTCACTACGAGTTGGTTGCGCATCACATGCCTCCCCATCACCGCACGAAGAACTTTCCGCTGGGATGATTCGACCCGTGCACCTGCTGGTGGCAGTTCGCGCAGGACTTGCCGACCATCCGGTTGGCATTCCCTGAGTTCTGCAGGCCGTATCCCTCATACACGGTGGGGGGGTGGCGAGAGGTCACGTGACAGCGCTGACACAGGAACGGCATCTTCGCCACGAGCATGCGGTCGTTGTTGCTGCCGTGCGAGTCGTGGCAGGTCGTGCAGCTGTCAACCACCGGGGCGTGCTCCCACAGGAAGGGGCCGCGTTTCTCGGTGTGGCAGCTCGTGCAGCTCTGGTCCACCGTGGTGCCGACCCGGAGCAGCTTGACGTTGGTCGTGCCGTGCACGTTGTGGCAGGACGAGCACGTCATCTTGCCTTCGCGCACCGGCATGTGGTTGAAGCGCTGCTGCTTGTTGGTGACGGTCTGGTGGCACCGCGCGCAGGTGAGCTGCTGCGTCTTCGCGCGCATCAGCGTCGGCCCCTCGGAGGCGTGGACGCTGTGGCAGTCGATGCACTTGACGTTGCGGTTCTCGTGCTGGCTGCCGTCCCAGAGCGCGTGATCACCGCGGTTGTGGCAGGTCTGGCACTGGCCGTTGGCGACGTCGGCGCTCACCCGGCTCAGCTGAATCGGCTTCACGTTCGCGGGGTCGCTGGCGTGCGCTTCACCCGGACCGTGGCACGACTCGCACCCCTGCTTCGACGCGGGCGCCATGGCGTTGCCCTTGAAGCCGTGCTTGGTGGCCTCGATGGTCTTGTCGTAGTTCTCGTGACAGACCACGCAGGAATCGCTGCCCAGGTAGCCGGGTTGCACGGCCGGCTGCGCGGCAGCGGCGGGTGGTGCCGCCGGTGTCTGCGGAGCCGATGCCGCAATCGCGGGCGCCGGTGCAGCGGATGCTGCGCCGGCTACCGGATCCGACAGAGCCGAGATCCCGACACTCGCTGCCGCCATCAGAGTGGCGAGGAACACTGCCCAATCGCCAGAACGTCTCATAGGTCCACTCCCTGCCGGACGCCGCTGCCGAAACTCCGGCACGAACGGCCGTTTCGCGTCGCGAATTGCAAAGGTAGTGCCGACGCCTCCGTAACTGTACGGAGGTACTAGGTAGGATACTAATGGAGAAAGACCGCTGGCGGGAAGAATTACTTTGAGATCGGCAGCCGCTCGAGCAACCGGAACTCGTGCCCGCCACGCAGGCGCTCGAGCAACTCCCCCAGGTCGGTGCTCTCGACCTCGCGCCACTCGTCTTCAAGCCCGACGATGGCGTTCGCGGCCGCGGCCGTCTGCGCGTCTGGCGCGCCCGGGAAGCGACGTCTTAGAACCGCCAGCACCTTTTCGCGATCGACCATGACGCTTGGCTCGACGGGAAGGATGGAAAATGCGAAGAGGACTACGTCGCCCGCTCCCGCATCCGACGGTCCCCACAGCCGGCACTGGATACGAGCGACGCGTCCTGCTTCGCTGGGAAAAGAGCAAGTGCGGTGCCAGAACTGCGAGCCGGCGGATCGCGTATTTCAGGCCTGTTATCGTCGTTTTTCAGATGAGGTGGGAGGCGACCCGCCGATCGCCACCGGGGATCCGTGACGGAACTCCGGCGTGCTGACGGACGATCGTCAGTCGGTCGCGGCGCGAACGCCGTCGTCGCCGCCCTGGTCCGGCAGGCCCAGCTTCTTGATGCGATCGCCAAGTGTCGAGCGCTTGATCTGCAGCAGCTCAGCAGCTTTCGATTTGTTGCCGCCGGCGACCTTCAGCGCCCACGTAATCAAGCCCTGCTCTACGTCCTTCAGCCGCTCCTCCAGCGACACCGACGATGGGTGCGCATGCGTTTCGATGATGGGTTCGGCGGTCTCTTCGCTGCGATGGAACAGCACGCTGATCGGGACGCAGCCGATCTTCACCGTGTCGCAGGTACAGGTCTGGGCAATCCGCTCGCACGCGTTCTCGAGCTCGCGCACGTTGCCGGGCCACGGATAGCGCAGGAAGGCCTGCAGCACGCCCGGCGAGAGCGGGCGCACGGGCTGCTCGCGGCGCTGGAAGAAGCGCTTCAGGAAATGGTCCGCCAGCAGAGGGATGTCCTCGCGGCGTTCGCGCAGCGGCGGCAGCGTAATCGGGATGACGTTGAGGCGGTAATAGAGATCCTCGCGGAACTTCGATTCCGCCACCAGGTGCCGGAGGTCCCGCTTGGTACCGGTGATGGTACGGACGTCGATGGGAATGGCCCGCGCGGCACCCACCCGCTCGACCACGCGATTCTGCAGCACCCGGAGCAGCTTCACCTGCACCGACATCGGCACGTCGTCCACGTCGTCGAGGAAGATGGTGCCGCCCTCGGCCGCCTCGAAGCGGCCGGGACGATCCTTGATCGCACCGGTAAAGGCGCCGCGCTCGTGGCCGAACAGCTCGGACTCGATCAGCGTCTCGGCGAAGATGGCGCAGCTGACGGGCACGAACGGCGCGGCCGCGGCGATGGCTGGCCTGATGAATCAGGTTGGCGATCAGTTCCTTGCCGGTGCCGGTCTCGCCGGTGATGAGGATGCTGCTGTCCGAGTCGGCGACCACGCGCACGTAGTCGAACACCGCCCGCATCCGGGCGCTTCGCCCGACCACGACTTGATCGATGGAAAACGGAAGC
>CAVRPA010000004.1:0-146761 GCA_963723005.1 uncultured Acidobacteriota bacterium | reverse complement strand
GTGCGCGAGCAGGTGAGTTGTGGACGGGTCTCAACGGCCGAGCCGCATCGCAATTCGCCTTTCTCGCTAGTGAACAGGCCACACGCCTCACTGCGCATGCCTTTGCGGCAGTCGTTGTTGCGGGCGCATTTCTCCTGCAATGGACTCTGGGCCGGGCGGCCGGCGAGCCGCAGTTCTGGCTGTTCCACGTTGCGGTTGCGCTGACTGCTGCGTACGGTAGAGCCGAGGCAACGCTCGTCGCCATTCTTCTCTCGGTGCTGTTGGCTCGCCTGTCGTCGGCGGTCCCGATGTCAACGGCAGTGCTGTTCGGCATCGAGGGGCTGGTGATCGGACTCGTCATCCTTCGTATGCGAACGGTGATCCAGGCGTTGCGGCGGAGCCTCGAGGGTTCCGCTCGCGAGCTCGACTCAGCGAAGGGTGAGCGTACTCGCCTCGACCGGGCGCTGAGCGGCCTCGACCAGGCACTGGACGACACGGCGGTGATCCTGCTCGACCACGCCGGACACGTCACCGATTGGCGGACTGGCGCGACACGCCTGTACGGTTTCAAGAGTACCGACATGGTGACCGCCGGAATGGCTCGCGCTGTTTGACGAGCTCTAGCCGGACGGAATTTCACCGGCTGCTCGCCGAGGCCCGAGGCGGCACGACTCGCCGCAATTGCCGGCAGCGGCGCGCTGACGAGACGAGGTTCGAGGCGGAGATTGAAGTCAGCCCGCTCGCTCCCGATGGACTCGACGGATTCACGATGATTGTGCGCGACCTGACGCACCAGCAGGCGCGGGCCGCGGCTGACTGGTCCACGGCAGAGACGCACGCGCACCTTCGCAGCGAGGTCGAGCTGGCACAGCGGCAGCTGTGGACGCTCCAGGAGCTGACCGACCCCACCCTCAATTTGCTCGGTGCGGATCAGTTCGTTTCGGAGCTGCTCGATCGCCTCCGTTCGGCGATTCACGCCGAGGGAGTTGCCTTGGTTCACTTCGGCCGACACCGACGTCATCTGCTCTGTGCGAGCGAGGGACTTCAGTGTCTACGGGTACATCAGCGGTCAGGTGCCGCCGTGACCACCGACAAGGCTCGGGCCGTGATGATCCACAACGACCCCACCGCCGCGGCCGAGGTGAGTGCGGCCGTGTGGCCGGATGATGTGTCGTCGCTGATTGCCGTTCCCCTGGTGCGTGCAGGGTCGACCACGGCCGTGCTGGAAGTGGTGAATCGAACCGGACGTCTCGCGACCGAATGGGAGATCGCCCTCGTACAAGTGGTCGCGGCCAGAATGGCCGGCTTCCTCGAAGACGAGTCCTCGATGAACGCTGCCGCAGACGCGTGGACCACTGCGGGTACATCCTCGGACTCTTGCTCCCTCTCAGGATCCGATCTGCGACTCACGCTCGACGAACCCGTCTCCGACAATGGCGAGTCCGCCCCCTTTCACTCGCCCGCGTCCGGATCGGGCGACCGCGAGGCGATGGGCTAACGAGCGGGAGCGGATTCGAATCGCGCGATCAGGCGGTGGTAGCGGCGTTGCCTCTCGGGGAGGAGGCGGTCCGCAGAGCGTGACGTGCGCCGTACGCCGTCGCTCTCGGCTCCATCGCCCTGCGCGCCACCACGAAGCCCTTCCAGTCGGCGGGCGGCGCGAGATCGGCACAGCAGGTATAGACTCACTCCCGCCATGACTCCCCCGCGTCCATCGGCCATGTTTGCCCTCTCACTCGTCTTCGTCGCCGCCTGCTCGGGCTCGACGACGACGACACCCGCCGCTCCCAGGCCGACGTCGGCACCACCTGCCGCAGCGCCCCCTGCATCTGTGACATCTGTGGCCTATGGCGCGAATGCCGCGGCCAGCGGCACCTTCACGCACGATGGGGTCACGTTCTATTACGAAACCTACGGCAACGGCGAGCCGCTGCTGCTGGTGCACGGCAACGGCCAGAGCATCGGCTCGATGGCGGCCCAGATCGAGTTCTTCAAGACGCACCGCAAAGTCGTGGCGATGGACAGCCGCGACCATGGACGCTCATCGGACAGTGCCGGTCCCATCACCTACGAGAAGATGACCGACGACCTCGCGGCGCTGATCGACCATCTCGGGCTGAGACCCGTCGACGTGGTCGGCTGGAGCGATGGCGGGATTGAGGCGCTTCTGCTCGGTGTGCGTCATCCAGCAAAGGTTCGGAAGCTCGTCTCGATGGCCGCGAACCTGAACCCGAGCACGAAGGCGATCTACGAGGAGACCGACGCGCTGGTTCGGCAGATGCTGGCCGACATGCCCGAGGCGGTGCGGAGCACGCCGGAAGGCAAGCGGGCCGTGAAGGTCGCCGGCATGATGTTGAAGGAACCGAACATCGATCCCTCGCTCCTCAAGAAGGTGAGCGCGCCGACGCTGGTGCTGGCCGGCGATCACGACCTGATCCGCACCGACCACATCGTCGAGATCTACAACCACCTGCCAAACGCGCAGCTGGCGATTTTTCCCGACAGCACGCACATGGTGCCATTCGACAATCCGGAGCTGTTCAACGGTACCGTCCAACGGTTCCTGGCGACGGAGTTCGTGAAGAAGGATCGCATCCAGGACACGATGAAGTCGTTGGAGAAGCTGCAGGCGGGTCTCGCCAAATAGGCGTGGGAACACTCCCGCGGCCGCCGCAAAGCCAAGGTGGCGGTCGGGTCGCCCTCCACGCGGCTCGATATACTCACCACGTGAAAATCGCTGTCGAGGGTGGACAGCAGTCCGCACGCCCGCCGCCCGTTCCTGGGCGCCGTCCTCGTGACGGCCTGCGTCGCCGCTGGCGCCGCGCAGGACCGCGGACGCGACTATCCACAGTGGCGCGGCGTGAACCGGGACGGCGCGGCCAGCGCCTTCGCGGAGCCGGCGACGTGGCCCGACGCGCTCACCCGGCGGTGGAAGGTCGACGTGGGAGAGGGCTACGCCACTCCCCTCGTCGTGGATGACACGGTCTACGTCTTCGCCCGGCGCAACGGCAACGAGGTGATGACGGCCCTCGACGCGGCGACGGGGCAGGAACGCTGGCACACGGGTTACCCGGCACCGTACGAACCGGACATGCTCGCGGCGGCGCACGGCGTGGGCCCCAAGGCCACCCCGCTGTTCCACCGCGGCCGGCTGTTCTCGCTCGGCATGACCGGCATCGTCTCTGCGTTCGATGCCGCAACCGGACGGCTCGTCTGGCAGACGCCGGCCGAAGAGCATCCGACCTACGGCATGTCGGTGTCGCCCGTGGGTGAGGGCGAGCTGGTGATCGTCCACCCCGGCAATCACGGGCCGCTGACCGCGTTCGACGCGAAGACCGGCGCGGTGAAGTGGTCGGCACCCGGTCGCGCCGCCTACGCCTCACCGGTGGTCGTCGAGCTCGACGGCGTTCGCCAGGTGGTGACGATGACCGATAACAGTGTGCTCGGCGTCTCGGTGTCGGATGGCACGCGGCTGTGGGAGCACGCGTGGCCGTCCCGTGGCACGCCGAGCGCCATCACACCCATCCAGCACGGCGAGACGCTCATCGTCAGCAGCCAGGGCATGGGCGTCACCGCGCTGCGGCCGGCGCGGCGGGACGGCGCCTGGTCCGTCAACGTCGTGTGGGAGACCGCCGAGGTCTCGCTGTTCCTCAGCAATCCGGTGCTCGTCGACAACACCTTGTTCGGCCTGTCCGAGAAGGCGAGAGGCCAGTTCTTCGCGCTCGAAGCGGACACCGGCCGCGTGCTGTGGCTCGGCCCGCCCCGCCAGGCCGAGAACACCGCGGTCGTCAAAGCCGGCCGCCTTCTCTTCCTCCTGAACGACGATGCGGAGCTGATTGTGGCGAGGAGCCGCCGCGACGGGTTCGAGCCGCTCGCGCGGTATGCCGTGGCCACGAGCGCGACGTGGGCCCAGCCGGCCGTCTCGGGCAACCGGATCGTCGTCAAGGACGTCTCGTCGGTTACGCTCTGGACACTCGAGTGAACAGCACGCTCACGACCACCGTGTTCCTCCTGGTCTCCCTGGCCGTGGCCGCCGGGCAGGCACCGGCGCCCCGAAATCCGGGAGCCGGTGCTCCAACACTCTGGGCACCCGTCATCCTCAAACACCGGTTGAGCAATGGGCTGCCGGTGTGGATTGTCGAGCAGCCGGAACTGCCGGTCGTGCAGATGAGCCTGGTGGTCCGGACCGGCACGGCCGCCGACCCGCCGGGGCGATTCGGAGCCGCCAGCCTCACCGCGGCGCTGCTGACCGCGGGCGCCGGCGCCCGTTCCGCCGTCGAGTTCGCTGACGAGCTCGATGCGCACGTCGCCAATCTCTCGGCATCGACGACCGCCGATACGTCGACTGCTGCGCCTGTACGTGCCGGTCGCCGGACTGGCCGCCGTGCTGCCGCTGATGGCCGACATGGCTCAGCGACCCACGTTCCCGGCGCCGGAGTTCGAACGCGCGCGGCGGCAGCGCGTGCAGATGCTGCGCGGCGTACGCGACGATCCCGACGCCCTCGCCGCGCTCGCGTTCGCCAGCGGCGTCTACGGTCGCCGCCGACCGCAACGCCGCGCCGCTGATTGGCTCCGCCGGCAGCCTCGCGGCCATGACGGTCGAGGACGTCGCCGCGTTCCACAAGGCCGCATACCGACCGGCGAACAGCACCCTGCTGGTCGTGGGTGCCGTCACGCCCGATGATGTGCTGCCGATGCTCGAGACCCACTTCGGCAAGTGGGGGCCGGCTGCAGCAGGCGAGACGCTTCCCGGACCCGCTCCCGAGACCCGGCGTCCCGCCCGTCAGTTGTTGCTCGCAGACGTCCCGAACGCGCCCCAGTCGCGGATCCTCGTGGGCGGCGTGAGTGCCACGAGTGCGACGGCCGATTACTTCCCGATTCAGTTGCTGAACGCGATTCTCAGGGGCAGATTGGGCGCGGCCCGCACCCCGGCTCTCCGCGAGTACGCCACCGCTGTTCGCCCGGGCTTCGACCGGCGCCGGTCAGGGGGACCGCTGGCCGTGGCCACGGCGGTGCAAGGCCCCAAGACCGCCGAGGCGCTTGCCGAGCTGATCGGTGAGCTGGCCGATGTCACCAAGGCGATTGCCGCTGACGAACTCGCGCGCGCGAAGAGCGCGGTCGCCGTCGAGTTCTCGAGCACGTTCGAGGCGACCGGCCGCCTCTCGAGCCGGCTGCAGGCGCTCGAGACGCTGGTCGCGTTCGACCTGCCGGACGACCACTACTCCACCTACGCGCGAGTCATCGAAACGACCACGGCAGACGATGTCCGGCGGGTGGCGGCGCAGTATCTCGACCCCGAGCACCTGGTGATCGTCGATCGCGGGCGACCGGAAGACCATCGAGCCTGGCCTGCAAGCGCACTCGGCCTCGGATCGCCGACGATGGTGGACATCGACGGGTTGTTTGCGACGCCGAAGTGACCCACCGCGCCCAACTTCTGCAGCAGCGCCACGCCCGCGGCTTTGAGCATCGGTTGCCGCGCAGGGCGTAGTGGTCAGGTCAGGCTGAAGGCCAGCTCGCCGAGCTTCTCCACGCTGCAGGCCACGCGGTCGCCGGGCTTGAGCCACACCTGTTCGGCCTTCGGCTTGCCAAAGACGACGCCGTGCGGCTCCTTTCCTTCGATCGGATTGCCTGGCGCGGCGTTTATGGTGGGCTGCTTCGAGCGCGCGACAATCTCGCCATCGGTCATCGGTTTGAGTATCATGGGCGCCAATGGCGGTCGGCCCCCGGTCGCGCCTCGGTCCCTACGAGATTCGCGAACGTCTCGGCGGCGGCGGGATGGGCGAGGTCTACCGCGCCCACGATACCCGGCTCGATCGCACCGTCGCCATCAAGGTGATCGCAGCCGATCGGATCACCGACTCGCAGGCGCGTGTGCGCTTCGAGCGTGAGGCGCGCGCCATCGCCGCCCTCAACCACCCGCACATCTGTCATCTCAACGACATCGGTCAACACGACTCCATCGATTTCCTGGTGATGGAGTACATCAAGGGCGAGACGCTGGCCGCACGCCTTGCCCGGGCCGGCACCGCGCTTCCTTTGGAAGAGACGCTCCGGCACGGAATCGAGATCGCCGGAGCGCTGGCCGCTGCCCATCAACAGAACATCGTTCATCGCGATCTGAAGCCAGGCAACGTCATGCTGACGAGCGCGGGTGTCAAGGTGCTCGACTTCGGTCTCGCCAAGGCGCCCGAGCCATCAGCGTCGACGCCCGCGTCCGGGTCGACGCTCGCCGCTCCTAGAAAAGAGTTGCTCACCAATGAAGGGAGCATCCTCGGCACGTGGCCGTACATGGCGCCCGAGCAGATCGACGGCCGGGCAGTCGACACGCGGGCCGATATCTTTGCGTTCGGGGCCGTCATGTACGAAATGGCGACAGGACGGCGGGCGTTCGAAGGCGACAGCCACGCCAGCCTCATTGCGGCGATCCTGGCACGCGAGCCCCCGCCGATCAACGATCGCCAGCCGGCAGCGCCGCCGGCGCTCGACCGAGTTGTGCGCAAATGCCTGGCAAAGGATCCGGACGCGCGCTGGCAGAGCGCGCTCGATCTCACCGACGAGCTGAAGTGGATTGCCGAAGACCGCGCGTTATCTCAGCAGGCGGCCAGGAGCGCGCCGGGTCCGGTCGCGCCGTGGCGTCGGATCGCGGCCACGGTCACGGTGCTGGGCCTTGGCCTTGGCCTTGGCGCCGCCATCGCCTGGAACCTGTCACGAGCCACCTCGCTTTCGTCTCACGCGCCGGTTCGCCGATTCGCCATACAACCGGCTGACGAGGGCCGGCTGGCGGTGCCGCAGCCCAGGTTCGATATTTCCCCCGATGGCCGCGCTCTCGTCTACACCGCGGACCGCGGAAGCGGCGTCTCCTTGTATCTGCGGCCGTTCGACCAGTGGGCAGGCCGGCTAGTCCCGGGCACCGAACGCGCCTACGAGATGGCGTTCTCACCTGACGGACTGTGGATTGCCTTTGTCACCGATGGTGGTGCGATCAGGAAGGTCTCGGCCACTTCCAACACGCCCCCAGTGACGCTCGCGGAGGCGGCCGGGGTGCTCGATCAGTCGATTGGGTGGCTGTCGAACGACACGATCGTGTTCGGGCAGCTCGAAAAGGGACTGGCCCGGGTTCCGGCTAATGGTGGCGCGATGGTCAGAATGACGACGCCTGACCGGGGGCAGGGCGAACTCGACCACCACTTTCCTCGTCGAATTCCCGGCCGCAATGCGCTGCTCCTCACCCGGCACCTGAAGTCGAATGCCGAGGCGTTCGACATCGCGGTTCTGCAGCTGGATACCGGCACCGTCAAGGTGATCGTGCCGGATGGCTTCGACGCACGGTACGTGTCGACGGGACACCTGGTGTTCGCCCGCGGGCAATCGCTCATGGCGGCCCCGTTCGATCTCGATCGACTCGAAACGACAGGTCCGCCGATCGCGCTCGCCGAGCGCGTCATGAGTGAGAACAACGTCGGCGGGTCCGGACCCTTCGGTTGGGGTGCGCGGTACGCGCTCTCAGACGAGGGCACGCTCGTCTATATTCCACCCGTTCCGCGCACCGTTCGACGGCTTGCGTGGGTCGGACGAAGCGGCGCGGTGGAGCAGCTGCCGCTGGAGCTGCGGGGATTCTCCCGCCCGAGCCTGTCTCCGAACCAAAAGCGCATCGCCGTCCAGATCGAGGAGGAAGGCCGCCGCGACATCTGGATTTACGACATCGAACACGGTGCGCTCACGCCTCTGACAACCGACGGCCGAAGCGTAGCGCCAACGTGGGCGCGCGACGGCCAGCGGGTGACGTTCAGCACCACCAGAGATGGCCGCGAAGAGGTCCACTGGCAGCGGCTCGATGGCAGTCCGGCCCAACTCCTCGTTCGCGAAGAGACACGCACCTATCCCGGAGCATGGTCTCCAGATGGCCGGCGGTTGGTGTTCCTGCGCAGCTTGCCCAGCGACGTCACCGAACTGGCGTCGTTCGATTTCGCGAAGCGGGAGACGACCCGTCTGCCTCTCCAGGAGAACGCTCGGCACCCACAGATCTCGCCAGACGGGCGGTGGCTCGCGTACATGTCACAGGTCGTGGTCGGCAGGCCCCAGATACACGTCGCCTCGCTCGACGGCGCGACGACGCGACGAATTTCCACCGACGGGGGATTCGCGCCCGTGTGGGGCCGTGACGGACGAACGCTGTATTACCGCGGGATAGCCGGACTGAATGGCGAGGGCGATGTCATTGCCGTCGACGTCAGCGGGTTTCCGGCAACGATCGGCAAACCGATGCCAGTCGCGAGGGCGCTGCCGGCCGTTCGAGGCGGCGCCTTCCATTCCGGATACGACGTCGCGGGCGACGGGCGTCTGCTGATCGTCCAACCGGGTGTTGAGGAAACGGCGCCGCTTCGATTCGAGGTTGTCTTGAACTGGTTCGAAGAGCTGAAACAGCGGGTGCCGGTCGGCAGGTAGAGCGATGAACGCCGTCCCGTCGCTCTCGCTGACCTCGTCCACGGTGGCGTGTTCGGATGGGAGCGGCTGGCGAGGAAGGGTCACGGCAAGGTCACGGTCGATTGCGGTGCGGTCCGGGCGGCGAAGAGCAGCGCGACAGGTCCAATCGACACCACGGCCCCGTCCGCGAGCGGTGTCGGGGCGTCGATCCGGCGGTCGTCGACGAAGGTCCCGTTGCGGCTGTCCAGATCGCGCAGCACCGCGCCGTCTGCGTTCGTCGAAATCGTCGCGTGCCGGCGCGACACGGTTGGTTCGTCGATACAGACGTGCGCTTCGGGATCGCGGCCGATCAGGGTATCACCGTGCACCAGGAGAATCTCGCGGCCCCTGAAGGTCACCGTGAAGCGAAGGTCCGAGCCGGGCAGCCGGACGTCGGCCGCGAACCGGTACCCCTTCCCCACCACCGTCTGCACGAAACACGGTTGTGCGGGATCGTCTCCGAGGGCCTGCCGGACCTTGCGGATCGCGGTGTTGATGGCCGCGTCGTGCTCGATGTGGAGCTCCCGCCCCCACAGTGTGGACCGGATCTCTTCCCGCGACACCAGGGTACCGGCACGCCGTGCCAGCAGCAGCAGGAGCTCCATCGGGAGCCGTTCCAGGCCGATCGGGCCGGCAGGGCCGGTAAGGGTGAAGGCGGTGGAGTCGAGCACGAACCCGGCGAAGCCGATGCGGACCGCCATCTGAAGACGCCGTGATTATAGCGCTCCAGTTGGTGGCGTTTATTCACAAAACCTTCAGACGCCGTCGATGGCGGCCGCGGCGGCAATCCGGCACACTCGCGACGAACCCCGGCCCTGGGGAGCGGGGCCGCCAAGGAGACTGCCATGAATCGCACGGTCCCTGTCCGAGTCGTCACCGTTCTGTCCTTGTCACTGGCCGGATGCAGCACATCGCCAACACCGACCTCGCCGACCGAGGCTGCGTCGTCGCTATCCACCACGTCGGGCACCGTGACTGCGAGTGGCGTGAGCACCGCTGCCGCGCAGCCACCGTTTAACCTCGAAGCGATTCTGCGAGGGGACGGGTTCGGATTAGTCAAGTTCCGCCAGAAGAAAGATCTGACGCAGAACATCATCGACCTTGACGTGTGGGTTCGGGACCTACTGCCGGACACGAGCTACAGTCTTCAACGGGCAGTCGATACGACGTTGGACGGAATCTGCACCGGCACGAACTGGCTGACGCTCGGTCAGGGCTTAACGCCGCTGCCAATTGTCACCGACGATGCGGGGACGGGTCGGGCTTCCCTGTGGCGGGATTTGTCCGCCCTGCCGCCGGGGACCGCGTTCGATATCTATTTCCGCATCATCCAAAACGGGACCAGCAACATCCCGCTGCAGAGCGACTGCTACCGGTTCATCGTTCGCGATTGAATACTGGGATGTAGCCGGAAACCGAACGCGTCACGTCCGCTGACACTCGCAGCGCTGTCCAGGGGCGGTCCCACCGGAGGTGTGCCCGGCGAATCCGAGTCGACGGCGAGGGGCATACCCGGCGGGTAGCCGCGCAGCATCTCGGCCCCGAGCACTGGCGATCGGGATTGCGGGCGACCAGAAGACCATCGAGCCTGGCCAGCGCACAGTCGGCCTCGGACCGCCGACGATGGTGGACATGGACGGGTTGTTTGCGACCCCGAGGTGATCAAGCCAGACTGAAGGCCAGCTCGCCGAGCTTCTCCACGCTGCAGACCACCCGGTCGCCGGGCTTGAGCCACACCTGTTCGGCCTTCGGCTTGCCGAACACGACCCCGTGCGGCGTGCCCGTGAAGAAGATGTCGCCTGGCTTGATGGTCATCATCCGCGACGCGAAGCTGATCATCTGCCGGCAGTTGAAGATCATGTCGCTCGTGTTCCAGTCCTGACGCTGCTCGCCGTTGACCCGGCACTCGAGGCGCAGCTTGTTGGGATCGCCCACGAGGTCGCTCGTCACCAGGTGCGGACCCAGCGGCGCGAACCCGTCGAACGTCTTCCCGATCATGAACTGTGAGGTGAGGTACTGCATGTCGCGCGCGGAGAAGTCGTTGCCGGTACAGTAGCCGGCCACGTAGTCGAGCGCGTCGGCTTCCGACACGTTGCGGCACTCGCGGCCGAAGACGATCACCAGCTCGACTTCGTAATCGAACTGCGTCGCCGTCGCCGTCGGCAGGGCGATCGTGCCGCCGTGGTGATTGAGCGCGGTGTTGAACTTGTTGAAGAGAATGGGATTCTTGGGGATCGGCGTGCCGGTCTCGGCTGCGTGCCGCCTGTAGTTGAAGCCCATCATGATGATCTTCTCGGGGCGGGTGACGAGCGGCGCATGCTGCACGGCGCTCTCCGGCAGATAGAGCCGGGCCGGCCCATCGGCCGCCGCCGCCACCAGCTTCGCGAGCATCCCACCCTTGCCGTTCTGGAGCAGGTCGTCGGTGTCGATCGGCGCCGGCAGCTTGTAGCTCGCCGCGGCCGCCGCCACGTCGAGGATGCCCTTCGCGAGCTTCACGCCCAGCCGCGGACCCGCAGCGGTCCGCATGTTCAGCAGCGTCATGCCGCGCGGCGGCTCGAATACGCCCTCGCCTGCGTTCGGCCCTCCCGCCTGTGCCTCGGCCGGCGCCGCCATCGCACCGGCGGCGGTCGTGATAGAGGCAACCCCGGCGGCGGTGGTCTTCAGGAACGTGCGGCGATTCGAAGGCATGTTGTGCTGGATTCTAGCGACGCGGCCCTGTTTCGGAAAGCGTCGATTCACATGATCCGAGTCCACTCCGTCGAGCGAACGCCCTCGCCGGAATCCTCGGTTTCAACAGCTTGTTGCACGCCGTGCGGAGGCGCCACTGCGGCGGGTGCTCGGCAGACGGGCTCGAACACGGCTTATCGCAACCGTCGATGCAGCTCGTCGAAGAAGTTCAGCACGAAGGTCACGTGGACCGATCCTTTCTCATCCGTCACCACGTCTCTTGGCAGGATCGCAAAACGACGGCCGTCCGGGGCTAAATCCAGCGGTGCCAATCCGGGTGTCATCGAACGAGTCGTCGGGCGAATCAACGTGTCCGACCATGCGCGAGGCGTGCCGGGGGTCAACAAACCATCCTTGACCGTGTACTCGGCAACCATGATGCGATCGTCCTGTTCTGCCAGGTAATGCAGGGTCGAACCATCTCTCGACCAGAGCGGATACCGGCCGCCATTCGTGGACAGCTTCCACTTCCCGCCGAGGCCGCCGCGCACCGCACGGACCGACACTTCGCCCCGCCCTGATTCGTCGGAGTGATACGCGATCCAGCGTCCGTCCGGCGAAAACGCCGCTCCAAACAGGCCTTCGTTCGCCGAGGTCTTCAGGAACACTTCCGGTTCACCCGGCTTGGGGCGCTCTGGGTCGTTCGCGTCTAGTGGCAGGATCCAGATGTCCGCTCTTGTGTCAGCGGCCAGGTCCACGTACAAGAGACGCTGGCCCTCGGGATCGAAGGACCACGGGATTATCGTGTTCGTGCTCTCGAGCAGGCGGAGCGGTTCACCCGCACCATCTGCGCGAATCCACCAGATTGCCTTGTCCCCCTCTGCCGCGTACACCAGGTGTCTACCGTCAGGGGCCCAGACCGGATTTCGATTCCCCCGGCCGTTCACAGTCAGCCTGGCCATCGTTTCGCGTTGCACGTCGTAAGCGTAGATATCCGAGCCGTTACCCGCCTCCTTGGCCAGCGCCAGATGCCGTCCATCGGGCGACACGCGAGGCGTGAAGTAGGCTCCGGGCGTCGATAGCAACGGGTGTGTCTGGCCCCCACTCTCCAACCAGACAATCGGCCACTCTGACGATGGTTTGCCGCTCCGATAAACGACGGTACCGGTCTGCGACACATCGAACTGCGCGCTTCCGAAGTTCTGATCGCTCGCCACGTCGTCCAATAGCGGTGTAGGCGTGCCTTTCACCGCCAGCCGGATCGGGTCGAATACAACGCCCCACAGAACGCCCTGCCGAAGGTAGGTTAGGTACCCGGACGTATAGCGGCCGAAATACCCGCCCTGCATCACGGTGGTGACCTGTCCGGTGTTCACGTTCACGACCTGCAGGTTCGCCTCCTCGTAGTACCCGGTCGTCTTTGACGCGGTGAACAGGACAGACTGGCCGCCCGGCAACATATGCGGCCAGCGATGGGTGGCTTCTCCGTTCTCCAGCGTCGTGAGAGGTTGAGGCGCGCCGCCGCCGGCCGGGATGCGGGACAAGCCGACGGTTGCGTCGAGCGACGCCACGATCGTCCCGTCCGTCGTCCACACGCCGCCTCTGAAAATGGGAGCGTCGCACATGGTGACCACCGGGCCGCCGTGTATCGACATTTTCTTGAGCTTCCCGCCCGCCGCGAAAACCAACCATTGCCCATCAGGCGAAAACAGGGGATCGGCGCCGTTCTCCGTACCGGGAAGGCGCGTGCCAGTGGCCTGGTCGAGCGGCCGTGTCGCGAGCGCTCGCGTACCGTCAGCATCACGGATTGGATAAATGATCCGTCGTCCGTCAGGCGACACCGCCACCGTGGTTCGCTCGGCCGTTGCCGCCTCAGGTCCGAGGTCGACATTGAATCGCATCACGGGCGCCACCGTGGCCGGAGCCGGTCGCATCAGAACCCACGTAGCGAGTGCGGCCACCAGTGCGCTGGCAAGCACACACGCGGTCACCAACGGTACCATTCGGGGCCACGCCCGCGGTGCTGCCGCCTGGGGCGACAACACTCCCGTCGGGGCAGTCAGGGCATCGTCGATCTCCAGCCGCGCATCTGCGGCATCCGCCAGTCGCTGCCTGCGATCTTTCTCCAGGCATCGTCTTAGCAGCCTGCGTACCGCAGGGGGAGTGCCGATTGGCAGCGTCGCCCAGTCCGGATCGTCCTTCAATACGGACGCGAGCACGTGCGGCACGGTTTCGCCTTTGAAGACCGCACGTCCGGTCAACATCTCCAGCAGTACGACCCCAAACGCCCAGAGGTCGCTTCGCTTATCGACCACCCGGCCTGCCGCCTGCTCAGGGCTCATGTACGCGGCCGTCCCGAGAATGACGCCGGCCTTCGTGGCATGCATCGATATCGTCGGCGAGATCGTCGGGCTCGTGCCCGCCGCGCCGGTCGGCTCGATCGCCTTCGCCAGCCCGAAGTCCAGGACCTTCACCGTGCCGTCTTCGCGCACCTTGATGTTGGCAGGTTTCAGATCGCGATGAATGATGCCCTGCCCATGCGCCGCTTCCAGCGCCTCGGCGATCTGTTTCGCGATCGGGAGTGCGTCGGCCAGGGGGATCGGGCCTCGCGCGATGCAATCGGCGAGCGTTGGCCCTTCGACCAACTCCATCACGAGCGCGAGGGTTTCGCCTGACTTCTCGATGCCATGGATGTGCGCGATGTTGGGATGGTTCAGCGCTGCAACCAATTCGGCTTCGCGCTGGAAGCGCGCGAGGCGGTCCGCATCAAGCGCCACGGACGTGGGCAGCACCTTGATGGCAACCTGCCGCTTGAGGTTCGTGTCGGCCGCGCGATACACCTCACCCATGCCGCCCGCACCAAGGGCGGAAAGGATCACGTACGGGCCCACGCGCGTGCCAGGAGTCACGTCAGGAGCGACAAGTGGCGCGATCTTAGCGCGAATGGGAATCGAGCACTCAGAGTGCCCACTAGTTGGGTCTGAGACACGCGGGCAGTAGCTGGGCTTCGGCGCGCCCTGCCGGGCGCTGCGCCATCGGTTGCCATTCACCGCCACTGGCACGTGCCACACGTCGGGTGACATGCTGATGGCACAGGCCGATGACGTCCACCCCGGCGGCGGTCTTCCGGAACGTGCGGCGATTCGAAGGCATGTTGTGCTGGTTTCTAGCGACGTTGTTTCGGAAAGCGTCGATTCCACCATCGGGTCCAGTCGTGCGCGCGCCCTCGCCGGAACCTTCAGCCAGATCAGCTTGTATCCCGCCGTGCGGACGCGCACACTGTGCGGCGAGCAAGGAGGTCGGTCATGGCAAGAATGATTGCGCTCGCCATTCTGACAATCTCTCTCTGGCCAACGGTGGCCGAGGCGGGCCCGAAGAACGGATGCAGACTGCCGAAGTCGGACGCCGAGGCGCTGGAGATTCTCAGCAACTACTATCCGGGATACTGGTGGGACCACACCAGCTTGACGATTGCAGTACAGGCGCACCCACGCGCGACAGAGGAGCAGCTGGACGCCATTGACGACGCGATCCAGACCTGGACGGATGTGCTCGCGGATTGTTTCGGCGGCCTCATCACCCTGACCGATGTGACCGGCAGCGAGCCGAGCGAGCAACGTGCGGCGGATATCGTCGTTCACTACGTGCCGACCGCCGGTGGTGTCGTGTTTGGCGGCTACGCGATCTGCGGTGATCACGGCTGCCCCAACATCCTGGTCCGCTCCGATTTGCCGCCCAGCCTGGACCGCGATCCGTATAACGCTGAATATCTGGGCTGGGTCACGCTTCACGAGGTCGGTCATGCGCTCGGACTGGGACATGCCACCAACCTGTTGGAGAGTACCGACCTCATGGGGTACGGCTGGCCAGACCTGGGCGACCCGGTATTGTCACAATGCGACATCGACGCGCTGGCGTTCGTGTTCGCATGGGCCCTCGAAGGCACGACTCCGCAACCGCCCGGCGATGGTCCCTACGTGTGTAATCCGTAAGCGCTACGGGCTCGGCCGACAAGAGCGCTAGCCGGTTTATCAGGCTGATCAAGGGCGAACAAGGAGGCGCATTCACTCGGAAACCTTCCCCGCAGCGCTGATGGCGCATAATGGCGTGGTCATCCTGGGGAGACACACTCGATATGACCACCCGACAGAACCGGCGCAGCTTCATGTCGATCGTGACGTCACTGGCAGGCATGGCCGCACTCGAGCCCACCGGCATCGCCATCGCACAGACCGCCGCGGCCTCGAAGTGGGACCTCGCGTGGGTGGACGACCTGAAGGGCAAGCACATGCAGGTCTACGACATGCTGGATGCGGACCCGTCGAGCGCGCCGTCGCCGCTCCGCCTGCCACGGAACTACATGGACGCGTTCCGCGACGTGATGCAGATGGAGTTCCCCGACGTACGCACGGTGGTCGGCATCGCGGGCGGCCGGGCGTTCACGCTCAACGCCTCCCATCGCCTGTGGGAAAAATACGCGCTCGGTGAGCGGTTCAAGATTACCGACCCGGCCACCAAGGCGCCCGCCGTGCGCAACATCTTCATGGACGAGCCCACGCTCGGGGTGACGGCGCTAAAGGCGCGCGGCACCATCTTCTGGCAATGCGCCATCGCCCTCGGCAGCGTGGCCGGCCAATTGGCCAGCGCGAAAAGCCTTCCCGTCGACGAAGTGCGCGCCGACCTCATCGCCGGTCTCAATCCCGGCGTCAAGCTGGTCCCGTCGCACGTGATGGCCATGGGCCTGGTGCAGGAGCGCGGCGTCACCTACGTGAAGCTCTGACGACCTCATCGGGCCAGACGCGATCCTCAGAGGTGCATCGCCGCACACCTGCGGACCGGCCTTGTGAGGGTGCGTGATGGCACAATACGCCGATGACGTGCCACCGTGGTGCAACGGCCATGCTCGCGGGTGCGGTCGCGACGCTTGCCGCCTGCAGCGGGAGTGCTCCGCAGCCGTCCACGGCGTCATCGCCGACGGCACCGTCCCCCGCAGCGGCCTATCGGTGGCCGCTGAACGTCACGGTGACGCTCACGCCGGACGGGCCTCAACCAGCCTCCGTGATCATCAACGTGGGCGGCCGCGTCACCTTCGTCAACCGCGACACCAGGTCGCATGAGATCGTCTCCGACCCCTATCTCAGGCACGAAGACTGCCCGCCGATCAACCGGGTAGGATTTCTCGCGCCAGGCCAGGAGCGCGAGTCGGCCATCTTCGAGATCGTTCGGGAATGCGGGTTCCACGATCATCTCGATCAGGTGGGCGTGGTCGGCCGGATCGACGTCCGCATTGACTGAGCCACACCGGAAGAGAATAGCCGCGGTCCTGATGCTGACCGCACTGCTGCTGAACCGATCGGTGCGCGTCGTCGCGCAGCAGACTCCGACCCAGCCCGAGGCCGTCCACGAGCACGTTGACGTGTCCGGGACGCTGCTGACACCGACCACCGACTTCACCGGGACGGCGTGGCTGCCGAAGGCCACGCCCATGTTCGGCGTCCACCGCTCGTGGCAGGCGTGGGACCTGCGTCTCGACGGCACGCTGTTCGTGCAGTACCTCTACGAGCCCGGCGACCGTCACCGCACCGGCGGTGCCGCCACCCACCAACTGGTGAGCCCCAACTGGGTGATGGGGATGGCCCGGCGACGGATTGGCAACGGCCGCTTCGGCCTCCGCACCATGCTCAGCGCCGAGCCATGGACCATCCGCCATTGTGGGGCGTTGAACTACCTGGCGATCGGCGAAGTCTGTGAAGGCGACACGATCCACGACCGGCAGCAGCCACACGATCTGCTGATGGAGCTTGCCGCCGATTACGACGCGCCGCTGATCGGAGAATGGCGATGGCAGGCGTACGCGGGGCTGGCCGGGGAGCCCGCGTTCGGACCCACCGCCTACCCTCATCGTCCGTCCGCGGCCGCAAACCCGGTGGCGCCCATCGCTCATCACTGGCTGGACGCCAATCACGTCACGTTCGGCGTGGTCACGCTCGGCCTGCACGACCTGCGGGTCAAAGCCGAGGCCTCGATCTTCAACGGCCGATCCCCGGACGAGCAGCGCACGAACGTGGATCTTGGCGCGTTCGACTCGGCCTCCGCGCGTGTCTCCTTTCTGCCCACGGACCGGCTGTCGCTTCAGTTGTCCGCGGCTCGGGTGCACGATCCGGTGACGGCGTTCGAAGGACTGCCGGACTCGACGACCACGAGAATCAGCGCCTCTGGAACCTACGTGCGCAAATGGGAGGAAGGTACGTATTGGGCGTGGACGCTGGCCGTCGGCAGCAACGCGGGCCGCGAGCTGGCGTCGGGTCAGCCGCTCTACACGCGGAGCGGCGGCGCTCTGCTCGAAAGCAGCATGACGATGGGAGATCGTCACACGGTGTTTGGCCGGGCCGAGCTGGCGGTGATTCCGGCGCATCACCTGCACGCCCACGAGTACTCGGGAACGAACTTCACGGTCGGCAAACTGGAAGCCGGCTACGTGCGGCAGTTCGCGGCCGGCAAGGGGCTGGCGCCCGGGGTCGGCGGGACCGCGGGGCTGAGCCTGCTTCCCACGGAGCTCGCCCCCCGCTACTCGGGGCGCGTGGCGCCGAGCTTCTCGGTCTTCTTCGTCTTACGGCCGATCCGTCACGCGATGTGACGCGTGATACGCTCGACGCGCGCCGGGATCGGGAGTGTCGTGGTGTTCGCGCGATCTGTGTTCCTCATCGCTGTTGCCCTACTGGCCGCCTGCAGTTCCGCGTCCACGCCGGTGGCGCCGACGCCGCCAGTCCAGGCATCGCCACCCAGTCCGGCCGGTCCGCCGACGGTGACGCTGTCCGCGAGCGGGTTCGCGCCGTTGGAGATCACCGTTCCAGTTGGCGGTCGCGTCACCTTCGTCAACGCCGACCGCGTCGGCCACGACATCAACAGCGGCCTCGACCACACCTCGCGCGAGTGCGCGGAAGTGGATATCGTCGGGTTCCTCGTCGCCGGCCAGAGCCGCGACACGTCCACCTTCGGGGAGGCGAAGACGTGTCGATTCCACGATCACGACAACGTCGGGAATCCGGCGTTTCAAGGGCGGATCGTGGCTCAGTAACAGGACAGGGATCAGGGATCAGGGATCAGGGATCAGGGATCAGAATGCGTATGGCCGCGGTGACACGCTTATGAGCGAAAAGCCGAAGACGAAATCAGCCGACAATAACGAGGAGATCGAGCGAGAAATGCGGATCCACCGCAAGTTTTCGCTCCACGACGCTATCGGGCAAGAGTCCGGTGGCGATCTCATGAAGGGGGGATCGCCGGTCACCCGGAAGCGCCAGGCCGAACTCGAAGTCGAAGAGTATCTCCGCCGTCATCTCGTCGACCCGGGAGGCGTGTTGAGGATCGTGATGCTTCGCCGCCTCGGGGAAAGCCTGCTCAACGCCGACTACGACCAGCCACTCGCGGCGCTTGCGGAGTACATCCCAGGAGTTCTTGCGTCGGAGCACCTCCTGGCGGAGCTCGTCCGCGAGGCCGACGCAGAATGGGGACGAGTACAGGGCGAGCGACCCTATTTTCAGGCGCCAGATCGCCCGCCGCATCCTGACGATCCATACACAATCGAATCGGTTCGCCTCGCACTACTCCGGCTTCGCGAGACACTCGCGTCGGACGAGACGTAGACACTCGCTGTCCCATCGCCACGGGCATCCGCAAATTTCGGCAGCGGTTCCTGCCGCAAGTCCACTTCTCGGGTTTCAGCGGTACCTTCGTCAGCATTCCGCTCACAACCGTTCCTGCCAACACGCGTCTCGTGATCGAGCACGTGTCCGCATCGGTGAACGCCACGGCAACTGGTGGTCGCGCCGTGGTCAGGATCAGTGCAGGAGGGAATACCGGTCGATGAACTGGCCGGTGTGCCGTTCAGGGCAGATTGTCGAGGTCGGCGAGGTCCTTGTGGCGGCCGGCCGCCCGTTTGTTGACCTTCAGGTCGGCGAGAGAAATCACCGGAACGGTGACGCCGTCCAGATCGCAGGAGAGGGCTCTGGCCAGGCACGGCTCGAACTCCACCCCGTCGATCGAGGTCATCACCTCGATGCGGAACGGGGTACGCCGAATCGAACGATGCTCAGGGGATCGCTGAACAGTGCGGGTTCAGCTCAGGCGTGTCGAATCCGAACTCGCGCACCGCCGCGAGCACACGCACGGCATTCTCCGGCGTGGCGCGCACCCACGTCAACGCGGTGCGCTGAGCACACTCAAGAACTCTTTGAAGTCTGCCGTGAGCAGCGGCGCGTCCATAGATTGTTCGTCGCATCAGCTCGATGGCGGCAAGGCGTTCATTGATCGAGCGTGACCACCACCAGCGTTTATCGTCGGGCTCCTCATGCAGGGACTGCACGCGTATTGCAGTCCGATCGACCGCATCGGCGCGGATCGCTCGTGACTTCATCGAGACATTATAACGCGCGGGAATCGCTCCACCGGCGCCTTGAGGGTTCGAGCATAATCACGCGACCCCTGGCATGGCCGCTGGCAGCTTATGAGCGAAACGCACGTATTGACCGGCGGCCCCTGAGCTGAGGGCTCACGCCGTCCAGGAACTGTGGCTGTTCGGCTCCGCAGCCCGCGACGAGCTGAAGGCGGGAAGCGACATCGACCTCCTCGTGGACTTCAGTGCGCCCGTGACGCTCAACGGGTGACGCTCGCGACGGCCGCGCGGAAATCCGAGGCGCGATCCGGATTCTCCACCAGCCACACGTCGGATCGTGACGAGTACACCGCGCAGACGAACCGGCGGCCGTCGCGGGTCATGGTCAGGCCGCCGACCTCGTCGAACGGGAGAGAGACGATCGGCCTGAGCGGTCCGCCGTCGACGGGCACGGCGACGATCCGGACATCGGTCATGGTTTCACCGAGATTCACTGACAAGCCGCGGTAGGCGGCTCGGCGACCCTCATAGCCGTAGATCGTCTCGCCGTCAGCCGACCAGCCGAGGAGCAGAGGCGGCCCCGTCGACCCGTGCACCAGCGTCTCCGTCGACTCGCCGGGCGTGACGAGCCACACCCCCGGGTCGGGCCGCCCCGACCACGAGACGGCAATGCGCCGCCGATCCGGCGCGACGACGGGTGAGAATACCCATCCCCGCGGGTTCCGAACCAGCGGCTGTTCGTCGCCCGTCTCGGGATTCAGCACGCCGAAGTTCCGGTTGCCCGCCTGCTGATAGAGGATTCGCGTGCCTGGCGACCACGTGACGTCGAAGCTGTCACTCGGATCGCCCGAGGACACCGGATGCGGCGGACCCCCGGCGGCGGGGACGACCCACACCCGGCGGCGGCCGCCGCTGGTCGAGGCGAAGGCCACCGTCTGACCATCGGCGGACCAGGCGCCGCCGACGCTGAACCCGTCCATGAACGTCAACTGGCGCGGCGTGCCTCCGCCCGAAGGGATGGTGTAGAGGTTTGCCGCGGGTTCCCGCCCGGCATTGAACACGACTGCCGATCCGTCCGGCGAGAGCCGGGGCCGTTCGACGAGCGCCGAGTCGCGGGTCAGCTGTGTGGTCGTCACGACGGCATCCGATCCGGGATGCTCGACATCGACCGCCCACAGCTCGGAGCGGAAGGAGGCTCGCGCATAGACGAGGGTCTGGCCGTCGGCGGAGAGCCCGAAGGCGCCATCGGAGTCGAGTCCGGAGAGTACCAGCCGATCGCCGGACGGCGCCGCGTCCTGCTGCCACGGCTCACTCGTCCGGTACAGCGAGAACGTCTGTCCGTCCCGGCGCAGATAGTAAACGGTATCGCCGGCCGGCCCCCACCGGGCCGCCGGAATTTCAGCATCGGCCACGGCGAGTGCCCGCTGATCGGCACCGTCTGGCCGCACCGTCCAGATCGTGGATCGCCCGGCGTCGTCGTTGCCGGCGACGAGGAGCCAATCGCCCTGCGGCGACCAGTCGAGATCGGCAATCCAGCGCTTGACGCCGTGCAACGAGATCGTCCGCAGCGGCTCTCCTTGCCTCGTGATGAACTCCAGCGTGCCGGACTGGTATCGGGCCAGGACAATCGTCGCGCCATCGGGTGACCATGTTGCGACCAGCGGTCGGGCCGCGAGGCGCCGAGCCGAGCCGCCGGATCGCGATACCGCGAACACCCCGTCGGTTCCCCCGCCACGAGCCGCAAACAACAACTCCGAGCCGTCCGGCGACCAGCGCAGGTTCATCACCTCGGGTGCCTGGAACACCGTCAACGGCGCTCCCGCCGGCAGCTCCTGCACCACCAGGCTCCGGTCCGACCGACCGGAGGACACATAGGCGATCCGCTGGCCGTCGGGCGAGATCGCGGGCCCGCCTTCGCGGCCGCCAAACGTCACTTGTTGGTAGCGGGGCACCGCGAACGGCGTCGTGGCCCCGATTGCGCCACGGCCGACCGACCACGTGATGAGACTCCCGGCGGCGACGATGACGAGGGTCGCAGTCGCAGCACGCGAGGGCCAACCCCAGCCATCGAGGCGCGGCTCGGCGCCTTCGGGACGTGGCGCGGTGTTGTCAGCCGGCGAGGCGCCGGCGGGCACCACAATCATTGTCACGGGTGCCACGAAACGGTAGCCGCGCTTCGGTACAGTTTCGATGTACTTCGTTTCGCCCGCTGATTCGCCGAGGGCCTTCCGCAGGACGGCAATGCTCCGATTGAGGTTCGCCTCCTCGACAAAGCTGTCCGGCCACACCTGCTCGAAGAACATCGCCTTGTGGACCAGGTGCCCGTGTTGCTCGACGAGGAGTTGGAGGACGTCGAAGACCTTCGGCGTCAGCGCCACCGGCCGGCCATCGCGCAGCAGGAGATGCTCGGTCGGATCCAGGCGGAAGGGACCGAACCCGTAAGCGGCGATTGTTTTGGGGGTCATGACCACCGTCGCCGGCGTTTCGGGGGAAATTTAGACCTTTCGCCGAGCTTTCCGCAAGGACTCCGCCCAACCACGCGTTCTACCGTGGCCGAGCCGTCACGTCACGGCAGAAATGGAGTTCCCATGCGAACGAGGCTTGCGTCGTCCTGGCCGGCATGCGGCCAACTGGCCCGGCTGGCGATCATCGGCGTCCTCCTGCTGGGCGCGGCGCTCGGCGCACGGGAGAGCGGCGGATCCTCTCGGCAATCGTGTCTCGCAACCACGCCGGAGGGCGCGATCCAGGGTGCCGATTTCGGGAGTTCGTGTGCATTTCTGGGGATTCCCTTCGCGGCGTCAACAGCGAACGACAATCGGTGGCGGCCGCCCCAGCCCCGGGCCCCCTGGGCGCCGGCTTTGCTCATGGCGACGACTCCGCCAGCGAGCTGCCCGTTGGTGCAGCCGACCGGCGCCCTCAGCGGCGACGAAGACTGCCTCAAGCTCGACATCTGGGTGAGCGACCCTCCACCGCCCGCTCCCGCGCCGGTGATCGTGTGGCTCCACACCGGCGGCTTCGCCGCGGCCTCTGCCAGCCTGCCGTCGCATAACGGGCGCAGACTCGCCGAGGAGACAGGGGTCATCGTCGTGGCCCCACAGTACCGCCTGGGGCCGTTCGGGTTCCTGGCCCACACCGCTCTGGCCGCGGAAGATCCTCTGCACCCGACCTCTGGAAACTACGGACTGCTGGACCAGCGCGCCGCCCTGGCGTGGGTCCGCGATCACATTGCCGCGTTCGGCGGAGATCCCCAGAACGTGACGCTCGCGGGCACGTCCGCGGGAGGTGACAGCGTCGGTCTCCAGATGGTCATGCCGGGTGCGGCGGGTCTCTTCGATCGGGCGATCATCGAGAGCGGGACACCGACCCAGAGGTGGCCGACGCATAGCGAGGCCACGCAGCAGGGCAGCCTGTTCGCCGAGCGGCTCGGTTGCGCGGATGCCAGCCAGGTTCTCTCGTGCCTCCGGGCCGCGACGCGGGACCAGGTCCTGCTCGCGCTCTCGCAGGGCTCCCAGCAGGTGGCCGAGCCGGCCAACCGGTTCTTCTGGTTGCCGGTCGTCGATGGGATCGATTTGCCGGAGCAGCCGCGAGCGCTCTTCGAGCAGGCCGCCTTCCATCAGGTGCCGACCACCATCGGCACCACTCGTGACGAAGGCTGGGGCGCGTTCATCACGCGCAGCTTCCCCGCGGGGGTCAGCGCAGATCAATACGGCGCCTGGTTGCAGGGCGAATTCGGCGCCGCCGCGGCCGAACTCGTCGCGTTCTATCCCGCCTCGGACTTTGCCTCACCGGCCGAGGCGATGGCCCGTGTGGTGGCCGACGCGCAGTTCGTCTGCGAGGCACGGCGGCTGGCGCGGCTGATCGAACGCGCACGGGTGCCGACCTTCGTGTATTCCTACGAGTACGAGATCGACGCCCTGTCGGTAGACCATGTCATACACGGCGTCGAATCGAACCTGCTGTTCGGGAACAACTACGTGCCGCAGCAATTCCCGAGTCATGTTCTGGACTCGGCGGACACGGCGCTTCATCATGCGATGGCCGGCTACTGGACCCGCTTCGCGGCCACCGGCAACCCTAACATCGACGATGCGGCGGTGGTCCACTGGCCCGCGTTCACCCACCCGCTCGGGCCGGGACGAGGCCCCGACAAATACCTGGTGCTCGATTCGGTGATTGAAGCAGGGCTGCGCCTTCGCGA
Source organism: uncultured Acidobacteriota bacterium (assembly GCA_963723005.1). Taxonomy (GTDB): domain Bacteria; phylum Acidobacteriota; class Vicinamibacteria; order Vicinamibacterales; family UBA2999; genus VFZN01. The sequence continues at coordinate 123,059 of CAVRPA010000004.1, read as the reverse complement.
GGGCGCGTGCGATCTCCTCGAGCCCTACTTCTTCCGCTCGGTTATTGCCGGCGTGCCAGCGACCTCGCCGTAGATCGCGGATCCGGAGCCGGTCGCGGGCGCCCGGAACAGTCGCGGCCTTCAAGTCACGAGAGCGCGAGGAGGTGAATGGCAGCACGGGCTATCAGACCTCGCGCAACTTGGATGCCGGTCCGTCGAGCTCGCCGGGCTGTGGCTCCAGGCGCGGCGGAGCGCCGCCAATCGCGATTTCGCGCTGCAGCAACTGGCGCGAGCCGGGCCATCAACGACATGAGCACGTTCTCGCCGACTATCCCCAGCTCAAGGCTGGCGACATCGTCGCCGTGCTCGAGTTCGCGGCCAGGCAAAGCGACCACCCAGTCCTCCGGAGCGCGTAGTGCGCTTCGTTGTCGATGCCAATGCCACCCGCCCTGGCCGCGGCCAACGTCACGCGGTCCGCGACACGCGCGACAACCCGGACAGCTCGTTCGTGAGTTTCAGCAGCGACTGATGTGTTCGGAGAGGGTGGCCCGCTTGCATTTCCACTAGAATGTGCTCGTGGAATTTCGCCTCGATTGACGGCACCTGTCGGTGACGAGCTTCAGCGAGGAGAAGCGGACCAACCGCGCGCTCGAGTACCTGGCTAAGCCGAGCCCCCGCCGAGCGTGTCGCGGCCGTTGAATTCCTGCGGAGACAGTTCATTGGACCTGGCGCCAGACTTCAACGAATTCTGCGCGTTGTTGAGCGCGCGTAGTGTCGAGTTCGTGATTGTCGGGGCGCATGCCTTGGCTTTCCACGGCGCGCCCCGCTTCACAGGTGACCTGGACATCCTGGTCCGGCCCACCGAGGAGAACGGCCGTCGGCTCCTCGCAGCTATTGCCGACTTCGGTTTTCCCACCACGCCCCTGACCCCGTCGGACATTGTCGCTGGCAAGAAGGTCGTCGAGATGGGCGTCCCGCCCGTGCAGATCCATGTGATGAGCGCGATCGACGGCGTCAACTGGGACGACGTGTGGGCGACCAGAGAAGCGGGAACGCTGGGCACGCACCCCGTGGCGTTCATCGGCCGGGAGTGCTTCCTGCGAAACAAGCGCGCGGCAGGGCGTCCGAAGGATCTCGCCGACATCGAGGCCCTCCGCGACACACCAGAATGATTGACGGCGTACGGTCATCGGTAGTGAGAGGCCCTTCATGGTCGGGATGTTCGGGTCGTCTCCTTCCGCAGCTCGGCGATCTCGCGCGTCAGCTCGTCGATCCGCAGCGCCTGCGTGCGGTCACGTTCCGCCAGCGCTTCCATCAGCGCCATGCGGTCGCGTTCCAGACGCTGGACCTCGGCGAGGAGTAACGGCGTCAGCAGGTGATAACGAACGGTCCACGGCCGCCCCTCTTCGTCGCGCGCGACCAGCTCCGGAAAGGTGGTCGCGACCTCTTCGGCGATCAGGCCGAACTGCACCTGTCTCGACCCGTCGTCGTACTCCGGCTTGTAGACAAACCGCTGCGGATTGAGAAGGTGAAGCCGGCGGGCGTCTTCCTCGACCGATGCCAGCTCCGTCTTGTAGCGAATGGACGATGTGACGGTGCCGAGCTTCCCGAATGCGTTGATGTAGACGGGCACCCCGCTCGCGGACGTCTGATTGAAAATGCCGGCGATCGACGTGCTGACGTGCCCCGGTTGGCCAATCCGGATCGAGTTGTTTTCGCCGGCGACGCCCGCGCTGCCAATGATGATGTTGTTGAAGGAAGTGGCGCCAGCGGAAAGCCCTCGACCGGCACTCATGTCCGATCACAATGTTGTCGCTGCCATTGGCGCCGCTCAAGGCGCCCCACCCGATCCCGACATTTCGGGAGCCATCGCTGATAGACCGAGAGCGTTGTTCCCAATTCCGACGTTCTCTCCGCCGCTCCTGTTGCGGTACATCGAGGCTTAGCCGATCGCAACGTTCTCCCTGCCCATCGTGTTGTTGGTTCAGCGCTGCGTCTCCAAGCGCCGTGTTGACGTCTCCCCTCGTCGTGTATTCCAGGGCTCCGTCGCCAACGGCGGTGTTCAAGGAGCCGTCTGTGAGGGATTTGAGGGCACGGTTCCCGAACGCCGTGTTATGACCACTATCGGAGGTGACGTCGAACGTGCCCAACGCGTCGCGTCCGATCGCCAGGTTCTCGGCGTTCAGCGTGTTCGGCGTGCGCATGTCCAGACCGGCCTTGACCTGCTGGACATCCACCTGCAGCGACACATTGTTATCAGCCCCGGTCGTGCTCGACAGTCCGAAGCCGAGCGACACGCCGTTCAATCCGCCGCGCGGGCTCGCCGGGCGTCGGCTGCCACCGGCGCCGGCGCCAGGTGTGAAAACGAAGGCGCCGGTGTGCCCGGCGCTGTCTCGCCACGTACCACCTAAGGTGGCGAGATTAATGGTCGCGTCGATGTGCACCGGGGAGCCGTCGGGCGAGCCCACGATTGTCAGCCCAAGTCCGATGGTGCCGTCGAGCTGCTGAAAAGCCATGCCTATGTGCAGCGGCGCGGGCACTGCCGCACTGATCATCGGTGCCCTCGAGGCGATACGCGCCACCGCTTTGGGTGACCGTCAAGGTCACGACGTTGCAGTACGGCTGGAGCTGCCAGCGAAAGGCGCCGAGCGACTGCGCCTCGGCAGCGACTGGCATGATGGCGTGGCTTGCGATGACGAGTGAAAGGGCAACGACCAACCGGTTCAGCATGATGTTCCTCCAGGGCCACGGTCATGTGGCCACTCATAGGGAGGATCGGAAACGACACGCCGAACGCGCCACGCTCGTTCCCCTCACGGCACCCGACCTTGCTCTTCGATTCGTGCGCGCGGGATCGGTCTGACCATGGACGAGTCGGGGGGCTGTGGGCGGACGATAGTCCCGATGAAGCGCGGGGAGGTGAAGAAACACAGCGCCGACGTCGGCGGCCTCGGTCGCGCCGCGTCTGCATCAGCCGCGCCGGGCTGCTGAAGGCGTCGCGCAGAGCGCGGTCCACCGCGTGGCAAATCCCACCTCGCTGTTCTTCTGCCCGGGGTCGCCGCTGCAGAGCGGTTGGCTGTTGGGCGAGGAATACCTGAAGGACCAGGCCAACATCTCGTGTTCCGCGTGGGCAAGGGTTACGTCGTCACCTACGGCTCGCAGGTGGACTTCCGCGCGCAAACGCGGGCGACCTTCAAGTTGATCTTCAACGCGATGTTCCATGGGGGTCCTCGGCGGTGACGGCCGCGCAGATGGGGAAGTGATGCCGTAGAATCGACCGGGGTGACGTGCGAGGCACGGCCATCCGGGTTTGCGCGATGAGCCTTCCTCCAGGCGTCCGCCTCGGCCCCTACGAAGTCGTTGGCGCGCTTGGCGCCGGCGGGATGGAGAGGTCTACAAAGCGCTCGATACGCGGCCCGATCGGACGGTGGCGATCAACGTGTTGCCGTCGCACGTCGCCTCCGACCCGCAGGCTCGCGAACGGTTCGAACGGTAGGCACAGGCGGTCGGCGCCCTGAATCATCCTAGGTCAATGTGCTCGCCCGAGAGCAGAACACCCAGGCGATGAGCGTGACGCTCAATTGGCCGGCGCGTCTCCGTGGACGACAGTCACGATACGCGCGGGAGGTGAAAACGCTTGACGACCACCGATCTGACTCGCGCAGATGACGGCAGCGACGCCGAGGGATGGCGGCGATTCGGCTCGTATCGCCTGCTTCAACGCCTCGGCGAAGGCGGCATGGGCGAAGTGTGGCTGGCGCAGCAGCTCGAACCGGTGCAGCGCCAGGTCGCCGTCAAGCTCATCAAACCAGGAATGGACTCGGCGCGGGTGATCGCGCGCTTCGAGGCCGAACGTCAGACGCTTGCGTTGATGGATCACCCGGCCATTGCGAAGTGTTCGACGCGGGGACGACGCCGGAGGGCCGGCCGTATTTCGCGATGGAATACGTGCGGGGCGACGCCGATCACCGACGTACTGCGATCGTCAGCGGCTGACGGTCCGCGACCGGCTTGAGTTGTTCATTCAGCTGTGCGACGGCGTGCAGCACGCGCATCAGAAGGGCATCATCCACCGCGACCTGAAGCCGTCGAACGTCCTGGTGTCGCCGTACGGACGATCGGCCGGTCGCCGCGCATCATCGACTTCGGGATCGCCAAGGCGATGGCGCAGCCGCTGACCGACCGATCGCTGTATGACCGAGATCGGGCGGTTCGTCGGCACCCCCGAGTACATGAGCCCGGAACAGGCGGAGATGACGCCGCTCGACGTCGACACGCGCAGCGACGTCTATTCGCTCGGACTGCTGCTCTACGAACTCCTGGTCGGCGGCCTGCCGTTCGACCGCGAGGCTCTGCGCAGCGCGCCCTTCGACGAGATGAGGCGGACGATTCGCGAAGTCGAGGCTCCACGACCCAGCACACAGGCCACCCGAGTCAGTGACTCCGCCGCAGGTCGCCGCGCGGCGCCAGACGCAACCGGCGAGGCTCGCGAGTCTTCTTCGCGGAGATCTCGACTGGGTCGACGATGAAGGCGCTCGAGAAAGAGCGCGTCCAGGCGCTACGCGACGGCCAATGCGCTGGCGCATGGATCTCCGACGGCACCTGCCAACGAGCCGGTTCTCGCAGGCCCTCCGAGCACCGCCTATCGCGTCGGCAAGTTCGTGCGCCGGCATCGCCTCGGCGTGACGGCCGCCAGCGTCATTGCGCTGCTGCTCGTCGCATTCGCCGCGATCATGGCGATCCAGGCCGGACGCATCGCGCGGGAGCGCGATCGCGCGAATCAAGAAGCGGCAACGGCGAAGCAAGTGTCCGACTTCCTGGTCGGCCTGTTCAAAGGCTTCGATCCGAGCGAGGCGCGCGGCAACACCTTAACCGCGCGGGAAGTGCTGAGCCGCGGGGCTCGACGCATCGACGAAGACCTCAGGGACCAGCCGCTAGTGCAAGCGCGCATGAGATTCGACGATCGGCACCGTCTACACCGGACTCGGCCTCTACCCGGAAGCCGAAGCCATTCTCAACGAGGCCGCACAGGGGCACCGCCGCGAGCTGGGTGCTGACAGCGCCGATACGCTCGCCACCGAGCAGGCGCTCGCCAACGTGTACTGGTATCAACGGAAATTTGGCGAAGCAGAGCCCCTGTATATCCACGTCGCTGAGCGCCGCGCTCGCGCGCTCGGGGCTGATCACCGCGAAACGCTGAGGGCCAATTTCGACTTGGCCAGCCTGTATCTGATTCAGAAGCGGTGGAACGATTTTGAGCGGGTCGCGTTTGACACCCTTGAGAGACAGCGGCGAACTCTGGGAGACAGTCATCCAGACACGTTGTCGTCGCTCAACAACGTGCAGGGCTTCTACTTCTCAACCGCCAGGTTCGCCGAAGCCGAACCGGTGGCCAGCGAGGTTCTCGAAAGCCGGCGCCGTGTGCTTGGAGATAATCACCCCGACACGCTGCGAGCGATTCACAATCTCGCGACGATCAAAGAGGAGTTGGGTCGGCTCGACGAAGCGCACGGCCTGTACACCGAAGCCCTCGAGGCCAAGCGTCGCGTGCTCGGCGCGGAACATCCGCAGACGGCCATCACACTCCTGCGCCTGGCGATTCTCTACACGAAGCTGCAGCGCTACCGCGACGCGGAGGTGGCAGGGCTCGCCGCGTATGACGTCTACCTCAAGCGGCTCGGGGCAGCGCACGAGGACACGCGCCGAACCGCCGTCGTCCTCGAGACGCTCTACGGGCAGTGGGGACAGTCCGAGAAAGAGCGCGAGTGGCGCGCGAAGCCCAAGTAGGCATCACGTAAAAACGCGGCGGCTGCTGATTGCGGAACTGCAGGTAGTTCGGGTTGAACGTCTCGATCGCTCCGCTGTAGTTGTGCCGGCTGTAGTTGCTGGCGTTCGGCACGTTGAAGACCGACGGACCGATGACGCCTTCGGCGTTGCCGCCAAGGCCGATCACCTTGCTCACGGTCAACCCCAGCGTCTGGATGCCGGCGCCCTCACCTGCCCCTCGCTTCTGGATGGATTGGCAGGGCGCTCGTGCACTCCACCGTAGCTTCCGCAAAGCACGTTGCGGGAGTCCTTGGTCACTAGATACGAGAAGCCCAGGCGCGGCGCGAACTCGGTGCTGCTGTGGCGGGCGACGCCGAAGATCTCGTCCGAACGCTTAACGAAGTCGGCGCGCACGCCGAGGTTGAGGCTCAGCCGCGAATTGGGCAGAAGCACGGTTATCAGACGCCGCGCACCTCGGATGCCGGTCCGTCGAGGTCTTCCCCAGCTCTTCTTCTGGGCACGCACAGATTCGCAAGGACCGCTGTACCGCGGCATTCGATTCGGAGAAGAAGGCTGGAGTAAAAGGTGAACCGGACCTATTGGGCGACGGTAGGGGCAGGGAACGCTTCGAGACGCCGCCGCCACTCGGCGGCTCGGGCGGCGCGGGTCGGCGTCGGGCTGCGCGCGGTTCCAGTCCTCGTAGAAATCGACGAGAAAGCGCACGGCCCGCGTCGTGCCGGCGCTGCGCGGCGGCAGCCTGGGGATGGCCTCGATCAAGCAGGCCTCCGCCTCGGCGCGACGGCCCAGCGCCGCCAGCGCCATCCCCATGTGCAGCCGCGCCATCGCCGCCAACTCGTCGCCCTCGCCGATGTCCTCGCCCTGCCTTCTTCTCGTCGAGGATGCCCAGCTGCCGCCTGCAGGATCGCTTCGGCTTCATCGGCGCGACCCAGCCCGAGTAGGGCCGCGGCGCGCGTGTCCTGGCGGATACAGCGTGCCGAGGTGCCGCGCGCCCAGGCTCTCCGTCGCCTGCGCCGGCGGCAGTCGCCGCGAGGCGCTCGGCTTCCGCGAAGCGGCCCTGGTTCGACAGGGTGTTGGCCAGACGTTCCCTGGAATTGATGGTCCGTTCGATGCGCCGAGACCGAGGGCACGCATGCGGCCGTCGAGCGCCTGCCGATGCAGTGATTCGGCCTCCGCGTATCGCCCCATGTCGATCCGCGAACGTGCGCCAGGCTGTCGACGCTGTTGAGCGTGCGTCGGGTGGGCCTGCGCCGTACAGGTCGATCTTGAGCTCCAGCGTGCGCTGCATCAGCGGCTCGGCCTCGTCGTAGCGGCCAAGGAGGGCGAGGTCGTTGGCCAGGTTGTTCATGGTCGACACGGTGCCTGGCGCCTTCTCCCCCTGCACGCGCCGCCTGATCTCGAGTTCCCGACGGTGAAGGGCTTCAGCCTTCTCGTAGCGGCCGGTCTCCTGGAGGAGATTGGCGAAGTTCCCCATCGTGTTGAGGGTGTCGACATGTTCTTCGCCGCGCACGCGCGCCTGGGTCTCGACGAGGTGCGCGTAGAGCGGCTCGGCCTCCTTGTAGCGCCCCTTCGCCCGATGCACGTTGGCCAGGTTCATCTCGTACATCAGGGTCGTCGTGTGGTCCGGGCCCAGGACGCGGCGGCCGATCTCGAACGCGTTCTGAAAGAGCGGCGCGGCTTCGTCCAGACGACCCTGGCGCCAGTGGAGGAGGCCGAGCATGCTCATCATCCTGACGGTGGCGTCGTGCTCGTTGCCGAGCGCGCTGCGGCGGAGTTCGAGCGCGCGCTTCACTTGGGGTTCGGCGGCGGCATACTCCCCGAGTTCGCAGGTAGGTGTCGCCGAGCGTGCTCCGTATCTGCGCCTCGACCAGCGGCTCGCCGGCGAATCGTCCGCCGGTCTTCGAGGCTTCCTCGATGCGCTCGGCCGCGACGTCGAGCACCTCCCGCATCGTGACGTCCTTGCCCTGTCCGCGCGCGGCCGACGGACGCGCGACGGCCAGGAGATCCTCGTTGAGAAACGCGTTGACCGCCTCGGCGATGGCGGTCTGGCGACGGGCCTCGACAGCGCTGGCCGCGGCCTGCCGCTCGGCGCGCATCGCCTGCAGCAGCGCCCACGACGTGCCGATCACCCCGGCCACCAGGGCGAGGACGATGGCTGCCGCCGCCAGGAATGGGCCCCGATGGCGGTGGAGCAGCTTCTTCACGCGATAGAGGCCGCTCGGCGGCCCCGCCAGCACGGGCTCGTCGTTGAGATGGCGTTCGATGTCGAGCGCCAGCGCGTGGGCGGTTTCGTAGCGCCGCACGCGATCCTTCTCGAGCGCCTTCATCGTGATCCAGTCCAGGTCGCCTTCGAGCGCCCTGGTCAGGCCCCGCAGATCCACGCGCCGGTTGGTGGCCGACACCGTGGACGCCGCCCCGAGGCTGCTGATGCGGCTGCTGGGCCGCGGCGGCTCGTCTTCCCGGAGCGTCCGCTGGATCTCGGCGAGACCCGCCGCGACGCAGCGCCTTCGAGTCGAAGGGCCGCTCGCCCGCGAGCAGCTCGTAGAGCAGCACCCCGAGCGAGTAGACGTCGGTGCGGGTGTCGATGTCGAGGTTCGTCATCTCCGCCTGCTCGGGGCTCATGTACTCCGGCGTGCCGATGAGCTGCCCGAGTTCGGTGAAGACGGTGCGCTCGGTGAGCCGCTGCGAGGTGGCCTTGGCGACGCCGAAGTCGATGATCTTCGGCGTGTGCTTCTCGTCCTGCGTCGTCACCAGCACGTTCGACGGCTTGATGTCGCGGTGGATGATCCCCTTCTGGTGCGCGTGCTGCACGCCGGCGCAGACGTCGACGAACAGCGTCAGCCGTTCGCGGATGCTGAGCCGCTGCTTGTCGCAGTAGTCCGGTGATCGGGATCCCATGGACGTACTCCATCGCGAAGTAGGGACGACCCTCCGGCGTGGCCCCGGCGTCGAAGACGCCGGCGATGTTCGGATGGTTCATCAGCGCCAGCGCCTGGCGTTCCGCCTCGAAGCGCGCAATGACCTCTCGCGTGTCCATCCCGGCCTTGATGACCTTGAGCGCCACCTGCCGGCGGACCGGCTGGCGCTGCTCCGCCAGCCACACTTCGCCCATGCCGCCCTGCGCCGACGCGGCGCAGCAGGCGATACGGTCCGATCTAGGGATGACGACGCCTCCGCGGCGGCATCGAACCAAGTGGTGTCCGGTTCGCGCGCGGACTTGGGATCGCGATCAGACGGCGTGCTCATGGCAACCTCAACGTCCAGCCCGGCTTGCTGGCGACGCGGAGTGTAGCAGAAGCGGCGGAGCCTCGGCCCCAGCGGTGAGCGGCTTAGACTGCGGCAGTCTCGTTCGATCGACGAGCGGCCGAGGCGCGAGACCGAGGCCGATCAGAGTGGCAACCGAGTGCGACAATCGTCCATGCTTTCCGCGCGTCAACCCTAGCCGCAGGCTGGCGTGGGCCAGCGCTTCCGAGCGGCCACAGAAGACGTATATCCGCAGAACGGCCAGGCCGGTTCAGCGCTGACGCAACCACGACAGTAAATCCCATGACCGGGAACACGTCGACGGCGCGATTGACGAGAAGCTCCTGACCGACCTCGCGCACCCCGGATGCCGGTCCGTCGCGCCTTCCCTAGCTCTTCTTCCGGCGCGCACAGATGTCCATTGGTTCCCTCGGGGCAGTAGGACTCCAGCTGTCCCCCGCGCCGGACGCCAGTCACATTGCGCCGTAAACCTTTTTTGCGCAGAGACTTACTCAGTCACAAGGAAGTCAGTGCCAAGACAGTAGCCGAGTGCCCTGTTCCATGCGTCAATGCCGTGTGACTGAATCGAATGCTGATTGGAGCCGATGGAGGCAATCTCGGTCGCCAGCGGCACTCTGTCCGTTCGCTCTGCACGAGGAGAGACCAATGCCTTCCCAGAAGTCGGTCGGTACGGCCATCACGATAATGCTCTGCCTCGTCATGGCCGTCGTCACCATGAGCCACGTAGAAGCATCGGACACTTGGGCGCCGACAGGCTCGATGAGCACAGCGCGCGGGCTCCACACCGCAACGTTGCTGCCAGATGGCCGAGTGCTGGTCACTGGGGGTTATAGCGGGGATGTCGTGGGCTGCGGCAGCGCGGAGCTTTACGATCCGAGGCTCGGTACGTGGTCGCCGACGGCTCGATGAGCACAGCCGCGCGCCGGCACACCGCAACGTTACTGCCAGATGGCCGAGTGCTGGTCACTGGGGGTGATAGTGATGGACTGGGCTTACTTGGGCAGTGCGGAGCTTTACGATCCGAGGCTCGGCACGTGGTCGCCAACGGCTGCGATGAGCACGGCCCGCTCCTATCACACAGCCACACTCCTGACCGATGGTCGGGTGCTTGTCAGCGGCGGTTCCCCCGACAGCACTCGCTGGGAAGCGCGGAAATCTACGATCCGGCGCTGGGCACCTGGTCGTCGACGCCTTCGATGAGCACGGCGCGGGCCGACCACACGGCCACACTGCTGCAAGACGGCCGGGTGCTCGTCAGCGGGGGGCGATCAGCGGACGCAGACGCCAACACCTCGGCCAGCGCCGAGATCTACGATCCGGCGCTGGGCACCTGGTCACAGACGGGCTCGATGACTGCGGAGCGCGAACTGCACACGGCCACTTTGCTGTTAGACGGCCGGGTGCTCGTCAGCGGGGGTTTCGCCTCTTACTTTTACGACGATGGCGACGGGGGTCTTTATTACAGCGGCTTCCCAATGGGCAAGCGCGGAGATCTACGATCCGGTTTCGGGAACCTGGTGGGAGACCGGCTCGATGCGCGCGTGGGAGCCCGGCTCGCTGGGCGGGGACCCGCTCCATCACCTGAGCACGCTGCTATCAGACGGCCGGGTGCTCGTCAGCGGCGGTTACCGCTACTCCTATCCCGCCCACTATTTGGCCAGCGCGGAAATCTACAATCCGGCGCACGGGACCTGGTCGCCGACGGCTGTGATGAGCACGCCCCGTCATGGCCACACCGCCACGTTGCTACCAGACGGGCGAGTGCTCGTCAGTGGGAATGGGGGTTTCGCCGGGAACACCATCTTGGCGAGCGCGGAGATCTATTCGCCTGGCGCCGCCAGACGCGACGCCGCCGGCACTGTCATGCGCCGCGGCGGACGGCGCGTGGCACAACAGCGATGTCACCATTGCATGCACCGCAAGTGATCTCGAATCGGGTCTCGCGAACGCGGCGGATGCGAGCTTTCACCTCACCACCAATGTGCCGGCCGGGACGGAGACGGCCAGCGCCGCCACGAACAGCCGCCAGGTCTGTGACGTCGTGGGTAACTGCAGTACGGCTGCTCCTATCACCGGGAACAAGGTGGACAAGAAGGCGCCGACGATCGCGATCGCGTTGCCGATGGCGGGTGCGACATACGGTCTGAATGCGAAGGTCGGCGCGAGCTATGCCTGCAGCGATGGTGGCGCTGGGATGACGTCGTGTACCGGGCCGGTCGCAAACGGCAGTCTCGTCAACACGTCGTCCAAGGGAACCAAAACGTTCGCGGTGACAGCCATCGATACCGTCGGCAACTCCTCCACCGTGAGCGTGACGTACAGCGTGGTCGCCGGCAGGAAATAGAGGCGATCCCCCATCTCTTCTTCCGGCCGGGATTCTCGGCTTGGGACCGGACGCCCGCGTCAGAACGCCATCATGTGCGTGTACTTGACCACGACGCCGCGGCCCGCGGCGAGACGTGTATCGGGATAGTCCAGGCCGTTGTAGACGACGAACAGATCGCTCAGCGGCCGGTGAATCAGGTTGAACCGGACGTTGGCCGAGAACTGCTTCACATCGGTCCGATACTGGATCAGCGCATCGAGGAACATGTTGGTGTTGAATGCGTACCCGGAGCGCAGGTTGACCAGCGTGGTGACGAACTGCTCCTGCGGTATCTCGAGGTCGATGTCGCTCACCTGCAGACCCGCGTCGAACATCAGGTGGCTGTCCGGCCGATAGAGCACGCTCAGCTGCGTCGTGTTCTGCCGGCCGCTCCAGAACCCTCCCGTGGTGAAGCGCAGCGACGCGGAGAGCGCGCGGCTGTGGTTCGTCTCGAGCGACGAAAGGTGCTGCGTCCAGTCGTAGCGACCGGGGGGAATCGGGGCCGACATCCGGGCGCAATCCGGAACGGCGTCGTGATCGCCTCGGTCCGGGCTCGAACGTGTACTCGAAGTAGGTGCCGGTGTTCCAGAGACCTGCATCGCCGCGTGCCCGGAGTCGTGACGCAATCTCCCCCGACGGATCGTAGTAGGTCCAGACCCGGCGTGCGGTTCGATCTGCCGGATGCCGTGGCGCCGCAGTACCTCCGGCTGGGGCAGCCACGCCCAATCGAAGAAAGTACGGAGGACGCCCGTGCGGCGGACGAACCCCAGGTCGTCACGGAAGCCCTCGCCGATGTGCAGCACCGACGCCTGCAGGCGCTTGCGGCTGTCCTCCCAGCCCACCGCCGCCTTGGACGTCCCCTGGTTGCGCGTTTCCCCTGGCGTTTCCGATTTCGCGGCAAACCCGTTGACGCTGAAGTAGCGGAAGAAGCGGAAGTTCGCGTCGGCGCCGAACACGCGGTTGAAGTCGTCGCTGCTGCCGGTCGCGTCCCGTGAGGTGACGATCGCTCCGACATCCGAGTTGGCCAGGACGTCGCGGCGGACCCGTGCCACGGTGTAGTTCTCGCTCGGCCGCGCCAGGAAATCCTGGCTCTGCATCGTCATGAAGCCGAGGCCGTAGGCGCCGGCCCGTCCCGTGAGCCTCGCCCCGCCGTACAAGGGGACCTGCTCGCCGGCGTCGGTGAGGCCGATCTGCCGGCTGAAGAAGAGCAGCAGGTCCTCTTCAGGCGGCCTGAAGCGCGCCGCCTGCCGCTGGTTCCGCGGGATGTCGCCAACGTAGAAGATGCCGGCGTTCTCGAGGAAGAACTCGCGCTTTTCAGGGTAGAAGAGACTGAACTGGGTCAGGTTCACCTGCTGCTCGTCGGCCTCGGCCTGGGCGAAGTCCGGGTTGACCGTGAGGTCCAGCGCCATCGACGGAGTGACACCCGCCTTGAAGTCCAGGCCCGCCTTGAAGTCGTTGTCGAACTCGCTGCCACCGACCTGGCGCGTGGCACCGTCGAGCAGGTAGGGCTTGATCCGCATGTTGCGGCCCGGTTGGAGTGCGGGGAGCCCGGTCAGGTCCCCCTCCGACGAGGCACGGTAGATCGAGAACGCCCGCGAGACCGGCGACCAGTACGTGACCTCGTTCTTGCGGCGGATGCGGCGCGAGAAGTTGATGCCCCAGTCGTGCCCGGGCCCTCCCTCGTAGCGCAGGGTCTTGAACGGAATCTTGAACTCGGCGGACCACCCCTCCGCCGTCCGCGCCCCGGCGACCCACCACACCGCGTCCCAGTTGGTGTTGACGTCGCGCCCCTCGTTGGCGATCTGCGTGTCGGCGCGGGCGCCGGCGGCGTTGGTGGAGAAGACGAAGCCGTTGCGGCGGTCGAGGAACGTGTCGAGCAGCACCTCGAAGGCGTCCTGCTCGCGCGGCACGAAGTCCTTGCGGATTTCGTTGACGATGATGCTGGACGGATCGGAGTCCAGGCAACGGGCCGCGATGTAGAGGAAGTCCTTGTCGAACGCGACGCGCACTTCCGTCTGCTCGGTGGCAGGTTGACCCTCGATCGGGTCCGATTGGACGAAACCAGTCGCTGGTTCGGCCCGCTGCCAGAGCGCTTCGTCGAGCAGGCCGTCGATGGTGGGAGGCTCGGTCGTCTCCACCGCCTTCAGCGTCCGGCGTAGGTCGGGGGAAGCGAGGGCGCGATCCTGCGCGGCAATCGGGACGTTCGAGACGAGCGCCCACAGGATCACGGTTGCAACGGTTCCGCGAAACACCGGCGACAGCATATCGCGGTCAGACCGACCGCCGCCTCTCGAGGACCCGCGTGCTATCGCCAAGGATCGACGGGCAGACTCCACGCGCTCTTGGCAGCACTGCCCGTCAGGATCGCGGCCTACTCGATCGGCTCGAATGGGATGCGCACGAAGTTGGCGCTGCCTGTGCGCGTCGCCACCACAGCACCTTGCAGATCGACGACTTCCACGATCGCCGTCGCGCTGGCGCTATCGCGATCATCGGCCAGCGTCAGCTCGAGGCGGAGCTTGTTGTACCGAAGCGGCTGGGCCGTGTTGACGTCGTAGAAGAGGTCCCAGATCGTCACGCCGAACCGCCCGTGGCCAAGGTAGCGCCAGACGCCATGGGCCACGGTGTGCGGCGGACGCGCGGGGTCGGTGCTGACTTCGCCTGGCACCGAGCGGAGAACGGTGCCGTCGGCATGGAACGTGATGAGTTGCCGGATGCCAGTGGCGGTGGTGCCAAACCAGGAGCCGACGATGGCCCACGGTCGCCCCTGTTTACCCTGCCCGTCGCTCGCGTCCTGCCGCTCCTGATCCTGGCCAGGTTGCGCAATGGATTGGGCCTCGCGTCCCGGCCGCCCCAAGCGCGAGCGTACCGGTCAGCAGCATTGTCCACAGAATCCTTGTGGTCGACATGAACGTGCTCCCTTTCATCGATGTGGCCCATTGATTCAGGCGCGGGCTCTACGGAAATAGGCGTAGAAACCCGGGAAGAGCTATCAGTCGAAGAAACGGTGAAGGCCGATATAATGTCGCGGTCAACACCATGCCCCAGGGCTCGACCACAGGGGAATCACGTCCGGACGAAGTCAGTGCGTTGCTCCGTGCGTGGGCCGACGGCGACCAGCGCGCGCTCGCTCGGATCACCCCGATTGTGTACGACGAGCTCCACCGCCTGGCGCACTACCACCTGAAGCGCGAGCGGGCCGGTCACAGCCTGCAGACGACGGCGCTGGTGAATGAAGCCTACATGCGGCTGGTCGACTACAAGCGCATGCAGTGGCAGAACCGGGCTCATTTCATGGCGGCAGCGGCCCAGGCCATGCGCCGCATCCTCGTCGACCACGCGCGGCGGCGCAATCCGAAGCGGGGCGCGAACGCCGAGCATGTCTCGCTCGACGCTGAGGCTGCTATCTGCGCCGATCGCTCCGACGATTTCGCGGCCCTGGACGATGCCTTGAACGCCTTGACGGCGCGGGCGCCGCGCAAGGCGAAAGTCGTCGAGCTGCGCTTCTTCGGCGGCCTGAGCGTCGAGGAAACCGCCGAAGTGCTGCGCGTCTCGCCGATCACCGTGATGCGCGAGTGGAAGAGCGCGAAAGCCTGGTTGTATCGAGAGCTCGCCGGCCCGACCGCCCATGGACAATGACCGCTGGAATCAGGTCGATCAGCTGCTGCAATCCGCGCTCGACACTCCCGCGGCAGAGCGCCACGCCTATCTTCGCCGCGCGTGTGGCGGCGACCAACAGCTGGAAGACGAGGTCCGATCGCTCGTCGCCGCACACGACCGTGCCGACAGCTTCCTCGGCGCGCCGGCGATCGATCTCGCGGCACGCGAGCTGGCCGGAGAGCCTAGCGACGACGACCGCCAGGCCGGCGGCGATCCGCTGATCGGTCAGACGCTCTCGCACTACCGCATCGTCGAGAAGCTCGGCGGCGGCGGGATGGGCGTGGTGTACAAAGCCGAAGATTCGCGGCTGCAGCGCTCCGTGGCGCTGAAGTTCGTCTCCGCAGATCTGGCGAGTGATGCCGAGGCCCTGAGCCGCTTTCAGCGCGAAGCTCGCACCGCCTCGGCGCTCAACCATCCGCACATCTGCACGATCTACGACATCGGCGAGCAGGATGGCCGATCGTTCATCGCCATGGAGTGCCTGGAGGGCGCGACGCTGAAGGACCGGCTCGCCGCCGGTCCACTCGCTCTCGAGACGGTGCTGCGGCTCGGGATCCAGATCGCCGACGCACTCGACGCCGCCCATACCGCGAACATCATCCACCGCGACATCAAACCGGCGAACATCTTCATCAGCTCGCGCGGTCACGCCAAGCTGCTCGACTTCGGCCTCGCCAAGGCCGGGTCAACCACACGACAAGTGGATGTGACCACGATGGCCGGCACGCGGCAGGGCGTCGTGATGGGAACGGCCGCCTACATGGCACCGGAGCAGGCCCGCGGCGAGGCGGTGGATCACCGCGCCGACATCTGGAGCCTCGGTTTGGTGCTCTACGAAATGGTCAAGGGGACGCGGCCCCCGCAGGCCGTCCGGCTGCGCGTCGAACAATCCCCCGAGCTGGAACGCGTCATCTCGAAGTGCCTGGAGACCGATCGCGATCTTCGGTATCAGCACGCCGCCGACCTGCGCATCGATCTCGAACGCCTCACCCGTGGATCGGACTCGGCGTTGACGGACCGCGAACAGCCGCCCGCCTCGGCACGCGCCCCTTGGACCGTCGTTGCCGCGGCCGCCGCCGCACTCGCCGTGGCCGCTGCGGGTTACTTCTTCTACCCGCGACAGGCTACGGCGTTGACCGACAAGGACACGATCGTGCTCGCGGAGTTCACCAACACGACTAGCGATCCGGTGTTCGACGAAACGCTGCGGCAGGGACTGGCGGCCCAGCTTCAGCAGTCGCCATTCCTGAGCCTCGTCTCCGACGAACGCATCCGAAGAACGCTGCCATTGATGAACCAGCCGGCGGATGCACGACTGACCCCCGACGTTGCCCGCGTCGTGTGCGTTCGGACGGGCGGCGCCGCGGTCTTGCAGGGATCGATTGCGGCGCTTGGCAGCCAGTACGTCCTCGGGCTGAGTGCCACCAGCTGCGCGACCGGGGACATCCTCGCCGACGAGCAGGCACAGGCGTCGCGGAAAGAAGATGTGCTGACGACGCTCAGCCAGATGGCGACCAGGTTCCGAACGCGGGTGGGCGAAACGCTCGCCACCGTCGAGAGATATTCGACGCCGCTCGAAGTGACGACGCCGTCGCTCGAAGCGCTGCAGGCTTACAGCGCCGGAATGAAAGCGGCCCTTGCCAGCTCGAACATTCGTGCCCTGTCGCTTTTCCAGCGTGCGGTCGCCATCGATCCCGATTTCGCGTTGGCCCATGCGGCCGTCGGATTCCGTTACGCCGGTATGGGAGAGTCGGCGCTCGCGCGACAGAGCTTGCTCAAGGCCTACCAGCTGCGCGATCGGGCCAGCGACGCCGAGCGCTTCTACATCGACACCCTGTACGACCGCGACTTCACGGGGAACCTGGAACGGGAGCGACGAACGTTGGAAACGTGGGCCGAGACCTACCCGCGCAATCCGTCGGCACATACATTGATCGCGGGTCTCGCCCTGTCGAGCACCGGCCAACATGAGTTGGCGATCGCCGAAACCGAGAAGGCCCTCGCGCTGGATCCCGACCATACCCCGGCGTATGCCAACCGGGCACACAATCAGGTCCGCCTGATTCGCCTCGACGATGCATTGCTGACCGTGCGTCGAGCGGCGGAGCGGAAGCTGGAATCCAATAACTTGCTCTTGATCCCGTATTTCGTCGCCTTTCTGAAGAGTGACGACGACGAACTCGCACGGGCAGCGGCGGCCGCGAGACAAGAGTCCAGCAGAAGAAGACAACATCTCGCACCTGGAGGCGCTGGCCCTGGCCCGCTCCGGCCAGCTGGTTGACGCGAGAAGGACGTCCGCGGTCGCCGTCGGGATCGCCGAGCGGGCGGGGCGTGGCGAACGGGCCGGCTTGTTCGAAGCGGGCCGAGCGGTGTGGGAAGCGTTCTACGGGAATGCGGCCGCCGCCAGGCAGAGCGCCGGCAAGGCGCTCGCGCTTGGCAGGGGCCGCGACGTGGACTATGCCGCGGCGTTCGCGCTCGCCGTCTCTGGTGATCTGCCGCAATCGCGACGCCTCGGCCAGGATCTCGCGCGCGAGTTTCCGGAGAGCACGTTCGTTCAGTCGATGTATCTGCCGACGCTTCGGGCCCTGTCCTCGTTGAACGCGCACGATCCGGCCGCAGCGATCCAGGCGCTGCAGGCCGCCTCGCGCTACGACCTCGCCCTGGGCGGCGTCGGCTTCATCGGACGCTTCGGCGGCCTGTACCCGATCTACGTTCGCGGGTTGGCGTACCTGGCCGCCGGTCAGCCCGCCGAGGCCCTCGGCGAGTTTCAGCGGATTGTCGAGCACCCGGGCATCGTGCTGATGGATCCAATGGGCGCGCTGGCGCGCCTGCAGCTGGCCCGGGCACTCGTCCTCGTGGGCGACGCGGCCAAGGCGAAGACCGCCTACGAGGATCTTCTCACTCTCTGGAAAGATGCCGACTCGGACATTCCGGTGGTCAAGGCGGCACGGGCGGAATACGCACGCCTGCCGTAAGCGACCCCCTTCCGAATCGACCGTAAACAAGTGTGGGGAACCGCCAAAGCCGGGGAAGACGGGTTCCACCGACCAACACGCTCTGGGGACGCCCGAGGTAGCTGCGCGTTGCTCTGGCGGCAGCGTTGACGGGGGTCGGACACCGACGTATACTAACGACAGGTAACGACACATGGCGACGTTAGTTTCGAACGTGCTGGTAGTCGGTGGCGAGGGGTCCCCACTTCAGGGAGGGGACTTGCCCAAGGCAATGCCCGACGTGGACTTCACGTTCGTGGCCAGCGGGGAGGCGGCGCTGGCCGAGATCAAGACGCGCCCGCCCGACATCGTGGTCATCGACGCCGACTTGCCGAATCGGGACGGATACGAGGTGATCAGGGCGGTCGGTTGCTACACGGAGCCCTTGGATATCGACGTGGTCTTCTTGTCCCATGACGCCTCGTCGACGCTACAGAGCCGTGTGAAGGCGATCATCGCCGTCCGCTCGGTACGCCAATCGTTCAACGCCGCGTACGCCGAGGTGCTCAAAGATGCGTTTCGCGCCGCGGCGGATCTGACCCACTCGGAGTTGGAGGCGTTGAGGGCCGTCGACTTCCCCGTCGACGCAGAAGTCGAACCCGCACCGGCGGCCGAGCGCGCCGCGCGCTACGATGCGCTCATGCGCTCGAGCCTCACCACTCAACAGGCGGCTAAGCGTCTCAAGGTGAACGAGAGCCGCATACGGCAGCGTCTGCTGGCCGCCCCGCGGCAACTCTACGGCATTCGCGACCGCAACGTGTGGCGGCTACCCGAGTTTCAGTTCGGTCGATTCGGGCCTCGTTCCGAACATTGAGCAAGTCATTGCCCGGCTCGACCCGGCGCTCGACCCGGTGGCCGTCCACACGTGGTTTCACACTCCGAATCTCGACCTCGCGGAAGGCACACCGCAGGCCCTGTCGCCCCTGCAGTGGCTCAGGCAAGGCCGGCGCCCGGAAGTGGTCGCCGATCTGGCTGAAGACCTCTGAGCGGACCGCGGATGGAGCGGCTCCCCGATCCTCCCGAACTGTTCTCGGTGGCTCCTGAATTCCGGGACTGCAGCGCGGGCACCGTCCTGTGGCGAATCTACTTTCGTGGCGGCGCGCACCCGACCACGTGGAACGGGTTCCGGCAATGGGGACCGACCTCGTCCCGCTTCGACCACCACACGAAGCCCAAGCGCGTTCAGCCACGTGCCATCCTCTATGCGGCCACCGGCACGGATGCGGTGCTCACAGCGCTCGCAGAGTTCTTTCAGGATTCCCGCCTCATTGATCGCAGGCGCAATGAGCCCTGGCTGGTGGGCTTTGAGCTCTCGGATTTGGTGAAGCTCCTCGACACCACGGGCCTCTGGCCGGTCCGCGCCGGGGGTAACATGGCGATCAACTCCGGCTCCCGCGCCAAGGCACGCGATTGGTCGCGCGCGATCTACCGGAGCTACGCGGAAGCTCACGGAGTCGCTTACCAATCATCGATTGTCAACCTGCCCGCGCTGGCGCTGTACGAGCGTGCAGAGCATGCGGTGCCTGCGCACCCGATCTTCCATCAGCCGCTGGCACACCCTGGCCTCGCAGCCGGCTTGCTCGCCTACGCTAAACGCCTGGAGTACGCGCTTCCCTGAACTCGCGGGCGCCAACTCCAAGGGCGGCCAGGCGTTCGCGCGCGTGTCGGCGGCGGTGGCCGAGATCGACGAGCACCGGAAGAACCACGTGCTCGGCCTGGCGGAAGCCCGGCGCGTGAAGGCGGCCACGCGCGAGGCAGTCTTCGAGTACCTGAAGACCATCGCCAGGGCGGCGCGGCGGGTGACGCTGCCGGAGCCGGGGTCAGGCGCCGAAGCCCGGTCGGCGGAGCTCGCCGCAGACCCGCTCGCAGGAGTGCTTGTCGCATCGCGACGGGCCAGGATCCCACCACGTTCGCGGCGTGGACCAGCGCGCGGCGGATTCGAGGGGCTGGGAGCGCGGGCAGTGAAGCCCCCGGTGGCGCCGACGGTCCCCTCGTCCGACGCCGCGCCGGCACCGCTTCGTGAGCTCGGGAAAGCGTCATGAAGCGCCGTCGACCACGGCGGCCCTCTGAGGTGCACGTGTTCCGGAGCGCCACCACAGGCCGGTGGCTGGTGAGGGCCTTCACCACCAAGGAACAGTGCTACCGCACGCAGGCCGCCGCCGCGCGCGCCGGCGTTCGCGAGGCGAAGCGGCGTTGCGTGGACCTGGTGATCCACGGGCGCAATGGGCGCATCCGCTCGAAGGACAGCTACGGCAACGAGACGCCGCGGCTGGACACCGAGCACTAATCAGGAACCAGGGCAGGGCGGGGCGCCACGCGGCGCTCCGCTCTGTGAAGTTCACCCCACCAAACCCATAACGTCAACTTCGCGCGAAAGGTGTGCCCGCCATGGACGACGGAATCCTGGACGTCTCGCTGCTTCCGGCCTGGTCTCCTTCGAGTGTGAAGGCGGCACTGATCGCGGCGCTGTCGCGATCGACGCTGCTGCAGGCGGGTATTGGCTACTGGACGATTGATGGCGCCCTGCTCGGACCAGACCTGGTGCGGGCCATACAGGACGAGAGTGGATTCATCTGCGTCGATCTGCATCCTCCGACGGAGGTCGATGCGCTGGCAGCCATGGCGAATCGTGGCGGGCACGTCCACGTCTACTACGAAGACATCCCGACCTACACGGATCAGGGGAGGAAGGAGCCTCCCTGCCTGCTGCACGCGAAGATGTTGTTGTTCTGGTCGAAGGACCGGACCGCCGAATTGTGGGTCGGCAGCCACAACTGGACGAAGCGCGCCATCCTCGGGCTGAACGTCGAGGCCTCGCTCGTCGTCCGGCTCAAGGATTCATCCGCCTTGTTTGCCGCCGCGGCCGAGTACCTCTCGAGAATGAAGGGCATCGCCGAGCCGTTCGATGTGGCGAAGGTCGACTTCTACAAGGCGCTGCAACGAAAGATGTCCCGAGGCCTGGCGCCGGTGATGGAGCTGGAGGCCGAGGATGGCGCCATCCGTCAGCGACACGACGATCACGGTGTTTGGCACCGACCGTTCGGACTTGAGACGGCTCGGCACGGTCCGCCGCGAGGTGCACGTCGCCCTTCTCGATCCACGTTCGGACGAGCAGTTCCTGTACCCGGCGACGATTCTTCACTCCGGCCTGCTGCCGGCGTCCGACGCATCGGCCGGCGGCATTTCGTTCTCGCCTCGCCGGTGCGCCTTTCGGAGAGGCCGGCAATTCGCCCGGTTGCAGCCGGCCGGCCCTGTCGATCAGGCAGTCCTCAACACGGCCGAGTACTTCGTGACGGTTCGGCTCGGCACACTCGATCCCTCGTTGATTGCCGAGTATCCGCCGCCGCGAACCGCCATCCTGGAGGACGTGAGTGACGGAGGCCAGCCCCCTGCTCAGGCGTCTCGATGCGGATGCCAGGACGCAGCTGTTTGGAAGACGAGAGATCAGAGGTCAAGCGGCCGACCGTGGTAGCTGACGAGGCACGTCCACGCACCGTTGCGGGCCGACGCAGCCTGCCGGAGCATCCGCTCGTGAGTATGCGCGTGCTGGTGCCGAAGAACCCGTGAAGCATGAGAAGCTCGGCGACAGCTAGTTCCAGGTGGACGGCACGAAATGCAGGCGGCTCGTGCCCCGCCGTCCCGATGGCTCACGCCGGGCTCGCGATCGTGGACGACCGTCCGATCTCACCTACGTCGAGCAGATGGAGGAGCGCGAACGCCTGCGGGTGCCCTCGCGGGGTGACGGCGACCACGGCCGAGTGGGTGGCCCTCAGGGGACAACCACCATCACCTCGTTAGAGGCAGCACCCGTCCCGGCCGCGTTCTGCGCGCGAACGCGCACGTAGTACGTCCCGGACGGCACGTTGCTCACCGAGAACGTCGGCGTCGCGGAACCAGTCGGCAGCGAAACGAACGTCGCGCCGGACGAGTTCCCTGCCTCCAGCACATAGCCAGTCACGCCTCCTGGCGGCGCAGTCCAGTTCAAGGTCACCGCGCGCCCTGCGACCTGAGCGGTCAGACCACTGGGAACAGCAGGAATGACGGTCCCGACGGTCACGGCCTGTTCCGCCGAGTGCGCGCTTTCGCCGCAGGCGTTGTTGGCAACGAGCCGGACGAAATAGACGCCGTTCGGCGCGGTGGCGACGAGCGACGACGTCGGAATTGGCCGGCTGAAGACGCCAAGGTTGCTGCCGCCAGACGTGGAGCCGACCTGCAGGCTATAGCCCGTCGTCGCGACGAAGTCGTCCTGCGGCAGCCATGCGAGGGCCGCGGTCGAGCCGAACACGACGGGTGTCAGCAAGACCGGCCGTGATGGAGCCACGGCACACCCCACCGGCTGACCAACGACGAACATCACGTCGTGCGAGCGCGCGGACAGGCCCGCAGGCGACATCGGTCGAATCCTGGCCGAGTACACTCCGGGTGGTACGCCACGTGCGCTGAACGTGGTTGACGACGCGGGGAGATCCAGGACCGCGACGTCGGCTGCACCGTGCGAGCGACCGACTTCCAGGCGGTAACCCGTGGGGGCAGCCCCGATGGTCGGGGGCGACCACGAGACAGTCACGGCGTCGCCGTTCACCGAAACGTCAAGGGCGCCGACCGGGCCCGCGATCACCTGGCCCGCCGACACCTGGACCGTCACTTCGGTCGATGGGGCGCCAAGCCCGGCGCGGTTGACACCGCGCACGCGCAAGAGGTACCGGCCATCGGGGAGCAGGCCGACTTCACCCGGACCCCGTGTCACGTTGATCAGGAGGTTCGTGAGCCCCGAGACGTTCCCAAGCTCGAACTGGAACCACTCGGCTGGCGTCCCTGTTGGTGCCGCGTCCCAGGTGAGCGACACGAGCGAGCCGCTCGCCGCAGCGCGGAGGTTGATCGGTGGGTGCGGAACCGCGCTGAGGACCGTCAGCGTGAACGGCTGGGTCGCGCTCGGCACGACTCCATTGCTGGCGGTGATCGTCAGCCGGTAGGCGCCGGCCGTGCCCGGCGCTGGCGTCCCGGCCAGCACTCCAGTGGCCGAATCGAAGATCACGCCAGCCGGCAATGCACCTGCGAGGGCGAGGGTTGGTGTCGGCTGCCCGGTTGCCGTGACGGTAAAGGTGCCGGGTGCAATCTCCGTGAAGGTGGTCGCTGCTGCGCTGGTCACGACCGGGGGCACGGGAGTCGTCGCCACGAGCGGTATGGACGGCGATCCCATGCCGAACTCGTTCGATGCGGACACCGTGCAGGCATGCTGGACTCCAGGCGTCAGGCCCGAAACGGTCAATGGCGACAATGGCCCGGACGAACCAAACACCAGCGCACCGGCGGTGCAACGGGCGGTGTAGCCCGTAATCGCCGATCCCGTGCCAGGCGTGAACGACAGCGTGATCGACGTGGGGGTGACGGCAACGCCCGTGATGGCCGGTGGGCCGGGCTTCGGGACGATAGTGATCGCCGGGGGAACTGCGGGAAACAACGAGGAGTACAGGGCTGATGCTTCCCCGTCCTCCAGGGCACGCGAGTAGACCATCGCCATCGACACCGCGCCGCCGATCGCGGTGCCCGGATCACCGTTGTAACCGCGGCCGATCTCGAACGGGCCGTCGCCGCCGTTGACCCAGCGGGTATCGTTCGCGCAGATGTCAGCCACTCTGTTGCCATTCTGGAAGAGCGAGTTGGTGACGCCGGTGACGCCTGCACGGCGTCGGGCACCGATCATGGTCCACGTGCCGGCCGCGACATTGCCTCCCGGCGCCTGGCACCAATTCCCGCTATGGTTGGTAAGGAACATGAACTGCCCCGGGGCACCTTGCATCTTCAGGAGCCAACCGTAGGTCTGATCGTCTCTGTAGTTCCCAATCAGCCCGCGCGGGGATCCGTTCCGGTCGGTCGCGAGGAGATTCACCATCACGAACACCGTGAAATCGCGATCGAGAAGGGCCGGCCCATTGAGGCCGTCCACCAATCGGCCAGTGGAGGCCAGGTTGTTGATGCCACCAACATTGCCCCGGGGGCCCGCCGTCCACGCCGCGGTCCCCTGCAACTCGAAATCGTATAAATCGAAGACCCGGTTGTGCAGGACCGTGCCTGCGCCTTCGGTGAAAGTGGCCAGCAATGAGAGGCCGGAGCCGAACACGCCCTCCAGACTGGAGGCATACGTCGGAGTTGGACTCCCATGGTGCACGAAGAACCTCGAATCGCCCGTCGGCACCGCGGGCACCCTCACCCACACACGCGTGGCCCTGGTGTTCAACCCGCTCTCCACCCAGAAGCGGTAAGGGTTGCAGGCCGTACCCGAGACCCGCAGGTCGCCACTGTCGGCGCGCATCTCACCTGCGGCCACCGCGGTGGCTGTGTCGATCGTCAGCAGCGCCAGGTAGCCGTCGAGCGGGGCGCCCGGATTTGTCAGAGTCACGCCGAACCCGAACGGTCCGAGAGCTGGACAGTGTGGCGTTGCCGCAGCGGGCCTCGGGACGCCGACCAGTGCGGCGACGCCGAACAGGAGGAGGGGAAGCCAACTCTGGCGAGGCTTCAGCCCAGGGTTCACGCAGCGCGCGGGACCGAGCTCGGCCATAGGTGCGTAACCTCGACGTCCATCATAGACCTGCGAATGAGCTTTGCGAGGGGCCGTTCATTTTTTCCTCTTTCGGCGTTTGTAGGGACAGTCGTTCTTGCGTCAATCGAGTCTGGGACGTCGCGAACGAGCCACTGCGATCAGTCTTGTCCGCTTGTGTGAACTAGAGCACAATCGGCCACCGCTTCACCGCGCCGTGGGTCCCCCCCACGTAACCGCGCATGCCGTTCGTGCTCAGACAGGAGGATCGCCATGCGATTCAAGCCGTCGGTCTGGCTTTTCGTGGCAGCTGTTGGTCTTGGCGCTCGCGGGATTCTTGCCGTGGGACAAGCGCCGGAGACGGTTGACCCTTGGCAGGCGCTCGCGGCGCCAACCCTGGTTCCGGGAGCTCCCGTGCTCTCGCACTCCGTCGTCGGAACCACCGTGTTCCTGACCTGGTCTCCGGCCGGGTCCGGCGGGGTGCCCACCGGGTACGTCCTGGAGGCATCGCTGTCGCCTGGCGGTGCGGCGCTTACCGCTTTCCAGGTGGGGGTGACTACGCTGACGGTCCCCAATGTTCCAGCGGGCACCTACTTCGTTCGCGTCAGAGCGGTGAATGGCGAGGGCAGCGGGCCTCCGTCGAACGAGGTGACGGTCGTAGTCGGCGCCCCGTGCGCGCAGCCACCCGGTGCGCCCGGGACGCTGGTTGGCTCTCCCCCGGGTCCAACCGTCACGCTAACCTGGTCGCCACCGGCGGGAGGAGGGTGTCCGGCCACCCACTTCGTGCTTCGCGCCGGGTTCGCACGCGGCCAGCCGGTGTTCGGCATACCGGTCGGAACCAACACCTCGTTCTCCGGCACCGCCGCTCCGGGGACGTACTTCGTCAGCGTGGCGGCGGCGAATGCCGCGGGCCAGGGGCCGCCGAGCAACGAGGTTCAGGTCGTCATCGAGTGCGCGGCGCCTGGGCCACCCGTTGGGTTGAATGCCACCGTGGACGGCAGCACTGTCACCCTCGGTTGGAGCCCGCCAGCTTCCGGAGGGGCGGCCGCGGGCTATGTGCTCGAGGCCGGGTCGTCGAGCGGGGCCATCGACGTCGCCAGCTTCGACCTTCCGGCCAACAGCTTCAGCACCGTCGCGCCGAACGGCACCTATTTCGTCCGGGTGCGGGCCACCAACGCGTGCGGGGTCAGCCCTCCATCCAACGAAGCGACGGTCGTCGTGCCCAATTGCGGACCGACACCCGGGGCGCCGTCCACGCCGAGTGCGACGGTCAACGGCGGCACCGCGACGATCTCGTGGACTGCGGTAAACGGGGCCTCGAGCTATCGTCTCGAGGTCGGGACCTCGTCGGGAGCGTCCAACACCACGTCGCAACTGGTCTCGGGCACGTCGCAGCAGCTGACAAACCTGAGCTCCGGGAACTATTTCATGCGCGTCCGCGCGCTGAATGCGTGCGGCAGCGCGGGCCCGGCGTCAGGCGAAGGCTCGTTCACTGTTGCCAACCCGGTCACGCTGACCTCGATCACCGTGACCGGCCCCGGGTCTCTGGTGATCGGGCAGAGCGGCCAGTTCACGGCGACGGCCCGCTTCTCCGACGGAAGCAGCGCGAACTGGACCTCGACGGCCGCCTGGGCCTCATCGAACGGCACGGTGGCAGCGCCTGCCAGTCCCGGGCTCATCAACGCGCGCGGCCTGGGGACGGTCAACATCACCGCGAGCCGTGACGGCCAGACGGGCACGGCGACGCTGCAGGTGGTCCAGCCAACGGCATCGTTCGTGGTCGACCCCGGCCAATGCCGGGTGACTGTGGCTCCGAATACAGCCCAAAACCACCTTCTCTGCACCTTCGATGGCGGCGCGTCGACGGCCAACGCGACCTACGCCTGGGAGATCCCGGCTGGTTCAGGGCGCTGCGGCGACAACCCGTGCCCGAACAGTAACGTTGTGGACGGCCGGACATTGAGATACGGGTGCGGCTCATTTGGGGGCGCAGGTCGATTTCCGGTCCGCCTGAGAGTCACCTTTGGCGGGGTAACCGTCGAACAGACGCAAATGATCGAATTCGTCAGGTTCCAAGCATGCTGAGTTCGACGTCGTGGCGGCGCCGCTGGGGCCTCTGCGTGCTCGTCGTGGCGAGCACGCTTGGCGCCGCGGCGCCGGCGGCCGCGCAGTCCACGGCGGCGTTGCCGTTGCAGTTCGACTTCCTCGCTCCAGGCGCCCGGAGCCTGGCCCTCGGCGGCGCCTTCATCGGCGCCGCCGACGATGCCACCACGGCCTTCGTCAATCCGGCCGGTCTCGCGCTGCTGTCGCGGCTGGAGTTCTCTGGCGAGGTACGCTACCGGCGCATCGAGACCCCCTTCCTGCAGGGCGGCCGCGTCTCGGGCACGATCACCAACATCGGCGCCGATACCGTCCAGGGCCCGGTCTACGCCACCGGGGTGGAGAACCACGTGTCGCCCGCCTACTTGTCGTTCGTCGTGCCGCTCAACCGTGTGACGCTCGCCGCCTACGCGCACGAACTGGTCCGTGTCGACAGCAGCTTCGAGAACGACGGCGTGTTCCGGCAGGTGGCTTTTGCCGGAATCACCAGCGATGAATCACGGACTTTCCCGGTTGGCGGCTCGCGGCAGGTGACCATCCGCAACTACGGCGGCTCGGTGGGCGTGCGCCTGAACGATCGGCTGTCGGTGGGCGGCGGCCTCTCCGCCTACACGTTCGATCTCGAAGCCGACTTCGCGCGCTACAGTTTCGAGTCGGACCTCTTTAGCCCGCCCGATCGGACGGTCATCACCGCGACGGCGACGCAAGAAGGCAGTGGGGTGTCGCTGGGTGCCAACCTTGGCGTGCTGTGGACCGTCAGCGGGGCCGTGAAGGTCGGCGCCAGCTATCGGTACGGTCCCTCCTTTACCTTCACGCAAACCGATCGGATTCCGGTCGAGCAGTTCGAGCTGGTTCGCACCGGCGACTTCCAGGTGCCAGACGTCTTCAGCGCCGGCGTGGAATGGCGTCTCTCGCCAAGTGTCCGCATCGTCGCCGATTACGGCTACGTGCGGTACTCGGAGCTGAAGGAAGACTTTGCCAACATCCAGGCGCTCGACTCCGGCCGGCCGGAGCAGCTGCAGGTCGACGACGCCAACGAGTTCCACGGCGGAGTGGAGTACGTGTTCCTCCAGAGCGCCAAGCCGTTCGCGTTGCGCGCCGGCCTCTGGTGGGATCCGGATCACAGCATCCGCTACGAGCCGACGGCGGCCGGTGACAGCATCGACCAGCTGTACAGCGCCACCCTTCCCGGCGGTGAAGACGTCATGCACTACACCGTGGGCGGCGGCATCGTCTTGTCGGACCGCATCGAGATCAACGCCGGGGCGGACTGGTCGAAACGGACCACGGCCGTCACGGCCTCGGCCGTGGTTCGCTTTTGAGCGACAATGCGGGGACCATGATCGGCAGCCGGGATGAGGAGGGCCTCGAACGACATTTCGTTTGGGTCGCCCGCCTGCTGGGCGAGAGCCGCGTGGTGCCGTTCCTGGACCTGTGGCTTCCGGAAAATGATGCCATCGCGAAGACTGCCCGCTCGGCGACAGGAGCCTTGCCGGACGCTGAATTGAGGCTCCGGCACGGGTTGCGGTCTTGCGGATGAAGCCCTCGAATCCACGCCACGGGCGAGTCTGCAGCTTTGCGAGCGAAGGCTAGTAGACGGCACCTCCTAGCACGACACGCACTTGTGATTGTTCACCGCGCCCAGCTTCTCCAGCAGCGCCAACGCCTCCGGCCACGGCTGGATGCGCTGCACCGGGCCATTCGCCATATCCGCCGTCGTCTTCCCCTCGCGGTTGATGACCTTCGGGTCCGCGCCCTTCGCGACCAGGTAGTTGATCATCTCCACATCCCCGCGCGCGGCGGCGTTGTGCATCGCCGTGTTGCCCTCGTGATCGACCGCGTTGACGTCCGCGCCCAGCTCCTCGACCAGGTACTTCACCGCCGCCATCATCCCCGTCGGCGCGAAGTTGTGCGTGTTGCCGGCAAAGCCTTCGCCGTAGCCGACGCCGGCCGCGGCGACGAGCGGCGGGACGCCAGGACCACCATGCGGAATCGGCGGGCGGCCTGAGACATCCTTGTAATCACGCTGACCATCGTCGGTCGGCGGACGGGTGAGGCCCTTGATGGTGGGGATCGCCGGGTCCGCGCCGCGCGAGACCAGCAGCTTCATCGCCACGATGTCGGCCGCGTAAGCGGCGCGCCAGAACGGCGTGGCGCCCTGCTCGTTGACGCCGGAGAGGTTGCCGCCGTACCACACCTTGGTCGCCAGCCGCGCGTTCGGGTCCGCGCCCTTGTCGAGCAGCAGCGTCATCATGTCCAGGTACGACAGCTTCTGGTCCTTGTGCGCCCGCAGCTTGGCGCCGCCGGCGCGCGGCGACCACTCGATGTTGATGGTCTCGTAGAGCGGCGTGATGCCATTGATGGCCGCGTGGTTCGGGTCCGCGCCGCGGTCCAGGAGCACTTTCGCCAGGTCGAAGTGGCCGTTGATGGTGGCCAGCATCAGCGGCGTGGTGTCGTCGCCGATCTTCGCCTGGTTGACGTCCACGCCGGCGTCGAGGAGCGCCGTGGCCGTCTCGATATAGCCCTGGCGCGCGGCAAAGAGAAGCGGCGTGAGGCCGCCGTGCGTGTTCACCAGCTCGTTGCCGGAGAAGTCCCGGTCCACGCCCGGCACGCGGGTGGAGGCCGCGGGAGCCGCGTAGACGCTGTTGTTCCGCCCGGCGGCGTTGCCGCCGTTCCGCCCGCCGCCGCCTTCCACCGAACCGGCTTCGCCGCCCGGCTCCTTCGGCGGTTCGGGATTGCCGAACAGCACGCCCTTGAACTTGGTGCGATCGACGACCTTCAGATCCAGCGGGTCGGAGGTCGCGGAGAGATCCGCGCCGGCCTTGCCCAGCGCCGTCACCACCGCCGCATGATTCGCGGCCGCGGCAAACATCGCCGCCGTGAGCCCGCGCACCACCTCGCGCGCGTTCAGGTCCACCTTGCGCTTCGCGATCGCCTCCACCGAGGCCACATCACCCGACGCCGCCGCAAACATCAGCACCGTGGTGCCGTTGTCGGTGGTCGTCTCCGGATTGGCGCCGCCCGCCAGGAGCGTTTCCACCACCGGGCCATGACCCTGGCGCGCCGCCAGCATCAACGGCGTGTAGCGGTTGATGCGCGTGGTCGCGCGGGTGTTGGCGCCGGCCCCCAGCAGGAGCGTGGTGAGCGGCTTGTCGCCGTTCATCGCCGCCCAGTGGAGCGCCGTCATGCCGTCGCCCTGCGCGGTGTTCACGTCCGCGCCCCCCTTGATCAGCGCCATCACCGCCGCGGCGTCGCCGCGCTCGGCGGCATCGGCCACCGCCACGTCCCGCGCGGACAGCATCGCCGCGCCAAGGACGATGGTGATGACTCCTGAACAGAGGAGCGTGTAGAGAAAGCTGCGTGCGCTGGTGCGGGCCATGACTACCTCTGGGGACGTCTTGGGTCTTGAGGTCTTGGGTCTTGGGTCCTGCTTCGATGGCGCGGACACCGTTCGGTATCCGCGCCCTTATCCCTTTACCCTTGCGCCGCTGTCGTGGTTCCGGCGCTGGTCAGATCCAGGGCCGCCGTGCTGTCGCCAAAGCTCGTCATCTCGTTGAAGCCGAGCGTGTGCATCACGCTCAGCATCGCGTTCGCCATCGGCGTGCCGTCGGCGGTGGCGATGTGCAGCCCGCCCTTCAGCTTGCCGCCGGCATGACCGGCCAGGAACAGCGGGCAGCGCTTGTGGTTGTGCACGTGCGAGTCGCCCATCGGCGAGCCGTAGATGACCAGCGAGTTGTCCAGCAGGTTGCCGTCCCCGTCGGCGGTGTTCTTCAGCCGCTCGAGGAAGTAGGGAATCATGCTGACGTGGTAGTTGTTGATGCGCGCGAACTCCATGATGGTGTTCTCGCGCTCGCCGTGATGCGACGTGGAGTGGAAGGCGCCGTTGAAGCCGCTCTCCGGATAGGTGCGGTTCGAGGCGTCGCGACCCAGCTTGAAGGCGAACACGCGGGTGAGGTCCGAGGCAAACGCCAGCGCCTGCAGGTCGAACATCAGCTTGGCGTGCTCGGAGAACGAGTCCGGCACGCCGATCGGCGCACCCGGCAGCTCGCGCGCTTCGCCGCTGCTGTTGTAAGCCTCGACACGCTGGATGCGGCGCTCCACCTCGCGCACCTCGGTGAGGTAGTCGTCCAGCCGCGCGCGATCGCGCACGCCCAGCTCCTTCTTCAGCGAGCTGACCGACGCCGACAGCCAGTCCAGCAGGCTCTGATCCTCTACGCGCCGCTCGCGACGCTCGCCGGGCGTGGCGCCCACGCCGAACAGCGTGTCGAACACCACGCGCGGGTCGCGCACCATCGGCAGCGGCTGCGTGGGCGACGACCAGCTGATTGAATCGGTGTAGGTGCACGAGTAGCCGTAGGAGCAGCCGCCGGACTGGTCCACGTTCTCGATGCACAGCTGCATCGACGGAATCGGCGTGTCCTGCCCGTACTTCTGCGCGAACATCTGGTCCAGCGAGGTGCCGACGAACACGTCCGAGCCCTGCGTCTGCTTGGGGTGCGCCTGGGTGAGGAACACCGCGCTCGAGCGGAAGTGGTCGCCGCCAATCTCCGGCGTGGTGAACGCCTCGGCCTGGCGGACGTCGGTGTTGCTGATGATGGTGATGTGGTCGCGATACGCCTCGAGCGGCTTGAGGCTGCTGGGCGACAGGTCGAACGCGGTGCCGGTCTCCGCCGGCGCCCACAGGTTCTTCTTGATGCCGAACGCGGTGCTGCCGGCCGAGCCGTGCACCATCTCGATCGCCACCAGCCGCACCTTCTTCGCGCCCGCGCCCGACTGGCCGGCGGCGATGACCGCCGGCGTCATCGCATCCAGCAGCGGCAGCGCCAGGGAGACGCCCAGGCCCTTCAGCATCGTTCGGCGCGGGAGGGATTTGCTGGTGAGAAGCATCTGAATCTCCTGGTCTTGGGTCTTGCGTCTTGGGGCTCTGCGGCTTCAGGTCTTAAGTCTTGCGTCTCTGAGTCTCTAGGTCTCGTCGGCTGCCAGCTGCCTCTACCGTCTGCCTGCCGTCTGCCGGCTGCCGTCTGCCGGTTACTTTTGTTGCGCCGCCGTCGTCGTCCGCGCGGCGGGGGCTTCCCCGCCCGTTTCGCTCATCCGGAACGTCGGATGCGTCACGACGCCGATGACGAACGCCGAGAGGTGGTTGTCCTTCGCGGCGGCGGCGTTGACGATCGATCGCACCGCCGGCATGTCCTGGTATTCGAGGCGCCGGCCGACGGCGTAGGTCAGCAGCATCTCGGTGAAGTTGCGGAGCACCATGTCCTGGTGCTTCATCAGCGCGTCGCGGAGGCCGATGGGGCCGTCCATCCTGGTGCCGTCGTAGAGGTCGCCGACGACGTCCACCGGCACTTCGTTGTCCTTGGTGCGCCAGGCGCCGGTGACGTCGAAGTTGTCGAGCGCCAGGCCCAGCGGATCGATCACGCGGTGGCACGAGTTGCACGACGGGTTGTTGCGGTGCTGCTCCATGCGCTGACGCGTCGAGAGGAGCTTGCCGGCCGAAGACGAGGTGACCGATTCGTCCAGCGCCGGGATGTTCGGCGGCGGCGGCGGTGGCGGCGTGCCGAGCAGCACTTCCATCACCCACTTGCCGCGCAGCACCGGCGAGGTGCGGTTGGCGACCGAGGTGAGCGTGAGGATGCTGCTCTGCCCCAGCAGGCCGCGGCGATACGCCGGCAGGGTGACGCGGCGGAAGGCGTCGCCGTTGACGCCGGTGATGCCGTAGTGGCGCGCCAGGCGCTCGTTGACGAAGGTGTAGTCCGCGTTCAGCAGGTCCAGGACGTTGCGATCCTCGCGGACGATGCTGTCGAAGAAGAGCTCGGTTTCGCGGCGCATCGCGTCGCGGAGCGTCTCGTCGAAGAGCGGATACTCGGTGAACTCCGGATACAGCGTCTCGAGGTCCTGCAGCCGCAGCCACTGCGCGGCAAAGCGCGTGGACAGCGCTTCTGATTTCTTGTCGGCCAGCAGCCGGCGCGTCTGCTTCTCGATGCCGGCGCGTGTGGTGAGCTGTCCCAGCTCCGCGGCCTTGATCAGCTCCTGATCCGGCCCGGTGCCCCAGACGAAGAACGACAGGCGCGACGCGAGGTCGAGGTCGGCCAGGCGATAGACGCCGGTTGCCGACTCCGACGCGGGACCGCCTTCCATGCGGAACACGAAGCGCGGGCTGACGAGGATGGACTGCAGCGCGAGGCGGATGCCGCCTTCGAAATCGCTGGTCTTCCTGCCCTCTTCGTAGAACTTCATCGCGTCCTGCAGGCCGGTGGCGCCGCCCTTGCCGCGATACGCGCGCGCCGTCAGGTCGCGCAGGATCTTCGCCGCGCAGGCTTCTTCTTCCGCGGCGTTGGTCGGACGGCAGGTGAAGATCTTCTTGCGGCTCACCGTCTCCGACACGCCGGTCACCGAATTCGGTCCGACGATGGTGAGGTCGCGCATGTGCGGGAGGGTGATGGTGCCGTAGCCGTCGCCGCCCTCGGCGGTGTTCTCGATCGGCGCGAGCAGGTCGTCCGCGGGACCTTCGAGGCGCTGGATGAACGCGGCGGAGATGCGCTGCGGGCCGGCCTTGATGTGGATGGACGGCGTCCGCACCTCCATCCCGTTCTGCCCTTTGTTCTGCCCGAAGTCGGTCTCGGTCATCGTCGGGCTGATGTCGAGGAGCGCGACGCGCTGGCCGTTGATCGAGACGTCCAGCTGCTCGGTGAAGCCCATGGACAGGAGCGGCTGGCGGCCGAACAGCCCGCCGAGCGCGGCGTAGATCATCGAGGACTTGATCACGTACTCGCCGTCCGCGGGGAACACGTGGACGATGGAGATGCCGCCGCGGGTGCCGATGGGCGCGCCGGCGGCGCGGACCATCTGGTTGCGGCTGTGCTCGATCTTGAAGGTGGCGGAAGTGGGGCTGGCGGTGCGATCGCCGACGGCCAGGCGGCTGATCTGGCTGGCCGCGCGCAGGTAACCCTGCATCAACTGCGGCGAGAAGCTCTGGACGTCGGAGACGTTGTCGAAGCCGCCGCTGATGGTGTCGGGCGGCAGCCACGCGGCGACGTCCACGTCGAGACCGAGCAGGTCCTCGACGGCGGACGCGTACTCCGCGCGATTCAGCCGCTGGAACGGGCGCCATCCTGGACGCGGCGTCGCAGCGGCGAGCTTGTCCATCGACGACTCCAGCGTGTTCACCATCGCCATCACCGTCGCATCGTCCGGGCGCGGCGCGCCGGACGGGCGGCATCATGCGGGCGCGAAGCTTGCGGATGATCTTCTCGGTGAGCTCGCCGTTCTCGGTGATCTTGGCGGCGTCGAAGTCGGCGAGCACGAGGCCGCCGGCCTTGGCGCGGGCGGAGTGGCAGGTGGTGCAGTACTTCCCGACCAGTTCGTTCTGCGCCGATGCGGACATCGCCGCGGCCGCGTGCGAAACGGCGGGGGCCGGCTTGGCGGTGCTGACGGTGGCGGCAGGCGCGGGCTTGGCGGGAGACTGCGATGCGGAGCGGCTGGCGAGCCGCCGTTGCGCGGACGCCGAGCGGAGGCGGCTTGCTGCGCCGACGATGCGCGAGCGGAGGCCTGCTCGCCGTGCGTGATGGCCACGGCAGCCGTGATGACCGCGAGTAAAACGACCGGCACCACTCGACGCATACGGATCCTCGCCGCACGGTAGCTACCGCGCGTCCCGACGCTATTGTTCAGGTGGATACCGACAACTGCAGTTGCCGCCCACCTGCGGATATGCGCACGGTATTCCCAAGGGAGGCGGCCGTCAAGTGCTTGATGGCGCGAGCATTAGCTCGGCCGACGAGCCGCGCGGCGCCACCCCGGCGGTAGCGTCGCAGCCGGCGGCATGCGCGACCGCCCCGGCCTAGTGGAGACGGTAGACCACCCCCGCGCCCACGAACCAGTAGTCGGGGCCACCCGCGACCCGCCGGCTGACCGAGACGTCGAGCTGGGTGTGGTGGCTAACCGGCAGCATCAGGCCCGCCTCGACCGACCAGACGTTGGGCGTCGAACCAGCAGACGGTGACTCGGCAATGATTCCGGCGAAGCCATTGAGGGATCTCAGGACGGTTGTCCCAAGCGCGGCGCTCGCCGCCGGTTTTGGCCGGACACGATCGTCGGCCTCGCTGCTCGGCGCCCAGGTCCACCGTCCCCGACAGTCCTACGCGATTGCTGAGCGCGAGATTCCAGGCGAAGCGGACCAGCGGGTCGGCGTATCCGGACGACACCGCACTGCTCCCCACACGGCAGCTCCACGTAGCCGATCACGGCGACATCGGCACGGGGACGGTTCACGACGCCGACCTTCGCGCCGAGTCGGACGTCGGCGTAGCCGGTGGTGCGCGCTTCGGCTGCGCCGCAGACGGGTTGCGGCGTGGACACGAGACCATCCCATGCCACCGAGAGCTCCAGGCGCGGAGCCACGCCGGCGTGCAGTTCCAGCTGCGGCCAGGTGATGGTCTTGGTCGGATCCATGCCGTCGCCCTCGCGCTCCCACGCCAGGCCGGATTCAATCTGCAGCTGCCCGCGGCCGAGCACAATGGGAGCTGTCGGCAAAGCCCGGTCGATCGGCCGTGTCGCTCACCGAGTAGGCGATTGCGCACGCGCCGGAGCTGAGAACGCGAGGCACAAAGCCAGCGTTCCCAGTCCCCGGCCGAGCGCCGACGAGCGCGAGCCAATCACCACACGGGCATTATCGTCAGGCCGATTGGCGTGCAGTCGCCTCGCATCGTCCTTAGTTGTTCGTCGTCTTTGCTCGATCCAGTTTGGCCATGGCCTCTTCGATCGCCTTGTGAACGCTGAGCGTGTCCGCACCCTGCCTGGGCGGGAACGCCTTCATGCTCATCAGGTGCTTGGTCAGGAAGGGACTGGCCGCGGTCGGCGCCCACAGCTTTTGTCCGACGAACTTCCGGCCGACGTAGCCCCATTCGTCGGATTCGGGATCCATCTTCTCCATGGGATCCATCAGCAGGTTGAAGATGTACGGCACGCTGGGATAGGTCTTCTCGTTCCACCAGCTTCCCTTGGGCTTCACGCCGATGTGCATCTTCCAGGCGTCGATGCGCACCGCCATCAGGTCCGTCTCGTCGTAGTAGTAGAACTCGCGGCGTTCGCCCTTGGGTGACTTGCCGGCCCAGTGATCGAGATGGTTGTAGCCATCGAGATGCACCTTGTAGGTGGTGCCGTTCATCTCGTATCCCTCGAGCAGCTGCTCCGCGATCTTCGGCAGTCCCGCCGCCGCCGCGAGGGTCACGTACAGATCCTCGTGGCTCTGGATGGCGTTGGAGGTGGAGTGTGGGGCGATCATCCCGGGCCAGCGAATGAACAGCGGCACCCGCACGCCGCCCTCCCAGGTCGTGCCTTTCTCGCCTCGGAACGGCGCATAGCCGCCATCCGGCCACATCATCAGCTCGTTGCCGTTGTCGGTCGTGTAGACGACGATGGTGTTGTCGGCGATACCGAGATCCTCGAGCTTCTTGAGGAGCGCGCCGACGTGCTCGTCGTGCTCGATCATCCTGGCGCGGACCACGTCTTCTTCGGCACGTCCCTCGTCGACCGCCATCTGCACATACTTCGGCGCCGGATGCGACCAGATGTGGATGGCCGTGGTGTTGAACCAGCAGAAGAACGGCTTGTCGTCCTTGCCGACCTTGTCCAGCCAGGTGAGCGTGTGGCCGAGCACTTCGCTGTCGAAGGTCTCCATCCGCTTGCGGGTGAGCATGCCGGTGTTCTCGATCTTCTGCTTGCCGACGCGGCCGAAGGTGGGATCCTCGCTGGGGTCGTCCTTGTCGGTGACCCACGCGTGGAGCACGCCGCGTGGTCCGAACTTCTTCAGGTACTCGGGGTTCTTCTGACCGGGATAGTCGAGCTCTTCAGGCTCTTCTTCCGCGTTCAGGTGATACAGATTCCCGAACCACTCGTCGAACCCGTGCATCGTCGGCAGGAACTCGTTGCGGTCGCCGAGGTGGTTCTTGCCGAACTGGCCGGTGGCGTAGCCCTGTGACTTGAGGACTTCCGCCAGCGTCGGATCCTCTTTCTGGATGCCGCGCTTGGATCCTGGAATGCCGATCGTCGTCATCCCGGTTCTGACCGGCGCCTGCCCCATGATGAACGCGGCACGACCCGCCGTGCAGCTCGGCTGGCCGTAGTGATCGGTGAAGAGCATGCCCTCGTGGGCGATGCGATCGATGTTCGGCGTCTTGCCCATCATGCCGTGGGTGTAGGCGCCGAGATTCCACATGCCGATGTCGTCGCCGAAGATCACGAGAATGTTCGGCTTTCCAGACTTTGCCTTTGCTGCCATGCCTCACTCCTTCGCATCTCTGTTACCCACAGAACCGCGTGGGCTCGTCCAACCGGGGAGGCTACGCGCGAACGCGACTGCTGGCTATCGGACCTAAGTGGCTATCCGCGAGGCCTCAGCGGGGGATGGGAGCCTCACGAATCTTGACATCTGATGCGTGATGCGTGATGCTCGGCTCCATGCGCACCACCATCGACATCGCCGACGATGTGCTGCAGGCGGCGAGGGAGTTGTCGGAGCTGCGGGGGGAGACGCTGGGAGCCCTCATCTCGGCGCTCGCCCGCAAGGGGCTCGAGGCTCCGGCGGTCGCCGATCGCACGCGCAACGGCGTGCCGCTGCTGCCGCAACGGCGCGAGGGCGCGCCGAAGCCGACCATGAAGCTGGTCAACGCGCTCCGCGACGAGGCGTGACCCCTCAGGTGGCTTGCCCAACCCACTTGGCCCTGCGGGGGCTGACCCGGTGACGGGCGCGCCGCGTGTGGGCCTGCTCGACGTCAACGTGCTGGTCGCGCTGTTCGATCCCGATCACGTGCACCACGAGGTGGCCCACGACTGGTTCGCGGATCATCGGGAGCAGGGCTGGGCGACCTGCCCGATCACCGAGAACGGGTTCGTGCGGATTGTGTCGAACCCCGCGTACGGCCTCGACGGGTTACGCGCCGACGCGGCGCTGACGCTGCTGAAGACCTTCCTCGGCACCGGGCGCCACGCGTTCTGGCGGGACGCCCTCTCGCTCACCGACGAACGTCTGTTCGATCTCACCCTGGCCACCGGCCATCGTCAGTTGACCGACATCTACCTGCTCGGCCTGGCGACCGCGCGGGAGGGATGCCTGGTCACCTTCGACCGCAGCATTCCTCGCGCGGCGGTGAAGGGTGCGGGGCCCGAAGCGCTTTGTCTGATTGCGCCGACGGACTAGGGAACAGAGGCCGCGCTTCGCGCGGTAGGGAGAGAGGCGGCGCTTACGCGCCGTAGGCTAGGAACGGGCGGCATTACTCCCGCCTCAACCCCTTCAACACCACGATGTCATTCGTCTCCAGACTCCTCGCTACGACCAACTGTTTCCCATCTGGTGACCAATCGAAGTCGACAATCACCCGGTCGTCGAAGTGCGTGAGTTGCACAGGTGTACCGCCAGAAATCGGCACGGTCCAGATGTTCGTTCGCGCGTCACTCTCGATGAACGCAATGGCGCGGCCGCTTGGGGTCCAGCGGAACCGTGTGGATGCGATGCCACTCAGAACCTCTCGGGGCCGGCAATCCGCAAGGCGACAGGTGACCACCATGGCCAGCTTGCGCCCTTCGTCTCGGGTCGGAAACAGGATGGACTTTCCATCCTGTGAGACATCTGCGCCAGGCGCGGCGACGAACTGGTTGACGAGTTGCTTCGCGTCGCCGCCATCGATCGAAATCATCCACAACGATTGCTGACCGGTGCGCGACGAAACGAAGATGACGAAACGGTTGTCCGGCGTGACCACTGGATTCCACGCCTCGCCGGTTACGAGCAGCGTCGGTCGGCTGCCGTCGCGATCGGCTTTCCACAAGGCATTCCCTCTGGTGAACACAAGGGTGCGACCGTCGGGCGACGCCGTCGGGTCCTCGGCATTCTCGAACAACTCTTGCGGTTGACTGCCTGGTGTCCACGCCCAGGTGGAATAGAGCACGCGGTCGCCAGCCCAGTTGACGGTCGTCGGCGAGCCAGCGCTGATGTTTGGCCCTGCGGTCACCGGGCGTCCGGTCGCATCGAGGATTGCCAGGTCGGTTTGCCGCTCGCGGCGTGAGCCGACCAGCGTCTGCCTATCACCCGCGAGGCTGATGCCGTCGTAATCGTTGACCTCGCGAGTGAGGGGGCTCAGTTGGCCGCTGGGATAGGCGAGTTGGTGCAACTGCAGTGAGCCCTCGCTTACGGCGGCATTGAGCAGGAGGGTGCTGTCGTCGAACCAGACCAATCCACGAACGGCGCTGGTTGGCAGCGCGATTGTCCGCAGTTCGCCGCTTTCGACGTCAATGAAAGCGACATCCCCGCCGTCGGGGTCCGTGCCCGCGCCGGCACCAGCGATTGCCAACCACCGGCCATCCGGCGACCACGTCGGCGCAATGCTGGGTCGAGCGGCAATCATCAGTGAGACAAACTGCGCCGGACGCTGTCTCTCCGCCAGCACGCGCTCGCCGCTCCCATCCGCATTGGCGATCACCACGAAGGTCGTTCCCGGCGCTTCCGCACGAACGAACGCGAACCGCCGCCCATCGGGAGACCACCCGATCGGGCTGTTCACACGATCGAGGAGCCGTCGCGACGCGCCACCAAGAAAGGGGACGCGCCACAGTTCGAACAGCTGCCCTTGCCGGCGCCGAACGTAGTCCACAAAGCCGCTGTCTCGCGACACGGTGGCCCCCCACAGGCTCACTTCCGGCTCCGCCTTCACGATCTCGGCGGTTGCCGCGGTCGCGGTCTGACGCACGTGCTAACTGTCCAGACCCCTTCTGCCGCCGCACGTAGGCCAGGTAGTTCCCATCCGGCGCAATTGCCGGCCTCAACGCATCCCCGGTGCGGGTCAGTCTGGACACCTGGACGTTCGCCATCGAGATGGGCGCGAGGGCCTTCGCGGGCTGTCGCCCGCGGCCGCATGTAGAGCGTCGAGTCCCGCGACTGCAGCGATGACCAACAAGGTTGTAGCGCAGCGACCCGAAGTGGATAGCGTCTCGATCGATCGACCTGGGCGAGAATCCTGCCGAGACGTGCGCCAACTGCTGATGTCGCTTACATGCCTCGCGCCCGCCAGCGTCGACGTCGAATGCGACGGGTGTGAGTCGAGCTCCCGCCGCAGCCGCCTGAGGTCCGTGCGCAGATCGCAGCTGTCTGATCGGTCCTCGCGATCCTTTTCGATCGCTTTCAGGATGATGTCGTTGAGCCGTGTGGGGATGGTGTGAGCGATTTCGATCGGTGGAATGGGCTGTTCGTAGAGAATCGCTCCACTCGATTGCCGCACTCGTCGCTCCGGAAAAAGCCGGGCGCCCAGTTGCCATTTCATAGAGAACGAGGCCGAAGCAGAAGACGTCGGTTCGAGCGTCAACGCTCTTTGCCGCGTCAGCTGTTCGGGGGACATATAGGCGACCCTGCCGACGGTCACTCCAGCTTCGGTCAGCAGCGACTTCAGGCGGCCTGGTCGGGTCGTTCGACCAGGCACCTTCAGTGCTCCGGCTTCTGCCTTACGAGGCCGAAATCGAGGAGCTTGGGGCCGTGCGGCGTGAGAAAAATATTGCCCGGCTTGATGTCGCGATGAATGAAGCCCGTGGCCGTGTGCGGCATCGAGCCCGTCGGCGGTCGCGATCGCGATGTCGAGCAGGGAGTGGCTCGTCGAGTGCTCCACGTGCAATCGATGCTGCAGCGATTCACCCTCGAGCAACTCCATTGCGATGAAGCCCGTTTCGTGACGCCGACGTCGTAAATGGTGCAGATGTTCGGATGGTTCAGGATCGATGCGGTCTGCGCTTCGCGCTGCAACCGCTCCATCGCGGCGGCCGAAGAAGTCAGCTCTTCGGGCAGTACTTTGATCGCGACCGGCCGGTGCAGTCGCGTGTCGGTCGCGCGATACACCTCACCCATGCCACCGCGGCCGATCAGCCACTGAATCTCGGTACGGGCCGAGTTGGCGCCCGGTTGGAGCGACACGTTGGGCCGGGCTGATTATAGGGCCGGTGGTTCTCCACGGGGTTCGCGAGGCTGACCGAGCGCACCCATAGCAGAGCTGATCGCACCCCCGACGACGCCGCGCTCGGCATCGCGCCCTACCTCATCGTGTCGTCTCCTGGCCTCGAGGATCGTCCCCAGCGAACCGTACGCCTCGCCGCTACTCCGCCTTCGCCACGATCACCGTCTCCGGCGTCGGCAGCGAGTGCGCCGTGACCCCGCTGAAGCCCGCGCCCTGGAGTTGATCGCGCAGCTCGTCCAGCGTGTAGGCATCACCAGCCGGCGTTCCCGCCAGCATCGTCAGGCTGAAGCCGGCGGGCGAGCGGCGGGGTGACGCGATCGGCGTTCGGCACCATCTCGAGGACGACGACGCGTCCTCCGGGCTTCAGCGCCGCGCGGACCTTCTTCAGGAACGCCGTGCAGGTGGCGTGATCGAAGTGGTGCAGGAAGTTGGTGACGAGCGCGATGTCGAAGCCGGTGCCGAACTCCACGGCGAACGCATCGCCCGGGTGCGTGTGCAGGCGGCCGTCCACGCCAGCCGCGCGCGCGTGCTCCTGGGCGACTCCGAGGACCGGCGCCCAGTCCACCGCCGTGACCTCGACCTGCGGGTTGCGCTGCGCGAGCGTGATCCCGAACATGCCGTGCCCCGCGGCGATATCCAGCACGCGCGTCGGGCCGGCCGACGCGATGCCGAGAATGTCGGCGATGCCGGCCGCGGCCGGCATCATCATCGGCACCATGGCCCGCGCGAACTCGACCCAGATGGGATTCTCCGGCGCGACGGTGTTTCCAGATTCCGCGACGTGCCCGCTGCGGACGGTCTCCGTCAGGTTGTCGAAGTTGGTCTTCAGGCCCGGCATCATCAGGAAGTTCGCAATCGAGCCCAGATAGGCGGGCGACTTCTGACTCAGGAACATCGCCGTATTCGGCGGCAACTGATACCGGCCATCTGTCTTTGCGAGCAGCCCGATCGTCGTCAGGTAGTCGCAGAGGATGCGGATGCCGCGTTCGGAAGCCCCGCAGCTCGCTGCCGCCGCAGGCGTCGTGTCCGCGCCTTCATCGATGGCGGTGAACAAGTTCAGATCAATGGCCGTCTTCAGGGCGGCGGAGCGCTGGTACGCCCAGATGGTGTCGAACACCAGTTCCGGAGAGGGCATCGGCGGCTGGGACATGGGGGGCTCCTGAAGGCTTGGGGCTGGGCTCGAGGCTTGGGGCTTGGGGCTTGGGACTTGGGCTCGAGGTGCGAAATCGTGGGTGCGGCGGAAGTATAACCGCCACGGGTTGCGGCGGCATCACGGTCTCGCGCCGCGGTCACGTCGGCGTTTCCGCGGCCCTTGCATGCGCGTCGGCTGAATCCCAGGCATGCGAGCAGCGCCTCACTCCTCCCGCAACACGTCCGCGGGCGACACTCCCACCGCTCGCCGGATCGGCAGAGCGCAGCCAAGGCCGACGGCCAGCGCCAACGCTCCGACGGCCACGGCCAGCACCAGGGGATCGGCCACTCGCAACGTCTGGCGCGCGGGCGAGAACGCGCGGTCCCAGGCCATGGCGCCGGCCAGGCCAAGCACCAGGCCAATCCACACTGCCGCCCGCACGTTCCCGGTCACCAGGCGGATCAGCGCGGGCGTCCGCGCCCCGAGCACGACCCGCAAGCCGAACTCGCGCCGGCGCTGCGCCGCGCGGTGCGCGACCACCGCATACAGCCCCACCGTGGCCAGCACGAACGTCGCGATGCAGACGATCGAAGCAAACCTGGCGCTGACGCGATTCGCCCAGGTCAGGTCGCGCGTCGCCCTTTCGAGCGTGCGCGGGTTCGAGAGCGGCACGCCCGGGTCCAGCTGCCGGAGCGCTTCGCGGACCGGAGCCGCAAGTGTTGCCGCGTCCGTTGACGAGCGCACCAGCAGCCAGACCGACGCAGGCGGCGCCGCGGAGAGCGGCAGATAGGCAATCGGCTGGACGTCGGGGACCGCGCGCTGCCGCATGTCGGCCACCACGCCGACGATGGTGCGCCACTCCGTTGGTGCTCCTGACGCCGACTCCGGCACCACGGCGATCCGCTTGCCGATCGGATCGACCCCTGGGAAGTGCAGAGTCGCCAGCCGCTCGTTGACGACCACCGGTCCGGGCTCCGCGCGCGCTTCGTCTGCTCGGAACGACCGGCCGCGCGTGAGCGGGAGATTCATCGCGTCGAAGTAGCCAGGGTCGACGTCTACCGACGCGACGATCGGAGCGGCGTCGCCGCTGCCCAGTGGATGGTCGGCCAGATGAAGGCGGCGACTCGCGGCACCGCCGAGCGGCAGGTGGCTGGCGAGTGACACCGCCGTCACCCCTGGCAGGGTCGTCATCCGGTCCACCACGGCGTCATAGAACGCACGACGGGCGTCGAGGTCGGCAGCAGCACCCGGTGCCATCGTCAGTGCGCCGGTGAAGACACGCCGGTCTTCGAGCAGGCGATCCGTCGGGACGTCGTTGCTGAATGAGCTGATGGTCGGCGCGCCAATCTGCGCCAGCATCATGATCGCCAGCGCGAGCTCGACAGCCAGGAACGTCGTCGCCGCCCACCCGCTACCGCGGCGGCCGGTGTCCGCGCGACCGCCATCCTTCAGCACCGACACGACATCCGTACGGGACACGGCGAAGGCCGGCACGATCGCGAACACCGCCGCCGTGACCAGGGCAATGGCCGGCAGCGCCAGGAGAGTGACCGCGTCCACGGAGTAGTTGATCCAATACGGCAAGAGATTCTCCGGAATGCCGTTCCGGTTCGCCAGAACACCGGCGCGCGAGATCACGAAGCCAAGGGCGCAGGCGGCACCGCCAATCAGCGCGCTCTCGATCAGCAGCTGGCGGACCACGCGACCGCGGCTCGCGCCAAGCGCGGTGCGAATGGCGAGTTCCCGTGCCCGCTGCGCCCCGCGCGTGAGCATCAGGTTCCCGACGTTGGCACTGGCCACGGCGACGACGATCAGCCCCGCCAGCAGGAATGGCAGCCATCCTGAGAAGGGAGCGCCATACCGCTCTTCGATCGGCACCGCCACCAGCCGAATGCCGCGATTGCTCTGCGGAAACGCGCTCTCCCACTGCGTCCCGACGGCCACTAGCGTCTGCTGGCTGCATCGGCCACTCGCACCTCGTC
This sequence comes from uncultured Acidobacteriota bacterium, assembly GCA_963723005.1. GTDB lineage: Bacteria > Acidobacteriota > Vicinamibacteria > Vicinamibacterales > UBA2999 > VFZN01. The sequence goes on along the minus strand of CAVRPA010000004.1, from coordinate 79,268 downwards.
TTTCAGGCGGCCAAACACGCGCAGGCCGCGGCTGTCGCGTGGCGCGTCGGCAATGCCTGGCTGTTGAATCAGCGGCAGGAATACAGCGGCCGGGCTCGGCATTCCCGACGCGTCCGACACCACGCCGACGATGGTGACGGGCGTGCCGCCGACCAGCGCGATGCGGCCGAGCACGTCGGGGTGGCGGCCATAGCGATTGCCCCACACACGTTCGGTGAGCACCATCACCGGCGCGGCACCGGGGCGCTCGTCCTCGGATGTGAACAACCGGCCGTGCACCGCGCTCACACCCGAAAGACTGAAGCCGCTGCCCGTGGTGTAGGCGGCGTCAACACGGTCGGGCACCTCGCCCTCCGCGCCGAGTGTGACTGGCGCGTTGACGAACGCCGCAAGGTCCACGAAGGTCCGCTGCGCCTGTCGCAGGTCGGTGAACTCCTGATACGAGAGACCCTGCTCCTGCCCCTGCTGGCTCGCGGTCGAGACATAGAGCACGCGGTCAACCGACGGTATCGGCAGGCCGCGCATGGTGTGAGCGTAGGTGAGGCTGAAGAACAGGTGGCTGACGCCGAGGCCGAGCCCGAGGACGATCACCGCGGAGGCCGTGAATCCGCGATCGCGCCAGAGCTGACGCCTGGCGAAGCTCGCGTCCTGCACCACGCCGCTCAACCACGGCCAGCCGCGCTGATCTCGGTAACTGGCCAGCACCTGATCGACTCCGCCGAAGGACTTGCGCGCAGCCAGTTTGGCGTCGGCGCGCGACAATCCTCGGCGCATGTGCTCCTCGGCCAGCAGGTCGAGGTGCTGCTGCATCTCCTCTCTGACAAGGCGATCGCGTTGCCCGCCGTTGAAGACATCCAGCAATCGCGAGAGCCAGACTCGCACTGTGCGCACGTTGACCTCCTCTGCTTACATGGCCACGGACAGCACGGTCGCCATCAGTCCTGCTCCAGGAGGCGCGACATCATGGCCACGGTGCGGGTCCACAAGTCCGCTTCGGCGTTGAGCTGACGCCGGCCCGCGGCGGTGATGTTGTAGAACCGCGCGCGACGGTTGTTCTCGCTGGTCCCCCAGGTGCTCCTGATCCAGCCCTTCTGCTCCAACCGCAGCAAGGCCGGATAGATGGTGCCCTGGTTCAACTCCAGGCCGCCGCTGGTGACCTGCTCGATGCGTCGCGCGATGCCGTAACCATGCAACGGCCCGAGGCCATCGAGGGTCTTGAGGACCATCAGGTCGAGCGTGCCGTAGGGAACTTCCTGGCTGGGGCTCACGGGTGCTCCTGTTGATTTACAACAGGAGTCTGCCCACGTTCCTGTTGAAAGTCAACAGATAGGGCAGGGATCAGGGGTCAGGGGTCGGGGATCAGGGTTCGAGGGTTCTGGGGTTCTAGGGTTCTACTGTCTGCCGTTGCCGCCCGCGCTAGAATGCCCAACAGAGGCTCGGCATGGCCACTACAGTCCCAGTAATTCACAGCGACCCAGAGATTCTGGGAGGCACTCCGGTGTTCGTCGGCACGCGCGTGCCGTTCCGGAACCTGATCGACTACCTTGAGCGCAACCACAGTCTCGACGAGTTTCTCGACGCTTTCCCGTCCGTCTCCAGGGACCAGGCGGTTGCCGCACTGGAAGCGGCCCACGAGGCTGTGAGCGCCGGTGCGCGTTCTTCTCGATGAACAGCTGCCGCGGCAGCTCACGCGGCACCTGATCGGGCACGAGGTCAGGACGGTTCAGCAGCAGACGTGGGCGGGGTTCAATAACGGCGTGCTGCTCGCAGCAGCCGAGGCCGCCGGCTTCAACGTCTTCGTCACCGGCGACCGCAACCTCGAACACCAGCAGAAGCTGACGAGCCGTCGGCTGGGTGTGATTGTTGTTTTTGCGCCCAGCAACGCGCTTGAAGACCTGATTCCGCTCGTGCCGGAGGTCTTGGCGGCGATCACGCGCGTTCAGCCGGGGCAGGTTCTGCGCGTGCCCGGTACCGATTCAGCTCGATAGCGTAGCCGGCGGCGTGCAGTCACTCCGGGTTCTGCCTTGTGCGTTCTGCCGGTTGCCGGTTGCCGTCTGCCGGTGTTCTTGCCTTGTGCCTTCTGCCTCGTGCCTTCTGCTTGTGCGTTCTGCCGTCTGCCGGTCTGCCGTCTGCCGGTTGCCGGTTTCTGCCTTCTGCCTTCTGCCTTTTGCCTTACGCGTTCGCGATCTCGTACGTGAACTCGTAGAAGTGCTTCTTGTCGACGACGTCGATGGTCATCGAGCCGGAGAGCCCGGCCAGCTCGCCCGTGCCGGAGTCGGGGACCACGGTGATGCTCTGCGTCGGCACGCCGCGCGTCATCAGGCTGCTGTGCTGCAGCACGAACGTGCCGGCGCGGCCGGCGAGCGTCCCGGTCACCTGCTCCATCGCCACGTAACCGGCGGATCCGTCCGTGGCCGAGCGGAACGCGACCATCTGCCCACGGCTCGCTCCGGTCAGGTCGCCGCGATACTGCTTGTCCAGCAGGAACCGCCCCATCGGGCCCGCGGCCTCTTCGGCGGGCAGCGGGGTCATCTTCACGTCGAACTCTCCGCGAATCTTCATCGTCGTCTCCTGAACCTGGGTGGGTGACTCGAGATCATCGTTGCTTCTGGGGAGGCCACTCGATGTCTTCGGCCGTGGGAAGTGACCAGCCGCGCCGGATCGACACGAGCCGAAGACCAAAGCACAATACCGCGCCCCCGATCATCGTCGGCACGGACGACGGAAGCTGAAGCCAGTGCCCCGCGACGACCACGGCTGCTCCGGCAAACGCGGCCACGGCGTAGAGCTCGCCGCGGCGGAGCACGGTGGGAATCTCGTTGACGAGCAGATCACGAAGCACGCCGCCCCCGATTCCGCTGAGCATGCCGAGTATCGCCGCGACGAGCGGATCGAGTCCGTAGGCGAGCGCCTTCTGTGTTCCAGACACCGCAAACAACCCGAGTCCAGCGGCATCGAACAGGAGAATCGGCGTGCGCAGCCGTTCGATCCGCGGGTGCCACACAAACGTCAGCAACGCCGCAACCAGCGACACGGTCACGTGATGCCATCCACTGAGCGCAGCCGGAGGGGTTGCGCCGAGCAGCACGTCGCGGATCATCCCGCCGGCATTGCCCGCGACGAAGGCGAGCACCGAGAGCCCGAACACATCGAGACGATGCTTCACGCCGACCGCGGCGCCGCTGATGGCGAACACGGCCGTGCCGGCAAGGTCCAGCGTCAGCCAGACCAGGCCCATCGAGAGGGGTTCAGGCAAGACGCCTCGCTCGAGCTGCAGTCACTTCCGGGCTATTGTGCCGTATCGGGTGGAACCGGGGTCTTAGGTCTTGGGTCTTGGGTCTTGGGTCTTGAGGGCTTGAGACGTGAGTCGGGAGTCGGAAGTCGGAGACCGGAGGCTCGCCCGGACTGCTCACCTACACGCCGCCCGTTTCCGCAACCCGCGGTATTCGATCTGCTTGGCGTCCGCCGCGTGGACGGCAGCGCACGCGATGCCCCTTGGGCTCAACGCGAGTCGTCGCCAACGCTCAACACCTGCACGCGAGCGGTCTGGCGGCCGAATCGCTTCGCCGCGGCACAGTCGCGCATGAAGATGTCGATGATACGTCCCTTCACCGCGCGCCCCGTGTCCTCCACGTCGTAGGTGCCATTGTGGGCTGCGAGCCCCTCGACGCGAATGCGGCTGCCGAGCGGCAGCACGCCCGGATCGGCAGCTACGATGCCACGCCTGGTCTGCACGCCCGAGGCGGTCTCGCCCTGATCGCAGTAGGCGGTCACCTGCACCTGGAGCGTCCTGGAGCGCGAGGTGCGCTGAGCTGAGGCATCGAGCCCGCACGCGACAGTGGTCGAGATGGCCAGCGCAAGCATGGTTCTCGTCATGCCCGTTAAACATCCAATCGACGTGCCACGCCTGTGTGATCCGGCGCGACCTTATCGACGCTCTTAGGTGAAATTCAACGGCCAGCTCTGCTCTAATCGAAGAATCCGCGCTATTCGCTTCGCATCACTTCCATCGGAGCCACCCTCGTCGCCCGTCGAGCCGGCAGCAGCGATGCCGCAAGCGCGGCGGTGATGAGAGCGCCAGCGACGGCCCACGGTAAGCCGCCGGGGACGCCTGCCACCAGCGCCCCCACGAAGTGCAGCGGCCCGCGCGCCTCAGAGACACCAGACCGTCCAACCTAATAATTCCGTAAGTTCCTCACGCCCGCGGCTGGTGTATGTCCAGCGCGGGCGGCGGCTGTGGCGGCGCACACCGCGACGGTGGCGATCGGCTGGCGTTTGCTCATGGGGTGCCCTTCCTGTCGTGGCGGCCGCGGTAGAAGCGCACGAGGCCCCCGAGCGCGGCGCCGATCAGCATTGCGACCGCCATGTTCTCTCCGGGAGCGGCCAAACACGACGATCGGCACCCCGTACAGCAGCACCAGCAACGCCACCCACTGCCACCGGGTCAATGTTCCTCCACGTCGGGCGTGATGAAGCCGATCCGTTTCAAGTCGAGGTCGGTGGCGGCAGCGACGGTAGCTGGGCTACCGTCCTCGCTTTTTGTTTCAGTCGCTGCCGCCGTCGCCGCCGTCGCCGTCGTGCCCGTCGCAGGCCTCCCCGTGGCCGTGGCTGTGGCCACTGCCGGCCGCGCCGTCGCCGTCGACGAACAGGTACCCCGCGCCACCCGAGCCCGCATCGCCCGCGCCCAGCGCGCCCGACCGCCGTCGGCTCGTGCGGATGACGGCGACCACCACGGCGATCGCGACCGCGATGGCCCCCACGACCGGCAACAGCAAGGCGAGGTCCGTCGGCGTCACCGCGTCACGCCGTGCGCGTCGCGCGCCTGGACGACGGCGTCGGCCGCGAGGATAGTCGTCGCGCCGCCGGCGGTCAGCAGCACGCTCGCAGCATGGACCCGGAATCGAGTGAGGGTCTCACTGGCCACCACACACCTCCCGTTCTGGCGTTCTCGATCAGGATGAATACCACAACCCACAGCGGCCGACGACTGAGGAGTGTGTGATTCGGCTGACGTGTTGACCTCTGACATATTGACCGGTTGACCAGCGCGAAAAGGAGCGGGTTTTGTGATGACACCAGCAACCTCGGGATCGCCGCTGCGGGTGGCGCAAGTCCGGACCAGCGAACGGTTGGCTCGCGGAGCTTCAGCGCGCTTCGATCGGGGCATGGGCAAAAAGCGAGTAATGAGGAGCAAACGCAAGGGCGGGAGGTACCATTCCTAGACGCGGACATGCCGGGTATTGCGCCGCAAACCAACCATCCCCACCAGACGAGGCGTGGTGGGTATTCACACCCTCGGGCCATCTCCGTGGAAGTCGATTCACAACTCTAGAGATGGTCCTACCAACCTCGGCCCGCCCGTCACAGGAACACGGTCGGTATCCACAAGAAAGGGACCATCAGCAATCCGAGAACAACCCACAAGCGTCCTGGCCCCACGCCGACAACCGCGCCGACGGCACCTGCCAACCACAAATACGCCGCGGCCAGTCCAACCGTGTCCCGCACCGGCAAGGCCTCACGACCGGCGAAGAGGAATAACAACAAACCCGTGTAGTAGAGGCCCGCGCAGCCGGACAATCCGAGCGCAGCGATACCTACAGCCTTGCGGCGCCATCCTGAACGGGTTTCTTTGCCTCCGCGAAGCCAGACGGTCCACACCCATGCGATCAGTACCGGTGTACAGAAGATCGGGATTGCGCGCGACATGTCCACGCTAGAGGCTAACTCACTGCTTCGGCCTGACATGCGGCTATCTGCGGAAGAACTGTCGGTGCCTCTAGGTATGGGCAAAAACGGGCAAATGAAGTGAAAACAGAGGGGCACACGCGCGTCGGGAAATGCAGCAGAAAGCACTGTGGAGTACGGTCCGCACTGAAACCTCTGGTTTCCTCCTAAGCGGGGAGTCGGCAGTGCGGTATGAGCCAAAAAGGTAGATGATGCGCCAGGGGGCTTGATGATCGGTCAGTCGCTCGGGCGCTACGTCATCGAATCGAAGCTCGGCGAAGGCGGCATGGGCATCGTGTTCAAGGCCCGTGACGCGCAGCTTGGGCGCTCCGTGGCGATCAAGATCCTGCCCCCGGACAGCGTTGCCGATCCCGAGAAGAAGCGACGCTTCGTTCAGGAAGCGAAAGCCGCCAGCGCCCTCAACCACCCGCACATCGTCACCATTCACGACATCGGGTCCGACGGCGGCACCGACTTCATCGTGATGGAGCTCCTCGGCGGCACGACGCTGGCGGAGGCGCTGCCGGCGCACGGCTTGCCGCTGCGACAGGCGCTGACCTACGCGATTGAGATCGCCGACGCGCTGGCGAGAGCGCACGAAGCCGGCATCATCCATCGCGATCTGAAGCCGGCGAACGTGATGATCACCGAGACCGGCAGCGTCAAGATTCTCGACTTCGGCATGGCCAAGCTGCTCGAAAGCGTGGAGCCGTCGGCCTCGACGACGATCGCGGCGGCCACCGAGCAGGGAATTACCGTCGGCACACCGAACTACATGTCGCCCGAGCAGGCCGAAGGCCGCAAGCTCGATAGCCGCTCCGACATCTTCAGCTTCGGTGCCGTGCTCTACGAGATGGTGACCGGCCGCCCGGCGTTCAGCGGCGGCTCCAGTCTTTCGGTGCTGGCGAAGATCCTCAACGAGGAGCCGACGCCGCCAAGCCGCATCGTCACGACGCTGCCTCCCGACGTCGAGAAGTCGATCCTGCGCTGCCTGCGGAAGGATCCCGCGCGCCGCTATCAGACGATGGCCGACCTGAAGGTGGCGCTCGAGGACCTGGTGATTGAATCGAGCGCCGCGATCCCCGCGCAGGTGCCGGTTCGCACACCAACCCCGCTGCGGCGATGGGCCTGGGTTCCATTGCTGGCGATGGTCGTGATTGCCGCCGGCTTTGCCGGTACACGATGGTGGCGCGCGTCGCTGGCGGGCGAGCCGACGCAGGCGGTGCCGTTGACGTCGCTGTCGGGCTTCGTGCGCTACCCATCGTTGTCTCCCGATGGCAACCATGTGGTCTTCACGTGGACCGGCGTCACACGTGACAACCCGGATCTCTACGTGCAGCAGGTCGGCGCGGGCTCTCACATCCGCCTGACTACCGATCCGGGCAACGACTTCAGCCCGAGCTGGTCCCCCGACGGCCGCCTGATTGCGTTCCTGCGGCGCGCGCCTGGCTCGTTGACGAGCGAGCTGCGGACGATTCCCCCGCTTGGCGGGACAGAGCGCAAGGTCGCTGACATTGCGCCGGCGACGGCGGTATATCGACCGCAGTCGGTCAGCTGGTGCCCCGACTCCACATGCCTGCTGGCCACCGACTCCCCCGGTGACGGCACGCCGGACGCGGTGTTCGTGATCGCGCTCGATTCAGGAGAGAAGCGCCAGCTGACGCACCCGCGCCTGACAACCTCGGGACAGGCCATGATGGCCGACGTGGACCCGGCGGTTTCTCCCGACGGCCGGTCGCTGATCTTCCGCCGCGACACCACGCCGTTCACTGGTGAGTTCCACCGCCTCGCTCTGACTGGAAAGGTGATGGCCGACGGTGAACCAGTACGACTGACACCGTCGGTGCTGGCGGGCAAGGCGGTCTGGATGCCCGACAGCCGCGAGATCCTGTTCAGCGAGAGAGGCGCGCTGTGGCGGCTCGACACCGCGAGCGGGGGCACGCCCACTCGCCTGCCGTTTGTCGGCCAGGACGGCACCGGACCGATCGTCTCTCGCACGCCGGACGGGCGGCAGCGGTTGGTCTACGTGCGGAGTTTCTCGGATGGCAACATCTGGAGGGTCGACCTCCCGGCGGCCGGCGCCCCGGCGTTGTCGCCTCCGGTCGCGGCCATCGCCACCCCACGATTCGAGAACCTGCCCAGCCTCTCCGCCGACGGCAGCCGGTTGGCGTTCATGTCCAATCGCTCGGGTGAGTACCGAGGTGTGGGCGGCCGCGCCGGATGGATCGAACGCGATTCAGCTGACCACGCTGGCGCGCGCTCCAGGCTTCCCGCGCTGGTCGCCGGACGGCACGCGGATCGCGTTCCACAGCGATCCGAACGGGCGGGCCGACGCCCTGACGGTGCCGGCGGGCGGCGGCCGGCTGCAGGTGCTGACGAGCGAGGCGCCGAACGCCGCATTTCCGACGTTCTCCCGCGACGGGCAGTGGCTCTATTACAGCGTGGCCAGCAATCGCGAGAGCCCGAATCTGGAAGATGCCGCTGGCCGGCGGCCAGGCCGTGCAGGTCACGCCGGGTCCCGGATCGATCTCCGTGGAGTCGCGCGATGGCCGCAGCCTGTTCTACGTCGAGGCGGGGGATCGGCCGAGCCCGTTGTGGCGCCTGCCGTTGCCCGGCGGCACCCCGGTCAAGCTGCTGGACGCGGCGGTGCTCGGCGCGTTCGACGTCGTCGAGGGCGGGCTCTATTACATCGATCGCGTGTCGGGAGAATCGGGCGGCTACTACGCGGAGCGGCAGGTGGGCGAGACGCGGCTGCGTTACTACGATTTCTCCACTGGGCAATCGACAACCATCGTGTCCAACCTTGGCACGGTCAACAGCGGGCTGACCGCGACCCCGGACGGCCGTACGGTTTTCTTCTCGCGGATCGACTCGTCGGTAGACGAGTTGATGCTGGTCGAGAACTTTCGCTGACGCTCGAGGAAGTCTTGAGTCTTGGGTCTTGAGGTCTTGAGCCTGCTTCCTGATCCCTGACTCCTGATCCCTGATCCCTGACCCCTGATTACTGTCTTCTGGTGACGTGCGCGGCCACCGCCTGCCACCGGCCATCCCGCTTTGCCCAGATGTCGGTATAGCGGCCGGTCCTCGGCATGCCATCACCCAAGCTCGAACGTCGTGCTGCGCGTGGATGATGGCGACGTCGCCCATGATGCGGATGTTGACGTCGTGCGCCTGCAGCGATGGCAGCTTTGCCGCCTTTGCGACGCCGTGAGGAACTGCGCGCGATCCAGGAACGAGCCATCCGCCATCGTGCACAGGAAATCGGCCGCGAGCAGCGACTCGAAACCCACCGCGTCGGCGCGGCGCACCGCGTCGATGTAGGCCTCGTTCAGCCTGCCCAGCGCATCGAAGTCCGACAGCCATCGTCGGGGAAGAAGCAGCAGCCTGCATGGTGACCTCCCGTCCTTCCAGAGGGGTGTAATCCGCACTGATGAGCACGGCAGTACAGATCGCGCAGAGCAGGGTCATCAGGCGCATCGCCCGATTGTGCGCCTAAATCGGGGATCAGGATCAGGGATCGGGGATCGGGGATCGGGGATCGGGGATCGGGGGATTGGGGATCGGGGGATCGGGGGATCTGGGGACTTGGGACCCTAGAACTCTAGAACCCTAGAACCCTAGAACCCGAGGCCTAAGCCTAGACCCTGAAGCCTAGTGCCTACGGCAGCGCCCGGTACTTGAACCCGCGGAAGCGCACCTCGCCGGTGCCGGCCGCGTACAGAGCCGGGCGCAAGCTCAGGAACTCGTACGCCACGTTGTGGTGATAGCCCGACAGTTCCATCCCACGGTCGTACTTCCGCCACGTCTGGCCATCCGGGCTGTAGTGCATGGTGACGATGTGATGGTCGTTGCGAAGGCGGATGTGGAGCCGCTGGCCGATGTCGGGCGGCTTGCCCTGCGGACGGTCCAGGCCATAGCTGTGCATGAAGAAGTTCTTCGCCGAGAAGCCGAGGCCCGCGTACAGCCGGCTGCTGTAGAAGAGCAGCAGGCCCGCGCTGGCGCCGGGATCGGCGTCGATCTCGACTTCGATCTCGTAGGCCTGGTCGCCGTTGACGAACCACAGCGGCGACGCGTCGGCCGGCGGGCGCCTTTCGCCTTCAGCACCAGCGTCCCGTTCTCGTAGCGATAGCGCGCGCGGTCATCGGTGGAGCCCTTGTAGAAGCTCCACTGGATGCCCATGCGGTCGGTGGTGAAATCGTCCGAGAAGGCCATGCCGTGCGGCCCCGCGGAGCGCGCCGGCATCTTGATCGGCTTGGCCGGATCGCTGCCCGCGGTCCGGAACCAGCCATCGTCGGTCCACTCGATCGGCTCGAGCATCGTCTGACGGCCGAGCGTCAGGTAGCCGTTCTCGTAGGCGTGATAGACCATGAACCAGCCGCCGTCGGGGCCTTCGACGAGCGTGCCGTGTCCCTTGGACCACCAGCGCTCGGCGCCGGACTGCGTGCGGACGATCGGGTTGTGGGGCGAGTTCTCCCACGGGCCGTCGATCGACTTCGAGCGCGCCGAGACGATCATGTGCCCGGTGGGCGGACCGGCGGTGCCGCCTTCGGCCAGCACCATGTGGTAGTAGTCGCCGCGCTTCAGGATCTTCGGGCCCTCCTGCGCGAAGCCCTCGACCACCCAGTCGTCCGGGAACTTCCAGCCGTCGTAGACCTTGCGCGGCTTTTCCGTCACCGACAGCCCATCGTCGGCCAGCGGCACCACTTGTCCGGCGCTGAGGAACAGATAGCGGCGGCCGTCGGGGCCGACGGCGTGACCGGGATCGATCTGCCCCACCTTCAGATCGATCGGCTCGCTCCAGGGACCGCGAATGCTGTCGGCCCAGATCACGTAGTTGGATCGATACGGCCCAACGCCCGGGAAGTAGATGTAGTAGCGCGAGCCGTGCTTCACGAGATCCGGCGCCCACACCGAGCCGACGTTCTTGAACAGGCTGGGGCCGACCGGCTGCCAGTTGACGAGGTCGCGCGACTGCCAGATCACCAGGCCGGGATAGGCGTCGAAGGACGAGAACGTCATGTAGTAGGTGTCGCCGTCCTTCAGGATCGACGGGTCGGGGTGATCGCCCGCAAGGATCGGATTGAGATAGGTGCCGTCACCAAGGTCGGCCTTGCGCTGTCCCTCGATGCCGCGCGCCCAGGCAACCGGCGCGGTGCTCTGAACGGTTGCCGGCGAGCGGCCGGAGATGCCGACCGTCACCGTCAGCACACCAAGCAGCAGGACCAGCACACGCAGCGCCGTTCGTCTCAGATCCAGCCATGCGCCTTCATCCATTCCGTGAATCGCGCCACCCAGCCAGACGTGGTGCCCAGGTCCGGCGACATGCCGAAGCCGTGCGCGCCGCGCTCGTAGAAGTGCGCCTCGACCGGCACCCGCGCGCGCCGGAGCGCGTCGACGAACTGCACGCTGTTCTCGAGCGGCACGCTCTTGTCCTCCGCGGTGTGCACGACGAACACCGGTGGCATGTCGGGGCGCACCTGGCTCTCCATCGACATGCGTGACGCCACGGCTTCGCTCGGCGCGGCGCCGAGCAGGTTGCGGCGCGAGTCCGCATGCGCAAACGGCTCGCGCATGGTGATGACGGGATAGAGCAGCGCCACGAAGTCGGGCCGCGCGCTGATGGCGTCCATCGCCGCCCCCGTCTGCCCTTCCTTCGCATCGAACATCGTGGCGGCGCCGGCCGCGACGTGGCCGCCGGCCGACGCGCCGAAGATGCCGATGCGATCCGGCTTCACGCCGAACTCGTCGGCGCGCGATCGGACCATCCGCACCGCGCGAAGGATGTCCTGCAGCGGCGCCGGGTGTCCGTACTCGACGAGCCGGTACTTCAGCACGAAGGTGGCCACACCCAGCGGCTGAAGCACGCGCACCGCGCCGGCGGCCTCGTTGGTCATGGCCAGCCGGGCATAGCCGCCGCCGGGACACACAATCACCGCGGTGCCGACACTGGTGCCATCGGCAGGCGGATAATAAGTGAGCGTGGGCGACTGGACGTTGTAGACGCGACCGTCCTCGAGGCGCTCGACGCCGCCGTTTGGCTTCGCGCCCGGCACGCCCTCGGGCCACAGCGGAATCACGCGCGATTGCGGGGGCGCCAGGCTCTCATGGGTCGCCGGCTGGCCGGCCATCACGACCGGCGAAAGGAGCGTCGCCAGAATCCGCCCGCCACCACCGCGGCGACTCGGCTCCTCGCGCGCGCTACGAGCGAGGTGGCGGCGATTCGGACTGTCATCCGCGCGGCTCGAGCAACGCGTTGGGAGCCAGGGCCTCCGGCGTGAATCGCACGAGGCGGATGCGGCCCTTGAAGAACGACACCATGTTCTGGCGCACGCCGATCGAGGTCTGGCCGTCCTTCATCGGAGGGAACGTCACCGCGCCGCCGCCCTGGCGCTCGCGATCCACGTAATGGGTCATCGTCTTGCCGTCGAAGGTGAGCGCTGCCACGTGCCATTGCCCGGCGGAGTGCGTGCGGTCGCGATCGATCAGCGTCAGGCTCGACTTCGCCGTGACGAAGGTAGGTGTCGAGGCACCACTTCGCGCCCGGCAGCATCCTCAGCTCGATCAGCGCGCGGTTGCCGGTGCCCGACTCCTCCACGTGCAGGAAGCGCTGCTCCTCGGGTCCGTCGATGGCCGGCTCGAAGACCACCTCGATGGTGAACCGCGCGAGCCCGGCCAGCGGGTTGACGCCAACCACCAGTCCGTCGTGCGCGCCGTCGAACTCCACCACGCGCTCACCGTTCACTTCGACCACGCGAGGGGCGCCGACCACCTTCACGGGATGACCGCCGACCGTGTCGAGGCGATCCATCCGCCACACGACACTCGACGGCGCCGATGCCGTTGTCTGCTCGCCCGCAACCCGCGCCACCGCCACCGGCGCGATCGCCGCTGGTTCCGTGGCCACCAGCGCCACCGCGGCGCTCACCAGCACGCGCGACGGCCAGGAGCCGTGCCGCCGCGAGGCCACGCACCGACGGAGAGCAGCCACGGCGTCATGACTGTCTCAGTGTGAGGATTCGAGCTGACGGATGAGCACGCTCATGTTGCGGACGTACGCCGCGACCGAGATGCCCATCAGCTTGTCGTCGGGATAGGGCGAGGTGTCGGTCTCGTCGCCCACGTGCGTGCGCGAGAAATCTCCCGGCGGGGCGGTCTTCGGTCCGTCGCCCTTGTAGGGATGACTGTTGTAGCCGAGCGGCGCCAGCCAGTAGCCGTCCTTGTTGAGCGCCGCGATCACGCTCTCCGCGGAGTCCTTCGCGCCGGTATCCACCGCGAACAGCCGCGGCAGCGGCGTGAGCCCTGGCCCGGGCGACAACGGCGACTGCTTTGCCAGCTCCGCCGGCGAGGCGGACTTCGCGTCTGCATACCGCTTCCGCAAGTCGGCTACGTCCACCGCGCGGAACGCGCTGTAGTGCGCAAGGGTGTTCGCGGAGTCGTAGTTGGCGAAGTAGCGTCCGTTCACCACGTTCGAGCCCTCGCGGTGCACGTAGAGCGGCTTGTTGGTGCCGATCTCGATGAACGTGGGGTGCGAGCGGCCGCGCGGCGCCACGCCGGCCGGCAGCGTCAGGCGATCGAGCCAGTCGATGGCCTCCGGCACACGGGCCAGGAACTTCGTGTCGCCCGTCAGCCGGTAGAACTCGATCAGCAGCTCGATGTTGCGGGACGAGGTGTGCGTGACCAGCGCGTCGGGCTCGTAGGTCCGCGCGCCAACCGGCTTCAGGTCCGGCGTGTACTGCAGCGCCCATCCCGGCTGCGGCTGCCCCTGCTGCGTGACGATGAACGCGTGCATGCCGCGGGTGATGGCGTCGAGCAGCCGGCGATCGCCGAGGGCCTGGTAGCTCTTGATCAGGAAGTCGATGTTCTCGCCCGCGACGTCGTCGTTGAAGGTGAGATACGACGTGTAGTCGGGTTTGCCGTGATGCGAGAACTCGCTCATCAGCGGATAGCGCTGCGGCCAGGCGCCGATCGGGTACTGACTGTCGATGACAAAGGCGATGGCGCGGTCGAGCGCGGGCTTGAACTTCGGATCGCGCTTCTCCACGTACATGCGGAGCAGGAACTTCGAGGCCTCGGCCGTGCCGCCATCGTCGAAGGTGGCGTTGCCCCAGTAGTGCTGGAACTCCTCCATGCGCCAGGCGTTCTTGCCGATGGTGTCGTACCAATCGACGAGCGAGCGATCGCCGCCGAAGTCCACCATGTAGTTCCAGCCACCGGACGGGTGCTGGCCCCAGATGAGCGCGCCCGCCACCTTCTCGGCGGCCTGATAGTAGTAGTCGTCGCCGGTGGCGTGATACGCGTCCAGGAACAGATGCCCCATCGTCGGCGTGCCCGGCGGCTGGATCCAGATCTGCGTGTCGCGCGCCTCGAGCTCGCCCCACCGGCGCGACAGGTCGGGCAGATACGCCCACACGTATCCGCCCTGCGTGCTCACCTTCTCGGTCATGAAGGTGGTGGCGCGCTTCATCGTCTCGAGGATGCGGGCGCGATCGGGCGCCTGCGCCCGCGGAGCGGGAGCGCCCGGCCAGCACGCGCCAACGCCACGACGCCGGCGGTGAACACGAACTTACGTGCCAGGCTGAACATAAGGTACCGGACTGAACAAGCGGCGTTCCCCGCCGCGAGGGTCGAGCACCACCGAGGACGTGCGATCGAACACCAGCGTCGCGCGCCGGTTGAGATCGTAGACGGGCCACGCGGGAATGCGCGGATTGTCCGGCCGCCCGGTGCGCGCGAACGCCAGGCACGTCTCGGCCATCTGGTCGGCCACCGCTTGCGCATCGCCTCCCGTGCCGACCATGTGCGGCGCGAGCGGGACGTTGTCGAAGACGATGGGGACGTCCAGCCCGTGGTGGGCGCCCCATCGACCCTCGTCGATCGGCGTCTTCCAATCGAACTGAAACACCCAGGTATGCTTCGCGCTCTCGGCGCTCTCGGCACGCCGCTCGGCCTCGATCACCTGGCCGCGCCACGAGCGCGACGCCGTGGTCGAGGCGAAGAACACGTCGGCTGGCGAGTACTCGGGATACATCTTCCGGTACGCGGCGATCACCTCTCCGCGGTCGAGCGTCCCCATGAACGGCGAGCTGGTCTGCAGCTTCGCCTTCAGCGTCTCCCAGGTGAGCGAGAAGATCGACGGATCGCCGCGGCCGATCAGCGTGCGCGTCTCGTCGTGGGTGTTGCCCAGCACCATCGGGATGTGCGCCGACTGCGGCGGCGCATCGGGATCGAACGGATCGCGCGGCAGCGATCGGCCGTCCTTGACGGGACCCAGGTACGCGGGCTTGCGGCTGACCTCGATGAGCTTCTTCATCGGCAGCGTGCGAAGCTGATCGACACGATCCGGCGGCAGGCCAAGCGCGTCGAGCAACTGCCGCGCATGTGTCGTCGCGGTGGTCACCCGACTGGCGGTCACCTGCTGCCCGCTCATCGTCCAGACGCGATGGAAGAGACCGGCGGCGGACGGCATCGCCATCAGCGTGGCGCACTTCGCGCCACCGCCGGACTGACCGAAGATGGTGACGTTGCCGGCGTCGCCGCCAAAAGCCGCGGCATTGTCGCGGACCCATCGCAGCGCGAGGACCAGGTCCATCATCCCGACGTTGCCCGAGTCGGCGAGGTCGGCGCCGCCAAACGGCGCCAGATAGAGGTGACCGAACGCGTTCAACCGGTGATTGACGGTGATGACCACCACATCGCCGCGACGCGCAAGCCGCGCGCCGTCGGTTTCGATCCGGTTGCTGGTGTCACTGGAGAACGCGCCGGGGTGGAACCACACCAGCACCGGCCGGCGGGCGCCGTCGGCCAGGCGCGGCGTCCACACGTTCACGTGCAGGCAGTCTTCGCCCAACACCCAGTCGCTGCCCGTCGGTTGCGGCGCGATGGGTCCGAACGCCGTGGCGTCGCGGACGCCGGACCACGGCTCCGGTGCAACGGGAGGCAGGAAGCGACGCGTGGCCGTGTCGGCTCCGTAGCGGATGCCCTTGAACGCAGCGATGCCGTTGTCCAGGTATCCGCGGACGCGGCCGCTGGTCGTGATCGCGACGGGCGAGTCCTGTGCCGTCCACCCACCGGTCGCGGACGGCGGCACCTGCTGGCCGCGCGCCGGCAAGGCCGGAGCCGGCGGCGGTCAGCAGCGAACGGAGAACGTCTCGTCGAGTCATCGGTCGGATGCACCCGAACTGTGAGTGACTAGAACACGAACCTCAGGCCGACCTGGATCTCGCGGCCCTGGCCGTCGGTACGCTTCCTGGTGACCTTGCCGAAGTTGGGGTTGCCGAACGTGACCTCCGGCTGATCCCACACGATCGTGTTGAACGTGTTGTAGGTCTCGAGCCGCGCCTCGAGACGATAGCGCGGGCCCATCATGAACGACTTGGTCAGGGTCATGTCCACGAACTGGGACCCGGGGCCGTTGAGCCCCTGGTAATACACCGGATTGGTGCGCGGCGTGAACGCGGGCAGCGCCGAGAACATGGACGTGTCGAACCACTTGTCGCGGGTCGGGTTGTCCAGCTTCGGGTTGCCGCTCACCGCCAGCGTGTTGAACAGGATGGGCCGCCCGGAATAGAAGCGGAGCGCGGCGGAGTACTGCCAGCCGCCGAGCACGGCGTCGAGCAATGCGGGCATCTCGTCCAGGTAGGCCCGTTCGCGTCCGACGGGTATCTGCCACGTGAACGCGCTGGTCACGCGATGCTCGGGCAGCACCGGGTTGACGGGCTGCCACTCCCAGCCGCTCTTGCCGCCGCTCGTCATCACCTCGTACTCCTGGATGTCGCCCAGGAAGTTCTCGATGCGGTCGCGCTGGAACGCGTAGGCCACCATCACGCTCACGCCCTTGGTGAACGGGCGCTGCACGCGCAGATCCACGCTGTGCGTGCGCATGTTGCGGCCGGCGCTGGTGTTGGTCTGGGTGATGGCGCCGTACTGCGGGAAGGGCACCAGCAGGCTGCCCAGCGCGACGGTCGTCTGGTTACGGAGCGAGCCCGGGAACACGTCGGGCGTCAGGTAGTTGCGGAACGGGTTGGGCACCTGGACGTTGAGCGCGGCGCCCTGCTCGTAGGTGAACGCCGGGTCGCGCATGTTGAGATTGACGTTGTAGGGCACGCGCGAGCCGTAGTTGAAGAAATACGCCGCGTCGAGCACGAAGCCGCCCCAGATCTGGCGCTGATAGGAGATGTTGATGCGGTCGTTCAGCTGCGGCAGGATCTCGTACTGGTCGAAGCTGACCGCGTTGCCCAGCCCGGTGTAGCGGCCGAGGGTCTGACCCACGCCCTCCTGCACCGGATTGATCGAGGTATAGGGATCGTTCAGCACCTGCTGCGGGCGGCCGTTGAAGAGGCCCAGCGTGTTGGTGGTCTGCGCAAAGCCGGTGTACTGGTTGACGAAGTCGCCCAGCGTGTCGCGGAGGTTGCTGAGCGGCATGCGGAACCGCGCGTAGGCAAAGCGGAGCACCGAATTGTCGGCCAGGCGGTAGTTCACGCCGAAGCGCGGCATGAAGTTGTTCCACGCGGTCTTCCACAGCGAGCGATCGTCGGCGTTGACGAACTTCCAGGCGCCGTTGTAGGTCCAGCCATAACCCTTGCTCGCCATCAGCGCGGCGGCCTGGCCCGGCATGCTGGGCGGGGCGGCCTGCATCTCCGGAATCGGCTGGGTGAGGTCGAGGCCCTGCGACAGACGGTTCTCCGGATCGGTCACGCCGGGTTCGTACTCCCAGCGCACGCCGAGGTTCAGCGTCAGCCGATCGTTCAGCTGCCAGTCGTCCTGGAAATAGGTCGAGTAGGTGTACAGGTTCGTTGTCTGCAGCGGTACCAGGCGCGCGGACGTCTGGTTGTCCAGGGCGCCGAGCATGAACGACGCCCACTGGTTGCCGGTCGTCGCCACCTGCGGCGCATCCGAACTGTTGGCGGTGAGCGTGGAGTTGAACACCAGGTTGATCGGCTCGAAGCGGGCCGCCTCGCCGAAGTAGGCGCGCATCTCGCCGCCCCACTTCATGCTGTGTTCGCCCTCATACCGGTTCATGCGCGCGGACGCCGTCCACGCATCGGGATGCTGGTACCACTCGCGGCCCAGCCGGCCGAGCCGGTTGTTGGTGTTGGTGCCCGTGCCCGAGGTGACGTCGAGCGCGGGGTAGTAGGCATAGCCGCTGTTGTAGAGCGGTGTGTACCACTCGTTGGGCCAGTAGTTGGCCAGGCCCTCCTCGCCGAGCAGCAGCGAGGGATTGTAGAACTCGTCCACCATGTTGTAGTAGCTGCCGCGCACGTTCAGCGTGGTCTTGTCCGACAGGATCCACACCGCGTCGCCGGCCATGCTCATGCCGTCGCGGTTGCTGCCCGAGAGCGGGAAGAACCCGCCGGTGGACCCTTCGGGATTGGCCTGATAGAGATCGGCCTTGAACAGGCCGACGCGGCCGAAGATCTTGAACTTGTCGTTGAAGTTCACGTCCACGCGCTGCGAGAAGTTCCAGTAGTTCACTTCTTCGGTCACGTTGTACTGGAGGTTGTCGACGTTGCCGGCAACGTTGGGCAGCGGCATGTCCCGCAGCATGCGCAGCGCGACCGGGTCGAGCATGTTCTGCGGGATGACATTGCCGGGAAACGGGTTGCGCACCACGACACCGGCGGCGTTGAGGGTGGAGCCAAACGGGTTGTAGATGTTGCGGACCGTGCCGTTCAACACCGACTGGCTGAAGTCGCCGCTCCGTTCGAGCTCGGTCGGCACCGTCCGCACGATCGACAGCGGGCGCGCGTCGTTCCAGTTCTCGAACGAGGTGAACGAGAAGATGCGGTTGCGCACGAGCGGTCCGCCCACCGTGCCGCCAAACATCTGCAGCTCGCTTCCCTTCAGGGGACTGGTGCCCGGAGGCACCACCAGCGTCGGGTCGGTGCGCGAG
This sequence comes from uncultured Acidobacteriota bacterium, assembly GCA_963723005.1. Taxonomy (GTDB): domain Bacteria; phylum Acidobacteriota; class Vicinamibacteria; order Vicinamibacterales; family UBA2999; genus VFZN01. The sequence goes on along the minus strand of CAVRPA010000004.1, from coordinate 60,652 downwards.
TTCATCGACGGATCGCGGAAGTAGCCGTAGCCGGAGCCGTGCAGCATGTTCGTGCCCGACTTCATGTTCAGGCTGATGATGCCGCCGAGGCTGTTGCCGTTCTCGGCGTCCACGCTGTTCTTCGAGACCGTGACTTCCTCGACGGCGTCCATCGACGGCGTGTACGACGTCTTGAAGCTGGCGCCGAGCGGCACGCCGTCCAGCAGCACGTCGTTGGCGCGGCGTGTGCCGCCGCCGGCGTCGTAGTCGTTGGCGTAGGCGTGGTGGTATGGACGGTTCTCGTTGGTCGCGGTCGACGTCAGGATCGTCGGGTCCAGCGAGGCCAGGTTATAGGGGTTGCGGCCGGCGACCGGCGTCTGGTCGATCAGCTGCCGCTCCATCGTCAGCTCGGTGCTGCTCGAGTGGAACTGCACCGATGACGGCGCCACCGTCACGGTGACCATCTCGGCGATCGTCCCCAGTTCGAGGACCATGCCGACGGTGACGTCGCCGCGCTGCGGCACGCGCACGTTCTGCTGCTGCGCCGCCTTGAACCCTTCGAGTTCGGCCTGCACCACATAGGTGCCAGGATCGACGAAGTCGAAGAGGTAGCGGCCGTTGGTGTCGGTGACCCGCGTGGCCACGACGCCGGTGGCCGCGTTGGTCAACGTCACCACGGCGCCAGGCAGCGCGCCCTGGCTGGTGTCGGCAACGGTGCCCTGCACGCGCGCCCGGTAGTCCTGGGCACTGGCCGGATGCGTCAACAGCATCAGGGCGCCCACGAGCGCGATCCCCTGAATCCACTTGCTCATGACGGTTCCTCCACTTGAACGCTCTACCGCTGAACCCGGCCGCTGGCGTCCCCATCGGCGAGTCGTTCCACTTCGTTTACCGAAACACGATTGAAATCCCCGGGAATCGTCTGCTTCAGCGCGCTGGCCGCCACCGCGAAGGCGAGCGCGCGTGCCCGGATCCCTGCCCATCGCCAGCCCGAAGATGAGGCCGGCCGCAAAGCTGTCGCCGCCGCCGATGCGATCCACCAGCCTGACGTCGTAGCGCTGGCTGCGATGGAACTGGCCGGTGTCGCCATCGAGAAGCACCGCACTCCAGGCGTTGTCGCTGGCCGAGAGACTTTCGCGGAGCGTGACCGCCACCTGGCGGACGCCGAACTCCGTCACCACTTGCTGGGCGGCCGTGCGGTAACCGTCCAGATCGAGCGACGCTGCCGTCACGTCGGCATGCGGCACCTGGATGCCGAGCACCGCCTGCAGGTCTTCTTCGTTGGCAATCACCACGTCCACGAGCGGCATCAGCGGGCGCATCACGGCCTGCGCCTCCGACTTGGACCACAGCTTGCTGCGGAAGTTGAGATCGACGCTGACGCGCGCACCCGCCTGTCGAGCGGCCGCCAGCGCTTCGCGAGTGGCGGCAGCGGCATTGGCGCCAAGCGCCGGCGTGATCCCGGTGCAATGGAACCAGTCGGCGCCGGCCAGCACCGACGCCCACGGCACCACGCCCGGGGTCAGCTCGCTGATGGCCGAGTGGGCGCGGTCGTAGACCACCGTCGAGGCGCGCTGGCTTGCGCCGGTCTCCGCGAAGTAGACGCCGAGCCGCGAGCCGCCGCGAACGATGTGGTCAACGCGCACGCCCTCCGCACGCAGTGCACGGACCGCCGCATCCCCCACAGGATTGGCCGGCACCCGCGTGACGTAGTGGCTCTCGACGCCGAAGTGCGACAGGCTGACGGCGACGTTCGCTTCGCCGCCGCCGAAGGTGGCGCTCAGCACCGGCGACTGGAACAGCCGCTCGAAGCCCGGCGGGCTGAGGCGCAGCATGATCTCGCCGAAGCAGACCGCCTTCATCGCACGGCCTCCCGCGCACCGGCGCCGGCACGCGCGATCGCGACGGCCTCGATGAAGTGACGCGCGTTGGCCGAGATGTCGGCAAAGCGCCGGGCCGCCACGGCCGCGCCGTCCACCAGCGCCGTGCCCACGCCAATGGCGCACGCACCGGCCCGAATCCACTCGCCCGCGTTCTCGCGCGTGACACCGCCGGTCGGCATCAGCTTCACCTGCGGCAACGGGCCGCGCAGGTCCTTGAAGAAGCCGGGCCCGAGCGCCGTGGCCGGAAACACCTTCACCACATCCGCACCGGCTTCCCAGGCGCCGAGGATCTCGGTGGGTGTGAAGCATCCGGGCATCGCCGCCACGTCGTAGCGGTGGCACATCTCGATCACCGCGGGACGGCACACCGGGCTCACCACGAAGCGCGCACCGGCCAGGATGACGCTGCGGGCCGTCTCTGGATCGAGCACCGTGCCGGCGCCGATCAGCACGTTCGACGGCAGCGTCGCGGCAAGCTGCTCGATGAGCCTCACCGCTCCAGGCACCGTCATCGTCACCTCGAGTGCGGTGACGCCGCCGTCTGCCAGCGCGAGGGCGACGTCGTGGCCGGCCTGGCTGTCGTGCAGCCGGATGATCGCCACCACGCCAGACGCCTCGATGGCGCGCACGACATCGATGCGAGAGCCCGCCATCACTGCAGCATCTCCTTCAGCCCGTTGACCACCAGGCCGAGCGCGAAGAGGAAAGTGACGGCCAGCACCAGGTTGCGGCCCACGCCGGCCTTGAACTCACCGAGGCGGCGCTGGTTGACGAAGTAGGCGATGACGCCAATCGCAATCGGCGCCATCAACAGGTTGCCGGTCATCGCGAGGATGGCCTTCAACAGCGCCGGCAGCTGCCAGAACGGCGCCACGAGGGCCGGCACCGCAATCCAGGTGGCGAACACCTTCTTGAACAGCCCGTTGTCGGCCGTGAAGTGCCAGTCGCGCCGCGCGATGTCCAGGCAGAAGTAGGTCATCGTCAAGGCGACGGAGATGAGCGTGGTGAACGCGGCCGCGATCAGGCCGAGCGAGAAGAACCGCGGCGCCAGGAACCCGAGGGCGCCGGGCAGCGCCGGGCCGAGCACCTGACCCGCCACGGGGATGCTCTGAATCTGCGAGTAGTGCGAGACGCCCAGGTACGACGGGCCAGCGCCGTTGTAGACCGCGTGCAGCGCAGTGGCGCCGGCGACGATGACCACCACCGAGAACAGGCCCCAGATGACGCCGAGGTTAGTGACGGTGCGCCAGAACCCGGGCCGGATGTCGGCAGCGGTCTGTCCGGCGTTCGTCGCGAGGTACCCGTAGGACAGCATCACCGCTGGCGGCAACGCCTGGCCCGCGATGGCGATGACCTGCGTCAGGGCGCTGCGCGATGCACCGGGGTTCCCCTCCACTGGCACGTTTGGTGGAATGCTCGGCACCAGCCCTCGGCCGAGAGCGATCCACGTCTGCCAGTCGAGCAGCCCCTTGATGGCCACCACGATGAAGCAGAAGAGGATGACCAGCAGGAGGGCGGTCATGATCTTCTCGACGCGCTTGTAGCCGCCGAGAACCGCGGCGGCCACCGTCGCCGTCGTCGAGTACCAGCGTCGCAACCACGAGCCCCGCCCCGCCTTCGGCAGCGCCCGCCGGAGGCAGCAGACCGAAGGCACCGTAGGCACCTTCGACCATCGCCGACATCTGGCTCATGTTAACGACGATGTTCACCAGCGCCATCGGCAGGAAGATGGCCCACGCGAGCCAGGCGCCGATTTCGGTCCTTACCATCTCGAGCATCCCGCGCCCGCCGGAGAGGATGCCGACGCGCGACGCCGAGTCGAGCGTGAAGATCACCATCGGCACGACGCCCAGTGCCACCCAGAGGAGGTCGAACCCGAACCACGCACCCGCCAGGAGCCTGGTGGCGACGGCACCGGCGCCGATCATTCCGGCGGCAGTGAGTGCGGCCGGACCGACAAGCCGCGTGAAGAACCCGACGAGCGGGAGCCGTGCGACGCGAGAGCCGGCGGTCATCGACGGTGAGGCGGTAGCCGTGTGTGCCATGACGTTCAGCGACCCATCCAGCCGCCGTCCACCACGAGCACGTGACCGTGCACGTAGTCGGACGCGGGCGAAGCGAGAAAGACGATGGCGCCGGCCAGATCCTCGGGCGTGCCCCAGCGGCCGGCCGGGATGCGCTCACCAATCTGGCGGCTGCGCTCGGGATCAGCGCGGAGGGCGGCGGTGTTCTCCGTCGCCATGTATCCCGGCGCAATGGCGTTGACGTTGATGCGGTGCCGAGCCCACTCGTTGGCGAGGGCCTTGGTGAGCTGCATGATGCCGCCTTTCGAGGCGGCGTAGCCCGGTACGGTGATGCCGCCCTGGAACGAGAGCAGCGAGGCGATGTTGATGATCTTGCCGCCGTCGCCGCGGTCGATCATCTGGCGGCCCGCGGCGCGACAGAGGCGAAACGCGCTCGACAGGTTGACGGCGATCGTTTCGTCCCAGAACGCGTCGCTGTGCTCGGCCGCCGGCTGGCGCTTGATGACGCCGGCGTTGTTGACGACGATGTCGATGCGGCCGAAACGCTCCACCGTCTCGGCGACGAGCCGTCCGGCAGAGTCCTTCTCCGCCAAATCCGCGGTGAGGAGTTCCGTGCGACCGCCGCCGGCCTGCGCGATGAGTTCGGCGGTGGCCGCCGCGGGCTTCGTGCTGGCGTGGAGGGCGAGCTCCGCTCCGGCACCGGCCAGCGCCAGCGCCATGGCGGCGCCAAGTCCACGGGACGCACCCGTGACCAGCGCCACCTTGCCATCGAGCCGGAACAAATCGAGGGTGGGGGCCATCGACTCGTTACCGTGCCTGGGGACGCTGGGGTAGAAAATCTTCGCGAAGCGGCGAGAAGATGTCGATCAGTTCGACCTCCTCGTCGAGCATGGTGGCGCCGTGCGGAATGTTCGCGGGGAACAGCAGCACATCGCCCGCCGACGCAATGCGGTCGCGGCCATCGACGATGAACCGGACGCGCCCTCGCGCGACGATGGTCATCTGCTCGTGCGGATGCGAGTGCACGGCGGTGACCACCTGCGGCTGCAGGATCAGCCGGCACATCATCAGCCGCTCGCCCCAGATCATCTGGCGCTCGATGCCTTCGGCCAGTTGTTCGGCCGGCACCGATCCCCAGTCAATGTGTTGATAGTCGAGCGCGGATTCAGGACTCTTCACTTCTGCTCCACCCGGGCCTTGTCGAGACCCGAACCGAGGTTGGCGAACTCCGGCTGAACGTTCACGACGCCGTACTGACGGTCCACGTCCTCGCGATGCGCGGCCATCATCCAGAGGAAGTTGATGGCCCCGCCAGGCGCGGCGACATTGGGGTGATATCCCTGAGGCATCAGCACCACGTCGCCCTCGCGGACGATGGTGGCCACCTCGGGCTCGCGGGTGTTGGTGTAAACGAGCTGAATGCCGAACGCCGGCGCCGGCATGTCGATGTAGAGGTACGCCTCTTCGAGCATCGCGGCGTGCTCGTGCGGCGGCCACGACGTCCAGTTGCCGGGCTGACTGAACGTGACGCCGGCCATGATCCGGCCGGCCTGGACGTTCTTGCCGATCAGGACGTTGAGGTCGCGCTTGGCCGTCGGCCCGCCGGCCTCGAAGTGCAGCGTCGGGTCCTGGCGCACGTCGGCAAAGCGCACGACCTGCACGGGGTGTTTTCCGGCCACCGGGGCGGCGACCTCCGCGAGGTCCGCACCGTCGGCGCCCGGCGTGACGGTGATCGACGAGTCGCGCGGCGCGTAGACGCTGTCGTAGCGCCCGAGGGTGACGCTGGTGCCGTCCACCTCCACCGCGGCGCTCCCGGCCAGGCACACCAGCGCTGTCTCCCGCTCCCCGGTGTCGAACCGCACCGGAGCTTCGTCGGCGCCGATGATGATCCGGCCGTAGTGCAGGTAACGGGTCGCGGTCTGGCCCGGTGCCACGGCGATCGTCCGGCCCTTGCGGGCAGCGGTCTCTCGCACGATGCAGGTTGCGGGCGCCAGGGTTTCGGCTGTCATGGTCTTCTCCATCTGCGCGATCAGGCGACGACGGGCGCGGCGAATGCTGGCGCGATCACCAGCGCCGCGGCGCCTTGCAGTCGTGGGTGTTCGGTGGCGGCGACGACGCGCAGCTCGGTGGCGGCTGCAGCCGGCGTGAGCACGCGTTCGGTGAGGGCCGCGCGCACGGCGCCTTCGATGAGGTCCCAGGCCAGCGTGATCTCGCCGCCGACGTAGACGCAGGCGGGGTTGAGCGCGTTGATCACCGAGGCCATGCCCAGGCCCAGATAGCGCGCCGTGGCCTCGATGGCGGCAATGGCCTTGGCGTCGCCGCCGCGCGCGCGGGCCACCAGGTCCTCCACCGTGAACTGGCGATCCTTCACGTCCTGCGGGCCCGTGTTCATGGGCCGCCCGAAGTAGCGCGCCAGCGTGGCGGGGTTGGCGACGTAGGCTTCCCAGCAGCCGTTCGATCCACAGGAGCACCGCGGACCGTCGAGCGACAGCGGCACGTGCCCGAACTCGCCGGCCACGTTGTTGCGGCCGCGCAGCACCTCGCCGTTCATCACCACACCGACGCCGACGCCGTCGGAGACGGTGACGAACACCAGGTCGCCTTGCGACTGCGCGGTGCCGGTGCGAAGCGCCCACATCTGCGCCAGCGCGCACGCGCGGCCCGAGTTCTCGATCTGGACGCGCAGGCTGGTCGCGGCCGCCAGCCCCTCGCGCAGGTCCACATCGCGCCAGCCCAGCGTCGGCGCATGCAGCACGCGCATCGTCAGGTGCTCGACCATGCCGGGCACGACGACGCCGATGCCTTCGCATCCGCTGGCATCGGGGTGTTCGGCCAGGAGCGCCTTGATGCGGCCGGCCAGCGTGGAGACGAAGGCCTTCGGATCGCGGACGGTGGGGAACGAGATGACGCCGGTGACCGGCTTGCCCATCAGGTCCGCGAGCATCAGGAAGGTTTCGCTGGCGCGGACGTCCACGGCGACGACCGAGCGGCGGCGGGCGTTGATGTAGAGGAACTTGGGGCGGCGTCCGCGGACGGTCTGGCCGGCGGCGCCCTCGAAGACCAGCTTGCGGGCGAGCAGGTCGTTGACGATGAGGGAGACGGCGGCGCGGCTGACGGCCATGGCGCGAGCAAGGTCGGCGCGCGAGATCGGCTGGTGGGTGCGCACCAGGTTCAGCACGATGCGGCTGTTGATTTCGCGGCTGGTGCCGCGGGTGGCGACCTTGAAGCGGGCAGGGTTGATGCGGCGCATGGGTTCTATTTGTTTAACGAGTTGACAAACTAAAGGAGATGAATTCGATACGTCAAGCAGATTTTTGATTCCGCCAGATTGAGCGTCGTTTCTGACGGAATGGACCTGAATAGCGGCAAAAACAGGCCGTGATTCAGCGGTCAAGGGCCCAATCCGACAGAAGCGCGCTAATTTGTTCGATTTGTTAACAAGCGGCAGAAACGCCAGATCGGGCAGGGGGAGACAGTCGTGGGGCTTGGGGCTTGGGTCTTGGGTCTTGGGTCTTGGGTCTTGAACCTGAGAACCCGAGAACCCAGAACCCTAGAACCCTAGAGCCTGAAGCCTAGAGCCTAGAGCCTAGAGCCGACCCTACTGCTGAGCGCCGCCCATCACCGTCGTCAGCTCGTTCACACCCTGCTTGAACAGCGACAGGATGTGCCCGTTGGTGCGGAAGTCGTCGAGGATCGCGGCGCGCCGGCTGGTTCGCAGGTCGCCAATCACATAGGCCAGCATCGTCGCCATCACCCGGCCCTCTTCAGTGTTGGTGGCTTCGAAACGGCGCCGGAATCCCTGCAGGACCGGCTCGAACGCCGCGTCGTGCCAGCGCTGCACGCCGGATTCGATCTGCAGGAACTCATCGAGGGTGGCGGCGTAGTCGTCACTGGGCGGCTGCTGCCAGAACGCGACGTCGCTGCCGAACTCCGGCACGCGCATCGGCAGGTAGAGCGTGGCTTTCGCCGGCACCGAGCGCAGCAGCGCCGGGTTGAAGCGCTGGACTTCGGTGGCCGTCAGCTTCGTGCGCTTGGTGATCTCGCCGATCGTGATCAACCGCGGCGTGCGCATCGCAAAGATGCGCTCCTGCGGCACATCGTCCCGGATCCGCTGCACCGTGATGGTGTTGCCGAACACCATCTCCGCGTAGCGGAACGAGCGGATCCCGTAGGTGCGATACAGGTCGCGGTAGCGCTGCAGCGCGATGCTCCGCAGGTCCTGCGCGAACTTCGAGCCCATCAGGTACTGCTGCTGCACCGTGACGCCGCCCAGGCGCTCGCCGTTGATCAGCGTCCGGCCCACGTTCACGCCGCCCGAGTGGTGCTCCGACAGCGCGGGGATGAAGCTGCCGTACATCGTCGCCAGGATCGACAGGTAGGCCGCGCAGTACGGCGCCTGCGTCGTCTGGTTGTAGGCCTCGATGTGCTCGGGCGACAGGCGGTTCAGCGTGTCCCAGTTGCGGCGGAGGAACTGGCAGAGGCCGAGCGCGTTGGCGCGCGAGCGGGCGGTGCCGTTCAGGCCCGACTCGAGGACCGCCTGCGCCAGGCCGATGTCGGCGGGAACGCCGAAACGCTCGTAAATCAGGCTCCACTCGCCCAGGAACGGCCCGTACTTGGGCACGTTGGGCAGGAGGAACAACCCGCGCGTCGGGTTGCTGAGCAAGGGCCCGACGGTGGGCGCGAGCCGGCGCACCACTTCGTCGCGCCGGTCGTCCAGGCGCACGGGAAACGGCCGGGCGCCAAGCGTGGCCGACATGGCCGGGTCCACCCACAGGCCATCTTTCAGCCAGTTGCCGCCCTTTGTCGGGAACGTGACCACCAGCCGCCCGTCCTGCGCGCTGCCAAAGGCGATGCGGCCGTCGGAGATGGTGAAGATGTGCTGCCAGAACGGATAGGCGGGCCTGAACTCCTTGACGACCGCGAGATCCGCCTGCAGGCGCGCGTCGACTCGACTCGCCGGCTCAGCCGCAACGGTAAGACCGTGGGCGACGCCAATGAGTGCAATCACCAGCCACTGCGTGAACGAACGGCGCGGATCCAAGGGGTTCTGCCTAATGTATCGGTCGCGGCGCCGAGGTCAAGCAGGGAGTTGCACAGAGACTTGGTCTTGGGGCTTGGGGCTTGGGGCTTGGGGCTTGGGCAGGGAGACGGGAGTCGGCAGACGGCAGACGGCAGGCCAGAGTCGTCTTGAGTCTTGAGTCTTGGGGCTTAGGTCGCCCGCGCTAAGATCAATTCGCCATGAGTACCGTGCCCGAGACCGACGAAGCCCGCCACGCCCGCGTGGCCGCCATCTTCCATTCCGCGGGCTTTCTCTCCACTCTTGGCATCACGCTCGACGGCGTCGGCCCAGACTGGTGTGAGACGTCGCTCACCATCACCGACGCCCACCGTCAGCAGCATGGCTACGTCCACGCCGGCGTTGTAACCACCTTGGCGGACCACACCGCCGGCGGTGCCGCCCGCGCCGCGCTGCCGCCCGGCAACGACGTACTGACCTTGGAACTGAAGATCAACTTCCTGCTACCCGGCCGCTCAGGCCGGCTCGAAGCCCGCGGTCGAACGCTGCGGGCGGGCCGCTCGGTGGCGGTTGCCGAGTCCGAAGTCTTTGCCGTGTCGGAGACCGGTCGCGAGTTGATTGCGAAGCTCGTATCGACGCTGGCGGTCCTCGACGAGCGCCCATTCGCCCGCTGACGACTCTCGCGACTTCCGAATCCCGACTCCCGGCTCCCGCCTCCGAAACTCAGGCCCCAAGCCTCAAGACCCAAGACCCAAGCCCTAAGGCGGCCGCTGGCACATTCTGCAGCGGCCCTACTTCAGGAGAGCAGCCAGCGCCGCATAGTCGAGCGCGTCGTTCGATTGTCGCTGCCACGCGTAGCGGCCCGGCACCGGATCCTGAGCCACGCCGCCACGGAACACGCGCATCAGGTGCGCGCGATCCGCGGGCAGCTTCGCGAACGCCGGATCGACGGTGACCATCTTCCGCCCTTTCGGATCGTCCACGCGCACGCCGCCGCCAGGCCGCATCGCGCCGGGACTGGCCTGACCCTGCAGCTGCTGCGCCGAAAACGACGCGCGATACGCGGCAAGCTCCGCCGCTTCCTTCGCCAGCGCCGCATCGCCCTCGGCTTCCAGCTTCGGCCGTCGCACCTTCTCTTCCTGCAACACCGCGATCATCGCGGCGCGCTGCTGGTCGGCCGCCGCAGGGTTGATCTTCTTCAGCAGCTCATACGACTCCTGGATCTTCGCCTCGCTCAGCCAGGGCCGTTCCTTCTGCCTGGCCCACTCGTCCTGGCGCGCGCGCAGCCGTCGCGCCTCGTGATCCAGCGCCTGCGCAATGGTCACCGGAATCCACGGCACGCGGCCCCCTCGCTCATCAGGACGTACATCCCGCCGTACTCCGGAAAGCCGGCCACCTCGCCAGTGCGCGCCGGCTCCTCGTACGCCTCCATCCCCGCATCGCCGAGGCTGCCGCCGAAGAACGTGCGCGGATCGTTGATGACGATGTGGATGGCGCCGTCGGAGACGCCGCCGCCGCGATCGGCCTCGGGAATGACGTCGCACTTCCCCGCTAGCCACGCTTCCTTGTTGTAAGCCTTGACGTTGACGATCGCCGTGCGCGGCTGATCCAGCGCGTAGTCGATGGTCGTGCGCATGCGGATGGGCCGCATGCCGGCCATGAACACCGTGTTCTTCTTGACGATGGCCTCGACGGCAAGGGCGATCTTGCGGATGGGAGCGAGCGCCGGGCTGTTGAGAGTGCCCGTGGACACACGCTCGCGGGTGGGCACCTGGCAATCCAGCTGCGCGGCGGCCAGCGAGGGAAGGCTGACCAGGAGGCCGAGCGCGAAAGCGCCGGCGCGAAGTTTCGCCGCCCTCACCATTCACCCGGCGGCAGCTTCGGCGAGTAGTCCAACGTATGCAGCACCCGCTCCTGGATCTCGCCCACCAGCGAACCATGAGCGGCAAGCGTCTCCTTCTTGATCCGTGCCCATTCCTCGTCGGCCATGAACTTCGCCCATCGTTCCTTCATCACCGCCTCGCTGGGCCATTCCAGCAGGTAGACGAACTCCGTGCGCGCGGCCGTTTTCGCTTCCCACATCGAGCGGATGTGAAATCCGTACTTACCCATGATGCGCACCGCGTGGTCGCGGAAGCGCGCATGGAACGCCGCCTTGTTGTGCTCGAAGATCTCATAGATGCGAAGCTGATAGAGCGGCGCGACGGCCGGGGCCGCGATGACCGGAGGATCCGGCTCGCCCGGGCGCGGGCTCGCGAACGACGCCGAGCTCACCGCCACAGAAAGCGCCAGTCCCAACGCCAACCCGCTGAATCGACCGCCAGGCCAGGCACGTTCGAACGCCATCCTCGACTCCTACTTCGGCGTCTTCACCGTTGTCTCGGTGGCCACGCCGAACTTCCGGTAATCCGAATACTCCGAGATGCCGCCCAGGCGAAGCACCTTCACCAACGCCACGCGCGCGCTGCCCTGGTAGGTGGCGGACGCCGGCAGCCACTCCTCGCCGTTCACCTTGCGCCGCTCGAAGGACGCCTTCGACCCCTTGTGCACACGGGCCAGGAGCCCCAGCCCGAACGACACCGTCTCCTGGGCCTCGGCCTCGAGGCGCACCAGTTCGTACTCCGACTCGCTGACCCAGGCCTTGCCCGCGAACTTCTGCATGATCTTGCCGTCGCGGGTACGGGGCTTGGCGTTCTTCTTCGGCGTGAACGAAAAGACGATGGTGTCGTGCCCGCCGAGCGCCTCGCGGCCCAGCATCTTGAAGTCGTAAACGATCAGCGCGTCGTTGATACCCTGCTCCACCTCGCGGCGCTCGTCCGCGGCCTTCTTCGCCTGCTCCGCGGCAGCCTTCGCGGGGTTCTCCTCGCGTTTCTTGACGTAGGCCATCACCTTCTTCTGGCGCTCGCGATCCTGCTTGTCGAGCTCCGCCTGGGAGACGGGCACGCCGTTCTTCTGGATCTGGCGTTGCCAGCGGAATTCGTTGGGCAACGCCGGGTAGCTCTCGAAGATGCTGACCTCTTCCTTCGTGGTCTTGCCGCTGGAGTCCAGCTTCAGCTCGCGGCGCGTCTCCTTGTAGACGTAGCCGCTCTGGCGCATCTCGTCCGGCTGGAGGCGTTTTCGTGCCTCGGCCATGAAAGCCTGCTGGTCCGGAAGGGGGCGTTCCTGGCTGGACAGCGGGGTGGCAATGCCCCACATCAGGCTGACGAGCACCAACGGGGCAAATCGGGGACGGACGACGAGGCGCATGAATATTAGGACTCTGAAAGAAGGGATCCGGCTCAGGCGAATAAACCCTGTGACCCTATTCTCCGTCTATCTCCTCGCAGGCGCACGGCCGCACCGATTCCGCGGCCGCGCTCACGAGGTGACCATGACCCGCTTTGCCCGCTCGATTCGCTGCACCCTTCCCCTGTTCATCGCGGCGCTCGTCACTACGGCCGTCCCTGCCGGCGCCCAGTCGAAGCAGGAAGAAACCTTCGACCGCACCCTTTCGGTCCAGCCCGGCGGCACGCTCCGCCTGCGGACCTTCTCCGGTCGCGTCAATATCCGCGGCACCGGCGGCAATCAGGTCGTGATCCACGCCGTGCGGCGGGCTCGGGCCGACCGGCTGCGCGACATCACGCTCGAGGTGTCGCAGAACGGCAACGACATCGAGATTCAGGCCAACCACCAGAGAGTAGAACGCGACAACGACAACGTCGTCGAGACCGACTTCGACATCCAGGTGCCGTCGGCGATGCGGCTGGACGTGAACTCGTTCAGCGCGCCGATCGAGGTGGAGAACGTGCAGGGCGCGCATCGGCTGAAGACGTTCAGCGGCAACATCGGGCTCAGCACCGGCGCCTGGAACGAGAGCGACGGGCTGGACATCGACAGCTTCAGCGGCGACGTGCGGCTGCGCCTGCCCGACAACGCGCGCGGCTCCCTCAACTTCGACAGCTTCAGCGGCCGCTTCGACAGCGACCTGCCGGTGACGCTGCAGTCCAGCAGCAAGCGCAACTTCCGCGGCGATCTGAACGGCGGCGGCAGCGCCAGCTTCCGGGTGAAGACGTTCAGCGGGGATGCGTCGATAAAGAAATAGGCGGAAATCGGTCAGCCGGGCCGGTACCCGGTGTCCGGTGTCCGGCACGAGGCAACCGGCCGGCGACAGTTCAACAGTTCGAGGTTCAAGGCGATTCGTGAGCTTTGAACTCACCAACTGGTTCCCCGTCGCAGTCGCGGTCCGAGGACGAGCGCCGTTCCGTAGCAGGCGAGCGCCACGAACAACATCGCGGGGGTGGAGTACCTGGAGATCCACCACTGCGAGCTTCAACCCGATGAGCGCCAGCAGCGGGTAGGCCAGCTTGCCCACCGCCGAGAAGCGGCCGGGGCGATTCAGTAGCGCACAGCCCACCGCCAGCGCCGACAGCACCGCGGTGCGAAGCGTGCCCAGCTGCCCTGGGTCGGCGTCCAGCCCGAAGGCACGCCCCAGCCCGATGGTCACCAGCGCGGCGAGGCCCGCAAGGCCTAGCGCCGCGATCACCAGCGTCGGGACATCCGCCCAGGCCACTCGCGCCCTTCGGGTCGCGGCAGCGGCGCTACTCTCGATGACCAGCGCGACGGCCAGCGTGGCGAGCGCCGGCCACAGTAGCTGCACGCTCGGAAGTTCGCCCGCGAAGGCCGATTCGTCGAGCCGGAGCAGGCCGCCGGAGATCGCGGCTGCCACCAGCGCGAGCGCCGCGTGGCCTCCCAGCGACACGCGGCCAGAGCGTGACCAGGCCACGGCCAGCAGGGCGGCGAATGCGGTGAGCGCCACGGCCTGGGGCGCGCCGGAGAGCGCGGTGCGGAGGCCAATCACCACGAAGACGAGCGCCAGCGAGCTGTAGAAGTAGAAGTTGAGCGCCCCGCGCGACTCGCGCGGCAGGAACTGGAACGAGACGAGGTAGGTCGCAATCCCCAGCACGATCAGCGTGCCGCCCAGCAGCAACCCGCCCGACCCGACGCTCTGGCTCACCGCGAGCGCGCCGCCGACACCGACGATCAGCACCAGCGGCGTCTGCACCACTTCGAAGACGATCACCTGACGGCCGCGCACCAGCGTGCGGATGGCGATGGACGCCAGGTAGCCGACGACCAGCGTGCCCTGCACCATCCACGCGGTGAGCGCCGCATCGACCGGCGGCACCGCCAGCGCGCGCGAGGTGACGCCGAGCGTGCCCATCACCGCGAGGATTCCCGCGGGCCAGCGCAGGCCGCGCCATTCGCGGATGTAACCCAGCCACAGCGTGCCGACGCCGAGCGCGATGAGAAACAGTGCGTAGGGCGCCCACTCGCCCACGCGCAGGATCAACGTCAGCGCCGTGAGCATGCCGCCCACCGCCGCCAGCCAGGCCAGGCCCTGCACCTGCATCCGGAACGCCGCGGCCAGCGACACCGCCGCAAACAGCGTGAGGAGCATGGCACTGACCTCCGGGCTCAGCAGCCGGAAGCGGAGGGTCGCCTCCACGATCAGCGGGAAACCGATGATCAGCGCCGCGGCGCCGTCGGAAATGGCCCGGACGCGATCGCTACGCGCGCGCCGCGCGGTCCGACGTGACCAGCCATGCCAGCGCGTAGAGCAGCCCGATCGACACGCCGGCCAGCGGCGGCCACGTGCCGGCGTCGGTGACGGCGCGCAGCAGGAACGCGCCGCCCAGGATGATGAGCGATCGCCCGAGCGCGGTGGTCAGCCCCAGGGCGTCGACGTTGTCGATCGCGACAATCGCGAACGGCGCGTCGGCTTCGGCGCTTCTGGGAGCGAGGGGCGGAGCCGCCAGCGAGCGGCTTTCGAGCGAGGTCAGGCGCGATTCGACCGTCGCCAGGCGATCGGTGAGGCGCTGGAGCTGGTCCTCGAGAGGAACGGCAGGAGGCTGCTGCACGCGGATACCCTCCGCGGCGCAGGGGACCAATGCGACCGCAGGCGGATTCTACATCCGCCGCTTGCGCGCAGCGCAACTATTCGCCGTATACTCCGCAGTGGCGGTCTTGCGGCCCGCCCTCGTCTCCGGTCCCCAAACCAATCCGTTCTGCCGCACGGGGATACCGGTATGTCGGCTCACCACAGGGCCACGGCGCCCGGCGCCATCAAACGACGCAGCTTCATCGACATCGTTCTTGGCGTGGGCTTCGTCTCCACCGCGCTGTCGTTCCTCTATCCCCTGTTCCGGTATGCGATTCCCCCGATCGCTGCCGAACCGGCGACCGACAGCGTGATCGCCGGCAAGATCGCGGAGTTCAAGAACAATTCCGGCGTGGTGCTGAAGTTCGGCAGCAAGCCGGCGATTCTGATCCGCACCTCGGACGGGCAGTTCCGCGCCTTCTCCGCCGTCTGCTCGCACCTCGACTGCACCGTGCAGTACAAGACCGACACCTCGCAGATCTGGTGTGCGTGCCACAACGGGATGTACGACCTCTCGGGACAGGTGATCTCCGGCCCGCCGCCGCGGCCGCTCGAAGCGTTTGCGGTGAACCTGCGTGGGGAGCCCGGGCAGGAAGAAGTGGTCATCTCCCGGACCTGACCCATCACGCAAAGGACAGACCCGTGACACAGCAACTGTTCGCGTGGCTGGACGAGCGGCTCGATCTGAGCTCGCTGCGCCACTTCGTGGCCGAGAAGAGCGTGCCCGTGCACCGGCACAAAGTCTGGTACTACATGGGCGGCATCACGCTGTTCCTGGTCGGCGTCCAGGTGGCCACCGGAATCCTGCTGCTGCTCTACTACCGGCCCAGCGCCGGCGAAGCTTTCGAGAGCGTCAAGTTCATCGTCACGCAGGTGGAGTTCGGGTGGCTGATCCGCAACCTTCACAGCTGGTCGGCAAACCTGCTGATCCTGATGGCGTTCGTGCATCTCTTCAGCACGCTGTTCCTGCGCGTCTTATCGCAAGCCGCGCGAGCTGACGTGGGTGACGGGCGTGCTGTTGCTCTTCGTCATGATGGGCTTCGGCTTCAGCGGCTACCTGCTGCCGTGGAACGAGCTGGCGTTCTTCGCCACGAAGGTCGGCACCGGCATCTCCGGCGCGGTGCCGGTGGTGGGCGACTTCATGGTGCGCTTCCTCCGCGGCGGCGACGAGGTGACCGGCGCGACGCTCACGCGCTTCTACGGCATTCACGTCGCGATCCTCCCGGCAATCACCACGGTGCTGCTGGGATCGCACCTGTTGTTCATCCAGCGGCAAGGCATGAGCGTGCCGCCGAGCGTCGAGCGGCGCGAGAAGGCCGGCGAGAAGACACCGCAGATGCCGTTCTTCCCGCACTACGTCCTGCACGACGTGATGTGGTGGTACGTGGCGCTGGCGGTGCTTGCGGCCCTCGCGTTGTTCTCGCCGTGGGAGCTCGGCACCAAGGCGGACGCCTTCACGCCGGTGCCCGCGGGCATCCGGCCCGAGTGGTATTTCCTGGCGATGTTCCAGGTGCTGAAGCTGCTGCCGGCGCACATCATGGGCATCGAAGGCGAAGTGCTCGGCGTGCTCGGATTCGGGCTGTGCGCGCGTGGTGCTGCTGCTGCTGCCGTTCCTGGACCGCGGCGCCGCGGCGGGCCGCTCCAGCAAGCTCGTCACCATTGGCGGCATCGTGGCACTGGCCTACATGTTCGTGTTCACCATCTATGGCTATCTTGCCGCCTGATCGGACTGGTGCCGCCATGCGCTCATTCATTGTCCGCGTGTTCCTTGCTCGCTGCCGCCACGCTCGTCGCGAGCTGCAGGCCCGAGCCACGCGCAGCCCGCGCCGGTTTCGGGCTGTGAGAACTGTCACCGCGATCAGACTGCCACGCACCTGTCGGCACCAGCGCGCAGCTTTGCCGGCACGGACGTGCATCGCGACCGCGGCTTCAGCTGCGTGGACTGCCACGGCGGTGATGCCAGCGCCACCGACAAGGCTGCCGCCAAGGCGCCCGCCACGAAGTTCCGCGGCAAGCCGGCCGGCACGCAGATCGTCGAGGTATGCGCGCGCTGCCATAGCGACGCAGCGCTGATGCGCAAGTACACGCCGAAGCAACGCGTCGATCAGGCGACGGAGTACGCCAGCAGCGTGCACGGTCAGCAGCTGGCCAAGGGCGACCACAACGTGGCGACGTGCGTCAGCTGCCACGGCGCTCACGGCGTCCGGCTGGTGAGCGATGTGCAGTCACCCGTCTACCCATTGAATGTGGCCAACACCTGCACGACCTGCCATGCGGATCCGAGTCCGCATGAAGGGCTACACCCGCAGATGGCGCGCCGCTGGCCACCGATCAGAAGGTGAAGTACGAGGGCAGCGTGCACCACGAAGCCATGGTGACGCGCAACGATTTGTCGGCGCCCACCTGCAACGATTGCCACGGCAACCACGGGGCCGCGCCGCCGGGCGTCGGCGCCGTGACCAACGTCTGTGGCACCTGCCACACGGTGTTCGCCACGAAGTTCGCGCTCAGCACGCACAGCCAGATCTTCGACCGCGGCTGCGTGGAGTGTCACAGCAACCACGACATCGCCCAGCCCACGGATGCCCTGCTCGGCACGGGCGACAAGGCCGTGTGCGCCAACGTGTCACAGCGAAGGCGACGACGGATACAAGGCCGCCGCCGCCCATGCGGACCGGCATCGATCAGCTGAAGGCCGCCATTGCGCACTCCGAGCAGCAGATCGCGGCGGTCGAAAACGCCGGGTTCGAGATGGGCGAGCAGACGCTGGCGCTGCGTGAGGCAGGCAATCACCTGACGCTGGCGCGGACCGAGATGCACGCGTTCGAGCCAATGGCGGTGACGAAGGTCCTGGAGGAAGGTGTAGGCCTGACCACCAGGGTGGACGAGGCGGCAAAGGCCGCGGAGGCCGAGTTGTCGTTCAGGAAGACGGGCCTGGCGATTTCGCTCGCCGCGATCCTGCTCGTGGTGGTGGCGCTGCAGCTGAAGATTCGGTCGCTGCCGGAGGGGAGACTTTAAGGTCGAGACGTTGTGGTCTTGGGGCTTGGGGCTTGGGGCTGCGGGAGCCGGGAGTCGGGAGTCGGGAGTCGGGAGTCGGGAGTCGGGAGTCGGGAGTCGGGAGTCGGGAGTCGGGAGTCGGGAGTCTAGGGAGTCGGGAGTCGGGAGTTTGGGCCCAGCACTGAGCTTGCGTCGAATCGGACTGTTCACAACTTGTTGGGACCGGTGGCATTGGTCATGGAGTGACGATGATGAGACGACTGGTTGTTGGAATGATGGCGGGTGTGTTGACGACCGGCTTGGCCGCGTCGGCGGCCGCGCAGGACGCCAAGGTAGCGGCCGGAGCCAAGCTGTTCGAGGCGAACAAGTGCTCAATCTGTCACGCGGTCGCGGGCAAGGGCAACGCGAAGCACCCGCTGGACGGCGCCGGCTCGCGCGTCAGTGCTGAGATGGTCCGCATGTGGCTCACCGACCCCAAGGGCGCGGAAGCCAAGGCCGGCAAGAAGGCGATGCCGCCGATGAAGTCGTTCGCGGCGCTGCCGCCGGCCGATATCGACGCGCTGGTCGCGTACGTGCAGAGCCTCAAGTGACGACGGGAGGTCTGGAGTCTTGGGTCTTGGGTCTTGAGGCTTGAGGCTTGGGCTTGAGGGCAGACCTCAAACCCAAGACCTAAGACCCAAGACCTAAGACCCAGGCCGTCGAGTGTCCCCCGAGAGAAACGCGTCGATCTCCTTGCTGCGGGCGGCGGCGTCTTCCTCGCCGAGCGCGACGAGTCGCGCGATGTAGTCCGGCTGGAACATCAGCAGGCTGAGCATGTCGTTCGACCGCGTCTCGCGGCTGCCGAGGCCGCGCACGAGGAATCGGAACGTTCGCGGGAGGTCGGCTTCGAACTCGTTGGCCAGCCGGCCGAGATCGCGCGACGGCCGCATCACGAACAGGTCGATGTGCTCGAGCCCCTCGCGTTCATCGGGCGGGAGCTTCTCGATCAGCCGGTTCAGCTGCTCGAGCCGCAAGGCGTCCGCGGCCAGCTGGTCGAGGAAGATCGCGTTCATCAGCACACCCGCGACCTGCGCAGGCGGCGGGTAGCCGCTCACCGCCGGAGGGGCTTCCGTCCTCGAGCGCGGAAAGCGTGTGTGGACCGCGAACAGTTTGCGCGCACCCAGGTGAATCGCGGGAGAGAGTGGCGCGGTCAAGCCGGATGCCGCCGTCGCCGTACCAGGCGCCCTCGATCTTCACCGCGGGGAAGAAGAACGGCAGCGCCGACGAAGCCATCACCTGATCGACGCCGAGATTGCCGCTCTCGCTGTGGCGCTCCGGCCCCTCCCAGTCCAGCACCCGGCAGCCGTCACGGCTCTCCACCCACGTCACCGACTGCCCCGTCGTGTAGCTCGAGGCGGTGAGGGCCACGGCGTTCAGCCGTCCTGCGGCGAGGTTGCGCGCGATGCCCGGCACCGAGCCGTCGGCGACCGGCCGCAGCGTCTCTTCGAGCAGCCGGCGCAGCGGCGCCGTGTCCACCAGGCTGCGCACCCGCGGAGTCGGACGCCCGCCGCCGAGCATCTTGGCCCCCCAGCGCGTGACGCGCGACGACAGCCCGAGCGGACCGACTCTGAACACTTTGTCGATGCGCAGGTTCAGCCAGATGTCGGTCAGGCTCGCCACTGCGGTCGCGAAGTTGCCCTCGCGCATCGCCAGGTGCATGGCGATGAGCCCTCCGGCGGATACGCCGGTCAGGATGCCGGGCGCGAGATTCGGATGGCGAGACGCGATGTGCCGCAGCACCCCCACCTGATAGGCCGCGCGGGCGCCACCGCCGCCCAGCACGAATGCCAGCCGTGGATCCGCCGTCGGCTGCTCGCCGCCTCCGCCCTTCATCGTCTCGCGTGCGGTGAGCGTCAGCGACCGCCGGCCGGCAGGTGCTCGAGGAAGTAGCGCGCGATCAGCCGGTAGATGTGCGGCGTGGTGCCCGGCCCCTCCGAGATCGCGTGCGTGCGGTTCGGGTAGACCATCACGTCGAACGGCTTGCCGAGCGCCACCAGCCGATTGATGAGGAGCTCGGTCCCCTGGTAGTGCACGTTGTCGTCGCCGGTGCCGTGGATGACGAGCAGCTTGCCCTTCAGTCCCTCGGCGAAATTGATCGGCGATCCACGCTTGTAGCCGTCCACGTTCTCCTGCGGCAGCCCCATGTAGCGTTCCTGGTAGATCGTGTCGTACATCTTCTGATCAGGAACCGGCGCCACCGATACGCCGACCTTGAACACGTCCGGGTAGCGGAACATCGCGTTCAGCGTGTTCGATCCGCCGCCGCTCCAGCCCCACACGCCGATGCGATCCGGATCCAGATAGCTGTTCCGCGCCGTCAGCGCGCGCACGGCCGCAGCCTGCTCCTTCGCGGACAGTTCGCCTACCGCGCCGTACACCACCTTGCGCCACGCCGCGCCCTTCGGCGCCGGCGTGCCGCGATTGTCCACGCTGACCACCACGTAGCCGGCCTCGGCGAGCGCACGATGGAACAGCATCTGGCCCCCGCCCCAGCTGTCGGTCACCGTCTGGCCTGCCGGTTCGCCGTAGACGAACACGATCACGGGGTAGCGCTTCGACGCGTCCAGATGCGTCGGCTTCAACATCCACCCATCGAGCGTCACGCCATCGTCCACGCCGATGGTGAAGAACTCCACCGGCGGCAGCATAAGCGGCGTCACCTTCTTCACGAGCGCCGCGGTATCCGTGAGCGGGCGCAGCGCGGTGTGGGCCGGCAGCGCGATGACGTCCGTGATTGGCGGCACGTCGAAGCGCGAGTAGGTGTGGAACGCCAGCTTGCCGCCCGGCGCCACCACGTACCGATGCGTGCCGGGCTGTGTCGCGGGTGTTACCCGCTCGGGCGTGCCGGTGCCGTCAAGCTTCGACCGATACAGGTAGCGCTCGGTGGCGTTGTGCGGCGAGGCGATGAAGTAGATCCAGCCGCCGGCCTCGTCGAGTCCCGCCACGCTCACGACGTCGCCATCGAAGCGCGTGATCAGCCGCGGATCGCCGCCTTCGGTTCCGGCGCCGGCGCCTTCCCGCGGCACACGGTAGACGTGACGCCAGCCGTCGCGCTCGCTCAGCCACAGGAACGCGCGGCCGTCTTCAACCCACTGCACCTCGTCGACGACGTCCACCCACGATTTCGACTCGTCTCGAAACACCCGGCGCGTCTCGCCCGAGCGGACATCAGCGACCTGGAAGTCGTTCTGGTTCTGCAGCCGGTTCAACTGCTGAATGGAGAGCCGTCCGTTGTCGATCCACTCGACGCGCGCGAGATAGTTCTGGCGCGGATCGCCCGGTGTCTTCATCCACTTCGTCTTGCCGCCGTCGGAATCCACCACGCCGATCCGCACGGCGGAGTTGGTGGTGCCGGCCTTCGGATAGGGAATCGTCGTCACTGCGGGGTAGACGGAGTCGGTGTTGTTGATCAGGCTGAACATGCTGACGCCCGTGCTGTCGAACTGCCAGTAGGCAATCGCGCGGCCGTCGGGGCTCCAGCGGAACGCGTCGCGCAGATCCAGCTCCTCTTCGTAGACCCAGTCCGACGTGCCGTTGATGGTGGTCGCCGACCCATCACTGGTGAGCTGGGTGATGCGGTGATTCGACAACCGCTCGACATAGATGTTGTTGGCGCGCACGTAGGCAACCCGCGTGGCGTCCGGCGAGAACTTCGCAAACATCAGCGACGAGGCCGGGGCGCTGCCGCCGAGTTTCGTGAGCGTGCCGTCCTCCACGCCCAGCACCCAATAGTCGCCGCGCGTGTTCAGGCGCCACACTTTCTTCGTATTCGTGAAGATCAGCAGGCGACGACCGTCGTCAGACCATGTGTAGTCGTCGATCTCGAGCCCGGTCTTCTCGCCTGGCGGCACCAGGCGCGAGCCCGCCACCAGCACGCTGCGGGCGCCGGTCGCCGCGTCGTAGCGCACGATGTCGGATGCGCCGGATGCATCGGCTGACGGTTCGACTGTCGAATAGCTGATGCCATCTGGCCGCCAGCGCGCCGGCCCAAAGCGCGGGACGCTGTACTCGTTGCTCTCGAAGATGCGCCCGAGCTGCTCGTTCAGCGCTCGCGCCCGATCGTCCTGCTGGGCCAGCGTTGCCGCGCCGGCAAGAATCAACGCGGCAAGGGTGAGGAGCGGGCGGCGGGGGCTTTGGATCATGGTGGGCTTGAGTCTTGGGTCTTGGGTCTTGGGTCTTGGGTGCCTGCCGCACCGAAGCCTTGGCGACGGCGGGAGCGTTCAGGTTCTAGGTTCTCGGGTTCTAGGGTTCTAGGGTTCGAACGTCCACAGCGCGAGCGACGAGACGTCCTTCACGTAGACGCGGCCGGCGGCGATCACCGGTTGGGCCCAGGTGGCGCTGGTGGCCACTTCATAGCGCGTCACCTGCTCGAATCCGGTGCGGCTGGCCCGCATCACCACCAGTTCGCCATCGTCCTCGAGCGAGAAGAGGATGTCGCCGGCGCTGGACATCGCGGCGTGCTCGGCGCGGCGCGGCTCGCCCATCCACAGGACCTTGCCGCTCTCCAGATCCAGCGCGAAGTACCTGGCCGCGATTGAGGTGCGACAGCCCGTAGAGCACGCCGTCCACCGCCACGCAGTCGCTCATGTTCACCGAGACCTCGTCGGTGTGCCACAGGTTCGTGGTGGTCCACTCGCCGGCCTTGGGCGCCGCGCGGAAGGCCGTAATGCCATTGGCGCGACCGGATTCAATGACCAGATCCTTGTGGAAGATGGGCGTCTGGCTGGTGGTCGTGGACGGCGTGGTGTAGGGGCGCCGCCACAGCAACGTGCCATCGGCGATCGACACGCCGACGAAGTTCTTCTGCGTGAACGTGACCACCTGCCGGACGCCGCCGAGCGTGGCGACCATCGGCGAGCCGTAGGCCGGGCCATCGCCGGTCCAGCGCCAGCGAATCTTGCCGGACGCCACATCGAATGCGGTCAACGCGCCATCGTCCTGTCCGCCCATGTGCACGATGACGAGGTCGCCATCGACGACCGGTGACATCGCGGTGTGATACTGCGGCTCCACGGGCATCGGAACGGCCTGCCACAGCACATCGCCGCTGGCGGCGTCGAACGCGAGCACGACGCCGGTCATGCCGAGGGTGAAGATGCGGCCGTTGGCGTAGGTGGGCGTGGACTTCGGGCCGGGCCCGTGCGAGCGGGTGGCCGGGTTCATGGTGAACTTCGAGGGATAGGCAGCTCGCCACGCCTGTTTCGCGGTGGCGGCGTCGAACGCGGTGAGGACCTCGTCCTCGCCCTGGCGCGTAAAGGTGTAGACGCGGTTGCCGACGAGCAGTGGCGTGGCGTAACCGGTACCGACGTCCACCTGCCAGCGCCGGGTGAGAGCAGGCGGCCAGGCCGCGGGCGCCTTGAACGCGGCGATCGCGCCGTCGCGCATGGGCCCGCGCCACTGCGGCCAGTCCTGCGCCGCCAGGCCAGCGGTCGTGAACACGGTGAGCGCCGCCATCACGGCGCGTCCTGCACGGTTTCGCCTCATTGACTGCTCCATCAGGGATCAGGGGTCAGGGATCAGGGATCAGGGGTCGGGAGTCAGGCATCGCCTTTCCGACTGCCGGTTGCCGTCTGCCGTCTGCCGGTCCCCCGTCTTGCCGGTTACGATATCACCCGTGTTCGATGTCGTCGGCATTGGCGCCAACTCGGTTGATTACGTTTATCGACTGCCGGCGGCACCGGATTTTCGAGGGGCGCACGCGAAGCTCAGGCTTTCGGGACATTCCGTCTCGTGCGGCGGGCAGGTGGCCACGGCCATGGCCGCGTGCTCGGCCTTCGGCCTGAAGGCGGCTTATGCCGGCGCGATCGGCAGCGACGAGAACGCCCAGCGTCTGGAATCCGCGCTCGCCTCGCGCGGAGTTGATCTGTCGCTGCTGGTTCGCAGGCCAGGCGGCAATCAGTTCGCGGCGATCCTGATCGACAACGACTCGGGCGAGCGCATCGTGCTGTGGGATCGGCCCGATTCGCTGCTCCTCGACGATTCAGATCTGCCGGCCGATGCGCTTCGCTCCGCGCGCGCGGTGCTGGTGGACGATGTCGATCCGCGGGCGAGCCTCGAGGCGGCACGCATCGCCGCCGCCGCTGGTGTGATGGTGACGACCGACCTGGATCACGTGACGCCGTTCACCGAGTCGCTGATTCGCACGGCGTCGCATCCGATCCTGGCGGAGCATCTGCCGCAGGCTCTCACCGGCGAGGCGGATCTGGAACGGGCGCTGCGCAAGTTGCGCGCGTGGAATCCGGGCTTGCTGACGGTCACCGTGGGCGAGCGGGGGGCAGTTGCGCTCGATGGTGACCGCTTCGTCCACGTGAATGGGTTTCCCGTTCAGGCCGTGGACACCACCGGCTCGGGCGATGTGTTCCGCGGAGCATTCATCGCCGGGCTGTTGAAAGGCCTCGCGACGGAGGACCTGCTCCGGTTCGCCAACGCGGCGGCAGCGGTGAGCTGCACGAAGGCCGGCGCCCTCGACGGCGTCCCGCGCCTCGAGGACGTCCTCGCGCTGCTGAGGTAACCCGACTCGACCCTGAGAACCGCACCACGGCGAGCCCTCACTGACGCTCGGGGATCACGGGGTAGGTGAACTTCAGGGCCCCGGCCACCCCCTCCACGACAATATCCGCCGAGATGCTGGTCTTAGCGACGATGCCGGTCTTGATCCCGACTTCCACACTGGCTTTCACCATCTCGATGGCGCAGCGCTCTACCTTGAAGACGTCAAACGACTTCTTCAGGCCAATGGTGACGTCATTCCGCGAGACCCCGAACGACGCGGGGCCGTTGCCGAACTTGAAGCTGGACCTCTCCACGTCGTTCAAGTCGAACTCGAGGCCCCCGCTCACGTCGCCAGGCCACTTGAACTCGAAGCCAAGCTTGCGGTCGCCGTTGCGGGCGAAGTTGATGCCGACCTTTGCCTCGACGACCTTCTCGGAGCTATTGAAAACGTTGATGTAACGTTTCGCATCGAACGTGACGTCGATGGAGGCGTTCGCTCCCCGGTTGTCAAACAGTTCCGCAGCCAGAATGGGTCCGGCCGCTGCGAACTGTCCCCAGAAGAGCGCCTCCTGGAGGACCTCCGCCTTGCCAGTCAGCGCGCAGTACTGGACTGCGGTGCGTCCCATGTCCACAGCCTTGAGCACATCCTGGATGCCCAGCCCTGCGCTGATCTCCATCAACGAGAACAACCCGGTCGGGTCGGTCACATTGACGGGGTCGGCATGCGCGTAGAGGTACGGATGCTGCGACCGCGGATCCGCAACCTGTCCCGGGAACGGATCGCGGCCCAGGAACCGGCCGGCGGCCGGATCGTAGTTGCGAGCGCGCAGGTTGTAGAGCCCGAGCGCCGGCTCGAGCTGCTCGCCGGCGAACAGGTACGGATTCGGCGTGGAACCGGTCACTCCTGACAGAGCGCCGAACGCATCGTATTGGTAGGTATCCGTGATCGCGCCGGCGCCATTCGTCAAGAGCCGCGTGCTGCCGAGCGCGTCCGGCTGATAGAACGCGTTGCCCGACGCACGCGTGGCGGCGACAATGCCGGTTCCATACGTGTACTGCGCTTGCAGCCCGCCCTGCCCGTCGCGCTCCTCGACGACCTGCGATAAGCCCGTCGGGTTGTTGGCGTCCACCAGGAAACTGGTGACATCGGCACCGGCGCGCCGGGCGACACGGTTGCCGTCTGCGTCGTAGGTGAACTCCGCCCCGCCACCGGCTCCGCTGGTCCGTACGAGCCGGTCGTCGGCACTCCACTCGTAGCTGGTGGTACCGCCACCGATCGTTCTCGACAGCAGGTTGCCGTTGGCATCGTAGGCATAACTGGCCGCCCCGGTCGACAGCAGTCGATCGTCCACGTCGTAGGTGTAGTTCGTTGTCGCGCCGTTCCGGTTCATCCGCGTCCGGTTGCCGATCGCGTCGTACTCGTAGCCCACCGCGGTGCTGCCGTCACGGACCTCGCTGATCAACCGGTCGAGTGCGTCATAGCCGTAGCGCACGACGCCGCCCCCCGCCTCGTTCACCTGTGTTCTTCGGCCCGTAGGCGAGAGCTGATAGGTGAATGACGCGAGGGTCGTGGCACCGGCCATGTGAGTGATGGCGTTGACTCGGTTGCGAAGGTCGTAGGACATCCGCGTGGTGACGCCGTTCGGGCGTACTTGTTCGAGGACGTTGCCGGCGGCGTCGTAGCCGAACTGGACGGTCCCGAGCGGTGCGCCATTCGTGACCGCAGCAAGGCTGACGATGCGGTTCAACGCGTCGTGTGCGTAATTGACCGTCGCCGACCCGGTCTCGAAACGGCCCAGATTGCCGTCGGCGTCGTACGCGTACTGGATGGTCTCGCCGCCGGGATGAGTGACCTGCGTCAGCTGGTCGGTTGCACTGTAAGCGTAGGTGGTGGTCCCCCGCGGGTCGGTCGCGGTGGCCCGCTGACCAGTCGGGGTGTAGGTGAAGGTGTTCTCGACGCCGCCCGGATAGGTCCGGCGGACGAGACGGTCCATCGCATCGTAGGCGAAGAGCACCGTCGTGCCGTTGAAGTCGGTGTGGGCCCTCGCGTTGCCCACCGCGTCGTAGGAGTAGGTTTCCACGCCACCGCCGGGCAGCCGCCGGACGGTGAGCCGGCCGAGCTCGTCTCGCTCGAACCCGGTGATGCGGCCCAGCGCGTCACGCTGCGTGCTCGGGCGTCCTGCCTCGTCGTAGCTGTAGGTGGTGACGCCACCGAGCGCGTCGGTCAGCCGGGTCAGACGGCCCAGCGCATCGTAGCCGAGACGAGTCAGGCGTCCCGATTCGTCGCGCTGTTCGATGAGCCGGCCGACGACGTCGTAGCCCGCCTGGAGAGATGTGCCGTCGGCATAGGCGCGGCCGGTGAGCCGGCCCATCGCGTCGTAGGCGAACGTCGTGCGATGACCGTTGCTGTCGGTCGTCGCCGTGATGCGACCGGCGTCGTCGTATTCGTAGCCAATCTCCGGCCGACGTGTCAGCCCCGTCGCCGCGTCGATCACCGCCGGCTGCGTGGTGCGGGTCCGCCGACCTGCACCGTCGTGATCGTGGTCGGTTCGGTTGCCGCGGCCGTCGATCACCGCGCGCACACGTCCGGCGGCTGTGTAGACGGTGCGTGTGGAGGTGCCGTCGGGTCGCGTGACCATGATCCGCCGCTTCAGCTCGTCGTACCCGAACGTGGTCGTGCGGCCGGCGCGATCCCGCACGCTGGCGAGGTTGCCGACCGTATCGTATGTCCGGGTCTCGAACGTCCCATCAGCGAAGTCCGTTCGGGTGAGCGCGCCAACCTCGTCGTAGGTGAACGCGGTGCGCCGGCCCAGGGCGTCCACCTGTGCCCTCTGCAGGCCCACGTCGTTGTATTCGATCCTGGTCACACCGCCGAGCGGGTCGGTGCTGGCGATCAGTCGGTTGCGTTCGTCGTAGGCGAAGCGCGTCGTCAGCAGCCGCTGGACCCCGTCCAGCGTGCGCAGCTCGGTGCGGGTGAGGCGGTTGCTGTTCGCGTCGTAGGTGTAATCGGTTCGCGTGAGGACCACACCCCCTGGATCGAGCTGTTCCTCCCGCAAGACCCGACCCGACGAGTCGTAGCTCAGCCGGCGGCGGTTTCCCAGTGCGTCGGCGGCGGAGACCGGCTGGCCGGCCGCGTCGTAGGCGATGTTGGTCACACCGCCCGCGGCAGCGCTCAATCCCGTCAGGTTGCCGCGGCTGTCGTAGGCGAACGAGAAAACGCTCCCGGCCGGGTCCGTCTGCGTCAGGACCTCGCCGCGTGCGTCGTAGGTGCGCACGGTGCGCAGCGCCAGGCCCGCGGGGTCGACGACCTCCTCGAGCAGGTTGACCTGGTCGTAAGTACCCTCGGCACGGATGCCGTCGGGATCCACAACGACCGTCTCGTGACCCCTCGCGTCGTGCTGGTACTGGGTCCGTGCCACGACAGCGGTGCCGTCGATGGTCACCGACGTCTCCTTCGACGCGACGTAGCCCTGGTCGTCGTACACCACGCGGGTGGCTCGGCCGAGCCCGTCGGTGATGATCTCCTCCCGGCCGGTGATGTCATGGGTGAACTCGGTGCGCGCGCCCCGCGCATCGGTGATGGCAACCAGCCGGCCGCCGGCATCGTATTCGGCCAGCACCGCCCGGTTGCCGAGCGGATCGTGCATCTCGACGAGGTTGTGCAGACTGTCGTATGCGAAGGTCGTGACCGCACCCGACTGATCGGTCACGGCGGTGAGGTCGTCCGCCGTGTAGGTGTACTCCACCGTGTGGCCGAGCGGATCGGTGATGCGCGAGAGTCGGCCGCGTGCATCCCGCGTGAAGGCAACGCTGCGACCCGAGCTGTGCACGATGCCCGCGTCGGTGATCGACAGTGCGTTGCCGTTGTTGTCCTCGATCCGCTCGATGCCGCTCGCGAGCGTCAGGTCGATGCGGCGCCCGTCGATGGTCGTCAGCCGGACGCGGCGGGGCTCGTAGATGCGCTCCACGCCGTCCAGGAAATCGTTCATGTCGAGGAGCTGGTCGGGGCCAGCGCGCAGATAGATGACGCGAGTGCCATCGAGGATCTGCAGCGTCGCACCCGGCAGCGTCCCGTCGAGGAACTGGAAGCGTGCGACGCCTTCGCAGGCGCCCGTAATTCCGATGTTCCCGTTCTCGACGCGGAGGGCGAACTTGTAGAACTCGCGGTCGGAAAGGCGAACCTCGGTGAGATGCGACCGTGTCTCCAGCGATCCGCCGACGCAGGGGAGGAGCTCGTTGAGCAACGGACGATCCTGGATGATCCAGCCCTCCCCTGGGGCGCGGTTGTTCCGGTAGCGACCGGCCCTGACCTGCAGTCGTCCAGCCGACGCCGAAGTCTCTCTGGGTCTTTGACGCGGCTGTCGTAGCTGCGCAGCACGGTGATGGGAATACCCGACACCGGCACACGCACGTCGACGAACGACAGGCCAAACAGCCCGACTTTAGCCTCGCCGGTCACGGAGTAGACGCGCTCGTCCACCGCCGTCCGCCCGTTCACGTCCTCCGCAATGAGCCGCACGCGGTAGAGCCCGTTCTCGAGCTGCGTCGGATCGATCCGGCCAACCACGCCCGTCGTCACCGGGGCCGTGCCGGAGCCAATCGTCGTGAATGTCGTCGAGTCCACCTCCGCCAACGTGAGCGTGTAGCGCAGGAGATTGGCATCGGTCACCGTGCCGACGATGTCGGTGGGCATGGTGACCTCCGCGAGATCGATCGGGCTCGTGAGAACCGCGGTCGGCGGCGTGTTGTCGCCGGCGATCGAATCCACGCCGTTGCAGTTCTGGTCGATGCCGTCGCCGGGGATGTCGACCGCGCCGGGGTTGAATCGCGGCGTTCGTATCGTTGCAGTCGCCCTGATCGCCGGTGTATCCGTCGTGGTCGAAATCGAGCGAGCCGGGCGGCGGCCCGAGCGACACCACGAGTGTGATGGGCGAGCCTGAAGCCGCAGTCGTGCCGGCTGCCGGGGCCTGCGCCATGACGACACCGGCCGGTATGGCGGCGCTGCTCTGGCCGGTGATCGCGCCCAGGATGAACTGCGCGGCCAGGATGTCGGCCTGCGCCGCGGACTGCGTCCGTCCGACGAGGTCGGGGACGGTGCCGACCGGAGCGGGCCCATTCGAGATCGTCAGGCTGACCGGCGACCCGGGCGCGACCAGCGTTCCCGCCGCCGGATTCTGCAGCAGCACCAACCCGGCAGCCACCGTCGGGCTGTTCCGAGAGCTGATTCCGCCGACGGCAAGGGCTGCCGACACGATGGACACCCTCGGCCGTGGCCTGCGCCAGGCCCGTCACGGCGGGGACCGCCACTGGTTCGCCCACTTGCAGGCTGTAGCCCTGCAACGCGAACAGTCCCTGCGTGTCCTCGACCTTCACCACGACGTCGTGCGCGCCCTGTTGCGACAGGTCCGGCGTCCATCGAATCAGGCCAGACGCCGGGTCGATCGTCATTCCGCCTGGCGCCGTCGGCAGCGAGAACGTCAGCATGTCGCCTGCATCGGGGTCCGCGGCGCGCGCCGGATACCCGTAGGCCACGCCGCCGGGCGGCCGTCGTCACGGCGCTCGAGGTGAAGCTGGGAGGCGCGTTTACCGGCCGCATGTCGATGTGCACCGTCGCCGCGTTCGACTGCAGCACGCCATCCGAGGCCACGTAGGTGAAGCTGTCGGTGGCGTCCTCGGATTCGCCGGGGACGAACGCGTTCGTCCGGAACCCGTTCAGCATCGGCACCAGCCAGTGCGCCGTCTCCTGTTCGGGAATCGTCGCATCCTCATTGACGTTGGTGACGTGATAGCCGTGCTGGTTCCAGATCCGCCGCGTCCGCTTCCACTTGTTGGCGACGTCCTTGAAGACGATGAGGCCGGTGTCGGCGATGACCGCTGCTGGAAGTAGATCGGACGAGACGATGATGTCGGCGTGGCCGTCGTTGTCGACGTCGGCGACGACCGGCTCCTCGGCCCACGTCGCCGAGCCCACCGGCGTCCTGGCCAGCAGCACGCCGTCGGCGCCGCGGTAGATGCGAAGGAAGAACTCGTCGCGGTAGATGATCTCGACCTGTCCGTCGCCGTTGAGGTCGAACGCAACCGCGCCGGTGGAGTTCGACGTGCGGTCGCTGATGCGCACTTCGCCAGCGCACGCCGCCGTCGCGGTTGAACAGGACGAAGTGGCCGGCGGCCGCGACGCCGATCTCCGGCGCGCCGTCACCGTCCACGTCCACGATCAGCGGCGCGCCGCCCATGCCCCCGCCCGGGAGCGGCACGGGTGCATGCGTCGGCGCGTTCCACCCCTGGTGGTCGCTGCCATCGTGATTGAGCACGTAGACGACGCCGTTGGCGACGTTGACGATCTCGGCCTCGGGGTCGTCGTCCAGGTTGGCGATCGCCACGTAGCCGTCCGGCCGGTCGGTTCTCCGCCAGACGATCGACAGCGCGCCCCCCGACAGCCGGTAGGCGGTCGGGCCGGCGACGATCTCCGGGACGCCGTCCAGATCGATGTCCGCCACCGCGGAGATCGCGGAGCGCAGGTTGATGCCACCCGTCGTGCCGCCGAGTGTGCGGCCGTCGCCAAGCAGCCGCCCGTTCGCGTCGAACACCGAGGCGCCGACGATGATCTCGGGCGCGCCCGCGCCGTCGAGATTGGCAATCGACACCGCTCCGCCCACGAACTGCGTGCCGAACCGCGGCATCGCATTCGCATCGCTGATCCACTTTGGCGCGCCGGTGTGCTCGAACGCGATCAGGTGGTTGCCATCGCTGTGCACGGCGACGATTTCGGGGCGGCCGTCGCCGTCGATGTCGCCGGCTGCCAGCTCCGACCAGGGCGACACGAGGTCGGGACCACCGGCGGTGAAGAGCTCGGTGCCGTCCGCCCCGCTGATGCGCCTTGATCTCGCCGCGCAGCTGGTTGGTCAGGGCTTCGACGGGCACGACGATGTCGGGGATGTCCGCGGCGTTGATCAGGCCGTCGCCGTTGTCGTCGGTGAGGTTGACGACGATCGGCGTCGAATGCGCCTCGCGGCCCTGGAGCGCCTGAAACTTCTTGCCGAGCTGGAACGCCGGCGTCGTGACGTCGGCCGTTCCGCGGACGCGAATCTCCGCGAAACCGACGGGCCACGCCGATCCGGCGCAGGAAGCCATGGTGTAGCGCAGGTGTCGCACGCCGGCGACCGTCGGGACGGTGAGCGAGAAGATGTTGTCGGCACCAAGGGGTCCGGAGGGCGCGTTCACCACACCACTGTCGAACAGCACGGCCCGCGTGGCGTCGAGGAGCACGAAACTGCCGGAGCACTGAATGCCCGTCGAGCTTCCGAACCCGTCGGGACGCGCCTGCGGGTTCGAGCTCACGAATTTCGGTGACGGTGACCTCGACCGGGAAGGTGATCTCGACGAACTCGCCGGGCGTGCCAGCTGGAGTACCAGTTGGTGAGGATGCTGTCGTCCGTCAGCCCCTCCTTGAGGTTGAACCCAGCCTCGCTCGACGCCGTGACTGTCGCCGGCAACCGCTGCACGAGGTTCGGCTCGACGTACGGCGCGCCGCTCGATGAGCGCCGAGCCGATGACTTTCAGCTCCGAGATACCCGTGAAGTGAAAGTTGCCCGTCGTGGCCGTCGGCGTGAAGCGCACCCGGCGCACTCCGGTGAGATTTGGCAACACGAGCGTGGCGTCGAAGAGCGGCCCGGGAATCTCCACGGGCCCGCTGGCGTAGCGGATGACGTCGTTGGCACCGAGCAGTTCGAAGCGGCCCGCGGTGGTCCGCTCCGTATTGAGTATCCGCGTGCCCACCAGCCGCAACTGGCTCACGGTGACGTCGGACGGGAACTGAATCTGGAGCGTCCCACTGAACGCGTCCCACTTCGTCGAGTTGTCCTCGTCCACCGCGCAGGCCGGGCATCCGCCGCCGCTGACCGTCACGCCGGGCACGCGGGCGGCAAGGTTGACGTTCTCCGCGAGAACGAGCTCGCCGGGCTGCAGCGTGTGTGGCGTGTAGGTGAACGAGCCGTCGGGATTCAGGCTCACCGTGCCGTTGCCGGGCGGCGAGACCAGCGTTGCGGTCAGCGGGCTCTCGTCGGTGTCGTTCGCCGTCAGGCCAGGCGCACTCACCCCCAGCGACTCGCCGATGCGAACGCTGTAGTGGTCGTCCGCCGCCACCGGTGCGCCGTTGGCCGACGAGGAGACCTGGATCGTGAAGGCCTGCGTCACGAACAGGCCCGCCGTGTCCTGCACGCGGACCGTGACCGGCTGCGGTCCGCCCTGGCCGGCGCCAGGGGTCCACGTGATGACTCCCGTTACAGGATCGATGGCCATGCCTGCTGGCGCGTTGACCAGCGAGAGCACGAGCGCGTCGCCGGCATCGGGATCGGACACCGCGACGGCATATCGATAGGCCTGCCCGACCGCCGCGACGGTCACCGGCGAGGACGCGAACAGCGGCGAGCGATTCGTGACGGCGGCGGTGATCGTGGCCGTGTCCGGCACGCTGAACACGCCGAAGCTGTCGCGCAGGCGCAGCTGCGCGACGTAGCGGCCTCCCTGGTCGGGAACGAACGACGTCGCGGCCGCCGCCGCGCCGGCGAACGTGGCGGCGCTATTGATCGGCCGCAGGGTGAATGTCCACTCGAAGGTGACCGGGTCGCCATCGGCGTCGAACGAGCCGCTGCCATCGAGCAGGACGGCGCCGTTGGTGCTGACTGCCTGGTCGGCGCCCGCATTCGCGACCGGCGGCCGGTTGATTCGCTCCGGAACGATGACGTTGTTGGCCAGATTGGGATCGGGTTGGCTGCTGCCGGTGATGGCCCCCCGCAGATCGATCGAACCGGTGGCATTGACCCGCAGGTTGAGGGTCAGCCTTGCCGGTCGGCCACGCGGCGAGTCGCCGATCGTCCACACCCCGGTGGCGCCGTCGTAGGTCCCGTGGCTGACGCTGGCCGAGACGATGGTGAAGCCCGCCGGAATGGCGAACGATGCCACGATATCGGTCGCGATAGAGGGTCCATCGTTGTACACGTCGAACAGCATCCCGATGACCTCACCCGGGCTCCGGGTTCCGGGGCTGAAGTTGTGGAACGACGCGCGGAGGTCCGCATTGCGATTCGGGGTGACGATGGCGCTGGCCGTGTTGTTGGCGAGGTCGGGATCAGGCGCGCTGCTGTTGGTGATTCTCGCGCTCAGGTCGTAAGGCCCGGTGAGTGTTGACTGTCGCGCTCAATCACCAGTCGCTTCAAGGTCGCATGCGGCCACCGTTCCGATCGTCCAGATGCCGGTCGCCGGGTCCCATATCCCATTGCCGCTCGTGTCGAAGCCGATCAGCGTGTACCCCGCCGGCACGGGGGCATGAACGGTCACCTGCTCCGCGGCGAACGGGCCGAGGTTCTCCACATCAGACGTACCAGCCGACTCTGGCTTCCCGGTGACTGCGTGGAGGGAACCACCGGCATCGTGATCGCTGAGATCCGCTCCGGGGCCGGCGGTAATGGCCACGGTATCGGGCGCACTCACCAGCGAGCCGTCCGAGACGGTCAGCTGCGCCACGTAGACACCGTCGAGATCGGCCACGAACGTCGGATTCACGATCGTCAGGTTCGACAGCGTGGCCGTGCTGCCGGCCGGCCGGGACAGCAGCGACCATGAGTAGAGCAGGACGCCGCCGTCGGCGTCGCTCGATCCGCCGCCATCGAGCTGTACGGTCGATTGCCGCGCCACCGTTTGGTCCACACCAGCGAGCGCCACCGGCATCGAGTTCCCGGTGGAGATGGTCACGGTGTCGGGCGCGCTGTCTACCTGCCCGTCCCGGACGATCAGCTGAGCGACGTAGGTGCCGGCGCGATCCGCGACAAATGTCGGCGCCGCGATGTCCGTCGCGGTGAGCTGCGCGGCGCTGCCCGCGGGCCGGGTCACGAGCGACCAGCGGTACGACAGCCCGTCGCCATCCGGATCGCTCGAGCCTCCGCCGTCGAGTTGAACGATGGCGGCGAGCGGGACCGTCGCATCAGGCCCGGCATTCGCAACCGGCGCCCGGTTCGAAGGCGCCGCCGTGGTGATGGTGACGGTGTCGGCATCGCTGTCGAGCGTGCCGTCGTTCACGATCAGCTGCGCGACATAAGTGCCCGGAAGATCGGGCACGAGCGCCGGCATCACGGCGGTGTTGTCGGACAACGCTGCGGTGCTGCCGACGGGCCGAGCCGTCAGCGCCCAGAGATACGTCAACGGCTGCGCCGTCAACATCGGTTGAGCCGCTGCCGTCGAGCGTGACACCGACGCCGACGATGGCGTCCCGGTCCGGGCCCGCGCGAGCGACGGGCCGGGAGTTCGTCGTCGCCACCACCACGGTGTCCGGTGCGCTGGCAACCGTGCCGTCGTTCACGATCAGCTGCACCACGTAGACACCGGACACGTCAATGGTGAAGGTCGGCGTGGCGGAAGATGGATTGGTCAAGGTCGCGACGCTGCCGTCCGGTAGCGACGTGAACGTCCAGGCGAAGGTCAGCGGGTTGCCGTCGACGTCTGTCGACGTGGAGCCGTCGAGCGTTACTGCGGCGCCGAGCACCGCCGTTGTGTCGGCGCCTGCATGCGCCACCGGGGGCGAGTTCGCGGTGGACACGGTGACCACGTCTGGCGCGCTCTGCAATCCGCCCGGGTCTGCGACGATCAACTGGAGGATGAAGTTGCCTGGCGCATCGACTACGAATGAAGGCGCCACGGCGGCGGGATTCGTGAGAGTTGCCTGCGTGCCCGCAGGACCGGACAGCAGCGACCAGGCGTAGGTGAGCGAATCCCCGTCCGGATCGCTCGACGCGACACCATTGACCTGCACCGACGTGCCGACGGGAACCGACTGATCCGGCCCGGCGTCAGCGATCGGGCTCGAGTTGAGCGTGGAGATCTCGACAACGTCGGGCGTGCTGCTCGCCTGGCCATCGTTGACGACGAGCCGCAGCGAATAGGTGCCGGGTCGATCGGCAGTAAAGGTCGGCATCACCGCCGTTGGTGACGACAGCGCCGCCGCGCTCCCAGACGGCCGCGACGAGAACGACCACGCGAAGGTCAGCTGCTGACCGTCGGCGTCGGTGGATCCGCTTCCATCGAGCGTGACAAGACTGCCGAGCGCCACGGACTGGTCGCGCCCGGCCTGAGCGATGGGGGGGGTATTGCCGGCGCCGCAGGAACCGGGCAGCTCTCCCCGGTTATACGCGGCAAGCAGGTCGGCCGTCGTCACCATGTCGGCCCCGATGGGCGTGTTGGTTTTGGTACGGTACGGCAGCGTTGAGACAAAGGCGCCGAGCAGCGCATCGGCGCGCGTCACGGCCTGCGCCACCGGAAGCGGACTGGCGCCGCCCGCAACGTTCAGTTTCGCCGCAATCAGCTGAGTGGCCAGGATGACGCTGGCGTCGCCTTTAGCCTGCAGCCGCAGCAGGTCCAGCAGTTGCGCCTGCACGTAGACGTGGGACGGGTAGTTGGCCCGGCCAAGCACCAGGGCCGGGGCGCGCCATTCAGCAGGATGCGTCTGCCAGTACCCAGGGGTCCGCACGCAGACCTGTTGCGCGAAAGCCGCCGGCTGCCAGGGCCCGGGCAGGGCCGCAAGGAGCAGCAGCGTGACAAGGGTGCGCCCGGATCTCAACATGTTGGACCTGGCGCAGAAAGCGGCCGGACGGTCTCATTGGCATTTGGGGCCGGGTGGATGGCGTAGACTCTGGCGGAGCTACCCCGACTGTGTCCGACGTCACCCACCTCCTGGCCCAATGGCGCGACGGCGATGCCCGCGCCTTCGACGAGCTCGTGCCGCTCGTCTACGCCGAGTTGCGGCAGCTGGCCGACCATTACCTTCAGCACGAACGGAACGGACACACCCTGCAGCCAACCGCGCTGGTGCACGAGGCCTACCTCCGGCTCGCCCAGCAGAGCGGCGCAGGCTTCAACAACCGCGTCCACTTCTACGGGGCGGCGGCGACGGTCATGCGCCGGATTCTCGTCGATCACGCCCGGCGCAGGCTGGCGCTGAAGCGGGGGGCGGGGCTGGCGCCGATCGAGTTGAACGATGCCCACTCGGCAGGAATCGACCTTCAGGTCGATTTCATCGCCCTCGACGAAGCGCTCACCCGGTTCGCCGCCCACTCACCGGCGCCGGCACGGGTCGTGGAACTGCGCTACTTCGGCGGCCTCACCGTGGACGAAACGGCGACGTTGCTGGGCGTGGCTCCCGTGACGGTGAAACGTCAGTGGGCTTTCGCGCGCGCCTGGCTGCACCGGGAACTCACCAGCAACGTGTGAAGGGCGACGGGGATCGATCCGTCCGATCAGGCGAGGAGTCCAAGGTGAACACCGAACACTGGCGCCAGGTCGAGGAACTCTACGCTCATGTCGAAGGGCTGGACGCCGCGGAGCGGATGCGCGTGCTCTCCGAGAAGCGCCGTGATGAGCCGGAGCTGGTACGGGAGGTCGAGTCCTTGATCGCCGCCGCGCCACTCGACGAGCGATTCCTGTCCACGCCCTGGGTCAATGGCGCCATCACCGGGGACGCCACGCCGTCGCTGGCCGGGCGGACGATCGGCGGCTTCCGTTTGCTCGAGAGCGTCGGATCGGGAGGCATGGGCGTGGTCTACCGCGCGGAGCGGGACGACCCCGCTTTCGCACAGCAGGTGGCCATCAAGATCGTCACCGCCGCCAGGTGGCACCGGGCCTCGTTGAAGCAGTTGAACGCCGAGCGCCAGCACCTCGCCGCGCTCCATCATCCCCACATCGTCACGCTCATCGACGGCGGGCTCACCGAGGATGGGTTTGCTTACCTGGTGATGGAGTACGTCGAGGGGCTGCCCATCACGACGTTCTGCCGGGAGCGCAGTGCCGACCTCGACACAAGGCTGCGTCTGTTCCAGCAGGTCTGCCGGGCAGTTCAGTACGCGCACCGGCACTCGATCGTGCATCGGGATCTGAAGCCGGCCAACATCCTGGTCACGCCTGACGGCGTCCCGAAGATCCTCGACTTCGGCATCGCCCGCCTGTTGATCGACCCCGCCGAAGGCATTCAGCAAACCACCTCCGGATGGCTCCGGGCGCTGACGCCGAACTACGCGAGCCCCGAGCAGATCCGCGGCCTCCCGGCCAGCGTTGCCGACGACGTGTATGCCCTGGGCGTGCTGCTGTTCGAGTTGCTTGCAGGGCGCGTTCCCTACGAAACCGCGGGACGGCCGCTCGACGAGGTGGTGAAAGCGGTGATGGAAGGTCCGGTGTCGCGGCCGAGTGCCGTCCTGGCCGCCAGCCAACCGGGGGCGCGGACGTCGGAGCTGCGAGGCGATCTCGACGCCATCGTTCTCAAGGCGATGGACAAGGACTCAACCCGGCGTTACGGGTCCGCGCAGGAATTGGCGGACGACCTCGGGCGGCATTTGTCCGGCCAGGTAGTGGTGGCTCGCGAACCATCGTTCGCCTACGTCGTGGCAACCCTGGCGCGCCGGCATCGGGCGCTCGTCGGCGCCTCGGTCGTGTCGGTGCTTGCGATTCTCGCCGCCCTCGGCGTCTCCGTCGTGCAGACGCGGCGGGCAATCGCCGAGCGCGACCGCGCCGATCAACGCTTCAGCGACGTGCGAAAGCTGGCGAATACGCTCATCTTCGACATTCACGATGCGGTGCGACCGCTTCCGGGCTCGACACCGGTGCGGCAGAAGATCGTCGCCGAGGCGTTGAAGTACCTGGAAGTGCTCGCCCGGGACACGCGGGATGACGCCCTGAGTCTCGAACTGGGGATGGCCTACAAGCGCATTGCTGCCGTGCAAGGCAACCCGAGCGAAACAAACCTGGGCGACCGCGAAGGCGCGGTGAGCAGTTACCGGAAGGCGATTGCGGTGCTGACGCCGGCAGCGGACCGCTCGAAGAGTGCTGCCATGGAGTTGACGCGCACGCAGTTTTCGCTGGTCGGAACGCTCACTGCCCTTGGCCGATCTGGGGAGGCGATGGCCGTCGCCGCCGAAGCGCAGTCTTTTGCCGAGCGACTCAATGCAGGCGGAGCAGGCGATGCCGAGGCGGCCCGACTGCTGGGGACGGCTTACTTCTGGCAGGCGACGCTGGCGCCTTCGGGAGCCGGGCCCGGACAGGCCATTCCGTTGTGGTTGAAGGCCGGCGAGGTGTTCGAATCGCTTTTGGCCGAGCGGCCCGACGATCCAGATCGGCAACGTAACGTCGCGTTGGTCGCGAAGTATCTGGGCGAGCAGTATCGCCGAGCGGGTGATCTGGATCAGGCGCTGGTCCACCACCGGCGCGCCGAGGAGATCGATCAGCGGCGTGTCGCCCAGGCGCCTGGCAGCCGCCAGGCGCAACTGGACCTGGCGCAGGACCGCTCGAGTCTCGGAGGGCTGTACAGACAGAAAGGCCAGCTGAAGGAGGCGGCCGTCAGCCTCGAGCAGAGCCTGGCCGTCCGTCAGAAATTGTCCGATTCGGATCCCAAGGACGACTTCCTGCGCGGCCGGCTGGCGTACGCCCATTCGCTGCTGGCCGCCACCTACGCCGACATGGGGAACTACGACGACGCCCTCTCGGGGACGCGTGAAGCCCTGGCCATCACCGAATCGCGCCGACCGCTCGACGCACAAGGCCAGCTGGAACTTGCCCAGTACCTTGTGCAGCTCGCCTCGCTGGAGCGGAAGGCCAGGCAGGACGCTCGGGCATGCGAACACCTGCGGCAAGCCGCTGCGGCGTTGGCCAGAGACGATCTGGAGCGCACCGGCGCGGAGGCCGAGGCCTTCCGCAAGACGCTATCGGCGGACCTGCTGGCGTGTCCAGCAGGCCCAACGCCATCGTCGCGCCAGTGAATCGCGACCACCGCGCGAATTGCAGAAACTGCTGCAAAAACCGGGGGATCGTGCCAGACCCCGCGGGTCCGCGGGTACGCTAGTCTTCCAAGGCTATGCACACCGGCTCCTACATCAACGGCACCTGGTTTCACCCCGCGTCCGACCGAGGTCACGCGCAACATCAACCCCGCCGACACCTCCGACGTGATCGCCGAGTTCCCGCTGGCCACGGCCGCCGACGTGCGGCCGCGCCATCGAGGCCGCCACGGCGGCCTGGCCGGCCTGGAAGAAGACGCCCGGACCGGAGCGCGGCCGGGTGCTGTGGCGCGCCGCCGAGATCGCCCGCCGGCGAGTCGACGAGATCGCCCGGACCCTGACCCGCGAAGAGGGCAAGGTGCTGAAGGAGGCGCACGGCGAGGTCACCAAGGGCATCTCGCTGCTCGAGTACTACGCGGGCGAAGGCTTCCGCATGGGCGGCAAGACCCTGCCCTCCGAAGCGCGCGACACCTTCGCCTACACCCTGCGCCAGCCGCTCGGCGTCGTCGGGCTCATCGCCCCGTGGAACTTCCCCTGGGCCATCCCGGTGTGGAAGTCGGCCCCCGCCCTCGTCGCCGGCAACTGCGTCGTCTTCAAGCCGTCGGAGCTGGTGCCCGCCACCGCGGCGCTCCTCGCCGAGGTCTACGAAGAGGCCGGGCTGCCGCCGCGGCGTCTTCAACATGGTCGTCGGCTCCGGACCCGAGGTCGGCGAGGCGATGGTGCACGCGCCCGCGCTGCGCGCCATCTCGTTCACCGGCTCGAACCGCGTCGGCGGCGAGCTCTACGTGAAGGCCGCGCAGCGCGGCGCCAAGGTCACCTGCGAGATGGGCGGCAAGAACGCCGTCATCGTGATGCCGGACGCCGACCTCGACAAGGCGGCCGCGGCCATTCACGGCGGCGCGTTCGGCTCCACCGGCCAGCGCTGCACCGCCACCTCGCGCGTCATCGCGCATCCCGACATCAAGCGCGCGCTGGTCGATCGGCTCGTCGCCTCGGCCCAGAAGATCAAGGTCGGGCCCGGGCTCGACGACGACGATGGACATGGGGCCGTCGATCGCCGACAAGCAGTGGTCCACGGTGATGGGCTACATCGAGACCGGCAAGCAGGAAGGCGCGACGCTCCTCACCGGCGGCGTGCGTCCCGAGCATCTCGCGCAGGGCTACTTCATCGCCCCGACCATCTTCGACGACGTCGACCCGGCGATGCGCATCTTCCAGGAAGAGATCTTCGGGCCGGTGCTGTCCGTGGCCGTGGCCTCGACCCTCGAAGAGGCGCTGACGAAAGCCAACGGCGTCGAGTACGGCCTCACCACCTCGATCTTCACGCAGGACATCACCGCGGTGATGCGCTTCATCGAAGACGTGGAAGTCGGCATGGTGCACGTCAACGAGCCCACCGTCGGCGGCGAAGCGCAGCTGCCGTTCGGCGGGACCAAGTCCACCGGCGTCGGCGAACGCGAGATGGCGGAGGAAGGCCTGAACTTCTTCACCGACATCAAGACCGTGTTCATCAACTACTCGGGCAAGGCCGACGCGTCGCTGACGCGGTAGCCAGCGGCTGGGGCTGGTGTCCGACTGAGTCGAGTGGGCGCGTGCCGCGTCGCCCGCATGATCCGTCCGGCCCACGCCAGCGGCGCGTCGGCCAGCCGGTCACCCGACTCCGCCGACGAAGCCAGACCCAAGACCTAAGACTCAAGACCCAAGCCTTCATCACGCGCTTTGGCGCGACTCGTACAGCTTGCCGCCAAGCCACACGGTGTGGAACGCGGTGACCGCGAGCGCGATCGGATACCAGTTCGGCCCGAAGTCGGCCAGGCTGATGGCGGTAATCGCGCCGGCCGTGCCAGCGATCAGCCCCAGAACCGCGACGATCTTCACGTGGCGCATCGGCGCGTGCGGCGCCAGCATCGCCGTGATGTAGCCGCCGACGATGGCGTAGACGGTTCGATAGGAGAGGGCCAGGAGGTTCAGGCTGGTCTCCCACATCGGCTCGCCCCAGGGCGGGTAGACGTTGAGCACATGCAACAGCTGATCGGTCGCGAGCGACAGGACCGCGACCGAGAGAAAGCCCACCACCACGGCGATGGTGCTGCGGAACGGTCGGGACTGGCTGACGGTTGAGGTTGGGGTGGCGATGGTCACGATGCGGCTCCTTCCGACTGGCGCTCCCTGAATTGGGGGCTTTTGTCTGTAAGTCGGAGCCGTGGTCAGGTTCTCGACATCCGTAGGCCGGTACCGGTCCGGTGTCCGGTATCCGGTATCCGGTATCCGGTGTCCGGGGTGCTCGGGGTGCGGGCCAGCGCTGTCGCCGGCGGGCTGGGCGCAGGCGCCACTCGAGGGTAACCTTACGTTGAGGGCTCGAGTCGGGAGCGGTTTGCCTCCTCAAGAGCCCGGGATCGTCAACGGCAGTGGAGAGGAGCACCCGCCATCGCTAACGTGCGTATCGCCCTCGCGAACCTCCGCGTGCCCACGTCGGCAGACGAGTCGGTGCACCTCGCGGTATCCGCGGTCGCTGACGCGGGCCGCCGGGAAGCGGCGGTGATCTGCTTTCCGGAGTGCTTCGTCCCCGGCTACCGCTGGCCGGGTCAGGACCGACCCGCTCCCGATCCCGCGTTCCTCCAGCACGCGTGGGCCGCGGTGGCCGATGCCGCCAGAGGTGCCCGTGTCGCCGTGGTCCTGGGCACCGAGCGAGTCACCGACCGTGGCCTGCAGATCACCGCGTGCGTGATCAATCCGGACGGCACCGTCGCCGGATGGCAGGACAAAGGGCAGATCGACCCGTCGGAGGAGGCCACCTACCCCGCGCTCGGGACCGAGCGCCACTTGTTCCGCGTCGGGCCGCTGACGTTCGGAGTCGTGATCTGCCACGAGGGCTGGCGCTATCCCGAAACGGTACGGTGGGCCGTGCGTCGAGGGGCGCAGCTGGTGTTCCACCCGCACGCGCACGTCGCCGAACCTGGCAGCTATCGCCCGACGACGTTCGCCGATCCGGCCAATACCTTTCACGAGAAGGCGATGCTCTGCCGCGCGGCAGAGAACACCTGCTACTTCGCATCGGTGAACTGCGCCAGCGAGGGCTCGGGCACGACGTCGGCGGTCGTGCGCCCGGACGGGACGCTGCAGTGTTACCAGCCGTATGGCCAGGAAGGGCTTCTCGTGGCCGACCTGGACCTCGAGCGCCGCCACTGGATTGCTCGCTTCTCGCTGCCGTACCTCACCGATGTAGCGTTACGGTCAGCGCCTTCCCGTATAGCGCGAGCAACCGGCCCCACGCCTTCTCGGCCAGGGGCTCGCTGTACACCTGCGAATCCGGCGGGCACCAGCCGTGCGCGCCGCCATACACTTCGATTTCCGCCGGCACACCAGCCTTGGCGAACGTCTCCTTCAGCACATCCTTATCCGTCGGCGTCCTCGCATCGTCGTTCTGAGCGATGGCGACGAGGAACTGAGCCTTGGTGGCCGCGGCCTGCAGGTGCGGGCTGTTGGGGTTGGGGGTGACGAGCCCGCCACCGTGGAACGAGGCCACCGCGCCGACGCGGCCCGGAACCGCCGCCGCCGTGCGGAACGCGATGGGCCCGCCCATGCAGTAGCCCTGGGTGCCAATCTTGCGGTTCTTCGCTACCGAGGGCTGCTGATCCAGCCAGGCGATGAACGCCTTGGCATCGGTCATGTGGGTCGTCTCGTTGAGCGCCTGCGCGAGCGGCATCAACGCCTTGATCTCCGTTGCCGCGCCCTTCTCGGCGGTGGGCGCCTTCTGAGCGCGGTAGAACGGGTTGACGACCAGGACGGCATAGCCCGATTCGGCGAGCCGCTTGCCCATCTGGCGCATCGCCGGCCGCAGCCCGAAGATGTCGGGCCACAGCAGGACGGCGGGTGCCGTGCCGGTCGCCGGGTAGACGAAGTAGCTGTCCGCCGTGCCGTCAGGCGTGGTGATGTTGACGTCCTTCTCGGTCACCGCGACCGCGTTCAATACCGGGGGCAGCATCATGGCGACACCTGCGCCGAGCAGCACACCGAACTGCCGGCGCGTGACGAGTCCGCGCCCCTCGTAGTCTTCTCGATCGTCTTCGAAATGGTCCTGATCACACATAGTCGCTCCTCGGGACGAATGACCACCGGGCCGGCCACATTCAGCACATGAGGTCGCGAATTATACCGGATACGCGCAGCCGGCCCATTCTCGTCCGTAGGAACCGCCGATCGCGACCGCCCGCCCTTTCGTCCGGCCAACGGCCGAGCTCCACTCATCCCTGATCTACGCATGACCTTCGCGTTAACAGACGGGGTAACTCGCAGTAACTCATCTTATTCAAGATCCAAGAACATGGTTCAGAAGAACAAATTTCAGGGTCGGAATCACGTAACTCGACGACGAAAGGGGCCGTAACACAGTGACAAACGCCTGTAATTGGTACCGGGGCGAATGGCACGAGGTTTCCTTCTGACTTATCGCTTTGCTTTCTCTAGCGTAAGGAGTGGATGAGATGAAGACATTCATCAGCGGTACCTTTGTCGCCCTCTGGCTCGTCATGGCCGGGGTTGCGTCCGCACAGGACACAACAGGGTCGCTCACCGGCCGACTCGAAGACTCACAGGGACTGGCACTGCCGGGCGTCACTGTCACGGCGACCGGCCAGCAGGGCGCCAAATCCGCTGTGACCGATAACGACGGCTCGTACCGCATCCCGTTCCTGACCCCTGGCAGTTACGTCGTCAAAGCCGAGTTGCAGGGTTTCAAGACTGCCGAGCGGAGCGCCGTGACCGTCAGCCTTGGCTCGGTCACGACCGTGAACCTGGCAGCTCGAGGTGGGCGGCCTGACCGAGGTGGTGACGGTGACGGGCACGACCGCGGTCGTGGACACGACCTCGACGACCACCGGCGCGGTGCTGAGCGCCGAATCTGCTGCAGCGCGTACCGGTCGGCCGCCGCTTCACTGACGCGCTCTACCTGGCGCCCGGCGTCAGCAACAGCGGTTCGGCCGGTTCGGCCAATCCGTCGATGTCGGGTTCGACCGGCCTCGACAACCTCTACGTCGTGGACGGCGTGAACATCACCAACACCGGCTACGGCGCGGTCGGCTCCTACTCGATCGTGTTCGGCTCGCTCGGCACCGGCACGCCGTTCGACTTCGTGCAGGAAGTACAGGTCAAGACCGGCGGCTACGAGGCGGAGTTCGGCCAGTCGATGGGCGGCGTCGTGAACGTCGTCACCAAGAGCGGCACCAACGATCTGCGAGGGTCGGTGTTCGGCTACTTTCAGCCGGCGGAGCTCGAGGCGGGCTACAAGACCTACGAGTCGCCGAACGGCACGGTGAACACCGTCGGCAAGGGCCGCACCGACACCGGGATCGAGGGTGGTTTCCCCATCATCCGGAACAAGCTGTTCTTCTTCGGCGCCATCAACCCGGCGTGGGAGAAGCGCACGTTCACGGCGCCGGAAGGCTTCCCCCTGCGCAGCCTGGGCGAGATCGACCGCGATCGCCTGGTGACGTCCTACTCCGCGAAAGGCACCTTTCAGGCCACGTCGAGCCACCGCTTCGACGCGTCGTTCTTCGGCGACCCGGCCAAGGGCGACATGGGACCGCAGCGGACCTCGGCACTGACCGTGAACGACACCTCGTCCTTCAGCGAGATCGAGTACGGCGGCCACAACCAGACCGTGCGCTATGACGGCGTCCTCAGCCCGACCTGGCTGCTCGAAGGCAGCTTCGCGC
Organism: uncultured Acidobacteriota bacterium; assembly: GCA_963723005.1. Taxonomy (GTDB): domain Bacteria; phylum Acidobacteriota; class Vicinamibacteria; order Vicinamibacterales; family UBA2999; genus VFZN01. The sequence goes on along the minus strand of CAVRPA010000004.1, from coordinate 15,780 downwards.
GCGCGTACAACCTCATCTGCGAGACGCCGAGCGTCAACGACTGGCGCGTCACCGACACCACCGTCGTGCCCAACGTATTACCGGCGGCATCGGGGGCTACGAGCAGGGCAACAAGGGCACCAACCTGCAGTACGCCGTCAAGACCACGGTCATTGCCGGCGATCACCAGATCAAGGGCGGCTTCCTCTATGAGGACGTGGAGTACTCGCAGGTCAACCAGCGCACCGGGCCGACATTCACGGCGCCGGACGGCCAGCAGACCGCGACAGGCGCGTCGGTCAACATCGTCGCCGACCCGACGTTCGGCCGGATCTGGCGGGTGATCCGCGCGAACTTCAACGACGCGCGCGTCACGACCCAGAACTACTGGTCGTTCTTCGTGCAGGACACCTGGCGCGTCGGCGAGCGGCTGACCATCAATCCCGGCCTCCGCTACGAGGAGCAGACGCTGGTCGGCAACCTCACGGGGCTCACCACACTGCAGGGGAACACCATCGACGAGTTCGCGCTGAAGGGCAACTGGGCGCCGCGCGTCGGCGCGGTGTATGACGTGCTCGGCAACGGCAGGAGCCGGCTCTACGGCAACTACGGCCGCTTCTTCGCGCGCATCCCGAACGACCTCGCGGCCCGCGCGCTGTCGTCGACGCCGGCTTCACCCGTGGCGACTATTTCGATGCCAACCTCACGCAGCCGATCCCGAATGGCGTGCTGGCCGGGGGGCAGACCAACCACTACGTGATGGCCGGTGCCGCCCCCGACGCGATCGACGAAGACGCCAAGCTCTCCTACAAGGACGAGATCGTCGCCGGCTTCGAGTACGAGGCGTGGCCGAACATCAACCTCGGCGTGCGCTACATCTACCGCAACATCGGCCGCGTGCTCGAGGACGTGGCGGACGCGCCGGTGGTGGCCTACGACCTCGGCCTGCCCGGTCTGAGCAGCGTCGAGTACATCCTGACGAACCCGGACACGAGCTTCCCGGTCCGCTACCCCGAGCTCGGCGCAAGCTTCGAGGATCCCGAGCACAGCTACAACGCCCTCGAGTTCACCGCCGACCGCCGGTTCAGCAACAACTGGTCGCTGACCGGCAGCTACCGCTGGTCGCGGCTGCACGGCTCGTTCGAGGGCTTCTTCCGCGAGGACAACGGCCAGTCGGACCCCGGCATCACCTCGCTCTACGACTTCCCGACCAACGACCCGTCCTACACGGCCATCGGCGGCCCGCAGTTCGGCTACCAGGGCGACATCCGCTACCTCGGCGCGCTCGGCGCCGGCCCGCTGCCGCTCGACCGGCCGCATCAGTTCAAGATCGCCGGTAACCGCGCCTTCGACAACGGGCTGTCGGGGGGCCTCGTGCTGCAGTATGGGCTCGGGCAAGCCGCTGACCTCGCTGGAGGGACTGTCCGCCTACGGCAACACGGGTGAGGTTCCACTGACCCCGCGCGGCGACGGCTTCGAAACCCTGGACGGTTTCCAGGAGCGGACGCCGTTCGAGTTCCAGCTGGACCTGCAGGCGTCCTACGCGTTGAACCTCGGTAACGATCGGCTGACCCTGCTGGCCGACTTGTTCAACCTGTTCAACCTGCGACGCACCATCGACTACAACAACAACGTCGACTTCCCGGTGTTCGGCGTGCCGAACCCGAACTTCGGGACCTACACCTCGGCCAACGTGGCCGGCCAGCAGTTCCAGCGTCCGTTCCAGCTGCGGCTGGGCGTCCGCTACGCGTTCTGACGCACCGCCGATCGGGGGAGCGGCGGTGATGCATGCGCCGGGCAGTCAACTGCCCGGCGCGTGCTGTTTGCGAGTGTCACCGCATGGCGCCGTCAATCAGGATCGCGCCTGCCGCTTCAACGCGCGAAACGCCTTCAGCATCTCCGCATAGGTGAAGTTCGCGTTCCTGCCGCTCGGATTCGGCAACACGAACACGACCGATTCGCCAAGGCGCTCCGGCTGCAGCCCCAGCGAAACCGCGTCCTTCCGCGCGGGGAACATGGCGCGAAACACCGTGACACCCACCATCGCCACGATTGCCGGCCGATAGCGGCGGATCTTTCTCGTCAGCCGAAGGCGGCCGTCAACGAACTCCGCCGGCGTCAGCGTGTCGATGCCCGGCGTCGGCCGCGGCACGATGTTGGTGATGCCATACCCGAACTCCGGCAGGCGATCGTCGTGTTCGAAGGTGAGCCGCTCGGGCACCAGGCCCGATTCGAACAGCAACGGCCAGAACCGGTTGGAGAAACCCGCGAAGTGATGTCCCGTCAGCGCCGAGCGGACGCCAGGGTTGATGCCGACGAACAGCACACGCACGCCCGGCTTGATGCGATCGCGAAGCGGAGGCAGGTCCGTTCTTACAACGTCGGACCGCCGACCGCGCCGCGCGCGACGCGTACCCTGGGCCCGGTCATCGCTGGCAGGTGGCGCAGTAGAACGTGGACCGCCCGGCCTGCGTGATCTGCCGGATGACCCCGTCGCACCCCGGCCGCAGGCACGGCTCCCCGGTGCGTTCGTAGACCCGGAAGCGGCCCGCCCGATACGGCGACTCCGAACGGCGGATCGCGCTCGTGAGCACGGCCTTGATCCCCATTGCGAGCCGCTCCGCCATCGCCTTCGGCTTCCCTGTCGTCGTGGCGATGCTCGACGCCTTGCGCAGCGGCGACAGCGCCGCGTGGTGCAGCGCCTCGCTCGCGTAGATGTTGCCGAGGCCGGCGACCACGCGCTGATCCAGCAGCGTGACCTTGATCGACACCTTCTTGCCGCGGCACTTCTGCGCCAGCACCGCGGCGTTGAACTCCGGCAGCAGCGGTTCGGCCCCCATCGCGCGGAGCGACGGGTAGTCGCCAAGGCCGGCCGCGGGCACCAGGTCCATGAACCCGAACCGCCGCGGATCGTTGAAGACGACAGTGCGTCCCGACGACATCACGAAGATCACGTGATCGTGAGCGTCTGCCTCGCGGGTGCGATCGCCGGTGGCGGCCACGTGAAACCAGCCCGACATGCCGAGGTGCATGATCAGCGTCTCGCCGGACGACAACGCCACCATCAGGTACTTGCCCCGGCGCGTGATGGCGTTGACGGTTTTGCCGCGGAGCCGCTCGACGAAGTGTTCCGGAAAGGGAATGCGCAGGTTGGGACGATTGAGGATGATCCGCCGGAATCGCGCGCCCTGCATCGCCGGCTCGAGCATGCGGCGCACCGTTTCGACTTCTGGCAGCTCTGGCACCCCGCAATTCTAGCCGGGCCGCCTTTTTCACACTCGCCGCATACTTCTGCAACATCTGACCGCTACAACTGATCGCATGGCGATACATCACGACGACCACGACGACTTCGGCGGGCTGCACCGCGACCTCCTGGCGACGGGCGCGGAGATCGGCCGGCGCCGCTGGCTGCGCATGGCCGCCCGCTTCGGCAGCGCCGTCGGCACCATCCAACTCATCGGCTGCAGTGGCGACACGCCGACGTCTCCGAGCGCGACGGCCACGGACACGACCACGACGACCACCACCACGACGCCGCCGCCGACGAGCAGTTCAACGTGCAGCCGCGTCCCCGAGGAGACGGCCGGACCCTACCCTGCCGACGGCTCGAACGGGCCAACGGTGCTCAGCACCAGCGGCGTGGTCCGCAGCGACCTTCGCTCCAGCTTCGGCGGATTGAGCGGCACGGCAGACGGTGTGCCGTTGACGGTCGTCCTGACCATCGTGTCGTCCACGACCTGCGCGCCGCTGGCCGGACGCGCGGTGTATCTGTGGCACTGCGACCGTCCCGGCCGCTACTCGCTCTACTCGTCGGGCGTGACCAACCAGAACTACCTGCGAGGCGTGCAGGAGGCCGATGCCAGCGGACGCGTGACGTTCACCACCGTTTTCCCCGGCTGCTATTCGGGCCGGTGGCCGCACATTCACTTCGAGGTGTTCCCGAGCCTCTCGGCCGCGACCAGCGTCGGAAACAAAGTGGCTACGTCGCAGATTGCGCTGCCCAAGGACGCGTGCGACGCCGTCTACGCCACGTCAGGCTACGAGTCGAGCGTTCGCAACCTGGCGCAGGTATCGCTCGCGACCGACAATGTGTTCAGCGACGGCTCCGCGCTCGAACTCGCCACCGCGATCGGCAGCCCTTCCGGCGGCTACACGGCGACGCTGACGGTAGCCGTGGCCGCGTGAGGTAGCGCCATGGCATCCCCCGGATCGACGTCGCCCGCCGCGCGAACCCAGTGGTACCGCAGCTTCTACTGGCGGATCGCCGCGAGCTTCGTCGTCCTGGTCGTCGCGGTCCTGGTCGGACAGAGCGCCATCTTCAGCTACGTCCTGACGCGTCCGTCCGGGCAGTTCGCGCCCGGCGATCCCAATCGCGCGGCGACCGCGGTGCGGCGCGGCTGCGCACGGCGCTGAGGGAGGACCCGGCGGCCGCGCTCGAGCCACTGATCGTTGAGGCGTCGGGCGGTCGCCGCCAGGCGATCTACGTGGTGATGAAGGACGGCCGCGAAGCCGCCAACACCAGCACGCCGCTCAGGCCGAGCATTCGCGCCCAGGTCGTGGCCGCGCTCGGCGGTGTGCCGACCGCCGCCAGCAGCGACTCCTCACCCAGCGGACCGGTGGTGACCGCGCCCGTGCAACTCGACGGGGCGCTGATGGGACTGGTGGTGCTGCCTCCTCCTCCCCCGCGAGGACCGTTCGCCGAAGTCGGCCGGCTGTTGTCGTTGCCCGGCACGCTCGTGCTCGTGATGGCGACCGCGCTGGTTGGAGCGCTGCTCTTCGTTCCTTTGCGCCGCCGCCTTCAGGCGCTGGGGCGCGCGGCGGAACGCATCGGTGCCGGCGAACGCGACGTCCGGGCGGACGACTCGGGCCACGACGAGATTGCGGAGCTGGCGCGCGCGTTCAACCGCATGTCCACCGAGCTGGCCGAGCGGACCGCGGCGCTGCACGCGTCAGATCGAGTGCGCCGCCAGATGCTCACCGACGTGTCGCACGAACTGCGGACGCCGCTCACCTCGATGCGCGGCTACCTCGACACCCTGTCGCTGCACGACGTCTCGATTGACGCCGAGACGCGGGCCCGCTACCTCGAGACGGCTCGCCGCGAAGCCGGCCGGCTCGAGCGCATTGTCGCCGACCTGCTCGATCTGGCCCAGCACGAGCGCGGGTCTCGCGCTCGACACTCGTGTCTTCGCGATCGAGCGCGTGTTCGAGCACGTGATCCGCCGGCACGAACGCGAGGCCGCCGCCGCGAACGTGACGTTGACGACGCGGGTGACGCCGGACGCCGACCAGGTTGCTCGGTGACCCGGGGCGAATCGAGCAGGTGGTAGGGAATCTCGTCGCCAACGCACTGCGCCACACCCCTCGAAGGCGGTACCGATTCACCTCGACGCTTCGATTGCTGAGGGCATGTACCGCCTTGCGGTGGAAGACACCGGCGAGGGCATCCCCGAAGCGCACCTGCCGCACGTCTTCGATCGCTTCTACAAGACCGATCACGCACGAACGGGCGGCGTCGTCGGGCAGCGGACTGGGCCTGTCGATCACCAAGGCCATCGTGGAGCGGCACGGCGGCTCGATCAGCGTGGACAGCCGGCCGGGCCGGACGAGGTTCTCGATCCTGCTACCGCGGGGCCACGAACCCAGCCATCAATCCAGGCCGTCGGCGAACTTGTAGCCCACGCCCCACGCCGTCAGCAGCAATTCCGGATCGCCCGCGTCGCGCTCGATCTTGCGGCGCAAACGGCTGACGACCGCGTCCACCGTGCGCTCGGTGACGAAGGCGTCCTCGTGCCAGACCTGCTGCAGCAGTGACGCCCGGCTGAACACCACGCCGGGCCGCGACGCCAGCAGGTTCAGCAGATCGAACTCCTGCCTCGTCAGCTCGATGTCCGCGTCGCGCACGCGGGCCCGCCGCCGCTGACGATCGAGCGTCAGTCCGCCAGCCGCGACGACGAGGTCGTCGGAGGGCGCGGCCTCCGCGGGCCGACCGTGCCGGCGCGTGATCGCCGTCACACGCGCCATCAGCTCGCGGACGCCAAACGGCTTGGCCAGGTAGTCGTCGGCGCCGCTCTCCAGGCCGATCACCGTGTCGGACTCGCCATCCCTCGCGGTCACCATGAGGATAGGGGTCTGCTGGTTCGGCCCCTCGAGCCGGAGCGCGCGGCAGACGGTGATGCCATCGAGGCCCGGCAGCATCACGTCGAGCAGGATCAGATCGAACGTGCCGGCCCTGGCCTGCGCCAACGCCTGACGCCCGTCGCTCGGCCTCATCGACGTCGTAGCCCGACAGATCCAGATGGAATCGCACCAGCTCGCGAATCGCCGCGTCGTCTTCGACCAGGAGGGCGCGCTTTCGGGGTGCCGCGGCGCTCATCGGCTCATTCTATCCAGCCATGCGCGCATGATGTGCTAACGTCGGCGCCACTCATGCTGAATCGTTGGCTCGCCCGCGTCGGGCTCGTCACGCCCGAACAGCGGGCCTGGGCCTGGTACGACTGGGCGAACTCCGCGTACTTCACCACGGTGATCACCGCGGTGTTCCCCAGCTTCTATGCCACCTACGCAGCGGCAGGCATGGAGCCGGCGCAGGCGACCGCCCGCTTCGGCGCCATCACCACGATCTCCGTCGCCACCGTGGCGCTGACCGCGCCGATCCTTGGCGCGCTGGCCGACTACAGCGGCATCAAGAAGAAGCTGCTCGGCCTCTTCATGATGATCGGCGTCACCAGCTGCGCCGCGATGGTGTTCATCGGCGAAGGCGACATCTTCCTGGCCTCGGCGCTGTTCTTCGTCGGCAACATCGGCGTCTCGGGGTCGCTGGTGTTCTACGACTCGCTGCTGCCGCACGTCGCGAAGGCAGAGCAGACCGATCGCGTGTCGGCGGCGGCGTACGCGCTCGGCTATATCGGCGGCGGCCTGCTGCTGCTGGCCAACCTCGCGTGGATCATGCAGCCGCAGTGGTTCGGGTTCGCATCGACCACCAGCGCCGTGAAAGCGTCGTTCCTGTCGGTCGCGGTGTGGTGGGCGGTGTTCTCCATCCCGCTGTTCCGCGGCGTCTCGGAGCCGGTGGTGCGGCTGGACCCGGACGAAGTGCGCGAGGGGTCGGCCGTGCGCGCGGCCTTCGTCCGGCTGGGGCATACGTTCCGGGAAGTGCGCCGCTATCGCCAGGCGTTCCTGTTCTTCCTGTCGATGCTGCTCTACCAGGACGGCATCCAGACCATCATCCGCATGGCCGCGGTGTTCGGCGCCGAGATCGGCATCGAGCAGACCTCGCAGATTGCCGCGTTCGTGATGGTGCAGTTCCTCGGCATCCCGTTCGCGTTCCTCTTCGGCTGGCTGGGCTCACGCATCGGCACCAAGCGGGCCATCTTCATCGCGATTGCCGTGTATGCCCTGGCCACCATCCTCGGCTACTTCATGACGACGGTGACGCACTTCTTCATCCTGGCGGCGCTGGTCGCGACGGTGCAGGGCGGCGCCCAGGCGCTCAGCCGGGCGCTGTTCTCGCGGATGATTCCCGCGAACAAGACGTCGGAGTTCTTCGGGTTCTTTGCCGTCGCCGAGCGCTTTGCCACGGTGCTGGGCCCGCTGGTGTTCACGCTGAGCGTGGCGATCACCGGGTCGAGCCGATCGGCGGTGCTGGTGATTCTCGCGTTCTTCGTCGCCGGGGCGTGGCTGCTGACCCACGTTGACGAAGAAGCGGGCGTGCGCGCCGCTCAGGCGTGATCGGCTGCCGGTAACTTAGAGCGTTACGGTGAACAACTGGAAGGGCGCCCAGTAGTAGGGCTTGGGGAAGCCGCTCTTCATCAGCGCGAGCTTGGCCTCGCGAAGCGCGACAGCCGGCGCGGCGCCGTCGGCCATGCGCGCGTAGACCTGGTCCATCAGCGCGGCCGTCGAGCGGTCGTCCACGTCCCACAGCCCGGCCACGACGCGTTGCGAGCCCGCGCGCAGGAACGCCCACGCGAACCCGACCAGCCCTTCGCCCGCATAGGTGCGCTCACCGGCGCTGCGGCACGCCGAGACGGTGACAAGCTCCGCTGTCAGCGGCAGCGCCGCCACGTCGCGGGCATAGAGCTTGAAGGCCTGGTCTGGCCCCGACAGGATGACCGCGGAGTCGAGCGGGTTCTCGATGTTGGCGACGGCGTGCGAGGTGAAGTGAATCACCGAGAAACGCTCGGGCTGCGCCGACAGGAACGCCGCCGGCGAGGCGCGTTCGGCGTCGAGCGCAGTGACCGATCCCGACGCGAAATGCTTCGTCACGCTGCTCATCTCGGCAGCGGCGTAGCTGAGCGCCGGGAACTCCGGCGCACGCGGCGTGGGGTTGCCCACGAGCAGGAGCGAGGGCGCGCCTTCGCCCTGCCGTGTGCCAGCGGCGCTCCGGCGCGATGCCGGCTGCAGCATGGCCAGCGACGGCGCAATCTGCACGGTGACGTCCTCGATCCAGTAGTGCCTGGGTGTACCGGGCACGGGCAGCGTCTCGAAGTTCAGGCGATGCAACGCACCGTCGGGAACGATCACAACCGATGTGCCTCGCGCCACCGCCGCGGCAACCGGTTGAATCAACTGCTGATACAGCGCGTCACCCGCGCTGTTGGCGGCGGCCAGTGGATCGGCCAGCGCATTCTGGATCGCGGACTGATGCGCGGCGACGAGCGTCTCGAGCTGCGCTCGTGGCGTCAGCGGCGTTGCCGTGATGCCATCGCCCGTCACGGTCCAGACCCACGACTGCGTTGGCCCCAGCCAGTAGAACAGCATGGTCGTCCTGGTCTGCCGGGCCAGCTGCTTCAAACCGGCCGCCGAGGTCCGCGCCGGCGCGGCAGCCACGTCCTGGCGCTCGGCCAGAACACGGCCGCGACTGGAGTCTGCCACCTCGAGGGCGCGCTCGACCTGGCCCTCGGCCAGCAGCAGATCCACGTAGCGGTTGTAGAACTCGATCAGGCGCGAGGTGAACGAGATGCGGTAGTCGGCCTTGAGCAGGGCCGATCGCGTCTGCTCCACCGTCTGCAGGGCGGCTTCGAACTGACGCGCGGCGTCGGCCGGACGGTTGGCGGTGACCGCAAGCTGCGCGAGGCCGTCGTGGGCCACCCACTTCACGCCGGGGGTGGCTTCGGGCGCGTCGAGCGCGTCGCGAAACAGCCGTTCGGCGTTGGCGCCATCGCCTCGACCGGCGGCGACCTGGGCTTCGGTCACCATGGAGTACGGCGGTCGCGTGCTCTTCCCTGCTACCTGAAAGCGAGCCGCTTCCGTGTTGAACCGAGCCGCATCGTCCCACTGACCAAGGGCGACTGACGCCGCCGCGAGGTTACGAGCCCAGAGCGCGGCATCGTTGCCGAGGCCGGCGCCCGCCGCCACGTCGAAGGCCTGCTTCAGGTACTCGGCGCCTCGTGACACGTCGCCCTGCAGCAGGTAGGTGCTGCCGAGCTCGCCAAGCGCCTGTGAGTAGTCGAGCTGACGCCCACCCTTGTGAAGGTTGATTGCCTTCTGCTGCGATGCCACCGCGCGGTCGAACTGTCCCAGGCGCGCGTAGCAGAGGCCGGCGTTGTTCAGCGCCTGACCGTAAATCGTAGTGCCGTCGAGCGAGTTGGAGGCGACGATGCGCTCGAACCATGGCAGCGCTTCGTCGAACCGGTTGCGCACCACGAAGCCCATGCCCAGATTGTTGAGCGCCTGCGCCTGATGGTGTTGAAACCCTCCCGCTTCGGCTTGCCGGATCAGCGTGCGCAGGCTCGACTCGGCAGTGGACCACTGTCCGGTGCGAAACCGGATCTGGCTGGAGAGGATCTCGATGTCGAACTGCAGCTCGCGATCGAAGGCCGCGGCCATCGCCGCCTCTTCGAGCGTGACGGCAGCTTCCTTGAGCTTGCCCTGCAGGACCTGGACGCGGGCCAGCAGAAACTTCTGCCGTCCGCGGACCACGGCGAAGTCGGCGCCGGCCGGGGCTGGCGCCGCCAACGCTTTTTCAGCGTCGGCAATTGCAAGGCGCGAGATCTGCGCCTCCACGCCCAGCAGCTTGAAGCGCCAGGCCCACACCGACTGCGGCTCGGCGGCAGTGAGGGCCAGTCCCTGCGCGACGTAGCGATCGACCTCGGCCAGCTGCCCGCGGGCCAACGCCGTCTCGGCCGCCGCCCTGGTCGGCTCGGGGCCGGGCCCCGAGCACGCGCAGAGCGCGATCATCCCCAGGACGGCGATGATGCGCGTCATCGACCTGGCTCAGAACGACCAGGATCCGTTGGTGTCAACGTCACCGACGGCGCCGCTGCCGCCGGTCGGCGATCCCAACTCCATCCGGATCATCGTCATTCGTCGCGTGCTGGCCTGGATCAGCAGCTCGCCAAAATAGAAGCGGCCGAGATTCGGGATGTAGACGCCGTTGGTGCCCAGTGGCTTCGACCCGGGATAGGCGCGGTCCTTCTGCCACACCAGCTCCTTGACGACGGTGGCGAAGATGAGATCACGGTCGCCGTGCACCTGCAGGATCGAGCTGTCGGCGACGACCTTGGCGCGGGTGTCGCACCTCTTGAAGGGCGCGAAGTCGATCACCACGTCCAGCTTGTAGCGGCCGTGGATCGGAGATTCGAAGGTCACGGTGCTGATCGCCGCTTCGCTGACGATGACGGAGGATTCGTGGCCGGGCTGGGCGCTCCGCGACACGAGCGCGGCGTTGACGTCCGACACGGTCATCAGCGGTTCGGGCTCGTCGCCTTTCTTCAGCGGCGCCGCTCCGCCCACTTCCAGGCCGCGGATGCGGGCGCTGACCGTGGTGGTGGCGGTGAGCGATTCAGCGGTGAGCTTGCCGTGCGTCACCTTGACGGCGTCGCGAAGGCTGTCCACCAAACCCGAGGCCGAGGTCTCGGCCCTGGCGATCCGGAACGACTTGCCGATCTTGATTTCGCGGTCGCGCCAATCCGAACGCCCGCCGACGGACGGCAGGGCGCTGCCGCCGGTCGAAGCCAGCACCACGTCTTCGGGTCGAACGAACCGGCCGCCGAAGGCGGCGGCGCTTCCATTGAAGATGAATCGGCGAGTGAGTTCCATGGCGTCTCCACGCGACAGCCGCGTGGAGGGCGGTCGCTATTGCTCGGTAAGGGTGAACCGGTAATTCACAGGGGTCGATGCCGCGCCGTCGCTGATCGTCAGCAGATAGCTGCCCGCCGCGCGGACGGCCGATCCACGGACCAGCAACAACAGCGGGGTGCCGGGGGAGGGCGCCACCGCAGTTCCGGAAGCCACCGACGAGCCATCGGCGGCCCGCAGATCATACGCCAGACGGGTATCGGCGGGGACGCCGTTCACGTCGATCGCGAAGGTGATGACGCCGGAGGTGGGACGGACGATGGTCGTCTCGGCGCCGCGCGTGGCAGCCCGCAACGTGACCGGCGCCAGTGCCTGCATACCTACGCCCTGCTCGCGCAGCCCGGGCACCACCCACAGCGACTGATAGCCCACGGTCAGCGCCAACAGCGCTGCGACCGCCCATGGCAGACCCGTGCGCCATCCTGATGAAGCTGTCGAGGCGGCAGCTGCAATGGGTGCGGCCGGCGCCGCGGGCATCAGGCCGGCGGCCACGCCTTCACGCATCAGCGCACCGGTGCGCACGCTTTCGGCGCATTCGTCACAGTCGAAGAAATGCGCCTCGAAGGTGTAGCGCTCGAGCTCCGGCATTTCGTCGAGCAAGTAGCGTTCAGCCGCGTGGGTGGCGACGGCCTGGGCATGCGTCATGCGCTTAGCCTTGCCCTTCCTGGAGGAAGCGCTCGCGGAAACGCGCCTTGGCGCGGTGCACCAGCACCCGCAGGTAGTTGCGATCGACGTTCAGCTCCCTGCAGATGTCGTCCTTGTCGCGCTCGTCGAAGAAGAGCCATGTGAGAATCTCTTTCTCCTTGTCGGGCAGCCCGGCCAGGGCCTGCTGGACCCGCGTGCGGTCCTCGGAGGCCATCAGTCCCGATTCCGCGCTGGGCCGCTGCTCGTCCACCGGATCGTGATCCTCGGGCAGCTGCTGCGCGCGATTGCCCGAGCGGTACAGCTCGAACAGCACGTTGTTGCACACGCTATTGACGAACGCGCCCAGGCTTTCGGCCGAGGCCAGACCACCTTTTTCCTTCAGGGTAATCAGCACCCTGCGGAACGTTTCCTGGCGGGCGTCCTCCACCAGCGCCGGCGACCGTAACCGCGAGCGCAGCTTGAGGTTCAGCAGATCGCCGAAGTAGCGGGCAAAGTGCCGCTCGGTCTCCGGATCCCCACTGACGAGCCGGTCCAGGTAGGCCCGGTCGAATTCGTAGCGTGTGAGCTGCAAGGGTGGGAATCGTACTTCACCCGCGCCGCTCGTCAAATGGTGCGGCCATTCGACGAAACGTTACATCTCCACCGTTGAAACGTTATCAACGGAGAGATCACCATCGAATGACGGAAAGCGCAGGCCGGTAACGCTAATTAGAGGTGAAGGCCGAAACGCCCTTCCGCCCCGGGAACCCACAACCCCCCGAAGCGAGTCGAGGCACCATGAGGATCGTTGGTCAGGAAGATGTCCGGTTCGTCGGCAGCAGCGCTGCCAGCCGGCAACTGAAGCAGGAGATCGAAATCGCCGCTCGCGCGGACGCCAAGGTGCTCATCACCGGCGAAACCGGCGTCGGCAAGGATATCGTCGCGCGCCTGGTCCACCAGCAGAGCGCCCGGAGCGGAGCTCCGCTCGCCATCATAAACTGCGCGGGCATGACCGATTCGCTGCTCGAGTCCGAGCTCTTCGGTCACGTCCGCGGCAGCTTCACCGGGGCGTTCCGCGACAAGGTGGGCCTGCTCGAGTCGGGCGACGGCGGCACGGCGTTTCTCGACGAGGCCGGCGAGATGAGCACCCGGATGCAGGGCGTCCTGCTCCGGTTCCTCGAAACCGGCGAGGTCCAGCGCGTCGGCTGCGAGCGCGGGGCCCGGCGGGTGAACGTCCGCATCATCGCCGCCACCAATCGCGACCTGACGCAGCACGTCGGCTCCGGCGCATTCCGCGAGGATCTCTACTACCGCCTGAACGTCATCCGCATGCACGTCCCGCCGCTCCGCGAGCGGCCGGACGACATCCCGGCGCTGGTCGCGCACTTCACCGACATGTTCAGCCGGCAGTACGGTCTCGCGCCGTGCACGGTGAGCGCGGAGGCGTCCTACCTGCTGCTGCACCACAAGTGGGCCGGCAATGTTCGCGAGCTGAAGAACGTCGTCGAGCGCCTGGTGGTGAAGTTCCCTGGTCAGGTGGTGCGCGGGGCCGACGTGCCGGCGGAGTGCCAGAAGACTCCGGCACCGCTGAGCTTCAGGTCGGCAGCGCGCGGCATTGACGGCGGGTGTGACCCAGTCAGCGAGCTGCTGCACCGGCTCCTCGAGGAGCGCGAGCCGTTCTGGAGCGCCGTCCATACCCCGTTCATGGACCGCGACCTCTCGCGCGAGCAGCTGCGCGCCGTCATCCGCGCCGGGTTGCAGCGAACGGCCGGCAACTACCGCATGATGGTCGAGCTCTTCAACATGCCGGCGGGCGACTACAAGCGCTTCCTCAGCTTCCTCCGGAAGCACGACTGCCAGGTGCCCTTCCACGCCTTCCGCGCCGTACGGCCCCGGCCGGCGGTGGCGTCAATCGCGGAGGTCCCGCTCGGCGAGGCGTCCGGCATGTGAAGACCAGAGCCGGCTGAGCCTCACGGAACTCTTGCGCTGGGGCGCGCCGTGGATATGCTGTGTGGCGCAGCGACATGGACTCCAATGCCGCGCCGCAGTTGAACGACGGGCTCAATGGGTGGAAGGAAATTGCCGCCCATCTGGGACGGAGCGCACGCTCCGTTCAACGCTGGGAGCGGGACCTCGGTCTTCCAATCCACCGCATCGCCACCCCCGACGGCGGCAGCATCGTCTACGCGTTGCGATCCGAGGTCGATGCCTGGCGGCACCGCCACGATGAATCGGTGACTCACGGAAGTCGCCGATCCGATTGCGTCCGCGCCCGAAACCCGATTCAAGTTCGCATGGTCTCCCGGAGCGAGGGACGGTCGCGGACAGCACCGTGAAACGATGGCTCAACGCGCCCGTGCCGGCATGGGCCGCTGTTCTTCTGGCCGGCGTGAGCGTTGCGGCGGTTGCCGCGATATGGACGTGCCGCGCACGAGAGTTCCGGCCAGCTGGGAGTTCGAAGGGCCGGAGGTCGTCGCCTATTCCAGCAATGGCCGTCGGCTCTGGTCCCATCCGTTCGGCCGGGTCGTCAGCAGCCCGAACACGCTGTTTCAGGAGCCCGGCGTTCTCGACGACGTCACCGGGGATGGCAGGCCAGAGGTTCTGACACCCGTCCGGTTTGCCGCGCCACGAATGCACGCGACCGAGAGCGATGCCGTGTTCGCCTTCGGAGCCGATGGCTCCGATCGTCTGGTCCGTGCAGCCGGATTTGACGATGACCTCCGGCGAGGAGACTTTCGACGGTCCCTGGTATGTCTACGACGTCGCGACCGGCGTGACCGCCGACGGTCCACGCGCGTGGATTGCCTATTCCCACCACATCTGGTGGCCAGCCTTCGTGCTGGAGGTGGCCCCGGACGGCACCACCACTGTTCGCTACGTGCAACCCGGGCGAATCTACTCGCTGACTTATTGGGCAACGCGGAAGGGACCACTGCTGATGGCCGGGGGCGCGTTGAACGAGGCCGGCCGGGCATCGGTGGCGCTGATGAATCTCGATCGCCCTCCCGCACGGTGGCGAGGCCCGAGCTGGCCCGCGCTGGAGTGTCCCAACTGCCCGCAAGCTGATCCATCGGCAATGGTGCTCCTGCCGAATTCCGATGTCACCAATGCGATGGCGCGCCCATCGGGATGGGTCATGAGAGCCCGCCTGAAGGAGTCGAGCGTGGAGCTGTCGGTGAACGACGGCTTCGGCAGCGGCAGCCTGTTCAGCATGACCGACGACCTGCGCGTGACCAGCGCGGCGAGATCGGATCGGTACTGGCAGATTCACCGGGCATTGGAAGAGGAGGGCCGAATTACCCACAGCCCGGAAAAGTGCCCGGACCATGCTCGCCCGCTGGAGATTCTCGAGTGGACGGCCGCCCGTGGCTGGTCCACCTCACTCGTCCCGCTTCGTCCCATGCCGATCCCGCCCGGCCTGAACCCATAGCACCGTCTGAGTTGGATGCGTCAAGTAGCGACACCCGTGCCGTGTCGCCACTTGGCGATCCACATCGCACCGCAAGATTCGCTAGATTGCACCGCATTCCCCGCTCGGCGTCATCGAGGGCAACGAGGTGCGAGACATGCGTGCTCTAGTCACGACGGTGGCGTTCGCAGTGGTGCTGTCTACTCCTGGCCTCGCGCTCGCACAGGGAGCGATGACCAACGGCGCCAATCATTCCGGGTCCATTTCGGTTCCCGGCGAACTCGACACATGGACGTTTACGGCTGACCAAGGTGACGCCATTGCGCTCAGCATCGGCGAGATGCTTCCAGTCACCGATTCGAACTTCTGGCCCTGGATTCGCTCACCGGGCCGAAGGGCGCACGCTCGACTCGGGAACTGCTGGGGCCGCTCGCGACGCAGATTGACATCACCGCCCCGCTAACAGGCGCCTACACGGTGCTGGTGGCGTCGGCACCCGACACGCCAGCGCGGTCGGCGAATACCTCCTGCGCTGGCGAAGTCGCCGGGGCTTCGAGGTGCCCGCGGGGGATGAAGGCGGCGTGATCACGAATGGCGACAATCATCCCGGCCGCATCGACTCGGCGACCTCGACATGTGGACCTTCACCGCCGATCAAGGCGACGCCCTGGTGCTGACGCTCGGTGAAG
>CAVRPA010000003.1:0-166394 GCA_963723005.1 uncultured Acidobacteriota bacterium | reverse complement strand
CTGTTCACCGGCACGGAGCACCTGCGCAACCGCGATTTCACCCATCAGATCCCGGTGCGCGCGCGCGATCAGCTCGGCGAGCTCGCCGAGTCGTTCAACGTGATGACCGGCGAGATGACCACGCTCCTGCGCGAGAACGCCGAGAAGGCGCCGATGGAGCAGGAGATGCTTGCGGCGCGCGAGATTCAGCAGAAGCTGCTGCCGTCGGGCGCCGCTGCACTGCCGGGCCTGTCGCTCATCGGCTTCTGCGAACCGGCGCGCGAGGTGGCCGGGCGACTACTACGACTTCCTGCAGATCTCCGACACCGATGCTCGGCATGCTGATCGCCGACGTCTCGGGCAAGGGCCTGCCGCCGGCCTCTACATGGCGCAGCTGAAGGTGATCGTCCAGTCGCTCGCGCGCATCCACCACGTCGCCGCGCGACTTCCTGATGGCGGTCAACCGCGTCGTCGCCGACAACATCGACGCGAAGAGCTTCATCACGATGTCCTACGGGGTCATCGATCTCGAGCGCCGCGAGATGGTGTTCGCGCGCGCCGGTCATTGCCCGCTGATCCACGTGCCGGGCTGCGCGCCGGCCGGGCTGCGCAAGGCCGAGATGATGCGCCCGACGGCCTGGTCCTCGGCCTCAACATCGACGATGGCGAGATGTTCGCGGGCATGATCGAGGAAGCGCACCGTGCCGCTCGGCGCCGACGACCTGATGGTGTTCTTCACCGACGGCATCAGCGAGACGATGAACGAGGCGTTCGACTGCTACGGCGAGCCGCGGCTGGCAAGGTGCATCGAGCAGTACGCGCACCTGCCGTTCGAGCAGCTGCGCTCGTTCATCTTCGCCGACCTGCGCGCCTTCGCCGGCGCGGCCGATCAGCACGACGATATGACGATGATTCTGATGAAGGGTGGCGCTGCAGCCCGCGCTGCATGCCGGCTCGTCATCTTCCGCACCGCGCTCGAACATCGAGGCCAGCGTCGTGCAGGCGCTGCTCGACAGCCACGGCATCGAATCGGTGCGCACCTCCGGCCCGCCGCCGGGCTGTTTCCCTTCACCGTCAACACGCTCGGGCGAGACGCTGCGTGTCGGTGCGCGAGGACGAGGCGCAGGAGGCGGTCCGCATCATCGAGAGCCACCGCGAGCAGGTGGGCGGCGGGCTGGTCGTGCCGCTGCCGCAGCAGTTCGCGCCGCTCGAAGCGCGGCTCGGCTACCGCTTCCGCGATCGCGGGCTGCTCGAGCACGCGCTGACGCACAAGTCGAAGGCGCACGAGGATCCGAGCGGCGGCGTCATCGACAACGAGTCGCTCGAGTTTCTCGGCGACGCCGTGCTCGGCCTGGTGATCGCCGACGCGCTGTTCCGCACGTTCCCGGACTTTCTCCGAAGGGCAGAAGTCGAAGATCAAGGCGATGCTCGTCTCGACGACGTCGCTGGCCGAGCTCGCCGAGCGGCTGGAGCTCGGCGATCACATGATTCTCGGCCGCGGCGAGGAAAAGACCGGCGGCCGCCGCAAGCAGGCGCTGCTCGCCGACACCTGCGAGGCGCTCATCGCGGCGATCTATCTCGACGGCGGCCTCGAGCCGCGCGCGCCAGTTCATCATGCGCGAGCTCGGGCACGCGGATCGAGGCGGCGCGGCAGCCCGGACTACTTCGGCCGCGATCACAAGTCGCGGCTGCAGGAGGGGCTGCAGGCCTCGGCCGCCCGCTGCCGCTCTATCGCGTGCGCCGGCGAAGTCGGGCCCGAGCACCGCAAGCTGTTCACGGTCGAGGTCGTCGTCGGCGGCGAGATGCTCGCCGCAGGGCGTGGGGCGCAGACCAAGAAGGACGCGGAGCAGGAAGCGGCGCGCGCTGGCGATGGAAGGCCTGGACGATTGGAACCCTGCCTCCGCACCGAGACGAAATAGGGAGCGCGGACGCGCGCTCCCGCGCAGGCCTCAGTCGATCTCGATGATGCCCCAGCGCTTGCGATCGCCCGGCGCCGCCGGCACCGGCGCATCGACGGCTCGGGCTTGCGGCAGGCGCGCGAGCGCGTAGGCCTGCACCTCGCGCGCCACTTCGTCGACGGTCGGCGGCACCGGCCGGCAGTGCAGGCGCACCCACAGGCGCAGCAGCGGATCGGCGAAGCTGTAGCGCTTCTGCCGCGACACGATCGAGATCGACGTCCTCGAGCCACGACAGGTAGTCCTTCGTCGAGCCGGGCGTGCGGTGCAGCCGCTGCGCGATCTCGGTGAGCGTGAGCGGCTCGTCCTCCGCGAGGATCTCGAGAATCGCCTTGAGCGCGCCGTAGCCGCGGGCGCGATGCAGGCGCAGCTCGTAGCGATAGCCGCACCAGCTGGTCAGCGCGCCGTCCGAGGTCAGCAGCGCCGTGAGCGCGGAGATCGGATCGCCGCCGCGGCCGCTCATCGCGGCCGGGCTTCGCTGATGGCGCGGACGTAGGCGGCGCGGCCGTCGGCCAGCGCCTGGATGGTGCGGCTCAGGAACTCGCGATCTTCGGCCGGCGCTTCGCCCATCGGCGGCAGCATGCGCGGTGACCTCGGCCGGCGACAGCGCCGGCAGGTGAATGACCTCGAAGCGCGCGCCGGCGTCGCGCAGCAGCCGATGCGCGCGCGCGACGTAGCGGCAGGTCAGCACGAAGCGGTTGCCGCTCTCCGCCAGCGCCTGCAGCAGCTCGCGCAGCACGTGGCGCAGGCCCGGGAAGCTCTCGAACGTCCGCAGCTCGAGCATCTCGTCCAGCAGGAACGTGGCCGGCCGATCGCCGACGCGCGCGCGGTCGAAGCAGGCGCAGCGTGCGATCGAACGCCTCGCGCGCCGAGCGTGGGATCGCTCGCCGGCACGGTGGTGCGGGAACGGCGAGGTGCTGGCCACCGCGCGGCAGAAGCGCTCCGGCGTGCTCGCCGAGCGCTCGACGTCGATGTACTGGCACTGGTCGCGGCCGAGGCGTCGGCCAGCGCGTGCAGCGCGGTCGTCCGGCCGGTGCCGCAGCCGCCGAGCACCACCGGAATCCGCGAGGGCGTCGGCGTCGAGCGCCGCCAGCACACGCCGCTCGAGTCCCGCGTGAGGCGCCATCATCGTCCCGTGTGCTCCAGCATCGGAATGTGCACGCCGCGCTCCGCGCCGTACGAATCGCTTCGGGATAGCCGGCGTCGGCATGCCGCGCTACGCCGATGCCGGGGTCGCAGGTCAGCACGCGCCGCAGCCGCTCGTCGGCCTCGGCGCGAGCCGTCGGCCACGATGACCATGCCGGCGTGCATGGAATAGCCGATGCCCACGCCGCCGCCATGATGCACCGACACCCAGGTGGCGCCGGCCGATGCGTTCAGCAGCGCATTGAGGATCGGCCAGTCGGCGATCGCATCGCTGCCATCCCGCATGCCTTCGGTTTCGCGGTTGGGCGAGGCCACCGACCCGGTGTCGAGATGATCGCGGCCGATGACGATCGGCGCCGAGACGGCGCCGCTGCGGACCAGCTCGTTGAGGCGCAGGCCGAAGCGCGCGCGATCGCCGTAGCCGAGCCAGAAGATGCGCGCCGGCAGCCCCTGGAACGCGACGCGTTCGCCGGCCAGCCGAATCCACCGGCACAGCGGCTCGTCGTCGGCGAACATCTCGAGCGCGGCGCGATCGGTCACCCGGATGTCTTCCGGATCGCCCGAGAGCGCCACCCAGCGGAACGGCCCCTTGCCTTCGCAGAAGAGCGGCCGGATGTATTCCGGCACGAAGCCGGGAATGCGGAAGGCGTCGGTGACGCCGGCCTTCACCGCCTGGGCGCGGATGTTGTTGCCGTAATCGAACGACGATCGCGCCGCGGTCCTGCAGCGCGAGCATCGCGGCGACGTGCGCGCCCATCGCGGCGATGCTGCGGCGCTCGTATTCGGCCGGCGCATCGCGCGCGCAGCCGCGCCGCGTCGGCCAGCGACATGCCGTTCGGCACGTAGCCGACCAGCGGATCGTGGGCCGAGGTCTGATCGGTGACGACATCCGGGCGTGAAGCCGCGCCGCACGAGCTCGGGCAGCACGTCCGCGGCGTTGGCGAGCAGGCCGATCGAGCGCGGCGTGCCGGCAGCCACCGAGCGCTGCACGCGAGCGAGCGCGTCGTCCAGGTCGTCGCACGCCTCGTCGAGGTAGCGGCTGGTCAGCCGGCGCTCGATGCGGGTGCGGATCCACTTCGACGACCAGCGCCACGCCCTCGTTCATGGTCACCGCGAGCGGCTGGGCGCCGCCCATGCCGCCCAGTCCGGCGGTGACCGTGACGCGGCCGGCGAGCGTGCCGCCGAAGTGGCGCCGCGCCAGTTCGGCCAGCGTCTCGTAGGTGCCCTGCAGGATGCCCTGCGAGCCGATGTAGATCCAGCTGCCGGCCGTCATCTGCCCGTACATCGTCAGCCCGCGATCTTCCAGATCGCGGAACGTGTCCCAGTCGGCCCACTTCGGCACCAGGTTGGCGTTGGCGATGAGCACGCGCGGCGCGTGGGTCGAGGTGCGGAACACCGCGACCGGCTTGCCCGACTGCACGAGCAGGGTCTCGTCGTTGGCGAGCGCGCGCAGCGACGCGACGATGGCGTCGAAGGCCGGCCACGAGCGCGCGGCCTTGCCGGTGCCGCCGTAGACGACCAGATCCTCGGGCCGTTCGGCGACCTCGGGATCGAGATTGTTCATCAACATCCGCAGAGCGGCCTCCTGAGGCCAACCCAGGCACGTGAGCGACGTGCCGCGAGGAGCGCGGATCGAACGAGCAACCGTAGTCATCTTTAGCGAACAGGAGTGGGCGGGCTGAAAGTGAAAGTAAGAAACTAAGCACCGTGGGTCTGCTTGTCAAACTGAAAATGAAAATCGAAATCAGTTGACAACCATCCCGGTGGCGTACTCGAGGGCGCCCGACGATATCAGCTGCGAGATTGCCTCGATGTCGCTCGACGGCGGACGGTCGTCGACGAGCGTCGGCACCACCGCGCGGACCGCGCCGTGCGCGCCCATCAGCGCCGGCGCGCTGACGAGCGGCGTTCGCAGGTCGACGGCCTGGCACGCGCACAGCATCTCCACCGACAGCACGTGTCGTGCCAGCTGCAGCGCGCGCTCGGCCTTGAGCGCCGCGCCCATGCTCATGCTCACGTGATCTTCCTTGTTGGCCGAGGTGGGAATCGTGTCCACCGAGGCGGGGTGACACGTGCCCTTGAGCTCGGAGGTCAGCGCGGCCGCGGTGACCTGCGCCATCATCAGGCCCGACTGCAGCCCGCCGTCGCGCGTGAGGAACGCGGGCAGGCCGCTGCTGAGCGCGGGATTCACCAGGCGATCGGCGCGCCGCTCGCTGATCGTCGCGAGTTGCGTCGACCGCCATCGCCAGCAGATCGGCGGCCATTGCAACAGGCGCGCCATGGAAGTTGCCGCCGGAGACGATTTCGTTTTCGTCGGCGAACACCATCGGATTGTCGGTGGCGGCGTTCATCTCCACCGCGACGATGTGGCGGATCCAGGTCAGCGCCTCGCGCGCGGCGCCGTGCACCTGCGGCACGCAGCGCTCCGAGTAGGCGTCCTGCACGCGCCCGCAGTTGGCGTGCGAGGCGTTCAGCGGGCTGTCGTCGAGCAGCCGCCACAAATTGTCGGCGGCCACCGCCTGTCCCGCGAACGGACGCGGCGCGTGCACGCGTGGGTCGAACGGCTTGCGCGAGCCGAGCAGGGCGTCGATGCTGAGCGCCGCGATCACGTCGGCGGCCCGGGCCAGGCGCTCGGCTCCGTCCAGGGCCAGCGCCAGCACGGCGGCCGAGGCCTGTGTGCCGTTGATGAGCGCGAGCCCTTCCTTCGGGCCGAGATCGACCTTCGTCAGCCCGGCTGCGGCCAGCGCCGCGCCGCCGTCTTCGGTTCGCTGCCCGTCCCACGTCTGTCCCTCGCCGATCAGCACCAGGGCCAGATGCGCGAGGGGCGCCAGATCGCCGCTCGCCCCAACCGATCCGCGACTCGGCACGCGGGGATGAATGCCGTGGTTGAGGAGCGCGAGCAGCGCCTCGATGGTCTCGACGCGGATGCCGGAGAAGCCCTTGGCCAGCACGTTGGCGCGCAGCGCCATCATCGCCCGCACGGTGCGCGGCTCGAGCGGCGCGTCAACGCCGGCGGCGTGGCTGCGCAGCAGGTTCACCTGGAGCCTGGCGAGATCCGCCTTCGCGACGCGCGTCTCGGCGAAATTGCCGAATCCGGTGTTGATCCCGTAGACCGCGGCCTCGCCGGCGGCCATCGTGTCGACCACGGCGCGCGACGCCGCCACCCGTTCGCGTGCCTGCGGCGCCAGCGAGACCTCGGCGTGGCGGTCGGCAATGGCGACCAGTTGATCGAGCGTCAGGTGCGAGCCGTCGAGGAGAATCATCGGTCCGTAGGATACAGTAGTAGGCATGAATATCGCGGTTCTGGGCGCGCAGTGGGGCGATGAAGGCAAGGGCAAGATCGTCGACCTGCTGACCCCGCACTTCAGTGTCGTCGCACGGTATCAGGGCGGTCACAACGCCGGCCACACGGTCTACGTCAACGGCAAGAAGTTCGTCCTGCACCTGATCCCGTCGGGCATCCTGCACGAGGGCGTTCTCTGCGTCATCGGCAACGGCGTCGTGGTGGACCCGCAGGCGCTGTTCACGGAGATTGACGAACTGGCCGGGCTGGGCATCGACGTCGGTGACCGGCTGCTGATCAGCGAGAAGGCCCACCTGATCCTGCCGTACCACCGCGAGCTCGACATCCTGAGCGAGGCCCGCCGCGGCGAACGCAAGATCGGCACCACGTCGCGCGGCATCGGCCCCGCTTACGAGGACAAGATCGGACGGCGCGGCATCCGGCTGTGCGACCTGGTCGATACCCAGGCGCTGGCCGACGAAGTGCGCGAGAACGTCAGCGCGCGCAACCAGATCATCAAGGACTCGAAGATGGAATGGCGCGCGGTGTACGAGCAGCTGCTCGAACAGGGCGCGCGCATGCGGCGGTGGGCCGGCGACGTCTCGCTGGTCCTCGATCAGGCGATGCGCGACGGCAAGCGCATCCTCATCGAGGGCGCGCAGGGGACGATGCTCGACATCGATCACGGCACCTATCCGTTCGTCACCTCGTCGAATGCGTCGATCGGCGGCGCCTGCACCGGACTCGGCATCCCGCCGAAGGCCGTGCACGGCGTGCTCGGCGTGGCCAAGGCCTACACGACGCGCGTCGGCGAAGGGCCGCTGCCGACCGAGCTCTTCGGCGAGCTGGGCTCGCGCCTGCGCGAGAGCGGCCAGGAGTATGGCGCGTCCACCGGCCGGCCGCGCCGCTGCGGCTGGTACGACGCGGTGGCGGTGCGCTACGCGGTGCGCGTCAACGGCATCGACGCGATTGCGCTCACCAAGCTCGACGTGCTGGACGGCCTGGAGTCGATCGACATCTGCACGGGGTACTCGATTGGCGGCCGCACGGTCACCGAGTTCCCGGCGGATCTGAGCAGCGCGGGTCCGTGCACGCCGGTGTACGAGTCGTGGCCGGGATGGTCGGCGCCGACGAAGGGCGCGACGCGATTCGAGGATCTGCCGGCGGAAGCCAGGCGCTACATCGCGCGCCTGGAAGAGGTGAGCGGCGTGCCCGTGGCGATCGTCTCCACCGGGTCGGATCGCGCCGAGACGATTCTGCGCGAAGACAGCGTGGCGGGCCGCTGGTTCCCGCAGGTCTCAGCCCGGCTCGCCTGAGCCGGGTTCGCGGTGCCGTTCGGCAAAACTCTGCAGTGACTCGCCTTCGATGCCACTGATCTTCAGTCCGGCGCGGTAGCGCGGCTGCTGGCCCTGCGGCATCTCGAACGTCGCCCAGACCACCGACCCGGCAAAGCGCAGCGAGCGCTTGCCTTCGGGCAGGGCCAGGCGCACGTGCTGGTTGGGCCGGAGGACGATCTTCGACACCACCTGCGCGCCCACGGGCGAGAGGTCCACCAGCTCGGCGGCATTGCCGTCCACCGTCACGGGAACGCCCGACACCACCCGCACCCGCGGCGCACGCCGGGTGCCGCGCTGATCGAGCGCGGGCTGGGCGGTGGCCACCGCGGCAGGCGCGGCCGTCGGCGCGGACGAGTCGGACGGTGTGGTCGGGACCATGGTGCTGCCAGAATCAGGGGGCGGCGCGGCTGCCTGCGTCCGGGGCTGGCGTGACAGCACGCGGACATCGCACGCCATGAGCGCCGGGTCGTCGGTGATTCGGCCGATGAGCGCCTCGCCGCGCGCGCTGACTGCGAACGCTTCCTCGATCGCCACGATCGCCGGGCGGGCGGTCGCGATGAACTCGACGGCCTCCCGCACTTCGTGGTCGGTGAACGTTTGTACTTCGTTTTCCGTTGCGAGCTGCTGGCGAAGCATCGCAAGCGCCTCTCGCGGTCCAATCAGAACGATCGCCGACACAACCTGAAGAGTGTATACCAGCCGCCCGGCCTGCATAGAATGGGAGGGGTGCATGCCTCGTCCGCCGCGGTGTCGTGCCGCGGCCTCATCAAACGCTATCCCGACATTGTCGCCGTCGATGGGCTCGACCTCGAGGTGCCCAGGGGCGAATGCTTCGGGTTGCTCGGCCCCAACGGCGCCGGAAAGACGACGACCGTCGAGATTCTCGAGGGGCTGGTCGACCAGGATGCCGGCGAGGTCCACATCCTGGGCCGGCAGTGGCGGACCGACCGCGCCGAACTCCGTCGTCGCCTGGGCGTCCAGCTGCAGGAAACACAGCTGAGCGACAAGCTCACGGTCGAGGAGACACTGAGGCTGTTCCGGTCGTTTTTCACCGAAGGCCCCACCATCGCCGAACTCCTCGATGTCGTGGAACTGGGCCCGAAGCGGGCCTCATTCGTGGGGAAACTGTCCGGAGGGCAGAAGCAACGGCTCGCGGTGGCGTGCGCCCTGGCCGGCCGTCCCGAGCTGCTGTTCCTCGACGAGCCGACCACCGGGCTGGATCCACAGTCGCGCCGCCAGCTGTGGGAGGTGCTCGCCCGCTTCAAGGCCGAGGGCCGCACCATCGTCATCACGACGCATTACATGGACGAGGCGCACGCCTTGTGCGACCGCGTCGGCATCATCGATCACGGGGCGCTGATTGCGCTCGGCACGCCTCGCGAGCTGGTGGCGTCGATCGGCGCGGAGCATGTGGTGGAGTTCAGCGTGATCGGCCCGCCTCCGGCCGAGTCGGCGCTTGCTGCGTTGCCCGGTGTCCGCGACGTGCGAGTGCGAGGGGAAGCGGTGGCGCTGGCCACGTCCGAGCTGCACTCCACGGTGCCGGCCCTGCTGGCGTACTTGAGCGGCCAGCACCTGACGCTGACCCTCCTCAGCACGCACAGCGCCACGCTCGAGGACGTCTTCGTTTCTCTCACAGGAAGGCAGCTGCGGGATGGTTGATCGAGGCGGCGCGTCGCACCCGCTGGTGGAGCTCACCATGGCGCGGTTCCGCGAGTTCCTGCGGGAACCCGAAGCGGTGTTCTGGGTATTCGCCTTCCCGGTGATCATGACCTGCGCGCTCGGCATCGCGTTCCGCTCGCGCGGCGCCGAGCCGGTGATCGTGGGCGTGGTCGAGCAGGCCGGCGCAGCCCAGCTGCGCCAGGCGCTCGAAGCGGCCGGCGGCTTCACCGTCCGGACGATCGAGGAAGCGGAGATCGATCGCGCGGTGCGCGATGGCCGGGCGCCGGTTGTGGTCGTACCGGGATCGCCGCCGGAGTACCGCTTCGATGCGGCGCGGGCGGAAAGCCAGGTGGCGCGCCTCGCGGTGGACAACGCGCTGCAGCGCGCGGCCGGTCGCGGGGACGCGTTCAGCGCCACGGAGCGCCCGATCGACGCGGTCGGATCGCGTTACATCGACTGGCTGGTGCCGGGCCTGCTCGGCATGAACATCATGAGCACCGGCCTGTGGGGCGTCGGCTTCTCGATTGTCCAGGCGCGCACGCGGAAGCTGCTGAAGCGACTGGTCGCGACGCCGATGTCGCGGGCGGAGTATCTGGCGTCGCATGTCCTCAGCCGCCTTCTGTTCCTCACGCTCGAAACGGTGGTGATCGTCGGCTTCGCATGGATGGTGTTCGATGTCCGGGTGCGAGGCGGAGTGCCGGCGCTGGCGTTTCTCGCGGTGCTGGGCGCGCTCAGCTTCGGCGGCCTCGGGCTGCTCGTGGCGAGCCGCGCGCGCACGGTCGAAGCGGTGTCGGGGTTGATGAACCTGGTGATGATGCCGATGTGGGTGCTGTCGGGCGTGTTCTTCGCCTCGAGCAACTTCCCCGAGCCGATGCAGCCCCTGATCCGGGCGCTGCCGCTCACCGCGCTCAATAACACGCTGCGAGGGGTAATGAACGAGGGGCTGTCGCTTGGCGCCGTCGGCGCAGACATCGCAATTCTGGTGGCCTGGGGCGCGATTTCGTTCGCAGCGGCGCTGCGCATCTTCCGCTGGCAGTGAGGGAGGGCCGCGCTCACGCGCGGTAGGAACCGAAGGGCCTCGCTTCCGCTCGGTAGGCGGCGCTTCGCGCCGTACGGCGCGCGGACGCGTGCTCGCGCCGCTCCGCCGCGATGGTGCGACGGAACGCAGCGCCGCCTCGTGAGCGCGTCGCCCGGTGTGGGAATCCTACGGCGCGTTAGCGCCGCCTGAAAGTGCGCCGCCTACCGTGCGCAGCACGGCCTGCCATCTTACGGCGCGAAGCGCCGCCCTTTGTCAGCTTCGATCCGGCGCGGTGTAATGCGCGAGCAGGTCCTTCTGTGAATCAACCGGCGTCCCACCCTCGGGCAACGGCTCACGAGCATACGAGCCGTCCGTTCGCAGCGTCCAGGCCCTTTCGGTGTCGGCGCTGATCGTCGTCAGCACCTTGTCGCGCAGGTGCTGGCGCAGATCGGGATCGAGAACCGGGCACAGCACTTCGACGCGCCGGTCGAGGTTCCGCTCCATCAGGTCGGCGCTGCCGAAGTAGACCTCGGGCTCGCCGTCGTTCTCGAAGTAATAGATGCGCGAGTGCTCGAGGAAGCGCCCGACGATCGAGCGCACGCGAATCCGATCGCTGATCCCGGGGATCCCCGGCCGCAGGCAGCACACGCCGCGCACGATCATGTCGATCGGCACGCCGGCCTGCGACGCCTTGTAGAGCGTCCGGATCATCGCCGGGTCGGCGACGGCGTTGTTCTTGATGATGATGCCGGCCTTCCGGCCCTGGGCCGCGTTCGCCATCTCGCGCTCGACGAGCGCGCGGAACCCCTGCCGCAGCCCCACCGGCGCCACCAGGAGCGCCCGGTGCGATCGCCGGCTCGAATAGCCCGTCAGCGAGTTGAACACTTCCGTCACATCGTCGAGGATGCGCTCGTCGGCCGTGAACAACCCGATGTCCGTGTAGACCTGCGAAGTGATCCGGTTGTAGTTGCCGGTTGCGATGTGTGCGTAGCGCCGGATGCCGTCGGTCTCCTTGCGCACCACCAGGCACAGCTTGCAGTGCACCTTCAGGTTCACCAGCCCGTAGACGACGTGGATGCCGGCCGACTCCAGGCGGTTGGCCCAGGCGATGTTGTTGCGCTCGTCGAATCGCGCCTTCAACTCGACCAGCACCGCCACCTGCTTGCCTTCCTCGGCGGCTTCGATCAGCAGGTCCACCAGCGGCGAGTTGGCGCCGATGCGGTAGAGCGTCATCTTGATCGCGACAACGTTGGGATCGGCGATGGCGGCGCGCAGGAACGTTTCGACCGAGGTGAACGACTCGAACGGATGGTGGAGCAGGAAGTCCTGGTCCGCAATCTGCTCGAACACGTTCTCGGCATCGTCGGGCCCCCACAGCGTGTGGGGGATGTACGACGGGTCCTTCAGCGTAGGACGATGGAGCCTGGTCAACGCGTGCCAGTCGCCGAACCCCAGCCGATCGGAGGTCCGCGTCACCACGTCGTCTTCGACCTCGAAGTTCTCCATCAGGATGTTCAGCACGCGGCGCGGCATGTCGGACTCGACCTGCAGCAGCGACAGCGCGCCGTAGCGCAGCTGCTTCAAGCCGCGGTCCACGGTCTCCAGCAGGTCGTCGGCCTCGTCTTCCTGGATCACCATGTCGGTGTCGCGGATGACGCGGAAGATGTGCGCGCCTTCGACCTGCGTGCCCGGGAACAGTTCCTGGATGTTGCGCCGGATGACGTCTTCGAGGAACACGAACGCGGTGCCGCCGAGCGGCGCCAGGCCATCCGGGAGCTGGACGAAGCGCGGCAGCATGCCAGGCACCTTCACGCGCGCGAACTTGGTGCGGCCGCCGTGCCGCACCCGCACCGCCAGGTTCATGCTGAGGTTCGAGATGTAAGGGAACGGGTGCCCCGGGTCGAAGGCCAGTGGCGTGAGCACCGGGAAGATCTGTTCCTTGAAATACTGTGTCAGCCAGGTGTCGAGCGCCGGAGTGTAATCGCCCGGTTCCAGGAAGTGGATGCCCTCGGCCGCGAGCAGCGGACGCAGGTCGCGCGACCAGCATTCGGTCTGCTCGGCGATCTGCGCGAGCGCCCGGCTGCGAATCATCGCCAGTTCTTCCTCGGTGCCCAGGCCATCGACCGAGGTCTCGTCGATGCCCGCCCTGAACTTCTTCAGGATCGTGGCGACCCGGACCATGAAGAACTCGTCGAGGTTGGTGCCGGCGATGGCCAGGAACTTCACCCGTTCGAGGAGCGGGTGCGACGCGTCCTGCGCCTGCGCCAGGACGCGCCGGTTGAACTCGATCCAGCTGATTTCCCGGTTGATGTACAGAGAAGGTGACGTGAGGTCAGCTGGGTCCAGGCTCGCCCAATCCACTTTGGTGGATCCCAAGGCGTGCGGCGCGGCTTCACCCCGGCGCCGGCGTCTGGATCGGCGGCTCGACAACCCTGTTACGTCAGGCGTCAACGTCATACCGAAAGTCTCTCTACAGGCAGAGGTAGGGGAGTCGTCACGAGAACCAGAGTAGCAGAGCGAACAGGATGACCGTGGCGCTCACCACCCGCTCGAGCCAGCGCTGGCCCTTCAGCACCGCCATGCGGACGCCCACCAGCCCGCCGACGAAGTTTCCCACGCCAAGGGCGAGCCCGCGCGGCCAGTCCACCGTCCCGGAGTTGGCGAAGATCGCCAGCGAGAGCACCGTGATCAGCAGAACGCTCAGCACTTTGACGGCATTCCCGCGGATGAGGTCAAGCCCGGCGGCACTGGTCAGCGCGAGAATGACGAAACCGACGCCCGCCTGGATGAACCCGCCGTAGACCCCCACGAAGAAGAAGCCAATCAGCGTGAGGGCCCGACTGGGCCCCGAGGCGCCGGTCTTGCGCTCTGCCGGTCCGCCTCGGCTCTTCCACACCGACCACAGCGTCATCGCCAGCATCGCGAACGACAGGATGCGCGTGAACGCGAAATCCGGCACGCGCAGCGCAAGCCAGGCGCCGAGCGCGGCGCCGATCACGGCCGGCACACTCGCCCAGAGCGCGAAGCCCCAGTCCAGGGCGCCATGGCGATGATAGCCCCAGACACCGCTGACGTTCTGGGCCAGGACGCCCACGCGGTTCGTGCCATTGGCGACCGCCGCCGGGAGCCCCAGGAACAGCAGAACCGGGAGCGTGAGGAACGACCCCCCTCCAGCGACGACGTTCAGCGCGCCGGCGACGAGGCCGGCGCCGGCAAGGAGGGCGAGTTCGAGGACGAAAGGCACCGCACGAGATCGTAGTGCATCGCACCTGAACGATTCCGCGAGCGACGGCTGCCGGCAGATGCCCAGCTATCAGCTGAGCGCATCGGAAGTGGCAGCCGGCGAGGCTCCGTTTCGCGCATCCGGCCGCCAATTTCGAGGGGCTCGGACACCGAGAAATCCACCTGACGGAAGCCCGCCACGGCGGCACGATTCCATCTCACAGAGGCATTGAAAGTGTGTAGAATCCCCGCTGTAGAACTATCCCTGTCGGCGCGCTTTGCCACAGTGAACCAAGGAGGCACCGTATGTCGCTGACCCGTCGGCGACTCTTTCAGCGTCTGACGACCCTTGACCAGTCCACTCATCCGGAGTGGATTTCGGCGCGGGGACGTGAAGCCGGCATGATTGAGTACGGCGATCAGGGCATGGCCGCTGGAGCCAGGCCCATCCGCATCGCCAGCAATGAGAATCCGCTCGGACCAGGGCAGCACGTGCTCGATGCCATTGTCGGCAAGTTCCCCGAAGCTGCTCGCTACCCGTTCAACGCCCGGCAGAACGACGGCACGCTGATCGCCGCGCTGTCGACGAAATTTGTCGCCAAGGGTGAGAACGTGGCGCTGGGCGCCGGCTCGGGCGAGCTCCTGACCAACGCCGTTCGTGCCTTCACCTCGCCGAGTAAGCCCCTTGTCACCGCCTGGCCGTCGTTCGAGAACCCGCGCGACACCGCCAGGAAGATCGGCACGCCGGTGAAGGAAGTGCCGCTCGACAGCAAGCTGCGCATCGACGTGGCGAAGATGATCGAGGCGTCGAAGGGCGCCGGGCTGGTGTTCTTCTGCAACCCGAACAACCCGACGGCCACCGTGCACGGCAAGACCACGGTCGCCGACATGGTGAAGCAGATCCGCGCCGCGTCACCTGACACGGTGATCCTGATCGACGAGGCGTACCACGACTACGTCACCGACCCGTCCTACCAGACGGCGATGGATCTGGCGCTGTCGACGCCCAACGTGTTCGTGGCGCGCACCTTCTCGAAGGCCTACGGCATGGCCGGCCTGCGAGCGGGCTACGCCATCGGCCACGCGCCGACCATCAAGGCGCTGAACGCCTACCGTATGCCCTACGGCCTCGGCACGCTCACGCTCGGCGCCACCATGGTCGGCCTTGGCAACCAGGCGCACATCGACGCGGAGCGGAAGCGCAACACCGACGTCCGCGCCTTCACCGATGAAGGCGTTCTCCGACATGGGCATCACCGGCACCGACTCCAACGCCAACTTCCTGTTCATGGACATCAAGCGGCCCGCCGCCGGGTTCCGCGACGCCTGCAGGACCGCCGGCGTCATGGTGGGACGCGACTTCCCACCCTACGAAAAGACGCACTGCCGCATCTCGCTCGGCACGATGGACGAGATGCAGAAGGCGGTGGAGGTGTTCAAGAAGGTGCTCGGCAGCACCACGACCACATCCAGCAAGGCCGGGCGCTAACCGATGTCCCGAGTGAAGGAGGTTTCCACCATGTCGCTCTCGCGACGATCGTTCGTTCAGACGCTCGGCGTCGGCGCCGCAGGTGCGTGGATCGGATCGCGGGGCCGCGAAGGCTCGCTGTTCGGTTCCGACCTGTACGCGCAGGGGATCCAGCCCGTGCAGGGGCCGGCCCCGTCCGTCATCCTCTCGAGCAACGAGAATCCGCTCGGATGCCACAAGGACGTGCTCGCCGGCGTGCGCGGGTCGTTCACCGAGGCCGGCCGCTATCCGTTCGCCACGGTCGAGGAAGTCAGCGAGCTCATCGCCCGCAAGCACAAGGTCAAGAAGGAGAACGTGCTGCTCGGATCCGGATTCGACGCAGATCCTCCGGACCTCGACGCACGTCTTCACCTCGAAGACCGCGGGCCTGGTGGCGGCGATTCCCGCCTACGAGGAGTGCGCCGATTACGCCCGCCTCATGGGCCATCCGCTGACCGGCGTCAAGCTGACGTCGGACCTGAAGATGGACCTCGACGCGCTGCAGACGGCGTCGAAGGGCGCCGGGCTGGTGTTCTACTGCAACCCGAACAACCCGGTCGCCACCGCGGTCAGCGCCGCGGATACGCGGACCTATCTGGCCAGCCTGATGAAGGCGTCGCCGAACACCACGGTGCTGGTGGACGAGGCCTACTTCGAGTACGCCACCAACCCCGCCTACGAGACCTTCATTCCCGCCGCCGTCGAGAACCCGCGCATCGTCGTGGCGCGGACGTTCTCGAAGTGCTTCGGGATGGCTGGCCTGCGCGTCGGCTACGCGATTGGCCACAAGGACACCATCGCGAAGATGGCGGCCTGGGACGGCGTCGGCGCCATCAGCGTGATGGGGCTGCAGGGCGCGCGCGCGGCGCTCAACGTGCCCGATCAGTGGGTCAAGGACGAGCAGAAGCGCAACGAAGCGGCGCGGACGTTCACGCAGAAGTGGTTCGCGGATCACGGCTACACGCCGACCGACTCGCAGACCAACTTCATGTTCGTCAACATCAAGCGGCCGGCGCGCGAGTTCCGTGAAGCGTGCCTGAAGCAGGGCGTGCTCGTGGCACGCGACTTCCCGCCGTACGAGAAGACCCACTGCCGCATCTCGGTTGGCACGATGGAAGAGATGCAGAAGGCGGTGAAGGTGTTCGAACAGGTCCTGGCGCAGCCGGCGAAGGCGGCCGCCTAGATCACTCATGCACAGCTGGCACACGGCAACCCACGGGAGCTGACGCGCCACTGACCACCGATCTGCCACCGGGTTTCCGGCTCGCATCCGCGGGCTCGAAACCCGGTTTTCGTTTCACGAAGGAGGACACCGCGATGGACATCGATCGACGGGCATTTCTCGCGAGCGTGGGTGGGTTGGCGGTAGTGGAAGCGCTCGATCCCGAGGCGAAGGCCGAGGCGCTCGAGCACTACATGATGGAGAAACTGGACGAGGACGCAGGCGGCCTGATCCTCGACGGCGAGGCGCAGGTGGCCGCGGCGGCGCCTGACGCGACCATCCGGCGCGGCGCGGGCAGCCTGTTCGGTCCGCAAGGCCCTGCCGACAACCGCAAGATGGCGGCGCTGGCGAAGATGTCCGACAAGCCGACGCTGATCGAGTTCTTCGAAAAGCGCTTCAACCCGGCCAACCACGTGCTGCAGAGCGCCACTCGCGCGCTGAAGACCGGCATGAGCGAGGAGATCACGCTCGCCTGCCTGCTGCACGACGTGGTGCTGAACCTGGTGAAGGTGGACCACGGCTGGTGGGGCGCCCAGATGCTCGAGCCCTACGTGCCCGAGAAGGTGAGCTGGGCGATTCGCTATCACCAGGCGCTGCGGTTCTATCCCGATCCGGCCAACGGCTACGAGTACCCGGAGCTCTACACGCGGATCTTCGGCAAGGACTACGAGCCGCAGCCCCACATCAAGGCAGCCTACGACTACGCCCGCAACCACAAGTGGTATCTCGAGGCGCGCATGGTCACGGTGAACGACCTCTACGCCTTCGACCCGAACGCCAAGGTGTCGATCGAGCCGTTCATCGACATCATCGGCCGGCACTTCAAGCAGCCGAAGGAAGGCCTCGGCAACGACGGCAGTCCGACGGCTCACATGTGGCGCACGATGATGTTCCCGGATAATCCGCTCTGATCCGGCTCGCGCGCGTCATCGGGCTCTCGCACGCGACGGCGCTGGTGGTGGGCACCATCATCGGCGCCTCCGTCTTTGTGCAAGCGTCCGAGATCACGGCCCACGTTCCCACCGCCGCCGGCGTCGTGCTGGCGTGGCTGCTGGCCGGTGTGCTCACGCTGCTCGGCGCGCTGGTGTGCGCCGAGCTGGCGTCGGCATTTCCCCGGACCGGCGGCGTCTACGTCTTCCTGCGCGAAATCTACAGCCCGGCCCTGGGCTTCCTCTGGGGCTGGGGAATGTTCTGGAGCATGCACAGCGGCATCGTGGCGGCCATCGCCACCGTGTTCGCCCGCTATGCCGGCACGTTCCTCAGCCTCGGCGACACCGCCACGCGCCTGGTTGCGGTCGGGGCCATCCTCGTCCTGTCTGGCATCAACTACGTCGGCACCCGAACCGGCAGCCGACTGCAGGCGTTGATCACCGGAGTAAAGGTGGCGGCCGTGGCCGCGATCATCGGCGCCGGGTGGTGGCTGGCGCCCTCGTCCGTCGCCGCATCTGCCGTTGCAGAGCCGATCGGGCACGTGGGACCTGACCGGGCTGATGCTGGCGGTCTCGGCCGGGCTGTTCGCGTTCGGCGGATGGCACATGGTCACCTACACCGCCGAGGAGACCGTGGATGCCGCGCGCACGATCCCGCGCGCGCTGATGATCGGCATCGTCGTGGTCACCGTGTGCTACATCGGGCTGAACACGGTCTACCTCCGGGTCCTGACCGTCCCTGAAGTGATCGCGTCGCCGCGGGTCGCCGCGGACACGTTCAACCGGCTGGTCGGCCCGGCCGGCGCCGTGGCGATTTCCGCGCTGGTGATGGTCAGCGCGTTCGGCGCGCTGAACGGCATCATCCTGGTCGGCCCGCGGGTGTACTACCAGATGGCGCAGGACGGCGTGCTCTTCGCGTGGGCGGGCGAGGTGCATCCGACCTTCCAGACCCCGGCGCGCGCCATCGTGCTGCAGGCGGTGTGGTCGTCCGTGCTGGTGTGGACCGGCACCTACCGCGCGCTCTTCACGCGCGTGATCTACACGGAGTGGATTTTCTTTGCGCTGCTGGGCATTGGCATCTTGATGCTGAGGCGCCGCCCCGGATACCATCCGGCGTGGCCCATGCCGCTCGTGCCGATCGCACCGCTGCTCTTCGTCGCCGCATCAGCCGCGATCGTCGTCAACCAGGTGGCCGCCGACCCGCGCGAAGCCGCCATCGGCCTGGCGCTGGTCGTCTCGGGCCTGCCGGTCTACTGGCTGTGGACACGAACCCAGAACTCTAGAACCTAGAACCTAGAACCTAGAACCCGACCCGATGATCATCGACTTCCACAACCACTACTACCCGCCGGAATACCTGGACGCCGTGAAGGCCGGTCGATCGAGCATCAAGCTGGACTACGACGCCGAAGGGAACCCGCGCCTGCACTATCCCGGCGACTACAACATCCTCGTGCCCGGCCATCGCGACCTGGACTTCCGCGAGAACGTGCTGGCCGAGAACGGCGTGGACATGCAGGTCGCCACGTTCACCACGCCCGGCACTCACATGGAGGAGCCGGCGCTGGCCGTGGAACTGGCACGCCGGATCAACGACGCGTACGGCAACGAGCGGGCGCGGCGGAAGGCCTTCACCTTTCTGGCGACGCTGCCCCTGAACGATCCGGCCGCCTCGGTCATCGAGCTGGAGCGGGCGATGAAGACGCTGGGTCTGCCTGGCGCGATGGTGTTCAGCAACGTCAACGGGGTGCCGCTGGCAGACGCGCGCTACGAGCCGCTGTGGCAGAAGGCCGACGAGCTGGGCGCCGTCATCTACGTTCACCCCGCGCATCCGCTCGGCGTCGAGGCCATGGAGGAGTACTGGCTGATGCCGCTGGTCGGATTCCTCATGGACACCACACTGGCCGCGGCCCACCTGGTCTTCGCCGGCGTGCCGCGCCGCTATCCGCGAATCACCTGGGTGCTGTGCCACATGGGCGGCGCCATCCCGTACCTGGCCGAGCGCCTCGACCGCGGCTACGAAGCGTTCGCAGCTGCCGGACCAACATCGATCGTCCGCCGAGCACGTACTTGAAGGAGTTCTACTACGACACGGTGAACTTCGATCCCAGCTGCATCGATCTGGCGATGTCGTTTGCCGGCGTCGATCACATCATGGCCGGCAGCGACTACCCGCACCAGATCGGCAGCATCCCGAAGATGCTGCAGGTGCTGCGCGGCCTCGACGTGCCGGAGTCGGATCGACGGAAGATGATGGGCGAGAACGCGGCAAGGGTGCTGGGACTCTAAGTCCCAAGTTCCAAGCCCCAAGCCCCAAGCCCCAAGCCCCAAGCCCCAAGACTCAAGACCCAAGACCCAAGTCCATCCCCGAGGAGCCCGTGATGACATCGACCTGGAAGGGTATTTGTGCCGCCGCCGCAATCTGCGCGGCGACCGCGGCGGTGGATGCCGGGCAGCAGCAGGCGGCCGGCACGCGGCGCGAGCCGCAGTTCGAGAACAGCGAAGTGCGCGTGTGGAAATCGATCATCATGCCGAACCAGCCGCTCTCGCTGCACCGGCACGATCACGGACGCACGATCGTGACGCTCAAGGGCGGCACGCTGGACGTGGTGGACGCGAAGGGCGTCACCAAGGAGAAGATGGCGTGGGAGACGGGGAAGGCGTACTGGCTGGACGCCGACGCCCCGAACACCCAGCACGGTGACCTGAACAAGGGCACCGAGCCGATGGAAGTGATCGTCGTCGAGCTCAAGAACGACGTGAAGAAGTAGCGGCTAGCGCTCCTGGCGCTCGTAGACGCGCGTCACGCTGTCGATCGGGCCGCGTGGCGCCTCTCCGTCGCGTTCGGGCTGGGGCGGCGGCTTCGGTCCGCCGCTCGCCTTCATCGTCACCTCGAGGCGCGACCGCTCCTCCGAGACGATGGGCGCGAAGCGGGTGAGCAGCTTGACGCCGCCGCCGAAGTCCTCCTCGAGGACCAGCACCTCGCCTTCGAAGTGGGCACGCGACTCGAACTCGCCGTCGCCCGTTACTCGCTGCTGCTTCTTGCCGTCCGCGACCAGCGTCAACGTCCGGCCCTCACCGTCGGTGAAGGTGACGCGCGCGCCGTCCCGCACGATCGACAGTGTCTGGGGAGTCTCGAACAGCCGGCGTCGGATCACCTCCATGCGACGCATGTCGCTCTCGCTGGGGCCGCGTCCCATGCCGGGGATCATGCTGCTCAGCCCGCCGGGAGGTCCGCCGCCCGGTCGTCCGCCGTAGCCAGGCCCGCGGGGACGCCCGTCGGGGCCCTCGCGCAGCGGAGGCAGTGGCGTGCTGAGCTCGGGGTTCAGGTGCCAGGCGCCGACGATCCCGGAATCCTGGGCGGAGAGGACGGCGAGGCTGGTGACGAGCACCAGCGCGGCAGCAAGCGAGCGGACCATCGACGCATCTCCATGTCAGGCCAGGCTCATCCAGTGTGGCACTTTGGGGTCTGGCACGATAGCCTCGTTTTTGCGGCAGTTACTGCGTACGGGAAAGGGAGGGGATATGGATGCACAGGAAACGATTGCGGCGGGGACCCTCGCCGTGGTCCACCAGTTCAACGATGCGGTGAACCGCCACGACCTGCCGGCGGTGGCCGCCGTGATTGCCGACGACATCCTCTTCGAGAACACCAACCCGGCGCCGGACGGGACGCGCATCCAGGGCAAGACCGCCTTCCTGACCTGGCTGGAAGGCTGGTTCGCCTCGAGCCCCGGCGCGACCTTCGAGAGCGAGGACGAGTTCGCCGCCGGCGATCGCTGCGTGGTGCGCTGGGTCTACCGCAAGGTCCGGGACGGCCAGCCGTGGCACTTGCGCGGCGTCGATGTCCTCACCGTGACGAACGGCAAGCTGTCCGCCAAACGCGCGTATGTGAAGGGATAGACTGCGCTGATGAGACTTCTGACCTGCCTGCTGCTGTCCGCGGCGACCCTTGGCGCGCAGACGCCCGCGGCGCCGGCTCCTCAGCCGGGCACCGACATCTACCTGGTGCCGCTCTCCGCCGGCCTCGCGTCGATGCGAACGGCGGCGCCCACACCTGTCGCCACCGACAAGGGTTATGACAATCAGCCGTTCTTCGACCCCGGCAGTCAGCGGTTGCTCTTCACCGGCAACCGCGACGGCAAGCAGACGGACATCTACGAGTTCGATCGCGCCTCGAAGACGACGCGTCAGCTGACGCGCACGGCGGAGGGCGAGTTCTCCGCGACCGTGCCGCCCGAGCGTCCGGGGACGCCGGCACTGAATCGCGACGGGTTCACCGTGATCCGCGTCGAGCCGGACGGCACGCAGCGACTGTGGCAGTTCGATCGCGCCGGCGGCGAGCCGCGCCTCGTGCTCACCGACATCAAACCGGTCGGTTATCACGCCTGGGTCGATGCCGACCACCTTGCGCTGTTCGTTCTGGGCCAGCCCGCCACTCTGCAGCTGGCACGCGTCACCACCGGCAAGGCCGAAGTCGCCGCGCGCGATATCGGGCGCTCGCTGCACCGGGTGCCGGGGACGCGGCTCGTCAGCTTCGTGCAGAAGGAGGCGAGCGGCGCCTACAACGTGAAGACGATCGACATCGACAGCGGGCGCATCGAGACCCTGGTCGCGACGGTGGAGGGCAGTGCCGATCGCGACTGCGCGTGGATGCCCGACGGCAAGACGCTGCTGATGTCCTCCGGCACGCGCATCATGAAGTGGACGCGCGGTGACGCTGGATGGTCCGAGGTGTTCGACGCCGCGCCGCACAAGCTGGGCGCCATCTCGCGCCTCGCGGTCGCGCCGTCAGGCGATGCCGTCGCGATTGTCGTAGCCGAGCCTAAGTCGTAGGAAGAAGCGCCGCTACCGATCGGTATCGCGGAGAGTTTGCCGGCGAGGTGCGGGGCGTCGCTGGGACCCTGGCATTCCGCACCCGACTCCGAGGCCGGCATCCGGCACCTCCGGATCGTTTCAGCGAGCCGCTCGGCATCAAAGCCTCGCGGGTGTCTCGCCTGTGGTGCCGGCTGCGCGCATCCACCGTCGGCCTCTCCGTAGGGTGCAGCCTGCCAGCGTCCCAGCGCCGCTTCTCCGCACCCTGTGCGAGCTCTGCTGAGTGGGACGGAGCCGGGCTCCGGTATCCGGTGTCCGGTACCCGTCGTCCGGACCCTGACGTCTGCCGGTATTTCTACGCCGGGCTCATGACATACCGCGGCAGCAGCGGGTTGAGGTGCATCAGCAGGTCGTAGACCGACGCGCCGCACGCCGTGGCCACGTCTTCCGGTCGTGATCCGTTCACCCAGTCGAACATCGTCGCCACGTCGCCGGCTTTCACCGTCTGCTCGGCGCCGATCTCGACGATGGTGTGGCTGGCGGAGACCGAGGCGATCACGGGGTAGAGGCGGTTGTTGATGCGGACGCTCGCGCCCTTCGCGGCGACGCGCGGCCAACCGTCGGTGTGTCCCACCGGCAGCGTCGCGATCCACGTGTCCTGCTTGGCGACGTAGGCGCGCTCGTAGCCGGCACTGGTGCCTGCCGTCAGCTTCTTCACGTAGGCCACGCGGGCGCGGAGCGCCACGGCCGGGCGCAGGTCGATCTTGGCGACCTGGCGGAACTTCGGATCCGGATAGACGCCGTAGAGCACCATGCCGGTGCGCACCATGTCGAGCCAGGCGTTGTCGTGCTGAAAGATGGTGTAGCTGGACACGGCGTGGCGACGGCCGAGCGCGATGCCGGCGGCGGTGAGCTCGCCGGTGAGTGCCGTGAAGCGCTTCAGCTGCTCCTGGTCGAAGGCCTGATCTTCGGTGAAGGTCATCATCACGCCGGCGATGCGGACGTTCTTGCGACCGGCGAGATCGCGGATGAGCGGCGCCGCTTCGCCGAAGGGGACGCCGACGCGCCCGATCCCGGTGTCCACGCAGACGTGGATGTCGAGCGGCTGCGACCGTGCGGCCGCGACACGCTCGAGGTCCGCGCCGATCGGCGTGTAGACCATCGGCATGATGTCCTTCGCGGCGAGCGTTGCGAGGTCCGGCGTGGTGAACGGGCCCATCAGCAGCACCGGCTTCTTGAGGCCGCGATCGCGCAGCGTGATGGCCTCTTCCATCTTGACGACGGCAAAGGCGTCGATCTCGGCGAGCGGTTCGAGCTGCCGCGCGACGGTGGCGCCGCCAAGGCCGTAGCCGTTGTTCTTGATGACGGCCATGATCGGGCCGCTTGCCGGCGACGCGCGCCACTTCGCGAGTGTTGTGCGCGAGATTGGGCGCGTGGACTTCGATCCACGGGTCGAAGCTCTCGGTGGGGGAGTCGCCGGGCTTGGGCTTCTGAGCCGAGAGCGAGCGCGGCAGCAGCGCCGCGGCAACGGGCGCGAGGGTGGCGGCGGCGAGGAACGATCGGCGCTTCATCGAGGGCATGTTACCCCTGTGTGGGCGCGCGGCTTTGGCTGCCCGCGAACCGCGTGCTACAATTCCTGTTCCGCCAAGCGCGTCCCCATCGTCCAGAGGCCTAGGACGTGGCCCTTTCAAGGCTAAAACCCGGGTTCGAATCCCGGTGGGGACGCCACATTAGTTGGGTCCATTCCGGAGACATGGGTAACAGTTTCGGACCGAACGGATTGTCGATTGGTTCGAGGTCGAAGGTCTGGTCGGGCCATTCGCTCCGCGCCGGCGGTGTGACCGCGGGGAGGGCCGTGAGGTCGGCGAACAGACGCACGTCGCCCACTGTCGGACGAGGTAGAGGCGACCCGTGCCGCCGGGCAGCGTGAAGACCCGTCGCTCGTCAAGTGGTGCCAGGCGGCTTGCGAAGAACTGCTGCGAGGGCGAGAGCATTGCCATAATCCTACCGCTCACGCGGCCCTCACCCGGCGCGCTCACCGCGCGCTTCGCTTGCAGCGCCGACT
The DNA here is from genome assembly GCA_963723005.1 of uncultured Acidobacteriota bacterium. Lineage (GTDB taxonomy): Bacteria > Acidobacteriota > Vicinamibacteria > Vicinamibacterales > UBA2999 > VFZN01. Next base: position 142,257 of record CAVRPA010000003.1, on the reverse strand, counting down.
TCGTACGCTGTCCGGTCAGGCGCCGCTCGTGCTCCGCGAACACGTCGAGGATTTGCCGCTGCATCATCGCACCCGCGCCAACTGCACGGCGTTGGTCTGTGACCGCGAAAGCGGCCACGCAGGTCTGAAGCCGTCTTCCAGTTACTTCTTAGGTTTCGGCGGGAAGTCCTCCAGCAACTTCGCCATCGCCTTGTTGAGCCGTTCCTCCCTCTCGTGGGCGTCGGGGCTGGGGGCGAGCGTATTGGTGACCCTCCCCTGCCAGACCAGGCGCTTCGTCGAGGGGTCGTACATGTGCAGTTCGATTGCGCCAATGCCGAGCGTTGGGCGGGTCGCCGCGCCGCCGCCCCACTGGATGCCGTCGCTTGAGTAATTTTTCGACTCCTGCGGCTGCGTGACAGCCACCTGATACGCAAGGAACAGACTTAACAAATTAGAAAAGTCAAGGCCACTGGTCAGCCCCCGGGACTGCAACTCCGCCTCGACGGCCTTTTTGATCTGTGTGTCCAGCAGCTCGTTGGGATACGAGGAGCCATCGATCCTGACCCACTTGTAGACCCTGTAATTGGAGAGGTCCACGCCGGGCGCGAAGTTGACCGTGACGTCCTGAGCCAGGGCCAACCCCCTTCCCATCGTGAGCATGCCCAGCACGACCAGTACGGTCGTGAAAATTCGTCTGTTCATCTCCATTCTCCTTCCGTTGCATTGCCCTTAGGCGCGGGCCCGATCATGACCGCCGCGTAAGCCATCACTACGGCAAGCCGCACCGACTTAGATAACCACGGGCGACTAGAGTTGGTGTCCATCGGGCGTATGGTAAACGATGCCCTTTCGAGAACGGCAGCTCGGTTCGACGCGGCGGAGTGCTCCGCTCTCAGGTTACGCCGCGTGCCTCCGCGAAGCCCGACATCGGCAACTGCTAACCGTCTCCTACCCGGTGGGGATCCCATCCGTTGTAACGCCACGTTCGCCCGGGTATCCCCGGGGATCTGGGCTTATTGGCTGACCTTCAGGATGAGGGCAGACTCGCGAGCAGGACCGGCTCCGGCCCCGTAACCGTTAGATCGCCTGGGGAGCGGACCGCTGTCGAACCGTGGTGCGCTCGTAGACGCGATTCGCATAAGATTCCGCGCTGATGGGCGTCGCGCCAGGCATCCGGCTCGGCCACTATGAAATCCGCGGCATCCTCGGGGCCGGTGGAATGGGCACCGTGTATCGTGCCATCGACACGAGCCTGGACCGCGAGGTGGCGATCAAGGTGTTGCCTGACGCCTTCGCCAGCGATCCAGACCGTCAGGCGCGCTTCGAGCGCGAGGCGCGGACGCTCGCGGCCCTCAACCATCCCTGCATCGCGGCCGTGTACGGAACCGTGGAGGCGCCTGGCGATGCCGGGCACAACACTCGCGCGCTCGTGATGGAGCTCGTCGAGGGCGTCACCCTCGCGGAGCGAATTGCCCAGGGCGCACTTCCACTCGACGATGCGCTGTCCATCGCCAGACAGATCGCCGAGGCACTCGAAGCGGCGCACGACCATGGCGTCATCCATCGCGATCTGAAGCCGGCCAATGTCAAGGTCCGCGACGACGGTACCGTCAAGGTACTCGACTTCGGACTGGCGAAGCTCGTCGACCCCGGCGGGGCGCCACCTCTGTCCTCTCTGTCGCCGACGATCACTTCGCCGGCGGTGACGGCGGCCGGCGTCATCCTCGGTACCGCCGCCTACATGAGTCCTGAACAGGCGCGCGGCAAGGTGGTGGACCGGCGGACCGATGTCTGGTCGTTCGGGTGCGTGCTCTTCGAGATGCTGTCAGGGCGTCGTCCATTCGCGGCAGCCGATACGGTGTCCGACGCGATTGCCGCCATTCTCACGGGGGAGGTGGGCTGGACCGCGCTGCCCTCGCAGACACCAGCCAGCGTGCGTCGCCTGCTCGAGCGGTGCCTTCGCAAAGACGTGCGACGCCGGCTGTCCCACATCGCTGAAGCGCGGATCGCACTCGAAGAGAGCGCGCAGGATCCGGAGCCCGAACCCGCGCCCGCTCGACCCGCTGTCCGCTGGCCAGTGGTCGCCCTCGTCGCACTTGCCGCGCTGGCGTTCGGCGCAGGCGCGGCCGCGTGGGCGCTGCGGGCGCCCCTGGCGGCACCGATCACGACCCGATTCGAGATCCAGGCGCCAGCCGGTTCGAGGCAGCTCGGAAACCTGCCACGCACGATGGAGATTGGCGACCCGATCTCACCGGATGGCCGCACGGTGGCGTTCGTGGCCGCGGTGGCAGGACCGACGATGATTTGGGTGCGCCCGCTCGATGCCTCGACGGCGCGAGCGCTCCCGTCCACCGAGGGTGCCGGACGGCCATTTTGGTCACCCGACAGCCGGTCCCTGGCCTTCTTCGCCGGTTCGCAGTTGAAGCGGATCGCGTTGGCGGGAGGGCTCCCGACGGTCTTGACTGACGAACCGGGACGGGATGTCGCGTGGAGTGCCGATGGTGTGATGCTCATCGGCGGCGGAAACCGGCCACTCCGCCGACTGCCGGCGTCTGGCGGCGTCCCGACGCCGGTCACGGCCCTGGCCCCTGGAGAACTCACCCACGATTACCCGCAGTTCCTGCCTGACGGTCAGCATTTCGTGTATTTGAGCCGGCGCGGCCCGACTGTAGAAGACTGGGACGTGTTCGTCGGAAGCCTCGACTCGAAGGAGCGCCAAAGGCTCGACGGCATCCACGGCGCCGTGAGGTACTCCGTCAGCGGACACCTGATGTTCACCCAGGGGGAGACCCTGTTGGCGCAGCGCTTCAATCTCAAGCGCCTGGCCCTCGACGGTGACCCGGAGCCGGTGGCCGATGGCATCGCCGCGGGACCGCGACCGCTCTTTGACGTGTCCCCGAACGGCACGCTCGTGTATCTCAGAGCCGTACAGGCGGCCGAATCTCAACTGGCGTGGATCGATCGCTCGGGACGGACGGTCACGCCGTTCAGCGCCGCGGGTGCGTACTCTCGCGTCGCGCTCTCTGACGACGGCCGCTACCTGGCGTTCGAGCGAAACTTCGATGTAATGCTCTTCGACATCGCCCGCAATGCCACGAGTAACCTCATCGTCCGCGACGGTGCGGACATCGCTCCAGTCTTCTCGCCTGACAGCACACGGGTCGCCTTCTCGGGAGGTGCCACGGGCAGCAACGCGCTCAACAACCCCAATAACGGCGATCTCTACCAACGCACGCTCGGGACGACCGAGCGAGAGATCCTCGTGTACAGCGATGAGGCCGGCAAGACGCCGACGGACTGGTCGAGTGGCGGGTATGTGGCCTATACGTCCCGTAACGACATCTGGGCCGTGCAGGCCTCACCGAATTCCACGCCTGTGCGGGTGACGAACACTGGTTTCGCCGAGAGCGCCGGCCAGTTCTCGCCAGATGGTCAATGGATCGCCTATCAATCCACCGACTCGGCGACCGCCTCCGACATCTACGTGCAGTCGTTTCCAGACGGCGGGCGGCGCTACCCGGTTTCCGCCGGAGGCGGCACCACGCCACGCTGGAGCCCGCGCGGCGACGAGTTGTTCTACCTCGCTCCCGATCTGACCCTGATGGCGGTTCCGATCGAGCGGGTGGGGACGAACCTCAATGTCGGCAAGGCGTCCCGCCTGTTTCAGACGCCCGCGTTCCAGGCAACTCGTGAGTTCGAGGTGGCGCCCGACGGCCGGTTCCTGATCAATGTCCCGGTATCGGCGCCCCCAGCGGCTGCTCTGGCAGTGGTCGTGAATTGGGACGGGAAGACCGCCCGCAGGTGAAGGCGCCCGAGCGCTAGCCGACCTTCGGGGTCTCGCCCCACGAAAAGACTCCGGGCGAATATCGATGATCAATAAATAGCTTGACGATAAGCGATAAATTGTTTATTGATATTCGATATCACTGGAGGATGTCAGTCATGTCCAAGCCAGCCTCGTCATCCGCCGCGTTGCCGATCGCCTACGCCGTGCTGCGGCTCCTCGTCGTCCTCAACTGGCTGATGGCAGCGATCGATCTTGATCCTGCTGCTCGCCATGCCCAACGAGCAGTGGATCATGGCCGCGTTCAAGCTGTCTCCCTCGCCTGATGCGGACCGGCTGGTCATGGCCCTGCGCGCGGTCGCCGTTCTCGGTCTGGCCGTGGTCCCGCTGAACGACTTCGTCCTCAAGCGGTTGCTCGCCATCGTGGAGACGGTACGCGCGGGCGATCCCTTCGTCGCCGCGAACGCGTCCCGCCTTCAGGCCATCGCCTGGGCGCTGGTCGCGCTGCAGGTGCTCAGCATGGCGATCGGCACCATCGGCAGGAGCGTGTCGACTCCGGCGCATCCGGTCCATCTCGACGCCGGCTTTTCGATCAACGGCTGGCTTGCCGTCCTTCTCACGTTCCTGCTGGCCCGCGTGTTCGCGGAAGGCGCGCACATGCGCGAAGAGCTCGAAGGGACGGTCTGACGTGGCGATTGTCGTCAAGCTCGACGACCTGCTTCACGATCGGCGCATGACGCTGACCGAACTTGCGGATCAGGTCGGGATGACGCTGGCCAACCTCTCGATCCTCAAGACCGGCAAGGCGCGCGCGATCCGCTTCTCGACGCTCGAGGCGATCTGCGAGGCGCTCTCGTGCCAGCCTGGCGACATTCTCGGTTTTGAGACGGAGCAAGCGGAACGTGCGCGACTGGCGGCGGCGAAGCGGAGCGCGAACCGATAAACGAGGACGGCGCCATTACCCGATCGGACCCGCATCGAAGTAGCTACCCGGCCACGGCAACCGAACGCGGACGCCGGCGGCTGGCCGGCATCCGCGCCGTGCAGACGATCACTCAGCGCCCTTCGCCGACGCCGATCTGGCCCCGGATCTCGCCGCCTGGCCAGCGCGTGGTGTGCACGTTGGCGTAGGCATACCCGGCGCGAATGCTCTTGACGAGTTCCTCGAAGGCCGTCGGTTCTCCCGGATTGAGGCCCTGTCCGGCCGGGCCGACCACGTCGCCTGGCACGATGACGCCACTGATCGTGCCCGACGGCGTCGGGCAGTTGGGCTTACCGCCACCTCCGCAGAAGAACACTGCCACTCCACCGTTGACGCCCGGTGCCGAGATGTGGATGTGAGCTTGGACCACCACGCCATTGGTGACAAACGGCGTGGTCCCCACGCCTTCGAGGTCGTCGTAGGTCAGCTCGTATTCGATCGTCTCGGCGGCTTCGTCGATTCGCAGGCTGACGTGCCCATGGCCGGTCGTGGACAGCGACGGGTTCTCCTGGAAGCCTTCGAGATTCGCGCGGTAGTTCTTTGGGCCGGGAGCCGAGCTCGATGCGGTGGCTGCGCTACCGGCCAGGGCGACGGCGACCGCGAAGGCGACGAGCAGGACAGGCTTCCTCATGTTTCCCCCTTTGGCGCACGGGGGGTAGCCTACCTCAAACGCGCCGTGTTTACAGCGGCCGGCCGGCTGTCGAAACGGCCGATTAGTCGGACGCGAGGCGCCAGCCCGCGGCCCAGTTCTGAGCTTGCATCTGTTCGCTCCAGCGCAGTGCGCAGGTGACGTCGTCGAAGTCTCGAAGCCCCAGCAGCCGGCCGTTGACAAACCACATGACGGCCACTCCGTTGAGGCGCGAGCCAATGACGACATGAGACGACTGGCCGTCGGTCCGGCGCATTCGCCACATGACCGTCGGCTCGTCGTAGATTGATCGCATGGGGGTCTCAGGCACGATGGATCACATCGCAAGTGTGATGCCACCTGCGCGCGGCCTGATTTCGCCAGAAAGGGTACGACGCCGCTACAGGAAGGCCCTTGACCGGCAGACAAAGGTGGCGGTCATCGCCACCTAGAACCCCAACCACTCGAGCGCATCGGCCTCGGCGGTGAAAACGGCTCCGCGTACGCTTGGCGGGAGCAGCATCTCGCTCTGCCGGCCCACGCCGAACTGTTCCGGCGGCCCGGCGACGAAAGCGACCGCGCGCGGCAGGATGCCGTCCGCACGGGCCTGCGACATGATGGTGCGCAGGTCCTCGAACGAAGGCAGCGTCGTCAACTGCCGCATGTCAATCAGCAAGGCAGTGTCGCGCGTGAGGTTCCCATCTTCGGCCATGCCTCTGCGGAGCGTGGTCAGCTGATCTGGCGTCGGTGCCGGGCCACGCCAGGTGTAGCGGAGTTGCCGCGGTGCATACGTCAGGTCGATTGTCAGCGCCGCGCGCGACTCGTCGGCACCGGCAAGGCGGGGCGCGACGGCGGTGAGCGCTTCGGCGAGCCGGTCAGCGGACGGAACTCCGTCCGAGTACCTCCGTCACGTCAGGCCGCTGAGGTGTGGCTCTGCCCGCAGGCCGAAGAGGTCGCGCCCCTGGTGAAGCACGGTGGGTGCCGGATACCGTCGGCGAATGTCGGCGGGGGACAGCGTCTGCTGGGTGACGAGCCGGTAGGCCCACCAGCCCCGGAGCGAGCGCAACGCGTCGAGCAGGCTGGCTTGCATCGTCGGGGTGCACGGGCACCCGTCGTGAGTCAGGAGTTCGAGGGCGGTCATGGGCGTTGCGCTAAGCATTCCACGAACCCCGGACCGCTTCAAGCCACGTGCCTGCCTCCGTCTGAATGGACAGAGGCAGGCGACGGTCGGCTTACGACTTGAAGTTGACGGCGACGTTGATGATCACCGGCACCGCCACGCCCTTCACGCGGGTGGGCGTGTACTCCCACTGCTTGACGGCGTCGAGCGCGGCTTCATCCAGCAGCGGAACGCCCTTCACCACTCTCCAGTCCGCGACCTTGCCGTCAGGCCCGATGGTCAGTTCGATCTGCACCGTGCCGCTGACCCGCGCCGACTTGGCGATGGCAGGGTAGACCGGGGTCACGTCCTTGATCTTGGTCGGGTTGCGGACCGCGCCGCCGGGCCGCACGGCGGTCTTCGCCAGCTTGGCGCGCCGTTCGGTGTCGGCCTTGGTCTTGGCAGCGGTGGCAGCGGCCGCGGCGTCGGCGCGCTCCCGGGCCGCCACTGCCTCGTCTCTCGCCTTTTCGCTGGCCAGTTTGGCGGCCGTCGCCAGCTCGCGCGTGCGGTCGTAGGACTTGATCCATTTCGCGTCCTGCGCCGCCAACTCGGCGTCGAGCGCTGCCTGGGCGTCCTGTGCCGCCTTCATCGATTCAGGAGCGTATTGACCGGCACGCGCCGCGGCGGCAGCGCGCGCGTCTCTTGCCGCCTCGATTTCGGGCGTGGGTCGGGTGTCACACGCCGTTGCGAACGCCAGAACCAGAACCATCACCGTCAGTTGCGTGGCACGCATGATCGTGTCTCCTCTGAAATGCCCAAACCCGGCAATGACCGACAGGGTCTGTCCCAGCCGTTACCCTCACCAGCGCTGCCGGACGCTCTGGGCTCAAGAGATAGCAATGAGCTTGCCGTCGCGCTCTCGCCGGCGGGCAACCAGCCCAGCCATGTCTCTGGAGACGTGCGGGCACGGGAGCAGCGAGTGGCGAGGTCGCGCTCCTCCCCAGGAGATGCACCGCATGTTCGGACGCCGACAATCGGATACCCTTCCCAAACGATCGCTCTCACTTGTTCGCGCGCCGCGCCTGGCATTGGCCGGCCTTCTCGCATTCGCCATCTTCGGGGTCTCGGGCTCCGGGGCTGTCTGGTCGCGAAGCCAGTGAAGGAGCAGCGGCCGCCACGAGCGGCAGCTTTCCCGGCGACGTGAGCGCCGTGTTCGAAGAGGCCGGCGCTCAGGCAGCAGCTTGCGGAGGTCCCGGGCAGCGGGCCTGCTGCTTCCTCGAGCGATTGGGGCCATCCTGCGACGCCGGTTTCGAGGAAGTCGCGCTTGGGCAATTCCCGAACGCCTGCAGCGGGTTCGGCGCCGGCACCTGCATGCCGCTGTCGCCGACGACGTCGTGCGGAGGTGAGGGCCAGCGCGCCTGCTGCTTCGGGCAGGGTGATGCCTGTCAGCCCGGCCTGGTCTATCGCGGCGACGACCTGGCGTTGGACTCGTTCATTCCCGTGAGCGGCGATGCGACGTGCAACAACATCGTCATCGCCGGGTCCGAAGTGCTACGCGCCACCGGCAGTTGTGTTCGTGAAAACCCAGGCCCGATTGCCGAACCCACCACCGGCTGGTCGCCGACACCAGAACCTCGCGGGGTGATGGCTGGTTACATGGACATGCACCTGCACCTGCTGGGACACCAGGCGCACGGCGGCAAGAACCTGGCCGGCGCCCCGGCGCCGGTTGACGCGAATGGCAACTTCGTGCGCCGACCAGGCTCCCTGATGTGAACGCGGCTCTCTCGCCCGCAGCCGATATCGCCGTCCACAGGAATCCCTACCACGGGCTCCTGAACGACACCTCGGGCGACGGCACCGGCGATGGCGCGCGCACCGAGTTCGGCGCGCCCTACTTCTCCGGCTGGCCGAAGTGGACCAGCACCACCCACCAGCAGACCTACTACGTCTGGCTGGAGCGCGCGTGGCGCGGCGGCCTGCGCACGACCACGCTGTTTGCGTCGCACGTCGAGTCGCTCTGCAAGACCTCGCTCAAGGCGACGCGTTCGACATCGTGGCCAATCTGCGAAGACTCGATGCTTCACATCGTGAATCAGCTGCGCGAGGCGCGTGAGTTCGAGCGCTTCGTCGACTGGCATGTCCGGCGGCCCCGGGCTGGGCTGGTTCCGCATCGTCACCACGCCGCAGCAGGCACGCGACACCGTGCGCGCCGGCAAGCTGGCGGTGGTGCTCGGTATCGAGGTCGACAACCTGTTCAACTGCAAGGAGGCGAGCGGGTGCCCGGCCGACTTCGGGCTGTCGGCGGCGCGCATCGCGCCTCTCACCAATCTGGCGCAGCCGACGACGCTGGTCGAGGCCGTCGACGTCATCTACGACATGGGCGTTCGCCACGTGTTCCCGATCCACAACTTCGACAACGGGTTCGGCGCCGCCGCCACCTGGATGGATCCGATCAGTGTCGGGCAGGCCATTGCCGAACAACGCTGGTGGGTCACGCGCAACTGCGGACGCCCAGGGCTACGGGTTCTGGCTCGACAACGCGATCCAGAGCGTCATGCTGCTCCTCGGGTTCGGCGTGGGTGAGACGCCGCCGATCCCGGCCTACATGAACGGCAATCTCGACCGTCTACGCCTCGTGCAACCAGTACGGCCTGCAGCCGCTCGGGCACGCAGCTGATCCAGGCGCTGATGAACAAGGGCATGCTGATCGACATCGATCACATGTCGGCGAATTCGCTCGACCAGACGATCGCGCTCACGAGCCGCGGGCCCGGCGGCACCGGCGCGCCCTATCCGCTGCGTCGCCAGCCACGTGCAGCCCTTCGACCTGCACGTGAAGGAGTTCGTCGACAACAAGGGCCGCCACGAGCGCATGCGCACGCGCGCCCAGCTCGATGCCATCCGCGCCAGCGGCGGCATGGTCGCGGCGATGCTCAAGGACGATGTGCAGGACACCGATCTGAAGGGCAGGAAGTTCACGGTGCCCTACGCGCCGCTGTTCGGCGGTCCGATCGCCGACAACTGCCGGCACTCGAGCAAGACGCTGGGCGCAGGCTTTCCAGTACGCCGTGGACGTGATGGGCGGACCGGTGGCCATGGGCAGCGACTGGAACGGCGCGGCCGGGCATCTCGGTCCGCGCTTCGGCAGCGACGCCTGCGGCGGATGGGGGCGCCCAACGGGCTCGAACGGCCTGCAGCAGATCCTCGAGAACAACCGGCTGGATATCCCTTCAGCGTGCCTGGCTTCGGCACCCTCAGCCAGCAGGTCACCGGCTTCAAGACCTTCGACTACAACGTGGACGGCCTGGCGCACATCGGCCTGGTGCCCGACCTCGTGGCCGATCTGTCGCGGATCGGCATGGACGCGCACTACGTGAACTCGTTGTTCTGCTCGGCCGAAGCCTACATCCGCGTGTGGGAGCGGGCCGAGGCATTGGGCGCGGGCCGGCCCGCGCCGGATGCCGAACCGCCCCTGGCTCTGCACCGTGACAGACAGCACGCCGCCCGCCAGCAGCGTCGTGCTGACGCCGCCCACGCCTGCGAGCGGCTGGCATCGTGACAACGTCACGGCGACCTTCACCGCCACCGATGCCGATTCCGGCGTCGCGCGCATCGATTACTCGCTCACGTTGGATGGCATCACCGCCAACGGCGGGCCGCGGGCACGCCGGTCGCGGCGACCTTGTCCGGCCAGGGGCAGGGCCCGCTCACGTTCTTCGCCACCGACACAGTCGGCAACGTCGAATCGCCGGCCAACTCCGTGAACATCTGGATCGACCGCACGCCGCCGGAGATCGCGGCCTCGCGCACGCCGGCCGCCAACGCCGCCGGCTGGAACAATCTGCCGGTGACCGTCAGCTTCACCTGCTCGGACGCGCTGTCCGGACTGCAGTCGTGCAGCACGCCGACCACGCTCAGCGGCGATGGCGCGAACCAGTCGGTCATCGGCAACGCCGCCGACGTGGCGGGCAACGACGCCAGCGCCACCCTCGATGGCATCAACATCGATCGCACCGTGCCAGGGATCGTGGGCTCGCGGTTCCCCGTTGCCAATGCGGCGGGGTGGAACAACACCGCCGTGACGGCAAGCTTCAACTGCACGGATCCACTCTCCGGCATCTCCAGCTGCACCGCGCCGGCCACGCTCAGCGGTGAGGGCAGTGGCCAGTCGGCTCCAGGCACGGCCTTCGATCGGGCCGGCAACACCGCGACGACCACGGTGAGCCCGATCAACATCGACCTGACGGCTCCGAGCATCACGGCGTCACGTGCGCCGCTGGCGAACGCTGACGGCTGGAACAACACCGCCGTGACCGTGAGCTTCCTCTGCACGGACGCCTTGTCAGGCATCAGCTCGTGTCCGGCGCCGCGCAGCCTGAACAGCGACGGGGCCGGACAGGCGGCCAGCGGGAACGCGCTGGACCGTGCCGGCAACTCCGCCAGCGCCGGGTGACCGGCATCAACGTCGACCTGACCCCGCCGGTGGTTCAGGTCACCGGCGTCATCAACGGCGGCGTCTACAATCTGGGCGCCGTGCCGCAGGCGGGCTGCAGCACGAGCGACGCCCTCTCCGGCGTCGCCGCTCAGGCAATCGTCGGCGTCAGCGGCGGCACCAGCAATGGCGTGGGGACCTACACGGCATCGTGCAGCGGCGCGCGTGACCGGGCCGGGAACACCAACGGCGCGAGCGTGACCTATTCGGTCCACTACGTCTTCGTCGGCTTCGCGTTACCGGTGGACAATCTCCCGATCGTGAACGGCATCAAGGGTGGCCAGACCGTGCCGGTCAAGTTCGGCCTGAGCGGCGATCATGGGCTCGACGTGCTGCTGGGTGGTGCGGCCAGCAGTGCGGCGATTCCCTGCAGCGTCGGCGCGGTCGTCGATCCGATGGAGGTGACCGTGCTCAGTCCCGGTGCCAGCGTCTTCGCCTACGATCCGCTCACCGGCCTCTACCAGTTCAACTGGAAGACCGAGAAGTCGTGGGGCGGCAGTTGCCGCCGCCTGTTGGTCAGGCTCGATGATGGCACGGTGCACACGGCGGATTTCCGGGTGCAGTAATTCAGGGCCGCGAGCAGGACCGGGCCGGTCACGGCGGGCGAGGCGGCTCAGCGGACGACGGCGGGTGAGTACGCCAACGGGACGAGAATCCGCGGCGGCTCCGGCGCGTTGGTCGAGAGCACCCAGATGTCGGCGCCGCGCGAACCGGTCAGGTGATACATCACGTGGCCATCGTCCAGCCACTCGACCTGATCGTCCACGCTCCGCGTCTCGGCGTCGAGCGCGGTGTCGATCATCGTGCGCAGGTCCAGCACGTGCAGGTGCCAGCCGATGCCGCGCTCGTCGGTGAACGCCTTCTTGTAGGCGACGCGGGTGTTGTCCGGCGACAGCGACGGGCACTCGACGTCGGGCGCCAGCACGCGGGCGGTGCGCGCGTCCACGTCGCCTTCCACCAGGTGCTTCACGCCGCCTGATGGCGAGCGTCGCGTAGAAGCGATTGCTGTCGCGCGCGAACGTGACGCCCCAGAAGTTGAAGTCCACGGCGCGGAACGGCGCGCCGTCGCGCGTCACGGCGAACGCTTCGAGATGATCGAGGATCCGCGCCGATGCGGTGTCGATGATCGTGGTGCGGGTGGAGTAGCCGGCCTCGGAGTAGGAGTGGCCGGTCTCGAACACGGTGATGCCGGCGCGGCGTCCATCAGGCGACACCCGCACGCGGCTGGGGACGCCGGTGAGCGGCACGCGGCCGATCGACGCGAACTGCTCGTCGAACACCTCCGCGGTGTAGGTGGTGGTCATGCCGTCGAGCCCGATCGTCAGGCAGACGCCCCGGGTGCCGGCGTAGAACACGCGCTCGCACGAGAGCGGGGTGACGAAGCGCGGCCCTTCGGGCGCGTCGAGCGGCACGATCGCGATGTGGTTGAACGACTCGTCCGCCACCATGCTGCGCACCATCACGAACGGCCGCGCAGGTAGGGACGGCAGGCGCGGCGTCTCGGTCGGCGGCGTGCCCCCGGCACGCCCGGCGGACACGGCCGGCGCCGGGGCCAGCGCGTAGTAGGCGGACGCGGCCAACCCGGTGGTGGCAATCACGGCGACGAGAACCCAGCCGCGCCATGTCATCACCCGATTATCTCCCGGTCGGCTCGGTGCAAAGCCCATGCACTGCCGGCGATGACAAGCGGCAGGCCGATCGCGAACGCCACGAGCGCGGCAGGTGCCCCTCGGGTGGACCAGAGCCAGCCAAACGCCACGGAGGCCACGAGCCGCGCCAGGCTGACCGCCGTGGCGACCAGGCCCAACCCAGAGCCGCGGAGCTCCTGTGGCAGCACCGCACTGACCAAGGCTGGCAGGACGCCGTCGGTGGCCGCGTAGTAACCGCCGAGCAGGATCAACACCGCCGCCACGCCGATCGGTGCCAGGTCCGGCACGAGCAGCAGCAGGTAGACGATCACCATCAATCCGTGCCCCGCGAGGAACACTTTCCAACGCGCCGTGCGATCCGATAGCGCCCCGAACGGTACGGCGAGCAGGAGATAGACGCAGTTGGTGCCGACATAGAGGAGCGGGATCGCCGAGGCCGAGACCAGCCCCTGGCGCTGCAGGGTCAGGTAGATAAAGGCGTCGCTGATCGTCATGGCTGCCAGCGCCGAGCTCGACGCCACCGCGGTCCACACCCTGGGCTGTCGCAGGAGTGACGCGAGCTGCCCGCCGGTGCCGTGGGCCGCTGCTGGTGGCGGCGTATCAGCAGCGGGATTGCTGACGAACAGCAGCAGCACCGCCAACCCGATCACCCCCATGCCGAAGCTGACGATGAAGATCAGATCGAAGCGCTGCGGCGCCATGGCGAGGACGACGAAGGCGGTGAGTGGGCCCAGCATCGCGCCGGCGGCGTCCATCGCGCGGTGCACGCCGAACGACTGTCCCAGGTCTTCGCGCGCGCTGCTGAGCGAGATCAGCGCATCGCGCGGCGCCGTGCGTACGCCTTTCCCCATGCGGTCGGCGGTGACGGTCGCGGCGATCCATGTCGTGTTCGCGCCGACCACCAGCCACGCGATTCGACTGACGGCCGACACGGCGTAGCCGGCCGCCGCCAGTTCCTTGTGCCGCTTCATGCGATCGCCGGCGATGCCGCCGAACCAGCGAACCAGCGCGGTGATGCCGGGGTACAACCCGTCGATCACCCCGAACATGAACGGGCTCATGCCGAGCGTCACCACCAGATACAGCGGGAGGATGCTGGCGACCATCTCGGAGGACACGTCGGTCAGCAGGCTGGTGATGCCGAGGAACCAGACGTTCGGTGCCACCCGGCGCCACGTGCGTGGGTCGCGTATGCGCGCCAGCCACACCCGGAAGTCGCCGCTCCAGTCGAACGAGTACATCGCGCCGCGATCGTACTCGAAAGCCCGGCCGTGCCGGGCCCTGGTGACCAGACGATGTGGGCTGATCACGGCGGTTGCCGGCGCTGAGCCGCGGGCTATAATCCGCGCGATGCGGCTCCGCATTCTGCGCGCCGGCCTGTCGATGGCCCTGCTCTGGACGGCCGTGATCACGGCCCAGCAGAGGGAGGGTGCGCTCGATCTCGCCACCGTGCTGGAGCGCGCCGGCGACAAGGTCGAACAGTATTTCGCACGGGCGCAGAGCCTCGTCTGCCTCGAGACCGTGCGCTTGCAGCCGCTCAGCTCGGGTCTTTCGCCCGCCGGCTTTGGCCGCACCGTCCAATCGGAGTTGCGGTTGTCCTGGGATCCGTTCGCGCCGAGCGATGCCCCGCCGGAAGCGCGGACCCTTCGCCAGGTCCTGAAGGTGAACGGTCACGAGCCGCGCAAGAACGACCGCGACAACTGCACCACGCCCGAGCAGCAGTCCTCCGAGACCCAGCCGCTCTCGATGCTGCTGCCCGGCCAGCGGAAGAACTATGTCTTCTCGCTCGCCTCGCCCGGGAAGATCGATGGGCGAGTCATGCTGGTGGTGGACTACCGCCTGACCTCCAAGGCCACCGTCGAGGTGAAAGAGGTCGAGGGCAAGGACGACTGCATCAGCTACGACGTGGACGGCGGCCTGCGCGGGAAGCTGTGGATCGACCCCGGCACCTTCGAGGTGCTGCGGCTCGACGAGGGGCTGGCCGGGCTCGTTGACATCATGCTGCCGCGCCGCGTGGCGCGGCGACCGGGCATCAACGATCGCTGGGTCCTGGAGCGCATGGACACTTCCATCCGATTCAAGCCGGTGACGTTCAAGGATCCCGACGAAACGCTGATGCTACCGGCCTCCGCGTCCTCGCTCCACATCACGCACGGCGCGGGAACCCCTCGCCTCCGCACCTCGATCGAGTACGCCGGCTACCGGCGCTTCCTCACCGGCGCGCGGGTCGTCCCTCAGTGATCGCGGCGGCGCCAGGCGCGGATGGAGGATAATTTTCCCTCCGCATGCCTACGCAGCCGCAGACCCGCGTCCTCCGCATCGACATCACCGGCCACGACCATCCGGGCGTCACGCACTCGCTGACCACGATTCTCGCGAAGTCGGGCGCGCCGATCCTCGACATCGGCCAGGCCGTCATCCACGACTCGCTGGCGCTCGGCCTGCTGGTCGAGCTCACCGACGAACTGAAGTCCTCGTCTCTGCTGACCGAGCTGCTGCTGAAGGCGCACCAGCTCGGCGTGCAGATCCATTTCACCGCGATCTCCGGCGAGGAGTACGACGACTGGGTGCACGCGCAGAGCAAGGGGCGCTACCTGGTGAGCGTGCTCGGGCCGACGCTGACGGCCGCGCATCTGGCCGCGGTGAGCGGCGTGATCGTCAAGGCCGGCCTCAACATCGACCGCATCGATCGCCTGTCGGGACGCACGCCGCTGTCGCGCACCGCGCAGGGCCGCGTGTGCGTGGAGCTGTCGGCCTCCGGCAGCCTCGCGCACGAGGACACGATGCGCGCCGAGTTGATGGCGCTCACCCACGAGTTCGACGTCGACGTCGCGTTCCAGCACGACGACGTCTATCGCCGGAATCGGCGGCTGGTGGCGTTCGACATGGACTCGACGCTGATTCAGACCGAGGTCATCGACGAGCTCGCGCGGCTGGCCGGCGTCGGCGAGCAGGTGGCGGCGATCACCGAGGCGGCGATGCGCGGCGAGCTCGACTTCCAGGGCAGCTTCCGCAAGCGGGTGTCGCTGCTCAAGGGGCTGCCGGCATCGGCGCTGCAGCAGGTCGTGGACACCGTGCCGCTGATGGATGGCGCCGAGCGACTGACGGCCACGCTGCGTCGTCTGGGCTACAAGACCGCGATCCTGTCCGGCGGCTTCACCTTCGTCGGTCGCGAGCTGCAGCGGCGGCTTGGCATCGACTACCTGCACGCCAACGAGCTGGACATCGTCGACGGCGTGGTCACCGGCGAGGTGCGCACCGAGATCGTGGACGGCGCGCGGAAGGCCCACTACCTGACGGAGATCGCGCGGTCCGAAGGCCTGAGCATGGAACAGGTGATCGCGGTGGGGGATGGCGCCAACGATCTGCCGATGCTGCGCCTGGCCGGGCTCGGCATCGCGTTCCGGGCGAAGCCGCTGGTGCGCCAGAGCGCGCGACAGGCGATTTCGACGCATGGGCCTCGACGGCATCCTGTATCTCCTTGGCGTGCGCGACCGCGAAGCCCTGGTCTGACTGAATCCGGGAGCCGGCCACCAGAGCCTGTACAATAGACAGCGGAGGGCCGCTAGCTCAGTGGTAGAGCACCTGGCTTTTAACCAGAGGGTCGCTGGTTCGATCCCAGCGCGGCCCACCAATCGTCGCTCCCTCCATCCCGTCCAGGCGGTGAGATGCCCTGCCGTCGACAGCTGCTGCCGCAGGCTGGTCAACTGGTCGGCGGTGGGGGCCGAGCCGCGCCACCTGTATTGGAGCAGGCGTCGCGCGTAACTCACGTCCACGGCCAGCGCCGCGCCCCACGACCCTCCGGGGTGATCGCGCGGCCGCACCGACGCGAGCGCCTCGGTCAATCTTGTCGGCGGACGGAACTCCGTCCGTGTAGAGCCGTCAAGTGAGCTCAGGGACCACCGGGGAAGGCGGCACGCCGAACAGGTCCCGCCCGTCCACGAGCACTGTCGGCGCCACATACCGCCGGCGGAGGTCTGCCTGGGGGAGCGAGCGTTGATTGACGACGGAATATGCCCACCACCCCGGGGCCGTGTGCACCAACGAGAGGAGGCTCTCCCGTACGGCGGGTGCACAGGAGCATTCAGGGTGCATGAGCAGTTCAAGCGACGTCATAGCACGAGAATCCTTGGCGAAGAGGTGCGTGCCGTTCAACTGCCATGCACCCAGAACTGCAGCGCTGTCTCACGCTGATCGACGAGGCCACCGCCGGCCTCGACGAAGCGAGCGCGGCCACGCGCGTGGACGGGCGCTGGTCGGTGGCCGAGATCGTCGAACACCTCGATCGCACCTACTCCGGCACCGTCAAGGGTTTCGAGCGCTGTCTCGGCGCCGGCGTGTCTCGCGCCTCGGCGCCGACGTTGAAGTCGCGGCTTCGCATCTTCGCGGTCGTCACACTGGGATATTTCCCGACCGGCATCGAGGCCCCGGCTCACGTGGTTCCCACCGGGCTGGTGTCGCTCCCGGAAGTGAGGCAGAAAGTGCTTGCGCACCTGCAGGCGCTCGACGGCGCGGCGGCGGCGACCGAGGCGCGACTGGGAAAAGGACGGGTGATGGACCACCCCATCCTCGGACCGTTCACGGTCGCGCAATGGATGCGCTTCCACCGGATTCACACGCGTCACCATCAGAAACAGATCGTCGAGCGCCGGCGCCGACTCGAGTCGCTCGGCCTGACTTCCCTTGTCGTTTCCCGCCGGATGGCAGACAATAAGCCCCGGTTCTCAAACTGAACGAGCCTGTGGTCCCCGAACCTTCACCCGTCATTCTCGTTGTCGAAGACGACACCGCAGTCCGGCTGCCTCTGGTGAAGTTCCTCCAGATGCGGCAGTACACGGTCGTCACCGCCGAAACGGCGGATGAAGGGCTGGATGCGATCAAGAAGCAGCGTCCCGCGGCCGCCATTGTCGACCTGCGATTGACGGCGCGGCACCGGCCGCGAGGTCGTGGTCTCGATGCCGCCGGACGTGCCGGTGATCATCTTCTCGGGCCTGCGCTCGGAGTCGGCCGATCTCGAAACGATCCGTCCGCTGACGCGCCTGGTCGAAAAGCCCTACTCGCTCGTGATGCTCATGGACACCCTCGAAGACATGCTCGAGGAAGCCCGCTCCTTGAAGCCCTAGCCAACGGATTCTCAACCACATGAACGCCGTGGGGTTAGAGGATCTTCTTCCCCAGCGCTGACAACGCCAGTTCGACGCCCAGTTCGGCGGTGGTGTTCCGCAGATCCAGCGTGGGGTTCACCTCCACCAGATCCAGCGCGAGCAGCTTGCCCGATTCCGCCGCCATCTCCATCACCACGTGTGCCTCACGATAACTGAGGCCGCCCTTCACCGGCGTGCCGACGCCCGGCGCAATCGAGGGATCGCAGACGTCCAGATCGAACGACACGTGAATCCCGCCGGTGCCGCGGCCCGCGATCACCAGGGCACGTTCCATCACCTGCGAGATCCCCAGCCGATCGACGTCCTTCATCGTGAAGACGTGGACGTTCGACGCCTTGACGACCTTCTTCTCGACCTCGTCGAGGTTGCGGATGCCGACCAGCACTGTGTGCTTCGGCAGCACGGCCGGGCCCGCGCCATGAAAGCGCGCCAGCTCCAGCGGCTCGCGGCCAAGCAGCGCCGCCATCGGCATGCCGTGCACGTTGCCCGACTCGCTGGTCGATGGGCTGTTCATGTCGGCATGCGCGTCCACCCAGATCAGGCCGAGCGGCTTGCCCTTTCGTTTCACATACGCGGCCGTTGCCGCCACCGATCCCGCGCCGAGACTGTGGTCGCCACCCAGCACCATCGGGACGGCGCCCTCATCGAGAGAGGCGAGCGCGGTCAGATACAGACGCTGGCAGACCTTGGCGATCTCGCGCACATAACGCTTGCGCGGATCGCCGGGCCCCTTGATCTCGGGGATCGGCGTGGGAATGTCGCCCTTGTCCACGACGGTGAGGCCGAGAGCGGAGAGGTGGTCGGCCATGCCGGCAATGCGGAAGGCCGAAGGCCCCATATCGGTGCCGCGGCGGTTGCCACCCAGATCGAGCGGCGCGCCGATCAGATGCACGCTTCGCATCAGATCACCGCCTCCTGTAGGTCATCGAGATGCCCTCGGACCCCGCCGACACGATCGTTGTCACGGCTTGCGGGTGGGTTTCGATCGCGTTGAGAAAGTCGCCCATCTCGCTCTTCTTGTTGATGACGTTGTGGGCCAGGAAGAGCCCGCCCGGCGTGACCCGCGGAAACACCAGGTCGAAGAACTTCTTGTAGTCGGGCTTCCAGGCGTCCAGGAACACGACGTCGAAGGTGCCCGTCAGCTTCGGGATCTCCGCGAACGCATCGCCAGGGATCACCGAGACGATGTCCGAGAGCCCGGCGGCCTTGATGTTCGCGGCCGCCTCTTTGGCCCGGACGGGGTCGTACTCGATGGTGACGAGACGGCCGCCGGTCTCGCGGAGCGCGAGGCCAATCCAGATGCCGCTATACCCGCTGGCCCCGCCAATCTCCAGCACCCGCTTGGCGTTGGTCGAGGCGACCAGCGTTCGCAGGAACCGGCCATCCTCTTCGGAGACCGCCAGCTGGCCCTTGTCGGCTGCCCGGATGGTGCTGAGGAGTTGCTTCAGCGCCGGAGTAGGCTGAACGACCGAGGGGGTTGGTGGTTTTTGGCGCTTGACCGAAAATTCCGGTGCTTCCCAGGGCCAGAAGTGCAAAAAGTGCAGTAAAAATGCGCATCCTGCATTCTAGCCGGGCCGGCCAAAGACCGCATGCTATAGTATCGCGTTTTATCTGGAGCCATCCCGGAGGCCGAGTGAGCCCCATTTACACCCGTCCGATTCGCGAACAAGCCGAACACGATCGCGTCATTCGTCAGTTGCAGGTCCGTTACAAACGCAAGCACGAGGTGGCGATCAATCCGGGGCCGGAGCGAAACCAGGCCGTGATGGTGGGAGATCTCGAATGTTTTCCGGATCTCGTGCTGTACAGCACCGATCGAAGCCGGAAGCTCGAGGGCACTGTCGAGGTTGAGACCGGCGAGTCCGTGCACCTGCTGGAGGCGCGCGCCGAGTGGGGTGTGTTCAGCAAGCTGAAGGTGCCGTTCCACTTGTACGTACCGCCGCAGTCGATTGAATCCGCCAAGCGGATGTGCGAGGAACAGCAGTTTCCGGTCGCCGAAATCTGGACGTATCACATGGCGCTCGACCAGGTGCGTTTCACCCAGGTCTACCGTTCGCCGAACGCGCCGAAGCCCGCGCCAGGTCCGACTCCCAAAGGTCGCCGCCAAGCCGAAGCCCGCCGTGCAGGCGAAAGCAGTGGCGAAGCCCGAGCCCAAGAGTCGCCAAGCCGGCAGTTGGTAAGGCCGCACCCGTCAAAGCTGCTCCCGTCAAGCCGACGATCAAGCCGGTCGTCAAGGCCGTGACGAAAGCCGTTGCACCCGCCAAGGCCGCATTGAAGCCGGCCAAGGTCGTGGCCAAACCCGTCGCCAAACCCGTCGCGAAGGCCGCGGTCAAGTCCGCCGCGAAGGCGAAGCCGGTGAAGCCGGTCGCCAAGGTCGTCGCGGTCAAGAAGCGGCGCTAGGCGAAACCGCGTGCCGTTCCTGAGACTGACCCGCGATCGACGGGGATACGAACACACTTTCCTCCTGCATGCCGACACGTCAGGGCAGCGGCCCCGTGTCCTCTACTGGTATCGCACCGCGCCCGATGTCCTGATCGGGCGGCCGGCCCTCGATGAAGACGCGATCCGCGGCATCGAGGAGCAGCACCCGCTGATTGAATTCGACTGGCCGGCGATTCTCGCGCTGCGTGAGGTCATGCCGCCGGAAGACGAGGCGCCGCCGGCGCGTCCAGTGCGTCGCGCGCGCCCCTCGCGCCGCGAGGCGCCGCCGCGATCCAGCGATGCGTACACCCCGCGCGTGGCGCTGCCGCCACCGGCGCCTGCGCCAGCGGAAGACGGTCCGATGGAACTCGCGCCGTTCGAAGAGACCCCGACCACTCACGGGCTGCTCGAGGAACTGGTGGGACGCGAGATCGCCACGCGGCTGCGCGCGCGCCACGCCGAGGTCCTGGCGAGAATTCACGAGCAGGGTTTCGAGGACGCGCAGACCGCGCACTGGGTTGAACGCGCCGAGTCGCTCGATCCCGACACGTGGCTCACGCCCGATGCGGTGCTCGATGGGGTTCGCGACGCCGACCGGCGCTTCGAGACGCTCCGCACGGCGCTGCTCGGCACCCGCTGACAGCCGCAGCCCGCAGCGCTGAACCGCACGAACGGGCTCGACTCCCCCCAAGGAGGAACAGCGTGCCGCGTCGATTGGTTGTGGGCCTGTGGCCCATTCTCTTGCTTGCGTTGGCGGTCCGGCCGGCGGCGGCGCAACTCCGCACGCAGGTCGTCGCACAGGGGCTTTCGAATCCCGTCGCCTTTGTTCCCGACCCCACATCGGCATCACGCTTCTTCATCGTCGAACAGGGCGGCCTGATTCGCCTGCTGGACAACGGCGTGCTGACGACGTTCCTCGATCTCAGGCCTCCGGCGATCAGGTACGGCGGTGAGGAGGGTCTGCTCGGGATGGCGTTCGCTCCCGACGCCGCCACCAGCGGTCGGTTCTTCGTCAACTTCACCAGTCCCGACGGGAACATTGTCGTCGCGCGCTTCAGGCGATCGCCTGCCAATGCGCCGACTGCCACGCCCTCGTCGCGCTTCGACTTGATCTGGCCAGGCAATACGCCGTACATCCCGCATCCCGGCGCCGGCAACCACAATGGCGGCAACCTCGTCTTTGGTCCGGACGGCTACTTGTACATCGGCACGGGTGACGGTGGCGGCGGCAACGACGAGAGCAACAACGCGCAGAATCCCCAGTCGCTGCTTGGCAAGATGCTGCGGATCGACATCAACGTTGCCGATGCCCATCCGACGGGCTATACCATCCCGCCCGGCAACCCGTTCGTCGACGGACAGCCGATCGCCGCGCTTCACGAGATCTGGTCGTTCGGCCTCCGCAACCCCTGGCGCTACAGTTTCGACGACGTCGGGGCGGGTGCGACCAGGGCGCTGGTGATTGGCGATGTCGGGCAGAGCGCGCGAGAAGAAGTGGACTACGAACCGGCCGGCGCCGGTGGACGCAACTACGGGTGGAGCATGCGCGAGGGCACGATCGCCACGCCCGGGGTGAGCGCGTCGAAGCGTCCCGCGTACCTGCCGCTCACGAACCCGCTGTTCGACTATCCGCGCACGATCGGCCGCGCGATCACGGGCGGGTACGTCTACCGCGGCACGCAGCTACCGGCGGCCTATCGCGGACGTTACTTCGTCGGCGATTCGAGCACCTCGATCGTCGGGTCGGTCGGCATCCGCCTCGATCCCGCGACGGGGGAGGCGACGTTCGTGGACGCCGTTGATCACACCGCTGAACTCGGCGGCTCGCTGGGAGGCGTCGTGTCGTTCGGTCGCGATCTGGCGGGCGAACTCTACGTGCTGACGTTCGCCGGCCGCGTCCTGAAGATCGTCGCGGCCGATCAACCGGCGCCGCCCACCGCCTTCTCCGCGTCTGTCGCGGGGCGCACGGTGACGCTCAACTGGGTGGCGCCCACTGCCGGCGCGCCGCCCGCCGGCTATCGCATCGAAGCCGGATCATCCGCCGGCGCCAGCAATCTCGCGGTGCTGCAGACCGGCCCCGCGCCGGGCCTCACCGTCACCGACGTGCCCGATGGCATCTACTTCGTGCGCGCGCACAGCCGGCGTGATGCGCTGGTGAGCGGCCCATCGAACGAGGTGCGCGTGGCCGTGGGCTGCGCGGCCGCGCCGCCGGCGCCGACCAATCTCTTGCAGAGCGTGAATGGCAATCAGGTAACACTCAGCTGGACGGCCTCCGCCGGCGCCGCCAGTTACGTGATCGAGGCGGGATCGGCGTCGGGGCTGGCGAATATCGCGGTGCTGCCGGTCGGGCCGAACCCGGCGCTCACCGTGACGGCACCGCCCGGCGTCTACTTCGTTCGCCTGCGTGGTCTGAACGGCTGTGGCGTCGGCGCCGCTTCGAACGAGGTGATCGTCACGGTTTCGTGACCGGGGGCTCGCCGATCTCGTGCTCGATCGCATGGCGGGCGATGCGCGTCACATAAACGCTGACGCCGACGGTGGCGACAAAGCCGAGGCCGATCATCGTGTAGTACATCGTGCCCCGTGGCTGCGCGGCACCAGAGGCCAGAGTGGCCAGGTCGCCCGCCACCTTCCCGGTGTAGACGTACATCGCCACCACCGGCAGCATCCCGATGCTGGCCGCGACGTAGTCCAGCAGCCTGACGCGGCTGAGTCCCAGCGCGTAATTGAGGAGCACGAACGGGACCGCGGGCGACATGCGGAGCAGCGCGACCAGCCGGAACCCGTGCCGCTCCACTGCCCGGTCGATCAGCAACAGCCTCGGATCGCGGGCGAGCAGGCCCTCGACGAAGTGGCGTGCCAGGTAGCGGCCGGTCAGGAACGCGAGCGTCGCGCCGATGGTGGCGCCGATCATCACGTAGATCACGCCCTTGACGAAGCCGAAGATGGCGCCCGCGGCGATCGTCAGCAGGAAGGCCGGCGCGAAGATCACGGGGGCAATGCTGTAGCCGGCGATGAACGCCAGCGGGCCCCAGGCGCCGAGCGAGGCCACCCATCGGGTGAACGGCGGCAGCAGCGCGGGGACCTCGCGGCCCACGGTGACGATCAGGGCGAGCGCGCACGATGGCGGCGGCAATCTTGAGCAGGGTCTTCATCGAGCGCATCACGATCCGGGAAGGCGGCGGCGCAGCGACAGCCACGCGCGCAGAAGTCGGGCGGCGCGCGGCGTCAGCCGCGTGCGGTTGCAGGCATCGGCCGCACGACGGATCGCATCGGCGTAGCCGGGGTACGGGTGCACGACGTTCGACAGGCCGGCCAGGCCCATGCCGGCGCGCATCGCCACGGCGATCTCCGAGATGAGCTCGCCGGCGCGCGGTCCAACAATGGTCGCACCGAGGATGCGGTCGCTTCCGCTGCGAACGAGGACGCGGAGGAAGCCGCGCGTTCGGGCGTCGGTCACCGCGCGGTCCACCGTGTCGAACGGCACCTCGAACGGCGTGACTGATGTGCGGCGGGCCTCCGCCTCCTCGATGGTCAAGCCAATCGACGCCAGTTCCGGATCGGTGAAGGTGACACGAGGCAGCACGAGCGCGCTGACGCGCGCACGCCCGGCGAAGAGCGCGTTGCGGATGACGAGCCGCGCGGACCAGTCCGCGGCATGCGTGAACTGCCAGGGCAGGCAGACATCTCCTGCGGCGTAGATGCGCCGGTTCGCGGTCCGCAGGAAGTCGTTCACGATCACGCGCCCGCCGGAATCGGTGCTCACGCCGGCGGCGGCCAGGGCCAGGCCCTCGGTATTCGCACGCCGGCCCACCGCGACGAGCACGCGATCCACATCCAGTGTGTCGCTGATGGCGCCGCGCGTGATGGTCAGCTGCCAACCCTCATCGTTCCGAACCGCGTGATGCGCCGCGGCGCCGGTCATCACGTTGACGCCGTCGCGTTGCAGCGCGTCGCGGATCACGTTGGCCGCGTCGGCGTCCTCGCGGGGCAGCAGCCGTGGCGCGGCCTCGAGCAGATAGACCCGAGTGCCGAGCCGCGCGAAGGCCTGGGCCAGCTCGCAGCCCACGGCGCCGCCACCGAGAATGGCGAGACGGCGCGGCTGCTCGGTCAGCTCGAAGATCGATTCGCTGGTCAGGACGTCCGCGCCGTGCAGGCCGTCGATATCGGGGATCGCGGGTCGAGCGCCGGTGGCGATGACGGCTCTGGAGAATGACAAGCGCACGCCGTTGACGTCAACCGACGAGGGCGACGTGAACGCGGCCGCGCCGAAGAACACGTGCACGCCGAGTCCGGCAAAGCGTGCCGCGGAATCGTGCGGCGCGATGGCCGCGCGCGTGGCCCGCACGCGCGCCATTACCGCGCCGAAGTCCACGCCGTGCAGCGTGGCGTGGATGCCGAGCGGCGCGCCGCGCTCGACCGCGAAGGCAGCGTGCGCGGACGCCAGCAGTGTCTTCGACGGCACGCAGCCGGTGTTCAGGCAATCGCCGCCGAGGCGATCTCGCTCGATCAGAGCAACAGTGGCCCCGAGGCCGGCCGCGCCGGCAGCCGTGACGAGGCCCGCGGTGCCTCCGCCGATCACCACGAGATCGTAGCGGGACAGGGGCGGTGGGGAAGTCCAGTCAGGCGGCCGGACATGGGAGAGCAGCGCCTGGTTGCCGGGGTCGGCGGGGTTGAAGACCACGTCGCCCTTAGCTCACGTCAGTAGAGGATGGAGTCGCTCGGCAAGGCAGACCGGGTGGGCGGAGGTGATGGCGCGTGCGCAGTGATGGCTTCCGCACTCAGCTGTCCTCGCGGAGGAAACGGCTCTCGATGTTGTCGATCTTCGCGAGTCGACGCATGTGCCGCTCTTCGCCGGTGAACGTCGCGCCGACGAACGCGTCCACGAGCGTGCGCGCCAGCGACGGTCCAATCACACGGGCGCCCAGGCACAGCACGTTCAAATCGTCGTGCTCCACAGCCTGGCGGGCGGTGAACGCGTCGTGACAAACCGCGGCGCGAATCCCCGGGAACTTGGAGGCGGCCACCGACACCCCGGCGCCGCTGCCGCACACCAGCAGGCCGCGGTCGGCCTGGCCATTCCGGACGGCCGTGGCCACTGCCTCGGCGTTGTCGGGGTAGTCCACGGCAGCCGTCGTGTGAGTGCCGAGGTCGATGACCTCGTGCCCCTGCTGAGCCAGGTAGCCGGCAAGATCCCGCTTCATTTCGAACCCGGCGTGGTCGGCCCCGATCGCGATGCGCATGTATTCCTATCCTACCGAACGCCGGGCCTCAATCCCGCAATTCCCTTGGGCCGAGGGCCCAGACGGCGTCCGAAGTCGCCCCCTAAACGTCTTATAATTCGAGCATGGTGAAACAGGGCCTTCGTCTCGGAGTCGCCGCGGCGCTGACAGCATCGGTGGCTGTCCTCAGTGCCCAGACCCCGGCTCCGGCCGCCCAGCAGCCGGCAGCCCCCGCCGCACCCGCGCCGGACGCGCCGCAACCGACCTTCCGCGTGAACATCGACCTGGTGACGATGGACGCCATCGTCCGCAATCCCCAGGACCAGTTCGTGGCGGACCTGACCAAGGACGATTTCCAGATTCTCGAGGACGGCGTGCCGCAAGACGTCAGCTCGTTCACGCTGGTCCATGGCGGCCGCGTGCACAACCTGCTGGCGCCGCCGCCGCCGCCGGCACAGGAAGGCGTCATCCTGCCGCCGTCCCGGCCGCGCAACGATACGACCGGCCGCATCTTCCTGATCATCGTTGACGACCTGCACCTGGACTTCCGCAACACCGGCCGCATCCGCGACCTGTTCAAGAAGATCTCCCGCGACCTGATCCACGAAGGCGACATGTTCTCGATCGTGTCCACCGGGCCCTCGTCTTTGGCCATCGACCCGACCTACGATCGCAAGATCCTGGACGAGTCGATCAAGAAGATCACCGGCAACGGATCTGAAGCCGGAGGACATCATCCAGGGCGCCGAATCCTCACAGGGGCCATCGGAAGTCCGCTACCGCACGCAGGTCGCGTTCTCGACCGCTCACGACATGCTGAAGCAGCTGGAGAAGATCACCAACCGCCGCAAGGCGGTCGTGTGGGTCAGTAACGGCTACGACTTCAACCCCTTCGCGGAATCGCGGCTGGGCGAGGATCCGGTGTTCGGCGGCCGGATGGGCCAGACGCGCGAAGAGGGCCAGCAGATGAACCAGCAGTACAACCAGGGACAGCAGTTCGCGGATGCGGACCTGGCGCGCGAGCTGGCCGAAGTGACGCGCACCGCCAACCGCGCCAACGCCACGCTCTACACGATCGACCCGCGAGGGTTGGTGGCTGGCGCCGACCTCGACGTGCAGATGGATCCGGTGGAGTACGGCACCTACATCCGCAAGACGCAGGACAGCCTGCGCGTGCTGGCCGACGAAACGGGCGGGATCGCCGTCGTGAACCAGAACGACTTCACGAAGGCGCTGAAGCGGATTGACGCGGAGACGAGCGACTACTACGTGCTGGGCTACTACTCTTCGAATCCGGATCCGCTCAAGCGGACCCGGAAAGTCGAAGTCAAGGTCACCAAGCCGAACCTCAATGTGATCTCGCGGACGTCCTATACGCTGCGTCAGCCGGCAAAGCCGGAGTCGAAGAAGTAATCGCTTCGGCGATGCGATCGCGCAGCCAGGCCACGGGCTGCGGCTGCAGGCTGACGAAGGCTTTCCATTCGGCGTCCGTCAGGACGACGGAGATGACGTGATCGCGGGGGTCGCTCATATAAGGCCTCATTTCTGCTGGGACTCCCCGATCCTAGGATCCGCGCGAGCCAGTGAAAAATAGAATGATCGGATTTGGTCCATGCGCGATGCGCATCCGCGCGGATGCCCATCGCCCAGGCAGGTCTACGGCGCCAGCCGCAGCTTCGGCTTGACGCGCTCGAATGCCTTGATCGTCTCCTGCACGGCGCGCGGTGTCCGGCTCATGCGTGGATAGACCCAGCCGGTTTCGCGGACCAGCGACCGGCCTTCGATTCGGGACAGGAACAGGTGGCCGCTCGACACGTCCCGCGCCGCCGCCTGGTAGGGGATGATGCTGATGCCGACGCCGGTGCGGACCATCGCCTTGATGATCTCGACGTTCTCGGTCTCCATCACGATCTGCGGCTCGATACGCGCCGACATGAAGAACTCGTCGATGGCGCGGCGGGTATTCGAGCCGGACTCGAAGAGCACGAACGGCTGCCGGACCAGATCCTGCGGCAGCACCTTGCGCTTGCGCGACAGCGGGTGCTTCGCCGCGGTGACCAGCAGCAGTTCCTCCTGCAGCACCGGCACCGTCACCAGGTCGGGCTGATCCATCGGCAGCGTCAGCAACGCGAGGTCGCCGCCGCCGGCCCGCAGCTGCTGCAGGCAGCGTTCGGAGCTGCCGGACATCACCTTCAGGTCGATGTCGGGATGCTGCCGCTTCAACTCCGTCAGGAGCGTGGGGAACACGTACAGGCAGACCGTCATGCCGCCCAGCAGCCGGACGGTGCCGCGCAGCGACTCCTGGCTGTCGGTGATGCCGGCAATGGTGTCCTTGAGATCCTGGAACACCCGATGGCTGAGCTGAAGCAACGACTCGCCTGCGGGCGTGATGCGGATCCGTCGCCCCACGCGCAGGAATACCGGCTCCTTCAGTTCGTCTTCCAGCAGCAGGATCTGCCGGCTGATCGCGGACTGGGAGACGTGCAGTTTGTGCCCGGCGGCGGTGAACGAGCCGGTCTCGGCGATGGCCCTGATGATCTCGAGCTGACGAAGGTCCAAAATGGCTGCTGCCCTCCAGCCACGAGACTATATCTATTGGATAGATGGGTTCAAGGCTTATATGGCTTAAATCAGATGGGACCCATGAGGGCTCTACGGCAGGGCCATCTGTCCGCGAGATGAATCACTGAACTGGCATCCACCTATCTGCTGAGGTTATGCGCAGGCGACGCGGGCGCGGTCGATCGCCTCGCGCAGGTAGGCCTCGTCCATCTCGACTCCGGCGAACGGCGCCCCGAGACGGGCCGCGGCCACCGCCGTACTCCCCAGCCCGAGAAACGGATCCATCACCAGGCCCAGTCCCTCGATCCCGTGCAGGCGCAGGCACTGCTCTGGAAGGCGCACCGGGAAGGTGGCCGGGTGCGGCCGCTCGCGATCGCGGCTCTGGATGGTGTCGTAGGGGATGAACCAGGTGTTGCCGCGACACCGCAACCCGCCTGACGCCCCCGCCCACCGCGCGACGTTGGACTTGTCCTGGTACTTCACCCCCACTGCAAGCCGGTCCAGCTTCGTCGCGCCGCCCGGCGTGAAGTGGAAGACGAACTCGTGGCAGTCGTTCAGGAACCGATTGCTGTTGATCGGCTTGTAGTGCCCGACCGCCAGATCGTCGGGGAGCCCCGCCCGGGTGCCGGCCAGATCCCGATCGATGGCGATGGACTTGATCCAGTGAATGACGTTCTGCAGGTGGAAGTGCGGACGCGCCGACTGCGCCACGTCGAACGCCGTCCAGGGGTCGGTGGGCTTGCCGCCGACGTTCAGGAACAGCGACCCCTCCGTCGTCAG
Organism: uncultured Acidobacteriota bacterium; assembly: GCA_963723005.1. GTDB lineage: Bacteria > Acidobacteriota > Vicinamibacteria > Vicinamibacterales > UBA2999 > VFZN01. Next base: position 113,491 of record CAVRPA010000003.1, on the reverse strand, counting down.
CGCGTGCGCCGCCGCCGCCACCCAGGTGTCGGTCCAGGCCAGATAGTCCTCGCGCGGCTGCCCATCGTCGAAGGTGCGGTAGCGGATGCCCAGGTTGTACGGCGGGGAAGTGACGATGGCCGAGACCGAGCCGGCGGGTGCCTGCCGCAGGTGCTCGACGGCATCCCCAAGGTAGAACCGGAGTTCGTGGGGACCCGGACGAAGAACGGCGTATGGCGTGGGAGGGTGGGGCATGTCAGCCCCAGGATTGTAGTACGAAGCACGCGTGAGGCCGGGATGGGCCTCGTACAAGAGGACTCGGCGCCGACCGGACCGCCGTATCGCGGCCGGTCGTGACGGCGCACGCTATATCAGGAGGCGCGGAGCGAAGCCGCGGCCACCGTGCTGGCGAATCGCTCGCGCTCCGGCGTCACCGTGTGGTTACGACGGTGCGCCGGGCTCTCGCAGGAGAGTCCCTTTTCCTCGACGTAGACCACCTCGCGCGTGCTGGCGACGTCCCGGTACTTGCCAACCACGCACCCGCAAGGCAGCGTGGCAAACCCCAATAGCCGAACCACGCTCATAGTGTGAGCTCCTTGAAAAAACTTTGTGCAATGTTTGTACCGATCAACATCGCCCACTAATGGCTGTCGTTGTCGTGAACGGAAGGAAAAAAATGCGCAATCCACGCGCGGGAAATCCTCGATGTCGCTCCCGCAGCAGACTTCCTGCCAGCGCAATGTGTCACCGATCGTCACGCAAACGACACAAAGTGGACGAGTGTGTCTTGCGAAGTTGGATCAGACTCCGGCGATTTGGATGCGGTCAGCGTTGCGCGAGCACGGTCGCGAGACCTTGTCGGGCGATCTCGTTGGTGGGATCGAGCGTGAGCGCTTCGGCGAAGTAGCGGCGGGCGCGCGGAAGATCGCCGGCCTCCATCTCGAGCGTAGCGAGGTTGGAATACGCGGCGGGATCGTGCGGATCGGATTGCAGTGAGGCGCTGAAGGCGGCGCGAGCGCGATCGCGTTGACCGAGGCTGGCGAACGAAGCGCCGAGGACGTTCTGGGCCTTCGCGTGCGCACTGTCCGCGGCGATGGCGGCTTCCGCCTCGCGGATGGCGATGTCCGGCCTCTGCTGGAGATACGCGAGGGTGGCGGCGTAGTAATGTGCCGCCGCACTCTGGGGCGCCTCCATGCGCAGCCGGGCGACAACCGGCGCCAGGCGTTCGGCATCACCGGTGTCTCCGAGCACGGAGGCCAGTTGTTCGAGGGCGAGCCGGTTGCCGGGATTCTGCTGCAGCATGCCGAGGACGATGCGCGCGCTGGCGTCGAATCCTCCCTGGGCCGCCAACAGCCGAGCCAGTGCAATCTTCGCCTCGTCGTGCGTCGGATCGGTCGCCAGCCGTGTCAGCAGGTCGCCGGCAGTGGCGGAGCGGCCGAGCGGCACCGCCGACCGGACCAACCCGTCCAGAGCGGCCATGTGCCGCGGGTTCAGCTCGATCGCCCGCTGAAGGTAGGCGTAGGCTGGAAGGTAGCTGTCCGACTCGAGGAACATCGCGCCGATCGCGGCCCAGTCGTCCGCGGTGGCGCCTGCGGTGGCGCGCGCGATCGCCGGAGGCCGCGGGCTTGTCGCGGCCAGTTGTCGAAGCGAACTGGCGTTGTCCGAACGAGCCGCGCCGAAGATGCTTCGCGGCCCGGAGAACTCCAGGCGCGCCCGGTTGTCGGTCTGAATCGGTGCCCCGGCGGTCCACGTCTTCAACGCCTCACCTTCCGAGGCGAAGAGCGAGAGCACCGCGAGCGGAGTTGTCGCGCCGACCGAGGCAAGGTCTTCGGCCACGCCCGGGCGCCGCCACGCGTCCGCGATGCCCGCGACGCGGTCGGTCAACGGCTCGGTGGACCCGATCAGCAGGACGTCGGCTTCGCCCACCAGCCACAGCGTGCCATTCGGAAACACCGACAGGAACGTGGCGACGATGGAGCGGAGATCCGCGTCGCTGATGTCGTAGGTATGCGCCCACTGACACAGCACGCCGCCCGGCGTCAGACGGGACTTCGCGACCTCGAAGAACTCCTGGGTGAACAGCGACGCGATGCCGGCCATCCAGGGGTTCGACGGCTCCGACACGATCACGTCGTACTGTTCGTCGCCGAGCAGCAGGTGCGTGCGCCCGTCCCCGACCACGAGCCGCGTGGCCGGGTTCTGGAGGGCGCGGTGGTTGGCGGCTTCGAAGAACCGTGACGCTTCCACGACCTCGGGTGAAATTTCCAGCACCACCGCCCGTTCCAGGCCGTGCGTGAGCGCAGAGCCGAGCGTGACGCCGCTGCCGAGGCCGAGGATGGCGGCCTTCTTCGGCGCGGGATGCAGCAGCAACGGCACGTGCGCCAGCATGCGCTGGGTGAGCATGTCGGCCGCGTCCGAGGCGTCCACCTTACCGTCGATCGACAGCGACGTGGTGCCCGCCAGCCGACGCACGGCCACGGTCCCCGTCGAACCCTCGCGGTAATAGGGCAGCTCGCCGGCGGTGAGCGCCGTCTCCAGATCAGGTCCGCGAAGCGAAGGCGCGTACTTGTAAGCGCCGCTCGACAGGAGGAGCGGGTTCCACGACGGCACCACCCAGGCCCCGGCGCAGACCACCACCGCAAGGCCGAGCGCCAGCCACGACGTGGAAGGCCGCGCGACCACGGCGATGGCCGCGCCCGCAACGGCGGTGAGCACCGCCACGACACGGATCGTGTCGTGCAGTCCGAGCCACGGGATGAGCGCGAAGCCCGCCAGCAGCGCGCCGAGGATGGCGCCGAGCGTGTTCACCGCGTAGACCAGGCCGAGGTCGGAGACCATCGTGTCGTCCGTGCGTGCGGCAACGGCCAGCGCCAGCGGGAACGCGGCGCCGAACGCCAGTGCCATCGGCAGCAGAATCGCGGCCGTCAGCATCCACTCCTGAATCACGACCTGCTGGAACGTCACCTGCGGGTTCGCGACGAGATGCGCCACCGACATCACCGTGGCATCGACCATGGTCGCCGCCACGAGGGCCAGGCCCCCGGCGACGATGACGCAGACGGCCAGCGCCAGGGACGGTTGGCGCAGCCGGCGGGAGAGCCAGGCGCCCATCGCGGAGCCGCCGGCGATGCCAAGGATGAAGACCGCCACCACCGCGCTGAACGCGTAAGTGGTGGGCCCCAGTATCGAGGCGAGGAGCCGCGTCCAGACCACCTGCAGGGCCAACGACGCGAAGCCGGTGATGCCGAGCGCAGCGGCTGCAATGCCTGGCCGGCCGGCCACGGTCTCCACCACTGCCCGCGCGGCCTTGCGTCCGGCGCCCGCCGCTGCGGCGGATCGGGGGGCCGCCGGGCTCGCTTCGCCGTGCCGGCAGCGTGGAGATCCACCACGCGCCTGCCGCGGCCGCCAGGTTGAGGACGACGCCGACCAGGGTGGCGCCCCACAGCCCGAGGGCGGGCAGCAGGACGAATCCGGCGAGGAGCGCGCCGGCGGCGGCGCCGAGGGTGTTGGCGGCATAGAGCCGGCCAGCCTCGGTCGAGACCGAGCTGGCGTGCCGCACCATCCATCGCGACGCGATTGGGAAGGTGGCGCCCATCGCGGCAGCGGGAAGCGACAGCAGCAGCAGGCTCGACCCCATGCGCACGACGGCAAACGCGAGCCCGCCATCGCCGTTGGCGTAGAGAGCGGCGAGGGGCGTGCGAAGGGCCGCCAGGAGGACCGGCAGCAGCAGCGCGATCGCGGCAATCGCCGCCTCGAGGCCTGCGTAGGCGCGCAGCGCCGCCGGCGGCGACATGCGCTGACCGATCCGGCCGCCTGCCGCGGCGCCGATCGCCAGGCCGCCCATGAAGGCGGCCAGCACCGTGCTGGCGGCAGCCAGGCCGTGACCGACCTGCAGCGTCAGCAGGCGCGTCCAGACCACTTCATAGACGAGGGCTGCCGCACCGGACAGCGCGAACAGCACGAAGAACGGCCCGCGACGCATCCGCTCAGATTAGCGCAAAGACGAGGTGCGCGGCCGGTACAGCGTGACGCTCTGGTCGATCGCCACGGGTTCGAGGTCGAACGCCTCGACCGCCAGCGTGGTCACCTGCGGGATGACGTGCGCATGATCGATCAGCACGTAGCCCACGTCGGCCTGCATGACGAAGGCGCGACCGTTCTCGACGAACGTCCGCGCTTCGTCGGCGTTCAACTCCCGCCCTTCGCTGAGCGTCAGCAACGCCCCCAGCGTGGGGTAGTCGCGCGTCATCGTGTTCAGCCGCCGACGAGACACACGCGACAGGTAGCCGCCGATCAGCGCCTTGTTGTGCCGGGTCTGCTCGAATTGCGACCGCGCGCTGAAGTTGCCCGCGGACGACACACCGTCCCTCACGCCGAACGGCAGATTCAAGACCCGGACCGGCCGCGGATCCGCGGCGATGAGGTCGCTGAGGGGCGAGTACTCCCCGGAATAGAGCGTGCGCGGCGCCGGGAACAGCTCGAACGCCACCAGCAGCAGCATCGCCCATCCCACCGCGCGGCGCCGCTGCGGCCACCGGTTGCCGAGGGCGGCAATCGCACCACCCAGCAGGATCGCGATGCCCAGCGCGGCGACGATCGCGAATCGCGTGGGCGTGCGCACGGCGCTGACGAGAGGCAGGTACCGCAGCAGGGCCCACGGCGTGGGCACGTGCGTATTGACCCCGGCGGCGATCACGAACGGGCCGAGCGCCAGCGACATGAAGCCGAAGGTCAACCACCACCAGCCCAGTCGGGGCCGGAATGACGCCCACACGACCGCCGCGGCGATCACCGCCAGCGCCACGAGGCTGAGCGCGGCGGTGTACTCCACGAAGACGACCGGCGCATCGCGCTGCCCGTCACCCAGCCACCAGCGGACCAGCGGGTGATTGGGATTCGGATGGAAGAACGCGAGCAGGTCCACGCCGCGCGGGCTGCTGCGCCACAGAATCGGCGGGTTGACGAAGCGGCCGTCCCTGATCTGCTGACCGAGTCCGTACAGCACCGGAGACAGCGGACCGGCGCAGGCGAGGCCGGCGATCGCCGCGAACTTCAGCGCCCAGGAGCTCTGCGCCAGGCTCTCGAGCGTGGGGCGAAACAGGATCGCGACCCGGAACAGCACCAGCATCGTCAGCATCAGCACCGGGGTGTAGAGGCCTCGCACGCTGATCGGCAGCCCCCACAGTTCGAGCTTCGCGCCCCGCCCGAACAGCAGGCCGACGACGAGGCCACCCATCGTGAGGATCAGCACGTTCAGCAGCCACACCCATGGCACGGTCGCGATGTGCGCGCGACGGGTGATGTGCACGAGGTGCGAACTCACGTAGAGGCCGGTGATCATCAGGCAGAAGACGGCGAAATACGGATCGCAGAAGGCCGCCCAGGCCATGCAGAGACCGGCGAGCACGGCGTACCCGATCTTGCGGGTGCGCTCGGCCTGGGTCACGCACAGGGCGAACGCGGCGAGCGGCGCCGCGGCCACCAGGCTGAAGTGCCCGGTCGTTCGCGCCACCAGCACCGGCGACCAGGCGAACGCCAGGCCGGCGACGAAGGCCTCCACCCGGGTCGTCGGGAACGCGACGCGAGCCAGCCGATAGGCGCAGAGCGCGGTGATCACCGTCGCGATGAGCAGCACCAGGTTGAACGCGGCGACGACGCCGACGAGCGGAATGAGCGGCAGCGCCAGCACATTCAGGAACGCGGTGTAGTTGTGCTGCGACAGATCGACGCGCTGTGAAAGGGAGAAGATCTGCTGGGTCGACAGCGGGTTGGCGCCCGAGGCGGTCTCGTGCTGGAACACCCACTGGTTCCAGACGTACACGCCGGTGTCGCCTCCGGGATCCCCGGTCAAACGGGTTCCAAGGTGCAGCGCCAGGGGCCACGTGAAGGCGATCGCCACCACCACGTAACCCAGCGCGACGCCGAGGCGTGGGCCCCATTCGCGCCAGGACATCATTCAGACAGGCGTTTAACGTTTATCACGATTGTGGTCGAGGTGGGTCCGGAATCTGCCGGCGCATCATTGCGCGCCGACGACGGTGAGAGGAGTGCTGGCGTCGCCTCAGCGCAACCGCAGACGAAAAGAAAAACGCCGGACCACCCGAGGGTGATCCGGCGCTCGTCCCCGGCTCGCGCCGGGAGTGTGGTGACGCTGCGACTAGAAGTCGTAGCGAATGCCGAAGCGGAAGATGCGCGGGTCGAGGATGCCGATGACCCGCTTGAAGGTCGGCCCCGTGGTGGTCGCGAAGTTGACGACCGCGCCGCTGTTCAACAGTGTTGAACATGTCGAGCATGGCCGTGAACCTTCCGTACCGTCCAAAGGTGAAGCTCTTGTCGGCCCGCAGGTCGAGAATCGACACCGTCGGTGCGCGGTTGGCGGTGACTTCCTCCATGCGGATGTTCTGCGTGCCGTCACCGGGGAACGCCACGGCGGTGTTGCGGCCCCACTGGCGGCCGCTCTGCACCTTCCACGATCCCGAGAAGCCGATCTGCCACGGCATGGTGTAGCGGCCAATGATCTTGTAGTTCCACAGCGTCGAGGTTTCCTTGCCCTCGTCGCCGAAGAGATTCTGGTTCGAGCGCCAGTTGTAGGTCTTGGCCTGCGCCAGCGCATCGAGCGTGCCGGTACCCGTGGTCGTGGCGTGGAACTGATCCAGCCAGGTGTAACCGAACGACGTCAGCAGCATCCAGCGGCCGGCGAAGCGGCGGTTGATGGCGAACTCCACCGTCTGGAAGTCGCTGTTGTAGGCCGGGTCGGTCGGGTTGGCGAACAGGCGCGTCTGGGGCGTGCTTGCCGGCCGGTCCAACAGGCTGAGCGTCTGGTCGTCGGCGGTGCCAGAGACACCGTCGGCGCCGATGTCGACGAACGAGAACGGGATGGTCATCGCCGCGTCGCGAGTCGGGTCGATTTCCACCCATTCGTCGCGCACCTGCTTGTAGACGTAGGACATGCGTCCCGACAGGCCGCTGACGATTTCGCGTTCGACGTGGCCCGAGAACTCCTGCGAGTATGGCCGGCTGATGCTGTCGTCCACGTTGACGAAGCCGGCGCCGCCCTGAACGGAGTTGAACGTCGTCAGTTCCTGCGGGCCGCTCGAGCTGACGGTTGCCGTCGAGGTCGGCCCAGCGGTAGCGAAGCCGCGCGCGAGCCGACAGGATTCTCGAGGTCCGCCAGGGTGTCGGCCGAGTTGAAGTAGAAGCGGCCGTAGTAGCCCTTCAGGACGGTGCGGTTGTCGCCCGTCAGGTCGAAGGCGAAGCCGGCGCGTGGCGCGATGTTGAACGTGTTCGCCACTTCACGGCCCGTCACGCTGACGGGCGCGATGAACGACTGATAGCGCGCGCGTTCCGCGGGGTTCACGTCGGCCGGCCAGTTGATGAGCGCTGCGTGGCCGTTCGGCGTGAACGACTGGTCGGGATAGCTGTCCACGTACTTCTCGAACCGGATCCCCAGGTTGAGCGTCAGGCGGCTGGAGATCTTCCAGGTGTCGCTGATGTGACCCGCGTTGTAGACCACGTCGTTCTGCGACGTGTTCGGCGAGTTGTACAGTTCCAGCTCGTTGATTGCGCCGTTCAGGTCGCGATAGAAGATGTCGCCACCGGGCTGCGGCCGGCCGAAGAAGCGCCGGTCACGCTTCCAGTCGTAGCCGACCTTGAAGTCGTGGCTGCCCTTCCAGCCGTCCTTGAAGTACGACATCGCGACGTAGACCTGCGGCTTGTAGCGCTTCTGGTCCTGATACGAGTCGTGGTACCCGGTGCGCTGGTTCGTGCCCGTGTCGATGCGGCCGGGCTCGACGTCGCTCACGAAGCCGTAGGCGTCGGTGGGTTCCAGCGGGAAGAAGTTCCACCAGTTGCCGGCGATGACGTCGAGGAACGCCTTGCCGCCGAGCACGCTGGTCCACTCGCCCTTGAATGGGGTGTTGCGCGAAGCCTGGTAGCGGGCGGCCGAGACCGGCACCAGCGGGCCGAGGTCGCGCAGCTCCTGCAGCTTCTCGCGCTTGTTCACGAAGCCGATCAGCTGGTTGTTCCGATTCAGCTGGAAGGTGCCCTTGATCGTGTAGGGATTCGTCAGCTTCGAACGGGCGAGCTCGTCGAGGCCCAGCGTGTACTTGTACTGGTCGTTCAGGCGGTAGCTGAAGAAGAACCACGCCTTCTGCTTCCAGATCGGGCCGCCGACGTTGGCGTTGATGTCGTACTGCCGGTCGATCGGATTGCCGCGGGTGAGCGGCGTCGAGACGTAATAGCCGTTCTCGTCGCGCTCGTTGGCCGCGCGGAACGCATCCGGCACGTTGTCGCTGATCGTGGCATCGCCTTCCCAGTCGCTGTACCAGCTGCCGGTGAACCGGTCGCCGCCGGACTTGACGGTGATGCTCATGTTGGTGCCGCCGCCGAAGCTGTCGGCGCCTGAACCCGCGCCGCCCACCTGGAACTCTTCGAAGCTGCCGAAGTCGAAGTAGCCGGCGTTGGCGCCGGTGCCCTCGGTGGTGTCGATGCCTTCGAGCTTGGTCTGGTTCTGGTCGCCGAACCCGTAGGTGAGGAACCCGGTCTGCGTGCCGGTGCGGGAACCGCCCACGTCGTAGCTGGTCATCTGGATGCCGGGCGCCTGCGCCATGGCGGCCCAGATGTCACGGGCGTTCGGGATCTCGGTGAGCAGTTCCTTCGTGAAGTTCGTGCCGACCTGCGTGGTGGAGGTGTCCACCACCGGCGAGGCGCCGGTCACGGTGACGGTCTCCTGCAGGGTAGCGACGTTCAACTGCTGGTCCACGGAGAGCGTCTGGTTGATGACGACGCGCACGCCCTCGCGCTTGACGTTCTGGAAGCCGGCGAGCTCGAAGTCCACCAGGTAGACGCCCGGCGGCAGCGCGATGAAGCGGTACACACCGTCCGCGCCGGTCACCTGGACCTGCGGCTGGATGAGCGCCGGGCTGCTGACCGTGACGGTGACGCCCGGCAGCACGGCGCCGGTATTGTCAGTGACCGTGCCGTTGATACGGCCTCGGAAGTCCTGTGCACTCGTGGGAACGACCCAGGCAAGGGTCAGGCACAGGCAGAACAGCAACGCCTTGTTCAGCCTCATCGTCAATCACCTCCAACGGACAAATTCAAACGGCAGCCCTGGTACGGTGGCCTGCCGAGCAACAGAGAGAGTCCGGCGAATGGTAGACCTGTCGTCCACCATTTGACAAGACATACCGGAACCCGGGAATTGGGCTGTCCCGGTATGGGCGGTTGAGAGCAAGGCGAGTGCCGTCCAAAAAGTGCTCGCTGAGGCTCGGCGAGCGGCCCCGGACCGCCTGACCAGGCCAATCGACGCAGGAACGGCTGGGCAGGATGGCTCGGCGTCCGAACGGATGTCTCCGTAGATTTGGATCGCCGAACGGAACATTGAAGACTATCCGAGCGTGTAAACTCGCCGGCATGATTCGAGCCGGACTCCTTGGCTTGTTCGTCACGACCTGGCTGCCTGCCGCCGCCGTCGCGCAGACCGACGCCGCGGGCCTCGGTGCCCGGCTGCTGCAGGACGCGGCCATCAAGAACGCGGTGGCCGCCATTCGGGCCGCCGAGCCCCAGACGCTGGAGGACCAGGTGCGGCTGTGCGAGGTCGAGGCGCCGCCCTTCAAGGAGACCAGGCGCGGAGTGCTGTTCGCCCAGATGCTGCGCGAGGCCGGCTTGACCAACATCCGCACCGACAGCGTCGGCAACGTGCTCGGCGAGCTCACTGGCGCGCAACCCAGGCCGCACCTGGTGTTCGCGGCCCATCTCGACACGGTGTTTCCAGAGGGCACGGACGTCGTCGTGAAGAAGGAAGGAACTGTGATGCGCGGCCCGGGCATCGGCGACGACTGCCGGGGGCTGGCGGTCGTCCTGGCCGTCGCCAGGACGATGGTGAAAAACGGCATCAAGACGCCGGGCACGATCACGTTCGTCGGCAATGTCGGCGAAGAGGGGCTGGGCGACCTGCGCGGCGTGAAGTACCTGTTCAACGAGGGCCTGAAGGGCCGCGTCGACCGGTTCGTCTCGATCGACGGCACCGGCCTCGGCATCACCAACGTCGCGGTCGGGAGCCTGCGCTATCGCGTCACGTTCAAGGGCCCTGGCGGCCACAGCTTCGGGGCGTTCGGGCTGTCCAACCCGATACACGCGCTCGGCCGCGCCGTCGCCACGATCTCGAACTTCGACGTGCCGCGCGAGCCGAAGACCACCTTCAACGTCGGCCGCATCGGCGGCGGCACGTCCGTCAACTCCATCCCGTTCGAGGCCTGGATGGAAGTGGACATGCGCTCGTCGGATGCTGCGTCGCTGCAGGCCCTGGACGCCCGCTTCAACAAGGCGGTGGATGACGCGGCGCGTGACGAGGATGCGCGGTGGAATCAGCGAGTGCTGACGGTGGACAAGGCGCTGGTGGGCAACCGTCCGGCGGGGCAGACATCGAGCACTGCGCCCATCGTGCTGGCGGCGGTATCGGTGACCCGCGCACTGGGCCTGCCGGTGTCGCTCGACGAGGGGTCCACGGATGCGAACTATCCAATGAGCCTGGGCATTCCGGCTATCACGATCGACGGCGGCGGCCGCGGCACCGACGCGCACGCGCTGTCGGAGTCGTTCGATAGCACCGACTCGTGGAAGGGCGCGGAACGCGCGCTGCTCCTGGCGATCGCGCTCGCGCAGCAATAGAACCCAGAACCCAGAACCCAGAACCCTAGAACCTAGAACCCTAGAACCCTAGAACCCTGGAACCGGCGGTAGGTGTCAGGGTTCAGGGTTCAGCGGCTTGGGCTCCTCCATCCCGCAGCTCGCGAAAGCGCGCCAACTCGCGCGGGCGCTGGGCCCGCATCGCCGCATCGGTTCGGACCAGCCACGCCAGGAACGCGAGGTGCGGCAGGGTCAGGAGAGCCAGCTCTTCAGGTATGGGTTCCGCGAGGATCACCGCGAGCAGGTTGACCAGGGTGGCGACGGCAAACATCGGCGCAAACAGCGGGTGGCCCGCCGCGCCGGGAACGGCGGCCCCGAACGCCATGGCCGTCCGCTCCCAGGCGGGTGGGGTCAGCGGCGTATCAAGAACTGCGTTCGTCGCGTTCGCCTCCTCGTAGAACACCTGGAGGTAGCGGCCGATGCGCTCGGCTCCGAAGTGGAGCGGCCGGATGGCCTCGAACGTGGTCAGGAGCACGGTCAGCGGAACGATGGCCGCGACCGGGTAGGGCAGGGCAATGACCAGGGCGGTCAGCACCATGGCCCATACGCACAATCCGGCGAACGTCAGCGCTACCCGCAACTGCCCGCGATTGGCCACGGCGTCCCGGAGCGAGCGGAATTCGTGTAATTGTTGCTCTGTCATTTTTACCCGCAGTCTACTGCACGCCCTAAACCCGCTTGCACGTTGAAGATAGTTTGTTACAATGCCGATAAACCTTACATAGGGTTCGTCGCTGTGACGAATCTCCGGCTATATCTCTTCGTGTGTAGAGGCGTAATGGTGCTGAAAGTATCCAGCCAGCTGACCCGATTGGCCGTCGTCCTGTTGACCGTTCTCGGACTGTTGAGTCCGCAGCCGGCTCAGGCAGCAACGGGCGCTACGCGCACTGCACAGAAGACCACTCAGAAGACTCCAGCCCGCGCCGCCAAGACCTATACGGCCAACGCCGCCCGCGCCCGCCGCGCCCGGCTGGTGAATGCGCGCGCCGCCGCCCGCGCCCGCGACATGCGCGATGCGCAGACGCCGCGGTTCAAGATCGACGAGTCCGGCCAGGAAGTGCCGGATGTCCGCGCCGAAGCCGCCATCATCTACAACCCGGTCACGCGCGAAGTGCTGTGGTCGTCGAACGCCGAGAGCGAACGCTCGATTGCCAGCATCACCAAGGTGATGACGGCGCTCGTCACGCTCGAGAGCGGCATCGATCTCGCCACGCCGGTCACGGTGCAACTGAGCGACGTCTCCCGCGCTTCCACTACCTACCTGCGCCGCGGTTACAAGGTCACCGTCGAAGATCTGCTGAACCTGCTGCTCGTTGGCTCCGACAACGCCGCCGCCCGCGCCCTTGCCCGCGTCTCGCCCTACGGATCCGCCGGCTTCATCGATCAGATGAACCAGAAGGCGCAGGAGCTCGGCCTCGTCTCCACGCACTACGACGATCCGTCGGGCCTGCTGGCCACCAACGTCTCGTCGGCCTACGACATGGCCCAGCTGATCGCCTACGCCGCTGCCGATGAACGGATTGGCGGCGTAATGCGCAAGACGTCGTACGAGACGAGCAGCGGCAAGATTGCGATTCACGCGAACAGCACGAACCAGCTGGTGAAGGTGGGGGACCTCGACGTCCTGGGCGGCAAGACCGGCTTCATCAGCCGCTCCGGCTACTGCCTGGCGTCGCTGCTGCGCCTGCCGCAGACCGGGCAGCAGGTGGCCGTCGTGGTGCTGGGCGCCAAGTCGAACGCCAGCCGCTTCTGGGAAACGCGCCACTTGTTCAACTGGCTGTCGAGCCGCACCCGCGCCCTGGTGGGCAGCGGGGACGCGCAGCACGACGACGAGTAAACACCCTCCAGAATCTCTGCGAGTGCGGCGCAGTGCGCCGCCTCAGCTCTCCTGCATCAACGCCGCGTCGAGCGGCAGCGTCGCCACCGGATCGAAGAACGGCAGCAGCGGCCGCCCGGCCACGAGACTGTCGAGCAGTTTCAGGTAGCGATCGCACTTCAAGCACTGAGTCACGCGGTACACCCGGTCCGCCGTCGTCAGCGTGCGCAACTCCGAAGTTTCCGTGTTGCCGCAGTATGGGCAGCCGCCGTCGAACGGCCAGCGGGCGTGGCATCGCGGGCAGAGGAGCAGATGTTCCCCTGACGACGAGAGGGCGCCGAACTCCGGCTCCGCTCCACAGACCGGGCAGCGCCCGCGCCGCCAGCCGTCGAGCGGAACACGCCGGGTCAGCACGTCAGCCGTGCGGATGAGGAACGGCTTCAGCGCCCATTGCAGCACTTCGGGCCACATCGGGTCGGTGTCCTCCTCGATCGGAGCCGCATCGGAATGGAGCGGAGCCTCGTACCAGGCCCGGGCGCGATCGGGGAGCGATGTTTCGCGGCCGGTGGCGTGCAGCTGCGCTGCCGACGCCTGATCGATGACGTCCATGCGGCGCAACACGTCGGTGATCTGACGGATGAGCAGCCGGACCTCGGACCAGTCGATCGGGAACTCTCCGAACGACGCCAGCGGCCCGCCCCGCGCCAGCCGGGTCTTGAGCAGGTCGACCGGAACGTCGAGTGACGGCGTGGTGATGCGGCTCTCGACCCGACGGACCGTCGTCACCAGCTCGGCGTGGAGGTCGGCGGCCGATGCCAGATCGGGCTGGCGGGTGGCCAGCGCCCGCAACTCCGCGATTTCTCGCGTGGCGGACCGCTCGCCGGGGAATGGTCGAGGCATGGATGGATTATCAGCGATCGCGCGTGCGGTAAGCTGAAAGACATGCCGCCTCGGGCGCCCAAGCAGCTCCGCATCCTGATGGTGGCCTCCGAAGCCTATCCGTTCTCAAAAACCGGGGGACTGGCCGACGTCACGGCCGCGCTGCCCAAGGCGCTGGGCCGGCTGGGCCACGACGTCACCCTGATTACCCCCCGATATCGCGGCATCGAGGCCGGCGCCGTCGTCGACCAGGCCCGAGTCCACATGGCGGGCAGCTGGTTCGACTTGGGGTTCAGCGAGCAGCCGCTCGGACCGGGCGCCAGGGTCCTCTTCCTCGACTGCCCACCCCTCTACGACCGCCCAGGCATCTATAACGAACGGGGGATCGACTACGCAGACAACGCGCTGCGGTTCGGCTTGCTCTCGGCCGCCGCCGTGGACTGGTTGGGGCGGCAACCGCAGCCGATGCACATCGTGCACGCCCACGACTGGCAGACGGGGCTGGTGCCCGCCTATCTTCGCGCTCCCGCGCATCCGGCGACCGTGTTCACCATCCACAACCTTGCGTATCAGGGGATCTTCGACAAGGCGTGGGTGCCGCGGCTGGGCCTCGGCTGGCACGACTTCACGGTGCGGGGATTCGAGTTCTTCGATCGGCTCAGCCTGCTCAAGGCCGGCGTCAATTTCGCCGATCACGTGACGACCGTCAGCCCGACCTACGCGGCCGAAATCCAACGGCCGGAGTACGGATACGGCTTCGAGGGGGTGATGCAGGCGCGGGCTACGCACCTGAGCGGCATCCTGAACGGCATCGATACCGACGAGTGGGATCCGCGCCGCGATCCGTTCCTGCCGGTGCCGTTCGATGTCACCGACCTCTCCGGAAAGACGCTCGCAAAGCGCGCGCTGCTCGAGGCCTACGGCCTGCCGGTGAACGACGACACCATGGCGAGGCCGGTGGTGGGGATGGTGTCGCGCATGGTGGATCAGAAGGGCCTGGACCTGGTGGCCGCGCTGGCTTCCGACCTGCCGTCGTTCGATGCGTCCTTCGTGGTACTGGGCACCGGCGACTCCCGCTACCAGGACATGTGGCATGCGCTCGCCTCCTGGCGTCCCGATCGCATTTCGGCGCACGTCGGTTTCGATGAACGCCGCGCGCACCTCATCGAGGGCGGCGCCGATGTGTTCCTGATGCCGTCGCGCTTCGAGCCGTGCGGGTTGAACCAGATGTACAGCCTGCGCTACGGCACGGTGCCTCTGGTCCGCGCGGTGGGTGGGCTCGTGGATACCGTGCGCCCCTTCAACCCGCGGAACGGGCAGGGCACCGGTTTCCTGTTTTCGGAGTACTCGCCGCGGGCGCTGGCGGAGACGCTGGGCGGGGCGCTGGCCCTCTACCGCGGAAATCCCAAGGCGTGGACGCGCCTGCAGAAGAACGGCATGCGGAAGGACTTCTCGTGGGACCGTTCGGCTGCCGAGTACGTGAAGGTGTATAAAAGAGTGATGGCCACACGGCAGGACACCCTGCCGATCGGCCCCGGCATCTAATTTGGTAGAGGACGTATGGCTTCAGACAAGGTGAAGACGGTTACGGACGGCGATTTCGGCGAGTCGGTGAAGTCGGGGCTGGTGCTGGTGGATTTCTGGGCCGAGTGGTGCGCGCCGTGCCGGCGCCTGGCGCCGACGGTCGATCAGCTGGCCGAGGACTACAACGGGCGCCTGACGGTCGCCAAGATGAACGTCGACGAGAACCCCGTGACGCCGCCGAACTTCATGATCCGCGGCATTCCCACGCTGCTGCTCTTCAAAGATGGCGACCTCAAGGAAACGATTGTCGGACTGGCCGACAAGTCGGACCTGGTGCGCATGATCGACAAACACCTCTGATCGCCGCCTCATGAACCACGAGCGGCAGGTCATCATCATCGGGTCCGGCCCGGCCGGGCTCACAGCGGCGCTCTACGCGGCGCGCGCCAATCTCTCCCCTCTGGTCATCGAAGGCGTCGAGGCCGGCGGGCAGCTCATGCTGACGACCATGGTGGAGAACTGGCCCGGATTCCGGGACGGCATCATGGGACCGGACCTGATGGCGGAGCTGCGAGCGCAGGCGCTGCGCTTCGGCGCCGAGATCGTGCAGGGCGACGTGTCATCGGTCGACGTCTCGGCGCGTCCGTTCACGCTGACGGTGTCGGGCAAGACCTACAAGGCCCAGGCCTTGATCCTCGCGACGGGGGCGTCGGCCAAGTGGCTGGACCTCGGCGTGGACAAGCAGCTCTCCGGGCGCGGCGTATCGACGTGCGCAACCTGCGACGGGTTCTTCTTCAAGGGCCGCCGCGTCGCGGTGATCGGCGGCGGTGACACCGCCATCGAGGAAGCGATCTACCTCGCGAAGCTGGCGTCGCACGTCACCGTCATCCATCGCCGCGACACGCTGCGCGCCTCGAAGGTGATGCAGGACAAGGCGATGTCCACGGCGAACGTCACGTTCGTGTGGAACACCGAAGTCACCGACATCCAGGACCCGTCGAAGGGCGAAGTCACCTGCCTGGTGCTGAAGAACAACCAGACTGGCGCGACCAGCGAGCTGCCGGTGGACGGCGTCTTCATCGCCATCGGGCACACGCCGAACACGGGGTTGGTCGCAGGGGCAGATCGAGCTGGAAGACAACGGCTACATCAAGACCCACGGCGGCTCGCGCACGAGCGTGCCCGGCGTGTTCGCCGCCGGCGACGTGCAGGATCACATCTACCGTCAGGCTGTCACTGCCGCGGGATCGGGCTGCATGGCCGCGATCGACGCGGAGCGCTATCTGTCGGGCACGGGGCACTGAAGAGTCGGCTCTGGGTTCTGCAGGTTCTAAGGTTCAGGATCGAGGTTCTGCGAAGGACCGGAACTCGTTAGAACCGCTAGAACCTGAGAGGCGACCCGCCTAGAACCTTAGAACCCCAGAACCCTCACTCGATCCACCCACCACCGACCACTTCCTCACCCTCGTAGAACACCACGGCCTGACCTGGCGTCACGGCGGTCTGTGGTTCATCGAAGACGAACTCGGCGCGCCGCGCGTCGAGCGCGCGCACGCGCCCGCTGGCGGCCGCGTGCCGATGGCGGATTTGCGCAGCTGCCGGCGTCCAGTCCCCAGGCGCGGTGCCGGAGGTCCAGTTCACTTCGGCGGCGGACAGTGACGCGCGGTCGAGCGCATCCTTCGGCCCGACGGTGACGCGCGCCGACGCGGCATCGATCGCCACCACGTAGAGCGGATCAGACGACGACAGGCGAAGCCCCTTGCGCTGACCGACCGTGAAGCGGTGCACGCCCTCGTGTGTCCCCATCACGCGGCCGTCGGCCGAGACGATGGCGCCGGCGCGCGTCAGCTCGGGTGCTTCGCGCTCGACGAACGCGGCGTAATCGTTGTCGGGGACGAAGCAAATCTCCTGGCTGTCCGGCTTCTCCGCGACGCGCAAGCCAAGCCGGCGCGCGTGCTCCCGCACGGTCGGCTTGTCGAGGTGCCCGATCGGGAAGCGCGCCTGCGCCATCTGCGCCTGGGTGAGCGAGAACAGGAAGTACGACTGGTCCTTGCCGTGATCCAATCCGCGCAGCAGGCGAAAGCGTCCCTCGTCTTCCCGGACGATGCGCGCATAGTGACCTGTGGCGAGCGCGCTCGCGCCGAGCCCGACGGCGCGGTCGAGGAGCGCCGCGAACTTCAGGTCGCTGTTGCAGTGCGCGCACGGAATCGGCGTGCGGCCGGCGACATACTCGCGCACGAAATTCGAGACCACGGCATCGTCGAACTGCGATTCGAAGTTGAGGATGTAGTGGGGGATGCCGATCGCGGCGGCGACGCGGCGCGCGTCGTGCAGGTCGTCGATGGTGCAACAGGTGCCATAGGCGCGGCCCGCGTCGGTGGCGCCGCCGGAGTTGTCGTAGAGCTGCATCGACACACCGATGACGTCGTGACCCTGCTCGGCGAGCAGGGCCGCGGCGACGGAAGAGTCCACGCCGCCCGACATGGCTACGACAACACGCATGCTCATCGACGAAGCGTCGAGGTCAGGTTGCGGAGTTTCTCGACCAGCGCCGGCAGCACCGCGATCACGCGGTCGATGTCGGCTTCGGTGTTCGACGCGCCGAGGCTGAAGCGGATCGAGCCGAGCGTCCGCGCGTGGGGGAGTCCCATCGCCTTCAGCACGTGAGAGGGTTCGAGGGTGCCGGACGAGCACGCCGACCCGGACGAGACCGCCACGCCTTCGAGATCCAGCCCGATCAGCAGCGACTCGGCTTCGACCCGATCGACGCTGATATTGGTGGTGTTCGGCACCCGCGGACTGTCGGCGCCGTTGCGCTCGGTGCCAGGCACGCCCGCCAGAATCCCGCGCTCCAGTCGATCGCGCAGCGCCTCGAGGCGTGGACGCCTCGGTGGCCATCTTCCCCCTCGCCAGCGTCGCGGCGATGCCGAGGCCGGCGATGCCGGCCACGTTCTCGGTGCCGGCCCGCCGGCTGCGCTCCTGGCGTCCGCCGGTCATGAACGGCACCAGGCGGACTCCGCGGCGAATCCACAGGGCTCCCGTGCCCTTGGGGCCGTAGAACTTGTGCGCCGACAGCGACAGGAGATCGACGCCGAGCGCGCGGACGTCGAGGGGCATCTTCCCGGCGGTCTGCACCGCGTCGGTGTGCACGAGCGCGCCGCGCGCGTGAGCGGCCTCGGCAATCGCGGCAACCGGCTGCACCGTCCCGATTTCGTTGTTGGCGTGCATCACGGAGACAAGCGCGGTGTCGTCCGACAGCGCCGCGATGACCGCGTCGACCGAGACGATCCCGGACCGGTCCACCGGGACGAACGTGACGCGCCAGCCGCGCTTGGCGAGCCCGCGGACCGTGTTCAGCACCGCCTCGTGCTCGATGCCCGTGGTGATCAGGTGCCGGCGGCCGGCGCCTTCCAGGGCCTCGGCCGCGCCCCGAATGCCGGCGTTGTCGCTCTCCGTGCCGCTGCCCGTGAACACCACCTCGGCGGCGTCGGCCCCAATCAGTTCCGCCACCTGGGCCCGGGCATCGTCGACCACGGCCTTGGCCTGCTGGCCGAAATGATGGACGCTGGAGGCGTTGCCCCAGATGTCCCGGGTGACCCGGGCAATCTGGTCCACGACGGCGGCGGCCGGCGGGGTAGTGGCGTTATGGTCCAGATAGATACGCATGGCCGGTCCAGCGATCGTAACAGTTCCGGCGAATTCTCAACAATAAAGGCACTAGACAACCATTGGCCGAGGCTCCATACTGTCGAGACTTCTAGCCCGAAGCCCTACTTCCCCGGGCCTTTTTTGTGTTAATCGACACCCTCATGTCCCAATCCAGGAGAGGGGGAGGTTTCTAACGATGTGGAAGCGTGACGAGTCGGTCAAACCGGCCACGCCACCGGTACCCGCGCCCGCGGTGCCGGCGGCACCAGCAGCCTCGATGCCCCCGGCAACGAGTGAGCGGCGCACTCAACAACTTCAGGGGGAGAACGTGAATATTGGGAAGTCCGTCTTCATCAAGGGCGAACTGAGCGGCAGTGAAGATCTGACCATCGAAGGCAACGTCGAAGGCAAGATCGAGCTCAAGGAAAACATCCTCACCATTGGCCCTAACGGCAAGATCAACGCGGAAGTCTTCGCCAAGGCGGTGATCGTCCTCGGTGTGGTGGTCGGCAACGTCACGGCCTCCGAGAAGGTGGATATCCGCGACAACGGGTCGGTGGACGGCGACATCACGTCGCCTCGCGTGGCGATTGCCGAAGGCGCGCACTTCCGCGGCAGCGTGGACATGCAGCGTGCCGGCAGCAAGCCCGCGGCCACGACGGCCACGACGGCTGCGAAGCCCGCGACTCCGGCGCCTGCCCCGACACCTGCGCCGGCGCAGGGCCAGAAGGTCGGCGCCTAACCAGCACGATGGCGGACTCCGCTCGCACACTGACGGATCTGTTTGGCTTCCTAGGGAACCGCCGCGCGGCTGACACCGCGCCGGCGGCGGTCACCCCGTCCGCCACGACGGATGAAGTCAGTCACCCGACCAAGTCGTTGCAGAAGTTCCTCGCGTCGTTGCAGACGCGCGAGAAACCGGCGCTGCTCGACTTGGGCCCGGTCGTCGGGTCGAACGTCAACTTCTTCGGCGAGCAGCTTGGCTGCCGGATCCGTGTCGAGGACCTCGCCGCCGACATCGAGTCGCACCTGAAGAAGGGCAACGCCGACCAGTTAGCGGCGTTCCTCGGTCAGCGTTTCACGCAGCCGGCCGGCTCGGTGGACGGGATCCTCGCGTGGGACCTGTTCGATTACCTGGACAAGGCGTCGGCGCAGGTGCTGGCCACCGTCCTCACGACGCTGCTGAAACCCGAAGGCGCCCTGCTCGGCTTCTTCAGCACGACGGAATCAAAAGAGTCCGTGTACACGAAGTACGTGGTCGTCGATCCCCTGCACCTCCGTTACCGCACCTATCCTGCCAGCCGCGCCCGTCAGCGCGCGCTCCTCACCGGCGACATCATCCGCATGTTCAAGGGGCTGCGAGTGTCCGACTCGTTCCTGATGAAGAGCAACGTGCGCGAGATGCTGTTCCGGAAAAATCCGGTCTAGGGGGGCCTCATGGCCCGCCCGGTCGTCGCCCTGCTCAGCGACTTCGGCACCGCAGATCATTACGCGGGCACGATGAAGGCCGTCGTGCTGGGCGTCTGCCCGGACGTCACGCTCGTTGACATCGCGCACGACCTGCCGGCCCACGACGTGATGGCCGGCGCCCTCCAACTCGCCGCCTGCTACAAGTACTTCCCCGCGGGCACGGTCTTCCTGGTGGTCGTCGATCCCGGCGTCGGATCCGCGCGGCGGGGGATTGCCGCCGAAGCCGGCGACTACCGGTTCGTCGCGCCGGACAACGGCGTGCTGTCAGCGGTCTTCAAGGAATTGGCTCCGCGGAAAGTCGTCGAGCTCACCGAGCGGAAGTACGCCCGTCCCACGATCAGCCGCACCTTCGAAGGCCGTGACCGGTTCGCGCCGGCGGCCGGCTGGCTCGCGAAAGGGCTGGCGCTGGCGTCACTCGGCCGCGGCGTGAGCGACTATGCCCGCCTGGAGTTGCCCGACGTGGCCGTGACCGCGGCAAGCGTCTCGGGCGTCGTGCTGCACATCGACCGATTCGGCAACGCCATCACCAACATCGAGCGCCGCGACGTCGAGAAGGTGATCCAGGGCGGTGCGGTGTTGGTCACCGCCGGACCGCACGAGATTGCCCGCATTGTCACGACCTACGACGAGGCGGCGGAGAACGAGCCGTGCGCGCTCTTCGGCAGCACCGAGCACCTGGAGATCGCGGTGAAGTCGAGCAGCGCCGCCGAGCAACTGTCGCTGGCGAGGGGCACGCCAGTGGTGATCAGGCGGCGCCCTCAGTCATGATTCCGGCGCGGCCGGAGCGCCCAACACCGGGCCAAGTTTGTTACGATGAACCGTTTGGCTACGCGGTCGTCGATGACGGCCCAGAGACTCCACACGCGCTGACGCGGCCGGCCATGCGCGCGGCTTCCGTCAGCACCCGCCGCCAACGCTGAGCGGCCAGAGAGCGGACCACTGATCATGCAGCAGACCTCAGCATCGAAGTCCAGCAACGGGCAGATGGAATCGGACCTCTCCCTCGAGTTCCTCCGCGTAGTGGAGCAGGCGGCCATCGCCTGCGCGCACACGATGGGCCAGGGCGACCGCCACCTGTCGGATCAGGCGGCCGTCGAGGCCATGCGCCGCGAGATGGACACCGTCCCCATCGACGGCACCATCGTCATCGGCGAAGGCGAGCGCGACGAGGCGCCGATGCTGTTCATCGGCGAGAAGGTCGGACTGGCGCTGCAGGCGACCGGGAACCGCACGTTCGATGGGGTGGACATCGCCGTCGATCCGCTGGAAGGCACGAACCTCTGCGCCACCGGCGCCGCCGATGCCATCGCGGTGCTGGCCGCGGCGGAAAAAGGCGGACTGCTGCACGCGCCCGACATCTACATGGACAAGCTCGTTGTCGGGCCGAGCTCCAAGCACGTCGTCGAGCTGGACGCGCCCGTGCGCGACAACCTCCGCGCAATCGCCCGCAGCCTCGGGCGCCAGGTGGACGAACTGGCGGTGGTCGTGCTCGACCGCCCGCGCCACGAGAAGCTGATCGCCGACATCCGCGCCACCGGGGCGCGCATCCGGCTGATCGGCGATGGTGACCTGTCGGCCGCAATCGCAGCCGCCGTCGCCGGCAGCGGTGTTCACGCCGTGATGGGTATCGGCGGCGCACCGGAGGGGGTGCTGACAGCCGCGGCGATGCGCTGCCTGAACGGCGAGATCTTCGCGCGTCTCGTGGTCAACAAGCCCGAGGACGAAGAGCGCTGCCGCGCGATGGGCATCAAGGACGTGAAGCGGATTTACCGGTCCGCCGACCTCGCGCCCGGCAAGCACATCATCTTCGCCGCCACCGGCGTCACCGACGGCACGCTGATGAAGGGCGTGCGCTTCTTCGGCGACGGCATCCGCACCAGCTCGCTCGTGATGCAGACCGACCCGCATCGCATCCGCTTCATCGACAGCATCCAGGTGTACCCAGGGCCCTCGGTGAAGATCAGGTTTTAAGGCAGTAAGGCAAAAGGCTAAAGGCAAAACGCAGCGACTCGGCCTCCGCCTTTCTGCCTTCTGCCTTCTGCCTTCTGCCTTTTGGCTTTCCAGGTTCCCCCGTGTCCTCCGTCCCATTCAACTCACGGCGCAACGTCTACACCGCCGCCGCGGCCAACGGGATCGGGTTTGCCGGCTTCACGATCGTGATGCCGTTCCTGCCGCTCTACATTCGCGAGCTGGGCGTGACCGACGTCGCCGACATCGCCCTATGGACCGGGCTCACGCTCGGCGCCACGCCGGCGGTGACGGCGTTCAGCGCGCCGCTGTGGGGCCGCGTTGGCGATCGTTACGGCAGCAAGCTGCTCGTCCTGCGATCGCTGTCGGCGTTCGTCCTGACGAAGGGGGCGATGGCGTTTGTCACCGCGCCCTGGCAGCTGTTCGCGTTGCGCGCGCTCCTCGGCGTGTTCGCCGGCTACGGCGCGCTCACCGTGTCGATGGCCGCCGAATCGGTGCCTCGCGAGCGGATGGCGCAGGCGATTGGTACGGTCCAGGTCGCGCAGCGGCTTGGCCCGGCGATCGGACCGGTAATCGGCGGTCTGCTGGCGCCGATGGTGGGACTGCGCCGCACCTTCCTCATCGCCGCGGCGTTCTACCTCGTCTCGGTGATTCTCGTCGCGCTGTTGTATCAAGAGCCGCGCACCCGGCAGGCGCGTACCGCGGGCCGCGGCATGCGCGAAGTCCTCGCCGAACTGCTGCGGACGCCGGGGTTTGTGATGGTCTTCACCGTCATTCTCTGCCTGCAGCTCGTCGATCGCAGCTTCGGCCCGATCCTGCCGCTGTACGTCGAGGCGCTCGGCTTGCCTGAATCACAGGTGGCCTTCGTCTCCGGCGTGCTGTTCTCGATCGCCGCGGTGTTCGCGGCGATCGGGCATCGCGTGGCCGGACCGCTGCTGCAGCGATTCTCGCCACGCCTGCTGATCACGGCGTCCTCGGCGTTGACGGCCGTGGGCCTGGCGCTGCTCGTCGCCGTGCCGTCGGTGCCGTCGTTCGCGATCGCGCTGGCGGTGTCGGGCGCGGCGATCGGTGTCGGCATGACCGCTGCCTACACCTCCGGGGGCGCACTGCTGCCACCCGACGCGCACGCGACCGGGTTCGGCGTGATGACGACTGCGTCGCTGATTGGTCTGGCGGTCAGCCCCATCGTGGCTGGCTTCATCAGCGGACCCGGGTTGCGCGTGGTGTTCGAAGCCGACGTTGCACTGCTGGTGCTGTTGACGGTGATTGTCTGGGTGTGGATGTCGCCTGGGCTCAGCCGTTCGGCGGCGCATTCGGACATCTCGCGTTCCTGACGCGCTGGCCGCTCTGGGCCATCCTGTACAATCAACCCGGCATGAAGCAACGGTCGAACCTCACCGAGCGCGCGGCGCTCGTGGGGCTGATGACGGGGACCACCCGTCGTGTCGATGCGGAACGTTCGATGGAGGAACTGGAAGGGCTGGCCGATGCGGCTGGTGCGCTGGTTGTGCTGCGCGTGCTGCAGGAACGTCCGAAGCCCGACCCCGCCACGTTCCTCGGCAGCGGCAAGGTGGCGATGCTTGCGCAAGCCGCCGACGAAGCCGACGTGGACGTGATCGTCTTCGACAACGAGTTGTCGCCGGCGCAGTTGCGCGAGCTGGGCAAGCGGCTGTCGCGCAAGGTCGTCGATCGCACGCAGCTCATTCTCGACATCTTCGCCAGGCGCGCGCGCACCAGGGAAGGCAAGCTCCAGGTCGAGCTGGCGCAGCTGAAGTACCTGCTGCCGCGCCTCGTCGGCATGGGCGCCGAGCTGTCGAGGCTGGGCGGCGGCATCGGCACCAGGGGACCTGGCGAAACCAAGCTTGAAGCCGACCGGCGCCGGATTCGCGAACGTATCCACGGCCTCGAACAGGACATCAACGTCGTCCGGCGGCGGCGTTCGCAGCTGCGCGATCGCCGGCACAAGGAAGACATTCCAACCGTCGCGCTGGTGGGCTACACCAACGCCGGGAAGACCACGCTCTTCAACCGTCTGTCGAAGTCCGATGCGGAAGCCTCGGATGCCTTGTTCGTGACGCTCGATCCGCTGGTCCGGCAAGTGATGCTGCCCGATCGCCGGCCGCTGCTGCTGAGCGACACGGTGGGTTTCATCGATCGCCTGCCGCACACGCTGGTGGCGGCGTTTCGCGCCACGCTGGAGGAAACGGCTGACGCCGACCTGGTGCTTCACGTCATCGACGCCTCGAGCCCGGAGCACGAGCGGCATGCCGCCGCGGTGAACCGTGTGCTCGAGGAGGTCGGCGCGACAAGCGTCCCGCGACTCGAGGTCTACAACAAGGTCGATCGGCTGTCGCCGGACGAGCGCCGGCGTCTCCGCGAGGCGGACCCCTCGTCGATGCAGATCTCGGCGGCCACGGGCGAAGGGTGTCACGAGCTGCTGGGCGCGGTGGCCGCACGCCTCGCCCTCGACCAGCAGCGCATCACCATCAAGCTGGACCTCAGCGATCCCGAGCAGCACGAACGTCTCGGATGGATCTACCGCCACGGCCGCGTGCACAGCCAGACGTCGAGCGGCGATCGCGTGGAGCTGGAAGCCGACCTGCCGCGCCGTCTCGTGGCGCAGGCCATGGGCGTGGCGATGGCGCGCCCACCAAGGGGAGCTCGCGGTGCGTAAGCGAACGCTCGGACTCATCTTGGCGTCCGCGTGGCTGGTGGTGATCGCCGGCTGCGCGGCGAAAACCGTGACGCCGGTCGTCACCGCGCCGAAACATCCCGACTACGTGTTCCCGGCCGCGGGCCCGGGAGCGGACCCCGCGGTGATGGCTGGAGTGGAACGCGGCTGGCAGTTCATGCAGAGCGGCGACCTCCGCAGTGCCGAGCGCGAGTTGACGCGGGCGCAGAAGACGTCGCCGCAGAGCGTGAACGCCGAGACCGCCCTCGGCTACCTCGAGCTGGCGCGGGGCGATGCCGCCGACGCGCTGCCGATCTTCGACCGCGCGCTGTCGCGTGGCCCGACCTACGCCTCGGCGCTGGTCGGACGCGGCTATGCGCTGATGGACCTGAAGCGCGAGGGCGACGCGCTGGCGAGTTTCGAAGCCGCCCTCAAGGCCGATCCGGCGCTCGTCGATCTCCAGGGGCGGGTGGACGTGCTGCGCTTCCGGGCCACGCAGGATCTCGTGGCGCGCGCCACGAGTGCCAGCGACGCCGGCCGCCTCGACGACGCCAAGGCGTCCTACGAGCAAGCGATTGCCGCATCGCCCGATTCGGCGTTTCTCTATCGCGACCTGGCGGCAGTGGAGCGCCGCGCGGGCCAGACCTCGGCGGCGGTGGAGCACCTGCGCAAGGCGGCCGAACTCGAGCCCTCCGATGCGCGGGCGCTCGCCTCGCTCGGCGAGATTCTCGACGAGCAGGGCGACCCGGTCGCCGCGCTTGCCGCCTTCGAAAAGGCCGTCTCTCTCGATCCGTCCGCGGTGCCCGCCGCCACGCTGGCACGGTCGCGCGATCGCGCGGCGCTGCTCAAGCTGCCGGAGCCGTACCGCGCGATCCCCGACGCGCCGCAGATCACCCGCGGCGACCTCGCCGCGCTGCTCGGCGTGCGGCTCGAGGTCCTGGTTGCGCGCGCGGCGCAGCGACAAGTGGTGATCACCGACGCGCGCGGGCATTGGGCGCAGGCCTGGATCACGGCCGTGGTGCGGTCTTCGATCATGGAGACGCTGCCGAACTATCAGTTCCAGCCGGCGGTGGTGGTGCGCCGGGGCGACCTCGCCCGCACGGTGGCGCGGGTCCTCAGCCTGGTCGAGGCCCTGAAGCCCGCCGCCGCTGCCCGGTGGCAGAACGCGCGGGTGTCGGTGAGCGACGTCGCGCCCACGCATCTCAGCTATCCAGCCGTGTCCGTCGCCGTCGCCTCGGGCGTGATGCCACTTGAGGGCGGCGCCTTCCGGCTGCTCGATCCCGTCAAGGGATCCGAGGCGATTGACGTCGTCGGCCGTCTCGAAGCGTTGGCGCGATGACCACCGGGCCCGTCTTCACGATCGCCAATCAGCTGACGCTGCTGCGGATGCTGTTGATTCCGGCGTTCGTGCTGTTGGTGGTCTACGGCCGTTTCGGCTGGGCGCTGGTGGTGTTCATCGTCGCCGGGGTCACCGATGCGCTCGACGGCATCATCGCCCGCATGCCGGGCCAGAAGAGCGAGCTGGGGGCGTGGCTGGATCCGGTGGCGGACAAGCTGCTGCTGGTGACCACCTTCATCGTCCTTACGCTGCCGAACATCGGGCTGGTGAACCGGATTCCCATCTGGCTCACCGTCATCGTCATCAGCCGCGACATCGGCATCGTCCTGACCGTGGCGGTTGTGAACCTGGCCTCGGGACCGCGGACGTTCCGCCCGTCGCAGCTGGGCAAGGCGGCGACGGCCTGGTTCATCATCACCTGCGTGGTGGTGATGTTCTACAACTGGCTGGGGGTGCGGTCCCGCGTGGTGGACATCTTCGTCTGGAGCTCGCTGGCCATCACCATCGCGTCGGGCGTGGACTACGTCTGGCGAGTCGGCCGCAGCATCCGCTAGCGTCCGACCCGCTTCCTCCTACTTCACCTTCTGGCGGAAATAGTCGATGGTCTTGCCCAGGCCCTCTTCGAGGGAGACCGTGGGTTCCCATCCGAGCAGCGTGCGCGCGCGCGTGATGTCCGGCTTGCGGACCTTGGGATCGTCCTCGGGCAGCGGCTGGTAGATGATCTTGCTCTTCGAGCCGGTCATCTCGATGATGCGGCGCGCGATCTCCTCGATCGTCAGCTCCTGCGGGTTGCCGATGTTCACGGGATCGTTCACCGGCGCGTGCATCAGCTTGATGATGCCCTCGACGAGATCGCTGACGTAGCAGAAGCTGCGGGTCTGGCGTCCGTCGCCGAACACCGTCACATCCTCGTTCCTCAGCGCCTGCGACATGAAGGCCGGCACCGCCCGTCCGTCCTTCACCCGCATGCGCGGACCGTAGGTGTTGAAGATGCGGACGATCTTCGTGTTCACGCCGTGGAAGCGCCGATAGGCCACGGTCATCGCTTCGGCGAAAGCGCTTGGCCTCGTCGTACACCCCGCGCGGGCCGATCGGGTTGACGTTGCCCCAGTACGACTCCTTCTGCGGATGCTCCAGCGGGTCGCCGTAGACCTCGGAGGTGGAGGCGATGAGGAACGTCGCGCCCTTGGCCTTGGCCAGGCCCAGCGCCTTATGGGTGCCGAGCGCGCCGACCTTCAGCGTCTGGATTGGCAGTTCGAGGTAGTCCACCGGGCTGGCCGGGCTCGCCCAGTGCAGGACGAAGTCCACCGGGCCGTCGACGTCGATGTAGGTCGTGACGTCGTGGCGGATCAGCTGGAAGTCGCGGTCGCGAAGGTGCGCGATGTTGGCGAGATCGCCCGTCAGCAGGTTGTCGATGCCGACGACCGACGCTCCACGATCGAGCAGGGCCTCGGAGAGATGGGATCCGATGAAGCCGGCGGCGCCGGTGATGACGACTCTCAACGATGAACTCCGTTCCAGTGACGTGCGTGAGGCGCGCCGCGTGCGGCGGATTTAGGTTGCGAGGTGACGATGGGGGATGAGGGCCCGGACCAGCGTCATCCACATGATCTTCAGATCGAGCGACACCGACCAGTTCTCGATGTAGTAGAGGTCTGTACTCGATCCGCTTCTCGAGCGAGGTGTTGCCCCGCCAGCCGTTCACCTGGGCCCATCCAGTGATGCCCGCCTTGACCTTGTGGCGCAGCATGTACTGCGGGATCCGGTGCTTGAACTGCTCGACGAAGAACGGGCGTTCCGGGCGCGGTCCGACGATGGACATCTCGCCCTTCAGCACGTTCCAGAACTGCGGCCACTCGTCGAGATCGTGGCGACGCAGCCACGAGCCCACGGGGGTGGCCCGCGTGTCTTCCTCGTCCGCCCAGACCGGGCCGGTGCGTTCTTCGGCGTCGAGCGGCATGGTCCTGAACTTGTAGACCGAGAACTGCTTGCCGTCGAGCCCCATCCGCTCCTGGTGATAGAAGATGGGGCCGGGCGAGCCGCGCTTGATCAGCCACGCGATGATCAGGCCGGGCACCAGCATCACGCTCAGCGCCAGCGACGAGACGGCGATGTCGAGCGCGCGCTTGACGAAGGCGTTGATGCCCTGCAGCGGGATGTCGTTGAGGTTGATGACCGGAACGCCGTCCAGGTCCTCGAGCCGCGCGCGGAGCGCGATGAACTGCAGCAGGTCGGGCACGACCTTGACGTCGACGCCTTCGCGGCTGGTCGATTCGACCAGGTCCAGCAGCTTCAGGTGTTCCTCGAGCGGCAGCGCCACGTAGAGGTGGTCCACCTTCTCGCGTGTCGCGATGTCGGCGGCCTCGGTCAGCGCGCCAAGCAGCGGCAGCCCGCGGTAGCCCAGGTGGTCGCCGCCGGCGCGATCGTCCACGAAGCCGACGATCTGGTAACCAAGTTCGCGATGCTCGAGGATCTTGTCGGCCACCATGCGGCCGAGATCGCCGGTGCCGGCAATCAGGACGCGGCGCAGGCCGACGCCGGCGATCCAGCGGCGTTCCAATGCCTCGCGGATGAACTTGCGCGACAGGTAGCCGAGCCCGATGTTGCAGATGAGGAACAGCCCCCAGACGAGCTGTGAGACCTCGTAAACGCCACGGTTCTTCAGTTCGTCCGGGACGTAATAGGCCTGGAAGGTACAGCGTGCCGACCACGCCGAGGACGACGGCGAAGATGCTGCCGACGAGGACGTTGAAGAAGTCGTCGATGCGCGAGCGTCCGCGTCGCAGGCGATAGAGGCCCTGCAGGTGGAAGCCCGCCGGCACGATGACCGCGATGAACGGCAGGACGTTGAGGTACTGCTCGAGCGGGGGCAGGCCGCGGGTGACCGGAATCAGGCCCGAGTCGAACCGGATGACGTAGGCCAGCAGGAACGCCAGCATGCCGAGCAGGGCATCGGTGGCGATGTGGAACGCGACGAGGAGCCGGTTGTGCCGCCTCACCATGACTGGTCAGGCGGCGCGGCCATCAGTTCGTCGGCGGCCCTGGCGATGCCATGCCGGAAGGAGTCGAGCGAGAACCGCTCGGCATGCGCGCGAATGGCGGCGCTGTCCCACTCGTGGCTCAGCGTCGCCCGGAAGCCGTCCTCGAGGGCCTCGACCGAGAGGTCGTTGACAAGAATGCCGGTCACGCCGGGGATGACGGTATCGAGCGCGCCGCCGCGGGCCAGCGCCACCACGGGCCGCCCGCAGGCCTGGGCCTCCACGGGCACGATCCCGAAGTCCTCTTCGCCGGGCAGCACGGTGGCGATCGAGCTGCGATACAGCTCCCGGATCTCGGCGTCGGATTTGCGGCCCACGACCTCGACCGAACCTCCGGCCAGCGCGTCGAGTGCCGCGCGCTCGGGGCCATCGCCGACGACGGTCAGCGCCACGCCGGCACGGCGGGCGGCGATCATCGCGAAGTCCACGCGTTTGTAAGGTACGAGTGCGGACACGATCAGAAATCGGGGGCTGACGGGAACCCGTTCGGGCGTAAAGAATTCGGTATCGACCGGTGGATACACGATGGTCGACTCACGATTATAGTAACTCCCGATCCTCCGCGCAACATATTGAGAAATAGCTAGATAGCGGTGCACGCGGTGTGCCGTGTCGCGATCCCAGCGGGCCAGCCAGGCCAGAATCGGGCGCAGCGCCGCGCTGCGGCGGGCGCCAATCCTTTCCGGTCCGAAATAGGCGTCGAACTGGTCCCACGCATAACGCATGGGCGTGAGGCAGTAGCACAGGTGCCGGGCGCGACCGGGCACGACCACCGACTTGGCGGCACAGTGGCTGGTGCTGATGACGAGGTCGTAGCCGTCGAGGTCGAACTGTTCGACGGCAAACGGGAACAGCGGCAGGTACTGCCGGTACAGCCGCCCGGCCGCCGGCAGCCACTGCACCGGCGATCGCGAGACCCGGCGGCGCTCGATCTTGGCGGACGTGGTGCCCGGTACCTGGACCATCGTGAACAGGTCCGCGGCGGGGAACACGTCGCACAGGGCGTCGAGAACTTTCTCGCCGCCGCGCATCCCGGTCAGCCAGTCGTGGACGAGCGCGATACGCACCGGTCGAGGACCTCCTGATAGACGGTGTGAATCTGGCCGACCGATTCGGCCCACGAGAACTGCCGGGCCCGTGCCAGGCCGCGGGCGATCATCCCGGCCCGCAGCGCCGGATCCCCAAGCGCCTGGCGGATCGCCTCTGCAATGGCTTCCACGTTGTACGGATCCACCAGCAGCGCGGCATCGCCGGCCACCTCCGGCAGCGACGACACGTTCGAGGTGACCACCGGGGTGCCGCAGGCCATGGCCTCGAGCGGCGGCAGCCCGAAGCCTTCGTACAACGACGGAAAGACGAAGACGCCGGCCAGGCGATAGAACGACGCGAGCGTTTCCTGCGGCTGAAACCCCAGGAACCGGACGAACTTGTCGAGTTTGTGGCGATGCACCATCTGGCGCAGCGACGGGTAGCGCGAGATGTCGTCGCCGATCACCACCAGCTTGAGGCCCTGCGGGCCGTCGCGCCGCGCCCGGCCGAAGGCGTCGATCAGCCGCTCGATGTTCTTGTGCGGCTTGATGTTGCCCACATACAGGACGAACGGGTGATCCAGTTGATAGCGCTGGCGCACGCGATCGGTGGTCGCTTCATCGGGCGGCGTCAGGAAGCGTTCGTCGATGGCGTTGTAGACCACCTGCACCTTCTCCTGAGGCACGTGGAAGAAGCGCAGGATGTCGCGCTTCGACGCCTCGGAGACGGTGAGGATGCGATCGGCCTGCCGCGTGGCGGTCCACATCGAGCTACGCGCGTAGACGTAGCCGAGCCGATTGGGCAGGTACTGCGGAAACATCAAGTGGATGCAGTCGTGGATGGTGACCACCGAGTGGCACCGGGTGACCGGCGGCAGCACGTAATGCGGCTCGTGCACGAGATCCACGCGCTCGCGCGCCAACCGCCACGGAATCCGGAACTGCTCGCCGATCGAGTACGGCTCCGCGTCCTCCGCGACATGGCGGAAGTTGGGGGCCAGCGCGCGCGTCACCTCGAGGTCGCGCGAGCGTGCCAGCACCACATACTCGGTGGTGGTGTCGAGCTTGTGCAATTCCACCAGGATGTTGCGGATGTAGGTGCCGATGCCGAAATCGCGCAGCTTGCGCGCGTCGATCGCGACCCGGCGGCGTCGTGTGCGCTCAGGCATGGGCGGCCTTCCCGGTCACGCGCAGATACAGGCGCAGCAGGCCCACCCACCGGGGCAGGTGTTTTTCGTAGAACGCCAGGTGGCTCAGCCGGCGGAGCCGCTCGGTCTCGGGGTTTCGTCCAGCCGATCGTCCGCGCAGGTGCAGGATCTCCGCTTCCGGCACGAACAGCACCTTGCGCCCGCGGGCGCGCACCGAGGTGCAGAGGTCCACGTCCTCGGTGTACATGAAGAATCGTTCGTCGAGCCCGCCGACGGCCTCGAGATCGCTGCGCCGGATCAGCAGGCACGCGCCGCTCACCCAGGCCCGCTCGCCGGCTTCCCGGCTGCGGCGCTCCACGTAGCGCACGATTTGACCGAACCGGCGTTGGTAGAGCGCGAGCAGCGTCTTCTGCTTCAGTTCGCCCCAGGGGCTGATCGGCGGACCGAACGACAGCTCAGCGATGTGGCGTTCGTTCATCAGCCGAGGCCCCGCGATCGCGGCGTCCGGGCGACTAGCCAGGCCGCGCACGAGAGCCTGCAGGGCACCGGGCGGGGCCTTGGTGTCCGGGTTCAGCAGCAGCACGTACTCGCCAGTGGTCGCGGCGATGCCCAGGTTGTTGGCGCGCGCGAAACCGAGGTTGCCGCCGGCTTCGATCGTCCGCACGGCCGGCCAGCGCTCGCGGATGAAGGCCAGTGTCCCGTCGCTCGACTGGTTGTCCACCACCGTCACGTGCGTCGGATAGGGCTCGGTGTGCCCGATGACCGACGTCAGACAGTCGCCAATCTCCTCGCGTGAGTTGTAGGTCACGATGATGATCGCGAGGGTGGGGAAGTTATCGGGCACCGGCGGCGTCCTCGAGAGCGGCCAGGGTGTCGGCGGCCGTCCGCGACCAATCGTAACGCGACAGCACCGCCGGCGCCTCGCCAACCAGGGCCGCGCGTTCCGCGGGGACACCAAGGAGATCCGAGATCGTGCGGCCAAGCGTGTCGCGCGCGTCGGGGCCAAGCGCCACATAACGCGCTGCCGGGCCGTAGATCTCGCGCGCCACGGGCGTGTCCAGGACGACCGGCGCCGCGCCGTGCGCCATGGCTTCGAGCGGCGTCAGGCCAAAGCCCTCGTACTCCGACAGGAAGGCAAAGACCGAGGCGCGGCGATAGAGGTCATCGAGCGTGGCTTCGTCCACGTACGAACGGAACCGGACGCGAGCCTGCACGTCGGCAGGGGCACGTTCGAGGCCATGTGTCAGCGGCGCGTGAGCGGGCATCCGGTTCTCGCCGACGATCTCGAGTTGAGCGCGAGGAAACCGCGGCGCCACGATGGTGGCAAACGCATCGACCAGCAGATCGACGTGCCGGCGCGGGAAGATCGAACCGACGTAGAGCACCATCGGATCGCGCGGCTGGCTCGTCTCGGTCCTGTCGATCCGCGTGCCGAGGTAGATCACCCGGACGCGGCCGGGCGGCTGCCCCAGGCGAGCCACGATCTCGCGCTTCGAGAATTCGGAGATCGTCAGGATCAGCCGCGCCCGGCGGGCGCTCCACGCCGTGATCGTGCGGCGCCTCAGCCCTTCGCGAGCAGAAAACCACTCGGGGTGGGCCGCGAACGACACATCGTGGATGGCCACGGCCGTGGGGCAGGGGGCCGTCAGCGGCGCCGAGTAGCCCGGTGCGAACAGCACGTCGGGACGGTCGGTGGAGAGGGCGCGCGACAGCGTCCATTGTTCCCACACCGTTCCGCCCGAGCCCGGAAGCAACCGGACCTGCCCGGCGAACGCCGCGAGGAACCGCCGGCATCACCGGCGCATACAGCGTCCACTCGTGACGACGCGCATCCGCCGACGCGCTCCACTCGGTCAGCAACTCGCCCAGATACCGTCCCACGCCGGTCGGCTTTCCGCAGAGCTCTCGCGCGTCCACGGCAATCTTCATGGACGATGCTCCACCGCAGCCGCGTAGGCGGTGCGAACGTGGCTGGCGCAAGTGTCCCAGCTGAAGCTGGCGGCGCGCGCCAGGCCGCGGAAGGTCGCGTCTTGCGCGACGTCGGGCTCGAGCAGTCGCGGCCATGGCCGCCTCAAAGCCATCCACGTCGCCTGGCGCAACCGGCGTGGCGGCGTCGCCCGCGACTTCAGGCAGCGATCCACCGGACGACACCACTACCGGCACACCGCTCGCCATGGCTTCGAGCACGGGCAGGCCAAAGCCTTCGTCGAGCGACGGCAGCACGAGCAGGTGCGCCCGCGCAAACAGATCCATCCGGCGCGCCTGCGATACGTAACCGGTCAGCTCGACATGGCCGGCGAGATCCGGTGCAGCGGCGTCGGACTGCAAGGCCGCGGCGCTCGCCGGCACGCCACCCGCCAGCACCAGACGCGGAGCCCCGGGTATGCGCGCTCGAAGTTGACGGTAGGCCGCCAGCAGCACGCCGATGTTCTTGCGTGGATCGAGCGTACCCAGGAACAGGATGTGCTCGCGCGGCTCGCGGCCTCGTCGCTCGCGCACGGCGTCCGCCCACGCCGGAGCCCCGGGAGGGCACAGGTGGATGCGCTCGGCCGGGACGCTCAGCGTCCGGTGGACGTCCGCGGCTGTGTAGGCGGACGACACGACAATGGCCGGTGCGCGCTTCGCGTGTGCACGGACCAGGTTCGGAAAGTCGCGGCGCATTTCGGCCGCCATGCGTTCCGGGTGTCTGAGGAAGTGGAGATCGTGAATGGTGAGCACCACCGCCGCCGACCGGCTGGGGATGGCCACGGGAGTTGCTGCGTGCACCACGTCGAATCGTCCGGCCAGCCACTCGACCGGCGGCCAGGCCATGCGATTCCACGCCATTGTGAGCAGGCGGCCCGGCACCTTGCGATCGATCACCCGGGCGCCTGGCAGTTCCCGGGCGGCGTCAGGCGAAGGACGGTCCTTCCAAGAGGAGGTGAAGAGCGCCAGCTCGTCCGAACCTCCGGTTCGCAGCAGCGCCTTCACCAGTTCGTGGACATACTCGCCCACACCGGTTCGCTCCTTGAGCGCTGGGCGGTAGTCGACGAGAACGCGCACGGCTGGGAGCGTAGCACGAAAACTGCAAGTCCTTGTGGTTCAGTATGTTGACAGGCTTTATCGGGCGGTGATACCCTCGTCCTTTTGGCGCGCCTGCCGGGGCGGGTGTACAGCGGAGAGGCGAGAGTCGCATGAAGATTGCTGTGGTTGGAACGGGATATGTGGGACTCGTGGTCGGCGCCTGCCTGGCCGAGTCTGGTAATGACGTCATCTGCGTGGACAAGGACGAGGCGAAGGTCCGGCTGCTGAAGCGGGGCCACATTCCCATCTTCGAACCGGGACTCGAGGAGATCGTCAAGCGCAACAAGTCCGAAGGACGCCTCACGTTCACCACCCAGCTGCCCAAGGCGGTCAAGGCTTCCCAGATCATCTTCATCGCCGTTGGCACCCCGCAGGGCGAGGACGGCTCCGCCGATCTTCAGCACGTGCTCGGCGTGGCGCGCGACGTCGCCAAGGCCATGGACGGCTACCGGGTCATCGTCAACAAGAGCACCGTGCCGGTGGGCACCGCCGAGCGGGTGCGCGAGATCGTGCGCCGCGAGACCACCCACCCCTTCAGTGTGGTCAGCAACCCCGAGTTCCTGAAGCAGGGCGCGGCGGTGGACGACTTCATGAAACCGGATCGCGTTGTCATTGGCGCGGAAGATCCCCGCGGCGCCGAACTCATGGTCGCGCTGCACAAGCCGTTCACCCGGACGGGCGCCCCGATCATGGTGATGGATTGCGCCAGCGCCGAACTGTCCAAGTACGCCTCGAACGCCCTGCTGGCCACCAAGATCTCGTTCATGAACGAAGTCGCCAACGTGTGCGATGTGTTCGGCGCGGACGTGGACCACGTGCGGCAGGCGGTGGGCTCCGACCGGCGCATCGGCTCGTCGTTCCTGTTCCCCGGCGTGGGCTACGGCGGCAGCTGCTTCCCCAAGGACGTCAAGGCGCTGGTCCGCTTCTCGTCGGACAAGAAGTACGACTTCAAGATTTTGAAGGCGGTCGAGTCGGTCAACGAGCTGCAGAAGCGCGTGCTGGTGAAGAAGATCGACGCGCACTTCGGCGGCCAGCTCAAAGGCAAGACCATCGCGGTCTGGGGTTTGGCCTTCAAGCCGAAGACCGACGACATGCGCGAGGCGCCGGCCGTGCCGATCATCCAGGCGCTGCTCGACAAGGGCGCCAAGGTGCAGGCCTACGATCCCGAGGCGATGAAGGTGGCCAAGGGCATCTTCGGCTCGAAGATCAGCCTGGCGACCAAGGGCTATGACGCGCTGAAGGGCGCCGACGCGCTCGTGGTCGTCACCGAATGGCACGAGTTCCGGGAGCCCGACTTCACCAAGATGCGGAAGCTTCTCCGCACCCCGGTGGTGTTCGACGGCCGCAACATCTACGAGAAAGAGCAGATGAAGGCACAGGGCTTCACCTACTATTCGATCGGGAGGTAGGGGGTGTCCCGAGTTCTCGTTTCCGGTGGGGCGGGCTACATCGGCAGCCACGCGGTCCGGGCCCTGGTGGACGCCGGTCATGCCGTGGTGGTGCTCGACGACCTGTCCGCCGGCCACGCAGCGGCGCTTCCGGCGTCGGTGCCGCTCGTGCAGGCCAACATGCACGACACAGCGCTGGTGGCGCGCGCGCTGGCGGACCATCGGATCGACGCGGTGATGCACTTTGCCGCCTGGCTCGACGTCGGCGCCTCGGTCGGGAACCCTCTCGGCTACTACCACAACAACGTCGCCGGGACCCTGTCGGTGCTCGAGGCCATGCGCCAGACCGGCGTGACGCGGTTCGTGTTCTCGTCCACATGTGCCGTCTACGGCGAACCGCTGCGCGTGCCGATGGATGAGACGCTCGACCCCCGGCCGATCAACGCCTACGGCGAGACCAAGCTGGCCATCGAGCGGGCGCTGCCGCACATCGAGCGTGCTCACGGCATCCGCTGGACGGCGTTGCGCTATTTCAACGCCGCCGGCGCCCAGCCCGACGGAACCATCGGCGAAGACCACGCCGACGAGATTCACCTGATTCCGCGCGCCATCATCGCGGCGACGGGCGGGCCGGCGTTGAAGGTGTTCGGCGAGGACTACCCGACGGCGGACGGCACCTGTCTGCGGGACTACATCCACGTCTGCGATCTGGCCGACGCGCACGTTCGTGCCCTGGCCGCGCTCGACGCCGGGACCTCGTCTGCGATCTACAACGTCGGCACCGGCACGCCGCACTCGGTGCGGTCGGTCATCGACGCCGTGTCCCGTGCGGTCGGCGCTCCCGTGCGGTGGGAGTCCGCGGCTCGCCGTCCCGGCGATCCGTCCGCGCTCTACGCCTCCAGCCACAAGATCCAGGACGCCCTGGGCTGGCAACCGCGGTACGCCGACCTCGACACGATTGTGCAGCACGCCTGGCGCTGGCACGCATCGCACCCGCGGGGTTACGAGGACCAGCCCTCCCGGCACGACTGATGGACGCTTTCCTGCGGCTGCTCCGCTACGCTCGGGCCCATCGGGGGCTCATTGCCGGCGCGGTGCTGGCGATGGTGGTGTACGGCGCCGCATCAGCCGCGCTCGCCTGGCTGATCAAGCCGATCGTCGACGATGTGCTGCCGTCGCAAGACCGGCTGGGTTTCGTCGTCACGGCGCTGCTCATCGCTTACTTCTTCAAGGGACTGGGCGCCTATTTCTCCAGCTACTTGATGGACGACATCGGCCAGCGTGTCGTCCGGCAGATCCGGGGCGACCTCTTCCGCCATCTGCTGAACCAGTCAGCGGCGTTCTTCGCCACGCGCACCACCGGGCAGTTGCTCTCGCGCATCAACAACGACGTCGGGCAGGTGCAGCGGGCGGTTGCCGAAACCGTCGGTGATCTCGCCCGCGAGTCGCTGGCGCTCGTCGGCTATGCCAGCTTGCTCTTCTACTACGACGCCAAGCTGGCGCTCGTCTGCATGACGGCGGCGCCGCTCGTGGTCTATCCGCTGGTGCGGCTGGGCAAGCGGGTCCGCACCGTGACTCGCTGGAGCCAGGAGGCGCAGGAGTACATGTCGCACGTCGCGGGCGAAGCCTTCGCTGGCCATCGGATCGTGAAGGCGTTCGGCGCCGAGGCGCGCGAGGCCAGCAAGTTCGACGGCGCGGCGCGGTCGCTGTACCGCTCGAACATGAAGGTGACGCGCGTCCTGTCGATCCTGCCGCCGCTGATGGAGCTGCTGGGCGGCGTCGCCATCGCCGGCGCGCTGTGGTACGGGACGCGCGAGATTTCAAGCGGCCGGCTGACGGCGGGGGAGTTCACGCTGTTCGTGGCCGCCCTGCTGATGATGTACGGGCCGATCAAGAAGTTGAGCCGCGTCAACGCGAACCTGCAGCAGGCGGTCGCCGCGTCGGAGCGCATCTTCGAACTGCTCGATACCCACACCGAAGTGCAGGACCGGCCGGGCGCGCCGGCACTGGCGCCGTTCAGCGGCACCATCGCCTTCGAGGACGTGGCATTCGGATACGAGGACGGCCAGGGACGTCACGCCTTGCGCGGGGTCACCTTCAACGTCAAGGCTGGCCAGATGGTCGCCGTCGTCGGGCGGAGCGGCGCCGGCAAGACGACGTTGATGAATCTGTTGCCGCGCTTCTACGACGTGACCGGCGGTCGGATTGCGATCGACGGGCAGGACATCCGGAGCGTGGCGCTCGCGTCGCTGCGCGCCCAGATCGGCATGGTGACGCAGGACACCGTGCTGTTCGATGATTCGATCGCCGCCAACATCGCCTTTGGCGTGCCCGGCGCCAGCCAGGAGGCGATCGAGGCCGCGGCGCGCGCCGCCCACGCTCACGACTTCATCGCGGCGATGCCCGACGGCTACAAGACGAAGATCGGCGAACGCGGGCAGCGGTTGTCCGGCGGGCAGCGCCAGCGCCTGGCCATCGCCCGCGCACTGCTCAAGAACTCGCCGATCCTGATCCTCGACGAGGCGACCTCGGCGCTCGACACCGAGTCCGAGCGGCTGGTGCAGGACGCGCTGGCAACGCTGCTTCTCAATCGCACCTCGTTCGTGATTGCCCACCGGCTGTCCACCGTGCGGCGGGCCGACGCCATCATCGTCCTCGAGCGCGGGCGCATCGTCGAGATTGGCCGGCACGACGAGCTCGTCACCCGTCCTGGCGGCGCCTACGCCCGCCTGCACCAGCTGCAGTTAGTCGACGACCGGCCGGAGACGCGGCGACCCACCGTCGGGCGCGCCGAACCCGCAGTGTGACCCATGATCAACAGCATGACCGGCTTCGCTTCCCTCACCCGAGACGACGAGACGGCCGCCGTCGGCGTCACCGTCCGCTCGGTGAACCATCGGTTTCTCGATCTGCAACTGCGGCTGCCGTCACCGCTGTCCGATCTCGAACCCCGGGTGCGGGCGCTGGTGCAGACGCGCTTGTCGCGCGGCCGGGTCGAGGTGAGCATCTCGCTGCACATGCGGCAGGTGCCGCCGCCCGACGTGGAGTTGAACGGCCCATTCGTCGAGGCGCTGTCGGCGGCGATGTCGCAGGCGCGGGCTGAGGGGATCATCGAAGGCGGACTGACGGCAGGCGACCTGCTGCGCCTGCCGCAGGCGCTGACGATTCGCGAGCGCCTGCCCGAGGGCACCGAGACGCCCGCGCCGCTGGCGGCGATGGTGGAGGCGGCCGTGGATGGCGCGCTGACGCAGCTGTCGGCGATGCGGTCGCGGGAGGGAGACCACCTGCGCGTAGATCTCACGGCCCGGCGCGATGCGCTCGCCGTGTTCGTTGACGCCGTCGTGCGCGCGGCCGACACCGGCCGCATCGATCTGGAGACCCGGCTCCTCGAGCGCGCCCGGGAGTTGAGCGCAGCGCTGCCGGTGGACCAGTCGGCGCTGTCGCAGGAAGTGGTGCGGGTGGCGCAGCGCTCCGACATCACCGAAGAAGTGACCCGGTTCCGCGGCCATCTGGCGCACTGGGAGGCGTTGACCGAAGGACCGGAGCCCTGCGGGCGGAAGCTCGATTTCCTGCTGCAGGAGATGAACCGCGAGGTCAACACCATCGGCTCGAAGGCTGACGGCCTGCAGGTGTCCGAACTCATCATCCAGGCCAAGGCCGAGCTCGAGCGGATGCGGGAGCAGGTCCAGAATGTTGAGTAGCACGCGCGGGCTGCTCTTCGTCGTGTCCGCACCCTCCGGCGCGGGCAAGACGACGCTCGTCGAACATCTGGTGCAGGTCCTGCCGAACCTTCGCAAGTCGCGGTCGTACACCTCGCGCCCGGCACGGGCCGGGGAGGCCGACGGCGTCGACTATAATTTCATCAGCCGTCCCGAGTTCCAGCAGATGATCGACGAACGGGCCTTCCTCGAGTGGGCCGACGTGTTCGGCAACTTCTACGGGACCTCCGCGCACGACACCGAGGCCATGGTCACCGAGGGACAGGACGTGGTGCTGGTGATCGACGTCCAGGGGGCCCGGCAGGTGAAAGCGCACGGCATGGACCACACGGCGATCTTCGTGCTGCCGCCATCGTTCGACGTGCTGGAGCGGCGCCTGCGCGGGCGCAGCAAGGATACCGAAGAGCAGATGCAGCGCCGCCTCAACACCGCGCGCGCCGAGGCGGCGAGCTACAAGGACTACGACTACGTGGTCGTCAACGATCGGCTGGAGCCCACGGTGGTGCGGCTGCAGGAGATCATCGCCGCCGAGCGCTCGCGGGTGCACCGCATGCGCGGCGTCGCCGAAGAGATCATCAGGACGTTTCGCTTCTAGGGCTCGCGCCCGGAACCTTTCACCATGGCCCTCATCGCACTCGGCGTCACCGGCGGCATCGGAGCCTACAAGGCGGTGGAGATCGCGCGCGGCCTGCAGCAGCAGGGGCACGAGGTCGTCGCGATCATGACGCGGTCGGCGCGGCGGTTCGTCCAGCCGTTGACGTTCGAGGCGATCACGCGTCGCGAGGTGATCACCGACCTGTGGAAGCCCGGGACCAACGCCGAGATCGAGCACATCGCCATCGCCTCGAGCATCGACCTTCTGCTGGTCGCGCCGGTCACCGCCAACACGCTCGGCAAGTTCGCGCACGGCATCGCCGACGACTTCCTCACCTCGATGTACCTCGCGACCACGGCGCCGGTGGTCGTTGCGCCGGCGATGAACAGCAACATGTTCGCGCACCCGGCGGTGGTCGAGAACCTCCGGCTCCTCCAGAGTCGAGGAGTTCGGGTCGTCGAGCCGGGCTCCGGCTACCTGGCGTGCGGCTGGATAGGCAGGGGACGCCTTGCCGAACCGCAGGACGTGGTTGCCTACGTGCAGCACGTGCTGCAGCCCAGGATGACGACGCTGACCGGCCGGCGAGTGCTGGTGACGGCCGGACCGACCTACGAGAACATCGATCCCGTGCGGTTCATCGGCAACCGGGCGAGCGGCCGCATGGGCGTGGCGCTGGCGTCAGAGGCGCTGCGGCGCGGGGCCGCGGTGACACTGGTGATCGGCCCGACGTCGATCGACACGCCGCCGGCGGCCGAAGTCGTGCGCGTGCGCAGCGCCGGCGAGATGCACCAGGCGGTGATGTCGCGCGTGGCCGAACAGGACGTGGTGATCATGGCCGCCGCGGTGGCCGACTACACGCTGGACGCGGCGCCGCAGAAGATTGCCAAGTCCGAGGGGCCGCTCACGTTGTCGTTGTCGCGCACGCGGGACATCCTCGCCGATGTCGGCGCGCTGCCGTCGCGGGCCGAGGGACGGCCGGTGCTCGTTGGCTTCGCCGCGGAAACCCACGACGTCATCGCCCACGCGCGAGGCAAGCTGTCCAGAAAGAAGGCCGACCTCATCGTCGCCAACGACGTGTCGCGCACGGATGCCGGCTTCGAGGCCGACAGCAACGCCGTGACGATCGTGTCGGCAGACCAGGCCGAGGACGTGCCGCTGCAGTCGAAGGATGCCGTCGCCGCCCGCATTCTCGATCGCGTCGAGCCGCTGCTGGCCCGGCAGAACCCCCAGCCGGCAGTCCGATAAGCGCATGTCCAAGGAACTCGCGGAGCACCTGAAGTATTTTGCCGACCTGGGCGTGGCCGGCGTCAGCCGCGATCCCGCCTGGCGGCGCCGGGCGGACGCGACGCCCGGTGAGGCCGACGGTATTTCCGGACAGACGTCAATCGACGAGCCGACCGCCGATGGCGTGCTCCTGGCCGAGACGGTTCAGGCATCCATGAAGACAGACGTTCCAGCGCTCTCTGCCGAGGAGGCGCTCGCCGCCCTGCGGATTGAAATCGGACCGCAGTGCGTGCGCTGCAAGCTGTGCGAGCTGGGGCGAAGCCAGGTCGTGTTCGGCGTAGGACATCCGAAGGCGCGCTTGATGTTCGTGGGCGAGGCGCCGGGCGAAGACGAAGACAAGAAGGGTGAGCCGTTCGTGGGCCGCGCCGGGCAGCTGCTGACGAAGATCATCGAAGCCATCAGCCTCACGCGCGAGCAGGTGTACATCGCCAACGTGATCAAGTGCCGCCCACCGGGCAATCGCAATCCCGAGCCGGACGAGGTGGCGGCGTGCGAGCCGTTCCTGTTCCGTCAGATCGAAATAATCCGCCCGCGTGTAATCGTCGCGCTCGGCAAGTTCGCGGCGCAGTGCCTGCTGCGCAGCACGGAGCCGATCACCAAACTGCGCGGACGCGAGTTCGAGTTTCACGGCGCGACTCTGATTCCCACGTTCCACCCTGCGTACCTGCTTCGCAACCCGCCCGCCAAGCGCGAGGTCTGGGAGGACATGAAGAAGGTCCGCGCCTTGCTCGTCGCCGACCAGCGGCCGTAGGCGCCCGTGTCCAGCCGGCTGGTTTCCGTCGCGGTCCCGGTGCCCGCGCTCGGGCTGCTCACCTATCACGTGCCCGACGCGCTCGCGGTCCCGCCCGTTGGCGCGCGCGTGGTCGTCCCCCTCGGGTCGCGCCGCCTCACGGGACTGGTGCTGGGCCCGGCGCTTCCGCTCGATCCCTCGATCGACGTGCGCGACATCATCGAGGTCCTGGACCACGAGTCGTTCGTGCCCGCCGACGTCGTCGAGCTGACGTCCTGGGTGTCCGACTACTACATCGCCGGCCGTGGTGCGGCGCTCGCCGCCGCCTTGCCGCCGCATGGGTTGACCTCGCGCGTTGACGCCTTCAAGACCGTGCGGATGGTGACGATCACCGCGCAGGGGCTC
Organism: uncultured Acidobacteriota bacterium; assembly: GCA_963723005.1. Taxonomy (GTDB): domain Bacteria; phylum Acidobacteriota; class Vicinamibacteria; order Vicinamibacterales; family UBA2999; genus VFZN01. Next base: position 71,110 of record CAVRPA010000003.1, on the reverse strand, counting down.
GACGTCGTGGACCGGTTGACTGCCCCTCGGTGCGTGGATGCCGCGGATGCCGACCTGCCCCGGCTCGGCGGCCGTCAACGCGAGGCCCTGCAACTGCTGGCGGGCCGGCCAACCGGCATGCCGGCGCCGGAACTGACCGAGCGGGGGATTCCTTCGTCGGCGCTGCTGCGCCTGAAGACGATGGGCCTGGTCACGACCGGGAACGCGCGCGTCGATCGCGATCCATTCGTGGACGGCCGTCACACGGCACGCGAAGGGCCGCACGACGAATCGGCGCGGGCGCTGACCGAAGAGCAGCAGGCCGCGTTCGTGGAACTGGCGCCGCTGGCGGACGCCGGCACATTCCGCACCGTGCTGCTGCACGGCGTGACCGGCAGCGGCAAGACCGAGCTGTACCTGCGGCTGGCGGAGCGGGTGCGCGCGCGTGGCCGCGGCGTGCTGGTGCTGGTGCCTGAGATCGCACTGACCCCTCAGGTCGCGGCGCTGTTCCGCGCGCGATTCGGCGCGGGCGTGGCGATTCAGCACAGCGGCCTGTCCGACGGCGAACGCCACGATCAGTGGCATCGGATCCGGCGCGGGGACGTGGACGTCGTGGTCGGCACGCGCTCGGCGGTATTCGCGCCGCTCGTCCGTCCCGGGCTGATCATCGTGGACGAAGAGCACGACACCTCGTACAAGCAGGACGAAACGCCGCGCTACAACGGGCGGGACGTCGCGGTGATGCGCGGCAAGTACAACGATGCGCTGGTGGTGCTCGGTTCCGCCACGCCGTCGATGGAGTCGTACGCGAACGCCCGCGGCGGGCGTTACGGGTTGGTCGCGCTCGATCGCCGCGTGCTCGATCGCCCGCTGGCCGACGTGCGCATCGTCAACATGCGCGAAGAGATGGCGGAGACGTCACCGGACGTCGTGCTCAGCCGCACGCTGAGTGGAGGGACTGGGGCAGCGGCTGACCGCTGGGGAGCAGGCGGTCATCCTGCTGAACCGCCGGGGCTTTGCGACGGCAGTGTTCTGCCGGCAGTGTGGTCACACCTTCGAGTGCCCCAACTGCAGCGTCTCGCTCACCGTGCACGCCCGCGGGCATCACGGCAAGGGCAGCGCCGACGACCGCCGCGGCTGGCGCGCGCGCTGCCACTACTGCAACTACTTCCGCGCGATCCCGACGACTTGCCCGCAATGCGCGGCGCCGTACCTGGAACACGTCGGGTTCGGCACCGAGCGTGTCGAGTCGGAGATCCGCGCCAGCTTTCCCGAGGCGCGGGTGGCGCGCGTCGATCGCGATACCGTGCGAAAGCGCGGCAGCCTGGTGGATGTGCTGGAGCGGTTCGCGCGCCGCGAGATCGACGTGCTGGTCGGGACGCAGATGATCGCGAAAGGCCACGACTTCCCGAACGTCACGCTGGTCGGGGTGATCTCGGCCGACGTCGGCCTCGGGCTCGCGGACTTCCGCGCGGCGGAGCGAACCTTTCAGCTGCTGACCCAGGTGAGCGGTCGCGCGGGTCGGGGCGAGCGGGCGGGAGAGGCGGTCATCCAGACGCTGTTCCCGACGCACTACAGCATCCAGCTCGCGAGGACGCAGGACTATCGCGCGTTCTTCGACAAGGAGACCGCGTTTCGCGAAGCGATGCGCTATCCGCCGCATATCGCGATGGTCAACGTCATCGTGCGCGGCAAAGTGTTCGAAGAGGCCATGGCGGCGGCCACCGAACTGGCCAATCGGGTCCGCAGCACGGGTCGAAGGGGCTTCGTGGTGCTCGGGCCGGCGCCGGCGCCGCTGACCAGGCTGCGCGGCGAGCACCGCGCCCAGTTCTTCCTCAAGGGCACGAGCCGTGCCTCGATGCGCGAGGCGCTGCGCTCCGCGCTGGAGGCGGCGCCCAACCTGGCGCGGCGCGCCTCGGTGGACGTGGATCCGATCACGATGCTCTAGCTTGGACGGCAGGCGGCCTGCAGCGGGGCGTTCGTGATCCCTGATCCCCGCCCCCTGACTCCCTGCTTGTTACTGTCCAGTGACGAACGGCTCGATCGGCGCGGGCGTGAAGCAGACGATCAGCATCACCAGCGCGAAGAGCGCCAGCCACAGGCGAGTGGAATCGAGCGGCGTGTAATCGTCCATCGTCGGTGGGTGGCGTGGCCCCACCACGACGAGCATCACCACGAGCATCACCGTCCAGGCAATCCAGCTCGATGAGAGGAACGTCAGGCCGATCGCCACGACGACCATCGTCAGCGTGATCCACAGCGAGCGGTGGCCCAGCACCGCATAGCTGATGTGCCCGCCGTCCAGCTGCGCGATGGGGAACAGGTTGAGCGCCGTGGCGAGCAGCCCGAACCAGGCCGCGAACGCCATCGGATGCATGTTGATCGAGTAGCCATCGTCCACGGTGCCGAACACCAGCCACGAGGCGAAGCGGAACAGCAGCGGCTCGCCGAGCGACATCAACTGGCTCTGGTCCTCGGGCAGGCGCACCACGTCAGACAGCGCCAGGCCGATGAACAGCGCCGGCACGGCGACGACGAATCCGGCGATCGGGCCGGCAATGCCGATGTCGAAGAGCGCGACCTTCGAGGGGATGCGCGAGCGGATGCGGATGAACGCCCCGAGCGTGCCGGTGAGCGGGAGCGGCGCGGGAAGAAAGTAGGGACGCGTGGCGTCGACGCCGTAGCGGAGGCAGGCGACGTAGTGGCCCATCTCGTGGCAGCCGAGGATGCCGAGGACGGTGAGGCTGTACCAGAGCCCGTTCAGGTAGAACGACGGCTGCGAGAAGATGTTCAGGATGAACGAGCGGCCATCCACGTCGTTCATGGGCGGCACGGTGTCGAACGCCTGATCGAAGCTCAGGTAGTGACAGCCGCCAACGAACGTGGTGGAGGCGATGGTCAGCAGCAGGAGCAGGACGTGCACCCACAACCGATCGCGCGGCGGCGGGGGAGGCCCGTACACGGGGATCGGCTCGTTGAAGCCGGAGGCGAAAGGATCTGGCGGAGGGATCCGGTCGAACTCGGATCCGGGCGGATAGGCCACGGGAAATTACCCGATGTTCTGCAACTCTTTGCCGGGTTTGAAGCGGATGGTGCGCCCCGGAGGAATGCGCACTTCCTTGCCGGTTCGGGGATTGCGGCCGATGCCGCGCTTTCGGGGTTTCACCTGAAAAACGCCAAAGCCTCTCAGCTCAATACGTTCGCCGCGCTGCATCGAGTGTCGCATGGCCTCGAAGACTGCGTCCACGGCCAGCTCAGCCTTGACCTTGGTAATCTCGGCGACCTTCGACACTTCGTTGACGATGTCGACCTTGATCATTCCCTGGAGTGCTCCTCGATCCCTGTAAGTATCTTAATCCGTGGCACTTACGAGTGTCAAACCGCAAGTCCTTCTGTACCTGTAAGATCGGAGGACTTAAGTGTCACAAAGGCCATCGCCCGCCGTCGTCTTCGTGGGGCGTCCGAATGTCGGTAAGTCTACCCTGTTCAACAGGTTAACCGGCACCAGACGCTCCATCGTCGCGCCCATCGCCGGGACCACGCGCGACATCATCACGTATCCGGTCACCTGGGAAGACCGCTCCCTGACGCTGACCGACACCGGCGGATTGTTCGGCGCCAGCAAGGATCCCCTGCACCACCTGGTGGTCGAGCGCGGACGACGAGCGTTGCAGGACGCCGACCTCGTGGTGATGGTCGCCGACGGCCGGGAAGGGTTGGTGCCCGGCGACCAGGACATCGCCTCGGCCGCGCGTTCGAGCGGCGCGCCGATCATCCTTGCCATCAACAAGATGGACGATCGTCGCGCGCGCGACGGAGCCCTCGAGCTGTACAGGCTCGGCTTCGACGCGGTTGTGGAGATCAGCGCCGAGCACGGCGTCGGCGTCGGCGAGTTGATGGAAGCCATCCTCGCGCACGTGCCGAACGCTCCGCGCGTGACCCAGGATCCCGAACACCGCGAAACCGCGGTGGCGATCGTCGGGCGCCCGAACGCCGGCAAGTCGTCGCTGGTCAACCGGTTGCTGCGCGAGGACCGGATGATCGTCTCGGAGGTGCCGGGCACTACGCGCGACTCGGTGGACTCGTTGCTGATGTGGCACCGCAAGCAGTTCCGCATCGTGGACACGGCGGGCATCCGCCGGCCGGGCGCGGTGTCGAAGTCGGGCCAGGTCGAGACGCTGAGCGTGATGCTGGCCAAGCGCGCCATCGAACGGGCCGACGTCGTGGTGCTGGTGATGGACGCGCTTGCCGGTCCCACCGACCAGGATGGCGCCATCGCCGGCGCGGCGGTCGATGCCGGGCGGGGCGTGATCATCGCGGCGAACAAGTGGGACCTGATGAAGGATCAGGGCCAGGACGGCGCCAAGATCTTCGACGAGAACCTGCGGCACCAGTTGAAGTTCCTGGACTTCGCCCCCATCCTCCACATCTCGGCGGCGACCGGCGAGCGCACCCCGAAGCTCCTGGAGACGATCGAGAAGGTGGCCGAGGCGCGCAACACGCGCGTGCCCACCGGCGCGCTCAATCGTTTCATCCAGGCGATCACCAACGCGCACCCGCCGGTCAGTCCCGGCAATCGCAATGTCCGCGTGCTCTACGCGGCACAGACCAGCGTGGCCCCACCCACCTTTGTGCTGTTCACGAACGTGGCCACCAAGCTGCACTTTTCCTATCAGCGATTCCTCGAGAACCGGCTGCGCGAGGAGTACGGGTTCTTCGGCACCCCGATTCGGGTGAACGTGCGGCGACGGTCCGAGCACCGCGGCCGTGGCCGGTCGGAAGGGGCTGCGGACGCGAAAGGGTGAGCTGGCCGGGAGCCCGAGAGCGGAGAACCGGCAGGGGCGATGCTATACTGACGGCTGGGATACGTCTCCATGGCAGCACCCAAGCGGGATCTCTTCAAAGCCGCAGAGGTGTGCGAGGTCGCTGAAGTGCAGGCCTACGTGCTCCGGTCCTGGGAAGCGGAATTTCCGCAGCTCGGACAACCGCCTTCGGGCGGAGGACCGCGGCTGTATCGTCGGTCGGATATCGACATGGTGCTGCGCATCAAGTCGCTGGTGTTTGGCGAAGGCCTGACGCTGGCCGGTGCGCGACGGCGGCTTGACGAGACCGCAGGGTCGAACGAGCCGAGCGGAGTCCTGGTCGAGGAAGTGCTGGGCAAGCACGCGCGCGATCGCGTGCGCGCGGTGCGCGACGGCCTGCGGGGGATCCTGCAGATCCTGTCGTCCGCCGAAGCCGAGTCGGAATTGGTACTCGCGGCGCCGGCAGCGGCGAAGCGAGCGGGCAAGTCCAAGCGCCGCGCCGGCTAGGCGTCGCGGCCGCGGGATTTTCGCCCGCGCAAGTGTCTCTATCGGGATGTAGCGCAGCCTGGCTAGCGCGCCTGCTTGGGGTGCAGGAGGTCCCGGGTTCGAATCCCGGCATCCCGACCATTTTAGAGGTCCAGTTTGCAAGTCGTTTGCAAGTCGGGCGGGGGTTAACAAAGGCGTTGACATGTAAACGGCCTTTCGTCAAACACTACTTGCAATCCGCCTAGCGCGGAGGGGGATAGCCCGTATGGGCTGTCGTGGTTGGGCCGGCCAGGAGCCGGCCTTTTCCATTTCTAGGTCAACAGGACGCGCCCGTGTCCGCGGATGTGGCCAGCCCACGAATGCCGGTTGTACGGGTCGAAGCCGGGCAGTATTTGCTGGACCGTCGTCAGTCCCGAGGCAATCGCCTGATAGGGCGCCCCGAGTTCAACGACGACGCCAAACAGGCAAAGGTACCGAGTCGCCAACCGGTGCGGTTTCCAAGGCGCATGGCCCGTGCGTGCCGGCCTCGTCCACGTAAAGGCGAAATCGCCGCTTGGGCTTCATGCGGAACGAATCGCGACTGGCACGCTATAGGAGGGCAGCACGCGGCTCCTCGCGCGAGTGGGAGCCGCGCACCCTGAGCCACGTCTCAGGGCCTCGGGGGCAATCCGCTTGGGCAGTGTCTCAGTCTGGTTGAGAGCGGTGTGCTCAGCCGTCAGCGACCCGGACGTCGCTAGGTTCGTCAGCCCTGCATCTACGGCATCTGCTTCCTTATGTGATCGATTACGTGTGCGAAATCTTGCGACGGGTTGACGTCGATGTATTCCGTATCTTCGTCGCACCACGCCGTGTGACCTGGTGCCGCGTACCACACCTCGCCAGCCCGAACAGTCTCCTCACGGCCATCGGTGTACCGCAGGTGGAGCGCACCCTTGAGAACATAGCCCCAATGAGGGCACTGGCACATGTCGTCCGTGAGACCCTTGAGGACCGGCGTAAAATCTGTGCCTGCGGCGCACTTTGCATAGGCGACCGTCATCTCACCCCCACGAACCGCGCGGAGGGTCGCACCGGGTGCATCGAGTAGAACTGGCAGGTTGTCCTTGCTTTCGTGCATCGATGGCCTCCTTTTATCTGTTGGTCGGACGAGTCTTGGTAAAGTCTCGGGCCGCCTATCCTAACTGAGACACTACCTCCGCTTGACTGATGGAGACAACCTGTGCCATAGTTCCGAATTAGAGGGGCGGACAATCTGTCTGCCATCATCGCGCGAGTGAGACCCTTCGAGACCTCGGGCCTCTGACACCTCGCCGCTGACGGCCGCAGGAGCATAGCAACCGACAGACCACGGGTATCCGTGGCTGTTCATTGCGGGACTCCGAGCGGCCGTTTCTGTTGTACGGCCACGGGTCCCGGCGAGGGCTTCCGTGGCCGACTTCTCCAGCCATCTCCGTGACCTGCGCCGGCTCGGCGAATTGCTCGGGCTGCAGTGGCGTGACGTGAGCCTCCGCGAGCTGAAGCCAGAGATTCGACTGCCAGCCGCCAAGACGAAGACACGTCGCGATCGCACGGTGCCGATCTCGGCGCGGCTACGTCCCATCATCGAGATGCGCCGTGTGGATGCCGATGGGGAAGAGCACGAGGCCGACGCGTACGTCTTCGGGCATCAGGCGACGGGGCAGCGCCTCACGACGATTAAGACCGCGTGGCGGCTCGCCATGAAGCGGTCGAAGATCACCGATCTCCACTTCCATGACCTGCGCCGTGAAGCCGCCTCACGCTGGCTCGACGCCGGCATCCGGCTCAGCGCTGTGTCCAAGCTGCTCGGCCATACGACGACGGAGCAGACCGCCACGTATCTGGCCTGCGTCCTCGACGCGGAACACGATGCGATCGCCACCTTCGACGCCTACCGGGAGCGTTTGCAAGTTTCTGCAAGTGAAGCCGAGAAAGGCGTCACAAACGGGGTAAACCAGTCCACGATCGGGGAGTCCAGTCCTCACGAAACCCCAACAAATCCCGTGCTACACTGAACGAATTCTGCTTGGGGTGCAGGAGGTCCCGGGTTCGAATCCCGGCATCCCGACCATTTTGATGGCCCGGTTCGCAGGTCACAGCTGCCATCCGGGCTCGTTCCCCCGCCTCCCGCTGTCAGAACGATATCGGGATAGGATGCCCGGTACCCACATGACCAGCGGTTCCCTTCGTCCCTACCCAATCGCCCGCAGCGTCGGGACCTACTTCGGAGCGTTTGCGGAGCCGGCGTTTGCCCTGCTGGGCAACCCCGCCGATCTCTACACCAACCTGCTGCGCCATCTCGGGCCCTTCGGCGCCTCGCTCAGCTCGTTGTCCATCGACACCAGCAGCCCGGCCCATGCCTACGTTGCCTGCGTCATCAACGAGTTCTCGAGCGTCCGCATCAAGGTGACGGGCGTGGAAGTGAACGTGCTCGTGTCCGAGGTCGGCGTCGAAGGCGCGCACCGCCTTGTCAACGCAGCCTGGCTGGCGGTCCGGACCACCGATTCGTCGTTGAAGCCGGTCACGCAGACCCTGACGTTTGAGTTCTGGGGACGCGTCGAGGGGGAGACCTATCAAGAAATGGGGAGGCGGCTGGCGCACCCCGTTGGAGGTCAGGCCCCGAGCGAAATCCGCTGGCCGATGCCGGCAGGCGGCGCGGCCGGAGCCATTTCGATTTCCGAGGCGCCGAACGAACCGGGCGGGCTGTTCACGCGCGCGGTCACCTCGTTTGGCAGCGAAAGCATCGAGGAGATCGCGCCCAGGGTTCGCGTGCTGCTACGCGGGTGGCTGGCTGAATTGGGCATCGATGCCGGCGAGGCCGTCTGAAATAGCCAAGTGCTACACTGATTGACATTCAATTCATGAACAAAAACGGAATTGTCGCTGTCGTTGTGGTCATCACCGCGGTTGTGCTGGTTGGACTCTGGGTCATGCGGAGCGGCCAGACGCGGCCTGGCGGCCGGCAGTTCGATTGCGCGGCGCCCCCGTCCGCGCCAACAGGCCTCGCGTATACCAAGAGCGGCAACGTGATCACCGGCACCTGGACCGCGCCCGTCGGCGCGGACGCGCCGACCACCTACGTCGTCGAGGCGGGCAGCCGTTCGGGCTTGAACGACCAGGGCACTTACGTGGTGCCGGCGACGCAAACCAGCTTCGGGCGGCCGACGCCGGTGGGCACTTTCTTCGTGCGCGTCTTCGCGCGCAACGCGTGCGGCACCAGCCCGGCGTCGAACGAAGTCACGTTCTCGATTCCTTAACTGTTCGCCGGATACGTTCCGGCATCCCACATGCGGTGGCGGCCTGTCGTCAGCATCTCGATCGTCGTCGCGGCACTGGCCGCGGGCTTCGTCGAGATGCCCGGGCAGGCCGTTCGCCTGTACGGCGAGTGGTTCTATCCGCGCCTGCAGGCGACGCTGACCCCGCTCTCGAATCGCACGTCCCTTCCGCTCTTCGACGTCATCTGGATCGGCATCGTCCTCGCCGTGATCGTGATGCTGTGGCTGGCGATGCGGCGGGCCTGGCGCGCGCGCAGCTTCCGCGCGCTCGGGTCCACGCTGGTGACCGTCGTGACGATTGCGGCTGGCCTCTACCTGTGGTTCGCCCTGGCGTGGGGCTACAACTACCGGCGCCCAGGGGTGGAAGCCGCCTTGCCGAGGTTCAGCGCCGCGCGCGTGACACCCGAAGCGCTGCGCGCACTCGCGGAGCGCGCGGTACTTCGTTCGAATGAGTTGTATGCCGGGGCGCATGCACAGGGGTTTCCCGCCGCCCACGACGTGCCGGTGGCCTTGCTCGACTCGCTGCACAGCCTTGAACACTCGCTCGGCCGCACGATGCCCACGACGCCGTCAGTACCCAAGCGCCCGCTCACCGCGCCGTACATGCGCGCTGTCGGTGTGAGCGGCATGCTGGCGCCGCTGATGCTGGAGACGTACCTCAATCCGGACCTCACGGGGCCGGAGCGCCCGTACGTGCTCGCCCACGAGTGGGCCCACCTCTCGGGCTTTGCGCCGGAAGAGGACGCCAGTTTCGTCGGCGCAGTGGCGGCGCTTCGCGCCGACGTGCCGTCGCAGTACAGCGTGTGGCTCTCGCTCGTCTCCGACGCGGCGATGCGGTTGCCGGCGCCGGCGCGGCGAGAAGTGCTCGCGCCCTTGGCCGCCGGGCCACGTCGCGATCTGGACGAGATTGCCGAGCGGCTGCGCTTCCGCGTCGCCTGGCTCGACCGCGCCAGCTGGGTCGCCTACGATCGCGCCATCAAGTCGCAGGGCGCGCACGCGGGAGTGGCCGGGTACGGGCGTGTGATCGAACTGCTGCTCGGCAGCGGCGTGCTCGACGGAGAGGACATTCGACGATGACGCGCGTGGTGACAGTGGATCCGGAGCGGCCCGACCCGCAGGTGATCGCGGAGGCCGCGGACGTGATTCGCCGCGGCGGCCTGGTCGCGTTTCCGACCGAGACGGTGTACGGCCTTGGCGCCAACGCGCTCGACGCGGCGGCCGTGCAGCGGATCTTCGAGGCGAAGGGGCGCCCCGCGACAGACCCTCTCATCGTGCACATCGCGCACATGGGGCAGCTCGGGCTCGTGGCCGCCGCTGTGCCGCCCGCGGCGCGAGCGCTGGCGCTGGCATTCTGGGCGGGACCGCTCACCCTTGTACTGCCGAAGAAGCCCACGGTGCCGGATGCGGTGACCGCGGGCCTGCCGTCCGTGGCCGTGCGCGTGCCGGCGCATCGCGTGGCCCGGGCGTTGATGGAAACCTGCGGGGTGCCGGTGGCGGCGCCGAGCGCGAATCGCTTCTCGCGCCCCAGCCCGACCTCGGCCGCGCACGTGCTCGCCGACCTCGACGGCCGCGTGGACCTGATTCTCGACGGCGGTCTCACGCCGATCGGCGTCGAGTCCACGATCGTGGACTGCACGGCGGATCCGCCGGCGCTGTTGCGCCCCGGCGGAATCACCCGCGAACAGATCATGGCGCACGTGCCGGCGCTGGTCGTCCGCGAGGGACGCGGCGAGGTCACCGCTGCGCAGCTGGCGCCCGGTCAGCTCCTCCGTCACTACGCACCGGCCGCGGCCCTCACCTTGTTCGAGGGCGCGGAGGCCGACATTCAGGCGCGCCTCGGCAGCGAGGCGCGGACCCGTGCGGCGCAGGGGCAGCGCGTCGGCATTCTCGCCCCGGAAGAAGATGTGATGGCGCTCGCGCCGGTGCTGGCGGCGCAGGCCGCCAGCGGGCGGGTGCTGCTCAGAACCTACGGCCGGCGCGCCGAGCCCGAGACCGCGGCTCAGGCGTTGTTCGCGGCGCTGCGCGCGCTCGACGCCGAAGCGCCGGATGTGATCCTGGCGGCGGGTATCGGCGAGCTGTCGATCGGCGCCGCCGTGCACGATCGCCTGATGCGGGCCGCCGAAGGCCGGGTCGTGCGGGTCTGACGACCCGCGCCCGTCAGCGCTTCAGTTGGCCGCGCCGGAGCTGGCGATACATCTCCAGCGAGTCCCGGATGATTTGAACGGCTTCCTCGGTGCCGAGGAAGTCCTCGACCACGACCTGCTTGTTCTCGAGCAATTTATAGTCCTCGAAGAACCGCTTGATCTCGCGCAGCAGGTAGGCCGGCAGGGCCTTGTGGTCGGGGTAATCGGTGACGGCCGGGTCCTTGGTGCTGACCGCGATGATCTTGTCGTCGATCCCCTTTTCATCTCGCATGCGCATGACACCAATCGCGCGCGCTTCTACGATCGTGAGCGGAGCCACCGACTCCTGCCCGAGGACCAGCGCGTCGAGCGGATCCCAGTCGTCGCAGTAGGTACGGGGGATGAAACCGTAGTTTGCGGGGTAGTGGACGGCGCTATGGAGCACACGGTCCAGGCGGAGAAACCCCGTTTCCTTGTCGAGTTCGTACTTGTTCTTGCTGCCCATCGGCACCTCGATCACCACGGGGAAAGTGGCCTCGATGAGGTGGTCGTCAACGTAAACGTCGTGCCATGCGTGCATACCCCGATCATAGTTGACGTGGAATCTGTTAATATCAGCCCGTTTTGGGGGGATCCATGCCAGAAGGCCCGATCACCAGTGTGCCCGGCAATGAGCCGGGGGTGTCACGTCGTAGCTTCATCAAGGGTGTCATCGCCGCCGGGGCGACCGTCTCAGCGTCGGCGTATCTGTTCCGCGCGAATATCGCCGGACAGGACAGCGCGCTACCAGGTTCGGTAGAGCGGCTGATTACGTTGAACGTGAATGGCCAGGAGCGTCGCGTCGACGTGCTCAAGCACGAGACGTTGGCGACAACGCTGCGCTACAAACTCGGACTGACCGGCACCAAGCTGGGATGCGACCGAGCGGAGTGCGGTGCCTGCACCGTTCTCGTCGATGATGTGCCGCACTATTCGTGTTCGGTGCTCACGCACACGGTACGCGGCAAAAAGATCGTCAGCATCGAAGGGCTGGCGGCTCCGGACGGCACGCTGCACCCGGTGCAGCAGGCGGTCGTCGCCGGCCAGGGCTTCCAGTGCGCGTTCTGCATGCCCGGCTTCGTCATGGCGACGGTCGGGTTCCTCAAGACCAATCCGAGCCCGTCACGCGCCGAACTCGCCCACGGCATCTCGGGCAACCTCTGTCGCTGTGCCGACTACAACAAGATTCTCGACTGCATGCAGCACGCAGCCGACTTGATGCGGGGGGCCTAGATGGCGGACTACAAGCTCATTGGCAAGAACTACACGACGCCGGATCTGGTGGCCAAGGTCACCGGCAAGGCGAAGTACGCCGAGGACTACCGCGCCGAAGGGATGCTGTTCTGCAAGCTGTTGCTGAGCCCGCGTCCACACGCGCGCGTCACGCGCATCGACGCGAGCGCCGCGCTCGCGATGCCAGGCGTGCACGCGGTCCTCACCGCGGATGACATGCCCGCGCCGCCGCCGCCTCCCGCTCCGCCTGCCGCGCCTCCGGCGCCCGCAGCGCAGGGTGGTGCACGTGGCGGTGAGGGCGGTGCCGTCGCGCCGCAGGCCGGTGCTCCCGCCGCGGGTGCAACCGGTGCGCCGGCGGCTCAAGCCGCTGCGCCCGCCACCGGCACGGCGCCACCGGCAGCACCAGCCACTCCGCCGGCCGCTCCGGCCGCTGCCACACCACCGGTCCCGCCGGCGGCGGCACGTCCGAGCCTGCCCGCGGAAGTCGCGCTCACCAACGAGCCGCTCTACGAGGGCGAGCCGATTCTCGCCGTCGCTGCCGACTCCGAAGAGATCGCCGCCGCCGCCATCGAGCGCATCATCGTCGAGTACGAGGCGCTGCCGTTTGTCATCGACCCGCTGGATTCGCTGAAACCCGGCGGCCCCGATGGCCGGACCCAGGGCAACGTGTTCGTCGGCGCCAACGTCGAGACGTTGAAGTGGACGGCAGAGGACATCGCGCAGGTCCAGGCGGGCAAGTTCCCGACCGGCGCCGCGGCGTCCGAGACGCTGATCTTCGGTGACGTGGACAAGGGCTTCGCGGAAGCCGACCTGATCATCGAGCGCGATCACAACCAGCAGACCACCGGTCACCAGCCGCTCGAGACGCGCACGGCGATGGCCTACTGGCAGAACGGCAAGCTGTATCTGCACGGCTCGACGCAGAGCGTGGCCCGCACGGTCGCCTCGGTCGCCGGGTGGGTGGGCATCAAGCCGGAAGACCTCGTGCTCATCAGCGAGTTCACGGGCGGCGGCTTCGGCAGCAAGATTCCGGGCGCGCACTCGATGGCGATCCCGGCGCTGCTCTCGAAGAAGCTGAACGGGCGCCCGGTGATGATGCGCATCTCGCGCGAAGAAGAGACCTACATCGGACGCACCCGCCCTGGCTATCAGGGCTGGATCAAGATGGGCTTCAAGAAGGACGGCCGCATGACCGCGTGCGACGTCTTCGTCGTCGAAGCCGCGGGCCCGTATCGCCGCCAGGGCGATCACGCGACCTCCGCCAACAACGCGTCGCTGATGTATCAGGTGCCGAACATGCGCTTCCGCGGCGTGTCGGTGGCCACCAACACCCCGCCGGGTACCTCGCAGCGCGCCCCGGGCGGCCTGCAGGCCTCGGTGATGTTCGAGCCGATGATCGACGAGGCCGCGCGCAAGCTCGGTGTCGATCGCATCGCCATCCGCAAGACCAACGGCCCCGAGGGGCAGGCGCTCTTCGGCCTCGTGCCGGCGAACGCGCCGCCCGGACGTCCGCGCAACAAGCTGACCAGCTGCTTCGTCAAGGAGTGCCTCGACAAGGGCGCCGAGATGTTCAACTGGGAAGAGCGGAAGAAGCGGAGCGGCCAGCGCCGCGGCAACAAGGTGACCGGCGTGGCCGTGGCCACCGGTTCCTACACCGCCGGTTCGATCGGCGTGGACGGCCTCTGCGTCATCAAGCCGGACGGCAAGCTCTACATTCACCAGGGCATCGGCAACCTCGGCACGCACTCGGTGATTGACACCGCGCGCGTCATCGCCGAGCAAGTCGACATGCCGTGGGAGAAGTGCGTGGTCGTCTTCGGCAACACCGGTCAGCACGTGCCGTGGAGCTCGGTGCAGGCCGGCAGTCAGACGACGTATGCCCACACCCGCGCCAACTACGCCGCGGGCCAGGCGCTGAAGCGCAACCTGCAGGAGCTGGCGGCGCAGGATCTCGGCGGCTCGCCCGACGACTACGACGTCGGCAACGAGCGCGTGTTCCGCAAGGGCAACCCCGGACGCGCGATCACCTTCGCCAAGGCGGCGGAACGTGCCATCCAGCTCGGTGGCAAGTTCGACGGCCACGAAGTGCCGAAGGAACTGAACGGCATGACCAAGGCGTCGGCCGCGGGACTGGCCGGACTGGGCCTGATGGGCGTCGCGCGCGACAACCTGCCGCGTGACGGCCAGACCTACTCGTTCCAGGCTGCCTTCATCGAGATCGAGGTGGACGTCGAGACCGGCGTCTACGAGATCAAGGACTACCTGGCGGTGGCGGACGTGGGCACGGTGATGCACCCGAACAGCCTCGGTGGACAGATTCACGGCGGCGCGGTGCAGGGCTTCGGCCACGTGCGCAGCCAGAAGCTGGTCTACGACCCGCACTACGGCGCGGCGCTCTCGAATCGTTTGCACAACAACAAGCCGCCGACGATTCTCGACATTCCCGTGGCGACGCCCATGCGGTGGGCCGCCGTCGAGCTTCCCGATCCGACCAATCCGATCGGGGCGAAGGGCATCGGTGAACCGGCCATTGGCGCCGGCGGCGGCGCTCTCATCTGTGCGCTTGCCGATGCGGTAGGCGACGGACTCATTCGTCGGACGCCGGTGCAGCCCGAGCAGATCATGATGTCGCTCGCGGCCGGCAAACCGACGTACGAAGTTCTGACGGCGTTCATCTAGGAGGACCGATGCCTGCTGCAATCCGCGACGTAATGCCGGCATTCGAGCTGTACCAGCCCACGAGCGTGGCTGACACGCTCGGATTGCTGGAGCGCCACGGCGCCGAGGCCTGGGTGATGGCCGGCGGTATGGACACGTTCGATTGGCTGAAGGACCGCATCAGGAAGCCACGCGTGGTGGTCGACCTGAGCGGCGTGTCCGAACTGCGCGGGATCAAGGAGGCCAACGGCGGCCTCGAGATCGGCGCGATGACGACGCTGACCGAAGTGGCCAATCACGCGCTCGTGAAGGACCGCTACGCGCTGCTGGCCCAGGCGGCCGGCCTCGTGGCCTCGCCTCAGATCCGCAACCAGGGCACCATGGGCGGCAACGTCTCCCAGGATGCCCGGTGCTGGTACTACCGCGCCGGCTGGCCCTGCTACCGGGACGGCGGCAACATCTGCTACGCGGACACGCCGACCTCGGTGAACCGCGAGCACGCGATCTTCGACGCGGACCGCTGCGTCGCGGTGAACCCGTCCGACACGGCGCCCGCCCTGATCGCGCTCGATGCCCAGATGGTCGTCAAGCGCGGCGGACAGGACCTGGTCGTGGCGGCGCAGGATTTCTTCGTCGGCCCCGGGGTCGACATCACCAACCTGACGATCCTGCAGCCGGGCGATTTGCTCACCGCGATTCGGATCCCGTCCACGTGGGCGAGCAAGCAGTTCTACTTCGAGAAGGTCCGCGACCGTCAGGTGTGGGACTTCGCCCTCGTCAACATCGCCTCGGCCATCAACGCGTCCGGCAACACCATCGGCGACGTGCGGATGGTGGTGAACGGCGTGGCGGCGCGGCCGCACCGGCTCGAGGCCGTGGAGTCGTTCCTCAAGGGCAAGGCACGCAACGCGCAGACGGCCGATCAGGCCGCCGAGATCGCGGTGCAGGGCGCGGTGCCGCTGCGGCACAACGCCTACAAGGTGCCGCTGGTGAAGGCGCTCGTGAAGCGCGCGATTCGAGGAGCTGACGAATGGACTTCGTAACCTGGGCCAGGAGTCCGTGGGGGGAATCGATCCTCGTCCGGATCTCCTGGGACCTGTTCTGGGCATCGCTCGTGGGCGGGGTGCTGTTCCTCCTCGCCCACGGCGGCTACATGCTGTTCTCGCCGCATCACAAGCGTGAAGCCGGCGAGGTGGACCGCATGGAAGCGGCGCGGCCCGGACTGCCGGCGAACATCGAGCGCCATTCGTTCGTGGCCCGCATGTTCCATTGGGTCATGGCGTTCTCGATGCTGTCGCTGGTCTTCACCGCGTTCCTGCCGGTCGTCGGGATCAAGTTCGCCTGGGTCTACTGGCACTGGCTGGCCGGGATGCTGCTGACCGGCTCGATCATCTTCCATGTCATCCACGCCACCTTCTTCATGGACTTCTGGTCGATCTGGGTCGGCCCGAAGGACATTCCAGAGGCGAAGGCCGAGATGATGCGCGAGTTCGGCATCGACGCGCCGGGCCCCAAGCCCGGCAAGTATCCCCTTGGCAATCGGCTCTATCACCTGGCCGTGCTCGTCGCCGGTCTCGGCGCGATCGTTACGGGGATCCTGATGATGTCGCGTGTGCGCCAGCCGCTCATGGAGCGCAATCCCTACTGGATGAGCGACGTCGCCTACGGCTTCACCTACGTCACCCACGGCCTGACCGGCGTCGGGTTCGTGGGATTGATCATCGCGCACATCTACTTCGCACTGCGGCCCGAGAAGCTGTGGGTGACCAAGGCCATGATCTTCGGCACCATCTCGCGGCGGCAGTATCTCGAGCACCACGACCCCGACCGCTGGGTGTCGTCCAAGGTCTCGACGAAGTAAGCGCGCATGCCAACCGCCAACGCGCTGGAGCTGCTCCAGCAACGTGTTGACGCCATCGAAGGTGGCTACGAGTTCCTGCTCGCGTATGCGGCGCAGGGACTCGCCACCGACGAGGGCAACGCCAACAGCGAACAACTCCGCACCTATCTCCAGCGCATGGACGACGGCATCGCCGGCCTCGAGTCCGCGCTGCGCGCGGTCCTCGATGGCTCGGACTCGGTCGAGCACTTCGAGCCGTTCCTGCAGGTCCTCGCGCGCGACGCCGGTGCCGCCCGCGCCGCCCTCCGCATCGTCTCGTCGCGGAAGGGCGTCAGCTCGCAGCTGGTGGACAACCTCAACGCCTCGATCCACGTCCGGGCGCTGCTCACCGACCTGTTCCTGCTCGACGAAGCGGTCAAGAGCCTGTAGGCAGGCTTCGGCTCAATACTCTAGGTCTTGGGTCTTAGGTCTTAGGTCTTAGGTCTTGGGTCTTGGGTCCTAGAGGACTAAGCTTCAGCCGAAGCACTTCAAGAGCGCTGCCAAGCCTCAAGCCCCAAGCCTCAAGCCCCAAGCCTCAAGCCCCAAGCCTCAAGACCCAAGCCCCCGAGCGTCTTGAGCTCCAGCGCCCCTCACACCGGCAGCGTCAGCGTGGCGCGGCAGCCGCGGCCTTCCGACCGGTTCTCCAGCCGCAGCGATCCTTCGTGCGCTTCGGCGATTTGCCGGCACAGCACCAGGCCAATCCCCGAGCCGCCAGGCTTGGTCGTGAAGAAAGGCACGAACAGGTTGGCCGTGTTCGACAACCCCGGCCCGTCGTCGTCCACCCAGACGTCGATGCGATCCTTCACCCGCCGCCAGCCGATCGAGACGAGGCCTTTGCCGGTTTCGAGTGAGGCGTCGGCCGCATTCCGAACCAGGTTGATGAAGAGCTGCTCCAGCTGATCGGGGTCGGCGGAGATGGTCTGATCCGGGCCGGAGCGGACCTGCACTTCGACCCGCGTCTCGAGGCCGGCCAGTCGCTGCAGGAACGGCTTGAGCACGATGGGCTGGAGCTTGGGCGCCGGCAGGCGGGCCAGCCGCGCGTAGGCGCCGGTGAAGCGGCTCAGCGACTCGGTGCGCGACGCGATCACGTGCAAGCCGCGCTGCATGTCGTCACGCCAGTCCGGCGGAGGCGGGTCGCGCTGGACCAGCGTTTCGAGGCTGCCGGCGATGGACTTGATCGGCGCCAGCGAGTTGCCCAGCTCGTGGCCGATCACGCGGATCAGCCGCTGCCACGCCTGGCGCTCCTGCTCGCGCAGCGGGCGGCTGACGTCAGACAACACCAGCAGGTCGTGGGGGAGTCCGCCCAGCCGGAAGGTGGTGCGGCGCACTTCCCAGCGGCCGATGCCCCCGCCCGGCGAGGTGATGTCCACCACCCGCGGCGCATCGCCGAACCAGCCGGTCATGCCGAGCTCGTCGGCGGTGCGGCCCAGCATCTGCTCGACGGTGCGATTCATCAGGCGCTCGCCGGTGCGATTCGCGATGCGCAGGTGCTGCGTCGGATCGAAGGCGAACACCGCGACGTCGATCTGCTCCATCACCGTACGCAGCAGCGCCGTGGCCTCCACCGCTCCGAGGCGCTGATGATGGAGGGTTTCGGCCAGCGCGTTCACTTCGATGAGAGCGGCGCCGAGTGGGTCGTCCGGGTTCGCCGTCCGCCCGCGGATGCTGAAGTCGTCTTCGCGAAGCGCGGCCAGCAGGTTGGCGAGCGTCTGCAGCGGCACCACCACCCGCGAGCGCACCGAGGACGCGAACCCGATCAGCAGGACGAGGACGAAGGCGGAGAGGGTCCACTGGACCTTGGGCGTGTAGTCGCCGGTCCACAGCAGCGCCAACGCCACGACCGCGCCCGGCAGGCTGGCGCCGAGCGTGAGCAGCAGGATCTGCTGGTCGATGGTCAGTCGGCGCATGGGCTTCAGATTAGATCGGGAGTCGGGAGACTGCAGTCGCGATCGGGAGTCGGGAGTCGGCGGAGACAATCGACGGAGACCGGAGACGGCAGACGGCAGACCGCAAGCCCCAAGCCCCAAGCCCCAAGCCCCAAGACTCAAGACTCAAGACTCAAGACCCAAGACCAGTCCCTACAACTTGTACCTCTCCAGCCTTCGGTACAACGCGCTGCGCGACAGGCCCAGCGCCCGTGCGGCCTGGCTGACGTTGCCGAAGCGGGCCATGGCTTTCTTGATCAGGAAGGCCTCGACTTCCTCGAGGCTCATGTCCTCGAGGCGGGCAGCGCCGCCGCCGTCCACGCGCAGGCCGAGATCCTGGGTCCGCACCGCATGGCCGCCGGACATCAGCACGGCCCGCTCGATGGCGTGATCCAGCTCGCGCACGTTGCCCGGCCAGCGATGGTCGAGCAGCTGCTGCATCGCGCCGGGGTCGAATCCCGAGAGCTGCTTGCGATAGCGCTGCGCGTGCTGGTGGAGGAAATGCCTGGCCAGCAGCGGGATGTCCTCGCGCCGATCGCGCAGTGGCGGCAGGTGAATCTCGATCGTGTTCAGGCGGAAGAGCAGGTCCTGGCGGAAGCGGCCGGCGGTGACCTCGGCGTTCAGGTCGGCGTTGGTGGCGGACACCAGCCGCACGCTCACCTTGCGCGTCTTCGACGATCCGAGCCGCTCGAATTCGCCCGTCTCGATCACGCGGAGCAGCTTCTGCTGCTGGGTGAGCGGAACGTTGGCGATCTCGTCGAGGAACAGCGTGCTGGCGTCGGCCAGCTCGAAGCGGCCCACGCGGTCCACCTTGGCGTCGGTGAACGATCCCTTCAGGTGGCCGAACAGCTCCGACTCGAACACGCCCTCGGCCATGCCGCCGGCGTTGACGGTGACCATCGGCCGGTTGGCGCGCGGCGACACCGCGTGCAGCGCCTGCGCGACCAGGCTCTTGCCGCTGCCGTTCTCGCCGGTGATCAGGACGTTGGCGTCGGACGGCCCGACCCGCGCCACCATCTCCAGTACCGGCCGCATCGCCGGCGACTCGGCGAGGATGGCCGAATGCCCGTCGGCCTGCAGCGCCTGGTTGGCGGCTTCGAGCTGGTGCCCGCGCCGGAGAGCGCGGCCGAGCTCGGTCTGCGTGCGGATGATCGAGAGCAGCCGCTCGTTGTCCCACGGCTTCTGGATGAAGTCGCGGGCGCCGCGGCGCATCGCTTCCACCGCCACGTTCACCGTGCCCCACGCCGTCATCACGACCACGGGCAGCGACTCGTCGGCGGTGTGAATGCGCTGGAGCAGCTCGAGGCCTTCCTGGCCGGACGTCGTGTCCCGGGCGTAGTTGAGATCCATCAGGACGACGTCGAAGTCCTTCAGCTCCAACGCCCGCAGCAGCTGCTGCGGCGACGAGGCGGTTTCGACAGAGTAGCCGTCCGGTTTGAGCAGCAGCCGCAACGCCTCGAGTACGTCGGGCTGATCGTCCGCGAGCAGGAGTCGCGGAGGGGTCTCAGTTTTCATCCAGCACCCAGCCATCCTTCAGCCGGAT
This sequence comes from uncultured Acidobacteriota bacterium, assembly GCA_963723005.1. Classification (GTDB taxonomy): domain Bacteria; phylum Acidobacteriota; class Vicinamibacteria; order Vicinamibacterales; family UBA2999; genus VFZN01. The sequence goes on along the minus strand of CAVRPA010000003.1, from coordinate 51,150 downwards.
CACGCGATGGCCGTAGGTGGCGTTGACCTCCGAGTGCGTCACCTGGACGATGGTGGTGCCGCCCTCGTTCAGGCGCTTGAACAGCTCCATGATCTCGCGCCCCTGGTCGGAGTGGAGATTGCCGGTGGGCTCGTCGGCGAGGATCAGCGTCGGCTTGGCCACCACGGCCCGCGCGATGGCCACGAGCTGCTGCTGCCCGCCGGAGAGTTGATTCGGGTAGAGGTCCTTCTTGCCGACGATGGCGAAGCGATCGAGGATGTCGGCGACCATGCCTTGCCGATCGGTCTTCTTGACGTCGCGATAGGACAGCGGCAGATCGATGTTCTCGTACACGGTCAGGTTGTCCAGCAGGTGATAGCTCTGGAACACGAACCCGACGTGCTGCTTCTGCAGCCGCATCCGCTCCTTGGCCGAGTGCTGGTGGATGGGCTCGTCGCCCAGCCAGTACTCGCCGGTCCAGGCACTGTCGTGCATGCCGAGGATGTGGAGCAGCGTGGACTTGCCGGCGCCTGAGGGCCCCATGATCGACACGAACTGCCCTTCGGCGATGTCGACGTTGATGCGGCGCAGGACGAAGGTTTGCGACAAACCGTGGCGGAAGGACTTTTCGATGTTGCGGAGTTTGACCATCAAGGAATCACTCGGAACGGAGGGCGCGCATCGGATCGACGCGCATGGCCCGTCTGGCAGGAACATAGCACGCCAGCGCCGCAATCGTCAGCAGCAGCGTGCCCAGGGCGGCGTAGAGACGCGGGTCGGTGGCGCTCGTTTCGAACAGCAGGCCCGCAATCACGCGGCCGATGGCCGCCGCCAGGGCCAGGCCGAGCACGACCCCTGACGCGGCGAGCAGCAGGCCCTGCCGCATGACCAGTGCGCCAACCTGACCTGGACTGGCGCCGAGCGCCATGCGGACGCCCATCTCGGCGGTGCGTTGTGAAACCGAGAAGCTGATCAAGCCGTAGACGCCGACCGCGGCGAGCAGCAGCGCCAGCGACGCAAAGACCAGCAGGATCGTGGCGCGGAAGCGCGGCTGACCGGTGGACGTCTCGATGATGTCCTCGATCGAGCGGACGGTTTCCACCGGCAGATCGGGATCGATCGCGCGCACCGCCGTCTTCACCGCCGACGCCACCGCTGCCGGCGGCGCGTCGGTGCGGACCACCACGCTCATGTACGGCAGCACGAACTGCTGATACGGCAGGTAGACCGCCGGCTTCGGCGCGGCGTCGAGCGACTGGCGGCGGACGTCAGAGACCACCCCGACGATGGTGACCCATTCGCCGAGGTTGATGCGGCGGCCGATCGGGTCGCCGTCACCGAATTGCGAGGCCAGCCGCTCGTTGATGATGACCACCGGCGGTTGTCCGTCGACATCGGTGACCGCGAAGCCGCGGCCCCGCATCAGCCGAAGTCCCATCGTCTGGAAGAACTCCGGCGAGACCATGTTCAGCTCGGCGATCGGTTGAGCAGGGCGGTCGGTCTCGGGCTGCCCCTCGATGTCGATCGATGCGGAGGCGTTGCTGCCGCGGAGCGGCATCGGGAAGACCAGCGCCGCGTTCGCCGTGGCCGGATTGTCGCGCAGCCGGTTCAACACGTCGGTGTAGAACCGCCCTTGTGCCGGGCCGTTGTATCGCGATTGAGGGACTGGAAGATCGATGGCCGCCAGGCTCGTCGTGCGGAAGCCCGGGTTCACGCTGCGCAGCCGCGACAGGCTGGTGATCATCAGGCCGGCCCCAATCAACAGCACGAGGGCCACGGCCACTTCGGCGATCACCAGGCCGCTACGGAAGCGCGTGCGCGCCGCCGTGCCCGTGCGGCCTCCGTCCTTCAGGTCTTCGTTCAGCTGCGGCCGTGACGATTGCAGCGCGGGTGCGAGGCCCGCGAGCAAGCCGACCAGGGTGGTGGCCAGACTGGCCCCGGCCGCGACGCGCCAGTCGAGCCGAACGTCCGCGAGCCGAGGCAGCTTCTCGGGCGCCATCGCGACCAGCAGGTCAACGCCCCATGCCGCCAGCACCAGGCCTGCGGCGCCGCCGACCACCGCGAGCACCAGGCTCTCGATCATCAACTGGCGCGCCAGCTGCCATCGGTTCGCGCCCAACGACGCGCGGACCGCGAGCTCGCGGCGCCTCGCCATGCCACGGGCGAGCATCAGGCCCGCGACGTTGGCGCAGGCAATCAGCAGGACGCAGGCCACCGCGCCCAGCAGCACCAGAAGTCCAGCCCGCACGTCCGACACCAGCGAGTCGGCCAGCGGCCGCACGTGAAACGACTCGCCGCGGTTGGAGTCTGGGAACTGCTGGCCGAGCCGTTCGCCGAGCGCCTGCAATTGGGCGTTGGCGTCGCTCAGCGTGGCGCCAGGCGCGAGACGGGCGAGGGCGGCGAAGTACTGCACCTCGCGATCGGCCAACCCCTCCGACGGAACGGGGGAGGTCGGCACATTCCCGGGCGCGAGCGTCCAGATGTCCGCCGGCAGCGGATGGCGCACCGCCTCTGGTGCGACGCCGACGATGGTGGTGGGCGTGCCGTTGACGCGGATCTCGGTGCCGATGATGTCCGCGCGACCGCCGAACTGCCGCTGCCACAGCCCCTCGCCGATCACCGCCAGGGCGCCGTGGCCCTCGTCAGCTGCCGTATAGACCCGGCCGACGAGCGGCGTGACTTCGAAGGCGTCGAAGAACGCGGCCGTCGTCTGGACGCCGGGCACGCGCACCGGATCCCCGGTACCGGTAACGTCGCTGATGTCTTCCCGGTATCCCGCGACATGCAGCAGCGTGGTGGTTTCGCGCTTGACGTCCAGGAAATCCCCGGACGAGAACGCGCCGTCCTGCATGCCAGTGGCCGTCGTTCGCGCCACCTTGACGAGACGAGAAGGGTCTGCGTAGGGGAGTGGTCGAAGCAGGATGCCGTCGATGACGCTGAAGATCGCCGTCGCGCCGCCGATGCCGAGCGCCAGCGTGATCACGGCCACCGCCGTGAACCCTGGTGTGCGCAGATAGGACCGGACGGCGTAGCGGAGATCCTGGAGCACGGGCGGAACCTGAAGGGGCGGGGGAAAGCAGGTTCTAGGTTCTAGGGTTCTGGGTTCTAGGGTTCTAGGGTTCTACGGTTCGAGGTCCAGGCGTAGCGACCTCCCGCGCCGGGAACCTCGGAACTCCTAGAACCTGAACTGTTGAACCTTAGAACGCTTGAATCCCTAGACTCCCGCGCCGACGTTTTCCTCGACGACCCGGCCGTCGAAGAAGTGCACGCTGCGGTCGGCGTGCGCGGCGTAGCGCGGATCGTGCGTCACCATGCAGATCGTGGCGCCGGCGCGATGCAGTTCGCGCAACAGATCCATCACCGCTTCGCCGTTCTTGGAGTCGAGGTTACCCGTCGGCTCGTCGGCCAGCAGGATGGAGGGCTGGCCGGCCACGGCGCGAGCCACCGCCACGCGCTGCTGCTGACCGCCGGAGAGCTGCGAGGGCAGGTGCTTGCTGCGGTGGGCCATCCCGACGCGTTCGAGCGCGGCGTTCGCGCGCTCGCGGCGTTCCGCGGACTTCATGCCGCGATAGATGAGCGGCAGCTCCACGTTCTCGAACACGGTGAGGTCGCCGATCAGGTTGAAGCTCTGGAAGATGAACCCGATCTCGCGGTTGCGCACCCGGGCGCGCTCGGACAGCGAGAGGTTCGACACCTGCTGGCCGTTGAGCATGTAGGTGCCGTCGGTGGGCGTGTCGAGCAGGCCCAGGATGGCGAGCATCGTCGACTTGCCGCAGCCGGAGGGACCCGCGATGGCGATGTACTCGCCCTTCTGGATTTCCAGGTGGATGCCGGCCAAGGCGTGGGTTTCGACCTCGTCGGTGTAGAACACCTTCTTGATCCCATCCAGGCGGATGAGCGGCTGCGCTGAAGCGTTCATCGACAACTCCCCTTTGAAGAACCGGTGTCCGGTATCCGGTGTCCGGTGCCCGTCATGACAAATCTACCGACTGCTGTCTCTACCTGAGCCGAATTCGATCGAACTGATCCCACGCCGACATGTCCGACAGCACGACCTGATCGCCCTCCGCCAGCCCGTTCATCACCTCGATGGTGTTCACCGAGCTGCGGCCCAGCTGCACCTGCATCCGCGACGCTTCACCCGTGGTGGCGTCGAGCTTGAACAGCCCCACCGTGCTCTGCTCCTGCCCGAACGCGGGCCGTCCCACGTAAAGGACGTTATCGAGCCGCTCGAGTTCCACGGTGCCATCCACGCTCAGGTCCGGACGCGCACCGCGCGGCAGCTCGCCTTCGAGCTGGACGTCCACGGTCACGGTGCCGTTCTGCGCTGCCGGGTCGATGCGGATGACGCGGCCGGGGATGATGCCATTGCGCGTATCGACCGACGCCACCTGGCCGATGGTGAGGTCGCGCGCCTGGGTTTCAGCGATGCGGAGTTCGGCCTTGAGCCGCGTGGGGTCGGCGACGCGCACGAGGTTGGCGCCAGGCGCCACCTGCTGCCCGACTTCAACCGGCACCTGTTCGAGGACGCCGTGCATGCCCGCCCGCACGCGGAGCTGATCCACCTGTTGACTGCGAAGCGCGACCAGCGACTTGAGCTGATCGATACGCGCCTGCTGTGCCTTCAGCTGGGCGCGGATGTTGGCTTCGGCCACCTTGACCCGCTCCTGCTCGAGCGAGTTGCGGGTCGCCAGCGAATCCGCGCGGACGGTTGACTGCTTCAGGATCAGGTTGGACACCAACCCGTCCTTGGCGAGGTCCTCGTTGACCTCCTTCTCCAGGCGGGCTTGCTGGAAGTCCGCTTCGACCGTGGCCGCCGCCGAACGCCGGTTCAGGGTGTCGGTCTGCAGCTGGGCCTCGAGGCCGGCCAGGTCGGCTTCGGCGGCCAGGAACTGCTGTTGCGCTTCGTCCAGCAGCTGGCGCGCCAGCGGGTCGCTCAACTCCAGGACGACGGTGTCGGGCGTGACCGTGGCGCCAGGCCGGAGAACAATGCGATCGACCCTGCCCTGGGTAGAGGCCGCAACCCACCGGCGGGCTTCGTCCACCGGCACCAGGGTGCCGAGGCCGCGCACCTGGCGCAGCATCGCGCCGCGCTTCACGGTGTCCACCCACACGGTGGCGCGCTCAACCGTCGGCGCCGCCGGCTTCAAGCGGGAGAGCGCCACCGACACCACCACGACTGCGAGCAGGCCGGCGACGGCAAAGGCCATCTGCTTGTATTTCTTTTTCCGAGCGACGGAGCTGGGACGCTGTATGTCCATGGAACGGATTGCCCTCTTAGACGGATCGAACCAGTCGTTTGGATGGCAGCCAATATTTCGGGTCTGCCACGAACTGGAACTTCACGAGTCGTGCCAAGCCGCCTGAGCGGCCGAACATACTGAGAAAACGAGATTTAGGGCGCCGATGTTCCATCTGGCCGCGATTGGGGTGTTCGGAAGTGGGACTGGTGATTCCCTGCGCCAGACACGTCCTTGAGAGGGCCTTCGGCCGGCCGGCGGAAGCGGCGGGAAGGATGCAGGCAGCCGGGCGGACTGGCGTCAAGATAGGGCGGTGCCGGCTTTCGCGCTCCCCCTGAAATATCGCCTCTTACTGAAGACCTACCCCTGGCGGCGCATCGAGCCGGTCCCGGCCGCTGCCAGGCGGCAGCCGCTGTCCCAATCGCGGGTCGCCCTGGTGACGAGCGCGGGGCTGGTCGCCCCAGGCAGCCCGCCGTTCGACCTGGCCCGGCGCGGCGGCGACCCGTCGTTCCGGTCTGATCCCGGCTGATGCCCCTGGCGATCGCCTGGCCGTCCATCACCGGAGCGAGGCGTTCGACCGCACGGGGCTGACCGAGGACCTCAACGTGATCTTCCCCCGGGACGCACTGGCGCAGCTGGCGCGGGAGGGCGTGATCGGCGAGGTGGCGCCACGGCACCTGTCCTTCATGGGGTCGATCACGGCTCCCGGCCGGCTGATTCGCGAGTACGCGCCCGAGGCCGCCGAGGTGCTGGTCGGCGATGCCGTGGATGTGGCGCTGCTGGTGCCGGTTTGACCCTTCTGTCACCAGACCGTGAGTCTGGTTGCCTCTGCGCTCGAAGCGCGCGGCATCGCGACGGTGATGCTCTCGGTGATGCCGGAGATCTCGTCGCGGCTGGCCGCGCCCCGGACGCTGGTCGTGCCCTTCGGCCTGGGCACGCCAGTGGGACCGCCCCACGACGCGGCGACGCACCGCGGCGTGGTCGAAGCCGCGTTGGCCCTTACCGGGGAGATGGCGGTGCCGTTGACGCGCGTGTGGAGCGGCTCAGTCTGAACACGATGTCCGGGCCCCCGGACTCCTGGAACTCCGCCACCACCTCGGTATCCTGCCGCGCGTTCAGCGCCGCGGCCCAGGCCCCGAGCTCGTCGGGCTTCATGTAGGTGCCGTGCAGCACGATGAGATCGACCTCGCGTCGCTTCAAATACGCGATGGCTTCGTCCGACGGGAACTCGCGCATCATCTCGATCAACTCGATGTACGAACGCGGATAGAACCCGCTGTAGCCGTTCAGCAGCGGCTGCCAGTGGAAGATGCTGGCGTACATGTACATGCCGTCGTGAATCATGTGGAGTTCGTCGGCCTTCGGTAGCGGCAACTCCACGACGACGCTGCGAGGCTGCTGCGCCAGCCACCGCGCCACGGCGGGAGGGCGCGGCAGCGCCAACCCTGGCGTTGGCAGCGTGAGGTACTCGAGGAAGAGCAGTCCAACCAGCACCGCCGTGCCGACGGTCGTCCACTGCGGGCGCCGCGCCAGCACCGCGCGCCACCCATACGCGGCGAGCACCGCCAGCGCCAGGTACACCAGCGCCGCGGCCCGCGCGGGGGCCCGCAAGCCGCGATAGGTGAAGACCAGCTCGCGCAGCAGCACATAGATCGGCGTGTTCAGTCCCAGCGACAGCACGAATCCGACTACCCCGATGATGACGACCGTGCTCTTCCGTGACGACCAGCCCCACAGGCCGTAGGCGGCGAGCCCGAATGCCAGGAAACCTGGAAACAGCCGCCGCTCGTTGCGACCGAGCCGCTCGCTCCACGGGCCGTGCAGGACGTTGGAGGGATCGGACGACAGAGTAGTTCAGCGGCGTGGCGGAGTAGAGGCGCACCTCGCCGTCGGCTCGCTCGCCGACCGAGGAGCGGTTCTGCATGTAGATCGCCAGGTAGGGCGCCGCGACCACGCCGGAGACCAGCGCCACCACGGCTATCTGCTTCGCGAATCGCATGCGTCTGTCGGGTGGCAGCGACATCCAACGCCACGGGATGGCCACGGCCAGCGCGGTGGCGAGGAACACCGCGTAATAGATGCCGCTCAGCACCTGCAGGACGAGGCTCGCGCCGAACCCCGCCATGTCGCGCCATCGTCCCGATTCGAACGCGCGGTCGAGGCACCACACCGCCAGCGGCAGGAAGATCGTGGCCTGCAGCTCCAGGTGCATGAAGTGATCGAAGCGGAACGTGACGAAGGCGAAGATGGTTCCCGCGACGATCCCTGACGCCAGGCTTCCGGTGAGACGCTGCGCCAGCAGGCACATCGCCGCCCCCGACAGCGCGATCGAACCGAGAATCAGCAGGTTGTAGACCATCACCGGCGACGCGCCGCCACGGATGAACGGCGCCGCGACCAGTCCTTGCAGCAAGACCGCGTCGGTGTAGGCGAGCGTCCGCAGCTCCGGGTGGAAGATGTTGGCGTTGACGAGCGGCGCTGCCGACGTGAGCGCGTGCGCGATCCACGAGATGCGCCAGATGCTGAGCAGCGAGTCGTCGAACGGCGCCACGTGCGTGCGCAGGTGGCGGCCTGCGGCCAGGTGATTGCCACGGTGAGCGCCGCGAACAGGCCCACCACGCCGAGCGTCACCAGCAGCCGGCGCATCAGCTGCCCACCACGCGATGCCACAACGCCGGATCGGTGACGCCCTCGCTGACGATCACCACCACGCTGGACGTAACGCCCAGCGCGAGTGTCTCCCTGACACCGGACGCGGCCGAGTCTTCCATCGTAGCCAGCAGTCCGCCGAGTGCGGCGGCGCCGGATGCGCCCGCGGCCAGCGTTGGATCCGAACCCGCGGGACGCGCCAGCCGGCGCATCGCGTCCATTGCCCACGCATCGTCGATGCCGATGTAGGCATCGACGAGCGGCGCGGCGGCGTGGAACGCCAGCGGCGACACTTCGCCGCATCGCAGCCCGCCCATCACGGTGTCGAAGGGACCGGGCACCAGCGTCGGAGTGCCGGCGCGTGCGGACACCTGAAGGCACGCCGCGGATGCCGGCTCCACGGTGATGATGCGAGGCGGCGTGGGCCACAGCCACGCGCTTCGTGACGCGATGCCGGCGAGCAACCCGCCGACACCGCCCGGAACGAAGATGGCGTCGGGCCGCCAGCCCTGCGGCATCGCCCGCACCATCTCGTCCACCATCCAGCTGTAGCCGAGCATGATCAGCCGCGGGATGTGTTCGTACCCCGGCCACGACGTGTCGGAGATCACCGTCCACCCCTGCGTGGACGCCTCCGTCGCGGCCACCCGCACTGCATCGTCGTAGGTGCCGGGCACGCGGACGACCATCGCGCCCTCGCCGGCGATGGCGTCGGCCCTCGCCTGCGCCACGGAGGCCGACAGGTACACGCGCGCGCTGCAACCCACACTGCGAGCGGTGTGCGCCACGGCGCGCCCATGGTTGCCCTCGCTGGCGCAGACCAGCGTGTCGCCTGTTCGGATCGCCCCGTCGTGCATCAATTGCTCGATCGCGAAGCGCGCGCCCAGCAGCTTGAACGCATTCAAGCCGAAGCGCGCGGTCTCGTCCTTCGCCAGCAGCGTGCCCAGCCCGAGCGTGTTCGCCAGTTGTGGCAGTGATGTGAGGGGCGTGGGCGTGAGCGCCGGCTGGCCTCGGAAGAATCGCTCGACCGAGGCGTACTCGTCAGCCGAGAACAGCCCACGCGACGATGTGGCGGGCGCGCGCGACTGCGGTGACGGCAGATAAGTTGAAGTCACTACTGAATCTTCGCGCCGGCGATCCACACCTGCTCGATGGAGCGCAGGTTGCGGATGTTCTCGATCGGATTGGCCCCGAGCACCAGCAGGTCGGCGACGCGGCCTGCGGCGAGCACGCCGAGGTCGTTGTTGCGGTGGCACCGGGCGGCGTCGCCGGTGGCCGAGACCAGCACCTGCATCGGCGTCATCCCGGCTTCCACCATCATCTCCATCTCCAGATGCTCGAAGTAGCCCTGGAATCGCGCCGGCGGGCCCGTATCGGTGCCCATGGCGATGCGAACGCCCTGATCGACCAGCGTCTTGAGATTCTTCTTCGCCACCTCGAGGCCGGCCTTGTACTGCTGACCGAGCTTCGCCGCGGGATTTGCCCGGATCTGCGCCTGTCGTCCGGGATCCGACAACTGGGCGACGATGTCGGCGGAGACGCCCTTGGTGAAGAACGGGTCGTTCACCCAGGGCGGCGTGGATTCGTAGGCAAAGGTCGAGACCTCGCGCGTGAACGTGGGGCAGTAGCAGACGTCACGCGCCTTCAGCGCGTTGGCGAACGCCGTGTCCACCGGGACGTCGCGCACGCTGTGGCCGATGAAGTCCGCGCCGGCATCGAGCGTGGCCCTGGCATCCGCGAGGTAGAAGATGTGCACCGCCATCCGCAGCCCTCGCTCGTGCGCGCGGGTGATGGCGGCACGCCACGCCGGCTCCGGCATGGCGCGGCTGGTCCCGAGGTTGTTGTCGACGCGAATCTTCAGGATGTCGGGCTTGGCATCGGCCGCCTTGTCGGTGGCGGCGCGCGCCTCTTCCGCGGTAGCGCCGTTGATCACCGTGCCCGGCGACGTAGATTCGCGCGCGATCGAGCGGGCCCTTCGCCTGCTCGTCGCGCAAGGCAAAGCCCGCGGCCTGATCGTCGCCGAGGCTGAAGACCGAGGTGATGCCGTACTGCGCGTAGGTCTTCAGTTGACGCACCAGGTTGTCGCGGTTGTAGAACTCCGGCGACGGAGCGCAGGCCCGAGGTGGCGGCGACGTGTCCGTGCGCGTTCACGAGGCCCGGCATCACCGTCTTGCCGCTCACGTCCACGCGAGTGGCCCCTGCGGGAACTGTCACAGCCGAGGCCGGACCCACCTGCGCGATCCGCCCATCGCGAACCACCACGGTGCCGCGTTCGATCACCTGACCGGTGCCGTCGATGACGCGGCCGCCGACAAACGCCGTCGTCTGCGCGTTCGCCACGCGCAGGCGACAGCAGCAACGCGACGATTCCCCATCCCCGGACATGACTGCGCATGCGAGAGCTTACCAAGGATTGACGGTCAGGCGAACAGCGAGTCCTCGGTCGAGTAGCGCTTCAGGTACTCCTTGACGCGCACCTTGCGGGCGGTGTTCTCCGAGGTCATGTAGCGGACCGTCCCGAAGATCGGGCGCTCCGGGAACCAGGGGCGATCGTAGCGGCCCAGCACCCAGAAGATGCCGCTGTACGAGTTCGGGTTGCGGCCGTCGAGCGCGTACTTGTTATTCAGCTCGATCATCACCGCCAGGGCCTCGCGCGGCGACGCCGGTCCACTGGAGGATCTTCTTGCCCCAGAGCATCCGCAGGTAGTTGTGGATGCGACCCTCGCGGACCAGCTGGGTCTGAGCCGCGTTCCACAGCGGATCGTGTGTGGCGCCGCGTTCGAACTCCGCGAGCGTGTAGACGTGGTCGCGCGGGTCGTCCTCGTGTTCTTCCAGTGTCTGGCGGGCCCAGTCGGGCAGCGAGTTGAAGTCGGCGTAGTCGGGCCGCTGCCACGCCATGTTGTAGCCGAGCTCGCGCCACGTGATGAATTCGTCGAGGAACCCTTCGGCCGACGGCGACACGCCCCACCAGCCTTCGCGCGACCCGGTGGCTTTGGATGGCAGATCACCCAGCCACCCTTCGCGATTCATCAGCCGCTCGAACACCTCGTGCGGGCCGAGATGGCCCCAGTGCAGATAGGCCGAGAGCCGGCTGGTGGCATCGCGATCGGGCACGTTACGGTCGTCGGCGTAGCCGGCGAGCTCGCGATCGACGAACGCGGTCAGCCGCTCGCGCGCCGCGACGGCGCCGCCAGCGAGTCCGGTCGGCACGGACGGCGTGATCGATCGGCAGCTGATCAATCGCGCCGCCGCCGTCCAGCCAGGTGAACACGTCCGGCCATCGGGTGGCGATGTCCAGCGGGAGCGGCCACGCCGGTGCCGTCAGCGGCTCGGCCAGCGGATCGGGCTCGGGGCGCTCCTTCAGGTGCGCCGGGCAGCTCTTTCTGCAGCGCACGCCGGAATGCGTGTGCCGTCGGGTACACGGTCGAGACGGATCGCATCGGCAGCAGGCCGTTGCTGTCCACCGCTTCGAGCCGCACGTCCAGCTGATGTCCGGCCGCCTCGACCATGGCGGGCAGAAAGAAGCAGGGGAAGTCGTCCGTGACGACGACCGCGGCGTGCGCCGCCAGCGCGCCCAGCAGGCCGCGGCCCGCTGCGACCGCCGTTTCGACATAGGGCAGGTAGGTGATGCCCGGCTGGCCGTCGAACGCGGCGCGGTTGTCGCGCATGCCATCCAGCACGAATTGGTGGAAGCGGTCCGACGCCCACGGATGGTCCACCCTCAGCGCTTCCAGCACGACCAGCGGCTTTCGCAGCCGCCGCGCGTGGCTGATCGCCTGTTCGAGGCCGAAATTCGAACGCGCGCGGCGCGCGGCAATCATCCAGTACAGGACCATCGGGCCGCGTCGCGTGCATGGGCGCGCTGTTGGCCAGCCGGATGCGGGAGGTGGGGACCATGTAGAATCGAGTGTACGACGACGAATGAGGCGCCCGGGATCCCGAGGCGTTCCGTGTTGCAAGGGGAGACGTTCATGATTGTTCAGCGATATCCGGAACCGTTCATTGCGCCGATGCGCTCAGAGCTCACCCGCCTCGGGTTCGAGGAACTGAAGACGCCAGAGGCCGTGGACGAAGTGGTCAAGCAGGCCGGCACGACCATGCTGGTGGTGAACTCGGTGTGCGGCTGCGCCGCGGGGAAGGCCCGTCCCGGCATCGCCCTCGCGCTCCGGCAGGGCGCGCGTCCCGAGAAGCTGACCACGGTGTTCGCCGGCGCGGACGTCGAAGCCACCGAGCGGGCGCGTGCGCACTTCGCGCCCTATCCGCCCAGCTCACCGTCGATCGCGTTGCTGAAGGACGGCAAGGTGGTCTACATGATGGAGCGCCGCGAGATCGAGAACCAGAGCGCCGACATGATCGCCTCGAAGCTGCAGGCCGCCTTCCAGCAGTACTGCGCATAGCACTCAGAAGGAAAAAGGCAAAAGGCAGAAGGCAAAAAGGCTCGAGGTGGAGGCGTTCGTGCCTTCGGCTTTTGCCTTCCGCCTTGTGCCTTTTGCCTTGTACACTCGCTCCTTCCGGAGGTTTCTTTCCCATGCGAAGCACGCGAGCCATTGCGCGGATATCGGTCGCCGTCTGTCTGCTGACAGGACTGGCCACCACCGTGTTCCTCGACCGTCCCCGCGCCCAGGGCGGCGCCATCGATCCCAAGCTGTATCAGTCGCTGCAGTGGCGCAACATCGGGCCAGACCGCGGCGGGCGATCGATCGCGGCGTCGGGCGTGCGCGGACGCAGGCTCGACGGCTACTTCGGCGCCGTCGGCGGCGGGTTGTGGAAGACCGTTGACGGCGGCGAGAACTGGAAGCCCGTCACCGATGGGCAGATCGACAGTTCCTCCGTCGGTGCCGTCGCCGTGTCGGAGTCGAATCCCGACATCGTCTACATCGGGATGGGCGAGTCGCACATCCGCGGCAACATCATGCAGGGTGACGGCATCTACAAGTCGAGCGATGCCGGCAAGACCTGGTCGAGCGTCGGCTTCAAGACGCCCGGGTTCACCATCTCGCGTATCCGCATTCACCCAACCAACCCCGACATCGTCTACGTGGCGGTGTTTGGCAACGTCGTGGCGCCGAGCCCCGAACGCGGCGTCTATCGCACGCGCGACGGCGGCAAGACCTGGCAGCGCGTGCTGTTTCGCGACGACAAGTCGGCCGGCATCGAAGTGCAGATCGACATGAACAACCCGAACGTGCTGTATGCCTCGTTGTGGGAGGCCTATCGGCAGTCGTGGCAGATGTCGAGCGGCGGCCCGGGCACCGGGCTGTTCAAGTCCACCGACGGCGGCGACACCTGGACCGAGTTCACGCGCGCCCCCGGGCTGCCGGCGCAGGGACCACTCGGCAAGATCGGCATCGCCGTGTCCCGCGTCGATTCCAATCGCCTGTGGGTGCTGCTGGAGCACGAGAACGGCGGGCTCTTCATGAGCGACGATGCCGGCGCCACGTGGAAGCTGGTGAACGACGACCGCAACATCCGCCAGCGCGCGTTCTATTACTCGCGCGTCTACGCCGATCCGAAACAGAAGGACACGGTGTGGATGCTGAACGTGAACATGTACCGCTCCACCGATGCCGGCAAGACGCTGCAGAACGTTCGCGCGCCGCACGGCGATTATCACGACCTGTGGATCGACCCGGACGACTCGGCGCATGTCGTCAACGCCAACGACGGCGGCGGCACGGTGTCGTGGAACACCGGCGAGACCTGGAGCGATCTGGATTTTCCGACCGCGCAGCTCTATCGCCTGAGCGTCACCAACACGTTCCCGTACTTCGCCTGCGGCGGCCAGCAGGACAACTCCACGGTCTGCGCGCCGGTCAGCGCGGTTCCGGGCGACCTCGGGCCGGGCTACTTCTCGGCGGGCGGCGGCGAGAGCGGCTATGTGACCCCGCATCCGACCAACCAGAACCTGTTCTACTCGGGCAGCCAGGGCGCGCTCATCACGCGCTTCGACAAGGCCACCGGGCACGTCCGCGACATCCAGCCCTACCCTCGGTTCTTCTCCGGCGAACCGGCGAAGGATCTGCCCGAGCGCTGGCAGTGGACGTTCCCGATCGTGTTCGATCCCTTCGATGCGAACACGCTCTACATCTCGTCGCAGCACGTCTGGAAGACGACCAACGACGGGCAGAGCTGGACCAAGATCAGCCCGGACCTGACGCGCGCGGATCCGGCGACGCTTGGTGACTCGGGCGGCCCGATCACGCGCGACATGAACGGCCCAGAAGTGTTCGCGACGGTGTTTGCCATCGGCCCGTCGACCGTGGAGAAGGGGCTGATCTGGACCGGGTCCGATGATGGCCTCGTGCAGGTGACGCGCAATGGCGGCGGCAACTGGGCCAACGTCACGCCGCCCGGCCTGGGCGACTACACGCGCATCAGCACGGTCGAGCCGTCGCCGCACAAGCAGAAGGCGGGCACGGCCTACGTCGCCGGCAAGCGCTATCTGGTGCCGCCGGGCGATCGCTCGCCCTATCTGTTCAAGACGGACGACTACGGCAAGACCTGGAAGAAGATCGTCACCGGCATCGCGCCGCATCACTACACGCACTCGATCCGCGAGGATCCGAAGCGCCCGGGCCTGCTGTTCGCGGGCACCGAGCACGGCGTCTACGTGTCGTTCGACGATGGCGACAGCTGGCAGTCGCTGCGGCTCAACCTGCCGGACACGCAGATCTCCGACCTCGCCGTCAAAGGTGATGACCTGGTGATTGCGACGCACGGGCGCTCGTTCTGGGTGCTCGAGAACATCAGCACGCTGCGCCAGCTGACGCCGGACCTGACGAGCAGCGCGCTGAAAGTGTTCGAGCCGCGCCCCGCGGTCCGTTCCTACAACCGCGCCGACGTGGACTACTACCTCGGCTCCGCGGTCGATCGAATCACGGTGGACATCCTCGACGCCGGGGGCCGCACCGTGCGCTCGTTCACGCAGACCGCCGAGGAAGAAGCCGCGCGCGAGAAGAAGAAGCCGGCGGCGCCTGGCGACGGAGGAGGATTCGGCGGCCCGCCGCAGTTGCCTCCTTCGACAAAGGCGGGGATGAACCGCTTCACGTGGAACCTGCGCCACACCGGCTCGACGATGTTCGAGGGGGTGATTTTCTGGAGCGGGAATCCCGCGAATGGCCCGATGGCCGTCCCCGGCGCCTACCAGGTGAAGGTCACGGCCGGCGCACAGACGCAGACGGTGCCGCTGCAGGTGCAGAAGCATCCGCTGTTCGAGAACGTCTCGGTGGCCGACCTGCAGCAGCAGCTCGACTTCGCGATCGAGATCCGCGATCGCACCAGCGACGCCAACGAGGCGGTGGTCCAGATCCGCGACGTCAAGGCGCAGATCAAGGAACGGGTGGAGCAGTCGAAGAACCCGCGCCTGAAGGAGATCGGCGACCTGGTGACGCAGAAGCTGTCCGCCATCGAGGAGGAGGTCTACCAGGTCCGCAACCGCAGCGGACAGGACCCGTTGAACTTCCCGATCAAGGTGAACAACCGCCTGGCGGCGCTGCGCCGCAGCGTGGAGACCGGGGACGCGGCGCCGACCGACGCCTCGCGCGAGATCTACAAGATGCTGAGCGCCGATCTGCAGAAGCAGCTCGACGCGCTGGCGGCAGTGACCAAGGGCGACCTGGCCAACTTCAACAAGGCGGCGGCGCAGCGGAAGCTGGCGCCGGTGGTCGCAAAGCCGGTGGAGAGAGCGAAGTAGGGCGGCGTGCGCTCACGCGCCGGAGGGCCGGCAGCCGACCTTCCGGTCGCCGCCGGTAGGAGAGATAGGCGCTGCTTCGCAGCGTAGGGATCATGAGATCTGTCCTACGGCGCGGAGCGCCGCCTACGCGCGCCGTGAGGCGCGCGCCCATCCGTCTTGCCCGCCGCGCGTCAGGCTGCGGCGGCCCTCTAGCCCCCTCGGGTGTGCATCTCCAGATGCGGGTCGCGTTTGAGGGCGGTCACCGGGATCAGCGGCGATCGCTCTCGCGTGGCCAGCCGCTGCTCGGCGCCGCGATCGGTGCGTGCGTGCCAGACTCCGGTGATCAGCTCCTTCATCGACTCCGGCCCGGCGCCGCCGCGCAGCGGGCCCCGCAGGTCGATGCCGCGAGCCGCATACAGGCACAGGTACCACAGGCCGTCGGCGGTCAGCCGGCTGCGATCGCAGTCCTCACAGAACGGCGCGGTCGTCGAGGCGATGATGCCGAAGGTGAGGCCATCGGGCAGGCGGAAGCGATCGGCCGGCGCTGAGCTGGTCTCGACCACCGGTGTGATCGGGCCGTAGTGCGCGGCCAACCGGTCCAGCATCTCGCCGCGCGGCACGACCTGCGTGCGGGTCCAATGCGTCGCGCCGCCCACGTCCATGTACTCGATGAACCGCAGCTCGGCCCCCCGCGTCCGCGCGAACTCCAGCAGGTCCACCATCTCATCGTCGTTGACGCCGCGGATGACGACCGTGTCCATCTTGAAGCCGGGGAAGACCTCGGCGGCCATGTCGAGCCCCTCGCGCACGCGGTCCAGCTCGTCGTAGCGAGCCAGGGCCTTGAATCGATCAGCCCGCAAGGTGTCGAGGCTGACCGTCACCCGGTGCAGGCCGGCGCGCTTGAGGTCGGCGGCGTTGGCGGCCAGCAGCACGCCGTTGGTGGTCATCGCCAGATCGCGGATGCCGTCGCGGCGGGAGAGCCGCGCCACGAGATCGGGAAGGTCGCGGCGCAGCAGCGGCTCGCCACCAGTCAGCCGGACCTTGTCGACGCCGAGGGCCAGGAAGACGTCAACCAGCTGTTCGATCTCCTCGAACTGAAGGATGTCCTCGCGCGGCAGCCAGACGTAGTTCTCCTCCGGCATGCAGTACCTGACAGCGCAGGTTGCAGCGGTCGGTGACCGACAGGCGGAGGTTGCGGAGCGGCCGGCGGTGGACGTCGAGGACGGACATCACGCTTCATCATAGCGGAGGGGCGGGGGCGAGCCTCGGGGAGGCGAGCCTCGGCTCGTAGGGCGAGCCGCGGCTCAGTGGGGTAGGCGGCGCTGCGCGCCGTAGGCCTCGCCGCGTGCGCGGCTCGGTAGGGTCGAGCCGGACGCTGCGGTCCGTCAGGCGCTAAGCGCCGCGTGCGCGGCTCGGTAGGATGCCGCCCGTTCTGACCCTACGGCGCGAAGCGCCGCCTACGGCCGAAGGCCGCCCGTGGTTCCTACGGCTCCGAAGGAGCCGCCTACGAGGCCGAAGGCCTCGCCTTCCTCCCCCGCCGAAGGCGGCCTTCTACGGCCTCATCCGCGCCAGGATCTCGCCCAGGCGCTTGATCTCCTCGCCGTACTTCGCCCAGTCGCCGGCGCGCTGCGCCGCCAGCGCCCGCTCGAAGGTCTGCCGCGCTTCGTCCGCGAGCTGCGCCATCGACGGCGAGGACGGCGGGGTCCCCGTGGCAGCCGCCGCGCCCGTCGGCGGACCTGCCGCAGACGTCGCAGCGGCGGCCCGCGCCGCGTCCCTGGCCTCGTCCGCGCCGAAGAGTTGCGTGATCGCGGCGTCCAGTGTCCGGTCCATGACGATGCGGTTCTGATACGCGACGATGACGCGGGTCAGTTCCGGGATGCGCCCGGCCTGCGCCCGGAGATAGAGCGGCCGCACGTAGATCAGCGATTCCTCCATCGGAATCACCATCAGCGTCCCCTGGATGACTTCGGAGCCCTGCTGGCTCCACAACGTGATCTGCGGCGAGATCACCTGGTCCTGGTTGATGCGCGCCACGACCTGCCGCGGCCCGAAGATCAGTTTCTGCTTCGGGAACTGGAACACCATGATCTCGCCGTAGTGCTCGCCGTCGCTGCGCGCCACCATCCACGACGCCAGGTTGTCTCGCCGCCGCGGCGTGAAGGGCAGCATCTGGATGAACTCGGCCCTCGACTCGCCTGGCAAGGTCATCAGCGTGTAGTACGGCTCCATGCGGATCGACTCGCCGCCGCGATCGATCGCCGGCACCTCCCACTGATCCTCCTTGTTGTAGAAGATCGCCGGGCTGGTCATGTGATACGTCGAGTAAACCGACGCCTGCAGGTTGAAGATGCCTTCGGGATAGCGCACGTGGCGACGGAGACCGTCCGCCATCTCGGTGATCGGGCGGAACAGACCGGGGAACACGCCCTGCAGCGTCTGCACCATCGGGTCGTCCGGCTGCGACAGGTAGAACGTGGTCGTGCCGTTGTAGGCGTCCACCACCACCTTCACGGCGTTGCGAATGTAGTTCACGCCCTGCGTCACTTCGGTGGAGTAGGGATAGCGGTCGGTGGAGGTGTAGGCGTCCTGGATCCAGAACAACCGCCCGTCGTGCACGACGAGATAGGGATCCTGATCGAACAGCAGGAACGGCGCAATCTTCGAAACTCGTCGCCTTATTTGCCGGTCGAACATCAGCCGGCTTTCGGACGTGATGTCGTCGCTCAGCAGGATCTGATAGGAGCGGAAGTAGAGGGCGAAGAGCATCTTCTTGACGATCGAGTCGAGCTGCACGCCGCCGGCGCCGGCGTAGTCGATGAAGACGTTGTCGTCGCCCTTGGGGTAGTGGAACTCCCGGGCCTTGGTGCGGGCGATGACGTACTCGTTCGACAGCTCGCCGAAATAGATGCTGGGCTCGGTGATGTTGATGTCCACCGTCGATACCGGCGGCAGGTCTCGCACGAACAGCACCGGCAGGCCTTCGCTCGTCACCTGGTTCACCGGCCCGAGCGTGATGCCGTGGCCGTGCGTGAACACCAGCCGCTCGTTGATCCACGTGCGGTTGGGCAGCGCCGAGGGATTCAGCTCGCGGGCCGACAGCATCACCTGACGCGTCTGCCCGCCGATCTCGTAGCGATCGTTGTCCACCGAGACGAAGTCGTAGTAGGTGCGGATCTCCTGGATCTGGCCGAACGTCTCGAGCAGCTGCTGGTGATCCCAGAGCCGCACGTTGTCGAGGGTCGGGCGGTTGCGGGCGATGTCCGCGCGGGTGAGCTCGGCGTCGCCGGAGAGCTCGCGCTCCTGCACCTGGTCGAGGCCGAAGGCACGGCGCGTGGCGGCGATGTTGTGCTCGATGTACGGCGCCTCGCGCGCCTGTTCGTTGGGCGAGACGACAAAGCGCTGAATGATGCCGGCGTAGCCTTCGCCGCCGAGGAGGACGGCGGCGTAGAGCGCGGCGCCGCCAATCAGCAGGCCGGTGCGCCCGGTCATTGCCGCGGTTGCGGCCAGGCCCGCGCCCGCGAGCGACGCCAGGGTCAGCAGCAGCGCCGCGGGCATCCGCGCCTGCACGTCGGCGTAGCTCGCGCCCTGGATGATGCCGGAGGTGAGCGTCAGGTACTGGATGCGCCCGAGCCACGCGCCGAGGGCGAGGACCAGGAACATCGCCGCGGCCAGCCAGGCCAGGTGCGGCCACACGCGCGAGCCGAGCCGCGGCCCGAACGGCGTCATCGCGAGCTGACCGGCCATGGCATAGAGGACGGCGCTGCCGATCGCCGCCAGCACGATCATCGAGAACATCAGATTGCGCGCGAGCTCGAGCACCGGCACCGTGTAGATGTAGAACCCAGGATCCAGTCCGAGGATGGGATCGGGCGTGCCGAACGGCACGTGCTTCCACCAGGTGAGGATCACCAGCCACTGATTCGACGCGTACGAGGCGATGAGAAACGCGCCGCCCATCGCGCCGAGCAGGGCCAGCGGCCGCAGTTGCGCGCGAGACGGCAGCGCGACGGTGAAGCCCTCCCGCGTCGTGAAGGACAGCGGCTCCTCGGCCAGCGCCTGCCAGGCGCCGCGCAGGTTGAGGGAGAGCCAGCCGGCAGCCACCGCGAAGACGGCCGCGCCAATCAGCGAGTGCGCGGTGATCGACAGCTTGAGGATCGGCAGGTAGCCGACCTCCGAGAACCAGTGCCAGTCCGCGGCCAGCGTCAGCAGAGCCGGCAACCCGAAGAACAGCCCCGCGGCGACGGCGAACAGCGTGAATCGGACCCTGGCGCCGGCAGCGGAGGAGGAAGACGGGGACGGCATGACAGCGATCATGCCTTGGAACGGGTAATCCGGGGGTACCGGTATCCGGTGTCCGGTATCCGGTGGGCCGGCGATCCGGTTCGCGGGCGACCTGCGGCCTCTGCCTTCTTGCCTTCTGCCTTTTGCCTTCTGCCTTGCCTTCCGTCTGCCGGCTGCCGGTTGCCGTCTGCCGTTCCCTAGTCCTTCCCCGTCATCTTCCGCCTCGCGCGGCGGTCGTCGCGGGTGGGGCGGCCGATGGTCTTGGTGGTGGCGCGGTAGAGGCGTTCGATGCGGCGCAGCTCCACTTCTTCGGCCGTCGGAGCAGGCGTGGTGTCCTCGTAGAGCTTGCGGGCCTCGGCTTTTGCGATGTGCGCGTCGGCCAGGCCGAGCACGGTCAGTGTCTGCTTGCGTCCGAGCGGGCGGGAGATGACGAACTCGTCGCCGACCTTGACGTCGCGATGCGCCTTCGCGGTTGCACCGTTCACGCTGACCTTGCCCAGCCGGCAGGCCTTCTGCGCCTCGGAGCGCGTCTTGAAGAGGCAGGCGACGTCGAGCCAGATATCGAGGCGAGGGGACACAGCGGAAAGTATAGAAGACCGGGGGCCGGTCTCCGGTCTCCGGTACCCGGTGTCCGGAGCGGATCGCGGACACCGATCCTGGTTCTGCTGGGTTCTCGGGTTCTCGGGTTCTAGGGTTCCTGGTTCTCTGGTTCTCGCTGGTTCTCCGGTGCTCGGGTTCTCCCGGATACCGGATACCGGACACCGGATACCGGACTACCGGAGCACCCGGTACCTGCTCTTAGGTCACGAACTCCCGCTCGGGCGCGCGCACGGTCAGCACGGGACAGCACGCCTTCCGCACGACGCGCTCGGCCACGCTGCCCATCACCACGTGACTCAACGGACCGCGGCCGTGCGTGCCCATGACCACCAGATCGATGGCGTTCTCCTTCGCGTAGCGCAGGATCTCCATCACCGGATGGCCGAGGACCGTGGCCGTCACCGCCTTCAGCTTGCTCTTCTCGTCATCGGTGAGCACCTTGCCCATGCGGTTTTCGGCTTCCTTCACCCACTCGTCCTGCAGCGCCGCCAGCGAGAAGCCATAGGCTTCGACCGCCCAGGGCTGGCCGTACGGCTCTTCAATGATGTGGACCACGTGAAGCGTCGCGCCGAAGGCGTCGGCAAACGCTTTCCCGTAGCGCAGGGCCACGTCGGACGTCTCGCTGAAGTCGGTGGGAACCAGAACGTGCTTGAGGGCGATCATCGCAGGCCTCCAGTGCGGGGAAGTGCAAAGTCGGTGCCGATTGGAATCGTCAAGAAAAACGAGACTCGCGCCGGCCGGCGCCGGAACTCCGGCAGTCTAGCGCGAAGAGGAAGGCAAAAGGCAGAAGGCAAAAGGCAGAACGGCAACCGGCAGCCGGCAGCACGGCAGACGACGATCCCGGCTTACACTCCTCGCGTCCATGGCCAAACCCTCTCATCGCCCTCACTCCTCGCTCGTGCTCGATGGCCCCTCCCGCGCGCCGGGGCGGGCGATGCTGCACGCCGTCGGCTTCACGCGCGCCGACTTCAGCAAGCCGCAGATCGGGGTCTGCGCCGCGTGGAGCGAAGTCACGCCCTGCAACATGCACCTCGACACCTTGTCCGCGCGCGCCTCGACCGGCGTGAGCGCCGCCGGCGGCAAGCCCGTGGCGTTTGGCACCATCACCGTCTCCGACGGCATCTCGATGGGCACCGAGGGCATGAAGTACTCGCTCGTGTCGCGCGAGGTGATCGCCGATTCGATTGAGACGGTGACCGGCGCCGAGGGCTTCGATGGCCTGGTGGCGATCGGCGGCTGCGACAAGAACATGCCGGCGATGGTGATGGCGATGGCGCGCCTGAACCGGCCGGCCGTCTTCGTCTACGGCGGCACCATCATGCCGGGCATCTGGCACGGTCAGCCCGTGGACATCGTCTCGGTGTTCGAGGCGGTGGGCCAGCACGCGGCGGGCCGCCTCTCCGACGCCGACCTCGCCGACCTCGAGCAGCACGCGTGCCCCGGCGCGGGATCGTGCGGCGGCATGTACACCGCCAACACCATGGCCTCGGCGATCGAAGCGCATGGGCCTCAGCCTGCCGAACAGCTCCGCGCAGGCCGCCATCTCCCCGGACAAGCAGGCCGACGCCGAGCGCGCCGGCGCGGCGGTCGTCGCCCTCGTCGAGCGCAACCTGCGGCCGCGCGACATCCTGACGCGCCAGGCCTTCGAGAACGCGATCACCACGGTGATCGCGCTGGGCGGTTCGACCAACGCGGTGCTGCACCTGCTGGCGATGGCGCACTCGGCGCACGTGAAGCTGTCGCTCGACGACTTCACGCGCATCGGACGCCGCGTGCCGGTGCTGGCGGATCTGAAGCCGAGCGGCCGCTACGGCATGTCGGAACTGGTCCGCATCGGCGGCATCACGCCGCTCCTCAAGCGCCTGCTCGATCGCGGCCTGCTGCACGGCGACGCGATGACGGTCACCGGCCGGACGCTCGCCGAGAACCTCAAGGGCGTCGCCGACTACGCGCCGGGCCAGCAGGTGGTGGTGGACTTCGCCACGCCGCTCAAGAAGGACAGCCATCTCGTGATCCTCCGCGGCAACCTCGCTCCCGACGGCGCGGTGGCGAAGATCAGCGGCAAGGAAGGCGAGCGCTTCGAAGGACGCGCGCGCGTGTTCGATCGCGAAGAGCGGGCGCTCGACGCGATTCTCGCCGGCCGCATCAAGGCCGGCGACGTCGTCGTCATCCGCTATGAAGGGCCGCGCGGCGGGCCGGGCATGCGCGAGATGCTGGCGCCGACCAGCGCGATCATGGGGCGCGGCCTGGGCAACAGCGTGGCGCTCATCACCGACGGCCGGTTCAGCGGCGGCACGCACGGGTTCGTCGTCGGGCACATCACGCCGGAGGCGGCGCTCGGCGGGCCGCTGGCGCTCGTGAAGAACGGCGATCGAATTGTGATCGACGCGATCGAGCGGCGGGTGTCGCTGGAGGTGCCGGCCCGCGAGCTGGCCGCGCGCCGGCGGGCCTGGAAGGCGCCGCGCGCTCGCTACACGCACGGCGTCCTCGCGAAGTACGCCCGCTTGGTCGGCTCGGCCAGCGTCGGCGCGGTGACCGATCCAAATCCTTGAATGACTAACCCGTGTGTAGCACTTGCAAACGAACGGTGCCGACGCATAGACTCCCGCCCGATACGTTGTTTTTGCAAGCGGCTTGCGGGAAATTCTTGCGGGGGCGGCCCCGCATGGGAAGCACGTCGTGTTTGTCTGCGCCGGCCGTTGCCGGTTTCAGGCTCTGGTGGAGGGAACGAAGAATGAGAAGCCCCTTGAAATATCTGGTCGTTGTTCTTGCGGTGCTCGTCACCGTCAGCACGGCGACTGCGCAGACGTTTACAGGCGGTCTGCGTGGCGCAGTCAAGGACGCAAACGGGGTGATCCCGGGCGTCACGGTGGAGTTGGTCAATGAAGCGACGAACGTCGCTCGCGACGTCGTCTCGAACGACCAAGGCCTCTACAACTTTGCGGCAGTGGCCCCCGGCGTCTACACCATCAAGGCGTCGTTGACGGGTTTCAAGAGCTACGAGCAGAAGGGCGTCCGCATCGCGGCGCAGCAGTTCGTGACGATCGA
This sequence comes from uncultured Acidobacteriota bacterium, assembly GCA_963723005.1. Taxonomy (GTDB): domain Bacteria; phylum Acidobacteriota; class Vicinamibacteria; order Vicinamibacterales; family UBA2999; genus VFZN01. The sequence continues at coordinate 27,681 of CAVRPA010000003.1, read as the reverse complement.
CGTCTCGATGGAAGTCGGCGCGCTTCAGGAAACGATCACGGTAACCGGTGAAGCGCCCCTGATCGACACCTCCACGGCGTCGACCGGCGGGGTCATCAACACCGAGCAGCTGAACACGCTGCCGAGCGGTGGCCGGTCTGCCTTCCTGTTCGCCGTCACGGTGCCCACGGTGGTCGCGTCCGGCGACTCGCAGTTCAACCGCCAGCAGGATCAGACCAACGCGTCGCTCCTGTCGCTCGGCGGCGGCACGCGCCGCGGCAACAACTACCTGATCGACGGCGTGCCGGTCACCGACCTGCGCAACCGCGCGTCGGCGAACCCCACCATCGAGGGCCTCGAGGACGTGGCCGTGCAGGTGCACACCTACGATGCAGAGACGGGGCGCACCGGCGGCGGCATCTTCAACACCGCCACCAAGGGCGGCGCGAACAGCTTCGCCGGCAGCGGCTTCTACCAGACCCGTCCGCGCTGGGGCATGTCCAACAACTTCTTCTCCGAGCTGGCGAACCAGCCGCTGCCGGAGACCTACTTCCACCTGGGTGGCGGCGGCTTCGGCGGTCCCGATCATCAGGAACCGCACGTTCTTCTGGTTCGCGATGGAAGGCTACGGCTCGAACACCACCAGAAATGGCTCGGTGCGCTTCCCGACCACGCGCGAGCGCAACGGCGACTTCTCGCAGACGTTCGATTCGGCAGGCCGCCAGGTCGTGATCTACGACCCGGCTCACGGGCAATGCCGACGGCACCGGCCGCACGCCGTTCCCGGGCAACATCATCCCGGCGAACCGCATCAACCAGGTGGGCCGCAACCTGGTGAACACCTACCCGACGCCGACGCGCGACGTCAGCGACGGCAGCTCCAACTTCGAGAGCACCGCCGAAATCGAAGACCGCGCCATGATGTACACCGGCAAGGTGGATCACAAGTTCACCGACAAGGTGTCGCTGAGCGGCTTCTACCTGTACAACAAGTCGGACGAACCCTGCGCCAACTACTGGGAACCCGGGCTGAACGGTCCGACCCGGTATGCCGACCCTGGCGACTACATCCTCGAGCGCCGCGTGAACGTGCTGGCGCTCAACAACACGTGGCTGCCGAGCAACAACACGGTGCTGACGCTCCGCTACGGCATGACCAAGTTCATCGACGACGACACGCTGTCGATCGACTTCAACCCCGCCACCCTGGGCTTCAGCCAGACGTTCCTGGACCAGACCCAGGTGGACAAGTACCCCATCGTCGACGCCACCGAGTACGATTCGCAGGGCGCCATCGACCCGACGCCCCGCAACTGGTACTCGTGGAGCGCCAACGGCACCTACACGCGCCTGGCTGGCAAGCACACGCTGAAGGCCGGCGGCGACTACCGCCTGATCGGCATCGAGACGCAGTCGTTCTCGGGCAGCGCGGGCGTCTTCAACTTCGACAGGTTCTTCACCTCGTCGAATCCGCTCGCGAACGGCACGGGCGGCACGGCGCCTTCGGGCAACGCGGTCGCCTCGATGCTCCTCGGTTACCCCTCCGGTGACCCTGGCAACCAGAGCCGGATGGGTGTCTCCCAGGCCGCCGACTACTTCGTGCACTACTTCGGTGGCTACGCCCAGGACGACTGGCGCCTCAGCCCGAAGACGACGGTCAACCTCGGCCTGCGCTTCGAGCACGAGACCGGGCTCAACGAGAAGAACGACGCCTTCACCGTCGCCTTCGACCGTGAACTGAACCCCGGCGGCGCGCTCGGCAACGTCGTCAACCCGGTCACCGGGCAGCCGATCCGCGGCGGCCTGGTTTACGCCGGCGTCAACGGCGCCAACTCCTACCAGGGCGACCCGCCGGGAATGAAGTTCTCGCCGCGCATCGGGTTCGTGCACTCGTTCAACCCGAAGACCGTCGTCCGTGCCGGCTACGGGATCTACTGGGCCCCCTGGAATTACCAGTCCATCGGCTCCGCCAACTACGGACAGATCGGCTACAGCCAGAACACCTTCATCAACCAGAACCAGTTCCGGCCGACGCACGAGCGTCGAGAACCCGTTCCCGAACGGCGTGCTGCAGCCGGTGGGCAACCAGCTCGGCGCGCTGGCCGGTGTTGGCGGCCAGATCGAGTTCATCGATCAGTCGAAGAAGGCACCCTGGGTGCAGCAGTACTCGATCGACATCAACCGCGAGCTGCCGGGCAACATGGCCGTCGGCTTCGAGTACTCGGGCTCCACCGGGCGTGACCTGAGCCTTGGCGGATCGAACGACGGCGTCATCAACATCAACCAGGTGGACCCGGCAGTACCTCGGCGCTGGGCTCCGGCGCTGCTCGACCAGGTGCCGAACCCGTTCTTCGGCCTGCCCGAACGTCACCATCGGCGGCGCGACCTTCCCGCAGGGCAAGAGCACCGGCGAGCGCGACGATTCAGCGCCGCGAGCTGCTGCGGCCCTATCCGCAGTTCAACGACATCCTCATGCGCCAGAGCACGCTGGGCAAGAGCCAGTACAACGCCGCGATCTTCAAGTTCGAGAAGCGGATGAGCAACGGCTGGGGCGGTCGCCTCAACTACACCTTCAGCCGGCTCGAAGACAACCAGTTCGGCGAGAACAACTTCTTCGCGGGCTCGCCCGGCTTCGTCAGTGCCGTGCCCGCCGAGATGCAGAACGCCTACGACCTCGAGGCGGAATACAGCATCGGGCTGCTGGACGTGCCGCACAAGCTGGTGTTCTCGCCGATCGCCGAACTGCCGTTCGGTGAAGGCAAGAAGTGGCTGAACGACGGCATCGGCAACGTGCTGCTCGGCGACTGGACCGTCTCCTCGATCATCTCGTTCGAGAGCGGCTTCCCGCTGACCTACAGCACCAACACCAACACCTCGAACATCTTCACCCGCGTGCAGCGCCCGAACGGCACGCCCGCGGCGACCGACGGCAGCCGCTACGAGCGCATCGCACCGCCGGCGGGCTCCGCCTGCACCGACGACTGCGGCACCGGCGTCTGGGTGGATGGCTCGGGCCTCTCGACCCCGGCCAATCTACACGCTCGGCACGATGCCGCGCACCGACGACGACGTGCGCACGCCGCACCGCAACAACTGGGACTTCGTGGCCAGCAAGGGCATCACGTTCGGCGCAGAGCAAGGTCCGCGCCCAGCTCCGCCTCGAAGTGCTCAACCTCACCAACACGGTGAAGGTTCGGAGCCCTGACACCCGCGTGGACCGCTCGACGTTCGGCCAGATCCGGACGCAGGGTGGCTTCATGCGCTTGACGCAGATCATGTTCCGCCTCTCGTTCTAACGCGGACAACCTCCTGGCGCCAGGGCACTCGCTCTGGCGCCGGTTCTCTCGAAGGGCCGGGGCACATCACCCCGGCCTTTTCGTTGTACGATCGCCGCCATGTTCGTCGCCCGCGCCGCGGCGCTGGTCCTTGCCGCGCTCGTGTCCGCTCTCTGCCTTCAGCTCTCGGCACAGACACCGGCTCCGTCACCAAAGAAGGCCGCGCCTCCTGCGCCCTCACGTCCCAATCCGCAGCCGGCTGCGCGAACGGCCTCGCCCGCGTCGAAGCTGAGGGCGATGCCCTCGCTTGGCGCCGTATCGTTTCCGAACTCCGGCGCGCCGGCGGCGCAGGATGCGTTCCTTCGCGGCCTCGCCTGGCTGCACAGCTTTGGCTACGAGGAGGCAATCGATGCCTTCAGGGCGGCGCAGAAGGCCGACCCCGGCTTCGCCATGGCCTACTGGGGCGAGGCGATGAGCTTCAATCAGCCGCTCTGGTTTCACGAGGAACTGGAATCGGGGCGGGCCGTGCTGCGCAAGCTGGGCGCGACGCCGGCCGAGCGGCTCGCGAAAGCCAAGACGCCGCGCGAGCAGGGCTACATGGCCGCCGTCGACGCTTTGTACGGCGCCGGCGACAAGCGCACTCGCGACCTGAAGCATTCCGAAGCGCTGGCGGCGCGTCGTCGCGAAGTTCCCGGCGGACGATGAGGCGCAGAGCTTCTATGCGCTCAGCCTGCTCGCCATCCTGCCGCGCGGGGATCAGGCCCTGCCACTCCGCCAGAAAGCCGGCGCCATCGTCGAGGGTGTGTTCGCGCGCAACCCGAAGCATCCGGGCGCGGCGCACTACATCCTCCACGCCTACGATCACGGCGCGCTGGCGGCCAAGGCGCTGCCGGCGGCTCGGGCCTATGCGGCCATTGCGCCGGCGGCGAGCCACGCGCTGCACATGCCCGCGCATGCGTTCGTGCAACTGGGGTACTGGGACGAGGCGGCCGCGAGCGATCGCGCGTCGTGGGACGCGTCGGTGCAGTGGGCGGCACGGCGCGGCGCGTCGAATGCGATGCGCGACTTCCACAGCCTCACCTGGCTGCACTACGAGTGGACGCAGCTCGGGCGCTTCAAGGAAGCGGCGGGGGCGCTGGCGCTGGTGGACGAGGCGCTGCGGACGGCTGAAGCCGTCGGACGAGATCGGCGGGCACCACTACACCGACAGCGCCATCGGCCGCGGCATCGGCCCGGAGGCGCATGCGGAACGACCGCGGCTCGATGCGGGCGCGCTACGTCATCGACGGGGCGCGCTGGTCCGAGATGAAGGGGCAGAGCACGTTCGACGGCATCGACGAGCTGTTCGCCCTCGGCATGAGCGCGGCAAAGCTCGGGGATCGCACTCGCGTCGAGGCCGCGATCGAGGAACTGACGAAGGCCTCGTCACCCGGACAGCCCGCGGAGCTGCGCGAGCAGGCCGAGATCATGCTGTGCGAGATGCAGGCGATGCACCTGTTCGCGCAGGGACGGCAGCCGGAGGCGCTGGCGCAGATGGATCGCGCGACGCTCTTGCAGGGCCGCATGCCGAAGCCGATCGGCCGCCCGTTTCCGGTGAAGGGCGCCGACGAGCTCTACGGCGAACTGCTGCTCGAGGCCGGCCGCCCGCAGGCGGCGATCGAGTGGTTCAACAAGGCGCTGATTCGCACTCCCAATCGCAGCCGCGCGGTCCTCGGCCTGGCCCGCGCGCGGGCAAAGGCGGGCGACGCCGCCGGCAGCCGCAAGGCCTACGAGCAGCTCCTGCAGAACTGGCGGAATGCGGACCCGAATGTGCCGGAGCTGAAAGAGGCGCGAGGCGCGCTGGGGCGCTGAGCAGGGGAGGTCTTAAGTCTTGAGTCTTAAGTCTTGAGCCCGACGGTACCCCAAGACCCAAGCCGACCCAAGACCCAAGCCCCAAGACCTAAGCCAACTACACGCCGTCTATGCTCACGCGGCGCGCATAAAAAAACATATCGAGCCTTCGCGTGCGGACCGAGGTGTCGGCGCTTCGGATCGCGATGTTGTAGACGCCTGGCTCGGTGGGCGTCCATCGATAGCTCCACAGCGACCATGGCCGTGTTCGAGGTGGGAGCGGGGCACAGGTCCAGCGGCTTCCACGCGTCGCGCGAGCCGAAGCGAATCTGCAGGGCGCGCGCCGGTGCCTGTCCGCCCCAGGCGATCCCGACGATGCGGTAGTGGATGGTGTTGTTCAACCGGCGACGTTCGACGCGGATCGGCGTGGCGGCGAGGTCGATGACCGGGGCTTCGTACTCGCGAGCGAGCAACGGCCGTCCGTCCTGATGCGTGCGGCCGGCGAACTCCGCCATCTGCGACGTGACCGGTTCGTCGGCGCCGACCAGGCGGATCTCGCGCACCCATTTCATCCACGCGCAGCCATACCAGCCGGGCACGACCAGCCGCACCGGAGCGCCGTGCGCAATCGGCAGCGGCGCGCCGTTCATGCCGGTGGCGAGAAATGCGCCGAGGCGGGGGAGATCGGCCAGCGGAAGAATCCAGCTGGCGCCGATCACCGAGCTCCTCGCGGTCTGCGCCTCCTCGTCCTGGCCCGAGACAAGCACGCCGTAGTCCTTTGCCGAGGGCTGCAGCCGCTGCACGATCGTGGCGAGGGGGACGCCGGACCATTCGGCCACGCTCATCAGGCCGAAGTTGTTCGGATCGGTGTTGCCCGCGCACTCAATCAGGTGCGCGCCCATCGGGGCGGAGCGCTGCTGCAGTTCGCTGGCCGCGATGGAGCCCGGGGCGCCGGTCCCGGCGAGGGTGATGGTCCAGGCAGCCTGCCGCTCGGCGATGCCCGCCGGCGGTGCCGTGCGAACGAACACCTGGTCCGCTGGAGTGATCAGCTGGTCCGGGCCTACCTTGGAGAGGTCGGTGAAGACGCGGGTGTCGAGACCCGGTCCGCCGACGGCCTGGCCAAAGGGCGTCTGCCGCGGCTGGTCACCGGTCAGCGGCAGGGTCCCCAGCAGCTCGCCTTCAGATCCGCCGTCCCCGCAGGCGGCCTGGGCCAGGAGACGCGCCACCGACATCGCGTCGAACGAGTAGGCGCCGGCCGCGGCCAGCGCCGCGCCGACGAATCGGCGGCGACCGAACATAGGCTCATTATGCCGGGTCCGCCTCGTATAATTCCCTTATGCGTGTGCCAATTGCGTTGGCGGCCCTGTCGATGGCCGGCGTCATGCTGTCGGCCCAGGCCCCCGCTCCGGCCGCACCAGCGGCTCCGCCTCCTCAGACGGCCTCGGATCAGCCGACGTTCCGCGGCGGCGTCACCCTGGTGACGACCGACGTCATCCCGCGGGACTCGACCGGCCGCTTCGTGTCCGACCTCACCAAGGACGACTTCACCATCACCGAGGACGGCCAGCCGCAGACGCTGGCGTCGTTCGTGCTGGTGAACGGCGGCCGGGTGTTCAACCTGCTCGAGCCGCCACCCGTCACGGCTTCGTCGACCGAAGGCATCGTGCTGCCGCCGCAGCGCCGCTCCGCCGACATGGGGTCGGGCCGCGTGCTGCTGGTGTTCGTGGACGATCTCCACTTCGAGGCGACCTACACGCCGCACGTGCGCCGCATCGTGCAGCAGATCGCCGACACGCTGATGCACGACGGCGACCTGGTCGGCATGGTCTCGAGCGGTCCGTCGGCGCTCGAGGTCGATCCGACTCTGGATCGCAAGCTGATCGCGGCCTCGGTGAGCAAGATTCGCGGCTCGGCGATGACGCCGGCCGAGATGTTCCAGCTGCTCGAGTCGTCGCAGGGGCCGGGCGACCTGCGGTACCGCGCGCAGGTGGCGTTCCAGACCATGTACAACATGGTGGCCTCGCTCGATCAGGTCCAGAACCGCCGCAAGGCCATCGTCTACATCAGCTCGGGTTACGACTTCGATCCCTACGCCGAGGGACGCAACTCGCGCGACCGCATCCAGGGCGGGCGCTTCTCCGATCCCACCCGCACGCTCATCGATCAGGACAATCCCTACTTCCGGATGGGCACGCTGACGGCCGACATCGAGCTCTACGGCTATATGCGCGAGCTGACGCTGTCGGCGAACCGCACCAACGCCAGCATCTACACCGTGGACCCGCGTGGCCTGGCGGGGGTGACCGACGCCGGCCAGTATCTCGATCAGAGCGAGATGCGGACGTTCCTGAACAAGACGATCAGCTCGCTGCGCTACATCGCCGAGGAGACGGGCGGCTTTGCGGTCGTGAACGACAACGACTTCGAGACCGCGTTCAAGCGCATCGACGCCGAGACCAGCGATTACTACGTGCTGGGCTACTACTCGACGAACCCGGATGTGAAGCAGCGCGTGCGCGCGGTGGATGTCCAGGTGACGCGTCCGAACGTGAACGTGGCGGCGCGCAAGGCCTACTCCCTGAAGTCCGCGGCGCCGCTGCCGCCGCCGCTGCCGCAGCCTAAGGCGCCGACGAAGAAGAAGTAACGAAGGCGAGCCACTCCTCGGCGAGCGCGCGGTTGCGGCCGCCGCCGTCGATGTAGCGGGTGGCCAGTTCGACCAGACGGGCGCGGCCTTCACGGGTGGCGCCCGGTCCCTCCTGTTTCACCGCCCCGGCAAACAGTGCGTGCAGCATCAGCCACTGCGCGTCGCCCTCGTCCGGCGCCGCCGCGAGGACCGGCGTGAGCGTGTCGATGGCGCGCGCGAACTGCCCGGCCGCGATGTCCGCCGCCGCGGCGATCAACTGCAGTTCGATATCGGTGACGCCGGCCGCCAGCGCGGCTCTGGCGCCCGCACCAGCCTGCTCCCATTGCCCCAGCCGCACCTGTGCCTCCGCCACCGGCAGCGCCAGCAACGCCGCCGGCCAGCCGCCCTTGGCCGCGGCCTGCCAGGCCGCCAACGCGTCCTGATCGCGCCGGTCGATCGCGGAGCAGGCCCCGAGCCAGAACTGCGTCGCGCCCGCCGGCGCGCCGGCCTCGAGCGCCCGCCGCAGTTGCAGTGTCACCGCCGTGGCGTTGTCGCCGAGCGCGAAGAAGCCGATCGCCTGCAGCAAGGTACCGGTGCCGCGTTCCGCCGGCGAGAGATTCGCGTCCGGCAGCATATCGGCGAAGCGGCGTTCGCGGGCCATCGTCAGCAGGCGCGCGAGGGCGGGTGTGGTGGCCGAGGGGGCGATCGCGTCGAGCGTTGGCTCGAGCACCACCGCCTCGACGAAGTGCGCCCTGTCGGAACGAGGCCACGTACGGCGGCGCGCTTGCCAGCAGCGCGGTGGGGGTCGCGATGACGCGGAAACGGGTTTCAGCGGTGGCCGAGCTCCGCGCGATGCGATCCGTCGCGGCGATCGCCAGACCGATACTCGCCGCGCGACAGGGACCGCAGCGGCGCGGCCATGGCCGCCAGAATCGGATGCCCGAGGTTCAGATCGAAATCGGCCGGAAGCGTCCCTTCGGTGTACTGCAGTGGCGAGAGCGAGCCGGCAGCCTCCTCACCTTTGTCGGTCAGGCGGAACAGCCGGAAGCCGATGCTCACATCCGGCTTGCCGGTGGGCGAGGGCATGGCGTTGATCACCTGGAACGCGACCGACAGCTTCTCGTCGTTCGTGAAGAGCTGATCGGCGGCGGGTTCGATCTCGGTGTTGCCGATCGCATAGGGGTGCGCGGTCTGCTGATCGGCGCGATAGATGCTGTCCCGCACCTGAATGCCCTCGGCGACGATGATGCTGCCGAGCGCGAGGCCGGTCGCCTGGGCAGGAGCCAGGGTGATCGCGTGCTTCAGCACACCCGTCTTGATTGGCCGGCCCTTGCCATCGAGAACGGCCCAGCCGATCGCGACGTCGTACTCGCCCGGTCCGGAGGTCAGCGCCCGGCGGATGACCGGCGTCCGGCCCGGACGAGCGACGACCTTCGCGGCCATGTCGAAGTCCTCGAACGGCAGCAGGTCCTGCAGGTTCTTCGTGCGGCCCTCGAGCTCGTCGCGCCGTTCCTGATCGCGCGCGGCAGCCGCCGCCTTCTCGCGGGTTCGCTCGCGCTCGACCAGCGCCAGCGCCGCTGACGACTGCCCGGTCGAGTCGCGGCCGGACATCGACAATGGCCCGCCGACCGGCAGCTCTCCGGATGGTATCTGCACCACGCGGCGCGCCTGCATCGGCAGCGGATCCTTGCGCTGACCGAGCAGCCACTCTTCGACCGCGGAGCGTTGCGCGATCACGGATGGCGGTTCGGTGGCGCGAAGCGACAGCCGCACATACACGGCCAGGGGAGTGTCCTCGGTCAGCTCCCCGGGAGCATCCGCGGAGAAGGCCACGTAGTGCGAGCCGTCGGAGGCGCGGAGCAGGTGCACCTGCCAGCCCTCGTCGGTGGCTGGCTGGTCGGCCGAGGCTTTGACATTGTTCACCAGCGTCAGCAGGGTCTGCCGCTGGTCCTTGGAGAGATTCGGGGCGGTCTGCGCGAAGACGGCAGCCGGCGCGGCCGTGAGCGCGACGATGAGTACGACACGGGCAAGGAGGATCGCCATGACGTCTCCTGATCGGCTGACGATACCACGTTCATGCGAGGCCCTTTCGCCACGGCAAATCGGCATTGTCCCGACTGTGCCCCTGACATAGACTGAGCTTGATCAAATTCCCTTTTCACATGAGATACGTCGTCACCGCTGATGGATTCCGGTGGATGGCCTCAGCAGTGCTGAGCCTCTGCCTCACCTGTCCTGGACTCGTCTCCGCGCAAGACACCACGGCCCCCACCGTCGTCACGCCCGGCCGGCTCGCCCCGGATGCTACCCCGCCCGTCATCGACGGCAAGGTTGACGACGCGGCGTGGGAGTCGGTAGTTCCGCACACCACGTTCACGCAGCAGGATCCGCGGCTCGGCGAGCCCGCGACCGAGCGGACCGAGGTGCGGCTGCTGTTCGCCGAGAAGACGGTGTATGTCAGCTTCGTCTGCTTCGACGCCGACCCGTCGAAAATCATCATGTCGCAGGCGCGGCGTGACGCGTCGCTGGCCGAGACCGATTCGGTCATCCTGATCTTCGACACCTTCAACGACAACCAGAACGCGTTCGTGTTCGGCACCAACCCGCTCGGCATCGAGTACGACGGCCAGGTGGCGCGCGAAGGGCAGTCGGGCGGCGTCGCGTTCGGCGGCGGCGCGGCCGGCACCCAACGCGGCGGCATCAGCGCGTTCAACCCGAACTGGGACGGCGACTGGGTGGTCCGCGCCCAGGTCACCGAGCGCGGGTGGGAAGCCGAGATGGCTATCCCGCTGAAGACGCTTCGCTACGCCACCGGCGACAACGAGACCTGGGGCTTCAACGTCCTGCGCAACATCCGCCACAAGAACGAGCAGGTCTACCTGGCGATGATCCCGCGCGGCTTCGACATCTACCGCGTCTCGCTGGCGGCAAAGGTGCCGGGCTTGAAGCTGCCGCCGCGCCGCGACATCAAGATCATTCCCTACGTGCTGGGCTCCGCCAACAAGGACTTCTCGCGCACCTCGGACCAGCTCGATCGGGATGCCGACGTCGGCGTGGACCTGAAGTGGGGCGTGACGCCCAGCCTGACGATGGACGTGACGGTGAACACCGACTTCGCGCAGGTGGAAGCCGACGAGGAGCAGGTCAACCTCACGCGCTTCGACCTGTTCTTCCCCGAGAAACGTCCGTTCTTCCTCGAGAACGCGACGACCTTCCAGTTCGGGCAGCCGCAGGCGGTGGACCTGTTCTTCTCCCGCCGCATCGGCCTCTCCGGCGCGGCCGGCACGTCGCAGCCGATCGACATCCTCGGAGGCGGCCGGCTGAGCGGCAAGGTGGGTGGCAGCTGGAACGTCGGCCTCCTGAACATCCAGACCAACGATGCCGAAGATTTCAGCGGCCGGCAGATCGCGGCGGACACCAACTTCAGCGTCCTCCGGGCGCAGAAGGAAGTGGGCCGCTCGAGTTATGGCGCGATCTTCGTGGGCAAGTACGTCACGGGCGACAACGCCGAGTCGCCTGTTCACGGAGTGGAACCGCGCTTACGGTGTGGACGCCAACTGGCAACTCTCCGCCGGGCAGCGTGTCTCCACCTACTTCGCCCGTACCGATTCGCCCGGCGCGATCGGCAGCGACTACTCCGGTCGCGCGTTCTACGACTTCCGCAACCAGCTGTGGCAGGTCTCCGGCGGCTACACGCAGGTCGGCGAGCGCTTCAATCCCGAGGTCGGCTTTCTGCCTCGGCGTGGCTATCGGCGACCGGAGTTCCGCGCGTTCTTCCAGCCGCAGCCGAAGAACATCAAGTGGATCCGCCGCTTCGCGCCGCACGTCTCCTACAACGGCTTCTGGGGCTTCGACGGCGAGCTGCAGTCGTCGATGGCGCACATCCATGCGTTCGAAGTGCAGCCGATGCAGGGCGGGCGCTTCGGCTGGTTCGCCGACCAGAACAAGGACAACCCGCTGGTGCCGTTCACGGTTTACAACCGGGATGGCAACCGTGTGGTGATCCCGGCCGGCCAGTACACGTGGTGGCAGAACGCGTTCGAGTATTTCCACAACCCAAGCGCCCCGGTCACCGGCACGATTCGCTACCGCGTCGGCAACTACTACGATGGCGACTTCCAATCGCTGGAACTGACCAGCGACTACCGGTTCACCGCGCGGATGACCGCGAGCGTCGGGTGGACGCGGCAGGACATCAACCTGCCGGGCGGATCGTTCGTCGCCGACCTGGTGCCGGTGAAGGCGTCCTACTCGTTCACCAACCTCGCGAGCATTTCGGCGCTGGTGCAGTACAACGGGCAAACCGGCCTGTACTCCTCGAACATCCGACTGGCCCTGCTCAACCGCTCCGGCACCGGCCTGTTCGTGGTCTACAACGACCGCCGCGACGTGCTGAGCTCCACGTCCTACGAAACAGTCGGCCGCTCGTTCATCGTGAAGTACACGAGGCTGTTCGATTTTTAGAAGGGATCAGGGATCAGGGATCAGAGATCAGGGATCAGAGATCAGGAAGGCATTGCTGATCCCTGACTCCTGATCCCTGACTCCTGATCCCTGAACCCTGTCTAGGTCATCTCGTTGAAGAACGGAATCGCGTTGATCGCCAGCGCCATGCCGATCAGCGCGACGGCCGCCAGCGCGAACCAGTGGTACACCGGGTCGTTGGCGACGTGCGTCTGGCTCACCACCAGCGACTTCTCCAGCGTGTCGAGCTCGGAGTAGGCCGTGCGCAGCTCGCGCATGGTATCGGCTTCGTAATAGCGCCCGCCGTAGCCGCGCACCGCGGAGATCAGCGCCTGCACCGTCGGCCGCTCCTTGACCTGCTCGTCGAGATCCACGCCCACCAGGTGCACGCGGATGTGTGACGCGTCGGCTTCCGCCAGCGACTCCATCGGATCGCGCCCGTAGTTCCGCTCGCCGTCCGTGAACACGATGATCACCTTGCTGCGCCGTGTGTCGCTCGACTGCTTGTTCAGCAGGAAGGCGCCCATGTCGATGCCGTCGCCGATGGCGGTCATCGCCTCGTTGCGCAGGATCTGGTTGTCCACGATGTCGAGATAGCGCAGCAGATACTCGCGATCCAGGGTCAGTGGGCTGACGACGTAGGCGTAGTTCGAGAAGACGACCATGCCGAGCCGATCACCGTGACGGCTGTTGATGAAGGCGCGGAGCGCCGCCTTCGTGCGGTCGAGGCGCGTCGGGCCCTTCGGTCCGTCGGGCGACGCCGAGCCGCCCATCTCGGTGTTCATCGACGAAGAGAGGTCCATCACCAGCACGATGTCGATGCCAAGTGACTGCAGGTCAGCGGTCGAGTGCGGCACCACCGGTTCGGCCAGCGCCACTGCCGTCGCGGCGATCCCGGCCAGCCCGAACACGAGCGGCAGGCGGCGCACGATGGACGGCTGATAGGCCTGCGCGGGGAGCAGGTGCGCGGTCGGCAGCGACACATAGCGCCGCCGGCGCCACAGCGCGCGCACGACCAGCAGCAGCAGGCTGGCGGGCACGATCGCCAGCGCCCATGGCTGCAGCAGGCTGAGCCCCGCGATCCCGGTGAGATCGGGCACGTCTAACCCCTCAATTCACTGTGTGAGTGTTCCATCAGCTCCAACTCCCGTCAACGGTGCCGGTCTCGAGCGGATCGGTGAGCTGTGCGCATGACCACTCAAGTGGGCTGAGGGGCTTACCGTCCCAGCGCCGAGCGCAGCCGTTCGACCGTGGCCGCCAATGTGGATGCGTCGGGCAGGCGGTCCGCCGGCGCGTAGCGGGCCACTTCGCACTCCGCCAGGATGTCGCACACCGCCGGGGACGTCCAGGCGCTTCGAACTGGACAGGCGGGTCCGCAACTCGTCCGGCGTGAGCGCCGTGGCGGGCAGCGCCTCGGCCTGCGTCACATACGCGCGCACGTCGGTGTCGATGCGATCGTAGGCGCGGCGCCGGCCGTCCGCGCTCGAGGTGTCGGTAATCTGCAGCTCGTCGAACAGCGACTTCGACAACGCATGGAGCGATCGGGTCGAGGGCCGCGGCTTCGACACCCGGGGGCGGCGAATGCGGGTGCCCACCCATAGAATCACCGGCGCGATGCCGAGCGCGATGAACCCGAGGCCGATCGGGCGGATCCATCCGAGCCACGCCGGCGCCGGGAGGGACGCGCGGCGATCGCGGGCGCCGTTGGCGCTGCCATCGTCGGGGAGCGTGCTGCGCATCGCGAGGGTCGCGCCAGACACCTTCACATCGGCCGCGGGGGCGGTGCCATCGGCCGTGGCCGTGGTCACCGGCCGCCTGAACCGGATGGTGAGATCGCTGATCTTCTTCGGCGGCGTGGTGTCCCACGCCACCACGCGATAGGTGTAGCGCAGCGTTCGCCAGCCATCGGCGCGCGGAGTGGTGGTCGAGGTCGATGGGCCCAGCTCGAGGCCTTCCAGCACCAGCTTCTCCGGCATCAGGTCTTCGGCGACGATCTCGACGCCAGGCGCCGTGTCGATTTCCACGATGAAGTCCAGCGGATCGCCGACCCAGGCTGCCGACTGGCTCAGTTCCGAGCGCACGCGGATGTCCGGCGGCAGTGGTGCCGGCTTCGGAGCCGGCGGCGGTTCGGGCCGTTTCCGTTGCGCCGAGGCGGGTGACGCGGCCAGCACCACGGCGGCGGCCAGCGCGAGCGGACGAAGGAAGCGAATCATGACGCGCGCCTCCGGGCGCTGAAGAGTTCCATCAGGGGTTCGAGGATGGCGCTGGTGCGGGCGGATGTGTCGAGCCCGGGCTCGGCGGCCTCGTCGGCCGCGCGGTCCATCACGAATGCGTGGTCCATGCCGGCTGCGTAGAACGCGTCGGTCAGTGCCTGCCGGCGCTCGCCCATCAGCGCCGCGTACTTCCGGCGCGTGCGGCCCGTCAGCGCCAGGCGCCGGCGCAGCCCGGTTTCCGGGTCGCGCACGCGCAGCTCGCCGGCCGCGGCAAACAGCCCGGTTTCCGAGGGATCCTGAACCACGACCCCGACCACGTCGTGCAGGGCCGTGAGCAGCCGCAGGTCCGGCGTGTCGGGCAGCGACTCGCCGGTGAGGAAGTCCGAGACGAGGAAGATCACGCTGGCGTTGCGCAGCCGCTTCTGCAGAAAGCGCGCGACCGGGCCCACGGCAGTGGGGCCCGGATCCGGCGGCAGTCGCCACAGTTCATCGAGCGCCCGCCACGCGCGGCCCTTCGAGCGCCGCGGCGGCCAGTAATGCATCACGTCCCGTCCGAACGCCAGCAGCCCGAGATTGATCTGATCGGCCGCGGCCGAGAACGCGAAGCAGGCCGCGATGTAGAGCATCAGCTCTTTCTTGTCGAGCGTCGCGGTGCCGAACCCCATGCTGGCCGACAGATCCAGCGCGACGATCACGTTCAGCTCGCGCTCGGCGTGAGTCACGCGCACGAACGGCTGATGCATTCGCGCCGTCACGTTCCAGTCGATCCTCCGCACATCGTCTCCGGGCCGATACGGGCGATGCTCGTCGAAGTCGAACCCCGAGCCACGCGAGCGGCTGGTATAGGTCCCTGCCCGCAGGTTGCGCATCTTCCGCGCGGTGTAGATCTCCAGGTAGCGCAACTCGCGCGTTATGTGTTCGGGCAACATCGGTTCAGACTCAAGACCCAAGACCTCAAGACCCCAAGACCCAAGTCCCCTACGGTTGCGGCGTCGCGTCCAGCAGCTCCGCCACGATCGTGTCGGTGCTCAGGTCCTCGACTTCCGCGCGAACGCTGCGGCCAATACGGTGCCGCGCCGCATCGGGGAACACGCTCTTCACGTCGGCCGGCAGCACGTAGTCGCGCCCGGCCAGGAACGCTGTCACTTGCGACAGCGCCAGGATGTGCTGGAAGGCGCGCGGCGAGACGCCGAGCGCCACCATCTGCACCAGGTGCGGTCGTCCCACTTCATTGGGATGCCGTGAGGCACGACCGAGCCGGACGATGTAGTCGCGGATCTTGTCGTCGATGCTCACGGAGTGGCGGATGAGATCGCGGATGCGGCCGACGTCCGCGGGCGCCAGCCTGGTCGCCGGCTTCGCGCGTTCGGCTCCCTGCCGCAGCATGTTCACTTCATCGGCGTGGCCGGGGTAGCCGACGCGGAGCAGCATGCTGAAGCGGTCGAGCTGCGCCTCGGGGAGCGGATAGACGCCCTCCTGTTCGACCGGATTCTGCGTGGCGAGCACCCAGAACGGATCCGGCAGGGGATACGACGTGTCGGCGATCGTCACCTGCCGCTCCTGCATCGCCTCCAGCAGCGCGCTCTGGGTCTTCGGTGTCGCGCGATTGATTTCATCCGCGAGCAGGATGTTGGTGAAGACCGGCCCCTGTTCGGTGCGGAAGTGGCCGGTGTCGGCGTCGTAGATGCGGGTGCCGATGATGTCGGCGGGCAACAGGTCGGGCGTCAGCTGGATGCGCTTGAACTCCGCCGAGATGGCGCGCGAGATCGTGGTGGCGGTGAGCGTCTTCGCCACACCCGGTACGCCCTCGAGCAGCACGTGACCACAGCCCACCGCGTTGCCCGAGCCGGATGAGGTGAACGGAATGGCCGTGAACAGCGCCGTTACCAGGCGATGAATGAGGTGCGGTTGGCCGACGACCACCGAGGCGATGTCGGCTTCGAGCTGCGCGACCTTGTCGCGGGCCTCGGCCGGCGTGAGCGTGGGAAGAACAGCCATTGTGCTCATAGCGTGATCAGCAGGGCGCAGGCGGCCAGCGCGGCCACGCCCAGCGCGTAAGGATGCAGGTCTCGATATTCGGTCTGATCGACCCAGCCCAGCTGGCGGCGCTCGCGTGACGCCAGGTCGCGCATCGCTTCCAGCAGCTCGTGGCCGGTCTGCGAGCGGTAGTAGCGGCCGTTGCCGGCAGCGGCGATGGTGCGCAGCGTGCCCTCGTTGAACGTGACGTTCAGCGCCCACCCCGCATCGCCATTGCCATCGTCGGCCGGCACGGCCACCTCCACCGGGCGCGAGCCGCCGACGCCGATGCTGTAGATGGTCACGCCGGCGGTGCGCAGCTCGTTGATGGCCGACTCCAGCACCTCGCCCTCGTCCTCGCCGTCGGAGATGACGAGCACCACCTTGTTCGTCGGCAGTCCGTCGCGCTTGATCACGTCGCTGGCGGTGAGGAGGGCGGAGCCGATGTCGGTGCCGAAGTTCGGGCGAGTGTCTTCGGCCAGCCAGTCGAGATAGAAGAACAGGCTGTCCACGTTGCGGGTGAAATGCGAGATGGCGATGGCGGCGTTCGAGAAGCCGACGAGCGCCACCCGGTCGATCTCGGGCGGCTTCTCGTCGAGGAACTCCTTGATCTCGGCGATGGCGCGGGCGAACCGCGTTGGCGCGACGTCGCGGGCCCGCATCGAGACGGAGCGGTCGAGCACGAGCAGCAGATCGCGGCGCTCGAACTGCGGCAGGCGCCATTCGTAGAGCAGCTGCGGGCGCATCGCGGCAAAGACCAGGGCGATGAAGGTGACGAGCGCGAGCGCCAGCGCCATCAGGTCGGTGCGGGTGGTAGAGAGGCGAGAAGCCGCGCGGGTGCGTTCGCCGAGGGCGGCATCGCGCACGAAGCTGGCGCGCGCGTAGCGGCGAAACGTCCACCAGGCGACGGCGAGCGGCAGCGCCAGCAGCCAGGTGGCGAATTCGGGGTGGAGGAACCGCATGCTAGCCGGTGCGACGAGGCGGCGCCGTTCCGCCCGAACGCGGCGACTGCGGGCGCAGCAGTTCGAACAGCAGGCGTCGGGGCGTCTCGGGCTCTTCGCGCAGGCGGTTCAGCAGCGACCGGGTCAGCTCGTAGTTGTACTTGGTGTCCCAGTCGTCGGGAGAGGCCGACAGGGCGGTGCGAAACTCGCCTTCGGCCCGCTCGAACCACTCGAGCCGGGTTTCGCCGCGCTCCTCGGCGGCGGCGCGGGCGAACATCGCGCAGCCGGACCAGAAGTGGGTGCCGTGCACGCTGGTGGAATTGCCGGCCTTCTCGATGGCTTCGTCGTAGCGCTGCATCTCGTACAGCAGGCGGACCTGGTTGGCCTGGACCGAGCCGAGCAGGGCGGGCGCCACCTGTTGCAGAGCGGGCACCTGCGACAGCCGCGCCTCGGCGGCCTTGAAGTCGTTCAAGCCGTCGGTGAGCCGGCCTTCGCGCACCGCGGTGTCCGCGGCCACCAGCGGCGACATCCAGGTGGCCAGCCACAGCAGCGCGCCGCCGACCAGCACCGCCAGCACTGCCACCGCAAACGTACCGCCCGACACGCCGCGCGTCATCGCTGTGGATCGTCGGTGTAAACGCCTCTGCCGTCAAGGCCTGAGGGCGGAAATCTTCGGGCATAATTGGGCGCAGGAGACACCGACCTTTGAGAATCCAGCTGATTGCCGCTTCGTTCGCCGTGCTGACCTGCGCTTCGGGCGCCATCACCGTCTCGTCGGCGCAGGGTGTGGATCCCCGGCCACCCAATGGGACCGGGCAGACGCCGGCGTTCCCCGGACAGACCGACGCTCCAGAGCAGAAGGCCAATGTCGCCTTCGAGGCGGTGACCGTCGTCGAGGGGCTGCAGAATCCCTGGAGCGTGGCGTTCCTGCCGGGCGGCAAGATGCTGATCACCGAGCGGCCCGGCCGCCTGCGCGTGCTGGG
This sequence comes from uncultured Acidobacteriota bacterium, assembly GCA_963723005.1. Taxonomy (GTDB): domain Bacteria; phylum Acidobacteriota; class Vicinamibacteria; order Vicinamibacterales; family UBA2999; genus VFZN01. The sequence continues at coordinate 9,357 of CAVRPA010000003.1, read as the reverse complement.
GACGGACGGCAAGCTGTCCGAGCCGGTGGCCGGACTGCCGGCGGTGGACGCCCGCGGCCAGGGCGGCCTGCTGGACGTGACGCTGGACCCGAACTTCGCCAGCAACCGGATCATCTACTGGAGCTACGCCGAGCCTCGCGATGGCGGCGTCAACAACACGGCCGTGGCCAAGGCGACGTTCGTGGACGGCGCCGCGCCGAAGGTCGAGAACGTGCAGGTGATCTATCACCAGATGCCGTCGATGAACTCGCCGCTGCACTATGGCAGCCGGCTGATCTTCGGACGCGACGGCACGCTGTTCGTGACCCAGGGCGAACGTTCGATCACGGAAGGCCGGATGCAGTCCCAGCGGATGGACGGGCTGCTCGGCAAGATTGTCCGCATCAACACCGACGGCTCGATCCCCAAGGACAACCCGTTCGTGGGCAAGGATGGCGTGCGGCCGGAGATCTGGTCGCTGGGCCACCGCAACGTGCAGTCGGCGGCGCTGAACCCGGCGACTGGCGAGCTGTGGGAAGTGGAGCACGGCACGCGCGGCGGCGACGAGATCAACATCGCCCGCAAGGGCAAGGACTACGGCTGGCCGACGATCGCCTACGGCATCGAGTATCGTGGCGGGCCGATCACCGGCGGGATCACGGCCAAGGACGGCATGGAACAGCCGCTCTACTTCTGGGATCCGGTCATCGGGCCGAGCGGGATGGCGTTCTACACCGCCGACCTGTTTCCGGCGTGGAAGGGCAGCCTGTTCGTCGGCGGACACGCCACCAACGACCTGGTCCGCCTGACGCTGCAGGGCGAGAAGGTCGTCGGCGAGGAGCGGCTGCTCACCGAGAACAAGGAACGCATCCGCGACGTGCGGCAGGGCCCCGACGGCGCGCTGTATGTGCTGACCGACAGCGCCACGGCGCGGTTGTTCAAGCTGGTGCCGAAGAAATAGCAGCACGCGGTGACGCGCCGGAGTTCAGGCGAACGGCTTGTCGATCGACGGGCTCGGCTGCGTGAACCACTTCGGCCCGTCGGCGGTCATGTAGATGCAGTCCTCGAGGCGGATGCCGAACTCACCGTAGATCGCGATCATCGGCTCGTCGCTGAAGCACATGCCGGCGGCGAGCGGCGTCTTGTTGCCGCGCACGAAGTTGGTCCACTCGTGGCCGTCGAGGCCGATGCCGTGGCCGGTGCGGTGGGGCAGTCCGGGCACCTTGTAGTCGGGACCCAGGCCGGCGTCGGTGATCACCTTGCGCGCCGCCGCGTCCACGGCTTCGCATGGGGCGCCGATCTTCGCCGCGGCAAATCCCGCCGCCTGCGCGCGCTTCTCCAGGTTCCAGATATCGGTCTGCCGTGTCGTTGCCTTGCCGAACACCGTCGTTCGCGTGATGTCCGACTGGTAGCCGTCCACCTCGCAGCCGCCATCCACCTGGATGACGTCGCCTTCCTTCAGCTTCTGCGGCTCGATGCTGCCGTGTGGGAACGCCGTGAACGTGCCGAAGCTGACCGACGCGCCGCCCGGCGCGCCGAGCGCCCGATGGGCCGCGGCGATGTGGCCGCGCAGGTCGTTCTGCGTCATGCCTTCGCGGAAGGTCTCGAACGATGCCTTGAAGGCGGCGATGGTGATGTCCATCGCCCGCTGCATCAGCGCGATCTCCGCCGGCGACTTGAACATGCGGCAGCCGGCCGTGATCACCTCGGCGTCAACGAAGTCGATGCCCGGCGCTTCCTTCTTCACGCCGCTGTAGATGAAGAAGCGCAGGCGCTCCTCGACGCCGACGCGGCCGTTGCTGACGCCGCGGTCCTTCAGGATGCCGGCCACCTGCCGGTAGGGGCTTTCGTCCTCCTCCCACACGCGGACGTCGGCCTGACCCTTGACCAGCTCGCGCGCGCGTTCCTCCTCGAAGCCGGGGCAGACCCAGCCGAGCTCGCCCTTCGCGGGGATGACGCACACGAACGGGCGCTCGCTGAGCCCCCAGCGCACGCCGGTGAAGTAGAACATGCTCGATCCGCCTTCGAGGTAGATGGCGTCGAGCTTGTTGTCCGCCATCAGCTTGCGCGCCTTCTCGATGCGCGCCGCGCGCTCGTCGGCGGTGATCGGGGCAATGCCGTCGGTCATGGGCTTCAGAGCGGCGATCGACGCAGGCGTGCCGGCGGTGGCGGCTGGAGCGGCGGCCGGCGTGGGCTGGGGCGCCGCGGGCGAGCAGGCGGAGACACCGACAGCGGCGGCGGCTGACGATCCGAGAAAGACGCGACGATCGATACGCATGAAGACTCCCTTGTCCAATCCGATGCGGCGGCCGGCTGCTCTGCCGGCGAGTGCGGCGATGCTAACACGGCTGGTAGGTTATCCTCTGGGGACCCATATGACAGTGCTCTCCGCACGAGTGCAGACGGTTCGATTTGCGGCTCTCGCTCTTTGTGTCCTGCTGATGCCGGTGGTGGCCCGCGCGCAGCCGCTCACCCTCGAGCAGACCGCCCAGGAGATCGCTCGACAACACAACGCGAACGCCAAGGCGTTGATCGATGACACGACCGTGTCCACGTCGGCAACGGCTGAGGGCAAGAACGTGATCGTCACCTATGTCATCCGCATCAAGCAGCAGCTGCCCAAGGACAAGCGGGACGAGTTCAGGAAAGGGATCGCGACGGAGCTGATGCGGGGCGTCTGCAAGAGCAACGCCGACAAGGACGCCTTCAAGCAGGGCCTCTATTACACCTTGGTCTACCGGAGCACCGAGGACGAGCTCCTGTCGAAGCTCGTGGTGTCCAAGGACACGTGCAGCAAGCTCAAATAACCTGTCCCGCCGAAGCGCTTCTACACGCCTGGCCGCTTGCCCCACACCGGCGGCGCCGGTTCCGTGGTCATCCGCTCGACCGGCTTCTCCTTGAGCAGACGCAGCGCCTCGTCCACCGCGCGTTCGAGCTGTGGATCGCGTCCGGCGACGACGTCCTTGGGCCAGTTCTCGACGTCGATGTCGGGGGCTGTGCCTTCGTTCTCGACCGCCCACTTGCCCTCGCGCGTGAAGAAGCCGCCGCGCGGCGCGATCATCGACCCGCCGTCGATGAACTGCGGCGTGTCGGCCGTGTGCACCAGGCCGCCCCAGGTGCGCTTGCCCACCAGCGGCCCGATCTTCCGCCGCTTGAACATCCACGGCATCAGATCCCCGCCCGAGCCGGCCATCTCGTTGACGATCATCACCTTCGGTCCCCAGATGCCGGCTGACGGGCTGGTGAACGGCATGCGATTGCCGGCCACGTTGTTGAAGTAGCCGTCGAAGTCGCGGCCAAGAACATCGACGATGTAGTCGGCCGCGGAGCCGCCGCCGTTATAGCGCTCGTCGATCACCGCGCCCTTCTTGTCCTGCTGGGCGAAGTAGTAGCGGTTGAAGCTTTCATAACCGCCCTGACCGGTATTGGGGATGTAGACGTAGGCCAGCTGGCCGTTCGATCGCTTGTCCACCAGGCGGCGGTTGTCTTCCACCCAGGCGCGGGTGCGGAGTCCCTGCTCGTTGGGGATCGGCACCACCGTCACCTGGCGCGCACCATCCGGCACAGGTCGCGTGTTCACCGTCAGCACCGTCTGGCGGTTCGCGGTGCCGTCGAGCAGCCGATGGATGTTGTCCGGCGCAACCAGGTTCACGCCGTTGATGGCGATGATGAACTCACCGGCGGCCACGTTGATGCCGGGCCCGGCCAGCGGCGCGCGAAGTTCCGGGTTCCAGCTTTCGCCGTCGTAGATGCGGGCGATCTTGTAGCGGCCGCCTTCGACCGTGAAATCGGCGCCGAGCAGGCCGCCGGGTGACGCCGGCACGTCGGGCATGGCGCCGCCGCGCACGTACGAGTGGCCGATGGCGATCTCCGCGCCCATGGTGTCGAGCAGATAGTTGAGATCGGCCCGGTGATTCACGTACGGCAGCATGCTGCCGTACATCTCCTTCATGCGCGACCAGTTGGTGCCGTGCATGTTCGGCACGTACAGGTAGTCGCGCTGCAGGCGCCAGCCCTCGTGGAAGATCTGCGCGAACTCGGCCTTCGGATCGAGGTGCATGCGCAGCGTGACGTCGAGCCGGCCCTTGCCGGCTTCGGGGACCGTCTTGTCGGCGTCCACCAGGAACAGTGCCGGCCGTTGCGCGGCTGGCGCCGGCGCGCCGCCACCGCCGCCGGGTGCGGGCGTGCGGTAGACCAGCTTCTTGCCGTCGGCGCTGACCGCGTACTCGGCCACGTTGGCCTGGAACACCGCGGCCTTCCGATCGCTCACGCGGTACCGGTGCAGCGTGCTGCCGCCGTCGCCGAGCGGTGGCGCTTCGAGAAAGAACACCGTGCCGCTGGTGGCGGCCTTCAATTGGGCGTACTGGCGTGATGGCACGCCGGGGACCGGGACAACGCGCTGCTGGAGACCGTCGAAGTCAATCTGCACGACGGGCGTCGCTGCCGGCGCCTTCTTCTCCCGCTCATCGTCCGGGTCGGGGGCCGAGCTCGTGCCCGGATCCTCGTCGCTCTCCGGCAGCAGCGGGCTCGGGTCTGACTTCTTCAGCACCGCGACGTACAGCGTGAAGGTCTCGGTGCGGTCGTAGGACGTCATGTCGAGCCACTGCGAGCGCAGACCGAAATCGGTGGAGGCGAGGAACCAGAGGTACTTGCCGTTGGCGTCCCACACCGGGAACATCGCGTCGGCCAGGCCATCGGTCACCTGATGCTTCTCGCCCGTCTCCACATTGACGACGACGATCGCTCGATACAGCGTGTTGAGGCGGGTGGCAAACGCCACCCACTTGGAATCCGGACTCCAGGTGGGGAAGAGCGTGCGCTGCGGCACCATCCAGGGATCGTTGCCGACCGTCTTCGCCTGGCCGCTGGCCACGTCCATCACCCACACGTTGAGATTGGTGTCCGTGTAGAGCAGCTTCTTCGAGTCGGGCGACCAGGTGGGCGTGTAATAGAAGTTGGCCTTCGGCAGCGGCACCTCGCGCGGAGCGGCGATGCCGTCCTGCGACTCGATCACCAGCGTGTATTCACCCGAGCGATCGCTGAAGTACGAGATCCACTTGCCATCCGGCGACCACGCCGGCTGCCGCTCGGCCGACCCGCTGGAGTTCGTGATGTTGCGGACGTCGCCCTTCTCGGCCGGCACCGTGAAGATCTCGCCGCGCGCCTCGACGACGACGCGTTTGCCGGTGGCCGACAGGCCGAGGCCGGCCATGCGGGCGGTGACGTCCTCGAAGCGCGGCATCATCCAGGGGAAGTCGCCGGCCGCCTTGATCCGCAGCATCTGGCTCTGGCCGGATTTCGGATCGAGCGAGTGAATCCAGCCGCCCTGTTCGAACACCACGAGGCCGCCGCCGGCGTCCAGCGCCTTGACGTCGAAGTCGGTGAACTTCGTGTGCTGCGCGAGCGCCTTGGTGGCGGCGTTGTAGGACCAGACGTTGCCGACGCCGTCGCGATCCGAGATGAAGTAGACGATGTCTCCCAGCCACACCGGGTCTACGTCCTTCGAATCGGTCCACGGCGGCGTGACGACGTCGAACGTCTTGAGGTCCGCGATCCAGACGGGCCGGTTCTGCCCGCCGCGGTAGTTGCGCCGCTCCTCGTCCCACGACGTGTTCATGCGGTAGGCGATGCGGCGGCCGTCGGGCGAGATCTTGCCCTGGAACGCGCGGGGCAGCGGCAGCGCTTCCTCGGGGCCGCCGGCGGCGGGCACCGTCCAGAAGCGCGGGGTGGCGTTCGGCGCCGCGGTGGCGCGAGTCGAGGCGAAGAGCACGCTCTTGCCATCTGGCGTCCAGCCCTGCACCTGGTCTGGGCCTGGATGCCACGTGAGGCGGGTCGGTTCGCCGCCTTCAGAGGGGACCACATACACGTCCACGTTGCCGCCGTACTCGCCGCTGAAGGCAACGCTGCGGCCGTCCGGCGAGAACTTCGGATTCGTGGTCTGGCCCTGGAAGCTGGTCAGCCGGCGAGCCGTGCCGCCCGCGCGCTCGACCACCCAGATGTTGTTGGCGTAGGCGAAGGCGACGTGCGTGGCGCTGACGGTGGGCGAGCGCAGCATCCGCGTGGCGTCCGGCTGGGCGCTCACCGTGCGCGAGCCGGAGAGCGGCGAGAGGGCAGCGATGGCCAGGCCGAGGAGCAGACCGGTGGAGCGACGGGCGTTGAGCATCGTGGTTCCCTCTGGGTGAATCCGCGGGCATGCTAGCACGCGCGGTCGCTGTGCCAGAAAGCTGAGTGGAATGCAGGCGCCGTCCCACGCATCGGTGGCGAACGGTACGTCGTCACCGAGACGGGGGTCATCGACATGGCGAGCGGCGCCCGGCTGCCCAAGCCCCAAGGGTTCATCGTGGCCTACGATCGCGCTCGTCCGCGGGTGTGCGTCATGCGCGGCGACGGCGCGCGGTCGCACGACGTCGTCACACGGTTCGACGTCCTGATGATCGCGCGCGCCTGCGGAACTGGCTGGGTGCGTCCATGCAACGTCGGCCGATGTCCTACTGTGCGCCTTCAGCCGCGACGGTCGGCACGACCTGGTGCGCTCAGGATTCTCCGCTCACGTCGATAGTCACACCGTGACGCTGGCATGGACGAACATCGGGGCGGCCTCTGAGTTCGTAGTCGAACCGGGGCTGGCGCCCGGGCGGGCCGATCCGGCCTTTTACCTCCACAGCGCCGAGCGAATCATCCAGTTCGCCAACGTGCCCACGGGCACGTATTACCTCCGCATCCGGGGCGGCAACCTGATCGGGGGCGGACGGGCTTCGGGAGAGATCGCGGTAACCGTTCCATGACGAGAGTCGAACGACAGCCGACAGGAGGGTATTGCCGGGCTGATCCAGTCGGAAACACCATCTCGGGCGTCAAGCATGGCACGCAAGTTGTAGCGACGGCTGGTGTGTACAAATCTCGACGATGGTCACTTCCGATCGCCGCCTTTCTGTTGCTCGGCAGTTCGGAGGCTTCTTTTGCCCAGACCTCGACGGTAGCAGTGAAGGTGCCTCGTTCAGCCGCGAAAGAGGAGGCGCCGTTCAAAGGCCGTATGCCGAGGCGGACGACCGTGCGTCTCAAGGTTCGCGCCGTCAAGAAGGTCGTGGCACCGGTCCGCGCGGCACAAGTGGCAGTCGCACCGATCCGGGTTCCAGTGCGGTCTACCCCTCGGCCTTATGCTCGTGAGGAAGCGCTTCTGCTAGCATCCGGAGGCCTGTTCCTTGCGTTAGGAACAGCGTTCAGGAAGCGAGGTCGCCGTGATCTCAACCCCTCTGAGGGCCTGAAAACGGAGCTACTTCTATCCGGTGGCCGCGGTGACACTCGTGAATTGCCGGTGCTTTGGCAATATTGACGTGTATCGTAGCCATACACGTAGCGTCGAGTGAGACCGGGGGCGAGGCCGTGATGTGGCTGACCGCAAGCACGGCCAGCATGCCGGGGACTCCTACGTGCGCGAGGCTTTCGATCGTCATGGTGAGCCCCGCACGCCATCTCATCGGCCTCGGCGATATTGCGCCCGGCGCGCCCTTACTCATGAGCAAGGCACGCAGATGCGTATGTGAAGAAGCACTGAGACAGCCGAGCCCGAGGGCGACCTACCGTCGGATCGTTTCCACCAGTAGCATGGCTCTGCCATGCGCGGTCGACGGGTCTTGTTCCGCGCGAGCAGTTCTGTCAACCGGGCCGCTCTGAATTGCGATGCGGGGTTCGGACGATCCAGACGCTATCCAAACTGCAGGACCTGGCCCACGGACGTTCAGCCGAGCCGCCGCCGCGTCCGATCGCGAAAGAGATATTCATCGCACGGATGGGACTGGCGCGTCCTCGCTGTTCACCTGACGCAGCCACGTGTGGCCGCACGGACAGTGCAGGTGGAGAGTGGCACGCTCGCGTGGTCCGCGCACCGGTCCTACCCTGAATGGCACGCACGGCGGTCCGCGGCGCGGGCACCTCAGTGTGTCGCACTTTACATTTCAGAATTGCGGGCAGAAATCGTACCGGCACGCGACACGTCATCACGGCAGCGGAACTGGAACCACTGTTGAGGACGTTGCGCCCCGTCTGTCTGCATTCACCGCGCGAAGTGAACCCTTAGCCTTTGTACACGGTACTGATTTGCTAAAGCACGAGGCGCCCCAAGGAACTTTGCCGCGCTCCACAAGATCTCCGGTCAATACACGCGTCTGGTTCGCAGCGTGGTACGTGTGTTGCACTGATTCAGGGCACGCAATAGGAGGTCGTATGGCGGATCTATGGGATGACGAGGATCGCTATTGGCGGCAGAACTATACCAGCAGGCCCTATGCAAAGGGTTCTGACTACGACACGCTGGCGCCTGGATATCGGTACGGCTACGAGTCCGCAACCAAACATCACGGTCGCGCCTGGAACGATGTCGAATCAGACCTTGAACGTGACTGGACCCCTACAGTTACCGAGGAAAGAGCACGTGGCAGCAGGTCAAGGCGGCGGTACGCGATGCCTGGGATCGCGTCACAGGCCGGTGAGGGTCACGGCCGCTCACGTTGACTCGTGAGCGGCCTTACCAGGGGACCGATGGACCGGCGGCATGGGGGCATCGCCCCCTCGCGGGAGCGGCTGAGTGCTGCTAGCGCGCCTCGATCCGTAGCTCGGGGGACGCAGGGCTGCTCCCATCACGTTGGTAGCTTTAACACGTGCAGCCCATCCAGACGATCATGTGGTCCCTCTCGAGAGTAAGGAATGCCTTGGCGCAGCCACACCGAGCACTGGATGTTGAGAAGGCCGCGTTTGATAGCCGAAGGGTGGATCGATGTGCCCCTCGACTCCGCTCGCCACCCGGATTGAACTGCCGCGCAGCGTCGTTCGCGTGTACACAAAACGCGAGGCATGCGGCGCCAGGAGGCAATGCACCGACCGTTACGCCTGCGGTGGCTGATGGTGTAAGTGTTTTTGAATGTTGGGATTTAGCTGGTGGCCAGGGAGGGAATCGAACCCCCGACACCGTGATTTTCAGTCACGCGCTCTCCAGCTGACCTACCCGGCCGCCGGTGGAGAAGCGGAATTATAGCATGGGGATCTGCCAGCCGTATCGACCTTGCGCGGCGTCACCGACGGCACCCGCCCGCCGAGAACGAACCAGGCCATCGCCCATCCGATGACGAGGCCGGCCAGGACGTCCGACGGCCAATGCACACCCACGTAGATTCCTGGAGACGGCGATCGCCGCGGCGAGCGGCCACCAGACGACACTCGCGGCAGGCAACAGGCGGCCGACCGACAGCGCCTCGGCCATCGCGGATGCCGCATGGCCGAGGGGAACGAGCCGGCGAGCGGCCGGGTATCGATCAGCCGCGCGTCCGACAGCACTTGGAAGGGGCGCTCGCGATGAACGATTGGCTTGATGACGCCGTCCAC
>CAVRPA010000002.1:0-21096 GCA_963723005.1 uncultured Acidobacteriota bacterium | reverse complement strand
CATCAGCTTGACGTGCTCGTCGAACGCGTCGGGCACGCCCATCGGCGCCATCGGCAGTTCGCGCGGTTCGCCGCTGGCGTTCGAGGCTTCGATGCGCTGGATGCGGCGCTCGATCTCGCGGACGTCGTCCAGGTAGTTGCTCAGGCGGCCGCGGTCCACGGGACCGAGATTGCTCTTGAGCTGTGCCACCTCCGCGTTATCCAGTCGAGGATGCTCTTGTCGGCCTTGCGGCGGGCGGCGCGCTGCTCGGGCGTGGCGCCGACGCCAAACAGCATGTCGAACGCGGCGCGCGGGTCGCGCACCATCGGCAGCGGCGCGTCGGGACCGGCCCAGCTGACCGTGTCGGTGTAGACGCAGGCATAACCGTAGGCGCAGCCACCGGCCTGATCCACGTTCTCGATGCACAGCGGCATCGACGGAATCGGCGTGTCTTGCCCGTACTTCTGCGCATACATCTGGTCGAGCGAGGTGGCGACGTGCACGTCGGACCCCTGGGTCTGCTTCGGATGCGACTGCGTCAGGAACACCGCGCTGAGCGGAAGTGGTCGCCGCCGATTTCGGGCGGGGTGAACGCCTCGGCGTTGCGGACATCGGTGTTGCTGATGATCGTCAGGTAGTCGCGGTACGGCTCGAGCACGGCCAGGCCGCTGGGCCGAGATTGAAGGCCGAGCCCGTGGCTTCCGGCGACCAAAGGAACTTCTTGGCCCGATCGCCGTGGCGCCGGCCGACCCGTGCACCATTTCGATCGCCGCCAGACGCACCTTCCCCGTCGCTGCCTTGGCGTGCGCGGTTCCGGCAGGCACCATCGCCTCCAGGAACGGCAGCGCCACGGTCACTCCCATGCCGCGAAGGACCGTACGACGGGACACGTGCTTCTTGGTGATGTACATCGCGTCTGCTCCTCTAGTTCCGGTACCCGGTTTCCGGTGTCCGGTTTCCGGTCTGCCCGCTTCTGCCCGACTTCCCGCCGTGCTACCGCTGCGCCACCTCGGTGGTGTCCGCCGCCTCGGCACGCCCCATCTGGAACGCCGAGCTCTTCACCACCCCGAGGACGAACTGCGACATGCGGTAATCGCCCTTGGCCGCGTCGCGCACGATGGTGCGGATCGCCGGCATGTCGTAGTGCTCAACGCGGCGGCCCAACCCGTAAGTCATCAGGCTCTCGGTGAAGCTGAGCGTGAAGACGTCCGAGTGCTTCAACAGGGCGGCGCGCAGTCCCTGCGGGCCGTCCATCTTGGTGCCGTCATACAAGTCGCCGCTGGAATCGATCGTGGCATCGCCATCGCGGAATCGCCAGGCGCCAGTCACGTCGAAATTCTCGAGCGCCAGGCCCAGCGGATCGATCACCTTGTGGCACGACGTGCACGCCGGATTCTTGCGGTGCTCTTCCATGCGCTGGCGCACCGACAACAACTTCGCGCCCTGCGCGGCACCCACCGAGTCGTCCAGCGACGGCACGTTCGGCGGCGGGGCCGGCGGCGGCGAGCCGAGCAGCACTTCCATGATCCACTTGCCACGCTGCACCGGCGAGGTGCGGTCCGCCACCGAGGTCAGCGCCAGGATGCTGCCCTGGCCGAGCAGGCCACGGCGATTGGGGTCGGTCAGCGGCACGCGGCGGAAATCCGGGCCGGTCACGTTCGGCAAGCCGTAGTGCCGCGCCACGCGCTCGTTCACGAAGGTGTAGTCGGCGGTCAGCAATTCCTGCAGCGGACGATCGTCGCGGACGATGGCGTCGAACAGCAGCTCGGTCTCGCGCTTCAGCGCATCGGCCAGCGTGCGGTCGTACTGCGGATATTGCAGGTAGTCCGGAGCGAGCTTGACCAGGTCCTGCAGGCGCAGCCACTGCGAGGCGAAGCGGGTGGCAAGCGCTTCGGAGCGGCGGTCGGCCAGCATCCGCTTGACCTGCTTCTCGAGCACCAGCGGCTGCCGCAACGTGCCCTGGCCCGCCACCTTCAGCAGTTCCTGGTCCGGGCCCGAGCCCCAGATGAAGAACGACAGGCGCGACGCGAGATCGTAGTCGGTGATGCGGTAGTTCTGCCCCGGACGCACCGTCGCCGGCACTTCCTCGAGGCGGAACAGGAACTTGGGGCTGGCCATCAGCGCCTGCAGCGACATCCGGACGCCTTCCTCGAAGTCGCCCTGCTGACGGCCCTGCTCGTAGAACACCATCAGCTTCTTCACGTCGTCCGCGGATACCGGGCCACGGTAGGCCAGACCGGCGAGACGCTTGATGATGCTGGCGGCGCAAGCGGCCTCTTCGGACGGCTGCGTCGGCCGGCACGTGAAGATGCGGCGGCGGCTCGGGGAATCGGAGATGCCGGTCACCTTGATCGGGCCGGTGATGGCGAACTCGCGGAGGTGCGGCAACGCGGTGATGCCGAAGCCGCTGCCGATCTGGCTGTCGGCCATCGTCTGCTCGATGGGGGCGAGGAGGTCGTCTACCGGCGCGTCGAAGCGCGACACGAACGCGGCCGAGATGCGCTGCGGGCCGGCGCGGACGTAGATCTTCGGCGTGACGAGGTTCATGCCGTTCGGGTCGGCCTCGCTCATCCGCGTATTGATGTCGATGAGCGCCACCCGCCCGCCGTTGACCGACACTTCAATCTGCTCGCCCGGGACGCTGCTGCCAAACAGCTGCCCCGTCGGGATGGAGTGCAGCATCATCCGGAACGTGTACTCGCCGTCCGCCGGGAAGATGTGCGACACCGAGATGCCGCCGCGGGTGCCGAACGGCGCGCCTTCGACCTGGCGCATCTGGTTCGCCGTGCGCGGAATCTTGTAGGTGGACTCGGTCGGCGCGGCGTTGGCATCGCCAACCGCCAGCGTGCTGATCGCGCTGGCCGCGCGCATGTAGCCTTCGAGCACCGTCGGCGAGAAGCCCTGGGCATCCGCCACGTTGTCGAAGCCGTCGCTGATGGTGTCGGGCGGCAGGTAGGATTCGACGTCCACGTCGAGGTCCAGCAGGTCGCGCACCGCGTAGGTGTACTCGGCGCGGTTCAGGCGCTGGAACGGCCGGCGGCCGGGATTCGGGTTGAGCGCGGCGGCGCGATCGATCCGGGTTTCAAGCGCCGCGGCCAGGTCGGTCAGCAGCTTGGCTTCGGGGCGCCGGGCGCCTGCCGGCGGCATCATGCCGGCGCGCAGCTTGCGAATGACTTTCTCGGAGATTTCGGCGTGCTCGGTGGCCGCTCCCGCGTCGAACGACGCCAGCGTGAGGCCGCCTGCCTTGGCGCGATCGTTGTGGCAGCTGACGCAGTACTGCTTCATCAGTGCGTTCTGCTCGACGACCGATGATGCTGCCGGGGTGTGTGCCGCCGCCATCGCCGGCGCACCGGCCGGGCTGGCCGGGGATTGAGTCGTCGCCGGGGCAGTGGCTGCGCCTTTGCGGGAGACTGCGACACTGGCGCGTCGGCCGCGAGCAGGGTCAATCCCGCGCAAACGGCCCCCAACACGGCTAGCGTGGAGCTGGTCCTTGGGCGCATCATTCCAATCGGGAGTATACGGCCGATACCGAAATAGGATTGTCAGTATTTGTCACTTCGCTGGCAGGGCATAAATCGGCTGCTATCAATACGTTGAAGTCATCTGATGCCCCCATTTGGAGACCACCGATGAACACCGTTTCCGCCCGCTTCTTCGCCAGCGCCGCCCAGTTCCGTCGATGGCTGGAACGCCGGCACGGGACCGAGCGCGAGCTGTGGATCGGCTTCCGCAAGAAGGGGGTCGAACCGGCGGGCCTGGACTACATCACCGCAATCGAGGTCGCTCTGTGTTTCGGATGGATTGACGGCATCCGTAAGTCTCTCGATGCCACCAGTTACGTGAACCGGTTCACGCCGCGGAAGGCCGACAGCGCCTGGAGCCAGATCAACATCGCGAGGGTCGAATCGCTGATTTCACGGGGCGAGATGCATCAGAGCGGGCTGGACGCCTACGCGAAGCGCGACCCGGCGAAGTCCGGCATCTACTCGTTCGAGCAACGGCCCCAGTCGTTTCCGCCGGAACTGGAGCGCCGGTTCAGGACCGCCAAGAAGGCCTGGACCCACTTCAACGCGCAACCGCCCGGTTACCGCCGGCTGGCGATCTGGTGGGTGTCGAGCGCCAAGCGCGAGGAGACACGTCTCCGCCGGCTGAGCCAACTGATAGAAGTGTCCGGCCAGGGCATGCGCATCGGCGCGCTCTTTGGACAGACCGGCGCCGTGCCAACCCCCTCGCCGCAGAAGCGAAGCAAGACGAAGGCGAAGGCCGGGGCCAAGGTCAGAACCGCCGCACGAGCTACCCGGCCGTTCACCCAGCGCCCCGATGACGATGAGGATCGGGGTGGATTTGGGTGGGACCAAGATCGAGGCGATGGCGATGGACGCGACCGGCCTCGAGTGCGGTCGCGTGCGGGTAGCGACGCCCCGCGACGACTACGACGGCACGATCGCGGCGGTTGTCCAGCTGATCAGCCAGCTCGAGCAGCGCCACGGCCCGGCGTCGGTTGGCGTCGGCATGCCCGGAATCGTCTCGCCGGCGACCGGGCTGGTCAAGAACGCAAACTCGACGTGGCTCAACGGCCGGACGTTCGATCGGGACCTGGAGCGCGCGCTGAGCCGCCCGGTGCGGGTGGCCAACGACGCCAACTGCTTCGCGCTGTCCGAGGCTGTTGATGGCGCGGCCGCGGGCGCGGGCACCGTCTTCGGCGTGATCGCCGGCACTGGTGTCGGCGGCGGCATCGTGGTGAACGGCAGGTTGCTCGAAGGCGCGCACCACATCGCGGGCGAATGGGGCCACAACCCGCTGCCCTGGCCGCGGGACGAGGAGCGGCCGGGCCCCACCTGCTATTGCGGCCGTCGCGGTTGCATCGAGACGTTCCTCTCAGGCCCGGGTCTCGCCGGCGACTACGCCGCACAATCCGGGGTCACGCTGGATGCGCACGCCATCGCTGCGGCGGCCGCCGTGGGTGAATCGGCCGCGGTCGAAGCCATGGCGCGCTACGTGGATCGAATGGCGAGGGCGCTGGCCACCGTCATCAACGTCATCGATCCGGACGTGATCGTGCTGGGAGGCGGTCTGTCGAACATCGACGCCATTCGCACCGGCGTCCCGTCACGCTGGAGCGAGTACGTGTTCTCCGACGAAGTGCATACGCGCCTCGTCAAGGCGCGGCACGGCGACTCCAGTGGAGTGCGCGGCGCGGCCCGGTTGTGGTGATCGGTTACTTCAAAGCGGTCACCTGCTGAAGCTCGCCGATCGCCGACGCCAGCGCGGGCTTCTGCTCGCGGGGCACCAGGTCGCGCGCGATCCACAGCATCTTCGACGCGGTGTCCCAGTCGTTGGTCAGGAACGCCACCGAGGCCAGACCCATCGGCCCGCAGCCGTTTTTCGGCTCGGCTTTCTGGACCGCGGCGAAGAGCTGCTGCGCGACCGCGGTCTGCTTGATGGCCAGGGCCATCTGACCGGCGGCGCACTGCATGATGGGCGTCGCGTCCGGGGCCAGCGCGGGAGCCAGCAGTTGCAGCGCTTCGAGCGCCCGCCCCTCGGCGATGAGGGGCGCCGCAGGGGCCAGGGTTGGGACCTCCTCGGCTGACACGAGCCACAGCGGCAGCGACCAGATCAGCTGACCGCCCTGCGCACTCTGCATCTGGCGCTGTGCGAACTTGACGGGAAGGACCGCCACGGCGGGCAGCGTGCCCGGGGCGCTGGCCGTGAACATCCACACCCCGGCGGTCAGACCGATGAGGGTCCACTCGCCTTTCTCGTTGCTCTCGGAGGCCAGCGTTTTCTGGCCGATGAACTGTTCTCCCCGATAGCCGGTCACGGCCTCCGCGGCGATGGACGTCGTCACGGGGCCCTTGACAGTACGCGTCACGCCTTTCAGGCGGTAAATCGTCTGCGCCGCGAGGAACGGCGCCATCAGCAACACAATCACCGCCGCGCCGAATGCGAGCTGTCGCCGCATGGGAACCCTCCGTGGGGGGACTTGGGGTCGCGGTGGGACTCTATCGTATTTCGAGGTTGTAGACCGCCACCGGCCACACCTGCCGGCCCTTGCGGCTGGCGAGCGGCCCGGGTGGCCGTGGGTCCGATGGATCGACGGGCGTCACCCCGAGGCTGCGCAGCCCGATCTGATTGAAGCCGCGACGAAACAATCTGCCGGTCGCGGTTGCGGGAATGGTGATCACGGCAGTGGATGCATCCGGCACGCCCGCCTTGAACCGGCCGACTTCGACGCCGTTCACATCGAGCGCGATCTCCGCGACGACCGGCGGCTCCTCGAATCGCGTGCGCGACCGGATCGTGATCGTCACATCGCTGGCGGGCAGATCCAGCGGCACCGCCATCAGTGCTGGGCTGCCGCCAATCCACCACGCCGGCCCCCAGTCGTCGCCACCCGGCACGTCCCACCCCGAGAGCAGGTACTTCTCCGCCGTGCGATCGAACACGAGCGAGAACGTGGCGCGCGGAGTCTCCGGCGAGAGCACGTCGTACTTGTCGACCGGGACACCCTCACGCCACGCGAACCACACGTTCGCGGGAAAGGCGAACGGATACCAGTATGGCGATCGCGTCTGCAGCTCCGCCTGCTGCCGGACGATGCGCCCGAAGCTGACGGGCTCGTCCTTGGGCAGCATCCCGGCGGTGTACTGGACCATCAGCAGGTGATTCCACCAGATCGCACCGGCCAGCACCGGCGCAAGGGCGAGCAGCGGCCGTCGCAGCACGAACTCGATCACCACCGCGAGCCCGGGCGCCAGCATCACCAGGGCGCTCGAGAAGCGTCGTCCGCCGAACGACCAGCCGCCTGCCCAGTCGAGCGTGGCGCCATTGACCCACGCGGTGAGGAACAGGATCACCAGCGCTGACGCCGCCCATCGCCACGAGCGGCGCAGGTAGGCAAACGTGCCGACGACCGCCGCGTAGGCGACGGGGGTCCACGACAGGAAGCCGTGCCACGAAGAGAAGAGCGTGTCGATCCACCGCGAGTGCCAGGGATTGAAATACCCCCCCTGCCCCACCAGAGGGTAGTCGTAGCGCGTGAAAAGGATGTAGCTGTGCCCGAGCTGCAGCAGAATCCACGGCAACGCACCGAGGAAGGCCCAACCAGCAAGCGACAGTGCCTGACGCACCCGCCCCTCCGCGGGTGTGCGCGCGGCGCTCAGCACCAGCACCGCGGGATACAGCGCGAAGAGCGATTCCTGCGAGCGGGCCAGGAACGCCAGCCCGATCAGCGTGCCGAGGATCAGGCTCTGGCGGACGGTGGCGCCTTGCGGGACCCAGCGCGCTGAGCACACCACGAACAAGGCGACGAAGCCGAACGACGCGGCGTGCGTCATCGATGGCTCGTAGACCATGTACCAGTAGAGCGGCGTGGCGGCGAAGACCAGCACGGTGGTGAAGAGCGCCACCCTGGGCAGGAACTCGCGACGCAGATGCAGGTGAAGGGCCACCAGCCCCGCGGCGCCGATCGCAAACGACGACAGCAGCGCCGCGCGGACGTAGGGCAGGCCGAGCCCGATACCCACGGCGTCGGCCGGCGCGGTCGACCATCCGGCTGTTCGACCCACCAGGTCCGCGGCGGCGACGCACAGGTAGAGCGGAAACCACAGCAGCAGCGGTCCCACAGGGACCACGTGATTGGGCCGCGGCGGCTGGTTCAGGAACGCGAACTCGGCGGCGACGTCGAGGTCACGGTCGAAGATCAGGCTGCGCAGCTGGGTGAAGTAGGTGACGCCGTCGGTCGTCACACCGTGGGTGTCGGCGAGCTGCACGCCGAGTGCGTAGAGCAGGACGAGGCCCAGCAGGTGGACGTCCGCGGTCTCGCGCAGCTCGGCGGCCCAGGCGACGTGACGCCGCCGCGAGGCGCGCCACGAGAGGCACGCCAGGATCGGCAGGCCCGACGCGAACACCAACCAGGCCGACGGCCGCGGCGGCAACGAGATGAGCAGCCCCAGCCAGAAGATGACGAGCGTTGCGAGCACCGGGGAGAATCATATCCGGCAACCGGCAGACGGCAACCGGCAGACGGCAGACGGCAGACGGCAGACGGCAGACGGCAGACGAGAGCTTGATCCTCAGATCCCGCGATCTCGAGATCGCCAGATCAGATCACCACGCTCACGAGATCTCCAGATCTCCAGCTCACGTATCACTTCCTGTATCCCTGCCCCCTGATCACCTGCCCCGGCCTGGCGTCGGTGATCGCGCCGTTCGAGACGACGGCCTTGCCGTTCACCAGCACGTGCAGGATGCCCTCGGAGTAGTGATTCGGTTCGGTGTAGGTGGATCGATCGCGCACTTTGCCCAGGTCGAAGATCGTGATGTCGGCCTTGAAGCCGGGGCGCAGAATGCCGCGATCGGGGATGCCCATACGCGACGCCGGGCGCGAGGTGAACCGCCGGATCGCATCCTCGAGCGTGATCAGCTTCTCGTCGCGCACGTAGGTGCCGAGGATCTTCGTGAACGATCCCCAGGCGCGCGGGTGCGACTTCGACACCGACAGCGGCCCGTCCTCGGCGCGCGCGCCGGAGTCCGTGCCGATGGCGATCAGCGGATGCGCCAGCGCCGTCCGCACATCGTCCTCGCGCATGATCGAGATGATCACCGACGACTCGGCGCGATCGGCGATGACCAGGTCCATCACCGCATCACGCGGATCCTTGCCCATCTCCTTGCCGATCTCCGCGAGCGTCTTGCCTTCCCATTTGCGCAGGGAGGGATCGAGCACCGACGACAGCAGCACGCCGCCCGCCCCGCCCGATCCGTACCACTGGTTCTCCCAGTCCTTCGGATTGGGATCTTCCATGTCGCGCTTGACCTTCTCGCGCTGCGCCGGGTCCTTCAGGCGCTGCAGCATCGGCTCGGTGCCGCCTTCGCGCACCCACAGCGGCAGGCAGGCGTCGAGCCCGTTCGAGGCGCGATCGTAGGGATAGATGTTGGCCGAGACGTCCAGGCCGCGCGCCCGCGCTGCTTCGATGTGCCGGAGAATCTCCGGCATCCGGCCCCAGTTGGCGCGATACGCGGTCTTGAGGTGCCACACTTCGGTCGGGATGCGGGCTCGCTCGGCCACCGCGAACGCCTCGTCCAGTGAGGCGATGATCTGGTTCGACTCCGAGCGCTGGTGAGTGAGATAGCGACCGCCCTGCTCGGCGGCGACTTTGGCGAGTTCGACGATCTCGTCCGTGCTGGCGAACCGATCCGGCACGTACTGGAGCGACGTGCTGACCCCCAGTGCGCCCTGCTCCATCGCCTGGCGCACGAGCGTCTTCATCTGCTCGAGCTCGTCGGCGGTGGCGGCGCGCTGCGAATCGCCGATCACATACGACCGCAGTCCGCCGGCGCCGACGAAGGTGCCGAGGTTCAGCGCCGGCTTCGAGCGCGTCTCCAGGCGGGTGAAGTACTCGCCGAGGGTCCGGAAATCGAGCGTGACCTTGAACGAGTCGAACTGCGCTTTCGCCTCGGCTGCAAGGCGATCGTTGATTGGGGCGATGGAGCTCCCCTCTCCGGTGATCTCGGTCGTCACGCCCTGCGTGATCTTCGAGGCAGCCCGGCTGTCGGCCAGCACGTTGAACTCGGACTGTCCGAGCATGTCGATGAAACCAGGCGCGACGTAGGCGCCCGCGGCGTCGAGCCGCGTCGCCGCCGTGCGGCCGCCCAGCTTGCCGATCGCGGTGATCTGGTCACCGACGATGCCGACGTCGCCCTCGAACCAGGGCGCGCCGGTGCCGTCGATCAGCCGACCGCCGGTGATGACCACATCGAACTCGCTGGTCCGCGCCGGCGCGGAAGGCTGTGGCGGGGTCGCGGTGCAGGCAGCCGCGAAGACCGAGGCAACGACAAGGGCTCTTCTCACGGCGGAGATTGTACAATCGGACCCTCATGCCCCGTGCTGCGCGCCTCTGGCCGGTCCTGGCCTGCCTGATCACCGGCGCCGCGCTCTATGTCAGCCGGGGCGTCCTCGACGCGGCCCTGGTCAATGGCCAGGGCGTGCGGGTCGCGTTCCTGCCGCCGTGGGAATCGTTCGTCGGCTTCCTGCTGCTGGGCGGCGTCGGCCTGGTCCTCGTCAACTGGCTCAATCAACCGCGCGGCTCCACCGCGGCGCGCGCGCCGCTGGCGGCCCTGGTGATGCCGCTCGTCGCGCTCGGCGTGCTGTTGCTGCCGTTCACCCCCGTCCTTCCAGACCGCTGGCCCGTGCTGCAGACGCTGGCCGGCCCGATGGGCGGGCTCGTGTGGCTGGTAGTGCTCGGTCTGCTGGTGTGGGTGTGGTGGCAGCACCGGCTGGTGTCGATGGCGTGGTTCGCGCGCCGCAGTGTCACGCAGCTGACGGTGATGATCGGCCTCGCCACCGCGCTCGTCAGCGGCAGCGCGGCGCTTCGCTTGACCGGCACCGTGCTGTTCCCCGCCGGTGACGAGCCGCACTACCTGGTCATCGCGCAGAGCCTGTGGCGTGACGGCGACTTCAAGATCGAGAACAACCACCAGCGCGGCGACTATCGCGAGTACTTCAGCCGCGACCTGGACCCGCATTACCTCACCCGCGGCGCGGACGGCGAGATCTACTCCATCCACCCCGTGGGGCTGCCGATCCTGCTGGCGCCGATCTATGGCCTCGGCGGCTATACCGGTGTGCTGCTGGCGCTGATCGCCATGGCGTCGCTGGCCGCGGCCTTGATGTGGCGGTGGGTCGTCGGCGTGTTGAATGCGCCTGGCGCGGCCACCTTCGCGTGGGGCGTCGTCGCCTGCTCGGCGCCGTACCTGTTCAACACCTTCACCGTCTACCCCGAGATCGCCGCGGCGCTGGCGGTGATGATCGCGCTGACGACCAGGAACCCGATCGTCG
The DNA here is from genome assembly GCA_963723005.1 of uncultured Acidobacteriota bacterium. GTDB lineage: Bacteria > Acidobacteriota > Vicinamibacteria > Vicinamibacterales > UBA2999 > VFZN01. The sequence goes on along the minus strand of CAVRPA010000002.1, from coordinate 10,277 downwards.
CCGGCGTCGCCTGCGGCGTGCTCCCCTGGCTGAGCACCAAGTACGCGCCGATGTCGGCAGTGCTGCTGGTCACTGCTCCGGAACTGCTGAAGTGGACGGTGCCGTCGCTATCGGCGCTCGCGAAGCGGGTGGTGCCGTACGGCGTTCTGCTGCTGGCGTGGTTCACGTTCTTCTATGTCATCTGGGGCTCGCCGCTGCCGCAGGCGCCCTACGGCGCGATGGTGCAGACCACGCCGTTCAACCTGGTCTTCGGCGCACCGGGCCTGCTGTTCGATCAGGAGTACGGGCTGCTGCCGTACGCGCCGGCGTACATCCTGGCGATCACCGGCCTGGTGGCGCTGTGGCGCGCCGGCGGCGAGCGGCGACTGCTTGCCCTCCGCGTGGTGCTGGTGTTCGGCGCGCTGCTCGGCACGGTTGGCGCGTTCCGGATCTGGTGGGGCGGCTCCGCGGCGCCGGCCCGGCCGCTGGCTTCGGGGCTGCTGGTGCTGGCGCTGCCGATTGCCGCGGCCTTTGCCGCCGCGCCGCAGGCCTCGGCACGGCGCGCGGCGCAGCACCTGCTGTTGTGGATAGGCGTTGGCATCGCGGTCACCCTGACGTTCGCGCAGGAAGGTCTGCTGATCGCGAACGGGCGTGACGGCACGTCGAGCCTCCTCGAGTGGTGGTCGCCGCGCTGGGAACTGTGGACGCTGGCGCCGAGCTTCATCTTTCACGAGGCGCCCACCGCGCTGCTGCACTCGGCGGCCTGGCTGGTGATTGCGGCAATCGCGGCCGCCGTGTTGTCGCGCACGCGCGCGTCTCGCCCGGCCACCGCGGCGCTGGCGGCGTGCGGCGTGTTCGGCGCCGCGCTGGCGGCCGCGGCCCTCGTCCTTCCGCTGCTTCCTCACGATCCGCCGATGCCGCGCGTGAACCTCGAGGCGCGAGCGCGGCTCGCCGCCCTGGATAGCTTCGACACGCGCGCGCTACCCGCGGCGCTGATCTTCGATCCTCTGCGCAAGACCAGCGCTGCCGAGATCCTCCCCGCGCTCACGCTCACCGTGCGGCCGGGGCTGCGGCCCGATCCGCAGCCGGTCCGCGTGCTGCACAACGGACGCTTCTCGCTGCCGGCCGGGGACTATCGGGTGGACGCCGATTTCGGCCCCAACGGACTGGCCGCGGCCGACGCGCTCTCGCTTCAGGTCGGCCGCGTGGGCTCGCCGCTCCTGGCGTGGACGGTGCCCGCGGCCGCGCCGGCGCTGCGTGAGACGTTCCACTTGCCGGTGGACGCCAGCTTCATCGGCTTCCGCGGCTCCCGCGCGCTCGAGCAGGCCCTCCAGTCGCTCACCATCACGCCGCTGGCCGTCACGAATGCCGGCGAACGCGTCCACTCGCAAACAGTGCTGGGCGCCGCGCAGTACGGCCAGGTGATGGTGCTGCTGCACGACGACAAGGTGAATCCGGAGCCGACGGGATTCTGGGTGCTCGGCCAGCGCCCCACCGTTCTCAGCGTTTCGTCAGCGCCGGGCGCCACCAGCCCGGTCGATCCTGCGAATTCGCAGCGGCGTCGATGACAACCAGGTGACGCTCCGCACGCGCGGCTGGGAGCGCACGATCACCCTGGCGGCGAACGCGCCGCAGGACGTCGAGCTGCCGGCGGCCCACCACGGGGTGGTCGAGCTGACGCTGCTGGCGAGTAGCGGCTTCATGCCGATGGACCGCGATCCCGCCGTGCGCGATCGCCGCTTCCTCGGTGTCTGGGTCGAGGTGCCGCAGTAGACTGGCAGTATGTCGATCGCCGATCTCCGCCGCGAGTATCGCAACCATTTCCTCACCGAACAGGACGCCGCCGCCGACCCGCTGACCCAGTTCAAGCACTGGTTCGAGGAGGCGCAGCGTTCCGAGTTGCTGGATGCCAACGCGATGACGCTGGCGACGGTGTCGGCCACCGGCGAGCCCTCGGCGCGCACCGTGCTGCTCAAGGGCGCGGACGATCTCGGCTTCGTGTTCTTCACCAACTACGAGAGCGCCAAGGCCCGGGACCTGGCTGAGAACCCGCGCGCCTGCCTGCTCTTCTTCTGGGCCGAGCTCGAACGGCAGGTGCGGATCACCGGCGCGGTCTCGCGCGTCTCGCGCGAGGAGTCGTCGGCCTATTTCCGCTCGCGCCCGCGCGAGAGCCAGATCGGCGCGTGGGTGTCGCCGCAAAGCCGCACCATTCCGAATCGCGGCGTGCTGGAAGAGAACTTCGAGTCGCTCGACCGCGCAGTACGACGGCGACGATGTGCCGGTGCCACCGTTCTGGGGCGGCTACCGTGTCACGCCCGAGCGCGTGGAGTTCTGGCAGGGTCGCCCCAGCCGCCTGCACGATCGACTGCTCTACACGAGCACGGCGACGGGGTGGACAAGGGTGAGGCTGGCGCCCTAGAGGACGCAGGTCTCGTAGGTTCGTACAGTTCGAACCCTAGAACCCTAGAACCCAGAACCTCAGCCTCCAGCTCGTCCCCACCTTCGACCGCCTGCCCGCCCACCTGCACGCGGGTGATGTCCGTTGGGCTGTCGGCGGTGATGCGCATGTGGATGCGGCTCGGGCGTCCCATCTTCACGCCCTGCAGGCTGACCATGCCGTTCCAGGCTGACTCGTGAACAAGACGATGGGTGACCAGGTAGCAGCCGAGCGGCCCGCTGGCGCCGCCCGTCGCGGCGTCCTCGGCCACGCCCAGGTCCGGCGCAAACATCCGCGAGTAGACGGTCACGTCGCTGCCGTACGGCTCCACCGCGAACAGGAACACCGCGTTGTGCCCGCCGGGAAACGCGCTGCGGAGCGCGCGCATCGCGCGCAGGTCCGGTTCGGCGGCATCCACCGCCGCGCGCGAGGACAGCGGCACGTAGATGAACGGCACGCCGCACGACACCTCCTCCACGGGCAGGCCCCGCGAATCGAGCATCGACGTCACGCAGCCGATCGACTGGAGGATGTCGGCGACCGGCGACGCGGGAGTGCGCACCTCCGGCGTCTTCTGGTCCATCCAGGCGAACTCGAGCCGCGACCCGCTCCAGGTGAGCTCCACCGTCGTCGGTCCGACGCCGAGGCCGAACACGAACTGCTCCGTGCCGGCGGCAATCTTGCCGGAGTCCGCCAGCGCGAACGTGCTGCCGATCGTCGGGTGCCCCGCCATCGGGAGCTCCGCGCCCGGAGTGAAGATGCGCATCCGGATGTCCGTGCCCGGCGTCTCGGCCGGCAGCAGGAACGTGGACTCCGAGAAGTTCATCTCGCGGGTGATGGTCTGCATCTGTTCCGCCGACAGCCCTTCGGCGTCGGTGAACACCGCCAGTTGATTGCCCTCGAAGGGCTGGTTCGTGAACACGTCGTAGTGCAGGTACTGTCGCATGTGCTTCACCCCATCCGGGCCGGCTGCCACTGCAGGCCCAGGCTCATCAACCGATCCAGCAGCTGGCCGTAGCTCAAGCCCGCGTGGAGCGCCGATTCCGCGAAGTCCTCGCCCTGGGCCAGCTGCGGGTTGGGATTCGCCTCGATCACGAACAGTTTGCCATCGTCACGCATCCGCAGGTCGAGACGGGCATAGCCGGTGAGGTCCAGCGCGCGATAGGCGCGCTTGGCGAGGTGCTGCACCTGCAGCGCGACTTCGGGCGGCAGCGCCGCCTGCGCGGTGGCGATGCCGTGCTTCTTCTGGTACGCCACGCTCCACTTCACCCGCTCGGTGGCGATGTGCCAGCTGTTCTCGCCCATCTGCGCGAACGACATCTCCCACACCGGGAACACCTGCAGCCGCTGGTTGCCCATCACGCCGACGTACAGCTCGCGGCCGTCGATGTACTGCTCGACGATGGCCGCCGTGCCGATCGACTGATGGATGAACTGCACGCGCTTCGCCAGCTGCTCTTCGTTGGCGACCACCGACGCCTGCGAGATGCCGATCGACGATTCGTAGGTCGGCGACTTCACGATCAGCGGGAACTTCAGCTTCTTCGGCACCGACGGCTTGCGGTTGAGCGGCACCACCGTGAAGTCCGGCACCGGCACGCGGTGATAGGCGAACAGCTTCTTCGCCAGCGACTTGTCCCGCGCCAGGGTCAGGCCGCGCGGGTTGCAGCCGGTGTAGGGCAGCCGCAGCAGTTCGAGGTAACTGACGACGTTCTGGTCGAAGACGCCGATGTCGGCAAACGCCTCCATCAGGTTGAAGACAATGTCGGGCTTGAACTCCTCGACGTTCTGACGAATCGGCGTCAGGTCGTCGTGGACGCCGATCACCCGCAGCTCGTAGTCACCCGCGCGGAGCGTCGAGACGACGTCCCATTCCATCTTCCACGGCGCATTCTCGATTTCGCCGGGCGGCGGCGACTCGGGGGGTACCAGGTCCTTGTGCACCAGCACCAACACGCGACGAATCGTCATAGGGCAATCCTGTGGCGTCCGCTGTGCAGGTAGTTCATCACCTGCACCGTCAGCAGCACCGTGAACTCCTGGCGCGCCTGATCCTCGGGTATCGCCATGCGCAGTTTCAATTCCCGGCTACGGGCAATCATGTCTTCGATGACCTTGTCGATCGTGTACTGATAAATTCCCGTCCACTCGGCGACGAGCCGGCGCACGGCGCGCCGGTGGCGCTGGATGAAATGCGCCGCGGTCGGCCGATCGTGGTGCTCCGGCGCATCGGAGAACAACCGCCGCAGATCGCGATCGTAGAACGCCGGGTGATCCACTCCGTAGTGGCGCCGCTTGCGTCGATAGTAGGCGCGCAGGGTCTCGCGATGGCCGCGGAGCGGTTCGACTTCGTCGCCCGATCGCGACTTTCGGCGCCTTACCCGCCAGCGATTGCATCAACTCGTCCATGTACTCGAGCTTCTTGATTGCCGGCCAGCCCGCATAGCGCTGCTGCCAGTTCGACTGCGGCGTCAGCCACAGCGCGAAGGTCTCGGCGAAGTCCTCGTCGGGATGGCTCTGCGCGTACCAGGGATCGAGGTGCAGGACGAAGCTCTTGCTATACGGCTTCGGCGCGTAGAACTCCGGATACGCCTCCGACGATTTGCCGAACAACGCGCGCCGTTGCCGCCGCAGGCGCAGCTTGTAGGCGTTGTCGACCACGTGGCCGGCTTCGTGACGCAGGATGCGCATGCACCACTCGTGCTCGCCGCCTTCCACGGCCAGCATCTGCGCCTGCTCGAGTTTCTCGAGTCGCGGGTGCGCCAGGTAGAACGGCACCGCCATCGAGGCATGCCCGTCCGGCGTGAACCACTCGCTGGCCAGGTAGAAGTGAATCGGAAAGTCGAGACCACGCGCCAGCAGCTCGGTGCGGAGTTGCGCCAGGCGCGTCTCCATCACCGTTCCCGCGAGGGAGAGCGGCAGGTCCGACATGCGCAGATCGAGCAGCTGTTCGTCCGGCAGCTCGGCCCAGTTGGCGGGGATCGCCTCTCGCCCTGCCATGCGTCAGGGGAGGATTGACGCGATGGGTACGGCGACCGTCTGCACCCGCTCGGTGCGCCAGGCCACCAGCATGCGGTCGCCGAGACGCACCATGTGCGGCACTCCGGTGGCGCGCCCGCTCACGGCTTTCGTGATCACGACCGGCACGCCTGGGGCGCGGCCCGGCGACACCCGCCGGACCAGCACTTCGCCCTGGCCTTCACCGCGTCGCTCCAGCCAGCTCACGATGGCGCTGCCGTCTTCCATCAGCGTCACGTCCGGCCAGCCCACCGGGCGCCCGTCGTCGATCACGATGGGAGACCCGAACGTGGCCCCGGCATCGCCGGAGAACGCCATCTTCAGCCGCGGCGTGTCCTTCGCGGCGGTGAACCAGGCGACCGCCACGCTTTTCGCCACGAGCCGCCACGGCCGGACCGTTGGTGGGACAACCCGCAATGTGCCAGCCGTCGGCTGAACACGGGAGCGGGCGCGGTCCACTCCCCTTTCACGCGACGGACGATCGAGATGTCGCGGATGTCGCCCGGCAGATGATCGCGATAGACCGCGATCGGACCCAGGCTGGTCTGCGCGATGTCAGTCATGCAGCACGAGCACACGTCGGCGTCGACGACCTTCTGGCCCTTCACCGAGCCGTCCTGCGCGAAAGACACCGCCGCCAGCGTCTTGATATGTTCCGCGTCGTCGTGGCCGTGCGACGTGCCGTCGTCCGGCGCCAGCGGCGTCAGGTAGATGGCATCGGCGCCCTGCGGTGTGGGAGAGAACGTGAGAAACCCGGCATAGTCCGCGATGTTCTTCATGCCGTCTTCGAAGATCGTGGACCAGGTGGCGCCATCGTCGGTAGACCGGGCGACGCGGATGCCATAGCCGTAGGCGCCTTCCTTACGGCCGGTATTGACGAGCCAGTGCGCGAGCAGCGAGCCGTCAGGCATCGCCGCGATCGACGGATGATCCGCCCAGTTGACGAACCAGTTACTCCCGCGGGCGATATCGCGCGGCGCGTTCCAGACGCGCCCGTCGAAGCGCGAGAACTTCAGCGCCTGGGCGCCTTCGCTCGACGGCTCGATCCACACGAGGTATGCCTTGCCGTCGTGCCCAGCCGCCATCCCGTAGGCATTGCTGCCAGCCCCGGCGGGTGTCTGCAGCGTTTCGATGGCCGCTTGCGCTCCGGTGACAGACGACCACGCCATGGCCACCGCGGCGGTACACACGGCTGCCATGCCCGCGCGAATCACCGCACGCGAGACCAGCCCCTGACCCGTCATGAGCGCCTCTTAAGGAATGAAGGTGAACTTCGCGATGCCCGAGGCGACGCCACCCCACGGCCAGAGCGCCGCGCCACTGCGGGGGCGGGCTTCGGCACGGACGATGACGTAGTACTCGCGGTTCTGTTCGAGCAGGTTGGTGTCGAAGAGGGGCAGCCGCTCGAACGTCGTCATCATCTGACGGACGATGGCTTCGTCTTCGACCACGCGTGACTCTTCCATCCGACCGTCGAGCGTGCGGGAGATGGTGTGACGGCGCGTCAGGTTGTCGTATTCCACCGTCGTCGAGACGACCGCGACGCCCACGGTGCGATCCACCCAGGCCGGAACCCTCAACTTGAGCTCGACCGTGTAGGTGAACGTCGTCCGCAGGCCGCTCTGCACGAACTCGCGGACCTGATCGGTGAAGCCCTGTTCGAGCTGGAACGAGACGAGAACCTGGCCATCGCGGACCAGCGGACGCACGCGGAGCGGTTCCGCTGAGGCCGGAACGGCTAGCGCCAGCAGCCCGGCGACCGCGGCTAATATGCAAAGACGATGGAGAGTCAACGGGCGCACTCGCGGGAACTTTATCACACCAGGGACGCCTCGGAGACTGGGTGATTTACCTTCAGGAAAGGGGCCGATTGGGGCTTCGGCCCAGCCGGAGTGCTATGATTTCGGCGTCGGGACCATGACCAACCGTTTTCGCGTGGTCGCCATCGTCGCCTATGTCACCTTTGCCCTGGCTGCGCCAGGGTCGGGGCAGACCCTGCTCTATTCCCTGTTCGAACGCTATGTCGAATCGCTGAGGCAGCAGTCCAGCATTCCAGCGATCTCCGCCGTCATCATCAAGGACGGACAGGTCGGCTGGGAGCGCGGGTTCGGCGCGCAGGACATCGAACGGAACATCCTCGCCACACCCGACACCCCTTATGTTGTGGGCGGGCTCACGCAGACCATGTCGGCGGTGTTGCTGGGAGCGTGCGTCGAGCAGGGTGTCCTCAACATCGATGCCCCGATCTCGTTGTGGGTGCCGGACTTCCCCTCTCCTACGGCCACGGTTCGGCAGGTGCTGTCCCACTCGTCCCACAGCGCCGGGGGCGAGTTCCGCTACGACCCCGGCCGCTTCGCCACGCTCACCGCCGTGGCGCAGGCCTGCAGCCCGAAGTCGTTCCGCGAGAATTTCTCCGACTCGATGCTCGAGCGGCTGGGCATGGCCAGTTCGGTGCCCGGCCAGGATATTGCTACGCCGACGAATCCTGCTCGACAGTTCTTCGATCCGCCCCAGCTCGAGCGTTACGCCGGCATCCTTGGTCGCCTGGCGGTGCCCTACCGCGTGGATCGCAGCGGCCGCGCGACTCGTAGCGACTACGTGATCCGTGGCCTGAACGCCGCTGACGGCCTCGTGTCTACAGCGCGCGATCTGGCGCGCTTCGACGCCGCCCTCGACGAGCACGTCCTGCTGACGGCCGAGACGCTGAACGTGGCCTGGAGCCAGGTGAACTACACCGGCACGCCGCTGCCCACCGGCATCGGCTGGTTCGTCCAGAACTATCAGAACGAGAAGCTGATCTGGCAATTCGCCCACATCACCGACGCCTACTCGGCGATCATCCTCAAGATGCCGGCCCGCCACCTGACGTTGATCATGCTGGCAAACAGCGACGGTCTCAGCACGGGTGCAAACCTCGAGGCCGGAGACGTCACCCAATCTCCGTTCGTGAAGATCTTCCTCCGTCTCTTCGGCTAGGCTCTTGAGCATTCCCGACCGGCCTGGCAGCCCCACCCGCGCTGGCGACCGCGTTCGTTTCCGCTGACCATGCGTCGCGCGTTCCTGATCCTTCTGTCGCTCAGCCTCCTGCTGGCGCTGCCGCGCGCGGCCGACGCTCAGGATCTGTTACTGATGCCTTATCTCGGGTTCACTTTCGCCAGCGGCAGTTCGCTGTTCGCCGATCTGGAGAAGGGCTCTGGCGAGACCGCGAGCCTGATCGGAGGCTCGGTGGCAGTGCTCGGCGGCGGCATCCTGGGGGCCGAAGGCGACATCGCCTACGTGCCCGGATTCTTCGAGCGCGGTGAACGCGAGATCGTGGTTCCCGGCAGCTACATCACCAGCCTGACCGGCACTGTGATGCTCACCCTGCCGATCAGCGTCACCCGTGAATCGCTGCGGCCGTACGTCGTCGCGGGTGGCGGCGCGCTCCGGGCCGAGGCCCGCGACATCACCTCCACGTTTCCAATCCGCAGCACGATGCCCGCGGTGACCTTCGGCGGCGGCGCCATCGGCTTCCTCTCGAACACGGTCGGCGTCCGCTTCGACTTGCGCTACCTGCGCAGCCTGGGCGAGGGCGACGACATGGTCGCCGGCGAGGGGCCTCGCGTCCATTTGTGGCGCGGCAGCATCAGCCTCGTCCTTCGCTACTGATCAGCCGCCACCGCTCCGCGGTGTTCGCCGGCACCTCGTCTGACCTACGCGCCTCCCACAATGGCGCGGCTGTTCCCCTGCTCCGGCGCATCGCCGGCGGCGAATTTCTTGCACCCGGTCACACGCATGACGCGTGGCACATCCTCGGCAGCAGCCTCGTCCGCACCAGCGATCAGCCGCGCGCAGAGCAGCGCCGCGCGTGTCCGCGGACTCGTGGCAGTCAGTGACGACACGCCCGGCATCACCCGCATCCGGCGCGGCAAAGGCTTCGGCTATCGCCTGCCGGACGGCCGGGCAATCCGCGATACCGGAGTTATCCAGCGCATCAACTCGCTTGCGATCCCACCGGCATGGACCCGTGTCTGGATCTGTCCGAAGCCCAATGGCCACATGCAGGCAACCGGGCGCGACGCGCGAGGGCGCAAGCAGCATCGCTACCATCCCAAGTGGACCGCGGTCCGCGACGAGGCCAAGTACTCGCGCATGCTGGACTTCGCCGCGGCGCTGCCGGCGCTGCGCCGCCAGATCGCTCTCGACCTCGGAGCGCGCGGACTGCCCCGCCGCAAGGTGCTGGCCGCGGTCGTGCAACTGCTGGAGAAGACGCTCATTCGCGTCGGCAACGACGAGTACGCGCGCACCAACGGCTCGTTCGGCCTGACCACGCTCCTGGATCGGCACGCGAAGGTCTCGAGCACCAGCGTGCGCTTTCGGTTCAAGGGCAAGAGCGGCAAGGAGCACGACGTGGAGCTCTCCGACCCGCGGCTCGCCCGCATCGTCAGGAACTGCCAGGAGCTGCCGGGGAGCCAGCTGTTCCAGTACCTCGGCGACGATGGCAAGGTGCACGACGTGGGGTCGTCAGACGTCAACGCGTACCTGCGAGCGGCCATGGGACAGAGCTTCACCGCCAAGGACTTCCGCACCTGGGCAGGCACGGTCCTCGCCGCTCAGGCCCTGCAGGAGTTCTCGCACGTGACGTCGAAGACGCGAGCGGAGAAGAACGTGGTGACGGCGGTGGAGGCGGTGGCCCGCATGCTCGGAAACACGCGAACGATCTGCCGCAAGTGCTACGTGCACCCGCTGGTGATCAACGCCTACCTCGATGGGACGCTCAGCCGGTCGCTGCGGGCGAAGGCCCTGGACCGGTTGTCGAATGGAAAGGGATTGACGACCCTGGAGTCCGCGGTGCTGGGGCTGC
>CAVRPA010000001.1:0-35632 GCA_963723005.1 uncultured Acidobacteriota bacterium | reverse complement strand
GACCGCACCGCCGCGAACTGGCGATAGAGCAAGAGGTCGTACCCGATCTTCATCGTTCCGGCGATGAAGAACGGCCAATCGATCGTCTCCGGCCGCGCGAACAGCAGCCCCACGAACAACGGACTGATGGCCGCGCCGATGGTGCGGGCGACTCCGGTGATGCCGCCGGCGGCGGCGCGCTCGTCAGGAGCCACGACCGCCATCATGTAGGACTGCCGCGCCGGCACGTCCATCTGCGAGATGCTGAAGCGCAGCAGCAGCATGGCGATCGCCAGCGGCAGCTTCGGCATCAGCGGCACGAGGATCAGCAGGATGTTCGACGGCAGGTGCGTGAAGACCATCGTCTTCAGCAGGCCGATCCGCGCGGCCAGCCACGACCGCGAGCAGCGCCGAGATGCCGGCGAGGATGTTGCCCCAGAAGAAGATCGCGCCGAGCGAGGCGGGCTCCACGCCGAAGCGGAGATGAAACCAGTAGGCGGGAACGCTCTGCACGACGAAGCCGCCGCCGAAGGCGTCCAGCGCGAACAGCGCCGACAGCCGCAGCACCACGCCGCGACTGGTGCAGCCCCGAGCGCTGCGACCGCGCCCGCTGCCGGACGGCCTCGAGCGCGGGCCCTCGGTCTGACGCGACAGCCGCACGAACACGCCGGCCAGCACGCGCCCAGGACGGCGTAGCCGATGACCACCGCGCGGTAGCTGTGACGACGTCAGCGCCGCCTCCTGCAGGAGGCGCGTGGCCGCCGCCGGCAGCGCACCGAGCGCCGTGGCCACCGAGCCGGCCAGGTTGTACCAGGCGAAGACCTCGTTCGGCTCTCGCTCGGTCACGATCTGCGACAGCGCCGCCTGCTCGATCGACAGGAACGGTCCGACTTCATTGCCGCTCGGGCTGATGACGCCGATCGTGCCGGCCACCAGGAGCAGCCAAAGTTCGCGGCCGACGCAAACACCAGCCCCGCGGCCACCATCAGCAGCGCGCCGACGATCAGCATCCGGCGCCGGCCGATGCGATCGGCGCGCGTCGTGATCGCCAGCGAGATCACGGTATCGCCGATCAGGGTCAGCGTCAGCAGCAGGCCGGTCTGCGCTTCGGTCAGGCCCAGCCCGACGAGGTAGAACACCAGCACGACCGACAGCAATCCGTAGGCGAACAGCCGGATGAATCGCGTGGCGAAGAGCAGCCACCCGTCGCGGGTGAGGCGCAGAGGAGCGAAGCTGGCCATGATGCCATCGGCCGGTTACGACCGCGTCGCCGCGTCGTCGACCGGTGCCGCGTCGGCTTCGAGCGCCGGCAGATGCGCCTGCCACCACAGCGCCGCCTGCTCGTTCGACCATTCGCGCGCGCCGTCGCACTCCGCGAGGCGCTGCGGCACCGCCAGCGCGTCGGGCGGCCGGCGCGCCGGATCCTTCTCGAGGCACGCCAGGACCAGCGCATCGATCGAACGCGGAATGGCTGCGCCGCTCGGGCCGACGGCGGCGGCGGCGCGGTGCTGACGTGGTCGATCAGCGCCTGCATCTGCGTGCCGCCCTGGAACACCTGCTGGCCGGTGAGCAGGAAGTAGGCGACGCACCCGAGCGCGTAGATGTCGGCGCGATGGTCCACCTGCCGGTGGCCGACGATCATCTCGGGAGCCATGAACGCGGGCGTGCCCACCACCCCCTCGAGCGCGGCCAGCGACTGGGTCAGGTCGTGCGCCGGGTTCGGTCCGGTCACCTGGACCAGGCCGAAGTCGAGCACCTTGACGAAGTCGTGCTCCAGCCCCATGCGGCAGACGAAGATGTTGGCGGGCTTGACGTCGCGGTGCACCAGCCCGCGGCTGTGGGCCTCGGCCAGCGAATGGCAGACCTGCTGGAGAAGGTAGATCACGCGGGCCGGCGGCAGCGGCCCGAACTCGGCGACCAGCGACGCCATGTCGCGCCCGTCCAGCAGCTCCATCACGTAGTAGAAGCTGCCTTCGTCGGTGACGCCGAAGTCGAACAGGCGGATCGTGTGCGGCGAGGTGAGCGCCGCGGTGGCCTGCGCCTCGTGCTCGAAGCGGCGCACCGTGGCGCGCGCGTCGGCGTCGGTGCCGCCCGCCAGCATCGCCGGGCGTATCAGCTTGATGGCCGCGGGCCGGGCGAGCAGGCGATGCCGCGCGCGCCACACTTCGCCCATGCCGCCTTCGCCCAGATCGCTGCTCGAGCTCGTAGCTGCCGAGATCGCGCGCCTCTTTCAGCCGTCGTCCCATCTTCTGGAACATGCGCGACGGCACCACCGCGGCGACCGCGCACGAATAGTTGGGCATGTACATCACGAGGGTGTTCAGCACCGACGGGGTGTCAACGCCGCGCAGGTGGGCCAGCCACACCCCGAACGGCCCCATCGAGGCGGAGACCAGCGCCGCGATCAGCATCTTCCCCGGCGTGCTCGGCACGATCATCGCCGACAGCAGGATGATGATCGACGTCCACGACAGGTGGCCCATCATCATCGTCGAGGGATCGCTCGCCCAGGTTTCGAGCAGCGCGATGTCCGCCGAGTTCAGCATCATCAGCCAGAGCCCGGCATCGGCCTTCGCGAGGGCCGACCCCGAGGAGTGCCTCAGCCAGAAGTAGATCCCCAGCGAGACGGTGACCGCCATGATCTCGATGGTGAGGGCCGCGCGCGGCACCGTGGCGCCGACGGTCCACGGGAAGATCACCGCGTCCATCAGCAGGCCCATGCCCCAGAGGCCGGAGCCGACGAGCGCGAACACTTTCAGCCGGCTAAGCTGGTCATCCAGCAGGTCGGGCTGCATCCGCGCGTCCGAGAGCGGCGGCGCGGCCGGGGGCCCGGGGTCGACAGTCGAGGGGCGAGGCGTTTCATGGTGGGAAGGCGAGAACCTAGAAGCCTAGAGCCTAGAAGCCTAGAACCCTGCAGTCTACTGCCTGCCAACAAAGATGACGTGCCGAGGCCCGCCCTTGTTCAGTCGGGCCCTCACGCGCACGACTTCCACCGCGAACCCGGCATAGCGCAGCCGCTGCTCGAACCGCCGATCCTCGCGGGCGGACCACACCGCCAGTGTGCCCGTGTCGGTGAGCGCGGCGCGGATGGCGGCCAGCCCCTTGTCGCCATAGAGCCAGGTGTTGCCAGAGGTGGTGAAGGCATCCGGACCGTTGTCCACGTCCAGCAGCACCGCGTCGAACCGCCGGCGCGAGGCGCGCAACAGGTCGGCGACATCGCCCACTTCCACGCGGGTCCGCGGGTCGGCCAGCGGACGTGCCGGCGAGGGTGCCGAGCGGGCCGCGATTCCACTCGACCACGCCTTCGACGAGCTCAGCCACCACCACGGTGGCGGCATCGGGCAGCACATCGAGCGTGGCCCGCAGCGTGAACCCCATGCCGAGCCCGCCCACCAGCACGCATGGCTCGTCGAGGCCGCGCGCCTGCCGGCACGCGACGTCCGCCAGCGCCTCCTCCGACCCGTGCATCCGGCTCGACATCAGCGGCTTGCCGCCGGCCAGGATGACGTACTCGCCGGACTGCCGCATCAGCGTCATCTCGTCTCCGCCGGGCGTAGCGGTGCGGCCCAACAACTCCCAGGGGATCATGTGTGTCGTCGTATGATATCGGGCGATGACACGAATCGCTTCCGCCCTCGTGGTCGCCGCCTTGCTGGCGCTGGCCGTCCCCGCCGCCGTTGACGCGCACTTCAAGCTGCTCGAGCCCGCCTCGTGGATCGTCGAGAACGAGCGCGGCGACCCGCAGAAGTCCGCCCCGTGTGGCGCCGATCCCAAGGCCGAAATGAGCGCCGCGGTGAGCAAGGTGACCGGCGGCTCGAAGCTGCACCTCAAGGTGCTCGAGACCATCTATCATCCGGGCCACTACCGCGTCGCGCTCGCGGTGAACTCGCGCGAAGAGCTGCCGCCGGATCCGATGACCATCGAACGCACCACCGAGAAGGGCCCGCGCTCGGTGTGGGCCGCGATCCAGAGCCCGCCGCAGCAGCCGGTGATCGCCGACGGCCTGTTCCAGCACTACACCCGGCCGGCCAGCCCGCAGACCTACGAAGCGGACGTGCAGCTGCCGAACATCACCTGCGCGAAGTGCACCCTGCAGGTGATCCAGTTCATGGCCGACCACGGCTACAACCAGCCCGGTGGCTACTCGTACCACCACTGCGCCGACCTGCAGATCACCGCCGACCCCGCCAAGCCGATCGACAAGGGCTGGGGCACGACGGCAACAGTTCAGAACTGATGATCTGGAGATCTGGTGAGCTGGTGATCTGATCTGGAGATCTGCAGATCGATTGATCGATCTGCTGAGATCGTCTGCAGATCTCAGATCACCAGCTCACCACATCACGAGATCACCAGTTAACAAACTCGCTCAATACCCTCGATCGAAGTCAACTCGGTGAGCGAGCTCCTCTGCCTCTGGCGAAGCGTCGATAGTTGTCGGCGAACACCGAGACGATGTCGGCGGGGAAGCTGGGCGCGGCGGTGTGGCTGGTGATGTACACCCTCGGGGTGCGCCACAGCACGTGATCCGGCGGCAGCGGTTCCTCCGGGAAGACGTCGAGGACGGCGGCAGCCAGCTGGCCGCTGTTCAGCGCGCTGACGAGCGCGTCGAGATCGAGCGTGTCGCCGCGGCCGGCGTTGACGACCACCGCCTGCGGCGCGTAGCGCCCCGAGCATCGCGGCATCGACGATGCGCCGCGTGCCGCCCGTGTTGGGGAGCACCGCCACCAGATAATCGAGACCGGTCGCGAACGCCGCCTTGTCGTCGCCGTGGAAGTAGGCGTCCACGTGAGGGCAGTCCGCGCTGCTGCGGGTGAACCCCCGGACCTGCATCCCGAAATGCTTCGCCGTGGCCGCCAGGTGCGCGCCAATCGATCCCACACCGACCAGGCCGATGGTCTTGCCCTGCAGCGTCCCCGGCAGGGTGGTGTCCCAACGGCCCTCGCGCTGCGCCTCCAGCCTCGGCAGGATCTTCCGCTCGTGCGCCAGCAGATAGCCGAACACGTACTCCGACATCAGCGGACCGAACACGCCGCGGATGTTGGTCAGCACGTAGTCGCGCCTCAAGCGCGGGATCGAGCATCGGCTCCACGCCGGCCCACGACAGCTGCACCCATTGCAATCCGTGTCAGGTGGGGCAAGGCCTGCACCACGCGCGCCGGATCGCCGAGCACGATGCCGCTGTCGCCGGCGCGGGCGAGGCCGTCGGCCACGTCGCTGGTCGCGACCACCTCGAGGTCCGGCAGCTGCTCGGCCTCGATCAGGCGCTGGTATTCGTCGGGGTACTTGGTGAGGACGAGGGCGCGATGCATGCGGTGATCACAGGGACAGCTTGCGTTTGACGAACTGGACGACCTCGGGCAGTTCGCGTGCGTCCACGAAATGGCCACGGTCGTTGAACTCGAAATAGCTGCAGCGCAGTTGCGCGGCGACGAAGCGCGGCTCGGCGATCGGGATGTTGGGGTCGTCGGTCGAACTGTAGATCGCGATCCACTGCTGGTGGTCGCGAATCTTCTGCCACTGCCAGGGCTCGCGGTAATAGCCGCTCGCCGCCTCGAAGGCGTCGCCGAGGTCGGTGTAGCAGGCGCCCACCAGCACCGAGCCGAGCAGGCGATGCGTCTCCGCGTAGCGCATCGCCGCCACCGCTCCGGATGAATGACCGATCAGGATCGTCTGCTCGTCCGCGCCCAGCTCGGCGATGAACGGCAGCCAGTACTGGGCGCGCGCCTTGACGTTGTCGGGGAAGGTCACGTTGGTGACACCGATCCCGAGCGCGGCCAGCGAACGCTCGACCCACGGCAGCCAGATGTCGGCCGCGGTGCTGCCGCCGTTGCCGTGGATGAGAATCGCGCGTGCAGGCGAGGACACGCGGCTACGGGGTGAAGTCGCGAATCGCCGCCACCGCCGGACCATCCAGCTTCTGCAGCATCGCCACCAGCAGGTCCACCATCTGATCGAAGTCGCGCCGGCTGATCACGCCGTTGTGGGCGTGGGTGTAGCGCGCCGGCACCAGCAGGTTCACCGTCGGCACGCCGCCGGTGCTCTTCTGGATCTCGGCGGAGTCGTCGCCGTAGCCCTGCACCAGATCGAGCTGCAGCGGAATCTTGCGGTCCGCCGCCGTCTGCTTCACGAACGCGCTGAGCTTGCGGTTCGGCAGCGCCGACGAATCGTAGACGAACAGCACCGGACCGCCGTCCAGCACCGCTTGTGTCTCTTCGGGGCGGCCCGGGAACACGTCGCCGGTGATGCCGCCCTCGATGGCGATGCCCAGCTCCGGCTTCACCACGTCGGACGCCGAGTGCGCGCCGCGAAGGCCGATCTCCTCCTGCGTCGTGATCACCCAGGAAATCTGGTTCGGATGCGGCGCGGTGGCCAGCCGCCGCATGGCTTCGACCACGACCGCGCAGCCGACGCGGTCGTCCCATGCCTTGCCGAGGTAACGGCCGGTGCCGTTCAGCACCTCGAACGGCGCGTCCGGCACAATCGGATCGCCGACCGAGATGCCCATCGCGCGCACCTCGGCCTCGGAGGTGGCGCCGACATCCAGGAACAGGCTGTCCCGCGGGTAGACGCGCGTCCGCTCGTCGGCGGGAACCACGTGCACGTCACGTATGCCGGTGACCGCCTTGACCGGGCCCTTGGCGCCGATGATCGTCCACCGCTGATCGACCAGCGCCTGATCCAGCCACCCGCCCAGCATCTGCATCGTCAGCAGGCCCCGGGGCGTGATGCGGCGGACCATGCCGCCGAGTTCGTCCATGTGGGCGTCCACCATGATGCGCGGCCCGGTGGTGCCCTGCGTGGCGATGATCGAGCCGAGGCCGTCGAAGGTGATCGCCGACGCGAAGGGCCGCATCTGATCGACCATCACCTTGCGGATCGGCTCCTCGAATCCAGGCGCGCCCGCCGTGTCCGAGAGCAGCCGCAGCAGTTCCACGGTCCGGTCCTGCGCGCCGATGGAGGCGCCGCCGGCAAGAAGCGCAAGGGCAAGGGTGAAAACGCGCGCGGTCATCGAAATCTCCAGGGATCAGGCGTGAAAGGCCCGGAGTCTAGCATGCTCATCCGCGTCCACTGTCAGGCCCTGGGGGGTGCTCATCCAGTGCGCGTCCGGCGACCGCCGCGTCGTACAATGGATGGGATGACTAGAACCGCACTTTTCTCACTATCCCCTCGCCACACGGCCGTGCTCGTCACGCTGGTTCTGGCGGGTCTTGCCGGCGCCTGCCGGCCCACCGGGCCGGCCGCCGCGCCGCCCGTCTCCGCCGACGCGTGGGCCGTGGTCGATGGCCGCGAGATCAAGCGCGATGAGGTCGAGAAAGCCTACCGGCGTACCGCGCAGACCGAGCAGACGCCGTCCGAGGAAGAAGCCCTCGGCGCCAAGCTCACCCTGCTGAACGAGCTGATCATCCAGGACGTGCTGCTCGCCAAGGCGAAGGAACTGAAGATCGAGCTGCCCGAAACCGAGCTCGACACCGCCTACGCCGAGGGCCGGAAGAACATCCCCGAGGAAGCGTTCGCGCAGGAACTGAGCCGCCGCAACCTGACGCCGGCGGACATGCGCGAAGGGCTTCGCCGCGACATGCTGGCGCAGAAGGTGATCGAGCGCGAGGTCCTCTCGAAGATTTCCATCACGGACCAGGACGTCAACGCGTTCCACGCCGCCAACCGGGCGCAGTTCAACCGTCCCGAAGACACCTATCGCATCGCGCAGATCGTCGTCACGCCGGTTCGCGACCAGCAGATTGCCAACCGCAGCGGCGACGATGCGACGACGCCGCAGGAAGCGGGCGCCAAGGCCCAGATGCTGATGGAGCGCCTGAAGCAGGGCGCGCAGTTCAGCGAGCTGGCGACCGACTTCTCGGAGGATCCGCAGTCGGCGCAGCGCGGCGGCGACCTCGGCTTCGTCCCGCTGTCGGCGCTGCAGAAGGCGCCCCAGGCGCTGCGCGACGCGGTGCTGAAGACGGCGCCCGGCACGGTGAGCGTGGTGAGCAACAACGGCGGTCACACGCTCGTGCTGGTGGTGGCGAAGGAGCCGGCCGGTCAGCGCGATCCCAGCATGCCGGAAGTGAAGGAAGGCATCACCAACATGCTGAAGAACCGCAAGGAACAGCTGCTGCGCGCGGCCTACATCAGCGCGGTGCGGAACGACGCCGTGGTGAACAACGTGCTCGCCAAGCGGCTGATGGAGAACCAGGGCAAGTTGCCGAGCCTGGCGCCAGCCGCTCCCGGCACGAAGTAGATCCTCGATTCGACCGACCAGGTGGCCTGCGGGCCGCCTGGTCATCAGTTCCTCCGGTTGCCAGCCCCCGCTGGTCCCTCCCATATTCCCTTCCATCTCTTTTCCAGCTGTTTACATCCCTTTGCATTTGCAGTAGCCTCCGCTCACTTATACCCCTCGTTCAGCGAACGCACTGATTTGTCTTCCCCGTGTTGGCGTGGTTGGCTCTCGAAAGGAGTCCCAGATGCGTTGTACTTCGGTTGCAAGATGGGTGGTGGGTTTGCTGTTGGCGCTTTGGGTCTCACCGGTGATGGCCCAGACAGGAGATGGCGCGCTACGTGGGTACGTGAAGGACGAGTCGGGCGCGGTCCTGCCCGGGGTGACCGTGACCGCGACCAGCAGCGAGCTGCTGGCGCCGATCTCGAACGTCACGGACACAACAGGCCTCTACCGCCTGAACAATCTTCCTCCGGGCACGTATGTGCTCACCGCTGAACTGACCGGGTTCAACATTCATCGCCGGGAAGGCATCCTGGTGCGTGCCGGTGCGACGTTCAGCGTCGACATGCAGATGGCGCTCGGCAACCTGCAGGAGACGATCACGGTGTCGGGCGAGTCGCCGATGATCGAGACGGCCAAGGCGACGACCTCGATCACGCTCGATCGCGATCTGATCCGCGCCGCCCCAATCAGCTCGCGGCGCGTGTTCAGCGACGCGCTCGACCTGGCTCCGGGCGTCTCGTCGCGCAACGTGGACGACGGCGTCGGCCGCCGGTCCTACTACTTCAAGGGCGCGGTCATCTTCTCGCACGTGTTCACGCTCGAGGGGGCGCCCGCGGGGTCGTTCCTCGACTCCTCCGCCCACTCGATCGGCTTCGGCGGCGACACGGTGCAGGACTCCGAGCTCAAGCTGGCCGGCGTGGATCCGGCGTCACCCACCGGCACGGGTGTGGTGATGAACATCATCGCGCCGCGCGGCGGCAACCAGTTCCGTGGCTCGTTCATCTACGACTACCAGAACATCGACTGGAATTGCTGACAACACCAAGAGCGGCAGCGCTCCCGGCGGCCTGCCGACGGCGCAGTCGGTGAACCAGTTCGACGTCTCGCTCGGCGGGCCGATCATGAAGGACAAGGTCTGGTTCTTCGCCACGTTCCGCCGCGCCGACCTGACGAACGGCATCAGCCGCTCCGAATTCAACGCCCAGAACGTGATCGCGAACGACCCGAGCTTCGAGTCGTTCGACAACTACCTGAAGAGCAACCAGCCGTTCTTCAAGGTCACGGCCCAGATCAACCCCAAGCATGAAGTGACCGGGTTCTACCAGAACGACCGGTCGCGCTACACGAGCAATCGCGAGCTCGACAACAAACGGTTCCAGTACAACTCCACCGGCGGTTCGCTCTACCACGGCCGCATCAACTCGGTCTGGAGCAACCAGCTGACCACGGCATTTGCCTTCAACTACAACGACAAGCGCGGCAGCGACGAGAGCACGTACAACGATCTGACGGTCACCGGACCGCAGCGCATCATCCACCAGAGCGCCTTCGCACAGGCCGGCACTCAGGTCGGCACCGGCACCCTTGCTCAGCTCGACAATCCGCAGTCGCTCGCATTTTCCGATTCCTCGGATGACGGTGATCCGCGGCGACCTCACGTATTACAAGACCGGGTGGGGCGGTGGCCACGAGTTCAGGGCTGGAATGTGGTGGGCCCCAAACCTGGTGCGCGAGACGACGACGGCAGTACGTGAACGACGGCCTCTACCTTCAGGAGGACCGGTATGTGAACGGCGTCGATCCGTCGGCTGGCTACTTCCCGTTCCACTTGCGGTATCGCTTGCCAGCCACGGCGCAGGGGATCAACGAGCACGACTCGGTGATGGCCTTCTACGCGCAGGACGCCTGGTCACCGAACCCGCGTCTCACGATCAACGGCGGCCTTCGCATCGACATCAACCGGCGGAAGGACGAGCTCCTGGACTTCTACCGGATGAAGGACACCGCGGTGCAGCCGCGCGTCGGTGCGTCGTTCCTGCTCACCGAGGATGCCCGCAACGTCATTCGCGCCAGCTACGGCAAGCTCTACGAGCAGGTCAACGGCCGCGACTACATCGTCCAGTTCAATACGACGGGCGGCTATCGAGGAAACCAACGTCTACATTGCGCCCGACGGCACCCGCTCGAGCGTGGTCACGCCGCCAACGCGCAGCGTCGATCCGAGTCTGTTGTTCGACAAGGACCTGCACCAGCCGTTCATCCACGAGTATTCAGTGGGGTACAACCGGCAGCTGAAGGGTCTGATGAGCGTCGGCGTGGCCTGGACGCACCGCCGTTTCCACGACAACTTCGGGGAAGTGGACATCAACGGCATCTACCCGGATCAGCCGTTCCAGCCGTTCGTTGGTTTCGGGCTCGTCGACCCGAACCAGGGGATCATCACCAAGCAGGTGAATAACACCTGGACACAGGTGATCGTCGACGCCTTGGAGGCGACGTTCGCCAAGAACATGTCGAACAACTTCCAGGTGCTGGCCAGCTTCACGCGGCAATGGCAGCACCTGAACGGCACGTGGAATCCGACCGACCCGGCCCGCTTCGTGCAGCCGGACGCGTTCGAGAACAACCGCGACCTGTCGCAGCAGCTGTTCGGCAACGGCGACGACAACACGCTGAACGGCGGCGGCCGTGAATCGGGCGCGGCCTACCGGCCGTTCTCCCTGCGCATCGGCGGGCAGTACAACGCGCCGTGGAACATCAGCGTCGGGGGCAGCTATGTCATTCAGGCGGGCGGCTACGTGGGCCCGCTTCTCGTCCAGCTGCCGGCCAACGATCCGCAGGTGACGCAGTTCGGTGCCTCGACCGTCCGGCTCGCGAACGGCACGACCCAGCCCAATCCGCTGGCCACGCGCCTGCGCTTCCAGGGACCGACCCGCAGCGACGGCCAGATCCGTAATGACGACACCAGGTACCTGCAGCTGAAGATCGGCCGTATCTTCCGCTTCGGTTCGCGCAGCATCGAGCCGGCGGCGAACATCTTCAACGTGTTCAACACGGGCGCAAACACCCAGTGGAACACCGGGGCGAATCAGCTTTACAGCCCCAACTACCTGGCGCGCTTCAACCGGCACCCGCCGCGTTCGCTGCAGCTGTCGGCTGCCGTGAGGTTCTAGAACGGCCCGTCGAGCACCGTCGGCATCAACGAAAAGGGGCGGCCCTCCGGGGTCGCCCCTTTCGTTTTTCAGCGGCCTGACCACGCTTGGCCCATGCCGCGGACGGCTTGCCAGCGCCCGCGCCTTCATGGTGCAGTGTGCCGAATGGCCCGCGCCCGCACTCGTCGTCCGGTTACGTCAACGCCCACGCCAGGTGGCCCGCCAGGCCCCGCAAAGCGGCGGGTGGTCGTGGTCGCGGCCGCGGTGCTGGGGCTTCTCGCCGGCATCGGCGGGGTCTGGCAGTTCCGCGGCGCACCGGTTCCCGCCGCACCCGCGATCAGACCTAATGTCCTGCTGATCACGCTCGATACGACCCGAGCCGATCGGCTGGGCAGCTACGGTTATTCCGGGGCCTCGACGCCGAACCTCGATCGGCTTGCGGCGGCGGGCGTCCGCTTCAACCGCGCGCTGTCGTCGGCGCCCCTGACGCTGCCGGCGCACGCCAGCGTCATGACCGGCCGCCATCCTTACACCCATGGCGTGCGGAACAACGGCCACTTCACGCTGGCCGCGGACGTGCCGACGCTGGCGGCCGCGTTCGAGGCCGCGGGCTACGAGACGGCGGCCTTCGTCAGTTCGTTCGTGCTGGACCGTCAGTTCGGCCTGGCGCGCGGGTTCACGCGCTACGACGATGCGCTGGACGAGGCGCCGGCGGGCGGAATGACGTCGCTCGAGCTGGAACGGCGCGGCGATCGCACGGTGGCTGCGGCGTCAGACGTGGCTTGCGTCACGATCGTCGCGGACGGCCACGCAGCCCTTCTTCCTGTGGGTCCACCTCTACGACGCGCACCACCCCTACGTGCCGCCTTCGCCGTTCCGCGAACAGTTCGCCGGCCGCCCCTACGACGGGGAGATCGCCTTTGACGACGCGCTGGTCGGGGCGCTGCTGCAGCGAGCGGGCTTTGGGAGCGCGACCACGATGGTGGTGGTGGCGGGTGACCACGGCGAGAGCCTGGGCGACCACGGTGAGAGCACGCACGGCCTGTTCGTCTACGAGGCCGCGCTCCGGGTGCCGCTGATCATGGCTGGCCCTGGCCTTGCCGCCTCGGTGGTGAGCGAGCCGGTGGGCCTGATCGATGTCGCGCCGACGATCCTCGACATCGCCGGCCTGGGGGCCCTCCCGAACGCCGACGGTCGCAGCCTGCGCGCCCTGATGACCAACGGCGGGGCAGGTGAGGAAGCGCCGCCTGTCTATGCCGAGACCTACTTCCCGCAGTTTTTCATGGGCTGGTCGCCGCTGAGGACGATTCAGACGGGCCGGTGGAAGTTCATTGAAGCGCCAGAACCGGAGTTGTACGACCTGTCGGCCGATCCCGCCGAGAAGGTCAATCTCATCGAGCGGGAACCCACCACCGCCACCGCCCTGCGGCGGGTGCTGGACGCCAGCACGCGCGCCGGCTCTCGCATGACGCCGACGCCGCTCACTGCGCAGGCACGCGAGCGTCTGGCCTCACTGGGCTATGTCAGCACGGTGACGCCGCAGGCGAGTTCGACGGCCGGGCCTGCCGGCCCCGATCCCAAGCGCATGGTCGCGCTCTTCGAGCGGTTGCTCGAAGGCAATCACGCCCTGGCGACCGGACGGCTTGACGATGCCGCGCGGATCTCCGCCGAGGTGCTGAGGCAGGATGAGGGAAACGGCTTCGCACACCAGCTGCAAGGGCGCGCCGCCCTGGCACAGGGCAGGAACCGCGAGGCCATGTCCGCCTTCGCGGCGTACCTGAAGCTGGTGCCCGGCAGCGCGGATGCGCATCACTGGACGGCACTGGCGGCGCTTCGTCTTGGTGATCGGCAGCGGGCGCTGGCCGAAGAGGAGGCGACGCTCGCGATCGATCCCCGGCACACGGCGGCCATCTCGCTCCGGGCGGGCCTGCTGTTCTCGAGCGGGCGGAAGGACGAGGGCATTGCCGCCCTTCGCGAGGCGATGGCGGCGGATCCGTCCAACCAGGCGCTGGTCCTGGAACTCGCCGACCTGCTGGCCGATGCGAAGCGCTTCGACGAGGCGGAGCCACTCTACCGCCAGGCGCTTGCCACGCGCCCCCGCGACGGGAGGGCGCTGACCGGCCTTGGCTTGCTGCTGGCGGCCACGAACCGCCTGGACGTCGCGGTTGATCAGCTCACGCGCGCGCTCGAGGTCGAGCCTCGAGACGACGAGGCACGGCTCGCTCGCGCCGATGCGCTGGTGAAGCTCGGGCGCGCCCAGGAGGCTCGCGCCGACTACGAAAGGCTTGCAGCGAGCGCCGCAAGACCAGAGCTCAGGCGGCTCGCCTCAAACCGCCTCGCCGCCTTGAAGTGACGCTCGCTGAATCTCTTGATCTGGTGATGTGGTGACCTGGTGATCTGGATCTGGTGAACGCTCGATCTCGAGATCTTCAGATAGATCGCGCAGATCGTCAGATCCCGATCACCAGATCCTGGATCACCAGCTCACCAGATCAGATCACCAGCTCACCACCTCACCAGATCACCAGATATCTACGGCGTCTTTCGTCAACAATCTGTCCTGCCGAGCCTCGTCGCAGCATGTCGTTGAACGTCGAGACATCGCGGTCCATGGCGGTGCCGATCGCGGTGAGCTCGTTCTTCAGGCGATCCTGCAGGGACTTGGCGACCTCCATGTGCTGGTCGGTCGGGCGGAAGTCGCTGCCCGAGATGCCGTTCGCCAGGAAGTTGAACCGTGACAGCAGCTTGGCCGCGTAGCGGACGCCGTCCTGGCCGCCGGTGATGCGCAAGTCGTAGAGATTCATCTCCAGGTCGGCGAGCTTGCCCTGCAGCTCGGTCGCGGCGCGGCGGAGCTCGCTGTCCTGGGTGGACTTCATGATGGTCTGCACCTGCGCCCGGACGTACTCCAGCTGGTTGATGGCGTCCACCGCGGAGTTCATGCCGCTCCGGAGCTCGGTCAGCACCGTCATCTGCGCCTGGATGTCGGCCTCGGTGCCGCCGGAGTGCGGGTCCTTGCGGACCGTGAGCGGCTGGCTGAACTCGCGCCCGCCGATCGACAGTTTCACCGTGTAGGTGCCTGGAGGCGATAAGCAGGGCCTGCTGGCCGCCGCCGCCGGCTGGTGGCCGCGTCCCGTCCTCACCGAGCGGCAGCTCGTGGTCGTACAGCGGGTTGGTCCGCATCTTCAGCTGCTTCGTCGGCGTCTCGCGCAGGTCCCAGTAGACCCGGTTCAGCCCGGCGCCGCCCGGCACCGTGCATCGTGCGAATCACCGTGCCCTGGCTGTTGCTGATGGTCATGCGTGCCGCCCGCCGGCACCGCCTGCTTCACGTAGTAGTTGATCGACGCGCCGTACTGCGGGTTCTCACCGGTCGTCGGGTCGTCGTAGGTCGTGGACGGCGCCGTGATGCCGCGGAAGCGGTACGCGGGCCGGAGCGGGAACAGGTGCGCGTCGGCGTTCAGCACCTCCGGCGTCATCGCCCGCAGCGCCGTGATGTCGTCCATGATCCAGAAGCCGCGGCCGTAGGTGGAGATCACCAGGTCGTTGAAATGCTCCTGCACGACGATGCCCGACACCGGCGCGTGCGGCAGGTCGTTCTGCAGCGGCTGCCAGGTGTCGCCGTCGTCGAACGTGACGTAGATCGCGTTCTCCGTGCCCGACGATAGAGCATGCCGCGCCGCACGGGATCCTCGTAGATCACCTTGGCGTAGCTCAGCATGCTCTTCGGGATGCCGTTGACGATCAGCTTCCACGTCTGCTCCGTAGTCGGTGGTGCGGTAGACGAACGGGTCGCGGTTGTTCATCTGGTGGAAGTCCACCGTCAGGTAGGCGGTGCCGGCGTCGTAGCGCGACGGGGCGATGCTCCGCACCGAGCCCCACGCCGGGAGGCCCGGCAGGTTCTTCGTCACGTTCGTCCACGTCTTGCCGTTGTCGCGCGTCAGCTGCACCAGGCCGTCGTTGGTGCCCGCCCAGATCAGGCCCTTCTCGCGCGGCGACTCGGCGATGCCGTAGACCACGCCCGCGTACTCGACGCCGATGTTGTCGGGCGTCAGGCCGCCGGAGCTCCCCATGCGCGACTTGTCGTTCAGCGTCAGGTCCGGGCTGATCACCTCCCAGCTCTGGCCGCCGTTGGTGGTGCGGTGGATGTGCTGGCTGCCGACGTAGATGGTGTTGTGATCGTGCGGCGAGATGTGCAGCGGCGCGTCCCACACGAAGCGGTAGCGCACGCCCTCGGCCGGGCCGTTCGACTGGTCGGGCCACACCTCGACGTTGCGGAACTGCCGCCGGCTCTCCTCGAATCGCACGACGATGCCGCCGACCATGCCGGAGCCGGAAGCCGTGGACCAGACGATGTTCGAGTCGGTGGGATCGGGCGTCGCCCAGCCGCTCTCGCCGCCGCCCACCGCGTGCCACATCGCGCGCGGGATGCCGGGTTCGCCGCCGAACCCGCCCTGCAGGCGGCTGTTGCTCGGCCCGCGATAGGTCGGCTCGTCCTGCTTGTTGCCCAGCACGTTGTAGGGGATCTCGTTGTCCACCGTGACGTGGTAGATCTGCGCGTTCTTCAGGCGCTGGCGGAACCAGGTCTTGCCGCGATTCACCGTGATCGACAGGCCCTGGTCGTGCGCGACGATCTGGCGGTTCGCGTTGGTCGGATCGATCCAGATGTCGTGATGGTCGCCGCCGGGCGCTTCGGCGCCGCTGCTGCACGGTCGATCGTCGTCGCCGCCGTCGATCGACTTCGAGTACGACGCCGTCAGGAAGTACGCCTCGTTCTCGTTGTCCGGCGCGACCGCCATGCGCGAGTAGTAGTGCGCGCGGCCCATGGCGTTGTGGTCGTAGCTGACCACCTGCCAGGTGTCGCCGCCGTCTTCCGAGCGCCACAACTGGCCGCGGTCGGTGGGCTGTCCCTTCCACGGCACGCCGTCGCCGGTCTCGATCATCGCGTAGACGCGCTTGGGATTCGAGGCCGCGATCGCCACCGCGACCTTGCCGACCGGGCGCGTCGGCAGGCCCTTGCCCGCCAGCCGCGTCCACGTCGCTCCGCCGTCGCGCGACATGAACAGACCGCTGCCCGGCCCGCCGCTCTCGCGGCCCCAGGTGTGGATTTCGAGCTGCCACATGCCGGCGAAGAGAATCTGCGGGTTCTTCGGATCCATCGCGATGTCCGAGCAGCCCGTGTTCTCGTCGACGAACAGCGTCTTGGTCCAGGTCTGACCGCCGTCGGTGGTCCGGAACACGCCGCGTTCGGGCTGCGGCCCGTAGGCGTGGCCGAGCGCGCAGGCCAGCACGATGTTCGGATCCTTCGGATGGATCGACGAGGCGGGGAATGCGTCCCGTCGCCTCGAGGCCCATCAGCTTCCAGCTCTTGCCCGCGTCAGTCGATCGGTAGATGCCCTGCCCGACCGAGATGTGGCTGCGGATCTTGCCTTCGCCGGTGCCGGCCCACACCACGTTGCGGTCGGATTGCGCCACCGCCAGCGAGCCGATCGACTGCACCGGCTGCTCGTCGAACAGCGACGCCCAGTTCACGCCGCCGTCCGTGGTCTTCCAGATGCCGCCCGAAGCGGCGCCGACGTAATAGGTGTAGCGGATCGCCGGGTATGCCGGCCGCGGCGGAGAACCGATTGCCCTCGGGCCCGATGGTCCGCCAATGCAGGCGGCTGTAGATGTCTGGGCCCGGCGTGGTTCGCTGCTGGGCGGAAACCGCCGTCAGGACCAGGAACGAGACGAGGAGAACACGCGCCAAGGAACGGGTGACGGACATCTTTCCCCTCCGGAAACGGCGTGAAACGGCGAGCCGCGGGTGCGGCGACGGGAACAGGTAATCAGTGGCGAGACGCGGGCCGGCCGTTGGGGAAACGGAGGCCGCCGCCGAACGGGCTCTGCCCGGCCTTGTACCGGGCCACGATCTTCTTCGTGGCGAGATCGATGACGCAGACGTCACCCTCGCCGTAGTTCATGACATAGAGCTTCGTGCTGTCGGGCGAGAAGATGGGGAAGCCGGGGCCTTTGCCGATCGTCACCGTCGCCGCCACGGTCTTGTCGGCGGCGTTGATGATCGCAACGTCCTGCGACCCGCCGTGCGTGGACGCGGCCCACTTGCCATCGGCGGACACGGCCATGCGGCCGGCGCCCTTGCCCAGCCCCTCGAGCTTCTTCACCACCGTGTCGGTCTTGCTGTCAATGACGTGGACCGTGCCGTCGCCGTCGTTGTGGATCCACACCTCTCCGTTCGGCGCGAAGCCGACGCCGACCGGCCCGCCCTCGATGGGAATGATCTTGGTGATCGCGTCGGACTTGGTGTCGATCACCAGCACGCGGTTGTCCTCGCGCATCGGGTAGTACAGCTTGTCGGTGCCGGGCTGAATCGCCAGGAAGTGACCGCCGCGCAGCACCACGTCGATCTTGCGGAGCACCTTGCCCGCCTTCGTGTCGTAGACGACGATGCCGGGGATGTCCGCATTCTCGAGCCCGACGTAGAGCTTGCTGCCATCGGTCGTCAGCCCGATGCCGTGCGGTGAGGCAGAGCCCTTGTTCAGCGTCGACTTGAAGAAGGGCGAGTCGATGCGGCCCTTCTCCTTGAACGTGGCGCCGTCGAGAATCACGACGTGCGGGCCGTTGGGGATGGCCGCGTAGTAGGTGCGGCCGTCGGGCGAGGCGATGCCCTCGTGCGGCTGGTTCTCCGCGGTGAACTGGTGGAGGATCTTCCCGGTCTCGGGATCCAGTTCGTAGGCGGTGTTGTCGGTATGACTCAACGCCACGATGGTGTGGGTCTGAGCGGCCGCAACGGTTGAGACGAGGAGACCGAGACTTGCCGCGACGAGGACGTGACGCATGATTCCTCCGGAGGCTGGCTCTACCGATCGCGCGAAGTATAGTGGCGGGCCGAGCGCGACACAAGGCGGCAACTCGTGCGCATCCGATTCGGGAGAGCATGTTGCATGTCTCCGAATGTCATGAACACCTTCACCGTCGGCTACTTCATCGGCAGCCTGTCCAGCCAATCGATCAACCGCCTGCTCTCCAAGGCGCTCGTGCGCCTTGCTCCACCTGATCTGCGGATGGTCGAGATTCCGTTTCGGGATCTCCCGCTCTACAGCCCGGATCACGAAGCGGACTATCCGCCGGTCGCTCAAGCGCTCAAGGACGCGATCAAGGCGGCTGACGCCGTGCTGTTCATCACGCCCGAGTACAACCGGTCCATCCCGGGCGGCTTGAAGAATGCGATTGATTGGGCCAGCCGGCCGTATGGGAAGAATTCCTTCGCGCGGAAGCCCTCGGCCGTCATCGGGGCTTCGCCCGGCGCGCTCGGCACCGCGATTGCCCAGCAGCATCTCCGCAGCTTGCTCGGCTACTGCAACTCGCCGCAGATGAACGCGCCCGAAGCCTACATCCAGTTCACGCCCGGACTCATCACCGACGAAGGGCTGGTGACGAACCCGTCAACGGAAGAGTTCCTGCGGGGCTTCATCACCGAGTTCGATGGGTTCATTCGGAGGGTCTACACCGTGTTGCCGAGAAACACGTAGGCACCGGACACCGGACACCGGACACCGGATACCGGACACCCGGATCACCGGCCTACCGGTGTGCGCGCCAATCGAAGTAGTAGACGATTTCACCCGCGACCGGCGATGCGTGGCGCCGCATCTCGGTCCCGGTGAACGTCTGGCCGTCCGTGGAGAAGTAGCCGGTGAGCAGGGTCAGCGCGCCCGCGCCGCTCGCGTCCGCGCCGCTGCAAGGCAGGCGCTCGTAGGCCACGCCCGATGCCTCGACGCCGTCGCCATAGATCCACCCCATCCACTTCGCCTGGTCGGTGGGCGAGGCGTCGCTCTGCGTACTGCATGGCCACCGCATCGTGGTCGGTGAACTCGACGCGCAGGAGAACCTGTCGCGTCGTGCCGATCCCGGCATTGCACTCGCCGGCGCCGTACACTTCACGCATTGTCAGGTCCAGCGTCCACAGCTCGGTGCGCACGACCCGGCCCACGGGGACCGGAGCGGCAGCGACCGGTGCGGGATCGGTACTGGTGGGACTCGTTGGCATTGCTGAGGTGCGCAGGTCGGAGCAGCCCGTCATCGCGAGTGCCAACACGATGACGGTGGCTATCGCCGCCATGAAGACCTCCTGTCTCCATGGTTAACGATACGCGTGGCTCAACTGAACGTTTCAAGCCGGCCGTCAGACGCCGTCGTCGCGGCACCTGACGGCCAGGCTGCGCGAATCAGGCAGGGCCTGCGGGCGGCGCGGCGAACGGATTCTCGTCGGCACTGGGGCCGTAGACCGACGGCACCGGGACGTCGAGCAGCCGCAGGTACACCGTCAACTGGCCGCGGTGGTGATACCAATGGTTCAGCATGACGGCGCGGACGAGTGCCACGCGCGGCATCGCCATCAGCTCACGGTCGCCGTTCATCAGGCGCCAGGTCGCGCCCATCGCGGCGTCATCGAGGCCGCCCAGATGGGCCCGGGCCTTGGCCACGCTCGCGGACAGGGCCGGCACCAGCTCGGCAGCCGTCGCCGCCTCCGGCTGCCCGAACTGAGGCGGCGACGGCACGGTGTCGACCGACGCCAGTTCGGCGACGTTTCCCGGGACGGTCGCCACGTGAAGCGCGAGTTGCCCGAGCGACATCGACTTGGCATGCGGCTTCCACGACAGATGCGCCTGCGGCACCCGTTCGAGCACGCGGCGCGTCGCCGCTGATTCCTGTTCCAGTTCCGCCAGCAGCGTGTCGGCGATTCCCATGGCCATCACTTCTCCTTCCCGCCGAGCTCGGCAGCCTGGCGTACCCGCGCGTGGAGGGCCTTCCACCCGGTGCCGAGCTGGGGCCGGTGATCTTCGGGGAACGGGCCGACCAGCGTGTGCGTGAAGGTGATGAGCGAGCCGCCGTCCACTTCCTTCAACCGGTAGAGGATGTTCGACGTCGCCGCGGTGGACATGAACAGCGGTCCCCAGATCTCGAGCAGCACGGGCCGCTTGATGCTCTGCACGAACCCCCACAGGTGTCCATTGTCTCCGCCCAGGTCGCGGACCCATCGCCCTCCCGGCCGGGCTTCGAGCAGCATCGGCATGGGCTTGCCGTCGGGCGTTTCGTTCAGCCGTCCCATCTGCGCCAGCAGTGAGGCGAAGGTGGTCTCCAGCGTTGCCCGGACGTGGATCTCCTCGCTGATCGTGAACGTGGGGCTGACGGATGTCATGGTCGTCATCGTTTCTCCTCGGCGTGCGCCTTGATGCGGTGCAGCTGTCCGCGCCAGTAGCGCTCGAACATGCCGCTCCAGTCGTGAATCGTCCGCAAGGTCTGCGCGTTGATCCGGTACATGGTGCGACGCCCCTCGCGGCGCACACTGACGAGCTCGACGTCCCTCAGCACCTGCAGGTGCTTCGAGACGGACGGCTGTCCCAGCTCGAGCGCGTCGGCGATCTCGGTCGCCGATCGTTCATCGCCGGCGATGAACTCGAGGATGTGACGACGGCGGGGTTCCGCGATCGCGTTGAAGGGGTCGGAAGTGGTCGCCGCGCGGGCCATGCCCAGAGTTATACATTCCTATATCGGAATGTGTCAAGAGCCAGCGACAAGCGACAGACGGAACGCGGCCATCTCCTCGCCGTTCCTCACCAGCAGGACGTCGCCCACCAGCACCGGGTGATTCCAGGTCTTGCCGTCGATCGCCTGAAACTTCGCGACCTCGGTGAACTTGTCCGCGGTGGCCTTGACGAGCGCCAGGCTGCCCTCTTCGGACAGCACCAGCAGCAGGTCCTGATCCGGCAGCAACACCATCTGGCCATTGCCGTAGCGGCCGCCCTTCCACGAACGTTCGCCGTTCTCGAGATCGATGCACGCCAGGATGTTGCCGTCGAAGCCGAAGGCGTGGCCCTGATGGATGACGGTGTCGTTGAAGTACGGCTTCAACCCGCGCGAGGTCCAGCGCTCCTCGACCGTCCAGCCGCCGGCTCCATGCGCGACCGCGATTCGGCGCATGCCCATGCCGCCCATCCCATCGCCGGCGGCGACCAGAATGCCGCCGTCGGGCATCAGCACCGGCTGCACGATGCTCACTCCGGGCTGCCACACGTGTTCCCACAGCAGCGTGCCGTCGGCCGGCGCGAGGCTGATGGTGCGAGAGCCCCTCAGCAGCAGCACCTGCGGCACTCCGGCGATGGTCGTGAAGTGGGGAGAGCTGTAGCCGGCGCCACCCGACGGGCCCCGCCACCGCTCGTCGCCGGTGCGCGCGTCATACGCCGCGAGCTGGCCGGAGACCGCGACGATGACGAGATCGTCGATCACCAACGGTGAGCTCGAGATGCCCCAATCCGGGACCGTCGTGCCGGTTTCGGTGGCCACGTTCCGCGACCAGAGGACGGCGCCGGTGCCGGCGTCGAGCACATTGACGAGGCCGGTCGCGCCCATGGTGTAGACGCGGCCGTCGTGCAGGGTCGGCGTGCCGCGCGGCCCCGCGCCGCCATTCGACTCCCAGAAGCGCACCGGGTCCTTGTGCCGCCACACCGGCTCGCCGCTGCTCAAGCGATAGCAGGAGACCACTTCGTCTTCGCCACGCTGTTCCTGCGTGTAGATCGAGATCCCCATGCACGGCGAACGACGACCAGCCCGGCCCCACCGGCCGGCGCCACAGTTCGACTGGCGGCTTCTGCGTCCAGTCCGTCTCGAGCCGCACACCGCGCACGACACCGTCGCGCATGGTGCCGCGGAAGCCAGGCCATTCGGCGCTGGTCTTCACCACTTCGGGAGCTGCGCGTGCCGCGAGTGGGCCGCGAGCGTTGTCGGCCGACTCACTCGACTCGGTTGCCTTCGGCGCCTTCGGGGCGATCGCCGGGACCGGTGCGGCCGCCGCCGGTTCGCCAGTAGGCGCCGGCGCTGCCGGTGCCGCGGTCATCGTCGTCGGCGCGGGCGCGGGCGCGGGGAGCGTGGGCGAGGCGAGCGGCTCGTCAGCCATCGCGAGCAGCCGATCCTCCGGCGTCGGCGTCCACCGCCAGTGCAGATCCGACTCGGCATCGCCGGTGATGCCACCCGTCCTGATGAGCGCAAGGGATCCGCATGCAAGCAGGATGGCGACCGCCATCGAGGCGCGCCGCATGGCGATGGAGAAGCCGCGGCTGGCGACCGCCCATGCCACGAGCGCCAGGCACATTACCGGCGTCGCGAAGATCGGCAGCATCATGCCCATGAACCCATTCGAGATCGACGGGTGCACGATGCGCGAGGTGGCGGCGACAGCGACGAGCATCAGCACGATCGCGGCGGCGCGCTCGGACCAGAGCGCGCGGCTGAAGAACAGCCACCACACGAGAATGATGAACGCCCCGGCGACGCCGGCAAGCATGCCGACAGCGCCCGCACCCGGAAACAAGAGTGGAGTGACCACCCGCACCAGCACCATCAGGACCGCCGCGGCCACGCCGGGCCACAGGCGAAGGGGCCGTCGAGACGTCTGTTCGCCAACCTGATTCGTTGTCATGGTGCTTGCCTCTCCCTATTCCGATCGCAGTGCCTGGACGACGTCCACTCGTGCCGCCTTCGCGGCGGGAATCAGCGACGCGAGCACGGCCGCGCCGAGAAGAACGGCTGCCGCGGCCAGGACCGGCACGGTCCCCGCCAGCTGCAGGTCGGGGGCGTAACGCCCGCCGATATTCGCCACGCCAAATGCGCCCGCGGCGCCTGCCGCCACGCCGACGGCCACGATGAGCGCACCCTCGCCGAGGACGCCGAGCAGCAGGTGATGCGGCGTCGAACCGACCGCCAGCCGCACGCCAAACTCACGCGTGCGGGCGCTCACCGAGAAGGCGAGCACACCGGCCACGCCGACCACCGCGATCAGCAACGCGATCCCGGCGAAGCCGGACACCACGAAAGCGTTCACCCGCTCCGGCGTCAGCACCTCCGACCGCACGTCCTCGAGAGTGGCCGCACGCTCCACCGGTTGATCCACGTTCATGTCGCGGATGACGCGCGTCACCGCCGGGACAAGAGCGTACGGATCGCCTGCCGCCCGCACGAACAGCCGGCCGCCGCCAGGCAGTTGGGGCAGCGGGTGATAGACGGTGAGCATCGGCTGCGGCACGATGTTTTCATCGTCCACGTCCGCGACGATGCCGACGATGCGGCGCGGCGTCGGTGGCCCAAGAATCGGATCGGTCCACCAGAACTGCCGGTTGAGAGCGTCGCCATCGGGGAACGCGCGCTCCGCCAGCGATTGGCTGACGATCACGACCAGTTCGCTGCCTCGTCGATCGTCGGCGGTGAAGTCGCGGCCGGCGACGAGGGGCACGCCGAGCGCCGAGAAGAATCCGGGCGTGACGTTCCGCAGTCGCGCGTGCCGATCCGGTGCTCCATCCCCGGCCGTGGACCCTTCAACGGCAAACGGCACCACCGGCAGCACGGTGCCGGCGTCGCGCCAGGGCACGACGTTTCCGGCGACCACGCGCTCCACGCCTGGCAGGGTCGCGATGCGATCGGCCGCCTGCTGATAGAAGTCGATGGCGCGTGAATCGAGGGGCAGCGGCACGTCCAGCGCCAGCACCTGCTTCAGGTTGAGGCCGGTCTGGGTTTGCTGCAGGGCGACCAGCGCCGCGATCAGCGTGCCCGCCCCAGCGAGCAGCAGGAACGAGCACGCAATCTGCGTCATGGCGAACACGCGCAGACGGCGGTTGGTGCCCGGCGTCAGGCGGACGCTGCCGCTGGTCAGGCCGAGGCCCGTGGGCGCATGCGGCGACGGCAGCCTTGGGATGAAGGCCAGCAGCACCGCCGCGGCCATCGCCAGTCCGCCACCGACCCAGAGCAGGCTGGCATCGACGGTCACCTCGAGGGCTCGCACGGAATAGCGTGCGGCGAATCGCGCGACGACGGCCACCAGCGGCCGGGCCAGCACCACGCCGAGCAGCGCTCCGGCGCCGCACAGCACCAGGCTCTCGGCCAGCAGCGTGCGCCGCAACGCGCCGTGGCTGGCGCCCAGGGCGGCCCGCACCGCCAGCTCGCCCTCGCGCCGCACCGATCGCGCCAGGATCAGGTTGGCGACGTTCGAGCAGGCAATCACGAACAGGACCGCGGAGGCCGCGAGCAGCAGGAGAAGGATCGGCCGCGCCGGCGCCGCGAGCTGATCGCGCAGCGGTGTGACGCTCACCTGCACTTCGGCGCTTGCCGAGTACGCCTCGGGATGCTCCTGCATCATCGCGTCGTGCACCGACTTCAGTTCGGCACGGGCGTCGTCGATCGTCGCGCCCGGGGCAAGCCGGCCGAACAGCTCGGTCATGCGGTGGGTGCGCGCCGTGACCATGGTGGCGTCGAGGTGATGCGGGCTCGTCACCACGTTGGCGATGATCTCGGTGTCGGCCGGATAGGGGATGGACGGTTCAAGCACGCCCACCACCGTGGCACTGCGCGTGCCGAGCGCGATGGTCCTGCCGACGACCGCGGGATCGCTGTTGAGCGACGTGGTCCAGAATCGCTGGGTCAGCACCACCACGCCCGGCGCATCCGGTCCATCGTCTGCCGCGTTGAGCAGCCGGCCGAGCACGGGGCGCAGCCCCATCACCTCGAAGTACGAGCCGCCGACCACGCCGGCCTTCACCATGCGGGGCTCGCCGAATCCGAGGAGGGTGAAATCGATGGTCGAGAAATCGCCGAAGTCCGCGATCGTGGTGGTGCGGGCCTTGAAGTCGTTGATCTCCGGCACCGAGAACGTCGTGTTCGCGGCGCCGAGACCCGGCGCGCTCTGGCGG
Source organism: uncultured Acidobacteriota bacterium (assembly GCA_963723005.1). Classification (GTDB taxonomy): domain Bacteria; phylum Acidobacteriota; class Vicinamibacteria; order Vicinamibacterales; family UBA2999; genus VFZN01. The sequence continues at coordinate 10,547 of CAVRPA010000001.1, read as the reverse complement.
ATGTAGACCAGCCGATCCTCGCCGCGATTGACGAGCGGGCGCAGCAGCACGCCGCGGACCACGCTGAAGATGGCGGCGTTGGCGCCGATGCCGAGTGCAAGTGTCGCCACCACCGCGGCGGCCAGGCCCCTGGCGCGGCGGAGCGAGCGCAGGCCAACGCGCATGTCCTGAAGCAGGGCGAAGGCGGCGTCGAACCAGCGGCTGTACCAGACGCGGTGCATCGAGTCGCGGACCGCGGGGATGTAGCCGAACTCGCGCAGCGCCGCCAGGCGGGCGGCCTCCGGATCCGCGCCGCGGTCACATGCTCTTTCGCGCTGAGCGCAAGATGGCCGCGGATCTCCTCGTCGAGCTCGCGCTCGTCAGGCCGCATGGCTAGTCCTTGCTTTGCACCGGGTTCATCACGCGGCCGATCGCGTTCACGAGCTGCGACCACCGGTCCCGTTCGCGTGATAGCTGCGCCTTGCCGGTGGCGGTCAGCTGGTAGTACTTCGCGCGCTGATTGGCCTCGCTCACGCCCCATTCGGCCTTCAGCCAGCCCCGCTTCTCGAGGCGGTGCAGCGCCGGGTAGAGCGAGCCGGTCTCGACCTTCAGCAGATCGTCGGAGTTGGCGCGGATGGCCTGGCCGATGCCGTGGCCATGCTGCGGGCCCCATTGCAGGGTCCGCAGGACGAGCATATCGAGAGTGCCCTGGAGGAGTTCGAGCCGCTGGTCGTCTGGTGTCTTGGCCATGGATGTAGACAGACTACGGCTATAGACGTAGGGCGTCTACAGCTTGTTCCGTGGACCGCTCCTCGCCGGCGCCAGGTGCTTTCTCCGCGCCGGTGTGGCAGTGTGGACGCCAATCCGCCGTGAGCGGATGTTCCGGAGGAGAATCCATGCGAACGTTCAGCGCACTGATTCTGGTGCTCACGCTCTGGCCGGCCTCATCGCTGGCCCAGGACCAGCTGGCAGGGAAAGAGATCCAGGCGATCGTGGCCGAGCAGGCCGCGGCCTGGAACGCCGGTGACGCCGGCGGGTATGCGCGCCACGTCGGCCCGGACGTGTCGTTCACCAACCTCTTCGGTATGGTCATGTACGGGCACGACGCCTTCGAGCGCCGCCACGCCGAGATCCTTGCCACGTTCTACAAGGGAACAACCAAGTCGCACGTCATCCACCGGATACGGTTGGTCACCCCGGACGTCGCGATTGTCGACATCGACAACGAGGTGCGCGGCGTCAAGTCGATGCCGGGCGGCATCCCTGTGCCCGCGGACGGCGTCATCAAGACGCAGCTCATGCAGATTTTCGTGAAGCGCGACGGGCAGTGGTGGGTCGAGGCTTACCACAACGTGGACATCAAGCCCTCGCGCTGAGCGTCCAGCTGAGCTTCCGCCGAGATGGCAGAAACTGCGTCAAATTCGGGCCGATCGTGCCAGACCCCGATTACACGTTCAGGTCGGCCAGCACCGGGAAGTGATCCGAGGCCGAGACGGCGGCCGGATCGCGCACGACGTTACAGGCCGCGATCCGCGCCTGGTGCGAGCGTGGTACGAACACGTAGTCGAGCCGGACGTGCGGATGAGCAGTGGGCAGCGTATGCCCCGGATCGTCCGGGTGCGCCTGCCGGAACCCGTCGACGTAACCGGCGTCGAGGACGGTCTGAACCGTGCGCCACCTGATGCGGCCGCCGCTCAGCCACACCAGCGGACGCACTCGCATCGGCAGCAGCCCGCTGTCGAACAGATCGCCCGGCGCCACCGTGTTGAAGTCGCCGGCGAGCACGTGGAACCCATCCTGATGCCGCGCCACGCTGCGCAGCAGCGCGCGCAGCTCCATCACGCGGCGGTGTTCGGTCCACGCGGCATGCACCGCGCTCAGGTGCACGCCGAAAACACGTAGCCGCTCGCCCTCCGGGACTACCTCCACGAACGCGTGCCGGGACACGCGCGGCCGCACCCATCCACAGGACGCCACCGGACGACGGCTCAGGAAACCGAGGGACTGCTTGTCGAACGCCCTCCATTCGGCCATGCCGGTGGCCTCGGCAATCCGCTCGACGTTGCCGCGATCCGTCGCCTCCTGGAGCAACACGAGATCTGGCGCGCACGCGTTGATCACCGCCGCGATCGCGCCGGTGCGGCCGTGGCCGCCACGCAGGATGTTGTAGGTCAGCAGGCGGAACATCAGCCCTGGCTCGTGGGACCACCGAGGAGCTGCCCGTCCGGCTTCGCGAACAGCGTGAGGTACGGCTGGCCAAGCAGGTCGCCGCGAAACCGCGTGACGATGTCGCGCGAGGCCTGGATGTTCACGGGCCGTCCGACCATCGTCATCAGCCGCTCGCGAAGCGGGACGAGATCGGGCGCGATGTCCGGGTCTTTCTCGCTGAGCGGCCGGGAGTGGATGCCGGGTACGAAGAACCCGATGGCCTCGAAGTACAGCACGCCGGCGTCGCCCACCAGCGTCACGTCGAGATCGCTCGTACCCGCCCCGTCGGCGTCGAAGGGGGCGTTGTCGCGCCAGCGCTGGCCGGTGACCGCGCTGCCGCGCATGATGGCCGAGGTGCCGGGAGGCACGAACTCCTGCAGGATGCGGCAGAACTCGTCGAACCGCTCGGGCCGCCCATCGAAGGCGAGCCGGATCACGTTCGCCCGTTTCTCTTCTTCGGAGAGGCCTCCTTGGACCTCGTCGTTGTCTCTCGGTTCGACCATGGCTGTTCCGGATACAAGAATCGCGCCGCGACGCCGGACTCCGGCGTCAGACTCTGCAGAGTTGGCAGAAACTGCATCAAATTCCGACCGATCGTGCCAGACCCCATCCGGTGCTATCCTGCTCAGCCAAGTCAGGCTCCGCAATGCCGCGAACGCTCACCGTGCTCGCGCCGATTCGGCGTGGCGAGGAGGACGCCCTGCGCGCCCTGCTTCGGCCGATCGGAGATGACATCCGCGGGCAGCGCCTCGTTCAAGAGGTCGATCGCCCACGAATCGAATTCCCCCGCAGCGAGCGAATCCATTTCGCGCGCTTCGCGATCCTCGCCGACCCCGATCGCGGATCCGATTACAGACGCCTGTTCTATTCCGCCAATTACGATGGCGACCTGCAGAGTCATCTCGCCGAGCTGACGGCGATCACCTCGGACATGGCGGCGCTCTGGGGACGCTGTGAGGGATACACCGGCGTCGCGGAGTTCGAGCCGTTCATTCGCGCCCGCATGCAGGACGCCAGCGCTTACTACATCGCCTTCCGAAGCGAGAGTGTCGCAAGCATCCGCAACGCGATCGCCCTTCGACGTCAGGCGCAGGCGCTCGTCGACGCCGCATCGGCGGCGCCGCTGCCGGGAATCGAGCCCGTGCCAGGGTCATTGCCGCCGGGGTGGCCCGGGAACACCCGGCACGCATTCAGCGCAATTGGCTCCGCCGTTGTCGACGCCATCGAGTGGCTGACGCGCGCCTTCCCGATCGTGCTCGACGCCTGGAGGGCGGTTCGGCAACACGGCCTGATGAACGTGGTTGGCGCCGCTCAGCGGATCGTGGCCAGCCTGAATCGCTATCCGCTGCTCAGGTTCTTGAACCAGCTGACGCACAACCAGATGCCGCCGCTTCAGTCCCCGTACTCGAGCGTGGCGCTCGACACCTGCGCCCTGCCTCGACCGCTCGAACCGGGCGATGAAGTGGCGGCCGCGGATCAGCAACTGCCGGCCACCTATCGCGAAGATGTCGTCACTCAGAACCAGCTGACGCTCATCACCGTCGTCAGGCCCGGACAGGCAGCTCGCGTTCGCGCGGTGATGGCCGCCATCGACTCGTACTCGATGCGGCTGTCGCCGCCAGGCTCGCTGATCGGAATCAGCACGATCCATTTCGTCAAGTGGCTGCTCATCGACAACGGCCGGCGGCTGATGATGGTCAGCGACTACGACGGCTCGTGGGAAAGCTACATCGACGAATTTGCCGAGATGATTCTGTCGGGACTGGATGCGATCTGGGAGACGTCGTACGGGTTCCCGCCCGATGGCGCGCGCGACCTGCCGGCGTTCAAGCGCTTCCTGCGCAGCCACCAGGTACCCTCCGAGGTGTTCTTCAGTGCCTACCCGGACCAGACGGTGCTGAACGTCGTCAACGATCGTGCGCTCGCCCGTGCGTGCGACGACCTCTCAACCGGCCCTCTGCCCGGTCTGCTGCGTCGGCTCTGACCAATGGCGACAACAATAACGCGCCTGCCAGACGATGTGCTCGCCGACGTGCAGGGCTTCATCACAAGCGGCTACGGGCACCTGTCGCATGCGGCGTATCTCTTCGTCGAGTTTCGGGATCCGCTGCTGGCGCAGCGCTGGGTGGGAAGTGTCTTGCCGGCCGTCACGACCGCGAGCGAATGGCCGACGGGGCCGAATGGCGAGAAGATCAAGCCGGTGTTGGCGGTGAACATTGCCTTTACCGCCTCCGGACTCGCCGCGCTTGGCGTCCCCGAGAGAGTGCGGTGCACCTTCCCGGTGGAGTTTCGCGAGGGGATCGCGGCGGAACACCGATCGAGAATTCTCGGCGACACCGAAGAGAGCGCCCCGACAAAGTGGGAACTGGGCGGCCCGACGCTCCCGCCGATCCATGCCGCGGTGTTGATTCACGCAGTCTTACCAGCCGAACTCGAACACGCCTGCCACGCGCAGCGCGCGCTCGTCGCCCTGACGGGCGGCGGGGTCGTCGAGTTGGAAGGCAGTATCCAGAGCGGCTACCGGCCGGAGGGCGACCACGAGCCGTTTGGGTTTCACGACGGCATCGCGCAGCCGTCGATTGCCGGCATCAGCGGCGAGGGCGTTCCCACGGGGGAGTTCATCCTGGGTTACCCAAATCACTACGGGATCGTGCCGCCGACACCTGTCGTGCCGGCGGAGCTCGATGGCCGCGGGCTGCTTCCGTCGCTCGCTAACCCACATCATGCGTCCGAGCGGCTGCGGGACTTCGGCGCGAACGGATTGTACGTGGTCTATCGGAAGCTTCAACAGGAGGTCGCCGGCTTCTGGAAGTTCGTGAAGGAGGAGACCCTGCGCGGCGGAGAACAGGCGGACACGCAGCGCATGGTATGGCTGGCGTCGCGCCTGGTCGGGCGCTGGCCGAGCGGCGCGCCGCTGGCGCTCTCGCCTCACCGCGACGAGGCGCAGTTGCGAGCCCGGAACGATTTCCTCTACGCGGACGATGCCGACGGGTTGTCCTGCCCGCTTGGCGCCCATATCCGCCGTTCCAACCCGCGCGACGGCCTCAAGCCCTACCCGGCCGCCCAGTCGCTGAGCATGTCCGAAGCGCATCGGCTGCTGCGGCGGGCGCGCGTCTTCGGCCCGGTGCTCTTCGATCCCACCGTCCTCGGCGATCCCATGTCAGCCGCCTGCCGCGCGGCACTCGACGCGCTCACCGACGACGGTCAGGCGCGCGGCATTCATTTCTTCTGCGTCAACGCCAGCATCCGCAGCCAGTTCGAGTTCGTGCAGCAGACCTGGTGCAACAATCCGCGCTTCGGCGGACTCAACGACAACAAGGATCCGATCACCGGTGACAACGACCGCGCGGATCAGCCGCCGAGTCACATGACCATCCCGGGACGGCCGTTGCGACAGCGAACGGGCCCGCTGCCGCGGTTCGTCACGGTGAAGGCCGGCGCCTATCTGTTCATGCCTGGCATCTCGGCGCTGCGGTTTCTCGCAAGCGCCTGAGACAGATAGTTGAACGCTTCCTTTTGCACACCTGGCCAGGGGTCGGAGGGCGGTAGTGGACCTCGGCTATCTTCCGTGTCGGCGGACGTGCGATGGCCTGCTGCCGTAGCGCCGGCGGAATGTCGTAACGAAGTGGCTGAGTGAACCAAAGCCGACGGCGAAGCAGGTGTCGGTGACGCTGGCTCCGTCACGAAGGCGAGCGTGGGCCCGGGCCAGGCGGACATCGGTCAGGAAGCGATGAGGTGGCCGGCCCTCGAGCTCGCCAAAGATCCGCGCGAAGTGGAACACGCTCATCCCCGACTCGCGAGCCATCATCGATAACGAGAGCGGCTCGGCATAGTGCGCCTCGATCATCGCCTTGGCGCGGTCCACGCGCGCCGCATGCCACGCCAACCGGTCCGGCGTGAACAGAGGGTGCCGCGTGATGCCGTTCGAAAGCGACCACAGCAATGCCCCGGCCAGCGCCTCGGCGCGCGCCTCGTCTCCCCGTCCACAATCGCCGAGCGCCCGCCGCAGGAAGGCCTGACGATTGGTGAGCGGACGAACGAGCGAATCGCGAAGCGCCATGGACGATCGCGCGCTCTCCACCGCCTGCTCCGAGTACGACACCGACAGGCAGCAATCCGCCGGGTGGTCCTCGTCATGTGCGCAGGAGAACTCCAACGCCGGCGTCGTCACGAACACGCGATCCGCGGCAACCTGGTGCCACGCCCCGTTGGTCCGCACCCGAAACGAGCCTGCCTCGACGAGATTGACGGCGTGCCCGGGCGCACGCTCGCGGTCCGGATCGTGGTGCGCCACGCCGGGCAGGTGATCGAAGCGCTCGAGCGCAACGGCACTCGTATGGACCAGCTGAACCACCCGATTCATGGAGCGATGTTCTCACGTTCGCAAGAAACCGCAAGTCGTCGCCACTCCTCGCCAGCTACAGTGCGGTCCGGAGGCAAGCATGAGGAGAGTTCGAAGCACGGCAGGCACGTTCTGGATCGCGCTGCTGGCGGCGGTGACCGCAGCGTCCTGTTCACAGGTGTCAGCGACGCCGGCGATCGATCGCGAGGTGCTGATCGCCCGGGAAGCGGCGTGGCGAGCGTACTTTGCCGGGGACGTGAAGACCCTTGGCGATCTGCTGCCAGCGGAGTTCATCGGCATTGGGATGAACGAAGGACCATTTACGGACCGCACCGGAACTCTGGACGGCGCGCGTGCGTTCCACGAGGGTGGAGGACGACTCGTCCGACTCACGTTCCCCGAAACGCAGCAGCAGCGGTTTGGCGATGTCGTGGTGCTCTATGGCCGCTACGAAGCCGTGATCGAGTCCGGCGGCGCCGAGCGGACGATGCGTGGACGCCTGACGGAGATGTTCGTTCGACGTGACGGAAAATGGCTGCACCCGGGCTGGCACCTCGACTTGACGGCGGCACCGCTCCCCTCACAACCGTGATCCCCACACCGCGCGTCCACGTTGACGACGGCACGATGGCCGTCGTCAACGACAGGTCGCACGTGATGGGTTCGACCAGGCCGCACTGTGGCCGCGATCCACGACCGCCGGGTCGGTGACCCAGTCCCGTGCGTCAGGGAAGGCAGATCTCGCCGCTGACGGCCGTCTCCACCCGGCCGCCGCGGTTGAACCCGCTGACGAAGAAGTAGCCGGTCGCGCCGGCCCACGGCCCGGTTCCCTCCACGATCTTCTGAAAGGCAGTCACGGCGCCGCTGTCCGGATTGCCGGCGGTGGTGTTCGACACGCCCGTCTCGCGGGTGACGATCGTGCCCGCGTCGAGCAGGTACTCGAACGGCCCGCTATAAGGAAGGAAGTCCGGCGACGCCGGCGCTCGCGTGCCACTGCTATCGCCCTTGAAGTAGGTGGCGCCGCGCATGTCATGATTGCCGGCGACCTCGCCGATGAAGCAGAACGTATGCCCGGGCTTGCATCCCTCCGTCACGCGCTGCTCGATCATGACCGCGTGAATCGCCTTGCAGACTGAATCGCTGGCTTCCGGGCCGGCGGCCGTGGCGACGACTGCGGCCGCGGTGAGTGACGCGCCGATTGTGTTGCGGATGAGGCTGTTCATAGTGAGTCTCCTTGTGAGTCGAGGCCCGATTGTAGGAACCGGCAGCGCCGGCGCGGGATCCACTTCCTGGCCGATGGCTGGGGCCACTTGCGGAGTGCGGTGAATGCTGGTGCGCCTCGAAGGGCGGGGTCGGCTCAATCAGCGTCTGTTCCGAGGCCTGCGCCGCGCCATCCTCGACGGCACGTTCCCGCCAGGGTCACAACTGCCATCGACCCGTGCGCTTGCCGCCGACCTCAACCTGTCGCGCAACGTCGTCGCCCTGGCCTTCGCGCAATTGGCGGCTGAAGGCTATGCGGAAGGACGAGGCGGGTCCGGCACGTTCGTCCCCGAGACGCTTCCTGATCCGCGGCTGCGTCCGCGCGCGAAGCGGCCCGCCGCGGTTGGCGTGATGCCGCGCCTCTCGGCCCACGCGGCGCGAGTGGTCGCACTGGCCCCGCTCCCGGCCGTGGGGCGGCCGCCGCGCGACGGCCTCTTGTACGACTTCCGCTACGGCGTGCCGGCGGTGGCGGAGTTTCCGCAACAGGCGTGGGCCCGCGTCGTGCAGCGCCGGACGCGGGCGATGTCCATGGCCACGCTCCGCTACGGGCGCGCGCTCGGGTGGCTGCCGTTGCGCCAGGCGATCGCGGACTACGTGACGCGCACGCGCGGGCTGGCGGCGACGTTCGAGCAGGTGATGATCGTCAACGGATCGCAGCAGGCGCTGGACCTCGTCGCGCGGCTGCTGATCGATCCGGGCGATCGCGTCGCGATCGAGGAACCCTCGTACATCTCGGCCCGCCAGGTCTTTGCCGCCGCCGGCGCCGATCTCATCCAGGTGCCGGTGGACGCAGATGGCCTCGACGTCTCACGGCTGCCAACAGGCGAGCCGGTGCGGCTGATCTACGTCACCCCTTCGCACCAGTTTCCCCTCGGTGGCGTGCTGCCGCTCGAGCGGCGGCTGGCGCTGTTGAAGTGGGCGGCGGAGTCCGGAGCCATCGTGGTCGAGGACGACTACGACAGCGAGTTCTGGTACGACACCCAACCCGTCGAGGCAGTCCAGGGGCTCGATTCGGAGGGCCGCGTCGTCTACATCGGGACGTTCTCCAAGGTGCTCTTTCCATCGCTGCGGCTGGGTTACCTGATCGTGCCGCCGTCGCTGCTGGGGCCACTGGCGGCGCTCAAGTTCCTGGCGGATCGGCACGCGCCGGCCTTCGATCAGGAGGTGCTGGCCGAGTTCATCGCCGGCGGTCATTTCGAGCGCCACGTCCGCCGCGCCCGGGCACGAAACGCGTCACGGCGTGCGGCCCTGCTCGCGGCGTTCGCGGAGTTCGTCGGGGACCGGGTGGAGATCGTCGGCGCCAACGCCGGTATCCACGTGGTCGCGTGGCTGCGCGACGTGCCGGCCGAACGCCTCGACGAGCTGATCGCGAAGGCGGCCGAGCGCGGAATCGGAATCTACTCGGTCGCGCCGTACTACGCGAATGCGCCGGCTGGCAGCGGACTCGTCCTCGGGTATGCGGGGTTGACCGAGCGGGAGATCCACGAGGGGATTCGATTGCTCAGCCCGCTGATCGGCCGGCGCCACCAGCGCTGAGGCAACGGTCGCCAAGCGAAGGCTGAGTACAATCGGAACCATAGGAAGATTCTGGTGGACCCACGGATGAACAAGCGACGTTCGAAGCCTGCCAAGGCTCGATCACTTCCTCCCCCTCGTCGCACACGCGGATTGGCGTGGGTCGCTATCGTCGCGATCGCGGGCGTGGCGATCCTCGCCTTCACGCTGACTCGATCGACACCGTCGACCGTGGAGGTCTCGCCGAACGCCGGATTCCTCCCGACCGTCGAGAACAAGCAGCCGCCGGCAGGGCCAGCGCCTGCCGGCATGGTGTGGATTCCCGGCGGGGAGTTCTCGATGGGGGCGAAGGACCCGCTGGACACGCGCGACATGGTCGGGATGCAGGCCACCACGGATTCCCGTCCAGTCCATCGCGTGGCCGTGGACGGTTTCTGGATGGACGAGACCGAGGTGACGAACGAGCAGTTCGCGCTGTTCGTGAACGCGACGGGCTACATCACGGTGGCCGAGCAGACGCCGCGCGCGGAGGACTTCCCAGGTGCGCCGCCCGAGGCCCTCGTGCCCGGCTCGGTGGTGTATTCCCCTCCCGACCATCCCGTCCCGCTCACCGATGCGTATCAATGGTGGTCATCGATCGACGGCGCCAGCTGGCGCCATCCGCTCGGTCCGAAGAGCTCGATCGTCGGGATGGAGCGGTTTCCCGTCGTGCACATCGCCTACGCGGATGCGCTTGCGTACGCGCAATGGGCCGGAAAGCGGCTGCCGACCGAAGCGGAATGGGAATTTGCCGCGCGCGGGGGCCTGACCGGGCAGCTCTTTCCGTGGGGCAATGAGTTCAGCCAGGGCAGCCAGTTGCTGGCCAACACTCATCAAGGGCATTTTCCCGATCACGACACGGGCGAGGACCGCTTCACGGGGATTGCGCCGGTCGCGCAGTTTCCACCGAATGGCTACGGCCTTCATGACGTGGGTGGGAACGTCTGGGAGTGGGTGAGCGACTGGTATCGACCGGACTACTACGCGGAACTGGCCGGGGCAAACAGCGTCGCTCGCAATCCGAAAGGCCCCGCCACGTCGATCGATCCCCCAGCGAGCCCGGCGTGAAGAAGCGCGTCCATCGCGGCGGGTCGTTTCTCTGTACCGATCAGTATTGCTCCCGCTACATGGTTGGCACGCGCGGGAAGGGAGACATCGGCACCGGCACGAACCATCTCGGATTCCGCTGCGTGAAGGCAATCTG